>NZ_CP070609.1:4705000-8983208 GCF_017068375.1 Rhodococcus koreensis
CCTGGATGTGGATGCATGGGACCTGATCTGGTAGTAGCCAAGCGATGGGGTGACGCAGGAAGGTAGCTGAGCCAGTCAGTGGTAATACTGGTGTAAGCCTGTAGGGCGAATGGTAGGCAAATCCGCCATTCACACAGCCTGAGAGGTGACGCATAGCCGAATGAGGCGAATTCAGTGATCCTATGCTGCCGAGAAAAGCCTCTAGCGAGCTTTCACACGGCCCGTACCCCAAACCGACACAGGTGGTCAGGTAGAGAATACTAAGGCGATCGAGATAACTATGGTTAAGGAACTCGGCAAAATGCCCCCGTAACTTCGGGAGAAGGGGGGCCTCGTCCGGTGATCACTCTTGCAGTGTGAGCTGGGTGGGGCCGCAGAGACCAGTGAGAAGCGACTGTTTACTAAAAACACAGGTCCGTGCGAAGTCGTAAGACGATGTATACGGACTGACGCCTGCCCGGTGCTGGAAGGTTAAGAGGACCGGTTAGCTCTTCGGAGCGAAGCTGAGAATTTAAGCCCCAGTAAACGGCGGTGGTAACTATAACCATCCTAAGGTAGCGAAATTCCTTGTCGGGTAAGTTCCGACCTGCACGAATGGCGTAACGACTTCTCAGCTGTCTCAACCATAGACTCGGCGAAATTGCATTACGAGTAAAGATGCTCGTTACGCGCGGCAGGACGAAAAGACCCCGGGACCTTCACTACAGCTTGGTATTGGTGTTCGGTTCGGTTTGTGTAGGATAGGTGGGAGACTGTGAAGCGCTCACGCCAGTGAGTGTGGAGTCGTTGTTGAAATACCACTCTGATCGTATTGGACCTCTAACCTCGGACCATGATCTGGTTCAGGGACAGTGCCTGGTGGGTAGTTTAACTGGGGCGGTTGCCTCCCAAAATGTAACGGAGGCGCCCAAAGGTTCCCTCAGCCTGGTTGGCAATCAGGTGTCGAGTGCAAGTGCACAAGGGAGCTTGACTGTGAGACTGACAGGTCGAGCAGGGACGAAAGTCGGGACTAGTGATCCGGCACCGGCAAGTGGAAGCGGTGTCGCTCAACGGATAAAAGGTACCCCGGGGATAACAGGCTGATCTTCCCCAAGAGTCCATATCGACGGGATGGTTTGGCACCTCGATGTCGGCTCGTCGCATCCTGGGGCTGGAGTAGGTCCCAAGGGTTGGGCTGTTCGCCCATTAAAGCGGCACGCGAGCTGGGTTTAGAACGTCGTGAGACAGTTCGGTCTCTATCCGCCGCGCGCGTTAGAAACTTGAGGAAGGCTGTCCCTAGTACGAGAGGACCGGGACGGACGAACCTCTGGTGTGCCAGTTGTTCCACCAGGAGCACCGCTGGTTAGCTACGTTCGGAAGGGATAACCGCTGAAAGCATCTAAGCGGGAAGCCTGTTCCAAGATGAGGTTTCTCACCCCCTCGAGGGGGTAAGGCCCCCGGCAGACCACCGGGTTGATAGGCCAGAACTGGAAGTCCGGTAACGGATGCAGGTGACTGGTACTAATAGGCCGAGGACTTACCACAAAGAAGCTACGCGTCCACTGTGCAGTATCTGAAACAACACACGTTTCGGAACTGAAGAAGAAGAACCACCACCACCATCGGTCCAACGATGTGTTGGTTGTGTCTTCGCTGATGTTCCGTGTGACAGTTTCATAGAGTTACGGCGGCCATAGCGGAGGGGAAACGCCCGGTCCCATTCCGAACCCGGAAGCTAAGCCCTCCAGCGCCGATGGTACTGCACCCGACAGGGTGTGGGAGAGTAGGACACCGCCGAACATCCGTTACCGAAAGCCCCCCAACCATGTTGGGGGGCTTTCGGCATTTCACAACACTTTTGGCCGACGGCAAAGCGAAAACCGTTGCGGCACGATCTCTGTCGACCGTGACTGGCGTCCCTCAGTAGTTGCCGCAGGTCTCGGCGATCGTCAGTGCCTTCGCGCGCCACTCGACAGCCGGTCCCTCGGTTGGAACGGTCTCCAGCCGGCTCTTCAGCTGCGGGTGCGAATCGAGGACGGCCTGACGATCGGCAGGGGACTTCGAGAAGAAGTCCGCCAGTTGAGCCTTGCGCTCGGGTGCCTGATCCAGGCGCGCGGCGAGCTGCGGGGTTACGTCGTGCATCGCCGCATCGATCTGGGCGAAGCTGCAGGTGCTGTTCACGAGGCGGTCGGAGTCGGTGTCGGCCGGATCCGCGGAGGCGATCCCCGGTACCAGCGCGGCGGCGGCGAGGGTGCCGGCCGCTGCGATGCCGAGGTGCAGACGTGCTCGTGAAACGTTCATGACGAGTCCTCCAATGTCGGTGGGTATGCCGGGGACACGTTAGGGGTACGAGTTGTGATTCGTCTGAGGACCGTCTGCGAATGGGGGCCCGCGGTCACGTCGGGTCGGGCGAAATCATGGACACCACCTGACCCGTCGCGCGTCCGCGGTCGTCCAGGATGTGCCCGAGGTGTTTGCCGATCTGCATGACCACCGAGCGGTCCGCCACCCGCGACCCGGGCAGGAGCTTCTCCAGGAGAAGTTCGAACCGGTGGACGTCGTTGAGGGTGCGCAACCAGACGGCCATGATCAGGTTGTATTCGCTGGCCACGAGCACCGCCAACCGCACTTCCTCGATCTTGCCCAGCGAGGTCCTCAGTCGCTCGACGAGGGGCGCGGGAACCTGCATGAAGTACCAGGCGTAGATCGGCCACTCCGAGTAGCTCCGGGCGATGTCGGTGCGCAGTCGGAGAGAGCCGTCCCGCCGCATCGTCGCGATCGCGTCGGTGATGCGCTGATTGCTGACGCCTGCGCGTTCCGCGATCGCCGTGGTCGCTGCGCGGCCGTCGATTCCCAGTTCGTGATGGATCAGGCGCTTGAGGCCGGGTGCGACCGTCCGCGCTGCGCGGGGACGCGGCGGTCGGGCTGCGGGAACCTTGGCGACCTGCTCCGCCGACAGCGTCCGGAGCCGCCAGTTCCCGGCCTCGAAGAGCACCTCCGTGATGAGGTGCGTCCGGGCTCGCCGGATCGCCGGATACTCCCCGAGGCGGTGGAGCAGGAATCGTGACGTGTCCACCGAATCCTCTGCCATCAGGGTGAGCAGCAGGTCGCGTCCGCCCGCCGTGAAATCGATACTCGCGACCATTGGATCTTCGGAGATGGCCTCCGCAGTGGAGACGGATTGTCCGGGTGCGCATTCGATTTCGATCAGCGCGCCGCGCCCGGGCGTCCCGGGGTCGTATCCGGTGATCCAGATCAGGCCGGCGTTGAGGAGCCGCTGATAGCGCCTCGACAACGTCACGGGGTCGACGGCCAATGCGGGCGCGAGCGCCTTCCACGATGCCCGTGGCTCGATTTGCAGTGCATGGATGAGTGCGAAGTCGACGTCATCTGGCTCGTAATCCTGCATGGTTTGCCCTTCGATGCCGAGAATGCTGCAAATTTACACGACGGAATTCACGCGGCGGCACTCTTCCATGAGTCACTTTCCACTCGTCCTCTTGGAGTCGACATGAGTTCTTCGCCCCACATCCGGGGAGGCGACGCTGCCACCGCAGCGGTCGGGTTCCTCGTGGTCATGGAGTTCGCGAGCGGGTTGCTGCAGGGGTGGTTCTCCCCGCTGCTGCCCGCCATCGGCGAACGCTTCGACGCGTCGTCCGCCGCATTGAACTGGGTGAGCGCCATGTACCTGCTGGGAACGGCCGCCTGCGTGCCGCTGATCGCCAAACTGGGGGACCTCTTCGGGCACAAACGCCTTCTCGTTCTCGCCACCGCTTCCGTCGCGTTCGGTTCGTACCTCGTCGCGTTCGCGCCGTCCTACGAACTGCTGCTCGTCGGCCGGGCGCTGCAGGCACCGCTCGCGGCGTTCCTGCCGCTCGAATTCGCGATCGTGCGGGACCGAAACGCGGCCACGGCCGGCCGGAGCATCGGCCGGCTCGTCGGGTCACTGACGCTGGGCGCCGCCGTCGGCGGCCTGCTCTCGGGATTCCTCCTCGACTCCGTCGTCGACAATGTCGGGCTGGTCCTGCTCGTCCCCGCCGTGCTCATGACGATCTGCCTGCCCGTCGTGTACTTCCTCGTCCCGGAGACGACGGTACGTAAGGAAGGAACAGTCGACTGGGCCGGTGCGGTCCTGCTCACGGTCGGACTGCTCGGCGTGCTCGGCGGTGTGTCCAACGCGAGCACCTGGGGTTGGACGAGCGCGCTGACGTGGTCGGCCATCGGCGTCGGGGCCGCGGTTCTCGTCGTGTGGGTGTTCGTGGAACGACGCGTCCAGCACCCCCTCGTGGACCTCGACGTCATCGGACGAGGGATGCGGGTACCGATGCTGATGGCGTTGCTGTTCGGCGCCCAGTTGTTCGGTGTCCAGACCCCCTGCGCCCTCTTCCTCCGTGCCGTGCCGGAGACGAACGGCTACGGGATGGGTGTCACCGCGTCCGTGACCGGACTGATCCTGGCGCTGTTCGCGCTCGCGATGTTCGTCGGCGCGTCCGTCAGCGACCGGCTCGCCCGATCCGCCCTCACCGTCCCCGGATCCCTCGCGCTCGGTGCGCTGCTCTCGGCGGCGGCCTACGGACTGATGATCGTCGTCCCGGGGAGCGCCCCACTGTTCGCCCTGTGGCTCGTCGTCGCGGGCCTCGGCGGCGGAGTGGTGGTCGGGGTGCTGCCCACCGTCATCGTGCAGCAGGCGCCGCCGGATTCGGTCGGCATCGCGTCCGGCCTCTACAACACGTCCCGCACCGCGGCGGGCGCCGTGTCCGGCGCCGTGTTCGCGCTCGTGATGTCGTCGATGGTCACCCCGGCACTCACCGCCGGCGGCAAGCAGATCCCCTCCGCGAGCGCCTATCACGTGGTCTGGGCAGTCTGCGCGGCACTGTGCGTCGTCACGGCCATCCTGGCGCGCAAACTCCGGTCTTCCGCGACGACCACCGAGAACGACAAGCCCACGCTCGCCGACGGCGAGCAAGTACACGCCTGACAACCCGTGACACCGAACGAAAGGACATCGAAGTGTCTGTCGATCCACAACTCCTCGGCACCATCGACGAGCTCGGCCCGCAGTACGCCGCGTTGAGCGATGCCATCTGGGACAACCCCGAATTGCGTTGGGAAGAGCACGCGTCCGTCGATGCGCAGATCGCTGCTGCCGAGGCGGAGGGCTTCACCGTCACCCGGTCGGTGGCGGGAATCCCGACCGCATTCAGCGCGGAAGCGGGCAGCGGTCAACCGGTGATCGCCATCGTCGGTGAGTACGACGCCCTCGCCGGGCTGAGCCAGAAGTCGGGAAGTGCTGTGCCGGAGCCGGAACCCGGCAACGAGTCCGGCAACGGACAAGGCTGCGGCCACCACCTGCTCGGCGGCGGCTCCCTCCTCGCCGCGACCGCGGTCAAACGCTACCTCGACGCGAACGGCCTGCCCGGAACCGTCCGCTACTACGGCTGTCCCGCGGAGGAAGCAGCCGCCGGAAAGACGTTCATGGTCAAGGAAGGTGCCTTCGACGACGTCGATGCCGCCGTGTCCTGGCATCCCGGCGACACCACCACCGTGCAACGGATCCGGACGCTCGCGTATGTCCAGGCGTACGTCCGGTTCACCGGCATCGCCGCGCACGCCGGAGTGTCTCCTGAACGTGGCCGCAGCGCACTCGACGCACTCGAACTGATGAACGTGGGCACGAACTTCCTCCGTGAGCACATGCCCTCGGACTGCCGGATCCACTACGCGATCCTCGACACCGGAGGCCGCTCGCCGAATGTCGTGCAGGCGTCCGCCGAGGCCTACTACCTGGTGCGCTCGCCCGACGTGGCCGGCATGCGCGAGCTGTTCGCCCGCGTGACGAAGATCGCCGAAGGCGCCGCCCTGATGACGGAGACGACGGTCGAGATCGAGGTCGACGGCGGCTGCTCGGACATCCTGCCCAACGTCGTCCTCGAGGATTCGATGCAGGAGCGGCTCCGCGAGCTCGGGCCGGTGCCCTTCGACGTCACCGATCTCGCGACCGCGGAGGCGTTCATTACCAAGACGGCGTCGGGACGCACGGCGAGCACGCTCGGCGGTGAATTCGATGGCGACGGAGGCGCTCTGCACACCGGGATCGTCACGTTCGACGCGCGCTCGCTGCGCCCGACGATGACCGGATCCAGCGACCTCGGCGACGTCAGCTGGGTGACGCCGCTCGTGCAGTGCGCCACCGCGTGCGTCGGTGTCGGCACGGCCGCCCACTCGTGGCAGATGGTCGCGCAGGGCAAGCTGCCCGCTGCGCACAAGGGGATGATCCACGCCGCGAAGATCATGGCCTCGACCGCCGTGGACCTCCTGACGGACGCCGAACTGCTGGCGTCGGCGCGCAAGGAATTCAGCACCCGCACGACGCAAACTCCCTACGACTCACCGCTTCCCGACGGGATCGTCGCGCCGCCTCTGCGCGACGCCGTCGCCGTCGCGCAGTGACCGTCGTTCATACCCACCAGGAAGGCACCCGCTCATGACTCTCGCCACCTCCGCAGGCGACACCACCGACGCGCGCACGGTTGCGCTGAAGGATGCTGCGGCGCAAATCATCCGGAACAACGAGCAGAAACTGCTCGAGCTCAGCCATCGTATTCACGACACCCCCGAGATCGCGTTCGAGGAGCACCGCGCGGCCGCGCTCGTCGGGGACACACTCCGGAACGCCGGCTTCGATACCGCCGTCGGCGTCTACGGACTCGACACGGCCGTCGAGGCGACCTACGGAAGCGGCGACCTCACCGTCGCGATCTGCGCCGAGTACGACGCACTGCCCGAGGTCGGACACGCATGCGGGCACAACATGATCGCGGCCGCCGGGGTCGGCACCGCACTCGCGCTCGCGGCCGTCGCCGACGAGGCCGGACTCCGGATCAAACTGCTGGGCACACCCGCCGAGGAGCACGGCGGCGGCAAGATTCCCATGCTCGAAGCCGGCGCGTGGGAGGACGCGGCGCTGTCGCTGATGGTCCACGGCACGTCGGGCACGGACATGCCCTGCGCCTCACTGTGGATGCAGGCGGTCGACCGGTTCGAGGTCACGTTCACCGGCCGCGCCGCACACGCCGCCGGCGCACCCGAGCACGGGATCAACGCCGGACCTGACTTGCACAGTTTTAGTACCCCGGTCAACGTGTCGGTAGTTCCAGCGAGGTGAGGATGGCTGCGGCTTCGACGGTGAGCGGGTCGGCGGCGGTGTGGGGGTGGCCGGCGATGGTCAGGCTGATTTCTTGTAGCGGGCGCAGGGTTTTCACGATGCGCCCGATCGAGACTCCCGTCTCGGCCTGCAGATAGCGGGCGACCGCGAGCGCGGTGAACACGACCGTGAGGTGGGCTTCGATCGCGTCGCGGGTGTGGTGGAACATCGGCCGCGCCCGTAGGTCGGTTTTCGACATGCGGAACGACTGCTCGACATGCCAAAGGTCGTGATACTTGCCGATCACCTCGCCCGGGTCCATCAGTGTGGCGGGGATGTTGGCGACGTAGCCCTTCAACCCGACCAATGATCGGGCCCGATCGAGAGATGCGGTGTCGAGGGTGCGGCCTCCCGCGGTGGTCTTGACGAACCGCGTCGACTTCGGAGCTGTGCCGCCGTCGACGACCTCCCTGGCCCGGGCCTCTTGGGCGTTGAGTGTCTGATTGTCGCGGACCGCCCGTCGTTTCGAGTACTGCCAGACCGCCCGCCAGGACTTCGGATGTCCGGCCGCGTCCCAGACCGGTTCGGTGCGCTTGTTGACGTTGTTGACGGTGCTCTTCGCGTGCCGGGGAGTGACCGTATCGATTATCTGTCCGTCAGCAAAACTATTTCCGTTCCAATGGAAATGGTTTGCGAGATCGGCGGGGGCTTTGGTGACGCGGGACCCGACGATGAACTTGAGTCCGGCCTCGTCGAGGTCCTTGAGATTGCCGGCGGAGAGCATGCCTGCGTCGGCGGCGACAACCATCTCGACGCCCTCGATGTCGTGGCGGGCCTGGAACTGCCGGACGATCGGGACGATGGTATGGGTTTCTGCCTTGTTCCCTTCGAAGCAGCCGATCTCGAGGGGGAATCCGGTACGGTCGACGAGCAGGCCTACCACGATCTGCGGATCCACCCTGCGTTCCTTCGAATATCCGACCTTGCGCAGGTCGTCTTCCTTCTCTGCCTCGAAGTACAGCGTGGTGACGTCGTAGAGCACCAAGCTCAATCCGCCGGTCGCGGCGGCATGCTCGAAACATTTCTTCGCGACCCGGTCTCGGTAATCGTTTGTGGCGCAACGCTTCAATGCGTTGGCGTAGGTGTTGCGGTGGGCCGGGGTCAGGCCGATCTCGGCGACGACCCGGCTGGTGTCGCTCATCGATGTCGGCTCGACGAGCCGGCCGAGGACCAACTGGAAGAACGCGTCGTCGTCGACAGCGTCGAGACCCAGGCGTCGCCATCCGGTCTCGATCGCCTCGATCAGCCAGCGGGACCGTTTCGTCGCGATCACCGATCCGCGTTCCCCACCACCGCCGAGGTCGAGGTCGAGTTCCTGCTGGCCGGCCTGCAGCTTTTCCCGGGCCGCCTGCAACAGTGCCGCCAACTCGCCCTCGGTGTGGGCGGAACCGAGGTGCTCAAGGATCTTGTGGCGGCCCCCGTCCTTCGCGGCGATCTGCACCGCCGTCGCCCCCGACGCGGTCCGAACCTTGCGGATATAGGCAGCCACAACCGGCGATCCTACCGACCGATTAGTGCCCCATATCCCCGACCCGCGAATCCACTACCAGCACAAACGCCAGCCGAAGCGGGAAATCCCCATCGACCTGTGCAAGTCAGGCGCCGCACACGCCGCCGGCGCACCCGAGCACGGGATCAACGCCGGAGCCGCCGCGACGATCGCGCTGAACGCCATCGGGCTGGTCCGCCAGCAGTTCCGGGCGAAGACCCGCGTCAACGCGTTCGTCTCGCACGGCGGCGACGTCACCAACATCATCCCGGCCCGGACGGTCGTGCAGGTCGAGGTGCGGGCACCGGAGATCGACGAGTGGCGCGAGGTGAAGGCACGCGTGCTCGCCTGCTTCGAAGCGGGTGCGATCGCGACCGGATGCGAGTGGACTTACGAGGCGACGGAACCGCCGTACGCGCCGATGGTGCAGAATCCGGTGCTCGCGGACATCTGGGACCGGAACCTGCAGGCCACCGGCCGCGAACTGACGTCCGCCGCACTGGGCGGCGGGTCCAGCGACATGGGCAACGTGTCCCAGGTCGTGCCGTCCATCCACCCCGGGATCGCCGTCCTCGGGAGCACCGCGATCCCGCACAACGCCGACTTCGCGGACGCCGCGGCGACTCCTGCCGCGGACACGGCGATCATCGACGGTGCGACGGCGCTGGCATGGACGGTCCTCGACGCCGCACTGGACGCCGGGGTCCGCGGTGAGCTGCTCCGGCTGCAGGCGGAACGCCCGGAGGGATTCACCCGGACCGCGAACTGGGCATGAGCGCGTACGTCTCCCTGACGGAACTGTTCTCCCTCGGGATCGGGCCCAGCAGCTCCCACACCGTCGGCCCGATGCGGGCGGCGGCGGACTTCGTCGACGAACTGCACGCGGCCGGTCGGCTCGACCGGGTCGAGAAGGTGGAGTGCATTCTCTACGGGGCGCTGGCGGCGACCGGCATCGGCCACGGAACCCCCGATGCGGTCGTCGCCGGGCTCGCCGGGGCCCGGCCGGAGACGTGCGATCCCGACGACGTCCGGGGCGCGTGGCGAAGGCTCGGCGACGGCGCCCCCGTGGCCCTCGGCGGGACGCGTCCGGTGATCGTGCGCGAACGGGACGTGGTGTTCGCGCCGCTCACTCGGATGCCGGTGCACACCAACGCATTGCGGCTGCGAGCCGTCGACGGCGCCGGATCCGCCGTCGCCGACCGGGTGTACTACTCGGTCGGCGGCGGGTTCGTCGTTCCGGAGAATGCGCGACCGCCCGCAGTCGACGACGGGCCCGCCGTGCCGTTCCCCTTCACGACCGCCGGTGAGCTGCTCGAGATCTGCGCCGAGACCGGGAACAGCATCGCCGAGGTCGCGGACGCGAACGAGGCAGTACTGATCGGGGCCGACCGCGTGCCGGAAGCGGTCGACCGCATCTGGTCGGCGATGGTGTCGTGCATCGAGTCCGGCGTCGCCACCGAGGGCAGGCTGCCCGGTGGACTGGACGTGGTGCGCCGGGCACCGGGTCTGTACCGGCGACTGGTGTCCACCGGCGCGTCCCACGATGCGATCGACTGGCTGCAGACGTACGCGATGGCCGTCAACGAGGAGAACGCCGCCGGTGGTCGCGTCGTCACGGCGCCGACGAACGGGGCAGCGGGGATCGTCCCGGCCGTCGGGAGGTACTACGAGCAGTTCCTCGCCGGCGGCACCGCGGACATGCGGACGTTCCTGCTCACCGCCACGGCGATCGGATCGCTGGTGAAGGCGAACGCGTCCATCTCGGGAGCGGAGGCAGGCTGCCAGGGTGAGGTCGGGTCGGCGTGCGCGATGGCTGGCGGGGCGCTGTGCGCGGTGCTCGGCGGAACGCCGGCGCAGGTCGAGTACGCCGCCGAGATCGCGATGGAACACCACCTCGGTCTCACCTGCGACCCGGTCGGAGGTCTCGTGCAGATCCCCTGCATCGAGCGGAACGGGATCGCGGCGGTGACCGCTCTGAGCGCGGCCCGGATGGCGCTCAACCGCGACGGCAGCCACGTCGTCTCCCTCGACACCGTCATCGAGACGATGCGGCAGACCGGCCTCGACATGTCCGACAAGTACAAGGAGACGTCGACGGGCGGTCTCGCGCTCAACGTTGTGATGTGTTGAAACGGGCATATCAGTTGAAACGGGCATATCGGGAGTGGTGGCTGAGCCTAGACTCCGAAGATGGAACGCAGTGCGAAGGCTGCACGCGAGCAGCGCACCGATCAGCGGTCGACGTTCGACAAGTTCGTCGAGCAGATCGAACTCCGGGTCAGCCAGGCGCCGTTCTTCGGGATCTGCGCCGGCGTCGTGGTCCTGTGGGTGGTCAGCATTCCGCTGTGGAAGGACCTCCACGAGTGGCAGATCGCCATCCACACCGTCGGCGCCGTGTTCACGCTGCTGCTGGTGGTGCTGCTCGAGAACGCGAGCAGGCGTTCGTCGGAGGCGCTGCAGGAGAAACTCAACGTCATCGCCGAGGCCCTTGCCGACCTGCTCGACTCCTCCGCCCAGGACGATCCCGAACTGAAGAAGGCGGAGGTGAAGCTGCGGGAGGCGGTCGGGCTCGAGGAGCGGCACTGATCCATGCGCCCCTGTGACACAGCGCACCGAACAGGTAAGTTATGTGTAACCGCGAAAACTACTAACCAGTAGGGGTACGAAATGCCTGTTCCGACCGCCGCCACGTTCGCGCGGCTCGCCGACCTCATCGCCATCCCGGACGCCGCAGATCGCCCGACGCGGTCCGTCGTCGAGGCGTTCACGGGCAAGGAACTGGCCACCGTCCCTGTCGGCACGGCCCAGGACGCCGAGGACGCGATCGCACGTGCGCGGGTGGCACAGAAGGACTGGGCCACGCGTCCCGTCACGGAACGCGCCGCGATCTTCCACCGCTACCGCGACCTGGTGCTCGCGAACCGCGACGCCCTGATGGACATGGCGCAGGCCGAGACGGGCAAGTCCCGCGCCGCCGCGCAGGAGGAGGTCCTCGACATCTCGATGACCGCCCGCCACTATGCGCGCGTCGCCCCCAAGCTGCTGCGTCCCCGCCGCATCTCCGGCATGCTGCCCGGCCTCACCAAGACGGTCGTGCGGTACCAGCCGAAGGGCGTCGTCGGCGTCATCTCGCCGTGGAACTACCCCATGACCCTCGCGGTGTCGGACGCCGTCGCCGCGCTCCTCGCCGGCAACGCCGTCGTCCTCAAGCCCGACAGCCAGACCCCGTACTGCGCCCTGGCCTGCGTCGACCTGCTGTACCAGGCCGGGCTGCCGCGCGACCTGTTCGCCGTCGTTCCCGGACCGGGCTCGGTGGTCGGCACCGCCCTCGTCGAGAACACCGAGTACCTGATGTTCACCGGGTCCTCGGCGACGGGTCAGCTCCTCGCCGAGCAGGCCGGTCGCCGCCTCATCGGCTTCTCCGCCGAACTCGGCGGCAAGAACCCGATGATCGTCACCGCGGGCGCCAACCTCCGTGAGGTCACCGACGCCGCCGTGCGTGCCTGCTACTCCAACTCCGGGCAGCTGTGCATCTCCATCGAGCGCATCTACGTCGAGGAGTCCATCGCACCCGAATTCACCCGGATGTTCGGCGAACGCGTCCGCAACATGAAGCTCGGCGCCGGCTACGACTTCGGCATCGAAATGGGCAGCCTCGTGTCCGAGGACCAGGTCAAGGCCGTGTCCAGCCACGTCGACGACGCCGTCGTCAAGGGCGCCACCGTGGTGGCGGGCGGCAAGGCACGCCCCGACCTCGGACCCCTGTTCTACGAGCCGACGGTCCTGACCGGTGTTCCCGAGGACGCCGAGTGCTACCGCGACGAGACGTTCGGACCGCTGGTCTCGATCTACCCCGTCGCCGACGTCGACGAAGCGGTCGAACGCGCCAACGACACCGAGTACGGCCTGAACGCGAGCGTGTGGGCGGGAACCAAGGCGGAGGGCGAGGCCATCGCCGCACGGATCCACGCCGGAACCGTCAACGTCGACGAGGGTTACGCGCCGGCGTGGGGCAGCACCGGAGCGCCGATGGGCGGCATGGGGGTGTCCGGCGTCGGGCGCCGCCACGGCGAGGACGGGCTCCTCAAGTACACCGAGCCGCAGACCATCGCCACCACCCGCGTCCTCAACCTCGGTGGCCCGCGGGGACTGTCGCCGAAGGTGTGGGCCAAGATCATGCCGCCCTTCGTGAAGGCGCTGCAGTGGATTCCGGGCCGCTAGACGTGGACAGCGCGAAAATCCTGATCGACGTTCCGCCCACCCAAGTGTGGGGTGTGGTGACCGACGTCGAGGGCATGGGCCGGTTCAGTCCCGAGAACACCGGCGCGCGCTGGACATCGGGCACACCGGCGACGGTGGGATCGCGGTTCGTCGGCGCCAACCGGCACGGACCGGTGCGCTGGAAGACGCACTGCACCGTCGTGGATGTCGTTCCGGACCAGAGGTTCTCGTTCGAGGCGGACGAACCGAAGGCCCGCTGGACGTACCACCTCGAACCCTCCGGCTCCGGCACTCTCGTCACCGAGACCCGGGAGAACTACGCGACGCCCGTATGGTGGGTGCGACTGGTGCAGAAATCGAAGGTGCTGGGCAGCAACCGCGACCGGCTGATGCAGGACGGAATGCGGCAGACTCTCGAGCGCATGAAAGTCGCCCTCGAGAGCTGATCTTCCACCCTGGGGTGCGGATTCGTCACCCTAGGGTGCCTGTCGCAAGTCTCCGAAGGACCCGAGACTGAACGGTGTCCACACCTCTCGGAGGCGCCTCCATGAATCCTCGGCCGACACCCGTCGAAGCTGGTCGGTCGTGCCCTGACGTCCGCCGCGAGGACGTCTCGTTCACCTCGCGAGGGCAGCGCTGCGCCGCCTGGCTGTACCGTCGCCGAGCCGAAACACTCACGCCGGCACCCTGTGTGGTGCTCGCGCACGGCTGGAGCGGAGTGCGCGAGCAGCGACTCGACGCCTTCGCGGCACGGTTCGCGGCCGCGGGAATCGCGGCGCTGGTGTTCGACTACCGCCACTTCGGTGCCAGCGAGGGAGAACCCCGGCAACTGCTCGACATCGGCAGCCAGCTCGACGACTGGGACAGCGCCGTCGCGTACGTGTGCACCCGCCCGGACATCGACCCCGGCCGGGTTGCGCTCTGGGGGACGTCACTGTCCGGCGGACTCGTCCTGACCACGGCAGCGCGGGACCGTCGCGTGGCCGCGGTCGTGTCGCAGGTTCCGTACGTCGACGGACTGACCAACCTCCCGCGACTCGGGCCGGCCGGGCTCGGCCGCATGGCGGTCGCCTACCTGCGCGACCGGTACGCCCAACTGCGACACCGTCCGCCGCACATGTTCCCCGTCGTCGGACCGCCGGGCTCGTTCGCGGCCATGACGTCACCCGACGCGGAGGCGGGGTATCACGCGATGGATCCGCCCGGTTCGACGTGGCGCAACGAAACCCCGGGCCGGGTGGCGTTGCAGGCGGCGCTGTACCGGCCGACGAGGACCGTCGCGAAGATCGCCTGCCCCGTCTTCTTCGCCATCGCAGACAACGACGTCGTCACGTTCACCCGCAGTGCGCAGAAAGCCGCGGCCAGGACCCCCGACGCCGAGGTGCACGTGTACCCGGGCGGGCACTTCGACCCGTACTTCGATGCACTGTTCGAGCGGGTGGTCGCGGACGAGACCGACTTCCTGGTCCGCCACCTCCTGCCGCCGGCCGGCTAACTGCTCACGGCGCCGAACTGTTCGCGCAGAACGCCTTTGACGACCTTGCCGCTGGCATTGCGGGGCAATTGGGGGAGGACCTCGACGAACCTGGGCCGCTTGTACCGGGCGACCCGGCCGTCGAGCCAGTCCGCGAGGGCGTCGACCCCCGGCGCGGCCCCGGCCCGCGGGACCACGACCGCGACGGGAACCTCGCCCCACCGCTCGTCGGCCCGCCCGATCACCGCGACGTCGAGAATGTCCGGGTGAGCGGCGAGGGCATTCTCGACCTCGGCGCAGTAGATGTTCTCCCCGCCCGAGATGATCATGTCCTTCTTGCGGTCCACCACATACACGAATCCCTCGGAATCCACGCGCACCAGATCGCCGGAGTGGAACCAGCCGCCGTCGAACGCGTCCGCGGTGGCCTCGGGGTTGCGCCAGTATCCCTCCATGAGTCCCGGTCCGCGGTAGACGATCTCACCGATCTCGCCCTGCGGCACGTCGTTCATCGTCTCGTCGACCACGCGCATCGCGACCGTGTCGATGGGCTTCCCGACCGAGCCGATCTTGCGCACGGCATCCTTGCCGTCGAGCATGCACGTCACCGGCGACATCTCGGTCTGCCCGAAGAAGGCCACGATCGCGGCGTCGGGGAATGCGGCGTTCAGCCGGTCGAGGAGTGTCGGGGTGGCAGGCGCGGCGCCCCATCCCAGCACCCGCAGGGCCAGATCCCGGCCCTCGGGGCCGGCGTCGTCGAGGATGGCCTGCCACTGGGTGGGCACCATGAACACACTGGTCACCCGCTCGCGCTCGAGCGCGTCGAGTAGTTCGGTCGCGTCGAACGCACCGGTCGGATGGATCACGACGGTCGCGCCGATCAGCAGGAACGGCCCGACGCTGCCGAGGGCGGCGATGTGGAACAGCGGCGACGAGACCAGGTTGACCTCGGACTCGGTGTCGAACAGTCGCCATCCCCGGATGAGGGTCAGTGCCTGCGCCTGCAGATTCAGGTGCGACAGCACCGCGCCCTTCGGGCGCCCGGTGGTGCCGGACGTGTACATGATGGCGGCAGGCGAGTCCTCCGGTACGTCCGCGATCGGAAAGTCGGGATCGGCGGCGCCCAACTGCTTCTCGAGCGAGACGTCGTCGGGGGCGTCGCCGACCACGAGCACCGGCACGGCGCCGTCGACCTCGCCGGCGAGATCGGTGAGTGAATCCTCGACGACCACGACGGCGGCGTCGCTGTCTGCGACGATGAACTTCACCTCGCCGGGACTCAGCCGGAAATTGACGGGGACGGCGATCGCGCCCAGGCGGGTCGCGGCGAGCATCACCTCGAGGAACTCGGGGCGGTTGGTGAGCAGCAGCACGACGCGGTCGCCGCGAGCGACACCGCGGGCGGCGAGTACCGCCGCGGTCCGCGCGCTGCGGTCGTCGAGTTCACGCCAGGTGGTCGAGGCGCCCCGGAACCGGAGCGCCACCGCATCGGGATTCGCGAAAGCATGCCGGGCAACATGATTGGCCCAGTGCGTCCGCCGCGAGGCGAACGGCTGCGCGTGCGACGACGCTGTCACGGTGACGTCCGCTGTCATGGTGATGTCCTCAGGCCCGGCCGAACACAGCGGGACGCTTTTCCAGGAACGCTGCGACGCCCTCCTGGAAATCGGCGGCGGCGAGAAGGTCGATCTGGCCCGAACGCTCGCGGGCGAATGCGTTGTCGAGTTCGATGAGCGTCGCGTCGTTGACGGCGTCCTTGGTGAAGTGGAAGGCCTCCGACGGTCCGTCGGCGAGACGTCGCGCGAGGGCGTCGACGGTCGCGGCGAACTCGTCGTCGGGGTATACATCGGCGATCAACCCGGCCGCGAGAGCCTCACGCGCGGGCAGTCGTTCGGCCAGGAGTGCCATCTTCAGGGCGCGGGCGCGACCGATCGACGCGGCGACCAACGCGGTGGCGCCGCCGTCGGGCATCAGACCGACCTTCGTGAAGGCGAGCAGGAAATAGCTGGACTCGGTGGCGATCGTGAGGTCGCAGGCCAGGGCGAGCGAGACCCCGACACCCGCCGCGGGACCGTTGACCGCACCGATCACGGGCCGCGGGAACGCGCGGATCGCGGCCGCCGCGCGGTTCGCGGCGTCGATCGTCGCGGACGACGGTGGCCCGGAGATGTCGAGGCCACCCAGGTCGGCACCCGTGCAGAAGGCGCGGCCGGCGCCGGTGAGGATCGCGACCCGCGCCTCCGCGTCACCGGCGTGCTTGTCGAAGGCGTCGGCGATGGCGTCGAGGGACTCGGTGGTGACGGCGTTCATGCGGGACGGGCGGTCGAGGGTGACGCGGAGGACGCCGTTGTCGACGGTCGTGTGCACGCCGGGAATGTCGGAGGTCATGAGGATCCTTAGTCAGGAAGGGCGGACGGAGAGGGCGATTTTGCCGGTGGCGGAACGGGTTTCGAGTGTCCGCAGTGCGTCGCCGGCGTGTTCGAACGAGTAGACGGTGGGTTCGGTGATCCGGAGCGCGCCGGATTCGAGGAGAGGGCTCAGGGCCGCCCACTGCCGGCCCGTGTAACCGGGATGGGTGCGCACGTACTCGCCCCATCCCGCGCCGAGAACCGAGATGTTACGCAGCAGAAGCCGATTGACCTTGACGGTGGGGATCTCGCCGCCGGTGAAACCGAGGACCACGAGCCGCCCGTTGGGCGCGAGGCTGCGCAGACTGTCGGTGAAACGGTCGCCGCCCACCGGGTCGAGGATGATGTCGACGCCGCGGCCGTCGGTGAGGTCGCGGACCCGGTCCTTCCACCCGTCCACGAAGACGACGTGGTCGGCGCGGTTGGCCTTCGCGATGCCGGCCTTCTCCTCCGTGCTGACCACGGCTATTGTCTCGAGTCCCAGCGCGGCCGCGACCTGCAGCGCGGCCACCCCGACACCGCCGGCGGCGCCGTGCACCAGAACGGTCTCGCCTGCGCGGTAGCGGGCACGCTCGTCGAGGGCGAAGTGCACGGTGAGGTAGTTCAGCAGGAATCCGGCGCCCGCCTCGAGCGACACCGAGTCGGGGAGCGGGAACACCGAGTCGGGTTCCACCGCGACGGTCTGCTGCCACGCCCCGTCCGTCGCGAGCACGGCCACCCGTTGTCCTGCCCGGATGCCGCTGTCTGCGGGGGCGCTGCGGACGACGCCCGCGCCCTCGAGTCCCAGCACGAAGGGCATGTCGCGGACGATCTGATAGCTGCCGGTGGTCTGCAGCAGGTCGGGAAAGGCGACGCCGGCGGCGTGCAGATCGACGACGACGCGTCCGGTTCCGTCGGGTTCGTCGATCTCGGCGAGCTGTACTCCGGCGGGGCCGGAAGCGCTGGTCAGTTGCTGGGCATACACGTGGTGATCTCCTCCGTCGGTCCCTGACTATCCATACCAGACGCTACTGAACGGGCGCTAGATAAAGTCGGCCATTGACCGTGTGCTCGGCGGCGTGGTACTAACTTTAACGAGCGATCAGTAATCAGGCCGAGTCGGAGGATGAGACGTGCCAGAACAGACCGAGACGGTGGAGGCAGCCGCACTGTGGGAGCGGCGCGGAGGCATCGGCATCATCACGTTGAACCGCCCCAAGGCGCTCAATGCGGTGAACGGCGCGCTGTCGACCGCCGTGGGCAATCTGCTCGAGCAGGCCGAGAACGACCCCGACGTACGGGTGGTCGTGGTGACCGGGTCCGGCCGCGCGTTCTGCGCCGGCGCCGACCTCAAGGCACTCTCCACCGGTGGAAACATCGCTGCGGAGGGGCACCCCGAATGGGGCTTCGCCGGATACGCGCAGCACTGGATCAGCAAGCCGACCATCGCCGCGGTCAACGGCTTCGCCCTCGGCGGCGGCACCGAACTGGTGCTGGCCAGCGACCTCGCGGTCGTGGACGAGGAAGCGAAACTCGGGCTTCCCGAGGTCAAGCGAGGACTGTTCGCCGCCGCGGGCGGCGTGATCCGCCTGCAGCAGCAGATCCCCAAGAAGGTCGCGCTGGAGATCGCGCTGACCGGCGAACCGATCACCGCGGCGCAGGGCAAGGAACTGGGCCTCGTCAACCGGGTCGCCCCGGCGGGCACCGCCCTCGACGTCGCGCTCGAACTCGCCGAGCAGATCGCCGCCAACGCACCCCTGTCGGTGCGTGAATCGAAGGCCATGATCCACCGCACCGCAACCGAGCCCGACTGGGGCGACCGGGCATGGGAGGCGAACACCGCCGCCATCGCCACCATCTTCACCAGCGCGGACGCCAAGGAAGGGCCGACGGCATTCGCCGAGAAGCGGCAACCGGTCTGGCAGGGCCGCTGACCCGTGAGTACTTGTTAACCGCGGGCGGTTAACAAGTACTCACGGGTGGCGCAGCCGCACACACTTTCTCCTCCTCGAAAGGGAACATCATGACCAACGCTGTCATCGTGGACGTAGTCCGCCTCGCCTCCGGCAAGGGCAAACCCGGCGGTGCGCTGTCGGGTACGCACCCGGTGGAACTGCTCGCGCACGTGCTGCGCACCATCGTCGAACGGAACGGCATCGACCCCGTGCTGGTCGACGACGTCATCGGCGGCTGTGTCGGCCAGGCCGGCGAGCAGGCCCTCAACATCACCCGGACCGCGGTGCTGTCGGCCGGGTTCCCGGATTCGGTTCCGGCGACCACCGTCGACCGCCAGTGCGGCTCCAGCCAGCAGGCGGCGCACTTCGCGGCGCAGGGCGTGATCGCCGGCGCCTACGACATCGTGATCGCCGCGGGTGTCGAGTCGATGTCGCGTGTTCCGATGGGTACGACCACCATCGGGCAGGACGCGTCCGGTCCGGGCATCGCCGCCCGCTACCCCGAAGGCCTTGTCAACCAGGGTATTTCCGCGGAACTGATCGCCGCCAAGTGGAAGTTCGACCGCGACACCCTCGACACGTTCTCCGCGCAGTCGCACCAGCGCGCCGCCGACGCCGCGTCGAAGGGGTTGTTCGCCAAGGAGATCATCCCGATCGACGTGACCAACGCCGCCGGTGAGACGGTGACGCACACCGTCGACGAGACGGTGCGCGCCACGACTACCGCCGAGGGACTGTCCGGGCTGAAGTCGTCGTTCTACTCGGAGAAGTACGCGGCCCGGTTCCCCGAGGCGCAGTGGCACATCACCCCGGGAAACTCGTCGCCGCTGACCGACGGTGCGTCCGCGGCACTGATCATGAGCGAGGAGATGGCGTCGAAGCTGGGTCTGACCCCGCGGGCACGGTTCCACTCGTTCGCCGTCGCCGGTGACGACCCGGTCTTCATGCTCACCGCGCCGATCCCGGCGACGAAGAAGATCCTCGCCAAGTCGGGGCTGAGCATCGACGACATCGACGCCTACGAGGTCAACGAGGCGTTCGCGCCGGTGCCGCTGGCGTGGGCGCACGAGTTCGGGGCCGACCCGGCCAAGCTCAACCCGTGGGGCGGCGCCATCGCGCTCGGGCACGCGCTCGGATCGTCGGGCACCCGCCTGCTGAGCACCCTGGTCAACAACCTCGAGGCCACCGGCGGACGCTACGGCCTGCAGACCATGTGCGAGGGCGCGGGCATGGCCAACGCCACCATCATCGAACGCATCTGACCCACACCCCCCGAAAACCCTGCTTCCGAAAGGTAAGACATGATCGTCAACGACAGCGTCGCACTCGTCACCGGCGGTGCCTCCGGCCTCGGCCTCGCCACCACCAAGGCCCTGCTCGCAGACGGCGCCAGCGTCGTCATCATCGACCTGCCCTCCTCCGACGGTGAGACCGTCGCCAAGGAACTCGGCGACCGCGTGCGTTTCGCCGCAGGCGACGTCACCAGCGAGGCCGACGTGTCCGCCGCACTCGACGTCGCGGAGTCGCTCGGACCGCTGCGTGTCGCCGTGAACTGCGCCGGCATCGGCAACGCCATCAAGACCGTGAGCAAGAACGGCGCGTTCCCGCTCGCCGACTTCACCAAGATCGTCACCGTCAACCTGATCGGCACGTTCAACGTGATCCGCCTTGCCGCCGAGCGCATCTCGAAGAACGAGCCGATCGAGGGCGAGCGCGGCGTCATCATCAACACCGCCTCCGTCGCCGCATACGAGGGCCAGATCGGTCAGGCCGCGTACTCCGCGTCCAAGGGCGGCGTCGTCGGCATGACGCTGCCGATCGCCCGCGACCTCGCCTCGCTGCTGATCCGCGTCAACACGATCGCTCCCGGCCTGTTCAAGACGCCGCTGCTCGGATCCCTGCCGGAGGCTGCGCAGCAGTCGCTCGGTGGCCAGGTGCCGCACCCCTCGCGTCTCGGCGACCCGTCGGAGTACGGCGCCCTCGCCGCGCACATCGTGTCGAACCCGATGCTCAACGGTGAGACCATCCGTCTCGACGGCGCCATCCGCATGGCACCGCGCTGATCGGCGACCTGTGACTCTGCGCGAGGACGGGCCTGCCACCACCGAGACGGTGTATGCCGACTGGCGGACCTTCGAGGCCCTGACGATGACGCCCATCCTCGAGCAGGCACTGGATCTGTTCAACGAGAACGGTTACCACGGCACGACGGTGCGGCAGATCGCCCGTCGTGTCGGGGTGACCGTCCCCGCCCTGTACTACCACCACGAGAGCAAGGAAGCCGTTCTCGTGGCCCTGTTCGAACTGCAGATGCGCGAACTGAACGAACGCGCCGAGGCAGCCGCCCGCGAGGCCGGCGACGACGTGCTGGCGCAATTCGCCAACGTCGTCGAGGCCATCGTCCTGTACATGACGTACCGGGTGCGGCACGTCTCCCTCGACACCGAGCTGCGGCACGTCTCCGCCGACAGCCGCAGTCGCTACGCCGCGACCCGCAAGCGGCTCGAACTGATGATGGTCGACCTCGTCGCCGACGGCGTCGCCCGCGACGTGTTCCACAGCGGCGACGTCCCCGAGACCGTGCGCGCTCTCCTCGGGATGTTCCAGTCGATTCCGCGGTGGTATCAGCTCGGCGGAGCACTGACTCCCGAGCAGGTCGCCGGCCGCTACGTCGACATCGCTCTCCACACCGTCGGGTATCTACCCGCTCACTGACCGTTTCCCCAGAGGAGCCGTGCCATGCTCTCCACCGCATTCACCAAGACCTTCGGCGTCCGCCACCCGATCGTGCAGGGCGGCATGCAGTGGGTCGGTCGCGCCGACCTCGTCGCCGCCGTCGCCAACGCCGGCGCGCTGGGTCTGCTGACCGCACTGACCCAGCCGACCCCGGAGGACCTCGCCAAGGAGATCGCCCGCACCCGCGAACTCACCGACCAGCCCTTCGGCGTGAACCTGACGATCCTGCCGGCGATCACGCCGCCGCCGTACGAGGAGTACCGGCAGGTCATCATCGAGTCCGGCATCAAGATCGTCGAGACGGCCGGCTCCAACCCCGCGCCGCACCTCCCCGACTTCCACGCCGCCGGCGTGAAGGTCCTGCACAAGTGCACCAGCGTGCGGCACGCGATCAAGGCCCAGGACAGCGGTGTCGACGGCATCAGCATCGACGGCTTCGAATGCGCCGGCCACCCCGGCGAGGACGACATCCCCGGGCTCGTGCTCATCGCGGCCGCCGCCGAACAGATCACCATCCCGATGGTCGCGTCGGGCGGATTCGCCGACGGGCGTGGGCTGGTCGCGGCCCTCGCGCTCGGCGCCGACGGGATCAACATGGGCACCCGCTTCATGTGCACCGCCGAATCGCCGATCCACCAGAACATCAAGGAAGCGATTGTCGCCGCCAAGGAGACCGACACCGAGTTGATCTTCCGTCCGCTGCGGAACACCGCCCGCGTCGCGAGCAACACCGTCAGCCGGGAGGTCGTCGAGATCCTCGACCGCGGAGGAAAATTCGAGGACGTCCGGGAACTCGTCGCCGGTGCCCGCGGGCGCACCGTGTTCGAGAACGGCGACCCCGAGGCGGGCATCTGGACCGCAGGCACCGTCCAGGGCATCATCCACGACATCCCGACCGCCGGTGAACTCGTCGAACGCATCGTCGACGAGGCGGAAGCCCTGATCGCGGAACGCCTCGCCGGCCTGTCGGTTCCTGTCAGCGCCTGATCGTAGGAGAGAAGTCATGCAGCGCACCATCTTCGAGCAGGATCACGAGGCGTACCGGGAGACGGTGCGCGAGTTCCTCGCCCGCGAGATCGAACCGAACTACGAACAGTGGGAAGCCGACCGGCTGATCGACCGCTCGGCGTGGCTGGCCGCCGGAAAGTCGGGGATCGTCGGACTCGCCGTGCCGGAGGAGTTCGGCGGCTCCGGTGTCACCGACTTCCGATTCCGGTACGTCGTCGCCGAGGAGATCGCCCGCACCGCGACGACGTCGTTCGGTTCGGGGCTGGCGCTCCAGGACGACATCGCCATCCCGTACATCGCGAATCTCGGCACGCACGAGCAGAAGCAGCGGTGGCTGCCCGGCATGGCCGCGGGCGAACTGATCGGTGCGATCGCGATGACCGAGCCGGGCACCGGAAGCGATCTGCAGGGCATCAAGACCACCGCGGTGCGGGACGGCGACGACTGGGTGATCAACGGCCAGAAGACGTTTATCACCAACGGTATTCACTCCGATGTCGTCATCGTCGTCGCGCGCACCGACCCCAACGCCGGCTCCAGGGGTTTCTCGCTCCTGGTCGTGGAGCGGGGCATGCCCGGCTTCAGCCGGGGCCGCAAGCTGCACAAGGTCGGACTGGCCGGTCAGGACACCGCCGAGCTCGTGTTCGAGGACGTGCGGGTGCCCGCGGCGAACCTGCTCGGCGCCGAAGGTCGTGGCTTCGTCCACCTCATGGAAAACCTGCCCCTCGAACGTATTTCGATCGCAGTCAACGCAATCGCGGCCGCCAAGGCCGCCTACCGGTGGACCCGGGACTACGTGTTCGAGCGCAAGGCGTTCGGCAAGCCGATCGGCGATCTGCAGAACACCCGGTTCGCGCTGGCCGAGATGCTCACCGAGATCGAGGTGACCGAATCGCACATCGACCGTTGCGTCCTCGCCTTGAACGCAGACGAACTCACCGCCGTCGACGCGTCGAAGGGCAAGTGGTGGGCCAGTGAACTGCAGAAGCGCGTCGTCGACCGCTGCGTCCAGTTGCACGGCGGCTACGGCTACATGATGGAGTACCCCATCGGCCGCGCGTACGTCGACAGCCGGATCCAGACGATCTACGGCGGAACCACCGAGATCATGAAGGAAATCATCGGCCGCGACATCGCGGCCGGGTAGGCGGCTCCGCCGCCCGTGCGTGGTTGACGAGTCTCTGGACTCCTTAACCGCGCACGGGCGCGAAGCGCCTATCCCAGGCGGGCCTTCGCGTCGGCGTACTCACGGCTGAGGCGTTCGACGATCTGCGCCGCCGGGACTACGGCGTCGACGGCGCCGATGCCCTGCCCGGCTCCCCAGATGTCGCGCCAGGGCTTGGCTTCGGACTTCGCGGCGGTGTCCGCGTCCTCACCGACGCCGAAGTTCATGGCGGACGGGTCGGAGACGGCGAGATTGTTCGGGTCGAGTCCGGCGGCCTCGATGCTGCCGCGCAGGTAGTTGCCGTGCACGCCGGTGAACAGGTTGGAGTAGACGATGTCGGAGGCGGTGGAGTCGACGATCATCTGCTTGTAGCCCTGATCGGCGTTGGCCTCTTCGGTGGCGATGAACGCGGAGCCGACGTAGGCGAGGTCGGCGCCGGCAGCCTGCGCGGCGAGGACCGAGCGGCCGTGGGCGATGGAGCCCGACAGCAGGAGCGGTCCGTCGAACCATTCGCGGATCTCCTGGATCAGCGCGAACGGCGACAGGGTGCCCGCATGTCCGCCCGCGCCGGCGGCGACGGCGATGAGGCCGTCGGCACCCTTCTCCACGGCCTTCTTCGCGAACTTGTTGTTGATGACGTCGTGGAGGACGATGCCGCCGTAACTGTGGATGGCGTCGTTGACGTCGGCGCGGGCGCCGAGGGAGGTGATGACGATCGGGACCTCGAATTCGACGATGGTGGCGAGGTCTTCGTCGAGGCGGTCGTTGCTCTTGTGGACGATGAGGTTGACCGCGTACGGGGCCGAGGGCGTCTCGGGGTTGTTGGCGTCGTGCTTGGCGAGTTCCTCGGTGATGCGGGTGAGCCATTCGCGCAGCACGGGCTGCGGGCGGGCGTTGAGGGAGGGGAAGGACCCGACGACGCCGGAGGTGGATTGGGCGATCACCAGGTCGGGACCCGAGACGATGAACATCGGCGACGCCACCACGGGCAGGCGGAGCCGGTCTTGCAGGATGGGGGGCAGGCTCATGAATTTCTCCTTCATGCAGTGATGAGTGATGCGGTGGTGCAGGGTTTTACGACTGGGACAGCTGGGCGGCCATCCGTGGGATGAGCGCCTGCAGGCCCTTCACGGGCCGGACCATCACCTTGAACGACGTGATCTGGGCACGGTCGTTCCAGTGGATCAGGTCGATGCCGTTGACGTGGATGCCGTCGAGTTCGGTGGCGAATTCCAGGACCGCGGAACGATCGCCGTACCACTCCTCGACGTACCGGAAGCCGGTGCCGTCGAAGACGGTCAGGGCGGCGCCGAGGTAGGCCAGGACCTTCGGCTTCCCTTCCTGTGGAGTGAATACCGCGGGGGAGGAGAACACGGCGTCGTCCGCGACCAGGGCGTCGAGGGCGGCGAGGTCGCGGTGTTCGACGACGTGGTGCCAGCGGTCGACGACGCCGGGCCGGGCCGGCTGTGCGGCGGTCATCCGCGGAACGCCGGGGTCGGAAGGTCTTCGCCGAACACGTCCGGCAGGTCGTCGCGGACGCTGTCGGGGAACACGGCGGGCCGCTTCTCGAGGAACGCGGAGATGCCCTCCCGTGCGTCCGGCCCGATGCCGCGGATGTTGATGCCGCGGGTTTCGACGCGGTGCGCGATCATCGGATGCTCGGCGCCGAGCGCCCGCCACATCATCTGGCGGGACAGCGCCACGGACACCGGGGCGGAGTGCTCGGTGAGGCTCCGGGCCAGCGCGTAGGCCTCGTCGAGCAGGGACTCGCGCGGGTACAGCTTGTACACGAGGCCGGCGTCGTGGGCCTCCGTGGCGGGGAACACCCGGCCGGAGTACACCCAGTCGAGGGCCGTCTGCAGCGGGACGAGGCGCGGGAGGAACCACGTCGAGCAGGATTCGGGGACGATGCCGCGGCGGTTGAAGACGAATCCGATGCGGGCGTCGTCGGCGGCGAGACGGAAGTCGGCGGCGAGGGTCATCGTGATGCCCACGCCCACGGCGGGACCGTTGATCGCGGCGATGATCGGCTTGCGGGATTCGAACATCCGGAGCACCACCCGGCCGCCGCCGTCGCGGCGGGCGTCGGCGCCCTCGTCCTCGTCCTGCCAGTGGTCGAACGTGGCGGCACCCGCCGACAGGTCGGCGCCCGCGCAGAACGCTCGTCCGGCTCCGGTGAGCACGATCGCCCGGACCGTGTCGTCCGCGTCGAGCTGGTCGTATGCGGCGATCAGCTCGTTCTCCATCGTGGTGGTGAATGCGTTGAGCTGGTCGGGCCGGTTCAGGGTGATCGTCGCGATGCCGTCGGCGACGTCGAGTCCGATGTGATCCATCGCACCAGCATGACATCGCTACCGAACGATCGCTAGAGCGGAATCTGTGACGGGACCCACTACTCTGGTGTGGTCGTGTGACGATCGGAGCGGGGACGGAGTACCAGGGATGTGCGCTGCAAAGGTGGCCGCTACGAGCACGGGTACCGGGCGGCAGGTGATCCTCGATTCCGCGGTCGCCAACATGAACGAACGCGGCTATCACGGCACGTCCATGCGCGACATCGCGCGCGGCGCCGACATCACCGTCGCGTCGATCTACCACCACTTCGCGTCGAAGCAGGAGATCCTGCAGGACATCATGGTGCGCGCACTGCACGACGCCATCGCGATGACCCGCGGCGCGCTGCTGCGTTCGGGCGGCGCCCCCGCCGACCAGTTGCAGGCGCTGATGCGGGCGTGGGTCATGTTCCACACCACCCGGCAGCGGGACGCGATGGTCGGTGCCACCGAGATCCGCAGCCTCGACGACCCGGGCCGCCGACTCGTCGTGGCCCTCCGCGACGAACAGGAGCACCTCTTCCGCGACGTCATCGAGCGTGGTGTCGAGGAGGGCGATTTCGCGACCGAATACCCGCGGGACGCGGTTCGCGGCATCATCAACATGGGGCAGTCGGTGTGCACGTGGTGGCACGCCGACGGTCCCCTGAAACCCGAAGAACTCGCCGAGCGCTACGCCGACCTCGCCCTCGCGATGGTGAAACCGGCCGTCTGATCGCATGAAATTCGCCCGAAGACTCGACGCTCTCCAGCAGCGATATCCGGCGATGGGTTTCCCGATCGCCGTCGCGTACAAATTCCTCGACGATCAGGGCGTGTACCTCGCGGCGTTGATCGCCTACTACGGGTTCATCTCGCTGTTTCCCCTCCTGCTGCTGCTGTCCACGGTGCTCGGATTCGTGCTGTCGGGGCATCCCGAACTGCAGCAGGACATCATCGACTCGGCGCTCAGCCAGTTCCCCGTCATCGGAGCCGACCTGGCCGACCCGCACCGGATCGGCGGCGGAGTGACCGGCCTGGTGATCGGACTGGTCGGAGCCCTCTACGGCGGCCTCGGCGTGGCGCTGGCCTGCCAGAACGCCATGAACACGGCCTGGTCGGTTCCGCGCAACATGCGCCCCGACCCGATCCGCGGCCGGCTGCGGGGTCTGCTGCTGCTCGGCACGATCGGGCTCGCAATCCTGGGGACGGCCGCGGTCGCCGGGGTCGGTGCCGCGACGCACCTGTCCGGTTCGTTCACGGTGCTGCTGACGCTCGCCGCGATCGCGATCAACTCGGTGATCTTCATCCTCGCGTTCCGGCTCGCCACCGCCCGCCCGCTGTGCGTCGCCGACGTGGCCCCCGGCGCCGTGGCGGCGGCCGTGCTGTGGCAGGTGCTGCAGTCGTTCGGTGCGTACTACGTGAGCAAGGTGGTGAGCACCGCGTCCGTGACGAACGGGGTGTTCGCCGTCGTGCTGGGCCTGCTGGCGTTCCTCTTCCTCGCCGCCGCGGCCGTCGTGGTGTGCGTGGAGATCAACGTCGTCCGCGTGGACAGGCTGCATCCGCGGGCGCTGCTCGTGCCGTTCACCGACAAGGCGGAACTCGCGGTCGGCGACAAGCGGACGTTCACCGACCAGGCGAAGGCGCAACGCGCGGTCCCGCGTCAGGGAATCCACGTCACCTTCGACGAACTTTCTGGGACGATGGACGAGTCCGCACCGACGTCGAAGGAGGAGCCGTGACCGATCCGATCTTCGACAAGTCGGAACAGCTGAAGCAGGTCCAGCAGGGGATTCTGCCCGGCGAGACGATCATCGCCGTGTACGACTGCATCGGCGCGGGCACCGGCTTCCTCGCGATCACGAACCTGCGCGTCGTGATCCAGGACAAGAGCTTCGTCGGCAAGCGCACCGCGATCACGTCGATCCCGTACAAGAACATCCGGTCCGTGTCGTTCCTCAGCAACAAGTCGTGGGCCGGCCAGTTCTTCTCGTCCAGCAGCATCGCCGTCGACGTCGCCCAGACCACGTACGAGGCCGACTTCCGCGGCATGGACAAGGCGCACCACGTGCACACGGTGATCCTGCAGCACATCACGTGACGTAGATCGCTCCGGTCCGGTGTGCCGGGCCCACGTCTCACCTGCGGGCCCGGTGAGTGGAATCACGCCCGCGCGGATTGTTAATTCGCTTGCGGCCTCACCCATACTGGTACGAGCCGGATTGCCACCATCTCGGCCCGGTTCATCCTCAGGCGAGTCCACTGGACGTGCTCGCCGATCCTACGATCAGCCCGACGGGAGTCTTGCTGCCATGACGCCGCCTGCAGTTCACCTCACCGAACCTGCGGTCACCGCTCGTCCGTCTCTGCGTCCGCGGATTCCGTCACCGAGTCGGCGGGGCGCGATGCTCGCGCTTGCGCTCGGCGGGTTCGGTATCGGCACAACGGAATTCGCGTCCATGGGCCTGTTGCCGGCGATGGCTTCCGCGACGGGGGTGTCGGAGCCGGTGGCCGGGCACTTCGTGTCCGCGTACGCGCTCGGTGTCGTCGTCGGGGCGCCCGTCATCGCGGCACTGGCCGCCCGCGTGGAGCGGCGCACGCTGCTCATCGCGTTGATGGGCACGTTCGTGATCGGCAATCTCGCGACCGCGCTCGCCCCTGGATACGAAACGCTGCTCGCCGCCCGATTCCTCGCCGGGTTGCCGCACGGCGCGTACTTCGGCGTCGCAGCGCTGGTCGCCGCGCACCTCGCGGAACCGGGCAAGCGTGCCAAGGCGGTCGCGACCGTGATGATGGGTCTGTCCGTCGCCAACGTGATCGGGGTGCCCGCGACGGCGTTCTTCGGCCAGATCCTCGGCTGGCGGTCGGCGTTCGCGTTCGTGGTGCTCATCGGAATCGTGACGCTGGTGGTACTGGCGCGTCTCGTCCCGCCGCTGGCCGGGGTGCACGTGAGCAACCCGGTGGCCGAACTCGGGGCGCTGCGCCGGGGACAGGTGTGGATGACGCTGATTTTCGCGACGGTCGGGTTCGGTGGCTCGTTCGCGGTGTACACGTACATCAGTTCGACGCTCACCGACGTGTCCGGGCTGCCGCACTCGATGGTGCCGGTGGCGTTGATGCTGTTCGGTTCGGGGATGATCCTCGGCAACGTCGTGGGTGGGCGCATCGCCGACAACGCGGTGGTCCCCGGCCTGTTCGGGTGCATGATCGCCCTGATCTGCGTCCTCGCCCTGTTCGTCGTCGCCGCACACAACCCGGTGACGGCGCTGATCGTGCTGTTCTTCATCGGCATGGCGGTGACGTCGATCTTCCCTGCCGTCCAATCGCGGCTGATGGACGCGGCGGGTGACGCCAAGACGCTCGCGTCGACGCTGATCCACAGCGCGTTCAACCTCGCCAATGCGGGTGGTGCGTGGATCGGTGGCGTCGTGATCGCCGCCGGATACGGCTACACCGCCCCGGCCGCCGTCGGCGCCCTGCTCGGCGTCGCCGGACTGATCGTCCTCACGATCGCCGTCCTCCTCGACCGCCGGCGCCGGCCGGAACCGGTCGCCGGCTGACGGTTCAGGCGTGCACCCCGGCGGTATAGCGATCTCGTAGCGTGCCCTTGACGAGCTTCCCCGTGGGGGTGCGGGGGAGATCGTCGCTGAAGACGAGGTTCCGCGGGACCTTGAACCGGGCGAGCCGTCCCCGCACGTGGTCGAGGAGTGCGCCGGCCAGCGCGTCGTCCCCGATCTCTCCCGGAACGGTCTGGACGACGGCCAGCACCGATTCACCCATCTCCTCGTCCGGGATCCCGATCACCGCGACGTCGAGGACGGCCGGGTGCTCGGTGAGGGTGTTCTCGATCTCCTGCGGATAGATGTTGACGCCGCCGGAGATGATCATGAACGACTTCCGGTCGGTGAGGAACAGATACCCGTCCTCGTCGAGATAGCCGACGTCGCCGGTGGTGGTCCACGTCGGGTGCTGCGGGTGCTGGGCGTCGCGCGTCTTCTCGGGGGCGTTGTGATATTCGAACGGCAGGGTGTCCCGCTCGAAGTACAGGGTGCCGACCTCGCCCGGTGCGAGGTCGGCACCGTCGTCGCCGCAGATGTGGGCGACGCCGAGGGCGGCGCGGCCGACGGTTCCGGGCCTGTGCAGCCATTCCTCCGAGTTCACCAGGGTCATGCCGTTGAGTTCGGTGGACGAGTAGTACTCCGACAGGATCGGACCCCACCAGTCGATCATCTGCCGCTTCACGTCCACCGGACACGGGGCGGCGGCGTGCACGGCGACACGCAGGCTGGACACGTCGTACTTCTCCCGCGTCGGCGCGGGCAGTTTCAGCATGCGGACGAACATCGTGGGCACCCACTGGCTGTAGGTGACGCGGAACTCCTCGATGTACGCGAGCGCCTTCTCGGCGTCGAAGCGGTCCATCACGACGACGGTGCCGCCGAGGGCCTGCACCGACGCGCAGGTGCGGAGCGGCGCGGCGTGGTACAGCGGGGCGGGTGACAGGTAGACAGTGTCGGGCGTGACTCCCCACACCGTCGCGTTCATCCCGGTCATGGTGTCGCCCGGGTCCTGGATCTGCCGTGCGGGCAACTCCGGTTTGATGCCCTTCGGGCGGCCGGTGGTGCCGGAGGAGTACAGCATGTCCGCCCCGCGCGGCTGGTCGGGCAGCGGAACGTCGGACTCCGCGGCCGCGGCCTCGTCGAGGGAGGCGTAGCCGGGAATCGTTCCCCCGAACGCCAGTCGGTGCTCGACACGGGGGGTGAGGGCGGGAAGTTCACCGGCGACCACGTCGAGTGCTGCGTCGACGATCAGCGCCCTGGCACCGCAATCGTCGACGACGTACGCGATCTCCGGTGGCGTGAGATGCCAGTTCACCATGGTGAGGTAGAGCCCGGAACGGATGGCGGCCCAGTAGATGTCGAAGATGGCGGGGGTGTTCGTGGCCAGCACCGCGACGTGATCCCCGCGGCGCAGGCCGAGGGCGTGCAGGTGGCGGGCGATGCGGACCGAGCGGGACTCGAGTTCGGCGAAGGTGACCGTCTGCCCGGTGCCGGCCATGATCACGGCCGGCTTGTCGGGTGTGGTGGCAGCATGAGCGCCGGGATACATGGTTACTCCAATTCGTGGTGGATCTCGAGTGGTGAATCCGCCTCGGCGTCAGCCGAGCTGCTCCTGCGCGACCTTGGACCGGCGTGCCACGCCGGCCACCGAGATCAGTCCGATCACCGCCGCCACGATCACGAAGACGGCGGGGGAGAGGATGTTTCCGGTCTTCTCCACGAGCCAGACGGCGACGAACGGGGCAGTGCCACCGGCGATGACGACACCGAGGTTCCAGCCCATCGCGACACCGGTGAAGCGGACGTCCTTGTCGAACAGCAGCGGCATGAGCGTGTACGAGCCGACCTGGGCTCCGACGGTGTTGACCATGATCAGCAGATAGGCGATCGCGGCGATCCACAGGCTGTGGTGCATGACGGCCATGGCGGGGTAGGTGACGATCGCGAATCCGGCGAAGCTGATCACGGTGAACCGCAACCGTCCGATGCGGTCGGCGAGCATGCCGCCGAGCGGCATCGCGAGTGCGACGACGCCGATGACGGCGGTCGCGATCCAGTAGACCGGGGTGCGTTCGTAGCCGAGGCTCTTCATCAGATGGATGCTCATGTAGGTGAGGCCGATGTATGCGGTTCCGTTGCACGCCACACTGATTCCGACCGACTGCAGGAGGGCGAGCGGCTGACGCCGGAAGACGGCGACGACGGGCGCCTGGGCCGGCCCGGAATCGGCGTCCTCGCCGTGGGTTTCCTCGACCCGGGTGCGGGCCCACAGGCAGAGCAGCGTCAGCGGCAGCGCGAGCAGGAACGGGACCCGCCATCCCCAGCTCTCGAGTTGCACGTCGGTGGTGAACGCCGACACCGTGCCCGCGACCGCAGCGGCCATCGCGAACCCCATCGTGGAGCCGAGCGGGGTGAACGCGCCGTAGGTGGCCTTGAGATGCCGCGGCGCCGATTCGGAGATGAACGTGGCCGAGCCGCCGACCTCGCCGCCGGCCGAGAATCCCTGGACCATCCGCACGAGAACGAGCAGCACCGTGGCCCAGATCCCCGCCTGCGCGTGGGTGGGCAGGAATCCCATCGCCATGCTGCCGAGGCCCATGCAGACGAGCGTCGCGAGGAGGGCCTTCTTCCGCCCGAACCGGTCGCCGATGTGCCCGAACACGATGCCGCCGAGCGGACGCATGAGGTAGGCGGTGCCGAACACGGCGAGTGCCGACAGCAGCGCGGTGGCAGGGTCGCTGCTGGGGAAGAACAGCGGCGCCATCACGATCGCGAGGTAGCCGTACAGGCTGAAGTCGTAGTACTCGATGAGGGTGCCCACGCCGCCTGCGATCGCGGCGCGGCGCGCTCGGATGCGGTCTTCGGCTCGCCACTCGGTGGTGGCAGCAGTCCCGGTCAACTGGTCCGTCATGGGTGTCCTGACCTTTCGAGGCGGATGAGACGTGCATCACTTCCGGGAGATCATGCCAACTGAACGATCGCTTGGCAAGTTCTTCGATTTTCGGGAATCTCAGCTATTAACTGCAGAATATAGGGATATTGACTTCCGACGCCCGTTCGGCTGATGATGGGCACTGGCCGAACGAGCGTTTGGCTGAGGATCGAAGGACTTGAAAGGACGCAGCGGATGACGACGTCCCACGCCGAAGCGGACACCCACGAGGACCGGGAGGATTCGGCAGGCGTCGATCTCACCGCCCTCGCCCACTACCTCGACGGCGCGCTCGACGGCGGCGTGAGCGGCGACCTCGCTGTCTCGCTCATCAGCGGCGGCCGATCGAACCCCACCTATCGGGTCGCCGACGCCGACCGGACGTGGGTCCTGCGGCGGCCTCCGTACGGGCACGTCCTGCCGAGCGCCCACGACATGAAACGCGAGTTCACCGTGATCCGGGGGCTGGCCGGAACCGCCGTCCCGGTGCCCGAAGCGGTGCTGCTGTGCGAGGACGCGGACGTGCTCGGCGCGTCGTTCTACCTCATGGAACTGGTGGACGGCATGCCCGTCGGGACGGTCGAGCAGGCGTCCGCACTCACCCCCGGCGAGCGCCGCCGGCTCGGACTGGATCTGGCCGACACCCTGGCCGCACTCCACGACGTCGACCCGGACGCGGTCGGGCTCGGCTCGTTCGGACGCCCCGACGGCTACCTGGAACGCCAACTCGACCGCTGGTCCCGGCAATGGGAGGCCTCGCGCGCCGCCGATCGCCCCGAGGTGGCCGTACTGCTCGACAAGCTGCGCCGCGCGCTGCCCACCTCACACTTCCCGGGCATCGTCCACGGCGACGTCAAACTCGACAACGTGCTCGCGTCCCGCGGCGACGCCGGGAAGATCGTCGCCGTCCTGGACTGGGAGATGGCCACCCTCGGCGACACCCTCGCCGACGTCGGGATCATGCTGAGCTTCTGGGACCAGCCCGGAGCGGTCGACAACCCGGTGACCAAGGGCCTCGCCCGACTCGACGGATTCCCCACCCGCGCCGAACTTCTCGACCGCTACGCCACACAGCGCGGCATCGAGATCCCCGACATCGACTGGTACACGGTGTTCGCCGACTTCAAGATCGCCGTCATCCTCGAGGGCATCAACGCCCGGCACGCACAGGGCGACACCGTCGGTGGGGGTTTCGACGACGTCGGCGACATGGTCGGCCCGCTGCTGCAGCGGGCGCTCGACCTCGCCGCGGCGTCGCCTGTGTCCGAGCTTCGCCGCTGACCGCGGCACCACCGAAACAGATTGGAGCCACGGAAGTGGAATTCGAGTACAGCCCGAAAGTCGTGGAACTGCAGGCGAAGCTGACGAAGTTCATGCAGGAGCGGGTGCTGCCCGCCGAGGCGATCGCCGAGGAACAGCTCGCGTCCAAACCGGACCACTGGGGTGCGCCGCCGATCGTGGCCGACCTGAAGGCCGCCGCCAAACGCGAGGGCCTGTGGAACCTCTTCCTCCCCGCCCGCGAGGGCGCGGGCCTGACCAACCTCGAGTACGCGCCGCTCGCCGAACTCACCGGCTGGAGCCCGCTGATCGCCCCCGAGGCGGTCAACTGCAACCCGCCGGACACCGGCAACATGGAACTGCTGCACCTCTACGGCACCGACGAGCAGAAGCAGCAATGGCTCGCCCCGCTGCTCGACGGCGAATTCCGCTCGTGCTTCTCGATGACCGAACCGGACGTCGCGAGCTCGGACGCCAACAACGTCCGCCTCGAGATCGCCGACGACGGCGACAGCTGGGTGCTGACCGGACGCAAGTGGTGGTCCACCGCGGCGCTGCGCGACGACTGCCGGGTGGCGATGGTCATGGGCGTCACCGACCCCGGCGCCCCGATCGGCAACCGGCACAGCATCGTTCTCGTCCCGATGGACACGCCGGGCCTGACCATCGTCCGGTCCACCACCGTGCTCGGTTTCGCCGACCGCCACGAAGGCGGCCACGGCGAGGTCGTCTTCGACAAGGTCCGCGTCCCCAAGGCGAACCTCCTCGGTCCGCGCGGCAAGGGCTTCGCCGTCGCGCAGGCCCGGCTCGGTCCGGGGCGCATCCACCACTGCATGCGACTGATCGGGATGGCCGAACGGGCCATCGCGCTGATGACCGAACGCGCCCGCACCCGCGTCGCGTTCGGCAAGCCCCTCGCGGACGAGGGCGTCGTGCAGGCGACCGTCGCGGACGCCCGGATCCACCTCGACGCCGCCCGGCTGCTGGTGCTGCGGGCCGCCTGGCGGATGGACGTCGAGGGCACCAAGGCGGCCCGCCACGACATCGCCGCCGCCAAGGTGATGGTCCCGCTGACCGTCAAGCGGATCGTCGACGACGCGATGCAGATCTTCGGTGGCGCCGGCCTGTCGCAGGACACGATCCTGCCGGTCCTGTACGCGCAGGCCCGGTTCCTGCAGATCGCCGACGGCCCCGACCAGGTGCACCGCCGCTCGCTCGCCCGCGCCGAGTTCGCCGCCACCCCGGTCCTGAAAGAAGTCCGCGGGTGACCGAGGACAGGACGCGCGCCCGGCAGCAGAGCATCGGCGACATTCCACGTCGTTCCGCGGCGCGTTTCCCGCACAAGCTCGCCGTGGTGCACCGCGACGTCCGGCTCACGTTCGCCGAATTCGACGCCGTGATCGACCGGGTCGCGGCGGCCCTGCACGCCGAGGGGCTGACGCGGGGCGACCGGCTGGCGTTGCTGTCGCACAACTGCTGGCAGTACCCGGTGCTGAACTTCGCGACCGCCCGGCTCGGGGTGGTCCTCGTCCCGATCAACTTCATGCTCACCGGCGGGGAGATCGGGTACATCCTCGACGACTGCGCCGCCGACGCGTTCGTCGTCGAGGACGCGCTGGTGCCCGTCGCCGAGACGGCGCTCACGGAGTCGAAGGGAAGCGTCCGGGTGCGGGCGGCGATCCCGCTGGCCGGGGCGGGGGTTCCGGACGGGTGGGTCTCGATGGCCGGTTGGACGGACGGCGAATTCGCCTCGCCACCCGAGGTGTTCGTGCCGGACGACGACGTGGTCCGCATCATGTACACGTCGGGCACCGAATCACGGCCGAAAGGCGCGATGCTCACCAGCCGGTCCCTGATGTGGCAGTACATCAGTTGCATCGTCACCGGCGGTATGAGCAGCGACGACGTGGAGGTGCACGCACTGCCGCTGTACCACTGTGCCCAGCTCGACAACTTCCTCAGCACCGACATCTATCTCGGCGCGACGAGCATCATCGTCGACGGACCCGACCCCCGGGTGCTGCTGCGCACCATCGAGACCGAGCGGGTGACCAACCTGTTCTGCCCGCCGACGGTGTGGATCTCGCTGCTGCAGTCGCCCGACTTCGAGCACACCGACCTGCGGTCGCTGCGCAAGGGCTACTACGGGGCGTCGCCGCTGCCGCTGGAGATCCTGCGGGAGATGAACCGCCGATTGCCGGGCATCCGGTTGTGGAACTTCTACGGGCAGACGGAGATGGCGTCGCTCGCGACGGCTCTCGGGCCGGAAGATCAAGAGACACGCGGCGGTTCGGCGGGGAAGCCCGCTCTCAACGTGGAGACGCGGATCGTGGACGACCGCAACCTGCCGCTCCCCGCGGGCGAGGTCGGCGAGATCGTGCACCGCAGCCCGCACGCCACCGTCGGCTATCTCGGGCAACCCGAGAAGACCGCGGAAGCGTTCGCGGGCGGCTGGTTTCACTCCGGCGACCTCGGCTACCTCGACGAGGACGGATACCTCTGGGTGGTCGACCGCAAGAAGGACATGATCAAGACCGGCGGCGAGAACGTCGCCACCCGCGAGGTCGAGGAAACGCTGTACGAACTCGACGGCGTCGGTGAGGCCGCCGTGTTCGCGGTGCCGCACCCCCGGTGGATCGAAGCGGTCGCCGCCGTCGTGGTTCCGTCCGCCGGCGTCGAACTCGACGAGAAAGACGTCGTCGAGCACTGCCGCGCCCGGCTCGCCGGCTACAAAGTGCCCAAATACGTGATCGTCGCCGACTCCCTACCGAAGAACCCGAGCGGCAAGATCCTCAAACGCGTCCTCCGAGACACTTTCGGTTCCATTGCCCAAGACTGAGCAGGAGACCCCCATGCCCACCGCCTCGCATGCGGTCCCGCCGAAGCCGCGCGCGGCCCGCGCGTCCTTCGCCGCCGCCATCTCGACGTCGCTCGAGTGGTACGACTTCTTCATCTACGCCACCGCGGCCGCACTCGTCTTCAACACCACTTTCTTCGCGACCGACAGTCAGGTCGTCGCCGCCCTCAATTCATTCGCCACCGTGGCGGTCGGGTTCATCGCCCGGCCCATCGGCGGTGTGCTCGCCGGCCACTTCGGCGACAAGGTGGGCCGCAAACCCGTTCTCGTCGCCGCCATCGTGATGATGGCCGTCGCCACCTCACTGATCGGTCTCGTGCCGAACACCCAGCTCGTCTGGCTCGCGCCCACGATTCTCGTGACCCTGCGGATCTGCCAGGGCCTCGCTGTCGGGGCGCAATGGGGCGGCGCCGTCCTCCTCGCCACCGAAAACGCCCCCGCGGGACGTCGCGGGTTCTACGGCAGCTTCGCGCAACTCGGCGTGCCCATCGGCGTCGTCCTCGGAAACGTCGTCTTCCTCGCCATCACAGCGGCATTCGACTCCGAGTCGTTCCTCGCCTGGGCGTGGCGCATCCCGTTCTGGATCAGCCTCGTGATGCTCCCGGTCGCGTTCCTGATCCACCGCTACCTGGAGGAGACACCCGAGTTCCAGGAGCTGTCGAAGAAGCTGGCCGAGGCGCCGGCGGCACGAAAGTCGCCGATCCTGCAGGTGCTGCGCAAGAACCCCGGCACCGTCCTCACCGCAGCCGGAGCGAACGCCATCGGCGTCATCTTCTTCTACACGATGATCACCGGCTCCGTGCAGTTCGCCACCACGTACCTCGGGATCGAACGATCCACCGTCCTCGGGTTCATCCTCGCCGCCTGCGTCCTGATGATTCCGCTGGTCCCGTTGGCCGGATACCTCTCCGACCTCTACGGCCGGAAGCTGATCTTCGGCATCGGCACCGCCGGGATGCTGCTGTGGGGAATTCCGATGTGGCTGATGATCGGACACTCGAGCCAGGGCGAACTGTGGCCGTTCGCGCTGGCCGTCTTCGGCGCCGTGATCGTCATGTCGTTCCAGACCGGAACGCAGGGAACGCTGTTCGCGGAACTGTTCCCGCCCGAGATCCGATTCTCCGGAGCGTCCCTCGGCTATCAGATCTCCGCCATCATCGGTGGCTTCTCCCCGATGGTCATGGTGCTGCTCATCAACGGCGACGCCTCCAACGCGTGGCGGGTCGGGGCCTTCCTCGCCGGCGCCGGAATCGTCGGGCTGCTCTGCCTCGTCGCGATCGTGCGGAAGTACTCGTCGCCGGACGTCCAGCAGTCGGCTGCCCGCCGGTCCACCGTCGCAGCCTGAGGTGACGTGAGTGGCAAAGTGTGGTCGGGCACGCTTTGCCACTCACCTGGGGATCGGAGGCGAACATGGGTACCGGATCCTGGAGGGACGTGCTGTCCCGCTCGCAGATGCACGGCATCCTCGAGGTCCTCGAATCGTGCTGCGACGTCGACGACCCCGCCGACTACAAGCGGACCGTCGTGGAATCCATTGCGACGGTGTTCCGGGTCCGCGACGTCACGTTCTTCTTCGGACCGACATTTGCCGACATCTTCGCCGACCCCGCTCCGCTGCTGACGGGTGCCGCCTCCCCGCTGCTGCACGAGTATCACGCCCGCTGGCGCGACAAGGACATCTTCGCGCTCCCCGAGGCGCGCCGCTCGCTGACCGATACCGGGTTCATTTCCCTGGACCACCTGCATGCGCTGCCCGCGCCGCAACGCTCCTACGTCGAGGACTACCTGCACCCACACGGGATGGGAACGGCGTCGGCGCTGCACCTCCGGCTCGCCGACGGCGAAGCTCTGGTGGGCATGTTCGATCGGGAACGGAGCTGGGATGCGGGTGAGACTCTGGCAGTGCAGTTTCTTGCTCGCCAACTCCGCGCCCAGAGCAGGTCGATACGGCTGGCGGGGGACGACGGAACCGTCGACCAACTGAGCAGTTTGACCCCGCGCCAGATGCAGGTGGCCGAATTGGTGAGCGACGGTTTGAGCAACAACGAGATCGCCGGAGTGCTCTCGCTGTCCGAATTCACCGTCAAGAAGTATGTGAGCCGAATCTTCGAGTCCACCGGTCTGAAGAACCGGGCGTCACTGACCGCGTGCGTACTCCGGCGAGGACCTACGGTGTGAGCGGCGAATAGGCGATGACGGTCAGCCCGTGGGGTGACCGAAGCATCACACGGCACTCGTGATCGCCGACGGTCGGTTCGCCCACATCCCATCCCGCGTCCCGTGCGAGCGTCGCGGCCGCGGTGACGTCGTGCGTCTTCCCCATCAGGCACCAGGGCGGCACGTCCGTCTCGTCGGACAGGCACAGGGTCGTGAACTTCGCCCACGCACGCCCGTCGCTGAACGCAGCGGGGCCGAGGACCTCGGTGAGGTCGTCGAATGCCTCCGCCCAGTGCGGGGTGGAATGCATCACCGACAGCTTCTCGAATACGTGACTCAGCGGGACGCGTTCCATGGTTTCTCCTGACGTGTCAGTGGCGGGTGACGAGATGTGCGTGGGTGAGGTTGTGGCCGAGCCGATCCCGCTTCGATGCGAGATACCGGGTGTTGTGATCGTTCGGCGCGATCTCGAGCGGCGTGGTGCCCGCGACGGTGATGCCGGCCGCGGCAAGCCCGGCGGTCTTGGCCGGGTTGTTGCTGAGCAGATCGATGCGGTCGACGCGCAGGTCGCGGAGAATGGCCGCGGCATCGGCGTAGTCGCGGGCGTCGACGGGCAACCCGAGTTGCAGGTTGGCGTCGACGGTGTCGAGGCCCAACCGGTCCTGGAGTTGGTACGCGGCGATCTTCGCGGCCAGCCCGATGCCGCGGCCTTCGTGCCCCCGCAGGTACAGCAGCACCCCGGCGCCGGCGTCGGCGATACGCTCCAGCGCGGCGGACAGTTGCGGGCCGCAGTCGCAGCGCCGCGATCCGAGGACGTCGCCGGTGAGGCACTCGCTGTGGACGCGGGTCAGCGCGGTGCCGACGGTCGGATCGCCGAACACTATGGCCAGGTGCTCGATCCCGGTGGCCGAGCGGTAGGCGATCGCGGTGAACGCGCCGTGATCGGTGGGGACGACGGCGTCGGCGCAGCGGACGACGCAGGGAATAGGTTCGACCGCAGTCATGCCGGGCTCGCGGGGGTGAGCTGGTGGAACGTGGACGTGTAGAACAGCAGCGGGTCGGGGGTGTCGGTGGCGCCGAGTTCGACGACACGGCCGACGACGAGGTCGTGGTCGCCGACAGCTTGGACGAGGTCGATGTGGCAGTCGACCCAGGCGTGCGCGCCGGTGAGGCGGGGAGAACCGGTGGTGGCGGGGGTCCAGTCGATTCCGTGGAATTTGTCGGTGCCGCTGCGGGCGAAGGCGCGGCCGAGTTCGTGTTGGTCGGCGGCGAGGATGTTGGCGCAGAAGCGGCCGGAGGCGGCGACCTTGGGGAAGGTGGTGGAATGCCGGCCGACGAAGAAGGCGACGAGGGCGGGGTCGAGGGAGACGGAGCTGAAGGAGCCGACGGTCAGTCCGACGGGGTTGCCGGTGTCGTCGAGTGCGGTGACGGCGACGACGCCGGTGCAGAATTTTCCGAGGACGGTGCGGTAGGCGTCCGCGATGTCTTCGGGGGTGGTGGCGGTGATGTGCGGTGAGGTGGGGGTTCGCATCGGTACCTTCTTCGGTGCTGAATGTTCGGAGTCCGCCGGACGGAAGCGGACTCCGAACAAGGTCTATCCGCGGACGGACGGATTCGAGACGAGGATCGACAACTCGTCGAGCGCAGCGCGATAGATCGATTCGATCGCCGTCGCCAACTCCGACTCGACCTCCGCCGAGTCCGCGGCGAACGTCGCGGCCCACTCCACGGTGCAGGACTCCGACGACGTGCCGAGCACGGAGATGGTGGGCCGGTAGTGCGTCAACGGCAATGGGCCGTCGATGTACTCGTAGGTGTACCGGCGTTCGCTGTCACTGTGCTCGGCGATCCGCTCACGGGCGGGCTGACCGTCGGCGAAGACGATGTGGCGGATCCCCTGCTCCATCCGGGCGGCCGCGACTGACGGAATCCATTCGGCGATGGTTCCCGGGTCGCCGACGCGGTCCCAGATCGTGTCGGCACCGACGGGGAACTGCTTCTGAATGCTGATCTCGGCCATCGCCCTACACCCGTCCCAGCTCGGCCTCGTACTTCTTCGTCATGTGCGCGACGGCCTTCCTGTGTTCGTCCGCCTGCCCCTCCCGCACCCGGCGGGCACGCTCGTCCGCGTCGAGCAGCGGCTGCGCCTGGCCCTGGAAGAACGGCATGACGTCCTGGGCGAACAGCTCGTACGATCGCGCGGTGGCCTGCGGGTTGGCCCAATCATGACCCTGCAGAAGCAGAGTGCCGAAGCCGCCCGACTGATCGACGAGACGCTGGACCTGTGCGCGGGCCTCCTCCGCGGTGCCGATGACGCCGATGCCGGAGTTGTTGATGAAGTCGATCATCTCGCGCTTGTTCTCGCCCTCGACCGCCATCTGCGGGAACGCGGCAACGTGCTGCAGGTACTTGAACCAGTGTTCGATGCCGTGCTCGACATCGCGGTAGGCCTGCTCCCGCGTTTCGGCGATGTGGAAGGGACCCACCAGCCGCCACTTCGAGCGATCGACGTCCTCGCTCCGGCCCGCGAGCGTCGCGAATTCCTCGAGCATTCCCCAATGATGTTGCAGAGCACTGAATCCGTCGGCGGTCAGTGTCGCGGCGATCGACAGCAGCCCGATTCCGTGGTGGCCGGCCAGTCGCGCTCCCGTCGGGGAGGCGATCGCGGCGACGACCACGTCGAAGAGGGGAGAGGAGTACGGCGCCATCTGAATGCACGCGTCGACGAGCGTATGGGTCCGCGTTTTCGCGCTCACCGTCTCACCCCGCAGCAGGCGCATGATGATGTCGGTGTTCTCCGCGAGCAATTCGCGGGTGTCGATCTGCGACAGACCGAGCATCGCCGCATCGGTCGGCAGGGACCCGGGACCGAGGCCGAACAGGACGCGACCGTGGGTCAGGTGGTCGAGCATCACCATCCGCTCCGCCGCCCACAGCGGATTGTGGTACGACACCGACGTCACCCCCGTTCCCAGCTTGATGCGGCTGGTCCGTTCGCCGGCGGCGGCGATCATGATTTCCGGGGACGCGTAGATTTCGGAGCCCGCCGAATGATGTTCCCCGAACCAGGCCTCGTCGTAGCCCAGCCTCTCGAGCAACTGAACCAACTCCAGGTCGCGCTGCAACAACAGCGTCGGATTCTGACCCGGTGTGTGGATCGGCGCCAGAAACGTTCCGAACTTCAGCCTGCTCATGATCACTCCTGTGTGACGGGGGCAACAGTGAGTGAAACGCTATGGCCGCGAGTACATCGCGTGTAGTCCTCTAAAGGAGACACTTCGCGCCGAGCACCGGATCAGCGGGACAGCTTGCGCTGCCTCGCATAGGCCAGGCCGACGAGTGCGCGCAGTGCCTGCGGTGCCCGCTTCGCGGTCCGCAGGATGGCCTGGTCGATCATGCTCAGCTTCGGTGTGAGTCGCGGGACGGTCCGGGGCGCGTGGTCGGCGTCGGTGAGGGAGTACAAGGGCCATCGGCCCGGCACGCCCTTGAGTTCGCGTTCACCGACAGCGGCGAACCGCAGTCCCGACCCCACCACGAGGTCGCGCACGGTCCGCGACACCAGCACCTCCCCGGCTCCGGCCGCGGAACCGATGCGCGCGCCGACGTGGACGGTCATCCCGCTGACGTCGGGTCCGTTCCGCTCCACCTGTCCGGTGTGGACGCCGGCCCGCACCTCGAGGCCGAGGGTGCAGGCGTCGTCGACGACGCCCCGCGCGCACCGGACCGCCGCGGCGGGGCCGTCGAAGATACTGAACGTGCCGTCGCCCGCCACGTTGAGGAGACGTCCGCCCGCGTTCTCCACCGCGTCGCGGACCTGCCGTTCGTGGGTGGCGCGCAGGTCGCGGTAGGCGGCGTCGCCGATCCGGGCGAGCATCTCCGTCGACCCGACGACATCGGTGAACAGCACGGACGCGACGAACTGTCCGGCGTCCGGTGTCGGGTGCCCGCCGGTCGCGACTTGCTCGACGTGATCGATGATCGGCTTCCACGCCTCACCGAGCGACGCGCCGGACGGCGCAGGCGGCAGCAGATGGAAGGTGCCGCCGGGAATATGGGTGGCGACGTACTGGGAGGCCGTCGCGGGGACGGGACTACCGGAGACGAGCACAACCCGGGCCGGGCACTGGATCGACGGCAGAATGTCCGAGTAGTCGAGGCGGAAGATCCACTCCATGTGGGCGCGCGCGACGGCCGGTGCCGCGGAGTTTCGCTCGAGCATCGCCATCAGCCGCCGGTTGAACGGGGAATCCTCGAGGGGATCCCACAGCGGCACGGTCGCGCCCGACCCCCACGACTCCGTGGCCGCGCGCCATGCGGAGACGAACTGGTCCCGCTCGGTGGCCGTCCAGCCGTCCGGATCGTGGTCGCCGCCGATCAGCCGCTCGGCGAACGGCTGGATCAGCACCACCCCGGTGACCCGCTCCGGCGACCGCGCCGCCACGAGTGCCACGGCACCGCTTGCGCTGGCCACACCCACCAGCATTGCCTCACGCATCCCGATCTCGTCCATCACCGCGACGATGTCGTCGGCCTGCTCCTCGAGTGTCGGCAGGTGGTCAACCGGTTCGGACAGTCCCAGCCCCCGCTGCTGGAAATACGCGGTGCGGGCGAACGTGCTGCCGCGTTCCATGAGGTAGTGGATCTGCGGGTCGGTCCACATCAGGTCGAGGTGCATGTTGATCTCGAACAGCCACACGACGTCCAGCGCGCCGCCGCCCACCACCTGATACGCCAGCGCGTGTCCGTCCCGCTGGATGTACTGGACGACCGGTGGGTCCATTTTCCCAGCGTAAACGCATGTGAGCGGCAAAGTGTGCGTCCGGACGCTTTGCCGCTCACCTGGGGATGGTGCCGAGCTCGCGGGCGCGGGCGATTGCGGAGGTCCGAGACTTGACGCCGAGTTTGCCGAAGATGTGAACGAGATGGGACTTCACGGTCGTCTCGGAGAGAAACAGTTCCTTCCCGATCTCCCGATTGGATCGCCCCGCGGCCACCAACGTCAGCACCTGGATCTCCCGCGGGCTGAGGCTGGTGGCCGGTCGGCGGACGCGCGTCATCAGTTTCGACGCCACGGCCGGGGAGAGCACGCTGTCGCCGGCCGACGCGGCCCGGACAGCGGCGAGGAGTTCGGGCGGGGGAGTGTCCTTCAGGAGATACCCGGCGGCGCCGGCGGCGATCGCGTCGAGGATGTCCGCATCCGTGTCGTAGTTCGTGACGACCAGCACGTGCGGCGGATTCGGCAGGCACCGCAGGTTCCGGGTGGCGTCCACCCCCGACGTGCCGGCGCCGAACCGGAGGTCCATGAGGACGAGGTCGACCGGGGTCGTCGCGCACAAGGCCACGGCGGCGTCGGCGGTGGCCGCCTCGCCGACCACCTCGATGTCGTCCTCGTGCTCGAGCAGGGCGCGCAGGCCCGCGCGCACGATCGCGTGGTCGTCGGCGAGCAGCAGTCGGATCATGCGCCGGCCTCGAGCGGGAACGACACCGCGACCGCGGTCAGTCCCGGTTCCGACTCCACCGACATCGACCCGTCGAGCAGCTCGACGCGACGGCGAATCGAATTCAGCCCGAACGCTTTCGACGGTTCACGGTCGAGAAGTGCGACATCGAAGCCGATGCCGTCGTCGACGACGTCCAACCGGACCGCATCCTCGTAGTAGGTGAGAGTGACCGCCATCCGGGACGACTGCGCGTGCCGGACCACGTTCGACACCGCACCCTGCGCGATCCGCACCAACGCCGCCTCGACGGGCATCGGCAACCGCACCGGATCCCCCACGACGACGGCAATCGTGTCGAAGGTGTCACTCCTCGCCTGCGTGCAGATCCGCGCGAGCGCGTCCGCGAGCGACTGCCCGTCGAGGACGGCGGGTGTGAGATCGCCGATGAGCTGACGGGTTTCGGCGAGGCTGTCGGCGGCGGTCTCCCGCGCCAACCGGATACGGTCCCGGGCGGGGTGGCCGGGGTCCGCGCGTTCCACGGCGTGGAGCAGCATCTGAATGCTCGACAGATCCTGCGCGACGGTGTCGTGGATCTCGCGTGCGAGCCGCTCACGCTCGGCCAGGGAACCGGCGGCACGTTCCTGCTCGGCGAGTTCGGCTCGGGTCCGGGTCAATTCGTCGATGAGGCGATCGCGTTCGACGGCCTCCCGGTACAACGCCCGGTAGCCGAGGCCGATCGCCACCGCGACGCACGCGCCGATCACCGGACCGACGACACCCGCGACGCTCCAGCCGCGGTGCATTCCGGTGCCTGCCACCGCCACGACGGTCGCGGCCGCGACCGCCAGGACTCCCCATCGTCGCGGCAGCAGATGCAGATAAAGGAAGAACAGTCCGAACGCGAGATAGGCGGCGTCGGGGGCGAGGACCATCAGGGCCACCCACAGTGCCGTCAGCGCTGCGAGCCACCACCCCCCGCGCAGACGTCGCGTCGCCCCCGCCGCGTACACCGCGAGAAACGCCACCGACAGCACCACGATCGCCGGCGCGTTCGGCGCGTCCAGTAGGACGGCACGCAAGATCACGACTGCAGTGAGCGCCGCGGTCAGCGCATGCAGCCCGAGTTGGAGTCCCGCGAACACGGGAGTGAGAGGGGAGCGGTGCACCCCGTCCAGCTTATCGACGTGAGCGCACCCGGCATCCATCGAAAGTCGGAACCCGCACCCGACCTTCGACCGCCGAGAATTCCATCCCACGTGCGATGGAACCGTGCCGTGCCGGGGGCACGGTGAGTTCGGAGGCCGTGAGCGCCGCCCCGGCCCACATCGACTGCGGCGCCGGTCGTGATCTGGAGAGGACCATCTGTGTTCGTCGCATCGAGAGACCTGCGTGCCGCGCGTGGTCGCTTCGCGCTGATATCCGTCGTCGTGGTGCTGATTGCGCTGCTCGTCACGTTTCTCAGCGGTCTCACGGCCGGATTGCGCCACCAGAACGTGTCCGTCGTGGAACGTATCGACGCCCAGTCGGTGGTCTTCGCGGCCTCCGACGACGGTCCGTCGTTCGACGAGTCCGCGCTGACGTCCGAGCAGGTGGCCGTCTGGCGGCGGAGTGCCGACTCGGTGCACCCGATCGGGGTGGGACGAGGCTCGGCGTCGGCAGCTGGAGGTGCGACGAAGGGGGTGGCGCTCGTGGGCGCGGACGGCGGTGTGGGCGACCGCGCACCGTCCGCGCCGGGAACCGTGATCGTCGGGGACGGCGCGGCGCGGTCGCTCGGGGTATCCGCCGGCGACACGGTGACGATCGCCGGCCAGGCGTTCACCGTCGCCGCGGTCCGCGGCGACGACTGGTACGGCCACAGCCCGGCCGTGTGGATGACGCTCGCCGACTGGCAGCACGCGAACCCGCGCGGGGGCGCGGCGACGGTGCTCGCGGTGTCTGGCGGGGACGACGCCACGAACTCCCTCGCGGGGACGACCTCCCGAACCGTGGCCGACTCCTTCTCCGCCGTCGGCTCCTACACCTCCGAGAACGGGTCGCTGACGTTGATGACGGTGATGCTGTTCGCGATCTCCGCGCTGGTCATCGGCGCGTTCTTCACGGTCTGGACACTCCAGCGCACCCCCGACGTCGCGACGCTGAAGGCGCTCGGAGCGTCCACCGGGTCGCTCGTGCGGGACGCGCTCGGGCAGGCGCTCGTCGTTCTGCTCGCCGGCGTGGGTGCCGGTGTCGGGATGGCGGCCGTCGCCGGGGCGATGATCGGCGACGCGGTGCCGTTCGTGCTGGACATCTCCACCACTCTCCTGCCCGCCACCGCACTCGTCGGGCTCGGCCTCCTCGGCGCCGCCTTCGCGCTCCGCTTCCTCTTCACCACCGACCCCCTCACCGCACTCGGGAGCACACGATGACCACACCCGCCCTCACCCTCGACGACGTCACCCTCACCTACCCGGACGGCGCCGGACGCGTCACCGCCCTCGACTCCGTGTCGCTGACCCTCGGCCGGGGTGAGATCGCCGCGATCACCGGTCCGTCCGGTTCCGGAAAGTCGACGCTCCTCGCGGTGGCGTCGACACTGATCCGGCCCGACTCTGGCTCCGTCCGGTTGGGCGACACCGAACTCACCGCGCTCAGCCGGCGCGAGGCGTCCACGCTGCGCCGCGACCGGATCGGCATCGTGTTCCAGCAGTCCAACCTGGTGTCGTCGCTGACGGCCCTCGAACAACTCGAGGCGATGGCGCATCTCGGGCAGCGGTGGTTCGTGCCGCGGCGGGCGGGGCGCGCGAAGGCTCGCGATCTGCTCGACGCCGTCGGCCTCGCAGATCACGCCGGAAAACGGCCGGCGCAGTTGTCGGGTGGGCAGCGGCAGCGGGTCAACCTCGCCCGGGCGCTGATGAACGATCCGTCGCTGCTGGTCGTCGACGAGCCGACCAGCGCGCTCGACCAGGAACGGGGCGCCGCGATCATGGATCTGATCCTCGGTGTCGTGCGAGAACGCGAGGTCGCGACGCTGCTGGTGACACACGACCGCACGCACCTGTGCAGAATGGATGCAGTCCACCGCGTGGTCGACGGCTCACTCACCTGTGAGTACTTGTTAACCACGGGCGGTTAACAAGTACTCACAGGTGTGAACAATATGTTTCTTTCAAAGTCAAGGGTTGACGTTTCTCATGTGCGTGAGATTACATCTTAGCGGTAAGCCTTTGAGGGCTTAAGTAAATGCCTCGACCCGACCCTGAGGATGCTCATGACGACGGTATCGCCCGCCATGGCTGCCACAGCTGAGATGATCAGCGCCCGACTCGAACGCCTGCCGATGAGCAGGTGGCACATCAAGGCCCGCGTCATCGTCGGCGCCGTCACGTTCTTCGACGGCTTCGACCAGTTGATGATCGCGTACTCGCTCCCCGTCCTCATTCCCAAGTGGGGCCTGACCCCCGGCGACATCGCCTGGGTAATCGCCATCGGCGGCATCGGCATGCTCGTCGGCGCGCTCGCCGGCGGCTGGTTCGCCGACCGCGTCGGCCGGCTCAACGTCATCATCTTCTCGCTCGCGCTCTATGCGGTAATGAGCCTGGGCATGGCGTTCACCGACTCCCTGGAGCTCTTCCTCATCTTCCGATTCGTGCAGGGCATCGGCCTCGGCGCCGAGGTCCCGGTGGCGGCGAGCTACATCGGCGAGATCACCAAAGCCCACAAGCGTGGACGATTCGTGCTGCTCTACGAGGTGATCTTCCCCGTCGGACTCGTGATGTCGGCGATCGTGTCGGCGTGGGTGGTCCCGAACTACGGCTACAAGATCCTCTTCGCGCTCGGTGCGCTGCCCGTCCTGCTGCTGCCGATGTTGTGGAAGCTTCCCGAGTCGCCGCGCTGGCTCGCGTCCCGCGGCCGCCACGAAGACGCGCACAACGCCATGACCCGCATCGAGAACGAGATCACCGAGAAGTACGGCAAGACGCTCCCGGCTCCGCAGCCGTTGCCTTCCGTCACCGTCGACGTGCGCCGCGGAACCTTCGCGGAGGCGTTCCGGGGCGTCTACCTGCGCCGCACGCTGATGCTCGCCGCGATCTGGGGCTGCGCCTACTTCGTCAACTACGGCATCGCGTCCTGGCTGCCGACGCTCTACCGGTCCGCATTCAATGTCAGCGTCGACACCGCCCTGCACTACAGCATCGTCACCAGCGTCGCCGGTCTGCTCGGCTGCATCCTCGTCGCGTTCCTCATCGACAACCTCGGACGCCGCATCTGCATCACCGCGTCGATGGTCCTGTGCTCGTCGCTGCTCTTCCTGCTCGCCGCCACCGGCGCCGACACCGCGACGAAGGTCCTGTTCTGGTCGGCCGGATCCGCCCTGTTCGTCTTCGCCGTCAACATGGCGCTCTACGTCTACACCGCAGAGCTGTACCCCACCCGGATGCGCGCCATCGGCTGCGCGATCGGCGGAGCGAGCGGACGCCTCGGCATCATCGTCGGCCCCCTCGCCGTCGGCGCCATCCTGGACGGGGGCGGCACGCTCACCGTCGTCTTCGGAATGTTCTCCGCGGTCGCGCTGATCGGTGCCCTCGTGGTCGGCTTCTTCGCCGTCGAAACCCGCGAAAAGACCCTCGAGGAGATCTCCCAGTGACCATCCTCGACACCGCACCACAGACACTGCCGTTCGTCCCGGTCGCCGACCGGATCCTCGTCGCCGGGCAGTGGCGGCAGGCGAGCGGCCCCGCCTTCGCGGTCACGGACCCATCGAACGGCGACACCCTCCAGGTGATCCACCAGGCCACCGCCGACGACGCCGACGAGGCGGTTCGGAAGGGCCGCGCCGCCGCCGACGACCCGGCGTGGCGCGCGCTGCTCCCGCACCAGCGGGCCAAGTACCTGCACCGCATCGCCGACGCCATCGAGGCGAACACGTCCCGGCTGGCACTGCTGCAGAGCTACAACACCGGCAAGACGGTCGCCGAGACCACGGCACTCGTCGGCAGCGCGGCGGGCACGTTCCGCTACTTCGCCGCCGTCCTCGAAACCGCCGACGACGACCTCACCGCCCCGCGCGGCAACTTCCTCACGATGAGCGTTCTCGAACCCATCGGCGTGGTCGGCGCCATCGCGCCGTGGAACTCGCCGGTGGCCAGCGACGCGCAGAAGATCGCCCCCGCCCTGGCGGCCGGCAACGCCGTCGTCCTCAAACCCGCCGAGTGGACGCCGCTGGTGTCCCTCGAACTGGCGCGGCTGATCGACCAAACACAACTGCCTGCCGGGCTGCTGTCGGTGCTCCCCGGCAAGGGCTCGGTGGTCGGCGACGCCATCGTCACCCACCCCGGCGTCGGGAAGGTGACGTTCACCGGCGGCACCAACACCGGACGCTCCATCGCGCACGCGGCAGCCGACAAACTGATGCCCGTGTCGCTGGAACTCGGCGGCAAGTCGCCGACGATCGTCCTCGACGACGCCGACCTCGACGCCGCCGTCAACGGCGTGATGTACGGAATCTTCTCGTCCACCGGGCAGAGCTGCATCGCCGGATCCCGCCTGTTCGTCGACCGCCGCATCTACGAAAAGTTCGTCGAGAAACTGGTGGCCAAGACGACCCGGCTCCGCCTCGGACCCGGCCGCGACCCCGACACCCAGGTCGGGCCGATGGTCCACCGCAAGCACCGCGACAGCGTCGCCGCCTACGTGGACCTCGCTCGCGAAGAAGGCGGCCGAGTGCTGTGCGGCGGGGCGATCCCCGACGACGAGCGACTGCGCGACGGCGCGTACTACCTGCCGACGATCATCGACGGGCTGCCCAACAATTCGCGCACCTGTCAGGAGGAGATCTTCGGACCCGTCCTGGTGGTCCTGCCGTTCGACGGCGAAGCGGACCTCGTTGCGCAGGCCAATGATTCGGTGTTCGGCCTGGCATCCGGAATCTGGACCGGCGACTACCGCCGCGCCTGGAAACTCGCCCGCCGACTCCAGGCCGGCACCGTGTGGATCAACACCTACAAGCAGTTCAGCATCTCCACGCCGTTCGGCGGCGTCAAGGAAAGCGGACTCGGGGTGGAGAAGGGCCGCAGTGGCATCGCCGCCTACTCGAGGCAGAAGAGCATCTACTGGGGCCTCGACGAGGAACCCAACCCCTGGGCAAATTGAGCGACCCGCTCGTGGGCAAATTGATGTAGTAGGTCGTCCGGAAAGAAATTCCCGCCACCTCTGTACGACCTATTACTTTAGCGCTAAGATATTGAGACCTAAGCAACTGGAGGCTTGCGATGAACCAACCCATAGCCCGGCTGCGGTGCCTGCGCTCCGTCGAACTGCGCACACAGGCCAGCCTCGAATCCACCGATTTCTACTCGGAGGTGTGGGGACTGCGCGTGGTCGAACAGGGCACGAACGGTGCCTGGCTGCGGGGGACCGGTGAGCACCACCACGCGCTGCAACTCACGCAGGCCGAACGGAACGGACTCGGCCGCATCACGTTCGCCGTCGCCACACCCGCCGAGGTCGACGAGGCCGCCCGCAGGCTCGAACTGCGCGGTGTCCCGATCGTCAGCGGCCCGGGGCCGGTCGACGACCTCGGTGGCGGCTACGGCGTGAGCCTCGTCGACCCCGAGGGGCGCGTCGTCGAACTGCTCGCCGACGCGCTCGCGGTCCCCAGGCTCGGCCGCGACGACGCCGTCCCCGTGGGTGTCACGCACGTCGTCCTCAACACCGTCGACATCGACGCCGCGGTGAAGTTCTACTGCGACATCCTGGGCATGCGGGTCTCCGACTGGTCCGAGCACCAGATGGCGTTCCTGCGTTGCAACACCGACCATCACAGCATCGCGTTCAACCAGGCCGAGTGGACGTCGGTGAACCACGTCGCCTACGAGATGCCCACCGTGGACCACTTCATGCGCGGCATCGGCCGGTTGCGGCACCACGGCACCGTGCCGCTGTGGGGTCCGGGCAAGCACGGTCCCGGGGACAACACGTTCTCCTACTTCGCCGACCCGGCGGGGCTGGTGTGCGAGTACACGTCCGGCATCGCGCAGGTCGACGAGGACCGGTGGCTGTGCAAGGTGTGGCGCCGGGTTCCGGAGCTCTCCGACCTGTGGGGCACCGCGGGCCCGCCGTCCACGCAGGTCCGCGACCACATGGCCGGCGTCCCCGACCCCGGGGCGTTCGAGCGGTTCGACCTCGGGCGGGCGTCGTGACGCACGTCGTCGAATCCGGCTCCGGTCCCGCGCTGCTGATGCTGCACGGGATTGGCGGCAGCGCGGACAGTTTCGCGCCGCAGTTCGACGAACTCGCGGGGTCGCTGCGACTGCTGGCCTGGGACGCTCCCGGCTACGGCCGCAGTGAAGACCCCGGCCGTCCGTTCGACCTCGACGACTACGCCGACGCCGCCGCCGACGTGATCCGCGACCGCTGCGGGGACGCGGGGGCGCACGTCCTCGGAATGTCGTGGGGCGGCGTGATCGCCACCCGGCTGGCGCTGCGCCACCCCGGGCTCGTGCGGAGTCTGCTGCTCGGCAGTTCCACCGTCGGCTCGGGAGCGGACGGCGAAGCCGCCGACCGGATGCGTGCCCGGGCCGCGACCCTCGAGCAGCAGGGTGCGGAAGCCTTTGCCGCCGAACGGGCCCCGCGGCTACTGTCCGGGACCGCCGACGACGAACTGACCGCGAAGGCCACGGCGATCATGGCGTCGTCGATCCGGCTGCCCGGCTACGGGTACGCCGCGGAGTCGATGGCGGCCGCCGATCACACGGCCGATCTGCCGAAGATCGACGTCCCGACACTCGTCCTCAGTGGCGACGAGGACGGGGTGACCGGTGTTCCCGCGAGTCAGGTTCTCGCAGGCGGAATTCCGGGCGCCGTGTTCGTCACCATCCGCGGTGCCGGACACCTCGCGAACCAGGAGCGGCCGGACGCCTTCGACGCCTGGGTCGAATCCTTCATCCACATCACCGAACGCCTACGCAACCACCTCTAGAGAAGGAGCACGACATGACACTCGAATACGGCACCGCCGATCTGAAGGAATTCACCGACTCGCTGATCCTCACCCGTGGCTCCCGCCACGAGGACTGGGACACCCTGGGCTTCCAGGCCAAGGCCGGCGACCAGTTCAAGCGCGCGCAGATCCGCTACGTCGGCTCCGGCGCGACCGGCAACCACGAGAACGACAACCGCACCATCGGATCGCGCGGATTCACGTTCTCCAACATGCTGCTTCCCCCCGGCGCCGAGGGCCCGGAGCACACCCACCACGACGCCGAGGAAGCCTTCTTCGTCCTCGAGGGCGAGGTGGAGGTCGGCGTCCACCGCGACGGCCAGGTGGAGAAGCGCACCCTCGGCTACCGCGACATGATCGTCGTCCCGGCCGGCGTGCCCCGCAGCCTGAAGAACAACGGCGACAAGGACGCCCTGTTCTGCGTCATCATCGGCGCGCAGAAGCCGCAGATCCCGACGTACCCCGAGACGTCGGCCATGCACGGCGTCACGCGGGACTGACCGTGAGTCTCGACGGCCGCAGCATCCTCGTCACCGGGGCGGGGCGGGGTCTCGGCCTCGCCCTGGCCCGCCGGCTCGGCGAGGACGGCGCCACCCTGTGGCTCGCCGACATCCGCGAGGACTGGGGCGAGGCCGCGGCGGAAAGCCTGCGCGCGGACGGCGTCAAGGCGCAGTTCGTGCGGGTCGATCTCCGCGATGCGGAGTCCGTCGACGCGATGGCGGCCACCGTCACCTCGGGTGGCCCGCTGTACGGCCTCGTCAACAACGCGGCCCTCGCGGACGGCGTGGGCGGCAAACCGATTCACGAACTCGACATCGACGAGTGGGACCGTGTGCTGGGCGTGAATCTGCGCGGCACGTTCCTCGTGAGCAGGGCGATCGTTCCCTCCATCATCGGGAACGGAGGCGGACGAGTCGTCACCATCGGCTCCGACGCCGCCCTGTACGGTTCGCCGCGACTCGCGCACTACATCGCATCCAAGGGCGGGGTGGCCGCGCTGACCCGCGCCATGTCCCGCGACCTCGGCCCGCACGGCATCACCGTCAACACCGTCTCGCCCGGTCTGACCGAAAGCGAATCGGCGCAGAAGGTTCCGGAGCACCGGCACGAGCTGTACCGCCTCAATCGCGCGCTCGAACGGCCGCAGCAGCCGTCGGATCTCGTCGGCGCCGTCGCGTTCCTGATGGGACCCGAGGCGTCGTACATCACCGGCCAGCAACTCGTCGTCAACGGCGGATTCGTCCTGCACTAGAGAAGGGGACCACGTCGTGGACCTGCAACTGAAAGACCGCACCCACCTGGTGACCGGCGGAAGCTCGGGAGTCGGGCTCGCCACCGTCGCGATGCTGCTCGAGGAGGATGCCAACGTCGTCACCTGCGCGCGCGACCGCGACCGGCTCGACTCCGTGATCGCGCCGCTGCCCGGCAGCGACCGCGTCCTGACCGCGTCCTGCGACGTCCGGGATCCGGCCGCGGTCGCCGCACTGGTTGACGCCGGTGTCGCCCGATTCGGCGGCCTCGACGGTCTGGTCAACAACGCAGGCAAGTCCCGCATGGTCCCGCGCGGCGAGGCGACGCTCGACGACTGGCGCGACGAACTCGACCTCAAGTTCTCCAGCGTCCTCAACACCGTCGAGGCGGCCCTGCCGGCGCTGCGCAAGTCCGACGCCGCGTCCATCGTCAACATCTCGGCGGTCCTCGCGCGCCAGCCCGAGCCGCGGCTGGTCACCACCAGCGCCGCCCGGGCCGGGCTGCTGAACCTCAGCAAGTCGCTGTCGCTGGAACTCGCGGCCGACGGCATCCGCGTCAACTCGGTGTCGCTCGGCCTGGTCGACACCGGTCAGTGGCGCCGCCGCTACGAGGAATCCGGCACCGAGGCCACCTTCGCCGAATGGGAGGCGGAGATCGCCCAGGACCGCGGGATCGGCCTCGGCCGGTTCGGCCGCGCCGACGAGGTGGCCGCCATGATCGTGACCCTGCTGTCCCCCCGCTCGTCCTACGTGACGGGCACCAGCCTCGACGTCTGCGGAGGCGTCGCGCGCTATGTCTGAGAGGAACACCATGTCGGTAGGAAACGGGGGCGACCTGCTCGTCCAGGTGCTGCGCGAAGCCGGTGTCGACACCGTCTTCGGCATCGTGAGCGTGCACAACCAGCCCCTCGTGCAGGCGGTCGCCAAGCACCTGCGGTTCGTGCCGGTCCGGCACGAGGCCACCGCGGTCAGCGCCGCCGACGGATACGCCCGGGCGACCGGGGGACTGGGCTGTGCGCTCACGAGCACCGGGACGGGCGCCGGTAACGCGGCCGGGTCGCTGATCGAATCGCTCAGCGCCGGAACGTCGGTGCTGCACGTGACGGGCAACGTCGAGAGCCGGTACCTGGGATCGGGTCGCGGGTTCATCCACGAGACAAAGGATCAGCTGGGGATGCTGACGGCGACGTCGAAGCACGCCGCCACCATCCTCGACACGGACAGCGCCGGAAAGGTGTTGCGGGAAGGCATCGCCGCCGCACTCGCCGCGCCCGGCGGGCCGTCGAGCATCGAATGGCCCATCGACCTGCAGTACGCGGAGCACGTCATCGACGTGGTCGAGCCGGTCGTCGAACCGCTGCGCACGCCGGACGTCGACGACTTGGCCGTCGCCTTCGCGCTGCTGCGGTCGGCGGAACGCCCGGTGATCTGGGCGGGCGGCGGCGTCGCCACGGCCGGTGCCGAGCTGACCGCACTGGTGGAGCAGTGGGGAGTCCCGTTGCTCACCAGCAACTCCGGGCGCGGCGCCGTGCCGGAGGACCACCCGCTGTGCATCGGCAACTACGGCAACACCCCGGCTGGGCGCGAACTCCTCGCCGACGCCGACCTGCTGCTGTCGCTGGGCACCCACTTCCGGTCCAATGAGACCGGCGACTACTCGATGCCCGTCCCCGCCGTGCACGTGCAGGTCGACCTCGACGCCGCCGCGATCGGACGGGTCTACCCGGCGCAGGCCGGGGTGACCGCCGACGTCGCGACGTTCCTGCGGTCGCTGTCCGAACTGGCCCCGGTCGACGCGTCGTGGACCGAGCGTGGCCGGGCGACAAGGGAACTGGTCCGCACCCGGCAGCGCGCCGGACTCGGCGACCACGCCGTGCTGTGCGACGCCGTCCGCGCCGCGTTCCCGAAGGACTCCGTGATCGCCCGCGACGTCACCATCGCGTCGAGTTCCTGGGGTAACCGGCTGCTGCCGATGTTCGACCCCAGGTCCAACGTCTTCCCCCGCGGCGGCGGCATCGGGCAGGGCCTGGGCATGGCCATCGGTTCCGCACTGGCCGACGAGACCCGCCCCACCCTGGCGCTGGTCGGCGACGGCGGCCTGGCCGTCCACTTCGGCGAGATCCTCACCATGGCGCAGGAGAAGCCGTGGCTGGTGCTGCTCGTGTTCAACGACGGCGGGTACGGTGTGCTGCGAAACATGCAGCAGGGCGGCGGCGAAGACACGTACGCCGTCGATCTCGTCACCCCCGACTTCCCGTTGCTGGCACAGTCGATCGGCGTGCCCTACCTGCGGATCGGCGGCGCGGCCGAGGCGCACAGCGTGCTCGCTGACGCCGTGTCCCGGCAGGCCCCCGTGATCGTCGAGGTCGACCTCGCCGCCTACGGCGACATGCCGGCACCGTTCACGCCGCCCGTGACGGTGCCAGGAAAGGGTGCACAGTGACCACGGTCGCCGTCTGCGGCGGCGGCATCGGCGGACTCGCCACGGCCATCGCCCTCCGCAAGTTCGGCCTCGACGTCACGGTCTACGAGCAGACGAGGCAGTTCGCCCGCGTCGGCGCCGACATCAACCTCACCCCCAACGCGGTCCGGGCGCTCGACGGTCTCGGTGTCGGGCCGGCGATCCGCGACTCCGCCGCCCGGCCGCAGTTCCGGATCAGCCGCACGTGGGACACGGGAGCCGAGACGTCCCGGCTGCCGATGGGCGACAGCGCGGAACAGCAGTACGGCGCACCGCAGTTGACCATGCACCGCGGCGACCTGATGACCGCGCTCGAGAACCGGCTGCCGTCGGGGTCCGTCGAAATGGGCCGCCGGGTCGCCGGCGTCGCGGACGGGCGCATCGAGTTCACCGACGGCAGTGCGGTTTCCGCGGACGTGATCGTCGGTGCCGACGGCATCCACTCCGCGGTCCGGACCGCGCTCCTCGGACGGGAACAGCCGACATTCACGGGAGTCGTGGCGTTCCGCGCCGTCGTCCCCACCGAACGCGTCGGCAACCTGCCGAACCTCGACTGCTTCACCAAGTGGTGGGGCCCTGACAGTGCGACGCAGATCGTGACGTTCCCCCTCAACCAGGGCAAGGACATCTTCGTCTTCGCCACCTGCGGCCAGGAGGAGTGGACCGAGGAATCGTGGACCACACCCGGTTCCGTCGCCGAACTGCGGGAGCTGTACCGCGACTTCCACCCCGAGGCGCGGGCGCTGCTCGACGCGTGCGACGACGTCCTGAAATCGGCTCTCTACGTTCGGGACCCGCTGGCATCGTGGACCGACGGCCGCTCCGTGCTCCTCGGCGACGCCGCGCACCCGATGATGCCGTTCATGGCGCAGGGCGCAGGCATGGCGATCGAAGACGCCGTCGTCCTGTCCCGCTGCCTGAGTCTGTTCGACGACCCCGCGGTCGCCCTGCAGACCTACCAGGACACGCGACTGCAGCGGACCTCCCGCATCCAGCGGGGCTCCCGGTCCAACGAGTGGCTGAAGGTCGCGGGCAACGGCGACTGGGTCTACGAATACGACGCCTGGCAGGTGCCGTTGGAATTGGCCTCGGCCTGAACGGACGCATGATCGGCGCGACGCCGCCGGACACCTACGGGTTGTCCGGTGGCGTCGACGTCTATGTCGAGGCATCGCCGCCGTACCCGCGTGATCTTGCGCGCCGCCGCGGTCCCGAGAAGGCTGGATCTCACGACACCGCGACGTGATCGGAGCCAGGGATGGACACCACGATTACCGAGATCGCTCCCGACATCTACCGGCTGTCCACGTATCTGGACGAGCCGAACCTGATCATGAACCAGTTCGTCGTCGACGGTGAGGAACCGCTGCTGTTCCACGCCGGTCAGCGTGCGCTGTTCCCGGTCGTGTCCGAGGCGGTCGGCCGGCTGATTCCCCTCGACAGGCTGCGGTGGATCACGTTCGGCCACGTCGAGGCCGACGAGTGCGGCGCGATGAACTCGTGGCTGGCGGCCGCGCCGAACGCGGAGGTCGCGCACGGGGCGATGGGCTGCTTCGTGCAGGTCAACGACCTGGCCGATCGCGCGCCGCGTCCCCTGCAACACGGCGACGTGCTGGAGACGGGCAGCAGGCGAGTCCGTCACCTCGATACCCCGCACGTGCCGCACGGGTGGGACGCCGGGCTGATCTTCGAGGAGACGACGCAGACGCTGTTCTGCGGCGACCTGTTCACCGCGTTCGGCCATCACCCCACGACCACCGAGGAAGAGATCGTCGGCCCGGCCATCGCGGCCGAGGACATGGGGAGCGCGACGTGCCTGACGCCGGCGCTCGGGCCCACGATCCGGGGGCTCGCCGATCTGGAACCGCTGCTGCTGGCGCCGATGCACGCGCCGGTGTTCACCGGTGACTGTGTGCGGAGTCTGCAGGATCTCGCGCAGGCGTACGAGGAGCGGATGGCGGCCGAGGCCGCGCGGTACCGCGAAGCCGAATAGCCGACCCGGAAATTTCCCCTCGACTGTGGCGCAGAATACATCTTAGTGCTAAATTATTGAGCACTAAGGAACTATGCCTTCGGGTCGAGCTTGGGAGTGAGCGATGACAACAGACGCAGACACCGTCCCCATGATGGTGCGTCAGATGCGGGTCGAGTCCTCGGGCGTCGTCTCGCTCCGCCTCGAACGGCAGGACGGCGGCACGGTCGACCGGTGGACGCCGGGCGCCCACCTGGACCTGCACCTGAACCGCGGGACGATCCGTCAGTACTCCCTCTGCGGAGACCCCGACGACAAGACCGGGTACCGCGTCGCGATCCTCCACGAGGTGACCGGCCGAGGCGGCTCCCGGCACGTCCACGAGACGCTGCGGCCCGGCGACAGCCTGTCGGTGAGCGCACCTCGCAACAACTTCGAACTCCTGCCGTCGCCGCGCTATGTGTTCATCGCCGGCGGCATCGGCATCACGCCGATCCTCGCGATGATCGGCGAGGCCGAACGCATGGGTGCCGAATGGGAACTGCACTACGGCGGCCGCGCCCGCTCGTCGATGGCGTTCCTCGACGAGCTGTCCCCGTACGGCGACCGCGTCCACGTCGTCACCGAGGAGGCCGACGGCATCCTCGACCTCGACGGCATCCTCGGCACCGCCCGCGCGGAGACCCTCGTCTACGCATGTGGCCCCGAGGGACTGCTCGGCGCGGTCGAGGGGTATGCCGGCTCCTGGCCGGACGGCGCGATCCGGCTCGAACGGTTCAAGGCCAAGGAGATCCCCGCCGACACCCTCGCCGGCGACCGTCCCGTCCGCGTGATCTGCGAACGATCCGGCATCTCCGCCACCGTCGCACCCGACCGGACCATCCTCGACACCCTCGAGGAATCCGGCGTCGACGTCCCCAACTCCTGCCGTGAAGGCATCTGCGGGACCTGCGAAACCCGCGTCCTCGCCGGCACCCCCGACCACCGCGACTCCCTGCTCTCCAGTTCCGAGCAGGAGTCCGGCACCACCATCATGATCTGCGTTTCCCGCGCCCGCTCCGATGAGCTCGTGCTGGATCTCTAGAAGGGAAGAACCATGAGCCTGTATCTGCAACCACGCCAGTCCGGCGCGGCGCCCACCCCGTACGAACGGAAACTGGCCGGTGCGATCGAAGAGGTCTTCGGCACCGGGGTGCACCACCTCGAAGGCCTGGTGAAGGGCCTGAACGCCCTCGGAATCCACAGTCCCGGCGGCGACGCCTGGACCACCGACACTTTCACGGACGAGATCCGACGGATGGGGGCCTGACCATGGTGAACCGACTGCACAAGGCGGCACTGACCGGCGACGAGATCTTCGCGACCGGGATGCGCGACCAGTGGCACGCGGTGTGCCCGTCCGACTTCGTCGCGCGCGGAGACATGAAGAAGATCCGCCGCCTCGGCGAGGACTGGCTGCTGTTCCGTCAGTCCGACGGCACCCTCCGCATGCTCGCCGACCGCTGCCCGCACCGCGGCGCTCCGCTGTCGCAGGGGCAGCACCTCGGCGACCGCGTCGCCTGCCAGTACCACGGTGTGCAGGTGGACGGCGGCGGCACCGTCGTCTCCGTCCCCGGGATGCCCGGCTGCAACCTCGAAGGCAAGCGGCTGGTGACCAGCCTCCCCGTGCGGGAAGTGGCCGGCGCCGTGCTCGCCTGGTTCGGCACCGACCCCGACGCCGAACCCGCACCCCTCGAACTGCCCGAGCGCCTCACCGACGACGGCATCTCGCACTTCCTCTGCTACGCGGAGTGGAAGGCGCCGTGGCGGTTCACGCTGGAGAACCTGCTCGACCCGATGCACGGGGCGTTCCTGCACCGCGAATCCCACTCGATGTTCGGCGGGGAGACGTCCGCGAAGTTCCGGATCCGCGAAACCGACCGCGGATTCTTCTTCGAGAAGACCGACCAGCGCGGCGTGAACTTCGACTGGGTCGAATTCTGCCGGACAGGCATCGACTGGGTGGACCTCGAGATCCCGTACCCGCCGACCGCGGGCCCGGGCGGGTCGTTCGGCATCGTCGGCATGGGAACTCCGATCGACGCCGAGACCACCGCGGTGTTCTTCTGGCGCTACCGCCGCGTCGAGGGCTGGGAGCGCGACGTCTGGCGGTTCCTGTACCGCACCAAGCTCGAAGAACGGCACTGGGTGGTGCTCGAGCAGGACCGCACCATGCTCGAGGCGATGGCATTCGACGCGGACCAGGCGGAGAACCTGTACCAGCACGACCTCGGCGTCATCCGGCTCCGCAGGCTCTACCGGGCGCAGGCCGAGGCTCAGGCGAAGGCGCTTCAGGAGGCGTAGGGTCGCGCGGGTTGACTCGAGTGAAATGTCAACTAAGAATGTGTGACGGCCGACACGTGGGCGCCGGCCGGGTGCGAGGAGGCGCGAGCGGTGCTTACGAACGGTGACGATCGGGGTCGGCTCGCGCTGGTCGAAGCGGCGGGGCGGTGCTTCGCCGAACTGGGGTACGAGCGCACCACCGAGGCGGTCATCGCCGCTGCTGCCGGAGTGTCCGAGGCCGAATTCCGCGCCCGGTTCGCGTCCCGCGACGACGCCTTCCGTGCCGTCGCAGCCGAAGTGTTCGACACGTTCGTCGAGGCTCAGCGCATCCCGGTCCCGCCGGACGCGGACCCCCGCATCGTCCTGCGCGCCGCCACCGCGGCGTTCATCGAGACCGTCTACAGCAGCGGCCGCCTGTTCACGATGGTCGAGGACCGCGCGGCCGTCGACCCCGTGATCGGCGAACAACTCGAGGCGGCACACAACCGGATTCTCGGCCGGTACATCCGGTTCATCGAACGGCTCAACGAGGCCGGGATCGCGACGCCGTGCGCCGAACCCGCCCAACTCGCCCGCAAACTGGCCGAGGCGCAGTGGACGGGTGCGGCGCGCCTGATCGGTGCGTCGCCGGACGAGCAGCGACGCTTCATCGTGGAGATGACGGCGGCCTCCGAACGATTCATCGGATTCGGTGAGGTCGCCGATCTGACCGCCCGCACGGCCAGCTGAGTTTTCCGCTCAGGCGGTGGGGGCCTGGTTCTCGACGATCGAGTGCTCGAGCTTGCGGAGCAATTCGGCCAGCGCCGCCTGATCGTCCTTCGACATCCCGCTGAGGATCTGGGACTCGTTGGCGAAGTGGGCCTCCGCGACCTTCTCGATCACCCGCAGGCCCTCGTCGGTGAGTTGCGCGTGCACGATGCGGCGGTCCTCGGCGTCGCGCTCCCGCTGCACGAGTCCCGCCTTCTCGAGACGGTCGACGCGCAGTGTCACACCCCCGGTAGTGACGAGGGCGGACTCCGCCAACTGTCCGGACGTCATCCGGTACGGCGGACCCGAACGTCGGAGGGCGGCCATGACGTCGAACGACGCCATGTTGATGCCATGCTCCTCGAACACCGCCGCGAGGGACGACTGGTACCGCAGATACGAACGGTGCAGGCGGCCCAGCACTTTCAGCGGACTCACATCCAGGTCCGGCCACTGGTGGGCCCACTGGTCGACGATGTCGTCGACGGCATCGCGATCTGGAACGGGGCGTTGCGTCACCGGGCGCACCTCCTGGATTCTCGAGGGTCTCATCTGTTTAGTACCAAGATATCGAAACGAGCATAGGTGACGGCGACGCTCCGCGGGTCCCCGTCGATTGCTCGAAACGGGGACCCGCGGCGCGGCCGGACGTCAGTGCCGTCAGTGGCCCGCGACCGCCGCGACGGCGTCGATCTCGGCGATGGCGCCGTAGGGGAGGCTGCTCACCTCGAGGAACGTGCGTGCGGGACGCGGCTCGTCGAAGATGCGCTCGAACTGGCGGTTCGCCTCCTCGCGCAGCGACAGGTCGGTGACGTAGTAGGTGAGCTTGACGACGTCCTGCAGCTGCCCGCCGACGGTCGCGAGGCGATCGACCATGCGGTCGACGGCGGCGTCGAGCGCCTCGGTGCGGCCCGGGACGGCGGTGCCCTCGGCGTCGACGGACAGTGCGCCGGAGACGAACGCCAGTCCGCCCGCGACCACGGCCGGGCTGTAGGGGTGGTGGGCGGTGACTTCGGTGAGGGACATGGAGGCTCGCTTTCTCGGTGGGCTGCTCCGGCCACTATATCTTAGCGCTAAACTAATTGACAGGGTCTGGGAAGCGAAGTCCGACCGAACTCCTGGCGCGACGGACCGCCGAGGACGAGATTGAGGGCATGACGAATTCGAACCAGACCATGAAGGCAGTCTCCTACTCGTCCTACGGCGGTCCCGAGGTGCTCGAGATCCACGACGTGCCGGTACCCGAGCCCACCGGAAACCAGGTGCGCCTCCTCATCAGGGCCGCTGGCGTCAACCCGATCGACTGGAAGCTGCGGTCGGGATCGATGGCCGAGGTGATGTCGGTGCAGTTTCCGAAGATCCCGGGCAGCGAGGTCGCCGGCGTCGTCGACGCGGTCGGTCCGGACGCGACCGGTGTGCTGGTGGGCGACGACGTGTTCGGCTGGTCCGACACCGGCGGCTACGCCGAATACGCGCTCGCCTCGATAGTCGTGCCGAAGCCGAGTGGGCTGAGCTGGACGGACGCCGCCACCATTCCCGTCGCCGGCGAGGCCGCCACTCGGGGACTCCGGCTCCTGAAGCTGAAGTCCGGTGAGACGCTGCTGGTGAACGGTGCGTCGGGTGCGGTGGGAACCATTGCGGCGCAACTGGCGCTGGACGCGGGAGTCACCGTGATCGGCACCGCGAGCGAGAAACACCACGACACGCTGCGGGAGCTGGGCGTGACCCCCACGACGTACGGCGAGGGACTGGCGGACCGGGTGCGTGAACTCGCCCCGAACGGCGTCGACGCCGTCCTCGACCTCGGCTTCGGCGGACTCGAGGTGGCGATGGAACTGCGCGGGGGCACCGACCGGATCGTGACGCTGTCGGACGGTGCCGCGTTCGGGCTGGGAATCACCTTCTCGTCCGGCAACGCCGGCGACCGCAGCGCGGAGACACTGCGCAGGCTGGGCGCCCTCGTCGTGGACGGGAAGCTGGCCCTCCCGCCGGCCCGCACGTTCCCGCTGGCCGAAGCGGCCGACGCGCAGCGCGCCGGCGAGAAGGGTGGCAGCCGCGGGAAGCTCCTCCTCGTGCGCTGACGCGCCCGTGAGTACTTATTAACCGCCCGTGGTTAACAAGTACTCACGGGTCAGGCGGTGGTGGCAAGGGCGGCGGCGAGACCGAACGGAACGGCCATCACCACCACCTCGACGATCGCGCGCCGCAGGGACCCTTCCGCGGTGATCCGGTGCGCGGCCGCCTGGACGACCCACGTTCGCCGCCACCACCAGCCGAGCCCGAGCAGTGCCGCCAACGCCACCGCCTTGGCGAGCACGATGCGGCCGTAACCGGTGTCGAACAGGGGCGTCACCCCACCCAGCCGGACCGCGGCGTCGATCACACCGGTCGCGGTCAGCAGCCACACGCACCGCCACGCGACGACGGAGTACCTCGGCAGCCACGACGACCAGTCCCCACGCGACCGGAGCATCAGGGCGAGCGCGGCGAGGAGTCCGAACCACACGGCGGCGGACAGCGCGTGGACGACATCGAGAACCGAGCCGAGAACCTGCTGCGACATGTGGCCGGTGATCGGCCGGGCCACCAGGGCCAGTGCCGCGAGCACCAGCACCGGGACGGGAAGCCGGGCGTCGCTGCGACGGAACGCGACCGCCGACCACACGGTGGCCGCGGCCGTGCACACGAGAACGGCGAGGTCGACGCGTCCCGCACTGATCTCGGTCACGTAGGCACCGAACCGCCCGACCGACAGCTCGGACAACCCCAGGGCGTCGGCCTCCGCCGCCGTCATCGACAGCAGCACGGCCTCGGCGAGCATCCACGCGCCGGCGACCGCGGTCGACAACCGCCACAGCCGTTGGTCCCGCAAGAGGGGACGGCTGTCCGCCCGACTGCACCAGCCCAGCGCGGCGAGTCCGAGGACGACCGAACCGAGCACCAGGCACAGCGCCCGGACAGCGCTCGACGGCGACGGGTCTTCCGGTTGCGCCAGCGCCCAACCGCACGCGACCCCGACGAGCGACGTGGGTACGGCGAACAGCAGCCAGGACTGTCGCGCCGCACCCACCGTGCTCAGTTCTCGCCGCGAGGCTTGCGAAGCGCGAACCACAGCCCGCCGCCGAACACGAGCACACCGGCAACAATGAACGGCCACAGCGGAACTCCGCCACTGCCGGATTCACCCGAGCTGTCGGCCGCGGCGCCGGGTGTGCCCGACCCCTCCTGGGTGAGGGTGAACGTGCGGGTCCCGCTCACCGGATGCCCGTCGGCGGAGGTGACGCGAAACGCGACGGTGTACACGCCTGCCGGTCCCAGCTCGCCGAGTTCGGCACTGACCGTGGGCCCTTCGACGACCGGGTCGCCCTTTGTCCACAGGTTCCCGTCGGGTCCCACCACGGTCAGCGACGCGAACGATTCCTGCAGCGCCTCGTTGAACGTGACGCTCACCCGTTCCGGGCCGGACGCGATTTCCGCGCCGTTCTCGGGGGTGGAGCTGATCACGACGGAATGGGCGAGAGCGGTGCCGGCGCCGAGCATGCTCGCGAGCATTGTCAGCAGTCCGACCGCGATCACCTTCACCGACGTGACAGTGGTGTGTCGTCTCATTTTCGACGGCTCCGGACCATCGCGCCGAGACCGAGCGCCGCACCGAGTGCGCCCAGGACCAGGGCGATGCCGCCGAGCCAGCGGGCGGTGTCGTCGGTGCCGGACGCCGTCGTCTCGGTCTCCTCGGACGTCGTGGCGCCGCCGGCGTCGTGGCTGTGATCTTCACCGCTCGCCGCGGCGAGGGTGAGGGTGGGGGCCGGCTTGTCGGGCTCCGCGCCATCGGGGCCTTCCGCCTGATCCCAGTTGACGACCTCCCCGTCGCTGTACGTCTGGGTGGCCGGGAACGACACGTCTTCCTGCTCCGGCAGCGGTCCGGCGGACAGCTCGAACTGCTGGAACTGCCCGGGCGCGACACCGACACCGGGGTCGGCGGTCCACGTCACGGACTTCGCGACCTGGGACGCCGGGTCCTTCTCGACGACGGACGTCCACCCCGGCATCGGTGTGGTGCGGGCCGACTTCAGGTCGGGGAGTGTGACGGTCAGCTTGGTGGTAGACGCCGTCTCGGACTCGGTGGGAACGCGGAACGTCAGGACGGAGTAGCCGCCCTGCTCGGCGCCGGGGGCGACGACGGTCACGTGGGCAGCGGCCACACCGGCCGCGAGCAGCATGGCGCCACCGGCCGCACCGGCCGTGAAAAGGGCACGGGAAACGAGGGAATTCATCAAAGGTCCTTTGAAAGGTCTGAAGGGAGAAAAGGTGAGAATCAGACCAGGACCGGTGGGCCGCGACGCGAAATGCTCGCGCGCAGGAGGGCGTCCACGGGATTCGCGGGACGCGCGGGGAGGTGCGCCGTTTTTGCTGCCGAGACGGGCTGCGGTTCACCGCGCAGAACCACCCGCCAGACGTGGACGAGGGGACCGTACAGCCGCTCGGCGTTGGCGATCAGCAGCGCGCAGACGACGGTGGCGGCCGCGTGCGCGGCGACCATCGGCACGGCGGGGACCGCCGAGTGCATGTGCGAGGTGAGCGTGAGCGCGAAGTGCGCGGCAACCTGGCCGGCGCCGAGGGCCGCCACGAGTGCGAGCGGTCCGTGGAAGCGGGCGGGCAGTTGTGCGGTGACCGCGCCGACACCGCTGCACGTGACGAGCAGCAGGGTCAGGGCCGCGGATTCGTGAAGGCCGCCCCCGCCGATGCCGTGCGCCGCGACCGCGAGACCGGCGACGAGCGCACCGACCGCCGACCCACGAAGGGTGGCGGTCGCGGCGGGGCGGGCGGGGGACATCGAGTGGTCGGGTCGTTCAGCGCACGCCGAGGCGGGCGAGGAGATCGGCTTCGACTCCGTCGAGTTCGGACGAGATGGCGTGATGGGCGGCCTTGCGGCGGGCCTGCGGCATCTGCTCGGCCGCGCGGACGGCGGTGTTGAGATCACTGAGGCGGTCGCGGATGGCGGCGGCGAACTTCTGCGTCTCCGCGTCGTCCGGCTTCTGCGCGAGGATCTCCGTGGTGGTGCTTTCGGCACCGGCGATGCGGGCGCTGAGCTTGGCGCCGTGCCCGGTGAAGTTGGCGAGCTGGTCGACGTCGATGCCCATCCGGTCGGCACGCCGGGCGTCGATCTGCCCGCGCACGACGGTGGCGGCGCGGTAGGCGATCGGCAGCAGCACCGGTGTCAGCAGTCGAGCGACGCCGAGGTACTTGCGGACGGCGGCGACGGTGAAACCCTTCTGGGCGGCGGCCTTCTCCTCGGCCTTCAACGCAGCGATCTGAGCCTTCTCGACCTTCTTCAGCGACCTCAGTTCGGCGGCCTCGAGCTTGCGCCCGGCCTTCGCAGCCTGCTTGTCGCGTTTCCGTTCGTTCTTCGCGCTCAGCTTCGCCTCCACTCCAGCCTTGTGCCGGAGTGCCTTGGCTTCCGCCTTGCGGGTGGCTCGGGACTTACGTTTCTTCAACAACCCCATCGAAAAGACCCCTTTTCCTGGTGTTTCAGCGGAGCCCACGCTACCAACTGCATCCGGTGCTTCGGGATCAGCCTAGGGGAGCACATAATCTTCGTCATCGTGTGTTCCCATATCGGTCAGCAATCAGAACCCGACGCCTCTCCCGGAAAGGTGTCGGGGACGGTGATCGATGCCAGCGCCCTGACGCGGTGCCGCCATCGGGTGCACCTCGACGCGGCGTTCCCCGAACAACTCGCGGCCGCGCCGGAGGACCCGGGCGTCCGCCAGCGCCAGGATGCCGCCGCCGCCAAACGTGACGAGGTTCGCCGGACCCTCACCGAGCACGCACCGGAACGGTGGGTGCAGATCGACACCGAGCAGAGCCTGCGCCGGCGTGCCGAGGACACCCTCGCCGCATGCGAGGCGGGCGTGGACCGCATCTGGGGAGCCGTGCTCCCGCTCGACCGCGACGCCGGCCGGAGGGCGCGCTGCGAGATCCTGCTCCGCGACGAGGACCACGGTGGGTACATCCCGGTGATCGTCGTCAACCACAAGGTCACCGATCCCGGCCGCGGCGCGGTGACGTCGGGAATGTTCGAGTGGCAACCGCGGGAGGACGTGGCGCGGAAGCCCCGCAGCCAGGTCCGTGACCAGATGCGCGTCGCGCAGGTATACCGGATGCTCGAGCGGCACGGGCTGGCGAGTCCCGCCCTGGTGGCCGGCGCCATCGGTTACGGCTCCGACGTCATCTACGTGCACGACCTCACCACCATCCTCGACGACTACGACGAACGCTTCGCCGACCGGCTCGCCGTCGCCCGCGGGGAATCGGCGACCGTGCCGTCGAGGATCGGCGAATGCCGGTCCTGCCCGTGGTGGCCCGGGTGCGAGGAACAGCTGACACAGACGCACGACGTGAGCCTGGTGGCCACGGGGTCGCGCGCCGACATGCTGCGCGACGCGGGCTGCCACACCATCGACGACCTCGCCGCATGGGACCGCGAACCCCTCGAGGACTGGCCGCACGGCGCGTTCGAGGACGCCGTCGTCACCGCCAAGGCCTGGCTCGCGGGGGCGCCGCTGGTGCGACGCTTCCCCGAGATCCGGGTGACGCGCGCCGACGTCGAGGTCGACGTCGACATGGAGAGCTACCAGGAGCACGGCGCCTACCTGTGGGGGACACTGCTCAACGTGGACGGGGTGTCCGCGTACCGGCCGTTCGTCAGCTGGGACCCGGTGCCGACGCAGGACGAGGCCCGGTCGTTCGCGGAATTCTGGACGTGGCTGATGGCCGAGCGGGAAGCGGCGGCCCTGAGCGGCAGAACCTTCGCCGCCTACTGCTATTCGCGGTCCGCCGAGGACAAGTGGTTGCTGGACTCCGCCCGCCGGTTCGCCGGGACGCCCGGCATCCCCACCGAAGCCGAGATCCGCGAATTCATCGACAGCCCACAATGGGTCGACATCTACCAGGCGATCAGCGACCAGTTCATCTGCCCCGGCGGCAAGGGCCTCAAGAAGATCGCCCCCGTCGCCGGATTCCGGTGGCGTGACGCCGACGCCGGAGGCGAAGCATCCATGAGCTGGTACCGCGAAGCCGTCGGCTACGACGGCGAACCCGACCTCACCCAGCGCGAACGACTGCTGCAATACAACGAGGACGACGTTATCGCCACGAAAGTACTGCGCGAATGGATGTCGGATCGGGCCGAGAACGAGATCCCGCTCGCATCCGACCTCTAGGCTGCAATGCAGGGCCCGATTCGGTAGGGGTGGTCAGGTGGAGGTGCCGAAGACATCCACGACGCTGCGGTTCGCGCTGCTCCTCACCGCCGCGGGCGGCTTCCTCGACGCCTATACCTACATCAGCCGCGGCGGCGTCTTCGCGAACGCCCAGACCGGCAACGTCATCCTCATGGCCATCGACCTGTCCGAGCGGCACTTCCACGCCGCACGCGCACACCTGTGGCCGATCCTCGCGTTCATCGTCGGAGTCGCATTCGCGCACCTGCTCAAGGGCGAACTCGCCCACAGCGTCTTCGACCACCCGATCCGGATCGCGATGGTCGCGCAGATCGTCGTCCTCGTCGCGGTCGCGTTCGTCCCCCCGGACGTCCCCAACGCGCTCGTCACCGTGCCCATCGCGTTCGTCGCGGCCATGCAGTTCGGCCTGTTCCGCACCATCGGATCGCTGTCCTACATCGCCGTCGCCACCACCGGCAACCTCATGCGCTTCACCGAGGCGGCGTACGCCGGATTCATCGAGAAGATCCCCGAATCGCGGCGGCACACCCGGGTGTACGCAGCCATCGTGAGCAGCTTCGCGGGCGGCGCCGTCCTCGGCGCCTTCGCCACCCGCTACTTCGGCGGATCCGCCGCCTGGATCCCCGCGGCCCTCCTCATCGTCGCCCTCATCCTGTTCTACGTCGACGACGTGCGGCGCCGCCGCCTGTGAGCGGTTGACGAGTCCAGGGACTCCTTACGCACGCACGGGCGGCGAAGCCGCCTACTCCGAATTCGCGGGCCCGATCCACTCCGGATACTGGACGGCGACCGGCATCGTCGGCGGCTCGAAACCGGGAGGCGGAACGAGGTTGCCGGATGCATTCGCGGCGAATGCCGGGAACTGCTGCTGCCACCAGTCCGTGCACCCCTGAGGAATGACGTCACCGTCCAGCCGGCGCAGGTAGTGGAGCTTGGTGATCTTCCAGCCCTCGAACACATTCCACGTCGGCACCCGATTCGCACGAGCGTCCTGCTGGGCAGGGTCGGTGTCGGGAATTCCCGGCTGCCCCGGGTCGGCGGCGGTCCGTTCCAGCTCGACACGGAACGCCGCATTCAATGGATTCAGGGTGATGTTTGGCCGCGGCTCGGAAAAGAGCTCGTAACTACATACCGTGGCCGCCACTCTTGAATCCGTGGTTGCAAAGTCGGCGATGTACACGAAGTTCGTTCCCGCAGCCTGGCTGGTGTCCTCAGGTTCTCGCCAGGTGAGGAACTCCTCCTTGTCGCGATCACCTTGTCTCGCGGGGCCGCCGACAGCACTTTCATATCCGGGATACGAGTTGCTCAGGCCTACATAGGACGTGAGTTCTCCCGCCTCGTAGGCCGCGCGTACGAGTTCGGCGCTCCGGTTGGACACGTCGACATCGGATCCGCCAGACCAGACGTTGGAGTACAAGACCGTGGTCTCTGCCGGAGGAGGCGGATCCGGTTCAGGTGCAGTTTCCTCGGCGCAGCTGGTCGACAGAAGAACCACCGTTCCCAAGGTGAGTGCGAAACCCGCGCGATCAACCATCGTTGCGTACCACGTCGTCGTAACCGTTTCGGATACGTTCCCCGTTCCCGTCGGCCGGATCGCCGAGGTTGCTGAACATGGTTTGGAGAGGATCCTTTCCGTAACCTTTCATCTCGGCATTCGAACGGAGGTCCTCCCAAGACAGGAGGTCGCCAGACGAATCGAATGCCCAGGGGTAATCCCCTCGGAAGCTCGCGGGAAGCTCCGGCGTCGCTTGAAGAATGTTGTAGTAGTCGCGGTAGAAGTCCGGAGCTTCCAGGGCGACGGAGGGTGCCGGCCCCGGCGCCTTGCCGATGACGGCGTCTTTCAGGGGGTCGCCGCCCGCGTCGATCATGGTGTTGATGAATTCCCCGCCGGGAAGGCGGTCCAGGCCTACGGAGCCGATGCTGGTGAGAACGCCGTATGCCGCCGCTTTGCGGTCGTAGATTGCCTGCGCCTGCTCGGCCTTGTCGCTGTAGCTGTCCTCGGTCGAGAGGAGTAGTCCCCTGTCCATGAGGCCGTGGATTCGGCCTGCGGTGGAGAGGTCGCCACCGGCCAGGGGTGCCGCGGGGTCGTGTGCGTACCGGCCCTCCGCGGCAAGGATTTCCTGCATCGAGGACTGGGTGAAGTGTGTTCCGGCCTCGGGGTCGGTGTTCATCACGGCGAATACGTTCGACGAGCCGCCGAAGTGGTTGTTGTCGGCGGGGTCTGCCCAGGTGCCGATGTCGAAGCCGGGGTTTTCTGGTCGGCCGGCGCCCGCGAGGTCGCTGATGTACGGACTCATGCTGTGGGACATGGTCCGAAGAAGGTCCGGGTTGACCTCTCCGACGGATTGCCCGTCGGTGCCGGGTATTCCCCGGAGCGTGTCCCAGTCGGTACTCATGTTCTCGGCGACGGCTGACATGATCTGCCCGCGGCGTGTCGCGGCTTCGACGTCGGCCGGGTTGTGGGGGTCCTCGACAGTGGCCTCTGCGTCGTCGAACCGGAACATCGAGGCTGCTGCTTGCCCGTTGTCGGACCAGTTGTGAGTGAGGACGTCGCGCACCAGATTCTGGCCGGTGTCGGGCTGGGTGACCGCGTGCTGGACGGCGATCTTGTCGTCGCCGACGGCGGTGAAGATGCCTTCGGTGATCGCCGTGTTCTCGGTTCCCCGGCCGTCGACCGTGAAGTACTCGAACTTGTGGTTCGGGTTCTGTTCGTGCGCGACCTGGGCGTCGAGGTACTGGCGACCGACCTCCAGGAGGTGCTGATCGAGGCTGCTGCAGCTCTTGTACTGTGCATCGCCTGCCTGGACGATGTCGGCGATCGCCTGGTTGTCGGCGACTCCGTTCAGTTCGACGCTGGATGCACCGGTGGGCCCGACCATCTTGAAATCGCGGGTCACGAGATCGTCCCGGGTCAGCGATTCGACCATCTTGTCGGGTAGCAGGTTCAGGCCGCCGGTCGTCGGCACCTGCGAGTCGCCCTTGACGGTGGCCGTGATCTTGTCGTTCGACACGATCTGAAGCGAGTTCGCCAGGGCACGCGCAGAGTCCGGAGGCAGCTTGTCCATGATCTGCTGGATCTCCTGTGGACTCTTTCCGTCCAGTGACCGGCTGACCTGATTCAGATACTCCATCTGCGACGCAGGGATCGTCGCGGCGTTGCCGGAGTTCACGGCGTCGAGTTGTTCGGGGGTCAGTTCCCCGGCCTCGGTCAGCCTCTGGATCTGTTCGGGATTCAATCCGGCGGGGTCGGAGATGAGTTGCGTTCCGTCGGACGCACCCTGATCGGAGCCCAGCGCCGCGGCGGAGGTGAACGTTGCCCGGAGCCCGTCGCGAGCGGAAGCGAGTGCGTCCCTGACGGTTGCGTCGGCAGTTTCCGTCGCCGACGCGGCGTCGGCGATGTCGCGTTGCCATCCGGTCATGTCGTTCACGCGATCGTTGTCGGGATCGGGGGTCCCGGGATCGGTGACCGTCAGGTCGTCGGCTATGCGGAAACCCGCAGACTCGGCGGCCACGATCGCCATCCGCGCCCGCTGCAGGGGTGCGTCGACGTCGTGGAAACCCTGCTTCGCACGGTTGGCGAGTGCTTCCAGTTGATCGACCACGACAAGCGCCGTCTTCTTGTCGGCATTCGCCCGGTTCTGGGCGGCCTCGGCGATTTTGCCCTCCCAGTAGGTGTCGTTGACCTTGGTCACGCCGTCGACGTATCGGGTGAAGAGATCTTCGACCTTGGTGCCGAGGGCGATCCATGCGTCACCGATCTCGGTCAGAGTCGCGGGATTCCAGGAGTCGATCTGGGTGCGAGTGAGGCTCATGCGTCGCCGCTCCACTCGCCGGTGGCGTTCGTGTAGGCGGCGACGAACCGGTCGGCTGACGATTCGTCCTGGTTCCGGTACTCCTGCGCGACATGGATCATCACGTCGCCGGTCTCGCCGAGTCGTTCCTTGATCGCCGGCACGAGCGCTGCATCCACGAGATCCGCGGAGATGCCGGATGCCTCGATGACGGAGCTCATCACACCTCCAAGCGTGGACGCGAACGGTCCTGCCGCCGGACCGGTTCGCAGACCAACGGCCTCGTCGGCCAGTGCGCGCAAAGTTCCCCCCAGCTTGTCGAGCTGCTCCAGATCAGCTTTCAACGTCCCCACGAAGCCCCCCTCGTCTGTTCACGGATCGACAGCAGCCTAGCGCCCCGTGAGTGGTTGACGAGTCCCTGGACTCCTCAGGCGTGCACGGGTGGCGAAGCCGCAACCCCGAGTGAGTAGGCGCCGACGATTTTCGGTGCGGCTGTCTCGTAGAAGCGGTCGAGGTCCTGGATGTCGAAACCGACGTTCGTGACCAGGGCGGGGATGTCGCGGGTGAGGTGGCAACCACCGGCGACGGTTTTCTGGATCGGTTCGAGCCGGCGCTGCCACCGCTGGACGTTTTCGTCCGGGGCGAGACCGTGCTCGACGAAATGCAGTGTGCCGCCGGGTTTCAGGACCCGCCGAATCTCCCGCAGTGCGGCGTCGGCGTCGGGGATGGTGCACATCGTCCAGGTGGACAGTGCGGTGTCGAAACTGTTGTCGGGGAAGGGGAGTGACTGACCGTCGAGGCCGGACCTTTCGACCGGCGTCGTCGACGCCGCCAGGCGCTTGCCGGCCAGCTTCCAGCCGAGGTCGGCGGGTTCGACGGCGCTCACCGACTCGACGGCGGCCGGATAGAACGGGACGTTGAGGCCCGACCCGAATCCGATCTCCACCACGCGCCCGCGCAGCCCGGCGCAGACGCGTCGCCGCGTCGGTTCGGTGAACTTCATCCCGCAACTGATGTCGACGAGTCGCGGAACGATCCGGTCCGAGTAGAACCCCATTTCAGCCCTCCTAGGGCGCTTCGCGCCCGTGCGCCGTTGTGGTAGCTGGAGCAACCAGAAAGGCGCACGGGCGGCGGAGCCGCCTACCGCGGCGCCATGCGCAGGGCGCCGTCCATACGAATGGTCTCACCGTTGAGGTAGTCGTGTTCGACGATCATCTGGACCAGTTGTGCGTACTCGGCGGGCTGTCCGAGACGGGACGGGAACGGCACGCCGGCCTCGAGGCCCTTGCGGTATTCGTCGGTGACACCGGCGAGCATCGGGGTGTCGATGATGCCGGGGGCGATGGTGTTGACGCGGATGCCGAACTGGGCGAGGTCGCGGGCGGCGGGGACGGTCATGCCGTGCACCCCGCCCTTGGATGCGGAGTAGGCGATCTGGCCGATCTGCCCCTCGAAGGCGGCGACGGACGCGGTGTTGACGACGACGCCGCGCTGCCCGGACTCGTCGACGGTGTCGGTCTTGGAGATGGCGTCGGCGGCGAGGCGCAGGACGTTGAACGTGCCGAGCAGGTTGACGGTGATGACGGTGCGGAACAGTTCGAGGTCGTGCGGGCCCTTCTTCGACAGGATGCGGCCGGCCCAGCCGACGCCGGCGCAGTTGACGACGATGCGCAGCGGCAGACCCGACTCGACGATCGTGTCGATCGCGGCCTGGACCTCGTCGCCGCTGGTGACGTCGGTGGCGAGGAGGGTGACGCCGTCGGGGACGGTGTCGCCGGCGCGTTCGATGGACTGCTGCAGGTCCAGTCCGAACACGGTGGCGCCGGCGTCGGCGAGACGCTTGGCGGTGGCGGCACCGAGGCCCGAGGCTGCTCCGGTGACCAGTGCGGCGGTTCCCTGAATTTCCACAGTTCGCATCCTTCGTTTCCGGCGACCTTCGTTGGCCGACCCTGGTGACCTGCACCATAACGGTCGCTCGGTGTGACGGCAGCGCTGAGGGAAGCATTGCCGACGGGGGAGCGGGTAGTTTCTCTCGCGGGTGGAGCGACGACCGTAGGGGGACGGATGACCGAGGATCGGCTCGAAGTGGATCGGGACGCGTTGGTGCGGTGTATCGCCGCGTGCGAGGTGTTGGCGGCGGACATGCGGGATCTGCGGGAGCGGGCGCACCGCGAACTCGCGCCGGAGAACTTCGGCCTCGGCGAAACCCATCTGCGGTCGGCGGCGGAACTGGCCGCGCGGTTCCGGGCGACGGCGATCGGCGGCCCGGGCGTCGCGGAAGAGAATTCGGCGGTCGGGACGTTCGCCGCGCACGAGCGTTACGCCCTGGATCTGAAGGCGAAGTTCGAAGCGGCGCTGGCCCGGTACGACGAGCAGGACGCGGCGACGGCACAGCGTTTCGCGCAACTCTGAGTCAGTGAACGTGCGCCTGCCAGTCCGACGGAACCCGGGGGCCGGGACCGGGGACGGTCTGATCGATCGGATGATGTTGCGGCGGGGCAAGTTCGGGACCTTCGAACGCCGTCTCGGTGGCGTAGTTCCAGAACCAGTCCTCGCCCGGTTCGAAGCTCCGCACGACGGGGTGCCCGGTGTCGGCGGCGTGTTTGGTGGCGTGCTGTTCCGGGGAGGAGTCGCAGCACCCGATGTGACCGCACTGCGCGCAGCGGCGCAGGTGCACCCACCACCCGCCGGCGCTGTCGCATTCGACGCAGCCTTCCCCGCTCGGCGGCACACTCGGGTCGATTCCGTCCAGCTCACCCATCGGTGACTCCTTCTGCTGCTGCGACTTCGGGTTCGATCGGAATGCGGACCTGGAACCGGGTGTCGCCCGGTTCGGATTCCACGCGCAGGTCGCCGCGGTGCTTCTTCACGACGATGCGCCAGGAGATGTCGAGGCCGAGCCCGGTTCCCTCGCCCACGGGTTTCGTGGTGAAGAACGGTTCGAAGATGCGTGACCGGATCTCTTCGGGCACACCCGGTCCGGTGTCGCCGATCTCGATGAGCGCCATGTCGCCGTCGCGCCGGGTGCGGACGGTGAGGGTGCCGTGGCCGTTCATGGCGGCGACCGCGTTGTCGATGAGGTTCGTCCACACCTGATTGAGTTCGGCGGCGTAGGCGGGGATCTGCGGCAGCGTGGGATCGTATTCCTTGACCACCGCGATCGAGTCGCCGATCTTGCGGCCGAGCATCACCAGCGAGCTGTCGAGGAGTTCCCGCAGGTCGATGCGCTGGTAGGGGGCACGGTCCATCTGCGAGTACTGTTTCGCGGCGTTCACGAGCGTGGAGACCCGGGCGGTGGAGTCGGCGATTTCGTTCATCAGCAGTTCGGTCTCGATGGTGTAGTTGAGCCAGCGGATCGCGCTCTCGACCATCGCTGCGTCGTCGACACTGGCGACGATCCGTTCCAGCCACGGCACGTCGAGCCCGGCCTGCACGAACGTGGGCGCCAGGTCCCAGCCGCCGGAGACGCCGTGGTCGTCGAACCAGTCGCCGAGTTCGTCCTCGCGGTCGGACGCCTCGAGGGGAGAGAGCGTCGGCGCCTTCGCCACCAGTTCGGCGGTCTCCTCCTGCAACCGGATCAACGTGGCCAGCGCCTGCCGGTCGTACACCCCCGACGCGATGACACCGAGTTTCTGCCGCATGTGCGACACCCGGTCGCGTAGCGACGCCGTCGCCCGGACCGCGGCGGCCGCCGGGTTGTTCAGCTCGTGCGTGAGCCCCGCCGACAGCGACCCCAGCGCCAGGAGGCGCTCCCGCTGATCGACGACCTGCTTCGCGTTCTGGTTGCCGAAGAACAGTCCCTCCAGCAGGTGCACGGCCATCGGGAACCATTCGCGCATCAGCTGCCCGAACCGGTCGGCGTCGAGGACGAAGAACTTCGACGGCGCGGTGACGCGCATCGACGCGGTGTACGTCTGGGGCGCGCGGTCGCCGAGGTACGACTGCCAGGCCCCGGAGTACACGCCGCGCTGCGACGTCCGGTTGAACTCGATCTCCTCGCCGCCCGACAGCTTGCTCAGCACGAGTTCGCCTTCGATCAGCACGTAGAAGCACGTTGCGATCTCACCCTCCGCGAACACCGGGCCGGGTTCGATCAGCTCGACGTGCCCCTTCTCGCAGAGCTGCTCGAGCTGGTGGTCGGTGAGCTTCTCGAAGAGGAACAGCGTCCTCAGCTCGGGGGGATCGCACGGAAGTCGGCTCATGGTCTGCCCCTGGTCATGGTTGGCCGATGTAGCGGTGGACGAGCATCACGGCCATGGCGCCTTCGCCGACCGCCGACGCCACCCGCTTCGCCGACTCCGAGCGCACGTCCCCGGCGGCGAAGATCCCCGGAACACTGGTCTCGAGGTGGTGCGGGAGACGGTCGAGGGGCCAGCCGCGCGGCGGCTTGCCGTCGACGACGAGGTCGGGGCCGGACACGACGAACCCGTTCTCGTCCCGCGCGACGACGCCGTCGAGCCAGTCGGTTCGCGGGGCGGCGCCGATGAACAGGAACAGGAATCCGGCGTCGACGGTCTGCTCGTCGCCGGTCGCGTTGTTGCGCAGCCGGATCTTCTCGAGGTGCGCGTCGCCCTCGACGCCGATCACCTCGGTGCACGGACGCACGCGGATGCGCGGGTTCCGTTCGATCTGCTGGACGAGGTAGTACGACATCGAATCCTCGAGCGACTGTGCCCGCACGACGATGGTGACCGTCCGGGCGCCCCGTGACAGGTAGACGGCGGCCTGTCCGGCGGAGTTGGCCCCGCCGACGATGTACACGTCCTGGTCGGTGCAGCGGGCCGCCTCGGTGACGGCGGAACCGTAGTAGACGCCGCGGCCGGTGAGGTCGTCGACGCCGGGCGCGGGATGACGCCGGTACGAGACGCCGGTCGCCAGGATGATCGTGTGCGCGTCGACGGTGTCGCCGTCCGCGAACCGGACCGTCCGCGCCGAGCCGTTGACCTCGAGCGCCACGACGTCGCGGGTGGTGATCAGTTCGGCCCCGAACCGGGTGGCCTGCCGGCGGGCCCGTTCGGCGAGTTGCGCGCCGGACACGCCGTCGGGGAACCCGAGGTAGTTTTCGATGCGCGAACTCTGCCCCGCCTGCCCACCGGTGGCCGTCCGCTCGATCAGCGCGGTGCGCAGCCCCTCCGAGGCGCCGTACACGGCGGCGCCGAGACCGGCCGGGCCTCCGCCGACGACGACGAGGTCGTAGAAGTTCTCCGACGGGTCGGTCCGCAGTCCGAGATGCCGGCCCAGTTCGGTGTCCGACGGTTCCACCAGGCATTCGCCGTCGGCGCAGATCACGACCGGCAGGCGACGGCCGTCCTCGCCGGCGGCGCTGAGCAACCGCCCGCCCTCCGGCTCGTCCGACATGTACCAGCGGTACGACAGCTGGTTGCGGGCCAGGAACTCGCGCACCTCCGAAGACCGCGGCGCCCAGCGATGTCCCACGACCTTCGTCTCCTCGGCGGGGTGGTGATCGGACGACGCCCACGCCTCGAGCAGGGCGTCGACCACCGGGTACAGCTTCTCTTCGGGCGGATCCCACGGTTTGAGCAGGTAGTGGTCGAGGTCGATGACGTTGATCGCCTCGATGGCCGCGTCCGTGTCGGCGTACGCGGTGAGCAGCACCCGACGCGCGACCGGGTACAGGTCCATGGCCTTCTCGAGGAACTCGATCCCGCTCATCGCCGGCATGCGGTAGTCCGCGAGGATGGCCGCGACGGGATCGCCGCGCAGCTTCATCTGCTTCATCGCGTCGAGTGCGGATTCGCCGGATTCGGCGCGGATGATCCGGTATTTCTCACCGTATCGGCGCCGCAGATCGCGGGCGACGGCGCGCGACACCCCGGGGTCGTCGTCGACGGTGAGAATCGCAGGCTTGCCGCTCGCTACGGGATGGTTCACACACGCCCTCTCGTCCGTGAGAACTGCGAGGTACTCCAAGGACTCCGAGTATTGCCCCGGGGCGCGTCTTTGTCGACCGGGTTCAGTCCTGGTGCTGCATCTGTTCGGGCTCTGCCGCGGCAGCGCGGCGGCGCCGCGACCACACGGTGCGTCCGGCGGCACCGGCCAGCGCCAGAACGACGACGGCGGCCCCGGCGATCGGACCGGCGATGTTGCCGGGGAACAGGCCCTCGAGCAGCAGCCAGACGCCGAACGCGAAGAACAGCACGGCCGCGCCGATGCGGATGACGCTCTCGGGCAGATGCTTGCCCAGGACGGCGCCGACGACGATGGCCAGGGCATCGGCCGCCACCATGCCGACGGTCGAGCCGATCCACACGCCGATCGTGTCGTGGTCGGTGGCGAGGGTGATGGTGGCGAGCATGGTCTTGTCGCCGAGTTCGGCGAGGAAGAATGCGGAGGTGACGGCCAGGAACGCGGAGCGGGTGGCGCGGCCCGCCTTGAGCTGCTCGTCTTCGCTGAGGTTGTCGCCGCGTAGCGTCCACGCGCCGAAGATCAGGAAGGCGATACCGCCGACGATGCTGATCGCCGCGGTCGGCAGCGCGACGCCGAGGTAGTGGCCGACGGCCACGGACACCAGGTGGACCACGGTGGTCGCGACGGTGATGCCGGCGATGACGACCCACCAGCGGTAGCGCAGGGCGAACGTCATCGCCATCAGCTGGGACTTGTCTCCCAGTTCGGCGACGAAGATCACGCCGAAACTCAGCAGCGCGGCGGTCAGCACGGCACATCCTCCTCCAGTAGTGGGTCGGAGGATGAAATGGATTCCTCCGGCCTGACAGACGCGGCGATGCGTCTGTCGGCCGAAGGTCTCGCCCACCGGTGTGGAAACCGGTCCGCCAGGCCGGGCCCGGAATCTCGCAGTGCGAGATTGCCGCGCCAGTATGTCGACACAGGCGATTGGGGGCTACTCCCCTTCGTTGCGACCCACGTTAGCGAGGGTCGAACGAAAAGGCAAAAGCGACAAGAAGTTTGGGGTACCGGGGGCTCAAACTTCGGGTACCCTCACGAGGCCAGCAGCATGGCCAAAACAGCGGTGTCGGGATCGCTGATCGGGTCGATGCCGACCCGGCTGACCATGGACGTCACCGTCCCGTCCGCCTCCGCCTCCACCCACGCCGCGCGGTGTTCGAGGCCGAGGTGGGGGAGACCCGGGAGCAGAACACAGCCCGAGGCCGCGCCCGCGCACTCCGGGAGCGACGGGGTGGTCTCCGACGGCGGGTGCAGCATCATCAGCGCCGGCGGCAGATGATCCGCGAACCGGCCCGGAGCGAGCGCGAACTCCCCGAGGACCGTGCCCTCGGCCACCACGAGACCAACCGTCTCGGGCTCGGGTTCCTCGGGCAGGTCCTCGTGCGCTCCGAAGACCGTGGTGGTGCGGAGCAACCCCGGAACGCACGCCACCCGCACGGCGAGCGCCAGGAGCTGAGCCCACTCCTTGGTGGTGTCGGGCCAGCGCCCGGAAATGACGAATCCCCGCAAGGTACCCGCGGCCTGGAAGGGCGAGATGCCGATGTAGCCGTCCCTGTTCATCTCTGCCTCCTCGGTGTGTGATGACACGCTTCGAACATGATTCGTTCTGCACACCTCGTTGGGTACTTGAAGAATGCGCCCGACAGTGCCTGGCACACAAGAGCATGGGAGTGCTAACTGCCTCAGGTGAACACAGACGTCTCAGAGAATCCTCAGAATCGTCACAATCTGCCGCTACGAAAGCCACCTACCCTCACCGGAATGACCTCTGAGCGCACACGGAATTCCGCGAATCACGCCCGAACCGAGTCGACGCGAAAGGTCCTCACACCGCGGCGGGTCGCCGCGGCCGCCATGGCAGGTCTGGTCCTGGCATCCGCAGGCGGGCTCGGATACGTGTTCCTCGGCGACGGCTCGGCCGACAGCCGGACCGTGGCGATCGTCAACACCGACGCCGGCGCGACCGTGGACGGAAAACCGGTGCGGGCGAGCGACACCCTGATCGAGAAGCTCGAGGCGAACGGGGCGTTCGACTGGCAGGTGGTCGACGCGGGCGCGGCGGCGGGCGGCGACTGGTTCGCCACGGTGACCGTGCCCGAGGACTTCAGCGAGGCCGTCTCCTCGGTGTGGGGTGCGAAGCCGCGGCAGGCGACCCTCGACCTCGACGTCGCGGGTTCCGACTCCGCGGCGTCCGAGGAACTGTCCGGGGTGGTGTCCTCCCAGATCGGCGCGGACGGCATCACGGATCTGCTGGCGGACATGTCCTCGTCGCGGACGCGGTTCCAGCAGGCGGGAATGACGGCCGGGTTCCTCGCGGCCGGGACCGCCGCGGCGGACGATGCTGCGCAACAGCTCACCGAGGGCGCCGACACCCTGCTCCCGTATCTCGAGACGGCCCGAGCCGGTTCGGTGCAACTGCTGGAGGTGGCCGATCAGGTGGCGGGCGTGGTCGGTGAGACGTCGGGAACGGCCAACGGCCTCGCGGACCGGCTGAGCGCGCTGGGGCTGACCCTGGGCCAAGCGAACGCCAGCGCGACCCAGATGCGCACCAGGATCGACGACGCGATCCGCGTCCTCGACGCCACACCCGTTGCATCGGACGTGGTCCCGTCGCTCCGGCAGGTCGGTGCCGACCTCGACCTGCTCTCCGCTCAGCTGGGTTCGGTGCCCGGTCTGCTCGGCGGACAGGTCGGCCCCGAAACCGACCTCGGCGAACTCGTGCGGGTGGCGATGGGTCAACTCACCGACGCCAGCGCTCAGCTGAGCAGCGGGGCCCGGCAACTGAACGACGGCATCGTCCCGATCGCCGATCAGGCGCCTGCGATGCTCGAGGGCGCCACCTCGCAGATCGTCGACGGGTTCGCGAAGCTGAAGACGCTGTCCGGGCAGCTGTCCACGGACCTCAACAACGGGGTCGCGGCGATGCCGGTGCGCACGGCGGCCCAGCAGAATCAGCTGGCGACGGTGCTCGCCGAACCGGTCGCGGTGACGCGCACGCTGTCCGCACCGGCGCCGATCCTCACCGCCGAGCACCTCGCCGTCGGCTTCGGGATCACCACCGTGCTGCTCGCCGGCGCCGTCGTGTGGATGGGCCTGCGGCGCAGGGCCTGACCGTCAGCCGGCGTCCTGGATCCGACGCCACGGCGCGGCCTGCTCGAGTTCGAACGCCAACTCGAGCAGGGTCCGCTCGTCGCCGTGGTCGGCCGAGAAGTGCGACGCCAGCGGCAGACCGCGGGACGTCTCGTGCATCGGCAGCGAGATGGCGGGCCCGCCCGACGCGTTGTTCAGCGGCGTGAACGCCGTGTAGGCGATCAGCTTGTCGAACAGTTCCTCGAAACTCTGTGCCGGCGAAAGATATCCGAGCTCCGGAGTGGTGTGGGCCAGGGTCGGGGACAGGATCACGTCGTACTTCTGGAAGATCTGCGCGTACTCGCGGTACGTGCGCCGCAACCGGTACAGCACCCGCGGCGTCTTCGCGATGTTCTTGCGGTACATCGCGGCGAGTCCGCGCGTCAGGTTGTCCGTGGCGTCGCGGTCGAAGTCCGGTCCGAGCATCCGTTTGCCGTTGCTGGAGATGACGAACGACAGGAACCCCCAGTAGATGCAGAAGTCCTCGACGAACGAGGTGCCCACCGGCATCGGGCACTCCTCGACGTGGTGGCCGAGATCCGCGAGCAGATCGGCGGTCGCGTGGACCGATTTGCGGGTCTCGTCGTCCGTGCGGGACGCGGTGACCGAATCGACCACCACCCCGACCTTCAGGCGGGTGTTGCTCGGCCCCTCGACCAACCGGATGGGCGGCAGCGTGGGATTGCGGTAGTAGCGTTCGGCGGCCGCCATCCACCGTGCGGTGTCCCGCACCGAGCGGGTGACGGCGCCCTGCGCGATGATCCGGATCGGCAGCGTCTTGTCCATGGCGTCGGGGACCGTCCGCCCGCGGGACGGTTTCAGGCCGACGAGACCACAGGCGGCGGCGGGGATGCGGATGGATCCGCCGCCGTCGTTGGCGTGCGCGATGGGCACCACACCCGAGGCGACGAGCGCCGCCGAACCACCCGACGACGCACCCGGCGAAAACGCGGGATTCCACGGATTGTGCACGGCCTCGGCGTCCATGAACTCGGTGGACGCGCTGAACCCGAACTCCGGCAGCCTGCTCTTGCCCAGCGAGAGCACACCCGTGGACAGGTACTGCGTGACGAAGTCGCTGTCCACCCGGGCGGGTTTCGCGGCGAACGCGACGCTGCCGTGCTGGGTGGGCACTCCGGCGACGTCCACATTGTCCTTGACGACGGTCGGCACTCCCGCGAACACGCCCTCGTGCGGGCGGTCCGCCTCCGTCAGTGCACGATCGAAGTCGGCGAACGCCAGGGCGTTCAGCGCCGGCCCGACCGACTCGGCGCGCGCGATCGCCGCCTCCGTCACCTCGCGGACCGACACCTCCCCGGCGGCGATCCGGGCCGCGAGGCCGGTGGCGTCGAGGTCGCCGAGCGCGTCGTCGCGGAAGGCGTGGACGACGGTGTCGTCCCTGGCAGGGATGCTGGACTCGGTCACTCGAGAAGCCTATTGGACGCTCGGCCTGCTCGGACGGGATTTCGCACCCGAAACGGCCACGGGCGCCCGGAACACCGAGACGGTGTTCCGGGCGCCCGTGGCCGCGAAAAGCGAGAACTAGACGATCAGGCCCGCGGTCTGGGTGCGTGCCTTCTCGAAGCGAGCGGCGACGTCGGCCCAGTTCACGATGTTCCAGAATGCCTTGACGTAGTCGCCCTTGACGTTCTGGTAGTCGAGGTAGAAGGCGTGCTCCCACATGTCGAGGAGCAGCAGCGGCGTGAGGCCGATCGGGATGTTGCCCTGCTGGTCGTACAGCTGCACGATGAGCAGGCGCTGGCCGATGGAATCCCAGGCCAGGATGGACCAGCCGGAGCCCTGAATGGCGTTGGCGTTGGCCGAGAAGTGGTTGCGGAAAGCGTCGAAGCCGCCGAACTGGTCGTCGATCGCGGCCGCGAGCTCACCGGTCGGCTTGTCGCCGCCGTCCGGGGAGAGGTTGTTCCAGAAGACGGTGTGGTTCGTGTGGCCGCCCAGGTGGAAGGCGAGGTTCTTCTCGTGCAGGTTGACCACGGCGGGCAGGGTGTCCGACTCGCGGAGCTCGGCCAGCTTGTCGAGCGCCGTGTTGGCACCGGTCACGTACGCGGCGTGATGCTTGTCGTGGTGCAGTTCCATGATCTTGCCGGAGATGTGCGGCTCGAGAGCTGCATAGTCGTACGGGAGTTCCGGCAGCGTGTAAACAGACACGAGGGTCCCTTCATCAACGGGCTGTGAGCCCTGGTGTGTTCCGGGTGTCGACGGCACGTGGGCACGCGCCTGACACCCGCCTTTGGCGAATCGTTCTCGGGTATATACCCAATCTCATTGGTACACCCTGCGCAACAGTTGGGGTCACGGAGCGATTCCCGGAACGGAAAGTTCGGGCACCCGAAGAAAGGCTGGCACGGCGACACTGAATGTCGTGAGAATTCGTCCGAGCGGTGAACGGAACCTTAAGCTGACGCGATGCCTTCGCTGACACCTGTTGCAGATTCGCATGCGGCCGCGCCGCGTGTGGAGCTCACGGGCGCGAATCTGCTCCGCTTTTTCGCTGTTCTGGCCGTGATCTACTCACACATCTCGTTCTATCTGATCGACGACCTCGGAACCGGATGGTGGTTCATCGACGTCGTCTATCAGATCTTCATCGAGCGGGGCGGACTCAACCAGCATCTGTCGTTTCTCGGGGTCGCCGTCTTCATGATGCTGACCGGTTTGTTGATCACCCGTTCGGCCATTCGCCATGAACCCGGGCAGTTCCTGTTCAATCGGCTCGGCCGCATCCTGCCCGCATTCTGGGTGGCCGTCCTCGCCGCGATCGTGCTGGTCCGCCTCGGCATCAACGGCATGTTCAGCGGCCAGGACGGGGTGTCGAACGTCGACGCCGCGCTGAGTTTCGTGCTCGGCGGTTTCTTCCTCAAACCGGAGGTCGCGGTGCTGGGGGTCACGTGGACCCTCGCCGTGCAGATCGTGTTCTACTTCGCCTGCGTCGCCGCGCGTCCCGTGCTGCGGACCCTGCCCATCGCGATGCCGATGGCCGGCGCCTCGATCTGCGCCCTGATCCTGCTCTACAACCTGTACGTGCCGCAGCCGTACACGGTCCCGATGCTGTCGAAGATCGCCGCGACGCTGCCCGCCGTGTTCCTCGGGCAGATCATCTACCTCGGCTGGGCGCGGCTCGCGGACTGCCGGTGGATCGTCGTCGCCGGGCTGGCGCAGGTCGAGGTGATCCGCCTCGCCACCGACTTCCGCGTGTACTGGGCGGGCGATCACTACCTCTGGACGTTCGCCGTCGTCACCGCGTGCGTCGTGCTGGTGGGCCGGTACGACGGACCCGCGGCGCACTGGGCCGTGGTGCGGTGGACCGCGACCCGCAGTTACGCGATCTACCTCGTCCACACCCTGATCCTCTATCGGGTGTACGAGCACACGGTCGGCTCGTTCGGCGAGACCGGGGCCGTCATCGCGTTTCTGGTGGTGACGGCGCTGGTGTCGGAGGCGCTCTATCGGTGGGTGGAGGTGCCGGCGACGGGCTGGGTCACCGCCCGCGCCGAGCGGATGCGCATGCAGTCGGCGCTCGCCCGGGAGACCACTCCGGCACCGCGCGTAGCATCGAACCATGTCTTGGTACGACGAGCTTCTGGGTCGAGCAGCCGCTAAGTCCGTGATGGTCACCGCTGAGGACGCCCTCCCCGGACGTAGTCAGCCGATCCCGGTTCCGGCGACGCACTTCGTCAACGGTCACCCCCTGAAACCCCCGTTCCCCGAGGGCATGCAGACCGCGGTGCTGGGCATGGGATGTTTCTGGGGCGCCGAGAAGGAGTTCTGGCAACTCGACGGCGTCTACACCACCGCGGTGGGGTACGCAGGCGGTTACACGCCGAACCCCACCTACGAGGAGACCTGCTCGGGACGCACCGGGCACACCGAGGCGGTGCTCGTGGTCTTCGATCCGAAGGTGATCTCCTACGCCGAGATCCTCAAGGAGTTCTGGGAGAACCACGATCCCACGCAGGGTATGCGGCAGGGCAACGATCAGGGAACGCAGTACCGTTCGGCCATCTACACCATCGACGAACAGCAGGTGGAGATCGCCGAGGCCACCGGTGAGGCCTTCGAGAAGCGGCTCGCCGAAGCCGGGTACGGCGCGATCACCACGGAGATCGCGCCGCTCACGCAGTTCTACTACGCCGAGGACTACCACCAGCAGTACCTCGCGAAGAACCCCGGCGGATACTGCCCCGTGCACGCGACCGGCGTCAGCTGCCCCGTCGGCCTGTTGAAGCAGGACGAGGTCCCGGCGCAGACCGACATCCTGCCGCCCTCGTAGGTCCCGGACTCTCAACCACGGGTCGCGGACCACGTGAGCACTGCGGACGCCGCGATGGCGCTGACTGTGCGCACGTGGTTCCACCCGGTCCAGCCCGACACGTAGTCGCGCCAGAAGTCCGCCGAGCCCGTCGCGTAGGGATCGATCGCGTCCAGCGCGTTGTTGTGCGGCACGTGGTAGACGATGGTCAGGACGATTCCCACGAGATACAGCGCGCACGCGATCACCGCGTAGACGGCCGAACCGTCGTGCCGCACCACACTGACGATCGCGAGCGCGATCGACGTCAGCGCGGTGCCGAACAGCGCCGTCATGAACCAGAAGTTCGGCGCCTCGCGGTTGATCGCCTGCATCGCCGAGATGCCCTGGGCCGGATCCAGGCGACCGAGCCCGGTCATGATGAACGTGGAGAACGCGAACATCACCCCGCCCACCACGCCGGCGCCGACCGCCGTGACGATCGTCAGATAGCGCTCCATGATCAAACCCTCCAGACCCCGGCCGCTGCTGCGGCGCGGACGTAGTCGGTGAAGTCGCGGGGCGCGCGCCCCAGTGCGCGTTCCACCCCGTCGGTGAGTGAGGCGTTGCGTCCGTCCAGCACCTCGTCGAACAGGTAGGTGAGCAGGCCGATCGCGTCGGACGGTACCCCCTGGCCTGCCAGCGCCGTCGAGTACTCCTCCGAAGTAACTGGCGTGTATCGGATTTCGCGGCCGGTTGCCTCCGCGATCTCGGCGACGGCGTCGCCGAACGACAGCAATCGGGGCCCGGTCAGTTCGTAGAGTTCGCCGGCGTGACCGTCCTCGGTCAATGCGGCGACGGCGATCTCGGCGAGATCGTCCGCGTCGACGAACGGTTCGAGCACGTGCCCGTCGACGGGCAGCGCGAGGTCGCCGGTGAGCAGCGAGTCGAGCATGAAACTCTCGCCGAAATTCTGGCCGAACCAACTGGACCGCAGGATCGTCCACTCGGCGCCCGCCGTGCGGATCGCGAGTTCGCCACGCTCCGCCTCGGTTTCACCGCGACCGGACAGCAGGACGAGGCGACGCGCCCCGTTCGCGACGGCCAGGCCGGCGAACTCCTCGACGGCCTCCGCCGCTCCCGGCACCGCGAGATCCGGGTAGTACGCGATGTACACCGAGGTGATGCCGTCGAGCGCCGGAAGCCAGGTGTCCCGGTTCTCCCAGTCGAACGGGGGAGTGCCGACCCGGGAGGCGCCGCGGGCGGGCACGCCTGCGGCGGTGAGCCGGGCAAGGACGCGGCTGCCGACCTTGCCGGTGGCGGTGAGGACGAGGGTGTGCGGAGTCGTTGTCATGTTTCAGTCAAGACGGCGGCAGCGAGACTTTCCATGGTTGAAAAGCGCTGTTCCATACGCGAGCGTCTACGCTGAACGTGTGGATCCCCTCGCCGGTCTCATCAGTGGTCCCCGCGCCGCCGGAGCATTCGTGCTCCGATCGATCATGGAACCGCCGTGGTCGCTGCAGATCGACGACCACGCGCCGCTCAGCCTCGTCGCGATGGGCCGCGGCGAAGCCTGGATCCTCCCGCACACCGGCGAACCGGTGCAGCTCACCGAAGGCGACGTCGCGATCATCCGCGGCCCCGAGCGGTACGTCGTCGCCGACCACCCGGACACCCCGCCGCACGTGATCATCAACCCCGACCAGAGTTGCACGACGCTCCGCGGCGAACCGCTCGCCGAGGCGATGGACCTCGGCGTGCGCACCTGGGGCAACAGCGCGAACGGCCGCACGGTCATGCTGACCGGCACGTATCAAACCCCCGGCGAGATCAGCCGGCGACTGCTGTCCGCGCTCCCCGAACTCGTCGTGCAGCGCCGCGCCGACTGGGACTCCCGGCTCGTCACGCTCATGCACGACGAAGTGGTGCGCGACGAGCCCGGGCAGGAAGCGGTCCTCGACCGCCTCCTCGACCTGCTGCTGATCGCCGTGCTGCGCGCCTGGTTCGCGAGGCCGGCGGCCGAAGCGCCGTCCTGGGTGCGGGCGCAGGGCGACCCGGTGGTCGGCAAGGCGATGCGCATCCTGCAGAACAACCCCTCACACCAGTGGACGGTGGAGTCGCTCGCCGCGGAAACCGGACTGTCGCGGGCGGCCCTCGCCCGCCGGTTCACGGAACTCGTCGGCGAACCGCCTATGACCTTCCTCGCAGGCTGGCGGCTGTCCCTGGCCGCGGATCTGCTTCGCGAACCCGACGCCACGGTCGCGTCGGTGGCGCAACGGGTGGGATACGGGAGTGCATTCGCGTTGAGTGCGGCGTTCAAACGCGTGCGCGGAGTGAGCCCCAAGGAGCATCGTGAGATGGCGGAGAGCAGATGAGTGTATTACGGCACAGTGCCCAATAACACACCGGATCGACTTGATCTTGTTTGCCTTGCGTACGACCCTGGATGGTAGGGAATTGTCGGCGAGAGGACCGGATCCGGAATGTGGAACAACTCTCAACCACGAGGGCTGCGCAAGCGGTCGGCTCGTCAGCGGCACAACCCGCTTCTCCGGCGCTCGGACCGGATCGAGAACATGCTCACCCTCGCGGTCGTGGTGCTCGCCTTCGCGATGCTGCCCCTCGCCATCCTCGTGGGCGCCCGGACCATCGACAGTCAGCTGACGCTGGCGGAGAAGCAGGTCGCGGACTACCGCACCGTCACCGCCACCACGCTCGCCGACTCCACCGGTGTGTCCGTCACCTCCGACGTCGCACCGTCGGGCGTCGACACCGCCCCCGCCAAGTGGGCCTGGGGTGACGAAACCCGGCACGCCGACATCACGGTCGACCCCGCAACTCCTTCGGGAACGAAGCAGGACATCTGGGTCAACGCCGACGGCAACCTCACCACCGAACCGATGTCGTCGTCCGCCGCCCGCGTGGCCGGCGTGATCGCCGGACTGTTCACCTGGTTCGCGGTGATGATGATCGCGCTGTCCGGCTTCCTCATCTGCCGCGCCTCCCTGAACCGCTCCCGCGACGCGCAGTGGGACCGCGACCTCCGCCAGTTCCTGGATTCGACCACCCGGCACTGAGCCGGGATCAGCTGATCGCACCCCGGAATTCGACCGCGTGCTGCGCGGCCTGCGTGGTGACGGCGATGTCGGCAACCGGGTAGACGTGGAACTCGAAGAAGGGCCCGAACTTCGTCGGACCGTCCAGGATGTCGTTCGGATCGTCCGCCTCGACGAACGCGAATCCGCCGGTGCCGTCCAGGCGGCCGAGGAACTGATGGAAGTTCGCCCCTTCGGCCGGCGTCCATCTTGCGAACACTTCGAGGCTCCGCCGTGCGGCCTCCTCGTTCTCGGCGGCGGAACCGCCCTCACGCACCGTCCACGTAATCACGTACTTCATCGCACCTGTTCATCTCCTCGTGGAGTCGACGCACGGCCGTTCCGGACGTACCTCGAGCATTCCACCGCCGGAGAGGGAACGGAACGTTGCTGAGCCCGCCGAACCAACGTGCCGGTCTCGAACGGACGGTGTGACGGGCGGTTCCGCCTCCGCCTAGCTCAGCTGCGGGACGACCTCGCCGGCGACCAGTTCCAGGTGGTCGAGGTCGCCGAGGTCGAGGGTCTGCAGGTAGATCCGTTGCGACCCGGCCTCTGCGTAACGGCCGATCTTGTCGACGAGTTCGGCAGGCGACCCGGCGAGGCCGTTCTCCCGCAGTTCGCTCACCTCACGTCCGATGTTGAGGGCGCGCTTCGCGATCTCCTCCTCCGTCCGCCCGCAGCACAGGACGAGCGCGTTGGAGTACACCAACTCCTCGGGGTCCCGGTCGATCGTCTTGCACGCGACCCGGACCCGTTCGAACACCTCCCGCGTCTCGTCGATCGACTGGAACGGGACGTTGAACTCGCTCGCGTACTTCGCGGCCAGCGCGGGGGTCTTCTTCTTACCGGTGCCGCCGATCAGGACGGGCGGACCCTGCGGCTGCCGCGGCTTCGGGAGTGCCGGCGAATTCTTGACCGCCAGATGCGTCCCGTCGTAGGAGAACGTCTCCCCGAGCGGAGTGCGCCACAGTCCGGTGATCACGGCGAGGGACTCCTCGAGCCGCTCGAACCGCTCCTTCAGCGGCGGGAACGGGATGCCGTACGCATGGTGCTCCTCCTCGTACCAGCCGGCGCCGATGCCGAGGTCGACGCGACCGCCGCTCATCTGATCCACCTGCGCCACCGAGATCGCCAGCGGCCCCGGGTGCCGGAACGTCGCGGACGTGACGAGGGTGCCGAGGCGGATCGTGGACGTCTCCCGGGCGATGCCCGCCAGCGTGATCCACGCATCCGTCGGTCCGGGCAGGCCCTCGGTGTTCATCGCGAGGTAGTGATCCGAGCGGAAGAACGCGCCGTACCCGAAACGTTCGGCGGCCTGCGCCACCGCCAGAAGATCATCGTAGGTGGCACCCTGCTGGGGTTCGGTAAAGATTCGCAACTCCATGCGAACCACTCTGCCCGATCCCTGATCGGTACGCTGATTTCATGGCGAAGATCCCACTGAACCTGCCGAAACCGCTGGCCGACAAGCTGCCCGACGCGTTCGGGGGCTCCGCCGCCGGGGTGGTCCCTGTGGTGCGGCTGCAGGGGATGATCGCGTCCGGCGGAGCGGGTTTCGGGCGCGTGCTGAGCGCCGAGTCCGTCGAGGAACCGTTGCGGCGCGCGTTCACCACGCACGGCGCGAAGGCGGTGGCGCTGCTGATCAACAGTCCCGGCGGATCTCCGACGCAGAGCGAATACATCGCCGCCCGCATCCGCCAGCTCGCCACCGAACACGAACTGCCCGTGCTCGCGTTCTGCGAGGACGTCGTCGCGTCCGGCGGCTACTGGCTGGCCTGCGCGGCCGACGAAATCTACGCGACCGCCACCTCGGTGGTCGGCTCCGTCGGCGTCATCTCGGCGGGATTCGGGTTCTCCGAACTGATCGACCGCCTGGGCATCGAACGACGGCTGCATTCGGCAGGCGAGGCGAAGGCCCGCCTCGACCCGTTCTTCGCGGAGAAGTCCGAGGACGTGCAGTGGCTCGAACAGATCCAGGAAGGCATCCACGACGAGTTCCGCGACTGGGTGGTCGGTCGCCGCGGGGACAAGCTGAAGGCGGCCGAGGCGGAACTCTTCGACGGCGACGTCTGGCTGGGGCGCCGAGCCGTCGAACTCGGCATCGTCGACGGGATCGGCACACTGCGCGAGGTGGTGGAGAAGCGGTTCCCCGACGCCACGATCGAGATGACCGGGCCGCGCCGCTCCCTCTTCGCGAAACTCGGGCTGCCCGCCGCGAGCTGGGACGACGTGGCCGCCGCGATCGTCGGTGCGGCGAACACCCGCGTCGCCTGGTCGCGGTACGGGCGGTAGCTACTTCGGCACGACCACCCCGACCGGGCCCACCCCGATGCACACGGACAGGTCCGGGGTCAGGGTGCTCACGCGCAGGCTCTGACCGCCGCCGGTGAGCCGCACGAACACCGAGTTCGGGCCGCGGTGCACCGGCACCCGCACCGGGCTGCCGTCTTCCATCGCGACGGCGATCTCACCGTCTGCCGTGGCCAGGTAGTTGAGCTGCGCTGTCCACTCCCAGCCGGTCAGCGGCCCGTCGAGGGGAATCGGCTCGAAACTGCGCCGGTCCACCAGGTGCCCGCAGTCCGGGACGGTTCCGGGCTCGATCGCGCGCACCCACGTCACCTGGGCGTCGACCACCGAACCGGCGTCGTCGATCATCCGGAGGTCCGGGGTGCTGTCGGAGAACGCGGGGCGGTCGCGGAGCGGGGCGAAGACCCGGCTCACCAGGTTGTTCGGGTACGCCACCGGCAACAGCACCCAGATGGACGTGGGCTGCTGGAGGATCGGCGCGTCGTCCCGGTCGGCGAGCGACGCCCGCGCGGTCGCGAGGTAGTCGGTGGTCGGGTTCTCCTCCCAGCTGCGGGTGAACGTGTACGTCGACCACAGGCTGCTCGCGACGAACGCGACCACGGCACCGGCCGCCACCAGCGGCCGCAACCGGACCGGCTCGGCTCGGCGACGGGGTGCACGGGCGATCACGGCGACGGCGATCGCGAGGATCACCGCGGTGTCGGTGAAGTAGCGCAGGGTCTGCGCGAGTTCGTACGTGGTGTCCGCGCCCCACCGCGTGACGACCATCGCCGTCACCGACAGCAGGAAGTACCCGGCGGTGAGCACCCACACCCAGCCGATCCGCCGCTTCAGCCGGACCGTCGCGACGACCGCCGCGACGAGAACGACCCAGCCGACCACCTCCAGCGACGTCGACGGGGACGCCCACGGGGGACTCGGAATCCACCGCTCCCACGTCCACGGCCCACCCACGAACGTGGGCAGCAGGCCGAGCGACGTGCCGTGGTGGAGCAACTCCAACGCGCGCGACGCCCCCGCCCATTCCCACTGCGACGCGACGGTGGAGAAGTAGAAGCCGGCCCACACCGCGAGCACCGCCGCCGACGGGATCCACAGGGCCGCGCCCCGCCGCAACGTCGACCGCACCGGCCGCTCCCGCTCGCCGACGTGCGCGAGCAGGGCGACGGTCGCGAACGCGGCGAACGGGACGACGACGGACTTTTCGAAGAACAGCAGCGACACGATCAGCACGAGCGTGCCCGACACGGCGTACCGCCGCCGTCCGGTGCGGCACAGTTCGAGGGCGTCGCCGGCCACCCACGCCAGCGCGATCTGCAGAGGCAGCGCGTTGAGCGCCGCCGCCCACCACGCGAACGCCGGCACGGTCAGCGGAGAGAACAGATACAGCGCCAGCGGAACCAGCAGCACGGGCCGCGGGCCGAGGATCTTGCGAAGCAACCGGAACACCGCGTACGACGCCACCGCCTGCAGCACGACCATCGTCAGCATCGGCAGGATCCACTGATACGGCGCGATCCGCGTCGCGATACCCGCCACCACGAAGGCCCCCGGCATGAGGTGACCGTCGTGGTCGTAGAGCAGGAGGTCGCCCGAGAGCAGGGGGAGGCCGCCGCCGCGCCCGGCGAGGATCAGGTCGTCCCAGTAGAAGTCGCTGTTCGCGGCAACCCACGTCCGCACGAGAAGTTGCACCACGATCAGGGCGGCGGCCACCCGGAGGACACGGGCGGGCCCGAGGTCCCACCGCGATCCGGCGTCTTCCGTCATCGGTTTCCGAGATTACAGATCGGGTGGAACCAAACCGCGCCGGGCTGCGTCAGATCAAGTGTCGGGACATTTTCGCCCGGCACAGGTGGGGGAGACGACGGCCGGTCCGGAGTTCTCGGGTCGCTTCGCGGGCGATCCGAACTGGAGGGGTAATTCCGGGCCGAGCCGTCGGTCACCGAGTCCGAATGTTCACCGAGCTGCGATGTCAAATTCATCCACCGTTGTGGACCGTTCACCCGAAGCTGTCAACAATCCCGGATTCACATGCGCTCTGACCTGTGTATAAGCACCACTCACACTGTCCATAACTGTGTATGAACCTGTGGAAACTGTGGATAACTCGGCATTTCCGGTGGTGCAGCTCACACATTCTCCCCAAAAAGGACGATTCGGTCGTGGGCTGCCCGTATTCGCGGGCCGTGACAGAATCGGCAATGTGAAGTGGGTGCGGAGGGCATGAGCGTCGTCGTTCAGGTGTGCGCGCGATGCGCGGCCCGGTGGCCGGTCCTCGGCGCCCCGGCGCAGTGGTGCCCGCGCTGCCACGGTGTGCTGCTCGCGCCCGTCCGGACCGATCACAACCAGCCGCCCGCGAGCCGGGGATTCCGCTGGATCGCGCGGTCCCCACTGCAGCGCAGCGGTCTCGCGGCCGAGCCGCCGACGCCGAGCCCCACCCCGCACTACACCGAGATCCCCCGCTGGGGACTCCACGATCACGTCGAAGCCCCCTCCACCCGCCGGGACTGGCCGGAACTGCTCGCAAACAAGGCCGCGCGCTTCCTCACCGTCACCATCGGCCTGTACGCATTCGGAGTGCTCGCCGAACTGGGCCGGTACGCCGTCCTCCTCCGCAACCGGACCCGGCTGATCGACCCCACCGTGCTCGCCGTGTCCGACATCGCCGTGTTCCTCGGCCAGGCCGGCGGGATGCTCTTCGCGCTGCTGTCGGGAATCGCCGGAGTGTGCTGGCTGCTGCGCATGCGTCGCCGCACGTTCGCCCGGGCGAAGAAGTCCGACCCCCGCACGCCGACCGACGTCGTCGTCGGGTGCGCGGTGCCCGGCCTGAACCTGGTGATGCCGGGAGTCTTCCTGCTCGAGGTGATCCGCCGCGACCCCCGCGCGGTCCTGCTGGTCCGCGCCTGGTGGAGTCTGTTTGTCTTCGGTGCCGTGCTCGTTCTCTTCAACTGGTTCTGGCGGTCCAGGCCGGGCCTGCAGGCCATGGCGGACGGCGTTCTGCTGGCCGCATTCACGGCGCTGGTCGCCTCGGCGACCGCGCTCCTCGCGCTGATGGTGCTCCGGCGGCTCGAGGGCCGGACGCTGAAGGGCACGAAGGAACCCGTCACCCGCTGGGTGATCGCCACCGATCCGCTGCCGCGGAACGATGCGGACAAGCCCGCCGCGAAGTCGGCCGAGAAGACGTCCGGGGACGCCGACCGGGAAGCCGTCGCATCGTGAGCCCCGACCGGCGCGGGCCCCTCGTGGTGGCCCACCGAGGCGCATCCGCCGCCATGCCGGAACACACGCTCGCCGCCTACGAACTGGCCCTGGAAGAAGGCGCGGACGGACTCGAATGCGACGTGCGGCTCACCCGCGACGGCCACCTCGTCTGCGTCCACGACCGCACCGTCGACCGGACGTCCACCGGCACCGGCGTCGTCAGCGAGATGACGCTCGAGGAACTGGCGGAGTTCAACTACGGGACCGAGGAGGAGCCCGCCGAACTTCTCGAGCTGAGCGCGCTGATCGCGCTCACCCTGGACTGGACGGCGCGCCCGGTGAAACTCTTCATCGAAACCAAGCACCCCGTGCGCTTCGGCGGGCTGGTCGAAAGCAAGGTCCTCGCCGAACTGCAACGTTTCGGCATCGCCGCACCCCCGTCCGCCGACCACTCCCGCGCCGTCGTGATGTCGTTCTCCGCCGGAGCGGTGTGGCGGATCCGCCGGTCGGCGCCGATGCTCCCGACCGTGCTGCTCGGCGAATCCGCCCGGTACCTCGGCGGGGGAGCCGCGACCACCGTCGGCGCCACCGCGGTCGGTCCGTCGGTGAAAACGCTGCACGAACACCCGGACATCGTCGACAAGGCCGCCGCCGCGGGACGGGCCACGTACTGCTGGACCGTCGACAACCGCAGCGACGTCGAACTGTGCCGCGAACTCGGAGTCAGCTGGGTGGCCACCAACCACCCCGGGCGCACCAAGAAATGGCTGGCCTCCTGACCGGACCGGCGTCGGCGTGTAGGTTTTGGCGTCGTGGCAAAGAAGAGCAAGAGAAACAGTGGTCCGAAGCCGGGTAGCGCCCGCGCCGAGAAGCTCGCGCAGCGGCAGGCGGAACGGGAGAGCGCCGCGGCGGCCGTGACCCGGCCGTTCGAAGGCCTCGCCGCCGAATGCGATCTGGTGGCGCTGCGCGAGTTCGTCCCGTCGGCGACCGCCCCGCTCCCGGTCAAGGATTCGTCCCGTCCCGTGACCCTCGCGACCGTGCTGCCCGGAGCCGTCGCGGCGCTGGTCCGCGACGAGGGGGACAGCGCCACCGGGTTCGTCGGTGTGCAGGTCCAGGCGCACTCCGCCGACCTCGGCGCCGACCTGGCCGCGTCCGTCGCCTGGGTCCGTGATGCCGCCGCCGGCGAATCGCTGGCCTCCGCCAACCCGGGATCCGAGACCCCGGCACTGGCCGACGTGATCGACGCGGACGCACCTCTCGACATCACCGTGCACCAGGATTTCAACTGGTGGATTCCCGAAGGCGTGGAGCCGGCACCCGAGGTCGCGACGACCGTGCAGCACGCGAATGCGGCGATCATGCCGTCCGCGCGCGTCGAGGCCGAGGGTGTCGTCGCGGCGTGGTGGGTCGACGCGGGCGAGAAGGCGCACATCCGCTGGGTGCGCCCGGAGAACGAGGACGATCTGATGCTGGCCCTGGCACGCGTGCACGCGACCGGTGGCCTGCACCTCGGTGAGGGTTCGCGCTACGCCGGGTCCTTCCGGACACACGGACTGCTGGTCCCGGTGTTCGACCTGGACCGCGAGAAGCACGCGAACGAATGGGCCGCCGCCACCGTCGAACTCGGTCAGCGACTGGCCGAGGCCCTGGCCGTCGACGCGCCCCTCACCACCGAGGAGCGCCGCGCCCGCGACGGACTGCGGGGCCGCCAGGTGACGTTGCGATAGGCCCTCCGGGCCCGTGCGCCTTTCTGGTAGCCACCACAACCAGAAAGGCGCACGGGCGCGAAGCGCCTAGATGGAACCGCCCGCCGCGTGCGGTGCGCCGGACGTGTCTGCGGGGCCGCTCATCTCGCGTGCAACGAACTCCTCGAGGTCGAACAGGTTGCTGCCCGCGCGGTCGGCAATGGTCAGCAGCGTCGTCATGCTCGCGACCTCCTCGACCTGCTCCTTGAGGAACCACTGCATGAACTGCTCGCCGAGGTAGTCACCCTCCTCGCGGGCGGTGCTCGCCAGCTGCACGATCTGCTCGGTGACCGTCTTCTCCTGAGTCAGAGCGAGTGCGATCGGCTCGCGTGCGTTCTCGAACTGGCCCTTCGCCGCGTCGACACCCGACAGTTCCACCGAAATGTCGCGGTCGAGGAAGTACTGGACGATCATCATGGCGTGGTTGCGCTCTTCGACGGCCTGCTTGTAGAAGTGCTTGGCCAGCTGCGGCAGGTCCGAGTTGTCGAAATAGACGGCAGTCGCGATGTACTGGTGTGACGCGTTGAATTCGTTGCGAATCTGGTCGTGAAGCAGAGCGTGGAATTTCGTCTTGTGCGCGTCAGTGGAAGTCATGAAATGGATAATATCGCTGGTCAGGGCACGTGTCATCCAAGTTCGACCTAATTTTGGCAAGCGTTCCCAAACTAAAGTCAACCTAATTTCGGAACCATTCTGATGTCATTTTCCTAACGTGAACTGGCGACGAACGGTTGGGCGGGAACGGGGCAATCCGCGTCGCCGGGCCCCGGCCTCTGTATAAGATTCACACCGTTCCGACGGTGCGGAGGCGCAGGCACATGTTGAGACGACCCGGTGCGTGGATAGCGTTCATTCTCGGTGCCCTTTTCCTGGGCGCGACGATTCCGGCTCCCGTTCAGGCCGACCCGTTGTATCCCTGGCCGGACACCGACCCCTTCTATTCGGCCCCCGCCGACCTCGGGGTCCTGAATCCCGGCGACGTCGTGCGGACGCGGCGGATCGACACCTGGATGTACGCGAACTCCGACGGGTGGCAGATCGCGTTCCGGTCGACGAACTCTGCGGGACATCCGATCCTGGCCGTCACCACCGTGCTGCTTCCCCGCGGTGTCGCGAACCCTCCGCTCGTGTCGTATCAGGCGATCGTGAATTCGCTCGGAACCAAATGTGCCCCGTCGCACTCGCTGTTCAATCTGGAACTGCAGGAGTCGCCGGGCCTGTATCTGGGGCTGCAGCGCGGCTGGGCGGTTTCGGTGCCCGATCATCTCGGCCCGACCGGCGCGTACGGTGCCGCGAAGCTCGGGGGAATGATCACCCTCGACAGCGTCCGGGCGGTCCAGCGGGTGGCCGAACTGGGGTTGACGCACAGCCCGGTGGCGCTGGCCGGATATTCCGGCGGCGGTATGGCCAGTGCCTGGGCCGCGGCGCTGGCGCCGACTTATGCGCCCGAACTGAAACTCGACGCGGTGGTGGCGGGTGGGATTCCCGCGGACCTCGAGCAGATGGCCCTGGGTCTGGGGTTCAATCCGCATCCGGGGTTCGGGCTCGCGTTCGCCGCCGCGATCGGTTTGGAACGTGAATACCCGGAGCAGCTGCCGATCTCGTCGCAGCTGAACGCGACCGGGCTGTGGCTGCGCGAGTGGATGTCGAACGAATGCCGCCGGTTCCTGCTGTTCCACGGCGCCTTCCGCAGCGCCGGACAGCTGGCCGCGTCCACCAGCCTCATGGCGAGTTCGGGTGCGCACCAGGTGTTGCGCGAGAACAGTCTGCGGTACTACGAGGGTGTCCCGACCGCGCCCCTCTACCTGTGGCACGGCACCCTCGACGGGCTGACGCCGTTCGATTCGATCGCGGAGACCGCGCACCGCTACTGCGCGGCCGGCGCCAGACTGACGTTCGTCCCGTACGAGATTTCCGAGCACATGACGACGGCAGTGGTGGGCTTTCCGGACGCGTACGAATACGTGGCCGCGCGATTCCGCGGCGAACCGGCGCCCACCCGCTGCTGACCCGTCAGGTCAGACGCCGCCGCCCGCGCGCTTCGGCGCACCCGGCCGGACCGGCGAGTTGCCGCTCATCTCGCGGGCGATGAAATCCTCGATGTCGAACAGGTTGTCGCCGGCGCGCTCGACGATCGTCAGGAGCGTGTGCATGCTTGCGACCTCCTCGACCTGTTCCTCGAGGAACCACTGGATGAACCGCTCGCCGAGGTAGTCGCCGGTGTCGCGGGCCGTGCGGGCGAGTTTGGTGATCTGCTCGGTGACGGTGCGTTCCCGTTCCACCGCCAGTGCGACGGGGGCGCGCACCGAATCGAAATCGGTGACCACGTCGTCGATGCCGGGGACGGTCACCTGGAGGTTGTTGTCGATCAGGTACTGGACCATCATCAGCGCATGGCCGCGCTCCTCGGCGGCCTGCGAATAGAACCGGTGAGCCAGTTGCGGGAGATCGTGCGAGTCGAAATAGACGGCCACCGCGATGTACTGCTGGGATGCGGTGAACTCGTTGCGGATCTGCTGCTGCAGGAGGGCATGGAACTCGCTGGGTGCCTTCGGCTCCGGGTGCGTCATGGGTGTCAGTTTACGGCCGCGCGTCACGGTCCGGTGGTGACCAGTTCGGCTGGGACCTGACGGTCGTTGGCCAGCGCGTCGAAGAACTGCGATGCCCGGTCGTGATCCCAGAGCAGCACGTTCCCGGAGCCGTCGACGTCCTCGAAACCGCCCACGGGGACGGTCGTCGTGACCATGTCGCCGCGAACCGCCCAGGCGAGTGCGGCCAGGTTCCAGATGTGGTCGCTCTCGTCGACGCGCAACGATGCGGCGGTGTCGGTGACGAGCGGCCAGACGCGGAACGGGTTGAGCCACGTCGCCGGACTGGTGGCCTTCGACATCAACGCCGCCATGAACATCCGCTGATGGTTCATCCGGTCGATGTCGGCGAGCGCGGTCGCGCGGCTGCGGACGAAGCCGAGCGCCTGCGCCCCCGACAGTTCCTGGCAGCCGGGTGCGAGGTTGATCCCCGCGAGCGGGTCGTCGATGGCGGTGTCCAGGCACATGTCGACGCCGCCGATCGCGTCGACGATGCCGGCGAATCCGCCGAATCCGATCTCCGCGTAGTGGTCGATGTGCAGACCGGACGCCTCCTCGACCGTCTGGGTCAGCAGTTGCGGACCACCGAACGCGAACGACGCGTTGATCTTGTCCTCGCCGTAGCCGGGGATCGACACGTACGAGTCGCGCGGGATGCTCACCATCGTCGCCGGGCCGCCGCCGCTGGGGACGTGCACCACGATGATGGTGTCGGTGCGGTCCGGACCGCTGTTGCCGCCGGTCGACAGCTGCTGTTCCTGCTCGGGGGTCAGCCCCGTGCGGCTGTCCGAACCGACGAGCAGCCAGTTCGTGCCGGGGGTGTCGCCGATCCGGCCGGGGTAGTCGGCCAGCGCGTCGATCCGGTTCAGCGAACTGTCGAGGTAATAGGTCATGCCCGCGAGCGCCAGGGCCAGCACCAGGAACAGGATGCCGATGCGACGCCCCCAGTGCCGTGGTCGCCTGGGCCTGCGCTGCTGCGGCGGCTCCGGGGCCCGCGACGGTGCGGGCGGCGGCGGAGGTGGTGGCGTGCGCGGGGGACGCCGGTCGGGCACCTGCGGTGGCGGTGGCGGTGGTGCGTCGCGGTACGGCTGCGGCGTCTGGGTGGGTGCGTAGCCGCGCGGACCCTGCGGCGGGGCCGAGCGGGACAGTTGCGGTTCCGGGGCCTGGGACCAGGCCTGCTGGGGCGGCGGCGGGGCGCCCCGGCCGTCGCGGCGGATCACCTGGGTGCCCTCCTGCGGCGGCGGACCCTGACGCGGCGCGGGGTGTCGCGGGCGAGGCGCAGGAGGCCCCTGTTGCGGCGGACCCTGCGGCGGCACCCGCCGGGTCTGCGGAGGAACCCGCTGGTCGGGAGGCGGGATTCGGCGGTTCGGGGGTGGCGGCACCTGCTGCCCGCCCGGCGTCCGCCGAGGCGGACGGGGCGGCAACGGAGGATAGGGGGCGTCGCCGGTCACCCGCACGACTTTACTGGTCCGGCCGGATTACGGAATCCAGCCGACGTGCCCGCGCAGCGCGGCGTAGCCGACGAAAGCGACCGAATCGATGGTGGCGTGAGCGATCACGAGAGGCCACAACCGTCCGGTCTTCTGCCAGTACCGGCCGAACACCAGACCCATCGCGACGTTGCCCAGCCCGCCGCCGAAGCCCTGGTAGAGGTGGTACGTCCCCCGCAGCAGCGCCGACGCGAGCAGCGAAGAATTCTCGCTCCACCCGAGTTGCCGCAGCCGGGTGATCAGATACGCGACGACGAGCACTTCCTCCGCGCCGGAATTCGCGATCGCCCACAGGATCAGCGCGGGCAGACGCCACCAGTGGTCCCCGATCGTGCTGGGGACGACGGTGAGGTTGGCGCCGATCGCGCGGGCCAGCAGGTAGAAGCCGAGCCCGGGCAGACCGATCAGTGCGGCGAGCCCGACACCGTGCGTCGCGTCGGGGCGCCAGCGGAATCGGCCGAGCCCGACGTCGCGTGGGCCGGCACCGCTCCGCCACAGGAGATACAGCCCCAGGGCGCCCCACGCGAGGAGTTTCACGACGCCGAGCAGTTGCCGGGCGACGTCGATGATCTGGTTCTCGGCGCGGGCGACGTTGAGCGCGACGGCCTGGTCGGCCAGGTTGCCGGGTGTGAGCAGCGATTCGGTCAGCGACAGCAGTCCCGACAGCCCGCTCGTCCCGAACGTGACGAGCAGGACGATCGTGATCTCGATCCACAGGGCCCGGCGCTCGGTGCCGGCGGCCACCGGGGCGGCCGGTTCGGGTGAGGCCGGCTGTAGCCAGGAGGTGAGCGTTGCGCGCGAGATCACGCCGCACACGCTAGCGTGCGGCGAACCGGAGGGCCGGTCAGCCGCGCGCGCGGAGTCCGTTCACGAACGGGCATCCCACCAGCAGCCGGATCGCCCTGCTCAGGGCGACGGCGTCGTCGACCGGCGCGGAGAACGGCATCCAGATGTCGCGATCGCCGTGGTCGTTCTCGACGCGCAGTCGCAGTCCGTACCGGTCGATGCCCAGGGGGCGGACGCGTCCGCGCCGCATGTGGGGCGGAAGTTTGCGCGACAGCATGTCGATGAGGTCGCGGTGGTCTTCGTCGAGGTGCTGGAGCCAGGCGGTCTCCATCTCCCAGAACGGGTCGGGCCGGGCGGCGAGCAGATCGTCCAGGGCGACGGGTTCGGCGCCACTCGAATCGGCGACCACCGCCGATTCGAGACGCAGTTGCAGCAGCGTCGCATCGTGTCCGACGTCGAGTAGTCCGGGGTGCGGGTATTCGGAGGCCACCTCGTCGGCGAGGGTGCGGGTGTGTGCCTCGCACAGTGCGTGCAGGTTGCCGCGCAGCCAGACGAGCGACCGCACGGGCTCGCGCAGCGCGAGCGGTGAGTTGTCGGTCAGTTCGAGCACGGCCGGGATTCCGCCGCCGCCGGCGAGCCAGGACAGCGTGGCGGCCGCCGACTCGGTGGGCACCGCGACGACGACGTCGCCGCTGGACCGCAGGTGGTGGACCGACGTGACGGTCGGTGCGCTGCCTTCGACGGCGAGTACCGCGTCCTGGGTCCGTGCGCACGAGCTACGCACACGCTCGGCGGTGGACGGACCGGTGGTCGTGACGGGCATGGAGCCTCCTTCAGGGTTCCGCGATACTGAGGTAACCCTAACCTAATGTGACGGAACCGGCGAGGGCAAGACCCGAAAAGATTCCGGGCCACGAGGCGGGCATACGGTGGGACGGTGGCCATACCTCTCTCCCTCGGCGTCCCGCGCTCCCGCGGACCGCAGTCGTTGCTCGCGGATCTGCTCAGCGGGACCCGGGACACGAGCCCGGCTGCCGGTGGCGCATTCGGACCGCGGGTGGTCGCGGCGTCCGCGCTGCTCGACGCCGTCGGCACCGACGCGGGCCGTGTGATCGTGGGGCTCGACGTCGACCCGGCCGTTCTCCGCACCAGCGAGCAGGCCTCCTACGAGGCGGTCCGGTTCCACCTCGACTGCCCGGCGGGCCAGCTCGGCGACGCGGTCGCGCTGCGGCTGCCGTCCCCGCTCGCGGTGTTCGTCGTCGCGGACGGCAGCGACGACGCCGGCCTGGCCGAGACGGCGCAGCACCTCGCGGACGCAGGCCGCATCCCGGGACTCGCGAGCGGGCACTCCATCGGCGAGGTCGCCGACTTCCTCGCCGTCCTCGCGCACGCCGACGTCGGATACGTGGTGCGGGCCCGTGACACCGCCGAGGTGCTCGCGCTGCTGTCGGGGACGGTCGCGTCCCTCCGCGGCGACGACGTGCGGGCGGCGCTCGCGACCCCGGATCCCACGAGACTCGCCTCGCTGATCCCCGAGGCCGCGGAGGCCGTCCGCGAGGTCCTGCTCGGGGTCGAGGTCGACGACCCGGTGCTCGTCGCCGGTGAGCTGGCGGACGCGGGTCTGCGGTAAAACATTCACCGTCAATGCGCCGGACCGTCAACGCTCGGTGCGTAATCTCGTAGTCGTGCCAAAGATCGCGTATTTCGGACCGTCGGGAACCTTCACGGAGATGGCGCTCGCCCAGCTCGAGGCCGAGGGTGCCTTCGACGGGCCCGTGGAGCGGGTGGCCGCGACGAGTCCGCCCGCCACCCTGGCCATGGTGCGTGACGGCGTCGTCGACGGCGCCGTCGTTCCCATCGAGAGCTCCGTCGAGGGCGCCGTGGTGCCCACCCTCGACTCGCTCGCGCTGGGCGACCGCCTGCAGATCGTGGCCGAGACCGAACTCGACGTGGCGTTCACGATCCTCGGCGGGGCGGGCGTCGAGCGGCTCGACCAGGTGCGCACCGTGCGGGCGTACCCGGTGGCGGCCGGTCAGGTGCGAATCTGGCTGGAGGAGAACTGCCCCGGCGCCCAACTCCAGACGGCGTCCTCCAACGCCGGCGCCGCCGAGGACGTGGCGAACGGCCTCGCCGACGCCGCCGTGTCCACCGCCCTCGCCGGCGAACGGCTCGGGCTGCGCAGCCTCGCCGACGGGGTCGCCGACGAGAAGAGCGCCCGCACCCGATTCGTTCTGGTCACCGCGCCCACCCGGGTGCCCGCCCGCACCGGCGGCGACCGCACCTCCGCCGTCCTCGAACCCCACAACAACCCCGGCTCCCTCGTCGGTGTGCTCTCCGAGTTCGCGACGCGCGGAATCGATCTCATCCGCATCGAATCACGCCCGGTGCGCACCACCCCCGGCCTGTACCGCTTCTTCGTCGACTGCATCGGGCACATCGAGGACCCGCTCGTCGCCGAGGCGTTCCGTGCGCTGCACCGGAAGTCGCACGTGCGGTTCCTCGGGTCCTGGCCCGCCGCCAACCCGAGCGGCCCGCCCCCGCCGTCCGACGGAGACGCGGCGGACTGGATCGAACGAATCCGTCAGGGAGAGAGGGAATCGTGAGCGGCAGGCTGATCCTGGTCCGGCACGGGCAGACCGAGGCGAACGTCGAGCGCAGGCTCGACACGAGGCTGCCCGGCGCCCGGCTGACACCCGAAGGACTCTCCCAGGCGGAGCGGCTCGGAAACGACCTCGCCGCACGCGCGACGACGGCCGCACTCGTGTCCTCGCAGGCACTGCGCGCCCGGCAGACGGCGCGGTTCGTGGAACTCGCGTCGGGCATCGCCGTCCAGGTGCGGGAAGGACTGCACGAGGCGCAGGCCGGTGAACTCGAGGACCGCAGCGACGAGGAGTCGCACAAGCTGTTCATGAAGACGTTCCACCTGTGGCACACCGGCGAACTGGACGCCCGGGTTCCCGGCGGGGAATCCGCCAACGACATCCTCGACCGGTACGTCCCGGTCGTGGACTCCCTGCGTGAGCAGTACCTCGACGATCCGGCGGCCTCGGGCGACGTCGTGCTGGTCAGCCACGGCGCCGCCATCCGGCTCGTGGCAGCACAACTGGCCGGGGTGCCGGGGCTGTTCGCCGCCAACAATCACCTGGCCAACACCCAGACGGTGGAGTTGACCCCGCTCGCGGGCGGCAGCTGGGAGTGCGTGCGCTGGGGAACCGTGGAGCCGCCGTTCGAGCACCGGGTGATCCCCGGCGCCGACGATCCGATGGGGTGACGTCGTTGCGCGCACCCTGCGGTTGCGCGACGATGGAGGAAACCGTCCTCGAGGAGTGACGGCGTTGGATTGGTTCGTTGGCGAAAACTATTCGCTCGGTCGGCTGCTCGTCACCGAGGGGCTCGCCGCGATCTACCTCGTCGCGTTCCTGGCCGCGAGAAACCAGTTCAGGCCGCTCGTCGGCAGCACCGGGATGCTGCCCATCCCGAAGTTTCTCCGTGCCGTCCCGTTCACGCGTTCGCCGAGTATCTTCCACCTGCACTACTCCGACCGGTTCTTCGAGGGGATCTGCTGGACCGGCGCCGGACTGTCGCTCGCCGCGCTGCTCGGTCTGACGCAGGTCGTCCCGCTCGCCGTGTGCATGCTCGTGTGGTTCGCCCTGTGGGTGCTGTACCTCTCGATCGTCAACGTCTCCCAGCTCTGGTACAGCTTCGGCTGGGAGTCGCTGCTGCTAGAGGCAGGTTTCCTGGCGATCTTCCTGGGCAACGCGTCGGTCGGGCCACCGATCCTGGTGCTGCTGATGCTCAGGTGGTTGCTGTTCCGGCTCGAATTCGGGGCCGGGCTGATCAAGATGCGCGGCGACCGATGCTGGAAGAACCTCACCTGCCTGTACTACCACCACGAAACCCAGCCCATGCCCGGACCGTTCAGCTGGTACTTCCACCGGCTGCCGAAGCCGCTGCACCGGGTCGAGGTGCTCGGCAACCACTTCGCTCAGCTGGTGGTGCCGTTCGGGCTGTTCGCGCCGCAACCGGTCGCGGCCGTCGCCGCGACGATCATGATCGTCACCCAGCTGTGGCTGGTGGCGAGCGGCAACTTCTCGTGGCTGAACTGGACGACCATCGTGCTCGGTCTGTCCGCCATCCCCGACAGCGTGTACGAGACGGTGCTGCCCGTCGACGTCCCGGCGGGCAGCGACTCGGCGCCCGTCCCGTTCGCTGCGCTGGTGATCGCGGTGACCGCGCTCGTCGTCGTGTTGAGCTACTGGCCCATTCGCAACCTGATCTCCCACGGCCAGCGCATGAATGCGTCGTTCAACAAATGGCACTTCGTCAACACGTACGGCGCGTTCGGCAGCATCACCCGGGTGCGGTACGAGGTGATCGTGGAGGGCACGTCCGACGCTCATCGCGGCCTGCATTCCGAGTGGAAGGAGTACGGCTTCAAGGGGAAACCGGGTGACGTCAACCGGCGGCCGCGCCAATTCGCGCCGTATCACCTGCGGCTCGACTGGTTGCTCTGGTTCACGGCGATCTCGCCCGGCTACGCCGAACCGTGGTTCCGGGGGTTCGTCGAGCGGCTGCTGCGCAACGACCCGGACACCCTGAAGTTGTTGCAGTACAACCCGTTCCCAGATCAGCCGCCGAAACATGTGCGTGCGCGCATGTACCGGTACGAATTCACCACCTGGAAGGAGCGCCGCGAGACCGGTGCGTGGTGGAAGCGGCAACCCGTGTAGGTCAGCGGAGCCGGTCGGCCAGCGACTCCAGCGCCTGTCGCAGACGTTGCGGGGTGCCGGGGCTGAGAGACGACCACGCCACGCCGTGCGCGGACACACTGGACGTGCCGACGATGCGCCCGGCCCCCGTGTCGAACACCGTGACGGGCCCGCCGACCGGATCGTATTGCCCGTCGCCGTAGACGATTCCGACGATCTCGGCGTAGGTGGTGCAGCCGGCCATCGCGGTGCCCAGAACCGTCGCGTCGACCGCGGGCACGCCGAGCACGGCGAGCGCGGCCGCGAGCGACTTGCCGTCCCCGCCCTGATCGAACGCCTCGCCGAGTTGGACCGTGGGTGCGTTGACGGCGCCGACGTTCAACGGTTCCACCGCCCCCAGCGCGCCGATCACGGGCGCGAAGATGTCGGCGCCCGCATCCTGGACGACGTACGTGTCGCCGGCCCGCAGGGCCAGCACCGACAGTGCCTCGCCCCGGGAGACGCACAGTCGCGAGATTCTGCCGTCGACGTACCAGCGCAGGGCGATCTCCCACAGCGGCCGGGCCAGAACCCGCAGGCGGTCGGCGAGTTCGGGGTGGACCCCACCGCCCGGGAGCAGATCCCGGGCGGCGAGGGCGCCGGCGGCGCCGCGGAACGCGGCGTCCCTGGCGTCGTACGTGTCGTACCGCGGGGTGGCGTCGAGCACCACCGGCAGCACGTCGAGCGCGAGCGTGTCGACGAGATAATCCATTTCGTCGAGGCTCAGGGTCACCGCCGGCAGGGTCGGTACGCCCGGCTGGGTGCCCAGGTCGATCACCGTCCCGACTCCCGGTGGTCCGGGTTCGCGCCGATGACCGAGGGAATGACCGTGCGCCCGTCCGAGAAGCGCTCGAAGTTCTTCAGGTAGTCGGGGGTCTCCCGCTCGTCGTCGTCTTGTGAACCGGCCGCGCCCGCCCCGCGACCGACCGACATCGGTCCGCTACCGGTGCCGCCGCGCGTTGCCGCGGCCGGGTTCACGTCGGCGCGAACGTCTCCGATCACCCCGCCGGGCGCGGCTGCCGGTGCGCCGGGCCGTGCCCCCTGGCCGCTGTCGGTCCTGCCCCAGCCCTCGGGCAGCGTCGCCCCGCCTGCCGCGCCGGCGCCGATGCCACCGACGGAGGTGCGGGCCGCCGCGGCACTGGTCGCCGCGGAACCTCCGCCGTACGAGCCACCGGACAGCATCGGCGCGCCACCCATCATCGGGGCGGCGCCGCCACCGGTGACCGCGGACAGCGCCGCGCCACCGATGTTGCTCGCCGCCGACGTGGCGGTGGAGACGGTGGTGCCCGCGATGCTGCCGACCTGTGACGCGGCCGTGGTGACGGCCGGGTTCTGGCCCGCGGCCATCAGAGCGGCCGCGGCGGCACGTGTCGGATCGAATTCACCGTCGGACGGGATTTCGTCGAAACTCCCGACCTCCTTCGAATCGGCCTTGGTGACGATCCGCGGGGGCTGCCGGTACGCGCGCTTCAGTGCCAGGATGTTCGACGCGGCTTCGTAACCTTCCATCACGAGCCCCGCGCGGATGTCCATCGCACGGTCCGCGGCCTCCGCGGCCGCGGCGGTGCCGTTGAGCGCACCACCCGTCGTGTACGCGGTGGCCTTCGCGGTCTTCACGGCGACGATCTCGGGGATGCTCGGCATGATGAGCGCGGCGGTGGTGTATGCGCCCGCTTCGAGCCCCGCCTTCGCTGCCGTGTCCGCGGCGAGTTCTGCGCATTCCGCCGTCCACACCGTGAACGGCGTGATCTTCGCGAGTGCCGCGGCCGCGGACACACCCTGCCAGCCGGCCGCGAGTTCGGCCATCACACGCACCAGCGTGAGGTTGGCGTCGACGAAGCTGGTGGACAGTGCCGTCCACGCCGCGCTCGCCACGCTCAGCGGCACCGGTCCCGCGCCCGCGACGAGGGTGGTCGAGTTGACGGTCGCCCCTCGGGGCAACCAGATGACACCTGTCAGTCCCATGGTCATGTCTGATCTCCTGGTGGTTTCGAGGCGCCGGCCGTCACATGCCCGCAGCGAGGGTCGCGCCGAGCGCGACGTCCTCCGCGACATACAACGCGGCCTGGGTGCGGAGCGTGTTCGCGGTCTCGCGCATCTCGAGAATGCCCTGCGCGACAGCGGGGGTGAACGTGCCCGCGACGGTGTTGAAGTAACCGGCGGCGTGCAGGGAGACCTCTTCGCTCCCGGAGGGGAGCACACGGATGGCCGCGGAGTTGAGAGCGACCGCTGCCTCGAGACGCGCGGCGAGCGCGTCGAGTTCCACGGCGGCAGCGACGAGAGCTTCAGGTGCGACGTGCAGATCGGGCATGTGCGTCGAACTCCTTCTTGACCTAGGCAGGCGGAAGGCAGTTGCCCCCCCGGCAAACGAACTGCATGTGCAGCTGTCCCTACACACTTGGACGCTGCACCGCGCTCTTCGGTTCCCCCCGATCCCGAGAAATTCTTCTCGGGAAAACCGTTCATCCCCAGCCGAGCTCGTGCAAGCGATCTTCTTCTATCCCGAAGTAGTGCGCAACCTCGTGTATCACGGTGACGGCGACCTCGTGGACGACTTCCTCCTCCGAACTGCAGATTTCGAGGAGGGCGTCCCGATAGACGGTAATGGTATCGGGCAGCGATCCGCCGTAATGACTGTCCCGCTCCGTCAGGGCGATCCCGTGATACAGGCCCAGGAGATACGGGTCCTCGTCGTTGCGGTCGTCGACCAGCACGACGACGTTGTCGATCGCTGCCGCGAGCTGGGGTGGAATCAGATCGAGTGCGTCGCCCACCAATTCCTCGAATCGGTCGGGCGTCATGCTCACCGCCACATCAGTTCCCGGGGGGTGGGGCCGCGCCGGGGAGCGGCGTCGGCATCGACCTGCCCTCCGGGACCGGTGGCGGAGGCACGGGCGCGGCGCCGTTGATGAGGATCTCACCCTTTGCCGAACCGGTGATGGTCGAGAAGCCGCCTGCGTCGGTCTCCTTACCCACCGAGCAGTTCACCCGTCTGCTGCCTGCGAGCCAGCTGTCGAGTTCCAGGTTGTCCCAGAACAGCGTGAGCGTCTTGTTCCGCAGCGCGTCTGCGGAACCGAGGTATTCGTTGGCGGCCTGCGTGCACACGCCTTCGAGATACTTGTCCTGATCCTCGACGGACGGCATCGACGACGGGAACTGGGTGGCCAGGTCGACGACGGAGATCACTTCGAAGGCATGGGGTTGCGCGCAGTCGACGGGATCGGTCGGCACGTTCTGGTTGATGCCGATGCAGGTGCCCGGGTCCCAGATGTTGGATTGGTCCTGCTCGGCCACCTTCCCGGTGAACGGCAGCAACGTTCCTGCCGTGCTGGAGAATTGGAGGCCGCACCGCAGGGTGCGTTCGCCCGCGGCCCAACCGGACTCGCTGGGGAACATCAAGCCCACACTGAACTTGCCGTACGGATCGAACTTTGCGCCGAGATAGGAGTGGACGGCGGGCACGCAGTGCTCGTCCCGCAGTGCGGCGAACCGCAACGCACCCGGGTAACGCGAACCGGGACCGAACTCGGCGCCGGGATACACGCTGAGATCCAGCGGCGCCGCCACCTCGAACCGGTGCTCGTCCGCACAGTCGACCTTCGCGACGTCCTTCCGGTCTTCCTGGGGGTCGTTCGACGGCGTCCAGTCGAGGCAGTCGCCTGCCGTCGCCGAAGAGAACGCGTCGCCCTCCGCCGAACCCGTCGCCTGCGGTCCGGCACTCGTCGAGTGCGTGGGGAGGTTCTCGCTCCGGTTGAAACCGCCGGCGATCGCGACCGTGGCAATCGCCGCCACCACGGCACCTGCCGCGACGGCCGCGAGCGCGCGACGCGTCGTGGTCGCGGACATGCTGCGGGGAGCCTTCTCCGGTTGCCCGGCATTCTGCGGCTGGGGGTCGGCGCCGTTCGACTGATCTGAGGACATCGATTTCCATAATGCCCGTTCCGATCGAGGAAGCAGAACAACTCCCGCAATCGGCTCGAACCCGGGGTAACTTCGACAACCATGAGCGACGACTCTCAGCGCTCCGCCGAGCCGGTGGATCCCGAACTGCAGGAGCTCGCCGGGCGCGTGTTCGATACGGCACGATCCGGCGACGCCGTGTCCCTCGCCACGTACCTCGACGCGGGCGTCCCGGTGAACCTCGCCAATCAGAATGGCGACACGCTGGTGATGCTGGCCGCCTACCACGGTCACGCCGAGGCCGTTCAGGTTCTGATCGACCGCGGGGCCGACGTCGACCGGCTCAACGACAAGGGGCAGTCTCCGCTGGCAGGGGCGCTGTTCAAGGGCGAGGACGCCGTGGTGCGAGCGCTCGTCGCCGGTGGTGCCGACGCCACCGCGGGCCATCCGACCGCCGTCGACGCCGCCCGGATGTTCGGCCGCGAGGACCTCCTGACCCTGCTGGAACCGAAACCGGAGTGAGCCGCTCGGCGGCGCCCGGTAGGGTTTGAAGCCGTGATTGACCTGAAGTTCCTCCGCGAGAACCCCGACGCCGTCCGCGAGTCGCAGCGCACCCGTGGCGAAGATCCCGCCCTGGTCGACGCGTTGCTCGAGGCCGACGCGTCCCGTCGCGCCGCCGTTCTCGCCGGCGACAACCTGCGTGCCGAGCAGAAGGCGTTCGGGAAGAAGGTCGGTCAGGCGTCCCCGGAGGAGCGTCCGGCGCTGCTCGAGGGATCCAAGGAACTCGCGGCCAAGGTGAAGCAGGCCGAGGCCGAGCAGCACGAGGCGCAGGCCGCGCTCGACGCCGCGCACCGGGCGATCTCCAACGTCGTCCAGGACGGCGCCCCCGCCGGCGGTGAGGACGACTTCGTCACACTCGAGACGGTCGGGGAGATTCCGGCGTTCGACTTCGAACCCAAGGACCACCTCGAGCTGGGTGAGTCGCTGGGGCTGATCGACATGGAGCGCGGGGCCAAGGTCTCGGGCGCCCGCTTCTACTTCCTCACCGGCTTCGGCGCCATGCTGCAGCTGGGAATGCTGCAGCTGGCCGCGCAGAAGGCGATGGCCAACGGCTTCCAGATGATGATCCCGCCGGTGCTGGTGCGGCCGGAGATCATGGCGGGAACCGGGTTCCTCGGCGCCCACGCGGACGAGATCTACCACCTCGCCGACGACGACCTCTACCTCGTCGGCACGTCCGAGGTCCCGCTGGCCGGGTACCACTCGGGGGAGATCCTCGACCTCGCCGACGGCCCCAAGCGGTACGCCGGCTGGTCGACGTGCTTCCGCCGCGAGGCAGGCAGTTACGGCAAGGACACCCGCGGCATCATCCGGGTGCATCAGTTCGACAAGGTGGAGATGTTCACCTACTGCAAGCCCGAGGACGCCGACGCCGAGCACCAGCGCCTGCTCGCGTGGGAGCGCGACATGCTCGCCGCCATCGACGTGCCGTACCGCGTGATCGACGTGGCCGGCGGCGACCTGGGGTCGTCGGCGGCTCGCAAGTTCGACTGCGAGGCCTGGGTGCCGACGCAGCAGGCGTACCGCGAGCTCACGTCGACGTCCAACTGCACGACGTTCCAGGCTCGTCGCCTCGGCGTGCGGTACCGCGACGAGAACGGGAAGCCGCAGACGGCCGCAACCCTCAACGGCACCCTCGCCACCACCCGGTGGATCGTCGCCATCCTGGAGAACCACCAGCAGTCCGACGGCACCGTGCGGGTGCCCGAGGCGCTCGTGCCGTTCGTCGGGACGGATGTTTTGAAACCGTGATGCGCCACACCGAGATTTTGGGAAGGCTACCCTTGCGCGATCGCGAGAATGATGTAACCCTTACCTAATCCAGTTGGTTGGTGAGGAGCTCCACATGTTCGTGTGCATCTGCAAGGCCGTAACGGAAGACGAAGTGCACGAGCACTGTGCCGCCGGGGCCGACAGCGCGGATGCGATCGGTGAGCGATGCGGTGCCGGCTGGGGATGTGGAACGTGCGTAGATCGGTTGAAGGAGATTCTGGGCGAGCGGACGGTCGTCGGTAGCACGGCCGCGTGACAAAACTGCAGCACAACTGAATCCCGCGATTCGCCACACAGTGGAATCGCCAGTGGTACGTTCGCCACAACCGGGGCGAACGGAGAAGTCATGCGTGGCGACGACGAGATCATTGCTCTTCTCAACGAACAGTTGACCAGTGAGCTGACCGCGATCAACCAGTACTTCCTGCACTCGAAGATGCAAGCCAATTGGGGATTCACCAAACTTGCGGACAAGACCCGGGCGGAGTCCATCGAGGAGATGACTCACGCCGAGATCCTCACCGACCGGATCCTGTTCCTCGAAGCGCTTCCGAACTACCAGAAGCTGCTGCCGCTGCGCATCGGGCAGGACCTGCGCGAGCAGTTCCACTCCGACCTCTCCATCGAAGTCGAGGTCGTCGAGCGCCTGCGTCCGGGCATCCAGATGTGCCGCGAGAAGGGCGATGCCACGTCGGCGAAACTGCTCGAGGGGATCCTCAAGGAAGAAGAGGATCACATCGACTACCTCGAGACGCAGATCGAGTTGATGGACAAGATGGGCGACCAGCTCTACATGGCCCAGCTCGTCGATCAGCCGCCGACCGTCGGCTGAACGTACCCTTCGACGCCTCAGATGCGCCGAAGGGTACATTCACCCGCCGGGGTCAGAGCTTGGTGGACCGCAGTTCGTGCCCCTTGGACGTCTTGCAGCGCCCCGACTCGAGGTCCCACTGCCAGCCGTGCAGGTTGCAGGTGAGGTTGGTGCCGTCGACGACGCCGAACTTCGACAGGTCGGCCTTCAGGTGCGGGCAGCGCCGCTGGATCTCGTAACCGCCGAGTTCGATCGACGCGGAGTCGTCGTGGGCCTCGGCGAACCAGCCGTCGGCGTACGCGATGCGCTCGTCGGTGAGGCACTTGAAGAACGTGTAGAGGAATTCGTTGTACCCGCCGACGCGCCACGCCTCGAAGCGGGTGGACAGGAAGATGGTGTTCACCCAGTCGGGCTCGTCGTCGCGCAGCACCGTGCGCACCAGTTCGGGGGCGATGCGGAAGCCGTACCGGTACTTGCCGTCCTTCTCGCCGCGCGGGCGGACGGTGCGCGCCGGGAAGTCGAGGACGACGGTCTCGTCGCCCATCACCAGGCCGACGGGGTAGCCGATGCCGTCGCAGATCAGGTCGGACTGCTTCATGATCGGCTCGAACTTCGCCTTCAGCGCCTCGAGCAGCGGCTCACCCTCGGCGGGGGCCCACGTGGCCTTCTCGGCGGCGAGGACCGGTGCCAAGCGCTGCGCCATGTCCTCGATGTATGCGGCCTTATCGGAGAAGATCTTGTCGACCTCGGCGTCCGGGATCGGGTGCGTGAGCGTCAGCTCGGCACCCTTCATGTCCGCGGTGGACCCCGGGATCATCAGGATCCCGCCGTCGTTGCCGTGGATCCGCATCTGCTCGAGGAACGTGATCTGGTCGGGGAAGATGTTGCCCTCGTCACCCCGGTCGTCGTTCAGGTAGCGCAGCGCGTCGTCGAGGAACACGGGCGGCCCCGCGGACGGCACCACCCACGTGGCCGCGACCTGCTCGATGTAGCTGCGACAGCGGTCCATGCCGCGCTGACGCTTCTGCTTGCCGAAGTTGGCCTTCGTCTTGGTCGGAATGTCGTAGACCATCGGGTACCAGATGGCGCCCGAGTACTGCAGCAGGTGGATATCGATCTTGCCGAACTCGTCGTGCAGGACGTCCATGTCGACGGGCCGGGCGTCGTTCATGTTGAAACAGGTGGTCTCGCCATCGGACACCACGAGACCCGAGTCGCCGATCGGACCGTCGGCGGGCGCGCGCAGCGCGATGATCATGATGTCCAAGTCACCTTTGGGCCCGGTGACCTTGTGCTTGACGGAGTCCTCGGTCTCGAAGAATTTGTGGAAGCCCAGCGCCTCGAGCTCACGCCTGAGGTCCGGCACCGGATAGTCGGGGAGCAGCACGGTCGCGTCCTTGTCGACGTGCTTGGCCAGGTTCTCCGGGTCGAAGTGGTCCTTGTGCAGGTGCGACACGTACAGGTAGTCGCAGTTGCCGAGGGTGTCCCAGTCGAGCTGCGTGTTGTCCGGAAACGGGAACCAGGACCCGAAGTACGCGGGGTTGACCCACGGGTCGCACAGGATCGAGCCTGCCTCGGTCTGGATGTGGAATCCGGCGTGTCCGACGCTGGTGACCTGCACTGGTATGCCTCCTGGGAGCTGAGCGACTGTTCCAGGGTAGGCGTTCCCCCCAGGTGAGTGACAATGCGCGCTCCAGCACACCGTGCCACTCACGTGCGGTCAGGTCACTTCGCCCAGGCAATATCCGTCGGGTCCGATGGACAGCGTGACCTGCTTGGTGACGGTCACACCGGACACGTCGGTGACCGGAACGGACACGTCCAGGTAGTCACCGCGGACGGGTGTGGCGGTCATCGCGTCGGCGGCGAACGCGGTGGTCCCGGCCAGGACGTCGGGGTCGAGCCGGAGCGGCGGACGGCCGCCTGCGCCCGTGCCCGCCGGGTCCCATGGGCTCAGGCCGGGGCAGATCAGCGGGTAGGCGGTCTCGGTGTCCGCCCGGTTCACCGGCGCGCCGGACTCCCGCGACAGGAACCGGGTGACGGCGTACTCGGCGTCGGCGGGGGTGTAGAAGTCGACGGTCCCGGCGGGGTGGACGTGGGGGCAGGCGTAGCCGGACGCGATCTCGCTGCGTTTGACGGACACCGTGGTCCCGCCGCCCGTCCACGACACCGCGAACTGCCCGTCGAGGCCGGGTTGCGCGAGCGCCCCGAGGATCGCGGACGCGTCGGCGTACTGGTCGGCGGCCTGCGCGGGCGGCAGCGTCCAGCATTTCGCGGGGACGGCGGCGGGCCGGGTGACCAGGTCGGTGGCCCAGGCTCTGACCGCGTCCACCGCCGCGGGGTTGCCGGGCACCTCACCGACGACCACCTGCGGCACGGGGGCAGGCGGTGTGGTGGTCGTGGGCTCGGCCGCGGAGGTGGGCGCGGACACAGCGTCGGCCGGGGGCTCCTCCGTCGGGATGCCGGACTGCGAATCGCACGCCGCCCCCGCCCCGAGGATCACCGCGACGACCGGCGCGATGAGCGCCCTCCTGCCCGTGCCACCCATGTCCAGCGCGCCCTTTCTGTCGACTCCCCACCGAATGTCCGTCCCCGACGGCGGGCCAGATCGCGGATACCCGGCTACGCTAGCCGATTGTGGAACCCGTCTACCGAACCGTCATCGGCATCGCCCGCACCGTATTCGCCCTCGAGGGGCTGAAGTTCACGGTGAAGGGTGATCAGCACATTCCGGCGACGGGTGGGGCGGTGATCGCGATCAATCACACCGGCTACATGGACTTCACCTACGCCGGACTTCCGGCCCGCAGGGTGAAGCGGTACGTCCGCTTCATGGCGAAGAAGGAAGTGTTCGACAACAAGATTTCGGGCCCGATCATGCGCGCGCTCAAGCACATTCCGGTCGACCGGGCCGCCGGCTCGGATTCGTACAAGGCGGCCGTCGACTTCCTGCGTCGCGGCGAACTGGTGGGCGTCTATCCGGAGGCCACCATCAGCCGGAGCTTCGAGATCAAGGAATTCAAGTCGGGTGCCGCGCGGATGGCGATCGAGGCGAATGTGCCGATCGTCCCGGTGGTCATCTGGGGCGCACAGCGGGTGTGGACCAAGGGGTTCCCGAAGCGGCTGGGCCGCACGAACACTCCCATCTCGATTGCCGTCGGTGAGCCGATCCAGCCGTTCGAGCCGGCGTCCGAGCTGACCGAGAAGCTGCACACCACCATGACCGCGATGCTCGCGGACCTTCAGCAGGGGTACGACCACCCGGCAGGGGAGTACTGGGTGCCCGCGCGACTCGGTGGCAGTGCGCCGACGCTCGACGAGGCGAACAAGATGGACGCCGCCGACGCCGAGGCGAAGGCGCAGGCCCGCCGGTCCCGGGAGACCGGTAGCTAGAGACGGTGGCGGTGGAGCCGGTCTACGCGGCTGTCGAGTCGACGGCCAGGGCGTTGTCCCTGTTCCAGGGGCTGAGGATGACGCGAGTCGGCCTCGACAACATCCCCGCCGAGGGCGGTGCGGTGCTCGCGGTCAATCACACCGGGTACCTGGACTTCGTCCAGCTGGCACTCGCGGTCGGTGCGGTGGACCGCAAACTGCGGATCATGGCCAAGGCCGAACTCGCGAACAACAAGGTGATGGCGTTCCTGATGCGCGGATGCGGGGTGATCCCGGTCGACCGGACCGCGGGAGCGGGCGCCTACCTCACCGCGGTGGAGCGGCTGCGCGAGGGCGAACTGGTGGGGGTGTACCCGGAGGCGACCATCAGCCGGAGCTTCGAGATCAAGGAACTGAAGTCGGGTGCGGCGCGCATGGCGATCGATGCCGGGGTGCCGATCGTGCCCGTCATCGTGTGGGGTGCTCAGCGGATCGCCACCAAAGGCCGGCCGAGACAACTTGGACGGCACCGCTTCCCGGTGACCGTCGAGGTGGGACGGCCGATCGAGCCGCGCGAACCGGCGGACGCCCTCACCGAGACCCTGCACGCGGAGATGGGCGCGATCCTGCGCCGGGTGCAGGACGGATTCGACCATCCGGCGGGCGCGTACTGGGTGCCCCGACGTCTCGGTGGCAGTGCGCCGACCATCGAGGAAGCCACCGAGCTGGACCGCCGCGAGGCGGAGGAACGCCGGTCCCGGTAACGGCCGCCCGGTGGCGTCGCGGGCCCGGCAGGCAGAATGGCTGGGTGAGCCCAGACCGACCGAGCCTTGTAGCGTCCGATGTCGACGGCACCCTGATCGGGGAGGACGAGCGCATCAGCGCCCGCACCCGGGACGCCGTCGCGTCGGTCGTCGCGTCGGGGACACCCTTCGTGCTGGCCACCGGCAGGCCCCCGCGCTGGATCCATCCCGTGGTCGAGGGCCTCGGCTACGCGCCGCTCGCCGTCTGCGCGAACGGCGCCGTCATCTACGACAGCGACAGCGACCGCGTGCTCAGCGCCGCGACCCTGGACGTGGACACCCTCACCTGGCTGTCGGCGATCGCGCTCGACGTGCTGCCCGGCGCCGGTCTCGCGGCCGAGCGGGTCGGGGTCAGCGCCCACGACGCCGCCACGCCGCAGTTCGTCAGCTCGCCCGGCTACCAGCACGCCTGGCTCAACCCCGACAACACCGAGATGTCCGAGAACGAGGTCGTCGCGGCCCCCGCGGTGAAGTTGCTGATCCGGGTGCCGGAAATGTCCAGTCAGGCGATGGTCGACGCGCTGGCGCCGCACATCGGGCGCCGCGCCGACGTCACGTTCTCCACCGACAACGGGCTGATCGAACTGTCGGCGGCGGGCATCACGAAGGCGTCCGGGCTCGCGCTGGTCGCGGAACGGCTCGGCGTGACGGCGTCGCAGATCGTGGCGTTCGGCGACATGCCCAACGACATCCCGATGCTGAACCTCGCGGGCCGCGGTGTCGCCGTCGAGAACGCGCATCCCGACGCCAAGGCCGCCGCCGACGAGGTGACGGCCACCAACTGGGACGACGGGGTCGCGAAAGTACTCGAGCGCTGGTGGTCCTGAGACCACCAGCGCCCGAGAGGGGGTAACCCGGTCAGCCGGCCGGAACCGGTGCCGGCTCGACGGGAGCGGGCGCGGGAGCCGGTTCGGGTGCAGGTGCAGGTGCAGGTGCAGGTGCCGGAGCGGGCTCGGCGGGGGCCGGCGGAATCTGTGCCGGGTCCGCGGGCGGTGCGACGGGAGCCGCGGCATCGACCCGGGCGCCGTTCTTGTAGGCCTCCGCGTAGGTGTCGTTGTACGTCTTCAACACCTTGGTCACGATGCCGGTGAGCTCGTTGAAGATCAGCGAGCCGTTCTCGAAGTCGGTGCGCAGACCGCCCGGGATCGAGTACTCGTCACTGGTCGGCAGGCCCAGTTCACCGTTGTCGGCCCCGAGGCTCTGCCACGTCTTGAAGATCTGGCCGAGGACCGCCCACACGCCGCCGTTGGGCGAGGTGAAGATGGCGCCGTTGGCGAACTCTGCGCCCGAGTTCCCGGCCTTGGCCTGCAATAGTCCCGTGATGGCCTGGCCGAGCCTGCCGGTGTCGCCGCCTTCCGCGACCCACTTCTGGGCGACGGGCGACGGATCGGTGAGCCGCAGCAGTTCGTTGACCAGGGCGGGGATCCCAGCGCCGAGGCTGCCGCTGGCATCCGTGCCCGGACCGCCGGACGGCGCCGGAGCCTCACCCGCGTGTGCGTCCGAGGCCAGCGACGCGTTGCCGCCAAGGTTGGCGGCCGCGATCTGCCGGATCTCGTCCATGTGCGAGTACGCCGCGTCGCCCGGGCAGGACGTGTTGCCGACATCGCGGTGCGCGAAGATCACCGGCAGGTCGACGGCCTCACCCTCCGCGTACGGGGTGAACTCGGTGCCCTCGGAGTACATCGTCGTCTCGCCGAGCGGGTCGAGTCCGGCCTTGCCGAGCTTCCAGCCGAGGAACTTGCCGACGGCGTCGAGCGTGGCCTGCGGCGGATCCTCGGACGAGAAGTCTCCCATCATCGCGACGCCGGTGGTGTTCTCGTTGAACCCGCCCGCGTGTGCGCCCTGGACGGGACGGTCGAGACCGCCTGCGCGGCCCTCGAAGATCTGGCCGTATTTGTCGACCAGCGCGTTGTAGCCGATGTCGCACCAGCCGAGCGTCTGCGCGTGGTACGCGTAGATCGCCCGGACGATCTCGGCCGATTCGGCCTTCGAGTAGTCGTTGGCGCCCGCGGTGTGGTGCACGGTTGCACCGCCGATGAAGTCGTCGTAGTCGGGGTCCTGGCAGCGGATGGACTCGTCCGCGCCCCACTGCTGTCGGCTGATGACCTTGGGGCCGCCGCTGTCGAGCGGGCTCGCGATGTCGCTGAGCGTGGCGTCGCCGGGGCCGCTGCCCGGTTCGATGAGCACGGCGGTGACGTCGTCGGCGCCCGCTCGTGCCGGCTGCTGTCGCAGCGGCGTGTTGACGGCGGCGGGGGTGTACCCGAGCGGCGCGGCCCCGCCGGCGGCGGGCGCCGGTGCGGGAGCGGGTGCCTCGGGTGCGGGAACCGCGTCCGGTGCGGGTGCGGGTGCGCCCGCCTGGGCGGGTGCGGAGGTGGGTGTGAGGATCTGGATCGCCTTCGTCAGCCCGACGTAGACGGGTTCGGTGGCGACCGTGCCGTCCGACGCGGTCTTGTCGGTGCGACGGGTGTCGATCATGTCGGGGGAGACCCACTGTCCCCACGTTCCGTCGGCCTGCAGCGCACGGACCTTCGACTCCGCGGACGCGAGGGTTTCGGACGTGAGCGCCACCATGCTGAACGGGGTGTCGCGGGACAGTTCCTTGACGATCGCGCCGGGCTGCTGATCGGCCGGGGGCAGGATCGCGGGGTCGGAGACGTCGCCCGGGGCGGGGATTTTCAGCGGGATCTGCAGGCTCGGGATCTGGATTCCGCCGGGGAGTTGCACGTTGCTGGGGATGTGGAGGTACGGCGGGATCTTCAGGTTCCGGAGGTCGCCGATGTTGACGTCCGGCAGGTTCAGCCCGGTCAGTTCCTTCAGCGGGATCACGATGTCGGGGATCTGCGACAGCACTACCTGCGCGATCTCGGTGGACACGGCGGAGTTGGAGGTTTCGTTCGTGGATCGGACGTCCGAGGGTGCGCTACTGATGCCGTAGACCGCAACGGGACTTGCGACAGCCAGCGCGGCGACAGCCCCGAGGACGATCGAGGGCTTCGGTCGACGGTGCGGCAAGGGGGACTCTCCTCAGTTGTAGTTTCCTGCGAGCGACCTCGCGTGTCTGCAACTCGTGATGCTTGTGTGACGGAAGAGACTGTTGTTGCTAACTCCAATCACTCTTGCCACACTAGTCACACAGGTCCATAACGCTCAACCTTACATTGAGACTTTATCCCGAATTTCTCGGACCCGCTGAGACGAGGTGCACGCCCCGTCTCAGCGCTCGTTGTTCAGCGATGAGGAGTGCAGTGATGGCGAAGACCGAATTCGGGGTTCGTGCAGGTAGACCTGCCTGGACTCGCAGGAGGCGGTACATCGCGGGCCCTCCCGCCCCGCGCGGGTTCAGGGCCAGACTTCTGCGCGCGTCGGCGCTCGGCATCGCACCCGTCCTCGTCGTCGGCGCCGTCACCGGCGTGGTCGTGCAGGTGCGCTCCTCCGGCCAGGACGTCCGGGAAACCGTCGCCTCCGACACGCCGTTCACGCTGTCCGGGCACGGCAACGGCCACGGGCGCGGGATGGGCCAGTGGGGCGCCTACGGGTACGCGAAGGATCAGGGGTGGGCGGCCGAGCGCATCCTCGGCCACTACTACGGCGGCACCACACTCGGCACCCTCGCCGACGCGCAGATCAGCGTCCGGCTGCAGGCGCGTGACGACCAGCCGCTCGACGTCTACTCCGACGCCGGCGCCGTCGTCGCCGGCAAGCCCGTCGGGCCGGGCGAGGCCGTCCACCTGACGCCGACCGCGGACGGCGGCGCCAACGTCGTCGTCACCCGCGGATGTGCCGGCGACGTCCTGTGGCAGGACGCCACCGACCACCCGTGGGTCGACCCGGTCGACCTCGCCCCGGACCGTCCCGCGAACGAACACCTCAAGCTGTGCGCCGGTGACACCCCCTACCGCGGCGCCCTCGGGGTCGCGCTCGACGGCGCCGCCGTGCGCACCGTCAACGTCGTCGACATGGACGACTACCTGCTGGGTGTGGTGCCTGCCGAGGCGAAGGCGGGCTGGGCCGACACCGGTGGGGCCGAGGCGCTTCGGGCGCAGGCCGTCGCGGCCCGCTCCTATGCCGCCGCCGAGAACCGGGAAGAGTACGCGAAGACCTGCGACACCCAGAGCTGCCAGGTCTACGGCGGTTCCTCGAAGGAGGACCCGCGGACCACGGACGCCGTCCGTTCCACCAAGGGCATGATCCTGACGAAGGACAACAAGCCGGTCGCTGCCGAATTCTCCTCGTCCACAGGCGGATACACCGCCGGCGGCGAGTTCCCGGCCATCGAGGACCAGGGCGACACCGTGTCGCCGAACCACGACTGGGTGGTGACCCTCACCGCGGGCGACATCGCGTCCGCGTTCAACGTCGGCGAGCTCGAATCGTTCGAGGTGGTCACCCGCAACAACTTCGGGGTCGACGGCGGACGCGTCACCGGTGTGAAGGTCGTCGGAACGTCGGGGACCGCCGAGGCGACCGGCGCCGAGGCGAGGGCGAAGCTGAAGCTCAAGTCCGACTGGTTCACCCTCGGTGACGGACTCGCTGTCCCGGCTCCGCCTGCCGCCCCCGGCGAACCCGACCCGTCCATCCTCGCCTCCGCCGGCGAGGACGAGGACACCGTCGGCACCACCGAGGGTTCGCCGATCACCGAGAAGTACAAGGAACTCGGCGGCGTCAACAGCACACTCGGCGCGCCGATCGGTCCCGAGATGATGCTGCCGTCGGAGGCCGGGAAGTTCCGGATGTTCACCAACGGCACCATCATCTGGACGAAGAAACTGGGGGCGCAGGTGATCGACGCCAGCGTGCTCCGCGAGTGGCTGCCGACCGGCGGCAGCTAAACGGAAGACAGCGGAGCGGCCCCCTCGAGCACGGCGAGCATCCCGTCGACCGACTCGGCCCAGCCGAAGTCCTCGGCCCGCCGCCGGGCCGACGCCCGGCGGGTGCGGGAGGGGATCTCGAGGATGCCGCTCACCGCGTCGGCGAACGCCGGGCCCCGGTCCCGGGCCAGGGCGCCGCAGCCGGGTGTGATGATCTCGGCGAGAGCCGAAGACTGTGACGCGACCACCGGCGTGCCCGCCGCCAGCGACTCGAGCGCCGACAGGCAGAACGTCTCGTGCGGTCCGGGCGCCAGCGATACGTCCGCCGACGCGAACAGCGACGCCAGGCGGCCCTTGTCGCTGATGAACCCGGTGAAGTGCACGGGAAGCCCCCGGGCCCGGTACTGAAGCGCCTCCCGCCGGGGGCCGTCGCCTGCGATGACCAGCCGGGCGTCGTGCCCCTGCCGCCGCAACAGCCGGACGGCGTCGATGCTCCGTTCCACCTGCTTCTCCACCGACAACCGGCCGCAGTGCAGAAGGAAACGCTGCGCCGGATCGGCGAAGGAGTCGCGCATCTCCTGGTCGTGTTTGCCGGGGTGGAACATCGCGAGGTCGACACCGAGCGGGACCCGGTGCAGGTTGGGGGCCCCGATCCGGGTGAACTCCTCGCTCGCGAAGTCCGTCGTGCAGACCACGGCGTCGTAGTTGCGTGCCATCCGGCGGTTCGCGACGTCGGCCCAGCCGCGGGCCACGCGCCGGGGAGCGAACTGGCCGAGCAGCCGGTCGAGGCGCTCGTGTGACACGACGACACTGCGCACCCCGCGGGCGCGGGCCCAGCCCCCGAAACCGCGCAGCGTCAGCCGGTCGGACACCTCCAGGACGTCCGGTCCGAGCCCGGTGACGACGTCGGCCACCCTGCGCGGATCGACGACGCGATAACCCCCGGTCCAGGGGATGGTCGGAGCGGACCGGGTGATCCGCAGGACCCCACTCGGCAGCAGCTCCTCACAGTCCCGCTGACCTGGGACGACGAGGATCACCTCGTGTCCGCGTTCGACGTACCCCTGACCCCAGTTGTGGAGGGCGGTGCGGAGCCCGCCCGACCGCGGTCCGTAGAAGTTCGCCAGCTGGACGATGCGCACCCGCTCATGAAGCGCGATCGCCGCGTCGACGCGAACAACGAGGTCTGCAGAACCGGTGAATACAGGGAGAACTCCTCGTGCGTGCCGAAGGGGTCCCTGCACCCCTTGGCCGCGCACAGGTCGCGGAGTCGCTTACCCTGGTTCATCGTGACCGCTGCAACCCCAGAGACAACCGCCCCTGGCCGGTACGACCTCATCGTCGTCGGCTCCGGATTTTTCGGACTGACCGTCGCCGAGCGTGCAGCAACACAGCTGGGTAAGCGTGTGCTGGTGCTCGACCGTCGTCATCACCTGGGCGGAAACGCCTATTCGGAGGCCGAACCCGAGACCGGCATCGAGATCCACAAGTACGGAGCGCACCTGTTCCACACCTCGAACAAGAGGGTGTGGGACTACGTCACCCAGTTCACCGAATTCACGAACTACCAGCACCGCGTGTTCGCGCTGCACAAGGGCCAGGCGTACCAGTTCCCGATGGGCCTGGGTCTGGTGTCGCAGTTCTTCGGGCGCTACTTCACCCCGGACGAGGCGCGGAAGCTGATCGCCGACCAATCCTCCGAGATCGACTCCAAGGAGGCGTCGAACCTGGAGGAGAAGGCGATCTCCCTGATCGGGCGGCCGCTGTACGAGGCGTTCGTGCGCGACTACACCGCCAAGCAGTGGCAGACGGATCCGAAGAATCTGCCGGCGGGCAACATCACCCGCCTGCCGGTGCGGTACACGTTCGACAACCGCTACTTCAACGACACGTACGAGGGCCTGCCCGTCGACGGCTACACCGCGTGGCTCGAGAACATGGCGAAGGACCCGAAGATCGAGGTCCGGCTCGAGACCGACTGGTTCGACGTCCGCGACGACCTGCGCGCGGAGAGCCCCGACGCCCCCGTCGTCTACACGGGCCCCCTCGACCGCTACTTCGACTACTCCGAGGGCGAGCTGGGCTGGCGCACCCTCGACTTCGAGACCGAGGTGCTGGAGACGGGTGACTTCCAGGGAACACCGGTCATGAACTACAACGACGCCGACGTGCCCTTCACCCGGATCCACGAGTTCCGCCACTTCCACCCGGAGCGGGACTACCCGAAGGACAAGACGGTCATCATGCGGGAGTTCTCCCGGTTCGCGGAGAGCAAGGACGAGCCGTACTACCCGATCAACACCCCGGACGACCGCGCCATGCTCACCGCCTACCGCGACCGTGCCAAGGAGGAGATGTCCGCGAACAAGGTCCTGTTCGGCGGCCGTCTCGGCACCTACCAGTACCTGGACATGCACATGGCGATCGCCAGCGCGCTGTCGATGTTCGACAACTCCCTGCGTCCGCACTTCGAATCCGGTGCGGACCTCGTGGGGGAGGCCGAATGAGCGCCCGGCATCTGCTCGAATCGGAGAAGGTCACCGAGGACGCGCCGCTTCTCGGCAAGTCACTGCTGCAGCGGGTGATCCTGCCGCGCGCCGGTGAACCGCTCGACGTCCGCACCCTCTACCTGGAGGAAGCGAAGACCAACAGTCGCCGCGCGCATTCGCTGTCGCGGACGTCGCTGTCGGTCGGCGCCGAGTCCGAGGCGTCGTTCTGCACCTACTTCAACGCGTTCCCGGCCAGCTACTGGCGCCGGTGGAGCACGCTGAACTCCGTGGTGCTGCGGCTCGAGCTGTCGGGGCACTGCCGCATCGACGTGTACCGGTCGAAGGCCGATTCCTCGCGCATCCACGTCGAGGGCCGCGAGTTCCAGGACGGCGACGCCGCCCTCGAGTTCGAGATCGAGCTGGCGCCGTTCGAGGACGGCGGCTGGATCTGGTTCGACATCACCAGCGACACCGAGGTCGTGCTGGAGAGCGCAGGCTGGTACGCGCCGGTCGACGCCCCCGGTGAGGCCACCGTCGCCGTCGGCATCCCCACGTTCAACCGGCCCACCGACTGCGTCAAGGCGCTGACGGCGCTGGCGTCCGACGAGCTCGTCATGGATGTCGTCAAGGCCGTCATCATCCCGGACCAGGGCACCCGCAAGGTCAAGGACGAGCCCGGCTTCGCGGAGGCCGCGGAGGCGCTCGGCGACCGGCTGGCGATGCACGACCAGGCGAACCTCGGCGGGTCCGGCGGCTACAGCCGGATCATGTACGAGGCGCTGAAGACCACCGACTGCCAGCACATCCTGTTCATGGACGACGACATCGAGATCGAGCCCGACTCGATCCTCCGCGCGCTCGCCATGTCCCGGTTCGCGAAGTCGCCGATGCTCGTCGGCGGGCAGATGCTGAACCTCCAGGAGCGCAGCCACCTGCACTCGATGGGCGAGGTCGTCGACCGCAGCATCTTCATGTGGACGGCCGCCCCGAACGTCGAGTACGACCACGACTTCTCCCGCTACCCGCTGAGCGACCGCGAGAACTCCCGCCTACTGCACCGCCGCATCGACGTCGACTACAACGGCTGGTGGATGTGCATGATCCCCCGGCAGGCCGCCGAGGAACTCGGTCAGCCGCTGCCGCTGTTCATCAAATGGGACGACGCCGAATACGGTCTGCGGGCCCGCGCCGCCGGCTACCCGACCGTCACCATGCCCGGTGCCGCGATCTGGCACATGGCGTGGAGCGACAAGGACGACGCCATCGACTGGCAGGCGTACTTCCACCTGCGGAACCGTCTCGTCGTCGCGTCCCTGCACATGCCCGGGAACGGCCGCGGCCTCGTGATCAACACGGTCAAGGCCACGATCAAGCACCTGCTGTGCCTCGAATACTCGACGGTCGCGATCCAGAACCAGGCCATCGCCGACTTCCTGCAGGGTCCCGAGCACATCTTCGAACTGCTCCCCACCGCGCTCGGCAACGTCCACGCGATGCGCAAGGAGTACCCGGACGCCGTCGTCCTGCCGTCGTCGACGAGCCTGCCGATGCCCTCCGGTGAGGAAGTCGGCGCGGTCGGCCTGCCGACGAACCCGCTCGCGAAGATCGTCCGACTCGGTAAGGGCCTGGTCCACAACGTCAAGCCCGCGCACGAGCAGCACCACGAGCGTCCCCAGCTCAACGTGCCCACCATCGACGCGCGCTGGTTCCTGCTGTCCCAGGTGGACGGTGTCACCGTCACCACCGCGGACGGGCGCGGAGTCGTCTACCGCAAGCGCAACCCCAAGCTGGCGCTCGCGCTGCTGAAGGAAGCGATCCGGCTGCGCCGCGAACTGGCCCAGCGATTCCCCGAACTCAAGCGCGAGTACCAGGACGCCGTTCCTGCCCTGACCAGCAAGGAGAGGTGGGAACGTGTCTTCGGCATCCAGTGAGATCCAGATCCTGCAGACCGTCCAGTCGACGATCGCGAGCAGGCCCGGCGTCGTCTCGACCGCGCGGGGCATGTCCCACTTCGGTGAGCACGCCCTCGGGTGGGTGGCCGTCGCCGGCATCGGCGCGGCGCTCGACAAGCCCCGCCGCCGGCAGTGGGCGGGCGTCGCCGTGGGCGCCGTCGGTGCCCATGCGGCCTCGATCGTGATCAAACGCATCGTCCGCCGCCCGCGGCCGAACGACCCGTCGATCCAGGTCAACGTGTCGACGCCCAGCAAATTGAGCTTCCCGTCCTCGCATGCGACATCCACCACAGCGGCTGCGGTGCTGCTCGGCCGACTCACCGGGCTACCCTTGCCTGCGTTGTTGGTACCGCCGATGCTGCTTTCCCGGCTCGTTCTGGGAGTGCACTACCCGACCGATGTGCTCGCCGGATCTGCCCTGGGGGCCGCCTCCGCGGTCGCGGTGCTGAAGGCCGAGCAGAAGTTTGGAGAAAAATGAGCGAGGAACCGGCCGTCGTCACCGGACCCCCGACATCCCTGGCGGCTGGCATCGTCAAGGCCGTCCGCCCGCGTCAGTGGGTCAAGAACGTCCTGGTCCTCGCAGCTCCCGTCGCCGCGGGCACGGCGACGGAATCCGCCGTCCTGCTTCCCGTCGCACTCGCCTTCGTGGTGTTCTGCATGGCAGCGTCCGGCATCTACCTCGTCAACGACGCGATGGACGTCGAAGCGGACCGTGCGCACCCCACCAAGCGATTCCGTCCCATCGCGGCCGGTGTGCTGCCCGTCAACCTGGCGTTCGCGATGGCGGTCGTGCTGCTCGGCGGCTCGATCGCCCTGTCGTTCCTCGCCAACTGGCAGCTGGCGGTCGTGATGGCCGTCTACATCGGCATCCAGCTGGCGTACTGCTTCGGCCTCAAACACCAGGCCGTCCTCGACATCTGCATCGTCTCGTCCGGGTTCCTGCTGCGCGCCATCGCCGGTGGTGTGGCCGCCGAGATCGCACTGTCGCAGTGGTTCCTGCTGGTCATGGCATTCGGTTCGCTGTTCATGGCGGCCGGTAAGCGGTACGCCGAACTGCAGCTCGCCGAGCGCACCGGCGCGAAGATCCGCAAGTCCCTCGAGAACTACACCACGACGTACCTGCGGTTCGTCTGGACGCTGAGCGCCACCGCGGTCGTGCTCTGCTACGGGCTGTGGGCGTTCCAGCAGGACGACCTGAAGGGCACCAACTGGTACGCCATCTCCATGGTGCCGTTCACGATCGCGATCCTGCGTTACGCCGTCGACGTCGACGGCGGCGAGGCCGGGGAGCCCGAGGAGATCGCGCTGGGCGACCGCGTGCTCCAACTTCTCGCGATTGCCTGGATCGGAGTGGTGGGTGTCGCTGTCTACCTCGTCTGACTTGGTAGGCGACGCCGAGGAATCGGGCGCCGCCGCGGAGCGGACCACCGAACGCCACCGGAAGGCCATCCTCTCGAGGGTGGTCTTCCTCGGGGGTGTGGCCGTCTCGGCTCTCCTGATGTTCTGGGGCGCCTGGGAGCGGCGATGGATTGCCGACGACGGTCTGATCGTGCTGCGCACGGTCCGGAACCTGCTCGCGGGCAACGGTCCGGTCTTCAACTCGGGCGAGCGGGTCGAGGCCAACACCAGCACCGCGTGGACGTACATCGTCTACGCGTTCAGCTGGCTGTCCCAGGCCCGGCTCGAATACGTCGTTCTGACGATCGCGCTCATCCTGTCCACGGCGGCGATCGTGCTCGCCATGTTCGGCACCGCACGCCTGTACCGCGGTGGATCCTTCGCCGGCGGCGGCACGCTGTTCCTGATGCCCGCCGGTGTGCTCGTGTACATCGCGGTGCCCCCGGCCCGCGACTTCGCGACGTCGGGCCTCGAAAGCTGCCTCGTCATCTTCTGGATCGCGCTGCTCTGGCTGCTGCTGGTCCGGTGGAGCCAGGCGGCCTCCCCGTCCACCACTTCGGTGCTGACGCTCGCGTTCGTCGCCGGCATGGGCCCGCTCGTGCGGCCCGAACTGGCGATCCTGGGTGTGCTGTCGCTGGCCATGATCTTCCTGGCGCCCGGCCTCACGTGGGTGGTGCGGGTGGCGATGGTGTTCGTCGCCGGCATCGTCCCGGTGGGCTACCAGATCTGGCGCATGGGCTACTACGCCCTCCCGTACCCCAATACCGCGGTGTCGAAGGACGCCGGCGGCGCGAAGTGGTCGCAGGGTTTCGCGTACCTCTGGAACCTGCTCGGCCCTTACCTGCTGTGGCTGCCGCTGGTCTTCCTGTTCGCCGGCGCCGTGATCGCCTGGCGCGGCCGGGACAAGGACATCGAGCATGGTGTTCGTCACACCGAAGGGAATTGGCTGACGCGCCTGCGCGGAGGGCTGCGCACGCAGAATGCCGTGGTCGTCTTCATTCTCGCGAGCGGGCTGATCCTCGGTCTGTACTCGTTGCGCGTCGGCGGCGACTTCATGCACGGCCGCGTTCTTCTCCCCGTTCTGTTCTGTTTCATCGTTCCTGTCGCCGTAATTCCGGTGCGAATTCCGGACCGCGCATCATGGGGGCGTAACAGGGAATCGTCGATTTTCCTGGCAATGGCTTTCCTGTGGGTCGGCACCGTCGTGTGGGCATTTTTCGCGTCGAACACGACGGGAATGCCGGAAGGTGTCGTTATCGGACGTTCCGGAATTGTCGACGAACGCGCCTTCTACGTTCTCAACACCGGTCATGCGCACCCGATTCGCGCGGACGACTACCTGGACTATCCGCGCATGCGCGCGATGGTCCAGACCATTTCGGACACCCCTGACGGCGGCCTGCTCATCCCGTCCGCCGACTACACGTACTGGTTCGTCGTTCCACCGCCCCTTCCGATCCCGGAGGACGGAGCGGGCCACACCGTGTACTTCCTGAACCTCGGCATGACGAGCATGAACGTCGGCCTCGACGTGCGGGTGCTGGACCAGATGGGTCTCGCCTACCCGCTTGCGGCGCACACCGAGCGGTTGGACGACGGCCGTATCGGGCACGACAAGGCTCTGTACCCCGACTGGGTCGTGGTGGACACGGGAATGATCGACAAGCACCCGTGGATGCCCGGATTCCTCGACGAGGATTGGGTGACCGAGGCGCGGGTTGCGCTCACGTGCCCCGAGACTCAGGACCTGCTGACGTCGTACCGGTCGGAACTGACATGGCCGCGATTCAAACAGAATTTCAAGGATGCGCTGCATTTCGCGAGTTATCGAATCGAGCGAGTGCCCGCATATGAAATTCAGCGGTGCAATCTCGAGCCGCCGTTCCCGGAACCGGCCAAATAGGGCGTACCGGGCGGGGCCTGTGTCACCGGGGCGTCCCGGCCAGATCTCGATGTCGGAACATCAGATCTCGTTTGTGTAACGCTGGAACTGTCGGCGACGATGTACGTCGATGATGAGTCATCGTGACGGTGGTCTGGAAGTTCCCCGAAAAGCGCTCCGCGAGCGTTTGTCAGGGAAGTTCGTGTGACATACAGTCCACCAAGCGCAGTGTGACTCGGAAGAGGTCCGCTGCCGGCCCGGCCACGTGCCCGGGGCGGCAGGTCGCCTGTTCCCCGACGGAATCCGCCGGAGCCGCCCAGTTGGCGGAGTCCGCAGACGAAGAGAGTGAGCAGTATTCATGCGTTTTGCCAGACCGAGGTTGTCTCAGCGCCTCAAGCAGCGTGCGATGGCCATCGGCGCCGTCGCACTGGTACTGCCTGTAGGCGCAGGAATCGCTGGTGGAGCCGTTGCTGCAGCAGCACCGACGCACGCGGGGCCCGCCAAGACCGCGCCGGCCGGTGGCTACGAGGAACTGTGGGTTCCCTCTTCCATGGGGCCGATCAAGGTCCAGGTCCAGTGGGCGGCCCGTGGCGGTAGCTCGGCGCTGTACCTGCTCGACGGACTGCGCGCCCGCAACGACCGCAACGCATGGAGTTTCGAGACCAACGCGTTCGACCAGTACCGCAACGACAACGTGACCCTGGTCATGCCCGTCGGCGGCGAGTCCAGCTTCTACTCGGACTGGTACTCGGCGAGCAACTTCAACGGTCAGCCCGTCACCTACAAGTGGGAGACGTTCCTGACCCAGGAACTGCCCGACTTCCTGGCCAATTACGGTGTCTCGCGCACCAACAACGCCGTCCTCGGCCTGTCGATGGGTGGCAGCGCCGCCCTGACGCTCGCCGCGTACCACCGCGACCAGTTCAAGTTCGCCGGTTCGCTGTCCGGCTACCTGAACATCTCGGCTCCCGGCATGCGTGAGGCGATCCGCGTCGCGATGCTCGACGCCGGCCGCTTCAACGTCGACGCCATGTGGGGCCCGCCGTGGAACCCGGCGTGGCTGCGCAACGACCCGTTCGTCTTCGCGCCGCGCCTGAACGGCCTGTCGATGTTCATCTCGGCCGCCAGCGGCCTGCCCGGTGAATTCGATCACCCGCGCGCGCCGATCGACTACTACAACACCGCGAACGGCATGGGCCTCGAGGCCCTCGCCCTGGCCAACACCCGCGCCTTCCAGGTGCGTCTGGCCAGCCTCGGTGTGCCGGCCACCTTCGACTTCCCGGCCAACGGCACGCACTCGTGGCCGTACTGGGGTGCCGAGCTGTGGAAGGCCCGCGGCCAGATCCTGGACACGCTGGGCGCCTGGTGATCTAGACGCCACCACATTCGTGGCGAATGCCGCCCCGCCTCACCGGCGGGGCGGCGCTCGTGCGTTCTGAAGTGCACGGTCACGGATCGGAGGGTGAGAGGAAAACCTCGGAATCCGTTCCCCCCGGGAGTGCACAACGGGTCCTTTTGTCAGTAAGGTGATCCCGTCGAGACGCCACCCGCGCAGCGAGCGCTGCGCGGGTGGCGTCTGTACGTGAGATTTTCACGAGAGTTATCGAGAGGTTGCCGCGGCCGCGGCGCGAGACGCATCAAGCGGAGGGAAGACGAGTTCATGCGAGTTGGGGGTTCGACGAGAACAAGCGGATGGGCCAGGCGTACCGCCGCCGCAATTGCTCTGGCGGTCGCACTGCCACTGGGCGTGACCATGGTGGGCGGCGGCGCAACGGCCTCCGCAGCCTTCGACCCCGCAGCGCAGGACTTCTGGGTCGACTCCTCCATGGGTCCGATCAAGAGCCGCATCTGGCGGGCCGCTGACGGCAACACCAACCGGGTCGTCTACCTGCTCGACGGCCTGCGCGCGCAGGACGACCTGAGCGGCTGGGAAGTCAACACCGATGCGGGCCCGTTCCTCGCCTCGCAGAACATCAACGTCGTCCAGCCGGTCGGCGGACAGTCCAGCTTCTACTCCGACTGGTTGTCGAACTCGAACTTCAACGGCCAGAAGACCCCGTACAAGTGGGAGACGTTCCTCACCGAGGAACTGCGCGACGCACTGGCGAACCGCCTCGGCTTCCAGTCCACCCGCAACGGCGTCATCGGCCTGTCGATGGGTGGCAGCGCCGCCCTGACGCTTGCCGCCTACCACCCGGAGCAGTTCAACTACGCGGGCTCGCTGTCGGGCTACCTGAACATCTCGGCTCCCGGCATGCGTGAGGCGATCCGCGTCGCGATGCTCGACGCCGGCCGCTACAACGTCGACGCCATGTGGGGCCCGCCGTGGAACCCGGCGTGGCTGCGCAACGACCCGTTCGTGTTCGCGAACAAGCTTCGCGACAACAACACCCGCCTGTGGGTGTCGGCCGCCAACGGCATCCCCGCCCCCGGCGGAGCCGCACCGACCGGCGTCATCGACGTGTTCAACGCGAGCACCGGTGCGAGCCTCGAGGCGCTGTCGCTGGCGAACACGCGTGCCTTCCAGGTCAAGATGGCGACCCTCGGCGCGAAGAACGTCACCTACAGCTTCCCGCCGCGCGGCATCCACACGTGGCGCTACTGGCAGCAGCAGATCCACGATCTGGCCGGGGATCTCGGCAACACGATCGGGTAGCTCGGAAGTAACAATTGCACCAGCTGTAACAGCGCGGCACTCCCACTCGTCTGTTGTTTGCGTGTAGAAAGAACCGGAACGCGAGGCCGTGCTCCGTGTTGGCCTCGACGCGCAGAGAGAGAGTGAACGTCATGCGAGTAGGCCTGTTCAGGGCAGAACGTCAGCGTTCGTCGACCGGAAACGTTCGAAGGCGCGCGCTCGCCTCGCTTGCCGCTGTGCTCGTGGTGCCGGTGGCGGTCGGGTTCACCCAGACCGCCACCGTCTCGGCTGCGCCAGTCGCCGCGCAGGCCCCGGTGGCCACCCAGGCCCCGGGCGGCGCGACGATCCATCACGTCGACTGGCTCACCGACCGTCGCGTGGCGATCTGGATCAACTCCCCGTCGATGGGTGTGCCGATCCAGGTGCAGATGCTGCTGGCGCGGGACTGGAACTCGAAGCCGACGGAGAAGTTCCCGTCCGTCTACATGCTCGACGGCCTCCGCGCGCAGGACAACGAAAACGGCTGGACGCTCGAGACCGACGCCGAATCGTTCTTCGCCGACAAGAACATCAACGTCGTCCTCCCGGTCGGCGGCCAGTCCAGCTTCTACTCCGACTGGGTGGCCCAGGACAACGGTCAGAACTACCAGTGGGAGACGTTCCTCACGAAGGAACTGCCCCCGATCCTCGAAAGCGATTGGCGCACCACCAAGACACGCGGCGTCGTCGGACTGTCGATGGGCGGCACGTCCGCGATGTTCCTCGCGGCCCGCAACCAGGGATTCTTCAAGTTCGCCGCGTCGCTGTCGGGCATGCTCACCACCACGGCGCTCGGCATGCCGCAGGCCGTCGCCTACGCGATGAGCGATGCGGGCGGATTCGACGCGGACGCGATGTGGGGGCCCCCGACCAGCTCTGCGTGGGAGGAACACGACCCCTACCTGCTGGCCGACAAGCTCAAGGGCGTCAGCCTGTACATCTCCAGCGGCAGCGGCACCACGGGTCCGTACGACCAGCCGTCCGGAATCCCGGGCGTCAGCACCAATTACGCGGGCATGGGGCTCGAGATCCTCAGCCGGCTCACGTCCCAGACGTTCGCGACCAAGCTCAACAAGCTGGGCATCCCCGCCCAGGTCAACTACCGGCCGTCCGGCACGCACTCGTGGCCGTACTGGCAATTCGAACTCCACCAGCTGTGGCCGCAGCTCGCCAGCGCCGTCGACGTCGAACCCGAGAAGCCGGTGTGCACCACCGGTGGGTCCATCGCCGGTGTCGCAGGCGCGAACCCGTGGATCGGCGACTGCCTGACCCCCGAGTACAGCCTCGCGGGCGGAACGGTCCAGGACTTCCGCAACGGCCGGATCTTCGTCAAGTCCGACACCGGCGCGCAGCCGGTGGCCGGCGCCATCGGTGGCGTCTACCAGGCGACCGGCGGTCCGGGCGGGTCGCTCGGCTACCCGACGACGCCCGAACTGGCCACCCCCGACGGACGTGGTCGCTTCAACCACTTCGAGCGCGGGTCCGTCTACTGGTCGCCGCAGACCGGGGCGCACGCCGTCCGCGGCGCGATCCGGGACGAGTGGGCACGGCAGGGCTGGGAGGCCGGACCGCTCGGATACCCGGTGGCCGAGGAAGTTCCCACGCCCGGCAAGGACGGCGCAGTGCAGGGCTTCGAGATCGGCGCCATGTACTTCAGTCCCGTGAACGGCACCCACCGCGTGCAGGGAATGATCATGGGCAAGTACGCCGAACTCGGTTACGAGGGCGGCTGGCTCGGATTCCCGAAGACCAGCGAGATCCCCGTCAAGGACGGCGGCCGGTTCAACCAGTTCGAGGGCGGCAACATCTACTGGAGTCCGCTGTCGGGCGCCTGGGCCGTCGAGAACGGACCGATCTTCGACGCCTGGAAGAGCGCAGGCTACGAGGGCGGCCGGCTCGGGTTCCCGATCAGCGACAAGTTCGCCATTCCCGGTGGCGTCCAGCAGAACTTCCAGACCGGTTACGTCACAGTGATCGACAACAAGGCCGAGATTCACTGATGGCCGCACCGTACTAGAAATCTCACGCGCAACGGGCGGAGCCGGGTCCGGCGGACCAGGTTTCCGCCCGATCTGCGTCTGTACCCTGTCGAGAGACAACGACTTGGAAAGCAAGGACGGAAATAGATGCCGCAGCACTCACGTATCAGCACCACCTTCCGACGGTCGATCGCGGTAGGCGCGCTCGCCGTCGCAGCGAGCGGATTGTTGGTCGGGTGCGGTAGCGACGACTCCACGGCGACGTCCAACCCGTCGACCAGCGCGACCACGACGTCCGCGGCCGCGTCCAGTTCCGCCGAGAGTTCGGTGTCCGCCGCACCCAGCGCGAGCGCTTCCGCGTCGGCCTCCGCACCGGTGACGAGCCCCGGCGAGGCGGCCACCGCGCCGCCGGCGCAGCCCGAGGAAGTTCCGGGCGACTTCCCCGGCCCCAGCGAGGTCCCGGTCAGTGCCGACGGCCAGAAGTTCCTCGACGCGCTGAAGGCCAAGGGCATCGAGCCCGCCGCCGACGGCACCATGGCCGTGAGCACCGCCGACTTCATCTGCCAGGCCAAGGCCGAGGGCAAGAGCGACGCCGAAGCGATGGTGTTCGTCACAGCGATGGTCGGCACCGAGGCGTCCGCTGCGGGGAAGGAACTGACCCAGGAGCAGGCGACCGCCAACGCCACGACCTACATGGACGTCGCACACGCGACCTACTGCAAGTAGACGCCGATGTCGGTGACCGGGCGCGGAACGCGGAAGAAGAAGAGCAGCCTCCTGCGCAAACTGCTGGTGCTGATCGTGGTCCTGCTGGTGATTCTCGTCGCAGTGATCGCACTCTGGTATCTGCTCGCAGGGCGGCTGCCCAAACCGATCCCGACGCCGCCCGGTCCCGAGCGTCCCAATGCCCAGCCGGCGAGCTGTCCCGACGTCCAGGTGGTCGTCGTCCCGGGCACATGGGAGTCCAGCGCCACCGACGACCCGTACAACCCGACGGCCAACCCGGCGTCGCTGATGCTCAACGTGTCGCGTCCGCTGCAGGAGCAGTTCGAGTCCTCGCGCGCCGACGTGTACACGGTTCCGTACGTCGCGCAGTTCTCCAACCCGGTCGCGTTCCCGCCGGACGGGCAGCAGTCGTACAACAACAGCCGCGGCGCCGGCACCGCCGCCACCAACGACATCCTGGTCCGCCGGCACGCCGAGTGCCCGCTGACCAGCTTCCTGCTCACCGGCTTCTCCCAGGGTGCGGTCATCGCCGGCGACGTCGCTTCGAGCATCGGCGCAGGTGACGGCCCTGTTCCGGCGGATCTGGTGCTGGGTGTCGGGCTCATCGCCGATGGCCGTCGCGACCCGGCCGCAGCGACGAACGTCGGGCAGCCGGTCACCGGTGTGGGCGCCGAACTGTCCCTGGCCGGTCTGCAGATCCCGGGCATCACGATGACCGGTCAGCGGCCCGGCGGTTTCGGTGACCTCACCGACCGGGCGGTCGAGATCTGCGCCCCCACGGACGGGATCTGCGACGCGCCGGCGCAGGCGCTGAAGCCGAGCAACTGGATCGGCAGCGGGCTGCGTCTTCTCGAGTACAACAACAACCCGGTCCACGCGATGTACAACTCGTACGTCGTCGACGACTCCGGCACGACGGCCACGCAGTGGATCGCCGGATGGGCAGCCGAGAAGATAGAGGCCGCCCCGACCCCGGCCCACAGTTGATTTTGTGGCGGATGGGTTCACCGTGGTCGGTGTGCCGTCAATCGTCCCGAGCAGATGGCCGCGGCGCGTACTCGCCGGTAGTGTGCGTTTCCCGGCACCGGTAGAGTGCTGCACTGTTGCTGCACCACCCGTGCCCGACCCACCGATGTTCACGTCCTGAACGGGGGCGTTACACCACAGGAGAAGCTATTCATGAGTTCCGACGCCAGCTCGTTGCGTAAGTTCCGATTCGCGGCAGGCGGAGAGGGCAACGCGGACGAGGGCGGCGCGCGTCGGTTCGTCAAGCTTGCGCAGAAGGCCGAGGAACTCGGGTTCGACAGCTTCATGATCCCGGACCACCTGGGTAACCAGGTGGGGCCGATCGCCGCGCTCGGCGCGCTCGCGATCGCGACGGACAAGATCCGGCTCGGCACTGCCGTCCTCGCCAACGGCTTCCGGCATCCGGCGATCCTCGCCAAGGACGCCGCCACCATCGACGTGCTGTCGGGTGGCCGCCTCGAACTCGGCATCGGCGCAGGCTGGATGAAGGAAGAGTTCGACAAGGGCGGCATCGACTACGAGCGCCCGGGCGTCCGGATCGCCAAGCTCGAGGAGACCCTGCAGATTCTCGACGTGCTGCTGCGCGGCCAGGAGTGCAACTTCGACGGCAAGTACTACCAGATCAAGGGCCTGACGGGCAGCCCGCGACCGCGGCAGGGTCCGCGTCCCCCGATCGCCGTCGGCGGCGGCGGCCCCAAGATGCTGGCGCTCGCCGCCAAGTACGCCGACATCATCTCCGTAGCGACGCCGACCAGCAAGGAAGGCAAGCTCCTCCTGTCGGGTGTCACGCTCGAGAAGACGATGGAGCGCGTCGACCGGATCCGGGAGGCCGCCGGTGACCGGTTCGACGACATCGAACTGAACTGGACGATCACCACCATCGTCATCACCGACGACCGTGAGCAGACCGCCGAGATGGCGCTCGCCGCACTCGACCAGGGCTTCCCGCCCAACATCGAGGTCGACACCAAGCTGTCCGTCGAAGACATCCTGAGCTCGCCGTATCTCGCGATCGGCAGCTTCGAGGAGATCGCCGATCAGATCCGTATGGTGCGAGAAAAGACGACAATGTCCTACGTCGGTGTGTTCCCCACACAGATGGATGCGTTCGCGCCGATCATCTCGCAACTGAAGGGCGAGTAGACGCAGCGTACCGAGGGCGGCGATGCCAATCTGTAACATATCGATGGTTTGGAATCGATGAACTTATTCGGGTGAGTGGCGTGTTACGTCGTTTCCCACGAGTTTTACAAGATCCGATTCGGCGAAGGAAGTCTGGGGCGCAGTCATGCCGGTGGCATGCCTGTGTGATCGCTTCGGAGGAGATGGAATGAACGCGAAGTTCGATGATTTTATCGACGAGACGGGCCACATCAGGCTCGACTCGGGAAGCACGCTGGTCGACTACGTCCAGCGGCACACCCGGGAGAACTCGGACGAGCTGGCATACCGCTACATCGACTATTCGCGGGACAGAGACGGCGAAGCGCAGGAGCTGACCTGGGAACAGTTCGGCCACCGGCTGCGTGCCGTCGCGGCGCGCCTCCAGCAGGTCACCAAGCCCGGCGACCGTGTCGCGGTCCTGGCGCCGCAGGGTCTCGACTACGTCATCTCCTTCTTCGCCGCCATCCACGCCGGAACGATTTCGGTGCCGCTGTTCGACCCCGACGAACCCGGCCACACCGACCGTCTGCACGCCGTCCTCGGTGACTGCAAGCCTGCCGCCATCCTCACGGCCACCTCCTCCGCCGCGGGTGTTCGACAGTTCTTCCGGTCCCTCCCCGCCGCCGAACGCCCCCGGATCATCGCCGTCGACGCCATCCCCGACAGCGTCGGCGAGTCCTGGGTGCGCCCCGAGATCGATCTCGACGACATCGCGTACCTGCAGTACACGTCCGGCTCGACCCGGGTGCCCGCCGGTGTGGAGATCACGCACCGCGCCGTCGGCACGAACGCGCTGCAGATGGTCGACTCCATCGAGCTGAACGAGAACTCACGCGGCGTCACCTGGCTGCCGCTGTTCCACGACATGGGGCTGCTGACCGTCATCCTGCCCGCCCTCGGCGGCAAGTACATCACCATCATGAGTCCGCGCGCGTTCGTGCAGCGGCCGTACCGGTGGATCAAGGAACTGGCCGCGGTGTCGGACGGCGCAGGTACGTTCGCGGCCGCACCCAACTTCGCGTTCGAGCACGCTGCCGCCCGCGGCCTGCCGAAGAACGGCGAGAGCCTCGACCTGAGCAACGTGATCGGCCTCATCAACGGCAGCGAACCGGTCACCACGTCGTCGATGCGCAAGTTCAACGAGGCGTTCGCGCCGTACGGCCTGCCGAAGACGGCGATCAAGCCCTCGTACGGCATGGCCGAGGCCACGCTGTTCGTGTCCTCCACCCGGCACTCGGACGAGGCCCGCGTCATCTACGTCGATCGCGACGAACTCAACGCCGGTCGCGTCGTGAAGGTGGACCAGGACGCCGAGAACGCCATCCCGCAGGTGTCCTGCGGTTACGTCGCGCGCAGCCAGTGGGCCGCCATCGTCGACCCGGAGTCGCGCATCGAGCAGCCCGACGACCGGGTCGGTGAGATCTGGCTGCACGGCGAGAACATCGGCATCGGCTACTGGGGACGCACCGACGAGACCGCGGAGACGTTCCACAACAAGCTCACCAACCGGCTCGCCGAGGGCAGCCACGCGGAGGGTACGTCCGCGGACGCCAACTGGATGCGCACCGGCGACTACGGCGTGTACATCGACGGTGAGCTGTTCATCACAGGCCGCGTCAAGGACCTCGTGATCGTCGACGGGCGCAACCATTACCCGCAGGACCTCGAGTTCTCGGCGCAGGAGGCGAGCACCGCGCTGCGCCCCGGCTTCGTGGCCGCGTTCGCGGTCCCTGCCAACCAGCTGCCGGCCGTCGTGTTCGAGAACACGCACTCGGGTCTGAATTACGACGCGGACGACTCCTCCGAGCAGCTCGTGATCGTGGCCGAACGCGCACCGGGTGCCGGCAAGGCCGACCCGCAGCCCGTCGCCGACACGGTGCGGGCCGCGCTGTCGACCAGGCACGGGGTCACGGCGCGCGACATCCTGCTGGTGCCCGCGGGCTCGATTCCTCGCACGTCGAGCGGCAAGATCGCCCGCCGGGCGTGCAAGGCGAGCTACATCGAAGGCACCCTGCGCGGCGGATACACGCAGACGGCCTTCCCCGATAGCGTTTCCGAATAGTCCACTTCCTGACGGGTAGCTTGGTGAGTTGATGGCTGAAAAAGATGATGACCGGGTCGGGGCGAGCGAAGCGACGGGGAATGTCACCGGCAGCACAGGTGACATGACGGTCGCGCAGCTGCGCGACTGGCTGCGCAACTGGATTGCCGACGCAACCGGGCAACCGGTCGGTCAGATCACCGACGACCGCCCGATGGAAGAGTTCGGTCTGTCGTCGCGTGACGCCGTCGCACTCAGCGGCGAGATCGAAGAACTGGTCGGAGTCACGCTCACCGCGACGGTCGCCTATCAGCACCCCACCATTGCGTCGCTCGCCACCCGGATCATCGAGGGCGAACCCGAGCAGCCCGACGACTCCGCCGACGCCGCCTACTACGCGTCGGCGCCGACGTCGGACGCGCACGACATCGCGATCGTGGGCCTGGCCGCACGCTTCCCGGGTGCGGGCACGACTCCCGCCGAGATGTGGCAGATGCTCGCGGAGGGCCGCGACGGCATCTCCGACCTGCCCGAGGGCCGCTGGGAGGAGTTCACCTCCGACCCGCAGATCAAGGCCGCCGTGGAGAAGGCCAACACGCAGGGCGGCTACCTCGACGACGTGAAGACGTTCGACGCGGAGTTCTTCGCGATGTCCCCGCTGGAGGTCGCGAACGTCGACCCGCAGCAGCGCCTCGCGATGGAACTGACGTGGGAGGCACTCGAGCACGCCCGCATCCCGGCCAGCGACCTCAAGGGCGAGCAGGTCGGTGTGTTCATCGGCAGCTCGGCGAACGACTACCAGTTGCTCGCCGTCAGCGACCCCGTCCACGCGCACCCGTACGCGCTGACCGGTACGTCGACGTCCATCGTCGCCAACCGGGTGTCGTACTTCTACGACTTCCGCGGACCGTCCATCGCTCTCGACACGGCCTGCTCGTCCTCGCTCGTCGCGGTGCACCAGGCGGTGCGCTCGCTGCGGACCGGTGAGTCGGACCTCGCGCTCGCCGGCGGCGTCAACATGCTCGTCGCGCCGCCCGCCACGCTGGGCTTCGACCAGCTGGGTGTGATGGCCCCCAACGGCCGCATCAAGGCGTTCTCCTCCGACGCCGACGGCATGATCCGCGCGGAGGGCGGCGGTCTCGTCGTCCTGAAGCGCCTCGAGGACGCCGAGCGTGACGGCGACGAGATCTTCGCCGTCATCGCCGGTAGCGCCGTCAACCAGGACGGCCGTTCCAACGGTCTCGCGGCCCCGAACCCGGACGCGCAGGCCGACGTCCTGCGGCACGCCTACCGGGACGCGGGCATCAACCCGGCAGGCGTCGACTACATCGAGGCGCACGGCACCGGCACCATCCTCGGCGATCCCATCGAGGCGGACGCGCTCGGACGCGTCGTCGGTCGTGGACGCGCCGACGACAAGCCCGCCCTGCTCGGCTCGGCCAAGACCAACTTCGGTCACCTCGAGGCCGCCGCGGGCGCCGCGGGTCTGATCAAGGTCGTGCTGTCGATGCGGGAGGACACACTTCCCCCGACGCTGAACTTCGCCGGACCCAACCCGTACATCGCGTTCGACAAGGCGCACCTGCAGGTCATTCCCGAGGGTGCGGCGTGGCCGCGCTACACGGGCGCGGCCGTCGCCGGTGTATCCGGATTCGGTTTCGGTGGCACCAACGCCCACGTCGTGGTGCGCGAGTACACCGGGCCTGCCGTCGACGACACCGCCGAGCCCGCCGACACGGTCGTGCCCGCCGAGGTAGCGGTGGCCGAGACCGAGCCGACGGTCGTCCTCGCGGTGTCCGGTGCGCTGCCGTCGCGCCGTCGCCGGGCCGCCGCCGATCTGGCCGACTGGCTGGAAACGGAAGAGGGCAGCACCACCCCGCTCGCCGACGTCGCCCGCGCTCTCGCGCGCCGCAACCACGGGCGCTCGCGGGCCGTCGTCCTGGCGAAGACCCGATCGGAGGCCGTCACCGGTCTGCGCGCCGTCGCCGCAGGCAAGCCCGGGCAGGGTGTGTTCACCGCGGACTCGCCGTCGTCGAAGGGCGCCGTCTGGGTTCTGTCGGGCTTCGGTTCGCAGCACCGCAAGATGGCCAAGCAGCTGTACCTGGAGAACCCGGTGTTCGCCGCGGCCATCGACGAGGTCGACGCGCTGATCGAGGACGAGGCCGGCTACTCCATGAAGGAGAAGTTCCTCGACGACGCGATCGACTACGACGTCGAGACGTCGCAGGTCGGCATCTTCACCATCCAGATCGGTCTGGCTGCCCTGCTGCGTCACCACGGCGCCGAGGCCGAGGCCGTCGTCGGACACTCGATGGGCGAGGCCGCTGCCGCATACATCTCGGGTGGCCTGCCGCTCGAGGATGCGGTCCGGGTGATCTGCGCCCGGTCCCGCCTTATGGGCGAGGCCGAGGCAACGCTCGAGGGCGACGACATCCGTCTGATGGCGCTCGTCGAGTACAGCGCATCCGAGATCGAGACCGTTTTCACCGATTTCCCGCACCTCGAGGTCTGCGTGTACGCGGCCCCGACGCACACCGTCATCGGCGGCCCGGAGCCTGAGGTCAACGCCATCGTCGCGCGGGCCGAGGGCGAGGAGAAGATGGCCCGCGTCCTCAAGACGAAGGGCGCCAGCCACACCTCTCAGGTCGACCCGCTGCTGGGCGAGCTGGCCGCGGAACTGGCGGGCATCGAACCGACCAAGCTGAAGCTGGGCGTGTACTCGTCCGTCGACCAGGACACCTACTACCGCGCAGGCCACGAGCCGATCCACCGCGAGGAGTACTGGACCAAGGGTCTGCGCCACAGCGTGTACTTCACCAACGCCGTCCGCCTCGCCGTCGGCAGCGGGCACACCACGTTCGTGGAACTGGCGCCCAACCCGGTGGCCCTGATGTCCGTGGCCGCCACCGCGTTCGACGCCGGCCTGCACGACATGCAGCTCATCCAGACGCTCAAGCGCAAGGAGGACGAGCCGCTCGGTGTCCTCGCCGCGCTCGCACAGCTTTACGTCCACGGGCACGCCGTCGACCTGTCCTCGCTGCTGCCCGAGGGCGACTTCGCGGCCGTTCCGCGCACCGCGTGGATCCGCAAGCCGTACTGGGTGGAGACCCGGATCGACTCGAGCGGCAACACCCGTGTTCCGGGTGCGCACGTGTCGCTGCCCGACGGCCGCCACGTATGGGAGGTCCAGGCCGGCGCGGTCACCGACCTGCCCGCCCTGGTCACCGCCGCCGCGTCGCAGGTGCTGTCGGACGTGACGCTCGCCGCGTCCGTCCTGCACGCCGACGCGCCCGCCGAGGGAACGCTCACCACCACGCTCAACCCGCATCCGGGTGGCGCGTCGCTGCAGGTGCACGCGAAGAGCGGTGCGAGTTTCACGCTGCTGTTCGACGCCGCCGTCACGTCCGGTGAGGCATTGCCTGAACCGGTTGTCGGGGCGAGCCAAGCGACGGGGAATGTTGGTGCGGCGCCGGTGCAGACGACGTCGCCGGTGGAGGAGCTGCCCGAGGTCGTCGAGGACATCGGCGAGAAGTGGGACCCGAACGGTTCGCAGACGCTCGAAGACCGTCTCGCGCTGATCGTCGCCGAGTCCATGGGTTACGCCCCGGAGGACCTGCCCGCCGAGATCCCGCTGATCGAGCTGGGACTCGATTCGCTGATGGCCGTCCGCATCAAGAACCGCGTCGAGTACGAGTTCGACATCCCGCAGCTGCAGCTGCAGGCGGTCCGTGACGCGAACCTGATGGAGGTCGGCAAGTACCTGCGCTACGCGGTCGAGAACCGCGAAGAGGTGCAGGCCCTCGCCGACAAGCAGAAGGCCGAGAAGGAAGCCGAGGAGGCCGCGGAGGCCGGGGAGGCCGACCGTGATGCGGAGGCCGCTCGTGACTCCCAGGGCGCCGCGGCCCCGCTCGACGCCGAGGACACGTCCGTGGAGGCGGAGGCCGAGGCGATCATCGCGGCCACCCCTGTCCCGGAGGCTGCGCCCGAGGAAACCGCCGTGGACAGCAAGGAAGCGTTCGCCGAGGCGACCGGCACCGACGTTCCGCCGCGCGACGCCGCCGAACGTCTGACGTTCGCCACGTGGGCCGTCGTCACCGGCGAGTCCGCCAAGGGCATCTTCAACACGCTGCCGATCCTGAACGACGAGACGGCGGAGAAGCTGGCGGCACGGCTGTCGGAGCGCGCGAACGGTGAGATCACGTTCGACGACGTCCTCGATTCCACCACCATCGAGGAACTGGCCAATGTGGTGCGCGGCTTCCTCGAGGATTCCGGCAAGATCGACGGGCTGGTCCGCGCGCTGCGGGCTCGCCCGGAGGGATCCGACGCCGTCCCGGTGTTCGTGTTCCACCCGGCAGGCGGGTCGACCGTCGCGTACGAGCCGCTGCTGAAGCGTCTGCCCGAGGGCACGCCGATGTACGGGTTCGAGCGCACCGAGGGGCCGATCGATGTCCGCGCGGCGGAGTACCTGCCGTTGATCCGCGAGATCCAGGGCGACGGACCGTACGTGCTGTACGGCTGGTCGCTGGGCGGTGTGCTGGCGTACGCGGTGGCGAAGCTGCTGCGCGAGTCGGGTGCGGACGTCCGGATCGTCGGCTTGATCGACACGGTCATGGCCGGGGAAAAGGTGGAGGACACTCCCGACGAGATCCGTAAGCGCTGGCAGCGGTACGCGGCGTTCGCGAAGAAGACGTACAACGTCGACTACCCGCTGCCGTACGACAAGCTCGCGGCGGCGGAGAGCGACGAAGAGCAGATCAAGATCCTGACGGAACTGCTCAAGCTGAGTGGCACCAAGATTCCGGGCGGAATCATCGAGCACCAGCGCACGTCGTGGCTCGACAACCGGGCCATCCAGACCGCCGAGCTCGAGCAGTACGACGGCGACGTCGTCCTGTACATGGCCGACCGCTACCACGACGACGTGATGAACCTGGAGCCCGCGTTCAAGACCCGGAAGCCGGACGGCGGCTGGGGCGACGCGGTGAAGAACCTGGAGATCATCCACGTGGGCGGCGATCACATCCAGATCGTCGACGAGCCGTACATCGCGAAGGTCGGTGCCGACCTCACCAAGAAGCTGGCGGCGATCCAGGCCGCCGGAACCGGAGCGCATCAATGACCACCACGACCGCAGAGAAGCTTGCCGAACTGCGCGAAAAGCTGGAAACGGCAAAGGAACCCGCGGGCGAGCAGGCTATTGCCAAGCGCGCGAAGAAGGGTATTCCGAGCGCACGCGAACGTATCGACATGCTCCTGGACCCGGGGAGTTTCATCGAGGTCGGCGGTCTGATGCGCCAGCCCGGTGACCCGAATGCGCTGTACAGCGACGGCGTCGTCACCGGCCACGGGACCGTCGAGGGACGCCCGGTCGCGGTGTTCTCGCACGATCAGACCGTGTTCGGTGGTTCGGTCGGCGAGATGTTCGGCCGCAAGGTCGCCGCGATCATGGAGTTCGCCGCGAAGATCGGCTGCCCGTGTGTCGGCATCAACGACTCCGGCGGAGCCCGGGTGCAGGACGCGGTGACGTCGCTGGCCTGGTACGCGGAGCTGGGCCGTCGGCAGGAGCCGCTGTCGGGCATGTGCCCGCAGATCTCGATGATTCTCGGCAAGTGCGCAGGCGGTGCGGTGTACGCGCCGATCAACACGGACGTCCTGGTGGCCACCGAGGAGTCGTACATGTTCGTCACCGGGCCCGAGGTGGTCCGGAAGATCACCGGCGAGGACGTCAGCCTCGACGAACTCGGTGGTGCCCGGAATCAGGCCCAGTACGGCAACCTGCACCATGTGGCGCCCGACGAGAAGGCCGCGTTCGAGTGGGTGCGCAAGTACCTGAGCTTCCTGCCGTCGAGTTGCATGGAGAAGCCGCCGGTCGTCAATCCGGGTCTCGAACCGGAGATCACGGACTCCGACCGCGATCTGGACACGTTCATCCCGGACGCCGACAACGCCGGCTACGACATGCACGACATCCTGCTGCGGATCTTCGACGACGGCGAGTTCCACGAGATCGGCGGGCAGGTGGCGCTGAACATCATCACCGGCTTCGCCCGCGTCGACGGCCGCACGGTCGGGGTGATCGCGAACCAGCCGCTGGTCGCGGCGGGTGCGCTGGACGCGCAGGCCTCGGACAAGGCCGCGCATTTCATCCGCATCTGTGACGCCTTCGACATCCCGCTGGTGTTCGCGGTCGACACCCCGGGATTCCTTCCCGGGCTCGAGCAGGAGCGGATCGGTGTCATCAAGCGCGGTGGCCGGTTCATCTTCGCGTTCGTGACGGCGACCGTGCCGAAGGTGACCGTCGTGATCCGCAAGGCCTACGGCGGCGCCTACGCCGTCATGGGCTCGAAGCAGTTGGGCGCCGACATCAACTTCGCGTGGCCGACCGCCCGCATCGCGGTGATGGGCGCCGAGGGCGCTGTCGACCTGATCGGTCGCAGGCAGATCGAGGCCGCGGGCGAGAACGCGCCCGCCGTCCGCCGGCAGTTGATCAACTTCTACAACGAGAACATCGCGACGCCGTACATCGCCGCGGAGCGCGGATACATCGACGCCGTCATCGAGCCCGCCACCACCCGGCTCGAGATCCGCAAGGCGCTGACGATGCTGCGCGACAAGACGGTGCAGCGTAATCCGCGCAAGCACGACCTGATGCCGCTGTAGTTCGTTCCCGCACCTGCGGTCGGCGGTCATGCCGACCGCAGGTGCGTTTCGGTGTGCACGAACACCGGCGGCCGGGGGCGCGACGCGGCCAGCGTGTACGCAGCGCGCAGGTCGGCGAGAACGGTCGACGGGTCGCCCCGGATCTGCTCCGGCAGGTGTGTCACGACGACGATTCCCTCACGTTGCATCCGTGCCCGCCGCTGCCTCGTCGCCTCGTGCAGTTCGGGTGAGAAGTGGTACTTCGGCGAGTCGATCTCCCAGGCGACGGCGACGTCGTCGAGCCAGCCGTCGGGCCGGGCGACCCACAGCCCGGCCGCGGACAGCACGTCCACGTCGTGCCGCATCGGCGGAAGCCCGCTCGTCGCATACACATTCTGCGCGTGGACCCGGACGGCGGAATGCGCGTCTTCGGTCAGTTCACGCAGGACTGCCCGCGGCAGGTGGCTTCCGCGGTCGCTGCCGTGTGCGATTTCGCGGACCAGTTCGTCTATCGTCACGTCGCCACGCCGGATTCCCTCGGTCAGGAGCGCGTGACAGGCCTCGGCCGTGAGCGTGCGACGTCCGGCGTCGAGAAGGCTGCGCCGCGGCGGAGCGAGGCGCAGGAGCCCCCGGTGGACGGGTGCGGGCAGGTGCCGCGTCCGCTCGACCTTCACGTACGACCAGTCCCGGCGATGCCGGGTGGACGGGATGAGCAGCAGCACGTCGTTCCGGGGCGGTGACGCTGGGTAGCCGAGCGCGGCCAGCGCGGCGTGACCCGACAGGAGCGCGTCCGGGCCGCCGTATTCGAGCGCCGCCAGGTTGCGCTGCAGCGTTGTCGGTGGCCCGTCGTGCAGGAGGACGACGCCGGGGAGGATCCGCTGCCAGGGACCACCGTCGCGGCAGCGCGCGGCGATGGTGCCCTTGGCGACGCCCAGCCGTTCCAGGGCAGCCGCTCGGACCACTCCGTCGCGGCCGGCAGCGGTTGTCCCGGGGAGGTCTTCGGCCCAGCTTTCGGTTCGCATGGGTCTGAGCCTGCCCCGGGCGCAGGGATCCGCGGCCGAAAAGCCCAGGTCGGAAATTGGCCTGTGGATGGACGGAAAGTTGTGGACAACTCCGCCTCCCGGAGACCGCTACGGGGTGGGGTACACCCGCAGAGTGCCCGGCTTCCACAGTCCGGACCGGGTGGCGGTCTCGGTGTCGACGGTGGCCGCGGTGGCGTCCGGGTAGTACCGGTCGAAGCGCTCGAGGGAGCCCCAGTCGCGTCCCCAGTCGTCCCGCATGTAGGTGGGGATGGCGGTGGCGCTGGCGAGCAGTTCGGTGAAGCCGAGGGGGCCACCGTTCTCCGCGGACTGCCAGGTGTCGGTGGAGCTGACGGCCAGCGGACGGTCGGGGAGGATGCGGTAGTTCGGCATCTCCGCGACACCGTACTGGTGGTCGAACGGGCGCTGGCACGGGAACTGCAGTCCGACGGCCCAGTCCAGCAGCACGGGCTGCGAGCTGCCGATCGTCGAGTTGAGGGTCTCGAGCTTCGGAACCCGCGGCGGGGTGAACGCCAGCCACTGATCGCCGGTGAGGTTGGGGTCGTTGGCGACGATCCGCACGGAGTCGGCGTCGGGGGACAGTTCGCTGATCGGCACGCGCAGGTTGCGCCACGACGGTGCGGGCCCGATGTCCTTGGGCAGGTAGGTGCCCTGGGCCTGGACGGTGCCGTCGGGCTGACGCTTGCCGTATTCGAGCAGCAGCGACTGACCGTAGGTGAGGGCGCCGGTTGCGTCGACCGACCAGATGCGGCCCGCGGCGGACATGACGATCAGCGGGGTGTCGTCGCTGCGTTCGGGGAGGGCGTACCAGCTGGACGACAGCGTCGCCGGCTCCTGCACGCCTTCCTGATAGCTGCCCATGACGGGTGTCGTGGCCGGGTTGAGTCCGAACGGCAGCTTGGCGGTGCTGCCGTTGACGCCGACATTTCCGGTGCCGCCGCTGGTTCCGGCGCTCGATCCGGTCTCGAAGCTGGGCCCGACGCTCTGGTTGTCGGTGTTGCCCATGCCCTGCTTGACCTCGACGTAGTCGGCGGTCAGGTCGGACGGCACCCCGTTGGGCGAGAATCCGACGGGGTTCGCTCCGCCGAGCGGGTCGGCGGGGTTCGCGAGCGGCTGCGCGGGATCGTTGATGGGAGTGAGGTTTCCGCCGTTGGTGTCGCCTTCGACGAGGACGTCCTCGGCGAGCCCGCACGTCTGTCCGGTGAGGGAGTCGAAGTTGGAGCGGGCGAGCGAGTACGCCGGGTACTGGGAGACGGCGCCCTTGAGGAGGGAGAGGACTTCGAACAGCACCATGATGCCGGCGACGACGGTGAGCGGGGCGGCCGCGAATTTCCTGATCCGCCTGCCCTTCTCGGTGTTGGCGCGGACGGGTGGCGCGGCGAATCCCTCACGCAGGTACTGCCAGGCGGCCAGGGCGACGGCCAGCCCGAACAGGACGAGGAAGAACGTGTTGGACTGGCGTCCGCCGATGGAGACGGTCTTGTCGAACCACGGCACGCCGTAGCTCGAGACATACCAGTAGCCGTTGATGCCCGCGAACGTCAACGCCAGCATGAGCAGCAGTCCGGCCAGGAAGATCGTCCGGTTGCGGCGCGACCGTAGCGCGGACGCCGACACCGCGACAGCGGTCAGCGCGGCCAGCGAACCGGCGATGCCCGCGTACGCACCGAAGTGATGGGTCCACTTGGTGGGGTTGAACATCATGAAGAAGATCGTGCCGAACACGACACCGAGCAGGCGCCACGACGGTCCGGTGGCGGCACCGGGAATACGCCTGCGGCGCAACAGGATGAACAGCGTCGTCAGCAGGCACAGGATCATCGTCAGGAACGCGAAGCGGCGGGCCACGGAACCGTCGACGGTCGGGACGAACAGGTAGTAGTAGCGCAGGAAGTCCTTGTACCACTCGAGGTTCGGGCCGATCAGGGTGCGGACCCTGGTGGCCTCCATCACCGCGGCGATGGTCTGGTCGGCGAACACGACCACGAGGACGATCGTGCCCGCCGCCGCGATTGGCGCCAGCAGCGGCAGCGTCCCCACCTGGCGGTGGCGTTTGACGACGATCCGGACGAGCGGGCGGGCGCCGGCGAGCAGGGCGGCCACACACATCAGACCCGTCGGGGCGGCCGCGAGAGTGAACGCGCCGATCAGGACGGCGACGGCCGCGGGAAGGAGACGTCCGGTCGCGATGGAACGCTCGATGGAGCACCACGTGAGCAGGGCGCCGAGCGCCACGATGGGCTCGGGCCGCAGACCGTTGTTGTAGGGCAGCCAGAACGCGAGGAACACGAGTCCGCCGGTCCACAGCGCCACCTTGTTGCGCCGGACCGACCGGCCGAGGCGCGGAGCGACCTCCCGGCTGATCACCATCCAGCACAGGATCCCGGCGATCAGGGCGGGCAGTCGCATGAACGGGCTGGCCGTCGAGATCTTGGCCATCGCCGCGAGGACGTCGTAATACCAGCCGAACGGCGCCTCGGGGACGCCGAACCAGCGGAAGTAGTTGGCCATGTAGCCGGCGTGGTCGGAGACCCGGGCCATGGTGAGCAGATAGCCGTCGTCGGAGGTGTTCGCGCCGATGAAGTGCCACAGCACCAGCGTGCCCACGACGATCGTGTCGAGTCCGGTGAACTTCCACCAGTGCGACGGCAGGAAGTTGCGGTGCCCGCGCCCGTCCGTGCCGTCGAGGCGGCCGAGGGCGACCAGGGCGATCGCCGTGGCGAGGAGAGCCACGATCATGGCGACGAGCTTGATCAGCGTGGGGCTCGACGAGAACCGGGAGTCCACGTTCATCGTGAACGACAGACCTGCCGGCGCCGCCCCGTCGCGGAGGTCGCTGAACACGCCCACCACCTGCGGGCGGAGGTCACCGGTGAGGGAACCGGCGATCGGGTCGCCGGTCGGGGTCGTCAGGCCCACGAACTCGGCGGACGTCGCGTCGATGTTCGATGTGATGCGGATCTCGCTACAGGCGCCCGACTGCACCTGTGCGCGGGGCGCCGTGGCGATGGTGACGTTGCGGTCGAGCACGTCCACGGACTTGTCCGACACCCGCACGAACATCGCGTTGAGCGCTGCACCCTCGCCCTGCGCGGGGGCCGTGGCCAGCAGGATTCCGCCCTGCGGGGGAAGCCCGGCCACCGCCGAACACGGGATCGACGCCGACATGTCGATCGGGACCTGCGACACCAGCGGTGCCTCGAGGTCGCCGACGACGCCGTTCTCCGGCCAGTTCACCGCTGCGGTGGTCTGTTGCACCGGCATGAACGGGGTGGCCACCGCCAGCACGAACCCGATGAGGCCGGTGACGATGGCGATCAGACGAGCGGTCCGGTACTCACTCCGCCGGTCCTGGCGAGCAGGCGGCGAAGTGGCTTCGGGATCGGAGACGGAAGTTGTCAGAGCGTCGGGCACGGTTGTCGATGGTATGTCAGGAACCTGAGGAGGCATATTGCCGCCTACCAGAGGGTAGGGGCGCTTCTAGTAGTAACGCACCGGTCCGGCCGACCAGGTACCCGACCTGGTCACCTGTTCGGATTCGACCTCGGCGGGCGTCGCCGACTCGTCCAGCGGCGTGTACCGCTCGAGCGAACCCCAGTCGCGGTCCCAGTCGTTCGACAGGTAGGTGGCCAGGGTGCTCGCCGACAGCAACTGGTCCGTCCAGCCCAGCGGGCCGCCGCCGAACTTGTCCTGCCAGGCGTTCGTGGACTCGGCGCCGATGCGGTCGGGAAGAACGCGCCACTGCGGGACCTCGGCGACCCCGTACCGGTGGTCGAACGGGCGTTGGCAGGGGAATGCGAGCCCGACGGCCCAGTCGAGGAGCACGGGGTCGCTGGACCCGACGACGGTCTGCAGGGTCTGCATCTTCGGCACCCGGGGCGGCGTGACCGCCAGCCACTGTCCGGGGTCGGTGTCCGGGTCGTCCGCGACGAGCCGGACCGTGTTCGCCTCGGCGGGCAGCTGGTCGAGTGGCACCCGCAGGTTGCGCCAGGACGGGGACGGTCCGATGTCGATCGGGTCGACGGTGCCGAGCGCGGTGACGGACCCGTCGGGACCGGCCACCCCGTACTCGACCTTCAGGCTCTGGCCGGGGGTGACGACGCCGTCCGCGTCGACCGACCGGATGCGTCCGGCCGCCGAGATCGTGACGATCGGTGCGTCGTCGCTGCGGTCGGGCAGCCCGTACCAGCCGGTGGTGAGGGAGGCGGGTTTCTGCTCCCCGCCCGGCTGGTAGCTGCCGAGAACCGGGGTTCGGGCGGGGTCGAGACCGAACGGCAGCGTCACGGTGCTGCCGTTGACTCCGGCGGTGGCCTCGGTGCCGCCACCGGTGCCGGAACTGGTGCCCGTGGTCGTCTCGTCGGTTTCGGTGTCGACGGTGTTGGCGCCGCCGGTCGCGATCTTCTCGGAGTCGGCGGTGAGGTCGTCTGCGATGCCGTTGGGGGTGAAGCCCTCCGCGGACGTCGCACCGAACGCGCCCGCACCGCCCTGGTCGGTGACGGGGGTGAGCGGTTGCAGCAGGGCGGCGGTCGGGTCGGTTTCGACGAGGACCTCGTCGGCGAGCGCACACGTGCCGCCGGTGACCGACTCGATGTTGGCCTTCGCGATGGAGTACCCCGGGTACTGCGCGACGGCCCCCTTCAGCAGCGACAGCACCTCGAACAGGACGACGGCACCGGCCGCGACGGTCAGCGGCGACGGCGCGAGCATCCGGGCGCGCTTCCCGTTGGGCTTCTTGCCCGTCTCGTACGGCTCGCGGACGTGGTACCAGGCGGCCAGGAGCAGCATGAGGACCGTGAGTCCCAGGAACAGCGTGGAGAAACCCTTGCCCGCGATCATCGGCGGCTTGTCCCACCACGGGACGCCGTAGCTGGAGACGTACCACCAGCCGTTGGAACTGGTGAACGCGACCGCGAGGATGAACAGGACACCCGCGGCGAACAGCGTGCGGTTCCGTTTCGAGCGGATACTCGCCGCCCCCACCCCGACCGCGGCGAGCACCGCGACCGAACCCGCGAGCCCCGCGTACACCCCGAAGTGGTGGGTCCACTTGGTGGGCGTGAACATCATCAGCAGCAGCGACGCGAACACGATGCCGAGGATGCGGCGCGACGGCCCGATCGCGGTCCCGGGCACCTTCCCCTTGCGCAGGATCAGCATCACGCAGACCACGACGCACAGCAGCATCACGAACACACCGAACCGGCGGGCCAGCGAGCCGTCCGGGGAGATCCCCATCAGCGAATCCCAGCGCAGCCGTTCGTCGAACCATGCCACGTTAGGGCCGAGGACAGTGCGGACACGCGTCGATTCGAGCACCGTCGCCAGTGTCTGATCCGCGAAGACGGCCACCATCACGACCGTTCCCGCGGCGAGGATCGGCAGGATCTGGGACGCAAATCCCACCCGGTGGCCGCGCGCGATGATGATCTGCAGGATCGGCCGCGCACCCGCGATCAGGGCCGCGATGCAGATCAGCCCGGACGGTCCGGCGGCGAGGGAGAACGCGGCGATCAGCACGGCGACGGCACCGGGAAGCAGTCGTCCGGTGGCGATGGCCCGTTCGATGGAACACCACGTGAGGAGGGCGCCGAGCGCGATGACCGGTTCGGGGCGCAACCCGTTGTCGTACGGCAACCAGAACGCCAGGAAGACCAGGCCACCGGTCCAGAGGGCAGTCCTGTTGCGGCGCACGGCGACACCGAGGCGGGGAATGACCTCCCGGCTGATCACCATCCAGCAGAGCAGCGCCGCGAGCAGCGTCGGCAGTCGCATCCACATGCTCGCCGTGCTCACCTTCGCCAGCGTCGCGAGCAGTTCGTACGACCAGCCGAACGGCGCCTCGGGGACGCCGAACCAGCGGAAATAGTTGGCCATGTAACCGGAATGCTCCGACACCCGCGCCATGCCCAGGAGATAGCCGTCGTCGGACGTGTTCGCGCCCACCACGTGCCACAGCAGCAGCGTCCCGATCACGACGGCGTCGACGCCGGTGAACTTCCACCAGTGCGCAGGCAGGAAGCGGCGGGCGCGCCTGCCGTCGATGCCGTCCACGCGGTGCAACGCGTACAGCGACGTCAGCGTCGCGAGGACGCACACGATCATCGCCAGCAGTTTGAGCAGCGTCGGGCTCGACGAGAACCGGGAGTCGAGGTCGACGTGCACGCTCAAGTCGGCGGGCGCCGCCCCCTGCAGGTCGGTGAACAGGCCGACCATCTGCGGTCGCTGGTCGCCCTCGACGGAACCGGCGAGCGGTTCGGCGGTGCCCGTGACCTCGGCCGACGTCCGCTGGTAGTCGGACGTGACGGTGAGACCGGTGCAGCCCTGCAGGTCCCCCGCACCCGCCGAGATCAGGGACCTGCCGCGAAGGGTGACGTCGACCGTGCCGCCGGCCCCCGCCTTCACGACGAGGCCGTTCTTCTCGAAGTCGGGCGCCCGGTTCGGGAGGGTGGAGACGACGGTGCCGCCGTCGGGCCCGAGTTGCGTGAACACCGAGCAGGGAACGTTCACCTGCAGGGCCAGCGGCGTGTACGAGACCAGGGGCGCCTCGACGCTGCCGAGCGTGCCGTTCTGCGGCCAGTCGATCGTCGCGGCGTCCTGCTTCACCGGCAGGAACGGGGTGGCCAGCGCGAGAACGAAACCGATCAGGCCGGTGACGATCGCGATGAGCCGGGAAGTGCGGATGCTCCGGACGTCGGGCAGCGGCGGTTGTGGCACAGCACGATGTTAGTCACCCGTGAGTACTTATTAACGTCCGGCGGTTGATAAGTACTCACGGGTGGTGCAGCCACCGCACGTCCCACAGCCACACGCCGTCGACGGGTTTCGCCGGCGCCCCGACGAGTTGCCGGACCGTCTCGCGCAGGACGCGATCGTTCTGGGTGTGCGGCAGGACCAGGACGTCGGCGTTCCAGAACTTCAGGTCGGTCAGCGCCTGGGCCCTCGTCGCGTCGTCGATGACCGGTACCTGGCCGGACGACTGCGCGGACGCGAGCAGTAGTGCGGTGGGGCGGTCGTCGGGCCCGTACTTGCCCCGCTGCTCGCTGCCGGCCGGGCCGACGAAATATCCACCGGCAATGGGGAATGCGAGATCCTGCTCGGTCTGCCAGCGCAGCATCCGGGCGTTTTCCGGGGAGGGGAGCGGCACCGTGACGACGGAACCGTCGGTGACGTAGTCCCGCCACGTACCGTCGGCGAAGAAGTTCGGCGCGGCGTCCCGCTGCACGACTGCCAGGGGTGTCGGCGTCAGCGGAAGCAGCGCCACCACGAGCCACCCGACCCACAGCAGCGTGGTGGTCCGCTGGCCCTCGCGGGCGGACGCCAGGGCGCGGTCGGTGCCGAGCGTGAGCAGCAGCGCGGCGGCGGGCAGGCAGCCCATCGCGAAGCGCGACTCGAGGACGGACTCGAGGAGCGGCAGGTGTGAGATCAGCTTCCACGGCAACGGAATTCCGGTGTCCCAGCCGCCGATCGTCAGCGACGTCCCGAGCGACAGGACACCCATCACCCCGACCGTGGCGGCCGCCGCGCGTGCGAGCGGCATCCGCCACAGCCACAGGGCGGACAGGCCGAGGAGAATCAGCAGGGGCCAGCCGAAGTACGCGTTCTCCTCGGTGGCGTTCATGCTGAACTCGGCGGACCCGGGCTCGCCTGCCAGGGAGGATGTCGGAAAGCTGGTGAACGACTCGGTATCGTTGCCCACCGGGCCGTGTTCGATCGCGCGGTAGCTGTCGGGCCCGAAGAACTGCCACCACAGGGGAACGGCGGCGACGGCCAGCGCGACGCCGCCCGCGACCGCAAAACCCTTGATGCTGTGCCTGACTGCCGCGAACGCGGTCCGCGGGCGCGACGCCGCGTAGGCGATCCCGAACACCGTGAACGCCAGCGCGTAGATCAGCAGGGGTTCCTCGCCGAGGAAGATCTGGTAGGCGATCAGCAGTCCCAGCACGATGCCGTCGCGCACGGGTCGCGCGCCGCTGCCCAGCCTGATCACGGCGAGCGCGATGAAGGGCAGCAGGAACAGGGCGACGAAGTTGGGATGCCCGTTGGTGTGCGAGATCAGGGCGGGTGCGAAACCGCACAGGCCGCCGCCGACGGCCGCCGCGAGTCGCGAGGACACGACGTGCCGTGAGAAGACCCAATACCAGGCAATTGCCGTGCCCGACAGGCCAAGTGTGAGTGCCAGAGTGAATGTGACGTTCGGTCCGAACAACAGTGTGATGGGCGCCAGCGGAATGCTGATGCCGAACATCGCCGTGTTGCCCATGAGATTGACGCCCAGTGGATAGTTCTGCAGGTCGCTGGACAGCGGGTTCTCCAGACGGACCAGCGAGCGTGCGGCGACCGCGAAGAACCACTCCCACATGGTCTGGTCCTGGCCGCTGCGCACCAGATAGCCGGTTCCGAGGTGTTTCCACTGGCGGGCCAACACGAATGCGGCCAGGCCGACATAGAAGACGACCGCTGCGACATCGGCCGGGTGCGGCCGGAAACGGGAGCGGACAGGGCGAGCGGTGGTGCTGGTGCTCCCGGCGGGCCGAGTCGTCTCGACCGGGGTGAGTATCTCAGTCACGCAGCAGCGCCTCCGGTTCTCGGGTCGATGTCAATCGATCGAGGGTACCGGAGGTCGCTGAGAGCTTCCTGGGTTGCGATCGGGTAATTGTTGCGTGTATCACATCAAGTTGATTTGTGAACTTCTGATCAATACAGGGATATTCTTCTGCCCCACTGGTTACGCTCAGCATGCTTTTCCGTATCGGTTGCAGTGCATTCTGAATGGGGTCGGCATGACGGACATCAGCACATCTCGATTTGGGTACAAACGCTTCACACGGACGGTTGCAGTCGCAGGCATCGCCGCGCTCGCCATGGTCATGGGCAACGGCACGGCGTCGGCCGGCGTGGACAATTCCAGCTCCGTGATCGATGCACGAGGGAATCGCATCGAAGTCGTCCAGGGCGACACGCAGTATCAGGTCGTACCGCCGCTGGACGGCGTACCTACCAGCGTGGAGTTCTTCCACAACGGTTACGCGGGGGTCGCCATCACCGGGCCGAACGCGGAAGAGTTCAAGGGAACTCAGCTCACCGTCGGTTATCAGATCGGTTACCCGGTCTCGTTGGCAGGCGCGACCATCGTCCTCAACTCGCCCGGACTCGGGTTCGCAATCGGGTCGAGTAATGGAATCAACCTGGGACTCGTCCCCGACTTCACGCTGGACCTGAACGCAGGGACCAACGCGGAACTCGCCGGTGACATCATTCCGTCGCAGGAACTCGATATCGACCTGGAACCGGGTGGAATCACCACCGTCCCGCTCCTCGAGGGGCAGGAGTTCGACGGATCGGCGGCTGTGGTCAGGATGCAGGGAGTTCATGGCTCCATCTCCGGTGCTATCGGGCCGGTCACCATCCGTCCGTACGCGATGGCCGTGACGGAGAACGGTGACACCGTGATGACTTACGGCGTGCCGCAGAAGCTCAACTAGGCAGCCCGCCCGACAGGGTGCCTGACAGGGGTCGCCGGACTGATGTCCGGCGACCTTTGTCGACTCAGATGGACGACGACGTCGCCGGCGACGAACACGGCGGCGCCGAGCACTGCGACCACGAAAAGCGCCCAGTGCCCGACGTAGACACCGATGATCGCTCCGATCGTCGTTGCGAGTCCGGCATGCACGATCACCTCACCGGGAGCGGTGCCGAGAAGATAGTCTTCGGCACCGCTGCCGGCACGTCGAGGTTCCACTGCATCCGGCATGACCGCTCCTCGCGACGACCCGACAATTCCCCTCGGGGCGCGGAAAATACCCGCTTCCCTGATTGGCTGCGGTGTTCCCGCGAGCAGGGCCGAGTAAACGCGAACAGACCGATCAGTTTCTTGTGACGACGACGAACGGTCCGGTCTCCGACACCGTGAATCGCGGGTCGTCGAACAGTTCCTTCGGGAACGTGACGGTGTAGCGGCGCACGTTGGGGTCGTTGGGATACACGTCCTCGGCGAGCCGCAGCGTGTATCCGTCGGGGCCCTGCCGGAACACGAACGCGTCGGGCGCCCGCCACGGCGCCGCGTCGAGTGCGGCCACCAGCTGGTCGGGTGTCTCGAGCTCGCTCCACTCCGCGATGGTCCGGGCGCGTCCGGCGAAGTCCGCCAAGGGATTCGAGTAATGCGACGTCAGCGCCTGGAACCCGAGGTAGGGGTAGAAGCTGAGGAAGCTGGTGTCGGCGGTGAGGGCCACCGTGTCGTCGCGGTCGCGGGGGACCTGCGCCCGGATGAGTTCGTCGACCGCCGCGTAGTGGGCGGCGGCACCGGGTGGGCGCTGGTCGGCGCGTTCGCCGTTGCCGTCGGTGTCGGTGTAGGCGACGGCGATGTCGGCGTCGAGGAACTTCGGGATGTTCTGGACGAACGACAGCGCACCCAGCACGCCGATCACCAGGACCGCACCCTTGACCCGCGGGTTGTCGCTGGTCGCGAGCACGAGCCACCCCGCGAATTCGACGAATCCGAAGACGCCTGCCGCGCCGAGCAGGACGATCAGCACGGGCTCGAGCCGGAACGAGAGCAGGGTGCTGCCGAGCACCGTGAACGCCATCGACAACAGCGACCACAGGTAGATGGCCACCACTCCGACGCCGAGGGCCTGCGCGCGCCGTGACGTCGACGCGCGGGCGACGAGCCAGATGGTGCCGAGCAGGCACAACGCCCCGGTGAGGGAGAAGTGGATCATCGGCAACGGCAGCTGTGCGCCCGCCTCGGGCAGGTAGTGCAGCGCGGTTCCCGACGCGGCGGGCGAACCACCCACGACCTTCAGTAGATACGGCAGCCACACGGTCAGGGCGAGGAGCCCGGACACGGCGGCGATCACGATCAGCCGGACCAGCGGGTCGACCGCCGCCCGCCACGACTTCCGGGCGCGCACGCGCAGCGCCGCCGCCAGCAGTGCGAGCAGGGTGATCGCGAAGGCGGCGAGACCGAGATACAGCGTGTAGAACGTGGCGGCGAGACCGAGGAACAGGCCGGTGCCGATCACGGCACCCCAACCGCCGCGCCCGTCGGCACGATTCAGGCCGCCCCAGGCGAGGACAAGCGCGGGACCGATCAGCAGCGTGATGACGGCGCCGTACGGTTCCGGCGAACCGTAGGCCAGGACGAGGGCCGTCGTCGCGAGGGACACCACGATGGCCAGGTCGTGGCGGATCAGGTTGCTCCACAACACCAGTGCGACGACGGCGGCGACGGCGAGGGATCCGATGGCGTACGGCTTGAACGCTTCCCAGCCGTCCATGCCGAGGAGGTTGGCGACGCGCCCACCCGCCCAGAACCAGCCGGCCGGGTAGTACGGCGGCAGGTCGGCGTACGTCATGTCGCGCAGTGCGGCCGAGTCCGTCAGCCGCGTGAGGTATTCGGTGCGGAACTCCTGGTCGACGGAGACACCGTGCAGGTACAGCTTGGTCGCGGCCAGCGGCAGACCGAGTGTGACGGTGACGAAGCCGGACAGGCTCGCCCACGACAGCAGCCGGGCGAACCGCGCGGCCCGGTGCAGCCGGACCAGCAGCACCGACACCGCGATACCCGCGATGGCCACGACCTGGCCGACCGTCGTGACGGCCTGGGTCACGTTGGACGAGTTGAACGCAGGCCACTGCACCCGCCCGAACGCGAACAGTCCGACCGCTGCCACCACCGCGGCCACGACGGCCCCCAGCAGCATTTCGGCAGCTGTCGACAGGGACCGTCGGGCCGGTGCTACGTCTGCTTCCGTCACGAGGGCGAAGCTTAGATGGGCAGCTTCTTGAAGATCGGTCGCGGGATGTGCCGCAGGATCATCATCACGTACCGGAATGCGCCGGGCGCCCAGACGAGATCCTTGCCCTTCTCCGCCGACGTGACGGCGAGTTTGGCCACGTCTTCCTTGTTCACCGTCAGCGGGGCTTCCTTCACGTCCGCGGACATGCGGGTGCGGACCTGGCCGGGACGGATGACGAGGACGCGCGGACCGAACTCACGCAGGGCCTCACCGAGTCCGAGGTAGAAGCCGTCGAGTCCGGCCTTGGTGGAGCCGTACACGAAGTTGGAGCGGCGCACGCGCTCGCCCGCGGCGGACGACATGGCGATGATCTGGCCGAAGCCCTGTGCCTTCATCTTCTCGCCGACCAGGACGCCGACGGACACGGCCGCGGTGTAGTTGACCTCGGCGATCTGGACGGCCTTGCGCTGGTTCTGCCACAGTTCCTCGGCGTCGCCGAGGAGGCCGAACGCGACGATGGTGACGTCGACGTCGCCTTTCGCCCAGGCGTCGTCGATGACCTTCGGGTGGCTCTCGGTGTCGACGGCGTCGAAGTCGATGACATCGACGGCGTTGGCGCCTGCCGCCTTCAGCTGGGCTACCGCGCCGTCGCGCCCGGGGTCGCCGGGCAGCGCGGCGAGGATCACCCGCATCGGCGCCTTCTTCAGGTACTCCTCGCAGATCGCGAGACCGATCTCGGAGGTGCCACCGAGCAGCAGGAGGGTCTGGGGGTTCCCGACAGCGTTGATCACTACAGTTCCAACCTTCTGGACATATCGGAGGCGAAGACATTGGTGGGGTCGTACTTGCGGCGGGTGGCGATCCACTCGTCGATCCGCGGGTACATGGCGTGGAACGTCTCGGCGGTGGTCCGCGAATCCTTGGCCGTGTAGAGACGGCCGCCGAACTTCAGGACCCGCTTGTCGAGTTCGGTGACGAACTCGTTCAGGCCGGGCTTGATGCGGAAGTCGACGCAGATGTTCCAGCCCGGGATCGGGAAGCTCAGCGGCGCCTGGTTGCCCTCGCCGAACAGCTTGAACACGTTGAGGAACGAGTAGTGCCCCGACGTCTGGATGTCGCGGATGATCGCCTTGAACTCCTCGACCGCGGTGGTCGGCACCACGAACTGGTACTGCAGGAATCCGTTCGATCCGTAGGCGCGGTTCCACTCACCGAACATGTCGAGCGGGTGGTAGAACTGCGTCAAGTTCTGAACCTTGTCGCGGTAGGTGCCGGACTTCCGGAACCACAGCTCGCCGATCATCGAGAAGTTGAACTTGTTGGCCAGGCCGTTCGGGAACACGTCCGGGAACGTCAGCAGCTGCGGCGCGTCGAACGCCAGCGGATTCTTCTGCAACTTCGCCGGCAACTGGTCGAGCTTCGCCAGCGAGCCCCGGGAGACCGCGGCCCGGCCCAGCTTCGGGGGCGCGGCGATGGCGTCGAACCAGGCGCTCGAGTACTCGTAGTTGGCCTCGCTGCCGTCGCTGTGCAGCGCGATGGTCTCGTCGAGCGTCTGGGTGACGTCGCCGTCGGCGATGAAATACGCCGTCTCGGTCGGCGTCATCTTGATGGTCGCCTTGAGGATGATGCCCGTCAGGCCCATGCCGCCGATCGTCGCCCAGAACAGGGCGCCCTTGGGGTCGTTGCGGCCGCCCTTCGGCGTCAGCGTCCGCACCTTGCCGTCGGCGGTGAGCAGGTCCAGCGACACCACATGGTTGCCGAAGCTGCCGGCGCTGTGATGGTTCTTGCCGTGGATGTCGGAGCCGATGGCACCGCCGATGGTGACCTGCCGGGTGCCCGGCAGCACCGGAACCCACAGGCCGAACGGCAGCGCCGCCTTCATCAGCTGATCCAGGTTGACGCCGGCGTCGACCTCCACGAGGTGGGTGTCGCGGTCGATGCGATGGATCCGGTTCAGCGCATTCATGTCGATGACCAGGCCACCGGCGTTCTGCGCCGGGTCGCCGTAGGAGCGGCCGAGGCCACGGGCGATCACCCCACGCTGCAGGTGAGCCGGCTTCGACTCGTTCTGCTCCGCGACCTGGGCGACCGCTTGCGCGATCACCTCCACGTCGGGAGTGGACAGCACCTGCGCGGTGGTGGGCGCGGTGCGTCCCCAGCCGGTGAGGGTGCGGGTCTGTGTGGGGAGCGCCTGGGTGGGCGTCTCTTCTGCTGTCGTGGACATCGGCATAGAGGCTACCGCCTGTGAGTACTTGTTAACCGCGGGCGGTTAAGAAGTACTCACGGGGCGCTAGCCTCGTCGTCGTGTCAGAAACCCAGCCGAGTCACGAGCACGAACCTCACGTTCCGCTCCCCGTCGAGATCCCCGTCACCGAGAACATCGCCGACGACGCACTGGACCTGAAGACGCAGATCGTCCGTTTCGTCCTGACCGGTGGACTGTCGGCGGTCGTCGACTTCGGCCTGTACTTCCTGCTGTTCGAGGTGGTCGGGCTGCCCGTCAACGTGGCGAAGTCGATCAGCTTCATCGCGGGCACCACCACCGCGTACCTGATCAATCGCCGGTGGACGTTCAAGGCCGAACCGAGCCGCGCCCGCTTCGTCGCCGTCGTGATCCTGTACGCCGTCACGTTTGCGGTGCAGGTGGGCCTCAACTGGGTGATGTACCACGCATTCCCCGACGAATGGTGGCGTCTGCCGCTCGCGTTCGTCATCGCGCAGGGCACGGCGACGGTCATCAACTTCGTCGTGCAGCGCGCGGTGATCTTCAAGATCCACTGAGATGGCCGCCCGGCAACCGGGCGGCAATGCCCCGGCGGGTGCTGCGATACCGACTGGTCGGGTGTTTCGGTAACGACTCAGCAACTTCCCTGGCGCTGCCGACGCGTTCGGTGAGAATCGATCAATGCTGATTGTCCTCGATACTTCGGCCGTCACGCGAGACGCGCGCTTCGAGACGTTCGTCCGCGACGCCCTCGACCGGGGCAGCCGAGTGCTCGTCCCCCGCCTCGTCCTCGTCGAGGTCGCCCACCGGTACCAGCGGGAGTCGGTCGCGATGATCGAGGCCCTCACCGTCCAGGCACGGATGTACGACCGGCTCGGGCTCCGCGACGACCTGTCTGCGTTCGTGGACGCCGCGCGGGCCAAGGCCGACGGTTACGTCGACTCGCTCGCCCGGCAGTTGGAGGCGATGGGCTGCGACGTGATCGAGCCGGCGTACACCTCACACCTCGAAGTCGCCGCCCGTGAACTGCAGCGCCGCCGCCCGTATGTGGACCGGAAGCGGCGCGGCTACACGGCCACGGTGAACTGGCTGACGGTCCTGGACATCGCGGACCGCCGCCCGTCCGAGGACGTGGTGTGGGTCAGCGCGAACTCCCGGGCGTTCGGGAGCGGCGAGCCCGGGGCGTGGCACGACGAGATCTGGGCCGAGCTGCAGGACCGCGGTCTCGACCACCGGCTGCGGTGGGTGACCGGGCTCGACGACGTGGATCTGCGGGACGCCGGCCTGCCCCGCCGTGAACGGGTCTCCGTGCCGATCGCCGCCCCGCCTGCCGCGGTCCCCGCCCCGCCTGCCGCCGTCGCGGCACCGCCCACCGTGGCCGCGGCACCACGGCCCGTGGTCGCGGCCCCGCCGCCCCGGACGCCCCTCGTCGTGTCCGACCCTGTGGAACCCCGGGTCGCGCCGCCGCCCGCGCACGTGGCGCGCCCCCGGGTGGCGCCGCAGCGGATCCTGCCGTCCGGCAACGCGGACACCGGCGGACGCCGTGGCATCGGCCGGATGCGGGGTGGCCGCAAGCGCAAGGTCACCGTGGTGGAGGAGCTGGACGATCTCGATTTCGGCTGATCCGACCCGCCGGTAACGATTCGGGCACCGGGCATAACGACTTGGGGCCGAAGCCACCATCAGCGACGCACGAGCGTGGCGGGTACTCCAAGGTTGAACTTACGTATCCGTCAACGGCGACGGGTATCGGCGACCAGGGGAGAAGGCATGAAATCTGTGCCGAACGACCGCAAGCCGTCTGTGCAGCAGCGGAATGGGACACCGACCGTCCAATACCGTTCGGGTGCGCGGCTGGCGGGGCCGAGTATCGAATCCCAGGTTCTCTACCAGGCATGCAGATGGTTCCTCCGGCCCGTGGTGCGGATGGCGCCGATCAACGAGTCGGCGATCCGCAGGGCCGCGCTGCTGGACCTCGCGGCGGGGATGCGCCCCGCTTCCGGTATCCGCCGCCAGAAGGTGCGGCTGCCCGGGTTCGACGCGGAGATCGTGCGCGCCCCGGGAGTCTCACCGGAGCTGAGCGACGGTGTCGTCCTCTATCTCCACGGCGGCGGGTTCCTGTGCTGCGGGCTGAACACGCACCGGCCGGTGGTCGCGACGATCGCGAAGCTGACCGGACTGCCGGTGATGCACGTCGGCTACCGGCAACTGCCCGACACGAACATCAGCGGTTCCGTCGACGACTGTCTGACGGCATACAAGTGGTTGCTGGAGAACGGAGCCCAGGCGGGCGGGACGGTGTTCGCCGGTGATTCGGCGGGTGGGTTCCTCGTGTTCGCGACGGCGTTGAAGGCCCGCGAGGAGGGTGTCGATCTCCCCGCCGGGCTGGTCGGGCTGTCGCCGCTGCTGGACCTGGACTGCGCCGACAAGCTGGTGCACGCCAACGCCGCCCGCGACGTGTTCGCGCCCGTGGAGGCGCTCGTCACCATCGGCAAGCTGGGCGGCGAGGTGGACGGTGTGCTCGACCCCGCGCTGTCGCCCGTGAACGGTGCGCTCGAGGGTCTGCCGCCGTCGTTGCTGTTCGCCGCGGAGGGCGAGGTGCTGCGGTCGGATTCGGAGCTGATGGCGCATCGGCTGAGCGGTGCGGGTGTGCCGACGACGCTGCAGATCTGGGACGGTCAGGTGCATGCGTTTCCGGCGTTGTGGCCCGGTCTGCCGGAAAGTCGTGTGGTGCTTCGGCGTATCGCGCGGTTCGTCGCGACGCGGGTGCGGCCGGACGACGGTGTCGCCCGGGACAAGACCGCCTGACTACCGCGGCGGGCCCTTCTCCAGCACGATCGTGGTCGACCGCGGCCTCCTGGTCTCGTCGAGCCAGCGGATTTCGACCGCGTCGCCGGGGTGCCGCGCGATCATGAGCCCGCTGAGGTCGTCCGAGGACCGGATCGGGATTCCGTCGAATTCGGTGACGACGTCCCCGATGTCGATGCCCGCGTCGTCGGCGGGGGTGCCGATGCTGACCCAGAGGACCTCGGCGCCACGAGGATCGTCGGTGACGCTGATCCCGAGGAGGGGGGTGTCGCCGATGTGCACGGTGGCGGACGCCGTCCCGGCGCGAACCTGATCGACGATCGTCATCGCGGTGTCGATGGGCACCGCATACGACCTCGGCTGGGCGGGAGCGGGTTTGGTGGGATCGGAGTCGGCGTTGCCCGCGGTGTTCACGCCGATGACGGCGGCGGTGGCGTCGACGAGCGGGCCACCGGAGTCGCCGGGCCGGACCGCCGCATCGATCTGGATCAACCCGTTCAGCCGGTTCCGGGAACCGTCGGTGGAACTGCGAGCGGTGATCGCCTGCCCGAGATCGGTCACGAAACCCCGTGCCGCCACCGGGACTCCGCCCCCTTCGGCGTTGCCCACCGCGGTTACCGGATCACCGATGCCGACGGCGGTGTCCTTCGCGAGGGGCGCGGCGGAAAGGTCGCCCGCGCCCTGGAGCCGGAGGACCGCGATGTCGCGCGAACTGTCGTAACCGAGCACGTCCGCGACGTACTCCGCACCGTTGCCGAGGCTCACCGCGCTGATGTCGAGTGCACCGTCGATCACGTGATGATTGGTGAGGACGACGCCGTCGGGGGTGAGCACTATCCCCGTTCCCGCGGTTTCGACGAGCCCCGAGTCGGCGACGAGGGTGACGATCGCCGGGATCACCCTGGCCTCGACCTCTTCCGGGGTCAGGACGACGGGCGGCGGTGGCGGAGGCGGCGCGGGCTGGGCCACCGTTGCCGCGGGCGGCCCCGATTCGCGGACCGTCGGTGCGCTCAGCAGCAGGCTGCCGATCACCGCCGTGGCCACGGCGAGGACCGTTGCGGCGCGGGGCGTCGTCATGCCCGGGTGTCGTCGGCGCGGATTCGGTCAGGACTGTTTCAGCGACCCCCAGCCGTGCCAGGTGTCGGTCTCGATCCAGGCGCTGACCCGTTTCCGGTCGCGGACGGGGTACGGGTTGCCGGTGTAATGCGTCGCGAGGCGGTCGATGTCGGCGAGGTCTTCGTCGTCGACGAACTCCGTCACCCGGCCCTGGACGCTGACGTGGGTGATCCAGTCGCCGGGATCCATCGCGGTGAGGCTGACCCGGGGATCGCCCCGCAGGTAGTCGAGGCGCTTCCGCTCGGCGTCCATGTTGACCAGCACCCTGCCGCCCTCGAACAGATACCAGGTGGCCACGGACACGGGCTGCCCGTCGGGTCGGACGCAGGCGACGGTGGCGTAATTGGGCCGGGCGAACATCTCGGCGGCCTTCGGTGTCAGAGGTGGCTTCGACATGTCCGAAAGATACCCCTGAGGCCTCCGGCCCGGTGCGCGGTTGACGAGTCCAGACGCTCGTCAACCACGCACGGGGCAGGCGGCCGTGGACTCCCGGACGACGAGGGTCGGGGTGAACGAGAGCTGCTGGTGCTTGTGGGTGTCGGGGTTGTTGACCTGATCGAGCAGGAGTTCGGCCGCCGCCCGTCCCAGTTCGTTCCGCGGCTGGGCGACGGAGGTCAGCGGCACGGCCGCACCGGCGGCGTAGTCGATGTCGTCGTACCCGACGATCGCGAGGTCTTCGGGCACGCGCTTGCCGTGCTGGATGAACTCCTGGAGCACACCGAGTGCGAGCAGGTCGTTGGCGCAGAACGCCGCCGTGGGCCGCTCCTGCGGCGGCATCGCGAGAATCTCGCGGGCCGCGTGGGTGCCGGCCTCGATGCTGAGGGATCGGGTGGCGACGGTGCGCATGCGGGTGCTCGCCGATTCCGCGACGGCGCTGAGCGCCCCGTCCCGGCGGTCGCGGACCTGCCTGATGGTGTCGGGCCCGCCGACGAACACGAGGTTCCGGTGCCCCTGCTCCATCAGGTGGCGGGCGGCGATCCTGCCGCCGTGGACGTCGTCGACGGCGACGGAGGATCGGCCGGGTGTGCGGGACCCGCGGTCGAGCAGGACCACCGGGGTGCCCTGACGGTCGAGGTTGGCGAGCATCGGCGTGCTCTCGCCGGTGGGGCAGAGCAGGATTCCGTGGACGCGTTGTTCCATGAGCTGGCCGAGCTGCCGGTTCTCGCGTTCTTCCGATTCGCCGGTGCTGATCATGACCATCAGCAGTTCGTTCGCCTCGGCGACTTCCTCGGCTCCCGACGCGACGTCGACGAAGAAGGGGTTCCGCGCGTCGAGGACGACGACGGCGAGCATCCGTGACTGGCCGGCGCGGAGTTGGCGGGCGGCGTCGTTGCGGACGAAGCCGAGCTGGGTGATGGCCTCGTGTACTCGCTGGCGGGTCGCCTCCGACACCAGTTCGGGGTGGTTGAGCACGTTGCTGATCGTTCCCATCGAGACGCCCGCGAGTGCGGCGACCTCGCGCATGGACGCTGCCATCCGATTCCCCCTTCAGCCGGCTCGTTCGACAGCGCACATTGTCGCGTCGGCCGGTGCCCGAGAACAATCCAGTGCTCTTGAATCGCTTCATTCACAGTATCGCCGTCCGCGGGGCCGGAATCAAGACCGGCTGTCAGGCGAGACGATGCGGAATATCCGGTAAGCGACCTGGCGTGCTTTTATAACGATAAGGTCACGGTGGTGACCGGCTCTACCGAACCTCTTGACTTGTGGCGCCTGTCACTTCTAGCTTCATAAACAAGAAATGAACCGTTTCAATCGGAGGTGCTGAATGAGCGTCCCCCCTGCGGTGCCGTTGCTGGAAGTACGGGACGTCACCAAGTCCTTCGGCAACGTCGCTGCTGTTCAGGGTGTGTCGTTTCCGCTCTACGGCGGCGAGGCGCACGCCCTCGTCGGAGAGAACGGTGCAGGCAAGTCGACCATCGTGAAGATGCTCGCCGGCGTGCACGGCCCCGACACCGGATCGATGCTCGTCGGCGGTGAGGAAGTGTCGCTCGGGTCGCCCTCGGATGCCAAGGCCAGGGGTATCGCGGTCATCTACCAGGAGCCGACCCTGTTCCCCGACCTCACGATCGCGGAGAACATCTTCATCGGCACCCAGCCGCGGGCCCGCTTCGGCATGATCGACCGCGGCGCGATGAACACAGCCGCCCGCGCGCTGTTCGACCGTCTCGGGGTCCCGATGGACCCGGACCGGCCGGCCAGCGGACTGTCGATCGCCGATCAGCAGTTGGTCGAGATCGCGAAGGCGCTGTCCACCGACGCCAACGTCATCGTCATGGACGAGCCGACCGCGGCCCTGTCCGGCAACGAGGTGGAGCGGCTGTTCAAGGTCACCCGGTCCCTGTGCGCGTCCGGCGCGGCGGTCATGTTCATCTCGCACCGCTTCGAGGAGATCTTCGCGCTGTGCCAGCGGGTCACCGTGATGCGCGACGGACGGCACATCGCCACATCGGAACTGGCGGGCCTGACGGTCGACGACCTCGTCCGCAGCATGGTCGGCCGCGACCTCGGCGCCCTGTTCCCGAAGATCGACGTGGAACCGGGGGCGGTCGTCCTCGAGGTCGAGAACCTGTCGCGAGCCGGGGTGTTCTCCGACATCAGTTTCCAGGTGCGCGCCGGCGAGATCGTGGCACTGTCCGGGCTGGTCGGTGCCGGCCGCTCCGAGGTCATGCAGTCGGCGTTCGGTGTGGACCCCCGTGACAGCGGCGACGTCCGGGTGCGAGGCAAGAGCCTGCGCAAGGGCGATCCGAAGGCCGCGATGCGCGCGGGAATGGCGCTCGTCCCGGAGGACCGTCGCCAGCAGGGCCTGATCCTGGACATGTCGATCGAGCGCAACGCCACGTTGACGCGGTCGTCCGCTCTCGCCCGGTTCGGGTTCCTCTTCGGGGGACGTGAGCGCCGGTCGGCCTACGAGTGGACGAAGAAACTGCAGACCAAGTACGCGCGCATCACCGACCCCGTCGGGGTGCTGTCCGGCGGCAATCAGCAGAAGGTCGTGCTCGCCAAGTGGATGGCCACCGCGCCGAGCGTCCTGATCGTGGACGAACCCACCCGCGGTATCGACGTCGGCACCAAAGCCGAAGTGCACCGGATCATCTCGACGCTCGCCAGTGAAGGCGTCGCCGTCGTGATGATCTCCTCCGAATTGCCGGAGGTGCTCGGAATGGCCGATCGCGTCCTTGTGATGAGGGAAGGACGAATCGTGTCGGAACTGAGCAGGGCCGAGGCCGACGAGGAGAAGATCATGTTCGCTGCAACGGGTTCGGAGGCCGCCGCATGAGCGCACCCACCCGCGTCGCGCCTGCGGGCGCCGCGAAGCCACAGGTGAAGTCGGACGGGGGTCCGTCGCTGATCGAGAAGGTGCTGCAGGTCCGTTCGCTCGGCATCCTCGCCGCGCTGATCGTGCTGGTCGTGGTCACCACGATGCAGAACGGCAATTTCCTTTCCTCCCAGAGCATTCGCGACATTCTGCTGGCCGCGTCGATCGTCGGTGTGCTGGTGGTCGGGCAGACCGTCGTCATGATCACCAAGAACATCGACCTGTCGGTCGGCTCGGTGCTCGGGCTGTCGGCGTTCGCCGCGGGCAGTGTGATGTCGGGTGCCGACGGTGCACCGATCGTGGTGGGGATCCTCGCGGGGATCGCCGTCGGCGCGGTCTGCGGACTCGCCAACGCGCTGCTGGTGCGGTTCGGCGGCGTTCCCGCCCTGGTCGTCACGCTCGGCACGATGTACATCTTCCGCGGCATCGCCTACCTGTGGGCGGGTGGCGAGCAGATCACCGCCGACGAGATGCCGCCGGACTTCCTGAAGCTCGGCACCGCAACGCTTCTCGGTGTGCCGGTGCTCGTGATCGTCGCGGTGGTGGCCGTTGTTCTCGCCGGTGTGTATCTGCGTCGCTATCGCAGTGGACGCGACCTCTACGCCATCGGGTCGAACGGCCACGCCGCCGAACTCGCGGGCATCGCCGTCGGCAAGCGCGTCCTGCTCGCCTTCGTGTTCTCCGGGGCCATGGCCGGAGTCGCCGGGGTCATGTTCGCGGCGCGGTTCGGCACCGTCGACGCCGCCGCCGGATCCGGCTACGAACTCAACGTGATCGCGGCCGCCGTCGTGGGCGGTGTCGCCGTGGTCGGCGGCGTCGGCACCGTCTGGGGCGCGGCGCTCGGCGCGCTGCTCCTGACCACCATCAACAGTTCGCTGCCCGTTCTCCAGATCAACCAGTTCTGGCAGCAGGCCATCGTCGGTGCGCTGATTCTCATCGCCATCGCGGCCGATCGACTGCTCGCGGTGCGTGCCGCACAGCAACTTCGGAAGAGGAGCGCCCATGTCGACTGACACCATCGAGCCGGCGACGACCGCACAGCCGGACACCGCGGGGACGTCGACGGTCGGCCGAATCCGCGAGGTGCTCGCCGGCTGGGACTCGGTGATCATCGCCATCACGATCGTCGTGCTGGTGGTCGCCTCGGTCACCAACCCCGACTTCGGGAGCAGCCGGAACTTCACGTTCCTCGTTCTCGACCTGGCACCGATCTTCCTGATCGCACTGCCGATGACGTTCATCATCATCACCGGCGAGATCGACCTGTCGGTGGCGAGCGTCCTGGGGCTGAGCGGCGCCGCGATGGGCTGGATGTGGAACAACGGCTTCGCCATCGAGGCGATCATCCCGATGTGCATCCTGCTCGGCTGCCTCCTCGGTGCCCTCAACGGTTTCCTCGTCGCCAGGCTGGGGTTGCCGTCTCTCGCCGTCACGATCGGTACCCTGGCCCTGTTCCGGGGGCTCGCGTTCGTCCTCCTCGGTGACCAGGCGGTGTCCAACTTCCCCCGCGCATACACGTCGTGGGTCACGGGAACGGTCGGCGGCACGGCCATCCCCAATCTCGCCATCCCGCTGGTCGTCGCGGCCGTCGTGTTCGCGGTGATCCTCCAGGCCACCCCGCTCGGCCGCGACATCTACGCCACCGGCGCCAGCGACACGGCCGCACGCTTCGCCGGCATCGACGGGGCGCGGCTGAAGTTCTGGCTCTACGTGGTGTGCGGGGCGGTCGCCGCCCTCGCCGGGGTGCTGTGGAGCCTGCGGTACTCGAGCGCCCGGGCCGACAACGGATCCGGTCTCGAACTGGCCGTGGTCGCGGCGGTGCTCCTCGGCGGAGTGTCGATCTTCGGCGGCAAGGGCCGGCTGGCGGGCGTGCTCGCCGCGGTGGTGCTGCTCGCCACGCTGCAGAATGCGCTGCGCCTCGAGGACATCTCGAACGAGGCACTCACCATCGTCACCGGTGTTCTCCTGATCGTCGCGGTTCTGCTTCCGAACCTGCTGAAGACCGTGCGGACGTCCGCGCAGCGTCGAAAGCTGAAAAACGCGCCCTGAATTCCCTGCTTCACCGCTCTTTCTCACTTCAGCGTTCGCGGTGACGCGAACACGAGGAAAGGATCCACCATGACCCGATTCCGCCGGACCTTCGTTCCCCTGGCGGGGATCGTCGCAGTCTCGATCGGATTGACGGCCTGCGGCGGCACCACCCAGGATTCGGCATCGAACTCGGGGGGTGGCGACCGCGCCACCGGGACCGCGAACCCCGACGCGCCGATCCAGGACGGTCTGCAGGTCGCGTTCCTCCCCAAGCAGCTCAACAACCCGTACTCCGACATCGAGGTCGGCGGTGGCAAGACCGCCGTGGAGGAGTTCGGCGGCGAGTACAAGCTCGTCGGCCCCAACGATGCGAGCGCGTCCTCGCAGGTGTCGTACATCAACACGCTGATCCAGCAGGGCCAGAACGTCATCAACATCGCCGCCAACGATCCGAATGCCGTGTGCCCCTCGCTGAACCAGGCCCGCGACGCAGGCATCAAGGTCGTGACGTTCGATTCCGACGCGGCCGAGGACTGCCGCGACCTGTTCATCAACCAGGCCACCACCCAGGGCGTCGGCGAGACGCTCGCGAAGATGACGAGCGAGCAGATCGGCGGCACCGGCAAGATCGCGGTGCTGTCCGCGACACCCAACGCCACCAACCAGAACGCGTGGATCGAGGTGCTGAAGGCGGAGCTCGCGAGCAAGCCGGAATACCGGAACATCGAACTGGTGGCCACGGTGTACGGCAACGACGACGACCAGAAGTCGTTCCAGGAAACGCAGGGCCTGCTGCAGACCTACCCCGACCTGAAGGCGATCGTGTCGCCCACGACGGTCGGCATCGCCGCCGCGGCGCGCTACATCTCGTCGTCGAGCTACAAGGGCAACATCGTGCTCACCGGCCTCGGTACCCCGAACCAGATGCGGGAATACGTGAAGAACGGCACCGTCAAGGAATTCGCCCTCTGGGACCCGACCAACATCGGCTACCTCTCCGCCTACGCCGGTGCCGCACTGGCATCCGGTCAGATCACCGGCGCCGAGGGACAGAAGTTCACGGCTGGCAAGCTCGGCGAGTACACGATCGGCGCCGGCGGCGAGGTCGTGCTCGGCCCGCCCACCGTGTTCGACGCGAACACCATCGACCAGTACAACTTCTGAACCGTCCGATGAACAAGTACTGCTTCACCCTGCAACTCCGGCCGGACCGGATCGACGAGTACGTTCGCCGGCACGCCCAGGTCTGGCCGGAGATGCTGGAGGCCCTGAAAGCCAGCGGGTGGCACAACTATTCGCTGCACATCCGGCCGGACGGGCTGATCGTCGGCTACGTCGAGTCGGCAGATCTCGAACAGGCGCAGGCGGCTATGGCGCGCACCGACGTCAACAGGCGTTGGCAACACGACATGGCGCCGTTCTTCGAACTCGACGGGGTGGCCCCCGACGAGGGATTCACGCTCCTCACCGAGATCTTCGACCTGGACGCCCAACTCCACACCGTTCTCGACCACACGATCTCCACCGAAGGATGATTCACCATGACGGCAACTGACATTCGGCGCACCGCCGGCGACATCGCCGCCCTTGCCGACTTCGGAATCGAAGTTCCCAGTTGGGCATACGGGAACTCCGGCACCCGATTCAAGGTGTTCGCCACGGCAGGTGTCCCGCGCGACCCGTACGAGAAAATCGAGGACGCCGCACAGGTGCATCGCGTGACCGGGGCGGCGCCGCGGGTGTCGTTGCACATCCCGTGGGACCGCGTCGACGACTTCGGCAAACTCGCCGCGTACGCCGCCGATCAGGGGGTGTCGCTGGGGGCGATCAACTCCAACGTGTTCCAGGACGACGACTACAAGCTGGGGTCGCTCACCAACGCCGACCCGAAGATCCGTGCGAAGGCTGTCGCCCACCACGTCGAGTGCGTCGACGTCATGCGGGCCACGGGATCGAAGGATCTGAAGCTGTGGCTGCCCGACGGCACCAACTACGCAGGCCAGGATTCGATCCGCGCCCGGCAGGATCGGCTCGCCGATTCGCTGCAGAAGATCTACGCCGAACTCGACGACGATCACCGCCTGCTGATCGAGTACAAGTTCTTCGAGCCGTACTTCTACACCACCGACATCCCCGACTGGGGAACGTCGCTGCTGCACTGTCTGGCGCTGGGCGAGAAGGCCCAGGTCGTGCTGGACACCGGTCATCACGCACCGGGCACGAACATCGAATTCATCGTCGCCCAGCTGATCCGGCAGGGACGGCTCGGCGCGTTCGACTTCAACTCCCGCTTCTACGCCGACGACGACCTGATCGTCGGATCCGCGGACCCGTTCCAGCTGTTCCGGATCATGCACGAGATCGTCCGGGCCGGCGCGCACCTCCCGGACTCGCGCGTGAACTTCATGCTCGACCAGTGTCACAACATCGAGCCGAAGATCCCCGGCCAGATCCGGTCGATCATGAACGTCCAGGAAGCCACGGCCAAGGCACTGCTCGTCGACGGGGACGCCCTCGAGGCGGCCCAGCAGTCGGGTGACGTGCTCGGCGCGCACGCGGTGCTGATGGACGGTTACAACACCGACGTCCGGCCGCTGCTCGCCGAACTGCGCGAATCGCAGGGCCGTGACGCCGACCCGATCGGCGCGTTCGCGCGCTCCGGCTACCTGGAGCGGATCGAGCGCGAGCGGGTGGGCGGAAACCAGGCGAGTTGGGGCGCGTGATGACCGTGGCGACGACGAATACCGTGCCCGCTCACCTCGACCGGGTGCGTCCCCGGAAGACCCGGCTGGGGCTGGTGTCGGGTGGGCTCGGCGCCTACTGGCCGCAGTTCCCCGGCCTCCGGGGCGTCCTGCAGGAATCAGCCCGTTACGTGACGGGCCGATTCGAGGAACGGGACTGCCAGGTCGTCGATGCCGGATTCGTCTCCGACCCGCAGGAGTCCGCCGTCGCGGCCGAGACGCTGAGGCAGGCCGACTGCGACCTCGTGGTGATCTTCCTGACCACCTACCTGACATCGTCGATGGTGCTGCCGATCGCGCAGCGCACCAACGTGCCGGTGCTGCTGATCGACCTGCAGCCGACCGAGGCGATGGATCACGCGAACACCGACACGGGGACGTGGCTGGCCTACTGCGGGCAGTGTCCGCTGCCGGAGGTCGCGAACGTGTTCCGGCGCAGCGGCATCGACTTCCGGTCGGTGTCCGGGTATCTGCACGACGAGAACGCCTGGCGGCGCATCGACGCCTGGGTGAGTGCCGCCTCGGCACGGGCTGCCCTGCGGCACGGCCGGCTCGGACTCATGGGTCACCTGTACCCGGGGATGCTCGACATCTCGACGGACATGACGCTGCTGTCGTCCCAGTTCGGCGCGCACGTGGAGGTGCTCGAATTCGACGACCTCCGGGTGCGGGTCGATGCGGTCTCCGACCGTGAGACCGCGGACCGCATCGCACTCGCGAACGATGTGTTCGCGCTCGACGGTTCGGTGAACGCGGACGATCTCGCGTGGGGAGCCCGGGTCTCCGTGGGACTCGACCGTCTCGTCGCGGACTTCGAACTCGACGCCATGGCGTACTACCACCGCGGGCTGGGTGGTGAACTCCACGAACAACTCGGCGCCGGAATGATTCTCGGAGCGTCCCTGCTCACGGCCCGCGGTATTCCGCTGGCCGGGGAGTACGACATTCGCACCGCGGTCGCGATGCTGGTCTCGGACCGGATGGGCGCCGGTGGATCGTTCACGGAACTGCAGGCACTGAACTTCCGCGACGGCGTCGTCGAAATGGGTCACGACGGACCGGCCCATCTGCAGATCTCGTCAACCGAACCGCTGCTCCGCGGTCTCGGTGTCTATCACGGCAAGCGAGGGTACGGCGTCAGCGTCGAGTTCGACGTGACCCACGGGCCCGTCACGACCTTCGCGGTCGGGCAGAACCGCGACGGCTCGTACTCGTTCATCGCGTCCGAGGGCGAAGTGGTCCCCGGGCCGCTCCTCGCCATCGGCAACACCACGTCGCGGGTCGACTTCGGCCGGGACCCGGGGGAGTGGACGGACGAGTGGAGTGCCACCGGGACCGGCCACCACTGGGCGTTGTGCGTCGGCCACCGGGCCGGCGCGATCAAGGCCGCAGCAGAGTTGCTCGGCGTCGAATTCATCCGGGTCTGAAGTCAAGAATCTCGAGGGAGAAACAAGAAGTGAACGCCACGAGCACCATCGCCGAACTGATCGCACGGTCCAACAGACTGGGCGCCGACGCTCGGAACACCAACTACGCCGGCGGCAACACCTCCGCCAAGGGCACCGACGTCGACCCTGTGACCGGCGCCGAGGTGGACCTCGTCTGGGTGAAGGGTTCCGGCGGAGACCTCGGCACGCTGAAGCCCGCCGGACTCGCCGCGCTGCGCCTTGACCGGGTCCGCGCCCTGACCGACGTCTACCCGGGCCTCGACGCCGAGGACGACATGGTCGCCGCATTCGACTACTGCCTGCACGGCAAGGGCGGCGCCGCGCCGTCCATCGACACCGCCATGCACGGTCTGGTGAACGCGCCGCACGTCGACCACCTGCACCCCGATTCCGGTATCGCGTTCGCGACCGCCGCGGACGGTGAGGAGTTGACCCGCAAGTGCTTCGGCGACCGGGTGGTGTGGGTTCCGTGGCGCCGCCCCGGTTTCCAGCTTGGTCTCGACATCTCGGCCATCGCGGAGGCGAACCCGCAGGCGATCGGTTGCATCCTGGGCGGGCACGGCATCACCGCGTGGGGGTCGACGAGCGAGGAGTGCGAGCAGCGTTCGCTCGAGATCATCCGCACCGCCGAGCAGTTCATCGCCGACAACGGCCGCGAGGAGCCGTTCGGTCCCGCGATCGCGGGCTACGAAGCACTGCCCGCCGAGGAGCGCCGCCGCCGCGCCGCCGCGCTGTTCCCGCTGCTGCGGGGACTGGCCTCCACCGATCGCCCGCAGGTGGGGCACTTCACCGACAGCGAGGAGGTGCTGAACTTCCTGGCGGCGCACGAGCATCCGCGTCTCGCCGCGCTGGGTACGTCGTGCCCGGATCACTTCCTCCGCACCAAGGTCCGGCCGATGGTCCTCGACCTGCCGCCGACCGCGTCGCTCGAGGAGGTCACCGCGCGACTGCGTGAACTGCACACCGCCTACCGCGAGGACTACGCCCGGTACTACGCCGAGTACGCGGAGCCGGACAGCCCGGCGATGCGCGGCGCCGACCCGGCCATCGTCCTGGTCCCCGGCGTCGGGATGTTCTCGTTCGGCGCGAACAAGCAGACCGCGCGGGTGGCGGGCGAGTTCTACGTCAACGCGATCAACGTGATGCGCGGCGCCGAGGCCATCTCCACGTACCAGCCGATCGACGAGCGGGAGAAGTTCCGCATCGAGTACTGGGCCCTCGAGGAGGCGAAGCTGGCCCGCATGCCGAAGCCGGCGCCGCTCGCCACCCGCATCGCGCTGGTCACCGGTTCCGCGTCGGGAATCGGCAAGGCGATCGCGCAGCGCCTCGCCGCGGAGGGCGCGTGCGTCGTCATCGCCGACCTCGACCAGGCGAAGGCGGCCGAGGCCGCCGCCGAGATCGGCGGCAGTGACGTCGCCGTCGGCGTCGCAGCGGACGTGACCAGCGCCGACCAGGTCGCCGCGGCGTTCGAGGCCGCTGTCCTGGCGTTCGGCGGAGTAGACCTCGTCGTCAACAATGCCGGACTGTCGATCTCCAAGCCGCTGCTCGAGACCACCGAGAAGGATTGGGACCTGCAGCACGACGTGATGGCGAAGGGCTCCTTCCTGGTGTCGCGGGAGGCGGCGCGGGTGATGACCGCCCAGGCGATGGGCGGCGACATCGTCTACATCTCCTCGAAGAACTCGGTGTTCGCCGGGCCCAACAACATCGCGTACTCCGCGACGAAGGCCGACCAGGCGCACCAGGTGCGGCTGCTCGCGGCGGAGCTGGGCGAGTACGGCATCCGCGTCAACGGCATCAACCCGGACGGTGTGGTGCGGGGTTCGGGCATCTTCGCCGGCGGCTGGGGCGCCAAGCGGGCCGCCGTGTACGGCGTCGAGGAGGAGAAGCTGGGCGAGTACTACGCGCAGCGCACCCTGCTCAAGCGGGAGGTGCTGCCCGAGCACGTCGCCAACGCGGTGTTCGCGCTCACCGGCGGCGACCTCACGCACACGACCGGACTGCACATCCCGGTGGATGCCGGTGTCGCTGCGGCGTTCCTGCGCTGATGGACGTGTTCGCCGCGATCGACCTGGGCGCGTCCAGCGGGCGGGTGATGCTGGGCCGCGTCGCCGACGGTGTGATCACCCTCGACGAGGTCGCGCGCTTCCCCAACCGCCCGGTGCGGCTGGGTGGATCGCTGCACTGGGATCTGGCCGGCCTCTACCGGGGTCTGCTGGACGGGCTGCGGGCCGCGGCAATGGAGGCCGTGGCCCGCGGTGACGTCCTCGTGTCGATCGGAATCGACACGTGGGCGGTGGATTACGGGCTGCTCGGCGGCGACGGCTCCCTCCTCGGGATGCCGTACCACTACCGCGACCAGCGGGCGGGGGGCGTCGCGGCCGGGATGCGATCGTCGATCCCGGATCGGGAGTTGTTCGAGCGCAACGGCATCGCACAACTGCCGTTCAACACGGTGTACCAGCTGCTGGCCGAGCGGGAGAGCGGCGCGCAGCGGCTCGACGTGGCGGAGCAGTTGCTGATGATCCCCGACCTTCTGGCGTACTGGCTCAGCGGGGTTCGGGTCGGCGAGGTGACCAATGCGTCCACCACCGGTCTGCTCGATCCGGTGAGCCGCGACTGGGACCGTGCGCTCGTCGCCCGGCTCGGTCTCGACGACCGCGTGCTGCCGCCGTTGGCGGAGCCCGGCTCGGCGATCGGGGCCGTCCGGCCCGACGTCGCCGAAGACATCGGGGCGACGGACCGTCCCCCGATGGTGGTGGCCGTCGGCAGCCACGACACGGCGTCGGCCGTCGTCGCGGTACCCGCGGCGAGCACGCGGTTCGTGTACATCGCGTCGGGCACCTGGTCGCTGGTGGGAACGGAACTGCCCGGCCCGGTGCGCACCGAGGACGTGCGGGCGGCGGGGTTCACCAACGAGGCCGGCGTCGACGGCACCACCCGGCTGCTGCGGAACGTGATGGGCATGTGGCTGGTGCAGGAGTCGATGCGGCAGTGGCAGGCCGACGGACTCGACGTATCGCTGCAGGACCTGCTGGACGACGCCGCAGCGCTGACCGACCTCGGCTCCGTGATCGACCCGGACCTGCCGGTGTTCCTGCCGCCGGGCGACATGCCCGCCCGCATCGCCGCCGAATGCGCGCGGACGGGTCAGCGCGTGCCGGACGGTCCGGCCGAGGTGATCCGCTGTGTGATGGACAGTCTCGCGGACGCGTACCGGCGGTCGGTGCAGTCGATCGTCGAACTGACCGGCACCCCGATCGACGTGGTGCACATCGTCGGCGGCGGATCCCAGAACGCGCTGCTGTGCCGGCTGACGGCGGACGCCACCGGGCTGCCCGTCGTCGCCGGACCCGTCGAGGGTTCCGCCCTCGGCAACGTCCTGGTGCAGGCGCGGGCGGCCGGTGTGCTGTCCGGGGGACTCGCCGAACTGCGTGCGGTCGTGTCGAATTCGTTCACCCTGCGCGAGTTCGCGCCGTCGCTGTCCCGGGCCTAGCGCCGGTCCCGGAACCGCGGTTCGCGCTTGTCCTTCCGCGCGGCGGTCGCCTCCTCGAAGTTGTCGGTCAGCAGCCGCACCAGCAGCTGTCCGAGACCCTCCTGGTGGAGGTGGGCTTCGAGTGAGGCGGCGTCGAGTCCCGACCACAGCGTGCGCTTCGTCAACTCCAGGCCCGGCCGGGAGAAGCGCGACATGCGTTCGGCGAGGTCGAAGCATTCGTCCAGGAGGTCCTCACCGGGCACGCACCGCGACACGAGTCCGATCCGCTCCGCCTCCGCGGCGTGCACGTCCCGCCCGGACAGCATGATCTCGAAGGCCCGGGACGAACCGATCGCGCGGGGCAGCAGGTAGCTCAGGCCCAGTTCGCTGGCCGTCAGCCCGTTGTTGATGCCGGCCGCCCGGAAGTAGGCGTCCTCCGCCGCGATCCGGATGTCGGAGGCGAGCGCCAGGCACAGCCCGCCGCCGATGGCGGCGCCGTTGACGGCGCTGATCACCGGCTGATGCATCCGGCGGAGCGAGAGCACCACGTTGTCGAGCATCTCCATGGCCCGCAGCGCCACGGTCGGCGGGGTGAGGCCGTCGACGTGGGGGAGCGGGCCCGCGGATCTCTGGTCGGCGCCCGAGCAGAAGCCGCGGCCGGCGCCGGTGACGACCACCGCGCGGACCGAGTTGTCGTTGCTTATCTCCTCCAGCGCGTCGCGGAACGGGATCATCACGTCGAACGCCATCGCGTTCATGCGTTCCGGGCGGTTGAGCGTGACCAGGGCGATACCCGGCCGGGGGTGGTCGACGACGACGAAGGTCACGCCCTCGATACTAGAACACGTTCTCGTGAGTCACCGGCCATGTGAGTGTTTTCGTGTACCCGGGCACACGAAAACACTCACATGGGGGGCAGTAGCCCGGCGTCCAGCGCCTGCTTCAGCGACGGCGCCGCCGAATCCTTCTCGGACAGCTGGAACGTCAGCGGGTTGCCGTCCCGGCCCGTCGTGGGCCAGTCGATGCCCAGATCGGGGTCGAGCGGGTGCAGGTCGTGGTCGAGGGCCGGGGTGTACTCGATCGAGCACAGGTACATCACGGTCGACGCGTCCTCGAGGGACAGGATCGCGTGGCCGACGCCGGCCGGAAGGTAGACGGCGCGGCGGTCGACGTCGTCGATGAGCACCGAATCCCACTGCCCGAACATCGGCGACCCCACCCGGAGATCGACGATGACGTCGAGGAACGCGCCCTTGACGCAGGTGACGTATTTCGCCTGCCCGGGCGGATTGTCGGTGTAGTGGATACCGCGCAGGACACCGGCGGCGGACACCGAGCAGTTGGCCTGAGCGAGTTCGAGAGGATGCCCGACGGCGGCCTCGAACTCCGAGCCCTTGAACCATTCGAGGAACACGCCGCGGTCGTCGCCGAACTGCCGTGGGGTGATCTCCCAGGCGCCGGGGACCTTCAGTTCCCGATACTCCACGTCACCAGTCCTTGCCGCGTTCGAGAAGTTCGAGGAGGTAGTCGCCGTACCCCGATTTGCCGAGAGCCTCAGCACGCGAACACAGTTCGGCGTCGGTGATGAACCCGCGGCGCCACGCGACCTCTTCCGGGACGCCGATCTTCAGCCCCTGCCGGTGCTCGAGCGTGCGGACGAAGTTCGACGCCTCGAGCAGCGAATCGACGGTGCCGGTGTCGAGCCACGCGGTTCCGCGGGGAAGCACCTCGACCTGCAACCGTCCCGCCTGCAGGTAGGCCTGGTTGACGTCGGTGATCTCGTATTCGCCGCGGTCCGACGGCTTCAGATTGCGCGCGATGGAGACGACGTCGTTGTCGTAGAAGTACAGCCCGGGGATCGAGAAGTTGGACTTCGGGGTGGCGGGCTTCTCTTCGATCGACATCGCCCGGCCGGTGTCGTCGAATTCGACCACACCGTACGCGCTGGGATCGGACACCCAGTAGGCGAACACGGCGCCGCCGTCGATGTTCTCGAAGCGGTTCAGCCGGGAACCGAGGCCGGGGCCGTAGAAGATGTTGTCGCCGAGTACGAGGGACACGGATTCGCCGCCGATGTGGTCGGCGCCGAGGACGAACGCCTGCGCCAGGCCGTTCGGCTCCTCCTGCACCTTGTACGTGAGGTTCACCCCGAACTGGGAGCCGTCGCCGAGGAGCCGGCGGAACTGCTCGGCGTCGTGCGGGGTGGTGATGACGAGGATGTCGCGGATGTTCGCCAGCATCAGGGTGGAGAGCGGGTAGTAGATCATCGGCTTGTCGTAGACCGGGACCAGTTGCTTGCTCACGCCGAGGGTGATCGGGTGCAATCGGGACCCGGTGCCGCCTGCCAGGATGATTCCGCGCATGTGCGCAGTGTTCCAGTGTTCGCGCCGGATAGAAACTCGGGCTCGCCACTAGGGTGGGTGCACATGAGGCTTCTCGTGACAGGCGGCGCCGGGTTCATCGGTGCGAATTTCGTGCACCAGACGGTCGCCGAGCGGCCGGACGTGCAGGTGACGGTGCTCGACGCGCTGACGTACGCCGGCAACCGGCGCTCGCTCGACGCCGTGGCCGACCGCATCGAGTTCGTGCACGGCGATGTGGCGGATTTCGCGCTGGTGGATCGCCTGGTCGCGGAGTCGGACGCGGTGGTCCACTTCGCCGCGGAATCGCACAACGACAATTCCCTGGCCGATCCGACGCCGTTCGTGCAGACGAACGTGATCGGCACGTTCTCGCTGCTGCAGGCCGTCCGCGTCCACGACGTCCGCTATCACCACATCTCCACCGACGAGGTGTACGGCGATCTCGAACTGGACGACCCCGAGCGCTTCACCGAGTCGACCCCCTACAACCCGTCGAGCCCGTACTCGGCGACGAAGGCGTCGAGTGACCTGCTGGTGCGGGCGTGGGCGCGGTCGTTCGGGGTGCGGGCCACCCTGTCGAATTGTTCCAACAACTACGGCCCGTACCAGCACGTCGAGAAGTTCATTCCGCGTCAGATCACCAACCTGATCGACGGGGTGCGCCCCCGTTTGTACGGCAGCGGCAAGAACGTGCGCGACTGGATCCACGTCGACGACCACAACGCGGCCGTCTGGACCATCCTGGAGAAGGGCACTCTCGGCCAGACGTACCTGATCGGCGCGGACGGCGAGGTCGACAACCGGACCGTCGTCGGGACGCTGCTCGAGCTGTTCGGCCGCGACGCCGACGACCTCGACTTCGTCACCGACCGCCCGGGCCACGACCTGCGTTACGCGATCGACTCGACGCGCCTGCGCACGGAACTGGGCTGGACGCCGCAGTACGAGGATTTCCGCAGCGGGCTCGAGGCGACCGTGCGGTGGTACCGCGACAACGAGTCGTGGTGGCGGGCGCAGAAGGAATCCGCGGAGAAGGCGTACGCGGCTACGGAATCCGTCATCGGCTGAGCGTCCGGTAGTTGCACAGCAGTCAGGCCGGGACCGATCCGCGGAACGCCCACACTCGCGCCGTCAGTGCGATGCGGCCTGCCTCGTCGCGCCGCAATCTGGCAGCGAGCAGGTCGCGCAGCGCGGTTCGACGTCCGGCGGGCAGAGAGATGCAGTAGCCGGGCGCGGGGCCCTGACCGCCCAGGAACGGCCGCCAGAAATCGTCGAAGCCGGCGAACACGGTGGGAACGTCGAGCGGGTGCACCTCCACCCCAGCCAGCTCCGCGGCGGACAGCGCATCGCGGAGAGGCTGCGGCCGGCAGAGCGGGAAGCGGGCACCCTCGTCGAGGGTCGCGGCCGTGGCGTCGAGCTCGCGCGCGGCGTCCCAGAAGACGCGGATCATCTGCATGCCGTCCGCGTAGTCCCACACGTATCCGGCGACGGTCCCGCCGGCCCGGGTGACGCGGCGCATCTCGGCGAGCCCCTCGACCGGACGGGGAACGAAGTTGAGGACCAGCCCGGACACCACGCGGTCGAACTCGCCGTCGGCGGCGGGGATCGCTTCGGCGGTCCCCGGCCGCACCTCGAAGCGGGGATCGTCCGCGCCGGCCCGGGCCGCCGCGGCGAACGGGGCCGAAGGCTCGACCCCGACCACCCGGGCCGGGTCGGCTGTGCGGAGAACGGTGTGGGCGAGGGCGCCGGTCCCGCAACCCACGTCGCACCAGGCGCCGCCCGGGCCTGCGGCCAGCCACCGCAGGAACTGCGGCGCGACCAGCCTGCTCCAGCGGCCGATGTAGTTCTCGTACGCGGGATCGACCTCCCAGGCGTCCGTCATCGCGGTCTCCTCACGACGGCTGCGGCACCCGGGAATCCTCGTGCACGAGGGCATTGCGCAGCGAGCGCGAACCGGCGACCGCGGCGACGAAGCCGGCGAGCACCTCGCACAGCGTGAACACCAGGCGGGACGCGAGGGCCAGCCCGAGCGCCACCCCGCTGTCCATGAACGGGGACAGCGCCGCGACGACGACGGCCTCGCGTACCCCGATGCCGGACGGCGCGACGACCACAAGCACGCCGGCGCACATGCCGAGGGCGATCGCGCCGATGCACTGCACCAGGGTGCCCACCGCGAATCCCGACGTGCTCGACGCGAGGAACCAGAGATGCACGCCGTACAGCACCCAGCTGACGGCGCACCAGCCGAGGGCACGCCCGATCTTGTGCATCGTCAACTGCCGGTGCAGCGGGGCGCGCCGCAGGATCCGCAGGGTCAGGTTCACCAGCCGCGTGAGGATCGGGGGATAGCAGCAGACGAGGGCGATGGGGACGAGGACGATCACCGCGACCGCCGCGACGGTGCTGATGTGGAACAGGGCGGGCAGTGCCAGCAGCCCGACGACCAGCGCGGACGTGATGCTCAGCCCCACGGTGACGAGGACGGCGACGAATCCGTTGGCACGCGACACCCCGGCCCGGCGGACGAGTTCGGTCTGGAGGACGAACGCCCACACGCTGCCCGGCAGATATTTGCCGAGCTGGCCGACCAGGTAGCACCGGGCGGCGTCGAACGCGGGAATCGGGTGTTCGAGCGCGCCGAGCGCGTGCTGCCACGCGCGCACCGCGGCGCCCATGCCGAGGAAGACGAACACCGCGGAGACGGCGAGCGCCCACCAGTCCAGCTGGGTGATCGTGTCCCGGACCTCGGCCCACTGCGATTTCACGGCGAACACGACGGCGACGACGATCGCGAGGGTGACGAGGATCCGCAGCGCGTGCATCAGGACGGCGCGGCCACCGCGGTCCGGGACGATCTCGGGATCGGTGTCCACGAGAACCACCCCCTCACCGGCAGTGCGCTGCAGCAGTGCAGCGTTCGGTTCCGACGATAGCAATCGGCGGGCGCAGGATCAGGAAACGAGCGGTTTCACCGCCAACTCCCGCCACCAGGCGAACGCGTCGGCGAGCGACCGCGGGAGTTCCGCGCCGGCGTCGAGCCGCCCCGAGGCGAACAGATTCTCCACCGCCTCGATGTCCTGGTCGGCGATCCCGGACCGGCTCATCCCCACCCGGTTGGTGCCCCGCAGGGCGGCGGGATTGCCGAACACCGTGGCGAACGGCGGAATGTCCTTGGCGACGACCGATCCCATTCCGACCATTGCGCGCGCCCCGATCACCCGCCGCTGATGCACCACCGCGCTCATGCCGAGATTGACGCCGTCGCCGAGGGTCACGTGACCGCCGAGGGTGCTCGACGGCGAGAGGACGCAGTCCTCGCCGATCCGGACGTCGTGCTCGACGGACGTGTGGTTCATGACGAATCCGCCGCGCCCGATGGTCGTCGGCCGCTCGGCGCCCTGCTGGACGGCGCTCATCTCCCGGATCACGGTGCCCGCGCCGATCACCACACCCCGGTGCGGGCTGACCTCCGTCCACGTGCGGGGATGCGTCTTCCCGATCCACTCCGGCGGGGCCCCGAGCGTCGCGTGGGCGCCGATCCAGCAGTCGTCGCCGATGTCGAGGGGGCCGGTGAGGACGGCATACGGTCCGATGCTGACCCGGTCTCCGACGGTGACGCCGTCGCCTATCACGACGGTCGGGTGGATCTCGCAGTTTTCACCGATGGTCATGAAAGTTTCGGATTCCTTCCAGGAGCCGTGCAGACCGTGGGAACCTTCAAGTGGTTGCAATCTGTGAAGACGGTGTGAACTGCACGTCAATCTATCGGAGGAACCGTGATCGCGATCTCGAGTATTTCCTTCGGCGAGGATGTCGAGCGCGAGGTCCTCGACACCCTGCGATCCGGGATGGTCGCGCAGGGACCGAAGGTCGCGAGGTTCGAGGAGGGGTTCGCCGAACTCGTCGGCACCCGGCACGCGGTGGCCGTCAACAGCGGCACCACCGCGCTGATCGCGGCCCTGCGGGTGCTGGACCTGCAGCCCGGGGACGAGGTACTCACCACCCCGTTCACGTTCGTGGCCACGCTCAACGCGATCCTCGACGCCGGCGCGACGGCACGGTTCGCCGACATCGGGGAGGCCGACTTCGCGATCGACCCCGACGTGGCGGAGCACTGCGTGAACGACCGCACCCGGGTGCTGATGCCGGTGCACCTGTACGGGCAGACCGCGGACATGGGTGCGCTGATGCCGCTGGCCGAGTCGCGGGGACTGGCCGTGGTCGAGGACGCCGCGCAGGCGCACGGCGCTACGTTCGACGGCAGGGGCGCGGGCAGTTTCGGGCTCGGCTGCTTCTCGTTCTACGCCACCAAGAATCTCACCACCGCCGAGGGCGGAATGGTCACGACGGACGACGACGCGGTGGCCGACCGGTTGCGGGTGCTGCGGAACCAGGGCATGCGCGGGCGCTACGAGTACGAGATGGCGGGCCAGAACTTCCGGATGACGGATCTGCAGGCCAGTGTCGGGTTGCCGCAACTGGGTTCGTATCTGCAGCAGGTGGAGTCGCGCCGGCGCAACGCGGAAGCGCTGCGGACCGGGCTGAAGGACGTCGAAGGTCTCGTGCTGCCTTCGGAACTCGCGGGCCGCGGGCACGTGTGGCACCAGTTCACCGTGGTCCTCGCGCCGGATGCGCCGATCGACCGCGACGCCCTCGCGCAGCGTCTGGGCGAGCGGGGAGTGGGCAGCGGCGTCTACTACCCGAGGACCGTCTACGACTACGACTGCTACCGCGACCATCCCCGGGTGATCGCCTCGCCGACACCGGTCGCGACGTCGGTGGCCCGCCGGTGCCTCAGCATCCCCGTTCACGCCGCGCTCTCCACCGACGACGTCGACCGGATCGTCGCGGCGGTGCGCGAGGCGATGGAGGCGTGATGACGTCCACACGACCGCGGATCGCGCTCGTCGGATCCGGGAAGATGGGATCGCTGCACGCCCGCGTCCTCGCGCAGTCGCCGCTGTGCGACCTGGCGCTGCTGGTGGAGCCGCGGGAAGACCACGGACGGGACGTCGCCGCCCGGTTCGGTACCGAGTGGGCCGCGGATTTCGACGACCTGGACGGCATCGACGCCGTCGTCGTCGCGGCGGCGACCCCCGCACACTACGAAGTGGCGGGCCGCATCCTGGACCTCGGAAAGCCGCTGCTCGTCGAAAAGCCGCTCGCCGCAACGTACGAGGAGAGCACCGATCTGGTGAAACGTGCCGCCGCGACCGGCGTCCCGCTGATGTGCGGTCTGCTCGAGCGATTCAACCCGGCGGTCCGGACGGCCCGCGAATTCGCCGGTGACGTGTGGCAGGTCAACGGAATCCGGCACTCGCCGTTCGTGTCCCGCATCCCCACCGGCGTCGCGACGGACCTGCTGATCCACGACGTGGACCTCGCGATCGGATTCGTCGGATCGCCGCCGGTCGGGGTGAAGGCCGAATTCGGTTACTTCCACGACAGTTCGCGGCGCAACGAGGCCGAGGACTGCGCGGAGGCGGTGCTGCGGTTCGAATCCGGGGCGGTGGCCACCATCTCGGCGAGCCGGGTGAGTCAGCGGAAGGTCCGGCAGTTGTCGCTGCTGGAGCCGGACCGTCTGATCGAGATCGACCTGCTGCGCCGCGACATCACCATCTACCGGCACATCGACGACGACCTGCCCGCCGACGGGTACAAGCAGCAGACCGTCATCGAGATCCCGACCATCCGCTACAGCGACGAACCCCTCGCCGCCCAGCTCGCGCATTACGTCGGGCTGGTCGGCGGAGAGGGGGACGCCGACGCGGAGCGCGAGTCGATCCTGCCCGCGCACCGCGTGGTCCACGAGGCGACCGTGTCGGCTACCGGCTGAGCGCTCCGGCGACCGCCAGGCGGGTGTCTTCCGCGATGAGGTCGGCGTTGAGGGTGGCGGCGGCGGTCAGTCCGGCTCCGGCGGCGACGATGACCTGCGCCTTCGGGTCCGCGACGTTGCCGGCCACCCACACCCCGGGAACCGCGGTGGCGCCGGTCGCGTCGGCGGCGACGGCGGTGCCGATCACGTGTCCGGCCATCTCCATCTCGGTGGTGCCCAGGCCGAGGGTCGTGAGGAAGTCGGCGCGGGCCCGGAACAGCGGCGGGACCACGACGGCGGCCAGGGGGAAGACCCGGCCCGTGCGCAGCCGGACACCGGTCAGCCGGTCGTCCCGCACCTCGAGTCCGGCCACCGCGCCGTCGATCACGGCGACGCCGCGGGCGGCGAGTTGCTCGTACTCCTCGCCGGTGGGCTCGTTCGCGTCGTTCAGGAACAACGTCACCCGATCGGTCCACTGGCTCCACATCAGCGCCTGGTGCACCGCCAGCGGACTGCCGGCCAGGACGCCCACCGGCTGGTCCCGGACCTCCCACCCGTGGCAGTACGGACAGTGTAGGACGTCGCGTCCCCACCGTTCGGCCACCCCGGGGATGTCGGGGAGGACGTCGACGAGGCCGGTGGTCACGAGTAGCCGTCGCGCCCCGACGGCCCGGCCGTCGGCGAGCGTCACCCGGAACTCCCCGTCCCCGACCTTCTCGGCGGACGTGACGGTGCCGGTCACGATCTCCCCGCCGTATCCGGCGACCTCCTTGCGTCCGATGGCCAGGAGTTCACCGGGAGGGGTGCCCTCTCGGCCAAGATAGTTGTGAATGTGCCCGGCCGGTGCGTTGCGGGGTTCGCCCGCGTCGATCACGAGCACGGATCGGCGGGCCCGCGACAGGGTCAGTGCCCCGCTGAGTCCGGCCGCGCCGCCGCCGATGACCACCACGTCGTAACTGTCATCCATCGCGTTCTCCTTCGTTCGTCGACCTCGTGACGTCCACTGTCCGGGCAGATCGCGATCCTGGCAAGAATGTTTGCCAGTGTGGCAACATGGGTGGTGTGAACGACGACCTACCCGATCTGGACGGTGTCCTCGACGCCGTGGGACCGCGGCTCAAAGCACTGCGGCAGCAGCGCGGCGCGACCCTCGCCCAGCTCTCCGAGTCCACCGGGATCTCGGTGAGCACGCTGTCGCGGCTGGAGGCCGGCCAGCGCAAACCCACCCTCGAACTGATGCTGCTGCTGGCCCGCGCCCACCAATTGCCCCTGGACGAACTGGTCGACGCACCCGCCACCGGCGACCCCCGCGTCCACCTGCGGCCCCTCGACCGCAACGGCACGACGATCATCCCGCTCACCCGCAGGCCCGGCGGGATCCAGGCGTTCAAGCACGTGATCCCGCCGGGCGACCCGACCGCGGTACCGAACCTGCAGGTCCACGAGGGTTACGAATGGCTGTACGTCCTGTCCGGCCGGCTGCGACTGCTGCTCGGCGAACACGACGTGATCCTGACGCCGGGGGAGGTCGCGGAGTTCGACACCCATGTGCCGCACTGGTTCGGCAATCCCGGACCGCAGCCGGTGGAGATCCTCAGCCTGTTCGGTCCCCAGGGCGAGCGGGCGCACGTCCGGACCGTCCCGCGGGGAACGGCGTCCGGCACCGACCGTCGGTAGAATTCGTGCGGACCGGTGACGAGCGCTACCTCCGAGGCGCAGGACGTGATGGGGAGGCCCCGTGCGACGCTGGATTCTCGGTGTTCCCGTAGCGGTTCTGATTCCGCTCCTCGCCGGCTGCTCCACGTCGACGGCACCGCCGGTGGCGCAGCCGGAGTCGCCCGCGGTCGCGACCCTGGTGGGCCTGGGCGATTCGATCCCGGCCGGTGACGGATGCCCCGGATGCACGCCGTTCGTGGAACTGTTCGGCGATCAGCTGTCCGGCGACACGGCGCTGCCCGTCCAGGTGGCCAATCTGGGTGTCGGGGGCTGGACCAGCACCGACCTGCTCGATTCCCTCGAACCCGGTGCATACGACGCCGACGCCGTGGGTGCCGCCGATCTCGTCACCGTCACGATCGGCGCCAACGACTTCTACACCGAACTCGACGACTACCTGGACGGCGACTGCGGCGGCGACGACGGGCTCGGCTGCTTCGCGCCGGTGCTGCCGCAACTGCAGACCACGTTGACGTCCGTGCTCGACCGCATCACCGAACTGCGGGCCGGTCAGCCGACCGCGGTGCTGGTCACCGGGTACTGGGACGTCTTCCCGGACGGCGACGTGGCCCGCGAGTTGTACGGCCCGCAGTTCCTGCGGGACAGCGCCGCGCTGACGTTGCGCGCCAACGACGTCATCTCGGAGGTCGCGGGCTCGGAGGGCGCCACGTACGTCGACCTGTTCAGCACGTTCAAGGGAACGTGGGGCGACGGCGATCCCACCGGACTGCTGGCCGACGACGGCGACCACCCGAACCAGATCGGCCACCAGTTGATCGCCGACGCGTTGTCGTCCGCGGCGGTCGCGGGGTCCGGCTCCACCGAGGTGTCGGCGCTCACGTCGTCCGGGTGGTCGCCGCGCTGAGCTTCCGGCGGCGGACCACCGCGTCGACGACGGACAGGATCAGCACCACGACCGTCGCGGCCCCGAACGCCGCGACGGACAGGTTCTGCCGCGGCGGCCGGAACGTCACCACCAGTTCGTGGTCACCCGGCGGCACCGACACCTCGAGCAGACCGTGCCAGCCCGCGGTCGCGTCCACCGGCTCGCCGTCCACGGTGGCCGAGTAGCCGGGCCACGCGAGGCGGGCGAACGAGACGGTGCCGCCGCTGCCCGTCACCCGCACGGTCTCCGTCGCCGCTTCGGTGTCGGACGAGAGCACCCGGACGCCGTCGGACGCGAACGACACCCGCCCGGGCAGGGGCAGCGGCCGGTCGCGCTGCAGTACCGTCCGGGAGTCGCTGCGTTCGGTGACGTGCCAGCCGGGTGGGGGCGGTGCCGTCTCCACCTCGGGCACGAGGCGGTGCTCCACCACCAGCGTCGACACCCGCAGGTAGTCGATCAGCGGAATCGGAATGTCCGCGTTCACCGGCTGCCAGAGTGCCCCGTACACGCCGGGGCAGACGGCGCCTCGGTAGTCCATGCACAGGGCCTCCTGGAATTCGGTGAACCCGATGCCGGTGTACGCGTTGATGCTGCTCACCGCGGACGACGCCATGATCTCGTTGCCGAACAGGATCCGGCCTGCGGTGACGTCCTCGGGGGAGGTGTCGCCGAGGTCGGCGAGTTGCAGGACGGTGCCCTGGTAGCGGTCGGTCTGCGCGGACAGCAGCGACGTGCTGGACGGGTCGACGCGGCTGCCGCGGTCGACGTCGTGGGTGAGGGACCAGACCTGCGCGGCGGTCACCGCCACCGTTCCCAGAACGAGAGCGGCGACGAGACCGCTCGGGCCCAGGGTGCGCCAGGCGACGTACGCGATCGCGCACAGCGCCGCGACGAGCAGCGTGAACAGCGCATGCCTGCCGGTCAGGGCCGGGGAGGACGCGAACGCCAGATAGAAGCCCAATGCGATCAGCACCGCCGACGCCGTCGCCCGCCGGCGCACCCGGTCACGGGCAAGGCCCAGCGACAGCGCGAGCGACAGACCGATCACCACGCACAGGTAGAGGTATTCGACCAGCCGGATCGGCCAGCGGAACATTCCGACGTTCGACGGTCCGAACGTGAAGAGGAAGTAGACGACCGTGATGATCGCGAGGCTGACGAGCGGTCGCCCGTGCGCGCGGCGGAACCCCGGGGACGCGAACAGCGCGCGGATCCGGCCCCACGGCAGCCACGGCAGCAGCGGCAGCACGAACCACGCGAGGTACAGCGACGGGATCACCTCGACGGGACCCCCGAACGTCATGATCACGGGGAGATACGACGGGCTGCTCATTCCCGCGGGCCCGCCGATCTGCGGCTGCAGGAACGTGTCGTTGAAGATGCCGGTGCTGCCTGCGCGGGTGGTGACGTCGACGCTGAGGAACAGCGGCAGGTACGTCACCAGCGCGGCGGTGCCCGCGCACGCGCCGGTGATCACGAGCACGAGCAACCGGAAGAACTCCCGCTGGACCAGGAGGCCGATCCCGAGGCCGAGGAGAATCACCACGGCGCCGAGCGCGGCGTACGGGTTGCCCATGCTCACCGTCAGCGCGCCGATCAGGAACGTGATCAGCGGGTTCGTGCGGCCGCGCGAGAGACGGAGCGCCGACCACCAGAACAGCGTCACCCAGGCGATGGCCATCATCCCGGACGGCCAGCCCGCCGCCTCGTAGAACAGGGTGAAACCGCTGAACGGAATCGTCAGCCCGGCGAGGACAGCGGCACCGCGGCGGGCGCCGTATTCGCGGCACAGCAGATACGTGCCGAGGGCGAACAGCGCGAGGAACTCGGCCATGATCACGAACGACGCGACCGACAGGTTCTCGAACTTCGCGGCCAGCATGTAGTTGGCGAGGTTGACGGGGTTGTAGAGACCGTAGGCGGCCTCGCCCGCGTAGTTGCCACCGATCCAGGCGTCGGGATTGACGGCGAGCCACCGCCCGGCGAGCAGTTCCCCGCCGATCCGGTGCCAGGACGGCACGAACGATTCGAGCATGTCGCCGCCGTAGTAGAAGCGGTCGTACACGATCCGGGGAACCGTCGCGACGGTCGCGGCAGCCACCGCGACCGCGAGTGCCACCGCCCACTCCGGGACGCCGCGTATCGATCGGGTGAACGTCGAGGACACGGACGCGGAGGGTGCCACGGACTCCGAGCCTACGAGTTAGGCTGCGCCCGTGCGCCTTTTCGGTTGTTCCCACGACCAGAAAGGCGCACGTGCGCCGAAGGCGCTCTCCGTCGTCGTGCCCGCCTACAATTCCGCCGCCGTCATCGAGCAGACCGTCCGCCGGGTGGCCGAACGGCTGGCAGGCCACGACGTCGAGATCATCGTCGTCGAGAACGGCTCCACCGACGGCACCGTGGACATCTGCACCCGCCTCGTCGCGGACTGGGCGCCCGGGCAGGTGACGCTCACCGTCCTGCGGAGCGCGAAGGGCATGGGCAACGCATTGCGGACGGGCGCGGAGGCGAGTCGCGGCGCGCACGTGCTGCTCACCGCCGACGACCTGCCGTTCGGGTTCGACGACCTCGACGGCGCCGAGACGTTCGCCGCCGCCCACGACGGCCGCCTGCCCGAAGTCGTGATCGGGTCCAAGGCCCACCCCGACTCGCAGGTGCGGCGCGGCGCCCTCCGGGGAACCCTGACGTGGGGTTTCGCGGCGCTGCGCCGGGTGGTCCTCGGGATGCGCACCGGCGACCCCCAGGGCACCGTCCTGATGGACGGAGACCTGGTCCGCCGCCTCGTTCCCGACCTCGTCGAGCCCGGGTTCCTGTTCACCACCGAACTCGTCTACCTCGCGGAGCGCGCAGGCCTCGTCCCGGTCGAGGTGCCGGTGCGTCTGAGCGCCGACCACGACAGCCACGAAACCCGCATATCCAGGGCCGATGTGCTCGCGATGGGGGTGGGACTGTTCCGGCTGCGGGCCCGTCACCGGGACGGAGGTCGCCTCGCATGGTCGGGGAGCGCGCCGCGAGGTTGATACCCTGCGAACCGAGAAGAGGATCGTGCCGTCGCGTTGGTGCGGTCCAGCCCACCTCTCGCGGGGAACAGTAGGAGCACTATGAACGAGTCTGCGTCGGTAGCACCTGTGGACGGGAGCACGGCCGCGGTCCGGAGTGCTCTCACCGAGCATCGCGCACCCGACCGCTTGGTGGTGGCGCGAGGTCTGTTCACGGGACCGACCACCCGGGTGAAGGACGACCTGTACGCCAGGATCGTCAAGGGCCGCGCCCACCGCGAGCGGCACGTCGTGCACCTCGAGAAGGGTGCGACGGTCGACACCGACACCTACTTCGGCCGGTTCGCGGCCAGCTACTACCAGCGCTGGACCACGGTCACCGACGTGACCGTCGGTTTCCGCCACGAGGCCGACGGCCGCGCCGTGGTGGCGCTACGCGGCTCCGATTCGGGCGGCAACTCCCGCATCCTGTCGACGACGGAGATCGACGGCACGGGCACGGCGACGCTGTCCGCGAAGCTTGACGCCTATCTCGACGGCGGCTCCCTGTGGGTGGAGTTCACCGCCGTCGACGGCGCCCTCGCCGTGAGTGAACTGGAGTGGACCGTCGCCACGCCGTCGGTGATCCGTCCCGCCGCGATCGCGATCTGCACGTTCAACCGCGCCGACGACTGCGCCGAGACCGTCGCCGCCATCGCGAACGACCCGACGATGGCGTCCGGCATCGACGCCGTGTACGTCGTCGACCAGGGCAGCGACCACGTGTCGGACCGGGAGAAGTTCACCGAGGTCGCCGAGATCCTGGGCGACAAACTCGTCTACTTGCGACAGCCGAACCTGGGCGGGGCCGGCGGCTTCACCCGCGGCATGTACGAGGTGTCGGGCATCAACGAGCACGCCAACCTGATCCTGATGGACGACGACATCCTGTGCGAGCCGGAGTCGATCCTGCGGATGAACGCGTTCGCCAACGTCACCACCGAGCCGACGCTCGTCGGCGCGCAGATGCTGTACCTGATGAACCCGGAGCACCTGCACGTCAGCGCGGAGGAAGCGGACCTGTCGAAGCTGAAGGCGGGCCGCTGGGCGGCCGGGTCGCGGCACGACATCAACCTGCTGAAGAAGAAGCAGCACAAGCGCGTCGACGCCGGCTACAACGCGTGGTGGTCGTGCCTGATCCCGGCCGAGGTGGTCGCGCAGATCGGGCTCCCGCTGCCGATGTTCTTCCAGTGGGACGACATCGAGTACGGCATTCGCGCCCGCGCGGCCGGATTCGTCACGGTCACGCTGCCCAACGCCGGTGTGTGGCACGCGGACTTCCACTGGAAGGACCGCGACGACTGGGCCAAGTACTTCAGCATCCGCAACTCGCTGATCGCCGCCGCGCTGCACAGTGACTTCGACGCGAAGTCGCTGAGCAAGATGATGACGCGGGAGATCACCCAGTACCTCGTGTCGATGCAGTACGGGTTGGCGTACACCATGATCCGCGGTATCGAGGACTTTCTCGAGGGGCCGAAGGTGCTCGAGGACGGCGGTCAGGCCGTGCTGGCGGCGATCCGGGAGGAACGCAAGCGGTTCCCCGAAACCGTCAAGCATCCCGCGACGAACATCCCCGGTGTCCGCAACTCCGACCTCGTCACCCGGTATGCGGGTTTCGAGCCGGACAAGAGCAAGATCGACCTCGTCCTCGCCAAGCGTGCGGCGTACCAGTGGCTCGGCCGCACCCAGCACGGTGTCGCGAGTATTCCTGTGGCCGAGGCGCACTGGTGGCACGTGTCGCTGTTCGACACCGCCGTCATCACCGACGCGTCCCAGTCCGGGGTGCGGGTGCGCCGCCGCGACAAGGAGACCGCGCGCGAACTCACGGCCCGGACCGCGAAGCTGATGAAGCGGTTCCGCGAGGATGCGGCGTCGACGCAGCGCCAGTACCGGGATGCGTTGCCGCAGCTCACCAGCCGGGAGAACTGGGCTCGCCTGTACGGTCAGTGACGTTGCCCGGACCGTCGCCGGCCCGCGATGTGCGTGGGCTGTCCCGGGATTCGCTGCTCGTCTTCGCTGTCGGTGTGCTGCTCGGTGCGGCGTGGAGTTGGCGTCCGTCGTTCTGGTACGACGAGGTCGCGACGCTGTATTCGAGTCAGCGGTCCCGGCCGGACCTGTCGAATCTGCTCGGCCACATCGATGCCGTGCACGGTCTGTATTACGTCGCGATGCGCTATTGGTTCGCGGTGTTCGGGGCCTCGGAGTTCTCGGCGCGGTTCCCGAGCGCCCTGGCCGTGGGCGCCGCGGGCGCGGGTGTGGTGGTGCTCGGTGCGCTGATCTCGACCCGGCGGGTGGCGGTGCTGTCCGGGCTCCTGTTCGTGGTCCTGCCCAGCGTCACGTGGGCGGCCGCGGAGGCCCGCGGATACGCGGCCACGGCGGCGGCCGCGGTCTGGCTGACCGTGATTCTCCTTGCGGCACTGAGACTCCGGCGGTGGTGGCTGTGGGCGTTGTACGCCGCGGGCCTGGCGGTGTCGATCGTGCTGTTCGTCTACCTCCTCACGCTGGTGCCCGCGAACCTGCTGACGCTCCTGCTGCTGCGTGCGGCCCGGCGGTCCTGGCTCGGATGGGGGTCGGCGACGGCGGTGGGGATGGTGGTCGCGGCGCCGTTCGTGGCGCTGGTGCGCCGGGAAGCCGTCCAGGTGGCGTGGATCCCGCCGCTCGACCGCAACCTGCCGCGGGCCGTGGCCGAGTACCAGTGGTTCGTCGGCGCACCGTGGTTCGCCGTGCTGTTCGCCGTGCTCGTGGTGGCCGGGGCGGTGGCCCTGGTGCGCGGTCACCGGCTGCCGCCGGCGCTGTCCGTCGCGCTGCCGTGGGTCGCGGTGCCGATGGCGCTGCTGCTCGCCTACTCGCTGCTGCGCAGCCCGGTGTACCTTCCGCGGTACTTCACGTTCACGACGCCGGCGGTGGCCCTGATCGGCGGGCTGTGCCTGGCCGCGCTGACCCGGAAATGGTGGCAGTCCGCCGCGGTGCTGGCCGTGCTCGCGGTCGCCGCGTCGCCGGGCTACGTCGCCCAGCGCGAACAGTGGGCGAAACCCAGCGGTATGGACTTCAGCACCGTCAACGTCTTCGCCGGGCAGCACCTCCGGCCCGGTGACTGCGTGCTGTTCGACAAACCGGCGTGGAACCCCACGTCGCTGCGGCTCGTCAAGGACGTGCGGCCGGAGGCGTTCGACGGGACCCGCGACATCGGGCTCGGGACCACCGCCGCGAGCCGGGGGTCGCTGTGGGACGACGAACTCGCCGTCCCGGACCTCGCCGGCGCGCTCGACTCCTGCTCCGTGGTCTGGTTCTTCACCGACTACGAACGCGACAGCGAGCGCATCATCCGGCACACGTCCAACGAGGTGTGGACGCTGCCGCCGTACCACTTCGAGGACACCGAGGCGTTCGCCGCGCTCGCCCGGTCCGGGCTGCGGATCGACGACCGCGCGACGTTCAACGTCACCCAGGCGGTGAAACTGGTGCGGTGATCCGCACGACCACCTGCTCGTGGTTGGCGGTGTAGCTGAGGTACTCGAATCCGACGTCGGTGCGGTCGACGAACTCCGTCCACGCCCGGTACTCGTGCTCCTGCCAGCCGGGGAAGTTGAAGAACTCGTCGAACACGATCACCGTGCCCGCGACGAGCCGTTGTTCGAGCCGGTCGAGCACCGACTTCGTCGACGAGTACAGGTCGGCGTCGAGATGCACGAACGACGCCGGTCCGGGATGCTTCTCGAGGAAGCCCGACAGCGTGTCCTCGAACAGCCCGGGCACCAGCTCCGCGCCGCGTACCTTGGGCAGTTTCTCCTGCGCGAACTCCCCGGCCGGGAACCCGGTGCGCCACGTCTGCGGCAGACCGGAGAACACGTCGAACCCGAACACCTCGTGCTCGGCGTCCTTCAACTCTTCGACGATGATCCGGAGCGTCGTGCCCGACGCCACCCCGAACTCGAGCGCCAGCCCCTCGACCTCCACCTGCGACAGCCCGTACCGCAACGTGTCCTGCGGATTCCAGAACACAGGCGCCTTCGGCATGTGCTCGAGCACGAACTCCGCGGCCTCCTTCGTGGCCCGCACGTCCAGCGCCTGGGTGATGTCGCGGCGGGCCTGCTGCTCGAGTTCGCCGAGCCGCTGCTGGACGTCGGAGATCTCCATGCGGGCATCGGACAGCTCGGACAGCACCCGGGCCAGTTCCTGGTTGGTCGCGGTCAGCTCGGCAAGGGTCTGGTCGTGCTGGTTCTCGGTGAGCTCGCGGGAGCGCCGGTCGGACTCGGCGACCACCTCGGACATGGCACGTTGAAACTTCAGACGGGCCTTTCTCCGAAGATCGAACATAGCCCCATGTTGCCACCCGCATCCCGGCTCAGGGAGTCAACCGGGATGCGGGTCGTTTACCCAGATCAGTGACCGCGACTGCGGTACATCTGGCGTTGCCGACGGGCGATGGTCTTCCACTCGCGCTCCCGCTCGGCCCGCAGCCGTGCGTCGGTGCGGGACGCGATCCACCCGTTCTCGCGAATCAGCTTGCGGTAGCTGGCGAGTCTGCGTTCGGGTAGTTCGCCGCCCGCCACCGCGCCCTGGACCGCGCACCCGGGTTCGGCTTCGTGCGAGCAGTCCGCGAACCGGCACTGCGCCGCGAGTTCCTCGATCTCGGGGAACGTCTTGTCGATGCCGTCGGCCGCGTCCCACATGCCGACGCCCCGCAGTCCCGGCGTGTCGATCAGAGCGCCGCCGGACGGCAGTGGCAGAAGTTCCCGGTGTGCCGTCGTGTGCCGTCCCTTGTTGTCGCCCTCGCGGACGCGTCCGGTGGCGAGCACGTCCTCGCCGAGCAACGCGTTCGCGAGCGTCGACTTGCCCGCGCCCGACGGTCCGATGAGGGCGACGGTCCCGTCGATCACTGCGGTGAGGATGTCGATGCCGTCGCCGGTATCGGCGCTCACCGCGACCACGGTCGCGCCCGGAGCCACCGCCGCCACTTCGGCGGTCGCGAGGGAAACGTCGTGCACGGTATCGGATTTGGTGAGGACGACCACCGGCTGCGCGCCGCTCTCCCACGACAGTGCGAGCAGTCGTTCGATGCGCCCGAGATCGAGGGCGGTGTCCAGTGCGGCGGCGATCACCACCGTGTCGACGTTGGCCGCGAGGAGTTGCCCCTCGGACCGGCCGGACGCGGACGACCGGACGATCGCGCTGCGCCGGGGGAACAGGTCGGCGACGGCGATGTCGTCGCCGTGCCGGTGGACCGTCACCCAGTCGCCGGTGCAGAGCGTGTGCTCGCCGGCGAGGGCGCGGACGACGCCGGCGGGCGCGGCGACGTCGCAGCGACCGCGGTCCACGCGGATCACCCGCCCGGGCTCGCTGCCGTCGGCCGGGTAACTGTCGAAGGTGTCGGAAAGTGTGTCGTTCCAGCCGTAGGGCAGGAGGTGTCCGGAATCGAACATGATGGGTGTGATCCTCGGGTCGATGAGTGCCGACCGGACCACTGCGCGGGTTCGGTCAGGCGAGGGGGAAGGGGGAGTGGACGCACGCGGCGTCGACCGACGAGACAGTCATCGGACACTCACTCCTTCGCAGCACCTGAGGGTCGAAACACTGGGGTCTATCGACCGGAACCCCACGATGCTCCCACCCGGCGGAACCCGGGCGCAACCGAATTTACGGCCGCTCGAACCGCTCCTGACGGCCCAGCTTGCGCAGCCGCATCCACTCCCGCAGCCCCTGCGGATCACGCCGCGTGACGAGGAAATACCACCCGAACCGCACCCACTCCTGCGGCAGCAGCTTCCGCATGCCCGGCTGCGACAGCAGATAGCCGCGGTTGCGGTAGGTGAAGAACCGTTTCGTCTCGTTGTCCGGGTACTGCGTGTGCATCCGGCCGCCGAGGATCGGCTTGAACTCCTCCGCGCCGTTCGGGTGCACGTACGCCGTCTGCAGGCAGGTGCCGAACGGCAGCCCCGACCGCACCAGCCGGCGATGCACCTCCACCTCGTCGCCGCGGACGAACAGCCGCAGGTCGGGGACACCGACCGTGTCGATCGCCGACGCCCGGAACAGGGCGCCGTTGAACAGCGACGCGATGCCGGGAAGCAGGTCGGCCGAGTCGTCGCCGTCGGCGAACAGTTCGGACCGCAGCCGACGCCACTCCACGCCGCGGCGCAGCGGGAACGCGAGACGGTCGGGGTCGTCGATGTCACAGACCACGGGCGACACCTCGGCCAGCCCGTGCCGCTCGGCGCAGTCGAGCAGCGTCTCCAGGACCTTCGGCCCCTCGGGCCTGCCGTCGTCGTCGGCGAGCCACACCCAGTCGGCGCCGAGCGAGAGGGCGTACAGAATCCCCAGGGCGAAGCCGCCCGCCCCGCCCAGATTGTGCTGCGACCCGAGGTAGCTGGTGGGGATCCCTGCCGATTCGACGAGTGCGCGCACGTCGTCCTCGGCGGCGTTGTCCACGACCACCAGATGGTCCAGCGGACGCGTCTGTGAGCCGAGGACCTTCAGCGACTCCGCCAGCAGTTCGCGGCGTTTGTGGGTGACGACGACGCCGACGATCCGCTCGGCAGCAGCGCTCACGCGGACTCCGCCTCGGCTTCCGCGACCGTGCGAACGGGACGCTCGTTCGATCTGTCGCTACGGACGTCCCGTTCGGCCGAGGCGCTCAGCCCGGACTTCTCCCGGTCCATCTCGTAGATGACATGGCGGACGTGGTCGGCGGCGTCGTCGCCCTCGTACGCGCGGACGACGTCCTCGATGCCGCCCTCCTGCCGGACCTGACCGTGGTCGATCCACATGGCCCGGTCGCAGAGCTGGGCGAGGAACTCGTTGGAGTGGCTGGCGAACACCAGGATGCCGGACCGCTCCACCAGCGCCTGCAGCCGTACGCGCGCCTTCTTCATGAACTCCGCGTCGACGGCGCCGATGCCTTCGTCGAGCAGCAGGATCTCCGGGTCGATGCTGGTGACCACGCCCATCGCGACGCGCACGCGCATACCGGTGGAGTACGTGCGCAGCGGCATCGACAGGTACTCGCCCAGTTCGGTGAACTCGGCGATCTCGTCCATCTTCGCGAGCATCTGCTTACGGGTCTGCCCGAGGAACAGCCCGCGGATGATGATGTTCTCGTAGCCGGAGATCTCGGGGTCCATGCCGACACCGAGGTCGAAGACCGGCGCCACGCGGCCGCGGATGCTCGCGCTGCCGCGGGTGGGCTCGTAGATGCCGGACAGCAGGCGCAGCAGCGTCGACTTGCCGGCACCGTTGTGGCCGACCAGACCGATCCGGTCGCCTTCCTTCAGCGACAGGTTGATGTCGCGCAGGGCCTCGACCACCACGACGTCCGAGTTGTTGCGCCCGATGGATCCGCCGGCCTTGCCGAGGAACGCCTTCTTCAGCGATCGGGACTTGGCGTCGAAGATCGGAAAGTCGACGCAGGCGTTCCGCGTCTCGATGCTCACGTGTTCTGTCATGGCAAACCCCTATACCCAGTAGGGCACGCGGGCCCGGTACTTGCGAAGCGCGAGGATGGCGGCGGTCCACCCGACGACGGTGATGGCCAGCACGATGTACCAGTGGTACGCCTGCTGGTCCTGGCCGATCATCGGCGCGCGCACGATGTCGAGGTAGTGGAACAGCGGGTTCAGCTCGGCGAGCTTGACGCGCTCGGCGGCCTGACCGCCCTGCGCCTCGAGGCTCTGCGTGGTCCACATGATCGGTGTCAGCACGAACAGCAGCAGCGTCATGCTGCCGAGGATCGGCGCGATGTCCCGGTAGCGGGTGGAGAAGATGCCGAACATGATCGACACCCACGCCGCGTTGACGACGATCAGTGCGATCGCGGGAATCGCGGCCAGCGACATCCAGGTCAGGTGCCGCCACACCCCGAACGCGAACAGCATGATCACGTAGATGACGAGGTTGTGGGCGAACAGCAGCAGCTGCCGCCACACCAGCCGGTACACGTGGACGCTCAGCGCCGACGGTAGCTGTTTGATCAGCCCCTCGTTGGCGATGAACACCTCGGACCCCTCGAGGATGCTCGCGCTGATGAGGTTCCAGACGATCAGACCCACCGTGACGTACGGCAGGAACTCGTCCAGCGGGATGTCCAGCAGGGCCGAGTAGAGGATGCCCATCGCCGCGGCCTGCACGCCGGTGGCGATCGTGATCCAGAACGGGCCGATCACCGACCGGCGGTAGCGCTGCTTGATGTCCTGCCAGCCGAGGCTCAGCCACAGCTCGCGCTGAGCGAAGCCGTCCCTGAGGTCCTTGAACGCGCGACGGAAGGTCTGCGAATCGGACGCCGGGAGCGGGCCGCCTGCGGCCTCGGTTTCGATAGCGGATGCTGACACGGGCACCGAGCCTACCGGGAGTCGAGTTCCATGCTGTTTTGCCCGTTGCTACAGGTACTGGCCGGTACCGCTCGACTGCGATCCCGGATCGTTGTTGTGCGGCCCGTGCGGGTTGCCCATGCTGATGCCCGGAGGCAGGGCTCCCTGACGCATCTGCTCGAGCTGGGAGCGGGCCGCCATCTGCTGGGCGAACAGGGCCGTCTGGATGCCGTGGAACAGTCCTTCGAGCCACCCCACCAGCTGCGCCTGCGCGATGCGGAGTTCGGCGTCGGTGGGGACGGTGTCGTCGGTGAAGGGCAGCGTGAGGCGTTCGAGTTCCTCGCGCAGCTCGGGGGCCAGGCCCTGCTCGAGCTCGCGGATAGACGACTTGTGGATCTCCTTCAGCCGGTTGCGGCTGGCGTCGTCGAGCGGTGCCGCACGCACCTCCTCGAGGAGCTGCTTGATCATCGTTCCGATGCGCATGACCTTGGCCGGCTGCTCCACCATGTCGGCCACCGACTCGGCGCCGTTCCCGTTCTCGGCGGCTGCGGCGGCGTCGGAGCCCTCGGGCTTGCTCGCGGCCTCCGCGACGGGAATCGCCATGGGCTGACCGTCGGGACCGATCACGACTACGTGTTCATTCTCCGAGTTCGTCATGCCTCCATCTTGGCTGTTCCTGCGCGGCAGTGCGAAAGTGCGTCCGATTTGGCCCTTTCCCTCTTTGTTGCATTCGACAACAACCGATGGCTGGCTTCGACCGTATTGACTTGGGGTCTTAGAGTGTCGGGCATGGCTTACGACGTTGCCCGCGTTCGGGGACTCATCCCCTCACTCGGCGACGGTTGGATCCATCTCGATCCGCAGGCCGGCATGCAGATTCCGGACGCGGTGTCGCGCACTGTCTCCACGGCCTTCCGGGCTTCTGCCTCCTCGTCGACCGGACGACATGTGTCCAGCCGGCGCAGTGCGGCGGTTCTCGATGCGGCCCGAGCAGCCGTCGCCGACCTGGTCGGAGGCGATCCCGCCGGGGTCGTCCTCGGACCCGACCGATCCGTTCTCCTGGCCTGGCTGGCGGAGTCGCTGAGCACGCGACTCGGTCTCGGAACCGGGCTCGTGCTCTCCCGCCTCGACGAGGAAGCGAACGTGGCCCCCTGGCTGCGCGTCGCCAGCCGCTACGGCGCCCAGGTGCGGTGGGCGGAGGTCGAGATCGAGACCTGCGAACTCCCCAGCTGGCAGTTCCAGGACCTCATCACCACCACGACGCGCCTGGTCGCACTCACCGCGGCCTCCCCGATCGTCGGCTCGGCGCCCGACGTCCGCGTCGCCTCGGACCGCGTCCACGAAGTCGGCGGACTGATGGTCGTCGACGCGATCGGCGCCGCCCCCTACGCGCACGTCGACATCAACGAACTCGGTGCGGACGTCGTCGCCGTCGGCGCCACCTCCTGGGGCGGACCGCAGGTCGGGGCACTTGTGTTCCGCGACCCGTCGCTCCTCGACCGCATCCCGGCCGTGTCGCTCAACCCGTATGCGCGGGGTGTCGAACGTCTCGAGGTCGGGGTGCACCAGTTCGCGCTCCTCGCCGGCCTCACCACGTCGATCGACTTCCTCGCGAACCTCGACGAGTCGGCCACCGGTTCCCGGCGCGAGAAGCTCGAGGCGTCCATCAGCTCGCTGCAGAACTACCAGGACACCCTGTTCGACCACCTCATGTCCTCGTTGAAGCGGCTACCGCAGGTCATGGTCATCGGGCGGTCGCCGAGCCGGGTTCCGACGCTCAGCTTCACCGTCGCCGGAGTCTCGGCCGACAAGGTGGCGTCGCACCTCGCCGACAAGCGCATCGCCACCGTCAGCGGTGTCCACGGCGGCTCCCGGCTGCTCGACGCCCTCGGCGTCAACGACGAGGGCGGCGCCGTCACCATCGGTCTCGCGCCGTACACCACCCGCTACGAGATCGACCAGCTCGTGAACGAGCTCGCCACCCTCGGCTGAACACAGCCGGCCGGCCCGGTGTGACATTCGTTGCACCGGAGGGGAACGACGAATGTCACACCGGACGAAGCGTCAGTTCCGCGGGATCGTCAGGATCACCTTGCCGACGGTGTCGGCGGAGTCGAGCAATTCGTGTCCGCGCGGCGCCTCGGTGATCGGCAGTTCCGCCGAGACGATGGGATGCACCGCGCCCTCCGCGATCAGCGGCCACAACCGCTTGCGGACGTCGGCGACGATGTCGGCCTTGCCCTCGCGACCCGACTCGGGCCGCCCCCGCAGTCCCGCCGCCGTGACGTGGGCGCGTTTGGCCAGCACCTTGCCCAGGTCCAGTTCGCCCTTCCGGCCGCCCTGCATGCCGATGACGACGAGCCGGCCGTCGGCGGCGAGCACGTCGACGTTGCGGCCCAGGTACGCGCCGCCCATGTTGTCGAGGATCACATCGGCGCCGTGTCCGTCCGTCGCCTTGCGGATCTCGTCGACGAAATCGGCTTCCCGGTAGTTGACGAGGATGTCGGCGCCGAGTTCGCGGCAGCGCGCCAGCTTCTCCTCGGATCCGGCGGTGACGGCCACCCGGGCCCCCAGCGCGACGCCGACCTGGATGGCGTGGGTGCCGATGCCGCCGCCACCGCCATGGACCAGCAGCACGTCGCCGCGGGACAGTCCGGCGCCCATCACGACGTTCGCCCACACCGTGCACGCGACCTCCGGCAGCGACGCCGCGACGAGCAGATCGACGCCCTCGGGCAGCGGGAGAAGTTGTGACGCGGGGACGGCCACCTTCTCCGCGTACCCGCCGCCGGCCAGCAGCGCACACACCTGGTCGCCGACGGACCACCCGGACACTCCCTCGCCGAGTTCGGCGATGGTGCCGGAGCATTCGAGCCCGAGGATGTCGCTGGCCCCGGGCGGCGGGGGATAGAACCCCTGACGCTGCAGCAGGTCGGCGCGGTTGACGGCCGTCGCGGCGACGTCGAGGAGAACGTGACCGGGGGGAAGTTCCGGGTCCGGCTGCTCGGCCCACGTCATGACTTCGGGGCCGCCCGGCTGATCGATCGTGATCGCATACATGGGAACGACGCTAGCGAAACGCGGCGCCGTCCGGTGCCCGCGACCGGTCCGAGCGACCGCTCGGCCTCTTCGGACACCGCACGCTACTGGAAAGTAATGTCGCACTACTAGAATGTGAACCTGTGACAGCAGAAACCTCCGACGCCGAAGCCGCGACCAACTGGTTGACGCCGGCCGAGATGCGCGCATGGCGCGGCTACATGGACGGCAACCAGCGGCTGATGGACGTCCTCAACCGGGATCTGCAGGAGAAGCACGACCTCTCCCTCGCGGACTACCGGATTCTGGTGTTGTTGTCCGAGTCGCCGGACGGCTCGCTGCGCATGAGCGATCTCGCGGACGGCGTCCTCTCCTCCCGCAGCCGCCTCACCCACCAGATCCGGCGGATGGAATCGCAGGGCATGGTCACCCGCGACACCTGCCTCGAGGACGGCCGTGGGGTGCTCGCCGTCATCACCGACGAAGGTCGCGCCCGGCTCGCCGACGCGGCCCCCACCCATGTGGCCGGGGTGCGCAGCAACCTCGTCGATCTGCTCACCAAGTCTCAGCTCAAGGTTCTCGCCGAGGTGTTCGAACGCGTCGACAAGGCCATCGGCGACCGCTGACCGGTTGCCCGATGCCGCCTCCATACCGATAAGATCGCCCACGGAAGCGTGGCAGAGCGGCCGAATGCACTCGCCTTGAAAGCGAGCGTCGTGAAAGCGACCGGGGGTTCAAATCCCTCCGCTTCCGCCAACGACCGGCAGCCCCGACCTGGTTTCGCTCCAGGTCCGGGCTGCAGTCGTTTCTACTTCTTCCGCGGCTTCGGCTGCTTCGGCGGAAGTTCGGCGATCTCGGCGAGCGCGCGTTCGATCCACGGGGTGGCGAGGTCCGGGGTGTCCCGCCACCGGTCGGGCAGGGCCAGGTACTCGCGCATCGGCTTCTCACCCGGGCCGAAACCGCCGACGCCGTCGGCGGAGGCCAGTTCGGCCTTCGCCTGCTCGGTGAGGAGCCGCACCCCGACGCTCGGCCCGAGCAGCCCGGCGAACATGTTGCCGTTCACGAACGCGCCCAGATTGCCGAACATCGGCTTCACCTCGACGCCGGGGGTGTCGGGGATCAGCGAGCGGAAGAACTGCTTGTCCTCCTCGGAGGGTGTGGGCATCTTCACCGTTACTGATCCTGACGTTCCTCGGGCGTCATGATGCTGAACGTCGCGCCCTGCGGGTCGGTGACACCGGCCATGCGGCCGACGGTAGGGATGTCCATCGCTTCTTCGACGATCGTGCCGCCGAGTTCGACGACCTTGGCTGCGCTCGCGTCGACGTTCTCGACGGCGAAGTACACCCGCCAGTGGTTCGGCGTGCCCGGCGTCATCGGCTGACCGCAGCCACCGACCTGATCCTCGCCCACCTCCAGCAGGTGGTACGTGTACTCCGGCCCCATGGACATCGTCGACGAGGTGATCCCGAAGACGCTGTTGTAGAACGCGAGCGCCTTGTCGACGTCGCCGGTGTTCAGTTCGTTCCACAGGCACGCGCCCGGGTCGCCGACGAGCGAGGCGCCGATGTGCCTCTTCGCCTGCCACAATCCGACGGCCGCCCCGGTGGGGTCGGTGACGAAGGACATGCGGCCGGCGTCCGAGATGTCGAATGCAGGCATCAGCACCTGGCCGCCGGCGCCGGGGACCTTCGCGACCGTCGCGTCGACGTCGTCGACGGCGATGTACGTGTTCCAGTTCGCCGGCGCCCCGGCCTTCGCTGCCTCGGGCGGCAGCGGCGCGATGGCGGCGACGTTCTCGCCGCGCACCGTGGCCATCGAGTAGACGGGGCCCTCGGGCATCGGCCGGTCGTCGTACTTCCAGCCGAGCAGTTCCGCATAGAACTTCTTGGCCGCGTCCTGATCGCTGGTTTGCAGGTCTACCCAGCTCGGTGTTCCCTGGGCGTATTCCGACTTGATGGGCATGACTGGACCTTTCCGTGTGAGGGGTGTCAGGCCGCCGGGACGGGGTGGCGGCCGGTGTAGGCGATGAGCCGGGTCACCGCGTCGCTGGTGTGCGGGGCGGGTACGGGGTCGTCGAACCCGACGGCCTTCCTGCCTTCGGGCGAGATGATCTTGTGTGCCAACGCCAGCACGTATTCGGCGAGTGGCTCGGAAACGGCAACGTCGCCATCGGTCGCTGCCGCGAAATCCCAGGCATGGACCAGGAATTCGATCGACAGGATCCCCGCCGCGACGGTTGCGGGAGCGTTGTTCGGCCCGAGCGTCACGGTGCCGTCGAGGCCGCGATTGCGCCATGCCTCCAGTGCGGGCTGGGCGAGGTCGGCGATTCTGGCCTCGACGGGTTTGCCGGGGTCGTCGTCGAATGTCGCGCCCGCCGCGCCGCCGAGGGCGGTGATCGAACCGGCCAGGTGATCGGTGAGTTGCGAGACGGTGAACTCGGTGCACGGCGTCTGCTTGGACATGTCGTCCGCCGTGACGCCGCGCAGGACGTGTTGCACGACAGCCAATGTCGCCTCGGCGCTGGACAGTTCGTCGAGCGGGTCCGGTGCGGCCGCCCAGTCGTCGGGCCCGGCGTCGCTCGTCTGCGCGGCGGCGACGAGCCGGTCGAGGTAATGGTTCCAGCCCTCCGCGTGGCGGGCGGCCTGTTCGGCATCGAGCCCGTCGTGCACGAGGCGCACCTCGGTGCCGCCGGCGGTCGGGGTGAGAGTGACCGTCACGGTGGACGATCCCGGTGGGAGTTCCTCGTCGCCCTCCCAGCCCCACCCGAACACCACCCGCTTGCCGGGCACGACCTCCCGGAAGGTGCCCGCCGCCGAGTGCCCGGGAACGACGGTCCACCGGTACTCGCCGCCGGCCTGCAGGTCGACGCGGGCCGCGACGGTCTGCCACCGCCGCAAGCGGTCCGGTCTGGTGACGAGATCGAACGTGGCGTCGGGGTCCAGCGGGACGACGACGGTTTTGTCGAATGGCATCAGCTGTCTCCTTTGGGTCCTGCTTCGTCGGTGGCGTCCGCGACGAGGCGGTCGAGTTCGTCGATCCAGAAGGAGTCGAACAACATGCGGAGCTGTGCGAGTCCCTGAGGATCGAGCCGGTAGTACCTGAAGCGTCCGTCCTTGCGCGCGGTGACCAGTCCGGCCTCGGTGAGCACCCGGAGATGTTGCGAGATCGCAGACCGGCTCGCGGGGAAGTGTGCGGCGAGGTTGTTGACGGTCTGTTCACCTGCGGTCAGCAGTTGCATGAGGCGTCTCCGGGTGGGCTCAGCTGCGACTTCCAACTGATCGAGCACGATCAATACGTTAGTCGTGACTAACACGTTGTGCAATGGGTCTCGCCGCCGACGTCCTGAGGTGGGAGAATTCTTGGCGACGAGGGAGTGAAAAATGACAACGTCAAGCCCCTGGCCCACGATTCACGAAGAACGCCGCGCCCTGGTGGACGACCTCGAACCGCTGACCGACACTCAGTGGTCGACGCCGTCGCTCTGCGAGCGGTGGACAGTGCGGGACGTGTTCGCGCACATGACGGCGACGGAGAAGATGACGCCGCCGAAGTTCGTCGGAAAGCTCGTCGGGTCGGGATTTCGGATCAACACCATGTTCGAGAAGGACATCGCGCACGAAGAGGAAGGAACACCGGCGGAGGCGCTCGACGAGTTCCGGGCGCACATGGCCGACTCCACCCACCCACCGGGCCCGATCGACGCCATGCTGGGCGAGATGATCGTCCACGGCGAGGACATCCGCCGGCCGCTCGGCATCGCGCACGAGTACCCGATGGACGCCGTCGTCCGCGTCGCCGACTTCTACAAGAATTCGAACCTGCTGATCGGGTCGAAGTCGCGGGTCGCCGGGCTGACGCTGCGGGCCACCGACACCGACTGGACCACCGGATCGGGACCTGAGGTCTCCGGCCCGATGCTGGCGCTGGTGCTGGCGATGACGGGTCGGCGCGCCGCGCTCGACGAACTCAGCGGAGACGGTCTGGACCAGTTGAAGTCGGCCTTGCCCAAGTAGCGGTCGCGCAATCCGCAGCCGTGTGAACCGTGGTGACTACAACGTGATCACGGTGGAGCACGCAGCTGTCGCAAACCCTCTAAGCTCTTGTTGACCGGACGCATTTTGTACTGTGCAATCGGGGTCCACACAGTCCGGGGAAGAGGGTTTACTTTATGCGTCGCGAAGCAATGGCTGCTGTCGGTCTGGCAGTGTCACTGACCCTTCTGGGGCCGGCGTTCACTGCTGTGGCCGATCCGGCGCCCGCTCCGGTCGCGCCTCAGGGCAACGGCGTCGCGAGCGTCGACAAGATCGTCCCGCTCACCGATACCCGCAGCGCCGTCTTCATCAATTCCCCCGCCATGGGCCGCGTCGTGCAGGTCCAGGTCCTGCACCCGGCCGGTGGCGGCTCGCGGCCGTCGCTGTATCTGCTCGACGGCGTCAGCGCCGGCGCCGAGTCGGACTTCCGGGAAAGCACGTGGACGCAGAAGACGGACGTCGTCCAGTTCTTCGCCGACAAGAAGGTCAACGTGGTGCTCCCGGTGGGTGGCACCGCCAGCTATTACACCGACTGGCTGCAGCCCGACCCCACGCTGGGAATCAACAAGTGGGAGACGTTCCTGGCCAACGAACTCCCGCCCATCATCGACAAGAACTTCAGCGGCAACGGCGTCAACGCCGTCGCGGGTGTGTCGATGGGCGCGATGGGCGCCGCCAACCTCGTCACCAGGCACCCGCAGCTCTACCGCGGACTGGCGGCCTACAGCGGATGCCTCGACAACTCGAACCCCAGCTCGCGTGACTCGGTCCGCGGCACGGTGGCGTTCAAGGGCGGGAACCCGGCCAACATGTGGGGTCCCGACACCGATCCCGCCTGGACCGCTCACGATCCGTCGGTGAACGCCGAAGCGCTGCGCGGCAAGCAGATCTACATCTCCACCGGCAACGGTCTTCCCGGACCGTACGAGATCACCGGAGACATCGCGTCGACCATCGCGGTGGGCGGGCCCCTCGAGGCGGCGGCGAATCTCTGCACGCAGACGTTCCAGCAGCGCCTGACCCAGCTCGCGATCCCGGCGACGTTCACCTACCGCAACTTCGGCACGCATTCGTGGCCGTACTGGCAGGACGAACTGCGCACGTCGTGGCCGGTACTGAAGAGCGCGCTCGGCGTCTGACCGGCGTTCCTAGCCGACTACGGTGATCCGGTCGGTGTTCGGCGGCGTGACCGGTGAATTCGTTCCCAGATACGTCGTGAAGGCGTCGAGGTCGCAGCCCGCGTGCACCGCCTCGGTGCGGGTGCGGAAGGCGTCGAAGCCGTCGCCGCCGTCGGCGAGGAACTTGTTGACCGCCACCCGGTAGGAGACGGCGGGGTCGACTGCCTCGCCGTTCACCCGGAGGTCCGAGATGCGTTCGCCGACGATCGCCGAGCGATTCAGGGTGTACGTCAGCGAGTGAGACGGCGCCAGGATCCGTTCCGTGACCCTGCCGTCGCCGCGGGGCTGGAACTGCTGCTCCAAAGCGGCCTTCAGCACCGCGCCGGTGACGGTCAGGACCTCGAGGGTGTTGCCGAACGGTTGAGCGGCGTACGTCTGCCCGTAGGTGACGGCGCCGTCGGCGCCCCGCAGCAGGTCTTCGCGGAGCCCACCGGGGTTGGTGAGCGCCACCTGGGCGCCGTGCCCGGACCCGGCGGACAGCTGGGCGTCGGCGACGGCGTTCCCGAGGGTCGATTCACCGCTGCGGGTCTCGTCGCGGGTGAGGTCGCCGGACAGCGACGCCACCCGCGCCGCACCGACCCGGGAGGCCTGGGCGGCAGCGCTGTCGGCGAGCGCCTGGATGTCGGGGTCGGGCGGGATGTCGTGGGTGACCACCTGATTGAACGCGGACGCGCGGTCGCGCAGGACGTCGCGGGTGGTGCGGTCGATCGACACGTCGACCACGGAGATGATGCGGCCGTGGGACGCGCCCTGCATCATCACGCGCGGGTTCCCCATCGGGTCGGGAAACGAGCAGTTGTACTGCTGGTGGCTGTCGGCCGTGAAGATGACGTCGACCTTCGGGGACGCCCGCAGTGCGAGGTCGCGTGCCGGTCCCGACGTCACCTCGCACGAATTGGGGCCGTTGTCGGCGACGGGTTCGGCTCCCCTGTGCATCAGCAGCACGATGGCCCGCACGCCGAAGAAGTCGAGGAGATCCGCGGTCCGGTCGACGGCGGTGAGCTCGTCCGTGAAGCGCAGTCCGCCCACGCCCTCCGGTGTCACCATCGTGGCGGTATCGGCGGGCATGGTCGCGATGACCCCGACCGGGATGCCTTCCACGTAGTCGACGGTGAACGGCAGTGTCGCAGGTGCGCCGTCGTCGAACTCCATGTTCGCGGCGAGGAGCGGGAAGTCCGCGCCCGCGAACGTGTTTCCGAACCGGCAGCCGTCGACGGGATGGCAGCCGCCGGTCTGCATCCGCCGGAACTCCGTGTACCCCTCGTCGAGCTCGTGATTGCCGATCGCGGACGCGTCGACGCCCATTCTGTCGAGCAGCTGCACGGTCGGTTCGTCGTGAAACATCGCGGATTCGAGCGCCGACGACCCCCAGTTGTCGCCCACCGAATACAGCAGCGAACGGGTGGCCTGCCCGCGCAGCTGGGCGACGTAGGCGGCCAGGTAGGCGGCGCCGCCGGCCGGGACCAGCGAACCGTCGGCGTGCTTGACCTGGCTGCGGACGCCGGGCGGCGGTTGGAGGCTGCCGTGGAGGTCGTTGAAGGCGAGGAGCCGGACGGAGACCGCCGAATCCTGGGCCTGCGCCGTCGGCCCCGACGTCACCGAGATCGCCAGCGTCGTCGCCAGTCCGGCCGCCAGCACGGCGGTGCGGATCACGGCGCGGCGACGCATGTGCGGTCTCCCTTCGGCAAAACCTCACTGAGTCTGCCAACAAGGAGTGACGTGCGTTGTACCCGTGGGTAACGGTTACGTCTCGAGCGTTACGCCCGGACCGCGACGTTCGCGATCGAGCGCGCCTCGGTGCTCGTCGCGAACGCGAGGAACGCATCGTTCTCCGCGGGATCGCCGATCGTGATCCGCACCCCGTCGTCGCCGTACGGGCGCAGCAGAACACCGGCCTCGGCACTGGCCGCACCGAACGCTCCGGAACGGGTGCCCAGCGGGAGGTAGACGAAGTTGGCGGCGGATTCGGGTACCTCGTACCCGGCGGCGAGGAGGGCGTCGCGAACCCGGTTCCGCTCGGCGACGACGCCGTCCGTGCGTGCCAGCAGTTCTCCGGACGCGGCCAGCGACGCGATGGCGGCGGCCTGCGCGACGGCATTGACCGCGAACGCGATGTGCACCTTGCTCAGCGCGGTGACGACCGCCGGATCGGCGACCGCGTACCCCACGCGGATGCCGGCCAGGCCGTACGCCTTGGAGAACGTGCGCAGCACCACCACGTTGGGGCGTCCGCGGAACAGGGCGACGCCGTCGGCGTCGGACCGGTTGTACTCGAAGTAGGCCTCGTCGAGGGCCACGAGGACGTCGGAGGGAACGGCGTCGAGGAACCGCTCGAGTTCGGCCTTCGTCAGCGCGTTGCCGGTGGGGTTGTTCGGGTTGCAGACGAAGATCAGCCGGGTGCGGTCGGTGATCGCGGCCAGCATCGCGTCGAGGTCGTGCCCGTGGTCGGCGGTGAGGGGAACCTTGACGGGCGTCGCCCCGCCGACCTGGGTGACCACGGGATAGGCCTCGAAGGAGCGCCACGCGAAGATGACCTCGTCGCCGTCGTTGCACGTGGCCTGCACCAATTCCTGGCACAGGCTCACCGAACCGCACCCCGCGGCGATGTTCTCCGTGGCCACCCCGAGGTGGTCGGCGAGGGCCGCGATCAGGGTGACGTGACCGTTGTCCGGGTACCGGTTCGCGTTGGCGGCGGCGTCCGCGATGGCGTCCAGCACGCTCGGCAGCGGGCCCAGCGTGGTCTCGTTGCTCGCCAGCTTGATCGCGCCCGGAAAGCTCTTGCCGGGGATGTAGGCCGGGATCGTGTCGAGGTCTGCCCTGGTTCGCGGAGTCACCAGGCGATTATGCGCCTCCCGATCCACTGCGCCGACGCCCCCTTCGTGCCAAGGTAGGGACATGTCGGGATTCTTCAGGGACAGTGCAGCCCTGCGGACGTCCGGAGACGCGCCGGAAAGCCCTCAGATGCGTGTTCCGCTCACCGCGGTGGAACCGGACGGTCCGGCGCGGGGCGGGATCGTGATCCTGCACGAGTCGCGCACGTTCAGCGAACCTCTCCTCGATCTGATGCGCTCGCTCGCGATGGAAGGGTGGGTGACGGTAGCGCCGCACCTCTTCCACCGGGAACCGGCGCCCAGCGACGTCGAGGTGTTCGGCGAATCGCTGTTCGCCGACTTCGACGCCACCTTCGACTGGCTGATCGCGCGGGGCATCTACGCCGACTGCGTGGGGGTGCTCGGTTTCGACGACGCCGGGACCGCCGCCCTGCTCGTCGCCACGACGCGTCCCGTCGGCGCCGCCGTGAGTGTCGCCGCCCGTGGGATCGTCGAACCGCTGTCGGAGGACGCGCCCGCGCTGGTGCACGCGGCGCCCGGGCTGAAGGCGCCGTGGCTCGGTCTCTACGGGGAGGACGATCCGTCCACGCCACCGGATCAGGTCGAGATGCTGCGCGACGCCACCGCCAAGTCCGACGTCGCGGGACTCGTCGTGAGTTACGCCGGGCTTGCGCACCGGGCCGACGAACCGCCACAGGTGCCCGACGGCAAGGACGACGACCCGGGAGCCCAGGCCATCGTCGACGCGCAGCGTCGGATCTTCGACTGGTTCGACGTCAACCTGCGTTAGAGCGGCCATTCCTGCGCGCTGACCAGCCGTTTTGCCTTTGTGGTGGAAAGGTGTGTAATCTTTCGCACCGGCGGTCCGAAGGGATCGGAACCACCCCAGGGAGGCGTGCCAGAGCGGCCGAATGGGACTCACTGCTAATGAGTTGTCCCTTTTACGAGGGACCGGAGGTTCAAATCCTCTCGCCTCCGCCACACCGGGCCTAGTCGGCCGGTGAGAGTTAGACAACTGAAGAACATGCGCCCGTAGCTCAACGGATAGAGCACTTGACTACGGATCAAGAGGTTAGGGGTTCGAATCCCTTCGGGCGCACAAAGAAGCCCCGTCGACTGCTGTGATGCAGGTGGCGGGGTTTCTCTTTGTCGGCTAGCAGCAAGACGTGCCCGCGGAGGCCTTCTCGCCGTCCGAGGCGGTGCCGCAGCAGGTGGCCTCCTCGGTGTCGGAATCGCTGTGCCGAGGGCTCGACCCGAACGTGTCGGAGTCGGCGAGCACGGTGTAGACCTCCCACTTCTCGCCGGCGGGGCCGGTGACCCACACCTTGTCCTGGGTGGCGAAGCAACAGGTGGTGCCGAGCTCCTCGTCGGTGAAGAGGCCTTCCCCGGTCAGCCGGGTGATCTCCTCGTGCACTTCGGTGCTCGATTCGACCTCGATGCCGAGGTGGTTGACGGTGCCGCCCATGCCGGGATTCTCCAGCAGCACCAGCTTGAGGGGTGGCTGCGCGATGGCGAAGTTCGCGTACCCCGGCTTCAGTTTCGCCGGTGGTGTATCGAACAGTTTCGAGTAGAACGTGACTGCTTCCTCCAGATTGTCGACATTGAGGGCGAGCTGGGCGCGGGACATGACAACCTCCACCTGTGTGACATATGTCGAATTTCTTGCACTTCCAGAATCCCACCTTTTTGACATATGTCAAGAACCTGGGAGGATGGATTCATGCCCAAGACGTTGCCGGTCGTAGATGTCTCCGCGCCGATCTGCTGCGCGCCCGTCTCGGCCGCCCCGATGACCGACGAGGCCGCCCTGCACCTCGCGCTGCGCCTCAAGGCACTGGCCGACCCGGTCCGCATCAAGCTGATGTCGATCCTGCTGACCGCGAGCGAGGGTGAGGTGTGCACGTGCGATCTCGCGACCGGCGTGGGGCTGTCCGAATCGACCGTCAGCCACCACCTCGGCCAGCTGAAGAAGGCGGGAATGGTCCAGCCTGTTCGTCGCGGCATGAACGTCTTCTACAGCGCTCGACCGGATGCTCTCGACGCACTGCGGGTCGTCCTCGACCCCAACTGCTGCACCTGACGGTCACGACGTTCGCGTGCTCGATTCGATGCCGATGGTGGTGGTCGTCGAACCGAGGCCGATCCTCGGCCAGCCGGCGGTGACCGAGATGAATCCCGACGCCGGGATCGCGTCGAGCCAGTAGTGCGGCTCGGTCCGGTACTCGGGCGGCCCGCTCCCGCACGGTTTCGACGCCGCCGCCGGATGGTAGGGGTCGGCTTCACCCTCGACGTCGTCGACGCGCGCCCGCACCGACAGATAGGACCACCGCGTCGAGGGATCGCCGGGGTCGGACAGTGAGCGGGTCTCGTACTGCGCCAGCTCCGCGGGCCTGCCCGTGGCGGTCAGGGCCATCCGGAGATGGAGTCCGTCCGCGAACGCCACGACCTCGAACAGCTCGAGCGTGAGGTCGTCTTCGGCCGTGAGGAGCAGGGGGCCGTGCACCCGGTGTCCTCCGGTGGTGGGTGGTGCTACTGCCGGCCAACGCGGTCTGCGCATGACCTCTATGATCCCACCGATCCGAATGCAGATGCAATGGTGGACAACGAAGTTCATGCCGTGTAGAGGCCGGCGCAGACCCGGTCTCAGCTGGTGGGCGGGACGAACTCCGGCTGGTCGAGGAGCCTGAGCCAGGTTCCGTCCGGCTGCCTGCGGACGACCTGAGCCCGCGCGCCGGATCCGTCCTTCGGTGGGGTGGACGTGAGCGCGATGTCATCACTGATCAGGGTGGGGAGCGGCGTCTCCGGTTCGAAGTGCGGCGCGTTTGCGAGCACCGACTCCCACAGCTTCCGGATGGCGGCCCGGCCGACCGTCCGGCTGCCGGGCGGGTACGCCATGACGGCGTTCTCCTCGTACAGGGCGGCGACTCCGGCCGCGTCTCCGGCGTTGCTGCGCTCGACGAACAGCCGGGTGAGGTCTTCGGGGTTCTGGGCCTTCTCGTAGTCGGTCACCGGGAATCCTTTCGTGGGTGAACTGCTGTCCCTTTCCAGGGTGGTGCCCCCGCAACCGGAAGTCCAACAGATAGTTCTGCTGAATACTAGAATCATTGGTTATGGAACTGAGGCAGCTCGAGTACTTCGTCGCGGTCGCCGAGGAAGCGAACTTCACCCGCGCCGCGGAACGCGTCCACATCAGCCAGTCGGGGGTCAGCGCGCAGATCCGGCAGCTCGAGCACGACCTCGGCGCCACGCTGATCGACCGGTCCAGCAGGACGGCGACGCTCACGGCGGCGGGGGAGGCGGCGCTGCTGCACGCCCGCGCGGCACTCGCCTCGGCCGACGCGATGCGGCAGGCCGTCGACGACGTGAACCAGCTGATCCGGGGCAGGCTCGTCGTCGGGATGGTCACCGCGTGCACGATCAAGCCGCTGTTCGACGCGTTGTCCGCGTTCCACGTCGCGCATCCCGGGATCGAGATCACGCTGACGGAGGACAGCTCCGACCGCCTCGTCGAACGCGTCCGCGCCGGTGCGATCGATCTCGCTCTCGTTGCCACCTCGACCGCCCCGCCGGAGGGGTTGGACGCCTTCCCGATCATCAGCGAAGGGCTGGTCGCCGCCGTGTCGCCGGATCACCCGCTGGCGGGGCAGTCGCGAGTCACGCTGGCCGAACTCGGCGACCATGCGATCGTATGTATGCCGACCGGAACGGGCATCCGGACGGTGTTCGACGAGGCGTGTGCGGCCGCCGGCCTCCGCCCCGACATCGCCCTGCAGGCGAGCGCACCCGACGCCGTCGCCGATCTCGCGATCCGCGGGCTGGGGGTCGCGATCCTCAGTGAGTCGATGGCCACGGACTACCGGGACCGGCTGACGGCGGTCGCCCTCGACGGCGTCGACATCCCGGCCGTGCTCGCGCTGGTCTGGAAGAGCCTCGGAGGTCCCGCGCTCCGCGAACTCGTCCGGCACACCCGCCGCTCCTTCGGGGACGTGCAGACCGCACCCGCCGCCGCCGTCGGCCGGTGACTCCTCACACCACCGACGTCATCCCGCCGTCGACGAAGATCACCTGACCGTTGACGTACCGGGAGGCGTCCGACGCCAGCCACACCGCCGGACCCACGAGGTCGTCCGGGGTGCCCCACCGGCCTGCCGGCGCCCGGCCGCGGAGCCAGGTGTCGAACTCGGTGTCGTCGACGAGGGCCTGCGTCATCTCGGTGTGGATGTAGCCGGGCGCGAGGCCGTTGATCTGCAGCCCCGACGCCGCCCATTCGGCCGTCATCGCGCGGGTCAGATTCCGCAGCCCGCCCTTCGCGGCGGTGTACGGCGCGATGGTGGGCCGGGCCAGGTCGCTCTGCACCGAGCAGACGTTGACGATCTTCCCGCTCCCACGGCCGATCTGGAACCGGGCGACCGCACGCCCGACGAGGAAGGCGCTGGTGAGGTCGGTCGTGAGCACCCTGTTCCAGTCCTCGAGCGTGACATCGAGCAGCGGCTGACGGTGTTGCAGCGCAGCGTTGTTCACCAGGATCTCGATCGGCCCGACCTCCGACTCGATCCGGTCGACGGACTCGGTCACCCGCTCGGGATCGGTGACGTCGAACGCGTACGCGTGGACACGGGTGTCGCCGAATTCCTCGCCGAGATGTGCGCGTGCCTGCGCGAGGCGCTCGGCCGACACCCCGTTGAGGACGATCGTGGCGCCCGCCCCGGCCAGGCCCCGCGCGAGGGCGTAGCCGATTCCCCGGCTCGAACCGGTGACCAGGGCGATGCGCCCGGACAGATCGAAGAGGTTCACATCGCACGCACCGGATTGCTCAGTGTGCCGATTCCGTCGAGCGTGATCTCGGCGCGGTCGCCCGGTTCGACCGGGCCGGACGTGAACGGGCAACCCGTGAGCACGACGTCTCCCGGTCCCAGCGTCAGATATCGGGTGAGATGGACCAGTTGCTCGGACACGTTCCAGGCGAGCTGCTCCGTGGACGCCTCCGCCACGGTGACCCCGTTGACGCGCACCGCGATCGGCACGTCGCCGGGGTCGAGGTCCGTTTCGATCCACGGGCCCAGCGGGGTGAAGCCGTCGCCGTGTTTCGCCTGGGTGAGCTTGTCGTCCAGTGCGATCTGCTCCACGGCGGTGACGTCGTTGCCGATCGTGTAGCCGAGGATCGCGGACGGAACGTCCTCGGGGCGCAGGTTGCGGCACGTGCGCCGGATGACGACGGCCAGTTCGCCCTCCACGACGACCTTCCCCAGCCGTTCGTCGACGACGATCGGATGTTCGGGGCCGATCACCGTGCGCGCCGACTTCATGAACGCTTGCAACGGGAGGTCGCGATCTCCGGGTGCGCCGTTGTGCGCCATCCCGAGCAGGACCCGCGGTTCGGAAGGCGCGAGCAGGCGCGCCCCGTCGACGTCGTGTGCGGGTCCGGTGAACGTCACGGTGTCCGCGAACTGGTCGGCCACCTCGTGCCAGCGACCGTCCCGCAGGCACACCGGCCGCGGTCCCGAATCGGTCGCGATGCGGGCCAGCCTCATGCGTCGACCCGATCCTTGGACGGAGCAACGGCATCCGGTCCGTGCACCGGATCGGCCATCGCATCCCACGCGAGCCCGAGGTCGCGGCCACGGGTTTCGGGTGTCACGAACGTCGTGGCGAACGTGATGACGCTGAGGACCAGCACGTAGATCGCGAGCGGCACCCACGAGTTGTTCATCAGCGACAGCAGCAGCGCGCCGACGAAGGGCGCGATGCCGCCGGCGAGGATCGCGCTCGTCTCCCGGGCGACCGCGACGCCGATGTAGCGGTGACGGTTTCCGAACAGCTCGGGCAGGGCGGCGCACTGCGCGCCGAGCATCACGTTGACGCCGATCCCATAGCTGACGGCGAGGGTCGCGACCACGAGGTAGGGGTTGCCGAGCGAGAGCAGCCACCACGACGGGACGGCGAGGACGAGTTGCAGCGCCGCACCGAATCGGTACACCCGCATCCGGCCGAAGCGGTCAGACAGCGCGCCCGAGAACGGGATGACGAGCATGCCGATGGCGGCGCCGCAGGCGATGGCGAGCGGTCCGATCGACTTGCTGACCCCCACCACCGTCGTCACGTAGCTGATGCCGAGGGTCTGGAAGATGTACGAGCCGCCGTTCTCCGCCATCCGCAGCCGATGCCGCGGAGCACGCTGGGCATCGAACTGCCGATCAGTTCCCGGAACGGGCTCTCGCTGATCCGTGAGTCTTTCGGCGCAAACCCGGTCCTTCAGGGCCGGGATAGCCGATCTGGTTTGTCGGACCGTGTGGCTAGTGTCTGGGTCATGGCGGGGAGGGTGGTGAAGCGGGCGTTCAAGTACCGTTTCTATCCGACTGCGGTGCAGGCGGAACAGCTTGCTCGGACGTTCGGGTGCACCCGGTATGTCTACAACCGGGCGTTGGCCGAGCGGACGCGGGCGTGGTCGCAGGAGCAGCGGCGGGTCACCTATGCGGACACCTCGAAGATGCTCACCGGATGGAAGCGGGACGCGGGGACCGCGTGGTTGGCGGAGCCGTCGAAGGGGCCGTTGCAGGAGTCGCTGCGGCAGTTGCAGGGTGCGTTCGAGAAGTTCTGGCGCAAGCAGGCCGGCTACCCGCAGTTCAAGAGGAAGGGGCGGTCGAAGGAGTCGGCGACCTACTATTCGAACTGCTTCACCTACCGGGGTGGGGAGGTCCGGTTGGCCAAGCAGTCCGAACCTCTGGATATTCGGTGGTCGAGGCCGCTGCCGGAGGGGGCCGTGCCGTCGCAGGTGACGGTGTCGCGTAATGCTCGTGGTCAGTACCACATTTCGATTCTCGTCGAGGACACGATCAGCGAGCTCGAGCCGACCGATCGGGTGGTCGGGCTCGATGCCGGGATCACGAGCCTGTACACGCTGTCGACGGGGGAGAAGATCGCCAACCCGCGCCACGAGCGCAGGGATCGTGCGCGGCTGGTGAAGGCGCAGCGGGCACTGGCCAAGAAGCAGAAGGGGTCCCGGAACCGGGCCAAGGCCCGACTGAAGGTCGCGAAGATTCATGGTCGGATCGCCGATCGGCGCCGCGATTATCTGCACACACTTTCCACTCGACTGGTGCGCGAAAACCAAGTGATCGCCATCGAGGATCTGAGTGTGCGGAACATGGTCAAGAATCGGTCGTTGTCTCGGGTGATCTCGGATGCGGGGTGGTCCGAGTTCCGGTCGATGCTCGAGTACAAGGCCGACTGGTACGGGCGGCGGGTGGTGGTGATCGACCGGTTCTGTCCGTCGTCGAAGACCTGCTCGGTGTGCGGGGCGGTCGCCTCGGCGATGCCGCTGGACGTGCGGGAGTGGACGTGCCGATGCGGCGTCGTCCACGACCGCGACGTGAACGCGGCAAGGAACATTTTGGCCGTCGGACTGACGGTGGCAGCCTGCGGAGACGGTGTGAGACCACCTCGCACATAACGTGTGGGGCGGCGACTGTCGGTGAAACAGGAACCTCGGGACGCGAGTCCCGAGGGGAATCTCGATCGTTCACGGCCGAGAGGACGTCAACTGGTCCTGCTTCTCCATAAACGTGGGGCTCTCCTGCATGCCTGCATGCGGAGCGGATGAACACGGTGACGGCGATGAGGAAGATGGAGGCCAGGAACAGCACCCGCCACACCCAGGCGAGGAGCAGTTCACGATCGATCTGCCCCCGTCAGCGAGGAACTCATCGGTCTCGTCACCCGGGCGGAACCGCGCATCGACTTCGTCCGCGAGCAGGATCTGCTGCCGCCGTCCCGATTCCCGGGCGATCACTCCGGCGATCCGTCGTTCACCCGGACCGCGGAGCAGCAGAAAGCCTTCGACGACCTGGTCGATTCGGCGCAGGCCCTGTACGGCGTGCCCGACGAAACCCCCGCGGCACTGACGAGAACGGCGCGCGTCAACCCCGGCCTCCGCTGGGTGCACACGATGCCGGCCGGCGGCGGGGCCCAGGTGAAGGCGGCCGGGCATCGTCATCGTCGGACTGGGCAGCATCGGCCGGGCGACGGCACTGAAGCTGAAGGCCCTCGGCGCGACGGTCGTGGGAACGAGCAGGCGCGACACCGCGGTCGAGGGGGTCGACGAGATCGTGCACCCCGACCGGCTGGCCGACGTGGTCGGCGACGCGGACGGCATCGTCGTGACGCTCCCCGGAACCAGCGCCACCGAAGGCCTGGTCAGCGCAAAGGTATTCGGTGCCGTCAAGCCCGGAGTGACGATGGTGAGCGTGGGCCGGGGCAGCGTCGTCGACGAGGTCGCCATGACCGCGGCCATCGAGGACGGGCGGGTCGGCTTCGCCGCGCTGGACGTGTTCGCGTCCGAGCCGCTGGCATCCGACAGCCCGCTGTGGACTCATCCGAACGTGCTGGTCAGCCCGCACACCGCGGCGTTGAATCCCGCGGAGGACCGCCTCATCGCGGAACTGTTCGCGCGCAACGCCACCCGGTTCCTCGACGGCGAGGAACTGATCAACCGCGTCGACACCGTCGAGTTCTACTGACGATCCGGAGCCACGACGGCGCGTCCGGCGGGCGGATCGTCGTGGCCCCGTCAGGACCCGAGTAGTTTCGCCTTCGCCGCCGCGAACTCCTCGTCCGTGAGCACGCCGGCCTCCTTCAGGCGGGCGAGTTCCTGGAGGCGGGACACCAGGTCGTCGCCGCCCGCGGGTGCCGGCGGCGGAGGTGCCTGCTGTTGTGCTGCTTGCTGTTCCGCATACTGCTGCTGCGCCGCCTCGTCGATCCGAGCCTGCTGCTCCGCGTCCTTGTTGGCGGCGCGCCGGTTCATCGCGTTCGACGTCGCCCGTGCGGTGCCGGTGATGACCGCTGTCCGGGCCACCGTGCCGAGCAGCCCGGGACGTCCCATGCGGCGTGGACCCCTGAAAACCATGTCGTTGCTCCGTTTCCGTTCGTGACCGTCAGACCGCGGCGGCGATGGCCGCCTCGACCACCTCGCGCGGGATGTGCAGGTGGAGAGCCACCTCGCCGCCGGCGTGGCGGGACGCGGCCGCGAGCTTGCGCGCCCACGTCTGCTCGTACACGATCGCCACCGCCGACGTGCCCGGCTCCAGTGATTCGCGCACCACCTCGAGGTCCTCGTCGCTGATCAGCGCCTTGGCTTCGAGGGACAGGGCGGCGAGTCCGATGCTGTCGAGGTCCTCGTCCACCTCCACCTGGCGCAGCGTGCCGTCGGTTCCCTTGGAGACGAACACGAGATCGAGGATGGTGACCACACCCTGGGCGACCACCTCGCGGAACGTGTCGATCACCGCGGGATCGGCCCGCTCACCCGGAAAGGTGAGAAACAGGAACGCGACCGGACCGACATCTTCAGCTGAAATCGACATCTTCTCTCCCTGCGCTGGGGTGCCCTGGTGTCGATGATCGCCACCGGCCGGTGGATGCGCATCATCCGCGACGGGTGATTCCGCGCGCCGCCGTTCATCCCTGACGGATGATGCCCCGGGGTCCGGGTTCTGTGAGGCTCGAGCCCAGTGCCGTTGCCGGGTGGTTCGAGAGACGGGTGATGCATGCCTTCCGTGGGAGCCTCGCTTTTCTGGATCGTGGCCTGCGCCGTGATCGCCCCGCTGCTCGCCGGGCTGTTCCCCCGCAAGCTGGTGCCCGAGGTCGTGCTGCTGCTCGTAGCCGGGATCGTCATCGGCCCGCACGTCTTCGACCTTGCGGTCGCGGGCAGCGAGATCGACCTGCTGCGCGAACTGGGGCTGGGACTGCTGTTCCTGCTGGCCGGCTACGAGATCGACACGGCCGAGATCACCGGTCGTGGCGGCAGGCGGGCACTGTTGACGTGGCTGATCTCGCTGGCGCTGGCGTTCACGGTGGTGTCGCTGCTGAGCCTGTCCCACCTGGTCGACGCGGGAACGGCGGTGGCCATCGCCATGACGTCGACCGCGCTCGGCACGCTCCTGCCGATCCTCCGGGACGCGGGCGGACTCGACACCCGGTTGGGCAGGACGATCCTCGATCACGGCGCGTTCGGCGAACTCGGACCCGTCGTCGCGATGGCGGTGCTGCTCGGGTCCCGGGGGTCGGTGGCGTCCATCGTGGTCCTCGGGCTGTTCACGGCCGCGGCGGTGCTGGTCGCGTTCATCCCCGCCCGCGTGCGGCGCGAGGGCTCCCGGATCACGGCGATCATCCGGTCGGGGTCGGAGACGACGTCGCAGACCACGGTCCGGCTGACGATGCTGCTCCTCGTCGCACTCACCGTTCTCGCGGCGGAGTTCGGCCTCGACACCATCCTCGGAGCATTCGCGGCGGGATTCATCCTGCGGCGTGCCACCCCCGAAGGCGACGAGACACTCGAAACCAAACTCGACGGCCTCGCGTTCGGTTTCCTGATCCCGATCTTCTTCGTGACGTCGGGCATGGCCATCGACGTCGCCGCGGTGGCGTCCGAACCCGGCGTCCTGATCGCGTTCGTCCTGCTGATTCTGCTGGTGCGGTCGGGACCGGTCTACGTCGCCGGAAGATTCGACCGCGGCGCCGACGGTACGGACCCGCCCTTCACCGTCCGCGAACGCACCCAGCTGGCGCTGTACGCGGGAACCGGTCTGCCGCTGATCGTCGCCGTCACCGGAGTGGCCGTCGACTCGGGCGACATGACGTCCGCCAATGCCTCCGTGCTCGTCGCGGCGGGTGCGATCACCGTCCTCCTCTTCCCGCTCGCGGCATCGTTGCTCGCGTCGGCGCCCGAACCGGTGGCCGACTCGACCGGCCCGGGCGCACGAGGAGACCAGAACCCCGGGAGCAGACCGTGACTCGAACCGAATCGACGCAGGCGCCGGCCCGCGCGACGCTGACCCTCGCGACCCTCATCCTCGTCGCCGCCGTCGCCAACCTGAACCTGTCCGTCGCGAACGTCGCGCTCCCCGACATCGGCCGCGCGTTCGACGCGAGTCAGACGCAGCTGAACCTCATCGCAGTGGCCTACTCCCTCGGGCTGGCCGCGTCGGTCCTCTACCTCGGGGCGCTCGGCGACCGCTACGGGCGCAAGCAGATGCTGGTGCTCGGCATGGCGCTGTCGCTGCCGGCGTCGGCGATCGCGGGTTTCGCCGGGAACTTCGAAATACTTTTTCTCGCACGAGTTCTCGGCGGCGTCTCCGCCGGGCTCGCGTTCCCCACCACCCTCGCGATCATCACCGCGCTGTGGTCGGGACCGCCGCGCACCAAGGCGATCGCACTGTGGTCGGCTCTCGGTGGCGCGATCTCCTCGCTCGGACCGATCGTGTCGGGGGCGCTCCTCGAGCAGTTCCATTGGGGCTCGGTGTTCCTCGTGACCCTTCCGCTCGCCGGTCTCGCCCTCGTCAGCGCCATCCTGTGGGTGCCCGCCCACGTCAACGAAACGACCGATCCCGTCGACAATCTCGGCGGCATCATCTCCGTCGTCTTCATCGCCGCCCTCATCCTCGCGATCAATTTCGCGCCCGTGGACGGCTCCGGGGCACTCGCCGTCGGTCTCGGCCTGATCGCTCTCGCCGCGGGTGCCGCGTTCTTCCTGCAGCAACGGCGGGCGGCGCACCCACTGTTCGATCTGCACGTCGCCGCCCGCCCGACGTTCTGGGTGGCCGCTGTCGGCGGGGTGATCGTGTTCGGCGCCTTGATGGGAGCGATGTTCATCGGGCAGCAGTTCCTCCAGAACGTGCTCGAGTACTCCACGCTCGCCGCCGGATCCGCGATCATCCCGGCCGCCGTCGCGATGGTCGTCGTCGCACCCCGCTCCGCGAAACTCATCGAATCGCACGGCTCCCGGTTCACCCTGCTCCTGGGTTACCTGTTCGTCGTCCTCGGACTGGTCGTCGCGCTGGTGTGGTGGGACGAGAACGCGACGTTCTGGTGGGTGGCGCTGGCCTACGCGTTCGTCGGCATCGGGGTCGGGTTCGCGGGAACCCCGGCGTCGCGGTCGCTGACCGGTTCGGTGCCGGTGTCGCGGGCGGGTATGGCGTCGGGCACGTCCGACCTGCAACGCGACCTCGGTGGCGCGATCATGCAGTCGATCCTCGGCGCGGTGCTCACCGCCGGTTACGCGAAGTCGCTGTCCGCCACGATCGCCTCGTCGCCGGACGCCGGCCAGATCAACGCGGAAACCCAAGCGGCGCTCACGAAGTCGTACTCCAGCGCCGAGGTGCTCGCGGAACGCTATCCGCAGTACGCCGAGCAGATCATCGCGGCCGCCCGTAGCGCCTTCCTGGACGGCGACGACCGCGCGTACCTCGCCGCGATCCTGGTGGTGTGCGCCGGGGCGCTGGTGGTGTTCTTCTTCTTCCCCCGCCGCGACGAGGAGAAGCGGCTGCTGGCCGAATACGCGACCGAGAGTGCGCAGTAGGGCGAACGTACCGTCGGTCGCCTCGGAAGCGCCGAAAGGTACATTCGCCCGGCGGTCGCGGGGTAAATTCCCGAGAGGGGCACCTCGACGACGGGACCGCACGATGACAGCTCAGGTCGTGACCAAGACGAATCGGCGACGGGGCCTCGCGGCGGTCGCGGCAGCATTGCTGCTGGTGGTGACGGCGGCGTGCTCCGATGACTCCTCCTCCACGGGCACCTCCGCGACCTCGACGACGACGCAGGCGGGATCGGCGGGTGCCGAGGCGGGCGCCGCCCAGATCGACCCCGGTGTCGCGGACCGACTCGACGAGGCGATCGACAAGACGATGTCGATGGCGGCGATTCCCGGCGCGATCGTCGGCGTGTGGGGCCCGGACGGTGACTACGTGAAGGCGTTCGGCGTCGCCGACAAGTCGACGGGCGCGCCGATGGAGACCGACTTCTATCACCGGATCGGCAGTGTAACAAAGACATTCACGGTCACGGGTCTGCTGCAGCTGGTCGACGAAGACAAGGTGGCCCTCGACGACCCGATCTCGAAATACGTGGAGGGCGTGCCTGCGGGCGACCAGATCACGCTGCGCCAGCTCGCCCGGATGCAAAGTGGGCTGCCCAACTACACGGCAAACAAGGACTTCCAGCAGGCGTTGCTCTCCGACCCGATGCGGGCATTCACGCCGCAAGAACTGCTGGGTTACGCGTTCACGCAGCCCGCGTCCTTCCCACCCGGTCAGGGTTTCGAGTATTCGAACACGAACACGGTCCTGCTGGGGCTCGTCGTCGAGAAGGTCAGCGGAATACCGCTCCCGGAGTACGTCTCGCAGAAGATTCTCCAGCCGTTGAAGATGGCGGACACCAGTTTCCCGACCACCAACGCGTTTCCCGAACCGCACGCGCAGGGCTACACCGAGCAGACCCTGGACGAGAAGGAAGCCGTCGCCACCGACTGGAATCCGTCCTGGGGATGGGCGGCAGGCGCCATGATCTCCACCCTCGACGACCTGCGCATCTGGGCGCCCGCGCTGGCCACCGGAACACTGCTGCAGCCTGCCACGCAGGCACAGCGGCTCGAGACGGTGACCGCGCCGGGGCTGGCGTCCGATGTCGGCTACGGCCTGGGCATCTTCGACATCGCGGGCTGGATCGGACACAACGGCAGCCTCCCCGGCTACCAGACCGTGTGCATCTACCTTCCCGAGAAGGAGACCACGGTCGCGATCATGCTCAACACCGACGTCCCCTACGAGGACAGCGAACCGAGCACGGCGCTGGCGGGAGCCGTGACCGAGATCATCTCGCCCGAACACGTCTACCGGCTCAGGCCCGGGGTGCAGAATCCGGACGCGTCGTCCCCGGCCACGCCGACGCCGTCGGAGACCCCGGCGTCGTCCACGACGCCCGCCCCGCCGACCAGCTGACCCCCGACGTGAGTGGCAAAGCGTGCCCGGGCACACTTTGCCACTCACGTGCCCGGGCGCGGTAGTAGCGTGCAGAAATGACGATTCTCGTGACGGGGGCAACCGGGAACATCGGCCGAATGCTCGTCGACCACCTGCTCGCGCGGGGTGCGACGGACGTCCGTGCCCTCACGAATCATCCTGACAAGGCGCAACTTCCGGACTCGGTCACCGTCGTCGAGGGATACCTGCGCAGACTCGACAGCCTGCCCGTGGCGTTCGACGGCGTCGATTCCCTCTACCTCGCACCGACTCCCGACACCGCCCCGGACGCGCTGCGCCTGGCGAAGCAGGCCGGAGTCCGGCACGTCGTCGACCTCTCCGGCCCCCACGACGGCCACTGGGGCGACGTCGCACGCGCCGTCGAGGCGTCCGGCATCGAATGGACCCACCTGTGGCCCGGCGAGTTCATGGAGAACGCGGGAATCCTGGCACCGCAGATCGCCGCCGGCGACACCGTCCGTGAGCCGTACCCGGCCGCGGCGAACGCGCCGATAGCCATGGACGACATCGCGGAGGTCGCGGCCGTCGCCCTCCTCGACGACGGACACGTCGGCAAGTCGTACGCACTGACCGGTCCCGCGACGATCACCCGCGCGGACCTCGTCCGGGAACTGGGCGCGGCCCTCGGCCGGAACCTCGAGTACCGGCAGGTGCCGCTGGACGAGGCGGTGGACGTCCTGACACCGGCGATGGGGGAGTACGCCCGCTGGTACCTGGACGGGATGGCGAGCCTGGTCGACGCCCCGCAGCAGGCGAACCGCCTCGTCGAGCAACTCACCGGGCGCCCGGCGACCACGTTCGCGCAGTGGGCGTCGGCGCACGCCGCCGAGTTCAGCGGTTCGGGGTGAGCGCGATGACGGGAATCGGGCGGTCCGTCTTCTTCTGATAGTCGCGGTACCGGCCGTGGTTGATCTCGTTCATCGTCGCCCACATCCGGTCGTAATCCGGTTCGCCCGGAAGCACTTTCCGCGCCGCCACGGTGATGTGGTCGCGGCCCACCTGGATCTCGCAGGTCGGGGCGGCCAGCACGTTGTGCATCCAGGCCGGCGACGTCGGCGCACCGCCCTTCGACGCGACGACCAGATAACTCGCGCCGTCGCGGCCGTAGGTCAACGCCGAGGTGCGCGGCTGCCCGGACTTCCGGCCGACGCTGCGCAGCAGTAGGGTCGGCATCCCGAACAACAACCGATGCCCCACCCAGCCGCCGCTGTGTTCGTAGACGAACTGGTGCAGCTGAAGGGTTTTCACGAACAGGTCGGCCACGGCGTCCTCGTCTCGGCATCGGAAGAGATCGTGCCCACAGGGTAGACCGTCGTCAGGCTCGGCGAACCGCGTGCAGAACGGTGTCGTGAATCGTGACGGGCCGACCGTCGGGGTCGAGCGCCTCACGGGACGGGACCGCCGACACGAGAATCTCCCATTCCGCGGGGTCCAGCACAGCCGCGACCTGCTCCGGGGTGAACAACATGTCGGGAACATTGGGCCGCCCGACGGACGTCTCCAGATCGGACGGATGGTGTCCGACGACGAGCAGGCGCCCGCCGGGGCGGACGGCTCCCGCCAGGCGCCGGTGCAGGGACTCGCGGGCGGGTCCGGGCAGATGCATGAAATGCGCCGACACCAGGTCGAATCGGCGGGCAGGCGGCTCCCACGACACAATGTCGGCCTGCTCCCACGTCGTCCGGTCCGCGATTTCGGAACCGGCCTCGGCGGCTCGTGCGGCGGCGCGTTCCAATGCCACCGTGGACACGTCCACTCCGGTGACGTTCCACCCGCGGGTAGCCAGCCAGATCGCGTCGGCACCCTCGCCGCTGCCGACGTCGAGGGCGCCGCCGGGGGTGACGTCCGCGATCTGCTCGACGAGGCGCGGGTTGGGGTTGCCGCTCCACACCGCGGTGGTCGAACGGTAGCGCTCGTCCCAGAACTCCTGGCTGAGGAAATCGGTCGTGTCCGGTGTGTGCTCGTGGGTCATGCCCCCACTGTGCCGCGCGGAGCCGTCCAACCGGGAATTCCGTTGCCGGAACGGCAAGCGATTACGGGCTGGAGAACGTGTAGATCCGGCAACCGCTCATGTTCGCGGCCGACACGACGCCGTCGGCACGCGCGAAGTCGCCCTTGGCGGCGAGATTGTTGGCGAGGGCGGCCTGGTCCTCGCAGAAGCCCTGATCCGCAGGGTTGGCCGGGGGATTGCTGATGTACGTGTCGCCGGGGGCAGCCATCGCATAGGCCCCCGGACCGACGAGTGGGACGGCCGCTGCTGCAATCGCAATGGAGGCCGCCGCGACGATACGGCGGATCATCATGCGCCTCCGAATGTGGTTCGAACGGTTGCTGATGACACCATCCTGCACCGATCCGGCGTCGGCGACCAGACCCCCAAGGGGTGGGAAGTGCAACACCTTCACCGTCAGCGACGCAGCGCGGCCTGAACCCGATCCGCGGCGACCACCGGATTCTCGTGCTCCCAGATCCGCACCACCGTCCACCCGGCGTCGGTGAGCGTCGCGTCGGTGTCCCGGTCGCGGGTGACGTTTCCAGCGAGTTTCTCGGCCCACCACTGCGCGTTGTTCTTCGGGAACGTGGCGTGCTGCGGGCAGCTGTGCCAGAAACACCCGTCCACATACACGGCCACCTTGCGTCGCGGAAACACCAGGTCGGCGCGCCGCCGGACACCCTTCATCGGCGCCCGGTCCACGTAGTACCGGGCCCCGCGGCGGTGTAGTTCGCGGCGCAACGCGAGTTCGGGTGCCGTGTCGCGCCGCCGCTGCGCCCGCATCCGGGCGCTGGTCGCGGGGTCGGTCGCCGGCATCGCAGGTCCGTCCGGCTACGCGGCAGCCTCGGGGAAGCCGCCCATGCGGTCGAGGTGGCTCTCGACGTCGTCGATGAACCCGGGCACGAAACGCAGATTGCCCATCCGGGCCCGCTTCAGGAACCCGGCGGTCGCGCGCGCCGACAGCAACCGGGTGTCCTCGAGGAAGCCACTGAGATCCTCGTACGGCTCCTGCACCGGCCACGTCGACGTGTGCACGCGGAAGGCCTGACGGTTGCTGCCCCACGCCGCGACGGGCCACGCGTCGCCGGGCTTCATCGGCGTCTCGATGCCCCGCTCGTACTCGCCCGGCTCGAGCAGCCGCCGCCCGACCCACGACGCCATCCGCACACTCACCGCGTTGCCGACGAGCTTCCACCGATGACTGTTCCGCAGACCGGGCACCAGCGCGGCGGGCGCCGTCCAGTCGGGGTCGAAGCCCTGCAGGCGTTCGGCGTCCACGAGACCCGGGGTGACGATCTCGCCCGACGGCAGTCGCACTGCGGGCGGGCTCGCGATCCCGACGGACGAACCGCCCTTGAGGGTGGGCACCGCGTTGACCGCCCACCCGAGGCCCCGGGTGCCCTCGGTCCAGTAGAAACCGCACGGGAAGTCAGTGGGGTCGTCGACGGGGCGTTCCCCGGCGTCCTCACCGAACAGGACCGCGCGGGGATCCTCGGTGCGGGAGGCGAGCATCAGGACCCGCTGCCGGCGCTGGGGGAGTCCGAAAGCGCGCGCGTCGACCACCCGGTACGCCCACGTGTAGCCGAGGTCCTCGAGGGCGTCCGTGATGTGCCTCATAGCCGCCCCGCGACCCAGCTGCAGCATGAACGGCACGTTCTCGATGAGGAGCCAGCGCGGGCCCTTCTTCCGCTTCACCAACCGGAACACTTCGTCGACGAGACCGGAGCGTGCACCGGTGATGCCCGCGGTCCGGCCGGCCTGGGAGAGGTCCTGGCAGGGGAATCCGGCGGCGACGAGTTCAATGTCCTGGGGGAGGGAACGCAGCTTGGTGACATCGGAATGCACTGGGACGTCCGTGAATCGGGTACGCAGAACCGCCTGGGCGCCCGGGTCGATCTCACAGAGCAGTTCGGTGTTCCAGCCGTGCTCCCTCAGACCCAACTCGAGCCCGCCGATACCGGCGAACAGGCCCACCATGCTCCCGGTTGACGTCACGGCACCCTTCCTCACGAACCAGTCACCCGAGAACGTTACTCGAGATCTGTGGCCGCTTTGACCAACGACCCGTGAGTACTTATTAACCTCGGGCGGTTAACAAGTACTCACGGGTGGCGCAGCCACACATGATAACGAGCCGAGGAGGCGTCCCAGCGTGGATCAGCTGATCGTGGTGATCGGGCTCATGCTCGTCACAGTCCTGATCGTCGGACTCGGTGACCGATTCCACGCACCCTGGCCGGTGCTGCTCACGATCGTCACCGCAGGCGCCGCGTTCGTCCCCGGCATTCCGCACGTCGAACTCGAACCCGAACTGATCCTGCCGCTGTTCCTGCCGCCGCTGCTGTGGGCGCTGGCCCGCCGGACGTCGTGGGCGATGTTCGTCGACCGCTGGAAGACCATCGTCGTCCACTCCGTCGGCCTCGTCATCGTCACGACGGCCGCGGTCGCGTGGACGGCCTGGGCGCTGGTGCCCGGCATCACACTGGCGGCCGCCATCGCGATCGGCGCGATGACGGCCCCACCCGACCCGGTGGCGGTCGAGGCCGTCGCCGAACCCGTCGGGATTCCGCGTCGGCTCGTCGGAGTCCTACAGACGGAGGGCCTGTTCAACGACGCCGCCGCGCTGGTCGCGTTCCAGGCGGCGCTCGCCGCGACGATTGCCGGCGAGGACCTGCACTTCGGGTTCGAGGTGCTGCACTTTCTGTACACCGCGGTGGCCGCGGTGCTGATCGGTCTGGCGTCCGGCTGGGTGGGTTCGTGGCTGGTGGTGCGGATCGTGGACGTCCCCGGTCGCAGCGGACTGACCCTGGTCATCCCGTTCGTCGTGTACCTGCTGGCCGAGGAGATCCACGCGTCCGGCGTCATCGCCGTGGTGGTCGCCGCGGTGCAGATGAGCGCCGCCGACTCCGAGGTGGACGCCGAGGACCGCCTGGCCAGTGCCTCCTTCTGGCACGTCGCCGAACTGCTGGTCACCGGCATCGCGTTCGGTCTGATGGGTCTCGAATTCCGCCAGATCGTCGACGACGCCGGCAGCGACCTGTGGACGATGGTGTGGCACGGCGTCGTCATCGGGGTGGTGCTGGTGGTGGTCCGAGCGCTGTGGATGGGGGTCACCTGGCTGTACATCCGCGGCTACGAGGACAACGCGTCGTCCGCGCCCCGCACGCCCGCCGAAGCCGTGGTCATGACGTGGTGCGGGATGCGCGGACTCGTCACCCTGGCGTTGGCGCTGAGTCTGCCGGTCGACGACTTCCCGTGGCGGTCCGAAGCCGTCGTCATCGCGGCCGTCGTGCTGGTGATGAGCATGGTCATTCCGGGATTCACGCTGCCGTGGCTGGTGAAGGCGCTCGGCGTCGCCGGGGTCGCGGACGCGGAGGACGCCGAGGAGCGGGCGCTGGTCGAGCGGGCACGGCACGCGGCTCTCGAGGTCGTGACCTCCGCGCCCACCACGCTGCCGCCCGAATCGGTGGCCCGGCTCAAGGCCCTCTACGACCGCCTCGAGGAGGACTCCGCACCCGGCATCCACTCGCCCGAATACTCGCAGCGCATCGAACAACTCAAGACCCGCCGCGACGAACTGCGGGCGCTGCAGCGCGGGGCGCTGACCGCGGCGCAGGCAGAAGTGTTGCGGGCGCGCAACGAAAAGGGGCAGGACCCGCACGTCGTCGACCGCGTACTCGAGCGTCTGGACCGCCTGTCCTCGGCGAGCAACACGCAGACTTTCCACCACTGAGAGTCCTAGACTTCCTGTAGGTGGGAACACAGGGAGGCGGCATGATCTCGGGTTTCCGGAACCGGTCGCACCTCGTGCGTGACGCCCAGGGCAGCGGCCTCGTCGAAGCGTTCGTCATTATCGGGATCTGCACGATCCTGCTCACCCGCGCCTACCTCCACCTCACCGGTTATCCACAGGTCGGGGGATCGTCGCTACACATCGCGCACGTCCTGTGGGGCGGACTCGGCATGGTCGTGGCGCTCGTGACCGTGTTCTCGTTCCTCGGAATGAAACCGCGGGTCCTGGGTGTCGTGATCGGCGGGATCGGGTTCGGGCTGTTCCTCGACGAGATCGGCAAGTTCGTCACCAAGACCAACGACTACTTCTACCGGCCGTCCGTCGCGATCATGTACGTGGTGATCGTCGTGTTACTGCTGGTCAACCGGTCGCTGCACGACGTGCGGCCGCCGACCCCGACGGAGGACGTCGCCAACGCCGCCGCCATCGCGCTCGGCGGCCTGGACCGCGGTCTGGACCGGGCGCGCCGGCTACAGGCGCTGGCACAGTTGCGCCGGGCGGCCGCCGCCGGGGCGGACGAGGCGACACTGACGTCGGTGCGGGATCTGCTCGACCACTGCCCGGACCGGAACGGCCGGACCGTGCCGACGGCCAGGGAGCTGGCCCGCCGCGCGACCCCCGCCTTCGCGAAGGGCCCCGGCATGCTCTGGACCGCGGCCGTGCTCCTCACCCTGTTCTCCACCCTGGGACTGCTCAGCGCCGTGATCACCCTCGACGACGACCTCCGCGGCGACGAGGGAACCGACATCACGACGATCGGCCAGCTCACCGGATCCGCGATCGCGTTCGTCCTGTGCTGGTCGGCCGTCGTGCGACTGCGGAACGGCAAACTGTGGCCGCTGCAGTTCCTGCGGGCGGCAGCACTGGTCACGGTGCTCCTCACCGAGGTGTTCGATTTCGTCGCACAGGAATTCGGGGCACTGCTGAACGTCGCGGTCGGACTCGGCGCCCTCGTCGTCTTCTCGTCGCGCATCGCGGTCACGGAACGAGCCCGGGCACTGACTCTCGACAACTCTGCTGCAACGAAACTCGGCCCGTTGCCACCCCGGGAGCCGTCGTCGCTTACCGTAGACAGGTGAGCATCCAAGCCTCCGGTGCCTCGACCTGGCCCGCAGTACTGACGTGGCGGGCGGACAACGCACCCCGAATGGAATCGGTGCGCGTCCAGCTCAATGGCGACCGCATCAAGGCTGCAGGCCGGATCATCGGCGGCGAGTGCCCCGAGCATCCCGCGTTCAGCGCGTCCTACGACCTCGTCACCGACGAGAGCGGCGTCACCCGCCGGCTGTCGTTGCGGACGTCCGTCGCGGCCGGTGAGCGGCAGATGTCGATCAGCCGGGACGAAGAGGGCACGTGGATGGTGGAGCACGGCGCCAACCACCAGCGGTCCACGTTCGAGGGAGCCCTCGACGTCGACATGGTGCTCAGCCCCTTCTTCAACGCCCTGCCCATCCGGCGGTACGGACTGCACCTCGGGTCCGAGGACGTCGAGGTCCCCGTCGTCTACGTGAACCTCCTGGACCTGCGGGTCGAGGGCGCGATCCTCACCTACAGCAGCGGTCCGGACGGCATCCACGTCCTGTCGCCGGTGTCGAGTTCCTCGGTGACGGTCGACCGCGACGGGTTCATCATCGACTACCCGGGCCTGGCGGAACGGATTTAGGCGCTTCGCGCCCGTGCGCGGTTAACGAGTCCCTGCACTCGCCGGGCACTCACAGGCGGCGGAGCCGCCCCCCGCGCCGGCCGGCGTCACGCATCTCCTCGATCCAGCCTTCGTGGCCGGGAACGATGCCGGTGATCTCCCAGGTCTCCTGGTTGTCGTACGTCTGGCGCGCGCCGTGACCGTCTTCGACGAGTCCCGCCGTCGACGACTGCTCCGCCAGTTCGGTCCGGGCGTCCTGCAGCAGTGTCAGCGCCTCGTCCAGTGCGATCAGCAGGGCGTCCCGGTTGCCCTCGCACATGGCCCGGACGAGCCCGGGCGCGCTGCCCGCCACCCGGGTGCCGTCGCGGAACGAGCCGGCCGCCAGGCCCAGCGCCAGCGGTCCGCCGCGGGCTCCGGTGATCGCGAGGGTCTCGGCCAGCAGGTGCGGCAGGTGCGAGATGCGCGCGACCGCCCGGTCGTGCTCGGCAGACTCGGCGGGCACGACGACGGAACCGCAGTCCAATGCGAGCTGCGCGACCTGCGTCCAGATGCCCGGGTCGACGCCGTCGTCCGTGCCGACCACCCACACGGCCTCCCGGAACAGGTCGGGGCTGCCGACGCTCCACCCGGACGCCGACGTTCCCGCCATCGGATGCCCGCCCACATACCGGCCGGCGAGTCCCTGGCGGGCCGCGGCCGCCGCGACCTCGGCCTTGACGCTGACGACGTCGGTGATCGGGCAGTTCGATGCGTACAGGGCGATCGCGGTGAGGGTGGCGGCGACGGCGGGCACTGGGACCGCGATCACGATCAGCGCGGATTCGGCGGACGCACGCTGCAGCACCGCGACCAGATCGGTGTCGGCGTCGAATCCGTCCGCGCGGGCGGCGTCGACGGACGGTGCGGACCGGTTGTGACCCCACGCTTCGCGGCCCGCGCGCACTGCCGCACGCAGCAGCGAACCGCCGATCAATCCCAGGCCGAGCACGCACACCGGAGGTGTGGAAGGGGTTTCAGACACCCGAACAGGTTGGCACATTCGACGGCGGACTTCATTTACCGGCACCCAGCGGGCTACCGTTGCGCTCATGGCTGCACAGCGCGCGGAAAACAACAGCGCCTCCACGGATCGGGCAGAGGATCTGGAGGGCTTCGGTGTCGCAGTAGTACACGAGGACGGCCGGTGGAAGGTGAAGGCCCTCACTTCGGCTGCTCTGACCAGTCTGAGCGTCGCGGAGGAGGAGCTTCGGGCCCTCCGTAGCGCGGGCGCGTTCTTCGGTCTGCTGGACGTGGACGACGAGTTCTTCATCGTGCTCCGTCCGGCGCCGTCGGGAACGCGTCTGCTGCTGTCCGACGCCACCGCCGCCATCGACTACGACATCGCCGCCGACGTCCTCGAGGCGCTCAACGTCGAGGTTCCGGACATCGATCCGGACGACCTCGACGACATCGAGCCGTGGGAGGAGGGCGACCTGTCGCTGCTCGCCGACCTCGGGCTGCCCGAACCCGTTCTGGCGGTCATCACGTCCGAGACGGATCTCTACCCCGACGAGCAGCTCGGGATGATCGCGCAGCGGCTCGGATTCACCACGGAGCTGACCGGGGTCCTCGACAAGCTTCCCCGGTAGTCCCGCACGCCGTGACTCTTCAGGACGACGAGCGGATGATCCGCGCGGCGATCGAGGCGGCCCGCGCCGCCACCGACGCCGACGTGCCCGTGGGTGCGGTGGTGTTCGACGCGGACGGCGTCGAGGTGTCGCGGGCCGTGAACTCGCGGGAGGCGATGTCGGATCCGACGGCCCACGCGGAGATCATCGCGTTGCGGGCCGCGGCGCGGGTGTACGGAGACGGGTGGCGCCTCGAGGGGGCGACGCTCGCGGTGACGCTGGAGCCGTGCACGATGTGCGCGGGCGCGCTCGTGCTGGCCCGGATCTCCCGGGTCGTGTTCGGAGCGTGGGAGCCGAAGACCGGTGCCGTCGGCTCGCTGTGGGATGTCGTCCGCGATCGGCGCCTCACGCACCGCCCGCAGGTCAGGGGTGGTGTTCTCGAGGACGAGTGCGCCGGCATCCTCGAAGACTTCTTCCGTGAGCGGCGCTGACCGGTTTTAAACGCTTTCGTGGGGTACTCGACACATTGTGGCCGGGTCCACATGACCCGTGCTTCTCTGGAGACAGGCGCTGACGAGGCGCCGCCGGACCCGTCACCGGGTTCGAAATCGGATTCACGGAGGTATCTCGTGGGAATCGCAGACAAAGCTTCGAACAAGGCGGAAGACCTCAAGGGCCAGGCGAAGGAAGCCACGGGCAAAGCGACCGGCGACCCGGACCTTCGCGACGAGGGCAAGGCCGACCAGGCTTCCTCGGCGGTGAAGGATGCCGGCGAGAAGGTCAAGGACGCCGCGAAGAACCTCAAGGACAAGCTCACGTAAAGCGGCTTCACCTGGCGATTTCAGGCTCGGGCGCCACATCCGGTAAAGTCACCGGCGGTGGCGTGTCCGAGCGGCCTAAGGAGCACGCCTCGAAAGCGTGTGACGGGTAACCCCCGTCCGAGGGTTCAAATCCCTCCGCCACCGCCAAAGCTCCCCACCTGCGCATGCAGGTGGGGAGCTTTTTTTGTGTGTCGGTCCCGTGACGCTCGTTCACAGCACTTTCGCAGGTCGTTCCGGGTGACATCCCTTGAAGCTGCAACTAGCCTGAGCTCATGAAAAAGCTGTGGTGGTTGGTCGGCGCAGTGGTCGTTGTCGTACTCGCGCTCCTGGTGGGACCGTGGTTCTACGGCCAATTCATCGCAGAGGACGACGCACCGGCGGCGTCGGTGTCGACCGAGGGCGCGGAGGCGGCCACCGGATCGGTCGACGGGCAGTGGACCGTCACACCCGGGCAGGGCTCCAACGAGACGGCGGCCGGGTACACCGTCCACGAGATCCTCAACGGCGCCAGTGTCACCGTGGTCGGGTCGACCGGCGACGTGACCGGCAACGCGACCGTCGAGGGCGAGAAACTCACCGCCGGCGACGTGACCGTGCAGGTGGCGACGATCGCGACCGATCAGTCCCGGCGCGACGGCCAGTTCCGCGGCAACGTGATGGACACCGCGACGTTCCCGACGGCCACGTTCACGCTCGACTCCCCGGTCGATCTGTCGGGGCTGCCCGCGGACGGTTCCGTGGGTACGGTGTCCGCGCAGGGCACGCTGACGCTGAAGGGGCAGTCGCGTCCGGTGACCGTCGACGTCGACGTGCTGCGTTCCGGCGACGACCTCATCGCGTCGGGCAGCATCCCGGTCACCTGGACGGACTTCGGTGTGACGCCGCCGTCACTGGGTTTCGTGACCGTGGACGGCAACGGCACGGTCGACTTCCTGGTCAGCTTCGCCCGTTCCTGACGGCGTCCAGCCGGGCGGGCCGAACACGTAGCCGAGCTTGTCGCGCCACGACGACGCCCGGCGCCAGTCCCGGCCGATGGCGGCGTATTCGTGGGTCTGCAGCTTCCAGATGTTGTAGGTGCCCACCGGTTTGGTGAGTCCGTAGGTGGGGCGATGCGTTTCGGGTTGGAACGTGCCGAACATCCGGTCCCACACGATGAGGATGCCGGCGTAGTTCCGGTCGAGGTATTCGGGGTCGCAGCCGTGGTGGACGCGATGGTGTGACGGGGTGTTGAACACGAACTCGACGGGCCGGGGCAACTTGTCGATGCGCTCGGTGTGGACCCAGAATTGGTAGACGAGGTTCACGGAGAATCCGATGAACACCATCCACGGCGGAATGCCGATCAGCGGCAACGGAATCCACATCAGGATCTCGGCGCTGTTGTTCCACTTCTGGCGGAGTGCGGTGGAGAAGTTGAAGTACTCGCTCGAATGGTGCGCCTGGTGGGTGGCCCAGATCAGGCGGATGCGGTGTGACATCCGGTGATACGTGTAGAACAGCACGTCGACGCCGAGGATGAGGATCACCCACGTGTACCAGGCGTCCGCGGGCAGGTGCCACGGTGCGAGGTACACCCAGATCGCGGAGTACCCGATCAGGGCCAGCACCTTCCAGAACGTCGTCGTCAGGATGGACACGGCACCCATCGAGATGCTCGCCCGGGCGTCGCGGCGCTCGTAGCCGCCGCGGACCGGGCGGGATCGGCCGTCGGGGTCGATCGCGGCGTCCTCGAGGTGCCGGGCCGCGAACCATTCGAGGGCGAGGAACAGCACGAACGCGGGGATGGCCAGTGTCACCGGCTCGTGCAGGGGTGTCAGCAGCGCCGAATTCCATGCCGACGTCACGGTGTCCCACATGCTGCTTTCCTCCATACAAGACGATCGTCCAGTTCAATGTACCTCGGAGTGACACGCATCACTAAACGTGAGTTGCCGGTTTTCATACTTGGATGGTAGGAATTCGGTGTGCACATCACCGCAAAGGTGGACTACGCCGTGCGGACGCTGATCGAACTCGCTGCGGCCGGGCCGTCCCCGTCCAAGGCCGAGTTCCTGGCACAGTCGCAGACCATTCCGCACAAGTTCCTCGAGGCCGTGCTCGCCGACCTCCGCCGCGGCGGACTGGTCAACAGCCGGCGCGGACCCGACGGCGGCTACTGGCTGGCGCGGCCCGCCGAGGACATCACGATCGCCGACGTGATCCGGACCGTCGAGGGTCCGCTGGCGTCGGTGCGCGGTGAACGCCCCGAAGACGTCGACTACGGCGGACCGGCCGCGAAACTGCAGGACGTGTGGATCGCGGTGCGAGTGAACCTGCGCGCCGTGCTCGAGAACGTGAGCCTCGCGGACGTGGCGAACGGGCAACTACCGGGATTCCTCACCACGTTGACGTCCGACCCCGGCGCCTGGGAGCGTCGCACCCGGCCGGCTACGTCGGCTGACGAGGGCGCAGCGCGCGGCTGATCGTCCGGCCTGCCGCGCGCACCAGTGGGACCAGCGCGTTGAGCGACGCCCCCTCCGCCGACACCACCAGCGACACGGCCGCGACCGCCGTTCCGGGACGTTCGAAGATCGGGGCCGCGACGGAGACGGCGTCCATGGTCACCTGACGATCACTGATCGCGACCTCGGACCGGCGGATCTCGGCGAGGGTCCTTCGCAGCACGACGGGGTCGGTGACGGTCCGTTCGGTGAACTTCTCGATCGGCCCGGCCAGCACCTGCTCCTGCACGTCGGTCGGCATGTACGCGAGCAGGGCCAGCCCGATGCCGGACGCCGTCAGCGGGAACCTGCCGCCGACGCGGGTCTGGACGGGCACCGCCTTCTGTCCGGCGATGCGTTCGACGAACACGACCTCGGTGCCCTCCGCGATGCCGAGCTGCACGTTCTCCCGCGTGATCTGCGACAGGTCCTCCATCACCGGCATCGCCAGTTCGCGGAGCATCGTGCCGCGCGGTGCGAGCGACGCGATCTCCCACAGCTTCAGCCCAACCGTGAAGCGACCGCTGCTGTCACGTTCGAGGGCGCCCCATTCGATGAGGTCGCTGGTCAGCCGGTGCACGGTGCTCAGCGGGTACCCGGACTTGCGCGACAGGTCGCTGAGGGTCAGCCGCGGCGACGCGGGGGTGAACAGTTCGAGGAGCCGCAACGAGCGAATGGTCACCGAACCGGTGATCGCCATTACTCGGTCTCCGTCTCACAGTTCCAGCGTCAGGCGTGGACAGCTCGCACGCGAGACGCAGATCATCATGGTGTCGCCCTCGGCCTGCTCGTCCGCTGTGAGCAGGGAATCCCGGTGATCGACAGTACCGCCGAGCACGGTCGTCTCGCAGGTTCCGCACGTCCCCTCCTCGCAGGACGACAGCACCTGGACGCCTGCGGCGGTGACGGCCTGCAGGATCGACTGCTCGGGCGGCACGATGACGGTCTTGCCGCTCAGCGTCAGCTCCACCTCGAACCCCTCGGCCCGGACCGGTTCGTCGAGGTCCTTGGCCGCGAACCGCTCGAGGTGCAGCGTGCCGGACGGCCAGCGGTCGCAGTGAGCGGTGACGGCGTCGAGCAGCGGCGCGGGCCCGCAGCAGTAGACGAGGGTGTTCTCCCGGACGTCGCCGAGCAGCCCCGGCAGGTCGATGAACCCGTGCTCGTCCTGGGGGTGGATCACCACCCGCTCGCCGAACCGCTCGGCGAGGACGTCGGCGAACGCCATCGAACTGCGGCTGCGTCCGCCGTAGACGAGGGCCCAGTCGGCGCCCGCGGTCTCCGCGGCCTGCGCCATCGTGAGGATCGGGGTGATCCCGATGCCGCCGGCGACGAACACGTACCGCGGTGACGGCTCGAGCTCGAAATGGTTGCGCGGACCCCGGACCGTGACGCGGTCGCCCTCGCTCAGCTTGTCGTGCACGAACTGCGAACCGCCGCGGCCCATCGCCTCCCGCAGCACGGCGACGCGCCAGGTGCCGGTGTCGGCCGGGTCGCCGCACAGCGAGTACTGGCGGGTGAGCTCGGGTGTCAGGATCAGGTCGACGTGCGCACCCGGCGTCCACGCGGGCAGGTCGGCGCCTGCAGGGTCGCGGAATTCCAGCACGACGACGCCGTCGGCGCCGAGGGTCCGGGTGGTCAGCTCCAGTTCGAGCACGGGTTCGGGTGGGGTAGGCATGGCGGTCTCTTCCGGGAGGTCAGGCGGGGACGGGGGTGGATGCCGGCGCGGCGGGCAGCGGCACCGCGGGCACCGGCGGGTCGGCGGGGTGGTGGCCGTCGGGGCAGGCGAGCAACCACTCCCACAGGGCGGCGGGTTCCTCGGCCACGTGGCGGGCGCCGCAGTGGCACTCGCCCTCGAGCAGGTCCGAACCTGGCAGCCACACGATGCGCATCACGCGGGTCCCGCGGAGCATCCTCGTCGGTTCCACCGGTCAGCCCGCCGCGGCGGTGACGGCCTGCGACGCGCCGGCCAGCTTCTTCAGGAGGCGGCGAGCGCCGAGTCCGCCGGCGTCGATGTTGATCGACAACTCCTGGTAGCCGTCTTTCTCGGTGCCGAGCGCCTGCTGCAGGATGTTCAGCGCCACGACGTCCTGCATGACGACGGTGCGGTTGTTCTCGGCCAGGAACGTCGTGACGGCGTCGTCGCCGATCGCGAAGTCGCGGGCCACGGCCCAGAAGTCGAGGGTGGAGTTCTCCGTCGACGGGGTGATCGCGTAGACGATCTCGCTGTGGAACGCGTGCGGGTCGGAGCCGTCGTCGCCGGGCAGCGGTGCGCCGACCGGGGCGATGCGGCTGTGCAGCAGGTACAGGCACGGCGGCGTGTACTCGATGTCCTGCCAGCGGGTGATGCGACCCTCGATGCCCGTGGACTCGGAGTAGAACGGCGGGCACTCCGCGTCGTCCATGTGCCGCGATACGTAGATGACGTTCCGGTCCTCGTCGATCTCCGTGGTGATCGGGGTTTCCGCCACCTCGGGGGTGCCGATGTAGCCGCCGTGCAGGTACGTCTCGTGCGAGAGATCCATCAGGTTGTCGACGAGCAGGCCGTAGTTGCAGTCGATCGGCTCCATGCCGGACACGACGGTGTAGTCGGGGGAGTCCATCCACGGTGCGCGGGGGATGCGGGTGGGATCGCCCTGCTCGGGGTTGTCCGGGTCGGCGATCCACACCCACACGAACGAGTCCTGCTCGACCACCTGGTACGAGCGCAGCCGGGCCGTGCGGGGAACGCGGGCCTGGCCGGGGACGAACACGCAGCCGCCGTCGCTGCCGTAGGTGAAACCGTGGTAGCCGCAGACCACACTGTCGCCGTCGAGCCGGCTCGGCGCCTCGGACAGCGGGTAGCGGCGGTGCACGCAGCGGTCGCTCATCGCGACGGCCTCCCCGGCCTCGGTGCGCCAGAACAGGATCGGCTCCTCGCAGATGGTGCGCGAGAACAGTTCGCGTCCGACCTCGCGGCCGTAGGCTGCGACGTACCACTGGTTGCGGGCGATCGTGGACATGAGTGCCTCCGGAATATGCTGGGCTGCTGTGTGATTCGTGACGCCGGACTCGAAGAGGCGGCAGCGTCGTCCCCACCACTGTGCGGCACCGGAGGTGATCCACCACACTCGGTTTCCGAATGCCGGAAGGGTTTCGTCAGGGCTTGCGGACGAGGTACGCGAACATCGTCACCGACATGTGGAAGTCGCCGCTGCGGGCGGCGGCGGTCAACTGGTCCAGCAGTTCGTCGCTTTGTGCGGCGGTGATCGCTCCCTCGGCGATCGCGGCGGCGGTCATCATCTGGACGAGAGGGCCGGTCACGTCGTCCGGATCCTGGATCAACGCCTCCGAGCCGACGTCCTCGACGACGAGTCCGGCGGCGGTGAGCTGACCCGGGAGCAGTCGCCCGGAGTGCGGGTTGGCGGTGTGCGCCAGCATCACGTCCATGATCTTCTGCAGGACCAGGGGATCGCCGGGGTGCATGATCGCCGTGCCCCAGTCGCTGTCGACGATCACGCCGCGCCCACCGGGCCGCAGAACGCGGACCACTTCCGCCACCGCGCGGTCCGGTTCGCTCAGGTGCTGGAAGACCCGCTCGCTGCGCACGACGTCGAGGCGGTTGTCGGGGAACGGCAGCGAGTATGCGTCGCCGATCACGAATTGCGCGGTCGAGCCCTCCTCCTCGGTCCGCTCCCGGGCGAGGAGGGCCATGCCGGGATTGGGATCGAGCCCGATCGCCCGGCCCGCCGCGGTGACCGCGCCCGCGAGTGCTCGGGTCTCCGATCCGGTGCCCGAGCCGATGTCGAGCGCGCTCTCGCCCGGCTGCACGTGCAGGGCGGCGAACGACCACTCGCGCAGTCGCCGGATTCCCGGGCGCGCGGCCTGGACGTCGAGAACGGACGCGAGTTGGTCCAGGGCGGCGCGGTCGATCTCGTCCGCCCGGAACGACAGCGGTGCCGTCGGATCGGACATGGGTCCACCGTAACGCCGCGGTGACCCCCGACACAGTGTCGCGGGAACTGTGGGCAAGGACATAAAAATTGCACACTCACGCAAATTTGCAGAGCTGCGCAAGTTCTGTACCGTCGGTGTAGTGATTTCGGAAATCGGACTGCGGGACCGCAAGAAGGCCGCCACCCGCGCAGCCCTCAGCGGCGCCGCCGCACGCCTGGCCCGGGCGCTGGGCATCGAATGCGTCACCGCTGACGCCATCGCGTCCGAGGCGGGAGTCTCTACCCGGACGTTCCACAACTACTTCTCCAGCAAGGAAGAGGCGGTCCTCGCGCACTTCGAGCAGTCCGTCCACGACTGGGTGGACCTGCTCCGCGCCCGCCCCGAGGACGAGCCGATCTGGGATTCCCTCGAGCACGTGGTGGTCCAGATCGTCACCGCTCCCGGGAAGCCGCTCGAAGAGACCGCCGTGATGATGGACCTCGTCGAGTCCAGCCCCGCGCTGCTCGCGAAGAAGCTCGAAGTGCATCTCCGGGTCACGCGCCTCATCGGCGAAGTGATCGCCGAACGCACCGGCACGAACATCGACACCGACCTCTACCCCAACCTGCTGCACATGGCGGTCGGATCGGCGTGCAAGGCGTCGATCGACCTGTGGCGCAGCGGCAAGACCGGCGCCAGCGGACCCGAAGAACTCGTCCGCGACGCCATGCGTCAACTCCGTCAGGGAATCCCGCAGCCGTAACCGGCTGCCCCGAACCACCCTTCTTTCCACCGACTCACAAGGAGCCTCCCGTGGCCACCTATCTCTATCGGATCGGCAGATTCGCCTATCGGCGAAAAGGCGCGGTCCTCAGCGTCTGGTTGGTGATCCTGGTGCTCATGGGCGTCGGGGCGGCCACGCTGTCCGGGCCCACGAAGGACTCGTTCTCCATCCCGGGCACCCCTGCGCAGCAGGCGCAGGACCTGATGGCCGAACGCTTCCCCGAGGCCGCGGGCAGCGATCCGATGAACGCCGTCAGCGCGCGCTACGTGTTCGCCGCACCCGAGGGGCAGACCCTCGAGAGCGAGCAGAGTCAGCAGGCGATGGACGCCGTGCTCGCCAAGGTGCGCGGCATCGAACAGGTCCAGGACGCCGCCAAGGTCGATCCCGCCAGTGCTTCGGGCGCCGACGCCGCGAAGGCGCTGGTCAACCCCGTCACGGCGAACGATCAGCTCGTCGAGATGGCGAAATCGACGGCGGCCGACAAGGGAATCAGCGAAGCGGACGCCGTCGCGAACGCGCAGGCGCTGTCGCCGCTGAACGCCGACAAGACCGTCGGCTACGTCGAGGTGCCGTTCAAGGGCGGCATGGGCGACGTCGACCAGGCCCTGCGCGACCAGATCTCGGCCGCTGCCGACGCCGGCCGCAACGCCGGACTGACCGTCGAGATCAGCGGGTCCGCCGCCAACGAAGCCGAGCCGCCCGGCGGCTCCACCGAACTCGTCGGCATCGGCGTGGCCGCGGTCGTGCTCGCGCTGACGTTCGGTTCTCTAGTGGCCGCGGGTCTGCCGTTGATCACCGCGATCATCGGCATCATGATCGGCAGCCTCGGCATCACCGTCGCCACCGGATTCACCGACCTCAGCTCGATGACACCCACGCTGGCCATCATGATCGGCCTCGCCGTCGCCATCGACTACTCGCTGTTCATCGTGTCCCGGTTCCGGCACGAACTCACCCTCACGGACGACCGCTCGGAGGCGGCCGGACGGGCCGTCGGCACCGCCGGCTCCGCCGTGGTGTTCGCCGGTCTCACGGTGATCATCGCCCTGATCGCGCTGCGCGTCGTCGGGATCCCGTTCCTCTCCGACATGGGTGCCGCGGCCGCGTTCACGGTGTTCATCGCCGTCTCGATCGCCCTGACACTCCTGCCCGCGATCCTCGGGCTGTTCGGGAAGAAGGCGTTCGCAGGCAAGATCCCGTTCCTCAGCAGTCGCGACCTCGAGGACGACGAGGGCAAGCCGAGCCTCGCCCTGCGGTACATCAGCGCCGTCGTCCGCAGGCCCGCGATTCCGCTGATCGCCGGCGTCGTGGTGCTCGGGGCGCTCGCCATCCCCGCGACCGGCCTGAGCCTGGCCCTGCCCGGCGAAGGCACCGGCGACCCCGCCACCAGCTCCCGGCAGGCCTACGACCTCGTCAGCGAGGGCTTCGGCCCCGGCAAGAACGGTCCGCTGCTCGTCGTCGTCGACGCCAAGGACGTCACCACCGGCACACCGTCGGAGGCGTTCGGTGAGGTCGTGAAGACCATCACCGCGCAGGACGACGTGTCCAACGCGCAGGTCGTCGGCGTCAACAAGGCCGGCGACACCGCGCAGATCCTGGTCACGCCGAGCAGTGCCCCCAGCGATCCGGCCACGATGGACCAGGTGAGCAACATCCGCGGGGCGGAGGCAGATCTGCACGACTCGATCGGCGTCAACTACGGCGTCACCGGACAGACCGCGCTCGAAGGCGACGTGTCCGACACGCTGCAGGACGCGCTGATCCCGTACCTCGCGGTGGTCGTGGGCCTGGCCTTCCTCCTGCTGCTGCTCGTGTTCCGCTCGCTGCTGGTGCCGCTGACCGCCACGCTCGGCTTCCTCCTCAGCGTCGCGGCCACATTCGGTGCCACCGTCGCGGTGTTCCAGGAAGGCTGGGGCGGCATCATCTCCAACCCGCAGCCGATCGTCAGCTTCATGCCGATCTTCCTGATCGGTGTCGTGTTCGGACTCGCGATGGACTACCAGGTGTTCCTGGTGACCCGGATGCGGGAGGAATACGTGCACGGCGCGACCTCGAAACAGGCCGTCACCGTCGGCTTCAACCACGGTGCCCGGGTGGTCAGCGCCGCCGCGGTCATCATGATCTCGGTGTTCGCGGCCTTCATCGCCGAGCCGAACTCGTTCATCAAGTCGATCGGCTTCGCCCTCGCGGCCGCCGTGTTCTTCGACGCCTTCATCATGCGCATGGTGATCATCCCGTCGGTGATGGCACTGCTCGGCGACAAGGCCTGGTGGCTGCCGAAGTGGCTGGACAAGATCCTGCCCAACGTCGACATCGAAGGCGAGAAGCTGAAGAAGGTGCTGCACGACGCGGACGAATCGCTGCAGCCCGTCCGGTAGGCGCTCCGCGCCCGTGCGCCTTTTTGGTAGTTCCCGCTACCAGAAAGGCGCACAAGGCCGCAGGCCCGAAAATCCGCGGGCCTGCGGTCGTTTCTGTTGGTAACCTTCGGACATAATGATGACCCGCCAGGATCGCTGCTGCCCATGTTGAATGCCCTGCTCACCACGTACCTCCGCCCGTACAAGCGGGAGCTCACGGCGGTCGTCTTGTTCCAGCTGGTCGCGACCGCGGCCGCGCTCTACCTGCCCAGTCTTAACGCCGATCTCATCGACAACGGCGTCACCAAGGGCGACACGGCCTACATCCTGTCCACGGGCGTCATGATGCTGCTCGTCACCGTCGTGCAGATCATCTGCTCGATCGGTTCGGTGTTCTTCGGTGCCCGTGCCGCAATGGGTTTCGGGCGCGATGTGCGCCGCGCCGTCATGCATCAGGTCGGGAGTTTCTCGTCCCGGGAGTTCGGCCGTTTCGGCGCGCCGTCGCTGATCACCCGCAACACGAACGACGTGCAGCAGGTGCAGATGCTCGTCGTGATGAGCTGCACGATTCTCGTGATGGCCCCGATCATGTGCGTCGGCGGCGTCGTGATGTCGATCCGGCAGGACGCCGGACTGGCCTGGATCCTGGCGGTCACCGTGCCGGTGCTCGCGCTGTCCATGGGTTTCGTGATCTCGCGGATGGTGCCCGCGTTCCGGGAGATGCAGACCCGCATCGACGGGGTCAACCGGGTGCTGCGTGAGCAGATCACCGGCATCCGCGTGGTGCGGGCGTTCGTCCGCGAGCGCTCCGAGATGCAGCGGTTCGGCGACGCCAACGAGCAGCTCACCCAGACCGCCCTGCGGGTCGGCAGGCTGACGGCGGTGATGTTCCCGCTCGTGATGGTGATCGCGAACGTCACCAGCGTCGCCGTCATCTGGTTCGGCGGTCACGAGATCAACAGCGGCACCATGCAGGTCGGCTCGCTGACCGCGATGCTCAGCTACATCATGCAGATTCTGATGTCGGTGATGATGGCCTCGTTCATCGCGATGATGGCGCCCCGCGCCACCGTGTGCGCCGAACGCATCGGCGAGGTGCTCGGCACGGACTCCACCGTGGTGCCGCCGGTCGATCCGGTCACCGTGCTGCAGAACCCCGGGGTGGTGGAACTGCGCGACGCCCAGTTCAAGTTCCCCGGCGCCGACGAGCCCGTGTTGCGCGACATCAGTTTCCGCGCCGAACCCGGCAAGACCACCGCGATCATCGGCGGCACCGGCTCCGGTAAGACGACGCTGCTGTCGCTGATCCCGCGCCTCATCGACGCCACGTCGGGCGCGGTCACCGTGTCCGACACGGATGTGCGCCGCATCGACCTGGACGTCCTGCGGGCCGGCATCGGACTGGTCCCGCAGCGGCCGTACCTGTTCTCGGGCACCGTCGCCACCAATCTCCGGTACGGCAAACCCGACGCCACCGACGAGGAACTGTGGCGGGCGCTGGAGATCGCGCAGGCCGCCGATTTCGTGCGCGCCATGCCCGAGGGCCTCGACACCCCGGTCGCGCAGGGCGGCACGACCGTCTCCGGCGGTCAGCGGCAGCGGCTCGCCATCGCGCGGGCGCTGGTGCGTCGTCCGTCGATCTACCTGTTCGACGACTCGTTCTCCGCCCTCGACCTCACCACCGACGCCCGGCTGCGTGCCGCACTCAAACCCGAGACCTCGGACGCGTGCGTCATCGTCGTCGCCCAGCGGGTCTCGACGATCGTGAAGGCCGAGCAGATCGTGGTCCTCGAGGACGGCGCGGTGGTCGGAATCGGAACCCACGACGAACTGCTCGAGACGTGTCCGTGTTACGTCGAGATCGTCGAATCCCAACGATCGGTCCAGGAAGCACTATGAGCGATCGCGCAACCACCACCACCGCCGAAAGGCCCGTCGGCCCGCGTATTCCGGGACCGGTCGCTCCGGGAGCCCCGGGGTCCAAGCCGCACGATCTGTGGCCGTCCACCAAGCGGCTGCTGCGTCGGCTGCGTCCCCACCGGATCGCCGTCGGCGTCGTTTTCCTCGTCGCCGCCGTGTCGGTGGTGCTCACGTCGATCGCGCCGCGCATGCTCGGCCAGGGCACGAACCTGATCTTCGACGGCATCATCGGCGCGCAGTTGCCCGCCGGAATGTCGAAGGATCAGGCCGTCGCCGCGCTGCGGGCCGACGGTCAGAACACGTTCGCCGACATGGTGTCCGGCATGGCCGTCGTCCCCGGGGTCGGTATCGACTTCACGGCACTCGGCCGGGTGCTGGCGATCGTGCTGGCCCTGTACCTGGGGTCGTCGGTGTTCATGTGGCTGTCGGGTTTCCTGCTGAACATCGTCGTGCAGGGTGTCGTGAAGAACCTGCGCGCCGAGGTCGAACGGAAAATCCACCGACTTCCGCTGCGGTACTTCGACTCCCACTCCCGCGGCGACCTGCTCAGCCGGGTCACCAACGACATCGACAACGTCTCGCAGTCGCTGCAGCAGACGATGAGCCAGCTGATCGTGTCGGCGATGACGGTGATCGGCATCCTCGTGATGATGATCGTCATCTCGCCGCTGCTCGCGCTGATCGCCGTGCTGACGGTGCCGCTGTCGATCCTGGTGACGGCGCAGATCGCGAAACGGTCCAAGACGCACTTCGTGTCGCAGTGGAAGTCGACCGGCGAGCTCAACTCGCACGTGGAAGAGGCGTACACGGGCCACGAACTGGTCACCGTGTTCGGCCGCGGCCGTGAGGTGGAGGCACGGTTCGAGGAGCAGAACGAGGCGCTCTACCAGGCCAGCTACCGGGCCCAGTTCATCTCGGGCCTGATCATGCCCGCGATCATGTTCCTCGGAAACCTCAACTTCGTGGCCATCGCCGTCCTCGGTGGCATGCGGGTGGCGTCCGGCACCATGAGCCTCGGCGACGTGCAGGCCTTCATCCAGTACTCGCGCCAGTTCACCCAGCCCCTCACCCAGATCGGGGCCATGGTCAACCTCATGCAGTCGGGTGTGGCGTCCGCCGAGCGGGTGTTCGCCATCCTCGACGAGGACGAGGAAAACCCGGACCCGGCCGACGCACCCAACCCGGCCGAGGTCTCGGGCCGGGTGGAGTTCTCGGACGTCTCGTTCGGCTACACGCCGGAGAAGCCGCTGATCGAGAACCTGTCGCTGGTCGCCGAACCCGGCCAGATGGTGGCCATCGTCGGACCCACCGGCGCAGGCAAGACCACCCTCGTCAACCTGATCCTGCGGTTCTACGAACTCGACGGCGGCAGAATTCTCCTCGACGGCGTCGACATCGCCGAGATGTCGCGAGACGACCTGCGGTCCCGCATCGGCATGGTCCTGCAGGACGCGTGGCTGTTCGGCGGCACCATCCGCGACAACATCGCGTACGGACGTCCCGGCGCCACCGAGGAAGAGATCCAGGCGGCCGCCCGGATCAGCTACGTCGACCGGTTCGTCCACTCGCTGCCCGACGGCTACGACACCGTCATCGACGAAGAAGGCAGCAACATCAGCGCCGGTGAGAAGCAGCTGATCACCATCGCCCGGGCCTTCATCTCTCAACCGTCGATCCTGATCCTGGACGAGGCAACCAGTTCCGTCGACACCCGCACCGAACTGCTCGTCCAGCATGCGACGGCAGTCCTGCGCAGCGATCGCACGAGTTTCGTGATCGCCCACCGGCTGTCGACCATCCGCGACGCAGACCTCATCGTCGTCATGGAGGACGGTCGCATCGTCGAGCAGGGCAGTCACGAAGACCTGCTCCTCACCCGCGGCGCGTACTACCGTCTCTACAACAGCCAGTTCGTCAGTGCGTAAACGCCTGTGAGTACTTATTAACCACGGGCGGTTAACAAGTACTCACAGGCACGCAGTGCTTCCGCCGGCCTCGAAGGTGGCGGTGTCGCAGTAGGCGGAGCGCGGATAGTACGGACCCATCGTGGTGGCGGGGTCGGTGTGATTGCTCTGCGACGCCTGCACCGACTGCGGGTAGAAGGCGTCGGACGGCAGCATGTACCGCAGGAACAGCACCTTCTTCGCGACGTCGGTGGAGCCCCAGGGGATGACGGTGACGGTCGGGTCGGCTGCGGCGCGGGCGGGGACGTCCTGAGGTGCGGCGACGACGTACGTGTAGTTGCCGTCGCCGTCGGTGCGGGTCTGGAAGTCGGCGGCGCACGCGACGACCGGGTAGGGCGTCAGCTGGTCGTTCTGGCACATCGACCAGTACCGCACCTGGCGGCCGGGTGCCGTGACGGGTTGTCCCGCACGGGTGTCGGGGAACGTGGGCGCCCGGCCCTGCACGACGACGATGCGTCCGGGCTGATAGGTCAGCCCCGCTCCGACGTATTTGTTGTCGCCGTTGGGGAACAGGCCCGACGTGCTCGCCGGGTTCACGAACGTCGCCTCGGGCACGTTGCCGGGGAACGCGCCGGACGCGGCGCCGGCGATGATCTGATCGAAGCCGGCCTCCGCGACCTGTCCGAGCGGGCCGTTGTCGTAGGCGGACGGGTCGAATTCGGATCCGCACGTCGGCACCGGCGACGTCCGGCCCGCGGACGTCAGTGTCACGTCGGGCAATGGGACTCCGCCCGACGGTGATGCCGGATCGTCGGGCACGTACACCCGGATGATGAGGAAGCCGACGGGTACCGACTGCGCGCCGGCCCCGGCGGGCAGGGCCTGGATCTGGTTGCGCGCGTGATCGGCCGGACCGGTCACGACCGTCGCGTGCCAGCGCTTCTGCGTTGCAGGCAGCGAACCTGCTGAGGCGTCGGTGAAAGGGTTGCCGCTGCCCGGGTCGGGCCCGATCTGGTTGTCGCGCAACGTGTCGACCGTGTCGAAGTTGGTTCCGTACGTGTTGAGCGAGAAATAGCGGGCGGCCGGGTAGGTGCCGCTCAGTTCGATGGTGTCGCCGGACGCCAACGCGTAGGGCAGAACCCAGTACGTCGCGCTGGCGTCGGGGAACGCGACATTCAGCACCGTCGAGTTGGACATGAACTGCCACGCGCACTGCGCCGTCGGCGGCGGGGCCGCGGAGGCGACGGAGACCCCACCCGACCACATCAGCAGAACCAGCACGGCGGCAACAATTTTCCCGGCCATATCCGTCAGAACACCTCCCCGAACGCGGTCAGCTTGTCGATGCCCTCGCGGTCGATCTGGCCGGGGGTGTACCGGTTGATCACCTGGATGTAGGTGAGGTACCGGGCCATCGCGTCCGCGCTCTGCTGAGCGAACGCCGGGGGCAGCGGCGCGGCGAGCTGAGTCGGCAGATACTGGGTCATCAACTGGGCGGCCATCGCGGGGCCGCGCGGGTCGTGATCGAAGGTGTTGTCGAGTTCCGCCCGACCGCGGTCGGTGGCGTAGTCGTAGAACTCGTACTGGAACGACGCCGGGTCGACGTAGGCGGTGGGCCCCAACCACTTCGAATACACCGCGACCTTCGCCTCGGGGGTGCGCAGCACGTAGATGTGGGTGGGCGAGTTGTTCCAGTTGATCCCCTGCGGTGCGTGCTCGTTGGTGGCGAGGAGGACGTGGTCGCGTCCTGCCGCGGCGTTGCTCCGCAGCAGCGGCAGGAGGTCGACGCGCTCGGCATACGTCGCGAACAGGTCCCCGGACATCCAGTTCCGGTCGCCGTAGCCGAGCGTCGCGAGCAGCGGCACGACGTCGACGCTCGACGTGAGCTGGCCGCGCGGGGTGTCGGTGTCGCCGGTGAACCGCCCGGTCGGGTCAGCAACGATCAGCGGGATGTGGAACGCCTCGTCGTAGGCGGTGGACAGCTTGCCCGCGACGAAGCCGTGCGCCCCGGCGTATTCGCCGTGATCGGACGTCATGACGAAGACGGTGTTCGCCGCGACGTCTTCCGGCAGCGAATCGATCACGGTGCCGATGTGGTGATCGACCATCGACAGCACGTTGGTGTAACTGTCCAGTGCCCGTTCCCAGTACGTGTACGGCGCGAACGCGATGTGCCGGTCGGGATCGGTGCCCTGGCCGTATGGCTGGAGGTAGTAGTTCGACAGGTTCTGGACGTCGTCGGTGACGCCGCCCCACACCAGCGCCTGGAACTCCCGCGCGAACACCTGGGTGCTCGGTTTCGACTGCAGCGCCTTCTCGGGTTCCCAGTTGGGCGGCACGGACGGGTAGCCCAGCCGCGGCGGGTCGCTCTCACCGGTGGTCACCGACCACGTCCGGGCGGGGCTGAGCGGGGGAACGTTGTTCGCGTACAGCGACTGGTAGCGTTCCGCTTCCGTTCCGGCCCAGAAGAACTGCTGGTCGTGCGGGTTCACGAAGCTCGCCGTGAGGCAGAACGGGCCGTCGGAGGGTTTGCGCGTCGACAACCACGCCGCGGCCTGGTCGGCGATGTGCCCGTCGAATTCGAAGCCCTCACCGTTCAATCCGATGATGTCGGGCATCGTCAGTCCGTCGAACCCGTACTCCTCGAGGTAGCCGGGGGCGAGTCCCGAATCCTCGTCCGGCGACGGCGACAGATGCCACTTCCCGACGTACGGTGTGACGTACCCCGCCTGCCGCAGCAGCTTGCCGTACGTCGGGAACTCCCGCCCCATGGCCGGGGACGGAACCGGCGACGCCCGATTGCCGGTCCGGGTCTGCAGCATCCAGTTCTGCAGCGGGTAGAGCCCGGTGACGAAACATGCGCGGCCGGGGCTGCACGCCACCCCGGCCGTGTAGTGCTGCGTGAACTTCACCCCGGGCGCCCACAACTTGTAGAGGTTGGGCATGAACCGTTGCAGGAACTGATCGGGAGTGGTGATACCGGCCGGAAAGACCTGGGGAAACCGCATCTCGTCGACGACGATGAACACGATGTTGGGCTGCACGTAGTTGTTCGGCTGGCGGCGCAGCGGTTGCTCCGACGCGTCCGCTCGACGGTCGAAGAGACCCGACATCACGGTCACCCCGCCCGCGACCGCGGCACCCGAGAGAAACGTTCGCCTGTCGATCCGATGGCCGGTCTTCTCGTCGCTCATGGCGGTTCCTCCGGTCGAGGGGATGGGATCGTCACACTCTCTGTACCCACTTTCGAACGAAGTAGTGATGTGTCGCCGGAAATGTCGCGCGTGATTGGATACACCCGTGAATGCCGTAGTCCCGACCCCGCCCGATCCGTTCTTCACCGTCGGCACCCGACTCGACGGACAGCTCGGCCGAACCGGAACCATTCACACCCCGCACGGCGACATCGCGACGCCGTCGTTCGTGGCCGTCGGCACCAAGGCCACCGTCAAGGCGGTGCTGCCGGAGAGCATGAAGGACCTGGGCGCGCAGTCGCTGCTCGCCAACGCGTACCACCTGTACCTGCAGCCGGGACCGGACATCGTGGACGAGGCCGGCGGGCTCGGCAAGTTCATGAACTGGGACGGCCCGACGTTCACCGACAGCGGCGGATTCCAGGTGATGTCGCTGGGCGTCGGATTCAAGAAGGTCCTCGCGATGGAAGCGGTTGGGGTGCGCTCCGACGACGTCATCGCGAAGGGCAAGGAACGCCTCGCGACCGTCGACGACGACGGCGTCACGTTCAAATCGCACCTGGACGGGTCGCGGCACCGGTTCACCCCCGAGGTGTCGATGCAGATCCAGCATCAGCTCGGCGCCGACATCATGTTCGCGTTCGACGAGCTCACGACGCTGCTGAACACCCGCGGCTACCAGGAGCAGTCGGTGGAGCGGACGCAGGCGTGGGCGGTGCGCTGCATCGCCGAGCACGAGAAGCTCACCGCCGAACGCGCCCACCGCCCGTACCAGGCGTTGTTCGGGGTCGTCCAGGGCGCGCAGTACGAGGACCTGCGGCGGCAGGCGTGCCGGGGGCTGGAGTCGATCACCGGGGAGAGCGGACGCGGCTTCGACGGGTACGGCATCGGCGGGGCGCTCGAGAAGCAGAACCTGGGCACCATCGTCCGCTGGTGCAACGAGGAGCTGCCCGAGCACAAGCCGCGGCACATGCTCGGCATCAGCGAGCCGGACGACGTCTTCGTGGCCATCGAGAACGGCGCCGACACGTTCGACTGTGTGAACCCGTCGCGGGTCGCGCGCAACGCCGCGATCTACCACCCGGACGGCCGGTTCAACATCAACACCAGCCGCTTCCGGCGTGATTTCACCCCGATCGACGAGAACTGCGACTGCTACACGTGCGCGAACTACACCAGCGCCTACATCCACCACCTGTTCAAGGCGAAGGAAATGCTGGCGTCCACGTTGTGCACGATCCACAACGAACGCTTCACGGTGCGGTTGGTCGATCAGATCCGCGCCAGCATCGAGGGCGGCTACTTCGAGGAGTTCAAGGCCGAGACGCTGGGCCGCTTCTACCGCACGTGAGTGGGAAAGCGTCCCCGGGGACGCTTTCCCACTCACGTGCGGGTCAGAGCTGGTAGGTGGGTTCGCGCTTCTTCACGTACGCGATGACGCGGTACGTGATCGGCATGACCAGCACCTCCACCAGGGTCTTCCACAGGAATCCGACGATCACGTAGTTGACGAAATCGCTCCACGTGCTGATGCCGATCGCGCCGGCGGCGATGGAGCAGAAGATCAGGGTGTCGGCGAACTCACCGACGATGGTGGAGCCGATGAGCCGCGCCCACAGGTGCTTCTCCTTGGTCCGCTCCTTGATCAGGACCAGCGTCACCGAGTTCAGCATCTGCCCGACGAAGTACCCGGCCAGCCCGGCGAGCAGCAGTCGCGGGTAGACGCCGACGACGGACCGCAGCGCCTCCTGGTTCTCGTAGAAGTCGGCGGACGGCAGTTCGATGAGGAGCCAGAAGCAGAACGCGGCCAGGATCAGGGCACCGAAGCCCAGGTAGATCGCGCGTCGCGTCGCTTTGAACCCGTACACCTCGCTGAGCACGTCGCCGAGGATGTAGGCCAGCGGGAACAGGAAGAAGCCGCCATCGGTGATGACCGGCAGGATCTGCAGCGGGCCGATGGTGAGCGACGAGTCGGCGAAGAATGCGACGCCTTTCGTCGCGCAGATATTCGAGATCAGCAGCGTCGCCGTGAAGAGGGCAACGAACGTGGGGTAGTACCCCCGGCTGACGTGCGCGAACGTCGCGTGGTCTGGCTTGGTCTGCTGATCTGAGGCTGTCACGCCGCAATCCAAGCACTTGCACGGGGAGAGGCGCGAATCAGGAACGGGTGAACGTACCTTTTGTCCGATCTGAGGCGTTGAAAGGTACGTTCACCCGCGCGATGGCCGTGCCGGGCTAACCCTGGACGACGCGCGTGCCGCCTGCCAGTTCGTCGTGCTTGCCCTGCTTGGTGGGGCTGCCGTTGATCGTCACGGCGATGACGATCGCCGTGACGAACCCGACCAGTCCGAACAGGAACCCGAGGAACGGGAACCCGCCGAGCGCGGCGAGGACGTAGAAGCCGTTCCTGGTCAGCGACTGCTGCTGGGTGGGCAGTCCGCCGTTCGGGCCCTCGACGCGCAGACCCAGGACCTGCTTGCCGACGGTCTGGCCCCGCGTCGTCTCGAGGAACACGAAGTAGCCCACGGCGGCGACGGCGGTGAGGATCGCGCCCAGGGCGCTGCCCAGGAAGGTACCCAGCACCAGCGAGATGACGATGGTGACCACGGCCGTCGGAATGCCGACGATCAGGCCGTCGATCACCCGCGCGCCCAGGCGGGGAAGGAGTTCGCCCGGCCGGGACGGGGTGAATCCGAAGTCCGGCTGCGCGAACGGCTGGGTGCCGGCTTGCTGCGCCGAATCGAACTGCGGTGGTGCGCCGAACTGTTGCTGCCCGTACTGCTGCCCCGCCCCGTTGTAGTGCGGTTGCCCGTACTGCTGCCCGCCGAACGGTTGCTGTCCCTGGTTGGGATCGAATCCGCCAGTAGTCATGTGTTCCCCCTCGAATCGTCTCGGATGACGCCTGAGCACCTTACGCAAGGGGTGGGAGTGACTCGAGTGACGGGAGTAGCAAAACGGGTGAGCGCGCTTCCTGCCCGAGGGGCGGGAGCGCGCTCACCCGTGGGGAGCGAACGGTCAGGCCGCGACGTAACGGCCGGTGAGCACGCGGTACGCGTAGGTCGACGCGATGATCGTGATCGGGATCGAGACGAGAAGTCCGACGCCGCAGAGGATTGCACCGACGATGTTGATGCCGACGAGGGCCAGGGCCAGCAGCAGCACCGGGCCGACGTTCTGCGAGATCGTCCGGAAGCTCGACTTGATGCCGGTGATCGCGTCCTCGTTCTGATCGATGACGAACTGCAGCGTCCACCAGGTCAGGAAGATAACGATCAGACCCGGGATGACGAGCAGGAAGAAACCGATGATGGAGGCGACACCGATGATGACGCTGGCGATGATGATCGCCCCGACGTTGGTGAACTGGAAGAACGACCCGAACGCCGGCTTGTTGCCGTCCACCTCGTGCAGCGCGCCCCGCACGAGCGCCGCGTTGATCAGGTATCCGACGATGGTGGTGACGATCGAACCGATGATGCGCCACACCGAGAACGCCGAACTCATGTCGGACGACGTGCTGAAGCCGCCGAAGATGAGGTTCAGCACCACCTGGATGACGGCGGCGATCAGCAGGATGCCGATCCAGATGAGCGCGTTGTCCTTGAACTTGTTCCAGCCGTAGCCGATCGCGTCACCCACCGAGAACTGTCCCGGCGTCTGCCCCGGGGCGCCGTAATCCGACATCGGCGGGGGCGGCGGATATCCGCCGGGCGGTCCCTGCGGAGGGGGCGGGTAATTTCCCTGCGGCGGCGGGTAATTACCGCCGGGCGGGGGTCCTTGCGGCGGCGGTGGGTAATTACCGGGGGGCGGCGGGTAGTTTCCACCGGGCGGAGGGGGATAGTTTCCGCCGGGAGGCGGTGGCGGATATCCGCCGGGCGGCGGTCCCTGCGGCGGCGGTGGGTAATTCCCCGGGGGCGGCGGATATCCGCCGGGCGGCGGTGGAGGATTGCCCCGCGGAGGGTATCCGCCCTGGTCACCACCTTCGGGTTTGTCGTTAGGGTCGTATCCACCAGTCGTCATGTGATCCCCTCAGCAAGAGTTGAGTGCTCGCGCGTGACAGTGCGAATAAACACTACGTGGACAATCCTTTACCCGCCTCCCTTTGGTCTGCTTCTTCTCCTGCGGTTTTGATGCTTTACGCTGGTTATCGTGACTAATTCTGGGGGATCGGACGATTCGAATCCGTACAACGGGCAGACACCACCCACTTACGGCGAGGTTCCGCCCTTGCCGCGCGACGGATACGGGGTCGACGAATCCGGTTATCCCACGTATTCGGCGCCCACCGAGAAGTACCCCGACTATCAGCAGCCGGGCGCGTACGGGACGTCTCCGAATCCGTATGCCGCGCCGAATCAATACGGCGGCGACCAGTACGGGGCCCCCAGCCAGCAGCAGTACGGGACGCCCAACCCGTACGCCGCCCCGAATCAGTACGGCACCCCGAATCAGTACGGCGCCCCCAATCAGTACGGGGCGGCGGGCCAATACGGTGGCCCCGCCCCGCAGTACGGCGCCCCGAACCCATACGGCGCGCCCTACCCGCAGTCGCGCGGGACGAACGGTCTCGCGATCGCGTCGCTGATCACGTCGATCGTCGGAGGTTGCTTCTACGGTGTCGGCTCCATTGTCGGCATCATCCTCGGCATCGTGGCGCTGGGCCAGATCAAGCAGTCCGGTCAGGAAGGCCGTGGGCTCGCGATCGCCGGGATCGCCATCGGCGGCGCCTACGTCGTCGGGTGGATCCTGTTCTTCGTGATCATGCTGATCGCGGCGGCGTCGGGGGCCTGACCACCCACGGTTCGCGGTGCAGGCGGGCCGGGTCGAATCGGGCGAGGAGGGTCCCGAGATCCACGGCCTCGCCCGGTTCCGCGAGCCCGAGCGACGCCGCCAGCACCCCGAGGACGTCGCTCGGTGTGCGTCCCAACGCTTTCAGGTCGGTGAGGGTGACGGCGCCGTCACGTTTCGCGAGCCGTTTGCCGTCCTCGTTGAGGGCGAGCGCGACGTGTGCGTACGCGGGGGCGGTGAGCCCGAGCAGTCCCGCGAGGTACGCCTGGCGGGGCGCGGACGAGAGCAGGTCGTCGCCGCGCACCACCTGATCGATCCCCTGGGCGGCGTCGTCGACGACCACCGCGAGGTTGTACGCGGGTGTTCCGTCGCCGCGGCGCAGCACGAGGTCGTCCACCATTCCGGAGTAGCTTCCGTGCAGGACGTCGTCGATGGTGAACGACGTGACGTCGGCGCGCAGACGCAGGGCCGGTGGTCGCCCGCCGGCGAGCCGGTCGGCACGCTCGTCCGGTGTCAGGTTGCGGCAGGTCCCCGGGTAGGCGCCCTGGGGTGCGTGCGGGGCCGACGCCGCCTTCAGGATTTCTCTTCTCGTGCAGAAGCACTCGTACGTGAGGCCGGCGGCGTGGAGTTCGGCGATGGCGGCGTCGTACCGCGGCAGTCGGTGCGACTGCGACACGACGTCGCCGTCCCAGTCGAGACCGAGTTCCGCGAGGTCGGCCAGTTGCCGGTCCCGGGCGCCGTCGCGGACGCGGTCCAGGTCTTCGACGCGCAGGAGGAATCGACGGCCGGTGGACCGGGCGAACAGCCATGCCAGCACGGCCGTCCGCAGGTTGCCGAGGTGCAGGTCGCCGGAGGGGCTGGGCGCGAACCGTCCCGCGCCCTCCGCGTGACGGGGCAGCGGTTCACTCTGACGAGACGGATGTGACATTGGGTCGAGGGATCAGCTGGCCAGTTCGATCGACGACGACGGCACGACGTCGGCGCCCTGCAGAATCATGCCGATCTGGACGTTCAGGGCGTGCTCGAGGTACTCGGCCGGGTACAGGTCCGGACTGCCGATCGCCTCGAGGGCGAGGCCGTCGACGGTGGCGAGGAGAAGCGCCGCACGGGTTTCCGCTTCCGGGGTGCCGATCGCGATGAGCACCGCGGACAGTCCGGTGCGGATGGTGAACAGGGTGGTGCGCCGGATCTCGGCGAGCGACGGGGAGGTGGCCGCCCGGACGGCGAATGCCGCCCTGACGTGCGCTTCCCGCGACCGTGACTCGTCGAGGGGGAGCAACTGCGACATCGCGGCGAACAGGTCCTCGGCGGGGTCGCCGCCGCGGTCGATATCCGCCAGGCGGGTGAGCAGTGTGTCGACGAGGGTGCGCAGCGCGAACGCGAACATCTCGTCCTTCGTGGAGAAGTGGTGCTGCACGGCGCCGATGGACACACCCGCCCTCTTGGCGACCTCGCGCACGCTGGCGCCCTCGAGGCCCGACTCGGCCGCGACGTCGAACAGGGCCGCAGCCAGGTGTTCGGGGCTGGTGGACGAGTACCGGCGTTCGCGCATGCCTCGAACATTACTTACGTATTGAATCAATACATGCGTCAGGTGCCCGTGTCGGCGCAAGTGGCGGGTGTGACTCCGGTTATCGGCGAACGTACGTCAGGAAAATCATCCCGCTCTCGAATGCGCGGGTCGAGGTCAGCCGGAACCGCTGGGGGTCGAATTCGCCGTCGAACAGCGGAATGCCGGTGCCGATCGCCACGGGGTTGAGCTTGATCCGGAGCTCGTCGACCTCGGGTTGCACCGCGGCGGCCAGCTTCCCGCCGCCGCACAGCCAGATGTCCTTGCCGTCCTCCTTCTTGAGTTCGCGCACCTTCTCGATCGGATCGCCCGAGACGATCTGAACGTCCGGGTCGGGCGACTCGGTGATCGTCGTCGAGAACACGTACTGTCGCAGATGCGCGTACGGGCTGGTCACGCCGAGGTCGAGGCCGGGCTGATAGCTGGCGCGGCCCATGAGCAGTGTGTCGAAATGCCGGTTGGGGGCATCGATTCCCATCGCTGCCCGCACATGGGTGGGGACCGTTTCGGGGTACTCGGCGATCATCGCGGGCATGTGATCACCCTCGAGCTCGAAGACGGTGCCGCTGGGATCCGCGCCGTCGGCGCCGGCGATGAATCCGTCGATGGTGGTGGCGACGTAGTAGACGAGTTTTCGCATGTGAGTCCTCCCGCAGTCGGTAACTACTCCATTTGTAGTACTATGACTACAGTGGTTGCAAGTCCTTTTTCGAGGAGTGTCGATGGCGCAGAATCCGGAACGACGTGCGGCACTCGTGAACGCAGCGATCGAAGTGCTTGCGCGAGAGGGTGCGCGCGGCCTCACCTTCCGTGCCGTCGACGTCGAGGCGAACGTGCCCAAGGGGACGGCCTCCAACTACTTCGCCAGCCGCGACGACCTGTTCGACCAGGTCGGCAAGCGGATTCACGAGCGGATGGGCCCCGACCCCTCGGTGATCGAGGACAGTGTCCGCAAGCCGCAGAATCTCGACCTCGTGATCGAGTACATGCAGGGACTGTTCGGCCGGATCACCGGCGACCGGACGGGCTACCTCGCGTTGCAGGAGTTGCGGCTCGAAGCGGTCCGCCGACCCGAGTTGCGCACCACGCTGACGCGCACCATCTCCGGCAACCTGGAGCGCGACATCGGGTTTCACCTCGACTCGGGACTGCCCGGCGACCGCGGCACCGTGCTGATGCTCTACCTCGCAATGAATGCGCTCATCGTCGAGCACCTGACGCTGCCCGGGGTGCTCGAGGGCGTCGACACCGACCGGCTCATCGCCGATCTGGTGACGCGCGCCGTCGCTACGCCGGACGCCTGAGCGTGTAGGCGTCCATGTACTTCTGGCCCGACAGCGTCATGAGGGCGTGCATCAGTTCGTCCGTCGCGGCCCGGACGACGTGCCGGTTGTCGCGCAGCTGATCGACTCCATCTCAGGGCGCGGGGATGACGGCGCGCGGCAGGTCGGCCCGCAATTCCATGTCGGTGACGAAGTCGCCGTCACCGGCCGCGTAGCGGCGCTGCGGATCGAAGTCCTCCACCCGGAAGCTGTCCAGGGTCGGGGAGTGCGTCGTGACCGCGAGGGTTCCACCGTCGACGTCGAACTGCAGCAGTCGCTGGAAGCCGGTCTCGCGGAGACCGTTCACCGTGAAGTACTGGTAGTCGGCCAGCAACTCCACGACCTTCCGGTCGGTGTCGCCCACCGTCCGGTCGGTGACCGTCGTCTGCCCGTCGACGTGCCCCGCGAGGACCAGGAACACCGTGTCGAACGGGACGACGAGCCGGTTCCAGATCTGCTGGCCGGCACTGGTACCGATGTCGCCGAACCCGCTCATCCGCAGCGAGCCGTCCTCGTCCAGGTAGTAGTGGCTGCCGATCACCACGTTGCGGTCCGGGTGGGCGGCCAGCACGTCCTCGGCCCACTGCAGGACGTGCTCGGGCGGGTTGTAGCCGATGTAGAGCATCAGGAATTTCGCGCCGGCGATGTCGAGCAGGTCGTAGTGCGCCGAATTGTCCGTGTCCGTGACGGATTCACCCCAGTACGGCCGGTCGCGGAACCGCCACGGACCGAAGAACTCGTTGTAGAGGGCGTGGTTCTTCTCGTGCTCGCCGGGAATGAGCCGTCCGCCCACGTTCCACAGGTTGTCGTGGTTGCCGGGCAGGACCCCGTACGGGACTCCGGCGTCCTCGAGCGTCGCCATCGCGCGGTCCGCCACCTCGAACTCGGGGCGCGCGCGGGACTCGGGCGCCCCCGGACGTATCCAGCTCTGGACGAGGTCGCCGGTGTGCATCGAATACGCGATCTTGCGTTCGGCGGCGTTCTCCGCGGTCCAGCGGGTCATGTCGAAATACACCTCGGGCCGGTCCCGGGACACGTACTGGGTGTCGGTGATGTGCTGCAACGCGAAGTCGTACGTGTCCGGGTCGGCGAACTGCTGGTCGGCGGTCGCGTTGGCCTCGCGGAAACTCCGGTCCTGTCGCGGGCTGTCGATGACGAGGATCTGCGCGGCGTCCTCGCCCTCGATCCGGGTGGTCAGCGTGACCGGGCCGCCAGGCTCGGACGGCTGCGCTGTCGCGACCGGCTCACCCCAACTCTGCGTTTCCTCGTCCCACACGTGCATCGCGAGGTCGTCGAGATTCACCGAACGTCCGTGCCACGTCACATCCGAGCCCGCGGTGTCCGGACCGAACCGGACCTCGTACCGCATGTACGGGTATTCGCCGAAGTCGTGACCGGTGGCCGACATCCCGTCCGACTCCGCACCCGGAACCCGCTGCGACGGGGTGGCCTCGCCGGAGGTCCCGGCGAACATCAGCGCCGACGTGAGCGGCGCCGACGTGACCAGGCCGCGGGCGGGCAGTCCGGACGCACCCCGGGGTTCGGGATCGGCCACCGCGACCACGTCACCGCCGAGCAGCGCCGCGGCCAGTGACACCGCCGTCAGCGCGGCGATCCTGCCCGGCACGCTCATGACTCGAGGTTACAAGCGCGGCCGGGCAGGGGTGAGGTGGAAGGACCGTCAGGCCTTGCGGCCGAGGAAGGCCAGGACCCGGGTCTGCTCGTCGGAGTCCGCGGGGACGTCCACGGCCGGGCCGCACACTCCGGCCGTGCGGATGTTGTCGCCCAGCTGCTCCGCGACGCCACCCACCCAGGTCAGGTCGTCGGCAGGGATGGTCTCGTCGAGGCCGGTGGCCCGCGCGAGGTCCCAGCCGTGCACCACCAGGTCGAAGCAGTAGAAGCTGTCGACGGTCTTGCCGAGTTCGGTGCGGCCGAAATGCCCGTCGTACTCGCGGCCCGCCTTGGCCGGATCGTCCAGGATCTCCTGCATGCCGTCGCGCGTTGCCGCCCACGCGGCAACCGGGTCTTCGTCGACGGACGGCGGCTCCGGCAGTTCCAGATCGACGACGGTGACGATGTAGCGCTGCGTGTCGATCACGTGCCGCACGACGTCGCGGGCCGTCCAGCCGTCACACGGAGACGCGTCGTCCCAGCGTGCGGCGGGCACGGATTCGACGCGCTTCGTGAACTTCGCGGCGAGGTCGCGGTAGTGGGCTGCGGGGGTTTCGGTTGTCGAGGTCATGCTGCCGATTCTTCCCCCGTCCGGGGCCCGACGGCTTGAACATTTCCGACATCGACGACGGATTCGTTTCCGTGCCAGTCGGGGGCCTCGCTGGCGAGGAGCTCGGACGGGGTGAGCGAGGAGATCCGCCGGCATTCCCGCGACAGGTGCGCCTGGTCGCTGTAGCCGGCGGTGGCGGCGAGTGCGGCGAGACCCGTCCGGGTCCCCGACTGCGCGAGCGCCATGAACCGTTGCAGCCGCAGGATTCCGCGGAGCGTCGCGGGACCGTATCCGAACGCGTCGTTGCATCGCCGCTGCAGTTGCCGCTCCGTGACGGAGGCGGCGTCGGCGAGCGCGCCCACGTTCCACGACTGCCGGGCCAGGGCCCGCCGCACGGTGCCGATCAGCGGGTCGGCCTCCGGCCCGCGGCTCCGCCACGCGCGCACGGCGTTCTCGAACAGGGCGATTCGTTCCGCGTGGCCGGGCGCGTTGTCGAGCCGGTCGGTCAGTGTCCGTTCCCACGTGGACCCGAGTACGTCGCCGAGGCCGACCCGGATGTTGCGGACCTCGGCCGCCGACGTCCGCAGCAGATGCGAGCCGGCGCCGGGACGGAAACGGACGCCGACGGATTCGGTGCCCGGCGGCAGCGTGAACGACCAGGCCGTGGTCTCGGGACCGCACACCCGGATCCCCACACCCCGGATCCACAGGATGTCCATGCACGCGTCCGGCACCAGCAGATGCTCGCCCTGCGTGCGCGCGGACCACCCGCACACGAGCGTGCCGGCAAGGTCGGGTGCCGACGAGGTCGGCGTGTACCAGCCCATGCACAGGAGCCTAATGACGGGTACCGACACGTGCGGGCCCGTCACATCGCCCGAAGTGCCCGCACCGGCACGCAACTCGAGGTGAACTGTATGTACGGGTCCGCAGAGGTTCCCCAGGAGGCCCGCCACTACGCCGTCACAGAGAACGAGGACTCCATGAGACGAACATGGGCGCTGGCAGCGATCGCCGCCGTCAGCCTGACCTTCTCGAGTTGCGCCTACGACCGCACGGATTCCGGCGACACGGGCGGCAACGCCCCGGTGTCCCCGACGCCGACGTCCCCACCCGCCGCGCCCGGAACACCCGTCCTGAAGATGGGACCGACGACGCTCGGCGAGGTGATGGTCGACGAAGGCGGGATGACGGTCTACGTGTACGACAAGGACGAGGTCGGCTCCGGTGCCAGTTCGTGCCGCGACACGTGCCTGCAGTCGTGGCCGCCGGTCACCGCCGTCACCGAGAACCCGACGGTGCAGGGGCTGAAGGAAGTCGTCATCGACACCATCCCCGCGGCGGACGGCACCCATCAGCTCACCGTGAACGGGCGACCCGTGTACCGGTACAAGGATGACAACGAACCCGGTGACGCATACGGGCAGGCGGTCGGCAGCGTGTGGTGGACCCTCGACTCCGCAGGCAACCCGGTCACGACAACTGCGGGCGGCGAGTAGCGCGGTCGATCCGCAGATGGACGGTGACGGTCAGCGCCGCCGACAGTCCGGCGGCGAACCACAGGGCGTCCAACCCGATCCAGTGGTGCGAGAGAGCGCCCGTCACCGCTCCTGCCACCAGGCCCGCCCACAGCGCGAAATGTCGTAGCCACGCCCACCGCGGCCCGCCGAACAGCGCCGCGGCAAGCCGGTGGCCCATCTTCACGAGGGCGCCCGTCATGTAGGTGAGGCCGATGGTGACCTCGCCGTCCTTCTGGAAGAAGGAGTTCTCCGCGCCCATGGCGAGCAGCATCGCGCCGACGGCCACGGTGCTCGCCCCGACGGTCGCGGCGACGGCGCCTGCGATGAGAAGTCCGGACACGACGGCGAGCACCGTCGTCCGGACGGGCAGCCGCCTGCGATCGGACAGGTGCACGACCACGGCGCCCAGGGCGCAGCCGAGGACGAACGTGCCGATCACCGCGGCGGCCGTCAGCGCATGCGCCCACGCCCCGTCCGCGAACCCGACACTGAACCGGGTGAGATTGCCGCTCATGAACGCGACGAAGAACCCGCCGAGCGTGATGAATCCGAGCGCGTCGACGTAGCCGGCCAGCGCGGACAGCACCACCGCCAGCACGAGCATCTGCCTGCTGTCGTCGATCGGCACATCACACATCAAACACCGCGGCGAACGACAGCGGCCCCCGATCCGGAGATCGGGGGCCGCTGTGGCGGAGTTCAGGAGGTGCGAACGCCTCGACTAGGACGTGCCGAGTGCGGGCGCGAGCGTGTTGGCCCAGGACTCGTGCAGGCGGTCCTGCCAGTAGTTCCACGTGTGCAGGCCCTCGTCGGCGATGTGCGTCTGCAGCTTGGCGCCTGCGCGCTGCGCCGCGGGGACGAAGACCTTGCTGCTGAGGCCCGAGGCGGTCTCGAGGGGAACCGTCTGCGAGAACTTCACCGGGTCGAACGACTTGCTGTCCGGGTCGACGGTGGGATCGCCTGCCGCCGAACCCGCACCGGACGAGATGTAGACGGACTTGCCGCGCAGTGCGCCGACGTTGAGCAGCGGATCGTTGCGGATCCAGGCTGCGGACGGCCAGAAGCCCCACATGTTCTGCGCGTTGCCGCCCATCTGGGCGACCGAAACCTGGATGCCCTGCGCGAAGCCGGGCGAGCTGGCCGTTGGGTACCCGCTGTAGGACGCGACCGCCTTGTAGAAGTCGGGGCGGTGAATGGCGAGGTTCAACGCGGAGGTACCGCTCATCGACAGACCCGCGACCGCGTTGTTCACGCCATCGCTGCCGAACTGCGAAGCCATCACCGGGGGCAGTTCGTTGGTCAGGAAGGTCTCCCACTTCACGCGGCCCAGCTTCGGGTCGTCGCGCAGCCAGTCGGAGTAGAAGGTGCCGCCGCCGCCGAACGGGATGACCACGTTGACGTGCTTGCCGGCGAAGAAGTTCTCCACGTCGGTCTCGATCAGCCAGCCGTTGTTGTCGTCCGGCGCGCGCAGACCGTCGAGCAGGTACAGCGTCGGCGCGGGACCGCCACCCGCGGCCTTGAGCACCTTGACGGGAATGTCCTTGTCCATCGACGGTGAGTACACCGAGATCAGGGCCGAGTCGGCATGCGCGATGCCGGTTCCGGCCAGTACGGACACGAGGCCCGATGCCAACACTGCGACCAGGCCCACGATCAGCGCGCGGGTGCGACGTATCGCCATCCGAATGTCCTTTTATCTCGTAACAGACACTGCACAGCGAACGCTGCACCGGAGACGATAACAGGAAGATAACGGGTTGTGCCTGTCGTGGCCTGGGATTCTCGGCGCGGACGGGTCTGCAGGCGGCGGTCCGAGGGCGGCGCCGCCTGGTTTGCCCGGAGATGCAAGAAACCCCCGCGAACCACGTTGCAGCGGTTCACAGGGGTTCCTGTGGCGGAGGATAGGGGATTTGAACCCCTGAGGGCGTTAACCCAACCCGCGTTCCAGGCGAGCGCCATAGGCCACTAGGCGAATCCTCCGTGGAGGAGCATACCCAACGACGACGGCTCACCGTTAAACGGCCAGGTGGCCGCCGGTTCTACGCCCACTTCAGCTGGCCGAGGGCGTGCTCGGCGAGGGGCACGGACCGGTCGCAGGACGTGTCCGGGTTCGCAGTTGCGTCCAGGCCGAATTTCGACTCGATCGACAGCGTGCCCGCGTCGGTGGTGACCTCGAGGATGCACTGGTACTTGCTCTCGGCGAGCGCCCGGCCCTCGAGTCCGCCGACGTCGATCGTGCGCAGGGCGTCGACCGGTTCCGGCGCGCTCGTGGTGGTGACGGTCACAGTGTTCAGCGCCTCCGGTTTGCCCCACGTGCACGCGCGACGTTCCGGACTGTCGGTGGCTGTGCCCTCGCCGGCGCCTGCCGTCAGGAGCGGTGCGAGCGTCGCGTCGTCCGCGAGCGAGCACGGCTCGGCCACGTCCCAGCTGACCGCATCGGACGTGGCCGCGTCTTCGCTGCTCCCGCCGCACGCCGACAATGCTGCGACGACGACGGCGAGGGCCGCTGCGTGTGCTGTCCTTCTGAGTTTCATCCCGATCCTTTGCCGACGGTGGCCGAATGCGGGGGCGACCGTAGCACTGGACGTGGTCTGACGTGCGGCGTCGGGCGCGGGCCGGGGTGGATCCCGGTAGCGGCTCGGGGCCGTCTACACTCTGTGGTGGATCCCGCGCGGCGCGCATCCTGTGAACTCCCCCAGGGCCGGAAGGCAGCAAGGGTCAACGGGCTCTGCCGGGTGCGCGGGGTCCCCTATCTTTCGCATACCCGACCCCCGATGTCGGTGAGAGGCCGCTCCTGATGACCAACCAGACCCAGATCGGGTTGATGAGCCATGAGGAACTACTTTCGGAGCATGAGCGCCAGACTGCGAGCTACGCGCAGCTGAAGACGGAGAAGCTCACGCTCGACCTCACCCGCGGCAAGCCTTCGCCCGAGCAACTGGATCTGTCGGCGGCGCTGCTGGCGCTGCCCGGTGACGGCGACTTCCGCGACGGCAACGGTACCGACACCCGCAACTACGGCGGGCTCACCGGTCTGCCGGAACTGCGCGCGATCTTCGGTGAACTGCTCGGCATCCCCGTCGAGAACCTGCTCGCCGGCAACAACGCCAGCCTCGAGATCATGCACGACAACGTCGTGTTCGCTCTGCTGCACGGCACCCCCGACTCCCCGCGCCCGTGGTCGCAGGAGGAGAAGGTCAAGTTCCTGTGCCCGGCGCCCGGCTACGACCGTCACTTCGGGATCACCGAGACCTACGGCATCGAGATGATCCCGGTGCCGATGCGCCCGGACGGCCCCGACGTCGGTGTCATCTCCGAGCTCGTCGCGAACGATCCGCAGATCAAGGGTCTGTGGGCCGTTCCCAACTACTCCAACCCCACGGGCGCGGTGTACTCGGAAGAGGTCACGCGGGCGCTGGCGTCGATGCCGGCCGCCGCCCCCGACTTCCGGCTGTTCTGGGACAACGCCTACGCGGTGCATCCGCTGGTCGGCGAGACGGCGCCGTCGCTGGACATCCTCGGGATGGCAGCGGAGGCGGGTCACCCCAACCGGCCGCTCGTGTTCGCGTCGACGTCGAAGATCACGTTCGCCGGTGCGGGCGTCAGCTTCTTCGGTTCCTCGACCGCGAACCTGGCCTGGTACCAGAAGTTCCTCGGCAAGAAGAGCATCGGCCCGGACAAGCTGAACCAGCTGCGGCACCTGCGGTTCTTCGGTGACGCCGACGGGGTTCGCGCCCATATGGAGAAGCACCGCGAGATCCTGGCGCCGAAGTTCGCGCTCGTCCTGAAGATCCTCGAGGACCGTCTCGGGGCGTCGAAGGTGGCGTCGTGGACGGAGCCGAAGGGCGGATACTTCATCAGCCTGGACGTCGTCGAGGGCACCGCGAAGCGCGTCATCGCCCTGGCGAAGGACGCGGGGATCGCGCTCACCGCCGCGGGATCGGCGTTCCCGTACGGAATCGACCCGGAAGACAAGAACATCCGGCTCGCGCCGAGCTTCCCCTCGATGGAGGATCTGGACAAGTCGATGAACGGCGTCGCGACGTGCGTGCTGCTCGCGGCCACCGAATCACGCCTGGACCTGCCGAAGTCCTAGCAGCAGACCTCCGGCCGCTCACCTGTCTCGGGTGCGCGGCCGGAGGTGTCTCTACATCCTGGCGTAGCGCGCCATCACGAAGCTGTACAGCCCGTACGCGGCGATGCCCAGCGCGGCGAGGACCAGCAGGAACTGCCCGAACGGCGCCGAGCCGAGGGTTTTCACCGCGCCGTCGAGGCCGGTGGCCTTGGACGGGTCGGAGTTGAAGACCGCCACGATCACCAGCAGGCCCGCGCCCGCGATGACGAGGCCCTTGGCCACGTAGCCGACCACTCCGAGGGGCTCGACGAGTTTCGACGGGGTGCCCTTCAGGTCGTCCAGGAAGTTCTTCGACGCGCCCTTGTAGACGTGGTACCCGCCGATCGCGATGGCGACGAGACCCACCACCACGAGCAGGAACTTGCCGCCCCCGGACTCCATGAGGCGTGCGCTCATTCCGGCGTTCTGCTGTCCGCTCGATTTCCCGCCACCACTCGCGAACTGGTAGGCCGAGAAGGCGAACGCGAAGTAGACGACGGCCAGACCGAACGCCTTCGCACGGTCGAGCAGCGACGTGTCGTCGTCGGACTTCTCGGTGGCGTGCGGGCCGAGAACGGTCTCGGCGAGCCGCCACAGCGCCATCGCGATGAACGCGACCATCGCCACCCACAGCGCGAACCGGCCGCCGGGCTCGGCGGCCAGCGTGCCGAGGGCCCCGGACTGATCGGCGTTGCCGCCGCTGCCGAACGCCAGCTGAACGATGATGTACGCGATCAGCAGGTGGACGAAGCCGCTCATCACGTGGCCCGCCCGCGCGACCCGTTCGAAAGTGGTGCTGTCGGTTGCCCTGTCCACGGCACGGCTCATCCCGCTGGCTCGATTCGTTCCGTCCTGGGCCATCGGATGTCCTTCGGTGTCGTGTGTATGGACCGGAGTCCCTTGACGTAGAGGTACCCGGTACGGGCCGCGCCGACACGGACCGAGCGCTATCGCACTGCGTTCGTGACCCGGTCGATCAGGTTGGTGGCGCTGTAGTAGTCGAGCCGGAAGCTGTCCTTCCCGAGACCGATCACCTGCTTCTTCTCCACGGACGGGGTCTGCTGCAACGTCGGATCGGCGAGGAACCGCTCGGCGTCCGCCGCGTCACCGATCACGATGAACGTGGTGTTGCCGGGCACGGCCCGCGGCAGGTTCTCCTGCCCGACCGGCACGACGTCCTTGCGGCCGGACATGATGCCCTTGTCGGCTGCGCTGATGTCGGCGGGCAGCTCGGCGAGCGAGAATCCGAGGCGTTCCAGCAGAATGCCCTGCGCCGATTCGGCGGTGAACATCCGCGACTCCTCGGGCGAGTTGTAGGCGGGCACGTTCACCGGGTTCGCGGCGGCGACCTTGTCGCCGAGTGCCGACTTGGCGTCGTCGAGTTGCCGGTCGAACTTCGCGACGAGGGCTTCGGCCTGCTCCTCGGCCCCGATGGCCGCCGCGATCCGACCGCTGAGGTCCTGCCACGACTTGTCGTCGTACCGCAGCACCACGACGGGCGCGATCTGCCTCAGCGTGTCCACCTGATCGACTGCCGAGTCGCCGCCCGTGGCGGACACGAAGATGAGGTCCGGATCGGCGGCGGTGATCTTCTCGACGTTGGGTTCGCCCTGGTAGAGCGTGTCGACGCCACGCTCGGCGGCGATGTCCGCCCACTGCGTGAACAGGCCGTTCTCGTCGGTCACGTCGCTCGGTCGCTGCGCGCCGGTGCCGATGAGGGGTGCGTCGAGGGCGAGCAGCGAGCCGGTGAGTGTGACGCTGGTCGACACGATTCGCTCGGGCTTGTGTTCGATCGTGACGCTGCCCGTCTCGTCGGTGACGGTGCGCGGCCAGCTCTGGTCGGGCGCTGCGGGGTTGCCGGTGGTCGCGGACTCGGTAGCGGGATCGGACGAGCACGCGGCCGCGCCGATCCCGAAGGCGAGGACAGCGAGGGCTGCCAGTGAGCGACGAAGTTTCACGGCGGGACTCTCTTTCGCACGGGTAAGGAATGTGACTTAGGGTAGCGTTACCTATATTCGAATGGGGAAGTGGATGCTGAAACGGGTGCCAGGACCGGAGCGCCGCGTCGTGCGCACGCGGGCGATCGACGACCTGGCACCCGACGACGTCCCCGCGTTCTGGGACCGCCTCGCCGCAGCGGGCAGCCCCCTCGTCGAACGCGACGGGGCCGACCGCGGCTGCGTGATCGCGACGTTCTGCTGGCGGGACCCCGAGGGCGACGAACGCGTGTCACACACGCGGCACGTCTACCTCGACGCCAACGGAATCACCGACCGATCCCGGCCGGAACGGGCCGCGCTGTCGCGGCTCCCCGGCACCGACCTGTGGTCGCTGTCGATCGAGGTGCCCGAGAACTGGCGTGGCGCCTACCGTTTCATTCCCCGGACGGAACCGCTGACCCGTCCCGGCGACGGCACCCCGGGCTGGCAGTGGTGGCGGAACATACTCGCCGGCGCACGACCCGACCCGTTCAACCCGCTGCCCACCCGAGCGGTGCAGGCCGGCGACTGCTCCGAGGCGGTGATGCCCGCGGCGCCCGCGCAGCGCTGGTGGACGGACCGGCCCGGCCGCGGCGAACTCCACGAGACGACGTTCACGCTATCGGGCACACCACGGTCGGTGTGGGTCTACGAACCGCCCGGACTCGCCGCCGGATCTCGTCCGGTGGTGGTGCTGCTCGACGGCCGGACGTGGGCGGTCGACCTGCCGATCGCAGGTGCCGTCGACGCGCTCGGACCTGCCGGTCACCGGGTTCCGCTCGTCGTGATGGTCGACAGCGTCGGACCCGGACTGCGATCCGAGGAACTGGGCTGCAGCCCCGCGTTCGCCGCGGGTCTCACCGGCGAACTGCTCCCGTGGCTGCGGCGGGACCGGGCCGTCACCGACGACCCGGCGTCGACGATCGTGGCCGGCTGCAGCCTGGGCGGATTGACGGCCTGCCACCTCGCGCTGGCGGTGCCGCACGTGTTCGGGTGCGCCGTCAGCCTGTCCGGGTCGTTCTGGTGGCCCGGATCGGGGCCGGGAGTCCCGTTCCAGAACCGCGTCCGCGCCGCCGCCCCGTCGCGCAGTCGGTTCAGCCTGGAGGTCGGGACACTCGAATGGATGCTCGTCGAACCCAACCGCGAAGTCCGCGACCTGCTGGCCGGCGCCGGCCACGACGTGCGCTACCGCGAGTTCTGCGGGGGTCACGACGCGCTGCACTGGCGTGACGGACTCGTCGCCGGCGTCGCCTCGATGCTGGGTTACGCACCGGTAATGCAGTGATGTGGATAACTCTGTGAATAAACCGCGCGTCGCGGTGAAGGGCGCACCCGCCCCACCGCGGGATGGCAGGATCGAACCATGGCACGCACGCTGAACCTGGTAGGGGATCCGGACGCCGACGCACTCCTCGCGAGTGATCCGCTGGCGTTGCTCATCGGGATGCTGCTCGATCAGCAGGTTCCGATGGAGACGGCGTTCGCGGGCCCCAAGAAACTCGACGACCGGATCGGCGGCCTCGAAGTGCACCGCATCGCGGAGATGGATCCGGAAGCGTTCGCGGCCGTCTGCTCACAGACCCCCGCCGTCCACCGGTTCCCCGGATCGATGGCCACCCGCATCCAGTCGTTGTGCGCGTTCCTCGTCGAGAACTACGACGGCAGCGTCGAGGCGCTGTGGACGAGCGGCGACCCCGACGGCAAAGAAGTGCTGAAACGGTTGAAGGCGCTCCCGGGGTACGGCGACCAGAAGGCCCGCATCTTCCTGGCGCTGCTCGGCAAGCAGATCGGAGTCGAGCCGAAGGGCTGGCGCGAAGCAGCAGGCGACTACGGCACCGAGGGGTCCCGGCGTTCGATCGCGGACGTCGTCGACGACAAGAGTCTCCACGAGGTCCGCGAGTTCAAGAAGGCCGCGAAGGCAGACGCGAAGAAGGCGGCGGCAGCGAAGAAGATGTAGCCGCCGCTACTCCGTGTCGTCAAAAAGTAGCCGCCGCTACTCCGTGTCGTCTCGGTCCTGCTTCCGTTCCGCGTCGAGTTGCCGCCTGCGTTCGGCCTCGTGCATCCACGGAAAGACGCTGTTGCCCTGGCCGCCGCCGAGGGGTCCGTGGCCGAGCACACCGTGTTCGTACGCCGATTCGGCGTGCAGCGCGAGGTCGATGCCGGAGGACTCGTCCTCGGCGCTCACCCGGAACCCGAAGATCCGGTCGATCAGCTTGCCCAGCCCGTACGTCACACCGAACGCGTACAGGGCGACGACCACCACGGCCAGCACCTGCTTGCCGAGTTGCGCGAACCCGCCCCCGTACAGGAGGCCTTCGGCTCCGCCCGTCATCACCTCGGTGGCCAGCAGTCCGATCAGGATCGTGCCGACGATGCCGCCCATCAGGTGGACACCGACGACGTCGAGCGAGTCGTCGTATCCGAGGCGGAACTTCCAGCCGACGGCGAACGAGCAGACCACACCGGCCACTGCGCCGACGATCACCGCGCCGACCATGCTCACCGTGCCGCAGGACGGGGTGATCGCGACCAGCCCGGCGACGACGCCGGACGCCGCACCGAACGTCGTGGGGTGACCGTCGCGCTTCTGCTCGACGAGGAGCCAGCCGAGCAGGCCGGTGCACCCGGCGACGAGGGTGTTCAGGAAGATCGCGGCGGCCGTGCCGTCGGCGGCGAGAGCGGAACCCGCGTTGAAACCGAACCAGCCGAACCAGAGCAGGCCGACACCGAGCAGCACCAGCGGAAGGTTGTGGGGCCGCATCGACTCGGACTTGAATCCGAGCCGCGGGCCCAGGACCAGGGCCAACGCCAGGCCCGACGCGCCGGACACGATCTCGACGACCAGTCCGCCCGCGTAGTCGAGGGCGCCGAACTGCGCGATCCAGCCCTGCGGGTTCCACACCCAGTGCGCGACGGGCGCGTAGACGACGAGGGCCCAGACGGGCACGAAGATCATCCAGGCCGAGAACTTGGCCCGGTCGGCGATCGCACCGCTGATCAGCGCGGCGGTGATGATCGCGAATGTCAGCTGGAACGTGGCGAACAGGATCTCGGGGACCTGCCCGTGGACGGTGGTCGGGTCGATGCCCGCCATCCCCAGGTGCTCGAGCCCGCCGATCAGTCCGCCCCCGATGTCGTCGCCGAAGATGAGGGAGTACCCGGCCACCAGCCAGGCGACCGTGACGAGTGCGATCGACACGAAGCTCATCATGATCATGTTCAGTACGCCGGTGGAGCGGACCATCCCGCCGTAGAACAGGGCGAGCCCCGGGGTCATCAGCAGGACCAGCGCGGTACTGATCAGAAGCCAGGCGGTTGCTCCGGCGTCGATTGCAGGCACGACATTCTCCTCACACACCCGGACGAAACCAGGTGCGGAAATTCACGATGGCCGCGGGCCGTTTCAACGGTGATGCCGATGCGTTGCGAACGTGTTACGCAATCCGGTCAGGTCCGGATTTCTGCTTGTGAGTAGGGCCCCGAGCGGGTGCCGAGCAGGCGCTTCGACCACCCGGGCCGGACTGTCGGGGACCGCCGGTAGTCTTTCCGCGTGGCCCTGTACCGGAAGTACCGACCCGCATCCTTCGCCGAGGTGGTGGGGCAGGAGCACGTCACCGAACCACTGAGCACCGCTCTCGACGCCGGACGGATCAACCACGCGTATCTGTTCTCCGGTCCCCGCGGCTGTGGCAAGACGTCGTCTGCCCGCATCCTGGCCCGATCGCTGAACTGCGTGGAGGGCCCGACCTCGACGCCGTGCGGCCAGTGCCCCTCGTGCGTGGCGCTCGGCCCCGGCGGCTCGGGCAACCTCGACGTCACCGAACTCGACGCGGCCAGCCACGGTGGCGTCGACGACACCCGTGAACTGCGCGACCGCGCGTTCTACGCGCCTGCCGAGTCCCGGTACCGGGTGTTCATCGTGGACGAGGCCCACATGGTCACCACGGCGGGTTTCAACGCCCTCCTCAAGATCGTGGAGGAGCCGCCGGAGCACCTCATCTTCATCTTCGCGACCACCGAACCCGAGAAGGTGCTGCCGACCATCCGTTCGCGCACCCATCACTACCCGTTCCGGCTGCTCGCGCCGACGACGATGCGCGGGTTGCTGGAGAAGATCTGCCAGCAGGAGAGCGTGCCGGTCGCCGACCCGGTGTATCCGCTGGTCATCCGTGCCGGCGGCGGGTCCCCGCGTGACTCGCTGAGCATCCTCGACCAACTCCTCGCCGGCGCCGGCAACGAGGGCGTCACCTACCCGCGCGCGCTCGCGCTGCTCGGCGTCACCGACGTCGCGCTGATCGACGACGCCGTGGACGCGCTGGCCACCGGCGACGGTGCCGCACTGTTCGGGACGGTCGACCGCGTCATGGACGCCGGGCACGATCCGCGGCGCTTCGCCGTCGACCTGCTCGAGCGCCTCCGCGACCTCATCCTGATGCAGGCCGTCCCCGACGCCGCCGAACGCGGCCTCGTCGATGCACCCGGCGACGTGCTCGAGCACATGCGCGCCCAGGTCCAGCGGATCGGTCCCGCGACGCTCACCCGCTACGCCGAGGTGATCCACGCCGGTCTCGGCGAGATGCGCGGCGCCACGGCCCCCCGCCTGCTGCTCGAAGTGATGTGCGCCCGGATGCTGCTGCCGTCCGCGTCCGATGCGGAGTCGGCCGTGCTGCAGCGGCTCGAACGCGTCGAGCGCGGACTTCCGCCCGCAGGCTCCGCGCCGGTCGCCGCCGCAGCCGAGCGGCCCGCCGCGGCACCGGAGCGCGCGCCGCAACCGCCCGCCGAACCGGAACCCGAGCCGAAGTTCCAGCGACCGTCGATGCGCCAGGCCGCGGCGGCCACCGTGCCGCCGCCGCCCGAGCCGGAACCCGAGCCGATGCCGCGGCCTGTTCCGGAGCCCGCGCCCGCCCCCGTTCCCGAACCGGAGCCGACGCCTCAGCCCGAGCCGACACCCGTTCCGGAGCCGGCACCCGAGCCGACGCCGCGGCCCGTGCCCGAGCCGGCACCCGAACCCGCGCCGACTCCTGCACCCGAGCCGGAACCCGCTCCCGCTCCCACTCCTGCGCCGGAGCCGACTCCCGAACCGGAGCCGGAGCCGCCGCTCGCACCCGAGGTGGAGGCGGCACCCGCCGCATCCGCGGGTCCGGATGCTGCGGTCCTGCGCGAGGCCTGGAATTCGCTGCGCGAGAAGGTAAGCCAGCGGAACAAGATCCTGCCCGCGATGTTGTCCGCCGCCACGGTGCACGACGTGCAAGGCAACCGCCTGATCCTGGCGCACCCGGTCCCCAATCTGGGCGCTCGGATCGCGTCGCCGCACAACGCTCAGGTGATCACCGAGGTGCTGTCCGAGATGTTCGGCGGCACCTGGGAAGTGGAGTATCAGGCCGGTGCCCCGACGGCGCCGCCCCCACCGGCCGCGAAGGCTGCCGCGGCGCCGACGAAGCCTGCAGGCGCACCCCGGTTCTCCCGGCCCAGCCAGGAGCGGGCTGCGCAGCGCCCGCAGCAGCAGTCCGACGCACGGAGCACCGATGCGGGTCCGGGTGCGGCGCAGGCACGTCCGTCGTCCGAACCGGACGACGACATTCCGCCGCCGGAGGCACCGGACTACCCGGACGATCCCGGGCCGATCGACTACGAGGCTTCGGCGTCGACGCCGCCCGTCTCCACACCCGAGGACGAAGAAGAGATGTTCAAGGAGGCGGCGGAACCCGCCGACCCCGCGACTCGCCGCGACCCGGAAGACGTGGCGTTCGAACTGCTCAAGGACATGCTCGGGGCCAAGAAGCTCGAAGGCTGAACCGGACGGCGCGGTCCCGCCACATCGGGACATCCGCCCCTGGTGCCCGGGACGCCGGGTGCCCGATCGTCGTCTCATGAGCACAGTGAATGTTCCAGACGGCGTGCAGAACGAGGTCCCGGCGACCGCGCGACCGCGAAGCGGCCGGTGGTGGGCCTACGTCGGGGTCGTCGCCGGCGTGGCCGGAATCGTCGGCATCCAGGCGAGCATGTCGGTCGACGCGGTGTACGTGGAGGCGTCGGCCGGCGACGCGGTCGCCATCATGACCGGGCTCGTCGGACAGCGCACCGGGATCCTGGTGATGCACGTGTCGATCATGACCGCGGCGCTGCTGATCCTCGTCTTCGCCGCCGGGCTGTGCCAGCGACTGCGGGCGGCGTTACCTGCCGAGAGCATCCTGCCGTCGGTCGCGGCGTTCGGACTGGTCCTGACGTCGGCGGCGTGCCTGCTGGGGACCGGGCTGACCACCGAGCTGGTGTTCGGCCTCGGTGACACGAGCCGGCTGGTGCCGGAGTTCGCGGTGGTCGGCGGCCACTGGATGGGCACCATTCCGTGGCTGTGGGCGGGTGCGGGAGTCAGTGCGCTGGCGGTGGCCGTCGCGTTGCTCCGCGGGCACGCGGGCCCGCGGTGGATCGGCTGGGTCAGCCTGGTGCTGGGCCTGGTGACCGCCGTCATCGGCGTCTCACCGCTGCAGTACCTCGCGGGGTTCACCGGGCCGCTGTGGGTGCTGGTGAGCGCGATCGGGTTCGCTTTCGCCGACACCGTGCGCGAGTAAGGGAGATACTCGTTCGCACCATGGCGAAGCAGAAGGACACTCCGAGGACCGAGGGGTCGGCAGGTGCGGGCGGTGCGCCCGTACCCGCTGCCGTCATGGCGGTGTCCGCGTGGATCCTGGTCGTTCTGTCGGTGGTGGCGTTCGTCCGGGCCGATCCGGGCATCGATTCGAATCAGCTGTTCTTCCTGGTGGACGTCGTCGGGGCGGCGGTCTACGGAACTGTGGCGGGTGTCGTGCTCGCGCGGCGGGTGCACCCGGTGCCGATCATCCTGGGGCTCACCGCGATCGGCGTGGGTCTCGCCGCGCTTGGCTACAGCTATTCGCAACTCGCGGCCGTGCGTCCGGGGCTGCCATGGGCCGATGTGCTGTCGCCGTTGCAGAACACGGCGTGGATTCCCGGGACACTGAGCCTGTTCCTGATCGTGCCGTGGCTGATCCGCGACCATCCGCTCGGCGTCGGCGCGAAACTCGGCGTCCTCGCCGGTGTCGCCGCGACGGCCTGGTACTTCTGGTCCCGCACGTTTACCGGGATCCCCGCGGTCTGGCAGATCGCGCCCGTCCTCGTGGTCGGTTTCGCGGCGGCAGCGGACTGCGGGTGGCGGTGGCGGCACGGCCCACCCGGCGAGCGCGTCGGTCTCGGCTGGATGTGCCTCGGCACGGCGCTGATGACGGCCGCGTACATTCCGCTGGCGCTGCCCGCGTCGCTGCCGGGGCTGTGGGTGCTCAACCCGTTGGTGCACTTGGCGGTTCAGGCGTTCTACCCGGTCGCGATTCTGGTGTGCATCCTGCGTCAGCGCATGTGGGGGTTGAACCTGGCCGTCAGCCGCGCGACGGTGGCCGGCACCCTCACCGTTGCGCTGCTGGTGCTGTACGTGGTGGTGGTCGCGGCGCTGACGGCACTGCTGCCCGACGGCGATTCGGTGGGGGCGCAGGTGGTCGCGGCGGGTGTCGTCGCCGTCGCGGTGCAGCCGGTGCGGTTGTGGTTGCAGCGGCGGGTGCACCGCCTGGTGTACGGCGAGGGCGAGGATCCGGCGCGGGCCGTCCGCACCCTCGGCAGGCAGTTCGGCAGCGCCGAGACCCCGGAACAACTCCTCGAGGGTCTCGCTGCCGGCGTCGGCGTCGCGTTGCGGCTCGAATCCGTGTCCGTGCGGCGCGCCGGCGGGGTTGCCGCCGTGTGGGGTTCGGCGACGGGACCTGCCGAGTCGGTGGAGTTGGTGCACCGCGGTGCGGTGCTGGGGACGATGGTCGTGACGGCGCCGCCGGGGGAATCGCTGGGGGCGCGCACCCGACGATCGCTCACCGAACTGTCGGCGGTCGTGACGGCCGGTCTCGTCGTGCTGCAGTCGGCGGAGAACCTGCAGGAGGCGCGGCGTCGGCTGGCGTCCGTGCGACTGGAGGAGCGGCAGATGATTCGCCGCGAACTGCACGACGGCCTGGGTCCCTCGCTCGCGGGCATCCGGCTGGGCCTGCAGGGCGCCCGGAACCTGCTCGGCTCCGATCCGGTGGCCGCCGCGGAACTCATCGACGCGCTGCAGGAGCAACTCGACCATCAGGTGGAAGGCGTCCGGCAGCTGTCGCGCAGCATGTTCCCGCCGGTGCTCGACGAACTCGGACTGGTCCCGGCGCTGCACGAACTGGCGGCCAGCCAGTCGCGCAGCGGGTTCCAGCTGCGGGTGCAAGCCGATCCGCCGCCGAGGCTGGGCGCGGAGATCAGCGCCGCGGCGTACGGGATCGTCGTCGAGGCCGTCACCAACGCGCGCAGGCACAGCGGTGCCGACGGCTGCCGGGTCGACGCCACGGTCGCCCGGGAGGTGCTGACGGTCGTCATCCACGACGACGGGTGCGGGTTCGATCCGGCCGGGGGCGGCGGCGTCGGCACCCGGTCGATGCGCGAGCGGGCACACGAACTCGGCGGCACGCTGCACATCGAATCCGGCCGTCCGACAGGCACGGTGGTCACCGCCCGGTTACCGTTGACCGCATCATGAGCGCGGGCACGAAAAGTTCCACCACCTCGTCCATCCGGGTAGCCGTCGTCGACGACCACCCGGTGTTCCGGCTGGGCATGGTCGCGTTGCTGTCGACCCTGGACGGCATGGAGGTGGCCGCGCAGGCCAGTTCCGTCGCGGAGGCGCTCGACGTCGTCGACGGGGACGTCGACGTCGTGCTCATGGATCTCGAACTCGGCGACGGTTCGGGGGTGGACGCCACCCGGCGGCTCGTCGAGCGGTACCCCGCCCTGCGGGTGCTCGTGGTCACCATGCACGAGGACGACGAATCGCTGGTCGCGTCGGTGCGTGCCGGGGCGCGCGGCTACCTGGTGAAGGGGGCCGATCCGGGGGAGGTCGAACGCGCGGTCCGGGCGGTCGCCAACGGGGAGGTGATCCTCGGCGCCGCGGTCGCGGCCCGCGCGATGAGCTTCATGGCCGCCTCGCGCCGGATGGAACCCACCGTGTTTCCGGAACTCACCGATCGCGAACGGGAGGTCCTCGACCTCGTCGCCCGCGGCTACGACAACGCGAGCATCTCGCGCAGACTCGTGCTGAGCCCGAAGACGGTGCGCAACCACGTGTCGAACGTGCTCGCCAAGCTGGGTGTGCCCGACCGTCCCGCCGCCATCGTGCGGGCACGGGACGCGGGCCTCGGACTCGACACCTGAGGCGCCGGGGTCACACCGCCGCAGTCGAGGTGGTCGGCACGAATCGGATGCCCGGGCCGGTGTCGTCCGTGTTGGTCGCGGTGGGCCCAGCGCCCGGGGCCGCGACCCGCACTTCGGGGATCTGCCGGGGCGCGGCGCCGAGTGGCGGCGCGTCCCGCCACACCGGCTGCGCCTCCTGCAGTTCCAGGACGATGGAGATCAGCGCCGCCTCGGACCACGGGACCCCGCCCAGCTGCACCCCGAACGGAATGCCGGTGGCCGCGGACCGGCCCACCGGCGTGCAGACGACCGGTGCGCCCGTGTAGTTGGCCCAGAAGTAGTTCTCCCGCGCACCGGCGAACACACTCGAATCGGAGAGGTCGTCGCGCCGCACCCCGTCGGTGAGCGCGCCGGGACGCAGAATCGCGTCCAGCCGGTGCTCGGCGAACATCCGGTTGTAGTCGTGCTGGAAACGCAGGCGCGCGCGTTCGAGGGCGAAGTAGTCGGCGACGGGCAGGGCGAGGCTCGCCATCGCCGCGGTCGCGGCGAGCGCCGACTCCGCGCCGTATGCCGGGAGCCGGTCCGCGAACTGCCGGTGGTACGAGCCGAATTCGGCGTAATCCCCACTCAGCAGCCCCGTCGGGACCTCGGGCTCGGCGACGTCGACGATCTCGCCGCCCAATGCGCGGACGAGGTCGAGGAACCCGGCGAACAACGTCCCGATCGGGCCGGGCAGGTCGTCGGCGACACCGTGCGGCAACCCGAAACGTCTGCCGGACAGCGGACGTGACCCGCCCGCGGCGGCCAGCGGGTACCCCTCCGCGGGAACGTCGGGGCCCACCGACGTGCTGGGATCGTCGACGTCGACGCCCGCCATGTGGCTCAGGAGCAGCGACGCGTCGGCGATGCTGCGACCCATCGGACCGGTGTGATCGCGGGTCCAGGTCAGCGGAATCACCCCGCTGGTGCTGCACCGACCGAACGTCGCTTTGATCGACGTGATCCCGCACGCGCTCGCGGGGATGCGCAACGAACCGCCGGTGTCCGTTCCCAGCGCGCAGGGCGTGAACCGGGCGGCGAGGGCGGCGGCGCTGCCACCGGACGAGCCGCCCGGCGAATACGCGACGTCCCACGGGTTCCCGACCTGCGGCGTCGCGGTTCCGATGGCGAATTCGTGGGTGTGCGCGTGGCCCATCAGCACCATGCCCGCGTCGCGCAGTTGCCGCCACACCCCGGCGTCGCCCGCGGCGATGTTCCCGTCGAGGACGCCGCTCGACGCGGTCACGGGCAGCCCGGCCACCGCGTACAGATCCTTCAGCGCGATCGGCAGTCCGCAGACCAGCGGGGCGGACCCGGCCGCCAGTCGCCGCGCGGCGGACTCCGCGGCCTCGTAGGCCTGCTCCGGGTAGATCCGGATCCACGCCTCGACGCCGCCGTCGTGCGCCGCACTGCGCGACAGGCACGCGTCGAGCAGTTCGCGCGGATGCAGCGCCCGGGACTGCAACAGCGCCGCCGCCTCGACGGCACTCAGAAGTGCCGGATCGGACGCGGAAACCGCGGCGGGCGACGGCAGGCGGTGTGCCGGATTCGCGGTCGCGCCGGCACGCCCCAGGCCGGCAACGGTCACCGCACCCGCGGTCGCGGCGCCGAACAATTGCCGGCGGGACAGTCGGGTGGTCACAGCGTATTCTCCTCCGCTCGGGTCGCGTCGAGCGCCGCGCCATTACAGCACGAAACGGCGGGTCCGGCAGGGTCGAGATCGCCCCGTCGTGATCGCCTGGGTCACGATCCACGATCACTTCGGTCCTTCCTCCTGTTTTGCAACACGTTCTAAGGTAAATGTGCCGGGGTATGCCCCGTGCAGAGCGCCGTGTGCACGGTCGGCGTCGACGCAGATAAGGAAGGAACACTCCACAGTGACCACAGAGGCATTCATTTATGAAGCCATCCGGACCCCGCGCGGCCGCGGAAAGAAGACCGGTTCCCTGCACTCGGTCAAGCCGATCTCGCTGGTCACCGGCCTGATCGACGAGCTCCGCGCCCGCTTCCCCGACCTGGACGAGGATCGCATCTCCGATCTGGTCCTCGGCGTCGTCACCCCCGTCGGCGATCAGGGCATGGACATCGCCCGCGTCGCGGTCAACGACGCCGGACTGCCCGATACCGTCGGCGGCGTGCAGCTGAACCGGTTCTGCGCGTCCGGCCTCGAGGCCGTCAACACCGCCGCGCAGAAGGTGCGGTCCGGCTGGGACGAACTGGTCATCGCCGGCGGCGTCGAATCGATGTCCCGCGTGCCGATGGGCTCCGACGGCGGACCGTGGGCGCTCGACCCGGCCACCAACTACGACAACTACTTCGTCCCCCAGGGCGTGGGCGCCGACCTGATCGCCACCATCGAAGGCTTCTCCCGCGAGGACGTCGACGCGTACGCCGTCCGCTCGCAGGACCTCGCCGCGAAGGCGTGGACCGGCGGCTACTTCGCCAAGTCCGTCGTCCCGGTCAAGGACATCAACGGCCTCGTCGTCCTCGACCAGGACGAGCACATGCGTCCCGGCACCACTCTCGAGAACCTCGCGGGCCTCAACCCGTCCTTCGCCGGCGTCGGCGAGATGGGCGGCTTCGACGCCGTGGCGCTGCAGAAGTACCACTGGGTGGAGAAGATCAACCACGTCCACCACGGCGGCAACAGCTCCGGCATCGTCGACGGCGCCGCACTGGTCCTCGTCGGATCCGAGCAGGCCGGCAAGGACATGAGCCTGACCCCGCGCGCCCGCGTCGTCGCGACGGCCACCAGCGGTGCCGACTCCACGATCATGCTCACCGGCCCCACCCCGGCCTCGAAGAAGGTGCTCGCCGCCGCCGGTCTGACCGTCGACGACATCGACCTGTTCGAGATCAACGAGGCGTTCGCGTCCGTGGTGCTCAAGTTCCAGAAGGACCTGAACATCCCCGACGAGAAGCTCAACGTCAACGGCGGTGCCATCGCGATGGGGCACCCGCTCGGAGCCACCGGCGCCATGATCACCGGCACCATGATCGACGAGCTCGAGCGCCGGAACGCCCGGTACGCCCTCATCACCCTGTGCATCGGCGGCGGTATGGGCGTCGCCACCATCATCGAGCGCGTCTGACCGCCCGGACCATCAGGAGACTTGAAGCAGTGAGCGAGCAGAACATCATCAACTGGGAGCAGGACGCCGACGGCATCGTCGTGCTCACCATCGACGATCCCAACCAGGGCGCGAACACCATGAACGACGCCTACATCTCCTCGATGAAGGCGACCGTCGACCGCCTCGTCGACGAGAAGGACTCCATCACCGGTGTCGTGATCACGTCCGGCAAGAAGACGTTCTTCGCCGGCGGCGACCTCAAGAACATGATCAAGGTCGGCCCGGAGAACGCCGACGAGATCTACAGCCACAGCGTCGCGATCAAGTCGGATCTGCGCCGCCTCGAGACTCTGGGCAAGCCCGTCGTCGCCGCCATCAACGGCGCCGCACTCGGCGGCGGACTCGAGATCGCCCTGGCCACGCATCACCGCGTCGCGGCGGACGTGAAGGGCGTCAAGATCGGCCTGCCCGAGGTCACCCTCGGCCTGCTGCCCGGCGGCGGTGGCGTCGTGCGCACCGTCCGCATGCTCGGACTGCAGAACGCCCTCATGCAGGTGCTGCTGCAGGGCCAGCAGCGTGGACCGGTGCAGGCCAAGGAGGTCGGACTCGTCGACGAGGTCGTGTCCTCGGTCGAGGATCTGGTGCCCGCCGCGAAGGCGTGGATCAAGGCCAACCCCGAGGGCGGCGTCCAGCCGTGGGACAAGAAGGGCTACCGGATCCCCGGCGGCACCCCGTCCACCCCGGCGTTCGCCGCGAACCTGCCCGCGTTTCCCGCGAACCTGCGCAAGCAGCTCAAGGGCGCACCCATGCCGGCACCGCGCGCCATCATGGCCGCCGCCGTCGAGGGTTCGCAGGTCGACATCGACAACGCGCTCCTCATCGAGGCCCGCTACTTCACGTCGCTGGTCACCGGTCAGGTCGCGAAGAACATGATCCAGGCGTTCTTCTTCGACCTGCAGGCCATCAACTCCGGCGCGTCCCGCCCTGAGGGCATCGAGAAGACACCCATCACCAAGGTCGGTGTGCTCGGTGCCGGAATGATGGGCGCCGGAATCGCCTACGTCTCCGCGAAAGCCGGATTCGACGTCGTCCTCAAGGACGTCACCATCGAGGCCGCCACCAAGGGCAAGGCGTACTCCGAGGGCATCGAGGCCAAGGCGCTGTCGCGGGGCAAGACCACCGAGGAGAAGTCGAAGACGCTGCTCGACCGCATCACGCCGACCGCCGACCCCGCCGACTTCGCCGGTGTCGACTTCGTCGTCGAGGCCGTGTTCGAGTCGCAGGAACTGAAGCACAAGGTCTTCCAGGAGATCGAGGACATCGTCGACCCGAAGGCGCTGCTCGGCTCGAACACGTCGACCCTGCCCATCACCGGTCTGGCGACGGGCGTGAAGCGGCAAGAGGACTTCATCGGAATCCACTTCTTCTCTCCCGTGGACAAGATGCCGCTCGTCGAGATCATCCGCGGCGAGAAGACGTCCGACGAGGCCCTCGCCCGCGTCTTCGACTACGTGCAGGCCATCCGCAAGACGCCGATCGTCGTCAACGACTCGCGCGGCTTCTTCACGTCCCGCGTCATCGGCACGTTCATCAACGAGGCCATCGCCATGCTCGCGGAGGGCATCGAGCCCGCCACCATCGAACAGGCAGGCATGCAGGCCGGCTACCCGGCGGCACCCCTGCAGCTGTCCGACGAGCTGAACCTCACGCTGATGCAGAAGATCCGCAAGGAAACCGCGGAAGCCGCGAAGGCCGAAGGCAAGGAACTGCCCGCCGACCCGGCAGGCGACGTCATCAACACGATGGTCGACAAGTTCGACCGCAAGGGCAAACTCGGCGGCGCAGGCTTCTACGACTACGCCGACGGCAAACGCACCGGCCTGTGGACCGGGCTGCGGGAGAACTTCGGTTCCAAGGAACTCGAAGTCCCGTTCCAGGACCTCATCGAGCGCATGCTGTTCATCGAGGCCATCGAAACGCAGAAATGCTTCGACGAGGGCGTGCTCCTCACCACCGCCGACGCCAACATCGGCTCCATCATGGGTATCGGCTTCCCCGCCTGGACCGGCGGTGTGTCGCAGTACATCCAGGGCTACGAAGGCGGCCAGGCCGGCTTCGTCAAGCGCGCCGAAGAACTCGCTGCCAAGTACGGCGAGCGTTTCACCCCGCCGGCGTCGCTGAAGGCGTAGGCGGCTCCGCCGCCCGTGCGTGGTTAAGGAGTCTCTGGACTCGTTAACCACGCACGGGCTGAGTTATCCCCAACCTGTGGGTTATCCACAGGGCAATTCATTTCCCCAGGTGCGACACCGAGACCCGTCGGGGGTCTCGGTGACCGTGCCCGGTATGACCTCCACGCAATTCGCCGCCCTGAAAGACGTCGCCGACGCGCAGTTCGGCCTGATCACCCACACGCAACTCCACGCCCTCGGGTTTCCCCGCAGCCGGGTCCGGCACCGCGTCGAATCCGGTCGATGGCAAGCAGTGCTCCACGGTATCTATTCGGTGAGCAACGGACCGATCACTCGTGAGATGTCGCTGGAAGCCGCGTTGCTCTTCGGAGGCAAGGGCGCAGTCCTCAGCCACCACACTGCCGCCGAGGAATGGCACATGATTCGTGTCGATCCTGCACGCCCCGTGCACATCACCGTTCCCTACGGAAGATCGGCGATCACCCAGCCGCCGACCGTTGTCGGTGCGGGCCTCGCGTCGGTCAGTCTGTGCCACCGGGAAGGAACTGTCGTGCATCCGGGAGTCATCGTGCACCGGTCGCGGGCGCACGACTACATTGCCGTCGATACGGACCAACCCCGGACGGCAAGGGCGGACACGGCTCTGGATGTGGCGATCGCCGAGCCCACGGCACGGGACGCTTACACCCGGCTCGTCGCGCTCGTGACCAATGCCCGGATCCCACTGCGCGACATCCGGCGACGCATGGAGGAGCGACGACCACGTCGGTACGGCAAGGCGCTCGTGGATGCGGTACGACTGCTCGCCGACGGAGTGCAGTCGGTGCTCGAGTACCGCTATGCCACCGACGTCGAGGATGCGCACGCGCTGCCGCGGGCGCGGAGGCAGTCACCGGTAGTCGTGGACGGACGCACCCTCTTCGAGGACTGCGACTACTCCGACCACGGTGTGCCGCTCATCGTCCGACTCGACGGTCGCCGCGCGCACGCGATGGCGGAGGTGGCGTTCCGGGACCGCCGACGCGACAACGCGGCGGAACTGCAGGGGCGGCCGCGACTCGTGTACGGGTTCGACGAGGTGACGAAAAATCCGTGCGTCGTGGCCCAGGAAGTGGAGACCGTGCTGGTTCGGGAGGGGTGGAGCAGGCCCGGCGAAAACCCCTGCCGGGCCTGTGAGTGGTCAAGGAGTGCAGAGACTCCTTAACCACTCACGGGCGGCGGAGCCGCCTACTTCCACCACGGCCGGAGCGGGACATGCGCCTCGCCCTTCGGCCCGAGCTTGACGGCGAGGACCTGGTGCAGCTGAACGACGTTGCGTTCGAAGCCGAGTCGCGACCCGGCCATGTAGAGGCCCCACACGCGGGCGGTGCCTTCCCCGACCTCTTCGACGCAGGCGTCCCAGTTGTCGACCAGGTTCTGGCACCATCCGGCGAGGGTGAGTGCGTAGTGTTCGCGCAGGTTCTCCTCGTGTCGCACCTCGAGTCCGACGTTCTGGATCTCGGAGATGATGCGTCCGGAGCCGGTGAGTTCGCCGTCCGGGAACACATACCGGTCGATGAACCCGCCTGCGCGGGCCTGACTCTGGTTGTCGGGCCGGGTGATGCAGTGGTTCAGCAGCCGGCCGCCTTCGCGGAGTTTGCTCTGCAGCAGTCCGAAGTAGGCGGGGTAGTTGCCGACGCCGATGTGCTCGGTCAGTCCGATGGAGGAGATGGCGTCGAATCCGGTTTCGGGGACGTCGCGGTAGTCGGAGAACCGGACCTCGGCGAGGTCGGACAGCCCCTCTTCGGCGATGGCCTTCTGCGCCCATTCGGCCTGTTCGCGGGACAGGGTGACGCCGATGACCTTGACGCCGCGGCGTGCGGCGAACCGGACCATCGATCCCCAGCCGCAACCGATGTCGAGCAGGCGGTCGCCGGGCTGGAGGCCGAGCTTCTCGAAGACGAGGCGGTACTTGTTTTCCTGTGCCACTTCGAGGGTCTGCTCGGCGTTCTCGTAACACGCGCACGTGTACGTCATGGATGGCCCGAGGACGTACTCGTAGAAGGTGTTCGAGACGTCGTAGTGGTGGTGGATGACCTCGGCGTCGCGGGACTTGGAGTGCCGCAGTCCTTCCGCGACCCGACGCCACCGCGGGAGGTGCTCCTGCGGGGGAGGGGCGATGGGGCGCAGCAGATCCCAGCCGAGCGAGCGGGTGATGGCGGCGAGCGTGAGCGCGGACGGACGACGGAAGTGCAGTTCGTCGCCCATGACGCGGAGGATCTCGTACGGATCGCCGGGGTGGACGCCGCGGGCCTCGAGGTCGCCGGATACGTAGGCCCGGGCCATGCCGAGGTCGCCGGGGGCGGTCGCCAGGTAGGTGGTGCCCCTGGTCGTCTTGAGGTGGAGCCCGTAGGGGGCGTCCTCCGGGCCTGCGGCGCTGCCGTCGTAGGCGGAGAACCGCAGGGGGAGCATGCCGTCGGACAGAGTTTCGAGAATCTCTGCGATGGTCAGCTTGTGGTCTTGCGAGCGTGAAGCTTTCAGGGTTGTCATCGACGTTGCACCGCCTTGGAGAAAAGGTCCAGTAATCGTGATTTGGGGTCGTAGCGTTTTTTCAGTTCCGTGTATCGATCGCCGCCGTAGTAGAGGCGTTCGAAGTCTTCTCGTGAATAGTACGAATCGGAGTAGAGGGACTTGTGTCCGTCGAAGTCGCTGACCTTGTCTTCGATCAGCCGATTCGCCGCCCCCTCGGGCCGGCCCGGGACGATGGGTACCGAGGACCAGAAGCCGATGTTCACGTAGGTACGTTTCGGTTCGAGGGGGTACAGGGGCCAGGGGCGTTGCGAAGACGCGCCTGCGGGGGCGGGTTCCCGCAACCGCAACGGGCACAGCCACAGCGGCTCGATGGGGATCTCGTCGAGGAACCAGCGGACGAAGTCCGCGGTGCGCTCGATGGGCACTTCGACGTCCTGCACGACGCGTTCCCGCGGCGGGTTGCCCTTGCGCTTCTCGAGTCGGTCGCCGATGTCGTACTTGTGGTCGAGGGCGATGAGCTTCCAGTAGAAGCTGCTGCGGAGGAGCTTCTTCGGCCACAGCCGGCGGACGGTGGGGTTCTGGGCGCCGAAGGCGCGCGAGCACCAGAACCAGTCGGTGTCCCAGCGCCACAGATAGTCTCGGATGGTGAGTTTGTCCGTTTTCGGGTGGTTCACGGAACTGTGCTGGATGGACCGGTAGAAGATGTTCTGGCCGGTGTAGTCACTGACGGGGCCGCCCTCGTCGGTCTGATGGCCCAGCGTGAGGTAACTCTCGGACTCGGTGAAGACGACACCGTCCAGGTAGTCGACGGGGATGCCGTCGTGGACGCGCTCGGTGACGATGCGATCCATCGCCGACTGCAGTTCGTCCAGCGAGTCGAAACGCAGATGCCGCAGTGCCACATACCGTTTGACGGGCTCGAGCTGGATGCGCAGACGCGTCGAGTAGCCGAGTGTTCCGTAGGAGTTGGGGAACCCCCAGAACAGGTCGGAGTTCTCGCCTTCCGGTGTCGCGGTGACGATGTCGCCGTTGCCGGTCAGGACGTCGATCTCGAGGACCGATTCGTGGGGGAGCCCGCTGCGGAACGACGTCGACTCGATGCCGAGGCCGGTGACCGCGCCACCGAGGGTGATGGTCTTGAGCTGCGGAACCACCAGCGGCGCCAACCCATACGGCAGGGTGGCGTCCACCAGGTCCTCGTAGGTGCACATTCCGGCGACATCCGCCGTCCGGGCCTGCGGGTCGACGGCGATGACCCCGCCGAGGCCGGAGACGTCGAGGCCGGGTGCGCTGGTCTGCGCCCGGGCCCGGAACAGATTGGACGTCTTCTTCGCGAGCCGCACGGTGGCGTCCGTGGGAATCGCGCGGTAGGACGCGAGGAGTCGTCGGACGCCGGCGCGATGGGCGTCGATCCCCGTGACGGGCAGAGTGCGATGCGCACGGAAGGGGCGTCCACCCTCCCGCATGCTTTTCAGTAGTTCAACCGAAGAGGCAGCCACACCTTGACGCTATCCCTCTCCGGGGGTTCAAGCCACGCATATCGGCGCGCGCGACCCAAGATTCACACAAATGTCTCATCAATGTGCGGGTCGCGACCATGCCGAAGTGAGCTACCTCACAATAGATTGCCACGTCATCGCCCGGACTCGAGGACGGAAGGCAGGATGGGAGGAGGAAGCAGTTTCGTACAAATCGTACAAGAGGAGTCAGACAGTGGGCCAGGTCAGCGCGAGCAGTTCGATCACCGTCGCAGCCACACCGGAGAAGGCGCTCGCGGCTTTGACGGACTACGAGACGGTGCGTCCGCGCATCCTCTCGGAGCAGTACCTGGACTACCGCGTCCTCGAGGGCGGGCAGGGCGACGGCACCGTCGCGCAGTGGACGCTGAAGGCCACCGAGAAGCGGTCCCGCGACATCAAGGCGACGGTCACCGTGGCGGGCAACACGATCACCGAGACGGACGCGAACTCGTCGCTCGTCACCACCTGGGTCGTCGCGCCGAGCGGCAGCGGGTCGACGGTCACCACGACCACCGAGTGGAAGGGTGCGGGCGGCATCGGCGGCTTCTTCGAGAAGACGTTCGCCCCGCTGGGTCTGAAGAAGATCCAGGGGCAGGTGCTGGCGAACCTCGAGCGCGAACTCGGCTGACCCGGTCCCGTTCGCTCCGGCGCCGTCGACGGGATTCGCACGACGGCGTCGGCGCCGGACCGCGCTGACGGTCACGGTCTACGCTGGCAGGGGAAACAGCAGAAAGGACCACGTCAGTGCAACCAGGTGGACAACCCGACATGTCGCAGCTCCTCGCGCAGGCGCAGCAGATGCAGCAGCAGCTGATGGCCGCGCAGCAGGAGATGGCCGAGGCCGAGGTCACCGGGCAGGCCGGTGGCGGACTCGTGACCGCGACGGTCAAGGGGACAGGTGAAGTGGTCGGTCTGAAGATCGATCCGAAGGTCGTCGATCCCGACGACGTGGAGACTCTGCAGGACCTCGTGATCGGTGCGATCGAGGACGCGTCGAGCAAGGCACAGGAGATCGCGGCGCAGAAGCTCGGTCCGCTCGCGGGTGGATTCGGTGGGGGCGGCCTGCCTGGCCTCCCCGGTTTCTAGAGGCGCGGCGTGTACGAAGGTCCGGTTCAGGATCTGATCGACGAGCTGGGCAAGCTGCCCGGCGTCGGGCCGAAGAGCGCGCAGCGCATCGCGTTCCACCTGCTCAGTGTCGAGCCGCCGGAGATCGACCGGCTCAAGAACGCGCTGCAGCGGGTGCGTGACGGCGTCCAGTTCTGCGTGGTGTGCGGCACGGTGTCCGACAAGGAGCACTGCCGCATCTGCGCCGATCCGCGCCGCGACCGCACGGTGATCTGTGTGGTCGAGGAGCCGAAGGACGTCCAGGCCGTGGAGCGCACCCGCGAGTTCAAGGGCCGCTATCACGTTCTGGGCGGCGCGCTGGATCCGCTGTCCGGGGTGGGCCCCGACCAGCTGCGGATCCGGGAGTTGCTCGCGCGCATCGGTAATCAGGAGGACGGCGTCGACGTCTCCGAGGTGATCATCGCGACCGATCCCAACACCGAGGGCGAGGCCACCGCGACGTATCTGGTGCGGATGCTTCGGGACTTCCCCGGTCTCACGGTCAGCCGGCTCGCGTCGGGTCTGCCGATGGGCGGCGACCTCGAGTTCGCCGACGAGCTCACGCTGGGCCGGGCGTTGTCGGGGAGGCGCACGCTGTGACGTCGGATCCGGGCACCGCGGCGCCGGTGAAGCGGACGGCCGAACAGTCGCGGTCGCTGATCGTCGACGCTGCGGGCCGGGCGTTCGCGACGCGTCCGTATCGGGAGATCACGCTCAAGGACATCGCCGAGGACGCGGGGGTCAGCGCACCGCTGATCATCAAGTACTTCGGGTCGAAGGAGCAGCTGTTCGACGCCCTCGTCGACTTCCGTGCCGCCGCGGAGCTGCTGTTCAGCGGTCCGCTGGACGGTCTCGGTGAGCGGATGGTGTCGATGTTCGCGCGGCCGCTCGAGCCGTACAAGCCGTTGTCGTTGAGCATCCTGTTCATGAGCGGGCCGAGCGAGGAGGCCAGCCGGAAGCTGCGGGCCAATTATTCGACGCAGATGATCGACACGCTGGCCGAACGACTGCCCGGGTCGGGTGGCCGGCTGCGCGCGGAACTGGTGATGTCGATGCTGACGGGTCTCGCCGTCATGCGCCGCAAGATGATGCAGGAGCATGCGACGGGCACCCCGGACGAGGTCGTGGCGCAGTACGCCCCGCTGGTGCAGGAGTTGCTCGACGGCTGAGGGCGGATTGTCGGGCTTGCGGGGTAAATGGTTGTTCACCTAATGTGGTGAACAACCATTTACCAGCTGCGCGAGGGGTGACATTTGACGATCTCGTTGCCGCGCCCGCTCTCGGCGCTCGCGGATCACCCGGGCGCGCAACCCGCATCGGCCAACGGATCGCGTTACCTCTTCCCGATTCTCGCGTTCGCGGGCGTGTTCCAGGCCGTCCTGCAGACGGTCATGGTGCCCCTCCTGCCCAGCATGCCGACGTTCACCGGCGCGAGTCAGACGTCGGTGTCCTGGCTGATCACCACCACCCTCCTGGTCGGCGCGGTGGTCACCCCGATCTTCGGCAGGCTCGCCGACATGTTCGGCAAGAAGCGGATGCTTCTCGTCGCATTCGCGTTCATGACGATCGGCGCGTTGATCTGCGCCGTGACGTCCGACATCGCCTTCCTGATCTTCGCGCGGGGACTGCAGGGGGCGGGCGCCGCCGTCATCCCGGTCGGAATCTCGATCCTCCGCGACGAACTGCCGCGTGAGAAGGTCCACGGCGCCATTGCCATGATGAGTTCGACCCTCGGGATCGGCACCGCGCTCGGACTGCCGTTCGCGGCGGCCGTCGCCGAGTACTCCAACTGGCACGTGCTCTTCTGGGTCATCGCGGGAATCGGGCTCGCGGTCACCGTGGCCGCGGTGCTGTTCATCCGCGAGTCCGAGGTGCGGTCGGGCGGGCGGTTCGACGGGGTCGGCGCCGTCGGCCTCACCGCCGCGCTCATCTGCCTGCTCGTCCCGATCACCCAGGGCAGCTCGTGGGGCTGGGGAAGTCCCGCGGTGCTCGGCATGTTCGGGTCCGCGGTGTTCCTGTTCGCGCTGTGGGGATATCAGCAGCTACGCAACCGGAACCCGCTCGTGGACCTGCGGGTGTCGGCGCGACGGTCGGTGCTGCTGCCCCACGTCACGGCGCTGCTCGTCGGCTTCGCGTTCTATGGAAACGCCCTCATCACCACGCAGCTGCTTCAGGCGCCCCGTGGCGACGCCGGCTACGGCCTGACCATCCTCCAGGCCGCGGTGTGCCAGCTCCCGACGAGCCTGTCGATGATCGTGTTCGCGCAGGTCGGCGCCCGGGTGTCCGAGCGCTACGGGTCCAAGGTGACGATCCTGTCGGGCGCGATCTGCCTGGTCCTCGGCTACGCACTGCACACCGTGCCGCACAAGGAGCTGTGGCTGGTGATCGCGGCTCTCGGGGTCGCGGCCACCGGCACGGCGCTGGTGTACAGCACGCTGCCGATGCTGATCGTCCGTGCCGTGCCGTCCACGCAGATGGCCGCGGCCAACGGCGTCAACGTGTTGCTGCGGACGATGGGCACGACCATGTGCAGTGCGGTCGTCGCGACGGTCCTGGCGGCGAGCATGGTGGGCGGGGTCGCCTCCGCCGCCGGATTCTCGATCGCCTACGGGGTGTGCGCCGTGCTCGCGGTCCTGGTGTTCGCGGTATCCCTGACCCTGCCCGGGCACGATCGGACGAAGAAAAGTCCGGTGGAACCCCTTGTGACGTAGATCACTCGCGTGTATCGTCAGTGATGCGGATCGAGGAAATGTACCTGTGAGCAGAGAAAACTCGAGAAGCAGAGATCCGGCCGAGAATGCAGAAGCATTCCCGGCCGAACCCCTGTCTGGGGTCTTTACTCCTCCATCGATTCCGCGATCTCCTTGATGGCGGCCAAACGACGGTCCCACTCGGCCCCGATCCGCTCCAGCGTCCGCGCCGTCTTGTTCAGTTCGGCGCCCAGCGCGCGGTAGCGGATCTCGCGGCCCACCTTCACCGACTCGACCAGCCCGCACGCCTGTAGCGCGGTCAGGTGCTTCGCGATGGCCTGCCGCGACACCGGAAGTCGCGTGGCCAGCGACGACGCCGACTGGTCTGATCGCCCCAGTTCGGTCAGGATCTCCCAGCGGGTCTCGTCGGACAGCGCCGCGAACACCGAGGCCAGTTCGGCATACGTGCCCACCGTCATGCCTTCACGCCGTGCAGGTACGCGACCAGTTCGTCGAGTTCGGCGTGCCAGCCCTGGACGTTGGCCTCGCGGGCCCGCTTCTGGTCGGCAACGTCGCGGTCGAGGTCGTCGAATCCAGTTTCGACGACGGTCAGTTCGGTGCCGGCGGCGTGCTCGGACAGCGTGAACCGCACCAGAGTCGAGTTGCCGATCACCGGGTCGGCGTCGATGTCGGCGGCCCAGCGGAAGCCGAACGCGTTCGGTTCGTCGACCTCCGTGACGACGGCGCGGGCGGTGCCGTGCTCGTCCCACGTGAAGGCGGCCTCGCCGCCGACGCTGAGATCGAGCGATGTGCGCTGCCCGAACCACTGACTGATCTTGTCGGGATCCGTGATTGCCGCCCACACCGCCGATCTCGGGGCGTTCACGACAACGGTCCGGGTGATGCTGCTCGATGCGTCCATGACGGCCACCTTCCTCGCGGTTATTCTGCAACTCCATGGTTGCACATGTCGCCCGCTTTGTGCAACTGCCAGGTTGCACTGATACGTGAGTGGCAAAGCGTGCCCCAGGACGCTTTGCCACTCACCTGGTTTATGCACAGCCTGTGGATAACTGGGTCTGCGGGACCGATCCGTGTCGGAGCGGGCCGACACCGTTTCCGGCATGGAACACGACTCTTGGCAAGCACTTCTCGACGCCCAGGACGGCGTCGTCACCACGGCACAGCTACGGGCGCACGGCGTCAGTGCCACCGCGCTCCGGCACCGGGTGGTCACCGGGCAATGGTTGAGGGTGTTTCCCCGGGTAATCGCGGTGACCAACGGCCCGCTCACGCGCCCGATGGCCCTCTCCGCCGCGCTTCTCTACGGTGGCGGGCGCGCGATCCTCAGTCACCGGACCGCGGCCGAGGAGTGGGGGATGCTCCGCATCGACGACCCTTTCGCTCCCGTCCACATCACCGTGCCCTACAAGTGCTCGGCGGTGAACCAGGGGCCGACGGTACGTGCACCGGGCGGTCCACGCCCGACCTCCGCCGGCAACGCCGTCGTGCACGGTGGCGTCGTGGTCCATCGGTCCCGGGCGTTCGGGCACATCGCCGTCCCGTTCCGCCAACCCCGAACATCGAGGGCCGACACGGTGTTCGACCTCGCTGTGTCCGAGGCAACCCCGAAGGAAGCGGCAGCGCGATTGATCGAAGCGGCCACGAACGGCAAGGTCCACGTCGACGCCCTCCGTCGGAAACTCGAGCTGCGGCGCCCGTACCGGCACGCGACGGACATCGCCGACGCCGTGACGCTGCTCGGCGACGGCGTCCAATCCGTCCTCGAACACCGATATGCGCTCGACGTCGAGAGGTCGCACGGACTGCCGACGGGGAAACGCCAGATGCCGCACGTCGTGGACGGCCGGATTCTGTACGAGGACGTCGACTACAGCCCGACGGGAGTCCCGCTGATCGTCCGGCTCGACGGGCAGCAGTACCACAGCGGCCGGCAGTCCCGCTTCCGTGACCGTCGACGTGACAATGCCGCGGAACTCGCCGATCGTCCGCGGTTGGTCTACGGGTGGGACGAGACCACCCGCGACCCATGCGGGGTGTTCGAGGAGGTGCGCCGGGTGCTGGTCCGTGAGGGCTGGGCCGACACGACGCACCGCTGTCCCGCCTGCCCACGTGAGTGAAAAAGAGTGTCCGGGGACGCTTTCCCACTCACCTGCGCAGGTGAGTGGAAAAGCGTGCGGGACCACGCTTTGGCGCTCACCTAGACGCGCAGGCGCTCCCGGCGCAGCTGCTCGACCTCGGGCAGGTCGAGGGGCGCGAGTTCGTCGACGCCCAGTGCCCGCTTCAGTAGCAGGTCGGCGAGTTCGGGGTTGCGGGCGAGCGCGGGTCCGTGCATGTACGTGCCGATCACGGAACCCTGGACGACGCCCTCGAGCCCGTCCCCGACGCCGTTGCCGACGCCGTGCGTGACCCGGGCGAGACCGCGGGCTCCGGCGCCGAGTGTGGTTCCGCCGCGGTGGTTTTCGAACCCCGTCAGCGGCTGCGTCAACCCGTCCATCTGCGGGGTCGTGATCACTTCACCGATGGACCGCGTCGCCTGCGGGGAGGTGGTGACGTCGAGCATCGACACACCGTCGACGCGTTCGCCGCTCGACGTCTCGTACCAGTTGCCGAGCACCTGGATGGCGGCACAGATCGCCAGGACGGGGGCGCCGCGTTCGGCGGCCTTCTGCAGTCCGGGGTACTTGGCGAGGTGCCGGGTGGCGAGGCGCTGCGCCGAGTCCTCGGCGCCGCCGAGCGTGTACACGTCGAGGGACTCCGGGACCGGGTCGTTCAGCGTGATCTCGACGATCTCCGCGTCGTAGCCGCGCATCCGCAGTCGCTGCCGGAGGATCAGGGCGTTGCCGCCGTCGCCGTAGGTGCCCATCACATCGGGCAGCACCAGGCCGATGCGTACGGTCGAGTCAGGCATTGCGAGCCTCCTTCGCGATGGCGGTGTTCAGGTCGCGGAAGGCGGTGTAGTTGGCGAGCACCTCGACGCGTCCGGGTGGGCAGGACGCGATGGCCCGCAACGGGTTCGGGTCAAGGGTGTGCTCGACTCCGGCGTACGTGAGGCGGACGGCCAGGTCGGTGCCGCGTTCGCCGGCCGCCACCACCTTGACGCCCTCGAAGTGCTCGAACCGCACGTCCCACAGCCAGGACAGGTCCTCGCCGTCGGGGACCTGCCCGTTGACGGCGATCACGAGGCCGTCGACGGTGGGGTCGATCATCGACAGCGCTTCCTGCCAGCCGGCGGGGTTCTTGGCGAGCAGCATGTGCACGGAGTGCGAACCGACCTCGACGGTGCTGTAGCGGCCCGCGACCTCCTGCACGGTGGCCGCGGCGGCGACCGCGTCCTCCGCCTTGGCGCCCATCGCGACGGCCGCCGCGACGGCCTGCGCGGCGTTGCCGCGGTTGGCGCGCCCGGGTAGGGCGAGCGTCATCGGGATCTTCAGACCGTCGGGCCCGTACAGGTTTTCGTCGTCCAGCCACCAGTCGGGGGTGGGGCGCGCGAAGTCGGAGCCGGTGCTTCGCCAGTGGGAGCCCTCCCAGACGATGGGTTCGCCGGTGCGCGGACAGCTGGCGGCGTCGCTGGCCCAGCCGCCGCCCGCGGCGACCCAGACGACGTTCTTCGCGTCGTAGGCGACCGAGGTGACGAGGACGTCGTCGCAATTGGCGATCACGACGGACTCCGGGTGCGCGGCGACGCAGGCGCGGAGTTTGCGTTCGATCATGTTGATCTCGCCGACGCGGTCGAGCTGATCGCGGCTGAGATTGAGCAGAACGAGGGCTTCGGGGTTGACGGCGTCGCTGACGTGCGGGACGTGCAGTTCGTCGACCTCGAGGGCGGCGAGGGGCGCGTGGACGCGGGTGCTGAGCGCGGCGACGATGCCGGCGTCCATGTTGGCGCCGTCCGCCTGCGTCGCGACCTCACCGAGCGTGGAGAGCGCCGCCGCTGTCATCCGGGTGGTGGTGGACTTGCCGTTGGTGCCGGTGATCACCGCGGTGCGCCGGTGGGCGCCGAGCTGTTCCATCAGGGTCGGGTCGATCTTGAGGGCGATCAGTCCGCCGATCATCGAGCCCTTGCCGCGCCCGGCCTTCTGCGACGCCCACGAGGCCGCGGCCGCTGCGCGCAGGGCGACCTTGCCGCGCGTCGTGATCCCAGTTCCAGTACTCACTCCGCGAGTTTTGCACAGGGTCCGGTCAGACGCCGACTCGCGCGGGGGCACGTGAGTGCGAAAGTGTGCTCGGACGCACTTTGCCACTCACCTGGGTGGCGGTGGCACCGGCGATGACGACGGCCCCGCCGATCAGCGACAGGACGCTCGGCTCCTCGTGCAGCACCAGCCAGGACGCCCCGATCCCGACGATCGGGACCAGCAGGGAGAACGGCGCGACCGTCCCCGCGGGGTAGCGGCTGAGCAGCGCCGTCCACAGACCCGAGCCCGCGACCGTGCCGAGGATCACGATGTAGGCGAGGCCCGCGAGCGCCAGCGGGCCGGTGCCGTGCAGCGAGGACGTCAGGGAGTCCCAGCCGGCCGACGGGCCCTCCACACCGAGCGACAGCGCCAGCATCGGCAGCGGTGGGATGACGCACATCCACAGCATCAGACGCATCGGCTGATCCGACGCGGCCTTGCGATTGCCGATGTTGCCCAGCGCCCACGACAGTCCCGCGAACAGGGTCAGGGCCATCGGCAGCAGCGCGGCGTGCTGGGCGCGGTCCCAGCCGATGAGGGTCATCCCGGCGATCGCCACGAGCAGCCCGCCCACCTGCGTCGGCCGCAGCCGCTCCCGCAGCGCGGCAGCGCCGAGGACCACCGTGAACGGCGCCGAGGACTGCAGCACCAGCGACGCCAGCCCGGTCGGCATCCCGACGTGCATGGCCCAGAACAGGAAGGCGAACTGGCCGACACCGAATCCGAGGCCGTACACGAGCAGCCATTTCAGTGGGACCTGCGGACGGGGAACGAACAGGATCACCGGGATCGCGATGACGAAGAATCGCAGGGCCGCGAAGAAGAACGGCGGGAAGTGGTCGAGGCCTGCGCGGATGGCGAGGAAGTTGAGCCCCCCACAGGACGACGACGGTGAGTCCGAGCAGCCGGTCGCGGGAGGTCATGCATTCCATCGTGAGGGCCGGAAACAATCAGGACAAGCGCATAAATGTGCACCATCGATGTAGTTTTGCTACATGGATGCGACCCGTTTGCGCGTGCTCCGCGAGTTAGCGGACCGCGGGACGGTGGCGGCGACCGCACAGGCGTTGTCGATGACGCCGTCGGCGGTGTCCCAGCAGCTCAAGATCCTCTCGCGGGAGGCCGGGGTGACGCTGCTCGAACCGGCAGGCCGCCGGCTGCGGCTCACCGATGCCGGTCAGGCCCTCGTCGTCCGCGCCGACGACGTCGTGGCCGCCCTGGACCGCGCGGCGGCGGAGATGAGCGCCTACCGCGGTTCGCCGCGCGGCCGGGTGCGGGTGGCGCTGTTCCCGTCCGGGGCCGCGCTGCTGCTGCCCGGACTACTGGACGCGCTCGCGGGAAGCGGGGTGGATGTGCAGGCGCGGGACGAGGACCTGCCCGCGGCCGCGGTGCCCGCACTGCTCGCCGATTACGACGTGGTGCTGACCCACCGCGACGAGCGGGCCCCGGACACGTCGTCGCCGCGGGTGACGGCCGAGCCGCTGATGCGCGAGCCCATCGACCTGATCCTGCCGCCCGGCCATCCGCTCGCCGGACAGGACGCGGTCCGGCCGGACCAGCTGGCCGACGAGCGGTGGATCAGTGTGCGCGGCGGATTTCCCGTCGACGACGTGCTGATGTCGGTGGCCGCCGCGACCGGTGTGCAGCCGCACGTGGCGATGCGCATCAACGACTTCCGGGTCATCGAGGAACTCGTCGCCGGCGGTCACGGCGTGGCCCTGCTGGCCCGGCACGCGGTGACCAGCCGCGCGGTGATTCAGCTTCCCCTGGCCGGGGTGCGCGCCGCCCGCATCTACGAACTGGCGCGCAGACCCGCAGCCGACGACGTTCCCGCCGTCGCCACCGTGCTGCAGGCGTTCCGGGACGTCGCGGCCCGGATCGCGGAGTGAAGGGACCGGAAACGGAAGAAGGCCCGCCGGGCAGGCGGGCCTTCGTCGGGGCGGGCGCTCAGCTGCTCAGCGCCTTCGCCTTCAGCGTGTCGTATTCCGCCTGCGTGATGGTGCCCGCGTCGAGGAGGGCCTTCGCGTCAGCGATCTGCTCGGCCGAGGACTTGCCCGCGACGGAACGGATGTAGCTGTCCTGCGCCTGCTTCGCCTCCTGCGCGGCCGCCATCGACCGCTCGGCCATGCTCTTGCTCCGGGTGATGAGGTACACGAGCGCGGTCAGCAGCGGGACGAAGAACAGGAAGACGATCCAGATCGCCTTCACCCAGCCCGACGTCTTATGGTCGCGGAACAGGTCGGTGATGATGGAGAACAACAGGATCAGGTAGGCCACGAAGCCGAAGGTGACGATGATCACCCAGAGAAAGTCCCAGAAAGAGTCCATAGCAGCGCTCCATTCACAGTCGAATTCACTCTGCGCTGACTATCGCACCGGGTCGGGGCGCCCGCGTCATCCGAAACAGGTGAAATGCGGGCCGACCTGACGCCACGCCCGCGAACGCCGAACGGCCGCGACACCGGTAGGTGCCGCGGCCGTTCGGGTGGGGACTACTTGCCGGCTTCGACCGCCCGGCGCATGCCGCGCTCGACCGCACCGATGATGTACGGACGCAGCTCCACGGCGGGGATGACGGCGTCGACGGAGCCGACCCGCTGTGCCCGCTGGATGTTGTGCACGGCCTCGAACTCGGCCGCGACCTCACCGAGCTTCTCGTTCCGCACCGCAGCCTGCTGGGCCGCCAGCTCCACCCGCAGGTGAGCCTGCTGGGCGTCGTTCTGGGCGCCCGCCAGGTTGGCCTCGAGCTCCCGGATCGACGGGTCCGCCGCCACCCGCGAGTTGACCTCACGGGTGAAGACGACGGCCGCGGCGGGGGCGCCACCGAGGACCGAGGCGAACGAGCCCTCGACCGCCAGCACCTCCATGTTGTCGTTCAGTGCTCCGGAGAACACCACGAACGCGCCACCGTGGTAGCGGGAGACGACGCAGAACACGATCGGGCCGTCGAAATTGACGATGGCGCGGCCGATCTCGGCGCCGTACTCGAGCTGGATGTGCCGCAGCGAGTCCGGGGAACCGTCGAATCCGGACAGGTTGGCCAGCACCACGAGCGGCCGGCTGCCGCTGGCGGCGTTGATCGCGCGGGCCGTCTTCTTCGACGACTGCGGGAACAGCGTGCCCGCGGTCCACTGGTCGGGACCGTTGGCCGGCGACCATCCCTTACGGGCGATGGCCCGCGACTCGATGCCGATGACGCTCACCGGGTATCCGCCGAGGTGTGCGTCGAACACGACGGACGTGTCGGCGTCCGCCATGTCGGCCCACCGCTCCAGCACCGTGTGGTCCTGGTCGACGAGTGAACGCATCACCGTGCGAATGTCGAACGGCTTCTTGCGTTCCGGGTTCGTCTCCGCGGAGAAGATGTCGCCGACCGTGGTGAAGTCGCTGGACGGGTGGATGTGCGGGAAGGACCGCACGTCGCGCCCGATCGGGTCGCTGGTCTGCGCCCGACGCGGGAAGCGTTCTCCGGCAACGACGTACGCGTGGTCGTAGTGCGCGAACAGGATCTCGCACGCGGCGGGCAGGTTCGGCGCCCAGTACTGCGCCTCACCGTTGGGGCCCATCACGCGGTCGTAACCACCGATGCCGAAGTTGTCCTCGGCCGAGACGCCACCCGAGTAGTCGAGCGAGTTCTTGCCGGTGAGCACCATGGCGCTGTCGGGCGTCATGACGAGGATGCCCTTGGTGTGCATCAGCATCGTGGCTTCGGCGTTCCAGTACGGCTGCGCACCGACGTTGATGCCGGCCACGATCACGTTGACCTCGCCACCGTCCTGCGTGAACGTGATGAGGCGACGCAGACCGCGGGACACCCAGTCCATGTTCTCGGTGCCGCTGTCCATGGAGATCGTCGCGCCGGACGACAGCGCGAACCACTCGACGGGAACACCCAGCTTCTCGGCCAGGTCGACACCGGCGACGAGGCGGGCGCACTCGGCCTCCGCGACGGTGCCCAGTGCCTTCGTCGGGTCACCGAACAGCGCGACGCGGGTCATGCCCTCGGGGTGCCGGTCGGTGCGGGCCGTGACCAGACCGACGACGAGGCCGGCCTTGTTCTGGCCGTACGGACGCTCCACGGGCACCAACTGGCCCGACTCGTCCAGGTCGTGCTCGACGAAGCTGCCGTCGCGACCGGTGAGCAGCGGGATCAGCTCGTACGGGTAGACGGTGCCGCGGGCACGGGAGCTGCGGACCTTCTGCGTGTACGCGTCGAGCGGCTGCAGCGGCTCGGTCGGCGGTTCGGTGACCTTGACGACCACACCGGCGCCGGTGCGGTAGGAGAAGCGCAGAGCCTTCTCCCGCGACTCCGTGCCGGGCTCGCCCTGGAGGCGGGCGATCACGGTGATCTCCTCGAGGCCGGCACCCGCGGTGAGCGGTGCCGCGACCCGGGCGAACGCCTCGAGATCCTCGACGGGAACGTCGATCTTCGGCCACACGTACAGCACGACGCGGTTGGCGTCGAGCTTGCGCTTGCTGCCGCGCGTGGCCTGCGCCCGGCGGATGCCGTCGAGGCACGACTGCAGCACGCGTTCCGCGGCGGGAACACCGACGACCTGGCCGTCCTCGTTGCGGACCGGCGTGATGTCGCGGACCTCGGCGAGCGCGATGAGGCGTTCGTCGGTGGGGTTGTCGCGCGAGACCAGGTTGAACAGGAACGTCTCGGCGGCCGCGGGGAGGCGGGTGCCGTCGAAGTTCTTCAGACGCCACAGGTCGAGTCGCTGGCCGGTGAGCGGGTGCATGTCCCGGATCAGCTTCTCCTCCGCGAGGACACCAGCGTCCGGGCGGTAGGTGAACTTGCGGACGTCGACGTCGGTTCCGCCGAAGACGGACACCGTGACGCGGCGGCAGGTCGCGGCCAGCGGCAGCGCCGTCAGTGCCTTCCGCAGGTCCTCGGACATGGTGTCCGGGTCGGCGGGCGGCGCGGTCCACGACAGGTAGAGGTCGAGGACGAGGTTCTCGGGGTTCTCCGAGGCGACGGCACCGATCTCGTCGAGCGCGCCGGGCAGTTCGGCGTACTCGCCGACGGCGGAGACCAGGTTCAGGCGCTCGCCGAGCAGGTCGAAGTTGCCGGTGACGAAACGGCGTCCGTTGCGTTCGAAGGCGGTGACGTCCTCGAGCGTGCGGATGTCGTAGTAGCGCCGGGTGACGACCTCGAGCAGCGGGCCGACGGTCGTGCTCTTGCGTGCGATCCGCTGTCCGAGGAGTTCGGTCAGCGACTGCGGGGTGGCGACCAGGGCCTCGAGGCGTTCCTGGTAGTCGCCGGCGCCGGGGTTCTCGGCGAGGTACTCGAGGCTGCCGCGGACACCGTCGTACACCTGCTCGCGGGCCTTGCGGATCTGCGGCTCGTCGAAGAACCGGAACCGCACGTTGCGGGCGACGTTGCCGATCACCGGGTAACGGACCTGGGTGGCGGTGATGAGCCGGTCCAGGACCTCGCCGAGTCCGCTGGGTGCGCGGCCGGGAGCGTTGCCCTCGTTCAGCCACCGGTCGAGCAGGGCGGCGATGACGGGAACCTGGTTGTCCATGCGCTGCTGCGCGAGGAACAGGCGGTAGACCGCCTCCTCCAGCTCGCCGTTGCGCTCGAGGTCGGTGACGTCGTAGTGACGCAGCGCCCGCGACAGCCGGGTCGTGAACGACTCCGGCAGGCCTTCGAGTTCGACGTCGAGGGTGTGCAGGTAGGTGTGGAAGTGCTCGCGCGGGCTGTGGACGCGCTCGTCAGCGTCCTCCTCGGCTGCGGTGGGACGGTTACGTCCGATCTCGCAGATGTCCGCGAACGTGTTCAGCAGGGCGAGTTCCGCCTGCACCAGATCCGCGTCGCCCGCGATGTCGGCGCGAAGCTTCTCGTAGTCGGCGAGGAGCACGCCTGCCCGCTTCGCGCTGACGTCGTATCCGGTGAGCAGCGCGGCGAGCGCGTCGATCTGCTCGAGGGCGTCGGTGCGGACGTCGCCCTTCGAGGCGGGGACGGCGACCACGAATTCGACGCGCGGCGACTTCGGAGCGGTGGACTCCTCCGCGGTCTCCTCGACGCGCAGCAGTGCGGTGCCGGCGTCGACCTGGGAGTTGACCATCGCGAGAACTTCGCGGACCCGGCCTGCGACGGGCGCACGGACGGCGGTCTCCATCTTCATGCTCTCGAGGACGACCAGCGTGTCGCCTACCTCGACCTCGTCGCCGACGGACACGGGCACCGCGACCACGACTGCGGGAGCGGGTGCGCGGACGACACCGGCCTCGTCCTGGCTGATCTGGTGGCTGATGCCGTCGACCTCGACGAGGTACTGGGCGCGGCCGGCGACCGACACCACGTGGTGGCGGCGGGTGCCGACGACGAGGCGGCTCTCGAATTCGCTGAGCCGATCGACCTCGACCTCGACGTCGGGGCTGTCGCCGTCGACACGGTAGGTGTGGGCGCCGACCTGCGTGACGGTGAGGCCGTAGGCCTGGCCCTGGTAGCTGAGCTCGACCTTGCGGCCGATGGCGTGACCGGCGCGGGGGCGGCCACCGCGAGCGGACGACAGGAACGCCTCCCGCTCGAGCTTCTCCTCGGCGTCGTAGACGTCGATGGCGGCGGCGATCAGTGCGACATCGGCCACCTTGGTGGGCGTCGTGACGCTACCGACGCCGGTGCGGTCGAGCCAGCCGGTGTCCGCGGACGCGGAGATGACCTCGTCGCGGTCGAGCAGTTCGAGGAGGAACGACTTCGTGGTGGTGCCGCCCTGCAGGACGACGGTGGTCTCGCGCAGTGCGGTGCGCAGACGCGCGAGGGCCTCGGAGCGGTCGCGACCCCAGGCGATGACCTTGGCGACCATCGAGTCGTAGTCGGGCGGGATGACGTCGCCCTGGGCGATGCCGGTGTCGACGCGGAGACCGCTGCCGAGCGGGAACTTGAGCAGCTGCACGGCGCCGGGTGCGGGAGCGAAGCCGTTGGCGGCGTCCTCCGCGTTGAGGCGGGCCTCGACGGCGTGACCGAACTCGGGCGGGCAGTCGCCGACGAGCGGCTCACCGCTGGCGACGAGGATCTGCAGCTTCACCAGGTCGATGCCCGTGGTGGCCTCGGTGATGGGGTGCTCCACCTGCAGGCGGGTGTTGACCTCGAGGAACGTGAACGTCTTCTGCTCGGGCTGGTACAGGTACTCGACCGTGCCGGCGCCGCGGTAGCCGGCGGCGCGCACGAGCTCGGCGGAGACGGTGCGCAAGTGGTTCGACTGCTCGGTGGTGAGGAGCGGGGAGCTGGACTCCTCGATGACCTTCTGGTTCTTGCGCTGGATGGAGCAGTCGCGCACACCGGGAGCCCAGACGTTGCCGAAGTTGTCGGCAATGACCTGTACCTCGACGTGGCGTGCGTCGGTGACCAGCCGCTCGATGAACACGACGGGGTCGCCGAAGGACCGCTGGGCCTCACCCTGGGTGCGTTCGAGCGCGAGTTCGAGTTCGTCTTCCGACCACACCTTGCGGATACCGCGGCCACCGCCGCCGGAGCGGGCCTTGATGATGAGCGGGTAGCCGATGGCCTGGGCGTGACGGCGGGCGTCGGCGCGGGTGGCGACGGGGCCACCGCTCCACGGTGCGACCGGGACCTCCACCTTCTCGGCGAGGAGCTTGGCCTCGACCTTGTCGCCCAGCAGGCGCATCGATTCGGCGGGCGGGCCGATGAACGTGATGCCGAGCTGCTCGCAGACCTCGACGAACGCGGGATCCTCGGCGACGAAGCCCCAGCCGACCCACACGGCGTCGGCCTTGCTCTCGCGCAGCGCGCGGGCCAGCTCGGCGTGGTCGAGGTAGGCGGTGCCGGTCTTGACTGTGCGCAAGCACACACCTTCGTCGGCCTGCCGGACGAACATCGCGCGACGTTCCGCCTCGGTGTGCAGGGCGATCGTGCGGATGCCGTAGTTGTGCTCGGCGTTCAGTTCGCGCACCGCGCGAATCAGGCGGACGGCCGCCTCGCCGCGGTTCACTATCGCTATTCGCTTGAACATCTGTTATCGCTCCGTTTCCGTAAAACTCATTGATCCGCAGAGTGTTTCGATGGCCAAGGCCATGTCCGCCGAGGACTGGGTGCCGCCTTCGCGGACACGTGCACCCCTGCACAACCCGCTTGACTACCTCCAGGGGCGCCCCGAACGCGATCGTCGGACCTGCGTCGTTGCAGGGCCGATGCTCGGGGAATGCGAGCATAACGTCGAAAATATGTACCCGCGCGTAACTTCTGCGGGGCCCCGATCGGCTTGTCAAGTCTTCAAGGAATTGCGTGTCGACCCTACGAGAGAGTAAGAAGGCCGGATTTCCGTCGAACTGGGCGTCCTTCGGCGAGTTGTCTGCAACCCGTTGTCACGGAGTCGGTTTCGTCCGGTTTTTCGAGATGTTCTCGCAGACGGGAACTTTCACACGGAAGTTACTGAGGGTTCACCTTCGGTTCGGCGGCGGCGGGTTCGGTCGCGTGCGCCACCGCGCCCCGCAGGCCCACGTGCGCCTCGCGGTGCATCCGGTCGACCATGTGCGGATAGTGCAGTTCGAACGCCGGCCGCTCGGAGCGGATGCGCGGCAACTCCGTGAAGTTGTGCCGCGGCGGCGGGCAGCTGGTCGCCCACTCGAGGGAGTTGCCGAAACCCCACGGGTCGTCCACCGTCACCACCTCGCCGTACCGGTAGCTCTTGAAGACGTTCCAGACGAACGGCACCGTCGATGCCCCGAGGACGAACGCGAACACCGTCGACACCGAGTTGAGGACGGTGAAGCCGTCCGAGGGCAGGTAGTCGGCGTAGCGGCGCGGCATCCCCTCCGCACCGAGCCAGTGCTGGACGAGGAACGTGCCGTGGAACCCCGTGAACGTCGTCCAGAAGTGCCACTTGCCGAGGCGTTCGTCGAGCATGCGTCCGGTCATCTTCGGGAACCAGAAGTAGATGCCGGCGTAGGTGGCGAAGACGATCGTCCCGAACAGCACGTAGTGGAAGTGGGCGATGACGAAGTAGCTGTCCGTGACGTGGAAGTCCAGCGGCGGGCTCGCGAGGATGACGCCGGTGAGGCCGCCGAAGATGAACGTGATGAGGAAGCCGAGCGAGAACAGCATGGGGGTCTCGAACGTCAGCTGACCCTTCCACATGGTGCCGACCCAGTTGAAGATCTTCACCCCGGTGGGCACCGCGATCAGGAACGTCATGAACGAGAAGAACGGCAGCAGCACCGCGCCGGTCGCGTACATGTGGTGCGCCCACACGGCGATCGACAGGGCCGCGATGGCGATCGTCGCGTAGACGAGCCCGTTGTACCCGAACACCGGCTTGCGGCTGAACACCGGGAAGACCTCCGTGACGATGCCGAAGAACGGCAGCGCCACGATGTACACCTCCGGGTGGCCGAAGAACCAGAACAGGTGCTGCCACAACAGCACGCCGCCGGTCGCCGGGTCGTACAGGTTCCCGCCCAGGTGCCGGTCGACGAACAGACCCATCAGCGCGGCCGTGAGGATCGGGAACGCGACCAGGATCAGGATGCTGGTGACGAAGATGTTCCACGTGAAGATCGGCATCCGGAACATCGTCATGCCCGGCGCCCGCAGGCAGATGACGGTGGTGATCATGTTGACCCCGCCGAGGATGGTGCCGAGGCCGGACAGCGCCAGCCCCATGATCCACAGGTCGGCGCCGACGCCTGGCGAGTGCAGCGCGCTCGTCAGCGGCGAGTACGCCGTCCAGCCGAAGTCCGCGGCACCGCCCGGGGTGACGAAGCCCGCGATCGCGATGGTCCCGCCGAACAGGAACGCCCAGTAACTGAACGCGTTGAGGCGGGGAAACGCGACGTCGGGAGCACCGATCTGCAGCGGCAGGATGTAGTTGGCGAACCCGAACACGATCGGCGTCGCATACAGCAGCAGCATGATCGTGCCGTGCATCGTGAACAGCTGGTTGTACTGCTCGTTCGACAGGAACTGCAGACCCGGGACGGCCAGTTCGCCGCGGATCAGCAGCGCCATCAGACCGCCGGCCATGAAGAAGGCGAACGACGTGATCAGGTACAGAATCCCCAGGTCCTTGGGATCCGTCGTCGTGATCATCTTGTAGAAGAAGCTGCCCTTGGCGCGGCGCCGGGCCGGATACGGACGGACCGGACGATGCTGTTGAAATGCCAGATTCACGACGCCCCCCGAGGGGTCCGAGGCGGTTCGGGTCCGGTGTGGACTCCGTTACCAGGGTAGTCACCCGGTGCCCGGAGAGCGCCATTTTCCGAGGGCCTGAAAATGAGCGGCCCCGGAAACGACGCTGCCGCAGGTGCACGTGATGCGCGCCTGCGGCAGCGGTGGTGCGGCAGCGGTCAGTGCGCCCGGTTGACCGCCGAGACGACGGCGCGCAGCGACGCGGTGGTGATCGATGTCGCGATGCCGACACCCCAGACCACGGTGTTCCGCCCGTCGGGAGCGGTCACCGCGCACTCGACGTACGCGGCCGCCTGGGCGTCGTCGCCCGCCGACATGGCGTGCTCCGAGTAGTCGAGGACCCGCACGTCGAAGTCGATCGTGGCGAGCGCGTCGACGAACGCGGCGAGCGGGCCGTTGCCCGAACCCGAGATCTCGTGCTCCTTGCCGTCGACCTTCACCGTCGCGGTGATGGAGTCGGTGCCGCCGTCCTCCTCGGCCGCGGTGACCTTCTGCTTCATCCGCTCGAGCGGCGTGATCGGAGCCAGGTACTCCTCGTGGAAGACGTCCCACATCTCCTTGGGCGACACCTCGCCGCCCTCGCCGTCGGTGATCCGCTGGACGGCCTGCGAGAACTCGATCTGCAGGCGACGCGGCAGCACCAGCCCGTGATCGGCCTTCATGATGTACGCGACGCCGCCCTTGCCGGACTGCGAGTTCACGCGGATCACAGCCTCGTACGTGCGGCCCACGTCCTTCGGGTCGATCGGCAGGTAGGGGACCGCCCACAGGATGTCGTCGACGTCCGCGTCCTGCGAGTCGGCGTCGAACTTCATCGCGTCGAGACCCTTGTTGATCGCGTCCTGGTGGCTGCCGGAGAACGCCGTATACACGAGGTCGCCGCCGTACGGGTGGCGCTCGTGGACGGGCAGCTGGTTGCAGTACTCGACGGTGCGGCGGATCTCGTCGATGTTCGAGAAGTCGATCTGCGGGTCGACGCCCCGGGTGAACATGTTGAGTCCGAGCGTGACCAGGCAGACGTTGCCGGTGCGCTCGCCGTTACCGAACAGGCAGCCCTCGATGCGGTCGGCCCCGGCCTGGTAACCCAGTTCGGCGGCGGCCACGCCGGTGCCGCGGTCGTTGTGCGGGTGCAGCGACAGGATGACCGAGTCGCGGCGGGCCAGGTTGCGGTGCATCCACTCGATGGAGTCGGCGTACACGTTCGGCGTCGCCATCTCGACGGTGGCGGGCAGGTTCAGGATCACCGGGTTCTGCGGCGTCGGCTGCAGCACCTCGGTGACGGCGTCGCACACCTCCTTGGCGTACTCGAGTTCCGTGCCGGTGTATGACTCGGGGGAGTACTCCCAGCGCCACTGCGTGTCCGGGTAGTTCTTCGCCTCTTCGAGGGCCAGGGTCGCCGCGTCCGTCGCGATCTTCTTGATCACCTCGCGGTCGGCCTTGAACACCACCCGGCGCTGCAGGACGGACGTCGAGTTGTAGAAGTGGACGATCACCTTGTTCGCGCCCTCACAGGCCTCGAACGTGCGCTTGATCAGCTCCGGCCGGGACTGCGTGAGCACCTGAATGGTGACGTCGTCCGGAATCGCGCCGTCTTCGATGATCTCGCGGACGAAGTCGAAATCCGTCTGGCTCGCGGACGGGAAGCCGACCTCGATCTCCTTGTACCCCATCCGCACCAGCAGTTCGAACATGCGGCGCTTGCGGGCGGGGCTCATCGGGTCGATCAGTGCCTGGTTGCCGTCACGGAGATCGACGGCGCACCACTGCGGGGCGCGGTCGATGATCTTGTCGGGCCACGTGCGATCCGGCAGCGACACCGGCTCCACTTCCTCGGAGAAGGAGCGGTAGCGGAACGTCGGCATCGACGAATTCTTCTGCGTGTTCCATTCCGGCTGATCGGAGGGAGCAGGCTTGGACGGCGGCGTGATGGTGCGCGATCCGGAGGTAAAGGCGTCAGCGGGGGACATGGGATTGATCTCCAGGTTCGATGTGGACTTTCTGAGTCCAACGGCTGTGTCGACCGGCGCACGCGAAACCCCGCGACGGGAAGCCAGTCTGGATCAGACCCCGTCGCGGCAACCAAGGAGGAGTGCGCGCTGCATACTCAGCACTGTACTCCGGGCACCATCGTTCGCGTGCCGGGGTTCGAAGTCCGAGTGAGGAGAGAGCGGTGGGCCGCAGCGCGACGGTGGTATCACCGCTGGTGGCCGCCACTTTTGCGATGCTGCTGGTGTCGTGTTCCGGCGTCGTCGCGGGGGCGCCGAGCGTCGCCCGGACAGGCGAGCCGATCTACGGCCTGCCGGTCAGCGAGCACACCCGCGCGGAGTTGGCCGTCGCCGCCGCGGCCCGCGACCTCGCCCCGTGCGGTCTGCTCGACCGAGATCTGATCGCCTCGTTCGGGCAGGTCACCGCGTACGGGCCCGTCGGCGACCTGTCGACCTGCCACGCCGAACTGGTGCCTGCCCGCGGCACCCCCGCCAACCCCGTCTGGGTCGAGGTGACGGTGGGTGAACGCGAACCCACGGAGCGCACCGGTGCGGGGGAGGCGACGTCGGGAATCGAGGTGCGTCCCGCGGCCGGCGCACTCCCGGGCACGTGCACCCTCTACTTCTCGCTGCCGCCGGTCCCGGGCGCGGCAGACGCGCCGGGGCGCTGGGGGCACGTGTCGTACCTCGACGGGGCAGGCGGGACGGGCGACTCCGCGGCGGGCGACGACTGCGCGGAGGCGCACACGGTACTCGCATCGGTCGTGGGCAGGCTGGGGTCCTCGGTGTCTTGGCCGTCGGATATTCCTCTCGCGCAACAGGATCCGTGCCGGGTGGTCGAGCAGCTGCCCGGACGGGGCGTCGAGACGTTCACCCCCGGCAGCCGCCCCTACGAATGTCTCCTGACACTCCGCGGCGGCGCCGAGGCGTCCGTGCAGCTGGCGCTGTCGCCGGAACCGTCGCAGGCCGGCGGACCCGAAACGGTCGAACTCGACGACAAGCCGTTCACCTACTTCCGGGACGCGATCGAATGCCACTACTACTTCTATCCGGGGGAAGTGTTCGACACGAACGTGCCGTCGAGCCCGATGAGCGAACGGGACAAAATCGGCAACCGGCTGACGGCGTCCGTCGCGGCGTCCGCACCTAGCTGCGACGACGCGGAAACGCTGGTGCTCGCCGCGACCGAAGTGTTCGACTACTGAGATGAACACACAGGTCGATGTCGCCCGGGCCTATCTGGACGCGTTGCTCAGCCACGACGGCAACTCGGTGCCCATCGAACCCCGGGCCGTGCGGTACGAGATGGGGCTGAAGACGGCATTCTCCGGAAATCACCTGCGCCGAAGCCTGTCCGGCGGCCCCCAGTACCGGGTGATCCGGTCGATCCGCGACTGCGTGTGGACGGTCGACGGCGACGACGTCACCGTCGACTACCTCCTGGACGCCGGACTCCTCGGCCGCACCCTCGCGACGGTCCGGGTGGTCGAGACGTTCCGGATCCCGCCACACGACCTGCGCATCCACCGCATCGACGCGAAGATCCGGCGACCCTGACCGGTCGCACCCTGAGCGGTTGTCGCGCTGGGACTTCCGGTACGTGAGTGGCAAAGTGTGCTCGCGCGCGCTTTGCCGCTCACGTACCCGTCAGGCGAGCGTCTCGTGCGCTGCGGGAACGGAACCCAGGCGACCGGCCTGGAAGTCCTCGAACGCCTGCAGTACCTCGGCCTTGGTGTTCATGACGAACGGTCCGGCCATCGCGACGGGCTCGCGGATCGGCTTGCCGCCGAGGAGGAACACCTCGAACGACTTGGTCCGCGAATCCTGTGTGTCGGCCGCGGCGATCGTCAGGGTGTCACCGCGTCCGAAGACGGCCGTCTGACCCATGCGGATCGGACGGCGCTCCGACCCGACGAGCCCCTCGCCCGCGAGGACGTAGGCGAGCGCGTTGAACTCGGGGTTCCACGGCAGCGTCAGGCTCGCACCCGGCGCGACCGTCGCGTGGACGAGGCTGATCGGCGTGTAGGTGGAACCGGGACCGTGGTGACCGTCCACGTCGCCGGCGATCACGCGAACGAGAGCGCCGCCGTCGGACGAGGACAGCAGGGCCACCTTCGCGCCGGTGATGTCCTGGTAGCGGGGTGCGGCCATCTTGTTGTCGCGCGGCAGGTTCACCCACAGTTGGACGCCGTGGAACAGGCCACCGCTCGTCACCAGATGCTCGGGCGGGGTCTCGATGTGCAGGATGCCGCCACCCGCGGTCATCCACTGGGTGTCGCCGCCACCGATGGTTCCGCCGCCGCCGTTGGAATCCTGGTGCTCCATGATGCCGTCGATCATGTAGGTGACGGTCTCGAAGCCGCGGTGCGGATGCCACGGGGTGCCCTTGGGTTCACCGGGTGCGTAGTCGACCTCGCCCATCTGGTCCATGTGGATGAACGGGTCGAGGGCCGGTAGGTCGATGCCGGCGAACGCGCGGCGCACCGGGAACCCTTCGCCCTCGTACCCGACGGGTGCGGTGGTGAGCGAACGGACCGGGCGGTCGACGGCGCCGGGAGCAGGCGCGTCGATACGCGGCAGGGCAAGGATGTTGTCGACCGTCACGGCTGGCATGGGGTGTCTCCTCGTACTCAGGTAATTGATTATTCAACTACTGCATGGTGTGTAACACCCGCTGCGTCCAGGTATTCCCACAGGGCGGCTCCGCCGCCCGTGCGTGGCCGGCGAGCGCAGAGACTCGTTAACCACGCACGGGCGCGGAGCGCCTAGTTGAGGACGTTCTCGTGGTCCGGGCAGTACCGCGTGATCGCGCCGATGATGTACGGGTAGACGCCGTCGTTGGTGAGCATCGGCGTCCACTCCTCACGCACCTGGTCGAGCGGTTTGCCCGCGTCGAGGGCGGTGCAGATCTCGCCGGCCTGATGGACCGCCAGGTCGTCGTCGGTGACGGTCTGGTTGTTCGCGCGCAGGTAGGCCAGATAGTCGGCGGCCGTCTGCGGGTCGTCGGCGACCGCGAACACTCGGCTGCCGGGCGCGGTGGCGGCCGTCGTCCGCGCCGCCACGGACGCCGAGGCGGACGTGGTCTCGGATGCTGCGGTGTCGGTGTCGCCACCACCGCAGGCGGTGAGGAGTGCCGCGGAGCAGACGGTGAGGGCGGTCAGAGCAAGGGTGCGGCGCATGGGGCGTGTGATTCCTTTCGAGGCCTGTGACGGCGACGATCGTATCGCCTGCGGTGCCGGTGTTCCCGGCGGCGATCACCCACGCTGTTCCCGGTCAGAGACCGCGATCGATCAGGTCCAGGATCTCCTCACTCGTTGCGGCATGAATCTTGTCGACCGCGGCGGCATGTGCGTCGTCGGACGTTCCGACCTCGGCGAGGAGGCTTCCGAGGCGTTGCGCGATGGCCGACCGCGCCTCGGCGTCGTCGCCGAGTTCGGCGATGGTGGCGCGAAGCCGGTCGACGTCGGCGAGCGCCACCGACATCGGATCCGGAACGAGTTCCGAGCGCAGGAACTCGGCGACGGCCCGCGGACTCGGGTGGTCGAACACCATGGTCGGCGGCAACCGCAGCCCTGTGGCGGCGCCGAGATGGTTGCGGAGCGCGACGGCCGCGAGTGAATCGAAGCCGAGTTCCTTGAACGCCTGGTCGGGGTCCACGGAGTCGGACGCGTCGTAGCCGAGCACGGTGGCGGCCCCGCCCCGCACGAGGTCGAGCATCAGGTGCCGCTGTTCGGGGATCGACAGGTCGGCGAGTCGCTGCGACCAGTCCGACGGCCCCGACCCGTTCGGCCCGGTCACGACCGAGTCCGATCCCGCGGCGTGGGGGCGCGACTCCCGGATCAGGCCCCGCAGCGGTGGGGGAACGTACGGTGCGGCCGAACCGGAGTGGTCGAACCGCGCGGCCGCGACGGTGGGGGCACCGGCGGCCAGCGCGCTGTCGAACAGCGCCAGGCCGTCGGCTGCGGGCATGGGAACCATCCCGCTGAGGCGGGCGCGGGCGAGGTCGATGGCACCGAGGTTGTCGGTCATGGCGCTGGGTGTCGCCCACATGCCCCACGCGATCGAGAGTCCGGGCAGCCCGAGGGCGTGCCGGTGGTGGGCGAGGGCGTCGAGGAACATGTTCGCGGCCGCATAGTTCGCCTGCCCGGGAGCGCCGAGGACGCCGGCGAGTGAGGAGAACACGACGAACGCCCGCAGGTCGCTGTCCGTGGTCAACCGGTGCAGGTGCCAGGCCGCATCGACCTTCGGCCGCAGGACCGTGTCGAGTCGCTCGGGAGTCAGCGACGCCAGGGTGCCGTCGTCGATCACTCCTGCCGCGTGGATCACCGCCGTCAGTGGATGCTCGGACGGTATTCCCGCCAGCAACCCGGCGACCGCCGACTCGTCCGCGGTGTCGCAGGCGACGATGCTCACCTCGGCGCCCAGATCGCCCAGTTCGCGGCGCAACCGGTCGCTGCCCTCGGCGCCGGGCCCGCGCCTGCTGGTCAGCACCAGGTGTCGTACCCCGTGCTCGGTCACCAGGTGGTGGGCGACCAGAGACCCGACCGTGCCGGTGCCGCCGGTGACCAGCACCGTGCCGCCGGGATCGAACGGGGTCGGTTCGTCGACGGCGGGCATGCGCCGCAACCGCGGTGCACAGAGGGTGCCGTTCCGGGCCGCCACCTGCGGTTCCCCGCTCGCCAGTGCCGACGTGATCGCGGCCTCGGCGTCCGACGCGTCGTCGAGGTCGATCAGCACGAACCGGTCCGGGTTCTCGTTCTGGGCGGAGCCCACCAGGCCCCACACCGCCGCGGCCGCGAGGTCGGGGCGAGCGTCGTGGTCCTGCCCGTCGTCGGTGACCATGGCGTTGCGGGTCACGATCACGAGCGGGTTGTCGGCGAACGTCTCGTCGTCCTGCCACTCCTGCAGCAGTCGCAGCACCCGCGTGCACAGTTCGTGGGTCGCGTCCGGACCGTGGTCGCCGTCGGTCGCGCACCCGACCAGCACCGTCCACGGACGCCGGTCGTCTTCGTCCGGCCCGGACTCCATCGCCGTCCGCAACGCCTCCAGGTCGGGACACCCCGGGAACGTCGAACCGGTGCCCGGGTCGCCGAACCCGTCGGCGCCGAGGACGACCACCGGTCCGCGAGGCTCGGACGGCGCGACCTCCACCCGGATCCAGGCGGTCCGGTGCAGTCGCAGCGACGCCGGACGACCCCCGTCGTCCGCCCGCTGCACCACGCGCAGCGCATCGACGGTCAGCACCGGTTCACCGGCGGGGTCGACGGCGGCGACGCGGTGCCTCCCGTCGTCGCCGGGCGTGAACCGGGCGGTCACCGCGTCGGCACCGACGGTGTGCAGACGGATTCCCGACCACGTCTGGGGCCAGCCGTCCCACCCGAGGAGGGGTTCGATCGCGGCCTGCAGCAGCACCGGGTGGATGCCGAACCCACTCGTGTCGACGCCGTCCCCGAGCCGCACCTCGGTCTCGGTGTCGCCCGGATCCTGTTGCGGCACTTGGGCCGACGAGCCGGCGACGTCGTCGATTGTCGCCGACGCGTTCCGAACCCAGCTGTCCGGGCTGTCGGGGTCACCCGACTTCGACGAGACGGTGACGCTGCGGGCCCCGGTGGTGCCCGGCGGCGACACGAGCACCCGGATCGAGGCCAGCCCCGACGTCGGGAGGACGAGCGGGTGGTGCAGGGTGAGTTCGTCGATGTGGTCGAGACCGACGTGGTGGGCCGCGTGCAGGGCGAGCTCGACCGGCACCGCGGGCAGCACCGTCTTCGCCTCGCCGTGGTCGGGTACCGGGGTGTCGCCGTCGTCGACCGACGGTGACACGAGCCAGGGATCCCGGTGCAGCGACAGCTGTCCCGTGAACAGGGTCGCATCGTCGTCGAGGGTCACCGCGGCACCGAGCAGCGGATGATCGGACGGGGTCAGCCCCAGTTCGGTCGGATCGCCGGTGTTCCGGACGGCCGCCGTCGGCCAGTAGGAGCGGCGCTGGAATGCGTACGTGGGCAGGGCCACGCGGCGGCGGCCGGGCAGCACCCGATCCCAGTCGACGGTTGCGCCCTGCACGTAGGCGGCGGCGACCGCCTCGATGATCCCGTGCGCCTCGTTCTCGCGCCCGGGCAGTGTGGCGATCGTGTTCGGGACGACCTCGGCGGCGAGTGCCGCCAGGGTCGCGCCGGGACCGACCTCGACGAGGCGGGTGACGCCGAGTTCGTCGAGGGCGCGAATGCCGTCGTGGAACCGCACCGTGTGCCGGATGTGCCGGGTCCAGTACTCCGGGGACACGAGTTCCTCGGCGGCGGCGACGCGTCCGGTGACGTTGGAGACGACCGGGATCTTCGGCGGCTGCGCCGTCAGCTTGGACAGCACGGCGGTGAACTGGTCGAGAATGGGATCCATCAGGGTCGAGTGGAAGGCCCGTTCGACCCGCAGGCTCGTGGTCTTCAGTCCGGCGGCGGACAGTTCGGCGGCGACGGCGTGCACGTCGCGTTCGCCGCCGGCGAGGACGACGGATTCGGCGCCGTTGACGGCCGCGAGATCGACGCGGCCGTCGATCCGCGGCAGGATGTCCTCCTCGCGTGCCCGGACGGCGATCATCAGACCCGGTTTGGTGGACTGCATCAACCGTCCCCGGTCACCGACCAGGGCAGCCGCATCGGGCAGGCTGAAGACGCCCGCGACGTGGGCCGCGGTGATCTCGCCGATCGAATGGCCGATCAGGTAGTCGGGGGTGATGCCCCACTCCCGCAGCAGCCGATACAGCGCGACCTCGATCGCGAACAGGGCCGGCTGGGTGTATTCGGTGCTGTCGAGCTTCGCGCCGTCGTCCTCGTCCCAGATCACCTGCCGTACCGGGGTTTCCACATGCTCGTCGAGGACGGAGCAGACCTCGTCCAGTGCCGTCGCGAACACCGGGTAGGCGTCGTAGAGGCCGCGGCCCATGCCGATGCGCTGCGCGCCCTGGCCGGTGAACATGAACGCCGTCTTGCCGCGGGCGCTCGTCCCGGTGACGACGTTGCCGCCGGGACGCTCCGTGACGATGCGGGCGAGGCCGTCGCGCAGGTCGTCCAGCGTTTGCCCGATCACCGCGGCGCGGTGCGTGAAACCGGATCGGGTGGTGGCCAGCGAGTAGGCGAGGTCGGCCGGGTCCGGGAGTTCGGTCTCGCTCGTGTCGAGGAATTCCGCCAACCGGGTGGCCTGCGCGCGCAGTGCGTCGCCGGTCTTCCCGGAGAGCACCCACACCAGTGGCGACGCCGACGGCGGCGAGGCCTCCGGCACCACGTCCTCGGGTGGCTGTTCGAGGATCATGTGCGAATTGGTGCCGCTGATCCCGAAGGACGACACGGCCGCCCGCCGGGGCCGCCCGGTTTCCGGCCACGCAACCGATTCGCCGAGCAGCGACACCTCGCCCGCGGTCCAGTCGACGTGCCGGGTGGGGACGTCGCCGTGCAGGCTCGGGGGCAGCACCCCGTGCCGCATCGCCATCACCATCTTGATCACGCCGGCGACGCCCGCCGCCGCCTGGGAATGGCCGATGTTCGACTTGACGGAACCGAGCCAGAGCGGCCTGCCCTCCCGGCCCTGCCCGTACGCGGCGAGCAGCGCCTGCGCCTCGATCGGGTCGCCGAGCGTCGTGCCGGTGCCGTGCGCCTCCACGGCGTCGATGTCGGTGGGGCCGAGCGCGGCGTCGGCCAGAGCCTGGCGGATGACGCGTTCCTGGGACGGCCCGTTCGGGGCGGTCAACCCGTTGGACGCCCCGTCCTGGTTGACCGCGGATCCGCGGACGATCGCCAGCACCCGGTGCCCGTTGCGCCGGGCGTCGCTGAGCCGTTCCAGCACCACCATTCCCGCGCCCTCGCTGAGCCCGGTGCCGTCGGCCCGGTCGGAGAACGGCTTGCAGCGTCCGTCCGAGGCGAGCCCGCGCTGGCGGCTGAACTCGACCAGCACACCGGGTGTGGCCATCACCGTCGCCCCGCCGGCCAGCGCCAGCGTGCATTCACCGTCGCGCAGCGCCCGCGCCGCGAGATGCATGGCCACCAGCGACGACGAGCACGCCGTGTCCACCGTGATCGCGGGACCGGTGAAGCCGAGCGTGTAGGAGATCCGGCCGGACGCGACGCTGTTGCTGGTCCCCGTCATCAGATAGCCCTCGGCGTCGACGTTGCGCTGCGCCATCAGGTGGAAGCCGTAGTCGCCGCCCATCAGCCCGACGAACACACCGGTGTCGGTGAGTCCGGGCGCGGTCGGCTGGATCCCGGCCTGTTCCAGGGCTTCCCACGCGCTTTCGAGGAGCAGTCGGTGCTGCGGATCCATCGCGATCGCCTCGCGCGGGCTGATGCCGAAGAACGCGGCGTCGAATTCGTCTGCGTCGTAGAGGAACCCGCCCTCCTTCATGTACGTGGTGCCAGGTCGGTTCGGGTCGGGGTCGTACACCTCGTCGAGATTCCAGCCCCGGTTGTGGGGATACGCGCCCACCGCGTTGTGGCCGTCGCGGACGAGTCGCCACAAGTCCTCCGGGCTGTACACCTTGCCCGGGTAGCGGCACGCCATCCCGACGATCACGATCGGGTCGTCGTCCCGCCGGGCCCGTGTCGGGCCTGCCGGCTGCGGAGCCGCCTCGTCCCCGAGCAGGCGGGACACCAGTTCCTGGGTGAGCGCGTCCGCGGTGGGATGGTCGAACACCACCGTCGCGGCCAGACGCACACCGGTGGCGGTCGCCAGCTGATTGCGCAGTTGCACCGCGGTCAGCGAGTCGAAACCGAGTTGCTTGAAGGCACGTTCCGGGTCGATCGCCTCCTTGCCTTCGTGACCCAGCACGGCCGCCACGTGGGTGGTGACGATGTCGAGCACCCGGCTGTGCCGCTCTCCGGGGTCCAGTGCCCGCAACTCCTCGGCCAGGCCGGTCGGGGAATCGGCGGCAGCGGCGCGGCGACGACGGACCCCGAGCACCCGGCGCAGGATCGGCGGCAGCGACTCGCCCTCGGATTGGGAGGCGCGCGTCGACAGCCGGACCGGCACGATCAACGGACGATTCACGGCGAGTGCGGCGTCGAACAGTGCCAGCCCTGCCTCCGGGCTGATGGTGTCGATGCCGTTGCGCTGCAACCTGTCCAGATCGGCCGCATTCAGATGGGACGTCATCCCGCTGGGCCGGTCCCACAGCCCCCAGGCCATGGACGTCGCGGGCAGCCCGCGGGCACGGCGGTGCTGTGCGAGTGCGTCGAGGAAGACGTTCGCCGCCGCATAGTTCGCCTGTCCCGCGCCGCCGAGCACGCCCGCCGCCGAGGAGAACAACACGAACGCCGACAGGTCGCGGTCCCGCGTGAGGTCGTGCAGATGCCAGGCGCCGTCCACCTTGGGGCGCAGAACCGCGTGCAACTGCTCCGCGCTCAGGGTGGCGGCGGTGGCGTCCTCGAGCACGCCGGCGGCGTGGATCACGCCGGACAGGTCGGGAATGCCGGCGAGCAGCGCGGCCACCGCGTCGCGGTCGGCCACGTCGCACGAGACAGCGTCGACTTCCGTTCCCGACTCGGCGAACTCGGCCCGCAGTTCGTCTTCGGCCTCGGCGTCGAGCGCGCGCCGGCCGGTCAGCACCAGCCGCCGCACCCCGTGCTGCGCGACGAGGTGCCGGGCGATCAGCCTGCCGATGGTGCCGGTGCCGCCCGTGATCAGGACGGTGCCGTCCGGGCCGAACGTGGCGGGGCCCGCGTCGGGCGCGGCCGTCGCGGGGGTCACCGCCGCGAGCATCGGCGCCAGCAGCACCCCGTCCCGGACCGCGAGCTGAGGTTCGTTGCAGGCCAGGGCCATGGACAGCAGCGCGGGATCGGAGAGTTCACCGGCCGCCGCGTCCAGGTCGACCAGGGTGATGCGGTCCGGGTGCTCGTTCTGCACCGCGCCGATCAGCCCCCACGCGGGCGCGGCGGACACGTCGTCGACCGGGTCGTCGTCCCGGACCGCCACCGCGAGCCGCGTCGTGACCAGCAGGCGGGTCTCGGCCAGGCGATCGTCGCCGAGCCAGGACCGGACCGCCTGCAGCGTCGACTCCGCGGCGGCGTGCGACCGGGCCGGCACGTCCGCCTCGTCGCCCGGTGCGCGGTCGAGCCACAGCACGCGACCTTCCGGATCACCGCCCGCCAGCGCCTCGTCGAGTGGCATCAGATTCGCCGGAGACGTGCTGGACGCACCCACCGGCATCCACTCCACCCGGTACAGGCTGTCGCGGACCCGGGCGGCGGGCACACCCGCCTCGCCGAGCGGCCGCAGCGCCAGCGACTCGGCGGTCAACACCGGTCTGCCTGCCGCGTCGTACGCGGAGACCCGGTACCGCTCGGGCCCGGTCGTGGTGACGTGCACGCGCAGGGCGGAGGCGCCCACGGCGTGCAGTTGCACCTTGTCCCAGGCGAACGGCAGCCGGATGCCGGTGTCCGCGGCTCCGAGCGCAATCAGGTGCAGCGCCGCATCGAGTACCGCCGGATGGATCCCGTACCCCGCGACCGCGGCGGCCGGGTCCTCTCCGCTCAGCCGCACCTCGCCGTACAGGTCGTCGCCCCGGCGCCACGCCGCCTTCAGGCCCCGGAAGGCCGGGCCGTACTCGTAGCCGGCGTCGTCGAGCACGTCGTACAGGCCCCGCACGTCGATCGGCGTGACCTCCGCGGGTGGCCACTGCTGTTCGAGGGAGTCGGCGGTGTCCGCGGCGACCGTGAGCGTGCCGGTGGCATGCCGGGTCCATGGCGTGTCCGGCGCGGCATCCGCGGGCCGGGAGTGCACCGACACCGTGGATCGGCCCGCCTCGCCGTCGGCGAGCACGCTCACCTGCAATGCCACCTCGCCCTCCGCGGGAATCACCAGGGGTGCCTCGATGGCGAGTTCCTCGAGCCGGCCGCACCCGACGCGGTTCCCCGCGTGCAGGGCGAGTTCCACGAAAGCCGTGCCCGGCAGGATGACCGTGCCGTCGATGCCGTGGTCGCTCAGCCAGGGAAGGCGTTGGGGCGACAGCAGTCCCGTGAACACGGCGCCCCGGCCGTCGCCGAGTTCGACCGACGCGGCGAGCATCGGGTGTCCGCCCGGCTCCATGCCCGTGGACGCGAAATCGCCCTGCGGAACCGGGCTCTCCAGCCAGTAGCGGCGATGCTGGAAGGCGTACGTGGGGAGGTCCACCCACTGCTGCCGGTTGTCGTGCCGGGCCCAGCTCACCCGGTCCCACTCGACGTGCAGTCCGTGGACCTGCGCCTCGGCGAGCGCGGCGGTGAACTGCCGCAGCCCCGCGCGGTCGCGGCGGATGGTGCCGATGGCGCGGCCGGCGACGCCCGCCGAGTCGAGGGTTTCCTGCAACGCCACTGTGAGGACGGGGTGGCTGCACGACTCGACGAACAACCGGTACCCGTCCGCGGCCAGTGATCTCGTCGCCTGCTCGAACCGGACGGTCCGGCGCAGATTGCGGTACCAGTAGTCGGCGTCCAGCGCGGTGCCGTCCAGCACGCCACCGGTCACCGACGAGTAGAACGGAATCCGCGACCGGCGGGGGGTGATCGACGCGAGGACGTCGAGAATCGGCTCACGCAGTACGGACACGTCCGCGCAGTGCGAGGCGTATTCCACCGCGATCCGCCTGGCCTGGACGCCGTCGCTCTGCAACTGTGCGATCAGCAGGTCGAGGGCGTCGACGGGGCCGGAGATCACCGTCGCGGACGGACCGTTGATCGCCGCGACCTCGACGGCCCCGGCCCAGGGCTGAATCTTCTCCCGCACGAGGTCCGCGGGCAGCGTCACCGACGCCATCCCGCCGCCCCGCCGGGCCGACGCGCCGATCACCCGGCTGCGGGCCGCCACGACGAGCGCCGCGTCGGAAAGACTCAGCGCCCCCGAGACGTACGCGGCCGCGATCTCGCCCTGCGAATGCCCGACCACCGCCGCCGGTTCGACGCCGTGGGAACGCCACAGCCCGGCGAGCCCGACCATCATCGCGAACAGCGCCGGTTGCACCACGTCGACCCGGTCGAGCGCGGCAGGATCGCGGTCGCGCAGCACGTCCAGCAGCGAGAAGTTCGTGTACGGAGCCAGCGCTTCGGCGCACTCCCGCACGGTGTCGGCGAACACCGGTGACGTGTCCAGCAGTTCGGTGGCCATGCCCACCCACTGCGAACCCTGGCCGGGGAAGACGAACACCGGCCGGTCGCCGGCCTCCAGCGCCACACCGGTGACCACGTCGGCGCTGGGCGCGCCGCGGCTGAGCGCGTCGAGACCGTTCAGCAGGGCGTGGGGCTGTGCGCCGATCACGGCGGCGCGATGGTCGAACGTGGCCCGGGAACCCAGCAGGGCGCCTGCCACCGCGGCGGGCGTCAGGTCGGGGTGGCCGCTGACGTACTCGCGGAGCCGCTCGGCCTGCGCGCGCAGTGCGGGCTCGGTGTGTCCCGACACGAACCAGGCGACGACTTCGTCAGGTGGACGGGGTGGTTCGCCGAGTGAAGGCTCGACCGGCGGCGCCTCTTCCAGCACGACGTGGGCGTTGGTGCCGCTGATGCCGAACGACGAGACCGCGGCCCGGCGGGGACGGTCGGATTCGGGCCACTCCCGGTTCTCGGTGAGCAGCGACACCGCACCGGCGGACCAGTCGACGTGCGGGGTCGGCCGGTCCACGTGCAGAGTCTTCGGCAGGACACCGTGCCGCATCGCCATGATCATCTTGATCACCCCGGCGACGCCCGCGGCCGCCTGGGTGTGCCCGAGATTCGACTTCACCGAGCCGAGCCACAACGGACGGTCGGCGGGGCGCTCGCGGCCGTAAGCGGCCAGGAGGGCGGACGCCTCGATCGGGTCACCCAGTTTCGTGCCCGTGCCGTGCGCCTCGACCACGTCGACGTCGCCGGGTCCGAGCCCCGCATTCGCCAGCGCCTGCGCGATCACCCGCTCCTGAGCCTGCCGGTTCGGCGCGGTCAGGCCGTTGCTGGCGCCGTCCTGGTTCACCGCGCTGCCCCGGATGACGGCCAGGATCCGGCGGCCCTTGCGCTCCGCGTCGGACAGTCGCTCCAGCGCGACCATCCCCGCGCCCTCGCCCCACGCCGTGCCGTCCGCCGCGGCGGAGAACGCCTTGCACCGCCCGTCGCGGGCCAGCCCGCGCTGACGGCTGAACTCCACGAACACCGCGGGGGTCGCCATGACGGTCGCTCCGCCCGCCAGCGCCAGTTCGCACTCACCGCTGCGCAGCGCCTGCATGGCGAGGTGGATGGACACCAACGACGACGAGCACGCGGTGTCGACCGTGATCGCGGGTCCGTTGAGGCCGAAGCTGTACGCCACCCGGCCGGACGCGACGCTCATCGCGTTGCCGGTGATGAAGTAACCCTCCAGATCCTCGGGCGGCATGCCGCCCGCCCGCGCCGCGTAGTCGATGCCGGACAGCCCGGTGAAGACGCCGACCTGCCTGCCGTGCACCGACCGCGGGTCGATGCCGGCATGCTCGAACGTCTCCCAGCTCGTCTCGAGGAGAAGCCGCTGCTGCGGATCCATCGCCAGCGCCTCGCGCGGCGAGATGCCGAAGACCTCGGGGTCGAACCCGGCGGGGTCGTCGAGGAAACTGCCCTGCACCGTGTACGTCTTACCGGCCTGCTCGGCCTTCGGGTCGTAGAGATCCGCCAGGCCCCAGCCGCGGTCCTCGGGGAACCCGGCGACGGTGTCCGAACCCGACTCGACCAGCCGCCACAGGTCCCGCGGCGATCGCACACCGCCGGGGAACCTGCAGCCCATGCCGATGACGGCGATCGGTTCGCGGCTCACGCCCTCGACCTCACGGAGCTTCTCCCGCGCCTGATAGAGGTCCGCGGTGACGCGCTTCAGATAGTCGAGAAGCTTCGCCTGATCGGCCATACGAGGTCCTATCCGAGATCCGCCATACGTAGCGCGGAAACCTCGATTGTATCCGCCGTCACGATGCGGATGGAGCGGTCCGAGCTTCGCGCCGACGACCGATCCACCTGGTCAGCTCGGCACGCCAAGGGGATACCCACCGTCGCTCCGGTGTATGCCGATTCCGGCTGTTCGGCTTCCCGGCGACCACCGCTGTCGGTAGTGTTGCGACTCCGAGCAGGATCCGTATCGAGGAGGTGAGTCCCGTGTCCGTTCGTTCAGGTCGGGTGCTCTCACTTCGCGACCGCGCGGTCGTACCGACATAAGGTGACCGGGAGAGCGCCCATCGGCATTCCGAAAGGCTCTCCCATGCCAGTGTCTCTCTCCCCGTCCCTCGAGTTCGTCCTCGTCACGAGGCTGCGCGCCGCCGGTTGTGTGTTCGCCGAGGACGAGGCGCGCCTGATCGTCGCCGCCGCCCGGACGTCGGACGAACTCGCCTCGATGCTGGACCGCCGCGTCGCAGGCGTCCCGCTCGAACACGTCCTCGGCTGGGCCGAATTCTGCGGGCTCCGGATCGAGGTCGATCCGCGGGTGTTCGTGCCGCGGCGTCGCACCGCGTTCCTCGTCGAGCAGGCCGCCGCCCTCGCGTGCCCGCACGCGGTCGTGGTCGACCTGTGCTGCGGTTCGGGGGCGGTGGGCGCCGCGCTCGCCGACACCCTCGACGGCGTCGAGTTGTACGCGGTCGACATCGACCCTGCCGCGGTCCGGTGCGCGCGACGCAACCTCGCCGAACCGGCCCGGGTGTTCGAGGGCGACCTGTACGCACCGTTGCCGACCGCGCTGAGGGGACGCATCGACGTCCTGGTGGCCAACGCCCCCTACGTGCCCACCGACGCGATCAGGTTGATGCCGCCGGAAGCGCGGTTCCACGAGCCGCGGGTCTCACTGGACGGCGGCGCCGACGGACTCGACATCCAGCGGCGCGTCACCGCCGGGGCGCGCGACTGGCTCGCGCCGGGCGGCCATCTGCTGATCGAGACCAGCGAGAGTCAGGCCCCGCTTACCGCCGAGGCGTTCGCGGCGGCCGGGCTCACCACCCGGATCGAGACGTCCGGCGAGGTGGGCGCCACCGTCGTCGTCGGCGCCAATCCCAGGTGAGCGACCACCCCCAGGTGAGCGACCCCCCCAGGTGAGTGGCAAAGCGTCCCGGGGCACACTTTGTCACTCACGTGGGGAGTCACACGTGAGATGCACCTCATCGACTGCTTCGAGTGACGCGACCGCTCGTAGGGTGGGTGGTCGTGTCGGTAGGTGCGCAGGATCAGGGAACCGGATCGCGGGATCACGGTGTGCCGATCCCTGCGCCGGCCCCGGCACGGTCGCTGCTTCTCGGGGTGCCCAAGCTGGGTCGACGCTGGCCGGGCGTGGTCCGCGCCGGCGTGGCCGTGGGCCTGCCCGCGCTGGCGGGGGTCGCGCTCGGACATTCGGCTGTCGCGGCGACCGCCACCCTGGGTGCGTTCGCCGTCGTCTACGGCGAGGGCCGGGCGTACCGGGTGCGGTGGCGGGTGGTGTCGATCGCCGCCGCTGTGATGGTGCTCCTGGCCGGCGTCGGCGCCGCGGTCGGCGCATTCGTGCACGACGCGACGGCGGCGGGCGGGTCCGCGTTGTGGGGGATGGCGCTCGTCCTCGCGATGACCGTGGTCGTCGCCGTCTGCGCGTTCGTCGTCGACGGACTGCGACTCGGCGCGCCGGGCGCCTTCCTTCCGCTGCTCACCGTGGAGATCTCGTCCGCGCTGCCTGCGCTCGGTGTCTCCGTGGCGGAGGTGACGGCCTGGGCGGCGGCCGGGGCGGTGTCGGCGTTGATCGTGTCGATGTCGGGGCTGATCGTTCGGCCACGCACCCCCGAGCGTGCCGCGGTCGCGACTGCGGTCGCCGCAGTCGACACCGCACTCTCCGACGGGTCCTCGCCCGGTTCCCGGCGGGACGCGGTGCGGTCGCTGCACGCCGCCTGGCAATGCCTCCACGACGCCGCCCTCGTCGGCGGTGATCACCCGCTGACCCGCACGTTGCGCGCGGCGCACCTGCGCTGTGCGGCGACGGTGGACGGTGTCGACGCGGACCACGCGTCGGATGTCGACGACCTGCGGCCGCAGGTCCCGCTTCCGCGGCCGTCGATCCGCTATCGGCTCGGCCGGGCTTCGCATCTGCGGGGCCGGTCCTGGACGATCGTCGCGCGACTGCTGGTCGCGTGCCCCGCGGCCGGTCTCCTCGCGCTGGGGTTCGGTGTCGGCAGGCCCGACTGGGCGGTGATCACCGCGGCGATGATCCTGCACCAGGGACCGGACCGGGTGCTGGGGACGTACCGCGGGCTGCACCGGTTCTTCGGAACGGTGCTCGGACTGGTGGTGCTCGCCGTGCTGTCGTCGCTCGACCTGTCGGCGGCGGTGCTGGTCCTCGTGGTGGCGGGTCTGATGGCGGGGATCGAGGCGTTCCTCGTCCGCAATTACGGCCTGGCGATGGTGTTCATCACCCCGCTCGCCCTGGTGCTCGGTAGCCGCGGCACGCACGTGGACCTGATGACCGTGTCCCGCGACAGGCTCGTCGAGACCGTGCTCGGTGTCGCGGTGGCGCTGGTGGTGTTGTGGACCGTGCTCCCTGGTTCGTACCGGCGGATCCTGAGCGACGCGGACGAGCAGGTGGCCGCGACGATCGGGCGGCTCGGCGACGCCCGGGAACCGGGTGCCGTCGCCGAACTCTGCCGGGACCTCGAGTTCGATCTGCACGCATCGACGACCGCCGCGATCACCGCCGCCCACACCGACCCGGCGTGGACCCGCGACCGGTGGCGCGAGCACCACCATCTGCACGAGCTCGGGTACCGAATCCTCACCCGGCACTTCGGACCTCGTCTTTAGCCGGTCGTCGCCGGATTCCCGCTGTTAGGGTTCGGTGATGGGTCCTGTGACGGGAATCGGAACAGTATTTCGGGCCTCGTTGGCCGCGGCTCTCTGCGTCGGGGTGCTGGCCGCGTGCTCGTCGGACGAGGAACCGCAGGGCGATTCGGCGGCCACGTGCGCGGATGTTCCCAACGGCACCCCGGTCTCCAAGGCGCCGCCACCGCCCGGCCCGGCGCCGACCACCCAGAACCTTGCGACCAACCCCGAGATCGCCACCGTGTACCGCTCCGGGATGACGCCCGTGACCACCGCGTCGTATGCGGTCTCCACCGCCAATCCGGTGTCGACGCAGGCTGCGTGCGAGGTGCTGCGGGACGGCGGGACGGCCGCCGACGCGCTGATCGTGGCGCAGACCGTTCTCGGTCTCGTCGAACCGCAGTCCTCCGGAATCGGCGGCGGCGCGTTCCTGCTCTATTACGACGCCGGGCAGAACAGTGTCGAGGCGTACGACGGGCGCGAGGTCGCGCCGATGGCCGCGACGGAGAACTACCTCCGCTGGATCAGCGACACCGACCGCACCGAGCCCAAGCCCGACGCCCGCGCGAGCGGACGGTCCATCGGGGTGCCCGGCGTCCTGCGGATGCTCGAGATGGCGCACCGCGACCACGGGCGGGACGCGTGGCGGGAACTGTTCGACCCGGCCATCTCCCTCGCCGACCAGGGGCTGGAGATCAGCCCGCGGATGGCCGGGCAGATCGCCGCGTCCGCGCCCGACCTGGCCGTCGACGAGCCGTCGAAGGCGTACTTCCTGAACCCCGACGGCAGCCCGAAGCCGGCCGGGACGAAGCTGACGAACCCGGCCATGGCCAAGACGCTCGGAGCGATCGCCGCGGGCGGCGCCGACGCCTTCTACACAGGGGCGATCGCCCAGGGCATCGTCGACGCGACGGCGACCGCGTCGGGCGGCCGCACACCCGGCCAGATGACCCTCGACGACCTCGCCAACTACCAGGCGAAGAAGCGGACACCGCTGTGCACGCCGTACCGCGACCACGAGATCTGCGGCATGCCGAACCCGTCGTCCGGCGGCACCGCGGTCGCGGCGACGCTCGGCATCCTGGAGAACTTCGACCTGTCGCAGTACGGGCCGACGAACCTCGACGACAACGGCGGAAAGCCGACGGCGGAGGCCGTGCACCTCATCTCCGAGGCCGAGCGCCTGGCGTACGCCGACCGGGACAAGTACGTCGCGGACTCCGATTTCGTTCCGCTGCCCGGCAATTCCCTCGACACACTGCTGAACGAGGACTACCTGAAGCAGCGGGCCGGCCTCATCGACCCGGGCAAGAGCATGGGCACCGCGCAACCCGGCAACTTCGGGCCCGTTCCGCTCGGTGTGCAGCCGCAGGACAAGGAACACGGCACCAGCCACATCTCGATCGCCGACCAATACGGCAACGTCGCATCGATGACGACGACGGTGGAATCGGCGTTCGGCTCGTTCCACATGACGGACGGCTTCGTGCTCAACAATCAGCTCACCGACTTCTCGGCCCAGCCGGTCGGCCCCGACGGGGCGCCCCTCGCCAACCGCGTCGAACCGGGTAAGCGGCCGCGGAGTTCGATGGCACCGACACTCGTCTTCGACCGCGGCAGCGACGGCTCACGCGGCGACGTCCAGTTCGCGACCGGGTCGCCGGGCGGTTCGGTGATCATCCAGTTCGTCGTGAAAACGCTCGTGGGAATGCTGGATTGGGGCCTGAACCCGCAGCAGGCCGTGTCGGCGGTCGACTTCGGGGCGGCCAACACCCCGGTCACCGGCGTCGGCGGAGAGCATCCGAACATCGACGCGGTCGACGACGGCGCCGCCGACCCGTTGATCGTGCAACTGCGGGCGATGGGTCACCAGGTGTCGGTCGCACCGCAGTCCAGCGGGCTCAGTGCGCTGCAGCGTCAGGACTCGGGGTGGGTCGGCGGCGCGGACCCGCGGCGGGAGGGCGCGGTGATGGGTGACGGCACCGGCTGAACCGCGAATGCGGTGTGAAGAAGAGGGGATAGTCCATCCGATGGTTCAGACCCCGACCGGCGGGGAACCCATCGACCATGGCGAACAACGATGTGAACGATCCCCCGGACGGCACCTGGGCGTTCTTCGACCATACCGAGGGTGCCACAGGGAAATAGAGGCACATCGTGCTCGTCAGCGACCCACGGAAAGTGGGGGTCGAAGAGGAATTCCATCTCATCGATCGCAAGACCCGGCGCCTGACCACCCGCGCGCCGGAGTTGCTGGCACGACTTCCCGACGACGTGTACGTCGACGAACTCCAGCAGTGCGTCGTCGAGGTGAACAGCGGTGTGTACGCCGACCTCGGCGGCCTGCGCAGTGATCTGGAGCGGCACCGGACGGTGCTGATCGACGCGGCCGAGGGGCTCGGGATCGGAGTGGCGGCCGCGGGTTCGATGCCGCTGGCGCTGCCCGCGGAGATGCACGTGACGGGGACGCAGCGCTACCGTCGGATGCTCGCGGACTACCAGGTGCTCGCCCGTGAGCAGCTGATCTGCGGCACCCAGGTTCACGTCGACCTGCCCGACCGTGACGAGGCCGTGCAGGTCGCGCACCGTGTCGCCCCGCACATGCCCGTCCTCCTGGCGCTCAGCGCAAGTTCCCCGTTCCGGTCGGACGGTGCGGACACCGGCTATGCGAGCGCGCGGACGCTTCTGTGGTTGCGCTGGCCCAGCACCGGTCCGGCCGCGCCCGTCGCCTCGGCCGTCGAGTACGGCGCCCTGATCGACGACCTGGTCGCCAGCGGGGTGATCAGCGACCCGGGCATGGCGTATTTCGACGTCCGGCCGTCGGTGAAGCTTCCGACCCTGGAGTTGCGGGTGTGCGACAGCTGCCCCCGGCTGGACACGGTCGTGCTCGTCGCCGCCCTCTTCCGGGCGCTCGTCGAACGCGAGGTGGAGGGTCTGCGCGCAGGGACGAAGGGCGTCGAGGTGGTCCCGACCCTGACGCGGGCGGCGTTGTGGCGGGCGGCGCGGTCGGGGTTGGAGGGGGAGTTGGTCGACGTGCGGTTTCCGCAGGCGCGTCCCGCGTCCGACCTCGTCGGCGACTTCGTGAACTCGCTGCGACCGCAGCTCGAGCAGACAGGCGACTGGGACACCGTGCTGGAGTTGTCCGCCGAGGCGTCCGCCCACGGGAGTTCCGCGGCCCGGCAACGTCACGCGCTCGCTCGCCGAGGCCGGCTCACCGACGTCGTCGACCTGCTGCTCGCAGAGACGGCGGGCCGCACCGAACACCTCCCGGAGGTGGAGGTCCCGCCCGCGCCGCCCCGGACGGACCCGACCTCGATCGGTGGTCGCCGGACCCGGCGGTACTGGAGCGCCAGGCTGTGGGATCGCGCCGACACCGCCGACATGACGTGGACGGAGTCGACGGAGCTCGACGAGAAGAAGCTGATCGAGTGGCGCCGGGATCTGCACGCGCATCCGGAGCTGTCGTTCGAGGAACGCCGGACCACCGGAATCGTGCGCAACCACCTCATGGGTCTCGGACTCGAACCCGTCGTGTTGCCCGGCGGCACCGGCCTGTGGTGCGACCTCGGCCCGGAGACGGGCGACTGCGTCGCACTGCGCGCCGACCTCGATGCACTCCCGGTCGCCGAGGCGACGGGTCTCCCGTTCGAGTCGACGGTCCCCGGGGTGTCGCACGCGTGCGGTCACGACGCCCACACCACGATGCTGATGGGGGCGGCGTCGGTCCTCGTGAAGTACCCGCCGCGGACCCGAGTCCGGCTCATCTTCCAGCCCGCCGAGGAGACGACACCCGGCGGCTCCGTCGACACGATCGCCGCGGGCGCACTCGACGGGGTGTCGAAGATCTTCGCGCTGCACTGCGACCCGCACCTCGAAGTCGGCAAGCTGGCCACCCGGACCGGGCCGATCACCTCGTCCAACGACTCCGTCACCGTGCGGTTGTGGTCGTCGGGCGGGCACACCGCCCGGCCGCACCTGACCGGCGATCTGATCCACGCCGCCGCCGTCCTGGTGACGGGACTCGCGTCCGTGCTCGACCGCCGCATCGACGCCCGCACCGCGACCGTCCTCACGTGGGGCAAGGTGGCCGCGGGGCAGGCCGCGAACTCCGTGCCCGAGTCGGGTGAACTGGTCGGCACCCTGCGCAGTGCGTCCCGCGAGACGTGGGCCTTGCTCGAACCGCTGGTCACGGACGCGATCTGCCACCTGCTCGCACCGTACAACGTGCGGTACGAGCTCTCCTACCGGCAAGGTGTCCCGCCCGTCGTCAACGATCCCGACTGCACCGCCGACCTGCGTGAGGCGATCGAATCGGTCGTCGGCTTCGACCACCTGGGCGAGGCCCATCAGTCCAGCGGCGGCGAGGACTTCGCCTGGTACCTCGAGAAGGTCCCGGGCGCGATGGCCAGGCTCGGCGTGTGGGACGGCACCGGCACACCCCAGGAGCTGCACCAGCCGGGTTTCAACCTCGACGAACGCGCCATGGTGCACGGGGTCCGGACGCTGGTCGCGCTCACCCGGCTCGAAGACGAGTCGGAGTGAACGGTCAGGCCGGTTTGCCGGCGGCCTCCGCCAGTTTCGGCACGAGGGCGTCGACGGCGTAAGGGAGGCTGAGGACGGTGCCCCAGGTGAGAGCGCCGGAGACGGTGGGGTCGTCGACGAACACGGCCCGTCCGGCCTTCGCCACCGGCAGTGACTGATAGACGGGGTCCGCGGTGATCTGCGCTTCGGCGCCGGGGCTGCTGCCCACGTTCCAGACGAGGACGTCGACGTCGAGGATGTTCAGCTGTTCCTTGCTGATGGTGAACGCGTCCTGGTCGCCCGCGAGCTGGGTGATCTGCTCCGGGACGACGAACCCGAGCGATGTCATCAGGCGTGAGCGGGGGTCGTTCGGGGAGCGGACGTAGAACGAGCCGGCGTCGCCCAGTTCGGCCACCGCGACCGTCTTGCCCTCGAATTCGGGGTGGGCGGCGCGCTGTTGCGCGACCAGGTCGTCGACGTCGGCGACGAGTTGATCCGCCTTCCGGTCCTCGCCGAGGGTGGTGCCGACGATGCGGACGGCGTCCTGCCACGGCATGCCGAAATCGGGGTAGTCCGGAGATGTCGTGACGGTGGGCGCGATGGCCGAAAGTCGCTGATACGCGTCGTCGTCGACGTCGATGTACAGCGCGAGGATCAGGTCGGGGCCGAGTTTCGCGATCTCCTCGTACGCGAAGTTGGCCTCACCGGTGAACTGTCCGCGGTTGAAGACTTCGGGGTGCGCACCGCCGAGCGCGTCCTGGGCCCAGGGCCAGGTGGCGTCCGGATAGTCGCCGTACCAGTCGGTGACGCCGACCGGCGTCCGTCCGAACGCGAGGAGCGTGTCCTGGTCGGAGTAGCCGACGGTGACGATCCGCTGGGGGTCGCCCGGGACTTCGGTCGTTCCCTTCTTGTGCGTCACCGACCGGGTGTCGCCTTCGGAGCCGGCTTCGGTGCCGGACGAGCACGCTGCGGCGACGGCGGCCATGCCGACCCCGGCGCTCACGGTCAGGAACTTGCGACGGTTGAGCGTTCGCATCCACTACCTCCCTGTAGGTGAGGACCTACAGGGGGTGGGTGGGGCTGTGCATCTGTGGCGGAAACGGGGGAGTCGGCTCGGGAATCGGCGGACCAGGGGGCGGCGTCGGCCCCGGCGGACCAGGCTGCGGTCCCGGCTCGGGCGGTGCGGGTTCCGGACCCGGCTCCGGCGGAAACGGGTGGGGTGGTGTCGGCGTCGGCGGCACCGGAGGAGGGCCCGGTGACGGCGGCACCGGCTCCGGGTCGGGCACGGGATTGCCGTGCTCGTCGCGCGCACTCGTCATCGACAGACCACCTTCCGATCGGCTGATTGAGTGGTACCCGGAACGGGCATCCCGCAATCACAGGGCAGCTGTGGCCGCCCGGGAACAAAATGCGGGATCGGTGCGTTGTCTAGCAACCGTGCCCCGCAAGTGTGGAATTTCACGACACGGGGAAAATGAGCCAAAGGGAGGAAGTCATGGCAACCGACTACGACGCACCACGGGTTACCGTCGACGACGAACTCGCCGCGGACTCGCTCGAAGAACTGAAGACACGGAGGAACGACTCGCAGTCGTCCGTCGTCGACGTCGAGGAGACCGACACGGCGGAGTCCTTCGAACTGCCCGGCGCCGACCTGTCCGGTGAGGAACTCACGGTCCGGGTCGTCCCGAAGAGGGCCGACGAATTCACCTGTAGCAGTTGCTTCCTGGTCCATCATCGTTCGCGTCTCGCGTCCGAAGAGGGCGGGCAGCTGATCTGCCGCGACTGCGCATAGGAGGCCCGCGTGGCCGACGTCAGCAGAACGTTCACCGTCGCCTCACCGCTCGGGGAAGTCGTCGCATACCTGCGTGACTTCGCGAACACCACGGCCTGGGATCCCGGGACCGAGAAGTGCGAGCAGACCACGCCCGGTCCGGTGGCGGTGGGCACGGAATGGCACAACGTGTCCTCGTTCTTCGGGCGCACCACCGAACTCACCTACCGCATGACCCGCGACGACCCCGATCACGTCGTCTTCGAGGGTCGCAACGGAGCCGCGGTCACGTCGGACGACCTGTCGTTCGAGAAGGTGCACGACGCCTCGACGTCGATCACCTACCGCGCGCATCTCGAATTCACCGGCCTGGCGCGCTTCGCCGACCCCGCCGCCCGCCTCGCGTTCGAGGTACTCGCGGGCAAGACCGTCAAACAGATGACCGGGGTCCTCGAGGCGAGGTAACAATCTGCCGCACACCGTGTCTGGCCGCACACCGTGTCTGGACGCACACAGTGTGCGGGCGCCCCGCACGATGCGAGGCGCCCGCGTTGTGTCGGGACCGATCAGCTGAGGTGATGCACCTCCTGCAGCCCGTAGACCGGTGTCGGGATCTCCTCGTGCCGCGCTTTGAGCTGCAGGGCGAGGTACAGCGAGTAGTGCCGCGACTGGTGCAGGTTGCCGCCGTGGAACCACAGCGCTTCCTGCTGGGTGGGCTTCCACATGTTGCGCTGTTCGCCCTCCCACGGCCCGGGGTCCTTGGTGGTGTCGGAGCCGAGACCCCAGCACTTTCCGACCTTGTCGGCCACTTCCTGGCCCATGAGGTCGGCGGCCCAGCCGTTCATCGACCCGTAGCCGGTGGCGTAGACGACGAGGTCGGCAGGCAACTCGGTGCCGTCGGTGAGAACCACGGCGTCCTCGCTGAGATGGTCGACCTGTCCGGACACGAGGTGGATGCTGCCGTCCGCGACGAGTTCGGACGCGCCGACGTCGATGTAGTAGCCGGACCCGCGGCGCAGGTACTTCATGAACAGACCGGAACCGTCGTCACCGAAATCGAGCTTGAAACCGGCCTTTTCGAGTCGCTCGTAGAAGTCTTTGTCCCGTTCGGCGATCTTCTGATAGATCGGGATCTGGAATTCGTGCATGATCTTGTACGGCAGCGACGCGAACGTGAGGTCGGCCTTCTCCGTCGTCATGCCCGCCGCGAGCGCGCGCTCCGAGTAGAGGTCGCCGAGGCCGAGGTCCATCAGCGAATCCGACTTCACGATGTGCGTGGACGACCGCTGCAGCATCGTCACGTCGGCGCCGGTCTCGAAGAGCGCCTTGCAGATGTCGTGCGCCGAGTTGTTGGCTCCGACGACGACGACGCGCTTCCCGGCGTAGGCGTCCGGACCGGGGTGCCGGCTCGAGTGGTGCTGCTCACCGCGGAAGACGTCCTGGCCGGGGAACGTCGGAACGTTCGGTTTGCCCGACATGCCGGTGGCGAGCACCAACTGCTTCGGGTGGAGCACCACCTCTTCGCCGTCGCGGTCGAGGACGACGGTCCACTCCTTCGTTTCTTCGTCGAACCTCGCGGACGTGCAGGTGGTGGACGCCCAGTACGGAATCTCCATCACCTTCGTGTACATCTCGAGCCAGTCGCCGATCTTGTCCTTCGGGGCGAACACCGGCCAGTTGTCCGGGAACTGCATGTACGGCAGGTGGTCGTACCAGACCGGGTCGTGCAGGCACAGCGACTTGTACCGGTTGCGCCACTGGTCGCCGGGGCGTTCGTTCTTGTCGACGACGATGGCCGGCACCCCGAGTTGGCGCAGCCGTGCGCCGAGCGCGATGCCGCCCTGGCCGCCGCCGATCACGAGAACGTACGGCTGCCGGGTGTAGCCGAGTTCCCGCTCCTCGATCTCCCGCTTCTCCGCCCAGCTCTGGGTGTCGCCGCCGGAACCGTGGACCGCGCCCTTGACGCGGTTCCGTCCCCGGCGTTCCTCGTAGCCCTTCAACTCCTGCATGGTGGTGAGGAACGTCCACGCCTCGTCGTCCTTCAGCCGCAGGTGCCCCTTGCCCCGGCCCGTCGCCGTCTCGAATTCGATCCACGCGGACGTGACGCCGTCCGCCTCGTCCGGGGTCTCGGTGGTGCGGAAGTTCGTCGGGTCGGTGTCGTCGAGGCGTGCGTGCAGCATCGCGGCGACGGCGTCGCGCCCCTCCACGGTCTTGAGGTTCCAGGTGAACGCCACCAGGTCCCGCCAGAAACTGTCGACGGCGAACATGCCCGCGGCGCGATCGACGTCGCGCGTGGCGAGAGCGGATTCGAAGCTCGCCAACCACAGGTCGACGCGTTCCTGGGGGGTCAGGGTCGTCTGCACCTCAGTCGGCTGGACCGTCTGTGTCATGTACCTCTCCTTCGCTCGGTATGTGACATACAGCACACGCCGGTCGGAGCTGAGCGGCAAGCGTTGCATCGTGTTGCAATCGCCCCCCGTGAGTACTTGCCAACCGCTGGCGGTTAACAAGTACTCACGGCTGATGTCGAAAACCGGGCCCGCCGTTCGACGTACCGTGTGAGTCCGGGCAGAGGCCGGGACCGACCACAATCGAGGAGGAAATCATGCGGGTCATGGTGATGATCGAGGGTGCCGGAGCCGACGAAGACAAGATCGCCCCGACGGAGGCGATGCTCGCCGCGATGAGCGCGTACAACGAGGACTTGGTGAACGCCGGGATCATGCTCGACGGGCAGGGTCTGAAGCCGACCAGCGCCGGGGCGCGGGTGGTGTTCGAGGGCGGCACGACGTCGGTGGTCGACGGCCCGTTCACGGAGTCGAAGGAGATCGTCGCGGGTTTCTGGATCTGGGAGGTGCGGTCCCTCGAGGAGGCGATCGAGTGGGTGAAGAAGTGCCCCGCCGACCCCGGCACCGGAATACGACAGCTGATCGAGGTGCGGCCGATCTTCGAGTCGGACGACTTCGGGGACGAGTTCACGCCGGAGTTGCGGGAGCGGGAAGAGGCGCTCGCGGCGCGGATCCGCGAGCAGCACCCCGACCGCTGACATGGACGCGCGGCGCACGGTCGAGGCGGTGTGGCGGATGGAGTCGCCGCGGCTCATCGCGTCCCTCACCCGTCTCGTCCGTGATGTCGGCACGGCCGAGGAGATCGCGCAGGACGCGTTCGTGCTGGCGCTGGAGCAGTGGCCGCGGGACGGCGTCCCGGACAATCCGGGTGCGTGGCTGACGGCGACGGCCAAACACAAGGCGATCGATCGGATTCGCCGTGAGCGGTCGCAGCAGTCGAAGTACACGCAGATCGCCGTGGACCCGTCGGCGCAGCAGCCGAGCGCGATGCCCGCGCCGGACGCGGTCGAGGGTGTGGAGGACGATCTGCTGGCGCTGGTGTTCGTGGCGTGTCACCCGGTGCTTCCCCGGGAGTCGCGGGTGGCGTTGACACTCCGGCTGGTGGGTGGTCTCCGGACGGACGAGATCGCGCGGGCGTTCCTGGTGCCGTCGGCGACGATGGGACAGCGGATCAGCAGGGCCAAGCGGACGCTGTCGGAGGCGAAGGTGCCGTTCGAGGTGCCGGCGCGCGAGGAACTTCCGGCGCGACTGTCGGCGGTGCTCGAGGTGGTCTACCTGGTGTTCAACGAGGGCTACGCCGCCACGTCGGGTGAGGACTGGATACGACGTGACCTCGCCGCCGAGGCGATGCGGCTCGCCCGTGTCCTCGCCGGACTGCTACCCCGTGAGCCCGAGGTGCACGGACTGGTGGCGCTGACCGAGTTGCAGGCGTCGCGGTTCGCCGCTCGGCTGGGCCCGGGCGGCGAGCCGATCCTGTTGCAGGATCAGGACCGGTCGCGGTGGGACCGCATCCTGTTGAAGCACGGTAATGCCGCGCTGGAGCGGGCCGTCGCGCTGGGCCGCCCGCTCGGTCCCTATTCGTTGCAGGCCGCGATCGCCGGATGTCACGCCCGGGCGCCTCGTTTCGAGGACACGGACTGGGAGGCGATCGTCGCCCTGTACGACGCGCTGGCGCAGGTGGCGCCGTCGCCGGTGGTGGAACTCAATCGCGCGGTGGCGCTGCTGCATTCGGACGGCCCGGACGCGGCGCTGGCCGCCCTCGACGCGGTGCGGGACGATCCTCGGCTGGCCCGCCTCCATCTGTACGGCGCGGTGCGAGGCGAAGTTCTCGAACGCCTCGGCCGCTACGAGGAGGCAGCCCGGACGCTCGAGGACGCCGCGGCCACCGCACCCACCCGGCGTGAACGCAACCTGCTCATGGCACGGGCCGCCGCCGCGTCCGCGCGCACCGAATCGTGACGTGACCGGTGGTCGCAGCGCGGATCAGGATCCGGGCCGGGACTGCTTGTGGTCGCCGAACGGCTCGTCGCGTTCGCGGACGGCCTCACGGAATCCGGCGGTGGCCGAACGTAATTGGAACGCATACCCCTCGCGGGTGTGCCGGGACATGCCGTCGAAGACGGTGCTCACCATCGTCGAGTTGGCGACGCCCTGCGCGAGCAGCGCGCTGTTCATCGCGAGTTTGACCATCATCAGCTGGTTGATCGGCATCTGCGCGATCCGCTCGACGAGGTCCTCGGTGCGGCGGTCGAGTTCGTCCGCGGGCGCCGACTCCACGGCGAGACCCCACTCGGCCGCCTGCCGTCCGGTGATGCAGTCGCCGGTGAGGAGGAGTCGTTTCGCCCGCTGGTCGCCGAGGCGGTGCGCCCACATGCCGGCGGCCGGCACACCCCACACCCGAGTCGGGGGATAGCCGATCTTCGTGTCGTCCGCGGCGACGATCTGGTCGCAGTACAGCGCGATGTCGGTGCCGCCCGCCACGCAGAATCCGTGGATCTTCGCGACGGTCGGCTTGTTCGCGTGCAGCAGGCTCGCGAAGCCACGGTTGAACCGGCTCATCATCGCGTAGTCGGCCATCGGATCCCAGTTGGCGAACGGATTGTGGTTGCGTGCCTGCACGATCGGATCGAGGACGGTGCCCGTCGTCTCGCCCGGTCGTTCGCCGCTGCCGCCGCTGTTCTCCGCGAAGACGCCCAGGTCGTATCCGCCGCAAAATCCTTTACCGCGCCCCGACAGCAGGATCACGTGCACGCGCGGGTCGAGGTCGGCGCGTTCCACGGTGGCGGCGAGCTCCACGGGAGTGTCGGCGGTGATCGCGTTGCCGTGCTCCGGCCGGTCGAACGTGATCCGGGCGATGCGTCCGGTCACCTCGTAGCTGAGGGTCCGGTACTCCGGCTCGTCGGCCCGGTCCGGTTCACGACCCGCGAACAGGGAGTCTGCGCCCTCGTCCCAGCCGTCGCGCCAGGCCGCCGGGCGGGTGCCGGCGTGGTCGGTCATGACCCCACCTTGGGGGTGGCGCGGTCGATGATGGCGGCGGTGTCGACGCCGGTCGGCAGTGTGCCGAACACGGTGCCCCAGTCGCCGGACAGCCGGCTGACGCAGAACGCGTCGGCCACCGCCGGGTGCCCGTGGCGGACGAGCAGCGAACCCTGGAGGGCGACCGCCATGTCGCCGACGATTCGCCGCGCCCGGTGCTCGAGCGTGTCGAGGTCGCCGAAACTCGCCTTCAGATCCGTGACGGCGGCGTCGAGTCGCGCGTCGGCGCCGGCGGTCGCGCCGAGTTCGTCGAAGAACACCTGAAGCGTCTCCGGCTGTTTGGCCATCGCGCGCAGGGTGTCCAGGGCGGCGACGTTGCCGGAGCCCTCCCACACCGACAGCAGGGGCGCCTCCCGGTACAGTCGCGGCATCCGGGATTCCTCCACGTACCCGTTGCCGCCCAGGCATTCCAGGGCCTCGGCGGCATGGATCGGCCCGCGCTTGCAGACGAAATACTTGCTGACCGACAGCGAGATGCGGCGGAGCGTGTTCGCGTGCTCGTCGCCCGCGGTCGCCCGGTCGGTCAGCGCGGCCAGCCACAGGGCGACGGTCGTAGCCGCCTCCGACTCGACGGCGAGGTCGGCGAGCACGTTCCGCATCAGCGGCTGATCCACCAGGTGGGCGCCGAACGCGCTGCGGTGCACGGCGTGATGTGCGGCCTGCGCCGTGCCGACCCGCATGCCGGTGGACGTGCCGATGGTGCAGTCGAGGCGGGTCATGTTGACCATCTCGATGATCGTCGGAACCCCGCGACCTTCCTCGCCGACGAGCCAGGCAACGGCCTCGTCGTACTCGACCTCGCTGCTGGCGTTGGAGTGGTTGCCGAGCTTGTCCTTGAGGCGCTGCAGGTGCATTCGGTTGCGGGTCCCGTCCGGCAGGACTCTGGGCAGGAAGAAGCACGACAGTCCGCCGGGTGCCTGGGCGAGCACCAGGAACACGTCGGACATCGGCGCCGACGTGAACCACTTGTGCCCGGTCAGCAGGTAGCTGCCATCGGACTGCGGCACGGCCCGGGTGGTGCCCGCGCGGACGTCGGAGCCGCCCTGCTTCTCCGTCATCGACATCCCGGCGATCAGCCCGGCCTTCGTCAGCGGAGGATGCAGCGCGGGATCGTAGACCCGGGCGGTGAGCAACGGTTCGTATCGTTCCGCCAGCTCACGGTTGTGCCGGAGGGCGGGGACGACGGCATACGTCATGGAGATCGGGCAGCCGTGGCCGGCGTCGACCTGGCCCCACACCGCCATCTTCGCGGCCCGTACCAGGTGGGCGCGCGGGTGCGGGTCGGCCCACGGTGCGCCGTGCAGGCCCATCTCGACGGCGGTGGTCATCAGCTGGTGGTAGGCCGGGTCGTACTCGACCTCGTCGATTCGGTGGCCGTAGCGGTCGTGGGTGCGCAGGACGGGAGGGTGCGCCTCGGCGAGGTCGCCCCAGCGCTGCGCCTCCTCGCTCCCGGCGAGGCGTCCCACGTCGTGCAATTCTTCGAGCGCGTCGTGGGCGCCTTCGCGTTGCAGCGCTTCGAGGATCGGTGCGTAATCGGCGGCGTCGAAATTGATCAGCGGCGGCACCTGGTTGACGACCTCGTGTGTGGCACTCATGTCGGGCTCCCGAGGGATCGAAGGGTGAACGTGAGCAGGGCGGGGATGATCGCGGCGTCGGCGGCGCCGCGGGCGAGGGGCAGGATCAGTGCTTCGCCGATGGCGCCGACGATGCAGGCGGCCGTGACCGACGCGTCCTGGTCCGGGATCTCCCCGGCCTCGACGGCGCCGGCGATCGCCACCGCGAGGGCGTCGCGGAACGATTCGCGGAACAGCAGGCGCTCCGTGTCGACCTGCGGGTCGACGGGTTCCACGAGCAGTGCGTACGCCAGGGTGGGTGCGCGCAGCGCGCGTTCGGCGAACGTGGCGACGGAGGCGGAAACGGCGGCGACGCAACGACCCTCGTCGGCACGGGCGGTGTTACCGGATTCGACGGCGGCGCTCACCTCGCGACTGCAGACGATGCGGAACACTTCCGCGAACAGTTCGCCCTTGTTCGCGAAGTGCCGGTAGACGGTGCCGGTGCCGACCCCCGCCTCGGCCGCGACCGCGGAGATCGAGCATCCGGCGTAACCGTCGCGGGCGATCAGCCCGATCGCGGAGTCGATGAGGGTGGTGCGGAGAGCGTCCAGGCGTTCCTGGACTGCGGGTGTGCGCCGGTAGGCCATACCCAAGAAGTGAACACCCGTTCCGTTCTTGCGTCAAGGGTGCTAGCGTCGGCTACACAGGCGAGGAAAGGCGCATGCGATGACTTCCGATTTGGTACTCGTCCGCAAGGACGGCCCGGTCACGACGATCAGCCTGAATCGGCCCGAAGTCCGCAACGCGGTCGACCGGCCCACCGCCGAGGCGCTCGCCGACGCCTTCCGCGCCTTCGACGCGGACGAGGCCGCGTCCGTCGCGGTGCTGCACGGCGAGGGCGGAACATTTTGCGCGGGAGCGGATCTCAAGGCGATCAGTTCCGGGACCGGGAATCGGGTGGCGCCCGACGGCGACGCGCCGATGGGTATCTCCCGGATGCGGTTGTCGAAACCGGTGATCGCCGCGATCGACGGGCACGCGGTGGCGGGCGGGCTCGAACTCGCGTTGTGGGCCGACCTGCGGGTCGCCGGTGCGGACGCCGTCCTCGGAGTGTTCTGCCGACGCTGGGGCGTGCCGCTCATCGACGGCGGAACCGTCCGCCTGCCGAGGCTCATCGGGGAGAGCCGCGCGATGGACCTCGTCCTCACCGGGCGGCCGGTCGACGCCGACGAAGCCCTGAGTATCGGGCTGATCAACCGGAAGGTCGCGGCGGGGGAGGCCCTCACCGCAGCCCGGCAACTGGCCACCGAGATCGCCGGCCTGCCCCAGATGTGCCTGCGGCAGGACCGGTTGTCGCTGCTGGAGCAGTCGGGGCTCACCGAGGATCAGGCCCTGCTGAACGAATTCCGGCACGGCGCAATCTCTCTGGCCAACGGAATGATCGAGGGCGCCGCGCGCTTCGCCGCCGGGGCAGGCAGGCACGGGGATGCTGCGCCCGTGAGTACTTCTTAACCGCCCGTGGTTAACAAGTACTCACGGGCGGTGGCATGGAGCGCATACCTGCTCGCGCTGTCCGTCACGATCTTCACGCTGGGGCTGCCCACCGACCGCATCTACCAGGCGACGTGGATCGTCGCGGGCCTGATCGCGTTCACGATCGACCGGCCGTGGCGGGACCATGTGCGGGTCGTGTGGGACTGGTTGCCGCTCATCGCTGCCCTCGTCGTCTACGACCTCAGCCGGGGTGTCGCCCACCACCTCGGGATGCCCGTGCGGGCGCAGGAACTGGTGACCGTGGAGAGCTGGCTCTTCGGTGGCACGATTCCCACCGTGTGGTTGCAGGAGACTCTGCTGCCTCCGACGGGTGAGCTGCCGTGGTGGACTCTGCTCACGGGGATCGTCTACACCAGTCACTTCCTCGTGCCGTGGGTGCTCGCGGCCGTCTTCTACGTGTATTCGCGCGACGTGTGGTCGGGGTACATGCGTCGGGTGCTGCTGTTGTCCTATCTCGGGCTGGTCACGTACATTCTGCTTCCGTCCGTGCCGCCGTGGCTGGCCGCCGAGGGGGACGTGATCTCCGGCAGCGTGGGTCGCGTCGCGGGCTTCGGATTCGGTGTCGTTCCCATGGATGTCAGCACGCGGTGGCTGGAGGCGCAGAGCAATCCGGTCGCCGCGCTGCCGTCGCTGCACGCCGCGTTCGCGCTGCTGGTGGCGGTCGCGTTGTGGCCGTTCGCGAAGAATCTGTGGTCGCGCGTGCTGCTGGCGGCGTACCCGGTCGCCATGGCGTTCGTCCTGGTCTACGGCGGCGAGCACTACGTCGTGGACGTGCTGGCGGGATGGGCGTATCTGGGGCTGGCGATCCTCCTGGCGCGGGCGTGGGAGTCCCACACGACGACGTTGCCTGGCCGAGATCTCACCGTCGGCCACCCGAGGCGTCGCTGGTGACCGACACCTCGTCGAGCGTGGTGCGGAGGAACGGCAGGATGCGCTTGACGATCGCCTCGTTGTACACGACCGGTTGCTGGTTCGGGTTCGCGTGGCCGGTTCCGTCGAGTTTCGCCACCAGCAGTGCGCCGTCGGTCCCACCGGACTGTTCGACGAGGATCTTCTGCGTGTAGTCGACGTCGACCACCGGATCCTTCCAGCCCGCGCGGGGACGCATGAAGACGATCCCCGGTCGCGGTTTGTCGTCCGACTCCACCGCCAGCGACTTCAGGTTGTCGATGGCGCCGGACGCGACGATGGTCTTGAACTGCGATTCGATCAGCCCGTTGCTCGCGACGTCCTCCGACAGGACCTTCTCGGTGAGGACCTCGTCGAGGACGTCGCGGAATTCGTCGACGTCGACGTGCGGATACCAGTCCGACTTCGTGTCCAGGAATCTGCTCTGCCGGGCCGCGGTCTCCACCAGCACGCGCATCGTCCTGCTCTCCCGCGCGCCGGGCAGCCAGCCGATCCACCGCAACATGTCCTCGCCGCTGTCCCGGCTCCCGGCCCGGACGGCGTGCAGGTCCACCGGGGTGCAGTCGAGCACCACGCCGATGAGGTTGGCGTCGGTGTCCTCGTAGATGTGCTGTGCCACCTCCAGCGCGACGACGCCGCCCATGCTGTGCCCGGACAGGACGACGTTGTCGATCCCTTCGTCGGCTGCGCGGGCGGCGATCAGTTCGCTGATCACCTTGGTGTCGATACCGCCGTTGTCGTACTGGACCGCCCAGACCCGCCCGATGCCGCCGTACGAGGACAGCGTCCTGGCCGTGTCGGTGGCGTCCTTGTTGCCGAGGCCGACGAGGTCGACGACGGCGGTGTCGTGGTCGGTGGGCGACTGCGCGTCGTACACCTCGTGGATCTGCGGCTGGGTCAGTGCGAGCCGCTGGCGTTCGGGCTGGACGTCGTGGACCCAGTACTGGCCGCCGGCGAGGAGCAGGGGAACGGTGCCGAGCGCGACGGCGGCGAGGAAGCGCCTGGTGCGACCGAATTTCTGCCACCGGTGACCGAGCCGTGTCGCGTGCAGTCGCGCCTTGCGGCGGTCGTTGCTCCAGTCGGCCACGGTGGACGGATGGCGTGTCACTCTCTCCGGCATCTACTCCGAGGGTACGCGTGGCGGCTCCGCCGCCCGTGAGTACTTGTTAACCGCCCGACGTTGACAAGTACTCACGGCGGAAGCGGCTGGAATCCGGGCAGAGCGCGGCGACCGGGGCGACGTCGGACGCGTAGTCGACGTCGCGGAGCGTCGGCAGCGACAGCACCTCGGCGCCGGCCGCGAGCAGTGCCGCCCGGGTGAGGCGCCCGGTGTCCGGACTCGACGTGGGAACGGAGAGTATCGCCCGCGCCGAAACCGCATCGGGCACACCGAGAATCCACCACCCGCCGTCCTCCGCGAGCCCGAGGGCGCATCGGCCCCGCCGCTCGGTGAGGAGGTCCGCCGAGTCGGCGAGCAGTCCCGCCGTCACTTGTGGTGTGTCCATTCCGATCTGGAGAATCGGCAGACCGAAATGGCCGAACGTGTCGGCGTGGGCGTTCACCAACCGCTCCGCGAAACTCTCACCCCGCTGCGGCACCACGGTGAAACTGCTCAGCGTCGCGGCGATGTCGCTGCCCCGGACCGCGCGGGCGAGGTCGCCGGTCATCGCCACCACCCGCTGCGCCACCCCGGCCCCGGCGACGGCGTCGAGCGTGTCCAGCAGCGAGGCGGCGGCGAGGCCGGCGGCCCTTGTGTCGCCGACGTCCCGCGCCAGCCGGGTTTTCGCGAAGCCGGGCACTGGAGCCTTCGCGACGACGAGGACGGCGACGTCGAGGGTCACCCGATCACCTTCCAGAAGTCGTGGACGGCGACGACGGTGCCCTTCAGCGAACCCGACACCTTCGACGTGCCCGCGGTGCGCGGGCGATACGTGACGTCCTGCTCCACGACCCGCCAGTGGGCGCGGCCCGCGAGCACGAGAAGCTGCAGTGGGTAGCCGGACCTGCGGTTGTCGACCCCCAGATCGAGAAGGTCCTGCCTGCGTACGGCTCTCATCGCACCGAGGTCGTGGATCGGCAGCCCGTACCGGCGCCGGAGCCGGGCGGCGAGGACGGCGTTGCCGATCCTGCTGTGCAGCGGCCACGTTCCCCGTCGCCGCCCCACGGCGAGGTCGGCGCCCGAGTCCAGGGCGGCGACCAGCCGGGGGAGTTCACCCGGATCCATCGAGCCGTCGCCGTCCAGCACGCAGACCGCCATGGTCTGCGCCGCCAGCACCCCGGCGTGCACGGCCGAACCGTATCCCGGGACGGGCTCCCGCACCACCGACGCTCCGTGTGCCACCGCGACCGCGGCGGTGTCGTCGGTGGAGTTGTTGTCCACCACCACCGTCCGGTAATCGGGCGGCACCGCGGCCAGTACTCCGGGCAGGGAACCGGCCTCGTTCATGCACGGGATCACGACGGTGACGTCCCGCGGAGAGATCGGCGCGCGCTCAGACACGGGGAGGTCCCGCCGGCGCGGCATCCCTCAGGGGTGCATACGCGAACGCCGCGATCCCCTCGGCGGGCAGGATCTGCGCCCGGAACCCCAGCCGCTCCCGGGCCAGCCGGGGGTCGGCGACGATGTGCCGCACGTCGCCGGGACGGTACTCGCCGGTGACGACGGGTTCGGACCCTCCGTACGAACGCGCGAGCGTCGCGGCCACCTCGCCGATCGTGATCGGTTGTCCCGAACACACATTGAACGCCGAGAAACCCGGCAACGCCGCCTCGATCGCGGCCACGTTCGCCGCCGCGACGTCGTGGACGTGCACGAAATCCCGCGTCTGCCTGCCGTCCTCGAACACGCGCGGAGGGTCGCCGTTCTCGAGGGCGGAGCGGAACATCGCGGCCACCCCGGAGTACGGGGTGTTGCGCGGCATGTGGTCGCCGTACACGTTGTGGTAGCGCAGCGCCGTCACGGAACCGCCGGTGGCCAGTGCCCAGGCGAGGGCGTAGTGCTCCTGGGCCACCTTGGCCGCGGCGTAGAGACTCCGCGGCCGCAGCGGCGAATTCTCCTCCACGAGCGCCCACTCCAGGGGCTCACCCGTGCCGGGGTCCGTCTCGTCGAAGATCCCCGCCTCGAGGTCCTCGGCCCGCCGGGGTGCCGGCTCCACGAACTCGCCCCGGCTGTTGCGATACCGGCCCGCCCCGTAGACGACCATCGACGACGCGAGTATCAGCCGCCGGCAACCCGACTCGTGCATCGCGGCGAGCAGCGTCGCCGTGCCGAGATCGTTGTGACTGGCATAGGCCGGGGCGTCGCTCACATCCACGCCGGCGCCGACGACGGCAGCCTGATGACACACCACGTCCACACCCCTCAGCAATTCGGTCAGGGCTGGCAGGTCGCGCACGTCGGCACGCCGCACACCGTCCGGGGGTTCGGCGCCGGTGCCGTGCGCGGACGGAAGCAGTGCGTCGACGGCGACGACGTCGTGGCCGGCCTCGGTCAGTGCGGCGCGGACGTGGCCGCCGATGAATCCAGCTGCGCCCGTGAGCAGTACGCGTGTTGCCGTCATGGCAACTCGATCGGCAGGGTCACACCCTCGTGGACCCGGCAGGCGTCGCAGGGTCCGTCGGGGGCGGCGGCGATCGCGGACCGGACCAACGTCTTCAGTGAACCGAGGTTGCGCTGGAACTCGGCGAACACGTCCACGGCCCGCACCCCGTCGCCGGTCTCGATTCCCGCATCGAGATCGGTGACCAAAGCGATGGTGGCGTAGCACATCTCGAGCTCCCGGGCGAGCACCGCCTCGGGATGGCCCGTCATGTTGACGAGGGTCCAGCCCTGCCGGGCGAACCACAGGCTCTCGGCCCGGGTCGAGAACCGTGGTCCCTCGACCACCACCAGCACACCGCCCTCGACGGTGCCCGGCCGGGCGGCGGCCTTGCGCAGGTCGGCGCAGTACGGGTCGGCGAACTGGACGTGCACGCCGCCGCCGTCGAAGTACGTCTGCGCGCGGCCGCTGGTGCGGTCGACCAACTGGTCCGGCACGACCATCGTGCCCGGTCCCAGGTCCGGGGTGAGGCTGCCGGCGGCGCAGGGTGCGAACACCCGCTGCACGCCCAGCGTGCGCAGCGCCCACAGGTTCGCGCGGTACGGGATGGTGTGGGGAGCGAATTCGTGCCGGGCGCCGTGGCGGGGGAGGAACGCCACCGTCCTGCCGTCCACGTCGCCGACCGTGATCGGGGCGCTGGGGCCGCCGTACGGAGTGTCGATCGTGACTTCCATGGCTCCCTCGTCGAAGAACGAGTAGAAGCCGCTTCCCCCGATCACGGCGACGTCCGCGCGGACCGGGTCGGGTGAACTCGTTGCGGTCATACGCTCCATCCTCCGTCGTTATGCTGGGCGCGAGTGCGACTTTCGTCGAAGGAGATGACGTCATCGGATCCCCACAGCGCACCGGCGAACGGAATTTCCTCTACCGCGACTTCGCCGGCGCCGGGCTCGCCCTGGTCCTCGTGGTGGTTGCGTTCGTCGTCCCGTATCTGGGGAACGAGACGATCACCCCCATCGTCAACCGGACGGCAGAGAGTGTGCGGGATTTCGCGGACGCCGCGCCGCTGTTCGGGTTCCGCGACGTGCATTTCGGGTGGGGCAGCCCGGTCGCCGTCGTCTTCGCGGCGGCGGTCGTGGTGTGGGGTCCCGGGCTGGCGCAGACGCTGTCGTGGCGGCGCCTCACGGTCGGGGTGTGGCTCGGGTCCGCCCTGTGGGCGATGGCGCTCGCACTGGTCGACGGCTGGCGGCGCGGGTTCGTCGACCGCCTGACCTCCACCGACGAGTACCTGCACGAGGTCCCCGGTGTCACGGACATCCCGGCGACGCTGCGGGGCTTCGCCGACCGGATCCTGGACCTGCAGCCCGATTCGTGGACCACCCACGTGTCGGGGCACCCGCCCGGTGCGCTCTTGACCTTCATCTGGCTCGACCGGGTCGGACTCGACGGCGGCGCGTGGGCGTCCACGCTGTGCGTCACGGTCGGGTCGAGTGCCGGCGCCGCCGTGATCGTCGCCGTCCGGGCGCTCGGTGACGAGGCGACGGCCCGGCGCGCGGCCCCGTTCCTCGTGCTCGCACCCGCCGCGATCTGGGTGGCGGTGTCGGCGGACGCGCTGTTCGCCGGCGTGGTGGCGTGGGGGATCGCCCTGCTGGCGCTGTCGGCGACCCGCGCCGTTCCGGTCCCCGCGCTCGTCGCCGTGGCCGCAGGGGTGCTGCTCGGATTCGGCGTCTACCTCAGCTACGGGCTCACCCTGATGGCGATTCCCGCGGTCGCCGTCCTGGTGATCGCGCGCACGGCCCGGCCGCTGGCCGGCGCACTGGTCGGCGCGCTCGCGGTGGCCGCCGTGTTCACGCTGTGCGGATTCTGGTGGTTCGACGGCTACCAGTTGGTGCAGGAACGGTACTACCAGGGCATCGCGTCGGACCGCCCCTTCGCCTACTGGGGCTGGGCCAACTTCGCGTCGCTGATCTGCGCGGTCGGGTTGGCGGTGCCCGCCGCACTGCCCCGGACGTTCGCCTGGTCGCGGGTGCGGGCGCTGTCGCCGGTTCCCGTTCTGGCGGCCGCCGCGCTCCTCGCGGTGGTGATCGCCGACCTGAGCGCGCTGAGCAAGGCGGAGACCGAGCGGATCTGGTTGCCGTTCGAATGGTGGCTCCTCGCCGCCCCCGCACTCCTGCCGCGCGGAAGCCATCGGTTCTGGCTCGCGGTGCAGGCCGCCGGTGCGCTGGCCGTCAACCATCTGCTGTTCACGAACTGGTGACGGCCGGCGCATCCGGGTAGCCGTTCGACGGCCTACGGTCACTTGGTCGCGATCGTGATGGTGGCGATCCCGACCAGCAGCCCCGGCGTGACGGCGTCGGTCTTGAACGTCTGGTTCAGCAGACCGGCGGCGTCCGCCGAGATCTTGACCTCGGTGCCCTGCAGGATCGCCGTGTCGTTCGGTCCGGTCTGCAGAGGCTTCAGCGTGCGGCCGTTGAGATCGAACAGCACCGCGTCGGTTGCCGCGGGTGAACCGTTGACGCTCACGTCGCCGGTGAGGAGCGACGTGCCCGGATCGATCGCGAAATCGGTGAGTTCGACGACGGTTCCGGGCGCCGCCAGCGACAATCCGCTGCCGTCGTGCATGATCTCGCCCTGCACGTAGGGGTCGACCGTGCCCGGCTCCCAGTACTTCACGTTGCCGCCGGTGATCGGGAAGCTGACCGATCCGTCGGCGAGGGTTGCCGTGCCCACCACTCCGGGTGTGAGGCCGAGCGTCGTCAGCGCCCCGGTGAAGCCGGGATCGAGAGCGACGGCGGTACTCACCCCGGTCAGGTTGTCGACCTGGGCGACGGGTGCGGGCTGGGAGGATGCTGCTGCGCTCATATTCGAGGATGCACTCGAATCATTGCTCGAGCACGCCGCGAGCGGGGTCAGTGCCAGGGCGCCGATGGCCGCTGCTGCGAGTGCTTTTCGATAGTTCGACATGATGATCAAACAACCTTTCCGGAGGAAGGGGTGGTGGGTGGATGTTCACTAGGTATTCGGCGCTACTTCCCCGGCGGATGGGAGCTCTTACGCCCATTCCATCCGCGCGAAGTGCCGATTCGCATGCTGCAGAACATTGATCACCCGCAGCCCGGCCACGCGCGCGACCTCGGACACGGCGGCCACACCCACGCTCGCCCAGGCGAACCAGTCTCCAGCGAGATGCTCCGTCTCCCAGCGCAGGAGTTCACGGCGCACCCCCGCCGTGGTCGGCGGATCCACCTCGGCGATCACAATTCCGTTCGGTTGCAACAGCTCTCGTGCGCGGCTGAGCACGCGAACGGGTTCGCCGCCGATGCCGATGTTGCCGTCGGCGAGCAGCACGCGGTCCCAGTTCCCCGACCGCGGCAGCGGCGCGAAGATGTCCCGATGCAACGCGACGCCGCCGCGGCGGATCGTGAGTTGCACTGCCGTGACGGATGAATCGACGCCCAGCGCTGTGACACCGGCGGACACGAGCGCCGCGGTGAGCCGGCCGGGACCGCATCCGAGATCGACGGTGGCGCCGTGACACCCCGCCAGCATCACACGGTCGGCGATCCGATCGGCGAGCGAAGCCGAGTCGCCGCCCATCCACCGGTCGAGCGGCAGGGCGCGCCGCGTTCCCCGCGCATCACGCACCCAGCACGGGAGCCCCGCCGACGCCCGCCGCAGCAGGAGGTCCGTGGACATCCCGCTCTTCCTCATGGTCGGCTCACCGCGCCGTCGTCGTTGCGGGACAGCGCGAGTCGGGTGGCGTAGGTGAGAGCGGAGAGCGCGAAGAACGCGGCACTGAGCAGCAGCCAGCGGTCGAGATACGGTTCCTGCGTCAACCCCGTCGCCGCAAGATATGCGTCGGCGCCCTGCTCGATGATCCCCGGCAGGAACAGCAGCAGCGTCAGCCCGGACGCGAGCGCCGGCACGCGAATGTAGTTCAGCGCCGGAACCGTCCGGGACCGTGGGCGTCTCCGTCCCCGGACCGCGTCCAGCCCCGACGTCAAAGACCGGTCGGCGAGTGCGTACAGCGGGAACAGCATGAGGTCGTGGGCGATCACCGCACCGAGGAACCACACGGCGATCGACTTCCACCACACGTCCGGATTCCACAGATTCGGCAGACCCACCACCGAGACCGCGTACCCGGCGAGTGCGAACGTGAACAGCACGGCCAGCAGATGCAGCGGGTCGGCTCCGTAGACGCGGGCGAATCGGCGCATCTCACGCCTCCCGGAATTCGATGGACTGCACCCATTTGGTGTTGTGGACGCCGGGCAGGGCGGGAACGATGATCCGGGCGGGATAGCCGTGGTCGAGGGACAGTTCCGCGCCGTTCACCTCGAGGGCGAGCAGGGCGTCGGCGTCGCGCACCTGATCGGCCGTGAGCACCGCCTGATTGAACGCCCCCGACCGCTCCAGCGACGTCACCTTCGCCGAGCCGAACGCCGCCACCCCCGCGACGTCCGCGAGGTCACGCAGTCGCACGCCCGTCCACGTCTCGACGGTGGACCACCCCTCGACGCACGCGATCGGGAGGGACGCGGTGTGCGACGGCATCGCGCGCAGCTGACTTCGGCTCAGCTGTACCGGTTCCGCGCCACCCTCAACCGTCAGTCGCCAGGTGTCGTCCGTCTGTTCCGGGGTGATCTGCGCGGCCGCGGCCGTCCGGTTGATCTGAAAGTCGTTGGGGCCGTCGCCGTACGAGCGACCGCGCGGCAGCAGCAGCGCGGCGCCCCGCAGGAATCCGCCGGTGGTCTGCCCGACCGACAGCACCGCGACGAGCGCGGCGCCGCCACCGACGAGGGCGAGGGCGCCGCGCCTGCTGATCGTGGCCGGGGTGGGGTCCTCGGCCACGAGGCCGTTCTCGTCCGCCGGTTCGGGCCGGGTGTCGGCGCGGGACGTACGCAGCACTTCCCGGAACGACCGGGACCGCAGCGATCGCACCATCAACGGCACCTTCAGGATCGTGTGTGTCACGAACCCGGCGATGAAGACCCACGCGCCCCAGTAGTGCGCCGTGTAGAAGTCGAAACCGAAGATGTAGTCGTACTGGATGTTCAGGACGCCGGTGATGATCTCGAACAGCGCACCGCCGACCAGGGCGATCAGCGACAGCCGTTCGAGGGCCTGCGCCGGCGACCGCACCGGCGGAAACACGAAGAGTTTCGGGATCACCGACCACAGTTTGGCGAGCACGATCGGCACCAGGATCAGTCCGAGCCCGACGTGCAGACCCTGCGTGAGCCGGTACAGCCACGACGGCCGGGTGGGCCACGCGAAGTACGGGAGGTGCAGCCAGCCGACGTCGCCGGGGCGGGCCTGCCCGAACTGGGGCCCGTACGCGATGTAGGAGAGCAGCCCCGTGACGATGACGACGGGCAGCCCGATCAGCAGTACGAGGCCGAATACCGAGGTCAACCATGGTCCGCGCAGTGGACTGCGGAGCCGTGGGCCGCGTGAATGGTCGGTCATCGTGATCAATCCCTCCGGCTCGATCGTCTCGAGCCTCAGAGGTGATTCGGTACCGCCGCCGTGCAGGACGGGTATGCCCTTCGGGCCCGTGAGTACTTGTTAACCGCCCGACGTTAACAAGTACTCACGGGTGGCCGTGCCTGATCTCGTCCCGGGGCTGGTCGTAGCGAACCATCTCGTATCCGATCATCGCGAGCAGGACTGCGGTCAGCACGCCGAGGGTGGCGAGGGCGGGGACGTGCCAGACGACGGGGAGCAGCGCGATCAGCACGACCGCCGTCACGACGCGCGGCACGGTTACCGACCTCGTCGCGTACGCCTTGAAGGCGACCAGCGCGAGGAGGTACAGAGCCGCGCCACCGAACAGTGCCACCAGCGGCCAGCCGTACAGCGGATCCACCAGCCGGTGATGGTTGCCGTCGCCGACGTACGACAGGATCTTCTTCAGACCCAGCGACAGCATCACGATCCCGATCACCATCGGCAGGTGGATGAAGCTGTAGCAGTTGCGGGCGATCTTGATCTGACGCGCACCGGTCGCCTCCTCGAACGCGTGCTCCACCGCCAGGGACGTGACGTCGAAGTACGACCACCACAGCAGTCCCGACACCGCGAGCCCCAGCAGGGACGCGACGATGATCGCCCACGAGATCGGCAGGCTCGCGACGCCGATGCCGATCGACACGATCGACTCGCCCAGCGCGACGATGATGATGAGCCCGTGCCGCTCCGCGAAGTGGCTGACCGACCGCAACCGCCAGTCGGTCCCGCCGACCAGTGTCCCGAGGTAGTCGCCGGCGAGGGCCAGGATCCACATGACGGTCTGCGCGGTACCGGTGAGCTGCGACGCGACGAGCAGGAACACGGTGCCGGTCAGCATGCTGGGCGCGAAGCGGAGCACCTGGCCGCGGAGTTGCGGGTCCTCGCGGCTGACCACCCAGAACATCACCAGGTGCAGGAGCCGGACGACGAAGTAGCCGAGGGCGAAGATGACGGGTCCGTCGAGTCCGCCCGCGAGGTCGTCGAAGGCCTCGGGGATCGTCAACGCGGTGACGAACATGGCGCCCATCGCACCGAACATCACGACCCGGACGATGCCCTCGTCGGCGCGCACGAGGTTGCAGAGCCACGCGTACCCCACCCAGCTCCACCACAGCACGGCCATCACGAGGGCGCCGCGCAGCAGATTGACGCCGGTGGGGTCCTCGGCCATCAGGTCGGTGACACGGGTGAGCGCGAAGACGAAGACGAGGTCGAAGAACAGCTCGAGCGGCGACACCGACGCTCGCTCTTCGACGAGACGGGGACGCAGACGATGGGCAAAGGTCACGGGAAGAATGCTGCCACCGGAGGGCGGCCCGGCAAAACCCCCCGTGAGTACTTGTTAACGTCGGGCGGTTAACAAGTACTCACGGGTGCTCTACTTGACGCCGCCCGCGGTGAGGCCCGACACGATGCGGCGCTGCAGGAGCAGCACGATGATGACGAGCGGGATGGTCACGACCGTTCCCGCGGCCATCACCGACGTGAACGGCTCCTCGTGCGGTTTGCTTCCCGCGAATTGTGCGATGGCGACGGTGGCCGGCTGGGTGATGTCGTTGGACAGCTGGCTCGAGATCAGGTATTCGTTCCACGACGCGATGAAGGCGAGGATCGCGGTGGTGAACAGTCCCGGTGCGGCCAAGGGCAGCAGCACCATTCGGAACGCCTGCCGCCTGCTGGCCCCGTCGATCCGGGCCGCCTCCTCGAGTTCCCACGGCAGTTCCTTGAAGAATGCGGTGAGGGTGTAGATGGTGAGGGGCAGCACGAACGAGATGTTCGGGATGATCAGCGCCTGATACGTGCCGAACCAGCCCATCGACGTGAACAGCTGGAACAGCGGTGTCAGGACGGCGACACCCGGGAACATCGACGCGGCCAGGATGATCCCGAGGACCGCGTGTTTGCCCCGGAACTGCAACCGCGCCAGTGCGTACGCGGTGCCGACCCCCACGATCAGTCCGATCGCGGTGGTGACGGCGCCGATGATCGTGCTGTTGACGAGCGCCCGGGCGAAGTGGTTACCGGCGTCCGTGGAGAACACGTTCGCGAAGTTGTCCAACGTGACGTGGGTGGGCCACGGGGTGGTGTCGAACGTGTAGTCGGAGTCCCGGAAGGCGGTGACCACCATCCAGTAGACGGGGGCCAGACCCCAGACGACGATCACCGCGAGGCCCGCGTAAGTGCGGATCGACGCGAGCGACGGTCCCCGGCGCCTGCGCGCCACCGTGGGCCGGGGAATTCCCGGCGTGACGACTGCTGTGGACATGGGTCAGGCCTTTCGCTGCTGCTCTTGGGTGTCGATCACGTTGACGCCCATCACCTTCACGAGGACGTAGGCGACGGCGAAGATGAACAGGAACGTGATCGTGGAGAGGGCGGACGCGCTGTTGAATCCCTGGCGCATCTGGTCGATCACGAGGATCGACAGTGTGGTGGTGGCGGTGCCGTCGCCGCCGCCACCGCCGGTGAGGATCGCCGGGAGGTCGTAGATCCGCAGGACGTCGAGGACGCGGAAGAGGACCGCCACCAGAATGGCCGGCTTGATGAGGGGCAACGTGATCGAACGGAACCGCTGCCACGCGCCGGCGCCGTCCATCCGCGCCGCCTCGTACACCTCGGCGGGCACCATCTGCAGTCCGGCGAGGATCAGCAACGCCACGAACGGAGTGGTCTTCCAGGCGTCGGCGATCACGACGGCGAACCGGGCGGGCCACGTGTCACCCGTCCACAGAATGTCCGTGCCGAGCAGTTTGTTGGCGATGCCGTCGTAGGCGAAGACGAAGTACCACAGTTTCGCGGTGACGGCGGTCGGGATGGCCCACGCGACGAGGATGCTGGTCCGCAGCAGTGCCCGGCCGCGGAACGCCCGGTTCATGATGGTGGCGAACCAGAGTCCCAGCGCGACCTCGATGGTGACGGTGACCACGGTGAAGAACACGGTGACCCACATCGACTGCCAGAACAGTGATCCCAGTGTGCCGCCGGGGCAGGACACCGACGCTCCGGTCGTGTCGGTGCACCGCTGGAACAGCCAGTGCGTGTAGTTCGACAGTCCCGCGAAGCCCTGGTCGACGAATTTGCCGGTGGCGGGGTCGATGGTCGGGTCCTTGAACAGCGACATCACCATCGCACTGATCACCGGGTACAGGACGACGATGCCGAGCAGGATCATGGTCGGCAGAACCAGGAGCATTGCTGCCCTGCTGCGTCCCTTCCGGGGCCGTGGCGGCGTTTCGGACGAATCCGGTTGCGGGACGACCTCGGTCGTCGGTTCCGAGAGTTCGTGAACGGTCATCGGCTTGTCTCCTCTAGGACCCGGCCGCGGCGATCGCGGACTGGATGTCGGCGGCGGCCTGGTCCACCGTCTTCTCGCCCTTGATCGCGGCGTACGCGTTGTTCTGCACGGCCCGGGTGACCGCGGGATAGAACGGGGTCACCGGCCGGGTCACGGCGTTCTCGATCGACGTCTTCAGCGTGGGGATGTACGGGTACTGCTCGATCAGTTCCGGGTCGTCGTAGACGTCGGCGCGGACGGGCGCGAGCGACCCCTGCGAGAGGAAGAACGCCTGCGACTTCTTCTCCAGGAAGAACTTCAGGAAGTCGGACGCGGTGGCCTTGTGCTCCGAGTACACGTTGATCGCGGCGCTGTGCCCGCCGAGTGTCGAGTGACCGGGCCCGTTCTTCCCCGGCAGCGGCGCCACCGCGAACTTGCCGGACACCGCGGAACTGCCCTGACCGTTCATCAGGCTGTACGCGTACGGCCAGTTGCGCATGAACAGCAGGTCGCCGCTCTGGAACGCCTGCCGGGCCTGCTCTTCCTGGAACGTGACGGACTCGCGGGGAATCGCACCCGAACGGTACGCGTCGACCAGGGACTGCAGGCCCGCCTTGGCTTCCGGGGTGGTCATCGTCGGGGTCACGCCGTCCGGTCCGAGGATCGACCCGCCCGCCGTGTTGATGGCCTCGGACGCGTTGACGGTCAGGCCCTCGTACTTGGCGTACTGGCCGGCGTAGCAGCCGATTCCGGCCTGCTGCGCCGTCCCGCACGTGCCGATCAGCTCGTCCCAGGTGGCGGGCGGGTGATCGAGCAGGTCGGTGCGGTAGTAGAGCAGGGCGCCGTCGCTGGTCTGCGGCGCCGCGTACAGGACGCCCCCGTATGTGGCCCCCGCGACGGTGGCGGGGAGCAGGCCGGACGTGTCGATCGCCATCGGGCCCTCGAGCGGTTGCAGCCATCCGCGGGCCGCGAATTCGGCGGTCCACACGACGTCGACGACGGCGACGTCGTAGCCGGGATCGCGGGACTGGAAATGCTGCACCAGGTCCTCGTGCTGCTGGTCGGCCTGGTCGGACTGCTCCTTGAACGTCACCTCCTCACCGGGATGGGTGGCGTTCCACTCGTCGATCAACGGCCGGACGACGTTGGAGTTGTCCTTACCCTGCACGTAGGTGATGGGTCCGCGGCCGTCCAGGTTCTGCTTTTCCGCCTGCGCGGCGGCGTCGATGCCCTGATCGGCGCAGGACGTCGCCGCGAACAGGACCCCGACGGCCACCGCGGCGGCGGCGACGCGCTTCATCGTGATTCACCCGAGCCCGGTTCCGACAGCCACACCGCGGCGTCGGACGGGAGCAGTCCGCCGGTGATGCCGGCGATTGAACCGAGCACCACGGTCGAGCCTTCGGGAAGTGCGGCCGGTTCGGTGCCGGTGTTCACCCAGCACTGCACTGCGCCGCGGGCGAACGCGAGAACGCCCGGGGGAGTGTCGAGCCACTCGAGGGGATGCGGGGTGTCGAAGAACTCGGGCCGCAGTTCCAGCGCCCGGCGGTACAGCGTGAGGAACGACTCGGGGTGGCCCGCCTGCGCTTCCGCGGTGTGCGGGGCCCAGTGCCCGGGCTGCGGAAGCCAGGTGTCCTCTTCCGCGTCGAACGGGGAGAAGCCGTACGGCACTGCGTCGTTCGACCACGGGATCGGCACCCGGCAGCCGTCGCGGCCGCAGTCGGTGAAGCCGGTCTGGAACCACGTCGGATCCTGACGGACGTCGTCGGGAAGGTCCTCGACCTCTTCCAGTCCGAGTTCCTCGCCCTGGTAGATGTACGCGGTGCCGGGCAATGCCAGCTGCAGCAGCGCGGCGGCGCGGGCACGGCGCCTGCCCAGGTCGTGGTTCGGCTCCTCGAGCGCCCAGCGGGCGCGCTCCCAATCGGTTTCGACGAGGTGGTCGGGCTGCGAGCGGGAGTAGCGGGTGACGGTGCGGGGCACGTCGTGGTTGGAGAGCACCCAGGTGGCGGGTGCGCCGACGGTGGCAGCCTGCTCGAGCGCGTCGTCGATCACGGCGCGAATGCTGTCCGAGCGCCACGGGGCGCGCAGGAAGTCGAACTGGAACGCGGTGTGGAGTTCGTCGGGGCGCAGGTACCGGGCCAGCCGGTCGTTGCCGGGAACCCAGGCCTCAGCGACGAAGACGCGGTCGTTGTAGGCGTTGGCGACGGTCCGCCAGCCCCGGTACACCTCGTGGACGGCATCCTGGTCCCACGCGGGGTGGGGGTCGGTGTGCTGCGAACCGGGAAGGCGCTCACCGGCATCGGGCAGTGCGGGATCCTTGGCCAGGCCGTGGGCGACGTCGATCCGGAAGCCGTCGACGCCCTTGTCGAACCAGAAGCGCAGGATGTCCTCGAACTCCGCACGGACCTCGGGGTGCTCCCAGTTGAGGTCGGGCTGTGCGGGAGCGAACAGGTGCAGGTACCACTCGCCGGTGTCGAGACGGCTCCACGCGGGACCGCCGAATGCGCTCTGCCAGTCGTTGGGCGGCTCGTCGCCCGCCGGGCCGCGGCCGGGCCGGAAGATGTAGCGCTCGCGTGCTCCGGGCTCGTCGCGGAGCGCGGCCCCGAACCAGCGGTGCTCGCTGGAGGTGTGGTTGGGCACGATGTCGAGGATCACGCGGATCCCCAGCTCGTGGGCCTCGGCGATGAACGCCTCACCCTCCGCGAGCGTGCCGTACGACGGCTCGATGTCGCGGAAGTCGGCGACGTCGTAGCCGGCATCCGCCATCGGCGACGGGTACCAGGGGTTGATCCACACGGCGTCGACGCCGAGGTCGGCGAGGTAGGGCAGCTTGGACCGCAACCCGGTGAGGTCGCCGATGCCGTCGCCGTTCCCGTCGGCGAAGCTGCGGATGTAGACCTGGTAGACGACGGCCGTCTTCCACCAGGCTTCGGGGTGCCGGCTCGCGACGGTGGTTGCGGTCGACTCCACGGACTGGGTCATCGAATCTCCTCGGTGCGGGGATGGGATGGGCGAATGTGATGCGTAAACGTTTGCGTAATGAGCGTGAGGCACATCACAGGTTGCTGTCAACTCGAACAGGGTGATTTCTTTTCCGCACTACAGCGGCTTGCGTTCCGTGAGGAACTTGCGCAAATATTTGCGTTGCTCGCTTACTGTGGGAACGTGATCCCCAAGCAGTCCGTGAACATGGCCGACGTCGCGCGCCGCACCGGCGTCTCGATCGCCACCGTCTCCCGTGCGCTGCGCGGCGAGAAGGGGGTGTCCGACGCGACGCGACTGCGGATTCAGCGGGTCGCCGACGAGTTGGCGTACGTCATCTCGCCCGAGGCGTCGAAGCTGTCGGGCGGCGCGACGGGCCGGGTGGCCGTCGTCGTGCCGTGGATCGACGCCTGGTTCTACTCACGGGTCCTCGCCGGCATCGAACACGAACTCCGTGCCGCCGACCTGGACGTGATGCTGTACTGCCTCGAGGAGTCGTCCCAGCGTGAATCGTTCTTCGAGCGACTTCCGTTGCGCCGCAAGGTCGATGCGGTCATCGCCGTGGCGTTTCCGCTGACCGGGCCGGAGCGGGCACGGCTCGAGGAGATGGACGTGACCGTGGTGGTCATCGGCGCGCACGCCGGTGACTTCCCGTCCGTCCGGATCGACGACGAACTGGCCGCGCGCCAGGCCGTCGGCCATCTGATCAGGATCGGGCACACGCGGATCGGCATGATCCGCACCGTCGACCCGGAAGGGCGGTCCTGGGCGGGCGACATCGCCCGGGTCGCGGGTTTCCACGGTGCACTCGCCGACGCCGGACTCGACGACGACTGCATCGCGACCGTGCCCTGGGGCGTCGAGGGCGGCGAGCGCGGCATGGAACTGCTGCTCAGCCGGGCCGACGTGCCCACCGCGGTGTTCTGTCATTCCGACGAGGTCGCAGTCGGAGCGCTACGCACGCTGCGGCGAGCGGGGGTACCCGTCCCGGCCGGGATGTCGGTGATCGGCATCGACGATCACCCGACGGCGGAGCTGGCCGACCTGACCACGGTCCGGCAACCGGTGGGAGAGCAGGGAGCGGCGGCGGGCCGGGTGGTCGTGGACCTGCTGAGCGGGCGGGAACCGGCGGAACGGGCGGTCGTGCTCCCGACCCACCTGGTGGTCAGGGGCTCGACCGCCCGTCCCGCGGAACTCTGAGGTCAGCGCACCAGGCGCTCGCCCGCCGCGTCGGTGGCGAAGAGGTGCGCGTGTGCCTCGTCGACGCGGACGTGCACGACCTGGCCCTTCTCGGGTGGGTTGCGCCAGTCGACGCGCGCGACCAGGTTCTCGGTTCGCCCGTGGACGGTGGTGCGGCCGAACACGAATGCCTCGGAGCCGAGCTCCTCGACGACGTCGATCTCGAGTTTCAGTCCGCCGGAATCGGCGATCTCGACGTGCTCGGGACGGATCCCGAAGATCACCTCACGCCCGCCCGCCGCGGTCAGGGCGTCGCGGGGGACGGGCACCAGCTGGTCGCCGACCAGCACGCCGCCGTCGGTGACGGGCACGGTGAACAGATTCATCGACGGTGAGCCCATGAACCCGGCGACGAACACGTTCGCGGGCCGGCGGTAGAGCTCGCGCGGGGAGGCGCACTGCTGCAGCACGCCGCCCTTGAGGACGGCGACACGGTCGCCCATCGTCATGGCCTCGACCTGGTCGTGGGTGACGTAAACGGTGGTGGTGCCGAGGCGGCGCTGGAGCTGGGCGATCTGGGTACGGGTCTGCACGCGCAGCTTCGCGTCGAGGTTCGACAGCGGCTCGTCCATCAGGAACACCTGCGGTTGCCGGACGATGGCGCGGCCCATGGCAACTCGCTGCCGCTGGCCGCCGGAGAGTGCCTTGGGTTTGCGGTCGAGGTAGGCGCCGAGGTCGAGCATGTCGGCGGCCTCCGCGACGCGGGTGCGGATCTCGGACTTGTCGGTGCCTGCGAGTTTGAGGGCGAAGCCCATGTTCTCGGCGACGGTCATGTGCGGGTAGAGCGCGTAGTTCTGGAAGACCATCGCGATGTCGCGATCCTTGGGTTCGGCGTGCGTGACGTCGCGGCCGCCGATCAGGATCTGGCCGCCGTCGACGTCCTCCAGTCCGGCGAGCATCCGCAGCGACGTGGATTTTCCGCAGCCGGACGGGCCGACGAGGACGAGGAACTCGCCGTCCTCGATGTGCAGGTCGAGTTGGTCGACGGCGGGGACGTCGGACCCGGGAAAGAGCCTGGTAGCGCGGTCATACGTGATTGTTGCCATGAGAAATGAATCCCTCCACCGGCAGGAACGTGCCGGACGATCCGAGTGTCAGGGGCGCGTCGGCTTGTGCCGACGGGAGAAAACTATGGCGCAGATCACAGGGCTTGTCCACTCGGGCGTCCGGCGTCCACGCCCACTCCGGACGAACGGGACGCTCGTTGCGTCAGATCGAACGAGCGTCCCGCTCGTCCGTCGAACATTCCGCCCCGTCAGTGCGGCAACTGCGTCCGACGCCCCAGGGCGGGGACGGCGATGCCGAAGAGGAACGCGATGGCGACGCCGAGCACGGTTTCGGAAAGCCGTTCGGTGAAGGGGTATCCGGCCTGTTCGGGATCGGAATACAGCAGCAGGACGAACACGAGGAACGTGGTGAACGTGGAGGTCACGTACCAGCGACTGCGGTGGGTTGCCGCGGCAGTCGCGACGACCGCGACGACGGCAGCGCTGTAGACCCAGTCGGCGGGAGTCGCACCGACGACGAGCACGGCCGCCGTTCCCCCGATGAGCATCGACGCGATCCGTCCCGCCATGCGCGTCACCTGTTCGTCGGTGTCGGGACGCATCACGAGAAGTGCTGCTGCGCAGGCCCAGCCGACGTGGTCGAGGCCGAGGGCGAACCCGATCGCGGCGGCGGTCGCGCCTGCGGCGCCGAGTCGGACGCCGTACCCGAGGGTGATCGCGGTCCCGGGCCGAACGGGCGCGTCGGCAGCATGTTCGGGGAGCGGCAGCGAAACGGCATACGCGAACACCGAACCGCCGATCATGAGCACCGCGAGCCCGACTGCTGTCGCCGGGTCGTCGTAGCTGAGCCCGACTCCGACCAGCGGCACCGACAGCGTCGACAAGACCCTGCCGAGGTTTCGCCGCTTCGCGACGGTGGTCCGCGCGAGCGCCGCCGCACCGACTGCGAGGGCGAACACGACCACGATCGCCAGCAGGGGTGTGCGGGCGACGAGTGAGCCCAGCACCATCGGCAGCCCGGTCAGGATCCCGATGAGAATCAGTGTAGCCCGCGCCCGTCGGGTCGGCGGCAGTCCCATGATCGCCGCGGGCAGCACCCCCACCGCCAGCGCGACACCCGACGGGACGGCGACGGCGGCGGTGACCGCGGCGGCCGGCGCGGCGTCGACGGCGCCGAGCGCCGCGGCCCGCCATTGCCAGTCCATACGCCGGGTGCCGGTCTCACCCGGTTCCGGCTGCTCGTGGGCGCCGGGCACGAGCTACGGGCCTGCCGACTCGATCGACCCAGGGGAGCTCATCGAATCCTCCTTCGTGCGATTCGGCGATCGCGATCTCAGATTCCTCCTACCTGTGCGGACGCGGATCACTCCTCGGGGATGAGATCGCGAAGCGGCCGGTCGGTGCTGACATACCCAGCACTTTGTTCTCAGAAAAACCAAAGTACGTATTGATAACGAGCCAAAGGTCCTCTAGTGTCAGCGTGACACCGCTCACTCGTAGATTTGAAGAGGACACGAGACATGGCTCTGACAATTGGCATCGACGTGGGTGGCACGAAGATCGCTGCCGGCGTGGTCGACACCGACGGAGTCATCCACCGGATGGTGCGTCGTGACACCCCGTCCCACGATGCGCGCGGTGTCGAGAACGTCATCGCCGAACTCGTCCGGGATCTGGCCGATACCCACCCGGTCCAGGCCGTCGGCATCGGCGCGGCAGGCTTCGTCGCCGCCGACCTCAGCACCGTGCTGTTCGCCCCGAACCTCGCCTGGCGCAACGAACCGCTCGGTGCGGTGGTCGAAGCGGCGTGCGGATTGCCGACGGTGGTGGAGAACGACGCCAACGCCGCCGCCTGGGGCGAAGCGCGCTTCGGGGCCGGGCGGACGGGACAGACCGTCGTCGTGCTCACCGTGGGAACCGGGATCGGCGGCGGCATCGTCGTCGACGGCGTCCTCCACCGCGGCAAGTTCGGGGTGGCCGCGGAGTTCGGGCACCTCAACGTCGAACCGCACGGCCGCCGGTGCGGCTGCGGCAACCACGGCTGCTGGGAGCGTTACGCCAGCGGGCGGGCACTCGTCCGGGAAGCGCAGGACCTCGCGAACGTGTCGCCCGGTTTCGCCGCCGACCTCCTCGCCCGCGCAGGCGGCAGGGCCGACGCCATCACCGGCCTGCACGTCACCGCCGCCGCACAGGACGGCGACCCCGCCGCGCTCGAATGTTTCCGGGTGATCGGTTCCTGGCTGGGACACGGCATGGCGGACATCGCCGCGTTCTTCGACCCCGACCTGTTCATCATCGGCGGGGGAGTCTGCGAGGCCGGTGAACTGCTGCGCGGTCCCGCCGCCGCCGCTTTCGAGAACCGTCTCACGGGACGCGCACATCGACCGGTCGCCGAGGTGCGACTGGCGGAACTCGGCGCGAACGTCGGCATCGTCGGCGCCGCCGATCTGGCCCGGGAACGAGTTCTCGGGCTCGCACACAACGGCTCACGAGTATCTGGAGGAGTGCAATGTCCAATCGGTTGAGTCTTCCCATTCCGGTCGCCGAGGTGTGGGACTGGCAGAGGGACGCCGCGTGCCGCGGCTACGAATCGTCCACCTTCTTCCACCCCGACCGCGAACGTGGCCGGGCGCGCGAGATGCGGGACTTCCGCGCCAAGATGATCTGCCGCGGCTGCCCCGTGCTGGTGCAGTGCCGGGAGCACGCGCTCAGTGTCGGTGAACCGTACGGCATCTGGGGCGGTCTCTCCGCGAACGAACGCGAAGAACTGCTCGCCAATCACCACGGGCGGGTGGACGAGGCGGTCGCGGAATCGTTCGGGTTCGACTTGGCACGCCAGGCCTGACCGGTCAACTGCCCGCGGGCAGCATGACCACCCGGCTGTTGTCGGTGTCCGCGACGTACACATCGCCCCGGCTCGACACGGCGATCCCTTCCGGCTGGTCCAGGCCCGTGAACGGGAGGACCTCCTGCTCGTCCGAACCGGCGGGCAGCCGCAGAATCCGATTGTGGTTCTGGTCGATCGCGTACACGGTTCCTTCGTCGTCGACCACGACACCACCGACGCTCTGGAGGTCGGTGAACGGCAGGAAGCTCTGGGCGCGGGTGGCGGCGTTCCACGCGAGCACCTTGTTGGGCGTGCCGACGTACAGATCGCCCTGCTCACCGACGGCGACGGCGAACGGCCCGATCACCGTCAGGGGTACCTCGACGGGAGCGGCGGTGACGTCGCGCAGGGCCATCACCCGGTTGTTCAGCGTGTCCGCGACGTACAGCGTTCCATCCGGCCCGAGCGCGATTCCGAACGGCTGATTCAACCCGCCGATCGGCATCGGTACCTGGGTGCTGCCGTGCAGCATCGTCACGGTGTTGGTCACGAGATCGGAGACGTACACGTCGCCGGACGTGCTGACCGCAACTCCTTGCGGAACGTCGAGTCCGGTGAAGGGAAGAACCGCCTGCTCGTAGGATCCGGCGCGCACCTCCAGAACCTGCTTGGCCGCGCTGTCCGCGATGTACAGGTTCCCGCTGCCCGAGACCGCGAGCCCGGCCGGGCCCTGCAAGCCGGTCAGCGGGAGCACCACCTGCCTGTCGGCCGACTCCTCGCCCGGCCAGACGACATAGGCGACAGCGGCGGCGACGAGGACAACCGCCAGAAGGGCGGCGAGCAGCCAGCGTGTGCGCCGCCACCGGCCCGCGACCGTTGTCGGTGTCGTCGGCTCCGCACCCGGCTCGGCGTCGGGCCGGGTCACGGCGGGACGGCTCGTCCGGGTGGTCGCGGCGGAGTCGGCGAGGGCGGCAGGACGGGTGACGCTGCCGGGCGCGTCCCACTCGATCGCGTGGACGGCGTCGCTGAACTCACGACATGTCGAGTAGCGCTCCTCGCGCTCCTTGGCCATGGCGCGCGCGACGACGGCGTCGACACCGGCGGGCAGCCCCGGTCGCACCACGCTCGGCTTGGGAATCGGCCCATTCAGATGACCGTGCATCACCGAGGACGCGGTGGTCCCCGGAAACGGCGGTTCGTTGGTGAGCAGATGGAAGAAGGTGCAGCCCAACGCATAGATGTCGACACGGTGGTCGAGTTTCCGGCCCTCGATCTGCTCGGGCGCCGCGTAGTGCAGCGTCGCCACCAGCATCCCGGTGCGGGTCAGCTGATGCGTCTCGTCCAGGGCCTTTGCGGTGCCGAAATCGGTGAGCAGCACACGTTCGGGGTCGCCCGGCGCGAGCAGGATGTTCGCCGGCTTCACGTCGCGATGCAGGATCCCCGCCCCGTGCGCGTGATCGAGCGCCTTCCCGGTCTCGCTGATGATGTGCACGGCGCGCTCCACGTCCAGTGCCCCGGAATTGAGCGCTCTCCGGGCGTCGACGCCGGGAACGTACTGCATCGCGATCCACAACCGGCCGCCCTCGCGGCCGCGGTCGTGGACGGTGACGATGTTGGGATGGTCGAGATGGGCGGCGTGGTCCGCTTCCGACTCGAAACGCGACCGGACGTAGTCGTCGCTCGTCCACGACGTGTCGAGCAGTTTGAGAGCGACCTTGCGCGGCAGGTTGGGATGCTGGGCGAGGTAGACGGTGCCCATCCCGCCTCGTCCCAGAACCCGTTCGATCACGTAGCCGGCAAACACCGTGCCCGGTTCGAACTCGCCGCTCACTCGGCTTCACCGCCTCCCGGGACCCTTCCCCATTGAACCCCGACGCCCGGTCAGTCCGGTAGCCTGCGCATCTCGATGACGGTCAGTCCCAGCGCGTCGAAGCGGGCCAGCATGCCCCGGAGATCCGTCGGGCCGTCGACCGGACCGTAGAGCGTCGTGTCACCGGTCGTGACGTCCGAGACGTCCAACTCGGGGAAGGCCGCCAGCACCCGATCGGACAGGGCGCCGCTGATCAGGAAGGCGTACCTGACCTTGCCGGGCCAGTTCGATTCAGGACGCACCACGGCGGGCTCCTTCATTCGCATCGTCGTTCCAGAACTCGGTCAGCCGTAGATTTCAGGGTGACCGACGGAACGGCGACGCGCCTCACCCGCAAGTGGTGAACCGTCTCAGAGCAAACCGTTGTGTTGCGCGGCGGCGATCGCGTCGCGGCGGGACGTGACGCCGAGTTTGCGGTAGATCCCGCGCAGATGCGTCTTCACCGTGTTCACCGACACGCACAGGTCGGCCGCGATCTGCTCGGCGGTGCGCCACGACGGAAGCTCCACGAGGAGTTCCAGTTCACGGGGAGTGAGCATGTCGGATGCCGTGCTCTCCGACCGCGGAAACGACGCGCGGAGCCTCTCCGCGAACGGTTCGAGGACCCCGAACCGGCCGGTGCTCCGCACGAGGAGATCCCGGATCTGTGGTCCGCAGTCGTGGAACGGACGCAGCACCGACTGCGGCTCCGCGAGACGCAACGCCTCGGTGAGTGCGCTGTGGGCGCGCGAATCATGTTTGCGGGCAAGCGCGATCGACGCGTCCACGAGCCACGCCGCGATCAGGTTGGTGCCCGCGGCGCATTCCAGTTCACCGTCCAGGACCGGCTGGATCGTCCGGCGGGCCAGGTCGAGGCGGTGCAGGTGCAGGTGAATGATCGCCTCGACGAGGGGTGTGTCGCCGGTGGGCCCGAGGAAGGCCTGCGCCTCGGTGGCCAACTCGTGCGCCCACCCGATCTCACCGGCGGACAGATACGCGTACTGGATGGCGGGCAGCAGCACCGCCCGGATTCCCGGCGGCATCGGCAGCGCGGACGACACGGGGCTGTCCGCATGCACCATCGTCACCGAACCGTGCCGGTGTTCGGACTCGTCGAGACCGAACAGGGCCGCGGCGCCGTCGGCGAGACCGGCGGTTCCGGTGCTCGCGCGACGCAACGCCTCGGCGGATTCGGCGGCGACGCGGGCGGCGTCGGGGTCCATCCGCATGTAGCGGCACCAGGAGTCGATGAGCTTCGTCAACTGGAACGTCGGATCGCTCGTCGCCGACTGCGTCCGGCCGATCGTCAGGGCCTCGTCCACCAGCTCGGACGCCACCGTCACGTCCCCCCGCGACATCGAGACGGCGGCGAGAGTCCCCAGGCAGTACATGACGCTCAACGGTGCGTCGCCGAGCCTCGCGTGCGCGAGCGACCTCCCGAGCACGGCCTCCGCCTCGTCGTCCCGTCCGAGGAAGAGCAGCGCACGCCCTTCCTGGAGCAGGACGAACGCATCGAGATCGGGGTCGCCGCTCGATCCGCCGCCCACGCTCTGCAGCCGCTTCAGCGCGGTCTCGATGTCGCCGGTGCCGATCGCGGTCTGCACCCGCAGCGATTCGCGGAGCAGCAGGTGCACCCGGGATTCGGTGGCGCCGTCCACCAGCAGACCCGACTTCCTGCGGTCGAGGAGTTCGAGGGTGGACGTGGCCACCGGGATGTTTCCCGAGGCGAGCGCGGCGGCGGCGCGGAGCAGCCGCGCCGACGGATGGTCCTGCGACGCACGGGGCGCCCTCGTGAGAATCCGGTCGACGGCCTCGCCGTGGCCGCCGATGATCAGGGGCAGCGACGTCCGGGCCAGCAGAGCCACGATCTCGTCGTGATCACCGGAGTTCACCGCGTGTTCGAGTGCGAGCAGTGCATCCCCGAATTCGTCGTGCCAGTGGGCCGCCGTCAATTCGAGATGCTCGACTTCGACGTGGCCGATCCGGCTGATCTCCGCGCGCAGATAGCTGCGCAGCAGCGGGTGGTAGCGGTAGTGCGTGGGGTTCTCGGTGATCCGGCTGATCAGGAAATTGTGGTGCTCGAGCCAATCGATGTTGCCGTGCGCGTCGGTGCAGCCCGTGAGTTTCTCGGCGAGTTCGACCGTGAACGAGACGGGGACGGACGTGCGCAGGAGGAACTCGCGCATCTCGTCGGTCTGGCCGGCGAGGACCTCCTCGATGAGATAGTCGGCGACGGCCCGGCGGTCGCCCGAGAACTCGGCGATCAATCGGCTCGGATCCGGATGTCCTTCCAAAGACATTCCCGCCAGCCGGATTCCGGCAGCCCAGCCCTCCGTGCGAACCATCAGGGCGTCGAGATCGTCCGGGGACAGCACCACGCCGTGCTCGTCGAGCATCTCGGCGGACTCGTCGGACGTGAAGGCGAGATCCGTTGCCGTGAGCGTGAACAGCCTGCCGTCCAGGCGAAGCCGCTGCAGCGCGAGCGGCGGCTCGAACCGTCCGACGATGACCGTCCGCAGCATCGGTGGTTGCCAGCGCATGAACGACTCGAGGTCGGTGAGCACGTCGGTGTCGCGCAGGAGATGGGCGTCGTCGATGATCATCCAGATGTTCTCGCCGAGTTCGTGCAACGCGGCCGACAATGTGGCGCCGAGGTCCGGTGACTCGGAAACGAGCCCGGCGCACGCCTTCTGCAGACGAGGATTTCCGGAGTCGGTGAGCGCGCGGAGGATCGCCCGGTGGACGACGTCGAGGTCGTTGTGCCGCTCCTCGATCGTGAGCCAGGCAATGGTCGGAGCGTCGTCGGCGGCCAGCAACTCCCGCGCCCAGTCGGCCACCGCCCGCGTCTTTCCCGACCCGGCAGGCGCGCAGACCAGCGCGACCGGATAGGGGTGGGTCTCGTCGGTGAGCGCGTCGGTGAGCATGGTGTGCAGGCGGGTCCGGGTGACCGTTCGACCCCCTGCACTCGAAGGTATTCGAGTACTCAGATGAAATTCCCCGAGCGGTGCTGCCGCCACGCCGACCCCCAATTCTCGCTGCACCGAGAAACGATCTTCGACAAACGTCAATCTCCGACGCAGTAAGCCGGTGCGATGATTTTAGCGAGAACCCGGTGTTCTGTGTGGATGAACGTGGTTTCCGCAAACCGGCAGCAATCCGAAGTTCACACGAGACGGGTGAATCCGTAGCCGGCGGATCGGCGGACCATGGCCACGTCGGAGAGCACACGGCAGCGGCGAAGTGCCTGAATGGAGTGACCATGAAGTTGGCAGTGGCCGGGCTGATGATGTCGATCGCACTCGTCGCTGCGGGGTGCTCGACCAGCGACGATGCGCTGGAGACGAGCGCGTCGCCGACGACGGCAGGCGGGACCGGCGCGGTCACCGTGCCCGACGCCTACACGGGACTGATCCTCACCCCGATCGGTGATCCGACCTTCCCGTTCCCGGGAACCGACGGGAAGTACCACGTCGCTTACGACCTCCAGTTGACGAACGCGACACCCGTCCCGGCGACCCTCGACAAACTGGACGTCGTCGACGGGACCGACCCGGCGAAGGTGATCGCGTCGTTCTCCGGTGCGGCGCTCGTCGAGCCGAATTGTCCGTACGGCGACTGCAACCGGTTGCGGATGCTCACCGCGCCGGCCGCCACCTCCACGGCGATTCCGCCGCAGGAAAGTCGCATCGTGTTCGTCGACTACACGTTCGACTCGCTCGATCAGGCCCCGAAGGCGGTGCTCCACCACCTCTACGGCAGCGCCGCCGCGGCTCCGTCGTCGCGGGAACCGTCCGCCGTCGACTATCTGACCACCGCCCTCGACATCGATGCCGGGACCCCACGCGTCATCTCGCCACCGCTGAAGGGCGACAACTGGATTGCCCTCAACGGCTGCTGCCTGCCGGGCTTCCCGCACCGGACGTCGCCGCTCCCGGTCGACGGCAAGATCAACAACAGTCAGCGGTTCGCGATCGACTGGAAACGCACCAACGACCAGGGCGAGTTCTACACCGGCGACCGGACGAAGAACGAAAGCTACGTCGACTACGGGTCCGACGTGTACGCCGTCGCCGACGGAACGGTCGTGGCCACGCTCGACAACGTGCCCGCCAACGCCCCGGGCACACTGCCCGCCGAGGTGCCGGAACTCGCCGCGAAACTCACCGTCGAGAACGTCGACGGAAACCACGTCGTCCTCGACCTCGGGGGCGGCGTCTACGCGATGTACGCGCACTTCATCGAGGGTTCGCTGCTCGTCAAGCCCGGGGACAAGGTCTCGAAGGGCGACACCCTCGCGAAACTCGGGAACACCGGCAACGCCAACGCGTCGCACCTGCACTTCCAGCTTATGAACGGCCCGAGCCTGCTCTACGCCGACTCCCTGCCGTACGTCTTCGACAGCTTTGAATACGAGGGGCAGGTGGCGCCGAAGCAGATCCTCGACGCGGACGACTACCTGTCGGGGCAGTTCCTGCAGGGAAAACTGCCCAGCGGTGAGCCGCGGACGGATCAGCTTCCGAGCAACCTCGCGATCGTCGACTTCGGATAGGCGGCTCCGCCGCCCGTGCGCCTTTCTGGTAGCTGGAAACAACCAGAAAGGCGCACGGGCGCGGAGCGCCTACGGCGTGACGATCGGGAACGCGTTGTCGGGCGGGTCGAGCAATTCGGTGAGGGCGAGGAGTTTCGACGGGTCACCCGTCACCTCGATGCCCTCCAGACCCCGGCCGGCGAACAGGGCGAGCAATTGCATCTTCGTCAGGGTCAGCGTGACGTCCGGTTGCGTCGGCGTCCTCGGCGCGACCGTCTGGATGAGCGCGCCGTTGGACAACGTCGTCCGGTAGTGCGCTTCGGGTTCGGTGAAGTGCCACTCCGCGACGAGGGTCGCGTCCCAGGCCCGCGGGCCGTTGATGCGGAGGGCGACGGAGTCGAAGATCTGGTCGATCGTCAGGGCGCTCAGCATGTCCGCGCCGAGGTCGCTGAGCGGCGGGGCGACGATGCCGCCGCGCAGTTCGAGTGCCCCGGTGAGGTAGAAGTTGCGCCACGTCGCGTTCTCTGCGCCGAACCCGAGTTGCTCGTACGTGCGGGCCAGCAGGTCCTTGGCCGCGTCGTCGGAGGGGTCGGCGAACACGGCGTGCTTGAGCAGTTCGGCCGCGAACCGCAGGTCTCCGCGCTCGAGGTACTGCGTCGCCTTCGACCGGACCTCGTCCTGGCCGCCCATGCACTCGACGTAGCGGGTGGCCACGCTTTCGGGTGGATGCTGCCACAGCGACGTCGGGTTGCCGTCGAACCAGCCCATGTACCGCTGGTAGATCGCCTTCACGTTGTGGCTGACCGAGCCGTAGTACCCGCGCGCATGCCAGGCGGATTCGAGGGCGGGCGGCAGCGGGAAGTTTTCGGCGATCTCGATCCCGGTCAGTCCTGCGTTGAGCATTCTCAGCGTCTGGTCGTGCAGGTACTGGTACAGGTCGCGCTGCTCCGACAGGAATTTCACCACCCGGTCGCGACCCCACGTCGGCCAGTGGTGGGACGCGAACGCGACGTCGTAGCCGCCATCGAACATCTCGATCGCCTGGTCGAGATACCGCGACCAGGCGCGGGGATCGCGGACCAGTGCGCCGCGCAACGTGAGGAGATTGTGCAGGTTGTGGGTGGCGTTCTCCGCCATGCACAGTGCCCGGTGGTCCGGGAACAGGAAGTTCATCTCGGCGGGCGCCTCCGTTCCCGGTGTCACCTGGAAGAGGATCCGGATGCCGTCGACGGTCTCCTCCTGACCGGTGTGGGTGATGTCGACGGTCGGCGGGATCAGCCCCGGCCTGCCGGTCGACGTGTTCGTTCCGAGCCCCGCACCGAGGTGCCCGCGCGGACCCTTGGGCAGCAGCGGTCCGTACATGTAGGTGGCGCGCCTGCCCATTGCCGTTCCGGCGTAGATGTTCTCGGAGACCGCGTGTTCGAGGAACCCTTCGGGGGCGAGGATCGGGACGTCGCCGCGACCGTCCGGGAGGACGCCGAAGACACCGCCGAAGTGGTCGATGTGGGAGTGCGTGTAGATGACGCCGGTGACGGGCCGGTCGCCCCGGTTCTTCCGGTACAGCGCGAGCGCGGCGGCCGCGGTCTCCTGCGAGATGAGCGGGTCGATCACCAGGACACCTGTCTCGCCCTCGACGATCGTCATGTTGGACAGGTCGATTCCGCGTAGCTGGTAGATGCCCTCGGTGACCTCGTACAGACCGTCCTTCGCGCACAGTTGCGATTGCCGCCACAGACTCGGGTCGGCCGTGTCCGGGCAGTCGCCGGACAGGAACGCATACTCCTGCATGTCCCACACCGCGCGACCGTCCGCGTCCGTGACGGTGCAGGGGTCGAGACGGTCGACGAAACCGCGGTCGGCGTCCTCGAAATCGGTGGTGTCGGAGAAGTCGGGTGTCATGGTTCTTCCTTCTCGTGTCGTGGCGGGGTGGGGGTGGTGGCCGGTGCCGGGGGTGTGGGAGAGCTGCTGAGGATCGTGTTGACCCACCTCGTGGACGGGTCGATGTCGATCAGCAGTGCCTTCGCCATCAGCGTCAGCGGGATGGCGAGGATCGCGCCGAGCGGTCCGAGGATCCACGTCCAGAACACCAGCGACAGGAACGTGAAGGTCACGGACAGGCCGACGGCGTCCCCGACGAACTTGGGCTGGATCACGGACTGGATGATGACGTTGATGACGCTGTACAGGACGATGACCGTCAGCATCAGTCCCGGACCGCCCTGCAGCAGCGCGAGCAGGGCGGGTGGGACGAGTCCGAGAACGAAGCCGACGTTCGGGATGTAGTTGGTGATGAACGACAGCAGGCCCCACAGGACCGGCAGCGGAATCCCCAGTGCCCACAGTGCCCCGGTGTCGATGACCGCGACGATCAATCCGAAGACGGTGGTCACGACCAGGTACTTGCGGGTGCCGAGGGAGAAGGCGGAGAGGGCGGTGGCGATGTCGGGGCGCATCCGCGTGACGATGCCCATCCGCGAACCGTAGGAGCTTCCGTCGACCGCCATGAACAGCAGGAGGGCGGCGAGGAACAGCAGGTTCGAGAAGATTCCCAGCATCGCCTGCAGGATGCCGTCCACGAAACCGAACACCGTGGCGTAATCCACCTGGGAGAGCATGGTCTGGGCGCTGGCGGAGTTCACGCCGTTGCTGTTCAGGAAGCTCTGAGCGTCGTCGATGAGGGACGTGAAGTCGTCCGCGTACTGCGGGAGCAGCGTGGCGAGCTGCGCGACCGACAGCGCCAGCGACAGCACGAGTACGACGAGGATGCCGTTGACGACCAGGATCGCGGCGATCGTCGCGAGCCACGCGGGCACGCCCTTCCCGTGCAGCCATACGGGGAGCGGATGGACCGCGACGGTGAGCATGAGGGCGAGGAAGATCGGGGCGAGGATCGGTGCCGCCACCTGGATCCCGGCCACGGTGACGACGAGCGCGGCCAGTCCGAGGATCACGATCAGGCCCCGCGGCATCGACCACCGAGAGTCCGGCTCCGCGCCGGATACGTCCTGCGGATCGATCATCGCGTGTCCCTTCGCAACGCCGGGGGTTCCGGGATGCCCCGATTCGACTCTTGCACCGGCGCGTCGGCGTCACATCATCCGTTGCAGATGAGGATCACCCGGCGCGGATGATGCCTCCCCCCGCCGGGGGTCGGACGATTCGACTGTTCGCAAACACACTTTCGAGAAGGGCATGGACATGACGACTACCCCGGAGTCCAGGACGGACAGCCCTGTGAAACAGGGTTTTGCAGCAGGAACTTCACTGGCAGCGGCGATATTGCTGCTGACCGTCGGCGTGATCTCGTTCTTCCAGGGCATCGCCGCAGTCGCGTCCGACGATCTGCTGGTCATCGGCGTCCAGTACACCTACCAGTTCGACACCACCGCGTGGGGCTGGATCCACATCGTGCTGGGCGTCGTCCTGGCCATCAGCGCGATCGGACTGATGACGGGCGCCACGTGGGCTCGCGTCGTCGCGGTCTGCATCGCCGCGCTGTCGATCCTCGCCAACTTCCTGTGGCTGCCCTACTACCCGCTGTGGTCGATTCTGATCATCGCACTCGACGTCGTCGTGATCTGGGCGGTCACCACCTGGGACACCGCCAGGGACTAGGACGATGACGACGTGGTGAGTACCGTGACCGGCACCTGGCCGGTGTTCGGCTCGCTGCGGGACTACCAACGGGGGTGGGTCAGGCCCGATGTGATCGCGGGCCTGACCGTGTGGGCGGTGCTGGTCCCGGAGGCACTGGCCTACGCGACCATCGCGGGGGTGCCACCGGTCGTCGGCCTCTACGCGGCGGTCCCGGCACTGATCCTGTACGCGGCGGCGGGCAGTTCGCGTCACCTCGTGGTGGGTCCGATGTCGGCGACCGCAGCCCTGTCGGCGGCGATCGTCGCGCCGCTGGCCGGTGCGGACGGCGGAAAGTATGCAGCGCTGTCCGCCGTCCTCGCGATCGCCACCGGGATCGCGGGGCTGCTGGCCGGTCTGCTGCGCCTCGGATTCATCGCCTCGTTCATCTCCGAGCCGGTGCTGAAGGGCTTCATCGTCGGCCTCGCCCTCACCATCATCATCGGACAGGTGCCCGCGCTGTTCGGAGTGGAGAAGGAGAAGGGCAACTTCTTCGAACAGGCCTGGGGGGTGCTCACCCATCTCGGGGACCTGCACTGGGTGACGCTCGTCGTCGGCGGTCTCAGCCTGGTGGTGGTGCTCGGGTTCAAACGCTGGCTGCCGCTGGTCCCGGGATCCCTGCTCGCCGTGCTCCTCGGGATCGCGGCGGTGTCGCTGTTCGGGCTGGACGACCGGGGCGTCGACATCGTCGGTCACATCGATCCGGGTCTGCCCTCGCTCGGTCTGCCGGCCGGAGTCGGGTTCGACGACTACGTGGACCTGCTGGGTCCGGCGGTCGGGGTGCTGCTGATCGGCTTCGCCGAAGGTCTCGGCGCCGCGAAGACATACGCGGCGAAGGAAGGCTACGAGATCGACCCGAACCGGGAACTTCTCGGCCTCGGCACCGCAAACCTCGGTTCCGGGCTGTGCTCGGGAATGGTGGTCAACGGCAGCCTCTCCAAGACGGCGGTGAATGGAGGGGCGGGCGCCAAATCTCAGGTCAGCGGTCTCGTCGTCGCCGCGCTGACCGTGGTCACGCTGCTGTTCCTCACCGGCCTCTTCGAGAACCTGCCCGAAGCGACCCTGGCCGCGGTGGTGATCGCCGCCGTCGTCGAACTCGTCGACATCGCCGCGCTCCGCGGGCTGTACGGGGTGTGGACGAGGCGGCTGGGCAGCATCTACGGCCACGCCGCGCGCGCCGACTTCGCGGCGGCTCTCGCGGCGATGGTGGGCGTCCTGCTGTTCGACACCCTGCCCGGGCTGGTCATCGGCATCGGCGTCTCCATGCTCCTGCTGCTCTACCGGGCCTCCCGCCCGCACGTCGCGGCGCTCGTGAAGGACGGGTCGCTGTGGGTGGACGCCGAACGCCACCCCGAACTGCCCTCCACCCCGCACGTGGTGGTCGTGCGGGTGGAGTCCGGATTGTTCTTCGCCAACGCCGATCACGTGAAGGACCGCATCGAAGAACTGTGCACCGACGACACCAGGACGGTGGTGCTTGACGCGGAGACGTCCCCGTTCATCGACGTCAGTGCGGCGCAGATGCTCGGGCAACTGCGGGACGCCCTGAAACGCAAGGGCGTCGACCTCCGGGTCGCCCGCGACATCGGCCAGTTCCGCGACACGATGCGCCGGGCGGACTCCGGAACTTCACCCGTCGGCCTGTACCCGACCGTGCGGGAAGCACTTGCCGATGTGAGCCGGAAACGGCCAGAGGAGGATTCGTGACCGTCAGCGCAGAATTGCAGGAACTCGCCGCGAAGGCGTGGGTGTACGGGTTTCCGCTGGTGTTCGATCTCGACCAGGTGAACCGCTTCGTGTCGGAGGGGATGGGGAGCCTCGACGCGGGACCCTTCAACACGTTCAGCCATGCCCGCACACTCGCCGGGCCGCGGGACACGTTCGTCTCGGTCAACAACGACACCGTCTACTCGATCGCCCAGATCGACCTCGGCCACGGACCGCAACTGCTCCGGGTGCCCGACAGCGGCGGCGCGTACTACGTGCTGCAGTTCGTCGACGCGTGGACCGACAATTTCGCGTACGTCGGCAAACGCGCGACGGGAACGGCGGCCGGCCGTTATCTGCTGACCGGCCCCGGGTGGTCCGGCGAGGTCCCCGCCGGCGCGACGCGGATCGCGTTCCCCACGTCGGTGGGCACCATCGTCGGCCGCTGGGCCTGCGACGGCGAGGCCGATCTGGAGCGGGTGAAGGCACTGCAGTCGGCCCTGACGTTGGAACCTGTCGGCGACCAGGCACAGGTGGTCGGTCTGCCCGCGCCCGACCCGAACGTCCCCGAGGACCTTCGGTTCTGGGAGAAGCTGCGGGTGTATTCGCAGGCGTACCCGCCCGCCGCGCAGGACCTGATCGCCGAGCAGATGTTCGCCCCACTCGGGTTGCTCGAGACCGGGGCGTCGCCGTACCTCGAGGCGCCGCCGGACCTCGCGTCCGTCCTCACGGCGGGCGCCGAGGCCGGGCACCGATCGTTGGTTGCCGCACTGAAATCGGGCGCCGGTGCGGCGGTCGTCAACGGCTGGCAGTTGATGTACCACGCCTTCGACTACAACGACGACTTCTTCGAGGTCGGCACCGTGAACTCACCCGAGTGGCGGATCGAGGACCGCTCGAAGGCACTGGGACTGCGGGCCGGCGCCGCGATGGCGGGACTGTGGGGCAACCACGGCTACGAGGCCGCATACGCGCCGATCTACCACGACAGCGAAGGCAACGAACTGTCCGGCGAACACACCTACACACTCACGTTCGCGCCGACCCCGCCCGTCGACGCGTTCTGGTCGATCACCATGTACGACCTCCCGGAGTTCTTTCTCGTCGACAATCCCCTCGACCGCTACTCGATCGGCGACCGCACCCCGGGACTGGTGTTCGCCGACGACGGTTCGCTGACCATCACGCTCGGCGCGACCGCCCCGGCCGACCCGGTCGCCCGCGCCAACTGGCTGCCCACACCGGACGCGGGATTCCGGCCGATGCTGCGGATGTACAGCCCCCGGGCCGAGGTGTTCGACGGAACGTTCGAGATCCCGCCGATCGTGAAGACCATGTGATCCGGGAGACAGTGAATCGGCGGTAGTGTTCGGGCCGATTCGAGGGGGGATCGAGTGAAGAAAGTCGCCGCGGCGCTCCTGTGCGCCGCGATCACGTCCGGGTGCGCGCACAGCGTGTCGGGGACCGCGGGAGCGTCCCCGCTGCAGGAACTGAGTCCGGACCAGCAGCGGCACGTCCACGTCGAGGATGAACTCCGCGCCGCCGATCCGTGCGGACTGCTCGACGAGGCGGTGGTGCGGCACGCCGGGACGGTCCAGCAGTACGGGTCGGCCGTGCAACTGCCGGTGTGCTCGGCGCTGATGACGCGGCCCGACGGCGTCACCACCTATGTGGAGGTGTCCCTGCTGCCGTCGATGCTGTCCGACGCGTCGCTGACGCGGCCGGAGACGGTGGACGGAATGACCGTCTACCGCGGCGCGGGCGCCGACCTGACCCGCGGGACGTGCGAGCGTGTCTTCCGGCTGCCCCTCGGAATCGACGACGAACAGGTGGGACGGCAGCCCGCGACCGTCCGCGCCGGAACCGTCGCGGGCCAGGACGCCTGCCCGCTGGCCGACGCGGTACTGGACTCGGCGATCGACAGGATGCGGTCGGGGCTGCCCGCCCGCGACGCCGGCTCCCCGGATCAGGTGGCGCTCGCCGTCCACGACCCCTGCGAAGTCCTCGACGTGCTGGGGACCACGGCGGGCGGACGCGTCGTCGATCCGGAGTCGCCGCCTGCCCCGTTCGACTGCGTCCTGTTCCCGAACCCGAATTGGGTGCCCGGGAGCGAGGTGACCGTGTCGTTCACGATGTCGCCGGTGAAGGAAAACAGACCACTTGTTCCCGCCGAGCCGGAGACGGTCGGCGACCGGTGCCGGTGGACGAGCCCGATGGGTGAGCCGATCGACATCACACGGCCCGGAGCGGGTGTCGACGAGTTCACCCGCAGGCTCGGCCACGCGGGTGCAGTCGTCACTGTTCACGGCCCGAACTGCGCCGCCGTGGCAAGGGTCGCGGACGCCGCGAACACGGCGTTCGGATAGGCGTCCGACCGGACTCACCCGGGATCAGATTGGACTCCGCCGGTAAGCTCGACAGCTGGACCAGTACAGATTCATCGACCTGGAGGTAGAAACGCGTGGCTCTCGTCGTCCAGAAGTACGGCGGATCCTCGGTGGCAACCGCCGAGAGAATCCGACGAGTGGCTGAACGGATCGTCGAGACCAAGAAGGCCGGCAACGATGTCGTCGTCGTGGTTTCAGCGATGGGGGACACCACTGATGAGCTGCTCGATCTGGCTCAGCAGGTGTGCCCAGCCCCACCCGCCCGCGAAATGGACATGCTGCTGACCTCCGGTGAGCGCATCTCCAATTCTCTCGTCGCAATGGCAATTCATTCGCTCGGTGCGGAGGCCCGTTCGTTCACGGGCTCGCAGGCGGGTGTCATCACCACCGGTGCTCACGGCAACGCCAAGATCATCGACGTCACACCGGGCCGCGTCCGGGATGCGCTCGACGAGGGCTCGATCGTCCTCGTCGCCGGATTCCAGGGCGTCAGCCAGGACAGCAAGGACGTGACGACCCTCGGGCGCGGCGGTTCGGACACCACCGCGGTGGCCCTCGCCGCAGCCCTCGAGGCCGACGTCTGCGAGATCTACACCGACGTCGACGGAATTTTCACCGCCGACCCGCGCATCGTTCCCGACGCGCAGCGGCTCGAGACGGTGTCGTTCGAGGAGATGCTCGAACTCGCGGCGTGCGGCGCGAAGGTGCTCATGCTCCGCTGCGTCGAGTACGCCCGCCGCTACAACGTGCCTGTGCACGTCCGTTCGTCATACACGACCAAGCCGGGCACCATCGTGTCCGGATCGATGGAGGACATCCCCGTGGAAGAGGCAATCATCACCGGAGTCGCGCACGATCGCGGCGAGTCCAAGATCACCGTCGTCGGCCTGCCCGACACCCCCGGTTACGCCGCGCAGGTCTTCCGCGCGGTGGCTGATGCGGAGATCAACATCGACATGGTGCTGCAGAACATCTCGAAGGTCGAGACCGGCAAGACGGACATCACGTTCACCCTGCCGACGGCCGACGGCCCGCGGGCGGTCGAGAAGCTGACCAAGCTGCAGGGCGAGATCGGCTTCACGCAGGTGCTGTTCGACGACCACATCGGCAAGGTGTCGCTGGTCGGTGCGGGCATGAAGAGCCACCCGGGCGTCACCGCGACATTCTGTGAGGCGCTCGCGAAGGCCGGCGTCAACATCGACCTCATCTCCACGTCGGAGATCCGCATCTCGGTGCTCGTCAAGGACGTGGAGCTGGACAAGGCCGTCAAGGCGATCCACGATGCATTCGAGCTCGGCGGCGACGAAGAAGCCGTCGTGCACGCAGGAACGGGACGGTAATCATGACCACCATCGCTGTCGTCGGTGCCACCGGACAGGTCGGCATCGTCATGCGCACCCTCCTCGAGGAACGCAATTTCCCCGCGGACAAGGTGCGGTTCTTCGCCTCCGCGCGGTCGGCGGGCAAGAAGCTGCCGTTCCGCGGCGAGGAGATCGTCGTCGAGGACGCGTCCGCGACGTCCGACGAGGACCTGAAGGGCATCGACATCGCCCTGTTCTCGGCCGGTGCCACGCTGTCTCGTGAGCAGGCCCCGCGCTTCGCGGCGGCCGGTGCCACCGTCGTCGACAACTCTTCGGCGTTCCGCAAGGATCCCGACGTGCCGCTGGTCGTCAGCGAGGTGAACCCGGAGCAGGCGAAGAACCCGCCGAAGGGCATCATCGCCAACCCCAACTGCACCACCATGGCCGCGATGCCGGTGCTGAAGGTCCTGCACGACGAGGCCGGACTGCAGCGTCTCATCGTGTCGAGCTACCAGGCCGTCTCCGGCAGCGGCATCGCCGGTGTCGAGGAGCTGGTGGGCCAGGCCCGCGCCGTCATCGGCGACGCGGAGAAGCTGGTCCACGACGGCAGTGCCGTCGACTTCCCGGCCCCGAACAAGTACGTCGCACCGATCGCGTTCAACGTGCTGCCGCTGGCCGGCTCCATCGTCGACGACGGCAGCGGTGAGACGGACGAGGACCAGAAGCTCCGCAACGAGAGCCGCAAGATCCTCGGCCTGCCCGACCTGCTGGTGTCGGGCACGTGCGTCCGCGTCCCCGTGATCACGGGTCACTCGTTGTCGATCAACGCCGAGTTCGAGCGTCCGCTGTCGGTGGCACGCGCGCAGGAGATCCTGTCGAAGGCTCCCGGTGTGCAGCTCGTGGACGTCCCCACCCCGCTCCAGGCTGCGGGCAGCGACCCGTCGCTGGTCGGGCGGATCCGTCAGGACCCGGGTGTCCCGGAGGGTCGCGGTCTGGCGCTGTTCGTGTCCGGCGACAACCTGCGTAAGGGTGCCGCCCTCAACACCATTCAGATCGCCGAACTGCTCGTCTAGCTCCCCCGACGTGAGTGGCAAAGTGTGCTCCCGCACGCTTTGCCACTCACGTGTCGGTTGCGGGTGGATACTGGGCCGATGAGAGTGGTCGGGGCTGCGGTGGCGGCGGTTCTGCTGCTGCTCACCGGCGCGGCCGAGGTCTCCGCGCAGCCGCCCGGGATCCTGCTGTCGCAGGAGGAGCTGCCCTCCGGTACGGTCCCCGCCCAGGCGGGAGACAGCGTCCGGGTGCAGTACTCCACCCTGCGTACCTCCACCGCGACCGGTGAATCGACCGGATCGGTCTTCCTTCCCCACGGCGACCCGCCCGCCGGCGGCTGGCCGGTGGTGTCCTACGCCCACGGCACCGTCGGTGTCGCCGATCAGTGCGCACCGTCCGTCGCCGGGTTCAACTACGTCGAGCTGCCCGCGATCGAGCAGTGGCTCGCAGCCGGGTATGCCGTCGCGGCAACGGATTACGCGGGAATCGGCACAGCGGGTGTCAACGCCTATCTGGACGGTCCGGCGGCCGCCGCGAACGCCGTCGACGTCGTCCTGGCCGCGCACGAGGTCTACGGCGACGTGCTCGCCGACCGGTGGATCGTTACAGGACTGTCGCAGGGCGGGCAGGCGACCTACTTCGCCGCCCGCGAGGCCATCACCCGGGCACCCGCGCTCGACTTCCGGGGCGCCGTCGCCGTGGCCGCGCCGACCCACCTCGAGCAGCTCTTCCCGGCCGCGGGTCCCGCAGTTCCGGCTCTGCCGACCACCGGAATCGTGAACTACGCGTTGTTGACCCTCGCCGGTATCGACGACCAGCGTCCCGAGGTCGACATCCGGCGCTACCTGTCGCCGACGGGACTCGACCTGATGGAGTTCGCGAAGGTGACGTGCAGCCGCGAACTCGGCCGGTACCTTCTCGCCCACCCCACGTCGGTCGGCGACCTGTTCGCGGCGCCGCTGTGGAACGACCGGTTCCGGGAGCTGTTCCGGGAGATGCAGCAGGTGCCCGTCGACGGCCTCGACCGTCCCCTGCGGGTGGTGCACAGTTTGTCCGATGCGTCGGTGCCGATTCCGTTGACGTGGGCGCAGCTCGCCGAGATGCGGCAGCACGGGGTGAACGTCGAATTCCAGCAACTCGTCGGTGAGGACCATCGCGGGTCGCTGATGGCCTCCATGCCGGAGTCCCTCGCGTTCGCCGCGCGCGTGCTGTCCCCCAGGTGAGTGGCAAAGCGTCCCCGAGCACGCTTTGCCGCTCACCTCACCCGGGACGTGCGAGGCGGACACGGCCGCCCGACCCTACGGTTCGGACATGGGCTCAGTCATCGGAGAACTGTTACCGCTCGCGGTGGGTGTCGCGATCTCGCCGATACCGATCATCGCCGTCATCCTCATGTTGCTGTCGAAGCGTGCGGGCGGGGCGAGCGCGGGCTTCGGTGTCGGCTGGATCCTGGGCATCGTCGTCGCGACAGGGATCTTCGTGCTTCTCGCCGGCAGCGTCGACGCGTCCGACTCCGACGGCCCTTCCGCGACGGCGTCGTGGGTGAAAGTCGTTCTGGGTGTGCTGCTGCTCCTGCTCGCGGGACGGCAGTGGCGAAGTCGCAACGCCGACGCGGAACCCCCGAAGTGGATGCAGGCCATCGACGACCTGAACTTCGTGAAGTCCACGGGACTCGCATTCGCGCTGGCGGCGATCAATCCCAAGAACCTGCTGCTCTGCGTGTCCGCGGGCGTCGGAATCGGCACCGCCGGCGTGAGCGGGGCAGAGCAGGTGGTGGCCCTGGTCGTGTACACCGTGCTGGCCGGGTCGACCGTCCTCGTCCCGGTGGTCGCGTACGCCGTGGCCGCCGACAGGATGCGCGGCACCCTCGACAGCCTCAAGGTCTGGCTGCAGGCCAACAACGCCGCCGTGATGAGCGTGCTGCTACTCGTGATGGGCGCCGTCGTTCTCGGGAAGGGACTCGGCGGCCTGTTCTGACGCGACCGCGTCCGGTCCGCGCAGGTAGTGCCCGACGTAGCCCTCGTCGAGCGCGATGGCCTTGACGATCACCGCGGACCCTACGATCACGACGGACAGGACGAACAGCCAGCTGATCGCGGTGAATACCAGGCCGAGCGACCCGAACTGGTGTTGCGCGGCGGCGGTGATCCGGGGCAGGACGAGGCGTCCGCCGACGTGGAGGGCGGTGAGCGCGGCGGCGGTCAGCATCCCGGTCGCCCAGAGCACGCGACCCTTGAGGGTGCCTATCGTCAACAGGTACGGGCTGAGGGTCCACACGGCCATCCACACCGCGAACTCCCCGGCGACTGCGAGAGGTGGCCCGATGAACCGGACGTTCGTGAGCTCGCTGGCCAGGCCGATCGCCGTCCCCGACAGCGCGACGGCGAACAGGACGACGAGCCACCGCCAGGCGTCTCGGAGGCTGATCGACGGGACGTTCCAGATCTTGCCGTAGACCCGGGCGAGGGCCCGCGCGAAGGACGTGCCGCTGATCGCGATCATCAGCAGCCCGACGACCCCGAACGCGGCGAAGGAGGGGTTCGTGGTGTCGACGTCGCCGGAGGTGGATGTCAGTTCCGTGGGGTCGAAGCCGAACTGGGTCTTGATGGTGCTTGCGGTCACGTTCCAACTGCTCAGTGTGGATGCCGCGATCATCACGGGCAGCACGGACGTGAAGATCCTGGCGGCGAGCGTCATCGACCTGTCGAAGAGTTCGATCCCCACCAGCCCGTCGATGATGCGCCGGACCGTGCGCCCGGGCGGGGTCCCCTGGAGCCAGCCGTTTGCCGTTTCGGTGTGCGCGGCCAGAGCTTCCCTGGCCAGCGCCACAGATAGTTTCGTCGACCGCACTCTTCGAGCGAACACCGATTCGGACGGGTTGTCATCATCCGCGTCAGGTGAGAACGCGGGGTCCGGTCACGGGCGGACGATGCACCGGAACCCGATGTGGCAGGTCGACGTCTCCTCGGTGTCACCCTGCCGGGCCGAGGGCCGGTAGCGGAGGCAGTAGTTGGGCGCGCAGAGATGCGAGCCGCCCTTGATCACGCGGCGCGCGTACGGCTCGTGCGGGTCCGCGGCGACAGCGGTGTCGATGCGGGGGTTCGCCGGAATGCAGCAGGAACTCGCGGGTGCCACGTTCTTGCCGCCCGCGGAGTGATCCGCGGTGAAGTAGTCGGTGGTCCATTCCCACACGTTGCCGGCCATGTCGCCGAGTCCGTAACCGTTGGGCCGGAAATGGCCGACCGGCGACGTCCCGGCGAACCCGTCCTCGAGGAGGTTCTCCCACGGGAACTGCCCCTGCCACACGTTTCCGCCGGGCCTGCCACCCGGTTCGTGCTCGTCGCCCCACACGAACGGCTTCCGGTCCAGGCCGCCGCGGGCGGCGAACTCCCATTCGGCCTCGGTCGGCAGGTCCTTGCCCGCCCACTCCGCGTAGGCGCGGGCGTCGAACCACGACACGTGGGTGACGGGATGGCGTTCGCGTCCGCCGACGTTGCTGCCCGGACCCTCCGGGTGCCGCCAGTCGGCGCCCGGCGTGAACGACCACCAGCGGGTGAAGTCGTCGAGGGGCACGGGGCCGGGGGTCGGGGTGAACACCAGCGAACCGGGCACGAGCAACGCCGGATCCGCGCCGGGGTACTGGGTGGGGTCGGGGGCGATCTCGGCGGTCGTGACGTGGCCGGTGTCCTTCACGAACCGCCGGAACTCGGCGACGGTGACCTGGTGCGAGTCCATCCAGAACCCGTCGACCGTCACCTGGTGGACGGGGCGTTCCTCGGGGTAGAAGTCCTCCGAACCCATCCAGAAGGTGCCACCGGGGATCCATGCCATGTTCTTCGGAACTGCACGAGTCATGGGGTCAGACTGGCACGACGACGGCCGTCGTGCGACGGTGCGCCCGTAAACCGGGTGCGCGCAGCGACGGTTGGGGTACCGTCGGCTACTCGAGTCGGCTACTCCAGTCGCAGCGCTGGTCGCATCGTGCAGGGGGCTCCACCGTATGGATGGACGAATTCCGCGTAGGTCGTTCGTGCGTGGTCTGGCGCTGACGGCCGGGCTCGGCGCCGTCGGAGCGGGGTCGGCGAGCGCCTACCCGTTCGGGATCGATCCACTGCGGCCGTTCGTCTTCTCCTCGCCGCCGCTGCAGCCGTTCCGGGAACAGTTGCCGCCGTTGCCGGTGCTCGGCGGGACCGCCGTCGAGGTGCACGCGAGCAGCACGATGCACGTGTTCCATCCCGACCTGCCTGCATCCCCGGCCCTCGGCTACGGCGGCATGGATTACCTGGGCCCGACGATCGAGGCGCACGTCGGCGAACGGACCTCACTGACCTACCGCAACGACATCACGAGCAACCCCCTCGCCGCCGACGTCGACACGCGGATCCACGGCGTGAGCGAGCAGGACCGCACCCAGGTCCCGACGTCGCTGCACCTGCACGGCGGACGGACGCCCCCCGAGTTCGACGGACACCCCGAGGACACGATGCGGCCGGGACAGGGGATGGTGCACGAGTTCCCGAACCGGCAGGACGCCTGCGCGCTCTGGTATCACGACCACGCGATGGGCGTCACCCGGCTCAACATCTACGCAGGGCTGGCGGGCATGTACCTGCTGCGCGACGAGTACGACACCGGTCAGACCGGCAACCCGCTCGGTCTGCCTGCGGGCGAGTTCGAACTGCCGCTGGTGTTGCAGGACAAGAACTTCACCGACGACGGACGGCAGAGTGTCCGCTCCAACCCGCTGAATCCGCAGGGCAGCTGGGAGGCCGCCACCCCCGGCGACGTGGGGGTGGTGAACGGCAAGGTGTGGCCGGAGATGCCGGTGGCGCGCGGCCTGTACCGGCTGCGGATGGTGAACGCCGCGTCGTTCAGCGTGTGGAATCTGTTCTTCGAGAACCGGATGAGGTTCTGGGTGATCGGCGCCGAGGGCGGGCTGCTCGACGCGCCCGTCGCCACCGACCACGTCCGCCTCGGACCGGGGGAGCGGGTGGACCTCCTCGTCGACTTCGGGGCCCTCGCCCCGGGTACGACGGTGGAACTGCGCAACGACGAGCCGATCCCGGCGCAGGTCGCGCAACGCGGCGTGCAGATCATGCCGCGGTTCTGCCGGTTCCGGGTGGGGCCCGCCGCCGGGTTCACCGGTGGCGTGCCGGAGACGCTGCGGGGCGGAAGCCGTGGCCTCGCCGTGCTCCCGCCCGTCGCGCGGCCGTCGGTGGTGCGCAACGTGTCGGTGATGCAGCTCGCGCAGGGTCTGGGTCAGCCGTCGCCGCTGATGTCGCTGAACAACCTGCGCTACACGACCGACGACATCGAGATGCCCCGGCAGGGGACCGTCGAGCAGTGGAACATCGTCAACGTCACGCCCGAACCGCATCCGATCCACCTGCATCTGGTGACGTTCCGGGTGATCGGACGGCAGGCGATCGACACGAACGCCCTGATGCAGGCCGTCCCGGTACCCGCGGTCGGGGTGCGGTGGACGCCGTCGGCGGACCCGTTCGTTCTCGGGCCGAACCTGGCGCCGCAGGTGTGGGAGTCCGGGTTCAAGGACACCGTGATTGCGGACGCGAACTCGATCACCCGGATCGTCGTCCGGTTCCCGACGGCGGACGAACTCGGCTTCGACCCGGACGCCACGTTCGGGATGTCGGCGGCGCACACGATGGATCACTCCGGTGGCGGCCACATGGAGCAGTCCCCGCATCCCCTGCAGGGGTACGTGTGGCACTGCCACATGCTCGACCACGAGGACCACGACATGATGCTGCGGTACCGCCTCGTGCCCTGAGGCCCGTGAGTACTTATTAACGTCCCGGGGGCTGTTGCAAAATTCCGGGTCGGGGTGTCCGCGTGTCACCATGGTCTGACCTGGGGTTTCCTGGATAATGTGTTGGTGGCCAAGGGATATCGACCGGTGAATCGTGATCAGCAGTTCCTGTTGCCGCCGGACATGCGGGAGTGGGTGCCGCCCACGCATCCGGTGTGGACGGTGATCGAGATCGTCGACTCCCATCTCGACACCTCGGCGTTCCACGCTTCTCGTCGCACCGGGGGCGCCGGCCGGGCCGGGTACGACCCGGACATGCTGGTGACCCTGCTGATCTGGGCGTGGTCGCGGGGGATGCGGTCCTCCCGGCAGATCGAGCGGGCCTGCACCGAGGTGGTGTCCTACCGGGTGATCTGCGCCGGCGACACCCCCGACCACGTGACGATCTCCCGGTTCCGCAAGGACAATCACACCGCCTGTCAGGACCTGTTCACGCAGGTCCTGATCCTGGCGGCGTCGCTGGGGTTGGGGCGGCTCGAAACGATCGCGTTGGACGGGGTGAAGATCGCCTCGAACGCCTCGAAGGACGCCAACCGCACCGAGGCCGGGCTCCGCAAGGCCGCCGCCGCCGAGGCCGCGCGGATCGCCGCGGCCGCCGCGGCGGCGCACGCGGCCACCGATGACGCCGAGGACGACCTCTACGGCGAGGACGATCCGGGCCCGGGCCAGGTGCCGGCGGAGTTGGCCGATCCGGGCACCCGGTCGGCGCGGATCGCGGAGGCGTTGGCGCAGCTCGACGCGGACAAGCAGGCCGAGCAGTCCGAGCGGGACGGGAAGTCGCGGCACTACCTGGCCCGGCTCGACGCCGGCCAGACGGTGATGGGCCGGGTCCCGGTCGGGGCCGAGGTCGCCGCCGCCGAGCGGCGACTGGCCCAGGCGGTCACCGCCCAGCAGGCGGTGCTCGACCGATTCGAGGAGCGCACCGCGTCCGGGGCCCGGGGCGGGTTCGTCCCGAAACCGGTCGCCGAGCACCACCTGGTCCGGCGGCGGCGCACCGAACTCGACACCGCCCTGCGCAAGCAGGCCGCACGCGATGCCACCGCCGGGCAGCGTCGCCGCAACACCACCGACCCCGACTCGCGGCTGCAGCCGCTGCGCGGCGGCGGCTGGCTGCAGGGCTACAACTGCCAGGCCTTCACCAGCGTGGACGGGGTGATCCTGGCCACCGGGGTCGGGACCGGCCCCGCCGACTACGCCTACTTCCCCGAGATGGTCGACAAGGCCGGTAAGGCCGCGCAACTGATCGACACCACCCGCCGCCACACCAACCCGAACCCCGCCCCCGCTCCGGCCCCGGCCCCGGCTCCGGCCCCGGCTCCGGCTCCGGCTCCGGCTCCGGAGGAGTTGATCGGGGTGATGCTCTTCGACGCCGGCTACTGCTCCCGCGAGAATCTGACCGCCCCGGGCCCGGACCGGTTGATCGCCACCGGCAAAGCCCGTGACCTCGAAACCGCGGCGGCCGAGAACCCGGTCACCGGATCCCCACCACCACAAGCCGATCCGATCGCAGCGATGACCCACCGACTGCGCACCGAGGCCGGCATCGCCACCTACCGCCAACGCTCACCCATCGCCGAAACCGTGTTCGGGCACGCCAAACACAACCTCGGATTCCGCCGGTTCACCAGCCGCGGCCTCGACCGGGCCCGCAGCGAATGGGCCTTCCACGCCGCGGTCCACAACATCGGCAAGATCCTCACCCACCTGACCGCAGGAAACACCCTCCCGGCCACCACCTGACCAGGCGGGGCCACCCCCGCCCGCACCGGCACCCGCCCAACGCGCCGAACACAGCCACACCACCGTCACTCAATTCCGCAACATCCCCCCCGCGGTTAATAAGTACTCACAGGTGCACTTACAAGCAGTCTGGACTGTTTTCTTTTTTCCGCTTACAGTGCTGAGTGTGACACCTGACACGGCAGTAGCCAAAACGACCCGCACGCAGGCCGAGCGGACCGCGGCGATGCGCACGAAGCTGCTCGACGCGGCCGTCGACTCTCTGGTCGAGCTCGGATACGCCCGCACCACGACGCAGGGCATCGCGCGGCGGGCAGGGGTGTCGCGCGGCGCGCAGTTGCACCACTTCCCGACCAAGGAGTCGCTGGTGGTTGCCGCGGTGGAGCATCTCGTGGACAAGCGGATGGAGGAGATCCTCGCCGCCGAAGTGGATGCCGGCCGCGGGATCGAGGTGCTCGCCGACGCCTTCTCCGGACCGCTGTTCTACGCGGCCCTCGAACTGTGGGTGGCCGCCCGCACCGACCCGGCCCTGTTCGAGGCGACGGTCCCGCTGGAGCGGAAGGTCACCGACGCGCTGCGTCGCGGGTCGGCGGAGGTGTTCGGCGATCGGTTCGACTCCGACGCCATCGAGCTCAGTATCGAATTGGTTCGCGGTCTGGCGGTGTCGGCACTGTTCCGCACCCCCGAGGCCGAACAGTCACTACGCGCGCGGCTGTTGCCCGTGTGGGAATCGAAGGTGGAGAAGTCGTGAATCTTCCGCAGCACGTACACACCCTGATCGTGGGGGCGGGTTTCGCGGGCATGGGCCTGGCGGCGCGCATCCTGCAGACGCAGCCGCAGGCCGACGTCCTGATCATCGAGCGCGGCGACGACGTCGGCGGCACGTGGCGCGACAACACCTACCCGGGGTGCGCGTGCGACGTCCCGACGTCGCTGTACTCGTACTCGTTCGCGCCCAGCGCCGACTGGAGTCACACGTTCGCCCGCCAGCCTGAGATCCATCGCTACCTGAAGAAGGTCGCGGCCGACACCGGTGTCCGGTCCCGGGTGGTCACCGAGTGCGAACTGCAGGAGGCGCACTGGGGCGACGACGCGGCCGTCTGGACCGTTCGGACGAGCCGCGGAACGCTGACGGCCGACGTTGTGGTGGCCGCGACCGGTGCGCTGTCGACACCCAGCGTCCCGGACATGCCCGGGCTGGAAACCTTCGGCGGCACCACGTTCCATTCGGCCACGTGGAATCACGACCACGACCTCACCGGTGAACGCGTGGCTGTCATCGGAACCGGCGCGTCGGCGGTGCAGTTCGTGCCCGAGATCGCGCCCGTCGCCGGGCACCTCACCGTGTTCCAGCGCACCCCCGCCTGGGTGATCCCGCGACTCGACCGTGCATTGCCGGACGCCGAGAAGACCCTCTACCGGCGACTGCCGTTGGTGCAGAAGGTAGTCCGCGGTTCGGTGTACAGCTTCCGGGAAGCCTTGGGCGGGGTGCTCGCCCACGCCACCGGACTGCTGCCGGTGTTCGAGGCGGTGGCCCGGGTGCACCTCCGCAGGCAGGTGCGCGATCCCGAACTGCGCCGCAAGCTCACACCGAACTTCACGATCGGCTGCAAGCGGATGCTGCTGTCGAACGACTGGCTCCGAACCCTCGACCGCCCCGACGTCACGCTCGTCGACGCCGGACTCGCCGGGGTGACAGCGGACGGCGTCGTCGACGCGGTGGGCAACGAGCACAAGGTCGACACCATCATCTTCGCGACCGGGTTCACGCCGACGGAACCGCCGGTGGCGCACGCGTTGCGCGGGGCGAACGGCCGCACCCTCGCCGAGCACTGGGCCGGGAGCCCGAGTGCGTACAAGGGGACCACCGTCGCCGGGTTCCCCAACCTGTTCCTGATGTACGGGCCCAACACCAATCTCGGTCACAGCTCCATCGTCTACATGCTCGAATCGCAGTCCGCGTACATCGCCGACGCGTTGACGGCGATGCACCACAACGGAATCGCGGCTTTCGAGGTCACCGAGGAGGCGCAGCGCCGATACAACACCCGCATCCAGTCCGAACTGCAGACCACCGTCTGGAACAAGGGCGGCTGCTCGAGCTGGTACTACGACTCCGAGGGCCGGAACTCCGTCCAGTGGCCGACGTTCACCTGGAAGTTCCGCTCGCAGTTGCAGCGCTTCGACCGGGAGAACTACGTATCCCGGCGCAGGACGGCGAAGAAGACCGTCGCGTGACGCATTACGACGTGGTCGTGGTCGGCTCCGGTTTCGGCGGCAGCGTCGCGGCGCTCCGGCTCACCGAGAAGGGGTACCGGGTCGGTGTTCTCGAGGCGGGCAGGCGCTTCACCGACGACGAACTGCCCGAGACGAGCTGGCGGTTGCGACGCTACCTGTGGGCACCCTGGCTGGGCTGTTACGGCGTGCAACGGATCCACCTCCTGCCCGACGTCCTGGTCATGGCCGGCGCCGGGGTCGGCGGTGGATCGCTGAACTACGCGAACACGCTGTACCAGCCGCCGCGCCGCTTCTTCGAGGACCGGCAGTGGGCGCACATCACCGACTGGCAGTCGGAGCTGGCCCCGTACTACGAGCAGGCGAAGCGGATGCTGGGGGTGACGACCAATCCGTCGTTCACCCCTGCCGATGCCGTCATGCGCGAGGTGGCCGAGGAGATGGGCGCCGGTGCGACGTTCACGTCCACACCGGTGGGTGTCTTCTTCGGCGAACCGGGGTCGCGGGTGGCCGACCCGTTCTTCGGCGGCGAGGGTCCCGACCGCACGGGGTGCACCGAGTGCGGCAGTTGCATGACGGGTTGCCGTGTGGGAGCGAAGAACACGCTCGTCAAGAATTACCTCCACCTCGCGGAGAAGGCGGGCGCCCGGGTCCATCCGCTGACGACGGTGAAAGCGTTGCGCCCCCGGCTGGGCGGCGGCTACGAGTTGCGGACCCGCCGCACCGACGGAATCCGTAGGCGGGAGCGCACGTTCACCGCCGACCAGGTGGTGGTCGCCGCGGGCACGTACGGTACCGCCCGGCTGCTGCTGGCGATGAAGGAATCCGGTGCGCTGCCACGGTTGTCGCCGAGGCTGGGGTCGGTGGTACGCACCAACTCGGAGGCGGTGCTCGCGGCCACGGCCAGGAACCGCGACACCGACTTCACGAAAGGCGTGGCCATCACGTCCTCGTTCCACCCGGACGACCACACCCACATCGAGCCGGTGCGGTACGGCAAGGGCAGCAACGCGATCGGGCTGCTGCAGACCGTCCTCAGCGACGGCGGCGGCCGGGCGCCGCGGCTGCTGAAAACGGTGGGAGTCGCGCTGCGCCGGCCCGAGGCGTTCGCCCGCAGCCTGTCGGTGCGGCACTGGTCGGAGCGCACCGTGATCGCGCTCGTGATGCAGACCGACGACAATTCGCTCGAGCTCGCCAAAGGGAAGGGCCGACTCGGGCGCGCGGTCACCAGCCGTCCGGGTCCCGGGGATCCGCCGCCCGAATGGATCCCTCAGGGGCACACGGCCATCAGGAAGGTGGCCGCGCGGATCGGGGGAGACCCCGGCGGCTCCGTCGCCGACGTCGTGAACATTCCGATGACCGCGCATTTCCTCGGGGGATGCGCCATCGGGGACTCGCCGGACACCGGGGTCGTCGACCCCTACCTGCGCGCGTACGGACACGACGGGCTGCACGTGGCCGACGGGTCGGTGGTGAGCGCGAACCTCGGCGTCAACCCGTCGCTCACCATCACCGCCCAGGCCGAGCGCGCGTTCGCGCTGTGGCCCAACAGGGGTGAGACCGACACCCGGCCCGAGCCAGGCAAGCCATACGTACGTATCGCACCGTCACCGCCCCGGAATCCGGTGGTGCCCGCCGACGCGCCGGGCGCACTGCGGCTTCCGCTGACGGTCGTGAACCGAAGGGAGACAGTCGATGTGGAGCGTGCCTGAATCGACCACCGACCGCACCGACTGGCCCGAGAGCTCACCGCCCCCGTGGCCGGCGGCCGTCCGCGCGACGCTGTGGTGGCACCGTAGCACCGCGGCCGCCCGCGCCCTCGGACCCGGCGGCGCCACCGTCCCGATGACCCTCGCGATGATGGTCGACTATCTCGACTCGCCCGTCGGGCCCTACCGGGAAATCCTCGCCAGCCCGGTGCTCCGCGCGCCGGGGCGTCGTATCGGCGTCCTGCCGCGCATGGCGGTCCCGTTCATCGCCGTGGATTCGGAACCCTCCGTGCACGGTGGACGTGCACACTGGAGCCTGCCCAAGGTGCCTGCCGAGTTCGGCGGCGACGTGCACGGCGACTTCGAGGCGTCGTCCGGGGCGTGGCGCGTCACCACGAGCACCCGGCCGCGCGGACCGCGGCTACCGATCGCCGGAGCGCTGGGGTTCGCGCAACCGGGTGACGACGGTCGTGGTCTCGTGACGGCGTCCGCGCGGCTCCGCGGCCACTTTCGGTACGCCCGCGTGGACGTGGCGGCCGACGGACCCACGCTCGCCGACTGGCTGACGCCGGGAACGCATCACGGCGTCGTGATCACGGACGGCCGGATGACCACCGGGCCCGCGCGTAGGCGCTGACAGCCCGGGGCGCTACGCGATCTCCGCGGCGACGCCGGCGAGGCGCGGCAACACGGTGTCGCGCCAGCCCGGACCCATCCGCTCGAACGCGTCGCGGCTGCGTTTGTCGTCGAGGTCGAAGCCCGAGTGGTCGAGGAACAGGCGCGTGCCCGCACCCTCGGGAACGAGGCGCCACACCAGCGTCCAGTTCTCGGTGAACGTGTAGACGAAGCGCCGTTCCGGCTCGACCTCGACCACTTCGCAGGGCACGGCGCCCCAGCCGGGCATGTCGAGGTGGAACCGGTGCCCGACGGTGGCGGCGATGTCGCCCGCGGCCCACCAGCGGGCGAGCAGATCCGGCTCGGTGAGGGCGCGCCACACCTTGGCCGGCGGCGCGGCGATGAACTGGTCGACGGAGATCCGGGTGGTGGTGCGGTCGGTCACGAGTCCTCCTCGAGGAAGTCGGCGAGTGTGCGCAGGCGGTGATGCCAGAACCGCTCGAACGGGTGCAGCCAGTCGCCCACGTCGGCGAGCGGCTCGGCGGTCAGGTGGTAGTGCCGCTGCCGTCCGGACGGTTCGTCGCGGACGAGCCCGGCCCGGCGCAGCACCTGTAGATGCTCCGCCACCGCGGGGCGGCTGAGGTCGAACCGGCCCGCGAGCTCCCCGGCGGTGAGCGGTCCGTCCACCAGGATTTCCAGCAGACGCCGTCGCACGGGGTTGGCGAGGGCGAGGAAGACGTCGTCGTCGGGCACGGGGCGAGCTTATGTCGGAGATTTCCGACATGTCAATAATCTCCGACACATCCTTTTCTTGACTAATTCCAAAAAGGCGCGATACTGGAACACATGCAACACGGCACGGATCCCACAGCGCAGCTGCGCGGCGTGGGCCTCCGTGTCACTGCACCACGTGTTGCAGTGTTGAATGCGGTTGCCGTACGGCCGCATTCCGACGTCGACGACATCGCAGCCGTAGTCCGCGAAGAGCTGGGATCGGTCTCCACCCAGGCGGTATACGACGTCCTCAAGGCGTGCACCGCCGCCGGTCTGCTCAGACGTATCGAACCCGCGGGATCGCCCGCACGGTTCGAAACCCGTACCGGAGACAACCACCACCACCTCGTGTGCCGCAGCTGCGGGACCGTCGTGGACGTGGACTTCGCGGTCGGCGAGGCACCGTGCCTCGACCCCTCGCAGGCCCACGGATTCGAGATCGACGAGGCCGAGGTCGTCTTCTGGGGGCTCTGCTCTCAGTGCCAGGCCGACGCGCAGAGCGAAACCGGGTCGGCAGCAGCCCTGTCCTGATCCCGGTTCGTTCCCGCCGATACACCCTCACCCGATTGCAACCTGGAGGCTCTCAACTGGGTGGGGGTCTAGGGGGCCGCGTCGTAGGCCCCTCGGCGTACAGGTTTCCGGTCAGCGAGTTTTCGACCGGGAGGATCGCGACGTCAACCTGGATGGACCTGCACCGGAGAGTGTTCGGGCCGACGGGGCGGAAGCAGTTGTATTGCTGGGTGTCCGGCTCGACTGGCCAGGACCCCTCACCCGCCGATCAGGATGTGACGTTGCGTGGGCGTGCCAACGGCACCTGGTGCAGAGCCTACCAGGATCGTGGTTCCGGTCCACGGGAGAGACTCGAGCGGGTGTGAATCGGGTGGGTGACGACGCGGCCACCGGCCGGTTCGCGGTGGTGCGGGTGGTGGCGGGATCGGTCGGCGCGGGTTTCGGGGTGGCGTGGATCGAGCGTGACGTGTCGGTGGTCGGCGTTAGGGTCGAGACCGTCGGTGAGGATGGGGACACAGTCTCGGGTGGGGGAGCTGATGGAAGACGATCATGGCGTTGAGGTGGGCCAGCTGATGGCCGATACCGGATTGCCTGCGCTGCGGCAGTTCTCGTTCACCACCCGCCCCTACCTGGCGGTCGATGACATCACCGGTGAGCCGATCGGACTCGACGATGTCGACACCCGGGTGGGGTGGCTGCTCGACCTGATCTCGGGCGCCGAAGCGCGGCTGCTGTCGCGGCTGTGGCGACCGGCCACCTTCGATGTCCTCGCCGCCGGCGTGGACCGCCAGGGCCGCAAGCTCCCGACGCAGGGCCATGTCGCTGCTGCGCGTCTGGGCTGGACCCCGCACTACCCGGACGATGTCTACATTCCGTCACGTGTCACCCGGGTGGTCACCGCACAGGCGATGGCGACGCTGCGGACCCTGACATACCGAGACACCGCGATTACTGCACTGTCGGCCCGGTTCGACCCGGCCACTGGCACTCTGGCGCCGCCGACCGAACCGGGTGACTGGGTGCCATTGGGTTTCGCCCGGGGCGTGGTGCGGCAGCTCACCGCGCGCGCCTGCCGCACCGACGGCGCGGTGCAGGCGTGGCTGCGGATCACCGACATGCAGGCACCACCGAAGACCTCGGCGATGGCTCGGCTGTCCGCAGCGGATCGACAACTCGCACACATCACCGTCACCGACGCCGTCATGACGTTGACCGTCAAACTGCCCACCACCGTCGCCCCGACAGGACATGCGCAGTGGCGACGAGTCCGGTTGACCGCCGCGATCCCACCGCACCTGCACGACCGGCCGATCACCGACTGGCATCTCCCCACCCTCGTCCTCGACCGGAAAGGCCTGTTGTGGCGGTGCGCGGCCACCGAGACGGTCCCCGCCGCTGATCTGACATCGGGAACTTCCGCGGTGGGCGTGGACTGGTCCCCGGCCACTCTCGGCGCCGCCGCCACCGCAGCAGAGGGCCCGGAGGGGCTGGTCTCCGATTACCGGGGCGTCACCTACGACGACCGCGGCCTCGGGACGAAACTCGCCCGCCTGCAGGCCGAGGGGCAGATGCTGCACCGCAAGGCGGCCCGGCTGACGCGACTGGCCGCCACCGCCCCACCCGAGGTCCGCGCCCGGCTGGAGGCGAAGATCGCCGTCCTCGACGCCCACCGCGAGGCGGTGGGTATCAAGCGGGGAAAGATCAACCGAGAACTGGCCTTCCACTTCGCCCGGCAGGTCACCGACTACGCCACCTCGGCGGGCGCACGGGTGATCGCGGTGGAAGACCTGACCACCCTCGAGACCCGCGGGCATGGCCGGGTCAACAACAATCGGGCCGCGCAGTCCGCCCGCCGTAAAGCGACCGCCGCTCTCGCCCACACCGCCGCCGGTGTCGGTATCGTGGTGGTCTCGGTGCCCGCCCGAGGATCCTCGGCACAGTGTCCGGGCTGCGACGAACCCCTCGCCCGCCCCGGCGGCTATCACACCGCGTGGTGCCCGGGCTGCCGGGTCGGCGGCAACCGGGACCACGTCGCGGGGGTGAACCTCGCCAAACGCGCGCTCCTCGGCAAAAACAAGGCCACCCGGCGGCGTGGGCAGCTGCCGGCGATTCGGGTCGCCGAGCACGCACCGGTGCGCCGGTCCCGGGACAAGACCAGTCCGACCCCGCGTCGGCCGCGGCATCGCCGGGTCCGCCGCAGCCTGCCCACCGTGACACCGCGGGTGGGGTGACTCCGAAACAGCATGTTCCTGCACCACAAGCGTCGGTGTGGGACACGGTCAAACCCGCACCACCTCACGGTGATGCGGGTAGCCGTGACACACGTCCATCTCCCACGCCGCCACGCAAGTGGCAGACAGTATGAGATCTACGTAGACGCTTTGCCATGCCGAAACACAGCGCGCGACCACCACCAACGCCGGGATTCCCGTCGCCAGCGACAACGAGTCGCTCACCGCCGGGACTCAGGGCCCCATCCTGCTGCACGACCACTACCTCGTCGAGAAGCTCGCGCAGTTCAACCGCGAGCGCGTCCCGGAGCGCGTCGTCCACGCCAAGGGCGCCGGCGCGTTCGGCGAACTGGTCGTCACCCACGACGTGAGCCGGTACACGAAGGCCACGCTGTTCCAGCCCGGCGCGAAGACCGAATCGCTGGTGCGCTTCTCCACGGTCGCAGGTGAGCAGGGCAGCCCCGACACCTGGCGCGACCCGCGCGGATTCGCCGTGAAGTTCTACACCGAGGACGGCAACTACGACCTCGTCGGCAACAACACGCCCGTCTTCTTCATCAAGGACCCGATCAAGTTCCCCGACTTCATCCACTCGCAGAAGCGGCTGCCCGGATCCGGTCTGCGCGACCACAACATGCAGTGGGACTTCTGGACGCTGCGGCCCGAGTCTGCGCACCAGGTGACGTGGCTGATGGGTGACCGCGGCATCCCGAAGACGTGGCGGCACATGGACGGCTTCGGCTCGCACACGTACCAGTGGGTCAACGCCGACGGCGAGCGGTTCTGGGTGAAGTACCACTTCAAGACCGACCAGGGCATCGAGTTTCTCACCCAGGACGAGGCCGACACCCTCGCGGGCACCGACCCCGACCATCACCGCGCCGACCTGTACGACACGATCGCCCGCGGCGAGTTCCCCAGCTGGACGCTGAAGGTCCAGGTCATGCCCGTCGACGAGGCCGAGGGCTACCGGTTCAACCCGTTCGACCTCACGAAGGTGTGGTCGCAGAAGGATTACCCGCTGATCGAGGTCGGCAAGTGGACCCTCAACCGGAACCCCGACAACTTCTTCGCCCAGATCGAGCAGGCGTCGTTCGAACCGTCGAATGTCGTTCCGGGAATCGGTTTCTCACCCGACAAGATGCTGCTCGGGCGGGTCTTCTCCTACGCGGACGCGCACCGGTACCGCATCGGCGCCAACTACGCGCAACTGCCGGTCAACGCCCCGAAGAACCAGGTGAACTCGTACTCGCAGGACGGCGCGATGCGGTACGCCACCAATTCACCCGAGACCCCGGTGTACGCGCCGAACTCGTACGGCGGCCCGCACGCCGACGCGTCGCTCGCGGGCGACGAAGGCCTCTGGGCGTTCGACGGTGAGTCGGTGCGCGCCGGTTACGTCGAGCACGCCGAGGACGGCGATTTCACGCAGGCGGCCACCCTCGTCCGCGAGGTCCTGAGCGACGAAGAACGCGACCGCCTGGTGAACAACATCGTCGGTCACGCACTCGGCGGTGTCAGCGAACCGGTTCTGCTGCGGGTGTTCGACTACTGGAAGAGCGTCGACCCCGACCTGGGCAAGCGAGTGGAAATCGGTGTCCGGGAAGGACAGGCCGGGAACTGATGTCGTTGGTGGGGCACGCTCAGAGCAGGCCCCACCAATAGATCAGCAACGCGAGAACGAATACCACCACAGTTTCCACGACGACCCTCCTTCGCCCGGCTGCACGCACCGCACGATTCCATCATCCCCCATGCGCTTCGCACCCGTGAGTACTTCTTAACCGCCGGCGGTTAACAAGTACTCACAGGTGTGTGACGGGTGTGTCGGATGTTGTTGCTAGGTTGAGTGGTGTCAGGACACCGGCTCGGATGACCGTGTCCCGAGTCGGGGTCGAAAGGTGCTGTCTTCCATGGTGATGGGTCCCACCCACGCAATGTCCGGTGCGGCCGTCGGTCTGGCGGTGGCAGATCTGCTGCCGCTCGACTGGGGTGGGCCCACGTCCACCGCCGAGACCCTCACGTTCGCGGCGGTGTGCGCCGGGGCGGCGCTGCTCCCGGACCTCGACACGAGCCAGTCGACGGTGTCGCGTTCGTTCGGTCCGGTCAGCAGCGTCGTCGCGAAGGGTGTCGACGCGGTGTCGCTGGGTTTCTACACGATCACCAAGGGCAAACGGGACGGCAAGCGGCGGGGTGGGCACCGCACGCTCACCCACACCGCCCTGTTTGCGACCGGCATCGGGGCCGGAGTGTCCGCGCTCGTCGTCCAGTTCGGCAAGCCCGCCATCATCGCGACGCTGTTCGTCTGCCTCGGCCTGGCCCTGCGCGGGCTGGCCGGTGAGCTGGCCAAAGAAAAAGGCTGGCTGGCGGTTTCGGCGGTCGCCGCGGTGCTGTCCGCGCTCACCTGGCAGTCGTATCCCACCGAGGCCGGTTCCACCGGGCTCGGCGTCGCGGTGGCCCTCGGCTGCGCAACCCACTGTCTTGGGGACGCCATCACCAAGGAGGGCGTCCCCTTTCTTGCGCCGTTCCTCACGCTCGGCAAGGAACGGTGGTGGGAGTTCCGGCTCCCGTCGTTCCTGTCCATCCGGGCGGGCGGGCCCTTCGAGAAGGTCGTGCTCGGGCCCGCCCTGACGGTGGCCGTCGGACTCATGGTCATCTGGGCCATCGACGGTGCGCCGCAGGCAATCTACGACGCGTTCGTGCCCGCGCCGAAGTGACTCGGGGATTCGGGAACTCAGGCGGCGAGCATCTTCTCGAGGTCGTCGAGGACGAGCATCGCCCCGGTCGGTCCGAGCGCGAGGAACCAGGTCTCGTCGCTGACGTGCACGGACTTGCCGTCCTTCACTGCCTGCATCTGATTCCACAGCGGGCCGCCGACCACGGTCGACTCGTCGGTGGTCTCGGGTGCGCCGTAGCTGGAGTAGAAGATCCGGTCGGCGTCCGCTTCGCCGATCGTCTCCTGACTCACCTCGACGGCGAGTTCGTCGATGTTCTGCACCGTGGGGCGCGGGAGCCCGACGTCCTGCAGGATGACACCGATGAACGACAGGTTGCCGTAGAGGCGGATCTTGCCGGACATGAACCGGACCAGCGAGATCGTCGGCTCGCCGGTGATGGACTCCCGGACCTCGTCCGCGCGGGTCTGGTAGGCGTTGAGCACGTCCTCCGCTTTGGTCTCCTCGCCGAGGGCGTCCGCGACGAGCAGGAAGTTCTCCTTCCACGGGAAGCCGGGGCGGATGCCGAATACGGTCGGTGCGATCGACGACAGCTGCGGGTACAGCTTGTCGGCGCGCAGCTTGCTGCCGAGGATCAGATCGGGCTGGAGCGCGGAGATCGCCTCGAGGTTCAGGTTGTTGGTGGTCCCGACGTCCGGGACTCCGGCGAGCTTGTCGGCCAGGTAGGACGGCTGTCCGGCGGCGCTCTCTGGGCTGGCCAGTCCGACGGGCGTGATTCCCAGGGAGAGCACGTCGTCCAGCTCGCCGCCGTCGAGGACGATCACCCGCTCGGGCTTCTTCTCGATGACGGTTTCCCCGAGCGCGTGGGTGATGGTCCGGGGGAAGACGCCGGGTTCGGCATCGGTGCCGAGTTTGGCGGTCTCGGCGTCCGCCGTGGCGAACTGGCGGCCGCCGGTGGCGACGTCGGTGTTGCCGGCGGTCGAACCGGTGTCGGTGGTGCCGCAGGCGGCGAGAAAGACGCTGGCCAGGGCGACCAGCCCGGCGCGTACGTAGAGCCTCGATGACATGAGGTGAGGCTAGCCTGAGGTTTCGGAGCGGTGGCCGCGGGGTCCGGGCAACCGGAAAACGTCCCCACCACGCAGAAGAGGCCTCGACCGGCGAACCGGTCGAGGCCTCTTCTCGGTGTCTCACACTGTCGGGGTGGCGGGATTTGAACCCACGACCTCTTCGTCCCGAACGAAGCGCGCTACCAAGCTGCGCCACACCCCGTGTTGAACCTCGGCTAGCTTACATTACCCAACCAGTCACCATTAAATCCCCTGGTCAATTGCGTAAAACGGTGCTCTCCGACGACTCGGCGCGAGCCCGCGCGGTGTCGGAGTCCGAGCCGCCGCGCTGAGCCGGGACCAACGTCAGGAGCGTCGCCTCGGGGCGGCAGCAGAAGCGGGCCGGCGCCCACGGCGACGTCCCGATCCCGGCGGACACGTGCAGCTGGGTGTGCGCCCCCCACTTGGACGGCCCCTTCACCCGTGAGCGGTCGATGTCGCAGTTGGTGACGAGTGCGCCGTAGAACGGCAGGCACAGCTGACCGCCGTGCGTGTGGCCGGCCAGCACCAGGTCGTACCCGTCGTCCGCGAACCGATCGAGAACCCGCGGCTCGGGCGAGTGGGTGATGCCCAGCCGGAGATCGGCCAGCGGATTGGGCGGACCGGCGATGGTGTCGTACCGGTCGCGCTGGAGGTGCGGATCGTCGACCCCGGCCGACGCGATCCGGACCCCCGACACCTCGAGGTCGCGGCGCACGTGCGTGACGTCGAACCAGCCGCGTTCGGTGAACGCGGCCCGCAGGTCGCCCCACGGCAGCGGCTCGCCGAGGATGCGCTTGCGATCCTTGCGGAAGTACTCGAACGGGTTCTTCGGTTTCGGCGCGAAGTAGTCGTTGCTGCCGAACACGAACAGTCCGGGGCGGGCGAGCAGATTCCCCAGCGCCTGGACCACGGCGGGCACCGCCCGCTGGTGCGACAGGTTGTCGCCGGTGTTCACGACGAGGTCGGGGTCGAGGTTGTCGAGTTCCCGCAGCCAGTTCTGTTTCAGCCGCTGTCCGGGCATCATGTGCAGGTCGCTGATGTGCAGCACACGGAGCGTCGACGACCCGGGTTCGAGCACCGGCATCGTGACCTCACGCAGCGCGAACGCATTGCGCTCGATGAGCGAGGCGTAGCCGATGCCGAGGGCGGCGGCACCCGCCGTACCCAGGGCGGCGCGGGTCAGGTTGGTGCGGAACTCGTCAGACACTCTTCCAGGATACTGATGAGCGCAATCGAGATGCAGTGGACAAATCGGGGCGCGTAGCGTTTCGCCCATGCCAGATTCACTGAAAGCAAGACTGCGCTCCGACATGACGGCCGCCATGAAGGCCAAGGATTCGCTGCGCACCGCCACGATCCGCATGCTGATGGCCGCCGTGCAGACCGAAGAGGTTTCCGGCAAGGAAGCCCGCGAACTCACCGACGACGAGGTGCTGAAGGTCCTCGCGAAGGAGTCGAAGAAGCGCGGCGAGTCCGCCGAGATCTACACCGAGAACGGTCGGGGTGAGCTGGCAGCGCAGGAGCGGGCCGAGGCGCAGATCATCGACGAGTACCTGCCGACGCCGCTGACCGACGCCGAACTCGTCGACGTCGTGGACACCGCCATCGCCCAGGTGGCCGAGGAGATCGGTGAGCGTCCCGGCATGCGTCAGATGGGTCAGGTCATGAAGGCCGCCGGCGCGCTTGCGGGCGGCAAGGCGGACGGTTCGCGGCTCTCGCACGCGGTGAAGTCCCGCCTCTGACCCCCACGTGAGTGGGAAAGCGTGCGCCTACACACTTTCCCACTCACCTGCGGGTCACCGGGGTATGGGCGGCAGCTGGATCGGCGGCAGGCCGGGCAGCTGGATGGGCGGAACGGGGATCCCCTGAGCCGGGGCCTGCGGGGGAGCGGCCTTCACCGATCCGTCGCTGACGTAGATCGTGATCGTCGACCCCGGAATCGCCGAACCGGACGGCGCCGAGCTCGTGACCGTCCCCTTGGCGACCTGTGACGCGGTGGTGATCGCGTTCACGGTGAATCCGGCTCCCTGCAGGCGGGACGTCGCGGCCGACTGGCTCAGGCCGGTGACGTCCGGAACCTGACCGTTCTGCGAACCCCGCGCGTACTTCTGATCGATCGGCGGCAGCGTCGTCGGCCCGAAGTTGTTGGCGACGGGATTCATCGCAGCGAACCACGTCTGGGCGGGCTCGTTACCGCCGTAGAGATTTCCGTCGCCACAGGGCCGTAGCGGGCCCGAGCAGATCTCGCCCGGTGTCGGCGAGTCGCCGAACACGTAGACGGCGGCGGCGAAGTTGTTGGTGAACCCGAGGAAGCCCGACGACATGTGGGACTCGGTGGTTCCGGTCTTACCCGCCATCGGGAGGGTCCAGCCGGCGCTGCCCGCGGCCCCGGCCGACGTGCCGCCTGCCTTGTCGTCCTTGCTCATGGCATTGGCGAGGGTGTCCGCGAGGCCGGGCTCGACCACCTGCTCGCAGGCCTGCTGCGTGACCGAGACGGGCTTGCCTTCACGGTCGAAGACCGAATCGATGGGGGTGGGCGGGCACCACTTGCCGTGCGACGCGAGCGTTGCCGCGACATTCGACAGTTCCAGCGGATTGACCCAGGTGGGTCCGAGGGTGAACGAACCCAGATTCTGATCCTTCTGGAAATCCGCCATGCTGCGGTCGTCGAATCCGGAGGTGCCGGGGTCGGCGTACGACCGCAGCCCCAGCCGCACCGCCATGTCGACGGTGGGGGCGACGCCGGTGGCCTGGATGAGCTTGACGAACGCCGTGTTGGGCGACTGTGCGAGCGCGTCCGTCACCGACAGCGACGCCGGGTACTTGCCTGCGTTCTCGACGCAGTACGTGGCCGCCGGGCATCCGCGGGCACCACCGCTACCCATGCCGCGGGCCTCGAACCGTCCGGGGACGTCCAGGACGGCGTTGGTGCCGAGGCCCTTCTCCATGGCGGCGGCGGTCGTGAAGATCTTGAAGATCGACCCGGCGCCGTGACCGGCCAGCGAGTACGGCTGGGCCTGCACGGTTTCGTTGGCGTTCGCGTCGAGACCGTAGGTGCGGCTACTGCCCATCGCGAGGATGCGGTGTGAATCCTGGCCGGGCTGGACCACGTTCATGACGTTGGCGATGCCGTCGAGTCCGGGGCTGGCCTTCGCGGTGAGCGCAGCCTTGGTGGACGCCTGCACCGCGGGGTCGAGCGTCGTCTTGATCAGGTAGCCGCCCTTGTCGATCTGCTCCCGGCTGATGCCGGCGTTCGCCAGGTACTGCAGGGCGTAGTCGCAGAAGAAGCCGCGGTCGCCGGCGGCGATGCACCCGCGGGGCAGACGGTTGGGTTCGGGCAGCACGCCGAGGGGCGTCTCCTTGAGCTCCCGCAGTTCGGCGGCGCGCTCGGGGATGCTCGAGATCATCGTGTCGAGAACCACGTTGCGGCGTTCGAGGACGCCCTCGGGGTTCGTGTACGGGTTCAGCGCCGAACTGGACTGCACCATGCCCGCGAGCATCGCGGACTGCTGGGTGTTCAGTTCGGACGCGTCGATGCCGAAGTACGTCTGGGCGGCGTCCTGGATGCCGAACGAGGCGTTGCCGAACGGCACCAGGTTGAGGTAGCGGGTGAGGATCTCGTCCTTGGTGAGTTCCTTGTCGAGCGTCAGCGCCATCCGGATCTCGCGGATCTTGCGGGCGGGCGTCGTCTCGATCGCGGCCCGGCGTTCGGCGTCGGTTTTGGCGACGACGAGCAGTTGGTAGTTCTTCACGTACTGCTGGTCGAGTGTCGACGCGCCCTGCTGCACCTCGCCGCTGGTGGTGTTGGTCAGGAAGGCGCGCATCGTGCCCTGCCAGTCGACGCCCTTGTGCTCCGGGAACCGGCGGTCCTCGACGGAGACGATGGCGAGCTTCATCTCGTTGGAGATCTTGTCGCTGGGCACTTCGAAGCGGCGCTGGTCGTACAGCCACGCGATGGGATTGCCCGCGGAGTCGACCATCGTCGAGACTGCGGGAACCGTTCCTTCGACCAGTTCGGCGGAGACGTTGTCGACGGTGTCAGCCGCCCTGTTGGAGGCGTAACCGAAGCCTCCGGCGAGCGGAAACATCACGCCGGCGAGGAGCACTCCTGCCAAGGCGGAGGATCCTGCGAGCTTCCCCACTGTTTTTGCAATCGACACGATCTACAGACTACGTGGGGTCTGAGGGTGCGCTGGTTGGGCGCAGAATTCGGCCAGGAAAATGCCCTGAGCACGGGGTATGGACGGGCGTACCAAAAAAGCATGTTCACCGTCTTGCGCGTGGCGGTTTCTTTACCTAAATTGTTGGAACAGTGTGATGGAGATAACACCCCATCGCTTATGTGGTGCAGCCTCGGCGTGCTACGCGCTGGGTTTGCGCAGACTCGAAGAGGGGAAACGAATGCACATGACCACCCCAACCAGCCGTCTGGACGTCGAGCAAGCAGAAGCGCGAATCGCCTGGGTCACCCAGGCCCGTTGCCGGGAAGTCGATCCCGATCAACTCTTTGTACGCGGCGCAGCACAGCGCAAGGCCGCAACCATTTGCCGGCATTGCCCGGTATTGATGCAGTGCGGAGCCGATGCACTCGACAACCGTGTCGAGTTCGGCGTGTGGGGTGGCATGACGGAACGTCAACGCCGGGCGTTGCTCAAGCAGCACCCCGAGGTGGACTCATGGTCCGATTTCTTCGAAGCTCAGCGGCAGCACCAGTCCGCTGTCTGAGATTCGGGATCGGATTCGCAGTCAGGCAGGACACAGGCGGGTGACCGGTTCTCCGGTAGCGAGCTGATCAGCTCGTCCGGGTGAGCTGGTCGCCTACCGCTCTCAAGGCCTCGAGGTCCGACACCTCGAACGGCAGCGAGGGCACGCCGACGATCGGCACCCGAGGGTGGGCCGCCGTGAACCGGCTCAGTAGTTGGACCTCACGCTTGGCGATCACCGCCCGATGGGCGTGGATTCGCAGCACAGCGGCGGTGAGGGGGTCTTGGTCCCCGAGTTGGTCGGCGGCAGTGACCGCGTGATCGGCCGACAGGGAACTGAGAGTGGGGTGCGTCCGATTCAGGACGAGGCCCGCGAGCGGCATCTCGTCGCCTGCGAGCCGGTCGACGAAGAAAGCCGCCTCACGCAGCGCATCCGGTTCCGCTGCGGCGATCACCAGAAATTTCGTTCCCGGCTGCCGGAGCAATTCGTAAGTGCGCGTTGCCCTTTCCCGGAAGCCGCCGAACATCGAGTCCAGTGACTGGACGAAACTTGAGGCGTCCGACAGCATCTGACTGCCGACGATGGTGGACACACCGCGCAGCGCCAGGCCCATCGCGCCGGTGACGAGCCGGGTGAGGCCGCGGCCGGGCGCGGTGAGCAACCGGATCATGCGGCCGTCGAGAAACGCGCCCAGACGCTGGGGTGCGTCGAGGAAGTCCAGGGCGTTGCGCGACGGTGGCGTGTCGACGACCACCAGATCCCACTCGTCGCTGGAGGCGAGTTGCCCCAGCTTCTCCATCGCCATGTATTCCTGCGTTCCCGAGAACGAGCTGGCGACGGTCTGATAGAAGGGGTTCGCGAGAATCTGCTCCGCCTTCTCCGGCGTGGAGTGCTCGATCACCATCTCGTCGAACGTGCGGCGCATGTTGAGCATCATGGCGTGCAGTTCGCCCGTCGCGTCCGGTCCGAGCTGCACGGGCTGCGGCGTGTTGTCGAGTTCCGCGACGCCGAGAGCCTGCGCGAGCCGGCGTGCCGGGTCGATGGTCAGCACGACCACCTTGCGTCCCTGCTCCGCCGCGCGCAGTGCCAGCGACGCCGCCGTGGTGGTCTTGCCGACGCCGCCGGCTCCGCAGCAGACGACGATCCGCGTTGCCCTGTTCTCCAGAATCCCCGCGACATCGAGTGCGGAGGCGGTGCGGCGACGCTCGTGTTCAGTTGTCTGGGTCATCGGACACCCTGTTCCGTCAGATATTCCGCGAGCTCGTACAGCCCGCCCAGGTCCACACCGTCGGCGAGGGACGGCAGGTGCAGCCGCGCCCCGTCCACTTCGCTGAGCTGTCCGGCGCTCTCCTCCTGCGCTTCGAGGACGGACGCGTGTTCGATCGTCTCGGTGAGCAACCCGGCGAAATTCTCTTCGTCCAGGGTGATCCCGGTCTTCTGCAGTCCGGCCCGGACGGCCTCGGCGTCGATGCGGCCCTTCGCGACGTCGGCGAGGGTGTCGGCGGGCAGGAACTGCGGGCTGGTGCGGTTGACGACGACGGTGCCCAGCCGCAGGTCGGCGCGGGCCAGTTCCTCTGCGGCGTCGGTGGTCTCCTGCACCGGCAGCGCCTCGAGCAGCGTCACGAGGTGGACGACGGTCTCGTCGGAATGCAGCAGGCGCACCACGCCCTCGCTCTGCGAGCGCACCGGCCCGCCCTTCGCGAGGTCGGCCATCGCCTTCGTCACGTCGAGGAAGTTGCCGATCCGCCCGGTCGGCGGGGCGTCGACGACGACCGCGTCGTACACCCGTTTACCCGACTTGTCGGAGCGCACCACACATTCCTTGATCTTGCCGGTCAGCAGCACGTCCCGGAGGCCCGGTGCGATGGTGGTGGCGAACTCGATGGCGCCGAACTTGCGCATAGCGCGGCCCGCGAACCCGAGGTTGTAGAACATCTCGAGGTATTCGAGGAACGCGGTCTCGATGTCGATGGCCAGTGCCATGACCTCTCCGCCACCCTCGGCGGCCGCGACCTTCGTCTCCTGCGGCGGCAGCGGGGGCACGTCGAAGAGCTGAGCGATCCCCTGCCTGCCCTCGACTTCCACCAGTAGCACGCGGCGCCCACCCTCGGCCAGGGCGAGCGCCAACGCGGCGGCCACCGTGGACTTTCCGGTGCCGCCCTTTCCGGAGACGAAGTGCAGCCGGGCCCGCGCGGCCTTCTCGGGCCACGTCGGGGTGAGCTGGTCTGGGGATGCAACCACGGGGTCGAGCCTATAAGTCTGGGAGCCAGGATGTGCGGGGGATAGGCTCACCGGCATGAGTGAATTGACTTCCTGGGAGTACGCCACCGTTCCGCTGCTCACACATGCGACCAAGCAGATCCTCGATCAGTGGGGCACCGACGGCTGGGAACTGGTGACGGTGCTGCCCGGACCCACCGGTGAGCAGCACGTCGCGTACCTGAAGCGTCCGAAGGGCTGAGGGCCGTGGCAGAGACTCGGAACTGGTCCGCCCGCCTGAGTGAACTCGGCATCACGCTGCCGTCCGTCGTTCCGCCGGTGGCCGCCTACGTGCCCGCCGTGCGCACCGGCAATTACGTCTACACGTCCGGGCAGCTGCCGATCGTCGAGGGCAAGCTGACGATCGCGGGCAAGCTCGGCGCCGGTGTGTCGGACGAGGACGCCAAGGCCGCGGCCCGGGCGTGTGCACTCAACGCGCTGGCGGCGGTCGACGCCCTCGTCGGCATCGACTCGGTGGTGCGGATCGTCAAGGTCGTCGGGTTCGTCGCCTCCGCCGAGGGCTTCACCGGTCAGCCCGGCGTCGTGAACGGTGCCTCCGAATTCCTCGGCGAGGTGTTCGGCGAAGCCGGGGCCCACGCACGCTCGGCCGTCGGTGTCGCGGAACTGCCGCTCGGCGCCCCCGTCGAGGTGGAACTCATCGCCGAAGTGCAACCGGAGTCGTAGAGCCATGACGCTTGCCCATCCGGCCTACGCCCAGGTGCGGGAGGTCACCCCGATCGTCTCGGTCGTGCTCGAAAACAATCCCGGCATGATGACGCTCGACGGAACCAACACGTGGATTCTGCGCGCGCCGGGCCGGGACGAGTGCGTGGTGGTCGACCCGGGCGACGCCGACGAGGAGCACCTCGCCCGCGTCGCGGCACTCGGACCGGTCGCATTGACGCTGATCACTCACCGTCACTTCGACCACACCGGGGGAGTGCAGCGGTTCTTCGAACTCACCGGCGCGCCCGTGCGCTCGGTGGACCCCGAGTTCCTTCGCGGCGGCGGCGAACCCCTCGTGGACGGTGAGACCATCGACGTCGCCGGGCTCACCCTCACGGTGATCGCCACGCCCGGGCACACGAAGGACTCGGTGTCCTTCACCGTGGAAGGTGAGGGCACCGTCCTCACCGGCGATACGATCCTCGGCCGCGGCACCACGGTGCTCGACGACTCGGACGGCGACCTCGCCGACTACCTGTCGTCGCTGCGCCGGCTGCTGGACCTCGGCACCGGACACCGGGTGATGCCCGGCCACGGACCCGAACTGCCCGAACTGAACGTCGTGGCGCAGCAGTACCTCGATCATCGCGAGGAGCGGCTCGACCAGGTGCGGGCCGCGCTCGGTGCGCTCGGGGGCACCCCCACGGTCCGCGAGGTGGTCGAGCACGTCTACTCCGACGTCGACCCGAAGTTGTGGCCGGTGGCGGAGAAGTCCGTCAACGTGCAGCTCGCCTATCTGCGCAGCCTCGACTGACCGCATAACGACTTCGGCCACCCCCTCGCTGTGAGGGGGTGGCCGAAGTCGTGGATGCGGGGACTACCGTGCGCGACGTGCCAGGCGCTCGGAGTCGGAGATCAGCACACTCTTGCCTTCGAGGCGCAGCCATCCGCGGTGCGCGAAGTCGGCGAGCGCCTTGTTGACGGTCTCGCGGGAAGCGCCGACGAGCTGGGCGATCTCTTCCTGCGTGAGGTCGTGGGTGACGCGCAGTGAGCCCGCCTCCTGGGTGCCGAACCGCTGTGCGAGCTGCAGCAGCGCCTTGGCGACACGACCGGGGACGTCCGTGAAGATGAGGTCGGCCAGGTTGTTGTTGGTACGACGCAGACGGCGCGCGAGGACCCGCAGCAGCTGTTCGGCGATCTCGGGGCGGTGGTCGATCCACGCCTTGAGCGCTTCGCGGTCCATGCTGACCGCGCGGACCTCGGTGACCGTGGTCGCGGTGGACGTACGCGGACCCGGGTCGAAGATGGACAGCTCACCGAACATGTCGGACGGGCCCATGATCGTCAGCAGGTTCTCACGGCCGTCCGGCGAGCGGCGGCCGATCTTCACCTTGCCGGAAACGATGATGTACAGGCGGTCACCGGGCTCACCTTCGTTGAAGATGACATGTCCGCGGGGGAAGTCGACAGGCTGCAGCTGCTTGGTCAGCGCCGCTACCGCTGAGGGCTCGACTCCTTGGAAGATGCCGGCTCTTGCCAGGACGTCGTCCACGTGCGCTCCTTGGGAATATTGTTCGTCTGTATGCATATTGTGCGCGATTTGCTGCATGTCGACGATGCCCCGGTGATCCGCGGCGTGTCGCTGTGCAACAGGTACGGCTCTGAAGTCTACGTTGAGACGGCTCGGTCTGAGTGACCGATGCCACGGAAGTCGCAAAAGTTAACCGGATGATGCGTCCGGTGGTGCGTCTTTGCGGGGGTTTCCAGGGGTCAGCTGGCGCGCCGCGAGCCCACTCCGGTGATGTCGGCGTCGTCGGATTCGAAGCCCGACCGCCCCTTGCGACGTCGATGGAAGCGTGCCAATGCGTGGGGGAAACCTTCGTGGGCCAGGGTGGCCACTTCGTCGTGACTTGCCTGGTCGAGGAACTCTTCCACCTCTTGCTGACGAACCGTGAGCCGGCGGAGTCTGAACTCCACCCGCTCCATTGCCAGCGCAAACAGCATCAGCAGCACTGGGAAGAGGACCACAGCGAGACCTTGCATACCGGGAAGTAAACACTGCAAATGTCTCAGAAGCGACACAGCAGCAATTCGGATCGGTCGGGTATCCGTAGAGTTGATCCCGTGCATGCGACCCCCAGCGACGGCTCCGAAGTGCGTGGACGCACCCGTTCGCGGGCCGCGAAGCAGGAAGAAACCCGACTCGGACTCGTCCGGCGCGCCCGGCGGATGAACCGCAGGCTCGCCGAGGCCTTCCCTCACGTCTATTGCGAACTCGACTTCACCACACCCCTGGACCTCGCCGTCGCGACGATCCTGTCCGCGCAGTGCACTGACGTGCGGGTGAACATGGTGACGCCGGCGCTGTTCGCCCGCTACCCCGATGCGAAGGCATACGCGGAGGCCGAACGGACCGAACTCGAGGAGTACATCCGGTCCACGGGTTTCTACCGCAACAAGACGAACTCGCTGATCGGGCTCGGGCAGGCTCTGCTCGAACGCTTCGACGGCGAGGTCCCCGGCAATCTGAAGGACCTCGTGACGCTGCCCGGGATCGGCCGGAAGACGGCCAACGTGATCCTCGGCAACGCGTTCGATGTGCCGGGAATCACCGTCGACACCCACTTCGGCCGGCTCGTGCGGCGGTGGAAGTGGACCGAGGAGGAAGACCCGGTCAAGGTCGAGCACGCGATCGGCGCCCTGATCGAGCGCAAGGAGTGGACGCTGCTCTCGCACCGGGTGATCTTCCACGGCAGGCGCGTCTGCCACGCCCGCAAGCCCGCCTGCGGGGTGTGTGTGCTCGCCAAGGACTGTCCGTCGTACGGGCTCGGCCCGATCGACCCGGATGTCGCCGCCGAACTGGTTCGTGGACCGGAGACGGAGCATCTGCTGCGTCTGGCCGGCAGGTGAGGGTAGATACGAGTGTCTAGTGCAGCGCGGTGGAGTCTGGCCGCCCTCGTGGTCGTGGTGGCTCTCGTCGTCGCGATCTGGCCGCGGGGCGACGACGCGGAGACGCCGTCGTACGAGGACCGGTTCGGTGCGGGCGGCAGCACCCCGACGTCGGTGAGCGCCGATCCCGACGCGCTCGCGGCACTGAGGACGCAGGCGGGCCTGGCTCCGTGCCCCGCCCCGGCGGCCGCGTCCGGGCCTTCGGCGGATCCGGTGCTGTCCGGCATCACACTGGAATGCGTGGGCGACGGCAGTCAGGTGGATCTGGCGGCCGCGCTCGGTGGTAAACCGGCGCTGCTGAACCTGTGGGCGTACTGGTGTGGCCCCTGCGCCGAGGAGCTGCCCTATATGCAGCAGTTTTCGGATCGTGCGGGCGACGCGGTTACCGTGCTTACGGTGCACACCGATCCCAACGAGTCCAGCGCGCTGTCGCGGCTCATCGATTACTCCGTCACCCTGCCCGGTGTGCAAGACGGCGACGGTCGCGTCCGCGTCGCGGTCGGGGCCCCTCCCGTCCTCCCGGTCTCGGTGCTGATCCGGCCCGACGGCACGGTGGCGAAGGTGCTGCCGCAGCCGTTCCGCAGTGTCGACGAGATCGCGGACGCCGTCGAACAGAACCTGGGGGTGGCGGCATGACGTCTTTCGTGGACGGCGTCGCCGTTCCGCCCTGGCTGCGCCGGGTCGTGCACCGCACGCCGGCCGACCCGCACAGGATCAACCCCGTTCTCGATCGGCGGGCACCCCGTGGCGCGATCACCCGTGAGGCCGCGGTGCTCGTGTTGTTCGGCGGTCCCGTCGAGGCGGACCCGCTGATGTCGGGCGGCCTGCCCGCCGACGCCGACATTTTGCTCACCCAGCGTGCGTCCACGATGCGTCAGCACAGTGGCCAGGTGGCATTCCCCGGGGGCGCCAGCGATCCCGGAGACGAGGGACCCATCGCCACCGCGCTGCGGGAGGCCCAGGAGGAGACGGGACTCGACCCGTCCGGTGTCCGCCCGCTCGCCGTGCTCGAGGAGATCTTCATCCCGCCGTCCGGCTTCGACGTCACTCCCGTCCTCGCGTACTGGGAGAAGCCCAGCGCGGTCGGCGTGGTCGATCCCGCGGAGGCCGAACGTGTCGCCCGGGTTCCCGTGCACACCCTGATCGATCCGCGGAACCGGTTCCAGGTGCGCCACCCGGCCGGATACCAGGGGCCCGCGTTCGCCGTCGACGGCATGCTCGTGTGGGGTTTCACCGCCGGCATCCTGGCCGCGCTGTTCGCCGTCTCCGGCTGGGAACAGGAGTGGGACCGCCGCGACATCCGCGACCTCGACACCGTCCTCGCCGAACTCGACAACGACCTCGACGACGACCACCTGACCCACGGTCACGGCCGGCCGGCGGCCGAGCGATGACGGGCTCGCACTGGATCGACCTGGCGATCGTGCTGATCGCCTTCGTCGCCGCGACGTCGGGCTGGCGTCAGGGCGCCGTGGCGTCGGTACTCGCCTTCATCGGCGTGGTGCTGGGCGCGGTCGCGGGCATCCTGATCGCCCCCCACGTGCTGGTGCACGTGGACGAGGGCCGCGGTCGCGTGCTGGTCGGCATCGCCCTCATCGTGGTGCTGGTCATCGTCGGCGAAGTCGCGGGCATGGTCCTCGGCCGAGCCGCGCGGGGAAGCATGCACAGTCCGGTCGCGCGGTCCGTCGACAGCGTGATCGGCGCCTGCGTACAGGCGGTCGCGGTGTTCGTCGCGGCGTGGCTGCTGGCGATCCCGCTCACGTCCTCGTCCCAGCCTCAGCTGGCGGCGGCGGTGCGCGGGTCGACCGTCCTCGAGACGGTCGACAACATCGCGCCCGCCTGGATGCGGCAACTGCCCACCGAGTTCACCGCGCTGCTCGACACGTCCGGGCTTCCCGACGTCATCGGGCCGTTCGGGCGCACCCCCATCACGACCGTCGACCCGCCGGACGCCAGCGTCCTGGAGAGCCCCGTCGCGTCCTCGCTGCAGTCGAGCGTGCTGAGGATCCGGGGTGTTGCCCCGAGTTGCCAGCGCGCGCTGGAGGGATCCGGGTTCGTCGTGGCACCCGACCGGGTGATGACCAACGCGCACGTGGTCGCGGGAACGGCCGGGATCGTCGTCGACACCGCGAACGGGCCGATGGACGCCGAGGTCGTGCTGTTCGACCCGTCCGCCGACGTCGCGGTCCTCGAGGTGCCCGGACTGGACGCGCCCGTCCTGAACTTCGCCCCCGAGCCGGCGCAGACCGGCGACAACGCGCTGGTGCTCGGCTACCCGGGCGGCGGCCCGTACACGGCGAGCGCCGCGCGGGTCCGGGAGATCCTGGACCTCAGCGGTCCCGACATCTACCGGGCGGGCACCGTCCAGCGTGAGGTGTACACGGTCCGCGGTTCCATCCGGCAGGGCAACTCCGGCGGACCGCTCGTCGACAGCGACGGCCGGGTGCTCGGGGTGGTCTTCGGCGCCGCCGTCGACAACAGCGACACCGGGTTCGTGCTCACCGCCGCCGAGGTGTCGCGTCAGTTGCAGGCGGCGTCCGGGGCGTCGGTCGCCGTGGACACCGGGGCGTGCATCCTCTGACGGTCAGGCCGTGCGGGGCGCGACGAGGTCGAGCAGTGCGGCGTTGACGCGTTCCGGGGCTTCCCAGTGCGCGTAGTGGCCCACGCCGGGCACGGTCTGCATCTGCTGGGTGGGTGCGAAGCGGTGGCTGCGGCGCACGGTGTCCGCGAGCACGTACGGGTCGAGGTCGCCGTGCAGGTGCAGGACGGGGATCCGCAGCGTCTGATCCATCGACGCCATGAACCGGCTGCCGTCCGGCCGGAACTGGCTGCGGAACGCCCACCGCTGGTACTCCAGGGTGCAGTGCGCGGTGCCGGGAATCTGGATCGCCGACCGCATCCGTGACACGACGACGTCGAATTCCGGATTCGCGGTCCAGCCGGGGCCGGAGCGTTCGCGGATCAACCGCTCGACCTCCGACCCGTTGTCCCGGGTGAGGCGACGTTCGGGACGCCACGGCACCTGGCAGGAGACGAACGAGGGCAGCAAAGCTTTGCGCTGGTAGCGGTCGTGGAGGACGGCCTGCTTGAGCGCGAGTGGATGCGGCGAGCTGACCAGTGCAATCGACCGGACGAGACGAGCATGGAGGACCGCCGTGGCCCAGCAGACCAGGCCGCCGTCGGCATGCCCGACCAGTGTTGCCTCGCCATAGCCCATCGCCCGGATCAGGCCGGCGATGTCGCCGGCCAGCGTCCACCCGTCGTAGCCGCGCGGCGGTTTGTCGGAATCGCCGTAGCCGCGGAGGTCGACGGCGACGGCCCGGTACCCCTGCTCGGACAGCGCGGTCAGCTGGTGGCGCCACGACCACCAGAAGTCCGCGAACCCGTGCAGCAGGATGACGAGCGGCGCATCCGGTGCGGATGCGCCGACCTCGACGGTGTGGAATCGGATTCCGTTGGCATGGATGTCGCGATGAATCCAGGGGCCGTCGAAACGGACGGTGGACGGATCGGGTGGTGCCACAGGAGCGAATTACCGCGCGTGACGTCCGGTGGGCGATGCGAGATGGGCCTCCGCATCCGAGTACGACGTGGGCAGCACCGTCTTGGCCTGCCTCAGGGAGTCGATGGTCTTCTCGGGTGCGCGGAGTTTGCGTACCCGCAGATAACCGAGCAGCGCGAGGATCGCCGTCACCACGAGCATGATCAGGAAGACGATCAGGAACGCCAGCCAGCGGGCGATCCACACGTCGAGGAGTTCGGCGAGGAAGAAGAAGAAGAAGAACGAGCTGAACAGCAGCACGGTGAACGCGAGGATGAAGAACAGGCTGCCCTGCAGGCCCTTCTTGACCTCACCGGTGACCTCGGCCTTCGCGAGCTCGACCTCGGCGCGGACGAGGGTGGACACCTGCGCGGTCGCATGCTTGACCAGCGTGCCGAGGCTCGCCTCGCCGGGTGTCTGAGCGTCCACGTCCGTGAGCGGGATCGACGACACCGTGTTCGGCACCCCGTCTCCCGTATAACGCGGGCTGTCTCCCTTGCCGTGAGTGATGCTCACTTGTCGACCCCTCCAGGTAGCTCTTGCACGTCCGAGTCATCCTGCCGGGCCGCATGGGCCCGACCGCGTCGCCACAGTAACGCTGATCCGATCAGCGACGCTGTCAACGATGTCACGAGCACCGCGACCTTAGCTATTTCGGCCGCGCTGCCGTCACCGATTCCCGCAAGCGCGAGATCCGCTACGAGAAGGCTAACGGTGAACCCGATCGCACCGAGCACTGAGAGGGCAAACATGTCCCGGAACCCCAGTGCACGCGGTTTCTTCGCGATACCCAGGCGGATCGCGAGCCAGGAGACGCCGAAGATGCCGACGGTCTTGCCGACGAGGAGCCCGGCGATCACGGACTGCGAGATGGGGTCGGTGAACAGCTGCCCGAGGAGCTCGCTGCTGAGGGCGACCCCGGACGCGAACAGGGCGAACACCGGGACACAGAAGCCCGCCGACAACGGCTGGATGCGGTGCTCGAGGCGGGACGCGGGGGATTCGCGTTCGCCGGGGTCGCGCCGCACCCGGGTGAGGAGGCCGAGAGCGACGCCGGCCAGCGTGGCGTGGATTCCGGCTTGGTGCATGCAGTACCAGGCGAACAGTGCGAGCGGAACGTAGAGCAGTGGAGTGGTGATGCGCCGGTGCTGGGCGACGGCGTAGACGACCAGGCACACGGCGGCGCCCAGCAGCCACAGCACGGCGATCGAACTGGTGAACAGGACGGCGATGAGCACGATCGCGAGAAGGTCGTCGACGACGGCCAGGCTGAGCAGGAACACGCGGGCGCTCGCGGGGATGCGGGACCCGGTCAGCGCCAGCACACCCAGTGCGAACGCGATGTCGGTGGCGACGGGGATGGCCCAGCCGCGGTCCATGCCGGGTGTTCCGGCGCCGATCGTCGCGGCGATGATCGCGGGCACCACCACCCCGCCGCAGGCCGCGATGATCGGGAGCAGCGCACGTTTGCGGTCGGCGAGTTCGCCCACCACCAGTTCTCGTTTCAGTTCCAGGCCGGCGACGAAGAAGAAGACCGCCAGCAGCCCGTCCTGCGCCCACGTCCCGACCGTCAGGTTCAGGTGGAGCGCCTCCGGGCCGATCGTCCAGTCGCGCAACGCGAAGTAGGAATCCGAGACGGGGGAGTTCGCCCACAGGAGGGCGACCGCGGCGGCGGCGAGCAGGATCGAACCGCCGACCGTCTCGGTGCGGAGGTAGCGGGAGAGTTCGGAGCGGAGGGGCTGGGTCACCGGGGTCGCTCGCTTTCGATGTGGTCGGGGTACGGCAAATGCTCTGCCGACCAGACTTCCCGGCGTACCGAGGAGAGCTTATCCAATTTGCCAAGCGAAAGACACGAGGTGTTCAATTCCTAAGGAATGGACTATCGTCCCAATAGTTGAAATAGCATCGTGCAGGAGTAAGTCGAGTGAGCAGTGCCGTCGATACGTCGAAGCCAGAACCGGACGGCGGGGCCACCGTCGCCGGCGTACCCAGAAGCCGGATCGTCGTTGCGAGCATGGTGGGAACGTCCATCGAGTTCTACGACTTCTACATCTATGCGACCGCGGCCGTATCCGTGTTCCCGCATCTGTTCTTCCCCAAGGGAAACGGCACCACCGCCCTGCTGGCGTCCCTCGCCACGTTCGGTCTCGCCTTCGTCGCCCGGCCGCTCGGTTCGATCCTGTTCGGCCACTTCGGCGACCGCATCGGACGCAAGACGACGCTCGTCGGCTCACTCCTCACCATGGGCATCGCGACGTTCGTGATCGGTCTGCTGCCGACCTACCATCAGATCGGCATCGTCGCGCCCGCGCTGCTGGCGTTGATGCGCTTCTGCCAGGGTCTGGGACTGGGCGGTGAGTGGAGTGGCGCGGCACTGCTCGCGACCGAGACCGCCCAGAAGGGCAAGCGCGCGTGGGCGGCCATGTGGCCGCAGCTGGGCGCGCCGATCGGCTTCTTCCTCGCCAACGGTCTGTTCCTGATCATCACGCTGTTCCTGGACCACGACAACAGCAGCCCCGACCTGGACGGCGCGTTCCTCACCTGGGGCTGGCGGATCCCGTTCCTGCTCAGCGCGATCATGGTGATGATCGGTCTGTACGTGCGGCTCAAGCTGGAGGAGACGCCCGTGTTCGCCCGCGCCGTCGCGCGCGGCGAGAAGGTGAAGACCCCGATCGCCGAGGTGTTCAAGACCAGCTGGCGTCAGTTGATCATCGGCACGTTCGTCATGCTCGCCACCTACACGCTCTTCTACATCATGACCACCTGGGTGCTGAGTTACGGCACCGGCAAGACCCCCGCGCAGGGCGGCACGGGAGCCGGGTTCCATTACACCGACTTCCTGGTGCTGCAACTGGTCGCGGTCCTGTTCTTCGCGGCCGCCGTCCCCGTGTCGGGGTGGCTGGCCGACCGCTTCGGGCGCCGCATCACGCTGCTCACGATCACCGGGTTCATCATGCTGTTCGGCCTCACGTTCGGTGTCATGCTGAACCAGGACGGCATGGGCAACGCCCGCATGCTCGTGTTCCTGGCAATCGGAATGTTGTTGATGGGAATGACCTTCGGGCCGATGAGCGCCGTTCTGCCGGAGCTGTTCCCGACCAACGTGCGCTACACGGGTTCGGGGATCGCCTACAACACCGCCAGCATCCTGGGCGCCGCCGTCGCACCGTTCATCGCCACCTGGCTCGCCACGTCGTACGGCGTCGGCTGGGTGGGCATCTACCTGCTGATCGCCGCCGCGCTCACGTTCATCGCGCTGCTGGTGATGAAGGAGACGAAGAACGAGTCCCTCGACGACGTAGGGGTGTAGTCCCCGTGCGCCTTTCTGGTAGCAGGAGCAACCAGAAAGGCGCACAGGCGCGGAGCGCCTATAGTTCTTGCATGGCGAAAGCCGTGCTGCTGTCCAGGACGGCCCGGATCCGGCTGCCGAAGCAGGATCTGTGGTCGTTCCTCGCCGATACCGATCGGCTCAATCGCAACATCGATCTGTCGCCGGTGCGCTTCGCTCCGATGCTGGACCGCCGGCGCAAGGGGCACTATTCCGCGGAGACGCGTTCGTACGGGCGGCGGGTGCGGTACGAGGAGTTCCCGTTCGAGTGGGTCGAGGGCCGCTTCTATCAGGTCCTTCGACGTTTCTCCCGCGGTCCGCTCGTGGAGGTGTCCACGGGTGTCCGGCTCCACCCGGCCGCCGACGCCACCGAGGTCGAGGTGTTCGCCCGGATCGTCCCGCGCACCCGGTTCGGGACGATCGCCGCGCGAACGCTGCTGGCGCGCACGGGAATAAGGAAGACGGTGGCGCTCGCGCACGCGCTGGAACGACACGTCCGCGACCCGCGCGCGCATGCCGTCCCCGCCCTGCCGCCGCCGGAGCAACTCGACGCAGGCAGGCTGGAACTCCGCACGGCGCAGCTGTCGCGATCGCACGACGCCCCGAACCTGATCGGGCGCTTGGAGTCCCACTTGCGGACCGCGTCCGACCTGGAGGTGACGGGCATGCGCCCGTTCGAGCTTGCGGACCGCTGGGGTGCCGACAGGATACAGCTGCTGTACGTCTTCCTCCACGCCGCGGACTGTGGTCTGCTGGACCTGAGCTGGAGCGTGCTGTGCCCGGTCTGCCGGACCGCCCGCGAGGACGCCGCCCACATTCGACAGTTGCCGAGCCGCGTCCACTGCGACACGTGCGACATCGCGTTCGACACGGACCTCGCGCGGTCGGTGGAGATCCGCTTCGACGTCAACCCGGCCGTCCGCCGGGCGGAGCGGGCCCGGTACTGCATCGGTGGTCCGGCGAATTCACCGTCGGCGGTGGCTCAGTTGCGGCTCGAGCCGGGGGAGCGGCGCTGCGAGCGACTCGAACTCGACCCCGGGTGGCTGCGCATCCGGTGCTACCAGGTGGGCGCCCCGGTGGCCTGCGAGGTCGGTCCTGCCGGTGGCACGCTTCGGGTCGACTGCGGGCCCGGTGAACTCCGGGTGCGTGATGCGCCCGGCACCGACGGTGCCTGCCTGCTGGAGGTCGCGAACCGGCTGCCCGGTGAGGCGCTGGTGGTGGTCGAGCGGGAGCGGTGGAAGGACGCTGCGGCGACCGGCGCGCTCGTGACGTCGCTCGACGGTTTCCAGGACCTGTTCCCGGATCAGGGGGTGGCGCCGGGCGACGAGATCGGGATCGCGAACCTGGCGGTGCTGTTCACGGATCTGAGCGGTTCGACCGCCCTGTACGAGCGCATCGGCGACGTCCGGGCGTTTGCGTTCGTGCAGAGCCATTTCCGCTACCTGCGTGACGCGGTGGTCCGCGAGAACGGCAGCGTCGTGAAGCAGATGGGTGACGCGGTCATGGCGACGTTCGCCGACGCGCGGGAGGGCTGGTCTGCGGCGGCGTCGATGCAGGCGGGCTGGGACGACTTCCGCCGCCGGCACCTCGGCGACGACGACTCGGTGTCGTTGAAAGTCGGGTTGCACCAGGGGCCCGCCGTGATGATCGACAACGCCGGCCGCACCGACTACTTCGGTGCGACGGTCAACCTGGCGGCCCGGGTGCAGGGCTGTGCCGCGGGCGGCGACATCGTCCTGTCCCGGGCCGTTCACGACGACCCGGAGGTGGCGCCGCTGCTCGCGACGTCCGGCCACCGGTGCGACGTCTTCACCACCGGGCTGAAGGGAATCGGCGAGGAGCAGACGCTGTGGAGGCTTCGCCGCCCGTGAGTGGTTGAGGAGTGCAGAGACTCGTCAACCACTCACGGGGCGCGGAGCGCCCTACTTGCCGCGGATGGCGTCGAAGACCTTGGGGTCGACGAGGGTGGAGGTGTCGCCGAGGTCGCGGCCTTCGGCGATGTCCTTGAGCAGGCGCCGCATGATCTTGCCCGACCTCGTCTTGGGGAGTTCGGGGACGATCGTGATCTGGCGGGGCTTGGCGATCGGGCTGATCTCCCGGGACACCTCGGCCTTGAGTTCGGCGATGAGGGTGTCGCCGGTGTTCTCCACACCTTCGCGGAGGATGACGAACGCGACGATGCCCTGGCCGGTGGTCTCGTCGGCGGCGCCGACGACGGCGGCCTCGGCGACCCCGTGGTGTCCGACGAGGGCGGATTCGACCTCGGAGGTGGAGATGCGGTGTCCGGAGACGTTCATGACGTCGTCGACGCGGCCGAGCACCCACAGGGCGCCGTCCTCGTCGTACTTGGCACCGTCACCGGCGAAGTACCAGCCCTGCTCGGGGTAGCGGGACCAGTAGGTGTCGCGGTAGCGGTCCATGTCGCCCCAGATGCCGCGGAGCATCGCCGGCCACGGCTTGTCGAGGACGAGGTAGCCGGAGCCGCCGGCGCCGAGTTCGTTCGCGTCGTCGTCGACGATCTTCGCGGAGATGCCGGGCAGCGGTGCCATCGCGGAGCCGGGTTTGGTGGCGGTGATCCCGGGCAGCGGGGAGATCATGATGGCGCCGGTCTCGGTCTGCCACCAGGTGTCGACGATCGGGGCCTGGTTGCCGCCGATCACCTCGCGGAACCATTTCCAGGCCTCGGGGTTGATGGGTTCGCCCACCGAGCCGAGGAGCCGGATGCTGGACAGGTCGTGGGCGTCGGGGATGTCGCGGCCCCACTTCATGAATGTGCGCACCAGGGTGGGTGCGGTGTAGTAGATGCTGACACCGTATTTTTCGATGATCTGGAAGTGGCGGTGCTCGTCGGGGGAGTTCGGGGTGCCCTCGTAGACCACCTGGGTGACGCCGTTGGACAGGGGCCCGTAGACGATGTAGCTGTGGCCGGTGACCCAGCCGATGTCGGCGGTGCACCAGTACACGTCCTGGCCGGCCTTGTGGTCGAAGACGTTGTGGTGGGTGTAGGAGGCCTGGGTGAGGTAGCCGCCGGAGGTGTGGATGATGCCCTTGGGTTTTCCGGTGGTGCCGGAGGTGTAGAGGATGAACAGCGGGTGCTCGGAGTCGAACGGGGTCGCCTGATGGGTGCCGGAGGCCTTGTCGACGGTCTCGTGCCACCACAGGTCCCGGCCCTCGGTGACCGCGACGTCGATGCCGGTGCGCTTGACGACGAGGACGTGCTCGACGGACGCGGCCCCGTCGACCGCCTCGTCGACGGCGGGCTTGAGGGGTGCGGCCTGGCCGCGGCGCCACTGCCCGTCGACGGTGACGACGAGCTTGGCTTCGGCGTCGTCGATGCGGGAGCGCAGGGCGCTGGCGGAGAAGCCGGCGAAGACCACCGAGTGGGTCAGGCCCAGGCGGGCGCAGGCGAGCATGGTGACGATGGCCTCGGGGATCATCGGCATGTAGATCGCGACGCGGTCGCCGGCGACGAGTCCGAGGTCGGTGAAGGTGTTGGCGGCCTTGCTGACTTCGGTGAGCAGGTCGTTGTAGGTGAGGTCGCGGGTGTCGCCCGGTTCGCCTTCGAAGTGGATGGCGACGCGGTCGCCGTTGCCGGCGAGAACGTGCCGGTCGACGCAGTTGTAGGCGACATTCAACTCGCCGCCGACGAACCATTTCGCGACGGGTGCGTCGGACCAGTCGAGTACCTCGGAGAAGGGCGTGTGCCAGTGCAGGCGCTCGGCCTGTGTCGCCCAGAATGCGAGTCGGTCCTCGTCTGCGGCAGCCTGCAGTTCGGGGCCGGCGTTGGCCGCGGCGGTGAACTCGGGGCTCGGCGGATATACCTGCGGGACGGCATCAGAGTGGTCCGACTGATCCGTCGCTCCGCTCGCCTGTGCGGCATTCCCCGTCGCTCCGCTCGCCTGTGCTGCACTGGTCATTGTGGGCCGGCCTTCTTTCCAGTCTCGAATTCGGCACTTCTAGCACGTGTGAGGGTAGTCACAAGGGCTCCCGAGCGCACCGTTGCACAAGGTTGCATGCCCATATTCTGCGACGATCGGTCGAATGGGCGCGACGGACGGCAAGCGCGGACGACGAGTGGCGACCCCAGCGCCGACGATGTTTCGATCGGATGCCGATTCCGCGAGTTTCACCCGTCGTGGCCACACAGATTGAAACGTTGACTTATCGTCATCCCATCGTTCGGGCTGCGCCCGGCACGGCTGCCCGGAACCATGCAGATCTGGGAGGATCGTCTTGCGCATCACACGTGTGGCAACCGCCGTTCTGGCGGTTGGCCTGGCAGCAGGGATGCTGTCCGCCTGCTCGTCCGGTGACTCGACGGGCGGGGGTGGCAGCGGAATCGTCAACGCCTGGGCAGGTGAACCGCAGAATCCGTTGATTCCCACCAATACCAGCGAGAATCAGGGTGGCCGCGTCGTCGATGCGCTGTTCGCGGGGCTCGTCTCCTACGACTCCGACGGTGGAGTGAACAACGAGGTCGCCGAGTCCATCGAGACGACCGACGGCAAGAACTTCACCGTGAAGCTGAAGGACGGCTGGACGTTCACGGACGGCACGCCGGTGACCGCGGCCTCGTTCGTCGACGCCTGGAACTACGGCGCGCTGTCGACGAACGCGCAGCTCCAGGCGTCCTTCTTCGACCCGATCCAGGGCTACGACGAGGTCGCTGCCGAGAACCCCACGGCGCAGACCATGTCGGGACTGAAGGTGGTCGACGATTCGACGTTCACGATCGAACTGAAGCAACCCGAGTCCGCCTTCCCGGACCGTCTCGGTTTCGCCGCGTACTACCCGCTGCCCGCGGTGGCGTACCAGGACATGGCCGCGTTCGGCGAGAATCCCATCGGCAACGGGCCATACATGATGTCGGGTCCCGGGGCGTGGCAGCACAACGTGCGAATCGACACCGTCGTGAACCCCGACTACAACGGCAACCGTAAGCCGAAGAACGCCGGCGTCGACTTCGTCATGTACAACAGCCTCGACACGGCATACACGGATCTGCTCGCGGGCAATGTCGACGTCCTCGACCAGGTGCCGCCGAGTGCCGTCACCACGTTCGAGACCGACCTGCCGGGTCGCACCGTGAACCAGCCGTCCGCGACCATCGAGACGTTCACCATCCCGGGCCGTCTACCGCATTTCAGCGGTGAGGAGGGCACGCTGCGCCGGCAGGCCATCTCGATGGCGATCAACCGAGACCAGATCACCCAGCAGATCTACAACAACACCCGCACCCCCGCGCTCGACTTCACCAGCCCCGCCATCGAGGGCTGGTCGGATTCGCTCGTCGGCAACAGCAACCTGAAGTACGACCCGGAGGCGGCGAAGAGGCTGTGGGCCCAGGCCGACGCCATCGCCCCGTGGTCGGGCAGTTTCGAGATCGCGTACAACGGCGACGGCGGCCACAAGGAATGGGTCGACGCCACCGCCAACAACATCCGCAACACCCTCGGAATCGACGCGAAGGGCAAGGAGTATCCGACGTTCGCGCAGATCCGCACGGAGGCCACCAACCGGACCATCCCCAGCGCGTTCCGTTCGGGGTGGCAGGGCGACTACCCGCAGCAGTACGGCTTCCTCGCGCAGAACTACCAGACCGGCGGCAGCTCCAACGACGGCGACTATTCGAACCCCGAGTTCGACCGGCTGCTGCGAGCCTCCGCGGGTGAGGTCGATCCCGGAAAGGCGCAGGACCTGCTGAACCAGGCGCAGGAGGTTCTCCTGCACGACCTGCCCGCGGTCCCGACGTGGTACCGCAACGCGGCGAGCGGCTGGTCCGAGAACGTGTCGAACGTGGTCATCGACTGGAAGGGCATCCCGATGTACTCGGACATCGAGAAGAACTGACGCACGGGAGTTTTCTCCGACGGGTGGGGCCGCGAGCTGTCAGTTCGCGGCCCCGTTCGGGAATACGGGCCGAGGCTCCGGATTCCTGACGTCACGGCCCCCGACGAATAGGAGGTGATCCGATGCTCTGGTACGTCGGTCGCCGTTTGCTCCAGATGATTCCCGTGTTCATCGGGGCCACGTTCCTGATCTACGCGATGGTTTTCTTGCTGCCCGGAGACCCGATCGCGGCATTGGCGGGCGACAAGGCCCTCAGCCCCGCGGTGGCGGCGCAGCTCCGCGCCCGGTACCACCTCGACCAACCGTTCCTGATGCAGTATTTCCTGTATCTGAAAGGCATCTTCACGCTCGACTTCGGTACGTCCTTCTCCGGTCGCCCGGTCAGCGAGGTTCTGGCGCAGGCCTTTCCGATCACCATCAAGTTGTCTCTGATGGCACTCGCGATCGAGGGGATCTTCGGGATCGGCTTCGGCCTGTTCGCCGGGCTCCGCAAGGGCGGCATCTTCGACAGCACCGTCCTCCTCGTCAGCCTGGTGATCATCGCGATCCCGATCTTCGTCATCGGTTTCCTCGCCCAGTTCTTCATCGGCGTGAAGTGGGGGCTGGTGCCGCCGACGGTCGGGGGCAACACCAGCTTCAAGAATCTTCTGCTGCCCGCCTTCGTCCTCGGGTCGGTGTCGTTCGCGTACGTGCTCCGGCTCACGCGGACGTCGGTCGCCGAGAACCTCACCGCCGACTACGTGAGGACCGCGACCGCCAAGGGTCTTTCGCGGCGCCGGGTGGTGCAGGTGCACGTGCTGCGGAACTCGCTGATCCCGGTGGTCACCTTCCTCGGCGCCGATCTCGCCACCCTGATGGGCGGCGCGATCGTCACGGAGGGCATCTTCAACATCAACGGTGTCGGCGGCACGATCTATCAGGCGGTCACCCGCGGTGAGGCGCCCACGGTGGTGTCCTTCGTGACGGTGCTGATCGTCATCTATCTGCTCGCCAACCTGATCGTCGACCTCCTGTACGCCGCGCTCGACCCGAGGATTCGTTATGTCTGAGAAAGTGGAGAACGAGTCCGCCGGAACGGGCGACCGGAAGACCCGTCAGGCGCATTTCGTGGCGCCCGAGGAAGTGGCGGCGCCCGGGGAGACCGACGCCGTCCACATCGACCAGCCGCCGACGAGCATGTGGTCGGATGCATGGCGCGATCTGCGTAAGCGCCCGCTGTTCCTGGTCGCATCGGTGATCATCGTCGTGGTGATCGCCGTGGCGGCGTTTCCGGACGTGTTCACCAGCACCGACCCGCGGTTCTGCGATCTCGCGTTCAGCATGCAGGGGCCGTCGGCGGGGCACTGGTTCGGATTCGACAAGCAGGGCTGCGACATCTACTCCCGCACGATCCACGGGGCGCGGGCGTCGGTGCTGGTGGGTGTCGGCGTCACGTCGATCGTGCTCGTGGTGGGCGTGGTGTTCGGTTCGGTCGCCGGGTTCTACGGCGGCGCGGTGGACTCGCTGCTGTCCCGGGTCGCCGACATCTTCTTCGGCATTCCGCTCATCCTCGCGGCGATCGTCCTGATGCAGCTGTTCACCAACCGCACCATCTGGACGCTGATCGTCGTCCTCGCCCTGTTCGGGTGGCCGCAGATGGCGAGAATCGCTCGGGGCGCGGTGATCTCGGCGAAGGGCAACGACTACGTGATGGCGTCGCGGGCGCTCGGCGTCTCGAACGTGCGCACCCTGATCCGGCACGTGCTGCCGAACTCCCTCGCTCCGATCATCGTGATCGCGACCATCTCCCTCGGCATCTACATCGTGGCCGAGGCGACGCTGTCCTTCCTCGGCATCGGGCTGCCGTCCACCGAGATCTCGTGGGGCGGAGACATCAGCACCGCCCAGGTCACCCTGCGCCAGGGTTCGCCGATCCTGTTCTACCCGGCGACCGCCCTGGCGATCACGGTCCTCGGCTTCATCATGATGGGCGACGCTCTCCGGGACGCGCTCGACCCCAAGGCCCGGAAGAGGTGAGCGCGATGACCGCGAACGATCCGGCCGGACCGCAGAATTCGGCCGACGAGGTGCCGCTGCTCGAGATCCGGGACCTGGAGGTGTCGTTCCAGTCCCATTCCGGGCTCGTGCCCGCGGTGCGTGGGGCCAGCCTCACGGTGTATCCGGGGCAGACGGTGGCTATCGTCGGTGAGTCCGGTTCGGGCAAATCCACCACCGCCCACGCGATCATCAACCTGCTGCCCGGAACGGGAAAGGTGACCGGCGGCCGGATCCTGTTCGAGGGGCAGGACCTCGCGGAGGCGCCCGAGCGGGAGTTCGTCGCACTGCGCGGGAAGAAGATCGGCCTCGTCCCGCAGGACCCGATGTCCAACCTCAACCCGGTGTGGAAGGTCGGGTTCCAGATCGAGGAGGCGTTGGAAGCCAACGGGATCGCGAAGGGCAAGGCCGCGAAGGCGCGGGCCGCCGAACTCCTCGAGGAGGCGGGCCTCGCCGACGCCGAGAACCGGCTGGGCCAGTATCCGCACGAGTTCTCCGGGGGCATGCGCCAGCGCGCGCTCATCGCCATCGGGCTGTCGGCCCGCCCGCAACTGCTGATCGCGGACGAGCCCACGTCCGCCCTCGACGTGACGGTCCAACGTCAGATCCTCGACCACCTCGACGGTCTCACCGACGAACTCGGCACCGCGGTCCTGCTCATCACCCACGACCTCGGTCTGGCGGCCGAGCGGGCGGAGCACCTGATCGTGATGAGCAAGGGACGGGTGGTCGAGGCGGGGCCGGCACTGGAGATCCTGCAGCGGCCGCGTCACCCGTACACCCGGAAACTGGTGGCCGCGGCGCCGTCGCTGGCGTCGCAACGGCGGAGTTCTTCGCTGGCCCGGGCGGACATCCGGGAGCACGCGCTCGAGGTGGTGGGCGAGGCCGAGGAGCACGGGCAGATCGGCGTCGAATTCGGCAAGGCCACCGACGACGTGGTCGTGGCCACCGGGCTGACCAAGGTGTTCAAGATCCGCCACGGGCTACGGAAGTCCACCGACTTCACCGCCGTCGACGACGTCTCGTTCGCGGTCCGGCGTGGGACGACCACGGCCATCGTCGGCGAGTCGGGGTCGGGCAAGTCGACGGTCGCGCAGATGGTGCTGGGACTGCTCGCTCCGACGGCGGGGAATGTGGTGTTCGACGGCAAGGACGTCGCGACGCTGGACCGCAGGGAGACGCTCGCGTTCCGCCGGCGGGTGCAGCCGATCTTCCAGAACCCGTACGGCACGCTCGACCCGATGTACTCGATCTTCCGCACCGTCGAGGAGCCCCTGCGCACCCACAAGGTGGGGACAAAGGCGGAGCGGGAAGCGCGGGTACGCGACCTGCTGGACAAGGTGGCGTTGCCGGCTTCTGTCATGCGGAGGTTCCCGAACGAGTTGTCGGGTGGCCAGCGGCAGCGGGTGGCGATCGCCCGGGCGCTGGCGCTGCAGCCCGAGATGGTGGTGTGCGACGAGGCGGTGTCGGCGCTCGACGTGCTGGTCCAGGACCAGATCCTCACGCTGCTGAACGACCTGCAGGCGGAGCTGGGGCTGACGTACCTGTTCATCACCCACGACCTGGCGGTGGTGCGGCAGATCGCCGACGACGTGCTCGTCATGTCTGTCGGCGCGATCGTGGAGAAAGCCACCACCGACGAGGTCTTCACGTCGCCGAAGGAGGAGTACACGCGGAAGCTGCTGGACGCGATTCCCGGCGGATCGATCCGGCTCGGCGCCTGACCCGCGGCGGCGCCGGGTAGCGTTCCAGTACGTGAGCGACCCGTTGCAGCCCCTCGTCGACCTTCCCGGTGTCCGCGAAGCCGCGGACCGTGCGCGCGACGCGCTCGGCGCGGTTCACCGGCACAGGACCAACCGGCGCGGCTGGCCGACCACGGCGGCCGAGGCGGCGGTCCGGGCGGCCCGCGCCTCCGCGTCGCTGGACGGGGGCAGCACCGAACTGCCCGCCCCCGGCGAGGCCGGCGACCCCATCCTGTCGGGTGCCCTGCGCGTCGGGCAGGCTATCGACGGTGACGCCCTCACGCTTCTGCAGTCCACGTGGCAGCGGGCGCCCCTGCAGGCCCTTGCCCGGCTGCATCTGCTGGCCGCGGCCGACCTCGTGGAGGATCAGGAATTGCTCGGCAGGCCGCGAGCCGGGTCCGGCGTCGCGGAGCGGCTGGACGGTCTGGCTCAGCTCGTGACGGGAGGAACCGCTGCACCCGCGCCCGTTCTGGCGGCTGTGGTGCACGGGGAATTGTTGACGCTGAGGCCGTTCGGGGTGGGCGACGGCATCGTCGCGCGCGCCGCATCCCGTCTGGTCTCGGTGTCGAGCGGGCTCGATCCCCACAATCTCGGGGTTCCGGAGGTCAGCTGGCTGCGCCGGCAGCAGGCGTACCGCAACGGGGCAGCGGCCTTCGCCTCGGGCGAGCCGGACGGGGTCGGGAGCTGGGTCGTCCTCTGCTGCGGTGCGCTGGAGGCCGGGGCCCGTGAGGCCACGTCCATCGCGGAAGCGGCGGCAAGTTAACTCGAATCCGTTGCACTGCAACATGTTCCCGAACATGTGAAACGGGCGGCGCTGCCGACTGGTGTCGACTTCGCCGCCCGATAGCACGGACAACCGGTTACCAAGCGTGCAATGGTGGGTTGTGTGGGTGGCCTCGGCGAGAGTCCGAATATCGTCGGGTCGTCCTTGCAACCTGTGCAGGGTCCTTGCCGGTGAAGACTCGAGTCTCGCAGGCCCACAACGCTTTTGCCCTTATAGTGGCTTATGCTTCGCGTGGGTGCCTAGTGCCCGTGCTGGGAATCCTGGTCGGGAGATCGATCCTTCTCTTCTGGGTCGACCTTGGCCTTCCGTTCTTCCGTAACTCCTTTGTACCCCGTGACCCCCCTCACAGCAAGTATCAAATTAGGTTTGTGACCGTGTCGCGGGTTGCGGCGGTCAGCGCTTGCGGCGCAACACTCCATAGGTGAATGCGCCCGCCACCAGGGCCCCGACGCTCACCGCGGCGGTGGTCGCCAGGGTGGTGGCGGACGGCGCCTGGAGGCGCGCCCTGAGGGAGACCGGATTCGAGAAAGTCAATATGGGCCAACCGTTTCCGGCCGCGGCCTTCCGGAGCGCCCGGTCCGGGTTGACGGCCGTCGGGTGGCCGACCGCGGTCAGCATCGGCAGGTCGGTCACGGAGTCGGAGTAGGCGTAGCATGCCGACAGGTCGTAGTGGTATTCGTCGGCCAGTTGCCGCATCGCCTCGACCTTGCCCTCGCCGTAGCAGTAGAACTCCACCTCGCCCGTGTAGAGCCCGTCCGCGACCGCCATGCGGGTGGCCATGCTGCGTGTCGCCCCGAGTGCTTCGGCGATCGGCGTCACCACCTCCTCGCCCGACGCCGAGACGACGATGACGTCGTGACCCCGCAGCTTGTGGTCCGCGATGAGGTCGGCGGCCTCCGCGAATACCAGGGGGTCGACGATGTCGTGGAGGGTCTCGGCGACGACGGACCGGACCTGCTCCACGTTCCAGCCCGCGCACATGCTCGTGAGGTAGGCGCGCATCCGCTCCATCTGATCGTGGTCCGCGCCCGACAGCAGGAACAGGAACTGCGCGTAACTGCTCTTGAGGACGGACCGTCGATTGATCAGGCCCTGGTCGAAGAACGGTCTGCTGAACGCGAGGGTGCTGGATTTCGCGATGATCGTCTTGTCGAGGTCGAAGAATGCGGCAACCCGACCCGTCTCGGTGTGTCGACCTGTCTTGGCACTTCTCTGTGGCTTCGCGGTCACAATTTCCAAGGATATGCGGACTTCGGCCCGGGGTGCGCGTTCCGTGTCACGGCCCGGAACAGGGGCGTTCGGTATCTCCGACACCGTAAAACATTTGAACAGTTGAACTTGCAAATACTGATCTGGGGAGGTGTAGTATTGCTGATGTCCGGATTTGATCCGGACGATGTTCAGCCCGACCCCCCGGGGCTGAACACTGACGACCCTCGCCTCCTCCCCCCCTGGCGAGGGTCGTCCTCTGTTTGTGGGCGCTCTGCCATCCTTCGCTCTCTGCTCTCTAGAAATTGGTGCGGTAGTACCAGTTCTTATCCCCAGCCCCGAAGTTGTCCACAATTCGCAAAGGGCACCTTTCCGCGGTCTCCGGCAGCGGGCACGCTCGCTGCATGGACGCACATGACGGTGGCGAAGTGCTGGTTCTGGTAGACGATCCGGCGCTGCTGCACAGCATCAGGCGCGTGGCGGCAGCGGCCGACCGGACGCTGAACGAGACCGACGTCGCCGACGCCCGGCACGCCTGGGGCAGCGCGCCGATCGTCGTGCTCGACGCGCGTGCCGCCGCCGCGTGCCGCAACCGGCTTCCACGCCGGCGGCGGGTCGTGCTGCTGTGCGACGGGCCGCCGGGCATCGACGAGTGGCGGATCGCGACAGCGGTCGGTGCCGAACACGTGCTGGCCGTGCCCGACGACGAGTCGGCCCTGGTCGCCGTTCTCGGCGAGCAACCCCAGCGGCCCGAAGCGGACGGAACCGTCGTCGCCGTGGTCGGCGGGTGCGGCGGAGCCGGCGCCTCCACCCTGGCGGCGGCGACCGCCCTCACCGCGGCGGCGCGGTCGCAGCTCACACTGCTGCTCGACACCGACTCGTGGGGATCCGGGCTCGACGTGCTGCTGGGCATCGAGGACGTGCCCGGACTGCGGTGGTCGGGACTGTCGATCGAAGGCGGCCGGATCTCTTCGGGCGCGCTCCGGGACGCGCTGCCCGCTCGAGGCGAGCACCTGCGGGTCCTCGCCTGCAGCAGGACCGGGCACGGCGCGGGACCGACGGCGGCCGCGGACCGCGCCGTCACCGACGCCGGGCGTCACGCCGGCGAACTGGTCGTGTGCGACGTGTCGCGGTTCCCGGGTCCGGTCACGGAGGCCGTCCTCGAACTCGCCGACCTCGTGGTTCTCGTCGTGCCCGCGACCGTCCGGGCCTGCATCGCCGCGGGGAAGGTGTCGCAGTGGATCACCGAACGGAATCCCAATCAGGGACTCGTGGTCCGTGGCCCGGCACCTGGCGGGCTTCGCGGGGCAGACGTGGCGGAGGTCCTCAACCTGCCGCTGATCGCGTCGATGCGCGCCGAGCGCGCGCTCACCGGAATGCTTGAACACGGCGGTCTGCGGCCGGGGCGGCGCTCCCCGCTGGGCGCCGCGGCCGAGGCGGTCCTCGACACCGTCGGCAGCAGACCGCGCACACGGGAGTGGGCGGCATGAGTTCCCTCGTCACCCCCGACCTCCTCGACCGGGTGCGCGAACGCCTCGCGCACACGTCCGGCGAGCCGACACCCGCGACGGTTGCCGCGGCCATCCGGACCGAGTCCGGCGGCGTGCTCGGCGACACCGACCTGCTCGGTGCGTTGCGGGTGCTCATGACCGAACTCACGGGCGCAGGCCCGCTCGAGTCGCTGGTGACGGAGCCTGGTGTCGCGGACGTGCTCGTCACGGCGCCGGACCGGGTGTGGGTGGACCGCGGCCGCGGACTCGAGCGCGCAGCGGTCCGGTTCACGGACGAAGCAGCCGTGCGCCGACTCGCCCAGCGACTCGCGCTGTCTGCCGGCCGCCGCCTCGACGACGCCCAGCCGTGGGTCGACGGAAGGCTGCGGGACGTCGGAAACGGCTCGTTCGGTGTACGGCTTCATGCCGTACTGGCGCCCGTCGCTCAGGGCGGCACCTGCCTGTCGCTGCGGGTGCTGCGCCCGGCCACCCAGGGGCTGGGTGCGCTCGTCGCGGGCGGCGCCGTGACCGAGGCGGCCCACGATCTGCTGGTGAAGATCGTGCACGCACGCCTCGCCTTCCTCGTCACCGGCGGCACCGGGGCGGGGAAGACCACGCTGCTGGCCGCGTTGCTGGGTGCGGTGGACCCGGCGGAACGGATCGTGTGCGTGGAGGACGCCGCAGAGTTGGCGCCGACGCACCCGCACGTGGTCAGGCTGGTGGCCCGGGCACCCAACGTCGAGGGCGTGGGCGAGGTGACCGTCCGGGACCTCGTCCGTCAGTCCCTCCGTATGCGACCCGATCGGATCGTCGTGGGCGAGGTGCGCGGCGCGGAGGTGGTCGACCTGCTGACGGCGCTCAACACGGGGCACGACGGCGGCGCCGGGACGGTGCACGCCAACTCGCCAGAGGAGGTGCCCGCCCGGCTCGAAGCGCTTGCGGCACTGGGCGGAATGGACCGCGCGGCGCTGCACAGTCAGCTGGCCGCGGCCGTGCAGGTGATCCTGCACGTCCACCGGTCGTCGAGTGGAGCGCGGCAGTTGACGCAGATCGGTGTCGTCACTCGCGACGAGCACGGACGCGTCACGATCGTTCCCGCCTGGAGTCACGACAGGGGGGAGGGGCCGGCGGTGGACCGGCTCCGCCTCTGGTGTTCTCGGCGGGAACGGTCGGCTTCTCCTCGGGAGGCGTCGTGATCGCAGGTCTGGTGGTGCTTGCGTGTGCGGTACTGGCGGTGCCGTCCGCGCGGTCGCGTCCGCGCTTGCTCGCGGTGACCGGGCGGGGAGGTTCCGGGCGGCGGATGCGTCTGCCCTGGGCGGTTCCGGCGGCGGTCGTCTGCGCTCCGGTCGTGTACGAACTCGGCGGGATCTGCGCGGTTCTGGCGTCGGTGATCGTCTGTGCGACAGTGCGGTTCAGGTCGGTGCGACGTCGGTCGGCGAAGGCGAAGGACGCCGATCTGCGCGTCGTGCTGGCGGGCCTCGAGGTGGTAACGGCGGAACTTCGGGTGGGCGCGCATCCCGCCGCGGCATGTCAGACCGCGGCCGACGAATCGGTGGGCAGTGTGTCGGCGGCGTTCCGGGCCGCTTCGGCGCGCTCGCGGCTCGGGGGATCCGCCGCCGACGGGTTCCGGATCGCGGACTCCCGTGTCGGCACCGAGTTGGGGCGGATCGCCGACATCTGGGCGGTGGCCGACGCGCACGGTCTCGCGCTGGCGGAACTGCTCGAGGCGGCGCGGACGGACCTCCTGGGGCGCAGTCGCTTCCGTCAGCGGACCGAGGCGTCCCTCGCCGGAGCGAGGGCGACGGCGACCGTGCTGGCCGGGCTGCCGCTCCTGGGTGTCGGTCTGGGTCAGATGATGGGGGCGTCCCCGCTGGCGGTGCTGTTCGGCGGCGGGGTGGGCGGCATCCTGCTGCTGCTCGGTGCGGGATTGGTGTGCGCGGGACTGCTGTGGACCGACCGGATCACCGGGCGGGTGACGGGATGATCTGGGGCGCGGTACTTCTCCTCGCCTGCGCCGTGTTGGTTCTCCCCGCACCCAGATCACCGGTGCAGCGACTGCGCGGCGACACCGGCGGTCCGGGCAATGCGGTGGCCACGGCGGACGACCCCGCGCGCCGCGAGGACCCGCTCGCGACCGCCGCCGCCTTCGACCTGCTGGCAGCGTGCCTGCGCGCAGGGTTGCCGGTCGCGACCGCGGCGCAGGCCGTGTCGCGGTCCGCGCCGGCGCCGCTGTCGGAATCGCTCCGCCGCGCCGCAGACCTACTCGCGCTGGGGGCCGACGCGGCGACCGCGTGGGAGGCGGCGGCGTCGGACCCGGCCACCGAATCGCTCGCTCGGATGGCGCGACGGTCGGCGGCATCGGGTTCGTCGCTTGCCGGTTCGATGACGGAACTCGCCGCCGACGGCCGAACCCAGGTCGAGCATCTGGCGGCGGCATCGGCCGAACGAGCGGGTGTGCTCATCAGCGGTCCGCTCGGGTTGTGCTTCCTGCCGGCGTTCATCTGCCTCGGGATCATCCCGGTCGTCGTGGGGCTCGCCTCGCGCGTGCTGGACGGCGGGTTGCTGTGACACGCAGACACTTCCGGCGCAGAACCGCTGCGCCGGACACTCTGAAGGGGGAACACCATGAAACACGGAATCCGGTCTCTGGCGGCAGTGCGGGCACTGACGGCGCACCTCGCGCTGCTCGCGACGGACGAGGACGGCATGTCGACCGCCGAGTACGCCATCGGCACCATCGCGGCCGCGGCGTTCGGGGCCGTCCTGTATTCGGTCGTCACCGGCGACAGCATCGTCACGGCGTTGACCAACATCATCGACAAAGCGCTGAACACCGCGGTGTGATGAGGTCCGCCGAGAACCTGCGCCGGTCGGAGGCAGGCGGCGTCACGGTGGAGGCGGCGATTGCGATCGCGTCGATCGTCGCGGTGGTCGTGCTGTGTGTCGGCGCGATCACCGCGGTGACGCTGCACGTCCGGTGTGTCGATTCGGCGCGCGAGGCCGCCCGGCTCGCCGCCCGCGGAGATCACGAGTCGGCGATCTCCGCGGCGGAGCGGGTGGCCCCGGGCGGCGCCGAGGTGTCGGTACGGACCGAGGGGGAGTTCGTCGTCGCGACCGTGCGGGCACACAGCCCACTTCTTCCGCTGGTGGACATCTCCGCGGAGGCGGTGGCCGCTCTCGAACCAACGGTGCCGGGGTGGAGCGGGGGAAGCCGGTGAGGTCGGGGATCTCCGACGACCGCGGTGCCGCGACGGTGCTGGCGTGTTGTGCGCTCGCGGCCCTGGTGGTGGTCACGGCGATGCTGGTGCACGTCGGTTCGGCGGTGGCGGTGCGGCACCGGGCGCAGTCCGCCGCGGATCTGGCCGCTCTCGCCGCGGCCGTCGGTCTGGACCGCGGCACCGACGCGGCGTGCGACGCGGCGCGGGAGGTCGCGGGGCGGATGCGCACCGAGGTCGTGTCCTGTGAGGTCGACGACTGGGCCGTGGAGGTCGCGGTCACCGCGCCGGTGCTGCTGTCCGTGCCGGGGGTCCGGGACGCCCGGGCGGTGGCGAGGGCGGGCCCCGCGGAGTGACGTCGACGGCGGGGCGGCACTGGTGGCGGCCCATCGCTCCAGCGTGCGCGGGGTTTCCCGGATTATGACCAGATCGGTAATAATCCCCGGCTGGAGAAGTATTGGACGGCATGGATCCTGTGATGCGAGTCTCACTGAAGCGAGCTGGTTTCCATTCACACCACTCCCCTTGGCGAGAGAGGGCACTACATGACCACGGCACCACCGAAGCGGACCGAGGCCGAGACGAAAGCGCGGAGAGCGGGCATCGCCTCGTTCATCGGCACCACCATCGAGTGGTACGACTTCTACATCTACGGCACCGCGTCCGCCCTGGTCTTCGGTCAGGTGTTCTTCTCCGACACCCTGCCCGCAGGCATGGGCACCCTGCTCGCATTCGTCACGCTGTGGGCCGGGTTCCTCGCCCGACCGATCGGTGGCATCGTCTTCGGGCATCTCGGCGACAAGATCGGCCGGAAGACCACCCTCGTCATCACGCTCGTGATGATGGGGACCGCCACGGTCGGGATCGGCCTCCTGCCCTCCTACGCACAGATCGGGGTGTGGGCGCCTGTCGCACTGGTCTTCCTCCGCGTCGTTCAGGGCGTGGCCGTGGGTGGCGAGTGGGGCGGGGCCGTCCTGATCGCCAGTGAGAACGCACCCAAGGGCAAGGGAATTCTGTACTCCGCGTTCGCGCAGCAGGGGTCGCCCGCCGGAAACCTTCTGGCCACGATGGCGTTCTTCCTGCTCTCCGCGATGCCCACCCCGGAATTCGTGCTGTACGGCTGGCGAATCCCGTTCCTGATCTCCGCGGTCCTGGTGATCGTCGGCATGATCATCCGCCTCAAACTCGAAGAGTCGGACGCCATGAAGACCGTGCTGAAGCGCAAGAAGACCGTCGCACTGCCGATCGGTGAGGTGTTGCGCAAGCATTGGGTCCTCGTCCTGCTCGGTGCGGGCGCGCTGCCCCTGGCGCAGGTGACGTACTTCAAGAACACCTTTGCGTTGTCGTGGGCCACCAGCGAACTCGGCTACGACCGTGGCACGTTCCTCGGTGCCATCGCGATCGCCCTCGTGGTGCAGTTCATCGTGCAGCCGTTCGGCGCCGTCCTGGTGTCCCGGATCGATATGCGGAAAGCCATGTGCATCATGGTGATTCCCGAGTTCGTCCTGATGCCGGCGATGTTCTTCGCGATCCGGACCGAGAACTTCGCCGTCGCCGTGGTCATGATGTGCCTCGCAACCATTCCGCATTCGATGTTCTACGGCGCCATCGCCGGTGTGCTCGCGCGTGCCTTCCCCGCCAACATCCGCTACACCGGCTTGTCGGCGGCCTACCAGCTGTGTTCGCTGATCGTCGGCGGCGGCACACCGGTGCTGGCGCAGTGGATGCTCAACTCGTCCGGCAACATCGTCGGTGTCGCCTTCGTGTCGGCCGGCTACGCCGCCGTGTCGCTGGTCTGCACGCTCCTGCTATTGAACCGGACCGGATTCGACGCGCGCCGGTTGTCGACGGCGGAGCAATCCGACGCCGACGAACTGCAAGTCGACGTCGAGGAAGACGACGAGGCGGACGGCACTCCGAGCGCAGGGCAGGCACATGCGACAGCCCACTCCTGACCGCGCGGTGTCATTCCGGAGTGGGCAGTCATTCCGGAGTCGGCAACGCCTCTTCGGACAGCCTGAGGACTTCCCGCAACGCGGCGCTGTCGTCGTCTGCACGCCACGCGATCCGCAACTGCAGGGTGCTGGGACCTCCGATCAGCGGGAGGAACACGACATCCGGGTTGTTGACGTTCTCGACGACGGAGGAGACGGTCAACGCGCAGCCGACCTCCGCGGACACCAACGCCATCAACGACATCGAGTCCGGCGCACTCTGCACGATCCGGGGCGTGAAACCGGCGTCGTGGGCGGCCCTCTGCAGGGAGTCGCGCAGCGCGGATCCGGGATCGGCGGGCAGCGCCACCCAGGGCTCGGTCGCGAGCTCCTCGATCCGGACGCCGTCCCTGCCGGCGAGCGGGTGGTCGACGGTCATGGCCACCACGAAATCCTCGTTGAGGATGACGCGGGACGCGATGCCGGGTGGGGTGAAGATCCACCGGCCCAGGCCGATATCGAGGGTTCCGTCGAGGAGTTTGTTCAGTGCCTCGCTCGCGAAAGCGGAACTGTTCAAAACGAATTCGATTCCCGGATGAGTGTGCCGGACGAGTTTCGCCCACCGTCCGATGAGCAGATGGGACGAGACGCCGGAGAAGCCGATGCGCACCCGGCCGACCTGGCCGCGCCCGGCGGCGGCGACGGCGATCTCCGCGAGCCGGCAGGCGTCCAGGACCTCGCGCGCCGGGCCGAGCAGTGCCTCGCCGGCGGAGGTGAGGCGGACGTTCCGCGTGTTCCGGTCGAACAGGGTTGCCCCGAGCTGCTTCTCCAGTTGCCGAATGGTTCTGCTCAGCGGCGGCTGAGCCGAGTGCAGGCGCTGTGCGGCCCTGCCGAAGTGCAACTCCTCGGCGACCGCGAGAAAGGCAGTGATCTGAGAAATCTCCACACCAGAACTATTGCAGTTCGAGCAATAGAACTGTCAACACTATTGAGCGCGACGGCGGTAATCCGGTGGGAAGGTTCCCGAAGCGACCCCCGGCCGGTCCGGAGAAGGGCATGGCAATGAGCAAAGTGGTCAGTATGGCGGACGCCATCGAGACGTACGTCGAAGACGGCATGACCGTGTGCCTCGAGGGCTTCTCGCATCTCATCTCGTTCGCGGCTGCGCACGAGATCATCCGGCAGCAGCGCCAGAACCTCACGCTGTGCCGGATGACGCCGGACATCGTGTCGGATCAACTCGTGGCCGCCGGCTGCGTCACCAAGCTCGTGGCGTCGTTCTTCGCGAGCGGCTCGGCCGGGTCCCTGCACGAGTTGCGACGCCGCATCGAGCGTCACGATCCGGTGCCGCTCGAGGTCGAGGAGTACAGCCACTACGGAATGGTCTGCCGCTATCAGGCGGGCGCCGCCGGTCTGCCGTTCTTTCCGCTGCGGTCCTACGCCGGAAGCGACCTTCCGCGGCTCAATCCCCGAATTCGACTGGTCGACGACCCCTACGGGGAGGGCACCGTCTACGTCGTGCCGCCGCTGAACCCGGACGTCACCATCGTTCACGCGCAGCGCGCGGACCGCCACGGCAATGTGCAGATCTGGGGGATCTCCGGGGTCCAGCAGGAGGCGGTCTACGCCGCGAGGAAGGCGATCGTGGTCGTCGAGGAGATCGTCGACGACGAGGTCGTCCGCTCCGACCCCAACCGCACGTTGATCCCCTCCCACGCCGTCGACGCCGTCGTCGTCTGTCCGCGTGGGGCGCATCCCTCGTACGTGCAGGGCTACTACGACCGGGACTGCGCGTTCTACCGGCGCTGGACCGCTATCAGCAAGGACTCGGGACTCCTGCAGGCGTGGCTGAAGGAATGGGTGCACGGCACCGCGAATCACGAGGAGTACCTGGACAAACTCGGCGGCGACTACTGGGACGACCTCGCCGTCGCGCCTCGATTGTCCGAACCAGTCGACTACGGGAGCAGAAAATGACCTCAGCACGAGTCGGAGGGATCTCGGCGACCGAGGTCATCGTGTCCGTTGCCGCCCGCGAACTCGCAGGCAAGAGGCGTGTCTTCGCCGGCGTCGGCCTGCCGACGCTCGCCGTCGACCTGGCCAAGCGGACCAGCAACCCGGATGTCGAACTGATCTACGAATCGGGTGTGTGCGGCGCCCATCCCAGCGCGATGGCCGAGGGCATCGCAGACTCGGTGGTCGTGTCGGGTGCGGAGTCGGTGGTGTCGATGTCGGCGTTGTTCGGGTACGTGCTGCAGGGCGGCAACGTCGACGTCGGGTTTCTCGGTGCGGCCCAGATCGACAGGTACGGCAGCCTCAACACCAGCATCATCGGCGACTGGGACAGGCCGACGGTCCGATTGCCCGGTGCCGGTGGTGCCGTGGAAATCATGCCCAACGCCGGCGAGATCTTCGTGGTGATGCGGCGACACGATCCGAGCGCCTTCCCCGCGGAACTCGACTTCTGCACGTCGCCGAGCCCGGTCCGGGCCCGGGCGGCGGGTGACGGGATCGCTCCTCGCGGCCGCGGGGTGACGAAGGTGTTCACGAACCTCGGCGTGCTGTCGCGGCAGGGCCCGTTCGACGAACTCGAGTTGGTCAGCGTGCACGAGGGGGTCACCGTCGACGACGTGCGGGCGCAGACCGGCTGGGAGTTGAAGGTCGCCGACGATCTCACGGTCACCGCGCCGCCGACCGGCGAGGAGATTCACCTGCTCCGCGATGTGATCGACACGGTGCGGTTGTATCTGCGCTGATCGGAAGGCGGTATCTCAGCCGAGCGAGTCCAGCACCGCGGAGAGGACCTGGATCGCCCCGTCCTTGTCCAGGGGATCGTTGCCGTTTCCGCACTTCGGCGAGTACACGCAGGACGGGCACCCGGACGCGCATTCGCACGAGCGGATCGCTTCGCGGGTCGCGCCGAGCCAGCGGGTGAGTTCGGCGTGCCCCCGGTCGGCGAATCCGGCGCCACCGGCGTGACCGTCGTAGACGAACACGGTGGGAAGTCCGGTGTCGGCGTGCAACGCCGTGGAGACGCCGCCGATGTCGCCTCGATCGCACACCGCGACGAGCGGCAGGAGCCCGATCGCCGCATGTTCCGCCGCGTGGAGTGCCCCGGGCACGCGTTCCGCCGGAACACCCGCCTGCAGCAGGAGTTCCGGGGTGACCGTGTACATCACCGCGCGGGTGGGGAGGGTGTGCTTCGGCATGTCCAGTTCGACGGCATCGAGGATTTCGCCGGACGACAGTCGCCGCAGGTACCCGATCACCTGATGGGTCACCTCGACCTCGACGAGCGCGACTTCGACATCGCCGAACTGCTTCTGCTCGAGCACCGAGGTGACGGTGATCTCGGTGGTTTCGCGGGCCGACGTCGTCCAGTCGGGGTCCTCGGCGTGGACCAGGGCGAGGCCCTGGTCGAGGTCGAGTTCGTCGACGACGTACGACTCGCCCTGATGGATGTGGACGGCACCGGGGTGCGCTGTGGCGGGAGCGCGGCCGGTGTCGACGGTCCCGAGCATGCGTCCGGATTCCGACACGACAATCGCAACCTGGGTACCGATTCCACCCCGGATATCCACTGCGCCATGAGGATTTGTGCCGGCGGTGACGAACCAGCCGTGTGCGCGCCGTCGGATCAGGCCCTGCTCCGACAGCTTCGCGAGCACGTCGAGCGCCCCGAACGCTTCGGCCTCCGCGTCGGACAGTGGTAGTTCCATTGCCGCGCAGAGCAACTGCGGGCCGAGAACGTACGGATTGCTCGGGTCGGTGACGGTGGCCTCGACGGGCTTGTCGAGCAGCGCGGACGGATGATGGACGAGGTACGTGTCGAGCGGGTCGTCGCGCGCGACCAGCACGACGAGCGAGCCTTCGCCGCGCCGGCCGGACCGGCCGCCCTGCTGCCAGAACGACGCCACCGTCCCGGGGAACCCGGCGACCACGACGGCGTCGAGGCCGGCGATGTCGACGCCCAGTTCCAGCGCATTCGTCGTCGCCGCCCCCAGCAGGGTGCCGTCGGCGAGGGCTGTCTCGAGTTCACGCCGGTCCTCGGCCAGGTAACCGGCCCGGTACGACGCGACGCGCAACGCGAGTTCGGGATCGATCTCCCCGAGTAGGCGTTTGGTCGCCATCGCGGTCAGCTCGGCGCCCCGGCGGGAGCGCACGAACGTCAGCGTGCGGGCGCCTTCGACCATCAGATCGGCCATGATGCGGGCGGCCTCGGAGCCGGCGGGCCGCCTGACGGGGCTCCCGTTCTCCCCGGTGACCTCCCGCATGAGCGGGGGTTCCCACAGTGCGACGGTCCGGGGACCGTGCGGCGAACCGTCTTCCACGATCTCGGCGCAGGGCGCCCCGATCAGCCTCGACGCCGCCGCCCCGGGGTCGGCTGTGGTGGCGGACGCGAGGACGAAGACGGGGTCGGCGCCGTACCGCGCCGCGATGCGCCGCAGCCGCCGCAGCACGAGCGCGACGTTCGAACCGAAGACGCCACGGTAGGAGTGGCATTCGTCGATCACCACGTACGCCAGATTGCGGAAGAAGTGCGCCCATCGCTGATGGGTCCGGAGAAGCGAGATGTGCAGCATGTCGGGGTTCGTGAAGAGCCACCGCGAGTTCTCCCGGGCCCAGTGCCGCACCTCGAGGGGGGTGTCGCCGTCGAACACACACGGGCACGCACCGCGCAGGTCGTCCCCGGCGTCCAGGACCTCGGAGTCGATGAGGGCCGTCACCGCCCGGAGCTGGTCCGCTCCCAGCGCCTTGGTCGGCGAGAGGTAGAGCGCGGTCGCCCGCGGATCCGTTGCCAGAGTGGTGAGTACCGGAAGCTGGTAGGCGAGGGATTTACCCGAAGCGGTGCCGGTGGACACCACGACGTTCGTCCCGTGATGCGCCAGGTCGGCGGCAGCGGCCTGATGAGTCCAGGGACGGGCGATCCCGTTCTCCTGCATGGCACGGACGACGCTGGGGTGCGCCCAGGCCGGCCATTCCGACAGCTGAGAAGTCCGGGCGGGCATTTCTGCGGCGAAAGTGAGCGGTTTTTCGTCCCGGGGAACACCCTCGAGGACTCGGTTCAGCAGTGTTCGGCCGTATGTTTCGCCCGTATTTCCACTGTCGTCACGGGGTGAAAACGGTGTGCTCACTGAAGTCTCCGGGCTGTCGTAGGGACGGGCGAGTAGCTTCCACACCGCCACGACCTGCGCATTTGATGATAACGAGTGCCCCTTCGGGCCTGTCGCCCGGGGTGTCGCGACGCCGTCGCTAATGCCCAGTTCCGTGCCTGTTCGCTACAAGATCAACTTTTTGTGTGAATTGTTCGGATTTCGACTGTTGCGTTCCCGGAGTTCATGGTTGACTACAACTGGTCGCAGCTTCTGTGTTCGTAGGCTTGAAAGAGTGAACGTTCGCAGGATCGATGTTGCGAACGCGGTGCTCTGCTTTTCCTGAGGGGGAAATCTAGAAGTACAGCGGTCGGAACCGGCCCGGCGGACTGTATGTGCTGTCCGCCGAATCCGGTGGTTAGAAAGAGAAGGAAAAGCATGGCACAGGGCACTGTGAAGTGGTTCAACGCGGAAAAGGGCTTCGGCTTCATCGCACCCGAAGACGGCTCCGCTGACGTCTTCGTTCACTACTCCGAGATCCAGGGCAGCGGCTTCCGCACCCTCGAGGAGAACCAGCGCGTGGAGTTCGAGGTCGGCCAGGGCACCAAGGGTCCCCAGGCAACCGGCGTTCGCGCAGTCTGATTCTGCCGTTCACGTTCGTGAACACGTAAATCAGATAGGCGGGGTCCTCGTGGCCGCGTCTGATTCGTCCCCCATCGCCTGAGGCGGTGGGGGACGAGTCGTTTTCACGGCAACGGTGCCGTGGCAAAAGGGGGTACTTCAGTGAGCCAGCTCTCCTTCTTCTCTGCGGAGGCGATGCCGCCGGCGATCACCGATCTGTGTGGTCTTCTCGCGGCGACGGGCCAGGTGGTCACGTCCGGCGGGCGGGCGCGCATCTCCATCGTGGTCGACGCGCAGTGGCGGGCGGAGGCGATCGCGGAGCTGATCGCGCAGGCCGGACTCGAGGTCGAGATCACGCGGAGCGACGAAGGTAGTCCCCTGGTCCGCACCGCGTCCGTCGTCGACCTGCGGCCTCTCGCGGACCAGTGGACGAGGGGAGCGGTCAAGGCGGTGCCCTCCGGCTGGGTGCCGTCGGGGCGTCAGCTGAGGGTGTGGGCGCTGGCGTCGGGCAGGGGTGAAGCGGAGGGCGAACGGTTCGTCCTCGGACTCGATCCGCACGCCCCGGATACCCACGCGCCGTTGGCCCAGGCCTTGATGCGGTCGGGCATCGCGCCGACGCTGATCGGCACCCGTGGGTCCGGTCCGGGTCTCCGGATCTCGGGTCGGCGTAGGCTCGGCAGACTCGTCGAGAGCATCGGCGAGGCTCCCGGAAATGTGGACGACCGTACCGGTTGGCCCCACGTGTAGGGCCGCGTAGACGGTACTGATCTGCGAGGATGGGTTCCGGGTATGTCACTCTAGTAATAGGCGAACCGGGTATAAAAGGGTTTGTCTGCACAACTGTCGAGTGGCAGCGATCGACTTCAGGAAGGCTCGGGCTTCACGTGGCTAAAGGGGACAACGGCAGTGCACAGGGTGCGGCGGGAGCGTCCGGCCAGCCTCGCCGCCTCGTGATCGTCGAGTCGCCGACCAAGGCCCGCAAGATCGCCCCGTACCTCGGAAAGAACTATGTCGTCGAGGCGTCGGTCGGCCACATCCGCGACCTTCCGCGAGGAGCCGCCGACGTCCCGGCCAAGTACAAAGGTGAGCCGTGGGCGCGGCTCGGCGTCAACGTCGACCAGGACTTCGAACCTCTCTACGTGGTCAGCCCGGAGAAGAAGTCCAAGGTCACGGAGCTGAAGAGCCTCCTCAAGGACGCCGACGAACTCTTCCTCGCCACCGACCCCGACCGCGAGGGCGAAGCGATCGCCTGGCACCTCCTCGAGACGCTCAAGCCGAAGATCCCGGTTCGCCGGATGGTCTTCCACGAGATCACCGAGCCGGCCATCCGCGCGGCGGCCGAGGACACCCGCGAGCTCGACACCGACCTGGTCGACGCGCAGGAGACCCGCCGCATCCTCGACCGTCTGTACGGCTACGAGGTCAGCCCCGTGCTGTGGAAGAAGGTCATGCCGCGGCTGTCGGCAGGCCGCGTGCAGTCCGTCGCGACCCGCGTCATCGTGCAGCGCGAACGCGAGCGGATGGCGTTCCGCTCGGCCTCCTACTGGGACATCTCCGCCACTCTCGACGCTGGCGCGGACGCCAGCCCCCGCAGTTTCGGGGCGCGTCTGGTGACCGTCGACGGGTCCCGGGTGGCCTCCGGCCGCGACTTCGGTTCGGACGGACAGCTGAAGACGAGCACCGTCACGGTTCTGGACGAGGCGCGGGCGCAGCGCCTGGCCGAGTCCCTCGCGGGTGTCGATCTCACCGTCTCCTCCGCGGAGAGCAAGCCGTACACCCGCAAGCCCTATGCACCGTTCATGACGTCGACGCTGCAGCAGGAGGCGGGCCGCAAGCTGCGGTTCACGTCCGAGCGGACCATGCGCATCGCGCAGCGGCTGTACGAGAACGGCTACATCACCTACATGCGAACCGACTCGACGACGCTGTCGTCGTCGGCGATCGCTGCCGCCCGGGCGCAGGCCACCGAGTTGTACGGGGCCGAGTATGTGCACGACACTCCGCGGCAGTACACCCGCAAGGTCAAGAACGCGCAGGAGGCACACGAGGCGATCCGCCCCGCCGGCGACGTGTTCCAGACCCCCGGTCAGCTGCATTCGCGCCTCGACACCGACGAGTTCCGTCTGTACGAGCTGATCTGGCAGCGCACCGTCGCGTCGCAGATGGCCGACGCACGGGGCACGACGCTGACGCTGCGGATCACCGGAACCGCGGGCACCGGCGAGGAGTGCACGTTCTCGTCGTCGGGCCGCACCATCACGTTCGCCGGCTTCCTGAAGGCCTACGTGGAGAGCGTCGACGAGGAGGCCGGCGGCCAGTCCGACGACGCCGAGTCCCGTCTGCCGGTGCTCGTCGAGGGCCAGGCGGTCACCGCCACCAAACTCGACCCCGACGGCCACACCACCAACCCACCCGCCCGGTACACCGAGGCGAGCCTGATCAAGACCCTCGAAGAGCTGGGCATCGGCCGCCCGTCCACGTATTCGTCGATCATCAAGACCATCCTCGATCGCGGATACGTCTATAAGCGCGGCAGCGCGCTGGTCCCGTCCTGGGTGGCGTTCGCCGTCATCGGCCTTCTCGAGATGCACTTCGGACGGTTGGTCGACTTCGACTTCACCGCCGGCATGGAAGACGACCTCGACGCGATCGCCGGTGGCCGCGAACAGCGCGGCAACTGGCTCAGCAGTTTCTACTTCGGCGGCGATCACGGAGCCGAGGGTTCGGTGGCCCGTGAGGGCGGCCTGAAGAAGATGGTCGGCGTCAACCTCGAAGAGATCGACGCCCGCGAGGTCAACTCGATCCGGCTCTTCGACGACGCCGAGGGACGGGAAGTGCACGTCCGCGTCGGACGGTTCGGTCCGTATCTCGAACGGATGGTCCAGAACCCGGACGACCCCGAGGGCGACCTCATCTCCCAGCGCGCCAACCTGCCCGACGACCTTCCGCCGGACGAGTTGACACCGGAGTACGCGGAGAAGCTGTTCTCGACGCCGCAGGAGGGTCGCAAGCTGGGCGTCGACCCGCTGACCGGGCACGAGATCGTCGCGAAGGAGGGCCGCTTCGGCCCGTACGTCACCGAGATCCTGCCCGAGCCGGAACCGGAGCCCGAGCCGGCCGTGGTGCCGGTGCCCGACGAATCGGCCGACGGGACGACCAAGACGAAGACCGCTGCTGCCAAGAAGGCACCCGCGAAGAAGGCGGCGAAGAAGGCCACCGGCCCGAAGCCGCGGACGGGCTCGCTGCTCAAGTCCATGGACCTGGCGACGGTGACCCTCGACGACGCCCTCAAGCTGCTGTCGCTGCCGCGTGTGGTGGGTGTCGATCCGGAGTCGAAGGAGGAGATCACCGCGCAGAACGGCCGCTACGGCCCGTACCTGAAGAAGGGCACGGACTCGCGGTCCCTCGCCAACGAGGACCAGATGTTCACGGTGACCCTCGACGAGGCGCTGAAGATCTACGCGGAACCGAAACGTCGCGGACGTCAGGCCGCCGCCACCCCGCCGCTGCGTGAGCTGGGCGTCGACTCGGTCAGCGAGAAGCCGATGGTGATCAAGGACGGCCGGTTCGGACCGTACGTCACGGACGGTGAAACCAACGCCAGCCTCCGCAAGGGCGACGAGGTGGAGTCCATCACCGACGCTCGCGCTTCGGAACTGCTCGCGGATCGGCGTGCCCGCGGCCCCGTCAAGAAGAAGGCCGCTGCGAAGAAGGCGCCCGCCAAGAAGGCTGCGAAAAAGACCGCCGCCAAGAAGGCACCCGCCAAGAAGGCCGCCTCGACGAAGGCCGCGGACAAGAAGGCGTGAGCCGGTACCGCGGGCCGGTAGGGATGTCGCACGTGCCGGTTAGGCTGGCGCGATGACGGTATTCGACCGGTTGGTGGGCCAGGAGGACGTCGAGTCCGAGCTGACGGCCGCGGCGACTGCCGCCCGTCGTGGAGTCGGCGAGATGGGCTCCGCGATGACGCATTCGTGGCTGTTCACCGGCCCGCCCGGCTCGGGTAGGTCGGTGGCGGCGCAGTGTTTCGCCGCCGCCCTGCAGTGCACGAGCGACGGCACACCCGGCTGCGGCGCCTGCCACGCCTGCACCACCGCGATGGCCGGCACCCACGGCGACGTCCGGCAGGTCGTCCCCGAGGGCCTGAGCATCAGCGTCAAGGAGATGCGCGCCATCGTGCAGACCGCCGCCCGCCGTCCCAGTACCGGGCGCTGGCAGATTGTCGTCGTCGAGGACGCGGACCGGCTCACCGAGGGTGCGGCCAACGCGCTCCTGAAAGTGGTGGAGGAGCCACCGGACCGCACCGTGTTCCTGCTGTGCGCGCCGTCCGTCGACCCGCAGGACATCTCCGTGACGCTGCGGTCGCGCTGCCGGCACATCCATCTCGTGACGCCTTCGGCCGACTCCATCGCCAAGGTCCTGCGTGAGCGGGACGGCCTGGCCCCCGAAGACGCGCAACTGGCGGCCTCGATCAGCGGCGGCCACGTCGGGCGCGCCCGGCGTCTCGCGACGGATCTGAACGCCAAGGTGCGTCGGAAGGACGCGCTCGATCTGGCGGTCGCGGCGCTGCGGCCGGCCACCGCGTTCGCCGCAGCGGAGGAACTTGTGCGTTCCGCCGACGCGGAGGCGAAGGAGATGAGCGCCGCTCGGGACGAGCAGGAGACCGAAGAGTTGCGCACCGCTCTGGGCGCGGGCGGTACCGGTAAGGGTGCGGCCGGAGCCCTCCGTGGTTCGGCAGGCGTGCTGAAGGATCTCGAGAAGCGCCAGAAGTCCCGGGCCACCCGCACGGGCCGCGACGCACTCGACCGCGCACTGATCGATCTGGCCGGTCTCTACCGCGACGCGATCGCCGTCGCGTGGAAGTCGAACGCCGCCGCGAATCACCCGGACATGGCCGATCGAGCCGCCGACCTCGCGTCGCGAACAACCCCGGAAGGCCTTCTGAAGTGCATCGAAGCCGTCCTGGAGTGCCGCGAGGCGATCACCGTCAACGTCAAACCGCAGTGGGCTGTCGACGCCATGGTGGCCAGTCTCGGCGACGCGTTCAGGGAGCCGTTTTCGCATACTCGGGGTTGAGGCGCTAGACTCGCCACCGCCGAAAGGCACCGCTGCCTTAGCTCAGTCGGTAGAGCATTTCACTCGTAATGAAAAGGTCGAGAGTTCGATTCTCTCAGGCAGCTCAGCGGTCCTCTGGCCCTTCCCGATCAGTCGGGAAGGGCCAGAGTCGTCTCCGGGGTCCGATCCACCGCAGACCGGAAGAATCGGGAAGACTGGACGGGTGGACACCCAGAGTGGAACTCCGGCGACGCGGGCGGTCGGTCTGCGTGCACTCGGAGCACCCGCCGCTGTCGCCGCCGGCGCCGTGGTCGCGACCGCCGTCCTCCACTTCCGGGATCCGCATCAACCGGGTTCGTACGGTTTCTGTCCCGTCTACGCCCTGACCGGGTGGTGGTGCCCGGCCTGTGGCGGGCTGCGGGCAGTGCACGACCTGACCAACCTCGACCTCGGCGCGGCCGTCGCCGGCAATGTTCTGATCGTCCCGTTCATCGCGGTCATGGTTTTCGCCTGGATCGGCTGGGCACGTCACCGCTGGCAAGGACGACGCGACCGCGTCTTCGTGGTGGGACCGCGAGTGACAGTGGGTGTGCTCATTGTGCTTGCGGCGTTTACCGTCACCAGGAACACATCTTGGGGAAGCTGGCTCGCGCCGGTCTGACACCTGGTCGCCGCGGGCACGAAACAGAGAGTCGGTTCACAGATGGCAATGCAGGTCTTTTCGTTGATCGCGATCCTGGGCGCGCTGATCGTCCTCATTCCGACCGCGCTGCGAGTCTTCGGCAAGAGCGACAACGTGAAGGCGCCGGACGAGACCGAGGAGTGACCGTGTTGCACTCTCGACAACCCATCGCCGCACGACCATGATTTCGATATGAGCGATTCGCTGAAGGACCGGGTGCGCGAGAAGCTGTTGCGTCAGCTGGCCGAGGACGGGGGGCACCCGGTCCAGGAGGCGGAGGGGGACGACCCACGATTGGTCTCCATCGACTCCGACCTCGCGACGTTGGAACAGGCATCGGAGGGAGATCTGGTGATCGAGGAGCTGGCTGCCAAGTACTGGGTGCCCTGAATCGGCCGAATAGCGACGTTGACCTGGCGATTTGGTGTTCTCGTTTCCCTTCGCGTAACTTATTCCAGGTCAGAGCGACACGGACACCGACCCCGGCCGGAAGGCGGGGGACACGAGGTTGGACGAAGGCGCCTGGTAAATCGGAAGTTCACCGCCGTGTATGGTGGTGTTTCCATCCCGGTTTGATCTTGATCAGCGTCACGGCTTGCGCCGGTGAGGCTGGTAGGATAAGATGGAACGGTTGCCCCGGAGAGGCTGAAGTTGATACTTCGGCAGTGATGGTGTGCGCGTGTTCTTTGAGAACTCAACAGTGTGTCGATGAATGTCAGTGCCAAATGTTTTTGGTACTCCGCATCACGAGTGTTCAACCGCCTCTTGGGGTTTGGTTGATGTTGTGGTGTGGGTATTTGCTGGCTTCCCTCCTTCTTCCGTCGGTGGGGGGTCAGTGTTTGATAATGCTAGTTTGAGTTTTTGATCGCTAGTGATTTGACTCGATGTCTATGACTGATTAACGGGTTCGCCTGTGAAATCTAGAGTCTTCAACGGAGAGTTTGATCCTGGCTCAGGACGAACGCTGGCGGCGTGCTTAACACATGCAAGTCGAGCGGTAAGGCCCTTCGGGGTACACGAGCGGCGAACGGGTGAGTAACACGTGGGTGATCTGCCCTGCACTTCGGGATAAGCCTGGGAAACTGGGTCTAATACCGGATATGACCAAGGACTGCATGGTTTTTGGTGGAAAGGTTTACTGGTGCAGGATGGGCCCGCGGCCTATCAGCTTGTTGGTGGGGTAATGGCCTACCAAGGCGACGACGGGTAGCCGACCTGAGAGGGTGACCGGCCACACTGGGACTGAGACACGGCCCAGACTCCTACGGGAGGCAGCAGTGGGGAATATTGCACAATGGGCGAAAGCCTGATGCAGCGACGCCGCGTGAGGGATGACGGCCTTCGGGTTGTAAACCTCTTTCAGCAGGGACGAAGCGAGAGTGACGGTACCTGCAGAAGAAGCACCGGCCAACTACGTGCCAGCAGCCGCGGTAATACGTAGGGTGCAAGCGTTGTCCGGAATTACTGGGCGTAAAGAGCTCGTAGGCGGTTTGTCGCGTCGTCTGTGAAAACTCGAGGCTCAACCTCGAGCTTGCAGGCGATACGGGCAGACTTGAGTACTGCAGGGGAGACTGGAATTCCTGGTGTAGCGGTGAAATGCGCAGATATCAGGAGGAACACCGGTGGCGAAGGCGGGTCTCTGGGCAGTAACTGACGCTGAGGAGCGAAAGCGTGGGTAGCGAACAGGATTAGATACCCTGGTAGTCCACGCCGTAAACGGTGGGCGCTAGGTGTGGGTTCCTTCCACGGGATCCGTGCCGTAGCTAACGCATTAAGCGCCCCGCCTGGGGAGTACGGCCGCAAGGCTAAAACTCAAAGGAATTGACGGGGGCCCGCACAAGCGGCGGAGCATGTGGATTAATTCGATGCAACGCGAAGAACCTTACCTGGGTTTGACATATACCGGAAAGCCGTAGAGATACGGCCCCCCTTGTGGTCGGTATACAGGTGGTGCATGGCTGTCGTCAGCTCGTGTCGTGAGATGTTGGGTTAAGTCCCGCAACGAGCGCAACCCTTGTCTTATGTTGCCAGCACGTAATGGTGGGGACTCGTAAGAGACTGCCGGGGTCAACTCGGAGGAAGGTGGGGACGACGTCAAGTCATCATGCCCCTTATGTCCAGGGCTTCACACATGCTACAATGGCCGGTACAGAGGGCTGCGATACCGTGAGGTGGAGCGAATCCCTTAAAGCCGGTCTCAGTTCGGATCGGGGTCTGCAACTCGACCCCGTGAAGTCGGAGTCGCTAGTAATCGCAGATCAGCAACGCTGCGGTGAATACGTTCCCGGGCCTTGTACACACCGCCCGTCACGTCATGAAAGTCGGTAACACCCGAAGCCGGTGGCCTAACCCCTTGTGGGAGGGAGCCGTCGAAGGTGGGATCGGCGATTGGGACGAAGTCGTAACAAGGTAGCCGTACCGGAAGGTGCGGCTGGATCACCTCCTTTCTAAGGAGCACATCTCCAGTAGGAGATCAACACAGGTTGATTTCTCCTCTGGCAGAGACTGTTTCGTTCCCGCATGTGGAACGGCAGACGCTCATGGGTGGAACACTGACACATTTTCCCGCGTATCGGTCGATCTGATGATCGGCCGGCGGGTGATATATCGATGCACTGTTGGGTCCTGAGAGAACACGCGAGTGTTTTTTCCAGGTAAGAACGACAAGCGATCATGGTGGTCATACCGGCCGGGTTTTCCCGGTGTTCGGTGGCGACAAGAACATGGTTGGTTGTGTGTTGTTTGAGAACTGCACAGTGGACGCGAGCATCTTTGTTGTAAGTAATGAAGAGCGTACGGTGGATGCCTTGGCACCAGGAGCCGATGAAGGACGTAGGAGGCTGCGATAAGCCTCGGGGAGCTGTCAACCGAGCTGAGATCCGAGGATGTCCGAATGGGGAAACCCAGCACGAGTGATGTCGTGTTACCCGCACCTGAATATATAGGGTGTGTGGAGGGAACGTGGGGAAGTGAAACATCTCAGTACCCACAGGAAGAGAAAACAATAGTGATTCCGTGAGTAGTGGCGAGCGAAAGCGGAAGAGGCTAAACCATGGATGTGTGATAGCCGGCAGGTGTTGCATTCGTGGGGTTGTGGGGTTCATCTTGTCAATGCTGCCGTGTTGGCCGACAGTAAGAAATCATTGTGTTAGTGGAAGTGGTCTGGAACGGCCTGTCGTAGAGGGTGAGAGTCCCGTACACGAAAACATGATGACTGTCGTGATGGAAACCCAAGTAGCACCGGGCCCGTGAAATCTGGTGTGAATCTGTCGGGACCACCCGATAAGCCTGAATACTCCCTGGTGACCGATAGCGGACTAGTACCGTGAGGGAAAGGTGAAAAGTACCCCGGGAGGGGAGTGAAATAGTACCTGAAACCGTGCGCTTACAATCCGTCAAAGCCTTCGCACACTTCGGTGTGGGGGGTGATGGCGTGCCTTTTGAAGAATGAGCCTGCGAGTTAGTGGCATGTCGCGAGGTTAACCCGTGTGGGGTAGCCGTAGCGAAAGCGAGTCCGAATAGGGCGTTTTAGTGGCATGTTCTAGACCCGAAGCGGAGTGATCTACCCATGGCCAGGTTGAAGCGACGGTAAGACGTCGTGGAGGACCGAACCCACTTAGGTTGAAAACTGAGGGGATGAGCTGTGGGTAGGGGTGAAAGGCCAATCAAACTCCGTGATAGCTGGTTCTCCCCGAAATGCATTTAGGTGCAGCGTCGCGTGTTTCTCACCGGAGGTAGAGCTACTGGATGGTCTAGGGGGCCCACAAGCTTACCGAAATCAGCCAAACTCCGAATGCCGGTGAGTGAGAGCGCGGCAGTGAGACTGCGGGCGATAAGGTTCGTAGTCGAGAGGGAAACAGCCCAGATCGCCAGCTAAGGTCCCTAAGCGTGTACTAAGTGGAAAAGGATGTGGGGTCGCGAAGACAACCAGGAGGTTGGCTTAGAAGCAGCCACCCTTGAAAGAGTGCGTAATAGCTCACTGGTCAAGTGATCCTGCGCCGACAATGTAGCGGGGCTCAAGTACACCACCGAAGCTGCGGCATTCACACAATGCACCCCTGCGATTCTGCGGAGTCGTGGGCAGTGGTGTGGATGGGTAGGGGAGCGTCGTGTGGCCATGGAAGCGGCGGGGTGACCCAGCCGTGGAGGCCACACGAGTGAGAATGCAGGCATGAGTAGCGAAAGACGAGTGAGAAACTCGTCCGCCGAATGACCAAGGGTTCCTGGGCCAGGTTAATCCGCCCAGGGTGAGTCGGGACCTAAGACGAGGCCGACAGGCGTAGCCGATGGACAACGGGTTGATATTCCCGTACCCGTGTGAACGCGCCCCTGGTGAATCAGTGATACTAACCATCCTGAAGCGTCCTTACGTCCCTTCGGGGGCCCTGGATGTGGATGCATGGGACCTGATCTGGTAGTAGCCAAGCGATGGGGTGACGCAGGAAGGTAGCTGAGCCAGTCAGTGGTAATACTGGTGTAAGCCTGTAGGGCGAATGGTAGGCAAATCCGCCATTCACACAGCCTGAGAGGTGACGCATAGCCGAATGAGGCGAATTCAGTGATCCTATGCTGCCGAGAAAAGCCTCTAGCGAGCTTTCACACGGCCCGTACCCCAAACCGACACAGGTGGTCAGGTAGAGAATACTAAGGCGATCGAGATAACTATGGTTAAGGAACTCGGCAAAATGCCCCCGTAACTTCGGGAGAAGGGGGGCCTCGTCCGGTGATCACTCTTGCAGTGTGAGCTGGGTGGGGCCGCAGAGACCAGTGAGAAGCGACTGTTTACTAAAAACACAGGTCCGTGCGAAGTCGTAAGACGATGTATACGGACTGACGCCTGCCCGGTGCTGGAAGGTTAAGAGGACCGGTTAGCTCTTCGGAGCGAAGCTGAGAATTTAAGCCCCAGTAAACGGCGGTGGTAACTATAACCATCCTAAGGTAGCGAAATTCCTTGTCGGGTAAGTTCCGACCTGCACGAATGGCGTAACGACTTCTCAGCTGTCTCAACCATAGACTCGGCGAAATTGCATTACGAGTAAAGATGCTCGTTACGCGCGGCAGGACGAAAAGACCCCGGGACCTTCACTACAGCTTGGTATTGGTGTTCGGTTCGGTTTGTGTAGGATAGGTGGGAGACTGTGAAGCGCTCACGCCAGTGAGTGTGGAGTCGTTGTTGAAATACCACTCTGATCGTATTGGACCTCTAACCTCGGACCATGATCTGGTTCAGGGACAGTGCCTGGTGGGTAGTTTAACTGGGGCGGTTGCCTCCCAAAATGTAACGGAGGCGCCCAAAGGTTCCCTCAGCCTGGTTGGCAATCAGGTGTCGAGTGCAAGTGCACAAGGGAGCTTGACTGTGAGACTGACAGGTCGAGCAGGGACGAAAGTCGGGACTAGTGATCCGGCACCGGCAAGTGGAAGCGGTGTCGCTCAACGGATAAAAGGTACCCCGGGGATAACAGGCTGATCTTCCCCAAGAGTCCATATCGACGGGATGGTTTGGCACCTCGATGTCGGCTCGTCGCATCCTGGGGCTGGAGTAGGTCCCAAGGGTTGGGCTGTTCGCCCATTAAAGCGGCACGCGAGCTGGGTTTAGAACGTCGTGAGACAGTTCGGTCTCTATCCGCCGCGCGCGTTAGAAACTTGAGGAAGGCTGTCCCTAGTACGAGAGGACCGGGACGGACGAACCTCTGGTGTGCCAGTTGTTCCACCAGGAGCACCGCTGGTTAGCTACGTTCGGAAGGGATAACCGCTGAAAGCATCTAAGCGGGAAGCCTGTTCCAAGATGAGGTTTCTCACCCCCTCGAGGGGGTAAGGCCCCCGGCAGACCACCGGGTTGATAGGCCAGAACTGGAAGTCCGGTAACGGATGCAGGTGACTGGTACTAATAGGCCGAGGACTTACCACAAAGAAGCTACGCGTCCACTGTGCAGTATCTGAAACAACACACGTTTCGGAACTGAAGAAGAAGAACCACCACCACCATCGGTCCAACGATGTGTGGTTGTGTCTTCGCTGATGTTCCGTGTGACAGTTTCATAGAGTTACGGCGGCCATAGCGGAGGGGAAACGCCCGGTCCCATTCCGAACCCGGAAGCTAAGCCCTCCAGCGCCGATGGTACTGCACCCGACAGGGTGTGGGAGAGTAGGACACCGCCGAACATCCGTTACCGAAAGCCCCCCAACCATGTTGGGGGGCTTTCGGCATTTCACAACACTTTCACCCACCGCAACTTGATAACGCTGCGGTAACGTCCCCCCGGTTCCCCTTTGGCAGGTCCTTCGCCTGCGTAACGTGGCCCGGGCAGATCCGTTGGGATCGTGCCGTGCGGTGCGCGTCCTCCCGGATCACCCGAGGTGACGAAGGGGAATCTGTGGTGACGAGCACGATGTCGAAACAACGTCCGGCTGTCAGAGCGGCTGTCGCGTTCGCAGGCTTGATGGTGGCCGCCGGCTCCGTCGCGGGGTGCACGAAGACCGACACCGCGAGCGGCGGATCGCTCCTCCAGCAACTGCAGGACAGCGGAACGGTGACCGTCGGTTTCGCCGGCGAGGCGCCGTACAGCTTCGAGCAGGACGGAAAGTTGACCGGCGCCACCGTGGCGTTGCACCGGGAAATCTTCAAGAACCTCGGCATCGACAACGTCGAGGGCGTGAGCACCGACTTCGGAGCCCTCATTCCCGGACTGCAGGCCCGCCGCTTCGACGTCGTCAGTGCCGGCATGTCGATCCTGCCGCAGCGCTGCGAGCAGGCAGCGTTCAGTGAGCCGGAATTCAACTACACGACCGCGCTGATGGTGCCCAAGGGCAATCCCGCGAACCTCACCGACATGCAATCGGTGCAGCAGAGCGGGGTGCGGATGGCCGCGATGACCGGGGCGATCGAATCGGACTACGCGCAGCAACTCGGAATCGACGCGATGCAGGTGGCGTCGCCGCAGGACGGAATGGACGCCGTCGCCAACGGGCGAGCGGATGTCTTTGCGCTCACCGGGATCTCGCTGAACTGGCTGGCGCAGAACAACCCGCAGGTCCCGGTGGAGGTGACCAACTCGTTCGTCGCAGTGATCGACGGGGTGCCCCAGGTCGGCGCCGGCGGAACGGTCTTCCGGAAGGAGGACACGGAGTTGCGCGACGCCTACAACGCCGAACTCGCCAAGATCACCTCCGACAAGGAGAAGTACCTGTCGATCGTCGGACCGTTCGGATTCACCGAAGAGGAACTGCCCGATCCGAACCTGACCACCGCCAAACTCTGCGGCGAGACCGGCTGATCGACGCCGGGGTCTGCTGCCTGTGAAGGACAACATCGACGCGCTGCTGGATGCGTGGCCGAGCATCCAGGAAGGCATCGTCGTCACGCTCCAACTGACGGCGGGAGGCGCGCTCCTGGCGTTCGTGCTCGCGCTCGCTCTCGGGTTGGCTGCCCGTGCCCACAACATCGTGATCCGGGGATCGGCTCGCGCGTTCATCGAATTCTTCCGGGGCACTTCGCTGTTGGTGCAGTTGTTCTGGTTGTTCTACGTGGTTCCGCTGTTCGGCTATCTCATCGACCCGGTGCTGTGCGGGATCCTCGCGCTCGGGCTCAACTACGGCGCCTACGGAGCCGAGGTGGTCCGCGGTGCGATCAACTCGGTGCCGCAATCGCAGTGGGAGGCGGCGACGGCACTGGACTTCAGTCACTGGCAACGGCTGCGCCGGGTGGTCTTCCCGCAGGCGTGGGCCGAGATGATTCCTCCGCTGACGAATCTGCTGATCCAGCTCCTCAAGGGCACCGCGCTCGCGAGCTACATCCTTTTGCAGGACTTGACCTTCGAGATCGACCAGCTGCGGCAGACGACCGGGAACACGCTCTTCGCGTTCGGTGTGGGGCTCGTCATCTATTTCGTCATCGGCTATGTGCTGACCCTGCTGATGAACGCGCTCGAGGTGCGGGCGAAGAATCGCCTCGGCACGGGGCCGTCTCTGCGTGAAATCTTCAGTCTCGCACCGTCCGATCCACGGGGATTGGAGGCGGCGAAACAATGAGTGCCCACTGGAGCTGGGACCGCGCATTCGAGGCTCTGCCCGTGCTGCTCGAGGGTTTCAAGATCACCCTGATCGCCACCGTGCTCGGGTTCCTGATCTCCGTCGTACTCGGACTCGTCATCGCGTTGATCCGGCAGGCCGCACCGCGGTGGGTGAGTGTGCCGGTCCGCGCGGTCAGCGAATTCATCCGGCTGACCCCGCTCGTCGTGCAACTGCTGTTCGTGTACTACACGTTCACGGGACTGTCTCCGCTGCAGATCGGTGTGGTGGTGCTCGGAATTCATTATTCGACGTACATGGCAGAGGTGTACCGGGCGGGGATCGAAGCGGTGCCCGTCGGTCAGTGGGAGGCGGCGCGGGCGTTGTCCATAGCGCCGACCCGGACGTGGCGGGCGATCATTCTGCCGCAGGCCATCCGTCGCGTCGTCCCGGCGCTGGGCAACTACGCGGTGTCGATGTTCAAGGACACCCCGTTCCTGTTCGCCATCACTGTGGTGGAGATGGTGACGGCCGCACAACAGTTCGGTGCCCGGCACTTCCAGTACCTCGAACCGTTGACGCTGGCGGGTGTGATCTTCCTGCTCGCCAGCTACCCGACGTCCCTGCTCATACGGCGATTGGAGAGACGTCTTGCCCGATGACGCGAGCGCAGCAACCCCGATGATCCGATTCGACGACGTCGTCAAGCAGTTCGGCGACCATGTCGTGCTCGATCACCTGGATTTTCAGGTCGAACGCGGCGACCGTGTGACCCTCATCGGTCCGAGCGGATCGGGGAAGACGACGATCCTGCGGCTGCTCATGACCCTCGAGAAGGTGAACGACGGCGTCATCTGGGTGGACGGAGCGCCGCTGACGCACGAGGAGAAGGGCAGCAAACTCGTTCCGGCGTCGGAGAAGTACGTGCGCCGGATACGACGCCGGATCGGCATGGTCTTCCAGCAGTTCAACCTGTTCCCCAACATGAACGTGATCGAGAACATCACCGAAGCGCCTATCCACGTGCTCGGCCTGGACAAGGCCGCGGCCGCGAAGCGGGCACGTGAGTTGCTCGAGACGGTCGGTCTGTCGGACAAGGAGACCGCGCACCCGACGCAGCTGTCCGGTGGTCAGCAGCAGCGGGTCGCGATCGCGCGAGCCCTGGCGATGGACCCCGACATCCTGCTGCTCGACGAGGTGACGTCGGCACTGGATCCGGAGTTGGTGGCGGACGTCCTCGACGTGCTCAGGGACGTCGCGCGCACCACCGACATCACGATGCTGATCGTCACACACGAGATGCAGTTCGCGCGGGACGTGTCGAACCGGGTGATGATGTTCGACGCGGGCCGCATCGTGGAAGAAGGCGACCCGGCCACGATCTTCACTGCGCCGAAACACGAGCGCACCAAGACGTTCCTGAAGGCTGTACTGGCCGACTGATTCCCGGACTAGCGTGAGGTGGTCGCGAGTTCCGTGTCGTCGGCGGGAGCGCGCCGTGCCAGCCTGCCTGCCATCCACGCGCACACCAGCAACTGCAGTTGGTGGAACAGCATGAGCGGCAGCACGATCAGGCCGATCGGCTGGCTGGCGAACAGGACGGTGGCCATCGGAAGACCGGTGGCGAGGCTCTTCTTCGACCCGCAGAACGTAATCGTGATCTGATCGGCCCGGTCGAACCCGAGTCGCTTCGACCCGAACCAGGTGAGGGACAGGACGATCGCGAGCAGCACCGCGCACACCGCGAGCAGGCCGAGGAGCCGGCCGACGGACAGCGTGCCCCAGATGCCCTCGTTCATTCCTTCGCTGAATGCGACGTAGACGACCAGCAGGATCGACCCCCGGTCGACGAGCTTGAGCGGTGCGCCGTGCTTCTTCACCCACGGACCGATCCACCGTCGCACGGCCTGACCGGCGATGAACGGGAGCAGCAGCATGACGAGGATGCCGATCGCGGAGGACGCGTCGAAACCCGCACCCTCGCTCGTCATCAACAACGCCACGAGCAGCGGAGTGACGACGATGCCGAGGATGTTGGAGAACGACGCGCTGACGATCGCCCCGGGCACGTTGCCGCGGGCGATCGACACGAAGGCGATCGACGACTGGACGGTCGACGGCAGGAGGCAGACGTACAGAAGGCCCAGATACAGCGGCTGGGTCAGGATCGTCGGGACCAGCACGCGTGCGGCGATTCCGAGGAGCGGGAAGATGACGAACGTCGCCGCGAGGATGGTGAGGTGGAGCCGCCAGTGACGCAGGCCCTGCAGCGCCTCCTGTGTGGAGAGCCGGGCGCCGTAGAGGAAGAACAGAATTCCGACAGCAACCTTCGTGGCCCAGGTGAACGCCGTCAGGGCCGTGCCGTCAGCGGGGAGCAGGCTGGCGATCCCGACGGTGATCAGGATGCCGATGATGAACGGATCGAGTCTTCCGAGCAGCGGGATCTTGGTCAGCATGGTTCGACCGTAAGGAATCCGCGGATATTTCGAAAGGCGATAGTGACGTTTACTGTAATGCTGAACCGTGATAACAATGGATCATGTTCGATCCGGTTCACCTGCGGAGCTTCCTGGCGGTCGCGCGCACCAGGAGCTTCACCGCCGCCGCCCGGCGCCTGGACCTGCGGCAATCGACGGTCAGCCAGCACGTCGGCAAACTCGAGAACGCCGCCGGTCGCCGCCTGTTTCTGCGGGACACGCATTCGGTCGAACTGACGGCGGACGGCTCCGTGATGGTGGGGTTCGCGACGTCGATACTCGAGCGGCACTCGGACGCCGAACGCTACTTCACGCAGTCCGGGGTGCGCGGACGCGTCCGGTTCGGCGCGTCCGAAGATCTGGTTCTGCACGAACTCCCCCGGATTCTGGGCGAGTTCCGGCGCAGCCATCCGCTCGTGGATCTCGAACTCACCGTGGCGTTGAGCGAAGTGCTGTTCCGGCAACTGCACGAAGGCCGGCTGGACCTGGTCTTCGGGAAGCGTCGCCGAGGAGACCGGCACGGGGAACTGGTGTGGACCGACCGGTTGGCGTTTTTCGCCGCACCCGATTTCGTGCCGGACGCCGAGGGCCCGGTGCCGCTGGTGACGTACCCGCCGCCGTCGATCACGCGGGCAGCGGCGCTGGACGCCCTGGAGAAATCCGGGCGCGGCGCGCGCGTGGCCTGTGTGACGGACAGCTTGAACGGGTTGCGGGCCGCCTGCCTCGCGGGTCTCGGCGTCGTGTTCCACGCGGAGACCCTTCCACCCGCGGGGCTGGTTCCGGTGCGGATGCGTTCGCGCGACGAGTGGGGGGCCGCGGTCGACGTCGAATTCGTGCTGGAGGCCCGCCGGAGCGTTCTCAGCGAACCGGAGCAGGCGTTGCGCGCCGCCATCCTCGAGAACGCGGATCGACTGCGCGCGTGACCTCGGTGGGAGGGCTGCCCCACCGAGGCCGTCGAGCTTTCAGAAGATGAGGACGGACAGCGCTGTGGACAGCACCAGGCCGGACACCACCGGCACGAAACACTTCCGGGCGAGTTCGAGGACGGGCACCCGGGCGAAACCGGCCACCGCGATCAGCGACGACCACGCGACGAGCGTTCCGCCGCCGGACCAGATGTTTCCCATCTGACCGATCGCAGCCAGGGTTGCGGGATCCATTCCGACCGCGGGTCCGAGTGCGCCTGCGAGCGAACCGGTCAGCGGCAGGCCCGTGAAGCCGGAGCCTTCGAGTCCCGCGATCATTCCGATGGCGAGAATGCCGAACGACGTGACGAACGCGTTCTGGGGCAGGTGGGACTGTGCGGCGTTGACCAGGTCGAACAGCAACGTCGGACCGGTCGCGTCCGCGGGAAGCCCGAGAATGGCGGCGGAGAAGTCACCGTTGCCGATGAAGAAGAAGCCGGCGATCGGGATCACGATGCCCATCGCCTTGAACGCGAAGACCAGGCCGTCGATCAGATGCTCGGACGTCGTTTCGAGGAAGCCCTTCTTGTCGTTGGTCGCGGCGGCCGCGAACAGGATGAGCGCCGCGATGCCGCCGACCATCGCTGCCGCGTCGCCGCCCTTGAGGTCGGGCACCAGGTCGGTGAATTTGCCGACCATGAGGTAGACGATGAACGCCAGATACGCGGTGGGCACGAGCACCGCGAAAGTCTTTGCGGCGCGGATGCTCTTGAACGTGTCGTCGATGACCTGCCGCGCCGACGCCGTGACGGGTTCGGCGAGGACTGCCGTCGACGTCTGCGGAGCGGTAGTCGTCGCCGCCTCGGCCGGTGCGGGACCGGTCGTCGTCCCGCCGCCGGTGGGGGCCGCACCGCCGTCGGGGGCGTCGCCGACGGGCTTGCCGAAGTCGCTCTCCGCGCGTGACTCCCAGTCGGTGAGCAGTTCCGGCGCGGGGCGGCGCATGTGCCTGCGCTGCGTGACGTAGGCGATGACGAGCGCGGTGAGGCCGACGATCATGGACATCACCAGGGCGCGGTCCGCGACGACGTCCGGATCGACGCCCGCCGACTTGGCCGACAGGCCCGGCGCCACCTTGATGATGTAGTCCGAGGACAGCGCCATGCCCTGCCCGCAGATGGCGATGGCCATGCCGACGGCCATCGGGGGAAGGCCGGCGCGAATGGCGACGGGGATGAGGACGGCGCCGATCAACGGAACCGCCGGGGTGGGCCAGAAGAACAGCGAGATCGTGTAGGTGACGACGGCCAGGACGATGAAGCTGCTGGTGCCGCCGCGCATGACGCGCCGGAACGGGGCGACCATCAACCTGTCGGCGCCCATCTGCCGGAGGGCGCCGAGCATTGCGGTCACCAACGAGATGATGAGGAAGATGTTGAAGAGCTCGCGGGCGGCGACGAGGCTCGCGTTGAAGATCGACGCGAGACCGGTGACGAGGCTGTCGGAGAACACGAACGCGGTCAGGAACGTGCCGATGACGGCGGGGACGACGATGTTCTTCCGCATGAGCATCGTCCCGAGGATGACGACGATTCCTCCGAGATACACCCAATGTGCGGCGGTGAGACTTACATCCACGGTGCGCCCCTTCGAAATAGGTACAGACTAGTGGCACTAGTCACAGTGCAGTGATACTGCGCGGGGCGTTTTCCAGGGTCAACGTCCAGAGTGCACATCGATAACCAGCGTATTTGTGCATTGTGCCCGGCATTTTTCCGCAGGATTGCTTGTTGTCACGCGTAAGTAAAGGAATGCTCGGGAGAGGCCCTTTCCGGAATCTTGTGTTCATAATTAGGATTGCCTAACCAAATTTGAGGGCGGGCGTGTCAAGGGTTGCGCGGCGAGAACGGGCATCGCCGAAGCGCGAATTCTCGGATGAAAGTGGACTCTATGATGACGGCGATCGGTCAGGCGCGGAGCGCAACCGCGAGTGAGGAACGAGGACCGGGCACGTCGCCCGCGCTGGCGGCGCTGCTCGCCGGAACGTTCGTCGGCACGGTCAGCAACAACATCGTCAACGTTCCGCTGAACGCGATCCTCACGGACTTCGACGCCGGACTCGGTGGCGGCATCTTCGTCGTCGTCGGATTCCTCCTCACATTCGCGACGACGATGCCGCTGGCCGGGTGGATCGGGGACCGGTTCGGTCGCAGGCGCGTGTACTGCGCCGCCCTGCTGGGGACCGCGGTCTGTTCCCTCGGCGCGGCGCTCGCGCCGTCGCTGCCTGCGCTCGTGATCTGGCGGTCGCTCGGCGGGATCGCGGCGGCCGCGTTCGCGCCCGCGGTCATGGGGCTGATCGCGTGGCTGTTCGGACCCGCGCGGCGGGCGAGCGCCGTCGGCGCGTGGGCGGCGGTGAACGGCATCGGTCAGGCCGTGGGTCCGTCCATGGGCGGAATCGTCAGCGACTGGTGGGGCTGGCGGTGGGCGTTCGTGCCACTGGTGCCGGTCGCCCTGATCGGATTCGCCGCGACCCTCCGCTACATCCCGAGATACCCCGGCAAGAAGATGCGGCTCGACGTGATCGGGGCGCTCACCGTCACACTCGGGGCGGCCCTGCTGATCCTCGGTCTCACGACCGTCTCGCAGGAGCAGGTGCCCGCCTGGGCCAGCATCGCGACCATCGGCCTCGGAGTCGCCGTCATTGCCGCGTTCGTGATCCACTGCAGGCGGGCGGCGAACCCGTTCGTGCCCATCGACCTGGTGATCGAATCACGTTTTCTGCGTAGCGCTCTCGCCGCCTTCACTCAAATGTTCGCGCTGGGGGCAGTATTGCTCGCGCTTCCGCTCTACCTGACGGGCTCGGGCAGTTCGACCACGCAGGCCGGGCTGATGCTCTTCGTGCTGCCGGTCGTCATGACGTGCGTGGCACCCGTCGTCGGGCGTCTCGTCGACAGGATCGGGGCCCGGGTGGTGATGCGATCCGGTCTGGCCGTGTTGATCGGTAGCCAAGTGGCACTGGCGATCACGTTGTCCGCCGACGTCCGGAACCCGGTCGCGCTCGGAGCCGTACTCGTCGTCGCCGGACTGGGAATCGGCATGGTTCAGACGCCCGCCGCGGCCGGTTCGACCCGGTCGCCCGCGGGGGCCGTGGGGACGGGTCTGGGACTGTTCAACCTCATCCGCTTCGGCGGTTCCGCCGTGGGCGCCGCCTGGGTCGGCGTGTCCGCACACCTGGCGTCCGATCCGTACGGGCTGCTGTTCGTCGTCGCCGCCCTCGTCGTCGTCGCAGGATTGGCCGGGACCTTCATCGGCGAAGACCCGGTGGCCGCGTGAGGTCTAGCGAGTCACGATCTCGTTGTTGACCGTGTCCTGCACCTGGGAGAGCAGATCGAGCCGGAGCGCCAGCCACAGCGTGAACTGGTTCTCCGGTTCCCGGATGTCCATGCCGATGAGCCGCGACGTGCGGTCGAGCTTGGCGATCATCGTGTTCCGGTGGATCCGGAGCCGCCGCGCGGCGGCGTTGATGTTGCCGCCTTCTTCGAGATAGGCGAACAGCAACTCCTCGGTGTCGGCGTGCGAATTCGACGCCCGAAGGGGGCCGAGAACGTCACGGATGAGCCGACGGCTCTCGTCGGTGTCGGTGGCGCGGGCGAGCACGCTGAACCCGCGCAGGTCGTTGTAGGCCACCGAGCCGGACAGCCCGAGCCGCTGGGCGATACCCAGGGTGATGCGGGCCTCGCGGTAGCTTTCCCCGATGTCGCGGGCGCCCGCCGCCGGGCGACCGTGGGCAACGGGAATCCGCTGGCCCAACCGGGTTTCGAGATCGAGCGCCATGGCGTGCGCGTACTCGCCGATCTCCGAGTCGACGCCGGGGGCGCCGGCGGAACTCAGGGATCGGATCACCACGAGCACGTCGCCGATGACGGTGACATGAGAACGTACGCCCGGACGGGGGAGCACGCCGGCGGCGTAGCGAGCCAGCCGGACCATGCTCGCGCCGGGTCGTCCCGCCGCCCGGTCGACGAGACCGGGAGCGACGAACACGATGTAGTGCAGGTCCAGATCGATCTCGTGCAGTGCGGCCCGGGTGCGCAGGTCGTGGTCGTTGGCGAAGTTGCCGTGCACCAGGGCCTGAACGAAGTCGCCCCGGGCCCGCTCCTCGGCCTCGTCCACGCTCCGCTGCCGGAGCATCTCGGTGCCGATGATCGTCCCGGCCTGCTCGACGACCACCCGGTGCTGCGCGATGTCGTGCCTGCGCGGGTTGGCCCCGGGCACGATGACGACGACCCAGCCCTCGTAGCGGCCTGCCAGTTGCATCGCCCCGGCGACCGCCGTCGTGGGGGCGAACAGTCCATCCGGATGCTCCAGGCGGATCACGTGCACGTTGTGCATCCGTGCCGGTGGCGATTCCTCCAACCGCGGCAGGGCGTCGGCGAGCGCGTCGAGCAGCGCGACGGTGCCCGCGTCCTCGGCGTCCGGAAGTCCGGCGTGCGCGAGGAGGCGTCCCCGGACATCCAGAGCGACCGCGACGTCCGAGGTCAGCGCCGCGACCTCGCGGATCAGCATCGGCAGGCCCGCCCCACGGTGCAGCAACCCCGCGAGCGACTGATGCACGGTGAGCGCATAACGCATCACGTGCGCTTCCTGGGTGAGTGCGCGCTCGGCGAGGAGTCGGTTGAGCGCCGTGAACCCTACGGGAAATCCCAGTTCCACGACCGTCAGTCCGGTCGGCCAGGTGATGCCTACGGGCGCCGACCCGTCGACCAGGAGGACGCCGGCACCCCGCGCCACCAGCGACTCGAGTTCGCGTCCGGGTGCGGACAGGGTTTCGAGCCGGGTGTAGACAGCGACCTCGGCGAGCGAGTCGGGCCTGCTCATCACCTCACCCCACGGCAGGCACCACGTCACCGGGCCGCTCAGGGCGTCCGTGCCGGACAGCACCCGGGCCGACGCGAGCAGTGGCTCTTCGAGCAGGCCGCGCAGCGACAGTCGCTCGTCGTCCGCGTTCGGCGTCGTGGTGTCGTCCACTATGGACCTCCTCGGCTGGAGTCGAAAGGTGCAGTATGGCGGAGCGCGCACCTGCACTGCCTATGCACTATGCCCTGATTTCACGGAAATTGCCGGATAGTTTGACCATGGTTCCGCCGGCGATGCCGGTGATAGAAATCGGTGCATCACTTCCTCCCGAATACGCAACGGAGAAGACCATGCATCAGGTTCACCGCATCACCCTCGACGACGCACTCCCGCTGCTCGCCGCGGGACGCGCGAAGGCCGAGGAAATCGGCGTCAAGCAGACCCTGTGCGTCTGCGACGACGGCGGCAACGTCCTGGCCCTGCACCGACTGCCCGGAGCGCGCCTCACCGGAGTCGACATCGCGATCGCCAAGGCGTTCACCGCGGCCGGCCACGAGCGGGCCACGCACCTGTTCAACGAGGCCCCGGACGGCCCCGCTCTGCCCGGGAACGAGGCATTCGGCATCAGCCACATGCTGCCGGGCAAGTTCGCGGTGTTCGTCGGCGGATTCCCCCTCGTCTTCGACGGCCAGATCGTCGGCGGCATCGGGATCAGCGGCGGAAACGGCAAGCAGGACAAGGCGGTCGGAGCGGCGATGCTGGCCGAGTTCGAAGCTCTCGCGGTAGTGCGCAACTGACAAACTTCCCCGTGTGCCGACAACGTGCACATCGAAACCGTTCCGTCGCAGTCACTTCGACCGTGGTCGCCCCGATCTCGAGTCGATACCGTCGAATTCACTCCAGTCGGAGCATTCCCCAACCATCTCATATCCGAGGAAGACGAGGCACATCATGACCGAACTACTGGGCAGGGACGAATTCCGCACAGCTCTGGAGAACGCCATCAAGGGCCGCGAGGCGAAGAACGCGTCGTTCAGCAAGGCGTGGGCCGAGGGCAAGCTCGAGAAGCACCACTTCGCGCGGTGGGCGGAGAACCACTACCACTACGTCGGTCCCTTCGCCGACTACCTCGCGAATATCTACTCGAACACCCCCGACACCTTCACCAATGCAAAGGATTTCACCCTCCAGAACATGTACGAGGAGGAACTGGCCGACATCCGGCACACCGACCTCCTCATCAAGTTCGCCGAGGCGTGCGGCACCACGAAGGAACGCGTCGAGGATCCGTCGAACATGAATGCGATCACCCGCGGATTGCAGTCCTGGTGCTACGCGGTGTCGCAGCGTGAACACTTCGTCGTGGCCACCGCCGCACTCGTCGTCGGACTCGAGTCGCAGGTTCCGAGCATCTACAAGAAGCAGATCGTCCCGCTGCGTGAGGTGTACGGGTTCACCGAGGACGAGATCGAGTTCTTCGACCTGCACATCACGTCGGACGTCGTGCACGGTGAGCGCGGATACCAGATCGTGCTCGACCACGCGGACACCCCGCAGCTGCAGCAGCGTTGCCTGCAACTCGTGCAGTGGGGAGCCGAGATGCGCTTCTCGTACACGAAGGGTCTCTACGACACGTACGTGGCACCGGACCTCACGCTCGCGACCGCCTGACCGTGCGAAGGGAGGGGCCCGGACCGGGCCCCTCCGGACGCAGGCCGCCCGACAGGAGAGAACGATGGAGACGAACTGGACCCGGCTGGTCACCGTGCGCGAACTCGGCCGCCGCCGGAAGCTTCGAGTCGAGGCCGGGGACACCGCGATCGCCCTGTTCCAGACCGACGACCGGATCTACGCCTTCCGTGATCTGTGCGTCCATCAGGATCGGTCGCTGGCGAAAGGCACACTGCTGCACGGGCGCGTCATCTGCCCGGGCCACCAGTGGGCGTTCGACCTCGACACCGGCTACGAGGAAGACCAGGACCTGTGCCAGCCGACCTACGCGGTGAAGGTCGAGGACGACGTCGTCTACGTCGATCTCACCCGCAGCCCCGATTACGCCGAGACCGCGACTTCGCCGGCCGAAGTCGACTGAGAGAGCGAGTGACACCATGACGCTGAACACCATCGTCACCATCGGTGCCGGCCAGACCGCCGCTGTCGCGGCGCGCACCCTGCGGCGCCGAGGGTTCGACGGCAGGATCCTCCTCGTCGGCGACGAGCCGCACGCGCCGTATCAGCGCCCACCGCTGTCCAAGGAATTCCTCGCCGGGCAGGAGGACCGCGAATCGTTGATGCTCCTGCCCGACGCATGGCGAGACCAGCAGAACGTCGAACTCCTCACCGGCACGACGGTGACGCGGATCGACGCGAGCGGCGGATCGGTCGAACTGTCCGACGGGCGGAGCATCGCGGCCGATGCCGTCCTCGTCGCGACCGGCGGCAGGCCGCGCACGATGCCGGTGACCGGCCCCGCACCGGAACGGGTGCACTACCTGAGGACGATCGACGACGCCGAACGGCTCGCCGCCCAGCTTCGCCCCGGCGTTCGACTGGTGCTGATCGGCGGCGGTTTCGTCGGACTCGAAATTGCTGCCACCGCGCGAACTCTCGGCGCGGAGGTGACGGTCCTCGAGGCGGACGCGGTGCCTCTCGCCCGGATTCTCGGGCCCGAGATGGGCGATGTCTGCACGCGGTTGCAGCGCGAGAACGGCGTCACCGTACGCGGCGGCGTCCGGGTCGACGCCGTGACGACCCGGCCGGACGGCGTGCTCATCGCGCTCGAGGGCGGAGACGTGATTGAGGCCGACGTCGTGGTGGTCGGGATCGGGATCGTCCCCAACGTCGAGGTCGCGCAGGCCTCCGGACTGGCCGTCGACGGCGGAATCCTCGTGGATGCGCAGGGGCGGACGTCGGTTCCGCACGTGTACGCCGCCGGCGACGTGGCGGCCCGATTCTCCGACGCGGCAGGCAGGCACGTGCGCGTCGAACACTTCGACAACGCGAGTAAACAGGGGGCCGCGACGGCGAACCTGATGCTCGGGCGCGTCGGGGTCGTGGACCCCGCGCACTGGTTCTGGTCCGATCAGTTCGGCAAGAACATCCAGTTCACCGGCGCCGCCACCTACACGGACCTGGTATTCCGCGGCAGCGCCGACAGCGGCGAATTCACCGCCTTCTATCTGGACCGCGGCGTCGTGCGCGGCGCCTTCACGCTCGACCGCGGCGAGGAGATCGGCGCGGCCAGGGAACTGATCGGCCGGGCGATCGCACCGGCCCGGTTGGCGGACGAGAGCGTCGACCTGTTCGACCTGATGGACGAGGACGACGAGGAATTGGTGACGGTGTCATGATCGAGGGACTCAATTTGATCGACGGGCAGTGGGTTCCGTCGTTCTCGGGCGAGGTGTTCGAGCGGCGCAACCCCGCCGACCACCACGACGTGATCGGCGTGTTCCCCGATTCCACCGAGGCGGACGTGGATGCCGCCGTGGGCGCGCTGGCCAAGGCGGCGCCGCAGTGGGCCGCGACGCCCCCGGAACGCCGCGCGGCGATTCTGGAAGGTGCCGCCGCGCACCTTGAGACGCGGGCAGCCGAACTCGTCGACGAACTCGTTCGAGAGGAGGGCAAGACCCGGGCGGAGGCGACGATGGAAGTCGGCCGCACTCCGATGAACCTGCGCTTCTACGCGGGTGAGGCGCTCCGGACCACCGGCAGCACGTATCCCACCCCGGGCGAGGGACTGGTCATCACCCTGCGCGAACCCGTCGGCATCGTCGGCGCGATCACCCCGTGGAACTTCCCGCTCAACATCCCGTCACGCAAACTGGGACCTTCCCTCGCCGCGGGAAATGTCGTGGTGTTCAAACCGTCCGAGTTGACGCCGCTGATGGGACAGCGGCTGGTCGAGGCGCTGCTGGCCGGGGGGCTTCCGGCCGGGGCCGTCGCTCTGGTCCAGGGCTCCGGCCGCGCCGGCGCCGCAATCGCGGCGGACGAGCGCGTCGACGCCGTGACGTTCACCGGCTCCACCGGCGTGGGCCGCGCGATCCACGCGGCGGTGGGTCCGTCGCGCCGGAGTCAACTCGAGATGGGCGGCAAGAATCCCGTCGTCGTCCTCGACGACGCAGACGTGGACAAGGCGGCAGCGCTGATCGTCAAGGGCGCCTTCGGGTTGTCCGGGCAGGCCTGCACGGGCACCAGTCGGGTGATCGCGGTGGACTCGATCCACGACCGGTTGCTGGACCGCGTGGTGGAACTCGCCGGCGAGATCACCGTCGGGCCGGGCGCGGACCCGGGAGTGGGGATGGGTGCTCTCGCGAGCGCGGGGCAGCTCGCCAAGTTCCTCGAGTACGTGCAGATTGGCCGTGACGAAGGCGCCGAACTGGTCTGTGGCGGAACCAGTCTCGACATCGAGAACGGCTATTTCGCCGTCCCGACCGTGTTCGCCGGAGGCAGCCCGGACATGCGGGTGGTGACGGAAGAGGTGTTCGGACCACTGCTGGTATTCTTGCGGGCCGCCGGCTTCGACGAGGCGGTCGCACTCGCGAACGACACCGAATTCGGGCTCAGCGCCGGAATCGTCACCAACGACGTGACCAGGGCGCTCGCGTTCGCAGGCCGTTCCGAATCGGGCCTGGTGAAGATCAACCAGCCCACCACCGGCATGAGCATGAACGCGCCGTTCGGCGGGTACAAGGCGTCGAGCACGCAGACCCACAAGGAACAGGCGGGGGACTCGATGATGCAGTTCTACCAAGCCGAAAAGACCGTCTACCTCAGCCCTTCGGCCTGAGACCGACCTGTCGACAGAGGGAGAAGACCATGGAATTCACTCGCGTTGCGCGCTCCGGACAGGTTTCCGAAGGCATCGTGCGCCGCTTCTTCGCCGGTGACCACGAGTTCGCCGTGGCCCGCCTGAACGGGAAGGCCTACGCCACGTCCAACTACTGCACGCACCTGGACTGCCTGCTCTCGTCCGGGAAACTCGTGGACGACGGCATCGGATGTTCCTGCCACGGAAGCGTGTTCGACATCGAGACCGGTGAGCCGGTATGCCCGCCGGCGACGGTGGCCATCAAGACCTATCCCGTAGAGGAACGTGACGGCGAGATCTTCGTCGGCATCGACCCGGACGACACCAGTTCCATTCCGCGCCGGCGGGCCGCGCGGGGGTGCACGAAGTGAACCTTCGACCGTCCACCCTCTCCACCGACGGCATGGTCTCGTCCAGTCATCCCGCGGCGAGCACGGTCGGTGCGCGCGTACTCGCCGACGGCGGCAACGCGATCGACGCGACACTGGCCATGGCCGCGATGACCTGGCTGACGTTGCCCGGCCAGTGCGGGATCGGCGGCGACGCGTTCGCCGTCGTCCGCGAACCCGACGGAACGGTGTGGACGGTCGGGGGCAGCGGCTTCGGGCCCGACGGCGCCGACGTGGACTTCTACACCGAACGCGGGCTGCGGTCGGTTCCCCTCGACGGGGCGCTGGCGGTGGCGGTTCCCGGAGCGCCGGCCGCCCTCGCCGCACTCCACGCGGGTGGGGCCACCCGCTCGCTGGGGGATCTCTGGGCGCCGGCGGTCCGCGCGGCCGAGAAGGGGCTGCCCTGCTCGGCCAAGACTCGCGACGACGTGCGGGAGGCGCAGGCCGCGATCGCCGCCGACCCCGGACTGCGTGCCGTGTATCTGCCGGGCGGGCGGTTACCGCAGGTCGGGGAGTTGCTGCCGCAGCGCGACCTGGCCGGATTCCTCCGTCAACTGGCGCGCGACGTGCACGGTTTCTACACCGGCTCGTTCGCTCGGCGGGCCGTCGACGCGCTCCGCGCCGGAGGAGCGCCGTTCGGCGGGGACGAGTGGGAGGCAGGCGCCGACGTGCGACCGGAGTCCGCGATCAGCGGCCACTACGCCGGCGCGGTCGTGCACCAGACGCCGTTGCCCACACCCGGATGGATGGTGCTGCAGCAGGCAGCGCTGAATGATGGCGTCGTCGGCTTCTCCCCGTGGCTGACCGCTCCGGCCGTCGACCGCATGGCGAGAGCGGCGCGCCTGGCGTTCGAGGATCGGCTCGCGACCTGCGGCGCCGGCAACGACGGGTGGCAGGCGGTCCTCGAGCCGGCCGCGGTCGGGTCGGCGCGGGACCGGCTGGACCGTCATCGGGCGTCGTCGGGCGCCTTCAGTGTGAGCGCGGGAGACACCACCTCCACCGTCGCAGTGGACGCCGACGGCCGTGCCGTCAGTTTCATCCACTCCCTCGCCTTCACGTTCGGCGCCAAGATGACCGTCCCCGGCACCGGGGTGGTGCTGAACAACCGATACGGCCGCGGGGCCTACCTGATCCCGGGACATCCGAACGCCGCGGCGCCGCGACGCAAGCCGCTGCACACCCTCAACGCGTGGGTCGTCACCGACACGTCCGGGAATCTGCTGCACGTCGGCAACACCCCGGGCGGAGACGGGCAGGTGCAGTGGAACATGCAACTGATCTCGCACCTGCTCGACCACGGACTCGACCCGGCGGAGGCCGTCGCGGCCCCCCGCTTCACGGTCTTCCCCGGCAGCGACGCCGACGTGGTCGGCCGCCCGGCGGAACTGCGCTGCGAGTCCCGTATCCCGGAGAAGGTGCGTGCCGAGTTGGAGCGGCTGGGTCACGACGTCGCGGTGCAGGGGCCGTGGGCGGCAGGCGGCAGCGCTCAGATCATCTCCGTCGACACCGCACGCGGACTGCTGTCCGGTGCCGCCGACCCTCGTCAGGAAGGGATAGCGCTCGGTGTCTGAGCCGGAATCCGTCCCGCGGCCGCAGGGCCGCTACATCCCCGCCGTCGTGCACGACGGGATCGCGTACAGCGCGGGGATGACACCGCGCCGCGACGGGGTGCTGACCGTGGCCGGTGTCGTCGGACGAGACCTGGACATTCCGCGGGCCCGGGAGGCGGCCGGGTTGGCGGCGAGAAACGCGATCGCCGCCGTCGCCGCGGCCGTCGGTGGCACGGCCGCCATCTCCCGGTGCCTGCGGATGAGCGTCTTCGTCGCGTGTGCCCCGGACTTCCGCGAGCTGTCCGCGGTGGCCGACGGTGCGTCCGACGTGCTGGTCGAATGCCTGGGACCCGGCGCGCTGCCGGTGCGCAGCGCGATCGGCGTGTACGCCCTGCCGTCCGGCGCGCCCGTGGAGATAGAGCTCACAGTGGCCGTCTCGGCATAGACCCGTCCTCGGCTCAGGAGTATAAATACATCTTGTGTCTATGTTGTATTCCGCCGCGGAGCAGGCCTATCGCGAGGTCAAGGAACTCATCCTGTCGGGCGGCCTGCCCGGCGGTGAGCTGATCAGCGAGGGCGAGATCGCCGGACGGATGGGGCTCAGCCGCACCCCGGTGCGCGAGGCCTTCCTCCGGCTCGAGGCCGAGGGCTGGATGCGGCTGTACCCGAAGCGGGGCGCGCTCGTCGTGCCCGTCGCGGACGGCGAGGCGGAACACGTGGTCGACGCCCGCCAACTCGTCGAGACACACAGCGTCCGGGTGCTCGCCGATCAGCCGCACGCCCGCCAACTCCTCGTCGCCCGCCTGCGCGAGAACCTCGCGGAGCAGCGCGAGATCGCCGCACGAGGCGACGTCGCGGCCTTCAGCGCCGCCGACGCCGACTTCCACCGGATGATCGTCGAGGCGGGCGAGAACCCGCTGCTCGCGACGTTCTACTCCAGCATCCGCGAGCGCCAGCGCCGGATGACGGCACACTCCATCACCCGCGACCCGGGACAGCTGCCCAGGATCATCGCCGACCACGAACAGCTGACGGAACTCGTCGAGGCCGGTGACGCCGCCGGCTTCGACGCCGCGGTGCTCGTCCACATGCGCCAGGTCCACGCCCTCAACCCGAGAGGAGTTGCGCGATGACCGCCGTCCGCGAATACCCGACGGAGATGCCGCAGGCCCTCGCGTCGCCGCGCGCCTGGATGCTGGTGGCCGCGACCATGTTCGCCGTCGCCTGGGGTGGCAACGAGTTCACGCCGCTGCTCGGGATGTACCGCGCCGATCACGGATTCTCACCGGTCACGGTCGACCTGTTCCTGTTCGCCTACGTCGTCGGGATCGTGCCCGCCCTGCTCCTCGGCGGACCACTGTCCGACCGGCTGGGACGACGGCCGATCCTGCTCCCCGCGCCGTTCCTGACGGTCGCCGGCTCCGCACTCCTGGCCCTCGGCGCCGACTCCGCGGCGATGCTCATCGTCGGCCGCGTCCTGTGCGGCGTCGCGCTCGGCCTCGGCATGGCCGTCGGCGGCAGCTGGGTGAAGGAGTTGTCGACCCCGCCGTGGGATCCCGCGGCCGCGGACGGTGCGGGTGCGCGGCGGGCCGCGATGAGCCTGACGGGTGGGTTCGGCCTGGGTGCTGGTGTCGCCGGTATTCTCGCGCAGTGGGCGCCGCTGCCGAGCGTCCTGTCCTACGCCGTGCACAGTGCGATCGCCGTCGCCGCAGCCGTCGCGCTGTGGCGGGCCCCCGAGACCCGCGCGGCCCAGCCCGTCTCCGAACGAGTCTCCCTCGCCCGCGACCTCGCGATCCGGTCCGCCGCGCACAAGCGGTTCCTGTTCGTGATCGTGCCGCTCGCGCCGTGGGTGTTCGGCACGGCGGCCGCCGCCTACGCGGTGCTCCCGTCGCTGATGTCCCGGAACACCGGTGGGCTGCCGCTCGCGTTCTCCGCGCTCATGTGCATGGTCGGCCTCGGGGCGGGTTTCGCCATCCAGGCTCTCGGCCGCAAGATCGACACTCCCCGGAACGCGCGGGCCGTCGTGGTCTCGCTCGTTGTCGTCGTCGCCGGAATGGGTGTCGCGGTGGTCGCGGCGTCCGCGCTGACCGTCCCGCTCGCGCTCGCCGCGGCCGTCGTGCTCGGCTGCGGATACGGCATGGCGATGGTGTCGGGACTGCAGGAGATCCAGCGGATCGCGGGCCCGGACGACCTCGCCGGACTGACCGCGGTCTTCTACTCGCTGACGTATCTGGGGTTCGGGACACCCGTCGTGATGGCGTACCTGTCCGAGACGTTCCCGGCGGTGACGTACCCGAGAATGTTCGTGTTCGGGGCGGTCGCGGCCGTCGGCTGCCTCGCGCTCGCCCTCACGAAGTGGCGCGCGCACCTGCCGAATTCGGAAGCGGCGTCAGATCACATCGACGGCAGCGTCTTCTCCCCGAGCCACGAATCCCACAGCAGGCGCAGCGATTCGTCGGTGTAGTGGGCGGCCAGATCGGTGAACTGCTCGCTCGTGACGGTGGAGTGGCGATGGGCCAGGGTCCACTCGCGCAGCAACGCGAAGAACTTGTCGTCGCCGAGCCGGCGCCGCAGCGCGTGGAGCGTGAGCGCGCCGCGCTTGTAGACGCGGTCGTCGAACATCAGCTGCGGTCCCGGATCGGCGATCATCAGGTCCTGTGGTTTACGGGCCAGGCCCTGATGCGCCTGCAGGGCGAGTTGGTGCGCCGAATGTCCACCGGAATTCTCCGACCAGATCCACTCGGCGTAACAGGCGAAGCCTTCGTGCAACCAGATGTCCCGCCACTGGCCGAGCGTCAGGCTGTTGCCGAACCATTGGTGGGCCAGTTCGTGCGCCACCAGACGCTCGGCCCAGCGCCTGCCGGTGCAATGGTTGGCGCCGAAGATGGACAGTCCCTGCGCCTCGAGCGGGATCTCCAACTCGTCGTCCGTCACGACCACCGTGTAGTCGGCGAACGGGTAGGGGCCGAACAACCGGGAGAACACGTCCATCATCTGGGGCTGTCGGCCGAAGTCCACGTCGAACGACGCTCGTAGCCGCGGCGGGTGGACGGCGAACATGGGAACACCACCGGAACCGAACCTGCGGCGCTCGTACGGCCCGATTTGGATGGTGGCGAGGTAACTCGGCATCGGCTCGGTCTGCTCGTACACCCACGTCGTCTGACTGGCCCGGGTCTGTTTGCTCACCAGCGCGCCGTTGGCCACCGTGTAGTACGGCGAATCGGTCGTGATCGCGATGCGGTAGCTGGCTTTCGAGCTGGGATGGTCGTCGCACGGGAACCAGGACGCCGCCCCGTTGGGCTGACTGGCGACGAGGGCGCCCTCGGACAATTCCTCCCACCCGACCTCACCCCACATGCTGCGGATCGGTTTCGGCGAACCCCCGTACTGGATGGTGAGCACGAGAGCGCCGCCCGGGGGGATCTTCTGCGCGGGCGTGATGATCAGCTTGCCGTTGCGGTGCAGCCACTTCGTGTTGCGGGAACCGTTGGCCGCGACCTTCGTGACGTGCATGCCGGCCGCCAGGTCCAGGGCGAACCGGGAACGTACCGCGGTCGTGACCGCGGTGATCGTGGCCTTGCCCGTCAGCCGGTTGCTGTGGACCTTGTAGGTGAGGTCGAGTTCGTACCGGGACACCCGGTATCCACGGTTGCCGTTTTGGGGGAGGTACGGGTCGACCGGCTCGTCCATCCCCTTGTCGGACTTCACGTGGCCGCCCAGGGGGCGATCGGGTTCCCCTGCCACCGCGTGGACGGCGGCACGGAGTCGCCGCGCATGACGAGGGAGGCCGGTCCGACCGTGCCGCCTTCGCCGATCCGGGCGGCGGGCAGCGCGACACAGTGCGGCCCGAGGGTGGCTCCGGCTCCGAGGATGACGGTGTCCATGGACATGATCCGATCATGGAACAGGTGAGTCTGCACCACGCACCCCCGTTCCACGGTCGCCCCGTCGCCCAGCGTCACGAGATCGGCCTCGGGGAGCCAGTAGGTTTCACACCACACCCCCTTGCCGATGGTGGCGCCGAGGCCGCGCAACCAGACGTTCAGCACTGCGGTGCCGGTGGCGGCGCGCGCGAACCAGGGTGCGGCGACGGTCTCCACGAACGCGTCCGACACCTCGTTCCGCCACACGAACGAACTCCACAGCGGGTGTTCGATCTTGCCGATCCGACCCACCACCAGCCACTTCGCGATGACGGAGATCAGTCCGGCGGCCGCACCCGCGACGAGGAGCACGAGCCCGCTGGCCAGCGCCGCGAGCCAGAAACCGACGCGGCCGGCCATCACCTCCACCGCGAACAGCACGCCGAGCCCGATCCCGAACGTCACCATCACGGGAAGGAGACGGCACGTTTCGACGACGGCACGAGCGACCTTGAGCCGGAACGGCGGACGGAACGTGCGGGAGGCGTCGGTGTCGCCGGGCGCCCGGCGGAGGCGGACAGGCGGACTGCCCAGCCAGGAGGAACCGGATTTCGCCTTCGACGGCGTGGCCGACAGCACGGCGACGAGACCGTTCTTGGGGACCCGCCTACCCGGGCCGGTCATCCCGGAGTTGCCGAGGAACGCGCGCTTGCCGACCTTCGCGTGCTCGATGTGCATCCAGCCGCCGCCGAGTTCGTAACTCGCGATCATCGTGTCGTCGGCGAGGAACGCGCCGTCCGCCACGGTCGTGAACTTCGGCAGCATGAGGACGGTCGACGCTTCCACGTTCTTGCCGATCCGGGCGCCGAGCAACCGCAGCCAACCCGGTGTCAGCAGGCTCGCGTACAGCGGGAACAGGAACGTGCGGGCCGAATCCATGAGCCGTTCGGTGGCCCACACCTGCCAGCCGATGCGACTACGGACCGGGTGGTAGCCCTCGCGCAACCTGATCGACAGCAGCCGGACGGACACGACCGTGAGGACGGCGAACACGGCGAGGCTGACGAGCGTCGCGACGGGGAGGATCACCAGCGACTGGAGTGCGGCCGCCCCGACCGTTGCCGCGTCGCGGATCCACCACCCGACGACCACGATGCCTGCGACGAGGGCGAAGATCGGCAGTCCGGCGATGAGCATGGACGTCACGCCGAACGCGGGAACCCAGTAGGCCGCGCGGCGCGGGGTCCCTTCCGGCCACGGGTGGACCGCCTTGCCGACCTTGACCGCCGGTGAACCGGCCCAGTGCTGATTGGCCTTGACGCGTCCGAACACGGCGGAACCGGCCTCGACTTCGGCGTTACGTCCGATGGTGGCGCCGGGCAGCAGCGTCGATCGCGCGCCGACCGAGGCGCCGGGGCCGATCTTGATCCCGCCGATGTGCACGACGTCGCCGTCCACCCAGTGCCCGGACAGGTCGACCTCCGGTTCGACGGAGCAGCCGTCGCCGAGTTCGAGCATGCCGGTGACCGGCGGCAGCGTGTGCAGGTCGACGCCCTTGCCGACGTCGGCGCCGAGCGCCCGCGCGTAGTAGAGCATCCACGGGGCCCCGGACAGGTTCGCGGCGCCGCTGGCCTCGGTGAGGCGCAGTGCCACCCACAGTCGCAGGTGTTCGCTGCCGCCGCGGGGGTACGTTCCCGGCTCGAGCCCGCGCAGCAGGATCCGTGAACCGAGCACCGAGATGGCCATCCGGCCGACCGGGCTGATGAACGCGAAGAACGCGAGCAGAATCCACCACCACGACACCGTCGGCGCCCAGGACACGGTCGTGAACCAGGAGAAGACGTTGTTCGCGATCGCCAGCCACGTCACCCACTGCAGACCGGTGAGCGTGGTGAGCGGGACCGTGGCCGCGATCTGCGCGAGCTGGCTTCGCCGCGGAGTCGGGGTGACGATGCGGGGTTCGGCGGCGTCGATCGGCGCCAGCTCGTCGAGGTATTCGGCGAGGGAACCGAGCCGCGGATGATCGTAGAGTTGCGCGACAGTCACTTCGGGGAACCGTTCGCGCAGCGCCGTGACCAGCTGGGCGGCGGAGAGGGAACCACCGCCGAGTTCGAAGAAGTCGTCGTCGGTTCCGGTGATCTCGGCGCCCAGAATCGACGTCCACAACTCGGCGACCCACGCCGGTGTGCCCTCGAGGCCCAGCTTCTCCGCGGCGTCGTCGACGCCCGGCGGCGGCCAGGGAAGGGCGTTGCGATCGACCTTCCCCGACGTGCGGGTGGGGAGTTCGTCGACCAGCACCAGCCGCGGGACCAGCGCAGCCGGAAGCTGGCCGGTGAGCGCGGTGTGCGCGGCCTTGAGGTCGAAGTCGGGGTTGGTGCTGGCCAGGTAGCCGACGAGGATCTGGTGACCGGCGCCGGTCCGGCGCACGGCCGCGGCGGCGCCGCCGACGCCGGGGAGGTTCTGCAGCGCGTTGTCGACCTCGCCCAGCTCGATCCGCCTGCCGCCGAGTTTCACCTGGTCGTCGGCGCGGCCCTGGAACAGCAGTCCGCGGCGGTCGAGGCGGACCAGGTCGCCGCTCCGGTAGGCCCGATCCCAGCCGAGCGTCGGCATCGGGGCGTACTTCTCGGCGTCCTTCGCCGGGTCGAGGTACCGGGCCAGGCCGACACCGCCGATGACCAGTTCGCCGACCTCGCCCTCGGGTACGGGTTCGCCGGATCCGTCGACGACGGCGAGGTCCCAGCCGTCCAGCGGGAGGCCGATGCTGACCGGGCTCCGACCGTCCATCAGGGCGCCGCAGGCCACGACCGTCGCCTCGGTGGGCCCGTACGTGTTCCACACCTCGCGACCGTCGACGGCGAGGCGTTCGGCCAGTTCGGGCGGGCAGGCCTCGCCGCCGAAGATCAGCAGGCGCACGGCCTCGAGGGCCTCGGCGGGCCACAGCGACGCCAGGGTCGGCACCGTCGAGACGATGCTGACGTCGCGGGCGACGAGCCACGGGCCGAGGTCCATGCCGCTGCGCACCAGCGACCGGGGTGCGGGAACCAGGCAGGCGCCGTGACGCCACGCCAGCCACATCTCCTCGCAGGACGCGTCGAACGCCACCGACAGTCCGGCGAGCACCCGGTCGCCGGGCCGGATCGGGTCTTCCTGCAGAAACATCCGGGCCTCGGCGTCCACGAACGCGGCCGCGTTGCGATGGTTCACCGCGACACCCTTGGGGGTGCCGGTGGACCCGGAGGTGAAGATGATCCACGCGTCGTCGTCGACGGTCGGCGGGCGGGCGCTCGGCGCGTCGGCCCTGGCCGGTGCGGTGCCGGCCATGATCCCGGTACCGGTCACCACACACCGCACCTGCGCCTCGCCGAACACGAGTTCGGCGCGTTCTTCGGGGTCGTCCGCGTCGACCGGCACGTACGCGGCGCCGACGGCGAGCGTCGCCAGAATGGCGACGTACAGCGAGCACGACCCGGACGGCATGCGGATTCCGACACGATCGCCGGCCCCGACTCCCGATCCGGCGAGGACGTCGGCGGTCTGCCGGATCTCCTCGAGCAGTTCCTGGTACGTCAGCGACGTGGTGCCGTCGTCGATCGCGGGGGCTTCGGGGTTCGCCTCGGCCGTCGCGAACAGGATGTCGACGAGGGTGCGCGGCGCCGGTGCGAATTCACGGCGGAGGAATTCCCGGGGTATACGGAGCGACAGGTCCGAATCCGTCGGCGACTGGAGAGACAATCCAGGATTCCTTCTCTGAGCGGGTAGTGGTGCGTACGGCTCGTTATCTCACGATCAAGTGGCCAGATGGTGAACAGTTGGTGGTTGGCAGGCCTTCTTCGACCATTCTTCACCTGCTGTTGGAGGTTTCTCGCCGCGGATGTATAAGTTCGCTACTTTTCTTCGTCGTCTGGTCAGAGGGAGCACCCGAGTTCCTTCGAACCGAGGAAGGATGACCCCATGTACTACCTGGCATTGCTGGCGGACGAGAAGAACGCCACAGAATGGGCACCGGACAGTCCGGAGTTCGCGGTGGCCGTTGCGCGCCATCAGGCGTTCACGGAGAGAGCGGGCTCCGCGATCGTAGGAGGTGGTGCCTTGTATCCGAGCACGGAGGCGGCGACCATCCGGAACGAGGGCGGCCACGCGCTGATCACGGACGGTCCGTTCGCGGAGACCGCGGAGGTGATCGGTGGTTTCTACGTTCTCGAGGGACCGGACCTGGACGAGGTGCTGAATGTCGCGCGGCACATCCCCGAGGCGATCATCGAGTTGTGGCCGATGTTCGAGTGGATGCCCGTGACCGATCAGAAAGGCTGCTGGATGGCGCTGCTCCGCGAACCGGTGGCGGCGGCGGTGTCGCCGGGCACACCCCAGTGGGACGAGGGGATGGCCGAGCACGAGAAGTTCGGTCGCCTCGCCGGGTCCGCGGTGCATGGTGGCGGAGCCCTGTATCCGCCGGACTCCGCGACGACGATCCGCGTCCGCGACGGCGAACTTCTGCTCACCGACGGCCCCTTCGCCGAGACCACCGAGGTCGCGAACGGTCTGTACGTGCTCGCAGCCGACGACCGGGAGAGCGCGATCGCGTTGTCGGCGAAGATCCCGGTGTCGCCGAAAGGCTGCATCGAACTCCGGCAGATCGTCGACTTCGCCGAGTAATGGACGGCGACACGCTGAGCCGCGTCTTTCGGGAGGAGTCCGGTCGGGCGCTGGCCACCGTGGCTCGGATGGTCGGTGACCTGTCCCTCGCGGAAGACGCGGTGCAGGAGGCGTTCGCCGAGGCGATCCGCAGCTGGCCGGATTCGGGTGTGCCGAACAACCCGGGGGCCTGGATCACGACCGTCGCCCGCAACCGGGCACTGGACCGGTTACGCAGGGAGTCGCTGCGCGGCGACAAGGAGCACGATGCGGCGAGGCTCGTTCCGCCTCCGGACGAGGAAGAGGTGTGGCCCGTGCGTGACGACCAGTTGCGGCTCATGTTCACGTGCTGCCATCCCGCGCTGTCCTTGGAGTCGCAGGTGGCGTTGACGCTCCGGCTGGTGGCCGGGCTGAGGCCTGCGGAGATCGCCCGGTTGTTCCTCGCTCCGGAACCGACCGTGTCCCAACGGCTCAGCCGCGCCAAGGCCAAGATCCGGACGGCCGGGATCCCGTTCCGGGTTCCGCCCGACCATCTGCTTCCGGAGCGCACCCCGCAGGTGCTCGCCTGCATCTACCTGGTGTTCACCGAGGGGTATTCGGCCACGTCCGGTGACGCCGCGATCCGGGACGAACTCTGCGACGAGGCGCTGCGGCTCGGCCGGTTGCTGTGCGAGCTGATGCCGGACGAGGGTGAGGCGTGGGCGTTGATGGCGCTCATGCTGTTCCACGACAGCAGGCGGACCCAGCGCATCGACGACGCCGGTGACCTCGTCCCGCTCGAGTGCCAGGATCGCAGGCGGTGGGACCGGGCGAAGATCGAGGAAGGCGTCGTGTGCCTGCGGGCCGCCCGGCGCCGGGGAGGCGGTCCGTACAGCGCGCAGGCCGCGATTGCCGCCGCCCACGCGACGGCGCCGAACTGGGAAGCCACCGACTGGGACGCCGTCGTCTCCGGATACGACGATCTCGCCGCGTACGGTGACTCACCCGCAGTCCGTCTCAATCACGCTGTCGCCGTGAGTTTCCGTGACGGTCCCGACGCCGGCCTCGCCGAGGTGGACGCGCTCGCCGGGGAACCGAGGCTGGCCCGGACGCACACCCTGCACGCCACCCGCGCCGACCTGCTGCGCCGAGCAGGCAGGCCGGCGGAGGCGAGCGTGGAATACCGCGCCGCGATCGCACTGGCGGCGAACGAACCGACCCGGCGTTTCCTGACCCGACGGCTCACGGAAGTGGACGGCGAAACCGGTGCCCGTCAGATCCGCCCGCGCGGCTGATGCTGGGTGATGCAGTGGATGCCGCCGCCCCGCGCGAAGATCTGCCGGGCATCGACGGTGACGACGCGACGACCCGGGTAGACGCTCGACAGGATGTCGCGGGCGAGGGCGTCGTGGGGGTCGTCGAAGCCGCACGCGATGACGCCGCCGTTGACGACGAGGTGATTGATGTAGCTGTAGTCGACCCACCCCTCCTCGTCACGCAGGACCGTCGGCGCGGGCACCTCGACGATCCGCCACGGCGCACCGGACCGGTCACGGCTGTCGGACAGCACCTTCAAGATCTCGGCGGTCACCTCGTGGTCGGGGTGGGACGGGTCGCGCTGGCAGTGCACCAGGACCACCCCGGGTGCGGGAAGCGCCGCGACGATGTCGACGTGCCCCTTGGTGCCGAACTTCTCGGAATCCCGCGTCAGGCCGCGCGGCAGCCAGACGACGTGCTCGGCGCCGATCGTGCGCGCGAGTTCCGCCTCGACCCCGGCCGCGTCCAGGCCGGGGTTGCGCAGTGGGTCCAGTTGCACCGTTTCGGTGACGAACACGGTTCCGTGGCCGTCCACCTGAATTCCGCCGCCTTCGTTGACCATCGACGATGGGACCGGCCGGGCGCCCGACCACGCCGTGACGGCCGCGCCGATGGAGCGGTCGTGGTCCCAGGTGGCCCACTCCTGCTGTCCCCAGCCGTTGAACACCCAGTCGACGGCACCGAGGCGGTCCTCCTCGTCGAGGACGAACGTGGGACCGATGTCGCGCATCCAGGCGTCGTCGAGGGGCGCCTCGACCACGTCGATGTCCGGGGACAGGTACTGCCGGGCGACGTTCCTGTCTGCCGGATCGACGACCATGGTGACCGGTTCGAATTCGGCGACCGCGTGGGCGGCGGCCGCCCACGCGGTCCGCGCCTCGTGGGCGTCGTCCGCCGTCGCGGTCATCGACGCCCCGAGAGGCGGGAACGCCATCCAGACCCGCTCCTGAGGTTCCGTCTCGCTGGGCATCCGCCAGGTCATGACCGGGTCTCCGCGGCGGCGACCGTCGACGGAAGACCGTAGGGGTGCTCGTGGTCGACGGCGTCCGTCAGCCGGGTGTACGTGTCCGGCCTACGGGTGGTCAGGAACGGGAAGAGGTCGAGCCAGTCCTTGCGCTGGTCGAGGTCGAGGTCGGCCACGAGGACCGCTTCCTCGTCGCGGGGAGCGGACACCAGCACTCGGCCGTACGGGTCGGAGATGAACGAGGAACCGTAGAAGTCGATGCCGCCCTCGTTGCCGCAACGGTTCGGGACAACCATGAATGTGCCACTGGTGATGCCGTTTCCGACGATCACGTGCTGCCAGATCGGCTGCGTGTCGAACGCCGGGAAGCTCGGCTCGGACCCGATCGCGGTGGGGTAGACCAGGATCTCCGCGCCGGCGAGCGAGTACATCCGCGCCACCTCGGGGAACCATTCGTCCCAGCACGTCGGCAGTCCGAGGGCGGCGCCGCCCAGTTCGGCAGGCCGGTAGACGGGGTAGGCGTCGTCGGCGGGGCCGCCGCGGAAGTAGGTGTCCTCGTAGTATCCGGCGCTGACGGGGATGTGCAGCTTGCGTGTCCGGGACAGCAGTTCACCGGACGGGGACACGAGGATGGCGGTGTTGAAACCGAGACCGTCGGGGCCGTCGGCTCGTTCGTAGAGGGAGGCATGCACGCATACCTGGTGGCGGGCAGCGGCGGCGGCCGCGAAACTGTATGTCGGTCCGGTCGTGAGGTCCTCGGCGTCGCGCCCGGGTGTCCCGGTCGCGCGGGTGTCGGCGGGGTACTTCGACAGCGTGAGTTCCGGCAGGAACACCACTGCCGCGCCGAGGGCGGCCGCCTCACCGATCGCGTCGGTCAACCCGGTGCGCAATGCGTCCGCGTCGGCGAGCCAGCGGTGCTGCACCAACCCGACCCGCAGCGGAGTGCGGGCGGACGCCGTGGAACGTGCGGGGGAGGAGGGTGCGGGCAGCGCGGTGATCGTGCGGATGGTCATCGTTTTTCCTTCGTTCTGGTGGTGACGGGGTTGTCGGTGGTGCGGTTGGGGGGCTCGGACATCACGACGTCGATCGCGCCGAGCAGGTGGGAGCGGGCGTCCTCGGTGGAGATCTCCTTGCAGAGCCACCGCCCGGACAGTCCTTCGACGAGGGCGGTCATCGTGACCGCGGTGCGCCGGGGGTCGAGGGAGGGGGAGATCTCGCCGGTGGCCTGCGCCTGCGTGATCGCGTCGGCGATCTCGGCAACCCACGCGGCGGTGGTCCGCGCGAGGGGCTCCCGCAGCGCCTCCTCGTACACGGCGGAGGCGCGTAACTCGTTCCAGGCCAGCGAGTTCTCCACGACCTCGGGGCGGTCCTGGATCTCGCCGAGGAGCGAGCGGGTGAGCCGGTCGCGTGCGGAGTCCGCGGACCCCTCGCCCTCGCTGCGGTAGTCGCGGGCACGGTCGTTGATGTAGTTCAGGGCGGCCTCGAGCAGGCCGATGCGATCCTTGAAGTGGTAGTACAGCAGTCCCGGCGAGACGCCCGCGACCTCCGCGACATCGTTGACGCGCAGCCCGCGGATACCTCGCTGGGCAATCGCCGTCGCGCTGGCCTTCAGAATCGCGTCGCGTCGCTCGCTCATCGGAATCTCCTTCGGTTCGTGTCGTGCTAGGACGACGGCGCCTCGACCGGGGCCACGTGTTCGGGCCACAGTCGCAGCGCGACGAGGTAGCCGGCCACGGCGATGACCGACGATCCGATCAGACTGACATCGACACCGTGCGCGATGTCGGCAAGAGGCCCGGAGTACAGCGACGTGTCGACCGCGAGCAGGCCGAACAGCGATCCTGCGGCCCAGGGGATGACGGCGCGAAGGTTCCAGCCGCCGGTGAACCAGTACCGCCCGCCCTTCCGGCCCAGGTTGAACACCTGGAGATCGACGGCGTCGTACTGCCCTCGCCGCGCAACCAGGAAGCCGGCGACGTTGATCGCGACCCACGGCGCGGCGAAACCGTTGAGCACCAACGTCATCGCCGTGATCGAATCGACGGCGTCGACGACGAAGACACCGATGTAGAGCAGGGCCACCGCGAGCGCCGACGTGATCAGCGTCGTGTGGACGCGGCGCAAACGGGGGATCAGCGCCTCCAGGTCGAGCCCGCTGGCGTAGACGTTGAGGACGCCCTGGCCGAGTCCGCCCGCGAGGGCGACGAGGACGATCGGCAGCACGTACCAGCCGGGAGCCTCCGCCACCAGGTCGGCGACGTAGGAGTCGCTCAGCGTGGTGAACGTCGACGCGGTGAACGAACCGAATGCCGCGGTCAGGAACAGTCCGAAGAAGATGCCGGCCATGGTGGCCGCGACGATCGAACGGTCGCTGAACCGCACCCGGGAGATCCGCCTGCTGTAGTCGCCGAGCGTCGGGGCGTAGGACAGCGGACCGCCGACGGCGAGGACCACGGCCAGAATCCAGGTCGGCCAGAAACCGCCGAGCAGGTAGTCGCCGCTGCCCGCGCCGCCGTCGAAGTGGCCACCGAACGCGAAGACCCCCAGCAAGAGTAGTGCGGCGACGACGGGCAGCACGAACTTCTGGAGCGCGACCACCGTGCCGTGGCCGAACAGTGCGACGGCCACGATCTCGGCGGCGATGATGCCGTAGCCGAGGGCGAGCATGCCGTTGTCGACCGGTGTGCCGAACAGGCGGTGGGCGGCGGCGATCAGTGCGTCCCCCGACGTCCAGACCGCGATCGCTGCGTACGCGAGGGCGAAGAGGAGGGTGAGCCCCGAGCCGATCATCCGTCCGCTCACGCCGAAGTGCGCACCACTCGACACGGTGTTGTTCGTGCCGGTGCGCGGGCCCAGGAGTGACAGGGGAGCGATGAGGAGCGTTCCGAGCCCGATGCCGATCGCGCTGGCCGCCAGCGCGCTGCCGAAGCTGAGCCCGAATGTGATGGGGAGCCAGCCGAACACGATCACGGAGAACGCCAGATTGCCGCCGAAGAACACCGCGAGCATGTTGAGCGGTCGCGAATCGCGTTCCGATTCGGGGATGTACTCCACGCCGATCGTCTCGACGTGTCCGAACCGATCCTCCGGCGGGGAGGGAGCGGTGTCGTCGAGGGGCGTCGTCGGGTCGAGATTCGTGGACACTGCGGACCTCACATTCGGGGCGGAGGTGACCGGTATCACGTCCTGTTGGGCACCGAACATATTCCAAACTGAAAATTCAGTCAAGACCGGGGGGTGACGTGCACCACGGCGGTTGGCGCGGAGTTTGCGCTGCTCCGACGATCGGTCAAGACATACGTGTGACCGTTCGTCTCATGTATTTACCAGTCATCGGAGTGCCTGTGTCTGCCGCCGCCACTATCGGTCGTCTCGTGAGCCGGCACCGGCTCACCGCTGCGGGGACGGCGCTCGATCGGCGCGACATCGAGGGCGCACGGTGAGGTCGCCGATGGTCCGGTGGCAGCTGATCGGCTTCGTTCTCGTCGCCCCCCGGGGGACACGGCCACGCCGATGCCCTCGGGGAGTTACTCGCCAGCACAAAGGGATTGACCGAATCCGCGCCGATCGACGCGCTCCACACCGTCGTGACGGAACTCGGCGCGGCATTCGACGGAAAGGGTGAAGACCTTCAGCCGCTCGCGGACCGGCTGCGCAGCAGCGACCCCGATGTCCGGCGGCTGATCGACAACGGAAATCCCACGAGCAAGCAACTGGGGCAACTGGTCTCGGATGCGGGCCCCGGCATCACGACGAACCTCGCCAACCTGTCCGCCACGGCGAAGGTGATCTCCGTGCACCTGGGCCGGGTGGCCGAGACGAACAACCCGCCGTCGTGCACCGTCGGGTACGAGGGCACCCGGGCGATCCTCCGGGAGATGAAGCGCCAGGATCCGAACTTCGACGACACGCAGCAGGACTTCCCGCAGAACACCGCCGCCATCTGTGCGGCCCCGCAGGGCAGTCTCACCGGCGTCCGCAGCGCGAACCGGATCGTGTTCGGCGACCCCGCCACCGTTCAGCCGTGGGACTCCACGCCCAAGAATGACCCGAACAAGCTGGACCTCAACCCGATTGCGAATCAGCTCGCCCCGCTGCTCGGAGTCACCCCCAACTGACGCGAGCGCCGAGCCCGGATCCCGGACCCTCCCGGTGTCGGGTTGACAACTGCGCGCCGATCCTGCAATCTTCGAAACAGGTCACGAGTACCAGCGTCAAGCCCCGGCTAGCTGGTCGGCAACCCTCCACCGCGGCGGGGTGCTCCGGGTGACGACCAGGCTGAGGTTCATACCGAACCCGGCAAGCGCGGACTCCGAGAGGGCACCGACCCTGCGACGAGTCCCTGACTACGAGGGATGTCGTGATGACTGCTGTATTGACCGCTGACGTGTGTGTTGCCCCCCTGGCTCAGGTTTCGGGTTCCGACCTGCGGGTTCCGCTCGTTCAGGGCGGCGACTGCACCTACGTGAACTTCGACTACGCGGCCAGTGCGCCGGCGTTGGCGCAGGTGACGGACCGTATCGGGGCCCTGCTTCCGACGTACTCCAGCGTGCACCGCGGCGCCGGTTACGCCTCGCGGGTGTCGACCGAGTGCTACGAGAACGCCCGCGACTCGGTGGCCCGATTCGTCGGAGCGTGCGACGACCAGGTGGTGGTGTTCACCCGCAACACCACCGACTCGCTGAACCTGCTCGCCGGCTGCGTTCCCGGCAGCACCGTCGTCCTCGACATCGAACACCACGCGAACCTGCTGCCGTGGAAGGACTCTCGCGTCGTGCGGGCGGCGGACACGCTGGCCGAAACCGTCCGGCTGCTCGTCGCCGAACTGTGCTCCAAGCCCACCGCCCTGCTCGCGGTGACGGGGGCGTCCAACGTCACCGGTGAGGTGCTGCCGATCGCCGCCCTCGCCGAGGTGGCGCATCGTTGCGGCGCACGGATTCTCGTCGACGCCGCTCAGCTCGCACCGCACCGCCGCATCGACGTCGAGGAGTGGGGTGTCGACTACCTCGCCTTCTCCGGGCACAAGCTGTACGCCCCGTTCGGCGCCGGCGTGCTCGTGGGCCGCCGGGACTGGCTCGACGCCGCCGAGCCCTACCTCGCGGGCGGCGGCGCGGTCCGGAACGTGACCGTCGAATCCACCCAGTGGGCGCCTGCCCCCGCCCGGCATGAGGCGGGAACCCCCAACGTGCTCGGCGCCGCTGCCCTCGCCGCCGCGTGCGATGCGCTGTCCGAACTCGACTTCGGCACGGTGGCCGAACACGAGGCGGCACTCACCGGCCGGCTGCTCGACGGCCTCGGCTCCGTCGACGGCCTGGAGTTCCTGCGGCTGTGGTCGGACGCCCCCGACACCGTGGGAATCGTGACGTTCACGATCGACGGTTTCGAGCCGGGGGAGATCGCCGCCTACCTGTCCGCCGAACACGGAATCGGAGTTCGCGACGGACGCTTCTGCGCACACCCGCTGCTCGGCCGCCTCGGCAAGCCCGACGGTGCCGTGCGGGTGAGCCTGGGTCTCGGAAGCTGCTCGGAGGACGTGGATCGGCTGGTCGACGCCGTGTGCACCCTGGTGGCGGGACGCCGGAACTGGGCCTACGCCAAGGAGAGCGGCCAGTGGAATCCGGTGCCCGAGACCCGCTTTTCGCGAGACGCGCTAGTATGACGGCATGGCATCGCAGGCTGGGAGCACAATGATTGCTCACTGGTGCCGTCGGTATGTCGATCTGTGCCGAACCGCCTCGGGTATGTGTTCGAGCTGACCGGTCTTCCCGCTCCGTTTCACTCACACGCACACGTCATTCCCGAGGAACCCTTATGTCTCGAGACAATGCCTTCGTTTCCCGTCCCCTTCGCGTCGCCGTCGAGCTGACCGGATCGGGACACCACCCGGCCGCCGAGGGCGCCGCAGGCACGCGGCCGATCAACGGTGCCGACTACTGGGTGGACCTGACCGCCGACTCGACGGATCAGCTCGACCTCACGTCGTTCCCGCCGAACGTCGTCCGGATCCGGGCCGCCGATCTGCGTGAGGCGCAGCAGGAGCGCGCGCGGATCCGTGCCGAGATCGTCGCCGACGGCCGCGACCCCGACAGCGTCACCGTCCTGGTGGACCTCGAGGTGCTCATCGCCGGAGAAGCCCGCGCCGCGCGCAAGGAACTGGCTCTCCTCGACAGTGCGCTGGACACACCGCGCACACCGGTGTCGTTGCAGTACATCGGAACTCCGGTCGGCCTCGCCGGCCTCATCGCCGACATCCAGGCGGCCGGCGTCGCCGACGGCGTGACCCTGCTCCCGCTGTCGCTGCCCAGGGTTCTCGAGCAGCTCGTCGACGGCACCCTCCCGTGGCTGGAGCAGCGGGGTCTCGTCACGTCCGCCGAAGCGGTGGACGAGGCGCTGCGCCGCTTCGACCTGCCCCGCGTCGAACGGGTGCTGGCGTCCTGACCAGGTCAGTTGCCGTTGTTCGCTGAACCCAGCGGAGTGGGCCGGTAGTACCGGCCCTCGTGATACAGCAGGGGAGCCGACGCGGAATCGTCGTCGGCCTCGGCGTGGACGCGGGTGACGAGGCCGATGACGAGCGTGTGGTCGCCGACCGGGATCAACTGGTCCACGACGACCCGCATCCAGCTGGGAGTTCCGTGGAGAACCGGTTCGCCGGTGTCGAGCCGCGCCCACAGCGACTCGTCGGAGAACCGCTGGTCCGCGCTCCGCGAGAAGCGCTGAGCCAGGTGCTGCTGGTGCTCCCCGAGCAGGTGGATCACCAGCGAGCCCGCCGAGTGGAGCGCATCGATGCTCGACGACGTGTTCGCGATGTTGAACGACACCAGCGGCGGGGCCAGCGAGACGGACGAAAACGAGGATGCGGTGAAGCCGACCGGGCCCGATCCCGAGTCGAGGGTCACGATGGTGACGCCCGCCGGGTGACGGCGCAGGGCTGCGCGGTAATCCTCCGCACAGATTCCGGGGGCGAGTTCGGGGTCGTGGGGGAGGTCCGAACCATCGACGGTATCGGCGTTCTCGGCTCTGTCGGACAAATCATTCTCCGGGTCGGCCCGTGTGGGCACTGTGTCATTCTCGAGCGCGGTCATTCTCGCGCGCGTCTTTCTCGTTCACGAGATCTGACGTCAACTATAAGGGCGGGAACCGCCCGGGATTCAGTCGACGTCGATCGCCAGGCCCGCGGTGATCCGGACCAACTCCGAGAACGACGTGCGGAAGACGGTGTCCGGGTGACCGGCGGCCGCCCACAGTTCCGCGTACTCCGACAGGGCGTTGTCGACGTAGGTCGGAAGGTTCGTGGGATGGCCGAGCGGGGCGATACCGCCGATCGGCTGCCCGGTCGCGATCCGCACCATGTCGAGGGGTGCCTGGGTCAGATTCCCCTGCAGTCGTTTGCCCGTGTTCGCCAGATCCACCTCGTGCGCCCCCGACACGAGGAGCAGGATCGGGTCGTCGTCGAGGAGGAACACCAGCGACTTGGTGATGGCGCCGACATCGACCCCCAGAGACTCCGCCGCCTCGGCCGCGGTGTGGGTGGAGTCGGGCTGGGTCACGATCACCCCATGGTGCCCTCGCGCGATCAGAGTCTCGGCGACATGCGCGGCGTGGGGGTGCAAGGGCGTCGGCATGAACCAAGAGTAGGTCCATTCCCCTGGAACGACATCAAGAAGCGTCTTCCGACACGACATCGGAACGGGGCGTAGTCGATTCCAGCTTCCGGAGCCGCCGGACGGTGAACCCGAACAGCAGTCCCAGCCCGACCGCGGAGTACAGCGCGAGGGCGAGCGCGGGCTGTCCCAGCCCCACGTCGTCGAAATACACGATGCTGCGGATTCCCTCGGTACCCGCGCCGGGGGTGATCCACCGTCCAATGGCCGCGTAGAACGTGGGGATGACGTTCGAACCGAACGCCCCGCCGGCGCTGGGATTGCCCAGGATGACGAAGACGGCGATCGCGAGCGGCACCGCGAGGATGCCGACCGAGGCGCGCAGGCCGAGCGTGAACACGGCCGTGCCGAAGACGACACCGGTCCCGAGGAGCCACAGCGGGAACCAGTGGCCCGCGAACGTGCCGAGCACGTGCGTCGTGATCAGGGCGCCGAGGGCGCCGGAGAGCAGGGCGTAGCCGAACAGGACGGCCGTGTGCGCCGACGCCTGGCGCAGCGTCCGAGGGGCGCCGATGAACAGGCCGATCGCCGCCGCGAGCAGGTAGCCGCCGACCACCCACCCGATCGCCAGATAGAAACCGGACAGCCCGCGGTTGTCGTGTGCACCGACGGGAATCTCGTCGCGAACGGTGAACTCGCGACCCTGACTGTTCTCCACCTGGGTGAAGACAGATTCGAGTGCGCTCGAGATGGAACTGCCGCCCGCGCTCGCCGTGATCAGGGTGTCGGGGCCGGCGGGATTGATGACGAACGCGCCCTGGATCTCGCGGTCGTGGAGGAGGCGACGGGCGTCCGCGGTGTCCGAGACGACCCGTGCGCGGAGCGGCCTGCCGTCGATCGCGTCGAGCCGGTCGGCGACCTGCTGGTCCGTCCCGGCGGGCAGTCCCGCCGCGGCGACGACACCGATCTCGATGTCGCGGGGCGTCGGCTGATGGAACGCGGCCACGTAACTGAGGATGAAGCCGAGCTGGAGGAGGAGAACACCGAAGACCAGCGCGGCCATCACCTTGGGCGCGCCGTATTTCGACACCGGGCTGTCGTGGTGCGCGGGAGCCGGGGTGGTGGTTTCGCTGGCGGTGATGGTCATCGGACGTCCTCGATCCTTGTCGATACCGTGGGTATTGAATACCATAGGTATCGTGACTGAAGAACGTCAACCGGACAGTCGTCACACCGAATGGACGCCGACGACGCGTCCCGGTCGCGACGTCGTACGCCGGCGCCTCCTCGACGCGGCGGCGGAGGAATTCGCGGAACGTGGCTTCAGTGCGGCCCGGCTCGCCGAGGTCGCGCGCCGGGCCGGATTCACCAAGGGCGCGGTCTACTCGAACTTCGAGTCGAAACAGGACCTGTTCGCCGAACTCTTCGCGGCGCGCTCACTCGAACTCGCGGGACGGGTGCTCGCCGAGATCGCCGGTATGAACCCGACGGACGCCGCGGGGAAGGGTGGCGAGGCCGTCGCGTCGTGGATGGTGCGTGAGCCGGGCTGGTCGCTGCTGGTACTCGAATTCGGTGTGCTCGCCGCCCGCGACCCGCAGATCGCGCAGGCTTACCTGCGGGAACGGCGGCAACTGCGGGGACGGCTCGTCGAATTGATCGGCGAGCGCGCGCGGGAGTGGGGAGTCGACGACACGTTCGACGTCCGCACCACGGCCATCTCGCTGATGGCCCTCATCTCCGGCCTCGTGCTCGAACACTCGGTCGACCCGGAGGAAGTGGACCAGCAGACGATGGGCGCCGCGGTCACCGCGTTGTTCGCAGGTGCCGTCGCCCGGGCCGGGCTCGTTTGAACAGCCCGGGCCGGGCTGATGTCAGGCGGTCTGCGCGACGACCCCGTCGAGGAAGCCGTCGATGTGTGCCCACGTGGAGTCCTTGGCCTTCGGGCCCGCGACGAGTCCCAGGTGACTGCCCGGCGCGGACTCGAACCGCACCGACGGTGACCCGGTGAGCACGTCCGTCGCCGCCCGGACCGACGGGATCGGGGCGATGACGTCCTCGGTGCCGCCGATCGCGAGGACCGGCACCGTCAGATCGGCGAGCGCGATCGCGCCGTTCCTGGTCTCGAAGCTCCCTGTGGCGAGCGCGTTCCCGAGGATCAGCTGAGTGCAGACCTGGCGGAAGAAGCGTGCGGGGTACCCGGGCATGTCGGCCATGAACCGGTCGATGGACTCCATGCGGGCCAGGGTCTCGGTGTCGTGCAGGTTCCGCGCGATGAACCACGGCTTGGTGAGTTCGCGCTGGAGTGCGGTGAAACGGTAGCTGGCCTGGACCAGTGGCGCGGGCAGTCCGCCCATCGCTCCCGTGGCGGTGGTGAGGGGACGGTCGCCGGTGAACCGGCCGACCGCCCGCAACGGCGCGATCATGGTCACCGACTCGTAGTCGATCGGCGTGCCGATCGCCGTCACCGAACCGATCGGCAGATCGCCCCGGCCGGCGGCCGTGAGCAGCGACATCGTGCCGCCGAGGCTCCAGCCGATCAGGTCGACGGGTGCGCCGTCGTGGAGCCGGGACACGCGGTCGACGGCGGCCGGGATGAAGTTGTCCACCCAGTCCTCGAACCCCAGGCCGCGGTCGGCGTAGCCCATCGTTCCGTAGTCGACGAGATACGTGGCCTTTCCCGACCCGGCCAGGTGCGCGGCCAGGCTCTGGCCGGGCCGGAGGTCGAAGCACTGTGCGGGCGCGGCGAGCGGCGGCACGAGGAGGATGGGCCGGTCGTCGTCGGTGTCGGAACCGTCGAACCGGTACAGGTCCTGATGGGGTGCCTCGTGGATGCGGGTCGACGGGGTGCGCTGGACGGGCGCGATGCCGCCGCCGAAGGACAGCCGCCAGGCGTTGCGGGTCAGCGTGTTCAGCGTCGGGTTCCAGGCGATGTCGAGCACGGATTTCCTCTCGTGGCGGCGCAGATCCTCCAGGTATCTGTGACGTCAACATACAGGTAATCCTGCGGTGGTCCGTCAGCGGGAGGCGAGCAGAACCCGCAGCACCGTCGCCGGTCGGAGCAACGTCCCCGGACGGTCGAGGAGATGCGTCACCCGGAGGAAAGCGGACCCCACGGCCGGGTCCACGGACGCGGCCCGGTCGAGCCGGGACGCATAGGCATTGGCGAACCGCACCCGCGCCGACCGTCGTCCCGGCACGGCCGGGATCCGGAGGTCATTGTCGGCGGTGAGGGTCCACGCGGCATCGATGCACCGGTTCGCCCCGCGCAGGAACCGGCGAGCGAGATGCGTCCGACCCGACCGCAGGCAGTCCCGCAGGATCTGCGCCTCCACCGCGGCGACACTCATCCCCTGACCGTAGATGGGATTGAACGAGCAGATGGCGTCCGCGAACGGCAGATAGTTCGGCGGCAGATCGTCCGCGGAATAGTGCCGCCGGACGGTCGTCGGGATCCGGTAGCGCACGCCGTCGTCCACCGGTTCGGCCGTGCGCAGTGCGTCGTACATGTCCGGAGCCGGGAACGACTTCACGAAGTCGAGGAACCCGCCCGGATCCAGCGGCGGCACGTCGTCGCCGTACCCGGCGAGAGTGACGATCCACGTGCCGTTCTCCTGCACGCCCATGAATCCACTGCGCGGACTCGACGGTCCCGGCGCCATCCCGATGCCGGAATCTCCGTCCAGATGCGGCGGGTCGAGCCGGAAGTGCCTCGTCGCGTAGCTGACGTTCACGGCCACCTGCGACTCGGACGGCGGCGAAAACCCCAGCGCGCCGAGCCGGGCGACGCTTTGCGAACTGCGGCCCGACGAATCCACGACGAGATCGGCCCGGACGACCTCCGGCGGAGCCCCGCCCCGGTGCTGCACGGTCGCGCCGGTCACCCTCCCGCCGTCCAGGGCGAGACCCGTGACGTCGGAACGGTCCAGGATCCGCACGTTCGGCAGGGCCTGGATCCGCTGCCGCACCTGCCACTCGACGAGCGGCCTGCTGGCGAGAATGCCGGGAACCCCGCTGGTCGCGCGGGCCATCCGATGCCCGTCGACGATCCACCGGATGTCGCCGAGCGCGTCGCCCGCGGTGGCGCCGAGGGTCAGGAGTTCGGGCACGAGACCCGGCAGGAGGTCCTCCATCGCGGCCTGCCCACCGGCGAGGAGAGCGTGCACGTGCCGGGCCTGCGGCACACACCGGCGCGCCGTGGCCGCGTGGGGAAGAACGTCGCGGTCGAGGACGACGACGTTCCGGAACGTGCTGCCGAGCGCCGCAGCGGCCAGTAGACCACCCATTCCGGCGCCGACGACCACGGCGTCGCCACCCGGGGTCGTCCGATGCGTCATCGCGGCTGTCCGTTCGCAAGGCGATGCTGAGACCTCCAGGGTATTTCTCCTGACACCGGCGAGCGGAGGTTACTCTCGAGTAATGACCGAACAGAAGACCTGGAATGCGTTCACCGTCGAGCGCAAGGATCACGTCGCGCAGGTGACACTCACCGGACCCGGCAAGGGCAACGCGATGGGGCCGGATTTCTGGAGCGAGCTCCCCGAGATCTTCGGTGAACTCGACTCCGATCCGGATGTGCGGGCCGTGGTGATCGCGGGCTCGGGCAAGAACTTCTCCTTCGGTCTCGACCTGCCCGCCATGAGCGGCAGCTTCGGCTCCGTCCTCGCGGACAAGGCACAGGCAGGCCCGCGCACCGCGTTCCACGACATGATCAAGCGGATGCAGTCCGGCATCAACGCGGTCGCCGACTGCCGCAAGCCGGTGGTCGCGGCCGTCCAGGGCTGGTGCATCGGCGGCGGCGTCGACCTGATCTCCGCCTGCGACATCCGCTATGCCGGCGCCGACGCGAAGTTCAGCATCCGTGAGGTGAAGGTCGCGATCGTCGCCGACATGGGCAGCTTCGCCCGGCTGCCCGCCATCATCGGCGACGGCCATCTGCGGGAACTCGCACTCACCGGCAAGGACATCGACGCGGACCGCGCGCAGAAGATCGGTCTCGTCAACGACGTCTTCGCGGACGCCGACGCCGTCCTCGCGGCCGCGCACGCCACCGCAGCCGAGATCGCGGCGAACCCGCCGCTCGTCGTGCACGGCATCAAGGACGTCCTCGACCACTCCCGGGCGGCCGCCGTCGACGACAGCCTCCGCTACGTCGCCGCGTGGAACGCTGCGTTCCTGCCGTCTCAGGACCTGACCGAGGCGATCACCGCAGTCTTCGAGAAGCGCGCCCCCGAGTTCAAGGGCGAGTAGTCCGGCGGCGGCAGAGCTTATCCGCAGGTAAAGCCCAGTCCAACAGTTGCCCGAATCCTCGCTGCGCTCGCATACTTGCCGACTACAAGTAAACGACAGCGCAGCGAGGAAACAGTGTCGAATTCGGTCGAAACGCCGGTGGCCTACACCCACCGGCAGATCCTGGCTGTACTCAGCGGGTTGATGCTCGGCATGTTCCTCGCCGCGCTCGATCAGACGATCGTGGCGACGGCGATCCGCACCATCGCCGACGACCTCGACGGCTACTCGCTGCAGGCGTGGGCCACCACCGCCTACCTCGTCACCGCGACCCTGGCGACGCCGCTCTACGGCAAGCTGTCCGACATCTACGGCCGCAAGCCGTTCTTCATGTTCGCCATCACGGTGTTCGTGATCGGCTCGGTCCTGTGCACGTTCTCGACGTCGATGTACATGCTCGCGGCCTTCCGCGCGGTGCAGGGACTCGGCGCCGGCGGCCTGTTCTCGTTGGCGCTCACCATCATCGGCGACATCGTCTCCCCGCGTGAGCGCGCCAAGTATCAGGGCTACTTCCTGGCGGTGTTCGGCACGTCCAGCGTGCTCGGGCCGGTGCTCGGCGGACTGTTCGCCGGGCAGGACGTGATCCTCGGAATCGACGGCTGGCGTTGGGTTTTCCTGGTCAACGTGCCGGTGGGGCTGGTCGCGCTCACCGTCGTCTCCCGGGTGCTGCAGCTTCCGCGGCGACCGGGCGGAAGCAGGCGGATCGACTGGTGGGGCGCGATCGCCCTCGCGGTGGGTGTCGTGCCGTTGCTCGTCGTCGCCGAACAGGGGCACACCTGGGGATGGGGAAACTCGAAGTCGTTGGCGTGCTACGTGATCGGCGTCGTCGGCGTGCTCGCGTTCGTGCTCGTGGAACTGGCGATGAAGGACGACGCGCTCATCCCGATGCGCTTCTTCCGCAACAGCACCTTCGCGCTCGGCGTCGTCATCAGCCTCGTCGTGGGCGCCGTGATGTTCGGCGGCATCACCCTCCTGCCCCAGTACCTGCAGGTGGTGAAGGGCTCGAGCCCCACCCTCGCCGGGTTCCAGATCCTGCCGATGGTCCTCGGTCTCATGGCCGGGTCGGTGGTCAGCGGCCAGATGATCTCGCGGACCGGGCGGTACCGGTACTTCCCGATCCTGGGGACCGCCCTGATCGCGGTCGCCGCGTTCCTGCTGCACACGCTCGCAGCCGACACCCCGATGCCCGTCGTGATGGCGTTCATGCTGATCCTGGGACTCGGTCTCGGAAACCTGATGCAGCCGCTCACCCTCGCCATTCAGAACGCCCTGCCCCCGCAGGACATGGGGGTGTCGACCGGAGCGGCCACCTTCTTCCGGCAGATCGGCGGCACCGCAGGCGTCGCGATCTTCCTGTCGATCCTCTTCTCCCGCCTCACCCCGGCCATCGGCGAGCGCGTGACGGCCGCCGCAGGCACCTCCGACTTCCGGCGGGCAGTCGTAGCCGCCGCGCAGAGCAACGACCCCGCCGAGGCCGCCATGGGTCAGGGAATGCTCAGCCCCGACCACGCAGGTGTCAGCGGCGTCCTCACGGACAGTTCGGTGATCGGAAGACTCGACGACGTGCTCGCCCTGCCGTTCCGGCAAGGATTCGCCGACGCCATCGGATCCGTCTTCCTCAGCGTCTCGGTACTCGCCGTCGTCGCGTTCGTCCTCACCGTGCTGTGGAAGGAAGTACCCCTGCGCAGCGAGTCCGGACTGCAGGCCGCGGCCCGCGGCGACGCGGGGGAGTGAGACGGCAACGGCGCCCGGTCCACCCGATGACGGGAGGACTGGGCGCCGCTTGAACGAACGTCGGGCTCAGTGCCCGCCGTTGTCCTTCAGACGCTCGAGCGAGGCCTCGACCTCGGCCTTCGCCTCGGCGAGCCCGACCCAGTCGGCCGCCTCGACGTGCTTGCCCGGCTCGAGGTCCTTGTAGTGGACGAAGAAGTGCTTGATGGCGTCCAGTTCGAACTGCGGGACGTCGCCGATGTCCTGGATGTGGTCCCAGCGCGGGTCGCCGGCGGGCACACACAGCACCTTGTCGTCGCCGCCGGCCTCGTCGACCATCTTGAACATGCCGACGGGACGTGCCTCGACGATGACTCCCGGGAACACGGACTCGGGGAGCAGAACCAGCGCGTCCAGCGGGTCGCCGTCCTCGCCGAGGGTGTTCTCGATGTAGCCGTAGTCGGCCGGGTAGCCGAACGCGGTGTACAGGTAGCGGTCCAGCTTCACGCGACCGGTCACGTGGTCGACCTCGTACTTGTTTCGCTGACCCTTGGGGATCTCGATGGTGACGTCGAACTCCACGCCGATTCCTCGCTGTCGTGTCGATGATGATTCGGGGAGAGGATATCGGGTCGAGGATAAGGTTGGTTGTCTGACCACCCACGAATCACAGTGAAGACGGAGGCGCGTTGCCGGGCCAGGGAAAGAAGAAGATGGGCTCGTTGGCGGGACGCCACCGTCGGAACATGCGAATTCTGTTCGCGTCGGTCGTCGTCGTGGTGCTCGCGATGGCCGCCGTGCTGGTGGTCGCGGTGAGCGCGCACAACGCGTCGGCGGGCCGCGGTGAACTGACGATCGCCCCCGCACCGGCGCCGATCATCGCGGCCCCGCAGGTCACGCCGGTCCCGGACGACGCGCCGATGCCGACTGCGCAGGGGATCGCGGCCGCGGTCGATCCGGCCGCCGCCAACCCCGACCTCGGCAAGTTCAGCGGAACGGTCGCCGACGCGGTCACCGGTCAGGTGTTGTGGAGCGTCAACCCGCAGACCCCGATGACGCCTGCGTCGACCACCAAGGTCCTCACCGCGGGATCCGCGCTGCTGTCGTTGCCGTCCGACCACCGCGTCACGACGAAGGTGGTGCAGGGGGCGACTCCCGGGGAGATCGTCCTCGTCGCCGGTGGTGATCCCACTCTCACCGCGAAGCCGGTCGGGGAGAACGGCTACTACCCGGGTGCGGCGCACATCTCGCAACTGGTCGATCAGATCCGGAACGCGGGCATCCAGGTGACGCGCATCGTGGTCGACACCGGCATCTACTCGGGCGACACCATGGCGCAGGGGTGGTTCCCGACCGATGTCGGCGCCGGATTCATCACCCCCACCGAGCCGATCATGATCGACGGCGGACGCGCCGACCCACTCGTGGACGAGTCGCCGCGCAGTTCGACGCCCGCGCTCGACGCCGGGCGGACGCTGGCCGGTGCGCTCGGCGTCGACCCGTCTGCGGTCGCGTCGGGCGTCGCGGCACCCGGCGCCGCCACCGTCGCGAGTGTGCAGTCCGCGCCGCTGCGCGACCGGTTGCGGCAGATGATGGAACACTCGGACAATGTGCTTGCCGAAGCGATCGGGCGGGAGGTTGCCATGAATGCCGGCGCGGAAGCATCGTTCGCGGGCGCCGTCGCGACCATCGGCCAGACCCTGTCCGGTGCCGGATTCGATCTGTCGGGGCTCACGCTGCACGACGCGAGCGGGCTGTCCGTGGACGACCGCATCGCACCGCACACGCTCGACCAGGTCCTGACGGCGTCCGCCGGGGAGGGGAATCCCGCCCTGCGGCCGATGCTCGACTACCTGCCGGTGGCCGGTGCCACGGGCAGCCTGTCGGACCGGTACGCGTCGGGGAACCGCACAGGCGCCGGATGGGTGCGCGCGAAGACCGGCACCCTGTCCACGGCCAGCGCCCTCGCCGGCTACGTGGTGGACCAGAACGGGCGCGTCCTCACGTTCGCGCTGATGTCCAACGACCGCCCGCCGGAGGTCAGCCGTCCCGCGCTCGACGCACTGGCGGCCGCGCTCCGCACGTGCGGGTGCGAGTGATGGCCGCCGAGGGAAATGCCTTCAGCGGTGCCGTCGACTGGAAACTCGCAGCCAGGACGGGAGTGAGGCTGGCGCGCAGCGGGCCCGCCACGTCGCGGTACACGGCCGAAACCGTGGTCGCGGAACTGGCCGACGCGTCGATGCGCGCGGAACTGCCCGTCCGGGAAGTCACCGGCCTCGCCGACGGACTGCCGGTGCCCACCGCCCAGATCCTCGACCGGGCGGGGTGGATCCACGCCGCCGCGCATTCGATGTCGCAACTCACCGGCGGCGACGCCGCCCCCGGCATGCTCCTCGGCAAGCCGGCGGGCATTCAGGCCGGGGCGATGCTCGCCTACCTGTCCTCGGCGATCCTCGGCCAGTACGACCCGTTCACCGGCGACAACGGGACCCTGCTGCTCGTCGCGCCCAATGTGGTGTCCGTCGAGCGCACACTGCGGGTGCGGCCCAGCGACTTCCGGCTCTGGGTGTGCCTCCACGAGGTGACGCACCGGGTGCAGTTCTCGTCTTCGCCGTGGCTCACCGGGTACATGCAGGAGTCGGTGGAGACCCTCGGATCCGCCGAGGACGAGTCGATCACCGACATGGTCGGCCGGTTGTCCTCCGCGCTGCGCGACCGTGGGCGCACGGAGCCCGACGAGTCGGGCGCACCGGGCGGCATCGTCGGACTCCTGCGCGCGACCCAGGCCGAGCCGCAGCGTGAGGCACTCGACCGTCTGCTGGTGCTCGGCACCCTTCTCGAGGGGCACGCGGACCACGTGATGGACGCGGTCGGTCCCGCGGTCGTGCCGTCGGTGGCCGCCATCCGCGCGGCCTTCGACAGCCGGCGCCGCCGCAAGAGCAACCCGGTGCAGCGCGTCATCCGGGCGCTGCTCGGAATGGACGCGAAAATGGCGCAGTACGTGCGCGGCAAGGCGTTCGTCGACGCTGTCGTGGACAAGGTCGGGATGGACCGGTTCAACGTCGTGTGGACGGGCCCCGACACGTTGCCCCGGCTCGCGGAGATCGACGCGCCGGACGCCTGGGTGTCCCGGGTGCTGGGCTGATTCGCGAAGGACTGAGCCGGTGACAGTGCTTCCCGAGGAGCGGGCGATCCTCGAGGTTCGTCACGCGGTGCGGCGCTGGATCGCGGCACACGCGCCGGACGGCGACGTCGCGGTCGCTCTGTCGGGCGGCGCCGATTCACTGGCACTGACCGCGGCGGCCGCCGCCGAGGCGCGTTCGGCTATCGCCCTGGTCGTCGATCACCGGCTGCAGCCGGGGTCGGACGCCGTCGCCGACGAGGCGGCAGCGCGTGCCCGGGCCCTGGGCTGCGCGGGCGCCGAGGTGCTTCCCGTCGACGTCACCGGAACCGGCGGGCTCGAGGCCGCCGCCCGGCAGGCCCGCTACCGGGCCCTCGACTCGGCGCGCGGAAGCCGCCCGGTGCTGCTGGGGCACACCCTCGACGATCAGGCCGAAACGGTGTTGCTGGGGCTGTCGCGCGGTTCGGGCGGTCGATCCATCTGGGGAATGAGCCCCTACGACAGCCCATGGGGCAGGCCGCTGCTGGACGTGCGACGCGCGGTGACCCGGCAGACCTGCGCGGAACTAGGCCTGCGCCCGCACGAGGATCCGCACAACAGTTCACCCGACTTCGTCCGGGTGCGGCTGCGCACCGAGGTGCTGCCGCTGCTGGAGGACGTCCTGGGCGGCGGCGTCGCCGGGGCCCTCGCCCGCACCGGCGAGCACCTGCGCGAGGAAGGGGCGGTCCTCGACGCGCTGGCCGCCGACGCCGGAGCGAACGTCGTGGTGGACGGCGAAATCGACGCGGCCGTGCTCGCTCTGTCGGCGCCACCCGTCCGCCGGCGGGTGCTGCGCAGCTGGCTCCTCGCCGCTGGTGCGCGCGGTCTCGGAGATACCCAGCTGCGGGCCGTGGACGACCTCGTCGCACGGTGGCGGGGACAGGGACAGGTAGCGATCGGGGGCGGAACTCCGGACGCGAGGTTGGTGGTCCGCCGACGACGTGGCAGGCTGAACGTCGGATTGGACGACCGACGAAGGGTTTGATCGCGTGTACGAAGGCGACATCGCATCGGTACTGATCTCCGAGGACGAGATCCGTCGACGTACCGTCGAACTGGCCGAGGAGATCGCCAAGCGCTACCCGGAGGGCGCCCCGGAAGGGGATCTGCTCCTGGTGGGTGTCCTCAAGGGCGCCATCTTCTTCATGACCGACTTCGCGCGGGCCCTCCCCATCCCCACCCAGATGGAGTTCATGGCCGTCAGCTCCTACGGGTCGTCCACATCGTCCTCGGGTGTCGTGCGCATCCTCAAGGACCTCGACAAGGACATCGCCGGCCGCCACGTGCTGATCGTCGAGGACATCATCGACTCCGGTCTCACACTGTCCTGGCTGATGCGCAACCTCTCGACGCGGAACCCGGCGTCGCTCGAGGTCGTCACGCTGCTGCGCAAGCCCGACGCCATCAAGGTCGACATCAACGTCGCGAACGTCGGCTTCGACATTCCCAACGAATTCGTCGTCGGCTACGGCCTCGACTACGCCGAGCGCTACCGCGACCTGCCGTACATCGGAACGCTCGAGCCCTCCGTCTACGGCGGCTGAACCCCGCCCGTCAGCGGACGGGTTCGTGGGACACGGCGAGCTCCAGCGCCCGCAGATCCTGCTCCAGCTGGCGGAACAGCCAGTACACGCCGACGAACGCGAAGATGCCGCCGACGCACAGGATGCGGACGGCGATGATCACCAGCGTGATCTCGTCGGGCGACAGGAACGTCACCCCGGCCACACCGGCCAGCGGAACCGACGCGGCCACCGCGAGATACAGCGTGCTGCGGCGGTCGAGTCCCCGCAGTTTGTGCGCGTCGGCGCTGCTCGCGATGTCCTGCGGTAGCAGGGTCGGGTAGATGCAGCGCACCGCGAAGAACGCCACCACGAAGAACGGGTACGCCACCGACACCGCACCACACACGATCAGCGACGCGATGAAGTGCACGTACGCGCCCGGCGGCACGTTCCCCGCCGCCAATTGCAGGGAAATCGGATAGGCGATTCCCGCGATCACCCACAACCCGAACACCACGAGCACCACGCGGTCGCCGAGCAGCAACGTGTCGGTGCGGGCTCGGGCCAGGGTCTGGCGGTCGTACGTCCGGCCCTTGCGCAGACCCCGCGGAACCAGCAGCGGGTAGCGGCACCAGTAGAGCAGCATGATAGCGCCCAACGGGAAAGCGATCGAGTTGATCACCAACTGGATCCCCTCGAACGACTGCTGCGCCTCCGGCGTCAGATTGCTGATGATCAGCATCTTGTTGTGGTGATAGTTGTACGCGCCCGCGAGCGCGTTCGGCACCGCGATACCGAAAACCAGAATCGGAAGCGCGAAGCGGCGCAACCGCATGCGCCAACTGTTCGGCGGCGGATCGACGAGATCACGGGCCCGCGGGTTCAGGCACAGGTCGAACTGCTGGGCCAGTTCGGCGCCGGACGACCACCGGTCCTCCGGCTTCGGCGCCAGACACGTCAGCAGTACCCGGCGCAGCGACGGCGGGCAGTCGGCGGGCAACTGGTCCAGGAACTCCGGGTCGACGTCGCGGCTGCGGCTGTCCAGCATCGCCTCGAGTGCGGCGAGCGACTCGCTCGACACGTCCTCGTCCTGGAACGGACGCCGCCCGCACATCAGCTCCCACAGCATCACCCCGAGCGCGAAGATGTCGCTGCGGGTGTCGAGGTCCGCCGCCGTTCCCGGCATTCCGCGGTGACACGCCTCGAGTTGCTCGGGGGACATGTAGGCCAGGGACCCACCGAAGTAGGCGAGCGGTGACGCCCCGGTGACGGTGTCGCTGAAACTGATGTTGAAATCGGCGAGCTTGGGCACACCCTCCGCCGTCAGCAGGATGTTGGCGGGTTTGATGTCGCGGTGCAGGACGCCGCGCTTGCCTGCGTAGTCGAGGGCCTCGGCCAGTCGCCGTCCCAGCCACGCGATCGTCTCGGGCCAGGTGAGGGACGCGATCTCGTCGCGCACACTCGAGTCGGTGGGCCTGAGTTCGCCCTTCTCCCGCATTTCCTCGTCGACGACGTCGAGCAGCAGGCTGCCGGTCCGCTCCCGCTCGGGGGTGACGCGCACGCGCCGCAGAACCCGCAGCAGGGTGCCACCCGGCAGGTACTGCATGTAGAGCAGGCGCAGTTGACGGTCCTCGAGCAGCCGCTGGTCGAACACGCGGACGATGTAGTCGTGGTCGAGTTGCGCGAGGGTCTGCGGCTCGTTGCCCTTGTCGTGGGAGATCTTCACCGCGACGAGACGCTGCATCGACCGCTGGCGTGCGAGGAACACGCGGCCGAACGCGCCGCTGCCCAGCCCCATCAGCAGATCGAAGTCGTCGACCTGCTGCCCGACCTCCACGTCGTCGAGCGCCGCATTGCCGGGCGGCATGGTGATGAGCGTGTCCGGCTGCCGGGCGGTCACGGTCGGACGGGCCTCCGCGGTCTGTTCGGCGGCAGCGGTTCGCTCGGCCTCCGCGGTCTGTTCGGCGGCAGCGGTTTGTTCGGACGCGGCGGTCTGCTCGGCGGTCATCGTCCGTGCCGACAGTTTTTGCTCAGCCGTCACCGTCGACGGGCCGGCCGCGACCGTCGCTTCGCTGCTCTCGTGTTCGGAGTTCGTGACTCCGACGGTCCGTTCGGCAGAGTCCGATCCAGCGGCCGATCCGTCTCTGCCCGACCCGTTTCCTCTGGTCATTGCACATCGAGGGTTCTACTGGGCGGGTTCTCTGGGCACATCGAGGTTGTCTGGAGCGGTGTGAAGAGTCCCATCCAGGGACAAGCGAATGGTAACCCCGCAGACCTACCGTATCCAGCGCGAATACTCGAAATCGCTGCTGCGCTGCACCATATACTCGGATGATGGGGGACTCCCCGTTCACCTCAGCCGTCGTCGTCGCCGAGCAGGTCCGCTCGGGCGTCTCGAGCCCGATGGAGCAGGTCGAGGCCGCGCTCGCGGCCATCGCGGAGCGTGAACCGAAGATCCAGGCGTTCGCCGCGGTCCTCGGCGACCACGCCCGAGCCGAAGCGCTGGCCCTGTCCCGCCGACCGGATCTGGCCACTCTTCCACTGGCCGGAGTGCCCGTCGCGATCAAGGACGTCATCCCCGTGGCCGGGCTGCCGATGCGCGAGGGATCAGGCGCGACCAGCGCCGAACCGAGGGCCGCCGACCATCCGGTCGTGGCGCGACTGCGGGCGGCGGGAGCGGTGGTGGTGGGCCTGACGACCCTGCCCGAACTGGCGGTGTGGGGAACCACCGATGCGCCCGGCCACATCACCCGCAACCCGTGGAATCCGTCCCGGACCTGCGGCGGCTCGTCCGGGGGAGCGGCCGCCGCCGTCGCCGCGGGAATGGTGCCGCTGGCGCACGGGACCGACGGTCTGGGGTCGATCCGCATCCCGTCGGCGAACTGCGGAGTGTTCGGTATCAAACCGGGCAGGGGAGTTGTGCCGTCCGAACTCGGCGCCACCTCCTGGTTCGGCATGGCCGAGAACGGGCCCATCGCCACGACCGTCGACGACGCCGCCCTCATGCTGTCCGTGATCGCCGACCGTCCCGAACTCGCAAGGATCGGGCCGTCGGAGCCACTGCGGATCGCGGTGGCGTCGGGGTCGCCGACGTTCCTGGCCACGGTCGATCCGCAGTGGCGGGACGCGGCCGTGCGTGCGGGGACGGAACTGACCGGCTCGGGCCACGACGTGGAGCCCGCGACGTTGCCGTACCCGGTCAACCTGATTCCGGTTCTCGCCCGCTGGACGGCGGGAACGGCCGCCGACGCGGAGGGCCTCGACCGCAGGCGACTGCAGCCGCGGACCCGCAGGCACGTCGCGTTGGGCCGCGCGCTGGGCCGGTTCGTCCGCCCGCAGCAGGTGAACAGGCTCGAGGACTCGCTGCGCGCCTTCTTCGAGAACTACGACGTGGTGATCACCCCCGCGCTCGCGCAGCCGCCGCTCGCGGCGACGACGTGGAGCGAGCGGTCGTGGTTGTCGAACATCGTGGCCAACGTGCGGTACGCCCCGCTCAGCGCGCTGTGGAATCTCGTCGGCTGGCCGGCGGCCAGTGTCCCCGTCGGCACGCACTCGCATTCGGGCACCCCACTGGCCGTGCAGATCGCGGCGCCACCCGGCGGAGAGGCCAGAATCCTGGCCCTCGCCGCCCACATCGAGCGGGTCGGCGGCGGCTGGCCGAGGGTCGCGCCTACGCGGTGACCTCCCGCACATCCGGACCCGGATCGAGGCGGAGGGAACCGATGGGCCGCCGCGCGCGTTGAACGAAATAGAGACCGCTCGCGACAGCGGTTGGCTGCTACCTGGAGTCGCCGGGGTGCCTTCGCGGTAACCTGGTTTGTCCGGTTGGCAGCCGGAAGGCGCACCCGGAAGACCCGCACTCTCGAAAGGACCGGCCATCTCGGCCGACCTGTATGAACCGTAAGACTGTGTTTCGAAACCTGGCGATAGTTGCCGGCATCCTGCTGGTGATCTACGCCTTCAGCTACTTCGGCAACGACACGCGCGGCTTCAAGGGTGTCGACACCTCCGTGGCGATCGCGCAGCTCGACGCGAACAACGTCGAGAAGGCGCAGATCGACGACCGGGAGCAGCAGGTGCGCCTGTGGCTGAAGGACGGCAACGACGCCACCGACGGCAAGACCGAGATCCTCGCCAAGTATCCGGCGTCGGCGTCGGAGCAGATCTTCAACGAGATCTCCGACAAGGGTCTGCAGAGCTACAACACCACGGTCACGCAGGAGAGCTGGCTCACGTCCATCCTGCTGTTCGTCCTGCCGATGGTGATCCTGCTCGGCATCTTCTTCTTCGTGATGAGCCGCATGCAGGGCGGCGGCCGCGGCGGCGTCATGGGCTTCGGCAAGTCGAAGGCCAAGCAGCTGTCCAAGGACATGCCGAAGACGACCTTCGCCGACGTCGCGGGTGCGGACGAGGCCGTCGAGGAGCTGTACGAGATCAAGGACTTCCTGCAGAATCCGGCGCGCTACCAGGCACTGGGCGCGAAGATTCCCAAGGGTGTCCTGCTCTACGGTCCGCCCGGAACCGGTAAGACCCTGCTCGCCCGCGCGGTGGCAGGCGAGGCCGGTGTCCCGTTCTTCACGATCTCCGGTTCGGACTTCGTCGAGATGTTCGTCGGTGTCGGTGCGTCCCGCGTGCGCGACATGTTCGACCAGGCCAAGCAGAACAGCCCCTGCATCATCTTCGTCGACGAGATCGACGCCGTCGGACGCCAGCGTGGCGCCGGTCTCGGTGGCGGTCACGACGAGCGTGAGCAGACCCTCAACCAGTTGCTGGTGGAGATGGACGGCTTCGGTGACCGCACCGGCATCATCCTGATCGCCGCCACCAACCGCCCCGACATCCTGGACCCGGCGTTGCTGCGTCCGGGCCGCTTCGACCGGCAGATCCCGGTCGGCGCCCCCGACCTCGCCGGCCGTCGCGCCATCCTGAAGGTGCACTCGCAGGGCAAGCCGATCGACCAGCACGCCGACCTCGAGGGCCTGGCCAAGCGCACCGTCGGAATGTCGGGTGCCGATCTGGCCAACGTCATCAACGAGGCGGCGCTGCTCACGGCCCGCGAGAACGGCACCGTCATCACGGAGGCAGCGCTCGAGGAGTCCGTCGACCGTGTCGTCGGCGGTCCGCGCCGCAAGAGCCGCATCATCAGCGAGCACGAGAAGAAGATCACCGCGTATCACGAGGGCGGGCACACGCTCGCCGCGTGGGCGATGCCCGACATCGAGCCCGTCTACAAGGTCACCATCCTCGCCCGCGGCCGCACCGGCGGTCACGCGATGACGGTGCCCGAGGACGACAAGGGCCTGATGACACGGTCCGAGATGATCGCCCGCCTGGTCATGGCGATGGGTGGCCGCGCGGCCGAGGAACTCGTGTTCCACGAGCCCACCACCGGTGCGTCCTCCGACATCGACATGGCGACGAAGATCGCCCGGTCGATGGTCACCGAGTACGGCATGAGCGCCAAGCTGGGTGCCGTGCGGTACGGCCAGGAGGGCGGCGACCCGTTCCTGGGCCGGTCGATGGGGCAGCAGTCCGACTACTCCCACGAGGTCGCGCGCGAGATCGACGAAGAGGTCCGCAACCTCATCGAGGCCGCGCACACCGAGGCGTGGGCGATCCTCAACGAGTACCGCGACGTGCTGGACATCCTGGCCACGGAACTGCTCGAGCGGGAGACCCTCACCCGCAAGGATCTCGAGAAGATCTTCCACAGCGTCGAGAAGCGCCCCCGGATCACGGCGTTCAACGACTTCGGGCACCGGACCCCGTCCGACAAGCCGCCGGTCAAGACGCCGCGGGAACTCGCTACCGAGCGCGGCGAGCCGTGGCCCCAGCAGCCCGAACCGGTGTTCGCGCAGCAGCAGTCGCAGCAGGCCCCGCCGCAGCAGCAGTACCCGCAGCCGGCGCCCGCCAACGGCTACTCGCAGCCGACTCCGGCCCGGCCGCAGGGCGGCATGACGCAGCCGCGTCCCGACTACGGCGCCCCCGCGGGATGGTCGGCTCCGGGCTGGCCGCCCCGCGATCCGGGCAACCAGAGTCCGGAGGGGCAGTACCCCGGCAATCAGGGGCCGGGCACCAACCAGGGTCCGGGGAACCAGTGGAATCCGCCGCACGAGCAGCGGGGCGCCGGGGACGACGATGCGCAGACGAGGGCCTGGAAAGGACCGGACGGATCGAACTGATCCGCCCGACACTAGGCTGTTGCTTCGGGACGATCGGTCCCGGTACTGGAGGAGTTTCGGTTGTCGGTGAATCATCTCGGTAGTGAGCCCGTGGCACTCGAGACAGGCCGGGTGTTCGATCAGCCGCGTGCCGAGGCTGCGGTGCGGGAACTGCTGATCGCGATCGGTGAAGACCCTGATCGTCCCGGACTCCGCGATACGCCCGCCCGCGTGGCGCGGTCGTACCGCGAGGTCTTCGCGGGCCTGTACACCGATCCGGACACCGTGTTGAACACGACGTTCGACGAGGGGCACCAGGAGTTGGTGCTCGTCCGCGACATTCCGCTGTACTCCACGTGTGAGCACCACCTCGTGTCGTTTCACGGGGTCGCGCACGTCGGGTACATCCCGGGCCGGACGGGCAAGGTGACCGGGCTGTCGAAGCTGGCCCGCGTGGTCGACCTGTATGCCAAGCGCCCGCAGGTCCAGGAGCGTCTGACCAGCCAGATCGCCGACGCCGTCATGCGCAAGCTCGATCCGCGCGGTGCGATCGTGGTCATCGAGGCCGAGCACCTGTGCATGGCGATGCGGGGGATCCGCAAGCCTGGTGCGAGTACCACCACCTCCGCGGTGCGTGGTCTGCTCCAGTCCAGCGCGGCCTCACGTTCCGAGGCTCTGGACCTTATTCTGCGGAAGTGACCGTGATCGAGCTGCCCTCACCGGGCCGCACCGTGGTGATGGGGATTCTCAACGTCACCACCGATTCCTTCTCCGACGGCGGACGCTTCCTCGATCGTGACGCGGCGCTCGAGCGCGGTCTCGCGTTGAAGCGTCTCGGCGTCGACATCGTCGACGTCGGCGGCGAGTCCACCCGGCCGGGCGCGGCGCGGGTCGATCCGGACGTCGAGGCCGGACGGGTCGCACCCGTCATCGCGGACCTAGTCGCCGAGGGCATCTGCGTCAGCGTCGACACGATGCGGGCGTCCGTCGCGGAGGCCGCGATCGGCGCGGGCGCGTCGATCATCAACGACGTCGCCGGTGGCCGGGCCGATGCGGCGATGGCGTCGGTGGTCGCGGACGCCGGAGTTCCGTGGATCCTGATGCATTGGCGTTCGGCCGGCGACTACGTGCACCGCGGTACCGCCGACCACTACGGCGACGTGGTCCGTGAGGTCCGGGACGAACTGATGACGCAGGTCGACCTTGCCGTGAAGGCCGGGGTGGATCCGGGCTCGCTGGTGCTGGATCCGGGTCTCGGTTTCGCGAAGAACTCCGATCACAACTGGGCGCTGCTGAAGGCGCTGCCCGAGTTCAACGAGCTGGGATTCCCCGTTCTCGTCGGCGCATCCCGCAAGCGGTTCCTGGGTTCGCTGCTCGCGGATGCGGACGGCGAACCCCGTCCCCCTGCGGGCCGGGAGACCGCGACCGCCGTCGTGTCGGCGCTCGCCGCGACCCACGGAGCGTGGGGAGTGCGTGTGCACGACGCACAGGCCTCGCTCGACGCCATCGCGGTCGCCGAGGCCTGGACGAGGGGTGCAGCCGGACGTGAGTGATCGAATCGAGTTGCGCGGATTGAAGGTTCGCGGCAATCACGGTGTCTTCGACCACGAGAAGCGGGACGGTCAGGACTTCTACGTCGACATCACCGTCTGGATGGACCTCGCGCCCGCCGCGGCGTCGGACGACCTCGGCGACACCCTGGACTACGGCGGCCTCGCCGAGCGTGCGGCCGCGATCATCGCGGGCCCCTCCCGGGACCTGATCGAGACCGTGGCGGCCGAGATCGCGGACGGGGTGATGACCGACCCCCGCGTCCGGAGCACTGAGGTGGTGTTGCACAAGCCGTCCGCGCCGATCCCGCTGACCTTCGCGGACGTCGCGGTGGTGGCGCACAGGTCGAGACCATGAGTCGCGCGGTGCTGTCGATCGGGTCGAACGTCGGCGACAGCCTTGCCCACCTGCAGTCCGTCCTCGACGGTCTGGGTGACGCGGTCGTTGCGGTCTCCCCGGTGTATTCGACGGCGCCGTGGGGCGGCGTCGAGCAGCAGGACTTCCTCAACGCGGTCCTCGTCGCGGACGATCCCGCCCTCGACGGCTACGGCTGGCTGCGACGTGGGCAGGAACTCGAGGCCGCCGCCGACCGGGTGCGGGTGGAGCGGTGGGGTCCGCGCACGCTCGACGTCGACGTCGTCACGTGCGACGACATCCGCAGCGACGACCCGGAACTGACGTTGCCGCACCCGCGAGCTCACGAACGTGCCTTCGTGCTGATTCCGTGGCTGGACGTCGAACCCGACGCCGCGTTGCCGGTCGACGGCACGACGACCCGCGTGGACGCGCTGCTGCCGCTGCTGGACGCCGAAGAGCGGGCCGGTGTGCACCGGACGGACCTCGCTCTGGACCGGCGGTCGCGATGAAGCCGGAGCCGACGGGCACGATGAAACCCACCCGCATCTGGGATCTGCTGTTCCTCGCCGCGCTCGCCGTCGCCGCCACCTGGATCCTGGTGCGCGTGTTCTACGGGTCGTTCCCGCCCGTCCCCGTGTACGCGGGGGCGTCGTTGTATCCGGTCGCGCTGATCGAGGTCGTGCTCGCGTTCATGGTGCGATCCCGGGTCAGTAACCATCAGGTGGGTGACGGGCCGCGTCAGCTGCACCCGATCACCGCCGCCCGGGTTGCCGCTCTGGCCAAGGCATCCGCACTCGTCGGCGCCGCGACGGCCGGGGTGTGGGGAGGCTTCCTGCTGTACCTGCTTCCGCAGCAGTCGGTGTTGCGCGCCGCCGGCTCGGACAGTCCCGGCGCGTGGGTCGGTCTCGTCGCGGCACTGGCGCTCGTCGGTGCGGCGCTGTGGCTGGAACACTGCTGCCGCACCCCCGACGACCCCTCGGACGAGCCCGCGCATTAGGGCACAGGGGATCGCCGCAGGTCGGATGGAATGCGCGGTGCACCCTTCGCGGCCAAGTACCCTTGGCACCATGACGAATCCTGGTCGCCTCAAGTCTGCGCGCCGCAACAGGCGCAGCGCGAGCCAGATGATCGTTGCGGGTCTGCTCGCTCTCGCGGTGATCGCGTCCCTGTTCCTGATCTTCAGCGACAGCGTCCAACTCCTGCGCGTGGGACTGGTGGCCGCGCTCTGGGCCGCCACGGTCGGTGCCATCGCCATGACGAAGTACCGGCGCGAGTCGGCGCTCGACAAGGCGAAGGTCAGCGACCTGCAGACCGTCTACGAGTTGCAGCTCGAGCGGGAGATCTCGGCACGGCGCGAATACGAGCTCACCGTCGAGAAGCGGGTGCGCAGCGAAGTGCGTGCCGATGCAGAGGAACTCGCCGCGCTGCGCGCCGAACTCTCGTCGCTCCGCAAGAATCTCGAGGCACTGTTCGACGGCGCGATGCCGACCGAACGGATCGCGCTGCGGGCGGATTCGACGCGTGTGCAGGAACTCGCAGGCGGCTCGTACAGCAGCTATCAGCCGGCCGCCTCGGGCCTGTACATCCCGGGCGCGGGGCACGCCGCGGGAGCCGGGCATCAGAGCGGTTCCGCGCAGTCTTCGCATTTCGCGAATCCCGACGACGATCCGGTCACCGCCGAGACGTCCATCGTCGAGCCCGCCGGCGCCGGACAGACCGAACCCGAGATCGAGGTCGAACCGGAACCGGAGCCCACGCCGGAGCCTGTTGCCAAGATCGCGCCGGTCACCGCGCCCGCGCCCGTCGCGAAGGTCGCGCCCGCGCCTGTCGCCGAGCCGGAACCAGAGCCCACGGACCCCGAGCCGGAGCCCGAGGCGGCCGAGCCGGAGCCCGAGGGGCGGCGGGGCCGCAGGCGGGCGGCGGAGGACGACGACTCTTCGGGCGCGCACTCGAACGGGCTGTCCGTCGCCGAGATCATGGCCAACATGCAGTCCGCGTCGGGGGCGTCCCAGAGCGCCGGAGGCAGGCGTCGCCGGGCCGAATAGGCTCCGACTCGCCCGAGGATCAACCCGCACGGTGTGAGGCATATATCACTCTGCCTGCGCATGGCGGGCCGAGTTCGAGCCGGGCTATCCTCACCGTGGAACGTCTGGTACCCGCCGAGCGGGACTGGAACGAACGAGAGGACGAAGGTGACCTCTTTCGGGATCACTAATGGCCCTGCGCCTGCGAGATTGACGGTAGGAATCGTCTCCGCCGGCCGGGTCGGAACAGCAATCGGTGCCGCGTTGGAGCGGGCGGGTCACGTCGTCGTCGCCTGCTCGGCCGTCTCCGACGCGTCACGGCATCGGGCACGTACTCGGCTTCCCGAGACCGAGATTCTGCCGGTCTCGGAGGTCGCGGCCCGCTCCGAACTGCTCATTCTCGCTGTCCCCGACGCCGAACTGCCGTCGCTGATCGCGGGGCTGGCCTCGACCGGTGCCGTGCCGGGTCGCGCGATCGTGGCCCACACGTCCGGCGCGAACGGCATCGGGATCCTCGGCCCCCTCACCGAGCAGGGTGTCGTTCCGCTCGCGATTCACCCCGCGATGACGTTCACCGGCCACGACGAGGACACGGTCCGTCTCGCATCCGCCTGTTTCGGTATCACCGCCGCCGACGACATCGGCTACGCGATCGCGCAGTCGCTGGTTCTCGAGATCGGCGGCGAGCCGGTGCGGGTCCGCGAGGACATGCGGCCGCTGTACCACGCCGCTCTCGCTCACGGCAGCAACCACCTGGTCACGCTCGTCGTCGACGCCGTCGCCGCACTGCGAGTCGCGCTCGAAGGCCAGGAACTGCTCGGCCAGGAGTTGATCGGCGACGATCCGAACGGCCTGGCCGAACGAGTTCTGCAGCCGCTGCTGTCCGCGGCGCTCGACAACGCGCTGCGCCGCGGACCCGCGGCGCTCACCGGGCCCGTCGCCCGGGGCGACTCCGAGGCGGTGGCCACGCATCTGCGCGTCCTCGAGGAGGTCGATCCGCGGATTGCGGCCGGCTACCGGGCCCTCTCGCTGAGGTCGGCGCAGCGCGCCGGCGCCCCACCTGAACTGCTGGACATCCTGGAAGACCGGAGGTGAGCCCCGTGAGCGATCTGCAGGGCGGATACAAGCGCGGCGAACTGACCGTGCACCACGACCCGAGCGTGCTGACGCGGGTCTCGAAGGCGCTGCGCGGCGTCGGCCGCCAGGTCGCGCTCGTGCCCACGATGGGAGCCCTCCACACGGGTCACCTGGAACTGGTGCGGCAGGCCAAGCTCACCGGCGCGGTGGTGATCGTCTCGATCTTCGTCAACCCGTTGCAGTTCGGTGCCGGCGAAGACCTCGACGCCTACCCGCGCACCCTCGACGCCGATCTCGAACTGCTGCGTGAGGCCGGAGTCGAGCTGGCGTTCGTGCCGACCGCGGCCACCATGTACCCGGCCGGTCCGCGGACGACGATCCACCCCGGACCGCTGGGCGCAGAGCTGGAGGGCGCGTCCAGGCCCACGCACTTCGCGGGCATGCTCACCGTCGTCGCCAAGCTGCTGCAGATCGCCGCACCGCACGTCGCGTACTTCGGCGAGAAGGACTACCAGCAGCTGACACTGATCCGGCAGATGGTGACCGACCTGAACTTCGACGTCCGGATCTTCGGGGTGCCCACCGTGCGTGAACACGACGGACTCGCGCTGTCCTCGCGGAACCGCTACCTCGACGAGGATCAGCGGAACGCGGCGACGACGTTGTCCGCGGCCCTGATCGCCGGTGCCCACGCCGCGGCCGGGGGCGCCGAGGCGATCCTCGCCACCGCGCGCGAGGTGCTGGCGTCCACCCCCGAGGTGGAGGTCGACTACCTCGAGGTGCGGGGCGTCGACCTCGGTCCGGCCCCCGCGCGAGGCGATGGCCGGCTGCTCGTCGCCGCCAGGCTCGGAAACACCCGCTTGATCGACAACGTCGGTGTCGCCGTCGGCACCGGTTTCCTCGAACGTGACACCGAGGCCTCGGACGCGTCGGCGACAGACGAACTTCTTTCCCGCTAGAAGAGTAAGGACCGGAACATGTTTCGCACCATGATGAAGTCTAAGATCCATCGCGCCACCGTCACACACGCCGACCTGCACTACGTGGGCTCGGTGACGGTCGACCAGGATCTGATGGATGCCGCCGACCTCCTCGAGGGTGAGCAGGTGTGCATCGTCGACATCGACAACGGCGCGCGGCTCGAAACCTATGTCATCGCCGGCGAGCGGGGAAGCGGTGTCATCGGGATCAACGGTGCGGCAGCGCATCTGGTCAAGCCCGGCGATCTCGTCATCCTCATCGCCTACGGCGTCATGAACGAGCAGGAGGTGCGCGACTACGAGCCGCGCGTCGTGTTCGTCGACGCCGCGAACACGCCGGTCGAACTCGGTGCCGACCCGGCGCACGCGCCGGAGGGCTCCGGCCTGATCACCCCGCGCATGCTGTCGACGCTCGACGCCGAGCGCGAATCCAGTTTGGTGTAACCCGTGCTCCTCACCGTCGACGTCCGGAACACGAACATCGTTCTCGGACTGTTCACCGGTACCGGTGAACATTCGAAGTTGGTGCAGGACTGGCGGATGCGCACCGATGCGAGGATGACGGCCGACGAACTGGCGCTCATCTTCCGCGGGCTCCTCGGCGCGCACACCGATCAGATCACGGGGGTGTCCGCGCTGTCGACGGTGCCGTCGGTGCTGCGGGAGATCCGCGTGATGCTGACGCGGTACTGGGGGCACGTCCCGCACGTGCTGGTGGAACCCGGGGTGCGAACCGGTGTTCCGCTGCTCGTCGACAACCCCAAAGAGGTCGGCGCCGACCGGATCGTGAACAGTCTTGCGGCGCATCACCTCTACGACGCGCCGTGCATCGTGGTCGACTTCGGGACGTCCACGTGCGTCGACGTCGTGTCCGCGAAGGGTGAGTTCCTCGGCGGCGCCATCGCGCCCGGCCTCGAGATCTCCTCGGACGCACTCGCGTCGCAGTCGGCGGCGCTGCGCAAGGTCGAACTGGTGCGGCCGCGCTCCGTCGTCGGCAAGAACACCGTCGAATGCATGCAGTCGGGTGCGGTGTTCGGTTTCGCCGGCCTCGTCGACGGACTGGTCCGCCGGGTGCGCAGGGAACTGCCCGCCTTCTCCGGTTCCGACGTGGTGGTGATCGCGACCGGCGACCGTGCGCCGCTGATCATGCCCGAGACGGAGACCGTCGACGAGCACGAACCGGATCTCACGCTCGAAGGGCTGCGCCTGGTCTACGAGCGGAATCAGGCCCGCAAGGGAGCGCGTCGCAGTCCGCTCGACTGATGGGTTCCCTCTTCGCGGAAGTTATGTCAGAATGGTCCCCGTGAATCTCTGCACGAGTGCTCAGGAGTGTTGTCGAGGCTGAACGCTGCCTTGACCAATTCACACTTCTGGGAGTCTCTCTCGTGCTCGCAACGTATTCTTCTGCATCTGTACCCACCCGTCTTCGCCCGGCTGACCTGCTGCGCATCACCGATCAGGGTGCTTCCGAGGTCCTCGACGGCCGCCACGACGTCCTGCTCCCGCAGAGCTGGCCCACCGACGAGCGCTGGTCGACCCGGCTCTACTCGGACGACGACGTCGATGTCTGGCTGATCAGCTGGGTTCCCGACCGGAATACCGAATTGCACGACCACGCAGGATCTTTCGGTGCGCTCACCGTTCTCAGCGGCGCGCTGTCCGAGTTCCGTTGGGCGGGTGATCAACTGCGTCACCGCATCCTCGACGCCGGCGATCAGGCCTCGTTTCCGCTCGGCTGGGTCCACGACGTGGTGCGGGCGCCGGACGCACCCGGGGCACAGGCGGTGACGCCGACGCTGAGCGTGCACGCTTACTCGCCGCCATTGTCGGCCATGTCCTATTACGAGGTCACGGACCACGGCACGCTGCGCCGTACCCGGACCGAGCTCACCGATCTCCCCGAGGGCGGTTCGAAGTGAACATCGACCAGATGCTCGAAGAGGCCCGCACCAAGATCGACCGGATGTACGCGTTCGAGCTGCCCGAGGCCGTGGCGCGCGGCGCGATCGTGGTGGACATCCGCCCGCAGGCGCAGCGCGCGATCGAGGGGACACTGCCCGGCGCGCTCGCCATCGAACGCAACGTCCTCGAGTGGCGCTGCGATCCCACCAGCTCGGCGCACTTGGCGCTGGCCGTGGATCACGACGTCGAGTGGATCATCGTCTGCTCCGAGGGCTACACGTCGAGCCTCGCCGCGGCGGCCCTGCAGGAGCTGGGTCTCCACAAGGCGACCGACCTCGTCGGCGGGTACAAGGCGATCAAGGCGGCGGGGCTGCTGGGGTCGCTCATCGCGACGCAGCACTGCGTGCGGGAGTTGGCCACCGTCTCGGCGCACTGACGGCGAGCCGTCGGTCGGTGCTGACGGCGAGCCGTCGGTCGGTGCTGACGGCGAGCCGTCGGTCGGTGCTGACGGCGAGCCGTCGGGATGAACGCTGACCTCTGAATAGGGGCACGACCGGCTGTCGATTAGGCTGGTGACCCGTGAGTGAAGTAGCAGCCCAGCCAGTCGACGACACCCCCGAGCAGCTTCGGATCCGCCAGGAGAAGCGTGAGCGCATTCTCGCGGAGGGACGCCAGGCGTACCCGGTGTCGGTGGCGCGCACCCACTCGCTGGCGGAGATCCGCGCCAAGTATCCGGACCTCGAGCCCGACACGACCACGGGCGACCAGGTCGGTGTCGCCGGCCGGGTGATCTTCGTGCGCAACACGGGCAAGTTGTGCTTCGCGACGCTGCAGGAAGGCGACGGCACTCAGCTGCAGGCGATGATCAGTCTCGCCGCTGTCGGCGAGGACGCTCTCGTGTCGTGGAAGGCCGATGTCGACCTCGGTGACTTCGTGTTCGTGCACGGTGAGGTGATCAGCTCCCGTCGCGGTGAGCTGAGCGTGATGGCCGATTCGTGGCAGATTGCGTCCAAGTCGCTCCGGCCTCTGCCCGTTGCGCACAAGGAGATGAACGAGGAGTCCCGGGTCCGGCAGCGTTACGCCGATCTGATCGTGCGCCCCGAGGCGCGGGACAATGCGCGTAAGCGTGTGGCAGTGGTCCGTGAGCTCCGGAACGCGCTCGAGCGTCGCGGGTTCCTCGAGGTCGAGACGCCGATGCTGCAGACGGTGGCAGGTGGCGCGGCGGCCCGTCCCTTCATCACGCATTCCAATGCCCTCGACATCGACCTGTATCTCCGGATCGCCCCCGAACTGTTCCTGAAGCGGTGCGTCGTGGGCGGTATCGAGAAGGTTTTCGAGATCAACCGGAATTTCCGCAACGAGGGCGTCGACTCGACGCACTCGCCGGAATTCGCGATGCTCGAGACGTACGAGGCTTACGGCACATATGACGATTCGGCCGTCATGATCCGCGAACTCGTTCAGGAGGTGGCGCAGGCCGCTTTCGGTTCGCAGGTCGTCACTCTTGCCGATGGCACCGAATACGACCTGAGCGGTGAATGGAAGACCCTCGAGATGTATCCGTCGCTGTCGCAGGCGATCGGTGTCGAGGTCACTCCGGATACCACGGTCGAGGAATTGCTGGCTCTCGCCGAGAAGGTGGGCCTCGAAGTCCCGAAGGACAAGGGTTACGGGCACGGGAAGCTGGTCGAGGAACTGTGGGAGCACCAGTGCGGCGACCAGTTGTTCGAGCCGACTTTCGTCCGTGATTTCCCGGTCGAGACGTCACCGCTGACTCGTGACCACCGCAGCAAGGCCGGGGTGACCGAGAAGTGGGACCTCTACATCCGTGGGTTCGAGTTGGCCACGGGCTATTCGGAATTGGTCGATCCTGTGATCCAGCGTGAGCGGTTCGTCGATCAGGCGCGTCTCGCGTCGGCCGGCGACGACGAGGCGATGGCCCTCGACGAAGAATTCCTCGCCGCAATGGAGCAGGGAATGCCGCCGACCACCGGTACCGGAATGGGAATCGACCGTCTGCTCATGGCATTGACGGGATTGGGAATCCGCGAAACAATCCTCTTTCCCATTGTTCGGCCTTCTTCTCGCTGATTCGCTGGGGGTGAATTCGCGCGGATAAATTCGATCCATTCCTCGTATTCCGAATCGGAAGAACAGGGGTATGGTTACCTCGGGTCGTAGCTCACGTTGACGATGAGACGTCGCTTCATTCGAGAGGAATTTCATCCCATGGCTAAGAAGGTCACTGTCACCCTGATCGACGATGTCGATCAAGAGGCGTCTGCCGACGAGACGGTCGAGTTCGGACTCGATGGTGTTCAGTACGAGATCGACCTTTCCTCGGAGAATGCGGCGAAATTGCGCGAGCAGCTCGACGTGTGGGTTTCCCACGCGCGCAAGGTGAGCTCGCGCAAGCGCGGCAAAGCGGTGGCGGCCCCGGCCGTCACCAAGTCCCGAGTTTCGGTCGACCGGGAACAGAGCGCCGCTATCCGGGAATGGGCGCGCAAGAACAACAAAAAGGTTTCTGCGCGCGGCCGTATCTCCGCCGAAATTATCGAGGCCTACAACAAGGCGAACTGAAAGTTAGCTGGGAACAGAATTCGCTGATTCGCTCCGCAAGGCGACCTGGACTGTTACCGTCCCGCTCTGATCCGACATTCGGGGAGTCTGGGGGTAGCTGTGCGCCGCTGCGTGTCCGTTTCAGGGATTCTGTTCCTGGCTTTCGTTATGTGGGCCGGGGTGGCATCCGCAGCGCCTGCCTATCCGGTGCCGGATTCGTTCCTCGCCGGAGTGCCCCTCGAATTGGGAAATCCGGACGGTTCGGCCCCGGGCTCGAACGACTGGTCCTGCCGGCCGAGTGACGCGCATCCCGAACCGGTGGTCCTCGTCCACGGGACGGGAGGCGCGCGCCAGACCAACTGGGCGGTGTATGCACCCCTGCTCGCCAACGAGGGCTACTGCGTGTACTCCCTCACCTACGGCAACTTCCCCGACCTGCCCTGGCCGCTCGACGCGATCGGCGGAATGACGCCCATCGACACCGGCACCGCTCAGATCGCCGCGTTCGTCGATCAGGTGCTGGCGAGTACGGGCGCCGCGAAAGTCGACCTGGTGGGACATTCCCAGGGCACGGTGCAGGCGAACAATTACGTGAAGTTCTTCGGGGGTGCGGACAAGGTCGCGAAGATCGTGTCGCTCGCCCCGCCGTGGCAGGGCACGTACGGAAACGATCAGATCAGTGCAGGCCGGTTCCTGCGTTCGCTCGGCATCGACGACGCGGTGGCGGCAGGTTTCCCCGTCTGCCAGGCGTGTCCCGAGATGCTTCAGGGGTCGAAGTTCATCGACCGCATGCGCGCGGGCGGGGTCTACGTCCCCGGGATCGAGTACACGAACATCGTCACTCGCTACGACGAACTGGTCGTCCCGTACACGAGCGGCCTCGAGCCGGGGCCGGACACCATCAACATCGTCGTCCAGGACGGGTGCCAGCAGGACTATTCCGACCACGTCGCCGTCGCCGGCTCCGCCCGCGCCGCCGGTTTCGTCCTGAACGCGCTGGACCGCGACAATCCGCGCGTGGTGCCGTGCAGTTTCGTCGCCCCTGTCGCGGGGTAGCCCCCCGCGAGATCCATCTGCCGCCAGTTACCGGGGGAGGCCTGGGCAACCCGCTGGGTAACGCCGCCGACCCCGGCGGAAACGAATGGGTGGCGAACTCACAGCTCGTCGACATACCCTGTCCGGATACGCAGGTCTCGCCCCCTCGGGGAGCGGGCCGCCGGCCTCTATCGACCGGGTGCCCTTCACAGGCACCACCGGACCTGTTCGCTCCAGGCGTACAGCGAAGGGGAAACGATTGCCGGAGCTGGGGCGTTAAATACGAATAAGCAGGCGTGCTCGCCCACCTAAAGGGGTGGAGGGGCAGCAGGTCGATCGGCAGCCAACTAGAGTAATAGCTGGGGTCGTGGAACCTTCGTCGGTTGGGGGCTTCTGCCCTCGGAGCAGGCGCTGGCGATCTGCTTGTAGTGCCGGAGCGAAACGCGGCGAACAGGGACGAGACACCCGGTCTCGTGACTGCACGTCGGAAAGTGTGAGGGAGAGCGATGTTCGAGAGGTTCACCGATCGCGCACGGCGCGTTGTTGTCCTGGCTCAAGAAGAAGCCAGGATGCTCAACCACAACTACATCGGTACGGAGCACATCCTGCTCGGCCTCATTCACGAGGGCGAAGGTGTCGCTGCCAAGTCGCTGGAGTCGTTGGGCATCTCCCTCGAAGGAGTGCGCAGCCAGGTCGAGGAGATCATCGGCCAGGGCCAGCAGGCCCCGTCCGGCCACATCCCCTTCACCCCGCGTGCCAAAAAAGTCCTGGAGCTCAGCCTGCGCGAGGCACTGCAGCTCGGACACAACTACATCGGTACGGAGCACATCCTGCTCGGCCTCATCCGCGAGGGTGAAGGCGTCGCAGCGCAGGTTCTGGTGAAGCTCGGCGCCGATCTCAACCGGGTCCGTCAGCAGGTCATCCAGCTGCTTTCCGGTTACCAGGGCAAGGAGCCGGCCGAATCCGGCGGCACTCGTGGCGAGGCGGGCACCCCGTCCACGTCGCTGGTGCTCGACCAGTTCGGTCGCAACCTCACCCAGGCGGCCCTCGAAGGCAAGCTCGACCCCGTCATCGGCCGCTCGAAGGAAATCGAGCGCGTCATGCAGGTGCTGTCGCGCCGTACCAAGAACAACCCCGTGCTGATCGGTGAGCCCGGTGTCGGTAAGACCGCCGTCGTCGAAGGTCTCGCTCAGGCCATCGTCAACGGCGAGGTCCCCGAGACGCTCAAGGACAAGCAGCTGTACACGCTCGACCTCGGGTCGCTCGTGGCAGGCAGCCGCTACCGCGGTGACTTCGAAGAGCGCCTGAAGAAGGTCCTCAAGGAGATCAACACCCGCGGCGACATCATTCTGTTCATCGACGAGCTGCACACCCTGGTGGGTGCCGGCGCGGCCGAGGGCGCCATCGACGCGGCCTCGATCCTCAAGCCGAAGCTGGCCCGCGGTGAGCTGCAGACCATCGGTGCGACCACCCTCGACGAGTACCGCAAGTACATCGAGAAGGACGCCGCACTCGAGCGCCGCTTCCAGCCGGTGCAGGTCGGCGAGCCGACGGTGGAGCACACCATCGAGATCCTCAAGGGTCTGCGCGACCGTTACGAGGCGCATCACCGCGTGTCCATCACGGACGGTGCACTCGTCGCCGCGGCCACCCTGGCCGATCGCTACATCAACGACCGCTTCCTGCCGGACAAGGCCATCGACCTCATCGACGAGGCCGGAGCACGGATGCGCATCCGCCGGATGACCGCACCGCCGGACCTCCGCGAGTTCGACGACAAGATCGCCGACGCCCGCCGCGAGAAGGAGTCCGCGATCGACGCGCAGGACTTCGAGAAGGCCGCGAACCTGCGCGACAAGGAGAAGACCCTCGTCGCTCAGCGTGCAGAGCGGGAGAAGCAGTGGCGTTCCGGTGACCTGGACGTCATCGCCGAGGTCGACGACGAGCAGATCGCCGAGGTCCTGGGTAACTGGACCGGCATCCCCGTGTTCAAGCTCACCGAGGAGGAGACCACCCGTCTGCTCCGCATGGAGGAGGAGCTGCACAAGCGGATCATCGGTCAGGAAGACGCGGTCAAGGCCGTCGCCAAGGCCATCCGTCGTACCCGTGCCGGCCTGAAGGACCCGAAGCGTCCGTCCGGTTCGTTCATCTTCGCCGGCCCGTCCGGTGTCGGTAAGACCGAGCTGGCCAAGTCGCTCGCCAACTTCCTGTTCGGTGAGGACGACGCTCTCATCCAGATCGACATGGGTGAGTTCCACGACCGCTTCACCGCGTCGCGGCTGTTCGGTGCCCCTCCCGGCTACGTCGGCTACGAAGAGGGCGGACAGCTCACCGAGAAGGTGCGCCGCAAGCCGTTCAGCGTGGTGCTGTTCGACGAGATCGAGAAGGCACACCAGGAGATCTACAACACCCTCCTGCAGGTGCTCGAAGACGGCCGTCTCACCGACGGTCAGGGCCGGACCGTGGACTTCAAGAACACGGTGCTCATCTTCACCTCGAACCTCGGCACGTCGGACATCTCCAAGGCAGTGGGTCTCGGCTTCACGTCCGGTAAGGGCGACGAGTCGAACTACGAGCGGATGAAGCTCAAGGTCCACGACGAGCTGAAGAAGCACTTCCGGCCCGAGTTCCTCAACCGCATCGACGACATCGTCGTGTTCCACCAGCTCACCACCGAGCAGATCGTTCAGATGGTGGACCTGATGGTTGCGCGCGTCGAGGTGGCCTTGAAGAACAAGGACATGACGATGGAGGTCACCGACAAGGCGAAGTCGCTGCTGGCCAAGCGTGGCTTCGATCCGGTCCTGGGTGCGCGGCCGCTGCGTCGCACCATCCAGCGCGAGATCGAGGACCAGCTGTCGGAGAAGATCCTCTTCGGCGAGGTCGGCCCCGGTCAGATCGTGTACGTCGACGTCGAGAACTGGGACGGCGAAGGCGCGGGCGAGGACGCGAAGTTCACGTTCCGCGGCGAGACGAAGCCGGTCACGGTGCCCGACGAGGTTCCGGTCGACCTGGCCAAGTCGGGCGCAGCCGACTCGGAGTAGTCGGGCAGTAGTCGAACGAGACGGGCCGCCGGTGGTTTCCACCGGCGGCCCGTTCGTGTGTGCGGGGTTCAGATGCTCTTGCGTCCCGACCAGTTGACGAGGCGCTCGGTGGGACCGGCGGTGGGGTGCGGCTCGACCACGTCCGCGAACGGCACGTGCCCGCCGCGTGGTTCCGCCGGGATCGCGCGCTGTGCGACGGCGAGCATGGCCTCCGCGAGTTCGGGGCGGGTTTCGGAGGGCTGGCCGGTGGCGACCGCCAGATCCCAGCCGTGCACGAGCGTCTCGTTGATGTAGCCCCAGATCGCGGCGCGGCCGGGGACGGTGCCCCACGGGGCGGTCACCGTTGCGTCGAGGCGGCTGTCGTCGGTCCAGACGGGCCACATGCGGTCGGCGGCCGACCGGTAGGCGTCCGCGTAGCCCTCGTCGGGGATGTCGGTGACGACGAGCGGAACGGTGGCCGGGTCGCCGCCCTCACCGATCACGCGGGCACGCTCCACGGTGGCGACGAGGTGGCCGAGCATGGTGCGGACGTCGAAGTCGGCGCACGGGGTGGATGCCGTCAACTGGTCCTCGCGGACGTTCTCGATGAGACCGGTGGTCCAGGTGAGGGCTTCGCGGTACAGGGGCCGGGGATCTGTCGTGTTTGTCATGAGGCAACTATCGCCGCAATACATGACATCCTCTGTCGTGTATTTCTGACAGACTTTCCGCATGCGCGCCGACCGTCTGCTCTCGCTCGTCCTCCTGCTCCGCAACCGTGGGCGAATGTCGGCTGCGGCGCTGGCCCGCGAACTCGAGGTGTCGCCGCGCACCGTGCTGCGAGACATCGATGCGCTGTCGACGGCGGGGATCCCGGTGTACGCCGAACGCGGCCGGGACGGCGGTTTCGAGTTGCTCCCGGGATTCACCACCGACCTCACGGGCCTGACCGTCGACGAGGCCAAGGCCCTGCTGGCGGCGGGCTCCGCGGTGACCTCGGAGTCGCTGGGCATGGCGCCGGCGTTCGCGTCGGCGATGCGCAAGGTGGTCGCGGCGATGCCGGACGCGCACCGGGCCGCGGCGACGAAGGTGGCGGAGCGGGTGTTCGTCACCCAGGGTTCGTGGCTGACCGATCCGGAACCGGTCGACGACCACCTCGGGCTGATCCAGCAAGCGGTGTTCGTGGGCAGGCGCCTGAGCATCCTCTACCCGTCGCGGGGCAACGAACCGGTGTGGCGGGTCATCGACCCGCAGGGTCTCATCCACGCGGGGGGACGGTGGTACCTGGTGGCGACGGACGCCGGCCGCGACCGGACGTACCGGCTCGAGCGGATCGCGGACGTCCGCGAACTCGACGAACCGGCACAGCGACCGGCCGACATCGACCTCGCCGCGATCTGGGAGCATCGCCGTTCGGCGTTCCGGGCACGCGGCACACCGATCGTCGTCGACGTTCTCGTCCGCCGGGAGTGCCGCGACGTTCTGGCGGAGCGTGCCTACGCCGTCCGATCCGAGCAGCCCGCCGACGGCGACCGGGTGCGCCTGGAAGTGGTGTTCGGCGACGACTCCCACGCGAGCGGCGTGCTGTGGTCGCTCGGCGAGGACGCAGAAGTGCTGGCGCCGGACGATCTGCGGGCCGCCCTGCGTTCCCGGGCGCTGCGGATGTGCGCCAGGTACGAGTAGGTTCGACACGTAAACCGAAGAACCACGAGAGGATGTGGCATGCCGACACGTACCGCACGGACCGCTTGGAACGGATCACTCGAACAGGGAAGCGGCCAGGTGGAACTCACCAGTTCCGGTGTCGCGACCTTCGACGTCTCGTTCCCGAAGCGCGCGGCGGAGGAGGCGGGTGGAACCACCAGCCCGGAGGAGCTGATCGCGGCGGCGCATTCGTCCTGCTACGCGATGCAGCTGTCCGCACTCATCGCGGAGGCAGGCGGAACCCCGCAGAGCCTCGAGGTGAAGGCCGATGTCTCACTCGGGCCGGACAACCCGGGTTTCAAGCTCACCGGCATCAAGTTGACGGTCCGCGGTGAGGTGGACGGGCTCGACGCAGACGGCTTCGCCAAGGCCGCTCAGGCCGCGAAGGAGTCGTGCCCGGTGAGCAAGGCACTCACCGGCGTCGAGATCACGTTGGACGCGGCACTCGAATCCTGAGTGCCGGCTACCGACGGTTGACCCGTGCGCGCACTTCCTCCATCTTCGCCTGGAGTTCGTCCGGGCTGATGACGCCCTTGTCCATCAGCGCGTGCGCGGTGGCGACGACGGACCGGGAGCGGACGGGGAAGTCGCGGTAGATGGTTTCGCCCAGCTGGTCCTCGGTGTGGCGCCTGTCGAGATTGTCCCAGGCGCCACGCCAGGACAGGCATTCCGCGGTGGCCTGCATGCTCGATTCCCACGGGTCGGGCTTGCGGTCGAGGTCCGGGAGCGTCACGTCGTCGCGAGTTGTCGCCGGTGTCAACGTGTTCAGGATGACGTCGTAGCCCCTGTCTGCCATCATCGCGCGGCTCCTCCGTTGTCCGAGGGTGGTGTGGTCGCCGTCCAGTCGACCTGCGGGACGGCGACGCCGATCATGGTGTCGCGGGTGACGATCGACGCCAGCTGTTCCTCACTCCACCCCTCGGTGCCTTCGGGGCGCATCGGCATCACCATAAATCGCGATTTCTGATTCGAATCATGCACGCGCACTTCGACGTCCGACGGGAAGTGCAGGCCGAACTCCGCGATCACCTCGCGGGGCCAGCGCACCAGCCGGCGGCGGTAGTTGGGTGTGCGGTACCAGTCCGGGGACATGCCGAGGACGGGCCGCGGATAGCACGAACACAACGTGCAGACGATGACGTTGTGCACTTTCGGGGTGTTCTCCAGTACGTAGAAGTACGTGTAGTCGCTCGGTGTGCCCGACCCGGTGGGGTCGCGCCAGTCGATCCCCACTTCCTTGCAGGTCTCGGTGCCGTCGGCCAGTAGGCGCTTCTTGAATTCCGGATCCACCCACGCCTTCGCGACCAACTTCGAACCACCCGACGGCCCTACCGATTCGGCCCATTCCGAGAAGCGCCGGTGATCCTCGCGGGAGAACAGTCCGTGTTCGATGGACAGTTCCCGGATGGCGGTTTCCAGGATCTCGAATTCGCTGACCTCCTCCGAGGCCTGGATCGGGGCGTGATCGTCGTGCGAATGCGTCATGTGTCGGCCTCTCCTGCCGGCTCGAGCCAGCGCTCGGAGCACTCGGTTTCCAAGGTGTCGATCTCGTATCCGGTGTAGCGGGGCCAGAGGTCGGTCTGCTGGAAGCGGACGACGTAGAACGGCTCGGTCCGGCCGTCGTCGACGCGTCCCCACGCCTCGTCCTCGGGGATCACCCACGCCGGGCGGTGTTCGACGACGACGCCGGTGTGCCCGCGGATGAATGCCTGCGTGCGGGTGTGGAACATCGACGTCGCATCCTTGACGGTGACGCGGTCGCCGATCTCGAACTTCGTCATGACCGGCCTCCCGCCGTAGGTCCGCCGGCGGTCCGGGCCCGCACTTCGTCGATCTTGGCGGAGAGTTCGTCCGGCGTGATCAGGCCCTTGTTGATGAGTGTCTTGGCAGCCACCGTGATCCACCGCGCGTAGTACGGCAATCCGAAGTAGAGCGTGGCACCCAGGTCGTTCTCGGCGCGACGGCGTTCCTCCGAGTTCCACACGCCCCGCCAGCCGAGGCATTCGCACGTGACGTACGTGCTCATCTCCCAGTCCTCTTCGACCTTCTCCTCGTACGCGACGGGAAGGGCGGGCTGGCCGCCGACGTCGTGCAGCACGTGCCGCAGCGCGTCGAACGCGGAATTGGGGAGGTAGTACGGCGAATCCATCTCTTCGTGATGGAGGGGGCCGTACCCCGCCACTCTGTTCGCCTGTGCTTCGAATTCTGCTGGAGAGTTCATCGCGCGCTCCGTAGGGGTGGACCTAGTGACAGGGGACTCCCAGGAGATGGCGTCCGTCGTGCATCAATTCGTGCAGGTACATGCCACTTCGGGAGATCGCACCCTGGTCGAAGCCGACCAGGTAGAGGGTGAGAAGTGAGAGCAGGACGACTCCGACGGCGATCAGCACGATTCCGACTGATTCGACGGACTTGCTCGGTGAAGAGACGTAAACCATGGCTACTCCTGGAGGAGTTCGGGTTCCGCAACCATCGGCCGTCGATTGTCCGGGCATCGCGACGAGCGCCCCTCGTTCAGCGGCACGATCGATACGACGTTACTCTCGCCGTGTCGACACCCTCACCGTACCGTTCGGTCGAATTCGGCGGGCGTAAATACACCACGGCGAGCCAAGACATCCTCTGAGCGGAACGAGCCGGAACAGAATCCGGCACCGATCTGTTCCACTGAACTGTGACGACACAGCAGAAGCACGACGGCGACATCGAGATCGAGATCTGGTCCGACGTGGCCTGCCCCTGGTGCTACATCGGCAAGCGCCGTTTCCTGTCGGCCCTCGACGAGTTCGAGGGGCGCGACCGGGTCAACGTGACGTGGCGGTCGTACCAGCTGTCCCCGGACACCCCGGTCGGGGAGCGGCGCACCGAACTCGACGCCCTGGTGGAGAGCAAGGGGCTGTCGGCGGAGCAGGTCCGTCAGATGTTCGGGCACGTCGCGCAGACGGCGGCCGACGAGGGTCTGCGACTGGACTTCGACACGGTCGTCGCCGCCAACACCTTCGACGCGCACCGGCTGATCCACCTCGCGGGCGACAGGCGAGATGCCGTGGTGGAGGGACTGTTCCGCGCCCACTTCGGTGAGGGCGCCGTGATCGACGACCGCGAGGTGCTCGTCGACATCGCGGCGCGGGCCGGGCTCGACGCCGACACGGTGCGCGCCGAACTCGATTCCGATGCCGGTGCGGACGCGGTCCGGGCCGATCTCGACACCGCTCGTGCGTTGCAGGTGTCGGGGGTGCCGTTCTTCGTCGCCAACCGCCGGGTCGCGGTATCCGGTGCGCAGCCGAAGGACGTGTTCCTGCAGCTCCTGACGCAGGCGAGCGCGGCGCCGGTCACCTAGCAGCGGGCGAAGTACCGGTTGGCGTCAGCCCGGAACATGAGTGCCAGTGCGGCGATCACCGCCGCGAGGTGCGTGAGCCGGGCGAGCGCGATCACCGCGACGTCGAGCGTCAGACCGGAGACGGCGGACATCGGGTCATCGCACGCCGTCATCCAGGCGATCGGCTCCGCCACGAGCGACGTGACGCCGAAGGCGCCGAGGCTGATCGCGAGGACACCCCGCGCCCACGCCCTGCCGCTGCGGAACCGGGTCATGACGAACAGCACCGCGGCGTAGACGAGAACACGGACCGCGAGTTGTCCGGCGAGCCCGGCGACGTCGGCGTCCGGATTCTCCAGTGCGGTGGACGCGTGTGCAATCGCCTCCACCACGCCGGCGAACAGGGCGAGCCCGAGCAGCCAGAACGCGTGTTCGACCGTCTGCGGGGCCGGTGGTGCGGTGCGAGTGGTCATGTCCCCAATGCTGGTATCGGTGACATCGCGGGCACATCACCCCGGGGAGTGGCGGCCACCCCTACTCGGGTATCGGTGCGGCACCTTGCCATCACTCCGGACGGGGAGCACATTGAAAAGCACGTCGTCGGCAGGGAGGCACTGTGCGCGAGCAGACACGATCCGGAGATGCATGGCCGGCGTTGAAGGTGGACGAGTGGACGCCGACGAGGGACACCCTGCACATGTGGACGCAGATCGTCGGGAAGATCCGCCTGGCCCACGCACCGCTGATCAACCACTGGTGGCAGGTGCCGCTGTACGTGAGCCCCCGCGGTCTCACCACGTCGACCGTCCCGTACGGCACCGAGTGTTTCGACATCGAATTCGACTTCGTCGACCATCGGCTGGTGATCCGCACGAGCGCGGGCGGAACCGGAACGGTTGCGCTCGAACCGAAGTCGGTGGCCGATTTCTATGCGGAGACGATGGACACGCTGGCCGAACTGGGCGTGACGACGACCATCCTGGCCAGGCCCAACGAGGTGGAGACGGCTGTTCCGTTCGCAGAGGACACGCAGCACTGCTCGTACGACGGTGAGTCGGTGCACCGGTTCTGGCGGCAGCTCGTGCAGGCGGATCGTGTGCTGCACGAGTTCCGTGCCCACTTCATCGGGAAGGTCAGTCCCGTGCACTTCTTCTGGGGTGCGCTCGACCTGGCCTGTACCCGGTTCTCCGGTCGAAGCGCGCCCACTCATCCTGGGGGAGCGCCGAACTGCGGCGACTGGGTGATGGTCGAGGGCTACTCACACGAGCTGAGCAGCTGTGGATTCTGGCCCGGCGGTGGCGTCGAGGGCGCGTTCTACGCGTACGCCTATCCGGAACCGGACGGCTTCGCCGACTACCCGGTCGGGCCGGACGGCGCGTTCTACAGCGCGGAGTTCCGGCAGTTCCTGCTGCCGTACGAGACCGTCCGCACCGCGGACGACCCCGATGCGGCTCTGCTGAAGTTCCTGCACAGCACGTACGATGCGGCCGCCGATCGGGGTGGCTGGGACCGGGCCGCCCTGGAGACGGACCCGGCCCGTTGGGACACCCATCCCATGTGAGTGGCACGGTGTGCTCCAGCACACCGTGCCACTCACATGGTCAGGCAGAGGCGTTCGCCGACGCGGGCGCCGTGGCCCGGGTGGCACGCTCCGTGAGGAACGCGAACACGAGTCCGAGAACCAGCCACAGCGTGGCCTGCGTCGCGAGGGACGACAGCCGGAACTGCCACAGCAGCACCGCGGGGAAGTCGTCACCCACTTCGTTGATCGTGGGCAGCACGAGGTATCCGATGGTCGCCACCACGAGGAACGCGACAACCGGCGCCGCGATCCGCACCGACAGGAACTCCTGTGCGGCGACGGCCTTCGCCGCGAAGACGGACGCCACCACGGCGAGCAGGCCCAGCGCGACTGCGGCAAGCCACAACCACGTGCGCTGGTTGATCGTGTCGGGATCGCCGACGGCCGGCGGGTTGGCGGGGTACTTGAAGAACGGCACGGCCTCGATCGCCAGCCAGCCGAGCGCGGCCAGCGACATGCCGAAGACCGGACCCGACAGCGTGGTCAGCCGTCGCGCGTAGTGGAGGACGACGGCGAAGATCGCTCCGAGAGCCAGTCCGGCGAGGGACGTGGCGAGGAACAGTCCGAAGCGCTGCCCGTCGCGGCTGACGAGGGCTTCCTCCTCGTCGTGCGAGTGCCCGGCAGGCTCGTCCGCCTGGGTGGCGTCGTGTGAGTGGCCTTCGGGTTCGGCGGCGCTGTGCGATTCCTCGATCGCGATGGCCGCGTCGATGTGCGACTCACCGAGAACGAACGCGACGCCACCGGCCAGGATGCCTGCGATCAGGCCGGCCAGCAGACCGCGGATGAGGAGTTTCGTGAAGGAATCGGTCAGTGGCATGGCAGACCCAGGAGGTGGCGGCCGTCGTGCATCAATTCATGCATGTACATGCCACTGCGCGAGATCGCGCCCTGGTCGAATCCCACGAGGTAGAGAGCGAGCATCGCGAACAGAACGATCGCGAAAGAGATGACGGCGAGACGGGTCGTGTCGACCGACGAGCCGGGTGCGTAGGCGAGTGCCATAGTTCCTCCTGGGATTTCGCGTCCCCTAGGTCCAGGCGATGGCCGCAGTATCTGGCTGTCGAGGTGGTTCCCGTGAAGGACTACTCCGATTTACAGTGGCGCGACCGCTCCGGGATTGCACCGGATTCCTGCCGAACCATCGCATTGTCCTGCGAACTTTTGCACCCGGCGGGCCGTCGTGTCAATCCTCGGCCCGCCCCCGCCGCTCAGCTCTTGTTCGCCGCCGCGACGTCGAGTACGACCTCGAACTCCAGCAGCGACGCCCCGGACGCCACCGGCTTCTTCCGCTCACCCGCATGTGCTTCCCGGGCCGGACCGTCGCGCCACGCCGCGAATGCCTCTTCGCTCTCCCACTGCGTGACGACGAAGTAGCGGTTCTCGCCCTGCACCGGACGCAGGAGCTGGAAGCCGAGGAAGCCGGGAGAGTTCTCCACGGCGTGCGCGCGCGCCGCGAAGCGCTTCTCGAGTTCGGGCCCCGCACCCTCGGGGATTTCGATTGCGTTGATCTTCACCACTGCCATGCGGGCGAGATTACTCCGCTAGCGTCGGAGTGGTGGCGGGTGAGAGTGCGTTGCACGACGAGGGTGGGACGGGACAGCCGATTCTGCTGCTGCACGGACTGATGGGCAGTGCCCGGACGTGGGGACGGCACGTGCCGTGGCTGCGCGAGCACGGCCACGTCTTCACGTTTGACGCCGCAGGCCACGGCAGGCCCGCGCCGTCGCGGTTGACGACGGAAGCATTCGTAGCAGATCTGTCCGCGGCTCTCGCGGCCTTCACCGAGCCGTGGGTGGTGATCGGCCATTCGATGGGCGCCCTGCACGCCTGGTGCCTGGCGGCCGAGCACCCGGACAAGGTGTCGGCGCTCGTCCTCGAAGACATGGCCCCCGACTTCCGTGGCCGCACCGCCGACGACTGGGCGGCGATGATCTCGAACTGGCCGCAGCCGTTCGCGACCCGGGAGGATCTGTTCGAGTTCTTCGGTCCGGTTGCCGGACAGTACTTCCTGGAGTCGTTCGAGAAGCGCGCCGACGGCTGGTACCTGCACGGCGACGTCGACACGTTCCGCGACATCTCGGCGGAGTGGGGCGACCGGCACTTCTGGGACCAGTGGGCGTCGATCACCGTTCCGGCCCTGCTGATCGAGGGGGAGTTCACCATCACCCCGGACGGTCAGATGCGGACCATGGCGGAGCGGCATCCCGGCGCCGAGTACGTCCGCATCGCGCAGGCCGGGCACCTCGTCCACGACGACCAGCCGGAGCAGTACCGGAAAGTGGTCGAGGAATTCCTCGACGAACTCGGCTGAGAGCCACCTCGTCCGCTGCTCAGGACATTGTGTGTTCGTTTTTTTCGTTTTATGGTTGAGGTATGGCCGCTCTGATGAACCACACGGTGTTGCCGCCGGGCGCCGACGATCGGGACCTTCTCACCGCGTTGAAGTTTGTTCTCGCTGGTCAGGGCGATGTGACGATCTCGACCCCGGAGGGTTCGGCGCGGTTGCCGGACAGTGTCCGCGGGTTGCTCGTCGACGCGGTCACGGCTCTGGATCGGGGGCAGGCGGTGACGGTGGAGCCGCACCGGACGGTGCTGACGACGCAGGAGGCCGCCGAACTGCTGGGCATTACCCGGCCGACGTTGGTGCGGTTGCTGGAGGCCGGGAAGATTCCGTACTCGTCGCCGGGCCGGCATCGGCGGGTGGAGTTGGCGGATGTGCTGGCCTTCCGACAACACGAGCGTGCGCGACGCGGTCAGGTGTTCGAGGAGATGGCGCACGAGGAAACCCCGGACCCCGGCGACGCCGCTGACGGCTTCGTCTCGACCCGCTGATCGAGGGGCAGGGCAACCGGTGGCTGCCTTTCGGGTGGTTCTCGACGCGTGCGTCCTGCTTCCGCAGGCTCTGAACAACCTGCTGCTCACCCTGGCCGATGCCGAGTTGTTCCGGCCGGTGTGGACGCCGGATCTGCTCGACGAGGTGGAGCACAACCTGGCCGGGGAGAGGTTCGGTAAGTCGCCGGAGCAGGCGGCGCGGCGGATTCAGCAGATGCGCAGAACGTTCCCGTTCGCGGAGGAGGAGTCACGCGGGTACCGCGAGTTGATTCCCGCGATGACCAACGATCCGAAGGACCGGCACGTCCTGGCCGCGGCGGTACGGTCCGGTGCGGCATTGATCGTGACCGCGAATCCGAAGGACTTCCCACCTGCGGCCCTCGACCCGTTCGACGTCGAGGCGATCCACCCCGACGAATTCCTCTGCGATCAGCTCGATCTGGACTCCGAAGCGGTGTTCGAGCGGATCCACGTGCTGGTCGCCCGGAATACGCTCCCGCCGCGCACGGTGGGGGAGCTGCTCGAGTTACTCGACCGGCTGACCCCACGGTTCGTCGACGCGGTCCGGGCATTGCTGGTCGACCGGGACGACGCCTCGGACCGCGGTGCGGTGCCGGCGGTGTCCGCCCTTCCGGAGCTGACCGACGAGCAGATCGACTCGTTGCCGCCCGAGGTGCGGCAGACGTACCGGCAGATTCGTGCGGTGGATCCGGCCGAACTGGTGCGGTTTCTCGGGCACACAGATCTGGTGAATGCGGCGTGGGCATTCCTGATGCCGGTGTGTGTGGACGGGGATCTGCTGTCGGTATGGCCGAACGTGGACCCCGACTTCCGGGCGGTACTCGCGCAGAAGTGGGTGCGTGACAACCACTACCAGATGACTGTTGACGGTTGGGACAGTGAGGCGGTTGAGGCGGCCCTTGCCGGGCCTGTGCCGGATCATCCGCTGTGGGTGCATTTCGAACGCGTGCATCTGCGGTCGTTCCGGGCGATGCTGCCGGATCCGGCGACGTGGGGAATCGGTTCAGCCACCAGGATGGTCGCCCCGGGGGTCGAGGCGCTCTACGTACTCGACGCCTCGGCGCTGGAGGGCGGCCTGTGGCAGCCGAACGATCCCCGGTACGTGTGCCCGGTCCTCATGCATCTCGTCGACGGGCGTTGGCTGGTGCGAAATCTGGGGTCGGAGTCGGACCCTGCGACTACCACCTGAGCCTACGTCGGTCCGGGCGGGGGTGAATGGTTGCCAGCCCCTGGGTATCTATCGCGCGACGCGGTGAAACCTCACGCTGGTGGAACGCCCGGGAGTCCGGGAGTTCCACGTATTGCTGTACTCCACGACCTATTCAAAGGCGCACAATGTACTTCGACTTTCGTGACAAGCCCGACCGTCTCTGTGTCAAAGAAATGGTTCACGGCTACAACATATCCAGCTGCTTGTTCGTAGCCGTCGAGTTGGAGCTCGCCGATCTGCTGGCGGCGGGCCCACTGGCGCTTGCCGACCTCGCCCAACGAAGCGGCACTGATCCCGATGCGCTGAAGCGGATCCTGCGCCTACTCATGAGCGCGGGGATCTTCTCCGTGGACGAGCAGGACAGATGCGCACTCACGCCGCGAGCCGAATTCTTGCGCAGGGACAATCCGGAATCGATCGCAAGCGAGGTGGAGCTCTTTGCCGGCGCAGAAACGTACCTGGCCTGGAGCGAGCTGCTCCAATGCGCTCGTACGGGGCAGACAGGATTCGGCCAGTTCTTCGGCAAATCCCTCTTCGAGTACCTGGCCGAGCACCCCGACTCCGCCCAGCGCTTCCATCTGGGCTGGCACGAGATCTCGATCCGCGCCGGTCTCGAGACCGCGGAAGCGATCGATTTCGCGGACAATCGGCATGTCGTCGATGTCGGCGGTGGCTACGGCATCGTGACCGCCCAGCTGTTGCGCAAATACGATCATCTGCGGGGCACGATTTACGACCTGGAGTTCTCGCTGGCCAGGGCCGGTCACACCTTGCGGGAATATGGCGTCGATGAGCGGTGCGGCATTGTGCCCGGCGACGGTTTCACAGAGGTGCCTGGCGGGGGCGACGTCCATCTGCTCAAGAGCGTTCTTCACACGATGAACGACGACGACTCGGTACGTGTCCTCACCAATTGCGCGAACGCACTCGAGCCCGGCGGCAGGATCCTGGTCCTGGAGCGGGTGATCAGCGAGGACGGCGGATACGTCTGGGGAAATGTGGTGGACGTCGCCATGCTGGTCATGACGGGCGGCCGGGAGCGAACGATTCAGGACTACGCGCGCCTCTACGAGCGCGCAGGCCTCGGACTCACCGGCAGTACGCTCCTGCCCTGCGGCTTCAGCGTAATCGAGGGCCGGAAGTGAGACCGGCCGGACGAGCGCGACCTCCGGGAATCAGCGGACCTCGGGGAGCTGGGTCGGCATGGCTCACATCTTGATCGTCGGCGGACATGACGAGACTTTCCGAATGATCGAAGATCTACCGGTCGAGCTGTCTGTGTTTCAGAATTCCGAATCGGTCACCGCGCAGCAGGCCAGGCGCGCCCACCGGCTGTGCGTATTCGACTACCGCAACCAGGCAGAGGCGCTCGGCATGGCGCGGGAGCTGCACGAGGTCGAACCCGTCGATGCGGTCGTGTCCTTCACCGAGCACGGCCTCATGCCGGCCGCCGTGATCAAAGAGGCATTGGGCATCAAGGGCAATGCGCGGGAAGCCGTCCGGTTGACCCGCGACAAGATCGCCATGCGCGAGCACCTGGCCGGCCGTGATCTCGGAGCTGTGCGGACTCGAAGCTGCCATTCGGCCTCCGAGGTACGGAGCTTTCTTCAGTCAGTGGGCGGCCCGATCATCGTCAAGCCGGCTGAAGGCGCCGGCAGCTCCGGTGTTCTTCGCGTCTCCAGCCTTGACCAGGTCGAATCCGCATTCGCCTGCTCTCGAGGCGAGTACCCCGGGCCGACCCTCGTCGAAGAGTTCATCGACGGCCCCGAATACAGCGTTGAATCCTTCACCATGGATGGCCGGCACGACATCATCGCAGTGACCGCAAAAACCACCACCGGCCCGCCACGGTATATCGAAACCGGTCATCTGATGCCGGCCGTGCTCGCGGTATCGGCCCTTGCCGAGCTCCGCGGTCTCGTCACCGATTTCCTCAGTTCGATCGGTCATTCCTTTGGGCCGGCCCATACCGAAGTGCGTATCGGTTCGGCCGGGCCCCGGATCATCGAGGGCAATACCCGTCCTGGAGGCGATTTCATTTGGGAGCTGGTGCACCGTGCGATGGGTCGCGATCTGGTCCGGGAGTCGATCTGTCACCTTGCCGGGCTGCCGCCGCAATCGCGAACACCCGGGCTTGGAGCCGGCTGCGTCGCATTCTTTGGTTACGAGAATGTGGTGATCGAACGCGTGCAGGGCATCGAGGCCGCGCGTCAGGCCGAGGGGATAATCCGGTTGCAGTGTTCTCTCGAACCAGGGCAACACCTCGGTCCGCTCCGGTCCTCTGCGGATCGTCAAGGTGTCATAGTCGCGGTCGGCACCGATCTCGTGGACGCCGAGCGCCGGTTGGCTGACGCGCAGGCTCGGATTCGGGTGGAGACGAGTCCGCTCCCGCACTGACCGGGCAGATTCATGTTCTGCCCGGTCAGCCAGGTGTGGGGCATTGCGTGGGCTGCTCGATCGGTACGACTTGCACGGTCGTCAGGATTTCGCGAATGAGTGAGGTCACTTCCGAGCTCGACCGGCCGGCGACGATGCCGCTGACGGGTAATTCGAAATCGAAATAGCTCACCGTCTCCGGAAGAGAAGCGCCCGCGTCCAGCTCCTTCCATCGAACAACGTCTGGGTGGGCTTGAAACCGTTCTCCACCCGATATCGCGCAGTACCGCGACGGAAGCAGGTGACCCGGGAACATGAAATCCCCGTAGACCGTGCTGCTCGCCGTACTTTCGAACCATCGTTTCAGTGGATTGATGTCGAGAGGTGACCAATCGAGGTTGCAGGCCAAACCGGCCGCGACCAAGTCGATGCCTGTGGCAAGCCGGAACGTCTCCTTGATATGTCCGCCGCCGGGGCGGGCGCCGACCTCCAGAAAAACCATTCCATCTGCGGCCTCGATCATTTCGAGATGAAATGGGCCATTGTCGATACCCACGGCCCGAAGGTACTCGACCGCTACCTTGCAACGCCCACCGTCGTCGTCGACTTGAATCGATCCCTGCGGAACTCCCTGGGCGAACTCGAGGCAAGTGCCCAGATATCTGCTGGCGACGATCGCCACCGGCGCACCGGCAAGCATCACGCCATCGAAGTGGAAGATCGGCCCCTCCACATATTCTTCGAGCTGGAAGCGTTCCGGATCCCAGTCCTCCAGACCTGTAGGGTGATTGAGAATCGCAGCGCCGGCGTCAGCGTAGGTGGCGAAAACGAAAACATCCTTGCTGGCGGTTCCATCGAGTGGTTTGAGCACCGTCTTCCCAGCCCAAGGAGCGACATCGGCGGACGCAGCGGTGAGCGCCTCGTCGCAGCGAACAAATCTGGGCACGCGAAGTCCGCATCCTGCGACCGCGGCTTTCATCGCTACCTTGTCGTTCACGATGTGGACCTGCTCCGGTGATGTCCCTTCTACTCCGAGGCTCCGTCTTATCTGCGCCGCCTCCATCATCTCGTATTGGGAGACGCTGATGACCCGGTCGAAGGCATCGTCGGTGGAGAACAGGGTGCGAACTTCCTCGGCCAGACCTGCTCGACCCGGGCGTTCAACCCTCGTGCAGGGAAGGTCGGGCGGCAGGGTCGCAAGTTGCGCGCTCGAGCCCACGTAGACGACATCGTGAATTCCATGATCGATGACACGATGGTATTCGATGAAGGAATACGGAACGCGATGGAGGATGAGCAGTTTCATTCGGAAGACCCCGCTGGATGGAATACCGTTCGGCGAATAGGACTTTCACCTTCCAGTACTATCCCGAGCCGACGGCCGTGAAGCTAGGAACCCTGGGGGGAAAGATCGCCCACCTTGTGTGGTCGTCATCGGATCGCGGACCGGCCGTTGGTCAAGCGCCGATACTCGGTTGCAATCGCATCGACCACTGCGGACTTCGCATACCGGATCTCGTCGATGCCGGAAACCCCCATGATTTCGATCGCAGTGCCACACAGAAATGCGGCGTCGAACGATCCGATCTCGTCGTAGGCGATGTCGCGTTCCGTTACCGAGAGCTTCAGTCGCGGACACAACTCATCGATGACCACCCTTCGGGTAATCCCGTCGAGGGCCAATTCGGCAGTGGGCGTGAACAATGCGTCTCCCTTGACGAAGAACACATTCGAGCCGCTCGACTCGCACACAGCGTCGGCTGTCGAGAGGAAGAGCACATCATCGTAACCGTCGGCCCGCCCGCGGTGGCTCAAGTAGCTCAACGCGTAGGTAGACGACGTTTTCGCCTGATACGGGTGGCACGAGGCGGGTGCACGCCGCCACGTTGCCGTCGAGAGCCGATAGTGCTCCGCGGCCGAATACGAAGGAAAGGGCAGCGCAAACAGGACCACCTTGCTGGACGAGCCCTGCGCCTTGAAACTCACATCGGTGTCGTCATAGAAGACCAAGCACTTGATGTACGCATCGGTAAGGTCGTTGGCCCTCACCAATTCGCGGCAAGCATCGGCCAAGTCCGCATCCGAATAGTGCACGGTGTGCCCGAACAACTCGGCGGACCGCCGCAACCTCGCTATGTGGTCGTCACATTTGAAGATGCTGCCGCCGTATGTGCGGATACCGTCGAACACCGATGTGGCATACGACAACCCATGGGTGGCAGGTGACAGGCTCACCTCGTCGAATCGCACGCATCGTCCATCTGCCCAGGCTATTTCGCTGATCATCTAGTCTCCAAGTCGCGATCTCGCGTAGTCCCGCATCGCCTGCGTACGCCGCGTGTTGACCGGAATCAGCCAGTTGTCCAGGTCGACAATGTGAATTGCGCCTACCCGGACCTTCGCGTCGATGGCGCCTCGGCCGAGGCAGACGTCCGCGAAACCCAGCCGATCCGCGAAATGATACATTTGGTAGTAGTCGGCGATGTACAGATTCAATCCGCGCGGAATTCGGTCATGGTCCAGTCCCCGAACGAGTTTCGTAAACACGCCACGGTGGTCGTCGGCGTAGCTCAGTGATCCGGCCAACGGAGTATTCGAATACTTGTCGTAGTCCAGCTTCACGAAGTATTTCTCACCTTCGGACGAGCCTGCCAGCATACGCAGCACATCGTTCGTATAGAGGTTCTTGGCGTGTCCGTATTTGGCCACATTCAAGGCCTGAAGGCAGGCGAAATCGCGCAGGACCCGATTGTCTTCTGCCACGTCCGAGAGACGGTGTATCTCGGTTGTGCACGCCGCCTCGGCCTTCCTCGTGAGCCTGACGATCGATTTGTATTGGCTGGCTCCTACCGCGGTTCGCAGGGCGAGGTCCACACTTCGCGAAGACCGGAAGAATGCCGCCTTCATGAATGGAACTGCAATGACGTCGGCGCGCCGGCGGCGATCGGATCTGCGAAGGGAAGGGACCAGCAACCAGTCGGCGGTTGACGCCAGGCTCGACAACTCCGCCAGTGCCCGATCGTCGGGCTCGTCGCACACGGGCATGTAGAAGTATCCGGGTGCGACGTACGCTCGCTCGTGGTGCAGGGCGTCATCGCTGCTCACGCTGCCCTGGAGTACCGCGTTCCAGTGCGCGATGTTCCTCAGCGGAAGTTGTGGCCGTGGAACGTTGTGACTGTTACAGAACGCATCGCGTTGGGGCAGCCATTCCATGGTCTTCCTCCTTTCCATTCCAGTTCCGATCGGCTCTCGTGTGCGACTGGCCGGAATTCTCGAGGAGGCGTCGCTCGCCGTTGAAGTGGAAGACTCGGCTGGCAAGTTCGGTCAGCCCGGGATTGTGCGTGATGATGAAGAAGAGCGTGTCCGGCAAGGCAGAAATCACGGCCTGCAATATCGAGAGCTCTGCTGCTGTACTCAACTCGGATGTTGCTTCGTCGAGAATTGCGATCGCCGGGCGATTGATCAACAGGTCGAGGAGCGCCAGCCGCTGCAGTTCCGTCTTGCTCAGATTCAACTGACCGGTGGCGGGGACGTGCTCGTCGAATCCGGACGGTAGTCGCCCGACGACGTCTGCCACGTCGAGATAGTCGACGACGCGAGCCAATTCGAGCGGTAACGGGCTGTTGAAGTGTTCGATCAATTTGCCTGGCTTGAAGATCGGACTCGACGTCAGGAGGAGGATGTCTTCGGCGTGGGAATTCGAGACGTATCCCGTCGTCCGGCCCAATGTCGAGAGGACGCCTGTTGTCGGCTGCAGACTGCCCACAACCAGCTTCGCAAATGTCGACTTGCCGACCCCGCTCGGCCCCATGATGACCACGACGTCTCGGCTGGCAAAGGACTCGGAAAGCTCTTCCAGCAGCACCGCCCCGGTGTGCGGCGCGACGTACGCTACCTCCGAAAACGACACGAGCGCTGCGTCGTCAACTGCTGAGCCGGTCCAGCACGGCGCCGGGCCGGTCGGAGGCGTGAGGAGGCGATCCGCGCTGTCGAGAACCTGTCTGAGGTCCACCAGGCAACGGCCCACTCGGGCGAAAACGGCGATGAGGCTGTACGAGAGACTGAGCGCGAGAACACCGCTGAGGCCGGATCCGCCGCCGACCTGGACAAATACGGTGGAGCCGACGACGACCGACAGGAAGAGCACACCCATCAAGTCGAGCTTGTAATTGAACCAGCGGCGCGCGCCCGCATTGTCCATCGAAGCGAAGGCGCGATTCATCAAACTCTTGTTCAGCCAATTGACGAGGGCCGAGTTGTCGCGTGCCAAATCGAATCTCGCTGAGCTCCAGGTAATGGCCTCGACCCGCTCCAACACGGTCGACGTCGTACCGATCTCTCTATCGTTGAAGTCCTGCAGTCGCCTTCCCGATCGCTTCGAACTGTGCCAGTAGGCGAAGCACATCCCGACAAGGGGCAGCAGGACGAAGATGTTCTTGCTCAATACGAACGCGGCGGTCGTGAGCAGCAATGTAACCGCACCCAGCGTATTCAGAAGTACTTCTGGCAGAAGTTCGTCGATACGTCGTTGATCCCATGTCAGTTTGCTCTGATAGTCCTGATCGACCTCGTCGAAGGCCGACCTGGAGGGCTTTGGACTCATGACGGTCGAGAAGTAATTCCGACACTTTCGGGATGCCGCCATGATGCTGCGTTTGACGATGAACAGGGAGGTGAAAATCGACAGGAGTGCCCCGGCGGACAGTGCGGCGATGAGGATTGTCGCTGCTGTCCGCGCATTCGTGGTCGAAATTCCGCTGGCAGCTGTGTAGTCACCGACAATTGTCAGAACGTCGCGGCACGCAAACAGGACGCATGCGACAACCGCGACCTTCGCGACGCCCAGGCTCATCAGACTGCGGCGTGACGAGGTCGAGAATTCCGGTCGGTCCACGCCCTGGGGACGGCGAGCGACCGACCGATCCTCGTGAGCGAGCGCCCCTGTACGGTCTCGAACAGGATTCGCCGCACGTGGTGTGAGGTTTCGCATCACCTCCACGACCTCGCCTCCGGCCACTACCCATATCTCGTCTGCGGCATCTTTTTCATCGGGCTTGTCCGTTGCATAAATGACCGTGGTGTCGTGCCACGGCCCGCGTAGAAGGGCGGCCAGCAGCCCATTCGCCAGGTCGTCGTCCAGCCCTGCTGTGGGCTGATCCAGGTACACGAACTTCGGTTCGGCCAATAGTGCCCGTGCCAGTTCCAGTCGCTTCCCCTGCCCGCGGGACACGTTCCAGCCCTCGGTCCGGTCGCGTGACTTGCTCGAGAGGTAGTCGCCGTAGAAGGTTTCGGGAAGTCGGGACAGTGTCAAGGCTCGACGGGCCTCGTCGTCGGTGAATTCGCTTCGATAGAGACACAAATTCTCGTAGAGCCCGCCAGGGAATATCCACGGTTCATCCGGTACGAAGAACGTTTTGCTGTTCACCTGGCTGCTGTGACGTGCACCGATTTTCAGAACGGATGTCTTGCCACTGCCCGCGGCGCCGACGACGGCGATGTGCTTCGCCGTTGTTGCCGGTAGGCGCGTTGCGGTCGCATCGGTGTCCAGCGGGTGCGGACTGGATAGATACTTCGCAACGTTGGTGTGCCCGACAATGCCCTGGGACAGACTCTGAACAATGAAGGGAATATTGTTGGCGACGGATTTCAAGCCTCCGACCAGCGCCATTGTGGACAACAGGCCTGCTGGATCGACGTAACCAAGGTGGGCCAGCTGGGTGAACACCGCGGCCAGCATGGCAACGATCGGAGTGAGTGTCGATATGAGGTTGATCCGCGCGATGAGACGCGCCGCTTTCAGGAGCGCGCGCTCCTCGCCATCTCGCTTGTCGGCATAGCGCCGAAACAGTTCGTCGTTCCAGTTCTTGAGCCACGCGAGCAGGCGATTGTTCAGCGAGAACAGGCCGACTTCGATGCGATCTGCCGCCGTCGCCGACAGTGCAGCGTGCGCGGCATTCAATTGTTTGGCGTTCCAGTAGATCACCGCGGAACTGACGAGAATCACCGACAGTGCCGCCAGAGCGCTCAGTCCCAACGCCACGAAGAAGTACGCGGAGGTGAAGGTGATGGTTGCGAGTGCCAGAATGATGAAAATGAGTCCGGACCACACGTTTTCGACGCGTGCTGCCTCCCGGTCCAGCAGCGTGACCAGGTCGGCCGGTTGGTCGGAAGGGGCATTGCTGCGTTTCTTGCGCAGCAGCCTTTGTTCTATGTATGTCCGGGCTCCGATGCCTACCACGTCGGCTTGCATGAAGGTGTGATTCAAGGCAAGCCACGCCAAGTAGGTCAGCACGATGCAGGTGATACCGAGCGTGAGGTTCGTCGTGAGTGCTGAATCGCCGGTGACGAGGTGCTGGATCAGCGATTTCAGCGTGATCGCAGCACCGAAGGCGCATCCTGCATTGATCGCGATGGCAACGAGCCCGAGCATGATGTCACGACGAAGTCCGCCGAAGACGGATCTGCTCAGTCGCTCGCCTCGGGGCGCGTTCACGCTGTCCCGCTGCGCCGCGTCACACCACCGCTGCCATCTGGCAAGGTGTGAGGCGTTGGGCACAGGGTCGAGTCGAGTTCGGGGTGTGGGAACCTCGAACCAGACGATTTTCCTGAGGACGCTCAGCATGTGGAGTACGTGGGGACCGCCGTGTCGGCCAAGGCGATCGACGCGATTCTGTCGCACAATTGCGTGATCATCTTCCATCCCTCGGCAAGTGATTCACGGAGTTCTCGAATCTCGGCCGGCGTTGCTCGATCGAGCAGATCGATCCCCATACTCACGTGCTCGCCGTCGTCTTCTCCGTGTTGTTGGAAGTGCGGAATTGCCGGAAATGCTCGCGCCGCTTCCCGGTGCCAGATTTCGCCACTACCTTCCAGCACCACATGCATCAGCAGAGTGCGCACCATGTCGCTCCGGTACAGCATTTGATGCCTGAACCACTCCATTGTCGATACGAACGTCTCATCGGTGACCGGCGCGTGCGCTGATCCCCGTTGGTTGCGCAGGTTGTCGTTATGGCCCAGTTCCTCGACCAGATGGTCGAGCGCCACCTGCTTGTGCGCCGTATCGGTAGTCATCGCGACACGCAGGTGCAGCAGGTCCTGAAACACGTCCGACCAGGTCTGCTGGCAGTCGAGCAGCCGTTCCCGAACGTGTGGGTTGTCGAACGAGGGGTCGTCGATCAGCCGCAGCAGGCTGCTGGTTCCGAATTGCTGCAGGTACTTCTCGTTGTCCGCCAGGAGCACAGCCGCCCGATTCGGTACCTCGCCTGCAAACACCGCGTTGGGCTGCTCGGCGTCCTCGTAGAGTGCCTTGCCGTCGAACTGGATCGAGAGCGCCCAGAAACCGTCCTGGGTTCCTTCGAAGCCGTGCCAGGTGTCGCCGGGTACGAGGATCATGTCTCCCGCATCGACCTCCTGCTCTGCACTGCCCATCGTTCGTCCGGAGCCCTCGCAGATCAGGATCAGGCTGGGCTCCGGGTGCTTGTGCACCGCCAGCACCTCACCGCACTCCAACCTGACCCAGCTGATCGCCAAATTGCTGGAAGCAGGAATGAATTGCGCCAACTGAGGGTGCTGGCTGAATATCTTGACGACACCCAGGTTGTGGACGCTCCCGCCGACAACGGCTTCGTTGATCGTCTCGAGTGCGCTTCTGGCGATTATGTGCATAGATTTCTTCCTTCTGTGGGATCGACCTGCCTCGAGTTCTGTATCGCTCCCAATCCTGGGCACGTGCCTGCGGGCGGAACAGGCACCCCAGGGTTGAAACCGCCACCCCCCCAGCGGAAAGGGTGCCGAGAAGTCTCCCTAGGGTGTCTATCCGCATTCGCCGCGCGTCGTCGAAGATTGCTGAACACCGCAGTAAGGATGAGAGGCGGGTTTCGCATTGATTTCCGAAACGCTGCTCGAAGCCGAGCAGAAGTTTGTTCGTTCCGGCGTGGTCGGCGTCGGGGGCACGTGCGTTCAGGCTGCTGAAGCGACGACCGATGAATTGTCTGGACGTAATATCGAGAATGCGCTCCGACATTGGGAGGCGGGGGACGCGGAGTTTCCCCATGCGGCCGTCGCGGCCCATTATCAGACGGTCGGGCGTAACGGGGTCCGGCCCCACCTGGTCGCCATGCTGCAAAACTTCCATGACAACAACCGTGCGCATCATGTTCTCGGTGCCTGGCTACCGATGACGTTCGATGCGCAAAATGGCGACTATCTGTCATATGTCGGGCTCGACTATTTCGACCAGGTCGTCCGGTCCGATGACGCGCAGCGCGTGGACGCATTCGTTGCTGCCGCGGCCATGGACCTCGCGTTGCTGGAGGCGCGAGCACTCGGGAGGTCGGCACACGCACCCCAGGTGGTCCGGACGCGCGCAGTGACACGGGTCGTGACCCAACTCGACAGGCTCGCACCCGATTTCTCGCTCGATCCTTCCGTCGCTGCGGCCGGTCTCGCGGCGCTGGCTCAGCCGGGCGCCGACTACGGTTCGTTTGCTTCAGTCGCCGCGCCGGCGCTGAACGGTGTCCCCGAAGAGATCGGAAGTGCAGTTCGGCTGACGTTGCTGCCGACGACGCGCCTGCACGACGAGCAGATGTTCATCCGCTGCATCCAGATCTTCGAAGGTCTGTATCGGCAAGTCGCGACGGCGATTTCGAGGTCGATCCGTGACCTGCGCGACGGTCTTGCTGCAGCGGCGAAGGATCGCCTCGACCGGGCGTCGATCCGCCTCGAAGCGGTGCCTGCGCTCTTCCGGGTTCTCACGACGATGCCGGTTGACGCCTTCTCGATTATTCGCGGCTTCACGCATGGGCGGAGTGCGGTGCAGTCGCGCGCGTTTCGTGAGGTCGAGTTCGCTTGCGCTCCACCTGAGTCCCGTGACTTCGAGCACGTTGGGAAAATCGATGTCGGGGAGGATACATTGCAGGACGTCTATCTCGCGATGCGCAAGACGCATCCGGATGCACACGTTCTCGAGGAGGCGATGCGGCGCCTGGACCGTGCGTGGGTTGCGATGAAGCGCGGCCACTGGGGCATCACCCTGAAAGTCATCGGAACGGTGCCTGGCACCGGCGGGACGGCAGGCGCGTCGTATTTAAAACATGCTGCGATGACGTCACTCTTCCCGCGGCTGTCCGAGGTCGCGTGAACATGAGCGATATCAACCACCGAGTGAGAAAACAAATCATGGGATACATTGTTTCCCAATCTATTTCAGCCGTCTGCGAGCTGGGTGTGCCCGACCGATTGGCGGACGATGCGTGCTTGCTCGGCGATCTCGCGGCGAGCGTGGGCGCCGACGCCGACGCACTCGGTCGATTCCTGCGGGTCCTCGTCGCGGAAGGCTTGTTTGCGGAAGACGGTGGAGGGCGATTTGCGCTGACGGAGGCCGGTGAGCTTCTGCGGGCAGACACTCCGGGCTCGCTTCGTCACTTGGTCGGCTTGATGTCGAACGAGGCCTACCTCGTGTGGGGGAACGCAGCGCATTCGATCCGGACGGGGAAGGAATCGTTTTCAGCGGCGTTCGGCAAGCCGTACTTCGAGTGGTTGTCCGAGAATCCGTCGGCAGCCGATGAGTTCGCACGGGGCCAAGCAGGGCTGGTCGAGCTGCGTTTGCTGCCCTTGCTCGACCACGACTGGTCTGATGTGGGAACGGTCGTCGACGTCGGTGGCGGGACCGGCGCGCTGATCAACCGGTTGCTCGATCGGCACGCGCATCTACGCGGAATTCTGTTCGATCTGCCTCATGTGGTCGCGGAAGCGCCGTCGACGTTCGGTTCGGCCGGCATCGGTGAACGAACGACAGTCGTGGGCGGAAGTTTCTTCGACGACGTCCCAGGCAATGGTGACGTGTACGTACTGTCTCAGATTCTCCACGACTGGGATGACGCGTCCGCAGGCAAGATCCTCAGCAGTTGCCGGCAAGCGATCCCGCCAGGCGGACGATTGATGATTGTCGAGCAAGTCCTGCCGGAATCGGCGACAACCCACCCCATGGCTCTGCTGGATCTCCACATGCTGGTTCTCCTGGGAGGTCGCGAGCGCACGATCACCGAATGGCGCCGACTGTTGACCGACCACGGATTCACGCTGGATTCGATCACGCAAGGTCCCCGGTCATCCGTCATCGAAGCGGTTCCGGTGTGAGCTGGCTGCCCTCGCCCGCGAGGGCGAAGAGCCCGTCGTCGGTCTGCTCGACGAGGCCGTCGATCAGCAGGGAGTGGAGGGCGCGGTCGCGTTGCCCGGGGTCGTCGAGCCACACCTGGTCGAGCAGGACGCGTTCGACCGGGGCGGTGCTTTCGCGGAGTACGGCCATGAGCTTGCCGCGCACCTGACGGTCGGTGCCTGCGAATTTCTGCACCTTCCGGCGCTCTCCGGTGTGCGCGGGACGTCCGGCGTCGACCCAGGCGCAGTTCGGCAGCGGGCAGCGGGAGCATTCGGGGGAGCGGGCGGTGCAGACGGTGGCGCCGAGTTCCATCAGGGCCGCGGAGAACGTGGCGGCCCGGGCACGCGTCCGGGGGAGCAGGGTGGACACGTCGGCGAGGTCACGGGTCGTCGACGGGTTCCCGGGCTCGGCGCTGCCGTGCACGGCCCTGGCGACCACCCGCCGGACGTTCGTGTCGACGACGGGGACCCGCTGTCCGTAGGCGAAGCAGGCGACGGCCCGCGCGGTGTAGGCGCCGATGCCGGGCAGGCCGAGGAGGGTGTCGACGTCGCTCGGCACCACGTCGCCGTGTTCGGAGGCGAGCACACCGGCGCATTCGTGGAGTCGCAGCGCACGACGCGGGTAGCCGAGCTTCCCCCACGCGCGCAGGACGTCGGCCTGGCTCGACGCGGCCATGCGGGAGGGGACGGGCCAGCGCTGCACCCATTCCTCCCAGATCGGGGCCACCCGGACGACCGGTGTCTGCTGCAGCATGATCTCGCTCATCAGGATGTGCCAGGCGGTGACGCCGTCGCGGCGCCACGGCAGATCCCGGGCCTGGGCCTCGTACCAGTTGATCAGCGCGGAGGAGTCAACGGCCACTTCGTCCTCACAAGTCCCTTCGTTCACGGGTGAAACAGAATTTCCGGGGTCGTCATAATCCCGTCGCGACGGTGCCACACGCCCGGTGCACAATGATCCCATGCCTAATTCGAACCCGGTGTCCGCATGGAAAGCCCTTCGTCAGGGTAACGACAGATTCGTCAGCGGCACCTCGCTCCATCCCAGCCAGGGCGTCGCCGATCGGGCGAAGCTCGTCGGCGGCCAGCACCCCACGGCCGTCCTGTTCGGTTGCGGAGACTCCCGCGTCGCCGCCGAGATCATCTTCGATCAGGGTCTGGGCGACATGTTCGTCGTCCGCACCGCGGGTCACGTGATCGACGACGCCGTGCTCGGGTCCATCGAGTACGCGGTCGGCGTGCTGAACGTCCCGCTGATCGTCGTGCTCGGTCACGACAGTTGCGGTGCCGTGAAGGCGACGCTCGACGCCCTCGACGACGGCAACGTGCCGCCCGGCTTCATCCGCAGCATCGTGGAACGCGTCGCGCCGTCGATCCTCATGGGACGGCGAGAGGGCCTCAGCACCGTCGACGAACTCGAGGGTCGCCATGTGGTGGAGACCGGTGCGCTGCTCATGCAGCGTTCGCGGATCATCGCGGAGAAGGTGGAGAGCGGCGCGTGCGCCATCGCGGGCGTCACGTACAAGCTGTCCGACGGCCGTACCCACCTGCAGGGCGCTGTCGGGGACATCGGTGAGCTCACGGACTGACCGCGACACGCCGCAGCCGCTGAGCCGTTGCCGCGCGACGCCGAACTACCGTTGACGTCGTGCTGGAACCGAATGGACCGTTGCCCCCCGAGATTTACTGGCGCCGCAGGGCGCTGGCGATCGGCGGCGCCATCGTCGTGTTGCTGCTCGTGGTGTGGTTGATCAACTCGCTGCGTGGTGGCGGTGACTCCGAGACGGATCCGGCGGCAGCGAGTTCGTCGTTGACCACTCCTGTGTCGATTTCCCCGACAGCCTCGGGTTCGTCCACGTCCAGCGGTGGTTCGGGCGGTTCCGGTGGCGGCGGCGGTGGCGCCGCTGCCGCCGGCGGCGAGGCGTCGTCGGGCACGTCCGGTTCGTCGGGGGCGTCGAGCAGCGGCGCCTCGAGCAGCGCAGCTCCCAGCGGTCAGCCGGTCGCTGCGGGACAGTGCCCGGACCAGTCGCTGGCCATCAAGGTGGCGGCAGACAAGCCGACGTACCTGCCCGGTGAGGAGCCGAGCTTCACGACGGTCGTCACCAACATCGGCACCACGCCGTGCGAACGCGATCTGGGCAGCAGCCTGCAGCAGGTGCTCGTCTACACGATCGACGGTGCCGTGCGCCTGTGGTCCAACATCGACTGCTTCCCGCAGTCCGCGGCCGATGCGCGCACCCTCGCCGCGGGCGAGCAAGCCCAGTTCACCGTGAAGTGGTCGGCCAAGACGTCTGCGCCCGACTGCCTGACGCAGCCGGAACCCCAGCGTGATCCGGTGGGGCCCGGCGCGTACACGGTGGTCGGGCAGCTCGGTCAGCTCCGCAGTGCGCCGGAGCCGTTCAATCTCAGCTGATCCTCGGTGCGGGGTCGATGCGTGAGCGTCGATCGAATTCCTTGTCGAGGTCGGTGTGCTCGGGGTCGGCGAGCAGCGCCGCGAGCAGGATGCGGGCCTGACCTGCTCTGAGGTCGGTGGAGAACAGTGCCCCCGCCGAGATGAGGTCGTGTCCGCCGCCCCCGCCGCCATACGTGGCGGAGGTCGGGCCGTGCGGCACCCGGGTGGTGACCACGACCGGGATTCCGGCGGACGTGCAGTCCCGGACCGCCTCGACGATCGCGGGGTTCGCGTTCCCGGATCCGAGCCCGTCGAGCACCAGCCCCCGGGCCCCGGCCGCAAGGCACGCGTCGATCTGGACGCGATCCGCGCCCGGATAGGCGGCCACGATGTCGACGCGGGTTCCGGAGATCGGATGCCACGACAGCGGATCGGGACGTTGCGGCAGCAGGTCGCCGGTGGGGTGGACGGATCGGAACGCGTCGAGGGACGTCGTGTCCGCCTTGCGCGTTCCGGACGCCCGGTGCAGGGCACCTCCGAACGCGATGAGGACACCCGCTCCGCGCAGGGCGGGGTTCGTTCCCGCGGCGATCGCGTCGGTCAGGTTGGCGCGGGCGTCGGATTCCGGATGGTCGAAGGTGCGCTGCGCACCCGTGAAGACCACCGGCCGCGGGTCGGCGTGGTGGAGGTCGACCAGGAATGCGGTCTCCTCCATGGTGTCGGTTCCGTGTAGCACGACCACCGCGTCGAGATCGGGGTCGCTCAGCTCCGAGGTGACGGTGTCGCGGACCCGGTCCATGTCGGCGAACGTCATGCTCGAACTGTCCTTCGACATCACGTCGACGACACGGATTTCCGTTCCGGTTCGGGTGCTGCCCAGCAGATCGGAGCCTGCGACCACGGGCCTGCTGACACCCTGCCCGTCCCGTGTGCTGGCGATGGTGCCTCCGGTGGTGACGACGGCGACTTTCGGCACTGTTGTCCTTCCTGCTAGGCGTTGGGGCGGTCGGATGCCAGGGTCCGGATGCGGTTCCTCGCGCCGTACCATCCGATCACCAGCAGCGGGGCGATGATCGCGATGGATCCGACGGTCCAGGTTCCGACCGGGTGATCGAATGCCATCAGTATGACGACGCATCCGAGGAAGACCAGGGTGAGGAGCCCGGTGTAGGGGGCGCCGAACATCCGGAAGCCGGGGCGGGTGAGGGTGCCGTCCTTCGCGAGTTTCCACAGTTTCAGCTGGCACAGCACGATGACGGCCCAGGCGCTGATGATCCCGAGTGCGGCGAGGTTCAGAACGATCTCGAATGCCTGCGTGGGAACGACGGCGTTGAGTCCGACGCCGAGCAGGATGACGAATCCGGTGAGGGCGATGCCGCCGTACGGAACTCCGGCCTTGTTCATCCGGGCGGCGAACGACGGGGCCGACCCTGCCATGGCCATCGAATGCAGTATTCGTCCGGTGGAGTACAGGCCGGCGTTGAGAGACGACAACGCGGCCGTGAGCACCACGAGGTTCATGATCGCGTCGGCGCCCTGCACATTGATGGAACCGAAGAACGTGACGAACGGGCTTTCGCCGGCGTGGTACTCGGTGTAGGGGAGCAGCAGCGACAGCAGCAGCACGGATCCGACGTAGAAGACGAGGATCCGGATGATGACCGTGTTGATCGCCTTGGGAATGACCTTCTGGGGGTTCTTCGTCTCGCCGGCGGTGGTGCCCACGAGTTCGATCGAGGCGTACGCGAACACGACGCCCTGGATCACGACGACGGCGGGCAACAGGCCGTTGGGGAAGAGTCCGCCGTTGTCGGTGATCATGCTGAATCCCGACGAATGTCCTTCGATCGGCGTCCCGAACAGCACGAAGTAGATGCCGAAGCCGAGGAACGCGGCGAGGGCGACGACCTTGATGAGGGCGAACCAGAACTCCAGTTCGCCGAACACCTTGACGGAGACGAGATTCAGCCCGAGGACCAGTACGACTGCGGCGAGGGCGAAGACCCATTGGTCGACGTTTCCGAGCGGTGCCCAGTACTTCTTGAAGAAGTTCATGTACAGCGCGACTGCGGTGACGTCGACGACGGCCGTCATCGCCCAGTTCATCCAGTACAGCCAGCCCGCGGCGAAGGCCATCTTCTCGCCGAAGAATTCCCGCGAGTACGACACGAACGACCCGGAGGTGGGGCGATGCATCACGAGTTCGCCCAGGGCCCGCAGGATCAGGAAGGCGAAGAACCCGCAGAGGGCGTAGACGAGGACGAGTGCGGGGCCGGCCTGCTGGAGGCGTCCGCCCGCGCCCATGAACAGGCCGGTGCCGATCGCACCGCCGATCGCGATCATCTGGATCTGTCTCGGGCCGAGCGCTTTCCGGTAGCCGAGGTCTTCCTCGACGAAGATGTCGGCGCCGGAGGTGTCGTCCTTCTCGATCGTCACGAGACCACCTCCGCGGCAGCGGCGACGGGTGTCTGCCGTGGCGAACCGGACGCTCTCAGATTCGCGAGATGCTCGGGACTGAGGAGGCGGTCGAGTTCCTCACGGTCGAGCAGGCCCGCCTCGATCACGAGGTCGGCGACCCTGCGGCCGGAGACCAGCGCTTCCTGTGCGATCCGGGTCGAGGCGGTGTAGCCGATGTACGGGTTGAGCGCGGTGACGAGTCCGATGGAGTCCTCGACCCGGGCCCGCAGCAGATCGGCGTTGGCGGTGATGCCGAGTACGCAGCGGTCGGCCAGGATCCGGCAGGCGGCACCGAGGTGGCGCATCCCCTCGGACAGGGAGTGCACGATGATCGGTTCGAATGCGTTGAGCTGGAGCTGGCCGGATTCGGCGGCCATCGTGATGGTGACGTCGTTGCCGATGACCTCGTAGGCCACCTGGTTGAGGACTTCCGGGATCACCGGGTTGACCTTGCCGGGCATGATCGACGAACCGGCCTGTACCGGTGGGAGATTGATCTCGTTCAGGCCCGCGCGCGGCCCCGACGACAGCAGGCGGAGGTCGTTGCACACCTTCGACAACTTGACCGCGATCCGCTTGAGCACGCCGGAGAGGTGGACGAACTGACCGACGTCCTGGGTTGCCTCGACCAGGTCCGTGGCGAGGACGAGGGGGAGTCCGGTGAGTTCCCGGAGTGTGTCGCACGCCGCCTCGGCGTAGCCGGCGGGTGCGTTCAGGCCCGTGCCGATCGCGGTGGCGCCGAGGTTGATCTCGTGGACGAGGAGAGCGGCCTCGCCGAGACGGGCGCGGTCCTCGTCGATCATCACCGAGTACGTGGCGAACTCCTGGCCCAGCGTCATCGGCACCGCGTCCTGGAGTTGGGTGCGCCCCATCTTCACGGTGTCGGCGAACTCGACTGCCTTGGTCGCGAAGGCCTCCTGCAGGACCCGCATGGCGTCCAGCAGGTCGTCGATCGCGAAGATCGTCGCGATGTTGACCGCGGTGGGGTAGACGTCGTTGGTCGACTGGCTGAGGTTCACGTGCTCGTTGGGATGGAGTTCCGTGTACTCCCCGCGCCCGTGGCCGAGGATCTCGAGTGCCCGGTTGGCGATCACCTCGTTGGCATTCATGTTGGTCGACGTCCCGGCGCCGCCCTGGATGACGTCGACGACGAACTGCTCGTGCCAGCGGCCGTCGACGATCTCCCGGCACGCCTGTCCGATCGCGTCGGCCTGGCGGTGATCGAGGATCCCGAGTTTCTCGTTGGCGCTCGCTGCGGCCCATTTGACGTAGGCGAGTCCGCGAATCAGGTAGGGGTTCGTGGAGATCGGCCGGCCGGTGATCGGGAAGTTCTCCACGGCCCGCAGCGTGTGGATTCCCCAGTAGGAATCCGCAGGCACTTGGCGGTCGCCGAGCAGATCGTGTTCTGTTCGCGTTTCGAGCACTTGATCATTCCTCACGGGGATTCGCGCGAGCCGTTGCTCTGCACGGATGCGGTGGACGGAGTCTGCTGCTCGAAGAGGTAGATTCCTCGGTCGAGCCACCCGGCTATCCACCTGCCAGGCTGTCAGACAGGTGCAATTGTTACCTCGCTCACTCGCAGCCGTCAACCGGGACCGCGCCGTGTTGACGCCGCCGCCGGGGCGTGAGCAGAATATCCCCATGAACCTGTCAGACAGCTGGGCAGCCAGGCGCCCTGTCACGGCGCGGGTCAGTGCCGCCGAGGCGGTCCTCGCGGATCTGCGGGACGCGATCACCTCGGGTGAGCTGTCGGTCGGTGAGCGACTTCCGTCCGAAGCGTCCCTCGCGGCGCGGCACGGAGTCAGCAGGTCGGTGATCCGGGAGGCCCTGCGTTCCTGTCACGCGCTCGGACTCACGGAGACGAAGTCGGGCCTCGGTACGTTCGTCGTCAGCGATTCGATCGCCCGCGACCTCGACTTCGGGAACTACGCGGCCAACGAACTCGTCGAGGCGCGCCCGCACGTGGAGATTCCCGCCGCCGGATGGGCGGCGCAGCGGCACACCGCTGAGGACCTCGCCGCCCTGCGTGGCCTGGTGGACCAGATGCGGGACGAGGACGACCCGCTCGTGTGGGTGTCGCTGGATGCACAGTTCCACGCGTACATCGCCCGGACGAGCCGGAACCGCGTATTCGAATCCGTGATCGTCGACATCCGCGAAGCCCTCACCCGCCAGTCCGAAACGCTGAATCTGGTTGCGGGACGCCAGCAGAAGTCGAACGACGAGCATGACCGGATCGTGGACGGCATCGCATCCGGAAGCTACGACAAGGCCGCCCGCGCCATGGCCGAGCACCTGGACGCGGTGCGGGTCGCACTGGAATCCGTGGTCGGAGAAGGCAGCCCGGACCACCGACGGTGAACTGCGACCACCGACGACTAGTCGTACGGGCCGGAGATCGACGTCTCGGCGAGCCGGGACAGGCCCTCGCGGATGTGGCGCGCCCACAGCCCGCCGATCCCCTCCACCGACTGCAGGTCGGCGGCCGTCGCGGCCAGCAGTGACTGCAGGGTTCCGAACGAGCCGACGAGCCGGTGAATCTGGTTGAACTGCAACCGGGGAACGCGAGTGAGGACGCGGTAGCCGCGGGGGCTCATCGGCGCCTCGAGCGCCTCGATGGTGCCCGGGTAGCCGAACGCCCGTGCCAGCGTCGTGAGGTCGAGAAGGTCTGCGTCCGTGATCCTGTCGAGCGCGGTGAGCGACTTCTCGACGTCCTCGGCGGGCGCCGGGCCGGAACCGGCCAGATAGTCGCGCACGATGAGTTCCCTCGCCACGTCGTTGTCGCCGACGAGTTCCTCGAGTTGCAGTGCGAGCTGCCGCCCGTCCGTCCCGAGTTCGAGCACGTCCTGCTCGATCTCGACGGACACGCGCCGCACCATCTCCAGGCGCTGCACCACGGTCAGGGCGTCGCGGAGCGTGACGAAATCCTCGATCTCCACCACCGACAGCTGGCGGGTCACCTCGTCGAGCCGCGCCTTGTACCGCTCGAGGGTGGCGACCGCCTGATTGGCGCGCGACAGGATCGTGGCGGACCCGTCGATGACGTGCCGGATGCCGCCGACGTACACGCTGACGATGCTCATCGACTGGCTGACCGACACCACCGGGTATCCGGTTTGCATGGCCGTCCGCTCGGCGGCGCGGTGACGGGTGCCGGACTCGACGGTCGGGATCTTGTGGTCGGGCACCAGTTGGACGTTGGCGCGCACGATGCGGGACCCGTCGGTGGACAGGACCACGGCGCCGTCCATCTTCGACAGCTCACGCAGGCGGGTCGGGGCGAACTCCACGTCGAGTTCGAAGCCGCCGTCGCAGATCTCTTCCATCTGCTCGTCGTAGCCGAGGACGATCAACGCACCGGTGCGGCCGCGCAGAATGCGTTCCAGGCCGTCGCGAAGTGCAGTTCCGGGAGCCAGCCGGGCAATCGTTTCGCGCAGTGCAGACGACGACTCGGCATCGTTCATCGCGCAATACTCCCGCTGAGGTAGACGTCACTTGTCGGGGACCGCCGCGGAAACACGTCCGGACCCGCGTTTAGATTACCTATCCATGAGTGGTACCTGGACTTTGCCCGACGACCTGACCCTGCCCGGCCGGGTCGACAGCTTTCCCGCCGCAGGTCAGCCGGTGCCGCACCACTGGTCGAGGTGCTTCGGGTGCGGAGACCAGTCGCCCGCCGGCATGTCGATGAGCTTCACGGCCGGGAACGGGCTCGACGTGTGGGGCCGGCTCGAGGTGGCACCCCGCTACCAGGGCGGTCCGGGAGTGATCCACGGCGGCATCCTGTCGACAGCGTTCGACGAGGCGCTGGGCATGGTGTGCCGGTCGATCGTCGACGGACCGGTGGTCACCGGGCATCTCGAGATCGACTTCACCAGGCCCATACCGCTGGGTTCCGTCCTCGAATTCCACGCGCGGGTCGACGGGTCGATCCGGCGCAAGGTGTACGCGAGCGCCGAGGCGCGCATCGTCGAGGGGCCCACCGCCGACCCTGGCGTGGTGGTGGCGACGTCGAGGGGGCTGTTCCTCACCGTCACGGCCGAGCACTTCGAGAAGACGAAGGACTTCGTGGACGGCGTGCCGGAGCGCCCGTTCGGAACCTCGTCGATCTGAGCAATCTCACCGCAGCGACGCGATCGCTGCTCCCAGGTTCCCGACCTCGGTGACCTTCATGCCCTTCGGCGCCGCCCCGGAGTCGAGGGGAACGATCGCGCGGGTGAACCCGAGGCGGTGCGCCTCGGCGAGCCTGCGCCCGACGCCGGGCACCCGGCGAACCTCACCGGCCAGTCCCACTTCGCCGAGGATCACGAGCCCGTCGGGAACGGGACGGTCCTTCACCGCGGACGCGACGGCGAGGGCCAGCGCCAGGTCAGCGGACGGCTCGGTCATCCGCATCCCGCCGACGGTGGCGGCGTAGACGTCGTTCTTCGCGATCGGCACCCCGCACCGGCGGTCGAGCACGGCCAGGACCATGGCCACCCGGGCGCTGTCGAGTCCGCTCACGGCGCGCCGGGGTGCGGGCATGGACGTGGCCGCGACGAGTGCCTGCACCTCACCGAGGAGTGGCCGTTTGCCGTCCATCATGACGGTGACGGCGGTTCCGGGAACGGCTTCGGCGCGGTGGTGGAGGAACAGTCCGGACGGGTCGCTGATTCCGGCGATGCCGTCTTCGCGCAGTTCGAAGCAACCGACCTCGTCGGCGGCACCGAAACGGTTCTTGACGCCGCGCACCATCCGCAGCGTCGAATGCTTGTCGCCCTCGAAGTGCAGCACCACGTCGACGAGATGCTCGAGCGACCGCGGACCGGCGACCGCACCGTCCTTGGTGACGTGGCCGATGAGGAGCACCGGCACGCCGCTGGCCTTCGCGAGGGAGGTGAGGGCGCTGGTGACGGCCTTCACCTGGGTGACGCCGCCGACCACGCCGTCGACGTCGGCGGCCAGCATGGTCTGCACGGAGTCGACGATCAGCAGGGTGGGACGCACCTGCTCGACGTGACCGAGGATGGTCGCGAGATCGGATTCGGCGGCGAGATAGACCCGCTCGTGGACGGCGCCGGTGCGGTCGGCCCGCAGTCGCACCTGCCCGGCGGATTCCTCGCCGGTGACGTAGAGCGACCGGTCGTCCGGGCCTCGCCGGGCCCACTGGTGGACCACCTCGAGGAGCAGGGTCGACTTGCCGACGCCGGGTTCGCCTGCGAGGAGAACGACGGAACCGGGCACCACACCGCCGCCGAGAACACGGTCGAGTTCGTCGATGCCGGTGGGCTTGGCGCGGGTGGACGTGCTGTCGATCCGCGTGATCGGAGTGGCCGGGGTGGACGGAAGGACCGCTCCGGCTCCCGCTTTCGCGAGCGAGGCGCCGGAGCGGCTCGCGACGGCTGCGACGATCGGGGCCTCGTCCATCGAGCCCCAGCTACCGCATTCGGGGCACCGCCCGACCCATTTGGGAACCGTGCACTGGCACGACGAGCAGCGGAAGCTGGATTTGAGTTTGGCCACCCGGCCAGCCTAGGTATCGGGTCCGACAGCGGACCCGATACGGCTGCTAGTGTCCGCCGCCCTCGGCTTCGGTGCCGGGCGACTTGTCGGAGACGTGCCGCTCGGTCTCGTGGCCCGCGTCGACGGGAACGGACACGGTGATGTCTCCGGCCTTCTCGAACGAGAACGTGACGGGGAAGGTGAGGCCCGGGCGGACGCCTTCCTTCAGGCTGTTCAGAGTCACCAAGACGACGTCGGTCGGCGCGTCGGCGCTCTTGTCCGTCTCGGCGGCGGCGTCCGCGCCGGCTTCGGCGTCCCCGACCGGCAGGCCGGCGACGAGCGCGCTCTGCGGCGGAATCTCGAGTCCGCCGGACTTCTCGCCGAGCGTGACGGACTGCGCGAAGTCGGTGCTGATGCGGGTCAGCGTGTCCGGGGTGTCCTCGTTGTTGTTGATCGCGGTGAACGCCAGGACGGCGTTGCTCCCCGGCTCGAGGCTGTACTCGGCGGAGTTGGGGTAGACGACGTGCACGTTGCGCAGGGCGATCGATCCGGCCTCCGCGCTGTTGCCGTTGACCGCGGCGACCTGACTCGACGTCTGAGTGATCTGGCCCGCACTGCACGCGGACAGCACGAGGGCTGCGCCGGCAGCGAGAGCGACGGCGGTAGCGACTCGGCGAGTCGACTTGTCGAGAGCAGTCACGAGTTGTCCTCCGGTGTCAGGTTCGCACTTCAACTAGGCAGAGTAGTAGTTCCCCCGCGTGGCCTGCTCGCTGGGTACTCACAATGGTTGTCTGCGTGCGGTTTCGGTGCCGGAGAACGGCCGGATCGGGGTGTCCGGAATGCACGTATCGGGACCCCTGTCAACCCCTAGGGTCAGGCCATGATGCCCCTGACCTGCACCGTTGATGCGACCAGGATCCGGACACGTGTTAAACTCGAATGATCGAAAGGGGCACGGGACAGATGATTTTTAAGGTCGGAGACACCGTCGTATACCCCCATCACGGTGCGGCGCTGATCGAAGCTATTGAAACCCGCACCATCAAGGGTGAGCAGAAGGAATATCTCGTTCTCAAGGTTGCTCAGGGCGATCTCACCGTACGGGTTCCCGCAGACAACGCAGAGTACGTGGGCGTACGCGACGTCGTCGGCCAGGAAGGTCTCGACAAGGTCTTCCAGGTACTGCGGGCTCCGCACACCGAAGAACCCACCAACTGGTCACGCCGCTACAAGGCGAATCTCGAAAAGCTCGCGTCCGGTGACGTCAACAAGGTCGCCGAGGTCGTTCGTGACCTGTGGCGTCGTGAGCAGGACCGCGGTCTGTCCGCGGGAGAGAAGCGCATGCTCGCGAAGGCGCGGCAGATCCTCGTCGGCGAACTCGCACTCGCCGAAGGCACCGACAGCGACAAGGCCGAGACCATCCTCGACGAGGTCCTCGCGGCCGCGTCCTAGACAGTCGCGATACACACAGTGGCCGAGGGACAAGGTCCTGTAGTCGCGCTGGTTCCCGCCGCAGGTCAGGGAGTGCGTTTGGGTGAGAACAAGCCCAAGGCATTCGTTGATCTCGGGGGGACGACCATGCTGACACGCGCGGTCGACGGGCTCCTGCAGTCGGGGGCTGTCGACCGCGTCGTCGTGATCGTCCCGGAGGAACTCGTCGAGTCGACGCGCAGCCTCCTCCCCGGTGACGTCACCGTCGTCGCCGGTGGGAGTGAGCGGACCGATTCGGTTCGCGCCGGACTCGCCGTCGCGGACGACGCCGAATATGTCCTCGTGCACGACGCCGCCCGCGCTCTGACGCCGCCGTCGCTCATCGCGCGGGTGGTCGCGGAGCTGCGGTGTGGCCGCACCGCGGTGATTCCCGTCCTCCCGGTGGCGGACACCATCAAGACCGTCGACGTTCTCGGCGCGGTCACCGGCACCCCCGAACGGTCCGAACTGCGGGCGGTGCAGACGCCGCAGGGTTTCACCGCGGAACTGCTCCGCCGCGCGTACGCCGCCGCCGACGGCATCGCCACGGACGACGCCGGCCTGGTGGAGCGGCTCGGGGAACGGGTCCGCAGCATCGTCGGAGAACCCACAGCATTCAAGATCACCACGCCGCTGGACCTCGTCCTGGCCCGCGCGCTGGTGGAAGAGGGAGCGCACTAGTGCGAGTCGGAATCGGGACGGACGTCCACCCGATCGAGCAGGGACGGCCGTGCTGGATGGCGGGCCTGCTGTTCGAGGACGAGAACGGCTGCGCGGGTCACTCCGACGGCGACGTCGCCGTCCACGCACTCTGCGACGCCCTGCTCTCCGCCGCCGGCCTCGGCGATCTCGGCTCCGTCTTCGGAACCGGCAGACCCGAGTGGTCCGGGGTGAGCGGCGCCGCGATGCTGGCGGAGGTCCGCCGGCTCCTGGAAGAGGACGATTTCGGTGTCGCCAACGCCGCGGTCCAGGTGATCGGGAACCGGCCGAAGATCGGCCCGCGCCGGAACGAGGCCCAGAAGGTGCTCAGCGACATTCTGGGAGCCCCGGTTTCGGTGTCCGCGACCACCACGGACGGGCTTGGTCTCACCGGCCGCGGCGAGGGGATCGCCGCGATGGCCACCGCATTGGTCATTCCCGATCGAAGCGCCAGGTAGGATCGCTGGTCGTGACCCTGCGCCTATTCGACACCGAGACGCGGGCCTTGCGTGACTTCGCTCCGCTGGCCCCTGGACACGCATCGGTGTACCTGTGTGGCGCCACGGTGCAGGGCGACCCCCACATCGGTCACGTACGCAGCGGCGTCGCCTTCGACGTGCTGCGACGCTGGCTGCTCGCCCACGACTACGACGTGGCGTTCGTCCGCAATGTCACGGACATCGAAGACAAGATCCTGAACAAGGCCGCCGAGGCGGGCAGGCCGTGGTGGGAGTGGGCCGCCACGTTCGAGCGGTCCTTCACGTGGGCCTACCAGCAACTGGGTGTGCTGCCGCCCTCCGTCGAGCCGCGCGCCACCGGGCACATCACGCAGATGGTCGAGATGATGCAGCGCCTCATCGACAACGGCCACGCGTACGCGGCGGGCGGCGACGTCTACTTCGACGTCCGCAGCTACCCGCAGTACGGCAGCCTGTCCGGGCACAAACTGGACGACGTGCACCAGGGCGAGAGCGCCGGCGAATGCAAACGCGACCCCCGCGACTTCACGCTGTGGAAGGCGGAGAAGCCGGGCGAGCCGTCGTGGCCGACGCCGTGGGGCCGTGGCAGGCCGGGCTGGCACCTCGAGTGCTCCGCGATGGCCGAGTTCTATCTCGGGGCGGCGTTCGACATCCACTGCGGTGGCCTTGACCTGGTGTTCCCGCACCACGAGAACGAGATCGCGCAGGCCAAGTGCTCCGGCGACGACTTCGCGCAGTACTGGCTGCACAACGGCTGGGTCACCATGGGTGGCGAGAAGATGTCGAAGTCGCTCGGCAACGTTCTCTCCGTGCCGAACGTGCTGAAAAAGGTTCGGCCGCAAGAGCTTCGGTACTATCTCGGCAGTGCCCACTACCGGTCGATGCTCGAGTACTCCGACACCGCGCTCGACGAGGGCGCGGCCGCGTACCGCCGCATCGAATCGTTCGTCACGCGCACGCAGGAGCGCGCCGGTGAGGTCGCGGTCGGCCGGTGGACGGACGCGTTCGCTCGCGCTCTCGACGACGACCTCGCCGTCCCCGCCGCACTCGCCGAGGTGCACGGCAAGGTCCGCGAGGGCAATATCGCGCTCGACGGGGGAGATCTCGAAGGCGCGCGCGCAATCGCGTCGCAGGTCCGGGCCATGCTCGGAATCCTCGGCGTCGACCCGCTGGACGCGCACTGGACTCAGGAGACCGCGGACGCGTCCGCGGCAACCGATGCCCTGGACGTTCTGGTCCGGGCCGAACTCGAGCGCAGGCAGACTGCCCGCGCCGAGAAGAACTGGGCTGTGGCCGACGAGGTGCGTGACCGTCTCATCCGGGCGGGCATCGAGGTCACCGATACCCCCAACGGGCCCGAGTGGTCTCTCAAGGCAGGACAGTAGTAATGGCTGGAAATTCGAGTAGGCGCGGAGCCATCCGCAAGGCCGGCACCAAGAAGGGCCAGGTCGCCGGTTCCGGTGGCCAGCGTCGCAAGGGGCTGGAAGGCCGTGGCGCCACGCCGCCCGCGGAGGCCCGCACCAAGCACCCCGCCGCGAAGCGGGCCGCCCGCGCCGCCCGGGACGCCGAGAAGCAGCCGGGCCGCGGTCGTCAGACCGCGGGTCGCAAGGTGCTCGACGGCCCCGAGAACGTGCTGGGCCGCAACCCCGTCGTCGAATGCCTGCGTGCCGGTGTCCCCGCGACCGCACTGTACGTCGCGGTCGGGACCGAGAGCGACGACCGTCTGAAGGAATCCGTCCAGCGGGCGGCCGACGCGGGCATCTCCATCCTCGAGGTTCCCCGCACGGATCTCGACCGGCTCAGCGCCAACGGCATGCACCAGGGCATCGCGTTGCAGGTGCCGCCGTACCGCTACGCGCACCCCGACGACCTGATCGCGGAAGCTCGAAAGCACCAGGAGGCGCCGCTGCTGGTGGCCCTCGACAACATCACCGACCCCCGCAATCTCGGTGCCGTCGTCCGGTCGGTGGCTGCGTTCGGTGGTCACGGTGTGGTCATCCCCGAGCGGCGCAGTGCGTCGGTCACCGCGGTGGCGTGGCGCACGAGCGCCGGCGCCGCCGCGCGTCTGCCCATCGCCCGCGCCACCAATCTCACTCGCACGCTGAAGGATTGGGCGTCCAAGGGCGTCCAGGTGGTCGGGCTTGACGCGGGTGGCGACACCACGCTCGACGAGTTCGACGGCAGCGGCCCGGTGGTCGTCGTGGTCGGCTCCGAGGGCAAGGGACTGTCGCGTCTGGTGCGCGAGAACTGCGACGCCATCCTCAGCATCCCGATGGCAGGCCCCGTCGAATCGCTCAACGCGTCCGTCGCCGCGGGTGTTGTGCTCGCCGACATCGCCCGGCGCCGCCGGAGTTAGATTTCCGCCCCGATCACTTCGGGATCGGCGACGTCACCACCCGGTGGAAGCGCACCCGGTGCCCGGGTCGCAACTGCGCGGCCATCGGCAGATCAGCCTCGGCGACCACGGCGATCACCGGGTAGCCGCCCGTCACCGGATGGTCGGCGAGGAACAGGATCGGCTGACCGTTCGGGGGCACCTGCAGGGCACCCGCCACCATGGCCTCGCTCGGCATCTCGTCACGCACGGATCGGTGCAGCGCTCCCGGGCCCTCGAGTCGCGCCCCCACCCGGTTGGTGTCGGAACTGACCGTCCACGTCTCGCGGAGAAGGGCGTCGACCGACGCGGGCGTGAACCAGTCGTCCCGCGGTCCGAGGCGGACGCGCATCGTCAACGGATCCTCGGGGGTGACCGGTGGCGGGATGATCTCGTCCGCGGGCCAGTCGCCGGCATCCGCACCCACGAGCAACCGGTCACCCTCGGCGACGGGATCGGGGCCGAGGCCCGACAGTGTGTCGGTGGACCGGCTCCCCATCACCGCGGGTACGTCGAACCCTCCCCGCACCGCGACGTAACTGCGCAGCCCCTCGGTCGCGAACGCGATCTCCAGTAGATCTCCCGTGTTCAGGTGGAGCATCGTGTAGTCGGGTCGGGGTTCGGAATTGACGGTGACGGGGTTGCGGGCGCCCGTGACGGCGACGGAGACGGTCCCGGTCGCCCGCACGGCCAGCCCGCCGAGCGTGACCTCCAGTGTGGCTGCGCCGGAGTGGTTGCCCACCAACCTGTTTGCGCTGTCGTGCGCCTCGCGGTCGGCGGCACCCGACTCGCCGACACCGATGGACGCATAGCCGGGGCGGCCGCGATCCTGCACGGTGGTGAACGGTCCGGTGCGCACGACCTCGAGCCAAGCCATCGTCCGATTGTCCCGCATCCCGGCGTCGTCTGGATACGCTCTCGACCATGTTGACCGCGAGTCTGTACGGCCTCGGCACGGCCGTACCCCTGCTGATCGGTGCCGTCGTCGGGCTGCGCTACGACCTGCCGCGGCCGGTCCTCGCGGCACTCATGGCGTTCGGTGCGGGAACGATGGTGGCCGCCGTGTCCACCGAATTGTTCCAGCCCGCGTTCGAGACCGAAGGGATCTGGACGGCAGGCGCGGCCCTGTTCACGGGGGCACTCGTCTACGTGGTCGCAGACCGGCTCATCGAGCAGAAACTCGGTGCCGCCGCTCTCGGCTGGGCGTTGATGCTCGGTGCGCTGCTTGACGGCATCCCCGAGAACACCGCCCTCGGGGTGACGATCAGCAGCGCAGGCGGGGTGGTGCTGCTCGTCGCCGTCGCGGTCGGAAACGTGCCCGAGGCGGTCGCGGGCGCGGCGTCCATGCGGTCTCAGCCGCACTTCAGCCGCGGCCGCGCCCTGTCGGTGTGGGTGGCGACCGCCGTACTGCTGGTGCTGGTGGTGATCGGCGCCGATGCCGTGTCCGACACCATCTCCGACGGCACCATCGCGACCATCCAGGCGTTCGCCGGTGGCGCGACCATCGCCGTGCTCGCGGACTCGCTGATGCCCGAGGCCTACCGGGAAGGTGGGTGGTGGGTCGGGTTGTCCACCGCGCTCGGGTTCCTCGTCGCGTTCGGGCTCGGCGCCTAGCGTCTCAGGCGGGCAGTGTCGCGGCCGGGTAGCCGTGCGCGGCAGCGACTTCGGTGGACAGCAGCTTGCCGTCGTGGGTGGACAGTCCCTCTGCGAGGCCGGGAACGGTCGCGGTCGCTTCCTGCCAGCCCTTGTCGGCGAGGGCGACGACGTACGGCAGGGTCGCGTTGGTGAGCGCGTAGGTCGACGTGCGGGGGACGGCGCCGGGCATGTTGGCGACGCAGTAGAACACCGAGTCGTGGACCTGGTAGGTGGGGTCGGCGTGGGTGGTGGGCCGCGAGTCCTCGAAGCAGCCGCCCTGGTCGATGGCGATGTCGACGAGCACGGAGCCGGGCTTCATCCGGGAGACCAGGTTGTTCGAGACGAGGGTGGGGGCCTTTGCGCCGGGGACGAGGACGGCTCCGATGACCAGGTCGGCGTCGAGCACGGCCTGCTCGAGTTCGAGACTGTTGGAGACGATGGTCTTGACCTGACCGTGGTACTGGGCGTCGATCTCCCGCAGCCGGGCGATGGACAGGTCGAGGACGGTGACGTCGGCGTGCATGCCGTGTGCGATGGCGATGGCGTTCTTGCCGGAGACGCCGGCGCCGATGACGACGACCTTGGCCGGGCGCACCCCGGGGACACCGCCCATCAGGACACCGCGGCCGCCGCCCTGGCGCATCAGGTGGTAGGCGCCGGCCTGCGGGGCGAGGCGTCCGGCGACCTCGCTCATCGGGGCGAGCAGCGGCAGGGAGCCGTCGGCGCCGGTGACGGTTTCGTAGGCGATGGAGGTGGTCTTCGACGCCAGCAGGGCGTCGGTGCACTCCTTGGATGCGGCGAGGTGCAGGTAGGTGAACAGCACCTGGTCCTGGCGGAGGCGGGGGTATTCCTCGGCGATGGGTTCCTTGACCTTCAGCAGCAGGTCGGCACTCTCCCAGACCTGGTCGGCGGTCGAGAGGATCTGGGCGCCTGCGGCTTTGAAGTCCGCGTCGGCGAAGGACGAGCCGACGCCGGCCCCGGTTTCGATGATCACCTCGTGGCCGCGGCCGACAAGTTCGTGGACACCGGCGGGGGTGATGGCCACGCGGTATTCGTGGTTCTTGATTTCGCGGGGGATGCCGATCTTCATGAGAACTCCGTGCTGTTGGAAATTCGATTGGTAGGTGCCAATAGTGAAGAAAGCGATCATTCATGCCAACAGTTCTGAAGATAATTCTCAATATCGGGGTTCCGGATCGCGACTATTCGGATGTTGGCACCCTGAGCCGGTTCTCGTCGAACGATGTTCGAGAGTGGCCACGCCCCGTGAGTACTTATTAACCGCCCGACGTTAATAAGTACTCACGGGCGGCGGAGCTGCAGGATCAGTATGGCCGTGTGCAGCGACGTCCGGGACTCGGCGTCGTCGAGGTCGACACCGAGCAGGCGCTCGATCGTGGCCAGCTTCGCGTAGAGCGTGGGGCGCGAGAGGTGGAGCCTCTTCGCGAGTTCCGTCTTGTTGCCGCCGAGTTCGAGGAAGCTCCGCAGGACTTCGACGCTGTCGCCGCCGTGGCGCGCGCGATGCTCCAGCAGGCCGCGGAGTTCGGTTTCGGCGAACGCCTGCACCCGCGGATCGGTCCGGATGAGGGCGAGGAGCCCGCGCAACCGGATGTCGGCTGCCCGGTGAAAAGCCTTGTCGTCCGGTGGCAACGACAGCGCGACGTCGGCGATGTGCGCGGATTCCGTGAGGCCGCCCGCGGCGTCCAGCAGCCGGGTCGATTCGGGGCCGACGCCGATCGTGCAGTGCAGGACGCCGTCGAGCCGGGCGAGTGCGGCGCGGATCGCCCCGCAGAGTTCGGTCAGCGCGCCGGGTGCGGACGCCGGCGGATGGGACAGGAGCAGGTCGATCTGCCCGGCCCGGGTGTTCGCGGTCAGTGCCGTCTGCCGCGACGTCCGGACCGCGTGACGCACGGCGTCGAGCATGGTGATCCGGCGTCGCTGTGCCAGAACCTGGTCTGCGCTGGCGGTTTCGCCGACCCGGACCGTCATCGGCAGGTAGGTCAGTGCCGGCCGGAGACCGAGTGCGTGGGCGCGTGCGGTCGCCTCGGCCTCGTCCTGGATGCGTCCGCGGCGGAGTTCGTCGATGAGCCCGCTCTGTGCCTGCTGCTCGAGTGCGGTCCGGTCCTGCTCGACCATGCGGTGCAGTGCGAGCGCCTGGGCCGCGCGTTCGAGGGTCATCCGCGCACGACCTTCTGCGGCGACGGGGCGGGGGGCGACGAGTCGTCCCCATTCCTGCCGATGTGCGCCGACGGGCGTCGTCGTCCACGACTCGGGCCCGTCGACCGCGGTCTGCTGCGACACGGGCGTGAGCCGCGACCGGCGTTCCCACTCGGCGAGGAGGTCCGCCGTCGCGGTGCCCTGCGCCGCGAACGCCAGCACCTGCCGGTTGAGGTCTTCGAGCACGATCGGGGCGCCGAGCATGCCGGCCGCGGCGTCGACGATCTCGCCGAGCGACGCCCGCTTCATGCTGAGGTCGGTGAAGACCTCGTGGGCGTGCCGTGCGAACGCGACCTCGTCGTACTGTTCCGCGACGATCGATCGGTGCACCGCCTCCGTGACCTCGACGAACTTGATCTGACGGTGCAGCGCGATCACGGGGAACGACAGTCTGTCGGCGGCGCGTGCCACCCCGTCCGGGACGGTGTCGACGTGGACGCCGAGTTCGACGACGAGTCCGGCTGCGCCCGCCGCGGCCAGTCCTTCCAGGTATTCCACGCTCGACGAGTCGTCGGCGAGGGGTTGCCCGGTGGTGAGGACGAGTTCGCCGCCCTGGAGGAGGTTCGACAGGTCGGGTAGATCGCTGACGTGCACCCATCGCACCGGCCTGTCGAGTGTTCCGCCGCCGATCACCTCGGGCGTCCCGGCCTGAACGACCGGGAGCGCCAGGATGTCGACGATGGTGGGCAGCATTTACGCAGTGTAAATCAGAAGGCGGATTGCCATACAGATCGTCGGGGTCTGAGGGCTGGTTCGGGGACCAGAGTAGAGGCATCACGCGATCCGTGCGGATCGCCCCGGTATCCGCTCTCTCCCGGTTAGGACACCCATTCATGACACACAGCGACGGCGCCGCGCAGACCCGAACGATCTCCCACTGGTTCGACAACAAGAGTTTCGCCGGCACCAGCGGTAACACCGCCCCCGTCACCAACCCGGCGACCGGTGCCGTGACCGGTCAGGTCGCCCTCGCCAGCGTCGAGGACGCCCGCGCGGTCATCGACTCGGCCGCCGCCGCCTTCCCGGCGTGGCGTGACACCTCGCTTGCCAAGCGGACGCAGATCATCTTCAAGTTCCGGGAACTGCTCAACGAGCGCAAGGGTGAACTCGCCGAGATCATCACCTCCGAGCACGGCAAGGTCGTCTCCGACGCCCTCGGTGAGGTGAGCCGCGGCCAGGAGGTCGTCGAATTCGCGTGTGGCATTGCGCATCTGCTCAAGGGCGGCATGACGGAGAACGCGTCGACGAATGTGGATGTGCATTCGATCCGTCAGCCCGTCGGACCGGTCGCGATCATCTCCCCCTTCAACTTCCCCGCCATGGTCCCGATGTGGTTCTTCCCCGTCGCGATCGCCGCCGGCAATACGGTGGTGTTGAAGCCGTCGGAGAAGGACCCGACCGCCGCGATCTGGATGGCCGAACTGTGGGCCGAGGCCGGCCTGCCCGCCGGGGTGTTCAACGTGCTGCAGGGCGACAAGACGTCCGTCGACGAGCTCCTCACCAACCCGGCCGTCAAGGCGATCAGCTTCGTGGGGTCTACCCCGATCGCGCAGTACGTGTATGCCACCGGCACCGCCCACGGCAAGCGAGTTCAGGCATTGGGTGGGGCGAAGAACCACGCCATCGTCCTGCCGGACGCCGACCTGGATCTGGCCGCCGACGCCATGGTCAACGCCGGGTTCGGGTCCGCCGGTGAACGGTGCATGGCGATCTCCGCCCTGGTCGCGGTCGGGGACATCGCCGACGAGTTGGTCGCGAAGATCACCGAACGCACCAACACGTTGAAGATCGGCGACGGCACCAAAGATTCCGACATGGGACCGCTGGTGACGAAGGTGCATCGCGACAAGGTCGCGTCCTACATCGACGCCGGGGAGGCCGCCGGGGCCACCATCGTCGTCGACGGCCGGCAGGTGCAGGCCGACGGTGCCGAGGACGGGTTCTGGCTCGGCCCGACGCTGATCGACCACGTCACCACCGACATGTCCGTGTACACCGACGAGATCTTCGGACCCGTCCTGTCCGTGATCCGCGTCGAGAGCTACGACGAGGCGCTGGAACTCATCAACTCCGGCCCGTTCGGCAACGGCACCGCGATCTTCACCAACGACGGCGGCGCCGCCCGGCGGTTCCAGAACGAGGTCGAGGTCGGGATGGTCGGAATCAACGTGCCGATTCCGGTCCCGACCGCGTACTACTCCTTCGGTGGCTGGAAGAACTCGCTGTTCGGCGACACCCACGCGCACGGCGCCGAAGGTGTCCACTTCTTCACCCGCGGCAAGGTCGTCACCAGCCGTTGGCTCGACCCGAGCCACGGCGGCATCAACCTCGGCTTCCCCCAGAACAACTGAGCAGGAAAGGACCCACGGTCATGACGACGACAGTCTCCCAGGAACTCCTGCCCACCGGTCAGCCCCTCGACGCGGCCCGTGCCGAGGGCGAGCGCGCCTACGCGCTCGACCGCGCGCACGTGTTCCACTCGTGGTCCGCGCAGGAGCAGATCACACCGATGACGATCCTCGCGTCCGAGGGTTCGTACGTGTGGGACGGTGCCGGGAACCGCATGCTGGACTTCTCGTCCCAGCTGGTCAACACGAACATCGGGCACCAGCACCCCAAAGTCGTTGCTGCCATTCAGGACCAGGCCGCGAAGCTGTGCACCATCGCACCGCAGTATGCGAACGACGCCCGCTCCGAAGCCGCGCGGCTGATCGCCGAACGAACCCCGGGCGATCTGAACAAGGTGTTCTTCACCAACGGTGGCGCCGACGCCAACGAGCACGCCGTGCGCATGGCCCGCCTGCACACCGGCCGGTACAAGGTGCTGTCCCGCTACCGCTCGTACCACGGTGGCACGGACACCGCGATCAACCTCACCGGCGACCCGCGTCGGTGGCCCAACGACTACGGCAACAGCGGAGTCGTCCACTTCCACGGACCGTTCCTGTACCGGTCGCAGTTCCACTCGGAGAACGAGCAGCAGGAAACCGAGCGCGCGCTCGAGCACCTCGATCAGTTGATCCGCCTCGAGGGGCCGAACTCGATCGCGGCGATCGTGCTCGAATCGGTTCCCGGGACCGCGGGGATCATGGTGCCCCCGCCCGGTTACATGGCCGGCGTCCGCGAGATCTGCGACCGCTACGGCATCGTGTTCATCGCGGACGAGGTGATGTCGGGGTTCGGCCGGACCGGAAAGTGGTTCGCGATCGACCATTTCGGTGTCGTACCCGACCTGATCACGTTCGCGAAGGGGGTCAACTCCGGTTACGTTCCGCTCGGCGGTGTCGCGATCAGCGAGAAGATCGCGGCGGCGTTCGCCAACCGGCCGTACCCGGGCGGACTCACCTACTCGGGACATCCGCTCGCCACCGCCGCCGCGGTCGCGACGATCAATGCGATGGAGGACGAGCGGATCGTCGAGAACGCGGCCAGGATCGGCAGCGAGATTCTCGGTCCCGGACTGCGTGGCCTCGCCGACCGGCACCCGTCGATCGGTGAAGTGCGCGGGCTCGGCGTGTTCTGGGCGATCGAACTCGTCGCCGACCGTGCCACGAAGGAGCCGCTCGCCCCGTACGGCGCGTCCAGTCCGGCGATGAACGAGGTGATCGCGGCCTGCAAGGCAAGTGGACTGCTGCCGTTCGCCAACTTCAATCGTATTCACGCGGTGCCGCCGTGCACCGTCACCGAGGCCGAGGCCCGTGAGGGTCTCGCGATCCTCGACACGGTTCTCGACATCGCGGACGCACACCGCAACTCCTGACACACCCCGTCCGACGACACACCCGTGTCCCGGCACTCGATCCGTCCCGCGGTCAATGGCGCCCGCGGGGCGGATCTTTCTCTATTCCACGACAACCACTCGGCGCCCGGATCTCAACGGAGAGAATCTATGAGCTCGATTTCGTCCACGATCGCCCTGTCCCTGCCGGAAGGCTATGTCGAAGAACGGGATCGGCCACCGCTTCCCGACGTCGCCATCCTCGACCGACTGACCGCCGACGCCTTCGACCTGCACGTCGACACCGCCGGAACCGGTGAGAATCCGCAGTTCCGGGTCACGCTCTACAGCGGCGGCTCGACCGTGTCGCTCGAGCGGGTGCTCCGCCTCCTCGGGAGTCTCGACCTCGCGGTCGACGACCAGCGGACGTCCGTATTCCGCCGCGCCGACGGACTGGTGTGCCGGCTCTACGACTTCCGGGTGTCCGCGGGACCGCTCGTCGCGTCCGCGATGGCCGCGGGATCCGTCGAGCCCGAGGCCGTCGTGGAGACGTTTCGGGCGATGTGGTCGGGCCGGGCGGAGGCGGATCGGTTCAACGTGCTGGTGCTCGCCGCCGGCCTCGACTGGCGGGAGGTCGTGCTCCTGCGCGCCTACGCGCGCTTCCTGCGGCAGAGCGCTCTGCCCTACGACCAGGGCCGGATCGAGGCGGTGCTGTTGTCGCGTCCCGAGTTCGCCTCTGCGCTCGTGGGTCTGTTCCACGCGCACTTCGATCCGCGCGGGCATTCTGCCGGCGACGTCGAAACCTGCCGAGCCACGGTCGAGTCACTGCTCGAAGAGGTCGAGGGCCTCGACGCCGACCGGATCCTGCGCGCGTACGTGAATCTCGTCTCGGCGACGACCCGCACCAACTTCTACCGGGACGGGACGCTCGGCCCGGCCCGGCCCCAACTGTCGCTGAAGTTCCGCTCCGGCGAGATCGACGAACTTCCGCGGCCGCGGCCGTTCTACGAGGTCTTCGTGTATTCACCGGACATGGAGGGTGTGCATCTGCGATACGGACCCGTCTCGCGCGGCGGCCTCCGCTGGTCCGACCGCCCCGACGACTATCGCACCGAGATCCTCGGACTCGTCAAGGCGCAGGCGGTGAAGAACGCCGTGATCGTGCCCGCAGGCGCCAAGGGCGGTTTCGTCGTGCGCAATCCGTCGTCCACCGGCCTGGACTGCTACCGGCAGTTCATCTCCGGGTTGCTCGACGTCACCGACAACCGTTCGGACACCGCCGAATCGGTTCACCCGGACGGCGTCGTCTGCCGCGACGGCGACGACCCCTACCTGGTGGTGGCGGCGGACAAGGGCACGGCCACGTTCTCCGACGCCGCCAACGAGGTGGCCCGGAAATACGACTTCTGGCTCGGTGACGCGTTCGCGTCCGGTGGTTCGGTCGGCTACGACCACAAGAAGATGGGCATCACCGCGAAGGGTGCCTGGGTGAGCGTCACCCGGCATCTGTCCGAACTCGGAATCGACGTCGATCGTGACAGCTTCACGGTGGCGGGGATCGGCGACATGAGTGGCGACGTCTTCGGCAACGCCATGCTGGCGACGTCGGGGATCGGCGTGGTCGCCGCGTTCGACCACCGGCACATCTTCGTCGACCCCACTCCCGGCCACGAGCAGGCCTGGCAGGAACGCCGCCGGTTGTTCGAGCTGCCGAGGTCGTCGTGGGCCGATTACGACCGGACGCTCATCAGTGCGGGCGGGGGTGTCTGGTCGCGGGACAGCAAATCGATTCCGGTGAGCAGCCAGATGCGGACTGTGCTCGGTCTCGCTCCGTCGGTGACGACGTTGACGCCGCCGGAGATGATCCGCGCCATCCTCGCAGCCCCGGTGGATCTGCTGTTCAACGGCGGCGTCGGGACGTACGTCAAGGCCTCGTCGGAGTCGCACACGGACGCGGGGGACAAGGCGAACGACAACGTCCGGATCGACGCCGGCCGGCTGCGCGCACGGGCCGTCGCCGAGGGCGGGAACCTCGGCATGACCGCACTCGCCCGCATCGAATTCGCCCGCACGGGTGGACGCGTCAACACGGACGCACTGGACAACTCGGCCGGCGTGGACTGCTCGGACCACGAGGTGAACATCAAGATCCTGCTCGACTCGCTGCCGGTCGACCGGCGGCTCGATCCGGCCCGGCGCTCGGACCTGCTCGGGACGCTCACCGACGACGTGTCGGAACTCGTCCTCGCGAACAATCGCGCACAGAATCGGGTTCTCGGCGACGCCCGGTCGAACGCCCACCGGATGGTGGACGTGCACGCACGGATGGTGGGCGACCTGGTCGACAAGCGCGGCCTGGACTGCGAACTGGAGGCGCTGCCGAACGCCGACGGCTTCACCGAACTGTCGGAGGCGGGGCTCGGGTTGACCTCACCGGAACTGGCGACCCTCCTCGCGCACGCCAAGCTGGATCTCAAAGCGGAACTGGTGGATTCGGCCGTCTTCATCGACGGGTACTTCTCCGGACGGCTCGGCGCGTACTTCCCGGCTGCACTGCGCTCCGTCCTCCCCGTCGACGCGCACCCCCTCCGCCAGGAGATCCTCGCCACCGAGATCGTGAACGACATCTTCGCCCGCGGCGGGCTCACCTATGCGCACCGGTTGCGCGAAGAGACGGGGGCCGGGCCCGCGGATGTGGTGCGCGCGTTCGTCATCACGTCGGAAGTGTTCGGGCTTGCGGAACTCTGGTCCGACATCGCCGCGGCGAAACTGCCGCCGGCGACGGAGTACGAGCTGGTCGTCGAGGCCCGCAGGTTGCTCGACCGGGCGTCGCGGTGGTTCCTCGCCAACCGACGCCAACCGCTGTCGGTGGACGCCGAGATCGACGACTTCCGGCGTGCCGTCCACACGCATTCCGGCGATGTCGCCGGATGGCTCCGCGGCGCCGAGGTACTGGCGATGGAGGAAACGCGGCGAATCTACGACGAGGCGGGCGTCGAGACGTCCATCGCCCGACGGGTCGCGGACGGCCTCTACCGGTTCAGCCTGCTCGACATCGCCGACGTCGCCCGCGAACTGGACCACGACGTCGCCGAGGTGGCGCCGCTCTATTTCGCGCTCTCCGATCACCTCGGTGTGGATCGGTGGCTGATCAAGGTGTCGGCGCTTCCGCGGGGTGAACGGTGGCACACCCTCGCCCGGGTCGCGCTGCGTGACGACCTGTACCGCTCCGTCCGGCTCCTGACCCGCGACGTGTTGTCCTCGGGTGAATCCGGAGATTCGGCGGACTCCCGGATTCTGCTGTGGGAGAGCACGAATCGGGCGAGAATCGAGCGCGCTCGCCGGACGCTGGGGGAGATCGACGCCGCGTCCACCCACGATCTCGCGTCACTGTCGGTCGCGGCGCGCCACGTGCGCTCCATGGCCTGATGCGCTTCGCGCCTGTGAGTACTTATTAACCGCCCGCGGTTAATAAGTACTCACAGGCGAAGCTATACGGTGCGTGCCGGATCGGCGGTGGGGGCGTCGTCCTCGTCGTCGTCGGGCACGAAATCGGCCTCGACGGCGGACGCCGGTTCCTTCCAGACCCACGGCTGACCGTCCTGGACGACGCGCCGGTAGGCGTACAGCACGATCGACAGTGACAGGACGAAGACCCCGACGATCAGTTCCTTCGTGCTGCCGTAGCCGGTGATGGAGGCGCTGAGAGCGCCGACGACGACCATGATCGTGTCGACGACCACGAGGACGCCGGCGATGTACACCCACTGCTTGCCGAGCTTGATGGGGCGATGGGCGTCCGGTTCGTCGCGGCGCAGGTTGAGGAAGCCGGTCAGCGACAGGATGTGGCAGATGAGGTAGCCGACGATGCCTGCGACGATGACGGCGAGGGCCTCGCCGACGAACAGGATCAGGATGACGTTGACGAGCAGGTCGAGCGACATGGCCCGCCCCGGGACCTTGAAACGGTTGAGTTCACCGAGTTGCTTGATGGTGAGGCCCTCGCGGGCGCTGCCGTGGAGCACGCGTCCGCCGTCGGCGGTGGTCATGACCATCAGGAGAACGAGGCCGGCGATGAGGCAGATCGCCATCACGATGTCGCCGCCGGGGAGGAGGCTTTCGAACACGGTCAGGTAGAAGGAGACGGGGTTCTCGGCGACGTCCGCCTGATCGACAAGTCCGCCGACGCCGAACGGGACCAGGATGTAGACGGCGATGACGAAGAAACCGGCCAGTCGCAACGCAATTCGGCTGTCGCGGATGGTGTCGCGGAACTCGGGCACGAACGAGGCGACCGCCTCGATGCCGTAGACCGACCAGGCGAGGACGAACATCCAGGCGATGGCGGTGCGCCAGCCCGCTTCACCGCTGGCGGCGATGTCCCAGTGCAGGTTGCTCATCGACCAGTTGTCGGACAGGAGCGGAGCGGCCGCGAAGACGACGATCGGGACGAGGACGAGGGCGCCGGTCGCATACATCAGCCACATCGCGGGACGCATCCCGAGGACGTTCAGTCCCCAGCCCATGAACAGGACACCCAGTGCGATGACGTGGGGTAGTCCGATGGTGGCCAGGCCCGTGGAGAACGTCCACGTCTGTTCGGGGAACCACTCGGCCTGGACCAGTTTCCCGATTTGCAGACCGTAGATGGCCAGTGAACTGGACCAGGAGAACCAATAGCCGTAGGTCGCGAGCGGACCGACGAGGGTCGAGCGGGTCCGCCAGCCCTGATGGGCGTACATCGAGATGCCGCCGACCTTGTCGACGAACATGCTGGCCATCTCGGAGTAGATGAAATTCTGCAGGCACGCCAGGACGGCGACAGCGCCGAGGAGGACGAGCGTCGTCCAGGCGCCGATCAGGCCGATCGCGTAGCCCATGCCGACGAACAGTGCGGCCGGGATGGAGAGGCTGATGGTGAAGCCGTCCCACCACCGCAGGTTCTTCTCATAGGTGTGGTCGTCGGCGAAGGAATCGTGCAAGCTCACGGGATTCTCCAGTTCTGGGCCTTGTCGGCGCAGTGTGTGTATTCAGAATGCGGCCCTCGGTGACTCGAGTCGAGTGGGGTGGAGGCCGACGGGCCGCCGCAAGTATGTGATTCAAGACACTAACACCGCGCAATGCGTCGCACAAGGTGAAATTGCCCTCGCAATGCGTCTTCATCGACGCTTAACATCCACGAAATGCAGCTATTCTTGCCCGGAACGCCACTGATCTCGTCGTTCTGGATAGAGTCGGTCCATGTCTCAGCACACTCTGGACGAACTGGACCGCGCGATCCTGCGGCAACTCGAAGACGATGGGCGGCGAGCGTTTCGGGAAATCGCCCGCAACCTGGGTTCGTCCGAGGCGACGGTACGAGCCCGCGTGAAGCGTCTGCAGGACCTGAACATCCTGCGCATCGTCGCGTTCGCCGATCCCGAGCGGCTGGGCGACTCCCAACTGGCTCTCGTGTTCCTCACCGTCGACCCGGCCCGGCACCAGGACGTCGTGGACACGCTGACCGAGATGCCCGAGATCACGTACGTCTCGACACTGCTGGGGCGGAGCGACATCTGCGTCGAGGTCGGCAGCGCCAACAACGCCGAACTGTGGGCCTTCCTCAATCAGCACGTCAGCGCCATCGAGGGCGTGCGCACCACGGAGACCATCTCGATCCTCAAGGTACACAAACTGCGGTACGGCACGCCCTCGAAGGAGTAGCCCTACTGCGTCGCGCCGAACACCGTGCGGTGCCACGCTTTCCGCGACACTCCGGTGATGTCGCTCATGACGTGCTTGACGGTCAGGTACTCCTCGAACGAGTACGTCGACATGTCCTTGCCGAAGCCGGACGCGCCGACCCCGCCGTGCGGCATCTCGCTGATGATCGGGATGTGATCGTTGACCCATACACAACCCGCGTCGATCTCCCGTGATGCGCGCTGCGCGCGGTACAGGTTCGTCGTCCACGCCGACGCGGCGAGACCGTAGTCGGTGTCGTTGGCGCGGCGGATCGCGTCGTCGTCGCCCGAATGACGGCTCACGGTGAGCACCGGTCCGAACACCTCGTCGCGGTACACCTCCGCATCCTCGGTGACGTCGGCGATCAGGGTGGGGAGGTAGAACGCTCCGGGCAGGTCGGGGGCGGATCCGCCCGTCACGATCCGGAAGCCGGCGGCGCGGGCGCGCTGCACCATGCCGTCGACCCGGTCGCGATGCGCGAGCGTGATCAGCGATCCGAGGTCGGTGTCCGGGTCGTAGGGATCGCCCACCACCACCCGTTCCATCAGTTCGGCCACACCCGCGACGAAGTCGTCGTACAGCGAGTCCGCCACGATCGCGCGGGTCGCCGCGGTGCAGTCCTGGCCGCCGTTGATCAGCGACGCCGCGACCGCGCCGTGCACTGCCGCCTCGAGATCGGCGTCGTCGAACACGACGAACGGGGCCTTGCCGCCCAGCTCGAGCTGCACGCGGGTGCCGTTCGTCGATGCCTGCGCCATCACCGTGCGGCCCACGGCGGTCGACCCGGTGAAGGTCAGCACGTCGATTCCGCGGTGTCCGGCGAGCGCGGCGCCCACCTCGGCGCCGGTGCCCGTCACCACGTTGAACACGCCGTCGGGCAGCCCGGATTCGGTGGCCAGCCGGGCGAGGCGGAGCGTCGTGAGGGGCGTGAGCTCGCTCGGTTTGAGCACGACCGTGCACCCGGCGGCCAACGCAGGAATCACCTTCCAGACCGCCATCTGCAGCGGATAGTTCCACGGCGTGATCGACCCGACGACGCCGACGGCGTCACGCCGGATGCTCGACGTGTGGTCGGGGGAGTACTCCGCGGCGGCCTTGCCCTCGAGATTGCGGGAGGCTCCGGCGAAGAAGTCGATGTTGTCGATGCTGCCCGGGACGTCGAACTCGCGAGCGAGCCGGATTGCCTTGCCGGTCTGCGCGACTTCTTCGCGGGCGAACAGTTCCGCGTCGCGCTCGAGTGCGCGGGCAAGGGTGGTGAGAACTGCTGCGCGCTCGGCCGGGGCGGCACCCGACCAGCCGGGGAAGGCGGCACGCGCCGACCGGACGGCGGCGTCGACGTCCCGGGCGGTCGCGAGGGTCAGTGCCGTGACGGGGGCGCTCGTCGCCGGATCGATGATGCGGTGGATGTCGCCGGAGCCCTCGGCCGGGGATCCGGAGATCCAGCAGCCGGGCACGGTGGCGGGCAGGTCGAGCGAGGTGGACGGCGGAAAAGGGACCGAGACGGTCATGAGATCACTCCAAGACGGGGGCGAGAAAAAAGATTCACCCACAGTAGAAGAGCGCACTCGTGTTGGCTACCCGACGCCACGAATTCGGTCATCAAACCGGAACATTTCCTGCGCATTGCGTCAATATTTATCAAGTTGCTACTTGAATTCGCGGGCAGAAGGCGTCACGATTGACGCATGCCGGATCGGACCTCGGCGTTCGACGGCCTGCCGAGGCGATCGGCCCGGATTCGGCCGCTGATGCTGGAACAGTCCGAATTCGACTGAACCGAAACACAATTGAGGACTACGATGACTGCAGTCACCGAAAGAACCACGACCGGACTCGAAGCGTCCGCCCGCCGCCATCTGTGGGGGCATTTCTCCCGGCACGGGGACAACATCACCCCGCCGATCATCACCCGCGGCGACGGCGCCCGGATCTGGGACTCCACCGGTAAGAGTTACCTCGACGGGCTGTCCGGGCTGTTCGTCGTGCAGGCCGGACACGGCCGGGCCGAGCTCGCCGAGGCCGCCGCCAAACAGGCCGAACAGTTGGCGTTCTTCCCGCTCTGGTCCTACGCCACCGAACCCGCCATCGAACTCGCCGAACGCCTCGCCGGCTACGCCCCCGGCGACCTGAACCGGGTGTTCTTCACCACCGGCGGCGGCGAGGCCGTCGAAAGCGCCTGGAAACTGGCCAAACAGTACTTCAAGAAGGTCGGCAAACCCGGCAAACACAAGGTCATCTCCCGCTCCATCGCCTACCACGGCACCCCCCAAGGGGCGCTGGCGATCACCGGCATCCCCGCGCTGAAGGCGCCGTTCGAACCGCTCACCCCCGGCGCGTTCCGGGTCCCCAACACCAACATCTACCGCGCCCCCGACCCCCTCGGCTCCGATCCGAAGGCGTTCGGGATCTGGGCCGCCGACCGGATCGCCGAGGCCATCGAATTCGAGGGCCCCGACACCGTCGCCGCCGTCTTCCTCGAACCGGTGCAGAACGCCGGCGGCTGCTTCCCGCCGCCGCCCGGCTACTTCGAGCGGGTCCGGCAGATCTGCGACGAGTACGACGTGCTGCTGGTCTCGGACGAGGTGATCTGCGCGTTCGGGAGGATCGGGTCGATGTTCGCGTGCGAGAACTTCGGGTACGTGCCCGACATCATCACCTGCGCCAAGGGCCTGACCTCGGGGTACTCGCCGATCGGGGCGATGATCGCCTCCGACCGGTTGTTCGCACCGTTCGCGGACGGGACGTCGATGTTCGCGCACGGCTACACCTTCGGCGGGCACCCGGTCGCCGCGGCGGTGGCATTGGCGAACCTGGACATCTTCGAACGCGAGGGCCTCAACGCGCACGTCGCCGAGCAGGCGCCGGCGTTCCGGGCCACCCTCGACAAACTGACCGACCTGCCGATGGTCGGGGACGTGCGCGGGGAGGGGTTCTTCTACGGCATCGAACTGGTCAAGGACAAGGTCACGAAGGAGTCGTTCAGCGACGCCGAGGCCGAGCGGATCCTGCACGGGTTCCTCTCCACCGCCCTGTTCGACGCCGGCCTGTACTGCCGGGCCGACGACCGCGGCGACCCGGTCATCCAACTCGCACCGCCGCTGACCTGCGGGCAAACCGAATTCGACGAAATGGAAAACATCCTCCGCGGCGTCCTCACCGAAGCGTGGACCCTGTTGTAACGCAACAGGCCCCACACGAAGGCGGCACTTCGACAACGGCGTCGAGGTGCCGCCTTCGTGTTTCCGGTGCGCCTCACGCGCGCATCGCACCTTCTCACGAGAACGGCAGAATCATGACTTCCCACTCCTCGCTGTCCGCGAACGGCGGTGCCGGCCCGGACGGCCCCGATCGCGGCGAGAGCATGCATCCCCTGAACCGCGGATTGGGCGTCGGCGCCATCGTCTTCATGGTGGTGGCCGCCGCCGCACCGCTCGCCGTCGTCGCCGCCCAGGTGCCCATCGTCATCGCGTTCGGCGGCAGCATCGGTGCGCCGCTGTTCTTCCTGATCGCCGCTGTCATCCTCACCCTGTTCGCGGTCGGATACACCCTCATGAGTAGGCATGTCCGCAATGCGGGGGCGTTCTACTCGTACGTGCAGGCCGGGCTCGGACGGATCAACGGGCTCGGTGCCGCGTTGCTGGCGCTCGTGTCGTATTCGATGCTCCTCATCGCCGTCTACTCCTACCAAGGGGTGGCGGCGAGCAACGCCGCCGCGCAGTACCTGCATGTCGACGCCCCCTGGTGGGTGTTCTCGTTCGCAGCTTTCGGGATCGTCTCCGTGCTCGGGTACCGCGACATCGAGCTCAGTTCCAAGGTTCTCGGGGTACTCCTGATCGCGGAGGCGCTCATCGTCGTCGTGCTCGACGTCGCCATCCTGGTCAAGGGCGGCGCAGCAGGACTGACAGCCGCCCCTCTGCTGCCGACCACGGTGTTCGACGGCTCGCCCGGGCTGGGTCTGATGTTCGCGTTCTTCGCCTTCTTCGGGTTCGAGGCCACGGCCGTGTTCCGGAACGAGGCGCGCGACCCCGACCGCACCGTTCCGCGCGCAACGTACGTCGCGGTCGTGTCGATCGGTGCGTTCTACGCGCTGTCCGCGTGGGCGGTGGTCGTCGGAGCCGGTGCGACCGATGCGGTGGATACGGCATCGGACGATCCCGTGAACATGGTGTTCGACCTCGCCACCCGGTACGCGGGGGCGGTCGTGCACGACATCGTGCAACTTCTCGTGGTGACCAGCGTCTTCGCGTGCGTGCTGTCGTTCCACAACGTCATCACGCGATACCAGTTCACGCTCGGCTCGATGGGAGTGCTGCCGTCGGCGCTCGGCCGGGTCAGCCCGAAGTACGGGGCGCCCTCGCGCTCGTCGATCGTCCTGACCGCGATCTCGGGAGTGCTGCTCGCGGTGGTCGCGCTCAGCGGTATCGACCCGATCACCCAGGCCTACACGTGGCTGTCCGGTGCGGCGACGCTCGGGATCGTCCTGCTCATGGCGCTCACCAATCTGGCGGTCATCGTGTTCTTCCGCAGGCACGATCTCGACAAGCGCCGCTGGCACACGGTCGTGGCACCGTCGCTCGCGATCCTCGGTCTGCTCGCGGTCGTCGCTCTCGTCGTGACCAACTTCGAACTCCTCATCGGAGATCGGCTGGGCGCGTTGATCATCGGAGGCCTGGTGCTCGCCGCGTACGGCGTCGGTGTGGTCGTCGCCCTGCGGATGCGACGGTCCCGCCCGGCTGCCTACGCGGCGCTGCGGGACGGCGAACCGCAGACCGGCGACTGACGCTGCGCAATGCGCAGCGGGGCCGACAAAGTTCGACGCAAAGTTTCGGTATTTCTGGGGTTGTGTGTCGGTTTGCGCGCTGTTAATGTGGTCTGCAACACGCAAAGCGTTGAATCAATCCCCATTGGATGCCGAAATGCGCAGCATCGGGTCCCACCCGCCGCCGAAGCGGCGCAATCAGAGGAGCGTGTCTTGACGATTCAGGACTTTCCCACCGCAGACTGGCCGGGCGGCAAGGCCGCCGCGGTGTCGTTGACCTTCGACGTCGACGCGGAGGCCGGCTGGCTCGGGGAGGGCGACGAGTACGCACGCCGTCTGACCATCCTGTCCGAGGGCCGCTACGGCGTCACGCGCGGCGTGCCGCGCATCCTCGACCTGCTCGGCCGCTACGACATCTCGGCCACGTTCTTCGTCCCCGGACACACTGCGCAGCACCATCCCGCGATGGTGGAGAGCCTGCTCGACGCGGGGCACGAGATCGGCCATCACGGACACCTGCACCTGCGCAGCGACAAGGTGAGCGAGCAGCAGCAGATCGACGAGATCGACAGGGGCCTCGAAGCCCTCGAGCGGCTGGGCGTCCCGCGGCCGCAGGGATACCGCTCCACGTCCTGGGAACTCACCCCCGAGACGTTCGCTCTGCTCGTCGATCGCGGATTCCTCTACGACTCCAGCTGTATGGGCGACGACCGCCCGTACGTCGAGTCCTGGGACGGCCTCGAGATCCTCGAACTGCCCGTGCACTGGTCGCTCGACGACTGGCCGCGCTTCGGCTGGAACATCGACGGCGGCGGCAACGTCGCCGACCCCGAAGAGCTGCGCCGTTGCTGGACAGCCGAATTCGAGTCCGCCCGCGCCGAACGTCGGCACACGAGCTTCACGATGCACCCCGAGGTCATCGGACGCCCCTACCGGCTCGCCCAGTTCGAGCAGGTGGTGGCGCACATGGCCGAATCCGGCGACGTGTGGTTCGCCCGCCTCGACGAGGTCGCCGAGTTGGTGGCGCCGCGACTGCTGCGGGTGGCGTCGTGACCCGCCGGTTCCGCTCCACGCAGACCCGGCCGTGGGACCGCGGACACGAATTCGGCAGTGCCCACGCGGAACAGGTCGGCGCGTCGGTGGCCGCGTACCAGCGGCTGTTCGACCGCGCTGCCGGCTCGGCCGTCGACCTCGACCGCTGGGGGACCCTCGCCCTCGAGCGGATCACGGCGGCCGCACCCGCGCTCGCCGACGAGATCGCCGGCATCGCGGAGGGCGCCGGTCTGCCGGTGGCCGCGGTCGCGGCGATCAACGCACGGACCGAAGTGCTTGCGGCGGTAGGCTCGATCACGCCGAGTGAGTGCTCGACCGTCGTCCGGCTCCGGGACGGGGCGCCGCCGGTTTCCGTCCAGGCGTGGGACTGGTTCGCCGAACTCGCCGACCTGTGGCTCGTCTGGGAGATCCCGCACGAGAACGGTCACGTGACCACCACCGTCACCGAATACGGCATCGTCGGCAAGATCGGCGTCAACGACCGCGGCCTGGGCGTGCACTTCAACATCCTCCACCACACCGGGGACGGAAACGGGATCGGCGTTCCGGTGCACGTGCTCGCCCGCGCCGTGCTCGACGAGTCGCGCGATCTCAACCACGCGCTCGTCCGGCTCGCCCAGGCGGACGTCACGGCGTCGACGTCGCTGACGCTCGTCGCGAGCACCGGCGGTGAATCCGCGGCCGTGAGCGTCGAACTCAACCCCGGCGGGATCGGGTACGCACTGCCGGACCCCGACGGCCTCCTCGTCCACACCAACCATTTCCTCAGCAGCCCAGCGAACCTGCACGACAGGGAACTCCGGGACGGACCGGACACCGTGATCCGGTTCGACATGCTCCGCCGTCGACTGGCCGGCAGACCGGACGTCGACGCCCCCGCGGTTGTCGAGGCGATGACGTCGCACCTGCTCGGCGGCGGAGCGACGTGCTGCCACGTCGACCCGGCCCTGCCGGCGTCGGCACGCTTCGAAACCCTCGCCACCGTCTCGCTCGACGTCGAGAACGGAACCCTGACCGCCCATTCCGGTGGGCCCTGCACCATTCCTGCCGATTTCGCGGCACCGACCAAGGAGAACACCGTGCTGAAACTGAAGCGCATCGACAACATGGATATCCTCACGCGCGATGTCGACGCCCTCGTGGAGTTCTACCACAGCGTCCTCGGGCTGCCCTTCCACCTCCCGTACGAGAAGGACGAGGAGTGGGCGGCGATCGACATGGGCAACGTGACGCTCTACATCTTCAAATCCGAAGTGGGCGAACACGCTCCGCGACGCACCGCGGTCAACCCCGACAACGCACCCGGCTACGATTCGATCGCGTTCGAGGTCGACAGCCTCGACGAGGCCGAGGCCGCGCTGGACGGATGCGTCGAATGGGTCGACGAGCGGATTCAGTGGAAGCACCCCAGTGGCACCTGGTACCAGTACCGCCCGTTCTTCGACCCCGACGGCAACATGCTGTACGTCACCGAGCCGCACATCGTGGGACCGGGCGCATGAGTGTCACCGCGATTCCGAGTGTTCGGCTGGACGACCGCGTCGCGCTGGTCACCGGCGCGGCTCGGGGCATGGGCGCCGCACACGCGCGGACCCTCGCGTCCCGCGGAGCCGACCTGATCATCGCCGATCTCGACGCCGCGGAACTGTCGGCGGTCGCCAAGGAGATCCGCGACAGCACCGGCCGTCGCGTCGAATGCCTCGACCTCGACGTCACCGCTGCGGACGCCGGCGAACGGGTCGTCGCCGTCGCGAACGACAATTGGGGCCGCCTCGACATCCTGGTCCACAACGCCGGCATCATGCACGACTGGAAGACCCTCGCCGAGACACCCGTCGCGAACCTGCGGCCGTACCTCGACGTCAACGTCCTCGGGCCGTACGCCATCACCCGCGCCGCCGCGCCGCTCCTCGCCCGCAGCGAGGCACCGCGCGTCATCTTCATCTCCTCGCAGTGGGGGCAGGTCCCCGGCGGCCACTCCTACGGCTACATGGTGTCCAAGACGGCGCAACTCGGGCTGATGAAGGCGCTGTCCTCCGAACTCGTCTCGCAGAAGATCCTCGTCAACGCCGTCGCACCGGGCGCGATCCACACCCGGATGGTCCCCGACGACGTCTATGCCGAAGAACTTGCCGCCGTCCCCCTCGGCCGTCTCGGCGACGCCCACGAAATCGCCGCGGCCGTCGCCTTCCTCGCCTCCGACGGAGCCGCCTTCATCACCGGACAGACCCTCGCGGTCAACGGTGGAGCGCTCGTCGTCGGCGCCTGATCTCCCCGAAAGGACCCTCGTGACCACCTCGATCCCCACCCCCACCAAACGCGAACTGGCCGAAGCGTCGATGCGCCGCTCCTGGTTCCCCGTCGCCCGCCTCTGCGACCTCGACAAGCCCCAGACGGCCACGCTTCTCGGCGTCAGCCTGGTGATCTACCGCGACGGCGAGGGGCGGATCTCGGTGCAGTCGCGGCGCTGCCCGCACCGCGGCGGCGACCTGTCGATGGGCGAAGTGCACCAGAGCTCCATCGGCTGCCCCTACCACGGCTGGGAGTTCTCCAGCACCGACGGCAGCTGCAGCCGCATCCCGTCCCTTGCCGATCAGGGCAAGATCCCACCGCGCGCGTCGATCGCCACCTACCCCGCCGTCGAACGGTTCGGTCACGTCTGGACGGTGCTCGAAGACCCGATCCGCGACATGTACGAGATCGAGGAGTGGCAGGGCCTCGACCTCGAATGGCTGGCCGCCGACCCGATCGACTCGTCGGTCGGAGTCGGGGTGACGATCGAGAACTTCCGCGACGTCGCGCACTTCCCCTTCGTCCACAAGGTGTCGATGGGCCCGACACCGGAGGTCGTCGAACCGCTGAACGTCAACCGGGACGGACTCGACGTCTGGATGGACCGGCCACTCGACGCCGGCTCCGGCGACTGGGCCAACGACGGCGACTGCATGATGCGGTACCGCTGCTCCGCACCGGGTCTCGCATCCATCACCTACCACTACGAGAAGCTGGGCCGCCGCGTCGTCGCCGGGTTCCCGTCGCCGATCGATTACGAGCACGTCAAGATCTTCTGGGGCGTCGCCAACGAGGTCGGCTACCGCGGCGCGGACCTCGAGGAGTGCCTGCGCGTCGAGGAGATGGTGTACCTCGAAGACATCCCGATCGTCGAATTCATCGAACCCCGTGAAATCCCGTGGGATTCCGAGTTCCAGGAATTCTCCGTACCCGCCGACCTGTTCACCCTCAACTACCGGCGCTCGTTCACCGAGCTGATGAACCGCGTCAAGGACGGCAGTCATGTCAACGAGTTCGTCTGATCGGCAGACCCTCCCGCTGCGCGTCGTCGCCGCCCGCTGGGAGGCGGAGTCGATCACGTCGTACGAGTTCGCCCGTTCCGACGGCGGCGAGCTGCCGGCCTGGGAACCGGGCGCGCACGTCGACGTGCACCTGCCGTCGGGGACGGTCCGGCAGTACTCGCTGTGTGGCGATCCCGCCGACTCGAGCCGCTACCGCATCGCCGTCCTCGAACTGCCCGCGGGCCGGGGCGGCTCGGTGGAGGTCCATCGCGAGCTGCGCCCGGGTCGCGTGGTCGAGATCGGTCGTCCCCGCTCCAATTTCGCGTTGACCGAGGCGGACAGGTACGTGTTCGTCGCCGGCGGCATCGGCATCACCCCGATGCTGCCGATGATCCGGGAAGTGCAACGGCGCGGCGGAACCTGGGAACTGGTGTACGGAGCGCGCACCGCCGAGCACTTCGCGTTCGTGAGCGAGCTGGACGCGTCCGCGGTGCGGTTGGTGCCGCAGGACACGGACGGTCACCTCGATCTGGCGTCCGTCGTGGCGTCCTCGTCGGGGGCGGCGGTCTACTGCTGCGGGCCCACACCGCTCATGGACGCGCTGGTGGAACGGATGTCGCAGGCGGGTCGCGCCGCCGATCTCCACCTCGAACGGTTCGCCGCGGCGGCCCCGGCGGTCGGGTCGAGTGGTGAGTTCGAGGTCGAACTCGCCCGCAGCGAGAAGGTGGTTCCGGTGCGTCCCGACCAGACCGTGCTCGAAGCGGTCCGCGACGCCGGCATCGACCATCCGTCGTCGTGCGAGATGGGCATCTGCGGGTCCTGCGAGGTGAAGGTCCTGAGCGGCGACGTCGACCACCGCGACGACCTCCTCACCGAAAGCGAACGCGCGCAATGCAACAGCATGATGATCTGCGTGTCCCGGGCGAGGGGTGATCGTCTGGTCCTGGACCTGTGATGCGGCTCCGCCACCCGTGAGTACTTATTAACCGCGGGCGGTTAATAAGTACTCACGGGCGCGAAGCGCACGACGACGCCGGGACGGAGCAGGGCTGGCGGAGTGCGCCCGGCATCCCAGATCGATTCGTCCGTGGTTCCGATGAGCTGCCATCCGCCGGGCGAGGAGCGGGGGTAGATTCCCGTGAACTCCCCTCCGAGCGCCACCGTCCCGGCGGGGACCGAGGTTCGGGGCGTCGCGCGGCGCGGCACGTGCAAGTCGGGTGCACCGCCGGTGAGATAACCGAAACCGGGGGCGAAGCCGCAGAACGCCACCGTCCACGGCGTTCCGGTGTGCGCCGCGACGACGCCGTCGACACCGAGCCCGGTCAGTTCGGCCACGTCCTCGAGGTCGGGGCCGTCGTAGCGCACGGCGATCCGGACCTCCCCCGGGGCGCCCTCGGCGACCGCCGCCGCCGGTTCCGTCGTCCGCACCCACTTGGCGACGCGGTCGCGGCTCGTCGCGCCGTGGTCGAACCGCACCAGGATGGTGCGCGCCGCCGGTATCACCTCCCGGACCCCGGGTGGCCGGGAGTCGTCCAGAGCACGGAAGTGCGCGAGCACGGTGCCCTGGTCCTCGAACTCGGCGAGGATCGCGCTTTCTCCGACGTCGAGGATGCGCATCACACGAACGGCTCCACCGTGACGCCCTCGGCGTCGAGCAACGACCGGATGGCGGTGGCCATCTCGACGGCGGCGGGCGTATCGCCGTGTACGCAGACGGATTCGGCGGTGACCGCGAGGACGGTGCCGTCGACGGCTTCGAGGGTGTGATCGACGACGAGTCTGCGGACCCGCTCCGCCACGACCGCCGGATCGCGCAGGACCGCGCCGTCCGTCGTGCGGGGCACCAGCGTTCCGTCGGGCGTGTACGCGCGGTCCGCGAACGCCTCGATGACCGTCCGCAGCCCGGCCTTCTCGGCCTCCTCCAGGAACACCGAACCGGGCAGACCGAGAACCGGAAGCGTGTCGTCGTACGCGGTCACCGCCGCGACCACCGCGCGGGCCTGCTCACGGTGATGCACGATCGCGTTGTACAGCGCGCCGTGCGGTTTCACGTACGCCACCGCGGACCCGGAGACCTGGGCTAGACCGTCGAGTGCGCCGATCTGATAGACGACGTCGGCCGTCAGATCACGCGGGGCGACGTCGATGAACCGGCGCCCGAACCCGGCGAGGTCGTGATAGCCCACCTGCGCGCCTATCCGGACCGTCAACTCGGACGCCGCGGAACAACAGGCCCACAGCGTCGCGGGGTCGCCCGCATGAAAACCGCAGGCCACGTTGGCGCTGGTCACGAGGTTCAGCATCGCCACGTCGTCGCCGAGGGTCCAGGCACCGTAGCTCTCGCCGAGGTCGCTGTTCAGATCGATTGCCGGCACATATTCGATACTAGGGTTCCGAATGCCGTCTTGTAGATTCTCTCGCGGGGGCGGGCGGAACCGGTGAGGGTCCTGCTGCGTCAGAACAATTGACCGTGTGTGGCGGACCGCGCCATCGGAGGGGGAAACGTGACCGACCCGGCATACATCAAGGATCCCGAGAACTTCCACTCGGACCAGTGGGACCACGCGAGGATCGCGAGTGCCGTCGCCGGCATGGACGTCGAGCACGTGAGCGGCATCGCGCGAGCCTGGACCGAACTGGGGACGACGGCCCACGACGCGATCGTCGAGTTCAGCGACGCGATCAAGAAGGCGATCAGCGAGAGCTGGCAGGGGGCTGCCGCGTCGGCGGCCTATGGCGAGACCGAGCGGTACTCGACGTCCGCGCCGGAGGCACAGGATCAACTTCACGGAGTGGCGGCGGCGCTGACCCCGCTGGCGGAGACGGTCGCGTCGCTGCGGTCGCAGGTCCCCGAAACCATCGGCACCGGACTGTGGGACAAGCTGACCCCCTGGGACACGGACACCGAGGACGAGTACTACCGGCGCGAGGGCGAAGCGCGCGAGAAGATGGCCACGATCTACAACCCGGGGCTCGCGACTTCGGACGGCAACGTCCCGGCGTTCACGAGACCGGAGAGCCGGGTCGATGTTCCTTCGGGTCCGTCCGCGCCCGGCGTCGATTACTCGAGCGGCGCCCCCAGCTCGAGCGAGCGGTTCGGGGGACCGAGCGCCGGCCGGCCGAGTTCCGGCGACGCTCCGGATATCGACAGTCCCGCCAGCGACGCGTCCGCTGCGCCCGGCACCCCCGCAGCGGACGGCGCGCAGCAGAATGCGGAAACCGCGCCGTCGTCGGCCACCGCGCCCGCGGCGACGGCCCCGGCCTCGGTGTCGGGTGATCAGGCGCAGAGCCGATCGGTCCTGCCGCCGGGTGCCGACTCGTCCTCGGGCGCCGGTTCACGATCTGCGGGTGTGGGTGCGGGTGGGGGTGCCGGTGCGGGCGGATTCGGCGTCGGCGGGCTCGGCGGCGCCAGCGGCGTCGGTGCCGGAAGTCGGGCGGGTGCCGGTGCCCGGTCGGGCTCCACACCCGGGGTCGCGGGGGCCGCAGCCGGTGGTCGCACGGGCGCCGGGATTCGAGGTACCGGCCCGATGGGCGGCGGAATGATGGGCGGCGCCCCCGGGGCTGCCAAGGGCGGCGGCGAGGACAAGGAACACAAGACGCCCGACTACCTGATCACCCTCGACAACGGCAACGAGCTGATCGGCAAACTGCCCCTCGTCTCGCCGCCGGTGATCGGCGCATGAGCATGCGCAATTGGCGGCTGCGTCCCGAACTGTTCGAAGCCCTGTGGGCAGGCACCGGGCAGGACCGCATCCCGTACCCGTTCCGGATCGTGAGTGCACACCCCGGGCTCAACGCCTATGTGGCAGAGCAGAACCGGATTCGAGAAGCCTTCGCGGGAGCCGAGCACGACGACGTGAAGTCGGCGTTGGGCGTGCTCGCCGAGCCCGACGTGTATGTAGAGATCTCCGGTTCCACCGCCGACGAGACACAGATCCGCATCATCGGTGCCCAGCACCGGCAGTGGGTCGTGATCGCGTCACAACTCCCCGGCCGGGCACCGCGGATCGGCGGCGACGTGGTGATCGGCGCCGGGCAGGCCGGAAAATTGGGCGCGCAACTGATCGGCCTCATCCCGCAGAACGCCGCCGGCAGGCGCCGGTTCCAGCGACGGGACGACGAAGATGCCCACTTCTCCCAGGGAATCCTGCAGGAGGTCAACCGGGCGGCTCCCGTCCCCAGACTCGAATCCGCCGTGCAGAAGGGATACGCGGGCCGCGGCAAGATCCGAGTCTTCCGCGGCCCCCGCTACGGCGCCGGCCGCGACGTCGGCGTCATGCAGTGGATCGACATCGCCGGCGACGGCCGCTACGTGATCGGCCCGCACGATCCCGCCGCCGCGCACCCGGCAGGTCCCGACCAGCTCGTATCCTCGCTCGACACCCTGATCAGGGTCGGTACGACTCCTCGGGCAGGCTCGGTCGGTGCCCGCGGTTGGTAGATTGCCACGCGCCGGCGATTTGCACAGGTGGGGACACAGCAGGACACACGGAGGGGGCACGAACATGGCGGGGCCAGAAGCACCGGAAGCCGGTTGGAAGGCTTTCACCGAGAACATCGTCGGGGGAGGCAGGCTCGAACTCGACCCGGCTGGCTTGGAACAGTGCATCAAGCTGTGCCAGGACCATGCGGATCGCATGGGTGATCTCGCCCGCCGGGCAAATGAGGAACTACGCGCCACCACTCTCGGGATCGGAGAGAAGGACATTGCTTCTGCAGCCGAGCTTGCGCGCAAGTTCGATGAGAAGGCGATCAGCGGCAAGGACATCGAATTCGCCAACACTGCGCGCGGGCTCTTCACCGCTCATCAAACGTATGCGCGAGATATGAAATCGATGTTCGAGGCTGTGCTTGCCCGATATCAGGAGCAGGATGCGCAGATCGCAGGAAACCTGGGCGCCGCGGGAACCGAACTGTGAACGGCAAGCGAGCCGCAGCGACTGCAATGTCGGCACTGGCCTTGTTGGGATTCGCTACTTCCTGCGAGCAATCCTCAGACGGCGAAGCAACAGCCGACCCCGCTCCGACTATCGGTTTCCACCCGTGCGACGACCTGCCCATAGAGGCGATCAAGGAGGCGCGGATTGACGCTCGCCCCTCTAGTCGCGCGGATCATGAGTCGACATCGAATTTTGCGTGCATGTTCACGTCGCACGATCCTTATTACGGGATCACGATCGCTGCTCGCGGCGACACGATCGAGGACATTCGGCAAGATGACCGCTTCGAGGTCGTCAACGAAACCGAGATCGGCGGCCGTCACGCGATAGTGGGGCTTTTCCTCGGTGGATCGTGCAGTGTCGCGGTCGACATTGCGCCGGGAGTCCTCGACTTCGAAATTCTCTACAGCGAGGGAAGCCCGGAATTCACCACGGCGAATGCGGCGTGCGATCAGGCGACGAAGGTGGCGACGGCGCTGGCGCCGTATTTCCCCGACCACCTCTAGGCCCGCTTGCACTGAGCCGCCACCCTTCGGCGTGTGAGGGCCGATTCGGCCGCTGAGCGGCGAATAATGGCGGCTCAGTGCGTGTGTGCGTGGGTGTGGGCGATGCGTCCGGCGTTCTTGCGTCGTGAGGACCCGCTGAGTCGGCAGGCGAGGTAGATGACGAACGAGATCGTGGTGACGAAGCTGGACACGGGCACGCCGGGTGCGAGGGACAGCAGGATGCCGCCGACGGCGGCGAGTTCGGCGAACACGATCGACAGGACGGTCGCCTTGAGGGGGCTGGCGGTGACGTAGGCGGCGGCTGCGGCGGGGGTGATGAGCAGTGCCATGACGAGTAGTGCGCCGACGATCTGGACGCCGAGGGCGGCGGTGATGCCGACGAGGACGGCGAACACGATCGACAGGGCGCGCACGGGGACTCCGCGGGCTTCGGCGACGTCGGGGTCGGTGCTCGAGAAGAGGAGGGGACGGTAGATCAGGCCGAGGACTCCGATGACGAGCACGGCGCAGAGCAGCAGCAACTGCAGGCCGCTGTCGCCGGGTGCGACGATCTGGCCGATCAGCAGCGAGAAACTGGTGCCGGTGCGCCCTTGGTACGACCAGATGAACAGCACCGACAGGCCGAGGCCGAACGCCATGATGACGCCGATGACCGAGTCGCGGTCGCGGGCCTTCGCGCCGAGCAGCCCGAAGAGGACGGCCGCGACCACCGAACCGGCGATGGCGCCTGCCCCGACGCTGACGCCGATGAGCAGGGCTGCCGACGCACCGGTCAGCGACAGCTCGCTCGTGCCGTGCACGGCGAACGACATCTGCCTGCTCACGATCAGCGGTCCGATGGCTCCCGCGAGGAGGCCGAGGATGGCGCCCGCGATCAATGCCTGCTGCACGAAGTCGTACTGCAGGAGGTCGACGGTGGCAGAGACGTCGAACATGCGTGACATGGCGTCGGTGAACTTGTTGCTCATGCGTGTCCCTCGTCGGTGTGGTGCACACCCTCGCCGGGGCGGAGGCCGCCCGCGCTGCCGAGGGCGTCGATGGCGTCGCCGGTGCCGATCACGACGAGGCGGCCGCGCACCTGCAGCACCTCGACGTCGGTGCGGTACAGCTCGGACAGCACCTCCGACGTCATGACCTCTTCCGGTTTGCCTATCCGGAACTGGCCGTCGACGAGGTAGAGCACGCGGTCGACGAGGGGGAGGATCGGGTTGATCTCGTGGGTGACGAACAGGACCGCGGTGTCGTGGGTGCGGCGCCGCCGGTCGATGAGTCCGGACACGAGGTTCTGGTTGGCCAGGTCGAGGCTGAGCAGCGGCTCGTCGCACAGCAGGATCTGCGGGTTGCCGACGAGGGCCTGCGCGATCCGCAGCCGCTGCTGCTCGCCGCCGGACATGGAACCGATCGGCGCGTCCGCGTAGTGCTGGGCGCCGACTTCGGCGATCGCCGCGTCGACGATGGCCCGGCGCCGGCCTCGCCGGAGGAGACCGGTTCCCCACTGGTGGCCGTCGACGCCGAGCCCGACGAGGTCGCGGCCGCGGAGCGGCAACCCGTCGTCGAGCGACTTCTGCTGGGGGATGTACCCGACGTGCGAATTGCCCTTTCGCGCCGGGGTTCCGGCGATGCGCGCGGTGCCGGAGCTGAGGGCGAGCTGACCGAGCAGCACCTTGAGCAGCGACGTCTTGCCCGACCCGTTGGGTCCGAGGACGGCGACGAATTCGCCGGGTTCCACGGTGAGGTCGAGGTCCTGCCAAAGTGTGCGTTCGCCGAAGGACAGTCGCGCCCCCGTCAGTTCCAGTGCGGGGACGCGACCGTTGCCGGCGTTCTTCGAAGTGGGTTCTGTCACAAGCCGATCAGTTCTATTGCAGAGCCGCGGCGAGCGACTCGGCGGTGTTGGTCTGCCACTGAATGTAGTCCAGGCCTTCGGGGAGGGTTTCGGTCACCTCGACGACGGGGATTCCCGCCGACTCGGCCGTGGCCCGCACGTCCTGGGTGACCCGGTCCTGCGTCTGCACGTTGTAGACGAGGGCCTGCACCTGCTTGCCGGTGAGCAGCTGTCGCGTGGCGGCGATGGCGGCGGGCGCGGGGTCGTTGCCGTTCTCGATGGCGCTCGTGAAGTCGGGCGGGGTGACGTCCTTCAGGCCCGCGGACTGCAGCAGGTAGTAGGCGATCGGTTCGGTCTGGGCGACGGGCGCGTCCTTGTGGGCGGCCGCGATGCCGTCGGTGATCGCGGAGATCTGCTCGAGCTGACCGTGGAAGGTGGCGGCGTTGGCCTTGTAGGCGTCGGCGTTGTCGGGGTCGAGTTGGCCGAGCTTGTCCGCGATGGACTGCGCGGCGGCGTCGACGGTGTCGACGTCGAACCAGACGTGTTCGTTCACGTCGCCGTGGTCGTGGCCCTCGTGCGAGTCACCGCCGCCCTCGCCCGCGTGCGCGCCGCCCTCGAGGAGGTCGAACGCGTTGACCGTGAGCTGGTCGCTGTTGCCGGTGCCGATGATGTCGTCGACGAAGTGGTCGTATCCGCCGCCGTTGTAGACGATCAGCGAGGCGTCGGTGAGCTTGGCGGCGTCGGTGGGGCTCGCCTCGAAGGAGTGCGGGTCGGACGACGGTTCGGTGATGATCGAGGTGACGTCCACCTTGTCGCCGGCGACGGCCTGGGCGACGCTGCCCCAGACGTTCGTCGACGCGACGACGGTCAGGGTGCCGTCGCCGGTCGTGTCGGAGCCGCACGCGGTGAGGGTGAGCGCCGCGGCGAACGACAGCCCGACGGCCGCCGTGACGGCACGAAAACACGAGGAAGCGCGCACAGAAAACTCCTGACCGAATACGAACGCTAAACGCTATTGGAAACCGTTACCGTTGCACTTTAGCGGATAGGTCCTGGTAGTGCACTTTCGGTGCAGCCCCGACGCGCCCGAACGCGGGCCAGGTACTAACGTCCCCCTATGCCCAGGTCTCGACAGCCTCGTCGCCAAGCCACGCTGGCGTCGCTCGCGGCCGAGCTCAATATTTCGCGAACGACGGTGTCCAACGCCTACAACCGGCCCGATCAACTTTCCGCGGAACTCCGCGACCGGGTGCTGCAGGCGGCCAAGCGCCGCGGCTATCCCGGCCCCGACCCGGTGGCCCGATCCCTGCGCACCCGCAAGGCCGGGGCCGTGGGACTGCTGCTCACCGAGGCCCTCAGCTACTCCTTCCGCGACCCGGCCGCGATGAGCTTTCTGTCCGGACTGGCCGAGTCGTGCGAGGCCGCCGGGCAGGGGCTGCTCCTGATTCCGGCGGGTCCGGGTCGCGAGGAGGCGGACGCCGCCGCGGTCGTGCAGCAGGCGGGCGTCGACGGGTTCGTCGTGTACTCGGTGGCGGACGACGACCCGTACCTCGCGGCGGTGTGCGAGCGGCACCTGCCGATGGTCGTGTGCGATCAGCCGCGGGAAATCCCGGGTGCGTCGCTCATCGGCATCGACGACCGCGGCGCGATGCGCGGACTCGCCGACTACCTGATCGGCCTCGGCCACCGCGACATCGGCGTGCTGAGCATGAGGCTGGGGCGCGACCGCGCGGACGGGGTCGCCGACGCGGAGCGCCTGCGGTCGCCGAACTTCCACGTCCAGCGCGAACGCATCGAGGGCGTGCGCGACGCCATGTCCGACGCCGGCCTGGACCCCGCCACCCTCACCGTCATCGAGCGGTTCGAGCACACCGGGAAGTCGGGGCACGCCGGTGCCGCACAGGCGCTCGCCGTGAATCCCCGGATCACCGCGCTCGTGTGCACCACCGACGTCCTCGCTCTCGGCGCACTGGACTGGGCGCGCTGGCAGGGCATCGACGTGCCCGGACAGCTGTCGGTCACCGGATTCGACGGCGTCGACGACGCACTGCGCGAGGGCCTGACCACCGTGCGGCAACCTCAGGAGGAGAAGGGCCGCCGCGCGGGGGCCCTGCTCATGTCGCCGTCGCACTCCGGGGTCGCGACCGTCGAAATGCTCGAGACCGAACTGCTGCGCGGTTCGACGGCCGGGCCCGCCAGACGCTGACCCGGCCGCCGGCTCAGGCCAGGAGCTGAGCGCAGCGCAGCAGTCCCAGGTGGCTGTACGCCTGGGGGTGGTTGCCCAGCGACCGCTCGGCGACGGGGTCGTACTCCTCGCTGAGCAGTCCGGTCGGTCCGGCGGCGTCGACCAGTTGCGCGAACAACGCTTCCGCCTGCGACCGCTGACCGATCAGCAGGTACGCCTCCACCAGCCAGGCGGCGCAGAGGTGGAACCCGCCCTCGGTGCCGGGCAGTCCGTCGTCGTGGTGGTACCGGTACACGGTGGAACCGCTGCGCAGTTCCGCCTCGGTGGCAGTGACGGTGGCCGCGAACTTCTCGTCCGACGGGTCGATCAGCCCGGACAGTCCGATGTACAGGGTGGCGGCGTCGAGGTCGGTGCCGTCGTAGGCGGCGGTGTACGAGCGGACCTCGTCCTTCCAGCCTTTCTCGCGCACCTCGTCCGCGATCTTGTCGCGCAACGGCGTCCACCCGGGCTCGATGTCGCGGCCGAAGTGCTCGGCCAACGCCACCGCACGGTCGATGGTGACCCACCCCATCACCTTGGAATACACGTGGTGCCGGGGGTTGTCGCGGATCTCCCAGATGCCGTGGTCGGGTTCGAACCAGCGACGTTCGACGGCCTCGACCATGGCGCAGACCAGTTCCCAGTCCCGGTCGTTGAGCGCCACCTCGGCGCCCTGCTTCTCGCGGGCGTGGGACAGGTCGTGGATGAGCTCGACGATGGGTCCGAACACGTCGAGTTGGACCTGCTGATTGGCCGCGTTGCCGATGCGGACCGGCCGCGAGCCCGCGTAGCCGGGCAGCGAGTCGATGACGGCCTCGGGCGGCAGACCGCCACCGTGCAGCGTGTAGAGAGGGTGCAGGCGTTCGGGGCCGGGTAGCGTCTCGAGGACGTCGTGCACCCAGTCGAGGTAGCCCTCGGCCTCGCTGAGGGAGCCGAGGCTCACGAGCGCGGACGCGGTGAGCGCCGCGTCGCGGAGCCAGCAGTAGCGGTAGTCCCAGTTGCGGACGCCGCCGATCTCCTCGGGCAGCGAGGTGGTGGCGGCCGCCATGATCGCTCCGGAGTCGACGTGCACCAGACCGCGGAGGGTGAGCGCGGAGCGCTTCATCAGGTCGGGTTTGAGCGTGGGCAGGGTGAGGCTCTTCGCCCAGTCCGACCAGTACGATTCGGCCAGTGCGCGACGCTCCTGCTCGGGCGTCTCCGACGGTCCGAGTTCTTCGGTGCCGCACCGCAATTCCAGGACGACGTCGCCACCGGACGGATCGACGACGGCATGCGCGGTCTGCTGGTTGCCGTCGGAGGTGACGTTCCACTGCACGCCGGGGGAGCGCAGCACGATCGGCTCGTTGGTGCCGTGCACCCGCAGTCCCTCGCTGACCGCCTCGAGGATGACCTGGCCCTGACCGAATTCGGGCCGCGGTGCGAACGTCACGACGGCGGCGGCCTGCCCGCTGATCACCCGGGTCAGGTCGGTGCGGCCCAGACGGACGTCGTGCGGCAGGTAGTCGGTGACGGAGAGGCTGGCCCACCGGGTCTGCACGGTCATCGTGCTGTCGATGTACCGCTGGCTCAGCGGCAGGGCGCTGCGGTGCGGGCCGACGCTGAAGTGGCCGGCTTCCGGTCCACCGAGCAGGTGCGCGAACACGGACGCCGAGTCGGGTTCGGGATGACACAACCAGGTGAGGGTCGCGTCCGGCGTGACGAGGGCGACGGTCCGCGGGCTGGCGAGCATGGTGAGGCGCTCGATCGGCGGCGCGTGGGCCCCGGACAGCCAGGTGCGGCGCTCCTCGAGCAGGAACGCAAGGGCCGCGGCGACATCTTCGGTGCTCGACACCCGGAATTCGGCGAGGCTGTCGCCGGGGCCGACCTTCACGCCGAGGTCGGGGCCCTGGAGGCGTGCGAACGCCTTCTCGTCGGTGACGTCGTCGCCGACGAACACTGCCGCGGTCGCGCCGTCCTGGTGGCGGATCAGGTCGAGGGCATGGCCCTTGTCGGTGGCGACGACGGCCAGTTCGATGACGGACTTGCCCTCGGTGACCTGCACGCCCACCCGCTGCCCGGCGTCGGCGCGCACCGCGGCCAGTGCGCGGGCGCCTTCCTCGGCGTCGGCGTTGCGGACGTGCAGGGCGACGCTCGCCGGCTTCGCCTCCACCGACGTGCCGGCGTGCAGGGCGGAGATCCGCCGGAGTTCCTCGGTGATCTCTCCGAGAAGTTTCTTGGCGTCGGCGTCGATCGCATGGATGAACCCGATGTCGAATTCCGAGCCGTGGCTGCCGACGAGTTGAACCTCGGCGGGCAGCCGCGACAGCGCGGCGAGGTCTTTGAGTGCCCGGCCCGAGATCACGGCCGCCGTGGTTCCGGCGAGGCTGGCCAGGGCGCGGAGAGCACGCACCGATTCGGCGTGGGGAAACGCCTTTTCGGGGTCCGAGACGATGGGGGCCATCGTGCCGTCGTAATCGGACGCGACGAGCAGACGAGGGGTCCGCGCGACCCGGGAGAGGGCACGACGAAGTTCGATGGGCAGATCATGGGCGCTCACACGTTCAAATCTAGGGGATGTGACGGATGTGAGCGCGTTCTCGGCCGGGGCTGTGCCCCGATCGCGTCCTACTCGGGTCTGCGGCTCCCGTCACCGAGCAGCAGTTCGACGGTGAGTTCGAGCCGATTCGCGACATCGGTCGCCGACGAGCGGCGTGTGAGCCAGGCCACCAGGTTCGACAGCCACACGTCGGAGATGACGCGGGCGACGGCCAGTTGGTCCTCGGTGGGTTCGGTGTCCGTCATCGCGCGGGCGAACAGCCGGTCCATCAGCTTGCCCACCTGATCGACCTCGGCGGCGGCGGACGCGTCGGCGAACATGAACGCGCGCGTCATGGCCTCGGTCAGCAGCGGGTCGCGCTGCATGGCCCGGGTGATCTGGCTGAGGATCAGCTGCATCCGCTCGAGGGGGTTCCGGCCCGGCGGGTTCTTTCCGCGGGAGTCGATCCGCTCGAACTCGCGGGCGAGCGCCGACACCAGCAGGTGCACCTTGGACGGGAAGTAGCGGTACAGCGTTCCCACGGCGACGTCGGCGCGTTCGGCGACGGCCCGCATCTGCACGGCTTCGTATCCGCCCTTGGACGCCAGGGCCAGGGTCGCGTCGAGGATCCGCTTGCGCCGTTCCTTCTGCGCGTTGGAACTGAGATCGTCCTCGCCCAGCGTCGCCGCAGCGACCGTCGTGGACCGTGATCGAGAGCTGGTCGTCATTACCTGTTTTCCTTCGCGCCTTGACTCATGGCCAGGTGTCATATTAGAACACGTTCTAGACGAATGTGTCATTCAGGAGAGGCGGATACCCGTTGTGACTATCGCCACCACCGAGGAACAGAGAGCTGCAGCGGGTGCGATCCAGGCTTGGGCGCGGTCGACGGACCCGCTGGTCACAGTACGGCAAGGACCAGCAGATTCGTGGCACACGTCGTGGCCGTCCTTCTCTTCGCTCGGAATTTTCTCGGTCGCCGTGCCCGAAGAGGTCGGTGGGTCGGGGGCGGAGATCGTCGATCTCGCCGCGATGCTCGAACAGGCCGCGACCGAACTCGCCCCGGGTCCTGTTCTCTCCACCGCTCTGGCCGCTCTCGTCGTCGGGCGCAGCTCCGGCGCCGCCGCGAAACGATGGTCCGAGGATCTCGCCGACGGCGCGATGCCGTGCGCGGTGGCTCTCGGCAACTCCCCGGTGAACGCGACCCTCGGGGCCGACGGCGGGTTGACGGTCACCGGCGACGCCGGCTTCGCGATCGGCGGCGACGCGGGCGTCGCCGTGCTGTTGCCGGCCGACACGGGCGAGCAGGTCGTGTGGTGCCTGGTCGACGGTGAATCCGACGGCCTGAACATCGCGGTCGCCGACACGATCGACAAGAGCCGTCCGCTCGCGCGGGTGCGGTGCGACGGGGTGGCGGTGGCGGCCGACCGCGTGGTCACGGGGGTGCGGGACGGGCTGGTGTCCGACCTCGCCGCGACCCTGGCCGCCGCGGAGGCGTCCGGCATCGCGGCCTGGTGTCTGCGAACGGCGGTGGAGTACGCCAAGATTCGCGAGCAGTTCGGAAAACCGATCGGATCGTTCCAGGCGATCAAGCACCTGTGCGCGGAGATGCTGTGCCGCGTCGAACAGTCCGGGGCCGCGGCGTGGGACGCGGCCGTTGCGGCGGAGGACGCGTGGAATGCGGACGGTGGCGAGCTCCCGGCGGCGGCGGCGGTGGCGGCGACGATCACGCTCGACGCCGCCGTCGAGACCGCCAAGGACTGCATCCAGGTGCTCGGCGGAATCGGCTTCACGTGGGAGCACGACGCCCACTTCTACCTGCGCCGGGCGACGTCGCTGCGGCAGCTGCTGGGCGGCTCCGCCCGCTGGCGGTCGCGGGTCACGGAACTGACCCGGGCGGGCGCTCGCAGGCACCTGTCGATCGACCTTTCGAGCCTGGGTGAGGAGCGGGCCCGGATCCGCGCCGACATCGCCGCGCTGGTGGCCCGGCCGGAGCCGGAGCGACGCGCGGCCCTGGCCGAGTCGGGCTACCTGGCCCCGCACTGGCCCGCGCCCTACGGGCGAGGTGCGCGCGCCGCGGAGCAGATCCTGATCGAGGAGGAACTGGCGGCCGCCGGGATCGGCAGACCCGACCTCGTGATCGGCTGGTGGGCCGTGCCGACCATCCTCGAGCACGGCAGCGCCGAGCAGATCGAGCGTTTCGCCACCCCGACGCTGCGCGGCGAGATCATCTGGTGCCAGCTGTTCAGCGAACCCGGCGCCGGCTCCGACCTGGCGGCGCTGCGGACGTCGGCGGAGAAGGTGGACGGCGGGTGGCGGCTGAACGGCCAGAAGGTGTGGACGTCGAGGGCGCAGGAGGCGGACTGGGCGATCTGCCTGGCCCGCACCGATCGGGAGGCGCCCAAACACAAGGGCATCAGCTACTTCCTCGTCGACATGACGAGCCCTGGCATCACCGTCTCGCCGCTGCGCGAGATCACTGGCGACGCCCTGTTCAACGAGGTGTATCTCGAGAACGTGTTCGTGCCGGACGACCTGGTGGTCGGGAATCTCGGCGACGGCTGGAAGCTGGCCCGCACCACGCTGGCGAACGAGCGGGTCGCGATGGGCGGGGGCTCCTCGCTGGGTGCGGCGATGGAGGAACTGCTCGCGCTCGCGGGCGAAGGCGACCCGGTCACCGACGACACGCTCGGCCGGCTCATCGGCAACGCGCTCGTCGGCTCGCAACTGGAACTGCGCACCACCCTCCGGCAGCTGGACGGCCAGGACCCCGGGCCCGAATCGAGCGTCCGCAAGCTGGTGGGCGTCCGTCAACGGCAGGCGGTCGCGGAATTCGCGATGGAACTCGGCGGCACGGACGGCTGGGTGGAGGGACCGCTCGCGCGCGAGTTCCTGAACACCCGCTGCCTCTCCATCGCGGGCGGAACGACGCAGATCCTGCTGACCGTGGCGGCCGAGCGGATTCTGGGGCTGCCGCGCGGCTGAGCCGGGCCGCGCTCGGCCTTTCGCGGGGTCCGGGATGGTGATACAACTAGAACACGTTCTAAATCGAAAGTGGGATTGTCAGCGTGGACTTCACTCGAGACGAAACCCAGGAGGCCGTGGCCCAGGTCGCGGCCGGACTGCTGGCCCGCGACCTCGACGGCGACGCCCTCTGGGCCGCCTTCGCCGACGCCGACCTGCTGACCCTCGCACTGCCGGAACGTCTCGGTGGCGAAGGGCTCTCGGTCACCGACGTCGGTGCGCTGCTCACCGAGGTCGGGCGGAAGGCGGCGCAGGTCCCGGCCCTCGCGACGCTCGGATTCGGGGTGCTGCCCATCGTCGCGCTGGGCGACGACGCGCAACAGGACGCCCTGTTCACCGGTCTCGCCGACGGTCGCACGTTCACGGCGGCGCTCGCCGAACCCGGGGCGCAGTTCCCGGCACGGCCGTCGGTGACGGCGGTCGCGGAGGGCGACGGCCACTCCGTCACCGGACGCGTGCTCGCGGTCCCGTACGCCGAGCGGGCGCACCGGATCCTGGTGCCGACGGACGCCGGGGTGGTGCTGGTGGATCCGGGCGCGGACGGCGTCGCGCTCACACCGACGCCCTCGGCGTCGGGCAGCCCCGAATTCGCGATCACGTTCGACCGGGCGCGGGGCGATCTGCTCGCGGCCGGCGACAACGCGGTGCAGACGCTGTACCGGATCGCGCTGGCCTCGATCGGGGCGGTGGCCGACGGACTGCTCTCCGGTGCAACGGTTCTGGCGGGCGAGCACCTGGCCACCCGGCACCAGTTCGGCAAGCCGCTCGCGACGTTCCAGGCCGTCTCGCAGCAGATCGCCGACGTCTACGTCACGTCCCGCACCCTGCACGTGTCGGCGCTCGCGGCGTCGTGGCGGGTGTCCGAGGGCCTGGACGCCCAGGACGATCTGGACGTGATGGCCTACTGGATCGCCGCCGAGGTGCCCGCCGCCATGCAGGTGCTGCACCACCTGCACGGCGGGATCGGCGTCGACGTGACGTACCCGCTGCACCGCTACTACTCGACCGCCAAAGACCTGGCCCGCCTCGTCGGCGGCGCCTCGTATCGACTCGACCTCGTGGGGGCCCGGTGTTCATCGATCTGACCGACGAGCAGCGTGAGCTGCAGGCGGAACTCCGGCGCTACTTCTCCGGGCTGATCTCCCCGGCCGAGGCCGAGGTGATGCGCACCGAGCGCCACGGCGCCACCTACCGCGAGGTCATCCGCCGGATGGGCAAGGACGGCTGGCTCGGGGTGGGCTGGCCGGTGGAGTTCGGCGGTCGCGGCTTCGGAGAGATCGAGCAGCAGATCTTCGTGAACGAGGCTGTGCGCGCCGATGTTCCGCTGCCCTCGGTGACGCTGCAGACGGTCGGGCCGACGCTGCAGACCTACGGCACCGAGGAGCAGAAGCGCAAGTTCCTGCCCGCGATCCTGGCGGGCGAGGTGCACTTCGCGATCGGCTACACCGAACCCGAGGCGGGAACCGATCTGGCGGCGCTGCGGACCACGGCCACCCGGGTGGGGGACGAGTACATCGTCAACGGCCAGAAGATCTTCACCACCGGCGGCCACGACGCCGACTACCTGTGGCTCGCCGTCCGCACCGGTTCGGCCGACTCGCGGCACCGCGGCATCTCCATCCTGATCATGGACACCAAGGACCCCGGCTACAGCTGGACACCGATCATCACGTGCGACGGCGCGCACCACGTCAACGCCACCTACTACTCCGACGTCCGGGTGCCCGCGAACATGCTGGTGGGCGAGGAGAATCAGGGTTGGCGCCTGATCACCACCCAGCTCAACCACGAACGCGTCATGCTCGGACCGGCAGGCCGGGTCGGGGGACTGTACGACCGCATCCGCAACTGGGCGATCGCGCACGACCTCCTGGGCGAACCGGACGTGCGGCGCGCGCTCGGCGAGATCCACGCGACGTACCGCCTCAACGAACTCCTCAACTGGCAGGTGGCGTCCAGTGAGTCGGACGCCGTCGACATCGCCGACGCGTCCGCGACGAAAGTGTTCGCCACCGAACGCATTCAGCGCATCGGCAGGCTCGCGGAGGAGATCGTCGGACGTTACGGCGACCCGTCCGAGCCGGCGACCGCCGACCTCGTGACGTGGCTCGACATGCAGGTGAAACGCAACCTCGTCATCACGTTCGGCGGCGGCGTCAACGAGGTGATGCGCGAACTGATCGCGACAGCCGGCCTGAAACTTCCCCGAGTCCCGCGATAGGAGCGCCGCGCGATATGAGTTCCGAACAGATTCTCGCTGCCGCAGAGGAGGTCCGGTCGGCGGGCCCGAGCGCTCCCCGGCCCGGACGGGACCCGATCAACCTGCCGATGATCCGCAACTGGGTGGAGGCGATCGGCGACAAGAATCCGATCTACGTCGACGAGGCGGCCGCGCGGGCAGCGGGACACGACGGCATCGTCGCCCCGCCCGCGATGGCGCAGGTGTGGACGATGCAGGGCCTGAACGCCGTTCGGCAAACCGACGACCCGCTCGGGCGCATGACGACCATCCTCGACGAGGCCGGGTTCACGTCCGTCGTCGCCACCAACTGCGATCAGATCTATCACCGCTACCTGAAGGTCGGGGAGGAGGTCACCATCACCACGACCCTCGAGGATGTGGTGGGCCCGAAGAAGACGGGCCTCGGCGAGGGATGGTTCTTCAACACCCGCAGTGTGTGGCGCGACGCCGCAGGCGAACCGGTGGCCGAGATGCTGTTCCGGATTCTGAAATTCATGCCGAAGACCGACCGGCCCGGGCCGTCGGGGAACGGGCAGGGTGCGTCCTACGACGACCTGGACCCGTCGAGGATGATGCGGCCCAGCGCCTCGCCGGACACCCAGTTCTTCTGGGACGGCGTGGCCGCGCACGAACTGCGGATCCAGCAACGCGAAGACGGGTCGCTGCAGCACCCGCCGGTGCCCGCGCTGTGGAAGGACAAGTCGGAGGCGACGGACTATGTCGTCGCGTCCGGCCGCGGCACGGTGTTCAGTTACGTCGTCCACCACGCGCCGAAGGTCCCGGGACGTTCGCTGCCGTTCGTGGTGGCGCTGGTCGAACTGGAGGAAGGCGTCCGCATGCTCGGCGAACTGCGCGGGGTCGAGCCCGCCGACGTGACGATCGGGATGCCGGTGGAGGCGACCTACCTCGACTTTCCCGGTGACGACGAGACGGGCGGCGCGCCGTGGACCCTGTACGCGTGGCAGCGCGGAGCGAAGGAGCAGTCATGACGTCCACCCTCGATGTCGTCGTGGGAACGTCGCTTCCGGAACTGTCCGTCACCGGCGACCCGACGTTCGTCGTCTCGGCCGCACTCGCGACGCGCGACTTCCAGGACGTCCACCACGACCGCGACCTGGCGCAGCAGCGCGGATCGAAGGACATCTTCGTCAACATCCTCACCGACACCGGTCTGGTGCAGCGGTTCGTCACCGACTGGGCGGGACCGACCGCGGTGATCACGTCGATCGCGCTGCGCCTGGGGGTGCCGTGGTACGCCTACGACACGCTCACGCTGAGCGGCACGGTGGCGTCGGTGGACGACGGCGTCGTCACGCTCGACGTCGTCGGGAAGAACGGTCTCGGCAACCACATCACGTCGAAGGTGACCCTCGTCCTGGACGGACGCACGAACGGAGCGGGTGCATGAGCGGGCTGTCGGGCAAGGCTGTCATCGCCGGGATCGGCGCCACCGACTTCTCGAAGGATTCGGGCCGGAGCGAATTGCGGCTGGCGGCGGAGGCCGTGACGGCGGCGCTCGAAGACGCCGGGCTGACACCGGCGGACGTCGACGGGCTGACGTCCTTCACGATGGACACCAACACCGAAGCCGCCGTGGCCCGTTCGGTCGGCATCCCGGATCTGAAGTTCTTCAGCCGCATCCACTACGGCGGGGGCGCGGCGTGCGCGACCGTGCAGCAGGCCGCGATGGCCGTCGCCACCGGCGTCGCCGACGTGGTGGTGGCGTACCGGGCGTTCAACGAGCGGTCGGGGATGCGGTTCGGGCAGGTGAACTCCGGTCTGGTGCAGCAGGCGAACTCGTCCGGTACCGACAACGCGTTCTCCTACCCGCACGGCCTGTCGACGCCTGCGGCGTTCGTCGCGATGGTCGCGCAGCGGTACATGCACGAATACGGCGCCACGAGTGAGGACTTCGGACGGATCGCGGTCACCGACCGCAAGCACGCGGCCACCAATCCGAACGCCTTCTTCCACGGCAAGCCGATCACCCTCGAGGACCACCAGAATTCCCGCTTCATCGCCGAACCGCTGCACCTGCTCGACTGCTGCCAGGAGTCCGACGGCGGCATCGCGATCGTGGTCACGTCGCCGGAGCGGGCGAAGGATCTGAAACAGAAGCCGGCGGTGATCGCGGCGGCGGCGCAGGGGAGCGGCAGCGACCAGTACATCATGACCAGCTATTACCGGCCCGAGCTCGCGGGACTGCCCGAGATGGAACTGGTCGGCAGGCAACTGTGGGATCAGGCCGGACTCGGCCCGCAGGACATGGATCTGGCGATCCTGTACGACCACTTCACACCATACGTATTGATGCAGCTCGAAGAGCTCGGCTTCTGCGGTCGCGGCGAGGCCAGGGACTTCATCGCCGACGGCGCCATCGATCTCGACGGCAGCCTGCCGCTCAACACCCACGGAGGCCAGCTCGGGGAGGCCTACATCCACGGCATGAACGGCATCGCCGAGGGGGTGCGGCAGATCCGCGGCACGTCCGTCAACCAGGTCTCCGGTGCGCAGAACGTCCTCGTCACCGCAGGCACCGGAGTGCCTACGTCAGGGTTGGTGCTGACGGCCTGACACCGGCCCGGGACTGCCTGCGCGCGATGTGTTTCGCGACGTAGGCGGCGTCGCGGCCCACCCCGCCGGTGAGCATCGACGCGAATGCCTGCAGGAACGGCAGACCGACGAAATACAGTCCGGGATGGTCGGGTGAGACTCCGCGGGACTGCTCGGGCCACCCGTCCGCACCGGTGACGGGGATCTGGATCCAGGTCGTGTCCTTGCGGAACCCGGTGCACCAGATCACGTTGCGGACGTCGAGAGCGGTGCCGTCGTCCAGGATCGGTGTGCCGTCGCGCACGTCGGTGACCTTCGCCGGGAAGTGCTCCACACCAGCCGCGGCCAGGTCGGCGCGCTTGACCCGGAGCAGTGGGCCGCCACCCGAGCGGACGTGGGTGCGCATCTTCCGGCCGATGGGGGTGCGTTCGGTCAGAACGTGATTCGCCATGAACCACATGATCGGGATCGCGACGTGCGCGGCGCGCCCCTCGAGGTCGAACGGCACCTCACCGCGGACGGGACCGCAGATCGTGGTGCGATGCGAACGGGAGGCCTCCAGGGCGATGTCCGCGCCGGAGTGGCTGCACCCGACCACCAGCACCGGCCCGTCCTGCAGTTGGGAGGGATTGTGGTAGTCGCTGGAATGCAGTTGCCGGATCCGGGGGTCGAGGCGGTCGGCGAGGTCGGGGATGACCGGGGTCTGCCAGGTGCCGGACGCGACGACGACGTTGCCGGCCTCGAATCGGTCCGTTCCGGCGGTGACGACGTAGCGGTCGCCGAGACGGGACAGTCCGTCCACGGTGACGCCGGTCCGGACCGGCAGCGCGAACCGCTCCGCGTAGGCCTCGAAGTAGTCGGCGACCTCGTCCTTCCCCGGCCAGGACCAGGCGGGGGCGGGAATTCCCCAGCCGGGCAGCCCGTCGTACCGGGCCGGACTGTAGAGCCGGAGCGAGTCGAACCGTTCCCGCCACACGTCCCCGACGCGGTCGTGGGCGTCGAGGATCACGAAGTGCTGCCCGCGTTGGGCGAGGTGGTAGCCGGTGGCGAGGCCGGCCTGCCCGGCACCGATCACGATCGTGTCGAAACGTTCTGTGGACATCGGGTGCCTTCTTCCCTCGGCGTTCGGTGGTTGTGCTCAACGCTAGGAGCGAGGCCGACCCGGGCGCGTCGGGAGAAAGGCGCAGATACGTACGACCGTATGGGTACTTTCATGTAGCCGGGCCGACGAGGTGATGCTCGTAGGCATAGGCCGTGGCCGCCGACCGCGACGAGATTCCCAGCTTGACGAAGATGTTGCTCAGGTGCCGGGCGACCGTCTTCTCGCTGAGGAACAGTTCCGTCGCCACCGCCCGGTTACTCTTGCCCGCCGCGACGAGGCGGAGCACGCACACTTCACGCGGGGTCAGCGGAGTGGAGTCCGCGGAGCCGGGACGGAACTCCGCCCGTAGTCGTTCGAGGTCGGGGAGCGCGCCCAGTTGCCGGTACGTGGCGGACGCGAGGTCGTGCTCCATCTGCGCGGTGTCGTCGTCGCCGAGGTCGCGGCAGACCAGCGCGACCGACTCCCGGACCCGCGCGCACTCGTAGGGCGCGCCGATCTCCTGCCAGCGCCGCCACGCGTCGCGCAGAACGGTCAGCGCGTCACTGCCCCGGCCCTCGGCGTGCAGCATCGATCCCGAAGCCTGCGCCGCCAGGGCACACAGATAGGGAATCGCGAACCCGGTTGCCGTCGAGTCGAGTTCGTCCGCGGCCGATCTCGCCGCCGGGACGTCGCCCGAGGCGAGCAAGATCTCCACGCACGCGGGCAGCAGCCGGGCGCGTTCCACGGCGCCGGTGGCTTCGTCCAGCGCGCAGCGGATCGACGCGGCCGCACTGCCGACCCGCCCCTGCGCCATCCGCAGCAGCGCGAGTCCGGGTTGCGGGCGCCTGCCCAAGCGGTTCGCCTCCAGGAACAACTTCTCGGCCTGGGCGACCTCGCCGCGCAGGCGGTGGAGGTCGGCCATCACGTAGGCGGCGGACCCGGCCGCGGGTTGCGAGGCGAGTCGTTCGTGCGCCCGCCGCGCCGAGTCCATCGCCGTCGGCCACTCGCCCTGCAGTTGCAGGATCTCGGCACGGTGGACGAGGCATTGGCCGCGGTAGGGGACGAGGCCGGGTTGCGAAGAGCACCATTCCTCCAGCGCCACAGTCCATTCCCGGGACCGGCGGAGGTCGCAGATGTTCTGGCACTGCTCGATCACGGCGCAGTACACGATCCCCGCGACCACCGGGGACACGTTGTCGGACGTCACCCCGACCATCGCCTCGTCGAAAGCGGACACCGCCTCCGCGACGTGCCCCAGCAGGACGAGCGAATGGCCGGTGCCCAGCACCCCGAGCGTCGTCAGATCCGGGTCGGCGAACCGGATGCCCACGTCCGTCACCGTGCGGAAGATGTCCTGGGCCGCGGTGCCGTCGCCGTCGTCGATCCGGCGTAGCCCCTGCGGCACCAGCAGGTAGCCACGCTCCGCGCAGTCCACGCCCGCGGTGTCCAGAAGTCGCTGGGCCTTGCCCAGCCAACCGCCGCCGCGGGCGTGCTCGCCCCGCATGAGCAGGCCGAACGAGAGCCAGAACGCGCACCGCGCCGAGCGCACCGGTCGACCCGTGCGGGTCCACTCGTGCACCGCCCGCTCCCACCATTCGGTGCTGGCGTCGTCCTCACCGAGCAGGTAGGCGGCGGTGGCGAGCAGTTCGAGGTCGTCACCCGGCAGCGGGTCCCGCCGATCGGCGCTCGACAGGCGGGTGTAGGTGTCGCGCCAGTCTCGCCGCTCGAAGGCCGCACGGCCCGTCCGGAGTTCCGACGCCGCATCCGACATCATGGTCTCCTGCCGAAGATCTGCACGCTGACCTGCCCGAATTTCAGACTACCGCCGCACAGGGCCTGCCCGGAACGTCGAATATTCCGCTGTACCTGTCGGTGCCTCGAGTCACACTGGGTCGACACGCCAACGGATGGGAACTTCTGATGGTCGATGCGATAACGGCAGAGGGTCTGGTCAAGAAGTACGGCAAGGTCACAGCGCTGGACGGGGTCGACCTCGCGGTCCCCGCGGGAACGGTGATGGCGCTGCTCGGCCCGAACGGCGCAGGCAAGACGACGGCGGTGCGGGTCTTCACCACCCTCCTCGTCCCCGACGCCGGCCGGGCAGAGGTCGCCGGTCTCGACGTCGTCCACGACGCGCGGGTGCTCCGGTCCCGGATCGGCGCGTCGGGTCAGTACGCGGCCGTCGACGAGTACCTCACCGGTTTCGAGAACCTCGAGATGGTCGGTCGGCTCTACCACCTCGGGGCCAAACGCAGTAAGGCGCGAGCCCGCGAACTGCTCGAACAGTTCGACCTGGTCGAGGCGGGAGATCGCCCCGTCAAGGGCTACTCGGGCGGCATGCGCCGGCGTCTCGACCTCGCCGGAGCGCTGGTGGCCGAGCCGGAGGTGCTGTTCCTGGACGAACCGACCACCGGGCTCGACCCCCGCGCCCGGCTGGCTCTGTGGGACGTCATCGACAATCTGGTCGCCCGGGGCACCACGCTGCTCCTGACCACCCAGTACATGGAGGAGGCCGAGCGCCTCGCCGACCAGATCGCGGTGATCGACCACGGTTCGGTCATCGCCCGCGGAACCGCCGACGAATTGAAGGATCGCGTGGGCGGTGAGCGCATCGAGTTGAGCGTCCGGGAGGGCATCGACCTCTCCGTCGTGCGCGACGAACTGGCCCCGCTCGCCGCAGGCGAGATCCTGCTGGAAGAGAACGTCCGCCGGGTGACGGTGCCGGTGACCGGCGGTGCGGACGCCCTCGTCGAAGCGCTGGGCCGACTCTCCAATCGAGGAGTGAAAGTGTTCGACGTCGGTCTGCGCAGACCGACCCTGGACGACGTCTTCCTCACCCTGACCGGACACGAAGCCGAAGAGGAGCACGTCTCATGAGCGCACCACAGACGGCGTCCGTGCACACCGCGCTCGCGGACGGGCTCACGATCGCCAAACGCAACATGATCAAGATCAAGCGCGTCCCCGACCTCATCGTGTTCACCACGTTGTCGCCGATCATGTTCGTGCTGCTGTTCGCGTACGTCTTCGGCAGCGCGATCCAGGTTCCCGGAATGTCGTACCGCGAATTCCTGATCGCCGGGATCTTCACGCAGACAGTCATCTTCGGGGCCACATGGACGGGCCTCGGGATGGTCGAGGATCTGCAGAAGGGGATCATCGACCGATTCCGGTCGCTGCCGATGGCCCCGTCCGCCGTCCTCCTCGGCCGCACGTCCACCGACGTCCTGATCAACATCGTCAGCCTCGTCGTGATGTCGCTGACCGGTCTGATCATCGGGTGGCGCATCCACTCGAGTCTCGGCGAAGCAGTTCTCGGCTACCTGCTCCTGCTGTTGTTCGCCTACGCCCTGTCCTGGGTGATGGCGGTGGTCGGACTCTGGATCCGCACCCCGGAAGTGTTCAACAATGCCAGTTTCATCGTCATCTTCCCGCTCTCGTTCATCGCGAACACGTTCGTCGAGACCACCAACTTGCCCGGCCCGCTCAAGGTGATCGCCGAATGGAACCCGGTGTCCGCGGTGACACAGGCCGTGCGGGAACTGTTCGGAAACACCAACCCGGCCATGACCGTTCCCGACGCCTGGCCGTTGCAGCACCCGGTCATCGCCTCACTCCTGTGGTCGGCGGTCCTGCTGGTGATCTTCGTACCGTTCGCGATCCGGCGGTACAAGAAGGCGGTCAGCCGGTGAACGGTCGCGGCCGTGCTGTCGCCGGACGAACGGGACGCTCGTTGCGTCAGATCGAACGAGCGTCCCGTTCGTCCGAGGCGCTAGTGGAGTTCGCGCGGCGAATCGACGTCGCGTCCCGAGCCCAGATCGGAGCAGTCGACCGCCTCGGCGCCGTGTGCCGCGAGGTACTTCCGCGCGCCGGAGTCCCCGGTGAGGCTGTGCCGCAACGGGAGCAAGTGGTCCCGGCCGATCAGAACCGGATGCCCCGGACGTCCGCCGTAGTGGGCCTGGCGCAGCGCCGACCGGGCGTCGCCGGGCGGCACCGACACGATCCGCCGGACGGCGTCGACACCGAGGTCGGGGAGGTCGACGAGGGTGATGACGACGGCGTCGACGTCGTCGAACGTCGCCGCGACCTCCAGCCCCCGACGCAGGGACGCGGACATTCCCGACTGCCAGTCGTCCGCGATCCCGACGGTGACGGGGACACCGCCGGGCAGGAGGTGCTCGGCCTCGTCGGCGCGGGCACCGAGCACCACGACGGTCGGCTCACATCCGGCCTCCGACAGCACCCGGACCCCGCGCGCGAGCCACGGTTCTCCGTCCGCGCCGACGACGAGCGCCTTCGGCATGCCCATGCGCGAACCGGCCCCGGCCGCGAGCAGCACGCCCCCGATCGTCATCGAACTCTCACCGTCCCACGCTGCATGCGTTCAAACATACGACGGTACGGCCGTAGACTGGCCGGTGGCCTCGGCAGGCCCAACAGACGGCACGCCCAACAGTCGGAACGGACGGACGCATGGTTGATCCGAACAGAGTCGGCGAACCTGCCCAGCAGGAGTTCGCGCAGCGATGGGGTGGCGCGGGCAGCATCGTCGACCTCGACGGTCCCGTTCACTGGGTCGAATACGGCGAGGAGACCGAGTTCCCTCCGGTGGTCATGGTCCACGGGCTCGGCGGCTCGCACCTGAACTGGGTGCGGATCGCACCGGTCCTCGCCGAGCGCACCCGCGTGCTCACCGTCGATCTCCCCGGGTTCGGGCTCAGCCCGTCCGGACGACGCCGCACAGGGGTCGGCGCCAACGCGAAGGTGCTGCACCGTTTCCTGCGCGACGTCGTCGGCCGTCCCGTGATTTTGATGGGCAACTCGATGGGCGGCATGATCTCGCTGTTCGAGGCGGCGGCGCACCCGGAGACGGTCTCGGCGCTGGTCCTGGTCGACCCCGCACTGCCTGTCGCGCAACGGATCCCGGATCCGCGGATCGCCGCACAGTTCGCGATGTACTTCACCCCGTTCGTGGGGGAGCGGTTCCTGCAGTACTCGAGCCGGAAGTTGACGGACCGGCAGTTGGTCGAGCGGATGATCGACCTGTGCTTCGCCGATCCGAGCCGAGCGTCGGAAGATTCCCTCGACGCCGCAGCGGCTCTCGCGGGCTACCGGCGCGGGCTGCCGTCCGAGGACGCGGCGTTCCTCCAGGCCAGCCGCTCACTGATGCGGGTCCTGGCCCGCCCGCGCCGGTACCTCGACACCATGCGGTCGATCGCGCAGCCCGTCCTCCTGCTCCACGGCGACCGCGACCGGCTGGTTCCGGTCGCGGCGGCCCGCAAGGTGGCGACCGCGAATCCGCGGTGGGACAGCGTGATTCTCGCGGATGTGGGGCACACTCCGCAGCTCGAGGTCCCCGACACGATGCTCGACCGTGTGCTGACGTGGGTCGACCGGCACGGTCTGATCGACGTTTAGGTTTCGGCCGCTCCGCCGGTCCCGGCGATCGACTGCGCGAGCGCACGGAACAGGTGCGTCAGTTCGGGCCGCGTCGCAGTTCCGCTGCGGACGACCCCGCACACCGGGATGCGCAGTCGATCGTGCGCCTCGCGCAGGAAGCTCAGCCCGCGGCGGGGCGTCGCGTCGGCGGTGTCGGCGTACAGCACCGTCCACGACCGCGGGGTGGTGAGGACGTCGAGGGTGGCCGTGTGGTCGCTGGGGATCGACGGTCCGAGCATCACGCGCTGCCCGACCTGCCGGAATGCGTCCTCGACCACGTTGTGGATCAGGATCTGACTGCTGCGGGGCGGCAGCAGCAGGGGGTAGGGCGCCAGTTCGCTGAGGTCGACGGTCGAGACCCCGGCGAGTGGGTGTTTGCTCGACGTCACGATCACCAGGTCTTCGAGCCCGAATTCGACGGTTTCGAGGCCCGGCCGGTCGACGCCGCCGCGGATGAGTGCGAGGTCGGCGTCACCCGACGCGACGGCGGTCATCCGGTCGGTGAAATCCTTGATGACGAATTCGATGTCGAGCTGCGGGAAGTCTTCGCGGACAGCCGATATCGCCTCCAGGCTCTGCGTCGCGAAGCTCATGCTCGCGCTGATCCGGAGCCGGTTGCGGGGGTCGAGTCCCACCGACAGCGCGCGCGCCTCGAGGCCCATCATCTCGGCGGCAATGGGCATCAGTCGTTCGCCCGCCGCGGTGAGCCGGGTGGCGCGTGTCGAGCGTTCCAGCAGGGTGGTGCCCAACTCGGTTTCGAGTTTGGCGATCTGATGGCTGATCGCCGACTGGGAGATAAAGCAGCGTTGTGCCGCGCGCGAGAAACTGCCCTCCTCGCCGACCGCGAGGAAGTAGCGAAGCTGTCGGAACTCCATGACCTGAGGTTACGTCCTTCGGGGAAGACTTATGAGCAATCGAGATAACACTATTTCGATTTCCCCAGCTTACTGGCAATTAACAACGGTCGATCCCTAATGTGGAGCTCATACGCGGAGCTAAGTAGACGCATGAAGCAGTAGGAGGTTTTCGGTGGATCGCACACAGGTCGTCATCGTGGGATCGGGATTCGGCGCACTCGCGGCGGCGAAGAAGCTCGGCAAGGCCGGCACGCCGTTCGTGCTGATTTCCGAGACCACCGAGCATCTGTTCCAGCCCCTTCTGTACCAGGTCGCGACCGGTGTCATCTCGCCCGGCGAGATCGCCCCGTCCATCCGCGCGATCCTCGCCAAGTACCCCAGCGGCGACGTCCGCCTGGGCCGCGTCGTCGACGTCGACCCGGACAAGAAAGAGGTCGTCTACGAGGCCGGCAGCATCCGCCACACCATCGGTTACGACAGCCTCATCGCCGCGACGGGCGCCCGGCAGGCCTACTTCGGGCGCGACGAGTTCGCCGAGGTCACGTACGCGCTCAAGACCGTCGCCGACGCCGACCGGCTGCGCAGGCAGATCGTCCGCTGCTTCGAGGAGGCGCACACCACCTCCGACCCGGAGCGTCGTCGCGACCTGCTGCACTTCATCGTGATCGGTGCCGGCCCGACCGGTGTCGAACTGGCAGGTCAGATCAAGGAACTGGCGGGCCGCTACTTCGAGAAGTCGCTTCGCGACATCACGTCCGAAGAGGTCACCGTCACGCTCGTCGAGGGTGCGAACGAGACGCTACCGGTCTTCGGCGGCAAGCTCAGCAAGTACACGCAGGACTCGCTGGAGAAGGCGGGTGTCGAGGTGGTTCTCGGCACGATGGTCACCGACATCGACGACCACGGCGCCACCCTGTCGTCGCCGAGCACCGGTTTCGAGAAGCGCCTCACGGCGGACACCATCATCTGGTCGGCGGGGATCCAGGCCAACGACTTCGCGGCAGTGCTCGCGGACCGGACCGGCTGCGAGACCGGCCGCGGCGGCCGGCTGCTGGTCGACGAGGACCTCACGGTGGGCCGCTACGACGACGTCTACGCGATCGGCGACATGGCGTCGCTGAACAACCTGCCCGCGCAGTCGCCGTTCGCGATGCAGGGTGGACGCCACGTCGCGGCCATCATCACCGGGAAACGCGCCCTCGGCACGCCGTTCACGTACCGCGACAAGGGCAGCATGGCGATCATCAACCGGTTCCGCGCGATCACCCGCGTCGGCAAGGTCGAGCTGACCGGTGTGCTCGCCTGGTTCCTGTGGCTCGCCGTGCACCTCGTCTACCTGGTCGGATTCCGCAACCGGTACGTCGCGGTGATGTCGTGGTGCGGTTCGTTCCTCGGACACCGCCGCCCGCACTTCCACTACGCCCAGGAGATCGAAACGATCGAGTTGAGCGACCAGCGGGAGGACGCCGCAGCCTAACGTGGTCCCATGACCGTCACCAGCGCTGGAGTACTCCTGTATCGCACAGACGATGCGGGGGTGCTCCAGTTGTGGATCGTGCACATGGGTGGCCCGTTCTGGGCGCGCAAGGACGACGCCGCGTGGTCGATCCCCAAGGGCGAATACGTCGAGGGCGAGGATCCGTACGCGGCCGCGCTGCGCGAGTACGAGGAAGAGATCGGCGCGCCGCCGCCCGCGGTCGAGTACGAGTTGCTCGGCGAATTCCGGCAGCCCTCACGCAAGGTGATCACCGTGTACGCGGCAGAGGTGAGCGAAGACGTCGCCTTCGTCGAGAGCAACACGTTCGAACTGGAATGGCCGCCGCGGTCCGGGAAGATTCAGCAGTTTCCCGAGGTCGACGACGCCCGCTGGTTCCCGTCGGATGTCGCCGAAAGGAAGCTGGTCAATGGGCAGCGTCCCATCGTCGAGGCACTGCTGCGGCTTCGCCGCCCGTGAGTACTTATTAACGTCGGGCGGTTAACAAGTACTCACGGGCGGCGAAGCCGCACGCCACACGGCGGCGGGGGTCATCGGGAGCCGCCGAAGCCGGGCGCCGGTGGCGTCCGCGATCGCGTTGGCCAGGGCCGGGGCGACCGGGTTGTACGGGGACTCACTCATCGACTTGGCGCCGTGCGGGCCCAGCTCGTCGTAGGTGTCCGCGAAGTAGACCTCGGTGTCCGGCACGTCCACGAGCTGCGGGATGTGATAGTTCCGCAGCTGCGGGTTGAGGACGGTCCCGGCGCCGTCGAGCAGGATCTCCTCGTACAGCGCGCTGCCGATGGCCTGCGCCACGCCGCCCTCGACCTGCCCGCGGCACTGCTGCGGGTTGAGGACCGTGCCGGCATCCGCGGCCTGGATGGACTGCAGGATCCGGACCTCCCCGGTGACGGTGTCGACCGCGACCCGGAAGGCGTGCACGTTGAACACCACCGACCGCGGGGTGCCGTCGTGGTGGCCCTCGGCCCGGAGCGGTCCCTCGGGTACCAGCTTGTCGAGTTCGACGGTCCGCCCGGCGACCACGACCGCGTCGGGTGTGAGCGCGCAGTCGCTGTCCTCGGCGGCGCCGGCGACGCGACGGGCGACCTCGAACAACAGCTCCCGCAGCCGGGTTCCGGCGAGATGTACCGCCTTCCCGGCGACGACCGTGCCTGCCGAACCGAATGCTCCGGTGTCGTGCCCGGCGACGTCGGTGTCGGATTGGATCACGGTGATCCGGTCGGCGGTGGTGCCGAGCGCGGATGCGGCGAGCTGCGCGTGCACGGTGGTGGTGCCGTTCCCGAACTCGGCTGTGCCCACCCGCAGTTCGTACCGGCTGCCCTCGACGAGGGTGCAGGACACGTCCGCGAAGTGCCCCCGCGGCGGGATGGTCGCGATCATGGACGCCGCCATGCCCTCACCGACCCGCCACTGCGGCCCGTCCGGCGGAAGCGCGTCGTTGCCGCGGCGCAGGGCGGCCTCCGCCAGGTCGAGGCACTGGTCCAGTCCGTAACTGCCGTACGTGAGGTCGCCGTGTTCGACTTCGAAATCGACGAAGTCGTCGCCCGGGACGACCACGTTGCGACGACGCAACTCGAACGGGTCGATCCCCAGCTCCGCGGCCAGCTGGTCGAGCGCGGACTCCACCGCGAAGATGATCTGCCCCAGCCCGTAGCCGCGGAACGCCCCGGACGGCAGGTTGTTGGTGTAGACGGCCTGAGCGTCCACCCGCTTGTTCGGCGACCGGTACAGCGCAACGGATTCGCTGCAACCGTGGAACATCACGCCCACCGAATGATTGCCGTACGCACCGGCATCCGACAGCACGTCGACGGCGAGTGCCGTCAGCCTTCCGTCGCCGTCGGCACCGACCTTCACCGACACCCGCATGGGATGCCGGCACGGGGCGATCGTGAACTGGTCGGAACGGGTGAACTCGTACTGCACCGGTCGGCCGGTGCGCAGCACGGCGAGGGCGACGAGGTCCTCCACCAGCATCTCCTGCTTCGCGCCGAAGCCGCCCCCGACGCGGGCCGTGAACACCCGGACCTGCGCGCGGTCGAGTGAGAACAGGTGAGCGAGTTCGTCGCGGACGAGGAAGGGCACCTGGGTGCTGCTGCGGAGGGTGAGGCGACCGTCGGAGTCGAGCCAGCCGATGGCCGAGTGGGTTTCGAGATGCGTGTGCTGCACGCGCTGGGTCTGCCACGTGCCCTCCACCACCGCACCCGTGTCCCGCGCCGCCGCCAGTCCGGCGGCGAGGTCGCCGGTCTCGCCGTGGACCTCGGCCACCAGATTCCGGGCCGGGTCCGCGATCCGGGACTCGGTGCCCTTGTCGCCGTGCAGCAGGGGTGCACCCGGGCGGCGCGCCAGGTCGGGGTCGAAGACCGGTTCGAGGACTTCGTACTCCACCTCGATCAACTGCAGTGCGCGCCGGGCGATGTCGACGGAGTCCGCGACGACCGCGGCGACGCGCTGCCCGCGGAACCGGAGGATCGTGTCGAACACGTAGGTGTCGTCGGGGTCGTCGGTGCGGAACTCGTGACGCGCGGTGGAGAAGGCCACGCCCGGACTGTCGCGGTGGGTGAGCACCCCGTGGACGCCGGGCAGTCGCTCGGCGGCAGACGTGTCGAGACGGGTGATGCGGGCGTGCGGGTGCGGGCTGCCGAGGATCTGGATGTGCGTCAGCCCGTCGACGGCCAGGTCGAGCGTGTACGGTTCGGCGCCGCACACCACCCGGGTGGCCGCGGGTGCGGGAATCGACCGTCCGAACGACTCACCGGCACTGTCCGATTCGGTGGTGCACACGCCGCCGACGGCGTCGCGGATGGAGCGATAACCGGTGCAGCGGCAGAGATTTCCCTTCAGCGCGCGCGGCAGGTCGGCGCGTTGCGCGGAGTCGAGCGCGGACGCGGTCACCACCATCCCGGGTGTGCAGAACCCGCACTGGAATCCCGCCGCGTCGACGAATTGCCGTTGCACGGGATGGAGTTGGTCGGGACTGCCGAGACCGGCGGCGGTGGTCACCTCGCGGTTCTCCGCGCGATGCGCCGGCACCACGCAGGAGTGCACCGGGGCGCCGTCGAGCAGCACGGAACAGGCGCCGCAGTCCCCGGCGTCGCAGCCCTTCTTGACCGCGAACCGCTGCTGTTCCCGCAGGAAGGTGCGTAGGCACTGACCGGGCCGTGCGTCGGCGTCCACCGACTGACCGTCGACCGTCAACTTCATTCCAGCTCCCTCCGGATCTCCTCGGCGAGGACGCCCGTGACGTGACGACGCCAGTCCGCGGCGCCGTGCGCGTCCGTCAGGTAGTCGTCGGGGGAGATCCGTTCGGCCAGAGTGGCGCTCAACGCATCGGTGCCGGGAACGGCGGGGAAGCGCAGGACGAACGGGCGGACGGTCGACGCGGTGACGGTCAGCGTGAATCCGTCCGCGCCGACGCGTCCGGCGAGCAGGGCACCGGACCGTCCGAGCGGCGAGTACGCGATCTTCCGCAGCGCCGTGCGGCCCCGCAATGCGGCGGCGGGGAGGTGGATGCTGCGGATCAGTTCACCGGCCCCCAGCGTCGTGCGGCCGGCCCCGGTGACGAACCGCTCTACCGGAACCCGGCGTTCACTGCCGTCGGCGGACCAGATCAGGAGTTCGGCGTCGAGCGCGCAGCACAGCGTGATCATCGCGCCGGCAGGCAGCGCCAGCGCGAGGTTGCCGCCGACGGTCGCGGTGTGCCAGATCTTCCACGACGCGGCGAGCGACTCGGCGCACGGCCGGAACAGGTTCTTCGCCGACCACTCGGCGGGAAGCGGTGCATTGCAGAGGTTCTCGATGGTGCACGTCGCGGCGAGTTCGAGTCCGTCGTCGTGGACGGTGATCGCAGACCAGTCGAGGGTGGCCAGGTCGACCAGCCGGGTGACCGTCGGTTGCGGCTCCGAATACAGCCAGGTGCCGCCCGCCAGGTACGCCGTTCCGGGTTCCGGGGCGGGCAGGTCGTCCCGGCTGCGCGGCGCCGAGATCTCCGTCACGAACGACAGATCCATGGTCTCACCCCGCCTTGCGCACCAGGGCCCGGTGGGCCTGCTCGACCTCCGCGGCGACGTCGTCCTCGTTCACGGTGATCACTCTTCCACGCTCGACGACGGCGCGCCCGTTCACCAGAAGCAACTCCAGCGGCGCCGTGGCCCCGAGAACCAAAGCCGCCACCGGGTCGGTGATGCCGGAATGTGCGAGGGTGTCGACCCGCCACAGTGCGAGGTCGGCCAGTTTGCCGGGTTCGAGGGAGCCGAGTTCGTCGTCCCGGCCGAGCACCCGGGCCCCGCCGATGGTGGCGAGTTCGAGCGCGGTGCGCACCGTCATCTCGCGCGGGCCGCCGCGTGCCCGGGCGAACAGCACGGCGTGGCGGGCCTCCTCGAGCATGTTGCACGCCTCGTTGCTGGCGGCGCCGTCGACACCGAGCCCCAGCGGGACCCCGGCCGCATGGAGGTCCCGGGCCCGGGCGATCCCGGCGCCGAGGCGGGCGTTGGACGTGGGGCAGTGGGCGACGCCCGTGCCGGTGCCGGCCAGGGTGGTGATCGCGACGTCGTCGAGATGGACGGCGTGGGCGTACCAGACGTCGGGACCCACCCAGCCGAGTCGCTCCATGTACTGAACCGGGGTGCAGCCGAACCGGTCGAGGCAGAAGTCCTGCTCGTCAACGGTTTCCGCGAGGTGGGTGTGCAGTCGCACGCCGGCGGACCGGGCGAGGGCCGCGGCCTCGGTCAGCAGGTCGGCGGTGACGGAGAACGGGGAGCAGGGCGCCACCGCGACCCGCAGCATCGAGTCGGGCGCCGGGTCGTGCCAGCGGTCGATGACGTCCTGGGTGCCGGTGAGGACGTCGTCGAGACGCTCCACCACGGAGTCTGGTGGCAACCCGCCCCGGCTGTGGCCGAGGTCCATCGACCCCCGGCTGGGGTGGAACCGCAGCCCGACGGTCCGGGCGGCCTCGATCTCGGCACCGAATACGTCGCCGCCGTCGCGGGGCACGACGTAATGGTGGTCGGTCGTGGTCGTGCACCCGTGTTTCGCCAGCCAGGCGAGACCGCCGGTGGCCGCGGTCCGGACGGCGTCGGCGTCGATGCCCGCCCAGATCGGGTAGAGGGTGGTCAGCCAGCCGAACAGGTTGTCGTCGGCGGCGAGCCCGCGGGTGATCCACTGGTACAGGTGGTGGTGGGTGTTCACCAGTCCGGGTGTCAGCAGGCAGCCGCGTCCGTCGACGACCCGTGCGCCCTCGATCTCCGGCGCGGGACCGGCACCGACGTCGACGATGCGGTTGCCCCGGACGACGACGTAGCCGTCCGGATGCTCGGTACCCGACGTGTCGACCGTGGCGACGTACGCACCGGCGACGACGACCGTGCCGGGGCCCTCGGACATCAGCTGAGCCACCCCGCGTACGCGGACCACGCGGGCCCGGGGTTCGGGGCGTCGGAACGCTGCACCGTGGCCTGGATCAGGCCGTACGGGCGGTCGGCGGCGTGGAAGACCTCGTTGTCGTTCTCCACGCCGAAACGCGCGAGGTCGTGTGCGAAGTGGTGCTTGTTCGGGGCGGACAGCCGCACCTCCGCGAGCACGGGGTAGCGCTCCAGGATCGCCTTGCCGATCTCGTACAGCGTCTGCTGCAGGGCGAGCGAATGGACGGTCGCGAACGTCGCGACGATCTGCTCCTTGATGCCGGCGTAGACGCTGTTCCAGTCCACGTCGGTGGTGACGAACCGCCACTGCACGACCAGCGACGTCGCCATCACCCGGTCGTGGGTCTCCTCGAGGATCGTGTACTCGTCCTTCAGGAATCCGAAGAATTCGCTGCCCGTGGACTTGAGGATCACCAGATCCTTCAGCCCGCCGACCACCCACGTGCCGTCGCCGTCGACGGTGATCGCCGCGGTGCGCACCTCCTCACCCTTGCGCACCCAGGTGTGGTCGTGTTCCGCCCCGTCGACCACCGCGCGCTGCCAGGCATACTCCTCGATCTCGATGCGGGCACCCGCGACCGGGGCCACATCGTCCACGAAGTGCCGTGCCAGCGTCAGCCCGTATTCCTCGATGGAGTCGAGTCCCTTCTCCTTCGCGTAGGAGTACGCCGTCTGCTTCTGGGTGTCGGTGGGCAGCACCGAACTCTGGTCGCCGGCGAGGTGCGCGGCCGAGAAGTCGCCGCGCAGGCACGTCGACACGCTCACGTCCCGGATCTCGTGCCGCGGGGTGTCGCGGTAGATCCGCACGATGCGGTTCTCGGCCTTGCCGTACTGGTGCTCGCCCAGGACGATGGCGCCGGTGAGGTCGGTCATTCTTCAGCTCCCGCGGTAGGTGGAATAGGCGAACGGGGACAACAGCAACGGGACGTGATACCCCTGCTGCGGGTCGTCGAGGACGAACGTGACGGTCACCTCCGGGTAGAACGTCTCCCGGCCGCGGGCGGCGAAGTAGTCGCCGGTGGCGAAGACCAGCGAATAGGTGGCCGCGGTCAGACCGTCCGGCGCGATCTCGGCGATGCGGCCGTCCGAATCGGTCGTCGCGCTCGCGAGGACGTCGCCGGCCGGGGACACCAGCTGGACGTTCACCCCCGTTGCGGGTGTGCCGTCGGTGGCGTCCAGTACGTGGGTGCTCAGGATCTTGGACATCAGGGGACCGTGTCTCCGATCTCGCCGAGAAGGCGTTCCAGGCGCAACCGGTTGATGGCGGCGAGTTCGGTCCGCAGGATCTTGCGTTCCGTCGCCGCGTCGTTGCCGAGACGCGCGTGCAGCACGTCGAGTAGTTCCTGCGCCGACCGACCCGACGCGCACACCAGGTAGACGTGCCCGAACCTCTGCTCGTACTCCTCGTTGCCCGCCCGCAGGCGCGCGCGGACGTCGTCGTCGGCGGACGCGACCGCCGACTGTTCGCGCGCCGACGACGGGTTGTCCGCGCGGTCGCCGATCCGCGGATGACCGGCCAGGGCCGCGTCGACCTCGGACTCGCTCAGGTCGGCCAGCACGTTGTCGGCGACGGTGTGCAGCGCGTCGGCGGACGGGAACGGCCGCCCGGCGGCCATCCGCTGCGCCCACACCGTCGACGCACAGCACTGCACCAGCAGGTCGGCGGCCCGCGCGTCGCTCAGCGCGTTGAACGCGATCAGGCCGGGCGGTTCGGTCATGACGGCTCCTCGCTCGTGCGCCTTTTCGGTATCTCTGGCTACCACTATGGCGCACAGGGCGCAGCCATTCGGGGTCAGCGACCGAAACCCTCGAGCAGTCCGGTGTATTTCTTGGGCAGGGGAGCCGCGAACTCGCCGCGCGCGCCGGTCCGCAGACCGAGCGTCACGAGGGACTGCACCATGAGGGTCGCCGCCGCCACGCCGTCGACCACCGGCACGCCGAGTTCCGCCGAGATGACCGCGCACAGGTCCGCCATGCCCGCGCAGCCCAGCACGATCGCGTCCGAACCGTCCCGGTCGAGGGCGACGCGGCAGGCCTCGGTGATCACCTTCACCGCGTCCGGGTCCCGGTCGAGGTCGAGGACCGCGATCTCGCACGCGTGCACCCCGAGGCAGAAGCGTTGCATGCCATACCGTTCGGCGAGTTCCCACGCCCGCCCCCGGGTGCGTCCCAGTGTGGTGACGACACTGAACCCGCGGCCGAGGAAGCTCGCGGTGTGCATGGCCGCCTCGGCGATGCCGAGCACGGGGCCGGAGGCCAGTTCCCGGGCCGCGTCGAGGCCCGGATCGCCGAAGCAGGCGATCACGTACCCGTCCACTCCGGCCTCCTCGCCGCGCGCGATCTCCTCGAGAAGCCCGGGGACACTGAGTGCTTCGTCGTAATGACTCTCGATCGAGGCGGGGCCCATCTGCGGGCTCACCGCCTCGACGAGCGTCCCGGGCCCGGCGACGGAGCGGGCGCAGTCGCCGATCTTGTCGGTCATCGCCCGGGTGGTGTTGGGATTGACGATCTTGATGTGCACGTTCCTCGACCTACACCTCGGCCGGGCCCGTGCGGTGCGCACGACGCGCGCCGGTGGACAGCGCGAAATAGCAGAGGAATCCGATGCCCATGCCCAGGAACCACGAGTACTGGGCGGCGCCGGCCATGCCCCACACGTCGAGTCCGAACGGCTGGGCCTTGAGGATCACGGGAACCATCGCGACGAGCGCGCCGACGACGGTGGAGATGATCGCGGCCGGGTTGTAACCCTTTTTGTACCAGTATGTTCCGTCGTGCGACATGGTGAACATGTCGTCGAGGATGATCCGCTGCCTGCGCACCAGGTAGTAGTCCGCGATGAGGATTCCGAACAGCGGCCCGATGAAGGCACCGAGCGTTTCGAGCGTGTAGTGGATCACCTCCGGGTTGTTGTACAGGTTCCACGGGGTGATCAGGACCGATCCGACGGCGGCGATCATTCCGCCGGTCCGCCAGCTGATGCGCTGCGGGCTGACGTGCGAGAAGTCGAAGGCCGGGGACACGAAGTTGGCGACGATGTTGATACCGATGGTGGCGACGATGAAGGTGAGCAGGCCGAGGACGACGGCGAACAGGTTGTCCATCTGCGCGACCGTCTCGACCGGATCGGTGATCAGGCGGCCGTACACGGGCAGGGTCGCCGACGCGGTGACGACGGTGAGGATCGAGAAGAACAGAAAGTTCACCGGGAGGCCGAGGAAGTTGCCGCGCTTGACCGCGGCGAACGTCTTTCCGTACCGGGAGAAGTCGCCGAAGTTGAGCATCGGGCCCGAGAAGTACGACACGACAAGGGCGATCGCACCCAGCACCACGGGCACCGCCGACCAGCCGGTGTAGTTCACCTCGCCGAGGTTCAGGCTGATGTTCGACCAGCCGGCTTCGCTGATCAGGTAGATGGCGAGCATCAACATCACGACGTAGACGGCGGGGCCGCAGAAATCGATGAACTTGCGGATGCTTTCCATGCCGCGCCAGAAGACCAGCGCCTGCAGCACCCACATCGTCATGAACCCGGCCCAGCCGAGCGCCGACAGGCCGAGGAATCCGTGCTCGTGCACGTCCGCCCAGGGCGCCAGGCCCGGCCAGATCTTCAGGCCGAGGATCACGAACGCGTGCGACGCCAGGTAGGTCTGGATTCCGTACCAGGCGACCGCGATGAGGCCGCGGATGACGGCCGGGACGTTCGCGCCCAGGACGCCGAAGGCGCTGCGGCACATGACCGGGTAGGGGACACCGGTGACCTGGCTGGGTTTGGCCACCAGGTTCGCGAACACGTTGACGATCGCGATGCCGACCACGAGGGCGACGAGGACCTGCCAGCTGGTCAGCCCGAGCGCGAACAGGCTGCCCGCGGTGACGTACCCGCCGACGCTGTGCACGTCGGACATCCAGAACGCGAAGATGTTGTACGACGACCACGACTGGGTCTTCAGCGGCGCGAGGTCGTCGTTGGTCAGTCGCGGGTGGTAGCCGGGTTTGATCAGCCCGGCGCCGGCCAGGTGTGCACCGGGGACGGTGTCCCCTTCGGAGGAGGAGGGCGCTGTCTGAGTCATCGTTTTGCTCCCTGGTGCAGTCCGGAGACGACTGCTTCGACGTGAGGGTGCCTCGGTGAAAAGCACACCACCGAAGCGCTGGGAGCAAAAGTAGTTTTCGGATATTTCCTGACTGTGACGGCGAAGATATATTCTCGCGGGCACCCGATCGGGCCGAGAATATATCTTGCCGCACGGCCTACCCGGGCGTGTCCCGGAAGATCCCGGTGTCCGTCGGCAGGGCGGCGATCACCGTGTCGAGTTGTTCGTTGTGCCGATCGGTGGCCGCCTTCAGCGCGGCGGCGTCCCGGGCGAGGAACGCCGCGAGCATGTCGCGATGCCCGAGGTGCAGCCGCAGCCGCTCCGGGGTGTCGACCTGCGACATCGGCTGCACCGGCTCGGTGATGTTCCACGCCGCCTCGAACATGTGCAGCAGCCGCTGCATCCGGCACGGCGACGCCAGGGCGAGGTGGAAGTTGCGGCTCTCCCGGTGGTACGCGGTCAGGTCGTCCTCGAGAACCGAGCGGTCGAGCGCGGCGTACGTCTCCCGGGCCCTCGTGTCGTCGGCGTCGTCGGCCAGGGCGATGGCCACCGAGTGCGCCGCCGACTCGAGGACGCCCCGCACCAGGTAGAGCTCCTCGAGTTCGTCGACGGTCAGCCGGGCAACCGTGTATCCGGCATTGGCCCGGTGATCGACGAGACCCTCACCGATCAGCGTCTTCAGCGACTCCCGGATCGGGATGCGGCTGACACCGAAGTGCTCGGCCACCTCGTCCACCGGAATCGGGGTGCCCGGCGGGGCGCCGCCGCTGAGGATCACTCGGCGCAGTTCCTCCAGGATCACGGTCTGCGAGCTGCCGGGATCCCGGTTGGCCAGGTTCGTGACCAGCAAGGACGGTCTTCGCGGGGGCATCGGTCCGTCCTCAGGCGGGGTGGACGGCGCGCCAGTGGCGGGCGATCTCGATGCGCCGGGCGACCCACACGTCGTCGTGGGACTGCACGTGGTCGAGGAAACGCTCCAGCGCCGCGGTGCGGGCGGGCCTGCCGACGATGCGGCAGTGCAGACCCACGGACAGCATCTTCGGCGCCCCGGCCGTGCCCTCCGCGTACAGGACGTCGAAGGCGTCCCGCAGGTGCGCGAAGAACTGCTCGCCGCTCGGGAAACCGCCAGGCGACGCGAACCGCATGTCGTTGGTGTCGAGGGTGTACGGCACCACCAGGTGGTCGACGAGGCCCTTCCCGGGGGCGTCGACCTTCACCCAGTACGGCAGGTCGTCGGCGTACGAGTCGGAGTCGTACTCGAAGCCGCCGTGCTCGACCACCAGTCGGCGGGTGAGCGGGGAGTCGCGGCCGGTGTACCAGCCCAGCGGGGCCTCGCCGGTGAGGTCCCGCAGGATCTCCACCGCCTCGGCCAGGTCCCTGCGTTCGGCGTCCTCGTCGGACAGCTGGTACGACTTCCACCACAGGCCGTGGCAGGCGATCTCGTGACCGAGTTCGCGAAAGGCGCTGACGGCCTCCGGGTTCCGCTGCATGGCCTTGGCCACCGCGAAGATCGTGAGCGGCAGTCCGCGCCGTTCGAACGCCCGGAGCACCCGCCACAGCCCGGCGCGGGAACCGTATTCGTAGATCGATTCCATGCTCATGTGCCGGTTCGGGAACGGCTGCGCACCGACCATCTCCGACAGGAACGTCTCCGACGCGTCGTCGCCGTGGAGGACGTTGTTCTCGGCGCCCTCCTCGTAGTTGAGGACGAACTGGACAGCGATCTTCGCCCCGCCCGGCCACTGCGGATCGGGCGGGTGCGGCCCGTATCCGACCAGGTCACGGGGATAGCTGTCATCGAAACCGTGGGTCATGCCGTCAACCCTGCCCGACCCGCGTCGGTCAGGGAACCCCACAACCGCAACCGCGCCATGCCGCCGTCCGGGAAGATGTCGAGCCGGGCCTCCGTGACGGGCCGGTCGCTGTCGATGACGAAGCGGTGCCTCGTGTCGGGCTGCAGGCGCGTCCGCGGGAGCAGTTCCGTCCACTCGCCGTCGCCGTCCCGGCCGAGGAGGCTCGCCTCACCGGGGGCATTGCCGAGGAAGTAGGAGGTGTCGAGTTCGGCCAGCGACACCGTGCCCTGGGCGGCGAGCCGGATCTCGACCCAGTCGTTGCCGTCGTCGCGGCGGCGGGACGTCTCCCAGCCGTCGCCCATCACCCGGGCGAGACCGGGGAGCAGCATGTTCTGCGGCGACCCGTAGAACATGTTGGAACAGGACCTGACTCGGGCGCCGTTCTCGAGGGCCGCGAGATCGACGGGGCCCGCGTCGAGGAAACGGGGGTCGGGACGGCCCTCACCGTGCACCCGGAGCCGGGCGACACCGCCGTCCGGGTGCATCGTGAGCTTCACGTGCGTCCACCGAGCGCCGGAGTCGACCGCGAACGGATTCTCGGTGTCACCCTGAACGGGGCTGCGCTCGACGATCGTGGTCCAGTCGGCGCCGACCAGTTCGTCGGCGGACGGGTAGCCGTCGACGGACGCGGCCTGCACGGAGATCTCCGGTGGGTAGTTGCCCTTGAACCAGGCGGTGTCGACCACGACGCCGCGCACCACACCGGGAACCCCGAGCCGGACGATCGCCTCGTCCGTGCCCGCCACCCGGCGGCGGCGGGTCTCCCAGCCGTCGTACACCTGACCCTTGTGCCCGAACGTCGCCGGCTGGTACACGGCGGCCGTCGGGCGGATGAGGTTCTCCCGCTCGGCGAACAGCTCGTCGTTGGCCCACACGACGGCGCCGCCGAGTGTGCGTACGGCCAGGTCCGGCAGACTCCGGAAGCTGGGCGGGGTCAAGGCGTTCGGGGTCACGGGCGCTGGTACCTCCTGATCGGGCGTGGGCCAAGTGTAGGACCTCGGAGGGGGTGGTGCGGGTGGTCCTCGTGGGCGGGGAGGCGGTCAGCTCTCCGCGACCACCGCCCGGGTGAGGAGGTCGCGGAGCGTGTCCACCGTGCATCCGGGGGCCTGCGCGCGGACCGCGTCCTCGTCGAACGCTCCGCACGCCAGCCCCCGCAGCACCACCGTCGCGAGGGCCTGCGCGGTGGCCGGTTCGTCCATCACCCCGCCGCCCTGGCGGTCGAGGTAGGCCTGCAGGCGGGTGGCCGCGGCGGGCAGGGCGTCGCGGTAGAAGTCGAACGTCGCGAGCCAGCGGGTGATCAGATGCCCGGGATGCATGTCCCACCCCTGGTAGTACCCGCGTTCGAGCGAACGGGTGACGAGCCGGTAGTGCCGGGCCAGCGCCGCGCGGATCTCCTCGTCGCTGCCCTGCGGGACCACCTGGGTGGATCCGTCGCACACCCACACCCCGGTTTGGGCCGCCGCCACCAGCATCACGGACTTGGCGTGGTCGGCCACCGGGTGCTCGAGCGACTGGAACCGGGAGGCGATTCCGCAGGCCGCGCTGTAGTCGTAAGTGCCGTAGTGCAATCCGGCGCAGCGTCCCTCGGCGAGCTGGATCGCCTTCGCGACGGTCACGGTGCCGTCCGGCCCGAGGACGGCCTGCGGGCTCTCGATCTGCAACTCGAAGCGCAGCGACCCGTCAGGGAGCCCGTACGCGCTCTCCAGTTCCTCGCACAACGCGACGACGGCGGTGACCTGCTGGGCTGCACGCAGTTTCGGCACGGTGAACACGAAGCCGTCGGGAACCCCACCCGCGCCTTCGAGGACGAGTTCGAGCGTGCGGATCCCGCGGCGGCGCTCGTGCGGCGCCAGGCCCTTCGCGCGGATCCCCAGCGACCGCGGTCCGGACAGGTCGGACGACAGCTGTCGCAGCGTGCGACCCGTCTCCAGTGCGGCCGCGTCCTCGACGTCGTCGCTCCGCCAGCCGTAGCCGTCCTCGAAGTCGATCCGCAGATCCTGGATCGGACTGCGCTCGAGCGTCGCGCGCACGTCGGGAAGTGCACCGGTCGTGCCGATTTCGGACAGTGCCTCGGTGTACCTGTCCAGCAGTTCGACAGCCTGCTCACCCCACACCCTCGGGGTGTCCGGGCCGGCGTCCGCCGCGCTCACGTAGACGGTGTGGATGGGCTGCGGTTGCTGCCGATCACCCGGAAACGCCGCCGCGAGGTCGCTGTCCACGGGCGCGAGGAGTGCGTCGACGCGGTCGAAACCGCTGTCGGGGAGACGGCTGAGGTACTGGGGGTTCACGTCACGATCTTCGCAGAAATGCGGGCTTCTCGTCGCCCCACTTGCCTCCTTCGGGCCGTCGCGCCGCGCAGTCGCCCTCCTCACATCTGCTTGTCGCCCGAGACTCCCCGTTCGTAGTGTCTCCTTCCGTGGATGTAGAGGTTCTGCTGGACGACGCGCAGCGCTCGGCCGCGGCTGTCCTGGACGAGACCGCCGACGGCCTGGCGCAGGGGAGACCCGGGGTTCGCGGCGTGTACCTGTGGGGGCCCGTCGGACGTGGCAAAACCTGGCTGATGGATCGCTTCCACGCGGCTTCCGAGGTCCCGAAACGGCGCGTGCACTTTCACTCGTTCTTCCGCCGCCTCCACGCCGACGCGCACGCGCTGGGGTCCATCGACCTCGCGATCGACGCGGCGCTCGGTGACGTCCGGTTGCTGTGCTTCGACGAGTTCCACCTCCACGACGTCGGGGACGCGATGCTGGTGGCGCGGCTGCTGAAGGCGCTGTTCGCCCGCGGCATCACGCTGGTGGTGACGTCGAACTATCCGCCCGAAGGACTGCTGCCCAACCCGCTATTCCATCACCTGTTCGAGCCGACGATCACCGTGCTGCAGCAGAATCTGACCGTCGTGAGGGTGGCCGGACCCGTCGACTACCGCACCGCGGGAGCGCCGGCTGCCGGATTCGCCGCCGGCCGCTTCGCCAATGCGTCCGAAGTGGAGGTTCCGGCCCTGTGCGAGCGGGTCGCCCTGACCGTCGGCACGCGGACCGTGACGGCAGCGGCGGTACGCGACCGGACGGTCTGGTTCGAGTTCGCGGCGCTGTGCGGTACCCCGACCGCGCCCGCCGACTACCTCGACCTGTCCGAGCGGTACGGCTGCTGGGTGATCACCGGTGTGCCCCGGTTGCGGGAGGCCGGCCCGGACACCGTGCGACGGTTCGCGAACGTCGTCGACGTGCTGTACGACCGCGGCACCGCGCTGACCGTCGTGGCGGACTCGCCGAGGGAGGGCATGTTCAGCGGACTCGCGGGCACCCTCGACGTCGACCGCCTGGTGAGCAGGTTGTCGACGCTGCGCCGGTGACCGCCGAGGCGGACCCGGGGGTCTGCCTCGGCACATCGATCAGACGTACCGGCTGTACGCGGGGAGGTCCAGCTGGCCGTTGCCGGACAGTCCGATGACCACGACCTCCGGTTCGGTGACCGTGCGGGCATGCGCGATGGCCGCGGCCACGCCGTGCGTGGATTCCGGAGCGGGGATGATGCCTTCGGCGCGGGCGAAGAGCAGGCCCGCGGTAAGTGCGTCGTCCTGTTCGATCGCGGTCGCCTCCATCAGTCCGAGGGCGACGGCGTGCGAGACCATCGGCGACATGCCGTGGTACCGCAGACCGCCCGCGTGGATTGCAGGCGGAACGAAGTCGTTGCCCAGCGTGTACATCTTCAACAGCGGAGTCAGACCCGCGACGTCTCCGAAGTCGTAGCGGTACTCGCCCTGTGTGAGCGACGGGCAGGCCGCCGGCTCACACGCGACGAGGCGGGTGGTGGTGCCCTCGCGCAAGTTGCGGCCGAGGAACGGGAACGTCAGGCCGGCAAGGTTGGAACCGCCGCCGGCGCAACCGAATACCGTGTGCGCGACCGGCTCGCCCGCCTCCTCCAGCTGGGCCATCGCTTCCTGGCCGATCACGGTCTGGTGGAGCATGACGTGGTTGAGGACACTGCCCAGTGAGTAGTGTGCGCGCGGGTCTTTGGCGGCAACCTCGACGGCCTCGCTGATCGCCATGCCCAGCGAACCGGTCGTGTCGGGGTGCTCGGCGAGAATCGCCCGTCCCGCCTCGGTGAGGTCGGACGGCGACGGATGGCAGATGCCGCCGTACGCCTCCATCTGGAGTCGGCGGTACGGCTTCGCGTCGTAGGACGCGCGAACCTGCCACACCTCGACGTCGAGACCGAGCAGCGCACCGGCGAACGACAACGACGCGCCCCACTGGCCGGCGCCGGTCTCGGTGGTGAGCTTGGTGGTGCCCTCGAGGGCGTTGTAGTAGGCCTGCGCGACAGCCGTATTCGGCTTGTGCGAGCCGACCGGGCTCACACCCTCGTACTTGTAGTAGATCCGTGCCGGGGTGCCGAGCACCCGCTCGAGCCGATGCGCCCGCACCAGCGGCGACGGGCGCCACATGCCGTAGATCTCCCGAACCGTCTCGGGGATCTCGATGTAGCGGTCGGTCGCGACCTCCTGCTCGATCAGGCTCGCCGGAAACAGCGGCGCCAGGTCCTCCGGTCCCAGCGGCTCGCGGGTGCCCGGATGTAGATGCGGCGGAACGGGTTCCGGAAGATCCGCCGTCAGGTTGTACCAATGCGTGGGAACGGCCGAGGGGACCGCAACCCCCAGAGGCTCCAATGAACGAGCCAGTTCGGCTCCGGTTACCGGGGACATGGTCAAGTAACTCTCCTTCGTGGACGGGTGCATCCCGAACATGCTGCGCCGTCCGCCGCCGTGAACGAGTGATTTTCCTCGTCTCCGCGTGTCACGATGGAGGGGCAACTCGGGAGTGAGGATGCCGGACCGTCGGGTGATGAGCAGGGTCGTCCACACGGTCGCCCTGCTGGCGGCCGTCGTGACGGTCACCCTTGTGGTCAGGGCGGTCCCCGCGCCCGACACCCCCGCCACGGCGGAGCCGGGTGCGGGGGCGACGCGCGCGTTGGTCGTGCTCTCGGCGATCGCCGTCGTCGCCGCGGCCGTGGCGCTCGCGTCGGCCGTGCGCGGCGGCCGGCCACGGGTCGCCCCGGACCCGCCGACGGTCGGGCCGACCGGGAACACCGGGTCCTCGGTCTCCCGCCGGCACGTGGTCGGGTGGGCGGTGTTCGCCTCCCTTCTCGTGGCCGCGGCGTTCCTCCTCGGATCCGTCCGTGGCGACGAACCCCCGGGCCGTCAGCGGCCGACGGCGACCCAGGCCGCCGACGAGGGGGCCGACCGCACCGACCAGGTGGTGCCCGGCGAGACGGTCCCGCCGCCCGACACGGTTGCCGAGGCCCGCGAGGACCTGGCGGAATTATGGACCGCGGCAGCGATTGTCGGGCCGATGCTGGTGACGTTGCTGATCCTCGGCGCCGTGGCCAGGCGCCCCCTCCGGGCTCGGGTCGGCGCCTGGACCGCGGCGAGTTCCCCCGACGCTCCGGCAGGCGCGCAGTCGCTGGCCCGGGCCGCGGAGGAAGGTCTCGCCGTGGTCGTGGCCCCGAGTCTGCCGCCGCGCGAGGCCATCATCGCCAGTTACGCGGCCATGGAGGACGCATTGCGGACGGCGCCGGGCGCCGAGCCGCGGGATTCGGACACACCGTCCGAAGTACTGGCTCGCGCAGTCCAACTCGGAGCGCTGCGCTTCGAGGCGGCGGCGCCGCTGGTGCGGCTGTTCTCGGAGGCGCGGTTCAGCCTGCATCCGATGGGCGAACAGCACCGTGACGAGGCCGCGGACCTGCTCCGGCGCGTGCTCGCCGACCTGGGGAGCGATGCGTGCTCGCCGTCGCGGTAATCGGGGTCGGAGTGGTACTGGCCGTGGAGGTCCCGCTGGTGGCCGCGGGCCGGTACGGCGCCGCCGTGCTGATTGCGGGAGCGGTGACGGCGCTGGTGCTCTTCGAGATTCGGCGACGGATGGCACCGGCAGACGTCGACGGCGACACGTCGGGTCTGGAAGCGGAACGGGCCGAGGCGACGGCCCGCTGGATGGCGCGGACGGAATCGTTGATCAGCTGGGCGGACGGTACCCGCGGCGACTGGGATCACCATCTGCGTCCGTTGCTGGCGCGCGAATTCCAGCAGTCCACCGGACAGCGCCAGGGACTCGACCCCGCCGACACCGCCGCCGCGGGTGAAGTGTTCTTCGGCGACCTGTGGCGGTGGGTCGATCCCGACGGCGTCCAGCGCGTCGACAGGACGGAGCCCGGTCCGGGCCGGGACGTCCTCGACCGGATCCTGCAACGACTGGAGCAGCTGTGACGATGCCCGCCGAGGTCACCACCGCGCGCGCCCACGCCGTGCTGGCGGAGGTCGAACGGGCGGTGGTCGGCAAGCACGACGAACTCACGTCGATTCTGCTCGCTGTGCTCGCGGGCGGACACGTGCTCATCGAGGATCTGCCCGGACTCGGAAAGACGTTGGTGGCCCGCTCTTTCGCCGCCGCGCTCGGACTCGACTTCACACGCGTCCAGTTCACCCCCGACCTGCTGCCCGCCGACCTGCTCGGCGCCACCATCTACGACATGCCGTCGGGACGCTTCGAGTTTCGTCCGGGCCCGATCTTCACCAACCTGCTCCTGGCCGACGAGATCAACCGCACCCCGCCCAAGACCCAGGCCGCTCTGCTCGAGGCCATGGCCGAGGGGCAGGTCAGCGTGGACGGCACCACCCGGATCCTGCCGCGACCCTTCGTCGTGCTCGCCACCGACAACCCCATCGAATACGAGGGCACCTACCCGCTGCCCGAGGCGCAGCTGGACCGGTTCACGCTCCGCCTGAGACTGGGGTACCTCACCGAGACCGACGAGCACGAGATGCTGCGCCGCCGGCTCGACAGGGGATCCGCCGCCGTCGTCGTCGAGCAGGTGGTCGATGCCGCCGACCTCCTGGCGATGCGGGAGTCGCTCGAACAGGTCAGTGTTCATCACGACGTCCTCGGGTACGTCGTCGCACTCGCGAACGCCACCCGGCACCACCCGCAGGTCGAGGTCGGGGCCAGTCCCCGCGCCGAACTCGACCTCGTCCAACTGGCGCGGGCACGCGCCCTCCTCTCCGGCCGGGACTTCGTCATTCCCGAGGACATCAAAGCGCTGGCCGTTCCCGCCGTCGCGCATCGCATCAGCCTGCGGCCGGAGATGTGGGTGCGCCGCATCCGCAGCGACGACGTCCTCGCCGAACTGTTGCGCCGCCTCCCCGCGCCGAGGGCACGATGACGCCGAGGGAACGATGACGGAGCACCCGCTGACGTGGCGGGCGTCGCCGGCGGCCCTCGCCCTGACGACCTGCGCGGCCGTGGCACTGACCGTGGGCGTCGTGGGGCGGTGGTGGGAACTGATGGTGTTCGCCGCCCCGATGCTGGGCGCGCTCGGTGCGCTGACGTGGTTGCCGCGACCGGCCACCGGAGTGCGGGTCGACAGTTCGGGCGGCACCGTGCGGTGCTTCGAATCCGAATCCGTGCAGTTCTCGGTGGACGTGACGACGTGCGGCGGCGCGGCGGAACTGACGGTGACACCGGCGCCGTCCGACAGCTACCGGGTCGAGCAGACCGGCGACGGCGAGTACCTGCTGTCCGCGGACCGGTGGGGTCGATACGAACCCGCACTGATCGTCACGGCGCGCGCGGGCGGCGGCCTGCTGACCGCGACGGCGCGGGTTCCCGCCACGGAACTGCGGATCTTTCCGCTGGCACCGCCGACGCCGACGCCACTCCCGCACTCCCCGCTTCCGGACCGGATCGGCGCACACCGCACCCGACGATTCGGTTCGGGAGTCGAATTCGGCGACATCCGGCCGCACGCCCCGGGAGATCCGCTGCGCAGCGTCAACTGGCCCGTCAGTGCACGGCGCGGCAGGCTGCACGTGACCGAACGGATCATGGACCGCGCCGCCGACGTCGTCGCCGTACTCGACACCACCCCGCAGGCGCCCGGCCCGGCGTCGGAGAGTCTGCACCGCACCGTCCGCGGGGCGACGCAGGTGGTGCAGACAGCCCTGCAACGCGGCGATCGGGCCGGGGTCGTCGCCCACGGTCTCCGGCTGCGGTGGCTCGGCGCCGACATCGGGCGCAGGCAGTTCTACCGGATCCTCGACACCGTCCTCGACGCCGGCGGCGCGGCTGAGGGCACGCTGGTCCCGCGGGTCGCGTTGCCGCCGCGGGCGGTGGTCATCGCGTTCTCCACCATGCTGGACACCGGGTTCGCGCTGTCGCTGCTGGAGTTGCGGAGGCGCGGTCACGTCGTCGTGGCCGTCGACGTCCTCCGCGGTCCGCCGTTCGAGCACGAACTCGATCCGATGACCGGCCGGATGTGGCGGCTCGAGCGCCGGAACATGTACCGGAACATGGGTGTCCTCGGGGTCCCGGTGGTGGAGTGGGAGGACGATTCGGCACTGGATCTGGCGCTGGCCCTCGCGGACCGGGCCCGCAGGCTGTCGGGAGCGCACCGATGAGATGGGTTGCGGTGCTCGCGGTGCAGGGGGCGCTCATCGCGCTCGTCCTGGGCGACGCGTCCGCGCCCGCGGCGGCCGCTGCCGGCGTCGCGGCGACGGCACTGCTGCTCGTCGCCTACGTCGGCCCCGCCCGGGGAATCCCGACGCTCCTGCTGGGGGCGGTCGCCGCCGGCGCCGTGGCCGTGCTGGCGGCGGCACTGCCGGACGCGCCCGCGTGGGCGGCCCTGCTCGGACCGGTCGCGGTGGTGGTGCTGTTCGTCGTCGCGGTGTGGCCGTACGTCGGCGACCGTCAGAACCGCCGGATGTCGTAGATGTGGAACTGCGACAGCGGCGCCAGACCCACCGGCACGCCGCGCCCGTACGCATTGAAGACCTGACCGAAGCCCGCGTAGATACCGATGTGCGACGCGTCGTCGTTGAGCACCACGATGTCGCCGGGAGCCAGCGCCCACAGCGGAATGTGGGCACCGACCTCGGCCTGCTCCCAGGTAGTGCGCGGCAGGTTCACCCCGGCCTGCCGGAATGCCCATTGCACCAGACCCGAGCAGTCCCACGCGTCCGGACCCGTCCCACCCCACAGATATGGCTTGCCCGTCTGGGTCGTCGCGGCCGCGAGCGCGGCCAGCCCCGTCGGAGTGGGAATGGGCGTCGGGAGAACGGACGAACCCATCGAACTGCCGCCGGTGCTGCCGCTGTCGGAACTGCCCGCCACCGGTGCGGCATTCGCGGGAAGAGCGACGAGAGCGGTCGCACAGAACGCGAGAGCACCGGCAACGGCGGCACGGCGCACGGGACGGAGAGGTCTGCGCTGGGACACGAGGTCCCCCCTTTGTTCGCTACTGCTCGTGAAGAGCCGTGGAACCGCCCCGACCATCGGTTGACACGTCTCGATGAGGTCACGGACAGCGTACAAAGTGTTGCGGCGTCGTGCCTGGCAATTGCGAATATCCGCTGGAACTGGGCGAATTCGGTCAAATTTCGGTAACTGTCACCCCTCGGTCAGGGTCAGGACCACGTCGGCCAGGGCCGGGGCGTGATCGCGCTGGGGGACCGTCGCCGAGATGAGGAGTCTTCCCTGTTCCTTCCAGATCCGCGTGTGCAGTGTCTCGCCGGGGAACACGACGCCGGCGAACCGGACCCGGAACCCCGCGACCTGCGCTGCGTCGGAGTCGAGGACCGCGTCCACGGCCGCCTTGCACACCATTCCGTAGGTGCACAGGCCGTGCAGGATGGGGGCGGGAAACCCTGCGGCGGAAGCGAACTTCGGGTCGGAATGCAGGGGGTTGCGGTCACCGCACATCCGGTACATCAGTGCCTGCTGCGGGAGGACGGGGGTGTCGACCTCGACGTCGGCGGGCCGGTCGGGCAACGCGACGGACTGGGACGGTCCGCGCTCACCGCCGAAACCGCCTTCGCCGCGGGCGAAGATGGACGACCGCCCGGTCCACAGGGGAGTGCCGTCGAGGTCGGTGGTCACCGATTCCTGCACGATGACGGCGGCCTTGCCCTTGTCCCACACCTCGGCGATGCGGGTGGTGGTGCGGGCCTTGCCCTCCGGGGGAATCGGCCGGTGCGCGGTCACTTCCTGGGTGCCGTGGACGACCTTGGCGAGGTCGATCTCGACTCCCGGGAACGACACGCTCGGCGCCTCGGTGGCGTGGAAGTTCGCGGCGACCGTGGCGAACGTCGGAAGCACCTGCGGTGTCCCGTCGGTCAGGTAGCGCAACTCCCTCTCGTCGAGCGGGCGCGACCCGGCGCCGAGAGCGAGGTGGTAGTGCTGGACGTCGGAACTGGTCCAGGAGAACTCCTGGTTGGGCAGTTCGGCCCCGATGGCGATGTTCGGATCAATGGGCATTGGTGGCGTCTCCGGTCAGTGACGTCGGCGAGTCGGACTGGGCGGACTTCTCGAGGATATCGAGAACCGCGAGGTAGCCGAACGTCATCGCCGGACCGATGGTCGCGCCGGGGCCGGCGTAGGTGTGGCCCATCACCGGACCGCTGGCATTGCCCACCGCGTAGAGGTTCTCGATGGTGCTGCCGTCCGCCCGGAGCACGCGGGCGTTGCGGTCGGTGCGGAGCCCGCCCTTGGTGCCGAGGTCGCCCGGAACCATCTTGACGGCGAAGAACGGCGCCTTCTCGAGCGCGCCGAGGCTCGGGTTCGGCTTGTTGCGGGGATCCCCGTAGTAATGGTCGTATCCGCTCTCGCCGCGGCCGAAGTCCTCGTCCTTGCCGTTCCGGGCGAAAGTGTTGAAGCGCGAGACCGTTTCGGTGAGTGCGTCGACGGGCACGCCGATCTTCCCGGCCAGCTCGGCGACGGTGCCGGCCTTGACGATGACACCGGCCTTCAGCCAGCGACCGGGGAACGGGGACCGCGGGGTGACGCCGGCGAACGCGTACCGGTCGCGGTATCGCTGGTCGAGGACGAGCCAGCACGGGACGTTCTCGCCCGGCCCGTCGCCCTGGCCGTGCGTGCCGCCGTACATCGCGTGCGTCGCCTCGACGTACGGTGCCGATTCGTTGACGAAGCGCTTGCCGGATTCGTTGATCATGATGCAGCCGGGCAGGCTCCGCTCGGACAGCGCGAACCACGGTCCGCCGGTGAGCGGGATGGACGGCCCCCACCACGCGTCCTCCATCAGATCGAGCGCGGCACCGAGCTTTTCGCCGGCCCAGATGCCGTCGCCCGTGTTGGCTTTCGCGCCGACGGTCCACTCGGTGCCGATCGGCGCCCGCTGGTACTTCTTGCGGGCCTCGTCGTTGTGCTCGAAGCCGCCCGACGCGATCACCACGCCGCGGCGCGCCCGGAACACCTGCGGCTGTCCGTCGACCGTGGCGTTGACGCCCTTGACCACACCGTCTTCCACGTACAGGTCGGTGAGCGGGGTGTCGAGCAGGATCGGGACGCCGGCGGCCTTCAGTCCGGCCTGCAATCCGGCGACGAGGGCCTGACCGCGGACGAGCAGGCGTTTGCCGGTGAGTTTGGCGCCGAGGAACCGGAGCCCGACCCGGGCGGCCCGCAGCGGACCGCGCGGGTTGCGCATCAGCAGGTTCAGCCAGCGGTAATCCGCCTGGGTGATCACGAAATTCGACGGGGCCTTGACGTAATCGGGTTCGAGCTTCGCAAGGTCGGCGCCGAGTTTCCGGCCGTCGAACGGGGTCGGCTCGACGGACCGTCCGCCGAGCCGACCGCCGGGCGCCTCCGGATAGTAGTCGGAGTATTCGGGCACCCACTGCAGTTTCAGCGGGCTGTTCTTCAGCACGAACGACAGCATCTCGGGGCCGCGGTCGATGTAGGCGTCGATCCGGTCCTTCGGGACGACGTCGCCGATGATGCTGTGGAGGTAGGTCCGCGCGGCGTCGGTGGTGTCCTCGACGCCCGCGGCGATCAGCGCCTCGTTGTTCGGGATCCAGACGCCACCGCCGGAGCGCGCGGTGGAGCCACCGAAGTGCGCTGCCTTTTCGAGGATGACGACGCTGAGTCCCTTGTGGGCCGCGGTGAGGGCCGCGGTCATTCCACCGGCACCGCTACCGACGACCACGATGTCGTATTCGTGCTTGCTCATGTAGAACACGTTATAGAATGATGGGGTTGTCAGTCCATCGTTTCTGCCAGGAAGTATTACTGACGACAACGAAGAAGAACGAAACACGTTGCAGTGGAAACCGGTGGGCGTGCGCACGCACACGAACTTCAGGGAAGGCCTCGCACCATGCTCTCGACGCAACTACGCACCGAGTTGGCGGATCAGCTCGACACCGCGGAACGCGGCCGCGCTCCCATCGGCCCCCTGACCGCGGACCATCCCGACATCGACGTCGTCGACGCCTACGAGATCCAGCTCATCAACATCCGCCGCCGGCTGCAGGACGGCGCGAAGGTCGTCGGGCACAAGGTGGGCCTGTCGTCCCTCGCCATGCAGCAGATGATGGGCGTCGACGAACCCGACTACGGCCACCTGCTCGCCGACATGGAAGTGTTCGAGGACCAGCCCGTCGACACCGCCCGGTTCTGTTTCCCGCGCGTCGAGGTGGAGGTCGCGTTCGTGCTGGGCGCCGACCTCCCCGGCGCAGGCTGCACCGAACAGGACGTCCTCGACGCCACCGTGGCGTTCGCGCCGTCCATCGAACTGATCGACAGCCGGATCACCGACTGGAAGATCACCCTGCCGGACACGATCGCCGACAACGCGTCGTCCGCCGGCTTCGTGCTCGGCAAGAACCGGGTGCGGCCGGCGGACATCGACATCAAGGCGATCGACGCCGTCCTGACGAGCAACGGCGAGATCAAGGCCGAGGGCCGCAGCGACGCGGTGCTCGGCAACCCGGTGACCGCCGTCGCCTGGCTCGCGCAGAAGGTCGAGAGCTTCGGCGTGCGGTTGAAGGCCGGCGACATCGTGCTGCCCGGCTCCTGCACCCGCGCCATCGACGCGCACCCGGGCGATCACTTCCGCGCCGAGTTCAGTGGGCTCGGCACCGTATCCCTGCAGTTCAAGTAGGAGTTTGTTCATGACCAAGGCAAGTGTGGCGATCGTCGGCTCGGGCAACATCAGCACCGACCTGCTCTACAAGCTGCAGCGATCCGAGTGGCTCGAACCCCGATGGATGATCGGGATCGACCCCGAGAGCGAGGGCCTGGCACGGGCCCGCACGATGGGGCTGGAGACGTCCGCCGAGGGCGTCGACTGGTTGCTGAACCAGCCGGAGAAACCCGACCTCGTCTTCGAGGCCACGTCGGCGTACGTGCACCGTGAGGCCGCACCACGGTATGAGGCCGCGGGAATCCGCGCCATCGATCTCACCCCCGCCGCCGTCGGACCGGCCGTGGTCCCGCCCGCCAATCTGCGCGAACACCTCGGCGCACCCAACGTCAACATGATCACGTGCGGCGGGCAGGCCACGATCCCGATCGTGTACGCGGTCTCCCGCGTCGTCGACGTGCCCTACGCCGAGATCGTCGCGTCGGTGGCGTCCGTCTCCGCGGGCCCGGGCACCCGCGCCAACATCGACGAGTTCACCAAGACCACCAGCCGCGGCATCGAGACCATCGGCGGAGCGCAGCGCGGCAAGGCCATCATCATCCTCAACCCGGCCGACCCGCCGATGATCATGCGCGACACGATCTTCTGCGCGATCCCCGAGGATGCCGACCGCGCCGCCATCACGGAGTCCATCCACCGCGTCGTGGCGGACATCCAGCAGTACGTCCCCGGCTACCGGCTACTGAACGAACCCCAGTTCGACGACCCGAGCGTCGTGTCGGGCGGGCAGGCGACGGTCACGACGTTCGTCGAAGTGGAGGGTGCAGGCGACTTCCTGCCGCCGTACGCGGGCAACCTCGACATCATGACCGCGGCGGCAACCAAGGTGGGCGAGGAGATCGCCCAGAAGCTCCTGAGTGTGGAGGCATGAGCACAATGGTCCATTTCGACCCCACCTGGGACATCCGCGTCACCGACACCTCCCTGCGGGACGGTTCGCACCACAAGCGGCACCAGTTCACCGGTGACGAGGTCCGGGCCATCGTCGGTGCCCTCGATGGCGCCGGGGTCCCCGTCATCGAGGTGACCCACGGCGACGGACTCGGTGGGTCCTCGTTCAACTACGGGTTCTCCAAGGTGCCCGAGCAGGAACTCATCTCGATTGCCGTCGACACGGCGAAGAACGCGAAGATCGCGTTCCTGATGCTGCCCGGCCTCGGCATCAAGGACGACATCATCATCGCCCAGGACAACGGCGCGTCGATCTGCCGCATCGCCACGCACTGCACCGAGGCGGACGTGTCCGTCCAGCACTTCGGGCTGGCCCGCGACCGCGGACTCGAGACCGTCGGCTTCCTGATGATGGCGCATTCCATCCCACCGGAGAAGCTCGCCGAGCAGGCCCGCATCATGGCCGACGCCGGCTGCCAGTGCGTGTATGTCGTCGACTCCGCGGGCGCCCTCGTGCTCGAGCAGGTGTCGGACCGCGTCGAGGCGCTGGTGCAGGAACTCGGCTCCGACGCGCAGGTCGGCTTTCACGGTCACGAGAACCTCGGCCTCGGCGTGGCCAACTCGATCGCCGCGATCAGGGCGGGCGCCAAGCAGATCGACGGCAGCACAAGACGATTCGGTGCCGGCGCCGGAAACGCGCCGGTCGAGGCGATCGTCGGGGTGTGCGACAAGATCGGTGTCAAGACGGGCATCGACTTCTTCGCCATCGCCGACGCCGCCGAGGACGTGGTGCGTCCCGCGATGCCCGCCGAATGCCTCCTCGACCGGCAGGCCCTGATGATGGGGTACGCGGGCGTCTATTCGAGCTTCCTCAAGCACGCCGAACGCCAGGCCGAGCGGTACGGCGTCTCGTCCGCCGAACTCCTCGTCCGCGCGGGCAAACGCAAACTCGTCGGCGGCCAGGAAGACCAGCTCATCGACATTGCGCTCGAACTGCAGCGCGAGAATGCGGCTGCGCCGCCCGTGAGTACTTCTTAACGTCCCGCGGTTAACAAGTACTCACGGGTCAGCGGGCGGTCTCCCACAGCCCGACGACGTTGCCCTCGGAATCGGTGAAGTACGCGGCGAAACCCATGTTCCCGACGGGTGTTCTGCCGGTGACGGTCTTCCCTCCGAGGGATTCGATCCGTTCGAGGGCGGATTCGATGCTCTCGACGTCGACGGTGACCACGGGGGAAGTCACCTCCCCGCGCTGCATCATGCCGCCGTTGATGTAGCCGGGCTCGTCGGGCATGCCGCTCTCGCCGACGGGTCCGGTGGTGACCATGCTGTATTCCATGTCAGGGATCTCGGCGATGACCCACCCGAATGCGTCGCGATAGAACGCTCGTGCGCGGTCACCGTCGTCGAAGGGGATCTCGAAGTGCACGATTCGGCCTGTCATGGCACGCCTCCGTGGTTCGGCTGACGCCGCCGCGTCCGACGGCACATTCCAGCGTAAGCGCCCGATGTGACATTCGTGCAGCTCCTGACTGCACGAATGTCACATCGGGCGATCTACCCGGGCGCGCAGGCGCCGGCGACTATTCGACTCGATCTCGCACGTCGATGAACCCCTCCATCACCGCGTGATCGATGCTGTCCCACAGCCGCGGGCACCCTTCCCGGAGCGCGGTGGACTTTCCCTCGCCGGCGGCGTCCCGGAAGGTCGGGCACGTCTTCGCGGGGTCGTCCGTCCACTGGACGCTCGTGTGCTCGAGGCTGTTCTTGCGCACCAGCACACAGGTTCCGCACGTACGGCACTCGACTTCGTTCATGCCGTCGTCGAGGTAGCTGGCCTTGTCGGCCACCGTCTGCGCATGAATGGCCTCGAGCCGGGCAGGCTGCCCGGCGAAGTCGGGAGCTTTGGCCCATTCGGTCGAGGCACTCATGATCAGACCTGCGCTTCCCTGCTGTCGGACCCCTCGGCAGTCGTCTTCTCGGACCCCTCGGAGGCCTCACGTTCGGCCTTCTGCCGGGCCAGGTTCTCGTCGACCTCGTGCTGCCAGGCCTCGTTGGCCTTGGTGGTGTCGACCTCGAACTCGAAGCGCTGCGTCATCTTGTCGGTGACGTCGGCGACGTCGACGTAGAACTGGTCGTACCAGCGTCGCAGCTGGTAGACCGGACCGTCTTCGTCGCAGAGCAGGGGATTGTCGATCTTGGTCTTGTTCTTCCAGATCTCGACGTCCTGCAGGAAGCCCTCGGCGATGCCCTCGGTGAACTTCGCGGCCAGTTTGTCGGCCGTCACGTCGTCGATGCCGGTGGGTTTCTTGACGGTGACGCCGTACTGGAGCACGAACGAATTGTTCGTCACCGGATAGTGGCAGTTGATGAGAACGCTCTCGACCTCGTACCCGCCGTAGCTGTTCCACAGTGGATTGATCATGTAGGACGGGCCGTAGTACGCGGCCTCGGAGCGCAGCAGCGATTCCATGCCGTATTGCGTCGCCATCCCGACGTCGGGACGGCCCTTCGTGTTGAGGTACTGCGTCGCGACGTGGCCTTCGAAGACGTTCTTGAAATACGTCGGGAACGCGTAGTGGATGTAGAAGAAGTGGGCCATGTCGACCACGTTGTCGATGATCTCGCGGCAGTTGGAGCCCTCGATCAGCATCGAGTTCCAGGTCCAGTCGGTCCAGTCGTCGCTGTAGGCGCCCTCGATGCGGGGGATGGTGACGTTCTCCGGCGGGGGATTGCCCTCCGGGTCGTTCCAGACGAACAGCTGACCGTTCTGCTCGAGCGTGATCCATGCCCGGGTGCGGGCGATCGGGGGAACCCGGCGTGCGTAGGGAATGCTGGTGCACTTGCCGTTGCCGCCCCAGCGCCAGTCGTGGAACGGGCAGGCCACGGAATCGCCCTTCACGGTGCCCTGCGACAGGTCTCCGCCCATGTGCCGGCAGTACGCGTCCAGAACCTTCAGTTCGCCCTTGCTGTCGGCGAAGACGACGAGCTTGGTGCCGAATGCCTCGATCGAATGCGGTTTGCCGTCCTTGAACGTCTTGGTCAAACCGAGGCAGTGCCAACCACGCGCGAAGCGCGTCTGGACCGTGCCCACATCGATCTCGCGAATCTGCGCCATTGTGCCCTCACATCCCTTCATGCTGTTAGTAGAACACGTTATAGAACTTCGACACGATCCGCCAGATTTTCGGGGGCTTTCTTCCAGACCTGGGCCCCCAAGCAGCACCTTTGCCGGTATCTCGACATAAATGGGAACGTGTTCTAATCTCAGAAGACAAGTGAACCATCGAACGAGACAGGAGCGTCCTGTGGGTGACCATGACAGTCACGAGGTGATGCAGCGGCTCGACGCACTACTGCCGACGCTGCGAGAGCGGGCGCAGGAGACCGAGGATCTCCGTCGTATCCCCGACGATTCCATGAAGGCGCTCCAGGAGACCGGATTCTTCCGGTTGCTCCAGCCCGAACAGTGGGGTGGTTACCAGGCGGATCCGGTGCTGTTCTACTCCGCGGTGCGGAAGATCGCGAGCGCGTGCGGTTCCACCGGCTGGGTCTCGTCGATCATCGGTGTCCACAACTGGCACCTCGCGCTGTTCTCTCAGCAGGCGCAGGAGGACGTGTGGGGCAACGACACCGACGTTCGCATCTCGTCGTCGTACGCGCCGATGGGCGCAGGCCAGGTCGTCGACGGCGGATACACGGTCAACGGCGCGTGGGCCTGGTCGTCCGGCTGTGATCACGCCACCTGGGCGGTGCTCGGCGGTCCCGTCATCAAGGACGGCCGCCCCGTCGACTTCGTCAGCTTCCTGATCCCCCGCGAGGACTACCGGATCGACGACGTGTGGAACGTGGTCGGGCTCCGCGGAACCGGCAGCAACACGGTGGTGGTCGAGGACGTGTTCGTCCCGCGGCACCGCGTCCTCAGCTTCAAGGCGATGAGCACTCTCACCGCGCCCGGGCTCGAGCGTAACACCGCGCCCGTTTACAAGATGCCCTGGGGAACAATCCATCCCACCACCATCTCCGCGCCGATCGTCGGGATGGCCTACGGCGCCTACGACGCCCACGTCGAGCACCAGGGCAAGCGCGTCCGAGCAGCGTTCGCCGGCGAGAAGGCGAAGGACGACCCGTTCGCGAAGGTCCGCATCGCCGAGGCCTCGAGTGACATCGACGCCGCGTGGCGCCAGTTGTCGGGCAACGTCGCCGACGAGTACGCGCTGCTCGTCGCCGGTGAGGAAGTGCCGTTCGAGCTGCGACTGCGGGCGCGCCGCGACCAGGTGCGCGCCACCGGCCGCGCCATTTCGTCCATCGACAAACTGTTCGAGAGCTCGGGGGCCACCGCGCTGGCCAATGGTACACCGCTGCAACGATTCTGGCGGGATGCGCACGCCGGACGCGTCCACGCGGCCAACGATCCCGAGCGTGCCTACGTCATGTACGGCACAGGCGAATTCGGTTTGCCCATCACCGACACGATGGTCTAGGAGAACACGTGACGACGACCGAAGAAGCCCTCACGTTCGAGTCCACCTCGAAGTTCGCCCAGGTGCGGCCTGACCTGACGTTGCACTACCACGAGGCCGGCGTCGGCAACGACACCACGATCGTGCTGCTGCACGGTGGCGGTCCGGGTGCGTCGTCGTGGTCGAACTTCGCCAGGAACATCCCGGTTCTCGCCGAGAAGTTCCATGTGCTCGCCGTCGATCAGCCGGGGTATGGGTTGTCGGACAAGCCGACCGAGCACCCGCAGTACTTCGTGCACAGTGCGTCCGCGCTGAAGGACCTGCTCGACACCCTCGGCATCGGCGGACGCGTCCACCTGCTCGGTAACTCCCTCGGTGGCGGTGCCGCAGTGCGTTTCGCGCTGGACTACCCGGACCGCGCAGGCCGGCTGGTGCTCATGGGGCCGGGCGGGCTGAGCGTCAACCTGTTCGCCCCGGATCCGACCGAGGGCGTGAAGAACCTCGGCAGGTTCGGCTACCAGCCCACCCGCGAGAACCTCGAGGCGTTCCTGCGCATCATGGTGTTCGATCAGAAGCTGATCACCGACGAGCTGATCGACGAACGGTTCGCGGCCGCGAGCACCCCCGAGTCGCTCGCCGCGGCGAAGGCGATGGGAAAGTCGTTCTCCTTGGCCGATTTCGAACTGGGCATGCTCTGGCGCGACGCCTACAAGCTGCGCCAACGGGTGCTGCTGATCTGGGGCCGTGAAGACCGGGTCAACCCGCTCGACGGTGCGCTGGTGGCGCTGAAGATGATCCCGCGGGCGCAGTTGCACGTCTTCGGCGGGTGCGGACACTGGGCGCAGCTGGAGAAGTTCGACGAGTTCAACCGTCTGGCAACCGATTTCCTCCTGGACGGGGGTAAGTGATGAGTATTCGTTCACTGGCGTACATGCGCATCGAGGCCACCGACATGGCCGCGTGGCGCGAATACGGCCTCAAGGTGCTCGGCATGGTCGAGGGCAAGGGCTCCGACCCGGACGCCCTGTATCTGCGGATGGACGACTTCCCGGCTCGTCTCGTGATCTTCCCAGGGGAGCACGACCGGCTGTCGGTGTCGGGCTGGGAGACGGCGAATGCGGCGGAGCTGCAGGAGGTTCGCGACAACCTGTCGGCGGCCGGCGTCGCGTTCAAGGAGGGCACGGCAGAACAACTGCAGGACCGCAGGGTCGACGAGCTGATCACGTTCGAGGACCCGTCCGGCAACACGCTCGAGGCGTTCCACGGCGCGGCCCTCGAACATCGGCGGGTGGTCAGCCCGTACGGGCACAAGTTCGTCACCGGAGAGCAGGGTCTCGGGCACGTCGTCCTCTCGACGACGGACGACGAGGCGTCGCTGCACTTCTACCGCGACGTGCTCGGCTTCCGCCTGCGCGACTCGATGCGGCTGCCCCCGCAGATGGTCGGGCGGCCCGCGGACGGCAAACCGGCGTGGTTGCGGTTCTTCGGCTGCAATCCGCGGCACCACAGCCTCGCGTTCCTGCCGATGCCCACGCCCAGCGGCATCGTGCACCTCATGATCGAGGTCGAGAACTCCGACGACGTCGGGCTGTGCCTCGACCGCGCACTCCGCAAGAAGGTCAAGATGTCGGCCACGCTCGGCCGTCACGTCAACGACCTGATGCTGTCCTTCTACATGAAGACCCCCGGCGGCTTCGACGTCGAATTCGGTTGCGAGGGACGTCAGGTGGAGGACGAGAGCTGGATCGCGAGGGAGAGCACGGCCGTCAGCCTGTGGGGTCACGACTTCAGCGTCGGAATGCAGCCGTGAGCGAGGTGACCGGGGACGGGGCCGTCGCGGCCGAGGCGATCGATCCGCGACGGTTCCGGACGGTGCTCGGCCAGTTCTGCACCGGCGTCACCGTCATCACGACGATCGACGACGGCGTGCCGGTGGGGTTCGCGTGCCAGTCGTTCGCCGCGCTGTCGCTCGAACCCCCGCTCGTGTTGTTCTGCCCAACGAAGACGTCGCGGTCGTGGGCGTCGATCGAGCGCAGTGGCATCTTCTGCGTCAACGTGCTTGCAGAAGAACAACAGTCGACGTGCGCCCGCTTCGGTTCCCGCGATCCGGACAAGTTCGCCGGGATCGACTGGACGGCGTCGCCGCTGGGCTCACCGATCCTCACCGGTTCGCTCGCCCACATCGACTGCTCGCTCGAGAGCGTGCACGACGGCGGCGACCACTGGGTCGCGTTCGGCCGGGTCTCCTCCCTGAGCGAGATCAGGGAGGAGCGACCGCTGCTGTTCTACCGCGGGCAGTACACCGGCATCGAACCGGACAAGACGGTGCCCGCGCCGTGGCGCGACGACCTCGAGGCGTTCCTCACGACGTCCTCGGAAGACACCTGGCTCTAGATTTCTAGATGGCGACACCGATGTATTTGGTCTCGAGGAATTCGTCGATGCCGGTGGTCCCGCCCTCGCGTCCGAGCCCGGATTCCTTCACGCCACCGAACGGCGCGGCCGGGTTCGACACCACACCCTGGTTGAGCCCGACCATGCCCGACTCCAGGGCCTCGCACACGCGGATGCCGCGCTTGAGGCTCTCGGTGTACACGTAGGCCACCAGCCCGTACGGAGTGTCGTTGGCGCGCTCGACGGCCTCGGCCTCGGTCTCGAACGTACTGATCGCGGCGACCGGGCCGAAGATCTCGTTGTGGCACATCTCGGCGTCGTCGGGCACGCCCGTCAGCACCGTCGCCGGGTAGAAGTTGCCCGGGCGGTCGAGTGCCTCGCCTCCGGTGAGTACGGTGGCGCCGCGGTCGATCGCATCCGCGACGAGGCTGCTCACCTTGGCGACGGCGGCCTCGTCGATCAGCGGTCCGACGACGACGCCGTCTTCGGTGCCACGCCCGACGGGCAGGGCCTCCATCCGCTGTGTGAGCTTGCGGGTGAATTCCTCGGCGACCGAACTGTGCACGAGGATACGGTTGGCGGCCGTGCAGGCCTGGCCGATGTTGCGCATCTTCGCCGCCATCGCCCCGTCGACGGCGTCGTCGAGATTCGCGTCGTCGAACACGAGAAACGGTGCGTTGCCGCCGAGTTCCATGGACGTGCGCATGACCGTGCGGGCACACAGTTCGAGCAGATGCTTCCCGACCTTGGTCGAACCGGTGAACGAGAGCTTGCGGGCCCGGCCGTCGAGGATGAGGGGAGTGATGACCTCGTCGGGGCTGGACGTGGTGACGACGTTGACGACGCCGTCCGGAAGCCCGGCCTCGGTGAGGATGTCGGCGAGCGCGAGGATCGACAGTGGCGTCTGGGCCGCGGGTTTGATGACGGACGTGCATCCGGCGGCGATCGCGGGCCCGATCTTGCGGGTGCCCATCGCCATCGGGAAGTTCCACGGGGTGATGAGCAGGCTCGGCCCGACGGGCTGTTTGGTGACGAGGAATCGTGATCCGCCGCCCGGCGCCGTCGTGTAGCCGCCGTCGATGCGGACGGCTTCCTCGGCGAACCAGCGGAAGAATTCTGCGGCATAGGCGATTTCACCCCGGGCCTCGGTGAGCGGTTTGCCCATCTCGAGTGTCATGACGAGCGCGAGCCGGTCGACGTTCTCGAGCAGCAGACGGTGCGCGTTCATGAGGATGGTGCTGCGTTCGCGGGGCGTCGTGGCCGCCCACGACGGTTGCGCGGCCACCGCGGCGTCGAGCGCCTCGCGGGCCTCCGCGGCGTCGGCGTCGGCGACCGTGCGCAGGAGTTGTCCGGTGGACGGGTCGTGGACCGGCATGGTGCGCGCACTGTCGCGCCACTTGCCGCCGATGAACAGGCCGGTCTGCACCGATCCGATTGCTGCGTCCTCGAGCATGATTTCTCCCCGTTCTCCGTTGCCGTAGGGACGGTCCTCATGTTATACAGATTGTCAACAATCTGACAATGCACTTGCCGACATTCGAAGGCATCAACGCGTGGGAGGGTTACCCGTGACTCGGCTATCTCCACTGCTCGCTCAGGCCACACCCGTGACGGTCGATCACGGTGAAGGTTGTTACCTCTACGGCACCGACGGCCGCCGCTATCTCGACTTCACCGCGGGCATCGGCGTCACCAGTACCGGGCACTGCCACCCGCACGTCGTCGAGGCCGCCCGCAGGCAGGTCGGCTCCCTGATCCACGGCCAATACACCACGGTCATGCACCAGCCGATGCTCGAACTGGTCGACCGCCTGGGGTCGGTGCTGCCCGAAGGACTCGACTCGCTGTTCTTCGCGAACTCCGGAAGCGAGGCCGTGGAGGCGTCGCTGCGACTGTCGCGGCAGGCGACCGGCAGGCCCAACGTGATCGTCTTCCACGGCGGATTCCACGGACGCACCGTCGCGACGGCGACGATGACCACGTCCGGCACCCGGTTCTCGGCCGGCTTCAGCCCGCTGATGGGCGGCGTGCACGTGGCACCGTTCCCCAACGCGTACCGCTACGGCTGGTCCGAGGAGGAAGCCACCGCGTTCGCGCTCAAGGAACTCGACTACATCTTCGCGACGCTCACCGCGCCGCACGAGACGGCCGCGTTCGTCGTCGAACCGGTGCTCGGCGAGGGCGGGTACGTGCCCGGCAACACCGCGTTCTTCCAGGGGCTCCGTGAGCGCGCGGACCGCTACGGCATCCTGCTCGTCATCGACGAGATCCAGACCGGGTTCGGTCGCACCGGCAAGTTCTTCGGGCACCAGCACTTCGACGTCCGCCCCGACATCATCACCATCGCCAAGGGTCTGGCCAGCGGCTTCCCGCTGTCGGGCATCGCGGCGTCCGAGGAGCTGATGTCCAAGGGCTGGCCGGGGTCGCAGGGCGGAACGTACGGCGGCAACGCGGTGTCCTGCGCGGCCGCGATCGCGACACTCGAGGTCATCGAGAAGGAAGACCTCGTCGCCAACGCCGCCGCCCGAGGCGCGCAGTTGCTCGACGGTGCCCGCCGGAAGGCCATCGACGCGATCGGCGACGTCCGCGGCCTCGGGCTGCTCGTGGGCAGCGAGTTCACTGCCGGCGACGGCACCGCAGACCGTGCGAAAGCGGCTGCGGCGCAGCAACTGGCAGCGAAGAAGGGGTTGCTGCTGTTGACCTGCGGCGCCCACATGAACGTGGTACGGATGATTCCACCGCTCATCGTGACGGCAGACCAGATCGAGGACGCCCTGAAGATCTGGTCCGAGGTACTCGACGAAGTGTGACCAGCACCCGTGAGTACTTGTTAACCGCGGGCGGTTAAGAAGTACTCACGGGCTCCGAAGGAGGACCTGTGGCTCGCTACATCACCATCACCCTGGACAAGCGCGGCGTGACGTGCCGCGCCCGGCTTCTCGACGAGGACGCACCACTCACGTGCGACGCCGTCTGGGACGTCCTTCCACAGAGCGGCGACGCGTATCACGCCAAGTACGCGCGCAACGAGGTGTACACGCTGATCCCGCGGATCACGGCGGCACCGCGGCGGGAAAATCCCACCGTCACACCGATTCCCGGTGACGTATGCCTGTTCGACTTCGAGCCGTGGGAGATCGGCAACTCCGCCTACGGGTACGAACCGGGCTCCGAGGCGCACGCCGCGCAGGGCGCCACCGACCTCGCGATCTTCTACGGCCGCAACAACCTGCTGCTCAACGGCGACGTCGGCTGGGTGCCCGGCAATGTGTTCGCCGCCATCGAGGAGGGTCTGCCGGAGCTGGCGGCCGCGTGCAACGACCTGTGGATGCGCGGCGTCGAGGGCGAGACGATGAGCTTCGCGCGGGCCTGACGTCGGGGGACCGCTCGAGGCGGGGACCGGTCCAGAGTGTCCGGGATGGCCCTCGACGACCGTCGGGGCATCCGCCACCATCGGACGTTATGAAGCTGGACATCCATCAGATCGACGCATTCGCCGCCGGACCGTTCGAGGGCAACCCGGCGGCGATCATGCCGCTGACCGACTGGCTGGACGATGCGGTTCTCCAGCAACTGGCCGAAGAGAACAATCTGTCCGAGACGGCGTTCTACACCGCGCGCCTTCCCGCGGATGCGACGCCTCACGACCCGGCACATCCGGCGTATCACCTGCGGTGGTTCACGCCGGCGGTCGAGGTGGACCTGTGCGGTCATGCGACGCTCGCCGCCGCCGCGCAGATCCTCGAGGACGTCCACCCGGATGCCGACCGGATCCAGTTCTGGACGCGGAGCGGCTGGCTGACCGTCGACCGCGGACCGGACGCGACGCTGGTGATGGATTTCCCCGCCGAGGTGCCGGTGCAGACCGCCGCCGATCCCCGGGTCGTCGCAGCACTCGGCATCCCGGTGCGGGAGTGCCTGAAGGCCACCGACCTCGTGTTCGTCGCGGAATCCGAACACGACATCGCGTCGATGACCCCCGACTTCGCCGTGATCAGTCCGCTGAAGGTGCGCGGCGTCGTCGTCACCGCATCATCGGACGCGGACGGGGTCGATTTCGTGTCGCGATGGTTCGGTGCCGCGGCCGGCGTGAAGGAAGACCCGGTGACCGGGTCCGCGCACTCGCAGATCGCGCCGTACTGGGCTGCCACGCTGGGGCGTGGCAGCCTCGTCGGACGGCAACTGTCGGCGCGCGGCGGAACCGTTCACTGCGACGTGCGCGGCGACCGCGTCCACCTGTCCGGGGCCTACCGGCGGTACCTCAGGGGCACCGTCGAGTTCTAGCGCTGGCTGAAGACCTCCGAATACAGCGTCTCGATCTGCTCGGCGGTGGGCGCAACCGGGTTGTTGCCGGGTGACCCGGACGCCAGCGCCTGCTCTGCCATCAACGGAATGAGGCCGTCCCAGGCGTCGCGATCGATCCCGTATTCGAGCGGGGTCGGCACCTTCAGATCGTGACAGAGCGTGCTCAGTGTCTCGACGAGGAACTGCGCGGCCACGGAATCGCCGGCCGATTCCGACGCGGCGCCGAACGCCCGCGCGCAGTCGGCGTAGCGGCTCTCCGCGCCCTGCACGGAGAACGCCGTGATCGCGGGAAGCAGCATCGCGTTCGACAGTCCGTGTGCGACATGGAAATGCGCACCGATCGGCCTGCTCATCCCGTGGACCAGCGCCACGCTCGAGTTGGAGAACGCCATGCCGGCCTGCATGGACGCGACCATCATCGCTTCCCGCGCGGTGCGGTCTTCGCCGTCCGCGTAGGCCGTGCCGATGTGCTTGCCGATGGTGCGGATCGCGGCGAGAGCGAGTCCGTCGGTGAACGGCTGGGCCTTCTTACTGACGTACGCCTCGATCGCATGGGTGAGCGCGTCGATTCCGGTGTCCGCGGTCAGTCGCGGCGGCATCGACATCGTGAGTTCGAAATCCACGATCGCGGCGATCGGCAGGAACGACAGCCCCGGACACAGCATCTTCTCGTCGGAGGCGCTGTCGCTGATGACGGTGAACTGTGTCGCTTCGGAGCCGCTGCCTGCGGTGGTCGGGATCGCGATGATCGGCAGCGCCTTCCCGGTGTACACGTGCGGTGCCTTGTACGAGCGCATCTCGCCGCCGTTCGCGGACAGCACGGCCAGCGCCTTTGCGGTGTCCATCGGACTGCCGCCGCCGAATCCGATCACCGAATCCGCCCGGTGTTCGGCGACGATCCTCAGCCCGTCCGCCAGGGAATCGGTGGTGGGGTCGGGCACCGTGCCGTCGAACAGGGCGGGGTCCTTGCCTGCCGACCTGAGGAGGGCCATCACCCGGTCGGCCGCGCCGGTGCCGACGAGGTAGGAGTCGGTGACGAGAACCGGTCTCTGCAGAACCAATTGGTCGACGACCGAGCCGATCTCGTCGACTGCTCCGGCCCCGATCCGGGCGAACCGGGGGAGTGAGAGGTGTGCGCTCATGGGAGAGGTTCCTTATGCGTTCTGGGGGAATCCGAGGTTGAGGCCGCCGTGGCTGGGGTCGAGCCAGCGGGTGGTGACGACCTTGCCGCGGGTGAAGAAGTGGACGCCTTCGGCGCCGTGGGCGTGGGTGTCGCCGAACAGGGAGTTCTTCCAGCCACCGAAGCTGTAGTAGGCCATCGGGACGGGGATGGGGACGTTGATGCCGACCATGCCGACCTCGACCTCGTTCTGGAACCGGCGGGCGGCGCCGCCGTCGTTGGTGAAGATGGCGGTGCCGTTGCCGAACGGGCTGGAGTTCACGAGTTCGAGGGCTTCGTCGTAGGTCTCGACGCGGATGACGGAGAGGATGGGTCCGAAGATCTCGTCGGTGTAGACGGACATGTCGGTGGTGACGTGGTCGATGAGGGTGGGGCCGAGCCAGAACCCATCGGCACCGCCGTCGGCCTGCACCTGCCGGCCGTCGACGACGATGGTGGCGCCGTCGTTTTCGCCGGCGTCGATGTAGGAGGCGACCTTGTCGCGGTGCACCTTCGTCACCAGCGGACCCATGTCGGAATCGCGGGTGCCGTCACCGATCTTCAACGTGTCGGTGCGTTCGGTGATTTTCGCGACCAGTTCGTCGGCGATGTCGCCGACGGCGACGAGGGCGGAGATGGCCATGCACCGTTCGCCGGCGGATCCGAAGCCGGCGTTGACCATGGCGTCGGCGGCGAGGTCGAGGTCGGCGTCCGGGAGGACGATGGCGTGGTTCTTCGCGCCACCCAAGGCTTGGACGCGTTTGCCGTGGGCGGTGCCGGTGGCGTACACGTACTGGGCGATGGGGGTGGAGCCGACGAAGCTGATGGCCTTGATTGCGGGGTTGGTGAGGAGTTCGTCGACGGAGGTCTTGTCGCCCTGCAGCACGTTGAAGACCCCGGCGGGCAGGCCGGCTTCGGCCCAGAGTTCGGCCATCCAGATGGCGGCGGTGGGGTCCTTCTCGGACGGCTTCAACACCACCGTGTTACCGGCGGCGATGGCGATGGGGAAGAACCACATCGGGACCATGGCGGGGAAGTTGAAGGGGGAGATGATGCCGACGGGGCCGACGGGTTGGCGGAGGGAGGAGACGTCGACGTTGGTGGAGGCGTTTTCGGTCATGCCGCCTTTGAGCAGGTGGGCGATGCCGCAGGCGAATTCGACGACTTCCTGGCCGCGGGAGACTTCGCCGAGGGCGTCGGAGACGACCTTGCCGTGTTCGGAGGTGATGATTTCGGCGAGTTCGCCCTTGCGCTGGTTGAGTAGTTCGCGGAATGTGAAGATGATCTGGGTGCGCTTGGCGAGGGAGGTGTCGCGCCAGGCGGGGAAGGCGGCGGCTGCGGCGTCGATGACGGCGCGGGCGTCTTCGACGCTGGCGAGGGCGACCTGTCCGGTGACGGCGCCGGTGGCCGGGTTGGTGACGGGGGCGGTGTTACCGCTGGTGCCGGGGAAGGTCTTGTTGTCGAACCAATGGGAGATGACGGCCATGGGATGTACTCCTGGAAAGGTGGGGTGACCACGAGTCTGCTGGGCAACAATGCCTGCGTCAACGAGTAAAATGGCACTTCGGACTGCAGATTTGCACGAGGGTGAGGGTGATGTTTACCGCAGACAACATGCGTTACCTCCTGGAGTTGTCGAGAACCGGCCGCCTCGCCGACGCGGCGAAGCGACTCGGTGTCGATCACACGACCGTCTCGCGGAAAATCACCCGACTCGAGAAGGACACGGGCACCAGGCTTTTCGACCGCGGGGTGTCGGGATGGCAGCTCACCGAAGCGGGCAGGCGGCTGGTTCCCCACGCCGAGGCGGTGGAGACCGCGGTCCTCGCCGCACTCGACGAGACGTCGTCGCGGGGCGGGCTGACCGGCACCGTCCGGATCATCACGCCCGACGGTTTCGGGTCGTTCGTGCTGGTGCCGGGTCTCGCGGCGGTGCGGTCCGAGCACCCCGATCTGTTCACCGAACTCGTCACGTCGACCACCCACGACCTACTGACCGGGCGCGACTTCGACATCGCCGTCACCCTCGAACGACCGTCGCCGCGGTCCGTCGTGGTCCGCAAACTGGCGGAGTACGACCTCCGCCTGTACGCGTCACGGCACTACCTGAGCGAGCACGACCCCATCACGGCCCTCGAGGATTTACGCCATCACACGCTGATCTGGTACGTGGACGCGTTCCTCGACGTCGAACCGCTGCGCATCCTCGACGCGCTGATCCCGGATTTCCAAGCGCAGATCCAGACCAACAACATCGCCGGCCACTACCAGGCGGTGAAGCACGGCGTCGGGATCGCGCCACTGCCGAGTTACATCGGGGCGCTCGACGAGGACCTCGTGCCGATCCTCACCGACGACTTCATCGCCCACCGCACCTACTGGCTGGTCGTGCCGCGGGAACTGACCCGCCTGGCCCGGGTCAAGGCGATCACCGAGGCACTCTACTCCATCGTCGACGACAATCCCGAACTACGCGGCGCAACAGGTTAACTCATTGATCGGTGGGCGGGGGGCCGGCGCTCTCGCGGACGACGAGTTCGGTGGGCAGCGTGATTTCCCGACCCGCGCCGCCGCCGATGATGTCGAGCAGCAGTTGGGCGGCCTCGCGGCCCTTGTCGACGAGGGGTTGCCGAACCGTCGTGAGTCCCGCGGTGCGGGCCGCGGGAATGTCGTCGAAACCGACCACCGACAGATCCTCGGGCACCCGGAGGCCGCGTGCCTGGGCGACGTCGATCGCGGCAAGGGCCAGCAGGTCGGACGCTGCGACGACCGCGGTCACGGGTCCGGCGTCGAGCAGCGTCTCGACGGCGGTGCGGGACAACTCGTAGTCGAACCCGCCTGCTTCGACGACCACGGCAGACGACCACGGCACCCTGTGTTTCCGGCAGGCGGACGCGTAGCCGGCGAGTCGTTCCTTCATCACGTGGTCGCGGGCTGCCCGGGTGCGGGCGGCGTCGACACGCCCGCCCTTGCCGTCGGGCACGAGGCGGTCGACGAGAAACCCGACACGGCGGTGCCCGAGGGAGAGCACGTGCTCCGCGATTTCCTTGGCGGCCTGCCGATCCTGGATTCCGACCCGGGGCAGCCCGCCAGGATTCGGACCGTCGATCACGACGATCGGCAGCCGGCGGCTCATCGCCGTCTGCATTCCGGGGTGGCCCTCCGGCATCGCGTACGCGAGGAAGCCGTCCACCGCGCCGCGCACGAGCACCCCGGAGCCCTCCGCTACCCGGGTGGACTCGAGGGGGCAGGGCAGCAGCGTCAGCGCGACCTCGGCGAGTTCACCGACCTCCGAGATGCCCTTCAGCAGCTGTGAGGTGGCGGGATCGTCGAAGGCGTAGCGCAACGAGTCGGTGATCATCAGCCCCAGCGCACCGACCTGCCCGGTCCGGAGGTTGCGGCCCGCGGGGTTAGGGCCGGCGTAGCCGAGTTCCGCGGCCACCTGGAAGATGTGGGCGCGCCGCGCCGCGGACAGCTTGTGGGGCTGGTTGTACGCATACGAGACCGCGGCCTGGGACACGCCTGCCGCCCGGGCAACGTCGTGCATCGTGGTCACGAATGCCGATCCTCTCCGTCACGCGGTTACCCGGCCCAGCTTATCGGCCGGACCGCGCGCGTCTTCGGGGTGTCAGCTCGCCCTGGTGACGACGAGGTCACGTCGTCGTGCCCTGGATGAGACAACGCTCCGCGGCGCTGGTGAGCCCATCACCGCGTCCGGGTGACGGATCTGTTCGCGAAGTGACCACATATGTGGCCGGCGCGCTGCGGGCTCATCCGCGAAACCCGGACAACGCGGTCGGTACCCATGTCGACCGGACTGGATCACCGCCGCGCTGCCTGGTCAGGTGTCGCGTGAGAAGACCTGTTCAGCCGGCCAGTTGGTCGCGCAATGTTCGGGCGATGATGTGTTGTGCGTCTGTGAGGATCGAGTCGACTACCTCCTCGCAGCTGCCGATATCGTGAATCAGGCCCTGGGCCTGGCTTGCCCACCAGAGCCCGCCTTCGACGTCACCGTTGCCGTACACCTGCTCGCGGCCGCGGACACCGCTGGCGAGATGGGCGATGTCGCCGAAGCCGGCACCTGGGCGCCGGGACAGGTCGAGGATCTCTTCGGAGACCGAGTTGCGGGCAACGCGTGCGGAGTTGTGGAACTCGCGGAACACAATTCGGGTGTCGCGTTCGGTGTTCTGAACAATCTGCTGCTTGACGTTGTCGTGAATCGGGGCCTCGGTGGTCGCCATGAACCGGGTGCCCATGTTGACGGCGGAGGCGCCGAGCGCGAGGGCGGCGACGAGTCCGGCGCCGGTGGCGATTCCGCCGCTCGCGATGATCGGGATGGTCAGTGCCCGGGCCGCAGCGGGGATCAGCACGAGCCCGGGAACGTCGTCCTCACCGGGGTGCCCGGCGCACTCGAAGCCGTCGATGCTGATCGCGTCGACGCCGAGTTGCTCGGCCTTGACGGCGTGCCTCACCGAGACAGCCTTGTGGATCACCTTGACACCCGCGGCTTTGAAGGTGGGCAGGTGTGGGGTCGGGTTGCCCCCGGCGGTTTCGACGATGGTGATGCCGCTGTCGACGATGGCGTCGCGGTATTCGTCGTAGGGCACCGGCTGGATGGTCGGCAGGATGGTGAGGTTGACGCCGAACGGCTTGTCGGTGAGGTCGCGGCAGCGGGCGATCTCCTTGACCAGCGCCTCAGGGGTCGGTTGGGTCAGGGCGGTGAGGAATCCGAGCGCCCCGGCGTTGGCGACAGCGCCGATCAGGTCTGCGGTGCCGACGGCGGTCATGCCGCCGCACACGATGGGGTGTTCGATCCCGAAGGTCTCGGTGAAGGTGTTGGTGAACAAAGTGGTTCCTCGGTGTGGGTTTGGTGGTCAGGACGGGAGGTCAAATGCGCGGATTGCGTTCTCGCGCAGAAACGCTGCACGCGTCTTTTCATCGAGCTCGAGCTTGTCCAACCCGGACAGGCAGTCGGGGGCCGGCCAGGCCGGGTGGTTGGAGCCGAACAGCACCTTGTTCCGGCCGTGCCCGCGGAGGTAGTCGACGATCTCCGCCGGGTAGCGGGAGGTCTTGTACGCGGAGGTGTCGATGTAGACGTTCGGGTACTTCGTGGCCAGCGAAATGGCTTCACCCGTCCACGGAACTCCGATGTGGCCGGCGATGATCCGTAGTTCGGGGAACTCGAGGGCCACGTGGTCGAGGTACGGGATCGGGCGGCCGGGTTCGGAGGGGCACAGCGGGCCGGTGTGCCCGATCTGCGTGCAGAAGGCGATGTCGAGGTCGCAGCACGCCGCGTACAGCGGGTAGTACCGGCGGTCGTCCGGAGGCAGGTCCCACAGCCACGGCAGGACCCGCAGGGCGCAGGCGCCGTACTCCTCGACGCATCGGCGCAGTTCTCGTACCGCCTCCATCGGCTGGTGGAGGTTGACGGAGGCGACCATCGGGAAGCGGTCCGGGTGGCGTTTGACGATGTCCCCGACCTCGTCGTTGCTGATCAGCGGTCCCGCGGGGGCGTGCCAGGCGCTGAGCAGGCCCAGTTCGACGCCGGCCTCGTCCATCCGGTCGATCGTCCACGACACCGGCGGTTCGGTTTCGGGGATGGTTCCCTTCGACCAGTGGCGCAGGGAGTCCAGGAACGGCATGTCGAGCCATCGCTGGGTCGGGTGCTGCATCCAAGTGTCGATTGTGTTGGTCAACATGTTGCCTCTCGAAGTGATTCCCTCTCAGGTGGTTTCGGGAATAGGGCGAGCCGCCCGACTGTTGCCGGTTCCGGTGTCCTCCATGTCGCGGCGCCGGGTTTCGGGCAGGGCGAGGGCACAGGCGAAGCTGAGGAGGCCGAACCCGGCGAGCATCCACCCGACGGCGGTGCTGCCGTATCGAGAGGTCAGTTCCGCGGCGAGCATGGGTGCGGTGCCGCCGCCGATGACGCCGGCGATCGCGTACGCCATACCGGCGCCGGTGTAGCGGTATTCGGTGTGGAACATCTCCGGGAGCAGTGCCCCCGCGGGACCGTAGGAGACGCCCATGATGACCAGGGCGAGGGCCAGGCCGGCGAGGAACGCGAGCGGGGAGCCGGTGTCGAGGAGGGGGAAGAGCACCAATCCTCCGGGGATGGCCACGATGCAGGAGGCGAGCACCAACTTGCGGCGGCCGATTCGGTCGGAGTAGATGGCGGACAGGATGATTGCCGCGCAGAAGACGGCGGCGGCCAGGAGTCCGAGGGACAGAACTGTGGTGCGGCTCAGGCCGAGGGTGGCGGTGCCGTACGAGGTGAGGTATGCGGTGCCGATGTAGAAGAACGCGAACATCATCGCCAGGGATCCGGCGGCAACGAGCAGCTCACGGGGCTGGTTCTTGAAGACCCCGAGGAGCGGGCCCGCGCCGGTGTGGCGACTCTGGGTGGCCTGACGGGCGAACATCGGTGTCTCCTCCACCTTCAACCGGACATAAAGGCCGATGAGCACGAGGAGTGCGCTGGCGATAAAGGGGATCCGCCAGCCGTAGTCGAGGAACGCCTGCGAGGTTTCGCCGACGAAGACGTTGACCGCCAGGAAGGTGCCGTTGGACAGAGCGAAGGCCAGTGACGGTCCCAGCTGCGGGAATACCGCGTACAGGCCCCGTTTGCCGGTGGGGGCGTATTCGGTGGCCAGCAGGGTTGCCCCGGCCCATTCACCGCCGACGGCGAGGCCCTGCGCAATCCGCAGCGCAATCAGCGCGATCGGTGCGGCCACACCGATGGTGGCGGCACCGGGGAGCAGTCCGATGAGGACGGTGCTGATCCCCATCAGCAGCAGTGTGCTGACCAGAGTCTTCTTGCGGCCGATCCGGTCACCGAAGTGGCCGAAGATCGCGGCGCCGAGTGGCCGGGCGACGAACGCGACGGCGAACGTGGCGAAGGAGGCGACGGTGCCGGCGGCGGTGCCGAGGGCGGGGAAGAAGACCTTCGGGAAGACCAGTGCTGCCGCGGTGCCGTAGATGAAGAAGTCGTAGAACTCGATGGTGGTGCCGGTGCAACTGGCAATGGCGACGCGGCGCATCGGGGTGGTCGGTGGGCTCGTTACCGGGTCGACGGTTCGGGACATCTGAGATCTCCTGCTCGGTGGGCCCATCCGCCCGCTGGCGGAGGAGCTGAGGTACGACGAGCAGTGTGAGCGCCGTTACATCGGGTCCTACACCCCCCAAAGTGGGTTGCCCTCCCGGGCAGCTACTTTCGTGGGTACACGACGGACGTGCAGGGGCCGCGCTTCGTGCCTGTGGCGCGCCGGCGTCAGCGGAGGAGTCCGCGCTCGCGGGCGGCGAGGATTGCTTGGACGCGGTTGGTCGCGTGCAGTTTGCGCATGGCGCTCTTGAGGTAGGACTTGACGGTGTTGGGCAGCAGACCGAGGGCCTCGGCGACCTCACGGTTGCTCAGACCGCGTGCGACATGTTCGAGCACGTCGACCTCGCGGGGCCGGAGCAGGGTGGGGGGTTCCTGCGATCTGGCAGACCCCAGCACGGGCGCAAACCGGTTCCCCACGGCCTCCACTTTGGCGCGCAGGGTCTCGTCCTCGATCTGGTCGGCCAGGTTCGTCAGTTCCTGAGCGATGTCGTACAGGTCGGCGCGACTGAGCGTCGCCCGGTCGGCCTCGGCAGTGGTGCGCATGAGGCTCAGCCGTCGCCGCACTTCGTCCTCGACCGCGATGTCGCGTTCGAGCCGCCGGACCAGCGGGGTGAAGCTGTCGAACCAGCGGTCGCCCAGGCGCACATGGGTGCGGGCCGCCAGGTAGATCAGGATCCGGGGCGTGCGGTCGACGATGATCGGAAGCGCGGCCAGGGTCTCGATCGCTTCCGGTCGCACGGCGTGGTCGTAGACGTGGGTGATGCCTTGCGACGAGATGTAGTCGGCCACCGACACCGGGCGGGCGAGCATCAGCGCCTTGCCGCCGAGTCCCTCACCGTTGCGGACGACCAGGTTCACCGCCGAGCGGGTGCGGACCCCGGTCAGGTCGGTGATCTCCATCGCCGCTGCCCCGTGATGCACCGGCCCACCGAACACCATGTCCATTCCGGCGTGCTTTCGGAGAGTCTCCAGCGAGCGCGCGAGGATGCGCCGTTCGATCGGCGTATCGGTTTCGAATGACATGGTCACGTCGGCCTCCAACTAAACATCTGATCCCGAGGCTAGTGAGTGCCGTCACACCGTGGCAACGTCGTACCCACGAAGGTGGGTACGACATCCCCGACCTACCTTCGGGGGTCCCGCTCCGTTCGTTTCACGGGTCACATACCTCCCAGAACGGAGGAACACACATGGACATCAGGCTGAGTCATACCGTCGGTCCGACCGAGCGGCCGCTGCTCGAGATGACGATCGGCGACAACTTCGACCGGACCGCCTCGAGATTTCCCGAGCGCGAGGCTTTGGTCGACGTTCCCACGGGCCGGCGGTGGACGTACGCCGGTCTCCGCGCCGACGTCGATGCGCTGGCTTCTGCCCTGCTCGAGGAGGGGATCGTCCCCGGGGACAGGGTTGCGATCTGGGCCCCGAACTGCCCTGAATGGGTGCTGGTGCAGTTCGCGGCGGCGAAGGTGGGTGCCATCCTGGTGAACCTCAATCCCGCATACCGCTCCCACGAACTCGAATACGTCCTCACCCAGGCGGGGATCCGGCTGATGTTCGCGGTCCAGTCGTTCAAGACCTCCGACTACGAGGCGATGGTCGCAGAGGTTTCGCCCCGGTGCCCGGGGCTCGATCGGGTGGTAATTTTCGGCAGCGACGAGTGGGCGTCACTGTTGATCCGCGGAGATCAGGCCTCGTCCGAACGGCTCACCGAGGTGCAGGCCGTCCTGTCACCGGACGATCCGATCAACATCCAGTACACGTCGGGAACCACCGGGTCGCCGAAGGGTGTCACCCTCTCGCACCGCAACATCCTCAACAACGGGTTCTTCGTCGGCGAGCTGCTCGGCTACACCGAACTCGACCGGATCTGCGTGCCGGTGCCGTTCTACCACTGCTTCGGCATGGTCATGGGCAACCTCGGGGCCAGCACGCACGGCGCGTGTGTCGTCATTCCGTCACCGTCGTTCGATCCCGTCGCCACGCTGACGGCGTGTGCGCAGGAGCAATGCACCTCGGTATACGGAGTGCCGACGATGTTCATCAGCATGCTCGACGTCCCCGACTTCAGCTCATACGACCTCTCGTCGATACGCACCGGAGCCATGGCAGGCTCACCGTGCCCGGTGGAGATCATGAAGCAGGTCACGGCGTGGGCACCGGAAGTGGCGATCGCGTATGGCATGACCGAGACATCCCCGGCCTCCACCCAGACCTGGGTGGACGACTCCCTGGACCGTCGGGTGTCCACTGTCGGCCGCGCCCACCCCCACGTAGAGGTCAAGGTCGTCGATCCTGAGACCGGCGAGGCCGTGCCACGAGGACGGTCCGGTGAATTGTGTGTCCGCGGTTACTCGGTGATGCTGGGGTACTGGAACGAACCTGACAAGACCGCCAAGGCGGTCGACACCGACGGCTGGATCCACAGCGGCGACCTCGCGGTCATGGACGAGGACGGGTTCGTCGCCATCACCGGGCGCATCAAGGACATGGTGATCCGCGGCGGGGAGAACATCTACCCCCGGGAGATCGAGGAGTTCCTCTACACCCATCCCGACATCCTCGACGCCCAGGTGATCGGAGTTCCCGACGACAAGTTCGGGGAAGAGCTGATGGTCTGGCTGCGGCTACGCGAGGGCGCCGAGAAGATCGACGCCGACAACCTCCGGGAGTTCTGCACGGGCCGACTCACGCACTACAAGATCCCGCGCTACGTGCACTGCGTCGACGAGTTCCCCATGACCGTCAGCGGGAAGGTCCGCAAGGTCGAACTGCGCGAACAAGCTCTCCAGGTCCTCGGGTTGTAGACCCGAACACGCCCATACTCGAACAACATTCACGACAAGCCAAACGGAGGGCATGATGAGCTGGACAATCGAACGACGCGGTCGCGTCGCCGTCGTCACGATGAACACCAACCCGGTCAACGCGCAGAACCGCGCCTACTTCGCCGACCTGCACGACGCCTTCGATCGACTCGAACGCGACCACTCACAGTCGCCGGTGGTGCTGACCGGCACCGGCACCCGATTCTCCGCCGGCCTGGACCTGGCCGAGCACTTCCGGCTCTTCGCCGGCGACGAGGCAGCAGTCGCATCCTGGTTCCAGGACTATCGGGCAACCAATATCCGGTTGTTCACCTACCCGAGACCGACGGTGGCCGCGGTGAACGGGCACGCCTTCGCCGGAGGTCTCATCACCGCCGCCGTGTGCGATCGCACGGTCGCCGCCGCCGGCGAGGCCCGGTTCGGAATCAACGAGGTCAACATCGGGATCCCGATGCCGGCGGTATATCTGCGGATGCTGGCGTACGCATGGGGGCAGCCGGTGGCATCCCGGACCTGCCTGCAGGGGGAGATCTTCTCCGTGCACGAGGCACACGAAATGGGGATTCTGCACGAGGTGGTGCCGGCCGAGGAACTGCTCGACCGGGCCGTCGCCCTCGCCGAGTTGACCCCCGAAGACTGCATCGACAACTACGCCTATACCAAGCAAGCCCTGCAGGCCCCGACCCTGCGTGACATCGCGGACTTGTCCGACCCACTGGACCGGAAGGAACTGGCCGCCGGCATGACGAGCGAGCCGTCCCGGCGTGCCCACCGCCGGTACTGGGAACAGCTCAAGGGCCGCCCCGCCGACTGGTGACCGGAGTGGACACCAATGGCGCAGAACGGTTGCCCGACTGGGTGATCTGGCAGCAGCGGCCTTTCCCCGATGCCAACCTACTGCTGATCGACGGGCGGGAAGCGGCGCTCGTCGACAGCGGCTTCGTCGGACACGCGCAGCAGACAGCCGACTGGGTGCGGGCACACAGCAACAACCTCACCCGAGTCGTGAACACGCACTGGCACGCCGACCATGTCGGAGGCAATGCGCTGCTCCAGGCGAGGGGCGCCGGCATTGCGGCCAGCGCCCCGGACGCCGACGCCGTCGCGCGTCGCGACCCGGGCTGCTGTCTCGCGGAGTACCTCGACCAGCCGGTCGCTCCCTACACCGTCGACGAGCCGGTCGACGACGGGCACGTGCTCCGGCTCGGTGACGCCGACTTGGAGGTGGTCCGCACCCCCGGCCACACCCCGGGCCACTTGGCGTTGTGGCAGCCTGAGGAACGGCTACTGGTTGTGGGAGATGCGTTGTCGGACTACGACGTCGGCTGGGTCAACAGTGCCCTCGACGGCCCCGACGCGGCACACGCGGCCCTGCAGTCGCTCCACCGGCTGACCGACCTGCAGCCGCGGGTGCTGCTGCCCGGGCACGGACCGATTCCCGCCGACCCCGGCGCGGCGTTGGCCAGTGCACGGCGCCGGGCGCGACGCCTCGTCGACGACCCGGACGGCGCAGTATGGTACGGAATTCGGCGAATCTTCGCCTTCGCATTGATGATTCGTGACGGAATCTCCGCCGACGAGGTCGAGCCCTACCTGCATGCCCGTGCTTGGCTCGTCGACGCAGCCCGGCTGCTGCGCCTCACCCCCGAGGCGCTTGCCGCCGAACTGGTCGAGACGATGGTGCGCGGTGGTGCCGTGGTTGTTCGGAACACGCGACTGCATGCGGCGGCCGAGCACACCCCGGTCACGCCGGAAACGCTGCCGGTGTCCTTCCCCCGGGAATGGCAGTCCCCGGCACCCACAGGTCCAGCGCGGCCGTGAAGAACGAGCCCTATCCGACCACCCGCTCGACCAGCAGCACGGCCCCGATTCCGATCATCGCAGCCCCGGACACCCAGGTCACCACCCGCGCTGCGGCGGGGCGGGTGCGCAGCACCACCCGCGCACCTGCCCCCACCCCGGTGTAGATCACGGCGCAGCTGGCCGTGTGTACCAAACCGAGCAGCACAATCTGCAGCGCGAGCGGCCACCGCGCGCCCGCGTCGGTGAACTGCGGCAGCAGAGCCAGGAACAGCAGGAACACCTTCGGGTTCAGCCCGCTGATCCCCAGGCCCTTGACGGCCTGCCGTACCCACGATTCGGGTGCCTGCTCGGGACCGGCCTGCGGCGGCGCCGAAGGTTTTGCGAGCGTCGTGATCCCCAGCCACACCAAGTACGCCGCCCCGACCCCGGTCAACGCGGTCAGCACCAAGGGCGAGCGGGAAACCAGCGCGGCGACGCCGGCCGCCACCACCGCGGTCATCACCAGGTGCCCCGACAACAGACCGCCGATCGCCGGCACCACGGTGCGATGCCGCAACCCCGCCGCGATCGCGTACGCCCAATCCGCGCCAGGCGTCAGCACGAACAGAAAAGAAACCGCCCAGAACGCGGCAACGGTACCGATCGCCATAATCTCCCTAGTCCTTCACTCTCGCGGAACACCAGAACGCCCAGCGGTTCCGATAAGAAAGACTAGAAATAATGGAGGAGAAAGTGTTGCCAAAGATTCCCTGAACACCCCACATTTGGGGAAGAATCTTCCGGATGGACAGCGTTGACAGGAAAATCCTTGCTGAACTCCAGCAAGATGGTCGACTCACCCTCACCGAACTCGCCGACCGGGTCCGCCTCAGCATCTCGCCCTGCCACCGGAGGCTGCGCGCACTGGAGAGCTCCGGCGCGATCACTGGTTACCGCGCGCAGCTCGACGCCCACGCGCTGGGACTCACATTCGAGGCGCTCGTCTTCGTCACCATGCGCGCTGCCGACCGCGACACCATCGAGGCATTCGAACAGGCCGTAGCTGCCATTCCCCATGTCCTGCAGGCTCAACGGCTGTTCGGCGACCCCGACTACCTTCTGCGGGTCATCACCCGCGACCTCCCAGGCTTCCAGGCGCTCTACGACGAAAGCCTCGCCACCCTCCCCGGCGTCCAGCGCCTCAGCTCCACCCTCGTCATGAAGAGCGTGGCCGACAACCGGCCCCTGCCCCTGTGAGGGCCGGGAGAGTTCAGTGGGGCGCGGGGGCTGGACTGCTCACGGCCGGCAGGCGAAATCTGACGCTCGGCACGACCTCCTCGAGCGTAAGTGGTGTAGCGCTACACCGTCCCCGCCGACGCGCCTCGCGAGAACCCGCGCGGCGGTGTTCGGCGAACGCGGAATCGGCCGACCGATAAGCATTGTCATGCGCCGGCGAAAGATAAATCGTCTGCCGAATCGGCCACTGATCGTGCCATCCTCGAAGCAACTCAAGTCTAAGGAAAGTAGGACGCGTCGTGAAGGTTGCAATTATCGGGTGTGGGGAAGTTGGGCGTGCGTATGCCCTGGCCGGTGCGGCCGCCGGCTACGAACTCGTGCTCGTGGACCCTCGTCCGTCGGCTGCGACTACCGCAGTCGCCGATCAGACTCGGGCGGCGCTCCATCTCTCGCCGGACGAGGCCGTCGGCGACGTGGACCGGGTATGGATCTGTGTGTCCGGAGACCTGGTGAAGACGATTACTACATCTCTGATCGGAAATCTGCCCCGTCACGCCGTGGTAGTCGATTTGACGACTGCGTCGCCGGACGACAAGCGCGAGTGCTCGGCGACCCTTGCAGCGCACGGCATCGAGTATGTCGATGCCGTGATCATGGGGTCGGTGACGCTGACCGGATCGCGCACCGCGTTGCTGGCTGCGGGCCAGAAGGCCGGAGAAGTACTCGCCGAGTTCGCAGAGTTCGGGGCGCCGGTGCAGACGATGGCCGGCGGCCGGGCGGGTGACGCCGCCGCAATCAAGCTTCTGCGTACGATCCTGACCAAGGGTCTCGAATCACTTGTCGTCGAGTGTTTCATGGCCGCCGAGCAGCAGGGCCTCCGCAGCAATCTCTACGACGTATTGACCGATGTCGACACCATTGGGTTCGTTCCCTTCTTGGAGATGCTGATCACCAGCCATGTTCAGCACGCCGAGCGTCGGATGCACGAGGTGGAGCGGGCCCGCGCCCAACTTGCGGAGATGGGTTGCCCGTCGGTGGTTCTGGCCGGCACCGAGGCGCGCTTCGCTCTGACCTCAGCGGCATTGAAGGACAAGGGCCCTGGACAGCTCGCCGCAGGTGATGTGGCTTCGACCATCGCATGGCTGTTGAACTCGGCTCGGGCATCCGAGACTGTCTGACACGCTCAACCAGTCCGTTAAGCGGACTTCTCTGCGGGCGGTACCCGAGACGCATAGTGCGACAGAGTATGTCGTGGGAAACTTCGTGCGTGAGAGTAACCGTCATTGGTGTCGGCCGGATCGGCGAGGCACTCGTAGCAGGACTGTGTCGAGCGGGGACGTCCGCTGAATCGATCACCGTCATCGGTCGCACTATGGAACGGACATTCGAGGTCGCGCATCGGCACGGGGTACGAGTTGCCGATATGCGAAATCTTCCCAAGGAGTGTGACGTTCTGGTGGTGGCGGTGAAGCCGCAGCAGATCGAGGACGTGTTGCCCGACCTCGGAGTGGCGCTGCACGGATCGACTCGCCGTCCGGTCGTGCTGTCGGTGGTGGCAGGGGTGGCCACCAAGAGAATCGAGCAATTTCTTCCCTCTGTGGTGCCGGTGGTACGCGCGATGCCGAATACCCCGATGACGGTGGGCGCGGCGGTCACTGCGATCGCGCGTGGCGGCGCGGCAACCGAGCGCGATCTGCGGCTGGTCGAGTCCGTGTTGGAGTCTGTCGGTGAGGTACTGCGTGTCCCCGAGGATCAACTCGACGCCGTCACTGCAGTTTCCGGTTCTGGCCCTGCGTACGTGTTCCTCGTGGCGGAGATGATGATCGACGCGGCGATGAAGCTGGGACTGGACCGGGCAACGGCGGACAGGTTGGTGACCGGAACCTTGGCCGGCTCGTCGGCGATGCTCGGTGACGCCGACCCGGTCCAACTGCGGGCGGCTGTGACATCGCCGGCGGGGACAACGGCAGCGGCGTTGGAGGTCTTCGAACAATCCGACATTCGGCAAACGTTCCGAGGAGCATTGACCGCGGCACGTGACCGATCGCTGGAACTGTCCGGCATCGTGCGCCCACCCCTGGCTCCGGCGTCCGCTGACCAGCACTGAGCGGGGTGCCGCCTGCCCGGGGCGGCACCGCCGCTACGAGCGCGTGCGGACCTCGGGATCCGGCACGCTGCGGGCCGAGTCGCCGTGGGGGATCACTTCGGGCTCCTCCCCGCCGACCGGACGTTTCACCCTCCGCGGCGGCATCGCAACCACCCGAATCGCGAGGGTGACCACGACGACACCGACGACCTGGGTGGGGGAGAGGCGCTCGCCGAGGACCACGACGCCCAAGACGACGGCGAGAACCGGTTGGAGCATCAGGAGGCTGGCTCCCGCCCCAGGGGTGAGGCGCGGCAGAGACACGCCGACAAGGATCCAGCCGGCGACCTGCCCGACGATCGCGAGTGCGGCGAGCCAGCCCACTGCGGCCCACCCGGGGGACAGGTCGACCGGATCCCAGATGAGGGCGAGCACCGTGCCGGTCGCCCACGCGACGACGGACGAGCAAAATACTTGCGAGGAAGCGCGATTCGGTGGGCACCAGGCACCGATCGCGAAGACGTAGGCTCCGTAACAGATCCCAGCGACCAGGGCCAGCACGGATCCGTACGCGATCGTGTGGAGGTCGGCCGTGGGCTGCGCGATACCAGTGGTGAGGGCCACTCCGGACAGCAGGAACGGGACCGCGACGATGTAGGCCTTCGACGGCCGTTTGCCCGTGATGCACAGCCCCAGCAGGGGAGCGACGACCACCTGGATGTTGACCAGGACGCTGGAGACGCCGGCTCCGACGAGGGCGACCGATTGCGCCCACATCGCCATGTCTACACCCAACAGAACCCCGGCGACCACTTGCACGGTCAGCACCCGTCGAGGCAGCGGGCCGTGCTTGCGGTAGTCGTGCCAGGCGAGAGCCGCGAGAATCGGGACCGCGATGAGGTATCGGACCAGAATCGTCGTGGCGGTCGACACGGAAGCGAGGGCGATGAAGATCCCCGAGCCGGCGAGAGCTGCCGCGCCGAGGCCGAGTTGGAGGGTGGGAGGGAGATGCCGGGTTTGGTCTCGGCGGTTAGCGAGCAGCACGGACTTGCAGGGTGACTCCCGCGCCTGCGGTGTCGGTATCGAAGTAGGTGAAGCCGGCGCCGGTGGGCAACCGGCCCCGCAACTTCGGGGACGGGCCGGCGGCGGTGACTCGGGCTTCGGCCGCGTCGACGTCGGGGACGGAGAATCCGAGGTGGAACACCCCTTCGCCGTGTTCGTCGAGGAACCGGCGTTGCAGCGTGTTGCCCTCGGGCGGGCAGCACAGCTGCAGTTGTACATTTCCGAGTTCGGCGTACCGGTACTCGAGCTTCATGAAGTCGTCGACATCGGGGGCCTGCAGGTCGGGGCGGAACGCCTCGAGCGACGGAAACGGGTGCCAGGGGCCGATCCCGAGGGACTCGTAACAGGCCACGGCCCGGTCCATGTCTGCCACGACGACGCAGACGTGATGCAGGTTCTGGAATTCGCTGGTCATGGGGCGATTACCTTTCTGTCGCCACACGCTGGTCGTACTCGTGTGCGGCCTGCTCGAATGTCTGGCCGGCGCGTGGGTTCCACTGGATGCCGGAGCGGGCCTTGATGCCGGGCTTGAGACGTTGGGTTTCGTCGTAGTCGTCCCAGGGGTGGAAGAACAACGGTTCGGCCTCCTCGATGGCCGTCAGGTGTCGCGCATATCCGTCCAGGTAGCCTTGCCGCTCGTCGGCGCTGACCCGGCCGGGCATCCAGGCCGCGAACGGCGGCAGTACGGTGAAGCCGGTATAGGCGAGGATTCCGTTGTGGATGGGCCACAACACATGGAGCAGGTCGCCGTCGATGCCGTTCGGCTCGTACAGCGTCGAATCGGTCCCGGTTGTCAGGCAGATCATCGCCATCTTTCCGAAAAAGTGACCCTTGCCGTACTTGCGGCCGGCCGAGTAGGCGAAGCCTCGGGCGAACACCCGGTCCACCCACCCCTTCAGAATGGCCGGCATCGAGAACCACCACACCGGGAAGTGGAAGAGGATCAGATCGGCCTCGGCCACCTTGCGCTGTTCCTGCTCGATGTCGAACGCCTGCGTCCGCGTGGCGAAGGCATGCTCCTGTTCGCGGGAAAGATCCAGGTAGTCGGCGTCGACTCGCTCACCGGTGAAGTCCTGGCTGTCCAGTTCGGCGATCCACTTCATGGCGTAGAGGTCGGAAACGGTCACCTCGTGTCCGAGGTCGGTCAGGGTCCGGACCGCGGTGTCCTTGAGGGCACCGCAGAACGAGCGGCGCTCGGGGTGCGCGAAGACCACGAGAATGTTCATCGGTTGTCTCTCTCGATAGGAAAGGGTGGTCGATGGTCTGACCAACGGTCTCATGCTGGTCGTGGTGAGGTCAAGCGAACCGGCCCGGCGCTTGGGGCGGCCGGGCCGGTTCGTCAGGAGTTCGGACTCTGCCGGATCTCGAGGGTCGCTCCGGCCGACGGCGGTGTCTGCAGGTAGGTGAATCCGGTCGAGTCGGGGCGGCGCCCGTACATCCACGGTTCGAGTCCGACGGCGCGAGCGGCCTGGGCTCCTGCGTCGACGTCGTCGACGACGAAGCCGATGTGGAAGACTCCGCCGCCGGTGCGGTCGAGGAATTGTCGCTGCGGGGAGTTGCCGGGTCCGGGTTCGCACAGTTGCAGCTGGAGTCCCGGGGCGTCGGTGTACTTGTAGGTCAGGTCCAGGAAGGCATCCAGGTCCGGCACGTCGAGGTCGGTGAATGCGCTGAGCGGCGGGAAATCCTGCCATCCGCCGATGCCGACCTTCTCGTAGAACGCGATCGCAGCGTCGATGTCGGGCACGACGATGCAGACGTGGTGCACCGCGTCGAACGGTGGAGTCATGATGGCGTCCCTTTCAGGTGAGCGGTGCTCAGGGGTGGGTGAATCCGTACAGCCGGTGGGCGTTGGTGGTGAGGATCGCCTCGCGGGTCGCGGGGTCCGGTGCCCAGTCAGGGAGCAGATCCAGAAGGGTGCCGACGTTGGGCATCTGTCCCCAGAACCCGACGTGCGGCCAGTCCGAACCCCACACGCAGCGGTCGGGTGCGGCCTCGATCAGGCTCTGCGCGAACGGAATCGTGTCGGAATAGTCCGCCGTTCGCGCCATCCGGAACGCCCCGGACAGCTTGGTCCACGCGCCGTCTGCCATCAGTTTCAGAAACTGTGTCCATTCGGGTGCGTCGACACCGGCGGCGACATCGAAGTCGCCCATGTGATCGACCACGTAGGGCACGGTCAGCGTGCGCAGATCCGCAGCCGCGGCGGCGAGATGCCTTGTGTTGGTGAGGAACTGCAGATGCCATCCCATCTCCGCGCAAATGGCGTCGTACCGGGCGAGCTGGTCGAGGCCGATGCCGCCGCCCGACAGGGTGTTGAGTCGCAACCCCACGACACCCGAGTCCTGCAAATGGGCGAGCATGCGATCGTCGACGTCGGGCGCGACCACGGCGACCGCACGCAGCCGGTTACGGGCCCCCTCGACGGCTTCGAGCATGACCGTGTTGTCTGTGCCGTGCACGCTGATCTGCACCAGCACCCCGTAGGTAGTTCCCACGGCGTCGAGCATCGACAGGTACTGCCCGGCGGATGCCGGTGGCGGGGTGTAGCTGCGCTCGGGGACGAAGGAGTGCCCCACGACGTGCGCGTGGGTATCCACCGCGCCTGCGGGCAGGGCGAACCGTCGCGGCGCGTGCGGGGCTGGGTCTGGCGCCGGGCACACCTGGTCGACTTTGTCCGATCCGAAATCCATGGGTGTCTATCCTCGCTCTCGGCGTTCGGTCAGCGGGCCGACTTGATCAGGGTCTTGGCGATGGTGTTCTTCAGGACCTCGGACGATCCTCCGGCCACCTCGTAGGCCTTGGCGTCGCGGAAGTAGCGTCCGAACGGTGAGGTTTCCTGGGTACCGGTCGCCCCGCAGACCTGCACGGCCATACTCGCGACCTTCGTGGCCAGTTCGGCGGCAAGCAATTTCGCCGCGGACGAGGACCGCTGGTAGTCCCCGCCGGAGTCGAGGTCGCGGGCGGCCTGGTAGGTGACGAGTCGAGCGGCATCGATCTCCGCGGCGGCCTGAGCGAAATACCATTGGATGCCCTGGAAGTCGATCACGTTGCCGTCGAACGCGGGCCGGGTGCGCACGTACGCGAACGCGTCGTCGAACGCAGCGCGGGCGATGCCCAGTGAAATGCCCGCCGCGAGGGTGCGGCTGTTCGACAAGGTGACCAGGGCCTGCCGCAGCCCATTGCCTTCCACACCGATCAGGGCGTCCCCGGGGATCTCGACGTCGTCGAGCACGAGGTTGACGTGCGGGCCGTTGCGCAGCCCGAAGGTCTGCGCTTCCCGGGTCTGCCGGGTACTGACACCGGGGGCGTCGCGATCGACCGCGAACGTGGAGACCCCGACCGGGGTCTCGGCCAGCACGACGAAGAACTCGGCCCGCGACCCGGAGGTAATGAACGCCTTCTCCCCGGTCAGCACCCACCCGTCGCGTTCGTTGCCGCGGGCTTTGGTGTCGAGGGTGCGGATGTCGCTGCCGTGCCCGCGCTCGGTCAGCGCGTAGGAGGCGCGCAGGCCGTGCGCATACCGCGGCAGGACCCGTTCCTTGAGGCTGTCGCGGCCGTAGAGTTCGATGATCTTGCTGCTCTGCAGGATCGTGATCAGCGAGACTCCCAGGCTCGCCGACCCGGCTCCGAGTTCCTCGAAGACCCCGAGGGCGTTCTCCATCGACTCGCCCTGGCCGCCGTACCGGGTCGGCAGGGTCATCGCGTTCCAGCCCAGCTTCGCGGTCTGCTCGACCAGGTCCACCGGATACACATCCTGGTGGTCGATCTCGTCGGCGACGGGTTTGACCACGTCGTCGCTGAATTGGCGTGCGGGGGCGGCGATCTTCTCGTCGACCAGGTATCTCCAGAAACTCATGGTTCGGCCTTTGCTCGTGATCTCGGTATCGGTGATGAGTCAGGGTTGATGTCGGATGGGTGGCCGGGACGGTGCATCGGGGCGGCCCCGCGCCCCGAACCCTCAGGCAGGCTGGAGGGCTTGTAGTTCGTCGAGAATCCGGGCGTTGTAGCCGTCCATGTCGACGAGTTCCTGCTCGGGTGTGGCGAGGTCGTAGGTGCGCACACCCGACCGGTGAACCACCTCGAGCGCGGAACGGATCCTGGTTGCCTGGCCCAGGGGCCGCAGGTCGGGGCACCAGTCGAGCAGTGCTGCCAGAGCGAGCCAGGCGCCCGTCGGGTTGGAACGGCGGGTGCCGGTCCGGTGTGGTGAGGATCCGTGTGCCGGTTCGAACAGTGCGGTGATGCCCGACCCGAAGTTCCGGTCGGGGTTGATGGTGGCGGATCCGCACAGGGCGGGGGAGCCGGCCCGGGCGCAGACGATATCGGAGAGAATGTCGCCGAAAATGCTCTCCGTGGCGATCACAGCGGGCAGCTGCGGATAACTGACCAATTCGTAGGCTGCGCGATCGACGTTGACGTGATCGAACGCCACCCCGGTCCGGTCGGCGACCTGCATGGCAGTGGCACGCCACAGCCGCGAGGTCGCGAAGACGCTGGCCTTGTCGACACTGATGTACCGGCGCCCGGGAGCATCTCCGGTGAACCCGGCCGCCATCTCCAATACTTCGCCCACACGAGCGGGCAGGAGTCGGAGCTGGTCGACCGCGGCGCTGACACCGTCGCTCTCCTCGCGCTGGCTGGGATCGGCGTACGCGCCGCCGGTGATGTTGCGGACGATGGTGACATCCTCGCTCAGCTGTGGAACCCACACCGTGCGGACACTGACCCGCAGGTCGAACAGGTTGCGGAGGGAAATCAGCGCCGCCTCCGGATTGGGGCACTCCTCGGCGGCGCCCCCGGGATGCGTTCCGACCGCCCCGCTGAGCACGACATCGGCACTGCGGCACGCCTCGATGGTCTCCTCGGGGAGGATCGAACCGGTCGCCTGCCAACCGGCGGTGCCGTAGGGCAACGGCCCGGTCAGCGTGAGCGGAGCACCGGCGGCGGCGAGCCGGCGGAGAAACTCGAGCGGCCCGTCGAGGATCTCACTGCCGATCCCGTCGCCGGGCAGAACTGCGATGACAGTCATGGGGTGCGTCCTTTCGCGGAGGGGAGGATCGTGGGCCGTCAGGACATCGCGGTCCAGGACAGGACCTGCTGCTCGTGCAGAAGCCGACGCTGAACCTTGCCGGCGGCGGCGTCGCGGGGAATCGTCGCCACACGCGCAATGTGCGCGGGACGCATGAACACCGGCAAATCGGCGACGGCGTCGCGGATGGACTCGAGCGGCACGCTGTCGGCGACCACGTAGAGGACGACGTCGTCGTCGACCAGCTCACCGGGCTTCTTCCACAACGCGAGGTCGGTGAGAGCGTCGATCGTGCCGAGTCGTTCCTCGACGTACGGGATGGGCACGAACTCGCCCTTGACACGGATGCTTTCGGCCGCCCGCTCGAGGAACACCAGGCCACCCTGGTCGTCGCGTCGGCCGAGGTCGCCGGTGGCGAACCAGCCGTCCTCGTCGCGGCTCGGGTCGACGGCGCCGTCCCGGAAGTACCCGGCGAACAGGGTGTTCGGCGCGCTCTCGCGTACGTAGATCTGACCGTCGTCGTCGAGACGGTCCTCGACGTCGGCTCGGGTCTGTCCGCCGAATCGACTGGCGTTGGAGGGGATCTCGGATTCATCGGTGAGTGACCAGCGGTGCAGGTGGCTCACTCCGGCTGCCTCGGTGGAGCCGTATCCCGATACGGCGACGGGAATGCCGAAGCGGGACATGAATTCCCGGTCGGCGTAGAACATGGTGCGGACGCTGTGTTCACCGGAGTCGGCGGTCGTCGTGGCGCGCTTGAGGATTTCCACGGGCGGTGCGTGCAGCGCCAGCGCAGTCACCCCGTGCTCGCGGACAGCCGGCCAGAAGCCGCTGGCCGAGAACTTCCGGACTGTCAGGGCGTCGGCGCCCGCGCACAGGGCGCCGATGATGCCGTATCCCATCGGATTGATGTGGAACAGTGGCAGCGGAGCGAGCATCCGGTCGCCTGCCTGCAGGTCGAGGGCTTCGGCCATCGCCGAACCCAACCTCAGGAAGTACTCGTGGGTCTGGGCGCAGAACTTCGGCAGCCCGGTGGTTCCGGAGGTGTGCATGAAGGAGGCGAGGTCCGACGGTGCAGCGTCGAGGCCGGGGCTGGACTGCGGGTCGACCGGTGCCCACTCCCGAGCCGTCGACAGTGGGAAGGTGCGCAACGTCGCGGGGAGAGTGTCGAGGTCGGTGAACACGGCGGCCGGATCCAGGCGCTCGAGCATCTGCGCGAGCAGTTCCGGCGGATACGTGGGGTTCACCAGGGCCACCGGGGTGCCCGAGAGCAGACACGCCATCCACACCAGCATGTACTCGGTGGAGTTGTTCGCGACGATGGCCAATCGCTGATCACGCCGAATGCCCAGTTCCTGCAGTTCCTGCGCACCTGCGGCGGCGATGCGGACCGCGTCGGACAGGAGGATCTGGTCGTCGACGGTGCCCACCCGGAGATCGGGTCGATCCGATGACCGTTGCAGAAGGAGTTGGGCGAGGTTCGTGGTGCTCATGTCGTCTCTTCCGGGCTGGAGGGCAGGGCGTCGTCACACCGCGAACGGGCTGGCCGCGGGCGGTGGAAGGTCGCTCCCTGGAGCTGGTTGCACAGTCGATGGTCGCCGACGGATTCAGATAAGAGAACGGCCCTCAGCTAGCGTCAGCGGTAAGCGAAACTTATGTCTCGTGTCGGTCGACATGCCCCGTTGGGGCTGATGACCTCGGGCGCCGCTGTGATACACATACGCCATGTCCACAGCCTCTCCCTTCGGCGCCGACTTCGAGTCGCTGCTCTCACCCGCGGTCCGCACGACGTCAGTGGACGACGTGGTCGCCAAGCTTCGCGAGATTCTGCTGACCGGCGGGGTGGCCCCGGGGGAGAAGCTTCCGAGCGAACGGGAGTTGGCCCGGTTGCTGCAGGTCAGCCGGACCACGGTCCGTGAGTCTCTGCGCACACTCGAGGCGCATGGGCTGATCACCATACGTCTCGGTGGCAGCGGTGGCGCATTCTTCAACCCCCCGGACCCGGGCCTGATGGGCTCGGCGTTGGCGATGCTCCTCGCGTTCGAGTCCGTGTCCGAGGAGGACCTCACCGACTACCGCATCGACTTCGAGCAGGAAAACGCTGAGCTGGCGGCCCGGCGGGCCACGGACGACGAGATGGCGGGCCTGCAGACGATCCTCGACGAGGTGCGCGAACTGGGCTCCTCCGGCTCGACCGACTGGGACCGGGTGCGCGCCCTGGATCTGACCGTCCACGAACTGCTGCCGAGACTTTCCCACAATGCCGTCCGCGTGGCGATCTCGGCGGGCATCCACGACGCACTCGCCCGTAGCTTCGCTCAGGTCGAGCCGAGCGCGTCGAGCCCGGAGCTGCTGCGGGACGAAGTGATCGAGCTGCTCACCAAGGTCATTGCGCGTGACGGTGACGGTGCCCGCGCGGCGATGGCAGGGCATCTGCGGCGCTGGCGTTCGTAACGCCGTTAACAAACTTAGTGGCCGCCGTAACAAACCGTTAACTGCTGTGCATTGACTCACTCGTACCACTATGGGACCGTTGGTCAGACCATCGACCACCCCCTCTGGAGACGATTGATGAATATTTCCGCCGGCCGTACCGGCCTCTTTCCCATCGGCCCCACCGATCCCTACGCCTTCGCTACCGGCTCGACCGAGCGCGCGGAGATCGCCGCCGCGCTCGACGAGATCCGCAACACCGACTTCCAGGTCGCGAGCAACATCGCCGGCAAGGAGGTCCGCACCGGCCGCACCATGGCCATCCAGGCGCCGCACAACCACTCGCAGAAGCTCGGTGAGCTCGACCTGGCCGGCCCGTCCGAGACCCAGGCCGCGATCGACGCCTCGCTCGATGCGGCCCGGTGGTGGGGCACCCTGCCCTGGGAGGAGCGGGTCGCCCCCTTCCTCAAGGCAGCCGACATGCTCGAGCACGGCCCGTGGCGGGCCAAGCTCAACGCCGCGACGATGCTCGAACTGTCCAAGACCACCTACCAGTCCGACATCGACGCCGCCTGCGAGACAGTCGATTTCATCCGCGCGAATGTCAAGAACATGCTCGACATGTACGAGACGCAGCCCGGCTCGCAGGCAGGTGCGTGGAACCGAATCGAGTACCGGCCGCTGGAGGGCTTCGTCTTCGCGGTCACCCCGTTCAACTTCACGTGCATGAACAACCTTGCGTTCGGGCCCGCAGTGCTGGGCAACACCGTGGTGTGGAAGCCGGCCGAGAGCGCCTCGCTCGTCGCCCACCTGTCTCTGCAGTTGCTGCGTGAAGCCGGTCTGCCGGACGGTGTCATCAATGTCGTCTACGGCACCGGCAGCGACGTGGGCCCCACCGCCCTCGGCAACGAACACCTCGCCGCCGTCCACTTCACCGGTTCCACCGGGACCTTCCAGCACATGTGGCAGGAGGTCGGCAAGAACGTCGGAACGTACCGCAACTACCCGCGTGTCGTCGGCGAGACCGGTGGTAAGGACTTCATCCTGGCCCACCCGAGCGCCGATCTCGAGGCGTTGGCTGTCGCCTGTATCCGCGGCGCCTACGAGTTCCAGGGCCAGAAGTGCTCGGCTGCCTCCCGGCTCTACGTGCCGCGCAGTCTGTGGCCGCGCCTGAAGGATCGGCTCGTCGCGCTGACCGAACAGATCAAGGTCGGCGACCCCACCGACCCCGAGGTCTACGTCGGCGCCGTCATCAACAGCCGCCAGCACGCCAAGCACACCGAGATCCTCGCGCGGGCTCGTGCCGAGAAGGCCGTGGTCGTCGGCGGCAACACCGACGACAGCATCGGCTGGTTCGTCGACCCGACAATTCTCGAGGTCACCGATCCGCACTCACCGCTGATCACGGAGGAGATCTTCGCCCCGGTTCTGACCACCTATGTGTACGAGGACTCCGACTGGAACGACGTACTGCGTCTGGTCGACACCTCGACGCCGTACGGCCTCACCGGCGCCGTGTTCGCCGAGGATCGTCGCGCGGTCGAAGAGGCCGACGCCGCCCTGCGGTACACGGCCGGCAACTTCTACGTCAACGACAAGCCCACCGGCTCCGTCGTCGGCCAGCAGCCGTTCGGCGGTGCGCGCGCGTCGGGCACCAACGACAAGGCCGGCACGGTGTGGAACCTGATTCGTTTCGCCAGCCCGCGGACCACGAAGGAAAACCACCTGAGGGTGACGGACTACCGCTACCCCCACCTCGAGAAGTAACGTCCGATCCACGACAGGAAACGTCATGACCAATCCAACCGTGTACGACGTCGTGGTCGTCGGAGCCGGCATCATCGGTGCCAGCTGTGCACACCACCTGGCCCAGCGGGGGCATAAGGTCGCCGTGCTCGAGGCGAAGGCCGGTGCCGCCGAGGGCAGCACCGGGCTGTCGTTCGCCTCGGTCCGTGCGCAGTGGGCCGACGGCCTCAACACCGAGCTGTCCTGGCGCAGCATCCGCTTCTATCGCGACTTCCAGGACCGGTACGGCATCGACATCGGGTACCAGCCCAACGGGTACCTGTTCCTGGTGCCGGAAGCGAACTGGGAACGTCAGCTCCACGCTGTCGAGCTCCAACGCGCCCACGGTGTCCCGGTCGAGGTCCTCGACGTCGACCGGGCCCAGAAGATCACCCCCTTCGACCCGGCCGGAATCGGCGGGGCCACCTGGGGGACGGCGGATGGGCAGATCGACCCACACAGTGCGACGAACGCCTTCCTCGCGCTCGCTCGCGGCAAGGGCGCCGACGTCTTCTTCAAGGCACCGGTGGACGCGATCGACAAGGCCGGCGAGTTGTGGACCGTCTCGGCGGGCGACCGCGCGGTTACGGCCCGCCATGTGATCAACGCAGCGGGCGGTTGGGCGGGCGAAGTCGCGGGTCTCGCAGGGCTCGACGTGCCCGTGGTGCATTCCCGCCGCAACGTCTACGCCACCGCCGAGGGCGCCCTCGATTCGTACGTGCCGATGACGGTGGACCTGGCGACGGGTGTGTACATGCGCAGCGAAGGTAGGCGACTGCTCTTCGCCGGCGCCAAGCCCACCGAGGTCGACGGATACAACACCGCGATCGACTGGCCCTGGATGGAGGAGTTGCTGGCGCTGGCCGCCGACCGCTTCCCCTGGCTGGTGGAGCTGCCACTCGATCGGCGTGCCTGCTGGGCGGGCACCTACGAGAACACCCCCGATCACGACGGCATCGTCGGCGCCGTCCCACGAGAACCACAGTGGATCAACGCATGTGGCTTCTCCGGGCACGGCCTGATCCAGGCGCCGGAGATCGGTCGACTCGTCACCGAGCAGGTCACCACCGGGGCCATTACCAGCATCGACCTGTCCGAGCTGTCCCTGACCCGATTCCAGACCGGTGCCATCGAGAATTCAGTGTCGCTGGTCTTCTGACCGGCGTAGGGGTACGGGCTCCCGCCCGAACCCTCCAGGTCACCGGCCAGGCCTCAGTCCTGCCGACGGCCGCATCGAGAATCGGACACGGCGAATGGTGCGGGCAACAATGCACCACGCCATCGCCGCGCCCAACCCCGAAAAGCCAGGGGGAGGCGGCAAGTTCAATGACGCACTCGCTGCCTTCCTCTGGCCGGGGAGTAATCTCCCCGCTCCAGGTTGCCCGTCCTCGACGTGGCAAGACTCCCAGATCCCCTTCTGTCCGCGCCCTTTCGGCCCGGCAGAGTTGCAGGGCGAGAACACTTCCGACTCCGGAGGTAAGCGAATGCACTCGCTGCCATCACTCAGGATGAACGCTCTCAGGTGACTGTGTTCTCCGTCACCAACGCCCTGTAATCTTCGATCTGTCCTCCTCCGGCGCTTCGGATTTCGAATCCGAACCGGATGCAGGGCACCCCCGCCCTCCCTCCCCTCAGCGCTCATGTGCCGAAGAAACTGCCGGCGCCGCTGATCACGAAACAGGAAAACTCATGGCACTTTCATCCGCACCATCGGGTGGCATCGCCGCCCCGGGAGCGTCGTCGGAGAAATTGACGCGCTCGATGTCCCTGACCAACCTGATCTTCCTCGGTGTGAGTGCGCAGATCGGCTCCGGGTGGTTGTTCGCCGTTCTGTCCGCCGCAGGGGCCGCAGGACCGGCCGCAGTCTTGTCCTGGGTACTCGCAGCTCTACTTTTCGGTGTCATCGCGATGCCCTGGATGGAACTGGGCGCCATGCTCCCCCGCTCGGGCGGACCGGTCCGGTACCCGAGTCTGTCGCACGGCATGATGACCGGCTGGCTGGTCGGCGGCGCGTACTGGATCGCCACCGTCGCGGTCACTACCCTCGAGGCCCAGGCAGTGCTGACCTATGTCAGCAGCAACTGGCCTGAACTCGGGTTAATGCACGAGGTCGACGGGCTCGAGATCCTGACCTGGCCGAGGGGCATCCTCGCCGGTGTCGCCATCCTCGCCGTCTTCACCGTCCTCAACATCTTCGGCATCAAAATGCTCAGTGAAGCGAACCGTTGGATCACGCTGTGGAAGATCGCGATCCCGACGCTGACCTTCATCCTGCTGTTCACCGCATTCCGCAGCTCCAACTTCACCGAGACCGGATTCTTCGCCATGGGCTTCGACGGCGTCCTCCACGCCATCCCCGCCACCGGTATCGCCTTCGCCTACCTCGGCTTCCGCCAGGTCCTCGACTTCGGCGGCGAATGCAAGAACCCGCAACGCAACATCCCCATCGCCATCGCCGCATCCATCCTCATCCCGATGGTCGTCTACGTGCTGCTCCAGGTTGCGTTCATCGGAGCACTGGACTGGGCCGCCGCCGGCCTGGCACCGGGCCAATGGGGATCGCTGCTGTCGAGTGACTGGGCATCGGCACCACTGTTCCAGGCCCTGATCGCCGCCGGGTTCGGCGGATTCGGCACACTGCTCCTGATCGACGCGATCGTCTCCCCTGCCGCAACCGGGTGGGTGTTCCTCGGTAGTGCCACCCGGTCGACCTACGCACTGTCCGAGCACGACATGGCACCGTCGCTGCTGCAGCGACTGAACCGATTCGCCGTGCCGTGGATGTCGCTGCTCGTCTCCTTCGCCGTGTCCTGCCTGTTCCTGCTCCCGCTGCCGAGCTGGTACCGCCTCGTCTCCATCGTGTCGGTGGCACTGCTGCTGAGCTACCTCGTCGGCAGCTCCAGCATGATGGTTCTCCGCCGCACCGCCCCGGACCTGCCGCGTCCCTTCCGCCTCCGAAATGCCGGACTCTGGGCGCCCGCCAGCTTCGTGGCAACCCTGATCCTGGTGTACGTCGCCGGCTTCTCGACCGTCCTCAACCTGGCCATCGTGGTCTTCGCGGGTACCCCGGCATACGTCGCATACATCGCCGTACGACAGGGTTGGATCACCCGCGCTCGCGCGTACAGCTGGTCCGCAGTATTCCTCGCGGCGTGGGGCTTCGTGAGCTGGCAGGGTGGATGGTTCATGACGGTCAGCGGCGGCCAGCGAGAAGGCGCCTGGGATACCCCCGCCTATCTGGTGGCCTGCACGGCAGTGCTTGCCGTCGGCGGGATCGTCCTCTACCTGATGAGTGACACCGTTGGCCGCGTGCATGTTTCCCGGTCGACCTGGTTCGTCACGTTGCTGGTGGCCGTGCTCTTCCTGTCCTTCTACGGAAGCTACGGGCCGCTCGACCACCCCGCCTTCGGTGAAGGCTGGGACCTGATCCCGGTGACGGTCGCAGGCCTCGCAGGCTACTACTGGTCGGTTGCCTCCGGCTTCCAGACCGACGAAGTGCGGGAAAATCACCTCGAAGACGACGTCGTCCCGGTGTGATTCCTCGAAGGGGGCGGCGCCGACCGGTGCCGCCCCCTTCGACGTTGATACAGGCCCCGCCGACCGCCGCTGCCGCCCGGCAGTACAACCTGAAAGGCAGGTCATGAATTCTGTTGAACCGATCGTCGTAGTCGACGGCGCGAGGACCCCGATCGGCAGCTTCGGGGGCGCGTTCAAGGACGTGCCCGCCCACGAACTGGGTGCCACCGCCGTCAAGGCGGCACTGGATCGTGCCGGGGTGCCGGGTGCGGACATCGACGAGGTGGTGATGGGCTGCATCGGTCAGGTCGGGCCGGACGCCTACAACGCCCGCCGCGTCGCCTTGGCCGCCGGACTTCCGGAGAAGACGCCGGCGTATACCGTCAACCGGTTGTGCGGGTCCGGTCTGCAGGCGGTGTGGTCGGCGGCGCAGCAGATGCGGTGGGGTGGGGTGAACTTCGCCCTCGCCGGCGGCGACGAGAGCATGTCGCGGATGCCGTTCTACGACTTCTCGGCGCGCTCCGGGTACAAGCTCGGTGACCGCGCACTGGTGGACGGCACGGTCGCGATTCTGACCGACCCGTTCGGTGGGGTGCATATGGGCCGCACCGCCGAGGCCGTGGCCCGCAAGTACGACGTGAGCCGGGAGCAGCAGGACGAGTTCGCCGTCGAATCCCAGCGCCGCGCCGCCACCGACGCCGCGCGGGCGGCGTTCGCGGAGGAGATCACCCCGGTGCAGATCGGGGGCCGGCGTCCCAAGACGGTCGACGTCGACGAGCATCCCAAGCCCGACACCACCCTCGAGACCTTGGCGAAGTTGCGGCCGGCGTTCGAGGAGGGCGGGTCGGTGACCGCGGGGAATGCGTCGGGGATCAACGACGGCGCCGCGGCGCTGGTGCTGGCCACCGAGTCCGCCGCCCGGGAGAGGGGCCTGACCGGGCTGGTGACGCTGGAGGCGGTCGCGACGGCGGCGATGGACCCCGCGCTGATGGGATACGCCCCGGTGCTGGCGTTGCAGAATTTGTTCGAGCAGACCGGGACCACCCCCGGTGATATCGATGTGATCGAGTTGAACGAGGCGTTCGCGTCGCAGGCGGTCGCGGTGATCCGGGACGCGAAGCTCAGCCCGGAGAAGACCAACCCGTACGGTGGGGCGATCGCGTTGGGTCACCCGGTCGGGGCGACCGGGGCGATCCTGAGTCTGCGGATCGCGAAGGACATGGTGCGCCGCGACCTCGAACTCGGCATCGTCACCATGTGCATCGGCGGCGGCCAGGCCCTCGCCGCCCTCTTCCGAAGGATCTGACATGAGAAATGTTCAACGACCGGCAACGACTCGACGGCCGATCAACCATCTCGGCCGTCGTCGAGGTATCGCTACCGTCTGCCGCGAGGAGAGCGCCCTCGTCGAGTTCGCTTTGACGTGGCTACCTTTCGGCACTATCGCGAACGAACACCTTTGGGTCGAGTTCGGGATGACCCCCAGTCGGTATGTGGATCGTCTCGCCGAGGCGCTCGAGGGGCCGGTCCGGCGCACGCTCCATCCGGAAGCCCTCCAGGAGCTCAAACGCTTCGTCTCGCATCAGATGATCGAGCGCCGCCGGAGGAACCATCAGGACTGACAGGCAGATTCGAACTCGACGGGTTTCGCCGGCGGGAGTCGAGCACGGAAGCACGTGCGGGCAGCGACGTGGTCGCTGCCCGCACCCGCTTGTCAGCTGAGCGCGCGGGCGATGATCGCCGTGGCCATGTCCAATGACGTGGGCTCGTGATATGTGCTCTGATCCTCGATTTGGGAGAGCTGGTCACGGACCGCTTCCGCCGTCAGCTCCTCCAGAATTGCCCCCGAGGTTTCTCCGACGAAGATCTTTGCAACCCGGCCGCCGGCGACCGAGTACACGGCCCCGGAGACGGGGCAGTCCTCGTGTGCGAGGAACGCAACCACCGGGCTGACGCCTTCCGGCGTCACGTGTGCTGTCAGATCGCCCAGCAGCCCCGCCGTCATGCGGGTCGCGGCTATCGGCGCGATTGCGTTCGCGACGATTCCGTAGGCCGCCCCTTCCAGCGCGAGAACGCGGGTAAGGCCTGCGATCCCCGCCTTCGCGGCGCCGTAGTTTGCCTGCCCGAAATTGCCGAACAGGCCGGAGGCCGAGCTGGTGTTGACGATGCGGCCGTAGCCCGCCTCCCGCATGGCACGGAAGGCGGGTTGGGTGACAAACAGTGTTCCCTTGAGGTGAACGTCGATGACGGCGTCGATCATCGCGCCATTCATCTTGTGAAAGGCCTTGTCCCGCAGAATACCTGCATTGTTGACCAGAACGTCCAGTCGGCCGAACTCATCGAGTGCCGTCTGGACGATCGCGCGACCGCCCTCTTCCGTGGCGACGCTGTCACGGTTGGCGACAGCCGTACCGCCGAACGCGGTGATCTCGTCGACGACGGCCTGCGCCGCGTCCGTCGACTGTCCGTCACCATGTAGCGAGCCACCCAGGTCATTGACCACCACCCGCGCGCCCCGGCGCGCGAGTTCGAGGGCGTGCGATCGGCCCAGACCGTTGCCGGCTCCGGTCACGATGGCTACGCGTTCGTCGAAATGTAGCGAGGACAACTGAACTCCTTCGGTAGTTTCCGTACAATCTGTGGGGCTCACCAACACGGGCTGAGGCCGGCGTCGTCATCTACCGCCACGTCCTCGGCGACGGGCCCATCGAGAAATCGCAACACCCGCATGGCGACTGGGTTCGCGACATCCGGGCGTTGCAGGTCGTGTCCCGCCGGAACGACGGATATCACCGCGTTCGGTATCCGCGCGGCAAGCAGGTGACTGTTCGTCGGCGGCACGATCCGGTCGTACTCACCGCACACCACCAGCGTCGGCGCCGAGATCGATCCGAGCAGGGGGATACTCGACCAGTTCGCTACTGCCGCGACCTGCCAGAGCGCACCGACCGTACGTGCCAGCCCCCAGCGACGAGGATTGCGCTGATCGATAGTAGTGGCCCACAGCTTTTTTTCCGGAACCTGGTGTTGCCCCACGACCGCAGGAGGTGGACAGCAAGGCCAGTCTGCGGACTCGTTCGGGTGAGCTGAAGGCGAACTGCTGGGCGATCGCGCCGCCGTGCGAGAAGCCGACGACATCGGCCCGTGCGACGCCCACCGCGTCGAGCACGTCGGCGACGACGTCCGACAGTGCCTGCATCGACAACGACAGCTTCGGAGTTTTCGACGCGCCGACGCCGGGGGCGTCGAACGATACGATCATCCGCTCGCCCAGCACAGGGGTGAAGGCCGACCAGCTCGCCATGGGTCGCGCAAGACCGTTGAGCAGGACCACCGGGTTACCGGATCCGCTCACGTGCACCGCAACCTGCTGTCCGTGCCGAGTCGCCACCTCGAATGTGGCGGAGGTCGGCTCCGTGTTCGCCACTGTCACGCCTCCTCCTGCACGTAGACGCCGGGCGCGTCGTCGAGCGGCGGATACGTCGCGTTGCCGAGCGCCGGTGGCGCCGGCTGTTTCGCGCCGGCTCGGTCGGCGAGCCACGTCGCCCAGTCCAGCCACCACGTGCCGTCCCGCAGCTCGGCGGCGGCCTTCCACTCGTGGGGATCGCCGCTGTGTGCCTCATTGACCCAGTGCTTGGCCTTCGGGCTCGGCGGGTTGACGATTCCGGCGATGTGCCCGGACGTGCTCAGAACGAACCGGCTGTCCCCGCCGAGCAGGTGGGTGGTCTTGTAGCTCGACGTCCACGGCACGACATGGTCGTCGACCGCCGCCACGATGTAGCTGTCGACGTCCACTCGCGAGGGATCGAGGAGCTCCCCGTTGATCTCGAACTCGCCTCGCGAGAACTCGTTACGCAGGTAGCACGAGCGCAGGTACTCCCCGTGCATGCGTGCGGGCATGCGGGTGGAATCGGCATTCCAGGCGAGTAGGTCGAACGCGGGAGGCTTGTTGCCGAGCAACCAGTTGTTGATCACGTACTGGAAGATCAGGTCGTTGGCGCGCAGGGTGCTGAAGGTGCGTGCCATTTGCGACGAATCGAGATACCCCTTCCGGGCCATCTGCGTCTCCAACGCCGCGATCGTGTTCTCATCGGTGAACGCGCCGAGCACTCCCGGCTCGGTGAAGTCGGTGTGAGTATTGATGAAGGTCGCGGATCCGATGGATGGATCGTCCTGAGCTGCGTTGTATGCCAGACCCAGCGCGGTGAGGGTGCCACCCAGGCAGATGGATACGGTGTTGACCGTCTCCGAGCCGGTGATCTCGCGGACGACTCGGACCGCGTCGAGCGGGCCGTCGAAGAGATAGTCGCGGAACCCGAGGCCACTCATCGATGCATCCGGGTTGCGGTAGCTGATTGGTAGCTGATGGCGAAACAGGTGTGGCCGTGCTGAACCGCCCATTCGATCAGGCTCTTTCCCGGTGCCAGGTCCATGATGTAGAACTTGTTGATCCACGGCGGGCAGAACAGCAGTGGGGTCGCGTACACATCGGGGGTTTGCGGCGTGTACGGGATGAGCTCGATCAGATCGCTGCGGTAAACAACGGATCCGGGTGTGGCGCCGAGATCGACGCCCACCGCGAATTGTGACCGATCGACCTGCGACGGCCACCCTCCGTTGTGTCGGAGATCGTGCAGAAAGTTCCGAAGACCACGCACGAGACTGAGCCCACCGGTGTCGAAAGCCTTGCGGATCGCTGCCGGGTTGCCGGGGAGGGTGTTGGTGGGGCTGAGGGCGTCCAGAATGAACCGGGCGGCAAACCGTGCTTTGACCGCGGTGTCCTCATTCAGTTCGGCGCCGTCGATGAGCTCGTTGACCAGGTGTTCGAGAAGCAGGTACTGCTGTGCCAGGTAAAAGTACGCGGCGTTCTCCCGATACGCATTGTCGGAGAACCGCTTGTCACCGGGCTTGGGCACTATCGGTCCCGGATTGTCTCGGCCGATCGCCCGTCCGGCGGCAGTGCGCAGCGCACTGCCGGAGCCGAGTAGGAGCCGACAATGCGCGGCAGCGGTTCCACTGGGGTGCTTCAGCGCGCCGATGCCTGCTGCTCCGAGTGAGCGCAGGAACGCTGCAGGGTCGACATCGGAGGTGGTGATTCTCAGCGCCCCGAGATCACGCGGCGGTGTCCACGATGGGATGGCTTTCAGGATCGACACGGACGTATTCCCCCACTGATGAAGTTACTCGTATGCGCGGTAGATCAGCTCGACGACAGCTGCGGGTTTGGTGCCGCGGTCGCATTCGAGCCTGCTGAGGATGACGAGCTCATAGCAGTCGTCGCCGATCCGAGTCACCTCGGTGACGGTCGCGGCCAGGCGGATGCGCGCACCGGCCGGGACCGCCGACGGGAACCGCACCCGGTTGAGCCCGTAATTGACGACCATCCTCACGTTGGTGAAGTCGAGGAGTTCGGCGAGCAGTGGAAAAACAAGGGACAGAGTCAGATACCCGTGTGCGATGGTGGTTCCGAACGGGCCCTCCCTAGCACGTGAAGCGTCGGTGTGAATCCACTGTTCGTCACCGGTCAGCGCGGCAAACCCTGCGATGTCGGATTTGGACACGCGCCGGGGCGTGCGTTGGCGGCGCCGCGGTGCACCGATGCCGCTAGGCGAGGTTCTCCGCGAACGAACGCAGGGCGTTGGTCGCAACGAGCAGAACCGCCAACTCGGGTTCGCGTGCCGGATCGAGGGCAGAGTCCAGCACGTTGTCGAGCCATTCGGAGGGAAGGTCCCCGACCTGACCGGGCTGCGACTGCCGCGGGTCAGAGTCATTGATCAGGCGCCGCGTCGCGTCGCTGACCGCGAAGTAGAGATCATCGCGCAGCGCGGCCCGGGACATCGCGTCCCAGTTGTCGACTCGACGAAGGGCCGCCACCCGGCGCAGAAGCCGATCGAGGCGGAACCTCTCGGCGACCTGGAAATAGGTGCGCGCCGCTCCTTCCGGATCCGTGCCGGTGCGCAGTGCGGTTTCGCTGATCGGGAACAGCGAGAACTCCTGGAACAGGCTCGCCGATCTGCGGGCGAGGGGTCCGGGGACGTTCCGGTCGTCGAGGTACCGCTGATGCTTGGCATCGACTGCGGCCCGGTCGGCGCCGACGAGGAAATCCGCCAGGGAGCAGCGCAGCGACTCGACGAGGGGAGTGAGGCGGGCAGTTTCACCGGTCACATCGATGGTCTGCCGCCGGCTCGCCAGGAGCCAGCGCACCGAGCGCTCGACAAGTCGTCGATGACTCAGCTGCATCCGGACGCGGGTGTCCGCCGTGACCGACGGGTCCAGCTCGGCAATGCTGGACAGATAGTCACGCTGACCGATAGCGCGGCGGACGACCTCCCACGCCCGGATGATCGCACTTACCGACGCCCCGGTTTCCTCCTGCATCCGGAAGACGAAGGTGATGCCGTTGTCGTCGACAAGGCGATTGGTGATCGCGGTAGCGGTGATCTCCTTTGCCAACGGGTGCGCCCCGAGACGATCACCGCACACGGCGACAACATCGGCGGGGAAGTACTCGGTGCGGAAATGCTCGGCCCACGACTCCGAGGTGATCCCGGACGCCAGGACCGCAGATTTCATCTCCAACTTCACGTAGGCCAGCAGGGTGCCGAGTTCGGGAGAGGTCAACACCCCGCCCTGGGTGATGCGCTGTTCGAGCTCGGCGTCACTCGGAAGAGACTCCACCTCCCGGGACAGCAAACCCTTCCGTTCGAGTCCCGTCAGCATCCGGCGATGCACCGGCGCCATCTCCGCGGCCTCGGCACGGGCCACCGACAGCATGGTGTTCTGTGCGCGATTGTGGTCGAGAACGCGGTCGGCGATGTCGTCGGTCAGCGACTGCAGTAGAACGTTGCGTTTGTCCTGGCCCAGGACGCCGGCGGCGACGGCATCGTCGAGCGCGATCTTGATGTTGACCTCGTGATCGGAGGTATCCACACCGGCGACGTTGTCGATCGCATCGGTGTTCAACCGAACCCCGTGCAGCGCCGCCTCCCGCCGCCCGAGCGGGGTGAGCCCGAGGTTTCCGCCTTCACCGATCACCCGGGCACGTACCTCACACCCGGTGATGCGGACGGCGTCGTTTGCGCTGTCGCCGACCTCGGAGTCGGTTTCCGAACTCGCGCGCACGTAGGTACCGATCCCGCCGTTGAACAGCAGATCGACCGGTGCCGCCAGGATCGCCTGCACCAGCTCATTCGGTGTGTACTGTGCCCGTTCCTCGTCCAGTCCCAGTGCGACTCGGGCCTGCGGGGCGAGCGTGACACGCTTCGCCGAGCGAGCGAAGACGCCGCCGCCGGAGCTGATGAGGTCGGGACGGTAGTCGGCCCAGGAGGAGCCGGGTTGGTCGTAGAGTCGTTGCCGTTCCTCGAACGCCGCGCCAGCCTCGGGCTGGGGATCGAGGAAGATGTGCCGGTGGTCGAAGGCGGCGACCAACCGCACCGAACGAGACCGCAGCAGTCCGTTCCCGAAGACATCCCCGCTCATGTCCCCGATCCCGACCGCGGTAACCGGATCGGTGTCGGAGTCGATGCCGACCTCGAACAGGTGCTGGCGCACAGATTCCCAGGCGCCGCGCGCGGTGATACCCATCTGCTTGTGGTCGTATCCGTTGGATCCACCCGAGGCGAAGGCGTCCCCGAGCCAGTACCCGCGGCCGGTGGCGATTGCGTTGGCGACGTCGGAGAACTGTGCGGTGCCCTTGTCGGCGGCGAGGACCAGGTAGGTGTCGTCACCGTCGTGCCGCACCGTCTGCGGTGCCGGGTCGAGGCGGTAGGTGCCGGACTCGTCCTTGGTGAAGTTGTCGATCAGATCGAGCAGTCCCTCGACGAACGTGCTGTACGCGGTGCGTGCGATCTCGAGCTGCCGGGCTCGGTCGGCCCCGGTGTGCAGCAGCCGCGGAAGGAACGCGCCCTTGGCTCCGGTGGGGACGATGACCGCGTTCTTCACCATCTGCGCACGCACCAGACCGAGAACCTCGGTGCGGAAATCCTCGACCCGGTCGGTCCACCGGATGCCGCCGCGCGCAATGTGCCCGAATCGCAGATGGGTGCCCATGACATTGCGGGCGAACACCCACGTCTCCAGTTGTGGTACTGGAGTGGGAAGGCCACGAATCGTGCGGGGATCGAGCTTGAAACTCAAGATCGTGTCGACCGGTCCGTCGGTGTGTGCGAACAGTCGCCGGAACGCGTTCGTTCGCACGGTGGCGAGCACGGTGTCGAGCAAGGTTCGAAGGATCAGGTCGGGTTCGATTCCCTGAACCTCGTCGATTGCGCCTTCGATCTCCGCGACCAGTTCGATGTGGTCGCGTTCGCCGTCAGCAAGCGCCGGATCGAACCGCGCGCGAAACAGCGTCCACAGGGCAGCGGCGATCTTCGGGTGACCGGCGATCACGGAATTGACGAACTCCGAGGAAAAGGTCCAACCGCTCTGCCGCAGATACCCGGCATAGGCGCGCAGAACCAGGACCTGCCGCCACTCCATGTCAGCGGTGGTGACCAGCGCCTGCAGTGCATCCGGATCGGTGTGCCCGCTGTAGCTCGCCTCGAACGCCTCGGCGGTCCGCGCCGCTGTGGGCGCGTCCAGGCGGTGCTGGCGATAGCGCGAGCGGAGGATGAACTCGTATACGTAGGCGAGTCGCCCGTCGGTACTGGTCAGCGTGTGTGGATGTTCCGCTGCGAGTTCGTATCCCAGATGCCCGAAGATCGGCAGTGCCGAAGCGAGGACCATCGGCTCGGTGGTGACCGCGATGGCCGAGATCAGGTCCGAGGTTGCGTTCTCGGGTGGGGTGATCGTCAGCTGCAGCCGCCGGTGCGGATCCTGCGTCAGTTCGGAGAGCGCCGACAAGTGGGCGACTGCTTCGGCGGGAGAGAACCGCTCCTGATAACTCAGGGGCACTGCCACGGGGATGAAGTCGTCGTGAACCGATGTCGACGCCTCGGAGAGGAGATCGTCGAGCTTCTCGGTCCACGACCGGGCGGCTTCCACCACCACGCGCGACAACTCCGCGACATCGATGCGCTCGTCCCCGGTGTTCGGCCAGGCGGTGACGTGAACACGCACCAGCGCGGTTTCCCCGATTCGGGTGTTGTGATCGACCGCGGCGCCGCCCAGGAACTGCGAGACCGCCGCCACCACTGCCCGTCGAACGGCAGGTGAGAACCGGTCCTGGGGGACATACAGCAGAATCGAGATGGCCCGGCCGTAGGTGTCCTGGCGGATGAACGCTCGCACGCGAGGATGCCGTTGCAGATGCAGCACCGCGAGAACCGTCGGAGCAAGCTCTTCGGCGGTGCTCTGCAGAATCTCCCGCCGCGGGTAGTCCTGGAGAATGTCGAGCAGCTCGAGGCCTTCTCGGGAGCGCGGATCGCGCTCGAGCATCGACAGAGTACGTCCGGCAGTTCGGTTGACGACCGGGATCGTCCGCATATCCGACGTGTCGAGGGTGTTTTCGAACAGACCGAGGAAGCGGTGCTCGCCGACCGTGATCCCGTCGGAATCGACGATCTTGATTCCCACGTAGTCCAACGGGGCGTCGCGCCGCACCGTGCTGCGGGTGCCGGCCGCCGACACCATCAACACATCCGGGCCGAACGCGCGAGTCGTGGTCAGCGGATCGAGGGTGTGGTGGCGGTGCTCGTGGTGATGGGGCCGAAGGATTCCCAGTCCGGTCTCCGGAAGTGGTTCGAGGGTAGCCGTTCCCGACTCCGTCGCCTTCACCAGGCGGTAGGAGCAGTAGCCGAGGAACGTGAAGTTCTCGGCGCACATCCAGTGCAGCAGCTCGCTTGCCTCGTAGGCGCTGTCGAGTTGGTTCTCGGTCGCATCGGACTTCAAGGACAGTGCTGCCTGGCGGGCGACACCTTCCATGTCGGTCTGATCGGTCACCGCGACCGCGACGTCGGCGAGGGTGCTGCGAATCGCGTTCTCGATCATCGCAGTGAACTCCGCGGAGTGGGGTTCGGTTCCCGCGGCAGGCAGCAAAGTGATCTCCATCCAGGATTCGACCAGCGGGTCGTTGTCGTACTGATCGTCCTGGCGTGGGCGGGTAATGCCGTCGGGGATGAGCACTCCCTCGGTATCGCGTCGTACTGCCAGCGTGACGTGACGGAGCGCGGAGACCGTGCCGTGCCGTCGAACGGTCATTGCCACCGAGTCGACGAGGAAGGGAAGGTCGGTGTTGACCATCAGGATGTGCGCGTGGCTTGTTCCCGCCTCGACTTCGCACTGCACCAGTGCGACCCCCTCGGCCCGGAGCCGAGCAAAGCGGAGATACTCATAAGCGCGGCCGGCGAGTGCAGTGTCGGTCCATTCGGCGAGATCGTCGCGGGGCTCGTGACGGAAGAGCGCATCGACGTAATCCTGGTAACCGCTCGGTGCGGACGCCAGGGCACCGAGTTCAGCACTGACCTCGAGCTGACGGTCGTGTTCGAGTCCTTCGAGATTCACCTGACATCTCCTGTGGCACTTGATGGTGGGTCCGCCCGGCACTGATTCGTCCTGGCTTCGTATGCACAATGATCCGGTCAACAACCCGTCAACGGAACGACGTTCTCGATTGCAGAGCATTAACTCTGCTTAATGCTTCGAAGTGCATTGCTCCGCAACCCGCCATGTGGGTGCCGGAGCGGCTGGGAGAATCCGTGCGCAGTCGACACCGGCCTCTCGAAGAGGCCGGCGCGTATGGTCGCGGACCGGAATGGTCACCAGCTGTGTAGGAGCTGCATGCCCTGATGCATGAGGTCACCGGTGACGATCAAGACCACCAGCAGCCCCATGGCGAGGGTGGCCCGCCGCATCCTCCACGAGATTCGGTGCATTCGGGATCCTCTGCGAACGAGTCGGTCTCGGCTACACCGACACCGACGAGCGATGGACATCGGCGGCGCGATCGCGGTGGACGAGCTCGGCGGCCGACAACCGGATGCAGGTGCACAGGCCATTGATCGCCAACTGCAACTCGGCCTCGGACGGCAAACTCGGTGCCAACCGGATGTGGCTGTCCCGAGGATCATTGCCGGACGGGAATGCCGAACCGGCCGGTGTCAGAGCGATACCGGCATCCTTCGCCAGCGCCACCACCCGCTTGGCCGTGCCGGGCAGCACCTCGAGGTTGACGAAGTAGCCTCCGCGCGGATCCGTCCACGATGCGATGCCGGAATCGCCGACCTCGCGGCGAAGGATGGTGGTGACGAGTTCGAACTTCGGGGCGAGAATCTGTTGGTGCTTGCGCATGTGCGTACGAACACCGTTCACGTCGACGAAGAACCGGACGTGCCGAAGTTGGTTGACCTTGTCCTGTCCGACCCGCTTCTGCGAGAGGTGGCCCAGATACCACGCAACGTTCTCGCCGGAACCGGCGAAGAAACTCACACCGCCACCGGCGATTGTCATCTTCGACGTCGACGCGAAGACGAACGGCCGCTCCGGATTGCCCATCTGTGCGGCGATGGCCAGTACATCGAGAACCTCCGGGGCGTCGCCGACCAGGGCGTGCACCGCATAGGCGTTGTCCCAGAAGATGCGGAAGTCCGGTGCGGCGGTCTGCATGCTCAGCAGGTCGCGAGTGACCTGTTCGGAATAGGTCACCCCACTGGGATTGGAAAACATTGGGACACACCATATACCCTTGATCTGCGGGTCCCCGGCAACCAACTCCCGGATCGCGTCGACATCAGGACCGTCGGAGACCAGGGGGACCGCAATCAGCTCGATACCGAACGACTCGGTGATGGCTAAATGCCGATCGTAACCGGGTACGGGGCACAGAAACTTCACCGGAGCGGAAGACCACGGAGCGCCGGCGTCACATGTCCCGTGGATCCACGCAAACGAGAGTACGTCGTACATCGTCTCCAGACTCGACGTGCCACCGGCAATCAAACTTTCCGGGGCGATATTGAGGACCTCACCGAACAGTGCTCGCAGCGACGGGAGTCCGGGCAGTTCACCGTAGTTGCGGCAGTCGATTCCATCGATCACGTAGTCGTTGTCGCCGGGGAGGGAAAGCATCGCGGCTGATAGGTCGAGCTGTTCCGGCGCGGGCTTGCCCCGGGTGATGTCGAGGGCCAGCCCGCGCGCCTTCAATGTGTCGTACTCGGCGCGGCTCCGGGTGAGCTCGGCGTCGAGCTCGTGGTCGGTGAGACTGTGCAGAGACGTGGACATCTCGGTTCCTTCAGATGTTGGCTGTTACTTGAAATAGCAGACTGGGGGCGGTTGAGGCGGAACGCAGAAGCTTTTCATGCAGGTGAAGGGTCGACGGCGACCAGACCGCCGTCGACGTCGAGCCGCCCGTGATCCCCGGTGTGGAACCAGCCGTTCTGGTCGAGTGTCGAGGTCACGCCGGGAAAGGTGAAGTATCCGGTGAACAACGTGCCACGGGCGGATTCGCGGATCAGGATCTCACCCGAGTCCGTCAACTTCCATTCGATGTCCTCTCGCCCAGGCCCGCCGTGGCGATGGGCGTCGGTGGGGATGTAGTCGTCGATGGACCACGTGCGCAGGTGACTCGCTCCGGCGGCCTCGGGCGAACCGTATCCGGAAACCGCCCGGACCACCCCGAACTGCTGCATCAACGCACGATCGGCCGGGAACATGGTTCGCACGCGGTGGCCGGCCGAGTCCTTCTCGGTGGCGGTGCGCGCGAGATTGTGCGCCAGTGGTGCGTCCAGTGTCAGCGCGGTGATCCCGTGGTCGATGGCCTCGGACCAGAATGTGCCGGCCGCAAAGGTGCGGGCGAGCAAGGCGTCCGCGCCCGCGGTCAGTGCGCCGACGAGCCCGTACCCGAGGGAGTTGATTCGTGAGAGGGGCAGCGGAGTGAGTGATCGATCGCGGTCGGTGAGTGTCATCGCCTCCGCGACCGCCCGTCCCAGTCGGAGAAAGTACTCGTGCGATAGGGCGCAGAACTTCGGGATACGCGGCGTGGGCCGGGCCGGGTGCATGAGCGATGCCGTCGAGTACCGACCGGAGTTGGTGCCGGGGGCGTGGCTGGGATCGAGCCGAGGGGCATTACGGAAGGCGCTGATGGTGATCGCGTTGCGAGTTCCAGCGAACGATGGGGCCGCGGGGCGGTCAGTGATCACCACCGTGGGGTCGAGGACGTCGAGCATGCACGCCAAGGGCTCCCGAGGGTAGGTCGGATCCACCAGCGCGACAGGCACGCCTGCCAACAAGCAACTCAGCCAGGCCAGAACGTAATCCGTCGAGTTTTCCGCCACGATTGCGACGCGGTCGTCTGGGGACAGGTTCCGGGCACACAAGTCGGCTGCCCCACCGGCGGCAAGTTCGAGAGCGACTCGCAACGAGATCTGATCGTCGAGCACACCGACCATCAGGTCGGGGCGGATGGATGCGCGATCGAGGAAAAGGTGTGGGAGATTGTCGATCATCACGGTCCTTCCTGTGTCTTTGGGCCCGTCAGCGGGGGCGCGACAGCGACCACATCTGCCGGGCGCGTTCGACCTCGATTGCCGCCTGCCATGCGCACGGTGGTGTGGTCGTCAACCGCAGGCTGTTCGCCAAGGCCCGAGCGAGTTCAGGATCGCGGGCGACCGGTTCGGCGAGGCGCTGGGCCGCCTCTTCGAGATCGGCCACCGGAACCGCGTCCCACACCAGTCCGGTGTCAGCGGCACTCGCCCCGGTCAAGCGGTGCCCGAACACGCCTAGCGCGGCGGCGGCCTGGCGACCGGCTGCCCGCTCGAGAAGGTGGAAATGCCCACCGCCAGGATGAATTCCGTTCTCCGCGAAGCCCGGCACCAGCAGCGCGTCCTCGGCCGCAAGACGCACATCCGCCGACAGCGCCAAATTGAGTCCGGCTCCCACCGCGGCACCATTGATCGCGGCAATCGACGGAACAGTCACCTCACCGAATCGGCGGAACGCACGGTAGAGGGAGTCGAGCGCCTCGTACGCCTCGTGCGGCTGTGCACTTGCAAGATTCCCGAGTGCGGCTCGGTCGGCTCCCGAGCAGAAGGCGCTTCCGGCTCCGGTGATCACCACAGCACCCACCGATGGGTCAACGTCGACGGCATCGCAAGCGTCGACCAGGGCTTGCGCGCTGTTCCGATCGAGGGAGTTGCGGGTGTCCACGCCATCGAGGGTGATCCAGGCGACGTTGCTACGGACGTCGAATCGAACGGAGGTCGTCACTGGAGGACACCTGACTTCCAGGCGCGGGAGTCGGCGGCGCGAGTTGCGCGAGGTGAACTGGCCATCAGGGCATACTCCTTCTGCGGGTTTCGATACCGTCCATCGTCTCGCCGAAATTGAATAAGCAGAATGGCGATCTAGCTGCTGCAGCGCTAAGGTTTGCTTAATGAACCTCACCTCGTCGCAGTTGGCCCTCCTGCTGGCCGTCAAGCAGGGGGGCAGCCTCGCACGCGCAGCAGAAACACTCGGAATCACTTCCCCCGCAGTGTCACAGCAGCTCGCCAAGCTTGAACGCGACCTCGGCGCACTGCTGGTCGAACGGGGCGCGCGAGGTGCCAAGCTGACCCCTCTCGGAAGCCTGCTGGCCGAGCACAGCGAACGCGTCTCTGCCGAACTGTCCCGAGCGGAGGAAACCGTCGCGGACTACCTCGGCGCTCACGCCAACAGACTCCGTCTCGGCGCGTTTCCCTCGGCGGCGGTTGCGTTGCTTCCGGACGGACTGACCGCGCTGCGATACCGACACCCCGAAGCACAGTTGTCGGTCGTCGACGTGCCCACCGACGGAGGCATCGAACTGATCACCAGCGGTGAGCTGGATATGGCGATCACCGCCTCGTACAGCGGCACCCCGAGTGCAGTCGAAGGAGTTCGATTCGAGCACCTTCTCACCGATCCGCTTCGGGTCGTCCTCCCCGACGATCACCCTCAGGCGCAAGATCCGGCCTCTCAGGCTGTGGAGTTGAAGGCCTTCGAGAAGGACGCCTGGGCGTGCAGCATCACCGGCAGACCCGCACGTACACAATTGAACTCGGCAGCCGCAGACTCCGGGTTCGTGCCTTGGGTGCCGTTCCAGACCGAGTCCTACGATGTCGCACAGGCTCTCGCCGCCTCCGGTGTCGCCGTCGCATTCGTTCCCGAGCTCGCCCTGGTTCCCGGCCGCGGAACTCGCGCCCGCCGGTTGAAGCCGGCGCTTGCGCGGGAGATCTTCGTGGCCCTGCCTGCCAGCGCCGGCCATGTCGCTCTGGCGGGTGAGCTCCTCACCATCCTGAAGAAGACGGGAAAGGCGCTGCATCGGCGGCAACAATCGGCCGCCACGCTGGGTTGACATTCTCCATTTCCCTCCGCCGACGTGGCGAAGTCGCGGGCCGAAGCATCTTGGACGTGCGGGTCGGAGGGTAGCGTTCCCCGCTGTCTATCCTGGCAGGGTGGCCGAAGACAAGAAGCCGTCACCGACGTTAGGTGAGTTGATCAGGCAGCAGCGGGAACTTGCCGAGCTTCCGATGCGGCAGTTCGCCGCGATGGTGGGGATCTCGAACCCCTACCTTTCGCAGATCGAACGCAAACTCCGGGAGCCGAGTGAGCGAGTTCTCGACGCCATCGCGGAGCACCTGCAGACCTCGGCTGATGTTTTGCTCGGGCAGGTCCGAGCGCGTCCGGAGGAGTCTTCGAGCGTAGTTCGGGCGATAGGGCAGGACGGCGACCTCACCAATGCCCGGCGCACGGCCTTCGTGGAGATGTACGAGACGTTCCGCAAGGTGACGAGGGCCGAGCGTAAGCGCGGATAAGCGCAGACGTCTGTGTCGCCTTTGGGCGGGAGACGGAATGAATTTCCCGCGGAGGGCTCTCGCTCGGGAGGCGGCGGTCAGGACCCACGGTGACCGTACTACCGTGCTACCGCGGGCCCTGGCAGCTACTTCAGCAATTCTCGAGCCGCTGCGGTTGTCGCCGCGCTGATCTCGCGGGCCAGCTTCGCGTGCGCATCCGCAATCGTCGAAACCCACTCGACGTTGGTGACCGCCGCGATTGCCGAGTGGTATTCGAGGCTACTGTCGAGAGCCTTTTCGTAGACGTCGAGCGACCGGTTCCCTGCCTTCTTGGTCGTGTCGACGACCTTCGACCCGATGCTTGCGAACGCGTTCTGATCCTTGCCCTTCCCGGAATCTGTTGCGCGGGAGAGATTTCCACCGGAGACCTTCGTGTCGGTCGCTTTTGTGCCGGACGTTGGAGTGGTCATGAGGAGCTCCTTCTCTTACGGGATGTTAGCAAGTTAGCATGCTCACTGCTAATTGTCTGTACGGCCCTGATGGGTGAACATCCCTCGCACCGGTCGAGGAGAACGAGTTTGCCCAGGACGTTGCGTGCCAACACTTGTTGATCGGTGACCGTCAGCTGTCCCCGCCACGAGCCGAGGAAGGTCCACGTCCACGACATGAGCGTGGACAGGCGGCTTCGGAACCCGACGACGTAGACGACGTGGACGGCCAGCCACAGGATCCAGGCGAGGAGTCCCGCGAGTTCGACGCCCCCGACCTTCACGACGGCGTTGAATCTCGAGATCGTCGCCATCGACCCCTTGTCCCTGTACCGGAACGGAAGCCGGTCGGGTGCGGACGCGCGCGGGCGGGCATCTGCTGCGATCTGCTGCGCCGCGTACCGGCCACCCTGGATCGCGACCTGCGCCACCCCGGGGAGGCGGTCGCGGGCCATCATGTCGCCGATCACGAACACCTCCCGGTGCCCCGGCACCGTCAGGTCCTCGCGGACGGCGATCCGCCCGGCGCGGTCGAGTTCGGCCCCCGACTGCTCGGCAAGCTGCCGGGCCAGCGGGCTGGCTTCCACGCCCGCCGACCACACCTTGCACGCGGATTCGATGCGGACGGTCTCGCCTCGCCCGTCCTTGATCGTCACCCCGTCCGCGTCGACGTCGGTGACGGCCGCCCCGAGCCGCACCTCGACGCCGATCTTCTCGAGACCCTCGGCGGCGGTCGATCCGAGTCGGTCGCCGAACGGCGGCAACACCGTGGACGCGGCGTCGAGCAGGACGATCCGGGCGTCGCGGGTGTCGATGTTCCGGTATGCGCCGACAAGGGTCCGGTGGGCCAGTTCGGCTATCTGCCCGGCCATTTCCACTCCGGTGGGCCCGGCGCCGACCACCACGAACGTCAGGAGGCGGGCGCGTTCCTCCGCGGCGGTGGACAGTTCGGCACGTTCGAACGCGCCCAGGATCCGGCCGCGGAGTTCGAGTGCGTCGTCGATGGTCTTCATGCCGGGGGCGTGCTCGGCGAAGTGGTCGTTGCCGAAGTACGACTGCCGGGCCCCGGCCGAGACGATCAGACTGTCGTACTCGGTGGTGGTCGTCCTGCCCTGATGGGTCAAGGTGATGCTGCGCCCCGCCAGGTCGATGTCGGTGACGTCCCCCAGCATCACCGAGGCGTTCGACTGCTTCTTCAACACCATCCGCGTCGCCGGCGCGATCTCGCCCTCGGACAGGATCCCGGTCGCCACCTGGTACAGCAGCGGCTGGAACAGGTGGTGGCTGGTGCGGTCGACGACGAGGACGTCGACGTCGGCCCGGCGCAACGCCTTCGCGGCGAACAGGCCGCCGAATCCGGAGCCGACGATCACCACCCGATGACGTGCCTCGGTGCGGGCAGGAGTATTCATGACAAGCTCTTCCCGGATCGCGGCTATCGCCATCCGCACTGCTGGTAGGGGTGAAACGTGCCGCCCGGCACACGGGGTGTCGGGCGGCACGCTGTGGACACGACGCGCCGGAGACTCGAATGTCGGTTCAGGATCCAGCGTGTCGTGGGATCACCTGCGGGGCCGGTGACGCCGTTGTCAGCCGGTCTGGATGCGGGTGATCAGATCGGTGAGATAGGTGTAGCTCTTCTTCGCGGCGTCGAGGCCACCGCATTCGACGGACAGGACGATGTCGTGGTCCGCCTCGTGGAGGGTTTTCACGATCCGTTCCCAGTCGATGACGCCGTCGCCGCAGGCGCAGCCGAGCATGCCGCGGATTTTGCCGCGCAGCCGTTTCGCGTCGTCGACGCCGATGTCCTTGGCGTGCAGGTGGGTGACGTCCCCGATGATCTGTTCGAGCCACTCGTGCGGGTCGTTCTCGCTGAGGTAGCTGTTGCCGGTGTCGAGGTTGATCGTCAGCGCGGGGCTGTCGATCAGGTTCATGATCTTCTCGAGCCGCTCCGGGGTGGCGGTGTACTCGCCGTGCGTCTCGATCGCGATCTTGATGCCGCGCCGTTCGGCCACCTTCGCCGCCTCCTGCAGCGTGTACCGCATCAGCGTGTAGTTCTCCGCCTCGGTGGTCCACGTCGGCAGCGGCCCGTCGTCGACCATGATCATCGGCGACCCGACCTCGGCGGCGTAGCGGATCGACTGCTTGAGGTAGTCGACCGACACGTCCGGCTTGGCCAGCGGGGCGTGGCTGGACAGCGACGAGATGCTCAGCCCGCGGGATTCGGCGGCGTCCCGCATGATCAGTGGGTCGTCGAGCATCGACCGGGTGTGGAAGTACCCGGCGGTGCTCAGCAACTCGCGGCCCCAGTAGACCATCGGCTCCACGTACTTGTAGCCGATCTCCGCGGCCTGGTCCATGGCCCAGTCGAACGACCCGTTCTCGAAGCGGGCGAACTCCAGGTTCAGGCCGAGTTTGATTTCTCCCATGCCGGTCCCCGATCAGAATCCGCGCTGAGCGACGTAGTCGTCGCGGACCTCGCCGTGGTAGGCGGGGACGGTGATGTCCCACCAGCCGGTCGGGTGCATCTCGGTCCACGGCAGTTCGTGCGCGCTCATCGCCTCGATGATCACCGGGCCCGGCGTCGCGAACGCGCGCTCGATGGCGTCGGCCAGCTTCTCCGGGTCCTCGACGCGCTCGGCGCTGCAGCCGAGTGACTGGGCGAACCGGGTGATGTCGGCGAAATACGGTGTCCCGTCGAGGTTCTTCCACCCGGAGATGATTTCGCGTTCTTCACCGAACAGGCTGATCTGGAGGTCCTTGATCGCTTCCCAGCCGCCATTGTTGAGCACGACGATCACCAGCGGCACTCCGAGCATCGCGGCGGTCGCGATCTCGGTGCCGGTCTGGAGGAAGCTGCCGTCGCCGACCATCGCCAGGACCGGGGTGTCCGGGGCGCCGATCTGCGCGCCGATCGCGGCGGGCACACCGAATCCGATGCCGGAGAAGCCGCCGGCCACGATGTTGGTCTTCGGGCCGTAGATCGGGAACTCGTTGAACGCCTGGTTCGCGGGGTTGGACGAGTCGGTGACGAGGATGCCCTCGCGCGGAAGGGCCTTGCGGATCTCGACCATCGCCCGCGAGTTGGTCATCGGCAGGTAGTCGGTGGTCCGCATCGGCCGCAGGTGCTCGTCCCACTGGGCCTTGAGGTCCTGCAGTTCCGCGAAGTAGTCGGTGCTGCGGTAGTCGCGGCCGGGCCCGAGGTCGGTGAGGGCGTTCTGCAGGGACTGCAGGGAGGTTTTCGCGTCGCCGACGACACCCACCTCGACCGGGTAGTTGCGGCCGATCTCGAATCCGTCGATGTCGATCTGCACCAGTTTGGTGTTCGGGATGTCGAACGTGACGCCGGGGCGGTACGAGGAGGTGATGCGGTCGCTGAACCGGCAGCCGACGGCGAGGATCACGTCAGCGGTGCGGGTGACGCCGTTGCCCGGGATCGAACCCATGTCGCCGCACGGCCAGGCGTAGAGGTCGTGGTCGGCGGGGAAGGCGCCCTTGCCCTGGAACGAGTGCGTGACCGGTGCCCCGAGGTGCTCGGCGACGGCCATCAACTCCGCGGCGGCCTCGGCGTGGATGACGCCGCCGCCGGCGACGATGACGGGACGTTTCGCGCCGGCGAGCAGGCGGGCGGCCTCGGCGATCACGGCCGGGTCGCCGGTTGCGCGGGTGGCGGGCCTGCGGGTGCCGGTGTCGGGGGTGTAGTCGCCGTATTCGGCCTGCAGGTCCTGCGGGATGTCGACGAGCACGGGCCCGCGCCGGCCCTCGTGCATGGTGTTGAACGCCTGCGCGAGCGCCACCGTAAGCTGTTCGAGGCGGCTGGGCTGCCACCAGCGCTTGACCACCGGTTCGACCATGCGGGGAAAGTTGTTGCCGTGCGGGCGGTCGATCTCCTGCAGTACACCCCGGTTTTCCATGTAGGTGTGCACGGCGCCGGTGATCAGGAGCATCGGCATCGAGTCGGCGAACGCGGTCGCCAACCCGGTGAGGGTGTTGGTCGCGCCCGGACCGATGGAGGTACAGATCGCGGCGATCTTGCCGGAGGCCCGGTAGTAGCCGTCGGCCATGTGGGCGGCGCCCTGTTCGTGCATGGCCGGCACGAGTTCGATCTCGTCGGCGCGGTCGACGAACGCGTCGAGGAGTGCGGTGTTGCCGTGGCCGGGGATCGCGAAGACCTTCTCGACTCCCTCGCGGATGAGGAAGTCGACGACCATCTGTCCGCCGGTGAGTTGCTGTGTTGTCATATCGGTGGTTCCTAGCTGTCGGTGACGGTGTCAGACGGACGTGGGCTCGGCCGGGGAAGTCCGGCCTGCGGTCGTGCGGTGCTGTGCGGTGATCGCCTCGGCGACGCGGAAGGCGTTGGCCGCGATGGACAGGGCGGGGTTCATCACGGGCAGGGACGGGAAGAAGGACGAGTCGACGACGTAGAGGTTGTGCACGTCGTGGGCGCGGCAGTCGGCGTCGAGTACGGAGGTCGCGGGGTCGGTTCCGGCGCGGACGGTGCCGGCCTGGTGGGAGTTGACCTCGATGCCGGTGCCCTCGCTGAAGACGAACGGGTACCCGATCTTGCGGAGGATCTTGCGCATCTCGCGGACCAGCACCTCGTGGGCGCGCGTGTTGTTGGGGGTCCACGCGATCTGGATGTTGCCGTCGGCGGTGAGGGTGACGCGGTTGTCCGGATCGGGCAGGTCCTCGGTGAACAGCCACCAGTCGATGCTGCGGGCCGTCGCCTGGCTCAGCGCCCACTTGGGGATCAGCGGACGTTGGCCCTTGATCATCTCGCCCTGCAGTTTCCCGATCAGCTGCACGTGCCCGAGCGGATAGGGGTGCTCGGCGGTGCCGCGGGTGTAGAAGTCGTTGAGGTACAGCGTCTTCTGGAACTCGGCGGTGTTCTTCTTCAGCGGGTTGATGCCGACCATGATGGAGTTGTTGTGCACCATGTAGTTTCGTCCGACCATGCCGGAGGAGTTGGCGAGACCGCCCGGGTGCGCGGGGTTCGCCGACCGCAGCAGCAGCGCCGCGGAGTTGACGGCGCCGCAGGAGACCACCACGGTGGCTGCCTCGACGACGAGTTCGGTCCCGCGGTGCCGCAGCCGAACTCCGGTGGCCTGCATGCCGGTGTCGTCGGTCAGGACCTGTTCGGCGTAGGCGTTGGTCAGCAGTTCCACCGTGCCGGAGGCCACGGCGGGACGCACGCAGCGCACGTCCGCATCGGACTTGGCAAGCACGCGACAGGGGAACCCGTCGCAGGTCCGACATCGAATGCAGCCGCCGCCCTCGCGCAGGTCGATGCCCAGCGGAATGTTCGACGGGGTGTATCCGAGGCGGCGCAGGGCGTCGGCCGCCTCCTGCACCGGCGGTTCGTGTCCGATCGCCGGGTAGGGGAACGGTTCGTCGCGGGGCAGGGTCGGGTCGTCGGTGTGGTCACCGTGGACCCGGTACACCTGTTCTGCGCGTGCGTAATACGGCGCGAAGTCGTCGTACGAGAAGGGCCACTCGGGTGATTCGCCGGCCTCGTGCTGCGTCGACTGGAAGTCTTCCCGGCGGAACCGCACCAGCGAGGAGCCGTAGAGTTTGGTGTTCCCGCCGACGTAGTAGTATGTGCCGGGGCTGAACGGTCTGCCCTCGGTGTCGTACCACTGCTCGGCGTTCGCGTACCGGTGTCCTTCGAAGACCTCCTGCGGGCTCCAGTTCTGCTTTTCCTGCGGCAGGAAGTCGCCGCGCTCGATCAGAAGCACATCGACTCCCGAGTCCGCGAGCGCGTAGGCGAGCGTTCCACCGCCCATTCCGCTGCCGACGATGACGACGTCGTAGCTGTGTTTGCTCGGGCCTGTGGGCTCCCCCACGGATGCGTCTCTCATGGGTCCTGCTCCTCGGTCGTAGAGAGTGGTGTGACGAAGTTGGTTATACGTATAACTAAAGGTTAGCGACGACGTCGTGGATGTCAACCCCACACGAGCAGCTCATCCCGGCAGGGGACGAGCTGCTCGCGGTCGTCAGGGCACGAGCGGTCGAGTGAGATTCTCCGGCCGCAGCACGTCGTCGAGCTGTTCCCGGCTGAGCAGACCCCGCTCGAGCACGAGCGCGGCCACGGTGCGACCGGTCGCCAGTGCATCGGCGGCGATCGCGGTGGCCGCGGTGTACCCGATGTGCGGGTTGAGGGCCGTGACCACGCCGATGGACGCGTCGACGCTGTTCTTCAAGTGCTCGATGTTCGCGCCGATCCCCACGACACACCGCTCGCGGAGTACCGCGCATCCGCGGGTGAGCAGTTCGATCGTCTCGAACAGGCTGTGCGCGATGATCGGCTCGAACGCGTTGAGCTGTAGCTGCCCGCCCTCGGCGGCCATCGTGACGGTCAGGTCGTTCCCGATCACCCGGAAGGCGATCTGGTTCACGACCTCCGGGATCACCGGATTCACCTTGCCCGGCATGATCGACGAGCCGGCCTGGACGGGCGGCAACGTGATCTCACCAAAGCCGGCGCGCGGCCCCGACGACAGCAGCCGAAGGTCGTTGCAGATCTTGGACAGCTTCACCGCGGTGCGCTTGAGCACCCCGGACAGCTGGACGAACGCGCCGACGTCCTGGGTGGCTTCGATCAGGTCGGACGCCGTCGTCACCTCGATCCCGGTGATCGCGGCGAGATGCTCGCGGACCCGCCACGCGTACTCGTGGTGCGCGTTGAGACCGGTCCCGATCGCCGTTCCGCCGAGGTTGATCTCGGAGATGAGCGTCGCCGCCTCCCCGAGCCGCTGCGAATCCTCGTCGATCATCAGCGCGAACGTCGCGATCTCCTGCCCCAGGGTCATCGGGACCGCATCCTGCAATTGGGTGCGCCCGACCTTGAGGACGTCGGCGAACTCGGTCGACTTCACCGCGAATGCCGCCGCCAACTCGTGCATCGACGCCCGCAGCCTGGTCAGGGCGGTTTGCAGACCGGCCTTGATCGCGGTGGGGTAGACGTCGTTGGTGCTCTGGCTCATGTTCACGTGCTCGAGCGGATGCAGATGCTCGTAGCTGCCGCGGGCGTGGCCGAGCAGTTCCAGCGCCCGGTTGGCCACCACTTCGTTGGCGTTCATGTTGCTGGAGGTGCCGGCACCGCCCTGAATGACGTCCACGACGAACTGGTCCCGGAGGGCGCCGGCCCGAATCTCTTCACAGGCCCGGGCGATGGCGTCCGCTTCGCGCCGCGGTAGCAGGCCGAGTCCGGCGTTGGTCTGCGCCGCGGCCTGCTTGACGGCTGCCAGCGCCGACACGAGGTCGGGATGGCTGGACAGGGGAATGCCGGTGATCGGAAAGTTCTCGGTCGCCCGCAGGGTGTGGATGCCGTAGTAGGCGTCGGAGGGAACTTCCCGGTCGCCGAGGAGATCGTGCTCGAGACGGGTCATCGGTCCGAGGTCACTCGCGTCGGGATGTCGCCCCATGCCAACGGGGCGTTACCGAACTTGGCTGCCCGGAGGTCGCCGGACCGGGCGTGGCCCTCGAACTTCTCGAGTCGCGAGACCCGTCCGCAGATCTCACCCAGCTGGGCGCTGGTGTCGAGATTGCGGACCTCCTGGTAGGTGAGCGTCTTGAGGAACTTGCCCACCCACAGACCGCCGGTGTAGTTCGCGGCGCCGAGGGTCGGGAGGACGTGGTTGGTGCCGATCAGCTTGTCGCCGTAAGGAACACACGTGCCTTCGCCCAGGAACAGGGCGCCGTAGTTGCGCATGGCCGTCAGGGCCTGGCGCGGGTCCTCAGTGAGGATCTGGACGTGCTCGGACGCGAACTCGTCGGCGAGGGCGTAGGCCTCGGCGAGGGTGTCGACGATGTGGACCTGGCCGTGATCGCGCCACGCGGGACCGGCGATGGCGTTGGTCACCAGGCCCGGGAGCAGCGCCTCGATGTGGTCGAGGGTGGCCCGGCCGACCGCCTCGGACGTGGTGATCAGCACGCACGGGGAGTCGGGGCCGTGCTCGGCCTGCGACAGCAGGTCGACGGCGATGGTGAACGGGTCGGCGTGGTCGTCGGCGACGATGAGCGTCTCGGTCGGTCCGGCGAACAGGTCGATCCCGACCTCACCGAACAGTTGCCGCTTGGCCTCGGCCACAAAGGCGTTGCCGGGGCCGGTCAGGATCGAGACCGGGTCGACGGTGTTGGTGCCCAGTGCCAGGGCGGCGATCGCCTGGACGCCGCCGAGGACGAAGATCTCGTCGGCGCCGGCCAGATGCATGGCGGCGACGCTGATCGGCGGTGCCTCGCCCGCGTTCGGCGGGGTCGTCGCGGCGACGCGTTCGACGCCGGCGACCTTCGCGGTGAGCACGGTCATGTGCGCGGACGCGGTCAGCGGGTAGCGGCCGCCGGGCACGTACGCGGCCGCGGCGTCGATCGGGACGTTGCGGTGGCCGAGGAAGACGCCCGGCAGCGTCTCGACCTCGATGTCCTGGATCGAGTCCCGCTGCGCCTGAGCGAAGTTGCGGATCTGGCGCTGCGCGAACCGCAGGTCGTCGAGGACGGTCTCCGGCACGGACTTCACGATCTCCGCCACCTGGTCCTCGCTCAACCGGAACGACTCGGGGGACCAGCCGTCGAACTTCTCGGAGTACTTCCGGACGGCGTCGTCGCCGTTCGCGCGGACGTCGGCGATGACGGCGGCGACGGTGTCGACCACGGCGGGGTTGCTCGCCCGCTGCGCTGGTTCGCCGACGGCGGCCTTGAGAACGAATGACATGGGTGCTTCCTTCGGATGAGCGAGGGGCTGGATCTGTTGTCATTCAGCATTGCGGTGCCACACCGTTTCCGACAGTTGCATTGTGGGAACTATTTGCGTCGGTTCATGCACGTTCTGTGTACCATTGTTCATGGTCTTCACCGTCGCCGATGCCCTCGAAATCGATCTCCTCAAGGACGCGGGAGCCCGTGTCCTGACCGGATCGGGCAGCCTCGACCGTGAGGTCCGCTGGGTGCATTCATCCGAGATCTCGGATATCGCCCGCTTCCTCCGGGGCGGAGAATTACTCCTGACCGCCGGGCTCGGAATGGGCAACACGGGCGCCCTGCAGCAGGTGTTCGTGCGCGCAGCCGCTCATGCCGGGGCCGCCGCTCTCGTCATCGAGGAGTCGGGACGGATGTTCGACCGCGTACCGGATGCCGTAGTCGCCGAAGGGCAGGCCTGCGACCTGCCGATCATCGCCCTCGCCCGCGAGGTGTCGTTCGCCGGTGTCTCGGCGCAGGTGCACGAGATCCTGACCGACAAGCGCCTGCAGGCGCTCACCTACGAGCGGGAAGTCGAGTCCACGTTCTCGAACCTGCTGCTCGACGGCGCCGACTACCTGTCGATCGTGCAGACGCTGGCCGAACTCACCGACGGCACGGTGGTGCTCGAGAACATCGCGCACCGCGTGATGGCGTACGTCGGCGAGTTCGACGAGGAGGCCGGCATCGAGGACTGGGACAAGCACGCGCGCGGCCTCCACAGCGACGACGACGGATGCGTTCGCAGGCCGGTTCTGATGCGCGGCCAGCCCTGGGGCTGGATCCACGTCTTCACCGACCGGCCCGCGACCGCACGCTCCACCGCCACGTTCGCAGCGGAGCGCGCCGCCGCGTCCGTCGCGATCTCCTTGCTGACCGACCGGAGCCGGGAAGCACGGGACGACCAGCGGAGCACGGCACTGATCACGCGACTGCTGATCGGCGACCTCTCCGGAGCCGAATTCGTCGACCAGGCAGGAAGACTCGGATATCAGCTGGGGTCGGGACACATCGTCGTCGTCATCGCGAACAAGGACGGCCGCGACGAGTCGTCCGCTCCGCGCGGGGGCCGCCAGCCCGACACCGGGGCGATCAACGCCGACATGGGCGACTACGTCGTGGCGGTGGCGGCGGAATCCGGGCGAACACGCGCCGACCTCGCGGGCCTGCTCGGGAAGATGGAGCACGGGGGCGGCATGAGCCGCGCGGTGCCCGCCTCGATGCTGCAGGTCGCGGTCACGCAGGCAAAAAGTGCGGCCGCGGTGTCGCGCTCCCTGCCCGCCTCACCGATGCTGCATTTCGACGACCTCGGTGTCGAACGTCTGCTCGTGACGTTGGCGCAGGGTCCCGAACTCGCCAGCTTCGTCGAGGACGAACTCGGCCCACTTCTCACGAAGGATGCGCAGTCCACGACCCCGCTGCTCCCCACGTTGCGGGCCTTCCTCGCCGTCGACGGCCGCAAGACCGAAGCGGCGGACAAACTCTTCATCCAGCGCCGGACGCTGTACAACCGGCTCGACCGCATTGCCGCGATCCTGGGTAAATCCCTGGACGACGCCGCCACCCGGCAGAGCCTGCTGCTCGCGGTGAAGGGGCTGGATCTGCTCGAGGGGTCGTCGGTCGCGGCGCGCAGGAGCGGGCGACCATGAGTGAGGAGCGGGCGACCATGAGTGCGGAGCAGGCGACCATGACATCGCCGGCGCTGCCTTCTCACTCTGTGCAGTCTGCGCGCGGGAGGTACACGGTCTGTACCTGTTGTGCGGCGCGTCACCTTCGTAGTGTTTTCACCAAGATTCCGGCCATCCAGTCGGTGTTGATCGAAAGTTCACGCGCTCGCTACTCGCTGAACGGATGCCTACCCCCGTAGGCGCCCGCGGCGGTCCGAGACCTACGGCAAGGACGAAATCATGGCAACACATGGAGCAGGCACCGCTCCCGTGCTCGACCATACACGCGTGCGAAAGGCGCGAATCGCAACATTTTTCGGCTTCTTCCAGTTGGGCGCCGTGATGTTGATGTGGTCGACGAGCACCACTTCGTTGCGTAGTCACCTCGGATGGGAGGGCGACGGCGGCGACTCGCAGTTCGGCCTCCTCGCGCTGTCGATCGGCATCGGCGCAGCCGTCGGGTGCTTCGCCATCGGCCCGTTCATCGATCGGTACGGCCCGCGAAACACGGCCATGCCCACGATGGTGATCTACCCGCTCTGTTACATCCCCCTCGCGTTCCTCGACGGACTGGTCGGAGCGATGGCGATCGGCGTGCTCATCGGACTGCTCCGCGGCGCATTCGACACGGCGTTCAACACCCACGGCGTGCAGGTCGAGCGGTACTACGGGCGACCCATCATGTCCGCGTTCCACGCCGCCTACCCGGCGGGTGGCTTCGTTCTCGGTCTCGTCGGCAGCGCGCTGGCCCGGCACTTCACCGACAGCCCGGCCGTCGCCTACATCTCGATCGGCGTGGTGTTGTCGGTCCTCGGTTTCGTCTTCGGCAAGTGGCTCCTCTCCCTCGACGAGTTGCTGCCCCCGGAGCAGGACGAGATTCCGGGCGCAGCCGACCCCGCCCACCCGGGGAAGCGGTCGGCCACCACGGCGACGCTGCTCGTGATGATCGGATTCGGTGTGCTCCTGCTCGGGTCGATGTTGAGCGAGGGCGCGGTCCTGGACTGGGGCCAGGAATTCGTTCGCCGTGCGGTCGGCACCACGGCAGGGCTGGCGGCGACGGCAGTGACGCTCTACTCGGGTGCGCAGTTCGTCGGCCGGTTGTTCGGCGACAGGCTGGCCGAGTACTTCGGTGCCCGCCTCATCGTCGGCGCGAGCGGAGTCATCGGCGCCGCCGGTGCTCTCCTCGCGATGCTGGGCGGCTCGGCCCCGCTCGCACTCACCGGCTTCGTGCTGCTCGGTCTCGGCCTGGCCTGCATGGCACCGCTCATGCTGTCGGCGGCCGGGCGACGCGATCCGGAGAATGCGGGACGGAACATCGGTCTCGTCAACGCGATCGGCTACGTGGGCATGCTGGTCGGGCCGGCCGCGATCACCGTCGTCGTCGACAACCTCGGTATCGAATGGATGCCACTGCTGCCGGCCATCCTCCTCGCGCTGATCGCGATCGGCGGTCCCGCCCTGATGCGCCTGGTGCCGCGCTACCACAAGCCGGTCAACGAGGCACACAACGAGCAACGACCCATCGCGGCCGGCTGACCCGGCCCGACCGAACCACTGATGCGGTTCAGCACTCGACAGTGTGCTGAACCGCATCAGCGTCGTGAAGAAGAGCAGATGCATCCGAGAACGACATCGCCGCTGCGAGACTCGGTGCGCATGGCGGACATCGCACGAGAAGCCCGAGTATCGATCGCGACCGTGTCGCCGTTGTCGTGCCCCGCATCGACTCAAGCGTCGAGGCCGGCGCCTTTCTCGATACCTTGCCGCTGCGGCGAAAGGTGGATGGGCTCGGGACCGAATCTGTGCGTGCGCTCCTCGGCATCCTGGAGGAGGATCCCCGCAATGACGAGTGACAACGAAGTCACGGTTCTCGATTGGGTCGAGACGACTCCTGACGAACTGCTCGCCCGCCTCTGCGAAACACGACAGATGAACACGAACCGCCCGATCGTCATCGGAATCGATGGCCGGAGTGGGTCGGGAAAGTCCACCGTTGCCGCTCGACTCGCTGCAGCGACCGGTGACAGCGTAATCGTCCATACCGATGACATAGCCTGGCACCACTCCTTTTTCGGTTGGCACCATCTTCTTGCCGACGGCATCCTCTGCCCTCTCCGGCAGTGCGGGGCGCCTGTCTCGTTCCGTCCACCCGGGTGGGTGGCACGCGGACGGCCCGGTTCCATCGACATTCCGGATACCGCGAACGTCGTCTTCGTCGAAGGAGTAGGGGCAACCCACCGCGACCTAGCCGGATGGTTCGACGCCACGATCTGGGTGTCCACCGACCCGGTGGTCGCCTACCGCAGATGTGTCGAGCGCGGGGTCGATCCGCCCGCGTTCATCGAGGAGTGGATGGCGCAGGAGAACCCCTTCCTGGCCGAAGACCGCCCGTGGGCGCGGGCATCGGTCATCATCTCCGGAGAGCGCGTGCCGGCCGGGACGTCAAACGGCCGAATCCCATGTGAGTGGGAAAGCGTGTCCCGGCACACTTTCCCACTCACATGGTCAGTGTCCGGTCGGCCAGTTGTCGGACAGTGTGTAGCCGGTGGGGAAGGGGTCGGCGGGGTCGAGGCCGACCTGGCTGAGTTCGGTGATGTAGGCCTGCCCGGTGACGCGGGGTACGACCGCCTCGTAGTCGCCCACACTGGTGAGCCGGTCGATGCGGCTGGTGAATCGGCTGCCGATCACGGATTCGTGGACGAAGGTCTCACCCACCTCGATCAGGCCTTTCGCTTTCAGGACCGCAAGACGTGCGGACGTGCCGGTGCCGCAGGGCGAGCGATCCAGCCGCCCCGGTGAGACCACGACCGCGTTACGCGCGGTCAGGACGCCCTCGTGGCGGGACAGCGGGCCGACGAATTCGGTCTGGGTGATGCCGGCGAACTCCGGGTTGGTGGGGTGCTGGGCCGGAATTTGCTCCGCTGCTGCGGTTTTCAGCCTCTGTCCGAGTTCGCACAGGTCGCGGGCCTCGTCGGGAACCAACTTCAGGCCGAGGGCCTCGGCGTCGGCGAGCACGTACGCCATGCCGCCCCAGGCGACGTCGACGGTGAGGGTGCCGTATCCGTCGAGTTCGAGCGGTACCTCGACCGCATAGGCGAAGGCGGGCTGGTTTTCGAACTCGACGCCGGTGACCTTGCCGTTCTCGCAGGTACACCGGATGCGGATGAGCCCGGCGGGCGCCTCGAGGACGATGTCGGTGACGGGTTCGACCATGGGGATCATCCCGGTCTCGAGCAGTGCCGTCGCGACACACATCGTGTTGCTGCCCGACATGGCCGGATACTCGGTCGACTCGGCGATGACGTAGCCGAGCTGGGCCTGCGGATCGGTGGCCGGGACGATGTAGTTGACGCAGTGGGTGACCGCACCGCGGGGTTCGTGCAACAGCAATTGCCGCAGGTCGTCCTGATTGTCCCGGAAGTGCTTCATCTTCTCGAACACGGTGGCGCCGGGAACGTCACCGATCCCGCCGGTCACGACGTTGTTGATTTCTCCACCCACGTGACACTTGACCACGTTGACGACTCGGCTCCACCGCACGACTTCCTCCGATCCGATGCGCTTCGATGGCGTTCATCGAAGCAGTGTCAGTAATTGTTCTGTGCCGCGGCGAGCGGCCTTCCCTTCGAGCGTTGCACAGCCGGGTATGCGGCCGCGGCGTCGTCGGCGAACATCGCCGGCACACCACCGGTGTGCAGGAACACGATGGGCCCGGTCAGGCGGGGGTCGGACAGTGCGGCGACGGCCTTCGCCGTGTACACCGGGTCGGTCACGATGCCCTCGTCACGGGCCAGTTCGGTCATCGCCGCCTGCGACCGGTCCGAGGCAAGTGCGTATCCCGGACCGAGGTACTCGTCGAACACGGTCGGGGTCACTGCGGGCGGGTCGAATCCGAGCTCCGCGGTGGCGGCCACCAGGTCCCGGACCCGTCCGCCGAGGTCGGAGTGGATCTGCGCGACGTCGACGCCGACGATGTTCGCCGGGGCGCCGAGCAGTGCGGCACCGAGTTCGAGCCCGGCCTGGGTGCCGCCGGTCGAGGAGGCGTGGACGATGGTGGCTTCGGTGCGGTCGACGAGATCGAGTTGGTGGTGGATCTCGAGGAAGGCAGCGGCGTAGGCCAGTACTCCCGAGCTGGTGCTGCCGCCGGCGGGAACGAGGTACGGGCGTTTGCTGCGGTTGCCCTGATCCCGCAGCCGGGCACACAGCTGCCGGGCGTGCGCACTCATCGAAGTCCAGTCGAGGTCGTCGACGAAATGGGTTTCGGCGCCGAACAAGTCGTCGAGGAGTAGGTTGCCGCTGGGGCGGTGCGGGGCACGGCCACCCAGGATCAGGTGGGCGTCGATGCCCGCCGCGGTCGCGGCCGCCGCCACGGTGCGGGCATGGTTGGACTGCTGCGCCCCGACGGTGACCAGGCTGGTCGCGCGGGCGTTCATCGCATCGGCGAGAATCAGCTCCAGCTTCCGGGACTTGTTGCCGCCGGCCGCGAACCCGGTCAGATCGTCCCGCTTGATCCAGACCTCACGGCCCAGGCGTTCGGAGAAGTTCGGCAGCAGATGCATCGGTGTCGGGGTGGCGGTGAGCCTGATCCTGCACCGCCACCGCCGCGCGAGGATCTCTCGGGCGCGGGCGTCGGCGATGCAGGGCATCAGGTACGAGACGGGATCGGTGACGGAGACGTTTGCCACCGGCCTCTGCGCGCGTGTCATGGGAAGGGTCGCTCCTTTCGAAACGCGTGCGATTCGGGTCGGCGATGCCGGCCGCGGTGGGCCGACATCGCCGACAGTCGGTGAGGGGCCGGTCTACTTGCCGTAGTTCAGTCCGGTCTCGGCGATCAGCTTGGTGAGCTCTTCCTTCTTCTCCGCGGGCAGTTCGCCGTAGGGTGCGCGCGGCACACCGAGGTCGACACCCACGGCCTGTGCGGCGGCCTTGGTGGCCACGGCGTAGCCTTCCTTGCCCAGGAAGTCGAGGACGTTCCACAGACGCTTGAAGATCTCGAGGGCCTCGGTGTACTTGCCGGCCTTGGCCAGCTCGTAGATCGCCACGGTCTCCTTGGGCGCGAAGTTCGGTGCACCCCAGATGGATCCGGCGGCACCAGCGGAGAAGGCGGGCAGCACGATGGTGTCCCAACCGACGAACGTGTCGATGGCGTCACCGAGGTTGAAGATGAGGTCGAAGGCCTGCTCGATCGAGCCGGAGGTGTCCTTGATGTACTTCACGGCGTCGGTGCGCTCGAGCAGCTCGCGGTAGAACGGGCGGTCGAGGTTCATTCCGGTGACACCGGGCAGGTTGTACGCGATGACCGGGATGTTCGCGGCCTCGCCGACGGTGGCGAAGTACTCGATCACCTCGTGGCGGGTGGGCGCCTCGTAGAACGGCTGGACCAGCAGGACCGCGTCCGCTCCGGCGTCGGCGGCGTGCTTGGACAGTTCGATCGCGTCCGCGGTGCGGGTCGAGCCGGTCTGCGGGGCGACGGGCACCCGGCCTGCGGCCTGGTCGATGACGACTTTGTTGACGAGCTTGCGCTCGTCGAGGGACAGTGCCGCGAACTCGCCGGTGCTGCCACCGGGAACGAGACCGTGCAGACCGTTGTCGATCAGAAAGTCGACGTGGTTGCGCAGTGCGCCTTCGTCGACGGAGCCGTCGGCGGCGAAGGGAGTGGAAACGGCAGCGAGGATGCCACCCAGCTTCTTGGTCATGTTCGTGTCCTTGTGTCGTGGTTGGTCGGCTACTTGAGGGCCGTGGATTCTCCGAGTCGATGGCCCGGATCCCGCTCGTCTCCTCGACCGTCGTAGATTGACGATTGTCGACAAGTGAACGATAGAAATTTAACTGTGGCGCGCGGTGCTTGTCAAGGGTTCGGGTGGCGGGGTTCTCATTCGCCGACCCGGACCGGGTCGTACTGAGCCGGACGGGCGGCGATGACGGCGTCGGTCTTGCGTCCGGCGGTTTCGTGGAGGGTGGCGGCGGCGACGATCGCGGTGACCCCGGTGACGATCAGGATCACCGAGGGGGACACCGGGCTTCCGGTGGCGGAGATCAGCCAGGTCGCAAAGTACGGTGCGGTGCCACCGAAGAGTGCGACGGAGATGTTGAAGCCGATGGAGAAGCCGGCGTAGCGCACTCTCGAGGGGAAGATCTCCACCATCGCGGCGCCGGAGGCCGACATGAACATGGCCAGGCACACGCCCATGGCGGCGTGGGCGACCATGATGGCGGCGATGTTGCCGGTGGAGAACGCCACGAAGGCGGGGAAGACGATCAGTGTGCTCGACACCGCGCCGAGGATGATGACCGGCTTGCGGCCGAAGTGGTCCGAGAAGCGGGCGAAGACGAAGATCGACACCGCGGCCGACACCAGGCAGGTGACCGTCGACGCGGACGCCATGCCGAACGAGAATCCGACCTCGGCCTGCAGGTAGGTCTCCATGTAGACGAAGATGAAATAGAAGGCGGCGGCCTGGAAGGCGATGCAGCCGACGACTTGCACGATCTGGCGCCGGCTGGTGGCGAGGGCGTCCTTGATGGGTGACTCACTCACCTCGCCGGAAGCCTGCAAGCGCTCGAATTCCGCTGTGTCGCTGAGCTTGAGCCGGATGTAGAGGCCCACCAGTCCGAGCGGACCGGCGATCAGGAACGGTATCCGCCAGCCCCAGGCGAACATGGCGTCGTCGCTCAGGGCCGCGTTCAAGCTCAGGACGAGGATCGAGGCGGCGGCGTTGGCGAGGTAGCTCGAGCAGTGCCAGAAGCTCACCGTGCGTGCCCGTCGTCCCCGCGCGGCGGACTCGACCAGGAACGTGGCGGCACCGCCGGGTTCGCCACCGGCGGCGAAGCCCTGCAGGATGCGCAGAGCCACCAGTAGGACGGGCGCGGCGATGCCGATGGAGGCGTAGCCGGGCAGCAGGCCGACCGCGAAGGTCGACATCGACATCAAAATGATGACGGTGGCCAGGATCTTCTTGCGGCCCACCTTGTCGCCGAGACGGCCGAAGACGAATCCGCCGATCGGATTCATCAGGAAGGCGACCCCGAATGCGGCGAAGGTCGCCAGCAGACTGGTGGCGGGGTTTTCGGAGGGGAAGAAGATCTGCCCCAGGAGTACGGCGAGGAACCCGTACGCCGCGAAGTCGAACCAGGTGATGAAGTTTCCGATGGCCGCCGCGGTGATGGCTCGACGCATCTCCGAGCCGTGCAGATGGCCCTGGTGTTCTGTCATGGATGCTTCCGATCGATTCGTGGGCACCCGCACAAGTTGTAGTGCGGTCTATTGTCGACAAGTGACGTTCCTGATTGTTGTCCGGGTCACACGCAATGTCAACGTCGAGTAAAGCCGCTTCGCGCGCGCTCAGTCACCTGCTTACGGGGTGAAGGTGAGGACTGCCGGGCTCCCGGGACGTGCGAAAGCCGCCCTGCCGAATCAGACACCGCGGGAGGATGACTGGTTCGGCAGGGCGGGCAGGAAGCGATCGCGGATGCGGGCGGGTGTCAGGAGCAGCGGGCGGGGATGAACTGCCCGACCCCGTTGAGCGTGGGCGCGGTCTGGGTTGCGTTCGCCAGGCCGACCGTCACCGGTCCTCGGGACGGGTCGACGTCGCGCATGATCGACCACGGCACCCGGAACACGCGGCCGGGGGAGGCCGCCCAGGGCAGTGTCTTGGTGGTCACGACGCGGCCGTTCTGGGAAATGGTGACCTTGGGGAACCGGACGAGCGCGTCCGTCCACAACAGCAGGCGCTGTCGCGGAGGCGCCGGGTCGCCCGGGCGCAGCAGGCCGGGAGATACCCACCGGAACGGCTCTTCGGCGAGAATGCGCAGAGCCTCTCCGGTGGGAGCGGGCGCATGCGAGTCGAGGTAGCCGGCCACCTGATCGGCGACGAAGGTGCCGTCGAGTGCTGCGATGTCGGCGGTGTCGACCGGGTGCAGGACGTTGCCGGCGGCGAAGACGCCGCGAGCGCTGGTGCGCAGGGCGGTATCGACCAGCGGTCCCTTGGTGCCGGGATCCAGTTCGATGCCTGCGCTGCGGGCCAGTTCGTGGTCGGGGATCCAATCGCCGGTGAAGATGACGGTGTCGCAGTCGATCTTCGTCCGGACGCCGGTGTCGAGGTGTTCGATCTCGATCGCTTCGACGTTCTTGCGCCCGATGATGCCGACGACACGGGTGCGGGTGGCGATCGCGAACCGGAACAGCGCCTTGCCGGGGATGTTGAAGGCGGCGTACGACTCAGGTGAGGGGTATTGCGTGGTCATCAGCACGGTGTCGCAGCCGGCGTGCCGCAGTGTCATTGCCGCGGACCAGCTCACGAGTTCGCCGCCGACGATCACGGCCCGTGTGCCGACGCGACCGTGGTGCAGATGCACGAGATTCTGCAACTGCCCGGTGGTGTAGACGCCGGCGGGTCGATCACCCGGGATCAGGCGGGCCGGGCGGGCCCGCTCACGGGCACCGGTCGCGAGGACGAGTGCCTTCGCCTCCACCCGCAGCAGCCCGGCCGGGCTGGTGACATCGAGCGCGCCGTCGGGGTGGACGGCGGTGACCGTCGCGTTGGTCCGGATCTCTGCCCCGGCGTCGGTCGCCGACCGGACCAGGCGCTCGGCGTACGCGGGACCTCCGATGAAGGTGTGGAGGTCGCGGATGCCGTACCCGGGATGGTCGCAGTGCCTGGGGATTCCGCCGGCACGGCTCTCCCGGTCGAGGACGAGGGCGCGGCGGCCGTGGACCTTGCCGAGCCGGGTCGCGGCGGACAGACCCGCCGGGCCGCCACCGACGATCGCGATGTCGGTCTTGACCACGGTGCGTGGTGAGGTAGGGACGCTCATCGGTTTTCCTTCGGTGTCGTGGCGGCGGAGCGGCCGGCGCATCGGTAGCCCTCGGCCAGGGCGCCCACCTCTGCTCCGCAGAAGAAGCCCTGGCATCGGCCGTTCATGGCGCGGGTGCGTCGGCGCAGACCCTCGAGCCCGGCCGGGGGAATGAGGGAGGCGTAGGCATCACGGATCTCACCGGCCGTGACCCGCTCGCAGAAGCAGACGACCTTGCCGTATTCGGCGTCCGCGGCGATGCGCGCACCGTCCTGGTACGGGCGGGTGAACGCCTCACCGATGTTCGGCATCGCCGGCGGGTCCGGCAGCTCGGCGCGGGGTTCGCCGAGAGCATCGGCCTTGGTGAGAAGTTCGCCGACGTACTCGGCGACGGCCATTCCGGACGTCAGGCCGGTCGACCGGATCCCGCCGACCAGGACGTACCGCTGATCGGTGTCGACCTCGATGAGGTAGTCACCGTAGTCGGCGGCGGCCCGGAGCCCGGCATAGGTGGCGGTGACCTCTTCGTCGAGCAGCCGGGGCAGGAGCTTGGCGCCCTTGCCGAGCAGGAATTCGAACCCTTTCGCCGAGGTGCCCGTCGCCGACCGGTCGGTGAGGTCCTCTGCGGTCGGGCCGAGCATCACGTTGCCGTAGATGGTCGGCGATACGAGCACACCCTTGCCCCGGGAGGTGGGAACGGGCAGCACGATCTTGTCGACCAGGGGGCGGGCCAGCTTGTCGTAGACGAGCAGTTCGCCGCGGCGCGGGGTGATGTGGAAGCGGTCGTAGCCGAAGGCCTGATCGAGGAAGTCCGCCCCGAGCCCGGCCGCGTTGATCACCCAGCGGGCGGTGATGTCGCCTGCCGAGGTGTGCAGGGTGGTGCGGTCTGCCTCGACCGTCACCGACTCCGCACGCGTGTTGGTCCGCAGCGTCACCCCGCGGGCGACCGCGTCGGTGGCCAGCGCGAGGTTGGTCGTCCAGGTGCAGATGATGGACTCGTCCGGCACGGTCAGACCGCCGAGGACACCCTCGCCCAGATCGGGCACCATCCCGTACACGGTGTCGGCGTCGACGATTTCGCACTCGGTGTACCCGTTGGCGGCGGCCTTGTCCCGCAGACTCGGCAGAGCGTCGTACTCCTCGTCGTTCCAGGCGACGAGGATCGCCCCGGTGTGTTCGACGGGAATTCCGGTCTGCTCGGCGTATGCCGACAGCAGCGTGTAGCCGCGGCTGACCATCCGTGATTCGAGGGTGCCGGGTTTCGCGTCGAATCCGGTGTGCAGGATCGCGGTATTCGCCTTGCTGGTGCCGTCGCCGACATCGTCGCGGGCCTCGACGAGCGCGAGGGTGAGGTCGTATCCGGCCAGTTCGCGGGCGATCGCCGAGCCGACGATGCCGGCACCGAGGACGACGAAGTCGTAGTCGGTGGGGGTGGGTGAGTCAGTCATCGTTTCTCCTGGGGAAGCGTCGCGTGTGCCGCCGACGCCCAGTGGTGTCGGAATTCTGCTGCGCGGTCGGGTGACCAGCGAGGTTCGTAGGTGGTGGCGGGAGTCCAGTCGGTGACCGCGTCGGCAAGGGACAGGCCGGGATTCATCGCCAGGCGCGCGCACGCGGCCGCACCGAGAGCGGTCGCATGCGAGGAGGAATACACGTCGATGGGGATCTGGGTCAGGTCCGCGGTCGCCTGCATCAACCGCCGCGACTGAGTGAGTCCACCGTCGACGCGCAGCCGGGTCAGCGGGCCGCCCAGGTCGACCTCCACGGCCGAGACCAGCTCGGCGGTCTGCGCCGCCAGGCCTTCCACTACCGCGGCCACCAGCTGCGCCCGATCGGTGGACAGGGTCATCCCGGTGAACGAGGCGGTCGCGTCCGGTCGCCACCACGGTGCGGCCAGTCCTGCCAGCGCCGGGACGAAGTAGGTGCCTCCGGAATCCTCGGCGGCGGTGCTGTCGAGGTCCCGCGCCGACGCGATCAGCCCGAGGTCCTGTATCCACCGGATCGCCGACGCCGCGGTGTACGCCTGCCCGTCCACACAGTAGGAGGTCTGCCCCCGCACGTTCCACGCCACGCAGGAGGCGAGCTGGGACGCCGAGCGCACCGGGCGTCGGCCGGTGTTGGCGAGCAGGAACACTCCGGTGCCGAAGGTGCACTTGGCGGTGCCGGGATCGAGGCACCGCTCCGCCAGCAGCGCCGCCTGCTGGTCGACGATCAGCCCGCCCACGGCGGCGCTCCCGCCGAAGGCATCGGTCTTGCCCACCAGGGCGTCGTTGCCGACGATCTCGGGCAACCGCTCCTCGGCGAGTTCGAACAGCTCCAGCAGTTCCCGATCCCACCCTCCGGTGTCGAGACCGGTCAGCAGCGAGCGGCTCGCGGTGGCGGTGTCGGTGACGAATTCGCCGGTCAGGTGACGCACGATCCAGGTGTCGGTGGTGGTGACCACTCCCTCGCGGGAGACATTGCGGCGCAGCCACTGCATCTTGGGCGCCGAGAAGTACGGGTCCAGAATCAATCCGGTCCGCTGTTCGACCCAACTCCGGGCCGCCGCCTTGTCGCGGCACAGCGTTTCCGACCGGCGGTCCTGCCAGACCACTGCCGGGCTCAGCGGTCGTCCGGTCTCCGGATCCCACACCAGGACGGTTTCGCCCTGGTTGGCGAGGGAGACGGCCGACACCGGCACTCCCGCCTGGGTGACCGCCTTCCGGCCGGCGTCCAGGACGGAGTGCAGCAGGTCCATCGGATCCTGCTCGACGCCACCGGCCGCGAGATAGGTGGGGCGCACGGTGTTCTCGGCGATCGCGAGGACGTCGCCGTCGTCGGAGACGACGACCGCCTTGGTCCCGGAGGTGCCCTGGTCGATGGCAAGGACTGCCACGATCTCTTCCTTTCGAGAGTGTGAGCGCCGGAATCAGAACAGCGCGGATGCGCCGGCGGACTCCGGCGAGGATCGTGGGGACACTCCCAGCAGTCGTGAGAATTCCTCGGTGCTGACGATCCGGCTCACTCGCAGTGCCTCGGCCATCCGGCGGTGACGCTCTGCTGCGAGCATGACGACCCTCCTGATTCTGTGGATTATGCGCCACGCCAATGCTTTCGGCATGGCGCGGCGCACTCCGGCAATCAACGGGCGATCACGAGGAACTGGTCAGGAGAGGCTGACGATGACCTGCTTGACTCGCGTGAACTCCTCGAGCCCCGCAGCGCCGCCTTCCTTGCCGTAGCCGGAGCCCTTGAAGCCGCCCAGCGGGCCTTCCGGTCCGACGGCCATGTGGTTGTTCACCCAGACCACCCCGGACTCGATGGCGTTGACGTTCCGCAGAGCGCGGCCGATGTCGCGGGTCCACACCGAGGCGGCCAGTCCCTGCTCGACCGCATTGGCCTTGGCGAGGGCATCGGCTTCGTCGGTGAAGGTCTGCACCGTCGCGACCGGTCCGAAGATCTCCTCCTGGACCAGCTCGTCGTCCTGCTGCAACCCGTCGATCAGGGTGGCCTCGTAGAAGTAACCCGGACCGTCGACGGCCTTGCCGCCGGTGACGACGCGGGCGTGGGCGGGGAGCCGGTCGACCAGCTCGGCGACCCGGGCACGCTGGCCTTCGGAGATCAGCGGTCCGAGGACGGTCGACGCGTCGGCCGCGTCTCCGATCTCGGTGGCGGCCAGGCTGGCCGCGAGCGCCTCGACGAACCGGTCGTGGATCTTCTCGCTCACCAGCAGACGGGTGGCGGACATGCACTCCTGGCCGGCGTTGAACAGGATGCCGTTGGTCAGGATCGGCAGCGCGGCCTCGAGGTCGATGTCGTCGTAGATCACGACCGGAGCGTTGCCGCCGAGTTCGAGCACGAGACGCTTGGGCGTCGCGCCTGCCGCCTCGGCGATGCGCTGACCGGCCGCGGTGGAGCCGGTGAACGAGACCAGGTTGACCTCGGGGTGACGTACCAGGTGATCGCCGACGACGCTGCCCTTGCCGTGTACGACGTTGAGGACACCGGCGGGCAGCAGCTGCTGCGCGAGTTCGGCGAACCGGGTGGTGGCGATCGGGGTCAGCTCGGCCGGCTTGATCACGACCGTGTTGCCGGCGACCAGGGCCGGGGCAAGCTTCCAGACCGCCTGCCACAGCGGGAAGTTCCACGGGGTGATGCCGAGAACGACGCCGAGGGGCTCACGCCGGACGAAGCTGGTGTTGCCTGCGACGAATTCGCCGGCGGCCTGGGCGGCCAGTGTCCTGCCCGCCCCGGCGAAGTGCCGGAACGCCGCGACGATCCCGGGCAGTTCGTCACCGGTGGCCGCGGTGGTGGGCTTGCCGGCGTCGATCGTTTCCAGGTGGGCGAGTTCGTCGAGGTTGGCCTCGAGCAGATTCGCCAGTTCGTGCAGGATCTGCGAACGTTCGCCGGGGGTCTTGGCGGACCAGGCGGGGAAGGCGGCGCGGGCGGCGGCGACCGCCCGGTCGGCGTCCTCGATCGTGGACTCGGTGAGCTCGGCGACCACCTCACCGGTGGAGGGGTTGAGGACCGTGCGGATCTTGTCGGACGATCCCGTCACCGCCTTGCCGTCGATGATGTTGGTGAGCTGGATGGGGGACGACATGTGAAACCTTTCCTCGGTTGCGATTTGTCGGCGGGTGCGGTTACAGGTGGCCTTGCAGGGTGTCGATGGACTTGCCGCGTCGGCTCTTGGGGATGGTCATGTACACGACTGCGCCGGAGAGGATCACCAGCAGCATGCCGATTCCGACGTGGGTGGGGTCGGAGTAGATCAGCAGCGCACACAGCACCACCGACCAGGCGATGGCCAGGACGAAGATGAGCGGGCTCAGGAATCCGTAGTGCCACGGGTGCTTCGGCAGCTTGCGCTTGAGCAGACCCCAGAGGCCGACGGTGACCACGACGCCGTACGCCAGTCCCCAGGCCAGGGCGGTCATGGCGGCCAGTACCGACAGCAGCGACGACCACAGGGCGAAGATCACCGACAGGGCGAAGATGGTGAGGGTGGCGTTGATCGGGATGCGCTGCGCACTGACCTTGCGCAGCCAGTGTGCGGCAGGCACCTGACCGTCGCGGGCCTGCGACCACAGGACCCGGATTCCGGTGAGCTGCAACATCACCAGCGCCGCGAACAGGGCGATGATGGCGACGGCCTCGAAGATGTTGGCGAACGCGGAGCCGACGGCGGTGTCGAGGATCAGCTTGACCGGGGTGTCGCTGTCCATCACCGCGGGCAGGTCCTGGATCGCGAGCATGATCAAGGCGACCATGAACACGCCGACCACGTAGGACGACACGTTCGCCATGACCGATGCCATCGGGGCCTTGCGGGCAGCGTCCTTGGTCTCCTCGGACGCGTTGCCGGTGGCATCGAACGACGAGATCGCGTAGGCGGGCAGGATCATCGCGAACAGGAACGGGACGAACCAGTTCCCGCCGGAGGCGGTCCCGCCGGAGTCGCTCAGGAAGGACAGCGGCTGGGTGGGATGCTTGACGACCAGCAGGACGCCGACGAGTGCAACCACGCACAGCACCTCGGCGACGACGCCGATGTTGTTGAGCACCGCGGCGACCTTGACGCCCGCGATGTTGATGATCGTGCCGAGGACGATCAGACCCAGTGCCCAGGGCAGGGTGTCGGCGGGGCCGTCGAACGTGACGCCGAACCATCCGGCGATGAACGGGGAAATACTGACCGCCACGGTGGTGACTGCGACCGTGTGGGCGATGAGCAGCCACCATCCGGTCTGCCAGGCAAGCCACGGCTTGCCCGTGATCCGGCCGGTGATCTGGTAGACACCGCCGGCCAGCGGGTAGGCGGACACCAGCTGTGCCACTGCCAGGCCCACGGTGAACACCTGCAGGCCGCCGCCGACGAGGAAGGACCAGAACGAGGCGGGGCCGAAGAATCCGAATCCCACGATGAGGGTGGTGAAGATGCCGGAGGCGATCGCGATCGAGGTGAACTGCACTCCGAACGCGGAGAAGAGTCCGAGTGTGCGGTTGAGCTCCTGCTTGTACCCGAGCTTTTCCAGGTACGCGGCGTCGGAGTCCGTGGGCGTCCCGGTGGGCGCGGACTCGAAGTCGGGTCCGGGCGCGGGGGGCTGGGTGGACACGGTCGGCTCTTCGGGTTTTGTGGCCATGCTGACCTCACTGGTCGGTGTCGAGAAAGCCTCGGCAGTGCGGCGAGGCTGGGGTCGGGGGTAGCCGCACAAGGGGAAGTCTATCCGCTCTTTGAGCAACTGTCGACAATCTACCATAGATGCGTGTGATCTCAATCACTGACTGTTTCGGCTGGGCTACCGCCCGCTCGGAGGGGACAACAGACCCCGGTCCCCGCAGGTCAGATCGACCAGGGATCGAGCGGTGCCGTATCCGCGGCCGCTCAGGCGGGAGGCCAGCACCAGAAAGACCTGCGCCGTGGTGACGGCGTCACCGAGTGCGTGGTGCGGATCGACGACGGGGAGTCCCAGCGCGGTGGCGAGCCATTCGAGACCCGCGTCGCCGCGCTGACCCGCGGGCGCAGTGCCACACGCGCGGGCCAGGGCCGCGGTGTCGATCAGCGGGACCCGAAACCGGATGCCGGCGTCCCGGAACGCGCGGGTGAGGAAGGCCTGCTCGACCCACGCCGAGTGTGCGACGACCACCCGATCGGTCATCAGGGCGGCGAGAGTGTGCACTGCGGCATCCGGCGGTGGCGCATCCGCGACGTCTGCCGGGCGCAGGGTGTGGACGGCGATCGCCTCCGGGGACATTGCCGACCGGGGGCGGACCAGGTCGTAGACGCTCTCGGCGGTGATCACCCGGCCGTCTCGGATGACGACGGCGCCGTACGAGACGATGGTGTCCTTCTTCAGGTCCAGCCCGGTGGTCTCGAGGTCGACGACGAGATATTCGCTCTGCCGCCACGGTTTTCGTAGAGGGTCCTCGCGTCGTCGTCTCCAGCGCACTGTCATGGCAGTCGCGCCACCCACTCGCTCTCGAGCCGATTCTGCACCTCCGCGACGGCGCGGAACGCCTCCCGCAGGTAACGACGGGTCAGGGAGTCGAGCTGATTCGGCGCCACCCAGGTGGTCGCGGCAGTAGAGGTCTTGATCGCGTCGATCTCCCGGCCGAGGATCAGACCGTAGATGTACTCGAAGGCCTGCACGAGGACCTCGGTCTCGTCCGGTGTGAGCAGGTTCGACGCGCCGCCCCGCCGCAACCGGGTAATCGTCGAGCCGCGGTCGTCGCCGGTGACGACGGCGATCCACCGCCCGAGCGAGGCGATCGGGACCAGTCCGCGGGCCTTGAGGTCGAGGTGGCCCCGGTTGGCGCCGGACTGCTCGACGACGAAGTTGCGGACGAAACCCACCGGCGGGCGGCTCGAGACGGTGTAGCGCAGCAGCGCCGAGAGGTACTCGTGGCTCCGGGTGGTCGCCAGCATCGCATCCGACACCGAGCGGCCCAGCGACAGCCCGGTCACCGGGCGGCTGTCCGCGATCATCGACGACAGCAGCAGTGCGTTGTGCTGGGTGGGATTGCGGATCCACGACGTGGCGGTGGAGACGGCATCGGCGCGGGAGCGGGCGAACTCCGGGTTGGTGGCATTGGCGCCGTCGACGCAGCGCTTCAGCCCGCACCGCTCCATGTTGTCGAGGACGCGCCCAGCCCAGCGCTGCAATTTCCGCGCCGGATTGCGTTCTCCGGGTAGGTCTTCCCAGACCAGGCTGGTGTCGACGTCCGAGCGGGGGAGCGGCTCCCGGCGTGCCACCGAGCCCAGCAGCAACCAGGACGTCCGGTGTGGCACGCAGTCGTCACCGATGTCGGTGAGTTCGACCAGCCGCTGCAACAGGGCGTCCACGACTGCCGAGAGAAGTCCGGCGATGTGCATCGGTGCCACGCCCGTGTCGTACAGCTCGACCCAGGTGCCGGGCAGCAATGCGGCCGCGGCGGTGAGTTCGTCGATGGTGTGGGCGTCGTCCACGGCGCGGCGGATGACGAGTGGATTGCGTACCTCGGCGGAGGCCAGGTCGACCACCCGCAGCACGCCCACGGGCCGGTCGGCGGCGCCCCGGACCACCAGGTGGTGCAGTCCGCACTCGATCATGCGCAGGAAGGCGTCACCCACCAGGGCATCGGCACCGATGGATTCGGCAGGAAAGGAGGCGATGGTGGTCACGGGGGCGTGCGGATCGAACGATGCCGTCGCGAGGGCGCGCCGGAAGTCGCTGTCGGTGACGATCCCGATCTCCCCACCACGGTCGAGCAGGGCGTAGGACTGGGCGGCGTCGGTGATCACCGCCGCGGCCTCGGACACGGTGGCCCCGACGGGGCACCACACGGCCGGGCGCATCTGATGGCGGGCGGCGCGCAATGCCTGATCCACCAGGCCGGACCGGGTGAGGCGTTCCCGGGTGACGAGGGTGTTGTAGTGCTGAAATTGCAGACGTTCGGGGTGAGCGAGGATCGGTCTCGGGTCCGGGAACCGGTAGCAGAGGCTGTCCTCGGCGGCCCGCACGTCCAGGGGCGGCGGCAGCCCGGACAGGACCGAGATCTGCCCGAAGGTCTCCCCGGACCCGAGCAGGTCGATCACCCGTCCTCGGTCGACGACCTCGACCTCCCCGGTGCGCACCACGTAGAAGTGCGACAACGGGGCTTCGCAGGCTTCGATGATGCGGGTCCCGGCCGGGAAGAACTCGACCTCGACCAGGCGTGCCAGGGCGTCGAGGTCGGTCGACTCGAGTTCGTCGTACGGCGGCTGACCGCCCAGGAAGTCGACGTACTCACGCATGCGTGGCGGAAGCGGCCTCGCGCACGGTGTCGACGGCGTCCAGGGCGGATGCGGGACCGTGCACGTGACGATCGATCTCCCGGGTGATCGCGTCCATGTCGCCGGTGTCGATGATCGCCAGGAGCCGCTCGTGCTCGGCGACCACGTCGTGCAGGTCGGCGAAAGACTGGTGATCGGCGGACAGGAACAGCTGCAACTGCGATTCCCAGCTGCGCCACAGGTCGAGCAGCAGCCCGTGCTCGGAGAGCTCGTAGAACACGCGGTGAAAGCTCATGTGGGCGTCGATGGTTCGGGTCATGTCGCCGTCGTCGGCGCCGCGCGCCATGTCCTGCAACGCGCGGATGACCTTCGTGCGGCCACCGGCCGCCAGCCGTGGCATCGCCAGCTCGATCGCATACGGTTCCAGGCGCTTGCGCAGGCTGGCGATCTCCGCCATGCCCTGGGCGCTGACCTCGGCGACGAAGGCGCCCTTGTAGGCGATCTTCACCACGAGACCTTCGTCGGCGAGGATGCCCAGGGCTTCGCGGAGAGGTGCCCGGCTCACTCCCAGATCGGCGGCGATGTGTGCCTCCCGCAGCTGGCTGCCGGGGGCGAGGGTGCCGTCGAGGATGGCGGTGCGCAGCACGCCCGCGACGGTGCCGGGCGTGGTGCGCTGCTGGATTCGTCCGAGGGAAATCTCCCCCTCGTCGCGGCCCACTGTCGACCCCGGACGATTCGGTGACAGAGTCATTCCGTTGTCCTTTCTTGCTTCGGCCTCGTGGTTGCTCACTCGACGAGGTGGTATCAGTCCTACTCGGGTTGCAGGTGTCTTGTCGACAGTAGATCAGCTGGTGACCCGCCTGGGGGCCTCACTCCCCGGTGGCGGAGACGTAGATGGATCCGCGTTCGATCACCGGGTCGAGGATGCCGGTCGACAACTCGTTGGCGGCGTCCTCGAATCCGGCAGCGTCCCGGTGCTGTCCGGGGTACCCGATCAGCGCCTTGACCTGCGGGGTCATGAAGTAGGCGCCGGCCACGATCGAGGAGAGCGGGTCGAAGGTGACCTTGTCCTCGGCCCACATGCGCTTCAACCGGGCGTGGAGTTCGTCGCCGTGGAGATCCGCGACGTCGTTGATCGCCGTGACGACCGCGTCGAAGACGTCGGCGCGGGCGGCGAGCGCCAGATCGAGATACCGCAGATAGTCCTGCGCCTTGCTGGCGGCGGGATTCTCTCCGGATTCGGGGATGAGGCTGTCCGCGATCCGCAACAGGATGGTCAACTCGTCCTCGGACAGCTGCCGGGGCGGGCGGAGCGTGCGAACCGGCACGGACAGACGCCGCGGCGCCGAGGTCTTCAGTTCGATGGGTGTGGTGCTCATGCCTGGGCCTTTCCTGCGGTGACGTCCTCGACGACCTTGCGGCCCACCCGCAGTGCCAGAGCGCTGATGGTGCAGGTCGGATTGGCCGAGCCCGAGGTGACGAAGATGCTGCCGTCGGCGATGTAGAGGTTGTCGACGTCGTGGCTGCGGCCGAAGGAATCGACGACCGAGGTGGCCGGGTCGTCGCCCATCCGGGCGGTGCCGAGCAGATGTCCGGGCTGATCGACCCACAGTTCCTGGGTGATGATCTGCTTGGCGCCTGCCGCTTTGTGCAATTCCACCATCCGCTCGACGGTGTACTTCAGGATCTTGCGGGTGTTCTCGCTGACCCGGTATTCGACCTTCGGCGCGGGCAGCCCGTCCGAGTCGAACTCCTCCGTGGAGAGGGTGACCCGGTTGTGTTCCTCGGGTAGATCCTCGACGTTGGCTGCCCACAGGATGCCGTTCGACGACGCGCGTGCCACGTCGTGGACGGCCGGTCCCCACAGCTCGTCGAAGTCGAGCTGGCGGTGGGTCTCGATGGTGTTCAGCGGTCCCGGGGTCGGCAGCGCGTGCAACTTCGCACCACGGACGAAACCGCGGGAGGTGTCGGTGTCGTAGAACTGCATCGAGTGGATCAGCTGTCCGGCCGGGCCGCGCCAACTCTCGAGGTTCTCCTCGTAGTAGCCGACCGCGGTGCAGTTCGGGTGCAGCATCAGGTTCTTGCCGACCAGCCCGGAGGAGTTGGCGAGCCCGTCCGGGTTGCGCTCGTCCGCCGACAGCAGCAACAGTCGGGGTGTGCCGATTCCGTTGGCGCACAGAACGACCGACTTCGCTGGTTGGAAGTGGACGGTGCCGTCGCGGTCGATCCACTCGGCACCGGTTGCCCGCCCGGTGTCGTCGGTTCGAATCCTGCGCACGCGCGCCCCGGTCTGCACCTGTGCACCGGCCTGCTGCGCCTGCGGCATGTAGATCAGATCGAAGGAGGCCTTCGCGCCCTGCGGGCAACCCCATTCGCACACCCCCCAGCGGCCGCACTGCTCGAGGGTCTTGTTCTTCTGGCTCGGGATCGCGTTGGTACCGGGCCACCAGTGCCAGCCCAGTGTGTTCGCCGCTTCGGCCGCCTTCATTCCCGGCTTGCCCAGTGGATGCGGCGGCAGCGGGTACTCGAGCCCGTCGGGGTAGGCGGTGTCACCGTCGACGCCGGACACGCCGATGAACGCGTCGACCTCGTCGTGGTACGGCTTGAGGTCGTCGTAGGCGATCGGCCAGTCGTCGGCGACGCCGTCGAGTGTCTTGACCCGGAAGTCCGAGGGCAGCAGTCGCGGCCACTCGGCGCCGTAGTAGATGGAGCTGCCGCCGACGGCGTTGAACATCACCGGCCACATGTCGGAGTCGCGGATATCCACCGGATAATCGGAGGGCAGTGCCCGCACGTTCGGGTCGTGCGCCCAGTCGTGCTGGATCAGCAATTCCCATTCCGGGTGGTTGGCGGGGAAATCGCTGGGGTTGACCCAGTCGCCCTGTTCGAGGCACAGGACGTTCAGGCCGGCAGTCGCGGCCGTATGGGTGACCACTGCGCCGGACGGACCCGCGCCGATCACGAGCACATCGACGGAATCGTGCTCGGTGACATCGTGGCTGGTGGAAGTCATCAGAGTCGACCTCATTTCGTCTAATTGTCGACATTTTGTCATAGTGGCGTGCGTCACGTCCGCTGTCAAATGAAAGTGCGGTGGAGGCCCGAGGCTCCAGGGCCTCCACCGCACGTCAGGTGATGATCAGGCGCCGGCGAGGACACCGCCGTCGACCACGAACGCCGTGCCGGTGATGGCCGTGGAGTGATCCGAGAGCAGGAACGCGACCGAGTGGGCGATCTCGATGGGGAGAATGGCGCGTCCGATCGGCTGGAAGTCGGGGAGCCCGGCCTCGAGCTCGTCACGGCCACCGAGGGCGGTGTAATGCGGGACGTTCAGCGGGGTGTCGACGAAGCCCGGGCACAGGGTGTTGGCCCGAATGCCCTGCGCGCCGAAGTCGAGGGCGACCGCCTTGGTCAGCGTCAGCACCGCACCCTTGCTCGCGGTGTAGGTGGTCAGCAACTTCTCCGCGCCGATCGAGTTGATCGAGCCGAAGTTGACGATCGATCCACCGCCGGCCTTCAGCAGCTCGGGGATGGCGTACTTCGTCCCGAGGAACACTCCCTTGACGTTCACGTCGAACGTCTTCTGGAAGTCCTCGACGCTGGCGTCGAGGATGGTCCCGGGCTTGAGGACGCCGGCGTTGTTGACGATGCCGTCGAGCTTTCCGAAGGTCTGCACGGTGAAGTCGATAACACTCTTGACCTGCTCTTCGTCGGTCACGTCCACGACCTTGGCGATCAGGCGGTCGTCGTCCACCTTCAGCTGCGGCAAGCTCGCCTCGGAGTGGACGGTGGCGACCACCTGGGCGCCCTCGTCGTGCAGATGCAGCGCGGTGGCCAGGCCGATCCCGCCTCCGGCACCGGTGATGATTACTGTCTTGCCTTCGAGCAGCTGGCCCATAGTTCGCTCCTTCAGGGTGGTTTTCGCGGAAACAGGTCGCGCCGCGCAGGCGATTGATCCTTTGTCGACAATCGACCGACATGTTTAGTGTGCGTGCTTCGGGCGGCCGGGTCAAGCCTCGATTTGCCGGGCCGAACACCTCTTGACTGATGCCGTCGCCCGGCTTACGTTTCTAGTCGATTGTCGACTAGAGCACATTCGGCATTCAACGGGCCGAGGTCGATCGGTCGTTCACGCCGCGGATCGCGGCGTTTCCACCACGAGGAGAGGACACATCCATGGCACCGAAGGTCCGTCTGTTGCACGAGCGGTTGGCGGCAGTGGTGAGCCAGCTACGCCACGGCGAGATGGTCTACATCGCCGATGCCGGAAGCGGCACCTCGGCGGCCAGTCTGGTGCCGCTGTCGCCGCAGGTCGAGACGATCGATCTGGGCATCGCTCCCGGGCTGCCCTCGGTCGGTGACGTGCTCTCCGTGCTGTGCGAGGCCGGAGATTTCGAGGCGGCAATCGTCACCGAGGACATGATCCGGGCCAACCCGGAGGGCCGGAAATTCGTCTCCGGGCTGGTGGGGGAGGAGAACGTGCACGAACTGCGCTATCTGCCCGAGTTCTACCAACTACGCGACCGGGTCAAGGTTTTCGTCCAGACCGGGGACTACTCGGTGCACGCCAACACCATCCTCGTCGCCGGCTACCCCAGCCCCCCGATCCCGTTGAAGTGGCTGACGTCGCCGACCTGGTTCCAGGACCTGTCCGACGGGCAGGCCCCCGACTCGACCGCACCGGAGGCGTGACGTGCCCTTCTTCGACGGCGTACGCAACAAGATCTACTACCGGCACTGGGCTGCCCGGTCAGCCCACGCCCAGGTGCTGCTTCTGCACGGCTTCGGGGAGCACACCGGGCACTACCACCGGCTGGCCGGGCAACTGACCGATGCGGGCATCGAGGTGTGGGGCCCGGATCATCTCGGACACGGCCACACCGGCGGCCGCCCGGGAATGTTCCCCTCCGTCGACGAACTCGCGTCCAACGCGGGCATCCTGCTCGATCTCATGACGAGCACTCACCCGGACCTGCCCGTCGTCATCGTCGGGCACTCGTTGGGCGCGTTGACCGGGGCGCTGCTGGCGATGCGCACCGCGACCGCCCGCACCGGCCTGGTGATGACCGGTGCGCCGCTGTGGGGGCTGCCTCCCGAGGCGGAGGGACGCACCGATCTGATCATGGCGAAGGACGAGGAATACCTCGACGCGCTCGCGAACGATTCGCTCGGATTCGACACCGCCCCAGCCGAACCGAACCTGTGGAGCGCGCTCGCCGTCGCCGGATGCAAGGTCCGCACGGGCCTTCCGGCCCTCATCATGCCGATCCTGTTGATCAACGGCGAGCACGACGCATTCGCCGCACCTGGTAAGGCTTCGGAATTTGCGAGCGAACTCCACCAGTGCCGTGCCGTCGCGATCCCCGGTGGCTACCACGACATTCCCAACGACCTCGCGCACCGCGAGGTCGCCGGATTGATCATCGAAGCGACCACCCAGTGGTGCAGCGCGGGTCCCGTGTTGTCGGCGAGTTCGCGGTGACCACCGAGGTCGAGGCGTTTCGCCTGGCACCCCGGCCGTTGCGGGAACGAATCCGGGTGGCGATCGACCACTGGCTCGACCGTGACCCCGCGGCGCTGTGTACAGAGTCGGCGGCGGCCCGGACACCGTTCCGCACCCGTGACGGACGGAGAAGCCTCGAGGTGGGTGTCAGCGCACTCGTCGACCACTGACTTCCGACTGCACACCGCTGACCGGACACTGGCTGGGCGCCTCGGTTCCGGTCGGCCCTCGCAATGCCTTCGCCCCGTGGTCGGGTCCGAAACCGGACCTCCCGCATCGGGGTGGGAAAGCTGACGATGACCACGATTCGGGCGTTGATTCTTCCCAAACCGATTACTCCGGAATGGGATTGGCAGATCCAAGCACTGTGCCGGCAGATGGACACCGAGCTGTTCTACTCGCATGACGGCGAAGAGCGAGCTGCCCGTGCCCGCCGAGAACGAGCGGCCAAGGAAATCTGCCTGGGCTGCCCCGTACGGCGAGCATGCGCAGACCACGCCGTCACGGCCGGCGAGACGTACGGCGTGTGGGGTGGAACCACCGAGCGCGACCGGCAGACGCTGATCCCGCGCGCGAGACGGGACGAGGCACGCCGGCGCCGCTCCCTGCGTGTGCTTCCTCGCTCACGCCCGCCGGGCACTCGGATGCGTTGGGAGTCCGAGCCTTCGGCATGACGTACGCATGGACGGTGGCGCCCGTCGGTGGACGGCAGCCGGTACCCGACCGCCGTCCGTGACGGGACGGACCGAGGCACTGCCTCAGGCGCGGGCGGTCTCCGTCACGAACTCGTCCGATACCTTCGACCACAGGCTGACGCGACGGCCACGGATTTCGAAGAACTCGATCTCTCGCTTGATCCGTGATTCTTTCGGCGTAAACCCGGTCCTTCAGGTCCGGGATCAGCCGATCTGGTTTTGTCGGACCGTGGGGTTAGTGTCTGGGTTATGGCGGGGAGGGTGGTGAGGCGGGCGTTCAAGTTTCGTTTCTATCCGACTGCGGTGCAGGCGGATCAGCTTGCTCGGACGTTCGGGTGCGCCCGGTATGTTTACAATCGGGCGTTGGCGGAGCGGTCGCGGGCGTGGTCGCAGGAGCGGCGTCGGGTGACCTATGCGGATACCTCGAAGATGCTCACGGGATGGAAGCGGGATGCCGAGACGGAGTGGTTGGCGGAGCCGTCGAAGGGGCCGTTGCAGGAGTCGCTGCGGCAGTTGCAGGGCGCGTTCGAGAGGTTCTGGCGCAAGCAGACCGGCTACCCGCAATTCAAGAGGAAGGGCCGGTCGAAGGATTCGGCGACCTACTTCTCGAACTGCTTCACCTACCGGGGTGGGCAGGTCCGGTTGGCCAAGCAGTCCGAACCCCTGGATATTCGGTGGTCGCGGCCGCTGCCGGAGGGGGCGGTGCCGTCGCAGGTGACGGTGTCGCGTAATGCTCGCGGTCAGTACCACATTTCGATTCTCGTCGAGGACACGATCGCCGAACTCGAGCCGGTCGATCGGGTGGTCGGGCTCGATGCCGGGATCACGAGCCTGTACACGTTCTCGACGGGGGAGAAGATTACCAACCCGCGCCATGAGCGCAGGGATCGTGCGCGGTTGGCGAAGGCGCAGCGGATGCTGGCCAAGAAGCAGAAGGGGTCCCGGAACCGGGCCAAGGCCCGACTGAAGGTCGCGAAGATTCATGGCCGGATCGCCGATCGGCGTCGCGATTATCTGCACACACTCTCCACTCGGCTGGTGCGCGAAAATCAAGTGATCGCCATCGAGGATCTGAGTGTGCGGAATATGGTGAAGAATCGGTCGTTGTCTCGGGTGATCTCGGATGCGGGGTGGTCCGAGTTCCGGTCGATGCTCGAGTACAAGGCCGACTGGTACGGGCGGCGGGTGGTGGCGGTCGATCGGTTCTGTCCGTCGTCGAAGACCTGCTCGGTGTGCGGGGCGGTCGCCGGGGCGATGCCGCTGGACGTGCGGGAGTGGACATGCCGATGTGGCGCCGTCCATGATCGGGATGTGAACGCGGCGAGGAATATTTTGGCCGTCGGACTGGCGGTGGCAGCCTGCGGAGATGGTGTGAGACCACCTCGCACCTAAGGTGTGGGGAGGCGACTGTCGGTGAAACAGGAACCTCGGGACGTGAGTCTCGAGGGAATCTCGGTCGTTCACGGCCGAGAGGACGTCAATCCCGAACTCCGATCCCACCCGTCCACGTCGAGAATGATCAACTCGTCCATCGATTCCATGAAGTGGGCGTCGACGGGTGCCCACAGCTTGCCCACCTCGCTGGGGTCGATTGTCTTGAAGGCCAGATTGATCGGGTGCGACATCGACACCTGACTGAAGATGACGTTGCCCGACTCGACGATCGTCGCGGCGACCTCGTTACAGGCGAGGAAGCGCTCGTGGACGACACGTTCGTCCGCGTGGCTGTACGGGCAGGCCAGAAAAATCTTTCGCATGGGAAACCTATCCATTCGGCGGGATCGACTGTCCCGCAGGGTGTGAGAACATCGCCCTCGGCAAACCAGCGGGCGCGCTACGTGGCGCAGATCCGCTGCGATGAACGATCTGTCGACAATAAACTAGAGGTCGCAATGTTGTCGACGGCCTCTGACAGCATTGATCCAATGATCGACGGTTCTGGAGGGCATGTGTGCAACGCAACGGACGACTCGATCGGGAATCTCGTCACGGTGAGGAATGCGCGGTTGGCTACATTCGCCTCGTTCTTCCTCGGTGGGTACACCGTCGCAATGTGGGCGTCCAACGTTCCGCTGATCCAGGGCCGCAACCAGGTCAGCGACGGTCAGTACGCGATCGTCGCCCTCTACATCGGTATCGGGGCCACAGTCGGATGCATCGCGGCGGGTCGTGTCGTCGACCGGTGGGGGCCGAAGTGGACGCTGCGACTGTCGGCGGCGTTGTACGCCGTATCGCTGCTGCCTGTCGGATTCGCAACAGGGGCAGCGTCACTGGGAGTGGCCGCGTTGGCGATGGGGTTTCTGCGCGGCGCCACGGACACGAGCGTGAATGCTCATGGTGTAGCAGTCGAGCGTCGCCTCGGGCGGTCGACGATGCTTGCATTCCACGCGGCCTGGCCGGCTGGTGGCTTGGTCGGCGGCCTCGTGAGTGCCCAATTCATGAGGATGGCGCCTGACAATCCGGTGCTGTGCCTGACCGTCAACGGGATCGGCGTCGCCTTTGCGGTGATCGTCCTGAGCCGGTGGTACCTCCCCGAGGCTCCAGAAGGCCACGGTGGCAGGACGATCGACGATCGCGCATGCGTTGGTGGGCAGGCCGCCGCATTGAGTCCGGCACGGTCGGCGAGCACACTATTGGCCGTCGCCCTCGGATGCACCGGTCTGTGCGCCATGCTCGGCGAGGCGTCATCGGATTGGACCGGGAAGTACCTGCACGAACAACTCGCAACCACCACGGCAGTCGCTGCGCTCGCCTTCGCGTTCTTCTCGGCAGGCCAACTGGTCGGCCGTCTCGGTGGCGACGCACTCACGCGGAGATGGGGAGCGACGGCAGTGACCGCGACCTCGGGACTTCTGGCTGCTCTCGGCCTTGCGTTCACCCTCGCGCTGCCCCATGCGTACACCGCGCTGCTGGGGCTCTTCGTCTTCGGCCTCGGGCTCGCTCCCATCGTCCCGCTGGTGCTGGCCACGGCCGGTCGCATCGACCCGGCCCGAAGCGGCACCAACATCGGAATCGTCAACATGCTCGGGTACGGCGGACTGCTCGTCGGACCGGTCCTCATCGGCACTGTCGTAGTCCACGCCGGATTGACTCTCGCACTCATGATCCCAGCACTGCTGGCACTCGTGGTCGCGGTCATCGGGCCACCGGTGATGCGGAAGGCGCGCCTCGGTGCGAGTCATTCCCTTGTCGCGACAGTCCCGGAATCGGTCAGACGATAACGGGCCCGGAATAGTTCAGGCACCATGGCCGATACACACACAGGAATGTCTTCAACACCGGGGAGTTCACCAATGAAGATCCTCGTCGTCGGAGGAACCGGCCGCATCGGCGCGACTGTCGTGGACGCTCTGACCCCGCGCAACGCCCCTCCGTCGTCACCGAATCCCTCGACGTCTACGGCGACTACTTCCCGGGGTTCACGCCCGTTCCCGTCGCCGACGTCGCCCGCGCCTTCGTCAAGTCCGTGTACGGCATCCAGACCGGTCGGGTGTACGAGCTCGGTTAGCCGGTGGTGACAGCGACGATCCGCGGACCCTTCCTCCGTGTCGCACCCGTCGAGCGGGGCGCGACGTGATCGGAAGGGCCGCGGAGCGACGTTATTCTGCGGCGGACGCGATGTGGGGTGCGACTCGCAGCGCGTTGGCTGCGATGGTCAGCGCGGGGTTGAGCGCCGCCGACGACGGGAAGAACGACCCGTCCACCACCCACAGGTTGTCGACGTCGTGACTGCGGCAGTTCGGGTCGAGGACACTCGCCGCCGGATCGGTCCCCGCGACCGCGGTTCCGCACATGTGCGAGTTCGTCGCGATCCCCATCCGTTCGGTGAGGATGATCGGATACCCTGCCCTGCGGACCGCCGCGGAGACCCGGCGAACCAGTTCACGGTGCGGCGCAGTGTTGTTGGGCGTCCAGTCGACGATGATCCGGTCGCCGTCGACCCGGATGCGGTTGCTGCGCACCGGGAGATCCTCCGTGGTGAGGTAGATGTCGAGACTGCGATCCACCACCGCCTTCAGCGCCCACATCGGGGCCCAGGGCCGTGCCCCCTTCACGTGCGCGGCCTGCAGTTTGCCGAGCATCTGCAGATTGCCGAGCGGGTACTCGTTGTCCGGGCCGGCGACGTACCAGTCGTTGATGCCCAGTGTCTTCTGCCACGCTGTCGTGTTGGTCCGGAAGGGGTTGACGCCCATGAAGAACGTGCTGTTGTGCACCATGTAGTTCCGGCCCAGCAGTCCCGACGAGTTGCCGAGACCGTCCGGGTTCCGCTCGTCGGCCGAGCGGAGCAGCAGCGCCGCGGTGTTGACCGCGCCCGCCGAGACCACGAACTGGTTGGCGGTGATCCGGATCGTGCGACCACGGAACTCGGCCTCCGCGGCGACGATTCGCGTGCCCTTCGCGTCGGTGAGAAGGCGCGTCACCTTGGCCTCGGTGAGCAGGCGTACCCGGTCCGACTCGAGGGCGGGGCGCAGCGCGCGGTTCTCCGCTTCACTCTTGTGGTCGGTCTGCGACGGGGTGCCGTCCGACGCGGTCGACTGCCGGCGATGCTCCTGCGTGGTCAGGTTCATGCCGTTCGGCGTGTGGAACGGGTGCAGACCCTGTTTGCGCAGCGAGGACGCGAAACGCTCGATCGTCGGCTCGTGCGGCAGCGGCGGCAACGGGTACGGAGTCGACCGCGGCGGTTCCGTCGGATCCTCGCCGTCGCTGCCGTGCACCTGGTAGAGACGCTCCGCCTCGGCGTAGAACGGTTCGAGGTCGGCGTAGCTGAACGGCCACTTCGGTGAGACGCCGTCGTAGTGCTGCGTCTCCTCGAAATCCGTGACGCGGAAGCGGGGGAGGCTGCCGCCGTAGAACTTCGTGTTGCCGCCCACCCAGTAGTACACACCGGGCTGGAACGGCTCACCGTTGCTGCCGTCGAACCACGGTTCGGCGGTCTTGTACCGGCCCTCGAGGAACATCTCCGCGGCCTGCGAATTCTCCACCTCGCGGGGGAGGAACCGGCCGCGTTCGACGACCAGGACGTCGACGTCCCGATCCCGGAGCGCCCACGCCAGGGTCGAACCACCCATCCCGGACCCGACGACCACGACATCGGCCGTGACCGTGTCGGAGTCGCCCACCTCGACCACCGCGCCCTCGCGCAGCGGTGAATACGCGTCGATCTGATCGTGGCCCGAGGTTCTCACAGGTGCTGTTCCTTGGCTCGCGTCGCCCAGTACTCGTCCTGGCGCTCGTCCTCGATGTACGCGGGGACGGGGAAGTCCCACCACCCGGGAACCCACGGTCCGGCGGCGTCACGATCCGTCGGGATCTCGATCAGGGCAGGCGCTTTCGAGTCGAAGGCCTTCCGGTACGTGCTCTCGAGGTCGGCAGGGTCGTCCACCCGGAACGATTCGAGGCCGAACGACTGGCCGAGCGCCTTGAAGTCGGGGCTGTACGGGGTGCCGTCGGGGCGGTTGAATTCGGTGCCGATGTGCCGGCTGGTCTGCTTGCGCTGCCCACCCCGAATGGACATGAAGCCCGCGTTGTCCTGGACCACGAAGACCACAGGAATGTCGTGCTGCACGCAGACACCGATCTCCTGCGACGTCATGAGGAAGTCGCCGTCACCGAGCACACACGCGACCTGCCGGTCGGGGGCGGCGAGCTTGGCGCCGATCGCGGCGGGCACGGCCCAGCCCATCGACGAGAATCCGCCCGAGGTCAGGTGCGTGCGCGGGTGATACACCGGGAACGTCTGCTTCACGGCGCCCTGGGTGTTGCCGGAGCCGGCGACGATGATGCCATCCCGTTCCATCACCGACCGCAGACCGCCGAGGGGGCGTTGCGAGGTGAACGGGAACCGGTCGGAATCGCGTCGGCCCGCGAGCTTGGCCTCCCACTCCGCCTTCAGCTGCTCGAGTTCGGCGAGGTATTCGGAGCGGTCGGCGCTGCTGCGGGGGAGAGAGGAGACGATCGCGGCGACGGTCGGCTTGGCGTCGGCCACGATGCCGACCTCGGCCGGGTAGTTCTTGCCGATCTCGTGTGGGTCGATGTCGATGTGGATGAGCTTGGCCGGCGGAATCGAGAACGTCACTCCCTGCGCGTAGCTGGAGGAGGACCAGTCGGTGAACCGGCATCCGATGGAGATCACCACGTCGGCGCGAGAGGCGACGGCGTTGCCGACGATCGTGCCGGTCTGGCCGACGCTGCCCGCGAACAGTGCGTGGTCCTCGGGGAACGCGCCCTTGCCGTTCCACGTGGTGACCACGGGGATCTGCCACGCCTCGGCGAGGGCGAGTACCTCGTCGGCCGAGTCGGACGTGATGGCGCCGCCGCCGACGACGATCACCGGCCGGCGTGAGTCACGGAGCACGTCGACGGCCTTGTCGATCGCCAGCGGGTCGGGCTGCTGCAGGCCGACCGGCAGCCGTCGCGCGAGGTCGTGCAGGGACACGTCGGCGGCCTCGGCCTGCACGTCCATCGGCACCTCGATGTGCGCAGGCCCCGGGCGACCGGTCAGCATCGTGCTGAACGCGCGGTGCATGATGAACGGCAGTTCCTCCACGCGGGTGGCGACCCAGCTGCGCTTCGACACCGCGTCGGTGACCTGCGGAAAGCCGTTGTCGGTGTGCCGCTCGAGTTCCTGGAGCAGACCGCGCCCGCGCATGTGGGTGGGCGGCCCGCCGGTGATACACAGCAGGCTCGTCGAGTCGCTGTACGCGGTCGCGAGACCGAGCACCGTGTTCGCGGCGCCCGCCCCGATCGACGCCACCGCGGCCATCGGCTTGCCGGACACCCGGTAGTACCCGTCCGCGAGGTGTGTGGCGCTCTGCTCGTGGTAGACCTGGATGAACGGGATCTCGGACCCCTGCTCCAGGAACGCATCGGTGAGCGACCAGATGCCGTGGCCGGGAATGCCGGTGACGTATTCGACGCCGTACTGCTTCAGGACCTGGGCGACCACCTGCCCGCCGGTCAATTTCGCCATGATCGTGTCTCCTTGCTGTGTCAGTTGGCTACGCGGGCGGCGTAGCGCAGTCCCTGCTTGGTCAGTCGGCGCACGTTCGGCTCCGACAGGTCGGCCGGGGTGTGGCCGATCGAGTGGTAGAAGACCCGGCCGGCGCCCCACTGGCGCACCCACGCCACCGGGCTGCGCAGTCCCTCCAGCCAGGGCAGGTGCTCGCCGCTGAACTCGGTTTCCGCGAGAACCCGGTTGTTCGGGTCGACGTGCATGTAGTACTGCTCGGACGCGACGGCGAAGTCCTCGACACCCGCGGTCACCTCGTGCTCGCGGTCGGTGATGCTCACCTTGTACGGCTGCGGGAAAGCCTCTCCCGCAGGGTGTTCGACGAAGTCGCCGCCGAGGAGGAAGTGGTACTTCAGGCTCGCCCGGAACGCGGCGGCGGCGCCGTGCCACGCCGCGACCCCGGTTCCGGCCGCGACGGCGTCGAGCAGGTTCTTCTCCTGCGAATCGCTCAGGTCTTCGGTGGTGAGCGCGTTGTTCCAGCCGAGCACGATCAGGTCGTATCCGGTCAGGTCGCGGTCGAGGGTGAAGATGTCCTGCGACTCCTCGACCTGGTAGTTCAGCTCGGAGAACAGTTCGCGTGCCCACGCGGCGATGTCGTACGGATGGTGGCCGGGCCAGCCGCCGTAGAGGTAGAGGACCTTGGTCATGAGTGCTCCCAGGGATGGTGAAACCGGAATGGTGAAAGCAGATGGTGAAACGATTAACTTATGGTGGTGAATCGTATCACCGGCTGGAGTGCTGTCAATGGGTGATGTCGAGGGGAGCGTCGGGAGCGCCCGACCGCGGACTAGGATCGGGCTTCGCCACCTGTGCGCTTCGGTGCGCAACGGCCGGTTGTGGCCGATGAACGCCGACGAGGGAGTACCACGTGGTCACGATGAAAGACGTCGCGAAAGCGGCCGGCGTATCGGTCGCCACCGTCTCCTACGCCTTCAGCAAATCGTCGAAGGTCTCTGCGACACAACGGGAACGCATCTACTCCGTGGCCGCGGACCTCGGCTACGCCGGGCCGAACATCGCCGGAAGCAGCCTGCGGTCGGGACGGATCGGCGCGGTCGGTGTGATCGTGCCCGACTCCCCGGTGCAAGCGCTGGAGGATCCGTCCGTGACCCTGCTGATGAAGGGCATCGCCGAAATCGGGAACTCCGCCGACATCGCCCTCACCCTGTTCCCGGCCTCCCGCGGTGGCTCACCGGACTCGCCCCCGAACTCGCTGGTTCTCCGTGGGCTCGTGGACGGTGTCGTCATCCACAACGTCCCGGACGGGCATCCCCTGGTCGAGGCGATCATCGCGCGCGGGATCCCGGCCGTCGTCGTCGATTCGCCCAGAAGCGCGGGACTGCCGTTCGTGGCCATCGACGACCGGAACGGCGCCTATCTCCAGATGGACCACATCCTGAAACTGGGCCACCGGCGCATCGGGATCATCGTCGACAAACTCGGTCAGGATTCCGACTGCCGGATGGTCACGACGGCCGACGTCGGTGCGGCAACCGAGCGCAACGCACGCGAACGCCTCGCCGGCTATTTCGACGCGGCCCGCGACCATCACCTTCCGGTGGAGGAACTGCTCATCGTGGTGGCGGGCAACATCGACAGCGACTCCGGTGCCGAGGCCACCCGGATCCTGCTCGACGCCGCACGGCCGACCGCGCTCGTGGCGACGTCCGACGTGCACGCGGTGGCGGCGTGGCAGGTGCTGCGCGAGCGCGGGCTGTCGGTCCCGGACGACATGTCCGTCATCGGTTTCGACGACGCGCCCGTCGCAGAACTTCTCGGTCTCAGCACGATTCATCAGCCGATCGTCGAGAAGGGGCGTGCGGCCGCGACGATCCTGCTCGATCGGCTGGGTGGCGGCACCCGCACGCGATCGTTGATGAAGACGTCACTGGTCGTGCGCGCCAGCACCGCCCGGTTGCGGGAATCGTGACGATGGGCCGGCCTGATCGCGCATGATGGGTCGATGACGAATGCGGTGCCGCGACTGGGCGTGACGTTCATCCCGACGATCGAACCTGAGCGGTTGAGAGACTTCGCGCGGGTGGCCGAGAGCAGCGGCCTCGACGAGATCTGGTTGTGGGAAGACTGTTTCAAGGAGAGCGGCGTCGCGTCGGCGGCCGCGGCGCTCGCATGGACGGAACGAATCCACGTCGGCGTCGGGTTGATGCCCGCCCCGCTGCGTAACGTCGCGCTCACCGCGATGGAGATCGCCACGATGGCCCGGTTGTTTCCCGGCCGGGTGATCGCGGGTGTCGGACACGGGGTGCAGGACTGGATGGAGCAGGTGGGTGCCCGGGCCGGGTCGCCGATGACCCTGCTCGAGGAGTACTCGGTGGCGCTGCGGGCGCTGCTCGACGGCGAGTCTGTGAGCACCCGCGGGCGGTACGTTCGGCTCGACGACGTGACACTGGACTGGCCCCCGGCCGAGCGGGTGCCGCTGATGCTCGGCGGCGAGGGCCCCAAGTCGATCCGCCTGGCGGCACGGCTGGGTGACGGCAACCTCCTCCCGTCCGCGGTCGGCGACGACGACGTCCGCCGAACCCGCGACCTGATCGCGCAGGAGATCGGCGGCGACCGGGCCGCCTCGCATGACGTGGTCGTCCCGAAGATCGCCGCCACCGGCGACGGTGCGCAGCGACGGGTGGATGCGGAACTGGCGCGGTGGGAGAAACCGGCCGACGCAGGAATCGGCGTCGCGGGAGACGCGAACACCATCGCCGCGGAGGTGCGCAGACTCGCCGATCTGGGCGCGACGTCCGTGGCGATCACGCCGACCGAGGACGAACCGGATCTGCTGGGATTCGTCGAATTCGTCGGCCGGGACGTCACACCGCTGCTCGCCAGGTGATCGAGCCGTTTCCTCCCCAACTCCGCATGCCGGGCGGTCGTTTCCGTGGGACGGTGAACGGGTAGCCGACCGGTGCGGAGTCGACGAGATGACGACGGAGGACCATGAACCCCGAGATCCATCACGAGCCCAGCGAGATCAGCTACGACGAGCAGTTCTACCCGGCGCGTCCGCGGCCGTTGAAACCGTCGGTCCGCCGCGCGGCCAGGGTGGATGCGCAGTCGGGTGAACCGGTGCCGGACAACCCGAAGTATGTGGAGTGGCTGATCAACCAGTCGATCCTGCACGATGCGAAGTTGATCGCGGAGCAGTTGTCCGGCAAGGGCAGCATGTGGCAGAACCCGTATGCCGACCCCAATCCGCGGGCCGCGGTGGAGCGGGGTTCGGTGTGGTTCACGGCGTACCCGATCTCGATCATCACGGCGCCGGGCGCGAGTTTCCTGAGTTCACTCGGCGACGAGTCGCTGTGGCAGGCGTTCTCCGACATCGGGGTGACGGCGGTGCACACGGGGCCGGTGAAGCAGGCCGGTGGGATCGACGGGTGGCGGGCCACGCCCTCGGTGGACGGCCACTTCGACCGCATCAGCATGCAGATCGACTCGGCGTTCGGGACGGAGGAGGAGTTCCGCAAGCTCTGCGTCGTCGCCGCAGCGTACGACGGCATCGTCATCGACGACATCGTCCCCGGTCACACGGGTAAGGGCGCCGACTTCCGGCTCGCCGAGATGGCGCACGCCGACTATCCCGGCATCTATCACATGGTGGAGATCGAACAGCAGGACTGGCACCTGCTTCCCCGCGTTCCGGAAGGCCGGGACGCGGTGAACATCGACGCCGACACCGAGGCGCAGCTCGCCCGCGCCGGGTACATCATCGGGCAACTCCAGCGGGTCATCTTCTACGAACTCGGGGTGAAGGAGACCAACTGGAGTGTCACACCCGCGGTGATGGGGGTGGACGGCGTCGAGCGCAGGTGGGTGTATCTGCACTATTTCAAGGCGGGGCAGCCGTCGATCAACTGGCTCGATCCGTCGTTCGCGGGCATGCGCCTCGTCATCGGCGACGCATGCCATTCCATCGCGGACCTCGGCGCAGGCGCGCTCCGCCTGGACGCCAACGGTTTCCTCGGGGTGGAACGCCGCACCGAGGGACTCCCCGGCTGGTCGGAGGGGCACCCGCTGTCGGAGGCGGCGAATCACCTCATCGCCAGCATCGTGCGGAAGATGGGCGGATTCACGTTCCAGGAGTTGAACCTCACCATCGACGACATCAAGGCGATGGGCACGACCGGCGCCGACCTGTCGTACGACTTCATCAATCGCCCCGCCTACCATCACGCGCTGGTCATGGGGAACACCGAATTCCTCCGGTTGACGATGAACCTCGCCCGCGATCACGGCGTCGACGCGGCTTCGCTCGTCCATGCTCTGCAGAACCACGACGAGCTGACGTTCGAGCTGGTCCATTTCGCGACGCTGCACAAGGACGACGAGTTCGACTACGGCGGCGAGTCCGTCACCGGGTCGGACCTCGGCGACCGCATCCGCAAGGACCTCTGCGAGCGGCTCACCGGGCGGTGGGCGCCGTACAACCGCACGTTCACCACGAACGGGATCGCGTGCACGACAGCCAGTGTCATCACCGCCGCGCTGGGCATCCGCGACCTCGACCGGATGGACGCCGCCGACATCGACACCGTCAAGCAGGCCCACCTGCTGCTGGCGATGTTCAACGCACTCCAGCCGGGAGTGTTCGCTCTGTCGGGCTGGGACCTGTGCGGTTTGCTTCCCGTGCCGTCAGAGGACGTCGCCGATCTCCTCGCGGAGGGGGACACCCGCTGGATCAACCGGGGTGCGCACGACCTGATGGGCGTCAACCCGGACGCCGAACGGTCGGAGTCGGGCATTCCCCGCGGACACAGTCTGTACGGGAGTTTGCCTGTGCAACTGCAGGATCCGACGTCCTTCGCACGCCGCTTGGCCCGCATCATCGACATCCGGAACCGATTCGGCATCGCCACCGCCGTCCAGCTCGACGTGCCGACCGTGTCGCACAAGGGGCTGCTCGTGATGGTCCACGAACTGGCGGACGCGAGTCTGGAGGTCACGGTCCTCAACTTCACGTCCGAGGAGATCGCCGCGACCGTCCAGTCGCAGTTCCTGCCCGCGGGCTCGCCTGCGGTCAACCTGTTCACCGACGAACAGATCGGCGCCGTGGACGAGCTGCACAGTTTCCCGATCACCCTCGCGCCGTACGAGGGGGTGCCCGTCGTGGTGCGGCCGGAATCGGCGTGATGCGGGCCTTGACTCGGACAACGCTTGTCGGAGTAAACTCGGATACGGATTATCCGAGTAAAGGAGAGAAGACGTGAAGATCGTCATTTTCGGGAACGGACTGATCGGACGGCAGGTCGCGGCCACGCTCGGCGAGACCGGGCACGACGTCGTGGCACTCGGCCGCGCCGACGGAATCGACACGACCACCGGCAAGGGCGTCGCGGAGGCCGTCGCGGGAGCCGACGCGGTGGTGGACCTGACCAACTCGCCGTCGTGGGCGGACGACGACGTCCTGGCGTTTTTCCGGGACTCGACGAAGCACATGCTCGCCGCCGAGGAGGCCGCCGGCGTCGGGCACCACGTGGTCCTGTCGATCGTCGGCGCCGACCGGCTTCCCGACTCGGGATACCTGCGGGCCAAGGTCGCACAGGAAGACGTGGTCAAGGCGGGCCCAGTGCCCTACTCGATCGTGCGATCGACCCAGTTCTTCGAGTTCATCGCGGGCATCGCCGACGCCGGGACCGTCGGCGACACGGTGCACGCGACGCCGGCGCACCTGCAGCCCATCGCCTCGCGTGACGTCGTGTCGCGGGTGGCGGAGGTCGCCGCAGGCTCCCCGTTGAACGGCACCGTCGAGATCGCCGGTCCCGAGCCGCTGGGCATCGACGAACTGGTGCGCCGGCTGTTCGCGTCGACCGGAGACAAGCGGTCCGTGACGACCGATCCCGCCGCCGGCTACTTCGGTGCGCAACTCGACGACGCGGCCATCACGCCGACACCCGGCGCCGGCGCCTGGATCGCCCCGACCACCCTGGACGAATGGTTGCGCAAATAGGGTCGTGAGCATGAAGATTTCCGGTGGTGTGGAGTGGTCGCTCCACTGCTGCGTCGTGCTCAGCCAGGCCGAGGGTCCGGTGCCGACCGCGCGGCTGGCAGACCTGCACGGGGTGTCGAAGTCCTATCTCGCCAAGCACCTGCAGTCGCTGGCACGGGCCGGCCTCGTCCACCCGACCGAGGGCCGCGACGGCGGGTACGTCCTCACCCGCGCCCCCGGCGACATCACGGTGCTCGACGTCGTGCAGGCGGTCGACGGCGATGCGCCGGCATTTCGGTGCACGGAGATCCGGCAGCAGGGGCTGCTCGCCGCGCCACCGGAACAGTGCACAACCCCCTGCGGCATCGCGAAGGTCATGGCCGGCGCCGAGCGTGCGTGGCGGGACACGCTGTCGGGTGTGACGATCGCCGATCTCGCGGCCACGCTGGACGTCACCGTTCTCAAAGCGGCACTGGACGCTTCCGGATAGCTGCTCGACCGGCGGTCCCTGTTGCCCCGGAGCACGACCGCGGCGAAGACTGATCCTATGGCCGGCACACGGGGCGATGCCGAGTACCACCGGCTGCGGACCCCACGGGCCGCAGCCGTCGCCGGTGTCGTCTTCGGCGTCCTGTTCGCCTCCAGCATCGTCCTGCTGCGCAGCGCACTGCCGGGCGCCGCGGGCACCCCGTGGGTAAGTCACCAGACGCAGATCACGGCGGCCCTGGTCCTCGCGCCCTTCGCGGGCATCGCGTTCCTGTGGTTCATCGGCGTCATTCGCGACCGGCTCGGAGAACTCGAAGACCGATTCTTCTCGACCGTCTTCGTGGGCAGTGGGCTGTTGTTCCTCGCGACGACCTTCGTGTCGATGGCCCTCGCCGGTGGAATGCTCGCCATATCCCGGCTGCCCACCGCTCCGCAGAACGACCTCGTCTACTTCGGTCGCGAGGTGATGTTGCACGTGAACAACGTGTACGGAGTTCGCATGGCCGGGGTGTTCATGATCTCGCTGGGGACCATCTGGCTGCGCACCGGGCTGATGCCGCGTTGGCTGGCCGTCGCCACCTACGTGCTGTCAGTCACGCTCCTGGTGGTCGTCAGCTTCAGTCTCTGGGTAACGCTGGTGTTTCCGGTGTGGGTGATGGTGATCAGCGTGTACATCCTGGCCGTGGACCGACCGGCGTCGGTGCCGCCGGACTGACGCAGGTCGGCGGCACGAGGTTCTCACCCGGCGCGGGTGATGTGGCCGGGACGTCCCGCGAGCATCGTCAGGATTGCGATTCCCCCGATGATGCGAGGAGAGACAGATGACGGACGCGAAACCCAACATTCTGGTCATCTGGGGCGACGACATCGGTATCACCAATCTCAGCTGCTACAGCGACGGGCTGATGGGCTACCGCACACCGAACATCGACCGCCTCGCCGACGAGGGGATGAGGTTCACCGATTCCTACGGGGAACAGAGCTGTACCGCGGGCCGGGCGTCGTTCATCACCGGGCAGAGCGTGTACCGCACCGGCATGAGCAAGGTGGGAATCCCAGGAGTCGACGTCGGATTGTCGCCGGAGGACCCCACCATCGCCGAACTGCTCAAGCCACTCGGATACGCCACCGGGCAGTTCGGGAAGAACCATCTCGGCGACCTGAACAAATATCTGCCGACCGTGCACGGGTTCGACGAATTCTTCGGCAACCTCTATCACCTCAACGCGGAGGAAGAACCCGAGCTCCCCGACTATCCCAGCGCGCAGGACTATCCCAAACTGCACGAGGTGATGATGCCGCGCGGCGTCCTCCACTGCTGGGCCACCGAGGAAGACGCCGGTGAGGTCGATCCGCGATACGGGCCGCTCGGGAAGCAGCGCATCGAGGACACCGGGCCGCTGACCAAGAAGCGGATGGAGACCATCGACGACGAGACGGTCGCCGCGGCAATCGACTTCATCACGCGGCAGAAGGAGGCCGAAACCCCGTTCTTCGTGTGGATGAACACCACACACATGCACCTGCGGACGCACACGAAGCCGGAAAGCATCGGGCAGGCCGGGCACTGGCAGTCGCCCTACCACGACACCATGGTCGATCACGACAAGCATGTCGGCCAGTTGCTCGACGCCGTCGACGAACTCGGTCTCGCCGAGAACACCATCGTCATCTACAGCACCGACAACGGCCCGCACGCGAACACCTGGCCGGACGGCGCGACCACACCGTTCCGCAGCGAGAAGGACACCAACTGGGAGGGCGCGTTCCGCGTCCCGGAAGTGATCCGCTGGCCGGGCAAGATTCCCGCCGGCGTGGTCTCCAACGAGATCGTTCAGCACCACGACTGGCTGCCCACCTTCCTCGCCGCCGCGGGTGCGCCCGAGGTCGTCGAGCAACTGAAGAGCGGTCACGACGCCGGCGGCAAGAGGTTCAAGGCGCACATCGACGGCTACAACCTGCTGCCGTATCTCACCGGTGAGGTCGACAAGTCCCCGCGCCGGGGCATGGTCTATTTCTCCGACGACTGCGACGTGCTGGGCATCCGTTTCGACAACTGGAAGATCGTGTTCATGGAGCAGCGGGCGCAGGGCACCCTCGGACTGTGGGCGGAGCCGTTCACTCCACTGCGGCTACCGAAACTGTTCAACCTGCGCACCGACCCGTTCGAGCGGGCCGATATCACGTCGAACACCTATTGGGACTGGTTCCTCGACCACGACTACATCGCGATCTACGGAACGGTCATCACGACTCAATTCCTCGAGACGTTCAAGGAATTTCCTCCGCGGCAGGAGCCGGCAAGCTTCACGATCGACCACGCGGTGGCGAAGCTGCACGCCTTCCTGTCGAAGGACTGACCGGGATGGGTGCCGGACTGGGTGGTTCCTGGGCGGACGGATCGACGCGGTCCGCGATCGAGGACTTCGTCGGACGGGTAACGGCGCGCGGGCCGGACTTCGTCGAGCCTGCGGACCGGGTCGCCGTTTTCGACAACGACGGCACACTGTGGTGCGAGAAGCCGATGCCGATCCAACTCGACTTCACGATCCGGCGCTTGGCGGAAATGGCCGCTGCCGATCCCGATCTGCAGCAGACGCAGCCCTGGCAGGCCGCGCACGAGCACGACCTGAAATGGCTCGGCGCCGCGATGGTCAAGCATTATCACGGCGACGACGCGGATCTGAAGCTGTTGATGGGTGCGATCACCCGGGCGTTCGACGAGGTCAGCGTCGAGGACTACGACGCCCGCGTCACCGCATTCTTCGACGGGGCGGACCATCCGACGCTCGGTCGACCGTACCGGGGCTGCGGATACGCACCGATGGTCGAACTGCTGCGCTACCTGGAGGCGAACGGATTCACGATCTACCTCGCGTCCGGCGGTGACCGGGACTTCATGCGCCCGATCGCAGGGCAGCTCTACGGGGTGCCGCCGGAACGGATCATCGGCAGCGCACTCGGCCTCTCCTACCGCGCCGAGGAAGGCCGGACGGAGCTGCTCTACAAGGCGGCGATGGACTTCTTCGACGACGGACCGGAGAAACCGGTCCGGATCTGGAGCAGGATCGGGCGCCGGCCGATCCTGTCGGTCGGCAACTCCAACGGCGACCTGCCGATGCTGGCGTTCTCCGGGCTGCCCGACCGCCCGTCCCTGCGGGTGCTGATCCTGCACGACGACGCCGATCGCGAATTCGACTACGTCGCCGGCGCCGAGCAGGCCCTCGAAGAGGCACGAGCAAACAACTGGACCGTGGTAAGCATGAAGAACGATTGGACGAGCGTCTTCTCGCCGGCCGTCACCTGAGCAGTCGGAAGGGGAGACTTCGTGGATACCGTGACCGTTTCCGATGTCCGTCGCATCCCCGCCCAGACGTTCACCATGGGCTCGGATCGGCACTATCCGGAAGAGGGTCCGGCGCATCGGGTGGCGGTCGACGCGTTCGCGATCGAGGCGTACCAGGTCACCAACGAACAGTTCACGACGTTCGTGCGGGACACCGGTTACGTCACGGTCGCCGAGCGTCCGCTGGACCCCGCCGACTTTCCCGGGGCTCCCGCGGAGAACCTGCAACCCGGATCGATGGTGTTCACTCCCACCCGCGGGCCAGTCGATCTCCGTCACCTGAGCCAGTGGTGGACCTGGACGGTCGGCGCGTCCTGGCACCGCCCCACCGGACCGGCGTCGACGATCGCCGGCCGTGAACGGCATCCCGTCGTCCACGTCGCCCACGAGGACGCGGCCGCGTACGCACAGTGGGCCGGACGGTCCCTCCCCACCGAGGCGCAGTGGGAGGCCGCGGCGCGCGGCGGTCTCGACCAGGCCGAATTCACCTGGGGCGACACCCCGGACTCCGAGTCCCCGCCGCCGGCGAACTACTGGCACGGGGACTTCCCGTGGCGCGCCGACCCCGGGTACGGCACCACGACCGCCGTCGGTAGTTATCGGCCCAACGACTACGGTCTGTTCGACATGGCGGGAAACGTGTGGGAGTGGACCGCCGACTGGTACGCCGATCGGCACGACGACACCGCGCAGTCGTGCTGTGCGCCACGCAATCCGCGTGGACCCGGCATGGCGGAGAGCTTCGACCCGCGTCAACCCCAGTTCCGGGTTCCGCGGCGAGTGATCAAGGGTGGATCGTTCCTCTGCGCAGACAGCTACTGCCGCCGATACCGGCCCGCGGCCCGGCGGCCGCAGATGGTCGACACCGGGATGAGCCACATCGGATTCCGCTGCGTCGAGGCCGCGCCGGGGTCAGAGTAGAACCAGCACGGCGAGGAGCGCGAGCAGTGTGACGACGCTGGAGGTGACGACGGCGGCGAACGTCGCCGGCGCGAATACCCCGGATTCGATCTGCCTGCTGATGACCCGGTATCGGTAGGTGCCGTAGGCGGATACCAGCAGGCCCGCGCCGATCAGAATGAATCCGGCGGCAATGGCGTGGTCGCCGCGGTGTGGGGCGAACTTCGCCACCGCCACACCGAGTGCGGCGACACTGATGCCGGTGCGATGCCACGCGAGATAGGTGCGTTCGTTCGCGAGGTGGTCGCGCGCGGTGCTTCCCGTGTTCGGCTGGGTGGGGCCGAAGATGTCGCGACTCATGCGCCGCCGCCCAGGAACCCGATCTCCGACAGGCTCGACTGGAATCCGGATTCGACCGGGGACAGGCCCGAGATCCACACGAGGACGCGGGTGGTGGGTGCGGGCGTGCGGGCGGCGATCCGGGTGACTCCGGGCGCGAGCGTGGCGGCGCCGAGCAACTGGGTGTGGCCGATGTTGGCCCAGGCGGCGGGCGCGGTCCGGATCTCCACCCTGGTGCCCGGCGTCGGTGATTCGATCCAGACGGTCCGCAGATCGACGGGCTTGGGGAACGACACGATCAGGCCCACTCCGCCCTTCGTCGGCGGCAATTGCTGCGGGTAGCGGTCGGTGGCCCAGAACGTTGCCGGGTTCGCGTCGACCGCGAGCGACGCCCTCGTCCCGTTGTCCGGGAAGTGCTGGGGGGAGTAGACGGTCGCGGACGACGGGATCAGCGGTACCGGGTCGGGTTCCGGCGCGGGCACGATCTCGCTGAGCGTGCTGTCCGCGACAGCCGCGGGCGGTGCGTCCGACGCGGTGAACGAGGTGCCGATCGCCCACCCGGCGGCGCCGAGGGCGACGACCACGGCGAGTGCAGCGCTCATCGCGGGAAGCGGCGCCCTCGATCGGGCCGACCGGTCGTCGGCCTTCGGGCGGACCTTCTTCTTCGGGGCGAACGCGGGAGCCGACCGAGCCCGCGCGTCCGCCAGCATCCGGTCGAGGGCGTCGACCACCGCCTGCGCGGTGTCCATCCCGGGTCGCCGGGTGAGCGCGTTGACGGCCACGTCGGACAGTCGCCGGGGAATCGTGGGCCGCACCCGATGCGGCGGGACGACGGAACCGTCACCCCGACGACCGGCGGGGGGCAGTCCGGCCGCGTGGGTCTCGCCGCACGACGGCAGCGGCCACGTGCCGAGCAGCAGTGCGTACAGCAGCGCGCCGAGGCCGGCGACGTCGTCGGCCGTGCTCGCGGCGGCGAGGGTGGCGGGGAAGGCGAGGACCGCGAGTCCCTCCCGGGAGATCCGTACCCGGTTGGGATGATCGAGTGAGATGCGCGCACCGAAATGGTGCGCGTCCGCGGTGGCGGCGGCGAGGTCGCGCACGATGCGCGCGGCGTCCAGCGGCCGCGGAACCGTGCGCGCGATATCCGCGAGACGCCATCCGGGCGTCCATTCCGCGACCACGGCGATCCGGTCGCCGACCACCGCGATGTCGTAGACCTGCGCGATCCGCCCCTCGTGGCTGAAGCTGGTGCCGGTGGTGTTCCGGCAGAACCGCGCCACCGGATCCGGACGGGTGTCGGTGTCGCGGAGGTGCGCCGAGTCGACGAGGCTGAGCGAGACGTCCCTGCACAGTTCGGTGTCGTGCGCGTGCCACCACTGCACCCAGTCGGGTCCGGCGAATCGTCCGAGGAGTGTGTATCGAGTGGCGACGACCATGCCCGGGGCGAACGGATCCCGGTCCTGCGGCGAATGCGGCGGGACCCCGGACACCGGCATTGCTGTCATCTACTCTCCCGGGCTCTCCTCGACCCCGAAAACTTCTGTCAGGCAACTGTCGCCCGGCAGCAGAGCAGATGTTCGGAGCACCGGGCCCAGTTCTGATCATCCTCGGATGCAGCGCGAATCGGGTGCTTTTCGGCCGACCTAGCCGAGGACGTGCTCCGCGTACCGTGCGACCGCGAGCACGAGGTCGTCCGAATGCCGGGGGCCGATGATCTGCAGGCCCACCGGCAGACCCGCCGCGGTGCGACCGACCGGGATGCTGATCGCCGGCTGCTGGGTCAGGTTGAACGGGTACGTGAACGGCGTCCACTGCGGCCAGCCGGTGAGGTCGCTGCCCGGCGGGACGTCGTGGCCCGCCTCGAAAGCCGGAATGGGGACGGTGGGTGTGAGCAGGACATTGTGCGTCAGATGGAATTTGCCCATCGTGATGCCGATGTCCGCGGCGACCGCGCGAGCGTCGAGATACTCGACCGCGCTGAACTTCTCGCCTCGTTCCCAGACCTTGCCGAGGCCCGGGTCGACCTTGTCGCGTGCCCCCTCCGGGAAATTCTTCAGCATGGCGGCGGCCCCGGCCGCCCACAACAGTTCGAAGGCGTCGATCGGATCGCCGAACCCGGGGTCGGCGGCGGTGACCGGCAGGCCCGCCGCGTCGATGGCCTGCACCGCCCGGTCGACGATCGCCCGGACCTCCGGATCGACGGTCACGTAGCCGAGTGTGGGGGAGTAGGCGACGCCGAGTCCGACCACGTCGCGGCCGATTTCGCCGCGGAAGGTGGTCGGGGACGGCGCGAGCGACGTCGGGTCGCGCGGGTCGGGCAACGCCAGGATGTCCATCAGCAGCGCCGCGTCCTCGACCGTGCGGGTGATCGGGCCGGCGTGCGCCAGCGGCCCGAACGGGCTCGCCGGGAACAGGGGGATCCGGCCGTGGGTGGGCTTGAAACCGACGACGCCGCAGAACGACGCGGGGATCCGCACACTGCCGCCGCCGTCGGTGCCGACGGAGCAGGGACCGAGACCCGCGGCGACCGCCGCGGCACTGCCGCCCGAAGAACCACCGGCCGTCTTGGTCGGGTCGGCGGGGTTGCGGGTGATCCCGCACAGGGCGCTGTCGGTGACGGCCTTCCAGGCGATCTCGGGGGTCGTGGTCTTGCCGAGGAACACCATCCCGTCCTCGCGCAGCCGGGCGGCGACGGGACTGTCGACGTCCCACGGCTGGTCCTCGTCGACGGCCTGCGATCCGCGGAGCGTCGGCCAGCCGTCGGTGAGGAAGATGTCCTTGATGGAGATCGGGACGCCGTCGAGCAGTCCCTTGGAGTAGCCGGTGTTCCAGCGCTCCTCGGACTTCCGGGCCTGCGCGAGCGCCCGCTCCTCGTCGACGAGGCAGTACGAGTTGATGGCGCGATCACGATGGGTGATGGCGTCGAGCATCGCCTGCGTCGCCTCCACCGGTGAAAGTTCTCCGGACGAGTAGGCCGTGACCAGTTCGACGGCGGTCATGTCGGTGGGATTCATGAGAACTCCTTCAGCCTGGACGTTCGGGCCCTGTCATCATCGGCTCGGTACGTACCCGAGGTGCTTGTCAACTACGTTCTCGAGCGGGTACCCCGTCACCCAGCGTTCGAAATTGTCGGTGAACACGGTGACGAGGTCGTCGCGCCAGCCGGCGAAGTCGCCCGAATTGTGTGGCGTGATCGACACGTTCGTCATGTCCCAGAGCGGATGGTCCGCGGGGAGCGGTTCCGTGTCGAACACGTCGAGCGCGGCGCCCGCGATCGTTCCCGACCGCAGCGCGGCGACGAGGTCGTCGGTGCGCACGAGCTCACCACGTCCGACGTTGACGAACCGGGCGCCCGGCTTCATCGCGGCGAACGTCGTATCGCGGAACAGGTGACGGGTCTGCTCGGTGAGCGGGGCCACCGCGATCACGTAATCGGCGGCCGCGAGTTGCTCCGGGAGATCTTCGGTGGCGGTGACCGTCCCGAAGTCGGGATCGGCGTCGCGGGCGGTGCGACCCGAACCGCTGACCTTCATCCCCGCGGTGCGGAGCAGTCGGGCGGTGGCGCGGCCGATGGGGCCGGTGCCGACGATCAGGGCGGTGCGGCCCGCGATCCGCTCGGATTCGCGGTGCTGCCACGTGTGGGACTGCTGCAGTCGCAGCGAACCCGGCAGATCCTTCGCGAACGCGAGGATCTGCGCGAGCGCGTACTCGGCGATCGCGCCGTCGAACACGCCCCGGGAGTTGGTGATCGTGACGTCGCTGTCGCGGGCCTCGGGGAACATGACGGGATCGACGCCGGCCGCGGCGATGTGCAGCCACTGCAGGGAACCGGCGGCATGCCACGCTCCGGGCACCGCATCGGTGAGGAAGTCGTAGAGAAACAGCACGTCCGCGCCGTCGAGGGCGTCGCTCAGCCCCGCCTTGCCGGTGTAGCGAACTTCGGCACGGGACGCGACCGGTGCCATGAGTTCGTCGCTCGGCAGAACGTGGGCATGTAGCACCGCGACGATCGGGTTCCGACTCACGTTGACACCGTAAGAGTAACTCGTATGATTGTCAACAATCTGATAATGCTCGGGCGCGGCCGAATCGAAGGTGAGGCCTGGTGTTGGAACTGAACATTCCCGAATTCGAGGGGCCGATCGCGCAACGGGGAATAGGCATCATCGCCCCGTTCGACCTGGCGCTCGAACGTGAACTGTGGCGTTGGGCTCCCCTCGAGGTGAGCCTGCATCTGGCGCGCACGCCGTACGAACCCGTGCCCGTCAGCCTGGAGATGGCCGAACTCGTGTCCGAGCGAAGACACCTCATGGCGGCGACGCGCGACGTCCTGCACGTCGAGCCGGAGGTCGTGGCCTATCTGTGCACGTCGGGAAGTTTCATCAAGGGCCTCGAATACGAGCGGACGCTGTGCGACGCGATCTGCGAGGCCGGCGCCCTGCACGCGGTCACCACGTCCGGGGCGCTGGTCGAGGCGATCGAGCACCTCGAGCTGAGCAGGCTGTCGGTGATCACGCCGTACGACGCCCCGCTGACCGAACGGTTGCACGCGTTCCTGAACGAGGCCGGCACCGAGGTGGTGCGCTCCGATCACCTCGGGCTCGGCGGCGGCATCTGGAAGGTCAACTACCGCACGATCGCCGAGCGGATCATCGCGGCGGACGACCCCCGGTCGGAGGCGATCTTCGTCAGCTGCACCAACCTGCCGACCTACGACGTCATCGCGCCGCTCGAAGAGGAACTCGGCAAACCGGTGCTCACCGCCAACCAGCTCACCATCTGGGCCTGTCTGGGCCGGATGAAACTCCCCATGACGGGGCCCGGGAAGTGGCTCCGCAACGTCTTCTGACACACCCCCACGACACGGAACGAGGAGAACGCATGACGAGCACGCCGACCCCCACTGTGGGATTCATCTACCCGGACCACGCCGCCGAAGACGACTACCCCTTCGCCGCGGAGATGCTCGGAGTCGATCTGCCGGTCGTGCACATCTACGGCACCGACCTGCACGCCGTGCCCGAACTGCTCGACCTCGGTAGCCCCGAGAAACTCGCCGGCGGGGCCGCGCTGCTCGCCGGCGAGAAGCCGGACGCCGTCGTGTGGGCGTGCACGTCGGGCAGCTTCGTCTACGGCCCCGACGGCGCGAAGCAGCAGGCCGAGACGCTCGCCGCCGCCACCGGTGTGCCCACGTCCAGCACCAGTTTCGCGTTCGTCAACGCCCTGCACGCCCTGGGGATCACCCGGGTCGCGGTGGCCGCGAGCTACCCGGAGGACGTCGCGAAGCTGTTCGTCGAATTCCTCGCCGCCGCCGGCATCGAGGTGCTGTCGATGTCGAGTGCGGGGATCGACACCGCTGCCGAGGTCGGTCTGCTCAGCCCCGAATCCGTGGTGGAACTCGCGGTGGAGAACGACCATCCGGACGCCGAAGCCCTGCTCATCCCCGACACGGCCATGAGGACGCTGGGTGCGCTGAGTACTCTCGAGCAGCGCCTCGGCAAGCCGGTCCTCACGGCAAACCAGGTGACCATCTGGGAAGGCCTGCGTCTTGCAGGCCACACGGCGGTGCAACCGTCGTTAGGAACCTTGTTCGAGAAAGGCCACAGTCATGGCTCTGACTGACCTGGAACCCGTCAGTCGTCAATCGACTGCCGAATTCATCGCGGACCGCCTGCGGGTCGCCATCATGAAGGGTGCGCTCGAACCGGGTGCACAGCTGGGCGAGGCGGAACTGGCCGCGCATTTCCAGGTCTCGCGCGGACCCCTGCGCGAAGCCATGCAGAGGCTCGTATCCGAGGGCATACTGCACAGCATCCGTCACCGCGGGATCTTCGTGACGGAACTGACCCTCGACGACGTCGTCGACGTGTACCGCAGCCGGTCGGTCATCGAGCGCGGGGCCCTCGAGATGATTCTCGCCGACGGTCGCCGGGAAGCCACCTACCTGGCGCTCGAACCCACCGTGCTCGTGATGCAGGCCGCGGCCGAGCGCGGCGACGCCGCCGCCGTGTCGGACGCAGATCAGCAGTTCCACCAGATCCTGGTGGAGAGCGCGCAGAGCCCGCGGCTCATCCGCGCGGCGCGGACGCTGCTGATCGAGACCCGGATGTGCCTGGGTGCACTGCAGACCACGTACGACGACATTCGCGAGCAGGCGCAGGAACACGCGACCCTGCGCGAGGCGATCCGGTCGGGCACGGCTGACGAGGTGCAGAAACTGCTCGCCGAACACCTGGACGACGCCGTCCAGCGGCTCCGCGCCGATCAGAAGACTCTGTCGCCGTAGCGACAGTGAAGTAGAGGTAAGTGCCGAGGAGGGACAATGACTCAGGTAGCTGAGGTTCAGGGATTCACCAACCACAACGATCGCTACCCCACTCGGATCACCTCCGAGCCGTCGATGCTCCAACGGAACGAACCTGCCGCCTGGGGAACGCCCGCGGACGGACCCTTCGACGCGGCCGCCCTCGCCGGACACGAGGCACGCGGCTTCACCATCGTCGACCACGTCCTGAACACCGGCGAAGTGATGACGTGCCGGGAGGAACTCGACCGGCTGTCCCGGGACCCGTCGATGCGCGACAGCGGTCGCGTCATCACCGAACGCGGTTCCGGCGAGGTCCGGTCCGTCTTCGACGTCCACCGGCGCAGCGACGTGGTCGCCGCGCTGATCCGCGACGGCAGGATTCTCGACCGCGCGCGACAACTCCTCGGCTCCGACGTCTACATCCACCAGAGCCGGATCAACTCCATGCCCGGTTTCAAGGGCACCGGCTTCTACTGGCACTCGGACTTCGAGACCTGGCACGCCGAGGACGGGCTCCCGGTGCCGCGGGCCGTCAGTTGCTCGATCACGCTCACCGAGAACTACCCGTTCAACGGATCGCTGATGGTGATGCCCGGTTCGCACAAGCGGTTCGTCCAGTGCGTCGGCGCCACCCCCGACGACAACTACACGTCCTCGCTCGTCGAGCAGGAGGTCGGGGTTCCGCGCCGGGAAGACGTGACCCGGATGGCTGCGGAGTTCGGGATCGACCAGTTCACCGGTGCGGCGGGCACCGCGCTGTGGTTCGACTCCAACGTCATGCACGGGTCGGGCAACAACATCACGCCCTACCCGCGGTCGAATCTGTTCCTCGTGTTCAACAGTGTCGAGAACACGCTCGTCGCGCCGTTCGCCGCACCGCGGCCACGGCCGGAGTACATCGCGTCGCGCGACTTCACACCGCTGTCCTGACGTGAGTGGCAAAGTGTGCTCCCGCACGCTTTGCCACTCACCTATGCGGGGAGCTCGTGCAGGGTGCGGGCGAGGTGGGCGAGTTCGGGAACCTCGGCCGCCCGGTCGAGCGCCGCTTCCAGCGTGGCGTCGTGGGTGGGACGCGCCTCGTCCAGTGCCGCCCGGCCCGCGGGTGTGAGTTCGGTGTAGATGCCGCGACGGTCGTCGTCGCACAGAATCCGGGTGAGCAGGCCACGGTTCTCCAATCGGTTCACCAGCCTGGTGGTGGCGCTGCTGCTCAGCGCGGCCGCGCGGGCGAGCTGCGCCATCCGCATGTGCCAGCCGTCCTGGCGACTCAGTGCGTCGAGCACCGTGTACTCGACCACCGAGAGGTCGTGACCCCGCTGCAGGGCGCGTTCGAGTTCCGCCTCGAGCAAACCATGCAGGGCCGCGAGCGTGCGCCATCCCTGCGACCGGATCTCGACGGCGTCGTCAGCGACTGCCATGGCCACCTCCTGTGGATACGAGTGCCAGGTCAGAATACCAGCTTGCGCACATAGCGGGCGTGTGCAACTATTTATGACGCGCCTGCAACTAATGCAGACGCGGTATTCGAGCTAGCGCTCTTATCTCTCGAGTCTGTACGAAAGGAGTGGCTGCGATGCCACTGGGTCTGCTCGCCCTCGCAATGGGCGGCTTCGGGATCGGTCTCACCGAATTCGTCATCATGGGACTGCTGCCGGAGGTGTCGGCCGACTTTCAGGTGAGCGAGTCCGTGGCCGGCTACCTCATCTCCGGCTACGCCCTCTCCGTCGCCGTCGGAGCCATCGTCATCACCGCGGCGGTCACCCGCTTCGACCGCAAGCGCGTCCTCCAGGCGCTGATGGTGCTGTTCATCGGCGGCAACCTCCTGTCGGCGCTCGCCCCGACCTACGAGGTCATGATGGGCGGACGCGTCCTCGCGGCCCTGTGCCACGGCGCATTCTTCGGCATCGGGTCGGTGCTCGCCGCGGACCTCGTGCCCGCGAGCAAGCGGGCCGCGGCCATCGCGACGATGTTCGCCGGATTGACCATCGCCAACGTTCTCGGTGTCCCGTTCGGCACGTTCCTCGGCCAGCAGTTCGGCTGGCGCTCCACGTTCTGGGCCATCACCGTCATCGGCGTCGTGGCCTTGATCGGCATCACCGCGCTGGTGCCGTCCGTGTCCCGTGCGGCGGACGCGCCGGAACCTGCCGGTCTGCGCAGCGAACTGCGGGCCTTCCGGAATCCGCAGGTGTGGTTCTCGATCGCCGTCACCATTCTCGGATTCGGCGGCATGTTCGGTGCGTTCACCTATATCGCGTTCACGCTCACCGAGGTCGGCGGATTCGCGTCTACCAGCGTCCCGTGGCTCCTCGTGCTCTTCGGCGGCGGCCTGTTCGTCGGCAACGTCCTCGGCGGACGCGCCGCCGACAAGGCGCTCACCCGCACGCTGACCACGGTCCTCGCCGTGCTCGCCGTCGTGCTCGTCGTGTTCGCCCTCACCGCAGGCAGCAAGCCGATGACGATCGTCGCCCTGTTCCTCATGGGGCTCTTCGGATTCGCGACCGTTCCCGGACTGCAGATGCGCATCATGAACTACGCGGCGCAGGCGCCGACCATGGCGTCCGGCGCCAACATCGCCGCCTTCAACGTGGGCAACGCACTCGGGGCCTGGCTCGGCGGCATCACCATCGCCGCGGGACTCGGCTTCACGTCCCCGATCTGGATGGGTGCCGCACTCACCGTGGCCGCGCTCGCCGTTCTCCTCGTCGCCACCGCACTCGACCGGCGGTCGAAAGATCAGCCGGTGGAGAACGATTCGGTGGTCGTGCCGGTATAGCGCTTCGCGGCCGGTTTGTCCGCTCGCGAAAGTCGAGGACGGCACAAACACGAACACCCCGCTGCGGATGCTCGCTGCGGGGGTGTTCGGGTCGGGTGAGGGACTACCGGTGGGTGAACGCCGGCGACCGCTTTTCGACGAACGCGGCCATGCCTTCCTTCTGGTCCTCGGTGGCGAATGTCGAGTGGAATACGCGTCGTTCGAAGCGGATTCCCTCGGCGAGGGTGGTCTCGAAGGACCGGTTGACCGCTTCCTTCGCCATCATCGCGACGGGCAGCGACATCTCGGCGACGGTGGTGGCCGTGAGCAGCGCCTCGTCGAACAGGTCGGCGGCCGGGACGATGCGGGCGACGAGTCCGGCCCGTTCGGCTTCCTCGGCGTCCATGTTCCGGCCCGTCAGGCACAGTTCCATCGCCTTGGCCTTGCCGACGGCGCGGGTCAGGCGCTGTGAGCCGCCGATTCCGGGGATGACGCCGAGTTTGATCTCGGGCTGACCGAACTTGGCGGTGTCGGCGGCGAGCAGGATGTCGCACATCATCGCCAGTTCGCACCCGCCGCCGAGGGCGTATCCCGCCACCGCGGCAACGATGGGTTTGCGGGCGGCGGCGATGCGGTCGCCGATCGAGAAGAAGTCGTCGAGGTAGACGTCCATGTAGGACTTGGTTTGCATCTCCTTGATGTCGGCGCCGGCGGCGAACGCCCGGTCGGACCCGGTGATGAGGATGGCGCCGATGTCGCTGTCGCCATCGAGTTCCTCGATTGCCGTGACGAGTTCGCGCAGAAGCTGGGAGTTCAACGCGTTCAGCGCTTTCGGACGGTTGAGGGTGATGATCCCGACCCGGCCCTTGCGGTCGAGGAGGATGGTGTCGTAGTCGGTCACTGCTGGTCTCCGGTTGTCGTAGGGGCCGTGAGGCCGAGTTCGAGGTCGCCGAGGGGGGTGAAGAATGTTGCGACGGCGTCGTCGGTCACGTCGTCGAGGGAGGCGGGTGACCAGTGCGGGTTGCGGTCCTTGTCGACGACCTGCGCCCGGATCCCCTCGACCAGATCGGCCGAGCCCAGGCAGGCGACGGACACCCGGAATTCCTCGTTCAGCACTTCTTCGAGGCTGCCCGCCACCCGGGCCCGGCGCAGCGACGCCAACGTGACCGCGCACGCGGTCGGCGACTTCGCCAGCACCTGCTCGGCCGCCTTCGCCGCCTCGGGGACCCCTCTGCCCTGCAGGCGGGCCACGATCTCGGCGACGCTGTCCGCGGAATATGCGGCGTCGATCCACGCCTGCTGCGCCAGCAGGTCCGATTCCGGGGCCGGTTCGGTGAACGCGGCCAGCGCCGCCTCCACCGTTGTGGTCGACAGAGCCTCGACGAACTGCTCGATCCTGGCGGACGGGATGAAGTGGTCGGCGAACCCGCACGCGATCGCATCCCCGGCACTGAGGCGGGCGGTGGTGAGCGCGATGTGGGTGCCCAACTCTCCCGGGGACCGGGCCAACAGGTAGGTGCCGCCGACGTCGGGGACGAACCCGATCCCGGTCTCGGGCATCCCGATCATCGACCGCTCGGTCACGATCCGCACACTGCCGTGCGCCGACACCCCGACCCCGCCGCCCATCACGATGCCGTCCATGATCGCCACATACGGCTTCGGATAGTTCGCAATGGCGGCGTTGAGGATGTACTCGTCGCGCCAGAACTCCCGCGACCCGGTGCCACCCTCCTTGGCGTCGTGGTAGATCGAGACGATGTCCCCGCCCGCGCACAGCCCGCGTTCCCCGGCGCCGGTGATCAGCACCGCGCGCACTTCGTCGTCCCCGGCCCACTCCGACAGTGCCGCCGCGATCCGCGCCACCATGGCGTGGTTGAGGGCGTTGATCGCCTTGGGGCGGTTGAGCACGATCCGGCCGAGGCCGTCGCGCTTGTCGATGAGTACCTCGGGGTCGGTGATTGGTTCGGTCATTTATGCCACTCCTCGGTTTCCGACGACGCTGCGGGCAATCACGACCCGCATGATCTCGTTGCTGCCCTCGAGGATCTGATGCACCCGCAGGTCGCGGACGATCTTCTCGATCCCGTACTCGGCAAGATAGCCGTACCCGCCGTGCAGCTGCAGCGCCTTGTTCGCGACCTCGAACCCGGTGTCGGTGGCGAACCGCTTCGCCATCGCACACAACTCCACCACGTCCGGGGCACCCTCCTCCAGGGCGGCCGCCGCCCGCCACAACAGGGTGCGGGCCGCCTCCAGCTCCGTGCGCATGTCCGCCAGCTGGAACTGCAACGCCTGCGAGTCGAGCAACGACGACCCGAACGCCTTCCGGTCCGCCAGATACGCCACCGCCTTATCCAACGCGGTCTGCGCCCCGCCGACCGAGCAGGCGGCGATGTTGAGCCTGCCCCCGTTCAGGCCGGCCATCGCGATCCGGAACCCGCCGCCCTCGTCGCCGAGCAGGTTGCCCGCCGGCACCCGCACATCCTCGAAGATCACCTGCCGGGTCGGCTGGGCGTTCCAGCCCATCTTCACCTCGTTCGGCCCGAACGACAGCCCGGCCGAGTCCTTCGGGACGATGAACGCCGAGATCCCGCGCGGCCCGCCCTCCCCGGTGCGGGCCATCACCACATACACCTCGGAGTTGCCGGCCCCGGAAATGAACTGCTTGACCCCGTTGAGCACGTAGTCGTCGCCGTCGCGGACCGCCCTGGTGCTCAGCGCCGCCGCATCGGAGCCGGCGCCGGGTTCGGTGAGGCAGTAACTGCCCAGCTGATCCATCGCGCACAACCCCGGCACCCAGGCGCGGCGCTGCTCCTCGGTGCCGAACCGGTCGATCATCCAGGTGACCATGTTGTGGATGGAAATGTAGGCGGCGATCGACGGACAGCCCTTCGCCAACTGCTCGAAGATGCGGGCCGCATCGACCCGGGTCAGCTCGGAGCCGCCCACGTCCTCGCGGATGTAGATCCCGCCCATCCCGAGCGAGGCCGCCTTCCGCAGCACATCGACGGGGAAATGCTTGGCCTGATCCCATTCCACCGCATGCGGCGCGAGATGCTCGGCCGCGAAATCACGGGCCGTGTCGCTGATCGCCCGCTCGTCATCGGTCAAGGTGAACATACAAATCGACCCTTTCAGGTTCGGGTAGTTGGAAGTACTATAGTTGGATATCCATGTAAATTGCCAGTGGGATGTGACCCGAAAGTGGTCGTTCATTGGATGCCCGAGTACGAACCACGAGGAGGCTACCGGTGGCCACTACGCAACCACCCCACCCGGCGCCCGCTGCCGATTCCGTCGCGCCGGCCACGGCGCTGATCGCCGCCGTCCTGCAGACGCAGAAGCTGATCACCCATCACCTCAACTCCACGCTGCGCCCACTCGGCCTGTCCTTCGCCCGGTACGAGGTCCTGGCGATGATGGTCGCCGCGAACGGCCCCCTGCCGATGGTGCGGATCGTCCGTGCCCTGGACCGGCACCCGACCACCATCGGAACGCTCGTCGACGGCCTCGAAGAGGCAGGGCTGTGCGTGCGGACGATCAATCGCTCCGATCGTCGCTCGACCCTCGTCACGGTCACCGACAAGGGCCTCGAGGTGGGGGCCTCGGCGAGCCGAGCCCTCGACGGCGTCGCTCTCGCGGACCCGCAGGACATGCACCGTCTCCACGAGGGTCTGCAACAGTTACTCACCGCAACCCGGCGGGCATCGACCGCGGCCGCCGAAATGTCGGAGGGTCGGCCGTGATCGACGTACGCAACATTCGCTCGGATGATCTGCGGTACCTGCTCGCCGTGGCGCGCACCGGTCGTCGCCAATCCGCGGCGATGGACCTGGGCGTCGATCACACCACCGTCTCGCGGCGAGTGCGCGCGCTCGAGAAGGTCCTCGGCGTCCGACTGCTGCAGCGCAGTGCCGACGGGTGGGAGTTGACCGATGTCGGCCGATCGATCGCGGAGAAGGCGCAACAGATCGAGGAAGCCGTTCAGGAAGCTGCGGACGTGGTCCTCGGCATCAGTGAGAATCCACTCCGCGGAACGGTCCGGATCACCGCCCCGGACGGATTCGGCTCGTTGTTCGTCGCTCCGGCGCTGGCCAAGCTGAGAATGAATCATCCGCATCTCGTCGTCGAATTGGTCACCGATACAAGGCAACTCAACCTCTATCAATCGGGGTTCGACCTGGCCGTCGCGGTGGGGACACCGATCACCAGTCGGCTGGTTTCCGAACGCGTGTGCCAGTACTCGCTCGGGTTGTACGGCAGCGAAGAGTACTTCCGCGACTACGGTGAACCCGGCAGCATCGAGGAGCTGACGGCGCACCCGCTGGTCTTCTTCGTCGATTCCCTGCTGCAGGTCGGGGATCTCGACTTGAACCGGCATCTGCCCGGGGTCGCGGCAAAATTCATGTCCACCAACATCTTCGCTCACGTCGCGGCCACCCGGTGCGGCGGCGGCATCGGACTGCTGCCGGCGTTCATGGCCGACCAGCACGCCGATCTGCGCCGGATCCTGCCCGACACCGTCGACGTCCGGCTCGCCTTCTCCCTGGCCGCTCGCCGCGAAAGCCTGACCAATCCTGCGGTACAGGCTGTCCGGCAAGCGATCCAGGAAGAGGCGCTCAGTCGTCGAGACGAACTGGTCCCGACCCGGTAGTCCCCGGGGCGGCGTTGCAGGACGCAGACTCCCGCAACGCCGCTGACCGGTGTGCCAGGCGGACTCTTGCCGAATTCACGCCTGCGCGGGCACCTTGGTGTCGAGCGGATCGGCGGCGTCCACCGCATCGAGCCAGTCGAGGATCTGTTCGGTGTGCTGCCCGAGCACCGGTGGTGCTGCATGCTCGGCGCGCACCAACGAGTCGCCGCCGGCCGATTCCATCCGCAAGGACGGACCGGGCAACTGCACAGTTCCCACCACCGGGTGCTCGACCTCGAGTAGCAGTCCCTGGCTGCGGGTCTGCTCCCACTCGTACACCTCGTCGATCGTCCGGATCGATCCCGCGGGAACACCCGCGGCCTCGAGCGCGGCGAGCACGTCGACCCGGGTACGGCCGGCGAAGTCGGCCTCGATCGCGGCGATCAAGGCATCCCGGGCCGCGACCCGGTCACGGTTGACCGCGAACCGCGGATCAATTGCCGACAGACCGGCCACCGGGGCGAACTTCGCCCAGATCGCCTCGCTGCCGACCGCGATCTGCACGTAGCCGTCCGCGCAGCGGAAGCTGCCGTACGGGGCGATCTGCGGATGGTGGTTGCCGGACCGCTGCGCGACCTGACCGCCGACGGTCCACTTGGTGCCCTGGAAGGTGTGCGCGCTGACCGCGGCGGCCAACAGCGACGTGCGGACCACCATGCCCTTGCCGGTCTTCTCCCGGGCCGCCAGCGCCGCCGACACCCCGGCAGTCCCGTGGACACCCGCGAGCACGTCCGCCATCGGAACTCCGATCCGCGTCGGTTCCCCGTGGGGATCACCGGTCACCGACATCAGTCCGGCCTCGCCCTGGGCGATCTGGTCGTAGCCCGCCCGGGATCCCTCCGGCCCGTCGTGCCCGAACCCGGTGATCGACAACGTGATCAGCCGCGAGTTGAGCTCTTCGAGCACCTCCGGCGAAAACCCGAGGCGGTCGAAGGCGCCGGGCCGGAGGTTCTCGATCAGCACGTCCGCCTGCCGGATGAGGCGACGCAGCGCGTCCTTGCCGTGCTCGGATTTCAGATCCAGCACGATCGATTCCTTGTTCCGGTTCGCCGACATGAAGTACGACGACTGCGGGTCGTCCTGCGGCCCGACGAACGGCGGCCCCCAGGTGCGGGAGTCGTCGCCGGTGCCCGGGGCTTCGACCTTGATCACGCGGGCGCCGAGGTCGCCGAGCATCATCGCGGCGATCGGCCCGGCCAGTGCCCGGGAGACGTCGAGCACGAGAATGTCGTTCAGAGGTCCGACAGTCATGATGCGTTCCCTCCTCAGAGTGTGCGCAGGCGCACGTTGACCTGCTTGGTCTGGGTGAATCCGGCGATCATGCCCTCGAGGGACACCTCGCGGCCGAGGCCGCTCTGCTTGTATCCGCCGTACGACTGGCCGATCATCTGGCCGCCACCCTGGTTGACCTGCACCCACCCGGTTTCGAGGGCGTGGGCCGTGGACAGGGCCAGGTCGAGGTTGTGGGTCCACACGTACGCGGCCAGACCGTAGTGCGAGTCGTTGGCCATCGCGACGACGTCGGCGTGGTCGTTCCACGGGATCGCGACCAGGGCGGGTCCGAAGATCTCCTCCCGCGACAGTCGCCAGGTGTTGTCGGCGCCGGAGAAGACGGTCGGGCCCATGTAGTAGCCGTCGGTGTTGCCGATCGTGTCGGGGGAGCCGTCGAGGACGGTGGAGACCTTCGTCGAGCTCAGGCCGTCCTGGAGGAACCCGTTCACCGAGGCGAACTGCTTGTCGTTGATGATGGCGCCCATGTCCGTCGACTCGTCCAGTGGGTTACCGACTTTCAGGCCGGCGAGGGTGGTGACGAGTCGGTCGAGGACCTGGTCGTAGATGTCCTGGTGCAGGAACAGGCGGGAGCCGGCGGTGCAGCTCTGGCCCTGCCGGTGCACCCGGGTCGAGAGCAGCAGCTGGTTGATGAAGTCGTCGTCGACGTCGACGTCGGGGAACACGATGGACGGGTTCTTGCCGCCGAGTTCGAGCGAGACGTGCGCCAGACGGCCACCGGCTTCGCGGGCCACGTGGCGGCCGACCTCGGTGGAACCGGTGAACGACACCTTGTGGACGTCCGGGTGCTGCACGAGCGCCTCACCGGCCACCGACCCGGATCCGGTGATGACGTTGAGGACACCGGCGGGCAGGTATTCGGCGCAGATCTCGGCGAGCAGCAGGACGCTGAGCGGTGCGGCTTCGGCGGCCTTGACGACGACGGTGTTGCCGGCGACGAGGGCCGCGGGGATCTTGAAGCCGGCGATCATCAGCGGGGAGTTCCAGGGCAGGATGGCGCCGATGACACCGAGCGGTTCCTGCCGGGAGTACTGCAGCTGGTCGTCGCCTGCGGGCAGCACGGTGCCCTTGATCTCACCGGCGACGCCGGCGAAGTAGCGGAACAGGTTCGCCAGGGTGGTGACCTCGGGGCGGGCCTGGGTGCGCAGCGCGTTGCCGGTGTCGAGGGCGGTGAGGCGTGCGAGTTCCTCGGAGCGGGCGTCGATGGCGTCGGCGATCTTCGCCAGGATCCGGGCTCGTGCGGTGAAGTGCTGGGAACGCCACTGCGGGAACGCCTTGTTCGCCGCGCGGACCGCCCGATCGACGTCCTCGACGCTCGAGGACGGGACGCGGCCGATCACGTGCTCACGCAGGATCGGGGTCGTCACGTCTCGCCATTCGCCGGAGCGGGCTTCCACCCAACTGCCGTCGACGAACATGGGATAGTCGCGGGTTTCGGGAATCTCGAGATCGGCGAGTGTGGGCTGTGTGGAGGTCATGTCGGAATCTCCTTGAAATACGGATAGGTCTGCCGGGGTGCAGGGAAAGTGCTAGGTGGATGGAGCGACGCTGCCGCGCTCGGACAGCGCGTCGATCGCGTGGGTGTAGACGTCGTCGACCTCACCGTCCGCATCGACCGACAGCAGAAGTGCCGAGTAGTAGTCGAGCAGTGGGCGGGTTTCGTCGTGATAGACGCGCAGACGTCGACGGATGACGTCCTCGGTGTCGTCGGCGCGTCCGCGGGCCAGCATCCGCTCGACGACCGCATCGTCCGCGATCGAAAAGTCCAGAACAGCGTTGATCTGGATCAGCTGCTCGCCCAGGAGTTCGTCGAGGGCGATCGCCTGAGCCACGGTGCGGGGGAAGCCGTCCAGAATGAACCCGGCGGTCGTGTCGTCGTCGGCGAGTCGCTCCACCACCATCCCGATGGTGACTTCGTCCGGCACCAGTTCGCCCGCATCGAGGAACGACTTCGCTCGCCGGCCCAGTTCCGTGCCCTGCGCGATGTGGCTACGGAACAGATCGCCGGTCGAGATGTGAGGGAGCTGCAGTGCCGACGAAAGCGACTGCGCCTGAGTTCCTTTGCCCGCTCCGGGCGGTCCGGTCAGGATGATGCGCACAACGAATTCCTTTCGCGTCGAGCGGGGATTACGACGGTTATGCCTGCGCGTCGAGAGCGCCGGAACGGATCGCCGTCACGATTGCGGAGAAGTCACGGCCCGGGCCGTCCTGAGCGACGAACTGTTCGTACAGTTCGGTCGCGCGCCGTCCGAGCGAAGTGTCCACCCCGTTGTCGGTTGCGGCGGCCTGCGCGAGGCGAAGATCCTTGAGCATCAACGCACTCCCGAATCCGCCGGCGTAGTCGCGGTTGGCGGGGCTGGTCGGCACCGGACCGGGGACCGGGCAGTTGGTCGTCAACGCCCAGCACTGACCGGACGCGGTCGACGAGACATCGAACAGTGCCTGGTCGGTCAGGCCCAGCTTGGCGCCCAGCGCGAAAGCTTCGCTGACGGCGATCATGGAGATTCCCAGGATCATGTTGTTGCAGATCTTCGCGGCCTGACCGGCCCCGGCGTCGCCGCATCGGACGATGCGGGACCCCATGGCATCGAGGAACGTGGCGGCCTGGTCCACCGCCTCGGCCGGACCACCGACCATGAACGTGAGGGTTCCGCCGTCCGCACCGACGGTGCCGCCGGAGACGGGGGCGTCCACGGCACTGTGCCCGGCGGCGACGGCGAGTTCGGCGGCGGCCCGCGCGTCGGCGACGTCGATCGTCGAGCAGTCGAGGAACAGGGTTCCCGGCCGTGCAGCCGGGACCAGGTCGGTGTAGACGTCGAGCACGTGCTTGCCGCTGGGCAGCATCGTGATGATCACGTCGGCATCCTCGGCGGCGGCGACAACGCTGTCAGCGGAGGCGATTCCGTGTGCGCGAGCCTTCTCCGCCGCTGCCGGGGAGGGATCGAATCCGACGACCGTGTGGCCGCCTCGCGTCAGATTCGTGGCCATACCCAGGCCCATGTTTCCGAGCCCGAGGAAAGCGATCTTGCTCATCTGTACTCCTTGTGGTTGCCGACGTTCCACGCACGGGGCATCGATCCGAACAACAGGTCGTGGGTGAATCCCGGGAAGCGGGCCGCTGTGCGTCGCTCTCCGCCGGGAACGGTTTCGAGTGTGCCCGCGCGGGGACGATCGCGGAATCACCGAACCTGCACAGGGGATGTGCAAAATTGCATCGCCGCGGTCGCTCGGGCTTGCGATGCGTCACACTTGCCGGATCATCGCCCCCGGCAACTTAGGAGCAGGCGAAAACCGCGGGCGTCATCGACCTGGGGGTGCGCTGGATCCGACGGCTCGTCCTGATCGGGGCGGGTCGCGGCATTGCCCAGCAGTTCACTCCGGGACGCGGGCTATTCCGGACCGCTCCCGATCGAGAACGAGGACTACACCCTCGGCCAGTGCGAGTCCGTCGCCCTCGCCGTCGACACCCTCCAGCGCGCTCGCAGCGCAGCGACCGCCCGGAAACCGACCCCGACGAGGCATTTTACCGTCAACTGCTCGCTCCGTGTTACCGGCGTGAACTCGCCTCACTGGCGACCTGACGTTTCGACATACGACGCCAGGTTGGCAAGCGAGGACGCGATGCCGGCCTCGTGGTCCGCTTGGCTGATGCCCGGTGGCACGTCCGTGGCGGTGACGGTCACCTCGGTCCCGCCACTGGTCGGGGTGAGTTGCCAGGTCATCGTCATGGTGCCCGCGAACGACGGGTCGTCGGCCTCGAACACCGCCTGCTGCACCACCCGCTCCGGCGGCACCAGGGCTGCAAACCCGACGTCGACGACATCCGTCGCAGCCGAACTCTTGCCGAGGCTGTCGGCGGGATCGAGGTAGGTGAGGACCATCCGGAACCCGCCACCCGGCCGAGGGTCCCACTGCTCGATCCGACCCCGCATGCCCTCCGGCGGCAACCAGGCCTCGACGGATTCCCGATCGAGCAGGGCGTCGTACACGGTCGCCGGTGATGCCGCGATCACCCGGCCGGCGCGGTCGGTCCTTCCCATGGGCCGAGTCTAGGGCGAGGTTCCCGCCCGGCAGAGGCATTTCGATTCACAGGTCGAGGACCAGTCGGTCGGATGTGCACTGCGATACGCAGATCATCCTGGTGTCGCCGCGCTCGCGCTCGTCGTCGGTCAGGACGGTGTCGCGGTGCTCGGGCCGGCCATCGAGGACCGGCGTTTCGCAGGTGCCGCACAGCTGGGTTGGGGCGCTGAAACGTTCCGTCTGAAGGGTGAGGTCTACGGCGCTGCACGCGGTGGCGAGGGCGTCGAGAAGCGGCGCGGGCCCACAGGCCAGGACTGTCGTGCCCGGATCCGCGGAACCGTGGAACGCTTCGAGGTCGAGAAGCCCGTCGGTGTCCTGCGGGCTGACGAGGACCTTGTCTCCGTGGCGTTCGAGGTGGGACAAGAAGGCCATCGATGATCGGGTTCGTCCGCCGTAGAGCAGCTTCCACGGTTTTGCGCGTCGCTCGGCGTCCTCGATCATCGGCAGGATCGGGGTGATGCCGATGCCACCGGCGACGAAGATACGTTCACGCTACGGGGCGCGGCCCCCGCCCGGTGACCGAGCGACCGACCCGCTGGTATTCGTCCGTTGGCGCATATCCTGGGGGCATCCCAGGGCGCGGCACGGAGGCCGTCGAGGGCCCGCGGTCGGTTCGTCTTTCGTGTGGGATCGGCGCCACCCGGGTACGTGGGTGGCATGAGCACAATCACCGAAGAAGTCGATGTCGATGTTCCGGTCCGGACGGGTTCGCCGAGAACGCCGCTGACAGACTCGGCGTCCTCAGCCACCGAGTCAAGGCCGACATGAAGAAGTTCAAGCACTTCATCGAAGAGCGCGGCGCTGAAACCGGCGGCTGGCGTGGTGGCGTGGACCGCCGCCCCACACCCTGAGAACACCCGGAAGAGGTGCTTCCTCCAACCGCCACACCCCGCCCGGCGGCGCGGTTATCGACAACGGCTACAGGATCGGGTGGGGTCGGACCGTTTCGTACGGGCCGAATCGACTAGCCTCCAGCGGTTTTGACTGATTGAATTTCGGCCGTTGCGGGTAGTCCGGTAGTTCGCGCGCGGGCATCCGTTTCGGGGTATGCCCGCGCGGGGGGAGCCTGGACGGGGCGCCGAGCGGACCACAGACGGAAAGTTCCGGGACGGGGTTGGCCGGGAGCGAGGAGCGATGCAATGACCACAGCGGGTGGGCCGAGTTCGAGCAGTCTGGCCGATGTCATCGACACCATCCTGGACAAGGGACTGGTCATCGACGCCTACGTCCGGGTCTCGCTGGTCGGCATCGAACTACTCACCATCGACGCCCGCGTCGTGGTCGCCAGCGTCGACACCTACCTGCGTTTCGCCGAGGCGGCGAACCGACTCGCGATCGGCAGCGAACCGAAAGGCCTGACCGATCTCGTCTCCGACGTCAAGGGCAGCGGCAGCACGAAGTCGAAGACCAAGGGTGTCCTCGAGGGGGTGGGGGAGACCCTCGGTGAGCTGCTCGGCGGATCATCGGGCGGCGAACGCGAACCGGCACCGCGGCGGAGACAAAAATGACCTCCCCGGAGGACACCGACGACACCGAGGGTGCTGCGGCGTCCGTGATCTACGTGTATGCAATCGTGCCCGCGGACGTGCAACCGGAAGAGGATGCGACCGGTATTCACGATGCCCCGATCGAGATCGTCACGCACGGCGACATCGCGGCCTTGGTCAGCGAGATCGACCCGGACCACCGACTCGGTACCCCCGCGGATCTGCAGGCCCACGCCCGCATCCTCGACGGCACCTCGCACGTGGCCCCGGTGCTGCCGCTGCGGTTCGGTGCCGTTGTGTCCGATCGCGACGCGGTGATCAACGAGTTGCTCGCCGACCACCAGGACGAGTTCGCCTCGGCTCTCGACGAACTCGAGGGTTTCGCGCAGTACATGATCAAGGGCCGCTACGTCGAGGAGAGCATCGTGCGGGAGATCGTCGACGAAAGCCCGAAGGCTACCGCCCTGCTCGAGTCGATCCGCGGCCAGCCCGAGGAGCTCACCCGGGACGCCCGGATGGCTTTGGGCGAGATCATCGGCCAGGCCCTCGAGGCCAAGCGGGAGACGGACACGAGGACCGCCCTGGACGCGTTGTCGCCGCTGACCGACACCGTCACCGTCCTCGAACCCACCCACGACGAGGACGCCATGCAGATCGCGATCCTCCTCGAGGTCGACCGGCAAGACGCACTCGAGCAGACGGTGGGAGACCTGGTAGAACGCTGGGACAACAGGGTGACGATCCGCATCCTCGGCCCCATGGCCCCCTACGACTTTGTGGTGAGACCGAAGCCGGAGGGCTGACGAAAGACGCACTACACCGTCCCGATCCCGCAGACTCAGGCCGCTGAGCTCTCACCCACTTCGCGCGAGATCCGGCGCTGCCGGCCCCCCGCATCAGTAGGTATCGAAATCCGACACTTCATCCGCCCCGCGACCCCCGGAGGCATGTCCGGTCAGCGGAAGCTCGTCCACACCGCGGCGGCGAGCGCCACCACGACCACGCACATCACGATGGTGAGGAAGTGTTCGTTGTCCGCGAGGAGTTGCTGCATGAGACGAGGTGCGCGGTTACGGCTCCCATCAGAGCGAATCGATAGGCACGAGCATCCACAACGCGACCGCGGGCACGCACAAATCCCGGCGCTGATCGATGGGCTCCGGGCCGCCGGCGAGGGAGGGGACTAGTGCGCCTTGGCCGTTCCCTTCCTGCGTGCGGCGGTGTCCGGTTGTTCTTCCGGTGCGGATTCGTCGCGGGACTGCGCCGACGAGTCACTGGGCGTCGTGATCCGTGGTCTGCGCAGTCTGTGCGGCTTCGGCTGTTGTTCGTCGTGGACCGCGTGAGACGACGTTGTTTCCGTGCTCGAACTCTCGTCGACGGTGGGATCCTCGTGGTCCCGCGGGTGGGCGTGCCCGCGGCGGCCGATCCTCTTCACCCCGGCGACCAGGTGCCCGCCGCCGGCCACGACGTGTGCGCCGCGCGACCGGAGGCGGTCGCGGAACGAATCGACGTGGTCGCTGGTGGCCTCGGCCGTGGCGGCCGCCGTGTCGAGGAGGTCGTCCCGAACGGAATCGCCGAGTTCCGCGATCTCCGGAGACGAGGCGAGGAACTCGGATCCCTGTGCGAGCAGTTCCTCAGGCCCCTTGCGGGACCCGCCCACTCCAGCGATCTTCACGGCCATCCTCAACTGGTGTGTGCGCCCCAGTAGGTATCCGGCGCCGACCGCCGTGGCAATCTCAACTTTGGTTTTGGTTTTCTTGATTTTCATGATCGAACCCACTTGCTGTGTGTCGGCGCCACGCGGTGCATCGGGCGTCGGGAGCATGTGAAACTCGGGCGCGTCGGTGCGCGCGAGGCGTATACCGTGACTACCCCGTGCGCCCGGTCCCCAATCGCAACTCCATCGGAAGCCGCTGTGCGGAGGACCGTCCACGCGGCCGCCGTGACCCGGTGCGAACGCCTCTCCGGGATGAGTATGGGTGTTGCGGGGGCTCGGTCGGCTCGGGCACCCGCCGACGGGGGGGCAGCGAGAGGCCGCGCCGGAGACGACTCGTCAGTTTTCGGCGGGGTGGTCTGGGTGGCGAGGTCCGAGCTTTGGGGTGGTGTGATCGTCGCTTACCTGGGTGGTGCTCGATGCTGGAGGGAGTCGATCTCGGCGGACACCTCGTCGAGGCGGCGTCTGGCCTTCGCCAGCAGGCCCTCGAGTTCGAGAATGCCGACTTCCACTTCTTCCCGCTCGGCCAGCCGGCGGGCGAGCTCGGTCGGATGTGATTTCGTCTTCATCCATTCACGGTACGCAGATCATCAGGCCTGATGAGGTCGACCTGTTCCTCGTGTGAGACGTGTGCGTGGGAGTGATTCATGGGTTCGCGGAAGGGCCGCACGCGGCCGAGGCGGGGTGGGCGAACACCCGGCCTCGGCGCGTACGACGTAGGGCGCCCCGCGGCCGAAGGGGTTGGCGACCGAAGCCGGGGCTGGCTGCCCCGGCCGGTGTGCGCGGGCCCGGGACAACGTAGTGAGCGGGTACCCGGATCCGGGCTGGCTACGCCGGATTCCTGCAGGCCCCGGAATGCGTGGCAGCTCCGAGCCTCGGTGTGCTGATGATCCGGGTGCGCGGCGGATCGGAAAGGCGCCGACGGATGTCCGAGAGCAAGCACATCCCGAAATCCGAGCCCGGTGCCCCTCGTCCCTGTGGCCCCGAGGCGGTCGGCCGGCTACTTCACCGTCACGCTGCCGGTGAAGAAGAACCGTGGGGTGCCCCCGAAGCAGAAGACACCGTGGCGGTCACGGCTCCCGACGCTCAACGCGGGCACCGCCGTCGCGGCCCCTGCCGGGAGGACCATCGCGGGAGCGATCACGGCCGTCGCGATGTGGCCGTGCGCGCTGCGAGTCTCGGTGGACCTGCCGAGTCCCACCCCTTACGCCGCGCCGGGCATGCACCGGCCTGCGTGGATGGACCCGAGTGGAGCGGTCACCGTGTGGCGGCGCGGATGGCCGCGACGAGTCCGGCCACGAGCAGGGCCAGCAGCGCGATCACCAGCAGAACCGGCCCCAGCACCAGCCCGAGGAGGATGAGCAGGACGAGGGCGACCTGCACGGTGCGGCTCAACCCGGATGCCATGCCCTTGATCGCCGCCCACACCAGGTTCTTGCGGTCCAGGACGGCGTCGATGGCCCGCAGGGCTGCAGTGGTGCTCGGTCCACCGTGGACGACGGATTCGGCGACGGTGTCCAGCCAGTGGTCGAGACTCCTCCGCACGGCGGCACCTCGATCCTCGACCTCGTCGAGGAGAGGGTTGTCGAGGAATTGATGAAAGTGGGTTTTCAGCCATCGGACGGCTTCGTCGACCGACCGCGGAACTTGGTCGCGGCCGAAGGCACCGGCGAACACACCAGCCGGCGCCGCAAACCCCAGCACCGAGTCCGACGCGCCCCGACGACGACCACGCCCGATGCCCGCACCGGCCCGTGCCCTGTGCCGGTCCGTCCCTCGAGGGTCGGGCCGACTATGCCTTCCCGCGCCATACCAAGGGCTTACCCTCTTCGCGGTCCACGGAAACGCGGGCACACCTTTCTTGGACGGTGCCGGAGGATCCGACCGGATGGACTTTTCCTCGGCCCGAATTGCGCAGTCCTCTCCCGTCTTTGACCGATTGAATCCGCCCGTTCGGGGTAGGCCGCGGCAGGCGGATCCAGTTCCAGCAGTCTCGCTGACGACATCGACACCATCTTGGACAAGGGACTGGTCATCGATGCCTACGTCCGGGTCTCGATCGTCGGCATCGAACTGCTCACCATCGACGCCCGCGTCGTGGTTGCCAGCGTCGACACCTACCTTGCGCTTCGCCGAGGCGGCGAACCGGCTCGCGATCGGCAGCGAACCGAAGGGCCTGCCGATCTCGTCTCCGACGTCAAGGGCAGCGGCAGCACCAAATCCAAGACCAGGGGTGTCCTCGAGGGCGTGGGGGAGACGCTCGGTGAACTGCTCGGCGGATCGGGCAGCGAACGCGAACCCGCACCCCGCCGGAGAAAGACCTCTGGGCACCCCGGACCTGCAAACGCACGAACTGCTCGCCGACCACGAGGACGAGTTCACCTCCGCCCTGACCGAACTCGAGGGCTGCGCCCAATAGTTGGTGCAGGGCCGCTACGTGCAGGAGACCCCCTCCGCGAGATCGTCGACGAGAGTCCCAAGGCCACCGCACTGCTCGAGGAGATCCGCGACAAACCCGAGGAACTGGCTCGGGACGCCCGAATGGCGTTGGGAGAGATCATTGGCCACATCCTCGAAACCACCCGAGAGGCTGACACCCGCACCACCATCGACGTACTGTCCCCGCTGACCGACACCGTCACCGTCCGTGACCCCACCCACGACGAGGACGCCGTGCAGATCGCGGTCCTACTCGAGGTCGACCGGCGGACGAACTCGAACAGGCAGTCGGGGAGCTGTCCGAACGCTGGGACAACCCGGTCACCATGCGCCTCCTCGGGCCGATGGCGCCCTCCGACGTCGTCGTCGCCCGCCGGAGCCGACCGGTCGGACCGTTTCGCGGCCGAACTGCGGTGTTGCGTTGGGCGGCCGATTGAGTGGCCCCGCCCCGGGGTAGTCGGCGGGAATGCGCCCCCCACCGGGTGAGGATCCGATTTCAGACCGCCGCCGGCGCCGAGGTGCACCACAACATCCACTCGATGAAGGGGTTTGGGCGATGACAAGCAAGGGCCAGATGGCTATGGCCGTGGGTGCCGGGTACATGCTGGGCCGCACGCACAAGATGAAGCTGGCGCTGATGCTCGCCGGGTTCGGAGCCAGCAGACGGTTTCCCAGCGGGTCGCTGGGTGTTCTCAACGAGGGCCGCAAACTGCTCGCCGATTCCCCCGAGGTCGCCAAGCTCGGTGCGACGGTGCGCAAGGAATTGATGAATGCCGCGAAGGCGGCCGCGGTGACCGCGGCCAGCCAGCGCATCGACTCGCTCAACACCCGGCTGCAGTCGGGTGAGGACCTCCTCGGCGGCCTCGGCAAGGCTGCCGGCGGCAAGAACAAGTCGAAGCGCTCCCGTGACGAGGACCTCGAGGACGAGTACGAGGACGAGGAGTACGCGGACGACGAGGACGAGGGCGACGACGAGACCGGTGACGACGATTCCGAACAGACGCCCCGCGCCCGCAGGCGGCCGGCTCCGCGCCGCCGGTCCTCGAGTGGCGGTAGTTCCCGGCCCACTCAATCCCGGTCCCGGTCGCGGTCGACGAAGGATGGCGATGACGACGACGAGGGCGACGACCTGGCCCGGGCCCGCAGGACGCGGGCGAGGGCGACAACCGATTCCATACCCGTACGACGACGCACCCGGAAGTGATCAGTGATGACCTCGAATCTTGACAGTGCGGCGAAGAAGCTGCGTAAGAACGTCTCCGGTGCCTCCGGTAAGGCCGCATCGGTGTCACCGCTGCAGAAGGCGGCGCAGGGCCTGCTCGGCACCGTGACCGACAAGGCGTTATCCACCGTCTCCGACAAGGTGCAGGGCGCGACCGGCCGGCTGACCGACTACGCCGAGGGCGGCGGTGGAAGCCTGCTGTCCGCGGTCACCGGAAACGGCAACGGCAACGGCAACGGCAACGGTGACGAGAAGGGCGACGGCAAGTCACTGTTCTCCGGGCTGACCGACAAGGTGAAGGACACTGCGTCGAATCTGAAGGACGCGGTCACCGGCGGCGGCGGTGGTGGTGGCGGTAAGGGCAAGAAGCTCAAGTTGACCAACATCGTCGAAACGATCGATGTCGGTGTGCCGGTCCAACTGGCGTATAACCAATGGACCCAATTCGCCGACTTTCCTTCCTTCATGAAGAAGGTCGAACGAGTGGAGCAGGAAGCGGACGAGAAACTCGAGTGGAAGGCACAGATCTTCCTGTCGCATCGCACCTGGGAAGCGTCGATCCTCGAGCAGGTTCCCGATGAGCGGATCGTGTGGCGGTCGAAGGGCGCCAAGGGCTTCATCGACGGTGCGGTGACGTTCCACGAGGTGACTCCCGATCTCACCCGCATCGTTCTGATCCTCGAGTATCACCCGAAGGGCTTGTTCGAGAAGACGGGAAACCTGTGGCGGGCGCAGGGTCGGCGAGCGCGCTTGGAGTTGAAGCACTTCGGACGCCACGTCATGACCCAGTCCGTTCTCCATCCCGACGAGATAGAGGGGTGGCGCGGAGAAATCCGGGACGGCAAGGTCGTCGAACCCGAGGAGTCCGAGGACAACAACGAGGAACCGGCCGACGACGAGACAGCCGACGCCACCGGTGAGCAGGACCGGTCCGACGAGGAGACGGCCGAAGGCGAAGAGTCGCAGGACCAGGACGACGAGACCGGCGAGTACGAGGAGGAGGAACCGGAGGGCGAGGCCGGCGAGTACGAGGACGAAGAACCCGAGGAGGAGCCGGAGGACGAGACCGGCGAGTACGAGGGCGAAGAACCTGAGGAGGAGCCGGAGGAGGACACCGCGGAGGCGGAGGAGGAGCCCGAGCCGCGGCGGCGTCGTCCTCGGAAGGCTGCAGCGAAGAAGACCCCCGCGAAGAAGACCCCCGCGAAGAAGGCCCCCGCGAAGAAGGCAACGCCGAGGCGGAGGACAGGAGCACGCGCATGACCACGGCAGGTGGACCCAGCTCGAGTAGTCTCGCCGACGTCATCGACACCATCCTCGACAAGGGCCTCGTGATCGACGCGTACGTGCGGGTTTCGCTGGTCGGCATCGAATTGCTGACCATCGACGCCCGGGTCGTCGTCGCGAGCGTGGACACCTACCTGCGGTTCGCGGAGGCGGTGAACCGGCTCGAGATCGGCAGCGAACCGAAGGGGCTGTCCGAGATCGTCTCGGGCGCCACCGAGGGCGGTGCCAAGTCGAAGACGAAGGGCGCGCTCGAATCGGCGGGCGACAAGCTCGGCGGCCTTTTCGGGGGCGGGGAGGAAGAGGAAGAACCTGAGCGGGAACGAGTGTCTCGCAAATCGACTCGAGGTGACCGGTGATGGCCTCCTCGGAGCAGACGAAGCAGGCGACCGGTGTGTATGTCTACGGCATCGTCCCGGCCGGCGTCGAGGTCGCCGAGGATGCGACCGGGGTCGCGGACGGCACCGTGGAGGTGGTCACTCATGGTGACATTGCCGCCCTGGTGAGCGGACTGTCGGTGGACCGGGCGCTCGGCGCACCCGGGGACCTGCGGGCGCATGCGGACCTGCTGGATGGGGTGGCCGGGGTGGCGCCGGTGCTGCCCCTGCGGTTCGGCGCGGTGCTCAGCGACGCCGACGCCGTGCAGGAGGAACTGCTCTCGGCGCACGCGGACGAGTTCGGTTCTGCTCTCGAGAAATTGGAGGGCAAGGCCCAGTACATCGTGAAGGGCCGGTACGTGGAGAAGGCGATCCTGCGGGAGATCCTCGACGAGGACGATCAGGCGGCGGCGTTGCGTGAGGAGATCCGCGACAAGTCGGAGGATGCGGGACGGCAGGCGCGGATGGCCTTGGGAGAACTGGTGAGCAACGCGATCGCCGCCAAGCGGGAACGGGACACCCGCAGGGTCGTTGAGGCGCTCGATGACCTCGCCGCTTCCGTGAACGTGCGCGAACCCACGCATGAGGAGGAGGCCGTGCAGGTGGCGATCCTCGCCGACGTCGAGCGGCAGGACGAGCTCGAACAGGTGCTCAGCGAGCTGGCCCAGGACTGGGACGGGCGGGTGGAGATGAAGCTGCTCGGACCGCAGGCGGCGTACGACTTCGTGGTCGCCCCGAAGCCGGAGGGACAGGGCTGAGGCATAGGTTGGCTCTCGCCCGAGCAGCCGCGCACCTGGCCCCCGGCGCCGTCGTCATCGACTTGCGGACGGCGGTGGCCGCAGCGCGGCTGTAGGCATGGGTGGGGCGCTGGCGGGCGCGGCAGCTGGGGCAGATCGGCTGCCCTGCCGCAGTGCGGCGGTCACGGTTGACCACGGGTGACCACGGGTGACCCCGCTGTCGGATCGCCCACTCTGGGCGAACCCCCGGCCCGGGGAATACCTGCGGAGGGTCCGCTGTTGCACACGCTGACGGTGGCGCGCATACCCCGGGTACCACACCAGAACAGTCGCTGCGAGCGACCACTTGCCGAGAGGCGATATGGCGTCACTGTCACCCCGGACCGGGTAAGACCTACAGTGCGTAGCGTTCCCGGCAGGGATGAGGAGCCGCTGACACCGGGGAAGGTGCCGGCGGCTTCCCTCTTTTCTCGGATGCACTCCTTCACAAGAAGTCCCGGGTGATCACCCGCCAGCCGGGGTGGGCGTGGATCGCCGAGGTTGCCGCCGATCTCGACCGCTTCCCGTGTGAGTACTCGAAACATTGCCGACGCCCGCCAGGCGTTTCTGTACCGAGACCGCAAGTCGGGGACGAGGAGGTCGAGGCGTTCATCGCGGCCGGCGAACACGCCACCAAGGCGGGGATCCCTGGCGAGCTCTCACCTACGAATTGAGCGGATCGATACGAGGGCAGATGATGATCGCCGATTGATCCGCCACTGCGCCTGGATCTTTCGGCCACGGAATCTTCAGTCGAACGCTGCGTCCTGCCAGAGCACGTCGACGAGACGGTCGGCGATGTGCCGCATCTCTTCGGCGGCCGCGGGGATCCGGTCGCGCCCGAACCGGTAGCGGGGAGCAGGTCGTAGGAGGCGACCGCGGCGACCGCGGCACCGGCGAATGCTGTGGACCACCTCATTCCGCCAGTCCGGTGCGGATCCGAGAGAGACGTTTCGATGCCGATCCGCGTCCTCCCGACGGTCTCCTCCGATCGGTCAGCGGGGAAGCCGGCGCGCTGAGGAGCGTGGGCAATGCGGTGCGGTGCGTCGGGATCGGGATCGGGAACGGTCCCGTCGGGGATGGTGGACTTCGGCGCATCCGGGTGGCTGTATCGGGTCGTCGGCGCCGGCCGAAACCGGGCGAGTGAAGCCCCCCTTCGACGGTGTCCCGTCGAAGGGGGGCGTCCCGCCATGTTGGAGCTGCAGTTCAAGGTCCTGCGGCTGCGAGCGTGGTCAGGTCTCGTCGGGAAGGACGTGGTCGGGGCGGTCGATGTCGCCGCGCCAGGCACCGGTTTCGGTGCCGCGCGCTTCGATGAACACCTTGAACTTGGTCATGTCGGTCTTCACCCGGTGGGTCAGGACACCGAGGGCCGACATCGGATTTCCACGCCACCTGTTCATCGGGGTGTTGCTCGGTGATGGTGGCGTCGAATTCGCTTCTTTGTCCGGCAATCTCGCGTACCCAATGGGTCACGTCAGGTCGATGTCGCGCCGGCCCGGCGGAGGTGGCGGGCGAAGAACCGGGCCGAGCTGTCACGCTCGTACTCGGGCACCTGGTTGTACCCGCCCGGGTGGGCGTGCAGTGTCTTCTCCCTCGAGCCGAAGGCGTCGAACAACGCGAGACCGGCTCGGCGGTCAATGTATTCGTCGTCCCACGGAATCCGGTACTCGACCGGGACGGTGATCGTTCGTGCCGTCTCGATCAGAGCGTCGTCCACGAAGACCGCACCGATGCTCAGGGCAGCGATCCGGGGTTCGACCGTCGCCAACATCAGCCCGGTCACGACACCCAACGTCATGCCGCCGTAGCCGACGGGGTGCTCCGGAGCCGATCTCGGGCAGCGCCTGCAGTGCGTCGAGGGTTTCCTGCCATTCCGGCACCGCACGCTCCGCGAGCGAGGTGTTGTAGTCGATGACGATCGGGGCGATCGGCTCGCCCGCCGCCCGGGCCTGATGGATCGCGTCGCCCCACCGCTGATCCTGAGGGCTCCGCGGCCGGTCACCGTGTCCGGGCGCGTCGATGGCGGCGACGGTGTACCCGTAGGTGCTCACGCAGTGGAGTGCGCCGGCCACCAGTCCGGGCGCCTTCTTGTGCATGCCGCCGCTGTGCCCCGACAGCAGCAGCGGTGCGCCGACCGTTCCGGATGCGGGTGACCAGAGCACGCCGGTGATCTCGCCCAGGGTGAAGTTGCGTTCGATGACACCGTTCGACGATGTCTCAGAGGTGAAGTGCATGGTGTTGCCTTTCGGGATTGCCTTGTTGTCGAGGCGCTCCCGGCGACATCTACGTCGATCGCCCGGCCGTGAAGAGGGGGAGCACCCACCTGCGTACTGCGTTCATGGGTCTCACCTCCTCGCTCGAAGTCACGGTCCTCCGAACGTTAGCAGTGCGGGCGTCGTGCCCGCCAACCATTTTCCGGCCGCCCGTCGGGTCTCACGACCGTCTCCCCGCAATCGCTGACATGCCGAAATGGCGCGTGGCCTGTGGTGCCCGCGCCTTGTTCCATCCGACTTCTCGGGAGCTGTGGCGCCTTGACAACCACCGCCCTCTGTGACCACGATTACTCCATCACGTGATAGACATTATCACAGTATGAGAGGAAATTATGAAGGTCGCTGTTCTCGGGCTCGGTGAAGCCGGAAGTCTCTACTCGTCGGGATTCCTCGCGAAGGGCTGGGAGGTGACCGGCTTCGACCCCGCAGACACCGCCACCCCGGCGGGGGTGCTGCGCTTCGACGCCGTCGCCGACGCCGTCCGGGGCGCGGATCTGGTGCTCAGCCTGACCAGTGCGAAGGTGGCCGTGCGGGCCGCCACCGACGCTGCCCCCCATCTGTCGGACGGCGTCTGCTTTGCGGACATGAATGCCGCTGCGGCCGAGATCAAGGCGCAGGTCGCCCACGTGGTCACCGCAGCCGGTGCCTCGTTCGCCGACGTCGCAGTCGTCGGCTCGGTTCCCGCCAACGGGGCGCGCACCGCGCTCGTGATCAGCGGCGACGGATCAGCATCGGCAACAGCATATTTCGAGGAACTCGGCGCCTCGGTCGAGGACATCGGCAGCGCCCCCGGGGACGCCTCGAACCGCAAGCTGCTGCGCAGCACGTTCATGAAGGGCCTCGGCGCGTTGATCGTCGAATCGGTCGATGCCGGGATCGCCGCCGACGCCGAGCAGTGGGTGCGTGCCCAGATCGCCCAGGAGCTGTCCGGCAGTTTCTCCGCGCTCGACCGGTTGCGGGACGGCACCCGCAAGCACGCCGCGCGCCGGTCGGTGGAGGCGGCGGCCTCGGTGGAACTTCTCGACACCCTCAATGTGCGCCCGGTCCTCGCGTCCGCCACGGCACAGGTGCACCGCACCCTGGCCGATGCGAACGGCCGCGCCGCCGACGAACTGCTCGACTCCTACGCCGGGCTCCCGGTCGCCAACATCGGCGACGCCCGCCAGCGCATGGGAATGGTCGATTCGGGTATCCACGCAATGTGGAAGGGTGCACGTATCGTCGGTCGCGCCCGCACGGTGTGGACCCGCGCCGGTGACAACAAGGCGCTGCACGAGGCGCTGGCGAAGGTGCAGCCGGGTGAGGTGATCGTCATCAACGGACAGGGCGACCAGAATCGGGCCCTGATGGGTGAACTGATCGCCGAACGCGCCCGCTCCCGCGGCTGCGTCGGCATGATCATCGACGGCGCAGCCCGCGACATCGACGTCCTGCAGGAAATCGGGTTCGGCGTCTGGGCCCGCGCGGTCAACCCGGCAGGCCCCTACAAGGACGGCCCCGGCAAGATCGACGTCCCGGTCGCGGTCGGCGGTGTCGTCTGCGCCCCCGGCGATCTGGTCGTCGCCGACGACGACGGCGTCATCATCGTCCCGGCCGCCGAGGCGTTCACCAGCCTCGCCGGTGGCCGCGCGGTCGAAGCCGACGAGGCGCAGCGCCGCGCCGCGATCATCGCCGCGCGCAAGGTCGCATCATGATCGCCATCTGGGCGTTGCTGGCGTTCATCGCCTCCATCGTCTTCTGGAATGCGGTCCTCAAACGCAACATCGGCGAGGCGATGATCGTCGGGTTCGTCGTCGTCGGTGCGTTCGCCGGTCGCGACGCCCCGAAATACATGTGGGACGGCTTCGTCGATTCGATGCAGGAGGAAGTGACGTTCGCCGGTTTGGCGTTCATCTTCATGAGCTTCATCCTCGCGAAGACGCCGGTGCTGGACAGGCTCATCGACATCCTCAACTCCTTCCTGGGACGGCTGCGCGGCGGCCCGATCTACACCTCCACTGTCGCGGGCGGCATGTTCGGTGCCATCGCCCACGTCGGGGCCTCGGTCACCGCAGCGGTCGGCTCGGTCACCGTGCCGTGGATGAAACGCTCCGGTGTCAGTGGCGAACTGTCCGCCACCGTCGTCGCCGGCTGCGCCGGCATGGGCGTGACCTTTCCGTTCAGTGCCACCATGTTCATCCTGGTCGGATCGAGCACCGTCACCGGCATGATGGCCGCCGACGACATCATCGTCCCGCTCGCGATCGCCGGCCTCTGGTGCCTCGGCTACCGGCTGGTGCTGAGCTACTACCTGGTGCGCAAGAACGGCCTGCAGCCCATCGCCCCCGAGGACCGCATCCCGGTCAAGCGGAGTCTGCGCGTCGGCTGGACCTCGCTGTTGCTGTTCGTCCCGATCGTGATCCCGCTGCTGCTCACCCGCGGGCCGATCGCCGCCCCCATCGCGCACTACACCGACCTGGTGATGTCGAGTGCCCTGAGCCTGATCACCTGGATCCCGGTCCTGATGATCCTGCTGGTGCTCTTCCTCGGCCGCCGGCACCTGCCCAAGACCACCACGGGCTGGTGGAAGGTCCTCGGCGACGCGGCACCCCAGTTCGGCGTCATCGGCATCACCATCGTCGCCGCGTTCTCCGCTTCGGCGGTGCTGGCCAAGCTGAAGCTGCCTCAGCAACTGACCGCGATGCTCGAAAGCCTCAGCGCACCGTCCTGGTTGATGGCGATCCTCGTCGGCATCATCATCGTCATCATCGCGATCCCGCTGACCGCCTCCGCCACCATGGCCTCGGTCGGCCCCGTCGCCGTCGCCGCACTGGTCGGCACCGGCATCGCCGCCCCCGTGGCCGCGGCCGCCGTCCTGGTGTTCGCGTCCACCGAAGGCGCCTCCCCGCCGTCCGGCGCCCCGATCTACGTCGCCTCCGGCATCGCCCGGATCGACCCGTCGAAGATCTTCATGCCGCTGCTGAAGTACTACTGCGTTCCGATCCTCGGCATCGGAGTGCTCATCGCCCTCGGCCTCCTCCCCGTCTGATCCCGCGACAGGACACGTCATGTTCCAGAAAAGCTTCTCCACCCTCTTCCGCATCAGCGTCGTCGCGTTCCTGCTCGGCGGACTGGCGATCGTGCTCGGCCAGACCGTCGGCCTGATCCTCGGTGACGGCCACATCGTCACCCACGTCGAGGAACTGCTCGCCCCCTACGCCTACGGCGCCGCGGGCATCGCCGGATTACTCGCCTTCGTACTGTCGTACTTCCACCACGGCGGAGAGGAGGACGCCCTCGGAAACGAGGACTCTCCCGCCCGCGCCGCCGAGCACGTCGGATGATCAGTCCTGTGGACACGATCGGTGCCGACTCCACCTACGCCGACCTGTGTTCCCGCTCCGACGGGGCACCGGCGGGGTCCAGTTGGGGAGTCTTCGACGACCCGGACCGGGGGACGGCGAATTTCGCCGGCCCCGAACAGGTCCGGGCCGCCGCGGAGCTCGTCCGCCGCGGAGCCGTGTTCGCCCTCGACCATCCGCTCGGCGCGTTCGATCCGCCGATGGCGCGGTCGCGCACGGCGCCGAAGCACACCATCGTCTCCGCGCACGCCGAATCCCGTGACGACCTCCTCGACGGCTTCTACCTGCAGGCCAGTAGTCACCTCGACGGGCTGCGGCACCGACGGGTGTCCGGGCACGGCTTCTACGACGGCACCCCGGACGACCAGGTCACCGAGAACGCCCCCGCTCTCGGAATACAGGCCTGGTCACAGAACCCGATCGTCGGCCGCGGACTGCTCCTCGACCTCGAGGGGCTGTTCGCGGACCGGGGCGCCCCACTCGATCACGTTCGCGGACCGGCAGTCGAGGCTGCCGACCTCGACGCTGCCCTCGACCGCCAGAACGCCCGGATCCAGGACGGAGATCTGATCCTCGTCCACACCGGCTGGGCGCACTGGTACCTGACCGCCACCGACGACCAGCGCAACGAGGTCCGCGCCGGGCGCCGCTCCACCGGATTCGCGCAGAGTCGCGAACTCGCACGATGGTTGTGGGACAACAAGATCGCCCTGTTCGGCACCGACACCTTCGCCGTCGAGGTCCTGCCCGTCCTCCCCGGCAGCCCCTTCGCCGAGTCCGCTCCCGAGGACGCCGGCATGATGCACCAGGAACTGATCGGCAAACTCGGCGTCCCACTCGGCGAACTGTGGAACCTCACGGCCCTCGTCGAGGACAGCCGCCGCACCGGTACCTGGGACGCCCTCGTCACCGTGAAACCGCTCAACTTCGTCGGTGGCGTGGGTTCACCGTGCAACGCGACCGCCATCCGCTGACCGTTCTCGCACAATGATAAGTTCGATCGAAAGTGGGTCCATCGAGGAGGACAAATGGCGGCGCCGACCAACAACATGCGTTCCCTGGACCGCGCGTTCGACGTCCTCGGCGTCCTGCAGGACGCCAAGCAGCCACTGCGATTGAGTGAGGTCGCCCGGCACGCCTCTCTGCACGTCGCCACCGTCCAGCGCATCCTCGGGGTGCTCCTCGACCGCGGCTACGCAGCGCGGATCGGTGACACCTACACCGCAGGCCCCGCCGCGCTGGCCGTCGCCCACGCATTCATGGTCACCAACCCGCTCAGCGTCCTCGCCCAGCCCACACTGCAACAACTCGCCGCCAACACCGGTTTCACCGCGTCGATGTACGTGCGGGTCGAAAACTCGCGAGTCCTGATCGCCCGAGTCGAAAGCGAACACCCGCTCAGCTACATACTTCCCGTCGGCGAGCGCCTCCCGCTGTACCTCGGCGGCGCCGGCAAGACCATCCTCGCCCACCTCGGCTCCGAGGAACTCGAGACGATCCTCGCCGGCATCGGCGACGTCCCCCTCGCCGGCGGCGGCACACTGCGGAAGGACGAACTGCCCGCCCAACTCGACAAGATCCGCAGCGACGGCTTCGCGGTCTCGGTCAGCGAACGCCTCTTCGGCATCGTCTCCGTCACCGCTCCCGTCCGGGCCGTCGACGGCACCCTCGTCGCCGTCCTCGGCGTCACCGGACCCACCGACGCCCTCGACGACGCCCAGATCGCGCACCTGATCCCCGAAGTCCGTCGCGCCGCCACCACCCTCGGCGCACGGGTACCGGTCACCGGCTAGCGGATCTCTCCACCCCGGTTCCCGCGCGACCCGTGTGGGCGGCGCGGATCGGTGAGGACGCCATGGATCGTTAGGGTGTTGCCATGGAGCGCCGGATCGACGAAGCCGTGGTCCATTGGGTCGAGCACGGCGGTGGTGTGCCGATTGTCGCCCTGCACGGCGCCGGCGTGGACCATCGCGAGATCGAGGCGGCGATCGAGGTCGTCGTCCCGGGCACGGGGTACCGGCGGATCTACCCGGATCTGCCGGGGATGGGCCTCTCGACAGCGGACGGTCTGACCTGCAACGACGATGTGGTGACGCTGCTCGCCGACTTCGTCGACGGCCTCGGTGCGGGCCCGGTGATGCTGGTGGGGCATTCGTACGGCGCCTATCTGGCTCGTGGTGTGGCCGCGCGGAGGCCAGACGTGGTGCTCGGTCTGGCGTTGGTGTGTCCGGTCGGCGACCGGTCGCGGAACGTGCCCGACCACACCGTGGTTCGTCAGGACGCCGATGCCTACGACGAACTCGACCGCGCGCTGTGGGCGGGGTTCGACGAGTACTTCGTCGTGCGCACCCGGGTCACCGCTCGCCGCTACCGCGACCATGTGGTGCCGGGTTCGACGCTCGCCGACGAGGAGGCGCTCGGACGCATCTTCGCCGGGTGGGCGGTCGACGTCGGGTCGGGTGTGTTCCCGGGGCCGACGGTGATCGTGGCCGGCAGGCGCGATTCGGTCGCCGGGTACGCCGACGCGTGCGAATTGCTCGAGCGCTATCCGCAGGCCGCCCTGGCTGTCATCGAGGACGCCGGTCATGCGCTCGTGCACGAGCGGCCCGAACTGCTCGCCGCGCTGTTCGTCGACTGGCTCGATCGCCTCGATCGAAATAGTTCCGGAGGCGATGTCGAGAACCGGTGATCGGCTCCGTCCCTGGGGTGAATGCGGCCAGAATGGGTCGCACCCGTACCGAGGAGAACATGATGGCCAAGTACCTTCTGCTCAAGCATTACCGCGGCGCGCCTGCGGCGGTCAACGACGTGCCGATGGCGGAGTGGACGCCGGAGGAGATCTCGGCGCACGTGCAGTACATGCAGGATTTCGCGACCAAGCTGGAGGGGACCGGGGAGTTCGTCGACGGTCAGGCGCTTGCTCCGGAGGGGACGTTCGTCCGCTATGACGGTGAGGGGCGGCCCCCGGTCACCGACGGCCCGTTCGCGGAGACGAAGGACCTCATCGCGGGCTGGATGGTGATCGACGTCGAATCCCACGAGCGGGCGCTCGAACTGGCCGGGGAGCTGTCGGCGGCGCCGGGTGCGGGCGGGAAGCCGATCCACGAATGGCTCGAGCTGCGACCGTTCCTGTCCGCGCCGCCGACCATCTCGGACTGCCACGGTGGATCAGGCCTCGAGGCCTGACAGTTCCGGCCGGCATCGAAGCCCCGTGGCAGGCTGGGCCGAGGGGAACCGATTCGGACGACCCCCTCGGCCTGGCCACACGAAAGGGAACGTCGCTGATGACCGTCCGTACCGTGCACACAGAGGCGGGGCGACTCTCCGGTGACCACACCGACGGGGTCGCCCGCTTCCTGGGAATCCCCTACGCGGCAGCCCCGGCGGGCGAACGCCGATTCGCACCGCCGAGCCCGGCCGAACGATGGGCGGGGACCAGGGCCGCCACCGGATACGGCGCGACCGCACCCCAGCCGCAATTGCATCCCACTCAGGCGAGTCTGGCGCCGCTGGTCGGGCCCGGATGGGTAACCGGAGACGGCAACTACCTCAATCTCAACGTCTGGACACCCGACCCCGGCACGAGCGGGCTCCCGGTGATGGTCTACCTCCACGGCGGCGGGTTCATGATCGGCTCGGGTGCCGCACCGGCGTTCGACGGCACCGCGTTCGCGCGCGACGGCGTCGTCCTGGTCACCGTCAACTACCGACTCGGCGCGGAGGGCTTCCTCGCGCTGCCCGGTGAGATCACGAACATCGGACTGCGCGACCAGATCGCCGCACTGCACTGGGTTCGCGACAACATCGCCGGGTTCGGCGGGAACCCGGACAACGTCACCGTCTTCGGCGAATCGGCCGGCGGCACCTCGGTCGCGTTCCTGCTGCACTCCCCGCCGGCCACCGGACTGTTCCGGCGTGCGATCGTCCAGAGCGGACACGACGAGATGGCCCGCCCGCTCGCGCTCACCGAAGAACTGACGAAGGCAGTCGCCGCCCGGCTCGGAACCTCCCCGACCGCAGACGCATTCCGAGCATGCTCTGCCCCCGACCTGCTGCGCGCGCAGGGCGCCCTGCTCAGAACCGCACCCCGCCCAGACCTGCGCGACGACAACGGTTTCGACCCGGGCCACGGACGCGCACTGTTCCTCCCCACCACGGGGGACGACGTCCTCCCCGACCCGGTCGGGGTCCCGAGCACCCACGCGCGCGGCGGCGAGCTGTTGATCGGCACGACACTCGAGGAAGCCAACCTCGGTTTCGGTGCCGACGGGTTCGCCGCCTTCGACGCGGACGACGCGGTCGCCGAACTGGCCGCCACCTACCCCGAGGCCGAAGCGCTCCTGGAACGACACCGTCTCCACGACCCGGCCGTGACCCCCGCGCAGGCACTCACCGCCGCCTACACGGACCTGATGTTCCGGTCGCCGAGCCGCCGCACCGCGCACCGTCACCCCGGCCCCGCTTACGTCTACGAATTCGCATGGCGATCACCACTGCACGGCGCAGCACACGGCCTCGACGTTCCCTTCGTCTTCGACACCACACAGACATGCCGCGGCCTCATCGGCGACGACGCTCCGGACGCCCTCACCCGTGCGATGCACCGAACCTGGCTCGACTTCGCAGCGCACGGGGATCCCGGCTGGCCCACCTACGACATCGCCGGACAAGCGATGAAGTTCGACGCCGCCCCCCGACTCGGCGAGGACACCGCTCCCGACGACATCGGCGCCGGATTCAGTCGGTGGCCTCGTCCCGTCGGCGAGCAGGAAACACGACACGAACGGTCAGTGCGCTGCCGGTGAGGAGTGCTCCGACAGCGCACCACGGTGCGGCGAGGGGCCACCCGGTGGACGGCACGGCGTCGATCAGGGCGCCGACGGCGACGGATCCCAGCAGGACGGCGGCTCCACCGATGGAGGCGAACACGCCGTAGTACGTTCCGAGCCGGCGGCCGGAGGCCATGCGGGCAATCGCATCTCGTGCGACGGGCATGGCGATCATCTGGCCGAGTGCGAGCAGGAGTACGAACGCGGCGGGTGGAATCAGTCCGGGTATCCCGCGGGGTTGCGCGGGGACGGCGACGGCCATGACGGCGAAACCGACGGCCATGACGGCGAGGCCGAGGGGAAGCGCGGCGTGGGTGTGCGCCCGTTTCGTGATGGGGAGTTGGGCGGCGACGACGAATACCGAGGACAGGGCGAAGAACCAGCCGAGCGGGGATTGCGAGCCCCAGGCCCGCTCCACCTCCAGCGGCAGCAGCAGGTACAGCTGGTTGTACGCGACCAACTGCGTGCTCATCGCCGCGGCGAAGAGGAGGAACGGCCTGTTTCCGAGTACTTCCCGCCAGCCGTCGCGCCAACTGTCGGTGGCGTGGACGCCGGGCCCGGACGGCAGCCACCGCAGGTGCGCGAGCAGGATCGCGACGAATACCCCGGCTGCGGAGAGGCACGCGGCCGAGAAGTCGGCGAGCAGCAGGACCGATCCGACGAGCGGCCCGGCGAACGACCCGATCTGCCCGCACACGTTGAACAGTGCGAACGCGTCCACCCGGGACCGTCCCCCGTCCTCGGTTCCGCCGGCGGCCGTGGCGAGCGCCGATTCGACAGCGGGCGAGAACAGCGCGCCCGCGAACCCGGTCAGGACGGTCGCGACCACGATCCCGGGCACGGACGTGAACAGTGCCAACCCGGCGAAACCGAGGATGCGGCAGACACAACCGGTGAGGACCACCGGTTTGACGCCCCAGCGGTCGGCGAGCGAACCGCCGACGAAGAACAGCCCCTGCTGCGAGAAGGTGCGGAGACCGAGCACGGCGCCGACGAACGCCGCCCGCAGACCGAGATCCTCGAACAGGTACACCGACAGGTAGGGCAGCACCATGAAGAAGCCGACGTTGAACGCGAGTTGGGTGAGGACGAGCAGCCGGACCTCCGGGGTCGCCGCGGCCAGACTGCTCAGCAGCGACCATCGACCCACGAAGCGCCGGCGGGTGTCCGTCTCCGTCACGAGTTGTCGTTCCTCAGTGGACGGGAACGGGAACCGGACCCGGCTCGAACAGGATGGACAACCGCCCCTTGGCCTCGTCGACGAGTACCTCGGCCCGGACGTTGTACACCTGGGCGATCAGGTCCGACGTCAGCACGTCGGCGGGGGTTCCGCCGGCGACGACGCGACCCTCCTTCAGCACGATGACGGTGTCGCAGAACATGGCGGCGAGATTGAGGTCGTGCAGGGCGATCACGCTCGTGACCGGCAGCCGCGTGACGAGCGAGAGCAACTCCAACTGGTGATGGATGTCGAGGTGATTGGTCGGCTCGTCGAGGAGCAGCTCGCGCGGTTGTTGCGCCAGGGCACGGGCGATCTGCACTCGTTGCTTCTCGCCGCCGGACAGTCTGTGCCAGAGGCGATCCGCCTTCGCAGCGAGGCCGGTGTGCTCGAGAGCGGCGGCGACGGCGGCCTCGTCGGCGGCCGGGTTGCCGCCGAACGTTCCGCGGTGCGGGATGCGTCCGAGTCGCACCACGTCGCGCACACTGATGTCGACGTCGGTGTCGGCGTGCTGGCTCACGACGGCGACGGCGCGCGCAATGTCCTTGCGACGCACGGTGGTGAGGTCGTTGCCGTCGAGGGTCACGACACCCGAGGTGGGGCGGACGACGCCGTTCAGCAGGCGCAGGAGCGAGGACTTGCCGGATCCGTTGGGTCCGAGCAGACCCACCGTCGCACCCTGTGCCGGTGTGACGGTGACACCGTCGACGACCAGTGCGCCCCCACGATTCCAGGTGACGCCGTTTGCGTGGAGTGTCACTGGGCTCTCCTTCGCCGGGACAGGATGACGATGAACGCGGGAACGCCGACGAGGGCGGTGCCGACACCCACCGGCAGCGGTGTGGGTGCGAACGCGACCCGGGAGACGGCGTCCACCCACACCATGAAGACGGCGCCCATCACCGCGGTCGCCGGGATCAGCCGACTGTGTGTGGGGCCCACGAGGAATCGTGCGGCGTGGGGGAGTACGAGTCCGACGAAGCCGATCGCCCCGGCGACGCTGACGAGGGTCGCGGTGATGATCGCCGTGACCACCAGCAGCAGGAGGCAGACCTTGCCGACGGCGATGCCGAGCGACGCTGCCACCTCGTCGCCGAAGGAGAAGGCGTCGAGGACGTACGCGTAGCGCAGGCACAGGGCGGTGCCGGCGAACACGACGATCGCGCACAGGGTCACGTCGTCCCAGCGGACGCCCTCGAGGGAGCCGAGTAGCCAGAACATCACGCCGCGGGTCTCGTCGGAATCGGCGAACGCGAAGATGACGAACGACGTGAGCGCCGAGAACAATTGGGTGCTCGCGACGCCCGCGAGGATGACACGGTCGTTGTTGCCGCCGGAGATGTGGGCGAGCAGCAACACGAGCCCGAACGCGACCAGTGCGCCGATGAATGCGCCTCCGGACAGTCCGAGCGCGGCGCCACCGACCCCGAGCACACCCACCACCACCGCGCCGGTCGACGCACCCGACGAGATCCCCAGCACAAATGGATCGGCGAGGGGATTGCGCAGCAGTGACTGCATGATGACGCCGCAGAGTCCGAGTCCGGCGCCGCACGCGGCGGCGACCAGTGCCCGGGGCAGGCGCTCCTCCCACACGATCGCGTTCTTCGACAGCCGCACCGGAATATCCGCCAGCCCGGTGTGATTGAGCAGCACGTCGCGGACGTTGACCAGTGAGACGTCCGCCGGTCCGAGCGTGACTGCGACGAGAATCGACAGTCCGAGCGCGACGATCCCGCCGGCCGCGATCAGGGTCCCGAACACCCACCGCCGCCGAACCGGTACGGGGACACCGGTGTCGGCGTGGTCGAGGGTGGCGGTCAGGACGGGACCTTCTGATCGCGCAGGCCGGCAGCGACCTTCTCGAGGCCGTCGACCGCGCGGATGGACGGGTTCATCTCGGCGCCGTGCAGGGCGATGTACCGCTTGTTGCGCACCGCGTCGAGGTTCTGCGTCACCGGATCGGATTCGAGGAACGCGATCTTGTCCGCCAGCAGGTCGCCGGGGAAGCGGTTGCGGAGCAGGTCGCCGAGAATCAGGACATCCGGGTTCCGTTCCACCACGATCTCCCAGCCCACGGGCGACCAGTCGTCGGTGAGATCGGAGAACACGTTGGTGGCACCGACGGAGCGGGCGAGGAGGCTCGCGGACCCCAGACCGCCGGCCACGTACGGACTCTTGGTGTCGGCGAACCAGAATGCCGTCGACGCAGTCGACTTCTCGATGGACGCCAGTGCGGCGGTTTCTCGTTCTTTCAATTCGTCGATCAGCTGTGTGCCGCGCTCGGTCACGTCGAACACCGCGGCGAGCTCACCGATTTCCTGGTACAGCGCGTCCATCGTCAGCGGGTTCGTGCGCTTGCCGCCGCCGTTGATGCTGACCCCGTTGTCGCAGTCGGTGGGAGACAGGTACGACTCGACTCCGGTCTCGGCGAACCGGGCGCGCTCCGCCACGCCACCCTGCTTGAAATGCCGGCCGAACGACGCCGTCACGAAGTCGGGATCGGCGTCCAGGACCACCTCGTACGTCGGGGCGTTGTCCGCGAGCCGCGGCACCGACGCGTTGGCCACCGCGAGGTTCTCGCGGATCGGGTCCGTCCATGACGCCGTGCCCACCAGCCGGTCGGCGAGGCCGAGCGACAGCAGGATTTCGGTCGAACCCTGGTCCAGTGACACCACCCGCTGCGGCGCGGCGTCGACGGTGACCTGCTGTCCGCAGTTGTCGAGGACGAGGGGGTAGCTCGTGCTGCCCTCGCCGGTCGACGCGGCGCCGGAGTCGTCGACGGTTTCGGATTGCCCACAGGCGGCCAGGGTGCTCGCCAGTACTGCAGTGATGGCCACGAGGCCGATTCGGCCCACGGATGTTCTCACGCTCGTCATGCTTTCTGTTCGTCCAGGATCAGCGCCCCACTCGGGCGTCGATCCCGGCTGTCGAACGAAAAGAGCGATCAGCACGTGCACGCGAGGAAGCGCGTGAACGTTATCACGAAGTAAACCTAACCTAATTTACTGGTGTGGTCTCGGCCTACTTCGTCGAGGCCAGCGAGCGCAGGAAGAACGCCAGGTTGGCGGGGCGTTCGGCGAGGCGGCGCATGAAGTAGCCGTACCACTGCTCGCCGTAGGGGAGGTAGACCCGCAGGTGCTGCTGCTCACCGATGAGCCGCAGTTGTTCGGCGTCCCGGATGCCGTAGAGCATCTGGAGTTCGAATTCGTCGACGTCGCGGCCGTTCGCCGCTGCATACTGCAGTGCGGCGTTGATCATGGCGGGGTCGTGCGAGGCGACCATCGGGTAGCCACGGCCGTTCATCAGGATCTGCAGACACCGCAGATAGGCGTCGTCGACGGCGGCCTTGCCCTGGTACGCGACCGAGGCCGGTTCTTTGTAGGCGCCCTTGCACAGCCGGATCCGGGATCCGGGGCCGGAAAGATCCTTGCAGTCGGCCTCGGTGCGCTTGAGGTAGGCCTGCAGTACGGTGCCCAGCGACGGGAAGTCCTGCCGCAGCTCGCGCACGATGGACAGGGTCGAGTCGGTGGTGGTGTGGTCCTCGGCGTCGACGGTGACCCATGCCCCGGCTTCCTCGGCGGCGGCGCAGATCTTGTGCGCGTTCTCGAGCGCCACCTTGTGCCCGTCCCGGGGCAGGAACTGACCGAGTGCCGACAGCTTCAGGGAGACCTCGATGTTGCGTGGCTCACCGGTGTGCGCACCGGCGGGTGCGAATTGCGCCAGCGAGGACAGCAGCGTGAGGTAGTGCGAGACGGTGCTGTTCGCCTGGGCGAGGTCGGTGGTGTCTTCGCCGAGGTAGTCGATGGTGATGTAGCGGCCGGAATCGAGGATGCCCGTGGACGCGGTGACGGCCTGGTCCTCGGTTTCGCCGGCGACGAACCGGTCGACGAGGTTGCGGGTCACCGGGATCTTGGTGATGGTGCGTTCCATGCGGGGGGAGCGGGCGGCGGCGAGCAGCGCCGGACGGAGCAGATCGGAGGCGGCCATCAGATGTCCTGGTGGGGGTAGTGGTGGTCGGTGGCGGGGACGAACGTTTCCTTGATGGTGCGGGCGGAGGCCCAGCGCAGCAGGTTCTGCGGGGAGCCGGCCTTGTCGTTGGTGCCCGACGCCCGGGCTCCTCCGAAGGGTTGCTGTCCGACGACGGCGCCGGTGGGCTTGTCGTTGATGTAGAAGTTGCCGGCCGCGAATCGCAGGTCCTCGGTGGCTTTCGCGACGGCGGTGCGGTCGTCGGCGATGACCGCACCGGTCAGCGCATACTTCGAGCCCTTGTCGACCAGGTCGAGCACGGTGTCGAAGGATCCGGCGGCCGAGTCGTCGTAGACGTGTACCGCCAGGATCGGCCCGAAGTATTCGGTGCGGAACGCGTCGTCGGTGGGGTCGTCACCGAGCAGCACGGTGGGGTCGACGAAGTAGCCGACGGAGTCGTCGGCGTGGCCGCCTGCGGCGATGGTCAGGCTGGGGGTGGCCTTGGCGCGGGTGAGGGCGTCGGCGTTGCGGTCGAAGGCCCGCTTGTCGATGACGGCGCCGCCGAAGTTCGAGAAGTCGGTGACGTCGCCGTATTTCAGGTCGGACACCTTGTCGATGAAGTCGTTGCCCATTTTCGCCCACACCGATTTCGGGACGAACGCGCGGGAGGCGGCGGAGCACTTCTGCCCCTGGTAGTCGAAGGCGCCGCGGATCAGGGCGGTGGTGAGGGTGTCCGGGTCGGCGGAGCTGTGGGCGAGGACGAAATCCTTGCCGCCGGTTTCGCCGACCAGGCGCGGGTAGGAGTCGTAGTGGGCGATGTTGGTGCCGACCTGACGCCACAGGTGCTGGAACGTGGCGGTGGAGCCGGTGAAGTGGATCCCGGCCAGGCGACGGTCGGCCAAAACGACGTCGGAGACGGCGGCGCCGGGGCCGTTGACGAGGTTGATCACGCCGGGCGGCAGGCCGGCGGCCTCGAGGAGTTTCATCGTCCAGTACGCGGCCACGGCCTGGGTCTCGGAGGGCTTCCAGATCACCGTGTTGCCCATCAGGGCGGGGGCGGTGGGCAGGTTGCCGGCGATGGCGGTGAAGTTGAACGGGGTGATGGCGTAGACGAAGCCCTCGAGGGGGCGGTATTCGACCTTGTTCCACACGCCGGGGGAGGAGATGGGTTGGTCGGCGAGGATCTGCCGGGCGAAGTGGACGTTGAACCGCCAGAAGTCGATCAGCTCGCACGGGGTGTCGATCTCGGCCTGGTACGCGGTCTTGGATTGGCCGAGCATGGTTGCGGCGGAAAGTGTTTCGCGCCACGGACCGGACAGCAGGTCGGCGGCGCGCAGGAACACCGCGGCGCGGTCCTCGAAGGAGAGGGCTCGCCAGGCCGGGGCGGCGGCGGTGGCGGCGGTGACGGCGTCCTGGATGTCCCGGGCGCCGGCGTTGGTGAAGGTGCCCAGCACCGCGGCGTGCCGGTGCGGCTGCACCACGTCGATCGTCGGGCCGTTGCCGCGTCGGTGCTGCCCGCCGATCACGTGGTGGATCTCGGTGGGGTTCGATCCGAGTTCGGCGAGCTTGGCCTGCAGCCGCGCCCGCTCGGGGCTGCCCGGCGTGAAACTGCCGACCGGCTCGTTGACCGGCTGCGGGGTGGTGGTGACGGCGTCCATGAAACCTCCTACGAGATGTGGCGGCGAGTGGACCGCCGCAACGAACTAGTCACAGTGAACACCGGAAAAGCCGCTGGTTGATGAGTCAGCCGAACAAATTATGGTTCACTGAGTTGTACGCTTGGCCAAGCTGCTTTTCGATTTCCGAACTGGAGACATCACCATGAGCCGCCGCGATCGACCCGTATCTCCGATCCCGGAGAAGGAACCGGACGAGGTCGAGATCATCACTCTGCGTGAGCTTCTCAGTGCTCTCGACACCGCGGTCGTCGAACTGGTCGAGGCTCCCGCCGGTGACGACGTCGTCCTCGAATCGGTCGCCCTGGTCGACGGCACCGATCTGGCCGCCGAGATCGAATCGCAATCTCCGCTGCCGGACCTGCTGTTGCACGTCGGGGTCGGCAAGGCCGAGGCGGTGCGCTGGTTCGATCGCGTTGCGCAGCGGCCACCGGGACAGCGACCGCGCGCAGTGATGTCGAAAACGGCAGTCGACCCGCGCGCACTTCAGGCCGCGGCTCGCCGCGCCGGTGTCGCGCTGGTGGCCGTGCACCCGAGGGCCCGGTGGGACCATGTGTTTCCCCTGGTGCAGCGCATGCTGGACCGTTCCCGTCGGCTGCAGACCGGTCTGGGAGACCAGGAACTGCTGGCCACCGACACCGACCTGTTCGGACTCGCCCAGATCGTGGCCCAGAACTCCGGCGGGATGGTGTCGATCGAGGACGCGCAGTCGCGCGTGCTGGCGTATTCGTCGTCCGACGAGTCGGCGGACGAGCTGCGGATGCTGTCGATCCTCGGCCGCGAGGGACCGCGGGACTATCTGCGCGTGCTGCGGAAATGGGGCGTGTTCGACCGGCTTCGCAAGAGCGACGAGGTCATCGACGTCCCGGCACACCCGAAGCTCGGTACCAAGCGGCGGCTGGTGGTCAGCATCCGGGAAACCACCGAAGGGGCGAGTGTGTCCCGGCTGCTCGGCTCGATCTGGGTGCAGCAGGGCGACGCACCACTGACGCCGGACGCGGCCGACGTGCTGCGGGGCGCGTCGGCGATTGCCGCACGGATCATCTCACGCACCCTCAACGCCCCGTCCACGGAGGCGTTGCTGATCCAACGGCTGTTCGGTGCGCGCGGGGGAGGGGTGGACGTCCCGTCGGTGGCCAGTGCCCTGAATCTGCCGGTGACCGGCCCGGCCGCCGTCGTCGGGTTCGCTCCGACCGCCACGGACACGGCAGCGCCGATCGGCGACTTCGCGGAATCGGGCAGCATGCTGCGCCTGCACGCCAGTTCCTTCAGCCGCGACTCGGTGGCCACCATCATCGGCGACCGCGCGTATGTGCTGTTGCCGCGCTACAAATCGGCGAACACCGTCGCCGCTTGGACCCGGCAACTCGTCGACCAGTTCGAAACGAAACGGTCGATCGTCCTCCGGGCGGCGATCGCCGTCCCGGTCATGGATCTCGGGCACGTCGCCGGCGCGCGGACCGAGGTCGACCGGGTCCTCGACGGCACCGCCGCCACCTTCCCGGAGGGGCGGGTGACCACCCTCGCCGAATCGCGCACCGCGGTGCTGCTCGGCGAGATCCTGGACCTCGTCGATCAGCACCCCGAACTTCACGATCCACGATTGGATGCTCTGTTCGAGTACGACACCACACACGCGTCGAACCTGAGCGAGAGTGCTGAAAGCTACCTCGCGCATTACGGCGACGTCCGCAGCGCCGCGGCGGCCGTGCAGGTGCATCCGAACACCCTGCGGTACCGGATCCGCCGCGTCGAGGAAATCGTCGGGGTGGATCTCCAGGACGCCTCCGATCGCCTGCTCCTCGAGTTGCAACTCACCCTGCGCCGACGCCGCGATCGGGAGAAGCCCGCCACCTGAACGGGTTCGGAACCGTGAGACAAGTACTGCAAGTACCCAAGGGTGAACCTGCCATTCGACGGAAACAGCATGACTGGTCCGTGACTGTCCCGGGGGTCCTCCGTCCATTTCGAACGGCGGAATGCCTATCCGACGTGCGAAGCCGAGGTCCGCGGCCCTCGTGGGCGCGGACCGGGGGAGACACCGAGCACGACGAGCGGGCGACGCTCTTCGTCCGGCAGCGCGTCGGCCCGCCACTTCTTCACCGCTCGATAGAGCCACTGGCCCAGCTGTTCTCCGTCGGCGGTGACGTAGTTCGCAGGAACGAGTGCGTTGCCGTGCTCTTCGCGGTAGGCGGCGATGGCGGTGAGCATTCGTCGCCGCTTGCTGTCGGCCGGTGACACGGCCGGGAGCGGGACGGCGTCATCGCTCCACAGGAAGCCGATCGCGTCGAGTTGCTGGATGCGTTGGGGCGGCAGGGTGCCCAGCATGCGGGCCACGCGCTGGCGATCCTGCCAACGTCCGAGTCGGAAACCGCAGTCGGTGACGTAGTCGGAGGGCATCACGCTGCGCGGATGCTGGTGTCGAAAGGCGCAGTAGAGTTGCAAGGCGGAGGCTGCGGACTGGTTATCTCGCATCGAGATCGCATCCTTGTGAGAGCCGTGAAACATTGTCCGGGTAGTCATTAGTTCAAGTATGTCAAACACATTGACGATCTGTCACGGAAGTCGGCTCGTGTTGGGGTGCAATTGTGTGCGAATGACCGTCCTTGCGGGCGTTACACCGCCATCTCCCGTGTCTTCTGCGCCAGCTCGCCGAGGCGCCGGGCCCGGGCGATCTCGGCCGGCGTGAACGGCTCGTCCGCCGACCGCACGAAGATGAGCAGCTCATCACCCGACGGGATCTCGACACTCGCTGCCGTGGTGGGAACGTCGCTCACGCGCGTATCGACGTATTGGGCCCCGAGGAGTTCCGCGATCGACAGGGGAAGTTCGGACGGATCGGCCACCACCCGCGACGCCAACGTCAACGCCTTGGTCTGGCCGTCGATCAGGGCGAGCGCCGATGCCGGCCAGATGCCGACATCGTGACCGCCGCCTGCGCGAACGGCATTCGACAGCGCCTCGGGCGACGTGTCCCGGCACGCTCCGACGATCAATTCGTCGAGTGAACCGCCGTCCAGGTGATGGACGTGCACGGTCAGGATGTTGGCGTCCAGCTCCGCGAGGTTGCGGGCCAGCGATTCCAGCTGCCCCGGGCGATCGCTCACCCGGACACGGATGCGCCAGAGCGACTGTCCGGTCGCGAGGTGGCCGTGCTTACCGTCCGCGGGACCGTGCAGCCACCCGCCGAGGAGCCGCATCGCCGACGGCTCGACCACCCAAATGACCAACACGGTGGTGGTGACGGTGAGAACCGCGACAGTGATCAGATAGGAGACGTGGAAATGAATGACCAAGGCATGGAGCAACAGCTCGACGGGAAATATGGCGCACAGCTTCGCCAGCGCCAGACGAACGCGGCGGGGATGCGGAAGCCGGCCGCACGCCTCGCACGCGTTGACGTGAACTCCGGGTTCTCTCACGGGATCGTTCATGCACCCACTGTCGTCCCGCAGTGTTGCGAAGCGGTTTCCTCGCACGGTCGGCGATGTGACGGTCATCGTGAAATACGTTGGCGTGCAGCGGACATGTGGCGCGGCAGACATGTGGTGCGGAAAACACCGCGCGGCCGGTGTGAGCGGGAACATGGAAGCGCCGCTGCCGCCGGGGACTGGCGCCCGGCAGCAGCGGCGTGTTCGGGGAGAACTCAGCGCAGTGACGCCGCGTCGCTCAGGTCCGTTCCCCGAGTCTCCGGGGCCATGAGGAAGCTGACGAGTGCGCCCACTCCGGCGATACCCGCGGCGATGTACATCGTTGCGGAGAGTCCGAGGTTGGACAGCGCCCACGGGGTGGCGAACGTGCCGATCGCCGCACCGATCCGGCTGATTCCCGTGCACAGGCCGACGGCGGTGGCCCGCACCTCGGTGGGGAACAGTTCGTTGGGGTAGATCCATTCGAGGATGGAGGGTCCGCCGTTGAAGAGCGCATAGATCGCGAACGCGAATGCGATCACCCACAGGCCCGCGTCCGGCTTGATCGCGAGGAACAGCAGTCCGAGACCGGAGAGCACGAAACCCCAGATCAGGATCGGCCGTCGCCCCAGTCGATCGACGAGGAGCAGTGCGACGACATTGCCGATCAGGAAGAACAGGTTGATGAGGCCGTATCCGATGTGGGCGAGATTTCCGGAACCGAGGTTGAAGAGTTCGAGGATCTGCGGGCCGAAAGCGTAGATGGCGAACAGCGTCACGATCGTGCACGTCCAGAAGATCGAGATGAACACGACGCGCTTCAGGTATCCGCCGCGCATCAATCCGCGGATGGACGTGCTTCCCTCTTCGTCGGGCAGGTCGTCCAGCGTGGCATCCGTCCCGATCGTCTTTCGCAGCACGGTGAGTGCCTCGTCGGACCGCCCCTTGCTCAGCAGCCACCGGGGAGACTCGGGGATGCTCGTGCGTGCGACGACGATCAGGGTGGCGGGAACCGCGGAGGAGAGCAGCATCCACTTCCATCCGTCGGGGTTGCTGAGCAGCAGGTATCCGACGAACGCGGCTGCCGTTGCACCGACGAACCACATGGCGTTGAGGCCGCCGACGAGTTTGGCGCGCCACGCCTTCGGCGCGAATTCCGTCACCAGCGCGGTGGCGATCGGATAGTCGGCGCCGACCGCGATGCCGATGATCAAGCGCAGTATGAACAACTGCATCTCGTCCGCGGCGAAGAACTGCAGTACCGAGCAGACGATGATCACGATCAGGTCGATGGTGTACATCAACTTCCGGCCGATCCGATCGGTCACCGCACCGAACACGGCCCCACCGAGGAACACCCCGATGAGCGCGGAGGATCCGATGAGGCCGGCCCACAGTGCGCTCATGTCCCACTGTGCCTGGATCTGCACCATCGCGATGCCGATGATGCTGAGGATGTAGCCGTCGAGGAAGGGGCCGCCCGAGGAGAAGAGGGCGAGCTTGGCGTGAAAGCCGTTGAGTCTGGCGCTGTCCAGTGTGACGCCCGATCGGGCGGAGACGGTGGTGTCGAGGTTCATCTGAGGAATCCCATCGGGGGTGTGGGCTTGAGGGTGTGTCCCCACGTGATGTGGTTGCTGCCACAGTAGGAAGAGAATTCGCGGCGCGGAATTACCAATCTCCTACCAATTCATGCTCTGTGCTTATCAATTCGCCGGGTCGACGGCCGCGATCCCGTCGATCTCGATTCGCTTGTCGCCGCGGAACCGAGCAACCTCGACAGTCGTCCGCGGCGGCAGGGGAATGCCGTCCAGCCGGGCCAGGTACGCGGTGTTGTATTCGTCGAATTCCGACAGGTCGGCCAGGTACACCGTGGCCTTCAGAAGGGTGTGCAGGCCACCGCCCGCAGCGTGGAGGGTGGCCTCCAGATTGTCGAGCGCGACCCGGACCTGGTCGCCGATCGCGGCCGGGGTCCGTCCGTCCGCGGTGGTGGGGATCTGCCCGCAGGCCCAGATGGTGCCGGCGAACACCGCCGCCCGCGCGTACGGTCGCTCGGTGCCCGCGGGATGTGGGACGAGTTCACGCTGATCAGTCACGAATGTGCCTCCGGGACGAGGAATCGCCTGCCGAGTTCGTAGGCGCGCGACCACGTCGCGACATCGACGAACACGCCGTAGGAGACGGCGTGACGGTAACGCGTCTCCCGTTCGGCGGCGGTGTGGACGGGACGGGACAGGTGTGCAGCGAGCGGCGCGGTCTGGAGGAGCGTTCCCGCGCCGATGGCCGGTACTCCGGTGGTGAGCGCCGCGACGGCGGCGTCGCGGTACATGTCGCCCGCTCCCGTCACGACGGTCGCGTCGGCCGGGTGCCCACCGTCGTCGAGCGTGACCAGGCACAGCGTGGCACCGGACCGGGAGACGGCGTGCAGGGCGTACCAGGCGACGGCCTCGTGATCGACGATCCGGGGCAGGAGAACCGGACGAGACTGCGACAGGGCCAGATCGACCGCCGGCGGACCCGTGAGCAGTGCACTCCGCGGTGACCGGTCGACGATGTCGACTTCCGGACCTCTCGTCAGCGTGACGTCGGCGGCCCCGGCCGGTGACTCGAGTTCGGCGATCGTCGCCAGGAGCGTGTCGATGCCGTTGCGGGCGTGAAGTTGCATCGCCGTCACGACGTCGGCCGCGCCACCGGCTTCGCCCGCGCTGACGCCCGCGGCGTAGAGGGCGCGGAATGCCGTCTCGCGAACCTCCCGTACCGCCAGCCTGATTCGGTTTCCCGGCGGGAGAGCGGTGACGTCTTCGAGGGTGTGGGTGAGCATGTCGGTCATCGGCGTTCCTGTGATTCGGGCAGTCCGGGGAAGACGTCGTCGAAGATCCGCAACCAGTTCTCGCCGAGGATCTTCGCGATGGTCGCGTCGTCGAGGCCGACCTTCTGCAGGCACTCGGTGAGAACCGGGAAGTCCGCCGGGCCCGAGAACCAGTTCGGCCACATCGGCCACTCGGGTTCGACCGGATTCTGGCTGGGCGGTCGCCAGCGACCGTTCCGCAACCACGCGACGTAGTCCTCCGACCAGTTGCGGGTGCAGTCACTACCGATCGCGACGTGGTCGGGACCGATCTGGTCGACGAGCCGCGCGACCATGACCGCGAAATCAGCGCTGGACGTGGCTTCCCCACCCAGGACGTTCGGGTAGAGGCAGCAGCCGATCACACCGCCGCGTGCGGCCAGCGCGTCGATGACCTCGTCCGGTTTGTTGCGGGGACTGTCGACGAACCAGGTCGGGTTCGAATGGGTGATCGCGACGGGCGTGCGCGATGCGTCGATCGCGTCCAGGCAGGTGCGGTTCCCGACGTGGGAGAGGTCGACGAGCATGCCGACCCGATTCATCTCCGCAATCATGATGCGTCCGAACGCGGTGAGTCCAGAATCGTGCTCGTCGTAGCAGGCGCCGCCCGCCAGGTTCTGAATGTTGTAGGTGAGCTGCGCGACGCGCACCCCCAGCCGGTGGAAGATCTCCACCATGCGATAGTCGTCCCCGAACGGGGAGGAATTCTGGAACCCGAGCAGCACGGCGATCCGGTTGTCCCGCTTCGCGTTGCGAATGTCGTCGGAGGTTTCCGCGAGGGTGACGATGTCGTCGTTCTCGGCGGCGAGCTGATACCACTGTGCGACGGCGCCGAGCGTGTCGGCCGGACCGTCCCACACCGCGCAGGTGGCATTCACGCCGGTGACCCCACCGGCGCGTAGTTCTTCGAGGACTTTCCGGTCCCAGTTGTTGATCCGTGAGTCTTTCGGCGCAAGCCCGGTCCTTCAGGGCCGGGGTAGCCGATCTGGTTTTGTCGGACGGTGTGGCTAGTGTCTGGGTTATGGCGGGGAGGGTGGTGAAGCGGGCGTTCAAGTACCGTTTCTATCCGACTGCGGTGCAGGCCGAACAGCTTGCTCGGACGTTCGGGTGCACCCGGTATGTCTACAACCGGGCACTGGCCGAGCGGACGCGTGCCTGGTCGCAGGAGCGGCGGCGGGTCACCTACGCGGACACCTCGAAGATGCTCACCGGATGGAAGCGGGACCCCGAGACGGAGTGGTTGGCGGAGCCGTCGAAGGGGCCGTTGCAGGAATCGCTGCGGCAGTTGCAGGGTGCGTTCGAGAAGTTCTGGCGCACGCAGACTGGCTACCCGCAGTTCAAGAGGAAGGGGCGGTCGAAGGATTCGGCGACCTACTTCTCGAACTGCTTCATTTTCAGGGATGGGCAGGTCCGGTTGGCCAAGCAGTCCGAACCCCTGGACATTCGGTGGTCGAGGCCCTTACCGGAGGGGGCCGTGCCGTCGCAGGTGACGGTGTCGCGCAATGCTCGTGGTCAGTACCACATCTCGATCCTCGTCGAGGACACCATTCCCGAACTCGAGCCGGTCGATCGGGTGGTCGGGCTCGATGCCGGGATCACCAGCCTGTACACGCTCTCGACGGGGGAGAAGATCACCAACCCGCGCCATGAGCGCGCGGATCGTGAGCGGTTGGCGAAGGCGCAGCGGGCACTGGCCAGGAAGGAGAAGGGATCGCGTAATCGGGCCAAGGCCCGACTGAAGGTCGCGAAGATTCATGGTCGGATCGCTGATCGGCGTCGCGATTATCTGCACACACTTTCCACTCGGCTGGTGCGCGAAAATCAAGTGATCGCCATCGAGGATCTGAGTGTGCGGAACATGGTGAAGAATCGGTCGTTGTCTCGGGTGATCTCGGATGCGGGGTGGTCCGAGTTCCGGTCGATGCTCGAGTACAAGGCCGAGTGGTATGGGCGGCGGGTGGTGGCGGTCGATCGGTTCTGTCCGTCGTCGAAGACCTGCTCGGTGTGCGGGGTGATCGCGTCGGCGATGCCGCTGGATGTGCGGGTGTGGGCGTGCCGGTGCGGCGTCGTCCATGATCGGGATGTGAATGCGGCGAGGAATATTTTGGCCGTCGGACTGGCGGTGGCAGCCTGCGGAGATGGTGTGAGACCGCCTCGCACATAACGTGTGGGGCGGCGACTGTCGGTGAAACAGGAATCTCGGGACGTGAGTTCCGAGGGGAATCTCGGTCGTTCACTGCCGAGAGGAGGTCAACTGGAGTCCGTCCACCACCAGCAGGTCGGAGTGTGTGAGCGTGTGCACTAGGCGTCCTTTCGCGGCTTGCGGGTGAAGATCCAGTCGTCGTCCACCCCGGCGGCGACGTCTTCGGCCCGTGGGGCTCCCGAGTAGAGGGTCACCCGGAGCCAGTCGGTCGATTGCGGCATGTAGTTGTCCATCCCGTACATCGCCAGCTGGAAGCGCTGCAGATTCAGGGGCAGGAAGTTCCGGGCGAGCAGGTTGTCGTGGGCCTCCGCGTACGGGACGCCGGTGAGCGTCTGCACGCGGGCGACGGCGGATGTTCGACGAGAAACGCGGCGACCGTGGTCTCGTCGCGGGCGGACGCCAGATCGCGTTCCAGGGCGGTCACGGATCGGGCGACATCGATCGGATGCTCGACGTGCTCGCCCGGATCGACACCGCGGCGTCCCCGGCGCGGCTCCTCGTTGTTCTCGGACGAGAACCAGAAATGGGCCTGCTCGTCGGGATCGTCGAAGTCGAACCGCTGCACCCACGCGTAACGGTCCCGGAGGACGGCGCGGAGTTCGGCGCAGGTCTGCGCCGGTTCGACGGCCAGCCGCTGATCGCAGCACAGCAATTCCTCGACCTCGGTGTCGAGTTCCGGATGGACCTCGACGATCACGGAGTCCATCACTCCGCGGGCCTCCGCGCCGATCGACGCGGCCCGGTCGTGCAGCGCCCGCCAGGCGTGGTCGGTCGGCGTCCCGCCGACGGTCCCCGACCCGATGTACTCGGACAGCAGGTCCCGGAGCACGGCGAGTTGGGAGGCAAGCTCGCCGCAGGTGACAAAGGGCGCGGTCGACATGTCTGCTCGCTCGCCGAAGTAGAGCGTGGCACGGTCGAGCAGGTCACGGCCGCGGTGGATGCGCGGGCCGCCGGGTGCGGTCGTCTGCGCCAGCGCATGCGCGAGAGGCAGTTCGCGGGTGGCGCACCAGGCGTCGAGCACCTGCGGATGATTGACGACGTACGGCACCATGCCGAGACCGGTCGCATTGCCGAGCCCGAGGTAGCGTCGCCAGTCTCCGGACAGCCGCGCCGCCCGCGGGTTCCGGGCCCGGGCACAGTGCTCGACCAGGTCGTAGCTGAACTCACGCAGCAACCAGGCGGTCAGCATGTGTGCCCGGTACGGCTGTCGCAGGGGATGGTCGGCACCGAGCCGATCGAAATCTGCCAGCCCGAACTTCCCGTTGCTGTAGAACGCGGTGCTCCGCAGGATGTAGGCGGCGTCGCCCATCGTCTTTATGTCCGGTTGACCGCCCGCGGACAGGCGATCGGCGACGTAGTCGAAGAACCGTGCGCTGCGATTCGCCCGGGTCCAGATGAGGGTGCCGTCGTCCGCCCGGCCTTCTTCCTGACGCGGCACCTGCATTCGCAGTGCGCTCGAACGACTCTCGGTGAGCGGCCCCTCGATCAGGGCTGCGGTGACGTCCCAGGCCTTGGCGATGACGCGGTCAGTTCGGTCGCGCTCGGCGAGGGTCGTCGAGAACACGACGAATCTCACCTCCCGCGCGCCGATCCCGACGCGGTAGACGACCTCGCCGCGGCCGTCGGCGTCGACGTCCCACCGCTCGCGTTCGACCCGCCAGTTCTCGGCGGCCGCGGTTCTGAGGAAGGACCGGGCGAAGCTGTGCCGGGTGTAGCGGGCGGCTCCCATGTCGGCCGGGTCCAGACCTGTTCGGGTGACCGGGCGGATGTCTGCGTCCGCCGCAGCAGTTCGGTCGGTCTCATGCCTCGCTCCTCGGTGTTCCGGTGCGGGAGTAAGCGATCTTGCTCCAGGTGAAGAACTCGGCGCTCGTCGCCGCATTCTGCTCTCGGGGAGCGGGGAACGACGAATCCTTGAGTCCGCCGAAGGGAGCGTGCAGTTCGGACCCGGTGTTGGGTGCGTTGACCTTGATCAGGCCGGCGTCGAGGTCCCGGATGCAGCGGCGGACGGCCCGCTCGTCGCACGTGAAAACCGCGGCGGTGAGACCGAACGACGTCGCGTTCGCGAGGGCGATGGCCTCGTCGAGGTGGCGCGCACGCAGGACGAGGGTGACCGGACCGAACACCTCGTCCCGGCTGATGGTCAGCGCCGGCGTGCCGGCGAGCAGTGTCGGGGCCACGAAGGCCGCACCCGACTTGGGGAGTGGTGCAGACCCCAGCAGTTCCGCGCCCTCGGACAGCGCCTGGTCGATCGCGGCAGTCACTTCCTTTGCCGCGCGGGCGGAGACGAGCGGGCCGATCTGCGACTCCGGGGCAAGCCCGTCGCCGACGACCAATTGCTCGACCCGTGCGACGAGTTCGGGCACGAGGTCGTCATAAGCGTCGCCGACGGCGATGATCCTCCGCGTCGCCGTGCATTTCTGGCCACTGCTACCCATCGCCCCGGCGATCAGGACCGCCGCTGCTTCCCTAGGATCGACGTCGGGGAGCACGATTGCCGCGTTGTGCCCGCCGAGTTCCATCTGCACCTTCGCGCCGCGCGGCACCGCGGCGGCCTGGATCGACCTGCCCACCGGAACCGATCCGGTGAAGGTGACTCCCGAGATCTCCTCCCGCGCCACCAGTTCGGCGCCGATCGTCCCCGGGCCCAGGATCATGTTGAGGACACCCGCCGGAACACCCGCTGCGGCAAGGACTTCGGCGAAGACTGCCGCGACCGCGACCGTGTCGCTGGCGGGTTTCCAGACCACCGTGTTGCCCCACAGCAGCGCCGGCGCGAGCTTCCACGCCGGAATCTGCAGCGGGAAGTTCCACGGGGTGATCGCGGCGACCACGCCGAGCGGTCGGCGGACCGTGCGGATCACCTCCTCGGGATGCGAGGAGGGGAACGTGGCGCCGTCGGCGTTGCGCGCCTGCGCCGCGTGGTAGTGCAGGGTCTCGACGGTGGCTCCCACCTCGGCCCGCGATTCGGGGAGCGTCTTGCCCTGCTCCCGGGTCATGAGTTCCGCGACCGCGTCGGCACGCTCGGCGAGGATCTCGGCCGCCCGGCGGAGGACGAGTCCGCGTGCGATGATTCCGCGGTCGTCCCACTCGCGGCGTGCCGACACCGCGGCAGCCACCGCCGCGTCGAGGAGCCGGCTGTCGGCCGGATGGTATTCCGCGACGACCGTCTCGTCGGCCGGGTTCGTCGTCGCTGCGACCGGACCGTCGCCGTCCACCCACTCGCCGCCGATCAGGTGGCGGAGACGGGTGTCCGTGTCTGGTGCGGTGAGATGGTGCTCCACTGCTGACTCCTCGAAGGGCTGGTAATTCGGTGCCCTCAACGCTAGGCCCGGCGACCACCGTGCAGAAGTACCTATTGTCAACCGACTGATAAGTTGCAAGTATCAATCGGGTGGAACTGCGGCAGCTTCGATACTTCGTCACGGTGGCCGAGGAGATGAACTTCAGGCGCGCCGCGGAACGCCTGCACATCGCGCAGCCCGCGCTCAGTCAGCAGATCAGCAAGTTCGAGAAAGAACTGCGCACCACCCTGTTCGAGCGGACGACGCGACGCGTCGAGCTCACCGACGCGGGTCGGGTACTCCTGGACGAGGGCAGGCGTGTCCTCGCGGAAGCCGATCACGCGCTCGCCGCGGTGGAACAGGTCGCCCACGGGGAGGTGGGGCTGCTCCGCATCGGTTTCGTCAGTTCCGCGGCACTGCGGATCGTCCCCGCGACCATGCTGGCCCTGCAGAAGGAGTGGCCCGGAGTTCAGGTGGAACTGTCCGAGTCGACGACCGACCGCCAGCTGTCGGCGATCGCGGACGGCATCCTCGACATCGGGCTGGTCCGCGAAGTCGACCGCGCGGACGGCATCGTGGTCCGGCCGCTGACCCGCGAGCCTCTGCTGGTGGCGATGCACTCGTCGCACCCCTTCTCCGCCCGGGAGTCGGTGCGGCTCGTGGAATTGCGCGACGAACGGTTCCTCACGTTTCCGCGCGGCCAGGTGTCACGACTGTACGACCACATCGCCGCCCTGTGCCATCACGCGGGTTTCCGGCTGGAGGCCGCGCAGGAGGCCGTCCAGTTTCCCACCCTCCTCGGGTTGGTGGCGGCGAACACCGGCGTCACCATCGTTCCGGCCAGCCTCCGGGCCCTGCACCTCCCGGACCTGCGGTACGTCGCACTCTCCGACGCGCAGGCGGTGTCGACGGTGTCGGTCGCGTATCGCGCCGACCGGCAACAGATCCCGGCGATCCGGCACTTCCTCGACGTGGCGACCGCGCTGGACCTGTCCTAGCGTCCAGGGCTGTCGGGGGTCCGGGGTCGTCGGGGCGGCTACTCGACGTCGAAGTCGTTCGATGTCCCGGTGAACGAGGTGACCGCTCCCGCCGCGTTCCGGCTGTCGCCGTAGTGCTGCACTCGGTATCGGCCTGCGGGCGTTCCGGCCGGAACGTCCCACGTGATGCGCGCGACCGACCGGTGGGGCCCGGTGCGTGTCCAGTGGTACTTGGTCGACCAGTCGCCGTCGTCGGCGTGCCGGAGCCAGTGGTCTCCGCTCAGGCGCTGGATATCGAAGAACGTTCCCCCACGGCGCGGGTTGTTGCGCGGGTGTCCGGTGACGAACTCGACGGTGACCTGTTGGCCCGGAGCTGTTTTCGCGGCCGGCTGGGTGAGTGTGTCGCCGAAGGCGCGGCCGGCGGGTGGCTCGTCGTGGTCGACGCCGGGACCGAAATACGGCTGGAACTGCGACAGGTCGCGGGGCGCCGGGCCGCGCGGGACGTCGCTGCCGGAGTAGCCCATCATCCCGACGTCGGCGACCGGCCCGGTGGCGTCGGAAATGCCGACGCCGACCAGGAATTCGCCGGAGTCAGGGCCGCGCCCACGAGCACGCTGCGTCGTGTGATCTGCACTACCGGTCGTCCTTTCGGCGGCAACCCCACGTGAGCGACAAAGCGTGCCGGGGCACACTTTGCCACTCACCTGTGGGTCAGACGGGCTCTGCGTCCCCGAACGTCATCTTCAGTTCGGGAATCGACGACGTGAGGAGCGCCCGCTTCGGAAGTCCCAGCGACCGCAGTTCGTCGGCGATCGGATGGCTGCCCAGTTTCAGTTCCGCGCCTCCCGGCCGGGAGCGGACGCCGGTCGGGCTCATGTCCCAGGTGGTGAACCGGGTGAGTCCGTCGAGGTGCGAATAGGCGGCGAGCGACGTACTCGCGCCCGAACCCGGCACCGGAATGCCCTGTTTGACACTCAGCTGGGCGATCAGCCGGCCGCCCTGACTCACCGATCCGCGTTTGACGGAACCGGAATGGTCGACGTCGAAATGGGCGAGGACCTTCGGGAAGCCCCAAATGCCGCGGCCGGCGGCCAGGGTGAAGTCACCGTCGACCGGCAGGTGGTGGATCAGCGCCCCGGCCCGGCCCCGGGCCAGCGCCTTCAAATCCTGCGGGACCGAGGTCCCGGCGGCCCGGTGGTCGCGGACGAGGAACGACACCCCGAATTCGTTGTACGGGCCGAGGTCGCCGTCCACGTAGTCGACGAACACCAGCACGCACACACCGCGCCCGGGCCGGAACTGCAGGATCTCCAATCCGGTGTACTCGATCAGCGACTGGGCCGCGGCGGTCGGCACCGAATACATCGCCGTGAACGCCGACGCCGCCCGGATCTCCACGGGCATGTCGACCTGCCTGCCCAGAACCTGATGCGACGTCACGGCGCGACCACCCCGCGCAGACCGTCGGCGCCGAACATGGGCTCGAACATCGACCCGAAGTCGGGGCCGCGCCGCAGCATCTGCCCGCCGTCGACGTTGATGATCTGACCCGTGATCCAGGTGGAGTAGGGGCCGAGGAGGAACTTGGCGAGCGCGGCGATGTCGGTGACCTCGCCGACCCGCGAGATCGGGGTGTTGGCCAGGTAGTCGTCCAGGACGGGTCCGCCGTCGGTGATGAGCGCGACGAGGTCGGTGCGGGTGAGTCCGGGGCGGATGCAGTTGACGCGGACGTTGCTGGCCCCGAGTTCGTCGGCGGCGAGTCGCGTCAGGTTGTCGACGCCCGCCTTCGACGGGCCGTACGCGCCGAACCAGCGGTGGGTGTTGCTGCTCGCGATCGAGGAGATGGTGACGATGGAACCGCCGCCCCCGGCGACCAGTGCCCGGGCGGAATGCTTGATCGTCAGCATCGTGCCGGTGACATTGAGATCGACGGTTCTGCGCCAGGCGTCGACGTCGAGTTGGGTCACGGGCCCCACCGTCTCGTTGCCGCCCGCGCAGGTGACGACGCCGTCGAGTTGCCCGGTGCGCTCGCACGCCTTCGTGACCGCGCGGACGACGTCGTCCTCGTTCGTGACGTCGGCGGTCACCGCGTCGACCGTCCCCGTCGGGTTGTCGGCGCTGATCTGCTCCGCCGCGCGTGCCAGCTTCTCCTCGTTCCGACCGCAGATCGTGACGTGGACGCCCTCGGCGGCCAGTGCGGTGGCGATGCCCAGTCCGATGCCACTGCCGCCGCCGGTGACGAGCACGGACGTCTTCGCGAGCCCGCTGCTGCCGTCGTTGGTAACCACGCACACCTCCAGGTAATAGAACTCGTGTCAATTCTCGAGCCGTGGATCTGTGAAAACTGCCGCTATACCTCCGCGTCATAGTAGGAACACGTTCTATTATCGGGGCACGAACGGCGGGATTCAATGCGGAGGAGCGTCTCGATGACGGACAGGCCGGAATTCGATCTCATCGACGGACGGTTCTACTCGGGCGAACTCGGCGACCCCCGGCAGGCATACGCCTGGATGCGCGCCCACGAACCGGTGTACCGGGCAGGCGGCATTCTCGGCGCCGCGTCGTACGAGGCCGTCCTGGCCGCCGAACGCGATCCGGAGTTGTTCTCGAACGCGGGCGGAATCCGGCCCGGGGTGGGCCCGCTGCCCCAGATGATCGATATGGACGACCCCCAGCACCTGCAGCATCGCCGACTCGTCAATGCCGGCTTCACCCGCAAACAGGTGGAGGCGAAGGTCGGCCGGATCCGCGAGATCTGCGACCACCTTATCGACGCCGCGTGCGACAAGGAGGAAGTGGACTTCGTGCGCGATCTGGCGGCGCCGCTGCCCATGGCCGTCGTCGGCGACATGCTCGGCGTGCGCCCCCAGGAACGCGACCTGTTCCTGCAGTGGTCCGACGACCTGATGAATGCGCTCGGCAGCAACGCCACCCCGGAAGGACTGCAGGCACAGGCCAACGCCTACCTCGCGTTCAACGAATTCACGCTCCGCACCATCGAGGAACGGCGGCAGAACCCGACGGACGACCTCACCAGCATCCTCGTGCACAGCGAGATCGGCGGGCACCGGCTGAGCGACGCGGACATCGTCGGCGAAACCCTGCTGATCCTCATCGGCGGCGACGAGACCACCCGGCACGTCCTGAGCGGCGGCATGGAACAACTGCTGCGCCACCCCGAACAGCAGGCGCGTCTCGTGAACGACCCCGACGGCATCCCGACGGCGGTCGAGGAGATGCTGCGCTGGTCGTCGCCGATCAAGAACATGTGCCGCACCGTCACCCGCGACGTCGACTTCTTCGGAACCGCCCTCCGCGAGGGCGAGAAGATGATGCTGCTGTTCGAATCCGCCAACTTCGACGAGGCGGTATTCCACAACCCCGACGTGTTCGACATCGGACGGTCCCCGAACCCGCACGTCGCATTCGGCTTCGGCACCCACTTTTGCCTCGGCAACCAACTCGCCCGGCTCGAAGCGAAGATCATGTTCGAGCAACTGCTGTCGCGGCTACCCGACATGATGCTCGTCGACGACACCCCGCTGCGGCGTCGTCCTGCCAACTTCGTGTCCGGGCTCGAGGAGATGCCGGTCAAGCTGTAGGCGCTTCGCGCCCGTGAGTGGTTGAGGAGTCTCTGGACTCGCTAACCGCGCACGGGCGCGAAGCGCCTATTCCGGGGCGTCGATGTTCAACTCGTCTGGGTGCGCGCCGACGCGGGCGCCGTCGTCCATCGTCTCGATCTCGCTGAGGTCCTGCTCGCTGAGTTCGAAATCGAACACGTCGATGTTCTCGCGGATCCGCGACTCGTGGACCGACTTGGGGATGACGATCAGCCCGCTCTGCAGATGCCAGCGGATCAGCACCTGGGCGGGGCTCTTACTGTGGCGGTCGCCGATACGGGTGATGATCGGATCGGTGAGCAGGATGTTCGGCTTCGAGTCGTCGCCCCAGCCCGAGTTGCTGGTGCCGCCGAGCGGGCTCCACGATTCGACGGCGATGCCGTGCTCGACGGCGTACGTCCGGATCTCCTGCTGAGCCAGATGCGGGTGCAACTCCACCTGGTCGACCGCGGGAACGACGCCGCCCCGGTCGATGAGCAACTGCAGGTGGCGCGGTTCGAAATTGCACACACCGATCGCCTTCGCGCGACCGGACTCGGCGATCTTCTCCAGCGCATCCCACGTGCGGAGGATGCGGTCGTCGTCCTGCAGCGGCCAATGGACCAGGTACAGGTCGACGTAGTCGACGCCGAGGCGTCCGAGGCTGGCTTCGAACGCCTTCAGCGCCGGCTCGTAGCCCTGGTCCGAGTTCCACAACTTGGTGGTGAGGAAGATGTCCTCGCGGGCGACGCCTGAGTTCGCGATGCCGCGGCCGACTCCCTCCTCGTTGCCGTACGCGGCGGCCGTGTCGATGTGCCGGTAGCCCGCCTCGTCCAGGGCGAATCCGACGGCGTGTTCGGTCTCGTCGTTGTCGGCCTGCCAGACCCCCAAGCCGAGCTGGGGGACGATGGTTCCGGAATTCAGCACGATGCTGGGTACTCGAGGACTCATGCTGTCCAGGCTATCGACTGCGATGGGGTCGTGAGGGGTACATGCGCCGCCTGGCATCATGCGGAGGTGACCCGAATTCGGCTATTGGCGACGGACCTCGACGGCACCCTGCTGCGATCGGACCGCACGATCTCCCCGCGCACCGCGCAGGCGATGGAGGATGCGCGACGGTCGGGGGTCGAAGTGGTGTGGGCGACGGCCCGTGCCCGGCATTCGGTGCACGAACTCGCGCAGTCGTGCGGATTCCGCGGCAAGGCGATCTGCGCGAACGGTGCTGTCGTCCTCGACCTGGCCGACGGGACCCCGGTGATCACGGCGACGACGACCATCGCGATGGCGTCGGCCGCCGCGGCAATGGACCGGGTGCGGACGCTGATGCCCGGTGTGGTGTTCGCGAACATCGGCCCGACGCGCTTCGTCGCCGAACCGGCGTACGCGGCACTGTGCGAGTTCGCCGACCACCACCGGCATCCGCACGAGATGATGCTGTCGGAACTGCTGCCCGATATCGACGAGCCGATGGTGAAGATCGTCGCCCGGCACCCCGAGGTTCCCAGCGCGGACCTGTACCGCGCGGCGGTGGCCGCCGGCGTCGACGGCGTCGAACTGACGCACTCCGGTGCGCCGTACGTCGAGATGGCGGCGTCCGGTGTGTCCAAGGCGAGTGCGCTCGCCGAACTGTGCGCCGTCGACGGGATCTCGACGGACGAGGTCGCCGTCGCCGGGGACGCCATCAACGACGTCCCGATGCTGACATGGGCGGGCACGGCGCTGTGCCCGTCCAACGCGCTGCCCGAAGTTCTCGCCCTCGCCGACCACGTCCTGCCCAGCAACGACGAGGACGGGGTCGCCAGCTACCTGGAGGGGCTGCGCCCGTGAGTGGTTAACGAGTGCAGAGACTCGTCAACCACGCACGGGTGGCGGAGCCGCCTAGAGTCCGGCGGCGGTAGCGAGCTCGGCGAGGTAGTCGCGCGGCTGCCCGAAGAGCTGTGCGCTCCCGTGCGCGCGTTTGAAGTACAACTGCGCGTCGTGCTCCCAGGTGATGGCGATGCCGCCGTGCAGCTGGATGGCCTCGGCCGCGACGTTCTGAAGGGCCTCCGAGCAGTACACCTTCGCGACGACGGCATCGCCGTGCGTCCCCGACAGCGCCGCCGCGTACGACATCGACCGGGCCGTCTCGACGAGCGCGTACATGTCGGCCATGCGGTGTTTCAGTGCCTGGAAGGATCCGATGGCGCGCCCGAACTGCTTGCGCGACTTCGCATATTCGACCGTCAGTTCCAGCGCCGCGGACGCCGCGCCGACCTGTTCCGCCGACAGCGCGACCAGCGCGACGGTGCGCAACTGGTCGACGAGGTCGGTGGGGGAGACGAGCCTACGCGCCGCGACGCCGTCGAACACGACCTCCGACAGCGCGCGCGTCGGGTCCATCGCCGGCACCCGACGCCGGGTGACGCCGTCCGCCGCCGGGTCGACCTCGAACATGCCTTCGGATGTGAGGACCAGCAGCACGTCCGCTACGTCACCGCCGAGGACGTACGACGCCGTGCCCGACAGCGTCTCGCCCGACGCGGTGACCCCGAAACCAGACCAGCCGTCCGTACCCGCCCAGCACAGCGCGGCCACCGAACCCGCCGCGATGCCGGGGAGCAGCCGGGCGCACGCGTCGTCGTCCCCCGACAACACCAGCGCCTGCGCGGCCAGCACGGCGCTGCCGAGCATCGGCGACGGCGTCAGCGTGCGGCCCAGTTCTTCTTGCACCACATGAACTTCCAGCATCGACGCCCCGACGCCGTCGTACTTCTCCGGGACGGCGAGGGCGGCGACACCGATCTGCTCGCACAATCTGGACCACAGGGTGTCGTCGTAGCCGTGCCCGGTGGTGATCGCCCGGCGGACGGCGGCGGAGTCGGAGTGCTTGCCGAGCAGGTCCCGGACCGACGACCGGAGCGCGGCGCGTTCCTCGTTGTCGAAACTCATGATGCCTCCACCAGCGAGTCGACGACACGACCGCGGTGGAACGCCGGCGTGCCCCAGGCGGTGACCAGTGCCCGGACCTTGGTGAGCCACAGCGACAGATCGTGCTCCTGGGTGTAGCCGATGGCGCCGTGTACCTGCAGCGCCGCCCGCGCGGCCCGGTACGCGGCATCCCCGCACGCCACCTTCGCCGCCGAGACGTCCCGGGAACTGTCGACGGACCCGTCCCGCACGGCCAGCGCCGCACCGTGCAGAAGCGGCCGCGACATCTCCAGCCCGACAGCCACTTCCGCCAGGTGATGCTTGATGGCCTGGAACTGTCCGATCGGCTTGCCGAACTGCTTGCGCTGCTTGGCGTAGTCGGTGGTGACGTCGAGCAGGGTCTGGCCGAGTCCCTGCAGTTGCGCCGCGGTCGCGAGTGCGCCGAGGTCGAATGCCTGCCCGAAGTCCACGCCACCGAGGGTCTCGCCGGCGGTCAGCGGGAACAACCGTCGCGACTGGTCCACCGAGTTCTGCACCGCCCCGGCCTGTCCGAGGTTCAGCGTCGTGCCGTCGACGAGCAGGACCAGATCGGCCGAGTCCGCGTCCACCGCGAACGGTACATGCGGCGCCGCGGCAACCGTGGCGAGCAAACCGGAAGCCAACGCCGACAACCGGTCCGGGTCCGCCTGCGCGAGCAGCGCCGGCGCGACAGCAACGGTCTCGGCCACCGGGCCGGGAACGGCGTGGCGTCCGAGTTGTTCGACGGCCACCACGAGGTCGACGGCGTCGGCGCCGAGACCGTCGTGTTCCTCGGACACCAGCAATCCGTTCACGCCCGTCTCGGCGAGGCGCTGCCACACCTTCAGACCCGGGCCTGTGTCGCCGGTGTTCCACGACCGGATCACCGCCGGCATGTCGGCCTTCGACAGCAGTGCGTCGATGCTGGACGCGAAGTCCTGATGGGAGGAGTCGAGTGTGAATCTCATCGATCCGCCTTCGGTAGGCCGAGCAGGCGCTCGGCGATCACGTTCTTCTGAATCTCGTTGGTGCCGGCGTAGATCGGGCCGGACAGGGAGAACAGGTAGCCGTCCGTCCAGTTGTCGGCGAGCTCCGCCGAGGCGCCCTGCAGCTCGAGCGCAGTCTCGTGCGTGGTGATGTCCCACTCCGACCAGAACACCTTGTTGATCGACGACTCGGCCCCGAGTTGGCCGCCGTCCGCGAGCCGGGTGACGGTGCCGAACGTGTTCAGCTGGTACGCGCGGGCACCGATCCAGGCGTCGGCGACCCGGTCGCGCAGCGCGGTGTCGTCGGTGCGTCCGGAGGTCTCGAACAGCGCGACCAGCCGGTCCACCGTGGCAAGGAACCGTCCCGGGCTGCGCAGCGACAGTCCGCGCTCGTTGGACGCGGTGCTCATCGCGACCCGCCAGCCCTCGTTCACACCGCCGATCACTCCTGACTCGCCGGGGTTCGCGGGGTCGTCCGGAACGAAGACGTCCTCGAGGAAGATTTCCGCGAACCCGGGTTCGCCGTCCAGCTGATCGATCGGGCGGACGGTGACACCCTGCGACCGCAGGTCGAACATGAAGTACGTGATGCCCTTGTGCCGCTGGGCGTCCGGGTCGGACCGGAACAGCCCGAAACCCCAGTCCGCGAAACTCGCGCGCGAACTCCACGTCTTCTGCCCGTTCAGCACCCAGCCGCCGTCGACGCGGCGGGCCGTGGAACGGAGCGACGCGAGATCACTGCCCGACTCCGGTTCCGACCAGGCCTGCGCCCAGATGTCGTCGGCGCGGGCCATCCGCGGCATGATGCGCGCCAGCTGTTCGGCGTTCGCGTGCTCGAACAGCGTCGGGGCGAGCAGGAAGATGCCGTTCTGGCTGACGCGTCCGGGTGCACCGGAGCGGTAGTACTCCTCCTCGAACACCACCCATTCCAGCAGCGACGCGTCGCGTCCGCCCAGTTCCTCCGGCCACGACACCACGGACAGCCGGGCGTCGGCGAGAGTGCGTTCCCACGCGCGGTGCGCCTCGAAACCCTCCGCGGTGTCCATCGACGGTAGCGGCTCGGCGGGAACGTTGTCGCGCAGAAAGGTTCGCACCTCCTCGCGGAAGGCGACGGTGGCGTCGTCGAACTCGAGATCCACTTACTTGGCTCCTTCGTTCGAGTTGCGGGCGCTGGCGGCCATCGACTTGGCGTCCATGCCGCCGAGCGGATCGGTGTCGATCTCCGCGTTGTGCGCATGCGCGAAGTGGTGGAGGCCGAAGACGGAGTCCATGCCGTTCCGCATGCCCATCTGGTCTTCGCACTGGTTGACGGCCTTCTTGGTGAGCGCGAGACCGAACCGGGGCATCGCGGCGATGCGGCCGGCGATCGCCAGGGTCTCCGTCTCGAGGTCCTCGCGCGGCACGACGCGGTTGACCATGCCCACCTCGTACGCGCGCTGCGCGGTGAACCGGTCGCCGGTGAAGAGGATTTCCTTCGCAAACCGCGGTCCGAGCATCCACGGGTGCGCGAAGTACTCGACTCCGGGGATGCCCATACGTACGACCGGATCGGAGAAGAAGGCGTCGTCCGACGCGACGATCAGGTCGCACACCCACGCCAGCATCAGACCGCCGGCGATGCAGGCGCCCTGGATCATCGCGACAGTCGGCTTCGGGATCTCGCGCCAGCGACGGCACATCCCGAGATACACCTCCATCTCGCGGGCGTAGCGCTGGTCGCCGCCGGGCTTGTCGACGTGGTCCCACCACATCACGGCCTTGTTGTCGTAATGGACGTGATGGTCGCGGCCCGGGGTGCCGATGTCGTGCCCGGCGCTGAAGTGCTTGCCGTTGCCTGCGAGGACGATCACCTTCACGTCGTCGTCCTCGACGGCCCGCTCGAACGCGGCGTCGAGCGCGTACGTCATCACCGAGTTCTGGGCGTTGCGGTAATCGGGGCGGTTGAGCGTCACGAATGCGACACCGTCGCGCACGTCGTAGGTGACGACGTCACCCTCGTCCGGAACCGTCATTTCTTCTCCTCACGCAGAACGTTTTTCATGACCTTCCCGGAGGGGTTCCGGGGGAGGGAGTCGACGAAGCGCACCGAGCGGGGCACCTTGAAGTTGGCGAGGCGCTCCTTGCAGAACGCGATCACGTCGGCCTCGGCGAGCGCGGTACCCGCCTTCGCCACGACGAACGCGCGCCCGACCTCGCCCATCCGCTGGTCGGAAACACCGATGACGGCAGACTCCGCGACACCGTCGAGCCTGGCAAGGGCGTTCTCCACCTCAGCGGGATACACGTTGAACCCGCCGGAGATGTACATGTCCTTGAGACGGTCGGTGATGTCGACGTATCCGCGGTCGTCGAGGGTGCCGACATCGCCGGTGTGCAGCCAGCCGTCCGCGTCGATGGTCTTGGCGGTGGCCTCCGGGTCGTCGAGGTAACCGAGCATCACGTTCTCGCCGCGCACCAGGATCTCGCCGTGATCGCCGATCCGGACCTCCATCCCGGGGATCGCGCGACCGGACGTGGTCGAGACGGTCACCGGGTCGTCGTCGGTCCGGCACATCGTGACCACCACGGCCTCGGTCTGGCCGTAGGCGGTGAGGACGGCGTCGAAGCTGAGTTCCGACTGCATGCGTTCCACCAGGGCGACGGGCACCGCGGCCGCGCCCGTGATCGCGACCCGCAGGCTGGACAGGTCGTACTTCGGGCGGTCGGGGTGGTCGAGGATCGACTGGAAGATCGTGGGGGCGCCGGGCAGCACCGTGATCTGCTCGTCGTGCACGGTCGCCATCACCTTGGGGACGTCGAACACGGCCATCGGCACGACGGTGACCCCGTTCAGCAGGCACACCAGGAACCCGGCCTTGTAGCCGAAGGTGTGGAAGAACGGGTTGATGATGAGGTAGTTGTCGTCCGACGTCACCTCCGCGCACTCACCCCACGCCCGGGCGATGCCCACCGACTGCCGGTGCGCGCTCATCACCCCCTTGCTCCGGCCCGTGGTGCCCGACGTGAACATGACATCGGAGACGTCGTCGGGGGAGACGGCGGCCGCGCGGACGTCGGCCTCGGCGCGGGTGTCCTCGTCGGCGAGGGCGAGGAAGTCGTCGAAGTCGACGACACCCGGGGTCGGGGCGTCGCCGCCGTCGACGGGCACGCGGACGACCGTCGGCAGGTCGAGGGTGCTCGACTCGTCGCGCAGCGACGCGTACCGGTCGGTGCCGAGGAAGTTGCCCGCGACGACGAGTGCGGTCGTCTTGGTGCGCTCGAGGATGTCGAGGGTCTCCGGTGCGGTGTACCGGGTGTTGATCGGGACGAGCGTCGCGCCGGCGTAGTGGATGCCGAGCGCGGCGACCACCCAGTGATACGTGTTGGGCGACCACACCGCGACGTGGTCGCCGGGCCGCACGTCCTGCGAGCAGAGTGCGGCGGCGAAATCGCGGACACGGTCGTGCAGTTGTGTGAAGGTCAGACGGACGTCGCCGTCGGACACCGCCGGAAGCTCGCCGTATGCACGCGCGGCGTGGATGACGGCGGACGGGATGGTTCTCGGATGTTCGGTCACTGGGCTCCCTACCTACCTAGCAAGTGCTTGGTAGGTTATCTTACAGACGTGGACCAGAGCGAGAGCCCGGACGGGCTGATCACCGACGACGACTTCGCCGAGAGCGTCAGAACGTGGCTGAAAAACAATCTGACCGGCGACTTCGCCCGGCTGAAGGGCAAGGGCGGCCCCGGTAGCGAGCACGAGTTCTTCGAGGAACGGCTCGCCTGGGACCGGCACCTGGCGGCCGCCGGATGGACGTGCCTCGGCTGGCCGAAGGAATACGGCGGGCGCGGAGCGACGCTGGCTCAGCAGGTCGTGTTCCACGAGGAATACGCGAAGGCAGGGGCACCGGCACGCGTCAGTCACGTCGGCGAGGAATTGCTCGGACCGACGCTCATCGCGTTCGGCACCGAGGAGCAGAAACGACGCTTCCTGCCGGGGATCAACACCGTCACCGAACTGTGGGCGCAGGGCTACTCCGAGCCCGGTGCCGGCTCCGACCTCGCCAACGTCGCGACCACCGCACGACTCGACGGCGACAAGTGGGTGATCAACGGCCAGAAGGTGTGGACGTCGCTCGCGCACGTCGCGCAGTGGGCGTTCGTGCTGTGCCGCACGGAACCCGGGTCGAAGCGGCACCAGGGGCTGAGCTTCCTGCTCGTGCCTCTGGACCAGCCCGGCGTCACCGTCCGGCCCATCCAGCAACTCACCGGCACGTCCGAGTTCAACGAGGTGTTCTTCGACGACGCCGTCACCGACGCCGATCTGGTGGTCGGGGAACCCGGCGACGGCTGGCGGGTCGCGATGGGGCTGCTCACCTTCGAACGCGGCGTGTCCACGCTCGGGCAGCAGATCGGATTCGCCCGCGAACTGCAGGGCGTCGTCGACCTCGCGAAAACCACCGGCGCAGCGTCCGACCCGAACATTCGCGAGAAGATCGCCCGCGCCTGGGTGGGGCTGCGCGTGATGCGCGCCCACGCCCTGCGGACCCTCGAGGCCGTCGACGCCGGAACGTCCGGGCCCGAGGCGTCCGTCGCGAAACTGCTGTGGGCCAACTGGCACCGCGACCTCGGACAGCTGGCGATGGAGGTGCAGGGTGCGTCGTCGCTCCTCGCCCCCGTCGACCCGACGTCCGACATCACCGATCCCGAACATCTCGAACTCGGCGAATGGCAGCGGCTGTTCCTGTTCACCCGAGCCGACACCATCTATGGCGGATCCAACGAGATCCAGCGCAACATCATCTCCGAGCGCGTGCTCGGACTCCCCCGAGAGGCACGACCGTGACAAAACCCGCACCGCTCGCCACCGCACCCGTCGAGACGCCGGGCCACGACCTGCTGAAAGGAAAGAAGGTCGTCGTCACCGCCGCCGCGGGCACCGGCATCGGCTACGCGTCCGCGCATCGTGCCCTGCTCGAGGGCGCCGACGTCCTGGTGTCGGACTGGCACGAACGCCGCCTCACCGAGACGAAGGAGAAACTGGCCGCCGAATTTCCCGGGCAGGTAGTCGAGGCGCTGACGTGCGACGTGTCGAGCACCGAACAGGTGGACGCCCTGATTTCCGGGGCGGCCGACGCCCTCGGCCGGATCGACGTCCTCGTCAACAACGCCGGACTCGGCGGTGAGACGCCGCTCGTCGACATGACCGACGAGGAGTGGGACCGCGTCCTCGACATCACCCTGAACGGCACGTTCCGCGCCACCCGCGCGGCGCTGCGCTACTTCAAGGGCGTCGAGCACAACGGAGTGCTCGTCAACAACGCGTCCGTCCTCGGCTGGCGCGCGCAGCACTCGCAGGCCCACTACGCGGCGGCGAAGGCCGGCGTCATGGCCCTCACTCGGTGCAGCGCGATCGAGGCCGCCGAATACGGGGTCCGGATCAACGCCGTCGCACCGTCCATCGCGCGGCACGCCTTCCTCGCCAAGGTCACCAGCGAGGAACTCCTCGACAAACTGGCATCCGACGAGGCCTTCGGCCGCGCCGCTGAGGTGTGGGAAATCGCCGCCACCATCGCCATGCTGGCCAGCGACTACACCACCTACCTCACCGGCGAGGTCGTGTCGATCTCGTCGCAGAGGGCGTAGCCGCCCCGTGCGCCTTTTTGGTAGCTCCGACAACCAGAAAGGCGCACGGGGCCGGAGGCCCTAGCAAGCGCTTGGTTGATAGGATGTGACGATGACTCCACCCCCCGACGACACGACCGGCAAGACCGGACGCAGGGCCGAACTCCTCGACATCGCGGCCACCCTCTTCGCCGAACGCGGCCTGCGGGCCACCACCGTGCGCGACATCGCCGACGCCGCAGGCATCCTGTCGGGCAGCCTGTACCACCACTTCGACTCCAAGGAGTCGATGGTCGACGAAATCCTACGGGGCTTCCTCGACGACCTGTTCGGCAAGTACCGCGAGATCGTCGCATCCGGACTCGACAGTCGCGCGACCCTCGAAGCGCTGGTCACCACGTCCTACGAGGCGATCGACGCGTCGCATTCGGCGGTCGCGATCTACCAGGACGAGGTGAAGCATCTCGTCGCCAACGAGCGCTTCACGTACCTGTCCGAACTGAACACCGAATTCCGCGACCTATGGATGGGTGTGCTCGAGGCGGGGGTGAAGGACGGCAGCTTCCGGGCCGACATCGACGTCGAACTCGCCTTCCGTTTCCTCCGCGACACCGCCTGGGTCGCCGTCCGCTGGTACCGGCCCGGCGGTTCCGTCACGGTCGACACCGTGGCCAAGCAATACCTCTCGATCGTCCTGGACGGACTCGCGAGTCCCCAACACTGACTAGGAGTTTCACATGACCGAGGCCTACATCGTCGACGCCGTTCGCACCCCGATCGGCAAGAAGAACGGTGGCCTGTCCGGCGTGCATCCCGCCGACCTGGGTGCGCACGTCATCAAGGCCGTCGTCGAGCGCACGGGCATCGACCCGGCCGGTGTCGACGACGTCGTCTTCGGTTGTGTCGACGCGATCGGCGGACAGGCAGGCAACATCGCCCGCACCGCGTGGCTCGCCGCCGGCTACCCGGAAGAGGTCCCGGGGGTCACGGTCGACCGGCAGTGCGGGTCGAGCCAGCAGGCCGTCCACTTCGGTGCGCAGGCGATCCTCAGCGGCACCGCCGACCTGATCGTCGCGGGCGGTGTGCAGAACATGAGCCAGATCCCGATCGCGTCGGCGATGGTGGTCGGGCAGCAGTACGGATTCGACACCCCGTTCGGCGGATCGACGGGCTGGGCCGAACGCTACGGCGACCAGGAGGTGTCGCAGTTCCACGGCGCCGAACTGATCGCGGACAAGTGGGACATCAGCCGCGAGGCACTCGAACGCTGGGCGCTGCAGAGCCACGAGCGGGCGCGGACCGCCATCGCCGAGGGTCGCTTCGACCGCGAGATCGTGCCGGTGGGCGACTTCACCACGGACGAGGGTCCGCGCGAGACCAGCCTCGAGAAGATGGCCGCCCTGAAGACCCTCACCGACGGCGGACGTCTCACGGCTGCGGTCGCGAGCCAGATCTCCGACGGTGCGAGCGCGGTGCTGCTGGCCTCACCGGAAGCGGTCGAGCGTTACGGCCTGACGCCCCGCGCCCGCATCCACCACCTCAGCGCCCGCGGCGCCGACCCGATCTTCATGCTCAGCGCGCCGATCCCCGCGACCCGCTACGCGCTGGAGAAGACCGGCCTGAGCATCGACGACATCGACCTGGTCGAGATCAACGAGGCCTTCGCGCCGGTGGTCCTCGCGTGGCTCGCGGAGATCGGCGCCGACCCGGCGAAGGTCAACGTCAACGGCGGCGCGATCGCCCTCGGCCACCCACTCGGCGCGACCGGCACCAAGCTGATGGCGACGCTCCTCAACGAACTCGAACGCACCGGCGGCCGCTACGGTCTGCAGACCATCTGCGAAGGCGGCGGCACCGCGAACGTCACCATCATCGAACGCCTGTGAGTACTTCTTAACCGCCGGGGGGCTGTTGCAAAATTCCGGGTCGGGGTGTCCGCGTGTCACCATGGTCTGACCTGGGGTTCCTGGATAATGTGTTGGTGGCCAAGGGATATCGACCGGTGAATCGTGATCAGCAGTTCCTGTTGCCGCCGGACATGCGGGAGTGGGTGCCGCCCACGCATCCGGTGTGGACGGTGATCGAGATCGTCGACGAGCACCTCGACACCTCGGCGTTCCACGCTTCTCGTCGCACCGGGGGCGCGGGCCGGGCCGGGTACGACCCGGACATGCTGGTGACCCTGCTGATCTGGGCGTGGTCGCGGGGGATGCGGTCCTCCCGGCAGATCGAGCGGGCCTGCACCGAGGTGGTGTCCTACCGGGTGATCTGCGCCGGTGACACCCCCGACCACGTGACGATCTCCCGGTTCCGCAAGGACAATCACACCGCCTGTCAGGACCTGTTCACGCAGGTCCTGATCCTGGCGGCGTCGCTGGGGTTGGGGCGGCTCGAGACGATCGCGTTGGACGGGGTGAAGATCGCCTCGAACGCCTCGAAGGACGCCAACCGCACCGAGGCCGGGCTCCGCAAGGCCGCCGCCGCCGAGGCCGCGCGGATCGCCGCGGCCGCCGCGGCGGCGCACGCGGCCACCGATGATGCCGAGGACGACCTCTACGGCGAGGACGATCCGGGCCCGGGCCAGGTGCCGGCGGAGTTGGCCGATCCGGGCACCCGGTCGGCGCGGATCGCGGAGGCGTTGGCGCAGCTCGACGCGGACAAGCGGGCCGAGCAGGCCGAGCGGGACGGGAAGTCACGGCACTACCTGGCCCGGCTCGACGCCGGCCAGACGGTGATGGGCCGGGTCCCGGTCGGGGCCGAGGTCGCCGCCGCACGCCGGCGGCTGGACGCGGCGGTCACCGCCCAGCAGGCGGTGCTCGACCGATTCGAGGAGCGCACCGCGTCCGGGGCCCGGGGCGGGTTCGTCCCGAAACCGGTCGACGAGCACCACCTGGTCCGGCGGCGGCGCACCGAACTCGACACCGCCCTGCGCAAGCAGGCCGCACGCGATGCCACCGCCGGGCAGCGTCGCCGCAACACCACCGACCCCGACTCGCGGCTGCAGCCGCTACGCGGCGGCGGCTGGCTGCAGGGCTACAACTGCCAGGCCTTCACCAGCGTGGACGGGGTGATCCTGGCCACCGGGGTCGGGACCGGCCCCGCCGACTACGACTACTTCCCCGAGATGGTCGACAAGGCCGGTAAGGCCGCGCAACTGATCGACACCACCCGCCGCCACACCAACCCGAACCCCGCCCCCGCTCCGGCCCCGGCTCCGGCCCCGGCTCCGGCTCCGGCTCCGGCTCCGGAGGAGTTGATCGGGGTGATGCTCTTCGACGCCGGCTACTGCTCCCGCGAGAATCTGACCGCCCCGGGCCCGGACCGGTTGATCGCCACCGGCAAAGCCCGTGACCTCGAAACCGCGGCGGCCGAGAACCCGGTCACCGGATCCCCACCACCACACGCCGATCCGATCGCAGCGATGACCCACCGACTGCGCACCGAGGCCGGCATCGCCACCTACCGCCAACGCTCACCCATCGCCGAAACCGTGTTCGGGCACGCCAAACACAACCTCGGATTCCGCCGGTTCACCAGCCGCGGCCTCGACCGGGCCCGCAGCGAATGGGCCTTCCACGCCGCGGTCCACAACATCGGCAAGATCCTCACCCACCTGAGCGCAGGACACACCCTCCCGGCCACCGCCTGACCAGGCGGGGCCACCCCCGCCCGCACCGGCACCCGCCACAAGCCACGAGAGGGCCACACCACCCTCACTCAATTCCGCAACATCCCCCCGGCGGTTAACAAGTACTCACGGGTGCGAAGCGCTACGCTCGAACAGGATAGTGACGAGTCCTGAACGGGGCCGTGATGCACGAATTGGCAATCACCCAGAGCGTCGTCGACGCCGTCTGCGAGACCGCTGCGGGACGGACGGTCCACAGCGTGCGGGTGCAGGTGGGGGCGCTGACTGCGGTGGTCGCCGATTCGATGCAGTTCTGTTTCGAACTGGTCACCGAAGGGACCGTCGCGCACGGTGCCCGTCTCGACATCGACCACACGCCGGGCGGTGCGCACTGCCGTGAATGCGGCGACGACTTCGTGCTCACGGACCTGGTGTTGCTGTGCCCGTGCGGAAGTGCGGACGTGGAGGTCACGTCGGGTCGGGAACTACGAATCCTCTCGATGGAAGTGAGCTGACGCAAATGTGTGCCACCTGTGGATGCGGAGACGAGACGGGGACCAGGATCACGGTGCCCCACGAGCACCCCCACGACCACGCACACGAGCACGACCACGCACACGAGCACACCCACGAACACCCCCACGACGAGCACCCACACACTCACGAACACGCGACCGAGACGGTCACCCTCGAACAGAAGGTGCTGGCGAAGAACGACCTCACGGCCGAGCGCAACCGGGGCTGGCTGGCGGGGCGCGGGGTACTCGCCCTCAACGTGATGAGTTCGCCCGGGTCCGGGAAGACGACGCTGCTCGAACGCACCATCGCCGACATCGGTGGGCAGCGTCGGGTCTCGGTGGTGGAGGGCGACCAGGAGACGATGCTCGACGCCAACCGCATCAAGGCGACGGGATGTGCTGTGGTGCAGGTGAACACGGGCGCCGGGTGTCATCTCGACGCCGAGATGATGCGGGACGCGCTGACCGCCCTGGACCCCGAGCCGAATTCGCTGCTGTTCATCGAGAACGTGGGGAATCTCGTCTGTCCGGCACTGTTCGATCTCGGTGAGAAGAGCCGGGTGGTGGTGATCTCGGTGACCGAGGGGACGGACAAGCCGCTGAAGTATCCGCACATGTTCGCGGCGGCGAACCTGGTGATCGTGAACAAGGCGGACCTGTTGCCGTACGTGGACTTCGACGTCGACCTCTGCACGAAGTACGCCCGGTCGGTAAACCCGGACCTGCAGATGATCACATTGTCGGCGACGACCGGTCAGGGCATTCGGCAGTGGTACGACTGGATCGCGAAGCAATGAAGCCACTACACGACGGGGCCGGACGACGCGGCGCGACGCGCCGGGGACCGTTGACATCCGCTCGGCGGCGGAGCTAAATAAATATCAGCGCCACGCAGGTGGGCCGACGGTCGACTCCGGTGGCGACAGGAGTTGTGTTCACTCCGGAAAGCGACCTGATATGCCGACACAGGAAGCAATCAACGCCGAGGACACCCTGATTCACGTGCTGTGGATCAATGCGGGACTCAGTTGCGACGGCGATTCGGTGGCCTTGACGGCTGCGACGCAGCCCAGTGTCGAGGAGATTGCCCTGGGGGCCCTGCCGGGCCTGCCCAAAGTGGCCGTGCACTGGCCGCTGATCGACTTCGACAACGGTCCGGAGGGCGGCGCCAACGACTTCCTGGAATGGTTCTGGAAGGCGGACCGCGGCGAACTCGAACCCTTCGTGCTGGTGGTGGAGGGTTCCATCCCGAACGAGCAACTTCACGACGAGGGTTACTGGTGCGGCTTCGGCAACAATCCCGAGACCGGTCAGCCGGTGACGACGAGTGAGTGGCTCGATCGTCTGGCTCCGAAGGCGACGGCGATCGTCGCGGCGGGCACGTGCGCGACGTACGGCGGCATCCACGCGATGGCGGGCAACCCGACCGGGGCGATGGGTGTTCCCGATTATCTCGGCTGGGACTGGAAGTCGAAGGCGGGCATTCCGATCGTCTGCGTTCCCGGTTGCCCGATCCAGCCGGACAATCTGTCGGAGACGTTGACGTATCTCCTCTACATGGCCACCGAGCAGGCGCCCATGATTCCGCTCGACGACGCGCTGCGGCCGCAATGGCTGTTCGGCGCCACGGTGCACGAGGGCTGCGACCGCGCCGGCTACTACGAGCAGGGTGATTTCGCCACCGAGTACGGCTCACCGAAGTGCATCGTGAAGCTGGGGTGCTGGGGTCCTGTCGTCAAGTGCAACGTCCCGAAGCGGGGCTGGATCAACGGTGTGGGTGGGTGCCCGAATGTGGGTGGTATCTGCATCGGGTGCACGATGCCGGGCTTCCCGGACAAGTTCATGCCGTTCATGGACGAACCGCCGGGCGGCAAACTCTCCACCACGGCGTCCGGACTGTACGGATCCGCCATTCGCAGTTTGCGCAAGATCACCAAGAACACGTTGGACAAAGAGCCGCACTGGCGCAGTCGCGGTACGAAACTGACCACGGGCGCGACACGCACCTGGTAGTCCCGCTCGGGGTCTCGGGCGGTGGTCCGCCGGCCTCGAACACTGAGAGGTACGTCGATGACAACGATCATTCCGGAACCTTCGCACAAGTCGGAATCCGACGGCCTGGTCGAGATGGCGTGGGATCCGATCACGCGCATCGTGGGTAGCCTGGGCATCTATACGAAGATCGACTTCAAGCAGAAGGAAGTCGTAGAGTGCCACAGCACTTCGTCGATCTTCCGCGGCTATTCGATTTTCATGAAGGGTAAGGACCCCCGCGACGCCCACTTCATCACGAGCCGGATCTGCGGCATCTGCGGTGACAACCACGCGACGTGTTCGTGCTACACCCAGAACATGGCCTACGGTGTGAAGCCCCCGAACATCGGCGAGTGGATCGTCAACCTCGGCGAGGCCGCGGAATACATGTTCGATCACAACATCTTTCAGGAGAACCTCGTCGGTGTGGACTTCTGCGAGAAGATGGTCTCCGAGACGAATCCGGGGGTGCTGGCGCAGGCCGAGAAGACCGAGGCGCCGCACGCCGGGGAGCACGGCTACAAGACCATCGCCGACATCATGCGGTCGCTGAACCCGTTCACCGGCGAGTTCTACCGGGAGGCGTTGCAGGTCAGCCGGTGGACCCGAGAGATGTTCTGTCTCATGGAGGGTCGGCACGTGCACCCGTCCACCCTGTACCCGGGTGGTGTGGGAACGGTCGCGACGATTCAGCTGATGACCGACTACACGACGCGTCTGATGCGCTACGTGGAGTTCATGAAGAAGGTCGTCCCCATGCACGACGACCTGTTCGACTTCTTCTACGAGGCGATGCCCGGCTACGAGAAGGTCGGCCTGCGCCGGACCCTCCTCGGCTGCTGGGGGTCGTTCCAGGATCCCGCGGTGTGCAACTTCTCCTACAAGGACATGGAGAAGTGGGGTCGGGCGATGTTCGTGACGCCCGGCGTCGTGGTGGACGGAAAACTGGTCACGACGTCGCTCGTCGACATCAACCTCGGTATCCGAATCCTGTTGGGCAGTTCGTATTACGACGACTGGACCGACCAGGAGATGTTCGTGAGGAACGATCCGCTCGGGAACCAGGTCGACCGCAGGCATCCGTGGAACCAGCACACCAACCCGCACCCGCAGAAACGCGACATGGAGGACAAGTACAGCTGGGTGATGTCGCCGCGGTGGTTCGACGGCACCGACCACCTCGCGCTGGACACCGGCGGCGGACCACTGGCCCGGCTCTGGAGTACCGCCCTCGCGGGCCTCGTCGACATCGGGTACGTGCAGTCGACCGGTCACAGCGTGAAGATCAACCTGCCGAAGACCGCGCTGAAGGGCCCGGTCGAGTTCGAATGGAAGATCCCGCAGTACGGCAGCAACACGATCGAGCGGGACCGGGCGCGGACCTACTTCCAGGCCTACGCGGCGGCGTGCGCGCTGCACTTCGCGGAGCAGGCGCTCGCCGAGATCCGGGCCGGGCACACGAAGACCTGGGAGAAGTTCGACGTCCCCGACGAGGGGATCGGCTGCGGCTTCACGGAGGCGGTGCGCGGAGTCCTGTCGCACCACATGGTGATTCGCGACGGCAAGATCGCGAACTATCACCCGTATCCGCCGACGCCGTGGAACGCCAACCCCCGCGACAGCTTCGGTACACCGGGGCCGTACGAGGACGCGGTGCAGGGCCAGCCGATCTTCGAGGAGAACGACCGGGAGCACTTCAAGGGCATCGACATCATGCGGACCGTCCGCAGTTTCGACCCCTGCCTGCCGTGCGGTGTGCACATGTATCTCGGTGAGGGAAAGACGCTGGAGAAGCTGCATTCGCCCACCCAGTCCGTGACCGGCGAGTGACGGGGTACGCATGGAGAGTGGCGGATCGGAGACGTGGGGGAGTGACGAAGTAGCAGACGACCCCGATCGGTGGCGGACAGCCGGCGAACGGATCGACAGCCTGTTGGACGCGAGTTCGACAGGTGGCTCGGTGGCCCGCGAGCGCGCCGAGCAATTGGTCCGGGAGGTGGTCGAACTCTACGGCGCCGGGTTGCAGCGTGTCCTCGACATCATCGGTGACCGCGACGACGACCTCGTAGAACGTCTCGCCGCCGACGAACTCGTGGCCAGCCTGCTCCTCGTGAACGGACTCCATCCGCACGATGTCGAGACGAGGGTTGCCTCCGCACTCGACAGCGTGCGCCCCTACCTGGGCTCCCACGGCGGTGACGTGGAATTGCTCGGCGTGGTGGACGGTGTGGTGCGGTTGCGGCTGACCGGCAGTTGTCAGAGCTGCCCGTCGTCTGCGGTGACGTTGGAACTCGCCGTCAAGGACGCCGTGCTGGCGGCCGCGCCGGAGACCGTGGACATCGAGGTGGTGGGCGCCACCCCGGCCGCCGGTTCCGGGCTGATCGCCGCGGAATCGCTGTTCTCCCATGTTCATCCGAACGGATTGGACGGGTCGAGCGGCACCGGGACGTGGGTGTCGGTGCCCGAACTCGAGGAACTGACACCCGGGGAGGTGGCCGGGTTCTCCGTCGCCGGGCTGCCGATCCTGGTGTGCCGGATCGGGGAGCAGTTGTTCGCCTACCGCGACCGGTGCGCCGCCTGCACCCACTCGCTGGCCGGGGCCACGCTGCAACGGAAGGCGGGCGGTCAGGTGGGGGACGCGGTGCTGCGCTGCCCGTCGTGCCGGGCGCATTTCGACCCGCGTCGCGCGGGCCTGCGCCTGGACGGCGACGCGGACGCCGAAACGCTCTCGCCGCTCCCGGTCCTCGTGCGCGACGGCGTCGTCTCCGTGGCCGTGCCCGCCGCGGAGGTGGCGTGATGAGCCCGTCGGGGAACGGGCTGCGCATTCTGCAGCGCATCGCGTCCGAGCGGCCCAAACCGGTGGTCGGGGAACGGTGCGACATGTGCGCCGTGCCGATCGCCGACGCCCACCAGCACGTCGTGAACGTGCAGGACCGGCAACTGATGTGCGTGTGCCGCGGGTGCTACCTGCTGTTCACCGACGAAAACGCCGAACTGCGCTTCCGGGCCGTGCCGGAACGCTACCTGTCGTTTCCGAACTTCGAACTCGCCCCCGGTCGCTGGGACGAACTGGAGATCCCCGTCGGGCTCGCGTTCGTGTTCCGGAATTCGCTGCTGGCCAAGACCGTCGCGTTCTATCCCGGTCCGGCGGGCGCGACCGAATCGGAACTGCCCCTCGACGCCTGGGACGGTGTGCTCGCGGTGAACCCCGCGCTCGGCCGGCTGTCCGCCGACACGGAAGCCCTGTTGCTGCGGGTCCCCGAACACGGCGAGGGCGACCCCGAGTGCTACCTCGTACCCATCGACGCCTGCTACCAGTTGGTGGGGCAGTTGCGGCAGGTGTGGCGGGGATTCGACGGCGGCCAGGACGCACGGCGGGTCATCGACACGTTCTTCGACGACGTGCGGGCGCGCAGTCGCGTCGCGAAGGAGCCGACGTGACCGAGTTGACGTTCCGTGTGGAAGACGTGTTCCCGGAACCGTTCGCGGTTGCGCCGAATCTGACTGCGCGGGTGGAGGTGACGGAGTCGAGCGGCGCCGTCGTGCACGCGATGGCCGTGCGGTGCCAGGTCCGCATCGACCCGCAGCGCCGCCGCTACACGGACACCGAGGTGGAGGGCCTGCTCGATCTGTTCGGGCCCCGCGAGCGGTGGACGGCCACGCTGAAGCCGTTCCAGTGGATGCAGACCAGCACCGTGGCCCAGGGGTTCACCGGGTCCAGCGTGGTGGAGTTGCCGCTGCCGTGCACGTACGACTTCGAGGTGACAGCCTCGAAGTACCTGCACGCCCTGGATGAGGCCGGGTCGACGGTGCCGCTGGTGTTCCTGTTCAGCGGAACGGTCTTCACGCGCGGGGTCGCCGGGTTCGGCGTGGAACGGATCCCGTGGGACCGCGAATCGACGTACGACTTGCCGGTGGCGGTGTGGCGCGAACTCGTCCAGGCGCACTACCCGAATACGGGCTGGGTGCGCCTCGATCACGACACGCTGGCGGCACTGGCGAAATACAAGGCGGCGCACGGACTGCTCGGACTGGACGTCGCCATCGCAAACCTGCTGCAGGGAGCCGGGGAGGTGATCGCATGATCTCCCCGGCGTCCCTGCAGCGAGTACGGGCCGTGGCCGACGCGGTCCTCTACGAGGGCTACCTGCTGTATCCGTATCGTGCGAGTTCGTCGAAGAACCAATCCCGGTGGCAGTTCGGCGTCCTCGGACCGCCGGGTGCGGCGGAATCGGGAGTCGGCGAGGAACCGCGCCTGTCCTGTCAGACGCTGATGCGCCCCCGTCCGGGTCAGCGGTCCGGCGTGTCGGTGACCGTCCGGTTCCTGCAACTGCAGGTGCGTGAGGTGGAGAAGGCCGCGGGGTCCGGGTTCGAGCCGGTCGGGGAACTCACCGTCGCCGGCCGCAGCTGGCTGTCGTGGGACGAGGCGGTGGAACGCGAGATCGACCTGGGCGCGGTGTTCCCGGCCGAGGAGCTCGAGGACTGCCGGCTCGACGTGGACGTCGAGGGGGGAGTGGACGTCGAGGAGTTGCGCGAGGACGACGGCACCCTCGCCGGGCGCGTGGTGCGGACCAGGTGGCCGCTGCGCGCCGTCGTCCGCGTCGGCAGCGACCGGCACGACGGACTGGACCTACTGCGGGTGTCGATCGAGAACGTGAAGATCGACGCGATCGGCACGTGGTCGAAGGATTCGGCCATCAGGCACTCGCTGATCGGGGCGCACCTGATGTTGGCTGCGGAGGACGCCGAGTTCGTCTCGCTGCTCGAGCCGCCCGACGACGCCGCGCCGCTCGCGTCGACCTGCCATCAGGAACGCTGCTACCCCGTGCTGGCCGGGCTGCCGGGGGAGACGGACCTCGTCCTGGTGTCGCCGATCATCCTGTACGACCACCCGGAGGTGGCCGAGCAGAGCGACGGCGCCCTGTTCGACGCCACCGAGATCGACGAGATCCTCACCCTGCGGGTCATGACGCTCACCGAGGAGGAAAAGCGTCAGGCGCGCGCCACCGACCCGCTCGCCGCCCAGATCATCGACCGCTGCGAGCAGATGTCGCCGGCGACGCTCGCCCAGATGCACGGCGTCCTGCGAAACCCGCATTTCCCGAGCCCCGACATCCCGGAGCAAGGTAACGCCGAGCGCGGCCTCCCCGACATGGGTCTCGTCCCGGAACTGACCGACGACGTGCCGTGGTGGGATCCGGACGCCGACACCGCCGTGCGCCCCGACGTCGACGGTGTGATCGTGAACGGCGTCCGGGTGGCGAAGGGCACCGTCGTGCGGATCCATCCGTCGCGGCGCGCCGACGCCCAGGACCTGTTCTTCGCGGGACAGCTCGCTCGGGTGGTGACCGTGCACGCCGACGTCGACGGTGGTACCCACGTCGGCGTCGTGCTGATGGACGATCCCGCTTCCGAGTTGCACGAGTGGTACGGCAGGTATCTGTACTTCGCCCCGGACGAGGTGGAGCCCGTATCGGCAGACACCGGAAAGGAAGAACAGTCATGAAGATTCTCGGAGAGGCCACCACCGCCGCGCTGGCGTTGCTGGCGGTCGCCGGTGTGGCGGTCGCCGTCTTCTCGCTTCCCGACATCAAGCGGTACCTGCGTATGCGCAAGATGTGAGGCCACGTGACGGACAGGCGGGTGCTGGTTGCCGGTGTGGGCAACATCTTCTTCGGCGACGACGGATTCGGTCCCGAGGTGCTGCGTGGTGTCGCGACGAGGTCGCTGCCGCCGGGAGTCCGGGCCGTCGATTTCGGCATCCGTGGAACACATCTGGCGTACGAACTGCTCGACGGGTGGGGTGCACTCCTGCTGGTCGACGCCGTTCCCGATCGAGGTGAGCCGGGGGCATTGAGGGCGTTCGAGGTGGGACCCGATTCGGTGCCCGCGGCGCCGCTCGACGCGCACAGCATGGATCCGGGGGCGGTGTTTGCCAGTCTCCGCGCGCTTGGCGGAACCCTGCCGCGCGCCGTGGTCCTCGGCTGCCAGGTGGACAACACCGACGAGGGAATCGGGCTGTCACCGCGCGTCGCCGCCGCCGTCGCACCGGCCGTCGACACGGTCTTCGAAATCGTGGACCAACTGCTGGCGCCCCACGCAGCGACGCTGCAACCGGAGAAGACGGAGGGCTGAATCGTGTGTCTCGGAATTCCCGGCCGGGTGGTGCGCATGCTGGAGGGCTACGGCAACCAACTCGCGCTCGTCGACGTCGTCGGCGAACAGCGCAAGGTGAACGTCGGCATGCTGCCCGAGGACGTCAGCCTGGAACCGGGCGACTGGATCGTCATCCACATGGGATTCGCGATGGAGAAGGTGGACGAGGCAGGCGCCGAAAAGGCGATGGCGGGGCTGGAGATGATGGGACGCTCGCGGACGGCGGACGAAGACTAGCTCTGCGTTCCGGCGTGGCGGGGGTCCGGCGGTCCGGCGACGAAGTCGCGCGCCCGATTCCAGCGGGCGTGGTAACGCTCCCCGAACCGCGCCTGGGAGCGTGCCAGCCGGCGCGGTCGGGTGCCGTAGCGGCGCACTGCCCACCAGGAATCGGGCTTGGCCAGGCGGATCGCGCCGACGATCGCGACGGGCTGGAACACGATCCCCACGATCCCCGTGACGAACTTGCCCTTGAGCAGGCAGATCAACGAGATGCCGAGTGAGATGAGCAGATAGCCGATCGACGTCCACCACTGGGCGGTGCCGATCTGCCCGCTCACGAGTTCGGCGCCCCCGATCATCAGACCGGTGATCATGAGCGCGCAGAAGATCGCGTCCACCGACTTTCGTCCGGACGTGCTCCAGTACACGTCGTCGAGGTGTACCCACAGAGCGAACTCGTCGAAGGTCAGTGCGAGACCGACCCCGAACAGCGCGGCGAAGACGTTGAGCGCCGTGCCCTCCGGGGTGGTCGCGATCAGTGCCAGCCCCGCCAGCGTCATGAACAGGATCCCGAAAACCTGGTGGTGCAGGTGCACCCCGCCGACGGTGATGTCACCGATCAGACCGCCCCCCGAGTCCGCGGCGTCGTCCGTGGGTTCCGCTCCCGTTTGCGAGCGGATACGGCGGGTGATGATCCGGGTGACCACAAACGTCACCAGAACCGCGATGAACAGCCACATCACGGGATACAGGACCACTATCCGGCTGTCGCCTTCGGTGTCCACGACGATTTCGGCGAGAAGGGCCATCTCGACACTCCGTCAGGTGGGGGAAATCGATCTCTATCCGGGTATACACCCCGACCGCGGACCGCAAACGACGTTCCGCCCACCGACTTCCTGCCGGACCTCGTCACGCCGGGAGACCGGCCAGGGGGCCGTGGCCGAAGGTCGTGCCGGTGGCGGTCAGTAGGCGGGTGGGGTCGTACCAGTGGTCGCGGCCGATCAGGTCGAGGTGCCGTTCGGTGAGGCCGTGCCGGGTTCCGGCGGTGACGGCGTCGTCGAAGGTGAGAGAGCTGCCCGGCATTCGGAGGCGTCCGGAGTCCGCGAGTGCCCGGCCGAGTTCGCGGACGGTGACAGGGTCGGGATGGCAGGCGTGGAACACGTCGCCGGAATGTGCCGGGGCCTGCGCGGCGAGGGTCGCGAGAATCCGGGCGAGGTCGGTCACCGCGACGACCGAGATCCGGGACCGCCCCTCGTCCACCCAGGCGCCCAGCGTCTCGAGGATCCGGATGAATCCGGGGACGAACCAGCGGTCGCCGGGCCCGTGGACGAATCCCGGCCGGACGACGCAGCCGCCCGATGCGAGGACGCGGTGTTCGGCGGTCAGCCTGCTCGCGCTCAGCGCCGAAACGGGTGCGGGCGTGGCGTCGAACTCACCGATACCGCTGTGCGGTCCGGGGCCGTACACGCCGATGGTGCTGACGTAGAGCACCCGGCAGATGCCGTTCCGGGCGGCGGCGGCAAGGAGATTCTCGGTGCCGTCGACGTTCACCGCGATGCAGTGCGCCGCGTCGCTGCCGGTGTAGGAGGCGGTGTGGATCACGACGTCGGCGCCGGTGAGCGCCCTGCGGAGGCTCACCGGATCGGTCAGATCCGCCTGCGCGGACGGCACGCCCGGAATGTCCTGGTCCGACGGTCTGCGCGCGACCGCGGTGCACGCAATCCCGGCCGATACGAGGGCCCGCACGGTGGCGGACCCGATGAAGCCCGTCGCTCCCACGACCGCGACACGTACCGGCGCGGAGGGTCTTCGACCACGCTCGCTCGCGGTCGACGCTGGTACCGTCTCTCCGGGCAATGGGCGCGTGTTCCGTGCTTTCATCGTCATCGTTCTTCTCTCGTGCGGCAGGGAAAGGTGTGAACGTGGTTCAGCAGGCGCGTGCTGCGGCGACTCGACAGCAGATCGTCCGCGGGGCGGCGGAGATGTTCGAGAAGTCGGGTTTCGAAGGAGCCAGACTCGGCAACATCGTCGAGAACGCCGGAATCACGAAGGGGGCCTTGTACTTCCATTTCCGTTCGAAAGAGGATCTGGCGCGTTTCATCATCGGTGAGCAACACCGGATCTCCATCGCGTCGGTCGAGGCGATCGGCCGCGAGCAGGTGTCGGCGATCGAGCAGATCGTGATGCTCTGTCACGAGATGGCTCGGCAGATCGTGGACGACCCGATCGTGCGAGCCGGTATCCGGATCACCCTCGAACTCAGTGCCGACGACCAGGGCCCCGCGGATCCCTATCTCGACTGGATCAACAGTTGCGAGATGCTCGCCACTCGGGCCGTCGAGCAGGGGGATCTCCGCGCGGACATCGACCCGCCGAGGCTGGCGCGGTTCGTCATCGGCGCCTTCACCGGCGTCCAGACCGTCTCCCAGGTGTTGACGCAGCGCACGGACCTCGAACAGCGCGTCGACGACATGTGGGGGTTCCTGCTCCCCGGGATCATGCCCGCGACCCGGCATCAGGACATCGCCCGGATCCGGCGGGCCCGCTGGGTACCGGACGACGCCGACTAGCCGGACGCGCATGCGCTCACCGCGGTAGGTGCGAGCGCCGCGGTTCCGCGCACGACCGCCACACCGCCCTGCCGTATCGACCCGCTGATGGACAACGCGCCGTCGTCCATTACGTCCAGCCGGATCGTGGTCCGTTCGTCGAGTTCGGCGAAACGGTGGAACGTGGCGCCCAGGGACGCGAGATGCGCGTCCGGCAGGCCGAGTCGGGCGCAGGCCGCCTGCCGCATCGCCTCGAGCAGCAGCATCCCGGGAATGTGATCGCACGGATGGTCGAACAGCACGGGGTGCGCGTCGTCGATCCGCAACTCCCACTCGCTCTCGGAGCGTCGCGGACCGAGGACCACGTGCGCGTCGTCGACGTGACCGACCAGCGCAGCCGGGGCGGGAGTCGGGCACCACGGCGCGTCGATCGCCCGCGGGCCGCGCTCACCCCACCGGGCGCGTGAGTATGCGGCCGGAGGGAAAACTACCGCGTGACCCGTCGCGGAGCCGGCATCCTGTCCGGCGATCCGGAACCGCAGGTCGACGTGGAACGCGGACAGCGCCCCGCCGCGGTACACGTGCTGGGACGCGGTGACCTCGACGACCACATCCGCGGCCGCCGCACCCACCGCGAGCGCGCCGGGTACCGCATGCACCTCGAGGTGCTGCATGACGAACCGGTTCGGCAGGGGGACGGAGAAGCGGGTGTGTCCCAGGTAGATGGCGGTCTGCCGGAGCGTTTCCGCCAGCAGCATGGTGTCGTAGTGCCCGTCTCGGGCGCGGTAAAAGCCGTGCAGGCGGGGCCACTGCGCGGCGACGACGAACCGATCCGGCGCAGGCAGCGAGACGCAGTCGGTGAGGAAGACCTCGGCCACGGATTGGCGGTGCACGTACCTGCGGGGCACGGTCCGCTCGAACGACATCGGAGGAAGGGCATCGGGTACCGGACGGGAAATTCGCGCCACAACCCCATCTCCCCACAGAACCGGTCGGCCCGATGCCGCGGACCGCCCGAACTATAGAACACAGACCGCGCGGTCTGTGATGTGGGGAGTGCGTTGCTACCGGCCCTTCAAGCTGCCGATTCGAAGCGATCCGGGGTTGTCGTCCTCGTCGAGGTCCTCTTCGATCTCGCGGACGTACTCCTTCGGGTCCTTGTCCGAGGTGTCCACCTCCGACACGGTGCGGTGAACGAGGAAGTATTCGGCGAACCGCCGCCCGAGCGACTCGCGAAGATCATCCGGTGCGGTCCGGAAATCGGCCAGGCCCTCCCGTTCCTCCTCGGCCATGTGTTCGTCGTTGGCCCGGCGCGTCCGGCCGACTGCCGCCCACCACTCCTCGGAGAGGACGGGGTTCCCCGCCGCCGCCCGGACGCCGTCGCGGATGTCGTTGTGGTCCCCGATCGCGTCGAGGGTCTCGGCTTCCGCCTCCGCGTCCTCGCCGACACGAAGGAGTTGGGGATAGAAGATTTCCTCTTCCGCTGCAGCGTGCAGATCCAGGCGTTTCGCCAACGGCGTCCACACCGCCTCCACGGCCGTGATCTCCACCCGGCGCCGGGACTTCAATTCGTCCAGTGCGGCGAACTGCCGCCGGAACCACTCGTGGTCGTCGAAAATCAACTCGATGATGTCGGTCATGATTCGATCCTGCATCTCTTCAGGCGGCTTCACCGCCCGTGCGCCTTTTTGGTAGCGCGAACAACCAAAAAGGCGCACGGGCGCGGAGCGCCTGTCAGTCCCCGGTCGCCGCCTTCAGATGCGCGGCAGAGGCCGCCTTGAGATGGGTGAGATCCGACGCGACGGTCGCGAACGTGTATCCCTCCGCGAGTCGGCGGGCTGCTACCGACCCGTCGGGGGTGTGGATGCCCGCCGCGATGCCCGCCGCTGCGGCGGCCTCCCGGACCCGGGTCACGGCCGCCTCGAACTCGTCGTCGACGCTCGGATCGTTCGGGTGCGCGCCACCCACGGCGAGGCGCAGGTCGGACGGCCCCACGTAGACGCCGTCGAGTCCGGGGACGGCGCAGATCTCCTCCACGTTCGCCAGCCCCTGCGGGGTTTCGATCATCACGACGACGACCGTGTCGCGGTTGGCATCCGACGGGGTCGGGCCGATCCGCAGTTGCGAGCGCATCGGCCCGTACGAGCGCACGCCGGCGGGCGGGTAGGTTGCGGCAGCAACGGCGCGGGCAGCTTCCTCTGCCGTGTTCACCAGCGGAACGATCACTCCCGCCGCGCCGGCGTCGAGTGCCCGGCCGATCGGTGTTGGGTCGTTCGACTCGACCCGGATCATGCCGACCGTGGAACCGGAGGCATCGATGGCGGTGAGCCCCGCGACCATGCCGGAGTATCCGATCAGGCCGTGCTGGAGGTCGAGGGCGATGTAGTCCCAGCCGACGTGGGCGAGCCACTCTGTCGACACCGGGCTGTCGATCACGGACCAATAGCCGACGATCCGTTCCCGGCCGCGGAGTCGGGCGGCGAATTCCTGGGCGCTCATGAGGGCGATTTCTCCTAGCGGTTGTAGTTGGGCATGGGTCCGCGCAGGGCGCTGCCCACTTCGTCGCACGCGTCGATCAGTTCGTCGTCGAGTGTGCCCTTCGCGACAGCGGCGATGTTCGACTGCAGGTGCGCGACCTTGGATCCGCCGAGGAGGATCGGCCCCGCCGCCGGCTTGGACACCAGCCAGCGCAGAGCGAGTTCGGTGAGCGGGATGCCGGCCTTGTCGGCGATCACGGACAACTGGGTGATCGCATCGAAGATCGCGGTGTTCCAGTACCGGTCCTTGTACATCTGCGCCAGCCGCGAATCACCGAAGCGGCCGTCCGCCGGCTTCGTGTCGAACGAGTGCCGTCCGGTGAGGAGGCCGCCGCCGAGCGGGTTGTAGACCATCGTGATCAGTCCGGTGACCGCGGCGAATTCGACGTACTCCTCCTCGATGCGCCGGGCCAGCAGGTTGTAGAGCTGCTGGGCGACGATCGGGCGGGGTGCGCCGACGGCGTCGGCGGTGTGGTTCAGTTCCGCGATCTGCCAGGCCGCGAAGTTGGAGACGCCGAGGGCGCGGATCTTGCCCTCCGACACGAGTTCGGCGACGGTGGAGAGGGTGTCGGCGAGGGGTGTGGCCCGGTCGGGCTGATGGAGATAGAACAGATCGACGTAGTCGGTGTCCAGTCTCTTCAGGCTCGCCTCGACGCTCGCCCGGAGGCCCGCGGGGGACAGCGGTGAGTGGTCGCCCGCGTCGGGGTGCGGCATTCCCGCCTTGGTGGCGAGGGTGATTCGGTCGCGGCGCGTGCCGAGCAGTCGGGCGAGGAGGCGTTCGGACTCTCCGCCGGCGTAGCCGTTGGCGGTGTCGATGTGGGTGATGCCGGCGTCGAGCGCGGCGTCGACCATCGCGGCGGCACCGTCGAAGTCGACGGTGTCGCCGAACGTCATCGTGCCGAGAACGAGTGAGGTCAGATCGAGTTCGGGCATCAAGCTACTCCTCGGGATGCGGTGCGGGAAACGTCGGCCGCGCCGGGTGAACGCGAGACGAGGTGGCGGGGTTTGATCCCGACCATGGTGGTGGGGTCGAGCGCGGCGGCGCGCAGGGCCTGGGTGTACGGCTCGGCGGGACGTTCGAGAACGTCGGTGGTGGAACCGCTTTCGACCACCTGTCCGCGGGACATGACGATCACGGTGTCGCTGATCTCGCGGACGACGCCGAGGTTGTGGGAGATGAAGACGTAGGTCAGGCCGGTGTCGTGCTGGATCTCGCGGAGCAGATCGAGCACCTGAGCCTGCACCGACACGTCCAGTGCGCTGGTGGCCTCGTCGCACACGAGGAGTTCCGGTCCGCTCGCCAGGGCCCGGGCAATGCCGATGCGTTGCCGCTGACCTCCCGAGAATTCGGCGGGGCGGCGATGAAGCGCCGTGGCGGGCAGGCCGACGCGGTCGATCAGCTCCGCGGCTCTGCGCGCCCGCTCGGACTTGCTCCGGACGCCCTGCAGGCGGAGCGGTTCGCCGACGATGTCGACGGCCGTCAGGTGCGGGTCCAGTGAGCCGTACGGGTCCTGGAACACCATCTGCACGCGAGACCTAAAGGGCCGCAGCGCCTTCTCCGACAGCTGCGCGATGTCGGCACCGTCGACGAGGATCCGGCCGGAGGTGGGGGTGAGCAGCCGGACGATCGATTTCGCGATAGTCGATTTCCCGCACCCCGACTCACCGACGACGGCGAGGGTCGCGCCCTTGTCCACCGAGAAGCTGACGGTGTCGACGGCGCGGAACACACCGTCGGGGACCGGGTATTCGACGACGAGGTCCTCGACGGACAGCAGAGGGGCATTCATGTCGACGCTCCTACGGTCGTGGTGAAGTCGCCGAGCCGCGGCACGGCGTCGAGCAGTTTCTTGGTGTAGGCGCTGCGAGGATGGAGAACGAGATCCTCGGCTCCGCCGTTCTCGACGAACCGGCCGTCCTTCATGACGTAGATCCGGTCCGACATCAAGCGGGCGACGCCGAGATCGTGAGTGATGACGAGCATTCCGACGCCGGTGCGCTCCTGGAGTTCGAGCAGCAGGTCGAGGATGCTCGCCTGCACGGTCACGTCGAGGGCGCTGGTGGGTTCGTCGGCGACGATCAGTTCGGGACCCGACGCGAGCGAGCAGGCGATCAGCACACGCTGCAGCATTCCACCGGACAACTGGTGCGGATACTTCCCGAGTTGTCCCGCCGGATTCTGGAGCCGTACCTGCTCGAGCAGTTCCACGGCCCGCGCGGTTTCCTTCGACCTTCCGGTGATGCCGCTGTGGCGCACCGCCTCCCGCAGCTGGGATCCGACGGTGTGCACCGGGCTCAGCGCCGTCATCGGGTCCTGCGGGATCAGGGCGATGTGCCGGCCCCGGACCTTCGCGAGCGCCTTCGGCTTCCCGAGGATGTCGCAGTCCTTGAACCGCACCGCGCCGGAGAGGACGGCGAGGTCGTCGGGCAGCAGACCGAGGAGGCCCATCGCCGTGGTCGATTTTCCCGACCCCGATTCGCCGATGATCGTCACCGTTTCGCCGGCGTCGATGCTGAACGACACGCCGTCCACTGCGCGGATGACGCCCCGGGCGGTGATGAGTTCGATCTGCAGTTCGTCGACTCGCAGCAGATTCGTCATGTCACGCAATTCCCTTCCACGCCCGGAGTCGCTGTAGTACGCCCGGTTGCAGTCGCAGCGACTTCGGCCGATCCCGGAGCCCGTCGCCGAGCAGGTTGACACCGACGACGAGCAGCACGATGACGAGGCCGGGGAGGGTCACCAGCCACCACGAGGTGGTGATGTAGTCCTGCCCGTCGGAGATGATCCGGCCCCAGGTGGCGAATGGACGTTGCGGTCCGGCACCGAGGTAGCTCAGCGCGCTCTCGAGGAGCACGGCCTGCGCGAGCAGCAGCAGCACGACGAGGGACGCCTGCTTGATGATGTTGGGGACGATGTGGCGGAGCAGGATGGCGGTGCGTCCGAGTCCGAGCACGCGGGACGCCGCGATATACGGTTTCTCGCGTTCGACGAGGACGAGTGAACGGGTCAGCCGGGCGATCTCCGGCCACTGGGCAATGGCGATGACGAACGTGATGACCGGGATCGACGGGCCGAACAGGGCGACGACGAGCAGCAGCATCATGAGGAGCGGCAGCGACAGCTGGGCTTCGAGGAGACGGCTGACAACGGTATCGGCCCAGCCGCCGAGGTAGCCGGCGAGTGCGCCGAGGCACAGGCCGATCAGTCCGGACACGACCACCGCGAGAATTCCGACGGTGAGCGATACCTGCCCGCCGTAGAGGACGCGGGAGAGGAGGTCGCGGCCGAGTTGGTCGGTGCCGAACAGGTGCCCGGGTGTCAGCGGTGGCAGCCGGCGCTGGGCGAGGTCGGTGGCGTCCGGAGACGGCAGGGGCAGTAATTGTGCGCAGGCGACCGGCAGAATGACGGCCAGGGCGCAGATGCTGCCGATCCAGATCTTCACCCGGCTGTCGCGAGCGACTCGGGTGGCACCGGCCCGGGCGATGTCGCGGCGGGTGACCGTGGACGGGCGCGCATGCGCCGGGGGATCGACGATGGTGGTCATTTACTCGTTCCCTTTCCGAGTCGGACGCGCGGGTCGAGGAGCGGATAGCAGAGGTCGACGAGAAGCTGGACGAGAACGGCGAGTACTGCGGTCACCAGGACGGTGGCCTGGATGAGGGGGTAGTCCCTCGTCTCGAGTGCCCGTACGACCAGCGATCCGACGCCGGGCCACGCGAAGACGACCTCGACCACGACGACACCGTTGAGCATGGATGCGAACCGGGTGCCGAGAGCGGTCAGCACGGGGATCGCGGAGTTCCGCAGCGCGTACCGCCAGATGAGCTCCCGCTCCGGGACACCCCGCGAGCGGGCCACCGTCATGTACGGCGAGGAGAACGCGCCGACCATCTCGCGGCGGACCATGCGGGAGATCAGGGCAATCTGCAGGACGGCCACGGTCACGGTGGGCAGCACCAGGCTGGACCAGGTCGTGAATCCGGCCGCGGGGAAGATCGGGATCAGGACAGCGAACACGGTGATGAGCATCAGCCCGGTCCAGAAGTCGGGCATGGACTGGCCGGCGATCGTGACGACGTTGGCGCCGAGTTCGCGCCTCGTGTCGGCGCGGCGCGCCATCCACACGCCCAGCGGGATGGCCACCAGCGTGGTGAGCACGATCGCCGCGACGGACAGGGTGATCGTGTATGGCAGCCGGGCGAGGACGACGTCGAAGGCGGGTGCCTGGAACGTGTACGAGGTGCCGAGATCGAGGTGGAGAAGGCCGCGGAGATACAGCAGGTACTGGGTGAACACGGACTGGTCGAGGCCCATGTCCGCCCTGATCCGGGCGAGGTCCTCGGTGCTGGCCAGCGGCCCGGCCATCGAGTAGGCGGGGTCGCCGGGCGCCATCCGGATGAGGACGAACACGGTGGTCAGTGTCAGGAAGACGGCCAGCGCGCTCTGTCCGAGGCGTTTGACGACGTATCGGGGCATGGCCGCCGTCAGCACCCTCGGGGCGCGGGAGGTCCGGGTCCGGCGGGGAGCCGATGATGCCGAGTCCGGGGGCTGGGCTGCAAGCGCCGTGTCGGCGGCGTGCTGCGTCATGAGGTCACCGGCCGTTCGGGGTCTGCGTGAGGGGTCATCGTCGACCTTTCGATAACGCCGGCGATGGAGGGTGTCGACACCGCGGCGTGTCGGGTACAGCAGCTTCGTTTGTAACTCAGCTCACAATCGCACTAATGCGCGTTGTGCGCAAGTCCCGCTCGCCATCTTGCGCATCTCAAGCAACTCTGAGTAGAGTTTGGATGTGCCGGCGATCACATCGCCTGGTGGGCAACCGCCTCGCGCCGTGCCTGATCGCTGCGCCCCACACCCATAGTCCCGAGAGGTCGACGATGACCAATTCTCTTTTCGAACAGCGTTTTTCGAGGAGAACGCTGCTCAGGTCGGGTCTCCTGCTCGGCGCCGGCCTCACGCTCGGTTCCGCAGCGGGCTGCGCGACGCCGACCGGAACACCCGGACCGAGGACCGTGAGCCTGGCCCTGAACCGATCGCTCGTGAGCCTCGACAACAAGCTGAACCAGTTCGATGCCGCACTGACGGTGCAGCGGGGGGTGCGGCAAGCCCTCACCGAAATCGACCGCGACCTGCGGCCCCGGCTCGTTCTGGCCGACCGGTTCGAACTCGTCGCACCCACCCAGTGGTACGTGCACCTGCGGCCCGGCATCCGCTATTCGGACGGAACGCCGGTGCGGGTGCAGGACGTCGCGACGGCCCTGCAGATGTACAGCGAGGTCGACGGATCCTTCGTCGGCGGATTCTTTCCCGAGTGGCCCACGGTCGACCAGATCGACGACACCAGCTTCACCCTCAACACCGAACGTCCCGTCCCAGTGCTCGACTACCTCATGTCGAACATTCTCGTCACCCCGGCGGCCGCGAACCTTCCCGAGGAACTGCAGTCCGGTGTGGGAACCGGACCGTATGTCGTGACCGAAAGCGACCGCGGCACCGGCAACTACACTCTGGTGCGCAACGAGAACTACTGGGGAACGCCGGCGCAGATCGAATCGGTGCGCGTCCGCTTCGTGCCGGACGAGTCGAACCGCGTCGTGACGTTGCGGAGCGGCGAGGTCGACGTCATCGACTCCATCACCCCGGACGCGGCGGACCAACTCGCCGGACTGTCGGGTGTCTCGATCGACCGGATCGACGGCGTGCGACTGAATCAACTCTTCTTCAATTTCCGGAAGCCGCAGGGGCATCCGCTGGCCGACGCGCGGGTGCGCAGGGCCCTGACCTACGCGATCGACGGGCGAGCCCTCGTCGACCAGGTTCTCCAGGGCTCCGCCACCCAGTCGCGCGGGGTCATTCCCCTCACCCTCGACGGCGCTGTCGAGACCGGCGAATACAGCTACGACCCGGCGCGTGCCCGCGGCGAACTCGACGCCCTCGGGGTCCGCGACCTGGAGCTGAAGATCATCTGGGAGACAGGCGAGTTCGCCGCCGACACCGACATCATGGAATCGGTGCTGCAGATGCTGTCCGCGGTCGGTGTGCGAACCACCCTGCAGCAGTTCGAACCCGGCGGCGACATCTCGCAGTGGCGTCAGGGCAAGGCCGGCGACTGGGACGTCCTCGGCAACGGCTTCCCGAGCCCGACCGGTCTGGCCCTGACCATCATGCAGGGCATGTACGCCGGCACCGCGGAGAAGGAAGCGACCCGGGACACCTACCACGGGTACATCTTTCCCGAGATCACCCAGACCATCACCCAGGCCTCCGAGGAGGCCGACGCCACCCGGCGCGGCGAACTCCTCGCGGATGCGCAACGTCGGATCTGGGACACGTGCCCGTGTCTGTGGTCGTTCGTCCCGAAAGCGGTCCTCGCGCGCCGCTCGCGGATCGACGGTGTCGCGTTGCGGCCCACGAACTCCTACGACCTGAGTGTCGCGGCGCTGCATGCCTAGACGTGACGCGACCGCCGCCGTCGACAACCCGCCCGCCACCATCCACGCACTGGAGACGCAGATGACCACACCGAGTCCCGCAACCGATACCCGGCCCACCGACGGCGTCCTACGTGACGTCGCCGAGGCGGGTCGACGCGACGCTCTGATCCCCGCGCCGCAGGTACAGAATCACGCGGCCAATCTCACGGTCCTGCCCGACGGGTCCCTCGGGTGCGTGTGGTTCGCAGGCACCCAGGAGGGCGTGCCGGACATCAGCGTCTGGTTCTCCCGGCTAGCCCCGGGCGTGGGCGCGTGGTCCGGGCCGGTGCAGCTGTCCGATGATCCGACGCGGTCGGAGCAGAATCCCGTTCTGCACGTGACGAAGACGGGCGCCGTGTGGTTGCTGTGGACGTCCCAGCACGCCGGCAACCAGGACACGGCGCGGGTCATGCGGCGCATCTCCGCCGACGGCGGCCGGACGTGGGGCGAGGCGCACATCCTGCTGCCGGAGACCGACGCCGGCGGCGTGTTCGTGCGGCAACCGGTCATCGCACTCCCCACCGGGCGGCTCCTGCTGCCCGTGTTCCACTGCGTCCGCATCGAGGGCCGCAAATGGGTGGGCGATCGCGACTACAGCAGCGTGATGATCTCCGACGACGGCGAGTCCTGGCGGGAGGTGGTCGTGCCGGGCAGCGTCGGCTGTGTGCACATGAACATCGGACGCCTCTCCAACGGCACCCTCGTCGCCCTCTACCGCAGCCGCTGGGCGGACTCGATCTACCGCAGCGTCTCGACGGACGACGGCGACACCTGGACCGAGCCGGAGGCCACCGAACTGCCCAACAACAATTCGTCCATCCAGTTCGTCGTGCTGTCCGACGACCGGCTCGCCCTGGTGTTCAACGAGTCCAGCGCCGTGAACGCCACCGCGCGGCGGACGTCCCTGTACGACGAGATCGACGACGACGGACTCGCCGACGCACCGCCCGCGGCGGCGGACGCGGAACCGGAACCACTCGACGACGGCGACAGCCGCAGCGCGTTCTGGGGTGCCCCCCGCGCGCCGATGACGCTGGCGATGTCCGAGGACGGTGGCCGGACGTGGCCGCATCGCCGCGACATCGAGGTCGGCGACGGCTACTGCCTGTCCAACAACTCCCGCGACGGCCTGAACCGTGAGTACTCGTACCCCAGCATCACCGCCGGGAACGACGGTCACCTGCACGTGGCGTTCACCCGGTTCCGTCAGGCGATCGAGTACGTCGAACTCGAGGCGGGCTGGATTGCCGACGGGGGCCGGTCGTGACGGGGGATGCGAAGCGGGCGGTCGTGACCGGGGTCAGCTCCGGCATCGGCGCCGCCACCGCCCGCCGGCTTCTGGACGACGGGTGGTCGGTCACCGGATTCAGCAGGCGGGATCCCGGCATCGATCACGATCGGTTCGCCCGGGTTGCCGTCGATCTCGGTGATCTCGACGCGTTGTCCGCGGAGGCGACGGCGGTCGGTCCGGTGGACGCCGTCATCCATGCGGCCGGACTGCAGTCCTCGGCGCCCCTGGGGAAACTCCGGGTGGAGGACGGCCTGGACATGTGGCGTATCCACGTCGCGGCCGCCGAGGTCCTCGTCAACGGGCTCGTGCCGTCGATGCGCGACGGTGGCCGGGTAGTCCTGGTCGGGAGCCGCACGATGTCCGGGGCGGCGGGCAAGAGTCAGTACGCCGCCACCAAGTCGGCCCTCGTGGGGATGTCGCGGTCCTGGGCCGCCGAGTTGGTGCACCGGGCGATCACGGTCAACGTGGTCGCGCCGGGGCCGACGGACACCCCGATGCTGAACGACCCGGCACGCACGTCGACGCCCCCGAAGCTTCCGCCGCTCGGCCGTTTCATCGCGCCGGAGGAGGTGGCGGGGCTGATCGGCTTCCTCGTCGGACCGCTCGGCGGGAGCATCACGGGTCAGGCGATCGTGCAGTGCGCGGGGGCTTCACTGTGAACATGCTGCGCGCAACGCGCATAACTGCTAGCATTCGATGCACGGAACGCGCACATAATCGGGCAAAGGCGGCGTCATGAGACCGAACTCGATCGGACCGGATCCGGCGGTCGCGGTCTTCGCCGACGACCTGTCCGGTGCGGCGGAAGTGGCCAGCGCCTTTCTCGACCGGAGTGCGCCCCTGTCGCTCCTTCTCGGCGCCGGCGAGGCGCACGCGGCGGGCGGAGTCGTCATCGCGGATCTCGACACCCGGTCGATGAGCGCCGAGGGTGCGGCCCGGACGATGCGCCGTGCCCTCGACGGCGTTCCGTCCGGCACGCTCGTGGTGAAGAAGATCGACTCACTTCTGCGCGGGAACATCGGGGCCGAGGTGGGGATTCTCGCCGACGGCGGTCCGGTGGTTCTCGCGGCGGGCCTGCCCGCACTCGACCGGACCGTGCGCGGCGGCGTCGTGCACGTCGGTTCGACGCCACTCCATGCCGCCGGCGTCTGGTCGGCGGAATCCACCCCGCCCCCGGATTCGGTGGCCGCACTCTTCCCGGGCCGTCCCACGCGGTGCGTGCCCCGCGGTCCCGGCGTCGGCCAGGCGCTGGCCCGCGCGGCGTCCGACGGCGCCATCGCGATCTGCGACGTCGAGACCGAGGCCGACCTCGACTCGATCGTCCTGGCCTGCCGCACCATTCCCGGAGTGCGACTGGCCGGGACGTCCGCCCTCGCCGCGGCCGTGGCGCGCACCCTGCCCCGACGCGACGTCACCGCTCCCGCGGTCACGCCCGCGGACTCCGTCCTGACCGTCGTCGGAACGGCGGAACCCATTGCTGTGCAACAGGTTGCATCACTCGTCGCCGACGGTGCCCGGCACATCCCCGTCGGCGCCCGCAACCTTCTCCTCGGCGACGTCGACACCGGGCCCCTGCGCCGCGCACTCGACAGCGGTCACGCAGTCCTGACGGTCACCGGAGACGTCGACCCGTCGAACGCGCGGACGCTGTCGGCGGCGCTCGGCCGACTGGTCGCCGCCCTGCAGAACGGCCACCGCTCCGATCTCGTGCTCACCGGCGGGGAGACGGCGCGGGCCGTCGTCGACGCGCTGGGCATCACGTCACTCCGGCCGGTCCACGAGGTGCACCACGGCGCCGTCGCCTCCGTCGCGTCCGACGGCCGTCGCGTCGTCACCAAGCCCGGCAGTTTCGGCGACTCGACCAGTCTCTCCGCGATCGCGGCCTACCTGTGCGGCCATGAGCCGCCCACCCACACTCCCACACAGCGAGGACCTCACATGAGCGCGTCAACCGATACCGCGAACCTGCCCATCGTCGCCGTCACCATGGGCGACGGCGCCGGAATCGGCCCCGAGGTGATCGTCCCCGCCCTGCTGGACGAGGCCACCTTGTCCTGGTGCAAGCCCGTCGTCATCGGCGATGCGAAGCGGCTGCGTCTCGCGGCGAACGTGCTCGGCATCGACGTCGACATCGTGACCGTCGAATCGATCGCCGACGCGCAGTCGGTGCCCGGGCGCGTCAACGTCATCGATCTCGACCTCCTGCCCGAAGACCTGGCGTGGGGCGAACTGTCCCCGGTCGCCGGTCACGCCGCGTACGAGTACATCCGCGTCGCCAGCGAACTCGCGGTGCGCGGTGAGGTGCAGGCCATCTGCACGGCCCCGCTCAACAAGGAGGCCCTGCACGCCGCAGGCCACATCTTCCCGGGGCACACCGAACTCCTCGCGCACCTCACCGGCACCGAGGAGGTGTCCATGATGCTGTCGACGCCGAAGCTGAAGGTGATCCACGTGACCACCCACATCGGCCTGCTCGACGCCGTCGCGAAGATCGAACCCGGACTCGTCGAGCGGACGATCCGGCGTGGGCACGAGGCGCTCGTGCGCTCCGGAATCCCGGAACCGAAGATCGGGGTGTGCGGCATCAACCCGCACGCCGGCGAGCACGGGCTGTTCGGCTACGGGGAGGAGGAGCAGAAGATCATTCCCGCGGTCGAGCTGCTGAAGGCGGACGGCATCGACGTCCACGGACCCCTGCCTGCCGACACCGCATTCTTCCTCGCGGGACGCGGCGACTACGACCTGATCGTGGCGATGTACCACGATCAGGGGCACGGGCCGGTGAAGGTCCTCGGCATCGAGGCGGGTGTCAACATCACGGTCGGGCTGCCCGTCATCCGGACGTCCGTCGACCACGGCACCGCCTTCGACATCGCAGGCAAGGGTATTGCGGAGGCCGGTAGTATGGTCGAAGCTCTTCGTCAGGCTGCCGAATTGGCAACCAGCACAGCGGTTGTGAAGTAGGGGGACGAAACATGGCGGTTCGCGAGTCGGAAGCACGCCGATCCGAGATCGTGCGGCTGGCCCGGTCGAGCGGGCTGGCCAGCGTCGACGACCTGTCGGCACAGTTCGGTGTCACCGCTTCCACCATCCGGCGGGACCTGAGCCAGCTCACTTCCCAGGGGCTGATCGCCCGCACCTACGGTGGCGCCATCGCGCTCGACCCCCAGCAGGAATCGTCACTCCGCCAGCGCGCTCTCGAGGGTTTCGACGCGAAGCGCGCTATCGCGGAATGGTCCGCCAGCCAGGTCCGGCCGGGCGAGACCATCCTGCTCGACGCGGGCACCACGGTGGGTGCGATGGGGGAGTTTCTGCGCGACATCGAAGACATCACGGTCATCGCGGCCGGTCTGACCGCCCTCGAATCGCTCGCCGACGCCGACTCCGTGCGCGTCGAGTGCATCGGGGGAACACTCCGCCATCTCAGTCAGGGGTTCGTCGGACCGCTGGCGGAGGCCACCCTCCAACGTGTCACGTTCGATCGCGCGTTCCTCGGGGCGGATGCCGTCACCGCGGATCTGGGCATCTGCGAAGCCGAACTGGAGCAGACGCGCCTCAAGGAAATCATGATCGCCCGCGCGGACGAGGTGTACGTGCTGGCGCACGCGGCAAAACTCGGGCAGCGCCCGTTCCATGCGTGGGCGCCGATCCCACCCGGAACCACCATCGTCACCGACGACTCCGCCGACATCGGGGAGACGGCGTCCTTCGAAGCCGCAGGGATGCGTGTCGTGCGCGTCTGACGCCGGTTTACCGCTTGTCCTTCTTCGCTTGTTTCCGTGCGCCCGCGGCGATGGTGGAGGCTTCGAATTTCTTGCGGCCGGACGATTTCCGGGTGGCGTCGACGCGGGCCTTGCCGGACGAGCCGACCTTGCCGTCACTGTCGCCGAGTTCGCTGAAGGAGGGGGAGTCGCTGCGGGCACGGGCGAGTCGTTCGTCCTTCAAGTCCTGAGCGCTGGCGCGTGCCGCCGTCGCCAACTGGCGGCTCACCCGGCTGAGTGCTGCCTCGAAGACTTCGGCCTTGTCGGCGTTGCGGACGTTGGCCGCCTTACCGGCCGCACGCGCTCCCTTGTCCTCGACCTTCGCTGCGCCTTCCTGGCGGTACAGCTTGACGTGCTTGTTGCGGGCGCGGCGAACGCGGGTGTGCAGCTTGATCAGCTTGTCCTCGTCCAAGCCGGCCATCTGCGCCTTCTTGGTCTCGCGAATCAGCACGAACTCGTCCTCGGACAGGGAGTTCAGAATCTTCTTCATGTCGGCTCCGATCCGGCCACAGGCCGTGAGTTGTAGTCATGGTAACCGGGAAACGTTCCGGTCTGTCCGTTTCGGTGAAGTGATGGTCACCTCCCGATCGAGTCGTCGATTGGTCTGTGCAAGTTGCCATTCCGTCTGCCGGGCCAACCGCTCGACCTGGTCCGGGTCGAGGCGGTCGCACACGAAATCCCAGTGCACCGCCACCCGGTCGCCCACGGCGAGGTCGTGCACGAAAGTTCCCTCTGGCACGCGGTAGTCGGCCGGGTCGTCCTGCTCGGGGCCGAGCGACAGCCGGGTTCCGTCCCAGTGCAGTCGGCGCGACCGGACGAGCGCACGATCGGCGTCGACCCCCACCACCTCACCCCAGCGGATGCGGCAGGAGTCGAGAACCTGCAGTGGCTGCGGCATTCCGGTGTCCAGCAGCCGCGACCACGGGTACACCCCGAACACGTGAAAGTTGTGGGTGGGCGCCGCCTCCCCGAGCAGGTCCGCGGTGAGGTGCTTCCAGTAGTGACCGGCCTGCGACGCGAGGCGGGACAGCAGGGCGGAGCCGAACTCGGCCCGGTCGATGTGGTCGGAGAGTTCGTCCGCGATCCAGTACCCCCGGACAACCCTCTCGTCCAATGGGTCCGCGATTCCGGCGAGCCGGGCGATCACCTCCTGGTACGGCCACGCGCCGCTGAACTGCCTCGCCATCGCCACCACATCGGTCTCCGGCGTGCCGCCGCACGCGACGGCCTGCAGTCGCTCCGAGCCGGGAGGACCGCAGTACCCCAGGGCATTCGGGGCGTGCGCGTACTGCGCGAACACGCGGTGCCCGGGAGGGATCACCTGGTCAGCCTCGCTGACCGAGCAATTGCGCCGTCTCGCGGTGGAGCCGGCCGAAGTTGTAGTACGCGGCGCACGCACCCTCGGGGGAGACCATGCACGTGCCGATCGGAGTCTCCGGGGTGCACGCCGTCCCGAACACCTTGCATTCCCAGGGTTTGATGACGCCCTTGAGGACCTCGCCGCACTGGCAGGCCTTCGGATCAGCCACCCGCACACCCGGCATCGAGAACTTCTCCTCGGCGTCGAACTCGGCGTAGTTCCGGTGGACCTTGAGCGCGCTCTGCGAGATGAAACCGAGTCCGCGCCATTCGAAGTGCGGGCGCAGTTCGAACGTCTCGGCCATCAGCTTCAGTGCCTGCACGTTGCCCTCCGCGCGCACCACCCGCTTGTACTGGTTCTCGATCTCACAGCGGCCCTCGCGAATCTGCTGGAGCAGCATGTGCACCGACGCGAGGATGTCGAGAGGCTCGAAGCCCGCGACCACCATCGGTTTCCCGTACACCTCGGACACGAACCGGTACGGCCGCAGCCCCACCACGGTGGACACGTGGCCCGGGCCGAGGAAACCCGACAACCGCAGGTCGGGGGATTCGAGGATGGCCTTGATCGGCGGAACGATCGTGACGTGGTTGCAGAACACGCTGAAGTTCTGCACGCCCAGCGCCCGCGCGCGCACCAGGGTCACCGCGGTGGACGGCGCGGTGGTCTCGAACCCGACGGCGAAGAACACCACCTGGTGGTCGGGGTTGTCGAGGGCCACCTTCAGCGCGTCCAGCGGCGAGTACACGAAGCGGACGTCCGCGCCGCGGGCCTTCGCCTCGATGAGGTTTCCTTTGGATCCGGGCACCCGCATCATGTCGCCGAACGTCGTGAAGATGACGCCGGGTTGCTCGGCCAGCCACATGGCGTCGTCGACTCGGCCCATCGGGATGACGCACACCGGGCATCCGGGGCCGTGCACCAACTCCACGGACTCCGGAAGCAGGTGCTCGATGCCGTGCCGGTAGATGGTGTGGGTGTGCCCGCCGCACACCTCCATGAACTTGAACTCGTCACCGCGGGCCAGTTCGGTGATGGATTTGACCAGGGCGCGCGCCGCCGCCGGGTCCCGGAATTCGTCGACGAACTTCATCCCTGTTACCTCGTTCTTGCTGTTGTCACGCGATTTCGGACGAGTTGAACGCGTCGATCTCGTTCACGTAGTCGGCGCCCATCTTCTGCACCTGATCCAGCGTCAGCTGCGCCTCGATCTCGTCGATCTTCGCCATCGCGAAGCCGACGTGCACGAGCACCCAGTCACCGACGACGAGACCCTCTTCGGCGAGCAGTCGCACACTGATCGTTCTCTGGACGCCGTTCACGTCCACCTTGGCCAGATGCTGTTCGGCGTCGACGATGTCGACCACCTGACCGGGTATCCCCAGACACATCGTGGTTCTCCTTCTCGGGCTGTTCTTCAGCAGATTCGGGGGAGCGGGTCACCGACGAGCATGTCGACGATCCGGCTGCCGCCGAACGAGGTTCGCAGTGCGACGATGCCCGGCGGTTCGGCCAGGATCTCGCCCACCGCGGTCGCGTCGGCTCCCCGCGGGTGGGCTCGCAGCGCCGCGACGGCCGCGTCCGCCTCCTCCGCCGCGACGATGGCGACGAACTTGCCCTCGTTCGCGACGTACAGCGGGTCGATGCCGAGCATGTCGCAGGCACCGAGCACCTGAGGCTCGATGGGCAGCGACTGCTCATCGATGATCACGGCGAGCTGGCAGGCATGGGCCAGTTCGTTGCACACGGTGCCGACGCCGCCACGGGTGGCGTCCCGCATCCACCGCGTCGACGGGGCCGCCTCCAGCAGCGTCTCCACCAGAGAATTGACGGGGGCCGTGTCGGAGGCGATGTCGGCCTCGATGGCCAGGTCGCCGCGGGCGAGCATCACGGCCATCCCGTGTGCGCCGATCGTGCCCGACAGCAGCACCTTGTCGCCCGCGCGCACGAGGTCGGGCGACAGCCGCCTGCCCTCCGGGATGACACCGACGCCGGCGGTGGAGATGTAGACCCCGTCAGCGGCGCCCTTGCCGACGACCTTGGTGTCGCCGGTGACGATCTGCACTCCCGACAGGACAGCCGCCTCGCTCATGTCGGCGACGATCTCCCGCAGTTCGGCGATCGGGAAACCCTCCTCGATGACGAACGCCGCTGACAACCACTTGGGGCGCGCACCGGACACGGCGAGATCGTTGACGGTCCCGTGCACCGCGAGATGCCCGATGGAACCGCCGGGAAACCGCAGCGGCTGAACCACGTACGAGTCGGTGGAGAACGCGAGCCGCTCACCCGACGGCATGGTGAGCGCGGCCGCGTCACCGAGTTGCTCGAGTTCCTCGTTGCGGAACGCCTCCACGAACACCGCGTCGACGAGCGCGGCCGACGACTTTCCGCCCGCACCGTGAGCGAGTGTCACCACCTCGTCGAGCAGCCGGGGGCGGCGTTGCCGGAACTTGTCGATCCGCTCGAGGACCCGGTCTTCGCGTTCCGCCGACGTCGCCGGTTCAGTTGTGCTCATGAAGCCTCCACGGAGTTGGGAGCGGGCCGCGTCATGTGTTCCTGGGCCACCGACCACAGCCGGTACCCGAGCATCGCGTGGCTCTCCTGAATCCGGTGGATGCTCTGCGAATGGACGGTGTAGCAGAAATCGAGTTCGCCTGCGGACGCCATCGCCGCCATCCGGCCGCCCTCGTGCCCGGCGAACCCGATGGTCAACAGCCCCCGCTGCTTCGCCTCGGTGAGCGCGGTCATCAGGTCGTCCGAGTTCCCCGACGTCGACAGCGCGATCGCGACGTCGCGGTCCCGGGCGTGGGCGATGATCTGCCGTTTGAAGATCAGATCGAAGCCGACGTCGTTGCCGAGCGCCGTCACCACGGCCTGATCGGCGGCGAGCGACCAGGCCGCCACCGGGCGTCCGCGGGCGGGACGGCTGAACAGCGACGCCAGCGTGGCGGCGTCGGTGGAGCTGCCGCCGTTGCCGAACGTGTAGAGCCGGCCGCCGCGGCGGAACCGGTCGGCCATGTCGATCCCGGCCGCCGTGAGACCGTCCCCGTACTCGTCGAGGGACGCCTTCTGCAGACGCGCGCTCTCGGCGGCCTTCCCACGGGCGGAGGCGGCGAGGTCGTCGAGGAGGCTCTGGGCGTCGGTTTCCTCCGAGTCGATGAACGGGTAGAGGAAGCTGGTGCTCTCCGAGTCGTGGGTGGTCATCGGTTCGCCTCCGGACTCGTGTCGTCGAGTCGCGTGATCGCCGCGCCCGCGTGCACCAGGACGAGGTCGTTGGGCCGGACGTCGCCGAGGACGCTGACGTCCACCCATTCCTCGCCGGCGGCCGTGCGGACCAGGGCGGGGCCGAGGGGTTCGGCGGGCTCGATCACCACTTCACCGAGACGGCCCTCGTCGCTGCACGTGACGCAGACCGTCTCGTCGCACTCCTCGGCGTCAGGCTTCAGCAGTCCCGAGTGCTCGAAGCAGACGTGCGTGAGTTCCCACAGCAGGTGGTACATGAGGACGAACCGTCCGGTGGCGGGGACCATCGGGTCGTCCGAGTCGACCCAGAGGATGTGGTTCGCCGCGCCGGCCGGTGGCCGCGGGCCCGCCCCGATCCACATCGTCATCGCCCCCCACGCCGGTGCGCGGCGCATGGCGTCGACCACGGCGGGTTCGTTCGCCGACGCCACCGCCAGCAGGATGTCGCCGGGCCTGCTCGCCACCCGGGCCTGCGCCACCGGATCGGGTTCGACGAGGGCCACCGACGGCAGCGCCCGTTTGCCCATGATCACGGGATGGACGAATTCGACGGCGACGTGATGGGCGTGCGGTTCCCACTGCGGTGAGATCACCCAGAGCGTCGCCCCGTCATGGAATTTGCGGGCGAGCGACAACGCCGCGGCGGCGAGATCCGCGGACAGGTCCGTGTCGACGAGGTGCCCGCCCGCCTCTGCGGTGGTGGTCATTCACTAGCTCCCGTCCCGGGCCGTCCGGTCGGGGGCTGCCGACGTCACGGTCCGCGCATGGTTGCCGCGGCACCGATCACCGCCTGGCCGAGGGAGAGTCCTCCGTCGTTGGGAGGCACCCGGTGGTGGGTGAGGACTCGATAACCGCTGCTCTCCCAGTGTGCTCTCACCAGTGCGAGGAATAAACGGTTTTGAAAGACTCCTCCGGTCAGCCCGATCGTCGACGCACCGGTCGCGGTGGCGGCCCGGTCGACGAGGTCCGCCGTCGCGCCCGCGAGGGCATGGTGGAAGCCGAGCGCGAGCGCCGCGGGCGGGGTTCCGTCGCGCAGACTTGTGACGATGCCGGACACCAGAAGAGGCAGAGTGAGCTGGTCGTTCTCCACCTGCATGGTGAGGGGCGCGGGGTGCGGGGCGGTCCGGGCGAGGGCCTCGAGTTCGATGGCCGCCTGCGCCTCGTACGTGACGCGGTGCCGGACCCCGAGCAGCGACGCGACGCCGTCGAACAGGCGGCCCGCGCTCGTCGTCCTGATGCATCCGACACCCGAGACGAGTTGCGATTCCACGGCCGCGCGTTCCGCGGCGGGGATCGCCGTCACGCAGGGCAGTCCGCCGACGTCGGTGATGCCGCACTCGTGCAGCAGCGCGAGTGCCACCCGCACCGGATTCCGGACGGCCGCGTCGCCACCCGGCAGTGAGAACGGCTGCACGTGTCCGACCCGCCGCGAGTCGAGGATGTCCGGGCCGACGAGGAGGAGTTCGCCGCCCCACACGGTGGTGTCGCAGCCGTACCCGGTCCCGTCGAACGCGACACCGAGCACCGTCGTCCCGACCAGTCCGTGTTCGGCCATCAGCGATGCGACGTGCGCGTGGTGGTGCTGCACGGTGAGCAGCGGGACGCCGGTGCTGTCGCTGTAGCGCCGGGCCCAGTGGCGCGTCGAATATCCGGGGTGCCGGTCGGCGACCACGGCCTCCGGGGTGATGCCGTGCAGCTGCGTCAGCTGCCGCACCGACGTCTCGAAGGCGCGCTGACTCTCCAGGCTGCCCATGTCTCCGAGGTGCGCCGAACAGAACGCGTAGTCCTGCCGGGTCAGGCAGAAGGTGTTCTTGATCTCCGCGCCCACCGCCAGGATCTCCGGGCCGTGCGCGGGCAGCACCACCGGCAGCGGCGCGAACCCGCGCGAGCGCCGGATCGGCAGCACCGCCGCATCCGCCACCGCCAGCACGGAATCCTCGCACGGCACCGCGATCCGGCGGTCGTGCATCAGGAACACGTCGGCGATGTCCCGCAGCCGGGTACGGGCGTCGTCGTTGTCGAAACACAGCGGTTCGCCGCTGAGGTTGCCCGACGTCATGACCAGCACCCGCGGTGGGTCGACGTCGCTGCCGGGGGTCCGGGTGAAGAGCAGGTGATGCAGGGGGGTGTACGGCAGCATCACGCCGAGGTCGTCGATCCCGGGCGCGATTCCGTCGGCAATCGTGGCAGTATTCCGCTTGTGCAGCAACAGGATCGGCCGGGCCGCGTGCCGCAGCAGCGCGCTCTCGGGTTCGGAGATCTCGCACAGTTCGGCGGCGATGGACAGGTCTGCCGTCATCACCGCGAACGGCTTGTCCGGGCGGTGCTTGCGTGCCCGGAGGGTCGCCACGGCGGACGCGTCGGCGGCGTCGCACACGAGGTGGAACCCGCCGAGGCCCTTGACCGCCACGATCCGGCCGCCCCGCAACGCCCCCTGCACCGCGGTGATCACGGCGTCGTCCCCGTCCACCCGGCGACCGTCGATCTCGGCGAACAGGTGCGGACCGCAGTCGGGGCAGCACACCGGTTGCGCGTGGAACCGGCGATCGGCAGGGTCGCGGTACTCGGCCAGGCACGCCGCGCACAGCGGGAACTCGGCCATCGTGGTGTTCGGCCGGTCGTAGGGCAGGTCGGTGATCACCGTGAACCGCGGCCCGCAGTTGGTGCAATTGACGAACGGGTGCCGATACCGGCGGTCGTGCGGATCGGCCAGTTCGCGAAGGCAATCCGCGCACGTCGCTACGTCCGGCGACACCAGCGTCCGTGCGCCGGGGGCGTGCCTGCTGTCGATGATCCGGAACGACTCGTCCCCGCGCACCGGCACGGGCTGGACCGTCGCGTCCACGATCACGGCCATCGGCGGCGCGTCCGTGCGGAGCCGCCGCACGAACTCCGACACCGACGCGGACTTGCCCTCGATCTCGATGAACACGCTGACGTCGTCGTTGCCGCAGTGGCCGTGCAACCCCAGGTCACCGGCCAGTCGCGCGACGAACGGGCGGAAACCGACCCCCTGCACGACCCCGTGGACCGTGATGCGCGATCGTTCGACCGTCATCCTCGGATGATTCCCCCGCCGAGGTGCGGGGCGCAAGAGCCGCGCCCGCGGTCCGCCTGCCGGATCACTCGCCTTCGACGGTGCGCGCACCGGTGATCGTGTCGATCAGCCCGTAGTCGCGGGCCTCGTCGGCGGTGAGGATCCGGTGGTCCCGCATGTCTGCGATCACCGTGTCGACGGGACGCCGGCAGGAGTCGGCGATCCGCTGCTGGAGTCTGCGCAGCTGTTGCTCGTGCTGTTCCGCGGCGATGGCGACGTCCGACGCCGGACCGGTGCAGGACGTCCGCGGTTCGAGGAGGTGGAACGTGGCGTGCGCCGCCGCCGTCCGGCGGTCGGCAGGCGCGAGGAGAGCGATCGCCGTTCCGCGGACGTCGCCGCGGCAGTGCACGTGCAGCCGGACGCCCATCAGGTCCAGGGTGTCGAGGAGCGTGGCGGCCGCGTCGACGTCGGCGTCGACGCCGTGCAGCCACAACTGGACCTCGTCGTCGCCGGACGCGTCGAGCAGCGCCAGCGACGCCGCCGCACGGTTCGTGGCCTCCGCGTCGAGCCGGCCGGTGAGCGAGACGATCCGTTTGTCGAACAGGCGCTCGGCCAGCCAGTCGGGACCACCGGTAGCGCCGACGGACGTGACGGGCATCGGTGCCGACGGTAACCGGGGGTCCGGCTGCCAGGGCGTGTGAAAAGGCGGGACCGACGGTGGGGTGGGTGGTGGCCAGATCATGGTGACTCCCGGTGCGGTGAGATCGTCCAGTCGACCGTCCCGCCCACGGCCTCGGCATACCGTTCGAGTGTCGACAGGCGGGGATCGACGTCGCCGCGTTCGAGCCGTGCCACGGCCGACTGCGACGTGCCCATGTGGGCGGCGATCTCCGTCTGCGTCAGACCCCGCTCGCGGCGGGTGGTGACGAGTTCGTCCAGCAGCGCTCGACGCCGATCGGACAGGTTCCCCAGTCCGGGAAAAGACGTGCGTCGAGGGGTGGTCGACATACCATCGATGGTATCTCGAAAACGGTATACGGAGGGGTGCTCATGGCGAAGGTTCGTGCGGCCGTCATCGGCGGCGGCATCATCGGTCTGGCGGTCGCCCGGGAACTTCTGCACCGGATGGACGCCGTCGAGGTGACGCTGTTCGAGAAGGAAACGCGGGTCGCGGCCCACCAGACCGGGCACAACAGCGGCGTCGTCCACGCCGGTCTGTACTACCCGCCGGGCAGCCTCAAGGCGCGCCTGTGCCGCCGCGGCGTCACCCTCCTGCAGCAGTACGCGCAGGACAAGGGTGTGGCCTACGAGGAGTGCGGCAAAGTGGTGGTCGCCCACGACGCGTCCGAAGTGGGCCGGATGGACGCCATCTTCGACCGGGCGGTGGCCAACGGGGTTCCCGGTATCCGCAAGATCGCGGGGGCGGAGATCCCCGAGATCGAACCGCACGCCCGCGGGGTCGCCGCCGTGCACTCGCCGCACACCGCGATCATCGACTACGTGGCGATCGCGGAGGCCCTCGCCGCGGACATCGCCGCGGCGGGGGGACGCGTGCTGCTCGGCCGGGAGGTCGTGGGTCTGGACAGCCGGGCGTCGGAAACGGTGGTCACCACCGGGCACGGCAGTGAGGTCTTCGACCTGGTGGTCACGTGCGCCGGACTGCAGTCCGACCGGGTGGCGCTGCTGTCGGGTGAACCGCGAACCCCCCGGGTGGTGCCGTTCTTCGGCGACTACTTCCTGCTCGAGCCGGAGCGGTCCTCACTCGTGAAGGGGCTGATCTACCCGGTCCCGGATCCTCGGTACCCGTTCCTCGGTGTCCACCTCACCAAGCGGATCGACGGGCGAATCATGCTCGGGCCGAACGCTTTTCTCTCCCTCGGGCGGGAGGCGTACGACCGTCGGGGGTGGTCGGCATCGGACGTGGTGTCCGCGGTCGGGTTTCCCGGATTCTGGCGGTTCGCCGCGCACAACACCGCGGCGGCGGTCCGCGAGGCCCGCACCGTCCTCAGTACGGGCCAGTTCGTGAAGGAGGCGCAGAAGTATGTGCCCGACCTGCGCCGCTCCGACGTCACCCGCGGCCCCCGGGGCATTCGCGCCCAGGCGATGAACGCCGACGGCAGCCTCGAGGACGACTTCGTCATCACCGGGGGGCACCGCGTGATCCACGTCCGGAACGCGCCCTCCCCGGGTGCGACGTCGTCGCTCGCCATCGCCGAACACGTCGTGACGGAAGTTCTCGAACGCACGACCACGTGACGGTCTACGACGTGGTGTCCCGCCCGAGCGGCAGCCCGTCCTCGAGGAATTCCAGTGCGCGCAGGGCGAGCGGCAGATTCCCCGGCAGCAGATCGACCACACCGAGGACGACGCCGACGATGGCCCCGGCGAGCGCGCGGACCTCGAAGTCGTCGGCGGTGCGCCCGACCCTGCGCGCCGTGACGCCCGCGATCATGTCGATGCTGCGCACCATCTCCTGCATGATGGCCCCGCGCAGTTCCGGGACCGAATACATCAGTTCCTGACGCGTCCGCTCGAACTCCATGTCCGCCTCGGACAGACCGGCGAACACGGACTCGGCGGCCTTCCGGAACGCGGTGATCAGCGGGACGTCCGGCGGTTGCGCCTCGATGGCCTCGATCATGGGCGGATCGAGATCGTCGGCGAGGACCAGTTGTTCCTTGGTAGGGAAGTAGCGGAAGAACGTGCTCGGCGACACGTCCGCGGCCTCCGCGATCTGCTCGATCGTGGTGTCGGCGTAGCCCTGTTCGTGGAACAGCCGAAACGCCTCGGCGCGGATGGTCAGCCGGGTGCGCGCCTTCTTCCGCTCCCGGAGGCCTGGTCGGGCATCAGTGGACATGTACCGATTCTGACTCATCCTGCGCAGGGGCCGGGGTATCGCGGGGCGTGAAACGCGCTGCGAGCACGACCGCGACGGCGCAGATTCCCGCGCAGATCCACAGCATGAGGCTCATCCCGGAGACGAACGACGCCTGGACGTGCGCGAGCATCGACGGGTCGCCGGTTGCCTTGGCCACCGCGACGCCGGCGTTGACGCCGTCGCGGACCGGATTCACGTCCAGTTCGCCCAGTTCGGACCGGTACCGAGTGGCGAGGACGGTGCCGAGCACCGCGACCCCGATCGTGCCGCCCGCCTGTCGCAGCGCCTGGATCAGTGCCGAGCCGGAACCGGACCGTTCGGCCGACAACGCCCCGAGGGCGGCACCCATCGCCGCCGGCATCACGAAACCCATTCCCGCGCCGACGAGTGCGATCCATGTCGCGGTGAACCAGTACGCGGAATCGGCGGACGTCAGGGCGCCGGTCGCGAGACCCGCGGTGAGCAGTGCGAACCCGATGACGATGACCGGCCGGGCGCCGGCCCGCCGAAGCAGTTGGTCGCAGAGCCGGGTGCCGACCAGCAGTCCGCCGATCAACGGCAGCAGGCGGAGGCCGCTGCCCAGCGCGTCCACTCCGAGCACGGCCTGAAAGTACTGCGGCACCGTGAAGAACAGCCCGAACATCCCGAAGTTGACGAGCGTCGTGAAGATCGTGCCCCAGCGGAATCCTGGGCTGGCGAACAACGACGTGTCGATCAGCGGATGCCGTGACCGCCGTTCCCACATCGCGAACAGCCCGAGCACGACCACGGACGCCGCGATCGACGTCAAGGCCAGTGTGTCGCCCCAGCCGTCCTGGCCGGCCTTGATGAAACCATAAGTGAGGCTGAGCAACCCGAGCGACGACAGCACGGCGCCGAGGTAGTCGGTGGTCGACCGCTCCTCGCTGCGCGATTCCGGCACCAGGGTTGCGACGGCGATCGCGCCGACGACGACCAGGGGCACGTTGATCAGGAACACGGATCCCCACCAGAAGTGCCCGAGCAGCCAGCCACCGAGGATCGGGCCGAGGGGCAGTCCGATCGCGGTGGACGTCACCCAGATGGTCAGTGCCCGCGAACGTTCGTCCGCGTCGGGGAACAGGACGGGCAGCACGGCCATCGACAGCGGCATCATCACGGCGGCTCCCAGTCCCAGTAAAGTGCGTCCGGCGATCAGCTGGCCCGACGTGTTCGCGTAGCTGCAGAGCAGCGACGCGGCACCGAACAAGAGGAGTGCGCCGAGCAGCAGTTTCTTGCGGCCGTACCGGTCGCCGAGTGCCCCGGCAGGCAGGAGAGCCGCGGCGAGGACCAGCGTGTATGCGGAACTGAACCACTGCAATTGCGAGTTGTCCGCTCCGAGATCGACCGCCAGCGTGGGCAGCGCCACCGTCAGGACCGTGATGTCGAGACCGATGGTCAGCATGGCCACGGACAGGGCTCCGAGCGCCCACCAGCGGCGGGAGGCGACTTCGATGACCGTCGTTTCACTCATGACAGCTCCACTCGAAAGGAAGTTACTATATTTTGATAGTAACTCTCACTTTGTGGCTGTCAAGGGGCGGCAGTGCTCAGCGTCGGCGTAACTGCAGCGTGAATCCCTCCGGCATGAGGGTGAGCCGCTCGGCGACCTTCAGGCGGTAGCCGGGGTCGCCCGCGATGTCGTACCGGCGCAGGATCGTGCCGAGAACCAGCACCGCCTCGTGGAGGGCGAACTGTCGTCCGATGCAGGCGCGCTCGCCGGTCCCGAACGGCTTGTACACGTGCGCGGGACGGGACCGGATGCGCTCGGGCAGGAAATGGTCGGGGTCGAACGCCTCCGGGTCGTCACCCCACACGGGGTCGCGGTGCAGCGCGGGGATGAGGACGAGGACCCAGTCGCCGACCTTCATCGGGTACTTGCCGACGAGGGTCGTGTCGACCGTCGCCTCCCGGCCGTACGCGGGCGCCGTCGGCCACAGCCGCAACGATTCGTCCAGCACCCGGCGCACGTAGCGGAGCTTGGCGACCTGCTCGAACGCGGGTTCCTCGGCGCCCCACACCGCATCGACCTCCGCCTGAGCCTTCGCGAGGACGTCGGGATGCCGCGACAGGTAGTACAGGGCGAAGGACAGTGCACCGGAGGTCGTTTCGTGTCCCGCGACCAGGAACGTCACCACCTGGTGGCGGATATTCAACTCGTCGATCCGGTGGGGGTCGTTCTCCCGGGCCGCCCGCAGCATGAGTTCGAGCAGGTCCTCGGGGCCGGCCTCGGCGCTGTCGCGGCGGGCGCGGATCACCTCGTCGACGACCTCGGCCATGTGTTCCAGGTTGGCGACGTTGCGGCGATCCGACCGCCGGACCAGCAGGCGTCCGAGCGCCGTCGACTTCACGAACGTGGTGCGCTGCGAATGGCTGAGCGCGCCGACCATTGCCTGCACGAATGGGTGCGGGCGCTCGCGTCGGAAGGAATCGAAGGAATAGCTGAACCCCGTCCGGCCGATGGTCTCGAGCGTCAGCTTCGTCATGTCGGACGACACGTCGACGGGGGAGTCGCCCACGCGCTCGTCCCAGTGCTCCGTCAGTTCGCCGGCAACGTCGAGCATCGTGCGGTGATACGAGCGCATCGCGGATTTCGTGAACGCCGGTGCGAGCAGGTTGTGTGCCTTGCCCCAGTTCGGCTCGTGGTTGTACGCGGTGAACAACCCGTCGCCGCCGACCTCACGCAGCGACGCGACGCCGGGCGCCAGGTGCTTCGCGAACCGGGATTCGTCGGAGAGTTCCGCGACCATGTCGGCGCCGGAGGCGAACACGAACCGGTTGCCGAGAATGTCGCGTTCGAAGATGGGCCCGAGTTTTCTGCCGATCTCCATCGAATTCTGCACGGGAGTGCGGATGCTGATCCCGAACACGTCGCCGAAGACGGGAAGCCGCCATCGGGGATGCGGAATCGTCGCCTCCGCTGTGCTGTGCAGTGATCCGACGCTCATTGTCGACCCCCGTGTCGATGTGGCCCGCGTTACTGAATTGATGTCTAGTACGCAAGGTACGCCTTACTGAACCGGTGTCAAGCAGTACGGTGGCTGGCATGACCAGCGCCCGCCGTCGACTCGCCCCGGAGCAGCGGCGCGCGCAGTTGCTCGACATCGGCGCGCGGTTGTTCGCGGACCGCCCCTACGAGGATGTCTGGATCGAGGAGGTCGCGGAACTCGCCGAGGTGTCGCGCGGATTGATGTACCACTACTTCCCGACGAAGCGGGATTTCTTCGCCGCGATCGTCGAACGCGAATCCGAACGACTCCTCGACGTGACGGCCCCCGACTCCACACTCCCCGTCGAGGAACAGGTCGCGGCCGGACTCGACGCGTACTTCGAGCACGTCGCGAGCCACCGGCACGGAGTCCGGGCCATCAACCGCGGCGCGCTGTCGGCCGACGCCGACATCCGGGCCATCGTCGACCGGGAACTCGACGCGCAGCAGCGCCGCATCGTCGACGCGCTCGATCCGCCCGCCGGCGAGCGCGAACTCGTCGGCGTCGCCGTGCGCGGCTGGATCGCCTTCGTCCGCGCCGTCTGCATGGACTGGCTCGACCACCCCTCGATCGCCGAGAGCGAGCTACGGGAACTCTGTCTCCGCTCGCTGCGGGGCATGCTGGGTGGACGGCTCGACTGAGCCGCTCGTCTCGACGACGTCTACATGTCGATCACGGGCAGCCAAACACTGGCACTTAAATAAATCAGTTGATATATTTAAGCCGAAATCCGTTCCGTGATCAAGGAGATCCCGCATGAGTGCACCCACCGTTACGTCGCAGGGCCGAACGAGTCCGGTGAAGACCGAGACGGAACTGCGTCGTGAACTCGCGGCGGTGTACCGGCTGCTCGCGCATTTCAAGATGACCGACCTGATCTTCACGCACGTCTCGGTCCGGCTTCCCGGGCCCGAACATCACTTCCTCATCAACCCGTACGGCCTGCTCTTCGAGGAGATCACCGCCTCCAACCTGGTGAAGATCGGACTCGACGGCGAACTCGTCGAACCGTCCGAATATCACGTCAACCCTGCGGGATTCGTGATCCACGGCGCGATCCACGAGGCCCGGACGGACGCGCAGTGCGTGCTGCACACCCACACGAAGGCCGGGTGCGCGGTGGCCGCGCAGGAGCAGGGCCTGCTGCCGCTGAACCAGATCTCGATGGAGTTCTACAACCGGGTCGGCTACCACGACTACGAGGGCATCGCCCTCAACACGGCCGAGCGGGTGCGGTTGGTCGAGGATCTGCGCGATCACCCCGCGATGATCCTGCGCAATCACGGACTGCTCACCGTCGGCGAGTCCGCCGCCGAGGCGTTTCTGCGAATGTTCTACCTGGAGAAGGCGTGTGACATCCAGATCGCCGCCCAGGCATCGGGCGACCTGCGCGTTCCATCGCCCGAGATCGCCGAGCATACGGCGCGGCAGTTCGCCGGCGAGGCCACCGACGACTTCGCCGACGACCAGGCCTACGAGATGGCGTGGGCGGCGCTGCTGCGGATGCTGGACCGGACCGCCCCCGAGTACAAGGACTGAACAGCGCCACAAGGACTGACAGGGGCAATCACATCCCCGGTGGGGCAACGACTCCCACCGGGGATGCGCCCGTCAGGACCGCGGCGACGTTGCGCGCCGACTGCTCCGCCAGCGTGCGCGCGACCTGCGGCGAGTACCACGCGGCGTGCGGGGTGATCACGAGATTCGGGATGTGCAAGATCGGATCATCCTGTGCGGGAGGTTCGTTCGGAAGAACGTCGACGGCAGCACCGGCCAGGTGCCCGCTGCGCAGTGCTGCTCCGAGCGCGTCGTGGTCGACGAGTCCGCCGCGGGAGACGTTCACCAGATACCCGCCGCGCCGCATCGTCGCCAGCGCGCGCTCGTCGATCAGGCCCTGCGTCTCGGGAGTCAGGGGAACGTGCAGACTCAATACGTCGGAGCGGCGCAGCAGTTCCTCGAACCCGACCACCTCGATGCCGTCGGCCGCCAGTTCCGCGGTGCGGTCGCTCAGCCCGCGACCGCTGACGAGCACGGTCATCCCCACCGTCCGGGCCCGCACCGCGAGCGCGCCGGCGATCCGGCCGAAGCCGTAGAGGCCCAGCACGGTTCCCGCGATGCGCCGCGGCGGTGCGGCCGTGACGTCCCACCCGCCGGCGCGCACGGAACCGTCGAGGGTGTGGGTGGATCGGATCAGCCCGAGGGCGAGCGCGAACGCGTGGTCCGCGACCTCCTCGGTGCAGTAGTCCACTGCCCGCGTGACCCACAGGCCGCGTTCGTGCGCCGCCGACACCGGCAGGTGGTCGTACCCGGCGGAGGTGGCCGACAGTAGTCGCAGGTCCGGGAGTGCCGACAGGTGACGCGGCTCGAGTCCGGTGTTTTCCGGACCCACCAGCAGGGCGACGACACCCGGTCCGGACGGGAACTCGGACTGATGAATCACCTCCGCGGAAATACCCGCGGCGGCAAGAGAATCGGACAGCACTTCGGCCGGGATGAAGCCGTCGAGGACGACGACACGGTCGGTCATGTGCCCACCGCTCCCGCTTCTTCGGTGGTCCGCCGCACGGCGGCGTCGACGCAGCGGGCGGCCGCGTCCCCGGTGCTGATCGCTTCCATGACAACGGGATCCAGAATGGCCTGCAGTGCAAGCCCGTCGGTCAGCGCCACCAGCGCGACGGTGACGGCGTCCGCGTCGAGGTCGGCGGAGACGATGCCCTCCCGCTGGGCGGCGACGACCGCCTCGCGCACGACGCCGCGCCAGCGGGCGAGGAAGCCCGCGATCTCACCGCGGGCCGTGTCCTCGGCCGCCCCCTCCGCATAGAAGAACAGGAAGACGCGGGTCATCGCGAGTCGGCGTTCGTCGAGCGGCAGGATGCTGGCGGTGATGTTCCGCAGCTTCTCGATCGGACCGGCGCCCTCCTCCTCGAGGATCGTCCGGTACAGGTCACCCTGGATGTCGCCGGCCCGGCGAAGCGCCCCGAGGAGCAGTTCGTGCCGGGACCCGAAGTAGTGGTTCAACACTCCGGTCGACCATCCGCTCTCCTCCGCCACCGCCCGCGTGGTGACGGCGGAGATTCCCTCCCTGGCGATCAACGCGAGAACGGCGTCGGCGAGCGTTTGTCTCCGCTCGTCGTGGTCGACGATCTTCGGCACGATCATTCCTCCCGCTCGTGCGCACTCACCCTCGTGCGCCGGTGTCCCTCAGGCTATCGGTGTCGATGTGCTCGCGACGCTCGGTGTCGATGTGCTCGCACCGCTCGGTGTCGATGTGCTCGCACCGCTCGGTGCCGGGACCGGAACCGGCTCTTCCTCGTCCTTTCCCGACACTCGCGCGTTCCACACGGACATCACGTTCGCCGGGGTGGGTTCGGTGAACAGGCTGGTCGCGACGAATACCACCAGGGCGCTGACGAGTCCGACGTACACCGGTTCGTTCGCCATGACGTCGCCGACGACGAACATCGTGGCGATGGTCGCGAGGGTGCCCACCGCCATGGCCGCCATCGCGGCCGTTCCCGTGGCGCGCTTCCAGACCAGTCCGCCGAGGATGGGGACGAGGAGTCCGCCGACCAGGATGTCGTAGGCGATCGTCAGCGCGGAGACGATGTCGTTGATGAGCGCGGCGATCACGATGCTGACGAGGCCGATCACGATCACGTAGAGACGGTTGCCGCGCACGTCGGCTTCCGGGTCGGACGTGTCCAGTTCGGGCCGGGTACGGCCGAAGATCTGGGCGACCAGCGGAAGGACGTCCTGCCGGGCGACCGTGGCGGTCGCGATCAGCGCGCCGGACGCGGTCGACATCATCGCGGCCACCGCGGCGGCGAGGACGATGCCGCTGAGGCCGACTGGCAGGACGTGGACTGCGACGTCGGCGTACACGTCGTCGGACGAACCGATGTCGGGCATGAGGGCGGATGCGGCCAGACCGATCAGCGCGCCCGCGACGCCGTACAGCAGGCAGTAGATGCCGGCGGTGACGCCGCCCCACCGTGCGACCTCGGGCGACTTCGCGGTGAACACGCGCTGCCAGATGTCCTGACCGATGAGGATGCCGAGGGTGTAGACGACGAAGAACGTGATGATGGTGCCGGTGCCGATGGTGCCGAGCCCGAGTGCCTGTTCGCCCACGCGCTCCTTGATGCCGGCGTACCCGCCCGCCTTGCTCCACGTGAACGGCAGCAGCAGGACGAAGACGCCGATGGTCTTGATGACGAACTGGACGACGTCGGTGAGCGTGATCGACCACATGCCCCCCATCGCGGAGTAGGCCACGACGATGAGGCCGCCGAGGACCACCGACAGCGTCCGGTCGAAGCCGAACAGCACGTTGAAGATGGTGGCGTAGGCAATCGTGGACGTGACGGTCAGCATGAGCGTGTACGCCATCATCACGAGACCGGACGCGCCGGTGGCGTCGATGCCGTACCGGAGTTTCAGCATCCCGGAGACGGTGTAGACCTTCAGGCGCTGGATTCGCGCCGCGAAGAGCAGGCTGAGCAGCAGCACGCCGGCGGCGATCGACACGACCAGCCACATTCCGGAGATGCCGTACTTGTAGCCGAGGCCGACGCCGCCGACGGTGGAGGCGCCGCCGATGACGACCGCCGCCATCGTGCTGGTGTAGAGGAATCCGCCGAGGCGGCGGCCTGCGACGAGGTATTCGCTGGAGTTGCTCGCCCGGCGTTTGCCCCACCAGCCGAACGCGAGCATCGCGCCCAGGTAGATCAGGATGATGGTGATGTCCATGGTGCGTCCTTCACGTGTCCTAGCGGATCGGTGATGACGGGCGCGGGTCCCGTCGGTGCCGGTCTCGTCAGACCGTTGCCCTAGACGGTAGGAGAACATTGACGTGAAATAAATCACTTGATACAAATAATTACTTCAGAAAATCGTGAAGTAATGGTGCGAGCCAGCTCACACCCTGTTTTCGACCCTCCCGGAGGAGCACGATGCGCAGCTCGCTGCCCGATCTGAAGCTCCTCCAGATCTTCGCGGCCGTCGTCCGGCACCAGGGGTTCGCACCCGCGCAGCAAGAACTCGGTCTGTCCGCGTCGGCGATCAGCACGTACATGAGTCAGCTCGAACGCCACCTCGGCATCGTGCTGTGCCACCGCGGCCGCGGCGGATTCGGTCTGACCAGCAAGGGCGAGCTCTACCACAAGGAATGCCTCCGCATCCTCGGGGAGCTCGAAGGCTTCGAACGCTACGGCGCCGCGCTGCAGGGAGAACTCCGGGGCACCCTCACCATCGGGGTTCTCGATTCCACCGTCACCGACGCCACCCTGCCGCTCGCCGACGTGATCGGCGTGTTCAGCAAGGACCATCCCGCCGTCTACCTCGACCTGAAGATCCAGACCCCGCACGAGCTGCAGGTCGGGGTGCTCGACGACCGGATCGACGTCGCGGTCGGCGCGTTCGCCTCACCGATGAACGGCCTCGTCTCCCAGGCGCTGCACCGGGAACAGCACTGGCTGTACTGCAGCGACAAGCATCCGCTGTTCGGCAGGAAGCGGGTGCCGCCCGAGGTCATCACGCAACAGAGGATGGTGACCCGGGGCTACTGGTCCGAGCAGGAACTCGCCCGCCAGGGATTCCCGCAACCCTCGGCGACGGTGGAGAACATGGAGGCGCAACTCATCCTCGTGCTGTCCGGCGCCTACATCGGCTACCTGCCCGAGCACTACGCGGAGTACTGGGTGGACCGGAACCGGCTGCGCCCGATCCTGCCGGCGTCGTTCGGTTATCAGGCGCCGTTCTCGCTGATCTACCGGCGCGGGCGGGCCCGCGAACCGATGGTCCTCACGTTCCGCGAGTTCGTCCGGACCAGCATGGACAGCTGACCGTTGCTCACTCGGTGGGGGAGCCCAGTTCCGCCGACAGCGCACGGCAATGTTCGACCAGGACGAGACCGTGCTGCGCGCACAGCGCGTCGTCGAGGCGGAACGACGGCCCGATGACGCTGAGCGCACCCACGATCCGCCCGACCGCGTCGTAGATCGGGGCCGCCACACCCGTCGACTGGTCCTCGATGGTGTCGTGGGCGATCGCGTATCCCTCGCCCTGCAGGTCGCCCCGCAGCGCGGCGCCGACGGCCGTGCCCACGAGCGGCACCGTCTGCCCCACCCAACCCATGTGCCGGATCGCGTGGGTGCCCTCGATCTGCGCGAGATACAGGGCGGTGCCCTTCGGGCCGTGGGTCGACAGGTACGTGGATTCGCGGGTTCCCTCCGCGATCGCGACCATCGCGGGCCGGGCCCGGGACAGCAGCTGGTTGTCGCTGATCGCCCGGGCGCCGATCTGGAGAAGTCGCGGCCCGGCCCGGTACACGTTGTCGTCGCCGCGGACCAGGAACTCGCTCTGCTCCATGCTGCGGATCAGGCGCAGCGCGGTACTCGTGGCGAGGCCGGCGGCCTTCGCGGCGTCGCCGAGCGTCAGGCCGCCCTGCTCGGTGATCGCGCCGAGCAGCTCGAAGGTGCGGCTCGCGCTGCGGGTCACATCTCCGGGGGCCATGGGTTCTCTCCTGACGGTCGCGGGTGTCGGCGTGAATCTACCGTGAGGAGATCTCGGACAGCAGGGGCTGCCGGTGTTCGTCGAGCAGCGGGCTGCGGCGGACCCCGGGGCGTGCGCTGTCGCCGAACACGACCGGCTGCCGGACGTAGTCGATGGTTCCCGCGACCGGATGCTCGAACGATTCGACGAGTCCCCGGTGCCTGCTCTGCTCGGACGACAACGCCTGTTCGACGTTCCAGATCTCGGAGCTCGCCAGTCCGGCCGCGCCGAGGATCGCGACCACCTCGGCGACCGTCTTGTCCTTCGCCCAGATCTCGATCTCGGTGCGCAGGGCGGGTTCGTGATCGGTGCGGGAGGTGTCGTCGGCGAACCGGTTGTCGCCGAGAAGGTCTGCGCGATCCATGGTGTGCGCGAGCTTCTCGAACCCGGACTGGCTGGCGACGGCGAGGACGAACAGGCCGTCCGACGCCCGGTACGTGTCGAACGGGGTGGACACGGGATGGCGATTTCCCACGCCTGCCGGCGCGACCCCGGATGCCTGCAACTGGCTGTGCGCGGTGGGGAGCATGGCCAGCATGCTGTCGAACATGGCGACGTCGAGGTGTTGCCCCACACCCGATTCCCGGGTGCCGACCAGGGCGGAGCTGATGCCCCACGCCGCGAACAGACCCGCGACGAGGTCGCCGAACGACTCGCCGAGCCGGGTCGGCCCGGATTCGGGGGAACCGGTGATGCTCATGATCCCCGACATCGCCTGCACGACGAGGTCGTACGCGGCCGCACCCGCGAGCGGCCCGTCCTGCCCGAAACCGGAGATGGACGCGTACACGAGCCGGGGGTTGCGGGCGTGGACGGTGTCGTAGTCGATGCCGAGCCTTGTGGTCACGCCGGGCCGGAAGTTCTCGACGAGGACGTCCGCCGTGTCGAGGAGATCGAGCAGGACGGTGCGATCCGCTTCGTCCTTGAGATTGAGTGCCAGTGAGCGCTTTCCGCGGTTCAGCACGTTGAAATAGATGCTCTCGCCGTCGCGGAACGGGCCCAGGTGCCGCGAGTCCTCGCCGGCGGCGGGCTCGATCTTGACGACGTCGGCGCCGGCGTCCGCGAGCAGCGCCGTGCAGTACGGCCCGGCCAGAACACGGGAGAGATCGACGACGCGGATGCCGTCGAGGGGAGGCAGGGTAGGCATGACGGCCCTTCTCAGAATTCGGTCGAGCGCGGCGACGGCGCGTTGGCGGCGATGGTGAGCAGCTGGATCTGCGAGGTGCCCTCGAAGATCCGGAGGATCCGGCAGTCGCGGTAGAGGCGTTCGATCTCGGATTCGCGCATGAACCCGGCGCCGCCGTGAATCTGCACGGTCTGGTCGACGATCGAGAAGCAGGCCTCCGTCGCCACGTACTTCGACACCGACGCGGCGCGGCGCAGGTCGGCTCCGGCGTCCTTCACGTCCGCTGCCCAGTCCGCGGTGACCCGGGATGCGACGAGTTGTGCGTCGCATGCACCCAGCAGCAACTGGATCGCCTGGAATTCGGCGATGGGGTGTCCGAACTGTTTGCGCTCGGCCGCGTAGGACCGGCCCAGTTCCCAAGCACGCAGCGCGATTCCGTTCGCCATCGCGGCCACGTCGATGCGGGCGCGGTTGAGGGCGGTGAGTGCGATGTTGCCGCCGCGCCCCTCCGTTCCCACCACCGCGTCGTGGGGCAGCACCACGTCGTCGAGGTACACGGTGTAGGTGGGCGCCGATCGGATGCCCAGCTTGTCCTGCGGCTCCGAGTAACTCACGCCGGGAGTGCCCTGGGGCAGGACGAACGCGGTGATGCCGCGGAAGCCGGCGGACGGATCGGTCTTGGCGAAGAGGACGACCAGGTCGGCCTCCTTGGCGTTGGAGATGTACGTCTTCGACCCCGACAGGTGCCACCCGTCGTCCTCGCGCCGCGCCGTCGTGCGCATCGACGCTATGTCGGAGCCGGCGTCCGGTTCGGTGAGGGCGAACCCGGCGAGCAGTTCGCCGGACGCGAGGCGGGGCAGCCACCGGCGCTTCTGCTCCTCGGTGCCGCCGACGAGGATCGGCTCGAGCCCCAGGTAGTGCGCGGTGTAGATCGAGGCGAGGGCGGCATCGGTGCGGGCCACCTCCTCGATGGCGATCAGCTGCGTCTTGGTGGACATGCCCAGTCCGCCGAATTCCTCGGGCACCGAGATCCCCATGAGGTCCTGTTCGCCCAGTCGCTTCACCAGTTCCGCCGGGAACTCCCGCGTCTCGTCCCGGAAGGCCGCGCCGGGGTGGATCTCACGGTTGGCGAAGGCGCGCACTGCGCCGCGGAACTCGGCGGCATCGAGCAGCTGATCGGTCACGGGAACTCCTGTCGGAAGATCGAAATTGCCATCTAGTGAAATAGCAATGCCACTTGGTGGCATACCGACTATGAAGGAGTACGCCGAATTTGTCCAGGGGATGCCGATGCGATCGGCGACCGCGAATGCTGCCGGCTGTCCTTCTTCGGGTTCATCTCGATGAAGTAGTATCGCGGGTGATATCACCTTGGCCTGTCGAAGCAGGCGAAGCTGGTCGCGAGGATGAGGGCGAGTCCTATCGGGTCGGCCAAGTCGTCATCGCCTACGGCAGGCTTACGAAGGAGGCTGACAATGGCTGACGCAACGCACTACACCTATCGGGTGACCTGGTCGGAAGACGACGGCGAGTTCGTCGGGGCCGTCGCCGAATTCCCATCGTTGTCATGGCTGGCGGAAACGCAGGCCGAGGCACTCGACGGTGTCATCGGTGTCGTCCGCGACGTCCTCGAGGACATGGCGGTGACCGGCGAGCAACCACCAGTGCCGATCGCTGATCGTCCCTACAGCGGCAAGTTCATGGTGCGAACCTCGCCGCAGGTACACCGGAGCCTGGCGATCGAGGCGGAAGAGCAGGGCGTGTCGCTCAACATGCTGATCAACCAGAAGATCACAGCTCCTGCTGTGCCCCAGTCGACAGCCGTCGGCGCCGCCTGAAGAGAGGTCGCCGTGGCAAAGTCATAGAACTTCAACAGTTCTGCACTGCAGGAATTTTCACTCAAGCCGTGGATTCGGTGGGGGCATCTGGGCGCGGACCCGGACGCGACACGGGAGCAGCCGGCGGCCCAGTTCGACGAGAAGGCGGTCCGGGGTTCCTGACCGACAGGATCTCCCCCAACGCCGACGGGAGTTACACCGGGGCCGTCTACGTGGGCGGCAGCCAGGTGGGAAGTTTCGGCCTCTCGAGATAGCTGTCCCGGGGCCTGCTACGACAACGAGGCCGCACCGCGCGGGTGCGACCTCGTCGTCACAGTGTCATCGGGGCGTCGGTCAGACGGCCCGCACGTTCTGGGCCTGCGGGCCCTTCTGGCCCTGTCCGACCTCGAACTCCACCCGCTGGTTCTCCTCCAGCGACTTGTAGCCGCTGCCCGAGATCTCGGAGTAGTGAACGAACACGTCCGCGCTACCGTCGTCCGGCGCGATGAATCCGAAGCCCTTCTCGCTGTTGAACCACTTCACAACACCCTGCGCCATACCGTTCACTCCCTGAGTTGCCGCCCGGGATCTCACATCGAGATCCCGTTCGCGTAAATCTCATCCTGTCATCTAGCCGCGCGTGCTTCCAGTGGTAGGCCCACGAATCCTCCGGATCCTGGGCTCCGGGGAGGTCATGGGCGAGAAATTTCCCCCACCGAACCGATGATTCTGCCCGTCGGGGGCGGTCCTACCTGCGACCGATGATCACCTGCAACGAGGAGAACTCGATGAATTCCGCATCGACCGCCACCACCCACGCCCGGACCCTCGACGTTCCCGGTGCCAGGCTGTACTACGAGGTACGGGGCTCGGGTCCCGTCGTGGTGCTCGTCGGCGCCCCGATGGACGCCGACTCCTTCGCGCCCGCGGCCGATCTGCTGGCCGCCGGATACACCGTGCTCACGACGGACCCGCGGGGCATCCGCCGCAGCCCGGTCGACGACCGCGACCGCGATTCCACCCCGGAGATGCGCGCCGACGACCTGGCCCGGTTGCTGATGCACCTCGACGCAGGCCCCGCCGTGGTGTTCGGTTCCAGCGGCGGCGCCGTCAGCGCGCTCGCGCTCGTGCAGGCGCATCCCGAGCTGGTGCACACCGTGGTGGCTCACGAGCCGCCGCTGGACGAACTGCTCGACGACCGCGAGCAACTGCGCGTGAAGACCGACGAGATCATCGACGCCCACCTCGGCGGGGACGTCGCAGGGGCGTGGAGGAAGTTCCTGGACCTGGCGAACATCCACCTGCCCGAGGAGGTGTTCCAGCAGATGGTCGGGGGCGAGCGGGACGAGCAGACCGAGGCCGACGAGTACTTCCAGCACGCGCACATGCTGCGCCCGACCACCCGCTGGTGCCCGGACGTCGCCGCGCTGCGCTCGGCGTCCGCCCGCGTCGTGGTCGGGATCGGCGAGGAGTCGGGAGGTCAACTCTGCGACCGGACGTCGCGGGCGCTCGCCGCCGAACTGGGCGTCGAGCCCACACTGTTCCCGGGTGATCACATCGGCTTCGCCCACGACCCGGCCGCGTTCGTCACCCGCCTGCGCTCAGTGCTGCGGGAGGGCTGAGCGCAGGCTCCCCGGGCGATCTCAGCCCACGATCGGAATGCGTTTCGTGGCGATCCGGTGGATGAACCGGGCGGCGGTGCGGGCGGTGCGGTTGTCGATGTCGAACGACGGATTGAGCTCGGCGACATCGACAACCGCGAGCTTTCCGCTGGCGGCGACCGCGTCGCACACGAATTGAATCGTCTCCGCGGGCACCCCGTACGCTGCGGGAGCGCTCACTCCCGGCGCGACCGCGGCGGGGAGGACGTCGAGGTCGATGGTGAGGTAGACGAGATCGACGTCCGACAGGAACTCGCTGACGAACACGGCCACCCGGTGCCGGTCGGAGACCGAGCACTCGTCGTCCAGGAGGTACCGGACGTCGTACCCGCGTGCGGTGTCGAACAGCGCGGTGGTGTTGCTGGGCTGGCTGATGCCGAGCACGGAGTATTGCAGGGTGGTGCCCGCCGCGTGTTCCCGTTCGAGGATCTGCCGGAACGGTGTGCCCGAACTCGGCACCGGATCGGACCGCAGGTCGAAGTGCGCGTCCAGGTTCAGGATCCCGACCCGTTTGCGCGGGGTCCGGACCGCCGCCTGCGCCAGACCGAGGTACGTCCCGAACGCCACCTCGTGGCCGCCGCCGAGGACCACCGGGAACTGGCCGGCGTCGAGCGTCGCGGCAACCACCGCGCCCAGCGCCTCCTGCCCGGCTTCGAGGCGATTGTCGGTGACCGCGACGGTGCCGGCGTCATACGCGCGGAGCGGCTCGGCGAGGGCCATCGACGACAGCGCGCTCCGCAGCGCGTCCGGACCGCGGGACGCCCCGCGGCGACCCTTGTTCCGTTCCACGCCCTCGTCGCTGGAGAATCCGATGAACACGCAGGCGCCCGGCTCGGCGCCGTCCCGGAGCGGGGTCACCGCCTGGTGCCAGCGGAGGTGGTGACTCGACGTGCCGTCCATCCTGCCGACCCAAGGGGGTGGCGGTATCAACAGGTTCTCCATCATCGCAATGCCCTCGCTTTCTCGTGACCGACGTGCGCGGACCAGGCGAGTTCGCCGCCCCGCCACACATCGCTGACCAGGGGGACGCCGGGCCGGTAGGCCAGGTGCAGGTACGACGGCGCGTCGAGGGCGAGGGCATCGGCCCGCGCTCCGGGACGCAGGACCCCGACGTCGGCACGTTGCAGCGCGCGGGCGCCGCCCGCCGTCGCCGCCCAGATCGCTTCGTCCGGGGTCATGTGCATGTCCCGCACCGCGATCGCGATGCAGAACGGCAGGCTGGTGGTGTAGCTGGTGCCGGGGTTGCAGTCCGCGCCCAGCGCGACCGTGACCCCGGCGTCGAGCAGGGCCCGGGCGTCGGGGTACTTGTTGCGGGTCGAGAAATCCGCGCCGGGCAGGAGGGTCGCCACCGTCGAACTCTGCGCCAGCGCGTCGATGTCGGCCTGCGTGGTGTAGCAGACGTGGTCGACGGACGCGGCGCCGAGTTCGACGGCGAGCTGGACTCCGGGCCCCTCGCGGAGCTGGTTGCCGTGGACGCGGGGGATCAGTCCCTTCGCCATTCCGGCGGTGAGCACGGCGTGCGCCTGATCGCGGTCGAACGCGCCGGTCTCGCAGAACACGTCGATCCATTTCGCCTGCGGTGCACAGGCATCGATCATCTCCGAGCACACCATGGCGACGTAGTCGTCGGCGCGGCCCGCGTACTCCGGCGGCGGAACGTGAGCGGCGAGCAGCGTCACCTCGTCGGTGAGGGACGCCGCAATCCGCGTGCTGCGCAGTTCGTGCGCGACCGTCTGCCCGTAGCCGGTCTTGCACTCCACCGTGGTGCTGCCCGACCGCAGCGACTCGTCCAGCAGTCGCCGCGTGTTCGCCTGCAGTTCTTCGTCGGTGGCGTTCCGCGTCGCCTCGATCGTGTTGCGGATGCCACCCGCCGCGTACGGCTGCCCGGCCATGCGGGCGGCGAATTCCTCCGCGCGTTCCCCGCCGAACACCAGGTGCGAGTGGCTTTCGACGAAGCCCGGCAGCACCGCCCGGCCGTCGAGGTCGTGCCCGACGTCCGCGGCGGGCGCCGCATCGGTGCTGCCGACCCAGGCCACCACGCCGCCGTCGAAGACGACGGCGGCGTCGCGGATCAGCCCGAGCGGACCTTCCCCCACTGTCGGGTCGTTGGTCACCAGGGTGCCGATGCCGGTCAGCGCTGTGGAGCGGGAGGTGTTCGCTGTCACTGCTGTTCCTTCCAGTGGTTCGAAGATTCGGTCGCTCGGGCGGATGGTCATCCCTCGGACATCGGCACGCGGACGCCGCGCTCGCGGGCGACGTCGGCGGCGTGGTCGTAGCCGGCGTCGACGTGCCGGATGACGCCCATGCCGGGGTCGTTGGTCAGGACCCGCTCCAACTTCTCCGCGGCCAGGTCGGTGCCGTCCGCGATGCACACCTGACCGGCGTGGATGGACCGGCCCATGCCGACCCCGCCGCCCTGGTGGATGGACACCCACGACGCGCCCGACGCGGTGTTGACGAGCGCGTTGAGCAGCGGCCAGTCGGCGATCGCGTCGGAGCCGTCGAGCATCGACTCGGTCTCACGGTACGGCGACGCGACGGATCCGGAATCGAGGTGATCGCGACCGATGGCGACGGGCGCCGACAGCTCACCGGACGCCACCATCTCGTTGAACTTCAGGCCGGCCTTGTGCCGTTCGCCGTAGCCGAGCCAGCAGATCCGGGCCGGCAGACCCTCGAACGCCACCTTTTCGCCTGCCATCGTGATCCAGCGCTTGAGGTGCTCGTTCTCGGGGAACAGTTCGAGGATCGCCTTGTCGGTGGCCTCGATGTCCTTCGGGTCGCCCGACAGCGCGGCCCAGCGGAACGGGCCGAGGCCCTCCTCGAACAGCGGACGGATGTAGGCCGGCACGAATCCGGGGAAGTCGAACGCGCGGTTGTAGCCGGCCTTGCGGGCCTCGTCACGGATGGAGTTGCCGTAGTCGAACACCTCGGCGCCCTTGTCGAGGAAGCCGACCATCGCGGCGACGTGGCGGGCCATCGACGCGCGGGAGTCCTCGGTGAACTTCACCGGGTCCTTGTCGGCCATCGCTTTCATGTCGGCGAAGTCGATGCCGAGCGGCAGGTACGACAGCGGGTCGTGTGCCGACGTCTGGTCGGTGACGATGTCGATGGGGGCGTTCATGGCCAGCAGTTCGGGGAAGATCTCGGCGGCGTTGCCCTCGAGCCCGATGGACAGCGGACGCTTCGCGTCGCGGGCCTCGATCGCCAGACGCAGGGCGTCGTGGATGTCGGTGGCCTTGGTGTCGAGGTACTTGTGCGCGATCCGGCGGTCGATGCGGGTGACGTCGCAGTCGACGCAGATCGCGACGCCGTCGTTCATCGTCACGGCGAGGGGCTGGGCGCCGCCCATGCCGCCGAGGCCCGCGGTCAGGGTGATGGTGCCGGCGAGCGAGCCGCCGAAGCGCTTCCGGCCGACCGCGCCGAACGTCTCGTACGTGCCCTGCAGGATGCCCTGCGTGCCGATGTAGATCCACGACCCGGCCGTCATCTGCCCGTACATGATCAGTCCGAGGGCGTCGAGCTTGCGGAACTCCTCCCAGTTGGCCCAGTCGCCCACCAGGTTCGAGTTCGCGAGCAGGACGCGGGGCGCCCACTCGCTGGTGCGGAACACACCGACCGGCTTGCCGGACTGCACCAGCATCGTCTCGTCCGACTTCAGGGTCTTCAGCGTGCGGACCATCGCGTCGAACGCTTCCCAGCTGCGCGCGGCCTTGCCGGTGCCGCCGTAGACGACGAGCGAGTCGGGGTGCTCGGCGACCTCGGGGTCGAGGTTGTTCATCAGCATGCGCAGGGCGCCTTCTTGCTGCCAGCCGAGGGTCGTCAGTTCGGTGCCGCGGGGCGCCGACACGTGGCGGGGTCCGGAAACCGGAGGCGTCGTGGTGGTCATGTCGTGTACTCCTTGATGGTCGAACGAGAGAGGTGGAAGAGTTTGGGGGTCAGCGTGATTCACTGTCGTGTGTCAGCCATGGCGGTGTGTTCCGGGTAGATCATGGCCGGGGGCGGGTTGCTGCTGCGCCGTGCGAGCGGGTAGTAGATCGCGGCGGTGAAGACGATGCCGACGATCCAGGAGATGTCCGCGCCGCCCAGCATGTCCGTCACCGGGCCGGTGTAGAGCTTCTGCGCGAGGAACGGGATCTGCGCGACGACGCCGATGGCGTAGCAGCTCATCGCGGTCTTGTTCCAGCGGCCGTAGCGGCCCGCCGGGTCGTACAGGGCCGGGATGTCCACGCGCTCCTTGGAGATGAGGTAGTAGTCGATCAGGTTGATGGCGCTCCAGGGCGTGAAGACCATCAGCAGCACGAGGACGAAGTTCTTGAAGTTGTTGAGGAAGTCGGCGCTGGCACCGATCGCGATCAGCATCGACACCGCGACGAACCCGATGATGTACAGGGTGCGGGCCCGGGACGAGATGCGCGACTGCCCGTTGAACGCGGTCACGGTGGTGAGGATCGACATGAATCCGCCGTACGCGTTGAGGCAGTTGACGGTGAGCTTCCCGACCAGGATCACCAGGTAGATCATCAGGGCGATGACGGCGGGTCCGGCGAGTTCGCCGATGAAGCCGACCTGGTCGCTGAGGAACGCGTCGCCGGCGACGGCGGCGACGAGCGCGCCCAGCGTCATCGACCACTGCGAGCCGATCACGCTGCCCGCGAACGTCGACCAGAAGGTCTTCCGCTCGCTCGTCGAGCGCGGCAGGTAGCGGGAGTAGTCCGCGACGTACGGTCCGAACGTCAACTGCCAGCCGGCTCCGAGCGAGATCGCGAGGAGGAACGTGACGATGTCGAAGCCCTTGATCCCGACGAACGCGGCCACGTCGTACTCGGCGAACAAGCGGATCAGCAGGTAGGTGAAGCCGATGATGCCGACGACGGTCGCGACCTTGCCGACCACGTGGATGAGCTTGTACCCGGTCACCGCCACGAACGCGGTCATCGCGCCGAAGATGAGGATGCCGACGGTGGCGTTGTCGATGTGGAGGATCTCGTTCACGGCCTGACCGGCGAGGACGCTGCCGGTCGCGGCGAAGCCAAGATACATCAGGACGACCAGGACGAGCGGGAGCACGGCGCCGAGGACGCCGAACTGGGCCCGGCTCGAGATCATCTGCGGCAGGCCGAGGCGCGGTCCCTGAGCGGAGTGCAACGCCATGACGGCACCGCCGAAGACGTTGCCGATCAGCAGGCCCACGATTGCCCACAGCGCGTCCGCGCCGAAGACGACTGCCAGGGCGCCGTCCACGATCGCGGTGATCTGCATGTTGGCGCCGAACCAGAGCGTGAACTGGCTGCGCGGAGATCCGTGGCGCTCGTCGTCCGGAACGACGTCGATGGTGCGACGCTCCGGCGCGAGGCTGATCTCGGGAGGTCCCTCGTGTGTCATAGGCCTGTTCTCTCTGTGACGAGTCCGGCAGCTTCTGGTCGGTCCCGGGTGCTCTGTCCCATGTCCTGAATCCAGTGTGCTCTGACTCACGTTTTTTATCGCCTTAGATGTATAGTCCTGTATAGACAACCCCCTGTCAAGCGTTCTCCAAGGACCCAGCCGAGAAGCGTGCCGGCCCGCCACTGCACCAGCCGGGAGTCCCGATGCTCCCGACGGAAGGTACTGACATGAGAGTAATTTCGACGTCCTCACATCCGCTCGAGCGTGATGAGCAGCTGTTTTCCGACCAGGAGGCGCGCGAGCGCTTCCTCGACCTCTACCTCCGCACCGCAGGTCACCCTTACGCCGACAACGCGGATCCCGAGGCACGTGATCGGATCGCGAACACACATCTCGAGACGGGACGGCACCGGATCCCCGGGACCGCGGTCGTGCGCGGAGTCGACGCCGCGGACCCCAGCGGGATCGGACCCGCCGTGCAGATCGTCACCGACGACATGGCGCTGCTCGTCGAATCGGTACTCCTCACCGCGGCCAGGGTCGGCGCCCCCATCGAGGAGGCACTGCACCCGGTCGTCGCCGCCCGCCGCACGGAGTCGGGCACCCTCACCGACGTGCGTCCGGCCACCGAACCGGGGACGGCGGAGTCCTGGATCCACGTGGGACTTCGCTCCGACACCGGCGAGACGGTCGTCGCCGCACTCGTCGAATCCCTGACCGCCGTCCTCGCCGACGTGCGCCGGGTCAACACGGACCTGGCGCGCATGCGCGAACTCCAGACCCAGGTGTCCGGGCAACTCGACGCGCAGGCAGGCCAGGACGCGCTGTCCGAAGAACTCCGGGAGGCCGCCGACTTCCTGCGGTGGTGCGAAGTGGGCAACTTCACCGTCCTCGGATACGCGCGGTACGACGCCGACGGCGCACCCCGGGAAGGTCTCGGTGTTCTCCACGACCGGGAGGGCGACCGTGCACCGGCCACCGATGCCGGTCCCGTCCTCGCGATCGGGCAGGCGGCGCTTCCGGTGTCCGTGCACCGTTCGTCGTATCCGTCCTTCGTCGGTGTCCGGGCCGCAGGGGAGGAGCACCGCTTCGTCGGCGTGTTCACGCCCGCGGGCAGGCACGAGAACGTCCTGGACATCCCGGGTGCGGGCCGCCGGGTGCGGGCCCTGCTCGACCGCGCCGGCTTCGACATCGATTCCTTCTCCGGACAGGCCGTGCTGCAGGTCGTGCAGGCGCTGCCGCTGACCGAGTTGTTCGCAGCGAGCCCGGACTCGCTGCATTCGGCCCTCACCGAGGTCGCCGGCATCACCGCGCGCGAACACATCCACCTCTTCCTGCGCACGGACGTCCCCGGCGACAGCATGTCGGCGCTGGTGTTCATCCCTCGCGACCGGTACAACACGCGGACGCGCCTGGTGGCCCAGCAGGTCCTCCTGGACGAGTTGAACGGCACCGCTGTCGAATACACCACGAACGTGTCCGAGTACCCGCTGGCGATGGTGCATTTCACGATGCGCGTTCCTTCGGACACCGAGGTGACGGACACGCGGCGACTGGACATTCAGCGCCGGATCGCCCGGGCCTGCCGGACCTGGGAAGACCGATTCCGCACGGGCGGCGACGACGAACTCGGCGCCGCGTTCGAACGCGAACTCCTCGCGCACTATTCGGAGAACTTCCCCGCGGTGTACAAGCACGACTTCGACGCCCGGCGCGCACGGACGGACGTCGCGGTGTTCGAGACACTGACGGACGGCGCGATCGAGACGCGACTCGACACGCAGGCCGCCGACTGGCGTTTCACCTTCTTCGTCGGCGGCGCCCCCGCCTCGCTCAGCGACGTGCTGCCGATCCTGCAGAGCATGGGCGTCGCGGTCCTCGACGAGCGCCCGTACACGGTCGCGAACAGCCGCGGAACCGTGTGCTGGATGTACGAATTCGGGATTCGCCACACAGCGGCCGGGCCGGTGGACGACGCACTGCCGCACCGCTTCACGGAGACGTTCGCCGCGGCCTGGGAATCCCGTGCGGAGACCGACAGTTTCAACGAACTCGTACTCCGGGCGGGCCTGGATTGGCGGGAGGTGGAGGTGCTGCGGGCGTACGCGCGTTACCTCCGGCAGGGCGGGTTCCCGTACAGCCAGAACCACATCGCGACGGTCCTCGGGGATCACCCGGAGATCTCGCAGGCGCTGATCCGGTTGTTCGCCGCGAGGTTCGATCCGGACGCCGCGGAGGAGTCCGGCGAACTGGTCGGCTCGCTGGAAACGGCGATCGGCGACGTGCTCGGCCTCGACGCCGACCGCATCCTGCGCGCCTACCTCAACGTGGTCCTCGCGACCCTGCGCACCAACCGCTACGTTCGTACGGGCCGGGAACGGGAGGTCCTGTCGTTCAAATTCGATCCGCAGCGGATCCCCGAATTGCCGCAGCCGCGGCCCCGCTTCGAGATCTACGTGTACTCGCCGTGGGTCGAGGGTGTGCACATGCGGTTCGGCGCCGTCGCGCGAGGCGGCCTGCGGTGGTCCGACCGCAAGGAGGATTTCCGCACCGAGGTGCTCGGCCTGGTGAAGGCGCAGGCAGTGAAGAACTCGGTGATCGTGCCCGTCGGCGCGAAGGGCGGGTTCGTCGTCACGCGCCCACCGGCACCCACCGGCGACCCGGCGCGGGATCGGGACGCGCAGCGCGCCGAGGGTGTGCGCTGCTACCGCAGCTTCATCAGCGGACTGCTCGACGTCACCGACAACGTGGACCTCGCGAGCGGCGCCGTGATCCCGGCGCCCCGGGTGGTGCGGCACGACGGCGACGACACCTACCTCGTCGTCGCCGCGGACAAGGGCACCGCGACGTTCTCTGACATCGCGAACGACGTTGCGGCGCAGTACGGGTTCTGGCTCGGTGACGCATTCGCGTCCGGCGGATCCGTCGGCTACGACCACAAGGCGCTCGGCATCACCGCCCGCGGCGCGTGGGAGAGCGTGAAACGGCACTTCCGGGAGATGGGGGTCGACACCCAGTCGGAGGAGTTCACCGCCGTCGGGATCGGCGACATGAGCGGCGACGTGTTCGGCAACGGAATGCTGGCCAGCCCGCACATCCGGCTCGTCGCCGCGTTCGATCACCGGCACGTGTTCCTCGACCCGAACCCCGACGCGGCCACCTCCTTCGCGGAACGGGAACGCCTGTTCGCGATGCCGCGGTCGTCGTGGGCGGACTATGCGCCCGACCTGATCAGCGCGGGCGGCGGTGTGTGGGAACGGTCGAGGAAGAGCGTTCCGGTCAGCGAGGAGGCGCGGCGCGCGCTCGGGCTGGCGCCCGGGACCACCGAACTGTCGCCACCCGACCTGGTTCGCGCGATCCTGCGGGCGCCGGTGGACCTGCTGTGGAACGGCGGGATCGGGACGTACGTGAAGGCGGGCGCCGAAACCCACCTCGACGTGGGGGACAAGGGCAACGACGGCGTGCGGGTGGACGGCGCCGACGTCCGGGCGCGGGTGATCGGTGAGGGCGGTAACCTCGGCCTCACCCAGCTGGGACGCATCGAATTCTCCCGCAACGGCGGGCGGATCAACACGGACGCTCTCGACAACTCGGCGGGTGTGGACTGCTCCGACCACGAGGTCAACATCAAGGTCCTGCTCGACGCCCTGGTCAGCGGCGGCCGTCTCGCCGCCGAGGACCGCGCGGGTCTGCTCGCCGAGATGTCCGGGGAGGTGTCGCGTCTCGTGCTGTCCGACAACGTCGCCCAGAACGACGTGCTCGGCACGAGCCGGGCCGACGCCGCCGCGTCCCTCGCGGTGCACGGACGGCTCATCGGCCACCTGGAGGGCCGCTACGGTCTGGACCGCGCCATCGAGGTGCTGCCGTCCCGAAAGGAGATCGCCGCCCGGGAACGCGCGGAGGCGGGACTCACCTCGCCGGAACTCGCGACGCTCATGGCGCACGTCAAACTGGCGCTGAAATCGGACCTGCTCGCCGGCGACCTGCCCGACAGCCCGGCGTTCGCGGACGCCCTCGCCGGATACTTCCCGCGCAGACTCCGGGAATCGTTCGGCGACGCCATCGGCGAACACCCGCTGCGCCGGGAGATCGTCGCGACGGTCCTCACCAACGACGTCGTCGACAACGGCGGCATCACGTACGCCTTCCGGCTGGGGGAGGAGGCCGGTGCGAGTGGCGCCGACGCCGTGCGCGCGTTCGCGGTGGTCTCGGAGGTGTTCGACCTGCCGTCGCTGCGCCGCGACATCCGGGACGCCGACCTCGACGCCGCGCTCTCGGACGAGTTGACGCTGTTCACCCGGCGGCTGCTCGACCGGGCGTCGCGGTGGATGCTCACCCGCAGGCCCCAGCCGCTGGCGGTCGGGGCGGAGATCAGCCGATTCCGTGACCGGGTCGCGGACCTGACACCGCACGTCGCGGGCTGGCTGTGCGGCGAGGACGCGGAGAGTCTCCGCAGTCGCACGGCGGCGCTGGTGGCCCGCGGTGTCCCCGCCGACCTGGCCGGGCGCGTCCAACTGCTGCTCGACCGGTTCGCGCTGCTCGACATCGTCGAGATCGCCGACATCACCCAACGCGACCCCCGCGAGGTGGCCGAGGTGTACTACCGGCTCGGCGAGTGCCTCGGCCTGGTTCACCTCCTGGTCGGGGTCTCGCAGCTGGGACGGGGTACGCGGTGGAACGCGCTGGCCCGGTTGTCCTTGCGCGACGAGTTGTACGACACGGTGCGGGCCCTGTGCCTCGACGTGATCGCGGGCAGCGAAGTCGCGGACACGGCGGAACAGAAGATCGGGGAGTGGGAGGACCGCAACGCCGCCCGGCTGGCGCGGGCCCGCCACACGCTCGACGCCGTCACGGAATCGGGTGAGCACGACCTGGCCGCCCTGTCCGTCGCGACCAGGCAACTCCGCAGCATGGTGAGGTGACGTCGGGCGCACCGCGCGATTGCGGCTTACCCGTGCAGTCGGCCGATAGACTGCAGACGGCCGACTGCACGGGAAGTTCGTCGGTGCCGCAGAGGAATGGGTGTCAGTGGTAGAGATCGCAGTAGTCGACGCGGAGCTTGCTGCGTTGTACAACGGACCGGGGACGGAGTCGGCCCCGGCGTACGAACGCGTCAAGCACCTGATCGTGTCGCAGATCAACGCCGGCCGCTGGCAGGAGGGCGATCAACTGCCCTCGGAGAATCAGCTCGTCGGCGCTCTGGGGCTGTCCCGCATGACCATCAACCGCGCGCTGCGCGAACTCAGCGCCGAGGGCCTCGTGGTGCGCCTGATGGGGGTGGGCACGTTCGTGGCGGCCACGAAGACGGCGTCGCCGCTGTTCGAGGTCAAGAACATCGCGGACGAGATCCAGCAACGCGGACACCGCCACCGAACCGAAGTGGTGTACGTGCGCGAGGAAGACGCCGATCCGGCCAACGCCTTCATCCGGGATTCGATCCGCGGCAAGGTGTTCCACTCCCTGATGATCCACTACGAGGACGACACACCGATCCAGCTCGAAGACCGGTTCGTCAATCCCGCCGAGGCGCCCGGCTATCTCGATCAGGACTTCACCCAGCAGACGCCCAATCACTATCTGAGCGTGGAAGCCCCGCTGACGAGGGGTGAGCACGTCGTCGAGGCGATCCTCGGATCGCCCGAGGAATGCCGGCTCCTCCACATCGAGCGTTCCGAACCCTGCCTGCTGATCCGACGCCGCACCTGGTCGTCCCGAGGACTCGTCAGCGCCGCGCGTCTCGTCCATCCCGGTTCGCGGAACCGGCTCGAAGGGACGTTCGGGACGGGCTGATCGGTTCGGGCCACGCGAGGCGTCCGTCGCGGATGCTCGCGATCGTCGTTGCGATCCAGTCCAGCTCCGCCCGTGCCTCGTGGAGTGCGTAATCCGCCTCGACGACGAACAGGGCAGGCACTCCGTCGCCGAGCGCGCGGGTGAGCTTGGTGTGGTCGGATTCGATTCTCGCGGTAAGTCGTTGGGCGCGTTCGGTGAGCGCGTCGACGGCGCCCTCGCGTCCCAGCGCGCCGAGATAGCTGATCGCGGCGAAGAACGGTGAGAATTCCCTTGCGGCGCTGCGGATCTGGATGTCCAGTCGGCTCACCAATTCCGCGCGCCCGGCGTCGGTGAGGGCGTAGACGGTGCGGACGGGCCGACCCTCCCGCTGCGCACGTTCGTGTTCCTCGATCCAGCCCGCCGCCGCGAGGGCGGCGATCACGTTGTTCAGTGAACCGCGGTTGAGCGGCCACTGACCGTCCTCGCTGCGCTCACGCAGCGTGACCTCCACCTGGTAGGGGTGCATCGGCGATTCGAGGAGCAGGCCCAGCACCGGCAGAACGAGCGGATTGTCGAGGACGCGTCCGGGCATGATCGAAATATACCAGTCTAAATAAACTAGGACGAAGCACGCGGTTCGGGCGCCACGACCTCGCCTTTGTCACGATTGGGTCACGGCCCGCTACGGTGGACCGTTGACCACGACGCCGATCATGAAAGAACAAATTCTTGTTACAGAGTGAATCGAAGTTCAGGGATTATCGTCTCCATGCCGTCGCGCTCCTCGTGGGCGTCCTCTCCGTGGGGGTGGTGGCCTACCGAGAGTTCGATGCGGCAACGGGCTACCTGATGGACCTCTCCGTGTTCCGCGACGCCGGCCACGCCTTCGTCGGCGGGCTGCCGCTCTACTCCGCGGACTTCCCGAGCAGTTCCGGGTTCAGGTTCATCTACGCACCCTTCGCGGCGATCCTCTTCGCGCCGATGGCCGAGATCGACCCCGCGGTCCTGCAGGCGCTGTGGTGCGCCCTCAACCTCGGGCTCGTGTGGTGGATGGTCAAGGTGGCGCTGTCGAAACTCGACGTCGGCCGCCCCGAACTTCTCGCTCTGCTGTCGATGGGCCCGGTACTGCTCCTCGAACCGATGCGCTCGAACTTCGACTTCGGTCAGATCAACATCATCCTGATGGCGCTCGTGGTCGCCGACTGCACCGGAGTAATCCCGAAGAGGTTCCGCGGAATCGCGATCGGCCTCGCCGCCGCAATCAAGATCACCCCCGCAGCCTTCCTGCTCGTCCTGTTCGTCCGCCGCGACTTCCGCTCGATCGGACGGTCGCTCGCCACGATCCTCGTCACCGTCGGACTCGGTTTCTGGCTGCTGCCGCAGTCGTCGGTGTGGTTCTGGACCACCGAATTCTTCGCCACCGGACGTGCGGGCGCGCCCGACTTCTTCCGCAACCAGGCCGTCACCGGCGTCATCGCCCGGCTCGGGGCGGAGGGCAGGCTCGCCAGCGTCCTCTGGGTGCTCAGCGCGGCCGTCATCGTCTCCGCCGCCGCATGGTCGGCGTACCGGTTCACCCGGTCGGGTGAACACCTGATCGCGCTGTCTGTCGTGGCCCTGGCATCGCTGCTCGCGGCACCGTTCGCCGTCACCCACCACTGGGCGTACAGCATCCTGCTGATTCCGATCCTGATCGCACCGCAGTACCGCAGCTGGCGGCCGGTGGTCGGCGCCGCAACGCTGATCTTCCTGATCGGCCCCAACTTCGTGCTGCAGTCGTCCTCGTCCGGCTGGGTGGAGGCCGCCGTCCGTGAGGTGATCGGCAGCTCGCAGTGCCTCGTCGCCCTGGTCTTGCTCGGCGCCGCGGTCGTGGCCGCGCGGTCCCGCACCCCGCTCCCGGACGTCGAGACCGACGCGGTGCCCGCCGACGAAGGCGCTCTGGAGCCCGCCCGCAGCTGACAACCCGCTTTTCCGCCGGGCGAATGTACCTTCGGGCGCCTCGGCAGCGCCGAGGGGTACATTCGCCCCAGCGCCGAGGAGCCGCGCCGAGGGCGGGGCGGCGCTATCGTCGAGTCATGTGCCGAAACATCACCGAGCTGCGCGGACTCGAACCGGCGGCCACCGCGGAGGAGATCGAGGCGGCGGCGCGTCAATATGTCCGGAAGGTCAGCGGAATCCAGAAGCTCTCCGACGCCAACCGTGAACCGTTCGAGGAGGCGGTTGCCGTCGTCACCGAGGCCACCACGAAGCTCCTCGCGGCACTGCCGGCGCGCAAGCAGCCCCCGCAGACCGTGCCCCCGCTGCGACGGCCGGAGGTCCGGGCGCGCATCGCGGCGAAGGCCGCGTCCTCCAGCTGAGCGCGGCGAAGGCCGCCACTTCCTAGCCGGACGAACGGGACGCTCGTTGCGTCAGATCCAACGAGCGTCCCGTTCGTCCGGTCTCAGGCGCGCAGGGCGCCGAGTGCGTCGATGCGTTTGATCGCGTCGGCGACGATGCCGTCGATGAGGTCCTTGCACGTGGGCAGGTCGTCGAGCAGTCCGACGACCTGACCGGAGGCGAGGACGCCGGCGTGGGTGTTGCCGTCGACGAGCCCGGCCTTGAGCAGCATCGGGGTGTTGGCGGCCATGATGATCTGCTGCCAGGTGCGGTCGCCGGACTTCTTCATGGCGAGACCGTCCTTGACGAGCGTCGACCATTTCATGCCGGTCATGGCCTTGAATTTCGACGCGTTGCGGGCGGCGGCGACCAGCCCGCGCACATTGCCGGAGTGTTCGAGGCTGTCGACGAGTTCGGTGTTGAGGACCCGGTGGGGCATGCCGTCGACCTTGCGGGAGACCGTGGTGTCCTGCAGTCCGCGGGCGAGGTATTCCTGTTTGACCGAGTCGGGGACCGTCGATTCCTGGGTGAGCAGGAAGCGGGTGCCCATCGCGACGCCGGCGGCGCCGTACGCGAGGGCGGCGGCGAGCCCGCGGCCGTCGTAGAAGCCGCCCGCCGCGACGACGGGGATGTCGACGGCGTCGAGCACCGACGGCAGCAGCAGGGTGGTGGCGACGGGGCCGGTGTGACCGCCGCCCTCGCCGCCCTGCACGATCACCGCGTCGGCGCCCCACGACGCCACCTTCTTGGCGTGTTTCGCGGCGCCGATCGACGGAATGACCACCACCCCTGCGGCTTTCAGCTTCGCGATCAGTTCCTGCTTGGGGGCCAGTGCGAACGACGCGACGCGCACGTTCTCCCGGATGAGCAGGTCGATGCGTTGCGGGGCGTCGGTGGCGTCGGCGCGGATGTTCACCCCGAACGGCTTGTCGGTGAGCGTCTTCGTCTTCGTGATCGCGGCGGCGAGTTCGTCGTACGTCATCGTGGCCGACGCGAGGATGCCGAGACCGCCGGCGTTGGCGGTGCCCGCGACGAGGCGCGGTCCCGCGACCCAGCCCATTCCGGTCTGCACGACCGGGTGCTGCACACCGACCAGGTCGGTCAGTGCGGTGCGGAGCGTGCTCATACCGACACCTCCCGGTCGCGCAGGGTGCGGGGGTCGAGGACCTCGCGGATCAGCCGCAGTTCTTCTTCGGTGGGTTCGCGGGTCACGCCGGCGTCGGCCAGCCCTGCCACCTCGAACGAGGTGTTCTCGGCGACCTGTTCGGCGGTGACGCCGGGGTGCAGCGACAGCGCCCGGAACGTGTGTCCGGGTCCGCCGAAGTCGAACACCCCGAGGTTGGTCACCACCCGGTGCAGGTGGTGGAACCGGTAGGCCGGATTGTCGGGGTCGATCCGGTCGTAGCCGACGCCGGAGACGATGTCGACCTGGTCGCAGAACACCCGCGACGTGTGCTTGCCCACCCAGTAGCTGGTGGGGTGGTTGATCGTGTTGCCGGGCGCGCCGCGGACGCCGAACATCTGCCGGGTCGGCTGCTGCAGCGGGCCGAATGCCGACAGGTTCTGGTTGCCGTGCCGGTCGATCTGGTTGGCGCCCATCACCACGTGGCGGCGACCGGACGCGACGACGCCGAATACCTTCCGGAACGGCATCCAGCCCTCGACCGGTGCCTTCGCACCGACGGCGGGGGTGTCGGCGAAGATCAGTGCTTCGCCGTCGGTGATGAGCAGGTCGGGTTCGGTGGTCAGTCGCGCGAGCCGGGCACCGATCAGCGGCAGCGTCGCCATCGGGCTGGCCATGATCTCGCCTGCGCCGGAAAAGATCTCGGCGCACGCGATCGCGCAGTACTCGGCGCGGGTGACGCCGGTGGTGGTCTCGGTCATGCCTGGGACTCCTCTGCAAATCGCTTCACGGCCGCCTGGTAGTCGTCCTCACTGCCGGACAGGTAGGTGTCGACGAACTGCTGCCATCCCTCGGGGGTCTTCGCCGCTTCGGCGTAGTGGCGCTGGAACTTCTCGTCGCGGCCGTAGCTGTCGCCTGCAAGGGTGAAGTGGGCGCCGTTCGGCGCCTCGACGACGCCGTCGACCATCATGCGGTTGAGGATCAGATTCTGCAGCGGTACGGTTTTCACCAGCTCCTCGGTCTCCACCACGCGTTCGACGGAGACGAACCGCTTCTCGGCGGCCGCGCAGTACAGGTCGTCGAAATAGGGGTCGACGCCGGTGTAGGCGGCGTTGCCGTGCTTGTCGCCCAGGTTCAGATGCACCAGTGCCGCATCGAGATTCAGGGCCGGCATCGCAATCAGCGTCTCCGACCGGCCGGACGCGTCGGGGTAGGGGGAGGTGACGGTGCGCAGTTCGTCGCCCCAGAAGTTCCGGACGTCGGAGCCGAGTCCGGCGCGGATCGGCAGGAACGGCAGCCGGGCGGCGGCGGCCTCGAGTCCGCACTTGACCATGCCCTCGTCCATTTCGCGGACCTCGATCTCGCCGCCGGTGCGCGCCTTCGCGAACCACGGGTCGTAGAACGGGGCCGAATCGAGGGACACGAACCCGTAGTACGCCTTCTTCACCTTGCCCGCCGAGCAGAGCAGCCCCAGGTCGGGGCCGCCGTAGGTGACGACGGTGAGGTCGGTGACGTCCGAGCGCAGCAGCGCCCGGACCAGCGCCATCGGCTTACGGCGCGAACCCCAGCCGCCGAGGCCGATGGTCATCCCGCTGCGCAGTTCCCCGACCGCGTCGTCGAGCGACATCCTCTTGTCGCGCTTGCTCGCCATCGATGTCAGCCTTTCCTGTTGTTCGAGTTGGAGCGGGGCTTGCCGGTTTCAACGAACTCGTCGCGGTGCTCGTCCGCGACGCCTGCCAGGTTGAGTTCGAAGGTGTAGCCCTGCTCGAGGCGGTAACTGGTCTTCACGTCGACGGGGTCGATGCCGTTGATCGCCTCCTTGGCGCAGCGGATGACCCGGGTGTCCTTGGCCGCGATCTTGGCGGCGATGTCGCGGGCGGTGTCGTCGAGTTTCTCGCGCGGCACCACCTCGTACACCGACCCGAAATGCTGGAGTTGCTGGGCGGTGACGTTCTGCGCCGTGTAGTACAGGGTGCGCATCATGTGCTGCGGGACGAGCCGGGCGAGATGGGTTGCGGCGCCGAGCGCCCCGCGGTCGACCTCGGGGAGACCGAAGACGGCGTCGTCGGATGCCACGATCACGTCGGCGTTGCCGACCAGCCCGATGCCGCCGCCGACGCAGAACCCGTTGACCGCGACCACCACGGGCACGGCGCAGTCGTAGACGGCGGCGAACGCGGCCGCGCAGCCCCGGTTGGCGTCGACCAGCGCGCCGTACCCCTCGGTGGCCTGCATTTCCTTGATGTCGACGCCGGCGTTGAACCCGCGTCCCTCGGCTCGCAGGATCACCACGTGGGTGTCCGGGTTCCGGCCCGCGTCGAGCACGGCGTCGGCCAACTCGAACCAGCCCCGGGAGGGGATGGCATTCACGGGCGGGTAGTCGACGGTGACCGTGGTGATGCCCCCCGGATCTGTCTCGCTCCGAATTCCCACTGTTTTCTCCTCGTCAGATCCGCACTTCACGCACCAAGCAATTGCTTGGTAGGGTAGCACGATGGAAACAGGTTCCAACATGACCGGAAGTGTCGTGCTCGTGACCGGCGGAGTTCGCGGGGTGGGCGCGGGCATCAGCCGCACCTTCCTGCGGGCGGGTGCGACGGTGGTCGCCTGCGCTCGCCGACCGGGCGACGACCCCGTGGAGGTGGACGGACGCGCCGCCGAATTCCTGCCGTGCGACATCCGCGACCCGGAGCAGGTGCAGGGTCTCGTCGACCGGATCGTCGAGCGCCACGGCCGCCTCGACGTCCTGGTCAACAATGCCGGCGGGGCGCCGTTCGCCCTCGCGGCGGACGCGAGCCCGACGTTTCACTCGAAGATCGTCGAGCTGAACCTCCTTGCCCCGCTGCTCGTCTCGCAGGTCGCGAATGCTCAGATGCAGACCCAGGATTCGGGTGGCGCGATCGTCAACATCTCCAGCGTCAGCGGGTCGCGGCCCTCGCCCGGCACCGCGGCGTACGGGGCGGCGAAGGCGGGCGTCGACAGCCTGACCACCAGCCTGGCGGTCGAGTGGGCGCCGAAGGTGCGGGTCAACTCGGTGGTCGTCGGCCTGGTCCGCACCGAACTCGCGCACCTGCACTACGGGGACGAGGCGGGGATCGCGGCGGTCGGGAACACGGTCCCGCTGGGCCGGATGGCCTGCCCCGAGGACGTCGGCAACTGCGCGGTGTTCCTGGCTTCACCGTTGGCGGCGTACGTCAGCGGTTCGACACTGACCGTCCACGGCGGCGGGGAACGTCCCGCCTTCCTGGCGGCAGCTACAGCATCTACATCAGCTACAGCATCTACAGAGGAGAAGGCATGAGTGGAGTGGTCGACGGTCGCGTCGTCATCGTGACGGGCGCCGGGCGCGGAATCGGACGCGCCCATGCGCTGGCGTTCGCCGCCGAGGGGGCGAAGGTCGTGGTCAACGACATCGGGGCCGGACTCGACGGTTCCGCGACCGGGGAGAGTCCCGCCGAGCAGGTGGTCGCGGAGATCGTGGCCGCGGGCGGCGAGGCCGTCGTCAACGGCGACGACGTCGCGGACTGGGCCGGGGCCGAGAACCTGATCCGGACGGCGATCGACACGTACGGGCGGCTCGAAGTGCTGGTGAACAATGCCGGATTCCTGCGCGACCGCATGCTCGTCGGGATGAGCGAGCAGGAGTGGGACGCCGTCGTGCGCGTGCATCTCAAGGGGCATTTCGCGACGCTGCGGCACGCCGCCGCGTACTGGCGGGCCGAGGCCAAGGCGGGCAATCCGGTGGACGCCCGGATCGTCAACACCAGTTCCGGTGCCGGACTGCAGGGCTCGATCGGGCAGGGCAACTATGCCGCCGCGAAGGCGGGGATCGCGGAGCTGACCATCCAGGCGGCCGCGGAGTTGAAGAACTACGGCGTCACCGTCAACGCGATCGCGCCCGCCGCCCGAACCCGGATGACGGTCGGCGCGGGCGGCGCGATGGCCGAGGCGATGGCCGCGCCCGAGGAGGGCTTCGACGCGATGGCGCCGGAGAACATCTCCCCGCTCGTCGTGTGGCTGGGCAGTGTGGACTCGAAGGACGTGAGTGGGCGGGTGTTCGAGGTCGAGGGAGGCAAGATCACCGTCGCCGAGGGCTGGCGGCACGGCCCGGCCCAGGACAAGGGCGCGCGCTGGGAGCCGAAGGAGATCGGGCCCGTCGTCGCGGACCTGCTCGCGAAGGCGGAGGACCCGGTCCCGGTCTACGGCGCCTGAGCAGGTGAGTGGCGATGTGTGCTGGGGGACGCATTGCCACTCACCTGGGCGGGACGAACGGGACGCCCGTTGCCTCAGATCGAACGAGCGTCCCGTTCGTCCGGCCGCGCGGAGAACTGGAGAGTTGTTTGGACACATTGATAAACAGGTGTCCAGAAGTTAGTGTGCTTGAAGGAAAAGGCTCTCGGCCAAGGAGAATTCGTGAAATTCGGCATTACGTTGTTTACGAGTGACCGCGGGATCGGGCCGGCCTCCGCTGCGAGGGGTGCAGAGGTCAACGGATTCGACTCGTTCTACGTGCCCGAGCACACGCACATTCCGGTGAAACGCGATGCGGCGCATCCTCAGACGGGAGACGCGTCGCTGCCCGACGACCGGTACATGCGCACCCTCGACCCGTGGGTGGCCCTCGCCACGGCGGCTGCGGTCACGGAGCGGATCGAACTGGGCACGTCGGTGGCGCTGCCCGTCGAGCACGATCCGATCACGCTGGCCAAGACGATCGCCTCGCTCGACCACCTCAGCGGCGGGCGGGTGATCCTCGGCGTGGGGTACGGGTGGAATCTGGACGAGCTCACCGACCACAACGTCCCGCCGGGCCGGCGGCGGACGATGCTGCGGGAGTACCTCGGGGCGATGCGTGCGTTGTGGACGCAGGACGAGGCGTCCTACGACGGCGAGTTCGTGAGCTTCGGTCCGAGCTGGGCGTGGCCCAAGCCGGTGCGGGTGCCTCCGGTGGTCGTCGGCGCCGCCGGCAACGACAAGAACTTCAAGTGGATCGTGAAATCCGCCGACGGCTGGATGACCACCCCGATCGAGCAGGACATCGACGACCGCGTCGCCGCGCTGCGACGGATGTGGCGGGAGGCCGGCAGGGACGGCGAACCGCGGATCGTCGTGCTCGACGGCAAACCGGACGTGGACAAGTTGCGCCGGTGGAAGGACCTCGGCGTCACCGAGGTCGTGTACGGGGTGCCCGACCGCAGCGAGGAGGAGGTCCTCGCCTACCTCGGACGCCTGGCGGGAAAACTCGAGGGATTGCGCGAGTCGACCGCGGTGGGGTGAGTGAGTGCGGTTGGATGGAACGAGGACACACCCCGAGTAGGAACGTGTTCTAGTATTGCTTGCCAGTTGCTCGAGGAGAGGCCGAAGTCCGTGCGCATCGCACTCTTGTCGTACCGAAGCAAGCCCCACTGCGGTGGGCAGGGTGTGTACGTCCGCCATCTCAGCCGTGAGCTGGTCGAACTCGGCCATCAGGTGGAGGTGTTCTCGGGCCAGCCGTACCCGGACGTCGACCCCCGGGTGACGCTGACGAAGGTCCCCAGCCTCGATCTGTACCGCGAGCCGGATCCGTTCAGAACGCCGCATCCCCGCGAGTTCCGCGACGCCGTCGACGTGCTCGAGGTCGCGACCATGTGGACGGCCGGTTTCCCGGAGCCGCTCACGTTCAGCCTCCGCGCCGCGCGACTGCTGAAGGAGCGGGCCGACGAGTTCGACGTGGTGCACGACAACCAGTGCCTCGGCTACGGGCTGCTGCAACTCCAGAAGGCCGGGCTCCCCGTCGTCGCCACCATCCACCACCCGATCACCCGCGACCGCGAGCTGGACCTGGCGTCGGCGAAGTGGTGGCGCAAGCTGACGGTCCGCCGCTGGTACGGCTTCCTGCGCATGCAGAAACGGGTGGCGCGCGCCATCCCCGCGCTGCTGACGGTGTCGCAGTCGTCCGCCGACGACATCGGTGCCGCGTTCGACGTTCCCGCCGCGAACCTGCGGACCGTCCCGCTGGGGGTGGACACCGAGGTGTTCCGGCTCCCGTCCGCCGCGCGGGTGCCGGGCCGCATCGTGTGCGTCGCCAGCGCCGACATGCCACTCAAGGGGGTGTCGACGCTCCTCGAAGCGGTCGCGAAGGTGCACACCGAGCGCGCCGTCGAACTGGTGCTGGTCACCAAGCTGGCACCCGGCGGAGTCACGGAGAAGCTCATCGAGGAATTGGCCATCGGTGACGTCGTCCGGACGGTGTCGGGCATCGACGACGCCGAACTGGCCGCGCTGCTGGCGTCCGCCGACGTCGCGTGCGTGCCGTCGCTGTACGAAGGCTTCTCGCTGCCTGCCGTCGAGGCGATGGCGTGCGGTACCCCACTGGTCGCGAGCCGCGCAGGCGCCATTCCCGAGGTGGTGGGAACGGATGAGGAGGCGGGTGTGCTCGTGACGCCCGGCGACCCGCAGGAACTCGCGGACGTGCTGGGTGCGTTGCTCGACGACCCGCAGCGCCGCGCCCGGCTCGGCGACGGTGGCCGCCGTCGCGTCCTCGAGCGCTACAGCTGGGCCGCCGTGGCCGCGAGAACCGCGCAGACCTATGCCGAAGCGATAGCGCAGACCCGTGAAGGAGGCCGACCGTGCTGACCGTGGACTTCGACCGGCTGGGTGTGAAGCCCGGCGACAAGGTGATCGACATCGGGGCGGGCGCCGGACGGCACTCGTTCGAGCTGTATCGACGCGGCGCCGACGTCATCGCCTTCGACCAGAACGCCGACGAACTCGCGGACGTCGAGAAGATGTTCGTGGCGATGGCCGAGGTCGGTGAGGTCCCCGCAGGCGCGTCGGCTCGGGTGGAGGTCGGCGACGCGCTGAACCTCCCGTACGAGGATGCGACGTTCGACGTCGTCCTCATCTCCGAGGTCCTCGAACACGTGCCCCGCGACGGCCGTGCCATCGCCGAACTGACCCGCATCCTCAAGCCGGGTGGTGTTGCGGCGGTGACGGTTCCGCGGTGGCTGCCGGAGAAGATCTGCTGGGCGCTGTCCGACGCGTACCACGAGGTGGAGGGCGGTCACGTCCGCATCTACCGCGCCGACGAACTGGCAGAGAAGCTCACCGCCGCCGGGCTGGAGGTGCGGGGCCGGGACCACGCGCATGCCCTGCATTCCCCGTACTGGTGGCTCAAGTGCGCGGTCGGGGTGGAGAACAACGACAATCCCCTCGCGAAGGCGTACCACCAGGTTCTGGTGTGGGACATGATGAAAGCCCCCTGGCTCACCCGGACCGCCGAGAAGGTCCTCAACCCGGTGGTCGGCAAGAGCGTCGTGTTCTACCTCGAGAAGCCGAGGGAACCGAGCGTGGTGAAGGCGCCGCGGTGAGAGCCGCCGGCGTCCCGTCGGTGCCGAACGTGCTGTCGGAGAGCCAGGTCCGGCTGACGGCACGGTCGATCGCGGCAGCGCAGGAGTCGTCGGGGGCGCTGCCGTGGTTTGCCGGTGGGCACACCGACCCGTGGGATCACGTCGAATCCGCCATGGCGCTCACCGCGGCCGGCCTGATCGAGGAGGCGGAGGGCGCGTACGAGTGGTCGCGGCGGACGCAACGCCCGGACGGGTCGTGGCCCATGAAGTTCCGCGACGGAACCGTGGAGAATCACGATTCCGACAGCAACTTCTGCGCGTACCTCGCGGTGGGGGTGTGGCACCACTACCTGATCACCGGTGACCGCAATTTCGTCGACACCCTGTGGCCGTCGGTGCAGGGCGGTCTCGATCTCGTCGTCGACATGCAGTCGTCGAGCGGCGAAATCTGGTGGGCCCGCGGTCAGAACGGTCAGGACTGCCCCGAGGCGCTGCTGACGGGGAACTCCAGCATTCATCACAGCCTGCACTGCGGGCTGCTCCTCGCCCGGCTGGTCGACGACCCGCAGCCGGAATGGGAGTTCGCGAAATACACGCTGGGCCATGCGATCAGGCAGCACCCGGAGTCGTTCGCGATCAAGGACGAGTACTCCATGGACTGGTACTACCCGATCCTCGGGGGCGCCGTCCGCGGTGAGGCCGCGTCGGATCGCATCGATTCGCGGTGGGACGACTTCGTGGTCGAGGGACTCGGCATCCGCTGCGTGGACCACCGGCCGTGGGTGACCGGCGCCGAAACGTGCGAACTGGTGCTGGCGCTCGACGCGATGGGGGAGCACGCCCGCGCGCTCGCGCAATTCACCGCCATGCAGCACCTGCGGGATCCGGACGGCTCGTACTGGACCGGCCTCGTCTACAGCGACGGCAAGCGGTGGCCGGTCGAGCAGACCACGTGGACGGGCGGGGCGATGATCCTCGCTGCGGACGCGTTGTCCCGCACCACGCCCGGACACGGAATCTTCCGGGACGCGGCGCTGCCCGTGGGACTACCGATCGGTCTCGACCGCTGCGGCGACTACTGTCACGCCAGCGGTTCGCCGGTCTGACCGCCCACCCGCTCGAGAACGCGCAGCGACCCGGTGACGGACGTCTCCTTGAATTGCCCTGTCGCCAGGGCACGTTCGTAGATCTCGAACGGCGGCCGACCACCGTCCGCGGGGTCCGGAAACACGTCGTGGATCACCAGGGCGCTGCCCACGTTCACCCACGGCGCCCACCCCTCGAGATCCGCCGACGCCGCCTCCGACGTGTGGCCGCCGTCGATGAACACGAAGTCGACGGGGGTGCGCCAGAACGTCGCCACCGTCGACGACCGGCCCAGCACCGCCACCACGTACTCCTCGAGCCCCGAATCCGCCATCGTGTGCCGGAACCGGCCGACTGTGTCGAGCAGACCGGTGTGCGGGTCGACGAACGCCGGTTCGTGATACTCCCAGCCCGGCTGGTGCTCCTCGGAACCGTGATGGTGATCGACGGTGACGACGCGGGCGCCGCGCGCCCTGGCCGCCGCCCCGAGGTAGATCGTGGAGCGGCCGCAGTACGTGCCGATCTCGACGCCCAGCCCACCGGGAGTCAGGTACTGCATCGCGGCCTCGTGCAGGGCCGTCCCCTCGTCCTCCGGCATGAAGCCGGGGACGGAGTCGGCGAGTCGAAGTAGCTCTGGTGTCAGATGTTCGGTGCTCATGTGGCCTCTGCGTCCGGGGCGGCCGCTCTGGCCGCTTTCTTCCGCTTGTGTAGCACCCCGCCGATCATCGCGTCGAGTTTCGTCCCCAACGGCCAGCCCACGTAGTGGCACAGGAACAGGGCGATCTCCCGGAGTTGGTCCTCGTCCAGCTCCTCGTTGTGCAGGGCCGCCCCCACCTGGATCTCGGCGACGTCGACGAGTCCCTGCGCGGTGAGCGCCCCGAGGAGCAGAAGCCGGCGGTCGCGGATGCTCAGCCCGGGCCGCGACCAGATGTCGGCGAACAGGTGGTCGGCGGTCACGGCGAAATGCGCGCCGGGCCCGTCCTGCATCTCGAACCCGTAGACCTGCTCCATCATGGCCAGGCCACGGGTGCGGGTGTCGTCGGTCATGGTTGCTCCTCCTTGTCCACGATCTTGTCCACGGTGCTGTCGACGCCGAGTCCCGGACCCAGGCCCGAGAGCGCGAGCCGGGCGAGCGGCAGCGCGACGTCGAGTCGTTCGGCGAGCCCGATCGCCAGCGACAGGTCCTTCTCCCCGAGGTCCCGGACGTGGGACATGATCGGGTACCAGTTGTCGTTCTCGTCGAGAGCGTCGGTGGTGTCGCGGAGCATGATCGCGCCCGCGCCACCGGTGATCGCGTCGGTGTGCCGCACCACCTTCCCGAGTTCGGTGATGTCGAGACCGGCGGCCTCGGCGAGCCGCTGCGCCTCAGCGGCGGCGGTGAACGAGACGAAGTGCAACAGGTTGCGGGCCAGCTTCATCCGCGTGCCCGCGCCCACGTCTCCGGCGTGCACGACCAGTTCGGCCCAGTGCCCGAACGGCTCCCGCACCTTCTCGAACGCGTCTTCGCTCGCTCCGACCATCACAGCCAGCTTCCCCTTGTACGCGCCGGGTGCGCCGCCGCTGACTGGCGCGTCGATCAGATCGACGCCGTGCGCGCGGCAACGGTCGGCCAACTCGACGGCGGTGACGTCGCTGATGGTGGAGTGCACCGCCACGACGGTGCCCGGCCGCGCGGCCTCGAGGATCTGGGTGACCACTGCGCGCACCTGCTCGTCGTTGAGCACGGTCACGGAGATGACGTCCGCGTTCTCTGCCACCTCCCGCGGACTCGACGTCACCTTCGCGCCCGCCTTGCCGAACGGTTCCAGCGCCTCCGGCCGGGTGTCGCACACGATGAGTCCGCCGGGCCGGGCCAGCAGCCGCTTGGCCATGGGCGCACCCATGTTGCCGAGGCCGATGTAGCCGACGGACACCTGCTCGGTCGTGGTCATGATCGGAAGATCTGTCCGCCATCGACGTTGAAGATCTGCCCGGTGATCCAGCTCGCCTCGTCGGACAACAGGAACAGGCAGGCGCCGACGAGGTCGTCGGGGGTGCCCATCCGCTTCAGTGGCAATGTCTTGACCATGTCTGCCACCATATTTCCCGGTGTCACGGTGCGGGTGGCTTCGGTATCGATCGGTCCGGGCGCGATGGCGTTGACCCGGATGTTCATGCCGCCCACCTCGTGGGCCAACTGCTGGGTGAGTCCGTTGATCCCGACTTTCGCGAGCCCGTAGAAGCCGGAGTACAGCCACGCCGCCGTCGACGACTGATTGACGATGGAGCCGCCCCCGCGCTCGTTCATCGCCGGCCACACGGCCCGCGTCACGTTGAGGGCGCCGTCGAAGTTCACGGCCATGAACTTCTTGTAGTAGTCCCACGGCACGGTGATCAGCAGGTCGAGTTTCATGGCGCCGTAGATCGCGGCGTTGTTCACCAGATGATCGATGCCGCCGAACTTCTCGACGGTGAACGCCGCGAGTTCCTGCGCCGAAGCCTCGTCGGCGACGTCGACGTCCTTGAACACCGCGGTCCCGCCGTCGGCGGCGATCTGCTTGGCCACGGTCTCGCCGAGTTCCGCGTTGAGGTCGGCCACCACCACGTTGGCGCCCTCGCGGGCAAGAGCACGCGCGTACCCCTCGCCGATGCCCTGTGCGGCGCCGGTGACGATGGCCGTCTTACCGTCGAAACGTCCCATATCGATTGACTCCCTGCATTATCGGGCCGGCTCGCCGGCGTATTATCGGGCCGGCTCGCCGGCGTATTATCGGGCCGGCTCCGCGACCAGCTTGGTTTCCAGGTATTCCTCGAAACCGGCCACACCCATCTCGCGGCCGATTCCGGACTGCTTGTAACCGCCGAACGGGGCGTCGGCGGAATACCAGACGCCGCCGTTGACGCTGAGCGTGCCCGTGCGCACGCCGTCGACCACGCGCTGCACCCGTGCGGGATCCGTGCCCCACACCGATCCGGACAACCCGTAGGGCGAATCGTTGGCGATGCTGATCGCGTCCTCGTCGCCGTCGTGCGGAATGATCACCAGCACCGGTCCGAAGATCTCTTCCCGGGCCACCCGCGCGGTGTTGTCGAGGCCGCTGATCAAGGTGGGTTCGACGAAGAACCCGCGGTCCCGATCGGCCGGGCGGCCGCCACCGACCACGATCGTGCCGCCCTCCTCCCGGGCGAGTCGCAGGTACTCCTCGACCCGGGCACGTTGCCGGGCGGAAATGAGCGGCCCGCAGATGGTGCCGGGTTTCGCAGGATCGCCTGCGCTCAGTCCGCCGAGTGTGCGGGCCGTCGCCTCGACTGCCTGGTCGTACTTCTCGCGGGGCACGAGCAGCCGGGTGGTGATGGCGCAACCCTGTCCCGCGTGGGTGGAGACGGTGAACGCGGCGACCCCGCACGCCCCGGCGAGGTCGGCGTCGTCGAGCACGATGAACGCGGATTTGCCGCCGAGTTCGAGGAACACCTTCTTCAACGATTCGGACGCCGCCGCCATGACGGCTTTCCCCGTGGTGCTCGAACCGGTGAACGATACGAGGTCGACTCGGGGGTCGGTGGCGAGCTGTGCGCCGAGGGCATGGTCGCTCGACGTGACGATGTTGACGACACCGGCCGGAAGATCGGTCTCCTCAGCGATGAGGTGTCCGACGAGGGCGGCGCACCAGGGAGTGTCGGGTGCGGGTTTGAGCACCACCGTGTTGCCGGCCGCCAGCGCGGGGCCGATCTTGGCGAAGTTGATCTGGTGCGGGAAGTTCCACGGTGTGATGGCCCCGACCACCCCGACGGCCTCCTTGAGGACACGTCGGCGGGTCCTGATGCCCATCGGTTCGGCGACGCCCAGATCCTGTTCCCAGGAATAGCTTTCGGCGAGGTCTGCGAAGTAGCCGAGGTCGGCGACCGGGCCCTCGAGCTGCGGTCCGCTGGTGAGGAAGGCGGGGGCGCCGACCTCCGCGATGGTGAGGTCGCGCAGTTCCTCGATGTGGGATTGCAGTACGTCGCGCAGCTGTCGCAGGCAGCGGGCGCGGAAGCCGTGGTCGCGGGACCACGTGGTGTGGTCGAAGGCTCGCCGGGCCGCGGCGATCGCGGCGTCCATGTCGGAGTCGGTTGCGTCGGCGGCCCGTCCCAGCACTTCCTCGGTGGCCGGGTTGATCACCTCGAACGTGCCGCCGGAACCGGGAATCAGTTTGCCGTCGATCAGGAGAGCAGAGCTGTCGGTGGGGCGCAGAGTCATCGATTTTCGCTTCCGAGTCGGGTAAGTGTCACAGCGATCTCTGAAAACTGGACATGTGTCTGGACTATAGTTTGAACAACTGGATGCCGCAATGACGAGTTCCCGGAGGTGCGAGGACGGCGCGCGCGAAAAGGCGACTGGAAGGGTGGGGAGCCGGCGACCTCGCCACAGGCATCACCGGGCGAATCTTCGCCGGATCAGTTTGCTTCGTCGGTAGATTCGACCGACCGACTCCGACACTGCTGGCCTACCGCGGCCACGCGACAGAGCCGCCGTGGTCGCTCGACGAACTGGCGGAGCTGGTGGGTGCGGCATCACCCGGCTTACGAGGATGCTCGATATACCAACGATGTCTATAACTACGTTTGAGGTGCTAAAAGTAAGTTAAGGTAGCCGTTATCTTACGTTCGTCCTCGAACGAGGAGATTGTTGTGATCTGGCCGCCGCATCGAAGAGAGTCTCGAGAGTGGAACCCGCGTCATCGGCAGGGTTCGCGCGCCGACCGCACTCTGGAGTCGGTCGACGTTTCGATTCCGCCGATGATCGGTTCCCTCCACTGCGACCTGGTCGGTGCTGTCGCTCGCGTGCACGAGGAGGCGGTCATCTCCGTTGCCCGCCTCGAAGCTGGTTTCGGCGAGCACCTGGTGCCGCTGTCGGATTTTCTGCTGCGCAGCGAGTCGGTGGCGTCGTCGAAGATCGAGCACATCGATGCGGGCTGGCGGGCGTTCGGCAAGGCGCTGGCCGGCGGTAAGGCGAATGAGGAGGCCAAGTCTCAGCTCGCCGCGGTCAAGGCATTGATTGTGATGGTCGACGCCGCCGGCGGTGGCCCGATCACGCTCGAGACTCTGCTGAGTGCGCACCGGCTGTTGATGGCACCGGACTACTACACCGCCCGCGACTCCGGCAAGGTCCGCGACGTGCAGCACTGGGTCGGTGGCAGCGATTACACCCCGATCGACGCGCTTTACGTGCCGCCGCCGCCGGAACTGGTTGACGATCTGATGGCCGATCTAGTGGAATTCGCGAAGCGCACCGATCTGCCGATTCTCGCGCAAGCGGCGATCGCGCACGCCCAGTTCGAGTCCATCCATCCGTTCATCGACGGCAACGGCCGCATCGGCCGAGCCCTGATCAGCGCGATTCTTCGACGCCGCGGCCTGACGCGCCGCGTCACTGTCCCGTTGGCGCCGGTGATGCTCGCGGACACGCGCCGCTACTTCGACCAGCTGACCCGCTACCGTGCGGGTGAGGCCGACGAGTTCGTCGAGTACGTCGCCCGCGCGGCGATCGTCTCCAGCGAGGCCGCTCAGGACTCTGCCCGCGCCCTGGCCGAACTCCCCAGCTATTGGCGGGATATCGCGCGGCCGCGCAGCAATTCCGCCGACGAGAAGATTATCGACGCCCTCCTGGACATGCCGATCTTCAGCGCCGACACCGCCCAGCGGATCACCGGCACCACCGATGCCAGCACATACCGCGCCTTGGGCCGGCTCACCGCGGCCGGGGTGCTCGAGGTGCTGTCCGAGAGCAAGCGCAACCAGATCTGGGCCGCCACCGGTGTGCTCGCCGAACTCGACGCCCTGACCACCACGATCGGCAGACGCACCACCGAGCACCCGTAACCGACGGGCAGTCACACGCCCGCGGTCGCCGGTGCGCGGACCGATACCTCTTCCGTGACGGCGGCTGCGGCGTCGATCAGCGCCTGTCCGGGTCGGCGAGTCGCGAGGTCGGGAAGCGCGGCGCGCAGGCGCTCGGCGTGTGCAGCGTTCGCCACTTCCCAGTCCAGCCGGATCAGTTCGATGACGGCGCCGTCGTCGGTGCCCATGACGCGATCGACGTTCAAGGTCGCGGACACGGTGAGCGCGGCGGACTCGGCGATCGCAACCTCGCCGAGGAGCCGAAGCACCACGAGTGAGGCGGCCGCGATGCCGGCGAGCATGTGCTCCACCGGGTTTGCGCCGGAATCGTGCCCGCCGTACTGCTGGGTTTCGTCGATCGTCAACTCGTGCCTGCGCGCGGTGACCGTCGTGCCGTGGGTTCCGGGCAGCGCGTGCACGACCAGTTGCTCACGTCGAGAAGTAGTCATCGAACCGCCTCATAGAATTCTGCGGCGGTGTTCCCGCCTGTATTCAACACGTCTGCAAGCCATTCGATCGCATCCGCACCGGCAGCTCGGACGTCACGTGGATCGGGACCGTACTGAGGGGACAGGTAGTCCGCCAGCAAGCGCTGCGCATCTGTCCCGCTGTCGTCGTGGAGCAGCGACGCCACGGCGTCGAGCGCCACAGGATCTCTGCTCCTGACCTTGGCGATCGCCGCCGTCTGTGCGGCGACGACCTTTCGTACCGACGGATGGTCGATTCCGATCTTGTCCACGTCGACTGCGACACCTGCGGTGGGGAACCTCAGGGCGACGCCGAAGAACAACGATTCGGCGAGCCCGAGCCGTGACAGGGTGCCGGGAGCGAATGCGGAGCCCAGAACCGCGGCGTCGGCTTCTCCGGATCTCAGTGCCTCCAGTCGCTGCCGATCGCCTGCGCTTCCTGCGGGGAAGCGCAGCATCGACGGGGTGCCGTGGCCTGCCCAGCGATAACTCAGCATCCGCTGGGTGAATGCGCACACGATCGATCCCTCCGGGTGGCCGGCCACGACGGTCGGCCCGGCTGATCGTGTGTCACCCTTTCGCGTCCAGATCCAGAACAGCGGGTGGAGGGTGTGGACGAGCGCAACTTTCCAACGACGTTGCCCCCGAAGGGTTTCGACCAGAGATCCGCCGAGCCCAGCAGACAGGGCGGCCTCCGGATGGTCTGGGCCGGACACCGCTTTCACGTCGATGCCCAGACGGTCGTAGTAGCCCGCTCGCGCGGCGATCTCGTGGCACACCAGTTCGTGGACGTTGTGATCGCGATACCCCAGCAGAATCATTCCCGTTCCTTACTCGGCGAGTTCGGTCAGCCGCTGTGTTCATTATGCTGAAGCCGATACGATATTTGGAACACGCCGAACATATGATCCGCGCCGGAATCTGTCAAGCACCCCTCATCGAATCTTCTGAGCGCTCTTGTAGGTCAACAGGATCGATTTCGTCGCGATCGTCACCACGAGGAGAGTCGCGGCGCCGAGCAGTCCGGCCGTGAGGGGCTGCCAGGCACGTGGCTGTACGAGGTGAAGCCACGTGATGGTGAGGGCGACGACACTCGCCACCGGAAAGGTGAACGACCAGAAGCCGTGCGAGAACGTCAGGGCGCGGTAGCGCGTCAGCAAGGGCGCCTGGACCATGACCATGAACGCCGTGACGGCGGTGAGCGCCACGAACAGGGCGTCGGGTCGCCCGTTCGAGATGGTCAGCCATGCTGCCGAGCCGACTGCCGGCGGAGCGATCATGATCGCGAGTGTCGGGGTCAGGGGCGCGGGCATGGTGGGGCGCAGCGCGAGTCTGAGGAACAAGAACACGGAAATGATCACCCAGAAGAACAGGCCGACCGCGAAGCTTCCGACGGCGAGCCAGTCGAGACCGATTTGGGCTGCGGCAAGCGCACCGACGAGGCCGGCTGCGCTGAGGGGGAGGTAGTAGCCGCCGTGCACGGATTCGAGCGCCATCTCTCCGCTCATCCAGAAGCTCAACATCCATGCGCCGAATACCGCCCCGGCCGTGATGGCGAGCAGGGTCAGAGCCGTGCCGGCGATCGGAAATGTGCGGTGCAGGTTTGCTCCGAGCAGCATCGCCGAGATTGGAAGTAGCGCCGCGAGTGGGCCGTGGACGAAGTGTGTGAGCTGTTGCGAAATCCCGTGGTCCGCGCGCCTGGCGCGATGCGTGTGTGCGGTGGCGGTCCAGATCCAGGCGAGCGCTGCGAGCAGCCAGAACGCCTGGGTCAGCGCGAACGGAGTGCCGAGCGCGGTCGTGGCGACCGACCAGGTCTGGGCCAGTCCGGCGAGACCCAGAGGGATCGCGAACAGGTTCAACGGTCGGTGGGCGCGGACGCGTGACTCACGGGCAGTGCTCGGGCGGTGATTGGACAAGGAAAATGCCTTCCTTCTCGAAACGGCGTACTCCGTTATTGACCTAGAGGTCTAATATGGGCGAGGGTCACCGTATTGCTATTTGACCTTGAGGTCAAATAGCGATCGCGAGTAACCTACTTCGGTGGCTAGACCGAGGCTGTTCGAGACGGATGCGGCGATCGACAAGGCGATGGACCTGTTCTGGCTTCAGGGGTACGCCGCGACGACGCCCCAGGAACTCGCCGGTCAGATGGGGATCGGCAAGGGCAGCCTGTACAACACATTCGGGAGCAAGCACGACTTGTTCCTGCGAGCGCTTCGGCGTTACACCGCGATGCGGCTCGAATACCTCGCCGATCTGTTCGCCGCGCCCGGCCCGGTCGGGCCCCGCCTCGAGACGGCGATGGCGGTACTCGCCGGGGTCGGCGAGCACCGGCGTGGGTGCGTCATGGTCAATGCCGCGGCCGAGCTCGGCACCGTCGACGACGAGGTGAACCGCATCGCGGACGAGCTGTTCGCCCGGATCGAAGGCATCTTCAGGGACGCGATCGAGCAGGGGCAGCAGTCCGGGGAGTTCGGAGCGGACCGGCCTGCCGACATTGCGGCGCGTCAATTGCTCGCGTCGGTGATCGGACTCAGCGTGCTCGTGAAATCAGGTGGCCGACCCGAGGCGTGTGCGACCGTCGTCGCGGGGTGCGTCGGCGGACTGTGATCTGCGCAAGACCGGGGTGTCCGGAACTCGAGTCGGCGACGTTCAGATGCTCCCGCGCGCAGGGTCTGCGGCTATATCCTGGAATGCACGCTACCGAGGGCTGAGGAGCCCACGATTGTTCTTGCACTGGTCGTGCCGTCGGGACCGGTGTTCGGGACCATGAGCCGACGGGGTGAGTAGACCGTCCGATGGGTGAAGCCGATCCGCTCGACACGCAGCGGCACGTCGTCCCCGTCGTGGCTTCGGAGCTGAGTGCGGCGGGTTTCGACGACGCCCGGGAGATCGGGCGCGGCGGCTTCGGGGTGGTGTACCGCTGCATTCAGGCGGACCTGGATCGCACGGTCGCGGTGAAGGTGCTCACCGTCGATCTCGACGAGGAGAACCGGGCCCGGTTCTTCCGGGAGCAGAGGGCGATGGGCCGGCTGACCGGGCACCCGAACATCGTCGGCGTATTGCAGGTCGGCGCCACCGACAGCGGCCTTCCCTACATTGTGATGCCGTATCACCCGCAGGACTCGCTGGAGGTCCGGGTTCGTCGGGACGGCCCTCTCGAACTGGACAGAGTATTGCGGCTGGGGGTGAAGATGGCGGGTGCGGTCGAGACCGCGCATCGGCTCGGGATCCTGCACCGGGACGTGAAACCCGCCAATATTCTGCTCACCGATTACGGCGAGCCGGCGCTGACCGATTTTGGCATCGCGCACATCTCCGGCGGTTTCGAGACCGCGACCGGTGTCGTCACCGGGTCGCCGGCCTATACGGCACCGGAGGTCCTCGAGGGCGATCCGCCGAGCCCGGCCGCGGACGTCTACGGTCTCGGGGCCACGCTGTTCAGCGCTCTCACCGGTCATGCCGCGTTCGAACGCGGCAGTGGGGAACAGGTGGTCGCGCAGTTCCTGAGGATCACCACGCAACCCGTGCCCGACCTGCGGGAGCACGGGATCCCCGACGACGTGGCCGACGCGATCGCGCGCGCGATGTCCCGTACTCCCGGCGAACGTCCGGCGACGGCGGCAGATTTCGGAGAGGAACTGCGCCGGATCCAAGTCGATCACGGTCTTCCGGTCGACGACATGGCCCTCCGCATGGAATCCGACGCGCACGGGAACGACGGACAGCCGGTGTCCGGCCGGTTTCGATCCACGGGCACTACCGGTACGTCCGCGAGGAGTGGCGGGCGGAACCTCCCCCTGGAACTCACCAGTTTCGTCGGCCGCCGGAACGAGCTCACCGAGGCCAGGAATCTGCTCGCGGGGTCGCGGTTGGTGACGTTGACCGGGATCGGAGGGGTCGGCAAGACGCGGCTGGCGATGCGGGTCGCCGCGGCGGTGCAACGGGACTACGGCGATGGCGTGCGGCTGGTCGAGTTGGGCGAGGTGCGTGAGGAGTCTTCGCTGGTCGACGCGGTGGCCGCGGCGGTGGGTGTGCGGGATCATTCGGCGCGGCCGCTACGCGAGGTGTTGATCGAGTTCCTCGCTTCCAGGGAACTGCTGCTGGTCCTCGACAACTGTGAGCACCTGGTGGACGCTGTGGCGGAGCTGGCCGAGACACTGTTGCGGGTGTGCCCGGCGCTGCGGATCCTGGCCACCAGCCGCGAACCCCTGGTCATCGGTGGGGAAGCGGTGTTGCGGGTGCCGCCGCTGGCCGTGCCGGAGCTTGACCGGAAACCGTCCCTGCGGAGTGTGCGCAGATACGAGGCGGTGTCGTTGTTCGTCGAACGTGCCGCGGCCGCGGTTCCCGGGTTCGAGCTGACGGAGGACAACGCGGCGGCGGTGGCGGGGATCTGTAATCGCCTCGACGGGTTGCCGTTGCCGATCGAATTGGCCGCGGCTCGGTTGCGGGCGATGTCGCCCGAGCAGATCCTGCACCGTCTGACCGACCGCTATTCCCTGCTGTCGCGCGGCAGCAGGGGTGCGCCGACGCGGCAGCAGACCCTGCGGTTGTCCATGGACTGGAGTTTCGAATTATGCACCGCCGGTGAGCAATTGGTGTGGGGACGGCTGTCGGTCTTCGCGGGGAGCTTCGAACTCGATGCCGCCGAGCAGGTGTGCGGCGACGGACTGGGCCCGGACGAATTGCTCGACACGCTGACCTCCCTGGTGGAGAAGTCGATCCTGATCCGGGAGGGGCACGGGTCGGTGGTGCGGTTCCGGATGCTCGAGACCCTCCGCGAGTACGGTTGCGAGAAGCTCGAGCAGACCGGCGAGACCGTGACTTTGCGTCGTCGTCACCGTGATTGGTACGAGACGCTGGCGCTCGAGGCGGAGTCCGAGTGGATCAGCGCCCACCAGTTGGACTGGATCCGCAGGTTGAAGCGCGAGCAACCGAACCTGCGGGAGGCCCTCGAATTCGGTGCCGACGACGATCCCGCCGCAGCACTGCGCACCGCATCCGCACTGTTCCTGTTCTGGGGCTCCCAGGGTCTGTACGGCGAGGGGCGGCGCTGGTTCGCGCAGTTGCTCGCCCGGCAGAGTGGTCCGCCGACAGTCGAGTGGGTCAAGGCACTCCAGCGTGCCGGCATGATGGCCAATGTGCAGGGTGACCTGCAGGCGGGGGCGGCACTCGTGGCGGAGGCTCGGACTCTCTCCGCGCACACGAGCGATCCCATGATGCGCTCTCTCGTTGCCTATGCCGAGGGCATGCTGGCCCTCTACAGCGGTGAACTGGAATCTGCGTCCTCGCACCTGGAAACGGCGCTCGCGGAGTTCGCCGAACGCGGCGATCGCACGCTCGAAGTCGCCGTCCTGTACCCGTTGGGGCTGGCGTACGGGCTCCGCGACTTGACGGACCCGGCGATCGAATACCTCGAGCGTGTTCTCGCGATCACGGAACACCACGGCGAGAAGATGTATCGGTCGCATTCGCTGTGGGCCTTGGGGATTGCCGTGTGGCGACAGGGCGACGACGATCGCGCGGTCCGGGTGCTCGAGCAGTCGCTGGAGCTGACCCGGCAGGTGCACGGCCCACGCGTCGCCGCGTCGGGGCTCGAGGCACTCGCCTGGATCGCCTGCGGGCTCCGCGACGAACCGAGGGCCGCGGTGCTGCTCGGAGCAGCGGAAGGGTTGGCGCGATCGGTGGGAAGCGCTGCGGTGATCTATTCCGATTTGCTTGTCTACCATGAAGAATGCAAACAAAAGAGCCGGAAGGCACTCGGAGGCAAGGTGTTCGACGCTGCCCACCGCAGAGGTGAGCAGCTCGGCTTCGATGCGGCCATCGCCTACGCCCTGCATGAACAGCCGGCCGGCACGTCCGCGCACGGCACCGGCCCGTCGACGCGTCTGACCAAGAGGGAGCGTCAAGTCGCCGACCTCATCGCCGAAGGGCTGACCAATCAGGCCATCGCCGACCGCCTGGTGATCTCGCCGCGCACCGCTCAGGGGCATGTGGAGCACATCTTGGCGAAACTGGGCTTCACCTCGCGAGCACAGGTCGCGGCCTGGGTCGTGGAGCAGACCGGCGGCTGAACGCAGGCACGTCCGTTCTAGTCGAACGGATGAAAATCTGTGGTCGGCAAACGTGTATCTCGCGCTTCGCAAGTCTTCGCAGCGAGGTCCGGCAGCGGTGCCATCCTGGGGCCGAGTCGCGCACTCTGCCCGCCGATCGGCGGCAAATCCCCTCTTGACAGCGGGTGGCGGTGCTCGTAACGTCCGTGGAGTTCCAAATAATGATGTTAGTTCAGGATTATGAACGGAGCTTGTGATGGGGTTCACCGGAAATAGCGGAGCGTTGTCGGGCATCAAGGTGATCGACGCCGCGACGATGGTGGCCGGCCCGTTGGGCGCATCGCTGCTCGCCGACTTCGGTGCCGACGTCATCAAGGTCGAGCCGATCGGTGGTGACGAGTCGCGGACGTTCGGACCGGGACGCGACGGCATGAGTGGCGTCTACTCGGGCGTCAACCGAAACAAGCGCGCTGTCGCGCTCGACCTTCGTACAGCGGCAGGTCTCGAGCTGTTCCACGAGCTCTGCTCGACGGCGGACGTGCTCATCGAGAACATGCTGCCCGGGGTTCGTGAGCGATTCGGGCTGACCGCCGCCGAGCTTCGCGAACGGCACCCTCACCTGATCTGCCTCAACGTCAGCGGGTACGGCGACAGCGGACCCCTCGCGGGCCGTCCTGCCATGGACCCGGTCGCTCAGGCGCTCACCGGCCTCATGGAGGCCACCGGGGAACGCTCCGGGAAGCCGCTCAAGGCCGGGCCGCCCGTCGCCGACAGCGCCGCGGGCTACCTGGTCGCGATCGCCGCCCTCGTCGCACTCTTCGCGAAACAGCGCACGGGGGAGGGGCAAACGGGCTCGGTGTCCCTGGTCGGGGCGTTGTTCCATCTGCAGACTCCGTGGCTGGGGCAGTACCTCCTCGCCGATTACATTCAGGGCAAGGTAGGCAACGGCAGCAATTTCTACGCGCCGTACAACGCCTATACGACCCGTGACGGCGGCGCGGTCCACCTGGTCGCGTTCAACGACCGCCACTTCGTCAAGCTGACCCGGGCGATGGGTGTGGAGGCTCTCGTCGACGATCCGCGCTTCGCGGACGCCGCGTCCCGGTTGGAGCACCGCGAGGCCCTCGACTCCGCCTTCGCGCCCTGGTTCGCTGCCCGCGATCGTGACGACGTGGTCGACTTGCTCTCGGCTCACGACATCATCTGCGCCCCGGTCCTCGCATACGACGAGGCCGTCACCCATCCCCAGATCCAGGCCCTGGACCTCGTTGTCGACATCGACCACGACCAACTCGGACCGCTGCGGGTCCCGGGCCTCCCGGTCAAGCTCTCGGGCACCCCGGGTCACGTGTATCGCCCACCGACTTCGCTGGGCGAACACACCACCGAGATTCTCCGGGATCTCGGCTACCAGGACGACCGGATCGCGGCCCTCCGGGCCGACAGCGTCGTCCGATGACCACCGAACACGGCGAAAGGAAGCATCAATGAAGGTCGGAATCAGGATCCCGGGAGCGGGACCGTGGGCAGGGCCCGAGGCGATCACGGAGGTCTCGCGGTACGCGGAGAAGATCGGCTTCGACTCCCTCTGGATGACTGATCATGTCGCGCTGCCGACCCGAGTCGAGACGCCGTACCCGTACACCGAGGACGGCAAGTTCCTGTGGGACCCCGCCACGCCGTACCTCGACTGCCTCACGTCGTTGACGTGGGCGGCGGCGGCTACCGAGCGGATCGAGCTCGGCACGTCGTGTCTGATCCTGCCGTGGCGTCCCCTCGTCCAGACCGCGAAGACGCTGGTGAGCATCGACGTGATGTCGCGCGGGCGGCTTTCGGTCGCCATCGGCGTGGGCTGGATGAAGGAGCAGTTCGAGCTGCTGGGAGCGCCCTTCAAGGACCGCGGAAAGCGGACCACCGAGATGGTCAACGCGATGCGGCACATGTGGAAGGAAGACGAGGTCGACTTCGACGGCGATTTCTACCAGCTCCACGACTTCAAGATGTATCCGAAGCCGGTGCGTGGCACGATCCCCGTCTGGTTCGCGGGATACAGCACCGCCTCGCTGCGCCGCATCGCCGCGATCGGCGACGGCTGGCACCCCCTTGCGATCGCGCCCGACGAGTACGCCGGATACCTGGCCACCCTGCAGCAGTACGTGGAGGAGGCGGGCCGCGACATGAGTGAAATCACGCTCACCGCAAGGCCTTTGCGGACGGCGCCGTACAACGCCGAGACGATCGAAGCGTACGGCGACCTCGGTGTCACCCACTTCATCTGCGACACGTCGTTCGAACACGACACCCTCGAAGCAACCATGGAGGAGCTCGCGGAACTCGCTGACGCCGTCCTCCCCACCGCACACAACCTGGCCTGACGGCCCGGCGGAAGAAAGGACGAGAATTGTGCAGGCACTCACCTCGACAGTTCCCCTCGTCATCGGCGACCAACTGAGCCCGTCGTCGACAGGGGCGACCTTCGACTCGATCAACCCGGCCGACGGGTCGCACCTGGCCACGGTGGCCGAGGCGACGGTTCAGGACGTCGCGCGCGCCGTCGAGTCCGCGAAGGTCGCGGCCAAGGCGTGGCAGCGCATGCGTCCCGCCCAGCGGACCCGGCTCATGTTCCGCTACGCCGCGCTGATCGAGGAACACAAGATCGAGCTCGCCCAGCTGCAGAGCCGGGACATGGGCAAGCCCATCCGAGAGTCGTTGGGCGTCGACCTTCCGATCATGATCGAGACCCTCGAGTACTTCGCGGGCCTCGTGACGAAGATCGAGGGTCGCACGACGCCGGCTCCCGGCCGGTTCCTCAACTACACCTTGCGTGAGCCGATCGGCGTGGTGGGTGCCATCACACCGTGGAATTTCCCTGCAGTGCAGGCGGTCTGGAAGATCGCGCCGGCTCTCGCGATGGGCAACGCCATCGTGCTGAAGCCTGCGCAGCTCGCCCCGCTCGTCCCCGTGGCGCTCGGCGAGCTGGCCCTCCAGGCCGGGTTGCCGCCGGGGCTGGTCAACGTCCTGCCCGGTCGGGGCTCGGTGGCGGGTAACGCGTTGGTGCAGCACCCGCTGGTCGGCAAGGTGACGTTCACCGGCTCGACCGAGGTCGGCCAGCAGATCGGCCGGATGGCGGCCGACCGCGTCATCACGACCTCGCTCGAGCTCGGCGGCAAGTCGGCGCTCGTGGCGTTCGGCGACTCGTCCCCGAAGGCGGTCGCCGCCGTGGTCTTCCAGGCGATGTACGGCAACCAGGGCGAGACGTGCACGGCTGCGAGCCGGCTGCTCGTCGAGCGGCCCATCTACGACGAGGTGGTCGAACTCGTCCAGAAGCGGGTCGAGGCCGCCCGGGTGGGCGATCCCCTCGACCCCGAAACGGAGATCGGCCCGTTGGTCAGTGCCGCGCAACGGGAATCGGTCCACTCGTACGTCGTGGCCGGGACCGAGGAGGGCGCCAAGCTGATCAGCGGCGGCGGCCAGTCACCGAACGGAGCCGCGGAGCAGGGCTTCTACTACCGTCCGACGCTGTTCGCCGGAGTCACCGCGGACATGCGCATCGCCCGGGAGGAGATCTTCGGACCCGTGCTGTCGGTCCTGCCGTTCGAGGGCGAGGACGAGGCGATCACCCTCGCCAACGACACCATTTACGGGCTGGCCGCGGGCGTGTTCACCCGCGACGTCGGCCGCGCACTGAGGTTCGCGCAGACCCTCGACGCCGGCAACGTGTGGATCAACACCTGGGGAGTGCTCAACCCCGCGTCGCCGTACCGCGGCTTCGGACAGAGCGGCTACGGCAGCGACCTCGGCCAGGCCGCCATCGAGAGCTTCACCAAGGAGAAGAGCATATGGGCACGCCTGGATTGACCTCCGGGCCGTCCCGGCCACAGATCGTGGGACGGCTGATCGACGCCCGCCACGTTCAGGACTGGGAGCCCGCGGCGGACTACACGATCACCGAGGACGCCCTCTTCTCCCGCGATCCCGACGCCGTTGCCGTGCTGCGCGAGGGGACCCACGCGCCCGAGAAGGTGACATTCGGTCAGGTGCAGCGCGTCGCCGTGCGCATCGCGGGTGTCCTCCGCGCCCGCGGGGTCGAGCCCGGTGACCGTGTCGTCCTGTACCTCGACCCGTCGGTCGAGGCCGCCGAGGTCGTGTTCGGGGTGCTCGTCGCCGGGGCCGTGCTCGTGCCGGTCCCGCGACTGCTCACCGGCAACTCGGTGGGGCACCGGCTCGCCGACTCGGGTGCGACCGTGCTGGTCACGGACGGTCCGGGCGTCGACCGGCTCGAGTCGACGGGGTGCTCGCTGCGCGACGTCGACGTGCTCACGGTGGACGGCGCGCGTGGTCCGAAGCTCGGGGACCTCGCCCGCCGGGTCGACCCGTTGGCCCCGGTGCCCGGCCGGCCCTCGGACCCGGCCCTGCTGATGTACACATCGGGCACCAGCGGTCCACCGAAAGGCATCGTTCACGGACACCGCGCCCTGCTCGGGCACGCGGGCGTCGATTACGCCTTCGAGCTGTTCAGGCCCGGGGACGTGTATTTCGGCACCGCGGACTGGGGTTGGATCGGCGGCCTGATGCTCGGGCTCCTGGTCCCGTGGTCGTTCGGCGTCCCCGTCGTGGCTCATCGGCCACAGCGTTTCGACGCCGCCGCCACCCTGGACATGATGGCCCGCTTCGGCGTGACCACCGCCTTCCTGCCCGCGTCGGTGCTGCGGATGTTCGCCGAGCACGGGGAATCGGCACGGCAACGCCTCCGCGCGGTCGTGACCGGGGGAGAGCCCGCCGGTGCTGCGGAACTCGGCTGGGCCCGCAGCCACCTCAGTGACTGCGTCAACAAGGCCTACGGCCAGACCGAGGCCAACGCCCTCATCGGCGACTCCGCGGCTCTCGGATCGGTCGACGACGCAACCATGGGCGCCCCGTACCCCGGGCACCGCATCGCAATTCTGGACGAGGACGGCGTCCGCGTCGCACCCGGTGAGGTCGGTGAGATCGCGCTCGAACTGCCGGATCCGGTTGCACTCCTCGGCTATTGGGACTCGTCTTCGGCTCGGGCGGTACCCCCTCCGGGGGATTGGCACCGGACGGGCGATCTGGCGCGGCTCGCACACGGGCGCCGGCTGGAGTACCTGGGCCGCGCCGACGACGTGATCAAGAGCCGCGGCTACCGCATCGGCCCCGCCGAGATCGAAGAGGCCCTGAAGCGTCATCCGCAGGTCCTGGACGCGGCAGCGGTGGGGCTGCCCGACCGGGAGATGGGCCAACAGGTCAAGGCGTTCGTGCACCTCGCTGCCGGAGAGCTCACGGAGGAGATCGCGGCACAGCTCCGCGAACTCGTCACGGCGGCGGTGGGTCCGCACGCCCGGCCCCGTGAGATAGAGGCAGTCGCAACGTTGCCGCGCACGGAGACCGGAAAGGTCCGGCGTCGCGAGTTGGTGCGGCCCCCGGCTTGAGCACTCGGCGAATCCCGCGAACCCGCGGAGCGCCATCCATCGACCCAGCTAGACGAACACGAAGGACGAAGCAATGCGAAAATTCTGGCACGTCGGCATCAACGTGACCGACATGGACAAGTCGATCGACTTCTACCGGCGAATCGGCTTCCAGGTAGCGCAGGACAAAGAGGTCGACGACAGCAACCTCGCGCGGGCATTCATGGTCGAAGGGGCCAGCAAGCTCCGCTTCGCGCACATGCGCCTGAACAACTCCCCGGACGAGGCCATGCTCGACCTCATCCAGTGGCGGGACGCACGCTCCGAGGGGCGGGCGCAGAGCGACCTCGTACACCCCGGCCTGTGCCGATTCTCGATCCTCACCGACGACATCGACGCCGAATACGCACGGCTGGCGGACGACGGTGTCGAGTTCCTGCACTCGCCGCAGACCATCATGGGTCCGGACGGAGTCAACGGCTGGCGGCTGCTCTTCGCCCGCGATCCCGACGGCACACTGTTCCATTTCGCCGAACTGCTGGGGCAGGCCGCTACGGTCGGCTGACAGCATTCGCACGACGAAGGTAGGAACCCTTGACCAAGGCAGAAGTCCCGGGAAGCGGCACGACCGACGAGCGGGGCGAGCAAACCGGCGAACAGTTGGTCCCCGCTGTCTCACGCGCCACCCGCGTGCTCGAGACGCTGGTCCAGCAGTCTGCCGGTGCCACGCTCACCGAGCTGGCCAAGCGCTGCGCCCTGGCGAAGAGCACGGCGTCGGTCCTGCTCCGGACCATGGTGGTCGAGGGTCTCGTCGTGTACGACCAGGAGACGCGCCGGTACAACCTCGGTCCGCTGCTCGTGGAATTCGGGGTCGCGGCGATCGCGCGAACGTCGGCCGTCGCCGCGTCGCGGACGTACATGGAATGGTTGGCCGAGCGGACCGAGCTGGCCTGCCTGGCCATCCAGCCGATGCCGGACGGTCACTTCACGGCGATCGCGAAGATCGAGAGCCGCAAAGCCGTCAAGGTCACCATCGAGGTCGGTTCGCGCTTCGACCGCACTACCCCGTTGATCAGCCGATTGGCGGCAGCATGGCCGGGCCGGGGGCGCCCGGGGCCCGTCTCGTTCCCCGACTCCGAACTGGAGCAGCTCCGGGCGCAGGGCTACGGCGCGGTCTACGGCGAGTATCGCCCCGAACTCAATGTCCTGGGGGTCCCGGTATTCGACCGGGACGGCGTGCCATGCCTGTTCATTGCCCTGCTCGGCATGGGTGACGACCTGACGGTCGAGGGCGTGGCCGGCATCGCCGACTACCTCGTCACGGCGTCACGGGAGATCAGCTCGCGCATCGGTGGACACATCCCCGCGGACTACCCGACTCCCGCCGGGGCGCCGGACCTCGACGCCGGACGCGGCTGACCGACCCGCACTTTTTCTTTCCTGCGGCGACCCCACCCGGGGCCTGCCGCTCCGAGTCGACCCTCGATGGTCGGCTGCCCACCTCCGGGTGCCACGCGCCCGAGGTATCCCCGTCCACTGTTCGTAGGAGACATAGATGACCAGCAACAAGATCGCCGTCGTCGGCGGCACCGGGCCCCAGGGAAAGGGGCTGGCGTACCGGTTCGCAGCGGCCGGCAGACACGTCGTGATCGGATCGCGTTCGATCGAACGCGCCGAGGAAGCGGCCGCCGAGGTGCGCAGACGCGCCGGTGACGGCGCCCGGGTCAGCGCTGCCGACAACGCGTCGGCCGCCGCCGACTGTCCCATCGTCCTGTTGGCCGTCCCGTACAAGGGCCATCGTGAGCTGGTCTCCGGGTTGGCTCCCGTTTTCGCGGGCAAGCTCCTGGTCAGCTGTGTGAACCCGCTCGGCTTCGACAAGGCCGGGGCGTACGGTCTGGACGTCGAGGAGGGCAGCGCTGCCGAGCAGTTGCGGGACCTGGTGCCCGACGCCACCGTCGTGGCTGCGTTCCACCACCTGTCGGCGGTCACACTCTGGGAGCACGAAGGCCTCGTCCAAGAGGATGTGCTCGTGTGCGGCGACGACCGGACCGCCAAGGACGAGGTGGCCCGGCTCGCAGTCGCGATCACGGGCCGGCCCGGCATCGACGGCGGGGTACTGCGGGTGGCGCGGCAGCTCGAACCGCTGACCGCCGTTCTCATCAACGTCAACAAGCGCTACAAGACGCACTCGGGTCTCGCTGTGAACGGGGTTGTTCATGATCCACGAGCTGCGTGAGTACATCGCTCTACCGGGCCGCGCCGACGACCTTCATCGCAGGTTCGCCGACGAGACCCTGGCCCTGTTCGCGGAATTCGGGCTGCAGGTCGACGGCTTCTGGCACGAGGCGGGCAACCGCGGCCGGATCGTGTACCTGGTGGCCTTCCCCGACGCCGAGGCCGCGGACGCGCACTGGGCACGGTTCCAGACCGATCCTCGGTGGCTCGCGGTGAAGGCGCGCACGGAGAGCGACGGGCCGCTGATCTCGGAGATTCGAAGCACGTTCCTGGTCACTCCGGCGTACGCCCGGCCCTGAGCGGCGCCCGAAGAGGTTGGGCCCGACTCTTGACCGTCGCCGCATCCTGCCCCTAATCTGTTCCATATAGTGATTCGAGTTCAATATCATGAAGAGAAGTTCCATGATCAAAGGAATCCAGCTTCACGGCTGGGCTGACGGGCCACAGATGGTGGAAGTGGCAGAGATCGCTGCTCGGAGTTTCGAGACCGTCTGGCTCAGTGACCAACTCCAGTCCCGAGGCGTTGCGGTTCTCCTCGGCGCCATCGCTGCGCGCACCGGCGCGGGCGTCGGCACGGCGGTGACGTTCCCCTTCGGACGCAACCCGCTCGAGATGGCGTCCAGCATGGCCACCCTCGCGGAATTCATGCCCGAAGGACGCCGGGTCAGCATGGGAATCGGCACCGGGGGTGGGTTGGTGAGTGCGCTCATGTCGCTGCAGAATCCGATCGAGCGGGTGGCCGAGTTCATTGCGATGTGCCGACTTCTCTGGCAGGGCGACGCGATCCGAATGGGTGACTACCCCCAGATCTGCGCAGGCCTCGGATTGCGTGAGGATGCTCGGGCGTCGTTCTCCTGGACGAGCAAGCCCGACGTGCGCGTCGTGGTCGCCGGCGCCGGACCGAAAGTACTGGAGATGGCCGGCGAGCTTGCCGACGGCGTCATCTGCGCCAGCAACTTCCCGGCGCACAGCCTCGCGGCCTTCCGCAGCGGCCAGTTCGACGCGGTGAGCAACCTCGATTCGCTCGACCGGGGACGACAGCGCAGCCAGCGGGGAGAGTTCACCCGGATCTACGGTGTCAATCTGTCCGTCTCCGCGGACCGGGACAGCGCCTGCGCGGCGGCGCGGCGACAGGCCACACTCATCGTGAGTCAGCAGCCTCCGGAGAACCTGCACCGGGTGGGCTTCGAGCCGTCCGACTACGCCGCCACCCGAGCGGCGCTCAAAGCCGGTGACGGCGTGGACGCCGCTGCCGACCTTCTCCCGCAGGAAGTCGCGGACCAGCTCGTCGTGTCCGGCACACCGGGCGACTGCATCGAGGCGCTGGCCGAGCTGCTCGAGTACGCGGAGGACGCCGGATTCACGGAGGCCTACATCGGTGCCCCGGTCGGCCCCGATCCCCGTGAGGCAGTCGAGCTGCTCACCTCCCAGGTCCTGCCGGAGCTCCGATGAGCGCGAATAGGGAAGTAGCCCTGGACTTGTGCCCGGCCGAGCACCACGACGGTCTGGTCGTCCTGACACTCAATCGTCCCGAGGCACGCAACGCCCTCGACGTCCCCCTGCTCGAGGCGTTCGTCTCCGCACTTGCCGAGGGAAAACGCGCGGCCGTCGATGTCCTTCTCGTGCGGGCGGAGGGACCCGCGTTCTGTGCAGGAGCCGACGTGCGTTCGGACGACGGCACCGCGACCGGGCCGCCCGGGTCTCCGGCGCCGGCTGATCGAGGAAAGCCTCGACCTGATCGGCGACTACCCGGCCGCAGTGGTCGCAGTCCAGGGCGCCGCGGTCGGCGCCGGCTGGGCCATAGCCGCGGCCGCGGACATCACCCTGGCCTCACCTGCCGCTACGTTCCGATTCCCCGAGCTCCCACTCGGGTTCCCGCCGCCCGACAGCACGGTGCGCCGACTCGAGGCCGCCGTCGGCCCGGCGCGGGCACTGCGGCTCCTGGCCCTGAACGAGCGCTTCGTCGCCGACGACCTCGCCAGGCTCGGTCTGGTGGACGTCGTTCCCGAGGATTCGCTCGACGTGACGGCGCGCGAGACGGCCGCCCGACTCGCGATTCTTCCGCCCGAGCTGTTGCGCGATCTCAAAACAGGGCTCTCCGCCTGGAAGCGGACCTCTCTACCGAACACCCTCGAAAGGCAATCATGACCACCAGCATCCACATCCAGACCGACGAGCAGGCGCACCTGCGCACCATGGCCCGGGCGTTCCTGGCCCGGCACGCTCCCGCGCTCGACGTGCGAATCTGGGACGAGGCGGGGACGTACCCCGAGCACCTGTTCCGCGAGATCGCCCGCCTGGGGTGGTACGACGTGGTGGCCGGAGACGAGGACGTCGACGGTACGGCCGGCCTGCTGATCACGCTCTGTGAGGAGATCGGCAAGGCGAGCTCCGACCTCGTGGCCCTGTTCAACCTGAACCTCAGCGGGCTGCGCGACATCCACCGCTGGGGCACGCCCGAGCAGCAGGAGACGTACGGCGCGCCGGTGCTGGCCGGCGACGCGCGCCTGTCGATCGCGGTCAGCGAACCCGACGTGGGCTCCGACGCGGCGAGCGTTGCCACTCGCGCCGAGAAGGTCGGGGACGGTTGGGTCCTCAACGGTCAGAAGACCTACTGCGAAGGCGCGGGCCTGCCCGGCGCGGTGATGGAACTCGTCGCCCGGGTGGGCGGCGGTGGCCGTAAGCGCGACCAGCTCGGCGTATTCCTCGTCCCGGTCGACCATCCGGGTGTCGAGGTCCGCCGGATGCCGGCGCTGGGACGGAACATCAGCGGCATCTACGAGGTCTTCCTGCGCGACGTCGCGCTCCCGGCGACGGCGGTGCTGGGTGAGCCCGGTGAAGGATGGCAGATCCTCAAGGAACGCCTGGTGCTCGAACGCATCATGATCAGCTCCGGCTTCCTGGGCAGTGTGGCCGCGGTGCTCGACCTGACGGTCCACTACGCCAACGAGCGCGAGCAGTTCGGTAAGGCACTGTCGACCTACCAGGGCGTGACCTTGCCCCTCGCCGAGATGTTCGTCAGGCTCGACGCGGCCCGATGCGCCGTGCGCCGTTCGGCCGACCTCTTCGACGCGGGTCTGCCGTGCGAGGTGGAGAGCACCATGGCGAAGTTCCTCTCCGGTCAGCTCTACGCAGAGGCCTCCGCGCTGGCGATGCAGATCCAGGGCGCCTACGGCTACGTGCGCGACCATGCCCTGCCGATGCACCACTCCGACGGGATCATCGCCCGTGTCGTGGCGGGGCCGCCCTCGGTGCAGCTCGACTTCATCGCCCGGTCGATGGGCTTGGGGACAGGAGCGAGCAGGTGACAGGTCTGAGGCGCGCACTCGCGCGGGCGAGCGCCGGCAAGACCATCGACGCCGGTGAAGCCGAGGCCCTCCTCGGTGCGCGCGGCGCCGACCTCGACCGACTGTGCGAGGTCGCCGCGGGCGTCCGGTCGGCGGGCCTGTTCGACGCAGGCCGCCCGGGGGTGGTGACCTACAGCCGGAAAGTGTTCATACCGCTCACCCGCCTGTGTCGCGACCGCTGCCACTACTGCACCTTCGCAACGACCCCCGGGCGGGTCGACGAGCCGTTCCTCTCTCCCGACCAGGTGCTCGAGATCGCCCGTGCGAGCGCCCGGATGGGCTGCAAGGAAGCGCTTTTCACGCTGGGCGACCGGCCCGAGGATCGGTGGGACGCCGCCCGCGACTGGCTCGAGTCGCGCGGCTACGCCGACACACTGTCCTACGTGCGGGCCATGGCGGTGCTGGTCCTCGAGGAGACCGGCCTGGTGCCCCATCTGAACCCGGGGGTCATGAGCTGGGCGGAACTCCAACGCCTCAAGCCGGTGGCCGGTTCCATGGGACTGATGCTCGAGAGCACGGCCCGCTCGCTGTGGGCAGAGCCCGGCGGCTGCCACTACGGCTCCCCGGACAAGGATCCCGCCGTCCGACTGGCCTGCATCGAGGACGCGTCCCGCACCAACATCCCCTTCACGACCGGGATCCTGGTGGGGATCGGCGAGTCGTACGCCGATCGGGTGGAGTCCATCCTCCAGATCCGCCGGATCGCAAAGCAGTACGGCTCCATCCAGGAAGTGATCGTCCAGAACTTCCGCGCCAAGCCCGACACCGCGATGCGGTCCGCCAACGATGCAGACCACGAGGAGTACCTGGCCACGATCGCGGTGGCACGCATCCTCCTCGGACCTTCGATGCGCCTGCAGGCCCCACCCAATCTGTCGGAGCCGGGTGAGCTGCGCCGGCTGTTGGCGGCGGGCATCGACGACTGGGGTGGGGTGTCGCCGCTGACCCCCGACCACGTGAACCCCGAACGCCCCTGGCCGGAGATCGACCGGCTCCGTGAACTGAGCGCTGCCGCCGGTTTCGAGCTCCGGGAGCGCCTCGCCGTCCAACCGCAGTACGTCCTCGCGGGAGATCCGTGGATCGACGCCCGGGTCCGGCCGCACCTGCTGGCGCTCGCCGACCCGGAGACCGGTCTGGCCGCGGACGTGCTTCCGGAGGGCCGGCCGTGGCAGGATGCCGCGCCCGTAGAATCCAGTGGCCGAACCGATCTGCACCTCGAGATCGACGCGGAAGGGCGTCGTACCGATACCCGCAGCGACTTCGCGAACGCGTTCGGTGACTGGACGGTACTCGGCGAGGAGATGAACGCACGCGCGGCGGCCGGCGCCCATCCCCGCCTGGGCGGTGAGGTGCTCGCCGCCTTGCGCACGGCCGAGCGGGACCCCGCGGGTCTCAGCGACGACGAGGCGCTGGCGCTCATCCACTGCGACGGCGCCGATCTGGATGCCTTGTGCGCCTTGGCGGACCAGGTCCGGCAGTCGACGGTGGGCGACGCGGTGACCTACGTCGTCAACCGGAACGTCAACTTCAGTAACGTCTGCTACACCGGCTGTCGATTCTGCGCGTTCGCGCAGCGCGCCAGCGACGCTGATTCGTACCGGCTCTCCGTCTCCGAGGTGGGGGACCGGATCGCCCAGGCCTGGGACGTCGGCGCCACCGAGATCTGCATGCAGGGCGGGATCGATCCCGGTCTCCCCAGCACCATTCATCTGGACCTGGCCGCCGAGGCGAAACGCCGGGCCCCGAAGATCCACCTCCATGCGTTCTCGCCGATGGAGATCGTGAGCGGGGCGTCGCGCATGGGCATCTCGGTGGCCGAGTGGCTGACCGAGGCGCGCAACGCCGGGCTCGATTCCGTGCCGGGCACCGCCGCCGAGATCCTGGACGACGAGATCCGGTGGGTGCTCACCAAGGGCAAACTGCCTGCGGCCGAGTGGATTCGGGTAGTCAAGACCGCGCACGAGCTCGGGATCCGCACCACCGCGACGATGATGTACGGGCACGTGGACGAGCCCCGGCACTGGGTCGGTCACCTTCGCGTGCTGCTGGACATTCAGCGGGAGACGGGCGGCTTCACGGAGTTCGTTCCGCTGCCGTTCGTGCACCAGAGTTCACCCATCTACCTCGCAGGTCTGGCGAGGCCGGGCCCGACCCGACGGGACAACCGCGCGGTACACGCATTGGCGCGGTTGATGTTGCACGGTCAGATCGACAACATCCAGTGCTCGTGGGTCAAGCTCGGTCCGGACGAATGCGTGGAACTGCTTCGCGGTGGCGTCAACGACCTCGGCGGCACCCTGATGGAGGAAACCATCAGCAGGATGGCCGGTTCGACCAACGGATCGATGAAGACCATCGCCGACATCACCAACATGGCCGCGGCGGCAGGCCGACCTGCCCGGCAGCGCACCACCACATACGAAGCCGTCGACGCCGAACGAACCGCCGCAGCCGAACGGTTCGACGACAGGGCGAGGTCCGTGCTGCCGCTCGCCGTCGGGATGGTCGGCCAGTGACCGCACATCCAGCTCCCGAGAGTGGTGGAACCCGCAGTCGAGGTCCCCGCGGGCCGTGGGTGGCCGTGATTCCCCAGCGGGACATCACGTCGGCGAAATCCCGGCTCCTGCTCCGGCCGGAGGCCCGGCAGGCGGTGGTTCGCGCAATGTTCCGAGACACCGTCTCTGCGGTTCGGGCTGCCTCGCAGGTGGAGGCGGTGCTCGTTGTCGTCGACCGGATTCAGGACGCGGCCCACGTGCGGTCGCCGGGTGTCGTCCCACTCGTATTGCCGGGCACGCCGGGCATGAACGCCGCCCTGCGCGAAGGTGGGCGCCGGGCCCGCGAGTGGTGGCCGCGCTGCCGGCTGGCGGGACTGCCCGCCGATCTTCCGAGCCTTCGCAGCGAGGACCTGGACGTCGCGCTGAAGGTGGCCGGGCGGCACGAGCGCACATTCGTGGCGGACCGAAGACGCGAGGGGACAAGTCTTCTGACGGCCTCCGAGGGCGTCGACCTCGATCCGGAATTCGGGGAGCGCTCGCGGCTGGCGCACCTGGGCTCCGGGGCGGTGGAGACGCTCGACCCGAACATCGAGTCCCTGCGGCGGGACGTCGACGATCTCGACGACCTGCTGGACGCCGCACTGGGACATCCCGGTGCCGCGCTGGGCGCCGTGCTGCGCAGTCTGGGTCACCCGTTCGATCGGATGTCGGCGCGGCAGCGGTCCGGCTCTTCCTCGGTGGCGCCCTGACTTTCGGTTCGGCGCACTGATTTTCATCCCTATAAGCGGTGATCGGCTCGATGAGGTGACCTGTCGGTGACCTCGCGAGCATCGATCGCGTGTCTCGCTGTGTTCTCGGTCGGCCTGAGTGGGAATGTGCTCGATGGTCGATTCTCTTCATCTCCACCAGTATTCAGAGCGGCTCCCTTACTTTCTTCGAGGAGACACATGAACAATCGGCTCAGCTTTCCTGCATATGTGGGCGTCGCCGCCCTGGCATTTCTCGCGATAGCCGCTGACGGCTACGACCTCGCCATCTTCGGTGCCGCGACGCCGAACCTACTCCACTACGCAGATTGGGGTCTGACGACCGCGCAGGTCGGAGTGATCGCCAGTGCGGCGATCCTCGGGATGGGCATCGGATCCATCGCCGCCGGAGTGCTCGCCGACCGATACGGTGTTCGGCGGTTGTTCCTGCTCTGCGTCAGCTGGTTCTCGGTCGGCATGATGCTGTGCGCCGTGGCACCCACCGCCGAACTGCTGGGTGCCGCCCGGTTCTTCGCAGGGTTCGGCCTCGGCGGGGTCGTGCCCACCGCGGTCGCGGTGACGATGAGCGTCGCACCGGCAGACCGGAAGAACTTCCTCAACGGCGTGATCCTGGCCGGCATACCCATTGGCGGCGTCCTGGCCGCTCTCACCGCCCTGGCCTTCCTCGACGTGCTGGGCTGGCGCGGCGTCTTCTTCGTCGGGGGCGCTTTTCCCCTGCTGACCGTGGTACCGATCGCCGCGGTGAAGCTCCGGCGGTGGGTACCCACGCCGAACGCTCTGCGTTCGGACGGCGCGGCCGACCGCCGCACCTTGCGTGTCGTCTTCAAGAATCTCGGACCGACCGGATGGGGAGCGCTGGCAGTGTTCACCGCGCTGACCTTCTGCGGCCAGATCCAGTGGTACGGACTGCTCACCTGGTTGCCGCAGATCATGAAGGCCAGCGGTTACTCCCTCGGATCCGCATTGGTCTTTCTGGTGATCTTCAGCCTCGGAGCCGCCACCGGTGCGTCCGGAGGTTCCTGGATTGCGGACAAGTTCGGAGAACGTCGCGCAGTTCTCGCCGCGTTCACAGTCGGCGCGGTCGCCGTCATGACCCTCGCGGTACACCTGCCGTCACCCGTTCTCTACGTCTTTCTGTTCCTCGCCGGGGCGGGGACGGGCGGAACGCAGCCGATCGTCTTCGGCTACGTGGCCACCTACTTCCCCGTCGACATCCGCACCAGCGTTCTCGGATTCGTTGCCGGAGTGGGCCGGATCGGTGGTGTCTGTGGACCGATCCTGGGCGGCCTTCTCGCGGGCCGGCCGCCGATCGTCATCTTCTCGGTCCTCTCTGGGATCGGGGTGTTCGCCGCACTGCTCTGCGCTGTCGCGCTGGCGGCGCGCAAGGCCGAGAAGGACCACACCACCGTTACGGCGAGCACTCCAGCCGAGGTCTGAGTGAACGTGACTGTAGTGGTTGGCGGGGTCGGTGGGGCCCGGTTCCTGCAAGGGGTGCGGCGGCTTCTCGGCGTTGATGCGCCGGATGGTGGGGGTTCGTCGCATCGGATCACGGCGGTGGTCAATGTCGGTGACGATGTGTGGATGCACGGGTTGCGGATCTGCCCGGATCTGGACACCTGCATGTACACCCTCGGCGGGGGTATCGACACCGTCCGGGGGTGGGGGCATGCGGGTGAAACCTGGAACGCGAAGGAAGAACTCGCCGCGTACGGGGCGAAGCCGGAGTGGTTCGGGCTCGGCGACCGGGACATCGCGACGCATCTGATCCGCTCCCAGATGCTGCGGACGGGGTATCCGTTGTCGGCGGTCACCGAGGCGTTGTGCAACCGGTGGCGGCCGGGGGTGACGTTGCTGCCGGTCACCGACGATCGGAGTGAGACTCACGTGGTGATCACCGACCCGGAGGACGGGGAGCAGCGGGCGATCCACTTCCAGGAGTGGTGGGTTCGGCACCGCGCGCAGGTCCCGACGCACAGCTTCGCGCACATCGGCGCCGAGCAGGCGTCCCCGGCGCCGGGGGTGCTGGAGGCGATCGAGGGCGCCGACATCGTGTTGCTGGCGCCGTCGAATCCGGTGGTCAGCGTCGGCGCGATCCTGGCGGTGCCGGGGATCCGGGGGGCGCTGCGCACCACCACCGCGCGGGTGGTCGGGGTGTCGCCGATCGTCGGCGGGAAACCGTTGCGCGGCATGGCCGACGAATGTTTGGACGTGATCGGGGTGGAAACCTCCGCGGAGGCGATCGGGCGCTGGTACGGGGCGCGCAGTGGCACGGGGATCCTCGACGGGTGGCTGGTCCACGACACCGACACCGCCGACGTCCCCGGGGTGGCCGTGGCCAGTGTGCCGTTGCTGATGTCCGACCCGGACGCCACCGCGGACATGGTCCGCTCCGCATTCGACCTGATGGGAGCCCTGCTATGACCGAACCGGAAAGACCGGCCGATCATGCGCCAGGCGGCGCGATCGAAATCCGGCCCATCGCGGGTCTGCCCGAGTTCCGGCCGGGCGACGACCTGGCTGCCGCGATCGTTGCCGCCGCGCCGTGGCTCGAGGACGACGACGTCCTCGTGGTCACCAGCAAGGTGGTGTCCAAGGTGGAGGGCCGGATCGAGTCCTCTCCCTCCGATCCCGATGCCCGTGAGGCCGCTCGGCGCCTCCTCGTCGAACAGGAAGCCGTCCGGGTCGTAGCGCGCAGGGGCCCCATCCTGATCACCGAGAACCGGCTCGGGATCGTCCAGGCGGCGTCGGGGATCGACGGCTCGAACGTCGACGGCGCCGAACTCGCTCTGCTGCCGGAAGATCCGGACGCCAGTGCCCGCACCCTGCGCGATGCGGTGAAGGGTGCATTGGGTGTCACCGTCGCGGTGGTGGTCACCGACACCATGGGCCGGGCATGGCGCAACGGCCAGATCGACGCCGCGATCGGTGCGGCCGGGGTGCCGGTGCTGCACGGGTACGCCGGGGCCCGGGACTCGCAGGGCAACGAACTCATGGTGACGGAGGTCGCGGTGGCCGACGAGATCGCCGCGGCCGGGGATCTGGTGAAGGGCAAGCTCGGTGGGGTGCCGGTCGCGGTGGTCCGCGGTCTGGGTGTGGCCGACGACGGGTCGCGGGCGCGGGATCTGATCCGGGCCGGTGAGGAGGACCTGTTCTGGCTCGGTACCGCCGAGTCGGTGGAGCGGGGGCGGGCGGAGGCGGTGCTGCTGCGCCGCTCGGTCCGGGAGTTCGCCGACGATCCGGTCGACCCGGGTGCGGTGCGGGCGGCGATCGGAGAGGCGTTGACCGCCCCGGCGCCGCATCACACCCGGCCGGTGCGGTTCGTGTGGGTCCGCACCCGCACGGTGCGCGAGGAGTTGCTGACCGCGATGCGGGAGCGGTGGCGCACCGACCTGACCGCGGACGGTATGGACGGGGCGGCGGTGGCGGCGCGGGTGGCGCGGGGGAACATCCTGTTCGACGCGCCGGAGGTGATCGTCCCGTTCTGCGTGCCCGACGGCGCGCACCCCTACCCGGATCCGCGTCGGCGGGCGGCGGAGGCGACGATGTTCACCGTCGCGGTCGGTGCGGCCGTGCAGGGGCTGCTGGTGTCGCTGGCGACCAAGGGGATCGGCAGCTGCTGGATCGGTTCGACGATCTTCGCCCCGGACACCGTGCGCGGTGTCCTCGACCTGCCCGACGACTGGCAGCCGCTCGGCGCGATCGCCGTCGGCTACCCCCTCGAACCACTCACACCCCGCCGGCCCACCGACCCCGGCGACGCCCTCATCGAGAAATGACCCACACACCATGAGGCACCTGAACGAGGCGAGAGCTCCTTGCGCCGCGCACGCACACGCTGATCGATTGTGACGACACGCTGACGTGGATCGTCGAAACCGAAAGGGAATGAGTAGAGAATGACCATCGTGTCCGAACCCACCGCATCGCAGAAGGTCGAGCTGACCGACGAGGAGATTTTCGCCGGCCACGTCGGGGGAAAGCTGTCCGTGGAGTTGACGACCCCGCTGGACAGCCAGCGCGACCTGTCCATCGCCTACACCCCCGGTGTCGCGCAGGTCTCCCGCGCCATCGCCGCCGACGAGACCCTCGCCGACCGCTACACCTGGACCAGCCGCCTGGTGGTCGTCGTCTCCGACGGCTCCGCGGTCCTCGGTCTCGGGGATATCGGCCCGCGTGCCTCCCTTCCGGTGATGGAGGGCAAGTCGGCCCTGTTCAAGAACTTCGCGGGCCTGAACTCCATCCCGCTGGTCCTCGACACCCAGGACCCCGACGAGATCGTCGAGACCCTGATCCGGCTGCGCCCGAGCTTCGGTGCCGTCAACCTCGAGGACATCTCCGCGCCGCGTTGCTTCGAGATCGAACAGCGCGTCATCGAGGCCCTGGACTGCCCGGTCATGCACGACGACCAGCACGGCACCGCCATCGTCGTCCTCGCTGCGCTGAAGGGTGCGGTCAAGGTCCAGGACCGGGACCTGCGCGGGTTGCGCGTGGTCATCTCCGGTGCCGGCGCCGCCGGTGTGGCGTGCGCGAACATCCTGCTCGCCGCCGGGATCGCGGACGTGACGGTCCTCGACTCGAAGGGCATCGTCTCCGTGGATCGTCAGGATTTGAACGCGGTGAAGGTGGATCTGGCCGCGCGCACCAACCCGGCCGGTCGCCGCGGTGGCGTCGCCCAGGCCCTCGACGGCGCGGACGTGTTCCTCGGTGTCTCCGCGGGCACCGTGCCGGAGGAGCTCATCGCGACCATGGCGGAGAACTCCATCGTGTTCGCACTGTCGAACCCGGACCCGGAGATCCACCCCGACGTCGCCCGCAAGCACGCGGCGATCGTCGCCACCGGACGCTCGGATTTCCCGAACCAGATCAACAATGTGCTGGCCTTCCCCGGTGTGTTCAAGGGTGCCCTGGATGCCGGTGCCCGCCGGATCACCGAGGGCATGAAGCTCGCCGCCGCCGAGGCGATCCTCTCGGTCGTCGGTGACGAGTTGGCTGTGGACAAGATCGTTCCCAGCCCGCTCGATCCTCGTGTCGCCCCCGCTGTCGCGGAGGCAGTCGCCGCCGCTGCTCGCGCAGAAGGCGTCACCGACTAGCGAGAATCCAGCCGAGCACCCCGATCCGGAACCCGCACCCACGGTTCCGGTGTCGGGGTGTCCGTGACGAACAGGCACGAACGCATCCGAGGGTGCGAGTGACACACCGCGGCATTCGGCTCATTGTTGGTGGAGGGGACACCGGTCCGGCTGACCGGTCAGGACAGTCGCCGCGGCACGTTCGTCCAACGCCTCGCCGTGCTTCACGCCCGCGACAATGGTCAGGAATGGTTTCCGCTCACCAACATTGCCGAGGGCCAGGGTCGGTTCTGGATCTACGACTCGCTGCTCAGTGAGTACGCCGTAATGGGATTCGAATACGGCTATTCGGTGGAACGGCCCGGCGCGCTGGTTCTGTGGGAGGCGCAGTTCGGCGATTTCGCGAACGGTGCCCAGATCGTGTCGCCGGCCGATCAGGAAACAATGTTGCGGGAGAACGCTATTGGTGCAGGATTTCGGATCTGCCGGGATCGCGGCCCGTGTCCCGGGGGGAGCAGCGTGCGGGGCGTGGCCGGATGCTCGACGACGCGGCCGGGGCCGGCTCCCGGTGGTGTGGGGTGGTGTGGCGGGATCGATTGACCCGGTTCACAGGTGGCGCGGATCGAGCGGTTCTTGTCGGAGGTCGGCGTTACAGTCGAAGCCCTACGAGAGGTGGCGTGCCAGACGGTGGGAAAGAGGCAATCGATGAGCTTTTCGGGCGGCGGCGACTCTGCTCGGAAGACCGATGAGCCCGGGTTGATTCGGGTTGTGCCTGGCGCCGGGTCGGCCGGCATGACCGGGCCGGGATCGCCCGCGCCGCGGCAGTTCGCGTTCACCACCCGTGCCCATGTGGCGGTCGACGACGCGACCGGCGAACCGATCGGACTCGACGAGGTCGACACCCGGGTGCGGTGGCTGCTCGACCTGATTGTGGCGGCCGGCGGCGAGTTGGTGTCGCGGCTGTGGCAGCCGGTCACGTTCGATGTGCTCGCCGCCGGACGGGACCGCCAGGACCGCAGGCTGCCTACTCAGGGGCATGTCGCCGCGGCCCGCCTCGGCTGGAACCCGCAGTACCCGGACGGGGTGTACGTGCCCTCACGAGTGAGCAGGGTGGTGACGGCGCAGGTGATGGCGACCTTGCGGACCCTGGCCTACCGGGACACCGCGGTCACATCGCTCTCGCAGCGATTCGACCCGGCCACCGGCACTCTGGCGCCGCCGACCGAACCGGGCGAATGGGTGCCGCCCGGTTTCGCTCGGGGCGTGCGTCGCCAGCTCATCGCACGCGCCCGCCGCGAGGGCGGGGCGCCCTCGACCCGGTTGCGGATCACCGACGTCCAGGAATCACCGCGGGTCGCGGCGATGGCACGGCTCTCGGCCGCCGACCGGCAGCTCGCACAGATCACCGCGACAGACCGCGAGCTGGTGTTGACGGTGAAACTGCCGACCTGCCCGGCCCCGGCGGGACGGGCGCAGTGGCGCAGTGTCCGGCTGACCGCCACCATCCCCGCGCACCTGCACGGTCGGGCGATCACCGACTGGCATCTCCCGACCCTGATCCTCGACCGGAAGGGGCTGTTGTGGCGGTGCGCCGCGACCGAACTCGTCCCCGACTGTGACCTGGGATCGGCCACCGTCGCGGTGGGGGTCGACTGGTCCCCATCCACACTCGGCGCCGCCGCCATCACCACCGAGAACCCGGACGGGCTGTCCTCGGATTACCGGGGCTTCACCTACGACGACCGCGGCCTCGGGACCAAACTCGCACGCCTACAGGCCGAGGGGCAGATGCTGCACCGCAAGACGGCCCGGTTGACGCGGCTGGCCGCCACCGCCGCACCCGAGGTCCGCGCACAACTCGAGGAGAAGATCGCCGTCCTCAACGAGCACCGCACCGCTGTCGGCGTTAAGCGGGGCAGGATCAACCGAGAACTGGGATTCCACTTCGCCCGCCAGGTCACCGACTACGCCGAGGCGGCGGGCGCGACGGTGATCGCGGTGGAAGATCTCACCACCCTCGAGACCCGCGGGCACGGACATGTCAACAACAACCGGGCCGCGCAGTCCGCCCGCCGTAAAGCGGTCACCGCCCTCGCGCACACCGCCGCCGGTGTGGGCATCGCGGTGGTCTCGGTACCCGCCCGCGGATCCTCCGCACGGTGTCCGGGCTGCGACGAACCGCTCGCCCGCCCCGGCGGCTACCACACCGCGTGGTGTCCCCGCTGCCGGGTCGGCGGCAACCGCGACCACGTCGCCGGGGTGAACCTCGCCAAACGCGCGCTGCTCGGCAGAAGCAAGGTCGCCCATCGGCGGGGGCAGCTGCCCGCGATCCGGGTCGCCGAGCACGCGCCGGTCCGAAAGTCCCGGGACAAGACCAGCCCGACCCCGAGCAGGCCACGGCATCGCCGGGTCCGCCGCAGCCTGCCCACCACAACGCCGCGGTCGGGGGTGACTCCGAAACAGCATGTTCCTGCACTACAAGCGTCGGTGTGGGGCACGGTCAAACCCGCACCACCGCACGGTGATGCGGGTAGCCGTGACAGACGTACATCTCGAACACACGCCACACCAGTGGCAGAGAGTATGAGATCTACGTAGACGCTCGCCACGTCTCCGGATCCGCAGATCGCGCTGGTGAGAATCGAACAGTTCTACCCGCTGCCCGAAACGGAGCTGGCCGACGTCGTCGGCTCCTACCCCAACGCCGAACTGGTATGGGTGCAGGAAGAGCCGAGAAACCAGGGTGCCTGGACGTTCCTCCTCAGCGAACTCGGGACCATCGGCTCGCGTCGCCTCGGCCTCGTGTCGCGCCCGGCGTCCGCCGCCCCGGCGACGGGCTCGAGCAAACGCCACGCCCAGGAACAGAGGAAGCTGATCGACGAGGCGCTGGAGAAGTAGGCCGCGAATCACGGCGTGAGAGCGCGCGTCAGTAGCGCGGTTTGTTACTCGCGGGTAGCGGTGCTCGAACAAGTCGCCGGCGATGCCGCAACGTAACCTGATAGTCGTCGCGATCCGATAGCTGCACGCTGAACCTGTGAAATTTAACCGAACTGACGCGGGAGAACAACAACAATGAGCGCCCATAAGCCGCCGACCATCATCTACACGTTGACCGACGAGGCGCCGCTGCTCGCGACCTACGCCTTCCTGCCGATCGTGCGGACCTTCGCCGGTGCCGCGGGCATCGAGATCGACTCCAGCGACATCTCCGTGGCGTCGCGGATCCTGGCCGAGTTCCCCGAGAACCTCACCGAAGAGCAGCGCGTCCCCGACAACCTCGCCGAGCTGGGTCGCCTGACGCAGCTGCCCGAGACGAACATCATCAAGCTGCCCAACATCAGCGCGTCCGTGCCGCAACTCCTGGCCGCCATCAAGGAACTGCAGGGCAAGGGCTACAAGATTCCCGACTTCCCGGACGACCCCAAGTCCGACGAGGAGCGCGATATCCGTCAGCGCTACGGCAAGATCCTCGGCAGCGCCGTAAACCCGGTCCTGCGTGAGGGCAACTCCGACCGTCGCGCACCCCGGGCCGTCAAGCAGTACGCCCGCAAGCACCCGCACAGCATGGACGAGTGGTCGATGGCATCGCGCAGCCACGTCGCACACATGCGGCACGGCGACTTCTACCACTCCGAGAAGTCGGTGACGCTGGACCGGGCGCGCAAGGTCCGGATGGAACTGGTCACGAAGGCCGGCGAGACGATCGTCCTCAAGCCCGAGGTGGACCTGGGCGAGGGCGACATCATGGACAGCATGTTCATGAGCAAGAAGGCGTTGCTCGACTTCTACGAGGAGCAGATGGAGGACGCGCGCAAGACGGGCGTCATGTTCTCGCTCCACGTCAAGGCGACGATGATGAAGGTATCGCACCCCATCGTCTTCGGCCACGCGGTGAAGACGTTCTACAAGGATGCCTTCGCCAAGCATCAGGCGCTGTTCGACGAACTGGGCGTCAACGTCAACAACGGCCTCGGTGACCTCTACGACAAGATCGAGACGCTGCCCAGCACGCAGCGCGAGGAGATCATCCAGGACCTGCACGACTGCCATGAGCACCGTCCCGAGTTGGCCATGGTCGACTCCGCCCGTGGCATCTCGAACTTCCACTCGCCCAGCGATGTGATCGTGGACGCCTCGATGCCCGCGATGATCCGCTCCGGCGGCAAGATGTACGGCGCGGACGGACGGCCCAAGGACGCCAAGGCCGTGATGCCGGAGTCCACGTTCGCGCGCATCTACCAGGAGATCATCAACTTCTGTAAGACCAACGGCGCATTCGACCCGACGACCATGGGCACCGTCCCCAACGTCGGGCTCATGGCGCAGAAGGCCGAGGAGTACGGCTCGCACGACAAGACCTTCGAGATTCCGGAGGAGGGCGACGCCAACTTCGTGGACGTCGAGACCGGTGAGGTGCTGCTCACCCAGCACGTCGAGGCCGGCGACATCTGGCGCATGTGCACCGTCAAGGACGCGCCGATCCGCGACTGGGTCAAGCTCGCCGTCACCCGGGCACGCAACTCCGGCATGCCGGTCCTGTTCTGGCTCGACCCGTACCGCCCGCACGAGAACGAGCTGATCAAGAAGGTCAACCTGTACCTGAAGGATCACGACACCGAGGGCCTCGACATCCAGATCATGTCGCAGGTGCGTTCGATGCGGTACACCCTGGAACGCCTGATCCGAGGGCTGGACACCATCGCCGCGACCGGCAACATTCTGCGCGACTACCTCACCGACCTGTTCCCGATCCTGGAACTCGGCACCAGCGCGAAGATGCTGTCCATCGTGCCGCTGATGGCCGGTGGCGGCATGTACGAGACGGGTGCCGGCGGCTCGGCGCCCAAGCACGTCAAGCAGCTGGTGGAGGAGAACCACCTGCGCTGGGATTCGCTCGGTGAGTTCCTGGCGTTGGCCGTCAGCCTGGAAGAACTCGGCACCAAGACCGACAACGAGCGCGCGAAGATCCTCGCGAAGACGCTCGATGCGGCCACCGGCAAGCTGCTCGACGAGAACAAGAACCCGTCGCGCAAGACCGGTGAGCTCGACAACCGGGGCAGCCAGTTCTACCTCGCGAAGTACTGGGCGCAGGAACTTGCCGCGCAGAGCGAGGACAAGGAACTGGCGGAACGCTTCGCCACGCTCACCCAGGCGCTGGACGAGAACGAAGACACCATCGTGCGGGAGCTCATCGAGGTGCAGGGAACCGCGGTCGACATCGGCGGCTACTACAAGCTGGACGGCGACAAGACCGCCGCTGTGATGCGTCCGAGCGCGACGTTGAACAGCGCGCTGGAGGCCGTGCAAAGCTGAGCCTGAACCACGACACCCCCGGGTCGGACCCGGGGGTGTCGTGGTTTATCGGAACTGTTCCCGTACAACATAATTCAGTGATAGCGATGCCTGTGCCGTGGTTGCGGGGCAATGGCCGGTCGTGGTCCCTCCCCCTTCCTTGCCTCCGCTGCGGACGATGAGTGCCGTCTTCCAGTGACGAAATGCGGTCAGCTGCCGAAGATTTTGCCCAGATCTCCCGCGTCGGGGATGGCGGCGGCGGGTGGCGCGGGGGCGACGCTCGGCACGGTGACCACCGAGGATGCTTGCTCCACGGTGTAGGCGGTCATCGGGAACTGGACCAGGAATTGCTCGATGCCGGGGTAGTCGGACACCCACAGGGCCGGGGCGTTGCCCTCCCGCCCGCAGGAGGCGAGTGCGACATAGGAGCCGTCGGGGACGTCGAGCACCGACTGGGTGGTGGTCCCGGGTGGTATGTCGTCGTGCTGGTAGAGGGACTGTCCGGGGCCGACGACTTCGGCAACCGGTGGGAGCACGCCGTCGGGGGCGAGGGCGAGCGAGGTCGTGCAGCCGATGGTGGCACCGGTGTTGTTGGTGATCGTGTTGGTGACGGTCGATCCGTCGACGCCGAAGGCGTAGGTGACATCGGTGGCTTCCGCGGCCGATGCCGGGGCTGCGGCGATGGCCAGGGGGATGGTCGCTGCGGCGAGGAGGGTGGTGCGGGTGATCGTGCGCATCCTGGTGTCCTGTTCGTCGGGGCGTGAGTCGTCCTCTGTGAATGGTGCAGCAAAAAGCGACCGATCGGAATGGTTTTGGTGAATTGCGGGCACTCCCGGTCGGTGGACATGCTCGCGCGCTGCTGTCAGGACCGTGTGGACGTGCGCTCCGGCCACCCGACGCTGGAGAGTGCTCCGCGCAGTACGGATTCGTAGATCGCGTCCAGATCCAGTTCGTTGCCGAGGAAGTCGGTGTTCACCAGCATCACGAAGCCGTGCATGGCGGCGAAGACGCTGACGGCGGCGTCGAGGGTGTCTTCGGGTGGCAGTCCGCACGACGCCAGCATTGTGCGTAGTGCCGTGTTGGCGTCGAGTGCGGCGGAGATGAAGGCGTCCCGGTCGACGGGGCTGGTGGTGAGTGTCTGGTACCGGTGCGGATGTGCGGTCGCCCAGGCGCGGTGCGCGTCGACGAGGGCGCGGAGGCCGTCGGGACCGGTTCGGCCCATGGCGATTTCGCGCAGGTGCGCGCCGAGTTCTGTCATGGTGCGCACCTGAACGGCGCCGCGGATGTCGTCGAGGTTGCGGACGTGGTTGTACAGCGAGGCGGTGACGACGTTCAGCCGGGCCGAGAGGCTCGTCATCGACAGTTGCTCCCAGCCGAGTTCGTCGATGATCTCGATGGCGGCATCGACGACCTTGTCTCGGGTGAGGGTGCGACGTCGGATCGGTGCGTTCTGTCCTTTCGCCATGGCCTCAGCATACGGTCTTCCATTCTAAATGAAAGTGTGTAGTTTAAGACGCATCACATTCGTTTATCGATCGAGGAGCAGTGAATGACCGCATCTCGGATTGATCTGAAATCCCCCGATGTCTACACCGAGGGAGTGCCCTACGCGTTCTTCGACCACCTGCGGTCGAGCGAACCCGTCTACTGGCAACCCGAGGAGAACGGCACCGGATTCTGGGCGGTGACCAGGCACGCCGACGTCGTCGCCGTGTCCCGCGACAGCGCGACCTTCTCGTCGGCGGTGGGCACCACCCAGATCGACGACTTCGACGAGCAGACCCGCGCGAAGCAGGCCGCCATGCTCGTCAACCTCGACCCGCCCGACCACACCCGGTTGCGGCACCTGGTCAGCCGCGGATTCACCCCGCGCACGGTGAAGGTGCTCGAGGGCCACATCCGCGACATCTGCACCCGGATCGTCGACCGACTCCTCGAGGCGCGTGACGTCGACTTCGTCCCCGAGGCGGCGGCGCCGCTACCGCTCGAGGTCATCGCGGCACTGCTGGGTGCGCCGCCCGGGGACGTCGACAGGCTGTACGACTGGTCCAACCGGATGATCGGCTTCGACGATCCCGAGTACGGCACCACCCAGGCCGACGGGGAGATGGCTGCGGCCGAGATCTTCCTGTACGCGAACGAGCTTGCCGCGCAACGCCGCATCGAGCCGCGGGACGACATCGTCACCACACTCGTGCAGCCGGACGAGAACGGCGACACGCTCACCGAGATGGAATTCAACATGTTCTTCGTCCTGCTCGTGGTGGCGGGGAACGAGACGACGCGCAACGCGACCGCCGGTGGGATGCAGGCGTTCATCGACCATCCCGATCAGTGGCGGCGACTGCAGTCCGAGCCCGAACTGGTCGCGAGCGCGGTGGAGGAGATCCTGCGGTGGGTGACCCCGGTGATGGATTTCCGGCGCACCGCCACCCGGGACGCGTACATCGGCGACCAGTTGGTTCGGGCCGGCGACAAGGTGGTGATCTACTACCCGAGCGCGAACCGGGATGAGGCGGTATTCGACGAACCGTACCGGTTCGACATCGGCCGGAGTCCCAACCCGCAGATCGCGTTCGGCGGAAGCGGGGTGCACTTCTGCCTCGGTGCGCACCTGGCGCGACTCGAACTGAGGATTCTGTTCGAGACCCTCGCCGCGCGGATTGACCACGTGGAACCCACCGGGCCGGTGTCCCGGCTGCGGTCGAATTTCATCAGCGGCATCAAGACGATGCCCGTGCGGATTCACCCGCGCAGTCCGGTGTGAGACCCCGGTTTTCGTTGCCACCCGGCGGTAACTGTAGTAGCGTCCAGACACGTGTCCAGTAGTATGAATTTCGAGTCCACTCGCCGCCGTCTGACCGAGAAGCAGGCCGACACCGTCGACCGCCTCACCCGGGCGGCCGTCGAAGTACTGCGTGAAGAGGGCTTCGCAGGGCTCACCGTCCGCTCGGTGGCCGGGATCGCCGGGGTCGCACCCGCCACGGCCTACACGTACTTCTCGTCGAAGGAGCACCTCGTCGCCGAGGTCTTCTGGCGGCGTCTCGCCGCCGCACCGCAGCCGGCGGACGAGGGACTCGACCGCACCGGACGCGTGGTCGCCGTGCTCCGCCACATCGCCCTGCTGGTGGCGGACGAACCCGAACTCGCCGGAGCCGTCACCAACGCGCTACTCGGCCGCGACCCCGACGTGGAGCACCTCCGCGCCCGCATCGGGCTCGAGATCCGGGATCGCCTCGCCACCGCACTGGGCGACGGCCACGATCCCGACGTCCTCGAGGCGCTGGAGCTGCTGTACGCCGGCGGCCTGGTCCGCGCGGGAATGGGATACGGGTCCTACGCCCAATTCGCCGATCGACTCGAAACTTCCGCCAAGCTGATTCTGGAGTAGATGCCATGACCGCAGCCTCGATGCCCGGGGTGTCACACAATCCGGTGACGTTCAATCCGTACGACTATGGCTTTCACGAAGACCCGTACGTCACGTATCGAAGACTGCGGGAAGAAGCACCGGCCTACTACAACGAGGAACTCGACTTCTGGGCGTTGTCCCGGCACGAGGACGTCGTCGCGGCCTTCCGCGACAACCAGCGCCTGTCGAGCGCGAACGGGGTGTCGCTCGACCCGGCGGCCTACGGTCCGCACGCCCACAAGACGATGTCCTTTCTTGCACTGGATGATCCGCGGCACATGCGGATGCGTCAGTTGGTGTCCCGCGGGTTCACCCCGAGGCGGGTGAACGAACTCGAGGGGCGGATCCTGGACCTGACCCGGCAGTACCTCGACCCGGCACTCGAGGTGGGCGAGTTCGACTGGATCGCCGAGTTCGCGGGCAAACTGCCGATGGACGTGATCTCGGAACTGATGGGGGTACCGGAGGCCGATCGCGTCGAACTCCGCCGCCTCGCCGATCTGGTGGTGCATCGCGAGGAGGGCGTCCTCGACGTGCCGCACGCGGCGATGGAGGCGTCGCTCTACCTCGTCGGCTACTACGCCGACATGCTGGCGGAGCGGCGCAGGAAGCCGACCGAGGATCTGACGTCCGCGCTGCTCGAGGCGGAGATCGACGGCGACCGGCTCACCGACGACGAGATCATCGCGTTCATGTTCCTGATGGTGGTGGCGGGCAACGAGACCACCACCAAGCTGCTCGGCAATGCGCTTTACTGGGGGTTCCGCTATCCGGGCGAGGCCAGGCAGGTGTTCGAGGACGCGAGCCGGGTGCCGGACTGGGTGGAGGAGACGCTCCGCTTCGACACATCCAGCCAGATGGTCGCGCGGACGGCGGCCGTCGACTTGGACTTCCACGACCGGACAATCCCCGCCGGCGACAAGGTGCTGATCCTCATCGGCTCAGCGAACCGCGACTCGGCGGTATTCGAGGACGCCGACGAATACCGGATCGGCCGGGACACATCCAACAAGCTGGCGAGCTTCGGCGGCGGCACCCACTTCTGCCTCGGCGCCCACATGGCTCGGCTCGAAGCACGGATCGCGCTCACCGAACTCGTTTCCCGCATAGACGATTACGACGTCGACGAGGCAAACAGCGTGCGGGTCCACTCGACCAACGTCCGTGGTTTCGCCACCCTTCCCCTGAAAGTGCAGGTCCGCGATGCCTAGGTTCGAACCCAATCCGCAGCGCCGGCCGTCGATCGTCGCCGGGGCGTCGTCGGGCATCGGCACGGCGACGGCCTACGCGCTCGCTGAGGCAGGCCACCCCGTCGCGCTCGGCGCCCGCCGGGTCGCGGAGTGCGAGGAGATCGCGGAGAAGATCCGCAGCAACGGGGGAGAAGCGTTCGCGCACTTCCTCGACGTCACCGACACCGCGTCGGTCGACGACTTCGTCACCGCGGCGGAGAACGCGCTCGGCCCCACCGAAATCGCGTTGTCGGGAGCCGGCGACCTCGAGTTCTCCGTCGCACACGAGATGGACCCGGAGCAGTTTCTGGACCAGGTCAACGTCCACCTCGTCGGGGCGCAGCGTCTCGCGCACCGCCTCCTTCCCGGCATGATCGAACGCCGGCGCGGAGACTTCGTCCTCATCGGATCCGACTGTGCGGACTCGCCCCGGCCCCGGATGGGCGCCTACAACGCCGGTAAGGCCGGTGTCGAAATGATGGGCAGGCAGATGCGGATGGAACTGGAGGGCACCGGTGTCCGGGCCTCGGTTGTGCGCCCGGGGCCCACCCAGACGTCGATGGGGATGAACACCACCGAGGAGGTCATCGGACCCGTCCTCGAAGACTGGGCGAAATGGGGATTCGCCCGGCACTCGTACTTCCTGCGCGCCTCCGCGATCGCCGACGCCGTCGTCGCCACCGTCAGTGCGCCCCGCGGCGCACACCTGGTGCTGATCGAGGTGCAGCCCGAGGCGCCCCTGCGAAAGGATGGAGAATGAATCCGGCTAGCCCGCAACGTGTGTCCGGCGGTGAGCACGAGCACGGACATCTCGACGAGCTGCGCACCGACCCGATCGCGCTGATGCGCCGCGTCCGGGAGGAATGCGGAAACGTCGGCGTCTTCCAGCTCGCGGACAAGAAGGTGGTGTTGCTGTCCGGCGCCGAGGCCAACGAGTTCTTCTTCCGCTCCACCGACGAGGATCTCGACCAGCAGGCCGCCTACCCGTTCATGAAGCCGATCTTCGGCGAGGGGGTCGTGTTCGACGCGAGTCCCGAGCGTCGCAAGGAGATGCTGCACAACCAGGCGCTGCGTGGTGAGCAGATGAAGGGGCACGCCGCGACGATCGCCCACGAGGTCGACCGGATGGTGGCGCAGTGGGGCGACGAGGGCGAGATCGATCTGCTCGAATTCTTCGCGGAGTTGACCATCTATACGTCCTCGGCCTGTCTGATCGGCACGAAGTTCCGGGAACAACTCGACGGCCGGTTCGCGCACCTGTACCACGAACTCGAGCAGGGTACCGACCCCATCGCCTACGTCGACGCGTACGCCGACATCGAGAGCTTCCGCCGACGGGACGAGGCGCGGGTGCAGTTGGTGGCCCTCGTCCAGGACATCATGAACGGGCGCATCGAGAACCCTCCGCAGGGCAAGGAGGACAGGGACATGCTCGACGTGCTCGTCTCGATCAAGGACGAGAACGGCAACGAGCGTTTCACCGCCGACGAGATCACCGGCATGTTCATCTCGATGATGTTCGCCGGGCATCACACGACGTCCGGCACCGCGGCCTGGACGCTGATCGAACTGCTGCGGCACCCGGACTACGCCAAGCAGGTGGTCGCGGAACTCGACGACCTCTATTCGGACGGCTCCGACATCAGCTTCGGAGCGCTCAGGCAGATCCCGAAACTCGAAGCGGTCCTGAAGGAGACGCTGCGTCTGCACCCTCCGCTGATCATCCTGCTGCGCGTCGCGCGGGGCGAGTTCGAGGTCGGCGGCTACCGGATCGCGGAGAACGATCTGGTGGCGGCGACGCCGGCGATCTCCAACCGGATCGCGGAGGACTTCCCGAACCCGGACACGTTCGATCCGCAACGCTACATCGACCCCAACCAGGAAGACATCGTCAACCGCTGGACGTGGATTCCGTTCGGCGCGGGCAGGCACCGCTGCGTCGGAGCGGCGTTCGCGCTGATGCAGCTGAAGGCGATCTTCTCGATCCTCCTGCAGGACTGGGAGTTCGAGATGGCGCAACCGTCCGAGACGTACCGCAACGATCACAGCAAGATGGTGGTGCAGCTGCAGCAGCCCTGCACCGTGAGGTACCGGAAGCGAAGCACGTGATGAAAGTCGAAGCCGATCTCGACCTGTGCCAGGGCCATGCCGTGTGTGAGATGGAGGCACCCGACGTCTTCGCCGTCCCCAAACACGGCAAGGTCGAGATCCTCGACAGCAACCCACCCGAGAATCAGCGCGCGGAGGTCGAGAGCGCCGTGCGTTTCTGCCCGACCCAGGCCCTGCGGATCGTCGCGGACACCGACTCAGAAGGAGAATCCTGATGGCCCCTTTCGACCGCGCCGAACTCGACGAGATGGTGCAGCGCTGGGTGGACGAGAACAAGCGGTGCGAGTCGCTCGGCGACTGGAAGCCGCTGGCCGAGATGTACACCGAGGACGCCACGTACGGGTGGAACTACGGGCCGAAGGACGACTTCATGGCCGTCGGCCGGGACGAGATTCGCGACCTGGCGCTCGGGCAGGAAATGGACGGCCTCGAGGGCTGGGAATATCCGTATCAGCAGTTCGTCATCGACGACAGCAGCGGCGACGTCATCGGATTCTGGAAGCAGGTGTCCGAACGCACCCGCGACGACGGCACCCACTATCAGGTCACCGGGATCGGCGGCAGCTGGTTTCGGTACGGCGGCAACTTCCAATGGTCCTGGCAGCGTGACTTCTTCGACTTCGGCAACGTCTCGAGCCTGTTCCTCGAGATGATCACGAACAACGCGATGTCCGACGGCATGAACGCGCGGATCCAGCGCGCGACGTCCGGTCGGCTGCCGGGGTGGTACCCGGTCGGGAAGGCCCCGGTCTCGCTGTGGTGAGCACGGTGAAGGTTCCGGCATCGTTCGCGGATCTGTCCCGCGAGGATCTGGCGATCCTCGTGCCGGAACTGCTGCTGTGTGGTCACCTCATCGACCGCTCCGGGATGCCGCACCTGATTGGGGCGTTCGGCCGCGAGGGCATGACGCAGGTCGCGATCGAGGAATGGATGGCGTCGAGCCCGATCTACGCGCGGCGGATGCAACGCGCGCTGGGGTTCGAGGGCGACGGCGTCGTGACGATCTTCAAGGGCCTGCAACTCGACATCGGTGCGCCGCCGCAGTTCATGGACTTCCGGTACCGCGTCACCGATCACGACCACGGCGAATTCTGGCTGGATCACTGCGGGGCGCTGATGGACGTCGAACCGATGGGCGACGAGTACGTCACGGCCATGTGCCACGACATCGAGGACCCGACGTTCGACGCCACCGCCCTGGCCACCAACCCGCACGCGCAGGTGCGGCCCGTGCACCGTCCGCCGCGACGGCCCGCGGACCGGACACCGCACTGCCTCTGGACGGTCACCATCGACGACACGAACGAGCCACCGCCGGTCCCGGAAGGGCTGGTGACGGTGGGGAAGTCGCGGGCGGCGACGGTGGGGCTGTCGCCGATCGACACCGGCGGTCCGGGACAGCACGACTACGCGGGCGCGCTCCTCGCCGACCTGCGGTTCCCGGACTTCTCCCATTCGGCGCTGACCCGGATCGCGGAGGAGGTGTGCGTGCAGCAGCACCTGCTGACGCTCGGTTTCCTGCTCGCGGTGCGGGCACGCACGGATGCCGGCGCCGCGCTCGACATCGCCCGCAAACAACTCACCGGAATCGCCGGCCTCACGTCGGAGCGGATCCGGAACGCGCTGGGCCTGCCTGCGGATCTGGAGGGGCTGGCCGTCGTCCTCGTCGTGCACCCGGCGCTGAATCCCCGTCAGTACGTGGACGTCACGATCGCCCTCGGCGACCGATTGCTGCTGACCCTGGGCCGCGAGTGCGGCGCGTCGGAGGACGGGGCGTGGCCGTCCATGATCGACGGTGAGCATCTCGCGCCGTTGACCGCCCTGGTGCGCGGGGTGTCGCCGAAGTTCGCCGTGCAGGTGGTCGAGGAGACGGACACGGCGCTGACGGTGGAGGTCGTGACCGGTGAACCGCCGGCGAAGGAGGCACCCGAAGTCGCGCTCACCCGGTTCAGCACCGGGGCCGATTTCGCCTTCACCGATCGAGGGATTCCCCTCCCACTCACCGTCGTCTGAGAGGACACTCCCGTGGCCTACAACCTGGCAGATCTGTTCGAGCACTCCGTCGACGTGATGCCGGAGCGGGTGGCGCTGATCTGCGGCGCTCGCCGCGTCACGTACCGGGAACTGGAGGACCGCGCCAACCGGTTGGCCCACCACTTCCTGGACGCAGGACTGACCGCCGGTTCGCACATCGGCGTGCACCTGCACAACTCCATCGAGACCATGGAGACGCTGGTGGCGGCGTACAAGATCCGCGCGGTGCCGGTGAACATCAACTACCGGTACACCAGCGATGAACTCGCCTACGTGTACGGCAACGCGGAACTCGACGCCGTGGTCCACCATCGGATCTACTCGCCGCGCATCGCGGAGGTCCTGCCCTCGCTGCCGAGGATCCGGCACACCGTCGTCGTCGAGGACGATCTCGGCGGCGCCGGTCTGCCCAGCGGCTCCGTCCCGTACGAGGAGGCGCTGTCCGGCAGCGGCGACCGCGACTTCGGCGAGCGCAGTTCCGAAGACCTGTTCATCATGTACACCGGCGGCACCACGGGACGTCCGAAGGGTGTGGTGTGGACGCACGAGGCCATCTGGCGCGTCCTCGCCGGCGGTCTCGACTTCTACACCGGTGAGGCGATCGACGACGAGCACCAGCAGTCGCGGGTCGGATCGCAGGGGGAGCCGACGCTGTGGTTCGCGTTGCCGCCGCTGATCCACGCCGCCGCGATGATGCCGACGTTCACCGCGCTGTTCAGCGGGAACACGGTGCTGCTGGAATCGAAATTCGACGCCGACCGGACGTGGGACCTCGTCGAGCGGCACCGGGTGCAGATCCTCATCATCACCGGCGACGCGATGGGGCGGCCGCTGATCGAGGCCCTCGACCCGTCCCGGACCGACACGTCGAGTCTCGGTGTGGTCGCGTCGGGAGCCGCGCTGTTCTCCCCGGTGATCAAGGACGCATTCCTCGAGGCGTTCCCCGGGCTGCTGGTGTCCGATTCGATCGGCGCGTCCGAGACCGGTTTCGGCGGAATCGGTTTCGCGACCAAGGGGGAGACGCAGGTGGGTGGTCCCCGGGTCCCGCCGGGGCGGTACGCGCTGGTGATCGACGACGCGGGGCGTCCCGTCGAACCGGGCTCCGGGGTCGACGGCTGGTTCGCCAAGGGCGGCTACGTTCCGCTGGGCTACTACAACGACCCGGAGAAGACCCGAGAGATCTTCCGTGAGGTCGACGGACGATCGGTGGTCGTCACCGGCGACCGCGCGCGGATCGAGGCCGACGGGTCGATCACGCTGCTCGGTCGCGGCAACATGGTGATCAACACCGGCGGCGAGAAGGTGTTCGCCGAGGAGGTCGAGAGCGCGGTGAAGGCGTACCGCGACGTGTACGACGCCATCGTGGTCGGCGTTCCCGACGAACGGTGGGGGCACCGGGTGTCCGCGGTTGTGCAGGCGCGCGACGGCCGGGGCGTCGACTTCGCCGGCCTCGAGCAGCACGTGCGGCAGAGCCTGGCCGGCTACAAGATTCCGAGGCTGGTGTGGGTGGAAGACGCCGTCCATCGCACACCGAGCGGCAAACCCGACTACCGCTGGGCCCAGGGCGTCACCAAGCAGCGCGGCCCCGACCACCGCACGTGAGTGGCGAAGTGTGCTCCCGCACGCTTCGCCACTCACATACGGGTCAGGCGGGAGCGCGGACGACCAGGACCGTTCCCGGGAACTCGGCGGCGAGTTCCTGACGGCTGTGCTTCACGGCCGCGGTGCCGTAGCCCTTCTTCCGGGCGTCGGGGGAGATCCAGATCGCGACGTCGACCTCGCGTCCCGACAACTCGCCGAACACCATGCCGACGGCCGTGTTCTCTTCGGTGTCCTCACACACGAACCACGCGGCGGACTCGTCGTCGACCCGGCTCAGGCCCTCCGCGCGCTCCTTCTCGACCCGCTCCTCGGACCATTGCGTGCCCGCGTCGTCGACCTGTTCGACGCAGCGGCGCCGGAACAGTTCGGCGTCCTCGTCGGTTTCGGTGAACGGGCGGAGGCGGAAGTTCCGGCCGGTGCTCGCAGGCCGGTCCGTCGACGTCCACTCCAGCGTGGCGTCGAGGTCCTTCAGTTCCGTCTGGATGCGGCGCCGCTCGACCTTGGTGAGACGGCGAAAGGTCAGGTTGAGGACGGCTTCCGCGTACGCCTCGGTCGTCTCGAGGAGCCCGGCGACGGTGGTGAGGGCCTCGGCGTGGTCCTCACTGTCGACGACGGCGTCGAGAACCTCGTGCCGCTGCTCCAGTGCGCGCAGCAGGACCGCGGTGAGCTCTCGACGGTCGTGTATCCGATCTTGAACCTGTGTACTCATCTGCAATTCCTCGCCCTCGGCCGTCCTACAAGTCTGTACGCGTCAATACTGCAAGAAGTCCTCCGACATGGCACGCGTTACCCGACGGTACATACAACTGCTATCGGGGTGTGCAGACGACGACGGGGATCGTGCGGTCCGTCCAGGCCTGGTAGTTGTCGAAGTCCGCGTACATGTCGACGAGCCGCGGCCACAGCCGCGCGCGTTCCCCGGGGTCCGCCACCTGGGCGGTCATCGGCCGGATCCGCGACTTCACCTGGACGGTCACCTGCGGGTTCGCGCGCAGGTTGAGGTACCACATCGGGTGCTTCGGGAGGCCGCCCTGCGACGCGACGAGGATGATGCGGTCGCCGTCCTCGAGGAACAGCAGCGGGCTGATCCGGGGCTCGCCGCTCTTACGGCCGGTGGTGGTGAGCAGGCAGACGGGCAACCCGCGCGGGAAGGCGCTGCCGACGCGCCATTTGCTGCCCAGTCGCCCGCCCGTCCGCCGGTACAGCACGACGTTGATCTTCGACATCCACTTGATGAGGGAGGCCGTCCACTTCGAGTCGAGACCGGGCGGTCGAGCGGAGCGAGGGGAATTTGGCTCGGGTCGGGCGGGGGCGGGCGCATTCATCGGGCGGCCCTAGATCCGCTCGATGATGGTGCCGGTGGCCAGTGCGCCGCCGGCGCACATCGTGATCAGGGCCGTCGACCCGTCGGTGCGCTCGAGTTCGTGCAGCGCCGTCGTGATGAGCCGGGACCCGGTGCTGCCCACGGGATGTCCGAGTGCGAGCGCGCCGCCGTTGACGTTCACCCTGTCCATGTCGGGCTCGTGCACCGACGCCCACGACAGCAGGACCGAGGCGAACGCCTCGTTCACCTCGAACAGGTCGAGGTCGCCGATCTTCATGCCGCTGCGTTCGAGGACGCGCGCCGTGGCCTGGACAGGTCCGTCGAGGTGGAATTCGGGTTCGGAACCGACGAGCGCCTGGGAGATGATGCGGGCCCGCGGTTTCAGGCCGAGGGCGCGCGCCCTGGCCTCGTCCATGAGCATGACGGCGGCGGCGCCGTCGGAGATCTGCGAGGAGGTGCCCGCCGTGTGGATGCCGCCCTCGAGTACGGGCTTCAGCCTGGCGAGCGATTCCGCGGTAGTGTCGCGCAGACCCTGATCGCGCGTCACGATCCGGGTCTCCCCGGTGAGGTTGCCGTCCTTGTCGACGACGGGCGCCGCCACCTGCAGCACTTCCCGGTCGAAGCGTCCTTCGTCCCACGCCTGCTTGGCACGGGCCTGCGAACGCACTCCGAGGGCTTCGACGTCGGCGCGGGTGATTCCGCGGCGGCGGGCGATGCGCTCGGCGGCCTCGAACTGATTGGGCATGTCGATGTCCCAGTCGGCGGGCCTGCGTGGGCCGGCGTTCTCCCCGACGTTCGCCCCGAGCGGCACCTGGCTCATGGCCTCGATGCCGCAGGCGATTCCGACGTCGATCGCGTCCGTGGCGATCAGGCCCGCGATCAGATGGTTGGCCTGCTGCGCGGAGCCGCACTGACAGTCGATCGTGGTGGCGCCGACCTGCCAGGGCAGTCCGGCGTGCAGCCACGCGGTTCGGGTGATGTTGTTCGATTGCGCACCGGCCTGGGTGACGCAACCACCGATCACCTGCTCCACCAGGTCGGGGTCGATGCCGGAGCGGTCGAGGATGCCCCGCTGAGCGGCGCCGAGGATCTCGGCGGCGTGCAATCCGGACAGCCAGCCACCGCGCTTTCCTATGGGGGTGCGAACTGCCTCGACGATGACGGGTGTGCCCACGGCGGGCTCCTTTCCTTGTTCTCAGAAAATAGAACAGGTTCTGCTGTCTGGGCAAGGTCTGATTGAGCTTTCCTTTGCTAGTCGCCCGGCTTGTGCTTCAATGCTAGTAGAACGTGTTCCACATCACTGAGTGGTGTATGGCTTAGGGCAGGAGACAGCAGTGGCGCAGCCCAATCTTCCAGAGGGTTTCGACTTCACCGACCCGGACATCTACGCAGAACGCATCCCCTACCAGGAGTTCGCCGAACTGCGGAAGACTGCGCCGATCTGGTGGAACCCGCAGCCGCCGGAGATCGGTGGCTTCCACGACGACGGCTACTGGGTCGTCAGCAAGCTCGAGGACGTCAAAGAGGTGTCGCGGCGCAGCGACGTCTTCTCCACCCACGAGAACACCGCGATCGTGCGCTTCGCCGACGACATTCCGCGCGAGAACATCGAGATGCAGCGCTTCATCCTCATCAACAAAGACGCTCCCGAGCACACGAAACTCCGCAAACTCGTCTCCCGCGGCTTCACACCCCGCGCGATCAACAGCCTGCGCGAAGAACTCACCGAGCGCGCCGAGAAGATCGTGAAGGAGGCCGCCGAATCGGGGGCCGGCGACTTCGTCACCCAGGTGGCATGTGAGCTTCCGCTGCAGGCGATCGCCGAACTGCTCGGCGTGCCGCAGGAGGATCGGCTGAAGGTGTTCGACTGGTCGAACCAGATGACGGGCTACGACGACCCAGAACTGGACATCGACCCACAGGCCGCGTCGATGGAGATCCTCGGCTACGCGTACCAGATGGCGGACGAGCGCAAGAAGTGCCCCGCCGACGACATCGTCACGACGCTGATCGAAGCGGACATCGATGGAAATGAGCTCTCTCCCGAGGAATTCGGCTTCTTCGTGATCCTGCTGGCGGTCGCCGGCAACGAGACCACCCGCAATGCCATCACACACGGCATGATGGCGTTCCTCGACCATCCCGATCAGTGGGAGCTCTACAAGAAGGAGCGTCCCAAGACGGCGGCGGACGAGATCGTCCGGTGGGCGACACCGGTCAACTCGTTCCAGCGCACCGCACTGGAAGACACCGAGCTCGGCGGCGTGCACATCAAGAAGGGGCAGAGGGTCGTAATGCTGTACGGCTCTGCGAATTTCGACGAGGACGCATTCGAGAATCCCGAGAAGTTCGACATCCTGCGGGAGAACAACCCGCACGTCGGGTTCGGCGGTACGGGCGCGCACTTCTGCCTCGGAGCCAACCTCGCCCGCCTCGAAATCGACCTGATCTTCAATGCGATTGCGGATCACCTGCCGGATATCAGTAAGCTGGGAGATCCGCGGCGGTTGCGCTCGGGCTGGCTCAACGGTATCAAGGAGTTTCAGGTCGATTACAAGACTGCGTCAGGCGGTTGCCCGGTCAGGCACTGACCCCACTGATTCAGCGGCGTCGGAGGGCACCCTCATCCTCTCCGACGCCGCTGTTCCCTTTCTGTCCGAGGAGGGTGGGAGCAGGTCATGACTGTGCGGTCCATCGTCCACGACCCGGGTGCCGGTTTCTCGGCGCCGGGAGATCCGAGCGTCACTGCCGCCCTCGACGCGTTCCTTCGCCGCCTGGACGCCGCTCCTCGCCTGCTCGGGTTCGGCGAGCCCATGCACGGGGAGGAGAGCTTTCTGCTGCTCCGCAATCAGATGTTCCGATACCTCGTCGAACACGAGGGCTATCGATCCATCGCGATCGAAAGCAGTTGCCTGAAAGGGATACTCGTCGACTCCTTCGTGCGGGGCACGAACGGCGTGCCACTCGACGACGTCATGGAACACGGTTTCAGCCACGGCTTCGGAGAGTCCCGGGCCAACCGCGACCTTATCCGATGGATGGCCGACCACAACAGCCGACGCGAAGCGGGCGAGCACGTGCGGTTCTTCGGTTTCGACGCCCCCATCGAGATGACGTCCGCCGACAGCCCCCGGCAGGCCCTGACCTTCCTCGACACCTACCTGCGGACCCACCTCGACGAGCGGGATCTGCCCTGCACTCCGGACCGGATCTCCGCCCTGATCGGCGACGACGACCGCTGGAGCGACCCGGCCGTCGCCATGGACCCGGCCCGATCCGTCGGTGCCACCGCCGAGGCCGGACAGTTGCGTCTGATCGCCGACGACCTGATGACGCTGCTGGCCTCGGAGGCGCCTCGCCTCGTCGCTGCGGGCACGCGAGACGAATGGTGGGAGGCCGAACTGCACGGTCGCGTCGCCACCCGCCTGCTCAGCTATCACGCCGGAATGGCAGAGAACTCCCCACGCCGCATTGCCCGCCTTCTGGGGATCCGCGACACCCTCATGGCGGACAACCTGTCCGCGCTGGTGCGGAGGGAGGCGGATCGGGGGCCGACATTCGTCTTCGCCCACAACGGCCATCTGCTGAAGGGCGAAACCCACTGGGATCTCGCCGGAATGCACCTGCACTGGTGGTGCGCCGGCGCCCACCTGGACCTGCGGTTCGGCGACGCGTACACGGTCATCGGTTCCGCGGTCGGTGAGGCGCCCGGTCACGGCATCGGACAGCCGCCACCGGGCACCCTCGAGGATCTGCTCTTCGCGGTCGGCGAGAGTTGTCTCGTGCCTGCCGCGGCGATGGCGGACGCCGTCCGCGGCGCACAGAAGCGCGCCGACCCGTCGAGCAACTCCACGTACTTCCCGCTCGACCCCGCGTGCCTCGGCGAACTCGATGCCGTCCTCTTCGTCCGGCACCTCGACGAGGCCGCCGGGTGATCCGAATCCTCAGACCTTGCGCAGCGTCTTCATCGCCCGCTCGACCTCCCAGAAGGCCCGCAGCGACGTGATCTTGCCTTCGTCGTCCACGCGGTAGACGAACACGCCCTCGGCGTCGATCTGCGATCCCGCCACCGTCGACCGGATGGTCCCGATGTTCACGTTCTCGTTGCCGCACACCAGTGAATCGGTGATGAGGAATTCGAGCGATTCGGTGGTCGCGATCGTCATGTCGTAGAACCGGGAGATCGCATCGAGGCCGTGGTGCCCGTTCCCTTCGGGGTCGAAACCCGAAGGGCCGACGGGATCTTCGACACATGCGTCCTCGGCGAACAGGGCCAGCCACTCCTCCTTGCGCCTGCCGCTGGCCGCCGCGCGGGACGCCTGTCCGGCGAGGCGGGCAGGATGGTCGGTCGTCGTCATGTCCACACTCCTATCCGATGTACTGATCGGCGAACTTGCGCAGCGACTCCTGCTTGGCGTCGAGCGGTCCGTCGAAGCCGATGCCGTCGAACACCCACGGGACGACGATCGTGTCGGTCACCCCGGCGTCCGCGAGTTCGGCGTAGCCGTCCTTGCCGAAACGGTCGATGCAGACGGTCTGGATCTCGTACGGCAGATCGGCCCGGCCGTACTCCTGCCGCAATTCCCGCAGTCGCGCGATGACCTGGACGAGATCGTCGAACTTGATCATCGCCGACGTCCAGCCGTCACCGACCCGGGCGGCGCGCCGGAGTGCGACGTCGGTGTGGCCGCCGACGTAGAACGGCACCGGCTTCGTCGGGGCCGGGCTCATCTGCAGGCGGTCGAAGTCGTAGAACTCACCGTGATACTCGACCATCCCGCCGCCGAGGATCAGTTTGATGACGTCGATCATCTCGTCGACGCGGGCGCCGCGTTTCGCGTACGGCACGCCGCACCATTCGAATTCCTCGGGTGCCCAGCCGATCCCGACACCGAAACCGAACCGGTTGCCGATCAGGTTGGCCACCGATCCCACCTGGCGGGCCAGGAGCACCGGATTGCGGGACCCCAGCTTGAGGACCTGGGTGTAGAACTCGATCTTCGACGTCACCGCACCCATGGCGGCCGCCGCGATCAGCGGATCCACCCACGGCGTCTCCTCGGTCCACATCCGGGAGCCGTCCGGTGTGTACGGGTAGTCCGCGCTCTGCTTCTCCATGAAGAACAGCGAGTCGGGGAGTGCAATCGACGAGAACCCGCACTCCTCAGCTGTTTTCGCGAGAGCCGGCAACTGATCGAGGGGATTCATGGCGATGCCGACGGTGAATTTCACTGGTGACGTCCCTACTACTAGTTGTTCGGCCGGTCGGAACCGACCACCCACATCGAGAAGTACTGCGAACCGCCGCCGTAGGCGTGGCCGAGTGCCTTGCGCGCGTCCTTCACCTGGTGGTCGCCGGCGCGGTGCATCACCTGCATCGCCGCCTCTGCGAACCGGATCATCCCGGAGGCGCCGATCGGGTTGGACGACAGGACGCCGCCCGACGCGTTGAGCGGGAGCCGGCCGCCGATGGCCGTCTCGCCCGCCTCGGTGAGCTTCCAGCCCTCGCCCTCGGCGACGAAGCCGAGATTCTCGAGCCACATCGGTTCGAACCAGGAGAAGGGGACGTAGATTTCGGCCACGTCGATCTCGTCGAGCGGATCCTTGATGCCCGCGGCCTTCCACAGTGCGGCCGACGCGTCCCGTCCGGCCTGCGGATTCACCTGGTCGCGTCCGGCGAACGTGGTGGGCTCGGTGCGCATCGCGGTCGCGTGTATCCAGGCCACCTCACGGCCGTCCGCGACGACCTGCTCGGCGGCCTCCTCGTTGCCGATCACCAGCGCGCAGGCGCCGTCCGAGGACGGACAGGTCTCGTCGTAGCGGATGGGATCCCACAGCATCTGCGAGGCCTGCACCGATTCGAGCGTGATGTCGGGCTGCTTGAGGTGGGCGTACGGGTTGAGGCTGCCGTTCAGCCGGTCCTTCACCGCCACCATCGCGCCGATGTGATCGGGTGCGCCGGACCGCCGGATGTACGAGCGGACGTGCGGGGCGAAGTACCCGCCCGCGCCCGCGCCGACCGGCATGTGGAACGGAATCGGTGTGGACAGCGCCCACATGGCGTTCGACTCGGACTGCTTTTCCCACGCCACCGTCAGCACCCGCTTGTGCACCCCCGACTTCACGAGGCTCGCCGCCACGCACGCGGTCGAACCGCCGACCGAGCCCGCGGTGTGCACACGCAGAAGCGGTTTGCCGTTGGCGCCCAGTGCGTCCGACATCGCGAGCTCCGGCATCATCGACCCCTCGAACAGGTCGGGGGCCTTGCCGATCACGACGGCGTCGATGTCGTCCCAGCCCACCCGCGCGTCTTCCATCGCGCGGTCGATCGCCTCGCGCACCAGCCCGGCCATGGACACGTCGTGCCGTTTCGCCACGTAATGGGTCTGACCGGTGCCCAGTACGGCGGCCAATTGATTCGCCATCAGTTGCCTCCCTCCAAGACTGCGACCAGATTCTGTTGCAGCACAGCACCACTCGTGGCGTGCGCCAGCGTGCGCCCGGCGTTGCCGTCCATGATGGCCTTGGCTGCGTAACCTATGCGTTCCAGACCCGCGGAGAACATCGGGTTCCCGCTCAGCGGGCCGCCCGACGGGTTGATCGTCGTCGCATCGGACAGCCCGATGGCCTCGCGGAGGATCAGTTCCTGATGGGTGAACGGTCCGTGCAGTTCGGCCACGTCGATACCGCCGACGTCCCCGCCGGTGGCCGCCCGCGCCGACGCCGTCGTCGACGGCGAGACCGTCAGGTCACGGGCGCCGAAGTTCGGGGAGTCGATCCGATGCTCGATCCCGGTGATCCACGCCGGTCGCTCGCACAGCTCTCGGGCACGGTCTCCGGAAGCGAGAACGACGGCAGCGGCGCCGTCCGTGATCGGCGCGCAGTCGTGGGCGCGCAACGGATCCGCGACGAACGGTCTCGCGAGCAGTTCGTTGATGTCGACGTGCCCCGACAACTGGGTGTTCGGGTTGCTCTCGGCCGCGGCCCGGCTGCGCGCGGCCACCGCCGCCATCTCCTCGGACGTCCACTTCCCGGCGTCGAGTCCGAGACGCGCCTGCAGTCCGGCGAGCGACACCGAGTCCAGGGCCAGTGGCGCGACCAAGTAGGGGTCGAGTTGCATGGACAGGACCTTGCGGAGATTGCCGGCCGAGGACTTCCCGAACCCGTACACCAGGGCCGTGTCGACCTCGCCGGTCATGATCTTGATCCAGGCCTCGTAGAACGCCCAGGCGGCGTCCATCTCCACGTGCGACTCGTTGATCGGGGGTACCGCGCCGATCGAGTCGACCGCCGAGATGAAGGAGAACGCACGGCCGGCCAGGTAGTCCGAGGATCCCGAACACCAGAAACCGATGTCGGACTTGGTGATCCCGAGATCCTCGTACAGCTGCTGGAAGCAGGGAACCAGCATCTCGACGCCGTTGGTGGTGCCGGTGGTCTCACGCACGTGCGGTGCGTGCGCGAACCCGACGACTGCGATATCTGTCATTGTGCCGCGCCCTCACAGGTGGTGTTTGTAGGTGTCGTACTCGGCGTCGGGCTCGCCCGTCGGCCTGAAGTACTCGATGTTCTCGAGCGTGTAGTCCCACTCCTCGCGTGGCTTCCACTTGGCCTCCACTCGCATGCCCATCCGCACGTCGGCGGCATCGCAGTCGAGGATCAGGTGCAGGAACGCGATGTCCGCGCCGTCGAGCAGCACGTAGGCGGCGACGTACGGCGGCTTGATCCGCTGCCCGAGGAAGGGGACGTTCACGATGCAGAACGTCGTGACGATGCCCCGGTCCGGCAGTTCCACCTGCTCCTTCGTCGGGATGCCGTCGGTGGGGTTGGCGCTGCGCGGCGGGATGTACACCTTGCCGCCCGGGCCGGTGCGGCCACCGATCAGCTTGCCCTCCTTCAACCCTCGGAGGTAGAAGCTCTCCTCGGCGGACGCGGAATGCAGGTAGTCGAGATCGATCGGCGTCGTGACCATCGTGACCGGTTCCGACTCCGAGGCCGGTCCGGGTTCGCCCGTCGACTCGCCGGGTTCGAAGCACACGATGTCCTGGATCCGCCCGACGCGTTCCTGCGCCCACCGTGCCCGCACCCGCATGCCCGTGCTCATTCCGGCAGGGGAGGCGACGTCCACGGCATGCACCAGCGACGTGTCGGCGCCGTCCAGCTTGATCAACGCCCACGCGAACGGGGTGGTGAGAGGTTGCCCGGCAATGGGTTCCGGCATCCACGTCCAGCTCACCACGGTGCCTGCGTCGGACACCCCGACGAAGTCGGTGAGTGGTTCGGCGGTGTCCGGGTCGAATTCGGGCGGTGGGACGTAGACGCGTCCGTCCGAGCCGCGGGCGCCGATGACCTTGCGGTCGCGCAGCGCGGTCACGAAGGCGCCGATGGTCGGGCCCACCGATCGGGTGTAGTCGAATTGAAGTTTCAGCGGGGCGCTCAACGGTTCGTTCGAGAATTTTTCGGCCACCGCGCTCTTTCCCATGCTCACAACTTCGAGTAGAACAGGTTCTAGTGTTTGTGGCAAGGGTCACTTCTGACGACGGTCGATGCGGAGGCACACGATGAAGCTCGGGTTGCAACTCGGATACTGGGGCGCACAGCCGCCGGCGAATGTCCCGGAGTTGATCGTCGCGGCAGAAGCCGAGGGATTCGACGCCGTCTTCGCCGCCGAATCGTGGGGATCCGACGCCTTCACCCCCCTCGCCTGGTGGGGTTCGAGCACCGACCGCGTCCGCCTGGGCACGTCCGTCGTGCAGATCTCCGCGCGCACACCCACCAGCACCGCGATGCACGCACTCACCCTCGACCACCTCAGCGGCGGCCGGGCGATCCTCGGGCTCGGCGTGTCCGGGCCGCAGGTCGTCGAGGGGTGGTACGGGCAGCCGTTCACGAAACCGCTCGCCCGCACCCGCGAATACGTCTCCATCGTCCGGAAGGTGCTGGCGCGGGAGGAACCCGTCACCAGCGACGGCCCGCACTTCCCGCTGCCCTACACCGGTCCCGGCAGCACCGGACTCGGGAAGCCGCTCAAGCCGATCACCCACCCCCTCCGCGCCGACATCCCGATCTGGCTCGGCGCCGAAGGTCCGAAGAACGTCGCGCTCACCGCCGAGATCGCCGACGGCTGGCTCGCCATCTACTACTCACCCCGCCTCGCGCCCATGTACAACGAATGGCTCGACGAAGGCTTCGCCCGCCCCGGCGCCCGTCGCAGCCGCGAAGAATTCGAAGTCGCGGCCACCTGCCAGGTCATCGTCACCGACGACCGCGCCGCCGCCATCGCCGGCCTCAAACCCGTCACCGCCCTGTACGTCGGCGGCATGGGCGCCCCCGAACTCAACTTCCACGCCCAGGTTTACACCCGCATGGGTTACGGCGAACAGGTCGACGAAATCGGACGCCTCTTCCGCGCCGGCCGCAAGGACGAAGCCGCCGCCGTCGTCCCCGACGAAATGGTCACCGAAACCATGATCATCGGCAACGTCGACGAAGTCCGCGCCGACGTCAAACGCTGGGCCGACGCCGGCGTCACCATGCTCCTCGTCTCCTGCCGCGACGCCGACCACGTCCGCGAACTCTCCGCCGCGGTCCTCGGCTGACTGTCCTCCGCGCACCCGGCTGCCTGCCCTCTGACCGCCTCCGCCCCCGGGTCTTGGTCTTCGGACGAACGGGACGCTCGTTGCGTCAGATCGAACGAGCCTCCCGTTCGTCCGAGCCGGGAACGTGGGTTATCCACAGGGCGCAGATTCGGCCTGTCGTGACGCGCCGTCCGCTGGCAGCATGAGTTGATGCGACGGGGGATTTGGGGACAGCAGCCGGATTTGCTCGATCAGGTGGGAGTGGCCGGCGTCGTCCGGACGTCGGAACTCGAACGCCTCGGATTGGCTCGATCGACGATCTCGGCGCGGTGTCGGTCCGGTGGACCGTGGCAGCGCCTCCTGCCGGGAATCGTGCTCCTCCAGAACGGGCAGCCGTCGTTCCAGCACAGAGTGCTCGCAGCTCTTCTGTTCTGCGGCCGGAACTCGCTCGTCACGGGACGTTCGGCCCTGCGGTGTCACGGTTTCGGGAGTTACTCCGCCGACGTGGATGTTCTCGTCGCGGTCGACCGTCGGGTGCAGTCCACGGGTTTCGTCAAGGTCGAACGCACGTCGCGCATGCCTGAGGCCGAGCTGCGCGGAAACGTCGCCTGCGCACCGTTGCCGAGGGCCCTGCTCGACGCCGCGCGCAGGTGCATGACGCTGGACGCGGCGCGCGCGACGATCGCGGAAGTCGTCCAGCGCGGAGCGGTCACGGCGGAAGAGCTCGCCGTCGAACTCGACGCGGGAAGTGGTCGTGGATCCGCCATCCCGCGAATTGTTCTGCGGGAAATGAAGGACAATGTCCACTCGGTCGCCGAGGCCCACGCGCGGCGGTTGTGGCTGCGCAGTGGGCTTCCCGAGATGGTGTTCAACAGGAAGATCGTCGATATCGACGGACGGTTCATCGCGATGCCGGACGGTTGGATCGACGAGGTCGCGCTCGCGTGGGACATCGACTCGCTCGATTGGCACCTCGCACCTCGGCAGTACAAGCACACCGTGGAGCGGCGGACGCGCATGCAGAACGCCGGCATCATCGTGCTGCCGACCTTGCCGAGCGCTGTCCGCGACCAGCCCGAGCAGGTGATCGCCGACCTGAGGGCTCACTTCGAACTTGCCGCGTCGCGTCCGCGGCCGAGCGTTCGGATGTTGCCCTAGCCGCGCCCTAGCCGCCCCCGCCCGCGGGACGAACGGGACGTTCGTTCGATCTAACGCAACGAGCGTCCCGTTCGTCCAGGAAGGAGGCGGTCAGCGGCCCTCGAACTTCGGCGCGCGCTTTTCGGAAAAGGCGCGCGGACCTTCCTTCGCGTCGGCGCTCTTGAAGACCTCGGTGCCGAGGGCGGCGTCGATCTGAAAGGCCTCTTCCTCGTGCATGCCTTCGGTGTCGCGGATGGTCTTCAGGATCGCCCGGACGGCGAGGGGACCGTTGGCGGAGATGAGGTCGGCGAGTTCGAGGGCCTTGTCGAGGGCCTGGCCGTCGGGGACGACGTGCCCGATGAGGCCGATTTCCTTGGCCTCGGGGGCCTTGATGTGACGTCCGGTGAGCAGGATGTCGGCTGCGACGGTGTACGGGATCTGCCGGACGAGGCGTACGGCGGAGCCGCCGAGGGGGAATAGTCCCCATTTCGCTTCGGAGACACCGAATTTGGCGCTCTCGCCGGCGACGCGGATGTCGGTGCCCTGCAGGATCTCGGTGCCGCCGGCGATGGCGGGACCCTCGACTGCGGCGATGAGAGGTTTGGTGAGGCGCCGTCCCTTCAGCAGCGCCTCGATCTTGGACAGGTCCCAGCCCGAATTTTTCCCCTCGCTCCGCTCGCCCGCGCCGGAGAAGGAGTCGCCGGGGTGCTGCGACGTCATGGCCTTGAGGTCGGCGCCGGCGCAGAAGGCACCGCCGGCGCCGGTGAGGATGGCGACCCGGATGTCCGGGTCGGAGTCGACCTGATCCCACGCGTCCCGCATGATCGTCATCATTTCGCCGGACAGCGCGTTCTTCGCCTCGGGGCGGTTCATCGTGACGATCAGGACGTGCCCGCGTTTCTCGACGAGGCAGTGCGGCGACTGTGCCGAAATGTCGGATTTCTCGGTCGTTGTAGAGGACACTGAAGTCTCCCGAAGGGTGTGTGAGCTGGCTCTCAAATTAGGTCTTGCCAGAAACGGTAACACGTTCTACTTTGTTGACGTGGCCCTTAATATCGCAGACCTCGTAGAGCACGCAATCGACCTCGTTCCGGACCGCGTCGCGTTGGTGTCCGACGACCGGGAAGTGACGTACGCGCAGATGGAGGAGAGGGCCAATCGCCTCGGCCACTACCTGCGTGAACAGGGTGTCCGGCCCGGTGACAAGGTGGGCATCTACTGCCGCAACACCATCGAGGCCATCGAGGCCATGGTGGCGGTCTTCAAGATTCGTGCGGTGATGGTGAACGTCAACTACCGGTACATCGAGAACGAGTTGCAATACATCTTCGACAATTCGGACATGGTCGCGCTCGTCCACGAACGCCGGTACTCCGACAAGGTGGCGAATGTGCTCCCCGAGACGCCGCTCCTGAAGACCACCGTGGTGGTCGAGGACGGCACCGATCTCGACTACGAGGGGGTCGAATACGAGGCGGCGCTGGCGCAGGGTTCCCCCGACCGCGACTTCGGCGAGCGCAGCAATGACGACCTGTACATGCTCTATACCGGTGGCACCACCGGAAAGCCGAAGGGCGTGATGTGGCGTCACGAGGACGTCTGGCGGGTGCTCGGCGGCGGCATCAACTTCATGACCGGTGAATACGTCGAGGACGAGTGGGATCTCGCGAAGCTGGGTGCCGAGAGCCCCGGCATGACGCGCTTCCCGATCCCCCCGATGATCCACGGCGGCAGCCAGTGGGCGGTGTTCCAGAGTCTGTTCGGCGGCGGAAAGTGCGTGATGCACCCCGAATTCGACGGCCACGACGTGTGGCGGATCGTCGACCAGCACAAGGTCAACCTGATCTTCATCACCGGCGACGCGATGGCGCGCCCGATGCTCGACGCGCTGGTGGAGGGCAACGAGGCAAGCGGTGAACCCTACGACCTGTCTTCGCTGTTCCTGATGGCGAGTTCGGCGGCGCTGTTCTCGCCCAGCATCAAGGAGAAGTACCTCGAACTGCTGCCGAACCGGATGATCACCGACTCCATCGGTTCGTCCGAGACGGGTTTCGGCGGCCTCAGCGTGGTCGCGAAGGGCGACTCGCACGGTGGCGGCCCGACGGTGAAGATCGACGCGTCCACCTCCGTCCTCGGCGAGGACGGCAACCCGGTCGAACCCGGCTCCGGGGTCGTCGGCATCCTGGCGCGCAGGGGGCACATCCCGATCGGCTACTACAAGGACGAAGAGAAGACCAAGGCCACGTTCAAGGAGATCAACGGCATCCGCTACTCCATCCCCGGCGACTTCGCGCAGGTGGAGGCGGACGGCACGGTGACGATGCTGGGCCGCGGTTCGGTGTCCATCAACAGCGGCGGCGAGAAGATCTTCCCCGAGGAGGTCGAGGGCGCACTCAAGTCGCATCCCGACGTCTTCGACGCCCTCGTGGTCGGCATTCCCGACGAACGTTTCGGCCAGCGGGTGGCCGCCGTCATTCAGACCCGTCGTGGGGTGCGTCCGAGCCTGCACGAGATCGCCGACGCGGCACGCAAGGAGATCGCGGGATACAAGGTTCCGCGCAGCCTCTGGTTCGTCGACGAGATCAAGCGCTCGCCTGCGGGCAAACCCGACTACCGCTGGGCCAAGGAACAGACCGAGACCCGGCCGGCCGACGACCACAACGGCAACGGTTCGCCCGAAAGCAAAGGCGCGTAAATGCATACGAGTTTGAGTGAGAAGTTCGGCATCGAGTACCCGGTGTTCGGGTTCACGCCGTCCGAACACGTGGCCGCGGCGATCTCCCGGGCCGGCGGCCTGGGTGTGCTCGGCTGCGTCCGGTTCAACGATCCCGAGGAACTCGAGGCCGTCCTGGCGTGGATGGACGAGAACACCGACGGCAAGCCGTACGGCGTCGACATCGTGATGCCCGCGAAGGTGCCCACCGAGGGCACGTCGGTGGACCTGGAGTCGCTGATCCCCGCGGAACACCGCGCGTTCGTCGACCGGACCCTGTCCGAACTGGGGGTGCCGCCGCTGGATTCGGGTGCCGAGCACGCGACCGGTGTGCTCGGCTGGCTGCATTCAGTGGCGCGGTCGCACGTGGACGTCGCTCTGAATCATCGAATTGCGTTGATCGCCAACGCCCTCGGTTCACCCCCGAAGGACGTCATCGACCAGGCCCACGAGAAGGGGGTTCCGGTGGCCGCGCTGGCCGGCGCCGTGGAGCACGCGCGCAGGCACGTCGCGAACGGTGTCGACATCGTCATCGCGCAGGGGTACGAGGCCGGTGGGCACACTGGGGAGATCGCGTCGATGGTGCTGGTTCCCGAGATCGTCGACGCCATCGGGGATTCCGCCGCCGTACTCGCGGCCGGTGGTATCGGCAGCGGACGCCAGGTGGCCGCGGCGCTGTCGCTGGGGGCGGCGGGGGTGTGGATGGGGTCGTACTGGCTCACCACGTCCGAGTACAAACTGGGCAGCGCGTCGGCGGAGGGTCCGTCCGCGATCCAGCGCGCCCTCCTCGGGGCGACGTCGGCGGACACGGTGCGGTCCCGGATCTACTCGGGCAAACCCGCGCGCCTGCTCAAGACCAAGTGGACCGACGCGTGGTCGAAGCCGGACGCGCCCGCGCCGCTGCCGATGCCGCTGCAGAATCTGCTGGTCAGCGAGGCGCATCAGCGCATCGCCGCGTCCGAGAACCCGGATGTCGTGGCGATGCCGGTGGGGCAGATCGTCGGGCGGATGAACGAGATCCGGCCGGTGGCCGAGGTGATGGACGAACTGGTCAAGGGCTTCGACTCGGCGGTGTCCCGCCTCGACAGCTTCCGCTAGCCCAGGTGAGTGGCAAAGCGTGCGCCAGCACACTTTGCCACTCACCTGGGGGAGTAGCGGTCTCCGTCGCGGACCCACACCGGATCGGCGCACTGCGTGGCCTCGGCGCTCAGCGCGCGGGTGAGCACCTTGAACGTGGCCGTCCGCGGGAACTCGGCACACACCCGGATCAGACTCGGGCGCTGCTTCGGACCCAGATCGGATTGCGCGTCGAGGAAGTCCGCGAAGGCCACGGGATCGAACTCCCGGGTCGGTACGACGGCTGCCATCACCCGGTCCCCGACCTCGACGTCGGGCACCCCGTACACCGTCACCTGGGCGAAGCCGTCGTACCGCAGGAGGATGCGCTCGATGGGCGCCGAACCGAGGTTCTCGCCGTCGACGCGCAGCCACCCGGAACTGCGGCCCGCGAAGTAGACGAATCCCTCGGCGTCCCGGTAGGCGAGGTCGCCACTCCAGTACCGACCGTCGCGGATCCGTTCAGCGTCGGCCTCGGGATTGTTGTAGTAGCCCGCGAACGCCCCCGACCCCGCGACATTGACGAGTTCACCCGTTGCGGCCTCGGCGTTGACGACCCGGCCGGCCGCATCGAATTCGGCTGGCGGGCAGGGATCTCCGGTCTCGGGGTCGAGGATCGCGACGCCCTCGGGGAGCCTGCCCAGAGAACCCGGCGGTGCCCCGGGTGCCGAGGAGATGGCGATGCCGCCCTCGGTGGAGCCGAACCCGTCGATCACCGCGGTGCCGAAGCGGCGCGCGAACGCCGCGACCGCGGGAGCGGACCCCTCGTTGCCGTACATCACCCGCAGGGTGTTGTCGGCGTCGTCGGGCATGTCGGGAGTCGCCAGCACATACGACAGCGGCTTTCCGACGTAGTTGGCGTACGTGACGCCGAATCTCCGCACGTCGGGCAGGAAGTTCGACGCGGAGAACCTGCGCCGCAGCGCAATCGAGCTGTGCCCCGCGAGCGCCACGGACCACGCCGCCATCATGGCGTTCGAATGGAACATCGGCATCGACATGTACACGACGTCGTCCGGGGACAGCGCGAAGCGCTCGGCAAGCATGACGCCGGGGCCGGTGATCTTCGCGTGCGTGCAGCGCACCGCCTTCGGGTCGCCGCTCGTGCCCGACGTGAAGATGAGCATGAACAGGTCTTCGGGCGCGGCGGCCTTCGGGGTGAAATCGGGGCGCTCCTCGGCGAGCAGATCGGACCATGCCGGTGAATCCACGTCGACGACGGGAACACCGGGGTCGACACCGTCCAGCAGGGCGGACCGGCCGGATTCGGTGAAGACCACCTGGCAGTCGGCCAGCACGATGTCGCGGGTCAGCGCCTCCCCGCGCCGAGTGGTGTTGAGCCCCACGAGTACGGCGCCGGACAGCGCCGCCGCCCCGGCGAGCAGGGAGAACTCGGGGACGTTGTCCATCAGAACCCCGAAGTGCCGGGGCCGCTGCGCGTCGAGGAGGTGGTCGAGAATCGCGGCGCGGCGCAGGCTCGCCCGCACGTGTTCGGACCACGACACGAACCGGTCCTCGAAGTACAGCCCCTGCGCGCCGGAGTGCGCGACACCGAGCAGCAGGTCCGATACCGTGCGGGCGAGCGTGGCGGTCATGCCGGGACGGTGGCCAGTTCGGCGCCGAGGACCCGCAACTGCTGCGTGGCCGAACCGAGCCGGAACTCGAGCGCCTTGGCGGCGAGGAAGTACCGGTGCACGGGGTGGTCCTCGTCGAGTCCGACGCCACCGTGGACGTGGACGAGGGTGTGGGACACCCGGTGTCCGGCGTCGGACGCCCAGAAGTTGGCGGTCTGGACATCGCCTTCACTGGGCAGTCCCTCACTGAGCCGCCACGCCGCCTGCCACAGTGTGAGCCGGACGCCCTTCACGTCGATGTAGCCGTCGGCGAGTCGCTGGGCTACGGCCTGGAAGCTGCCGATGGGCCGGCCGAACTGCACCCGCTCCCGGGCGTAGGCCGCGGTGAGTTTCAAGGATTCGTCGAGGACGCCGTACTGATACGCGCACGCGCCGAGCGTGCCGCGCTCGACGATCCAGTCGACGATCTCGTGGCCCCGCTCGACGCTGCCGAGAATGCGGTCCCCGGCCAGTGACACTCCGCGGAGGGTCACCTCACCGACGCTGGCCAGGTCGACGGTCTGCTGGCGGGTGACGGTCACCCCGGCGTCGTCCGGGCGGACGAGGAAGACCGCGACCCCGTCCGGGGTGGTTGCCGGGACCAGGAAGAGGTCCGCGGACGGTGCCGCGTCGACCACGATCTTGATGCCGTCGAGCGTCCAGCCGTCCGCGCCGGGTTCGGCACGGGTCGTCGGCGCGGCCGGGTTGTCGCCCAGTTCCTCGTCGAGCGCCACGGTGAGGATCTTCTCGCCCCTCGCGGCCGGAGTGCCCCAATCGGCACGCTGCTGTTCGCTTCCGTACTGCGCGATCGCCCCAGCCGCCATCACGATCGACGACAGGTAGGGGACCGCTGCCACGGCACGGCCCAGTTCGACGAGAATGCTGCACTGCTCGAGGACGCCGAAACCATCGCCGCCCACCGACTCCGGCAGTGCGGCGCTCAGCACGTCGGACGACGCGAGCGCGGACCAGAGCCGGCGATCGAGACGGTCTTCCGCCGCGTCGAGTTCGCGCAGCCGGTCGTTGGTGACGAGATCCGAGACGATTCCTCGGGTGAGCCCGGCAAGATCCTGCTGGGCCTCGGTGGGAGTGAAGTCCATGGTGATAGTCCTAACGCGTCGCGGGGGGCAGGCCGAGGGCGGTCATGGCGATGATGTCGCGCTGCACCTCGTTGGTTCCGCCGCCGAACGTGAGGATCAGCGACGACCGGTGCATCCGCTCGAGCCGCCCGCGCAGCAGGACGCCCGGGGAGTTCTGCCGCAGCGTGGCCGACGGTCCGAGGATCTCCATCAGCAGCCGGTACGCCTCGGTGGCGAACTCCGTGCCGTACACCTTGTTCGCCGACGCCGCCTCCGGGCCGGGGGCGTGCGCTGAATCATCCCCCGTCGCTTCGCTCGCCCCGGTCGACGAGGCGATCTCCCAGTTCATGAGCTTCAGGTACTCGGCCTTCGCGTGGACGCGCGCGAGATTGATCTGCACCCATTCCTGGTCGATGACGCGGCGACCGTCCGGCAGCTTGGTGTTCTGCGCCCATTCGCGCACCTCCCGCTGGGCGGTGAGGACCGGCCCGGCGGACGTCAGGGCGACGCGTTCGTGATTGAGCTGGTTGGTGATCAGCGCCCAGCCGCCGTGTTCGGGGCCGACGAGCGCGGACGAGGGCACCCGCACGTCCTGGTAGTAGGTGGCGCTGGTGTCCGGGCCCGCCATCGTGTGCACGGGGGTGTACGAGAAGCCTTCGGCGGTGGTCGGGACGATCAGCATGCTGATGCCCTTGTGCTTCTTCGCTTCGGGATCGGTGCGGCACGCCAGCCACACGTAGTCGGCGTACGCGATCAGACTCGTCCACATCTTCTGGCCGTTGATGACGTAGTCGTCGCCGTCCTTGACCGCGGTGGTGCGGAGGCTGGCGAGGTCGGTCCCCGCTTCGGGCTCGGAGTAGCCGATCGAGAAGTGCAGTTCGCCGGCCGAGATCTTGGGCAGGAAGAACGATTTCTGCTCGGGGGTGCCGAAATGCATGATCGTCGGCGCGACCGAGTTGATCGTGAGGAAGGGGACGGGCGCGCCTGCGATGGCTGCCTCGTCGGTGAAGATCAGCTGATCCATGGCGGATCGTTCCTGGCCGCCGTACTCCCTGGGCCACCCGAGTGTCAGCCAGCCGTCCCTGCCCATCTGGGCGACGACGTCGCGGTAGACGTTGCCCTCGCCGTATTCGCCGGTGGTGGCGGCCAGTGCCTCTCGACGCTCCGGCGTCATCAGCTTCGCGAAGTACGCGCGCAGCTCTTCCCGCAGCTGTTGCTGCTGCGGTGTGTACGTGATGTGCATCGAAATACCTCTCCGGTCCGAGAGCGAAATCAGCTGATATCTGGCACAGGTTCCAGTCTCTGCGGTGCATCGGCGGAGTCGGCTCAGGCCGGCCCCGGAGCGTGCCCGGTAGGCGTGCCCGCAGTCGTGGAACGAATCATTGCACACGACTGGAACAGGTTCTAGTGTTATCGCAGGAACGGCGTGCGCCACAGCCCGGCTGCACCCGGATCCGCGAGTGACGAGACGAGAAGAAGTGAGGGTTGCCATGGAGGTCAGAGTCGATTTCGACCGTTGCGAGGCCAATGGTGTGTGCGTGGGGATCGCACCCGACATCTTCGAGCTCGACGACGACGATCAGCTGCACATCACGAGTGCCGTTCCTCCCGCTGACCGGGAGGAAGACGTGCGTACGGCGATCGCCCAGTGTCCGAGGGCCGCACTCACCGAGCACCCCTGAGGATTGTTGCCCGGAATGAGAACACGTTCTAGAGTGGCGTCGACCTACCGCCGCGCCGTGGTTCACGACCTGCGGCGAGCGCACAGAACCAGGAGAGCGTGTTCATGAATGCTGTGGCTGACCGCGAAGTGAACGTGGACGGCAAGGTCGCCGTCGTGACCGGTGCCGGATCCGGCCTCGGAAAGTTCGAGGCGATCGCACTGGCCCGTGCGGGTGCGTCCGTCGTCGTCAACGACCTGGCCGCGAACGAGGCCGTCGAGGAAACTCTGGAGGAAATCCGGGGCCTGGGCGCAAAGGTCGAGTTCGTGGCAGGCGACATCGGCGAACGGTCCACGGCCGACGCGATCATGGAGGCGGCGCAGAGCCGGCTCGGCAGCCTCGACATCCTGGTGAACAATGCGGGCATCACGCGGGATCGCATGCTGTTCAACATGTCCGACGAGGACTGGGACCTGGTGCTGAAAGTGCATCTGCGCGGCCACTTCCTGCTGTGCCGTTCCGCCGCGTCGTATTGGCGGGGCAGGTCGAAGGAGGCCGGCGCGCCCGTGTACGGGCGGATCGTCAACACCTCGTCCGAGGCGGGACTGCTCGGACCCGAGGGGCAGGCGAACTACGGTGCCGCCAAGGCGGGCATCACGGCGCTCACGCTGTCGGCGGCCCGTGGGCTCTCCCGGTACGGCGTCCGGGCCAACGCGATCTGCCCTCGGGCCCGCACGTCGATGACGGAGAGCGTCTTCGGGGAGGCTCCCGCCGAGGGAGTCGATCCGTTGTCGCCCGAGCATGTGGCCGCGCTGGTCGCCTACCTCGCATCTCCCGCCGCCGACTCCGTGAACGGCCAGGTCTTCGTCGTCTACGGCCCGATGGTGGCGTTGATGGCGGCGCCGGTCGTCGAGCGGCGCTTCGACGCCGTGGACGGCCGCTGGACACCCGGTGCGCTCGCGGAGGAGCTCGGGACCTACTTCGAGGACCGGGATCCGGCCGCGATGTTCTCGGCCTCCGCGGCGCTGCGCGAACTGGGCTGATCCGCGTCCTGCGGGTCGAGGAATCGACACGACCCGGGTTTGCGTATCGTTTCCGCAGGTAATGCGTCCGCGATGGGCGATACTGAAGGCAACTGAACAGCTGCGGAGCGGGGCCGGGTGACGGTGGAGGGGGTGTGGAACACGTGCCGGATTTGACTAGATCGTGTTCTAGTTTTCCGCCGTCGACCGGTTCGATCACCCTTGCCTGCGACACTCCCGAAGCGCTGGTGCCCGGCGGGCGCGCCCGGTCGCCGGAATCGGACGCAAAGGCGATTTCCGCGCTCGCCCGTGCGCGATGATATTTATTCAAAGGTCTTGTGCTATAACAACTTAGCGCCAACGCTTTGTGTTTCCGGCTGGCACCAACTTCCAGGTCCGATCGCGGGGTGACACGCCCTGATTTTCGGTCGAATCCGACCCTCGGAGCGTGCTGAATATGGGACGATTCTTGCTGATGAGCGGCCACCTTTGACAGGTGAACACGTTCTAGTTAATATGACCTGAGTCACAGACCGTTGGGGGGCTGGGCTCGAACTGACAGTCGGTGCTGGGCGAGATCATGGACGAGGAGGACGGATGGTAGACCTCCTCGAGGTGCCGTTGCGTGCGGTCGGCGGGTTCTTCACGATGTCGGGCGAAACGTTGAGGGCAGTCTTTTCGAGGCCCTTCCAGCGTCGCGAGTTCGTCGACCAGGCGTGGTTCGTCGCCCGGGTCTCGATGGTGCCCACCGTGCTGGTGGCCATTCCGTTCACCGTGCTGGTGAGCTTCACGATCAACATCCTCCTCCGTGAGATCGGCGCCGCCGACCTCAGTGGCGCCGGCGCCGCTCTCGGCACCGTCACCCAGGTCGGCCCCATCGTCACCGTGCTCATCGTGGCGGGTGCAGGCGCCACCGCCATCTGCGCAGACCTCTCCGCCCGCACCATCCGCGAAGAGATCGACGCGATGCGCGTGCTGGGCATCAACCCGATCCACCGCCTGGTCGTGCCGCGCGTGCTGGCCTCGACCGTCGTGGCGCTCCTGCTCAACGGGCTGGTCTGCACCATCGGCATCCTCGGCGGTTTCGTCTTCTCGGTCTACATCCAGGACGTCAACCCGGGTGCCTTCGTCAATGGCATCACGCTGCTCACCGGTTTCGGGGAACTCGTGATCTCGGAAGTCAAAGCAGGTCTGTTCGGCATGATCGCCGGCCTCGTCGCCGCCTACCTCGGCCTGAACGTCAAGGGTGGCGCGAAGAGCGTCGGTGACGCCGTCAACCAGACCGTCGTGTTCTCGTTCATGGCCCTCTTCGTGGTCAACGTTCTCGTCACCGCCGTCGGCATCAAACTGACGGCAGGGTGATCGACTTGGTGGTGGAGTAGATGGCACTAGCGGCGGCCGGGCGCTTTCCCCGAACTCGCAGACGGTTCGCGTCGGCGTCCCGCTCGATCGACCGGCTCGGTGAGCAGGCACTGTTCTTCGCGCGGGCCATCGGCTCGGCGCCCCGCGCCCTGATGCACTACCCGAGGGAGACGCTGCGGCTGATCGCCGAGATCAGCATGGGCACCGGTGCGCTCGCGGTGATCGGCGGAACGGTCGTCATCGTCGGCTTCCTGACTCTGTTCACCGGCGGCACCATCGCCGTGCAGGGGTACAGCTCGCTCGGCAACATCGGTGTCGAGGCACTCACCGGCTTCTTCGCGGCATTCATCAACGTGCGCATCGCGGCGCCGGTCATCGCGGGCATCGGGCTGGCGGCCACCATCGGCGCCGGCTCCACTGCCCAACTCGGCGCGATGCGCGTCTCGGAGGAGATCGACGCACTCGAGACGATGGCGATCCCGTCGATCCCGTACCTGGTCAGCACCCGCGTGATGGCGGGCATGATCGCGATCATCCCGCTGTACGCCCTGGCGGTGATCGCGTCCTTCATGGCGAGCCGGTTCGCGACCGTCGTGCTGTACGACCAGTCGTCCGGCGTCTACGACCACTACTTCTCGACGTTCCTGATACCCACGGACATCCTGTGGTCGTTCGCCCAGGCCATCGTCATGGCGATCGCGATCATGCTCATCCACACCTACTACGGCTTCAACGCCTCGGGCGGCCCGGTCGGCGTCGGTGTGGCCGTCGGCAACGCGGTGCGCTCCTCGCTGATCGCCGTCGTCACCGTCACCCTGCTCATCTCGCTCGCCATCTACGGCGGGTCCGGCAACTTCAACCTTTCGGGATAGGAGTGCCGGTAGATGACTGATTCGAGTGGGAAGAAGAAGCTCGCGGCACTCGTACTCGTGGTGAGTCTTCTCGCGATCATCGGTGTGTCACTGGCCATGTTCAACGGCACGTTCAACGAGACCACGCCCGTCACCGTGACGTCGGATCGCTCCGGACTGGTGATGGAACCCGACGCCAAGGTCAAGCTCCTCGGTGTCCAGGTCGGCCGCGTCGCCGCCATCGAGCACGTGACCGACGGCGCCGAGCTGAAACTGGCGATGTACCCCGACATGATGTCGCTGATTCCGTCCAACGCGACTGTGGAAATCAAGTCCACCACCGTGTTCGGCGCCAAGTACGTCAACTTCGTGATGCCGGAGAACCCGTCGTCCACCCCTCTCCAGTCGGGGGACGTCATCGCATCCGACAACGTCACCGTCGAATTCAACACGGTCTTCCAGCACCTGTCCGACGTGTTGGCCAAGGTGCAGCCGGAGAAGCTCAACGCCACCCTCGGTGCCATCTCCTCGGCGCTGCACGGGCGGGGTGACGAACTCGGCGCCCTGCTCGAGCAGAGCGACAGCTACCTGGCGGAGATGAACCCGAGTCTGCCCCAGTTGCAGGAAGATCTGGCGAAGGCGGCGCAGGTCACCGACGTGTATGCCGACACCGCGCCCGACCTGCTCCGGGTGCTCGACAACGCGACGGCCACCAGCGGCACCGTCGTCGACGAACAGGACAACCTGGACGCCGTGCTGCTCAACGTCACCGGGCTGGCCGACACGGCGAACACCGTCCTGACCGAGAACGAGCAGAACCTGGACTCCGCTCTCGGCCTGCTGCTCCCGACGACGGATCTGCTGGCCGAGTACTCGCCCGAGATCTCCTGCTTCATCGTCGGCCTGAACAACGTGATCCCCCTCGCCGAACAGCTCATCGGCGGCAATCAGCCGGGTATCGCGCTGAGTGCCAGCTTCATGTACGGGCAGGAGCCGTACACCTATCCGAAGGACCTGCCGAAAGTGAACGCGACAGGTGGGCCGAACTGCCACGGTCTTCCCAACCCCGATCTCAGCAAGCACGCGAACTTCGTCGTGGCCGACACCGGCACGGTGCCGTTCGTGCCGTCGACGGAAGTCCAGGTACATCTGCCGAAGGTGTTCCAACTGTTGTTCGCGGGCGTGTTCCCCGGGCAGGGTGGGCAGTGACTGTGCGAGCGACCACGGTCAAGCTGCTGATCTTCGCGACGGTGATGTCGGTGATCTTCGCCGGGCTCGCCCTGGTGTTCAGCCAGTACCGATTCAGTAGTTCCGACGGCTACCACGCTACGTTCACCGACGTGTCCGGGCTCAAGCCCGGCGACAAGGTCCGCATCGCCGGCGTTCCCGTCGGCGCCGTCGAGAAGGTGGGCATCGACGACGACAACCTGGCCGACGTCGACTTCACCGTCGACACCAAGTACTCGCTGTTCGACGGGACCAAGGCGACGGTGCGGTACGAGAACCTCGTCGGCGACCGGTACATGGAACTCCTCGAAGGCGCCGGATCGGTGGAACCACTGCCGGACGGTGGTTCGATCCCCGTCGAGAACACCTCTCCCGCACTCGATCTCGACCTTCTGCTGGGCGGGTTCAAGCCGCTGCTCCGGGCGCTGGACCCGCAGCAGGTCAACGACCTGTCGCAGGCGCTGGTCCAGGTGTTCCAGGGGCAGGGCGGCACGCTCGTCTCGCTCCTCGGCAGCACGAGTTCGTTCACGAACACCCTCGCCGACCGGGACCAGTTGATCGGCGAGGTGATCACGAACCTCAACCAGGTGCTCGGGACCATCAACGACCGCGGCGACCAGTTCCGGTCGACGCTCGACCGGTTGCAGCAGTTGGTGAGCGGGCTCTCCCAGGACCGCGATCAGATCGGTGACGCCATTCCCCGCATCGCCGGGGCGACGGGCGATCTCGCACATCTGCTCGAAGGTGCGCGGCCGCCCCTGCAGAGCACGATCGCGGAGGCCAACCGCACCGCGACTCAACTCCAGGCGGGCGAGGACGACCTCGACTGGGTGTTCCAGAATCTGCCCGACGCGTACCGCAGGCTCATCCGCATCGGCACGTACGGCAGCTTCTTCCAGATGTACGTCTGCACGGTCAAGTTCAAGTTCTCCGGCCCGGACGGATCGGATCTGCTCCTGAACATGCCGGGCGGTCAGACGGCAGGGAGGTGTGCACCGTAGCCATGAAGAGTGAACGCAATCCCGTACAGGTGGGACTCATCGGTGTCGCCGTCGCGAGCATGATCGTGATCGCGACCCTGCAATACGATCAGCTGCAATTCCTGTCGGGCGGCACGCAGTACTCCGCCTATTTCGAGGACGCGGGTGGGCTGATGACCGGCGACACGGTGACCCTCGCCGGTGTCGACGTCGGGAAGGTCGCCGAGGTGGAACTCGACGACCAGAAGGTGCTCGTCACGTTCACCATCCAGGACGGCATCGCCCTCGGCGACGCCACCGAGGCGAACATCAAGACCAACACCGTTCTCGGGCGCAAGTCCCTCGCCGTCACCCCGCTCGGGCACGACACGATGCGGGTGGGATCGACTATTCCGTTGGAGCGCACCAACTCTCCGTACTCGCTCAACGACGCACTCGGCGATCTGTCGACCACCGTCTCCGAACTCGACACCGACGAGGTCAACAACGCGTTGAACGCGATGTCCGGCGCTCTCGAGAACACGCCGCCCGAGCTGCGCACCGCACTGGACGGCCTGACCCGGTTGTCGGAGAGCATCAACTCGCGGGACGAGAGCCTGCGGCAGCTGCTCTCGCGGGCCGAGAACGTGACCGGAATCCTCGCCGAGCGCAGCGGGCAGATCAACTCGCTGATCGTCGACGGAAACGAGCTGTTCGGTGAGCTCGACCGTCGCCGCGCGGCGATCAGCCAGCTGATCGTGAACATCTCCGAGGTGTCCCGGCAGCTCACCGGGCTGGTCCAGGACAACGAGGAGCAGATGAAACCGACGCTCGACAAGCTGAACTCGGTGGTCGACGTCCTGCAGCGCAACAAGGACAACATCTCACAGGCTCTCGACGGCCTCGCGCCGTACGCCACTCAGCTCGGCGAGTCGGTGGGTAGCGGCCCGTTCTTCATGGCGTACGTCTACAACATCGGCATCGGCAACCTGTTCCAGGGGCTCAGCGACGCGGTGACGTGGCCGGAGCATCTGCCCAACGACCTCCAGGCGTACCTGCAGACGGGTCCGTCCATCGAGCTGAGGGAACCGCCGCGATGACGACGAACCCGGAAATCACCAACACGCGGAAGAAGTGGCTGATCCGCGGCGGCGTCGCCGCGGTCGTGGTGGTGCTGATCGTCGGCGCCGCAGTGATGTTCGTGCCCAAGCTGTTCCAGAACACGATCACCGCCTACTTCCCGGCGACCACCGGGCTGTATTCGGGCGACGACGTCCGCGTCCTCGGTGTGAAGGTGGGGACGATCGATTCGATCGAGCCCGGCGCCGACTTCGCGCGGGTGACGATGAACGTGAACAAGAGCGTGAAGATTCCGGCCGACGCGAAGGCCGTCATTGTCGCGCCCAGCCTGGTGTCGGGACGGTTCGTCCAGCTGACACCCGTGTACGCGGGTGGGCCGACGATGGGCGACGGCGCGAGCATCCCGGTGGAGCACACCGCCGTCCCGGTGGAATGGGACGAGATCAAGACTGAGCTGAACAAGCTGTCGGAGGCGCTCGGACCGCAGGGCGCCGACCCGCAGGGCTCGCTCGGCACGTTCATCGACACCGCCGCCGCCAATCTCGACGGGAACGGCGAGTCGCTGCGCAACACGTTGCGGGAACTGTCGGAGACCATGCGGACCCTGTCCGACGGCCGCACCGACCTGTTCTCGACCATCCGCAACCTGCAGACGTTCGTGGCGGCGCTGTCGTCGAGCAACGAGCAGATCGTCCAGTTCGAGGGCAGGCTCGCGTCGGTGTCGAACATGCTCGCCACCAACTCCGACGAACTCGGAACCGCCCTGAACGACCTCGACCTGGCGCTCGGCGACGTCAACCGGTTCGTGGCGGAGAACCGCGCCGCCCTCAGTGAGCAGGTCGGCCGTCTGGCGGACGCCACCCAGGTGCTCGCCGACAAGAGGCCCCAGATCGAGCAGGTGCTCCACGTGGCGCCCACGGCGCTGGCGAACTTCAGCAACATCTACAAGCCGGCGCAGGGGTCACTGGTCGGTGCGGTCGCGTTTGCGAACCTCGGGAACCCCGTGAACTTCATGTGCGGCGCCATCCAGAGCCTGCAGGCCAACGAGGCGAATCGCAGTGCCGACCTGTGCACCCAGTACCTGTCGCCGGTCCTGAACTCGCTGACGATGAACTATCTGCCCGTCCTCACCAACCCGACCACGGGAGTGAATGCGTTCCCGGATCAGATCGAGTACACCCCGCCGAGTCTCGAGGCCTCCGTGCCGCCGCGGTCCGCGCCCCCGGTGACCGGCACCCTCGCCGGGATGCCGACGGTGGACGTGCCCAGAGACCTGAACGATCTGCTGCAGCCGGGAGGTGGGCGATGACGAAGCACGCACGGATGCGTCGCGGTGGCATCGCCGCGGTGGCGATCACACTGACGCTGACCCTGACCGGATGCGAGTGGGAAGGGCTGAATTCGCTTCCCCTGCCGGGGACCGAGGGGCAGGGCGACGACGCCTACACCGTCGAGATCCAGATGCCCAATGTGACGACGCTGTCGCAGAACTCGCCCGTCCGGGTGAACGACGTGACGGTGGGTTCGGTGACGGGCATCGAGGTGCAGGACTGGCACGCCCTGGTCACCGTGTCGATCAACGGCGACGTCCAGTTGCCCGCCAATGCGACCGCCAAGATCGGCCAGACCAGCCTCCTCGGCTCGCAGCACCTCGAGCTGGCTCCGCCGAGCGACGTCGAGCCCGAAGGCAAACTCGAGGACGGCGACGTCATCCCGATCGAGCGGGCGGGCGCCTACCCGACCACCGAGCAGACGCTGTCGTCGCTGTCGGTGGTGCTCAACGGCGGCGGCATCGCCCAGATCCGCGACATCACCCAGGAACTCAACGCCGCGCTGGGCGGACGGGAGGAGTCCATCCGCGACCTCCTTCCGCAACTCGACCAGCTCGTCACGAGCCTCGACCGGCAGCGCGGCGACATCATCGGTGCGATGGAGGGGCTCGACCGGTTGTCGGGCACCGTCAACGAGCAGAAGGCCACCCTGGACGCGGCGCTGGACGGCATCCCGCCCGCGCTGGACGTGCTCGTCACCCAACGGCAGAATCTCACCACCGCTCTGGTCGAGGTGGGCAAGCTCAGCGACACCGCCTCCCGTCTCGTCGAGAGCAGCGGCGAGGACCTGAAGGCGAACCTGCGCAACCTCACCCCGGTGCTGCGTGAACTCGCCAACTCGGGGAGCGCGCTGACCGAGGTGCTGACCCTGATGCTCACGTACCCCTTCCCGATGAAGACGATGGACAAGGCGATTCAGGGCGACTACGCGAACCTCATGATGACGATCGACATGACCAACGAACGCGTCGACAGCAACTTCCTGACCGGAACCGGGCTCGGCGGATCACTCGGCGGCGTGGAGGGCGCCGTGGGATCGCTCGCCGGGGTGGCCGGACAGTCCGGCGATCCGCTGCAGGCGCCGCTGCAGCCGGCGCCGAAACCGGCACCGGCGCCGCCGGTGATTCCCGGGCTCCCGCAGATACCCGGACTGCCGCAGATACCGGGCCTTCCGCCGCAACTGGGAGGGGCGCCGACACCATGAGAATGACGAGATTCGTTCGTATTCAGCTGATCATCTTCTCGATCCTCACCGTCATCGGGCTCGTCGTGATGTCGATCCAGTACATCAAGGTGCCGGTGCTGTTCGGCATCGGACGCTACGAGGTGAGCGTCCGGCTGCCGTCCACCGGCGGGCTCTACTCCCACGCCAATGTCGCGTACCGCGGCACCAACATCGGTGTCGTCGAGAACGTGACGCTCACCGGCGAGGGTGTGGAGGCGAAGATGTCGCTCGACAGCGACTACAAGATCCCGGCCGACGTCGACGCGGCGGTCAAGAGCGTGTCGGCGGTCGGCGAGCAGTACGTCGACCTGATCCCGCGGGAAGGCACAGCCGACGGCCCGTACCTCGCGAACGGCGATGTGATCCCGGAGGATCGGGCGACCATCCCGCAGGACGTCGGCGAGATGCTCGACCAGGCCGACGAACTGCTCGCCAGCATTTCGGACACCAGGCTGCAGACGGTGATCGACGAGGCGTTCACGGCGTTCAACGGATCCGGTCCCGACCTGCAGCGGCTCATCGACTCGGCCCGCCTGTTCGTCGAGGAGGCCGACGCGAACAGCGACGCGACAAAGGCCCTGATCGACCAGGTCGGTCCGCTGCTCGACACCCAGACGGTCAGCAGCGACGCCATCCGCTCGTGGACCCAGGACCTCGTGACGTTCACCGACCAGTTGCGGGCGAGCGACCCGAGCCTGCGGTCGGTGCTGGAGAAGGGTCCCGGCGCGGCGCAGGAAGCCACCCAGCTGTTCCAGGACCTGCAGCCGACGCTGCCGATCCTGCTGCGGAATCTGGTGAGCGTCGGGCAGGTCGGGGTGATCTACAACAAGAGCATCGAGCAGGTGCTGGTCATCTACCCGCCGCTGACCGCGGCGCTCGTGACGGCGGCGACCGGCGGGCCCGTGGAGGACGGCGCGATCGTCGACTTCGCCCTGCAACTGCACGACCCCCCGGCGTGTACGACGGGATTCCTGCCCCCCGACCAACGCCGGTCGGGAGATCAGACCGACCCGATCGCGACACCGAACGACCTGTACTGCAAGGCCGCTCCGGACGACCCGTCCGTCGTGCGCGGCGCGCGGAACCTCCCGTGCATGGAGTTCCCCGGACGCCGCGCACCGACGGTCGAGGCATGCCGCGAGGGCTGGGAGGCGTCGGGCAACAACCCGCCGTACGGGCCGATCATGCCGCCGGATGTACCCTCGTACACAGCCGTTCCGAGTTCCTACGAAGGCTCCGCGGGTGCACCGGTCGCGGCCGTGCCCTACGACCCGGCCACCGGTAGCTTCATTGGTTCGGATGGAAAGACGTACACCCAACCGGATCTGGCGGTGCAGGGAAAGGACTCGACGTGGCAGACGATGATGACAGGTCAGCAGATTTGAGTTCCGGCACGGACGAGCGCGTGACCGACTCCGCGGATCAGGCGCAGCAGACACCCGCATCGACGGACCGGACGAGACGCCGGGCCGTCCGGCACGCCGGCCCGCCGGTGGGGGAGACCGAGGCCCCGAAGCCGGTGGTCCTCGCCAAGCCGGCGGTCGCGCAGGCCACTCCCGAGGCGGAGAAGGTCTCCACGACGACGTCCGCACCACAGGCGTCCGAGGCGCCGCCGATCGAGGCGCCGAAGCAGGGTCGGTCCCTGAAGTCGTTGCTCGCGTGGGGCGTTACGGCGGTGGTGATTGTCGCACTGGTCGTCGCGGCGGTAGTCCTGCTGCTCGACCAGCTGTCCGCGCGCGAACGGGACGACCGCCGTCAAGCCTTCGTCGACACGGCCCGGCAGACGGTGCTCAACCTGACGACCATCCACCCCGAGACCGCGAAGGACGACGTCGCCCGAATCGTCGCCGGTGCTTCCGGCCAGTTCCTCGAAGAGTTCCAGGGCCGGGAGGATCCGTTCGTCGGTGTCGTGCAGGACGCGAACGTGACCACCGAGGGCGAGGTCATCGAGGCCGGCATCGAGAACGGTACCGAGACGTCGATCTCGGCGAACGTCCTGGTGGCCGCGCGGACGATGGTGAGCAGCAAGGAACAGCCGGAACCCTCACCGCGCGACTTCCGGATGCGGGTGACGATCAGCGACGTCGACGGCAAGTTGACCGCATCGAAGGTGGAGTTCGTCCCATGAGCGACAACAACGAAGGCAAGCGAAAGTTCGCAATCACCAAGGGCGCAGCGCTGAAGATCGCGGCCGCGGTCGTGGTGGTCGCGCTCGCCGTCGGGGTGGGCTTCCTCTGGTACGGCCACCGGCAGGATCAACTCTCCGAGCAGGCGCGCATCGACGCCGTCGACGCCGCGGGCAAGCAGGCCGTCGCGATGCTGGCGTACGACTTCGCCGACGTCGACAACCAGTTGGCCTCTGCCGCAGACGGACTCACCGGTTCGTTCCGTGACGACTACACCACGCTCGTCCAGGAGACCATCGCACCGGGCGCCAAGCAGAAGCAACTCACCGTGCAGGTGTCGGTGCAGGCCGCCGCGCCGGTGTCGACCACACCCGACGAGGCGGTGGTTCTGCTGTACCTGAACCAGACGACGACGAGCGCCGACGCCCCCGACGCCCGAACGTCGGGCAGCCGGGTGCGGGTGTCGCTGCAGAAGGTCGACGACCGCTGGCTCGTCGATCAGCTGACCCCGGTGTAGCTGCGCTGCCCGTGAGTACTTATTAACGTCGGGCGGTTAAGAAGTACTCACGGGGCGGAGCCACCCCCTTCACAAAATGAAACAAGTTCTAGTAGTCTCGGGGTTTCCTGGCCGGGTGCCGACGCACGACGCTGTGTCGCACGGCCACAACCGAACGGGGAGTCGTCGATGAAGGTTGCAGTAACCGGCGCCGCGGGATTCGTGGGCAACAATCTGCTGAATCTGTTGGTCGAGGCAGGGCATGAGGTGACTGCCATCGACCGCGTCCGTTCCCGGTACGCACCCGAATACGGGGTCACCTGGGTGAACGCCGACGTGCTCGACGTCGAATCCATGAAGCAGGCGCTGGACGGCGCCGAGGTGGTCTACCACCTGGTCGCGATGATCACCCTCGCCCAGAAGGACGACCTGGCGTGGACCGTCAACACCAAGGGTGTTCGCACCGTCGCCGAAGCCGCTCTCGCGGTGGGAGTTCGGCGGATGGTGCATTGCAGTTCTGTGCACTCCTTCGACCAGAGCAGTTGCGGCGGAACGCTCGACGAGTACTCGCCGAGGTCCGTCGACGCGTCGATCCCCGTGTACGACAGGTCGAAATGGGCAGGCGAGATCGAACTCCGCGAGGTGGTCGACGCCGGCCTCGACGCGGTGATCTGCAACCCCACCGGGGTGTACGGGCCCGCCGACTACGGACTGTCGCGGGTGAACGCGTTGCTGCGCAACGCCGCTCGTGGCCGGGTGCCCGCGGCGGTGCAGGGCGGGTTCGACTTCGTCGACGTCCGCGACGTCGCCGCCGGACTGATCGCCGCAGGCGAGAAGGGCCGGACCGGTGAGAACTACCTGATCTCGGGGCACATGCTCGGCATGCATGATGTCGTGAGGAGGGCAGCGCGTGCGGCGGGCCGTCGGGGGCCGCTGTACTCGTTCCCGCTCAGTGTCATCGAACGCGTGCTGCCGATCGCCGAACCGATCGGGACCCGCTTCGGGTCGGACGTGCTGTCGCGGTCGGCGATGTCGGCGCTGCTCGCGGCGCCGGTCGTCGACGGTGGCAAGGCGCGGTCCGAACTCGGTTACGCCCCACGTCCCGCCGACGAGACGATCCGCGACTTCGTCGCCTTCCTGGTGACGTCCGGTCAGCTGAGCCGGGGAGGTCAGCTGTTCCCGGTCGCGTCTTCGGTGTAGTCGGACTCGGAAGCCTCGGCGGGAGCGATCAGCGCGGGGCCCGCGGCGCCGCCGTGTGCGAGGGCGTCGAGGAAGGACCGGGCCCACCGGTCGACGTCGTGTGCGAGGACCTGCCTGCGCAGGGCCCGCATGTGGCGTCGGCCGTCCTCCTTCGGCTGGTTCAGGGCCTGCTCCATCGCGTCCTTGACGCTGTCGAGATCGTGCGGATTGCACAGGAACGCCTGACGCAGTTCGGCGGCCGCACCGGTGAACTCGCTGAGCAGCAGCGCGCCGCCGAGATCACTCCGGCACGCCACGTACTCCTTGGCGACCAGGTTCATGCCGTCCCGCAGCGGGGTCACCAGCATCACGTCGGCGGCGACGAAGAACGCGATCAGTTCGTCGCGGGGGATGGGCCGGTGGATGTAGTGCACCACGGGCCTGCCGACCTCGCCGTACTCGCCGTTGATCCGCGACACCGACTGCTCGATCTCGCCGCGCATGTGGACGTAGCTCTCGACGCGCTCGCGGCTGGGTGTCGCGAGTTGCACGAGCACGGTGTCGGCGGGGTCGACGCGGTTCTCGTCGAGCAGTTCGTGCAACGCGGCGAGGCGGACGTCGATGCCCTTCGTGTAATCGAGGCGGTCGACGCCGAGCATGATGTGTTTGGGATTGCCCAGTTCCTTGCGGATCTTCCTGGCGCGGTCCCGGATGGACTTGGACCGGGACTGCTCGTCCAACTGCCCCGAGTCGATGGAGATCGGGAACGCGCCGACGCGGACCGTGCGGAAACCTACCTGCACGACGCCCAGCTTGGAGCGGACGCCCACGTTGCCGCGGGACGTCTGCTGGCCGGCGAGCTTGCGGGCCAGGTAGAGGAAGTTCTGGGCACCGCCCGGGAGGTGGAACCCGATCAGATCGGCGCCGAGCAGGCCCTCGATGATCTCGGTGCGCCACGGCATCTGCATGAACAGTTCCACCGGCGGGAACGGAATGTGCAGGAAGAACCCGATGGTGAGGTCGGGTCGGAGCATGCGCAGCATCTTCGGAACGAGCTGCAGCTGGTAGTCCTGGATCCACACGGTGGCGCCCTGCGCGGCAGCCTTCGACGTGGCCTCCGCGAAACGGCGGTTGACCTCGACGTAGGCGTTCCACCAGGCGCGGTTGTACTCGGGCTTGACGATGACGTCGTGGTACAGCGGCCACAGGGTGGCGTTGGAGAAGCCCTCGTAGTAATCGGCGATCTCCGCGGCGCTCAGCGGAACCGGGTACAGCTCGAGATCGTCCTCCACGACGGGATCGAGTTCCGCGTCCGGGACCCCCGCCCAGCCGACCCATGCGCCCTTGTTGCGGCGCAGGATCGGCTCGAGCGCGGTGACGAGGCCACCGGGGCTGCGCTTCCAGCGGGTGGTGCCGTCCGGAAGGCGTTCGAGATCGACGGGGAGTCGGTTCGCGACGACGACGAAGTCGGCTTGCCCGGAAACCGGATCAGAAGTCGAGCGTGATGACGATGCTGACGATTCCGAACTGGCAGCCACGGGCTTCCTTCGCAGTCGAAGTGGATGAAATTCTCAGTCGAGCTTGGAGGTGGGTCCGATTCCCAGCATCGAGAGCAGCATCCTGCACTCGTCGGCATCTTCGGCGTATGCAGCGACAACACGCTGCGCCTGGCGAGCGGTCTCGTCGGCTAGGGGTTCGAGATCCTCGTCCGCGATGTCGTTTTCGGCGGTCGTCTTCGCGGCCATCTTTGTCCTCTCGGGCTTGCTGCTGCGTCACGCGCAGTAGTTCGTATCGGCGACTCTATGAGAACCGGGCATGTCAACGCTAGTTGCCCATCGATTAGGGTTCATCTAGTTAGGGTCCGCTTACTTTGTGGTGGGTGGGGAAGCGTCGGCGTTGGGAGTTACGCGCGTGAAGACTGGTGGCACCGCAATTCTGCGTCGCACCCTGGTGCGGAATCGGGGACGGCTGGGCATCGGCACCGTACTCGTCTGCTTGCATCAGGTAGCCGAGACGCTGGTCCCGATCTCGATCGGTGTGATCGTCGACCGGGCCGTCGCGACCGGCGACGTGTTCGCGCTCACGGTGTGGCTGTGCGCCCTCGCACTGCTGTTCCTGGTGCTCACCGCGGCCTGGCGCTACGGTGCGCGTTTCATCGTCGTGGCGATGCAGAACGAGGCCCACCAGCTGCGGATGGAGGTCGCGCACCGCATCCTCGACCCGCGGGGGGTGCGCACCGAGCTGCGCGCCGGTGAGCTGCTGTCCGTGTCGACGTCGGACGCCGACCGCGCGGCCTGGATCGCGGACATCACCCCGCGCGCCGCCGCGGCCCTCACCGCGGCGATCGGATCCGCGATCGCCCTGCTGCTGATCGACGTGCCCCTCGGCCTCGCCGTCCTGATCGGCACCCCCGTCATCCTCGGACTTCTCCAACTCGCGGCACCGCTGATCACCCGCCGCGCCACCGACCAGCAGGCGGCGGTCGCGCGGGCGTCCGCGATGGCCACCGACCTCGTGAGCGGGCTCCGCCCCCTGCGCGGGATCGGCGCCGAGGTGTCGGCGTCGCGCCGGTACCGGGCGGCCAGCCGCGACGCACTCGGCGCCACCCTGCACACGGCGAAGAGTTCCGCCGTGTTCGCCGGGGTGTCGATGACCGTCAGCGCACTCCTCGCCGTCGGGGTCGCGGGTTTCGCGGGCTGGTTCGCGCTCGAGGGCCGCATCACTATCGGCGAACTGATCACCGTCGTCGGACTGTCCCAGTTCTTCATCGAACCGCTCGGCGTTCTCGCCGGCCTGCCCGGGTTCCTCGCCCTCGCCCGCGCGTCGGCGGACCGCCTCGCACTCGTACTGGACGCGGAACCCCTGCTGCCCGCCGGGTCGGGCCGGACACTCGACGGCAGCGAACTCAGCCTCACCGGCGTGTCCTACCGGTCCCTGAGCGGACTGGACCTCCGGGTCACCCCCGGCGAACTGCTCGGCGTCGTCGCGTACCGCCCCCAGGACGCGGAGGCGCTGGCCGCGCTGCTGTCCGGGCAGGTTCCGCCCGACCGCTACGACGGCGAACTGACGGTGGGCGGGGTCCGGCTGTCGGACGCGGATCTTTCGCACGCCCGCCGGACGCTGCTCGTCGAACCGCACAACGGCGACCTGTTCTCCGGAACCGTCGCCTCGAACGTGACCGCGGGCAGGCCCGGCGCGACGGCGTCCGAGGTACACGCGGCGCTGTCCGCGTCCGCGGCGGTCGACGTCGTCGAAGCGCACCCCGAGGGGCTCGACCACGAGGTCGCCGACCGCGGGTCCTCGCTGTCCGGTGGTCAACGACAGCGCGTCGCCCTGGCACGCGCACTCGTGGCGCAGTCGCCGGTGATGGTGCTGCACGATCCGACGACGGCGGTGGACGCCGTCACCGAACACACGATCGCGGGCGGAATCGCGGACCTCCGGCATCGCGGCTCCCCGGATCGCCAGACCACGATCCTCATCACGAGCAGCCCCGCGCTGCTGTCCGTCACCGACCGCGTCGTCGTGCTCGACGACGGAACGGTGGCCGGTGAGGGCACCCACTCGCAACTGGCCACCGAGAACGCGAACTACAGTCAGGCGGTCCTGCGATGAGTGAACTGCTTCCCATCGCGAACGCGCGCGACACGTGGGCGTGGCTGAGGTACGAGCTGGGACAGCGCCGCGGCCGGAGCGTCTTCACGCTGCTGGTGGCGGCTGTCGCGGCCGGCATGGCGCTGGTCCCCGTCTACGTCTTCGGCGTCCTCGTCGACCGCGTCCAGGACGGTGCGCCGCCGTCCACCGTCGGCTGGGTGGTCGCGGTGATCGCGTCCGCCGCGGTGATCGGCGGACTGTGCGCCGGGTTCGCGTCGTACCTGATCCGCAGTCTCGGCGAGGGAATCCTGGCGGACCTGCGCGAGCGGACCGTCGACCGGGCGCTCCGGCTGCCGATCCAGACGATCGAACGGGTCGGCAAGGGCGACCTGCTGTCGCGCGTCGGCGACGACGTCGCGGTGATCGGCAAGGCCGTCACCGACGTGGTCCCCAATCTCGTCACGGCGGTCCTGCTGGTGGTGCTGAGCATGGTCACGATGCTCGGCATCGACTGGCGGCTCGGGCTCGCGGGCATGGTGGCGCTGCCGATGTACGCGCTGGCGATGCGCTGGTACCTGCCGCGGTCGGCGCCGGTGTACGCCGCCGAACGCGTCGCGATGGGGGAGCGTTCGCAGGCCCTGATCAGCAGCATGCAGGGTGCCCGGACGGTGCGCGCCTACGGCCTGGAAAACAGCCACCTGGGTCAGATCAACGGCGCGTCGGAGAAGGCCCGCGACCTGTCCGTCGGCGTCTTCGCACTGTTCACCCGGTTCGCGGGACGCGGCAACCGGGCCGAGTTCGTGGGGCTGGCCACCATCCTCGCCGCCGGATTCGCCCTGGTGAACGCGGACATCGTGACAGTCGGCCAGACCACGACCGCGGCGCTGCTCTTCCACCGGTTGTTCAATCCGATCGGCATGCTGATGTACACGTTCGACGAGGTGCAGTCTGCCGGTGCGAGCCTGGCGCGGCTCGTCGGCGTCGTCGACCTCGACGACGAATCCTCCGCCGGGACCGCCGCCGCCGGGGAGAACACGGACGCGACGCTCGAACTCGACGGCGTCCGCCACACCTACGACGGCAGCCACGAAGTGGTGCACGGCATCAGCCTGCACGTGAAGTCGGGTGAACGTGTCGCCCTCGTCGGCTCGACCGGGGCGGGCAAGACGACGGTCGCGGCGATCGCGGCCGGGTCGATCGTCCCGACGGCCGGTTCGGTGCGGATCGGCGGAACCGCGCTGGCGGACCTCGAGCCGGGTGGCCTCCGTCGCCGGGTCGCGATCGTCAGCCAGGAAGTCCACGTGTTCGCCGGACCGCTGATCGACGACCTGCGGCTCGCGGCACCCGACGCGTCCGAGGAGGACGCGGCGATGGCATTGAAGGCCGTCGGCGCCGACGGCTGGGTGACCGCTCTGGACGACGGGGTCCACACCGTGGTCGGGGAGGGCGGACACGAGTTGACCGCCGCCCAGGCGCAGCAGCTGGCCCTGGCGCGACTCGTCCTCGCGAACCCGGCGGTCGCGATCCTGGACGAGGCGACGGCCGAAGCGGGCAGCGCGGGTGCCCGGGAACTCGAGGCGTCGGCGGAGGCCGCGACCCGCGGTCGCACGACGCTGGTGGTCGCCCACCGGCTGACGCAGGCGGCTGCCGCAGACCGGGTCGTCGTCCTGGAACACGGCCGGATCGTCGAGGAAGGTCCGCACACCCGGCTCGTCGAGGCCGGCGGACGCTACGCCGAGCTGTGGTCGGCGTGGGAGGGGCGGTAGGGCGTTCCGCCCCGTGCGCCTTTCTGGTAGCACCCACTACCAGAAAGGCGCACGGGCGTCAGCTGAGGTAGCCGCCGCCGTGGGGGAAGAAGTCGGTCCCGGCGAGTTCGGTGCCGTCGTCGAGGCGGACGCGCTGGATCTTCAGGCCCTTGTTCTGTCCGGTGCGGGCGTCGGGTCCGGCGACGATGACCATTCCGTCGCCTTCGTGGATGAAGACACGCCCGGGCGTTCCACCGTAATTTCCCTCGGATACGGCGGCCTTCAGAACCCGGACACGCTGACCCTTGAAATGGGTGAAGGCGTTCGGGTACGGGTCGGACTGCGCGCGGACGAGGCGTTCGATGGCGTCGGCGGGCCACGTCCAGTCGATGAGGCTGTCCTCGGGGGCACGCTTGTGGAAGAACGTGGCCTGCGAGCGGTCCTGCGGCGTCCAGTCCGTGCGACCGGACTCGATCAGTGCGAGCGCGTCGAGCGTGATCGGGCCGATCATGTCGACGGTGCGGTGGAACAGATCGGTGACGGTGTCCGTCGGCCCGACCCGCGTCGACCTCTGCAAAACGATGTCGCCGGCGTCGAGTTCCTCGTCCATCAGGTGCGCGGTGAGGCCGACTTCTTCCTCGCCGTTGATGAGCGCCCAGATGAGCGGGGAGAATCCTGTGTACTTGGGCAGGAGCGAATCGTGAATGTTGAGGGTGCCGTAGCGGGGAGAGTCGAAGACGTCCCGCGGCAGCCACGTGCGCCAGTTGTTGGCGACGACGATGTCCGGGTCGGCCTGCTTCAGGGCGGCCTTGAAGTTTTCGTCCGGCTTGGTGGCGATGTGCACGGGCACCCCGTGCTCGGTGGCCAGGTCGGCGACGGAGTCCGCCCACATCTGTTCGTAGACGTGATCGCTCTTGGGGTGGGTGATCGCGAGGACGACCTCATGGTCGGACTGGAGCAGGGCCTGCAGGGTACGGTGACCCCAGGTTTGATATCCGAGTGTGGCGACTCTCAACGCGGTCCTCCTGGACGAGCTTGTCGGTCAGCGCCGCTTTTGAGCGGCGGCGAAGCCAGCTTAGGCTATCCAATCTAGTTCGGTGAGACCGCCCAGGGAAGGAAGGCAAGATGACGATCGCCACGATCAACGGGATCCCCCTGAATTACCAGGTCAAGGGATCCGGCGATTTAGTGGTGCTCATCATGGGAACCGGAAGCCCGGGGCGGGTGTGGGATCTGCATCAGACCCCCGCGCTCGTCGACGCCGGCTACCGCGTCTGCACGTTCGACAACCGGGGCATCGCGCCGTCCGGTGAGAGCGTCGATGGGATCACCATGGACGACCTCGTCGCGGACACCGCGGGACTGATCGAGCACCTCGGTGGCGGACCGGCCCGTGTCGTCGGCACCTCGATGGGCGCCCGTGTCGCGCAGGAACTGGCACTGTCCCGCCCTGATCTCGTGCTCAAGGCGGCCTTCCTCGCCGGCCACGCCCGCATGGACTACTTCCAGCAGACCCTCACCGAGGGCGAGCGCGCCCTCCACGACAGCGGGGTCGAACTCCCCGCCAAGTACCGGGCCGCGGTGACCGCCGTGATGAACCTGTCGCCCGCGTCGCTCGTCGACCCGCACACGGCCCGCGACTGGCTCGACCTGTTCGAGTTCAGCGGCGGCCGGACGTCGGACGGTGTGCGCGCGCAGATGGAGATGGACCGCAGCTTCGACCGCAGGCAGGCCTACCGGGCGATCACCGCGCCGTGCCTGTCCGTCGGTTTCGCCGACGACAGGATGATTCCGCCGTACCTCTCGCGTGAGGTCGCCGAGGCGATCCCGTCGGCCCGGTACTACGAGATCCCCGACGTGGGGCACTACGGCTACCTCGAACAGCCCGAAGTGGTGAACAAGGTACTGCTCGAGTTCCTCGCCAACTGACCGGTGGCTGCCGCCACCGTTGTGAGTAGGGTGGATCTTCGAGTGGCTGGGGGGCGATCACGGTGACGGCGAGGACCTGATGGCGTTGGGCATTCCGCGCCTCGGGGTGGGCATCGTCCGGTACGACGTCGTGAACGGCACCTTGTGGTGGGACGAGAAGGCCGCCGCCATCTTCGGGGACGACGGTTCCCTGCCGCCGCTCGAATTGTGGCGGGAGCGCGTCCATTCCGAGGACATCGGCACGGTGCGCCGGATGTTCGAAGACACGGCCGGCTCGGTCGGCGCGGAATGCGTGTTCCGTATCGTGCTGACGGATCGGTCGACCCGGTACATCCTCACCCGCAGCATCGACGTCACCACCGATGCGTCCGGGGATCCCGTCGAGTTGACGGGGGTCGTCATCGAACTCGGACACGTCGCCGGCCGGGACGCCCAGCTCGCGTCTCTGCTCGACCGGGTGGGCCTGGGGTTCTTGGCGCTCGACGAGGACCTTCGGATCATCTACGTCAACTCCGTCTGCCTGCGGCACGTACGACGGTCGCGGGAGGAGTTGCTCGGCCGCGTCGTCACCGAGGTTCTCCCCGAAACGCAGGGCAGCTACTTCGACGCACTGTGCCGCAAGGTTCTCGCCACCGGGACTCAGCAGCAGACCCGGGTGGATTCGTTGTATCGGCCCGGGGCGACGATCGAGGTGACCGCCGCGGCCGACGCCGGCGCGCTGGTCGTGCATTTCCGGGATGTCACCGCGGAAGTCACCGCCCAGAAGCAGGCGGAGGAGGCGCATGCGCTGCTTCTGCACGAGGCCACGCACGACAGTCTCACCGGGCTGCTCAATCGCGCCGCCATCACGGAGCATCTGCAGCGCTTGTTCGAGCCCGGCGTGGGTCCGGCGGTCGCGTTGTTCCTCGACGTGGACGGGTTCAAGGAAGTCAACGACACCCGGGGCCATCGCGTCGGCGATTCCATCCTGCAGGCGGTGTCCGAGCATCTGCGGCACGCGATGCGGACGCCGTCCGCGGTGGGCAGACTCGGCGGCGACGAGTTCGTCGCGATCCTTCCGGACATCGACGAACTGGACGCCGACGACGTGGTCGACCGGATGCTCGCCTCGATCATGACGCCGATCGACGTCGGCGACGAACTGCTCGTCGTGACGATCAGTGTGGGGATGGCGCGCAGTACGTCGGCTCGCACGGTCGACGAGTTGCTCCATCACGCCGATATCGCCCTCTACGCCGCCAAGCGCCGGGGCGGGAACACCGCGGTCTGGCACGAATAGGTTTGCCGGGCGGCTGCGGTTGCTGGACGGCTGCCCCCGGAAACCGGCATCGCCCGGGCCTCCCGAGTGAACGAACGCACGGTATGTTTATGGGGCAAAACCCGACGTAGTGACCGCTTTGGCGCGGGGAATTCTGTTGGCAGTGCGGGGGACACGCGGCCGGGGAGATTGAACCGAAACTGCCGCCGTGATAACCATCGCCTGTGAACTTGCTGGCAACCGGCTTGTTGCTGGTGGGTAGCCTAACCTAAACTTCCTCGGGTGCCCGTCGTTGGACGGGCGCTCTCGACGGACGATCGGATCACCCATGTCTCCGGACCACTCGGCGGCTGCTCGCCTTCAGCATCTTTCGGCTGAGAGCGCTTCTTCCTCGATGGGCGCCAGTTCGACGCCTGTCGCGTTGCCGGTGACGGCCGCGCAGTCCGAGGTGTGGGTCGGGCAGCAGCTGAACCCGCGCAGCCCGGTCTACAACCTCTCGCTCGTCGTGGAGGTCGCGGGCCCGATCGATCTGGACCGGACGGTCGCGGCGATTCGGAAGACCGTCGCACGGGCCGACGCCCTGCACGTGCGCTTCGAGCGCGGTGAAGGCAACGAATTGCTCCAGGTGCCGACAGCGCCCGGCGAGTGGACCCTGAGCGTCGTCGACCTGCGCCGCGAAGAGGATCCCGAAGCGAGTGCGCGCGCGTGGATGGACCGCGACATGGAGACGGTCGTCGACATCGAGGGCGACGAACCGCTGTTCCGACACGCCCTGCTGCGCACCGGAGACGAGTCGGTGATCTGGTACCAGCGCTACCACCACAGCCTCATCGACGGGTACGGCATCACCCTGCTCGTGGCGGACGTCGTCCATCGATACGACCATCCGGAACTCGAGACGTCCACGGCGCCGTGGCCGCTCGACTCCCTCGTGGCGTCCGATCGCGACTACCGCGCCTCGGAGCGTTTCGAATCCGACCGCGACTTCTGGATCCGGCAGGTCGTCGACGCGCCGGAACCGCCCCGCCTGCTCCCGCAGGTCGTCGACCACTCCGGGACGCCGATCTCCGCCCTCGTCGAGATCGACGGGGACGACGCCGACGCGCTCTACGCCTTCGCCTCCGATGCCGGGATCCGGCGCACCCGGCTGCCGCTCGCCGCGGTCGTGGCATACATCCACCGGCTCACCGGCCGCCGCGACCTCACGTTGTCGCTGCCGATGACGGCGCGGGTCGGGCGCGAACTGCGCCGCATCCCGGGGATGTGCTCGACGATCCTGCCGCTCCGGGTGCAGGTGGATCCCGAGATGACGGTGGGTGAGCTCGCCACCCGCATCGACACGACGCTGATCTCGGTGCTGCGGCACGGGCGTTACCGCGGTGAGGACCTCGCCCGCGAACTGCGGTCGATCGACCCGGACCGCCAGATCTTCGGTCCCGGAATCAATTCCATGATGTTCGAGCATTCGCTGACGTTCGGCGGATTCCCGGCGTGGGTGCGCGGTTCGGCGACCGGACCGGTCCGCGACCTCGACTTCTCGATCCGCGGTGGGCAGGATTCGGAGCCCATCCAGATCGACCTCCGGGCCCCGGCCGGTCTCGGGGCCGAACTCGAGGAACACCACCGTCGGCTCGAGCACTTCGTCGGGCAGATCGTCGCCGACCCGGCGCAGCCCATCGCGTCGCTCGATCCGATGACCGCGGCCGAGCGCCGGCAGTTGCTGGTGGAGTTCAACGACACCGCGTCCCCGCAGGAATCCGTGACGGTCCCCGAACTGTTCCACGCCCAGGTGGCGCGGACGCCTGATGCCGAGGCCCTGATCGCCGGCGACGTCCGGCTCACCTACCGGGAGCTCGGGGAGCGGGTGGCGCAGCTGTCCCACCACCTCCTGGACCGCGGTGTCGGGTCGGAAACTGTTGTGGCGATCGGCCTTCCGCGCTCCACGGAAATGGTGATCGGACTGCTCGCCGTCATGTGCTCGGGTGGGGCGTTCGTGCCCCTGGACCCGTCGTGGCCGGAGGACCGCCGGACGTCGGTGCTCGCCGACGCCGGGGCCGCCCTCGTTCTCACCGGCCCCGGCGGGGTCACCGACGCGGGGGAGCGGGCCGTGCCCGTCGACCTCGTGGCGTGGGCGCACGCCGGGCAGCCGACCGAACCGCCCGCCGTGACCGTGCAGGGTGCGCGGCTGGCGTACGTCATCTTCACGTCGGGTTCGACGGGCAGGCCCAAGGGGGCCATGATCCGGCACGAGGCCGTCTGCGCGCGACTGCTGTGGCAGCGCGACGAGATCCTGGGATTCGGGCCTTCGGACGCGTCGCTGTTCAAGGCGCCGCTGTCTTTCGACATCTCCGTGAACGAGATCCTGCTGCCGCTGGTGGCGGGTGCCAGGCTGGTGGTGGCCGAGCCCGGCGGGGAACGGGACCCGCAGTATCTCCTGGACCTGATCGCGCGCGAGTCGGTGACGTTCGTCTACCTCGTGTCGTCGATGCTGGACGTGCTGCTCGACCTGTCCCGGGGCACGGACCGGATGTCGGCGCTGAAGCACGTGTGGTGCGGCGGTGAGGTTCTCACACCCCGGCTGTTCGAGAGGTTCCGAGCGCAACTGGCCATCACGATGTACCACGGCTACGGTCCGGCGGAGGCGACGATCGGGGTATCGCACGTGATCTACCGGGAGGACGCCGCGCGGATAGCGACGTCGATCGGGCGCCCGAACCCCAACACCCAGCTGTACGTGCTGGACGACCACCTGAACCCGGTGCCGCTCGGCACCGGCGGTGAACTGTACGCAGGCGGATTCCTCCTCGGGCGCGGCTATGTGGACGCACCGGAGCTGACGGCGTCCCGCTTCGTCGCCAACCCGTTCGCGGACGACGGTTCCCGGCTGTATCGGACCGGCGACCTCGCCCGGTGGGCGCCGGACGGCACCCTCGACTTCCTCGGCCGCGCCGACAACCAGGTGAAGATCCGGGGCATGCGGCTCGAACTCGAGGACGTCGAGGCGGGCATCGTGTCGCATCCCGCCGTCCGGCACAGCGCCGTCGTCGTGCGGCAAACACCGTCGGGTGCACGGTATCTCGCGGCCTACGTCGTGGCGAAGCAGGATTCGGTGCCGGACGTCGCGGAACTGCGGGTCTGGGCGTCGTCGAAGCTGCCGGAGTATATGGTGCCGTCGGCGTTCGTCGTCCTCGATCGGTTCCCGCTCACCCCCAACGGAAAATTGGACCGGCGGGCGCTGCCCGAGCCGGACCTCGGCGCGGCAGGCGAGAACGTCGCGCCCCGCACCGCCGCCGAGAAAACCCTGTGTGCGCTGATGGCCGGTGTCCTCGGGGTGGAATCGGTGGGCGTCACCGACGACTTCTTCGCGTTGGGCGGCGACAGCATCGTCGCGATCCAGCTGGTCAACCATGCTCGGCGGGAAGGGCTTTCGATCAGCCCACGGGAGATCTTCCAGCTCCGCACCGCCGAGGCGCTCGCCCGGGTCCAGGACGGCCGGACCGCGGCCGCCGTGGACTCCGACGACGTCGCCGTCGGTGACGTCCGCAGCACCCCGATCGTCGCGCGCACCGCCGAGAGGGGCGGCGAGATCGCCGCGTTCCACCAGTCGGTGCTGGTGCAGACTCCGGCGGCCCTCGACGAACCTGCCGCGAGGGCGGCTCTGGCGGCGGTGCTCGAGCGGCACGACGCCCTGCGCGCGACGCTGGTCCGTGGTAGCGGAAGCGGCCTCCGCCGCGGGGGTAACCGCTGGACACTCTCCGTGCCCGAACCGTCCCCGGCGGCGGTCGACGGAATCCTCCGGGTCGTCGAATTCGACGGCAGCGCCGAGCAACTCGACAGCGAGACCAGGGCGGCCGTCGCACGGCTCGACCCGGACGCGGGCACGATGCTGCAGGCCGTCCTCTTCTCCGCCGCCGAGGGGTCCGGCCGGTTGCTGCTGATCGGGCACCACCTCGTGGTCGACGGGGTGTCCTGGCGCATCATCCTCGAAGACCTCGCCCGCGCGGGCACCGCCGCGGCGGCCGGGGGCGTCCCCGAACTGCCTCCGGTCGGGACGTCGCTGCGCCGCTGGTCCGAATTGCTGGACGAGCACGCGAAGTCGGGCGCGTTCGACCACGAACTGCCGTTCTGGGCGGACGTCGCGGCCACTGCAGACCCGCTCCTCGGATCGCGTGCGCTCGATCCGGCCCTCGACCTCGCCGGTGACGCCGACACCCTCACGGTGACATTGTCTCCGGAGTTCACCGGGCCGCTGCTCTCCACCGTGCCCGCAGCGTTCCACGGCCACGTCAACGACGCGCTCCTCACCGGTTTCGCGGTGGCGCTGCAGAGGTGGCGGGACGGCGAACCCGGCCCCCTGCTCCTCGACGTCGAAGGGCACGGACGCGAGGAAGACCTCGTGCGCCGCACCGACGGACCCGCCCTCGACCTCTCCCGGACCGTCGGCTGGTTCACCACCGTCTACCCGGTGGTGCTCGACCCCGGTGCGGCCGCGGACGAGGCGGGCATCGCCGACGCACTGAAGGCGGTGAAGGACCAGTTGCGCCGCATCCCGGGTGCCGGGTTCGGTTACGGCGCCCTGCGCTACCTCGGCGTGCCGAAACCGGAACTCGGGCAGGCGCCGACACCCCAGGTGCTGTTCAACTACCTCGGACGGGTGACGTCCGCCGACGGCGCCGATTGGCTGCCGCGGGCGATGGGCGGCGCCGAAGACCCACGGACGCCGCTCGGACATGCCCTCGCGTTCGACGTGATCGCCGAGGACGGCGCCGACGGTCCGGTGCTGCGTACGACGCTGACGTGGGCTCCCGGTGTGCTCACCCGCGACGCCGTCCGGGCCCTCGCCGACGAGTGGACCGCGGTGCTGCGGGTGCTCGCCGGGGTCGATGGCCTCGGCGGTCACACGCCTTCGGACTTCCCGCTCGTCTCGCTGGCCCAGTCGGATGTGGACGCGCTGGCGGGGGCGGCCGACGTGCTGCCGCTGACACCGCTGCAGGAGGGCATCTACTTCCAGTCGGCTTTCGAGGACACCGGCACGGACCCCTACGTGGTGCAGCAGGTGATCGAACTGACCGGGCCCGTCGACGCCGCGGCGCTGCACCGCGGACTGCAGGCGGTCGTCGACCGGCACGCGGCCCTGCGCGTCGGTGTGCGGGCGGTGTCGGACGGCCGGGTGGTCCAGGTGGTCTGCGACGACGTCCGGGTGCCGATGGAGGTACTCGATCTCACCGGCGTCGCGGATCCGGCGCCGCGCGTGGAAGAGGTGCTGGCGGCGGACCGGGCGCGGGGCTTCGACTTCGCCCGCGGACCCCTGCTGCGCTACACGCTCGCGCGGGTGGAACCCGGGGCGAGCGAAGCGACGGGGGATGTGCCGCAGAAGTTTCTTCTGCTGCAGTCGATTCACCACATCGTCGCCGACGGGTGGTCGGTGCCGGTGATGTTGCGGGAGCTGATGGCGCTGTACAGCGTCGAGGGGACGCCGCAGGCGCTGCCGATGCCGACGCCCTACCGGAACTACCTCGAATGGCTGGGGACGCGGGACCGTCAGGCGTCGCTCGCGGTGTGGCGGGAGGCGCTCGCAGACGCTCCCGAGCCGGTGGAACTCCCGACGTCCACGACGAAGGGGGAGTCCGGGATCCGCAGTGTCCGGGTGGCGCTGCCGTCGGAAGACACCGCCGCCCTCACCGCGGTGGGCCGGGCCCGCGGACTGACGCTCAGCACGCTGGTGCACGGCACGTGGGGCCTGGTCCTCGGCCGCCTCACCGGCCGCGAGGACGTGCTGTTCGGTTCGACGGTGTCGGGCCGCGGCGGCGACCTGCCCGGCATCGAGACCATGGTCGGCCTGTTCATCAACACCGTTCCCACCCGGCTGCGGTACCGGGCCACCGACACGGTGGCCGGGACCCTCGCCCGGTGGCAGCACGAGCAGTCGACGCTGCTCGACCACCAGTACCTCGGACTGGCCGAGCTGCGCCGGGAAGCGGGACTGCAGAACCTGTTCGAGACGCTGGTCGTGTTCGAGAACTATCCGCTCGGCGACGGCGCGGTCGCGGATCCCACGGGTGCGGTGCAGTTGACCGGCATCCGTTTCGACGAGCATCCGCCGTACGCGATGACGCTGATCGTGGTGCCCGGTGACGCGCTGACGCTCGAGCTGAAGTACGACGCCGCCCGCGTCGATGCGGCGACCGCCACCCGGTTCGCGGAGTCGACGATCGCCTATCTCGCCGAGCTGACCCGGGACGTCGACCAGACCGTGTCCGCCGTCCCGCTGGCGTCGCGGGAGCCGATCGCGGCCGCACTGCGCGACGTCGACGTGGAGTTCCCCGACACGACGGTGACGGCCCTGCTCGAGGAGCAGGCCGAGCGCACACCGGACGCGGTCGCCGTCGTGTTCGAGGACGACCACCTCACGTACGCGGAACTGCACGCGCGCGCCAACCGCCTCGCCCGGCTGCTCGTCGAGCGTGGGGTGGCGCCCGAGTCGAAGGTCGCAGTGGCACTGCCGCGTTCGCTGGATCTGATGGTGGCGCTGCTCGCGGTCGGGAAGGCGGGCGGCGCGTACGTTCCGCTCGACACCGGGTACCCCGCGGACCGGCTGACGTACATGCTGGCCGACGCGCAGCCGGTGTGCGTGCTCACGGACGGCACCGTGGCGTTTGCCGGGTCCGGCGTCCCGGAGGTCTGGGTGTCCGACGCCGACCGGTACTCGCCCGAGCCGCTGACCGGTGTCCCGCTCGCACCGCGGCACCCGGCCTACGTGATCTACACGTCGGGCTCGACGGGACGGCCCAAGGGGGTCGTCGTGCCGCACGCCGGCATCGTCAACCGCCTGCTGTGGGTTCAGCGGTTCCGCCCGATCACCTCTTCGGACAACGTGTTCCAGAAGACACCGTCCAGCTTCGACGTGTCGGTGCTGGAATTCTTCGGACCACTCCTCGCCGGGGCGACGCTCGTGCTGGCCCGGCCGGACGGTCACAAGGATCCGGCGTACCTCGCCGACGTCATCGTGCGGCAGTCGATCACGCGCGTGCACTTCGTGCCCTCGATGCTCGAGGTGTTCCTCGCCGAGCCGGCCGCCGCCCGGTGCACCGGTCTGCGGATCATCTCGTGCAGCGGTGAGGCGCTGCCCGTGGCGTCCGCGCGGCGCGTCGCCGAACTCCTGCCCGGGGTGGAACTCGACAACCTCTACGGTCCCACCGAGGCGTCGGTCGACGTCAGCTATGCCGCGTCCGTTCAAGGAATCGACGCGGCCGCGCCGTCCGTGCCGATCGGTCTGCCGACGTCCAACACCGGACTCTACGTGCTCGACCGGTACCTGCAGCCCGTGCCCGCGGGCGCCGCCGGTGAGCTCTATCTGTCCGGGCCGCAGCTGGCCCGCGGCTACCTGGGCAGGCCCGGGTTGAGCGCGGAGCGCTTCGTCGCCGACCCGTTCTCCCGCGCCGGGACCCGCATGTACCGGACCGGTGACGTCGCACGGGTCGACGCGGACGGTGCCGTCGAGTACCTCGGCCGGATCGACGATCAGGTGAAGCTTCGCGGCTTCCGGATCGAACTGGGCGAGATCGAAGCCCAGATGGCCGCCTGCCCCGGCGTGCGGCAGGCCGCCGCCGTCGTGCGCTCGGACCGGCCCGGTCGGCAACAGCTGGTCGGGTACGTCGTCGGGGACGCCGATCTCGACGACGTCCGTGCGCGCCTGGCCTCGGCGCTGCCGGAGTTCATGGTGCCCGTCGCGTTCGTGAACGTGGCGGAATTCCCGCTCGGCCCCAGCGGCAAGCTGAACCGCAAAGCCCTTCCCGCACCGGACTTCTCCGCGCACATGACTTCGGCGCAGGCGAGCTCCGGGCCGGTCGTGGCGAGCGGCTCAGCGGCTGTGCTCGCCGCCCACTACGCCGAGGTTCTCGGTCTCGGGACCGTCGGCGTGGACGACGACTTCTTCGCTCTCGGCGGAGACAGCATCCTCGCCATCCGCCTGGTGAATCTCGCTCGCCGGGAGGGGATCACCGTCACCCCACGGCAGATTTTCGAAGAACGGACGCCGGCCGCGCTCGCGCGACTGGTCGCGGCCACGGCCGTCCCGCAGACGCCGCGGGTGGAGGAGTCGGGCATCGGCGTTCTGCCGCCGCTGCCCGTCGTCCACCGGCTGTCCGAGTGGAGTGGCAGCAAGAACCGCTTCAACCAGGCAGTTCTGCTGCACACACCGGCCGGTACCACCGGTGCCGTCCTCACGTCGGCCCTGAATTCGGTGATCGCTCACCACGACGGCCTGCGGCAGACGCTCACCCGGCACGCACCGGGCGTGTGGTCGCTCGAGATCGCCGCCACCGCCGAGGTGACATTGCGCCGCGTCGACGTCACCGGACTCGACGCCGACGCGCTGCGCGAGACGGTGGCAGGCGAATCCGACGCCGCCACCGACCGGTTGAACCCCGACGACGGCACCATGCTGTCGGCGGTGTGGTTCGACGCCGGCCCGCAGGAACTGGGCAGGCTGCTGCTCGTCGCGCACCACCTGGTGATCGACGGGGTGTCGTGGCGGACCCTGATCGAGGACCTCGCCATGGCGTGGGTGGCCGCCGACAGCGGCGAGAACGCGGCACTCGACCCGGTGCCCACGTCGCTGCGCGGATTCGCCCGCATCGTTACCGAGCAGGCGCAGGAACCGGCCCGCCTGGCCGAACTCGACCACTGGCTGCGGGTCACCGAACCCGGCGCCGACCTGGTGCCCGGCACCGACGGGCATGCCGTCGTGAGCAGCGGCGCCCGGCGGACGGTCCGCCTGGACCGGCAACTGACGACGGCCCTGCTGACCACCGTGCCCGCCGTCGTCGGCGCGGACGTCACCGACGTGCTGCTCGCGGCGCTGCGACTGTCGGCCGACCGTTGGCTCGCCGAGCGCGGACGCGAGAACGACCTGCTGGTCGACCTCGAGCGGCACGGGCGCGAAGAACTCGCCGAAGGCGTTGATCTCTCCCGCACGGTCGGCTGGCTCACTAACGTCACCCCCGTCCGGTTGCGCAGCCGGACGGGCGCATTCGACACGCTCAAGGACGTCAAGGAACAGTTGCGCGGCGCGCCCGACGGCGGCATCGGCTACGGCATGCTGCGGTACGTCAACGCGCGCACCGCCGGTCTCCTCGCGGCACGGTCCGAATCGCAGGTGCTGTTCAACTACCTGGGCCGCATGCCGCACGTCGCGCCCGGGCCCTGGACTCCCGCGGTCGAATCCGTTTTCCTGGCAACCGATCCCGACGCCGACCTCGGCGGTCCGTACCGGCTGGTGATCAACGCGCTGTGCGAGGAATCCGCAGAGGGCACCGAACTGCAGGCCGTGTTCGCCTGGTCGGACGCCGACCTGAGCGAGGTCGACACCGTCGCGTTGAGCGACGGCTGGGTGGCCGCCCTTCGTGAACTCGCCGACGCCGCCGCAGCACACGACGGACCGGCGATGCTCACGCCGTCCGACCTGCCGCTCGTGACGCTGACGCAGGACGAGATCGACCGGATCGTCCAGACGAGCCCGAGCGGGGTCGACACGGTGCTGCCGCTGTCGCCACTGCAGGAGGGCCTGTACTTCCAGGCCGGGTTCGACTCCGGCACCGACATCTACACGGCACAGTTCTCCCTCGACTTCGAGCACCGCCTCGACACCGATCGGCTCGCCGCCGCGCTGCGGACCCTGCAGCGCCGCAACCCCACGCTGCGAGCGGGATTCGTCAGCGCGGGCCTGCCCGCGCCGGTGCAGTTCTTCGGCACCGGACTGGACGTGCCCGTCGCCGAGTTCGACCTGCGCGAACTCGACGAGACCGAACGCGACTCCTACGCCGCACAATTGACGGCGCAGGACCGGCTGACACCGTTCGACCTGACCGCCCCGCCGCTGTGGCGGGCAATGGTGTTGCGACTCGGTGATTCCCACGACCGACTGGTGATCAACCGGCAGTTCCTGCTGTGGGACGGATGGTCCAACGGTCTCGTCGTCAGCCAGCTGCTCGCCCTGTACGAATCGGGCGGCGACGACACCGGGTTCGCCGCCCCGGAAGGGTCCTTCGAGGACTACCTGCAGTGGCTGGCCACCCGGGACGCGGACGCCGCACAGTCGGCGTGGACCGACGCCCTCGCCGGGCTCGACGAGCCGACACTGCTCGCCGCGACGATCACCGGGGAGCCGGAGCCACCGCAGCGCCGGGACGCGGTGCTGTCCGAGGACCTGAGCGAACGGCTCCGGGCCGGTGCCCGCGGCGCCGGTGTCACGTTCAACGCGGTGCTGAACGCCGCGCTGGCGGTCGTACTCGGCATCGAGACGGGACGCCGCGACCTCGTGTTCGGCACCACCGTGGCCGGACGGCCACCGGAGGTCCCGGGCATCGACGCGGTGACGGGCATGTTCCTCAACACCGTCCCCGTCCGGACGACACTGCGCGCCGACGAGACCGTCGCCGACCTGCTGCGGCGAATCCAGTCCGAGCGGTTGGCGCTGACCCCGTACGACTACCTCGGGCTCGCCTCCATCCAGCGGGTCTCCGAGCACCGGCAACTGTTCGACGTGCTCTACGTGCTGCAGAACTTCGTGGACGAGAAGCAGGTGTCGGCGCTCAACGCGGCGCACGACATCAGCGGTGGCGACAGCATCGACCACACGCACTACCCGGTCACGGTCGTCGTGACACCCGGCGTGAGCGTGAAGGTGAAGTTCGAGTTCCACCCGGAGAAGATCTCGGAGTCGCGGGTCGAACGCATGCTGTCGCGGTACGTGACCGTGCTCGAGGAGTGGTCCACGGACCTGTCGGGCATGGTCGGCGGAATCGCCGGTGCCGCAACACCCGTGCCGATCCAGCCGAAAGCCCTGCCCGACGCGACCATCGCCGACCTGTTCGCCGACGCGGCGCTCGTCCGTCCCGACGAGACGGCCCTCGTGTTCGGGGACCGCGCCGTGAGCTACGCCGAACTCGACGCCGACGTGAACCGGATGGCCCGGCTGCTGCTGGGCCGCGGCGCGGGACCGGAACGGATCGTCGCGCTCGCACTGCCGCGGACGGTGGAGATGGTGGTGGCGCTGTTCGCCGTCCTGCGCACCGGATCCGCGTACCTGCCGCTCGAACTGGACCATCCGGCCGAGCGCCTCGTCGCGATGCTCGACGACGCCCGGCCGACGGTCATGGTCACCACGTCGGACGTCGCCGGGACGCTCGCCGCGGCCACCGTCGACACGCTGGCCGTCGACACCCTCGACTTCGGCGCGGTCGCGTCCGCACCGCTGTCGGAGGCCGAACTCGGCGGTTTCGCGCCCGGAACCCCGGGGCGCCTGGACCATCCGGCGTACGTCATCTACACGTCCGGGTCCACGGGCAAGCCGAAGGGCGTCGTCACCCCGTACCGCGGACTGACCAACATGCAGTTCAACCATCGCGAGGCGATCTTCGAACCGGTCGTCGCCGCGGCGGGCGGTCGGCGACTGCGGATCGCGCACACCGTGTCGTTCGCGTTCGACATGTCGTGGGAGGAACTGCTGTGGCTGGTCGAAGGACACGAGGTCCACATCTGCGACGAGAACCTGCGGCGTGACGCGGAGGCGCTCGTCGCCTACTGCGACACCCACGAAATCGACGTCGTCAACGTGACACCGACGTACGCGCAGCACCTGATCGAGGAGGGTCTGCTCGACGACGGTCCGGGGCGGCACCGGCCGCCGCTCGTACTCCTCGGCGGCGAGGCGGTGCCGGATTCGGTGTGGAACCGGTTGCGCGACACGGACGGAACGTGCGGGTACAACCTGTACGGTCCCACCGAGTACACCATCAACACGCTCGGTGCCGGCACCGCCGACAGCGCGACGCCCACCGTCGGCACACCGATCTGGAACACGTCCGCCTATGTGCTGGACGCCTGGTTGCGTCCGGTTCCGGACGGCGTTCCCGGTGAGCTGTACATCTCCGGGGTGGGGTTGGCCCGCGGCTACCTCGACCGGTTCGCGTTGACGGCGGAGCGTTTCGTCGCCGACCCGTTCCGTCAATCCGTACGTATGTATCGGACGGGTGACCTCGTGCGCCGGCGTGACGACGGGAACCTCGACTTCCTGGGCCGCACGGACGATCAGGTGAAGATCCGCGGTCACCGGGTGGAACTCGGCGAAATCGCCTCGGCGCTCGAAGCGCTGGACGGCGTGCGCCAGGCGGCGGTCGTCGTCGACTCGGGGCCGGGCGGGTTCAAGCGGCTCGTCGGCTACGCCGTACCCGTGAGTACTTATCAACCGCCGGACGTTAACAAGTACTCACAGGCGCTGCGCGCAACGTTGCCGGACTACATGGTGCCCGCCGCGGTCATCGAGGTCGACAGGCTGCCGATGACGGTCAACGGCAAACTCGACGTCAAGGCGCTGCCGTCCGCGGACGACGTGCTCGGCCGGAGCGGCGGTGCGCGCACCGAACCCCGCACCGACACCGAACGGGTGCTGTCCGAATTGTTCGGCGAGATCCTCGGCGTTCCCGCCCCCGGGGTCGACGACGACTTCTTCGACCTCGGCGGTCACTCGCTGCTCGCCACCAGGCTGATCAGCCGGGCACGGGCCGCGCTCGACACCGACCTCACCATGCGCGACCTGTTCGAGGCGCCGACGGTGGCCGAACTCGCCACCCGGATCGGCGACGACACCGCGTCGACGCGTCCGGTGCTGGCGGCCAGGCCACGGCCCGAGCATCTGCCGCTCTCCGCTGCGCAGCAACGCCTCTGGCTCCTGCAGCAGATGGAAGGGGCGTCGGTTCAGGATGGGGCGGGCCCCGCCGTCGCCTACAACTTCCCGATCGTCCTGCGACTGCGGGACGCACTCGACCCGGAGGTGTTCGAGCAGGCGCTGACCGACGTGGTGTCGCGGCACGAGTCGCTGCGCACCGTGTTCGGGGAGCACGACGGGGAACCCGTGCAGGTGATCCTGGACGACGTCCGCCCCGACGTCGCGGTCGTGGACGGCACCGGGGCCGATCTGGTCCGGCTCGTCACCGAGACCGTCGGCCGGCCGTTCGACCTGGCCACCGAGATCCCGGTGCGCGCGAGCCTCATCCGGGTCGGCGACGAGCAGGTGCTGGCGATCGTGCTGCACCACATCGCAACCGACGAGTGGTCGGACCGGCCGTTCCTGCGGGACCTGATGACGGCGTACGCCGCTCGCGCGCAGGGTTCGGCACCGGGCTGGGAGCCGCTCGACGTCCAGTACGCCGATTACACGCTGTGGCAGCGCGACGTCCTGGGTGACCCGCAGGAGAAGTCCAGCCTCGTCAGCCGTCAACTCGACTACTGGGCGAAGACCCTCGACGGGGCGCCGGAGGAGTTGGTGCTCCCCGCCGACCGCACCCGGCCGGCGCGGCCCAGCTTCGCGGGCGGCGCCATCGAGGCGACGCTCGACGCCGCGACGACGCGGGCGCTCCGTTCGCTCGCGCGGACGTCGGGGACCAGCATGTTCATGGTGCTGCACGCGGCGTCGGCGGCGTTGCTGCACCGTCTCGGCGCGGGCGACGATCTGCCGATCGGGGCACCGGTCGCCGGCCGCAGCGAACAGGGCCTCGACGACCTGATCGGGTTCTTCGTCAACACCGTGGTGCTGCGGACGGACGTGTCGGGCAACCCCACGTTCGACCAGCTGCTGGCCCGGGTCCGCGACACCGACCTGGCGGCCTTCTCGCACTCGGACGTTCCGTTCGAAACCGTTGTGGAGAAGGTGAATCCGGCGCGGACGCTGGCCCGGAACCCGCTGTTCCAGGTGATGGTCGGCTACCACAGCCGGACGTCCGATTCGGCGCAGGCCGCCGGATCGGCCCTCACCCCGGTGGTGTTCGAGGAACGCACGGCCAAGTTCGACCTGGTGTTCAACTTCACCGAGTACCTCGACGACGACCGGGTCGAACTGCGCCTCGAATACGGTTCGGACCTGTTCGACAAGGCCACCGCGGAGAAGATCGCGCGCAGGCAGGTCGAGGTGCTCGGCGCCGTCGCGTCCGACTCGGGGCGCGCCATCGGCGACCTCGACGTGTTCCTCGGCGACGAACGTGAACTGGTGGTGCACGGGTTCAACGACACCGCACAGCCGGTGGCGGAGGAGACGTTCTACGAGGCGTTCGCGCGCCACGTCGCCGCGACCCCCGACGCTGTGGCCGTCGTCGACGCCGCGGGCGAGGTGACGTATGCGGAGCTGAGTGCCCGCGCCGACCGGATCGCCGCGCTGCTGCATCGCCGCGGCGTCTCGGCCGAAGACGTTGTGGGTCTCGCGGTCCCGAGGTCTTCGCAGATGGTGGCGGTCGTGCTCGGGGTGCTGAAGCTCGGGGCGGCGTACCTGCCGCTCGACCTGAACCACCCGTCCGACCGCATCTCCTACATGCTCGCCGACTCCGCGGCGCGGGTGCTGGCGACCACGGTGGGGGAGAGCCCGCGCATCGCGGAGGCCGACGGCCTCGTTCGCGTTCTGCTCGACGACGAGTCCGTCGTCACGGAGCTCGAGGCCGGGTTCGACGGACCGGTGCCGCAGCCCCCGCGGGGCCTGAACCATGCCGCGTACGTCATCTACACGTCGGGCTCCACCGGTAAACCCAAGGGCGCGATCCTCACTCACGACGGGATCTCCAGCCTCGTCGCCACCGCCGAACAGCGGATGAAACTCGTCCCGGGCTCGGTGGTGATGCAGTTCGCGTCGATCGGATTCGACGTGGCGGTCTTCGAGTTGTCGATGGCGCTCTGCACGGGCTCCCGTGTGGTGATCGTGCCCGACGAGTCCCGCGTCGCCGGACCGGAACTCACCGATTTCATGGCCGCGCATTCCGTGACGCACGCGATCATTCCGCCGTCCCTGCTGGCGGCGCTGCCGTCCGGATGCGACGTCCCCGAGGGATGTACCGTGCTGGTGGGCACGGAGACCGTGCCGCCGGAACTGATCGGACGGTGGGCGGAGCGGCTCAACCTGCTGGCCGCCTACGGTCTCACCGAGGCCACCGTCAACAACACGTTGTGGCAGGCGGAGCCCGGGTGGAACTCCGCTGTGCCGATCGGCATCCCGGACCCCAACGAACAGGCGTACGTCCTCGACGACCGCCTGCAGCCGGTGCCGCCGGGGGTGGCGGGCGAGTTGTACATCGCCGGCCGCGGACTGGCGCGCGGATATCTCGGCAGGCCCGACCTCACGTCGGTCCGGTTCGTGCCCAGCCCCTTCGGCGACGCGGGCACCCGCATGTACCGGACCGGTGACCGGGCGCGCTGGCGGGCCGACGGCAACATCGACTTCCTCGGACGCGTCGACGACCAGGTGAAGATCCGTGGGTTCCGCATCGAACTCGGCGAGATCATCGCGGCCCTCGGAAGCCATCCGGCCGTGAAGCAGTCGGCGGTCGTCGCCGATCGGTCCGGCGACATCGTCCGCCTCGTCGGCTACGTCACCCCGGCCGACGGGCACGGGGCCGGGCAGATCGATCCGCAAGCAGTGCGGGAACACGCCGCCGCGCGCTTGCCCGACTACATGGTGCCGACTCTCGTGGTCGTGCTGGACGGCGAACTTCCGTTGACCCCCAACGGGAAACTCGACCGCAAGGCGCTGCCGCTGCCGGACTGGTCGGCCCTGACCGGGGACGGCACTCCGCAGACGCCGGAGCAGAAGGAGATCGCCGCAGCGTTCGCCGAGATCCTGCACCTGCCGTCGGTCGGCATCCACGACAACTTCTTCGACCTCGGTGGTAACTCCATGGCGTCGATGCGGCTGGTGGGCCGGATCCGTGGGCGGTTCGCCGTCGACATCGGCATCCGGGACGTGTTCGACAGTTCCACGGTGGCCGAACTCTCCGCGATCGTCGCGGCGGCCGCGTCCACCGGCAGGCCGGTGCTGACGGCGTCGGACCCCCGGCCCGAGACGCTTCCGCTGTCCGGGCCGCAACGCAGGTTCTGGAAGCAGTTCCGGGCGGCGGGCGCCGACGCCCGCGCCAGTCACGCACTGTCGCTGCAGCTTCGCGACACCGTCGACCCCGAGATCCTGGCGCAGGCTCTCGACGACGTCACGACGCGGCACGAACCGCTGCGCACCGTGTACGTCGAGGTCGGGGACACCGTGTTCGCCCAGGAGGCGGTGCGGCCCGCCCTCGAACTCGTCGACGTCGACGACGGGGACGTGCACCGCACGGTCTTCGAGTTGGCGCAGGCACCCCTCGACCTCACCGAGCACGCACCGCTGCGGGTGCATCTGGTGACCGGTGCGGACGGCACCCAGGCGCTGCTCCTCGCGATGCACTACATCGCCGTCGATGAATGGTCCGTGGTGCCGTTGCTCGGTGACCTGATGGGCGCATACGCCGCCCGCTCACACGGCGGCGAACCCGAATGGGACCCGCTGCCCGTCGGATACGCCGACTACGTGGTGTGGTCGCAGGCACTCGCCGGCGATCCCGGGGACCCGGACAGCCGCCGGTCCCGTCAGCTCGCGTACTGGCGCGAGACGCTGGACGGGATGCCGTCCCGGCTCGAACTTCCCGCCCCGGGCATTCGCGGACCGCGGACGGCGGAGATCGTGCCCGTCGAGATCGACGCGGAACTGCACAGCGCGGTCACGAAGTTCGCGAGCGACACGGGCACCAGCCTGTTCATGGTGTTGCAGGCGGCGCTCGCGACCGTGCTGACCCGGCACGGCGCCGGCACGGACATCCCGCTGGGGTCGCTCGTCGCGGGACGCACCGAGGAGACGCTGGACGCGCTCGTCGGCTGCTTCTTCAATATCGTTCTGCTGCGAACGGATACGAGTGGTGATCCCGATCCCGTGGAGTTGCTGCAGCGTATCCGCGCTGGAAATCTCGACGCGCTGGACAACCAGGACGTGGCCTTCGCCGACGTGGTGGAGGCGCTCGGCGACACGCCGGTGCTTCGTCCGCAGGTCATGATCGTTCATCACGAGCAGGCCAGGCTCGGTCACCTCGACGCGCTGGGCGGCTTCATGCCGGTGCCGGTGGGTGTGCCGGATTCGGATCTGACGCTGAGCTTCTACGAGCCGATCGGCGGCGGACCCGTCCACGCATATTTCTCTTTCTCCTCGGATGTGCTGGATGCCGAGGAGGTCCGTGGCTGGGCGTCGGAGTTGTCGGCGCTGGTCACCGCATGGGCGCAAGGCGTCCGATGATCAAGAGTGATCTAGATCGCAGTTCTGGGGCGGACTTCGCCGCCTCGGGGGCCGGAAGTGCTTGGTACTGTGCTCGAAATAAGGATAGGCTTCACTATCTTGCCGGAAGACAGACGGCGGCTGGGTCGGGTGCGGCGCGGCGTCGAGGACGGACAACGAGCTATGAGTGAATCGCCGGAAACGGTCGGTACAGATCTCCCGGTGCGAGATGTCGTGGGTGTCGGATTCGGTCCCGCCAACCTCGCACTGGCCATTGCCATCGAGGAACACAACGCGGAGTGCCCCCCGCGCGAGCGGATCAGCGCGCAATTCTTCGAGAAGCAGGATCGATTCGGGTGGCATCCCGGAATGCTGCTCGACGGCGCCACCATGCAGATCGCGTTTCCCAAGGATCTGGTGACGTTCCGGAATCCGCGCAGCGCATTCACCTTCTTCAATTACCTCTTCGATCAGGGTCGCCTCGTCGACTTCGTCAATCACCAGACGTTCTTCCCGACTCGTCACGAGTTCCACGACTACCTGCAGTGGGCGGCACGCCGAGTGGACGCCGACGTGCGGTACGGCACCACGGTGGAGGCGGTACGCGGAATCCGCGGCGACGACGGGGTGATCGACCGTTTCGAGGTCCGTGCCGCCGACGGCTCCACGGTGATCGCACGCAACGTCGTGGTCGGCGCGGGTCTGCGGGAACGAATCCCCGAGTGGGCCAACCCCTCTGCGCGGTGCTTCCACAACCATCAATTCCTGTTCCGGCTCGGCGAGATGCCGGCCCCGGTTCACCAGCGGTTCGTCGTCCTCGGAGCGGGTCAGAGCGCCGCCGAGATCGTCCAGTACCTGCACGGAAACTACCCCGAAGCCGAAGTCCACAGCGTCTTCTCGCGTTACGGCTACAGCCCGGCCGACGACAGTCCGTACGCCAACCGCATCTTCGATCCGGAGGCCGTGGACGACCTGCACGGCGCCCCGGAGGGGGAGCGTCTGCGATTGCTGGATGTCCATAGGAGTACTAACTATTCGGTGGTCGACATCGAGCTCATCAACGAGCTGTACGCGACCGAGTACCAGGAACGCGTGCGCGGGCGCCGCCGGCTGTTCATGCGCCGCGCGTCGGAGATCATTGCCGTCGACGAGACTTCGGACGGAATCGAGGTGGCGGTGCGCAGCGGTGTGGACGGCCTCACCGACACTCTTGCTTGCGACGCACTGATTCTGGCCACCGGTTTCACCCCCGCTCCCCTCGAGCCGCTGCTCGGCGAACTGGCGCCGAAAACCCACCCGCCCCGGGAAGTCGGCCGAGATTACCGATTGGCGGTTTCGCCGGACGTCACAGCGGGAATCTATCTGCAGGGCGGCACGGAGAAAACGCACGGAATCACGTCGTCGCTCCTGTCGAACGTTGCCGTGCGGGCGGGAGAGATCGTTACATCTGTCGTAACAAGGCGTGGCAGCAACGGCACGCTTGCTAGTGTGAACGCACAGGACACGTATGCGACAAGCGAGGCGAGATGAGCACCAATCCATTCGATGACGAAGAAGGCCGCTTCTACGTGCTGGTGAACGACGAGGACCAGCACTCACTGTGGCCCACGTTCTCTGAGGTGCCGGCAGGCTGGCGCGTGGTTTTCGGCGAGGAAAGCCGGGCAGCCTGCCTCGAGTACGTGGAGAAGAACTGGACCGACATGCGGCCGAAGAGCCTGCGTGAGGCCATGGAGGCCGACGAGAAGTCGGGCGGACGGCACAGCGTCGACAAGAGCTGACCTCCTCGTCGCCCGCGTTTCGGCGACGTTGTGGGCCGGGACGACCGTCCGGTGAGATTCCGGCGGTCGCGCCCGGCCGACGGCCGAGAGGCCGTCACCTGAAACTGCCTCAGGCCGCCTTCTGTGTGTGTGTTTCGACCGGCTTCCGCCGCCTCGTCTTGAAGACGGGGCGGCGGATGTCGTCTGTGCGGCGCAGGATGCGCGGCCTCCGCAGGGTCCGGGCGATCCATTCGCCGAGTGTGACGCCGGCCGCGAGCGCGCAACCGATACCGAACGCCGCCAGCAGCGAGCCCAGTCCGATCACCACCTCGTTGTTGAGCAGGGCGTACAGACCCCGGTACAGGGACAGACCCGGCAGCAGCGGCGTGATACCCGCCACCACGACGACCAACGGCGGCGTGAGCGCGCGGCGGGCCATCAGACCACCGGCGAAGCCGACCACGGTGGCGGCGAGTGCCGAACCGATGATCGGGCCGATGCCGAACTGGTGCGCCACCATGTACACGAGCGCGCCGGCCGCGCCACCGAACCACGCGGCCGTCAGGGCCCGTTGCTCGGCGTAACAGGCCAGTGCATAGAACATCGACGCGAAAGCGCCCGACATCACCAGCACGGGGAGTTGCACGAGTTCGGTGATCTCGACGTTGACCGGGGGCAGGGTCGAACCCAGCACGCCGGTCAGACGCAACGAGATGGCCACACCGGCGATGATGCCGCCGGTCATCATGACCACTTCGAAGAATCGCGCCGCCGCCGTGATCGGTGCTCCCGTGATGGCGTCCTGTACGGAACCGACCAGTGACAGCCCGGACAACAGCACCACCACACCGGCCGAAATGATCTGCGACGGTCTGATCTCGACACCCAGCTGATCCTGGAACGTGTAGAGCGTCGCCGCCGGGGTCGCGGCCACCAGGCCGCCCGCCACCTGCTGGAAGAAGAACGGCAGACCGATGCGGTTGAGGACGCGGTTGACCCGGTAGATCACCATCGTCGTCAGGAAGGCGACGGACGCGACCAGCACCCCACCACCCATCAACACGGACACCGACGCGGCCATCGACGCCCAGGCGAGCGTCGCGATCCAGCGGTTGTACGGGTGCGGCGCCGTGGTGACCGCGGTCAGGGCCTCATGCGCCTCGCCGGGGGTGACCGCTTCCCGGCGGATGCGCCGGGTGAGCCGGTCGACCGCCGCGAGCCGGGTGAAGTCCATCGAGCGGTAGTGCACGATCCGCATGGTGCTCGCCGGCGGGAGGGTGGGCCCGCGGTACGCCGACAGCACGATGGAGTTGTACGTGACATCCACATCGCACTGGGCGAGGCCGTACGTGGCGGCGATGAACTGCACCTGTTCGGCGGTGTCCATCGCACCGGTGCCGGACGCGAGGAGGACTTCACCGACTCGCACGGCGAGGTCGAGTACTTCGGCGACGACCGCATCGTCGGTGAGGTCGATCGGCTGCAGCGGGGTGGGTGCAGCGGTGACCGCATCGACCGTTGCGCGACGGTCGCCTGTGAGACGTTGGAGGGATTCTGTGAGCTTGGACATACTACGTGTCGGAGACAAGGTCTTTCTCGGTCAGATCGGTAGCGGAGAGTGCAGACTCGAGTGTCTCGTGGCGGAACGTGGAGATGACCTGATCGTGGACGACACGGAATGCAGAGGCCAGGATACGCGTCTCTTCCGGGTCCGTGGCCCACGTGGCCTGCTGTTCGACCACCAGCACTCCGTCGTAGTAATACATTCGCTTCGGATTCAGCGTGATGCCCGCGGTGGACGCCCATTCCCGCAGCGGCGCCAGGCCCTGAGTGGCGCCTTTCGGTCCACCCATCTCGATGTCGTCGCTCGACAGCGACAGCAGAGTGTCGATGTCGCCGGAGTTGAGGGCGTCGTGCCAAGCGAGGACGGTGGCGATCTCCGAGGTACTCATGGCTCCAACGCTATCCAATGTGGGCGGAAGTGGCCGACGTTCCTGCAATGGATATGATGGGCGCGCGTGTCCGCCTCCTTAGCTCAGTGGTAGAGCACTCGCCTTGTAAGCGAGCGGTCGTCAGTTCAATCCTGACAGGAGGCTCCACCGCGGAATTGCCTCCGCACACAGAGGGCCACCTTCCCCCGGGGGAAGGTGGCCCTCTGTCTTTTCCGCACGCTCACCCCTGGGTGGGCAGTTCGTCACCCTGGGGTCCCTGTCTCCGACCCCGCCGGTCATTGACGATGGGTACATGCAAGTGAATTCGTGCAGGTCGGCGGTATTGGACGCGGTCGACGCGCTGCCCGCCCTCGAAAGGGAGACACTCGCCCTCGTGTTCTACCGGGGAATGTCCTGCGACGAGGTGGCGGCGACGATGAAGACCACCGTCGACGTCGTCCGGGACCGGCTCCACGAGGGCTCGCGCACCCTGCTCGCCGGTGTCGGCGGGCTGTGAACCGTCACGTCCCGATCGGCTGACCGAGCAGGCTCGCGAGTGTGTCGCCGACGATCGACGACCACACCGGCCACGTCTTCTCGTCGAGGGCCATCGACCCCACGTCGTGGGTGGCGCACCCGGCGCCGGCCGGGACCCCGTCGAAACGGTCCCGCAACCACATCAGGGCGCTCGCGGCCGCGACCGGCTCGAGGGACAGGTGCTCGCTGGCGTGGTCGCGGATGTACGTCACCCGGGCGTCCGGGTCCTGGCAGTACGTGTCGACGAGCCGGTCGACGGGCCCGACCGGCACCAGCCAGTCCGGGTTCGCCTGATACATGAACATGGGGACGTCCGGCACCCGATGGCCCATCCTCGTCCGGTCGAGTACCGATTCGACCACCGGATCGCGCAGCGGGTCGCCGCTGGGGCTGTCGAACAGGCCCCGCAGGTTCGCGAACGGCAGCAGCGCGGACTGATAACTGACGCACAGGTTGCCCTTGGCGGCGAGGAGCTGCTTGCCGAGGGGGTTCAGGTGGGTGTCGAGATACTCCGCGAGTTCGGGGTAGTCCCGGCTCACCCCGAACACCCCGCCCAGCACGATCCCCGCGCCCAGGTTGTTGTCCGCGAGATCGACCAGGGCGCCGAGATCGGCCGGGATACCGCCCTCGGCCGCGCCGACGATGTTCAGGTCCGGCGCGTAGCTCTCGTGGAGTTCGGCGGCATGCCCCGTCGCGATCGCGCCACCCGAGTACCCCATCAGTCCGACCGGGGTCTGCCTGCCGGACAGCTCCAGGGGGTCGAAGTTCTCCGCCGCCCGGATTCCGTCCAGGGTGATGCGGCCCGCGAGGGGCCCGGCCGCGTAGGCGGCGTTCGGGCCCTGATGGTCCGGCAGCACGACGGCCCATCCCTGGGCGAGCGCGGCCTGGGCCTCGAGGAACTGCAGCGGCGCGGACCTGACCGGTCAGCGGCGCGGGAACGGACCACTGCTGCAGCGCGTACGAGGCGGCGCAGTACTGGCCGAGCGAGTCTTCCGCCGGCTGGAGCGACAGCAGATTGCGGACGCCGTCGATCGTGCCCCGCGGTTTGACGACCGTCGCGACCGCCGGGATCGCCTCGTCCCGCGAATTGTTGGAGCGATACGACAGCTGCCACGCGTCGACGTTCACCGGAACCGCCGACAGGTTCGCCAGATGGACTTCGCGGGCGGCGATGATCTCGCCCGGCTCGGCCGCCGCGACCACGTCCGCAGGCGGCTCGTAGAAGCCCCGGTCGGCCTCGGGCCAGGCGGGAACGGCCGGGGCCGGCTGCACGTCCACCGCCGTCCCGCCGTCGGTGGGCGCCCCGACCGACGGTGCGGCGACGGCGAGCTGTGCACCCACCACCATCGCTCCCACCAGCAGTATTCGGTGTCGCAGCGCTCTCGATCTGATCATGTGGTCCTCCCCGGGCCGAAGTGAGACGTCCATGTCTCACTTTGAGTGCCAGATCAGGTGTGACGGGTATCGCAATACTCGCGAGTAAGTTCCGGTCAGGCCTGATCGGTGACCAGCGCGATGAGCATCGTGCTCAGGACGTCCACCAGGACCGACGCGGACGGCCGGGGTGAGGCGGTGCTCCAGTGGTGGGCGAGGTCGTTGACCGCCCCGATGAAGGCGATCGACACCATCGCGAACCGTTCGGGTGGGTCGACGACGCCACCGTCGATCGTGCGGGTGACCGCCTCGAAGAGTTGCGCCCACTGTGCGCGGCGCTCGAGGCGGTACTGCTCGACCCGGGGGCCCGCCCCGACCACCTCCACGAAGATGATCCTGGCGCGCCGCTCGTCGGTGCCGACCGATTCGATGTAGGCCGTCATCACGGTGCCGGCTACGGTCCGCGGATCGCGCGAGGGGGCCGCCTCGTTCGCGGCGAGCACGGCGTCCCGGGCGTCGTCCTGAATCGTGTCGTAGACGGCCAGGAGGATGTCCTCGCGGCTGCCGAACTCCTCGTAGAACTGGCGCCGCGACAGTCCCGCGTCGGCGCAGATGTCGCTGATCGAACTGTGGGCGTACGTCTTCTCCGCGAAGACCGACAGGGCCGAGTCGAGGAACCGTGCCCGGCGGGCTACGCGACGTTCGGCGACCGGTTGGCCGCTGTACGTCCGACTCGATTCGGCTCGGGACACATGATCAGCCTACGGTGGCGGACACAGCGAGGCCGTCGCCCGCGCGGCGGACGTGTCGGGCCCGGCCTCGGCTCACATCAGTTCCCGCATCCGCTCGTGCAGGATGATGCGCCCCGCGGCCTCGATCAGCGCGAGGTGGGAGAACGCCTGCGGAAAATTGCCGAGGTGACGGCCCGTGCTCGTGTCGAATTCTTCCGCGTACAGGCCCAGGGGAGACGACACGCTGACCAGTCGCTCCATCAAATCGGTGGCCTCCTGCACCTGATCGACCACGGTCAGGGCCGACACCAGCCAGAACGAGCAGATCAGGAAACTGCCTTCCTTGCCCGACAATCCGTCGTCGGTTTCGCCGGTGCGGTAGCGCAGGACGAATCCGTCCTCGGTGAGATCGCTCGCGATGGCGTCGACGGTGGCGCGCAGCCGGACGTCCCCGCGGGGTAGGAACCCGAAGACCGCGGCGAGCAGCGTCGACGCGTCCAGCGCCTCGGTGTCGTAGTGCTGTCGCAGCACCCCCTTCTTCACGCCGTGCGCGAGGATGTCGGCGCGGATCTCCTCGGCTGTGGCACGCCAGGTGTCCTCTGCCGCCCGATCGCCGCGGATGCCCGCGATCTTCGACGCCCGGTCGAGCGCCACCCAGCACATCAGCTTCGACGACACATAGTGCTGCGGTGCGCCGCGCGCCTCCCAGATCCCCTGATCGGGGTCGCGCCACACCGCCGAGGCGCACGCCGCCTGCTGCTGCACTAGCGGCCACAACCGGCGGGGAAGTCGCTTGCTGCGCACCGTGTGCAGCAGGATCGAGTCGAGGACGGCGCCGAACACGTCGTTCTGCCGCTGGTCGAACGCGCCGTTACCGATCCGCACCGGGCGCGCGCCCGCATAGCCGGACAGGTCGTCGCGGGTCGACTCGGTGAGGTCGCGGGTGCCGTCGATTCCGTACATGATCTGCAGTGCGCCGTCACCGTTCGACTCGAGGTCGGCGATGAACTGCATGAACTCGTCGGCCTCCCAGTCCAGGTTCAGGTAGTGCAGGGCCTGCAGCGTGAACGTGGAATCCCGCATCCACGTGTAGCGATAGTCCCAATTGCGTTCGCCACCAGGGGTTTCCGGCAGGGAAGTTGTGAGGGCTGCGACGGTGGCGCCGGTCGGCATGTACGTGAGGCCCTTGATGGTCAGGGCGGACCTCTGGATCGCCTCACGCCACCGATGGTCTGGGAAGCGGGCGTGACTGAACCAGCGCCGCCAGAACGTCGCGGTCGCATCGAGTTGCGCGACAGCCTCTTCCACCGTTCCCGGCGCGGCGAGTTCCGCGGCCCAGGTCAGCGCGCAGTACAGGGTTTCGCCCTTCTCGAGCATGTGGCGCGCGCGAACCCGTCCGCCCTCGATGCCGAGCGCCATGTCCGTCTGCAGGCGCAGCGTGAGCCCCGCACCGCTCGCGTCGGCGGTGTGCCGATCACCGTTCACGAGAACCCACTCCGCCGGTGCGCGTCCGTAGTCGAACACGGGCTCGCACACCAACTCCACCTCCACGCTGCCGTCGAGGCACGTGACCGTGCGGACCAGCATGTGGTCGGCATCCTCGTCCGCCGGCGGCCTCGTGTGGGGAGTGACGGTGTCCTCACCGCGGGTCGGGCTCATCGTCAGCGCACTGCGCACGTTCACCCACCCGGTCGGGGTGTTCCACACCGCCGAGATGATGTTGGTGCCCGGCTCGTACTGGCGGGACGCCGGAACGTTGAGCCCGAACGGGCCGATCCGGAACATCCCGGCCTCACGGTCGAGGAGGGAACCGAACACGCTGGGCGAATCGAACCGGGGCACGCACAGCCAGTCGACGGAACCGTCCGGCGCGATCAGCGCCCCGGTGTGGCAGTTCGAGAGGAAGGCGTAGTCCGCGATCGGCGGGAACGGCGACGGCGCGGCCGCGCTCCGGGGTGGGGCATCGTCGTCCGAGGCAGTAGTCACGTTCGCGCCCCTCTCCCCGGGTGTCGGCTCCCTCCATGCTGCGGGGTCTCGGCGCCGACGGTCATCACCCGGATCGGGTGACCGGTCAGTCCCCGAGGACGGCGAGATCGAGCCGGCGGACGCGATCCGGCTCCGCGATGACGTCGATCTCGGTGATCGTCCCGTCCACGATCGTGAACGCCAGCACCAGGGGCGGCCGCCCTCGGGGAGCCATCACGAGCCCGGCCGCCCCGTTCACCAGGGCCACCTGGGTGACCCGGGCCCGTTCCGCGGATGCGAGCGCGCCCTTGGCCACGACGCGGGCGCCCCGGATCACGAGCGGTCCCGGGGTGGGTCCGACAGCCGGATCGGCCCGGAGCACCACCTCCGGATCGAGCAGGGCGACCAGCGCGTCGAAGTCGCCGCCGCGGGTGGCGGCCAGATAGGCGTCGACGACAGCTCGCCTGCGGTCCAGGTCGGCGGAGTCCGGTGCCGGCGCCGCGCCCTTCACCCGCCGGCGGGCGCGGCTGGCGAGTTGCCGCACCGCCTGGGAGGAGCGGCCCACGATGGGGGCGACGTCGTCGAACGGCACGTCGAACATGTCGTGCAGCACGAACGCGAGCCGCTCGGCCGGGGTCAGCGTGTCGAGCACGACCAGCAGCGCCAGCCCGACCGAGTCGGCCAGCATCGCTTCGTGTTCGGGGTCGCCACCGTCGTCGTGGCCGACGGCCGGATCGTGTGCCTGCACGTCGAGAGGTTCCTCGCGCCGCTGCTCGCGTGAGCGCAGCACGTTCAGGCACACCCGCGACACCACCGTGATCAGCCACGCCCCGAGGTTCTCCACCTCGCCGGTGTCCGCGCGAATCGTGCGCAACCACGCTTCCTGGACGGCGTCGTCGGCCTCGCTCACCGAGCCCAGCATCCGGTAGGCGACGGCCCGCAGCCGCGGCCGGTGTTCCTCGAAACGCTCGGTCAGCCGATCGCGGTCGTCCACCGTGTCACATTCCTTCCTCGCGGCGTGTCTCACGGGTAGACCCACCGAAATCAGCAGTCCGAAGAATCTGGACAGATCATGACATCACCCATTCTCATCACCGGCGGTACCGGCACGCTCGGACGTCAGGTCGTCCCACTGCTGCGGGCGGCGGGGCGGGACGTGCGGGTCGTCAGCCGGCACGGCCGAGACCCCGGCGACGGCGTCGAGTACATGATCGGCGACCTGTTCGAGGGCAAGGGAATTGAAGCCGCACTGGACGGGGTCGAGACCGTTCTGCACCTGGCGGGTGGCCCCAAGGGCGACGAGGTGGCGACCCGGAACCTGGTCGAGGCCGCCTCGCGCGCCGGGGTGCAGCATCTCGTCTACATCTCGGTGATCGGGGCCGACCGGGTTCCGCTCGGCTGGTTCACCGGATTAATCAGAGGAAGCCTGGCCCTTCAGGGCCGGGAGGAAGCTGATTCTGTACTGCGCGATCGCGCGTAGCGGGGTCGCTTTCTGGTGTGGGTTCGGGTCGTTTTTGGTTGGTGATGTACTCGGCGACGATGGCGAGTGGGGCTCCGCCTGCGGAGGCGGCGAAGTAGGACGGTGACCAGAAGTGATTGCCCCACAGGTATTTCTGGATGTGGTCGGGGAACTCTTGGCGCAGGTATCGAGCGGAGACGCCCTTGAGGCTGTTGACCAGGGTGGAGAGTTGCACGGTAGGTGGGTAGTGGATCACTAGGTGGACGTGGTCGGTGTCTCCGTTGAACTCGGTCAACGTGCGCCGAACTTGTCACACACCTCTGCCATGATTGCCCGCATCGGGTCAGCATCGGGTCGGTGAACGCACCGCGACGATCAGGGAAAGGCGCAGGGTGTGAAGCGGATCGTTGTCGTGAAGCTGGCTCCCACCCCGGAGCAGTATGTGGCGCTGAAATCGACACTGGAGTTGTGCAATGCGGGGGCGAACATGGTTGCGCAGCTCGCGCACACCGCCGCTGATCGGCGCCCGTTCGCGCTGCAAAAGCAGGTCTCTGCCCAGCTCAAAGCGTGCGGGTTGTCGGCGCAACCGGCGATCCGGGTCATCAAGAAGGTGGCGGATGCGTACGCGACCCGGACAGCGAACCTGCGTAACGGGAATTACGGCACGCCGGGATCGACACGGTATGCGAAGGTTGCGGGTAAGGCGGTCGTGTTCCGTCAGGACGCGGGCCAACCGTTCGACGATCGGTGCTTGTCGTGGCAGATCGATCGATCGACGGTGTCGATCTGGACGAGCGCGGGCCGGATGCGCAACGTCGGATTCGTGTGCGCGCCGTGGCAGCGGACAATGCTCGCCGACCGCACAGGCGAGTCGGATCTGATTTTCCGGGACGGATGTTTCTACCTGCATGCAACCGTCGACACCGGCGCACCGCAGCAGCTGGTCCCCGCCGACGACCCCGCCGGGTGGCTGGGTGTGGACTTGGGGATCGTGAACCTGGCTGTGACCACCGCAGACGACCCGGCCGAACTCGACGTCCGGTGGTCCGGTGGTGCGGTCACCGCCCGCCGGAAAAAGAACGGAACCATCCGGTCCGCGCTGCAGAAGGTGGGGACCAGGTCCGCGAAGCGGAAACTGAAGAATCGGCGGAGGAAGGAGACTCGGTACGCCACCGACATCAATCATCAACTCTCGAAAACGATTGTTGCCCAGGCGCAACGCACCGGTCAAGGAATCGCGGTAGAAGACCTGTCGGGAATCCGGGACCGGGTACGGCTCGCACGCAGACAACGGCAACAATTGCACTCCTGGGCATACGCGCAACTGCGCGACCAGATCACCTATAAGGCGCACGCCGCAGGAGTGCCGGTGCAGGTGATCAACCCTCGCAATACCAGTAAGACGTGCCACCTCTGCGGGCACTGCGACACCGCGAACAGGCACAGTCAAGCACTGTTCCGGTGCCGCGGCTGCGGATGGACCGGTCACGCGGACCATAACGCCGCCGCCAACATTGCCGCACTCGGACACACCAACTACCGGGCCGCCCAATCAACCGTGCCTAAAGCAGCCACCCCTCTCACAGCCAGTGAGAACGTGAGCAGCAAACCCGCGTCCTTCAGGACCGGGTAGTTGATATTCAAGCTGGCCGCGGAGCGAGCGGTGGCCGACTCGGGCCTGCCGTGGACGACGTTGCGCGCAGCCCAGTTTCACGAACTGGTGCTGAGCATGCTGCAGAAGATGGCGAAACTGCCGGTGATCCCGGTCCCGGGCGGACTGCGCTTCCAGCCGGTCGACTCGGGGGAGGTGGCGGCGCGTCTGGTGGAACTGACGCTCGGCGCCCCGGCAGGCCTGGTTCCCGACCTGCCCGGGCCGACGGTGTACGGGATGGGCGATCTGGCGCGCAGTTACCTGCAGGCGACCGGCAGGCACCGGCTGACGATGCCGGTCCGGATGCCGGGCAAGGCCGGCCGCGCGTACCGGGACGGCGTCAACCTGTCGCGCGAGGCGGCGACGGGCAAGCGGACGTGGGAGGACTTCCTGGCCGCCTACCCGGGCATCTGACCGCTGGCGTCGGCGAGTTTCCCGCGCAGGTCCGCCAGGGTTTTGTTCAGCAGCCGGGACACCTGCATCTGCGAGACGCCCACCCGAGCGGCGATCTGCGACTGGGTCATGTTGCCGAAGAACCGCAGAACGAGGACGGTGCGTTCGAGGTCGGGAAGGGATCCCAGCAGCGGCTCGAGAACCACGTGGTCCTCGACGTGTGCGAGGGACGGGTCGACGTCGCCGATCGTCTCCGACAGCGGGCGCTCGTCCTCGCCGAGCGGGAAATCGACGGACAGGGTGCTGTAGGCGTCGGCAACCCGGAGGCCCCGGACCACCTCCTCCTTGTCGATCCCGAGGGCCTCGGCCAATTCGCTCGCCGTCGGGGCGCGTCCGAGTGTGGTGGTCAGTTCGGTCGTCGCGGTCGTGAGGGAAAGGTGCAGTTCCTGCATGCTGCGCGGGACGCGCATCGCCCATCCCGTGTCGCGGAAGTGCCTGCGGACTTCGCCGGTGATCGTCGGGACGGCGTACGACACGAAGTTCGCCCCGCAGCGGGCGTCGAAACGGTCGACTGCCTTGACCAGACCGATGCGGGCGACCTGGATCAGGTCGTCGAGGGGTTCTCCGCGACCGAGGAAACGCCGGGCGATGTGTTCGGCGAGCGGCAGGCACCGCTCGATCAGTCGCTGTCGCAGCAGTTCGCGGCGGGGGTCGGAGGCGGCGAGCCGGCCGATGGCCTCGCACTGCGCGGGCACGTCACGATACTGGTCACGCTCGCGGCGCGCGGTCTCGTTTCGGGCCTGCCGTAGCTCTACTCGTGCGGCGTCGGCGTCGGCTGCGGACTTCGTGCGATGCACCGGCTTCGACCGCGTGGGGATGCGTCGGATTTCGAGCGATGGTTCGACGAGCGGGGTGGACACTTTCATGGCTCTGCCCTTCTCTGACCTGCCGGCATCGGCGATGGCGTCGCTATTCGACGAGTGCGGGGGACGTGTCTGCGGCCTCGTCGGCGAACATCGCCTCGATCCGGGCCTTGATTTCCTCGGTGCTCATCGTGGCTCCGCCGCGCGTGGTGCTGGTGGCGGAAGCGTGGAATGCGGAGCTGGCGGGCATGAGGGCTGCGTCCTGTCGTGTGCGAAGAGTCTGTGTCTGGGTCTGTGTCGGTGTCGAACGGGTGCGGGTGTCGGGGTGTCCGGTCACGTCGGCAGGGACGAGAGGAGAGTGAGCGCGCTGAGCGCCAGCGTGGCGATCAGGCCGCCGGCGATCGCTCCGCCGCTGCCTGCACCGAGAACGAGGACCTCCCCGTCGTGGGGAGTGCTCTGAGGGTCGTGGGTGGTCATCTGCGGTTCTCCTTCGTGCGGCCTCGTCGTGAGAACTAATCTGCGTTGAAGAATATAGATTTGTTCTACAGCGGTCGGACGGGAAGTTCAAGCCGAATCGGCAAGATTGCTGGTCCAGCCCCGCGGGGGTGTGGGCATTCCGGAGCGAACCTGCGCGCCCCGCGGCATATTGTGTCCACCGGCGCTTGCTAAGGTTGATGTGCCCTGAGAAGAAGGGAGACCCGGTGACGTCCTCTCATATGCCGCTTCGTTCGCAGCGGGGTGTATACGGGATCTCGGTAACGTCGGAACTGACGGGTATCGGACCACAGACGCTGCGCCTGTACGAGCGGCGCGGGTTGATCACACCGACTCGCACGGGCGGTGGCACACGCCGGTACAGCGAGGACGATGTCGCGCGCCTCCAGAAGATCACCGAACTCGTCGCCGCAGGAGTCAATCTCATCGGCATCGGCCAGATCCTTCGGCTCGAGGCCGAGAACGCGGTCCTCGCGGCGCGGAACGCCGAACTCGAGCAACTCGTCCGATCCGAGGTCCCGGACCGCGCCTGAGCGGCGCCGGATCAGCTCGCAGACTGGTCGTTCGTGGGGTTGAACTCGTCGAACGACGCGTCGGCCGACTGCCATTTACCTTCGGCCCGGATGTCGGCGAACGCGAGGTCGAATGCGTCGACCAGCCACGCGTGCCCGGCGGTGGCCAGCAATTCGTCGGACGTGCCGTCGGCGGCGCCCTGGAACAGGCTGACCCTCCACTCGGACGCGTCCTCGACGGCGTCGGTCAGTCCGTCGGTGGCATTCGACGCGAGAAGGTACCGGTTGAACTCGAAGTCGACCCGGATCGCGTAGCCCGCACCGGTGTTGACCACGTTGGCCGGTCGCTGCGTGGCCGCGGCGAGCGCCGTGAGGGCGTCGCGGTAGCGATCTGCGTGTTCCTGAGTACGGGGCACCGTCTTCTCGTCTCTCGCACAGAGGCCGCGGCGCTCACGGCCACGACACCTCGACGAATCCGTCCGGGGTCGGTGGCGGTTCGTGTTCGGTTCGGGTCCGAGATTACGTGACCCGATGGTCGTCTTGGCGGCCGCCGGCCAGGCATGACGGGTCCGAGATGCAAAATCTGTATTTACGAATGCAGATTCATTTCATTTGCGTGTTAATATCAGGTGTTCCTTAAGCAGAAGGGAGCCTGTTATGACCATCGACGTCCTGCCCCGCTCACGTCGCGGGGTCTACGGAATTGCGGTGACGTCGGAGTTGACGGGCATCGGCCCGCAGACTCTCCGCCTGTACGAGCGGCGGGGGTTGCTCACCCCCGCCCGGACCAGCGGCGGCACCCGCAGATACAGCGACGACGACCTGATCAGGCTGGCACGCATCGCTCAGCTCATGGACGACGGTGTGAACGTCGCCGGCATTCGGCGCATCCTCGCGCTCGAATCCGAGAACGCCGAACTGGCGTCCCGGCTGGACGGGCCGGGCCGCACGCCCGGATAGTGATCCACCACTGCGCCGGGGAGGTGAACTCTGTACCCGCCAGGGCTCCGACTCTGGCCCCGCATTCGACTCCAGACGGGACAAAGAATCATGACCCTCACGGCCCACAATGCATTCCGCACGCACAGTGCCCGGCACGCGAAGGACCGGCAGGCAGAGCCCGACCGCCGCTTCTCGCTCGGAACCGCGCTCGTCGCCGCCCTCGTCGCGGCGGCGCCGGCAATGGCCGTGACCGGTTCGGTGGTCCTCGCGGCCGCCACCGCCGGATCCGTTCTCGTCGGCGTGCTGCTTGCCGCCTTCCTCATCTCGAGCCTGATCTGACCGCTCCGGATCCGCTCAGCGAAGTCCGGCGAAGAAGTCCCGGATGTCCGCAGTCAGGGTCGCGGGCTCCTCGAGTGCGGCGAAGTGGCCGCCGCGATCCTCGACGTCGGTCCACCGCGTGATCGCATGCTCCCGCTCCGCGTAGCGGCGGATGCCGACGTCGTGGGCGAAGACGATGACGGCGGTCGGGATGCCGGACACGGAATTGGCGGTGCCCCAAGAAGATTCCTGCATGTAGCCGACGTACGCGGCCGAGGACGCGGTGTCGGTCAGCCAGTACAACATGACGTTGGTGAGCAGGCGGTCGATGCCGACGACGTCGTGGGGGAGCGCCTCCCGCGGATGCGTCCACTCGCGGAACTTGTCGACGATCCAAGCGAGCTGACCGACCGGTGAATCGGCGAGCGCGGCACCGAGCGTCGCAGGTCGCGTCGACTGGATGGAGATGTAGCCGAACTCGTCGGTCAGGAACCGCAACACCCGGTCCAGGCGGTCCCGCTCCAGCGGTGTCAGGCTCGCCCGCTCCGCCTCGTCCACGTCGTGGACGGGAACCCCGATGTTGCCGTTGAGGTGCACCCCGGCCACCGCGTCCCGGGCGATGCGGGCGACCTCGGGCGAGACGCCCGCGCCGATGTCGCCGCCCTGGACCCCGTAACGGTCGTATCCGAGCCGGCTCATCAGCTCCGCCCACGCCCCGGCGATCCGGTGGATGTTCCAGCCCGATTCGCGGACCGGTCCCGAGAATCCGAATCCGGGCAGCGACGGCACCACCACGTGGAATGCGTCCGCGGGGTTGCCACCGTGCGCCACGGGGTCGGTGAGGGGCCCGATCACGTCGAGGAACTCGACGAACGAACCCGGCCAGCCGTGGGTGAGGACCAGGGGCAGTGCGTCCGGTTCGGGTGAGCGGACGTGCAGAAAGTGGATGTTCTGCCCGTCGATCTCGGTCACGAACTGCGGGAAGGTGTTGAGCGATTTCTCCTGTGCCCGCCAGTCGAACTCGTCGCGCCAGTACGCGACGAGTTCGACCAGGTAGGACGTGGGCACCCCGGTTTTCCAGTCGTCACCCGGGAGCGGGGTGCCGAACCGGGTCCGCGCGAGTCGTGCGGCGAGATCGTCGAGTTGCGCCTGCGCGATGTCGATGCGAAACGGTCGGATGGACTTCGTCGTGTCGGTCATGCAGACCACGCTACGAAGGATTGAGGACAGTTCCGGTCCTTGATCGAGGGACGGGTCAGCAGGCCCCGGTCTTGGCGGCGTCGTAGGCCTGGATCATCTGATCCTTGCGCTCCTGCGGAGCGTCCTTCCACTCCGCCGTCTCGGCCGACTGGGTGAAGAGGTCGTCGAGGGCCTTCGTGCGGTCGAACGTCTCGCCGCTCTGCTGCGCGCGGGCCTCGGCGCCCTTCGCGTACTGGAGGAGGCCTTTGCACAGGTCCGCGACGGCGGGCAGGCCTGCGGAGGACGCCTCGGTGGCCTCGGTCGTTGCGCTCGCCGTGGACTCGGCGTCGGTGGTGGTCGATTCGGAACTGCACGCCCCGAGCAGCAGGGCGGCCGGGATCAACAGCGCAACGATGGTTCGTGTCATGCGAAATACATACCAGAGGCAGGTGTCGGTCAGTGTCGGCCGGTCGCTCCCAGGCCGTCCCGAGCGGACAGCGTCAGGCGGGGCCGAGGGTGTAGTCGACGCCCGGACGGTCGCCCTTGCCCTTGTTGAGCCAGCGCCCCGGCAACTTGCCCGCCAGTTCACCGAGCGGCCCGACGGCGGCGCTGAGAACCCCCACCGTCTCCTGCAGCAGGTCGACGCTCGCGCTCATCCGCTCGAGGTTGGGCGCCAGCGCCGTCAACGTCTCGGACAGTGCCACGATCTGATCGAGCGGGCCGCCCTCGGCGATGAGGCGTTCGAACGCGCCGCCCTCTGACAGCAGTGTGTCGAGGATGCCGTTCTCGGCGAGCGCCCGATCCACCAGTCCGCCCGGCGCCGTGAGCCGTTCGACCGCGCCGTCCTGCGCAGTCAGCCGTTCGAGGGGTCCCTGCTCGGCGGTGAGACGGTCGAGCAGGCCGTCTTTCGCGAGCAGTCGCTCCAGGGTGCCGTCCTCGGCGAGGACCCGGTCGAGCGGGCCGTCCTTGGCGAGGACCCGCTCGAGCGGCCCACCCGGCTCGAGCAGTCGTTCGAGGGTGCCGCCCTCCGACGTGAGACGGTCGACGGGGCCGCCCGGGGCGAGGAGACGATCGAGCGGACCGCCCGGCTGGAGGGCCTGCCCGAGCGGCCGGTCGTTGGCCGCCAGCGACGACAGTTGGCTGATCACCTGCAGCGGGCTCCCCTGGGTGCTCATTCCCGTGACCACGCCGGTCCCGGCGACCGCGGTCCGCACCGACACGAGGGCGGCCTCGGCGATACCGAGACCGACATCGGCCGCCGCGAGACCGGCACGCACCGGGAGGGTCATCAACGACACCAGGTTCATGGAGTTACTGTAACCCGCGACACACAATCATCGAGCGTGTCGATCAGGTCAGTGCAGAGCCTTCAGTCCGACGACGCATCCCACGATGCCCAGGATCAGCAGAATCTTCACCGGCGTGGCACTCTCGGCGCCCGTCAGCATCGCGAACCCGACCGTCAGCGCCGCGCCGATGCCGACCCACACCGCGTACGACGTTCCGGTGGGGAGACTGCGCATCGCGTAGGCCAGACCCGCCATGCTGAAGACCAGGGCGACGCCGAAGACGATGCTGGGCCCGAGCTTGCTGAATCCCTCCGACCGGCCGAGGGCGGTGGCCCAGACAGCCTCCAGAACCCCCGACAGCACGAGCACGATCCACGCCATGACAAACCTCCGGGCACCGTCTTGTCGCTGGCCGGGTACGGTGCGCTCGTCCGGATGTCGTGTCGACGAATTCCACGGTACCCAAAGACGCGCTCCGCGCCCGTGAGTGGTGAGCGACTCCACAGGCTCGCTCCGCGCGCACGGCGCGGGAATGCACCGAATATCTCGCAGATCGAGACCTGCTGACTTATTGTCGAGCGCGACAGTGAATTCTGTGCGTATACCACGGAAGATAACGAGGAACATCATGATGCTCGGACTGCTCGCCGCAATCAACAGCGCTTTCACCCTCGGACTCGCCAACACGATCGGCACGTTCGGCGGAGTGGTGCTCAACCTGAACGTCGTCGCCTGAACTTCCTGCCTGTCAAGACAACTCCGGTCGCAACCCCGCCGTCGGCTCGACGGCGGGGTTGTCGCGTTGTGCGGCGACCGTGAGCGCCGGGGCGCGGGAGAGCAACTGTCCCATCCTCGCTCATGCGCCCGGAATTTCATCCTTTTTCGCTCGAGAAGAATGGGTGATTTTATTCAGGGAAATTGCGTGCGCGTGTCGCCACGAATTTGTCGAACGTGACTTAGTGTCATCCGCAACGCGTACGGACAGCGCGCAAACACCCCTTCACCGGGGCGACGATGGAGGTCATGATGCTGGGACTGCTCGGGGCGCTCAACAGTGGTGTCACACTCGGATTGGCCAACACGATCCTGACGTTCGGCGGGGTAGTGTTCAACCTCAATATCGTCGTCAACTGACGATCGGAATCCGTCCGGCCAGGGCCGGCCGCACCGGCTCACAGGAACCTCCCAGGAAACCTACAGCGACGATCCAGCGTCACGAGTGATGATGGGTTGCGTGAATGATAAGCCTGTCGAAGCCCGCGTCCTCGTCGTCGACGACGAACCGAACATCCTCGAGTTGCTCTCCGTGAGTCTCCGATTCCAGGGATTCGAGGTGGCGACGGCGTCGACCGGGGCCGAGGGACTCGACACGGCGCGCACCTTCCGCCCGGACGCCGTCATTCTCGACGTCATGATGCCGGGAATGGACGGGTTCGGCCTGCTCAAGCGGTTGCGCGCCGACGGTGTGGACGCGCCGGTGCTGTTCCTCACCGCGAAGGATGCGGTGGAGGACAAGATCAGCGGCCTGACCCTCGGCGCGGACGACTACGTCACCAAGCCGTTCAGCCTCGAAGAAGTGGTGACCCGGCTTCGCGTCATCCTCCGGCGGGCGGGCAAGGTGTCGGTGGAGGAGCAGTCGGCCCGCATCAAGTTCGCCGACATCGAACTCGACGACGACACGCGGGAGGTCTGGAAGGCGGGCGACCTGGTGTCGCTCTCTCCGACGGAGTTCACGCTGCTGCGGTACTTCATGGTCAACGCCGGCACGGTGCTGAGCAAGCCGCGGATCCTCGACCACGTCTGGAACTACGACTTCGGCGGTGAGGTCGGCGTGGTCGAGTCGTACGTGTCGTACCTGCGCCGGAAGGTCGACACCGGCGAGACCCCGCTGATCCACACCCTCCGCGGCGTCGGCTACGTGATGCGCGAACCGCGGCGATGACCGCGCCCGCGGCTCCCCGGGAGTCGGCCGAGGTGGTCGCCACCGTCCCGAACAGGCCTGCGCGACGGTGGATCCGGGCGATGCCACTGCGCATCACGCTCGTCGGCGCCGTGCTCCTGCTCGCTGCGCTCGGGCTTCTCGCGTCCGGTGTCGCGGTGACGTCGGCGCTCGAGAATTCGCTGACCAACCGCGTCGATCACCAACTCCACGAGGCCGCTCAGGGGTGGGCGAAGCCCGGCAAGTCGCGTCCGCTGCCGCCGCCCGACGAACCGAATCCCGGACGTCCGCCGAGCCCGTTCTACGTCCGCACGACATTGGCCAACGGCACCGTGCTGCGTGAGATCAACGACGAATCCGTCTCGCCCGCACTGCCGGAAGACCCCGCCTCCGTGCCCGTGACGGTCGGCTCGACCGACGGTTCCGACGTGCGGTGGCGGGTGCTGACCACCACCGCGCCGGACGGCATCGAGACGACGGTCGCGATGACGCTCACCGAGAACGACGAAACCGTGAACCGGCTGGCCGTGCTGCAACTCATCATCGGTGTGGTGGTGCTGATCGTGCTCGGAGTGGTCGCGTATTTCGTGGTCCGGCGCAGTCTGCGTCCCCTCGTCGAAGTGGAGGAGACCGCCGCGGCGATCGCGGCGGGAGACCTGCACCGACGCGTCCCGGAACGGGACGACCGTACCGAGATCGGGCGACTGTCTGTGGCGCTCAACGGAATGCTCGCGCAGATCCAGCACGCGTTCGCCGCCACCGAGGCGTCGGAGGAGTCGGCGCGGCGGTCCGAGGAGAAGATGCGGCGATTCGTCGCCGACGCGAGCCACGAACTGCGCACCCCGCTCACCACGATCCGCGGCTTCGCCGAACTGTATCGACAGGGCGCGATGACCGACACCGAAACCCTGATGAGCCGCATCGAAGGGGAAGCGTCGCGGATGGGTCTCCTGGTGGAAGACCTGCTGATGCTCGCCCGGCTCGATGCCCAGCGACCCCTCGAGACCCGGCCCGTCGACCTGCTGTCGGTGGCATCCGACGCCGTGCACGGGGCGCGCGCCGTCGCCCCCGAGCGGTCCATCGCCCTCGACGTCCGCCCCGGACCCGGGACACCGGAGGTGATCGGCGACGAGGCCCGGCTGCGGCAGGTCCTCGGCAACCTGCTCGCCAACGCCGTCAAACACACCCCCGCCACCGCGGACGTGACGGTCCGGCTCGGCACCACCGAGCACAGCGTCGTGCTCGAGGTGGCCGACACCGGACCCGGACTGACCGAGGAAGACGCGGCCCGGGTGTTCGAGAGGTTCTACCGCACCGACGCGTCCCGCACCCGGGAGAGCGGCGGCAGCGGGCTCGGCCTGTCGATCGTCGCGGCCCTGGTCGCCGCCCACCGAGGGTCGGTAACCGTCGACAGCCGGCCCGGCGAAGGTGCCACGTTCCGGGTGGAACTGCCGCGGTCGAGCTGACCGTCAGTCGGGGACGTTGGCCCCGTGGCCGAGTTCGCGCAGCGCCGCCTTGATCTTCGCCTGCGCCTCCTCGAGCGATTCCTGGGACGGATTCTGCTCGGCGTTGCTGATGTTGAAATCGCCGAGATCGTAGGCGGGGAAGACGTGCAGGTGCAGGTGGGGCACCTCGAGGCCGGCGATCAGCAGTCCCGCCCGCGGTGCGTCGAACGCCGGGCGGACGGCCTGCCCGATCGTGCGGGCCACGTCCATGACCTTGTTCCAGACCTCACCGTCGACGTCCTGCCACTGGTCCACCTCCTCGCGCGGCACGACGAGGGTGTGGCCCTGGGTCACGGGGGCGATCGTGAGGAACGCGACGACGTCCTCGTCCTCCCACACGAACCGTCCCGGCAGATCTCCGTTGATGATGGCGCTGAATACAGATCCCATGGCCGCCATTATGCGGCTTCGCCACCCGTGAGTACTTATTAACCTTCCGCGGTTAATAAGTACTCACGGGCGCGAAGCGCACAGGAAACTCCCAGCCTCCGTCCAGAGTGATCGCAGCGTCCGGGCCGAACCTTGGACGCATGACGACGAATTCCCTCTCCCGAGCACCGGGCGCCATGGGACGACTCGAGACCTCCGGAACCTCCGAGACCGCGCCCGTGCTCGACGTTGTCGTGCCGGTCTACAACGAGGAAGCCGGACTCGAACGTTGCGTGCGCCGGCTGCGGCGGCACCTCGACGAGAACGTTCCCTACACCGCCCGCATCACCATCGCCGACAACGCCAGCGTCGACGCCACCCTCGCCGTGGCCCACCGACTGGCCGCCGAGATCGACGGCGTCCGCGTCGTGCACCTCGACGAGAAGGGACGCGGCCGCGCCCTGCGCGCGGTGTGGAGTGCCTCCGACGCCGAGGTGGTGGCGTACATGGACGTCGATCTGTCGACGGACCTCAACGCCCTGATGCCGCTGATCGCACCGCTGCTGTCGGGGCATTCGGACCTCGCGATCGGCTCCCGGCTCGCCCGCTCCTCGCGGGTGGTCCGGGGCCCGAAGCGTGAGTTCATCTCCCGCAGCTACAACCTCATCCTCCGCAGCGCGCTGCACGCGCGGTTCTCCGACGCGCAGTGCGGGTTCAAGGCGATGCGGGCGGACGTCGCGCAGCGTCTGCTGCCGCTGGTCGAGGACACCGGATGGTTCTTCGACACCGAGCTGCTGGTGCTCGCGGAACGCGCAGGCCTGCGCATCCACGAGGTCCCCGTGGACTGGGTCGACGACCCGGATAGTCGCGTCGACATCGTCGCGACCGCTGTCGCCGACCTCAAGGGCGTGTGGCGGGTGGGCCGGGCGCTGTCCACCGGATCGCTGCCGATCGGCAGCTTGCGGGACAGCTTCGGACGCGAGCCGCTGGTGCCCGGGGTTCCCCGCGGCATGGTCGGGCAGTTGGCCCGGTTCGCGGTGATCGGTGTCGCGTCCACCGTCGCGTACGCGCTGCTCTACCTGGTTCTGCATCCGGTCCTGGGCGCGCAGTGGGCCAACGCCGTCTCACTGCTGGTCACGGCCGTGCTCAACACGGCCGCGAACCGCGCGTTCACGTTCGGGGTGCGCGGATCCGAAGGCGCCGCCCGGCATCAGATGCAGGGTCTGCTCGTGTTCGCCTTCGGACTGCTGCTCACCAGCGGTTCCCTGTTCGTCCTGCACTCGGCGGCCCCGGACGCGTCCAAGCACGTCGAACTCGCCGTCCTCGTACTCGCCAATCTCGTTGCCACCATCAGTCGTTTCATAGCCCTTCGCTGGGTGTTCCGGAACGCTCGCCCCGAAGGAGTTCACGCATGACGACGACCCTCGAACAACCGAAGGTCGAAACGCCCGAACCTCCTCCGGCCCGGCGGAGGTGGGAGCCCTGGGCGCTCGCCGCACTGCTCGTCGGGACGGCGGTCGCGTACATCTGGGGGCTCGGCGCTTCCGGCTGGGCCAACTCGTTCTATGCCGCCGCGGTGCAGGCCGGTTCGGAGTCGTGGAAGGCGTTCTTCTTCGGGTCCTCCGACGCCGCCAACTCCATCACCGTCGACAAGCCGCCGATGTCGCTGTGGCTGATGTCGCTGTCGGTCCGGATCTTCGGCCTCAGCTCGTGGGCGATGCTGGTGCCGCAGGCCCTGCTCGGCGTCGGTTCCGTCGCGCTGCTGTACGCGACGGTGAAGCGGTGGTTCGGGGCCCCGGCCGGTCTGCTCGCCGGTCTGGTGCTCGCACTGACGCCGATCGCGGTGCTCATGTTCCGGTTCAACAACCCCGACGCGCTGCTGGTGCTGCTGATGATCGCGTCCGTGTGGGCGATGCTGCGTGCCGTGGAGGACGGACGCACCCGGTGGATGGTGCTGACCGGCGTGTTCGTCGGGCTGGGGTTCCTGACCAAGCAGCTTCAGGTGATGCTCGTCGTTCCGCCGCTCGCCCTGACCTACCTCTTCGCGGGACCACCGAAGTTCGGCAAACGCCTCGCCCAGTGCTTCGCCGCGCTCGGCGCGATGATCGTCTCCGCGGGCTGGTGGTTGCTGACCGTCGAGCTGTGGCCGGCGTCGTCGCGGCCCTGGATCGGCGGTTCGCAGAACAACTCGATCCTCGAACTCACCCTGGGCTACAACGGTCTCGGCCGGTTGAACGGTGAGGAGACGGGCAGCGTCACGCCCGGTGGCGGCGCGCGTGGCGAAGCCGGAGCAGCAATGGGTGACGCCATGGCAGGCGGGGGCTTCCCCGGAGGCGGCCCCGGCGGTGGCGGCGGAATGTGGGGCAGCACCGGCATCACGCGCATGTTCGAGTCGGCTCAGGGCGGTCAGATCGCCTGGCTGATCCCGGCCGCTCTGATTCTGCTCGTCGCCGGTCTCGTAGTGCGTGGCAGGGCGCCACGCACCGACACGCAACGTGCGTCGTTCGTCGTGTGGGGCCTGTGGCTGCTCGTCACCGGGCTGACGTTCAGCTTCATGGCCGGAATCTTCCACGCGTACTACACCGTCGCGCTCGCACCGGCCGTGGCCGCGCTGGTGGCGATCGGTTCTGTGACGCTGTGGCGTCGACGCGACACCCTGTGGATGCGTGCTGTTCTTGCGGTGACACTGCTGGCCACAGCGGCCATGTCCTGGGTTCTGCTCGGGCGCAGTGCGTCGTTCGTGCCGTGGCTGAAGTGGGCCGTGGTCGTCGCCGGTGTTCTCGCCGCGGTGGCCGTGCTGATCCCGGCGCTGACCAGGGGACGGATCGCGGCCGTCGTCACGCTGGCCGCGCTGTTCACTGGGCTCGCCGGACCGACGGCGTACGCCGTCGACACGATCGCGACGCCGCACACCGGTTCGATCGTCTCGGCCGGACCCACCGTCGAAGGCGGTCGCGGTGGCTTCGGCGGAATGGGTGGCCCCGGTGGCATGGACGGTGCCGGACGCATGGGCGGGCGCACCGACGGCGGCGCCGCGCCCACGATGCCGGGCGGTGCGGCTCCCGGTGCCACCGACGGCGCAACGGCAGGCGCCGCCGACGGCATGGGCGGCATGGGAGCCATGGGCGGCGCTGCCGGGGGACTCCTCTCCGGCAGCAACCCCGGCGAGGAACTGGTGTCGTTGCTGGAGCAGGATGCCGGCAACTACACCTGGGTGGCCGCGGCCATCGGATCCAACAGTGCGTCCGGTTACCAGCTGGCCACCGAGGACCCGGTCATGCCGATCGGCGGGTTCAACGGCAGCGATCCGTCACCCACGCTGGAGCAGTTCCAGCAGTACGTGGCGGACGGGAAGATCCACTACTTCATCGCCGGCGGCCGGGGCGGCGGAATGGGTGGCGACGGCACCGCGTCGGAGATCTCCACCTGGGTGCAGGCGAACTTCACCGCAGTCACCGTGGACGGCGTGACCCTGTACGACCTCACGTCCTGACCGAAACCCCCTGTGAGTACTTGTTAACCGCCCGCGGTTAACAAGTACTCACAGGTGTGTCAGAGGGGGAACGAGATCTCGGGCGTGCGGCAGATGAGCAACCTCCGCACGAGCCCGGACTCGTCGAGCTGTGCCGAGGTGTTGAACGACGCCTCGAATTCGCCGTTCCGGGTGGTGCGTCCCAGTGCCAGTTCGACGTCACCCACCCGCGAGCCCGCGAGGATCTCGTGTACCAGCACGCTCTTCTCGCGTTGCTGCAAGTACCCGACGAGACCTGCGCGATCGCCGACGAATTCGGCTGCCTTCCCGCCGCCGGTGGAGAACTGGATCGACATCCGGAAGTCGTCGGTGATCATCGTCAGGACGCGGTCGGGATCGTCCGAATCCATGAACGCGAACCATGCGACCAGCACGGGCGTCGGTGACGTCCTCGGATTCAGGTCAGTCGCGCTTGTCATGTGCCAACTCCCTTGTGAGAATGCTGAATTCCGTGTCGAAGGACACTTCATATGCGTCGATGGTGCCGTCGGCGTCGAGGTGCATGGCGGCGAGGAAGTAGCCGGTCGTCTTCGTCTCGTTCTCGACGACGGAGCCGTAGGCGAACTGGACGTCGCCGGCGCTGCTCGTCCGGAGCAGCACGTGCCGCCGGTCGACCGGGGGTCGTCCCCGGAGGTAGTCGAGCATGTCGGCGCGGGTGTGGCCGCGACGGACGGTACCGGGAAGAACTATGGCGAACTCGATCGATTCGTCGAGCAGGGCAACCGCGTCTTCGATCCGGCCGCTGTCGAGGATCGCGTAGTACTGCTCGATCACGAGTGCATCGGTCATGAAATGAACTTAGTTCAACATGGGTGGGTCTGTCGAGAGTCCTTGCCGTCTCGTCTTCTGCGAAACTAAACTGAACTCACGTCAATTTATAGGAGAGTTCAATGCAGTCCTCCCATTCCAGCCCTTGGCCCGAGACCGAACCCGCGGCGATGACCCCCGTCGCCGAGCACGAAGACATCCGCGACGTCATACGCCGCCTGCTCGACCGCCACTCGACCCTCGAGGACGGCCGACTCGCCGCCCGGTCCCCGGTCGGCTATTCCCCCGAGTTGTGGTCGCTGCTCGTCGAGGAGATGAACGTCGCGGCCCTGACGGTGCCGGAGGATCGCGGCGGCCTCGGATACAGCGTGGTCGAACTCGGCATCGTTCTCGAAGAATGCGGGCGCGCGCTGGTCTGCGAACCGGTGCTCACGTCCGCCACGCTGGGAGTGCACGCCCTACTCGCGGCCGAAAGGTCGCAAACAGTAGACGAACTGCTCGACCAGGTCGTCCGGGGCGAACTCGTCGCGACGGTGACGGCCCTGAGTGGGCAGACCGATTTCGTCGACGCCGCGCGCGCCGGCGACCGATGGTCGCTGTCCGGTCGCGCGACGAATGTCGTGCAGGGCGGCGCCGCCGATGTCGTCGTGCTGCTCGCGCACGCCGACGACGGACCCGGCCTCTATGCGGTCGATCTGCGGACCGCGACGGTGCGGCGAACAGAACTTCCGGTGGTCGACCCCAGTCGACGGCAGGCGAATCTGCTCTTCGACGACGCGGAGGCGGTGCGGCTCGCCGGACCCGGTGACGCACCGCGCGCGGTCGAATCGTTGCAGAGCCTCGGAGTGATCGGACTGGCCTGCGAGCACGTCGGCGTGATCGACCGATTACTGGACAGTACACGGGAATACACCATGCAGCGCCGCCAGTTCGGGCGGGCGATCGGCTCCTTCCAGGCTGTCAAGCATCGACTGGCGAACACTCTCGTCGAGCTCGAGAAGGCGCGATCGGCGGCGCGGTACGCGGCCGCGGTGTTCGCGGAAGACCCGGGCGCCGCGGCGCTTCCGGCCGCTGTCGCGGGTGCGGTCTGCACCGAGGCCGTGATCGCCACCGCGATGGAGGCCGTGCAACTTCACGGGGGAGTCGGCTTCACCTGGGAACATGCGACGCACTCCTATGTTCGCCGCGCGCTCGGAGACGAACCGCTGCTGGGGGATTCGCGGGCGCACCGCGGGCGGATCGCGGATCTCGTCGGACTCTGACATCGGGCCGGCTGCTGCCGGCCGAATCCGACGCTCTTCGACCCCGCTATTGACGGAACACCTCCCACCCAGTAGAACTGAAGTGAATCCAGTTCAGTTTTCATCCCTCGAAAGGACCCCGACATGGTGGACACCGATCACATCGTTCTCGAGAAGGACGGCGACGTCGCCCGCGTGTGGCTCAACCGCCCGCACAAGAAGAACGCGGTCACCGTCGAGTTGCTGCACCGCCTCGACGAGATCATCGTCGAGGTCGACAACGACCCCGAACTCAAAGTGCTGGTCCTGCGTGGACGCGACGGCACGTTCTGCTCGGGATTCGATCTCGACGAACTGCGGGAGAAGTACGTCGGCTCCACCACCGCGATGGATGTCGCGGTGCTGTCGGCCCGGGTGTGCGACCGCCTGTACTCGATGAACACGCCGTCCGTCGCGGTCCTCGAAGGCTTCGTCACCGCGGGCGGTTTCGAGCTGATGATCTCCTGCGACTTCGCCATCGCGGCCGAGGACGCTCGTATCGGCGACTTCCACATTCGCCGCGCGCTGTTCGGTGGTGCGGGCCCGATCTACCGGCTCCCGCGGATGATCGGCATTCGGAAGACCAAGGAGCTCATGCTCACCGGCAAGCTCCTCACCGGCAAGGAGGCGGAGGCCTTCGACCTGATCAACGCTTCGGTGCCGGCCGAAGACCTCGACAAGCTCGTCGCCGAGTTCATCGCGCCGATCGTGGACAAGAGTCCGTTCATGATGAAGCTCACCAAGATGTGCATCGACCGCGGTCTCGACGCGGACATCCAGTCGCTCATGGTGATGGAGCACCTCGCCGTCGGCAACGCGCTGCAGTCCGAGGACGCACGCGAAGGCGTGAACGCGTTCCTCGAAAAGCGTGACCCGGTCTGGGTCGGTCGCTGACCCGAACGCCGCCGACGAATCCCGAGGAGAGATTGACGATGGGCGAGACACATACCGCGCCGGCACTCGGCGCGAGCCGGTGCTCCCACTGCTCGACGGTGGCGTTCCCGGCCACCAGCCTGTGCTCGCAGTGCTCACGACCGGCGATGTCGCCGGTTGCGCTGAGCACACGCGGAACGGTCTGGGCGTACACGGTTCAGCGGTTCGCCCCGAAATCGCCGCCGTATGTTCCGCCGCCGGACGGGTTCTCGCCGTTCGCGGTCGGCTACGTCGAACTCCCCGAGGGAATCAGGGTCGAAGCCGTGCTCGACTGCCACGACTTCGACGAGTTGGACGACGGGGCGCCGGTGACCTTGGTCGCCACGGCACCGGTGCCCCGGTTTGCCACCGACGCATATCTGAAGGAGACCCGCTGATGTCCACCGTGTCGATCATCGGGGCCGGACTGTCGAAATTCGGGCGCCAACAGGACAAGACCGGCCGCGGGCTCGCCCTGGACGCGATCGCGTCCGCCCTGGCCGACGCCGGCATCGCGTGGACCGACGTTCAGGTCGCGTTCGGTGGCAGTGACGGCTCCGGGCTCGCCGACACCCTGGTGTCCGAACTCGGACTCACCGGAATCCCGTTCACCAACGTCAAGAACGGTTGCGCGACAGGGGGTAGCGCTCTGGTGTCGGCCGTCAACGCCATTCGTGCCGGCGCCGCCGACATCGCGCTCGCGGTCGGCTTCGACAAGCACCCGCGCGGTGCGTTCGACCCGGCGCCACAGGACTGGGGTCTGCCCGTCGGCTACGGCGAGGCGGGTCTCATGGTCACCACCCAGTTCTTCGGCATCAAGATCGCGCGGTACATGCGCGAACACGGAATCAGCGCCCCCACACTGGCCGCCGTCGCGGAGAAGGCGTATCGCAACGGCTCCCTGAACCCGAATGCCTGGCGGCGTGAACCCATGTCCGCCGAGACGATCGCCGCCGCGGACATGGTCAACGACCCCCTGACCAGGTACATGTTCTGCTCACCCGGCGAGGGCGGTGCGGCCGTCGTCGTGGCGAGCGAGACCGCCGTCCGGCGACTCGGCGGACGACCGGTGCACCTGCGGGGCATTTCGGCGGGCACCCGCCGGTTCGGCTCGTTCGAGGTGTTCGGCCCGTCGATACAGGGCGCGGGTACCCCGTCGAGCGTGAGCACGTCCACCGCGGCGGCCGCATTCGAGCAGGCCGGACTCGGACCTTCCGACGTGGACGTCGCGCAACTCCAGGACACGGAGAGCGGCGCCGAGATCATGCACATGGCCGAATGCGGATTCTGCGAGCACGGCGAGCAGGAAAAGCTGATCGCCGCAGGGGAGACGGAAATCGGCGGGCGGATCCCGGTCAACACCGACGGCGGTTGCATCGCGAACGGGGAACCGATCGGCGCGTCCGGCCTCCGGCAGATACACGAGATCGTCACGCAATTGCGCGGTGAGGCCGGTGCCCGGCAGGTCCCCGGAAACCCGCGCATCGGATTCACCCACGTCTACGGTGCGCCCGGGATCAGCGCCTGCACCGTCCTGTCAGTCTGAGGAAGAGCCATGAATCAAGCAACGATGCCCGGCCTGGACCAGTTCGTGGACGGCGCCCGCGCGTGGCTGCGAACGGTCGCCGAACCGCGCACCCAGATCAAATGGGGGGTGGGACCCGACTCGGTCGCCGTCTTCGAGAACTGGACCGCTGCGCAGGAACGCGAAGAGACCGACCACATCCGGGCGTACGAGCAGACGAAGTTCGACGCCGGCTGGGGTTCGATGAACTGGCCGGTCGAATTCGGCGGACGCGGACTGCCGATGTCCTATGTGCTCGCCTTCCGGCGGGAGGAGAACTGTTTCGACGTGCCCCGCCGAACCGAAATGTTCTCGGTCACTCAGCAACTGGTCGCACCGGCCATCGCCCAGTGGGGAACGCCCGAGCAGTGCGATCGGTATGTGCGGGCGATGCTTCGCACCGACATCATCGCCTGTCAGCTGTTCTCGGAAACCGAAGCCGGATCCGACCTGGCGGCGGTCCGGACGAGAGCGGTCGAGCGGGACGGCCGGTGGACGATCACCGGGCACAAGGTCTGGACGTCCGGCGCCCGGGTCGCCGACGTCGGGGTCGCGGTGTGCCGCACCGACCCCGACGCGCCCAAACACAAGGGCCTCACCGTCTTCCTGGTCCCGATGGACGCTCCCGGCGTCACCGTCCGGCCGATCCGCCAGATGACCGGGGGCAGTTCCTTCAACGAGGTGTATCTCGACGGCGTCGAACTCTCGGACGACCACCGGCTGGGGCCGGTGGGGCAGGGCTGGCCGGTCGCATTGACCGTGCTGGCCGCCGAGCGCCTCGACGCCGGTAACCTCGGCCTGGCCAACGCGGACCAGGCCGTCGAACTCGCCCGCCACCTGGGCCGGGAGCTGTCCGAGATCGAGCGCGACAAGGTCGCGGATCTGGTGACGCGCAGCTATGTCCAGCGGGTGACGGGAATGCGGGTGGCCGCCGCCGTCGTCGCCGACAAGGACCCCGGCCCGGAGGCGTCGGTGGGCAAGTTGCTCGCCACCGACACCATGGCGCGCACCTCGGAGGTCGTCCGGATGCTGCTGGGGCGCGACCTGATCGCCGACTCGGGCGAGTGGGGAACGTTCGCGTGGACCGAGCACGTGCTCGGCGCACCCGGCTACCGCATCGCAGGCGGCACCGACGAGATCCAGCGCAACATCCTCGCCGAGCGCGTGCTCGGCCTGCCGAGGGAGCCCCGCCCGTGAGTGCAACGATCACCCTCGACGACCGTGTGGCGCGTCGCCTGCGCGAGCAGAACCCGGGCCTGGACGTCGGCCCGCTCGAGCCGCTGCCCGGCGGGCACTCCGGACTGACCTACAAGGTCCGGACCGGTGGGGGCGACCTCGTCGTCAAGGCTGTGCCCGAGGGGCAGCGTCCCATCGGGCGGCACGACATGGTGCGCCAGGCGAGGATCATGGAAACGCTCGGCGCCACAGCGGTTCCCGTGCCCCGCATCGTCACCGTCGACGAGGACGGTCCGGCGTGGTTCGCGATGGAGTGCGTCGCCGGGGAATCCCTCGAGCCGGTGCTCGATACACCGGCGGTCGAACCGGCCGTCGCTGCCGCGCGGATGCGCCGGGCCGCCGAGGTGCTCCCGCTGCTGCACGCGGTGCCCCTCGACACGATCCCGGCCGCCGGTGATCCGTTGTCGCCGGCCGCCGAGCTGGCGCGGTGGCAACGCACCCTCGGCGCCGTTCCCCCCGAACTCGTGAGCGGGGGCGAGGAGTTGCTGCGTCTGCTCGCCGCCGATGTCCCGGACGGGATGGCGCCCACGTTGGTGCACGGCGACTACCGGCTCGGCAACATCATCGCGCGGGGCACGGAGCCGGCGGCATTGATCGACTGGGAGATCTGGAGCCTGGGCGATCCGCGGGTCGAGCTCGGCTGGTTCCTCGTCTTCGCCGACGGTGTGAACTTCCCCGGTGTGGGGCGCGCGGTGCCGAACCTGCCGAGCGAGGACGAGCTGATCGACCTCTACACCGGGGACGCCCCGGCACTGCCGGACATGAACTGGTTCAACGCACTCGGCCGTCTGAAGATGGCGGCGATCATGGGCCACAACCTGCGCAGGCACCGAGAGGGCCGCCACCACGACCCCGATCAGGAACGGCTGCCCGACACCATCTCGCAGCTCATTCGCAGCGGCACCGCACTACTTGCCTGACCACTCTTTCGCGCACCGCTCGAGGCGCTGACAGGAACAGAAAGGACGACACGTGGACTTCGGATACTCCGCACGCACCGAGCGACTGCTCGAGCAACTGCGGACCTTCATGGAAGAGCACGTCTATCCGGCCGAGGCCGTGTACGACGAGGAGATCAGGTCGAACGACAACCCGCACGAACAGCCGAAGGTCATGCTGGACCTGCAGGCGAAGGCACGGGAACTCGGACTGTGGAACCTCTTCATGACGCACGGCGAATGGGGCGCCGGGCTCACCAACCTCGAGTACGCCCCTCTTGCCGAGATGGTCGGACGATCGGTGATCGGCAACGAAGCGATCAACTGCTCGGCACCCGACACCGGCAACATGGAAATCCTCGCCATGTACGGCACCCCGCAGCAGCAGTCACGCTGGCTCGCGCCGCTCCTGGACTGCACGATCAGGTCGGCGTTCGCGATGACGGAACCGGAGGTGGCGAGTTCGGACGCCACCAACATCACCTCGACCATCCGCCGCGACGGCGACGAGTACGTCCTGAACGGCCGGAAGTGGTACACCTCGGGCATTCTCGATCCCGACTGCAAGCTCGTCATCTTCATGGGCAAGTCCGATTCCGACGCCCCGACGTACCGGCAGCAGAGCATGATCCTGGTGCCGGCGGATGCTCCCGGCATCGAGGTGCTCCGCGATCTGCCGATGTTCGGCTACCGGGACCGGCTCGGCCACGGCGAGGTCCAGTTCACGGACGTGCGGGTGCCCGCCGACCACATGCTCGGCGCCGAGGGCGACGGGTTCGCGATCGCGCAGGGCCGACTCGGGCCGGGGCGCATGCACTACGCGATGCGGGCGATCGGCATGGCCGAACGCGCCCTCGAGCTGATGTGCCGACGGGTCCTGCAGCGCACCGCGTTCGGGGGACCCCTCGCCGATCGCGGTGTGGTGCGTGAGTGGATTGCGCGGAGCCGGATGGAGATCGACCAGATCCGGCTGCTGGTTCTGCAGTCGTCGTGGCTGATGGACACCCGCGGCAATGCCGCGGCCCGCTCGGAGGTCGCCGCGATCAAGGTGGCGGCGATGGAGGTTGCGCATCGAGTGGTCGACCACGCCGTCCAGGCGCACGGCGCCGCGGGCGTGAGTGACGACACGATCCTGGCCCGGCTGTACGCGATCACCCGGGCACTGCAGATCGCCGACGGCCCGAACGAAGTCCATCTGCGCACGATCGCGCGCCTCGAACTGAAGAAGTACGCATGAACACGACACAGGAGTTGACGGGCAAGGTCGCACTGGTCACGGGCGCGACCCGCGGGCTCGGATACGCCATCGCCGGCGGCCTTGCCGCCGCGGGAGCCACCGTGATCGTGTCGAGCCGCAAGGAGGAGGCGTGCGTCTCCGCGGCCCGTGCGATCGTCCGGGACACCGGTGGAATCGCCGAACCGCTCGCACTGCACGTCGGGAAGTGGGACGCGATCGAAACCGCGGTCGACCACATCGTCACCCGATTCGGGAAGCTCGACGTCGTCGTGAACAACGCCGGCATCGCACCCCTGTCACCGACACTGGAGTCGGTGTCCGAGTCGCTCTTCGACAAGACGATCGAAGTCAACCTCAAGGGACCGTTCCGGCTGATGGCGGTGGCCGGCGCCAGGATGAGCGCGGCCGGAGGCGGTTCGATCATCAACATCTCGAGCATCGGCGCGGTGCGGCCCAGCCCGCCCGAGGCGATGTATGCGGCGTCGAAGAACGGCCTCAACGCGCTGACGATGGCGTTCGCGCAGGAATACGCGCCCCGGGTGCGGGTGAACTGCATCATGCCGGGCGGATTCGCGACCGACATGGCGGCCGACTGGGACGACGAGTTCGTCGGCAAGATCGTCGACCGGCTGCCCGCCGGACGGCTGGGGCATCCGGATGAAATCGCCGGCCTCGTCGTGCATCTGGCCGGGGACCGTGCCGGCTACACAACAGGGGCCGTGATCCCGGTAGACGGCGGACGCACCGCCGTCTACTGACGCGCGTGCCACGAACAGGAGTAGGAGCCAACCACATGCAGGTACCCGAGCTGTTCCAGCTGAGCGGTCGCGTCGCCGTCGTCACGGGTGCGTCGTCCGGACTGGGGATGGGATTCGCGCGGACGCTGGCCGCGGCAGGCGCCACCGTCTACGCGGCCGCCCGCCGCATCGATCGGCTCGAGGCACTGGCAGCGGAGGTCGACACCGTGGTCCCGGTCGAATGCGACATCACCGTCGACGCCGACCGCCGCCGCCTCGTCGACCGCGCCCGCGAGCGAACCGGCCACGTCGACGTCCTGGTCAACAATGCCGGCAAGCCCGGACCTCCGAACGCGGAGGACGAAACCGCCGACGGGTTCTCGTCGATCCTCGACGTCAACCTCGCGGCGGGTTTCCATCTGGCCACGTATGCCACGTCGACCGTTCCGGAGGGCGCGGGGATCTCGATCATCAACATCTCGTCGGTGATCGGTCTGGTGTCCACCGCTCCCATCGGCGGTGCGAGCTACGCGGCGTCGAAGGCGGGCATTCTCGGGCTGACCCGCGAGTTGGCGGGTCAGTGGGGCAGGCGGGGCGCCCGTGTCAACGCCGTCGTGCCCGGGTGGTTCGATACCGAAATGACGGACGGACTGTTCGGCAACCAGCGCTCGGCCGACTGGGTGCGCCGCAATACGATGCTCGGCCGCGGTGGCCGGGCGGGCGAGGTGGACGGCGCCGTGCTGTTCCTCGCATCGGATGCTTCTTCGTATGTCACCGGACAGACGCTCGTCGTCGACGGCGGCTGGGCAGCCAGGTAGGCGACAGGACCATGGACATCGAGATGATGCGTGCAGTGCGCCTGACCACCTGGGGCCAACCGGTGGAGGTCCAGCGCGTCCCAGTCCCCGAACCGCGGGGCGCCGAACTGCTGATCGAGGTCCGGGCCGCCGGGCTCTGCCGATCCGACCTGCACGTCATGGACGCACCCGCAGGTGCGTTCGACTACCCGCTCCCGCTCACACTCGGGCACGAGGTGGCCGGAACCGTGGTCGGCGCGGGACCGGACGCCGACAGGTCGTGGATCGGCGAGTCCGTGGTGGTCCACGGTGTGTGGTCCTGCGGGGAGTGCCGCAACTGCAGGCGGGGCCGGGAGAACTACTGTCACGACCTGCGTCCGCGGGCGGACGGCAGGCTCGCGGCGATCGGCAACGGTCTCGGACACGACGGCGGCCTCGCCGAGGCCATGATCGTTCCCTCGGAACGGTTCGTGGTGCGCACCCGGGGGCTCGCTCCCGAGAGTGCCGCCCCGCTCGCCGATGCCGCCCTGACCGCCTACCACGCGATCCGAACGAACCGGGACCTCGTCGACGGCCACTCGGTCACCGTCGTGGTCGGTGTCGGGGGGCTGGGCCATCTCGCTGTCCAGATCCTTCGCGCTCTCGGCGCCGGCACGATCATCGCGGTCGATCCACGCGAGGACTCGCGCGACCTCGCCCTCCGGTTGGGGGCGGACCGGGCGGTGTGCGAGGTGGCCGATTCCGGCACAGAGCCTCGCTTCGCCGACGTGGTGTTCGATTTCGTGGGATCACCGGCCACGATGGAATCGGCGGCGCAGTTGCTCGGCCCCGGTGGCCGCCTGGTGACCGTGGGCAGCGGGGGCGGCCGGCTCACGGTCGGCAAGGACCTCGGACTGCCGGGCGGCTGGCAGGTCAGCGCCCCGTTCTGGGGAACCCGCGCCGACCTCGAGGCGGTGGTCGATCTCGCGCAACGAGGTCTGCTGAGCGTCGAATCGACGTCTTACCGATTGGACGACGCCGTCGACGTGTACGACCGGCTGCGCCGCGGAGCGATTCGCGGGCGCGCCGTCCTCGTGCCGTGACCGACGACGTCTGCGCAATACCGCGCATGATGACCGAGAATGACAGTGGTTCGCTGAACAGGAGGATTGCGGGATGTGGGAGTTGGCTCGCGAATTCGTTGCTCGCGCAAAGAATTCGCCCGATGAGATCGTGGTCGTCGACGCCTCGGGCGAGTACACCGCCGCGCGCATCGCCGCGGCGGCGACAGAACTTGCCGCACTTCTGGACACCGCTCGCGGGGGTTCGCCCACCGTGCTCGTCCAAGCGGACAACAGCTGGCGGACGCTGACTGCCGCACTCGCCGTCGGTCTGCGAGGCGGCGTCGTCGCAGTGTTCAGCAGGCACGCCACCCCGTCGGAGTTCGCCGTGGCCCTGCACGACATCGCACCCGACGTGGTGATCGCCGACCCCGGGTCCCTTGCGCACTGGGGCGCGTCGGACGACCACTTCAGCGAAGAGGCGACCGCGCTGGACGGCTGGTCGATGCGCTGGTCGCGGACACCGGTCAGCGACGTCGCACGGTGGAACGGCGGAATCGCGATCGCGATGACGTCCGGGTCCACCGGACACCCCAAGTGCGTCGTGCAGTCGGAATCCGCGATCCGTTACGCCTGCCGCTGCACGATCGACGCCGTCGGCCTCGAACCCGGAGACCCGGTCGCCGCGTTCGTTCCGCTGTCGTCGGTGGCCGCATTCTGCTTCGGTCTCTACCTCCCCACGATGCTCGCCGCGCCGATGGTCTGCATGGACGGCTGGAAGCCTGCAACCGCCCTCGAGGTGGTCAGGAAACACCAGGTTGCCTGGACGATGCTCGTCCCGACCATGGCGCTTCAGCTGGCTGTCGCGCCCGACGCGGCGGGCGCGCTGACCTCGCTGCGGGCGATGACCGTGGGCGGCGGCCCGATGGACGCCGGTGCGCTCGGTCGCGCCGAGCAGATTCTCGGGACGACGTTCCTGCGGGTGTTCGGGATGTCCGAGTGCCTCGGGCACACCACCCCGCTGCCGTCGGACGCGCCGGACATACGCCTCGGACGGGACGGCAGGCCGTTCCCCGGCACCGTTGTCCGAGCCGTCGACGAGCACGGCGCTCCGCTGCCACCGGGGCGGGTGGGCGACGCTCAGGTCAATGGGCCCTCCCTCTTCGTCGGTTATGCCCGAGCCGGGGTTCCCGCGCCGCCCGGACTCACCGCGGACGGGTTCCTGCCCACCGGCGACCTCGTCGAGATCGCGGACGACGGGAGCATCCGGGTGATGGGGCGGCAGAAGCAGATCATCATCCGCGGGGGCCGCAACATCGACATCAACGAGGTCGAAGCCGCCATCGCTCGCATCCCGACCGTGTCCCAGGTGTGCGTGGTACCGGTGCCGGACGAACTGCTCGGTGAACGCGCCGCGGCCCTCGTCGTGAGCACGGGTGCAGCAATTACCCTCGGTGAGGTGGTTGCGCACCTCGGTGACATCGACTTCCCCAAGTTCAAGTGGCCGGAGTTCGTATTCACGATCGACGATCTGCCGCAGAACCGGGTCGGCAAACTGTCTCGACCGGATGCGGTGGACCTCGCAACACGCCTGCTCGCCGGTAGCGAGACCACCTGATCTCCACCCGACCTGACCTCAGTTCAGGTAGTCTTACCGATACCGACCCGACGACAAATGGATGGGGATCCCGTGTCCGTAGAAGCCATGACGCTCCGCGATGGTCCGCGTTCCAAGCGCGGGCTCATCCTTACGGCCGCAATCGAGCGCTTCGGGGAAGTGGGCTTCGAGCACACGAAGTGGGCGTCGATCGCCGACGAGGTCGGTATCGGCCAGACCGCGCTCTACCACTACTTCGAATCCAAGGCACACTGCCTGCTGACGATCATGCGTCTCGAACTGGCGCAGTCGCTCGAGCGATTCACGACCGCGATCGAGGGCATCGACGACCCGGTCGAGGCGTTGAGCGCCGCCATCACCAGCGCCCTGGAAGCGACCCCCCGCGACGCCCTGCAGCGTCGGATCCTCCAGAGCCACATGGATCTGCTGGCCACGCCCCGTCAGTCCGAGAAAGAAGAAGCCGAGCGCCAGACGTCACGGGCGCTGGTGAATTCGATCGAAGAGGCATGGTCTCTCCTCATCGCGAAGGGGATGGGCGCCGGGGCCTTCGCCGATGCCGATGCGCGTTTGATGGCCCGGCTCGTCCTCGGACTCGTCGTCAGCGTGTGGCGCTGGTACCGGCCCGACGGCGACATGACACTCGACCAGCTCAACCGGCACGTTCGCGACGCCACTCTGCGTATCGTCCGCGCGTGACCCGCGGAGATCGGAGAGTGGCTTTTGCACACCCTCGATAATTGAACCTAATTCATGTCAGTAATGGAGAGATGATGTACAACTTGATCGTCCTGGCCGCCCGTCCGCACGACTGGAGCCACGAGCAGTTCATCCAGTGGTGGCGCGGTGAGCACGCCGACGTGACCTATCCGCTTCCCGGCCTGCGACGCTGGCAGCACACCGAAGTGCTGGACGCGATGGACGACAGGTCCCGGGAGTGGGACGGTGTGTCGATCCTGAGCTTCGACTCCCGCGAGGACCTCGACGCCGCGCTGGCCAGCCCGGAATGGCAAGCCGCAGTGGAGAACGTCGGCAAGATGCGCGGAAAGCGCATCCTCGTCATGGGCGAGGAGAAGACGATGGTCGAAGTGGACAGCGCAACATCATGAGGGCGGGGTGGATGGAGCCGGGCTGCTACGAGGTGGCGCCCGGTGTGCATCGAATACCCCTCCAGATGCCCGGTGACGGTCTCGGGGCCGTGAACGTCTACGCCCTCGAGACCCCGGACGGTCTGGCCCTCGTCGACGGTGGCTGGCGAGTCGGCACGACGTTCGAGGAGATGGAGCGGGCACTGCTCCGGATCGGCCACGGCACCGAGCAGATTCACGACATCTACGTCACCCACGTGCACCGCGACCACTACACGTTCGCCGTCGAACTCCGCCGCCGTCACGGTTCACGCGTCCACCTCGGAGTCGCGGAGGCGGACGGTCTGGCAGCGGTCGGCGCCCTCGGCAGCAACGTTCCGACGGATTCGCTGAACGAACTCCGCCGCGCGGGAGCCCCCGTCCTGGCAGACACCGTCGAGGCCCTGACCGCCGCGGAACCGTTCTACCCCGCGGACTGGGAAGAACCCGACCACTGGCTCGCCGCGGGTCCACTTCCGATCGGCCGGCACGCCCTCGACGTCGTGCACACCCCGGGCCACACCAAGGGACACATGGTGTTTCACGACGTGGATCAGGGGCTGCTGTTCAGCGGCGACCATGTCCTGCCCTCGATCACGCCGTCGATCGGCTTCGAGTTGGGCGAGTGGGACCTGCCGCTGGGGCGCTACCTCGACTCGCTGTCCCGGTTGCTCGACCGCCCCGATTCGCAACTTCTGCCGGCACACGGAGATCCGACACCGAGCGTGCACCGTCGAGTAGAAGAGCTTCTCGCGCACCACGACCAGCGATTCGATGCCATGCGCAACGCGCTGATCTCTCTCGGGCAGGGGACCGCGACCGCCGTGGCACACGTGGTCACGTGGACTCGTCGCGAAAGGCCGTTCACCACGCTCGACCCGTTCAATCAGATGATCGCCACCTGTGAGACCCTCGCGCACCTCGACACCCTGGTCGACCGCGGCCGGCTCACCGTCCGAAAACGAGACGGCCACGACGTCTTCTCCGTCGTCTGAGTCGACGTCGTCTCCGTGGTCTGAGTGGAAAGGATTCCCGTGCAGAGTCGTGAGCTCACACTGGCACACCATCCCCAGGGGAGGGTTCGACCGTCGGACTTCCGCCTCGACGTGGTGACGGTTCCCGAAGAACTCGGGCCCGGTGACATTCTCGTGCGCAACTCGTGGTCGTCGATCGACCCGTCCGTCAGGATGCGACTCGGCCCCACCGGCCCCGCCGGCTACCTGCCGCCGTTCCGCATCGGGGAGACGCTGACCGGGTTGGCCGTCGGGGAGGTGCTCCGGTCCCGTGCCCCCGGCTTCGCGCCGGGCGACACGGTGCTGCACATCAACGGTTTTCGTGAGTTCGCCGTGATCCGGCAGGACGGTGACACCCTCGCCGGGGCCGGTGGTGTGACGCGACTCGACATCGGCGAGCACCCGCCGCAGGCATATCTCGGAGCGCTGGGCAGCGCCGGGCTCACCGCGTACGTGGGATTGCACTGCATCGGTGAACTCGCAGGCGGAGACGTCGTGTGGATCTCGTCGGCGGCCGGAGCGGTCGGCAGCCTCGCCGCCCAGATTGCCAAGCTCCGAGGTCACTACGTGGTCGGCAGCACGGGATCCACCGAAAAGGTCCGGTTCCTGCTGGAAGAACTGAATCTCGATGCCGCGTTCGATTACCACACGCCGGACCTGACGCGGGCCCTCGACAGTGCGGCACCCGACGGCATCGATCTGTATTTCGATAACGTGGGCGGAACGCATCTCGGGGCCGCCCTGCATCGCCTTCGGCCGGGAGGCCGAGTGGCCATGGCCGGCGCCGTCGCGTCCTACGACGCCGAGACGGCGGCAGCAGGTCCGGACAACCTCTTTCAGATCGTGTCGAAGAGCCTCACGGTGAAGGGTTTCCGGGCCGGTGCCTACGACCACCTGCTCGGCGACATGCGAGCCGAGGTCGGGGCCTATCTCCGCGACGGGCGGCTCGTGGCCGAGGAGACCGTGTTCGACGGTCTCGAGTCGGCGCCGGACGCGATCGTTGCGATGCTGCGCGGCCGCACCGTGGGAAAGACGCTGTGCCGTCTGCGGTGACGACCCAGCCACACAGCAAACCTGGCCACAGCAAACATGGCCTCCGCATCGCGCGGAGGCCATGTTCGTGTGCCGGGGTTCAGGCAGCCGTCCACCCGCCGTCGGCGTAGATCTCCGATCCCGTGATGAAGGTGGAGTCGTCGCCGGCGAGGAAGGCGACCGCGGCCGCGATCTCCTCACCGCGCCCGAGCCGGCCCATCGGCGTGCCGGCGAGCATCTCGCGGTGACGCTCGGTGCCCTCCCACCGTTCGAGCAGCGGTGGCGTCGCGATGAATCCCGGGTGCAGCGAGTTGACCCGCACGCCCGCTTTCGCCCAGTGCAGGGCAGCGTTCTTCGTCATCGTGCGGACGGCGCCCTTGGCGGCCGCATAGGCGACACTGTTGCCCAGGCCACCCACGGTTCCCAGGATCGAGCACATGTTCACGATGGAACCGCCGCCGCTGCGTTCGATCAGGGGGCCGGCATGTTTCATGCCCAGCCACGTGCCGGTCTGGCCGATCCCGATCACACGATCCCAGTGCGCTCGGGTTTCGTCCTCGGCTGTTGCGACACTGCCGATGGCAGCGTTGTTGACCAGGGCGTGCACAGCGCCGAACTTTCCCTCGACTGCCGCGACGACCGCCTCCCACTGCTCCTCGGAGGAGACGTCCAGGGCGTGCGCGGCATGTCGCTCGGGCTGGGCGAGAGTGCGGAGCAGGTCGTGGCAGGCCGATTCGTCGAGATCGGTGACGACGACGTGGGCGCCTTCGTCGGCAAGCCTGCGGACTATCTCGACGCCGATTCCACCGGTCGCACCCGTCAGCAGGACGACCTTGTCGCGAAGCCGGTCAGGTCCCACACTCATCTGTACTCCTCGTCATTCGTTCGGATCGGGCAGGACATACCGATATCACAGGTTGCTCAACACGTTCCGGCCACCGACGAGCATCGCGAACACGACGCCGATGCTGGTCACGGCCGTCATGAGCAGCGCCATCGCCGCCACCAGCGGGTACGAACCGTTCTCCCACAGGTCGAACAGCAGCGTGCCCATCACCTGTGTCGTGGCGGCACGGACGAGCAGCGAGGCGGCGAACTCGTGGGTCAGCAGGATGAACATCAAGGCGACGGCACTGAGCACGGTCGGTCTCATCAGCGGCAGGATCACCCGGAGATTGGTGACGAACGGGCTCGCGCCACTGGTCGCCGAGGCCTCGGCGTAGGTCTCCCCGAGCGACAGCATCGCCGTCATCTGCATCCGGGTGGAGAACGGCACCATGAGCACGACGTACACGAGGATGATGACCGCTTTGGTGCCGTAGAGGATCAGCGGAGGCTGCGTGTAGGTCAGCAAGAACCCGACACCGAAGATCACCGCCGGAATGCCCAGGGGGAGAGCCGTGATCACGTCACCGATGGTCCCCAGGACCCGGTGCTTGCGGCCTCGCACGAGCAGAGTGGCGGTGAGATAGCCGATCGGCACGCAGATCGCCACTGCGACGACGGAGGTGAGAAGACTGGTGAACACCGAGTCGACGATGCTCGCCGTCTGGAAGAGTGCCCGGAAGTTGTCGAGCGTGAACAGATTCCAGGACAGCGATTCCGACCAGTACGGAGACACCGCCACGATGGCGAGCCCGATCAGCGGAACGACGAGTGCGAGAATCGCGTACACGGAGATCGCGGCGGCGGCCCAGACCGAGCGACCGGTGTTCGGTGCGAACGCTTTTCCGCCGTGGGTGACGAAGCGCTTCTGATTGCCGAGAAGCATCTTCTGCGCGAGCACGACAACGATTCCGAAGATGACGAGCGGTGACCCCGCGGCCGCCGCGGCCGCGAAATCCGCAGGCGACTCCGACACACGGCGGTACATTTCGGTGGTGAGCACCTTCACACCCGCGTTCTGCCCCAGCAGGAGCGGCCCCGTGAACTGGCCCAGTCCGAGAAGCAGCGCGATTCCGCCGCCGTACACCAGGGACGGGCGGAGCAGCGGAAGCACGACGCGAAAGAACACCCCGAGCGTCGACGAACCGCTGATCTGTGCGGCCTCGAGGTGCTCCGAACTGATGTTCTGCATTCCCGCGCTCACGAACAGGTATACGAACGACGTGAGTCCGAAACCGGTGAGAATGATGATCCACGGCGTGCTGTAGACGTCGATCGGTCCGGAATCCACGGTGTTCCACCAGGGAAGCTTGCGCAGGAGTGCGTTCAGGTACCCCGGCCCCGGAGAGAGGAGGAATGCCCACCCGACCACGTTGGCAACCGCGGGCATCACGATAGGCAGGATGGGGACGATCCGGAGAAAGCTCAGCCGGCGTGGCAGCCTGGTGGCCGCGAACGCGAGCACCGTTCCCAGCACCATCGCGATGGCGAGCGACGTGACGGCGAGGGCGATGGTCGTCCGGATGGTCTGACCGATGTCGTACCGCCCGTACTGGGCCTGATATCCGCGAGCGCCGTCTTGGAACGCCAGCGACTGCAGCCGGAACAGCGGGAGCACGACGAGGTACGCGAGAAACGCCAGCAGCGCGCCGTACCCGAGCCGGGTCCGCCACACCGCGCTGACGACGAGCGGCCGCGCGCTACGGCTCACGGCGACGGTAGCCATCATGCCTCCGATCGGGCTGCGGCCCGAGCGAGCTCGGGAGCGTGCAGATCGACGTGCCCGTCGGGGTGCGGGAACACCCGTAGTGCGCTGGGGGAGAAGCTGACCACCAGAGGAGATCCCGTGGCGGCGCCGCGCAGCCAGGACCCGTGCCGTCCCGCATCCGCGCGCAGGTACAACCGCTCACCGCCGGCGTCGACCGTCACGTCGAAGTAGCGGCCGCCGTACTCGGAGGTGACGAGTTCACCGGTCAGGCCGACATCGCCCGGGGCGACCTCGTCGAGCGAACGGTGCAGTGCGAGGTCGTCGGGGCGCATTCTTCCCAGGGCCGCGTCGCCGCCGATGTGTCCGCCCTGGATGCCGGCCGCATCGAGATCTACCGGGGTGCCCGCGCGCGTCGTCCAGCCCTCGTGCCGCCGGACGAGCTCGAGTCGGTTGGCCATGCCGATGAAGGCGGCGACATAGTCGGAGGACGGCGTCTCGTAGACCCGCTCCGGGGTGTCGTACTGCTCGATCTTGCCCGCCTTCATGATGGCGAGCCGGTCTCCGAGCGCGAACGCCTCGGCCTGATCGTGGGTGACGAAGACGGCTGTGAAGCCGAGACGTTGGTGGAGCTGATGGATCTGGGACCGCACCTGATCGCGCAGTCGCGCATCGAGATTGCTCAGGGGTTCGTCGAACAGCACCAGGTCGGGTTGTGCGACCAATCCGCGCGCCACCGCCACCCGCTGTTGCTGCCCACCGCTGAGCTGGGAGGGATACCGGTCGAGCAGGGCCCCGCAGTCCACCATTCCCGCAGCGGTTTCGACCTGGCCGGACGCCATGGCGCTCTTCATCCGGCGGACCTTCAACGGGTACCGGATGTTCTCCCGCACCGTCATGTTCGGCCACAGCGCGTAGGACTGGAAGACCATGCCGATGTTGCGTTTGTACGCCGGAACATTGATCCGGGCCGATGCGTCGAAGACGGTGTGGTCCTTGAACGTGATCGACCCGCCCTCGGGTGTCTCGAGGCCGGCGATGCAGCGGAGCGTGGTCGTCTTCCCACAACCGCTCGGGCCGAGCAGGACGAGGAATTCACCGTCCTCGATGTCGAGGTCGAGCTGGTCGACGATGGTGTTGGACCCGAAGGTCTTGGTCAGGTTGGAAACCCTGAATTGCGATGTCACCTGGCACCTGCTTGGTTGCGAGTGGTTTGTCTTGGAGGGCGTCCGTCCGGCTCCCGGGTTCGGAGCGCCGGTCGGAGATAAAATGAATTCAGTTCATTTCAGCGTAGCGGTGGGAAGCCCGGCGGGCAAGGAGTTGCCCGGCCGGGCCGTCACGACGACGAGAGCTTGGGAGTCCTGGCGCCCGCCGACGTTCCACCGTCGATCATGAGGTCGGTGCCGGTGACGTAGCTGCTCTCGTCGCCCGCGAGGAACAGGATGGCCTTCGCCACCTCGAGCGGCAGACCCCGGCGCTGCATCGGAATGCTTTTCACATACGCATCCATGTCGTCGTCGGCGAAACCTGCGCCCGCGGTGATGGCCGTGTCGATACTGCCCGGGCACACCGCGTTGACCCGGATGTTCTTCTCCGCGAACTCCAGCGCCGCAACGCGGGTCAGGGCGCGAACGCCGAACTTCGACGCGCCGTACGCACCGAGTTCGGCGGTCGCGAGGACACCGCGCAGCGAGGACAGGTTGACCACCGACCCGCCTGCGGTCATCGCGGCGCCCGCGGCCTGCAGTCCGAGGAACGTGCCCACCAGGTTGAGATCGATCATGCGTCGCAACTCGGCGAGCGAGGTGTCCATGATCGACGCCTTGGACGCGGCGCCGGCCGAGTTGACGAGAATACGCAGCGGGTGGCCGCGGTCCGCCATCTCGGCGGTCACCCGTGACCAGTCAGCTTCGTCGGTCACGTCCAGATGCCGATAATGGGCTCTCGCACCGAGTTTCGCCGCGACACTGTTGCCCAGGTCGTCGTCGACGTCGCACAGGTACACCGTCGCGCCGTGCGCATGGAAGAGTTCCGCGGTCGCGGCGCCGATTCCTCGTGCCGCACCGGTGACGAGAGCGCAGGTGTCACGCAGTCGCGCATCGTCTGAAGTCACTGGATGAATCGCTTTTCCCAGTCGGCCTGGTATTCGGTGAGCGATTCGGGCGTCAGATCGGACGGGTTGGGCAGTGCGATGTCCTGGGCCCGCGCGACGCTGCCTTCGATGCCGGGAAGGGCGCTCGCATAGCCGAGCGACAGCGCCTTCTGGCCGGCCGGGGTGACCATGAAGTTCGCCAGTACCTGAGCCGCATTCGGGTGCGGCGCCGCGGACAGGGCATGCGTGAACCAGGGTGTTCCCCACGGCGGCGTGGGCAGAGCCCAGTCGACGGGCGCACCCGATTCCTTCTCCCGCACCAGGGGTTGCACCACCGGGGTGGCGACGATCTCGCCGGACGTCAAGGCCTGGGCGACTCCCAGCGCGCTCGGGTAGATGCGCGGTTTCAGTTCGGCGAGTTTCTGGAGATAGCCGGGGCCGAAGTTCTTTTCGAAGAAGCGGTAGAAGTCGACATAGGAGGCGATACCGGACGGGTTGACGATGCCGATCTTGCCCTTCAACGCCGGGTCGAGGAGGTCTTCCGGCTTCTGCAGACCGCCGGGAAGTGCTGTCGTGTTCCATCCGAGGGAGAACACCGCCGCGCTGGTCAGGAAGAACTTGTCGGAGATGATGCTCTTCTGTGGTTCGTACTCCGGCGCGTCGAACGCCGGGCCGACGAGGTCGGCCGAGTACGTGCCCGACTCCGCGGCCGTCTCGATCCAGGCGGAGTCGGTGAGCATGTGGACGTCGGCCGTGCCGCGTTTCGTCTGATTCTCGACCTCGACCTTCGGGTTGATGTCGGCGTCCGTTCCCCGGACGTATTCGAGGGAGATCTCGGGATACTCCTGCTCGAACGCCACTTTGAGCGCCTCGAGATTGGCGGGATTCTGGCTCGAGTACAGCAGTACGCTGCCTTCGCTCTTGGCTGCCGCGACGACGTCGTCCCACGTCCCCGACACTGGTTGACTGACACCGGACCCGCCGGATCCGCAGGCGGCGGAAGCGAACGCGGCGACCACCGCGACCGCCATCAGCTTTATCGGCACACTTCTCATGGCATGAACGTCCTTCCGGAATCGGTTCGCCGGATGCGAAACCGTGTATTTGTTTTGCGGAGCGAGGGATCGAATGCGCGGCGACGGCCTACGACGAGAGCCTGTGAAGCAGCGCGGCGACCTGATCGGGAATCGTCACCATGGCCATGTGGCCGGATTCGAGAAAGACGGTATCGCCGCCGACGACGGCGGCCGATCGCTCCTGCAGTTCGGGCGGATAGCAGGCGTCCTTCGTCAACCGTACGTATGTGCGGGGTATGTCGGCCCGAAGGCCGGACAGATCGACGGACTCGGTGAGTAACGCGGCGGAGTCGTCGACCAGCTGGTCGATCATCCAGCCGGTCTGCTCGGCGTCCATGTCGTTGCAGAGCATCGCTGTGGCGCCCCCGGGATCCTGGCGATAGACACCGCCTTGTACCGACTCTTCCACTGTGGCGCGGACGTCCGGGTCGATCTGGTCGAGCACTCGCGTGCCGTCGGCCGGGACGACGGCGGAGAGGAAGACGACGTGCCGCAGTCGGCCCGCGAGCGCCGGCATGGCCGGCGTGGCCGTCACTCCGGCGAATGAATGTGCGACCAGAACGATGTCCTCGAGGTTCGCCGCCTCCACATCCTCGACGACGGCCGCGGTGCAGTCGGCGAGGGTGACGGACCGCGGGTCGGCGGACCGGCGTCTACCCCGTCCGGGGAGATCGACTGCGAGAGTGTCGCCTTCGAGCAACGGCAGGAGTGGGTCCCAGCAGGAGGCGCCCATTCCTGCGCCATGGATGAGAACGAACGACATGATTCCCCTCAAATTGAACTGATATCAGTTTGAATCTAAAGAAGTTACCGTGTGATGTCAATCACCTGCTAGCGTGAAGTGAATCCAGTTCAGTTAGGAGCATTCATGACGTCTCCACGTGCTGCTCGGCCGCTGCAGCTCGGCCCGCTTCGGTTGGCGAACCGACTCGTCGGGACGGCGCACGCCTCGGGAGCGGTCGCCGGCGGTGTCCCGTCGCCCGGCGACGCAGACTACTGGCGCCGCCGGGCAGCGGGCGGGGCCGCGATGCTGATCGTCGGCGGCACCGTGGTGTCACCGAACTCGGCCAACCGCAACGGCAACATCACCGAGGCCTGGCGTCCGGAAATCGTCGCAGGCCTCGAGGCCCGGGCACGGGCGATCACGGAGGAGGGGGCCGTGGCGGCGTGCCAACTGGTCCACCTCGGTCGTGAAACGCTCGGCGCCGAACTGTGGAGCCATCCCGTGGGGCCGACCGTCGTCCGCTCGCCTCGCGAACCGACGCGTCCCCGCGCACTCGGGCCCGCCGAAGTCGACGGGATCGTCGACGCCTTCCGCACATCCGCTGTTCACGCGTGGTCCGCCGGATTCCCCGTCGTCGAACTGCACGCAGCCCACGGATACCTGCTGGCGCAGTTCCTCTCGCCGGTCACCAACTTCGGCCCCGACGCCACGACGGTCTCGCAGCGGGTGCGGATCCTCGACCGCATCGCGGCCGCGGTCCGCGACGCGTGTCCCGGTCTCGTCCTCGGTGTGCGCGTCTCCGCAGAAGGGGGCGAAGAAGCCGGCCTCGGCATGGACGGGCTGTGTGAGCTCCTTCCGTACCTCTCCGGCTTCGACTACGTCAACGTCACTGTCGGCGTCCGCACCACCTACGTCCGGGACATGGCCGTCACCGACCCGCCGCTGCTCGATGCGGTCGGACGGCTGCGCGCGGCCACCGCGACACCGCTGCTCGTGTCACAGTCCTTCCGCACCGGTGCGTCCATCGACACCGCCCTGCGGTCGGGTGCCGACCTCGTCGGCGTGGCACGACCGCTGATCGCGGACCCGCACTTCCCGCGGAAGATGCTGACCGGCCGGGAATCCTCGATCCGCCCGTGCGTGTCCTGCAACGAGGACTGCCGGGCGTTCGACCCGGTCCTGCTCTGCTCGGTCAATCCGGAACTCGCTCCGCCGGGCGAGTCCGCACGCCCGGCGTACCCGCTGACCCTCGGCCCGACGCGCCGGTCCACGGACCGGCGCCGGATCGCCGTCGTCGGTGCGGGCCCGGCCGGGCTCGAGTGCGCGACGCGGCTCGGACCCGACCACGACGTCACCCTCTTCGACGGTCGCGACCGGATCGGGGGCCAGCTCGCGATTGCCGCGGGCGCACCACACCGCAGCGGCTGGCGTCGCCTCCTCGACTACTACTCCGACAACCTGTCGGGGGTGACGATCCGGCTGGGCCACCGGGTGAGTGCCGCCGAGCTGGAGGGCTTCGACGACGTGGTCCTGGCGGTCGGGGCCGAGGAGACGCTGCCCCGTGAAGCGGCAGGAACGACGTCGCTGCTCACGTCGCAGGCACTGGCCGGGGGAGGGGAGCCCCTGCGCGGCGCCGGCCATGTCGTCGTGGTCGACGACGGATTCGGGCTCTGGCCCGCGGCGAGTTCGGTCGAAGCCGCACTCGCCGCCGGCGCCGACCTCGTGACGGTCCTGACGCCGGCCGCGGCCTTCGCGTCGGGCCTTCCCGCAGAGGGGCGCGTGCAGTATCTGCGCCGGCTGTCGGGCCAACCGGTCGACGTGCGCGTGCTGTCGTCGATCGTCTCGGTCTCCGACGGCTCGGTCGAGTTCGAGAGCACGCTGTCGGGGGCGAGGACCCGCCTCCACGCCGACCGGGTCGTCGTCGCCGGCGAGCGGCGCTCGGCCGACTGGTCGCTCCTCGCGCCCGACAACCCACGCGTACACGTCATCGGCGATGCGCTCGTCCCACGCAAGGTCGCACACGCCGTCGCCGAAGGCCATGCTGTCGCCCGTGAGTACTTGTTAACCGCCGGCGGTTAACAAGTACTCACGGGGGCAGCGGTGTGGTTGCGCTCACACTCGCGGTCCCTTAGGTTACTGAACTGAAGTCAACTCAATTCGAATCGGCCGCCCTCGGAGGCATCGTGGATCAGTTGTTCATCACCTTGACCACCGGCATCGCCAACGGTGCCGTGTACGGTCTCATCGGACTCGGATTGGTCATCATCTTCCGATCGACCGACGTCATGAATTTCGCAATGGCATCGCTGTCCACTCTCGCCATCTATGTTGCTCTCAGTGCATACGGGGCCGGCGTGGGCATCGTCGTCGCACTGGTCGTCGCGGTCGTTTTCGGAGCCCTCAGCGGAGTCGTGGTGCGGGAAGCGCTGATCCGTCCACTGGGGCAGGGAAAGCTCTTCGCCGCGCTCGTCGTCACGATGGGCTTGTCGATCATTGTCGAGCATCTGATCGGCCAGTACTGGGGAGAGCAGCCGCGACGCTTCCCGCAGCTCATCGACGGCACGATCTCGATCGGCAACTCGAATCTGATGCTGCAGGACATCGCCACGATCGTCCTCGCCGCGCTGGCCGTGTCGGCCATTGCGTACCTCTTCACGCGTACGCCGCTCGGATCTGCGATGCGCGCGGTCGCCGAATCTGCCGAGACCGCCGAGATCATGGGCATCAACGCGCACAAGGTCGCGCGGACCGCCTGGGCTCTCGGCATGGCGCTGGCGGTGCTGGGAGTCTTCCTGTACGCCCCGAAAACCGGGGTGTCGCCGGTGATCCTCGCCCCCGTGTTGTTCCGTGCTTTCGCAGGCATCCTGCTCGGTGGCCTCACCAGCATGTACGGCGCCGTCATCGGTGGGCTCATCATCGGTGTCCTGGACAACCTCGCTGCAGCCTATATCTCCGCCAGCTTCCGCGACACGTTCGTCTTCTGTGTGGCGGTGCTCGTGCTGCTCATTCGTCCCCAGGGCATCTTCGGCCGCCAAACCTTCGAGAGGGTCTGATATCCATGGTCACAAAAGACATCTCGGCCCAGCCCACCGGACGCACCGCCCAGCGGCTGTACAGCGCCGGTCAGCTCCTCGGAGGCCCGGCTGCCGCGCTCCTCACGCTGGTGGTGCTGTCTTCCGGACTCGTACCGGGCTACCAGATGTACACGGTCGGACTCGCTGCCGTGTACGGACTGATCGTCCTGTCCATCTCGCTGCTCGCCGGGTGGACGGGTATCTGGTCGATCGGGCACCCCGCAATGGTTGCGATCGGCGCGTATGCAACCGCCTACGGCAGCAGTCACGGTTGGGGACTTGCCTTCACCTCCGTTGTCGCCGTTGTCTTGTGCGCACTGCTGGGAGGCTTCCTCGGTTTCGCCGGCTCCCGCTTCTCCGTGCTGTACGTCGCCCTTCTGACGTTGGCGTTCACCTTGGTGATCCTCGAGATCATCGGTGCGTGGAAGAGCGTCACCGGCGGCGACCAGGGAGTGCCGGTCGAGACGTTCGAGACCGCGCTCGGCGACCTCGTTCCGTCGTCCGACGAAGTCACCTACCTGGCCGTCGGAATTCTCGGTCTCGCGATCGCGGTGTCGGTGTTCCTGCGCCGCACGACCATCCGTATGCGTATGGTCGCCGCCAAGACGCACCCCCTGGCGGGCAGGTCGATCGGTATCGCTCCCGAATTGCAGTCGAGCCTCGGCTTCGCGATCAGTGCGGGTGTCGCGGGCCTGTCCGGTGTGCTACTCGCCTTGCTGTCGGGCTTCATCAGCCCGGAGGGGTTCTCGATGGTGTTCGCGGTCAACCTGATTGCCGCGACCGTCCTCGGCGGGACCGGCAGTGTGATCGGTGCCGTTCTCGGCGGCGCGTTCCTGGCGTCCGCACCGACCTTGGCGTCGTCCCTGTCGATCGACCAGCCCTACCTGATCGGGGGTGTCCTGATTCTCACCCTGCTGTTTCTCGCCGATGGAATCGTCCCGACGGCCGGGAAGCTGTTGCGCCGATTCGTCCCGGTCACCCGGGCACTCGGCCGCCCGGCGCCGTCCCTCTCGGGACCCGATCTCGTCGACACTGCGGGATCGGGCGCGAACCTGCGGGCCGATGCCGCCGAGGCGGCCGTGCTGAGGACGGAGGCACTCGGTGTCCGATTCGGTGGTCTTCAGGCCGTGCACGATATCGATCTCCGCGTCGGTGCGGGTGAGGTGCTCGCGATCATCGGGCCGAACGGGGCCGGCAAGACCACGTTCGTCAACGCCCTGTGTGGCCTGATCGGTGGCGGTGAACTCGAGGGGACGATGGAACTCGGTGGCCGACCGCTGAACGGCGTGCGGGCGACTCGTCGACGTTCGCTCGGCCTCGGCCGGACATTTCAGCATGCCGAACTTTTCGCGGAACTGACCGTTCTCGAGAATGTCAGTGTCGTCAACCGTTGGGAGCGCCGTGCCGATCGCGACTCTGCGTTGCAGGTACTCGCAAGTGTCGGGTTGGCCGACCACGTGCACCGACTCCCCGGAGAACTGCCGTTCGGGCTGCAGAAGCGGGTCGATCTGGCCCGTGCGGTCGCGGCGCTGGCCGACAACCCGCGATTGATGGTTCTCGACGAGCCGTTCGGTGGCCTCGACGCGGACGAACGTCGGACCCTCGCAGAACACATCCGCCGGCTCTCGGATTCCGGTACCTCGGTGGTCATCATCGACCACGTCCTCGACGATCTGTTCGCCGTCGCGGATCGGGTGGTGGCGTTCGACTTCGGTGAGCTGATCGCCGATGGAACCCCGGATACCGTTCTCCAGAACCAAACGGTCCGCGACTCGTATCTCGGAAACATCGACACCACACTGATCGCACCCGACATCGACCGAGCGGCGACGCCGTTGATCTCCGTGCGGGGGGTCGAGCACCACTACGCGGGTGTACGTGCGTTGTCCGGCATCGATCTCGACGTCCACGCGGGCGGCATCCTCGGCATCGTGGGCGCGAACGGCGCCGGCAAGAGCACCCTGGGCCGGATCCTGCACGGCGACCTGCACTCGACCGGCGGCACCCGGACGGTCACTGGCACAGATGCGCTGCGGCTCAGCCTGGTTCCCGAGGGGCGTGCCTTGTTCCGCACCCTGTCGGTGCGCGAGAACCTCGAGGTCGCGGCGTACGCCGCAGGAATCTCCGGCCGCCGGTTGCGCACTCGGCTCGAAGAGTTGCAGCACGGACTCCCCGAACGTGTCCGCACCCGCATGAACATCCCGGCAGGCTCGCTGTCCGGCGGCGAACAACAACTGGTCGCCATCGCCCGTGCGCTGATGGCCGACCCCGAGGTTCTGATCCTCGACGAACCTGCGCTGGGTCTGTCCCCGGCCATGGTCGACGAGGTCTACTCGCAGGTCAATGCTCTGGCGCGTCGCGGCATCACGACCATCCTGCTCGACCAGTCCCTCGCCCGCGCGCTCGAATCCTGCAGTGAGATCGTTGTTCTCCGTCAAGGTGAGGTCGTCGCGCGCGGCAACAGCGGCACGCCGGGATTCGGTCAGATCGCGGAGGCGGCGTACTTCGGTACCGAGATCCCCGCGCACATCGGGGAAGTGTTCGTACCAAAGCCGTGACGGCCGTGGGCGTTCCGCGAAGCTGAATCGCCGTCCGGATCGATCAGGCTCGGAGAAAAGGAGAACGGAGAAGATGAACAAGTCTCGGACGGCAGGACACGGCAGATTCGACGGCGCAGTAGCCCTGGTAACCGGAGGCGGATCAGGAATCGGAGCAGCCGTTGTCGCGCAGCTCGTCGACGAGGGTGCTGCCCGCGTCTACGTGGTCGACATCGTGGTCGACGAGCTGCGCCGTCGGTACGGCGACGATCCGAAGACGATCGTCCGAGTGGTCGATGTCTCGGACCCGGCGGCCGTCGACGCCGCCATGGCGGAGGTCGTCGCCGCCGAGGGCCGGCTCGACGTCGTCGTGCACGCCGCCGGTGTGGACGACCCTGAGTCCAAGAAGATCATCACGGAGGCGACTGCCGCGGGCACCCCGATCGACCTGACGGCGAACCTCACCGATGCACGGTGGCGTCGTGTGATGTCGGTCAACCTGGACGGAACATTTCACGTGGTGCGCTCCGCAGTGCGGGAAATGAAGCCGAAAGGTGGCGCGATCGTCGTGATCGGCTCGTCCTCGGCATTCGACACCTTGACGGGGTACCCGCACTACGCGGCGTCCAAAGCGGCCGTCCATGCTTTCTGCCAGGCCGTCGCCAAGGAGGTCGTGGCCTTCGGCATCCGGCTCAACCTCGTCGCTCCCGGACCGACGGAGACCGGCATGTCCGCTCGCACACCGGAAGAACTGAAAATGCAGTGGGTCAACAACACACCGGTGCCGTACGCGACACCGGACGAGATCGCGGACAACGTGCTGTTCCTCGCCTCGGAACAGGCCAGGAACGTCGTCGGTGCGGTGTTGCTCAGCAACCGTGGGCGATTCACCGTCTGAGCTCCACCCCCACCGACAACTGTGTCCCGCCCCTGAATTCAGGGGCGGGACACAGTGCTACTGCGGTGCTACTGCGGCGACACGAAGTCGCCGATGGGGACGAACTTGCCGTCCTCGACCTGGACCCGGACCACGCTGCGGGTGCCGACATGCTCGTCGGCGCTGAACGTGAGCGGAGGCATGACGCCTGTGTCGAGGGTGCCGCTCGCGACTATCGCGTCGGTGATGGACTCGGACGTGATCTCGCCGTCGATGGTCGCGAGAACCTGGGCGAACGCTTTGGCCGAACCGTAGGTTGCCAGCGAGTAGAAATCGGGCTTCTCGCCGGGCTTGTACTTCGCCAGTGCCTGACGGTATTCCTCGACCTCCGGGGTGTCGGCGGTGGGAGGCAGCGTGAGTGACACGGCGCGGAATCCGTCCGCATTCTTACCTGCCAGGTCGAGCAGGCTGTTGCCGACCGTAGGGGAGTAGCCGTAGCTGGGAATCTTCACACCCTGCAGCGCCATCTCGTTGAGGTAGGCGGCGGCCTCCTGGATCGGCAGAATCGTGAGGACCGCGTCGGGTGCGGCCGCACGGATCTGGGACACGAACGGGCTGTAGTCCGTGGTACCGAGCTTGACCTCCACCGTCGAAACCTCCGCACCGGCCTTCTCGAGCTCGGTCGTGGCGACTGCGCCCACATTCACGAACGCGGCCGGATCGTTGCGGATGATCGTGACCTTCTTGGCACCCTCGTCGAGTGCCCACTGCGCGGCAGCGCGCGCCTGGTTCTCGTAGAGCGTCTGGCTGCCGAACAACCCGTCCCGCGGCGGGTCGTACCAGGCGGCGGAGCCGCCGTAGGTCCCGAACACGGGGATCTTGTTCTGTTCGAGGACGAACGGAAACGTTGCTTCCGTGGTGGCCGTGCCGTTGGCGCCGACAATCGCGACAACCCGGTCGCGAGAGACCAACTGTCGCGCCACCTGAATCGTCTGCTGCGGATCGAAGGCATTGTCGACCGGCGTCCACTCGACGGGGCGTCCGTGGATCCCCCCTGCCGCATTGAGCTGATCGAAGAACGCTTGGGTGCCCGCCTCCTGCGGAAGACCGCCCGACGCCTGTGGCCCCGAGAGGGGAAGCCACGCACCGAGTTTGATCGGGCCACCCGCATCGCCGTCGCCGGCATGCGTTCCGCAGGCGGTCAAGGTTGTGGCGAGAACCACGCCGACCGTGAGAAGAATTTTCCGCACATCCACTCCTTGAATCGAGTTCAGTTCAATGGATGTTATAGGGGAACTCGTGTGTCGGCAATCACATTCGTGCACGACGCGGAGCCGCGCGGCTCGGCAATCTCCCGAACTATTGAACTGACTTCAGTTAAAGAGTTAGTGTGTCGGTGGTAACACAACGGCTCGGTCACATGCGATGAGGAGCATTGGATGGCAGAAATCGAAACCGACGTACTTGTGATCGGCGCCGGGATGGCCGGGTTGACTGCGGCCGCGCGGGCGGCGACCAGCGGAAAATCGGTTGTCGTCGTCGAGAAGTCCGCGGCGATCGGCGGGTCCGCGCAGTTCGCCGGATACGCATGGACCGCGCCTTCGCACGAGGTCATGGACGAGGTCAACCCGGACGGTGATCCGGAATTGCGGCGAGCGCTGGTCGACGGGTTCTCCGACGGAATCGACTGGATCCGGTCCCTCGGCGTCGACTGCGCGGACGCGGTCACCGTACTCCGCTACGGCACCGGGCATCAGTTCGACACCAACCGGTACATCGACGAGTGTCGTCGCCGAATCCGAAGTCACGGCGGTGAGGTGCACACAGGGGCAGAGACTCTCGCGCTGCTCCCGCTGGACGGTGGAGTCGCCGGTGCGCGTGTCCAGCTCGCGGACGGCACCGAATGTGAAATACATTCCCCGGCGACGATTCTTGCGACGGGCGGATTCCAGGCGAATCCCGAGTTGGCCTCCGCGCACATCCACCCCGCGGCGAGCGAGATGCAACTGCGTTCCAATCCCACCAGTGCGGGAGACGGACTTCGCCTGGCCGAGGCCGTCGGCGCGGCGACCGGGACGGATCGGTCCGGCTTCTACGGCCACCTCGTACCGACGGGCGTGCGCTTCCGCGACCCGTCCGATTTCGTCGCACTCTCGCTCTACTACAGCGAGCACGCGCTGTTGTTCAACCTCGACAACCGCCGTTTCACGGATGAGACCGTCGGGGACCATCTGACCACGATGGACCTGCTGGAGCAGCCCGAGTCGCGAGGGTTGCTCGTTGCCGATGCGCGGGTCTACCGCGACTGGATCACCGGCAGCTACGTGGAAGGCGCCGCGTCTCTCGACAAGTTCGACCTCGCGCAGCGCCGGGGTGGGCGGTGTGGAATCGCCGAGAACCTGGACGAGTTCGCCTACCTTCCCGAGGAGTGGGGCTACGACGGCGCTGCGATCGCACATCAGATCCGCTCTCTCAACGCGGCGGGTGCGGACGGGCAGCCTCCGCGGAGGTTCGACTCGTCCCCGCTCGACGAGGGTCCGTACTACCTCGTCGAGGCATGCCCGGCTCTGACGTTCCCGTTCCACGGCATCCGCATCGACGAGCACGGCCGTGTCCTCGATTCGGCGGGCGGCACGATCAGTGGACTGTTTGCCGCCGGATCGGACACCGGCGGACTCTACAACCGCGCATACACCGGAGGTATCGCACCTGCTCTGGTGTTCGGCTTGGCCGCCGCGGATCGAGCAGCTTGCTGACGCCCGTGAGTAATTGTCAACCGCCGGCGGTTAACAAGTACTCACGGGTGGCGGAGCCGCAGCCTGGCGCGGCCCGTAGGCTGACACCCGTGCGCGTACTCGTTATCGGCTCCGGAGCCCGTGAACATGCCCTCCTTCTCGCCCTTGCTCGCGATCCGGGTGTCAGTGCCCTGATGTGCGCGCCCGGCAATGCCGGGATCGGCAAGATCGCCGAGCAGCACTCGGTCGACATCGCGTCCGGGGAGGCGGTGTCGGCCCTCGCGAAGAAGCTGGACGCCGACCTCGTCGTGGTGGGCCCCGAGGTCCCGCTGGTGCTCGGTGTCGCGGACGCCGTCCGCGCGGCAGGCATCGCCTGCTTCGGCCCGTCGGCCGACGCCGCGCGTATCGAGGGTTCCAAGGCGTTCGCGAAGGACGTCATGGCCGCCGCCGGCGTGAAGACCGCGCACAGCGAGATCGTCGACTCGCCCGCCAAGCTGGACGAGGCACTGGACCGCTTCGGGCCCAACTGGGTGGTCAAGGACGACGGCCTCGCGGCGGGCAAGGGTGTCGTGGTCACCACCGATCGGGACGCCGCCCGCGACCACGCGGCCGAACTGCTCGAGAACGGCCACCCCGTCCTCCTCGAATCCTTCCTCGACGGTCCCGAGGTGTCGCTGTTCTGCGTCGTCGACGGTGAGACCGTCGTGCCGCTGCTGCCGGCCCAGGACCACAAGCGGGTCGGCGACGGCGACACCGGACCCAACACCGGCGGCATGGGCGCCTACACGCCGCTCCCGTGGCTGCCGGAGCAGACCGTGACCCAGATCGTCGACGACGTCGTGAAGCCGGTGGCCGCCGAGCTCGTCGCCCGCGGCAGCGCCTTCAGCGGTCTGCTGTACGCCGGGCTGGCGATCGGCAAGGACGGCCCGGCCGTCGTCGAGTTCAACTGCCGTTTCGGTGACCCCGAGACCCAGGCGGTTCTCGCGCTGCTGAAGAGCCCGCTCGGGGAGCTGCTGAACGCGGCGGCCACCGGAACGCTCGACCGGGTCGCGCCGCTCGAATGGCAGGACGGCTCGGCGGTGACTGTCGTGGTCGCGGCCGAGCACTACCCGGCGACCCCGCGTACCGGCGACGTGATCACCGGCGCCGACGGTGACGGCGTCCTGCACGCAGGCACGAAGCTCGTCGACGACCAGGTGGTCTCCGCAGGCGGACGCGTGCTCAGCGTGGTCGGCGTCGGAGCCGACCTCGACGCGGCGCGCGCCGACGCGTACTCCAAGATCTCCGCGATCAAGCTGCCGGGAAGCCACTTCCGGAAGGACATCGGGCTGGCCGCGGTCGAGGGCCGCATCGCCATTCCCTGAGGTCGAAGCACTGTAGAAGCAGGCGTGCACCCCCGGAGTATCCGGGGGTGCACGCCTGCTTCGTCACCAGGTCATCGGGCGGTCCAGCCTCCGTCGATCGTGTAGGAGGCGCCGGTGACCATGCCTGCGTCGGCGGACGCGAGCCACGCGACGAGGGAAGCGACCTCCGACGGTTCCACCAGTCGCTTGATCGCACTCTCGGTGAGCATCACCTTCTCGATCACCTCGGACTCGCTGATGCCGTGCACCTGCGCCTGATCCGCGATCTGCTTCTGCACCAACGGCGTCAGGACGTATCCGGGGTTGACGCAGTTGCTGGTGACGCCGTGCGGACCGCCCTCGAGGGCCGTCACCTTCGACAGTCCCTCGAGCCCGTGCTTGGCGGTGACGTACGCGGCCTTGAACGCCGACGCGCGGAGTCCGTGCACCGACGAGACGTTGACGATGCGCCCGAAACCCGTCGCATACATGTGCGGCAGGGCGGCACGGATCAGCAGGAACGGCGCCTCGACCATCAGAGTCTGGATGCGCCGGAAGTCCTCGGGGCGGAATTCCTCGATGGGACTGATGGTTTGGATCCCGGCGTTGTTGACGAGGATGTCCGTCTCGAGCCGCAACTCGGTGAGCGGATCGGTGTCGAGGAGGTCGACGTGCCACGCCGTTCCGTCGATGTCGTCGGCGAGGCTCTTGGCGGCCACGTCGTCGACATCGGCGACGGTGACGTGGGCTCCGCGCGCGGCGAGCGCCCGGGCGCAGGCCGCGCCGATGCCGCTGGCGCCGCCGGTGACGAGCGCGGTGCGCCCGCTCAGGTTCTGCTCGGTCATGCCGGGACCTCGTTCTTCGCGCCTGCGGCCTTCTCGTCGGCGAGGATCTGCGCGTCCGCCGCGTCGATCGACTCGAGCGAGATGCCCTTGGTCTCCCGGGCGACGACGACGGCGACGGCGGTGATCAGGCAGGCGATCGCCAGGTAGATCGCGATCGGAACGGCCGAGTCGTACTTGCTGAGCAGGCTGGCCGCGATGATCGGCGCCAGCGAACCCGCCACGATCGACGTCACCTGGTAGCCGAGGGAGACACCCGAGTACCGCATGCGGGTCGGGAACATCTCGGCCATGATCGCCGGCTGACCGGCGTACATGAACGCGTGGAACACCAGTCCGATGATGATCGCCGCAAGGATGACGGCGTTGTGCCCGCTGTTCATCATCGGGAAGGCGAAGAAGCCCCACGTGCCCGCGGTCAGCGCACCGATCATGTAGACGGGACGACGGCCGATGATGTCGGAGAGCCGCCCGACGAGCGGGATCGCCGCGAAGTGCACGGCATGGGCGATCAGCATCCACCAGAGGATCTGCGCGGTGTCCGTGTGGACGACCACCTTGAGGTACGTGATCGAGAACGTGACCACCAGGTAGTACATGACGTTCTCACCGAAGCGCAGGCCCATCGCCGTCAGCACGCCGCGGGGGTAACGCTTGAGCACCTCGAAGACGCTGAACGACGTCTCCTTGATGTGCTCCGCTTCCTTCTGCGCCTGGATGAAGATCGGCGCGTCCGTCACCTTCGTGCGGATGTAGTAGCCGACGAGGACGATGACGGCGGACAACCAGAACGCCACACGCCAGCCCCAGCTGAGGAAGGACTCGTCGGACAGCGTCGTCGTGAGGATCAGCAGGACCACGGTCGCGACGAGGTTGCCCGCGGGCACACCGGCCTGCGGCCACGACGCCCAGAAGCCGCGGGATTTGCTGGGGCTGTGCTCGGCCACCAGCAGCACCGCGCCGCCCCACTCGCCGCCGACGGCGAATCCCTGGATGAAGCGGAGCGTGACGAGCAGGGCGGGGGCCCAGTACCCGATCTGGCCGTAGGTGGGCAGGCAGCCCATCAGGAACGTGGCCGTGCCGACGAGCAGGAGGCTGAACTGCAGTAACTGCTTGCGGCCGAACTTGTCGCCGAAGTGACCGAAGACGATGCCGCCGAGCGGCCGGGCGACGAAGCCCACGGCGTAGGTCACGAACGCCGCGATGATCGCGTCGAGTTCGTTGCCCCCGGCCGCGAAGAAGACCTTGCTGAACACGAGCGTCGCCGCGGTCCCGTAGAGGAAGAACTCGTACCACTCGACGACGGTGCCGGCCATGGATGCGCCGACCACCTTCTTCAGCCCGGACGGCGGGGCTTCCTTCACGTGCGCTGTATCGTCGACGCTCATCTGTCGCTCCTCTTCACACTCCGCACCCTGTTGTGACTGGGGGCACAGTTCATTGGTCCTGCCGAGTATTGATGCATATTTGTGCGCACACAATGACGCAACCTGCAACCCGCATGTGCAAATATGCAGAAGTGACGCCCGGAACAGCCATGCCCAGCCCCGACGACCTCCTCGTTCTGCTGGCAGTGGGGCGAACCGGCCGCTTCAATACGGCCGCCGACGACCTGGGTGTCAACCACACGACCATCTCGCGCCGGATCGCGAGTCTGGAGAAAAGCCTCGGCGGCCGGGTGCTCGTGAAGGCCGCGGGCGGATGGGAACTCACCGACCTCGGGCGGCAGGCGCTGACCGCGGCCGAACGCGTGGAGGCCGCCGTCCACGGACTCGTCGCCGAACCCGGCGGCGCCGACCACCTGAAGGGAGTGGTCCGGGTGTCGGCGACCGACGGGTTCAGCGCCTACATCGCGGCGCCCGCAGGCGCGCTGATCCGCAGCAGGCACCCCGACGTGTCCGTGGAGATCGTCGCGATCACCCGCCGGGCCTCGCAGCATCGCTCGGGACTCGACATCGAGATCGTCGTGGGCAAACCGCAGGTGCACCGGGCGGAGGCGCTGTGGCTGGCCGACTACACCCTCGGCCTGTACGGGGCGCGGTCGTATCTGTCCGAACACGGCACCCCGACCCGAGTGAATGATCTGGCCGATCATTCACTCGTCTACTTCATCGACTCGATGCTGCAGGTCGACGAACTCGACCTGGCGCGCCGCCTCACCGTCTCGATGCGCGAATCGGTGACGTCCACCAACGTGTTCGTGCACGTCGAGGCCACCCGGGCGTCGGCTGGCATCGGGCTGCTGCCGTGCTTCATGGCCGACCGCCACGACGACCTCGTGCGGGTGCTGCCCGGGCAGGTCGAGGCCACGCTGGCGTACTGGCTCGTGGCGCGGCCCGAGTCGCTGCGACGACCGGAGGTCGCGGCGGTGGTGGGGGCGATCCGGGAGACGGTGGAATCGCAGCGGGACGCGTTGGCGGGGGAGTGAGCGCGTCACGCTAGCGTCATGGGGTGCGTCCCGAATCCCAGCGGTCCAACATCCAGACCTTCCACGTGATGGACGTGTGGAAGGCCGCCACCGAACGTCAGCGCACCCACGGCGACGTGCTGACCCTCGCGGCCGGGCAGCCGTCCACGCCCGCGCCGCAGCCGGTGCTCCGCGCGACGCGGGAAGTGCTCGACGGGCACCTGCTCGGCTACACCGAGACGTTCGGGATCCTGCCGCTGCGGGAGGCGATCGCCGGATATCACGCCGGCAAGTCCGGGATCGACGTCGACGCCGAGGACGTCGTCGTGACCACCGGTTCCTCCGGCGCATTCACGCTGCTGTTCCTCGCCGCCTTCGACGTCGGCGACACCGTCGTGGTGGCCCGCCCCGGCTACCCGGCCTACCGGAACACGCTCGCCGCGCTCGGCTGCAACGTCATCGAGATCGACTGCGGAGCCGACACCCGGTTCCAGCCGACGGTCGCGATGCTCGACGCCCTGCCCGAGCCGCCCGCCGGACTGATCGTCGCGAGCCCCGCCAACCCCACCGGCACCGTCATCGACCCCGGCGAACTGGCCGCCCTCGCCCGCTGGTGCGACGCCCACGGGACGCTGCTGATCTCCGACGAGATCTATCACGGCATCGGATACGGCGATCAGGCGATGACCAGCTCGTGGGAGACGTCCCGCGAATCCGTCGTCGTCGGCTCGGTGTCCAAGTACTTCTCGATGACGGGCTGGCGGCTGGGCTGGATGCTGGTCCCCGAGGGGCTGCGCCGGCCGTTGCAGCGGCTGGCGTCGAACATGACGGTGTGCCCGCCCGCCATCTCCCAGTACGCGGCGATCGCGGCGTTCACCGAGGAATCGAGGGCCGAACTCGACGGCCACGTCCAGCGCTACGCCGTCAACCGGGAGTTGCTGCTCACCGGACTTCCCGAGCTGGGCATCACCGACCTGGCACCCGCCGACGGGGCGTTCTACGTCTACGCCGACATCGGGCACCTGCTCGGCGGATCCCACGGCGCGACGTCGACGGAATGGTGCTCGCGGCTGCTGCAGGACACCGGTCTTGCGCTGGCCCCCGGCATCGATTTCGACACCGTCCACGGAGACAAGACCGTCCGGCTGTCGTTCGCCGGGTCCACGGCCGAGGTCCGGGAATCCCTGGTGCGACTGGGCCGCTGGCTGTAGCCGCGGTTCACTCTTGCGGCGATGCCGCAGCAGTTGTTCGATGGACTTGGGCGCACCGCGTGTTCGGGCGCGCCAGGCAAGGAGAACGACGATGCTGTACGTCGCGTTGCTCGCATTCGTGTTGTGGGTCCTGTGCTTCGCCGACGCCGTCACCACCGACGACGACCAGTTCCGGAACCTCTCGAAGGAGGGGTGGCTGGTGATCGTGCTGCTGCTTCCGCTCGTCGGCTCGGTGCTGTGGCTCGTGGCCGGGCGGCCGCAGAAGATTCCGCGCGATCGGCTGCCCGCCGATCCGGAGGAAGCCGAGTTCGTGCGGCGGTGCCGGGAACGCGCGGAGGAACAGCGCCGGCAAGGTTTCCACGGGCGCGACCAGGAATAGAAGGCCTACACTGTGGCTAGGATTACAGTGTTACAAACCAGGCGCGAGGCGACGACATGAGCGACATCAGTCATCCACAGCCACCCCTTCCTGGCGGAGTCCGCATCGGGACCGTGGAGCGGGAGCAAGCAGCGGCGGCACTCGCCGAACATTTCGCAGCCGGACGGCTCGAGACCGACGAGTTCGACGCCCGGGTGCGGGCGGCGTACCTCGCCAAGACCGCCGGCGACCTCGTGCCGCTGTTCGCGGATCTTCCGGACAAGCAGCGCTTCACGCCCGAACCCGAACGGGTGCGCGTGCGACGCGACCCCGGGCGGGAGGCGGCGGCGCTGCGGGTACTCGTGTTCGTGGTGGCCATCCTCGCCGCGATCCTGTGGGTCGCGTTGGTCCGCGTCCCCCCGCTCGTCTTCCTGCCCATCGTGTGGCTCGTGCTCGCCCGGCGCAGCTTCGGGCGGGGGTCGTGTCGGGCGTGGTGAGGGTCTGACTCGGGCCGAGAACTGGCGAAAACTACCGCGAGGTCGGTTGTGGCTCCCGTACTCTGACAGGCAGGTTTGACGCCGTCGAGCGATCGAGGAGCCACGATGACCAGCAGAATTGTGCGCTGTGCGAGCCTGATCCCGGTAGTCGCGGCCTCCGCGCTGCTGCTGGGCGGATGCGGTTCCGACAGCGGTGACACCCCGTCGACCTCCGCCAGTGCCACGGCGTCGGCCTCCGCTGCGATGACGTCGCCGACCGCCACGAGCGCGGCAGGGGCCGCGGCGGTCACCAAGGAACAGGCGGAGCAGACCGCTGTCGCGACGGTCCCGGGCGGCACGGTCGTGAACTCGGAGCAGCAGCAGCGGGACGGTAAGCCGGTGTGGCACGTCCACATCCGCGACACACGGGGCTACGACTACGACGTGAACGTCGACGCGGCGACCGGCACCGTGGTGTCCGACAGCCAGGACGGGCAGACCGCCACGGCGGCCGCACCCGCACCGCCCGCCGGCGCGGTGACCCAGCAGCAGGCGGAGCAGATCGCCCTGGCAACGGTCCCGGGCGGCACGGTCGCGAATTCGGAGCAGCAGCAGCGGGACGGTAAGCCGGTGTGGCACATTCACATCCGCGACGCCAAGGGCTGGGACTACGACGTCAACGTCGACGAGGCGACCGGGGCCGTCCTCCCCGACAACTGACCGCAGTGGGTAGAACGACTCAGATGACCGTCTCGGGAAGATGGGTAAGTTACCCGATGCCCGGACGGTGACGTCGCCCTAGCGTCGTGGTCATGGTCACCACGTCAGTTCGCGTGTCACGCCCCGACTTCCAGCGGTGGGCGGCCCGCGCGGGCGTCGCGGGTCCGGTGTTGTTCACCGCGGGATTTTTCGTCCAGGAGGCATTTCGCCAAGGCGACTACAGCCGGATCGCCGACCCGATCAGTGCTCTCGAGGCGGACCCACGCGGATGGATCCAACAGCTGAATTTCGTGGCCTTCGCCGTGCTGCTGACGATCTTCGCGATCGGACTCCATCGCGGCATCGCGAAAACGCGGTACGGCTGGGCAGGGCCCGCTCTGCTCGGCGTGGCGGCGGTGGGGCTGATACTCGCCGCAGTGTTTCCGTTGCGCGAAGATCCGGCAGGGGAGCCCTACGACCCGGGCCACCACGTGATCGCGGGGGTCACGTTCTTCTCGTGCAGCGCCCTCGCCCTGGTGGTGCTGTCGCGCCGGTTCGCCGCCGATCCGCGGTGGCGCGGCCTGGCGCGGTACGTCGGGGTCGCCGGAATTCTCGGTCTGGGCTGTTTCGTGTTGCTCGGCCGGTTCGCGATGCCGGGCGGCGCACCGTTGCACGAGGTCGCCGGGCTCCTCCAGCGCATGACAGTTCTCGCCGTCACGTTCCCGGCGCTGGTGGCGATCGCGCTGCGGCTCCGTCGCCTCGCCTGCCGGCCTCCGGCTCTCACCCGGTCGTGAACACCGGCATCTGCACTCGCGTGAGGCAACTCGTGTCGTAGCCGCCGGTCGGCTGCTCGAGGAAGCCGATCGTGACGGCCGGGGCGCAGTCCGAGGACTGCAGCACGTCGTGGCCGAGTCCGGGAAACTCGAGCACCTCGGACCGCGACAGGGTGGCGGCAGCGGTGCGCGCCTGCGACGGCGGAGTAACGGCGTCGAGCGATCCGGTGAGGAGCAGGGTCGGCACGTTGCTTCCCGTCGGCTCGTGCACGCGGACGTCGGACGCGGGCACGTCCCAGACGTCGCAGTCGTCGAAGATCCGGGCGGCCTGCGGCACCAGCGACAGCACCGCGTCCGGGAAGTCCGGGAGCACCTGCTTCGCGGTGGCGGCAACCTGCCCACGGTCGGTGAACGCCGTCTGCTCACCGCAGAACACCCCGAACGTCAGTCCGTAGCCGATGAGGCCGGGCGGCGTCACCGTGCCGAGCAGTGCGGTCGCGGCCGGGACGCCGTCGCCGGTGGCGGTCGCGTGGACGAGCGCGGGGAGTCCGGCGTAGTTGCCCGGCGCGAGGCTCTGCTGGATGACCAGATTCGCGAACGTGTACCCGTCGAGCACGACGCGTCTGCCGGACAGGTCGACGGTCAGCGGAGCGACGGCCAGGCGGTTCACGGTCGCGGTGAATTCGTCCTCGAGGCCCGGGTAGGCCTCGGCGCACGCCGGCTGCGCCGCGCACGCGTCGAACAGTGCTCGGTAGCCCGCGGCGGCGCCCGGCCAGAAGCCCTCGATGATGTTGTTCTGCGTCGGCACGACCGAGTCCAGCACCACGCTGCGGATGCCGTCCGGGTGGTCGCGGAGCACGGTGAGTGCGAGGTCGGTGCCGTACGAGACGCCGTAGACGTTCCACTCGTCGAGGCCGAGCGCCACCCGCAGATCCGCGACGTCGGCGGCGTTCTCCGCGGTGTCGTAGGCGCCGAGGTCGTAACCGCCCCCGGTGACCCGGTCGCGGCAGGTCCGAGTGGCCTCGACGTCGAGGGGTGCGGTCGCCGGATCGAGCGGGCTCAGAGCCGTCTGCGCCGCCTGGAACTCGTCGATCTCGGGGCATGCCAGGAAGGGGTCGGAATGCATGGTGCCGCGCTGGCCGAGGAACAGGACGTCGCGATCCCGGTTCAGCCCGAGCGGCGCGACCTGGGCGGCACTCGCCGGCGCGGGCCCGCCCGGACCTCCCGTGAGATAGACGAGAGGGTCGGGTCGCGGGGTCGCGGACGTGGCACCGAGCCGCGTCACGGCCAGTTCGATGCGTCGTCCGTCCGGACGGGAGCGGTCCTCCGGAACGGTCAACGTGCCGCAGCTGAACTCGGCGCCGAGGTCCAGTTGCGGCAGTCCGGGGACGTTCGGCGACGGGCATGCGGCGGCGGTGAAGACGGCCGCCGGATCGGGTGCCGGATCGCCGGCGGACCCGCACGCCGACGCCAGGACCATCGGCGCCGTCGCCGCGCATCCCAGGGCCAGCATCCGCACCGACACCCGCATCGTTCCGACGCTACGCCGGTGCGCGGCACCACCCACATACTTCGCGGTCTGTCGCCCAATCTGCCCTGGTGCGGCATCCGCGGCTGGCAGGATGAATTGGTGTCATCCGCGGCAACTCCGAAGGGCGAACGGCGCCGACAGGCGCTGGTCGAGGCTGCCGCCGATCTGCTCCTCGAGGGTGGATTCGACGCGGTCCGGCACCGCTCGGTGGCCACCCGCGCCGACCTTCCGCTCGCGTCGACCACCTACTACTTCGAGTCGCTGGACGACCTGATCGCGAAGGCAGTCGAATGCAACGGCAACCGCGACCTCGCGGTCATGCGCGGCCGCGTCGAGGACGTGACGCACCGGCGCCGCGGCCGCGAGTCCACCGTCGACCTCCTCCTCGACCTGCTCGTCGGACCGGCCCTGATCAGTGAGGACTGCCGCGAGAGGCTGATCTCCCGGTACGAGCGGTTCACGGCCTGCGCGCGCCGCCCCGAACTGCGCGAAGTCCAGTTGCGGTTGCGCGCGCAACTGGACGACGTCCTGACCGAGGCGCTGCGGCGCTCCGACCGCGACGTCCGGCAGGAGCAACTCCGGCGGCTCGTCGCCGTCGTCGACGGAGCCGTGGTCACCGCGCTCGGCGAGCACGACCCCGACCTGCGGGCCCTCGCCCGGGCGATGCTGCTCGACGTCGTCGACGTCGTCGCGCCCGCCCTCGACCGGCCGGACCACGTCGAGCTGTAGCGCCGCCGTAAACTGAGGACTCGTGAGCCGCATCCCGAACGTCCTTGCCAACCGTTACGCCAGCCCCGAACTCGTCGAGTTGTGGTCGCCCGAGCACAAGATCGTCCTCGAGCGTCAGCTGTGGCTCGCCGTGCTGCGGGCTCAGGCGGAACTCGGGATCGACGTGCCGGCCGAGGCGCTCGCCGACTACGAACGCGTGCTCGAGCAGGTGGACCTCGACTCCATCGCCGACCGCGAGCGCGTCACCCGCCACGACGTGAAGGCCCGCATCGAGGAGTTCAACGCCCTCGCCGGCCACGAGCAGGTCCACAAGGGGCTGACCAGCCGCGACCTCACCGAGAACGTCGAGCAGTTGCAGATCCTGCGGTCGCTCGAGCACGTCCACGCACACGGTGTCGCGGTCGCGGCCCGGCTGGCCGAGCGGGCCGCCGAGTACAGCAGCCTCGTCATGGCAGGCCGCTCGCACAACGTCGCGGCGCAGGCCACCACCCTGGGCAAGCGGTTCGCGTCCGCCGCCGACGAACTGCTCGTCGCGCTCACCCGGCTGCGTGAGCTGATCGACCGCTACCCGCTGCGCGGCATCAAGGGCCCCATGGGCACCGCGCAGGACATGCTCGACCTCCTCGACGGTGACTCGTCCAAGCTGGAGGCGCTGGAGCAGAAGGTCGCCGAGCATCTCGGCTTCTCCCACGTGTTCACGAGCGTCGGCCAGGTGTACCCGCGGTCGCTGGACCACGACGTGCTGTCCGCGCTGGTGCAGGTGGCGGCGGGGCCGTCGTCGTTCGCGCACACCATCCGCCTGATGGCGGGCCACGAACTGGTCACCGAGGGCTTCCAGCCCGGGCAGGTCGGGTCGTCGGCGATGCCACACAAGATGAACACCCGCTCCTGCGAGCGCGTCAACGGACTGCAGGTCGTGCTGCGCGGATACGCGTCGATGGCCGCCGAACTGGCGGGCGCGCAGTGGAACGAGGGTGACGTGTTCTGCTCGGTGGTGCGCCGCGTCGCGCTGCCCGACGCGTTCTTCGCCATCGACGGACTGATCGAGACGTTCCTGACGGTACTCGCCGAATTCGGCGCCTACCCCGCCGTCATCGAGAAGGAACTCACCCGGTACCTGCCGTTCCTCGCCACCACCAAGGTCCTGATGGCGCTGGTGCGGGCCGGAGTGGGCCGGGAGACCGCGCACGAGGTCATCAAGGAACACGCCGTCGCCGTCGCGCTGGCGATGCGTGAGCAGGGCAAGGAGCCCGACCTCCTCGACCGGCTCGCCGCCGACGACCGCCTGCCCCTCGACCGGGCCGCCCTCGACCAGGCTCTCGCCGACAAGAAGGCGTTCATCGGTGCCGCCGAGGCGCAGGTCGCCACGGTCGTGGCGCAGGTGCAGAAGCTCGTCGACGCCAACCCCGAGGCGGCCGCCTACCAGCCGTCCCCGATCCTGTAGGCGGCTCCGCCGCCCGTGCGCCTTTCTGGTTGCTGGGACTACCAAAAAGGCGCACAAGCACCGGAGGTGCCTACGTGAACTGCATTTTCTGCGAGATCGTGTCCGGCCGTTCCGATGCCAGCGTCGTGTACGAGGACGAGAACGTGATGGCGTTCATGGACATCCGGCCGTGGACGTCCGGACATCTGCTGGTGGTCCCGAAGCGGCATGCGAGCGGGCTCGCCGACCTCGACCCGGGCGACGGCGCGGCGGTGTTCGCGGTGGGGCAGCGTCTCGCGACCGCGCTGCGGCACGGGCCGATGCGGGCTCAGGGCGTCAACCTGTTCCTGGCCGACGGGATCGCCGCCGGCCAGGAGGTCTTCCACGTCCACCTGCACGTCGTTCCGCGGACTGCCGGTGACGGGTTCGGGTTGCGCGGAATGCCGAAGTCGCCGAGCCGGATCGCGCTCGATCAGACGGCGGGGGTCATCCGGTCCTCCCTCTGAGGTGAGTGGCAAAGCGTGCGGGAGCACACTTTGCCGCTCACGTGGGGAGGGGGCCGTTCTCGTCGAAGCGTCGCTCGGTGATGTCGTAGGTGCCGTCCGCCCGGACCCGCAGCAGGGTCGACGCCCGCGTCCCGTACTCGCCGTGGCGGATGAACCGGGACGACAGGGCGCGTTCGAGTTCGGGTGCGACGCCCGTGTCGGGCAGCGCGTCCCACGGTGCCGGGTCGCTGTCGGCGAGCACGTCGAAGTACGCCCCCGGATCCGCGTCGGGGCTGCCGTCGTCCGCGGCGAGCGCGGCGGCGAACGCCTGTTTGCCGCCCGTCACCTTCGGCCACGGGGTGTCGAGTTCGGCGTTGGACAGGCCGTGGACGCCGGGTTCGACGCGCTGCCTGCGACCGTGGGGCCGGTTGGTGACCCACCACAGTTCCGCGGCGTCGCCGACGAGCAGGTTGAAGCTGCCGTACTCGGCGCCGGTCGCGGCCACCTGTTCGGCGTGGTCGGCGGGTGAGAGCAGGCCGCGGAGGTAGTCGACGGGCAGGTCTCCGCGGGACCGGGCCCCGGTCGCGGGGGCGCCGTCGCGGACGTTGGTGACGGCCGCGAACCGCAGGGCGTCGGAGATGCCCATCCACGTTCCGCCTGCGAGCAGATCGCGGCCCGCGACGAAGCCGTCCTCCCATCGGCGCAGCGGTTCGGTGGGGCGGGCGTAGAACTCGTCGCGGTTGGCCGCGACGACGAGGGGGAGATCGGGGCGGGTATGCCAGGCGAACAGAACCAGGCACATACGGACGTCTCCTCGTCACCCTCGGTTACACGGTTGCAGGCCCGAGCGTAGCCGCCCTCGTAATACCTCTGAAACAGAGCTATATTGTGGGTATGGCACAGAACGAGGCTCCCGACCACTCCGGGTTGGCGCCTGCCGAGCAACTCTTCGCCGCAATCGGATTGTTTCGCAGGCACACCCGCCGACGCGTCGGCCGGCCGTGGCCGGAGACGCCGCTGACCGGGTCGCAGGTGGAGTTGGTGCGACTGCTCCGCCGCAGGCCCGGGACCTCCGTCGCGGAGGCCGCGGCGGCACTGGGTCTCGCGGCGAACACCGTCTCCACCCTCGTGCGGCAACTCACGGACGCCGGGCTGATCGAACGGGTGCGGGACGAGTCCGACCGCCGCGTCGCCCGCCTGGCGCTCACCGGCGCGGCGCGGTCGCAGGTCGAGCGCTGGCGCGACCGCCGCAATCTCGAGGTCGCGGCCGCATTCGACGGACTGAGCGCCGAGGACAGGGCGGCCATCGAATCCGCCATTCCCGCCCTCATCCGCCTCGCCGGAGCGCTCCATCCGGATCGCGCCGAGGACAGCGATCAGGAGGTCGCCCGATGATATTTCGCAGGGAGAAGGCCGCCGCACGAGCGCGGCCGTCCCACCACGCGCTGGAACTGTCGCACGTGACCTACCGGTTCGGCGACTACACCGCGGTGAACGACCTGAGCCTCGTGATCGAGGCGGGCGAGTGTTTCGGCCTTCTCGGCCCGAACGGCGCGGGGAAGACCACGACGATCCGGCTGCTCAACACGCTTCTTCCGCTGCAGGACGGTGACGTCGGCATCTTCGGATACGACGTGCGCTCTCAGGCGATGTCCGTTCGACGGCTGCTGGGGTATGTGCCGCAGCAGTTGTCGATCGAAGGCGCGCTCACCGCCCGGGAGAACGTGTCCTGGTTCGCCCGCCTCTACGACGTCCCGCGGTCCGAACGCCGCGGCCGGGTGAACGAGGTGCTGGAGATGGTGGATCTCGCCGACGTCGCCGATCGGGTGGCGTCGAGTTTCTCCGGCGGCATGGTCCGGCGCCTCGAACTCGCGCAGGCGCTGGTCAACCGGCCGTCGCTGCTGGTGCTCGACGAACCGACGGTCGGGCTCGATCCGGTCGCGCGGGATTCGGTGTGGACCCGCGTCACCGAGATGCAGAAGCAGTACGGGATGACGGTGCTGCTCACCACCCACTACATGGAAGAGGCCGAGGCGCTGTGTGATCGGATCGCGCTGATGCACCGGGGCGAACTGCGCGCGGTCGGTTCGCCGGCCGGACTCGTCGCCGCACTCGGGCCGGACGCGACGCTCGACGACGTCTTCCGCCACTACACCGGTGACAGTCTCACCGCCGACGAGAAGGGAGGGCTCCGGGATGTCCGTAGCGCCCGCCGCACCGCGCGTCGTCTGGGGTGAACCGCCGACCCGGGGTGTGCTCCGGCTGATCTCGCGGATCGCCACGTTCTGTCTGGTCGAGTTGCAGAAACTCCGTCACGACCGAACGGAGTTGGTGACCCGTGCGATCCAGCCGATCCTGTGGCTCGTCATCTTCGGGGAGACGTTCAGCCGCATCCGTGCGATCCCGACCGGCGACGTCCCCTATCTGGACTACCTGGCGCCGGGCATCATCGCGCAGTCGGCGCTGTTCGTCGCGATCTTCTACGGCATCCAGATCATCTGGGAACGCGACGCCGGTGTCCTCACCAAATTGCTCGTGACACCCACTCCGCGTGCGGCTCTCGTGACGGGCAAGGCGTTCGCGGCCGGTGTCCGCGCGGTGGCCCAGGCCGTGGTCGTGGTGGTCGTGGCGGCGCTGCTCGGCGTCGCGATGACGTGGAACCCGCTGCGCCTCCTGGGCGTCGTCGTGGTGGTGGTGCTGGGAGCGGCGTTCTTCTCGTGCCTGTCGGTGGCGATCGCGGGGGTGGTGCTCAAACGTGACCGGCTGATGGGGATCGGGCAGGCGATCACCATGCCGCTGTTCTTCGCGTCGAACGCGCTGTATCCGGTGGAACTCATGCCGGGATGGGTCCAGGCGATCAGCCGGGTCAACCCGCTGAGCTACGAGGTGTCCGCGCTCAGGGGGCTGCTCATCGGCCAGCCGACCAACTACTGGCTCGATTTCGGGGTGCTCGTGGCAGCCGCGGTGCTCGGGATCGCCGTCGCGTCCGCGCTGCTGGGGAGACTGTCCCGGTAGCCGGCCGGGTCACGACGTGACGAACGTCTTCTCCAGTGCCCGGCGCAGTTCCGACTTGCTGATCTTGCCGATACCGGTGACCGGGAACTCGTCGACGAACACCACCTTGTCGGGCACCTTGTAGTCGGCGAGTCCGCGGCCGCGGACGAACTTCTTGAGTTCCACGGCCTTCGGCTGCTCGCCCTGGACGACGACGAACGCGCAACTGCGTTCGCCGAGGTACTGGTCGGGCATCGACACGACCGCGACGTCGGCGACGGCGGGGTGCACGAGCAGATGGTTCTCGACCTCTTCCGCGGCCACCTTCTCGCCGCCGCGGTTGATCTGGTCCTTCGCGCGGCCCTCGACGACGAGATAGCCGTCGTCGGTGAGGCGGACGATGTCGCCGGTGCGGTAGAAGCCGTCCTCGGTGAACGCCGTCGAATTGTGTTCGGGGGCCCGGTAGTACCCGCGGATGGTGTAGGGGCCGCGGGTGAGCAGATGACCGGACGTGCCGCTCGGGACGGGTTCGCCGTGGTCGTCGACGACCCGCACCTCGTCGTCGGGGCTGATCGGCCGGCCCTGGGTGGTGACGATCGTGTCTTCCGGGTCGTCGAGCCGGGTGTAGTTGACCAGTCCCTCGGCCATCCCGAAGACCTGCTGCAGCGTGCACTCGAGTTCGGGCCGCACCCGCTTGGCGGCCTCGGCGCTGAACTTCGCGCCACCGACCTGCAGCACCTCGAGACTCGAGATGTCCCGTTCCGAGCGGGCGGCGGCGGACAGCCACGCCAACGCGAGCGGCGGCACCAGCGACGCGATCGTGACGCCCTCCCGCTCGATGAGCGCGAACGCGGTGTCGGGACTCGGATCTGGTGCGAGCACCACGCGGCCACCGGCGTGCAGCACGCCGAGGATGCCGGGGGAGCTCATCGGGAAGTTGTGCGCCGCAGGGAGAACGACCAGCAGGCGGGTGTTCTCGTCGATGCCGCAGATGCGGTCCGACTCACGCACCGAGTACAGGTAGTCGGTGTGGGTGCGCGGGATCAGCTTCGACACCCCGGTCGTTCCGCCGGAGAGCTGCAGGAATGCCACGGATTCCGGACCTGCCGCCGGCTCGTCCGAGATCGGGTCCGCCGTGCGCAGTTCGTCGAGGGAGGTGAACTCCTCCGCGTCCCCGGCCACGAAGACTGTCGGCGGGTTCTCCGCCGACGCCACCACGTCGCGGGCGAGCGTGCGATAGTCGAAACCGGCGTGCGTGTCGGTGACGACGTAGGCCGCGGCGTCGGCGAAACTGCAGAAGTAGGAGATCTCCTGGGAGCGGTGCGCGGGCAACGCGAACACCGGCAGGGCGCCGAGCCGGAAGACCGCGAAGATCACCTCGACGTACTCGACGATGTTCGGCAGTTGCACCACCACCCGATCGCCGGGCTGCACCCCCGACGACTGCAGCCCGGCGGCGAGCCGGTCGGCGCGGTCGGACAGTTCCCGGTAGGTGAGGGCGCGGTCGGTCCCGGACGCGTCCGGTCCGGTCACGGCGATCGCGTCCCCGAATCGCTCCGCGCGGGCGCCCAGGAACTGCTGGAACGTCTCGTCCGTCCAGTACCCGGCGGCACGGTACCGTGCGACGAGTTCGGCGGGATAGCCGGTGGTGGTCTCCAGGGGAGCGCGAACGCTCGTGGTCATCGAAAGTCCTTTCACGGGCACGGCTGTTCGGGGCGGTCAGGCTTGGAGGGTAGCGCCGCCGTCGACGTAGAGCGCCTGCATGGTGATATGCCGCGCGCGATCCGACAGGAGGAACTCGACGGAGTCGGCGATGTCGGCGGCGTCGGCGATGCGACCCAGCGGGATGCCGACCTTGAACGAGCCCAGGTCGCCGTCGATCGCGCCGCGCGCCCCGGTGTCGTCGTCGGGGTCCGACCACAGTGACCGCTGCATCGCGGTGTCCGTCGAGCCGGGGGCGACGATGTTGGCGCGGATCCCGTATTCGGCCAGCTCGAGGCCGAGTACCCGGACGATCATCGCGACGGCGGCCTTGGACGCGCCGTACGCGCCCATCCCGGTGCGGGGGACGCCCGCGGCGTTGGAGCCGACCACGACGATGGAACCGGCTGAGCGGTCCCGCATTCCGGTGCCGACGGCCCGCAACACGTTGACGAGGCCGGTGACGTTGACGTCGAACACGCGCTGCCAGCTCGCGGGATCGGCGTCGAGCACCGACCCGGTTTCGAGTACCCCGGCCACGTGCGCGAGGGCGGTGACGGGACCGTGCTCGTCCTCGATCCGGCGAACCGTGTCCGTGACCGCGGCGGTGTCGCGGATGTCGGTGACGGCGGTGCCGAGCGGAGGGGCGTCGAGCAGTGCGGCGGTGGCGGCGAGGCCGTCGGCGTCCCGATCGAGCAGTACCAGGCGGTGACCGGACCGCGACAGGGTGACGGCGGTGGCCCGCCCGATGCCCTGCGCCGCCCCGACGACCAGTGTCGTGCCGCTCATCGGGGAAGTCCCAGTGCCGCGAGGACGGTGCCCAGTTTGGTTGTGGTCTCGGCGAGTTCGTCGTCCGGTTCGGACGCGGCGACGATGCCGCCGCCCGCGTACGCCGTGACGGTGGTGCCGTCGGCGTCGATCTGCGCGCACCGGATGGTGACCATCCATTCGCCGTCACCGTCGGCGTCGGCCCAGCCCACGGCGCCGGCGTAGAAGCCGCGGTCGCCCTCGAGTTCGCCGATCAGCGTACGCGCGGCGTCGGTGGGGGTGCCGCACACGGCCGGTGTCGGGTGCACGGCGACGGCGAGGTCCAGCGCGGTCACCGAGCGGTCCCGCAGCCGTCCCGCCACGGGTGTGCCGAGGTGCCACAGTTGCGGTGTGCTGGTGAGGGTGGGCCGGTCGGGGATGTCGAGTTCGGTGCAGAACGGTTCGAGGCTCGCGCGCAGCGCGTCGACGACGAGGGCGTGCTCACGCAGGTTCTTCTCCGAGGACGCGAGGTTCTCCGCTGTCTGCCGGTCGATCTCGGGGTCGGCGTGCCGGGGAGCCGAGCCGGCGAGAGGATGGCAGGTCACGGTGTCGCCGCGGCGGCGGATGAGTACCTCCGGGCTCGAGCCGACGAGGTGCCGTCCCGACCATCCGGTGCCCGCGGAGCCCAGGTCGACGCTGAAGCCGTTGCCGCCGAGGTCGTTCGCGACGAGCCGGGCGAGCAGCGTGTGCGGGTGCAACGGTTCTTCGGCGTGCAGGACGACCGATCGGGCGAGCACCACCTTGTGCAGTGCGGCCTCGGGTTCGCGCAGCACGTGGATCGCGGCGGCGACGCGGGCGAGGTGCTCGTCCTCCGGGGGGACCGACGCTCCGGCGCGCACGTGCGGAATCGTCTGCAGGCGAGGAGCCCAGCTTCCCGGGTGATGACGCAGCGTCTGCGGCGCGACCAGCGCGGCGGGGTGGGACGGGTCGAAGGCGAGTGCCCCGGCCACCGAGGTCACGGTGCCGCTCTTCAGGGCCGCGGCGGCGTCGCGGGCGGAGTCGAAACCGGTGCGGATGCCGTCGGCGATCACGGTGCCGTGCGGGCGGGAGAGGACGAACGGCGCGCCCGGCGGAAGGTCCGCCGAAGTCTCTGCGGACCCGGCAACGGCCGTCGACTGCATGTGCGATCACCTTTCGTAGTGGACAACTGCGGCGCGCGTCGCGATGCGTACCGTTACACCCCGACCATATACGGTTAGCCTAACCTTTGGCGGCTCACCTTCTCGGCCGGCGGTCCGAGACCGGGGCGTATTGCCCTGCAGTCCAGCGGTTTCGATCCTTCATGCGCGGGTGCGATTCGGTCCGCGACCGGATCGGAGTTCTCGACGTCAACGACTGGCCTAACATCGCATGCACACGTGGCATGGAGGGCAGGCTTCTGCAATGACCGAACGCAGGTTCTCGCTCGATCAGCGGATCGTCGCCGCCCTCCAGGTCGACGGGCGGTGCTCGTGGAGTCGGATCGCCCAGGCGCTCGGCGAACCCGAGCGGAACGTGACCCGGCACGGCATCGCGCTCCTCGAGTCCGGCCGGGTGGCCGTCACCGCCGTCGCGAACAGCGGCGGCACCGCGATCGTCCGTCTCCAGTGCTCCCCGGGAACGGTGCGGGTGGCGGCGAGCGCCCTCGCCCAGCGCAGTGACTGCATCTTCGTGTACATCCTCACCGGCACCGCCGACTGCGTGGCCGAGATCCACGTGTCGCGGGACCGCCTGCCGAAACTCGTCATGGACGAACTGCCCGCGACGATGGGCGTCGTCCGGAGCTGGACGGACCCCGTGCTGCGGTACTTCCGCACGGTCCGTGAATGGGAGGCCGGGGTGCTGACCCCCGCCGAGAAGGAATCGATCGGCGGGGTCGCGCCTCCGGCGTCGTTCCTCACCGACCTGGAACGCGGAACCCGGGATCCCATCGACCGCACCATCATCCGCGAACTCATGCAGAACGGGCGGGTGGGCACCACGGCCCTCGCCCGGACCGCGGGGGTGTCCGAGGCGACGGCGCGGCGACGCGTCCAGTCGCTGCTCACCGAGGGGGCGATCAGTCTCCGGGTGGTGGTGGATCCGGCACTGTTCGGGCTGCGGGCCGAGGCGATGCTGTTCATCAAGACCCAGCGCAACCGGATCGAACCGCTGGTGCGGGGAATGCTCGAGATGCCCTACGTGCGGTACGCCGCGGGCACGGCCGGCGAGTACCAGGTGGTCGCGAACATCGCCGCACCCGACGAGTCGGTGCTCTACGACTACATCACCACCGCCCCGTGGGTGGCGGACGCGCTGGCGCTGGAAACCAACATGGTGGTGCAGGCGGTCAAGCGCAGCGGCAGGGTGATGTGACGGATTTCGACATCAGACGGCCCCTCCGACGCGTCTGATTGCGATCTCCGACAGGTGGGTGGCCGATTTCGCCGAACCTCCCTCAGCGGTTGAGTGCTGTGATCCGCACCACGCATGCTTCCTCTACTCCCTGGATGGAAGAAGGAACAGCATGCAACGAGAAGCCATTCTCGGGGCGATCGAGGATTCGCCGCAGCGCCGCTGGCTGCTGCTCGTCCCGGTCGCCCCGGTGCTCGCGCTCGTCACCGCCGTGTGGCTGCCGTTTGTGAACACGGCCGATCTGTGGCTGGGCATGCCCCGGCTGCTCGTCTGGTGCTCGGCGTGGGTGCTCCTGCTGCTGCCCGCGCTGGCGGCGGTGGAGTTCGGCCTCGTCCGGCCGTTCGAGGACGGCCTCCGCCTCGAGGAAGCGAGTCTCCGATGACGAACTCGGCTCTGTGGATCACCCTGGCAGGCATGATCGGTCTCGCCGTGATCGCCGTCGGCGGACACCGGACACGCGCTCAGAGCCTGAGCGAGTGGACGGTCGGCAAGCGGAACTTCGGTGTGGTCACCAGCTTCTTCCTGCAGGCCGGTGAATCGTTCACCACGTTCACGTTCCTCGGCGTCGCCGGTATCGCGTTCACCGCGGGCATCGGCGCCACCTACGCCATCCCGTACATCCCGCTCGGCTACGTGGCCCTGTATTTCATCGGACCGCGGATCTGGAAGCTCAGCAAGGATCGCGGGTACATCACCCAGGCCGACTTCTTCGCCGACCGCTACCGCAGCCCGCTCCTCGGCCGGCTGGTCGCGTTGTGCGGCATCATCTTCCTGCTGCCGTATCTGCAGTTGCAGATCACCGGACTCGGCCTCATCGTCCGCCTCGTCACGGGCAGCGCGAGTTCGGGCACGCTGAGCATGATCGTCGCGACCGTCCTCGTCGTCGGGTTCGTGCTGTGGGCGGGCATCCACGGCCTGGCGCGCACCGCCTACGTCAAGGACGTCCTGATCCTGCTCGCCGTCGTGGTGCTGTCCATCGTGATCCCGCTGCACTTCGCCGGTGGCATCGGCGACGTGTTCGGCCAGATCGCGCAGACCCACAGCGAGATGCTGACCGTGAACCCCGGCGACTACGACAAGGTCTGGTGGACCACCAGCCTGCTCATCTCCGCGATCGGCTGCGGCTTCCTCACCACCCCGCACCTGTGGCCGCCGCTGCTCGCCGCGAAGAACGGCCGGGTGATCCGCTCCAACAACACTTTTCTGCCGATGTACCAGGTGGTCATGATCCTCCCGATCATGCTGGGTTTCGTCGGGATCCTCGCACTGAATCCGAACACCAGCAGCAACGCCGTCCTGCTCACGCTGGCCGGGGGAGCGCTGCCGAACTGGGCGCTCGGCCTGATCGCGATCGCCGCCGCCTCCGCCGCGATGCTGCCCGCCGGCGCCATCTGCATCGGCATCTCCACCCTGGCCTCGCACAACCTGGTGAAGATCGAGAGCGAGCGCACGAAGCTCCGGTTCAACCACCTCGTCGTGATCGCCGCCGCCACCATGGCTCTGGTGCTCGGCCTGACCCGCCCCGACCTGCTGGCCAATCTGCTGCTGCTCACGTTCGGCGGTCTCAGCCAGCTCGCCCCCGGCCTGGCGCTCGCCCTGCCCGAGAAGCCGCTGCTCGCCAAGCAATCCGTGTTCGCCGGTCTGCTCGTGGGAATGCTCACCGTCATCGTGATGACCGTGTTCGACCTCAACCTCGCCAACATCGACGCGGGCATCTGCGGCCTGGTCCTCAACCTCGCGGTGATCGCCGCGGTCGAGACCGTGGTTCGCCTCGCCCGTCCCCGCCCCCCGACCCCCGCGCCGTCGGAAGACCGTCCGGCCACCGCCCCGATCCTGGAGACCTCGAAATGACGCTCGACCACTACTCGACCGCGCGTGAGATGCTCACCGCACTCCGCAGCAGGGACATCTCGGCCCGCGAGCTACTCGCCCTGCACACGGACCGGATCGCACAGGTGAATCCGACGGTCAACGCGCTCGTCAGCCTCGACCTGGACCGCGCGCACGCCACCGCCGCCGCCGCCGACGCGCAGACGGCCGCCGGCGACCCTGTGGGTCCGCTGCACGGACTTCCGTTCGCATTCAAGGACACTCACGACGTCGCCGGATTCCCCACGGTCGCCGGTTCGCCCCTGCTCGTCGACAACGTGCCCCAGACCAGTGAGCTGATCGCCGAACGCGTCACCGCGGCCGGCGCCGTCACGATCGGCAAGACCAACGTTCCCGAGTTCGCCGCCGGATCGCACACGTTCAACCCCGTCTTCGGGACCACCACCAACCCGTACGACCCCACCAGGAGCGCGGGTGGCTCGAGCGGCGGCGCCGCAGCCGCACTGGGCGCGGGACTGATTCCGCTCGCCGACGGCAGCGACATGGGCGGTTCGCTGCGCAACCCGGCGTCGTTCTGCAACGTCGTCGGACTGCGCCCCACGCCCGGCCGCGTGCCGTGCTGGCCCAACAGCGCGCCCTGGGACGCGCTGGTGACGCAGGGGCCGATGGCCCGCAACGTCGACGACCTGGAACTGCTGCTGTCGGTGATCTCCGGACCCGACGCGCGGATCCGCAGCTCGCTCGGTGCCGATGCGCTCGCGCCCCGGCACGGTGTCGCCGGCCTGCAGGGTCTGCGTGTCGCGGTGTCCGCGGATCTGAACGGCCTCTTCCCGGTGGACGCGCCGGTCCGCGAGATCCACGACCGTCAGTCGTCGATCTTCGCCGCCGCGGGTGCGGTGGTGGCCGAGGACGCACCGTCGATTCCCGACGCCGAGTGGGTGTTCCGCACCCTGCGGGCGTGGCGGTTCAAGATCGACCTCGGTGACCGCGCCGACGCCACCCCCGAACTGCTGAAGCCGTCGCTGCTCGACAACATCCGGCAGGCGGACCGGCTCTCCGCAGACGACATCGCGAAAGCCATGGTGGCCCAGGCGGAGATCCAGGCTCGCGCCGTCGAATTCTTCTCCCGCCACGACGTCCTGGTGATGCCCGTGTCCCAGGTGCTGCCGTTCGACGCCGAACTCGAGTACCCGGCGGCGGTCGACGGCCGCCGCTGCGACGACTACCTCGACTGGATGACGTCGGCGCTGACCGTGACGGTGCTGGGGTGCCCCGCGATCTCCGTCCCCGCCGGGTTCAGCGCCGAGGGTCTGCCGGTCGGCGTGCAGATCGTCGCCGCCCCGGGCAACGACCTGTTCCTGCTCGACGTTGCCCGGGCCTACGAGCAGCTCAACCCGGTCGGAGCCGTTCGCCCGCACCTGCTCGAGACGGCAGCAGCGTCCATCCCGTCGTGAAGTCGTCGTCGCCGACCCGGTGGACGTGGATGAGGTTGGTGGATCCGACGGTGTGCGGGGGAGAGCCGGCCGCTCAGGAGAGTGGCCTGGCCGCAGGTGTCGGCGACCTCGACCACGGCCGTGTCGGGAGTCAGCCGAGGATCCGGATGAGAGAGGCGGCGGAGATGACCGTGGTGACACCGCCGAGCCGGGTCGAGATCTGGGCGAAGGGCATGAGGTTCATGCGTTGGGACGCAGACAGGATCGCAACGTCGCCGGTTCCGCCGAGGCCGCTGTGGCAGACGGTCACCAGGGACGCGTCGACCGGGTACATGCCGATCGCCTTGCCCACGTAGAACCCGACGAGCACCATCGAGAGCACCACGGCGGTGCAGGTGATCACGTATCCGATGGAGACGACATCGATGACATCGGCCAGCGGGACGTAGAGCATCCCGAGACCGATCATGACGGGGTAGATGAAGTATCCGGAGATGATCTTGTAGACGCCCCGGGCGCTGTCCTCGACGCTCTGCGGGAAGACGTTGAACAGCTTGCAGATCACCGAGATGAGGATGACGAGAACCGGTGCCGGCAGGTGGACGAAATGCTCGAGCAAGGTGCCCAGGACGAACAGACTGCAGATCGTCAGCACACCCATCGCGTAGTTGGGTGATGTGCTCGATTCGCGTTCGGCGGCCTCGTCCGAGGGGGCGAGCAGGTCGTCGGTGTCGCCGGTCTTGACCAGCTGGCCTCCGCCGTCGAGGTGGGGTTTGCGGTCACCGATCCGGCGTAGGACGCCGGCGCTGATGATGGCGACGATGTTGCCGATGATCGCGGCGGGGATGAGCTGCGAGATGTAGGTGGACGATTCGCCGCCCATCGCCGAGGCGTACGCCGCCGAGAGCGGGATGACTCCCTCGCCGATTCCGCCGCCGAGGATGGGGACGACGATGAAGAACAGCGCGCGGTGGAAGTCGTAGCCGAAGAGCATCGCAACGCCGATGCCGACCGAGACGGCGACGGCGGTGCCGACGAACAGCGGCGGGAAGATCTTGACGAGGCCGCCGATCATGACCTTGCGGCTCATGCCCAGGATGCTGCCGACCACCAGTGTGCAGATGACGAAATAGAGGAAGTTGGCTTCTTTCATCAATGAGTGCACGGCGTCGAGTGTGTTGTCGTTGAAGACCCCGAAGTAGACCAGGATGGACGGGGTCATCAGGCAGACGAGTGCGCCACCGCCGATCTTGGAGATGATCGGAAGTCGATTACCCAACGGTCCGAGCAGCATTCCCAATCCGACGATCACCGCGAGACCGCCGATCATGTTCTTGGGAATGGAGTTGAACAGGCCGGCGACCATCACAACGGCGGTCAGTGCGATGGGAATGATCAGCGGCACGCCGTCGAGCTTGGCTCGGCGGAAGGGTGAAGCAATCTCTGGTCGAGTCTCGATGCTCATGGGTTTTCCCCTCGGGGGGTGTGGCGGCCTCGCAAGCCGCAGGTGGAGGGAGCGGAGGTGGTCACGCTCGATGGGTGCGCAGGGCGCGGCCGGCGGGAATGCGTCAGGAACGGACCAGTCGGAGGCTGGTGTTGGTCTCGAACTGCCGGGTGACCGCTTCACCGAGCGAGACGGTGGTGGCGGAGCCGCCCATGTCGGGTGTGAGCGTGTTACCGCCGACCGCGAGGACGTCCTCGACAGCGGTCATGACGGCGGCGGCGGCCTCGGTCTCGCCGAGGTGCTCGAGCATCATGCTTGCGCTCCAGATCTGCCCGATCGGGTTGGCGATTCCCTTGCCCGCGATGTCGGGGGCCGACCCGTGGACCGGCTCGAACAGGCTCGGGAACTTGCGCTCGGGGTTGATGTTTCCGCTCGGGGCCACGCCGATGGTGCCGGTGCAGGCCGGGCCGAGGTCGGAGAGGATGTCCCCGAACAGGTTGCTGGCTACGACGACGTCGAACCAGTCCGGGTGCAGGACGAAGTTCGCGGTGAGGATGTCGATGTGGTACTTGTCCACCGCGACGTCCGCGAAGTTCTGGGCCATCGCTTCGACGCGCTGGTCCCAGTACGGCATCGAGATGGAGATGCCGTTGCTCTTCGTCGCGGAGGTCAGATGCTTCTTCGGCCGGGACTGGGCGAGATCGAAGGCGTACTTCAGGATTCGGTCCACACCGGTTCGCGTCATGACCGTTTCCTGGATGACGGTTTCGCGGTCGGTGCCTTCGAAGATCTTGCCGCCGATGCTCGAGTATTCGCCCTCGGTGTTTTCCCGCACGACGTAGAAGTCGACGTCACCGGGTTCGCGTCCGGCGAGCGGGCTGGTGATGCCGGGGAGGAGTTTGACCGGGCGCAGGCTCACGTACTGGTCGAAGTGGCGGCGGAACTGCAGCAGGCTTCCCCACAGGCTGATGTGGTCGGGGACGACGTCCGGCCAGCCGACGGCGCCGAAGAAGATCGAGTCGAAGCGGCTGAGCTGATCGAACCAGCCGTCGGGCAGCATCGTGCCCGTCGTGGTGTAGTAGTCGGCGCTCGCGTAGTCGAACTGCTCGTAGTCGAGTTGGAAGTCGAACGCCGACGCCGCGGCGTCGAGGACCCGCAGACCCTCGGGGACGACCTCCGTGCCGATTCCGTCGCCGGGAATGACTGCTATCCGATGCGTTGCGCCCATGATGCGTGTGCTCCTTACTGGGGTGAGAAAGTCTGGCACGCGGCGTATTCCGCGGAAAGCGGAGTGACCGGACTGCGCGATGCCAACTACTGTGGGACTGATCACAGCCTATTGGGCAACAATCGGATAGAAAAGCGGTGAATACGCAAGACAGTTTTTCCTCGAGGGAAAGAATGGACCTATGACAAGTGATGCATCGGCCGAGGACGTACTGTTCTTCGACGTCGTCGCGCGGTCGTCGAGCCTGACCGAAGCGGCCCGCGAGTTCGGCGTGTCGGTCTCGTCGGTGAGTAAGAGGCTGAGTCGAATCGAGAAGCGGCTAGGGGTCCGGTTGATCCAGCGAACGACTCGCCGGCTCACGCTCACCTCGGAGGGTGAGCGCTACGCGGCGGGGGCGGCGGTCATCGCCGCAGAAGTGACCGAACTCGAGGAATCGATCTCCGAGCAGCACGCCGAACTCGTCGGCCGCGTCCGGGTGCATGCCACTTTGGGCCTGGGCCGAGCGCACATAGCGCCGCTGGTCGGACAGTTCCTCGACGAGCATCCTCGTGTGCAGATCGAACTCGACCTCTCGCCGCTCCCGCTCAACATCGCCGGGACCACGTTCGACGTCGGCATCCGTGTCGGGTCGTTGCAGGACTCGAGGTTGACCGCCAAACGCCTGAGCCGGAACCGCCGCGTGGTGTGTGCCGCTCCGGGCTATCTCGAACGGCATGGAACGCCCACACAGCCCAAAGACCTCGAACACCACAACTGCATCGTGTTGCGTGAGAACGAAGGCGACTACGCACTGTGGCGGTTCGGGCCGGCGAACGACGAGATCGCCATTCGAGTGGCCGGAAACCTTCTGTGCAACGACGGGGACGTCACCACGCGCTGGTGCGTGGAAGGACACGGCTTGATCATGCGTTCCCTGTGGCACGTGGCTCCGCTTCTTCGTGAGGGGGCACTCGTGCAGGTGTTGTCCGACTTCCCCACGCCCTCCGCCGACATCAACGCGCTGTACTCCGCCACGTCGCACGTGCCCCGTCGTATCCGCGCTCTCGTCGACCATCTCGCCGCCGGACTGAGCGACCGGATCGAGCCGAGTCAGGAGTAGGTCTGGCCGATTTCGCGCCCGATGTGGCTGATCTCGATTCCGGACAGGTGCGCTGCGCGGGCGGAGTCGATCGTCGCGACGTCGGGAAGGGTTCGCCCGCACGCCCGCAGGGTCGTCCCGAGGTGTCGGAAAAGGTGAACCCGAGGGCGGCGAGCATCCCGAGAGGACGTTGCCTGCTCGTGATGCCCGCCGAGGCGAGTCCGGCCGAGAGATGTTCCGCGACATCGGCCGCGGAGAGCGAGCCCTGGAATTTGTCCGGGACAACCAGAACCCTCATCGGCCTTCCTCTCTCGTGTGCAGTGCGACTGCGGTTATCGCTGTGCGGAGTGCGCGGGCGCCGCCGCGGGATCGAGCCGTTCGTGGTCGATGCGTTCCGGTCGTGGTTCCTGTTCAAGCACCTCCAGGTCGAAGTCGTTCTCGACCTCACCCTCGGGTGCGGGAAGGACCTCGCCGGCGAAGACGCGGCGGGCGCGGTCGACGTCGAGTTCGTGGTTCCATTTGGCGACGAACAGGGTGGCGACGGCGTTGCCGATGAAGTTCACCAGGGCGCGGCATTCGGACATGAACTTGTCGATGCCGAAGATGAGCATGATGCCGGCCGCGGGGATGGTGCCGAGGGTGCTCAACGTGGCTGTCAGGGCGATGAATCCGCCGCCGGCGACACCTGCGGCGCCCTTCGAGGTCAGCAGCATGACCCCGAGCAGGCCGAGTTGCTGAGGGATCGACAGGTCGGTGTTGGTGGCCTGGGCGATGTACAGCGCGGCGAGGGAGAGATAGATGGCGGCGCCGTCGAGGTTGAAACTGTAGCCGGTGGGCACGACGAGACCCACTGTGGGCTTCTTGACTCCGGCGTACTCCAGTTTGCGCATCAAACCGGGCAGCGCGGGCTCGGCGGTGGAGGTGCCGAGAATGAGCAGCAGTTCTTCCTTGAAGAAGCCGAGCATGCGGAAGATGTTGAGCCGCAAATACGCCATGACGGATCCGAGGACCACGACGACGAAGAACGCGGAGGTGGCGTAGAACAGCAGGATCAGGCTGCCGAGGCTGGTGAGGGTGGAGACACCGTACTTGCCGATGGCGAAGGCCATGGCGCCGAACGCGCCGAGCGGTGCGAGTTTCATGATGAAACTCAGGACCTTGAACACCACTGCGGTGAGGCGTTCGACGGCGTCCCGGATCGGCGCGGCGATCTGTCCCACCGCGTTGATGGCCACACCGAAGATGACGGCGAGGAAGATGACCTGCAGGATGTCGCCCTCGACGAACGGTCCGAACACGCTGTCCGGGACCAGGTGGGTGATGAACTCCCACCACTCCTTCTCCTCGCCGGCCTTGATGAGTTTGCCGGCGGATTCGGTGGTTTCGAGGGAGGATGCGTCGGCATTCACCCCGTCCCCGAGGCGGAAGAGGTTGATCGCGACGAGTCCGGTCAGCAGCGCGAGGATCGTTCCGACCTGGAAGTAGGTCAGCGCCTTGATTCCGGTCAGCCCGACCTTCTTCAGATCCGCGACACTCGCGATCCCGCCGACGATCGTCAGGAACACGATCGGGCAGATCAGCATCTTCATCGCCGTGATGAAGGTGGTGCCGATCGGCTCCATCGCCTCGCCGGTGTCGGGCCAGAGCCACCCGACGAGGATGCCGAGCACGATCGCGATCAGGACCCAGAAGTACAGTTGCCTGTACCAGGGTTTCTTCACCGTCGCCGGCGGGTAACTCGCTGCGCTGCTGAGTGTTTCCATGACATTCACCTCGGGTGAGAGTGTTCAGGTATGAAGACGGGGTGGCCGAGAGTTACCGACCGTTCGAGCAGTGACGACCCGACCCGGCAGATCATGCCGAGTCGGGCCGGCGGTGTGTGGGTCGGTCAGGCAGGGGTCAGTGCGGTCTGCAGGGCGTGCACGATCGCTTCGGTGACGGCCGCGGTGTCCGACGAGCCGCCGATGTCGCGGGTCAGTGCGCCGCTCGCGGTGGCGGCCTCGATGGCGGCTTCGACGCGGCGGGCCTCGTCGTGCAGGCCGAAGTGGTCGAGCATCAGGGCGGCGCTGGCGATCGCGCCGATCGGGTTGCTGATGCCCTGGCCCGCGATGTCGGGGGCGGAACCGTGGACGGGTTCGAACATGCTGGGGAAGCGGCGCTCCGGGTTGAGGTTCGCGCTCGCCGCAACCCCGAGGCTTCCCGCGAGCGCGGAGCCGAGGTCGGAGAGGATGTCGGCGTTGAGGTTCGACGCCACCACCACGGACAGGTCCTCCGGGTGCAGGATGAACTTCGCGCTCATCGCGTCGACGAGGACGCTTTCGGTCGCGACGTCCGGGTAGTCGAGGGAAACGCGCTTGAAGACGTCGTCCCACAGGACCATGCCGTACTGCTGGGCGTTGGACTTGGTGACGCTGGAGACCTTCTTCACCGTGCGGGTGCGGGCCAGGTCGAACGCGAAGCGCATGATGCGCTCGCATCCCTTCTCGGTGAACAGCGCGGTCTGCAGGGCGACCTCGTTGCCCGGTCCGCGGCCGCTGAGGTTACGTCCGCCGAGGCCGGCGTATTCGCCTTCGCTGTTCTCCCGGACGACGACCCAGTCGAGTTCGGTGTCGTCCGCCTTGCGCAGCGGGGACTGCACGCCGGTGAGGAACTTCACCGGTCGCACGTTCGCCCACTGGTCGAAGTTCTGGGTGATGTTGAGCCGCAGCCCCCAGAGGCTGATGTGATCGGGGACGTTCTCCCAGCCGACCGCACCGAAGTAGATGGCGTCGAAGGCCTTCAGGGTGTCGAGGCCGTCGTCGGCCATCATCTTCCCGGTCTGCTCGTAGTACCCGCAGCCCCAGGGGAACTCTTCCCACTCGAAGGCGAAACGCCCACCGGACTGTTCTGCGAGGACGTCGAGCACGCGCCGTCCGGCAGCGACGACCTCCTTGCCGACGCCGTCGGCGGGGATCGATGCAATCTTGAACGTCTGCGGTGCCATGTCGTTGCCTCCATCGTGTTGTGCTCGTCACAGTGTGTGATGCATTCATTAACCCGTCACACTCGCGCAGCGTCCATGACCAAGAAGTGATTCGGCTTATAGGTTTCACCTAATCGGCGGCTGTTTCCGCAGGTAGAGTGAGTGGCCCGGACAGCGGTTCGGCGCGACGTGAACGGAAACGAGGTGAGCCGGTGGACGCGCGGCAGTTGCGGTACTTCCTGGCGGTGGTCGATCAGGGTGGCATCAACCGCGCGGCGGAAACACTGCTGATCGCGCAGCCGTCGCTCTCGCAGTCGATATCCGCGCTCGAACGGGAACTCGGGGTGCCGCTCTTCCACCGCGTCGGCCGCAGGCTGGTACTCAGCGACGCCGGCGAAACACTCGTCGGCCCGGCCCGTGTGGTGCTGCGCGACCTCGAGGACGCGAAGGCGTCCGTCGATGCGCTGAAGGGGCTGCGCGCCGGCCGCGTCGACCTGATCACGATGCCGTCACCCGGGATCGAACCCCTCACCACGATCCTCACCAGTTTCAGCCGCACCTATCCGTCGGTCACCGTCAACGCCGAGGCGGCGTTCACACCCGAGGAGGTTCTGCACGCCGTGCGCACCGGCGTCTGCGAGGTCGGGATCCTCGGTTCCCCCGCCGCGGTGCGCGCCCCCGAACTCGACGTCGTCGCGCTGGAAAGCCAGCCGCTGATCCTCATCTCCGGGCCGGGCGCCGAAACGCCGGAGCGCCCGGAGATTCGGAGATCGGAACTGTCCGGATTCCGGTTGATCGTGTCGCAGCGGGGGTCGTTGATGCGGACCCTCGTCGACGAGGTGCTCGCCAGCGGCGTCGCGGCCACCATCGTCGCCGAGGTCGCGCACCGCACGTCGATCCTGCCGATGGTGCTCAGCGGATTCGGCCAGGCCGTCATGCCGTCGTCCTGGGCGCCGTCGGCCCGGCAGGCGGGCGCCACCGTGCACCGCATCGTCCCCGAGTCCTACCTCCACGTCGCCGCCGTCTGCCGGCAGAGCCACCTCACGCCACCCGCGCGGACGCTCATGGACGAGGCGCGACAGTACGCGGCGCGAACACCCTCTGCGTGGGAAGTGCCCGCGACGGAGCGCACACGTGATGGATACTGAAAGGGGACGCCCGGAAATGGCGAGGTGGTGGCGATGGCACTCCACGAGAGGGACTCGGCAGAATCTGCGGATCCTGCGAGCGGGCGCCGACGTTGGCTGGCCCGGGCCGCCTACCTGGCGATCTTCGCCTCGGTTGCCGTGCTGCTGGTGTTCGCCGGATTGCACACCCTGACGCTGCTGATCGTGGCCGTCGGCGCTGCGGTGGTGGAGGTCGCGGCGCTGTTCTGGTTCCTCACGAGCCGCGGCGCGCTCCGCTGGGTATCGCTGGTCGTGCTCATTCTGACTCCGATCGTCGTGCTCTGGCTTCTGGTCAGCGCCCGGCTGTTGTGGGTGGTGTTGCTCGCCGCGGCGCTCGCCGCGCTCGCCGTCGTGTGCGCCCGCGCCGCCCTCGGCCGGGATCGCTCGGACTGGGTGATGCCCGAGCATCCGGCCGTGCCGCCGAAACGCGCCTTCCTGGTGATGAATCCGCACTCGGGTGGCGGGAAGGTCGGGAAGTTCGATCTGAAGAAACGAGCCGAGGCACTCGGCGCCGAGGTGGCCCTGCTCGAAGGACCGGGGACGGTGGACGTCGAAGCACTGGCCAGGGACGCGGTGGCACGCGGCGCCGACCTGCTCGGCGTGGCCGGCGGCGACGGCACACAGGCGCTGGTCGCCGGCATCGCCGCCGAGCACGACCTCCCGTTCCTGGTGATCAGCGCGGGCACCCGCAACCACTTCGCGTTGGATCTCGGATTGGACCGTGAGGATCCGTCCCGCTGCCTCGACGCGCTGACGGACGGGATCGAACTGCGCATCGACCTCGGCAAGGTCGGCGAACGAACCTTCGTCAACAATGCCTCGTTCGGCGCCTACGCCGAGGTGGTACAGAGCCCCGCCTATCGGGACGACAAGACCGGCACGACCCTGCGGATGCTTCCCGATCTGATCGAGGGGCAGCGCGGGGCACGCCTCCTCGCCCGGTTAGGGGACAGGAAGGTCGAGGGACCCCAGGCCGTTCTGGTGAGCAACGGGCCGTACGAGATCTACGATCTGGCCGGTCTCGGACGCCGCCCGCGACTCGACCGCGGCACCCTCGGCGTGGTGACGATCTCGGTGAGCAGCACCCGGCAGGCCGTGGCTCTGCTTCGTCGTGCGCGCCAGGAGGGGCTGATCCAGCATTCCGGTCGCGAGGTCGTCATCACCGCAGACGCGCCCTCGATTCCCGCCGGGATCGACGGCGAAGCCCTCGTGATCCCGACGCCCGTACGGTGCACCGTCACGCCCGGGGCGCTGCGGGTACGGGTTCCACGCAACCGTCCCGGTGTCCGCCCGCCGGCCCGGCCGGTGGACTGGGTCCGGCTCCGCCGACTGGCATTCGGGGGCTCGAATTCTGCCTGACGAAGAACCGGTCGGCGGCGGACGTCAGTAACCCGCGTCGAAGTCGAACTCGTTGATCAGGGCGGCGTCACCCGACAGGTAGCGTCCGAGATTCTCGACGAACAGATCGGCGATCTTCCCGTTCTCCGACGGCACGTTGGATGCGCTGTGCGGGCTGAGGATGACGTTGTCGGCCGTCCACAGCGGCGAGTCCTCCCGCAGCGGTTCGGTGGACGTGACGTCCAGGACCGCCCCGCCGAGGCGCCCTGCCGACAGTGCTTCCGCGAGGGCGTCTTCGTCGATGATCGGCCCCCGGCCGAGGTTGACGACCAGTGCGCCCTCGGGGAGGGCGGCGAGTTCCAGCTGTCCGATCAGGCCGCGCGTGTGCTCGGTGAGGGCACAGGAGATCACGAGAATGTCTGCGGTGGGCAGATGCTCGGCGATCCGGTCGGTGGTGGTCATGACGTCGAAGGGTCCGCCGGCGGGTCGCGGCGTGCGGGCGACGCCGGTGGCGGTGACGGCGAAGCAGCGGAGCAGTTCCGCTGTGCGCGAGCCGATCTTGCCTGCGCCCACGATCAGCGCGTGACGTCCCGCGAGTTCTGTCGTCGCCTGTTTGCGCCACGTCCGGTCGCGCCGGTCGGCGATGAGCCGGGGGAGTCCGCGCGCGAAATGCAGAATGCCGGCGAGCGCGAACTCCGCCAGGGGATCGGCGTGGACGCCCGCGGCGGTCGTCACCGTCAGTGGGGCGTGCGACAGCCCGAATTTCTCGATGAGCTGTCCGGCGCCCGCGGACGTCGCCTGAATCCAGTGCAGATTCGGCGACTGTTCGAGCGTGCGTTCGGGGTGGCGCCAGTCGAAATCGAACATGATGTCGGCGGTCCGCAGCATCGACGTCCACCGGTCGTGCTCGCCGGCCGTCAGTTCGCGCGGCACCCCGACGTGATCGCTGTGCCACCGGGGCCGGGGGAGCAGTTCGGGGGCGTACGACACCCGGATCCGCGGGTCGCTGCCTGCGATCCTGTCGACCAGGTCCTGCTCGAGATACGACGCGACGAGCACGTCGACGCACGGGTCGGGCACGGTGTCTCCTTCAGTGCTGACGGTTGGACGTCGCTGCGCTCGGCTCGACCTCCGGTGCGGCGGCGGATTTCGGCATCGCCGCCGCGGCGACGACGAGCACGACGGCCGCGCCGAGAGCGGCCAGGAACACCAGGTGCAGGGCGCCGGCCAGATCGACCGGCGCCGGGTGGTCGTCGCCGCCCAGCCGCGCATTGACGAGGGCGCCGAACAGGGCGACCCCCACGGCGCTGCCGATAGACCGGGCGAACATGTTGGTCGACGTGACGACGCCGCGCTCCGACCAGTCGACGCTCGACTGCGCGGCGATGAGAGTGGGGCTCGCGACGAGACCCATGCCGCCGCCGATGACGAAGCAGCAGATCGCCACCTGCCACACCGCCGACTCGATGGACAGGGCCAGGGTAAGTGCGGTGCCCGCGACGACCAGCAGGCTGCCCGCGGTGGCCGTGACTCGGAAGCCGAAGCGCAGGTACACCCGACCGGACTGCGATGCGGCGATCGGCCAGCCGATGGTCAGCGTGGCCAGCGCGAACCCGGCCACGAGTGCGCCCGTCCCGAGCACACCCTGGGTGAACGTGGGGACGTAGGTGGTCAGGCCGAGGACGATGGCCCCGACCAGCAGGGAGACGAGATTGCTGGCTGCGAGAACCCTGCGGGTGAACACCCACAGCGGCAGGACCGGTTCGGCGGCGCGTCGTTCCACGAGGACGAACGCGATGAGGAACACGAATCCCGCGGCGAAGATTCCGAGGCTGACCGGTGAACTCCACGCCCAGGCCTGGCCGCCTTCCAGGAGTCCCAGGATGAGCAGCGTCGCCCCGATGGCCAGGATGCCGGCGCCTGCGTAGTCGACGGACCGCTGGGTGCGCACCCGCTTCTCGTCGAAGTTGCGGATCAGCATCACGGCCGCGAGCAGACACAGGGGAATGTTGACGAAGAAGATCCACCGCCACGACAGGTACTCGGAGAACAGGCCGCCGAGGGTCGGGCCGACCACCGCCGACATGCCCCACACGCTGGCCAGGTAGCCCTGGGCCTTGGCGCGTTCGGCGAGGGTGTAGATGTCTCCGGCGATGGTCATGCTCATCGGCTGAACCGCTCCGGCGCCGAGTCCCTGCACCGCGCGGAACGCGATGAGCGCGGGCATGCTCCACGCAATCCCGCACAGCACCGAGCCGACGCCGAACAGGGCGATGCCGAGGAGCATCACCGGTTTCCGGCCGAAGATGTCCGCCAGTTTGCCGTAGATCGGCACCGACACGGCCTGGGTGAGCAGGTAGATCGAGAACAGCCACGGGAACTGCGTGAACCCGCCGAGATCCCCGACGATGGTGAACACCGCGGTCGAGATGATGGTCGCGTCGAGCGCGACCAGTGACGTCGTGAGCATCAGCGACACGAGAATCGGTCCGCGTTCCGAACGGAATCCGACGTCCACCCGGGCCGTGTCCGTCGCCATTAGCCACCTTTCCCGTTACCGCGCTCACAAGAGTTCCTGAACAACGGTAACGACACCGGGCGGCGATGTGTTCCACGGCCGTGCCCGCGGGGCGGCTACGCGGTGGCGGAGGATCCGCGGAACGCCGCGCGGTAGGAGTGGGGGCTCGTCCCGACGACGCGCTTGAACCGCTCGCGGAACGCGGTCGGCGAACCGAACCCCACCTGCACGGCGATGCGGTCGACGGAGTGCGAGGTGGTCTCGAGCAGATACTGCGCCTGATGGATCCGGATGCGGTGGAGCCACTGCAACGGTGTGGTGCCGGTCTGCTCGCGGAACCTCCGGTTCAGGGTGCGGGCGCTCATCCCGGCCCGCCGGGCAAGTTCGTCGAGCGTCAGGTCTTCGCGGCTGTTCTCGTGCATCCACCGGAGCAGCGGATCCAGGCTGGACAGTTCCGCGGACGGGGGACGGTCGTGGACGATGAACTGCGCCTGCCCGCCTTCGCGTTCCAGCGGCATCACCGACAGCCGGGCGGCGTCGGCGGCGACGGCGGATCCGTGATCGGAGCGGATCATGTGCAGGCACAGGTCGAGGCCCGCCGCCGCACCGGCCGACGTCAGGAACTGGCCGTTGTCGACGTAGAGCACGGCCGGGTCCACGTCGACGAGGGGGTGGCGCGCGGCGAGGAGGTCGGCCGCCGCCCAGTGCGTCGTCGCCCGGCGGCCGTCGAGCAGTCCGGTCGCCGCCAGGGTGAACGCTCCCACGCAGATCGACGCGATCCGGGTGCCGCTGCCGGCGGCCCGGCGCAGCGCCTCGAGCACGCCGGATGGGAGTGGGGCGGTGGGGTCGGCCAGTCCCGGCAGGATGATCGTGTCTGCCGTGTCCAGGGCGCGCAGATCCCAGGGTGCGCGGAGCGTGAACGCGCCGGCGTCCACATCCCCGTCCGGTGCGCACACCTTCACCCGGTAGGCGGCGCGTCCGTCCGGCAACCGGGTGCGGCCGAACACCTCGACCGGGGTGGCGAGGTCGAACGCGATCACCCCGTCGAGCGCCAGAACCGCCACGGTGTGCATGGCTACAACCTACGCAGTCGACGAGTTCTCGCCAACCGCATGTAAAGCGTGGGAAATTCAGGACCCGGCCCGTCGTAATCGCGAGATATCGGCTGGCGAAAATCCGTTGCATCGTGGCAGAAATGCCAGTTCTCCGGGATCGGCCGGGTGGCTAGCGTCATCACGGCCCCGGCATTCGGCAGGGGGCACGCCATGAAAGGTCCACCGATGCATGTCCAGATCGCGCTGTTCGACGGCTTCGACCCGCTCGACGTCATCGCTCCCTTCGAGGTGCTCCACGCGGGTGGGCTGTTCGCCGCAGGCGCGGTGACCGTCGCATTGGCGTCGGTCGAGGGTGCACGCGACGTTCCCAGCGGAACGGGGTCGCTGAGCCTGCGCGCCACCGAGGTGCTCGACACGTCCCGGGCCGATGTGATCCTCGTGCCGGGCGCGTCGGGGCGCGTGGAGGAGCGTAACGAGGGCGACGACACCATCCCGAAAATTCTCGGGCGGACCCTCGAGACACGGCTCCCCGACGTGCTGCGGGAGGCCTGCACCGACCCGGAACTGATCGTCGCCACCGTCTGCGGCGGATCGCTGGTGCTCGCGATGGCCGGCTTGATCGAGGGCCGCCACGCCGTCACCCATCATCTGGGGATGGATCTGCTCGACGCCACCGGGGTGGTCGCCGTCGACGCCCGGGTCGTCGACGACGGCGACCTCGTCACCGCGGCCGGCGTCACCTCCGGGCTCGACCTCGGCCTGTATCTGCTCGAGCGGGAGCTGGGACCGCGCATCGCGCACGCCGTCGAGCAGATGTTCGCCCACGAACGCCGCGGCACCGTCTGGCGGCCCCGCGGGCTCGAACCCACCACCATCTGAGGAGCACAGCCATGTCTGTCGAAGGCACCTGGAACGTCGTGATCGCCACCCCCCATCGGGAAGCAACGGGTCGAGCTGACCTTCTTCACCGAGGACGGCGAACTCCGCGGGATCGCCCGCGGCGACGCCGAAGAAGTGCCGCTCACCGATCCTGTCCTCGACGGGAACCGGCTCACCTGGACGCAGTCCATCACCAAGCCGCTGCGACTGCACCTGAAGTTCGACGTGCTCGTCGAGGACGACGAGATGACGGGGAAGTCGACCGCGGGGCGTCTCCCCAGCTCGAAGGTCAGCGGCCGGCGGTCGGTGCCCGACCGATAGGCTGGATCACCGTGCGCCCCTCACTCGATTCATACGCCCATCTGGCCGGTGGCAAGGTCCGCGACCTCTACACGATCGACGACGAGCACCTCCTGTTGGTCGCGAGCGACCGGATCTCCGCCTACGACCACGTCCTCAGCACCCCGATCCCGGACAAGGGGCGGGTGCTCACCGCGATGAGCGTCTTCTTCTTCGGCGTCCTCGGCGGCAACAACCACCTGGCCGGTGAACCCGACGACAGCCGGATCCCCGAAGAGGTCCTCGGCCGCGCGCTGGTGGTCCGGAAGCTGAAGATGGTTCCCGTCGAGTGCGTCGCCCGCGGGTACCTCACCGGATCCGGGCTGATCGACTACAACGAGACCGGCGCGGTGTGCGGAGTCGCACTGCCCGAGGGGCTGGTGGAGGCGAGTCAGCTTCCCGACCCGATCTTCACGCCCGCCAGCAAGGCCGAGCTGGGCGAGCACGACGAGAACATCAGCTTCGAGGCCGTGGTCGACAAGGTGGGCCAGGATCTGGCCGTGAAGCTGCGCGACGACACCCTCGACGTCTACGGCCGGGCGTCCAACTTCGCCGCCGACCGGGGCATCATCCTCGCCGACACCAAACTCGAATTCGGACTGGACCCGAAGGGCAACCTGATTCTCGCCGACGAGGTCCTCACCCCCGACTCGTCCCGGTACTGGCCGGCCGACGGCTACGAGGCCGGGAAGGTGCAGCCGAGCTTCGACAAGCAGTTCGTCCGCAACTGGCTCACCGGACCCGAATCGGGCTGGGACCGGGCATCAGACACTCCGCCGCCGCCGCTGCCCGCGGAGATCGTGGAGGCGACCCGTGAGCGGTACATCGAGGCGTACGAGCGGATCTCGGGTCTGTCGTTCGCGGACTGGGTGGGCTGAGACATGACCTCCGAAGGCGCGAAACTCACCCCGCCGGTCGCGAAGAAGGTCGCCACCGAACGCGTCCACCACGGTCACACATTCGTCGACGAGTACGAGTGGCTGCGGGCCAAGGAAGATGCCGAGGTCGTCGCGTACCTCGAGTCCGAGAACGCGTACACCGAGCAGCAGACCGCGCATCTCGCGCCGTTGCGGGACCAGATCTTCCAGGAGATCAAGTCCCGCACGCAGGAAACCGACATGTCGGTTCCCACCCGGATGGGCGACTGGTGGTACTACGCCCGCACCATCGAGGGCAAGCAGTACGGCGTCCAGTGCCGGGCCCCGATCGCGGGCGCCGACGACTGGACCCCGCCGGAACTGGCCCCGGGCGTCGAACTGCCCGGTGAGCAGGTTCTGCTCGACGGCAACGCCGAGGCCGAGGGCCACGACTTCTTCTCCGTCGGCGCCTTCTCCCTCAGCCACGACGGCACGCTCCTCGCGTACTCGGTCGACGTGGTCGGCGACGAGCGCTACACGCTGCGCTTCAAGAACCTCGAGACCGGGGAACTGCTGCCCGACGAGATCCCCGACACCGCGCCCGGCGTCACCTGGGCGATCGACCACAGTCACGTCTTCTATCTCACTGTCGACGACTCCTGGCGCCCCGACACCGTGTGGCGGCACAAGCTCGGTACCGACCGCGCACAGGACGTCACCGTGTTCCACGAGCCGGACGAACGGTTCTGGGTGTCGGTCGGGTCCACCCGGAGCGAGAAGTACCTCGTGATCTGGGTGGGGTCGAAGATCACCAGCGAAGGCTGGGTGCTCGAATCGGAGAATCCGGAGGGCGAGTTCCGGGTGGTGCTGCCGCGGCGCGAGGGCGTCGAGTACGGCGTCGAACACGCCGTCGTCGCCGGCGAAGACCGCTTCCTGATCATGCACAACGACGTCGTCGACGGTGAGAAGGCCGAGAACTTCGTGCTCGCCGAGGCGCCGGTGTCCGACCCGACGTCGCTGACCATCCTCATTCCGCACCGCTCCGACGTGCGGTTGGAGGAGGTCGACGCGTTCGCCGATCACCTGGTGCTCGGGTACCGCAGGGAAGCGTTGACCCGGCTGGCCATCTGGCCGCTCGGCGAGGGCGGCTACGGCGAGTTCACCGAAATCGCATTCGACGAGGAACTCTTCAGCGTCGGGCTCGGGGCAAACCCGGAATGGCGGCAGCCGACACTGCGGATGGCGTTCACGTCGTTCATCACGCCCGGTCAGGTCTACGACTACGTGCTGTCGACGGGTGAACTCGCGCTGCGCAAGTCGCAACCCGTGCTCGGCGATTTCGACGCCGGCAACTACGAGCAGCAACGCGACTGGGCCGTCGCCGAGGACGGGACGCGCATCCCGCTCTCGATCGTCCGGCGGAAGACGAACGGCACCGACGACCCCGCCCCCACGCTCCTCTATGGGTACGGCTCGTACGAGGCCAGCATGGATCCCGCGTTCTCGGTCGCCCGGCTGTCGCTGCTCGATCGCGGCGTGGTGTTCGTGGTCGCGCACGTGCGCGGCGGCGGCGAGATGGGCAGGCACTGGTACGAGACCGGCAAGACGCTCACGAAGAAGAACACCTTCACCGATTTCGTCGCGAGCGCACGGCATTTGATCGACACCGGACGCACCACGCCACCGCAGTTGGTCGCCGACGGCGGCAGCGCGGGCGGCCTGCTGATGGGTGCGGTGGCCAACCTGGCTCCCGAACTGTTCGCCGGCATCCTCGCCAACGTCCCCTTCGTGGACCCGCTGACGTCGATCCTCGACCCCTCGCTGCCGCTGACCGTCATCGAATGGGACGAGTGGGGCAACCCGCTGGAGAATGCCGAGGTCTACGAATACATGCGCTCGTACAGTCCGTACGAGAACGTCGAGGCCAAGGACTACCCGGCGATCCTCGCGATCACCAGCATCAACGACACCAGGGTGCTCTACGTCGAACCGGCGAAGTGGGTCGCCAAACTGCGCGCCACCAAGACGGGCGACTCGCCGCTGCTACTCAAGACGGAGATGAGCGCCGGGCACGGCGGCGTCAGCGGACGTTACGAGAAGTGGAAGGAAGTAGCGTTCGAATTCGCCTGGGTGCTCGACACGATCGGCAAGGTCTGATCAGATCTGGTCGCTCTGACCCTGCTCGACCACCCAGGCGGCGATCTGGGCGCGAGAGCTGAACCCGAGCTTGACGAGTATGTGCTCGACGTGGCCCTGCGCGGTGCGTTGCGAGATGACCAGAGTGGTCGCGATCGCCTTGTTGGTGAGTCCCTCTGCGACGAGTTCGGCGACCTGCCGCTCGCGTCGGCTCAGGGAAGGATTGTCGCTGTGTGACTGCGCGATCGGTCGTGGCCGCTCGTTCAAGGCGAACGCGACGGCGTCCCCGAAGCTGAGGCTCGATCCATGCCGGAAGGCGGTGTCGAATGCCTTTCCGCCCAGGTCACGGCGGGTTCGACGTTCGCGCTCGTCCTGGTGGCCTGCGAGCTGCGGAAAGACCTCTGCCGGGCTGCCCACACCCTGCCACAGCGCTTCGGCGGCACCCATGAGGGTCGCGGCGCGTTCCGGTGAGTGATCGTCGGCGGCGATCCAGGCCAGGATCTGCATGCACCACGCGGAGTTGATGCGGTCGTCCGCCCGACGTGTCTGGCGCAATCCGTCCTGCAGGAAATCGTTGGCCCGTTCGTGCTCGCCGCGTTGCCACATTGCCAGCGCCGCGGTCCACAGCGACCACCCGCGGTACACCGACTCGCCGTGTGCTTCGGTGATCTCCTGAATCTTCCGCTGGTAATCGACAGCTCGGGTCACGTCTCCGAGGTGCGCGCTCGCCAGGCCGAGTCCGAGGAGTGCCCAAATTTCTTGGAGTGAATCGCCTTCCGTGTGGAAGACTTCCCGAGCGCTCTCGAAGCACGCGAGCGCGTACGCGAGGTCGTCACCACGGAACAGGGATATGAATCCCTCGGCAGACGTGACGAGCGCCCGCATCGACGTGTCCCCGGACCGGTCGGCGAGGACTCGTCCCTCCTCCACGAACGCACGAGCAACCTCGAGATCCCCCTGAGCCCCGGCCAGCATACCGGCGGCGTGCAAGGCGGTGATCCTCTCGGCGGTGTCTGCCGTAGGCGCCGGAGTCAGCGCACGATCGAACCAGTGCCTACCTTCGTTCAGCAGACCGAACGAGCGCCAGAACAGATACAGGGCGTTGGCGATACGAAGGGCGGACTCGTTCTCGGTGGGCTGCCGCACGGAGAATTCGAGTGCCTCACGAAGATTCGGTTGTTCACGATTCAGCCGGGCAACCCACTCCAGCTGTCTCGGGCCGATCCATCCGGATCGAGCGTCCGACGCCAGACGCTCGAACCAGTCGCGGTGCTTTCGTCTCACGCTGTCGTATTCACCTGATTCGCGCAGTCTTTCCAGGCCGTAGTCGCGAAGTGTGTCGAGTAATCGAAAGCGGACGACATCACCGGCCTCTTCCCGTATCAGGATCGATTTGTCGACCAGCGACGCGACCACGTCGAGCACGTCGTCCGGGGCGAGATCGCCCGCGCAGATTCCTTCAGCCGAATCCAGCTCGAACCCACCGGCGAAGACCGCCAGCCGACCCCACAGTGCCCGTTCGTCCGGGGTGCACAGGTCATAACTCCAATCGACGCACAGACGTAGCGTTTGCTGGCGAGAGGGAGCGCCTCGGGTGCTTGAGGTGAGCAACGTGTACCGGTCGGTGAGCCGGTCGAGGATCTGTTGCGCAGTCATCGCCCGCAGCCGAGCTGTCGCCAACTCGATCGGCAGCGGCAGTCCGTCCAGACGCTCACAGATTCTGGCAATCGTCGAGCCGTTGTCGTCGGTGATGGCGAAGCCGGGTAAGGCCCTGGAGGCGCGTTCAGCGAAGAGGGCAACGGAGTCGTAACGGGCGAGCCCCGCGGGAGGGGACGGTCGACTCGAATCCGGAAACGGCAGCGGCGGGACCCGGAGGGTGGCCTCGCCATCGATGCCGAGTGGCTCGCGGCTGGTCGCGAGGATCCGGAGCTTCGGGCACGTCTTCAGGAGTGACTCGGCCAGCGCCGCGACCGCATCCACCAGGTGCTCGCAGTTGTCCAGCACCAGCAGTAACTGCTGATCGTGAAGATGCCTCTGCAGGATCGACGAAGTTCCCGATGCCGACTGTTCCCGCACGCCGAGCGCGCTCGCAACGGCTTCTTCGACCAGTTCCGGAGCCTGCAGTTCACCGAACCCCACAAGCCACACTCCGTTGGCGAACGCGCGGCGAGCGTCGTCGGCGACCCGGAGCGCGAGTCGAGTCTTACCTACACCGCCGATACCGGTCAGCGTCAACAGTCTCGACACGGACAGCAACCGTTTCGTCTCCGCCGCTTCACGGCGCCGACCGACGAAGCTGGTCAGCTCACACGGCACGTTTCCCAACTTGCGTTGTGCGGCGGACATGACAACTGTCGCTTTCCTCTCACGGGATCTTCGAGTAACCGTACTCGCTCACCGGGATGTGCCGAGTCGAGACTGTGCGAGTAGTTTCGCCGCTCACCAGGCACTATGCTGACGCTACGGTGTGATCAGCCGATCCGGAAGTCGAGGCCGGCGATGGTCGAGTTCGATCCGCTAGCGACTCAGCGGGATGCTGCCGTGGATATCGCGGCCGAACTGGAGGCCGAGGGGTTCGACAATGCCCGGGTAGTGGGGCGAGGCGGGTTCGGCACGGTGTACCGGCTCGACCAGCGCAACCTGAACCGCGTCGTCGCGATCAAGGTCCTGCAGTCGGACGTCGATCGCGACAACCGCGAGCGCTTCCTTCGCGAGCAGCGGGCCATGGGGGCGTTGTCCGGGCATCCGAACATCGTCGCCATCCTCCACAGCGGGGTCACAACGTCCGGGCATCCCTACCTCGTGATGCCGTACCACGCGAGAGGTTCGCTCGATGCGCGGATTCGAGGCGACGGGCCCCTCGACTGGCGAGCAGCGGTCAGCATCGCCGTCAGACTGGCAGGTGCTCTCGAAGTTGCCCACCGGTTCGGCATTCTCCACCGTGACATCAAACCGTCCAATGTCCTGCTCACCGATTACGACGAGCCGGCGCTGACCGATTTCGGGATCGCGCGGATCGAGGGTGGGTTCGAGACGTCCGAAAGCATCATCACCGCCTCACCTGCGTTCACTGCTCCCGAGTTGCTCCAGGGGCAGGCGCCCACCGCTGCATCGGACGTCTACTCGCTCGGAGCGACACTGTTCTGCCTCCTCACCGGCCACGCCGCATTCGAACGCCGATCCGGCGAAAGTGTGGTTGCCCAATTCCTTCGCATTGTGCGCCAACCGGTCCCGGACCTGCGATACGACGACATTCCGGATGATCTCTGCGCTGCGATCGAGCACGCGATGGAGCAGGATCCGGCCGACCGCCCCGGAACCGCTGTCGAATTCGGCAACGAGCTCCGCCTCGTCCAGAGCAGGCACTCGCTCACCATCGACGACATGGCTCTGCCGGGTGAGCAGGGGAGCAGAGCAGAGCGCCCGCCACGGTCGACTCCGCCCACGCCGCGTACCAAGTACCGGCCGCCGACCGCCGTCCACCCGTTGGTCGACCGCAGCCGGTTGGTCGGGATTCTTCGCGCGGGCCAGGGGCGACGACTGACGGTGATCCACGGTCCCGCAGGATTCGGCAAGACCACGTTGGCCGCCCAATGGCGAAACCAATTGATTGCGGAAGGAATCGCGGTCGCGTGGCTCGCGATCGACCACGACGACAACAACGTGGACTGGTTCCTCGCCCACCTGATCGAGGCGATCAGGCAGGTCCGGTCGAACGTCGCCGAAGAGTTGGTGCGAGTGCTGGAAGAACACGGTGACGATGTCGAACGGTTCGTCCTCGCGTCGTTGATCGACGAGATACACGAGGGGGGCGAGCGTCTGGCAATCGTGATCGATGACTGGCATCGAGTGACGGACACCGCCTCCGTTGCCGCAGTGGAATACCTGATCGACAACGGCTGCCACCATCTGCAGCTCATCGTGACGAGCAGGAACAAGTCCGGGCTCCCGATGAGTCGGGCCCGAGTTCGCGACGAATTGGTCGAAATCGACTTCCATGACTTGAGATTCGATATCAGGGAGTCGACCGAGTTTCTCGTGGAGTCGAGAGGGCTGGCGCTCGGGAACGCACAGGTCGCCTCGATTGTGGGATCGACCGATGGATGGGTGGCCGCGCTTCAACTGGTGTCGCTCTCGTTACGCGGCCGTGGCGACCCAGCGACATTCATCGAGAAGCTGTCGGGGCGGCACCGCGCGCTCGGGGAATATCTCGTGGCGAATGTCCTGGATTCGCTCGAGCCGAAGATCGTGAACTTCCTACTGTCGATCTGTCTGCCCGAACGAATGTGCGGGGATCTCGCGTCGTCGCTCGTCCACAGCGACGATGGTCGCGCGATGTTGGAGGAGGTCGAGAGCAGGGACCTGTTCCTGTACCGGGTCGACGACGAGGGGGACTGGTACCGATTCAGTAGTGTCTTCGCGGAGTTTCTCCGTGCCCGGCTCGAACGGGACCGACCCGATCGGGTGAAAGGTCTTCACACGATCGCCTTCCGCTGGTTCGCCGGCCACGAATTGCTCAGCGAGGCGGTCGATCACGCCCTTGCCGCCGCCCAGGTCGACGAAGCGGTCGAACTCGTGGAGACCCATGGAATGTCCCTGGTCTCGCACGGACAGCTGGCCACGCTCCTCGGCCTGGTCGCGAAGCTTCCGCCGACCGCGGTCCTGGAACGCCCGCGATTGCAGATTGCCCTCGCTTGGGCCAACGTTTCCCTGCACCACTCCGAGGATGCGGAGTCGGCGTTGAATCGTGCCGAGTACTTACGCGCACAGAAATCGATTCCCATGCCTGACGACGACCCGGAGCTGGAATCCGATCTCGTCCGTGCGCTCCTCGACGTCACCGCCGATCGCGTCGACAGGGTGGACGAACTCGTGGCGGGTTGTCTGGCCGAGCCGGACACAATGAGTCCGTGGTGCGTATCGGTGGCGGCGAATCTGGCCTCTTTCGCGGGGATGTGCCGGTTCGAATTCGATGCGGCTCGAAATATCCAGGATTGGGCCGCCAGGTATCACGAACAATCCAGCGGCCCGTTCAGTGCGGTGTACGGATACTGCTACGCGGGCTTGGCCGCCAATGAGCAGTTGGATGTCGTGGCTGCCGAGGAAACCTATCGAAAGGCTGTGCAGGTTGCGCGTGAATCGATGGGGATCCACTCCCACGCTGCACGCATGGCCAGTGCCCTACTCGGCGACATGATGTACGAGCAGAACAACCTCGAGGAAGCCGAACGGCTTCTCGATGAAAGCCGGGCGCTCGGTTCGGAGATCGGTTTGGTCGACTTCATGATCGCGATCTATGCGACCGGGGCGCGGGTCAAAGCCCTGGCGGGTGACAGGGAATCTGCGACAACACTGTTGAACGAGGGCGACAGGATTGCGCAGGTAATGGCGCTGCCGCGATTGGCGGCGCGGATCGACGACGAGAGGATCCGGTTCGGGCTCGTCCTGCCATCCGGCGTACGACAACCACGACGAGGCCTGGAGACGGGCGCGCCACCTTCGCCGGGGGCGATGGATCAGGCGCCTGCCACCGGTATCGAAACAATCACGGTGCAGCTGAGGGAGTCCGGCGCCATCCGGCGACTACTCGCCGAACGGTCGCCGGGTCAGGCCGGCTCTGCGTGCACCAGGGCTCACGACCTGGTGCACGCAGTTGCGGCTCAGAATCGACCGCGGGCGTTGTTGCACGCGAGACTTCTGCTGACCGCCTGCTTGTCTGCATCGGGCAGAAAGGCCGAAGCCATGGAAGAACTCGCCCCACTTGCTGCGACATGCGCCGAGTTGAACCTCATTCGACTCGTGTGTGATGCCGGACCGTCGGTTGTCGCGGTTGCCTCCGGACTTCGGGAGGAGCAACTAGCCGGCCGATGGCGGGCGGAATGGCCGGCTGTTCCGCCCGGGTTCCTGAACGCTGTCGTCACCGCCACGTGATGCGGGCCGGGGCGAACTACAGTTGCGGCGGCGTCCACAGCACGGGATCGTCCGATGGCGCCATCTTTGCGAGGATCACCTCGTCGAAGACGTTGGCAGTACCCCACTGATCCTGCTCCTCGAGGCTGGTGCCCCACACCTTCGGAGTCCAGCCGTGCTCTTCGTCGATGACTTGAAGGGCAGTCGTGTACTCCATGACGAAGCCACTCGACGGCTCCTGGAAATACGAGTACGTGTTGTCACCGGCGCCGTGGCGGCCGGGGCCCCACAGGGGCTGGTGTCCGGCCCGCATCATGCGGCCGGTGCCGCGCATGAACTCGTCGATTCCGTACAGTTCGAACGAGACGTGGTTCAGGCTGGTGTTCTTCGACTGGGCGAAGGCGATGATGTGGTGCCAGCGCCCGGTGCGCATGAAGCAGAAGAAGTCCTGGAGCCAGTCCGAGATCTTGAAGCCGAGGACCTCGCCGTACCATCTGATCGTCTTCTGCAGGTTGGCGGTGTTGAATACGACGTGGCTGATGAACTTCGGACGGGACTCTCCGGCTTCGACTTCGCGGAAGATTCGCTGGTCGATCTCGGCGGCGAGTTCGATGGCGCGCCCGTCGCAGTCGAAGAAGATGCATGAGTAGCCGCCGCCGAAGTCGCTGCGATCACCGGGTTCGCGGATGATCCGGGCTCCGCTGTCGGCGACCCGCTTGGCGAGGAAGTCGACGCCGGCGCGGTCGGTCACATCGAACGTGGTCAGTTCGATTCCGGCGACATCGTTTTCGCGGAGCTTGATGGCGTAGTTGTCGGCGCATCCGGTTCCGAAGTAGGCCTTGCCGTCATCTTTCGTGACGAGGTCGAGTTGCCACAGGTCGCGGTAGAAGTTGGTTGCGGTGGCGAGTTCTTCGACGGCGATGGTGACCGAGCGGACGTGGGTGATGGGATGGACTGAGGGAAAGGGCATGTCTTCTCCTGGAGCTGAACTGGGAAATGAGCGGCGTCGTCACCAGTTGGTGGCGATGTACTTCGCTTCCATGAACTCGAGCAGACCCTCATGCGCGCCCTCGCGGCCGAGTCCGCTCTGCTTGACGCCGCCGAACGGTGCTGCGGGGTCGGACACCAAACCCCGATTGACGGCGACCATGCCGGCCTCCAACCGGCTCGCCACGGACAGAGCGCGCTGCAGATTGCCGCTGTAGACATAGGCCGCGAGCCCGAGGTCGGTGCTGTTGGCCGCGGCGACAGCCTCGTCGTCGGTGTCGAACGCGATCAACGATGCGACCGGTCCGAAGATCTCCTCGCGCACGATCGCAGATTGCGGGTCGACACCCACCAGGACGGTGGGAGAGTAGAAGGAGCCCCTCGAGATCGGCCGCTGGCCGCCGGTCAGCACCGACGCACCGTCGGCGACGGCAGCGTCGACGAGCTGCTCCACCTTGTCGACTGCCTTGTCGTTGATCAGTGGTCCGCACTCCGAACGCTCATTGGTGCCGGCGCCGACGCGCAGTGTGCCCATCCGTTGTCCGAGGAGCCCGGCCACGTCGTTGATGATCGACCTGTGAACGTAGATGCGGTTGGCCGCGGTGCACGCCTGGCCGCCGTTCCGCATTTTGGCGATCATGAGGCCGGTGACGGCCTCGTCGATGTCGGCATCCTCGAGAATGAGGAACGGCGCGTTGCCCCCGAGTTCCATGGCCGTCTTGAGAATCGAATCCGACGATTCGCGCAGCAGCGTGCGCCCGACTTCGGTGGAGCCGGTGAACGACAACGCCCGTACGCGTGAGTCGTGGAGCATGGCGGAGACGACCTGACCCGCGCGTGAGGTGGTCACCACATTGATCACGCCGTCCGGAACGCCTGCCTCACGGCAGATCTGGGCGATGAGCAGGCTGGTGAGAGGAGTCTCGGTCGCGGGTTTGAGTACTACGGTGCAACCGGCAGCGAGGGCGGGCGCGATCTTGCGTGTCGCCATCGCGGCCGGAAAGTTCCATGGGGTGACGAGCACGGCGACGCCGATCGGCTCGTACTCGACCAATATGCGGTTGGCACCGTTCGGAGAGGTGCTGAGTTGTCCCACCGCGCGGACCGCTTCCTCCGAGTACCACCGGAAGAATTCGGCCGCGTATGCGGTTTCGGCCCGCGAATCGGCGAGCGTCTTCCCGTTTTCGGTGGAGATCAGTTCGGCGATGCGCTCGGCGCGGTCGGTCATCAGTTCCCAGCACCGGCGGAGTATTTCCGCGCGTTCGCGCGGACTGGTGGCGCGCCAGGCGGGCAGCGCAGCCGCTGCGGCGCCGACCGCGTCCAGTCCGTCCTCGACGGTGCCGTCGGGAACCGTGGCGATCAGCGCACCGGTGGACGGATTCAGGACGTCGATCGACTCCCGGGTGCGTTCGATCGGGTGTGCGCCGATGACCAACTCCCGGGGCAGGGTGGCGGAGTTGAGCGACATGAAATTTCCTTCTTTTCTGGGTCCGGCCAGAGTCTGGTGGCTGTCGTGGGATGGATCGACGAGAATCAGGCCGGGTTGCGGCCCACCAGGAATTCCTCGTCGAGCGAGGTGGTGACGTCGAGGCCGGCCGCGACCGCCCCGGCCCGCAACTGCTTCATCTGCCCGTCGTTGATGCGCGCCTGAGGGGCTCGCAGCGGACCACCGTTGAATCCGTTGAGCCACCCCTGGTACTTCCACAGGTACCGCGGCACCATCGCGGTCCCTGCGAGTGCCTGCCCGACCACCACCGCGTCGGATTCCCGGATCGGGTGGAGTTTCCAGTAGATCTCCATGGCGTCCTCGAACTTGCCGTCGCGCATCAGGTCGAAGTAGCGGGCGACCCACGGGCCGTAGGCCTCGTAGTTCGACGTGCCCATCCACTGCATGCCGTACGCGGCGTGCCAGGCGGGCGAGTTCGACTCGATCGGGTCCATGACGATCACGTCATTTCGGTAGCGCTCGAAGATCTGCGCGATGCCGCCGACGCCGGGACCGCCGACCTCCGTCTTGACGGCCACGACGTTCGGAATCTCGTTGATCATCCGGCCGATGAGGTCCGGCGAGAAGTGGCTCGGGTGGAATCGGCGGAAGTTCCACAGGTGCATCGCGAACACGATGATGCCCAGATTGGTGCTCTCGGCGATCGCGCGGGTGTACTCGAAGACTTCCTCTTCGGACTTCGGGTAGTAGGTGAGCGGGTAGGAGACCAGGACGACGTCCGCGCCCAGACGCTCGGACTCGCGCACGAGTGCGATGTTGTCTTCGAGTGTCGGCAGGACAGCGTGCACCACGGTCTGGAGCCCGCCGGCGGCTTCGTCGACAGCGATTTCGGTGACCTGAAGTAGCTCGTCGAAAGTGGTTCCACATTCGGCGACGAGTAGTGCACCCGAGATCCCCAGCTCCTTCTCTCGGGCGATGTCGTGCCGGATTGCGCGCTCGTTGATTCCCTTCAGATCGCTGGTGAAGGTGGGCAGGAGGCATCCGCAGATGCCCTTCATGTTCGCCTGGGCCCAGGAGCGGGCGTCGGACCGGGAATAGCTCATGAATGGAACTCCGTTCGTCGGATTCTTGCGGTGCGCAGGCAGGGGCGGTTTCGGCCGGCCCGTACCCGGCCGGACTGTGATGTCGGCGCGCAGGTAGGTGATCAACCCTCTTACCGATATCCAAATAATGGATATGCAGACCGGTATGTGGATGTGTGGACGCTAACACCGGCTGTCGTCCGCCGTCAACGATTTCTCCGGTCGACGTTCTCGACTGGCCGCGAGTGAGGTGGATGGGGTGAGGCCGCGCAGCTCGGTCGACCCTTTGACATCTGCGGCAAAACGTTGTTACCGTCATCACATCCACCAGACGGACCCTGTATCCATTATTTGGACATACGGCCTGGTGTATCAATCCACTCCTGATAGGGGTCATCCAGATGACACGTGTTACCGCGGACGTCACTCGCGTGAGCCGCCGTTCCTACTGGGGCCGAGACGAATTCGATTCCGAGATGGAACGAGTCTTCGGCCGGTGCTGGCTGTTCGCCGCCCACGAGAGCGAAATTCCGTCGCCGGGCGATTACGTCACCAGGAAGCTGGGAGGCGAGGACGTCATCGTCGTCCGCGACGAGACCGGCGACGTCCGCATCCTCCTGAATTCGTGCACGCATCGAGGCAACCAACTGTGTCGTGCCGACATGGGCAACTCATCGCACTTTCGGTGCAGCTACCACGGCTGGACCTTCTCCAACAAGGGCACGTTGCGTGGAGTGCCCGAGCGCAAGCAGGTCTTCGACGCGGACTTCGACAAGAGCAAGTACAACCTCGTCGGGCCGCCGAACGTCGACGTCTTCCACGGGCTGATCTTTGCGAGCTGGGACCCCGAGGCTCCTTCGCTGCTCGACGAACTCGGCGACATGGCCTGGTATCTCGAAGCCGTGCTCGACAAGGCCGGTGACCTGCAGGTCGTCGGTCCGCCGGCGCGCGCCCTGGTGCGAACCAACTGGAAGCTGGGCGCGGAGAACTTCGCCGGCGACGGTTATCACCTGGGAACGACGCACAAGAGTCCGATAGACCTGGGCACGTATCTGAACACTGAGGCCTTTCCGCAGCTGGACGACGTCTCGATGGATGCGATGCGTGGGCGATGCATCGTCGCCGGCAACGGGCATACCCTCCGGGTCCAGCACTACGGCCTGGAAACCGATGAACCGGTGTTTCTCGGATACCCGGAGGAGCGCTGGGCCGACATCGCGAGTGGTCTCGACCCGAGACAGGCGGACCTGATGTCGAGAATCTCTGTCCTACACGGAAATGTCTTTCCCAACTTGTCCTTCATCGATGCCGCGGCCCTCTATTCCGGGGACGACACCCCGGCCGTGTCGTACGTCCAACTCCGGCAGTGGCAACCGGTCGACGAGATGCACTGCGAACTGATCATGTTCGCGTTGGTGCCGCGGTGGTACGACGAGGAGCAACGCGCGCACTCGCAGCGCGCGAACCTCCGCATGGTCGGTCTCGCCGGGATCTTCGACACCGACGACTTCCAGAACTGGACGAGCGTCGCCGACATGAGCCGCGGCCGGGTGTCGCAGTCCACCGATTTCGTCTACGCCGGCGGTGTCGGTATCAAACCGGCCGACGATGTCGGCTGGCCCGGAGCCGTCTACGACGTCGATCACTCGGAGGTCAACCAGCGGGAGATGTTCCGCAGGTGGTCCGAACTGCTCGACGACGACAGCATCTGCACACGCACGACCGGGAAGGCCGACCAATGCTGAGCGCGGAACGGATCGATGTCGCCGCGGACGATGCGACGTTCGCCAACGTGAGCAGGTTCTACGGCCGTGAGACGGCGTTGCTCGACGCGCACGACTACGCGCGGTGGATTCCGCTGCTCGAACCCGAGTTCGTCTACCGGATCCCCGTCACCGTGACACGCGACGACCCGTCGCAGTCACCCTTCGTGGCGGGTGCGTACCTGCTCGACGAATCCCGCGACTCCCTGGCCAATCTCTGGGCGAGGCGCCTCGAACCCGACCACATCGACTTCTCCTGGGGGGAGGTCCCACTCCAACGGGTGCGGCGATTCGTCTCGGTTCTGTCCGTCGCCGACACCGGGCGCGCCGACGAGGTGTCCGTCACGTCGAACGTGCTGGTGGCCGTTGTCCACCAATCGGATCCGGTGGTGATGACCGCGGCCGGACGGCATGACATCCTGCGTCGTCGCGGCGACGGCTGGGGTCTCGTGGAACGGACGGTCCATCTCGACGAGAGCGTCGTCAGACTGCCGCACCTGCGAATGGTGATCTGATGTCAACTCCCCGGACGCGCCCGACGGACGACTCGCTCGCCCCGCACGGTGGCGACGGAACCGTCGATGCCGAGTTCACCGTCGTCAACGAGTTCACCGCCGTACGGGTGCGGAAGATCCTGACCCGCAACGGGCAACGGCTCGAGATCACCTCGCTCCGACTCGACCACCACATCCGCCTCGATGCCCTCGCGCTCGAAGGGCTGAGCTGGCAGAACGAAGAAACGATCTCCGCCTACCTCGACCAGCCGTTCGGCCCCGAGGATCCCCCGACCACCGAAATCGGAAGAGAGTAACGACCAATGCTGCTACTGACCGACGAGCATGTGCGAAGCCTCACGCAGATGTCCGACCTCGTCAGCGCCATCCGCGAGGGCTACCGCACGCAGGCCCGCGGCGGTGCGCAACTGCCGGATCGCATCAACCTGGAGTCGACGCCCGGATTCTTCCGGCTGATGCCGGGCGTATCGGCCGGCACCGGCTTGATGGGATTCAAGGTTTTCAACCAGGTCTCCGAAGGTGGGGTCCAGTACCTGATCGGCCTGTTCGACGAGCTGACCGGTGAGTTGCTCGCTCAACTGGACGGGGCATACCTCACCGCTGCCCGGACCGGCGCGACCACGGGCGTGGCCGCCGGTCTTCTCGCGCCGCGGACCGCCGTCGAGATCGGGGTCATCGGATCCGGGTTGGAGGCCGAGACGAACCTCGAGGGCGTGTTCGCCGCCCTCGAGGTGAAACGGGTACGGGTCTTCAGCCCGAACCCGCAGCGGCGGAATGCATTCGTCGAGCGGATGGCCGCACGCCTCGACGTGGAGGTCGTCCCGGTATCCGATCCGGCCGAGGCCGCCGCCGCACCGGTCGTCGTGGTCGCCACCAACACCGGTGCCGGAACAGGACGTATCGCCCTCGAGGGCAAGTGGCTCGCGCCCGGGACCACGGTGCTGTCGATCGGTTCCACCATGCCCTCGTTGCGGGAGATCGACACCGACGTCGTCGACCGGGCCGCACTCGTGGTCAGCGACGCTCCCGAACAGGCCCGTATGGAGTCCGGGGATCTGCTCGCGGCCGACGAGAAGGGGCTCCTCGACGGCAAGATCGTGACACTCGCGGACCTCGCCATCGGCAATGTGCCCGCCCACGACGCAGACGCGATCACCGTGTTCAAGTCGGTCGGCACCGCCTTGCAGGACCTGGTCGCGGCCAAGGTGATCTACGACAGGGCCGTGCAGAACGGAATCGGGACGTCGGTGGACCTGCTGCGCACCAAGAAGCCCGCGGGGGCGTGAGCACCGTGGCGAATTGGGCCGAGCGAGTGGCGGTCGTGACCGGTGGCGGCAGCGGAATCGGACGCGCTGTCGCCACCCGTCTGGCCGACGACGGATACGCGGTCGCGGTGATCGACGCCAACGACGTGGGCGCCAAGCGTACGGCCGAGATCGTCTCCGGGACGGGCGGGCGCAGCACCGCCTACGCGGCGGATATCACCGACGAGGAGCGTGTCCGCACGGTGGTCGGCGAGATCACGTCCGACCTGGGAGAGATCGACGTCCTGGTCAATGCCGCCGGCATCTTCGACCAGAACCTGGATTTCGACGAGCTCACCTCCGCCACCTGGGAACGGGTCCTGCGCGTCAACGTCCTGGGTACCGCGAATGTGATGCGGGAGGTCGGAACGCTCATGGTCGAACGCGGCCGCGGCGCGATCGTCAACATCGCCTCGTCGGCCGGGCTCGTGCCCCGCGGCGGCGGGTCCGCCTACATCGCCTCGAAATACGCGGTCGTCGGCCTGACCCTGAAAATCGCTGCGGAGTACGCCGGTCGCGGGGTGCGTGTCAATGCCGTCGCTCCTGGGTGGATTCCCACCGACCTGTTCACCACCAGCGCGGCAGCACTGCGGCGAGCCGGGGGATCCGTCCCCGACGACCCCTCACCCGTCGGGGGGAACATCCCGATGAACCGACCCGGAGATGCACAGGAGGTCGCGGCCGGAGTGTCGTTCCTCGCCTCCGCCGCAGCCGGCTACATCACCGGTGTCGTCCTGCCGATCGACGGCGGATACCTCGTCGGCTGACCGGCCGCTGTGCCGTGCCGGGCGCACCACTCGAGAAAGAACGAACAATGTTGTCACCAAACAATTTTCAACCGCGAGCAGTCGCGGACGACACCAACAGTGAGGTGTAGTCATGCATGTCACCGCAGATGCCGGCAGGTGCCGTGGTTACGGTAGCTGCATGCTCGAAGCCCCCGAGGTCTTCGATCTGGACGAAGACGAGAACAAGGTGATCCTGCTGCAGGAAAGCCCGCCCGAGTCCTTGCATACGAAGACCGACAGGGCGATTCGATCCTGCCCCGCCAAGGCGTTGGGAACCCGTGATGAGTAGGTTCGAGCGGATCGTCGTGGTCGGCGGTTCCCTCGCCGGCATGAACGTGATCCAGGAATTGCGGCGCCTGGGAAACTCCGGCGGCATCACCCTCATTGGCGAAGAGAAGGTGCGATCACCCTACGACCGCACCGAACTCTCGAAGAAGTTGCTCACCGGCTCGAGTGATCCGGACGATCTCTACTTGCTGACCGAGGAGGAGATCGACGAACTCGACCTCGATCTTCGCCTGGGCCGCCGGGCGACGTCGCTGTCGCTCGACCCGTCGCGGCACACTGTCACGCTCGACGACGGCACGGTTCTCGAATTCGACGCGCTGGTCGTGGCCACCGGCTCGCGGGCTCGGCGCCCCGCCTTCATGGGGCACCTCGCGGGTGTCCACGTTCTCCGGACGCTGCCGGACGCCCTCGCACTCAGAACCGAGTTGAACAGTGCCCGAGACGTTGTCGTCGTCGGTGCCGGGTTCATCGGTGCCGAGGTGGCGGCGAGCGTGCGCACCCGCGGACAGTCGGTGACCCTGGTCGATCCGCAACCGACCCCCTTGGGAACCGTCCTCGGGGCAATCGTCGGCTCTCACTTCGCGGATCTGCACACGAGTCACGGCACCGACCTCGAACTCGGGGTGGGCGTCCAGGAACTCATGGGAGACGGGCGGGTCAACGGGGTCAGGCTCACCGACGGACGAATTCTCCCCGCCGATCTGGTCGTGGTCGGGGTCGGCGGTGCTCCGGTGACCGAATGGCTCGACGGTTCAGGCGTGGAGGTCGACAACGGGGTTCTCTGCGACGACGGCGGGCACACCAACGTGCCCGGCATCTACGCTGTCGGTGACGCCGCCCGTTGGTACTCGGACTACTTCGGTGCGCAGGTGCGCAGCGAGCACTGGAACAACGCCACGCTGCAGGCGACGGTCGTCGCGGAGAATCTCATCGCCGGAACGAAACGGTCGACGCTGTCTGCTGTCCCCAGTTTCTGGTCCGACCAGTTTCGCAAGCGCACTCAGATGGTGGGCTGCCCTCTCCCCACGGATCAGGTGCGCTTCATGAGCGGGGCGCCGGGGGAGGAGAGGTTTGTCGCACTGTACGGCCGCGACGACCGGGTGACGGGTGTCGTGTCGTTCAACTCGCCTCGAGGCCTGAGCAAGTACCAGCACCTCGTCACCGCCCGAGCGTCGTGGTCCGAGGCAATCGGCTCGGCCTAGACCATCACTGAAAATGATAGTGGCCATCGGGACGCGTTGAACCCATCCATCTCCCCAATTGTCGTGGAGGCGGATAGATTCGGGATGCCGGCAGAGACCTGGGTCACAGGATCTGACTCTCGGGTCGCCGTAATTGCCGAACTGTCACCAAGCGAGAGCTTCGTATCGTATTGCGCTCTCTCCCAATCTCACCCGCGGTTGCCTCGAAGGCAATGTGCCCGATGGAAGGAACCCCATTGTCGACTATTGACGGTAGAGACGGCGACGTCTACCAGGCCAGATGGCGAATGCTCGCTCTGCTCGTCCTCGGCTACGTCAGCCTGACGTTGAACTGGTTCAACATCGCGTCGGCCTTCACCCCCATCAGCGAGGACCTCGGCGTGAGCTTCGAGCAGCTCGCCATGCTGATCGCGCTGTTCGTGCTCGGCTACGGGGTCGCCCACGTCCCGGGCGGCATCATCGCGGCCCGACTCGGGATGAAGCGCACTCTCGTCCTCGGGATGGTGCTCCAAGGGGCCGGTGCGGCGCTGTCCGGCGTCGCGGTCGGCTTCCTCGACCTCGCCCTGTACCGAGTGATCGCCGGCGTCGGCGCGTCCATCTTCATCGCCGTCGCCGTCGCCGCGGTCAGTGTGTGGTTTCGTGATCACGAGATCAACCTCGCGCTGGGCATCGCGTGCGGTGCCGCATTCAGTACCGGTGTCGCGCTGGGTCTGTATGCGTGCATCTACGTGACCGACCTCGCGGGATGGCGCGGCATGCTCGCGATCTGCGGCATCGTCAATATCGTCTTGGCGGCGGCGGTGGCCGTGTGGTTCCACACCCCGCGCGGCGTCAGCGGACTCCACGGCGGCCGGATCAGCCGCGCCGGCCTGATCCGGGCACTGGTCGACAAGCAGCTGTGGATCTACGGCATCGCCATGCTCGGCGTGTACGGCGCCTACTTCACCGCATCGCAGCTGTTCAGCGAGTACGCGGTCGCGCAACGCGGCTTCACACCCGGCCAGGGCGGTATGCTCGGCGCGATCCTGGCCCTCGCGGGAATCCCCGGCAGCCTGGTCGGTGGCAAGGTCGCGGACCTGGTCCGCAACTACCGATCCGTCATCGTCGTTCCCCTCCTGCTGATGGGGGCACTGATCGCCGCGATCCCCGTCGCCCCCGATGCCCTGCTGTGGTTCATCTCCTTCGCGATCGGATTCCTTTTCGTCTTCAGCTACCCGGCCTGGCTGGGTGTGCCCGCGGACCTGTCGAAGATCGATCCCGAACAGGTCGGCACCGCGGTCGGCGTGATGCTCACCCTCGCGGCGGTCGGCGGATTCATCGTCCCCGTGGTCTTCGGGCACATCGTCCCCGATCACGGTTTCGCGGCCGGTTGGATTGCTGTCGCGGCGATCTCGGTGCTCACCGCCCTCGTGGGTCTGCTGGGCAGGAAGCGAGCCGCCGAGCCGGTCGACGAAGACCGCAAACTCACAGTCGGCTGACTGTGCACCTACCACATCCCCTGTCGCGCTGTGAGATCCAGAGTGCGACCGACCGAAAGAAATGAGGAAGTAAGCAGATGAGCAGAATCATCGACATCTCCATGGTCACCGACGGTGACCCCACCCTCGAGGGCAAAGGCGTCATCTTCGAGCCGCACTCGCTCGGCGCCGAATGGAACCAGGAAAACTACGACATCGACCCGAATCACTGGCCCACGCCCGGTGCCGCGTTCGCGGTCGAACATATCGACATGAACTCGCACACCGGCACGCACATGGACGCACCGTGGCACTTCGGCCCGGTGATGGCGGACGGGTCGAAGCCGAAGACCATCGAAGAGTGGCCCATCGAGCGATGCATGGGTGACGGAGTCGTCATCGACATCAGTGATGCCGAAGACGGCGCGGAGGTCTCCCTCGAGGAAATTCAGCAGAAGCTGAAGGACATGAACTACACCATCAAGCCGGGCGACATCGTCCTCACGATGACCGGAAACGACAAGTACTGGGGGAAGCCGGAGTACACCACCCGTGGTGGCGGACCCAGCCGTGAGGCGCTCAAATGGATCCTCGAACAGGGCGTGACGGTCGTGGGAACGGACGCCTGGAGCTACGACCGTCCGTACGCCGCATGGGCCGCCGACTACCACAAGCACGGCAAAGACCCGAAGTACCTGTGGCCCTGCCACCTCCTCGGCCTCGAAATCGAATACGCGCACATCGAGAAGCTCGCCAACCTCGACCAGCTGCCCCCGCACGGTTTCAAGGTCATCGCGCTGCCCATCAAGATCGCCGGCGGCACAGCCGGATTCGTCCGGGCCGTCGCCATCGTCGACGAGGACTGACCAATGACCACTGTCGGCGAAGATGTGAAGTACGTGACCGTTCCCGGCCTGCAGGCCGATGCCGCCTGGCACTGGGCAGCGGAAGCCGGGAATCTGGTGTTCACCTCGGGAGCGGTGCCGCACGACGAGTCCGGTGACATCGGTGAGGACCTCTCGGCTGGGGCACAGGCGGACCGGGCGTTCGCGAACCTCGAGCGTGCCCTGCAGGCTGCGGGCAGTTCGATGGACCGCATCGTCAAGATCACCGGGTACCTGACCGACCCGGAGTCCCTCCCGGAGATTCGTACTGTCCGCGACAAGTGGATTCCGAACCGTCCGCCGTCGACGTTCGTGTACGTAGCCGGTCTCGTGGATCCCCGGATGCTGATCGAGTTCGAGGCGATTGCCGTCAAGAGCTAGAGGCTGCCGGTAGGCCTTCTCCTCGGCGCCGAGGAGAAGACCTACCGGTTTCGCCAGCCCATCAGCTGGGAAAGCGATTGGGCGAGTCCGAGGACCTCGTGAAGAACGAGATCCCGCGGCGGCATCTGTTCGCGGTAATTGGCGATCGATACCGATGCCGTCACCTCGCCTGCGGCGTTCCGGATCGGCGCTGCAATCCCACATGTAGCAGTGGTGACATCCCGGTCGCTGGTGGCGTAGCCATCGGCCACGATCTGCTTCAGCTTGGCCCGCAACTCGGCGGGTTCCGTGATCGTGTACTCGGTGAACGAACGCAGCGGCTCCTGGACATAGGTGTCGATGAACTCGTCGGGGCAGTATGCGAGCAGCACCAATCCGCGGGCTCCCGTGTGGAGGGGATAGGCGCGGTACGTATTCGCATAGGACAGGGTGGGAACGGGAATGCGGGGCTCGACGCTGGCAATGGCCACCGACGAATGCCCGTCACGCTCGGCGATCTGAACGAATCCGTTGATCCGGTCGGCGGCCGTCCGCATCAACGGTTCGCTCGTCGTGAAAAGGGGATGATCGCCGAGGTAGGCGGAGCCGATGGCGAACATCCGGCGACCGACGTAGTGCAGTCCGGTTGTGTCGTCGCGCCTGACGAAGCCCTTGTCACGAAGGTAGGTCAGTGTGCGGTGCGCAGTTGCCCATTTCGCTCCGGTGGCTTCGGCTAGTTCTTTCGCGCGCATCGGCTGTTCCGCGAGCAATTCGAGCATGTGCATTCCACGATCCATGCTCTGCATCGTGGAAATCTCGGACTTTTTCTCGGGCTCGTGCGCGCTGCTCACGCCCAAAATATACCACGGCCCGTTTTCGAAATGGATTCCGGTTCAACCAGACAGGGATTATTCGACCTCGTGAATTATCCCCATGAAGCGCGGCGCTGTACGCGAGGAAAGGGGCGAAGAATTGAAGCCGGTAGTCCGTAAGGGGTCGACCAGGTCGTCGACCGGTTCGAGGGCGAGATCGTGTCGGGACGGTGGGCGGTCGGAAGTCGGATTCCGACCGGACTGAGCGCGGTGTCTCCGGAGGATATCGAATCCATCCGGAAAAGGAATATTGAATGGGCGGCGTCCACGGAGACCGCATATTCGGGGCCGGACGCCGGCGATATACTTTCCCGGACAAATGTCGTGAGTACCCGGAACCTTGCGGCCGGTAAGTTATTCGCTGCATTACCGTCACAGTTGCTCGGCCAGCCGGCGAATGCCGTGGCGAAGCCATCGGTGACCGGGATCGTCGGAATGGCGCGGATGCCAGTACATCATCTCGGTGATCGGGGCCAACGAAACCGGCGGCTCGAGCAGTCGAATGCCGGCGCTGCGGTGAAGTGCTCGCGCCAGGCGCTCGTACAGCACCGCCACCATCTCCGTTCCTTCCAGCAGGAATGGGGCGGCGACGTAACTGGTCGTCGACGCTTCGATGCGAAAGGGCAATGAGATTTCGTCGAACTGGGTCTCGGCGAAGGACGGCGGGATTCCGCCGGTGGCGGACAGGTGCGGAAACGCGCTGAACTGCTCCCGCGACATCGTCTCGCCCACAACGGGATGGTCCGCGGCGACCACACAGACGTGCCGGTCCATGAAGAGGGGGGCGCTGGCGTAAGCGGTTCCGACGTGTCCCACGATCTCGCGTGGGATGATCACGAGATCAGCCCGCGCCTCGAGCAGCGGATCGAAGTAATTCGTTTGTGGCGGAGCGATATTGATCCGCACGTTCGGCGCTTCGCCGGCAGCCGCCCTGACGAACGAGCGGAGTAGGACGAGCGTGACATAGTCACTCGCGTGGATGGTGAACGTGCGGGTGTCACTCGCCGCGTCGAACGGTGCACGCACGGTCACCAGCGTCTCGATCGATCCGAGTATGTCGTGGACCAGGTACGTGAGGGACTCCGCGAGCGGTGTCAGCGTCATCGACGACCCGTCGCGGACGAGCAGGGGATCGTTGAAGAGTTTTCGCAATCGCGACAATGTGCCACTCATCGCCGGTTGCCCGACCGAGAGTTGCTTCGCAGCGCGAGAGACGCTCCTCTCCGACAGGAGGGCGTCCAGGCCGACGAGAAGGTTCAGATCAATTCGGTTCAGTTTCATTCGCATCTCTCGTCACCTCTCCGGACGTCGCCGGCGGTCGATCATCAGTCGAAATGATACCTCTCATCGGCAAGACGTGACCAGCACGATCTCGCTAAAGCGGCTGTGCCTCGGTATCTTTGGGATTGCCGAGCGGGCCGATCGGTACCGCTGCCCGCAACAATCCGAAGATGTCGTCCGTGGCCCGCTTCTTCCAGCCGGCCGGACACGTCCTATCCGACTTTCGATGGAGTTGTCATGACTGTAAGGGATGGTTGGGCGGTACTGGACACCACGTCCGCGACCGCGGTCGGTGTCAGACGGGCGGGAGATGTCATCGACACGGTGGATCGCCGCTCGTACCTGCACGCCGGCCCGCAGGTGGAGCCCGGCGAGGTAGTGGGTCCGATGAGAGGTGCGATTCTCGGGGCACTGGTGCTCGAGGGTGAGGCTCCCGATCTCGCGGCCGCCGGTGAATTGTTCGACGCGGGGAAGATCGATCTGCGGCCGTGTCACTCGGCATCCGCTGTCGGGGCGATGGCAGGCGTCATTTCTCCCAGCACTCCCGTGGTGGTGGTGGAGGGAGACGACGGGCACAACGCGTTCGCGCCGTTGAACGAAGGGCTCGGTCGAGCACTCCGGTTCGGTGCCAACGATGCCGCTGTGCTCGAGCGGCTGCGGTGGATGAGTACCGTCATGACGCCGGTTCTCGACGACGCGTTGCGGGCGGTGGACGGTATCGACATCACCGCATTGCAGTCGGAAGGCCTTCGGCGCGGCGACGAATGCCACAATCGGAACGTGGCGTCGACGGCGGCGCTGACCATCAGGCTCGCGCCCGCCGTGGTCGAGCACGCCCCGGACTCGGGGACCGCCGCGGCAATCCTCGATTTCCTCGCCGGCAATCCCCACACCTTCCTGTCTTTCTCGATGGCGGCAGCGAAGCTCGTCGCGGATGCCGCCCACCGCTGTGGAACCCGGGGGTTGGTGACAGCGATCGCGGGAAACGGCCGGCGGATGGGGATTCGCGTCAGTGGCCTCGACTCGTGGATCACGGCATCCGCGCCCGTAGGAGATCCGAAGCTGTTCGAGGGCTATACCGTCGACGATGCCTGCCCGATGATGGGTGATTCGCTCGTGACCGAGGTGATCGGGCTCGGCGCCTTCGCTCTGTCGGCGGCCCCCGCCATCAGTTCCTATATCGGGGGAAGCCCCAGCGTGCTCCAGGACTATGTGTCCGAGATGCGTCAGATCACCCGAGGGGGTAGTAGTCGGTTCCTGATTCCCGGCGAGGGCTTCCGTGGCACACCGATGGGAATCGACGTCGAAGCGGTAGCGCGTACGGGAATTTCCCCGGTGGTCAACAACGGATTCGCTCACCGAGATGCGGGGATCGGACAGGTCGGCGCGGGAATCACCAGGCTCCCCATAGAGCCGTTCGTAGCCGCGCACAACGCCTTGCTGGATCTGGGAGCAGGCGATTGGCTGACGTCAGCGGGAAGCCGGTGGGGTGAATGATCTGGGCGAGGCCTGCCAACGCTCTGCGCCACGTCGAGAAGCTCGACGCGCGAGTCACTCGCATCGTCGCGGGATTCGCTGCAAGCGACGTCTTCTGGTCGTCCGGTTGTGATCCGAGAAGGTTCCCCACCAATTCGGCGGGATCTCTGGTCGTGCCCCACATGTTGTGGGACATGAGCAATGGCGACGTCGTCGCGATCGACGACGTCGAGGTCGGATACGGCGGAGCGGCCCCGGGACGTGCCTTCTCCCTGCTCAGCGAGCTGGGTCTGAGCGATCCGGTGGCACGCGGGATTGCCTATTCACGAAGGTCGCTGACCCGGCTGGGATGCGACGGCCGCACGGTGCTGCAGTCGATCGCCCATTCGGATTGGCCAGGATTTCGATTGCACACTCCGACCAGGATCGGGACAGCGTGGGTTCTGCGTGTCACGGCGGACAATCTCGAGGACCGGCTGCGACCGGTTGGCGCACCAGCGGTGCGACCATCGACGGGCAGGATCGCCGCGATGATCGCGGACGAACTGGACCGCGACGATCTGCCCGGATGGGCTCGAGGTTCTCGGATCGCGCGGTACCTCCCCTCCCGCGATGCCGCGCGGAACGCAGGTTTCGTCGATCGGAGTGATCGGAATTCGCCTGCTCCGGATCGAAGCAGGGCGTATCAGTTGATCGTGGAGCAGGGAAGTCTGCAGTTGTGGTTCGAACTTCCGGACCAGCAGGGCGCCGGTGGGCAGCTGCCCCGGGACGCGTACGTCTTGATGCGGAATCTGCGGATTCCGAGGCCGAGTGGCGAGAGTGTCGTGGCAGACGATGATCGGCTTCGGTACGGCTACCGCTGACTCCGGGGCGGACGAACTCGCGGCTCCGTCCGGCCGATCGTCCCGATACTCACAACACCCGATGCATGTCCATTCACGAAGGAAGGTCGTCCATGGCGGAGCCGCTGTACTACCGCAGCGCGACGGAGCTGTCTCAGCTGATGCGTGCAGGAGAGCTCTCGGCGCGAGAAACCGTGTCGGCGCATCTCGAGCGCATCGATGAGGTCAACCCCGACGTCAACGCCATCGTGACGTACCTTCCGGAAGCTGCGATGGAGCAGGCGGCAGCCGCCGATCAACGGTTTGCATCCGGCGGGTGGGACGGCCCGCTCCACGGAATTCCCGTCGCCCACAAAGATAACCACCTCACCATGGGAGTCCGGACAACCTTCGGTTCCCGGATCCACGAGCACTACGTGCCCGAACTCGACGATCTCGTCGTGGAACGGATGAAGGCCGCGGGCGTCGTCACGCTGGGCAAGACCAATGTTCCCGAGTTCGTCGCAGGTGGTCATACCTTCAACGACCTTTTCGGTGCGACGCGCAATCCCTACGACCTCGCCGTGACCGCGGGCGGTTCATCGGGAGGTGCTGCCGCAGCTCTCGCCGCCGGCATGCACCCCATCGCGGACGGCAACGACATGGGCGGGTCGCTTCGACTCCCGGCTGGGTACTGCAATGTCGTCGGATTACGCCCGAGTGCCGGGCGGGTGCCCACCTACCCTGCGTCCGACGGCTGGTGCGGGCTGTCCGTTCAAGGGCCGATGGCACGCTGCGTCGACGACGTTGCGCTGCTGCTGTCGGTGATGGCCGGTCCGGATGGCCGGTCTCCCCTCAGCCTGGAGGAGCCCGGATCCCGATTTGCAACTGTCGCCGCAGACGGCCTTCGAGGTCGAAGAATCGCATTTTCCGTCGATCTTGGCGGAACCATTCCGGTGGACCCGGAGGTTCGCCGAGTCGTCGAACGCGCTGCGCACACGTGCCGGGAGGCAGGCGCGATCGTCGAGGAAGCATGCATCAGCTTCGACGGCGCGGGCGAGTGCTTCAGGACTCTGCGTGCGTGGCAGTTCGAAGCTGCGCTGGGTGATCTGTTCGACGCGAATCGGGAGTGGGTTCGGCCCAGCCTGTACGAGAACATGCTTGCCGGGCGACGACTCTCCGGTCGAGACGTCGGTCGCGCTGCGCGGCTCAGGACGGAACTCTTCCATCGCATGCGAGAGTTTCTGGAAACGTACGACGGTCTGCTTCTCCCGGTGTCGCCCCTCCCGGCGTTCGACGTCGACCTGCAGTATCCCGCCTCGGTGTGTGGCGTACAGCAACCGGATTACCTCGGCTGGATGGAGTCCGCGTGCCACGTCACCGTGACCGGCCACCCGGTCATCTCTCTACCGGCGGGCTTCAGCGAAGCGGGGACACCACTGGGGATCCAGCTGGTCGGGCGACACCGCGCGGAGGACCAATTGCTCGATATGGCGAAGGATTTCGAGCAGCGGACGCGGCACGCGTGGACTCGCCCCCGATCGGGCGCGTCCGTCGATCACCGGCCCGGCGACGAGCAGCGGGACTGACGATTCGAACGCAGGTTCGCACCGGTCTGGCGGGCCCAGGGCACGACGGCGTCGACGGACGCTACGAGACATGCACAGATGTAGCGTTCGAGTTCGCCCCCCGCACTGCTCAGATGCAGAAACTGATGCTGGCCGACCCCAGTGGCAGGTTAAGGCAGACGGCGATCGAACCGACTGCCGGGGTCGGTGACGGCGCGGCCGGCGCCGCGACAGCTGCGGGAGCAGCCAGAGTACCGAGCGACAGGGTCAATGCGATTGCGGCGAGTGTGGTGGCAATTCTGCTAGACATTGTGAAGGTCCTTGACTGAGTTACTGCGAGCCGGAGGTGACTCCTCTACAATCGTCCACCGATGTGATCTAGGTCACAACCCCGGTTCGTACTTCAGCGCAGCTCGTACCGGATCTGCGGACGGCCGGCCCTGCCGTACTCGGTGTGCCGGGTGAGCACCCCGTCGTCGGCGAGACGTTCGAGATACCGCCAGGCCGTCACCCGGGAGACCCCGATGCTGGCCGCCACCTCGGCCGCCGTCAGCGGTCCGGCAGCGTCACGGACGCACGCCGAAACGTGGTCGAGCGTCTGTGGTGCAACGCCTTTCGGGGATGCAGCGCGCTCGTCGGAGGTGCGTAGCGCGGACATCGCCCGATCGATGTCGTGCTGACTCAGTGCGTTGCTTCCGGCAGGCAGGGCGTCGCGGAATTCCCGGTACCGCTCGAGTTTGTCGCGGAACGCCGCGAACGTGAACGGCTTCAGGAGATACAACGCGATTCCGCGCGCCACGGCGGTGCGGACCATCTCCAGGTCGCGGGCCGAGGTCACGGCGATCACGTCGGGACTCGGTCGCACGCCGCTCAGTGCCGCCGCGACGTCGAGGCCGCTGGCATCCGGCAGGCCGATGTCGAGGAGGACGAGGTCGATGGGGTCGTCGCTGCCGTTCGCCGCGGCGACCGCCCGCATGGCGCCGTTGCCGTCGTGAACGACGGTGTGCACCGAAAAGCCCGGAATGCGTTCCACATACGCCCGATGGGCCTCGGCGATGAGTGGTTCGTCCTCGACGATCATCACGCGGATCACGAGGCGGCCCCCCCGATCGGGATCTCGACGACGACCATCGATCCGAGTGACGGCTCCGTGTGGATCGTCCCGCCGTGCCGGGCCACCACCTGGGCCACCAACGCCAGTCCGAGCCCGCGCTGACCCGACTTGGTGGAGTAGCCGCGCGTGACCGCCTTGTCGAGTTCGTCGGCGGGAATGCCGGGTCCGCTGTCGGCCACCCGCACCACCATCGTCGAATCCTCTTGACGGACGGTCACTTCCACCCACGCATCCTCTCCGGGGGATTCCATCGCGCCGCGGGCGGCGTCGATCGCGTTGTCCACGAGATTACCCACCAGCGTCACGAGTTCACGCGCACTGAGCGGCGCCACGGGCCCGAGAGCGGTGTCCTCGGTGACGGTCAGGTCGACTCCCCGCTCGGCGGCCACCCCAACCTTGCCGAGCAGCAGTGCGGCCAGGGCGGGTTCGTGCACCGCCGTCATCAAGCGGTCGATCAGTTCCTGCGACAACCGCAGATCCTCGGTGGCGAACGCGATCGCGTCGTCGTAGCGGCCCAGTTCGACCATCGTGATGATCGTGTGCAGTCGGTTTGCCGATTCGTGCGCCTGTGACCGCAGCGATTCCGCGAAGCCGCGCACGGAGTCGAGTTCGCCCATGATGCTTTGCAATTCCGTGCGATCACGCAGTGTCAGCACGGTCCCGAGACGCTGCCCCTCCCACGTCACGGGTTCCCGGCTGACGAGCAGCACGCGGTCGGGGGTCACGTGCACCTCGTCCCGGGAATCGTCGTCCTGCGACTGCCGCAGCGACTCCGGCAGCGCGGCCAGCGGGACGGGGCCCTCGGGGAGATCGAGGAGGCGGCGCGCTTCGTCGTTCACCACTTCGGCATTCGCGGTGTCACCGCTGTCGCGGCCGAGCACCACCAGGCCCTCACCGATCGAGTGCAGGACGGCGTCGTGATGCTCGTACATCTGCCGCAGCTCGTCCGGGGCCATCCCCAGCGTCTGACGGCGCAGGCGCCTGCTCAGCAGGAACGAACCTGCCGCCGACACCGCCAGACCGATCGCGGCGACCGCGAAGATGGTCGGCAGGCTCGCGGCGAACTGGTCGCCGATCTTCGCCCGGGTGACGCCGACGGACACCAGGCCCGCGATCCGGTCGCCGTCGTACACCGGTGTCACCGCCCGGATCGATGGTCCCAGCGAACCGGCGTACGTCTCCGTGAACGTCTCCCCGCGGAGCGCGCGCTCGATGTTCCCGGAGAACACGCCGCCGATCAGCTCCGGGTTGGTGTGGGTGAAGCGGATGCCCGCGGGCGTCATCACGACGATGAAATCGGTGCCGGTCGCGGCGCGGATCTGCTCGGTCTGAGGCTGGAGAACGGCCGTCGGGTCGGGGGACCGCAATGCCTCGACGGTGCCGTCCGACAGCGCGAGTGTGGTCGCGACGGCCGTGACGGCGCGCCGGGTGGTCTCGTCGCTGTCGCGACGCTGGTCGACGATGGCCAGCGCGGTCCCGGCGCCGATGACCAGCACCAACACGACGAGCTGCAGGAGGAAGAGCTGCCTCGCGACGCTCATGGGCCGTCTCGGCGGATGGTGCGGCAATGCATTTCTCCTGAACGTAATGAACACAAACTTCTCCAGCCAAGCGATCGCTTAGAAGATTCTTCCAAGACGTGATCGCGGTCACTCACCGGCCTCACCGATCAGCTTGCCACTCGAATTGGAGGACAATCCCATGAGTACTGCGACAGGGAAGACCAAGAAGCGCGACCGGACACACTGGTTGTACATGGGGGTCATCGTCGCCGTCGTCGCGGGCATCCTCGTCGGGTGGCTGGCTCCGGGAGTCGGCAAGTCGCTCGGCGTGCTCGGCACGATGTTCGTCGATCTGATCAAGATGATGATCAGCCCGGTCATCTTCTGCACGATCGTGCTCGGCATCGGATCGGTGAAGGCCGCCGCCAAGGTGGGCAAGGTCGGCGGACTCGCCCTCACTTACTTCATCGGCATGTCCACGGTCGCGCTCGGCATCGGTCTGCTGGTCGGCAACCTGCTCGACCCGGGCACCGGCCTGAACATCAGCGCCGACACCGCAAGCACGGGTGCGGCGCTCGCCGAGAAGGCCCACGGAGCCGGCGGCACCATGGACTTCCTCCAGTCGATCATCCCCACGTCGCTGATGTCCGCGCTGACCGAGGGAAGCGTCCTGCAGACCCTGTTCGTCGCGCTGCTCGTCGGCTTCGGACTGCAGGCCCTGGGCAAGCAGGGTGAGCCGATCCTGCGTGCAGTCGGCTCCGTCCAGAAGCTCGTCTTCAAGATCCTGTCGATGATCCTGTGGCTCGCCCCGATCGGTGCGTTCGGTGCCATCGCGAACGTCGTCGGCCAGACCGGCCTCGGCGCCGTCGTCCAGCTCGCCACGCTCATGCTCGGCTTCTACCTCACCTGCCTGATCTTCGTGTTCGGTGTCCTCGGATCCGTGCTCCGCGTCGTCGCAGGCGTCTCGATCTTCAAGCTGGTCCGGTACCTGGCCCGGGAGTACCTGCTGATCTTCGCCACGTCCTCCTCCGAGTCGGCCCTGCCCCGCCTGATCGCGAAGATGGAACACGTCGGCGTCGAGCGCACCACCGTCGGTGTCGTCGTCCCCACCGGCTACTCGTTCAACCTCGACGGCACGGCGATCTACCTGACCATGGCGTCGATCTTCATCGCCGACGCAATGGGCCAGCCGCTGTCCTTCCCCGAGCAGCTGTCGCTGCTGGTGTTTATGATCATCGCGTCCAAGGGTGCTGCCGGAGTCAGCGGCGCCGGGCTCGCCACCCTCGCCGGCGGCCTGCAGAGCCACCGTCCCGAACTGCTCGACGGCGTCGGCCTCATCGTCGGTATCGACCGGTTCATGTCCGAGGCCCGCGCGGTCACAAACTTCTCCGGCAACGCCGTCGCCACCCTGCTCGTCGGTTCCTGGACGAACACGATCGACAACGACCGCGTCCGCACCGTCCTCGACGGCAAGCTCCCCTTCGACGAGTCGACGATGGTCGACGATGGCCACGGCGAGGTCGTCGAAGAGCAGGCCACGGAGACCCCTGCCGCCGACGAGCCGAAGGTACTCGTGAAGAGCTGACACCCACTCCGAAGTAAACCTCTGTGCGCCCGGGCGATTCGAAGCCTGGGCGCACAGAGGTTTGTTGGCTACGTTGGTGCGCATGACGACACCTGTTCAGAACATCGGTATCAACACACTCGGCGGCACCCCGACCTCCCTCGGCGAATACGACGGTCGCGCCGTCCTCGTGGTGAACGTCGCCTCGAAGTGTGGACTGACCCCGCAGTACAAGGGCCTCGAGAAGCTCGCCACCGACTACGCCGACCGCGGCCTGACCGTGATCGGCGTCCCGTGCAACCAGTTCATGGGGCAAGAGCCCGGCACCGCCGAAGAGATCGAGACCTTCTGCTCCACCACCTACGGCGTCACGTTCCCGCTGCTCGAGAAGATCGAGGTGAACGGTGAGAACCGGCACCCGCTGTACGAGGAACTGACCAAGGCCGCCGACGCCGAGGGCGCCGCGGGCGACATCCAGTGGAACTTCGAGAAGTTCCTCGTCGCACCCGACGGCACCGTCGTCAAGCGGTTCCGTCCCCGCACCGAGCCCGAGGCGCCCGAGGTCGTCGAGGCCATCGAGGCGGTCCTGCCGAAGTAGGCGGCTTCGCCGCCCGTGCGCCTTTCTGGTAGCTCCGACTACCAGAAAGGCGCACGAGCTTTGCCTCGTGTTCACGTTCACCTGTCACGCTGGGGCCCATGACCAGACAGCTGATCGTGTCGGTGTCGGGGATCAAGGACGAGACGCGCGACTTCGCCGCCGTGTTCGCCGAGGAGATGGATGCGCGCGGCGTGCCGCTGTCGCTGCTCGTCGCCCCGCGTCTGAAAGACAAGTACCGCCTGGTCAACGACCCCGCGACGCAGGACTGGCTCCGCGCGCGCCGATCCCGCGGCGACGCCGTCGTCCTGCACGGATACGACCAGGCCGCCACCAAGCGCCGTCGGGCCGAGTTCGCCGCGCTGCCCGAGCACGAGGCGCGGCTGCGACTGCTCGCGGCCGACCGGGTGATGGAACAGACCGGGCTGCGCACCAGACTGTTCGCCCCGCCCCGCTGGCTGGCGTCGCAGGGCGCCGTCGCGGCACTGCCGTCCGCCGGGTTCCGGCTGCTCGCCGGGATGACCGCCATCCACGACCTCGAACGCGGGACGTCGGTGCGGTCGCGGGTGCTGGGGATCGGGGAGGGGTTCCGGGCCGAACCGTGGTGGTGCCGGGCCCTCGTCCTCGGCTCGGGACGCACCGCCAAACGCGGGGGCGTGGTGCGCCTCGCCGTCACCGCCAAGCAGCTGGGCACGTCGGGACCGCGGCAGGCGATGCTCGACGCCGTCGACCTCGCGCTCTTCCACGACGCGCGGCCCGGCGTGTACCGCTGGGAGCGGCGGATTTCGCAGATCGGTGCCGCCTGACCCACGGGGGCGTCAGGCCACCTCGACGCTCGACTCGCTCGGCATCGTGCGGAACTCGGTGCCCTCGGGCGCCATGTCCGAGTAGCGGCCGTAGAAGATGCCGGTGGCCTCGTTCGCGATGATCGCCTGGTGGATGGGCACCGCGACCCGCGGCGCGACGGCCCGCAGGTAGTCGATGGCCTCGGAGATCTTCAGCCACGGCGCCGCGGCGGGCAGCGCCAGCACGTCGACCTTCTGCTCGGGGACGAACAGGGAGTCGCCGGGGTGCATCAACCGGGCGGGGTTGCCGGCGTCGCCGAGAAGGAACGCCGTGTTGTCGATCACGGGGATGTCGGGGTGGATCACCGCGTGCCTGCCGCCGGTGCCGGTGACGTGCACGTCGCCGATGTCGAACTCGTCGCCGGCGTGCACTCCCGTCCACGCGCCGCCGAGCTGGGCGGCGGTCTGCGGGTCGGAGTACAGCGCCGCGCCGGGGTTCGCCTCGACGAGGGCGGGCAGTCGCTGCTGGTCGACGTGGTCGGGGTGCTGGTGGGTCACGAGGATCGCGTCCAGTCCGGTGATGCCCTCGAATCCGTGCGAGAAGTTGCCCGGATCGAAGAGGATGGTGGAACCGTTCAACTCGACGAGGACGCAGCTGTGGCCGAAGTGAGTCAGTCGCATGAATTCGAGTATGCGCTTGCGTGCATGGCTCGTCCCTTCGTCCGATGCGAACCGCAGGCAGGTAGCCCGGTAAACTTCCGGGTGCCCGGTGTTCCACTCTGGGCTCGCGCACAACAACAAGGAGCAGCACGTGGCCCGTGTCGTCGTCGAAGTCATGCCCAAGGCCGAGATTCTCGACCCCCAGGGGCAGGCCATTGTCGGAGCGCTGCCGCGGCTCGGCTTCGCTGGAGTTTCCGATGTCCGTCAGGGCAAGCGGTTCGAGCTTGAGGTCGACGGCAGTGTCGACGACGCTCAGCTCGAGAAGATCGCCGAGGCCCTGCTGGCCAACACGGTGATCGAGGACTGGACCGTGAGGCGCGTCGAAGCATGAGCGCCCGCGTCGGAGTCATCACTTTCCCCGGCACCCTCGACGACGTCGACGCTGCCCGCGCGGTGACCCTCGCCGGCGGCGAGGCCGTGAGCCTGTGGCACGGCGACGCCGACCTCAAGGGTGTCGACGCCGTCATCGTCCCCGGTGGCTTCTCGTACGGCGACTACCTGCGGTGCGGCGCCATCGCCCGGTTCGCGCCCGTCATGGGCAAGGTCGTGCAGGCCGCGCAGGGCGGTATGCCCGTCCTCGGTATCTGCAACGGTTTCCAGGTGCTGTGTGAAGCGGGCCTCCTGCCCGGCGCGCTCACCCGGAACGAGGGCCTGCACTTCATCTGCCGCGACGAGTGGCTGAAGGTCGAGGCCACGTCGACGGCGTGGACGTCCCGCTACGAGACGGGTGCCGAGATTCTCGTCCCGCTCAAGTCCGGCGAGGGCCGCTACCAGGCGTCGGAGAACGTTCTCGACGAACTCGAGGGTGAGGGCCGCGTGGTGTTCCGCTACGCCGGCGACAACCCGAACGGTTCGCAGCGCGGCATCGCGGGCATCTCCTCGGCCAACGGCCGCGTGGTGGGCCTCATGCCGCACCCCGAGCACGCCACCGAGGCCCTCACCGGCCCCAGTGACGACGGGCTCGGCATGTTCTACTCCGTGCTCGACAGCGTCATCTCCGCCTGATCCGACCGGCGCCGTGCGGGCCTCGGCCACGCACGGCGCCATCAGGCCATGTCTATTTGACGGCGCGGATCACCACGATTTCCTCGAGGGTCTGACCGACCTCGATGAGCCCTCGCCGCTCGAGCATCTCCCGCCGTTCGACGAGGACGGGTCCGAACGGGATCTCGGCCGTCGCGGCGACGTCGACCGTCATATTCTGCTCCTCGAGCATCGTCAGTGTCTTCTCGACTCCGCTCAGGCCGGACTGCGCCAGCAGCAGAACCCCGCCGTCGACGAGAAGGTCGGGGGCCTGGCAGCAGATCCGGTCGAGCAGTGCGCGACCGTTCTTTCCCGCATCCCAGGCGCGCGCCGGACCGCGGTCGGGCACGGTGTCGACGGATGCCGGGACGTACGGCGGATTGGAAACGACGAGCTCGAACCGCTCTTGGCGGACGTGTTCGGTGAGGTCTCCGTGGATCACCCGGATCCGGTGCCCGCGGGCGAGCGCATTGAGCCGAATGCTGATCGCCGCCCGCCTCGACACGTCCACCGCGGTCACCCGGCCCGCACCGGCGGCCGCGGCGGCCATGCTCAGCGCGCCCGTCCCGGCACACAGATCGAGTACCCGGGAGTGGGGACCGAGTCGCTCCGCCGCCAGGACACCGGCCAGCAACTGCGTATCGTGTTGCGGGCGATAGACTCCGGGAAGACGTAGCAGCATCGAAGACTCCTCGGTTGCCGGGCGCATCGGCGTACGCCAACCGAGTGCCACCGGGCGCTCGCCGTGGACGCCGTGCGTCTGATTACCGAACAGTTACCCCACTCGCCGCGGGGCCAATCACGCCGGCGGGTCCGACGGCCGTGGCGGCGATCCGGAAGACGCGCGGAACCCGAGGCGAACTGGCACGATCGACGGGTGACGTACACCGAGCAGTTGCGTGATCTCGCGGCCCGGCACGGGGTTGCGACGTCGTATCAGGGTTGGGACCAGCGGCGTCACGACGTGGGCGACGACACGCTCCGCAGCGTCCTCGCAGCGCTCGACGTCACCGCCGGAACGGAGGACGAGGTGCGGCGCGCCCTGTCCGAGTGCGACGTGGCGCCGTGGCGTCGGATGCTGCCGCCCGTCGTCGTCGGCAGGAACGGATCCGAGACCCGTTTCGTGGTCCACGTTCCGCACGGCGAGGCGGTGGACGTCACGATCGACACGGAGTCGGGCGCGACGGTCCCGGCACGCCAACTCCAGGTGTGGGTCGATCCGCGAGAGGTCGACGGTGTTCTCGTGGGGCGCGCGACGTTCGCCGTGCCCTCCGACGTTCCGTGCGGGTGGCACACGGTCCAGGCGTCCACCTCGGGCACCTCCTCGTCGTGCACGCTCGTGGTGACACCGGCGCGGTTGACCACTTCGGACGCACTGCGCGACCGCAGGCGCTGGGGTGTGCTCACGCAGTTGTACTCGATCCGGTCGCGTCGGTCCTGGGGTGTGGGGGATTTCGGCGACCTTGCGGATCTCGCGTCGATCTTCGGTTCCGTCCACGGCGCCGACTACGTTCTGGTCAATCCACTGCATGCCGCGCAGCCCCGACCGCCGATCGAGGCGTCGCCGTACCTGCCGACCACCCGCCGCTACGTCAACCCGCTGTACATCCGCGTCGAGAATATCCCGGAGACGGCGTACCTCTCGACGCGACGCCATGCGCGGATGCGCGACGCCGCAGCGCGATTCGAGCGGGCGAACGACCGGTCCGACCGGATCGACCGCAACCCGTCGTACCGGGCGAAACTCCGGGTGCTCGAACGGGTCTTCCGGATCGAGCGCAGCCCGAGCAGGCAGCACGCGTTCGAGGAGTTCTGCCGCGTCGAGGGGGACGGGCTGCGGGACTTCGCGACCTGGTGCGCACTCACCGAGAAACTGCCGCCCGACGACCCGCGATGGACGACGAAGGCCGGTGCGCCCGACAGCGACTGGGTGCAGGCACAGCGGCGCAAGCTGACGCCGCGAATCCAGTTCTACTCGTGGCTGCAATGGGTGTGCGACGAGCAGCTTTCCGCCGCACAGGACGCTGCGCGCGCGGCGGGCATGAACATCGGGATCGTGCACGACCTGGCTGTCGGGGTCCAGCGCGGGGGTGCGGACGCGTGGTCGCTGGGAACGGCTCTGGCGGAGGGCATTACCGTCGGCGCTCCTCCCGACGACTTCAATCAGCAGGGCCAGCAGTGGAATCAGCCGCCGTGGCGGCCGGATCGGCTGGCGGAACTGGGGTACGCCCCGTACCGCGACATGCTGCGCACCGTCCTGAAGCACGCGGGCGGGCTGCGGGTCGACCACATCCTGGGACTGTTCCGGCTGTGGTGGATCCCCGCCGACGCGCAGACGCCTGCCGACGGAACGTACGTCACCTACGACCACGAGGCGCTCATCGGGATCCTCGCGCTCGAGGCCGAGCGGGCGGGCGCCGTGGTGATCGGCGAGGACCTCGGGGTGTTCGAGCCCGCGGTGCAGGACTACCTCGCCGAGCGCGGCATCCTGGGGACCTCGATCCTGTGGTTCGAGCACGACGGCGAGCGGCCGACACCGCCGGAGCATTACCGGACCCTGTGCCTGACATCCGTGACCACGCACGATCTTCCGCCGACCGCCGGATACCTCGCCGGCGAACACATCGAATTGCGGTCGCGGCTCGGGCTCCTCGAACGGGATCTCGAACTCGAGAAGGAACACGACGCCCAGCAGCGTGAGGCCGTGCTCCAATTAGCGCGCGACCGCGGGTTGCTGGCGGACGACGCGTCGATACCCGACACCGTGAAGGCGCTGTACCGGCTGATCGCCCGGAGCCCGTCGCTGCTGTCGGGTGTCGCACTGGCCGACCTGGTGGGGGAGTACCGCATCCAGAATCAGCCGGGCACCGACGAGACCCAGTATTCGAACTGGAAGATTCCCCTCGCCGACGCGTCCGGGCGCGCGGTCCACGTCGAGGACCTCACGCACGGCGATTTCGGGTTCGTCGAGGACGCAACCCGCGCTTAGGGCGCGAGGGCGCGCATCGCCAGGTCGACGACGGCGTCCGCGTGCTCGTGGGTGAGGGGATGGGCTCCGGACTGCCAGCGGTAGAACATCGGCGCCATGAACAACTCGAACGCGAGAGCGAGGTCGACGTCGGGTCGCACCTGCCCGGCGTCCTGCGCCGAGCGGAACCGCGTGGCGACGAACTCGAACTGCGGCTGGTAGATCCGTTCGACGATCTGTTCCCTCAGGGCCGGGTCCTGCAGCGATTCGATGGACAGCGCCCGGAACAGCGGTTCGAAATCGGGGGACGTGAACTCGTCGACCGTGGCCCGCAGCACCAGCCTCATGTCGGCGGCGAGGTCGCCGGTGTCGGGCAGGGCCAGGGCCTCCTGGGCGCCGGCCGCGTTCTGTTCGTGCAGGGCGTCCACGACGAGTGCGCCCTTGGACCGCCACCAGCGGTAGATGGTCTGCTTCCCGACCTTGGCGCGTGCGGCAATGCCCTCGATGCTGATCTTCCCGTAGGGCTGTTCGCGGATCAGCTCCTGCGTGGCCTGCAGGATCGCGGCGCGGGACCGTTCGGATCGGCGGGGATTGTCGGCGGACGGCATGAACGGATCCTAGACCAGACGAGACGTATCGTCTTGACTCGTCCGCGGCCGGATGCCACCATGTATCGAGACGGACCGTTTCGTCTCGGAAAGGATGAAGATGACCCGTTCACACATCGCCATGGTCAGCATCCCGGCGCCCGGGCACGTCAACCCCAGCCTGGAGATTCTCCGAGAACTCGTCGCGCGCGGGCACCGCGTGACGTACGCCAACGACGCCGCCGTGAAGGACGTCGTCCAGAGCACCGGAGCGGAATTCAAGGAGTACGCCTCGACGTTGCCGCGCGTGAACACCGCAGGCGCGGCGGACGAGTCCGGGAAGTCCTGGGACGGCGACACCATCGATCACCTCACCCTGTTTCAGGCCGAGTACGAGTCGATGCTGCCGCAGTTGCGGAGGCTGTACGAGGACGACCGCCCCGACCTGTTCCTCTACGACATTGCGGGGGGTCCCGCCCGCGTCCTCGCCGAGGGATGGGGCGTGCCGATCGTGCAACTGTCGCCGACGTACGTGGCCTGGGAGGGCTACGAGGACGACATGAAATCGTTCGTGGACACCATGCGTGCCGACCCGCGCGGCGCCGCACTGTACGAGCGGCAGGGGAAACTGCTGCGGGACAACGGTGTCGAGACCGACCCGGACGAGTTCTACGGGCGCCCGGCCCGGGCGGTGGTGCTGATCGCGAAATCGATGCAGCCCAACGCCGACCGCGTGAACGAGGACGTCTATACGTTCGTCGGACCTGCGCTGCCCACCCGGCGGCCCGCCGATGGCCGGTGGGAGCGTCCGGCAGGCGCGGGCAAGGTGCTGCTCGTCTCGCTCGGCACCGCGTTCACCGATCACGCCGACTTCTACCGCCGCTGCATCGAGGCATTCGGCGACCTCGACGGCTGGCACGTCGTCCTGCAGATCGGGCAGCACGTCGACGTCGACGAACTCGGCGCCGTGCCCGGCAACGTGGAGGTCTACCGCTGGGTGCCGCAGTTCGACATCCTGGGGCAGGCCGACGCGTTCCTCACCCACGCCGGCATGGGCGGGTCCAGCGAGGGCATGTTCACGGGGACCCCGATGATCGCCGCGCCGCAGGCCACCGACCAGTTCGAGAATGCCGACGCGCTCGTCGCCGCGGGAGTGGCGGTGCGCGTGGACAGTTCGGATGTGTCGGCAGCCGGACTGCGGGACGCGCTCACCTGGGTCGACGCCGAGCCGGTCCGTCGCCGCAGTGCGGAGCTCGCCGCCGAGTTGCGTTCTGCCGGTGGCGTGGACGCTGCCGTCCGGGTCATCGAGGAGTTCCTGTGAAGCTGCGAAACGTGTCGGTGGTCACGGCTACTGTGCGGGCATGGCACTCACACTCGGCATGATCACGTTCGACACCACCGATCCGGGGCCGCTCGCGAACTGGTGGGCGAAGCAGACGGCGGGCACGGTCGAGCAGGAGAACGACGGCTGGTTCTACGTCGTCGCCCTCCCTGATTCCGCGCAGAAGCTGGCGTTCCAGAAGGTCGACGATCCCACTCCGGGGAAGAACCGCATCCACCTCGACCTTGCCTCCGAAGACCTCGACGGCGAGGTCGGCAGGCTGAGTGCCGACGGCGCGACGGAGGTCGGGCGGCACGAGATGGGCGGTTTCCGATGGGTCACGCTCGCCGATCCGGACGGCAACCAGTTCTGTGTCTCGGGTCCCCACCCGTGACAGCGGGTCCTGCATGATTGACCCCATGCCTTCCACTACGTGGGCCGACGCCCAGGGACTCTGCACCTTCGTCGATGCCTCACCGTCGCCGTTCCATGTGTGCGCGACGGTGTCGATGTTGCTGACCGGCAACGGTTTCACCGAGTTGCACGAGACCGACTCGTGGCCCGGCGAGCCCGGCCGGTACTTCCTGGTGCGCGGCGGATCCCTCATCGCATGGAGCACCGAGGGGGTGGGCCGGACGGCGCCGTTCCGCATCGTCGGCGGGCACACCGACAGCCCGAACCTGCGCGTCAAGCAGCACCCCGACCTCTCGTCGGCGGGGTGGCAGCTGGTGGGTCTCGAACCGTACGGCGGCGCGTGGCTCAACTCGTGGCTCGACCGCGACCTGGGCATCTCCGGGCGGCTGAGCGTGCGGGTCGGCAACACGGTGCAGGAGAAGCTCGTCCGCGTCGACGAACCGATCCTGCGCGTCCCGCAACTGGCGATCCACCTGTCCGAGGACCGCAAGGGCGTGCACCTCGATCCGCAGCGCCACCTCAACGGCGTGTGGGGCGTGGGTACCGAACGCCGGTCGTTCATCGACTTCGTCGCCGAGCGGGCGGAGGTGCCCGCCGACGCGGTGCTCGGGTGGGAACTGATGACCCACGATCTCGCGCCCAGCGCCCTGGTCGGAACCGAACAGGACCTCGTCAGCGCGCCGCGGCTCGACAACCAGGGCACCTGCTACGCGGGCACCCAGGCGTTGCTGTCGGCGGCCGAACATCCCGGGGATCAGGTGCCGGTGCTCGCGCTGTTCGACCACGAGGAGGTGGGGAGCATGTCCGATCGGGGCGCGTTCTCCGATCTCCTGAGCACCGTCCTCGAGCGCATCGTCCTCGGCCGCGGCGGCGGTCGCGAAGAATTCCTGCAGACGATGGCCGGGTCGATCTGCGCGTCCGGGGACATGGCGCACGCGACCCACCCGAATTACCCGGACCGGCACGAGCCCGCCCACCACATCGCCGTCAACGGGGGACCGGTGCTCAAGGTCAACCAGAACCTGCGCTACGCCACCGACGCGGCCGGGGCCGGTGCGTTCGCGCTCGCCTGCGACCAGGCCGGTGTGCCGCTGCAGCGGTACGTGCACCGGGCCGATCTGCCGTGCGGTTCGACCATCGGCCCGATCACCGCGTCCAGGACGGGGCTGAGCACCGTCGACGTCGGCGCCGCGCAGCTCGGAATGCATTCCTCGCGGGAGCTGATGGGTGCCCGTGACGTGCGCGCCTATTCCGACGCCCTTGCGGCCTTCCTCACACCGACGGCGTGACGGGGAGGGGCGAGGAGCGCCAGGTCGGTGCCGGAACGAGCCGCCGGATAGACTGACGTACGGCTCGTCGCCACCCGGCTTGCGCCGACCGTGACTCCCGGCTTGCCTCTCTTGACTCCCGTAGGGAAGGGACCCCACCTCCAGTGTCAGCACACCCGGTCGATACCGTCACCGCCGCCACCGCGACCCCCGACGTCGCACAGCCTTTCAAGGAGCTGGGTCTCAAGGACGACGAGTACGCCCGCATCAAGGAGATCCTGGGCCGGCGCCCCACCGAGGCCGAGCTCGCGATGTACTCGGTGATGTGGAGTGAGCACTGCTCCTACAAGTCGTCCAAGGTGCACCTGAGGTACTTCGGTGAGACCACGACCGACGAGATGCGGTCCTCGATGCTCGCGGGCATCGGCGAGAACGCCGGCGTCGTCGACATCGGCGACGGCTGGGCGGTCACGTTCAAGGTCGAGAGCCACAACCACCCCTCCTACGTGGAGCCCTACCAGGGCGCGGCCACCGGCGTCGGCGGCATCGTCCGCGACATCATGGCCATGGGCGCCCGTCCCATCGCGGTGATGGACCAGCTGCGTTTCGGTGCGGCGGACGCCCCCGACACCCGCCGCGTCGTCGACGGTGTGGTGCGCGGCGTCGGCGGCTACGGCAACTCGCTGGGTCTGCCCAACATCGGCGGCGAGACCGTCTTCGACGAGTCGTACGCCGGTAACCCCCTGGTCAACGCCCTCTGTGCCGGCACGATGCGGGTCGAGGACCTGCACCTGGCGTTCGCGTCCGGCGCCGGCAACAAGATCATCCTGTTCGGTGCGCGGACCGGCCTCGACGGCATCGGCGGCGTGTCCGTGCTGGCGTCCGAGACGTTCGACGGCGACGAATCAGGTACCGGCCGGAAGAAGCTACCGGCGGTGCAGGTGGGTGACCCGTTCACCGAGAAGGTGCTCATCGAGTGCTGTCTCGAGCTGTACGCCGCGAAGCTGGTGGTCGGTATCCAGGACCTCGGCGGCGCCGGGCTGTCCTGCGCGACGTCCGAGCTGGCCGCGGCCGGCGACGGCGGCATGCACATCAACCTCGAGCAGGTCCCGATGCGGGCCACCGGCATGACCGCCGCCGAGGTGCTCTCCAGCGAGTCGCAGGAACGCATGTGCGCGGTCGTCACCCCCGAGAACGTCGACGCGTTCATGGAGGTCTGCAAGAAGTGGGACGTCCTGGCCACCGTCATCGGTGAGGTCACCGACGGCGAGCGCCTGACCATCTCCTGGCACGGCGAGACCGTCGTCGACGTGCCGCCGCGCACCGTTGCCCACGAGGGCCCGGTGTACGAGCGCCCCGTGCAGCGTCCCGCGAGCCAGGACGCCCTGGTCGCCAACACCACCGCCGGCCTGACGCGCCCGGAGTCGGCCGACGAGCTGAAGGCGACCCTGCTGAAGATGCTCGCGTCCCCGGCGCTGTGCAGCCGCAAGTGGATCACCGAGCAGTACGACCGCTACGTGCGCGGCAACACCGTCCTGGCCGAGAACGCCGACTCCGGTGTGATCCGCGTCGACGAGAAGACGGGCCGCGGCATCGCGCTCGCCACCGACGCGTCCGGCCGCTACACCGCGCTGGACCCGTACACCGGTGCGCAGTTGGCACTCGCGGAGGCGTTCCGCAACGTCGCCGTCACCGGCGCCACCCCCAAGGCCGTCAGCAACTGCCTGAACTTCGGGTCCCCCGAGGATCCGGGCGTCATGTGGCAGTTCCAGCAGGCCGTCCGCGGTCTGGCGGACGGCTGCGCGAAGCTCGGCATCCCCGTCACCGGCGGCAACGTCAGCTTCTACAACCAGACCGGCTCGACCCCGATCCTGCCCACCCCGGTGGTGGCCGTGCTCGGTGTCATCGACGACGTGCACCGTCGCATCCCCACCGGTCTCGGACTGGAACCGGGCGAGACGCTGATCCTGCTCGGCGACACCCGCGACGAGTTCGACGGGTCCATCTGGTCACAGGTCGAGCACGGCCACCTCGGCGGCGTGCCGCCGAAGGTCGACCTCGAGCGGGAGCAGTTGCTGGCCGACATCCTCCTCGCGGCGTCCCGCGACGGACTGGTGTCGGCGGCGCACGACCTGTCCGAAGGTGGTCTCGCGCAGACCGTAGTCGAGGCCGCGCTGGCCGGGGAGACGGGCTGCCGCATCCTGCTTCCCGACGACGCCGATCCGTTCGTCACCCTGTTCTCCGAGTCGTCGGGCCGCGTGCTCGTCGCGGTCCCGCGCACCGAGGAAACTCGCTTTACCGGTATGTGCACGGCCCGTAATCTGCCGTGGGTGCGCATCGGTGTGGTGGACGAGGGGTCCGATTCCGTCGAGGTCCAGGGCCAGTTCTCGGTCTCGCTGGCCGAGCTGCGCACGACGTTCGAGGGAACTCTGCCGGCATTGTTCGGGTGATGAATGGTCGAATCGGGGGCATTGGAGAGGGTTGACAGGGGGCCGCGGGAACTCTCGCGGCTGGTTGATCCTGCACTCCTCCACGGTCCCCGACTCGACCGGACCTGGCGTTTCCTTCGGCTCGACTTCACCGGCATCGCGTTCGCGACGCTGTTCTTCTGCTGGTCGCTGACGCCGTCGCTGCTGCCCCGCGACTGGCTGTTCCAGGGGCTGATCGGCGGCATCAACGCCGCGATCGGCTACACGGTGGGAACGGCGATCGGCTGGCTGGTCCGCCGCTACTTCCTGCGGCACCGGTCGTGGTGGCCGCTGCCGGAACCGTGGTCCACCGGCCTGCGCGTGCTCGTGACGGTGACGTGCGTGTCGGTGAGTCTCGTGATGCTCGCGTACTCCGCGGCGTGGCAGCGTGAGCTCGCCGCGCTGATGGGGGCGGAGGGCACCACCACCACCGGCTACATCCGCACGGGCGGTCTGAGCCTGCTCGTGGGTGCCGCGATCATCTCCGTGTGGCGGCTGTTGCGCGAACTGGTGCGGTGGATCGCGGCGCGACTCATCCGGCGGTGGCACCTCGCGATCCCGACGGCCACCACCGTCGGCATCCTCATCGTGACGGTGTTGTTCTTCCTGCTCGTCGACGGCGTTCTGATGCGCGGCGTCTACGCCGCCACGAATGCGGCGTTCAGCCTGCAGAATTCGACCACTCGCGACGGCGTCGAGCAGCCGCTCGATCCCGAGAAGTCGGGCAGCCCGGAGTCACTGGCGCCCTGGGACACCCTCGGGTACGAGGGCCGGAACTTCGTGTCCCGCGGCCTCGACGCCGACGAACTGACGGCGGCCAACGGCACCCCGGCCAAGGATCCGATCCGGGTCTACGCAGGACTCGAGACCGCCGAGGACCCCGACGAACGCATGGACATCGTCATCGACGAACTCGAGCGGACCGGCGCGTTCGCGCGCAAGGTCCTCGTCGTCATCCCCACCACCGGTACGGGCTGGGTCAATCCGACTGCGGCGCAGGCGATCGAGTTGGTCCACAACGGCGACACGGCGCTGGTCGCCGGCCAGTACTCGTTCCTGCCGAGCTGGATCTCGTTCCTCGCCGACCGGGAGAAGGCCGCCGAGGCGGGAAAGATGCTGATCGACCGGGTGCACGAACGGTGGTTGCAGGAACCCGAGGCGACCCGCCCCAAGCTGCTCGTCTACGGCGAAAGTCTCGGCACCCAGGCAGGGGAGGGCGCCTTCGACACGCTGAGCGACATCCGGCAGACCGTCGACGGTGTGCTGTGGGTCGGGCCGCCCAACTCGAACCGGCTGTGGGGGCAGCTGGTTCAGCGCCGCGACCCGGGCACTCCCGAGGTCGACCCCGAGTACTCGGCGGGTCTGGTGGTGCGGTTCGCCGACGACTCCGCCGACATGGTCGAAGACCCGGGGGAGTGGTTGTCGCCGCGCATCCTGTACGTCCAGCATCCGTCCGATCCCGTCGTGTGGTGGTCGCCCGACCTCGCGTTCACCCGGCCCGACTGGTTGAAGGAACCGCCGGGCGACGATCGCTCGCCGTCGATGAAATGGTTTCCGTTCGTGACGTTCTGGCAGGTGTCCGCCGACCTCACGAACGCCGCCGGGGTGCCCGACGGGCACGGCCACAATTACGGAACCCTCGTCCTCGACGGCTGGATCACCGTCGCGCAGCCCGAGGGGTGGACGCCCGCCGACACCGAACGTGTCAGGTCCACCCTCGAATCCCTCGCCGGGACAGAGGGTCCGGAGAAGTGACCAGGCTCGCCTCCGTGGCCGGTGGGGCGGCGGCCGTGCTGTGGAACAACGTGGTGCTGCCCGGTTCGGGACTCGGCCCGTACGGGCGGGCCGTCGCGGGCGGCGCGCTCGGACTGTCGGTGGTGGGAGTCGCCCGGGCCGCCGGGTACGGCGTCGACGAACTCGGGCTGTCCGCGTCGGCGCTCCGGTCCGGGCTGCGGTACGGCGCCGTGGCGTCGGTGATCCCGCTCGCCGGATACGCGATCGCGCTGAGCGTGCCCGCCGCGCGCAGGCGGGTGCCGACCGGCGACCGCGCCACCGATGTCGCCCGCTGGGTGGGGTTCCGGATCCCCGTGGGGACCGTCGCGCACGAGGAACTGCTGTTCCGCAGCGTCCTGTCCGCGATGCTGCGACGGGGCTGGACACCCACCACGGCGTACGCCCTGCACGCGCTGACGTTCGGGCTGTGGCACGTGCGCGCGGCCCGGATCGCCGGTGACCCGATCGGCGCGAGCGTGCTGCTCACCGGTTCCTCTGCAGTGCTGTTCGAGTGGTTGCGACGGCGCAGCGGCAGCGTCGTAGCCCCTGCTCTACTGCATCTTTCGGTCAACGTCGGCGGGGTGGTGGCCGCCGAAGCCGTGCGGGCCCGCACAGTAGATTGAGCCCATGCCGTCGCGTCGAGCCGTAGATCCCGCCGAACTGAGGGCCGCCGTACTCGAGGTCGGTCCGTGGCTGCGCGGCGACACCGAGGAGAAGCCGTCCCGCACCCAGCTGGCCGCGGCGGTCCGGCTCAGCGCACGCACGCTCGAGCAGGTGGCACCCGGGTCGAGCGTGGAGGTGCGGGTTCCCCCGTTCGTCGCGGTCCAGTGCATCGAGGGTCCCCGGCACACCCGCGGCACCCCGCCCAACGTCGTGGAGACCGATCCGCGGACGTGGCTGCTGCTGGTGACGGGACTGCTGGATTTCGACGGCGCGACGTCCGGCGGCGAGGTGTCGGTGTCGGGGAGTCGTGCCGGGGAGATCGCCCACTGGCTGCCGCTGCTGCGCGTGTAGTCACCCCAGCCACAGCGCCAGGGTGCGCGGCCGGCCGCTCGATCCGGTGTCGGACGGGCGCACGGCGAGGACCTGATGGATCGTCAGGCGACCCTTCTCCTCGAACCCCAGGGCGCTGGCCGCGAGATACAGCAACCAGGTGCGGGCCCGCGCCCATTCGGCCTGTTCGTGGCTGAGGGTGATCCCGACGACGGACACGTCGTACTTCTCGGCGGCGTGGATCGCCATCGAACCCCACCCGCAGCCCACGCCCAGCAGTCGCATGCCCGACTGGAGTCCGAGCTTGCGGCAGACGTGTACGGGAAGGGGGATGCCCATCGCACCTTCGAAGGCGCTCAGCAGACGTTCTGCGGCGGTCGGAGCCGTGCTGCGGACGTTCATCGGAACAGCCCCCGCTCTGTGGTTCGAGGATGCTGATCGATACCGAAACCAATCTATTTTCGTCCCGTCGTCCGGGAGTCGGGCCGGTTCGATGGGCACCGTGGGAGAAGCGGCGGCGCGGGGCACGTAGACTGACCTTGCCCCTCACACGCCCATCCCCAGGGAGCACCCCGGTGACCAGAGCCGATCTGTCGGTCCACAGTCCTAATCTTCTCTCTTCGAACCCGTCCGACGAGGACGAGAACGAGCCCCGCGAAGAATGCGGAGTCTTCGGCGTCTGGGCGCCGGGAGAGGATGTGGCGAAACTCACCTACTACGGGCTTTATGCTCTGCAGCACCGTGGTCAGGAAGCGGCGGGCATCGCCGTCGCCGACGGTTCGCAGGTGCTGGTCTTCAAGGACCTCGGGTTGGTCAGCCAGGTGTTCGACGAGCAGACTCTGGCAGCGATGCCGGGCCACGTCGCCGTCGGTCACTGTCGCTACTCCACCACGGGCTCGACCACGTGGGAGAACGCGCAACCGATCTTCCGCACCACCGCGGCGGGCAGCGGCATCGCCCTCGGCCACAACGGCAACCTCGTCAACACGGCGGAACTGGCGCAGCGCGCCCGTGCGGCGGGCCTCGTCAACGACAAGCGCCCCGGCGGCGCCACGTCCGACTCGGACGTCGTCGGCGCCCTCCTCGCGCACGCCGCCGCGGACAGCACCATCGAGCAGGCGGCCATGACGCTGCTGCCGACGCTGCGCGGCGCGTTCTGCCTCACGTTCATGGACGAGCACACGCTCTACGCGGCGCGTGACCCGCACGGCATCCGCCCCCTGTGCCTCGGACGACTGGACCGCGGCTGGGTGGTGGCCAGCGAGACGGCCGCACTCGACATCGTCGGCGCGTCGTTCGTCCGCGACATCGAGCCAGGCGAACTCCTCGCCATCGACGCCGACGGCGTCCGCTCCTCCCGCTTCGCGAACCCCGAGCCCAAGGGCTGCGTGTTCGAGTACGTGTACCTGGCTCGTCCGGACAGTGTCATCGGCGGACGTTCGGTGCACTCGACCCGCGTCGAGATCGGTCGTCGCCTCGCCACCGAGCACCCCGCCGAGGGCGACCTCGTCATCCCGGTCCCCGAATCGGGCACTCCCGCCGCGGTCGGGTACGCGCAGGGGTCGGGCATTCCGTACGGCCAGGGTCTGATGAAGAACGCCTACGTGGGCCGCACCTTCATCCAGCCCTCGCAGACGATCCGCCAGCTCGGTATCCGCCTCAAACTCAACCCGCTGAAGGAAGTCATCCGCGGTAAGCGCCTCGTGGTGGTGGACGATTCGATCGTCCGCGGCAACACCCAGCGCGCGCTCATCCGGATGCTCCGCGAGGCAGGCGCCCTGGAGATCCACGTCCGGATCGCGTCGCCGCCGGTCAAGTGGCCCTGCTTCTACGGCATCGACTTCGCCTCCCCGGCCGAGTTGATCGCCAACGGTGCGGGTGGCAGCGGCGAGCCCGGCAGCTTCGACGAGATGCTCGAAGGGGTGCGCCGCTCCATCGGCGCCGACACCCTCGGTTACATCTCCACCGAAGGCATGATCGCGGCCACCGAGCAGCCGGCGTCGCGACTGTGCGCGGCCTGCTTCGATGGCACGTACCCCATCGCGCTCCCCACGGAGACGTCGATCGGAAAGAACGTTCTCGAGGGAATGCTCGAGAGCGCGGCAGGCGGTCCCGCGACGCGGGAGAACGACAACGCGAACGCCCTCAGTCGGCCGTAGGCCGGTACATCGGGAGCCGGCCGGAGAACGTACTCCGGTACCGTAAGGACGCAATCACAGCACTCGATTGCCCGACCGACACGATTTTGACGAGCAACAAAAGGCTGGAGTAACAACCACATGACCGAGGATCCGACAAGTCGCCCTGGCGCGTCCTACGCCGCCGCAGGAGTGGACATCGCCGCAGGCGATCGGGCGGTGGAACTCTTCGCTCCCTTGGCCAAGCGCGCCAGCCGTCCCGAGGTTCTCGGTGGTCTCGGTGGATTCGCGGGACTGTTCTCGCTCAAGGGTGACTACAAGGAGCCGCTGCTCGCGGCGTCCACGGACGGTGTGGGCACCAAGCTCGCCGTCGCCCAGGCGCTCGACAAGCACGACACCGTGGGCCTCGACCTGGTCGCGATGGTCGTCGACGACCTCGTCGTCTGCGGCGCCGAGCCGCTGTTCCTGCAGGACTACATCGCCGTCGGGCGCGTCGTCCCGGAGCGGGTCGCGGAACTCGTCAGCGGCATCGCCGAAGGCTGCATCCAGGCCGGTTGCGCGCTGCTCGGTGGCGAGACGGCCGAGCATCCCGGTGTGATGGCGGACGGCGACTACGACCTGTCCGCGACCGGTGTCGGTGTGGTCGAGGCCGATCAGGTGCTGGGCCCCGACCGGGTCCGCCCCGGCGACGTCGTGATCGCGATGGGTTCGTCCGGACTGCATTCCAACGGTTACTCGCTGGCCCGCAAGGTGCTGCTCGAGATCGATCACATGAGCCTGACGGCGCACGTCGACGAGTTCGGCCGCACGCTGGGCGAGGAGATGCTCGAGCCCACGAAGATCTACGCCAAGGACTGCCTGGCGCTCGCCGCCGAGACCGACGTGCGCACGTTCTGCCACGTCACCGGTGGTGGACTGGCCAACAACCTCGCGCGGGTCATGCCGAAGGGTCTGGTTGCCGAACTCGACCGCGGCACCTGGAGCCCCGCTCCGATCTTCGCGATGATCGCGCAGCGCGGACGCGTGGAGCGGGCCGAGATGGAGCAGACGTTCAACATGGGCGTCGGCATGGTCGCGATCGTGGCGCCCGAGGACGTCGATCGTGCGCTGGCCGTCCTGACGGCGCGGCACATCGACTGCTGGACGCTGGGCAGCATCAAGAAGTCGCACGACGTGTCCGCCGAGCGCGCGATTCTCGCCGGCGACCACCCGAGGTTCTAGGGTCGGACGCCGTCTGTCGGAGCGGGGCGAGCTAGTGGCCCCGACCGGCTGAAGATGTGGAAATGAGGGGGAGCCGGTACCGGCTCCCCCTCATTTCTGTGTCTTCAGATCTCAGCGCCGCCAGTCGTCGTCGTCCTCCCGGGAGTGACCCTCCCTGTCGGCACGCTGGTCAGCGAAGACCTCGTCCCGATGCGAGTTGGACGACCCACCTGAGAGCTCTCTTTGCAGGCTGTCAAAATCCGTGGTCGGTACGCTGTACTTCAGCTCGCGTGCAACCTTGGTCTGCTTTGCCTTAGCCCGGCCGCGGCCCATGGCTGACCCCCTCGCGCTTTCGCGGGGCGGCCTGGGGAATTTGGCGGCCCCGTTTGAGTGTGTAAGTTCCTGCCCCACACTCTAGCGTGGAAAAGTCCCTCGCGCTTCCATCCACACCCCGAACCGGTGTCTGTTTAGTCTCATCGAGGTCGCGAGCTGCCCCGATGCGGGCATTTCGACTTCAGAAGACTCCCGGAATTGCCCGGACCGTCCCCACCCGGACGCCGCCGCCGAGCACGGGCTGCGATGCGAGGGCGGCCAGGTCCTCGGTCCATTCGGCGCCCATCCGGTGGAGAAGCGCTGCGGCGAGGGGCAACCGGGCCCGTTCGTGACCGTCGTCGATCTTCAGCGCGAACGCCGAGCCGTCGGGGAGCGCGCCCGCGTAGACCCCGTCGGCGCCGGCCTTCGTCATCAGCCCGGGAACGACCGGCATCAGGCGCGCGTCGTCCTTGCCGGTACCCGAGACGAGATACGGGTGCTCGCGGACGGCGTCGGCGACGGCGAGCTCGGGGGAGCCGGGCTCGGCGGTGACGAGCCGCGCGAACGCCCGCGCCAGATGCGTCAGCGACAGCGGGACGATCGGCAGCCCGCATCCGTCGATGCCGAGTTCGGCGTCGACGTCGCCGCTGATCGAGCCGAGCGTCTCGACGACCGCGAGTTGCAGGGGATGCGTCGGCTCCAGGTAACTGTCCAGCGGCCAGTCGTTGGCCAGGCACGTCGCGAGCATCGCCGCGTGCTTGCCCGAGCAGTTCATGTACACCGGGCGGGGGAGCTCCCCGGCGGCCAGCAGTTCGGCCCGCGCGAGCTCGTTGGAGGGCAGATCCGCGGGGCAGCGGAGCTGATCCTCGTCGAGGCCGTACCGGGCGAGAAGCCGCTCGACGAGTTCGACTTGGTCCGACTCGCCCTCGTGGGATGCGGTCGCGATCGCAAGCTCTTCCGAACTGGTCGGTTCGAAGCCGTTCCGCAGCATCGTCACGGCCTGCCACGGCTTGTTCGACGATCGCGGATAGATCGGTGTGTGCACCTCGCCGAGGGCGAGCGCGATCTCGCCGTCCGCGCTGAGGATCACCGCGGAACCACGGTGGACGCACTCACGGAATCCGGAGCGGACGACCTCGACCAGTTCGATGCTCAATACGTGACCTGCACTTCCAGTCCGGCGATCCGCCGGCGGGCCTTGTCCGCGACGGTCGGAGCGAGGTTCTCCTGCTGTTCGAGCAGCGCCACGAACCGTTCCGGGTCGCGGCCGGTGAACAGATCGCGCACGGTGACGCCGTGCCCGGGCACGTGGATGCGGTGGACGGCGTCGCCAGCGGTGATCGACCCCTCGGTCACCACCCGCAGGTACGCACCCGTGTCGCCGCGTTCGGAGAACCGCTTGACCCACCTCGGCTCGGCGGCCCATACGCCGAACGTGCCGCACGGCGTCCGCGGGCCTGCCACCTCCAGTTCGGTGGTGCCGATCCGCCAGCGCTCGCCGATCACGGCGTCGCTCGCGGCGATGCCGTCCAGGCGGAGGTTCTCGCCGAACCATCCCGGGGGCAGTGCGCGGCCGAGTTCCGTCGCCCAGCGCTGCGCCTCGTCCTCCTGGTACGCGTAGACGGCCTTGAACGGCCCGCCGTGGTATTCGGTGTCGCAGACGCGGTCGCCGGCCAGTCCGGCGGTCGTGACGGACACCGGGCCGTCGACGGGCCGCTTGTCGATCGCCGTGCGGGTCACCCGCCGGGTGCCGCTGTCGCGTTCGGTGTGCAGCACGCAGACGGCCAGCACCTCGCCGGCCGCTGCGGTGGCCCCGCTCATCGGCCCCGGAGCCGGTCGACGGCGGCGCGGCCGGCCTGGACCGCGTCGTCCGCGGGCACCGAGTCGGGGTCGATGGACGCGGCGCAGGAGCCGACCACCAATTCGGTGTCGGTGGGGATGGACCGTTTGACGAGGGCCAGCGCGATGGGGCCGAGTTCGTGATGGTCGATCACCGTGCCGATCCGTCCGACCGCGCGGCCGCCCGCCGTCACCGGGTCACCGGGTTCCGGCCTGCCCTCGGCGCTGCCGTCGAGGTGCAGCAGGACCAGGTGTCGCGGCGGCTTGCCGAGGTTGTGGACGCGGGCGACCGTCTCCTGGCCGCGGTAGCAGCCCTTCTCGAGGTGGACGGCGCCGTGCTCGGCGGGACCGCCGATCCAGCGGACCTCGTGCGGGATGGTGCGGTCGTCGGTGTCGAGCCCGATCCGCGGACGCACGGCGGCCACCCGGAGGGCCTCGAACGCCCACGTTCCGGCGGGGGCGGCGCCGGCGGCGGTGAGCCGGCCCCACCACGTCGCGAGTCCTTCCCGCGGGACCAGCAGGTCGAAGGAGTCGGCGGTCGGCCACGGCATGCGGCGGACGAAACCGCCCCCGGCCACCACGGCCGCGGCGTACGGCTCGGCGGGCACGGCGACCCCGGCGGCGTCGAGGACCGCCGCGGCGTCGGGGCCGATCACACTGAGGACGGCGAGTTCGTTGCCGTCGCGGGGCTCGGCCTTGGACCAGAACACCATCTTGGTGAGGAACGAGAGAAGGTCGGATCCGCGGTCGGCTTCGGTGTCGATCCAGGTGACGCCGTCGAGGTCGGTCTGGACGAAGTGGTGTTCGACGCGGCCGTTGACGTCGAGGCTGAGGTTCTCGGCGCTCGAGCCGTCGGGGAGTGCGGCGACGTGCTGGCTGGAGATGGTGTGCAGCCAGGTGAGTCGTTCGGGTCCGCTGATCGCGATGACGAACCGGTGGGAGCGGTCGACGACCACCGCGGAACGCTCGGCGCTGCGTTGTTCGCCGAGCGGATCGCCGTGGTGCCAGGCGACGCCGGCGTCGGGGGAGCCTTCGGGCGCAGGGACCGCGCCCGGGGCCGTGACGAGTGGACTGGGTGAGACGGGCAGTTTGTCGACCACGGACCCAGTCTAGGGACCATGGACCTCGGGTGGCGGTCAGCAGGGTCGATAGGCTGGGTCTCATGTCTGATCGAGTGCTGGTGACGCTGGACCACGAGGTGCGCGACGCGGATGCCCCGCTGCTGCACGCGGACGATCTGGCGGTGGTGCGCGGCGACGGTGTCTTCGAGACGCTGTTGGTGCGCGGCGGTCGCGCACTGAAGGTGGAGCCGCACCTCACTCGACTGGTCGCGTCGGCGCGGGCCCTCGGTCTGCCGGTGCAGGACCTGGACGACTGGCGGCTGGCGCTGGAGTTGGCCGTCGAGGAGTGGGGGTCCGAGCGGGAGGGCGCGATGCGCCTCGTGCTCAGCCGCGGCCGGGAGTCCGGTGGCGACGCGACTGCATTCGTCACCGTCGGGCCGGTCTCCGATCGGATCCTGGACGCGCGCCGCGACGGGGTGTCGGTACTCACACTGGCCCGGGGCTATTCGGTGGATCTGTCGGCGAGCGCGCCGTGGCAGCTGCTCGGGGCGAAGACCTTGTCGTATGCCACGAACATGGCCGCCCTGCGGTACGCGGCCACGTTCGGGGCCGACGATGTGATCTTCGTCAGTAGTGAGGGCAATGTGTTGGAAGGGCCACGTTCCACGGTGGTCATCGCCCGCGAGAAGACGCTCCTCACGCCGCCGCCGGAGCACGGAATTCTGCCGGGCACCACGCAGCAGGCCCTCTACGAGGTGGCGTCCGGCAAGGGGTTCCGCTGCGAGTACGCGGCACTGCGCCCGGCGGATCTCATTACGGCGGAAGGTGTTTGGCTCATCTCCAGCATCACCATGGCCGCGCGGGTGTGCAAGATCGACGGCCTCGCCCTGCCGGACGCGCCCCTCGCCGACGAGATCGTGGAGCTGGTCGACCTCGCGGTCGAGACGTCGGGTGCCGAGTCCGCGGAGGCTTGACAGGTCTACTACATTTCGTAGTAGCAAAGTCCTGCGGGGGAAACGGCCCCGCAGTACGTTGTTTTCAAGGGTCGGGCGGAAGCCCACGCTCCGGCCCTGAAGCCTGTCCTACGGGCCCAGTTTCGGAGTAGCCATGGATGCCTTGGATGTCTCCCGGTGGCAGTTCGGCATAACCACCGTCTATCACTTCATCCTCGTACCGCTGACGATCGGGCTCGCCCCGCTGATCGCCGTCATGCAGACGATGTGGGTGGTCACCGGAAAGGACCACTGGTATCGGCTCACCAAGTTCTTCGGGAAACTCTTCCTGATCAACTTCGCGCTCGGCGTCGCCACCGGCATCGTGCAGGAGTTCCAGTTCGGCATGAACTGGAGCGAGTACTCACGCTTCGTCGGCGATGTGTTCGGCGCGCCCCTCGCCCTCGAGGGACTGGTGGCGTTCTTCCTCGAGTCGACGTTCCTCGGACTCTGGATCTTCGGCTGGGGCAGGCTGCCCAAGCTCGTCCACCTGGCCACCATCTGGCTCGTCGCGATCGGTGTCAACGCGTCCGCGTACTTCATCATCACCGCGAACTCGTTCATGCAGCACCCGGTGGGGGCCGTCTACAACCCCGAGACCGGGCGCGCGGAACTCACCAGTATCTGGGAACTGCTCACCAACAACACCGCCCTCGCGGCCTTCCCTCACGTCGTCGCCGGAGCATTCCTCACGGCGGGCACATTCGTGGCAGGCGTCGGCGGCTGGTGGATGGTGCGCAGCATGCGCAGGTCGAAGGAAGCCACCGAACCGGAGGTCGCGAAGAAGCACGAGGAGACCGCCAGGACGATGTTCCGTCCGGTCACGATCCTCGCGCTGTGGGTGATGGTCGCCGCGGGTGTCGGACTCGCGATCACCGGCGACATCCAGGGCAAGCTGATGTTCGAACAGCAACCCATGAAGATGGCGTCGGCCGAATCGCTGTGCCACACCGAAACCGGCGCCGACTTCTCGATCCTCACCGTCGGCACCCAGAACAACTGCGACAGCATCACCCAGCTCATCAAGATCCCCGGGCTCACCTCGTTCCTCGCGGACGGCAGCTTCGACTCCACCGTCGAGGGCGTCACCGAGATCCAGGCCCGCTACGAGGAGATGTACGGGCCGGGCAACTACAAGCCCAACCTGTTCGTCACCTACTGGACGTTCCGCGCGATGATCGGCTGGGCGGCCGGGTCGGCGCTGCTCGCCGTCGTCGGCCTGTGGATGACCCGCGGCGGCCGCGTCCCGGACAAGAAGTGGTTCGGCTGGCTGTCGATCGCGGTCATCCCGACGCCGTTCCTCGGCAACAGCGCGGGCTGGGTGTTCACCGAGATGGGCCGCCAACCGTGGGTCGTGGCACCCAACCCGACCGGTGTCGACATGATCAGACTGACTGTCGACCAAGGCGTCTCGAATCACTCCCCGTGGACCGTCTGGGTCTCGCTCATCACGTTCACCGTGGTCTACGGGTCGCTGGCGGTCGTGTGGTTCACGCTGATCCGCCGATACACGGTGGAGGGACCGCTCGAACACGACGCGCACCCACCGGGTGACGACCACGACGAGCCCGAAGAACCGGGCAAGCCCGAGCAACTCTCGTTCGCGTACTAGGGGAGACGGTCATGGGACTTCAAGAAGTGTGGTTCATCCTGATCGCGGTGCTCTTCATCGGGTACTTCGTCCTCGAGGGATTCGATTTCGGTGTCGGCATGCTGATGCCGGTGCTCGGCAGGCGCAAGGACCCGAACGGGGACACCCGACGGCGGGTGGTGCTCAACACGATCGGCCCCGTATGGGACGGCAACGAGGTGTGGCTGATCACCGGCGGCGGCGCGTTGTTCGCGGCGTTTCCCGAGTGGTATGCCACCTTGTTCTCCGGTTTCTATCTGCCGCTGCTGATCATCCTCGTCGCGCTGATCGTCCGGATCTGCGCCATCGAGTACCGCGGCAAGATCGACGACGACACCTGGCGCCGACGGTGCGACTGGGGCATCGTCTTCGGATCCTGGGTTCCTGCCGTGCTGTGGGGTGTCGCGTTCGCGAACATCGTGCGCGGCGTCGACATCGACGCCGACAAGCAGGTCACCTCGAACCTCTTCGATCTGCTCAATCCGTATGCGCTGCTGGGCGGTCTGACGACGGCGCTCGTGTTCGCCCTGCACGGCGCGGTGTTCCTCGCCCTGAAGACGGCCGACGAGGTCCGCACGGACGCCGTCGAACTTGCGTCGCGGCTGGCAATCCCGGCCGTTCCGGTGGCAGGCGCGTTCGTGCTGTGGACGCAGTTGGCGCACGGCAAGGGCTGGACGTGGATCCTCGTCGCGATCGCCGCCGCCGCACTCCTGGGGGTGGTCGCGCTCACCCGCGCCGAACGTGAGGGCTGGGCATTCGCGCTCACGTCGATCGCGGTGATCGCCACCGTGGCCCTGCTGTTCGGCTCGCTGTTCCCCAACGTCATGCCGTCCACACTGGACGCCGCGTACAGCCTCACCATCGACAACGCGTCGTCGAGTCCGTACACGCTGAAGGTGATGACGTGGGCCGCCGCGTTCCTCACCCCGGTGGTGCTGATCTACCAGGGCTGGACGTACTGGGTGTTCCGTCAACGGATCTCGACCAAGCACATCCCGCCGTCGATCGGTCTCCCGCTCGAGCGCAGATGAGCACAGCGGTCGGCGACGCACCCCGCCCCGCCGGGGAGCGAGGTTCCCGGCGCCCCGTCGATCCCCGCCTGTGGCGGTACTCCGCGGCAGCCCGCGGGTATCTCGTCCTCACGGTCGGGCTGTCGATCGTCAACGTCGCGATGGTCATCGTGTCGGCGCTCATGATCGGCCGTGTGCTCGGTGGCGTCATCGTCGACGACGCCACCGACCTCGGGCGGTGGTCCACCGAACTGACGGTCCTCGCGGCCGCGGTGGGGATCCGCGTCCTCGGCACCTGGATCCAGTCCCGGTTCGCGCACCGGTCCGCGTCGCGGGTCGTGGCGGAACTGAAGGGCGAGGTGCTCGGCGTCGCCACGCGGATGCGGCCGCGCGCACTCGATCCGCGGCGGGACGAGATCGCGACCGTGCTCACCCGTGGCATCGACGGACTCGTGCCGTACCTCACCGGGTACCTCCCCGCCCTGGTCCTCGCGGGAACGCTCACGCCGGCGACGTTGGCGGTCATCGCATTCCAGGATCTGACGTCGGCGGCCATCATCTTCGTGACGCTGCCGCTCATCCCGGTCTTCATGATCCTCATCGGCCTGCTCACCAGGGGCAAGGCCGCCAAGACGCTGACCGCGATGACCACACTGTCCTCGCAACTGCTCGACCTCCTCGCCGGACTGCCCACACTCCGCGCGCTGGGCCGCGAACAGGGGCCCGCGACGCGGGTGCGCGAACTCGGCGACGCCCACCGCCGCACCACGATGTCGGCGCTGCGGGTGGCGTTCCTCTCGTCGATGGTGCTGGAACTGCTGGCCACTCTCTGCGTCGCACTCGTCGCCGTGAGCATCGGACTGCGGCTGGTCTACGGGGGCATGGGACTCGAGGCGGGGATCGTCGCACTGATCCTCGCCCCCGAGGTGTACCTCCCGCTGCGGATGGTCGGCACCCAGTTCCACGCCGCCGAGGACGGGATGGCCGCCGCGAGTAGCGCCTTCGCCGTCATCGATGCCGACGAGCCGGTCGATTCGGACGAGCCGGTCGATTCTGACGGTGGGGTGGTGGACGCCACCGGGGCGCGTCTCGAATTCGACGACGTGGACGTCGCATCGCGCCGCGGCCGGGCGCCGCGCGGACTGTCCGGGACCCTCGAACCCGGCGCGGTGACCGTGCTGACCGGACCCAACGGCGCCGGGAAATCGACTGCGGTGCATGCACTCCTCGGCCTCGTCGCACCCGAGGGCGGACAGGTGCGGGTGGCGGGCGTCCCCGTGAGTTCGCTCGACCGGTCCGCGTGGTGGGCGCAGGTGGCGTGGCTGCCGCAGCACCCCGTCCTCGTTCCCGGCACCCTGGACGAGAACCTCCGGCTCATCGGCGACGTCGTTGACCTCGAACAGGCCTGCGCGGCTACGGGTTTCGATCAGGTCCTCGCCGAACTCCCCGACGGCTGGAACACGCGCGTCGGATCCGGGGGAACGGGACTGTCGCTCGGACAGCGGCAGCGGCTCGCGCTGACCCGGGTGCTGGCCACCCGGCGTCCGGTCCTGGTGCTCGACGAACCCACCGCACACCTCGACGACGCATCGGAGCGGACCGTGCTCGATTCCGTGCGCGGCCTGGCCGCCGCCGGCCGGACGGTCGTGGTGGTGGGGCACCGGCCGACCGTGCTCGCGGCCGCCGACCGGGTGATCGAGGTGAGCGCCGATGTCGCGTGACCCGCTGCTCCGGGCGCTGCCGCTTCTCGACCTGAAACCAGGACGGGTCGCACGGGCCGTCGCGGCCGGAGTCGCCACCCTGGGCAGTGCCCTCGCGCTGGCGGCGCTGTCGGCCTGGTTGATCACGAGGGCATGGCAGATGCCGCCCGTCCTGGACCTCAGCGTGGCCGTCGTGGCGGTGCGGGCCCTGGGCATCTCCCGCGGCGTCTTCCGCTACCTCGAGCGGCTGGCCACCCACGACACCGCCCTGCGCGGCACCACGTCCGCCCGCACCCGGCTGTACCAGCGGCTCTCCGACGGTAACCCCGCGGCCGCGGCCGGACTGCGCCGTGGCGAACTCCTCGCGCGCACCGGTGCCGACGTCGACACCCTCGGTGACGTCGTGGTCCGCGCGCTCGTTCCGATCGCCGTGGCCGTCGTCCTGGCCGTGGCCGCCGTCGGCATCCTCGCGGTGATCTCGCCGGCCGCGGCGCTCGTGCTCGCAGTGGCGCTCGCGGTGTCGGGGGTCGCGGCGCCCTGGTTGTCCGCGCGGGCCGCCCGCCTCGCCGAGACGTCCGGAGCGCAGGCGCGCGCCCGGTTCAGCGCGGACGCCGTCACCGCCCTCGATCACGCCGCGGAACTGCGCGTCGCGGGTCGCCTCGACCGCGCCGTGTCTCGGGCCGTCGACGCCGAGCACGCCGCGGTCTCGGCCACCGACCGCGCCGCCGCACCCAGCGCGTTCGCGGACGCCGCCACACCGCTGGCAGTGGGGGTGAGCGTGATCGCGTCGCTGCTCATCGGCATGGACCTGTACTCGTCGGGGACCATGAGCCCGATGGCGATGGGCATCCTCGTGCTCCTGCCGCTGTCCGCGTTCGAGGCCACCGCGGCACTGCCCGCCGCAGCGGTCGCGCTGACCCGCGCCCGCATCGCGTCCCGCCGCATCCTCGCCGTGCTCGACGCCGCAGTCGCGGATCCGCACCCCGGAGACCGGGACCTCGACGGACCGGCGGAAGTGGTCGCGAAGGACCTGCGGTGCGGCTGGCCCGGCGGGCAGATCACCGCCCCGCTCGACCTCGACCTGCGGCCGGGTGCCCGGGTCGCGATCGTCGGGGGCAGCGGGTCGGGGAAGACGACCACCCTGATGACTCTCGCCGGGTTGCTCCCCCCCGTCTCGGGGACGGTCCGGATCGACGGGATCGACCTCCACCAAATCAAGTCCGAGGCGGTGCGCCGGAACGTCGGGTTCTTCGCGGAGGACGCGCACCTCTTCGATACGTCGGTGCTCGAGAATCTGCGCGTCGCGCGCGGCGACCTGGATGCCGAGGCGGCGGTGACCGTCCTGGAGTCCGTCGGGCTCGGGGGATGGGTGGCGGGGCTTCCAGAGGGAGTGCACACGACCCTCGCCGGCGGTGCCAGAGCGGTGTCCGGCGGGCAGCGTCGCCGGCTGCTCCTCGCCAGGGCGTTGCTGTCGCCCGACCGGGTGCTGTTGCTGGACGAACCGACCGAACACCTCGACGCCGACGCGGGCGCCGACCTGCTGCGGAGACTGCTCGCACGCGACGGCGGATTGGTGTCTGCGCAGCGCACAGTTGTGGTGGTCACCCACCAGCTTCCGCAGGATACCAGCGCTGACCTGGTGATACGGGTGGAGAAAGCTGAGAGCGAAAATGCGTTGCCGACTCCGTGAGTGCGGCGTACGTTCTTGTGTACACGAGGAAGGAGGTGGTCTGAAATTGAATGACAGACGGACACGTGAGGTGGCTGCCAGCTAGCCGCTACCGCTGACGGAATTCACTGACCGCGCGAGCGGCGAGCGAATCCCAGGCAGCTACCCGGCCCCCGAGCCCCCGGTCTGGTCCAAGATCGGGACCGGTGCACAAGCACCGGAAGGCTCGGGGGCCGTTGTGCGCTTCGCGCCCGTGAGTACTTGTTAACCGCCCGACGTTAATAAGTACTCACGGCATCGCGGGCACGGGTTCGACCCACTCCAGCCGCCCCGCTCGAGCACCGTGCGCACCTCGGCCGCGACCTCACACGAGCGTTGCGTCACCTCCTCCCAGCCGTACACCAGCGCCGCCTTCCCCGCGAGTTCCGCCGCGTTGCCGCGACGCCGGTCGCGCAGCGCCACCGACCGCGACGAGTGGTACCGCAGCCCGTCCAGCCGCACAAGGAGCGGAACACCGCTGTCCGAGTAGTCCACGTCCTCGTACAAAGTCTTCCCGTCGACGAGCACAGGCGACTGTCGCCGGGCGGCCGGCAGTCCGTGGGCGAGTTCGACGTCGACGGCGTACCGGTGCTCCAGAATCGACTGGACTCCGCTGGAGACGAATGTCAGCGCGTCGGTCAGTGCCCTGCGGTATCTGCGCGGCGGACGCTGCTCGATCCGTCGAAGGAGCGTGTGGACCGACACACTGGTGCCGGTGACCGCCGACACGACGACCCGCGCGGCCGCCGGCGCCGACGGCTCCTCGACGGCCAGATCGACGACGGTGTCGGCCAGGGACGTTCGCGGCAGGAGCGTCGGGACGAGGATGTGGGCGTGCGCCCGGGAGCGGTGCACCACGACCCCCGGGTGGAGAAGATCGCCCTCGCGCGGAACGGGACGGTCGGATCGCCGGCCGACCTTGCGAGACGTCGGCCCCTGGTGCTCCGCAGACAATCTGTAGGGCACGGTGACGTGGATCGGACCCTCGGGATCGACACGCACCAGCGACCACTCCTCGGCCGCGGTCCGGTGGCTGAGAATCGCACGGGGACCACCGAACAGCAGCGCCGCCCACAGCATCATCGGCCGATCGAGGGGACCGTTGGTGACGGCGTAGACGCCGTGCAGAACCGCCGACCATTGGCCGGACTCCACCATGTGCTGAATCTGCCGGGTGGAGATGCCCAGCCCGCGCAGTTGCCGGGCCGTGACGAGGCCGTGCTGGTGGTCGAGGACACGTTGGAATTCGGGCTTGAAGTCGATCGTCGCAGGTGTCATGGACGCGACGGTGCGGAACCCGGCCGACAGGAATGGCCCGAGAAGGGCCGATTTCAACTGGCCTGTGGATGAACGGCAGGTTGTGGATAACCCCAGCCGTGAGTACTTGCTAACCGCCCGTGGTTAACAAGTACTCACGGGGCGTCAGCCAACGTAGCGGGACAGCCGCGCGGAGAGGTGGGGGCGCAGTTCCCCGTCCGCGATGATGCGTTCCTCGACGTACGCGAGGTCGCCGCCCTCGACGATGCCGTAGAGGCGCTTGGCGCCGCCGACGAGAACACCGGAGGTGCTGCGGATCACGACGTCGGTCGCGAGTTCCCACGACGACTGGGTGAGGGCCCGGCCGTAGAACAGTTCGACGATGCCGGAGCTGTGGGCGAGGAGAAGTTCGACGACTTCCTCGTTGGTGCTGCCGGGAATGCCGTCTCCGCTGATCCGCCAGAAGCCGGTCTCGTGGAGATCGGGGCGCACGTACTCGCCGTCGGTGCCCAGAACCCAGGTCTGGGATCTCCACTCGAGGTAGTTGCCCCCGTTGTGGGAGACGATGATCTGCTGCCCGAAGCGGTAGTCGCCGGTGGCGGGGTCGTGGCCTTCCCCTTCACCGCGCCAGACGCCCACGAGCGGCAGTACCGCGAGGAGTTCGTTGTTCAGATCCGGGCCGAGGCGCAGATTCGCGGTGTCCTCGGGCAGCGGAAGGTCCGGAAGCTGCGGGATGTTCCTCGACGCCGTCGTCTTGGAACGCTCGATGGCGTCCGCGACGGCTGCGTCACCGCTACCACGACGCACGGTGGGGGAGTCCCCAGCGGGCGCGCTCGTAGTCGGGTGCACGGAAGGCGGATCTGCGCCTGCGTCCGGAGTTTGACTCACGACTCGTCGGTGACCAGGCGGTAGATCGTGTAGAGGGAGAACCACGTGATCAACACGGCGGCAAGGACAAGAAGTACCTCGAAGAAGATAACCACGGTGACATCCTAAACCGAACCCGTCGAACGGTCGAAACGGGAGGCGGCTTACCGTCACTGCGGCTACGGTTTTTCGAAGGCGACCACCCGGTCGGTTCCGGATATCCTCATGCCGTCGTCTCGTCTCCCGCTCCTCCCGGAGGTCCCATGCTTCGATCCAGCCCCGCCCTCCCCGGCCTGGCGCGAGCCGCGATCACGGCGACGGTTCTGCTGCTCACCGTGTCCGCGTTCGGCGCTCCCGGCCTGGCCGTCGCGGCCCCGGACTCCGGCAGTGCAGGGTCGGGAAGCGCCGGTTCGGGGAGCGACGACACCGACCGCGTCGATCCGAACAACTACGCCGCCGACTGCCCGGACATTCTCATCGTCGCGGTCTCGGGCGCGACGGATTCGGAAGAAGACCGCAACCCCCTCGCGGAGAGTGGCGAGGTGTGGTCGAACTGGGTGGGCAACGTGACGGTGCCGACCGGCGAGGCGAACAAGGACGAGCCGGGAACGGTGGGGTGGATGTACGTGCCGTACCCGTCCACGTACGGCCTGAGTCTGCTGCAACCTGTTCCGACATACCAGGATTCGATGGCCGCCGGTGTCGCGTCGACGAACAGGATCCTCGACGAGAACAAGGCGAAGTGTGGCGACGGCACCAAGTACGTGCTGCTTGGATACAGCGTCGGCGCCGAGGTCGTCGAACGGGTGGCGCGCGAACTCGGCCACCGCGACAGCAACGCTCTGGTTACCGCCGACGACATCGCCGGCGTCGCATTGATCGGCGACCCGTACCGTCCGGCGGGCACCCCCTCGATGGGCGAACCCGGCCCACCCGGAGGCGGATTCATGTCTTCCGAGCCGGCCGACTACGGCGCTCTCGACGGCAAGATCACCTACGCGTGCCGCCCCTACGACATCGCGTGCGACGCGCCGCAGGAGATCGCCGTCCTCGAGCTGGCGCTCGGGGTGCTGGGACAGCTGCACTTCACCCTGCTGAACCCCGGCCAGACCGTCTCCGACTTCGCGAATGCGGTGACGAACATGGCGGCACGGTCGATCGTGCACATCGTCACCCACGACGACTGGTTCGCCTCCGACGAGTCCTTCCTCGACGTCCTGCGCAAGGTGGCCGACCGGACCTACGACCCCGACGGACCGGACCGGAACACGCAGGTGTCGCAGGAGCAGATGGTCGAGGCGCTGAACTGGGCGATGGGCCCCGGTTCCGAGGTCGTGAAGGCGAAGCTCGCGAAAGAGGGCCCCGGGTTCGTCGAGGACAACCGGGACGTCTTCGAACTCGTGATCAAGCCGTACATCTTCCTCGGCTTCATCCAGCACCTGTTCTACTGGAACAACAACCCGAACGACCCCTGGTACTGGGAGAGCGAGAAGATCGTCGACTGGATCACCGCGCTCGCGCAGAAGCAGTAGACGCTCCGCGCTCGTGCGCCTTTGTGGTCGCGGGAGCAACCAGAAAGGCGCACGAGCGGCGGAGCCGCACGAAGAAGGCCCCGCTCCGAATGCCGGAGCGGGGCCTTCCTGCGTTGGTGCTGAGTCTTACTCGCCGACCGTGACGTCGACGTTGTGCACGCCTGCGCTCGTCGGGCTCACCGTGGCGGTGCCGTTGCCGGAGCTGGACAGTGCACGCACGGTCCAGTCGCCGGGAGCGGCGAAGAAGCGGAAGTCTCCGGTGCCCGAGGCGACGACCTCGGCGGTGAACTCTCCGCCGCCGTCGAGGAGACGCACGAACGCTCCACCGATCGGCTGGCCGTCAGCGGCGAGAACGCGGCCGGTGATGACCGTTTCCTTCTCGACGTCGACGCCCGCGGGCAGGGTCTGGGTCTGTACAGGTGCTCCACACATGGCTCAGTGAACCTCCAACTCGATGGGTGCGCCGACGAGTGAGCCGTATTCGACCCAGCTGCCGTCGTAGTTCTTGACATCGGACTTGCCGAGGATCTCCTTGAGCACGAACCAGGTGTGGCTGGAGCGCTCGCCGATACGGCAGTACGCGATGGTGGGCTTCGACTCGTCGTAGCCCTTCTCCGAGTACAGCTTCTCCAGGTCGTCGTCCGACTTGAAGGTGCCGTCCTCGTTTGCGGTGGTGCTCCACGGGATGTTGATGGCCGTGGGGACGTGTCCACGCTGCTGCGCCTGCTCCTGCGGCAGGTGCGCGGGGGCGAGGATCTTGCCGGAGAACTCGTCGGGCGAACGCACGTCGACGAGGTTCTTGTTGCCGATGGCGTCGATGACCTCGTCGCGGAACGCGCGGATCGTCAGGTCGGGTGCGTCGGCCTTGTACTGGGTGGCCTCGCGGGAGACGGTCTCCTTGGAGAGGGGGCGTCCGTCGAGCTCCCACTTCTTGCGGCCGCCGTCGATCAGCTTGACGTCCTGGTGGCCGTACAGCTTGAAGTACCAGTACGCGTACGCCGCGAACCAGTTGTTGTTGCCACCGTAGAGAACGATGGTGTCGTCGTTGGCGACACCCTTGGCGGACAGGAGGTCGGAGAACTGCTGCTGGTTCAGGAAGTCACGACGGACCCCGTCCTGCAGGTCCTTCCGCCAGTCGAGGCGGATGGCGCCTTCGATGTGGCCGCCGTCGTATGCGCTGGTGTCCTCATCCACCTCGACGAAAACGGTCTTGGGGGCGTTGAGGTTCTGCTCAGCCCAGTCGGCGGAGACTAGGACATCGGAGCGAGCCATGGTGTTCCTTTCGATGTGTTCTTACTTGTGTCGGGTGGATCGTGCAGTGGTTCTCGATGTGAAACTTTCAGGCCGCGGGCCGGAGGCGTGCGACGAGTGGATAGATCTGGCAGCCGAGACAGAACCCGAATGCGGCGTTGAGGAACGCCGCGAACAGGGCGAATGCGGTGGCCACGGCGCCGACGAGGCCGGAGCCGGCGAGGAAGCCGACGGTGCCGACGGCGGCGAAGACGAAGCCGACGAGCTGCGCGAACCGCAGCGGTGCGGCGGGTTCGCGTTCGCTCACCGGAGTGAGTCGCGGCGCGACGAGGCTGCCGAAGATCCGGCCGTACGGGCTGCGCCGCGGCCCGGAGGCCGCGCCTGCCGCGAAGACGACCGCCTGCAGTGCCAGCAGAATTCCTGCTGCGACCAGCGAGAACGTCGACACGACGAGGACGGCGACGAGGACTGCGGTGGTGACCCAGGCGGCGAACCGGGGGCCACGAACGTCGACCTGCTCGACCTCGAGTGTTGTGGACATGAGAAGTGCTCCTGCGTTGAGTCCTGAATGCTTGCCTGGCGCCGAGCAACGACGGACGACGTCGTCATCGGGTTTCGATCACGTGCGCGGAGTCCGCGGTGTCAGCAGAAAGCGACAGCCCTGGTGATCAGCAACAGGTACAGCAACAAGCCCCGAGGCGGCACAGGTCTACCGTGCGGCGTCGGGTGAGCATGAGCTCGTGGCTGGATTGCACGACGACGAGTTTACCCGGTTCTTCAGGAATTTGAAGCCGGGGGCCGGGTGAGGGGTCCGAGCGCCGCCCTCAGGTCGGACGCCGAGGGTACCCCGGACACCCGGAAGCGTTGCTGCAGGTCGGCGTCGAGAATGAACGTCGTCGGCAACGACAGAACGCCGAGTTCCTTGGCGAGAGCGGGATACTCGTCGATGTCGACTTCCACCTCGACGGGAGGTTCCGGCTCGCCGGTGAGGTCGGCGACGACCTGTCCGACGACCCTGCGCACCGCTGCGCAGGGTCCGCACCAGTCGGCGGAGAAGTGGAGAACGGTGGCCGGTCGCCCGTGCCCCGAACCCGACCCGACGCCCGCCGCCTCGAGGAGCAGGCGTCGCTCGTCGGTCACGGCCGCGGTCGTCTCGCCGGTGGTCCGGACCTTCCCCTGGCGGCGCTGCCAGACGAGCCCGAACGCGAGGGCCGCGAACAGTGCGATCAGTAACAGTGTGATTCCGGTCATCGGCTCTGCAGTTCGTTCAGGTCGATCGTGACGTTGTCGCCGACGCCCTCGATGACGATCTGCGAGCCCTCCGCGTACACCTCCGTCGGCTGGACGCCGAACGGCAGTTCCCGGGGGTCGATGGTCCGGGTGAAGAGGCCGAGGATCGCGGGGGCGAGCGGCTCGGGGATGGTGAAGTCGGCGTGGCCCTCGGGCCCGAAGTAGAAGTCGCTGGCGACGATCTTCACCTGATCGCCGTCGAGGACCAGGTCGGCCTGCACGCTGACGGTGGTCTCGAGCGGGCCGACGGGGACGGTGCCGGTGAGGACGACGCCGCCCGCGGTCGTCATTCCGGAGCCGCCGGAGCCGCCGGTCCCGTCCGACTTGCTGGCCGGCGGGGCCGAAACCTGCAGGTCGGGGATGTCGAGGAAGCGGCCGAGGTCGGTGGCGTCGATGAGCATGCGGCCGGAGAGGTGGTCGACCGGAAGGCTCGTGACGGAGCCGTCGACGAGGTCGGACAGCGGCGCGGACACGCCCAGGAGGGTGGACTCGATCGTCACCTCACCGACCACGTCGCTCTGTACTCCCTGGGCGCGGATCTCGATGTTCTCGTACTTCCCGGCCCACGCCTGGGTGAGGAAGGGGAAGCCGTGCACCGTCACCTCGGGATCCGCGGTGAGGGACGCGCCCGCCCGCAGTTCCCGCGACACCCGGTATTCCGCGTACGCCGCCGAACCGAAGTCGACGACGAGACCGAGTGCCACGAGGAAGATGATTCCGATGATGAGTTTCCGCACGGCCCCATTGTGACGGACACGGTGCCGGTGCAACCTTCGCGCCGGTTGCCGGGGTTCGGTGCGACGGACCTTGACGGCGGCGCGCTACTCTGTCACCGACAAAAGTGTCGATACCTTCAGTGTCGATCTACCTGGACCGGCGGACGAACCATCCGTCGGCCGGCCGGGTACGACGGCGACGAGATGGGAGGCTGTGTGGAGCTACTGCTTCTTACCTCCGACCCGAACCCCGAGGCAGTTCTGCCTGCCCTCGCCCTGCTGGCGCATTCGGTGCGGCCTGCCCCGACGGAGGTGTCCTCTCTCCTGGAAGCGAGCTCCGCCGACATCGCCCTGGTGGATGCGCGCACCGATCTCGCGGCGGCCCGCGGCCTCTGCCGGCTGCTGGGCAGCACGGGTTCCGCGGTCCCCGTGGTGGCGGTGCTCACCGAGGGTGGCCTGGTGGCGGTCAATTCCGACTGGGGTCTCGACGACATCCTGCTCCCGGGCACCGGTCCGGCCGAGGTGGACGCCCGCCTCCGACTGCTGGTCGGACGCGCCGGCGGCGTCGCCAGTCCGGAGGCGTCGGGCAAGATCACGCTCGGCGAACTGGTCATCGACGAGGGTACGTACACGGCCCGGCTGCGTGGCCGCCCCCTCGACCTCACCTACAAGGAGTTCGAACTCCTCAAGTACCTGGCGCAGCACGCGGGTCGCGTCTTCACCCGCGCGCAGTTGCTGCAGGAGGTGTGGGGATACGACTTCTTCGGTGGTACCCGCACGGTGGACGTCCACGTGCGTCGTCTGCGCGCCAAGCTGGGCAGCGAGTACGAATCCTTGATCGGTACAGTCCGCAACGTCGGATACAAGGCCGTCCGTCCCACCCGCAGCAAGTCGGGTGCGCCGGTGCCGCCGGTCGACGACCTCGATGCCGAAGATGCAGACTTCGAATCCGCGGAAGGACCTGTGATCCAGTGAGCGCTTCGGTGCAGTCCTGGACCGATCGACTCGACGGCAAGCAGGCCGCGGACGTGTCCGCACTGCTCGACCGCGCGACGGCAGCGGACGGAACCGCGCCCGTGTCGGAGCAGGGCGTGCACGCCGTGTCCGGTGCCGGCGGCGACGGTGTCCGTCATCTCGTGGAGACCGACGCCCATCGGATCGTCGGGTACGCGCAGCTGCAGCCGGGTCACGGCGAGCACCCCGCGATGGCCGAACTCGCGGTCGATCCCGAGGCGCGCGGCCGGGGGATCGGTAGCCGGCTGGTTACCGAGGTCCTGTCCGAGGGTGGTCCGGACACCCGGGTGTGGGCGCACGGCAACCTGCCCGCGGCGCAGGCGGTGGCGCACCGCCTCGGGCTGAGCGGTGCACGCGAACTGCTGCAGCTCCGGCGTCCACTCGAGGGTGCGGAGCTTCCGGAAATCGTTGTGCCGGAGGATATTTCGCTTCGCGTGTATCGGGGCGTCGAGGATGATCCCGAGGTGCTGCGGGTCAACGCCGCCGCCTTCGCCTGGCACCCCGAGCAGGGGTCGTGGACCGAACGGGAAATGGCCGAACGCCGCGCGGAGGCCTGGTTCGATCCGGCCGGGCTGTTCATGGCGTACGGCACGGCGGACGAGAAGCGGCTGCTCGGATTCCACTGGACCAAGGTGCACCCGCAGCAGGGCGACGAGCCGGCCATCGGTGAGGTCTACGTGGTGGCCATCGGACCCGACGCCCAGGGGCGCGGTCTCGGCCGGTTGCTCACACTCGCCGGACTGCACTACCTGCGTGACCGCGGGCTCGGTGCGGTGCTGCTCTACGTCGAGGGCGACAACACGTCGGCGCTGCACACCTACGACCGGCTCGGGTTCGAGCGGTTCCACACCGACGTCGCGTACGCGCGAGCCTGAGGCGCTCCTCTTACTTCGGCACCCGTCGTTCGTCTCGGAAATATGGGCAAATGCTCGGTCTGTTCACTTTCCGTTCACCGATCGTGGTCCAACTGGACATTAGCTACCCCTAGGTTTCTCCGTGGGCAGCGCCGTGCTGCCTGGTGCAGGATCCTCCCGGTCCGCGCCTCATGTCGCCGCCCGATCCAGGGCGAGACGGTATTTCCGGAGGACTAGGTGAATCTCAAGCGCAATGGCGCCCTGCTCGGTGCAGTGGCCCTGGGTGCCATGACCTTGGCCGCGTGTGGCAGCGACAACAACGCCGCGTCGAGCGGCGTCGACGTAGCCGCCTCGAGCGCGACGTGCGAGGGCAAGGCCAACCTCTCCTCGGCCGGTTCCTCGGCGCAGAAGAACGCCATGGACCAGTTCGTCTCCACCTACATCTCCGTGTGCCAGGAGAAGGGCAAGACCGTCAACCTGGCGTACAACCCCAGCGGTTCCGGTGACGGACGTACCCAGTTCATCGCGGGTCAGGTCGACTTCGCCGGTTCCGACTCGGCGATCAAGACCGAGCAGGCCGAGCAGGCCAAGGCGCGTTGCGTCGGCGGCGAGGCGTGGAACCTTCCCCTCGTCTTCGGGCCCGTCGCGGTCGCCTACAACCTCGACGGTGTCGAGGACCTGGTGCTGAACGGTGAAGTGACCGCCAAGATCTTCAACGGCACCATCAAGAAGTGGAACGACCCGGCCATCGCCGCCCTCAACCCGGGCGCCACCCTGCCGGACCAGGACATCACCGCGATCATCCGCTCGGACTCCTCGGGAACCACCGACAACTTCCAGCAGTACCTCACCGCCGCCTCGAACGGCGCCTGGACCACCGGTGCCGGCTCCGACTTCACCGGCGGCATCGGTGAGGGCGCCAAGGGTTCGGCCGGTGTCGCGCAGGCAGTGGCCTCCGCCCCCGGCTCGATCACCTACGTCGAGAAGTCGTACGCAGACCAGAACAAGCTGTCGGCAGCGCAGATCGACACCGGCTCGGGCCCCGTCGCGCTGTCCGACGAGTCCGCGGCGAAGGCCATCGAGGGTGCGCAGTTCAAGGGTGCGGGCGAGGGCGACCTGACCCTCGACCTCGCCTCGATCTTCGGCACCAAGGAAGCCGGCGCGTACCCGCTGGTGCTCGCCACCTACGAGATCGTGTGCTCGAAGGGCTACGACGCCGACACCTCCGCAGCGGTCAAGTCGTTCCTGACCAGCGCCGCCAACGAGGGCCAGGACAACCTGGCCGCGCAGGGCTACGTGCCGCTGCCCGACTCCATGAAGGAGAAGCTGAACGCGTCGGTCGCCGCAATCGGCTGATTCACACGGTAAGTCGTTCGGACCCGCCCATGACTCGATATTCTGACGATGAAAGATTGGGAGCGCAGATGAGTGAAGCGCACACCGAATCAGCACCTCGCGCCTCCGGCTCCGCTTCCGGCGGGGCCGGGGTGGGCGGTCCGAACGGCACTCCGGAGGCCGAGTTGAGTTCCACCAAGGCCGAAACCCCGACCCCGACCGATACACCTCGCGGCAAGGCCGTCGCGAGGCCGGGAGACCGGATCTTCAAGTCCCTCGCGACCACGTCGGCGATCGTCATCTCCATCCTCATCGCCGCGATCGGCATCTTCCTCGTCTGGCGTGCCGTTCCCGCGCTGAGCCGGAACCAGGTCAACTTCCTCACCAGCCGCGAGTGGGTCACCCAGGACATCAACGCGATGGCGTTCGGTGTGCTCGACCTCTTCCAGGTGACGGTTCTGGTGTCGCTGTTCGCGCTCGTGCTCGCGATGCCGGTTGCGCTGGGTATCGCGATCTTCCTCACCGAATATTCGCCGAGCTGGCTCAAGCGTCCGCTGGCGTACGTCATCGACCTGCTGGCCGCGGTGCCGTCGATCGTCTACGGCCTCTGGGGTCTGCTGGTGTTCGCGCCGGCAATCAGGCCGCTTGCGGTGTGGCTCAATGAGACCCTCGGCTGGTTCCCGCTGTTCGCGACGGGCAGCGGTTCGATCACCGGCGGCGGCACCATCTTCACGGCCGGCATCGTCCTCGCCGTGATGATCCTTCCCGTCATCACCGCCGTGACCCGCGAAGTGTTCGTCCAGACACCGACGTCCCATATCGAGGCGGCGCTCGCCCTGGGCGCCACCCGGTGGGAAGTGGTGCGTACCACGATCATTCCGTTCGGTAAGTCCGGCTACATCAGTGGTTCGATGCTGGGCCTCGGTCGCGCCCTCGGTGAGACCATGGCGCTGTACCTGATCCTGCGCACCACGTCGCAGCCCTTCGGATGGTCGCTGTTCGACGGCGGCGCCACCATCGCGTCCAAGATCGCCCTCGGCTACGCGGAGTTCAACAACAACATCCAGGCTGGCGCGTACATCGCCGCAGGTCTGGTGCTCTTCGTACTCACGTTCGTCGTGAACGCCGCGGCCCGCGCCGTGATCGCAGGAAAGAAGGACTGACCCATGACCGCGACACTCGACAAGCCGGTCAAGGCACCCACCTTCCGGGGTGTCGGTACCCGGCGGCGCATCACCGATATCACCGCCACCGTTCTCGTGACGCTGGCAGTGCTCGTCGCCCTGGTTCCGCTGGTGTGGGTCCTGATCACCGCCGTCGTCAAGGGTATTCCCGCCCTGACGTCGGCCACCTGGTTCACCCACTCGCTCAGCGGACTCACGTCGTCGGCCGAGGGCGGCGGTATCTACCACGCGCTGATCGGCACGATCCTGCAGGGACTCGTCTGCGCGGTGCTGTCCATCCCGCTCGGACTGTTCGTCGCGATCTACCTCGTCGAGTACGCCGACCGGAAGTCGCGGCTGGCGAAGCTGACCACGTTCATGGTCGACATCCTCAGCGGTGTCCCGTCGATCGTGGCCGCCCTGTTCATCTATGCCCTGTGGATCGCGACGTTCGGCTTCCCGAAGTCCGGGTTCGCGGTGGCGCTCGCCCTGGTCCTGCTGATGGTGCCCGTCGTCGTCCGCAGCACGGAGGAGATGCTCCGCATCGTGCCACAGGACCTGCGCGAGGCGTCGTATGCGCTGGGCGTTCCGAAGTGGAAGACGATCGCCAAGATCGTGCTGCCCACCGCGCTGCCGGGCATCATCACCGGCGTCATGCTGGCGCTGGCCCGCGTGATGGGCGAGACTGCTCCGCTGCTGATCCTGGTGGGGTACGCACCGTTCATCAACTTCAACCTGTTCGGCGGCGAGATGGGCACCCTGCCCGGCGTCATGGTCGCCGAGATGAACAACCCGACCGATGCCGGTACCAACCGCATCTGGGGCGCGGCGCTGACGCTGATCCTCCTGATCGCCGTCCTCAACATCGCGGCCAAGGTCGTCGGCCACTTCTCACAGGTCCGCAGCAAGTGACACATACACTCGAGTTCGTACATCAATCAGTAGGGAGCCGGTAATGGCCAAGCGTCTGGATCTCAAGGACGTCAACATCTACTACGGCAAGTTCCACGCCGTCGCCGATGTCGGGCTGTCGGTCCCCCCGCGGAACGTGACCGCGTTCATCGGTCCGTCCGGTTGCGGCAAGTCGACCGTCCTGCGTTCGCTGAACCGCATGCACGAGGTGACTCCCGGTGCGCGCGTGGAGGGTTCGATCCTCCTCGACGGTGAGGACATCTACGGTTCCGGCATCGACCCGGTCGGCGTCCGCAAGACGATCGGTATGGTGTTCCAGCGTCCCAACCCGTTCCCGACGATGTCCATCAAGGACAACGTGGTGGCCGGCCTCAAGTTGCAGGGCGAGCGCAGCAAGAAGCGTCTCGACGAGGTGGCCGAGCGGTCGCTGCGCGGCGCGAACCTGTGGAACGAGGTCAAGGACCGTCTCGACAAGCCCGGTGGCGGACTCTCCGGCGGTCAGCAGCAGCGTCTGTGCATCGCCCGGGCCATCGCCGTCTCGCCCGATGTCCTGCTGATGGACGAGCCCTGCTCGGCGCTCGACCCCATTTCGACCCTCGCGATCGAGGACCTCATCACGGAGCTGAAGAAGGACTTCACCATCGTGATCGTCACCCACAACATGCAGCAGGCCGCGCGTGTGAGTGACCAGACCGCGTTCTTCAACCTCGAGGCCACCGGCAAGCCGGGACGTCTCGTCGAGATCGACGACACCGAGAAGATCTTCTCCAACCCGACGCAGAAGGCCACCGAGGACTACATCTCGGGCCGCTTCGGATAACGCACACCGAGGAGAACGCCCCGGCCGGATCTTCGGCCGGGGCGTTCTTATCGTATGGACGACTTCCAGCGAACGAACGGGACGCTCGTACGGTCAGACCGTACGAGCGTCCCGTTCGTTCGAAAAGTGTTGGGGGAGTTCTACAGTTCCGGGTAGGACGTGAGGTTGTCGGCGTCTTTCACGGCGGTCTCGGTGTCGTCGGGCAGCTTGCCGGTGACCAGGAAGATCACCCGGCGGCCCACCTCGACGGCGTGGTCGGCAAAACGCTCGTAGAAGCGGCCGAGCAGGGTGACGTCGACGGCGGCGGCCACGCCGTGTTTCCACTCGCGGTCCATGAGCACGGTGAACAGGTGCCGGTGGAGGTCGTCCATCGCCTCGTCCTCTTCGCGCAGGCGCGCGGCACGCTCGGGGTCGCGCGTCTCGAGGACTTCGCGGGCGGCGGCGCCGATGGAGACGGCGATGCGCCCCATCTCGGCGAAGTAGCCGTTGACCTCTTCGGGGAGCACGTGGTTGGGATGTCGGCGGCGCGCGATCTTGGCGACGTGGAGCGCCAGCGCACCCATCCGGTCGATGTCGGCGACGATCTGGATTCCGCTGACGACGGAGCGGAGGTCGCCGGCGACCGGTGCCTGCAGGGCGAGGAGGGCGAACGCCCGCTCCTCGCAGATGGTGCTGAGCTCGGTGATCTTGTCGTGCTCGCCGATGACCTGCTCGGCGAGCGAGAGGTCGGCCTGGAGCAGCGACTGGGTGGCTCGCTCCATGGCGACCCCCGCAAGCCCCGCCATCTCACCGAGCAGGTCGGCAAGCTCGGTCATCTGTTCGTTGTAAGCCACGCGCATGAGGTCACAGCCTACGGTGCACGGGAAACCAAGTCACGATCACACGGTGAACGCAGGGTGAACGACGCTGCTGAGCGTGCGCTCAATCGCAGGACGTGTCGCCTGCGTTCACAACCGCCAGGTCCGCGGGGATTTCCGCGTCCTCCGGCTGGCCGATTCGCACGTCCGACACGTTCAGCGGAGTGTCGATCGGACTCGGTGTCTGCACGGTCCCGGAGAAGCTCGAACCGAGCGCGACCTCCACGACCGTTCCGAGTCCGGTGGTCGCCTCGAGCACCGCACCCGGGAACGACGACGCCAGGGTCGCCGCCTCGGCCTCGTGGCCCGGCGAGAACCGGATGACGGTCTCGCTGCTGGTGCCCGTGTAGTTGCCGACGTTGTAGATCTGGAAGCCCTCGGCGGCGAGATTGTCGGCGACGGTCGCGGCCAGCCCCGACTCACCCGATGCGTTCGACACCTGCACGGTCACGCTGGACGGGTCGACGGCCTGGACCGTCTCCGGGGCGGGCGGCGCGGCCTGCGGTTCGGGGGCGTTCGAGGGCAACGGTTCCGCCCGCTTCTCGCCGGGCAGCGCCTCGTCGTCGATGATGGCCCGGAAGATGGCCTTGATGTCGTCGGTGCGGGGAATCTCGTTGCCCCACTCGGTGGTGCCCGCCGTGGGCACGGTCAGGAAGGTGACCGCGCCCGCGTCGACGTTCTGCAGTGAGCGCCCGAGCGTGACCAGCGACTTCGTGTCGATGTTCTCCACGAACGTGTCGCGGGTGAACGCGTTGATGAAACCGTTCAGTTTGCCGGGATTGAGCAGCACCTGACTGGACAGGGCGCCCCTCAGCAGGGCGGAGAGGAATCTCTGCTGCCGGTTGATGCGCCCGTAGTCGCCGTTGCCCTCCGCCTCGACGTGTCTGGCGCGGACGAAGTTCAGTGCCGTCTTGCCGTCGAGCATCTGGGTGCCCGCCTGCGGCAGAACGGTGCCGAGTACGTCGTCCTCGAGCGGCTGGGTGGTACAGACCTTGACCCCGCCGATCTCGTTGACCATCGACTCGAAGCCGGCGAAGTCCATGCCGACGAAGTGGCCGATTTTCAGACCCGACATCTTCTGGATCACCTTCACCAGGCATTTCGGTCCGCCGAGAGCGTACGTGGCGTTGAGTTTGTCGCCGTCGGCGGCGGGGAAGGTCTCGCCGGTGTAGCTGCCGCTGTCGTTGTCCCAGCCCTGGCAGACGGGTCGCTCGACGTCGAGGTCGCGGGGGAACGACACCGCGACCACCCGGCTCCGGTCGGCGGGGATGTTGACGAGCATCACCGTGTCGGCGCGGGAGCCCTCGGCGTCGTCGATGGTTCCGGCGCCGACCTCGCCGCTCGCGCCGGCGCGGGTGTCGGTGCCGACGATGAGGTAGGTCTCGTCACCGGTCTGCCCGACGGCGTCGACGATGTCGGTCGACTCGGTGTCGAGTGCCGCGATCTGGTCGAACTTGCCCTCGGTGGAGCGCAGGTAGCCCCAGACGATGCCGGTTCCGGCGAGTGCGACCACCGCGACGAGCGCGACGACGGCGCGTCCCGCTGCGCGCAGACGCTTGCGTTTGCGGGTCTTGTTGAGGGCCAGGCGTGTGGTGCCCGGGTTGCCGACCACCTGCGGTACCGCGGTGGTCTCGGCGGAATCTGCGACCCATTCGGGTTCGGGCGTGCTCTGCGGCGGCTCCGACGGCGGGGCTGCCGGCGGCGCTGCCGGTGGGGTCTTGCGCGGCGGAACCCCGGGAGGCGGCGGCTGCCGCTCGTCGATCGGGGGAATCGTCTCCGTCTTCTCCGGATCGCTCGCGTCGTCCTCGGCGACCTTCTTCACCAGGTCGGCGACGGAGAGCGCCTCGGTGGGTCCGCCCGCGGCCCGGCGGCCGATCCGGCCGCTGTCGTGGCGGGACGGTTCGGTGCGTTCCACCGGTGCACGGTGCTCGGGGGCTGCGGGCGGTTCGGGAGGCCGCCGTTCGGGAGGTGGCTGTCGCGGTGGGAGTCGCCGCGGCCGCCCCGACTGGGCTTCCCGGTAGCTGGGATCCGCTAGAGGACGCTCCCAGGGGGCGCGGGATTCGGGAGTCGGTGAGTCCGCACTGTGATCATCACCCACCGATGCAACCTGACCTCTCCGCCGACTCGGACCTCCGTCGGCCCCGACGGATTCCAGCCATAGTACTTATCGAACGTCGAGGCTCCCCACAAGTAGCGAGGTGACGCGCGTTCGCGCTGCTAACCACCGGAATGCATGAGGTCGGCGCCGGCGGGCACCAGGCAGTCGTCGGGGTCGTCGAGCCACCCCTCGGGGAGGGCGACCGTGCCGGGCGATCCCTGCCGCCCGCGCGGACCCTCGGCGTCCTTGGGGAACGGGATGGTCGGATCGAGCTGGACGAGGAGGTCGTCGAGTTCGGTGAGTTTGCTCACGAGGGCCATCGCGACCCGCAGTTCGGACCCGGCGGGGAAGCCCCGCAGGTACCAGGACACGTGCTTGCGCAGTTCGCGCAGGCCCTTGTCCTCGCCGTGGTGATCGGCGAGGAGTTCCGCGTGCCTGCGGATGATCGTGGCCACCTCGCCGAGGTTGGGCGGAGTGGGCTGCGGCTTTCCGTTCAGTGCCGCGCTCAGCTCCGCGAACAGCCACGGCCTGCCGAGGCACCCGCGTCCGACGACGACGCCGTCGCACCCGGTCTGCTCCATCATGCGGGCCGCGTCCTCGGCCGCGAAGATGTCGCCGTTCCCGAGGACGGGCACGTCCGTGACGTGTTCCTTGAGCCGGGCGATCTCGTTCCAATCGGCCGTGCCGGAGTACCGCTGCGACGCGGTACGCGCGTGCAGCGCGACGGCGGCAGCACCCTCGCCGGCGGCGATCCGGCCGGCGTCGAGATGCGTGTGATGCTCGGCGTCGATGCCGACGCGGAACTTGACGGTCACCGGGACGTTGGTGCCCTCGGTCGCCTTCACGGCCGCCGCGACGATCCGGCCGAACAGCGTGCGCTTGTACGGCAGCGCCGCACCGCCACCCTTGCGGGTCACCTTGGGGACGGGGCAGCCGAAGTTCATGTCGATGTGGTCGGCCATGTTCTCGTCCACGATCATCTTGGCCGCCGCGTACGTGGTGTCCGGGTCGACGGTGTACAGCTGCAGGGACCGTGGCGTCTCGGTCGGGCCGAACGTCGTCATGTGCAGGGTCGCGGGCTGCCGCTCGACCAGCGCACGCGCGGTCACCATCTCGCAGACGTACAGGCCGGACGTGCTGCCCGCGCGTTCCGTCTCGAGCTCACGGCACAGCGTGCGGAAGGCGACGTTGGTGATCCCGGCCATGGGGGCCAGAACCACCGGACTGCGCAGCTCGAGCGATCCGATACGAAGGGATGACATTGACGACCTCTGGGAAAGTGCTGGAAAAAACTGTGCCCGGTACCGAATCCGGTACCGGGCACAGGATAACTGTTTACGTCAGGAAGCCTTCTGCTCGCGCTTCTTGGCCTCGCGGGCCAGCATGCGGTCGCGCTGCTCCTCGAACTTGGTGGCCTGGCCCTCGAGGTTCTCGAGGAACTTGCCGAGGCTCTCGCGGATCTCCTCGCCGCGGGCGGTGAAATCGTTCCGCTCGAAGATGTTCCACTTGCGCAGGACGGGCATCACGACCTCTTCGAGGTGCTGACGCAAGTCGTAGATGCCGTGCTTGGCCATGAGCACACCGTTGCGCCGGAAGTTCGGCATACCGGCGCCCGGCATCTGGAAGTTCTGGACGATCATGTTGACGGCCTCGAGCGCCTGGTCGGGCGCGAGGTCGAGGGCCGCACCACACATGTTGCGGTAGAAGATCATATGCAGATTCTCGTCGGCCGCGATGCGCTGCAGCATCTTGTCGGCGATCGGGTCCTTGCACGCCTTGCCGGTGTTGCGGTGGCTCACACGGGTGGCGAGTTCCTGGAACGTGACGTACGCGACGGAGTGGAGGAAGCCTGCGTCGACGTCGGCGGGGGAGGCGAAGCCGTTCGTCATGTGCTCCATGCGGAACTGCTCGAGCTGGACGGGGTCGACGGCGCGGGTCACGACGAGGTAATCGCGCATCACGATCCCGTGACGGTTCTCCTCGGCGGTCCAGCGACCGACCCATGTTCCCCACGCGCCGTCCTGGGAAAAGTTCTCGGCGATCTCGCGGTGGTACGACGGCAGGTTGTCCTCGGTGAGGAGGTTCGTGATCATCGCGGCCTTGGCGACCTCGTCGAGCTGCGACTGCTCGGGGTCCCAATCGGTGCCGCCCATCGCGGCGAAGTTGCGTCCCTCGTCCCACGGAACATAGTCGTGGGGGTGCCATTCCTTGGCCATGGAGAGGTGGCGGTTGACGTTCTCTTCTGCAACCGGCGACAACTCCTGCAGCAGTTCGAGTTGGGTCAGGTCCCTCGCCATGTGTAATGCCTCCAGTAGCTCAAATTTGACTTTGTTCAGCCTACGGCACCGTAAGTAGGTTGGTAAACGCCGTCGGCGGCCCGGGAACCGTCGAAGTTACCGATCCGTAATGGACCTTCCGGGATGTGTCGCCGCCACGCGGCGAACCGTTACATGACAGTGTACTGATGAGGTTGCGTGTGCGGTGACCAGCGTAATCATCCCAGGGAGAGATCATCACAGCGACGCGCGGGCAGTTGTGGACGATCACAGATTTGTGGGTCTCCACAGATTCCCCGCCCTAACTCGAGCCGTGTCGACGGTTGCGTAGGAGGCGCTTCGTCCGGCTCCGAGTCTCCTGGGAATTCGATCCACCCCAGGTGTGAATATCGACACCCTGCGGGACGGCGGTGACCCGCCGCCCCGTCTCGCTACTTCTTTCCGCCGCCGAGCAGTCCGCCGAGCATGTCGCCCAGTCCGCCGCCCGCACCCTTCCCGAGCAGGCCACCGAGAACCCCGCCGAGCCCGCCGGAACCGCCGCCGCCTCCGAGGAGTCCGCCCAGTACGTCCCCGAGACCTCCGCCTGCCTGGCCTGCACCTTGCGGCTGCGCCTGCGGAGCGGAACCGCCGCCCGTCACCTGCTTGGCGATGTACGCCAGCACGATCGGCGCGAGGATCGGCAGCAACTGCTTCATGAGGTCGCTGCCCACTCCGCTGCCGCCGCCGACCCCGCCGAGTGTGCTCGCCACCTGGTCACGTTCGCCGCCGAAGATGTTGGACACGATCTTGTCGCCGTCGTCCGTGTCGACCTGGTCGATGTCGATTCCGCCGTCCAGCAGCGTCGTGCCGCGGTGATCGTGCAGCGCGCTCTGCAGGGACGCGGCGCCGTCCGGGTCCTCGGCGTTGGCGCCGAGCCCGCCGACGAGCGTCGGCAGCGCCGACTTCACCGCGGTCTCGGCGGTGGCCTCGTCGACGCCGAGTTGCCGGGCGATCTGGTTGATCGGAATCTGGGACAGAAGGTCGTCGATCGATGCCATGGATGCCTGCCTCGTCATGGGGCTCTTCGTCGAAACCCCCGGACTTCCGACATTAGTGAATCCCGTATGTCCGATATGCCTGTTGCGGTCGGTCGGGGTGCTGCCGACAATCGTCACATGGGCAACAACATGAGCCGCCTCGAACAGATCGCCGCCGAATTGCCCGAAGCCGTACGGGTGGACATCGCCCAGTGGGACGGGCACCCGACGTTCCGGGTGCGGGGCAAGAACTTCGTGTTCAGCGACGTGGACGCCACCCGGTTGACGGTGAAGCTCACCGTCGACGAGGCAGAAGCGGTGGTCGCGACGGAACCGGGGGCTGAGCCCGCGGGATACGGTCTCGGTAGACACGGCTGGATCGCAGTGGACGTCGCGGACGCGGACGGGCCCCGGTGGGAACAGCTGCGTGAGTGGATCAGGACGTCGTACACGCTCGTCGCGCCGAAGCGACTGGCGAAGCAGGTGCTGGACGAAGAACCGTTGCCGACGCAGGGAGACCAGTCATGACGACCGACAACAGCGCATCCACCACCACGCCGGCGAAGTCGGGACTGCCGTCGTGGGCCAAGAAGGCCATCGGGATCGCCGTCCTCCTGGTGGTGCTGGTCATCGCGTATTTCATCCTCGCGGCGTACCTCCCGCGGGCGTGGGCGCAGAACGTGGGCGGGATGGCGGATGGCAGCTTCGGCGGCGGCATCCTGTGGGGACTCTTGTTCGGCACCCTGTGCACGCTGCTGCCCCTGCTGCTGTTCCGCGGGGCGTGGCGGTTGTTCCGCAAGCGCCGGTTCAAGCCCGTGCAGATCGTGTTGCTGATCCTCGGAGTCCTTGTGGTGCTGCCCAATCTGCTGACGCTCAGCGTGGTGCTCGGCGGCAACAGCGCGGCGCACGCCGGCGAACGGATCATGGACGTCGACGCGCCCGGATTCCGCGGTGCGTCGCTCGCCGGCGCCATCATCGGGGTGGTGCTGTTCCTCGGCGTCGCCGGAGTCAGCTTCACGTACCGCAAGCGCGGTGAGGATCTCGCCGAGATGCGCGGGGACACGAAAGCGAAAGACGGGCAGGTCGGCGACGGGCCGTCACCCGCCGCGCCCTGACAATTCACCACACGAGCACGGGTTTGATCACCGTCCCCGCAGCCTGATCGGCGACGGCGCGGTTGATGTCCTCGAACCGGTACTCGGTGACGAGACGGTCGAACGGGAACCTCCCCTCGGCGTGCAACGCCAGCAACTGCGGAATGAACTGCTGCACGGACGAATCGCCCTCGACGCAGCCGCGGAGGGTCTTGCCGTTCAGCATCAGGTCCTGAATGTTCACCGCCACTTCGGGTGTGCCCAGTCCGACGACCACCGCGCTGCCTCGCGCCCGCAGCGACGACAGCGCCTGACCGATGACGGCGGGGATCCCCGTCGTGTCCAGGGTGTGGGTGGCGCCGCCGCCGGTCCCCGCGCGGATCGCCGCGACGACGTCCTGCGTCCCGGGATCGAGCGCGACCGCACCGAACTCCGCCGCGAGCGCACGCCGCGCGGGCACCGGATCGACCACGAAAAGCGTTGCAACGCACACTGTTCGGGCGGCGAGCAGGGCGGCGAACCCGACGCTGCCCGCGCCGAAGACGACCACACTCGAATCGCTGCCTGGGCGGAGCACGTTCAGTACCGCACCGGCACCCGTCTGGAACCCGCAGCCGAGCGGCGCCGCGGCGGCCAGGTCGACGGACTCGTCGACGACGACGATGTTGTCGGCCGTCGCGAGAACGTGGTCGGCGAAGCTGGACTGGCCGAAGAAGGCGGCGCGCACCGGTTCGCCGTTCCGGGTGACGGTGGCCGAACCGTCCACACGCCTGCCCGAACTGTTCAAGCGGTGCGCGTCGACGCAGTACGCCGGACCCGCACTTCGGCATTGGTCGCAGTCACCGCAGTGGCGGTAGCTGAGAATCACATGATCGCCGGGCGCTATCCCGCTCACGCGTGCCCCGACGTCGACCACGATCCCGGCGCCTTCGTGCCCGAGGACGGCCGGACCGGCGACGGTGGGGAGTGCCGCCTTGGTGACGAGGTCCGTGTGGCACAGGCCGGTGGCGACGACCCGCACCAGAACCTCGTCCGCGCGGGGCTCGTCGAGTTCGACCGTCTCCAGCGTGAACGGAGACTCGGGACCGAGGGAGAGTGCTGCGGTGACCTGCATTGGGGCTCAGTCTCTTTCGAGCAGGAAGTAGTAGTGCCTGCCGCCGTCGAGGACCAGTGCGGACTTGCCGTTCATGATGCCCATGAGGGTCGAGTCGTCGACCTTCTTGAAGTGATCGAAGATGGGGGCGCCGTCGTACACCATGGTGGCGGTGACCTCGCCCCGGAACTCGATGTTCCACAGACTGGCCTCGCCGTTGCCGCCCTCGACGTCGGAATAGAGGTTCCCGTCTGCGTCCCGGCAGATCAACGGTTTCGCGTCCTCGAGGGAGTGGAACGTCTTTCCGTGCCAGCGGCTCGCGACCAGCTTGTCGTGCAGGCGGTGCCCGGTGGCGAAGTCGTCGCCCTTCCAGCTGCCGAGGATGTCCTCGGCCCGCACGGTGTCGAGTGCCGCCCACACGGCGTCGAGTTCGTCGGGGGAGACGCCGGCGTCGCGCTGTCGAAGCTCGTGGAACGTGCTGCGGGCCTGATCGATGTTCATGGTCGTACCTCGGGTTCTCGTGCGGACGGGAAGGTCGAAGAGTTTCCGAACCAGATTGTTCGTCAACTGCGCAGGCTACGCCGAACCAAATGGTTCGGCAACGGGCAATTTAGGATGTCGGCATGCGATCAGCGGGAGAAGCCACGCGCGACCGGATCCTCGCCGCGGCCAAGGACGAATTCGCCCGCTACGGAGTCGCCGGGGCCCGGATCAACCGCATCGCGGAGGCGGCCCGGGCGAGCAAGGACCGCCTGTACGCGTACTTCGACAGCAAGGAAGCGCTGTTCGACGCCGTCATCCAGCAATGGATCGTGGAGACGACGGAGCAGACGGCACTGCGGGGCGACGATCTGCCGGGGTATGCGGGCCGCTTGTTCGACGACTACGTGGCGCACCCCGAGAACGCACGGCTGCAGGAGTGGGCCGACCTCGAGATGCGGGAACAGATCGCGGACAGCGACGCGCGGATCGTCACCCTGCGGCCCAAGGCCGCCGAGATTCGCCGAGGGCAGCAGGAGGGGTTCGTCGATCCGTCGTGGAACGCAGGCGAACTACTGCTCGTGATCACCGACGTCGTCCGATCGCTGGCCACCGCGCCGGGCGGCAAGAAGTCAGGGGAACGCACGGTGGCGCAGCGGCGGCAGACCGCCGTCGAGGCCGTTCGGCGGTTGATCCGGGTGTCCTCGGTGGAGGACGCGCCGCGCCGCGGGTGAGTGCCGCTCAGCTCCGCAGTAGCGCGTTGAGGCGGGCGGCCTGACGCGTGAGGTGGTCTCGTTCGGGGAGATTGGGCGCCTTGTCGGCCGCCTCCGCGTAGAGCCGTGCCGCCGTTGCCAGGTCGCCGTCCCGCTCGCGGAGATACGCCGCGACCGCGGTGTGACGGGGCAGTGCGTCGTCCAGCGCCGCGAGTGCGGCCAGCCCGGCGCGCGGGCCGTCGGCCTCGCCGACCGCGACGGCCCGGTTGAGGCGGGCCACCGGGCTGTCGGTGAGGTGCACCAGTTCGTCGTACCACTCGACGATCTGCACCCAATCGGTCTCCTCGGCCGTCCGGGCGTCGGCGTGGAGCGCGGCGATGGCGGCCTGGGCCTGGAATTCGCCCAGGCGGTCGCGGGCCAGGGCCGCCTGGAGGATGTCGACGCCCTCGGCGATCAGACGGGTGTCCCACAGGCTGCGGTCCTGCTCGGCGAGGGGTACGAGGCTGCCGTCGGGGCCGGTCCGTGCCGGGCGCCGCGCGTGGTGAAGCAGCATGAGCGCGAGCAGACCCGCGACCTCCGGATGGTCGATCGCGGCCGCGAGCTGACGGGTGAGCCGGATCGCCTCGGCGGCGAGGTCGACCTCGCCGGAATACCCCTCGTTGAACACCAGGTAGAGCACCCGCAGCACCGTGGCGACATCGCCGGGCTGGTTGAACCGGACGCCCGAGACGGTCCGCTTGGCCCGGCTGATGCGCTGGGCCATCGTCGCCTCCGGAACCAGGTAGGCCTGCGCGATCTGACGCGTCGTCAGGCCGCCGACCGCGCGCAGCGTGAGCGCGACGGACGATGCCGGTGTCAGGGACGGGTGCGCGCACAGGAAGTACAGCTGGAGCGTGTCGTCGACCGCCTCGGCCGGTCCGGGCACCGGCTCGGCCTCGATGCGTTCCTCGCGCTGCCTGCGGGAGGAGTGGGCGCGGGCGGTGTCGAGGAACTTCCGCCAGGCCACGGTGACCAGCCAGCCCTTGGGATCCCGCGGCGGGTCGTCCGGCCACACGCGCACGGCCTCGACCAGGGCGTCCTGCACGGCATCCTCGGCCTCCGCGAAGTCGGCTCCGCGGCGGACGAGGATCCCGATCACAGCGGGGGTGAGGGTGCGCAGTGCCGCCTCGTCCACTGGCGAACCTCCTTGGTGAGGTACGGCCCATTGTGGCCGTGTTCACTGCGGGGACGGAGCCGGCCGCGGATTCTCGACATCCCGCGACCAAGGTGAGCACGTCGCCGGGTCGACGGGTGGTCACATGGTGACCACTCCGCCGCTCCGAACGCGTCTATCGCACTACCTGACCAGGATGAACCGGTCAGGACGGTGCCCCCAGTAGGGCTCGAACCTACGACCTGCGGATTAAAAGTCCGTAGCTCTACCAACTGAGCTATAGGGGCGCGGGGCCAGAGTCTAGTGCGCAGACGGTGACCGAGAGAACAGCACCCCCGGCACGGCGCGCCGTGCCGGGGGATGGAAGTGGTCGGCTCGGGTGCGCACCCCCTGCAGCGCACCCGAGCCGACCCAAATTATACCACTTGGTGTGTTTTCGGCGGCGGTCCGATTTCGGGTCAATAACGGGCGCAAGGTTTGTTTTAGGGAAGTTTTCATGATCTAAAGACTGCTCTGTTGGTTCTTTCAAAACGGGGATACTGTTATGTATGGCTCCAAGCTCGCCCCTGCAGGGCGAAAAGCGGGGGTTACTACATTTGGGAGAGGGATTCACCGTCATGGCACGTCAGCAGGAGCGTGCGCGACGCACTCGCGCTGCACTGGTGGAGTCGGCCGCGATCGAGTTCGCGAAGCGCGGCTATGCGGCGGCGTCGGTCAACACGATCCTCGAGGGCTCGAACGCCACCAAGGGGGCGATGTACTTCCACTTCCAGTCGAAGGAAGAACTCGCCCGCGCCGTCCTCCAGTCCGGGGTGGAGCAATTCACCGCCCTGACCGACAGGTGGACGAGTCGCACGGACATCGGGCCCTTCGAGGCGCTGCACGGTTTCGTGATCGACCTGGCGAAGCTGTTTCATTCGAGCGTCATCGTGCGGGCCGAGTTCCGGCTGATCGTCGAACCCGAGTTCTACCCGGACGTGCAGTCCGGTGGCTCGCAGGTGTGGGGGCGCACCGCGCACGCGTTCGCGATCCGCGCCCAGCGGGACGGGTCGCTGCGCGCCGATGCCGACCCGGAGAAGTTCACCCGGGTCCTGGCGGCCTCTCTCGCCGGCCAGCGGTACATGTCCGACATGACCGCGCTGGAGGGCGACCTCGGTACACGGTTCGTCGAATCGCTCGAAGTGATCCTCGCGGCGATGGCTTCACCCGAATGGCTGGAGAAGTTTGCGCGGGACGGATGGCCGGATTCCGGGTCAGAACTGCCCGATTCGTAGTCTGACCTGGCGATTTGGGAAATTCTCGATCCGTGTCCTAAGCTATCCAAGCTCCCAACGGAACGCCGTTGAGGTACTGGTTCGGAGAAATCCGACGGGCCCCCTTCGTCTAGCGGCCTAGGACGCCGCCCTTTCAAGGCGGTAGCGCGGGTTCGAATCCCGTAGGGGGTACGTTTGACCGGTGTCGAGCATGCGGTATGGTTCGACGGCAGTAAAGTGACACGCAGTAACGCTCTACACTTGTAGAGCACAGCAGGACAAGCAAGGCCCTGTGGCGCAGTTGGTTAGCGCGCCGCCCTGTCACGGCGGAGGTCGCGGGTTCGAGTCCCGTCAGGGTCGCAAGTGTGTTGCCGATACACGGTATCGGCAACACAATGCGATAGGCATTCGGTTCGGGTGCCGTCCGGCCAGGTAGCTCAGTTGGTACGAGCGTCCGCCTGAAAAGCGGAAGGTCGCCGGTTCGATCCCGGCCCTGGCCACCACGATTCACAGAAACTCCGTTGTCGAGAACGTCGACAGCGGAGTTTTTTCGTTCCCACCCCACGTGAGTGCCAAAGTGTGGGGGAACACACTTTGGCACTCACGTGGGGCTACCGTCGCGCGACGCCGGCGAAGTGACTGTCGCTAGGCTGACGTCCATGAGCACTGCTGAAGAGCCGCTGACGGCGGGCCGCGACGGGCTGTTGTCGTTGCTCCGCAACGGGCAGCTGCCCTCGCGCGGGGCCAAGGCCCCGCAGCGGGAGCGTTACCAGCGGATCGTCGCCGCGGCGATGGAACTCGCCTCCGAGGGCGGGTACGACGCCGTGCAGATGCGCGCCATCGCGGATCGGGCGGGCGTCGCGCTGGGCACCGTGTACCGGTACTTCCCGTCGAAGAACCACATGCTGGTGATGGGCCTCCTGATGGTGTTCGAGGGCATGCGGTCCCGGTTCGAGAACGTCACCATCCCCGGCGACACCCCGTCGGAGCGGATCCTGTTCGTGCTCCGGAAGAACACCGAGGTCCTCGAGAAGGACCGGCCGCGGTACGAGGCCCTGGTGCGTGCGTTCATGTTCGCGGACGCATCGGCCTCGGCCGAACTGGATGCGTTCGGCGCCCTGATGACGGAGATGTTCGCCAAGACCATCGGTGTCGAGCAGATCTCCGACGACCAGTTGAACGCCATCCGCGTGATCGGCGACGTCTGGATGTCGAGCCTGGTGTCCTGGGTGGCCGGCCGCATCTCGGTGGACGAGGTGATGGCGCACCTGGGGCTCGCGGTTCGTCTCGTGTTCCGCCGCCTCGGCGGCTAGTCGTCAGCCGACGCGCCCGAAGTAGGCGTCGCGAATCACCGCCCTGTCGTCGATCTCGCCCGCATCCGCGTCCATGACGACGCGTCCGACGTCGAGGACGGTGACGTGGTCGGCCACGCTCATCGCGGCGTCGACGGCCTGCTCGACGAGGAGCACCGCCAGCCCGGCCTCCTTGAGGGTGTTCACGCGTTCCATGACCTCGCCGACGATCACGGGCGCCAGCCCGCCGGACGGCTCGTCGAGCAGTAGCAGGGTGGGTTTCGCCATCAGCGCCTGCCCGATCGCCAGCATCTGCTGCTGCCCGCCGGACATCGCACCGGCGAGCAGGCCGCGTTTCGCGCCGAGGACGGGGAACAGGTCGTAGATCCGTTCCACCTCCTCGCGGACGGCCGACCGTCTCATCCTGCGGACGTACCCGCCGAGAATCAGGTTCTGTTCCACGGTCTGCCGGTGGAAGACCCGCTTCCCCTCCTGCACGTAGGCCATTCCCTGGCGGACCCGCCGGTGCGGCGCCACCTTCGCGATGTCGCGGCCGTCGAACTCGATCGTCCCGGCGGACACCCTGTTCAGCCCCGAGATGGCACGCAGGGTGCTGGTCTTCCCCGCACCGTTCCGGCCGAGCAGTGCGGTGACCTTGCCGGGCCACACGTCGAGCGAGACGTCCCACACCACCCGCAGGTCGCCGTATCCGGATTGCACGTTCCGCAGGCTCAACAGCGGTGTCGCAGTCTGAACGCTCATGAGGTCGCCTCTCCGGCCAGTTCCGTGTCCTCGGCGACGACGCCGAGGTATTCGCTGAGTACGCGAGGGTTGTGTTCGATCTCGGACGGTGGACCTTCGGCGATCACGCGGCCCTGAGCGAGCACGACGATGGTGTCGGCGAGTGCCAGTACCAGGCGGAAGTTGTGCTCGACCAGCACGATCGTGCAGCCTGCGTCGCTGAGTTGACGGATCAGGCCGGCAAGGCGCTCCACTTCGTCCTCGTCGAGGCCGGACGCCACCTCGTCGAGCAGCAGGACCCGCGGTGCGGCGACCACCGACCGGGCGACCTCGAGCAGCCTCCGCATTCCCAGGGGGAGTGCGGTTGCGGTCTCGTCGCGCAGGTGCGACAGCCCCACGACGTCGAGTGCGCGTTCCGCCTCGGCGATGTCGGCGGCGCAGACCCTGTGATGACGGGGAAGCCGCAGGACGGTCGAGAGCATCGAAACCCGGTCGGTGCTGTACCGACCGGAGGCCACCGCCTCGAGGACGGTGACACCGTCGGGGATGTCGGGTGTCTGGAACGTTCGGGCCACGCCGCATCCGGCGACCCGTTCCGGCGCCTTGCCCTGGACCTCGGTGTCACCGATCAGGATTCGACCGCTGTCGGGGCGGTAGAACCCGCAGATCATGTTCAGCATCGTGGTCTTGCCCGAGCCGTTCGGTCCGATCAGTGCGGTGATGCTGCCCGGTTCCGCTCGCAGCGATGCGTCGTCGAGTGCCTGGTTGCCGCCGAAGGCCTTCGAGATGCCGTCGACCACGAGCACCCGACCCGGCATCGGGTCCATCGCCGATCGATCCGTGCCTCCGGGGCGGGCGTGTGTTCCACGGCCGGTCAGGCCCGCCGCGCGGTCCAACCGTGCCGCGGCCTGCTTGGCGACCTTCGCGAGGCCACCACTGAGGAGGACGCCGCCGAGGATCAGGAATCCGCCGTAGAAGACGAGGGCGTACTGCTGGAACTCGGACGACTGGTTCGGGCCGAGTTGCATGATCGCCGCCCCGACCGCCGCGCCGTAGACGCTCGTCGCGCCCCCGAGGATGCACGCCGCGAGAACTGCTGTCGCGAACGTGAATCCGAACGCTTCGGGGGAGACGTACATGTCGATGTTCGCGAACAGGGCGCCCGCGAGGCCGGCGGGGAACGCGCCGATCGCATAGCCGAGAAGCTTCATCCGGAACACCGAGATGCCCACCGAGGACGCGAGGACGGGGCTCTGTTTGAGGGTGCGGAACGCAATGCCGTGCCGGGAGGCCACCAGGTTGCGCAGGACCGCGAACCAGAGGATCGCGACGATGACGACCACCATGTAGAACCGGTCGGCGTCGATCGCCTCACCGAACAGGGTGGCCGGTTCGATCCCGCTGAGTCCGTTGCGGCCGCCGGTGGTGTCGCCGAAGACGGCGATGATGTCCGGCACGAGGAGAACGAGGAAGAACGACGTCATCGCCAATGACCAACTGCCGAGCCGCAATCCCGGGATTCCGGTGACGATGCCCACCGCGAGCGCCACCAGCCCCGAGGCGGCCAACTGCAGCACGATGTCCGTGTATCCGGCGATCGACATGAGCCCGGCGGTGTACGCCCCGGCCGCGTACATCGCGGCCTGGCCGAGCGCGAGTTCCCCCGCGTAGCCGAGGCTGAGATTGAGGCCGCTGACGACCAGCGCGAGGATGCAGGCGAGTTGCACCTGCCGGGACAGCGCGAAGCCCAGACCGAACTCCGGCAGGAACAGCACGAGGAGGCCGACGGCGAGCGGGAAGAGCCAACCGGGGGCCGATCGAATCAGGCGCCACAGAGCCATTGTTCACACCACCCGTTCCCGCGTCCGGCCGAACAGTCCGGCCGGACGCACCATGAGGATCGCGATGAGGACGACGAAGACCGCGATGTTGCTGTACTGGCTGCCCAGGTCGAGAGCGGCGAACGACTCGACGAGTCCGACGGTCAGGCCGCCGACCAATGCGCCGGGGAGCGAGCCGAATCCGCCGATCGCCAGGGCGACGAAGCCCTTGATCGCCAGGGCCGAACCCAGGGTGGCCACCGCGAACGTCTTGGGACCCACGAAGAGCCCGAGGAAACCGGCGAGCGCTCCGGAGAAGGCGAACGCACCGAGGGCCAGCGCCCGGACGTTGACACCGCGCAACAGGGCGGCTTCGCGGTCCTCGGAGATGCCCAGGAGGGCGAGACCGGTCATGGTCCGGGTGCCGACCCGTCCGAGGACGACCACCAGCACGACCGCCAGAATCAGCAGCACGATCTCGACCGGATATGTGCGGCCGCCGAGGACCGTGATCGGGTCGTTCGAGCCGAAGAACGGGACGGTGAGCGGTTCGCTTCCCCAGATCAGCTGCGTCGCACCGTTGATCAGCGTCGCGGCGCCGAGCGTGGTGACGAGCTGATTCTGGTGATCGCGGACCGGCCGGACCGCGACGATCTCCTCGATCCCGGCCAGGATCATCACGGCGACCGTGGCCGTCACCGCGACGACGAGGATGGGCAACTTCAGGGTGACCAGGCCGGTGTAGGCGACGAAGGTGCCGACCATCATCAGCTGGGCCTGAGCGAAGTTGAACGTGTGGGACGAGATGAAGACGATGTTGTAGCCGATCGCGACGAGCGTGTAGACCGCCCCGAGCGCGAGGCCAGACCAGACTATGGTCACCGATATCTCCTGTGGGTGGGTGTCACGCGCTCGGGTTTCCGTACTGGCCGTTCAGGAGTGGGCTCGGCGGCACGAACTTGTACGCTTCGTCTCCCGGTTTCGACGCGTGCGAGTCTGCCGAGAAGTGATAGGACGGCGAAAACGCGGTCTCGGCGCCGTCGAGGACTTCCTGGTTCTCGAGCGCCTCGGCGAGGGCTTCGGGATCGGACGAGGAGCCGGCCATGTTCGCGGCGGCCACGACGAGGGGCAGTGCGTCGTAATTGTCGGCGAGGATCAGCGTCGACGGGATGTCGCCCATCGCCTTCATGTTGTCGACCATCGTGTTGACGGCGGTGTCGTTCGCGTCGTAGACCGTGCTCGACAGCACGTGCATGACCAGGTTCGCCGTGGCCGGAGTGCCGAGCACGCCTTCCGGTGCAGCCTTCGAGACCAGCGACGTTCCCGCGACCGACGTGTTTCCGACGAGCGGGATGTTCCAGTCGAGCCGCTGAAGGCTCGCGAGGAGGTATCCGAGTGGTGCCCCGTAGGCGTCCACGACGAGCGCCTGCGTGCCCCGGTTCTTGAGCGATTGCAGTTGTGCCGTCATGTCGAGTGCCGCGGTGTCGTACTCCTCGGATCCGGTGCTGCTCACCCCTGCTTCGCTCAGCGCGTCTTCCATCGCCTGTCCGAACACTTCGCCGTAGGCACTACTCCCGTGGACGACGCCGACGGACTGGTATCCCTTGCCCTTGATGTATCGCGCGATGGTCTCGGCGTTCTCGGCCGGTCCCGAGGCGAGGTCGAAGTTGAGCGGGTACTTCTCCGGATTCGCCGAATCCTCGGTGGGTCCGATGTTGAACGAGAGAATCTTGTTCTGCGCGAGGATCGGCAGTGTCGCGGTGGTGATGGTCGACGGACCGGAATTGAGGAAGAGGTCGGGCTTCTTTCCCGACGCGATGGCCTCCCGCAGTTTGGACACGGCCGTGGTGGCGTCGCCGGCGTCATCGACGACGGTGATCTCCACTTGGCGTCCGCCGACGCCGCCTGCTCGGTTCACGGCCTCGGCGCTCGCCTTCGCCGCGAGCACGGACGTCTGCGCGTTCGCGGCGAGCGCGCCCTGCCCGCTGATTCCGCCGGTCACGAGCACCCGATACGGTCCGCCGGCGGCGTCGGCGTCGTCTGCGCCCGCCCCGGAACACCCGGTGAGCGCGAGTGTGGTCGCGGCGAGCGCCGCTGTGAGAGCTGAGGATCGAATTCGCATGGGCGCCCCTTTAGCGTAAGCAAGCAAGTGCTTGGTTCGGCAAAAGGTAGCAGAACTAACGGTCGATGTCCGCGGAATGTCTCACTCGGCGGGAGGATTTCGCCCGGAACGTGCCGAACTCAGCGAAACGACTGCCGGATCACCGGTTCTCGCCGTTCGAGGATGGTGGCGGTGTGCTGCCGGACCATCGTGTCGAGGTGCTCACCCTGCGGTGCGAGCCAGAAGTCGCCGCGGTCGATGCCCGCGAAGACCAACTCCGCGAACGTGTCTGCGTCGAGTCCGTCGGTGTCGAGCAGTTCGCGCATCTGCGTGACCATCCGATCGACGGCCGGATGGGAGACTGTCCCGAACGGGTTGTCGAAGACGGATGTGACGACGGGCCCGGGTGCGAGCACGCTCGCGGACACCGGGGCGTCGATCATGCTCAACTCCATCTGCAGGCATTCGGTGATCGCGACGACCGCGAATTTCGATGCGCTGTACGGCGACATCATCGGACCGGGCGCGAAACCGCCGACCGACGCCGTGTTGACGACGCGGCCGGCGCCGCCCTGATCGAGCATCCGTGGAACGAACGCGCGGATTCCGTTGACGACGCCCGTGATGTTGACGCCGAGTGCGGCGTCCCAGTCGGATTCGCCGAGTTGCCAGAGGAATCCGGCCCGCATGATGCCGGCGTTGTTGAAGAGCAGGTCCACCCGGCCGAACGAGTCGAACGCGAGTTCGGCCAGGGCGTGGACGGATCGGGAGTCGGACACGTCGGTGACGCAGGTGAGGGCGCCGCCCAGGTCCGCGGACGCACGGTCCAGTGCGGCCGCGTCGATGTCGGCGAGCACCACGGCCATGCCGCGGGCGTGCGCATGCCGGGCGATCCCCGCACCGATTCCCGAGGCCGCGCCGGTGACGACGACAACCTGCTTCTCATCTGATTCCGGTTCCGTCACGGCTCGACGGTAGGACCGTCGACGGCGGCCTCAGCCCGGCCCTCTCGCTCAGCGGGAGGGATTCACGTGCCGCGACCCCACAGTGGTTCGAGGTCGGGGCCCTCCTCGCCCTGCTGCGCACCCCGGAAGCGCACCGCGAAGACGATCCAGCCGATGGCGGCCATCAGCAGGAAGCTGACCAGCCGGTACACGACGATTGCGGACACCGCTTCGGAGCCGGCCATTCCGCTGGCGGTCAGGGCGGGCACCAGCACGGCGTCCATGACACCGAGCCCGGCGGGCAGGAGTGGGATGGCCGAACCCGCGGCGTTGCCCGCCGCGTACGCGACGGCGAGCCCGGCGAATCCGGGATGGGCGCCGACCGCGTAGCACGCGAACGCGAGGCACGAGGCGTCTGCGATCCAGTTGAACAGCGACCACCCGAACGCGCGGGCCGTGTCGCGGCGATCCATCCGGACGGCGCTCATCTGGTCGACGATGTGCTTCCACTGGCGAACCCCGGTCAGCGGAGGCTTCTTTCGCAGCGCGTTGACGCCGCGCAGCGCGGTGATGCCCACGCCCTCGAGTGCGTCGGGTCGTGACGCGGCGTACTGGGCCACGACGAGGAAGGCGCACAGGCCGCCGAACGTGAAGATCAGCGAGAACGGGTTGGTCTTGGCTCCGACGAGCAGTGCGCCCGCGAGTCCGACGAGCGCCAGGCCGATCGCCTGAAGGACGCCGGCCATCACCAGTTGCCACGTCGCGATCACCGGCGACGCACCCCAGAGCCGCGTCTGCCGGTACGTGAACGTCGTCGCGAGCACCGGGCCGCCCGGCAGCGTCACGCTCATCGAGTTGGACGCGAACGTCACCGCCAGCGACTGCCGCTGCCTGATGTGCACACCCGCGACCCCCAGCAGGCAGCGCTGCACCCGGGCGAAGCTCGACATCGACGCCAGCGACGCCACGCCGGCCGCGGCCACCCAACCCCATTTCAGGTCGCCGAGGTTCTGGACGCTCTCGGACAGGTCCGGCCAGATCAGGACGATCTCCACCGCGAGCACCACGACGAGCAGGCCGCCGATCACCCATTCGACACGACGCCTGCGGGGCGTCGGGCGGGTGTCTTCGGCGTCAGTCATACGCGTCCATTACACATGGCGGGTGATCAGACCGTGTATCCGCCGTCGACGTCGAGCTTCTGCCCGGTGACGAAACCGGCCCGGTCGCCCGCGAGGAAGCAGACGGCCTCGGCGACGTCGGCGGCGGTGCCGAACCGGCGTAGCGGTATCCGGCTCATCGCGGCGTCGAGTGCGCGTTGATCGAGTTCTTCGGAGGTGATCAGCCGCTCGGCCATGCCGTCGGTGAGCATCCCCGGGCCCACCGAGTTGAAGCGGACGCCGTAGCGGCCTTCCTCGGCGGCGAATCCCTTGACCAGTTGTTCGATCGCGCCCTTGGTTCCCGGGGAAAGGCCGTCGCGCACCGGGAAGCGGCTGGTGGCCGCGGTCGTGACGGCGACGACGGAACCGGAGGCGTCCCGCAGCGCGGGCAGGGCGGCCTTGACGACGGTGAAGAACGCGACCGCCTCCTGCTCGAGGTGTTCGGCGTAGTCCCGGGGAGCGACCTCGGACAGGTGGATCATCGGGACGTGCGGTCCGGCGGCGTGTACCAGGATGCCGAGGCCGCCGAAGTGTTCGACGGTCTGCTTCACGACGCTCGCGACGCGCGGCTGGTCCGTGAGGTCGGCGGAGAACGCCTGTGCGGCGACGCCGCTGCCTTCCAGTTCGCCGACGAGGTCCGCGGCGACGTCGGCATTGGACCGGTAGGTGATGGCCACGTCGTGGCCGAGGGTCGCGAGTTGCCGTGCGATGGCGGAGCCGATGCCGCCGGTGCCGCCCGTGACCAGTGCGGCGCAGCGATTTCGAGGGGTGCTGGTGGCGGGTGTCGCCATGAGGAACTCCAAGCGTGTGAGGGAATCGCGTCCCTAACCTAGCAACTGCTTGGTTTCGGTGTGCGGGGAACCGTGCACCGAAGCCGAGCGCAGCCTTGCCTGGCTATCCGACCAGGCCTTTTCGTCTTAGCCTGAACGCATGTCAGCGCAGAACGCCGAGCGGGCCGAGCCCTCGCGGCACCCCGACGAGCCGCACGCACCCAGTCTGGCGAGCCGCCTCAACTGGTTGCGGGCCGGTGTCCTCGGCGCCAACGACGGCATCGTGTCGACGGCCGGTCTGGTGGTCGGGGTGGCGGCGGCCACCACCGAGCGATCGGCGATCTTCACCGCCGGATTCGCCGGTCTCGCGGCCGGGGCGGTGTCGATGGCGCTCGGCGAGTACGTCTCGGTGAGCACCCAGCGTGACACCGAACGTGCGCTGCTGTCGAAGGAGCGTCGCGAACTCGCCGAGACCCCCGACGCCGAGTTCGAGGAACTCGTCGAGATGTACGAGGACAAGGGGCTGCGGGACGAGACCGCCCGGACGGTCGCCCGCGAACTCACCGATCACGATGCGTTCGCCGCCCACGTGGACGTCGAACTGGGCATCGATCCGAACGATCTGACCAACCCCTGGCAGGCTGCGGGATCCTCGGCGCTCTCGTTCACGCTCGGCGCATTCGTCCCGCTGCTCGCGATCCTCTTACCGCCTGTGCACCTGCGGATTCCGGTGGCGTTCGTCGCAGTGCTGGTCGCGCTCGTCCTCACGGGCACCGTCAGCGCGACCCTCGGCGGCGCCCGGCGCACCAGGGCGGTACTCCGCGTCGTGCTGGGTGGGGCGCTCGCGATGATCGTCACCTACGGGATCGGTCAGCTGGTGGGGACGAGCATCTCCTAGCCTCGGCGACCATCACTCGTTCCGGCAGATCATGACCGGGCAGGTGGCGTGGTGGAGCAGATTCTGACTCGTCGAGCCCATCAGCGCGCCGAGCAGCGGTCCCCGGCCGTGGCTGCCGACGACGATCAGCTGGGCGTCGGCCGAGTGCCGCAGGATGACGTCCGCGGCGGCGCCCTGCTCGGCCACCCTGGTCACGGACACGTCCGGGTATCGTTCCGCCTCGCCCGCGAGGCCCTCGGAGAGCAGGGCCTGCTCCTCCTGTTGCACGGCATCCCAGTCGACGAGCAGGCCGGTGCCGCCCGCACCGGGGGAGCCCTGCCAGGTGTGGACGGCGCTCAGGGGCGTCTCGAAGAACGACGCGAACTCGAAAGCGTGGGCCACCGCGTCACCGCTGAGGTCGCTTCCGTCGACCCCGACCACCACGGGACGCTGGTCCGGCGCGGTGACCTCGCCCCGGAGGACGGTCACCGGGCACGGCGCGCGGTTGGCCACGTGCAGCGCCGTCGAACCGACCAGCACCGAACGGAACGCGCCCGCTCCCGTGGACCCGAGCACGATCAACCGCGCCCAGTCGGCGGCCTCGAGCAGCGCGGTGCCTGCCGGACCGGGACTGATGGTCGTCTCGATCTCGAGACCGGGGAACTTCGGCCCCAGCAGCCTCTTCGCCGTCCCGATGATGGCTTCGCCGTCCTCGCGCAGCTGACTGAGGAACTGCGATTCCAGCATGATCGCCGCCGGGCTGTACAGCGGACCGTCCTGCGGCAGTGCGTGCACGAGCGACAGCGTGGCACCCCACTTCGACGCGACTGAGGCACCCCACAGGGCGGCGGCGGTGGAGGCGTCGGATCCGTCCAGGCCGACGACGACGGAATGACTGGCGGGTGTGCTCACGTCCGGATCCCTTCGCTCACGCTGGTGGGTACTCCCCGACTGTGCCCTACTTCCAGACTTTTCGGGCCACCTTCTTCGCGCTCTTCCACTCCGGTTTCAGATCGGCTGCCAGTGCGTCGCCGCGGTCGAGTTCACGCTGCAGCAGCATTCCGAGGCCCAGGCTCGACTCGGCGGAGTGCTGATCCTCCGCGACGGCCGCGAGGATGTGCTCCCGTGCGACGACGGCGTCCTGGTAGTCGCCGAGTACGTCCTGAAAGCCCTTGAACTTCTTCTGCGCGCGGGCGGACGCCTTCGGTGTCAGTGACCGCGTCGACTCGATCGCATAGCGCAATCGTTTGGCGCGCTTACGCGCTCGGTGCGTCAGTTCGTCGCGCTCGGCCCGGGTGGTCGCGGCCGCCGCCTTCCCCACGCGCCCGTGGACGGACTTCGACAACGTGCGCAGGGTTTTCGCGACGGTCTTCTTCGACGGACCCGAGCCCGCCGACGACCCGACGGCGGCGAGGAACGTGTCGAGCCCGGCGAGCAGGTCGAGGTAACGCTGCGAGTTCAGGGCGGCCAGCGCCCCGGGCCGGGCCGCCGCGGCGAGTCCCGAGAAGTATTCGTCGAGACGCGCCCGCACGACCTCGCGGTCGGGTATCTCCTCGGCGTCACCCAGCCGATCCACGAGCCGGCTCCACTGCACCTCGGTGTCCCGCGCCGGGCCGAGGGCCTGGCCGACCCAGCGGAGTTCGGCGATCAACTCGTCGACCGTCTCCTGGTCGCGCAGGCTGGACCCGTACACCTGGAGGACACTCCGGATCCGCCGGGCCGAGACGCGGAGGTCGTGGACGGACTCCTCGAGGTCGCGCCTCACGCCGAGGTCGGCCGTCACGAGAGAATCCTTCTGCTCGGCCAGATACTCCAGCAGCAGCGTCCGCGGCGCGGACCGCTTCTTCCCGCGCACGGGGGCCGGGGTGCCGCCCACCGCGTCGCCGAGTGCCCGCCGCAACTTGGACGGCGCGTCCGAGCGGGTGATTCCGGCATCGGTCAGTCGGGAGTCTATGGCGTCGAACAGCTTTCGGTCGCCAGCCGCGAGTTCGACTTCGATCTCCCGCCACACCCGCTCGTCGGTTCCGGTGCCCGTCTCGGGGACGGCGGCGATCACGACATCCGACACGACCTCGGCGAGCGTCGTGCCCGCCGCGTCCACGAGCCGTTGCCGCTCGCGGTCGGTGCTGATGAGCGCGACCGGGTTCAGGGCGGCGCCCCGGGTGAAGGCCGTGAGCAGTTCCGCGAACTCGCGGGGCACCTCCGTTTCGGGGTGCTCGGGGTCGGGTGCCAGCTGCAGCTCGGTCCGCTCGTCCGCGCCTGCCGGGATCTTCAGATGCCAGCCGGCGTCGTCGCCGCCTTCCCGGCGGCGGAGCGTGATTCCGGAGCGGAGCAACAGCAGTTCACCCGTGTCGTAGTACAGGGCGGACAGCTGGACGGTGTCGCGCCGGGGTTCACCGTCGACGCCCGGAAGCCCCGACAGCGCCGGGAGCTGCTGCTCGGATGTCGCTTCGTACTTGCGTTCCACTTCGGAGACGGACGTCGCGGTACTCATGTCACCATCCTTCCGGCTGAGCGGGCCGGGCGAAAGAAGCCGAGGTCACAGCGGCCAGTCGAGGCTCCGGAGGCTCGCGAAGCGTCGTGTGACGCCGGAGCAGGGGTCGACGAACTCGACGGAACGGGACAGCAGCCGCAGCGGCGTCGAATAGTCGTCGGCGGCAACGTCGTAGAAATCGGGATAGAAGTTGTCGCCGTGGATCGGGATGCCGAGCGAACTCATGTGCACCCGCAACTGGTGCGTCTTGCCGGTGTGCGGAAGCAGCCGGTACCGGGCCGCGTCGCCGTGGACCTCGAGCAGTTCGATCCGGCTCTCGCTGTTGGCGGGACCGTCCACCTCGTACGCCTTCAGGACCCCGCGTTCCTTGACGATTCGACTGCGGACCGTGGCGGGCAGCGGGAGATCGGGGTCGTAGCGGGCAACGGCCTCGTACTCCTTGGTCACCCGGCGCTGATCGAACAGCGACTGGTAGTCGCGCCGGACCTCGCGCCGCACCGTGAAGATGAGTACCCCGGCGGTCAACCGGTCGAGCCGGTGCGCGGGTGTCAGTTCCGGGAGGTCGAGGTCTCGACGCAACCGGACCAGCGCCGACTCGGCGACGTACGCGCCGCGCGGGGTGCTGGCCAGGAAGTGGGGTTTGTCCACGACGAGGAGATTCTCGTCGCGGTGGAGGATCTCGATCTCGAACGGCACCCGCTTCTCGACCGGCGGATCCCGGTACAGGTACACGAATCGGCGGGGCGCGAACGGCGTGGACTCGGTGATCGGCTGCCCGCGCTCGTCGACGACTTCGGCCGTGTCGACCTTCTCGCGCAGGCGGGTCTCGTCGTGCGGAAAACGTGCGACGAGGTATTCGAGCACGGTGGCCCACGTGCCGGTGTCCGGCATCCTCAGCCGCGTCGGGTTGAGGCCGTCGCGGACGGGAAGTGGGGCGTCGGGCACGTTCGTCACGGTAGTCGAGTGGCGGGCAAAACCCGTCGTTGACCGCGGGGGGACTCATGGTTACTATCCGGTAAGTTTGTGACGCGGGCCACCCTGATGGTCGCTGAGGCGCGTCATCGGAAGATTTTCACGGGGGTCGTGGTGATCGTGCGTCGACGGGCGTTTCGTCCGGGTGCGGTGGCAGTTGCTCTTGCGATGGCGGTGGGTCTCGCTGTCGTTCCGGCGGTGACGGCGTCGGCGGATCCGACGGGGGGAGTCGCGGGCGCCGCGTGGAACGCCGCGGTCGACGCCCCGCCCGAATATCCGGTGATCGCGATCGACTGGGACGTCCCCATCACGATGACCGACGGAACGGTGTTGAAGGCCAACGTCTATCGCCCCGCGGACGCCTCGGGCACGCCGATCGACACGAAGATGCCGTCGGTCCTCAATGTCACGCCGTACACGAAGCTGGTCGGCAACCTCGTCGATTCCGTGCTGGCGGTGCCGGGGCTCGAGGACACGGTCGTCGATCTGGTGAACTCCTTCGATCTCGCCGGAACGCCGCTCGACGGCGTCGGGGAACTGGCGAAGGTGCTCACCGGCGGCGGCATGCGCGTGTTCGGCGTCAACCGCGACCTCGTCCGGAACGGATACACCCAGGTGGTGGTCGATGCGCGCGGCACCGGCTTCTCCCAGGGCGAATGGCAGGCGCTCGGTCCGCTCGAGCAGCAGGACTCCGTCGAGATCATCGACTGGATGAGCAGGCAGGGGTGGTCCGACGGCAAGGTCGGGATGGCGGGCGTGTCCTACTCGGGAATCAACTCGCTGCAGGCCGCGGGGCATCGGCCACCGGCGTTGAAGGCGATCTTCCCCACCGAACCGGGCAACGACCTGCTCCGCGACATCGTCGGGACGGGCGGTGGCCTCGGCGTGGGATTCATGCCGCTGTGGCTGTCACTCGTCAACGGTCTCAAGTTCGTTCCCGACGTCCAGGCGCTGGCTCAGGGGAACTTCGACGAGCGGTGGCTGCAGGACCGGTTGCGCGATCCGCTGACCCTTTTCCCGGCGCTCATCCGGGCGATGACCGCGACGCAGATCGGCGATCTCGACCCCGGCACGCTGCGGGTGGCGCAGGACGGCCAGTTCTACGAGGAGCGGAAGGCGCAGGCGGGGAACGTCGACGTGCCGACGATGCTCTACGGCGCCTGGCACGACATCTTCGCGAACAGCGAACCGCGGGTCTACAACGACATTCCGCTGCCCGCCGGGGAGAAGCAGCTGATCATGAGCGACGCCTACCACGTCTCGTTCGGGGGCGGCTTCGGCGAGCCGGGTGCGCCGCCGCGACTCGACGTCCTCGAACGGGCGTGGTTCGACAAGTGGCTGAAGGGCATCGACAACGGCATCGACGAGTACGGCCCGGTCACGCTGTACCAGCAGGGCAACGGCTGGACCACCACCGATCAGTTCCCGCGGGCCGGTGTCGACTACCAGCGGATGTACCTGTCGGGTGCCCCGAGCGGCACCGCCGGGCACGCCGCCCACGACGGCAGCCTGGTGCCGGCGAAACCCGGCGACACGGCGCAACTCACCGTCGCACCCGGACTCCGCGGGCTCTGCTCCCGCGACGGAACGCAGGGCACCGCCGGCGCGGCCGTCGTCTTCGGATCGGTGTGCAGCAAGGACTCCCGCTTCAACGAGGCCGAGGGCCTGGCGTTCACCAGTGCCCCCGTCACGCAGCCGACGGAACTGTCGGGTCCGGTCAACCTGCACCTCGAAACCGTGCTCGACGCGCCGGACGGATTCTGGGCGGTGACGCTGAACGACGTCGCGCCGGACGGCACGTCGACCCCGCTCACCAACGGTGCGCTCACCGCTTCGATGCGGGCGGTGGACGATTCGAAGAGCACCAAGTCGGCGAACGGCGACTACACCGAACCGCACCACTCTCTGACGGTGGCCGCGCGGCAGCCGCTGGTTCCGGGTGAAGTGACGCCGGTCGACATCAACTTCGTGCCCACCGACGCGGTCCTCGCGCCGGGGCACCGGTTGCGCGTCGACGTGTACGCGGGCAGCGTTCCCCGGTACCTGCCGCTCGGACCGATTCTGGCCGACAGTCAGCTGAAGCCGCAGCACGTGGCGTTGTCGCCGGACCGGCCGAGCTTCCTCAATCTGCCGCTGGTCGGGGCGCAGACGTGGTGACGGGTTCACGACGCGTCCCGAGATCCGTAGGGTTGACGGCATGACCAAGTGGACAGCTTCGGACATCGTCGATCAGAGCGGCCGTACGTTCGTCGTCACGGGCGCCAACAGTGGTCTGGGGGAGGTGGCCGCGCGGGCCCTGGCCAAGGCGGGAGCCCACGTCGTGCTGGCCTGCCGCAACACCCACAAGGGTGAGGTGGTCGCGCGGTCGATCGGCGACAACGCCGAGGTGCGCCGTCTCGACCTGTCCGACCTCGCATCGGTGCGCGAGTTCGCCGCCGGCGTCGATTCCGTCGACGTGCTCGTGAACAACGCCGGGGTGATGGCGGTTCCGCAGCGAAAGACGGCCGACGGATTCGAAATGCAGATCGGCACAAATCATCTCGGGCATTTCGCGTTGACCGGACTGCTGCTCGGCAAGATCACCGATCGGGTCGCCACGATGTCGAGTGCGGCACATCAGGCGGGAACGATACATCTCGACGATCTCAACTGGGAACACCGCAAGTACAACCGCTGGAGCGCGTACGGGCAGTCGAAACTCGCGAATCTGCTGTTCACGTACGAATTGCAGCGCAGGCTCGCCGCGGCGGGGTCTCCCGTCACAGCGGTGGCCGCGCACCCCGGCTACGCGTCGACCAATCTGCAGGCGCACACCGAGTCGGTGCAGGACAAGCTGATGGCGGTCGGCAACCGGATCTTCGCGCAGTCGGCGGAGATGGGGGCGCTGCCGATGTTGTTCGCGGCCACCGCCCCCGGCGTGATCGGCGGAAGTTACATCGGGCCGGACGGCCTGTTCGAGCAGCGTGGCCACCCGAAGGTGGTGGGCTCCAACAAGAAGTCGCGGGACGAGCAGACCGCGAAGGGGCTGTGGTCGCTGTCGGAGGACCTGACGGGCGTCGAGTACAAGTTCGGGTGACCCGACGCCCGCGCAGCATGGCTCAGTCTTCGGTGACCTCGAGGGTGACGTCGACGTTGCCGCGGGTGGCGTTGGAGTACGGGCACACCTGATGCGCCTTCTCCGTCAGTTCGAGTGCCTCCGCGCGCGGCAGGTGGGGGAGGGACACCTCGAGGGTGACGGCGAGGCCGAATCCGCCGCCGTCCGTGGAGCCGATCCCGACGCGGGCGCCGACGGCCGAGTCGGCGATGTTGGCCCCGGCCTGACGGCCGACGAGCTGGAGCGCGGAGTGGAAGCAGGCCGCGTATCCGGCGGCGAACAGCTGCTCGGGGTTGGTGCCGTCGCCGGACCCGCCCATCTCGGTGGGGATGGCGAGGTTCAGGTCGAGCCGGCCGTCGGACGTGCGGGCGTGGCCGTTGCGGCCTTCCCCGGTTGCGAGGGCTTCGGCGGTGTAGACGATCTTCATGGTTACTTCTCTCCTGTAGGGGTTTCGAAACTGTGGAGCGATTCGGTGAGGCGCGACAGGGTGTCGCGCAGGGCGACGAGTTCGCCGACGCCCATGCCCGTGGAGCGGGCGAGTTCGGTGGGGATGCCCTCCGCGGCGGTGCGGAGGCCCGCGCCCTTCTCGGTGAGGTGGATCCCGACCCGGCGTTCGTCGGCCGACGAACGCCTTCGTTCGACCAGGCCCAGCGCGTCGAGCCGCTTGAGCAGTGGCGACAGGGTGCCGGTGTCGAGATCGAGGGCGTCGCAGATCTCACGCACCCCGCGGCCGTCCTGTTCCCAGAGCACCAGCAGCACGAGGTACTGCGGGTAGGTCACTCCCAGCGAGTCGAGCATCGACCGGTATCTCGCCGTCATCGCCCGGGAGGCCGAGTACAGCGCGAAGCACACCTGGCGGTCGAGGGCGAGGTTGTCGGTCACCCATGAATAGTTGCACACAACTAGGTTGTGCACAATCAACAGGTCGATACCGGTGGTTGCCCTACACTGTTGGCCAGTGACACGGGGTGCTGCCCGGCGAAGATCCGGGCGGCTGAGAAGACACCCGTCGAACCTGAACTGGGTAATGCCGGCGAAGGGATGTCGCGGAGACGGCCGTATGCGCTCATCCGATGTCTCGTCGCCGACCGAACGGAAGGTGACAGCAATGCAGCTCGACAAGCAGATCGTCCTGGTGACCGGCGGTGGCCGGGGACTCGGTTCCGCCATCGTGCGCTCGTTCGCGGCGCAGGACGCGCGGGTGGTCGTGAACTACCGCAACAGCCGGGATGCGGCGGAGGAACTCGCGGCATCCCTGGGCGCGGACCGCGCGGTCGCCCTCGGGGCCGACGTCACCGATGCCGCGCAGGTGGCGGCGCTGTTCGCCGCCGCGGAAGAGCACTTCGGATCGCCGGTGACCACGGTGATCAACAACGCCCTCGCCGACTTCTCCTTCAACGGCGACGCACGCGAGAAGGCGGACGTCATCACGTGGGAGGCCTTCGACTCGCAATTGCGCGGCAGCGTGCAGGCGACCCTGAACACTACGCAGGCCGCGCTGCCGGGCATGCGCGCGCTCGGGTTCGGCCGCATCGTGAACATCGGGACCAACCTGTTCCAGAATCCCGTCGTCCCGTACCACGACTACACGGCCGCCAAGGCCGCGGCGCTGTCGCTGACCCGCACGCTCGCCGCCGACCTCGGACCCGACGGCATCACCGTCAACATGGTCTCGGGCGGGTTGCTCCGCACCACCGACGCGAGCGCCGCCACCCCCGACGAGGTGTTCGACCTCATCGCGGCGAGCACTCCGCTGCAGCGGGTCACGACCCCGGACGAGTTCGCCGACGCGGTCCTGTTCTTCGCGTCCCCGTGGTCGCGTTCGGTGACCGGCCAGAACCTCGTCGTCGACGGCGGACTGGTCAAGGACTGACATGAGCGACGCCCGGCAACTGCACTTCAACGCGTTCCTGTTCGGCTGCGGGCACCACGGTGCCGCGTGGAGGCACCCCTCCTCGCAGGTGGAGCGGCTCAGCGACATCGCCTACTACGAGGCACTGGCGCAGACCGCGGAGCGGGGCTGCCTCGATGCGGTGTTCTTCGCCGACGGGCATTCGGTGCGCGACCCCGCGTCCGGGGGCATGTGGTTCCTCGAACCGCTCACCGCGCTGTCCGCGATGGCACGGGCAACCGAGCGGGTCGGTCTCGTGACGACCGTGTCCACCACCTTCTACACCCCGTTCCACGCCGCGCGGATGCTGGCGTCGCTCGACCACATCAGCGGCGGCCGCGTCGGCTGGAACGTGGTGACGTCGATGTTCGACGCCGAGGCCCGCAATCACGGTCTCGAGGAGATGCCGCCGCACGACGACCGCTACTCGCGGGCCGCGGAATTCGTCGACGTGGCACTCGCGCTGTGGGATTCGTGGGAGCCCGACGCGCTCGTCCTCGACCGGGAGGGCATCTTCGCGGATCCGGCCAAGGTGAACCCGATCGGGCATCGGGGCAAGCATTTCCTCGTCGACGGCCCGTTGACCGTGCCGCACTCGCCGCAGGGGCGCCCCGTGCTGTTCCAGGCGGGCGCGTCCGACCAGGGCCGCGACCTGGCCGCCCGGTGCGCCGAGGGCATCTACGCAGTCGCCTACGACCTCACGGCCGCGCAGAGTTACTACGGCGACGTGAAGCGTCGCATCCGCGCCGCGGGCCGCGACGCCGACGCGGTGACCGTGATGCCCGGTCTCGTCACCTACGTGGGCTCGACCGCCGAGGAGGCGCGCCGGAAGAAGGCGGAACTCGACGCGCTCCTGCCCGTCGAACAGTCGCTGGCGCAGTTGTCGATGTTCGTCCAGCAGGATTGCAGCGCATGGGAATTGGACGCACCCGTTCCGGCGCTGCCGCCGCTGTCGGAGTTCACCGGACCGCAGGGCCGGTACGACACGATCCTGCGGATCATCGAGAAGGACCGTCCCACCGTGCGGTCGCTGCTGGGCACGCTGGCGGCAGGCGGCGGGCACTGCACCATGATCGGCACCCCGGAGTCGATCGCCGACGAGATCGAGGTGTGGTTCCGCGGCGGCGGCGCCGACGGCTTCAACCTGATGCCGCCGCTGTACCCGCACGGGCTCGCGGACTTCGTCGACGAGGTCGTCCCCGTCCTGCAGAGGCGCGGGCTGTTCCGCGCGGAGTATGAGACAGCGACCCTGCGCGGCCATCTCCGGGGTCGCCGGTAGTTGCCACCACAAAGAACACAACCTTCTCTAAGTACGCAACAGTGACTGTGAGCGTCCCTCCCCCCGACACTGGCTGTTATCGCGATCACATCGCGGTGCAAGCTCGGACGAGGAGTGGCAATGCTGGTAGCACTCGGCTTTCTGATGGTGGCCGTGTTCATGTTCTTGATCATGTCCAAACGGGCCACTCCCGTGGTCGGGCTGATCGCCGTCCCGGTCGCATTCGGCATCGCGGCCGGGGCGGGTCTCGGCATCGGCGACATGATCACCGACGGGATCAAATCGCTGGCCCCCACGGCCGCGTTGCTGTTCTTCGCGATCATCTTCTTCGGGATCATGATCGACGTCGGCCTGTTCGACCCGCTGGTGAAACTCATCCTCCGGCTCGTCCGCAACGACCCCATGCGGCTCGTCGTCGGCACCGCGGTCCTCGCGATGGTGGTGTCGCTGGACGGTGACGGATCCACGACGTTCATCATCGTCACGTCCGCGCTGTTGCCGCTGTACATGAAGCTGAAGGTCAGCCCCGTCGTGCTCACGGTGGTCGCCGGCCTGGCCAACGGCGCGATGAACATCGTCCCGTGGGGTGGGCCGACGGTCCGGGCCGCCTCGGCGCTGGGCATTTCGCCGTCCGACGTGTTCGTCCCGATGATCCCGTCGCTGGTGGTCGGTCTCGTCGTCGTCTTGCTGTTCGCCGTGCAGCTCGGCTACAGCGAACGCCGCCGCATCGGCACACTCGAACTCACCGACGAGCGTCTCCTCGTCTCCGCCGGCTCCGGCCTCCGCCGCTCCGCCTCGGGCTCGGGCTCCGGGGGCAGCGGTGACGCACCCCGGACGGGTGGCGGTTCCGGCGACGCCGGTTCGGACGACGGCCAGGGCTTCGTCGACGGCCTCGACCCCGAGCGGCCCACGCTGCGACCGAAGCTGTTGTGGTTCAACATGCTCGTGACCGTGGCGCTGCTTGTCGTGCTCGTGATGGACGTGCTGCCGATTCCGGTGCTGTTCATGGTGGCCGCGTCGATCGCGCTGACCGTCAACTTCCCGCGGGTCAAGGAGCAGCAGGAAGCGATCACCCGGCACTCGTCGAGCATCGTCTCCGTCGTCGCGATGGTGTTCGCCGCGGCCGTGCTCACCGGCGTGTTCCAGGGCACCGGAATGGTCGAGGCGATGGCGCAGTGGCTGCTCGAGATCATCCCCGCCGCGCTCGGACCGCACCTGGCCGTCATCACCGGCATCCTGAGCCTGCCGTTCACGTTCTTCATGAGCAACGACGCCTTCTACTTCGGCGTCATGCCGGTGCTCGCCGAAACGGCGTCCACGTACGGCATCGAGCCGGTCGAGATGGCCCGCGCCTCCATCACCGGCCAGACGTTCCACATGCAGAGCCCCCTCGTCCCGGCCATCCTCCTGCTCGTGACCCTGGCGGGTGTCCCGCTGGCGGACCATCACAAGAAGGTGCTGTGGCGCGCGGCGCTGGTGTCGCTGTCGATGCTGGTGGTCGGTGTGGTCCTCGGGCAGATCCCCTGGTGACCTAGTCGTCCCCCGGTGACCTAGTCGGCGGTGTCGGTGTCGGTGGCGGGCCCCTCGGGGGTTGCGCCACCTTCGCCGCTCCAGTCGGCGCCGGAACCCTTGTCGTCCTCGGCCGGATCGGACATCACGTCCTTGTCCGCGCCGGGGGCGCCGCTGTCGGTGCTCGTGGTCTTCGGTCCGGAATCGTCCTTCGGTGTCATGTCCGACGGATACCCCGACTCCGGGGTGCGCCAATCAGACGCTCGCGGGTCTGCACGTCGAAAACTCTGTCGGGGATTGGCAGGTGAACAATACTTCGACGTAGTGTTCCCCGGGTTATCGACGATGAAGGAGTGGAACTGTGGCGCGCAAAGTTGTTGTCGAACGCATCGACGACATCGACGGAACTCCGATCAAGAGCGGTAAGGGGGAGACCATTCCGTTCTCAGTCGACGGCGTCGACTACGAGATCGATCTGAAGCTCAAGAACGCCAGGGAATTCCACAAGACTCTCGACTTCTACATCGAGCATGCGACTCGGGTCGGGGGAAGGAAGCGCCGGTCGACCACTGCGGTGGATCCGTCGCAGGGGCGCGGGCAGGCGAAGGAAATCCGGGAATGGGCGACGGCGCAGGGCTATGAGTTGTCCGCGCGCGGACGTATTCCCGCCCAGATCGAGGAAGCGTACAACGCGGCGCACTGAGACCGCGTCGTCGCGGGTGGTCGAACGACGCCCCCAGCCGCCCCCGACCGGGCCGGCTGGGGGCGGTCTTCGGACGCAGCCGTCAGTACCGTCGCGCTGCGTGAAACGACATGGAGTTCAAGGCCACTCGCGTGACCGGTCGTCCCGGGGCGGGGGCGTGGACGACGGTGTCGTTGCCCGCGTAGATCCCGGCATGGCCGCCACCGTAGAAGAGGACGACGTCACCGGGCTGCAGGTCGTCCCGGTCGACGGCGGTTCCGTGCAGGAGTTGCTCGTGGGTGGTGCGCGGAACCGATACGCCCGCCTGTTTGTACGCCCACTGGACGAGGCCGGAGCTGTCGAAGGCGCGGTGGTCGCCGGCGCCGCGGGTGCAGGCGATGCCGATTCTGGTGGTGGCGGCGCGCAGGGCGTGGCGTCCCGGCCGGACCGGATCGGCGCGAAACGTCTGAACCAGGTGAAGTCCGTGGTTTCCGGTGTGGGGGTTCATGCCGTCGGTACTCCAGTGCGCTCGGTGTGGTGTCGCGTCTGCGGGGCGCGCTCTGATTACAGGGTGGCCCCGACACGGGCCGGACGCACCGGCCGAATTACCCGGATATGTGCCTGTCTTCCGTTCATTTGTCGCCGGGTTCGAGGTCCGGCGACAAAATTATGCGATCTGGTCGGTTTGGTACTCGCGAGTAGTGCATGCCCCCAATTAACGTCGAACAGGTAATGCTTACGCAAAGAGGAGTGGTCCGCTGCGTCCTGTGGGCTGGGATGGAGGAAGGCGGACGATGACGATCCGACAAACCGCGAACTGTGCCCTCGGCGTCGCGCGGCTGGCGTTCGACGCTGGAGCCGCCCTCCTGTCCGTTGCCGTGGCCGTGCCGGTCGCCTTCGTCGCGGGCGAGGCGAGAACGATGGCTCACACGGCGCGCGGCGACATCACGCCGGACCCCGAACATTCGGACCGGGAGCACGTGCACGACCTGGGGACAGTCGTCGAACTGAGCTAGCCGGCACGGCGGGAACGGCGCAACCGCAGCCGGGCGTAGGTGACGACCCCGAGCACGCAACTGATGAGCACCAGCATGGCGATGCTGAGCAGCCACCACGACGCGGCGTGCTGCCACAGTGTGTCGGGCTCGGTGCCGGTGGCGTTGGTGCGCAGGTCCACCGTCGAGGCGGCGGCCGCGAACCCCCAGCGGGACGGGAAGAGCCACGACAGCTGTTCGAGGACTTTGCGTCCGGTGATGGTGATCAATCCTCCGCACATCACCAGCTGCACCATGATCGTGACCACCAGCATCGGCATCACCTGCTCGTTGGAACGCGCCACCGAAGACAACGCCAAACCGACGAGGACGCAGGAGCAGGTGGTGACGGCGATGTCCACGATCAGTTCGACGGAGCCGGAGGGAATCAGGCTGCCCCGGCCCGGAAAACCCTTGCCCACGAACACGATCACCACCATGATCACCGACTGCACGATCGCGGCGGCGCAGAACACGACGATCTTCGCTGTCAGGTAGGCGGACGGTAGCAGCCCGGCGGCACGTTCGCGGTGATAGATCATGCGCTCGCCGACCAGGTCACGGATGGTCAGTGAGCATCCCATGAAGGCGGCGCCGAGGATCAGCACGACCAGGATCTGGGTGAGTTCGCCGGATTCGTCGAGGCCGGACGGGCCGAACCCGGTGTCGCCGGGCACGAGCACGGCCAGCCCGCCGAGCACGAACGGCAGCAGGGACAGGAAGATCAGGTACCCGCGGTCGGCGCGGATCAGCCGCACCTGGCGGCGGGCGACGGTGCTCAATTGCTTGCGCCGCGAGGTGTGCGCCGGACTGCCGAGCGGTCCCGGCGGGCTCGGGGCCGGCACCTCCACCGACGGGCGGGTGGCGCGGTAGTCGGCGAACACCCCGTCCGGGTCGGCCGCGACCCGGGCGAAGATGTCGGCCCAGTCGGTGCTGCCGAGCGCGGCCCCGACCCGGTCCGGCGGGCCCACGTAGGCGGTCTTGCCGCCCGGTGCGAGGAGCAGCACCTGATCGCACATCTCGAGGTACGACAGCGAATGGGTGACGATGACGACGACGCGGCCCGAGTCGGCCAGCCGGCGCAACGTCGCCATGATCTGCCGGTCGAGCGCGGGGTCGAGGCCCGACGTCGGTTCGTCGAGGATCAGCAGGGACGGGCCGGTGAGCAACTCCATCGCGACGGACGCGCGTTTGCGTTGTCCGCCGGACAGCCGGTCGACTCTCGTGTCGGCGTGTTCGGACAGTTGCAGTTCGTCGAGGACCGTCGCGATCACCTCCTCGCGGTCCTCTCGGCTGGTGTCCGGCGGCAGTCTCAGCTCCGCCGCGTAGCCGAGTGCCTGACGGATGGTCAACTGGCGGTGCACGACGTCGTCCTGGGGGACCATCCCGATGCGGGAGCGCAGCACCTGGTATTCGGCGTGCACGCTGCGTCCCTCGAACTCGACCACGCCTTCCGTCGGACGTTCCGAACCGGAGATGATGGTGGCCACCGTCGTCTTACCCGCGCCGGAGGGGCCGATCACCGCGGTGAGACTGCCAGGCTGGGCAGTGAACGTGACGTCCTCGAGCAGGCGCCGCCCGCCTTCGATGGTGAGTCCGACGCCGTCCACGCGCAGACCACCCGCGGTCGGGGCCACCACCCGCCGGGGAACGAGTCGCCCTTCCCGGACGCCGAAATCGGTGTTGCCGATCGTGACGACGTCGCCGTCGGTCAAGTGCGCGCGCGACACCCGGGCGCCGCCGACGAACGTTCCGTTGACGCTCCCCAGGTCGTCGATCTCGAGGCCGGACGGCACGTGGTGGACGATGGCGTGATGGCGTGAGGCCAGCACGTCCCGGACGACGATGTCGTTGTCGGGTGACCGCCCCACCGTGAGTGATCCCGCCGGAGTCTCCTCGTGCGGTGCCTCGGCCGGGGGGCGGGGTGTCCCGACGCTGATCGTCGACTCGTCCCATCGGGCGCCCACGTCCTGTCGCGTCGCGTCCGGATCCTCGACCGAGAGCCGCACGACCGGACCGTCGGTCGCATCACCCAGGCGGACGCGGACGGGACTCGTGACGGGGACGTTCTCGCGGCGCTCACCGTCGACGTAGATCCCGTTCTTGCTGCCGGAGTCGACGAGCTGCCAGCCGTCGTCCCAGGTGAGCTGCGCATGTTCGCGCGACACCACGGGGTCGACGATCGTGACCTCCAGCTGCGGATCTCGGCCGATGCGTACGGTTTTGCCCGCGCTGTGGCTCGTGCGGCCGTGTTGGGTCTCGACCACGACCCGCGGGTGAGCTGTGTTCGCCCGGTCGTCCATCGCCACGGCCTCCGGTCAGCGTCATCGGGCGTAGAGCGTCGACTCCTCCATGGTCGCACGCACTCCCCCGGCCGCGTGGGCAGAACGGGTACTCCCGAACCGGGGCCGCGAGTGAGGAACACTGGGCCGGGTGAGTACGTCCCTGGCGAATCCCGGTGTCGGACTGGCCGTGCTGTGCACGGTGATGGTCGTGTGCGCGGCCGTGGTCTACCGCTTCACTCGACTCGGTAGTCCACTGGTCGTGCCCGCCGCGGCGATCCGGGGCGCCGCCCAGCTCGCCGCGGTGTCCCTGATCCTGGCCGCCGCTCTCGCTCAGCTCTGGTCCTCGGTCCTCGTGCTGGTCGTCATGTTCGCGGCGGCGGTGGCGACGTCCGCTCGGCGCGCGAAGGCCGGGCGGTCCGCCTGGTGGCTGGCGCTGGCGCTCGCGGCGGGAGTGGGCACCGTTCTGCCGTTGATGCTGGTGAGCGGGGTGGTTCCGCTCGAGGGTGTCGCTCTCGTTCCGGTCGGCGGGATCGTGCTCGGCGGCGCGATGACGGCCACCTCCCTCGCGGCGCGGCGCGGGCTCGATGCGGTCGAACAGCGGTGGGGTGAGGTGGAGGCGGGGCTCAGTCTCGGACTCAGCGTCCGCGACGCCCGCCTGGAAGTGGTCCGGTCCGCCGCCTCGGACGCGTTGCTTCCGGGGCTGGACCAGACCCGGACCGTCGGGCTGGTCACCCTGCCGGGGGCGTTCGTCGGGGTGCTGCTCGCGAGCGGGTCCGCCGTTCAGGCCGGCGCCGTCCAGATCCTCGTACTGGTGGGGCTGCTGCTCGCGCAGACCTGCGCGGTGGCCGTGACGATCGAACTGGTGGCCAGGGAGGCCGTCCGCCGGCCGCGAGCGCACGCCGTGCCCACCTGAAATCTCCGGCTACTGCCTCTGTCTGGCCCGAACGCCGGTCGATCCCGTGGCCGGTCCCGCATACTGGGCGGTGGTCGGTCCCTGCTGACGAGGTGGTGTCGTGTGGTGCATCCCGAGGTATTGGTGGTCGGAGCGGGTCCCGTCGGTCTGACGGCGGCGATCGAACTGCGCAGGCGCGGCGTCGCCTGCCGCATCATCGATCCGCTGCTCGAGCCCCCGCAGTACGCGAAGGCGGTGGGAATCCAGCCGCGCACCCTCGAGGTGTTCGAGAGCATGGGTGTGCTGCGGAACATCCTGGACGCGTCGATCGAGATGCTCGGGCAGATCGTGTACGTCAACGGCGACGAGGTCGCCCGGCTGGACCTGTCGCTCCCGGCGGACATCCCGTTCGAATTCATCGGGCTGCCCCAGTACGCGACCGAACGCATCCTCACCGGTCACCTGGCCACGTTCGGCACCACGATCGAACGCGGAACCAGGTTGACGGCGTTCGAGCAGGACGACGACGGCGTCGTCGCCACGGTCACCGGGGCGGACGGCGACGAAACCGTCCGATCCCAGTACCTTTTCGGCTGCGACGGCGCCCACAGCGTGGTCCGCAAGGGGCTCGGCCTCACCTTCGAGGGCGGCGCGTTCGTCGAGCAGTACATGCTCGGCGACGTCGAGGTCGACTGGGCGATGCCGCGCGGCTACGGAATCCGGTCGATGCATCAGACGGACGGCGAGACCGACGACCTGCTCGTGTGCATTCCGCTGCCCGGGCGCCGCCGCTACCGGATGTCGATGCTGGTGCCCAGCGATCTCGCCGGCACCGGAACTCCCGCGGCCGACAAGATCGCGCACGGATTCGAGGCGGGACCGGCACCCGAGCTGAGCCACATCCAGGCCGTGCTCGACCGGCTGTCGCCCCAGCCGACCCGGGCGTCGAACCTTCGCTGGTCCTCTATCTTCCGGATCAGCCACCGCATCGTCGACTCGTACGGGCGCGGCCGGGTGTTCGTCGCGGGCGACGCCGCTCACATTCATCCGCCGACCGGTGCGCAGGGCATGAACACCGGCATCCAGGACGCCCACAACCTGGCGTGGAAGGTCGCGCTGGCGGTGTCCGGTGCCGCGGCCCCCGATCTGCTGGACAGCTACGACGCCGAACGGCGGCCCGTCGGGGAGGAGGTGGTGGGACGCACGGTGCGCAGCGCCCGGGAGGGGATCGGGGCGGGGTCGTCGGATCCCGATTACGTGATCCGCCGCGAGGCGCAACTCCTCATCAGCTATGCGGACAGTCCGATCGTCGGCCAACCGGCGTCGAATGCGGGCCTTGCGCCCGGCAGCCGGGCGCCGGACGCCCGCGGGCTGACCCGCATCACGGTCGCGTTTCCCCTCCGGCTGTTCACGCTCCTCGCGGGACCGAACCACACGCTGCTGCTGTACGCCGACGACTCGGTCGACGCGCGCGGGCTCGAACTGCTCGAGGCCGCCGCGACGTCGGTGGACGCGGCGACCGGCGGACTCGTCGACACGTACCTCGTCGCGTCGCCTGCCGCCGAGGTCGGGGAAACGGTGCTGCCGCTGATCCGGGACCGCGACGGCGAGTTCGCCCGCGCCTACGGTGCCGAGGGTGCCGCCGCGTTCGTCATCCGTCCGGACGGCTATCTGGGATTCCGGCAGAGTCCGGTCGCCGTCGACGGTCTCACCGGGTATCTGAAGCCGACTTTCCGCTGAGTTCGACGGTGGTGGGCAGGCCGCGCCGGATGTCACCCGGCGCGGGCTTGCCGAGCGGTGCCCCGGCCCGGGTCGCCGAATCGAGCAGCCACGGCACGCTCGTGACCATCACCCCGGACGTGAACAGCAACCGGCCCTTGAGGCGCAGCGCATTCTGGTTGTGCAGCAGGTGTTCCCACCAGTGACCCACCACGTACTCGGGGATGAAGATGGTGACGACTCCGCCGGGAATCCGTTTCCGGACGGATTTCACATATCCCACGATGGGGCCGGTGACTTCCCGGTAGGGCGATTCGAGGACCTTCAGCGGCACCGGAATCTCGTATTTGTGCCACTCCCGCTGCAGTTTCGTGGTGTCGGCGCCCAGTACGGTGACGGCTTCCAGGGTCGTCGGATGGGTGGCGCGGGCGTACGCCAGGGCGCGGGCGGTGGGCTTGTTGAGCACGGACACCAGCACGATGGTGTGCACATCGGAGGGGAGGGTGAAGCTGTCCTCGTCGACGACGAGGAGTTCCGCGATCCGGTCGTAGTGCCGCCGCACCCCGCGCATCAGGAAGAACAGGATCGGCATCGCGATGACCACCAGGTAGGCGCCCTGGGTGAACTTCGTGATCGTGACGATGACCAGGACGGTGCCGGTGAGGATTGCGCCGGAGCCGTTGAGCGCCCGCCTGCCGTGGATGCGTCGCCGTTCGCGGGAGTCGGATTCGGTTGCCAGCACACCGTTCCAGTGCCGGACCATGCCCGCCTGGCTGAGGGTGAAGGACGTGAACACACCGAGGATGTACAGCTGGATGAGGTGGGTGACGGACGCGTGGAACAGCACGATCAGTCCGCCCGCCGTCACCGCGAGGAGCACGATGCCGTTGCTGAACGCCAACCGGTCGCCGCGGGTGTTGAGTTGGACGGGAAGGTAACGGTCGCGGCCGAGCACCGACGCGAGCAGCGGGAAGCCGTTGTATGCGGTGTTCGCGGCGAGCACGAGGATCAGCACGGTCGCGGCCTGCACGTAGAAGAAGCCGAAGTTGGTGGTGCCGCCGAACACCGCGGCCGCGATCTGGGCGATGACGGTGCGCTGCGGGTCGGTCTCGCAGTTTCCGGCGAACCCGATCAGATCGCACGGGTTCACCGCGACGTGCACCTTGGTGACGATGGCCAGCGCGGTGATTCCCGCGAACATCACGATCGCCGTCGCCGCCATCGCCATGAGGGTCTTCGCGGCGTTGGCGCTCTTCGGTTTACGGAACGCGGGCACCCCGTTGGAGATGGCCTCGACCCCCGTCAGCGCGGTACATCCGGACGAGAACGCGCGCAGCGCGAAGAACACGAGGGCCAGACCGGTCAGCCCGGACAGTTCCGGTTCGATGGTGTAGCCGGCACTTTCGGCGACGGGCGTCGAACCGGCCGCGACGCGGATGAACCCCGTCACGATCAGGATCATCACACCGGCGATGAACCCGTACGTCGGGAAGGCGAACGTGGTCCCCGATTCGCGGATCCCGCGCAGGTTCATCACCGTCAGCAGCACCACGAACGCCACGGCCAGCGTCACCCGGTGCGTGTTCAGCGCGGGCACCGCCGAGATCAGATTGTCGACGCCCGCCGAGACCGACACCGCCACCGTCATCACGTAATCGATGAGCAGCGCGGACGCCACCGTCAGGCCCGCGGACGGGCCGAGATTCTTGGTGGCCACCTCGTACGAGCCGCCCCCGCTGGGATAGGCGTACACCACCTGGCGGTACGACAGGGCGACGACGGCGAGAAGCACCACCACCCCGACCGCCAGATACGGTGTCAGATAGAAGTACGCGAGACCGCCCAGGGACAAGATCAGCAGGATCTCTTGCGTCGCATACGCGACGGACGACAGCGGGTCGGACGCGAAGATCGGCAGCGCCAGACGCTTGGTCAGCAACTGCTCCCCGAGATCGTCACTGCGCAGCGGGCGTCCCAGAGCCAGCCGCCGGACCGCTCGAACGAGAGCCACCACCAGTTCAGCGTAGAACCGCGGCGGGGTGCAGCGCGGGTTTTCGCTCTCAGGCCGCGCCGCACCCCGCCGGAGGGTTACACGTACGCAGGCCGGCGTGTGGCGCCGGCGGCCCGGGTGCGCTGGCGCCCCAGAACCTCGGCCCGCGCCTCGTCGTCGGTGGCGAGGTCGACGATCGCCGCGGCCAGGGCGTAGGCCCCGTCGACGATGGCGTCGTCGGCGCCCGGCGAGATCGCGTCGGCCGCGAACACCGCGGTGTGCGGCGCGGCCGTCGAACCCATCACTCCGATCAACGGGTGGATCGACGGGAGGGCCTGGGAGACGTTGCCCATGTCGGTCGATCCGCCGCCGAGTACGCCGCCGTCCCGTGGTGTCATCACCCGGCCCCGATGCCCGAGGGCCGCGTCGAAACGGTCGGCGAGGAACGGGTGCTGGACGAGAGGCTCGTAGATCGGGTCGACGGGGGTGACGGCGTAGCTGCATCCGGTGGCCGTCGCGGCGCCGTCCACGCAGGCGAGCACCTTCTTCTTCAGTTCGGCGGTCTCCGCGAGGTCGAACGATCGCACCTCGGCCTCGACGACCGCGGTCGCCGGAATGATGTTGGAGACGTCGCCACCGGACAGCGTGACGGCGCTGACGCGCACGGTGTCGGGCAGGTGCTGCCGCAGCAGCCCCACCGCCACCTGCATCACCGTCGCTGCGTCGCCCGCGTTGATCCCGACGCTCGGTGCGGCGGCCGCGTGCGACGCCCGCCCGGTGAACTCGACCCGGAACCGGTCGCGGGACTGCGACGTGCTCCCCGCCGTGGGCACGACGATGCCGGGACCGGGGTGAACCATCAGCGACACCGTCGCGTCCTCCCAGGCGCCGGCTTCGAGCATGTGGGCCTTGCCCGCACCCTTCTCCTCGGCCGGCGTCCCGAGAAGCTTGACCCGGATGCCGAGTTCGTCCGCCACCCGGGACAACGCGATCGCCGCCCCCGCCCCGGCAGTCGCGATGATGTTGTGGCCGCACGCGTGCCCGATGCCGGGGAGGGCGTCGTACTCGGCGCACACCACGACCGTCAGTTCACCGCTGCCGTACACGGCCTCGAGAGCGGTGTCCTGCCCCCACACACCCACTTCCACCGCGAAACCGGCATCGCGGAGCAGGTCGGCGACGAGCGCCGCCGAACGATGTTCCTCGAACGCGAGTTCCGGATGGGCGTGCAGGTCGTGGCTCGTGGCGACGAGGCGGTCGCGCCATTCGAGGACGGTGTCCTCCACACGTCGCTTCAATTCCTCGGCTGCTGCGTTCGGGCCGCCGGAGACGTCGATGTCGCCGGCAATTGCGTTGTCGGTCATGAACTTTCCTTTCTGGAGGGAACGGTCATCACGCCTCGGCGGGCGCGACGGCAGTGACGGTGGGGGCAGTGCGGTCGGCGGCGGGTCCGCGGGTCACCACCGCGAGGCCGGCGACGGCGAGCGAGAGCAGCCCGCAGATCACCCACACGGCTTGGTACCCCGCCTCACTCGTGATCACGGAACCGCCGTCGAGCGTCGCGGTGAACCCGGACATCACCGCCGTGAAGCTGGCGCCGGCGATGGCACCGGCGACGGTGCGGGCACTGTTGTAGAGGCCCGATGCGATGCCGACCGAGTCCCGCGGCGCCCGTGCCACCACCACGTTGGGGAGCGCGGAAATGATGATGCCGTTGCCGAGACCGGACACGACGAGCCACACGAGGACGCTGACGGTGTCCGAGTGCAGCACTGTGAGCAGGGCGTACCCCAGTGCGGCGGTGACAGCGCCGACGATGACGGCCGTGACATCGCCCACCCGCGCACCGAGCCGCGGTCCGGCGAACGTGCCGGCGAACGCCGCGATCGACGCGAACACGAGGACCAGCCCGATCAGCGACGACGACAGTCCGAGCCCGAATCCGGCCGCTGCCGGGTCGGTGCCGACGAAGAGCGCGATCGGGGTCTGGCTGCCGAACAACTGGGCACCGAACAGGGCCGCGAGCAGGATCGGCAGCCCGACACCGGCACGGCCGGAGAGCATCGCGAAATCCACCAGCGGCGAGGACACCCGCCGCTCGAGCACCACCCACAGGGCGAGAAGCGTGCCGCCGAGCAGGAGCCCGCCCAGCACCGGCCCCGACGTCCACCCGAACCTGTTGCCCGTGCTGATCGCGAACAACGCGAACGCCAGTCCCGCCCCCAGGAGAATCGCCCCGGCCCAGTCGAGGCGGCCCGACGTGCGCGCCGTCGTTTCGGGGACGAAGAACACCACGACGACGAGCGCGATCGCCATGAGCGCCGCCGGAACGAGAAGCAGCACAGTGAGATTCAGGAACGATGCGAGTACCCCGGACAGGACCACGCCGACGCTGGCGCCGAGCGTGAGCCCGCCGACCAGCAAACCGATCGCTTTCCCGGACTGCTCCCCGGCGCGCTCACGCACGATCGCGAACTCGAGCGGCAGGAACGCCGCGAGTGCGCCGGTGATCGCCCGGCCCAGGATGAAGATGCCGTACGTCGGGGCGAGCGCCGACACGACACTGCCGACCGTGACCATCGCCGTCGCGACGACGAGCATTCGCTTGTGTCCGTACTGGTCGCCCATCTTGGCGAGCACCGGCACGAGGACCGCGGTCGCGAGCAGATAACTCGTTTGCACCCAGTTCAGGTCGGCGGGACCGACCGAGTACTTCTCACCGATCGCCGAGAGGACCGGACTGAACCAGGCCTGGAGGAATCCGCTCGACAGTTCCATGGCGAAGAGGAACCCGACGAAGCCGGCCGCGGCGCCGAGACGCCGGTCGGAACCGGAGCCGGTGGGGATGGGGGATCGGAGTGCTCCCATGTGTGACCTCCAATGGTGCAGGTCGCCCCGAGAGGCGACATGACAATATGAGCGAAACGACCGAGTCGATGCGTCCGAGTGTCGGGTGAGTGAGTTTCTGCGGTGTAAATGCGCAGAAGTTGACGCTGAAGAGGTGCTGATATGCAGGAGAAGACGCCCACGGAGGACGAACTTCGACTTATCCACGCGTTGCAGGTGTGGCCGCGGGTGCCGTGGTCGCAACTCGGGCCGATCCTCGGGGCCGACCCGGTGACTCTCGCGCGACGGTGGTCCGGGCTGAGCGAACGGGGCATGGCCTGGGTGACGGCCCAGCCGCCGATGTCCGATGCCGCGCGCGGCGCGATCGTCGAGGTCGAGTGCGTTGCCGGGTCGATCGACGCGGTGATCACCGAGTTGTCCCAGGACACCGAGTGCATGTCCGTCGACGTCGCCTCGGGTGGTCGCGACCTGATCCTCACCGTCGGCTGCCCCGACCCGACAGCGTTCAACCGGTACGTCGTGTCCCGCGTCGCGGGCATCCCCGACGTCCGCACCGTCCGCACGCACCCGGTGATCACCGCGATCTCCGGGGCATCGCAGTGGCGTCTGCGCGCCCTCGACGCCGACGAGTCGAGCGCGATCGACGCTGCCCGGCGCCGGGACGACGCCCGGCTCTCGGCGATGTTCGCCCGTCCGCCGGTCGCCGAACGCGACATCATCTCCATCCTGTCCCGCGACGGTCGTGCGAACACACGGACTGTCGCGGAGGCCCTCGGGACCTCCACACGGCGGGCGCGCGAACGGCTGAGCGCGACACTCGCGTCGGGCGCTTTCGAATTCCGCACGGACATGCCGCGCTGGGCCTCGGGGTATCCCGTCTGCGCGTGGTACTTCCTCCGCGTTCCCGCCGCCCAGATGGCCAGGGTCGGCGCCAACCTGAGCGGGCTGCCCGCGGTGCGGACGGTGTTGTCGGTGGCCGGGCCTGCCAATCTTCTGGTGTCGGTGTGGTTGCGTGGACTCTCCGACGTCGAAGGGCTCGAAGCCGTCGTCGAGCAGAAACTGCCCGCGGTCCGCATCCTCGACCGGTGCCTCGTTCTCGGCGTCCGCAAACGCATGGGCCGGGTGTTCGACGAGGACGAACTGCCCATGCAGATCGTGCCGTGGTCGGGGGACTAGCAGGAACGGCGTTCGTCCGGTCAGCCCGATATGGTGCCAGGAGCGGACACGAGCAGCCGTTCCCCGGTGGTGGCGCCGCTCTCGGCGGCGTCGAGGATGGCAGCGGCGACGGTGGCGCGGGAGACCTTGGGCAGGCCCGACACTTTTCTGACTGTCGACATGGGCCGGACCGTGGCATGGGGGTTGAGCGGTCCGTCGTCGAGGATGACCGGAAGCACGCGAGTGACGTCCAGGCCGGCAGCGGCCAAGGCGGTTTCGGAGATTTCCTTGTCCCGGTACGCGGAGGCGACCAGTGTCTTGTAAGCGAACCGGGCCAGGGGTGAGGCGGTGCGCGCGGTGTCACCGACGCCGTAGGCCGACAGCAGTATCAGCCGGTCGATGTGGGCGTCGCGCATGGCGGAGGTGATGAGCGGCAGGTTGTCCTGCATCACCGTGACGCCGAACATGCCGGCCAGTCCGGCCTTCGGGCCGATCGTGCACAGGACGGCGTCCGCGCCGGACAGTGCCGCTGCGAGCGCGTCGCGGTCGTCGAGGTGGCCGCCGACGATGGTGAGTCCGGGTCGCGGGGTCAGGGCGTCGGGGCGGCGGCAGTAGGCCACGACGTGATGGCCGCGGTCGATTGCTTGGTCGATGATCTGGAGTCCGGTGCCGCCGGTGGCGCCGATCAGTGCGAGCTTCATGGGGAAGGGTCCTTTCGGTTGCGTCGCTGCGCCTCGCGCAGCAAGTGCGGGTCGTGGGCGTTGACGAGCAGCAGGTCGGGTTCGGCCGCAGCCCACAGTTCGGTGAGCCGCGCGTGGTTGGCCTGCACCGTGGCCCAGTCGTGGGCGATGAGGCGTTCCATCGCGCGTAGCCCTCTGGGCGCCTTGGTGGTGCCGTCGATCTGGCCGTGGTGGTAGAAGGAGTCGCCGACGTGGAGGATCCACCGGTCGCCCGCGTCGACGGCGACCGCTGCGTGGCCGCGGCTGTGGCCGGGCAGGTTGATCAGGACGATGCCGGGGGCGATGCCGGTGAGTTCCTGGGCGCCGGGGAAGCCGCGCCAGGCCTCCGATGCGGAGGGGGTGTGTTCGACGAGTACGGGGTGGTGGTCTCGCTCGGCGGGTAGGTATCGCTGCTTTTCCGTCACGCCCCGGGGGTGCAGTGCCGCGAACGCTTCGGCGGCGGTCAGGTGAATCCGTGCCCACGGGAAGTCGGCCAGGCCGCCGACGTGATCGGCGTCGAAGTGGGTGAGCACGATGTGCCGCACGTCCTCCGGATCGAATCCGAGTCGGGTGATCTGGCGGCAGGCGCTCTCGTCGGGATCGTAGGCGGGCCGGACGTAGAACCTGGCCGGGCCGAACCGGTTCGCGCGGTCGTGGGGATCGCGCAGGCCGAGGCCGGAGTCGACGAGGACGAGGCCGGCGTCGGTCTCGAGGAGCAGGACATGACACACCAGCCCGTCAGGTGTCCCGGGCGGTCGCATGGTGCCGCAGTTGAGGTGGTGGACCCGCATCAGCCGGCCGCAAGCATTGCGGGGTCGATGACCTGCACCGGATGTGTCCCGGCCCAGTTCTCGGCGGCCAGCTTCACGTACTCGAAGAGCTGCGCCTTGGCGCCGCCGAGGTCCGAGATCTCGATGCAGGTGCCGGGGTGGTGCTCGGTCTGCAGGTACGCGAAGCGTCCGGTGGGGCCGCCGAGTTGTCCTTCCTGGCCGACGGTGAATCCTGCGGCGAGCGCCCGGTCGTACAGGTCCTGGTAGTCGGTGGACCAGTAGGCGAAATGTTGCAGACCCTCGTTGCCCGCGTGCAGGAAGTCCCGGTACATCGACGGTTCGTCGTTGACGGGGGTGATGATCTCGATCTGGATGTTGCCGCTGTTGGCGACCGCGACGTCCATTGCCATGCCGGAGGGTCGGCCTCGGTAGGTGAAGTTCTCGGGTTGCACGTTGCGCAGCAGGAACCACGGTCCGATGCCGCACTTGACGAAACCCTCGATGGAGGCGTCGATGTCGTGGACGACGTACCCGAGCTGGGTGATGCTGCCGAAGAAGTTGGCGACGGGGGCCCGGTCGGCGGGCTCCTCGGCGGGGCCGTCGGCGAACGACAGCAGGATCTTGCCGAGCGCCTCGTTGGAGCGCAGTCGCTCGGCGGCGTCGATGGCCCGCTCGAACGGGAAGATCTTGTCGATCCGGGGCTGGATGCGGCCCGCGGCGACGGCGGGGAGGACGGCGGCGTGTAGTGCGCCGCAGACCTCGCCGAGTTCGTCGGGGGTGCGCACGCTGAAGGTGGTGCCGATGAGGCGCTGCCGCCGGAACGCCAGCTGGTCGAGGTCGAGGCTGGTGCCGGGGCCGGCGAGGCGGCCGATGTTGACGATGGTGCCGCCGATCCGGGTGGCGGCGGGGAGGTGGGCGAAGAGTGCGCCACCGATGTGGTCGAGGGTGACGTCGACTCCCCGACCGCCGGTCGCGGCGAGGACGGCGGCGGGCAGGTCTTCGGTGGTGGTGTCGATCGTGACGTCGGCACCGGCGTCGATCAGGGCCTGCTTCTTGTCGGCGCTGGTGGTGGTCGCGATGACCGTGCCCGCGCCGAGTGCCTTGGCCAGCGCAATGGAGATGAGGCCGATGGAGGTGGTGCCGCCGACGATCAGGACGCTGTCGCCGGAGGTGAATCCGGCTTGGGTGAGCGCGTCGTTCTCGGTGGCCAGGGCGACGGGCAGGGTCGCGGCTTCCTCGAACGACATGCTCTCGGGAATCGGCAGGACCATGCGCGGGTCGCACAGTGCGTAGTCGGCGAACGCGCCCATGGTCACGCCCATGACCCGGGTGCCGACCGGGTACTGCGGGGCCAGCGGGCTCGAGGTCTCCACGACGCCGGCGAACTCCATACCGGCCGGGTAGACGTCGCCGGGTTTCAGGTTCGGGCTGTAGGTGCCCTCGAGCATGTACAGGTCGGCCCGGTTGAGGGCCGCGGCGATGACCCGCACGCGCAGGGCGCCGAGTTTCATGGCAGGTATCGCGGTGTCGTCCTTGGCGACCCAGTCCGGTTCGAGGCCGCCGATGAGAGCACGCATGATGGTTTCTCCTTGTAGGACGAGGGTCAGTGGGTCAGGTCGGGGGCGGTGGTGTCGAGCAGTCGGGGATCGGGTTCGCTGCCGGCCATGGCCAGCAATCCGACGACGGCGCGGCCGAGGGTGAGCAGGTCGCGCGGATTCTTCTTGTCGAGGCTGCCGAGCAGTTGCGAGAGGATGGTGAGCTGGTCGAAGTAGATTCGTTCGGTGACGAGGTTTTCGTCCTCGTCGAAGATGAAGTAGGCGGTCATCCGGGTGCGATGCCGGCCGCCGGTCGGCGGGATCTTGCCGAGCGGACCGAGATGAGTTCCCATGAGCCAGAATTCGACGATCACCGCATCCGCACTGTGGCGCAGGGCGATGATCTCGTGGTCCTGGTCGGGGAAGGCGACCCGGGTGTCGTGGTAGTACCCGCGAACGGGGCCGTCGCCGTCGTGGACGGTCATGCTCGCGATGAGTTCGTAGTGCGGGTGCGGGAACGTGTCGAGCACGTCGTCCCAGTCTTGGCGGACTTCGTCGTGAAAGTGGTCGAGCACGAGCTTCTCCCGTGCCCGCAGGACGTCCTCGGTGGGGATGGTGTGGCGCGACATTGCGGTCTCCTCGGGGTGCGGCGCTCAGGACTGATGGGTGATGGCGTGGTGGCTGAAGGTGGGCTTTGTGCCCGGGTTGGTCCACATCGGGGTCAGCTCGCTGGAGGGGAAGAACTGCAGGAAGCGGGAGTCGGTCTGGCTGCGGTCGACGATCGACTTCTCCAGGACGATCGAGTTGTATTGGTCGGCCGTGGTTTCGATCGTGTTGGCGTTGAGCACGACCTCCTGCTGCCAGGAGGCCGACCAGCGGGCCAGGCCCGGCAGCCCGGAGTGTTCCGGTGTGAGACATTCGGCGGCGATGACGTTTTCGCTGCTCACCCAGATTCCGGTCGAGGTGTTGAGCGCAAGGCTCTGGTTGCCGAACACGTGCCCGGGCGTCTTGATCACGGCGACGCCGGGGCCGAGCACAACCGAGCCGTCGATCGGTGCAAACGCATCCACGGGGATGTCGCGGTACGTCTGTGGTTGATACCACGGGGTTTGTAGCGGGTGCAGGTCCGACATCGCGGTCAGCTCGTCCCGCTGGACGATCACCTTGGCATTCGGGAAGGTCGGGGCCGGCCGTTCGCCCAGATCGGGCTGGTACGCGGTCGTCCCCACCCAGCGTCGCAGATCCTGGGTGTGCAGATGATCGAAGACGATGTAGTCGACCTCGTCCGGCGTGATCCGCAGGTGCGCGAGGTGGTCGAGCACAGTGCCGTGCTCGACCACCATTCGCTTGATGATGGGTGCCGGCGTACGCCGGGCGAGCTCGGCGAAGTACGGCGTATTACGCCCGAGTTTCACGTCGCTCGGTTCGAAGAGCAGCACCCGCGGACGGCCGTCGCTGTCGTTCCACCGGATCACCAGCATCCGGTTGGTGATGGACAGGAACGGTGCGATCGCCCGCGATGCCCGGAACAGTCCGAATCGCGTCGGGTAGGGCAGTGTGACGAGGTCGCAGGTATCGACGCGCAGTGGCACCCCCGTTCCGGCGAACTCCCGGCGGAAGTCCGCGCCGCGCGTCCGTAGGTCGCGTAGCCGGGCACCGGGTCCGCCCTCGATCTTGCGATCGAGCACCTCGACGGCGTCTCCGACACCGGTCAGGTCGACGAGGTCGTCGGTACTCCACTGCAACACCATGGTCGGTTCCTCTCGCTCCAAAAACCCATACCGTGGGTTTCATCCATTTACCCACGATGTGGATTTAAATGTCAAGGGATGCGAGGATGGGATCCATGAGCCACGCGATACGACCGGAGACTCGCCGCGGCCGGCCGCCGGCCGGCCAATCGACCCTGTCCCGGCAGGCGATCCTCGGGGCCGCGATGGATGTCGTCGACGGCAAAGGCGTCGAGGCGGTCAGCATGCGCACCGTGGCGCGTGTGCTCGGGGTCGACCCCAAGAGCCTCTACAACCACGTCGAGAACAAGGACGCTCTGCTTGACGGAATCGCCGGGCTCATCCTGTCCCGGATGGTGGTTCCGGATTCCTGCGGCGATCTGCGCGAAGACCTCACCGCCATCGCCCGGGCCTTCCGCGGTGCTGCCCTCGCCGAACACCCGCGCGCAGCGAGGCTCGTGCTGACGCGTCCGGTGGAATCGCTCATCACCCTCGAACCGTTGGAGGTGGCGCTCGCCGCGTTTCTGCGCGCAGGGGCATCGCCCGAGGTTGCCGTGCACTGCCTTCGCACGATGCTCGCTTTCATCACCGGCACGCTGCTGCGTGAGGCGGAAGCGGCCTTTACTCTCGCGCTGAGCGATCCGGACATGGCGACGGAGCGACAGCGGACACTGGAGGCGGTCGAGCTGCCGAGCGTACGGGCGGCTGCGCCGCACCTCGCGAAGTGCGACCACGAGCAGGAGTTCGACTTCGGGCTCGGGCTCCTCATCGATGCCCTCGAATGCCGCCTCGGCTGAGTCGCATCGTTCACCGACAGGCCTGGTGACGGGGCTCACACCCGCGAAGGCGCGAGCTCCCGGTCCGGCAATACCCGCTGTTCAGCGGGGTGTGCGCCGCCGGCCGGACTCATGGCCCCGGGCCCGCGCTCGCCCACTCCTCCCTCACGGGAATTGATCGCAGGGTTGGCACGTTAGTTGAGTGAGTAACGCTCAACTTATAGGAGGCTGAGGAATGCCAGCATTCTTCGGGCCGGAGGGCCCAGGTCGCATCGACATCAGTCGGCTCATGAGTCGCTCCACCCAGGAGCTCATGGCTGCTGCTGCCCGCTTCGCCGCAGGTCGTGGCGACGCGGAACTCGATGCACTCCACGTTCTGCGCGTCATGACAGAACACGACCCCGTCACCTCTCTGATGCGCCGCGCAGGCGCCGACACGTCGGCCGTCGCCGATGCCGTCGAACTGCGACTGCCTCAGGGCCGCGACACGTCCGGCTTCACGACACCCGCACTGAGCGGTGCGCTGAAGACCGCGCTGCTCGAGGCACACCAGCTCGCGCGCGCTCTCGGTTCCACGTACATCGATCCCGAGCATCTCTTCCTGGCGCTCGCCGCCGATCAGGACCACGCCGCCGGACGCCTGCTCGCGTCCGAAGGCATCACCCCGGAACGCCTGCAGACCGCGGTGCAGGGCGGATCGGTGGAGGAGTCCTCGGACTCCGAGACCCCCACGCTCGACAAATACGGCTTCGACCTCACCGAACGCGCACGCGGCGGCGGAGTCGACCCGGTGATCGGGCGCGCCGACGAGATCGAGCAGACCATCGAGATCCTGTCGCGCCGCACCAAGAACAACCCGGTACTGGTCGGTGAGGCCGGCGTCGGTAAGACGGCGGTCGTCGAGGGCCTGGCCCAGCGGATCGTCGACGGCGACGTACCCGACCGTCTGACGGGTAAGCGCATCGTGCAACTCGACCTGTCGAGCATGGTGTCGGGCACCCGGTACCGCGGCGATTTCGAGGAACGCCTCAACAAGGTGATCGACGAGATCTCGGCCCACTCGGACGAGCTGATCGTCTTCATCGACGAGGTCCACTCCATCGCCGGTGCCGGTGGCGGCGCCGACGGCGCGATGGACGCGGGCAACATCCTCAAGCCGAAGCTGGCCCGCGGTGAGCTGCACATCGTCGGTGCGACGACGCTCGACGAGTACCGCAAGCACATCGAGAAGGACCCGGCGCTCGAGCGCCGCTTCCAGCCGGTAACGGTGGCGGAGCCAAGCGTCGACGATGCGGTGGCGATCCTGTCCGGTCTCCGTGACCGGTACGAGGAGCACCACGGCGTCCGCTACACCGACGAGGCGATCACGGCCGCCGTCGAACTGTCGGCCCGCTACATCGGCGACCGCTTCCTGCCGGACAAGGCGATCGACCTGATCGATCAGGCCGGAGCCCGGTTGCGGCTGCGGATGCCGAGCGTCGACGTCGAGGCCCTGCGGGCGAAGCTCGCGGAACTCGAACAGGCCAAGGAGCAGGCCGTCGCCGACGAGCAGTACGAGAAGGCCTCCGGACTGCGCGACGAGGCCATGGAGGTCCAGGCCCGGATCGACGGGAAGGCCGTCGGAGTCTCCGACGCCACGCCCGAGGTGACTGCCGAGCAGATCGCCGAGGTCGTGTCGCGGGCCACCGGGATCCCGGCCAGCCAGATGACGGAGGAGGAGAAGGAACGTCTCCGCCGGCTCGAGGACGAACTGCACCGCCGAGTCGTCGGCCAGGACGACGCCGTGAAGGCCATCGCCCGGGCCGTGCGCCGCAGCCGCACCGGCATGAACGATCCGGACCGTCCCGTGGGCAGCTTCCTGTTCCTCGGACCGACGGGTGTCGGCAAGACCGAACTGGCGAAGGCGCTGGCCGCCACGCTGTTCGGTGACGAGAACAAGATGCTGCGGCTCGACATGAGCGAGTTCGGTGAACGTCACACGGTCAGCCGGCTCGTCGGTGCTCCTCCCGGCTACGTCGGGTACGGGGAGGCGGGGCAGCTCACCGAGCAGGTCCGCCGGAACCCGTACTCGGTGATTCTGCTCGACGAGATCGAGAAGGCGCACCCCGACGTGTTCAACACGCTGCTGCAGGTGCTCGACGACGGTCGGCTCACGGACGGTCAGGGCCGGACGGTGGATTTCAAGAACACCGTGCTGATCATGACCAGCAACCTGGGGTCCGACATCATCTCCAGCAAGTCGGGTGCGCTGGGCTTCAGCACCGGTGACGCGGAGGCGTCGGAGAAGCCGCTGCGGGATCGGGTGATGGGCCGGCTGCGCGAGTCGATGCGTCCGGAGTTCCTGAACCGGATCGACGAGATCGTGATCTTCCGCAAGCTCGACACCGATCAGCTGCACCGGATCACCGACCTGCTGTTGGACGACAGCCGGAAGCGACTGCAGTCCAAGGGTATCGAGATCTCGTTCAGCGACGCCGCAGTCGATTGGATCGCCGAGCACGGACACCAGCCCGAGTTCGGGGCACGCCCGTTGCGCCGGTCGATCCAGCGGGCCGTCGACGATCGGATCGCCGATCTGCTGCTCGACGACGTCCTGGTCGAGGGTGGCAGCATCGCGGTCGGCGTGACCGGCGACGAGCTGGACCTCGTGGTCGGCTGATCCCCGACGTGAGTGGCAGAGTGTGCTTCCGCACGCTCTGCCACTCACGTGTGTGGGTAGCCCCTTGCCCGCCCTCGCCGTTCCCGATCAGCACCCGGTGATGAGGTGTGCACCGTCACCTGTAACCAATTCTCCTTCTGCACTTGCAGATCGATGTCCCGGATCCGCCGCGCGAGATCCCCGCACGTGTGGCGACAGTCGGTTCACCCCACGTGAGTGCCGAAGTGTGTTCCGCCCTCCTTCGGCACTCACGTGCTGGTGGGGGCGACTATCGTCGTGGGTATGCGAGCGGAAGACGGCGAATTGACCTCCAAACACCAGCCGTTGCTGGTGCTGAGCAAGATCACGGAGATCCTCGATGCCTTCAGCCTGTCGCGTCCGTCGATGACGCTGGGCGAGATCCACCAGGCCACGGGTCTGCCGACGTCGACGGTCCAACGGCTGGTCAGCAACCTGGTGGCGCAGGAATTCCTCGACCGGTCCGGCGACCAGATCCGGATCGGCGTGAAGATGGCGTTCTGGGCGGCGACGGCCACCAAGGGACTGGACGTGCTGGCCGTCGTCACGCCGGTGCTGAAGGAGATCCGCGACGCCACCGGTGAGACCGCCAGCTTCTTCCGGGTCGAGCAGGGCTACCGCGTGTGCGTGGCCATCGCGGAGACCGAGCACGCCCTGCGACGGAACATGTACGTCGGAAAGATCGTCCCGCTGCCCGCCGGGTCGGCTGGTCGGGTGCTGCTCGCCTGGAACCCGGACCTCACCGAGCAGGTCCTCGCCGGACCCATCGAACCGATGACGGAGGGCACCGTCACCGACACCGCGGTGCTGCGCGAACTGATCCACCAGGCGCGCGCCGACGGGTACGCCATCACGGCGGGGGAGCGGGAGGACAGCGCGTCGGGATTGGCTGCGCCCGTGTTCGATTCGTCCGCCGACGTGCTCGGCGCGCTGGCGATCAGCGGGCCGACCCTCCGTATGCCCCGCGAGCAGTGCGAGAAGTGGGTGGATCTGCTCGTCGGCAGCGCCGAGCAGGTCACCAGGACGCTGGGCGGCCGCTACCCGTCCTGAGGCGTGCTCGCGCTTCACAACGGGTCGCAGCGTCCGTCACGACGTCCACGCCTCCGGGTTGACCGGGTGCGGCGGGATCCGGTTCTGCGCCATGGCCACCGCGTTGTCGGCGCACAGCCGCGCCATCTCGGACCGTACGGCGACGGTGGCGCTGCCGACGTGCGGGAGCAGCACGGTGTTCGGCAGTTCCGCCAGCCCCGGTGCGAGCGCGGGCTCGTCCTCGTAGACGTCCAGTCCGGCCCCGGCGATCTCCCCGGATTTCAGGGCGGCAACGAGGGCAGTCTCGTCGACGACGGGTCCGCGCGCGGTGTTGACGAGGATCGCCGTCGGCTTCATCGCGTGGAGCACGTCCGCGTCCACCAGGTGCCGGGTCTGCTCGTTCAGCGGAACATGCAGGGACAGGAAGTCGCTGGTGGTGACGAGGGTGTCCCAGTCGGTGTGGGTGACGAGTCCGGCGAACTCGCCGAGTTCGGCGTCCGGCACCGGCCGGTCGCCGGGAGGCCGCGGGCAGAACAGCACCTGCATGCCGAAGGCCAGTGCCCGGCGGGCGGTGGCGCGGGCGATCCGACCGAACCCGGCGAGCCCGAGGGTGCTCCCCGAAACATCTTGGCCGAGTAGTAGGTTCGGTTCCCACCCGGTGAACTTCCCGGAGCGGACGAACGTGTCGGCCTCCACCGCCCGGCGCGCGGTGGCCATGATCAGCAGCATCGCGACGTCGGCGGTGGCGTCGGTGAGCACCCCCGGGGTGTTGCCGACGAGGATCTTGTTGGCGGTGGCCGCACCGATGTCGACGTTGTTGAACCCGACCGCGTAGTTGGAGATCCCACGGATCTTCGCGGCGGCCAGGAGGTCCGAATCGAACGTGTCGCGTAGTTGGGACACCACCACGTCGTAGTCGCCGGACACACAGACCTCCCGCAGTCGGGCGGCGTCCGGAAGCTCTTCGGGCACTTCGACGCTGCCCGCGGCGCGCAGCAGCGTGAGGGCGGGTTCGGGGATCGGGGTGGTGACGTAGAACCGGGCGCCGCTCATCGGCCGCCGCCGATGACCCACTCGAACGCGGAAGCGTTGGAGCGCGCGCCCTGCGCGGCCTTGGATCGATTGGCTTCGCCGAGTTCGGCGAGGGTCTTCTCGGACAGTTCCACCAGCGAGCCGAACGTGGTGGGGTTCAGCCAGTCCGGGCGGGTGGCGAACAGCAGGTCCTCGCTGGCGGTGTTGCCGCTGGCGCCGGGCGCGAACGGGCAGCCGCCGAGCCCGCCGAGGGCGCCGTCGATGGTCATCGCGCCTGCCGCGACCGCGGCGAGACTGTTCGCGACCCCCAGGCCCCAGGTGTCGTGACCGTGGAAGACGATGCCGCGCTGCGGGGTCTCGAGCCGTACCCGGGAGACGAGGGAGTACACCTCGGCGGGGACGGCCTGGCCGAGGGTGTCGCAGACGACGACGTCGACGGCCCCGTGGGCACGCGGGTCGTTGGCGATGTCGATCACCCGCTGCTCCGGCACCCGGCCCTCGAACGGGCAGGTGAACGACGTCGCGATGCACAGTTGGATGCTGCCCCCGACGTCCTGCGCGAGTTCGATCGCGGCGGGCATCGCGGCGAGGCTGTCCTCGGTGGAACGGCCGATGTTCGCCTGGTTGTGGGAATCGGACGCGGAGAAGCAGTACTGGAAATGGCGCGCGCCGGCGGCGGCCGCCTTCTCCACGTGCCGGGGCGTCGCCACCCACACCCAGCAGTGCTCGAGTTCCTCCGGGGTCAGCTCCGAGATCACCTCGACGGTGTTCGCCATCGGCGGGACGAGGTCGGGGCGGGCCATCGACCCGATCTCGAGCGCGGGCACGCCGAGTTCGAGAAGCCGGCGCGCGATCTCGAGCTTGCGGGCGGTGGGCAGCATCTTGCCGGTCAGCTGCAGTCCGTCGCGCAGGGTGACGTCGCGGAGCAGGGCGCGTGATTCGAAGGATTGCGTCATGAGAGGTCACCTACCGTGTCGTTGACGAGGGAGTCGATCTGTTCCGGGGTCTTGCCGAGCAAAGTTTCGAGGACCTCCCGGGTGTGCTCGCCGAGGTCCGGTCCGACGTTCCGGATGGGCAGCGACTTGCCGCCGATCACCGGGACGATGCCGGGGAACCCGACCTGCTTCGGTTCGGCCTCACCGGTGTCGACGGTGAACTGCTGAATCATGTTGCGGGCCGCGTACTGGTCGTCGCTGCAGATGTCGGCGGCGGTGTTGATCGGACCCGACGGCACCCCGGCGGTGTCGAGGATCTTCAGCGCGTCGTCGCGGGAGTACTGGATCGTCCACTCACCGATCGCGGCGTCGAGTTCGTCGCGGCGCGCCCACCGTCCGGCGTTGGTGGACAGGTCCGGGTCGGCGCCGAGGTCGGGGCGGCCGATGGTGTCCATGTAGCGCTGGAAGATGGCGTCCCCGTTGCCGGCGATGATGATGCTGTTGCCGTCGTTGCAGGTGTACGCGTTCGACGGGGCGATGCCCTCCATCCGGCCGCCGACGCGTTCGCGTTTGATGCCGTACGCCAGGTAGTCGGGGATCAGCGACTCCATCATCGACAGGATCGATTCGTTGAGCGCGACGTCGATGATCCGATGCGGCAGGGACGGGCCCTGCGTCCCGGCGACCTTCGCGGCCTCGCGTTGGAACAGCGCCATCACCGCCCCGAACGCCGCGTAGAGGCCGGCGATCGAATCACCGATCGACACCCCCACCCGCACCGGCGGCCGGTCCGGGTCGCCGACGAGTTCACGGAACCCGCCGGCGGCCTCCGCGACCGCGGCGAAACCCGGCCGCTGCGACATCGGGCCGGTCTGCCCGAACGCCGAGATCCTTGTGATCACCAGGTCCGGATTGGCCTCGTTCAACGCGTCCGGTCCGATACCCCACTTCTCCAGGGTGCCGGGCCGGAAGTTCTCCAGCAGGATGTCGCAGTGGGCGGCGAGGTCGAGGACGAGTTGCCTGCCCTCCTCGGTGCGCAGGTCCAGCACGATCGACTTCTTGTTCCGGTTGATCGTGCGGTACAGCATCGAGGTGTCGCCGGAGTAGAGGCGCCAGTTACGCAGTTCGTCGCCGGTCTTCGGGCGCTCCACCTTGATGACCTCGGCCCCGAAGTCGGCGAGCATCCGGCCCGCCGTCGGTGCGGCGATGTAATTGCCCAGCTCGAGTACCCGAACGCCGTCGAGTGGCCGAATGGTGTTGTCGGAGAACATGGTGATCCTTAACTGATAGTGACGCTCAGAGAACGAGGCTCATGGGCAGGACGAGCAGTATTGCGACGACCGATGCCACCGATACTCCCACCGAACACGTCTTCAGCGTGCCTCGTGTGGTCTGACCCATCAAGGACTGCAGCAACCAGAAGGTGTTGCTCGTGACGTGCACCGCGAACAGGGAGCCGGCGCCCGCCGCGAGAGCGATGAGGACAGGGTCCAGACCCAGGGTGGGGGCGATGGGTGCGAGGACGCCCGCGGCGGTGATGGCCGAGATCGTCACCGAGCCGACGGCGACGTGCAGGACGGCGGCGATCAGCCACACCATCAGCAGCGGAGCCGCGTGATTGGCGGTGAAGTACTTGCCGAGGATGTCGCCGAGGCCGGCCGCGGCGATGGTCGCGGCGAGGGACCCGCCGACACCGGTGAGGATGAGGATCTGGCCGCTCTCGCTGAATCCGCTGGCGATCGCCTTCTGGACGCGGTGCTGGCCGATGCTGAGGCGTCCGACGAAGCTGGTGCCGATCAGTCCGATCAGCAACGCGATGAGCGGTTCCGACACGAACGAGACGACGGGGTTGCTGATTTCGGCGATGTCCAGGATCGCGCCGGTCGCGATGAGCAGCAGGGAGAGGAGCAGCGGAGCGAGGAGCAGGATCAGCGGACGGTCGTGCTTGGCGCGCTCGGTGGTGACGGTCGCGGCGCGTTGCGCCTGGGCGACACCTCCGCCTGCGTCCGGCCGAGGGGCGCTGCCACCGCTGCCGCCGTCGGTCCAGTCCTCTTCTTCGTCGTCGACGACCGTCTGATGGAAGTGCTCCTCGTCCTTCTCCGGATTCCACCAACCGCGGGTGAACAGGAACGACATGATCGCGACCGAGATCGCGACGGTCGGGATCACCAGGATCAGCCCGAAGATCAGCATCTTGCCGAGCGGCACACCGAGCAGTCCGGCCAGGGCGAGAGCGCCCACACCCGGGACCATGAGCACGATGCCGCACTCGAGGCCGATGGCGAGGGCGGTGGCCATGCGGGCTGTCCCGACCCGGCCGACCTTCGGTGCGAGGTTGCGGGCGAGCGGAGCGGAGATGACGAGCAGGACGTCGAGGAAGATGGACTGCAGCAACGTCGCGATCGTCAGCGACAGCGCATAGGGCATTCGTTTCGGCCCGAACACCCGGAGAAGCGTTCCGACCAGGCGCTGAATGGCGCCCATTTCTTTCAGCATGGCGCCCATCAGGACGCCGAAGGCGATCAGTAGTCCCACTTCGGCCATGATGTCGCCGAAACCGGTGCTGATGACCTTCACCGTCTCGGCCGTGCCGAGTCCCGTCGTGAGTCCGAGGTATGCGGATCCGACGACCAGCGACACCACGGGGTTGAACTTGAAACGCACGATCATCAGCACGACCGCCGCGACGGCGACCGTGGTGTTGATCAGGATTCCTACGTCTGACATGTGCGCGTCCTTCGAGGAGGCGGGCAGTGACTGGTGTCACAGGTACACCCATATTATGAGCACAAACTCACGATATAAGCAATGCCGCCCCGTGCGCCTTTCTGGTTGTTCCCGCTACCAAAAAGGCGCACAGGGGCCGGAGGCCCCTGGGTGGGATACTCGACGCATGGTCGCGCTGGATCCGTTTGCGGTGGGACGACCACCGGCTGCCGAGCGCAGGGCGTCGGACGACTGGGACGAGATCCGGCACTGGTCCGACCGCGTCTACATGCCCTATGTCGTGCGTCCGCTCGGGGTCGGGCTGGCGCCGAGGTCGAGCATGTATTCCACGAAGATCGGCGACATCACGGTCACGCGGTTCTCCTACGGCATCCCCGTCTCGGTCGGCGACTTCTCGCCCGACGCCGGAAACGCGCTCGTCCTCACGACCATCCGCGGGAACGCCCGGCACCACGTCGACCACGACGCCACCGCGGACACACCGGCCGGGGACACGTTCGTCGCCGACTGCAGCCGAGTCGACTACCTCGTGGAGTTCTCCCCGGACCACGTGCAACTCAATCTCACGATTCCGCACCGCGTGCTCGCCGACACGGCGGTGCGCTGGTGGGGATTCGATCCGGGAGACGTTCTCTGGCAACGCAAATGCGCCATCGGGGGCGGTGGGTCCGGCTGGCAGGCGCTGCTCGGGTACGCGATGCGGACGACGGGGGAGTTACCGGGGCACGCCACGAACGGGCGCATCGGGCTCAACCTGCAGGAGTTGCTCGTCGGCCACCTGCTCACCGAGTGGGCGGCTCGCGCGGGAGTCGACCCCGACAGGACCACCGGACCGGCGGCACCGGGCTACGTGCGGCACGCCGTCCAGTACATCCGGGAGTGCGCTCGCGAACTGCCGACGGCCTCCGACATCGCCGACGCGGTGGGGGTCAGCGTCCGGACCCTGTCCGGATCGTTCCGGAAATACCTGGACACCACCCCGGCCGAGTACGTGCGTGAGCAGCGGCTTCGGGGCATCCGGGAGGAACTGCTCACCGCACCTACCGGGGAGACCGTCGCCTCGATCGCCGGCGCGTGGGGATACGTCAACCTCGGCCTGTTCGCGGCGTCCTACCGGCGGCGGTTCGGTGAGAATCCGTCGCAGACCAGGGCCTCCGGCCCCGTGAGTGGCTGACGAGTCCAGGGACTCCGTAACCACGCACGGGCGCGGAGCGCCTACAGCCAGCCGTTCGACTCCGCCGCGCGGACGGCCTCGGCGCGGGTGCTGGCGCCGGTCTTGCCGATCGCCGAGGACAGATGGTTGCGCACCGTGCCCGCGGAGAGGAACAGTGCGGCCGCGATCGAGGCGACCGGCGCTCCGTCCCGCGCCGCCCGCAGCACGTCGGTCTCCCGGTCGGTGAGCGGCGATTCCCCGCTGACGAGGCTGTCGGCGGCGAGGGTGGGATCGACGACGCGCAGTCCCGCATGGACCCGGCGCACGGCGTCGGCGAGTTGGCGGGCCGGGGTGTCCTTCACGACGAATCCCGACGCCCCCGCCTGCAGCGCCTTGCGCAGGTAGCCAGGACGACCGAACGTCGTCACGATCAGGACGCGGGTCCGCGGCATCGCGGCGCGCAGTGCCGCCGCGGCGGCGATCCCGTCCAGGCCGGGCATCTCGACGTCGAGGAGCGCGACGTCGGGGGAGTGCTCGCGGGCCGCGGCGACCACCTCGTCGCCGCGCCCGACCTCCGCGACCACCGTCAGGTCCGCCTCCAGGTCGAGCAGGGCGGCGAGGGCGCCGCGGACGAGTGCCTGGTCGTCGGCGAGCAGCAGTCGGATCGTCACGGGACCTCTTCCTTCAGCACGTGCAACGAGAATCCGCCGGGTTGCGGATGGGTGATCACGATCCGTGCTCCGGCCGCGGCGGCGCGCTCCCGGAGGCCGACGAGCCCGTTGCCGTGCGCACATTCGCCGCAGCCGGAACCGTTGTCGACGACAGTCACTTCGCGTTCACCCACCGTGACCGTGCAGTGCGTCGCGCCGCTGTGCCGGACCACGTTCGTGACACCCTCGCGGACGGACCACGCGAACAACTCGCGCAACCCGGTGGGCACCGACTCGGTGCTGCCCGGTAGCTCGGCCTCGATCCCGGCGGCCCGCAACGCCTCCCTGGCGCGGGCGATCTCCATCGGCAGCGACAGCCCCCGGATTCCCTGCACGGCCTGCCGGACGTCCGCGAGCGCGTCGCGGGAAAGACGTTCCAGGTCTGCCACTTCCGTGCGGGCCCGGTCGACGTCGATGTCGAGGAGCCGGCCCACGAGTTCGGCCTTGACGGTGATGACGGTGAGGGAGTGCCCGAGGATGTCGTGGAGGTCGCGGGCCATCCGGGTGCGTTCCTCCTGCACCGCGAGCCGTTCGCTCTCCTCCCGTTCCCGGACCAGTTCGATGTTGCGGTTGATCAGCTTGGTCACCCCGAACATCGCGAACGCCGCCGCGCACACACCCAGCGACAGCCCGGTGCCCGACCCCCAGCCCATGGCCGTGGAGATCACCTCCACGAGCACTGCGATCGTGAGGGCGGTGATGCCGCCGAGCCAGGCGGGCAGCAGGATGATCGCCGACACCGCGAGGAAGACGGCGGCGGACAACCCCGACGGCCCCACGGCCAGCGCCATGATCGCCGCGAGCGTGCACAGCGCCACCATGACCGGTAGTGCCTGGTTCAGCGGCGGCCGAAACTCGTTGTGCGCGCGCCGGGTATGCGACCACCGGAACATCGCGAGGTACGTCACCGCGAACGCGAGCGTGGCGATCATCCCGATCCAGCCGCGGACGTGACCGCGGTCGGCCCAGCCGTCGAGGAACGGCTGGAACAGGAATACCGTCCACGCGGCGGCGAAGATGAATCCGAAACGGCCCCATCGTCTGGTCACGACGGGGCCGTCGGGGGTGGTCACGGAAGTCACGATACCGCCGTCACACTCGCTCGGTGTCGCGCTGGAACCGCCACACCGCGCCGCCGACGAAGATCGCCAGCCACACCGCGACGTTCAGGAGCCACGTCCACTGCATCGCGTCGCCGGTGAGCGGTGCGTGCACGAGTTGGCTGAGCCCGTACGTGGGCATGAACTGTGCGATCGACGCCCAGACGGAGCCGTCCTGCAGCGGCATGAACAGCCCGCCCGCGAAGCCGAGCACGGCGAGCCCGGGGCCGAGGATCTGCATGACGTTCTCGCTGGGCAGCAGGTACCCCATGAACAGGCCGAAGGCCGCGAACACGGCGGAGCCCAGCCACGTGATCAGGGCCGTCGTGAACCACAGGGACGTGTCCATCCGGACGGACGTGAACGCGCCCACGAGATAGACGACGCCGACGGCCGCGAGCCCGAGCATCATCGCGACCAGCACCTTGACGAAGATGTAGACCCCTGGGGACAACGGGGTGAGCCGCAGTTGCCTGCTCCACCCGGACGCGCGTTCCACCGACACCATCGCGCCGCCGCTCGTCGTCGCGATCATCGCGCCGTACAGTGCCATGCTGATCATCACGTACGCCGAGACGTTCCCGTTGCCCGCACTCTCCCCCGAATAGCTCGGATTCAGCCCGAAGATGAGGAAGAAGACGACGGGCATGACGAGAGTGATGATCATCGTGCGCCGATTGCGCAGCAGGCGAAGCAGTTCGAGTCCGAGGAGGGTGGTGTTGAGCCCGCCGAGCGGGGGAACCCGGCGGTGGGCGGCGAGAGTGGTCATCAGTTCGATCCTTCCGTGGCAGCGTCGTCGGAGGTGAGCGCGATGAACGCGTCTTCGAGGCCTCGGGAGACGATTTCAAGGTCGCTGGCGGGTGTCCGGGTGAGCAGATGGCGGGCCACAGCGTCGGTGTCCGCCGAGTGGATCAGGACGCTGTCGCCGCGCACCTCGATGCTGTCGGCGCCGGGAATCGCGAACAGCTGTTCCCGGTCCGCGCCCGGGAAGTGGGCGCGGACCGTGCGTCCCGCGGCCAGCGCCTTCACCTCGGCCGCGGTGCCGTCCGCGACGACTTTCCCCTTGCGCACCAGCACGATCCGGTCGGCGTACGCGTCGGCCTCCTCGAGGTAGTGCGTCGCGAAGACGACCGTCCGGCCGCTGTCCGCGTCGGCGCGGATCGCCGACCAGAAGTCCCGCCTGCCCTCGACGTCCATGCCGGTGGTCGGCTCGTCGAGGATCAGCAGCTCCGGATCGGACAGCAGTGCCATCGCGAACCGCAGTCGCTGCTGCTGCCCGCCGGAACACTTGCCCACCAACCGGTTTCCGAGATCGGCGATGCCGGCCCGGGTGAGGACCTCGTCGACGGGCCGGGTGTCGGCGAACAGGCTCGCGGTGAGCCGGACGGTCTCCTCGACCGTCAGCTCCTTCAGCAGCCCGCCCGTCTGCATGACCGCGGAGACGAGGCCCTTCGCGATCGCGGTGCGCGGATCCGTGCCGAAGACGGACACCTCGCCCGCTGTGGGTCGGGACAGGCCGAGGACCATGTCGACGGTGGTGGTCTTGCCTGCGCCGTTCGGGCCGAGGAACGCGACGATCTCACCGGGCCGGATCTCGAGGTCCAGCCCGCGCACGGCGTGAACGTCACCGAAGTGCTTGTGGACGCCGCGCAGGCTGACTGCCGGAACCTGCGATGCGGACGCCTTCGCGGAGGTACGGGGTTCTGTCGATGTCATGCATTCAGCGTGCGATCCGCACGGCCGGCGACCCTCACACCTCCGTCACGACCTCACCGTGACAAATGTCAGGCCCGGGGTCGGTGTGGCGCCGATCCGGGTCAGCCGTTACTGTGGCCGTCATGCAGCGCGCATATTTCTGGTTTAGCAGGCCGGCCCCGGGTGGGCCGGTCGGCGTAACCACGCGCTGACCTCCTCCACCCCAGAGCCGGATTACAGACCGGCTCGCGGGAATCTCCACAGTCTTCGAGGGCCGGCCTGAGAACAGGAACCCGAACCCATGACTGTCACTCTCGACACCACTACCAGCAGTGATCGCCTGGACGCCCAGCGCACCGTGAGCATCAGCCCGCTGGTGGCGCCATCCGTCGTGCGCCGCGAACACGCCCCCGACGACGTCGCGTCCGCGACCGTCCGCTCGGGCCGTGCCGACACGGTGAACGTGCTGAACGGCGACGACGACCGCCTGCTCGTCGTGGTCGGCCCGTGCTCCGTGCACGATCCCGTCGCCGCCATGGACTACGCCCGCAGGCTCGCCGCCAAGGCCGAGGAACTGCGCGACGACCTGCACATCGTGATGCGGGTCTACTTCGAGAAGCCGCGCACCACGCTGGGCTGGAAGGGTCTGCTCAACGACCCCCACCTGGACGGCACGTTCGACATCGACACCGGGATCCGCATGGGCCGCAAGCTGCTGCTCGACGTGTCCTCGCTCGGCCTGCCGGTCGGCTGCGAGTTCCTCGACCCGATCATGCCGCAGTACATCGCCGACCTCGTCACCTACGGCGCGATCGGCGCCCGCACCGCCGCCAGCCAGGTGCACCGGCAGCTGTGCAGCGCACTGTCGATGCCCGTCGGAATCAAGAACTCGACGGAAGGCGACGTGCAGGTGGCCGTGGACGGCACCCGCGCCGCCGCGGCGAGCCACGTGTTCCCCGGCACCGACCTCGACGGGCAGGCCGCGCTGATCCGCACGGTCGGCAACCCCGACTGCCACGTCATCCTCCGCGGCGGCAGCGACGGACCGAACTACGACACCGAGACGGTCGCGGACACCCTCGCCCGGCTGAACAAGTCCGGTCTGCCGGAGCGGGTCGTCATCGACGCCAGCCACGGCAACAGCAGCAAGAACCACGAGAAGCAGGTCGACGTGCTGGACGACATCGCCGCCCGTCTCGAGGCAGGCGAGAAGGGGATCGTCGGTGTGATGGTGGAGAGCTTCATCGAGGCCGGACGCCAGGACCTCACCCTCGGAAAGTCCGAGGAGCTCACGTACGGTCAGTCGATCACCGACGCCTGCATCGACTGGAACACCACGGCGGCACAGTTGGACCGTCTCGCCCAGGCAGTCGCCGCACGCCGGAAGTGATCACCGCACGCCTCTCGTGCGGAATTGCACGCTGATGCGCGGTCCGAGCGGGCGGGTGCTCTTCGGTACACAATGCTCCCAGGTGCGCTGGCAGGAACCACCCATCACCAGCAGGTCACCGTGGCCGAGGGAGTACCGGATCGAGTGCCCGCCGCCGCGCGGACGCAGCAGCAGCGGACGCGCGGCGCCGAGCGAGAGGATCGCGACCATCGTGTCTTCGGTCCGGCTGCGACCGGTGTCGTCGCCGTGCCAGGCGACGCTGTCGGACCCGTCGCGGTAGAAGCACAGTCCGGACGTGGCGAACTTCTCGCCGAGTTCGGGCAGGTAATGCCTGCTCAGGGCGTCGCGTGCCGTAACCAGCAGCGGGTCGGGGAGCGGCTCGCCTTCCGGGTAGAACCGGACGAGGCGTGGGACGTCGACCACCCGGTCGTACATCTGGCGCCGCTCCGCCTTCCACGGCACCGTCTCCGCGAGCGTCGTGAAGAGCTCGTCGGAGCCGGTCATCCACCCCGGTCGCACGTCGACCCACGCCCCGGCCGTCAGCGTGCGGCGCTGCACCGCCGGCCCGAGCTCGCCCAGCTCTACACCGAACGACGCGTCGTCGAACAGCGAAGCCTGCAGCGCATACCGCGCATCCGCGGAGGTCATGCGGTCATGCTACACCGGTAGTCGAACGTATGTTCCCATGTTTCCCCGACGGCGGCGGTTACCGCGGCACCGCGGGCTCGCGGTCGTCGCCGGTGTCGATGGTCGCCTTCTGCCTGCTCGGCCACCAGAAGGCGCGACCTTCGAGTGCCGACAGGCTGGGCACGAGCATCGGGGCCATGGCGAAGGCGGCGATGGCGACACCGATCGCGACGCCGAAGCCGAGCTCGGCGAGGTTGGCCAGTCCGGTGAGAGTCAGGGACGCGAAGGTCAGCGCCAGGATCAGACCGGCGGCGGCGACGGTGGGGGCGTCGTTGGCGACGGCGATCCGTGCCGCGTCGCGAGGCGCGTAGCCGTTGCGGAATTCCTCGCGCAGACGAGAGGCGAGAAGGATGTTGTAGTCGGTGCCGATCGCGACGACGAACAGGTAGAGCACGATCGGAATGGAGAAGTCGATCCCGTCGTAGCCGAGGCCGTGCAGGAACAGGAGCACCACGGCGCCGAGGGTGGCGACGAACGTGAGTGCCACGCACACCAGCAGGTTGAGCGGGGCGAGGACGGCGAGCAGGAGCACGGCGAGAATCAGTGCGATCGCGACCGCGGCGACGGGGAACACTCGGCGGGTATCCGCCGCGAGCTGCGCGCGGACGTCGACGAACGTGGACGTCTGCCCTCCCACAACGACTTCCGAGCCGGGGACGGCACCGTGGGCCGCATCGCGGATCGGGCCCTCGACGAGATCGAGGGATGCGTTCGAATACGGGTCGTCGGCGAGCACGACGTTGACGAGCGCGGCGCGACCGTCCTGGCTCGGTCGCGGCGGCGCGACGGAGGACACGCCTTGCACTTGCGTCAGGGCAGTGACGAGCGGGGTCAGCGACGCGGGATCGAGTGGTCCGGGTGCCACGACGTACACCTGGGTCGGGCTGAGCGCGCCCGCGGGGAAGGACCGGTCGAGGGTGTCGAATGCCTGCTGTGACGGCGTGTCGGAGGGCAGTTCGCCCAGCGTGTTGTACGTCGACTTGTAGCCGGACGCGAAGGAGGCGAGCGCGATCAGCACGACGCCGATCACGACGGCGAACACGGCCGGGCGACGCCCGATCGCGGTGCCGATCGAGGCGAACGGCGTGTGCGGGCTGTCGTGCCCCGGCCCGAGCGGCCAGAACAGGTGGCGGCCCAAAACGGTGAACACGGCGGGGATGAGCGTCAACGCCGTCACCAGCATGACGGCCACGGCGACGATCAGACCGGGTGCGAGCGTGGTGAGCGACCCGAGTTTCGCCAGCAGCAGTGCGGCGAACGCGACGATGACGGTGAGCGCGGACGACGCGACGACGCGCCCGACGACGTCGGTGGAGAAGACGAGCGCTTCGCGATGCGTGTCGGTGGTGGACCCCGCGGCGGCCTGTTGCCGCAGCCGTTCGCGATAGCGGAACAGCAGGAAGACGATGTAGTCGGTGCCGACGCCGAACAGGACGACCACGAGTATCGATTGCAGCGACGTGCTGACCTGGAAGTCGAACAGGTCGGCGAGGACGGCGGTCAGGCCGGTGACCACGGCGAGCACCACGCCGATCACGGCGACCGGCAGGACGGCGATGACGGGACTGCGGAAGATCAGGCCGAGCAGGGCGAGGATGACGATGACGGTGGCGATCGTGATGATCTTGTCGGCGTTGTCGTAGGCGGCGGTCGTGTCGACCTGAATGGCCGCGTTACCGGTCAGCCCGCTCACCAGTCCGGTGCCGTTCAGTTGCTGCTCGGCGTCGCCCCGGATGACCGGTACGGCGTTGTTGACCTGGTCGTCGCCGGGTTGTCCGTTGAATACCACCTGCAGTGCGGCGGCCTTCCCGTCGGCGGACAGCGAAGCAGGCGACCCCTGTACGCTCACGACTCCCGGGATCGCCGAATTCTGCAGCGAGGTCGCGAGATTCAGTGCCATCTGCTGGTCGGCGGGTGACAGTGGCGCGTCGTCGGCGCGGACGACCACCAGGCTGCCGGTTGCGCCCGACAGGCTGGGGAAATACTGGTTGCCGGCGGCCTGCGCCTCGGACGACTCGAATGAACTGGGCAGGAACGTCTGCTGATTGCCGGTGGTGTAGTCATCGAGGCTGGGTGCGAACAGAATGACGGCAACGGCCGCGACCACCCAGGCCGCGATGACCTGCCACGGGTGTGCGACGACGGTGCGCGCGATGTAGGCAAACATCATTCCCCGTTCCGGGAGATGAAGGTTCGGCCGGCGCCCGGGGCCGGGCGGTCGAACCGTTGCCAAGCCATCGTCGCATGCACGGCGTCGCGAAGGCTACGGGTTTCGCGGTATCGACAGACCGCGGCCCCGCTCCGACGTCAGGGAGCGGGGCCGCGGTACGTCATGGTGCTCGTTACCGCAAGGGGGTGAAATCCCGGCTGCCGAGGTAGTCGGGGCGCGGCGCGGGCGCCGAGAACGGGTCCGTCAGCGTGTTCTCGACACTGTTGAACACGATGAAGAGGTTGGACCGCGCGAACGGCGTGATGTTGCCGTTCGAGCCGTGTATGCAGTTGGAATCGAACACGGTGGCGGAGCCCGCCGGTCCGGTCATCATGTCGATGCCGTACTCGTTCGCCATCCGGGTGAGCGTCGGCTGATCGGGCGAGCCGGTGGGCGGAACGTAGCTGACCAGCGATTCCTTGTAGTAGTCCTCGGGGGTCTCGCCGGCGCACGAGACGAACGCGCGGTGCGATCCGGGCATGATCATCAGCCCGCCGTTGTGTCCGTAGTTCTCGGTCAGCGCGATCGAGATGCTCGCGGCGCGGGGAGCAGGCATCCCGTCCTCGGCGTGCCAGGTCTCGAAGTCGGAGTGCCAGTAGAACGGGCCACCGGTGAAACCCGGTTTGAAATTGAGCCGCGACTGGTGGACGTAGACGTCCGAACCGAGGATCTGGCGGGCGATACCCACCACCTCGGGGCGCCGGATGATCTCGTCGACGACGTCGCTGAGACGGTGCACGTCGAACACGGAACGGACGGCGCCGTCGCTGTTCTCCCGCACGATGCGGTTGTCGCCGCGGAGAGTGTCGGTGTCGGCGAGGCGGGTCATCTCGTCGACCAGGTCGAACACGTCGCGCGGCGGGATGATCGCGTCGGCGCAGTGATATCCGCGCTTGTCGTAGTCGGCAATCTGACTCGCAGTGAGCGGACCGGACCGGGTATCACCCCTTTTCGGATCGAACCAGGTGACCGGGTCCTGACGGACGGTCATCGTGCACTCGTCGCGGTCCCTCGTGGGGTAGTTGTCGGCTACTGCCGTACGCATAACTCGTGTTTCACCCTTTCGGATTGGACAACGCTTTACTCTTCCGACGTTCTCACTGGTCGTCGACGAATGCAACCCGGACACAGGTCCACCGAGGCTGGACTGGACCGCGACGGCGCGTCGCCGCGGTGGGATCGTCACAAACATGATCGATTCGGTGGCGGTACTCGGGGTGGCGGCGATCGCGCTCGGCATGGTTCTCACGCCGGGACCCAACATGCTGTATCTGGTCTCGCGCAGCGTCACTCAGGGCAGGGCGGCGGGCCTGGTCTCGCTGGCCGGTGTCGCTCTCGGGTTCCTGTGCTATCTCGCCGCTGCGGCACTGGGCATTTCGGCGGTATTCTCCGCCGTCCCGCAGGCGTACACCGCACTGAAGCTGGCGGGCGCGTGCTACCTGGGATGGCTGGCGTGGCAGGCGTTGCGGCCCGGCGGTAGTGCGCCGTTCGCTCCGTCACGCGTCCTGCCGCGGGATTCGTCCGCCCGGCTGTTCCTGATGGGTCTCACGACGAATCTGCTCAATCCGAAGATCGCGGTGATGTACCTGGCGCTGATCCCGCAGTTCGTGCACCCCGGCGCCGGGCCGGTCTGGTTGCAGAGTCTGCTGCTGGGCAGTGTGCAGATCGTGGTCGCGCTCACCGTGAACGCGCTGATCGTCTGCGTCGCAGGAACTGTCGCGACATTCCTGTCCGGGCGCCCGGTGTGGCTGCGGGCGCAGAAGTTCGTGATGGGAAGCGTCCTCGGCGGTCTCGCCATCCACCTCGCGCTGGACCGGGCCCGGCCTGCGGTCGTCTGAGTCGGCCGCAGCCCGAGTGGCCTGAATCATGCGCACCCGGGCATTCTTCGCGGGTACCGTCGAGGCAACGACGACGAAGGGGCGAGCGATGGCCGGGACCATGCGGGCGGAACGATTCCACGCCGATACGAAAACAATTGCTGTGGAGGATATTCCGATCCCGGGGCCCGGCCCCGGTGAAGTGCTCGTCAAGGTGGAGTTCTGCGGTATCTGCCATTCCGACCTGAGCCTGATCGACGGGACGTTCCCCGCGCTGCTGCCCGAGGTGACCCAGGGCCACGAGGCGTCGGGCACCATCGCGAAAGTCGGTGCCGGAGTGACCGGCTGGGCCGAGGGCGACCGTGTCGTGCCGTCCGCGGGCAGGCCCTGCTTCGCGTGCCGCAACTGCCGGCGCGGGGACCTCACGAACTGCCTGAACATCCAGCTCATGGCTTTCGCCTACGACGGCGCGTGGGCCGAGTACACCGTCGCGCAGGCCGGGGGACTGACGCGCATCCCGGACAACGTTCCGTTCGAGCAGGCGGCCATCCTCGCCGATGCGGTGTCGACGCCGTTCGGCGCGGTCGTGCGCACCGGCAAGGTCGTGGTCGGGGAGACCGTCGGAGTGTGGGGTGTGGGCGGCGTCGGCACCCACATCGTGCAGCTGGCGCGTCTGGTCGGCGCCGTCCCCGTGATCGCGTTCGACATCAATCCCGCTGTGCGGGAACGTGCTCTGGAACTCGGGGCCGACTACGCGTTCGACTCCCGGGACGAGGATCTGAAGGAGAAGGTCGCGGAGGCCACGGGCGGCCGGATGCTGGACGTGGCGTTCGACGCGGCCGGACTGAAGGTGACGTTCGAGCAGGCACTCGACTGCCTGACGGTCGGCGGCCGCCTCGTCGCGGTCGGGCTCTCAACTGTTGACGTAGTGTCTAGATACTTCCTATCGCTGTCGGTTCATGCGCATCGGCGAGGCGGCGGAAACCTGAGCATGTCCGTGGTGGGGGTCTAGAGGGCCGCGTCGGAGGACCGGTTACCGTCTCGGCGACAGGTTCCGGTCGGCGAGTTTTCGATCGGGAGGATCGCGACGTCAATCTGGGTCGACCTGCACCGGAGAGTGTTCGGGCCGACAGGGCGGAAGCAGTTGTACTGCCGGGTGTCCGGCTCGACCGGCCAGGAACCCCCGCTCGCCGATCAGGAAATGGCGTTGCGTGAGCGTGCCACCGGCACCGTGTACCGGGCCTACCAGCATCGTGGTTCCGGTCTACGGGAGAGACTCGAGCGGGCGCAGCGTGACGACGCAGCCATCCGCCAGTTCGCGGTGGTGCCAGTGGTGGCGGGATCGGTTGGCGCGGGTTTCGGGGTGGCGTGGATCGAGCGTGACGTGTCGGTGGTCGGCGTTAGGGTCGAGACCGTCGGTGGGGATGGGGACACAGTCTCGGGTGGGGGAGCTGATGGAAGCCGGTCATGGCGTTGAGGTGGGCTCGCTGATGGCCGATACCGGATTGCCTGCGCTGCGGCAGTTCTCGTTCACTACCCGCCCCTACCTGGCGGTCGATGACGGCATCGGTGAGCCGATCGGGCTCGACGATGTCGACACCCGGGTGGGGTGGTTGCTCGACCTGATCTCGGGCGCCGAAGCGCAGATGCTGGCGCGGCTGTGGCAACCGGCCACCTTCGATGTCCTGGCCGCCGGCGTGGACCGCCAGGGCCGCAAGCTCCCGATACAGGGTCATGTCGCTGCTGCGCGTCTGGGCTGGACCCCGCATTACCCGGACGGGGTCTACGTCCCGTCGCGTGTCACGCGGGTGGTGACCGCACAAGCGGTGGCGACGCTGCGGACCCTGGCATACCGAGACACCGCCATCGCGTCGCTGTCGGCCCGGTTCGACCCGGCCACCAGCCGCCTCGCCGCACCCACCACTGCGGCGGAGTACCTCCCGGCCGGATTCGTCCGAGGCGTGGTGCGGCAGCTCACCGCGCGCGCCCGCCGCGAGGGCGGGGCACTCGCCGGCCGGTTGCGGATCACCGACATGCAGGCACCACCGAAGACCTCGGCGATGGCTCGGCTGTCCGCAGCGGATCGACAACTCGCACACCTCACCGTCACAGACGCCGTCATGACGTTGACGGTGAAACTCCCCACCACCGTCGCCCCGACGGGACGCGCGCAGTGGCGACGAGTCCGGTTGACCGCCGCGATCCCACCGCACCTGCACGGGCGGCCGATCAGCGAGTGGCATCTCCCGACCCTTCATCTCGACCACCGAGGTCTGCTGTTGCGGTGCGCGGCCACCGAGACGGTCCCCGCCGCTGATGTGACCTCGGGAACTTGCGCGGTGGGCGTGGACTGGTCCCCGGCCACTCTCGGCGCCGCCGCCATCACCACCGAAACCCCGGACGGGCTGGTGTCTGATTACCAGGGCTGGACCTACGACGACCGCGGCCTCGGGATCAAACTGGCCCGCCTACAGACCGAAGGCCAGATGCTGCACCGCAAGGCCGCCCGGCTGACGCGATTGGCCGCCACCGCCCCACCCGAGGTCCGCACCCGGCTGGAGGAGAAGATCGCCGTCCTCGACGAGCACCGGGAGGCGGTGGGCGTCAAGCGGGGAAAGATTAACCGAGAACTGGCCTTCCACTTCGCCCGCCAGGTCACCGACTACGCCACCGCCGCGGGCGCGCAGGTAATCGCGGTCGAGGACCTGACCACCCTCGAGGCCCGCGGGCACGGCCGGGTCAACAACAATCGGGCCGCGCAGTCCGCCCGCCGAAAGGCGGTCGCCGCCCTCGCCCACACCGCCGCCGGTGTCGGTGTCACGGTGGTGTCGGTGTCGGCACGCGGATCGTCCGCGTTGTGTCCGGGCTGCGACGCACCACTGGCACGCCCCGGCGGCTATCACACTGCGTGGTGTTCGGGTTGCGGGGTCGGCGGCAACCGGGACCATATCGCGGGGGTGAACCTGGCCAAACGCGCCCTGCTCGGCAAACACAAGGTGACCCGGCGGCGGGGGCAGATGCCCGCGATCGGGGTCGCCGAGCACGCGCCGGTGCGCCGGTGCCGCGACAAAAGCGGTCCCACCCCGCGACGGTCGCGGCATCGCCGGGTCCGCCGCAGCCTGCCCACCGTGACACCGCGGGCGGGGGTGACTCCGAACAGATATGTTCCTGCACTACGAGCGTCGGTGTGGGACACGGTCGAACCCGCACCACCTCACGGTGATGCGGGTAGCCGTGACACACGTCCATCTCCAACGCCCGCCACGCAAGTGGCAGACAGTATGAGATCTACGTAGACGCTGAGCGCGCAGGAGGCGTCGGTGGGGACCACCGCGCAGTTCGGGCTGTCGCAGAAGCAGGTACTCGGCCATCTGGGGTACAAGAATGTCGACATCGAAACCCTCGCCGAACTGGTGTCGCGCGGCCGCCTCGACCTGTCGCGGTCGATCAGCGAGATCGTCCCGCTCGAGGACGTCGCGAAGGGCATCGAGAAGCTCGCGAACCACGAGGGAGATCCCATCCGGATCCTGGTCAAACCCTGACGCGGGACGTGGATCACCGGGACCTGTCGGTGCCCCGCTGTACCGTCGGGCCATGGGATATGAATTTCAAGTCACAGTGGACTCGGAGAACCCGCATACCCTGGCCAAATGGTGGGCTCAGGCGCTCGGCTGGGAGGTGGAGCCGAGCGATGAGGAGTTCATCCGCGGGCTCGTGCAGGCCGGCCACGCGCAGGAGTCCGACACCATCGAATTCGAGGGTGTCCTGGTCTGGCGTGAGGGCCAGGCCATCCGCGATCCGGAGCACCCCGAGCGCCCCCGCGTGCTGTTCCAGCTGGTTCCCGAACGGAAGACGGTGAAGAACCGGCTCCACCTGGACATCAGGGTCGGGGACGCCCGCTACGAGGTCGCCGAGAAGCTGGAGCAGGCCGGCGCCACCGTGCTCCACCGGGGCCGCCAGGGGCCGAGCGAGTGGGTCACGATGACCGACCCGGAGGGCAACGAATTCTGCGTCAGCTGACGCGCTGCCACTCAGCGGTAGGAACTCGGGGTGCTGCCGGTCCAGCGCTTGAAGGCGCGACGGAACGCGCTGGGCTCGGAGAAGCCGAGCCGCGCCGACAAATCCTCCACGGATTCGCCGCGCCGGAGCCCGGCGACGGCGGCGTCGCGGAGCACTTCCTCACGCAGCTGGTTCAGCGACGTCCCCTCCTGCCGGAGCAGCCGGCGCAGGTGGGGGACGCTGATCGACAGCATCTCCGCGATGTCCTCGGCCGTCGAGGTGCGGCCCTTCATGCCGTGCTCGAGAACCCGGCGTACCTGCGCGGACGCCGTACTGTCGTAGTCGCGCTCCGACATCAGCAGAGTCGGTGACTCCCGGAGATAGTCAGCGAGCGTCTCCTCGGTCTGGATGATGGGCGCCCGCATCACGGAGTTGTCGAATTCGATTGCGGGAATGTCGGAATCGAATGTCACGGGGACACCGAAGATGTGATCGTAGTTCTCGGCGAGCTGCGGCAGCGGCGCCGGATACGGAAGTTCCACCGCCAGCAACCGGACTCTCTTGCCCACGAGCCACGCTGCGAAACGATGAAGCAGGATCAGCAGGAAGTCCGTGACGACCCGCGTCACCTCGATGGATATCTGCACTTCCTCGGTGGACCGTTCGGCCGCGGCTGAGCGGATGTCGATGGTCATCCGGGTTCCGCCGTGGGCACCGGGGCCGATGTGCAGGGCGGGCAGTGACGGCAGGGCGCGCAGGATGTCGGCCATCCGTTCGAGCGCGGCGGACAGATCCGCGGTGTGGATCAGGGCGAGGCACACGAGCCGGAACGTGCCGCGGGGAACCGGTGCCGGCCCGAGGCCGAACAATTCGTCGCCCGTGATCTGCCAGACGGCCTGGGTGAACGCGGTGACCTGGGTCGGCGTCAACCGGGCCAGCGGATCCCCCAGCGACGCCGTCGTGATTCCCGCCGCCGACAGCGCGGGGGAGAGGTCGACGCCGCTGCGCGCCGACAGGTCGAGCGCCCGCCGCACGAAGTCGGCGGGGATGGTGCGGGCAGTCACGATCCGGGCTCCCCGAGGGTCCGTAGCCGCCGCGCGGCCTCCGCGAGCACGTGATCCTGTTTGCAGAACGCGAACCGCACCAGCGGGTTCCACGGCTGCGGATGGTCGGTGAACACGCTGACCGGCACCGCGGCCACGCCGATGCGCTCCGGCAGAGTGCGGCAGAAGTCGATGCCGTCGTGTTCGCCGATCGCGGTGATGTCGGCGCACAGGTAGTACGTGCCGCCGCCCGAATGGACCTCGAGACCGGACGCGACGAGCGCGTCGTACAGCACGTCCCGCTTGGCCTGGAGACTGTCCCGCAGTTCCTTCACCCACTGCTGCTCGTGGCTCAGCGCATGCGCCACCGCGGGCTGGAACGGTCCGCCGCCGACGAACGACATGTACTGCTTCGCGGTGCGGACCGCGTCGATCAGTTCCGCCGGACCGCACGCCCAGCCGATCTTCCACCCGGTGACGTTGAACGTCTTGGCGGCACTCGACACCGAAACGGTCCGTTCGTACATTCCCGGGAGGGTGGCCAGGGCGGTGTGCGTGCGGCCGTCGAAGACCAGGTGCTCGTACACCTCGTCGCTCAGCACCAGCAGATCGTGCTCGCAGGCCAGTTCCGCGACCGCGGCGACCTCGTCCGGGGTGAACACGGTGCCCGTCGGATTGTGCGGGGTGTTGATCACCAGCATCCGGGTCTTCGGTGTGATCGCGGCCCGCAGCGCGTCGAGGTCGACCACGAAGTCCTGGCCGGAGCGGGCGAGCGGCACGCTGCGCCGCACCGCACCCGCCAAGGCGACCGAGGCGGCGTAGGAGTCGTAGTACGGCTCGATCAGCACCACCTCCTCACCCGGTTCGACCAGACCCAGGATGGCGGCGCTGATGGCCTCGGTGGCGCCGACGGTGATCAGCACCTCCGAGTCGGGGTCGTGGTCGAGCCCGTACCGGGCCAGACGGTCGGCGGCGACCGCCTGCCGGAGCACGGGCATGCCGGGGCCGGGTGGGTACTGGTTGAGCCCGTCCGCGATCGCTTGCCGCGCGGTGTCGAGCATGGACGCGGGACCGTCGGTGTCGGGGAAACCCTGACCGAGGTTGATCGCGTCGTGACGCACGGCGAGCGCGGTCATCTCGGCAAAGATGGTGGACGCGAACGGCTGCAAGCGCTGGACGGTGCGGTTGCGCGGCGTTGCGGGCATTACTGCAGCGTAGTCGGTGTGATGGCGCCGGTTGCACAGGGCCGCGTCACGTTCTGCGGGGCTGTCTCGTCTTCTCTGTAGACGGCGCGCGAAGGGCGCCCGGTGACGATGGAGGACGCAATGCCCCGCATTCCCGCAGTGGCCCCCGCGGACGCGAGCCCGCTGGTGAAGGTCGCCTACAAATATGCTGCCCACAAGTTCGACGAGGTGCCCGAGCCGTTCGCCGTGCTCGCCCATCACCGCAAACTGTTCGTCGCCTCGGCCCGGCACGAGATGGCGGTGCAGAAGGCGTCGACCGTCCTCCCGGCGAACGCGCGGGAGATCGCCGTCTTCCGCGTGGCCTGGACGATCGGCTGCTCGTGGTGCGTGGACTTCGGCACGATGCTGCAACGCCTCGACGGCCTGGACGTGGAGCGGCTGAAGCACATCGCCGACTACGCCGACTCGCCCGCGTACAGCGAGGACGAACGCGCGGCCATCGCGTACGCCGACGCGATGACGGCGACGCCCACCACCGTCACCGACGAGCAGGTCGCGGACCTCGAGCGCCGGTTCGGCCGGGCAGGCGTCGTCGAACTGTCCTATCAGATCGGTATCGAGAACATGCGCGCCCGGATGTACTCGGCGCTGGGTATCACCGAACAGGGTTTCGGCACCGATTCGTGCAGGGTGCCGTGGGCCGACGACGCCGCCGTCACGACGGACGGTCCGGGAGCATGATCCCGGCGAACTTCTCCGGGTTGGCGATGTCGTACGCCGCGTAGACGAGACCGTCGCGGACGGTGAACCCACCCACTCGCGCAGGCGAGCTGCGGTGGGCATCGTCTCCGGTGAAACCGGCGGTGAAGTAGCCGAGCTGGCCGTTGACCAGAACCAGCTCCATGGCGGTGAACACCTCCGGCCCGTACCGCTGGACGAGGCCGAGGAAGAATCTGGCGAACTTGTCGGCGCCGCGGATGACGTTGACGGCCGTGCTCGTGGTGCCGTTGGCGTCGCCGATGACGAGGGCGTCCGGGTGCAGGGCCGCGACCACCGCGTCGAGGTCGCCGCCGGCGAGTGCCTCGAGCAGCCGCTGCACGGCGAGAGCATGCTCCTCGTCGGGAACCGCGGGTGTCGTTGTGGCAGCCGCCTTGCGGGCTCTCGACGCGAGCTGGCGCGCCGCGGGTGTCTCGATACCGAGAATCGCCGCCACCTCGTCGAACGGCACCCCGAAACCGTCGTGCAGCACGAGCGCGACCCGTTGCGCCGGGGTGAGGGTGTCGAGCACGATCAGCGCCGCGAGACGGTTGTCTTCGTCCCGGACGACCGCCTCCAAGGGGTCCGGCTCGGCGGACGGTGACAGCCCGGTGACGACCGGTTCCGGAAGCCATTGGCCGACATACTGTTCCCGCCGCACCGCGGCCGAACGCAACCGGTCGAGGCAGATCCGCCCGACTACCGTGGTCAGCCAGGCCCCGAGGTCGCGGATGGTCGCGGCGTTCGCGTCGTCGAGTCGCAGCCACGACTCCTGCACCGCGTCCTCGGCGTCGCTGACACTTCCGGTCAGCCGGTACGCTACCGAGAGCAGATGCCGCCGGTGGGACTCGAATTCGTCTACCAGCGTCGCAGTGGGCATGCCGATATCCTACGTGCGGTCCAGACATAAAATCCGTCGTGTGCGTAACCGTTGACCCTGGTGGTGGGTCCGGACGTATGGTGTGGCGACCACACCACGTCCAGGGAGTCTGCCATGTTCCAGTGTTTCGGCTGTCGTAGCTGACCTGGCTTTTCCGCACCCCTTTTCTTCTGCACGTCCTGCCAACCCCCCCTCCGGCGACCGCCGGGCCGGCCGGAGTGCGTTCGCACGGCCCGCTGCTTCGTCGTTTGCGGGCATCACACACTAGGAAGACCTTCGATGATTCGTCCCCGTTTCGCGCGGACTCTGGCGGCCGCTGCCGCCCTGCTCTCCCTCACCAGTCTCGCTGTTGCCTGCTCCAAATCCGAAACCACCACGACCGCCGACGGCAAGACCGTGCTGCGCTACGAGGGCACCACGGGCCAGGTCTCGTTCCCGGAACTCGCGGCCGACCTGGGCTACTACCAGAAGGTCGAACTGAACTGGATCGGCGACACCACCAGTGGGCCGCAGAGCATTCAGAACGCCGCCACGGGCCAGACCGACTTCGGTGGGGCGTTCAACGGAGCGGTCCTGAAGCTGGCCGCGGCCGATTCTCCCATCACGTCCGTCATCGGCTACTACGGCTCCGACAAGGAGACGTTCAACGGGTACTACGTGCTCGACGGAAGCCCGATCACGTCGGCACGTGACCTGATCGGCAAGAAGGTCGGCATGAACACGCTCGGCGCGCACCACGAGTTCCTGGTCCGTGAGTGGCTGGCTCGGGAGGGGCTGACCCCGGACGAGATCAAGCAGGTCGAGCTGACCGTCGTGCCGCCGGTGAACACCGAGCAGGCGCTGCGGCAGGGGCAGATCGACGTCGGCACGCTCGGAAGCGTGTTCCGCGACAAGGCAGTCGAGCGCGGCGGCATCCGTCCGCTGTTCACCGACGAGTCCATCTTCGGTTCCTTCACCTACGGTTCGCTGATCTTCCGCGACGACTTCATCGCGAAGAACAAGGACGCCGTCGCCGACTTCGTGCAGGGCACGGCCCGCGCCATCCGCTGGACGCAGGTGACGCCCCGCGACGAGGTGATCGCGAAGTACAAGGAGATCATCACCAAGCGCGGTCGCAACGAGACCACCGATCTCGTCGGCTACTGGAAGTCGCCGGGTGTCGCAGGCCCCGGTGGCGTGCTCACCGACCAGGAGATCCAGACCTGGATCGACTGGCTCGTGCGTAACGGGGAACTCGAGGACGGCAAGCTCACGCCCGCCGACGTCTACACCAACGAGTACAACCCGTATGCCAACGGCACCTACCCCGCCGACAGCGGCCCCGACGGACAAGCGCTGGCCGCCAAGTGAATTCCACCCCAGGTCCTCACGAGAAGAAAGTGAAGTCGATGTCCCACTCCCGGTTCCGGCGAGGCGCCGTGCGCGCACTCGCGGCGACCGCAGCACTGTTCACGTTGGCCTCGGGAGTGGCGGGATGTGCCGGCTCGTCGGACACCGCCACCACCGAGGACGGGAAGACGGTCCTGCGATACCAGGGGTGGGCCGGAGACGTGGGTTTCCACGAACTCGCCGAGGACCTGGGGTACTACGACAAGGTCACACTCGAATGGGTCGGCGACACGACCAGCGGCCCGCAGGACATCCAGTCGGCGGCCACCGGTGACGTCGAATTCGGTTCGGCCTTCAACGGAGCCGTCGTCAAACTCAACGCCGCGGGGGCGCCGATCACGTCGGTGCTGAGTTCCTACGGCGCGGATGCCGGCGAGTTCACCGGATACTTCGTGCTGGACGGCAGCCCCATTCGCTCGGCGCGTGACCTGATCGGCAAGAAGGTCGGGATGAACACGCTCGGCGCGCACCACGAGTTCCTCGTCCGGGAGTGGCTGGCCCAGCAGGGCCTGTCCCCGGACGAGATCAAGCAGGTGGAACTGATCGTCGTTCCGCCGGTGAACAACGAACAGGCGCTACGCGAAGGCCAGATCGACGTGGCCGCCATCAACGGCATCTACCGTGAAACAGCCCAGGAGCGTGGCGGAATCCGGCCGCTGTTCACGGACCGGGATCTCTTCGGCGCGTTCAGCTACGGCACATACGTGGTGCGGGACGACTTCCTGGCCAAGAACGAGGACGCCGTCGCGGACTTCGTGCAGGGCACGGCCCGGGCCATCCGCTGGACCCAGGTGACCCCGCGCGAGGAGGTGGTCGCACGGCTGAAGAACATCATCGACAGGCGTGGCCGCAACGAGAGCGACGAGGCCATCGACTACTGGCGCAGCTCCGGAATTCCCATCGCCGGGGCCGTGATCCAGGAGAAGGAGCTGCAGACCTGGATCGACTGGCTCGTCCGGAACGGTGAGCTCGACGAGGGCAAGCTGACCGCGACCGACCTGTACACCAACGAATTCAACCCGTACGCCAACGGCACGTTCCCCGCCGAGAGCGGGCCCGACGGAGAAGTACTGGAAGGACAGAAATGAGCACCACCGCCTCGAATCCCGACCGGGTTCAGACGCCCAAGCTCCGCCTCGAGCACGTCACCAAGCAGTTCGACGTGCGCGGGTCGAAGGACAAGTTCACCGCGATCGAAGACATCGACATCGATCTCGCGGACGGCGAATTCCTCGTCCTCGTGGGGCCGAGCGGTTGCGGGAAGTCCACGCTGCTCGACCTGCTCGGCGGGCTCAGCACCCCCACGTCCGGCCGGATCCTGCTCGACGGGCAGCCGGTGACCGGGCCGGGTCTCGACCGCGGCATCGTCTTCCAGCAGTACGCGCTCCTGCCGTGGCGGACGGCACGGCACAACATCGAGTTCGGGCTCGAGGCCAAGGGACTGCCCAGGAAGGAACGGCGCGAACTCGCCGAGCACTACCTCGAACTCGTCGGCCTGAAGGGATTCGGCGACCGCTACCCGCACGAACTGTCGGGTGGTATGAAGCAGCGCGTCGCGATCGCCCGGAGCCTGGCGTTCGACCCCGAGGTGCTGCTGATGGACGAGCCGTTCGCCGCGCTCGACGCGCAGACCCGCGAGTCGCTGCAGGACGAACTGCTGCGCATCTGGAAGGCCACCGGCAAGACCATCCTGTTCATCACCCACGGCATCGACGAGGCCATCTACCTCGGGCAGCGGGTCGCCGTCCTGACGTCACGCCCCGGCCGGGTGAAGACGTTCGTGGACATCGACATCGACCGCAGCGGCGAGGACGTCCGGTCCAACGAGCAGTTCCGGCACTACCGACACCGCATCTGGACGCTGCTGCACGGCGAAGTGGAGCGTGCACAGGTAATCGAGAAGGAGGAAGCACATGTCTAGCGCACTCGCGACACCGGAAGTTCCCGTCGCCGCCGATCCGACCCGGACCGCGGCTCCGACGCCCGCTTCCACCCCGCCCGAGCCGGGTGCCGTCCAGCGTGCCGGCGCGGCGCTGCGTCCGCTCGCGTGGCGGATCCTGAAGCCGTCCGTCGCGATCGTCGCGTTCCTGGCGCTGTGGGAGATCGCACCCCGCGTCGGTCTCGTCGACGAAGTGTTCCTGCCCCCGTTCAGCACGGTGATCGAGGCGTTCTTCGACCTGCTCCAGAGCGGTGAGCTGTGGCAGCACGTGTCCGCCAGCCTCTCTCGCGCGCTGATCGGTTTCTTCGTGGCCGTCGTGATCGCGATCCCGCTGGGCATCGCCATCGCCTGGTACCGGCCCGTGTCGGACTTCCTGAACCCGATCCTGGAGCTGTTCCGCAACACGGCGGCGCTGGCACTGCTCCCCGTGTTCATCCTGATCCTCGGCATCGGTGAGGAGTCCAAGATCGCCCTGGTGATCTACGCGTGCACCTTCCCGATCCTGCTGAACACGATCTCCGGTGTCCGCACCGTCGACCCGCTGCTGATCAAGTCGGCGTCCTCGCTGGGACTGTCGCCGGTGCGCCTGTTCCAGAAGGTGGTGCTGCCCGCCGCCGTTCCCACCATCTTCACCGGAATCCGCATGGCCGCCGCGTCGTCGATCCTCGTGCTGATCGCCGCCGAGATGGTCGGGGCCAAGGCCGGGCTCGGCTACCTGATCACGGCCTCCCAGTTCAACTTCCAGATCCCCAACATGTACGCGGGCATCGTCGCCATCTCGGTTCTCGGCCTGACGATCAACGCCGTTCTCGTACTGATCGAACGCAGGCTGTCCCGCTGGCGGGTCTAGTCCTTACCGGAAAAGAAAACCTACATGTCACAGGATTCACAGTTCCACCTCAACGCGTTCCTCATGGGCGTGGGACATCACGAGGCGGCGTGGCGCCACCCCCGCACCGAGGCGCACCGCGTACTGGACGTCGCGCACTTCCAGGAACTCGGCCGGATCGCGGAGCGGGGCAAACTCGATTCGGTGTTCTTCGCCGACGGTCTCGCCGTCGGGCCGCGGATCAAGCACAACACGCAGGCGATCTTCGAGCCCGTCACGCTGCTGTCGGCGATCGCCGTCGCCACCGAAAACGTCGGGCTGATCGCCACGGCGTCCACGAGCTACTCCGACCCGTACACCCTGGCCCGCAAGTTCACGTCGCTCGACCACATCAGCAGCGGCCGGGCCGGGTGGAACATCGTGACCTCGGCAGGCGCTGACGAGGCGGCCAACTTCGGTGTCGACGGCATCCCCGCGCACAGCGGACGATACGAGCGCGCAGAGGAATTCGTCGACGTCACGCTGGCCCTGTGGGACAGCTGGGAGGACGGCGCGGTGGTGCTGGACCCGGAGACGGGCGTGTTCGCCGACCCCGACAAGGTCCACACCATCGACCACGACGGACCGCGGTTCCGGATCAAGGGCCCGCTCAACTCGCCGAGATCCGCTCAGGGGCGGCCGCTGCTGGTGCAGGCCGGATCGTCGGAGAGCGGCAAGGAGTTCGCGGCGAGGTACGCCGAGGCGGTGTTCACCGCGCAGCGCACCCTCGAGCAGGGGCAGGAGTTCTACCGCGATCTCAAGGCGCGGGTCGTGAAGCACGGCCGCACTGCCCGCGACCTGAAGGTGCTGCCCGGCATCGTGCCGTTCATCGCCGACACCGAGGAGGAGGCGAAGGCGCTCGAGCAGTCGTTCACCGATCTGATCTCGCCCGAGTACTCGCTGCGGCAGCTGTCGACGATGCTCGGTGTCGATCTCACGATGCATTCCCTCGACACGCCGCTGCCGCCGCTTCCCCCGCTCGACGAGATCCAGGGCAACAAGAGCCGGTACCAGCTGGTGAAGGATCTCGCGGAGGACGGATCGCTCACCGTCCGGCAGCTGATCGGGCTGCTCGGCGGCGGACGCGGGCACCGCACGTTCGCCGGCACTCCGGAACAGGTGGCGGACGAACTGCAGACGTGGTTCGAGCAGGGCGCGGCCGACGGTTTCAACATCATGCCGCCGTACCTGCCCGGCGGACTCGACGACTTCGTCGACCGGGTCGTCCCGATCCTGCAGCAGCGGGGACTGTTCCGCACGGAGTACACGGCGACCACCCTGCGTGGTCACTACGGTCTCGCGGACGTCGACAACCGGTTCGCGGGTGCGGTCGACGAAGCGAGCGCATGAGCGGCGAGACCGGTCTGAAGCCTCTCGTCACCACCGTCTTCGTCCCAGCAGCGATCTTCGGCATCGGCCAGGGGGCCGCCGCCCCGGTCATGGCGCTGACGGCCCGCGAACTGGGTGCGTCGGTTGCCGTGTCCGGGCTGATCGTCGCGGTCGTCGGGCTCGGCGCCGTCCTCGGCGACCTGCCCGCGGGCCGGATCGTGGCGAGGTTCGGGGAGCGGCGGTCCATCATCGGCGGCAGTGCCGTCGGCGCCACCGGAGTGCTGGTCTGTCTCCTCGCGCAGTCACCCTGGATGCTCGGTGTCGGCGCACTGCTGACCGGGCTCGCGAACGCCGTGTGGGGGCTGGCCCGCCAGAGCTATCTGGCCGATGCCGTGCCGATCGGGTTGCGGGCCCGGGCGATGTCGTCGTTCGCGGCGATGTGGCGGCTCGGCTTCTTCGTGGGCCCGCTGCTCGGTGCCGCCGTGATCCTGGTGGTCGGCGCGCGGGGCGGGTTCATGGTGCAGTTCGTCGGCGTCGTGCTGTCCGGGTGGCTGATGTCGCGGGTCCCCGACCCGCCGCGCCGCAGTGCAGCCGCCGTGGGCGGGCACGCGACGCTGCCGTCGATCTTGCGTCGCCACCGGAAACTGCTGGCCACACTCGGAGCCGGGTCGCTCATGATGGGCGCGGCCCGCGCCTCCCGGGAGGCGGTGCTCCCACTGTGGGCCGCCCACCTCGGACTCGACGCCGCCCAGGTCAGCCTCGTCTTCGGTGTCGGTGCCGCCGTCGACCTGCTGTGCTCGTATCCGGCCGGACATTTCATGGACCGCTACGGCCGCAGGTTCATCGCGGTGCCGTCGCTGCTGGTGATCGGCGCGTCCTACCTGGCGTTGCCGTTCTCGCACGACCTGTGGTCGATCGGGATCGTCGCCGTCGTGATGGGAATCGGCAACGGCCTCGGCAACGGCGTCATCATGACGCTCGGCGCCGACATCGCGCCACCGGCCACCCGCGCCGAATTCCTCGCAGCGTGGCGGCTCACCCACGACACCGGGATGTTCGCAGGACCGTTCGGGGTCGGCGCGCTCGCCGCGGTGGTCCCGCTCGGCGCCGCCGTCGCCGCGATCGGGGGAGCGGCGCTGGTCGGCGCCGGACTCCTGTTCCGGTTCATCCCGATCTATTCCCCCTGGCCACCGCCGCCCGCGGCGGAGCCGGATTCCTCACCGCTCGAAAAACAGGAAGCATAGGTACATTCGTTTCATGCGCTTCGGATTGTTCGTTCCTCAAGGTTGGCGTCTGGATCTCGTCGGAATCGATCCCGCGGATCAATGGTCGGTGATGCGCGACTTCGCGTTGCGCGCCGACCAGGGTTCCTCCTGGGATTCACTGTGGGTCTACGACCACTTCCACACCGTCCCGGCACCGACCGAGGAGGCCACGCACGAGGCGTGGACCCTCATGTCCGCGTTCGCGGCCGTCACGTCGCGGGTGCGTCTCGGCCAGATGTGTACGGCGATGAGCTACCGCAACCCCGCCTACCTCGCCAAGGTCGCCGCCACCACCGACCTCATCTCCGGCGGACGCATCGAGATGGGCATCGGCGGCGGCTGGTACGAGCACGAATGGCAGGCATACGGGTACGGATTCCCCTCCGCCGGTACGCGTCTCGGCCGCCTCGACGAGGGCGTGCAGATCATGCGCCAGGCCTGGACCAACGGCACCGCGACCCTCGAAGGCAAGCACTACCAGGTCGACGGCGCCATCGTCCGCCCACTTCCGCTGCAGGACGGCGGTATTCCGCTGTGGATCGCAGGCGGCGGCGAGAAGGTGACGTTGAAGATCGCGGCAAAGTACGCGCAATACACCAACTTCGACGGCACACCCGACGGATTCGCACAGAAGTCCGAGATCCTGCGCAAGCACTGCGACACCGTCGGCACCGACTTCGACGCCATCACCCGCTCGGCCAACTACAACGTCGCGATCGGCACCACCGAGGCGGAGGTCGAGCAGCGGTTGCTCACCCTGAAGGACCGGCTCACCCCCCACGTCGGCGCCGACGCCGCCGAGGGTGCGCTCGGAGCATTCCGCGGCATGCCCGGCGTGGGAACGCCGGAACAGATCGTCGAGAAACTGTCGGCGCTGAAGGAACTCGGCATGTCCTACGGCATCTTCTACTTCCCCGAAGCCGCCTACGACACCTCGGGCATCGAGCTCTTCGAGAAGGAGGTCCTGCCGGCGCTGCGCTGAGGGCCGGCCCGTCGGCCGGACGTGCTGATGGCCGGCCCGTCGGCCGGACGTGTTGATCAGCAGACCGCCGCACCGGGCATAGAGTGGCGGGCATGCTCGTCGTCACCCTCGCCGCCGACAACGTGTGGCTGAGCCCGCCGGTCGTCACCGACATCGACGCGATCTGCTCGGCGTGCGGCGACGCGTCGATCGCCGAGTGGACGACGATGCCCGCCCCGTACGCACGCTCGGACGCCGAGCAGTTCGTCCGGCAGACGGTGCCGACCGGCTGGGCCGACCGCAGCCCCACCTGGGCGCTGCGCGAACGCGAGAACGGCCCGGTGCTGGGGATGATCGGCCTGATGGCGCGGGACATGACGGCAGCGGAGATCGGGTACTGGCTGTCACCGTCCGCCCGCTCGCGGGGACTGATGACGACGGCGGTGAACCTGGTGTGCGATTTCGCGTTTCGGACGGACGGGATGGGCCTCGAACGCATCGAATGGCGCGCGTTCGTCGGCAACCTGGATTCGGCGGCCGTCGCCCGCCGGGTGGGCTTCCGGTTCGAGGGACTCCAGCGCGCAGGACTGGTGCAGCGCGGCGTCCGGCGCGATTCGTGGGCGGCCGCCCTGCTGGCCGGCGACCCGCGGCAGCCGGCCGAGGGCTGGCCCGGCTAGCGGCCGGTCAGCGCAAACTCTCCGGAAGGTCGTGCTCGGACACCGTGACCCGCTGGTCGGGGCTGGTCCGGATCTGCTCCGACTCGGCGATCCGGCTCTGCAGGAAATCCCACTCGACCTGATCGATCGCGTCCTCCGCGCGGGACCGCACGGCCGCGTCGCGGGTGCCCCACGCGATCGGCATCGGGCTGACCATCTCCCAGGTGTCGGACATGCTGTGCGTGCTGCGGTCGTTCAGCAGTGCGACGGACGGCACTCGGTCACCCACCCGCTGCTTCTGGCCGGTGCGGATCGGAACGTTGCGGGTGACGAGCGCGTACGACGGGTGGACCGCGGACGGCTTCGCGACGTCGATCAGCGACAGCAGGGTCAGCGCGCGGGGGTGGACCTCCGAGACGACAGCGGGCACCAGCGGGCTCTTCGCGTACAGGTCCTCGATGCTGCCGACCTTCTTCGGCACCCAGAACGCCACCCACACGGACGTCAGCGCGGCGATCGCCACGACGGCCCCCAGGATGATCGACCAGGGGTGGGCGAGCAGGATCAGACCGACAGCGGCGGCCGCGAACAGCAGCGCCACCACGATCGCCGACACCTGCAGGCGTCGCATGTCGGCGAACGTCTGATTGACGGACTTCGCGTAGGGCCGGTCGACGGTGAACTCGAAATGTCGCACGGCCCCAGCTTAGAGGCCCGGCTCCGGCGGCAGGCGGTTACCCGATGGCCGGGCCCAGCAGGTCGTCGGCGTCGGTGATCCGGTACGCGTAACCCTGCTCGGCGAGGAACCGCTGCCGGTGGGCGGCGTACTCGGCGTCGAGCGTGTCCCGCGCCACCACCGAGTAGAAGTGGGCCTGGCCGCCGTCGTGCTTCGGTCGCAGCAGGCGGCCCAGCCGCTGAGCCTCCTCTTGACGGGACCCGAACGTACCCGAAACCTGCACGGCGACAGACGCTTCCGGAAGGTCGATCGAGAAGTTCGCGACCTTGCTGACGACCAGCGTCTGGATTTCGCCCGCCCGGAAACGGTCGAACAGTTCCTCCCGCTCCTTGTTCTTGGTCGACCCCTTGATGACCGGGGCGTTCAACGCCTCACCCAGTTCGTCGAGCTGGTCGAGGTACGCGCCGATGATCAACGTCGGTGCGTCGGTGTGCCGCTCCAGGATCGACTTCACCACCGCGATCTTGGTGTGCGCCGTGGAACACAGCTTGTACCGCTCGTCCGGTTCGGCGACGGCGTAGGACATCCGTTCGGCGTCCGTCAGCGTCACCCGCACCTCGACGCAGTCGGCGGGTGCGATCCACCCCTGCGCCTCGATGTCCTTCCACGGCGCGTCGTACCGCTTGGGTCCGATCAGCGAGAACACGTCGCCCTCGCGGCCGTCCTCGCGCACCAGGGTGGCGGTGAGGCCGAGGCGCCGGCGGGACTGCAGGTCGGCGGTCATGCGGAACACCGGGGCGGGCAGCAGGTGCACCTCGTCGTAGATCACGAGACCCCAGTCGCGGGAATCGAAGAGTTCCAGATGCTTGTATTCGCCCTTGGTGCGCCGGGTGATCACCTGGTACGTGGCGATGGTGACCGGACGGATCTCCTTGCGCTCGCCGGAGTACTCGCCGATCTCCTCCTCGGTGAGCGACGTGCGCGCGATCAGCTCACGCTTCCACTGCCGTCCCGCGACCGTGTTCGTCACCAGGATCAACGTGGTCGCCTTCGCCTTGGCCATCGCGGCCGCACCGACCATCGTCTTACCCGCACCGCAGGGCAGGACGACGACGCCGGACCCGCCGGCCCAGAACGAGTCGGCGGCCATCTCCTGATAGTCGCGCAGGTGCCACTGGCCGTCCGCGGACCCGGGGGAGGTGCCGTCGAAGTCCAGATCGATGGCGTGCGCCTCGCCGTCGACGTATCCGGCGAGGTCCTCCGCCGGCCAGCCGACCTTGAGCAGCAACTGCTTGAGGCGGCCGCGCTCGCTCGGGTGCACCACCACCGTGTCGTCGTCGACGCGCGCGCCGAGCATCGGGGCGATCTTCTTGTGCCGGGTCACCTCGGTGAGGACCGCGCGGTCCAGGCTGACCAGCGTCAGACCGTGGGCCGGGTTTTTCACCAGCTGCAGGCGCCCGTACCGGGCCATCGTGTCGACGATGTCGACCAGCAGCGGCTGCGGCACCGCGTACCGGGAGAAGTTGACGAGGGCATCGACCACCTGCTCGGCATCGTGCCCGGCGGCGCGCGCGTTCCACAGCGCCAGCGGAGTGATGCGGTACGTGTGGACGTGTTCGGGCGCGCGCTCGAGTTCCGCGAACGGCGCGATCGCCTGGCGGGCGTCGTTCGCGCGTTCGTGATCGACCTCCAACAGCAGGGTCTTGTCGGATTGGACGATCAACGGTCCGTCGGTCACGGAAGCCTCCTCGAAAATGCGGTGCCGGATGTAGCCAGCCTGTCCATTGTCCTGATCCGGGCGGCGGCGCGCCACGTCGCGGCCCCCGGCAGGGCCGATACCTGCACATCCGGGGCGGTCGGGGCCTAAATTGAGGGGCAGCCGGATGGATCGACCCAGAGACGAGGCTCGCGATGACCCAGCCCCCCGACGACCCGAACCGCCCCGATCCGAGCGTCCCCGGCGAACCGCCGAACAACCCGCAGCAACCGTACCCGCAGGGTGGGCCGCAGCAGCCGTACCCGCAGGGTCAGTACCCGCAGCAGCCCTACCAACAGGGTCAGTACGCCCAGCAGCCCGGCCAGTATCCGCCGGGCCAGTACGGGCAGCAGCCCGGCCAGTACCCGCCCGGTCAGTACCCACCGCAGCCGAAGAAGTCGCGGAAAGGGTTGTTCATCACTCTCGGCGTCCTCGCCGTCGTGATCCTCGCCGCCGTCGCCGCGTTCGGTGTGTACGCGGTGAAGAGCGCCGACGAGAACGCCCTCGACGTCGGCGACTGCCTGTTCTTCGAGTCCGCGTCGACCACCGCGGCCGACACCTCGCACGAGAAGCGGGACTGCTCCGACAGCGAGGCCACGTACGAGGTGGCGCAGAAGAACGACGGCGACGTCCAGTGCGGGGAGGACTACTTCTCCTACACCCTCGTCGGCGAGGACAAGGACGTGCAGACCACGCTGTGCCTCGTCCCGAACATGATCGAGGACTCCTGCTACCTGCTCGAGGACGACGGCCGGATCGTGCCGTCCGACTGCTCCGACATGCAGACCGTCAAGGTCGTCAGACGCGCGGACGGCCAGGACGACGAAACCCTGTGCAACGAGTTCGACACCGCCTTCCCCATCGCCTTCTCCGAACCCCAGCGCACCTACTGCATCGAGGTCAATCTGGGTGGCTAGCGCCCCGTGAGTACTTGTTGACCGCGGGACGTTGAGAAGTACTCACAGGGAGTTAAATTCACGGGAATCGAGTCCGTTGAACTGCACGTTCCCCTTCGCTAGCGTTCGAGGTCAGGCCACATCACTGCGCGCGGCGAAGGGGGAACGATGGCGCGAACGCAGCCCGTCACCCGGCGCGGCGCCGGACGTTCCGGCGCCAGCGCGGGCACGGTGCTGCGCACGGTCCTCGACAGCGGGCCGATCGCACGCAGCACCATCGCCCGCATCACCGGGCTCTCACCCGCGACGGTGACCACGGCCAGCGCGCAGCTCGTCGACCACGGCCTGCTGCGGGAACTGCCGGAGATCGCGGGCCCAACCGGACTGGGACGGCCACACGTGCCGGTGGACGTCGACGACAGCCGGTACGTCGTGTACGGGATCCATCTGGCCATCACGCATGTGACCACCGCGTTGCTCGACCTGCGCGGGCGGGTGCTGGCACGGTCCCGCGATCCGCACTACGGGCTGGGACCGGCCGAGATCCTGCGGAACGCCGTGACGACCCTGGAGGCGCTGGCCGTCCAGCACGGTGAGCCTTCGGTTCCGATCGGTGTCGGTTTCGCGGCGGGCGGCTGGATCGACTCCGAATCGGGTGTGGTGCGCGAGCATCCGATCCCGGGATGGAACGGGTACCCGGTCCGCGCGGATCTCGAGCACCGCACGGGTCTGGACGTCCGGATGGATTCGCACGCGCGCGCTCTCATCGACGCGGAGGTGTTGTTCGGGGAGCCGAGGGCGCGGGAGAGTGTGGTGCAACTCTTCGTCGGGAACGTGGTGGACGCCGCGTTCGCGACCGGCGGCGTGGTCCACCACGGCCCTCGCGCGGCGGCGGGCGCGGTGGCGCACGTGCCCGTCGAGAACAGTGTCGAGGAGTGCGCCTGCGGGCGCACCGGATGTGTGCAGGCCACCCTGTCGGATCTTGTGCTGGTGCGCAGGGCGATGGAGCTGGGCATCATCGAGCGGCCGATCTTCCGCGATCTCCTCGACGCGGGCCGTAACAGGCACCCGGAGGCGCTGGCACTGTTCACGGAACGCGCGCACGGCGTCGGGGTGGTGGCGGCGCGTCTGCTGGATCTGTTCAATCCGGAGGTCCTCATCGTCTGCGACCAGAGTGTGAGCGGGATTCCCGGGTGTCTGGACACGGTCCGGCGTGCGGTCGCGGAGTCGTCGGCGACGTGTGACGATCCGTCGTGGTCCGTGCTGTCCACCAGCTTTCCGGGACGGGCGCTGCCGGTGTCCGCCGGTGCCGTGATCCTCGCGGAGCTCTACCGCGCGCCGCTCACCAGCTTCGTGCGCCCACTGGCCGGAATTTCGTGACGTGTATCACAGCATCGGAGTTAATTCGGTGGGAAGCAATGTTGACGGGGATTGCGCTGGATCGCAAGGATATTGGTGTGAACACCTCTACGGCGGACAGCGTGCGTACCACCTCGTGTCGCCCCGGGTCCTGTTGTCGCCGCACGCGATGGGGTCGCGTCTGACGTTTCCGGCCTGACGCCGCGGACGCCCCGAAACACCGTTCCGTTCTTCCTTTCTCGCTCCTGCACGGCACCCGACCTTCTGCGTCCGGGGTGCCCATCGGAGACCGCATCCTTCGAAGGATCAATCATGTCCAGTTCACTCGTGTCTTCCGCCGGGTACCGGCGCCTCACGCGCGCCGCCTTCGCCGGCGTCGTGGCGCTCGGGCTCGCGTCCTGCTCCTCCGGTTCCTCCGGCGGGCTCGCGCTCGATGATGCTGTGCCCGATCAGGTTCCGGAGGGAACCTCGCTCAGTGTGTCGATCAAGACCACCCGGCTGCAGCTCGAGGCGACCGACCAGATCGCCGATCTCCCGTTCACCGTGTCGGACTGGCCGGACGTCAGTGCCGGTCCCGACGTGATCCAGGCCTTCCGCGGCAACGCGGTCGACCTGGCCACCAACGCCGCGATCCCGCCGATCCAGGCGCACGCCACGGGGCTGGACGCGAAGATCGTCGCGGTCCGGGAGAAGGAACAGCCGCAGTACGTGCTGGCCACCGCCCCCGGCTCGGACATCGCGGCACTGCCGGACCTGCGGGGCAAGAAGATCGCGTTCTCGCCCGGGCAGGCGCAGGGTGTGGTGATCCTGCGAACGCTGAAGGCGCAGGGCCTGACCACGAAAGACGTCCAGCTCGTCGAGCTGCCCAGCCCGCAGTTCCTCACCGCGCTGCAGTCGAAGCAGGTGGACGTCGCGCCGCTGTCGGAGCCGACGGTGACGAAGTACCTGAACCAGTACGGTCCGGACGGAGCGAAGGCGTTGCAGACCGACGCCGTGGACGCGCTCACCGTGCTCTGGGCGCCGGTGGAGGTCCTGCAGGATCCGGCCAAGGCTGCGGCGATCAAGGCGTTCATTCCGTTCTGGGCGCGCGGGGAGATCTGGGCGTGGGAGAACCAGGACGCGTGGATCCAGAAGTACTACGTGGAGAGCGAACAGGTGTCGGCCGAGGACGGCAAGCGCATCGTCGCCTCCGTCGGGCAGCGGCCGTCGTACCCGGTCAACTGGGACGCGGCGGTCGAGTGGACGCAGGACACCGTCCAATTGCTCTCCGACGCCGGGTACTTCAGCGAATTCGACGCCAACGAGCTGTTCGACCGCCGATTCGAAAACATCGCCGCCGACGCCGTGCCGGCCGAGTACCGAGGCGGTGTGCAGCGATGACCAGTATTCTCTCCGCGCCCGCAGCAGTACCGGCGCGCACGACCGCCGCCGGTGCCGACAGGTCCGGGTCCGGCGCCGCCGAGCGGCCGATCCGGCGACTCGGCCTGCGCAAGGGTTTCCCGTTCTCCAGGCTGGCCGGGGTGCTGCTCCTCCTCGCGGTGTGGGCGGTGGGCAGCGTGGCGGGCCTCATCGACCCGCGGAAGCTGTCCGCGCCGTGGACGGTGGTGACCACGGCCGTCGACCTGATCTCCACCGGCATCCTGCAGGAGCACATCGCCGCGTCGTTGAGCCGCGCCGCCGTCGGGTTCGCGTTCGGCGTGGTGATCGGGACGGCGCTGGCCGTCGTCGCCGGACTGACGCGTTCCGGTGACGCCCTGATCGACGGGCCGATCCAGCTCAAACGGGCCATCCCGACGCTCGGCCTGATCCCGCTGCTGATCCTCTGGCTCGGCATCGGCGAGACGTTCAAGATCGTGATCATCGCGCTCGGTGTCGTCGTCCACATGTACATCCAGACCCACAACTCGCTGACGTCGATCGACAACCGGTACGTCGAACTCGCCGAGGTCCTCGGGCTGTCCCGGGCCACGTTCATCCGTAAGGTGGTGCTGCCGGGTGCGATGCCGGGATTCTTTCTCGGACTGCGTCTCTCGGTGACCGGCGCCTGGCTCACCCTCATCGTCGTCGAGGGAATCAACGCGGTGACCGGTCTGGGGAAGATGATGTACAACGCGCAGAACTACGGCCAGTCCGACGTGATTCTGGTGGGGCTCGCCGTCTACGGCATCTTCGGTCTGCTGTCCGACGCCGTCCTCCGCTACATCGAAAGGCGGTCGCTGTCATGGCGCAAGACGCTCGCAGGCTAGAACCCGCCGCCGTGCAGGTGCGGTCCCTCGTTCGCGGATTCGGCGACAAGACCGTCCTCGACCACCTGGACCTCGACATTCCCGAAGGCCAGTTCGTGGCCCTGCTCGGCAAGAGCGGGTCCGGCAAGAGCACACTGCTGCGCGCGCTCGCGGGCCTCGACTACGACGTCGAGGGCCGCGGCGGAACGCTCACCGTGCCCGCGGAAGTGTCGGTGGCTTTCCAGGACTCACGGCTGTTGCCGTGGCTGCGGGTGCTCGACAACGTGACGCTCGGGCTGGGCCGCACCGGCACGAGCAGGGGCGCCTCCGCCCTCGCGGAGGTGGGGCTCGCCGGCCGCGAGAAGGCATGGCCCAGTGAATTGTCCGGCGGTGAACAGCAGCGGGTGGCGCTGGCGCGGGCGCTGGTCCGCGAGCCTCAGCTGTTCCTCGCGGACGAGCCGTTCGGCGCCCTCGACGCGCTGACCCGGATCAAGATGCACGCGCTGCTGCAGGAGTTGATCCGCCGCCACCGCCCGACCGTCCTGCTCGTCACCCACGACGTCGACGAGGCGATCGCGCTCGCCGACCGGGTGCTCGTCCTCGACCGCGGGCAGATCGTCGTCGACGAGATCGTCGACATTCCGAGGCCGAGAGCGCTCGGCGACAGCAAGTTCCACGAGTTTCGCAATACGCTGCTCGGCGCCCTCGGCGTCGAGGTAGCGGCACAGTGAGGAGTTACACCATGAGTTCGTCACCACAGCGCCGGCTGCATCTCAACGCATTCCTGATGGCGATCGGACACCACGAGGCGGCCTGGCGCCTGCCCGAGAGCGACCCGAACGCCAACCTCGACATCAAGCACTACATCTCGCTGGCGCAGACCGCCGAGCGCGGAAAGTTCGACTCGGTGTTCCTCGCCGACAGCCCGGTGCTGTTCAGCAATCCGGAACGCAGGCCGAGCGGCAAGCTGGAGCCGACCATCATCCTCACTGCGATCTCCGCGGCCACCGAGAAGATCGGCCTGATCGCGACCGCGTCGACCAGTTACAACGAGCCGTACAACCTGGCGCGGCGGTTCGCGTCCCTCGACTTCGTCAGCAGCGGCCGCGCCGGCTGGAACATCGTCACCACCGCCGGCGCCGACGCCGCGCAGAACTTCGGGCTCGACGACACCCCCGCACACCGCAGCCGCTACGAGCGGGCCGCGGAATTCGTCGAGGTGTCCACCAAGTTGTGGGACAGCTGGGAGGACGACGCCATCGTCGCGGACAAGGACGTCGCGATCCACGCCGACTCCGCCAAGGTCCACGTCATCGAGCACGAGGGCCGGTTCTTCAAGGTGCGGGGACCGCTCAACGTGCCGCGGTCGCCGCAGGGATACCCGCTGCTCGTGCAGGCGGGATCGTCCGAGGACGGAAAGGATTTCGCCGCCCGCTACTCGGAGGCCATCTTCACCGCCCAGCCCACCCTGGACGAAGGGAAGGCGTTCTACGCCGACGTCAAGGACCGCGTCGCGGCAGTGGGAAGGGACCCGGAGCAGGTGCTGATCCTGCCCGGCATCGTGCCGGTCATCGCGGACACGGAGGAGGAGGCCCGTGAACTCGAGGCCGAACTGGAGCGGCTGATCTCGCCGGAATACGCCCGGAAGCAGTTGGCGCAGCGGTTCAATCTCGAACCCGAGCAACTCCCGCTCGACGAGGAACTGCCCGACGACCTGCCGTCCGAGGACGAGATCGAGGGCGCGAAGAGCCGGTACACGCTGATCGTGGACCTCGCCCGCCGGGAAAGGCTCACCGTCAGGCAACTGATCGGGCGACTCGGTGGCGGTCGCGGTCACCGCACGTTCGCGGGCACCCCACTCCAGGTGGCCGACACTATCGAGCACTGGTTCCGCAACGGCGCCGCCGACGGGTTCAACATCATGCCCGCCGTCCTGCCGTCCGGGCTGGAGAAGTTCGTCGACTCCGTGGTCCCGATCCTGCAGGAACGCGGACTGTTCCGCACCGACTACACCGAGACCACGCTGCGGGGGCACTACGGTCTGCCGCGGCCCGCGAATCAGTTTGCGGTCGAGAAGGATTCCACGCTGGTGTCTGCGCAGTGACGACGGCAACTCCGGAGAACGCCGGCTGGCTGCGGTATCTGTTCGGTTACTGTCTGCGCCAGCGCCGCAATCTCGTTCTCGCGTACGGCGCGGCAGCGGTGGCGGCCGCGGCCACCGCCACCATCCCGCTGGCCGTCCGGCACGTGATCGACAACGCCGCGGTCGACACGAATCATTCGCTGGCGCCCTGGATCGCGGTGCTCGTCGTCCTCGCGGCCATCCGCTTCGCCGCCGCCTACACGCGGCGGTACCGCTCCGGGCAGCTGTCCCTCGGCGTGCAGTACGACCTGCGGGGCGACGCCTTCCGATCCCTGCTGCGGCTGGACGGCGTCAAACAGGACGGGCTGCAGACGGGACAGGTGGTGAGCCGGTCGATCTCGGACATCACGCTGATCCAGATGCTCCTGCAGTTGCTGCCGCACATGGCGGGGAACCTGCTGATGTTCGTGATCTCGCTGGCCGTGATGGCCGTGCTGTCGCCGATCCTCACCCTCGTCGCCCTCGCCGTGCTGCCCGCGCTGTGGTTCATCTCCCTGCGCAGCCGCGTCGACCTGTTCCCCGCCAACTGGCATGCGCAGGAACAGGCGGCCGTCGTGGCGGGCGGGGTGGAAGCCGCCGTCACCGGGGTGCGCGTCGTCAAGGGATTCGGCCAGGAGCACCGCGAACTCGAAGACCTCGAGAAGCGGGCAGGTGAGCTGTTCCGGTCCCGGCTGCGCGTCGCGCGGCTGACCAGCCGGTACAACCCGGCACTGCAGGCGGTCCCGATGCTCGGGCAGGCCCTCGTGCTGGCCCTCGGTGGGTGGCTGGCTCTGCACGGCACACTGTCGCTGGGCACGTTCGTCGCCTTCACCACGTACCTGGCGGCGTTCGCTTCGCCCGTCCGTCAACTCGCCACCCTGCTGACCGTGAGCCAGCAGGGGCGCGCGAGCGTCGAACGCGTACGCGAGGTGATCGACAACGCGCCGGCCGTCACCACCGCGCCCGGCGCCGTGGACCTGCCGGACGGCCCCCTCGCGGTGGAATTCGACGACGTGGCTTTCGGCTACGACCCGTCGAACCGGCTGCTCGACGGACTGTCGCTGCGAATCGCACCCGGCGAAACCGTGGCGGTGGTCGGAGCCGCCGGATCGGGCAAATCGACTCTGGCCATGCTCGTTCCGCGGCTCTACGACGTCGATGCGGGTGCGGTCACCGTCGGGGGGATCGACACCCGCAGGCTGTCGCTCGAATCGCTGCGCTCCGCGCTCGGCGTCGTCTTCGAAGACAGCTACCTGATGTCCGAGACCATTCGCGCGAACGTCTCGTACGGCAGGCCGGACGTCGACGAGGCAACGGTGCGTGAGGCACTGCGCGTGGTGCAGGCGGAGGAATTCGTCGACGCGCTGCCGGACGGCCTCGACACCGTCGTGGGGGAGCAGGGGGTGACGTTGTCGGGTGGTCAGCGGCAGCGCATCGCCCTCGCCCGGGCACTGGTCACCGATCCGCGGATCCTGGTGCTCGACGACGCGACCTCGGCGGTCGACGCCCGGGTCGAGGCCGCCGTCCATCACGAACTGCGCGTCGCCACCCGGGAGCGGACCACATTGATCATCGCGCACCGCCGGTCGACGCTCGCCCTGGCCGACCGCATCGCCGTGCTGGCGGACGGCCGCATCGTCGACGTGGGGACGAGCGCCGAACTCGACGAACGCTGCCCGCTGTTCCGTGCGCTGCTGTCGAGTGCGGACGACGTCGCCGCCCCGGACCCGTCGCCGCCGCTGCCGGACGTCGACGGCGTCACCGCCGAGCTGTGGCGCCGGGAGGACGGTGACGAGGCGTCCGGGGTGTTCGACGCCAGGGCCGCAGCGGCTTTCGCGACCGCGGCGGCCGGTGCCAGCGGACCCTCGCGCGGCGGCGCGGCAGGGGGAATCCTGTCGTCGGCACCACCCGGACCCGACGTGATGGCCCGACTCGACGACCTGCCACCGCTCACCGGAGACCCGGACGTCGCCGCCGACGAGGCCCGGGCCGCCGACCCCGCGTTCGGGCTCGGCTCACTGCTGCGGCCCCTCCTGCTGCCGCTGGTCGCGGGACTGGTGCTGGTCGGATTGGACGCCGTCGCGCAGATCGCGGTGCCGGTCCTGGTCCGTACCGGCGTGGATCGGGGAGTGCTGCAGGGCGCCCGCGACCTGCTGCTGCTCGCGGCGGCCGCGACCGTGGTCGTGGTGCTGCTCGACTGGGCCGTCAACGTCGCCCAGACCCGGGTGACCGGACGTACCGGCGAACGGCTGCTGTACACGTTGCGGGTCAAGACGTTCGCACAACTGCAGCGGCTCGGTCTGCAGTACTACGAGCGGGAACTGGCCGGCCGGATCATGACCCGCATGACCACCGACGTCGACAGCCTGTCCAACTTCCTGCAGACGGGTCTGGCCACCGCGGTCGTCAGCGGGCTGACCATCTCCGGTGTGCTGGTGGCACTGCTGGTGATCGACGCGGAACTTGCCCTCGTGCTGGTACTCGTGGTGCCCGTCCTCGTCGCGGCCACCGTCGTGTTCCGCCGGAAGTCGGTGCCCGCCTACGCCGAGGCCCGCGACCGCGTCGGAATCGTCAACGCCTACCTGCAGGAGAACGTGACGAACATTCGTGTCACACAGGCATTTCGGCGCGAGGACTACAACGCGGCCCAGTTCGCCCGGCGGGCCTGGGACTTCCGGGGGTCGCGGCTCCGGGCCCAGCGATACATGGCGTTGTACTTCCCGTTCGTCGAATTCCTGTCCGTGGTCGCGACCGGGCTCGTGCTCGCGGCGGGGACCGCGCGGATCCATACCGGAACCCTCACCGTCGGCACACTGATCGCGTTCGTGCTGTACGTCGAACTGTTCTTCGCTCCCGTGCAACAGCTTTCGCAGGTGTTCGACGGCTACCAGCAGGCGGTCATCGGGCTTGGACGGCTGCGGGGGCTGATGCGGACGCCGACCACCACACCGCAGGCAGGCGAACCGATCGTCCTCGACCGCATCAGCGGTGGCATCGTGTTCGACGACGTCCACTTCGCGTACGAATCCGGCAAGGGTGAGGCGCTGCGAGGGGTGGAGCTTCACATCGAACCGGGCGAGACGATCGCCCTCGTCGGCCAGACCGGCGCGGGAAAGTCGACGGTGCTCAAGTTGCTCGCCCGCTTCTACGACCCCACCGCGGGGGCGGTGCGCGTCGACGGCATCGACACCCGCGCCCTGGACCTCGCGTCGTTCCGGCAGCGACTCGGCGTCGTCCCGCAGGAGCCGCACCTGTTCGGCGCCACCGTCCGCGACGCCGTCGCCTACGGGCGCCCCGACGCGACGGACGCGGAGGTCGAGGCCGCCAGCAGGGCCGTCGGCGCCCACGACATGGTGTCCGGGCTCGCCCTCGGATACCTGCAACCGATCGGGGAACACGGGCGCAACCTGTCCGCCGGACAACGCCAGTTGCTGGCACTGGCCCGCGCCGAACTGGTGGACCCCGACATCCTGCTGCTCGACGAGGCCACCGCCTCACTGGACCTGGCCACGGAGGACCGGGTGCGCCGCGCGACCGAGAACCTGTCCCGGCGGCGCACCACCGTCGTCGTGGCGCACCGGCTGAGCACCGCCGCGCGAGCCGACCGGGTGGTGGTCCTCGACGACGGCCGGGTCGCGGAAGTCGGAACGCACGACGAGTTGCTGGACCGGGGCGGCGTCTACCGGGAACTCTGGGAGGCTTATGCGGCTTCGCCACCCGTGAGTACTTATTAACCGCGGGACGTTATGAAGTACTCACGGGGCGGAGGCCACGACCGGGGGATGCTCCGCCACGCAGAAGAGATTGCCCTCCGGGTCGGCCAGCGTCGTCCACTGCACGTGGGGGTGCTCGTCGAGGACGTCCCACCGGTGCGTTGCCCCGAGCGCCAGTAGCCGCTCGACCTCGCGTTGCCGTGAACCCCACGGAACGGTGAGGTCCAGGTGGATGGCTTGGCGCTCGGGACGGGCGCCGGTGAGCGGCTGGAAGAACATCGCGAACCCGTCCGGGTCGGCCGGTGGCAGATAGACGCTGTCACCGCCCGGGAGCGGCGTGGCACCGGTGACACCGGCCCAGAACGCGGCGAGCGCTGCGGGGTGCGCGGCCTCGAGATTGATTGCTCCGAGACTGATCTGATGTTTCTCCACGTCCGCGATACTAGGTGGTACCTGTGGGGCCCGCTCAGGCGCCGATCGACGCCTTCATCATCGGCAGCATCGCCCACAGCTGGTCCTGCCAGTAGCCCCAGCTGTGGGTTCCCGTCGCCGGGAAGTCGTAGTGCGCGGGGATTCCGAGGGTGTCGAGTCGCACCTGGAAGGCCCGGTTCTGGGCCAGCGCGATGGCCTCCAGACCCATGCCGGTGCCGACGTTGAAGACATCGATCGCGGACTGCGGCTGATCGTGCGGGCCGGGAAGGCCGGCGCCCGCCGAGATCCACATCGGAAGCCCGCGCATGAGGGGTGCCGCGACGAACGGGTCGTTCCGCAGCCAGGCGGGATCCCACGGCGGGCCCCACATGCAGTCGGCGTTGTAGCCGCCGGCGTCGAGCATCGCGATACGGATCGCCTCACGCATGCCCGGCGCCGACAGGTTCAGATACCCCGACATCGACCCGGCGAACGTGAACTGGTCGCGATGGTAGGCGGCGAGGATCAGCGACGCGTTGCCACCCATCGACAGTCCGGCGATGGCGTTGCTGGTGCGGCTGATGCCGTAATTGTTCGCCAGGAAGTCGGGCAGGTTCTGGGTGAGAAACGACTCCCACTTGTACGTGTACGGCTGGTTGTTGGTGTTGCTGGGTGCGTACCAGTCCGTGTAGAAACTGGACTGCCCGCCGACCGGCTCGACCACGGTGATCCCGTGATCGGACAGCCACGCGGCGTTGGTCTCGTGCTCCCAGCCGCTGACGTCGTCGGTCGCGCGGAGGCCGTCGAGGAGGTAGAGGGCCTTGTTGCTGCCGTTGTTCGCGAGCCACATGCGGATCTTGATCTGCCCGACCCCGCCGGGTGCGTCGACCCAGTGTTCGCGCAGCCGGCTGTACGGGTCCGCGGACGCCGTCCCGCCGCCGACGAGGACGAACGCGAGAGGCAGGACCACCACCGCAATCATCAGCCGGACGACGCCTCGTAACCAACCGTGTAACGGCTTCGTTGCTGTGACACTCATGGTTCTGCCTCCTGGTAAGTCGTCCCCGGCCAGGTACATACCAGCAACACGGTATTGCGCGGCCCGGAATTCCTCGGCGTTTGCGCAGAATCGTTATGCGACCTGTGAGTACTTGTTAACGTCCCGCGGTTAACAAGTACTCACGGGTCAGTCGACCCTGGCGACCGACGTGATGCGGTGCAGGGTGAACCGGCGGACCGCGCCGCTCGCCGGATCGAAGGCGTCGAGTTGGCCGCCGCCGACGCTGACGGGATCGACGATGCGGTGCGTCGCCACGCCCTGCGCGTCGACGTAACCGATCGTCACGCTGGAGCGTTCGCGCGCCGCGGCGTTGAGCAGGGCGATGGTCGCGGCGCTGCTGGCCCGCGACCCGTCGGACCGGATGCTGCCGGAACCCTTGGCCGACGCCGCCAGGTCACCGGCGCGCAGCGTCCGGACGACCGCGTCGAGCTGGGCGTCCGTCGCGACGGCCGGGAGGCGGCTCGCGGGCGCCTTGCGCCGGGTCAGGACGCGGGCGCCGCGTGGGCGCAGATCGACGAGGGCACCGGACGAGTCCTCGCCTGCCGGCGCGAACCCGGCGGCCCGCAATTCGCCCAGCACTTCCCGCAGCGGCGCCTGCGACACCGCCACCGTCGGCGCCAGCGCGCGCAGGGCCAGGGCGGCGGCCACCGGCGACGCCAGGACCTCCGCGAGCAGCGTCGGGTCCTCGCAGCGGACGAACGACGCCGCGACACCGGCCCGGAGCCGGCCGTGCCGCCGCGCGACGTCGTCGATCAGATACGACAGCGACTGCGGGACGGGCGTGCGCGACCGGGTTGCGAAGAGGCTGTGCAGTTCCGCCGCCGTCATCCCGACGTCGAGGGCGCGCCGGACGCTGTCCTCGCTGATCCGGTACATCGACGCCGCACCGGCGGACTCGATGTCCGCGACGAGGGTGATCTGCTCCAGCAGGTCGGGGGTCAGCGGTCCCGGGGCGACGACGGTGAGGTCGGCCTGGACGAGAACATGGTCGACGGGTTCGGGCAGTGACGCGTGCATCTCGGCCTCGGCGTCGCCGCCGTGAAGCAGCGCACGTCCGGGGGAGCTGAGCGCGCCGCGGGCGACGAGGCCGAGTGTCGCGGCTTCCTCGAGGGTGCGTTCCACCGCGTGGACCCGCAGCCGGGCGCCCCAGCGGGGGCGGCGCCAGGCCAGGAGGCGACTGACCTCGGCGGGGTCGGCCGAGTGCCCGCTGCCCAGTTCCGCCAGCAGCCCCAGGATCGCCTGCCGGTCCCGCGGCGCGGACGGCGCGCGCACTTCCTCGGACAGCGCGGCGACCGGTTTGTCGTTGGCGTCGCGCATGCCGATGAACCACGCCATGCGCGGCAGTTCCAGCCACGCCGCGGCCAGGGCGTGCCACCGCCGGGCGACCGGGGAGGTCAGCCAGTTGTCGACCACGGTGGTCGGGGCCCAGTAGTTCTCCCCGGTGTCGGACGTCGGCGCCGGGTCCGGGGTGCCGCTCGCGATCAGTCCCGCGGCCGACAGCAGTTCGACGAGCAGGCTCAGCCGGTTCTCGTCGATGCCGGACGTCTTGGCGATCCGTCGCAGTTCCCGGACCCCGAGACCACCCGCCCGCAGAGCCGGTGCCGGGATCTCGCCGAGCGCCTTGACGACGTCCTCGCAGTGGCGGACCAGTTCGAGAGCCTCACCCGCGGCGGCGGCGTTGATGTCGGCCGGCTTGTGTTTGCGGCCCGTCACACCGGGTGCGGCCAGCGAGGTGGGGTCGAAGACGGCCTCCCCACGCAGGACCTGCCGCACCTGGAACGGCAATTCGACGGTCTCGTCGTCGATCCACCGCAGCAGCCCGGCGGCGAGGAGCCGCTGAACGGGACGGTCGGGGGGTGTCCCGGGAGCCGCGTCCCGGGTCCGCCCGATCGAACTCGACTTCGCCAGGGTCTCGAGGATGTCCCGTTCGGCGGTCTGCAGTCCCGCCAGCGCCGCCGTGATCCCGGCCTCGTCGAGCGTCTCGACGGGTTCGGCGCTTCGTCCGACGCGCCACGGGATGGTGGCCACGACGGCGGGAACGATCCGCAGCGTCGTCTTGTCGCCCCAGACGATCCCGACGGACCGCAGGCCGTCGAGGGTGGCGTCGACGGTCTTCTTCGTCGCCCGCGACCCCACCGCCTCCTGCAGGGTGGCCCGGGGCACGGGCACCTCGTCGGCGCGCTCGAGCGCCAGGAGTTCGAGGACACCGAAGTCCAGGGACGTGAGGTTGTCGGCCGCCCGGGCGACCGAGGCCCGTTGCTCGGCGCGGCCGGCGAGGACGACGATCGTGGCCGGCGGCGGGACCGCGAGATCGGGGCGCCTGCGGAGCAGATCCGTCAGTTCTGCGTCGCTGCGCGCGGCCAGCCAGTCCGCGAGCGTCGCGGCGCCGCGGGGGGAGACTGCGGTGCCGTTGGTGCTCGCGATGGTGTCGTCGGTGTCGGTCATCGACTATCAGATTAGAGACCTGGGCTGTACGTCGCCGAATGCTCCTGTCAAAATGGCACCGTGGCTAACAATTCGAAGAAGCAGTATGTGGATCCAGGGTGGCCCGAAACCGCCGATGGAGATCACGCCGTGACCGAACTGTCGTCGACCCGTGCGGGCGGATTGTCCCCGTTCGGCGAGGACACCGAGTTCCCGTTGCCGGCGGAGTCGTTGCCGTACGCGCACCCGCACACGGTGATCAACCGCTGACCATGCGACAGAAGAGGGGCCCTGCACCGGATCGGTGCAGGGCCCCTCTTCTGTGAGTTGCGGGGATTACTGCGGGAGCAGTCCCTTGTTCGCGTCGATGAGCTGCAGGATCTGGGGATCGATCGCGATGCCCTGGGCCTTGACGGCCTCGATCGCGCTGTCGACGGCGCCGGCGTACTGCGAGGTGCCGCTGGTGCTGGGGACGCCGCCCGTGATGTCGGGGAGGGCAGGCGCCGCGGGCGCCTCGGGCACGGTGGCGGGGGTGGTGCGCTGGGTGGGTGCGCTGCTCAGGCCGAGGCTCGAGGAGCAGGACGGCCATGCGCCCCAGCCCTGGGAGTCGAGGACCTTCTCGGCGACGACGATCTGCTGTTCACGCGAGGCCTGGTTGGCGGTGGCTGCGTACTGGGTTCCACCGTGTGCGTTCCAGGTGCTCGGGGAGAACTGGAGTCCGCCCTGGAAGCCGTTTCCGGTGTTGATGCCCCAGTTTCCGCCGGACTCGCACTGCGCGAGGCGGTCCCAGTCGGAGTCGGGTGCCGCGTTCGCGGTGCCCGAGAAGGCTGCTCCGGCGACGCCCATGATGGCGCCGGTGACGGCGACCTTGGCGACGGTGCGGCCGGTGGTGGTGGGCTTGCGATGGCGTCCGCTCATAGTGGTAGAGATCCTCTCCACACGCGCCTGCGAGGTCAGCTGTCGGGTTCGGGCTGAGAGGTCGCCCGGCCTCGCCTCTCCTGGCTGGAGAGGGTCTGGCTTCACCCCAAGATCCGACTGTGCGAGGCACATTCGGACCGGTGTCCGTCTGGAAACTTGCGTTCCCTGGAGGACTTTGGGTCCCCCGTCCTCGTCCCTGGAATGCTTCGTCGGGACTCCGGTACCCGCGGGACGAGGTTTGGCGCGGCGGGCCGGACGTGGCCGATGTTTCATCGGCCGGTGACGACGGTAACGGGCCGAGGCCGCAGTGTCACCATTTGATAACGCGGAGTGTCTTCGCCTGTTGCGGGGCCTCATTGGGCGCGCCGGGACTCTTCCCAGCTAGTGGCGACGAGACGTGCGTATCGCCGTCCCGTTGCCCTTCCGTTACCGGGTCGTTATGTGAGGAAGCTCACATCACTGCGGTGCGTCGACGATGTCCTTGCCGAGGGGCATCAGCGAGATGGGAATCATCTTGATGTTCGCGACGGCGAGCGGGATCCCGATGATCGTGATCGCCATGGCGATTGCCGTCACGACGTGCCCGATCGCGAGCCACAGACCAGCGATGATGAACCAGATGACGTTGCCGATCAGCGAGGCCACACCGGCCGTCGGCTTGTCGATCACGGTCTTCCCGAACGGCCACAGCGCGTAGACGCCGACGCGGAACGACGCGATGCCGAACGGGATCGTGATGATCAGGATGAAGCACAGGATTCCGGCGACGAAGTACCCCAGCGCCAGCCACAGACCGCCGAAGACCAGCCAGATGATGTTGAGCAGAATTCTCATGATCGTCCCCTCGGTGGTTGGGAATGCCTCGGTGATCGGGTGTGTCAGCGCGAGCGTCTGCCCTGCCTCAGTGCCGCGACGATTCCGAGCAGGAATCCGATCGGGCAGGCGAGGGCGATGAGGTAGAGAACGAGACCCGGTTCGGAATCGGAGAGCACCGGGGTCAGGAAGATCGCCACGATCGCGACGAAGCCGATCGCGAAGAGAGCGAGCGCGACCCGCAGGAGTCCGTCGCCCCTCCGGGGTGTGTGAGGTGTGCTCGAAGGAGTCGATTCGTGGGCCACACCAGCAACGATAGTGCCTGGAAACCCGAATGCCGGAGGGGGTGTCTGCAAGGTAGACTGTGGGCACTGCGCGTCCCGCACCAGAGGTGGGGCGCGCTGTTTTGCATACCAAGTGCAACAAATACCAAGTGCAACCAACTGCACTCCAAGTGATGAGCGGGTGAACGCGGTGCCGACCGGCAAGGTGAAGTGGTACGACGTCGAAAAGGGCTTCGGCTTTCTGTCGCAGGAGGAGGGGGAGGACGTCTATGTGCGTTCGTCCGCTCTTCCCGAGGGCGTCGAGGGCCTCAAGGCCGGTCAGCGTGTGGAGTTCGGCATGGCCGCCGGTCGACGCGGACCCCAGGCGCTGAGCCTGAAGGTGCTCGACCCTGCGCCGTCGCTGCGTCAGAACGCCGCGCGCAAGGAGCCGTCCGCCAAGAAGCACACGCCGGACGAACTGCACGGCATGGTCGAGGACATGATCACGCTGCTCGAGGCGAAGGTCCAGCCGGACCTGCGCAAGGGCAAGTACCCCGACCGCAAGACCGCCCAGCGCATCTCCGAGGTGGTCCGCGCCGTCGCACGCGAACTCGACAGCTGATTTCTCCGACGAGAAGGGCCCCGCGCTGTGACAGCGCGGGGCCCTTTTTCGTGAGCGTGTCGTTCTAGGCGGTCTTGATCGACCAGGCGGCCCGGGCCTGCGTGAGCCCCTGCTCGTCGACGACGGCGGACGGCAGCTGGATCTCGACGCCGGCCAGTTGCAGGTCTTCCGAGGAGGGCACGGTCACGGCGCGGGTCTCACCGGCGCGGTGCGCCTGTTCCTGGACGAGGAGCTGGCCCGAAGGATCCTGGTACACGATGAGCATGCGCCACGGCGCGTCGACGATCTCCTGCGGCAACGACAGCTGCAGCGACGAGCCGGGGGGTACGTCGAGTTCGGCGATGTCGCCGGTCTGGCAGTCCTCGAGGTACAGGTTGCAGTAGCCGAGCGGGGCGACCTGCTCGGCCCGGTCGTGCGCGAAGGCCGTGATCTCGGGCAGGCGGGGCGAGGAGTTGCGGACCAGTGTGTAGACGACTCCGACGAAGGCCACCAGGACCACTATCAGGCCCACTGCAATCAGTGCCAGGATCTTCTTGGTTCGCGCCTGCATTCTCACTTACTTCACATTTCCCGTCGATCGGTCGGCCCGGTGGGTCGAGTGGTGCTCGGTGGTCACTTCTTGTTCGGCCAGGTCGGGGCGTTTTCCTCCGAGCCCTGGCAGGAGGGTGCTGCCGCGGTACGTGAGGACGGTCTGGACGAGCCCCACGGTCATGACGGCGGAGACCACCGAGAACCCGATCCAGTATTCGGTGGGCAGCAGGACACCCAGCGCCCCGCCCACGACCCAGCTCAGCTGTAGAACGGTCTCCGAACGTCCGAATCCGGACGCGATCGACTCCTCGGGCAGGTCGTGCTGCAGTGACGCGTCCAGCGACACCTTGGCCAGGGCGCTGGCCGCCGAGGCGACGAGCGTGGCGAGGGCGGCGGTCAGGAGATTGTCGGTGATCGCCGCGAGGACGGCGATGATCCACACGGCGCCCGTGCAGCGCAGCACGATGAGGGCGGGGCGGCCCAGCTTGATCCGGGCGCCCGCGGCGTTGCCCGCGAAGTTGCCGATACCGGCGGCCGCGCCGACCAGGCCGAGCATGGCGGCCTGCACCAGCGGCTCGTGGTCGGTCTTCGACTTCGCGACGAACGCGATGTACAGGGTGAGGAACCCGGTGAGCACGCGGATGGTGCTGTTGCCCCACAACCCGGTGATGACCGCGCGGCCCAGCGGTTGCCTGCGTTTGCCGGTCTTCGCGGTGGCCGGGGCCTCGGGCTGCAGCACGCGGGTGCGTCCGATCACCTCGGTCGGGTGTTCGTCGCCGTGGTAGGTGAGGGTCGCGGGGACCTCGCCTTCGGTGACCTCGACCCACGACGGGATCCGCATGGAGAGGTACGCGCCGAGGGCGGTGATGACGGCCGCCAGCCACAGCGCGCCGACGGAACCGGTGGCCATGGCGAGACCACCCGCGAGGGCGCCCGCGCCGATGGTTCCGCCGAGGAGCCCGAACACGGTGAGCCGGGAGTTGACGCGCACGAGGTCGATCTCCGGTGGCAGCACCCGTGGGGTGACCGCACTCTTGAGCACCGAGAACGACTTGCTGAGCACCATCATTCCGAGCGCCGCCGGATACAGCACCCAGCTGTCGAAGTTGAAGACGAGAACGATCGCCAGCATCGTCCGGAGTCCGAACGACGTGGCCAGTGCGACGCGGCGGCCGTGCTGGAGTCGGTCGAGCATCGGACCGATCAGGGGAGCGATGACGGCGAACGGGGCGATCGTGATCAGCAGGTACAGCGCGACCTTCGTCTTGTCCTCGCCCGTCGCGGCCGAGAAGAACAGCGTGTTCGCCAGCGCGACGGCGATGGCCGCGTCGGTCGCGTTGTTGGCCATCACCGCGTAGGTGAGCGCGGTGAGACCCGACTTGTCCGCACCGTCCGCCTTGGCGGCACGGTGGAACGTCGCGATGCCCTTGTTGGTGAGTTCCCGGCTGCGCATCGCCGCCACCCGGGTGACGGTGAGCTTGCGCGGCATCGGTGGCGCCTTGGGGGCGTCCGCCCGCTCCTCGTCGGATCGGGGACGCTGCCCGCCGCCGACCGGATGCAGGGGCGGCAGCGGCGTGCGCCGCCCTCCGGGACGTGCCGCGGGCGGGTATTTGTCGTAGCCGGGATGAGCGGGGGGCCCGGGATTCTCGTCAGGAGCCCGACCGCCGTCAGGCTCGTAGGGTTCGCGCGGTCCGGTCACTCCCTAATTCTGTCCTAGTCGGGAGACATGCGACCACAGCAACCCCGGGCAATGCTGGTCAGATCGGCCTGTCAGGGAACGAACCGCACCTCGAACATGGCCGGCCAGTACTTTCCGGTGACGAGGAACCGGTCCGTTCCCGGGATCTGGGCGATGCCGTTGAGGACGTCGACGTCCCGAGGGCCGGCCGGAAGCGCGTCGCGGACGGCGGAGGCGTCGATCTCCTCGGTGACCCGCCCGTCCGACGGATCGATGCGGACGAGGGTGTCGGTGGTCCAGACGTTCGCGTAGATCGCGCCGTCGTCGGCGCATTCGAGTTCGTTGAGCCGGGAGACGGGGTTTCCGTCCTGCACCGCCTGCACGGTGCGCCGGGGCTCGAACGTGACCGGGTCGCGGAACGTGAGGGTGGGGGAGCCGTCGCTCGTGACCAGAGCGCCGGGCATTGCGCAGATGCCCCACCCCTCGCCGTCGAACGGGACCCGCCGCTGTTCGGCGAGCGTCGCGCGATCCCGGACGACGGCGACCCCGTCCCGCCACGTCAGCTGCCAGATCGTGTCACCGCTCACCGTGATGCCCTCGCCGAACAGCGGAGACGGCAGTTCGGCGCGCACCCGGACGGTGCCGCTGTCGAGGTCGGTGGCCTGCACCCAGGATTCGCCGGGGCGGCCGGTGCCCTCGAGCAGTTCGGTGCCGTCGATCTCGAGTCCCTGGGTGAACGCATTCGGGTCGTGGTCGGCGGTGCGGACGATCTCCGCGCGAAGGTCCGCGCCGGGCGCGCCCGACGCCACGGGGCTCTGCGGGGAGCATGCGGCGACCATCCACGCCACCGCGAGCAGGGCTGGGACGAGGTGCCTCCGGCCGGTCATCGGACCAGCATGACAGCCCAGGTGGGCACGCACTTGCGGTGGTGCGGCAAACTGGTGGTGTGAGTGTTGCTTCTTCCGACGAGCGCGCAGTGGCGCGTCCCGTACTGACCGACGCCGTCGAGCTCGCCCGGACCGCAGTGGTCGAACTGCAGGAAGGGGGAGTCGGCGACTATCTGGGCGTCACGTCCGAGGACGAGTGCGCCGCGACTCACCGTTTCGTTGCGGACCTTCCTGGCTACCGGGGCTGGCAGTGGGCGGTGGTGGTGGCCGCCGATCCCGAGTCGGACCGTGCCACCGTCAGCGAACTCGCCCTCCTCCCCGGACCCGATGCGCTGGTCGCACCCGACTGGATCCCGTGGGACCAGCGGATTCGCCCCGGAGACCTGTCCGCGGGCGATCTGCTGGCACCGCCGGCCGGTGACCCCCGCCTCGTGCCCGGCTATGTCGCGACGGGTGACCCCGAGATCGACGACGCCGCCCGCGAACTGGGCCTGGGCCGCAAGCAGGTGTTGAGCCTCGAGGGTCGCCTCGACGCCGCCCAGCGCTGGCACGACGGCGACTACGGCCCCGATTCCGAGATGGCCAAGGCTGCGCCGTCGACGTGCGGGCTGTGCGGTTTCTACCTCCCGCTCGCCGGGTCCCTGCACGGGGAGTTCGGCGTGTGCGGCAACGAGATGGCCGCCGACGGGCACGTCGTCGACGTGACGTACGGGTGCGGCGCCCACTCCGACACCCTGCTGCCCACGGGCGCCGGTTCGCCGCAGTACGACGCGTACGACGACGGCGCCGTCGAGGTCGTCGAGCGGTCCGCAACCGAGACGGGGGCTGGCACCGAGTCCGAGGCTGCCGCGGTCACCGAGGCCGAGGAATCCGCATCGACCAGCTAGCCGATCCTTTCGGCACCGCCGCCCTGAGGGATTCGACGCTCCTCGCGTGGCGCACGTCGCCCACCCGCCTGCGGGAGGACGCCGCGGCCGAATCCGATCTGGCCCGCGCCGGCTACCGCGACCGGCTCCTCACCGAGCTGGCGCAGAACGCGGCCGACGCCGCGGCCCGAGCCGAAGTGCCCGGAGAGCTGTCCGTGCACCTCGACGGACGGGTCCTGAGCGTGTCCAACACGGGCACACCGCTGGACGAGCCGGGAGTGCAGGCGCTGGTCGCGCTGCGGGCGTCGAACAAGTCCGGGGCCACCGTCGGCCGTTACGGCGTTGGCTTCACGGCGGTGCTGTCGGTGAGCGACGAGGTCGAACTGCGGTCGACGTCCGGTTCGGTGCTGTTCTCCGCGGACCGCACCAGGGCGGAACTGCGGGACCTCGACGGCGCCGACCCCGGCGCGGGTGTGCCTGCCCTCCGGCTGGCGTGGCCCACCCAGAACCGCCCGGCCGCCGGTGCGGAGTCGGAAGTCGTGCTCACGCTGCGCGAGGACGTGGACGCCGAGTCGCTGCTCGCCTACATGGCCCGCGAAGCCCCCGACCTTCTGCTCGAACTCCCGGCGCTCGTCTCGATCACCGTGGGCGACAAGCAGTTCCGCCGACGCGAACGACCACTCGATTCCGGGTTGACCGAGGTCGCGATCGGCGACGACCGCTGGTGGCAGTACGAGTCCGGGCGGGCCCGCTGGCTCGTCCCGGTCCGGGACGGCGTCGTCGCACCCGTGACCGAGGATGTGCTGCGCGCCCCCACCCGGTCGGACGAGGAACTGTCGGTACCGGCGATCCTCGTCGCCGACGTCGCCATGCAACCCGACCGCAGGCGCATCCTGCCCGGCGCCGCGATCGCCGAGTTGGCCACCGGATACGCCGAGTTCGTGGCCGCGGTGCCGCCCGAACAGCGACTGTCGCTGGTCCCCGTCCCCGCGTTCGCACGCAGCGAGGTGGACTCGGCGTTGCGCGACCACCTCGTCGCCGAACTCCGCGAGCACCCCTGGCTGCCGACCGTCGACGGCAAGGACAAGGCCCCGGGCCGGGCGTCGGTGGTTCCCGGGCTGACCGAGGAACTCGCGGAACTGCTCGCCGAGATCGTCGACGGCCTGGTCGTCCCGGATCTGTCCGGCCCCCGCTGGGCGCCTGCGCTCGCCGCCGTCGACGCCCACCGCCTCGGCCTGGCCCGCCTCACCGAACTGCTCAGCGGCGTCGAACGGGCACCGTCCTGGTGGCAGCGCCTGTACGCGGCGCTCGAACCGCTGGCCGTCGACGCCCTCGCGGCGGAGGAACTGGCGTCGATCCCGGTTCCGCTGTCCGACGGCCGCACGGTGACCGGCCCGCGAACGGTGTTGCTGGGTCACGACATCGACGGAGTGCTGGGTGTCGACTGGACGAGGCTCGTCCACCCCGACGCCGCGCACCCGCTGCTGTCGCGGCTCGGCGCGAAGACCGCCACGGCCGTCGACCTGCTCTCGGATCCGGCGTTGCGCGCCGAGATCGAGGACCTCGATCCCGACGACGCGGCGGCGGCCGAGGAACTGTCGGCCGCGGTGCTCGCGCTCGCAGGCCGCGTCGACCCGGGCGTCCTGCCGTCGTGGCTCGGCCTGCTGCCCCTGCCGGACGTCGACGGGGAGTTGCGCGGTGCGGACGAATTGCTGTTGCCCGGCGCGCCACTCGCCGAGGTCCTGGTGGACGACTCGCCGTTCGCGTGCGTGGACTCCGCGTTCGCGGAGCGGGTAGGGGAGGACGCTCTCCGCGCCGTGGGTGTCGGCTGGGGCTTCACCGTGCTGCGCGCCGAACTCCCCACCGGACCCGACCACGACCTCGACGACGAGGACCGCTGGTGGGACACGCTCGACGACGACCCCGACGTGATGGGGGCGGTGCGCGACCTGGATCTGGTGGACGAGGACCGCTGGCCGCAGGCGCTGACGATGCTCGCCCGGGACCCGGCGACGCGTCCGTTGCTCGCCGACCGCGCCGGGTACACGGCCTGGTGGCTGCGTCACAACGCCGAGTCGGACGGCCAGGTGCTCGGTCTGCTCCGCGACCCCGCCGACGAGACGTTCGCCGGACTGCTCGACCCCGTCGAGCACCCGGAATCCGCCGTGTTCGCCGCCGCACTGGCCCCCGCGACGGTCGACTCTCCGGAACTCGCGCAGCTACTCCTGGACCGGCTGGCCGACCCGGATCGCGAACCGTCCCCGGCGGTGATCGCGCGGGCCCACAGCCTGCTCGCGGCGGCCGCGGCCGGGCACCTCCTCGACCTCGAGGACCTTCACCTGCCCGAACACGTGCGCGGACTGACGGGCGCCCTGGTCGACCCCGCCGACGCGCTGGTGCTGGACGAACCGTGGCTGGCCGCCGCGGTGCCGCGCGAGCGCCTGGTGGTCGGGAGCCTGGACACCGCCGAGTCCCTCGCCGATCTGCTGGACGTCCCGCTCGCCTCCACCGCGATCCGCGGCACCGTCACCGGCTCCGGACGGGAATCCACGTGGGATCGCGAACCCGCCGCAGTCCTCGCCTTCGCCGCACTCGGCCGCGACCTGCCCCGCGGGCCCGTCGTCGTCCATCCCCGGCTCACGGTGAAGCTCACGGGTGCCGTCGACGCCGAGATCGCGGTTCCGTGGTGGGTGGACGAGCAGGGCACAACCCATTGTTCCGAGTCGTGGGCCGAGGGCACGTGGGGCGCCGCCGGTGTCGTTTGACCAGAGCATCCTCGACAGCGCGGTCGAGGAGCGCACACCCTGGCTTGTCGACGTCGTCACCGTCATCACGCACAGCGGCGGAACGGTCGCCGCCTGGATCGTGTCCACCGTCCTGACAGTGGCCCTCCTGCTGCAGGACCGTCGTCGGGAAGCCGTCCTCGTCGCCGGCGCGATGCTGTCCGGTCTGGCCGTGATGACCGCGCTCAAGAATCTGTTCGAGCGGCAGCGTCCCCCACTGCCGGATCGGCTGGTGGAGATCTCGTCGTTCTCGTTCCCGTCCGGTCACGCGATGATGACCGCGATTCTCGCAAGCGTGCTCGTTGCCGTCGTGCTCCGGGACGTGCTGGTGCGGCACGTCCGGATCACGCTCGTCTTCCTGCTGGTGCTGTACCCGCTGGCGGTGGGGCTGTCGCGCGTCTACCTCGGCGCGCACTGGATGACCGACGTCCTCGCCGGGTGGGCCTTCGGCGCGCTGTGGGCGGCATTCTGGATCCTGCTGACCCGCACCCGGCCCCGCCGCAGCCAGGCCTAGGACTGCATCACTCGAGCAGTCCCTGCTGCATCACTCGAGCAGTCCCTGCTGTGCCCCGCGGCTGCCGCGCCGCGCGGCCCGCCGCTGCAACGCGAACAATCCGTACCCGAGGAATCCGACGACGACACCGGCTATACACGTCGGAAGCGCATCCGACCACCGGTCGCCCGTGACGATCACCACGACCATCGCGACCGCCCACAGAGTGGTTCCCAGAATCAGCGCAGGTCGCGGGTCGGCGAGGCGCTGAGTGAGGGGTCGGCGATCTGCGGTTTCGTTCACCGAATGAACGCTACCCTCGCCGTGGTGCCCTAATCTCCAAGGGCGACGCGCGACTTCTGGCGATGGGGACTGAACAATGGGTGCTGCTCCGAAACTGCTCGACAACTACTTCAAGATCACCGAGCGTGGTTCGACGGTAGGCGCGGAGATTCGCGGCGGCGTGGTGACGTTCGTCGCGATGGCGTACATCGTGGTGCTGAACCCTCTCATCCTCGGCAGCTTCTCCCCGGACGACGCCGTCGCCAAGACGGACGTCCTCGGCAACATCCTCCCCGTGAACCAGGTGGCCGCGGTCACAGCCCTGGTGGCGGGACTGATGAGCATCGTGTTCGGGGTCGTCGCCAACTACCCCTTCGCGATCGCGGCGGGCCTCGGCATCAACAGTCTCCTCGCCGTCACCATCGCGCCGCAGGTCACCTGGCCCGAGGCGATGGGTCTCGTCGTGATCGACGGTGTCATCATCGTCGTGTTGGCGCTCACCGGTTTCCGGACGGCCGTCTTCAATGCCATTCCCGCCGAGCTGAAATCCGCCATCGCCGCCGGTATCGGCATGTTCATCGCGTTCATCGGTCTCGTCGACGCCGGGTTCGTGCGGCGCATCCCCGACGTCGCGGGCACCACCGTCCCCGTCGGCCTGGGCATCAACGGATCGATCTCGTCCTGGCCGACCGTGACGTTCGTGTTCGGTGTGCTGCTGATGGGTGTCCTGGTGGTGCGCAAGGTGCGCGGAGGACTGCTGATCGGCATCGTCGTCACCACCGTGCTGGCCGCGATCGTCGAGGCCGTCGCGGGCGTCGGACCGTCGCTGGGCGTGAACCCCTACGGCTGGAATCTCAGCGTTCCGGCCGCTCCCGATGTGCTGGCGGAACTTCCGGATCTCAGCCTCGTCGGCGACGTCAGCATCTTCGGGGCGTTCACCCGCATCGGCGTGCTCGCGGCCAGCCTGCTGGTGTTCACGCTCGTGCTCGCCAACTTCTTCGACGCCATGGGCACGATGACCGGGCTCGGCAAGGAGGCAGGCCTGACCGACGAGGACGGCAACCTTCCCAACATCGGACGGGCCCTCGTCGTCGAGGGCACCGGCGCGATCGTCGGCGGCGGGGCCTCCGCGTCGTCCAACACGGTCTTCGTGGAATCCGCTTCGGGTATCGCCGAGGGCGCCCGCACCGGACTCGCGAATGTGGTGACGGGACTGCTGTTCCTGGCCGCGATGTTCCTGACCCCGCTGTATTCGGTGGTGCCGATCGAGGCGGCCGCGCCCGCGCTGGTCGTCGTCGGCGCGATGATGATCGGCCAGGTCCGGGACATCGACTTCACGAAGTTCTCGATCGCGTTGCCCGCGTTCCTCACCATCATCGTCATGCCGTTCACGTACTCGATCGCCAACGGCATCGGCGTCGGATTCGTCTCGTGGGTCGTGCTCAATGCTGCGAGCGGTGGTATCAAGAAGATTCACCCGTTGATGTGGGTGGTGGCGCTTCTGTTCGTGGCCTACTTCGCGGTCGGTCCGATCACCGACGCAGTAACGTAAACGGCGGCCGATCGGTCCCGTATTGTCATTCCCGTGACCACGGATACGCGAGCACTCGCCAGCGACCTCTCCCTGGCTGTCGTGCGCCTCACGCGTCACCTGCGTGGGCGCCGCGTCGACGCCCAGGTATCGCTGACCCAGCTGTCGGCACTGGCCACCCTCGCCCGCGACGGCGCCATGACGCCGGGCAATCTCGCGGCCCGCGAGAAGGTGCAGCCGCCGTCGATGACCAGGGTCATCGCGTCGCTGGTCGAACTGGGACTGGTCGAGCGGGCACCGCATCCCACCGACGGACGCCAGATCATCGTCACGCTGTCGGACGCCGGTCACGCGCTGATCGCCGACGAGACGCACGCCCGCGAGGCGTGGATGAACGAGCGGCTGTCCGGGCTCGACGAGTCTCAGCTGAAGACTCTCCGCGACGCGGTAGGCATCATCACGTCCATCGTCGCCGACTCGGAGTGAACCGCCACAGCTGATCGGCAGCTGCCCAGCAGTACAACGGCATTCGGCTCCCCGGAACCTGGGTAGGTATCCGTTCCCGCGATATCGCGGAGCAAATCATCTGCCGGAGAACGCAATCGGAATCCCCGGCGGTCCGGCCACCGAGGCGCGCACAGGGGCAGGTCGAAGGCGTTCCGGTGGCGGGAGCAAGATGGAAGGGTGCCGCCCGAACCCGAGACCACCGCCCCAGACCAGCCGAAGACCGGCATGTTCGCCGCACTCCGCACCCGGAACTACCGGTTGTGGGCGTCGGGGCAGATCGTCTCCCTCGTCGGCACGTGGATGCAGCGGGTGGCGCAGGACTGGCTGGTCCTGACGTTGTCGAACGGCAACGCCCTCGCGGTCGGGATCGTGATGGCACTGCAGTTCGGCCCGACCCTGTTCCTGTCCGTGTGGGGCGGCGTCCTCGCCGACCGGTACGACAAGCGGCGCATCCTCATCGCGACACAGGTGTCGATGGCGTTGTGCGCGCTGGTGCTCGGCCTGCTCGACGTCGGCGGACTGGTCGCCCTGTGGCACGTCTATCTCATCGCGTTCCTGATGGGCTGCGCGTCCGCGATCGACGCGCCGGCGCGGCAGTCGTTCACGATCGAGATGGTCGGCAAGGACTCGCTGCCCAACGCCATCGCGCTGAACTCCATGACGTTCAACACGGCCCGCATCATCGGCCCGGCGATCTCCGGTGTGCTCATCACCCTCATCGGCACGGGCTGGGTGTTCCTGCTCAACGTGGGCACGTTCACCGGTGTGCTGATCGCACTGCTGATGATGAACGCCCGCGACCTGTTCACGGCACCCCAGGCGGAACGCGGGAAGGGGCAGGTCCGGGAGGGTTTCCGCTACGTGTGGAGTCGCGCCGACCTGCGGGTGCTGATGGTGGCGATCTTCATGGTGTCCACGTTCGGTCTGAACTTCCCGATCAGTCTCGCCGTTCTCGCCCGCAACACGTTCGATCGCGGTGCGGACGCCTACGGACTGCTGTCGACTACGCTCGCCGTGGGCACGCTGGCCGGCGCCACGATCGCCGCGAAACGCACGACCCCGCCCCGGCTGCGCACGTTCCTCGGGGCCGCCGCCGCATTCGGGGCGTTCGAGATCCTGGTCGGGGTGATGCCCACCTATGCGCTGGTGGCGATCATGCTCGTCCCGACCGGTGCGTTGACCCTGACGTTCACGACGGCGGCGATGAACATCCTGCAGATGTCCGTGCCGTCCGAGATGCGCGGCCGGGTGATGGGTATCTACATGCTCTGTTTCCTCGGCGGCACCCCGCTGGGCAGTCCCGTTCTGGGGTGGCTGGCCGACGTCCTCGACCCCCGCGCACCGCTCGTGATCGGCGGCGCGATCTCCCTGGTCAGCGGCATCGGCGCGGCTCTGTACCTGATGCGGCACCAGCGGGTGTGGATCACGGTGCGCAGACCGGACGCCGGCCGCCACCTCCCGGTGATCGAACTGCGCAACGTGCTCGAACCGCGCCCCGTCGTGGTCTGCGACGCCACCGAACAGGCCGTGGAGGCCAGCCGCGACCCGCGGTCCTGACGGCCCGGGCCGTTCAGACGCCGACCGCCGTCGCCACGGCCCGCCGGGTCAGCACTCTCGCGAGGTGGGTGCGGTACTCGGCGTCGGCGTTGCCGTCGGTGACGGGGTCGGTGCCCTCGGCGGCGTGCTCGGCCGCCGCCCGGATCGACTCCGGGTCCGCGGCCTTGCCGACGAGCGCGTCCTCGACGCCGCGAGCGCGCACCGGAACCGACCCCATGTTGGTCAGCGCCACCCGCGCCTGCCGGATCGTGCCGCCGTCCACCTGGATCGTCGCGGCCACCCCCACGATCGACCAGGCCTCCGCCACCGTGTTGAACTTCTCGTACCGCGCCTCCCAGCCGGTGTGCTTCGGGATCCGCACGTCCACGAGGATCTCGTCCGGTCGCAACGTGGTGGTGTAGTAACCCTCGAAGAAATCGGCGACCGGAATGGTCCGTCTGCCCGCGGGGCCCACCACGGTGAGGGTGGCGTCGAGGGCCAGCGCGGGTCCGCACAGGTCACCCGCCGGATCGGCATGCGCGAGAGCGCCGCCCAGCGTGCCGCGGTGCCGGATCTGCGGATCGGCGACGGTGCGGCTCGCCTCGACGAGCAGCAGCGCGTGCTCCTGGACGAGCGGGTTGCGGATCACGTCGTAGTACGTGGTCATCGCGCCGATCACGACGCTGTCCCCGTCCTCGCGCACGCCGCGCAACTCGCCGATCCGTCCCAGGTCGACGAGGGTGCTCGGCGAGGACAACCGCAGCCGCAGGACCGGCAGCAGACTCTGCCCGCCGGCGAGGATCTTGGCGTCCTCGCCGGCCTCGGCGAGCGCGGCCACCGCCTGGTCGACGGAGGTCGGGGCGACGTAATCGAAGCTCGACGGAATCATCGGGCACCTCCCTGGGCGGTGTGGACGGCACGCCAGACCCGCATCGGCGTCAAGGGCATCTCGATGTCACGCACCCCGAACTGCCGGACCGCGTCGAGGGCGGCGTTGACGACGGCCGGGGTGGACGCGATCGTCCCCGCCTCGCCGACCCCCTTGACGCCCAGCGGGTTACCGGTGGCGGGGGTCTCGGTGCGGCCCGTGGTGAACGACGGCAGATCCGCTGCCGACGGAACCGAGTACTCGGCGAACGAACCCGACAGCAGGGTGCCGGACTCGTCGTACACCGCCTCCTCGTACAGGGCTTGCGCGATGCCCTGCGCGAGCCCGCCGTGCACCTGCCCCTCCACGATCAGCGGGTTGACCACGTGCCCGATGTCGTCGACGCACACGTAGGAGCGGATGCCGACCTTCCCGGTCTCGGTGTCGACCTCCACCGCGCACAGGTGCGTGCCGTGCGGGAACGAGAAGTTCTCCGGGTCGTACGCCGCCTCGGAGTCCAGGTTCGGCTCCACACCGTCGGGTAGATCGTGCGCGGCGAACACCGCGAGCGCGACGTCGGCGATGCCGACCGCCTTCTCGGTGCCCTTCACCCGGAACCGGCCCTCGGTGAACTCGAGATCGTCCTCGGCGCATTCCATCAGGTGCGCCGCGATGGGTCTGGCCTTGGCGATCACCTTCTCGGCGGCTTTCACCACCGCGATCGCACCGACCGCCAGCGACCGGGATCCGTACGTGTCCATCCCACGCGGCGACGTCTGGGTGTCGCCGTGCAGCACCTCGACGTCCTCGAACGGAACCCCGAGCTGATCCGCGACCACCTGGCTCCACGCGGTCTCGTGGCCCTGGCCGTGGGCGGAGGAACCGGTGACCACCTCGACCTTGCCGGTGGGCAGCATCCGGATCGCCGCGTGTTCCCACCCGCCGGCCCCGTAGGCCAGCGCGCCGAGCGTGCGCGACGGCGCCAGACCGCACATCTCGGTGAACGTGGACACCCCGATGCCCAGTTGCACCGGGTCCTTCCGCTCGCGGCGCTCCGCCTGTTCGCGGCGCAGCCCGTCGTAGTCGAACAACTCCCGTGCCTGCGCGGTGGCGGCCTCGTAGTTGCCGGAGTCGTACGTCAGGCCCGCGACGGTGTCGAACGGGAACTCCTCGTGGGTGATCCAGTTCTTCGCCCGCAATTCCAGTGGGTCGAGCGACAACTCGGTCGCGAGTTCGTCCATCATCCGTTCGATCGCGAACGTCGCCTCCGGTCGCCCCGCCCCGCGGTACGCGTCGGTGGGCACCTTGTTCGTGAACACGTTGGTGCACGTGAAGTGATACGCCGGGAACTTGTAGATGCCGTTGAACATGAACGCGCCCAGGATCGGCACCCCCGACGTCACCAGCCGCAGGTACGCGCCCATGTCGGCGAGCAGTTCCACCTTCATGCCGGTGACGGTGCCGTCGCGGCGGGCGGCCAGCGTCAGCTTCTGGATCTGGTCGCGACCGTGATGGGCCGCGAGCATCGATTCGCTGCGGGACTCGGTGTACTTGACCGGCTTGCCGAGTCGCCGCGCGACGAGAAGCGCGATGACTTCCTCGGGCGTCACCTGCAGTTTGCCGCCGAAACCGCCGCCGACGTCCGGTGCGACGACGCGCAGTTTGTGCTCCGGGATGTCGAGCGTCATCGCGAGCATGAGCCGCAGGATGTGGGGGATCTGCGTGGCCGACCACATGGTGATCTGGGCGCCGGTCGGGTCGACCACCACCGAGCGGGGTTCCATGAACGCCGGGATGAGCCGCTGCTGCCGGAACGTGCGTTCGACGAGTACCTCGGCGTCGCGGATCGCCTGTTCGACGTCGCCGCCGGTGCCGGCCTCCGCGGAATCGAACGTCCAGATGGCGCTGACGTTCGTCTCGAGATCGGGGTGCACGAGTTCGGCGCCGTCGGCGGCCGCGGACGCGAGGTCCAGCACGACCGGCAGGTCGTCGTACTCGACGTCGATCGCCTCGAGTGCGTCGTGCGCCTCGTAGGCGCTGCGCGCCACCACGACCGCGACGGCCTCGCCTGCGAAGTTCACCCGGTCGACCGCCACAGACGGGGCGGGCGGCGACTTCATGTCCGGGGTGATCGGCCAGGCGCACGGCAGGCTGCCCTGCTCGTCGGCGAGGTCGGCGCCGGTGAAGACCGCGACGATGCCGGGCATCTCGCGGGCGGCGGAGGCGTCCACACCGGTGATGCGGGCGTGCGCGAACGGGCTGCGCAGGATCGCCAGGTGCTGCATGCCGGGCAGCACCAGGTTGTCGGTCCATCGAGTGCGACCCGTGATCAGGTGTTCGTCTTCCTTGCGTGTGCGGGCCTTGCCGATTTCCGGTTCGGCGGTGGCGGTCATCGCACACCTCCCTGCGCGGTGTCGGTCTTCGCGTCCTTCGGTGTCTCGGCGGTGCTGCCGCCGCGCAACCGCTGCGCCGCGTCCTGGACCGCGCTGACGATGTTCTGGTATCCGGTGCAGCGGCACAGGTTGCCTTCCAACCCCAGCCGCACCGTCCGCTCGTCCGGGTCGGGTTCCTCGGCGAGCAGGTCGAGGGTCTGCATGATCATGCCGGGTGTGCAGTAGCCGCACTGCAGGGCGTGGTTGTCGCGAAACGCCTGCTGTACGGGGTGCAATTTCCCGTTGCGGGACAGGCCCTCGATGGTGAGGATGTCGCCGCCGTCGGCCTGCACGGCGAGCACCGAGCAGGACTTGACGCTGTGACCGTTCAGATGAACGGTGCACGCCCCGCAGTTCCCGGTGTCGCAGCCGATGACGGTGCCGACCTTGCCGAGCCGGTCCCGAAGATAATGGACGAGGAGTAGTCGTGGTTCCACGTCGTCCGTGTATGCCGTTCCGTCGACGGTGACGGTGATGCGCATCGCGCCTCCAAAGCCGAGAGCCTCAGGTGATACGTCCTACTCTGCGCCGACCGGGCCCGAACAACACCCGGAATCGGGGAACCGCTTCCGGATCGGTCACGTCCGGCGCGCCACCTCGAGCAGTTCCTGCAGCGTCGCGAGACTGTGGCCGGCGAGGAGCCGGTCGATATACGGCAGCGCGGCGACGATCCCGGACTGCACCGGTTCGTACCCGTCCGCGCCGGCGTGCGGATTCACCCACAGCACGGCGTGGGCAAGCCGGCGCAGCTGAGCCATCTGCTCCGCGAGCAGGGTCGGGTCGCCGCGCTCCCAGCCGTCGGAGAAGATCACCACGACGGCGCCGCGGGCCACGCCGCGGCGCCCCCAGCGGTCCAGGAATGCGCGCAGCGTCTCGCCGAGGCGGGTGCCGCCCGCCCAGTCGGGCACGGCCCGGCTCGCGGCGGCCAGTGCCACTTCCGGGTCGCGGACCCGCAGCGCCCGGGACAGCCGGGTCATCCGGGTGCCCAGCGAGAACACCTCGGTGCCCGCCGGATTGCTCCGCGCGACGACGTGACCGAACCGCAGGAGCGCGTCGGCGTACGGGCTCATCGATCCGGACACGTCGATCAGCAGTACCATCCGGCGCGGCCGGGTGGCCTTGCGGTGGTGGCTCGGCCGCACCGCTTCGCCGCCCGCCGCGAGCATGCCCCGCACCGTCCGGCGCGGATCGACGGCGCCCCGGCGGGCGGGACGCATCCGGATGGCCGGGCGGGTCGGGGGCCGCGGGCGCAGGGTGGCGATCAACTCGGCGAGGTGCGCGCGCTCGGCCGCGGTGAGGTCGGCGATGTCCCGGTGGCGCAACACCTCGGCGTCGTCGGCCGCGACCCGCAGCCGCGGCGCGTCCCCACCGGCGTCGCCGCCGTCCGTCGAAGTCAGGGCGGCGGACCTGGCCCGGCGCGGCTGCTCCCCGGACCGCGGCGTGTGCAGCGGGACGGTACCGCCGAACCAGCCCTCGAACGCCGAGTCGTACCGCGGGATGTCGTCGGGACCGCGGCACAGGGTCGCGCGCCCCGCCCAGTACACCTGACTCGGATCGCTTACATCCACCTGGCGGAGGGCCCGGATGAACGCGGCGACGGCGTCCGACGCGACCGGCAGTCCCGCCGCCGCGAGGGCGTGCGAGAACCCGGCGAACCCCACCAGCGGGTCGCCGGCGTCCGGGGTCGCGGGCACGGTGCTCACCCCGCCAGGAGCCGGTCCAGTCCCGCCCGGGCCACGCGTTCGAGGTCCTCGCGGTACTTGAGGACGGCGCCGAGCGTCGCGGCTGCGGTTTCCGCGTCCAGCACGTCCCGATCGAGTTCCTGCAGTGCGCGCGCCCAGTCCAGCGACTCGGCCACCCCCGGCGGCTTGAGCAGTTCCATCTCACGCAGGGAGTGGACGGCGTGCGCGACCTGGCCGGCGAGTTCGGCCCCGATGCCGGGGATGCGGCGGCGCAGGATCTCGACCTCCCGCGCCAGATCCGGGTGTTCGAGCCAGTGGTACAGGCAGCGGCGTTTGAGGGCGTCGTGCACCTCGCGGGTGCGGTTGGACGTGAGCACCACCAGCGGCGGTGTCGCTGCCCGCACCTCGCCGAGTTCGGGGATGGTGACGGCGTTCTCGTCGAGGACCTGCAGCAGGAACGCCTCGAACTCGTCGTCGGCGCGGTCGATCTCGTCGACGAGCAACACACACGGGGCTTCGGTGAGGGCCCGCAGCAGGGGGCGCGCCAGCAGGAACCGCTCGGTGTACAGGGAGCGTTCGACGGCGTCGGCCTCGAGGGATCCGTCGCTCGCCGCCTCCAGCGTCCGCAGGTGCAGCAGCTGCCGCGGGAAGTCCCAGTCGTAGAGCGCCTGCGCGGCGTCGATTCCCTCATGGCACTGCAGCCGGATCAGCGGCAGGCCGAACGCCTCCGACAGCGCGGCCGCGAGCGACGTCTTGCCGGTGCCGGGTTCGCCCTCGCAGAACAGGGGCCGTCCCATACGTATCGCGAGGAACGCGGCCATCGCGACGCCGTCGTCGGCGAGGTACCCGGTGGCGCCCAGCGCCCGCGCCAGTTCCGCGGGCGAACCGACCGTCGGCGTGGAATCACTCACGTCCGCGAGCCTAGATCAGTGCCCACGCCCCGGTACCCGACTCGGGCAACGGTGCACGCCGTCAACCATCCGGCTCCACTCGGCCGCGGTCCTCGCTCAACCGCCGGAACATCGCGGTGGCGCCGAATCTCGCGGCCACCCGCTCGGCGAGTCCCGGCGCGATCTGCGCCAGGGCGAGCAGGGGGCGGATCGGTGCTCCGCTCTCGACGACCTCGGGCAGGTCCCGCCGAATCGCCCGGATCACGGTGGCGGCGACCTTGTCGGTGCTGGTCTCGCCGGCCATCCGGCCGGCCCTGATTCCGCGTTCGGTCATCCGCTGGTACATGCCGTCGCCCGCGATGAACCCGGGGCACACGACGGAGAAGCCGACCGGTGCGCCCGCATATTCCGCGCGCAGCGACTGGGTGAGACCGATCAGGCCGGCCTTCGTCGCGGCGTACGGCGCGCAGTACGCCGGACCGATCTTCGCTGCCAGCGACGACACGAACACCACGTGACCGCGACCGCGGTCGAGCATCCCGGGAAGCGCCCGGCGAGTGAGAAGCAGTGGTGCGGTGAGGTTTACGTCGACCATGGCGGTGAGCTCGGCGTGGTCGAGCCGGGTGAACGCCGAGACGTTCTCCACTCCGGCGTTGTTCACCAGGACGTCGAGGGGGCCGACCGCCGCCTCGGCGCGCTCGATCAGCGCATCGAGCAGGTCCAGTCGATTCAGGTCTCCGGGCACGGCCTCGGCGCGCACACCGAGCGCACGCAGTTCCACCACGAGTTCCGCGAGTCGGTCCTCACGCCGGCCGGACACGGCGACGGCGACACCCTCGCGCGCCAGGGCCCGGGCGACGACGCGACCGAGACCGCCGGAGGCGCCGGTCACCAGAGCCGTGCGTCCGTGCAGGTGCTTCATTCCTTCGAGCTTTCGCGCCCCGCGGAGGGGAGTCAACGCTGTGACGCCGCGCATACGGCAATATGGACCGGTGGTTCACGTCATCGACATAACAGATCCGGCCGATACCAGGCTGGACGACTTCCGCGATCTCAACTCCTCGGACCGGCGGCCCGATCTCCCCGAGGGTAAGGGCCTGGTGATCGCGGAGGGTGTGCTGGTGGCGCAGCGACTGCTGGCGTCCCGGTTCGACCCGATCGCGCTGCTCGGCGTCGATCGGCGGCTGGAGGAACTGGCCGACGACCTCGACGGCGTGGACGTGCCGTTCTATCGGACGACGGCGGACGTCATGGCCGAGGTCGTCGGGTTCCACCTCAACCGGGGTGTGCTCGCGGCGGCGCGTCGCCCGGCACCCCTCGAACTGGCGGATGTGCTCGAGCACTCCCAGACGGTCGCGGTGCTCGAGGGTGTGAACGATCACGAGAACCTGGGCTCGATGTTCCGCAACGCCGCGGGGCTCGGCGTCGACGCCGTGGTGTTCGGCAAGGGGTGTGCCGACCCGCTGTACCGCCGGGCGGTCCGGGTGTCGATGGGGCACGTCCTCCGGGTTCCGTTCGCGCACGTGACGAAGTGGCCGCACGATCTGGAAGCGTTGCGGGAGCGGGGGTTCCAGCTGATCTCGCTGACCCCGAACCCTGAGGCGGTGACGCTGGCGGAGGCGATGACAGGGGAGAAGGTGGCGCTGCTGCTGGGCGCGGAAGGGCCGGGCCTCACCGAACACGCCATGCGCGCCACGGACATTCGTGCCCGCATCCCGATGGCACCCGGAACGGACTCACTCAATGTCGCGACGGCGGCGGCGATGGCGTTCTACGAGCGCGTCCGCACGGGCCGGTGAGAATCCTGGACCCTCATTCCCCGTATCCGCCGCCGACGGGAACACCGTGGTTCACCGGACTTCTCGTGGCAGCGTTCGCCGCGGCGGTGGTGGCCGTCGCGATCATGGCGTTCGGCTCGCAGCTCGCCCGGATCAATCCCGCGCTCGCGGTGTTCCTCGAACTCGTCGTGGTGGCCGGGGTCGCGCCGTCGGTGTGGCGACTGCGCCGGGCACCGGTGTGGCGGTGGCTGGTGTACGGCGCCGCGGCCGGAGTTCTCGCGGGCTGGTCGGCGCTGCTCGTCGGTGCCGCCTGACTCCCGCGGGCGTCAGAAGCCGAAGTAGCGGCGGAGCAGTCCGCCCTTGCGGGCGGCCGGCGGCGGAGCGGGCGTGGTAACGGGTTCGGGGGCGGGGTGTTCCACCTCGGCGGGTTGTTTTACCTCGGCGGGAGGCTCGACCGCCGGACCTTCGCCGGGCGGGTGGACGGTGAAACCGAGTACGGTGATCTTTTTCGGGTCGATCTCGGTGCCCTGGGGGGCGCCCGTGTACCGGAAGTTCAGCCATTCCCGGTTGGCACCCTCGGCGAACTGCTGCGGGTGGAACGGCAGCGACTGTGGGTCGGGCAGCACGCCCGGCGGATGTTCGAGCGGGAAGTCGCCCGCCCAGAACGGTCTCTCCCACACCAGGGGGATGCCGAGGTCCTCGTGAATGTGGACCGGCGTGGCGCTGAACGCGCGGGTGAGGTGCCCGTCCTCCCACATCGCGAACGAGCCCCACGCGATGTCGGGCTTGGATGCGATGTAGTACGTCTTCGCGGATTCGGTGGGCCGGACGCGTGTTCCGGGCAGGGTCGACGGCCGGGGAACGGCCAGATCGGGCCCGCACACGACGGTGATGCCGGGGTAGGAACCGATGTGCACGGTCCCCGCGGCGTCGAGTCGCGCGGCCTCGGCCAGCGGAACCGGGCCGGTGGGGGTGGCCGCCAGGTCGGGATAGAGGCGGGCGGCGAGTCGCCGCGCCGCAGCGAGGTCAGGCTCGGGGTGATGTCTCAGAACAGCCGCAGGGTCGGGGACGTCGACGTACCAGATCGTTGATACCTTGGCCCCCACGGTCATCCCCTCTTCCGAAGTCTTCCTGAAAGAGTACGACCCCGACCGGGTTCCCGGCCTGCTTACCGCGCCGACGGTCAGCGTCCGCTGCTGCGGACACCGAGCAGGACGTCGTCCCAAGAGGGGAGTGCGGGTTTGCCGCGCTTGTCCTTGTTGTTCGTCTGGTGCGGGGCGATCTTGGGTGCGGCCGGCTCCTCGGGCGAAGCGGGCTCGTCCTCGGGCTCCTCGGTGACGTCGGCCTCGATGATCTCCTCGGGCTCGATCGTCGGCACCTCCACCTCGGTGGGGAACTCGGCGAGTTCGAGCTGTTCCGGTTCGTCGGACGCCACCGGCGCCAATCCGCGCAGCGGACGGCCGAAGTCGGGGTCGATCAGGTCGAAGGCGGTGTCGTCGAGGGCGACGATGGTGCCACCGTGCGCGTCCGGTTGATACCGCCAGTGCGCCGCGTTGGTGGTCCGCCCGGCCTGCCACTGCAGCTGGGCGACCCAGTGATTGTCCTCGTCGCGCCACGCGTCCCACGCGGCGTCGTCGATGTTGTGTCCCCGCGCGCGGAACGCCTGCGTGACGATCTCGGCGAGAGTGGGAACGGCGGGGCCGTTGTCGCGCACCGGGTGTCCGCCCTGCGCCATCTCGGCCGCACGGGAACGTTCGAGCAGAACGGGATACGCGAAGCGCTCCACCTTCGCCAGGGGGATACCGGCCTCGTCGGCAACCTGTTCGACGGAGGCGCCGGCACGGATGCGGGCCTGGATTTCGCGGGGCCTGAGCTGACTGTCCATTTCGATCTCAATCTGGCCGAGTCGAGCGATGTCCCCGCGGGATGCAGCGCGGAGTTTGTCATCGGCGGGAAGCCGGAATTTTTCGCCGGTACTGGCATCTGCGCACACGACGTGCGAACCATCGGGCTCGAGACCGATCACTCGAAGCTCTCGCACGTTGACCTCCTTATCGCGCCGGCTCGCGACTCTGCGCCCCGGCAACTGTAATTCATTCGTGACAGCCCGCGCGGCAGGACACGCGCGGGTAAATCCCGTTCCGGCGTCGGGTGCGCGCTACGCTTCCTCGTTTCCCGATCGATCCGTCCTGCGGGGTGCGCGCTGCCTCGTGCGGGTGACCTGGACGGGGGCGATCACGCTGGAGAACTCCGTCGGGATCGGCCTCCAGGACCTCGCCGCGGCGCGCATACTGATCGACACAGCCCGGCAACGGGGCGTCGGAACAGAAGTGGATCTGAGTCGATGAGCCAGAGCGATGTCGACGACGTGGACCTTGCCCACCTGCGGCGGGCCATCGAACTCGCCGACGAGACGGGGGACGCGGGCAACAGGCCGTTCGGTGCGGTCGCGGTCGGCGCCGACGGTCACGTGATCAGTGAGGGCGCCAACTCCGTGGCGACGTCCGCCGACGTCACCGAGCACGCGGAACTCGACGCGATCACCACCGCCTGCGGTGAAGGCCGAACGGGCGACCTGGTCGGCGCCACCATGTACGCGAGTGGTGAGCCGTGCCCGATGTGCAGTGCGGCGATGGTGTGGGCCGGGATCACGCGGGTGGTCTACGCGGCCTCGTCCGCGGACTTCTCCCGGATTCTCCCCGACGGACCGCGGTTCACGCTGGGCTGCGCCGACGTGCTCGATGCGGCGAGCGTCGAGATCCAGGTGAGCGGGCCGCATCTCGGCGACGAGGCGCTCGCGCCGTTCCACCGCTTCCTCGACACGGACTGACCCCGAGACGCCGTCAGCCCCCGGCACTTCGGTGCCGGGGGCTGACGGGTGCAGGTGCCGGGTCTCAGCCGAGCTGCGAGACGACCCAGTCGATGCTCTTCGTGAGCTGCGAGACGTCCTCGGGATCGATCGCCGGGAACATGCCGACACGCAGCTGGTTGCGGCCCAGCTTGCGGTACGGCTCGGTGTCGACGACGCCGTTGGCCCGCAGGATCTTCGCCACCTGGGCGGCGTCGATCTTGTCGTCGAAGTCGATGGTGCCGACGACCTGCGAGCGGTGCGCGGGATCGGTGACGAACGGTGTGGCGTAGTCGCTGGCCTCGGCCCACTGGTACAGGCGCGAGGACGAATCGGCGGTACGCGACGTGGCCCAGTCGAGGCCGCCGTTGCCGTTCAGCCAGTCGATCTGGTTGGCGAGCAGCAGCAGCGTCGCGACCGCGGGCGTGTTGTACGTCTGGTCCTTGGAGCTGTTGTCCACGGCGATGGGCAGCGACAGGAAGTCGGGGGTCCAGCGACCCGAATCCTTGATCTCCGCGACCCGCTCGAGCGCCTTCGGGCTCATCAGCGCGATCCACAGGCCACCGTCGGCGGCGAAGCACTTCTGCGGCGCGAAGTAGTACACGTCGGCGTCGGCGACGTTCACCGGCAGACCGCCGGCGCCGGAGGTGGCGTCGATGGCGATGAGCGCGTTCTCCGAGCCCGCGGGACGCGAGACGGGGATCGCGACACCCGTGGACGTCTCGTTGTGCGCCCAGCCGATGAGGTCGACGGACGGATCGGAGACCGGTTCGGGCGCGCTGCCCGGGTCGGCGGAGACGACGATCGGGTCACCGATGAACGGGTTGTTCTTCGCGACCGACGCGAACTTGGAGCTGAACTCGCCGTTCGTGAGGTGCAGCGACTTCTCCCGGATCAGGCCGAATGCGGCCGCATCCCAGAACGCGGTGGTGCCACCGTTGCCGAGCACCACCTCGTAACCCTCGGGCAGGGAGAACAGGTCGGCGAGGCCGGACCGCACGCTGGCGACGACGTCCTTCACGGGCTTCTGGCGGTGGCTGGTGCCGAACACCGAGGCGCCCACCTCGACCAGCGACTGCAGCTGTTCGGGGCGAACCTTGGACGGTCCGCAGCCGAACCGTCCGTCGGCGGGCAGGAGGTCTGCGGGGATGATCGGTGTGGAGGTCATCGCTACTTTCTGTTCCTTACTGATTCAGGCGGGGGAGACGGTCAGCTGGTGTGGGCGATCTGGTCCCAGCCCTCGACGGACTCGGGGGTGCGGGGTGCGGGCCCGGTGTAGATGGCGGCGGGGCGGACGAGTTTGCCGAGGCGTTTCTGCTCGAGGATGTGGGCGCACCAGCCGGCGGTGCGGCCGCAGGTGAACATCGCGGGCATCATGTGCGCCGGGACCTCGGCGAAGTCGAGGATGACCGCGGCCCAGAATTCGACGTTCGTCTCGATGGCCCGGTCGGGGCGGCGTTCGCGCAGTTCCGCGAGGGCGGCCTGCTCGAGGGCGGCGGCCGCCTCGTAGCGGGGTGCGTTCAGGCGCTTGGCGGTGGCGCGCAGCACCCGGGCGCGGGGGTCTTCGGCGCGGTAGACGCGGTGCCCGAAGCCCATCAGCTTTTCCTTGCGGTCGAGGATGCCCTTGACCAGGGCGCGGGCGTCGCCGGACTTCTCGGTGTCCTCGATCATCGGCAGGACGCGGGCGGGGGCGCCGCCGTGCAGCGGGCCGGACATGGCGCCGATGGCCCCGGACAGGGAGGCGGCGACGTCGGCGCCGGTGGAGGCGATGACGCGGGCGGTGAACGTGGAGGCGTTCATGCCGTGTTCGGCGGCGGAGACCCAGTAGGCGTCGATGGCGGCGACGTGGGCGGGGTCGGGGTCGCCCTTCCAGCGGACCATGAACCGTTCGGTGACGGTTTTCGCCTCGTCGATCCGTCTCTGCGGGACGGCGGGCTGGTAGATGCCGCGGGCGGACTGGGCGACGTAGGACAGGGCCATGACGGAGGCGCGGGCGAGTTGTTCGCGGGCGGTGTCGTCGTCGATGTCGAGGAGGGGCTGGTATCCCCAGATGGGGGCGAGCATCGCGAGGCCGGCCTGGACGTCGACGCGGACGTCGCCGGTGTGCACGGGGAGGGGGAAGGGTTCGGCCGGGGGCAGTCCGGGGCCGAAGCGGCCGTCGACGAGCAGGGCCCACACGTTGCCGAAGGTGACGTGCTTGGAGACGAGTTCTTCGATGTCGACGCCGCGGTAGCGCAGGGCGCCGCCGTCCTTGTCGGGTTCGGCGATGTCGCTGGTGAACGCGACCACGCCTTCCAGTCCGCTGACGAAATCGTCCGGTATTGCCGCGCTAGCTGACATAGCTCGTGGACTCTCCTCGTTCGAGTGCCCCCGGTCAGAGCGGCACTGTCTCGGCGTTCGACAATTGCGCTGGGCGTGCATGCGGGATGGGCAGGCACCCTCGTCCGCGCAATCGACTTGCCGTCCCCGGGCATCGCACGATCGCGGCTGCAATCCGAGGGGACGGGTTCGGTCCCCAAAACTTTAGCCGGTGTCACCGGAGAGTTGATCAGTGCATACCCGGGAGTAGCGTTCTCGGCTGTGTCTCCAGATGCAGAACACCCGAAACCGGTGAACAAGGACCTCGCGGCCATGCGCGTCGGTTACGCACACCAGGGCGCCGACGGAGCGTATATCGACTCCGATCTGGACGCCGACCAGCTGAGCGACGGCTGGCTTCCCCTGATGCGCGGGTGGCTCGAGGACGCTGTGGAGTCCGGGGTCCCCGAACCCAACGCGATGACCCTCGGAACCGTCGACGAGCACGGACACCCGTGCACCCGCACCGTCCTCTGCAAGGGACTGAGTGCCGACGGTGTGCTGTTCTTCACCAACTACGACTCGGACAAGGGCCGCCAGCTGGAGTCGGTGCCGTACGCGTCGGTGACGTTCACCTGGGTGCCCGTCGCCCGGCAGATCACCGTCCGCGGCCCGGTCGAGCGCGTGAGTGCCGAGGTCACGGACGAGTACTGGCACAGCAGGCCCCGCGGATCCCGGCTGGGGGCGTGGGCGTCCGAGCAGTCGCGACCGATCGGTTCACGGGCCGAACTGGACGCCGCGCTGCTGCACGCGGCGGAGCGTTTCCCCGTCGACGTCGACATCCCGGTGCGGCCGGACTGGGGCGGAATCCTGATCCGCCCCGCTGTCGTGGAGTTCTGGCAGGGCCGCGCCAACCGGATGCACAACCGCATCCGGACGTCGCTGGTCGACGGCTCGTGGACGGTGGAGCGGCTGCAGCCGTGACGACCGGGGAATAGTGAGCATGGGAAACGAGCTAAGGGAAGAATGACCGACACCGTCACCGAGAAGAGGAAGCGGCGGCTGCTCGCCGACACGGCGCCGCTGCAGAACCGGGACTACCGGCGCCTGTGGGCGGCCGGGATCGTGACGGTGATCGGCGGACAGCTCAGCGTCGTCGCCGTGCCGCAGCAGGTGTACGAGATCACCCGTAGCTCGGCGTACGTGGGACTGACCGGTGTCTTCGCGCTGGTACCGCTGGTCGTGTTCGGACTGTGGGGCGGCGCGCTCGCCGACGTCATGGACCGGCGGAAACTGCTGACGATCACCACCGTCGGACTCGGTGTCACGGCGGTGCTGTTCTGGGTGCAGGCGGCGCTCGGCCTGAACAACGTGTGGCTGGTGCTCGGACTGCTGGGTCTGCAGCAGGCATTCTTCGCGGTCAACCAGCCGACCCGCAGCGCGATCATCCCGCGGCTCATCCCGGTGGAACAGCTGCCCGCGGCCAACTCGCTCAACATGACGGTCATGCAGTTCGGCGCCATCGCCGGACCGTTGCTCGCCGGGGTCATGATTCCGGTGGTCGGGCTGTCGACGCTGTATCTCGTCGATTCGATCGCCCTCCTGGCCACCCTGTGGGCGGTACTCCGGCTGCCGGCCATCCCGCCGACGGGGGAGTCCCGGCGCGCCGGGCTGCGCGAGGTGTTCGACGGGTTCGCTTACCTCGCCACCCAGAAGGTGCTGCTCGCGTCGTTCGTCGTCGACATCATCGCGATGGTGTTCGGTATGCCGCGGGCGTTGTTCCCGCAGATCGCGCACGACACGTTCGGCGACCCGGCCTCCGGCGGTGTGGCGCTCGGCCTGCTGTTCGCGGCGATGTCCGTCGGTGCGGTGGCCGGCGGCGTGTTCTCCGGCTGGCTGCCGAGGGTCCGGCGTCAGGGCCGCGCCGTGATCGTGTGCATCGCGCTGTGGGGTCTGGCGATGGTGGGCTTCGGCGTCGTCGTGGGACTCGCCTCACCCGGCGGCAGTCCCGCCCTGTTGTGGATCGCTCTGGCGTTCCTCGCGTTCGGCGGCGCCGTCGACATGGTCTCCGCGGCGTTCCGCAGCACCATGCTCCAGCAGGTCGCCACGGACGAGATGCGCGGACGACTCCAGGGCGTCTTCATCGTCGTCGTCGCCGGGGGTCCGCGGATCGGCGACGTCCTGCACGGCGCAGCGGCCGCGGCGGTCGGAACGAGCGTCGCCGCGGCCGGTGGCGGCGTCCTCGTCGTCATCGGCGTGGTGATCGCCGCGCTCGCGTTCCCGGCGCTGATGCGGTACAAGGTCACGCGTTAGGTTCCCGTGCGCCATCACATATCTCGTGTAGATCTCGTGCACACTGAAATGCATGGGTGAATCACAGTCGTCGAAGACGGACAGGCCTGCCGCGGCTGGATTCGAGATCCGGGGCGGCGGCTACCGGGCCGGTATCGCGGCCACCGGTGCCGGACTCCGGCTACTCGAACGGGACGGTCCGGACGGGCCGACGGCGCTCACCGAGACGTGGGACCTCGGCACCCGGCCCCCGCTGTCGGCCGGGCTGATCCTCGCGCCGTGGCCCAACCGGATCCGCGACGGCCGGTTCGCCTTCGACGGCATCGACCATCAGCTCGAGATCACGGAGCCGGGGTTCGCCAACGCGAGCCACGGATTCGTCCGTCGCCGGGACTGGCGTGTCGTCAATCACGCCGACGACCGCATCGAGTTGTCGATCGACGTCGGCCTCCACAAGGGGTGGCCGTACCCGCTGCGGCTCACCGTCGACTACGTCCTGGGCGACGACGGTCTGACCGTGACGCACACCGCCACCAACACGGGGGCCATCCCGGCGCCGTTCGGGATGGGTTTCCACTCTTACGTCCGCGCCGGCGACTTTCCCCTCGACGAGTGCACGCTGCGCCTGTCGGCAGGCACCCGGCTGCCGCTCGACGAGCGGATGCTGCCCAGCGGCGGTTCGCAGGCCGTCGCGGGCACCGACTACGACTTCACCAGCCCCCGGACGCTGGCGGGTGTGGCCCTCGACACCCCGTTCAGCGCACTGGATGTGGACGTGGACGGCAGGTCGCGGCACGAATTGCGCGCACCGGACGGCACCGGAACGGTCCTGTGGGCGGCCCGGGAGTTCGGCTGGCTGCAGGCGTTCGTCGCGGATCCCGACGCGGGCAAGTCGTACCCGGGCCGCGGCCGGGCGCTGGCCCTGGAACCGATGACGTGCCCGCCGGATGCGTTCAACTCCGGAATCGATCAATTGGTGCTCGCTCCGGGACAGCAGTGGACCGGTGTGTGGGGCATGTCGGCGCGGGGGTCGTAGCGGTTCGATTTTCGACCGCCGGGTGCCCACTTGGTGAGACGGTGTAACACCGGTCGCGGTCCGGCCGATACGTCCGGCGGGGGTTCTTCCGTCGCGGCCGACGGTCTTTGTGCCAGCCTCTGTACTTCCCTCACTGCACCGGGTGCCACGGCGTGCGTTCTTCGCCGTCCTCGGCATCGGCGCAGGTAACGAGGCCAGTCCAGTCCCGGGCAACTGGCCCTCACGGATTCCGCTCCCGCGCCGTGCGGGCAAATCGGACACTCGACCAACCCGTTCGCCGACCCTTCCCCGAGGTCGCCACGCATCCCGCGGGGAGGCCGCGTCACGGCCCCTGAGCGGACCCGCCTTCGGCAGGCAGGCCAGAGTGGGGCTAGTTTCTACCTGAATGAAGTTGTTACTCATTGGTTTGAGCTTGAGAGGGATGCTTCGTGCCTGACAATGACACAAAGCCCACGCTTACCTACCCTGGTGGTGAGCACACGATGTCCATTGCCAGGGCAACCGAGGGCAATGACGGTATCGAACTGGGCAAGCTGCTCGCCAGCACCGGGTACACCACCCTGGACCCGGGTTTCGTCAATACCGCCTCCACCAGCTCCGCGATCACCTATATCGACGGTGAGAAGGGGATCCTCCGTTACCGCGGATACCCGATCGAACAGCTGGCCGAGAAGTCGACTTTCATCGAGGTCAGCTACCTGCTGATCTACGGTGAGCTGCCCACTCCGGCGCAGCTGGAGTCGTTCACCGACCGGATCCGGCGCCACACGCTGCTGCACGAGGACCTGAAGAGGTTCTTCGACGGGTTCCCCCGGAACGCGCACCCGATGCCGGTGCTGTCCAGCGCCGTCAACGCGCTGTCCGCGTACTACCAGGACTCCCTGGACCCGGCCGACCCGGAACAGGTCGAACTGTCGACCATCCGTCTTCTCGCGAAGCTGCCGACCATCGCCGCCTACGCGTACAAGAAGTCCGTCGGGCAGCCGTTCCTGTACCCGGACAACTCCCTGAACCTCGTCGAGAACTTCCTCCGGATGACGTTCGGCTTCCCCGCGGAGCCCTACGAGATCGATCCCGAGATCGCCAAGGCACTCGACATGCTGCTGATCCTGCACGCCGACCACGAGCAGAACTGCTCCACGTCGACGGTCCGCCTGGTCGGCTCCTCCGACGCCAACCTGTTCACCTCGATTTCCGGTGGCATCAACGCACTCTGGGGCCCGCTGCACGGCGGCGCCAACCAGGCGGTGCTGGAGATGCTCGACGAGATCAAGGCCAGCGGCAGCAACGCAGGCGACTTCGTCCGCAAGGTCAAGAACAAGGAAGACGGCGTGAAGCTCATGGGCTTCGGGCACCGCGTCTACCGCAACTACGACCCGCGCGCCGCGATCGTCAAGCAGACGGCACACACCATCCTCGACAAGCTCGGCGGCGACGACGAACTGCTCGAGATCGCGATGGCCCTCGAAGAGGCGGCGCTGACCGACGACTACTTCGTCGAGCGCAAGCTGTACCCGAACGTCGACTTCTACACGGGTCTGATCTACCGCGCCATGGGCTTCCCCACGCGCATGTTCACCGTTCTCTTCGCCATGGGCCGCTTGCCCGGGTGGATTGCACACTGGCGCGAGATGCACGAAGATCCCGCTACGAAGATCGGCCGTCCGCGCCAGATCTACACCGGCTACACCGAGCGTGACTACAAGGACGTCACAGGTCGCTGATCGCGAACACCTGTGCCGAACCATAGAGCCCTCATCGAGGAGGACACATGACCAAGCCCGAGATCGAGTTCCAAGAGGGACCCGCCCCGACCGACCTGGTCGTCAAGGACGTGGTCGTCGGAGAGGGCGCCGAGGCCGTCCCCGGTGGCACCGTCGAGGTGCACTACGTCGGCGTCGAGTTCGAGTCCGGCGAGGAGTTCGACTCCTCCTGGAGCCGCGGCGAGTCCATCCAGTTCCCGCTGCGTGGCCTCATCAAGGGCTGGCAGGACGGCATCCCCGGCATGAAGGTGGGCGGACGTCGTCAGCTCACCATCCCGCCGGAGCTCGCCTACGGTCCCGCCGGCGCCGGACACCAGCTGTCCGGCAAGACGCTGGTGTTCATGATCGACCTGCTGGACGTGAAGGAATAGTCTCCACGGTCCGAAGGCCCCGCATCACCTCACGGTGAAGCGGGGCTTTCCGCTTTCCGGGTCGTGTCGGTGTGCAATTCCACGACGAGCCGTGCGCCGCCGAGCGGGCTGACCTCGAAACGTGCGCTGCCGTTGTGCAATGCGGCCTGCTGGGCGACGAGCGCGAGGCCCAGGCCCGATCCGCTCTTCGTCGCGTTGGAACCGCGGTGGAACCGTTCGAACACGGCGGTCCGCTCGGCCTCGGGCACCCCGGAACCGTTGTCGTCGACGACGACGGTGGTGATGCCGTCGGCCGCTCTCAGTGTGATCGTCACCGCGGTGGCGCCGCCGTGCCGTACCGCGTTCTTGATGGCGTTGTCCAGGGTGAGGCGCAGTCCGCCGGGCATGCCGCGGACCGTCACCGGGGCCGCGTAGACGGTCACCTGCAGGCCGGGGTTGTGACGCATCGCCTCCTCCGCGGCGAGGTCGCTGATGTCGACGAGGTCGCAATCCACGAAGTCCTTGTCGGTGGACAGCTCGCCCCGGGCGAGGCGCTCGAGGTCGGACAGCGTCGACTCCACCCGCCCCTGCGCCCGGGCGAGGTCGTGAAGGATCTCGTCCCTCTGCGGCTGAGTCAGGTCGTGGGTGGCGAGGACCTCGAGGTCGGTGCGCATAGCGGTGAGCGGCGTGCGCAGTTCGTGCGCCGACACGGCGGCGAAATCGCGGGCGGTGGCGAGTGCGGCGGTGGTCGCGGCCTGCGCCTCGGCGACGTCGCGCAGCATCGACTCGGCGGCGGACGCCAGTTCGTCGGCCTCCCGCACCCCCGAGGACGTGGGTGTCAGTTTCGGTTCGCGGCGCACGATGCGGCCGGTCAGGTCGACCAGGGGTCGCACCGCACGACCGCCGAACAGCCACCCGAGGCCGCTGGCGGCGGCGACGGCGAGGACCCCCACGAGGGCCACCTGCCGTTGCTGCTCGGACGTCACGTCCTGCGCTTCGGCGTACGGCACGGCCAGGGAGATCCGGGTGCCGAGGAGCGGCACGGTGGCGGTGTACGCCCGGTACTGCGTGTCACCGACCTCGACGGTCTGTGTGCCCGGATCGAGTTCGGGCAGCTGGGTGGGGGTGCTGACCAGCACGGTGTTGCCGTCGGCCGAACGGATCGTGATCGCGAACGCGCCCTTGTCGCCGAGCGCCCCGAGGAACAGCCCGGCGGTGGCGGCGTTGGGCACGAGGACATCCGACGCCGTCTCCAGCCGCCGGTCGAGCTGCGACAGGTTGTTCCGGTTGATCGCCAGCGACACCAGGATGCCGAGCGCGACGACGATGATCGTCGCGCCGAGCGCCGTCGCGGCGGCCACACGGGTCCGGAGGGAGAACGACCGTTTCACGACGGTTCCCGCAGCACGAACCCCACTCCGCGGACCGTGTGCAGGAGGCGCGGCTGACCACCGACCTCGAACTTGCGCCGCAGGTAGCCGACGAAGACGTCGACCACGTTGGTGTCGGCGACGAAGTCGTACCCCCACACCAGTTCGAGGAGCCGCTCGCGGCTCAGCACGATGCCGACGTTGCGGGCGAGAATCTCGAGCAGTTCGAATTCCCGCTTGGTCAGCGTCACCTCCTCGCCCGCCATGAAGACCCGGCGTGCGGACATGCGGATCTCGAGCGCACCGATCCGGATCGGCGGGGTCGCGGGCGAGTCGGTGGGCGCGGCGGTGGTCGTTCCGTGCCGGCGCAGCATCGCCCGGATCCGCGCGATCAGTTCGGCGAGGACGAACGGCTTGACCAGGTAGTCGTCGGCGCCCGACTCCAGACCGGAGATGCGGTCGTCGACGGTGTCGCGGGCGCTGAGCACACAGATCGGGATGTCGTTGCTCATCGCGCGCAGCGCGGTCACCACGCCGGTGCCGTCGATGACCGGCATGTTCATGTCGAGGACCATCGCGTCCGGGCGCTGCTCGCTGACCACCCGCAGTGCGTCGGCGCCGTCGACGGCGGTGAGGACGGTGAATCCGGACAGGCGCAGGCCGCGTTCGAGGGACGTCCGCACGTCCTCGTCGTCGTCGACCACGAGGACACTGGCTGAGTCTGTGACGGTCACCCCTGCATTGTGCCGTGGGCGCGACCACAGAGCGTGCGGATGGCAGTTGTGAGAGCGTGTCTCGTCCGTACACTCGTTGAGGATGTTTCCTTCGCTGCAGGCCTTCGAACTGACCGAAACCAACCGTGACTGGCTGATTCACCGGCCGGCCGAGATCGCGACCTACGTCGTCCTGGCGCTCGTACTGCGATTCGCGTTGCACCGGATGATCGACCGGATGACGCGTCCCCGGGAGCCCTCGGACAAACCGGCCATGCTCCGTCCCCTGCGGGAACGCGCCCCGCGCGGTGTCAAGGAAGCCATGGTCAACGAGCGTCGCGCGCAACGCGCCCGGACCATCGGGTCGGTGCTCAAATCGACTGTGTCGATCGTGGTGCTCATCTGGGTGGTGCTCCAGGTGCTCGCCGTCCTCGGCGTCAACGTCGCGCCGTTCATCGCGTCCGCCGGTGTGATCGGTGTCGCACTCGGTTTCGGTGCGCAGAACCTCGTCCGGGACTTCCTGTCGGGCATCTTCATGCTGCTCGAGGATCAGTACGGGGTCGGCGACGTCGTCGACCTCGGCGAGGCCGTGGGAACGGTCGAGACGGTGGGTCTGCGGGTCACCACGATCCGCGACGTCAACGGCACCCTCTGGTACTGCCGCAACGGTGAGATCGTGCGGGTCGGCAACATGAGTCAGGGGTACGCGGTCGCGGTGGTCGATCTGCCGATCGCGCACGCCGCCAACGTGCAACGGGCGTGCGAGGTGGCGCTGGAGGCCGTCACCGAGGCGGCCAAGGGCGACGCGATCGCGGCGGACGTGCTCGAACCCCCGGAACTGCTGGGCGTGAACTCGGTGACCGCGGAATCGGTCACGCTGCGGATCACCGCGCGAACCAAGCCCGGCAGGCAGTGGGCGGTGCAGCGGACGTTCGCCCGCGCGGCGTTGTCGGCGTTCACGCACTACGACATCGACGCCCCGTACCTGTCGGTGCTGTCTTCGGCTCGCTCCACCAACTGAGCGGCCCGCATTTCGTTACCGTGGCAGACATGGACACCGCACTCGTCTGGTTCCGCCGCGACCTCCGGCTCGGTGACCTGCCGACGCTCCACACGGTCGCCGAGTCGGGGGCGCGTGCGCTCGGCCTGTTCGTTCTCGACGACCGGTTGCTGACCACGTCGGGCGGCGCCCGCCGGGACTTCCTGTTCCGCAGCCTCGCCGCACTGGACGACCGGCTCGACGGCCGGCTGCTGGTGGTGAAAGGCGATCCCGTCGACGTGGTTCCGCGGGTGGCGAAGAAGGTCGCGGCCGGAGAAGTGCATGTCAGCGCCGACTACGGACCCTACGGTCGCGAGCGGGATGCCGCCGTCGCCGAGCACGTCGATCTGGTGGCCACCGGTTCGCCGTACGCCGTGGCGCCCGGCCGGGTGACCAAGGCGGACGGGGAATCGTACCGTGTGTTCACCCCGTACTTCCGGCAGTGGCTCGAGCACGGGTGGCGCGCGCCGATCGACACCGGGCCCGCGACGGTGGAGTGGATGGACCCGGACGACGTGAAGACGCGGCGGGTGACGATCCCCGAACCCGAATCCGACGGGTACGCCGCCGGTGAGGCGGCGGCTCTGGAACGGTGGGCGGAGTTCTGCGAGGACGACCTCGCCGGGTACGAGGACGCGCGGGATCGTCCCGGGCTCGACGCGACCAGCCGGATGTCGGTGTACCTGAAGTACGGCAACATTCATCCGCGGACGATGCTCCGCGATCTCGCCCGCCGCCGCAGCAAGAGTGCCGAGCAATACCGGCGGCAGCTCGCGTGGCGGGACTTCTACGCCGACATCCTCTTCCAGCGCCCCGACAGCGCACGGGGAAACTACGACCGCCGCTTCGACCACATCCGCTACGACAGCGGGCCCGACGCCGAGGAGGCGTACACGGCGTGGTGCGAGGGCCGGACGGGATTCCCGATCGTCGATGCCGGGATGCGTCAGCTGAAAGCCGAAGGCTGGATGCACAACCGGGTGCGGATGATCGTCGCGTCGTTCTTCGTCAAGGATCTGCACCTGCCGTGGTGGCGGGGCGCCCGCTTCTTCATGAACCAGCTCGTCGACGGCGATCTGGCGAACAACCAGCACGGCTGGCAGTGGACGGCGGGGTCGGGGACGGACGCGTCGCCGTACTTCCGGGTGTTCAACCCGACGACCCAGGGTGAGAAGTTCGACCCCGACGGCGAATACGTGCGGCGGTGGGTGCCCGAACTGCGCGGCATCTCCGGGAAGGCCGTCCACGCCCTGAAAGACGGCCGCCCCGAGGACTATCCGCCGCCGATCGTCGACCACGCCCACGAACGGCAGGAGGCCCTGGCCCGGTACGGCGAGATCAAGACCCCGTGAGTACTTGTTAACCGCGGGCGGTTAAGAAGTACTCACGGGCGCTTTGCGCAGGAGGGCCGCCGCGGCGAGGACGATGACGAGTCCGCCGTAGATGCGGGTGGTGTCGACGAGTCCGACCTGCCCGACGAGGTATCCGGCGACCAGCGCCGGAACGCTGTTGGCGAGGTAGGCGATCACGTAGATGCTCGACAGCAGACCCGCCCGCTCGTGCGGTTCGGCGAGCGGCATGACGGTGCGGATGGTGCCCTGGAAGCCCGCGCCGAACCCGATGCCCGCCACCGCGGTTCCCGCGAGAATCAAGGGTGCCGAGGATGTTTCGGCGCCGACCAGGGTGACGGCGACGCCGGCGACGAGGGCCGACGCTCCGACTGCGAGGATGCGCCGTGCCGCGACGTTGCGCAGCAGGAACACCGCGAGTGCGCCGGTCCCGGTGAGCGTCGCGACCATGACTGCGCCGATCAGCGACGTGTGCACGTCGAGCGCGTTGCGGGCGAGTGACGGTCCGAGCGACAGGTAGAATCCGCCGAGTGCCCACACGGCGATCAGACAGGGGCCCGTGGCGACGAGCATTCTCCGTGCGGTGGCCGGGACCGCGAGCGCCGGCCGCATCGACGCCAGCGCACCCTTCTGCCGGACCGCCGTCTCGGGTGCGGCCCAGATGCCGAGGATCTCGGCGACGAACAGCGCGAGGAGCACCAGGAACACGGTGCTGGTTGGCCGGGGAAGGTGCTCGCTGATGAGGCTCGATCCGATGGCGCCCAGCGCGAGACCGGCGGTGGGCGCGATGCTGTTGACGGTGGCGCCGCGTCCCGGTGTGCGTTCGAGGTCGAGGAGGGTGGAGCCGAGGGCGCTGATCGCGGCGCCGGTCGCGAATCCCTGCACCACCCGGGCGAGCAGCAGCAGTCCGATGCCTTCGGCGGTCGCGAACATGATCATCGAGACGGCCTCGAACGCGAGCGCCGTGATCAGCACGGGGCGCCGGCCGACGTAGTCCGACAGGGACCCCACGGTGAGCAGTGCGAGCAGCAGGCTCAGCGCGTAGATGCCGAAGACGAGCGTCGACTGCAGCGAGGAGAAGCCCCAGTTCGACTGGTACAGCTCGTACAGCGGTGTCGGGGCGGCGGACGCGCCGAGCAGGGTGGCGATCACGACCGCGACGAGCGTGAATGCGGCGCGGCGGCGCAGCGCGGGCCGAGAGGTCGGTGGTGCTTCGGGTGCAAGGGTCGGCATGGGCTACTCCCGGAGAACGTTAAAGCAAAAGGTTTGCGTTAACGGACGCTACGCCGCAGCCATTCTTAATGCAACATCTTTGCGTTAGCATGGGGTCATGAGTCCGGCTCCAGGTCCACGCCCCGGCGGGCGCAGCGCCCGCATCCAGCAGGCGGTGCACGCGTCCACCCGCAAGCTCCTCGACGAGCGCGACCGAGCAGACATCACGGTCCCGATGATCGCCGCCGACGCCGGGATCACTCCGTCGACCATCTACCGGCGTTGGGGTGACATCACCGAGGTGTTCGCGGACGTCGCGATCGAGCGACTGCGTCCCGATGCGCCTCCGCGCGAAACCGGCAGTGTGCGAGGCGACCTCGTCGCCTGGGCGCAGGAGTACCTCGAGGAGATGTCCTCGCCGGTGGGGCGGGCGGCGCTGCGCGACGTCGTGATGAGCGGCGAGACCAATCCGCTCCAGTGCGCGACGTTCTGCCGCACCCAGATCGAGACGATCGTCGGACGCGGGGAGCCGGTCGCCTCGGGTGTCCAGGGCGCGGTCGAGCACGTGATCGACCACGTGGTGGCGCCGATCATCTACCGCATCCTGTTCGACCTCGACCCACTCGAAACGGACCGCGTCGAGGTGCTGGTGGATCAGGCACTCGACGCGGCCGTCCGGGTCTGAGTGGTCAGCCGCCCAACTGCTTCTTCAGCGCGTCGAGGACGGCGACGTCCTCGATGGTGGAGGGCACCGTGTACTCCTCGTGGTCGGCGATCTGCCGCATCGTCTTGCGCAGGATCTTGCCGGAGCGGGTCTTGGGCAGCGCCTGCACGACCGTCACGTCGCGGAACGTGGCGACGGCCCCGATCTGTTCACGCACCATTGCGACCAGTTCGGTGCGGAGTGTCTCGGGGTCGATGTCGACGCCGGCTTTGAGCACCACGTAGCCGCTGGGCCGCTGGCCCTTGAGTTCGTCGCGGATCCCGACCACCGCGCACTCGGCCACCGCGGAGTGTCCCGCGACCACGGCCTCCATGCTTCCGGTCGAAAGGCGATGTCCGGCAACATTGATGACGTCGTCGCTACGCCCGAGGACGAACACGTACCCGTCCTCGTCGATGTACCCGGAGTCGCCGGTGAGGTAGTAGCCCTCGAACGTGGCGAGATACGACTTCACGTACCGCTCCGGGTCGCGCCACAACCCGGCCAGGGTCCCCGGAGGCAGGGGCAGGCCGATCACGATGTTGCCCTCGGCCCCGGCCGGAACCACGTTCCCCTCGCGGTCGACGACCTGCACCCGGTACCCGGGAACCGGGACGGTGGGGGATCCGGCCTTCAGCGGCATCGGTTCGAGCCCGCGCAGGTTGGAACAGATCGCCCAGCCCGTCTCGGTCTGCCACCAGTGGTCGACGACGGGACGGCCCAGGACGCGGGTCGCCCACGCGTACGTGTCGGGGTCGAGGCGCTCGCCCGCCGCGAACAGCGTCTTCAGTGAGGAGATGTCGTACTTCTCGATCTCCTTCGCGTCGGGATCGGCCTTGCGCACCGCGCGGATCGCGGTCGGTGCCGTGAACAGGGCCGACACCCCGTGATCGGAGATCACCCGCCAGAACGCCCCCGCGTCCGGGGTCCCGACCGGCTTGCCCTCGTAGAGCACGGACGTGGCACCGGCGAGGAGCGGCCCGTAGACGATGTACGAGTGGCCGACCACCCAGCCGACGTCGGACGCGGTCCACCACACGTCACCCGGGCCGATGTCGTAGATGTTGCGCATCGACCACGTCAGCGCGACCGCGTGCCCGCCGTTGTCGCGGATCACGCCCTTCGGCTTCCCGGTGGTGCCGGACGTGTACAGGATGTACAGCGGGTCCGTCGCGGCCACCGGAACCGGCTCCGCGGGTGCGGCATCCGCTACCAGTGCGTCCCAGTCGAACCACGCCGTCTCGCCGCCCTGATAGTCGGCGGCCGAACCGGGGACCTGCTCGCGGTCCTTGACGATCACCGTGTGCGGAGGGGCGGCGGACAACTCCAGCGCCTTCGCCACCATCGGGAGGTATTCGACGGTGCGCCCCGGTTCGAGGCCGCCCGACGCCGTCACCAGGACCACCGGTCCGGCGTCGTCGATGCGGGTCGCGAGTTCCTTCGCGGCGAAACCCCCGAACACCACCGAGTGCACGGCGCCGATGCGGGCGCAGGCCAGCATCGCGATCGCCGCTTCGGGGATCATCGGCATGTAGACGATCACCCGGTCCCCGGCCACCACGCCCTGGTCCTTCAGGACGCCGGCAAACCGGGACACCTCGTCGAGAAGTTCTGCGTAGGTGTAGGTGCGGGACGCGTCGGGGACCATCGCCGAGTCGTAGATCAACGCAGCCCGGTCCCCGTCGCCGTCGCGCACGTGCCGGTCCAGGGCGTTGAAGCAGGTATTCAGCGACGCATCCGGGAACCACCGGTACATCGGGGCGGCCGAGTCGTCGAGCGCCCGCGTCGGCGGCTGCTCCCACTCCACGGCACCGGCGGCGGCCAGCCAGAACTCCTCGGGACTGTCGGCGCTCCGGTGGTAGACCTCGGCGTAGCTCTGGCCATGGTTGTCGCTCGAAGGCGCAGTTCCCGGGGAACTCATCGATGCACGTCCTCTCGTCGTCCTGTGACCCGAAACACCCTATGCGACGTCGGGTGCGCCCGGTCAGACGCCGAGGGAACCGGCGATCATCGGCCAGGAGTTGTGCAGGTCGTCCTGCCAGTAGCCCCACGAGTGGGTGCCGGTGGGCCGGAAGTCGTACGTGGCCGGGATTCCCAGCGCGTTCAGCCTGTCGGCCAGCTGATGGGTGCACTCGTTGGTACCCGCCTCGATGATGCCGCCGATGATCACCTGATTGGCGAGGACACCCACATCTCCGTTGATGTCCGGGCCGTTGAGGTTCTCGTGGATGCCGGGCAGCCCGGTGGCATTGCTGATGTACAAGTCGATGCCGCGCAGCTTCTCGGCGTTGACGACGGGGTCGTTGGCCACCCAGGCGGGGTCGTCGGGCGGTCCCCACATGTTCTCGACGTCTCCGCCGCGGAAGCTGACGACGAAGGTGACGTAGTCCCGGCCCGGTTTGGTGCTCGTCTGGGCGCACCCGCTGAACGCGCCGACGGCGCGATACAGCGAGGGGGCGGCCTCGGCCAGGCTCAGGACGGATGTGCCCGACATCGACAGACCCGCGATGGCATTCTCGCCGTTCGCTCCGAGTGCGGCGTCGACGATCGGGGGAAGTTCCTCGGTGAGAAAAGTCGTCCACTTGTTCACGCCGAGGACGGGATCGGGCTTCTCCCAGTCGGTGTAGTAGCTGTACGCCCCGCCGACGGGAGTGACGACGTTGACGTTCTTGTCGGCGAAGAAGCTGACCACGTCCGTCCGCGCCTGCCACGTCGCCGAATCCTCGCCGCCACCGGCACCGTTGAGCAGGTACAGGGTCGGCCGGGGAACGCTCGTGTCGGCGGGGCGGATGACCTCGAGGAGGATCACCTTCTCCATCGCCGCCGAGTAGACGAACATGTTCAGCTGGCGGTCGTCGATCTCCTCGATGTGGTCGAGGACCGAACCGTCCGCCGAGGCCGGCTTGTCGGCGGGAAGGGCCCGCCACACGTCCGCAGACGCCGTCGCCATCTGACCGAACATGGCAGACGAGGCAATGACGGCGACCGCCAGGAGTGCCCGACAGTGTCCGATCGCGCTCATAGCCGCTCCTCGTGCTTGACTGCGGTGCCCGACAACCGTCCGCTGATACCCGGAAACATTCCCCCTTCACGGTAACCGGCAAACATTCCCCGGGGCGGCTGAACGGACACCGGACTTCGCGTCGCCGTCCCCCTATCGTGGAAGCATGACGCTGCTCGCCGAAGACCTGCTGTTGCTGCTGCTCGACGACGCTTCGGGCAAGCCCGTCGTCGACGGGACGAGGTTGCCGCGCGTCCTCGCAGGCGCCGTTCTCCTGGAACTGGCCCTCGGCGACGTCGTCACGCCCGCCGAACCCGGTGAGGACGTGAAGAAGGGTCGCCTCGTCGTCCGGGTCGGCGCGTGGCCGCAGGATCCGCTGCTCGCGCGGGCAGTCGATCTCATCGGTAGGTCGAAGCCGCTGAAACCGGAAGCAGCGATCGAGAAGCTCACCAAGAATCTGCGCGAAGAACTCGCCGGGCGCATCGTCGCCGCGGGATGGGTCCGCGAGGAGAAGAGCAAGGTGCTCGGCATCTTCCCCGCCACGCGGTGGCCCGAGGTCGACGGCAGCCACGAACGTGCGGTGCGGAACGAACTGAGCGCCGCGCTCCTCGACGGGGTCACGCCCACTCCGCGCACCGCCGCTCTGGTCTCGCTCCTCTCCGCCGTCGACGCCGCCCCGAAGCTGTTCCCGGACGCCGACCGTCGCGCTGTGAAGAAGCGGGCGAAGGACATCGCCGAAGGCGACTGGGCAGGCAAGGCCGTGCGCGCATCCGTCGACGCCCTCAATGCCGCCATCATCGTCGCCGCCACCGTCCCCGTCATCGTGGCAGGGAGTGGCTAGGGGCGGGTTCCGTCGGGGTATTTTGGAGCGCAAGGGTTTTCGCTAGTGTAGAACACATGTGGCGCTCCTGAGGTTTGTGTGGGCGTCATTTCTACTGTTCAGGGTGGGTTGTTGGACGCAGTGTTCGGCGAGTTGCCGGTGAAATGAGGGACGCGCACGTGTTGGGTCTCTAGATTTCGGGGTTCCTACACCAACCTCAACCCGGAGGACCGCTGCACGTGCGCGTCAGTACTGCATTTAACCGTCTGCTTCAAATCCCCGGTGCATCGGTGTCGGATGTGTCGATCACAGACGACTCCGTCGAGGTCACCGTCAGGCTCGCAGCACGCCGTGTGAAGTGCCCATGCGGCTACACGAGCGCCGCTGCCTACGACCACGCGCCGCGGCGCTGGCGCCATCTCGACTTCGGCCGCCACAAGGTGTGGTTGAAGTATCCGATCCGACGGATCGAGTGCCCGACCTGCGGCGTCCGGACCGAGGACATTTCCGTGGGCGCGCCCGACAGCACGGCATACACGCGACTTCGAGGACATGGTGCTGTGGTTGGTCACCCGCACCGATCGGACCTCGGTGTCGACCTTGATGCGCTGTGCATGGCGGACGGTCACCTCCATCGTCACGCGGGCAGTCGATGCGTTGATCGACTCGCGCAGGCTCGAGAATTTGTATCGAATCGGAGTCGACGAAATCTGCTACCGGCATCCGCACAAGTACCTCACCATCGTCGGCGATCACGACACCGGCAAGGTCGTCTACATCACCGAGGGCCGAGGCCGAGACTCGTTTTCGGAGTTCTTCGAGCAACAGTCGGCGAAGGAGCGCGACAAGGTGCAGGTGGTGTCGATGGACGGCTCTCCCGCCTTCCGTGCCGCCGCAGAGGATCATGTCCCGCGGGCTCGTCAGTGTATGGACCCCTTTCATGTCGTCGACGCGGCGCACGCACGCGACATCGCCGCCGACGCGGACGTCGAACCGGTGCGGGTTCCGAACTCTGAAACCCCGACCACGTACCGTCCCGGCACCGTGCTCGACACGTGGATGCGGGTGCTGGCCGGCGGATGCGAATGGCTGCACTGCGATGTGGCCGCCTGGAACACGGACCTCGATCATCATCGGCCGTTCGACCATTCCGATCCCGCCGCCGGAGGGCTGACGGCGGCGGGGAACCTCACCGCCTACTGCCGAAATCATCACCGGCTCAAACATTCCGGTCACTGGCAGGTGAACGCCGACGGCGGGATCGAGTTGGTCGCGCCCACCGGTCACCGATACCGTCCGAGGTCCGCCGGAATCCTGGGCGCACGCGGGCGTGATCGCATCGTTGACCCCGCCACCCGCCGTCGCACCCGTGCGCAGAACGATGCCGCACGGATCCGGGCCGAGCGCCGCCGATGGCACGCGACCGACGAGCCCGCACCGTTCTGACCGGCGGTGATTGCGGGCTCACCGCCTGTGCGCCGAAAAGGGTTACCGTGGACTATAGGTGGTTAGCAAGAGTAAAAAACTGTCAATGCGATTGCTACGGTTCGGACTCGGTTCGCCGCCTCGCAACTGACCATGCGCCGAAGGAAGAGCGCCAGCGACAGCCGGAGGAACAAATGTGCGGAATCACCGGATGGATCTCGTTCGACCGTGATCTACGCGTCGAACAGTCCACCGTGGATGCCATGGCCGAGACGATGAACTGCCGGGGGCCGGACGATCGCGGTACGTGGGTCGCCGAACATGCGGCGCTCGGGCATCGACGGCTCGCGATCATCGACCTGCCGGGCGGTCATCAGCCGATGAGTGTGGACACCCCCGGCGGGACCGTGGCGATGGTCTACTCCGGGGAGGTGTACAACTTCGGTGAACTGCGCGAGGAACTGTACGGGCGCGGTCACCGGTTCGCCACGGACTCCGACACCGAGGTGGTGCTCCACGGATATCTGGAGTGGGGAGAGGCCGTCGCGGAGCGGCTCAACGGCATGTACGCGTTCGCCGTGTGGGATTCGCGGACCGATACCCTGGTGATGATCCGCGACCGCATGGGTATCAAGCCGTTCTACTACTACGAGACCCCCGACGGTGTGCTGTTCGGTTCGGAACCCAAAGCGATCCTTGCCAATCCGATCGCCGAGTCGACCGTCACAATGGACGGGATCCGTGAGCTGTTCGCGTTCGTGAAGACGCCGTGCCACGCCGTGTGGGAGGGCATGCGTGAGGTGGAGCCCGGCACGGCGGTCACCGTCTCGCGTGCCGGACTGCGGACGCACCGGTACTGGACCCTGCAGACCCGCCCGCACACGGACGATCGGGACACGTCCGTCGCGCACGTCCGCGAACTTCTCGACGACATCGTGCGCAGGCAACTGGTCGCCGACGTGCCTCGCTGCACTCTGCTGTCCGGTGGTCTCGACTCCTCGGCGATGACGGGCATCGCCGCCGGGCAACTCGCCGAGGTGGGGGAGACGGTCCGCACGTTCGCCGTCGACTTCGTCGGGCAGACCGAACATTTCGTCGCAGACGAACTGCGGGGCACCCCGGACACTCCGTACGTGCACGACGTGGCCCGCAGGTCCGGGACCGCGCACCAGGACATCGTCCTGGACTCCGACGACCTCGCCGATCCCGCGGTGCGCGCGAAGGTCATCCGGGCACGCGACATTCCCATGGGCCTCGGCGACATGGACGCGTCGCTGTATCTGCTGTTCAAGGCGATCCGTCAGCACTCCACCGTGGCGCTGTCCGGTGAGTCGGCCGACGAGGTGTTCGGCGGCTACAAGCAGTTCTTCGACCCGAAGGCGCAACAGGCGAACACCTTCCCGTGGCTCGTGCAGTTCGCCGAGCACTTCGGCGACGAGAGCAACATCTTCACCCCGGACGTGACGGCGGGGCTGCACATCGACGACTACGTGCAGGATTCGTACGACGCGGCGATATCCGGGATCGACCGGCTGGACGGCGAATCCGACTTCGAATGGCGGATGCGCAAGATCTGCTACCTGCATCTGACACGGTTCGTCCGGGTCCTCCTCGACCGCAAGGACCGCGCGAGCATGGCCGTCGGACTCGAGGTGCGGGTGCCGTTCTGCGATCACCGGCTGGTCGAGTACGTGTACAACACGCCGTGGTCGCTGAAGACGTTCGACGGCAAGGAGAAGTCGTTGCTGCGGGCCGCGACCAGGGATGTGCTGCCGCAGTCGGTGATCGACCGGGTGAAGTCGCCGTACCCGTCCACCCAGGACCCGAAGTACGCGGTGGCGTTGCAGCAGCACGGCAAAGATCTGCTCGGCGACCCCTCGCACCCGGTGTTCGGGCTGGTCAGCGCTGACTGGCTGTCGCGGGCGGTGTCCGTCGACACCCCGCAGATCACTCAGGTGTCGCGTCGCGGACTCGAGCGCACCCTCGACCTCGCACTGTGGATGGACATGTACAAGCCGACCATCAAACTGTCCTAGCCGAGGCCGAGGTTCCGGTAGCGGGCGAGCCGGGCCGCGAAGCGTTCGCTCTCCGGAACCCCGGTCAGGGCGCGGAGTTCCCGGGAGATGGCCTCGCCGACCCGCTTGGAGAAGTCGACGGCCTCGTCAGCGGCGTCCGGATGCTCGGGAATGATGGCGTCGATGACGCCGTCCCGCAGCAGGTCGAGGGAACGGATGCCCTGGGCGGCGGCCATCTCGGGTGCGTGGGTGGTATCGCGGTGCACGATGGCGCTGGCACCTTCGGGCGGCAGCGGGGCCAGCCACCCGTTCTGCGCGGCGAGCACACGGTCGGCCGGGAGGAAGGCCAGCGCCCCGCCGCCCGTGCCCTGACCGAGCAGAACGGACACGGTCGGAGTCTTCAACGTCACGAGGTCGGAGATGCAGCGCGCGATCTCGGGGGCCAGCCCACGCTCCTCCGCCTCCTGCGACAGCGCCGCACCGAGGGTGTCGATCACCAGGACGAGGGGGATCTGCAACTCCTCGGCCAACCGCATGCCGCGGCGCGCCTCGCGGAGGGCGGCGGGCCCCATCGTGTTCAGCGCCGACTGGCCGGCGCGATCCTGGCCCAGCAGCACGCACGGCGCGCCGCGAAAACGGGCCAGCGACAACAGCACCGTCCCCTCGGTCTCGCCCTGACCGGTGCCGCTGAGGGGCACCTGCTCGGTGGCCGCGTGCCGTAGCAGGTGGCGGATGCCGGGCCGGTCGGCGCGCCGCGACAGCATCACCGACTGCCAGGCGGGAACGTCGGGGATGTCGACGTCCGGCACCGGTTCGGTGGCGGCGGCCGGCGTCGGCGAATCGATCAGCACCCGCAACGCCCGATGAACGAGCCGGCGCAGGCGTGTGGCGGGGACGACGCCGTCGATGACGCCGTTGCGGTACAGGTTCTCGGACGTCTGCACGCCTTCGGGGAACTTCTCGCCGTACAGCGCCTCGTAGACGCGGGGCCCGAGGAACCCGACGAGCGCACCGGGTTCGGCCACCGTGATGTGCCCGAGGGAACCCCAGGACGCGAACACGCCGCCGGTGGTCGGGTTCCGCAGATACACCAGATAGGGGAGGTGGGCGGCCTTGTGGGTGGCGACGGCCGCCGCGATCTTCACCATCTGCACGAAGGCGACGGTGCCCTCCTGCATGCGAGTGCCGCCCGACGTCGGGGAGGCGAGCAGGGGGAGGCCCTCGCGGGTGGCGCGTTCGATGGCGGAGACGATCCGCTCGGCGGCGGCCACGCCGATCGAACCGGCCAGGAACGCGAACTCGCAGGCGATGACGGCGACCGGCCGACCGCGGACGGTGCCGACGCCGGTGATCACCGATTCGTCGACGCCCGACTTCTCGGCGGCCTTCTGCAGGTCTGCCTGGTACTTCTCGTTCGGCCGCGCGTCGACGGGCGTGGTGTCCCAGGAGACGAAGCTGCCTGCGTCCAGTACCAACTCGAGCACGTCGTGGGCGGAGATCTTGGCGGCCATGGACCTGAGAGTAACGGTCGGGCCGGGGCGGTAGATGTCTGCTACGACGGGTGACGGTCGCAAGCGCGGGTGGAACAAGGCAAAAAACGCCGGTACGGCTGTCGCGGTGTCTAGAGTCAGGTGAGTTGACGCAGGCCGGGTACGAGAACGACGACACATTCCCCGAGTGGAGCAGTCATATGGACCTCAACACCATCACCGATGTCGTGCGGCGCCCACCCGACCGGCCGGGTGCGCAGTGGCGGGACGGCGACGCGTGGCTGGCCGGGGGAACGTGGTTGTTCTCGGAGCCACAACCCGGCCTGAGCAGGCTCGTCGATCTGACGGCGCTCGGCTGGGATTCGCTGGTGCCGGGCGATGCGGGTCTGGAGATCGGGGCGACGTGCACGGTGCGTGAACTGTATGCCTTTGCGCCGCCGGGCGACTGGCTCGCCGGCTCGCTGTTCGCAACGAGTTGTGAGGCGTTCCTGGCGTCGTTCAAGGTCTGGAATTCGGCGACGGTGGGCGGCAACATCTGCATGTCGCTGCCCGCGGGCCCGATGATCACGATGGCCGTCGCACTCGAGGCGACGTACACCCTGTGGGCGGCCGACGGGTCCGAGCGCACCGTGGACGCCGCCGACTTCGTCACGGGCAACCACGAGAACATTCTCTCGCCGGGTGAGATCCTGCGGCGCATCGACATCCCGGCCGGCGCCCTGCGCAAGCGTCACGCGCACCGCCGCTTCACGCTGACACACCTGGGCCGGTCGACACTGTTCATGATCGGCACCCGGTCGCCCGATGCCGACGACCTGCTGCTCACGATCACGGCGGGCACCACGCGTCCGATCCGGTTCGCGTTCGACGCCGTGCCCGGCGCCGAGACGCTGCAGCAGAGCATCGACGCTTTGCCCGAGGACGTGTGGTTCGACGACCCCAACGGCACCCCCGACCATCGTCGTCACCTCGCGAAGCATTACGCCGAGGAGATCCGGACCGAACTCGCGGCAGGAGGTCGGCGATGACGTACACCGTCAACGGCAGGACGTTCGACGAGGAGCCGAATCCCGGACAGTGCCTGCGGACGTTCGTGCGTTCGCTCGGTCATCACGGCGTCAAGAAGGGTTGCGACGCAGGCGATTGCGGAGCGTGCACGGTGTGGCTCGACGGCGATCCGGTGCACAGTTGCATCACACCCGCGTTCCGGGCCGAGGGACGCGAGGTGACCACCATCGAGGGCCTCGGTTCACCGGACGACCTGCATCCGTTGCAGCGGCAGTTCCGGGACGCCCCCGGGTTCCAGTGCGGATTCTGCACCGCGGGGATGATCATGACCTCGGCGACGTTCACCGACGCGCAGAAAGCCGACCTGCCCCGCGCACTGAAGGGCAATCTGTGCCGCTGCACCGGCTACCGCGCGATCGAGGACGCGGTGAACGGTGTCGCCGCGATCGAGGTCGCCGAACCGGGCCGGGCCGTCGGCACCAGCGTCGGGGCGCCCGCGGCCACCGACGTCGTCACGGGCCGCGCCCGATTCACGATGGACACCGACATCGAGGGCCTGCTGCACATGAAGGTGCTGCATTCCCCGCACGCCCATGCCCGCATCGTCTCGATCGACACGGCGGCGGCGCTCGCCGTCCCCGGAGTGCACCGCGTGTACACGTGGGAGGACGTGCCCCGGAAGCTGTACACGACCGCGATCCACACCGATCACCTCGTCGACCCCGACGACACGTACATCCTCGACGACACGGTCCGCTTCGTCGGACAGCGTGTGGTCGCGGTGGTGGCGGACACGGTCGGCGCCGCGGAGGAGGGCTGCCGCAGAGTGGTCGTCGAGTACGACGTGCTGCCCGCGGTGTTCGACCCGGAGGAGGCGATGGCCGACGGCGCACCGCAGTTGCACGGTTCGGACGACCCGTTCGTCCAGGACCCCGTGCGCAACATTCTGCTCGAGCTGCACGGTGAGGTGGGGGACATCGAGGCCGGGTTCGCCGAGGCCGACGTGATCCACGAGGGCACGTACTTCACGCCGCGTGTGCAGCACGCGCATCTCGAGACGCACGGGTCGATCGCCTGGATGGAGGACGGCCGCCTGCACGTGCGCACGAGTTCGCAGTCGCCGTCGATCGCGAAGGTCAAGCTGGCTCACCTGTTCGACCTGCGTCCCGACCAGCTGCGGGTGTTCTGCGAGCGGGTCGGTGGCGCGTTCGGCGGCAAGCAGGAGGTGATCACGGAGGATCTGGTTGCGCTCGCCACCCTCGACACGGGCCGGCCGGTCTCCCTCGAGTTCACCCGGGAAGAAGAGTTCACGACGGCGTCGCCGCGGCACCCGATGAAGCTGACGGTCAAGCTCGGCGCCCGATCCGACGGCACGCTCACGGCGTTCCAGGTGCGCAACGTGTCGAACACGGGCGCGTACGGCAACCACGGGGGCGAGACGTTGTTCGCCGCCGGGGCAGCGATCTCGACGTACCGGTGCCTCAACAAGAAGTTCGACGCGTACTCCGTCTACACGAACACCGTGCCCAGCGGGGCGCTGCGCGGGTACGGCATGACGCAGCCCGCGTTCGCGGTCGAGTCCGCCATCACCGAGTTGGCGGTCGCGCTCGGCATCGACGCCGTCGAGTTGCGGCGCCGCAACATCGTCCGTCCCGGCGACTCACTCGTGGCGATCGAGGACGGGCCCGACGACGTCGTGTTCGGGGAGGACGGGCTCGGGCAGTGCATCGACCTCGTGGACGCCGCATTGGGACGGACCGGGAACGGGCAGGTGCTGGGCGAGGATTGGCTCGTCGGCGTGGGCACCGCGTGTGGCCTTCACGAGACCGCGCCCCCGACCGAGCACATCTCCGAGGCGTGGGCGACGCTCGGCGAGGACGGCGTGTACGAACTCGCCGTCGGCACCGTCGAATTCGGTGAGGGGACGTCGACGGCACACGTGCAGATCGCGGCCACCCAGCTCGGCACCACGCCGTCGCGGGTGCGTCTCGTGCAGTCCGACACCGACCGCACGGGTTTCGACACGGGGGCATTCGCCAGTGCGGGGCTCTTCGTCGCGGGTAACGCCGTGTCGCAGGCGTCGGAGGCGCTGCGCACCCGCATCCTGGCGTTCGCCGCCGCGCACACCGGGGTCGATGTCGCGTCCTGCTCGATGGACGACGACGGGGTGCTCTGCGACGGCACACGCGTGCCGTTGACCGAACTCCTCGACGCCGCCCGCCCCCGCGGCATCCGGTTCACGGAGGCGCGCAAGGCGTACGGGTCGCCGCGCAGCGTCGTCTCCAACGCCCACGGTTTCCGCATCGCCGTCCATCGGGTGACGGGCGAGATCCGCATCCTCGACAGCGTCCAGGCCACGGACGCCGGGGTCATCATCAACCCGGTGCAAGTGCGCGGCCAGATCGAGGGCGGCGTCGCCCAGGGCATCGGATTCGTGTTGACCGAGAACTTCCACGTCGACGACAACGGTGTGATGACCAACCCCAACCTGCGCAACTACCGCATCCCCACCTTCGCCGACGTCCCCCGGACCGAAGTGCTGCTGGTCGATTCTTCGGACTCCGTCGGGCCGATGCGCGCGAAGGGAATGGCGGAGTGCTGCATCAACCCGGTGGCGCCTGCACTGGCCAACGCGCTGGAAGACGCGACGGGCGTGCGCTTCCGCGAGTTGCCGCTCACCCCCGAGCGCATCTACAGCCGTATCGGCGAGAACCGATCGGTTCCGACGACCTGAGCCGTGAGGAGAGGGCGATGGACACCGAGAAGCCCACCGAGAAAGTCGCCGGCAACGCCGCGACGGTCATCATCGGCCAGAAGGTGCGTGCCGGTTCCGAGGAGGCCTTCGAGGCCTGGCAGCGGGACATGAACGCGGCCGCGTCCCGCTACCCCGGTTTTCTGGGCGCCGAGATCTCCGCACCCACCGCCGTGCAACCCGACTGGGTGGTGGTCTACCGCTTCGATTCCGTCGCCCACGTGCAGGCGTGGATCAACAGCGCCACCCGGCAGGAGCGGCTGGACGCGGGGCAGCCGTACTTCGACGGCCCCGCCACCCAGCAGGTCATCACCGGTGGCGGCGTGCGGGAAGCGGATCCGCTCGTGACGGTCGTCGTGACGCACCGTGTCCGCCCCGAACACGTCGACGACTTCCTCGCGTGGCAGGACCGACTGCGCCTGGAGGAGAGCAGGTTCGACGGATTCCGCGGGAGCGAACTGTTCCGCCCCGTCGAAGGTGTCCAGGACGAGTGGACCGCGCTGTACCGCTACGACAACGCGGCCGACCTCGACACGTGGCTCACCTCGGCGACACGTCAGGAGCTGCTCGCGGAGGGGGAGAAGTTCCACGACTTCGAATTGCGCACCATCGACAACTCGTTCGGCAGCTGGTTCGCGTTCGACGAGAACGGCCACGAGGCGCCGCCGCCGTCCGAGACCAAGACCTCGATCGCGGTGTGGGTCGGCCTCTATCCGACCGTCGTGATCCTCACCCTCGCGCTGTCGCCGCTGAAGATGCCGCTGTGGCTCGGCCTGCTCGTCGGAAACCTGCTGTCCAGCTTCATCATGAGCTTCGTGACGATGCCGTACTACGTGAACCGGATACTGGGGCACTGGCTGCGGCCGGCCCCGGGTGTTCCCGAAGCAAGGACGAACCGTCGAGGGCTCGCCGTCGTCGCCGGGGCTATGGTGTTCTGGGTCGTCGTCTTCTATCTGGTGACCACCCAGTTCTGGACCCTGCCCTGACACCGAGAGAAACGGGTGCCACATGTCAGCCTCGGAAATCCGAGTGAGCCGAACGATCGACGCGCCCGCGAGCGCGGTCTGGAATGTCCTCACCGACCTGGACAACGCGGAGTCGGTTCTGAGCGGGGTGGAGAAGCTCGAGCGGCTGGACTCGACGAAATACGAGGTCGGCACGCGGTGGCGTGAGACCCGGGTGCTGTTCGGCAAGTCGTCGTCCGAGGAGATGTGGGTCACGGAGATCGACCCGGAGAAGCGCACCGTGGTGAAGGCGTCGTCCCGCGGCGCCGACTACACGACGGTGTTCACCCTGACGCCTGCCGGCGACGGCACCACCCTGACGTTTCACTTCTCGGCGGAAGCAACCGGTATGGGTGCCTTTTCGCGATTCCTGATGAAGGTGTTCGGCTCCTTCGCGCTGAAGGCCACCACCAAGATGATCCGGCAGGATCTCGACGACATCGCCGACGCCGCCGAGAAGCGGGCCGGCCGAGAAGCCTGATCTACCGACCGCCCAGCGGCACGGACCCAGGCGCTGCGGGCAGCGCGGGCAGGGCGCCCAACGGGAGTGGTACCAGCGTCGTGGCCTGCGGGTCGGGGCGTCCCAGCCCGAACTTGCGCACCTCGGCCCCGCCCGGCCCGGCGCCGCTGACGAGCAGGTCGGCACCCGTGGTGGTGCTGGTCGTGGCGACCCGCACGCCCGTGCCCGGAGTGCCGCCGGCGAACGGTGCGAACGACGCGATCTGGGTGAACACGACGTCGCCGGAGTGGTGGTCCGGGCTCTCGAGATACATGCCCGGCTCACCGTCGAGGCGTGACCCACTCGACCACACCCGGACGGTGCCGTCGCCGCCCAGCATGCCGGTGACGATGCTCTTGGCTCCGCCCTCGGCGCCGGCCACCCACCCCGTCGAGAGGGAGACACCGCCAAGGTAGTTCTCGTCGAAGGCCAGGAACTCCGACGTCGCCCTCGGTCCGCCGGTGTGGCCGGCGTGCTCGTCCGCGGTGCCGTCGGCCTGCGCAGCGGCGGTGGGCTCGAACAGGTCGTACCGGAACGTCTTCACGCGAGGCGCTTCACCCGGCCCCGGGGCGGTGACGATGCTCGCCCGGCCCGAGGCGGTGTCGACCAGGCCCGTCGCGACGGTCACCCCGGACTGCGAACCGGGGTAGGGGGTGAACGTCGAGAAGGTCTCGGGTGCCGCGCCCTCGTCCGTGGGCAGGGTGGACGAGAACACCTTCACCTGCGTCTCGGTGCCGGGCCCGGTGCCGACGATGATGTTGTCGGCCAGCGCGTTTCCGTCGATGTCCGCACCCGCGACGTTCACGCCCCCGCGGAAGCCGGCGTCGAACGGGGCGAACCTGGTCAGCTCGGCGGTGAACGGGCCGGAGCCCACATCGTTGCCGTCGTACGCGACGACCTCCGGTGCCACGCCCGCACCGGTCCCGGCGACGAGGTCGAGGATCATGTCGCCGTTGACGTCGGCCATCGCCACCGTCGGGGTGCCCTCGAACGCCGGGAACGGGGTGACCGCGGCGATCACCTTGTCGCCGTTGCCGTCGTGGACCTGCACGGTGGCGGGGGTGCCCGCCGAACCCGGCACCGCCACCGCGTACGTCGACACCTCGGGGATCACGTTGACGGTGGCCATCAGCCCGTTGTCCTCGTGGTTGAGGCGGTGGCAGTGGATCACGAAAGTGCCGGTGTACTCGGTGAATTTGGTGCGCAGCGTCACCGATGCGGGCACCAGCGGATTCTCGTTCGCGTCCGTGACGGGCGCGGGCACGTTGACGTTGTCCTCACCCCACGGCTGCACCCCGGTCCTGGTGCCCGCGATCGGATCGACGATTTCCATCACCTGGAAGTCGTTGACGTGGATGTGCATCGGATGCTCGTCGTTGTTGAGGTTCGTGATCGACCATTCCTCGACCGAATTGAGGCGCGGCTGGATCAACGGGATGTTCGGGAACGTGTTGTCGTCGAACTCGTACGTGAACGCCTTCGGGTCGCTGTTGCTGGCCTTCTCGTTGCCGAACCCGCCCGACACCGTGAGCGTGCGCTTCACGTCGGGTGTCATCACCGACGTGTCCACGAACGACGTATAGGCGTCGAGGTTCTGGCCGGGCTCGAACGGTGTGGTCCGGCCTTCGCCGCTGTCGGGGGTGACGTGCACGAGAGTCTGGGTGGGGAAGGTGAAGAAGCCGTCGGCGTAGCTGATGACCGACGGGTCGACGGTCACCGTGCCCAGTTCGGCCGGCGGGTTGCCGGTGCCGTTGTTCGTGTAGAGCACGCCGGGATTGGTGACGGGTTTCGCGCCGTCCAGCGGCGGCATGTCGAGCACCAGATCGCCGGTGTCCGGCATCGTCACGGCGATCGCGTACCGCGACCCCGGCGGAATGACGAGCCGGGTTCCGTCACCGCCGACCGGCCGCTGCACCTGGGTGAAGGGGTTGCCGTCCTGGCCGACGATCGAGAACTGGGGATGCTCGCCCGTCGCGGTCTCGGTGAGCCGCAGCGGCATGTACGCGAAGTCGCTGATGTTGGCCAGCACCCAGATCTCCGTCTGGCCCGGCTTCAGCTTCAACTCCGGCTGGAACTGCCCGTTGATCGTGTACTGCACGTCGCGCTCGTTGTCGGGTAGCGAGGGATCGGCGGGCACGTTCGTCGAATCACTGCGGAAACTCTGCAGATTGCCCGGCACGAACTGGTTCTGACCGCGGTGATTCGCCGGGGACAGCGGACCGGCATACCAGTTGGTGACGTACTGGGCCCCCTCCGTCGTGTCGGCGAAGTTCACCGGGGCGAGGCTCGGCGAGTACGTGCCGTCGGCCAGCTGGGATCCCTCCGGGGGCTTCAGCGTGCTCACGAACTGAGGCCAGTTCGGGTCGTTCAGCTGGTGGCCGTTGCCTTTACGGTCGAAGACGAAGTTGTACTGCAGCGCCATGTCGCGGATGGGAACGTCGTTCTGCGTCACCAGGGGAAGGTTGCCGTCGGGCCTGCCGATCTCCAGCAGTCCCGCGAGCCCCGCGTACGTCTGCTGCGCGGTCATCGTGTGACGGTGGCTGTGGTACCAGTACATGCCGTTCGGCATGTCCTTCGGCACCGCGTAGTCGTACACGTTGCCCATCCCGGCGGGGATGTCGAGCAGCACGTTGTCGGCGTTGCCGTCCGGGCTCACGTGCAACCCGTGGGTGTGCAGGTTCAGCGGCGCGGACTCGAGGGCCGGCGGATAGATCGGGACCTCCCCGCCCGCCGGCGTGAACGCGGGGTCGTAGAAGTCCTCGATCGTCAGGTTCCGGAGATCGTTGTCGTAGTGGATGATCAGGCGCTCACCCGGATCGACGCGCAACGTCGGTGCCGGGTAGACGTCGTCGCCCGTGGTCGAGCCGTTCGAACTGGTGCCCTGCAGAACCTCGTACCCGAAGACCAGGAAGTTGGACACCGGTTCCGAGACGGTGTCGAGGTCGACCGTGCCCTGATGGGCCGACAGCCGGACCTCGAGCACCCCGTTCTCGCTCGACAGCTTGACCGGCTCCGTGTAGGCGACCGGGGTGCCGTCGGGGCCGGCGTTGCCACCGCCCGCAGTGGTCGGCTCGTCGGACGTGCATGCCGTCAGCAGCAACGTCACGCACGCGACCACGGCGACGGCGAGGGCGACGATCGGCTTCCGGCGACGGACGACCATGGTGTTCCCCGTTCCACGACGGCAGCTGAGCAGCATCGATCGACGATTCGAAGACTACCCGGGGAACTTGGGCGGGCACCGGGAATTCACGACCTCCCCAGCGCCTCCCTCCACGACACGACCTTGCCGATCCGCAGGATCGAGCGCTGGTAGATCTTCGCGGCCAGCACGCTGAGCGCGGCGGTCACCGCGAGCATCAGGGCGATGGTGACGACCACCTGGACCGGGGACGCCACGCCGGCGGCGATGCGCAGCGGCATCAGGATCGCCGAGAACGGCGGAATCCAACTGAGGACGTTGCTCAGGGTGCCGTCCGGGTTGCTCACCGACGAGAAGGCGCTGAAGAACATGATGACGATCAGCACCATCAGCGGTGACGCGGTGGCGTTGACATCCTCCTGCCGCGACACCATCGACCCGGCCGCGGCATAGAGGACGGCGAAGAACGCGAATCCGAGCACGAACCAGCCGAGCGTTCCGGCCAGCACCCCGAGCGCCGTCCCGGTCACGGTGAGCACGCCCGTCGCGAGTCCGGCCGCGACCCCGGCCACACCGTAGGCGGTCAACTGGACGAGTCCGACCGCGCCGATGCCGATCACCTTGCCCCACAGCAGTTGCAGCGGTCGCAGCGTCGACAGGAGCAGTTCCACGACGCGGCTCGACTTCTCCTCGACCACACCCATCGCCACGTACATGCCGAACATCATGATCTGCATGTACAGCAGGACGACCACGGCGACGGAGAGGGCCACGCGCTGACCCTTCTCCGGGTCGGGCGGGTCGAGAGCGTCGACGGTGACGACCGCCCCGCCGGTCGCGGCGGCGAGTTCCGCGGGGTCCACACCCTGCGCGGCGAGGGCGCCGGCCTGAGCCTGCTGCATCATGGCCGCGTCGATCACGGTGCGAAGCCCGGAGCTCAGCTCGGATTCGGTGACGGCCGTGACCGATCCGCCGGTGCCCGGAATCAGCGCGACGTCGAGGTCACCGCTGCCCACCTGGTCCCGTGCGGCCTGTTCGTCGGCCGCCGGGACGACGTCGACCGGGGTGCCGGTCGCGTCACCGGTGGCGACGAGAACGGCCGCGAGCGACTGGTCGCCGACGAGACCCACGGTGGCCCGGTCTTCGTCGCCGCCCGAGAACAGCGAATACGCGACGATGCCGCCCACGATGGCCAGCAGGATGATCACGTTGCTGATGACGAAGCTCTTCTTCGCCACCTGGGTCAGGAATTCGCGGCGGGCGACGAGGCCGATCGCGCGGGCGGGACTCACGGGGGCGCTCATGCGGTGACCACCTCTCGGAACAGATCGGTCAGAGTGGGCCTGTGCAGCGAGAACTCGTGCACCGGACCGGTCTTCAGGGCGGTGTGCAGGACCAGCTGATCGTCCACGTGATCGTCGAGCGACAGCAGCGTGCGGCCGTCGAGGTGACTGATCGTGGTGACCCCGTCGAGGTGATGGGCCCACCCGACCGGCGCCTCCGGTGCGTGGACTTCGAGTCGGGCGTTGCCGCCGCCGCGCAGTTCGTCGACGGTGCCGACGGCACGCATCCGGCCGTGGCTGATGATGCCCACGCGGTGGCACAGGCGCTGGACGAGTTCGAGCTGATGGCTCGAGAAAATCACCGGCACTCCGGTGTTCGCCTTCTCCACCAGTACGTCGCTCATGACGTCCACCGCGACGGGGTCGAGCCCGGAGAAGGGTTCGTCGAGAACCAGCACCGCGGGGTCGTGGACCAGCGCGGCGGCCAGTTGGACGCGTTGCTGATTGCCGAGCGAGAGTGCGTCGACGGTGTCGCCGACACGGTCCGCGATGCCGAGGCGCTCGGTCCAGCGGGCGACGGCGTCCCGCGCCGCGGAGCGGGAGATGCCGTGCAACTCGGCGAGGTAGGCGAGTTGCTTGCCCACCTTCATCTTCGGGTACAGCCCGCGTTCCTCCGGCATGTAGCCGATGGTGCGCCGCACGTCCAGGTCGACCGGTTTGCCGCCCAGCCGGACCTCGCCGGAATCGGCGGACAGGACGCCCAGCGCGATGCGCATGGTGGTGGTCTTGCCCGCGCCGTTGCTGCCGACGAAACCGAAGATCTCACCGGGGCGGACCTCGAAGGACAGGTCGTCGAGTGCGACGACGTCACCGTACCGTTTGGAGATGCCGTCGATCGTGAGGGTGTGAGACATGGGTCCTTCCCATCTGGAGGCGGATGTTCCTACGAGGCCGGGTCGTCGGGCTCGAGGTCGGGTCGGGTCCAGCCGAGGATCATGGCCGGCGTGCAACCCCCGACCATCAGCGCGGTGACGACGAGCAGTCCCGCGGCGTACGGCACGTTGCTGTGATCGACGTCCAGCGCACCGACGAAGATCAGGTACATCGCCGGAAGCAGCGTCAGCAGCTGGGTGACCGTGAGTCCGATCGAGCGGGCACTGTTGCGCTGCTGGATCTCCCACTCGTCGAGAGCGTCGCGCGGCGCGTCCCCCTGCCGTCCGGACACGATCTGGAGCATCGTCCACAGCGGGAAGAACAACAGGCACGCGGGCAGCCAGAGCAGCGGACCGACCGTCATGTCGACATGACACACGATCCCGACGGCGGTCATGAACACAAACGTCACCGCGAGGGCGACCACCAGGATTCGCCTGCGGCTGCGCGTCCGCCACCGCGGCAGCCAGGTGCGGTAACGGCTTTCGTTCTGGAGGAATCTGCGCGTCCGGAACCCCTGGTACCTCTCGATCAGATTGGTCTCAGGCATGGGAACTCTCCCCGCTTCCTGTCGTGGACGGCGGTCGGTCGGTGCGGTACAGCTCGGTGGACAGGGGCCCGAACTCGGTGCGGGAGAAGATGGCCTCCACCGGCAGTTCGAACACCCACGAGATACGGAACGCCAGGTCGAGGCTGGGGTAGTGGTCGCCCCGTTCGAGTGCGCCGACGGTCTGGGGGTTGACGTCGATGAGTCCCGCCAGCTGAGCCCGGCTCATCCCGCGTTCGGCGCGCAGGACGCCGATGCGGTTGTAGATGGGCAGGGAGTCCCCGCGCCGTACTGGGCTCATGCAACAAAGTGTTGGGAAAACCCAACAGTTTGTCAACCGTGGGCAACAGGCCCGGGCGCCGAAATGACAGGTTGACCCTGGGGAATTGAGTGGCAGAGTAGAGGCGATTCGCGCAGGACGGCAGGAAAGGACAGGATTACAGACGTGACGTACACCATCGCGGAGCCCTGTGTCGACGTTCTGGACAAGGCATGCATCGAAGAATGTCCCGTCGACTGCATCTACGAAGGCGGTCGGATGCTCTACATCCACCCCGACGAATGCGTCGACTGCGGTGCCTGTGAGCCCGTCTGCCCCGTCGAGGCGATCTTCTACGAGGACGACGTCCCGGACCAGTGGGTCGAGTACACCAAGGCGAACGCCGACTTCTTCGACGACCTCGGATCGCCCGGTGGCGCCGCGAAGCTCGGGAAGGTCGACTACGACCCGCCGTTCGTCAAGGCGCTGCCGCCCATGGCCGAGGGCGACTGACTACTCCTCGGACAGCCGGCCGCCGTCCATCCGCCAGCGGCGGGTGCTGCGCGTCGAATCCAGCATCCGCCGGTCGTGGGTGACGAGCAGCAGCGTGCCGTCGAAGTTCTCCATCGCCTGCTCGAGCTGTTCGATCGCCGGGAGGTCCAGGTGGTTGGTGGGCTCGTCGAGCACCAGCAGGTTCACGCCCCGCGCCTGCAGCAGGGCGAGGGCGGCGCGGGTGCGTTCGCCGGGCGACAGCGACGCCGCGGGCCGCAGCACGTGGTGTCCCTTGAGGCCGAACTTCGCGAGCAGCGTCCGCACGTCGGCATCCGGCCAGTCCGGGACCTGCGCCGCGAACGCGTCGGACACCTTCTCGGCGCCCTCGAACAGGCCGCGGGCCTGATCGATCTCGCCGATCGCCACACCCGAACCGAGTGAGGCGGTGCCCGCGTCCAGGGCGACCTTGCCGAGCAGCACCTTCAGCAGGGTCGTCTTCCCGGAGCCGTTGGCGCCGGTGACGATGATCCGGTCACCCCAGTCCACCTGAGTGGTGACCGGGCCGAACGTGAACTCGCGGTCCCCGCCCCACGCGACGGTGGCGCCGTTCGCCGTCGCCACGACCGAACCGCTGCGCGGGGCGGCGGCGATCTCCATCCGCAGTTCCCACTCCTTGCGCGGCTCCTCGACCACCTCGAGCCGCTCGATCCGGCGTTGCGTCTGCCGGGCCTTCGCGGCCTGCTTCTCGGTGGACTCGGTGCGCAGCCCCTTGCCGATCTTGTCGTTGTCCTTCGCCTTGCGGCGCGCGTTCCGGACTCCGTGCTCCATCCAGTTCCGCTGCATCTGCGCGCGGTCCTCGAGATCCGAACGGGTTCCGGCGTACTCCTCGTACGCCTCCCGGGCATGCCTGCGTGCGATCTCCCGTTCGGCGAGATACGAGTCGTAGCTGCCGTCGTAGACCGCGATCTGCTGCTGCGCGAGGTCGAGTTCCACGATGCCGGTCACGGTGCGCGCCAGGAATTCTCGATCATGACTCACCACCACCATGGCTGCCCGGCTCTCGGCGACGAAACGCTCGAGCTGTTCGAGCCCCACGAGGTCGAGGTCGTTGGTCGGCTCGTCGAGCAGCAGCACGTCGTACCGGGACAGCAGCAGCGACGCCAACCCGGCGCGCGCGGCCTGCCCGCCGGACAGCGACGTCATGTGCGCGTCGAGCGGCACCCCCAGCCCGAGTTCGCTCACGACCTTCTCCGCGCGCTCGGCGAGGTCGGCGCCGCCCAGTGCCAGCCAGCGTTCGAGGGCGGGGGAGTAGAGATCCTCGTCCGACTCGCCGAGCGTTTCGGCGGCCGCGTTCATGGTGTGCTCGGCCTCGGTGACCCCGGTCCTGCGGCCGAGGAAGTCGAGGACCGTCTCGCCGACGATTCGATCGGGCTCCTGGGCGAGGTAGCCGACGGCGGCGTCGGGCGGGCTCAGCACGATGCTGCCGTCCACGTCCGCCGAGCCGACCCCCGCGAGCGTGGTCAGCAGCGTCGACTTGCCCGCCCCGTTCGCCCCGACGAGTCCGGTCACGTCGCCGGGGGCGACGGTCAGGTCGAGGCCGGCGAAGAGGGTGCGCTCACCGCGCGAAGCCGACAGTCCGCTGATGCGCAGTGTTGCAGTCACCTGGAGATTATCCCCCCACCCGTGAGTACTTATTAACCGCGGGCGGTTAACAAGTACTCACGGGCGCGTCAGCGCTTGACGAGGCGGAACCAGCGCGGGTCGGCCTTCTTGAGCGGTCCCGGCATGCCGGTCGTGTCGGCGTCGACGTCCGACACGAGTTTCCACTTCTCGAACGTGCGCTCCACGTCGGAGCGGGACACACCCCGCGGCAGCGGGCCGCGATGTCCCGGCCCGAACGCGAACATCAACAGCGTGGCGTGCGGTTCGGTCACCGTCGTGACGTTCTCGGCGTACGCGACCCGGGCGTGGTCGCTGAGCCCGTGGTAGCACCCCACGTCCAGGATCAGGTGGTACCCGCGACCGACGGCGTGCTCGAGGTCGGTGGCGTCCGCGTGCATGAACCGCACGTCGACGCCCGCCTTCCGTGCCTTGGACCGCGCCTTGTCGAGGGCCAGCTGGACGGTGTCGATCCCCGTCACCTGCCACCCCCGCCGGGCCATTTCGATGGCGTGGTCACCGGTGCCGCATCCGATGTCGAGGACCTCGCCCGGTGGTGCGTCGAAGGGATCGATCAACGTCTCGATCTGGTTCCCGAAGACCCGGCCCGCCTTCACCCAGGGCGTGATCTTGAACCGATAGGCCAATGTGTATCCGAGGCCCATGTCCGCCCCTTTCACCGGGCGCGTCACCACCTGAACGCCGATGCCGTCGGATTACCCGGTGATACCGAAACGACACGCGAAAGTCCACATTCTGAGACGCCGGGAACATCCGGTCCGGGTGCCCGGTTGGACAGTCCCATGGGTTTCAACAATGCACAGAGTCCTGTACCTACGGTCACGCTCAACGACGGGAACAGCATTCCTGCGCTCGGCTTCGGCGTGTGGCAGGTGCCCGACGACGAGAGTTACGCCGCGGTCACCGAGGCACTGAAGGCCGGGTACCGCAGCATCGACACCGCCAAGATCTACGAGAACGAGACCGGAGTGGGCCGCGCGCTCGCGGACTCCGGCATCGCCCGTGACGAGTTGTTCGTCACCACCAAGCTGTGGAACGACGACCAGGGTTACGACTCCACGCTCCGCGCGTTCGACGACAGCCTGAACCGGCTCGGCCTCGACTACGTCGACCTGTACCTCATCCACTGGCCGGTGCCGTCCGCGGACCGCTACGTCGACACATTCAGGGCCTTCCAGAAGATCAAGGCCGACGGGCGTGCGCGGTCGATCGGTGTCTCCAACTTCACCCCGCAGACCCTCGACCGTCTGATCGCCGAGACCGGCGAGGTGCCCGCGGTTAACCAGGTGGAGCTGCATCCGCGGTTCAACCAGGCCGACCTGCGTGCCTTCCACACCGGTAAGGGCATCGCGACCGAGGCGTGGAGCCCGCTGGGGCAGGGCACCGTCCTCGAGGACGAGTCCATCGCGAAGATCGCTGCCGCGCACGGTAAGACGACCGCGCAGGTGATCATCCGCTGGCACCTGCAGATCGGCAACGTCGTCATCCCCAAGTCGGTGACGCCGGAGCGCATCGCCGCCAACTTCGACGTCTTCGACTTCGAGTTGACCCCCGACGAGATCAACACGATCGGTTCGCTGACCCGGACCGACGGCCGCATCGGGCCCGACCCGGACGCGTTCGGCGCGTAGCACCCGTGCGCCTTTCTGGTAGCTGGAGCAACCAGAAAGGCGCACGAGCGCGAAGCGCCTAGAGCTGGAAGTCCGCGAAGTCGAAGCCCGGGGTGACGACGCAACTGACGAGGGTCGGTTCGTCGCCCTCGGGCTTCGCGCGCTGCCAGTGCCGCGGCGGGACGAGCAGTTGCGGTTGCTGACCCGCCGCGACGTCCGCGCCGAGGATCAGCGCGTCGGGGGCCGCGGGTTCGCTTCCGTCGCCGCCGAGTTCGAGCCGCAGGGGGCTGCCCCGGTGGTACATCCAGATCTCGGCGCTGCGCACGCTGTGCCATGCCGACTGCTGTCCGGGCATGAGCAGGAACAGGATCGCGGTACCCGCCGACCGCGGCCCCGGATAGTCGTCCGGCAGGCTCGCCTCCGGGATGGTGACGGCGCTGCGCCACGTCTCGCGGTACCAGCCGCCTTCGGGGTGCGGGGCAAGGCCGAGGGTTCGGGCCCACTCCGGTAATTCCGTCATGGCCGCCATTGTGCCGCCCGGCGCAGCGTCCGGGGGTGGGGTTGTACCACCCCTGAGGTGTCTTATCTCGAGGGCCGGGAGCAGCGAGAGTCGTAGGTGTTCACAAAGCGGGGGCACGACATCCCGTACACCATCGACGACAGGAGACAACATGCTCGGAATCATGCTCGGATTGGGCGGAGCCGCAATCGGACTCGGAATCGGCGTCATGGCCCTCGGGGTCGGCCTGCTCCTCAGTGACGCGACGATCAAGCACGATGTCGGCGAACTCCCGGACTGACTCCGTGTGGGTCGACACCAGTCGGGGGCGGGTGCGGGCGCGAACAGCGGCCCGTACCCGCCACCCGTTGGCGTGGTTTCACTCCGTTCTGACCCGCAAGCGCGGGGTTGCCGTCCAGGCGCCGCCTGCCAGTGCGAGCGAGGTGCTCGACCGCCTCGCCGAGATGCCGGTCAGCGTCTGGACCTACGGTTTCGATCACGAGTCGGTGCGGCACCTGGGCCCGATGGCGCAGGATTTCGCCACCGCGTTCGGGCTCGGTTCCAACGACCGTCGCATCGCCATGGTCGACGCGAACGGGGTGTGCATGGCGAGCATCCAGGCCCTGTACCGGCGGGTCATCGCGCTCGAAGCGGAAGTGGAGCGCCTGCGGGCGTAGCCGCCCCGCCCCCGTCCCCGCCGGCTGCCGCCGCGCGGCGTCCGCCCGGCCGCCACCAGTTGGCGTCGCCCAGCAGGTACATGGTCGCGGGCACCAGCACCATCCGCACGATCGTCGCGTCGATGAGGACCGCGGTCGCGAGGCCGACGCCCATCATCTTCACGGTGACGTCGCCGTCGAGCGCGAACCCGGCGAACACCGCGACCATGATCGCCGCCGCGCTCGTGATGACCCGGCCCGTCGACGCCAGTCCCTCGACGACGCTGCGGTGCGAGTCGCCCGTGGCGAGCCAGCGTTCACGGACCCGGGAGAGCAGGAACACCTCGTAGTCCATCGACAGTCCGAACAGGATGGTGAACATGAGGATCGGCACCCAACTCGACACCGGAAGCGCATGGGGGAGCCCGAGCAGCTGTGCACCCCAACCCCATTGGAACACCATCACCATGACGCCATAGGCCGCGGCCACCGACAGCAGGTTCATGGCGGCCGCCTTCACCGCGACCACCGGCGCGCGGAACACGAACGTGAGCAGCACCACCGACAGCGCGACGACGAACGCGATCACCAGCCACAGCCGTTCGGCGAGGCGGGCCGAGATGTCGGCGAACACGGCGGTGAGTCCGGTGACGTGGACGCCGTCGGCGGCGTCGGACCGGATCCTATCGAGCAGTTCGGTGCTGCGGGGATCGCTGGGACCGGTGGTCGGCTGCACCGAGACGAGTGCGGCCGTCGAATCGGCGTTCATCAGGACGGGCGTCACGGACGCCACCCCGGGTTCGGCCGCGAGGTCACGCACGATCGACGGAAGCTCGGCTGCCGGAACCTTGTTCAGGTCGACCGCCACCATCAGCGGCCCGTTGGCGCCGGGCCCGAACTCGGAGTCGATCAGGTCGTAGGCCTGACGGATCGTGTTGGCGGCCGGTGCGCTGCCCGCGTCCTGCGGCCACGTCCGCATGCCCAGCACCGGCGCGGCCAGGAGCAGCAGCACGCCGAGCGCCGTCAGCGCCCACAGCCACGGGCGGCGGCTCACCCGGATCGCCCACCGTTCGGTCAGCGGCGACGTCGTGCGACGTTCGGCCCGGGCACGGGACCGTGTGCCGAGCACCCGCGTGCCCGCCAGCCCGCACAGTGCGGGCACCAGCGTGACGGAGGTGAGCATGACGATGCCGACCATCGCGAACGTGGCGTAGCCGAACGACGCGTACATCGGCAGCCCGGACAGCCGCAACCCGAACAGGGAGACGAGGACTGTGGTCCCGGCGAAGATCACCGACGTCCCGGCCGTGGAGTTGGCGGCCGCGACGGCGTCCCGGACCGGCATCCCGGACCGCAGGCCCTCGGTGTACCGGGTGACGAGCAGCAGCGCGTAGTCGATTCCGACGCCGATACCGACCATCGTCGCGATGGTCGGTGCGATGGTGCTGATGCCGGTGAATCCGGCCATGATCGTGATGAGGCCGGACCCGATGCCCACCCCGACGAGCGCGACGGCCAGGGGCAGTCCCGCGGCCACCACGGAACCGAACGCGAACACCAGGATGATCAGCGCCAGGATCATGCCCACCGCCTCGGCGGTGCCCGACGGCTTGGAGATGTTCTCGGGCACCTGCCCGCCCAGTTCCACCTCCAGTCCCTGCGTCCGGGTGCCGGCGACCGCGGCCTCGAGTGCGTCGACGCCCTCGCTGCCCTGGAAGTCCGTGACCGGGATGCGGTAGTTGAGGCTGATCACCGCCGTGTCGGAATCCTGGGACAGGCGGGGCGGCGACACGGCACTCACCCCGTTCACGTCCGCCAGCCTGCTGCCGAGATCGGTGAGGACCTCGGGGGCGAGCGGGCCCGTGTCGGAGTGCACGACCACCCGGGCGTCCGCCCCCGACATCTCCGGGAACCGTTCGCTCAGCAGATTCGTCCCCTCCTGCGACGGCAGACCGGGCACGTTGTAGTCGTCGTGGTTGGTACCGCCGAACGCGGACGCGGCGGCGAACACCAGGACGAGCAGCGTCAGCCACGCGGCGATCACCCGCCAGGGACGGGTCGCGGCGGCCGCGCCGACGCGGGCGAGCAGGGAACTCATGGGGAAGCCTCCAGGAAAGCCGGATGGTTCGGTCACCTCCGACTGTGCGCCCGGCCGCTAGTGACCCACTTGGAACTCGCTTGGCTGGGTGGTCACCCGGGTGCGGGCGGCGTCGATCCAGGCCGGGCAGCCGCAGCGTTCGGCCAGTGCGAGCGCCGCGGCGTAGTGCGTGCGTGCCGCCCCGGTCCTGCCGAGGAGCATCTCGAGGTCGCCGAGGATGGTATCGACGGGCCCGACCGCGAACGCCGCCGTGTCGCCGCCCCCGATCTGGCCGCTGTAGGGGCTCAGTTCCGCGTGCACCGCCGCCGCCTCGTCCCGCTCGCCAAGCCCGGCGACGACGACGCCGCGCAGCGACATCATGAGGGAATGGAAGAAGTCGCGGCGGACGGGGCGGAGGTGGCGCCTGACCTGACGCGCCTGCTCCGGTTTGCCGTTGCCGAGAAGGGCGAGGGCGTGCAGATCGGCGAGCACGTCCGTCGCTGCACTGTCGACCGTCGCGATCACGGCCTCGAATTCGCCGGCCCGGCCCTCGGTGAGCCGCAGCGTGAACACCGCGAGGGCGAAGACGCTGTCCGCGTCGAGTCCGGCCCGGACCATCAACTCGTGGCCCCGCTCGTAGTGGCGTTCCGCCGCGGCCAGGTCGCCGGTGAGGTGCGCGACCATCCCGCGGTTCATCTGGCGGGTCGCCTGCGCCTGCTGGAACCGGTACCGGTCCGCCAGTGCCGACTGCAGGCCCATGTGATGTTCGATCGCCGGGATGTCACCGTTGCCGGACGCGATCTCGGCCAGCAGGTGATGGCCGAGCATGGTGAACACCGGTAGCTGCGTCCGGTCACCGATCCGGAGCAGTTCGTCGCCGATGACCTGGTCGCCGAGTGTGCTGGTCGGCGAGCCGGTGCCGGCGTGGACGGCGCAGAGCACCAGCCCGAGCAGCACCGGATCGTCCAGGTCGCGGGCGAGGACCTCGGCCTCCCGGACCGCGGACCCGGTGCGCTCGTGATCCTCCGCCCCGATCTCGTGGACCAGCGTGACCAGCAGCCGGCACCGCACCGCCGGCTCCGGTTCCTCGTCCCGCAGCAGCGCCTCGATCAGGTCCACGACGGCCGTGTCCACTTCGCCGTAGCGCCGGTTGATCCACGGCGTCGGGGTGTCGACGAACGCGAGCACCCGGATCGCCAGATCGGTGCGGCCCGCGTCCCGGGCGAGCTCGAGGGCCCGCTTCCGCGAACGGGCCCCGTCCAGTCCGATGCCGGCGGCGAGTTGGGTGCGGCTGAGCTCGGTGAGGATGTCGACGCGCTCGTCCACGGACGCGGCGGCGTCGGGCGGCAACCGGTCGGCCGCGCGGAGGGCGTCGTTCAGGAAGCCGATCTCGGCGTCGTGGGCGTAGCGGTCGGCCGCCTGCGCCGCGGCCGCGACATTGTGGTCGAGGGCCTGCCGTGCGGTCGCGGCGGACAGCGCCTCGGTGAAATGGTGCGCGAGCGCCGCGACGTCGTGCGGTCGCAACTCCTCGAGCGCCGACCCGACCCGGGCGTGCCAGCGGCTCCTGCGCAGGCGGGTGAGGTCGGAGTAGAGCGTGTCGCGGACGAGCGCGTGCGTGAAGCGGACGGTCCCGGCGCGCGGCTCGCCGAGCAGTCCGGCGATCACGCCCGATTCGAGTGCGTCGAACACGGCGTCCTCGCCGACTTCGGCGGCTCGGGTGAGGACGTCGACGTCGGATTCGCGGCCCACCACCGCGGCCAGTCGCAGGACGGACACGGTCAGTTCGGGGAGGCGGGCGATCCGCCTGCGGAGTACGTCCCGGACCCCCTCGGGCACCTCCGACGTGGCCACCAGTTCGCCTTCACTGTCCAGGAGCCGGGCGCTTTCCTGCAGGTAGAACGGGTTTCCGCCGGTCCGGTCGGCGAGCGCGCGGAGGATATCGGGGTCGGGGTCGCGGCTCGACACGTGCCGGATCAGCTCCGCCGACTCCTCGGGTCCGAGTCCGCCGAGGCGGATGCGTGTCGGTTGCAGCGACGCGAGGTCGGCGAAGCAGTTCTCCAGGTTCGCGTCGACCTCGTCCGGGCGGAACGCGAGTATCAGCAGGATCGGCGACCGCTGCTGGGCGAGCCGCACGAGGATCGACAGGGTGTCCTCGTCGGCGCGGTGGACGTCGTCGAGGACGACGGCGAGCGGGCCGTGATCGCGGACGGTCCCGAGGTAGTCGGCGACGGCACGGTGCAGCAGGAACCGTCCGCTCGGGTCGTCCGGCCGCGCCGCGTGCGAACGGTCGTCGGCGAGCAGGGGCGCCAGCGCGTCCGCCTCGGCACCGGGGTCGACCGTCTCGTGCAGTGCCCGCAGGATTTCCACCCACGCCCAGGCGGGCGGGGCGCCGTCCACCTCGGGGCAGCGACCCACCGCCACCTGCCACCCGGCGGCGTGCAGGGTGCGACGGAACCGGCGCAGCAGGGACGACTTCCCCGATCCGGCGTCGCCGCCGAGGAGGACCACGGGGGTGCCGGGATCGCTCATCAGGTCGGTCAGGGTCGCCAATTCCGCGGCGCGGCCGAGGAACCAGGGGGCCGGGGCGGTGTCGACGGGCACCGGGGTGGGTGCCGGTGCGGACGGGACGGTGCCCGTGAGGATCCGGCGTTCGAGTTCCGTCAGACCGGGACCGGGGTCGAGGCCGAGTTCGTTCGCCAGCCTGCCGCGGGCCTCCCGCAACGCGGCCAGGGCGTCGGCCTGTCGCCCGCTGCGGTGCAGCGCCAGGGCGAGCAACCGCCACCCCTCTTCCCGGAGCGGATGGTCCCGGGTGAGGGACTGCGCGTCGAGTACCGCGCCCGCGGCGTCGCCGGACGCGACGGCGGCGGCCACCGCCCGTTCGCGCGCCACCACCCGCAGTTCCTCGAGCCGGGCGATCTCGGCGAGCGCCCAGTGCTCACCGGCTACCTCGGCGAACGCCGGCCCCCGCCACAGGCCCAGCGCCCGCTCCAGGTCGGCCCGCCCGGTGCCCGCGGCGGAGCGGACCAGGCTCTCGAACTCCCACGCGTCGACCGCGGACGAGGGCAGGGTGAGCGCATAACCGGGGGCTCGGCTCACCAGGACGGTCGAGTCCGCCCGCGGCGCGCGGCGCGGCTCCAGCGCCCGCCGCAGATTCGAAATGTAAGCCTGAAGTGCGCCGACGGCCCGCGCCGGGGGAGCACCGTGCCAGAGGTCGTCGACGAGCCTATCCACCGGAACCACCTCGCCGCGCGCGACGAGCAGCAGGGCGAGCACGGCCCGCTGGCGGGGGCCGCCGAGGTCGACTGCCCCCGATTCGTCCTCCGCCTCGAGCGTCCCGAGTACTCGAATCCGCACCATCGTGCCAAGCGTAAGCACTAGTGGCCTCCAAGTGCTCTCCAAGACGCCGAACCGACCCTTGATCGCATGACGACTCCGACTGCTCACACGACCCGCCCCGACACCCGCGAGATGGTGGTGGTCCACAACTGCTTCCGCCGCCAGTTCGCCGCGCTGCCCGCGCTCGTCCGCCGGGTTCCCGCCGGCGACGCCGCCCGGGCCGGGGAGGTGGTGGCGTTCTTCGAGGAACTCGCCACCGCCCTCCACCACCATCATTCGAGTGAGGACGACCTGCTGTGGCCGAGACTGCTCGACCGCGCGCCCACCGACGCGGCGCTGGTACTGCGGATGGAGGAGCAGCACGAACGCATCTCCGAACTGCTGTCGCTGGCGCAGTCGCAGGGCGCCGCGTTCACGGCGGATGCGGTGGACGGCGAACCGCTGGCGAAGACGCTGACCGCGCTGTCCGCGGCGCTGGGCGAGCACCTTGACGAGGAGGAGCGGCACATCCTCCCGATGGCGGAGCAGTTCATGACGCTCGCCGAGTGGCAGGAGATGGGTGACCGCGGCCGCGCGTCGATCCCCAAGGACCGGCTGCTGGTGTTCCTCGGCTTCATCCTTCAGGGGGCGACACCCGAGGAACGCCGAATATTCCTGTCGGAGATGCCCTTCGCCGCCAGGATGGCATGGTCGATCCTGGGGCGGCGGGCGTTCCGCAAGGACTACCGGCGTATCTACCGCACCGAACCGGCCGCCTTCTGACGCCGGATCACCCTGCGCCGCAACCGGCCCCGGCTGGTTCGTTCCCAGAAGCTCGGCGGGGTGCGCTCGGGATCCATCAGTTCGTTCTCGGCCAGCGGGCTGTCCTCGTCCTCGACCGTGTCCGGCTCGAACTTCTCCAGGGTCCGGCCACCCCCGCGCAGCGCCTCGACCGTGCCCAGGAGCGACGACGTCTCGGTCAGCGTGTCCTCGAACAGCCCGGCCGGGACACCCAGGTGCTCGCAGACGAGCTGACGGCGAATGCCGAGGATGGTCGCCCGCAGTTCGTCCCCGTTCGCCGTGTCCGCGGTGACCTCGACCGCGAGATCGCATTCGGAGTCGAATCCCATCGACCGGTTGTTGAGGTTCGACGAACCCACCCGCAGGAGACGGTCGTCCATCACCAGCACCTTGGCGTGGACGTAGATCGGCTCACCGCCCGCCGTGACGGGGTAGTAGACGCCCAGCCGGTTCCCGGTGTCGGCCCGCCAGAGCAGGTGCAGCAACCGGCGGCGGGCGCCGTCCATCGCCTTCTGCTCGAGCCAGCCGTCGGCGTTGCGCGGCAGCACCAGCACGATCTCCGGCCCGTCCGGTTCGCGGAGTCGCGCGGCGATCGCCTCGGCGAGGGTGCGCGACGCCAGGTACTGACTCTCGATGTACAGCGACCGCTCGGCGCCGGCGATCGCGGCCAGGTACAGGGCCTCGATCTCCCGGACCTCGTCCCGGTCGTCCAGCTCCGGCAGCGTGCGTGCGACGCCCACGTCGACGGCCCGCATCGTCGGCTCCAGCCCCTCCGGCCACGGCGTCCGTCCCACGATCTCGTCGACCGCCGCCAGATCCTGCCCCGTGGCCGCCTTCCACCGGGTGCGGGCCAGTTCGCCGATGGCCTTCGCCGCGTCCCCGTCGACGGCGGTCGTCGCGTCGTGCCACGGCCCGTACCGCTTGCCGTTCGGCTGCGTCCGGTAATGGTTGCGGTCCCGATGTTCGGGGGTGTCCCACCGGTCGACGGTCATGTCGATGCCGCCGCAGAACGCGAGCGCGTCGTCGATGACGACGATCTTCTGGTGGTGCGCCGAACCGATCGGGTGGGCGGCGTCGAGTTCGAAGTGCAGGCGGCGGTCCGTCACCCAGTTGACCACGAAGATCGGGGTCATCCCGCGTCCGATCGCGGTGAAGGCCCCGATATTCCATTTGAGCAGGTAGATGTCGAGATCCGGACGTTCGCGCGTCAGCCAGGCCAGGAACCGGCCGAGCTGATTGGGCCCGTCGAGCGTCTTCTCGTCCGGTTCGAACTCGATCCTCGTGTCGAAGTCCCAGCCGATGAGGACGATCCGCCTGCGCGCCTGCAGCATCGCGGACTTGGCGTGACGGAAGTAGTCCGCCGCGTCGACGATGCACGCGAGACGATCGGCGCGGGCAACCTGCCAGCAAGTGTCGCCGGGAGTCAGGATCGGGCTGTCGTCACTCATGTCTCTTCCGCTCTCCCGGTCTCGTGCGTCCCGCTTCCCCGCGAGTGGACGATTCACAGTACTGTGCCGCCCCCGCGCAGCTACCGTTGAGAGGTGCGGAGATGGTGGCGCATCGTGGCGTTGCTCGCACTGGTCAGCGTGCTGTGGGCACCAACTGTCGGTGCGGATCCCCTGCGGGCCGGATCGAGCCCCGGCACCGTCGTCGCCTCGTCCGAGTTGCCTGCCGAACTCTGGCTCCGCGGAACCGGAAGTGCGTACCGGATGACGTACCTGACCACCGACCGTCACGGCATCACCCCCTGCACCGGGATGGTGTTCGTGCCGCCCGGGACGCCGCCCGCCGGGGGATGGCCCGTCATCGCGTGGGCACACGGAACCGTGGGGGACTCCGACGCCGACGCACCCTCGGGCACGGGCGTCGACCCGCAATCCTCGGAGTACGTGAGCAGCTGGCTGCAACTCGGCTACGCCGTGGCCGCCACCGACTACGTGGGCCTGGGCACTCCCGGGGTGCCGCCCTACCTCGACGGGAAGGTCGCAGGCCGCAGCGTGATCGACGCCGTGCGCGCCGCACGGGAGGTCGACGCCGACCTCTCCGCCACGTGGATGGCCGTCGGACTGTCCCAGGGCGGTCAGGCCGCGGTGTTCGCCGCACACGCAGCCACGTCGTACGCGCCGGAACTCGACTACCGCGGGGCCGTCGCGAACGGGGTGCCGTCGAACATCGAGACGGTGTCGAACTGGAGCGGCCCGTCGTTTCCGCCGCAGGGCCTCGCCGGTCTCACCGTGTACATGTCGTACCTGATCGCCGGGGTCCGGGACGCGTACCCGGAACTGGACGTCGACAGCTATCTGACCCCGGTCGGGAAGCAGTTCGTGGACGCGGCCCCCGAGGTGCCGTTCCGGCAGTTCGCGGCCATGACCGGGAACGTGTCGGTGGCGCAGATGCTGTCGCGGGCGCTCGACGTGCCCGCGCTACAGGACGCGTTGCGCGAATACCTCGAGGTCCCGGTCACGGGGTACGACCGTCCGCTGCTGCTCGTGCAGGGGGTCACCGACGCGTCGGTGCCGCTGCCGCTGACGGAGAAACTCGTGTCCGAGATGCGCACGGCCGGAACGACTCTCGACTACCGGGTGTACTCGGGTGGTCACTTCGGCAGCATGTACCAGGCGGGACCCGACCAGGCCTCGTTCGTCGCCTCGCTGATCAGGTAGGGCGCTCTGATCCGGCCGGCAGGCCGAGGTGCCGGGTGAGCTCACGGGCCGCGGCCTGCCCGGCCCGGTTCGCGCCGATCGTCGACGACGACGGTCCATAGCCCACCAGATGGATCCGCGGATCCGACGCCACCTGGGTGGCCAGGCGTCCGGTCATCGTGATGCCGCCGCCCGGACCGCGCAGCCGCAGCGGTGCGAGGTGATCGAGTGAACTGCGGAAACCGGTGCACCACAGGATCACATCGACCTTTTCCTCGTGGCCGTCGGCCCAGCGGACACCGTCCTCGGTGATCTCGCTGAACATCGGCTGCCGCGCCAGCACCCCGCGTTCGCGGGCGGCACGGATCGCGGGCGTCACGGGCAGCCCCGTCACCGACACCACCGAGCCCGGCGGCAGCCCGCGGCGAACCCGGTCCTCGACCAGAGCGACTGCGGCGCGGCCGATCTCGGGCGTGAACGGCTCGTCCCGGAACTCCGGCGGGCGGCGCGTCACCCACGTCGTGGTGGTGACCCGGGAGATCTCGTCCAGCAACTGCACCGCCGAGATGCCGCCGCCGACGACGAGGACATGCTGCCCCGCGAAGTCCTGCGCCGAGGAGTAGTCCCTGGTGTGCACCTGGCTGCCGGTGAACGACTCCGCGCCGGGGTAGCGGGGAATGAAGGGGCGCTCCCACGTTCCCGTCGCGTTGATCAGACCGCGGGCCGACACCACGCCGCTGTCGGTCTCGATCCGCAGACGCTCGCCGCGGGCGCACACCACCCGGGTGTGCACAGGACGGTGCACCGGCAACTCGAACTGTTTCTCGTACGTCGCGAAGTACTGGGGAACCGCGCTCGACGCGTGCACCAGCGCGGCCTCGGGGTCGTGCGGGTCCACGCCGACCGTCTCGGCGAAGCCGAGCCCGGGCAGGTCGTGAACACCGTTGACGGTGCTCAGCGTCAGGGACGGCCACCGGAACTGCCACGCGCCGCCGGGCCCCGGGGCGTGATCGAGCACGACGAAACCGGACTCCGGTTCCACTCCGAACCTGCGCAGATAGTAGGCGGCGGACAGCCCCGCCTGCCCCGCGCCGATCACGGCGACGTCCACTTCACTGTTCATGTCGGTCCTCACCTCCATCCTCACAACTACCGGAGAGGCTCGTGTGTTCCGGTCGATTCGACTGTGGTTGGGTGACGGATGTCCAGTCGGGTGGGCGGGGAGAAAATTGTCAGTGGACAGCAATCACGAAGAAAGCGAGTGGACATGATCGGGACGAGTCGTGACGGCGACGTCTTCACCCTCGAACTGCAACGACCCGACCGTCGCAATGCGTTGAACACCGAGATCTGCGAACTGCTGCGCGAGGAGACGGAGAAGTCCGTCACCGACGGCGCGCGGGTGATCGTCCTCACAGGGCAGGGCAGCGCGTTCTGCGCGGGCGCCGACCTGTCGGGCGACGTGTACGCCGACGGGTTCACCGACACCCTGCTCGAGATGCTGCACACCATCGACTCGGTCCCCGTCCCCGTCATCGCCGCGATCAACGGTCCCGCGATCGGCGCGGGCAGCCAGCTGGCGCTCGCCGCGGACCTGCGGGTGGTCGCACCCGAGGCGCGCTTCGCCATCCCCGCCGCCAAGCTCGGGATCTCCGTGGACCGGTGGACCGTGCACCGGCTGGCCGCCCTGATCGGCGGCGGACCGGCACGAACGATCCTGCTCGGCGCGGAAGAGGTCGGGGCCGACGAGGCGCTGGCGCACGGCCTCGCCAACAAGCGCGGCGACCTCGCCGTCGCGCAGCAGTGGGCGCACTCGATCGCACGCCTGGCGCCGCTGTCGCTGCAACACCTCAAGATGGTGCTCAACGACGACGGCACCCAGAGTCCGCCGCCGCCCGAGCAGCTCGCGGCGTTGCATGCGGCGTGGAAGAGCTACGACGCGCAGGAGGCGCGGGCCGCCCGCGCCGAGAAGCGTCCCCCGGTGTTCCGCGGTCAGTAGCCGTCGGCCGCACCTTTCCCGCACGCGTGGTTACAGTTGTCGGGGTGAAAGCGAAGAACGCCGTGACGACTGTTCTGGCCACCGCCGCCCTCGGGTGGCTGACACGCGCCGCGTGGGGCCTTCCGTCTCAGATGGGCGCGTCGCGTGCCAAGGTGCGCCCGTACGCCGCGACGTCGCCGCGGTACCGCGACCGTCAGTTCCACAACACCGATCCGAGCAGCATGATGCTGCCCGGTTCGGAGACCGGGATTCTCAAGGCGCTGATCACGCGGGGCAAGGCGGGACGCCCGCGCAGGCCGATCCCGCTCGCGACGCCCCTCGCGCCCGTCGAGGCGGCCGACGTCGCCGTCACCTGGTACGGCCATTCGAGTGTGCTCGTCGAGGTCGACGGCTACCGGGTGCTGGCCGACCCGGTGTGGAGCAATCGGGTGTCGCCGTCCGCGCTTCTCGGTCCGTCCCGCATGCACCCGACCCCGGTGCCGCTGGCCGACCTGCCCGTCCTCGACGCCATCGTCATCTCGCACGACCACTACGACCACCTCGACATGGCCACCGTGCAGCAACTCGCCGCCACCCAGAAGGCGCCGTTCGTCGTTCCGGTCGGGCTCGGTGCGCACCTGCGTCAGTGGCGGGTGCCGGAGGAGAGGATCGTGGAACTCGACTGGGACGAGTCGACGACACTCGGTGAACTCACGCTCACGTGCACCGAGGCCCGGCACTTCTCCGGCCGGGGCCTGGTGCGCAACACCACCCAGTGGGCGTCGTGGGTGCTCGCAGGCCCGAGCCGGAAAGTGTTCTTCGGCGGCGACAGCGGATACACGACGCGGTTCGCCGACCTGGGCCGCCGGTACGGACCGTTCGATCTCACGCTGCTGCCCGTCGGCGCCTACGACACCAGGTGGGCGGACATCCACATGAACCCCGAGGAGGCGGTGCAGACGCACGCCGACCTCAACGCCGGCGACGCGACCCGTGGACTGCTGGTGCCGGTGCACTGGGCCACGTTCAACCTCGCGTTCCACACCTGGTCCGAGCCGATCGTCCGGCTGCTCGCGGCCGCGCAGGAGGCGGGCACCCCGGTGGCCGTGCCGATGCCCGGGCAGCGCGTCGACGCACTGAAGCCGGCCGCCCAGACCCCGTGGTGGACCGCACTCGGCTGAGTCCGGCGCGCATCCCCTCGGAGCCGAGCGTCGTTGCGTAGCCTTTGACCATGGCATACGACGAAACCGGCACCGACAGCGTTGCAGTCGTCGCGGTGGAGGGGCTGACGGCCGCCCAGGTTGCGGAGCGGGTGGCGGCCGGCAAGACCAACGACGTCCCGGATCGGGCCAGCCGGTCGGTGCGCGACATCGTGCGCGCCAACGTGTTCACCCGGATCAACGCGATCCTCGGGGTGCTGCTGATCATCGTGCTGGCCACCGGTTCGATCATCGACGGCATGTTCGGCCTGCTGATCATCGCCAACAGCGGGATCGGCATCATCCAGGAAGTGCGGGCCAAACGGACCCTCGACAAGCTGGCGATCGTCAGCCAGACCAAACCGGTGGTGCGCCGCGACGGCGTCGCCGTCGCGATGGCACCGCGGGAGGTCGTGCTCGACGACATCATCGAACTCGGCGCCGGCGACCAGATCGTCGTCGACGGGGTCGTGGTGGAGGCGGCGTCCCTCGACATCGACGAGTCCCTCCTCACCGGTGAGGCCGACCCCGTGCACAAGGACATCGGTCAGCAGGTGCTGTCGGGGAGTTTCGTCGCGTCGGGCAGCGGCTGTTACCGCGCCACGAAGGTCGGAAGCGACGCGTACGCCGCCAAACTCGCGGACGAGGCCAGCAAGTTCACGCTCGTGCACTCGGAGTTGCGCAGCGGCATCGACAAGATCCTGAAGTTCATCACGTACCTGATGATTCCGGCGGGCCTGCTGATCATCTACAACCAGTTGTTCTCGAGCGGCGAGTCGATCCGGCCGGCGCTGAGCGGGATGGTGGCCGCGCTGGTCCCGATGGTGCCCGAGGGACTGGTGCTGATGACGTCGATCGCGTTCGCGGTCGGGGTGGTCCGGCTCGGTCAGCGGCAGTGCCTCGTGCAGGAGTTGCCCGCCATCGAAGGCCTCGCCCGCGTCGACGTGGTGTGCGCCGACAAGACCGGCACTCTCACCGAGAACGGCATGCGGCTGTCCGAACTGCGCTGCGCCGACCCGTCCGACGCCGAACCGTCCCGCGCGGCGCTCGCCGCGATGGCGGCGTCCGACCCGCGGCCGAACGCCAGTGTCCTCGCCATCGCGGAAGCCTTCCCCGACGCCCCCGGCTGGGGCGACGCCACCGCGGAGGCCCCGTTCTCCTCGGCCAAGAAGTGGAGCGGCCAGTCGTACGGTGCCCACGGCAACTGGGTCCTGGGCGCACCGGATGTGCTGCTCGACCCCGGCAGCGACATGGCCCGGCAGGCCGAGGAAGTCGGCTCCTCGGGACTGCGGGTGCTCCTGCTCGGCAGTTGCGACGTCCCGGTGGACCACCCCGCGGCGCCGGGTGCGATCACGCCGCGCGCGCTGGTGATCCTGGAACAGCGCGTGCGTCCCGACGCTCGCGGCACCCTCGAGTACTTCGCGAGCCAGAACGTCACCGTGAAGGTCATCTCCGGTGACAACGCCGTGTCGGTCGGCGCCGTGGCCGGCTCGCTCGGACTGCCCGGCGGCGACCGTCCCGTCGACGCCCGCGAACTGCCCGCCGACCGCGACGCCCTCGCCGAGACCCTGGAAACGGCGACGACGTTCGGCCGGGTGCGCCCAGACCAGAAGCGGGAGATGGTGGGGGCGCTGCAGTCTCGCGGTCACACCGTCGCGATGACGGGCGACGGCGTCAACGACGTGCTGGCCCTCAAAGATGCCGACATCGGGGTGTCGATGGGCTCGGGCAGCCCCGCCACCCGCGCGGTCGCGCAGATCGTGTTGCTGGACAACAAGTTCGCCACCCTGCCGTACGTGGTGGGCGAGGGTCGCCGGGTGATCGGCAACATCGAACGCGTCTCGAACCTGTTCCTCACCAAGACCGTGTACTCGGTGTTGCTGGCGTTCCTCATCGGACTCACCGGTGTGCTGTCGCAGATCTTCCATTTCGAGCCGGTGCCGTATCCGTTCCTGCCGCGGCACGTCACGATCGCCGCCTGGTTCACCATCGGCATTCCCGCGTTCATCCTGTCGCTGGCCCCGAACAACGAACGGGCGCGCTCCGGGTTCGTGCCGCGTGTGATGCGTCTCGCCGTGCCGTCCGGTGTGATCATCGGTGTCACGACGTTCATTTCGTACCTTCTCGTGTACGCGGGCCCGGATCAGACGGAGACGCAGAAGATTCAGGCAGGCACGTCGGCGCTCATCACCCTCATCATGATCGCCCTGTGGGTGCTGGCCGTCGTCGCCCGGCCGTACGTGTGGTGGAAGCTGGTGCTGATCTTCGGATCCGTAGCGGGATACCTCATCCTGTTCGCGTTGCCGTTCACGCGGGAGTTCTTCAAACTCGATCCGACCAACGTCGCCGCCACCACCTCCGCTCTCGTGTGCGGGCTCGTGGGAGTGGTTCTCGTCGAAATCGGATGGTGGGTCACGGGCCGGCTGCACGGTGAGCACCGCCGCCTCTTCGCGGCCCCGGAAGATCTTCCGGGCGTGCACTGACCGGAGTACCGCTCGCGACGATCCGAACGGTTGGCGTCGCCGAGTCAATGCTGTGAGACTGGGTGCACGGCGGGTGATCGAACTCGCGCGGACACTGCGTGCGCATGCACAAGGAGGAAGAACGATGAGTTTCGTCGACACACTGAAGGGCCTGCTGGGCAAGGGGAAGGAAGCCGCTTCGCAGAACGCGGACAAGGTTCACGGCGCCATCGACAAGGCCGCCGACGTCGCGGACAGCAAGACCGGGGGCAAGTACAGCGACAAGATCGACAAGGCCGCCGACGCGGCGAAGAAGGCTGTTCCCCCGAAGGAGTGAACCCTTCCCAGACACACCCGTGCGGGCCCCGGTTCTCGGACCGGGGCCCGCACGGGTCTTCGGAGATGACCCGCGCATCGTGGGCGGGCGCGGCAGAATCGGTGTCGTGAACGGCGTCCTCGTGCTCCTCGTCATCATCGCGGCCATCGCCGTGACGAGTTTCGCGAAGCGCCGCGATCTGCAGGCGCCGCTGGTGCTCGTGACCATCGGGTCGGTGGCGTCGTTCATCCCCGGGATGCCGCGGCTCGAACTGGACCCGGACGCCATCCTCGGTGTGGTGCTGCCGCCGCTGCTGTATTCCGCGGCGCTGAAGTTCTCGGTGGCCACGTTCCGGCGCCACCTTGCACCGATTCTCCGGCTGGGGATCTTCACCGTTCTCGTGACCGCCGTCGGGGTGGCCTTCTTCGCCAACTGGCTGGTCCCCGAATTCACGCTCGGCGCGGCGCTGGTCCTCGGCGCCGTCGTCGCGCCGACGGACGCGGTCAGTGCCGTCGCGGTCGGCCGCAGGCTCGGCCTGCCGAACCGGGTGATTGCGATCCTCACCGGCGAGGGGCTCGTCAACGACGCGACCGCGCTGACCCTGTTCACCGTCGCCGTCTCCGCAGTCGTCGGGGCGACGATCCCGGTCCCTCCCGTGGTGTTCTTCGGCTACGAGGTGGTCGGCGGGGTGCTCATCGGACTGGTACTAGCGAAGATCGTCGAGTGGGTGCGTCACCGCATGTACGACTCACCGCTGGAAACGGTGCTGGGGCTGATGCTCCCGTTCGTCGCGTACCTCGTCGCCGAGGAGGTACACGCGTCCGGTGTGCTGTCGGTGGTCGCCGCGGGGTTCCTGATGGGGCACAAGGCCACCGACGCCTCCGTGGCCACCCGAATCCAGGAGCGGTCGCTGTGGGAGAGCGTCGACCTCCTGCTCGAGATGTTCGTGTTCGCCTACATGGGACTGCAACTGAAGTTCGTCATCGACGACGTCCGCGACCAGGGCCTACCGGTGCACCACGTCTTCTTCTACGGCTTCGCGGTCCTCGCCGTGGTCATGGCGATCCGCCCGGCGTGGATCCTGCTGCACTGGCTCCGCCGCCGGCTCGGGCTGGCGATCACAGCGCCGGGCGGCTCGGTGGAACTGGGGTGGCGGGAGAGCGTCGTCGTGTCCTGGGCGGGAATGCGCGGGGTGGTCACGCTCGCCGCCGCGTCCGGTGTGCCCGTGGTGATCGCGAGCGGGCAGCCGTTCCCGGGACGCGAGGTGATCCAGGCGATCGCGTTCGTCGTGGCCGTCGGCACACTGCTGATCCAGGGCGCCACCATGCCGCTGCTGATCCGGACCCTCGATCTTGCGGATCCCGACGAACGCAGGCGTGAGGAGGAACAGGTGACGCTGGCCCGCGCCATCTCACGTGACGCGGGCGAACGGGCGCTCGTCGAATTCGCCGCGAACCCGCCCGCGGGAGTCGACCGCGCGTCGGTCACCGACATCCTCGACCGGGTGCGGCGGTCGATGCGGGCCCGTCTGCAGGCCGAGGAGGCGGAGGACGCCGCCGAGAAGCAGCGGGCAGGCGCACTGTTCGACCACTACCGCCGCGCCGCCCTGCGCGCGCAGCGGGAGGCGCTCATCGCCGCCCGCGATGCGGGCACACTCGACGACGAAGTGATGCGTAGCGTGTTGGAAGGCCTCGATGTGGAGGAGGCCGCAGCCGAGGAGCGGGTGCGGAGACGTCGCGAATGAGGTGCGAGGTGGGTGTGCGTCCGGTGCGAACCGCCGTGGTCGCGCTGGCCGGTGCCCTGGCGCTGACTGTTCCCCTGACGCTGACCGCCTGCGCCACGGACGCGGCCTCCCCGGCCCCGCCCCCCACGACGTCGGTGGCCGCACCCGCTTCTCCGTCCATTTCCCCGGCGCCGACGGGCGACCAGCGGGGCGCGCTGATCAGCCGGCAGCCGGTGCCCGACATCGATCCGGCGATCACCGCACTCGGTGCCACGGCCACCCGCGTCGTCTACCGGTCGACGTCCGGCGTCGACGGCGGCGGCGCGGAGGTGGTGGGCACGGTCTTCACTCCCGGCGGCCCCGCACCGGACGGTGGCAGGCCCGTCGTGACGGTCGGGCACGGCACCACGGGCGTCACCGACGAATGCGCCCCCTCGTCCTCGCCGACGCTGCTGGGCACCACGAACCTCGTCCGCCCGCTGCTGCAGCGGGGGTACGTCGTGACCGTCACCGACTATCAAGGCCTCGGCACCGACGGCCCGCACCCCTACCTCGAACCGGACACCGCCGCCTACGACCTGATCGACGCGGTCCGGGCTGCGCGCAACGTGGTGCCGGACGCGTCGGCGCGCTGGGCGGCGCTCGGAGTGTCGCAGGGCGGGCAGGCGTCGTGGTCCGCGGCCGAGCACGCCGGCGACTACGGCGACGGCCTCGAATTCGTCGGCGCGGCGAACCTGTCACCCGCTGCCGACCTGTCGGGGATCGTCGCCGACGGGACCGTCGAACCACTGTCGTTGCCGCAGAAGATGTTCCTGCCGTACCTCCTCGAGGGACTGAAAGTGATCCACCCGGAGCTGAACCCGGACGACTACATGCGCGGCGCCCTCGCCGCCAGCCCCGACGTCACGCTGTCGTGCGTCGCCGCGAAACTCCAGGAGAAGTGGACGGTGGCGACCCAGCTCACCCCGGCCGACACGGGCCCGCGGACGGCGGCCGACGCCGAGCGCATGCGCGGGTGGCTGCAGGACATCGCCCTGCCGAGGACCGGTGCGGGCGGACCGATGCTCGTCGTGGTGGGGGATCGGGACAACCTCATTCTGCCGCAATGGACTTCGCAGGCCGTCGACCAAGCGTGCACGCTCGGCGACGTCGTCGAGTTCGACACCCGGCCCGGGGAGGGCCACGCGGACGGGAGATCCGTCCCCGGGGCGGTGCAGTGGATCGCCGACCGCTTCGCCGGCGTGCCCGCACCGGACACGTGCGCCGAGGGAGGAACACCGTGACCGCCCGACTGGACGCCGGCGAATGACGGGATCCGTCGTCGCCGTGGTGGCGTTGCTCGTCCTCGTTCCTCTCGTCACGTTCACGGCCGTGTGGCTGCGCGCCCGGCGCGAGTTGACGACACCCACCGAGCGGGCCGTCCACACGACCCTGCATACCGCGTCGCTGGCGGCGCGCCCGTTGCGGCGGGGGCTCGACGAGACGTCGGCGGACGAGGCCGCCCCGCATCTGCGTCAGCTGACCGGGGCGCAGGCGCTGGGTGTCTTCGACGCCGCCGGTGACCTGCTCGCGTGGAGCGGACCGCACGAGGCCATGACCGAACAACTACGCGACGCGGCGGCCCGCGCCGTCGACGGGGAACGCCGGGTGCTCGTCGCCTACGGCGGCCTCGTCCGGGGCACCGGCGACAATGCGGTGCGGGCGATGATCGCCCAGCCGCTGCTCATCGAGGCCACCGGGGTGGTCGGCGTGCTCGGCATCGTCACCACCGAAGACCCCGGACCGGGCATGCTCGGCGCCGTCACCGAGGTCGCCCGGTACGCGTGCAGCCAGATCGAACTCGCCGACCTCGACGCGTCCCGCGCCCGCCTCGACCGCGCCGAGGTGCGGGCGCTCCGCGCGCAGATCAGCCCCCATTTCATCTACAACGCGTTGAACACGGTGGCGTCGTTCGTCCGCACCGACCCCGACCGCGCCCGGGAACTGATCCTCGAATTCGCCGACTTCACCCGGTACTCGTTCCGGTCGGCGGGCGAGTTCACGCTGCTGGCCGACGAACTGCGCAACATCGACCGGTACCTCACCCTCGAGCGCGCCCGGTTCGGCGACGCCCTCGCCGTGAAACTGCAGGTGGCGCCCGAGGTGCTGAACGTGGTGCTGCCGTTCCTCGCCCTGCAACCGCTGGTCGAGAACGCGGTGCGGCACGGCATCGCCGCCAAACCGGACGGCGGCACCGTCAGCATCGTCGCCGCCGACGAGGGCACCGACTGCGTGATCAGTGTCGAGGACGACGGCGTCGGCATGGACCCGGAACTGCTGCGGTCGGGGTCGCTGGACGCGGTGGCCGAGTCCTCCGGGGTCAAGGAGGCGGCGCACGTCGGGCTCGCCAACGTCGACGACCGCCTGCGCGCCGCGTTCGGCAACGACTACGGACTGGTGGTAGAGACCGCGCCCGGCGCGGGCACCAAGGTGAGCATGCGCGTCCCGAAGTTCCGGCGGGGGATCTCGACGTGAACGGGAAGCGTCCGTGCGACGATTGCTGTCGTTGTGAACCACACTGACGACAGGTCTCCGGACGCACCCCTCACCGTGCTGGCCGTCGACGACGAGAAACCCGCCCTCGACGAGCTGGCGTTCCTGCTGCGCGCCCAGGACGCCGTCGGCGACATCCGGACCGCGGGCGACGCCACCACGGCGTTGCGCATCCTCCGGGACGGCGACATCGACGCCGTCTTCCTCGACATCAACATGCCCGGACTCGACGGTCTCGAGCTGGCCGGGATCCTCGCGAACTTCGCGTCCCCGCCGCAGGTGGTGTTCGTGACCGCCCACGACGACCGGGCCGTCGCCGCCTTCGACCTCGGCGCCGTGGACTACCTCCTCAAACCGTTGCGCGAGGAGCGGCTGGCGGAGTCCGTGCGCCGCATCGTCGAGGGGCGTCGCAGGCGCATCGACGCCGGGCCTCCCGCCCCCACCGACGAGGTGATCCCCGTCGAACTCGGCGGCATCACCACCCTCGTGCACCGGTCCTCCGTCGAATGGGTCGAAGCGGACGGCGACTACGCGCGCCTGCACACCGCGGACGGCTCCCACCTCGTCCGCATCCCCATCTCGGCGCTGGAGACACGGTGGGCGGACGCCGGGTTCCTGCGGGTGCACCGCTCGTACCTCGTCGCGCTGCCGCGGGTCACGGGGATCCGGACCGTCGGCACGGGTCTGGTCGTGTGCCTCCGCGCCCACGGCGACCACCCGCCCGTCGAACTGCCGGTCAGCCGCAGGCACACCCGGATGCTCAAGGACCGGCTGGTCCGGGCGCCGAAACAGACGTGGACCGCGCGATGAGCTCGCCCGAGCGGGTGCGGGTCGTCCTCGCCCAGCGTCGCGGCGCGCGCATCGTCCGCACCCGCGTCGAGGTGCAGGAACAGACGGCGGTCGGGGACGCGATGATCCGCGGGCTCGTCCGCACCCAGCTCGTGCTCGCGATCCGGCTGGCGCTCCTCGCGGCGTGCCTGCTGTGCGCGGTGCCGCTCGTGATGTTCCTGTTCCCGGCGTTGTCGAACGTGTCGGTGCTGGGAATCCGGCTGCCGTGGGTGGTGCTCGGCGCGCTCGTGTACCCGGTGCTGCTCACCACCGGCTGGATCTACGTGCGGCAGGCCGAGCGCAACGAGCAGGAATTCACCGACCTGGTGGACGACTGAGCGTCCCGTGCCCACCGACCAACCCATTCCCTGGCTGACCCTGGCAGGTCTCGCGGCCGCCGCGGTCGCGACGGTGGCCATCGGCATCTACGGAGTGCGGTTGGCGCGCACCACCTCCGACTTCCTCGTCGCGTCCCGCAGCGTCGGACCGCGGTGGAACGCCGCCGCCATATCCGGCGAGTACCTGTCCGCCGCATCCTTTCTCGGCGTCGCAGGCCTGATCGCGAAATACGGCGCGGACGCCCTCTGGTACCCGATCGGATTCACCGCCGGCTACCTCGGGCTGCTGCTGTTCGTCGCCGCACCGCTGCGACGGTCCGGCGCCTACACGGTGCCCGACTTCGCCGAGTTCCGGCTCGGGTCGCGCCGGCTCCGCACCCTGTCGATGCTCGTCGTCGCCGCCGTCTGCGCCCTGTACCTCGTCCCGCAACTCCAGGGCGCAGGACTGACGCTGAACATCCTGCTCGGCGTGCCCAGCTGGGTCGGGGCCGTCGTCGTCGGGGTCATCGTCATCGCCAACGTCGTCGGCGGCGGCATGCGGTCCATCACGTTCGTCCAGGCCTTCCAGTACTGGCTGAAACTCACCGCGGTCGCGATCCCGGCGCTGGTGCTGTCGGTGTACTTCTTCGCCGACCACCACGAACTGGGCGCCGCCGCACCACCCACCGTCAGCGAGCAGACCACCGTCGACATCACCACCGACGTCGTCGTGCAGGTGTCGGAACCGGTGACTGTCGGCGGGTCGGGGACGATCGACGGCGTCGCGGCGACCGGCGACATCCGGCTCGAACCGGGCGAACACCACCTCGGCGAGGGCACCACGATGACCCTCGAAGCCGGGGCACCCGTTCCCGTGGTCGCGGGCGCACCCGCCGACAACTCCGACTGGATCGCCCCCGGCTGGGGATTCGGCGGCGACCACCCCATGTACCAGGTGTACTCGCTGATCCTCGCCACCTTCCTCGGCACCCTCGGGCTGCCGCACGTGCTGGTCCGGTTCTACACCAACCCCGACGGGCGGGCCGCCCGGCTGACGTCGCTGGCCGTGGTCGGGTTGCTCGGCGTCTTCTACCTGTTCCCGACACTGCTCGGGGTGTTCGCGCGGCTGTACGTGCCGCAACTGCTCATCACCGGCACGTCCGACGCCGCGGTCCTGCTGCTGCCCGGCTCCGTCTTCTCCGGGTGGGCCGGGCAACTCCTCGCCGCGCTGGTCGCGTCCGGTGCGATCGCCGCGTTCCTGTCCACGTCGTCCGGCCTGCTCGTCAGCATCGCCGGGGTCCTGAGCACCGACGTCCTGCGCGGCCGGATCCGGGACTTCCGGATCGCCGCCGTCCTGGCCGGGGCGGTGCCGCTGGCGCTGTCGCTGGCGGTGACGTCGCTGGACCTGTCGCGCACCGTGGGGCTGGTGTTCGCGGTCGCGGCGTCGACCCTCTGCCCGCTGCTCGTCCTCGGCATCTGGTGGCGTGGACTCACCGCCGTCGGGGCCGGTGCCGGGATGGTGACGGGCGGGCTCGTCGCCGGGTGCGCGGCCGGAGTGTCGGTGTTCGGCGGTCTCACCGTCGACGCCTGGAACGGCTGGCCCGCCGCGATGGTCGCCTACCCGGCGGCGGTCAGCGTCCCGCTGGCCTTCGTCACGATGGTGCTGGTCAGCAAGGTGACGAAGCGTCAGATACCCGTCGACCTCAGTCGGATCTTCACCCGCATGCACGCCCCCGAGCGGCTCGATGTGGGCTCCGACCGCGAGAGGGAGCTCCGCTCCCCGTGAGCCTTTTTGGTAGCTCCCGCAACCAGAAAGGCGCACGGGCGGCGGAGCCGCTTGTCGCGGCCGGGTGACCGCTCGCCGCACAGTCCGGCAGCTCGCCGTGTGACAGCCGCCACAGCCTGTTTCTGTGACTCACCTCTCACTAACGTCGGCACCCAGTTCACTTCACACGACCAAGGAGTCTGCAGTGACCACAGCCGACCTCAGTGAGGGCGCACCGCAGAAGCGGCGCACCCCTGATGCGCAAGCCTTCGTAGACATGCAGGCGAGCCCGGAGTTCCAGGAGTTGCGACACCGTCTGCGCAGTTTCGTCTTCCCGATGACGGCATTCTTCCTCGCCTGGTACGCGGCCTACGTCCTGCTGGCCACGTACGCCCCCGAGTTCATGGCCACCAAGGTGATCGGCAACGTCAACCTCGGCATCATCCTCGGTCTCGGCCAGTTCGTGACCACGTTCGTGATCACCGCGCTGTACGTGAAGTTCGCCAACCGGGAACTCGATCCCCGCTCCGCCGCGATCCGCGAAGAGCTGGAAGGACCGCTCAAGTGATCACCACACTCGCCGCAGCCACCGACGTCGGCAACCCGCTCCTCAACATCGCCATCTTCGTGGCGTTCGTCGTGATCACGATGACCATCGTGATCCGCGCGAGCCGCACCACCAAGAAGGCCTCGGACTTCTACACCGGCGGCGGCCAGTTCTCCGGACCGCAGAACGGCTTCGCCATCGCCGGCGACTACCTGTCGGCGGCGTCGTTCCTCGGCATCGCCGGCGCCATCGCGGTATACGGCTACGACGGCTTCCTGTACTCCGTCGGCTTCCTCGTCGCGTGGCTGGTGGCCCTGCTGCTGGTCGCGGAACTGCTGCGCAACACCGGCCGATTCACGATGGCCGACGTGCTGAGCTTCCGGCTCAAGCAGCGTCCCGTACGGATGGCGGCGGCGCTGTCCACTCTGGTGGTCTCGCTGTTCTACCTGCTTGCGCAGATGGCGGGCGCGGGCGGGCTCGTCGCGCTGCTGCTGAACATCGACGGCAAGGTCGGTCAGGCAATCGTCGTCGCGGTCGTCGGTGTGCTGATGATCGTCTACGTACTGGTCGGTGGCATGAAGGGCACCACCTACGTGCAGATGGTCAAGGCGGTGCTGCTGGTCGCGGGCGCAGGCGTCATGTTCTTCCTCGTGCTGTTCGCGGTGCGCGGCAACTTCTCCCAGCTGCTCGCCGACGCCCAGGCGACGGTCGCCGGCTCCACGAACGAGGCGATCGCAGGTCGCGACATCCTCGCGCCCGGCGCCAAATACGGCATCAGTTCGATGAGCAAGCTCGACTTCATCTCGCTCGGCATCGCGCTGGTCCTCGGCACCGCCGGCCTGCCGCACGTCCTGATGCGGTTCTACACCGTCCCCACCGCCAAGGAAGCCCGCCGCTCGGTCACCTGGGCGATCGGACTGATCGGCGCGTTCTACCTGTTCACGCTCGTCCTCGGCTACGGCGCCGCCAAGATGGTCGGCCCCGATGTCATCCTCGCCGCACCCGGCAAGGAGAACGCGGCGGCACCGCTGCTCGCGTTCGAACTGGGCGGCACCATCTTCCTCGCGATCATCTCCGCGGTGGCGTTCGCGACCATCCTCGCGGTAGTGGCGGGGCTGGCGATCACGGCGTCCGCGTCGTTCGCTCACGACATCTACGCCAGCGTCATCAAGCGCGGACATGCGTCGGAGGAGTCCCAGGTGCGGGTCTCCCGGATCACGGTCGTCGTGATCGGCCTCGTGTCGATCGTCCTCGGCATCCTCGCCATGGGCCAGAACATCGCATTCCTGGTGGCGCTCGCCTTCGCGGTGGCCGCGTCGGCCAACCTGCCGACGCTGCTGTACTCGCTGTTCTGGAAGAAGTTCAACACCACCGGCGCCCTGTTCAGCATCTACGGCGGCCTGATCAGCTGCCTCCTGCTGATCGTGTTCTCCCCGGCCGTGTCCGGTAAGCCGTCGTCGATGTTCCCGACCGCCGACTTCGACTTCTTCCCGCTCGCCAACCCGGGCATCGTCTCCATCCCGCTGGCGTTCGTGCTCGGCATCGCCGGTACCTACATCGGTCGCGGCAAGGCGGAGGATCCCGCCAAGCAGGCCGAGATGGAGGTCCGCTCGCTCACCGGTGTCGGTGTGGAGAAGGCCGTCTCGCACTAGGGCCTTCGGCCCCGTGAGTACTTGTTAACCGCCCGCGGTTAACAAGTACTCACGGGCCGTTAGGCTGCCCCAATGGCGAAACTCACGGTCAAGACCGACGTTCCCCTCAGCCCCCAGGACACCTGGGACAAGGCCTCGAATCTGCGGGACTTCGACAAGTGGTTCGTGGTCCACGACGGCTGGCGCGGCGAACTGCCCGAGACACTCACGGCCGGAACCGAGATCAGTTCCGTCGTCACGGTGAAGGGGCTCCGCAATCGGGTGAAGTGGACGATCAAGGAGTACGACGCCCCTCACCGCATCGTTCTGAAGGGTGACGGCAAGGGTGGCGTGAAGCTCGGACTGGTGCTCGACGTCCAGGCGAAGGGCGGCGCGTCCGAGGTGGCGTTCACCATCGAACTCGGTGGTGCACCGCTGTTCGGACCGATCGGCTCGGGTGTCGCGAAGGCGTTGAAGGGCGACATCGAGAAGTCCCTGCAGACATTCGTCGAGCTGTACGCCTGATCAATCGAGGACGTGCGCGCCGCCGGTGTCGGTGATCCACTCGGCGGCAAGGGCGTCCAGCGTCCCGTCGGCGTAGAGCGAATCGACGGCCGCCGAGACGCACGCGGTGAGCGGACTGTTCTTCTCCAGTACGAGGCCGAAGAATTCGGTGACGGCGTTCGGGCGCGGGAACTGCCCGACGAGGACACTGTCCTTCACTTCGTTGGCGGTGATCTGAAATCCGGTCGGGATGTCCACCACGAGCGCGTCGATGGTGCCCGCGGCCAGGGCGGCCTTGGCGTCGTCGGTGGTGGTGAAACTGACCGGCGCCTGGCGGGGCTGCACGGTCTGGGTGATGGCGTCGAAACTCGTGGATCCCACCTGCGCCCCGAGGCGGAACGGCGCGAGGTCGGCCAGCGACTTGGCTCGCGCCGCGGGAGAGTTCTTCAGCGCCAGCACCGACTGCGTGACGGCGTAATAGGGCGAACTGAAATCGACCGTCTCACGCCGGGTGTCGACGATCGTGAACTGGTCGATCGCGAAATCGAAGTTCTTCTCGCCGGGCGCCAGCGCGTCGTTGAACCCGACGGTCTCGAACTGCACCTGGTCCGGACTGTATCCGAGCTTTTCGACCACTTCCCGCGCCACGGCGCCCTCGTAGCCCTTGCCGTTGGACGGGTCGCCGTCGACGAACCACGGCCGGTACGACGGGCTGTCGGTGGCGATGGTGACGACGCCGTCGTGCGTGGTGACCCCGCTCCCCGGGGCGCAGTCGCCGACCGCCCGCGTGGACGGAAGTTTGGTGAACGCTTCGGGAATCGACGAGGCTTCGGCCCGGGCGTCGACCTCCGACGGGGTGTCGGTGGAGCAGGATCCGGCGAGCAATGTCAGTGCAGCGGATATGGCGGCGACGGCTGTCTTAGGTCCTCGGTGCACCCCGTCATCTTGCCTGCCGGGTAGCGATCCGGCCAGCGAAGCGGCCGCGCGGCGCACAATATGTATGTATTGGCGGAGGGAGGTGCGCGTGGTCACGGCGGGAACTCGGCAACTGACGGTCGACGGACATCGCCTGTCCCTGACCAACCTCGGCAAGGTCCTCTACCCGGAGTCGGGCACGACGAAGGGCGAGGTCATCGACTATTACACGCGGATCGCGCCCGCCATGCTCCCGCACGTCGTGGACCGTCCCGCCACCCGCAAACGCTGGCCCAACGGGGTGGACAGCGAGCCGTTCTTCGAGAAGAACCTCGCGGCCTCCGCACCGGGGTGGCTGGAGCGCCGTGCACTCGCGCACTCGGACCGTTCCGTGCACTACCCGCTGCTGAACTCGGTCGCCGCCCTCGTGTGGGCGGGACAGCAGGCCGCACTCGAACTGCACGTGCCGCAGTGGCGGTTCGACGGCTCACATCGAGGTCCGGCGACCCGCATCGTCTTCGATCTCGACCCCGGCCCCGGGGTGGGACTCGCTGAATGTGCGGAGGTGGCACGGGCCGTGCGCGACCTGGTCGCGAACCTCGGATGGACGGCGTACCCGGTCACCAGTGGCAGCAAGGGCATTCACCTGTACGTGCCGCTGGACCGGAAGCTGGACGGTTCGGGCGCGTCGACCGTCGCGAAGCAGGTGGCGACGGGACTGGAGAAACTGCGCCCCGAACTCGTCACCGCCACCATGGCCAAGGCGGTGCGCGCGGGCAAGGTATTCGTCGACTGGAGCCAGAACAATCCGTCCAAGACCACCATCGCCCCGTACTCGCTGCGCGGGCGGTCCCAGCCGTACGTCGCGGCGCCGCGCAGCTGGGACGAACTCGACGACCCCGACCTACGACAGCTGCGGTTCGAGGAGGTGCTCGAACGGTGGGAGTCGGACGGCGACCTGCTCGCCGGACTCGATCCGCCGCTCGAGGACGACGCCGCCCTCGCCGAGTACCGCCGCAAGCGTGATCCCGGGCGGACACCGGAGCCGATGCCGGACACGGTGCGGCCGGGGGAGGGCAACAGTTTCGTCATCCAGGAACATCACGCGCGGCGTCTCCACTACGACCTGCGGCTCGAACGGGACGGGGTTCTCGTGTCGTGGGCGGTGCCGAAGAACGTGCCGACGACGACGGGGGAGAATCGCCTGGCCGTGCACACCGAGGACCATCCGCTCGAATACCTCACGTTCTCCGGGAGCATCCCGAAGGGCGAGTACGGGGGCGGTCAGATGACGATCTGGGACACGGGGACGTACGACACCGAGAAGTGGCGGGACGACGAGGTGATCGTCCAGTTGCACGGTGAGCAGGTGGAGGGCCGGTTCGCGCTGATCCGCACGAAGGGCGACCAGTGGCTGATGCACCTGATGAAGGACCAGACCCCGGGCGGGTCGCGGTCGTCGGAGCTGCCGCGCGGGTTGTCGCCGATGCTCGCGAGCCCCGGCACCCTCGACGGCCTCGACGCCGACGAGTGGGCGTTCGAGGGGAAGTGGGACGGCATCAGGGTGATCGCCGAGATCAGTGGCGGCGAGCTGAAGATGACGAGCCGCGCGGGCAACGACAAGACCCAGGACTATGCGCAATTGGGTTGGCTGGCAGACTCTCTCGAAGACCACGAGGTGGTACTCGACGGCGAAGTGGTCGCGTTCGACGAGCGGGGTGTCGCGAACTTCGGTCTGCTGCAGCAGGGCAACGAGCCGCACTTCCTCGCGTTCGACGTGCTGTACCTCGACGGAGTGTCGTTGCTGCGCAAGAAGTACACCGATCGGCGCCGCGTCCTCGAAGCGCTGGCGGCCAAGGTGGACGACCTGGTGGTTCCGCCACAACTGCACGGGTCCGCGCAGGAAGCCCTGGACGAGAGCCGCGGCAAGGGGTGGGAAGGTGTGGTGGCCAAACGCCGCGAATCCGTGTACCTGCCGGGCAAGCGGGGGTCGAGCTGGATCAAGGTGAAGAACTGGCGCACACAGGAAGCCGTGATCGGCGGGTGGCGCCGCGGTCAGGGCGGGCGGTCCAGCGGGATCGGCTCGGTGCTGCTCGGCGTCCCCGAAGACGACGGGCTGCGCTACATCGGGCGCGTCGGGACCGGGTTCAGCGAACGGGATCTGCAGGAACTCGCCTCCACCCTGGGACCGCTCGAAACCGACACCAGCCCGTTTGTCGAAGACCTGCCCACCGCCGACCGCAAGGGTGCCGTGTGGGTGACCCCCACCCTCGTCGCGGAGGTGCGGTTCATGGATTGGACCGGCTCGCGAAGACTGCGGCACCCCAGCTGGCGTGGGCTCAGGGACGACAAGTCACCCGGAGACGTCGAGGTGGAGTCCTAATACCGCCAGGGGGCCGGCTCGAACGGGTCCACCGCCGCGGTGTCGAACGATCCGGGCGATTCCTGCGTCGGGGTGTTCAGCGCCGGGGGAGTGAAGACCGGGAGGGGTGTGGACTCCGTGTCCACGTCACGGTGCTGTTCGGTGACACTCACGTCGGCGGCCGGAGGCGCAGTTCCGCCTGCCACCGCGATCCCGGCCGCGCCGACGACGGAGAGGACGAACGCCGCGCCTGCGCCGATCGCGATGCGGGTCTGGATGTGGGACATGGTGTGAAATTCCTCCGGTGATCTAGGGACCAACGACGGTTCCGCCGTCGACGGGGCCGACTCCGCCGGGCGACTGCGGGGCAGCGGGCGGGGCAGGCTTCGGGCCGCCGCCGACGGGGAACGGATCGGTTTCGGGTTCGAGCACGCCCGGCTCGACCTGGCCAGGACCTTCGAACGGACCCTTCGGCGGGCGAACGGGGTCGACCACGACGGGCGGATCGACGACCACGGGCGGGTCTGCGACGACGGGCGGGTCTGCGACGACGGGCGGCTGGGCGATGGGCTGCTGGGCAACCGGCTGCTGGGCGATCGGTGCTCGGACGATGGGCGGTGCCGCCACGATGGGCGGAACGACACCCGGTCCCGGTGCGAGCGTTTCGGTGTCGACCGAATCGCCGGGCTCCGCCGAGTACCCGGGGTCCATTGGTTCTACGGAGTAGCCGGGGTCTGCGACGACGATCCGACTCGGGGCCGGTGCGATCGCCGGAGCCGGTTGCTGCTGCGAGACGGCGCCCTCCGAGCTCGGGGTCGGAGCCCCCTCGGTATGTCCACCGGCAAGAACGATCACTGCGGCTCCTGCGACGGAGAACGTGAGGGCGGCGGTTGCGCCGATCGCGATGCGGGCTGCGGTGTGGACGATGGGGTACCTCCGATGGATTGGGGTGTCTAGCTGGGCCGATAGACCAACCTTGCGCCGGACGGGAGACTTTCGACAGGCACCCCAGGGTGCGCATCTCTCACCCCGCCGCGGAACCGCGGGCAAACCTGCACAGAATCTTCACAGGCTCTGACCGGGATCCACACGTGCGCGCAATACAGTCGGGGAATGAGCCAGCGAAGAGTGCTCGTCGTCGACGACGAGGCGACGATCTGCGAGGCGGTCGCGGCGCGGTTGCGTGCGGAAGGCTTCGATGTCGTGACGGCGTCCGACGGTCCTGCCGCTGTCGCGGTGTGTGAGGCCTCGTCGCCCGACGTGCTGGTGCTGGACGTGATGCTGCCGGGTTTCGACGGTCTCGAGGTCTGCCGGCGCGTCCAGACGTCGCGGCCCGTGCCGGTGCTGATGCTCACCGCGCGCGCCGACGAGACCGACATGCTGATCGGGCTCGGCGTGGGCGCCGACGACTACCTGAGCAAACCGTTCAGCATGCGGGTGCTGGTGGCGCGGGTGCACGCACTGCTGCGACGGGCCGATCGCGCCCACGAGACCGTGCCCGCCGAACCGGCTGGACTGGCGGTCGGCGACCTCGAGGTGGACCTCGTCGAGCGTCGCGTCCGGCGCGGAGCCGACGAAATTCATCTGACACGAACAGAATTCGACCTGCTCGCCTATTTCGCTTCCCGGCCGCGGGCGGCGATTGCCCGGGAATCGCTTCTCGCCGAGGTATGGGGGTGGGGCGACGGCGCGGGTAGCCGGACCGTCGACAGTCACGTGAAGGCACTGCGCCGAAAACTCGGCGGCGACCTGATCCGCACCGTGCACGGCGTCGGCTACGCCCTGGACGTGCAGCGATGACAGCGGGCCGGATCCTGGACAGGATGCCCCGACCTCTCGACCCGCTGCGCTCGTTCAAGGTGAAGACCGGTCTTCTCGTCGTCGCCGCGCTGTTCTTCGCTTCACTGACGTTCTGGGTCACCGCCCGCTGGCCGTTCCGGTACGCACGGCTCCTGGCGTTGCTGGTGTCGTTGGCCGTGACCCAGATCCTCGCGCACGGCATGACGTCTCCGCTCCGGTCGATGACGGCCGCCGCCCGTGCGATGGCGACCGGCGACTATTCGCGCCGCGTGCGGTCGACGTCGCGGGACGAGATCGGGGAACTGGCCCGCGCGTTCAACCAGATGGCCGAGGATCTCGAGGCCGCCGACCGGTATCGCCGCGAATTGATCGGCAACGTGTCGCACGAACTGCGCACCCCGATCTCCGCTCTGCAGGCACTGCTCGAGAATGTCGTCGACGGCGTGGAGGAGCCCGACCCGGCCCGGATGCGGGTGGCGCTCGATCAGACCGAGCGGCTCGGCCGCCTCGTCGCCGAATTGCTGGACCTGTCGAGGGTGGAAGGCGGTGCGGTGCAACTCGAGCGGGAGATCTTCCCGGTCCGCGAGTTCCTCGACGACGTAGTGCGGCAGTCGGAGGACCCCCGGCGGGTGACCGTCGACGTTCAGCCGCCGCACCTGCGCGCCGACGCGGACACCGCACGACTGCACCAGGTGGTGGCGAACCTCGTGGACAACGCGTTCCGGCACGGCCCCGCCAGGACCGAGGTGGTGGTCCGTGCCCGGCCGGACGCCGGCGGCGTGGTTCTCGAAGTGGAGGACGACGGCCCCGGTATCGCACCCGGCGAGCGGTCCCGGGTGTTCGAGCGGTTCACCCGCGGCGGCTCCACCGACGGCGGGACCGGACTCGGCCTCGCCATCGCCCGCTGGGCGGTGGATCTCCACGACGGCCACATCGAGGTTCTCGACACGGCCGAGGGCTGCTGCATCCGGGTGAGTCTGCCCGCCGCCTGACCACAGCTTCACAACCGGGACGCGACGTCCCGCGATGACGCCTGCCTTCATCCGGCAGCGATAACCAGGGAGGGAATTATGACCATCGCACCCCCGCAACCCGCAGCGCCCACCCGACGCGACTTCTGGCCGAGACGGGCCTGGCGCCGCGATCGGACGTCGATCGCGCCGCGCCCGATCGTTCTCGCGGCAGTGGCGACGGGCGTCGTCGCGGCCCTGACCCTGCAGGTCACGGTGGTCGGTCTCGGGTACGTCCTGACCGGTGCCGCGGTGGCGGCCGCCGTGTTCGCGACGCGCAGAACGATGCCGACAGCCGCGCAGGCCGCTGCGATCCTCGGCGCCCTCGCGCTGCTGGCGGTGCTCAGTGTGCGCGGTGCCGGGTGGCTCGCCGCGGTCTGTGTGGCGCTGAGCTGGGTAGTCGGATCGTTCGCCCTCGTCGGCGGACGCACGTGGACGGGGCTGGCCGCAGGGTCGTTCGCGTTGTGGTTCACCCCGCTGCGGGTGGTGCGGTGGACGCGCCGGGGCGCACGACGGTGGCACGCGACCGGGACGGTGCCGGTGGGCCGGGTGTTCGGGGTCGCCGCCGTGACCGCCATACTGCTGCTGGTGTTCGGTTCGCTGTTCGCCGGCGCGGACGCGGGTTTCGCCGCACTGCTCGGCCGGGCCGCACCGACCGTCCACGTGTCGAATCCGTTCGGGCGGTTCGTGCTCGGCGTTCTGGTGTGCGGCGGGACCCTGGGCGCCGCGTACCTGCTGCGGCGCACACCCCGCGTCGACGCGCTGGCCCCGCGGCCGGGGCACCCGGTTGCCCGGTGGGAGTGGGCGATTCCGCTGGCCCTGCTGGATCTGCTGTTCCTCGGATTCGTCGCGGTGCAGCTGACGGTGCTGTTCGGGGGGAACACGCACGTGCTGACCACGGCGGACCTGACGTACGCCGAATATGCGCGACAGGGTTTCTGGCAGTTGCTGGCGGTGACCGCGCTGACACTGCTGGTGATCGCGGTCGCGGTGCGGAAGGCGTCGCGGGTGGAGGTCGCGGACCGGGTGCTCGTGCGGGTGCTGCTCGGACTGCTGTGCGGTTTGTCGCTCGTCGTCGTCGCGTCGGCGATCCACCGGATGTCGTTGTACGAGAGCCAGTACGGGTACACGCGGCTGCGGGTGACGGTCCTGGTGACGGAACTGTGGCTGGGCTTGGTTTTCGTGCTGCTGATCGCGGCGGGCGTGCGGTTGTCGGGGCGGTGGCTGCCGCGCGCCGTCCTGGCCTCCGCGGTGGGCGGCGTGCTGCTGGTCGCCGCGATCGACCCGGACGCATACGTTGCCAGGAAGAACGTGGAGCGGTTCGGCGACACCGGGCGAATCGACGTGAGCTACCTCGGTTCGCTGTCCGTCGACGCCGTCCCCGCCCTCGATCGGCTGCCCGAACCGAAACGGTCCTGCGCCCTGTACCGACTCGACCGGGAAGTCAGGGGCGACTCGGAGTGGTACGAGTACAACGCGGCCCGCAGTCGCGCGAAGGAACTGCTGGCCGCGCATCCCGTCGGCTCGTGTGAGCGGTCGGGCTCGTAGCCGAGACGCCGCGCGCTGTTTGCCCACCGATTCGCTGGAATCATGCGCAATTGCGCGGGAATCCGACCAATCCGTGTGCGGCTGTGGCGAGTACGGCCCGGGAGCGGCTAACCGACCGGCTCGGGCACCCGCGTCTGCGCGATCCACCGTCCGCGTTGCCGGTGGATCTCGATGGGGTGGTCGAAGCATTCGCTGATGGTGGCGGTGGTGAGGACGTCCGCCACGTCACCCTGTGCGATCACGCGGCCGTCGCGGATGAGGACGGCGTGGGTCGTGGTGGTGGGGATTTCCTCGAGGTGGTGGGTGACGAGGATGCTGGCGAGGCTCGGGTAGCGTTCGCGCAGTTCGTCGAGTGCGGTGAGGAGTTGTTCGCGCGCCGCGAGATCGAGTCCGGTGGCGGGCTCGTCGAGCAGGAGGAGTTGCGGTTCCGCCATCAGGGCCCGTGCGATGAGGGCGCGGCCGCGCTCACCCTGGGAAAGGTTGGGCCACAGGGCGTCCGAGTGCTTCTGCATGCCGAGGGAGGCGATCAGTTCGTCGGCGCGGGCGATCTGCTCCGCGGACGGCGACCATCGCGGCACGAAATCGGGTGTGTTGGTGAGGCCGGTGAGCACGACGTCGCGCACCGCCAGGGGCGCGTCGATCCGGTATCGCGGGTTCACGTGCCCGATGTGGGCGCGCAACTCGCGCATGTCGACCCGGCCCAGCTGGTGGCCGAGGACGCGGACGGTGCCGCGCGTCGGGTGCGCGACCGCGCCGAGCATGCTCAGCATCGTGCTCTTACCTGCGCCGTTCGCGCCGAGCAGCACCCAGTGCTGCCCGCGTTCGATGCGGAGGCTGATGTCGCTGAGCAGATACCGTCCGCTCCGCACGAGGTCGACGTGCTCGATGCTGACGACCGAATCCGGAGTGGTCACTGATTTCCGCCTTTCCGCAGAATCGACATGGTCGGGTCGAGGTTGGCGGCGGTGGCGGCGACGGCCGCCGCGGCGTCGCCGGCTTCCAGTGCGCGCACCAGATCGTCGTGGGCGCAGCTGGTGTCGGGCCGCCCCGGTTCGTGGTCGACGAGTTCGGCCAGCGCGTCGACGAGGAGCGGCCGGATCGAATCGAACAGGGCGGACAGGATCGAGTTGCCTGCGATCTCCAGGATCGCGGCGTGGAAGTCGAGGTCGGCCGCGACGAACACGGCGGTCGACGCGGTGGTGCTGTCATGCCGGGTGGACAGCTGCTCTCGAAGCCGCCGGAGGTCCTCGGGGCGCACGCGTTCCGCGGCGAGCCGGGCGGCCTCGATCTCGAGGGCGCGCCGCACCTCGTACACCTCGAGCAGGCGGGCACGGCGCAGCAGCTTCCCGAGTCCCGCACCGCTCGTGGGGGGCTGTGCGACGAACGTGCCGACGCCGTGCCGCACGTCGAGCAGACCGTCGCGGGCGAGCAGCCGAACGGCCTCGCGGACGGAGGACCGGCCGACGCCCAGTTCGGTGGCCAGTTCGGCCTCACTGGGGATGCGGCTGCCGAGTGTCCACTCGCCGTCCCGGATCCGGGCGGTGAGGAGTTCCTCGAGTTGGGGGACCAGCGGTCCGCTGCGGAGGGTGGGACGTCCGGCCATGCGCCGACGCTAGCACAGTCCTCAGACGTCTGAGGACTCCCCCGGGCCTAAGGTGAGTCCGGGAAGAACCACCGCAGCAGAGGAGAGGTGCACAATGGCCGTCGCCACCGCAGACCGTGTCACGAGGGAAGAGTTGCTCGACTTCGTCCGCCCGCGCCATCGCAGCGTGCTGATCACCCGGAAACGCTCGGGCGGCCTGCAGATCTCCCCGGTCACGTCGGGACTCGACTCGGAGGGCCGGATCGTCGTCTCCACCTACCCGCAGCGCGCCAAGGCCGCGAACGTGCGGCACGACCCCGCCGTGAGCGTGTGCGTGCTGTCCGACGAGTTCAACGGCGCCTACGTGCAGATCGACGGCACCGCCGAGGTCCTCGACCTGCCCGACGCGCTCGAACCGCTGGTGGAGTACTTCCGCGGCATCTCCGGCGAGCATCCCGACTGGGACGAGTACCGGGACGCCATGCGGAAGCAGAACAAGAGCCTCATCCGGATCACCATCGACGAGTGGGGACCCATCGCGACCGGTGGTTTCCCTCCGGGCACCGATCGCGGATAGGTCCCGTCGCCGCACTCCGGTTCGTTAGCAATCACTGTGCTATTTTGCTAACGACCCAGTCGCGAAGGAGACCGCCATGACCACCCCCACCCCGAATCCCAAGTCCACCAACGCGAAGACGGAGGCCAAGTCCGTCGGCTCGCAGTTCGTCGACGCCGCCAAGAAGGCAGGCAACCTGTCGCTGGACACATACGAGAAGGCTCTCGACAGCAGCCTCGACTTCCACACCAACCTCGCCGACGCGAGCAGCTTCGAGTGGATCGGTACCGTCACCCGCGCCCAGGCCACGCTCGTGCGGGAGGTCAGCGCCGCGGCGACGTCCGCGGCCCGTGAACTGCTGAAGTAAGCCGCGATCCCGAGCGCCCACGGCCGTTCCCCCGACGGACGCCGTGGGCGATCGCCGTCCGGTCCATCCCCACGCTCATGACATGTCGTATCGTCGACGGCGTCGCCACGGTTGAAAGCGAGAATCCGTCGACGGCGGGGGACCTGTCAGTCGGCGACGCCTGAGTCGTCGCCCGCCGCCGGCCGTCCCCGCTTGCGCTTGCCGCGGGTGACCTCACGGAACGTCTCGTACATCTCCACGAGGGCCTTGCGCTGTGCGTTGGTCAGGTCGGGGTCCTGATCGATCGCGGTGACGACCCCGGACACGGCTCGAGGTTCGTTCCGGAGCTGCCCGAGCAGCATGTCGGTCGACATCTGCAGATGCTCGGCGATCGCGTCGAGCACCCGCTCGCTCGGCTCGCGGAGGTTGCGCTCGATCTGGGAGAGATATGGATTGGAGATGCCGACCATCGCGGCGAACTGCCGCATCGGGAGCTCGGCCAGCTCCCGCTGTCGCCTGATCAGTTCCCCCAGAGTGCGATAGCGTGCTTCCTCGTCGACCACTCCATCAGGTTAACCGGCGAGGAATCGAAGCAGCATCTCCGCGATGCACACCGGACGGCTTCCGCCCTCCACGTCGAAGGTGAGGGCGATGGTGGCCTGATATCCGCCGGTGCACGGCTCGACAGCCACGAGGTCTGCGACCGCGCTCAGCATCGAATCCACCGGAACGGGTGCCGGAAACCGCACCTTGTTCAGCCCGTAGTTGACGACCTGGTCGCAGTCGGACACCTCGAAGATCTCCCACAGCAGGGGGACCGCGAGCGAGAGCGTGAGGTACCCGTGCGCGATCGTGGTGCCGAACGGGCCGGTCCGCGCACGATCGTGGTCGACGTGAATCCACTGACGGTCGTCCGTGGCCTCGGCGAAGGTGTCGATGCGATCCTGCGTGACCACCATCGTCCCGGACGAACCCAGCCGGGTACCGACCAACGCCGGCAGCTCCGCCATCGTGACACTGCGTGCCGGTGTGTGGGTGGTGGCACCCGCTGCCGAAGTGGATGTGTTCATGGATCCCCGTCGATGAATGGGTGAATTTCTTCCGGCTCACCCGCGGAGATCGGACAGTAACGCACACGCCGGCTTCGCGCGAATTGATCCCACACTCTTTCCCGTGCCCGCACGGTGTCGCATGCCTGCGGACCGCGACGCCAAAACAGTTACCGCTGACGGAATTTCGATCAAGAATTTGGCTCGTGTTTCCATTTTCGACATATGTCCCAAGAATGTCGAAGATGATCTTGCTCGAAATTTTTCATTACGCGCGGGTAACTATTTTTGGTGTTTATGATCCGGTCTACGCCGGACGAATCCCCGCGACGGGGTGACAGGTCCAGGTGCAGACAGAGGAGAACCGTTGACCAAGACAGCGGAGACGAAGGTGGCACTCGTGACACCCGATGCCACCCCCGATGGACAGGACCGCGCCGGCGGGTTCGGCGTGCGGAGCGCGGTGAGCGCGGTGGCGGGTGCCTTCGGGCAGGGCCGGGTGGTCCTCGACGAGTCCCTTCGCCTCGGGCGCGAACTGACGAAGATCGCGGTGGGCCGCTCGGAGGTGGCTCCGCACGGCGGCGATCGGCGGTTCACCGACCAGGCGTGGACGAGCAATCCCCTCTACCACCGCGTGCAACAGACCTACCTTGCTTCCGTCGACGCGATCGACGGCGTCGTCGAGGAGTGGGGCCGACGGGTCGACCACCGTCGCGCGCAGGAAGCGGCGTTCGTGTCGGCCGTCCTCACCAGCGCGCTCGCGCCGACGAACTACTTGCCCACCAACCCGGCGGCCGTGAAGGAGGCATTCGACACCGGCGGCATGAGCCTGGTGCGCGGCGCCCGCAACTACGTGTCCGACCTGCGCCGTAACGGTGGGATGCCGCAGATGGTCGATCCTGATGCCTTCACCGTCGGCGTCGATCTGGCCGTGACGCCGGGAGCCGTCGTCGCCCGCGACGAGGTCGCCGAGGTGTTGCAATACACGCCGACCACGGAGACCGTGTACGAGCGGCCGGTGCTCGTGGTGCCGCCGCCGATCGGCCGCTTCTACTTCCTCGACCTGCGTCCCGGACGCAGCTTCGTCGAGCACGCGGTGTCCCGGGGTCTGCGGACGTTCATGCTGGCGTGGCGTAATCCGCAAGCAGAACAGGGCGATTGGGATCTCGATACATACGCGCAACGCGTGTCGGACGCGATCGACGAGGTCCGGGAGATCACCGGCAGCGACGACGTCAACGTGATCGGGTTCTGCGCCGGCGGCCTCATCACCACCGCCCTGCTCAACCATCTCGCAGCCACCGGGGACACCCGCGTGCACAGCATGTCGTACGCCGTGACGATGCTCGATTTCGCGGACCCGGCGGGGCTCGCGGCGTTCTCGGGACCGAGTCTGCTGAAGTTGGTGAAGAGTCGGTCCCGGCGGAACGGCATCATCTCCGCCCGCGACATGGGTAGTGCCTTCACCTGGATGCGCCCGAACGATCTCGTCTTCAACTACGTGGTCAACAACTACCTCATGGGACGCACGCCACCGGCCTTCGACATCCTCGCCTGGAACGCCGACGGCACCAACCTGCCCGGGGCCCTGCACGTCGAGTTCCTCGACATCTTCGAGGACAACTCCCTCGCAACGCCGGGAGCGATGACGTCGCTCGGCACACCCGTCGACCTCGGCAGGATCACCGTGCCCACCTTCGTCTCCGGCGCGATCGCCGACCACCTCACGTCGTGGAAGAACTGCTATCGCACAACCCAGCTGCTGTCGGGCGACAGCAAGTTCGTGCTCAGCTTCTCCGGGCACATCGCCAGCCTCGTCAACCCGCCCGGCAACCCGAAGTCTCACTACTGGGAAGGCGGCGAGCCGGGATCCGATCCCGAGGCGTGGCTCGATGCGGCGACGAGGAAGACCGGCAGCTGGTGGGAACCGTGGGCCGACTGGGTCTCCGAGCGGGCCGGCGAGCGAATCGCCGCCAGCACACGTCTGGGCAGCGACGAGCACACCGTCCTGGGCGACGCACCCGGTCTCTACGTGCGCGATCTGCTTCCCTCGCAGGTCGGGGAACACGTGGGACGTAACTAACCGTCCGATTAGGCCGCTGTTCGAGCACCCGCTCAGTGGTCGAACGGCGGTTCGGACGATCATGGCGCGAGAGGACACCTGACGTGAATACCAACGTGGTCCAGTTGCTGCTGTTGCTCGCCGGTGCACTCGGCGGCACCGGCGCTCTGCAGGCACTACTCGCGCGGCGGTCCGAGCATGCGTTCGGCGATCACGTTGAGCTGCACCTTGGTGGTGCCGCCGTAGATGGTGGTGGCGCGGCCGGCGATCAACAGCTCCATCGCCTTGTCGCTCGGCCCCCCGGGGTGGCACATAGGCCTCCATCTTCTGGCTCAGCGCCACCCGCTCGCCGGCCAGCGTCGTGCGCGCCACGTTCCAGCCGTCGTTCATGTTCCTGACCACGTTCGCGTAGGGGATGAACACGTCGTCGAGGAAGACCTCGTTGAACAGGACCGACCCGGTCATCTCGCGCAGCGGCCCGACGGTCACGCCCGGCGTCGACATGTCCAGCGATGCCCATGTGCGCGCACTTGTGCTCGACACCCTGGAACTGGCCGATCGGACGCCCGAACTGCACGCGGGTTTTCGCGTACTCGGACGCGGTGGACACGCACCAGGACATCACGCCGAGCGCCTCCGCGCCGAGAATGACGGTGGCCACGGACCGGACGCGCTACTCGGTGAGCCCGTCGAGGATCCGATCGGCGCCCACCCGGACGCCGGCGACCGTGATCCGTGCCGAACCGCGGAGCACGTCGGTGCTGTCCTGTAGCGTGACGGTGACGTTGGCGGAATCGACTACGGCCCAGCGGACGTCGGCGTCGGGATGACGAAATTCGAGTGCCCATTGCGGATCCCCGAGTCCGGAAAAATATGTGTACGACACCCTGTCTCACCAAAGTATGTGAGACATCCTGTCCAGTCAACAGTCGGATGGGTAACGTATGGGCGATGCCGGACAAAGTGGAAACCGCCGCGTCGCCCCAGGGTGACGGCCGCGCCACGCGCTGGGAGGACCACAAGGCGGAACGCCGCAGCCGGATTCTCGACGCCGCGATGGAGGCCATCAACGAGGACGGCCCCGACGTGGGCGTCCAGCAGATCGCGAACTGCGCCGACGTGCCGCGGTCGGTGGTCTACCGGATCTTCACCGATCGCGGCGACCTCGACGAGCAGTTGCGCGGCCGTATCATCGAACGGCTGATGGCGGACCTCGCGCCCACGTTGACGCCCGAGGGGACCGTCGGCGAGGCGATCGCGCGCGCGGTCGAGACGTATCTGCGGTGGATCGTGGAATTCCCGCGACTCCACCAGTTCCTCGGCACCGGGTCGCCGAGCAGGCGCACCACCGGCTCGCGCGTGGTGACGGGCACGAAGACCGCGATCGCGCTCCAGCTGTCGGGCCTGCTCGCGACGGTCCTCGACGCGGTCGCCGGCAACTCCGACCTGGCCGAGTCGCTGGCCTTCGGGTTGGTGGGACTCGTCGACGCCAGCGTCAACCGGTGGCTGAGCAACCCGCAGTCGGCGCTCGGCAGCGACGACCTCGCCGAGTTCCTGGAGGTGTCGATCTGGCAAGTGCTGCACGGCAATCTGACGCGGATCGGCGTGACCATCGACCCGTCGACCCCGGTGTCGGAACTGCAGTAGGCGGACGGGTGTGGCCAGCTACCATGGCTTTCATGCCCTTCCGGCGAGGTTCACCGGCCGCTTCCGAGCAGGCCCGGGTGTCGGACACGGCGGTCGGCGACGCCGTCGCGCGCTTCGCCAGCGCCTGGGAGTCCTCGTCGTCCGCGCCCGATCTGGTCGCCTATCTGCCCGCGTCGCCGGCACTTCGCCGGGTCACGCTCATCGAACTGATCAAGGTCGACCTGGAGAACCGCTGGCTGCGCGGCGACCACCCGAAACGGCTGGCGCAATACTGCGAGGAGCTGCCCGAACTGCGGCGGTGGCCGCTGCCGCCGGACCTGCTGTACGAGGAGTTCCACATCCGGCGGCGCAGCGGCGAGTCGGTCGAGGCGAACGAGTACACGCTGAGCTTTCCGGGGCAGGCGGGCGAACTCGGCGAACTGCTCGGCACCGGCGAATATCAGAGCACCTCGCTCCATCACGGGGAGATGACCCAGTCGGCGAGCCCCGGCTCGCTCGACGACCTCGAGGTAGGCAGGCGCATCGACGACTTCGACCTGATGACCGTTCTCGGCCGGGGCGCGTTCGCGCGGGTGTTCCTCGCCCGGCAGCGGTCGCTGCAGCGACTGGTCGCGGTGAAGATCTCTCAGGACCGCGGCACCGAGCCGCAGACCCTGGCCCAGTTCGACCACGACTACATCGTCCGGGTCTTCGATCAGCGACTTCTCGCGGGCCGCGACCTGCGCCTGCTGTACATGCAGTACGTGCCGGGGGGAACGCTGCTCGACGTGGTCGGGCGGGTGCGGGAGACGCCGCCGGAATCGCGCAGCGGCGCCGTGCTGCTGGACGCGATCGACCGCGCCCTGGTCGGCAGGGGCGAGATCCGGCCCAGCGAATCTCGTGTGCGCCAGGAGATCGCGACGCTGACGTGGCCCGAGACGGTGGCCTGGCTCGGCCGGAGGCTGGCGCAGGCGCTCGACTACGCGGGCGCGCACGGCGTTCTGCACCGCGACGTCAAACCGGCAAACGTGCTGCTGACGGCCGAGGGCGTCCCGAAGCTCGCCGACTTCAACATCAGTTTCAGCGGCAACCTCGCGGGCGCGAGTCCGGTCGCGTACTTCGGCGGCTCGCTGGCCTACATGTCACCGGAACAGCTCGAGGCAATCCACCCGGACCGGCCGGGCACACCCGCCGATCTCGACACCCGCAGCGACCTGTACTCGCTCGCCGTCGTCCTGTGGGAGTTGCTGACCGGCGCAAGACCTTTCGACGACAGTGACGCCGAGCTCCACTCCCACCCGCCCGGCGACCGCACCACCCTCGACGCGATGCTCGCGCGGCGGCGGGGGCACGACGAACCGGCCGTCGCCGAGCTGCCCGCCGACTGTCCGAATGCGCTGCGGCGAGTGTTGCTGAAATCGCTGGCGCCGGAACCGAAGGACCGGTTCTCGTCCGGGGGCGAACTCGCCCAGCAACTCGATGTCTGCCTCGACGCGCACGCCCGGGATCTGGTCGATCCGCCGCCGGGGAGCCGGCGCCTGCGGATGCGCCGGTGGACGCACCCGATCATGTTCCTGGCCATCGCAGTTCCCAATCTGCTGGCCATCCTGTACAGCTACCACCACAACACCACGCTGATCATCAGCAAGCTTCCGCCCGGCGCGCAGGACAGCTTCGAGCGGATCACCCGGATCGACTATACGATCGCGTTCCTGATCGGGACCGTGGGCACGCTGTCGATGGTGCTCTACTTGACGGCGGTGGCCGGCGGTCTGCGCCGCGGGAGGGTGTACACCGGCGCCCAACTCGCCCGCGCCCGCAAGGACACCCTGCTGCTCGGCCAGCGGTGTGCACTGCTGTGTCTCGGGCTGTGGGTGGTCACCGGCATCATCGTGCCGATCACGCTGGAGGTGAGCGGCAGTGAGGTTCCGTGGAACACCGTCGTCCACTTCACCGCGTCCCAGCTCGTCTGCGGAGCGATCGCCGTGGTCTACCCGTTCTTCTTCGTGAACTTCTTTGCCGTGCGCTGCCTGTACCCGGTCTTCCTGCGGCACGGCGAGATCAGTGCCTCGGACGCCCGGATGCTGAAGCGGTTGGGACGGCGCAGCACGTTCTTCCTCGCCGCGGCCGCCGCCGTGCCGCTGCTCGGCGTCGCGGGGGCCACGTTCATTCCCCCGGAGGACCTGCCCCGCGTCATCGTCGCGCTCCGCGTCCTGTGCGTCGGCAGCGTCGTCGCGTTCGTCGGGGCCTACTGGATGTTCCGGATGCTGTCGGAGGACCTGCAGGCGCTGCAGCGTGTCGTGTCCGGTGCGCCGCGGCACGAGTGATCAGTTCGAACCGGTGAACGTCAGCCACAGCAGCGACACGTTGAGCACGACGATCAGCGACGCCGCCACCCAGGCGGCGACCGTGGTGGCCGTCGCGTTGCGGTGGACACCCATCAGGTCGCGGCTCGACGTCATCCGCACGAGGGGGACCACCGCGAACGGGATGCACAGGCTCAGAACGACCTGGCTGAGGACGAGCGCGAAGGTGGGATCGACGCCGACCGCCAGCACGACCAGTGCGGGAATCAGGGTGACGACCCGGCGCAGCAGCAGCGGGATGCGCATCGACAGCAGGCCGTACATGATCTCGGATCCGGCGGCGCAGCCGATCGAGGTGGAGGCCAGACCGGAGGCCAGCAGCCCGACGGCGAAGATGACGGCGACGGTGGGGCCGAGTGAACTCTGGATGGCGGCGTGCGCACCGTCGATCGAATCGGTGCCGGGAATGCCGCGCAGGGCCGAGGCGGCGAGGAGCAGCATGCCGATGTTCACCGCACCCGCCACGATCAGCGCACCGACCACGTCCCACTTCGTCACCCGCAGCAGTCGCGCGAGGCGCGGGCCTTCGAGGTCGTTCCCGTGCCGGTCGCGGGCGAGAGCGGAATGGAGGTAGATCGCATGCGGCATCACGGTGGCGCCGAGCATGCTCGCGGCGAGCAGCACCGTCTCGGTGCCTTCGAACCGCGGCACGAGACCGGCGAGTGCGTCCGGGCCCGACACGTCGGTGAACGCGAGTCCGGTGAGGAACCCGACGGTGATGATCGTGAGGAGTCCCATCACGACGAACTCGAACGTCCGCTGACCGCGGCGGCTCTGGATCGACAGGATGCCCATCGACACGACACCCGTGATCAGGCCGCCGACGAACAGGGGAACGCCGAACAGGAGGTTGAGCGCGATCGCCCCGCCGATTACCTCGGCGAGATCGGTGGCGATCGCCATCGCCTCCGCCTGCAACCAGAACGCACGACGGTTGCCGGTCCGGAGTCGGGTCCCCAGCATCTCCGGCAGCGATTTGCCGGTGACCAGCCCGAGCTTGGCGGACAGGTACTGCACCAGCACAGCCATGGCATTGGCGAGCACGAGGACCCAGACGAGCAGGTATCCGTACTTCGCGCCCGCGGTGAGGTTGGCGGCCACGTTTCCGGGGTCGACGTACGCGATGGCCGCCACGAACGCTGGCCCGAGGAGCGCGACCGTTCGGAGGCTGCCCTTGCGGCGGGGTGCGCGGCGCGGGAGGAGAGGGCGGGGGGCCTCGATGCTCACGGAGCTCCTGATTTTCGTCGCGTAGATCTACCTGCTGATTCGTATCTCCGCACTATAGATTTAGGTGATACGAACTTTCAAGTGTGGAGTGCGGATCGGCTCGAAAACCGGCACGCCGGGCTATATTTACTAGAACGTGTTCTACTCACGACTCGTTCTACTGACTGCGGAAGGGGAGTCCCGATGGGTCAGGTTCTCGACAGAATCGAAGGCGTCGCCGAGGAGATTCGCGGGCAGGCCGTCCGGTCGGAGGCGGACTGCCGGCTCACCGACACCGCAGCCGGCCTCATCCGCGACTCCGGGGCGATCCGGTTGCTGCAGCCCAAGCTGTACGGCGGCTACGAGGTCCACCCCCGCGAATTTGCCGAGACCGTCATGGCTATTGCCTCACTCGACGGTGCGAGCGGATGGGTCGCCGGGGTCGTCGGCGTGCACCCGTGGGAACTGGCGTTCGCCGCCCCGCAGGTGCAGGAGGAAATCTGGGGCGAGGACAACGACACGTGGATGGCGTCGCCGTACGCGCCCATGGGCATCGCGACACCGGTCGACGGCGGTTACCTCCTGAACGGTCGGTGGTCGTTCTCGTCCGGAACCGACCACTGTCGGTGGGCCTTCCTCGGGGCGATGGTCGGCGACGGCGACGGCGGTATCGCGCTGCCGCCGTCGTCGCTGCACGTGATTCTGCCGCGCACCGACTATCAGATCGTCGAGGACACGTGGGACGTCATCGGACTGCGCGGAACGGGAAGCAAGGACCTGATCGTCGACGGTGCCTTCGTCCCCGGATACCGGACGTTGAACGCGTCGAAGGTGATGGACGGGCGGGCGCAGAAGGAGGCGGGCAGACCCGAACCACTGTTCAACATGCCCTACTCCTGCATGTTCCCGCTCGGCATCACCGCCGCCGTCATCGGCATCACCGAGGGCGCGCTGGCCTGTCACATCGCGGTGCAGAAGGACCGCGTCGCCATCACGGGCCAGAAGATCAAGGAGGACCCCTACGTCCTCAGCGCGATCGGGGAATCCGCCGCCGAGATCAATGCGTCCCGGGTTTCCCTCATCGAGACCGCGGACCGGTTCTACGACAAGGTCGACGCGGGCAAGGAGGTCACGTTCGAGGAGCGTGCAATCGGACGCCGCACCCAGATCGCCGCGGCCTGGCGTGCGGTGCGTGCGGTGGACGAGATCTTCGCGCGCGCCGGCGGTGGCGCGCTGCACTACAAGACGCCGATGCAACGGTTCTGGCGGGACGCGCACGCCGGTCTCGCTCACGCCGTCCACGTGCCCGGACCCACCAACCACGCGAGCGCGCTCACCCAGCTCGGCGGCGAACCGCAGGGAATGATGCGCGCGATGATCTGAACGCCGGGGGCCGAGTCTCGGCCCCCGGCATCGGATCAGACTGCGGCCGCGGCGAATCCGGTCTCGAGGTCGGCGAGGATGTCGTCGATTCCCTCGATGCCGACGGCGAGACGGACCAGTCCGGGCGTCACGCCGGCAGCGAGCTGCTCCTCCGGGGTGAGCTGCGAGTGCGTCGTCGACGCCGGGTGGATCACCAGCGAGCGCACGTCGCCGATGTTCGCGACGTGGCTGTGGAGGGTGAGCGCGTTGACGAACTTCTTGCCGGCATCGACACCGCCTGCCAGTTCGAACGTCACGATCGCACCCGGACCCTTCGGGGTGAGCTGCCGTGCGCGCTCGTGCCACGGCGAGGACGGCAGACCCGCGTACGCCACGGATGTGACGTCCGTGTGTGCCTCGAGGAACTCGGCGACCTTCTGCGCGTTGGCGACGTGCCGCTCCACCCGCAGGCTGAGGGTCTCGATGCCCTGGGCGATGAGGAACGCGTTGAACGGGGCGACCGCGGAACCGAGGTCGCGCAGCAACTGCACGCGCGCCTTCAACGCGTACGCCGGGGCGCCGAGGTTCGCGAACACGACGCCGTGGTAGCTCGGGTCAGGGGTGGTGAAGTTGCCGTGCCTGCCCTGGGTCCAGTCGAACGTGCCGCCGTCGACGATGACGCCCGCGATGGCCGTGCCGTGGCCGCCGAGGTACTTGGTGGCCGAGTGCACCACGATGTCCGCGCCGTGCTTCAGCGGCTGCAGCAGATACGGTGTGGCCACCGTGTTGTCGACGATCAGCGGGATCCCGTTGTCGTGACCGACCTTCGAGATTCCCGGGATGTCCAGGATGTGGTTCTTCGGGTTGGCGATCGTCTCACCGTAGAACGCCTTCGTGTTCGGGCGGACGGCGCTGCGCCACTGCTCGAGGTCGTCCGGGTCTTCGACGAACGAGACCTCGATGCCGAGCTTGGGCAGCGTGTAGTGGAAGAGGTTGTACGTGCCCCCGTACAGGTACGGGCTGGAGACGATGTGATCGCCTGCCTCCGCGAGATTCAGCACCGCAAAGGTTTCCGCGGCCTGCCCGGACGACAGCAGGAGGGCGGCGACGCCGCCTTCGAGGGCGGCGATGCGCTGCTCGACCGCGTCCTGGGTGGGATTCATGATGCGGGTGTAGATGTTGCCGGGCTCGGCCAGACCGAACAGCGCGGCAGCGTGATCGGTGCTGTCGAACGTGTACGAGGTGGTCTGGTAGATCGGCAGCGCCCGCGCCTTCGTGGTCGCGTCGGACGTCTGCCCGGCGTGGATCTGCTTGGTCTCGAACGACCAGTTGGCGGTGGGATCGATGCTCTCGGTCACGAGTGGAGTCCTCCGGATTCGGTGCAGTGGATGTGATGAATCAGTTGTCGCCGGTAGCTGTTTCGACCACGGTGTGGACCGGGGTCGGATTGCGGGTCAGGTCGAGGACGGGGCAGTGCGCGTCGACCGCTTCCTGCAGTTCGAGGTAGCGCTCCCGCGATTCCGGACCGGTGAGTGTCACGACGACGCGCACCTCTCCGAACCCGGGGCGGACGGCGTCGTCGAAGCCGAAGAACCCGCGCACGTCGAGGTCTCCCTCCGCGCGTGCCGAGATGTCGTCGACACGGACACCGAGCTTCTCGGCCCAGAAGCGGTACGTCACCACCTGGCAGGAAAGCAGCGAAGCGAGGTAGTACTCCACGGGATTGGCGGCGGAGTGCTCACCGCCGAGCGCGGGCGGCTCGTCCACCTCGACGCTGTACTTGCCGAGCGAGACGGTGCTCGCGACGGCGTCGTGGGCCTGCGCGGAGGCGGTGAAGACGACGTGCGCGTTCGCGGAATCCTGCGACACGGCGTCGCGGGTGGCGCTGATGACGGACGTGAGATGTGAAACGGATGCAGTGGTCACGAGTGACGAATCCTTCGAAAACGTGGGTGTGCAGAGAGAACCCGGCGTGGGAGAACATCACGCCGGGACGGGTCCGATCAGGAGATCGGACACCTCGAGGTACACACCAGTGCGAAATCGACATGGCGGCGCCGCGTCAGCAGCTCGCCTGAGTCGATCACACCGGATTCGGTCACGGATCAGACTGTAACCGCACGACACGCATTCCGACCAGTCCCATAGGAAATTCTGCTCACGGAGTGGGCAGCGCGCGGCACAGGGCGTCGAGCGTGGCGGCGAAGCGGGCGGACGACGGCGTGCTGTAGCCGACGACGAGCCCGTCCGGCCGGTCCGCGGGACCGTCCGGATGACGGAACGTGCGCAGACCCTCCACCGCGAGACCGAGGCCCGCGGCCCGGCCGACGGTGGCCGCCTCGGTCCCGGCCGGAAGTTCGAGGACGGCGTGCAGGCCGGCCGCGATGCCGGTGACGTGCACGTGCGGTGACCGCGCGGCGAGCGTCTCGACGAGGGTGTCGCGCCGGCGGCGGTACAGGGTGCGCATCCTGCGGACGTGCCGGTCGAACGCGCCCCGTTCGATGAAGTCCGCCAGGGTCAGCTGGTCCGTCGCGCTGACCCACCTCTCGTACACGCCCTTGACCGCCAGGACGTCGTCGATCACGTGTTCCGGCAACACCATCCACCCCACACGGATCGCGGGAGACAGGGTCTTGCTCACGGTGCCCAGGTACGCCACCTGTTCCGGGGCCAGACCCTGCAGGGCGCCGACGGGTTGGCGGTCGTACCGGAACTCTCCGTCGTAATCGTCCTCGATCACGATCCCACCGGTCGTGCGCGCCCATTCCACGAAAGCCGTTCTCCTGCTGGGGTGGAGCGGACCTCCGGTGGGGAATTGGTGGGCCGGGGTGAGCAGTGCCGCGGACAGCCGCGTACCCGTCGCGTCCGGGGGCTGGGCGCCGTGGGCGTCGAGGTGCAGGGGCACGGTGACGGCCCCGGCGTCGCCGAGCAGTTCGCGATGGAAATGCAGCCCGTACCCTTCGACGGCGACCGGTCCCTGCACGGCGCGGGCGAGGAGCCACAGTCCATGCCCCGAACTCGCGCTGACCACAATCCGATCGGGATCGGTGCGGACCCCTCGTGCCCGGGCCAGGTATTCGGCGACGGCGCGGCGCAGTTCGGGGCGGCCCCGCGGATCGCCCGGACCGAACGCGTCGTGGGGTGCCGCGGTGAGCGCCCGGCGCGCCGACGCCATCCAGGCGGCACGGGGAAACTCCGCGACGTCGGGCGAACCGGGCAGCAGGCTCCACGCGGGCCGGGGTGCGGAGGCGGAGCGGGTCTGCGCGCGGTGGGCGGTCTCGCGTGCCCGATCGGCGACCCGGGTCCCCGATCCCTGCCGTGCCGTGAGCCACCCCTCCGCGACGAGTTCGGAGTACGCCTCGGCGACGGTGTTGCGGGCGACGCCGAGGTCGAGGGCCAGCGCGCGGGAGGGCGGGAGGGTGGTGCCTGCGACGAGCCGTCCCGAGCGGATCGACTCGCGCAGCGCGGACACCAGAGCGGCGCGCACCCCGGAAGTCCGTCCACCGGCGGGTGCGGCGAGGTCGAGATGGAGGTCGCGGCCCAGACCAGAATTGGCCCAAGATTTCATGCTCGAATTGAACCATGGAGATGGGCTATTTCGCGCTTACTGTTCTCCTATGACCACAACAGAGCGCAAGACCCGAGTCGACCTCGCACGCAAGGCCCCCGCCGTCTACAAGGCGATGATCGCCCTCGACGCCGCCGCCCGGCAGGGCCTCGACCCGGAACTCGTCGAGTTGGTGCTCACCCGTTGCTCCCAGATCAATCACTGCGCGTGGTGCATCGACATGCACACCGCCGATGCCCGCAAGATCGGCATCAGCGAACAGAAACTGTTCCTGCTCGGCGCGTGGGAGGAAATGCACGGCCTGTACACCGACAAGGAGCGCGCCGCGCTCGCCCTCGCCGAGTCGATCACCGTGCTGACCGACGGCTTCGTCCCGGACTCGGTGTACGAGGAGGCGGCGGAACATTTCGACGAGACCGAACTGGCCCAGCTCATCTCGCTGGTGCTCACGATCAACGCGTGGAATCGCATCGCCGTCAGCACCCGCAAGATCCCGCGAGTGCGCTAACCCCTCAGAAGTTTCCGCGGGCGGCTTGTTCGCGTTCGATGGCTTCGAAGAGGGCTTTGAAGTTGCCGATGCCGAAGCCGAGGGAGCCGTGGCGTTCGATGAGTTCGAAGAACACGGTGGGCCGGTCGACGAGGGGTTTGGTGAAGATCTGCAGCAGGTAGCCGTCCTCGTCGCGGTCGACGAGGATGCCGCGTTTCTGCAACTCCTCGATCGGGGCGCGGACGTTGCCGATCCGGGCCCGCAGTTCGGGATCCTGGTAGTAGGAGTCCGGGGTGGCCAGGAACTCCACACCCTCGGCGGTGAGCCGGTCCACGGCGGTGAGAATGTCATTGGTGGCCAGCGCCAGGTGCTGGGCGCCGGGGCCGCCGTAGAAGTCGAGGTACTCGTCGATCTGCGACCGTTTCTTGGCGATGGCGGGCTCGTTGAGCGGGAACTTCACGCGGTGGTTGCCGTTGGAGACGACCTTCGACATCAGCGCGGAGTAGTCGGTGGCGATGTCCTCGCCGACGAATTCGGCCATGTTCGTGAAGCCCATGACCCGGTTGTAGAAGTCGACCCAGTGGTCCATCCTGCCGAGTTCGACGTTGCCGACGACGTGGTCGAGGGCCTGGAACAGGCGCTTGGGGGCGCCGTCCCGTCGGGTGTGCGACGACGTCCGGGCGAGGTAGCCGGGCAGGTAGGGGCCGGTGTAGTGGCTGCGGTCGACGAGGGTGTGGCGGGTGTCGCCGTAGGTGGCGATCGCGGCGATCCGGACGGTGCCGTGTTCGTCGGTCACGTCGTGGGGTTCGTCGAGGACGGTGGCGCCCTGGGCGCGGGCGTGGGCGATGCATTTGTCGACGTCGGGGACGGCGAGGGCGATGTCGACGACGCCGTCGCCGTGGGCGCGGTGGTGCTCGATCAGCGGGCTGCCGGGGTTCACGGCGCCCTTGATGACGAACCGGACGGCGCCGGATTCGAGGACGAAGCTGTGGTGGTCGCGGTTGCCGGTGGTCGGTCCGGAGTAGGCGACGAGGGTCATCCCGAACGCGGACTGGAAGTAGTGGGCGGTCTGGGTGGCGTTGCCGACCACCCAGACGACGGCGTCCCAGCCGCTGACCGGGAACGGGTCGCGGGTGCCGTCGTATTCGACGAGCCCGACCAGCTGCTCGAGCTGGCCGAGGTCGAGACCTGCCAGGCGTTCCTTGTCGGTGAGAGTCTGCTCGATCGTCATGATGGTGCCTTTCCTTGCAACGGTTTTCGGGTACGGAGAAGGTGAGTGCGACTGCGCACCGGGGGAGTGGCGAATGCCTGACACAGAGGTAACCGGCCGCCGGCCCGGTCGTCAACCGAGTCCCGCACATCTAGCCGCATCGACGGATGAGAGCAGCCCCGCCCCCGCTTTCCTATACAATCTGAATACTTCAATGGGGCAATAGAAATGGACTGCGATGGTTGCGCGGAGTGAGATCGGCGTCGGAGTGCTCGCACGCGCGGTGGCGATCCTCGACGTCGTGGAGGCGAGCCCGATGGGTGCGAGCGACCTCGCCCGCGAATTGGACCTGTCCCTGTCGACCACGTACCGGCTGGCCACGGACATGGTCAAGCACGGCCTCCTCCGGAAGGATCAGGAAGGCCGTTTCTACCTCGGTCAGCGTTTCGTCACGACGGCGCTGAGCGACCTCGCCATCCCAGCGCTGCGCGAATTGGCGGAGATGACAGGCGAATCCGCACAGCTATGGGTGCGGCGGGGCGAATCGCGGCTGTGCGCGGCCAGCGTCGACTCGCAGCACGAATTGCGGGTCGCGCTGCCCGTCGGAACACTGGTGCCGCTTCCTCAGGGGTCGAGTGGGCACGTGCTGTCCGGAGACTGGGAGACCGACCCCGAGGCGGTGAAATCGGGTTGGTGGGTGTCGGTTTCGGAACGGACGCCGGGATCCGCCTCCATCAGCGCACCCGTTCGCAGGCACGGCGAGATCGTGGCCGCCGTGTGCGTGTCCGGTCCGGAGGGGCGCATGGGGGAGGATCTGGGCGCCCGGATGGGCCACGCAGTCGTCGCTGCTGCGCGGCAGATCGAGAAGTCGGTGCCGGGCGACTGACTCGTTCAGGCGATGTCGAACGTGGTGACGTCGGCCGACCGATGTTGCTGCGCCAGTTGACGGTAGACCGCGGCGTTGGCGGCGTTGTGGGCCACCTCGTCGTCGGTCAGTTCCCGGCGGACCTTCGCGGGCACACCGGCGACGAGTGAGCGCGGCGGAATCTGCGAGCCTTCGAGCACCAGTGCGCCGGCCGCGATCAGCGACTTCTCGCCGATCACCGCGCCGTTGAGAACGGTGGCCCCCATACCCACGAGTGCGCCGTCCCCCACGGTGCAGCCGTGCAGCACGGCGTTGTGCCCCACACTGACGTCCCGGCCGACGACGACGGGAAACCCCGGGTCGACGTGAACGGCCACTCCGTCCTGGATGTTGCTGCCCTCGCCGAGGGTGATGGAATCGCAATCGGCCCGCAGCACCGCGCCGTACCAGACGCTGGTCTCCGCGCCGAGGGTCGCGGCGCCGATCACCGCCGCGGTCGGCGCGACCCACGCGGTCTTCTCCGCGCGCGGCGACCGTCCGTTGATCGCAACGACGTGTGGTTCTCTCACCGTGTTCTCCTCCTGTCGAGCAGCGGATTCGCGCTGCATCTCGCAGCGTTCCGTCGTCCATTGTCGTGTGGCGCGGACTCCGGGCATTGCCAATTGTGACTGCTACCACTACCGTCATTCTTATCAGACAGGAATCCAACTGCCAAATAATGAGAATCAGCAGGTAGGACCCCAGTCGCCATCCGGTACAGATCGACGAGGGAGAACTCTCACATGCAGGTCCCAGAGAACGGCCCACTGCACGGCATCCGTGTGCTGGAACTCGGCAACTTCATCGCGGCCCCCATGGCGAGCCGCATCTTCGCCGACTTCGGCGCCGAGGTCGTCAAGATCGAACGGCCGGGCGTCGGCGACGAACTGCGGGGCTGGCGCCGCCGTCGCGGCGCGACGTCGATGATGTTCCGCACCATCGCCCGCAACAAGCGGTCCGTCACGCTCGACCTCCGGACGGACGAGGGCCGCGCCATCATCCTCGACCTCGCCGCCAAGTCGGACGTCGTCATCGAGAACTTCCGGCCGGGAACGCTCGAGCGGTGGGGCATCGGTCCCGACCAGCTGACGGCCGCCAACCCCGACATCGTCCTCGTGCGGATCTCCGGCTACGGGCAGACCGGCCCGTACCGGGAGCGCACCGGATTCGGCGGTGTCGCCGAGGCCTTCGGCGGGCTGCGGCACGTCACCGGCTACCCGGACCGCCCATCCGTCCGGGCGGCCGCCCCCATCGCCGACACCCTCGCCGGGCTGCACGGCGCGATCGGCGCCCTGATGATGTTGCTGGCCAAGGCGAGACAGGGCGATCACTCGACCCCGCGGGTGGCGGACGTGGCCCTGTACGAATCGGTGTTCATGGCGATGGAGTCCCTCGTTCCCGATTACGACGCGTATGGCATGGTGCGCGAACGGACCGCGGGCAACCTGCCCGGCGTGGTGCCGAGCGGTGTCTATCCGTGCGACGGCGGCTCCGTGATGATCGCCGGTAACTCGAGCGGCGTGTTCGGCCGGCTGATGCAGGCCGTGGGACGGGGCGATCTCGCCGACGATCCCGAACTGGCCGACGGGGATCAGCGATTCCGGCGTGAAGCCGAACTCGACGACGCGATCTCCTCGTGGACGTCGCAGCGGCGTCCCCGTGACGTCGTCGCCGAACTCGGCGCCGCAGGCGTGCCGGTGGGCGAGGTGTACGACGCGGTCCAGATTGCGGACGACGAGCACTACAACGCCCGCGGCATGCTGCAGAGCCTGAAGGTGTCCGTCGACGGGGAACCCGAAGAGGTGCGCTTTCCCGGAGTCGTCCCGCAGCTCGACGGCGAACCCACCCAGATCCGCTGGGCCGGCCCCGAGCTGGGTGAGCACACCGACGAGATCCTCGGCGGATTGCTGAACCTGTCGGGCGATCAGCTCGACGACTACCGCGCCCGCGACATCGTCTGAATCGGAGAAGTGAAATGACAGTCACCATAACGGATGTCGTACTGCGGGACGGACTGCAGGACGAGAACGCGGTCGTCTCCACCGACCGCAAGATCGCCGTCGCGGACGCACTCGTCGCCGCAGGCGTGAAGCACATCGAGGCGGCATCGTTCGTTTCGCCCACACGCGTCCCGCAGATGGCGGACGCCGACGACGTCATCGCCCGGCTGCCCCGCACCGATCCGTCGGTCACCTACAGCGCACTCGCACTCAACCCGCGTGGGGTGCACCGCGCCGCCGCGACCGGCATCGACGAGATCCAGGTCGTGACGTCCGCCAGCGCCGGGCACAGCACCGCGAACACGGGCCGGAATCCGGACGAGGCGCTGACCGGACTCGCCGAGGCATTGCAGAAGTACCCGGACCGGAGTTTCCTCGGAGGTGTGTCGACCGCGTTCGTCTGCCCGTTCGAGGGCATCATCGCCCCCGCCGCGCTGGTGCGGGTGGCGCGCGCGATGGCCGCGATGGGTGTACGCAGGCTCGGGCTGGCCGACACCCTGGGAACGGCCACCACCGAGCAGGTGCTCGCATCGGTCGGGGCGGTGCGCGACGCCCTCCCCGACATCGAACTGAGCCTGCACCTCCACAACGCGCACGGGCAGGCCCTCGGCACCGTGATCGCCGCGCACCGGCACCTCGGCATCACGCACTTCGACAGCGCCATCGGAGGGTACGGCGGCTGCCCGTTCGCCCCGGGCGCCCACGGCAATCTCGCCACTGAGGAACTGGTAGCGCACCTCCACGCGCACGACATCGACACGGGGATCGATCAGCAGGCCCTCGGCCTCGCCGTCGGCACCGTGAAACTTGCTCTGGCACAAGCTCGGCCCCTCTCCGCAGTGTGAACTGCGCACTCACCCCGAAAGGCCGACCATGGTCTACGCAATCTCCATCGTCGCTCTGATCGCGATCTTCACCGTGGCGACACTCACCCCGATCAACATGGGCATCCTCGCGTTCGCCGGAGCATTCGTCATCGGCGGCTGGGTGTCCGGGATCCCGGTCGAGGACATCATCGACGCCTTCCCCGGCAGCACGTTCATCATCGTCGGCGGCATCACGCTGCTGTTCGCCATCGCGAAGACGAACGGGACCATCGACCTCGTCATCGAGGCCTCGCTGCGCCTCGTGCGCGGCAGGCGGTGGGCGATCCTGTGGATGATGTTCCTGCTGTCCGGGCTGCTGATGGCACTCGGGTCCGTGCTCGCGGTCGGGATGCTCGCCCCCATCGCGATGCCCCTCGCGGCGAAGAACAAGATCAATCCGTTCCTCATGGGCATGGTGATCAGCCACGGCGCCCTGGCCTGCGCGTTCTCGCCCATCAACCTCTACGGCGCGTTCATCAACGGACTGATGGACTCCACCGGCGTGGGGGCGAACCCGCTGGTCCTGTTCGCCCTGCCGTTCGTCCTCAACCTGGCCATCGCGATCGTGCTGTTCCTGATCTACGGCCTCGACCTGATCGGGCGCCGCACCCCGCGCCCGGTCGGGGAGACCTCCGACGGCGGCGGATTCGGCGGTTCCTCGCGCCGGTCGTCCGGTGGTGGCGCCCCCGCCGGCGGTCCGGGCGGGAACACCGCGACGCTCACCGATCGCGAGGTCATCGAGGAAGCGCTGAGTCACGAGGGCATGAAGCCGGTGAAGATGGACAGGTACCGGTTCGCGACGCTCGCGGGCATCGGGTTCCTCGTCGTCGGGTCGGTCGCGTTCGGAATCGACGTAGGCGTCAGCGCGATCTGCATCAGCGCGGTCCTGCTGTTGATGGCGCCCAAGTCGCACCCCAAGGTCGTCGACAACGTGGCATGGCCCGCCGTGGTGCTCGTGTGCGGGATGCTCACCTACATGGCGGTCATGACGCAGAACGGCACGCTCGACTTCCTCGGTGACGCGGCGTCGGCTCTCGGTTCGCCGTTGCTGACCGCGTTGATCCTCTGCTACGCGGTCGCGATCATCTCCGCGTTCGGATCGTCGATCGGCACGCTCGGCATCGCACTGCCCCTCGCCGCGCCGATGCTCGCGATGGGGGAGGTGGGCGCCGTGGGATTCGTCGCCGCCCTGGCGTTCTCCGCGACAGTGGTCGACGTCAGCCCGTTCTCGACGAACGGCGTGATGGTGCTCGCCAACGCACAGGTCGAGGACAAGGCGCGGTTCCAGCGCAAGATGCTCGCCTATTGCGGCCTGATCGTGCTGTCGGCCCCGATGTTCGTCTGGGCGCTGGTCGTCGTGCCGACGTCCGTGTAGCTCTTCCGGGCAGTGCCGGTCGCCGTCTTCGGGGCGGTGACCGGCACTTCTCACGGTACGAGGCCGCCCGGTGTGAACTTTACGTACTTTAATCTTCATGTAATGAACTGTTGTCCAATAGTTTTCGATTCAACTGAGCGAATAGTGCTGCCACAGTGACACATGCCACAGGATCACGTCCGTTTCGGGCGTTTCGTCGGTCTCCGCCCGTAGGGTGTCGACATGTCGTCGATCCTCGAGAACGAGAAAGCACCCCCATCCGGTGCCCCCGCCCCCGGACCGACCCGCGGCGAAAGGTGGCGAAATAACGCGCGATACGACCTACCCGCGTCGCTCGTCGTCTTCCTCGTCGCCCTGCCCCTGTCGCTCGGCATCGCCATCGCGTCCGACGCCCCGATCATGGCGGGTCTCATCGCCGCGATCGTCGGCGGTGTGGTGGCGGGTTCCGTCGGTGGCTCACCGCTCCAGGTCAGTGGTCCCGCCGCCGGATTGACCGTGGTGGTAGCAGAATTGGTCGCCACCTTCGGCTGGAAGGCGACCTGTGCGATCACCGTCGCCGCCGGATTCCTTCAAATCATCTTCGGGCTCAGTAGAATTGCCCGTGCCGCCCTGGCCATCGCGCCGGTCGTCGTCCACGCCATGCTGGCCGGCATCGGAATCACGATCGCCCTCCAGCAGATTCACGTCCTCCTCGGCGGCAGCTCGCACAGCTCGACCGTCGAGAACATCACCCAGCTGCCCGGACAGCTGACGTCCGCCCGGTACGGCGACGTCCTCGTGGGAGCGGTGGTCATCGCCGTCCTGCTGTTCTGGAAGAAGATTCCCGGCAAGCTGAAGGTGCTCCCGGGGCCGCTGGTCGCCGTCGTCGCCGCCACCGTTCTGTCCCTGGTTCTCCCGTTCGACCTCGATCGAATCACGTTGGACGGCTCCCTTTTCGACGCCGTGGCGCTGCCCTCGATGCCGGAAGGTCCGTGGCTCGCCGTGGCCACCGGTGTGCTGACGGTCGCGCTGATCGCCAGCGTCGAGAGCCTGCTCTCCGCGGTGGCCGTCGACAAGATGCACGGCGGGACCCGGTCGGAGTTCAATCGGGAACTCGTCGGGCAAGGCTCGGCCAACATGATCTCGGGTCTCATCGGCGGCCTGCCGGTCACCGGTGTCATCGTGCGCAGCTCCACCAACGTCGCAGCCGGGGCGAAGACCCGGGCGTCCGCCGTCCTGCACGGCGTCTGGATCCTCGTCTTCGCCGCACTGCTCACCGCGCTGGTCGAGCAGATCCCGATGGCCGCGCTCGCCGGACTGCTCATCGTGATCGGCATCCAGCTCGTCAAGATGGCGCATCTGCGTACCGCGCGACGCACCGGCGACCTGTGGGTGTACGGCGTGACCGTGGCCGGTGTGGTCTTCCTGAACCTGCTCGAGGGTGTGATCATCGGTCTCGCACTCGCGGTGGTCCTGCTGCTGTGGCGGGTCATCCACCCCAGGATGCGCGCCGAACCCATCGGATCCGAGGACTCCGGGCGGTGGCGCGTGACCGTCGAGGGGTCGTGCAGCTTCCTGTCCATGCCCGCACTGACCGGGCTACTCGCGAAGGTTCCCGCGGGCGCACACGTCACCGTGGAACTGGCGGTCGACTTCCTCGACCACGCCATGTTCGAAGCGATCGACGACTGGAAGCGGCACTACGAGAACAACGGCGGAACCGTCGTGATCGACGCGCTCGGTCCCGTCGACATGAACGCCGTGGGTGCGTCGCCGCCCCGGCGCGGCGTCGGCGTGGCGAGTCCCCGCGGGTTCGCCCCGTGGAAGAGCTGGCAGCCGCGGCACCACGACACCGCGGAGACCACCACACCGGCGGCGCTGCGACCCGTCCTCGCGGGAGTGTCGGAGTACCACCGGCGCAACGCGGCGCAATTGCAGCCGCACCTCGACGACCTGCGGGACGGGCAGCGCCCCGACTCGCTGTTCCTCACCTGCTCCGATTCACGCATCGTGCCGAACGTGATCACCAGCAGCGGTCCCGGCGACCTGTTCACGGTGCGCAACGTGGGCAACCTCGTCCCGACCGGGAAGCAGGACGTGTCCGTCGAAGCGGGCCTGGCCTTCGCGCTCGACGAACTCGAGGTCAGCTCGGTGATCGTGTGCGGCCACTCCGGCTGCGGCGCGATGAAGGCCGTCCTGGCAGAGGCGCAGGCAGACACGGACGGATCCGAGGGGGCCGTCGAGCAGTGGCTGACGTTCGCGCAGCCGAGCCGCAAGGCGTTCCTCGGCGGTCACCCGGTGGCGCGTGCAGCGGCCGAACTGGGATTCGACGAAGTCGACCAGCTGGGCATGGTGAACGTGGCGGTCCAGGTGCAAACCCTCGGGCGCCATCCCCTCGTCGGCGCGGCGGCGGCCGAGGGCCGAGTACGCGTCGCGGGAATGTTCTTCGACATTCCGTCCGCGCGCGTACTCGAGATCACCTCGACCGGTGTGTCCTACCTGGACCACGTGCCGACATGATTCAGAGGAGATGGACCCTCTTGTAGAGGCGCTTCGACGGGCCGCCGACGAGGCCGACGCCATCGAGGAACTGCATCAACTTGGAACCGGACGTCCGGACGGTGTCCTTGTAGTGCTGGTTGCTCCTGGCCTCGGCGGCGGCCCGCTTCGGGTCGAGGCCGGCGTTCTCGTAGACCTCCTTGCGGATCATGCTCTTCATCACGAAGTACACGACCGCGGCGGTGTTGAGCCGCTCGATCTGGAGGCGGGCCCAGCTGGCGCCCTGGATGCGTCGTCCGACCTCCTCGCGGGCGAAGCGGATGTGGCGGGCCTCTTCGAGGACGTGGATCTTGCTCACCGTGCGGGTGACGGGCTGCACGCGCTCGTCCTTCATGAAGTCGCGCTGCATCATGTCGAGGATCTCCTCGGCGGCCATCACGCTGGCATACGCGTTGGCGCCCCGGAAGAAGCCACCCCAGATACGCCCGAGCTTGTGGATCACCGGATGGGGGCCGTAGCTCGGCATGTTCAGGCGTTCGCCCGCGCGGGCGAACATCACCGAGTGGCGGCACTCGTCCGCGACCTCGGTGAGGGCGAACTGGACGTGCCGCGAGTGCTTGTCGCGGCCGTACACGTCGCGCAGGAGCATCTGCATGAGAAGGATCTCGAACCACAGTCCGACGCTGGAGACGCTGGCGGCCTCGTGCTTGGTGAGTTCGATCTTCTGCTCGTCGGTCATCTCGTCCCAGAGGGCCGTGCCGTAGAGCGTGCTCCACTCGGGGGTGAGACCGAACTTGTCTTCGGGGATCGGTGCTTCCCAGTCGACCTCGACCATCGGGTCGTAGGACTTGCGTGCCGACGACGCCAGCAAGCGCTGGGCGGTCTCTTCGCGGTCGGAGACGACGATCGATGCGGCCATCACTACCCCTTGATCTGTGACTAGTTGATCTGTGATTTGGGCGGTCAACTAACTGTGACATTCAGTTACTGATACTGAACGATACAGCGACGGCGGTCACAAGGGCAACGTCCGCTCAGTCGATCTCGGCCAGTTCCTGCGGCGATTCAGCCCTCGGTGCGGACCCCTTCCGCCCGGGCGCCCACACCGAGAGCAGCAATGATGCGCAGAACAGCACGCAGGCCAGAACGATGGACGACTCGTCGAAACCCTTCAGGAACGAATCCCGGGCGAACGTCGCCAGTTGCTCACCCTGCGGGCCGGCGACGTCGGCGACCTGCAGCGCCGCCGCCAGCGAACTCGACACCGGCTCCTTCGCGGCCTCCGGAACGGCGTCGACCGCCGGCTGCACATGCCTGCCGTAACCAGCGGCCAGGACGCTGCCCGCGAGCGCGACCCCGATGGCCGAACCGATCTCACGCGCCGTGTCGTTGACGGCCGATGCGACACCCTGCTTCTCGTCGGGAGTGTTCTGCACGATGGCCGCCGTCGCGGGCGCCGTGCACAGTCCTATCCCGAAAGCGGCCACGATGAGCGGGGCGCACACCTCCGCGTAACTCGAATGCGCGTCGAGCCGCACCAGCAGGAGAATGCCCAGGCCGAGCAGCGCGGAGCCGGACGCGAGTAGCGGCCGCAGCCCGACGTGCGGGACGAGCATCGGCATGACCGCGGACATCGCCACCACCGGCACGGCGAGGGGAGCGAGCGCGAGCGCCGACTGCAGAGGCGAGTAGTCCAGCACCAGTTGCAGATACTGGACGAGCAGGAAGAACAGGCCGAGTGAGGCGAGGAACTGCAGCAGAAGCGACATCGACCCCGAGCCGAACGCGCGGTTGGCGAACAGCCGGACGTCGAGCAGGGGATGTTTTCTGCGGAGTTCCACGAGGGCGAACGCGGCCGCGGCGGCGAGTCCGCCGACGAGCAGTCCGAGCACGACGGGATCCAGCCAGCCGCGCTGCGGCGCCTCGATGGTTCCCAGGACGAACAGGCCGACCGCGGCGGCGATCAGGCCGGTGCCGGGCAGGTCCAGCGGTGGGCGCTGCGACTCCCGGGACGACGAGATGGTGAAGCCCGTGACGAAGATCAACGCGGACACCACGGTGAGGCCGATGAAGATGGCGTGCCACGACCACTTCTCGAGCAGGAATCCGGAGACCAGCAGGCCGGCGATCGCGCCGGAACCGGCGACACCCGACCAGATGCCCACGGCCCGGCCCCGGTGTGCCGGCGGAAAACCCGACGTGAGCAGCGACAGTGTGGCGGGCATGACGAGGGCGGCGCCGACGCCCGCCATCGCCCGGGAGCCGATGATCCACTCGGGTGCGTCGTTGACGAGGGGGATCGCGGTGGACGCGCCGAAGATCAACAGTCCGACCATGAGCAGCCCACGCCTGCCGTACCGGTCGCCGAGCGCGCCCGCCGGAAGCAGCAGGGCGGCCAGGGTCAGGGTGTAGCCGTCGACGATCCACGTCAGCTGACTCTGCGTCGCACCCGTGTCGCGGGCGAGGTCGGGGAGCGCGGTGTTGAGGGCCGCCATCGCCGCGACGACGAGGGCGACGGCGCAGCACGAGACCGTGAGCATCCATATCTGCCGCAGGGTCCAGCCGGCGTTCTCCGGTTGTTCCTGCTGTTCCTGCGATGCCTCGTTCCGAGCGTGCACGACACTCCTCCCGATAGAAATAAGACTGTCAGTATCGTTGGTAGACTGACAGTTCACAAGAGGTCGGGCAGTGGCAGGAACGGGCGGTGCAGATGACCGAGCAGGATCCCCGCAGGCAGCGCTCGCGTGCGCGACTTCTCGACGCCGCGACAACTCTCCTCGCGAAGGGCGGCACGGACGCCGTCACCATCGACGCCGTCACCACGCTGGCGAAGGTGGCTCGTGCCACGCTCTACCGGCATTTCGACAACGGCACCGAACTGGTGGCCGCGGCGTTCGGGCGGCTGATTCCGCCGGCCCCGACGGTGCCCGCCGAAGGCGACCTCCGCGACCGGCTGGTCGAGTTGATGGTCAGTCAGGCGAAACTCATCGAGAGTGCCCCCATGAACGTGACGGCGATGTGCTGGCTGGGCATGGGCCCCGCGCTGGACGACTACTCGAGCGCGGACGCCGCCCAGTCGGACAAACCGGAACTGCGGACGCTCCGGCAGACGATCGTCGCGCAGTACCGGGCGGCGTTCGACCAGGTCTTCGGCACACCCGAGGCGGCGGAACGCCTCGGAAAATTCGACTACGACCTCGCCCTCGCCCAGCTCCTCGGACCGCTCGTCTTCACCCGGCTCGCCACCCTCACCCCGCTCGGACGCACCGCGTGTGAGCAGATCGTCGACGACTTCCTCGCGGCACGCGCCGCGCAGGTCGAAGCCGGTGCCCGGCCGCCGGCGCTGCACGAGATACCGCCTGCTCAGGCATTATGACGTCGACAGCTCAGGCTGTCGTCATTACCGTGGCAGTGCGCGCGGCACCCGACGCCGCGCCTGTCTGATGAATGGTGTGGGAAGGTTTTTCGATGATCACTGATGCACTCAACTGGCTCCTCGGTGCGTGGGGCGGCGTCGCCGCCGGCAGCAGCGGATACTCCATCCCGCCCGGAACCCTTCCCTTCGGAAGCTGACGCTCGTCAGGCGTCCCGGTTCCGGCGCAGCACGAACTGCTCGAGCCTGCGTATCCCTCGAACGCGTCGTGGGCGTAGCTGTTTGAGGTAGTAACCGGGAGCGCCGTCGAGTTCGTGGGCGAGTTCCTCGTCGATCAGCACCGTGCCGGGACGCGCCGAACCGGTGAGTCGCGCCGCGGTGTTGACGACGGAACCGTAGAGGTCGCCGAACCGGACGAGAACCGGACCCATCGCCAGACCGACCCGCAGTTCGGGGTCCGTCTCGTCCGGCAGGACCCGCTCCTGGAGTTGCAGGGCGATTTCCGCCGCATCGGCCGGCGATTCGACGGCGAACATCACCTCGTCGCCGACCGTTTTCACCACCCACCCCTGATGCCCGCCGATCACCGTCGTCGAGGCCGACTCGAAGCGTTCCAGCAGGTCCGCGAGATCCCGGGCACCGAGCTGACGCGTCAGGGACGTATATCCGACGATGTCCGCGAATCCGACCACCAGGGTCCGGCTCGCGACCTCCTCACCGGGATTGCCCACGTTGCGGCCCGTGGTCGAGGCGACGTGCCTGCGCCACACGTACGCCTGCAGCGACTCGACCGCCGGAAGGATCTCGGCGGTGAGTCCCCGCACCTGCTCCCGGATCGCCTGCTCGTCGCTGCCCGCCGAGCCCGCGAGCTGATCGACGATGTGCGTGCTGATCAGCGACACCTGCCATTCGGCGAGCCGCGACAACGACTGGCCCAGAGCGCGGGCCGCCGCCACTTCGCGTTCCGGTGAGATGATCCCCCGGTCGACGAGTGACGCGATGGTCCTCAGCGCGGCGGCGTCCCCCTCGGTGAACATGACGCTGTCCGGGTCGATGTCGACCGCGAACCCCATCGACACCCACAGGCGGTCCGCTCGCTCGACCGATACGCCCGCGATATCGGCGATCTCGGCCCGCGTGTACCGGCGGGGCCCACCCAGCAGCGACTCCTCGAGATCGGCCTGGACGTCGCGGAGCAGGGTCGGTGAGATCTCCGTCGGCGCTGCCGTCTCGTCGCCGTTTTCCGGTGCTTCCGAGGTCACGTCGTTCCTCTCGATATCTTCGATGCGCACGCGCTGTCGCTCGTGCGACCATCGCCCTCAATCTGCCACTGTGCGAGCCCGTCCGATGCGGAACCGTCGGTGGTGTGTGCAAGAGTTGCGGTGCTCACGAGCGTAACCAGGAGACAGACCAGAAAGGACAGCGCATGCCGCCCCGTAGACGTTCCGGCGCCGCCGCACCGGATCACCTGACCGCGGAGAATCTCGAGACCCTCGCTGCCGCGATCGCGGAAGGCAAGCGGGCCACCGTGTATCTGCGCGAGGCGATGCCCAGCCTCGGGCTCGAGGCCGGAGACTCGGCCAAAGTCATCTCCGTGCAAGGCAATACGGTCTTGATCCGCCCCAAGGGTGTCGACGACGAGCTCCCCTTCGAAGCCGAGGAGCTTCTGATGAGACGAATTCCGGCGCCCAAGCCGGCGCCCGCCGCCAAGTCCGCCCCCGCAGCGCCGGTCGTGCACCAGGAGATCGAACCGGGTCCGCCGCCCGCCCCCAAGACGCCCGCGGCGAAGACCGTCGCGGTGCCGCAACCGGCCGCCGCCGCGGTCCCGAAACCCGCCGCGGCACCGGCCAAACGCACCGCCAAGAGGGTGCCGGCCGGAGTCAGCGTCACCATCCATGCCGGCGCCGACAACGACTGGAGCGTCACCGTCGCGCACGGAGCCAAGCGTCCCGGTAAGGCCGTCCCCGTGTCACCGGACGCCGTCGAGCGTGCCGTCCGGGAACTCGGCGAGGAGACGGCGATCGAGGCCGTCGAGTCGATCATCGTGGCGGCCCGCAACCTCGCCGCCGCCCGGGTCGACGAGCTGAGCCGGCAACTCGAGGACGCCCGGAAAGCGCTGGAGGCACTCGGCGCCGGCGAGTAGTACCGGAGCGAGTAGCGGCCGCGGTCTCTACATCGGCATTCCCCCACGCAGGTCTTGTGCGGGGTGGGATTCTTATGGAGAGACACGCGGCCGTCGGGGCTCATCCGGGAAGGTTCGAAAAATGTTGAAACGATTCGCGGCGGTTGTTGCGGCGACAGCGGGAATTCTGGGATTCGTTGCGGCAGGGACCGCGACAGCAGCTCCGGCCGCCGTCATGGGGGGCGGTTCGGGGATCGTGGTGAACGACGAACTGGTCTGTTCACTCACCACCATCGGGCACGACAATGCGGGCAGGCTCGTCGGCCTGACGGCGGGCCACTGCGGTGAGGTCGGCTCGTACGTGGTGCCCGAGGCCAGTCAGGACAGCGGCATCATCGGGACGTTCGTCATCTCCAACCCCGCGCTCGACTACGCGGTGATCCAGTTCGATCCGGCGAAGGTCGTCCCGGTCAACCGGGTCGGCGGCGTCACCATCACCCGGATCGGCGCCCCGGCAGCGTTCCCGCAGGTGGCGTGCAAGGAAGGTCGAACCACGGGCAACACGTGCGGCATCGTCTACGGCGACCTCATGCAGACGGGGGAGACGTGGACCCAGGCCTGCGTGATCGAAGGTGACTCGGGCGCACCGATGGTCGTCGGCACCACCCTCGTCGCCATGGTCAACGCCTACCTCGCGGCACCGTGCATCGGCCCGGAGATCGGCACCAACCTCAACTCGATCGTCGCCGACATGAACGCGAACGCCGGTCCCGGCGCCGGGTTCCGGCCCATCTAGGCCCTTCGGGCCCGTGCGCCTTTTTGGTAGCCAGGACAACCAGAAAGGCGCACGGGCGCGAAGCCTCTATCCGCAGACGGCGCCGCCCGAGGCGGAACCGACGAGCTTCGTGTACTTGGCCAGGACCCCGCGGGTATAGCGCGGGGGCAGGGGTTCCCACTCGCTCTTGCGGCCGGCGAGTTCCTTCTCGTCGACGAGCAATTCCAGCGTGCCCTTTCCGACGTCCAGGCGGATCTGGTCGCCGTCGCGGACGAACGCGATCGGACCGCCGTCGACGGCCTCCGGTGCCACGTGCCCGACGCACAGGCCGGTGGTGCCGCCGGAGAATCGGCCGTCGGTGAGCAGCAGGACGTCCTTGCCCAGGCCTGCGCCCTTGATGGCGCCGGTGATCGCGAGCATCTCGCGCATGCCGGGACCGCCCTTGGGTCCCTCGTAGCGGATGACCACGACGTCGCCGTTCGTGATCGTGCCGTCCTCCAGAGCATCCATCGCGGCCCGCTCCCGTTCGAAGACTCGGGCGGTGCCGGTGAAGACGTCGGAGTCGAACCCGGCCGACTTCACCACCGCGCCGCCCGGGGCGAGGGAACCCTTGAGGATCGTGATCCCGCCGGTCGGGTGGATGGGCGAGCTCATCGCCCGCAGCACCTTGCCGTCCGGGTCGGGCGGCGCGATGTCGGCCAGGTTCTCGGCCATCGTCCGGCCAGTGACGGTCAGGCAGTCGCCGTGCAGCATCCCGGCGTCGAGCAGGGCCTTCATGATGACGGGGACACCGCCGATGTGGTCGACGTCCTTCATCACGTGCTTGCCGAACGGTTTGACGTCCGCGAGGTGCGGGACGCGCGCGCCGACGCGGGAGAAGTCGTCGAGGGTCAGTTCGACATCCGCTTCGCTCGCGATCGCCAGCAGGTGCAGGACGGCGTTCGTGGAACCGCCGAACGCCATGACCACGGCGATGGCGTTCTCGAACGCCTCCTTGGTGAGGATGTCCCTGGCGGTGATGCCGCGGCGGAGCAGTTCGACGACGGCCTCACCGCTGCGCCTCGCGAACCCGTCGCGACGACGGTCGGTGGCGGGCGGGGAGGCGCTGCCGGGCAGCGACATGCCGAGTGCCTCGGCGGCACTGGCCATCGTGTTCGCGGTGTACATTCCGCCGCACGCGCCCTCGCCGGGGCAGATGGCGCGCTCGATGGCGTCGACGTCCTCGCGGCTCATCAGTCCGCGCGAACAGGCGCCGACCGCCTCGAACGCGTCGATGATGGTGACATCGAGTTCGGTGCCGTCGGACAGCTTGGCGACCCCCGGCAGGATCGAACCCGCGTAGAGGAACACGCTCGCGAGGTCGAGGCGGGCCGCGGCCATCAGCATGCCGGGCAGCGACTTGTCGCAACCGGCGAGCAGCACCGATCCGTCGAGGCGTTCGGCCTGCATCACCGTTTCCACACTGTCGGCGATCACCTCACGGGACACGAGGGAGAAGTGCATGCCCTCGTGTCCCATCGAGATGCCGTCGGACACGGAGATGGTGCCGAACTCGAGGGGATACCCGCCCGCGGCGTGGACGCCGTCCTTGACGGCCTTCGCGAGCCGGTCGAGCGACAGGTTGCAGGGGGTGATCTCGTTCCACGACGACGCCACGCCGATCTGGGATTTTCCCCAGTCGTCGTCGCCCATGCCCACCGCACGGAGCATGCCGCGTGCTGCGGTCTTCTCCAGTCCGTCGGTGACGTCGCGGCTGCGGGGTTTCGGATCCGGAGTACTCATGCATCCCAGCGTAGGCGGGACCCTCGGGCGCGGTTGGTTAAATGCGTTGCCGGGGATCGCGACCGGTCAGGGCGATCAGGCGATCCTGCAGCGGCGCGTCGCCGGGTACGTCGACGGGGTCGGCGAACAGTCCGCTCTCGGAGAGCATCTCGCGCTGGCCGTCGAGGTCCGACCAGACCCCGGCGACGAGTTGCGGGTCGAGCGTGTCGTCGGATCCGGTGGCCTTGGCGAGGTCCCAGGCGTGGATGGTGACGTCGGCGGTCTGCTGCCTCAGATACGGCTCCAGCGGCACCGTGCCGTAGGACAGATGCACGTGCGTCTGCGGGTCGGTCGACGACCACGCGCGGATGGCCGCGTCCGAATAGCGCTGCCATTCCGCCCGCATGTCGCCGTGCAGGGGTTCGATGTCCGGGGTCGCCTCGCCGACCGTCTTCCCGGCGAGCAACGGGGGAACCCACTGCTGTTCCTCGATGACGTGCCGCACCAGGTGGGTGACGTCCCATTCGCGGTCCGGGGTGGGCGCCGACCAGTCGGTGATCGCGGTGACCCGCGCACCGAACTCGCGGTGGGCGATGCGGGCGAGTTCGAACCAGTCGAATGCCATGCCTTCAGGGTAGAGGCAGCCGGGTCACGATCAGCGCGATTCCAAACGATGCACCTGTCGGGGTGCTCGGGAAGGATGGGGCGCATGACCAACATCCCCACCGTGCAGTTGTCCGAAGGCCTCACCGTCAGTGCGCAGGGCTACGGCGCCATGTCCGTCGCTCCCGTCTACGGGCCCGTCGATCCCGCGGAGGCGCTCGCGACCCTCCACCACGCCATCGACATCGGAGTGACGTTCATCGACACGGCCAATGTGTACGGCGACGGCGCGAGCGAGATCGCGGTGGGCACGGTGCTGAAGGAACGCCGCGACGAGGTGCAGTTGGCCACCAAGTTCGGTCTCGTCGGCAACATCGCGAACGGCAGGCGCAGCATCAACGGCAAGCCCGAGTACGTGGGGCAGGCCCTCGACGAATCGCTGAGCAGGCTAGGTGTCGACACCGTCGACCTGTACTACCTGCACCGCGTCGACCCCGAGGTGCCCATCGAGGACACCGTCGGCGCGATCGCGGAACAGGTGAAGGCGGGGAAGGTCCGCCACATCGGACTGTCGGAGGCGACCGGCGACGAACTCCGTCGCGCGTCGCGGGTGCACCCCATCGCCGCGATCCAGAGCGAGTGGAGCATCTGGAGTCGCGACGTCGAGAAGCACGTGGTTCCCGCCGCGGCGGAACTGGGCATCGGCTTCGTGCCGTACTCGCCCGTGGGCCGGGGCTTCCTCACCGGAACGTACGACCCGGCCGTGCTGGGCGACAAGGACCTGCGTCGCCGGTTCCCGCGTTTCGGGGACGACGCGCTGCCGTCGAACCTGAAGGTGCTCGACGTCGTCCGCGAGGTGGCCGCCGAGCTCGACGCGACGCCCGCCCAGGTGTCGCTGGCGTGGCTGGACGCGAAGGGCCGCGAGTTCGGGTTGCCGTCCGTGTCGATTCCCGGCACCCGGTTCGCGGCCCGTGTGACGGAGAACGCAGGTGCGGTCGCGCTCACCCTGACCGAGGGGCAGATCGCCCGTCTGGACCTGCTCGCGGACCTCACCGTCGGCGAGCGCACGGCCGATCCGACCTGGGTGTCGCTGGGCCGCGAGTGACTTCACCCAGCGGGTAATACCTGCTGGCGGGTAGTTTGATCTGCGATGAGCAGAGTGTGGTTGGTGTGGGGCGTCGGGGTTGTCGCATATATCGTCGCCGTCCTGCATCGAACCTCGTTCGGTGTGTCGGGCCTCGCGGCGTCGGAACGATTTTCGATCAGTCCGAGTGTGCTGTCGAGTTTCGTCGTACTCCAGATCGTGGTGTACGCGGGGATGCAGATCCCGGCCGGTGTGCTCCTCGACCGGTACGGGTCGCGGGTCATGATCGCCGCCGGCGCGCTCATCATGGCGTCGGCGCAGATGTTGCTCGCGCTCACCGAATCGCTGCCGCTTGCCGTCGCCGCGCGCGTGTTCGTCGGCGTCGGCGATGCGATGACGTTCATCTCCGTGCTGCGCCTGGTGCCGCAATGGTTCGCGCCGCGGCGGGTCCCGCTCGTGTCCCAGCTGACGGGCATCTTCGGTCAGATCGGTCAGATCCTGTCGGCGCTGCCGTTGATGCTGCTGCTGAACGGGCCGGGCTGGAGTTTCGCGTACGGCACGGCGGCGTCGCTCGGGTTGCTGTCCTTCGTGCTGGCAGTGTCCGTCATCCGCAACGCCCCGCCCGGTCTCGAGGTGGTGGCCGCACCCGCCGGACTGCGGGAGGTGGGAACGCAGATCCGCGCGGTGTGGCGGCGGCACGGCACCCGGCTGGGCTTCTTCACCCACATGGGCACGCAGTTCTCGATGACGACGTTCGCCCTGCTGTGGGGTGTGCCGTACCTGAGGTCGGCGCAGGGGTTGTCGGCGGCCGAGGCCGGTTCGCTGCTCACGCTGTCGGTGATCTCGGCGATCGTGGCCGGGCCGATCATCGGCATCCTCAGCGGCCGGTTCCCGATGCGCCGCTCGTATCTGGTGCTGGCGATCATGATCAGCAACGCGGCGATGTGGACCGTCGTGCTGGCACTGCCGGGCCCGGCGCCGATCTGGTTGCTGGCACTTCTGGTGATGGTGATCTCGGTGGGCGGCCCCGGTTCGATGATCGGCTTCGACTACGCCCGCATGTTCAACCCCAGTACCAGCATGGGAACCGCGCAGGGAATGGTCAACATCGGCGGCTTCCTGGCCTCGTTGCTGGTCATCCAGGCGATGGGGCTCATCCTCGACGCGATGGGCGGGTACTCGTTCGACAGTTTCCGGGTGGCCTGGCTCGTGCAGTATCCCGTCTGGATCGTGGCGATCACCGGGGTTCTGGTGACGCGGGGGAAGACGCGGAAGCAGATGGGACTGGTGCTGCGGCCGATCCGGCAGGTGTGGCGGGAGCGGGGCGATCGCCCGAAGGGCTAGTTACACTCTTACATGATGTGTAACACTATAACGCATGAGCAATGAGCGTTCGGAAGATCACGCCGTCCTGACGGCACCCCCGATGCAGTGGGACGCCTGGGGCGCGCCCGAGAAGCACAAGGTCCTCTCGGACGGCATCAAGGGACTGCTGCAGCAGGCCCTCGGCGTCACCATCAGGGAACCCTCCGGCCGGGCGGCCGACGACGCCGTCCTCGCTCCGAGCGCACTCTCCGACCAGCACGTCACCGCGCTCGCGGGCATCGTCGGAGAGCAGTTCGCCAGTACCGCACACACCGACCGGTTGCTGCGTTCCGGCGGCAAGAGCACGCTCGACCTGCTGCGCCGCCGCAGCACCGAACCCCAGAACGCGCCCGACGCCGTCGTCACCCCCGGCACCGACGCCGAGGTCGCCGACGTGCTCCGGTACTGCGCCGCCAACGGCATCGCCGTGGTCCCGTTCGGCGGCGGAACCAGCGTCGTCGGCGGGCTCGACCCGGTGCGCGACCGATTCGACGCCGTCGTCTCGCTGGACCTGCGCCGGTTCGACTCGCTGATCGACCTCGACACCGACTCCGGCATCGCGACGCTCGGAGCGGGTGTGACCGGTCCGCTCGCCGAGGAACTGCTCGGCGCGCACGGCTTCTCGCTCGGGCACTTCCCGCAGAGTTTCATGTTCGCGACCATCGGCGGTTTCGCGGCCACCCGGTCGTCGGGGCAGGCGTCCGCGGGGTACGGCCGGTTCGAGGACATGGTGCAGGGACTGCGAGTGGTGACCCCCACCGGAACCCTCGACACGGGGCGTGCCCCGGCGTCCGCGGCAGGCCCGGACCTCGGCGAACTGTTCGTCGGGTCGGAGGGCACGCTCGGCGTCATCACCCGGGTGCGGGTCCGCGTGCACGCGGTCCCGGCCACCACCGTGCGGGAGGGCTGGCGTTTCCCCGACTTCGAGACCGGCGCGGCCGCGCTGCGCGCGCTGCGGCAGGAGGGTGCGGTCCCGACCGTGCTGCGACTGTCCGACGAGGCCGAGACGGCGGTGAACCTGGCGACCACCGACAAGATCGGCGAGGAGACCGTCACCGGCGGCTGCCTGGCGATCACCACGTTCGAGGGCACCGCGGAGCACACCGCGGAACGGACGGCGGAGGCCCGCGCGGTGCTGCAGGCGCGCGGCGGCACGTCCCTGGGCGAGGAACCCGGAAACGGCTGGGAGCACGGCCGTTTCGACGCACCGTACCTGCGCGACTCGCTGCTCGACGCGGGAGCGTTGTGCGAGACGCTGGAAACCGCGACCACGTGGGGCAACCTCGCCGCGCTCCGCGCGGGCGTCACCACCGCGCTGACGGAATCGCTGTCGGCGCAGGGCACCCCGCCGCTTGTCCTCTGCCACATCTCGCACACGTACCCGACGGGCGCCTCGCTGTATTTCACCGTCGTGTCGGCGCAGGCGGACGACCCGATCGAGCAGTGGCGGCGGGCCAAGACCGCCGCCGGGGACGCGATCGTCGCCGCCGGCGGAACCATCACGCACCACCACGCGGTCGGCGTCGACCACCGCCCGTGGATGCGGGACGAGATCGGCGATCTGGGCGTCACGATTCTGCGGGCCGTCAAGGACGCCGTCGATCCCGCGGGAATCCTCAACCCCGGCAAGCTGATTCCGTGAGCACGCAGCAGGTGATCGAGAAGGTCACCGTCCTCGTCAACCCGCTCGCCGGGCACGGCCACGCGCCGGTCGCCGGGCGCAAGGGGGTCGCGCGCCTGCGGGAACGCGGCGTCGCCGTCACCGAAATCATCGGTACGGACGCCGATCACGCGCGCACGCTGGCCCGCCGGGCCATCGACGGCGGCACCGACGCACTCGTCGTCGTCGGGGGAGACGGCGCCATCAGCATCGGGTTGCAGGCGGCGGCGCAGTCCGGGACACCGGTCGGCCTGATCCCGGCAGGCACCGGCAACGACCATGCGCGCGAATTCGGCATCCCCGTCGGCGACCCCGTCGCGGCCGCCGACGTCATCGCCGACGGCGAGGTGCAGGAATCCGACCTCGCCAGGATCACCCTCGACGGCGGTGCGGTCGTGTGGGCGGGCACGATCGTCGCGAGCGGTTTCGACTCACTCGTCACCGACCGCGCCAACCGGATGTCCTGGCCGAAGGGCCCGATGCGGTACAACCTGGCGATGCTCGCCGAACTGACGCAACTCCGCCCGCTGCACTACCGCATCGCACTCGACGACCAGACCTTCGAGGTCGACGCGACACTGGTCGCCGTCGGCAACGGCCGCTCCTACGGCGGCGGGATGCAGATCTGCCCGAACGCGGACAAGACCGACGGACTGCTCGACGTCACCGTCGTCGACTACGGCCGCCGGTCGAGGCTGGTCCGGCTGTTCCCCCGCGTGTACAAGGGCACCCACGTGGAACTCCCCGACGTGCAGACCTACCACTCGCGGACGGTGCGACTGCAGTGCGACGGCATCACGGCCTACGCGGACGGCGACCGCGTCGGCCCGCTGCCGGTCACCATCGAGGCGGTGCCTGCCGCGCTGCGGATCCTCAGCCACACCCCGGCCTGAGCGGTCACAGCCCGCGCAACCGGTCCATCTCGCGGCGTTCGCGTTTGGTCGGCCTGCCCGCGCCGCGGTCGCGCTGCGGGATGGACGCGAGGACCTCGCGCGGTGGGGGTGGTGGTGTGTTGTCGGTGTAGCACTCGACGGCCACCACCGCGCCCACCCGTTTGGTGATCGGCCGGATCACCTCGACGATCCGTTCGACACCGGCCGCGCGAATGCGGACCTCGTCACCGGCCTTCACCGGCTGCGCGGGTTTCGCGGTGCTGCCGTTGACCCGCACATGCCCCGACCTGCACGCCGCCGCCGCCGCGGAACGCGTCTTGAACAGCCGGACCGCCCAGGTCCAGCTGTCGACCCGGACGCTCGACGGGTCGGTACCGGAAATCGCCACCCGACCAGGATACGAAAAGCATGCCCGCAGTCGCGTCACCCCTCCGGCGGGGTGGGGCCGGGCCGCGCGAGGGCCGGTTGCACCGCCGGACCGGTGATGTCGCAATGCGGTTTGCACGCGATCGACTCCGGAACGGGACCGAGCGGGGCGGGAGCGGGCGCGGCGGGCGCCCGGATCAGGGCCGCGGCGATGGCCGCCCCGACGAGCAGCAGTGCGATGCAGACGAACATCGCGATGCGGAAGCCGTCCGAGAAGCTGGTGGGGTCGAGCATGCTCTCGGCGTCGATCCCGGCGATCCCGGGGAGCGCGGCCACCGCCAGCAGCTGGCTGGTGCGTGCGACCGCGTTGTTCACCCCGGACGCGATGCCCGACTGTTCCACCGGGACCGATCCGAGCACGGCCGCGGTCAGCGGCGCGACCATGGCGGACAATCCGAGACCGAACACGACGACGCCGGGGAGCACCACCGTCCAATAGCTCGCGTCCGGCCCGATCCGCGTCATCAACAGCAGCCCGACCGCTGCGAGGGCGGGCCCGACGGTCATCGGCAGTCGCGGGCCGTGGGTCTGGGCGTAGCTGCCGGCGCGGGAGGAGAACGCCAGCATCGCCAGTGTGATCGGGATGGTGGCCAGCCCGGCCTCGAGCGGCGAGTACCCGGCCACCAACTGCAGCTGCAACACCAGCAGGAAGAAGACGCCGCCGAGCGCGGCGTACACGGCGAGCGTCACCAGGTTCGCCGCCACGAACATCCGCGACGCGAACAGGCTCGGCGGCACCAGCGCGTTCGGTGAACGCACCTCCACGACGACGAACGCGATCAGCACGACGGCGCCCACCACCCCGGCGATCAGGTTCATCTCGATCAGACCGTAGGTGAGGGCGCCCAGGCCGATCACCGCGCACGCCGAACCGAGTACGTCGAGGTGATCGGGCGGGTGCGGGTCCCGGCTCTCCGGGACGTGCCGCATCGACGCCCACACGACGAGCGCGGCGAGCGGAAGATTGAGCAGGAACACCGACCGCCAGCCGGCCACCTCCACCAACCAGCCGCCCAGCAGAGGTCCGATGGCCCCCGCCACCCCGCCGAGCCCCGACCACAGTCCGATCGCGGCGCCCCGGTCGTCCTCGTGGATCGACGCCGAAATCAGTGCGAGGCTGCCGGGGGTCAGCATTGCGGCCCCGACACCCTGCAGAATCCGGGCGATCACGAGGAAAGTGATGTCGGGCGCGATGCCGCACAACAGGGACGCCGCCGCGAACCACACCGTCCCCCAGACGAAGACGCGGCGCCTGCCCCAGCGATCCCCGAGCGCCCCGCCCAGCAGGATCAGCGACGCCAGGGCGAGGGTGTAGCCGCTCAGTACCCACTGCATTCCCGCGACATCCGACCCGAGGTCCTCGCCGATGTGGGGCAGGGCGATGTTCACCACCGTGCCGTCCAGTAGCGCGAGGCTCGAGCCGAGAACGGTGGCGGTGACCACCCACCGCCCCTGGCGGGTGCTCAGGCGCAGAACTGTCTCGGTCATCTCCCCATGGTGCGCTGCGGTCCAGGCAGTGCGGTACTCGTTGCGATTTCTCGCGCCGGCTTCGGCATACTCGACAGCGTTGCCCGGTCGGAAACCGAAAGTCGAGAGCCTGCACGTGTATATCGAAGTCGACGACCTGTCCCGCGAGGACGTGCACGGACTGCTGGCCGAGCACCTGGCGGACATGCGTGCCACGTCGCCGCCCGAGAGCGTTCACGCCCTCGATCTGTCCGGTTTGCGGGACCCCTCGGTCACCGTGTGGACGTTGTGGGACGAGGAGGCCGTGCTGGGAACCGTGGCTCTGCGTGAGCTCTCGGCGGCCGAAGGTGAGATCAAGTCGATGCGGACGGCCACGGAGGCGCGCGGGCGGGGTGTGGCCACCCGGCTCCTCACGCACCTGGTCGACGAGGCGCGGGCACGCGGGTACGTCCGGCTCAGCCTCGAGACCGGCACCGAGGACTTCTTCGCCCCGGCCAGGCGGCTGTACACCGAGCACGGCTTCACCGAATGTCCCCCGTTCGGGGACTACGACAACGATCCGAACAGCATCTTCTTCACACTCGCCCTGTGACGGCTGTGTACGTGCGACACTTTCCGCCACGCACCTCGATATACGGAGAACTCATGGACATCATGCGCAAGGTCGCGGTCGGGGCCGTCGCGGTGGCCGGCCTGTCTTTCTTCGCTGCGGGGACGGCCGCTGCAGACCCGGTACCGGCGCCCATGCCGCCGCCGCTCCCCGCGCCCATGCCGGTCCCGTTGCCTGCCGGCACGTACCTCGGCACCACCAACGTTCTCGGTGGCGACCTGATCTGGAAGGGCAAGACGTTCGGACCCGGATGGGTCATGGACAACTTCGGGGTGTTCTTCCCCTACATCTTCGGCATGACCACCCCGGAACCGGGCGGCTCCCTCGTCACCGACTACAGCCCGTCCGGCCTGAATTTCCTCACCGACCGGATCACCCCGAGGCCGGACGGGACCTACGAGGGCACCGTTTACATCAACGGCAACCCCGTGGCCGGATACGCCCTGCACAAGTAGGGCGGTCGACGGCTATGCCTTCGACGACGCGAGCGGTTCGGTGGGAGCCGTGTTCGGCGGTGTGGGTGCACGTCGGGTGGGAATTGCCACGGTGATGGCCGCGGCGACGAGCGCGACACCGCAACCGATCAGCAGACCGGTCCGGAATCCGCCCTCGGTGGGCAGGGTGTGGCCCGCGACCTGCACGCTCATCTGCGCCAGGACCACGCCGACGACGGCCGCGGACACCGACGTGCCCACCGAACGCATCAGGGAGTTCACGCTGTTCGCGGACGCCGTCGCGGACTGCGGCACGGCGCTCATCACGAGGGCGGGCATCGCGCCGTAGGCGAGACCGACGCCCGCGCCGCAGATGCAGGTCACCACGACCAGACCCCACGTCGACCCCATCAGGAACATCGACGACCCGTAGCCGAGGGCGATGACGAGGCTGCCGACGAGCAGCGTGACCTTCGGTCCGCGGGTCGACGACAGCTTGGCGCCGAACGGGGACACCGCCATCATCATCAGGCCCGACGGGGCCATCCACAGACCCATCGCCAGCATCGACTGTCCCAGGCCGTATCCCGTCGACGCGGGCAACTGCAGGAGTTGCGGAACGATCAGCGACTGGGCGTACATCGCGAAGCCGACGACGACGGACGCGGCGTTGGTCAGCAGCACCTGACGTCCGGCGATGACCCGCAGGTCGACGAGGGGCTGCGGAGTGCGGAGTTCCCACCGGCCCCACGCCGTCAACACGATGATCGTGGCCGCGAACAGGCCGAGGGTGGTGCCGCTCGTCCAGCTCCAGTCGGCGCCCTTGGACACGGCCAGCAGCAGGCACACCAGTCCGACGCCGAGCCCGACCGCCCCGACGGGATCGAAGCGGCCCCGGGTGCCGTGCACCGGGGTGGCGGGCACGAAGTACCAGAGCAGTACGGCGATCACCGCGCTGAGCCCGGCGGCGCCCCAGAACAGCACCCGCCATGAGGCGTTCTCGGCGACCGTCGCGGCGAGCGGCAGGCCGAGGGCACCGCCGATGCCCATCGACGAGCTCATCAGGGCGATGGAGGAGTGCAGGCGCTCGGGCGGCAGCAGGTCCCGCAAGGCGCTGATTCCCAGCGGGATCAGGCCCACCCCGACGCCCTGCAGTCCCCGGCCGATCACCATCGGGGCCAGGGTCGTCGCGAGTGCGCAGACCACCGAGCCCAGGACGAGCGGCACCGTGCAGATCAGCATCATTCGACGCTTGCCGTAGAGGTCGCCGAGACGTCCCGTGACCGGGGTAGCCACCGCGCCGGCGAGCAGCGTCGCGGTGATCACCCAGGATGCGTTGGAGGCGGTCGTGCCGAGGAGTCGGGGCAGGTCACCGATCAGCGGCACCACGAGGGTCTGCATGAGTGCGGCGACGATGCCGGTGAATGCCAGCACGGCGACGAGGCCGCCCGGGCGGACGACGGGCGTCGGACTGTCCACACGAATCTCCTTGACGTTGCGAAACACAATTTGTGCACCCTACACAGTCTATGCATGGTGCACAACATATGTATCCTGCATATTGGTCAGGAGGGGCGTTTTCCGAGGTAGGCCGCGGTGAGGCCGTACGCGACCACGGCGGCCACCGACACTCCCGTGGACGTCCACCCCCACGAGTCCGGCCACGGCGTGGTCCCCGATGTGGTGAGCGGCGTGTACGCCGTCCACCCGTAGTCGACGACCAGGGGGACGGTGAGCGCGGCGGGGATCGCCAGCGCCGCCGCGGTGACCGGTCCGCTCGACGGCACGCTCGACGCGAACGTGTACGTGGCCGCGAGCGGAAGGAGCAGCCACATCGCGCCGAGTTGCAGGTTGTCCCACGGCGGGTGCTCGAACACTGCCGACGCGGCGACCACCGCCAGCGCCGCGATGCCGAGAACCGGCTGGGGGAAACGCCGTCCGAGCACGGCACCCGCGAGTGACAGTGCCGCGGGCAACAGCAGCCACGGCCACGAATCCGGGAACGCGGACCTGCCGATGCCGCCCGTGGCGACGAGCGCCATCGCGGCGAGCAACACGATCCCGGTGCGGCCCTCCAGCCACAGCGCGGCGGCGATCACCACCGCGACGAGAACGATCCCGAACACCCACCGGCCCTGCATCCCGCCGTCGGAGTCCACGTCCCACGCCTGGTGAACGAACCACCAGCACAGCACCAGCCCGACCAGCGGCACCACGATCCCCGCGACGACGGCGCGCCTGCTCACCGCGAGGTCCGCCCGCTCGCCGAAGTCGCCGGACCACAACGCCACAGCCAGAACCACGGCCGTGAGCGCGAGGACGGCCAGCGCGGCCGCATCGACGGTGTGTCCGGGAAGGTAGTCCGCGTAGCGCCGGGGGAGGGATATCCGGAGATGCTCGATCGGTCCGTCGAGGAGGACCCCGGTGAGGACACCCGCCGCGAGTGCGGTCTGCAACCACTCGAGGTCGGCGGTGGCGCACAGTCCGACGAGACCGCCGAGGAGAAGTCCCGCAGCGACGCCGCCGAGGAACATCTCGAAGTCCCACGGCCCGATCGAACGGGCGACGCCCAGCAGTGCGAGGCCGGCGAACGACAGCGCCGACAGGCCCCGGCGGGCCCGAACCAGCACCGTCACCAGGACTGCGACGACCGCGGCGAGGGTGGCACCGGCGGCGGGATCGAGATACGACGCGTCCAGGACCTCACGGCCCACGACGAACACGAACCCACCGGACCCGGTGGACGTCAACGCAATTCCCGCGACGAACCCGCCCAGCAGCAGGCACACGTGCGAGATCCGGAAAGTCATCCTCCGAGCATCGCGTACGGGTGTCGGCCTTGAAGTGACCGACGCGCAGGGGAAGGCTGGAGTCGTCGAAGTGCGCTCGGCAGAGAAGGGGTGGTCCGTGTGGTCATCGACAACGACGTCTACAACCGGGTGGGGGAGTCGTGGTGGGAGGAGGACAACCCGCTCAACCTGCTGCACGGAAGCCTGACGCCGGGACGATTCGCCTACTTCCGCAAGGTGCTCGGCCAGACGATCGGTCCTGACTATCGCGGTCTGCGTGCCCTCGACGTCGGGTCGGGTGGAGGGTTCCTCGCGGAGGAGTTCACCCGGATCGGATTCCGCGTGACGGGAATCGATCCGTCCCCGGTGTCGATCGACACCGCCCGCCGTCACGCCGACCGCGCGGAACTCGACATCGAGTACCGCATCGGGTCGGGCGAGCGACTCCCCGTGCCGGACTCCACGTTCGACGTCGTCTACTGCTGCGACGTCCTCGAGCACGTGTCGGATCTGGGCGAAGTGATCGCCGAGACGTCCCGCGTGCTGAAACCCGGCGGCCTGTACCTGTTCGACACCATCAACCGCACATTCGTCAGCAAGCTCGTCGCCATCAAGATCATGCAGGAGTGGCGGATGACGCGGATGTTCGACACCCCCATCCACGACTGGTCGATGTGCATCCGTCCCGCGGAGCTGACGGCGATCCTGGAGCGCCGCGATCTGCGGCTCGGCGAGATCGTCGGGCTCGGGCCGCGGTCGAAGAATCCTCTCCGGCTCCTCGACCTCGCCCGGGCGGGCGGAACCCGGCTCAGCTACGGGGAGTTGAGCCGCCGCCTCGACTTCGGGCAGATCCGGAGCACGGCCATCTCGTACATGGGATACGCCGTCGCGAACGGCGAAAGCCCGCCGCGACAACGCGACGGGCTCCCGGACGGGCGCGATCAGCTGTAGTCGTAGAAGCCCTTGCCGCTCTTCTTGCCGAGGTGCCCGGCATCCACCTTGCGCTTGAGCAGCGTCGGGGGAGCGTAGTGCGGCTCGGCGAACTCCGCGTACAGCGACTCCGCGGCGGCGAGCGTGATGTCGAGACCGACGGTGTCGATCAGCGTCAGCGGACCCATCGGGTACCCGCAGCCGCCCTTCATGGCCTCGTCGATGTCCTCGGCGGTGGCGTAACCCGACTCGAGCATCCGGACCGCCGACGTGAGGTACGGGATGAGCAGCGCGTTCACGATGAATCCCGCGCGGTCACCGGCTCGCACCGTCTTCTTGCGCAGCGTGTTCTTCGCGTAGTCGGTGACCGCGGTGACGGTCTCCTCCGACGTGACGAGGCTGACCACGATCTCCACCAGCGGCATCACCGGCACCGGGTTGAAGAAATGGACACCCACGACCTGCCCGGGACGCTGCGTGGCGTTGGCCATCTTGATCAGCGGAATGGACGACGTGTTGGACGCGAGGATGCCGGACGGCTTCACGACCTTGTCGAGCTTCTGGAAGATGTCGACCTTGAGGGATTCGATCTCCGGCGCCGCCTCGATGACGAGGTCGCGGTCGGCGAAGTCGTCGATGTCGAGGGTGACCCGCACCCGGGCGAGCGCGGCGTCCGCGGCCTCCTGGTCGAGCTTGCCCGCCTTGACCCCGCGGGCGAGGGACTTCTCGATCCGGGCCTGCGCGGCCTCGGCGAACTCCGGCTTCGTCTCGAGGATGAGAACCGAGCTGCCGGCCTTGATACATACCTCGGCGATGCCGGCACCCATGGTGCCGCCGCCGATCACGCCTACTAGTTCCACAAATTCTCCTTAGATATGCCCGTGCGTGGTTAGCGAGTCCAGAGACTCGTTAACCACGCACGGGCGGCGTAGCCGCCTACTTCAACAGTGCACGCGACATCACGACGCGCTGGATCTGGTTGGTGCCTTCGTAGATCTGGGTGATCTTCGCATCACGCATCATCCGCTCGACGGGGAAGTCGGTGGTGTAGCCGGCGCCACCGAACAGCTGGACGGCGTCCGTGGTGACCTCCATCGCGACGTCGGAGGCGAAGCATTTGGCGGCCGCGGAGATGAAACCGAGGTTCTTCTCGCCGCGCTCGGCGCGGGCCGCGGAGGTGTAGACCATGAGGCGCGCGGCCTCGACCTTCATCGCCATGTTGGCGAGCATGAACTGCACGGCCTGGAAGTCGCTGATCGACTTGCCGAACTGCTTGCGGTCCTTGGTGTAGGCGAGGGCGGCGTCGAGGGCGCCCTGTGCGAGGCCGACTGCCTGCGCGCCGATGGTGGGACGGGTGTGGTCGAGGGTCTGCAGCGCCGTCTTGAAACCGGTGCCGGGCTCGCCGATGATGCGGTCGCCGGGAATCTTGCAGTTCTCGAAATAGAGCTCGGTGGTGGGCGAACCCTTGATGCCGAGCTTCTTCTCCTTCGGTCCGACGACGAATCCTTCGTCGTCCTTGTGGACCATGAACGCGGAGATGCCGTTGGCGCCCTTGTCGGCGTCGGTGACGGCCATGACGGTGTACCAGCTGGACTTGCCACCGTTCGTGATCCAGCACTTGGACCCGTTGAGGATCCAGTCGTCGCCGTCGGCCTTGGCGCGGGTGCGCATGCTCGCGGCGTCCGAACCGGCCTCGCGCTCGGACAACGCGTACGACGCCATCGCCTCGCCGGACGCGAGCTGCGGCAGGACCTGTTGCTTGAGTTCCTCGGAGCCGTTGAGGATCAGGCCCATGGTGCCGAGCTTGTTGACGGCGGGGATCAGGGAGGAGGAGCCGCAGACGCGGGCGACCTCTTCGATGACGATGCAGGTGGCGACGGAGTCGGCGCCCTGCCCGTCGTACTGCTCGGGGACGTGGATGGCGTTGAAGCCGGAGTTCACGAGGGCCTGCAGCGCCTCTTCGGGGAAGCGCGAATCCTCGTCGACTTCCTTCGCGTGGGGTGCGATCTCCTTCTCGGAGAGCGCGCGGATCGCGGACCGCAGTTCGTCGTGCTCTTCACCGAGCTTGAACAGATCGAAGTCCGGATTTCCGGCCATGGGGGCGCTCCTTGCTGAGTCTCGACGGCACCGAGTCTGAGCGGCACTCCGTGCCAGGTCTATTTCCGTTCAGGTGGGCCGCAACGTTCGTGGTCGGCAAACTACTGCCACTGGAGTGCAGTCAACCACGGCACTGAGTGCCAGTCAAGGGTGGGTGTCGTCACCTTCGGCCGCTCAGCCCCGGCGCCGGGACAACTGCGTCCGGATGCGCCCGGTGATCTCCTCCACGGGAGTCCCCGGCGGGTACGAGACCACCAGTACGGCGTCCTCTTCCTGCGTGGATGCCCCCGGGGCGACGCCGAACGTCCGGCGCACGTCGAGCAGGGCCCGCTCGAGTTCTTCCGCGGTGGCGTCCGGGTCGCCCTTGATCATGTTCCGAAGCAGAAAGTTGTGGCACGCGGTGACAGCGGCCGCGAATCCGATGACCTTAAGGACCGGTTGGGTGGGCACTACGCCGCGCAGGTAGTCGACGAACAACCGCTCGTAGCGGACGCCGGTGACGATCTCCCGGTCGCGGAGCGCGGGAACCCTCTGGACCACCTGGTACCGGCGCACCGCCAGTTCCCGGTTCTCCCGGAACCTGTCGAAGACCAGGCCCGCTGTCCTGCAGACCGCCGCCCACGGGTCGTCGGTTTCCGTGGTCAGATGGTCCTCTGCCTGCTGCAACAGTGATTCGTGATCGGCGAAGATCACGTCCTCCTTGGAGCGGAACTGGCGGAAGAACGTCCGCCGGGACACCCCGGCGGCCGACGCGATCTGCTCGACGGTCGTCGCCTCGTACCCGTTCTCGGAGAACAGCCGGATGGCCTGCGCCACCACGTGGACGCGGAAGTCCGCGGGATCGATGCCGGGTGTGTCGACGCGCTCGGTCATGAGGCCCAGTATCCATCGGCGGCATTGGACCCGCAGTGCCCTGGACCCGGAACGCCGCGCGGGCGGATACTCGAAAGAGTGCGTCCGTCCTGGTTGGGCGGGGCGAGGTCGAGTTCTAGTGTGCCCTGGACAAGGTGAAGGACCCGTTCCGGGGGCGGGGGATCCGCGCCGCCCCGCGGACCTGCGCGTCCCGGGACAGCGATCGGACGGTTCCGCCCCGGGCGGCGGTGAACCGATTCCGCTGTCGGCGGCGCAGCGGGCCACGTGGTTCGCTCAGCAACTGGAACCGCGGGTCCCGATCTTCATCGCCCAGTACGTCGAGTTCCGCGGTGCGCTGGACATGGACCTGTTGCGGCAGGAGACAGTGGAGGCGGCCCGCGAATTCGAATCGCCGTTCCTCAAGGTCTACGACGTCGACGGCCGCCCGCTGCAGTACGTGGACCATCGGACGGACACGTCGATCGCGTACGTCGACTTCCGCGCCGAAGAGGATCCGATGTCGGCGGCGCACGAATGGATGGAGCGTGACTACGTCACGCCGATCGACCTGAGCGCAGACCGGCTGGTGGAGACGTCGATCCTGCAGACCGGGGACGCGCACTTCCTGTGGTACAGCAGGATTCACCACGTCGCCCTCGACGGCTACGGTGCGATGACGATGCTGCGCCGCATCGCGCACCGGTACTCCGCGAAAGTTGCGGGCCGCGAACCGGATCCGAACAGGGCGGTCAGCTTGCGGCAGTTGTACGACATCGACAGCCGGTACCGCGCCTCGGACCGTTTCCTGACCGACCGCGAGTACTGGGCGGAGCGGGTCGCCGGGGTCGAGGGCACCACATTGGCGCGGACGGTGGGACACGTGTCCGCCGCCAGCACGGTGGAGAGTGCGGTCCTCTCCAACGACGTCGTGGCCGTTCTCGATTCCCGCGACAGCCCGTCGGCGGCGACCATCATCGCGGCCGCGGCGTGCTACCTGGCGCGGCGCACCGGCAGAACCGATGTGCTGGTGACCATCCCGGTGTCGGCGCGCACGACGGCGGTGCTGCGCAATTCCGGCGGCATGCTCGTCAACGTGGCCCCGATGCCCGTCCGCGTCCGGGCCGAGGACACCGTCGCGGACCTGATCGAGCAGGTCCAGCGTGAGCTGGTCGCGGCACTGCGGCACCAGCGGTGCAGCCTCGACGACATCCGACGTGACGCCGGCGACACCGCGTCGACGGAATTGTACGGGCCGATGGTGAACGTCATGTTGTTCCGCCAGGAGGTGGCGCTGGGTTCGCTGGTGGGCGATTTCCACATCGTCACCTCGGGTCCGGTGGAGGACCTGCTGATCAACGTGTACCAGAGCGGCACGCCCACCAGGATCTTCGTCGACTTCCGTGCGAACCCCAGCCGCTACGAGCGTGGCGAACTGCGGGAACACCATCGGCAGTTCGTGGAGTTGCTCGCGGAACTGGCCACCGCGAACCCGGCGTCCCGGGTGGGCGACATCCACGAGGAAAGCGCCCGCATCGGGGAACGGTTGCTGGGCGAGGCCCGGGAAGTCGAGTACTGGCGCCGGCGACTGGATGGGTTGCCCGACCTCCTGCCGTTGCCCACCGACCGGCGCCGGCCCGCCAGGCTGTCGCCGGAGAGCGACCGGGTCACCGTGGTGGTGTCTGCGGAGTTGCACCGCCGGGTGGGCGCGCTGGCCGAAGACGCGGGCACCGCCGGCCGCACGGTGTTCCTCACCGCCCTGTCGATCCTGCTCGGCCGGGTCACCGGGAGCAGCGACATCGCCGTCGGGACGGCAGTGGACGTGGGCGACCGCACGGACACCGTGGTGGTGCGTTCGCGGTACGCGGGCGAGGTGTCGTGCCGCGACTACCTGGCCCACGTCCGAGACGTCGCCGCGGAGGCGTTGTCGCACACCGGGGTTCCGTTCGACCGTCTGGTGCAGGAGCTCGGCGTGTCGGTGTCGGAGGCGTACGCACCGATCGTCCAGGTGCTGCTCGACACCAGGCCCCCCGGCTCCCCGGATGCGGAATTCCCCGGCCTCGACCTGTGCGTGTCCGTGACGGAAGCGGTCGGCGAGTCGGGGGGACTGGCCGGGGCCACCGTCGAATTCGGTTTCGCCGCAGACCTGTTCGACGCCCACACCATCCGGGTGGCGGCCGAACGGTACCTGCGCATCCTCGGTGCGATGGCGGCCGATCCGGACGTTCCGGTCGGTGACATCGAGATCCTGTCCGTGGCCGAACGTTCCGCGTTGACACCGGTCCGGGGCCTGCCTGCCCGGTCAGAGCGCACCCTGCCCGGCCTGTTCGCCGATGCCGCGGCACTGGATCCGGCAGCAACGGCCCTGACCCGGCAGGGCGAAGAATTGTCCTACCGCGAGCTGGACCGGTGGTCGACGCAGGTCGCGCGCGTGCTGATCGACCAGGGTGTGGGACCGGAATCGTTCGTCGCGCTGGCGTTGCCGCGGTCGTTCCGGTCGGTGGCGTCCGTCTGGGCGGTCGCGAAGACGGGGGCGGCGTTCGTGCCGGTGGACCCGAACTACCCGGCCGACCGGATCGACTACATGCTTGCCGATTCGGGTGTGGTGCTCGGTCTGACGGAGCAGTCGGTGCGTGGCCGCCTGCACGATTCGATTCCGTGGTGCGTGCTGGACGATCCGGACTTCCAAGCCGAGTGCGCCGTCCGCCCGGACAATCCGCTGACCGACTCGGACCGCATTCGGCCCCTGCACCTCGACAATGCCGCGTACCTGATCTACACGTCCGGTTCGACGGGGCAGCCGAAGGGCGTCACCGTCACCCACCGCGGGCTGGACAACTTCGCCGCCGATCAGCAGGAGCGGTTCGGCGCCACCAGATCGTCTCGAACGCTGCATTTCTCGACCCCCAGCTTCGACGCATCCGTGTTCGAGTACCTGCAGGCCTTCGGAGTGGGCGCGACCATGGTGGTGGTGCCGCCGACCGCGTACGGCGGCGCCGAACTGGCCGACCTGCTGCGGTCGGAGCGCGTCACGCACGGCTTCGTCACCACCGCGGCGCTGGGAACGATCCCGCCCGATTCGCTGGGCGACTTCCTCGACGTGGTCGTGGGCGGCGAGGCCTGCCCGCCCGACCTCGTCGCCCGGTGGGCGCCGGACCGCCGGCTGCACAACGCGTACGGTCCGACCGAGACCACGATCATGGCGAACATCAGCGCACCGATGACCCCCGGTGACCCCATCACGCTGGGTGGGCCGCTCCGGGGCGTCGAGGAAATGGTGCTCGACGCCCGGCTCCATCCGGTACCCGTCGGGGTACCGGGTGAGCTGTACATCGCCGGTGCCGGGGTGGCGCGGGGCTATCACCGCCGCCCGGGTCTCACCGCGGCGCGGTTCGTCGCCGACCCGTACGGCCGGGGCCGGATGTACCGCACCGGCGACGTGGTGCGGTGGCGGCCCGATCACACGCTCGAGTACCTGCGGCGCAGCGATTTCCAGGTGAAGGTCCGAGGGTTCCGCATCGAGCTCGGTGAGATCGACGCGATGCTGCAGACGCATCCGGACGTGCGACTGGCCGTCACCATCGGCAGGCCGGGACCGTCCGGGGACACGGTCCTGGTGTCCTACGTCGTCCCGGCTCCGGGCAGGCCGATCGTGACGTCGGAACTACTGCGGCAGGTGCGGAACCGGTTGCCGGCGTACATGGTTCCCTCGGTGATCGTGGTGCTGGACGAGATCCCGCTGAACCCGGTCGGGAAGCTGGACCGCGCGGCGCTGCCGGAACCGCGGTTCCTGTCCGCGGCCGCCGAGTTCAAGGCGCCTGCCGACCCGGTCGAGGAGTCGATCGCCGAGGTCTTCACCGACGTCCTCGGCGTCGAACGGATCAGTGTCGACGACAGCTTCTTCGACCTCGGCGGTAACTCGCTCGTCGCGACGCGGGTGATCGCCCGGGTCAACGCGGCACTCGGATCGGACGTCGGGGTGCGGGCGTTGTTCGAGGCGCCCACCGTCGAACTGCTGGCGGCGTACGTCCGCCGGGCAGGCACCGAATTCGTGGACCGGCCGCCCCTGACCGTCGGGGATCGGCCCGATCGGATCCCGTTGTCGCTGGCGCAGCAGCGGATGTGGTTCCTCAACCAGTTCGACACGTCGTCGGCGGCGTACAACATTCCGATGGCAGTGCGCCTTACCGGACCTCTGGACGCGGACACGTTGCGGGCCGCGGTCGGGGACGTGATCGAGCGGCACGAGTCGTTGCGCACCGTGTATCCGGCATCGGAGGACGGCCCCTACCAGGTGGTGGTCGACACCGCGGAGGTCGCCCCGGACCTCACCCCGCACGTCGACGGCGACGAGTCGCTGCACGACCGGATCGGGACGCTCCTCACCGGTGGGTTCGACGTGAGCACGAAGGTCCCGCTGCGCGGGGCCCTGTTGTGGACCGGTCCGGACGAGCACGTGCTCGTGATCGTGGTGCACCACATCGCTGCCGACGGGGCGTCGCTCGCGCCGCTGGCCCGAGACCTGATCGTCGCCTACTCGGCGCGCCGGTCCGGGACCCTGCCGAGCTGGGAACCGCTGCCCGTGCAGTACGCCGACTTCAGCATGTGGCAGCGTCGACTGCTCGGCAGTGCCGAGGACCCGGACAGCCTCATGTCCCGGCAACTGCAGTACTGGCGCGATGTGCTGGCCGACCTCCCGGAGGTCAGTGCCCTCCCGCTCGACCGGAACCGGCCGGTCACCCGCTCGCTCGCGGGTGCGACCGCGGCGTTCCCGATCGATGCCGGCCTGCACCGGAAACTGCTCCTCCTCGCACGCGAACACAACGCGACGCTGTTCATGGTGATGCACGCGGCGCTCGCCGTGCTGCTCTCGAGGATGACCGGGTCGGGTGACGTCGCCATCGGCACCCCGATCGCGGGTCGCGGTGAGGCGGCGCTGGACGACCTCGTCGGGATGTTCGTCAACACGCTGGTGCTGCGGACTCCGGTGGAATCGGGTGACGTGTTCACCGACGTGCTGGCCCGGGCCCGCGACACGGATCTGGGCGCGTTCGGGCATACGGACGTCCCGTTCGAGAGCGTCGTCGACGAGCTCGCTCCGGGCCGGTCGACGTCCCACTCGCCGCTGTTCCAGGTGCTGCTCGAATTCCAGAACACCGTGCGTGCCCACCTCGAACTGCCGGGCCTGACCGTGGAGGCGGTCGACGTCGACCCGGGGGTTGCCAAATTCGACCTCCAGCTGTCGCTCGCCGAGTACCACGACGAGAAGGGCGCCGCCGCGGGGATGTCCGCCGCCTTCCTGTACGCGACGGACGTGTTCGACCGGTCGTCGGTGGAGGGGTTCGGGGAACGCTTCGTCCGGGTGCTGCGGGCGGTGGTCGACGACCCGGCGGTGGTGGTGGGGGACATCCCGGTTCTCGGTGCGGTCGAGCGCGAGCTGGTGCTGGACCGCTGGAACCGTGAGGGTGTCGCCGCCGACGCGCAGACCGTGGTCGAGTTGTTCGCGCGGGTGGCCTCGGCGACCCCGGACGCCACCGCGATCGTGTGCGGCGACGAGACGCTGACCTACGGCGAACTGGACGAGCGGGCGAACCGGTTGGCCCGGTTGCTGATCGCCGAGGGTGTGGGAACCGAGTCGCTGGTCGCGGTGATGGTCGATCGCACACCTGCCCTCGTGGTGACGTTGCTGGCGGTGCTCGCCGCCGGTGGCGGGTACGTGCCGGTCGACACCAGCTATCCCGCCGAGCGGGTGGCAGCGATGTTCGAGGACGCGCGACCCGTGTGCGCCGTGGTGAGCGCGGAATTCGCGTCGCTGGCGCCGGCCGGAATTCCGGTGGTGGCGATCGACGATCCGGACACGGTGGGTGCGGTGGCCGAACTGTCCGGGCTGCCGGTCACCGACTCGGACCGGTTGCAGCCGCTGTGGGCCGACGCCGTCGCGTACGTCATCTTCACGTCGGGATCGACGGGGCGGCCGAAGGGCGTCCAGGTGTCGCATCGGTGTGTCGTCACCCTGCTCGCCAACACCCGAAAGCTTTTCGGGTTCGACTCGTCCGACGTGTGGACGCTGTTCCACTCGTACGCTTTCGACTTCTCCGTCTGGGAACTGTGGGGTGCGCTCGTCCACGGCGGCCGGCTGGTGCTGGTCGACTACTTCACCGCGCGGTCGCCGGACACGTTCCTCGAACTGCTCCGCCGGGAACGGGTGACGGTGCTGAACCAGACGCCGACCGCGTTCTATCAGCTGACGGAGGCCGATCGTGCAGCGAGCGCCGTCGAGGACGGCGACGCAACGCCACTGTCGTTGCGGCACGTGATCTTCGGTGGCGAAGCCCTCGACGTCGGGCAACTGGAGCGGTGGTACACCCGGCACGACGACCGCGCCCCCGTGCTGGTGAACATGTACGGCATCACCGAGACCACCGTGCACGTCAGCTACCTCGCCCTCGACCGGGCGCTGGCGGCCTCCGTACCCGGCTCGGTGATCGGCGGCGGACTCCCCGGACTGCGCGTCTACGTCCTCGACGGCCGGCTGCATCCGGTACCCCCCGGGGTGGTGGGAGAGCTGTACGTGTCCGGAGACCAGGTGACCCGCGGCTACATCGGGCGGCAGGGGCTGACCGCGACGCGGTTCGTCGCCGACCCGTTCGACCACCGCCGGGCCGGGACGCGCATGTACCGGTCGGGCGACGTCGTGAAGTGGGGTGCGGGCGGGCGGCTCGAGTATGTGGGGCGCAGCGACTTCCAGGTGCAGCTGCGCGGATTCCGGGTGGAACTCGGCGAGGTGGAGGCCGCCCTCGGCGCGTGCGCCGGGGTGGCGCAGTCGGTGGTCGTGATGCGCGGCGACGAGCGGGACGGCGACCGGCTGGTGGGCTACGTGGTCCCGGAGGCGGGCGCCGACGTCGACGCGGCGGCGGTTCTCGCCGCGGTCGGGGCGAGCGTGCCGTCGTACATGGTGCCGGCGGCGGTGGTGGTGATCGACGCCCTGCCCCTGACGGTCAACGGCAAGCTCGACCGGAAGTCGCTGCCGGATGCCGACTTCGGCACGGCGACGGTGGGATTCGTCGCCCCACGCAACCCGGTGGAGGAGATCGTCGCCGCCGTGTTCGCCGACCTCCTCGGCATCGTCCGGGTGGGGGCGAACGACAGCTTCTTCGCGCTCGGCGGGAACTCGCTGACCGCGACCCGGCTCGTCGCCCGCGTCAACGCGGCGGTCGGCGACCGACTGGGCGTGCGGGACGTGTTCGACGCCCCGACCGTCGCCGGGCTGGCCGCCCGCGCCGAGGCCGGGGAATCCCGGGCGGAATCCCGGCCTGCGCCCGCCCCGCGGGATCCGTCGCGGGAGGTCCCCGTCTCGCTGGCGCAGCAGCGGATGTGGTTCGCCAACCAGTTCGACACGGCCAGTGCGGCATACAACGTCGCGATCGCACTCCGCCTCACAGGGACTCTCGACGTGACTGCGCTGCAGGCGGCCGTCACCGACGTCGTCGAACGCCACGAATCCCTCCGCACCGTCTTCCCCCTCACCGACAGCGGCCCGCGGCAGGTGATCCTCCCACCGGAGACCGTGGCGCCCGATCTCACACCGCACGCCGTCGCGCCGTCGGATGTCGACGCGGAACTCCACCGCCTGCTCTCCACGGGATTCGACGTGACGACGGAGGCGCCGCTGCGGGCCCGGCTGTTCGCGGCAGGCGAGGCCGAGCACGTGCTGGCGGTGGTGGTGCATCACATCGCGGCGGACGGCTTCTCGATGGTCCCGCTCGCCCGCGACGTCCTATCGGCGTACACGGCCCGCGCCCGCGGCGTGGCACCCGACTGGACTCCGCTGCCTGTCCAGTACGCCGATTACACACTCTGGCAACGGGACCGGCTCGGCGACGAACACGACGAGGAGTCGCCGCTCGCCCGCCAACTCCACTACTGGACGGCGGCGCTCGCCGACATCCCCGACGTGCTGGAACTGCCCACGGACCGGCCCCGCCCGGCCGCCCGCACCCTCGGCGCGGGCCGCATTGAGTTCGGGATCGGCCCGGACCTCCACCAGGGTGTCGTGCAGGTCGCGCGCAGGTACGGGTCGACCGTGTTCATGGCGCTGCACGCCGCGCTGGCGGTCCTGCTGTCGCGGCTGAGCGCGTCGGACGACGTCGCCGTGGGCACACCGATCGCCGGTCGCGGCGAGGCCGAACTCGACGACCTGGTCGGGATGTTCGTGAACACCCTCGTGCTCCGCACCCCCGTCGACGGCGCCCGCACGTTCGCCGAACTGCTCGCGCAGGTCCGTGAGGCCGATCTCGGGGCGTTCACGCACGCGGACGTGCCGTTCGAACGCGTCGTGGAGAGTCTGCGACCCTCCCGTTCGACGGAGTACTCACCGCTGTTCCAGGTGATGCTCGAATTCCAGAACACCGAGCGCCCCGAGCTGGAACTGCCCGGCCTCCACGTCGAACCCCTCGAGCTCGAGTTCGACACGATCAACTTCGACCTCCAGCTGACGCTGCGGGAGAACGTCGACGCCGACGGTCGTCCCGCGGGGATCAGCGCGGCGCTGGGCTACGCGACCGACATCTTCGACGAGGACACGGTGGCCGCGTTTGCCGAGCGGCTGGTCCGGATCCTCGGCGCCGTCACCGACTCGCCGGACGTCCCGGTCGGCGACGTCGACGTCCTCGGCGCCGGCGAGCGGGCCGCACTGACACCGGTGAGCGGGGGGCCCGGCGTGCCGGCGCGGACGCTGCCGCAGTTGCTGACGGCCGCCGCCGCCGTGGACCCGGATGCCGCGGCACTGGTCTTCGACGGACGCCGGGTGTCCTACCGGGACCTCGACGAGCGGTCGGACCGGCTCGCCCGGCTCCTGATCGGGCGGGGCATCGGCCCGGAACAGGTGGTGGCGCTGGCCTTGCCGCGGTCCATCGAATCCGTCCTCGCCGTCTGGTCGGTGGCCAAGACCGGGGCCGCGTTCCTGCCGGTCGACCCGAACCATCCGGCCGAGCGCATCGAGTACATGCTCGGCGATTCGGGCGCCGTCACCGGTCTCACCACGGCCGGGCTGCGGTCCGCCCTGCCGGCGTCGATCCCGTGGCTGGATCTCGGTGACCCCGGGACCGACGCCGAGCTGTCGCTGTTTCCGGCGACGGCGGTGACCGACACCGACCGTGCGTCCGCGTTGCACGTCGACCACCCCGCGTATGTGATCTACACGTCGGGATCGACCGGCAGGCCGAAGGGTGTGGTGACCACACACCGCGGGCTGGCGAATTTCGCTGCGACGGAGCGGGACACGTTCGGCACGACCACGGGGTCCCGGACCCTGCACTTCGCGTCGCCGAGCTTCGACGCCTCGGTGCTCGAGCTGATGCTGGCGGTCGGACCGGGCGCGACGATGGTGATCGCGTCCCCGTCCGTCTACGGCGGCGACGATTTGGCGGACCTGCTGCGGCGTGAGCGGGTCACGCATTGCTTCGTCACGCCGGCGGCGCTCGCCTCGGTCGATCCCGCCGGCCTCGAGGGCGTGCGGTGCGTGGTGACCGGCGGCGAGGCATGCCCGCCGGAACTGGTGGCACGGTGGGCGCCGGGCCGGGCCATGTTCGACGCGTACGGTCCGACCGAGGCGACGGTCGTGTCGAGCATCAGCACGCCGCTGGCGCCGGGCGAGCCGGTCACGATCGGCGCGCCGACGCTCGGGTTCACCGAGACCGTCCTCGATCAGCGACTGCATCCGGTGCCGGCAGGCGTGGCCGGGGAGCTGTACCTCGCGGGCCCCGCGCTCGCCCGCGGCTATCACGGCCGGCACGGCCTCACCGCGGAACGCTTCGTGGCCAACCCGTTCGGGCCGCCGGGCAGCCGGATGTACCGGACCGGCGACCTCGTGAGCTGGACGGCGGACGGGCAACTCGACTACCTCGGGCGCACCGACTTCCAGGTGAAGATCCGCGGATTCCGCATCGAACTCGGCGAGGTGGAGTCGGCGCTGCTCGCCCACGAGAACGTGGCGGCGGCAGTCGCCGACGTGCGGCGGGACAAACGGTCCGGCGACCGGCTGATCGGGTACGTCGTCCCCGAACCCGGTGCGGCCGTCGATCCAGGCGAGGTCCTGCAGTTCGCGGGCACGCGGCTCGCGTCGTACATGGTGCCCGCCGCCGTTCTGGTGATCGCGGCGCTCCCGGTGACGGTGCACGGCAAGATCGATCGGAAGGCGTTGCCGGAACCGGACTTCGGTGTCGTCGTCACCGACAGCCGGCCGCCGCGCACCGAGACGGAGGCGCTGCTCGCCGGCCTGTTCCGGGATGTGCTGGGACTCGTCTCGGTGGGCGTGGACGACTCGTTCTTCGCGCTGGGCGGCGACAGCATCATGTCGATCCAGCTGGTGGCCCGCGCGAAAGCCGCGGGACTGATCCTCTCCCCGCGGGACGTGTTCGAGCGCCGGACCGTCGCCGGTCTCGCCGAGGTGGCCCACCACGAACGCGCTGATGCCGTGGTGCTGGAGGAACTGCCCGGCGGCGGAGTCGGCCCGGTGCCGCTGACCCCCGTCGTCGCGTGGATGCTCGACCGCAGCGGCGGCAGGCTGGAGCGGTTCTCCCAGTCTGTGCCGGTCACCGCACCACGCGGCCTCACCCGCGAGGATCTCGCCGCCGCCGTCGACGCCGTGCTGGACCGCCACGACATGCTCCGCGCGCGCCTTTCCGCCGACGAGGCGGGGCGGTGGGCGATGACGGTGCTGCCGACCGGATCGGTGCGCGCCGACGCGCTGATCCACCGCGTGCCCGTGACGTCGTTCGACGTCGGCGACTTCGCCGCGGTCGCGAGAGTGGAACTGAACGCGGCGGCAGACCGCCTGGACCCGGCCGCGGCCAGCATGGTGCAGGTGCTCTGGTTCGACGGCCCGGACGGGCAGGGGCGTCTGCTGCTGGTCGCGCATCATCTCGTCGTCGACGGCGTGTCCTGGCGGATCCTGATCGCGGATCTCGCGGCCGCCCATTCCCGCGTCGCCGAGGGTCTGCCCGCCGCACTGCCGGCGGTCGGGACGTCGATGCGGCGATGGTCGCACGGGCTCACCGATGCCGTGCGGTCCCGGCGCGCCGAAGGCGCACTGTGGCAGTCGATCCTGGACGGCCCCGATCCGCTTCTCGGCTCCCGGCCGCTGAATCCGGACGTCGACGTCGACGCCACGACGGGCCGCGTCGTCGTCGACGTGCCCACCGGCGTCACCGACGCACTCCTCACCACCCTTCCCGCCGCGTTCCACGGCGCCGTCGGCGACGGCCTCCTCGCCGCCCTCGCACTGGCGATGATCCGGTGGCGGCGGCACCGCGGGGTCGACACGGCCGACGTGCTGATCAACCTCGAGGGCCACGGCCGCGAAGACCACGTCGTGCCGGGCGCCGACCTGTCCCGCACCGTCGGATGGTTCACCACACTGTTCCCCGTGCGACTCGACCTCACCGGCATCGACGTCGAAGCCGCACTCGCCGCCGACGACGCGGCCGGGGCCGCGACCGCCGACGACGCGGCCGGGGCCGCGATCAAGGCGGTCAAGGAACAACTCCTCGCCATTCCCGATCACGGCATCGGGTACGGCATGCTGCGGTACCTGGACCCCGGCGACTCCGCGGGACTGCGCCGATTCCGGCCGCCGCAGCTGAGTTTCAACTACCTCGGCCGGGTGGCGACGAGCGCAGGCGACGTGCCCTGGCTGCCGGTCGCGGACAGCGGGGACCTCGGCGGAACCCAGAACCACGAGATGCCCGCTGCTTGGGTCGTGGATATCAACGCCGCGACCACGGTCCGCGACGGGGCGCCGGTGCTGACGGCGACGTGGTCGTACCCCACCGGTGTGCTCGCCGCCGAGGACGTGGAGGAGCTCTCCGCGCTGTGGGTGCGGGCGCTCACAGCACTCGCCGAGTACGCGAACCGGCCCGGCGCGGGCGGGTTGACCCCGTCCGACCTCGACCTGGTGTCCGTCGGGCAGACCGACATCGACCGGCTGGGGCGCACCTACCCGGACCTCGCCGACATCTGGCCGCTGTCCCCGCTGCAGGCGGGTCTGCTGTTCCACGCCCAGCTGTCCGAGCATCGACTTGACGCCTATCAGGTGCAGTTGGTCCTCGACCTGCGCGGCACCGTCGACCCGGCGAGGCTGCGCCGTGCCGCGCAGGGCCTGCTCGACCGGCACGCGAATCTCCGCGTGGCGTTCGCCGACACCGGCAACGGACCGGTGCAGGTGGTACTCGATTCGGCGACCGCGCCGTGGACCGACGTCGATCTCTCAGACCTCGACGACAGCGCGTTCCTCGCCGCCGACCGCGCCGTCCCGTTCGAGATGTCCGAGGCCCCGCTGCTCCGATTCACGTTGCTGCGCACCGCACCCGACCGGTACCGGCTGGTGCTCACCCATCACCACATCCTCCTCGACGGCTGGTCGACGCCGCTGGTGATCAAGGACCTGCTCGTTCTGTACGCCACGGACGGCGACGCGACCGCCCTGCCCCGCGTCACGCCCTACCGCGACTACCTGCAGTGGATCGGCAGGCAGGACCACGAACGGTCCACGGCCGCCTGGGTGTCCGCCCTCGCCGGCGCGGACGAGCCGACGTTCGTGGCGCCCGCGGCGCACGGCGAACAGTCCTTCGCCGAACCTGAGGACGTGCGCCTCGAGGTGGGCGAGGAGAAGACCCGCGCGCTCGAGTCCCTCGCACGCGAGCGCGGGCTGACGATGAACACCCTCGTCCAGGTGGCGTGGGGGCTGGTGCTGACCACGCTCGGCACCCGGGAAGACGTGACGTTCGGCGCCACCGTGTCCGGCCGCCCACCGGCGGTCGCGGGGATCGAGTCGATGGTCGGGCTGTTCATCAACACGGTGCCCGTCCGGCTGCGCCTGCGCAGGGAGGAGACGCTCGCCGAACTGCTGCAGCGCTTCCAACGCGAACAATCGGCCCTGCTCGATCACCACTACCTGGGACTCACCGAGATCCAGCGCGCCGTCGGGGAGGGTGCCGCGTTCGACACACTCACCGTGTTCGAGTCGTATCCGGTGGACCGGATGGGGCTGTCGGAAGACACCGACATCGGCGGCATGCACGTCGCCGCGATCGAGGGGATCGACTCCACCCACTATCCGTTCACCCTGATGGCGCACGTCGACACGGCACTGCACCTGCGACTGCGGTACCAGCCGAACGTCTTCGGCAGCGAGTTCGCGGAGTCGGTGGCCGCCCGCGTCGCACGTGTCGTGCAGATCCTGCTGTCCGATATCGACACCCCGCTCGCGCACCTGACCCTGCTGTCGGAGGCCGAACTGCAGGAGTACACCGCGGTGTGCGGTGCCCCCGCCGGGCCGCCGAGGACGCTGCCCGAGCTTCTCACGGCCTCTGCCGGGAACCGGCCGGACGCGTCCGCGTTCGTCTTCGACGGACAGGGGACGAGCTACCGGGAACTCGACGAGCGGTCGAGCGCGCTGGCCCGCGTGCTGATCGAACGGGGTGCCGGGCCGGAGACGTTCGTGGCGCTCGGGCTGCCCCGATCACCGGAATCGGTGCCCGCGGTGTGGGCGGTCGCCAAGACCGGAGCCGCGTTCGTGCCCGTCGACCCGACCTATCCTGCCGATCGCATCGAGAACATGCTGGCCGATTCCGGTGCGGCACTGGGGGTGACGACGTCGGCGCACCGGCACCGGCTGCCCGGCTCCGTGCCGTGGCTGGTGCTGGACGATCCGGACTTCGAGCGCACCTGGTCCGCCGCCTCCCCGGCCCGCGTCACCGACCTGGACCGCCGGTCGGTGCTCGACGTCGACCACGCCGCCTACGCGATCTACACGTCCGGGTCCACCGGCAGACCGAAGGGTGTCGTCGTCACCCACCGCGGTCTGGCGAACCTGCTCACCGAGCAGACCGAGCACTACACCGTGTCGCCGGATTCCCGGTGCCTGCACATCTGTTCACCCAGTTTCGACGTGGCGATCCTCGAACTCGTCCAGTCGTGCGCGGCGGGGGCGACGCTCGTGATCGCGCCCCCCGACGTCTACGGCGGTGCGGAACTCGCGGACCTGCTGCGCCGCGAACGGGTCACCCACGCCTGCATCACCCCGGCCGTCCTGGCCACCGTGGAGCGCGACGGCATCGAGCACCTCGAGGCGCTCGTCGTGGCCGGCGACGCCGTCGGCGACGAACTGGTGGCCACGTGGGGCGCGGACCGGGCGATGTTCAACGGCTACGGCCCCACCGAGGCGACCGTCCTCACCACCTTCAGCGCACCGATGGCGCCGGGAGAACCGGTCACGATCGGGAGCCCCGTCCGCGGCATCGCACTGTCCGTCCTCGACGCCCGGCTGCAGCCCGTCCCGGCCGGGGTGCCCGGCGAGTTGTACATCGCGGGAACGGCTCTGGCCCGCGGGTACCACCGGCGCGCGGCGCTCACCGCGGAGCGGTTCGTCGCCAACCCCTACGGCCGTGGCCGGATGTACCGCACGGGCGACGTCGTGCGGTGGCGTCGCGACCACACCCTCGAGTACCTCGGGCGCAGCGACTTCCAGGTGAAGATCCGCGGCCAGCGTGTGGAACTGGGGGAGATCGATTCCGTGCTCACCACCCACCCGCACCTCGACTTCGCCGCGACCCTCGGCAGGCCGGGGCCGCTGGGCGACACGGCGCTCGTGTCGTACGTCCTGCCGCACGACGGCGAGGAGGTGGCGGCGCCGGACGTGCTCGCGTTCGCGGGCCGCATCCTGCCGAAGTACATGGTGCCCGCGGCCGTGGTGGTTCTCGACGAGATCCCGCTGACCCCGGTCGGCAAACTGGACCGGAAGGCGCTGCCCGCGCCGGAATTCGTAACGGCGACCCTCGGTTACCGGGCACCCACCACTCCGGTCGAGGAGGCCGTCGCGGACGTGTTCGCCGAGGTGCTCGGCGCCCCGCGCGTCGGTGCGGACGACAGCTTCTTCGACCTCGGCGGCGACTCGCTCAGCGCCACCCGGGCCGTCGCGCGCATCAACTCCGCCCTCGACGCCGGGATCGGGGTGGCCATCCTGTTCGATGCGCCCGTGGTGGCCGATCTGGCGGTCCGGATCGATTCGGCCGCGTCGGCGAGGACGCCGTCGGTGGCGCTCTCCGCCGGGCCGCGCCCCGACCGGATACCGCTGTCGCTGGCGCAGCAGCGGATGTGGTTCGTCAACCAGTTCGACACGTCCTCGCCCGCCTACAACATCCCGATCGCCCTGCGGCTGAGCGGCGCCCTCGACCGCCCCGCCCTGCACGCGGCGGTCGGCGACGTCGTGGAGCGGCACGAGTCGCTGCGCACCGTGTTCCCCGGGTCGGTCGACGGACCGCACCAGGTGATCGTCGATCCCGGGCCGGCGACCCCCGGCCTCGACCCGGTGCCCGTGTCCGGTGACCGTGCGCTGCGGGACGCCGTCGCGGCACTGGTCGGGACGGGTTTCGACGTGAGCGACGAGATCCCCTTCCGCGCACGGCTGTTCGAATTGGATCCCGAGCAGCACGTCCTCGCCATCGTCGTGCACCACATCGCCGCCGACGGGTTCTCGATGATGCCGCTGGCCCGCGACGTCATGCTCGCGTACACCGCCCGGACCGTGGGGGAGACACCCGGCTGGACGCCGCTGGCGGTGCAGTACGCCGACTACAGCGTGTGGCAGCGGGACGTCCTCGGCGCGGTGGACGATCCCGACTCGGTGATGTCCAGGCAACTGGGCTACTGGGCGGACACGCTGTCCGGTGCACCCGAGGTGCTGCAGATCCCGGTCGACCGGCCGCGCCCCGCCCAGCGGTCGTATCGCGGGGACGTCGTCGAGTTCGACGTGCCGGCGCGGATGCACCGGGCGCTGAACACGATCGCGGCCCAGCACAATTCGACGCTGTTCATGGCCGTGCACGCGGCGTTCGCCGTGCTGCTGTCGCGGTTGTCGGGCACCGGCGACGTCACGATGGGAACGCCGGTCGCCGGCCGCGGGCAGGCGGTACTCGACGACGTGGTCGGCATGTTCGTCAACACGCTCGTCCTGCGGACGGTGGTGGACCCGCGGGCGTCGTTCGGTGAGGTCCTGACCGCGGTCCGGGCCGTGGATCTCGGGGCGTTCGAGCACGCGGACATCCCGTTCGAGCGGCTCGTCGACCACCTCGCCCCCGAGCGGTCCACGTCGCACACCCCGCTGTTCCAGGTCCTCATCGAATTCCGGAACGCGGAGGGCACCCACCTCGAGCTGCCGGGACTCACCGTCGACTCGCTCGACGTGGATCTTCGTGTCGCGAAGTTCGACCTGGAACTGAGCGTCGCCGAGCAGGTCGACGAGGACGGCGCACCCGCCGGACTCGCCGCCGGGCTGCGGTTCGCGACGGACGTGCTCGACCGCGACACGGTGACGCGGTTCGGGGAACGGTTCCTGCGGGTGCTCGAATCGATCGCCGCGGCCGGGGCGCTCCCGGTGGGGGACATCGACATCCTGGACCCGGCGGAGCGGGAGTCGGTGCTGCCCGCGCTCGCCGAACCGATCGGGGCGCACGCGACGCTGGTGGAACTCTTCGAGCGGGCCGCGGAGCGGTCCCGCGACGCGACCGCTGTCGTCTGCGAGGGCGCGTCGCTCACGTACGAAGAACTGGACACCCGGGCGAATCGCCTGGCGCGGTTGCTGATCGCGCGCGGCGCGGGCCCCGAGACCCTGGTGGCCGTCGCCGCCGCACGGTCGGTGGACCTGGTGGTAGCGCTGCTCGCGGTGGTGAAGTCGGGGGCCGGATACGTACCGGTCGACGTCACGTATCCGGCGGAGCGACTCGCGTTCGTGTTCGCCGACGCCCGGCCGGTATGCGTGCTGACCACCGAGGACGAATCCGGCGCGGTCCGCGCGAGCGGCGTCCCGGCTGTCCTCGTCGACGGCCCGGAGACGGTGGCCGAACTGGGCCGCACGTCGCCGCTGCCGGTGACCGACCAGGACCGGCGGGGACCCCTGCACCCCGACGCGGTGGCGTACGTCATCTACACCTCCGGCTCGACGGGACAGCCGAAAGGCGTTCAGGTGTCGCACCGCAACGTCGCCACCCTGTTCGCGCACACGCAGCCGCTGTTCTGTTTCGACGCCGCCGACGTGTGGACGATGTTCCACTCGGCCGCGTTCGACTTCTCCGTCTGGGAGTTGTGGGGTGCGCTGCTCCACGGCGGCAGGCTGGTGGTGGTCGACTACTTCACCACCCGCTCACCCGACGCGTTCCTGCGACTGCTGCGGGACGAGAACGTCACCGTCCTGAATCAGACCCCCACCGCCTTCTACCAACTCGCCGAGGCGGACCGGGTGTCCGGCGGCACCGAACTGGCGCTCCGCGTGGTGGTGTTCGGCGGCGAGGCACTCGACCTGGGGCAGCTCACACGCTGGTACACGCGACACGGAGACACCGTCCCGGCGCTCGTGAACATGTACGGCATCACCGAAACCACCGTGCACGTCAGCCACCTGCCGCTGGACGGGGAACTCGCCGCGTCCGCGTCGGCGTCCGTGATCGGCCGGGCCCTGCCCGGACTGCGCGTGCACGTGCTCGACTCCCGCCTGCACCCGGTGCCGCCGGGCGTGGTCGGGGAACTCTACGTGTCCGGCGCGCAGGTGTCCCGCGGATACCTGGGCCGGTGCACGCTCACGTCGACGCGGTTCGTGGCCGACCCGTACACACCCGGATCCCGGATGTACCGGTCCGGCGACCTCGGCCGGTGGAACAGAGACGGGCAGCTGGACTATTTGGGCCGCAACGACTTCCAGGTGCAGGTCAAGGGGTTCCGCATCGAACTCGGCGAGGTGGAATCGGCGCTCCTCGCCTGCGACGGTGTGGCGCAGTCGGTGGTGCTGGTGCGGAACGAGCGCCTGGTGGGCTACGTGGTGCCCGAGGCGGGCCGGGTGCTGGACCCCGCCGGGATCGTCGACACGGTCGGGGGCCGGCTGGCGGCGCACATGGTGCCCGCCGCCGTGGTGGTGCTCGACGCCCTGCCCCTCACCGTGAACGGCAAACTCGACCGCCGGGCGCTGCCCGAACCGGACTACGGCCGGCAGGTGTCGCTCGGCCGCGCACCGGCGACGGAGACGGAACGGATCCTCGCCGGCCTGTTCGCCGAGGTCCTCGGTCTCGACACGGTGGGCGTCGACGATTCGTTCTTCGCGGTCGGCGGCGACTCGATCATGTCGATCCAGCTGGTCACCCGGGCGAAGGCGTCCGGGGTGGTGATCACCCCGCGGGACGTGTTCGAACGCAAGACGGTTGCCGCGCTCGCGGAGGTCGCCACATCGGGGGAGGAGACGATCACCCTCGAAGAGTTGCCCGGCGGCGGTGTCGGCGAGTTCCCGCTGACCCCGATCGTGCGCTGGATGCTGGGCCGGGACGGCGACTTCCGGCGGTACTCGCAGGCGGCGCTGTTCACGACCCCCGCCGAACTGGACCACGACACGCTGACGGCGGCGATGCAGGCCGTCCTGGACCGGCACGACATGCTGCGCGCCCGCCTGTACCGCAGCGACCGGGTCGGTTGGACGGCGGCGCAGCCCAACTGGACGATGGCGACCGCGCCGCCCGGGTGGGTGCGGGCGGCCGACGTGGTGCGCACGGTGCCGATCGGCGCCGCGGACTCGTTCACCGACGCCGCGTCCCGCGAATTGGACTCCGCCGCAGGCCGCTTGGACCCCGAGTCGGGCGTGATGGTGCAGGCGGTGTGGTTCGCGAGCACCGAGGAACCCGCCACGGCGGGACGGTTGCTGATCGTCGCCCATCACGTGGTGGTCGACGGCGTGTCGTGGCGCATCCTCGTCCCCGATCTCGCCCTCGCCTGCGCCCGGGTGCTGTCCGGTGAGGCAACCGCCCTGCCCGCCACCGGAACGTCGATGCGCACGTGGGCGCACGCACTAACCGACGTGGCGCAGGAACCATCTCGCACAGCCGAACTCGGCCTGTGGCGGCACATGCTCGACACCCCCGACCCGCCGCTGGGGTCGCGGCCGCTGACCCCGGCCGACGTCCAGACCTCCGACGTCGATGTCCAGCTTCCCGTCGCCGTCACGGAGACGCTGTTGACGTCGCTCCCGCAGGCGTTCCACGGGAACGTGGCAGACGGGTTGCTGACGGCGCTGGCGTTGGCGCTCGTCCGGTGGCGCCGACGCCGCGGGATCGAGTCTTCCGCCGCGCTCGTGAATCTCGAAGGGCACGGTCGTGAGGAACACGTGGTCCCCGGCGCCGATCTGGCCCGCACGGTCGGCTGGTTCACCACGATCTTCCCGGTGGGCCTCGACCTCGACGGTGTGGACGTCGAGGAGGCGTTCGCATCGGGCCCCGCCGGCGGCGATGCGGTCAAGGCGGTGAAGGAGCGGCTGCACTCGATCCCCGACCACGGCATCGGGTTCGGGCTTCTCCGGTACCTCGACGACGACACGGCCCGGGAACTGTCGGCGCAGGCGAGTCCGCAGGTGAGTTTCAACTACCTCGGCAGGCTCGGGGCGGGCACCGCCCCCGGCGGCGACTGGATGCCGGTCTCCGATGCGGGACTCGCCGCCGCCGCGCACTCCGGGTTGCCCGCGGCGGCCGTCGTCGACGTGAACGCCAGAACCACCGACACCGCCGCCGGCCCGGTACTCACCGCGACGTGGTCGTTCCCCGTCAGGGTGATCGCGGCGGAGGACGTCGGCGAACTCGCGCGACTGTGGGTGCGGGCGCTGGAGGCCCTGTCCGAGCACACAAGATCGGGTGGCGGCGGCTTCACCCCGTCCGACCTGAACCTCGTCCGACTCGGCCAGAGCGCGATCGACGACCTCGAACGCCGGTACCCGGCGATGACCGACGTCTGGCCGTTGTCGCCGTTGCAGGCGGGCATGCTGTTCCATGCCGAACTGGCCGACGAGTCGGTGGACGCCTACCTCGTCCAGCTGATTCTGGACCTCGCCGGCGACGTCGACGCGGCACGGTTGCGCCGGGCCGCAGGCGCGCTCCTCGACCGTCACCCGAACCTTCGCAGCGCGTTCTGCCACGACGCCGACGGCGGGGCCGTGCAGGTCGTCTCGGGCCGGGTCACCGTGCCCTGGCGGGAGATCGACGTGAGCGGACTGGACGCGGACGCGTCGGAAGCCGAGATCGAGCGACTGCTGGCCGCCGACCGGACCACCCCCTTCGACATGGCCACCGCACCGCTGATCCGGTTCCTGCTCGTGTGGACGGCGGGCGGCCACTGCCGACTGGTGTCGACGAACCACCACATCCTGCTCGACGGCTGGTCGATGCCGCTGATGATCCGGGAACTGCTCACGCTGTACGCCACGGACGCCGACCCCTCGCCACTGCCCCGCGTGCGGGATTACCGCGACTACCTGGCGTGGATGAGCGGGCGCGACAGGGGCATGTCCGCGCGGGCCTGGGCGGACACTCTGGACGGCGTCGAGGAACCGACGCTGCTGATCCCCGCGGACCGGGCGCGGCAACTGTCGACCGTGTCGCGGGAATGGGTGTTCGACCTCGACGAGGACCGGACCGACCGGCTGCGCGAATCCGCGCGCACCCGTGGGCTCACGCTCAACAGCATTCTGCAGACGGCGTGGGGCGTCGTGCTGGGAATGCTCACCGGACGCGACGACGTCGTGTTCGGCGCCACCGTGTCCGGCAGGCCGCCGGAACTCGCCGGCATCGAGACGATGGTCGGGCTGTTCATCAACAGCGTGCCGGTGCGGGTCACGCTGCGCCCGGACGAGATGCTCGGCGCGTTGCTGGAGCGGGTGCAGGCCGAGCAGGCGGCGATGCTCGACCACCACTACACCGGTCTCGCCGAGATCCGGGACGCCGCGGGCCCCGGCGTCGGGTTCGACACCCTCACCGTGTTCGAGTCGTACCCGGTGGACCGGGCCGGGCTGTCGGAAGACACCGACATCGCCGGGCTCCGCGTCACCGGCGTCGACGCCCGCGACGCCGCCCACTACCCGCTGAGCCTCGTCGCGTCGGCGGCGGCGAGCCTGCACCTGAAGTTCGAGTACATCCCCGACCTGTTCGCCCCCGGAGAGGTCGAGGACATCGCCGACCGGGTGGTGCGGGTGCTCGACGCCTGCGCCGGACCCGACGTGCCACTGGCCCGGTTGTCGCTGCTCACCGAGCGGGAACGCGAGGAACTGGTACCGGTCCGCGGTGGCCCGGCCGCGTCCGTCCGCACACTCGCGCAGATCTTCACCGACGCCGCCGCGGTCGACCCGGATGCGGTCGCCCTGTCGTCCGGCGACGTCGAGGTGTCGTACCGGGAGCTGGACGAGCGGTCCACCCGGCTCGCTCGCGTTCTGATCGGCCGCGGTCTCGGTCCGGAAATGTCGGTGGCCGTGGGTGTTCCGCGTTCGATCGAGTCGGTGCTGTGCGTGTGGGCGGTGGCCAAGGCCGGGGCAGTGTTCGTGCCCGTCGACCCGAACTATCCCGACGAACGCATCGCGCACATGCTCACCGACTCGGAATGCGCTCTCGGACTGACGACGTCCGAGCATCGTGCCCGGCTGGCCGGGAGCACGCGCTGGCTCGTCCTCGACGATCCCGAGTTCGGCGCCGAGTGCGCGGCCGGTTCCGCGGCACCGGTCGACGACGGCGACCGCACGGCACCGGTCACTCTCGACTCGGCCGCGTACGTCGTCTACACGTCGGGCTCGACCGGAATGCCGAAGGGCGTCACCGTGACGCACCGCGGCCTGGACAACTTCGCCAAAGACCAACTCGCCCGTTTCGGGGCGGACTCGGAGTCCCGGACGCTGCACTTCTCGACCCCGAGCTTCGACGGATCCGTGTTCGAATACCTGCAGGCGTTCGGTGCCGCGGCGACGATGGTGATCGCGCCGCCCACCGTGTTCGGCGGCGACGAACTCGCCCAGCTGATCCGCGACCGGCGGGTCACGCACGCGTTCGTCACCACCGCGGCGCTCGCATCCCTCGACCCCGCGGGGCTGGATCTGTTCGCGGACGTCGCGGTCGGCGGCGAGGCCTGCCCACCCGAACTCGTGTCCCGGTGGGCGCCGGGACGCCGGTTGTACAACGCGTACGGGCCGACCGAGACCACCATCATGTCCAACATCAGCGATCCCCAGACCCCGGGGGAGCGCATCACCATCGGCGGACCGATCCGCGGTGTCACGGAACTGGTGCTGAATTCCCGGTTGCAGCCGGTCCCGGCCGGGGTTCCGGGCGAGTTGTACCTCGCAGGAGCGGGACTGGCGCGCGGCTACCACCGCCGCCCCGGGCTCACCGCCACCCGGTTCGTGGCCGACCCGTGCCGGCCCGGTGAGCGGATGTACCGCACCGGCGACGTCGTGCGCTGGACCCCCGGACTCACCATCGAATACTTGGGCCGCAGCGATTTCCAGGTCAAGGTCCGCGGGTTCCGCATCGAACTCGGCGAGATCGACACGACACTCGCGGCGGTCCCCGGCGTCCGGTTCGCGGTCACGGTCGCCTACCTCGGCCCGGCCGGCGACACGCTCCTCGCGTCCTACGTCGTACCCGCCCCCGGGCACACCCTCGACACCGGCGACCTCACCCGCGGTCTCGCGAGCAGACTGCCCGCCCACATGATTCCGTCGTCGATCACCGTGCTGGACGAGATCCCGCTGAACGCCGTCGGCAAGTTCGACCGCAAGGCCCTGCCCACCCCCGAATTCGACGTCGGCACCGCCGAATACCGGGCACCGGCCGACCCGGTGCAGGAGACGGTGGCCGGCGTCTTCGCGGAGGTACTCGGACTGGACCGGGTGAGCGCGGATGCGGGATTCTTCGATCTCGGCGGCAACTCGCTGAGCGCCACCCGCGCCGTCGCCCGCCTGCGCGCCGCGCTCGACACCGACATCGGCGTGCGGGCGTTGTTCGAGGCGCCCACGGTGGAGGCGTTCGCCGCGCGCATCGAGCATGCGGAAGCGGGTCCGTCCGGCCGTCCCGCCCTGACCGCCGGGGACCGCCCCGCCCGCATCCCGCTGTCCTACGCGCAGCAGCGCATGTGGTTCATCAACCAGTTCGACACGAGTTCGCCCGCCTACAACATCCCGATGGTGGTGCGGCTCACCGGCGACCTCGACGTGGATGCGCTGAGGCTGGCGGTCACGGACGTCGTGACCAGGCACGAGTCGCTGCGCACCCGCTTCCCGCTCCGTGACGGCGAACCGGTGCAGGAGATCCTCCCGCCGCCGGCGCCGATGCCCCCGCCGACCGCGGTCGCGGACGACGGCAGGCTCCGGGAGGAACTCACCCGGCTGGTGTCGGCCGGCTTCGACGTCGCCGCCGCCGTCCCACTGCGCATCGCCCTGTTCTCCCTCGACACCGTCTCTCTCGGCACGGTCTCCCTCGACACCAGGACCCATGTGCTCGCCGTCGTGGTGCACCACATCTCGGCCGACGGCTTCTCGATGGCACCGCTGGTGCGGGATGTGATGGTCGCGTACGAATCCCGCGCCCACGGTCGCGTTCCCGCGTGGACGCCGCTACCGGTCCAGTATGCCGACTACACACTGTGGCAGCGCAGGCTGCTGGGTTCGGAGGACGACCCCGGGTCGCTGATCTCGCGGCAGCTGTCCTACTGGGAGTCCGCGCTGGCCGGGCTGCCGGAACTCCTCGAACTGCCCACCGACCGCCGGCGTCCCGCACAACAGTCGTTCCACGGCGACCGGGTGGGCTTCACGATCGACGCGGGGCTGCACGAGCGGATCCGGGCGGCGGCGCGCGAGCACCGGTCCACCGAGTTCATGATCGTGCACGCCGCACTCGCCGTCCTGCTCGGGCGGCTCGGCGGCACGGGCGACGTGGCGATCGGCACCCCGATCGCCGGCCGCGGCGAGGCGGCGCTCGACGACCTCGTCGGCATGTTCGTCGGCACGCTGGCCCTGCGCACCGCGATCGAGGCGGGGCAGCCGTTCCGCGACCTCCTCGCGCAGGTCCGCGACGCCGATCTCGGTGCCTTCGCGCACGCCGACCTGCCCTTCGAACGGGTGGTGGACGCCGTCGGCCCGGTGCGCTCGACCGCCCACTCGCCGCTCTTCCAGGTGTCGCTCGAATTCCAGAACACCGAGAATCCCGCGCTGCGGTTGCCCGGGCTGAGCGTCGAGGGACTCGATCCCGACCTCGCCGTCGTCAAGGTGGACCTCGAGGTCATCCTCGACGAGCGATTCGACACCGACGGCACCCCGGCCGGCATGACGGGGGCGATCGACTACGCGACCGATCTGTTCGACGCCGACACGGTGCTGGGTTTCGCGGAACGGTTCGTGCGCATCCTCGACTCCGTCACCGCCCAACCCGGAATCCCGGTCGGCGACATCGAGATCCTCGGCACCGACGAGGTCGCGGCGCTCACCCCGGCGCGCGGAGCACCCGACGCACCGAACGTCCTGCTGCCGGACCTGCTGACGGCCGCGGTCCGACTCGACCCGGACGCCGACGCGCTGTCGTACCGGGGCCGGGCGGTCACGTACCGCGAACTCGACGAAACCTCGAACCGGCTGGCGCGCCGCCTGATCGAGTCGGGTGCCGGTCCGGGAACCACTGTCGCGCTGAGCCTGTCGAGGTCGATCGAATCGGTGCTGTCGGTGTGGGCCGTCGCCCGCACGGGCGCCGCGTTCCTGCCGGTCGACCCCGGGTATCCGCTCGACCGGATCGAGCACATGCTCACCGACTCGGGTGCCGTGTCGGGGGTGACGGTCCGGGAACACCGAGATCGGCTGCCCGCCGCGGTGACCTGGATCGTGCTCGACGACGTCCGGGATGCCGACCGGATCAGGACGCAGTCGCCCGGCCCGGTCACCGACGCGGACCGGACCGCACCGCTGCACGAATCGCATCCCGCGTATCTCATCTACACGTCCGGATCCACAGGCGTCCCCAAGGGTGTGGCCGTCACGCACCGCGGCCTGGCGAACCTCGCCGCGGAGGAGCGGGACCGTCTCGCCGTCACCCGAGGCTCGCGGGTGCTGCACTTCGCGTCGCCGAGTTTCGACGCATCCGTCTTCGAACTCGTCATGGCGTTCTGCGCGGGTGCGACGCTGGTGATCGCACCGCCCACGATCTACGGCGGCACCGAACTGGCCGCGCTGCTGAGCGACGAGCGGGTGTCCCACGGATTCGTCACCCCCACCGCGCTGGCGTCGATGGACCCGCTGGGCTTCGAGTCGCTGCGGACTCTGGTCGTGGCCGGTGAGGCCTGCCCACCCGAACTCGTCGCCCGGTGGGCGCCGGGCCGCCGGATGTTCAACGCCTACGGGCCGACCGAGACGACGATCATGTCGAACATCAGCGACCCGCTGGTGCCGGGCGACCCGATCACACTCGGCGCACCCACCCGCGGCGTCGCGGAGGTCGTGCTCGATTCCCGGCTGCGCCCGGTGCCGGTCGGTGTGGTCGGTGAGCTGTACGTCTCGGGACGCGCCCTGGCCTCCGGGTATCACCGCCGGTCCGGCCTGACGGCGTCCCGTTTCGTGGCCGCCCCCTGGGGCGCCCCCGGCGACCGGATGTACCGCACGGGCGACGTGGTGCGGTGGCGCCGCGACGGCACCCTCGAATACGTCGGGCGCAGCGATTTCCAGGTGAAGATCCGCGGGTTCCGCATCGAGCCCGGCGAGATCGACGCCGCACTGACCGCCCACCCCGACGTCGGGTTCGCCGTCACGATCGGCCGGGACGGGCCGGCCGGGGAACCGCTCCTGGTCTCCTATGTGCGGCCGGTCGGCGGCGCGGACGTCGACACCGCGGAACTGTCCCGCCTCGTCGCCGAGCGGCTGCCGTCCCACATGGTGCCCGCCGCGATCGTCGTGCTCGACCGGATCCCGTTGACGCCGGTGGGCAAGCTGGATCGCGCCGCGCTGCCCGCTCCCGAGTTCCTGTCGGGCACCCGCTTCCGGCCGCCCGCCACCGACCTCGAGGCGGCGGTCGTGGACGTGTTCGCCGAGGTGCTCGGTGTGGACCGGGTCGGGGCCGACGACAACTTCTTCGAGAGGAGCGGCAACTCTCTGCTGGCCACGAAGGCGGTCGCCGCCTTGCAGGAGCGACTCGACCGGAAGATCCCGTTGCAGTGGATGTTCCTCGATCCCACACCGTCCGGCCTCGCCCGCAGGATCGCACTGCCGTCGGCGGAGGGCGCAGTGACGGAGGCGCTGGCGGTGGTGATTCCGCTGCGCACCGAAGGCACCGGACGACCGCTGTTCTGCGTCCACCCGGGAATCGGGCTGTCCTGGGGGTATGCGGGCCTCGTCCGGTATCTGCCCGCCGACCGCCGCGCGTACGGTCTGCAATTGCCCACGATCAGCGGGGACGGTGAGTACCGGTCGATCGAGCAACTCGCGCACCGGTACGTCGAGGAGATGAAGGCCATTCAGCCGGAGGGACCGTACGACCTGCTCGGTTGGTCGCTGGGCGGGGTCATCGCCCACGCGATGGCCGTCGAACTCCAGCGGGCAGGCGAAAACGTCGCGACCCTCGCCGTCATGGACAGCTATCCCGACAACGGCGAGGACCCGCTGTTCGGGAAACTCGACATGCGGGATCTGCTCCGCGGGCTGGGCCTCGTCGTCGCCACCGACGGCGAAGTCACGTACGAACGCGCAGCGCAACTGCTCAACGAATCGTGGGGTAGCGACTCCGGGCTGCGCGGAGAACACCTCGAGCGGATCAACGCCGGATACGAGAATTCGCGGGAACTCGTCCATCGGTTCGAGCCGCAGGTCTACGACGGCGACCTGCTGATCTTCCCCGCGACCGGCGAAGACGACGGCACCACCCGCGCCCGGTCGGTGGACGAGTGGCGACCGCTGGTGACCGGCCGGATCGCGGAGTATCCGGTGGACTGCGGGCACAACGACATGATCGAGCCGCAGTCCCTCGCCGTCATCGGGCCGGTGCTGTCGAGGTATCTGGGCGCCGATCGCACCCCGCGCCACGACGACCGAATCGGCTGAATGCGGCCACGCCGCTGTGCGACTATGGGGTCTGTGCGCCCTGTGGATGGCGAACGAACGACCTGGGGGACGGGGAAGAACTACCGCCTCCCGCATTCGCGAGTCAGGATCCGGACGCGCTCACGACGTCGACGGTCGGGGATACCGTACGGGGAGGACCCACCGTGAAGGCCCCAGACACGCGGAAGCCGGCTACACAGAATTCGGACGCGGACGCATTCCCGCTGTCCGCGGCGCAGCGTGCCACGTGGTTCGCGCAGCAACTCGACCCGGCGGTGCCCATCTCGGTGGCGCACTACGTGGAGTTGCACGGCAACCTCGACATCGACCTGCTGCGACGCGAGACCATCGTGGTTGCCCGCGAGTTCCAGTCGCCGTTCCTCAAGGTCGTCGAGGTCGACGGCAGGCCGATGCAGTACGTCGACCACACCACCGACACGTCCATCGAGTTCGTCGACTTTCGCGGCGACGACGACCCGGTCGCCGCCGCGCACGAATGGATGGACCGGGACTACCAGGCCCCACTCGATCTCGACGCCGATCGGCTGTTCGAGACGTCGATCCTGTGCGTGGGCGAGGCGCATTACCTGTGGTACAGCCGCATTCACCACGTCGCGCTCGACGGCTACGGTGCCATGACGCTGATCAACCGCATCGCGCACCGGTATTCGGCCACGGTCGCGGGTCGTGAACCGGATCCGAGCCGCGCCGCGACGCTGCGCGCACTGTACGACGTCGACGCCCTCTACCGGGCGTCCGATCGCTTCGTGGCCGATCGGGAGTACTGGGCCGAGCGAGTCGAGGGAATCGGCGGGTCGACGTTGGCCGACGCGCCCGCACCCGCACTCGCCAGGAGCACGGTCGAGAGCGTGCTGCTGTCCGAGGCGGCCGCGTCCGGCATCCAGAGTTCCGACAGCCAGGCGACCGCCGCGGCGGCCGTGACGATCATCGCGGCCTTCGCCTGCTACCTGTCGCGGGCCACGGCGAAAACCGAAGTCCTCGTGAACGTTCCGATGTCCGGGCGGACCACGTCGCTGCTGCGCAATTCCGGCGGGATGACGGTCAGCGTCGCACCGCTGCCGATCACCGTCGACGAGAGCGCAACGGTCGCGGAACTCGTGTCGCAGGTCAGGCGAGAGCTGATGGGCGCGTTGCGGCATCAGCGGTGCAGCGTCGAGGACATCCGCCGCGACGTCGGCGCGGGCGGTGTCGCGGAACTGCACGGACCCATGGTCAACGTCATGCTGTTCCACCAGGAGGTGGTGCTCGGCCCCCTGGTCGGCGAATACCACATCGTCACCTCGGGCCCGGTGGAAGACCTCCTGGTCAACGTGTATCCGAGCGGGACGCCGGCGGAGATCTTCGTCGATTTCCGGGCCAACCCGAACCGGTACGAGGATGCGGCGCTGCGCCGGCACCACCGGTACTTCGTCGAACTGCTGGAAGAATTCGTCTCGGCGGATCCACAGGCCCGGCTCGCGACCGTTCACGAGGCGACCGCTCGCGAAGGCGAGCGGCGGCGCCGCGAGGCGCACCACCTCGCGTACTGGACCGATCGGCTGTCGGGGATGCCCGAAGTGCTGAACCTGCCGTCCGATCGGGCCCGGCCGCCCGCGCAGTCCGGGAACACCGACCGCGTCGACGTCCCGATCGGAGCCCGGACCCACCGCGGGGTGCGGGCACTGGCAGACGAACACGGCACCACCGCGTTCACCGTTCTGCACGCGGCCGCGGCCGTGCTGCTGAGCCGGCTCTCCGGTGCGTCGGAGGTCGCGGTCGGAACGACGGCCACACTGGACCGGGGGCAGAACCTCGTCGTTCTCCGGACCCGCGCCGAACCGGACGCGACCTTCACACAGCACCTCCGTCACGTTCGCGACGTCGACCGGGAGGCGTTCGACCACCCCGACGTCCCGTTCGAGCAGGTGGTCCGGGCGCTCACGGTCCGCGAGTCGCCCGCATACTCGCCGATCGTCCAGGTGCTGTTCGACGGCGGGGACGCGGCCGAAACGGCCGTGATCGGCAGATTCGACCTCCGGGTGACCGCGGCGGAGACGTTCGACGCCGACGGCATCCCGACCGGCATCACGGTGACCCTCGCGTTCGCCACCGATCTGTTCGACCCCGGCACTGTTCGTCGACTCGGCGAACGATTGAGCCGAATCCTGCAGGCGGCCACCGGCGACCCCGATTCCGTCGTCGGCGACATCGACATCCTGTCCGACACCGAACACGCCACCCTCGTCCCGGTGCCCGGCTCGCCCGGACGGCCGGGGTGCACGCTACCCGAATTGTTCTCGGCGGCAGCCGAAGCCAACCCCACCGGTGCCGCGCTCTCGTATCTCGGAATCGACGTGACGTACCGGGAATTGGACGAGCGCTCCAACCAACTGGCCCGCGTCCTGATCGAACACGGAATCGGGCCGGAGAACGTCGTGGCGCTGGGCATGACCCGCTCGATCGAGTCGGTGCTGTCGATGCTGGCGGTTGCCAAGTCGGGTGCGGCGTTCCTGCCCGCCGACCCGAACTATCCGGCCGAACGGATCGAGCACATGCTCCACGATTCGGGCGCCGCGCTTTGTGTGACGGTGTCGGCCGTGCGGTCCCGGCTAGCAGGATCGGTGCCGTTGCTGGTGCTCGACGAGGACGCGTTCCGGTCGCACTGTGCGAGTCGGCCGGCCTCGGCCGTCACCGACGCCGACCGGGTTCGGCCCCTCCGCCCGGAGAATCCGGCCTACGTGATCTACACGTCCGGTTCGACGGGCAAGCCCAAGGGGGTCGTGGTCACCCACAGCGGCCTGGACAACTTCGCGGCCGAGCAACGCACCCGATCCGGTGCGACGCAGGCCTCCCGGATTTTGCACTTCTCCACACCGAGTTTCGACGCGTCCGTCTCCGAGTACCTGCACGTGTTCGCCGCCGCGGCGACCATGGTGATCGTGCCGCCCGCGATCTACGGCGGCGAGGAACTGTCCCGGTTCCTGCAGTCGGAGAGGGTCACTCACGGATTCGTCACCACCGCGGCGCTCGGCACCATCGAGCCGGACGGACTCTCCGACTTCCGGGACGTGGTGTTCGGCGGCGAGGCGTGCTCCCCGGAACTGGTGCAGCGGTGGGCGCCCGGCCGCCGGCTGTCCAATGCGTACGGGCCCACCGAGGCCACCGTCATGTCGAACATCAGCGCGCCGCTGTCCGCGGACGGCGCCGTCACGCTGGGCGGCCCGCTCCGCGGTTTCCGCGAGGTCGTGCTCGACGAACGGCTGACACCGGTGCCCGTCGGCGTGGCCGGAGAGTTGTACATCGCCGGCGACGCCCTCGCCCGCGGCTACCACGGCAGGTCGGCGCTCACGGCGGAACGGTTCGTGGCCGACCCGTTCGGCGACCCCGGCGACCGGATGTACCGCACCGGCGACGTGGTGCGGTGGCGGCCCGACCGCACGCTGGAGTACTTGGGCCGCAGCGATTTCCAGGTGAAGGTGCGCGGCTTCCGCATCGAACTCGGCGAGATCGACACGATCCTCCACACCCATCCACACGTGCGGACCGCGGTGACGATGCAGCGCACGGCACCGTCCGGAGACACGGTGCTCGTGTCGTACGTGCTGTCCGCCGCCGGGCAGCGGCTCACAGCGACCGAGTTGACGGACCACGCCGCACGGCGACTGCCGACGTACATGGTGCCTGCGGCGATCGTGATACTGGACGAGTTCCCTTTGACCCCGGGCGGAAAGCTCGATCGTGCGGCATTGCCCGCGCCGGAATTCCTGTCCACGACCGCCGAATTCCGCGCTCCTGCCACCACGGAGGAGCAGGCGGTGGCGCGGGTGTTCGCGGACGTCCTCGGCGTGGAGCGAATCGGCCTCGACGACAGCTTCTTCGACCTCGGCGGGAATTCGCTCGTCGCGACGAGGGTCGTCGCACGTGTGAATGCCGCACTCGGCGTCGAACTCGTGGTGCGGACTCTGTTCGAGGCGCCGACGGTGGAGGCATTGGCGGAACGCATCGGGAGTGCGCACGCGCGGCCCTCCGGCCGCCCGGACCTCGTCGCGCAGCAGCGCCCCGACCGGATCCCTCTCTCGCTTGCCCAGCAACGCCTGTGGTTCGTCAATCAGTACGACACCTCCTCGCCCGCCTACAACATCCCGATGGCGCTGCGCCTCAACGGAACCCTCGACGTGGACGCGCTCCGAACCGCGGTCGGGGACATCCTCGAACGACACGAATCGCTGCGCACCGTGTATCCGGCGTCGGTCGACGGACCGCATCAGGTGATTCAGCCGCTGGGCGAGATGATTCCGGATCTGGAGCCGAGAACCGTCGAGGACGAGGCGGCGTTGCGTGCGCGAATGGCCGAGTTGACCGCGCGGGGATTCGACGTGAGCACCGACGTGCCCGTGCGGGGCGCCCTGTTCCGCGCCGGCCGGAACGACCACGTTCTCGTGCTCGTGGTGCACCACATCTCGGCGGACGGAGCGTCGCTGGCTCCGCTCGCCCGCGATCTGATGGTCGCGTACTCGGCGCGGGTGCAGCAACAGCCGCCGGACTGGCGACCACTGCCGGTGCAGTACGCCGACTACAGCCTCTGGCAGAGGGCGGCCCTCGGCAGCGAAGACAATCCCGGCAGTGTGATGTCGGCGCAAGGGGCGTACTGGAAGCAGACGCTGTCCGGTCTGCCCGACGCGATCGACCTTCCATTGGATCGACCGAGGCCCACCGACAGGGCGCTCCGCGGCGGGACCGTCCGGTTCACCGTGCCCGAGGACGACCACCGGGCGCTTCTCGCCCTGGCGCGGCAACACGATTCGACGATGTTCATGGTGACGCACGCGGCGCTCGCGGTGCTGACGGCCCGGTTGAGCGGGTCCGGAGACGTCGCGATCGGGACGCCGATCGCCGGGCGTGGCGAAGAAGCACTCGACGACGTCGTGGGGATGCTCGTCAACACCCTGGTCCTGCGCACAGCCGTCGACCCCGCAGCGGCGTTCGCCGACCTGCTGTCCCGGGTGCGGGAGGCGGATCTGGCGGCGTTCGGACACGCGGACGTGCCTTTCGAGAGTGTGGTGGACGCGGTCGCGCCGACCCGCTCGACCGCGTACTCACCGCTGTTCCAGATCTTGCTCGAGTTCCAGAACACCGCCCCGGTCCACGTGACCCTGCCGGGACTGACGGTGGAAACCGTCGACGTCGAACCCGGTGTCTCCAAGTTCGACCTGCAGTTGACGCTCACCGAGAAGTACGACGCGACGGGGACCGCAGCGGGCATCGACGCTTCGTTCACGTTCGCATCCGACGTGTTCGACCGGGCGACGGTGGTGGGGTTCGGGGAGCGGTTCGTCCGGATTCTCGAGACGATCGCTGGTGATCCGGGCACCGTGGTGGGGGATGTGGAGGTTCTGGGGGCGGGGGAGCGGGGGTTGGTGGTCGGGGCGTGGAATGCGACGTCGCATGTGGTGCCGGCTACCACTGTTGTGGAGTTGTTCGAGGCGCAGGTGGTGCGGTCTCCGGGTGCGCCGGCGGTGGTGTTCGAGGGTGGGGTGTTGTCGTATGGGGAGTTTGCTGCGCGGGTGCATCGGTTGGCGCGGTGGTTGATCGGGGAGGGGGTGGGTCCGGAGTCGTCGGTGGGTGTGGCGGTGCGGCGTTCGGTGGACATGGTGGTGGGGATTTATGCGGTGCTGGTGGCGGGTGGGGCGTATGTGCCGATCGATCCGGATCAGCCTTCGGAGCGGATCGGATACGTCCTCGGCACGGTTGCTCCGGTGGTGGTGTTGACGACGGCGGCGGATGTGGGGGTGTTCGCGGGGTCGGTTCGGGTGGTGGCGGTGGACACGATGGATGTGTCGGGGTTGCCGGCGGGTCCGGTGGGGGTGGGCGAGCGGTTGTCGCGGCTGCGGCCGGGTCATCCGGGGTATGTGATGTTCACGTCGGGGTCGACGGGTCGGCCGAAGGGGGTGTCGGTTCCGCATGGGGGGATTGTGAATCGGTTGTTGTGGATGCAGGATCGGTATCCGTTGCAATCCGATGATGTGGTGTTGCAGAAGACGCCGGTGACGTTCGATGTGTCGGTGTGGGAGTTGTTCTGGCCGTTGCTGTGTGGGGCGCGGTTGGTGATCGCCGCCCCGGACGGTCACCGTGATCCGGCATATCTTTCCGGACTGATCGTCGAACACCACGTGACCACAGTGCATTTCGTTCCCTCCATGCTGGCGGTGTTCACCGCCGAGCCGGCCGCGGCGCGCTGCACGAGCCTGCGGCAGGTGTTCGCCTCGGGTGAGGCGCTGCCCGCGCCGACGGCGTCGAGGATGCGGGCACTGATCCCCGAGGCCCGCATCCACAACTTGTACGGCCCGACGGAGGCTGCGGTGGATGTGACGTTCCACGAGGTCACGGGGGCGGATCGGGTGGTGGTGCCGATCGGGGTGCCGGTGTGGAATACGCAGACGTTCGTGTTGGATGGGCGGTTGCGGCCGGTGCCGGTGGGGGTGGCGGGGGAGTTGTATCTCGGGGGTGTGCAGTTGGCGCGGGGGTATGCGGGGCGGGCGGAGTTGACGGCGGATCGGTTCGTGGCGAACCCCTTCGGGTTTGGGGATGAGCGAGGTACGCGCTTGTATCGGACGGGCGATCGGGTTCGGTGGTTGCGGTCGGGGGAGTTGGAGTATCTGGGGCGTACGGATTTTCAGGTGAAGTTGCGGGGTCAGCGGGTCGAGCTGGGTGAGGTCGAGGCGGTGTTGCTGCGCCGGGTGGAGGTGGCGCAGGCGGTGGTGGTGCTGCGCGGGGACGGTGCGGCGGGGGAGTATTTGGCGGGGTATGTGGTGCCGGTGGTCGGCATGGTGGTGGACGAGTGGGTGGTGCGGGAGTCGGCGGCGACGGTGTTGCCGGGGTTCATGGTGCCGTCGGTGGTGGTGGTGTTGCCGGAGTTGCCGGTGACGGTGAACGGCAAACTCGATCGGAAGGCGTTGCCGACACCCGACTTCGGCAGCCCGGCTGCCGGTTTCGTGGCCCCCCGAACCCCGATCGAAGAGATCGTGGCCGCCGTCTGCGCCGATCTGCTCGGACTCGACAGGGTGGGCGCGCACGACAGCTTCTTCGACCTCGGCGGGAACTCGCTGATCGCCACCCGGTTGGTGGCCCGGATCAATGCGGTCGTCGGGGACCGGATCGGACTGCGCGACGTGTTCGACGCCCCCACCGTCGCGGGTCTGGCGCTGCTGGCCGAGTCGCAGGAAGGGCTCGAGGCCCGCCCCCCGCTGAAACCGAGGGAGGGCACCGCGGAAGTTCCCGTGTCGCCGGCCCAGCAGCGCATGTGGTTCATCAACCAGTTCGACACCTCCTCCTCCGCCTACAACGTCGCGTTCGCGCTGAGACTCGAGGGCCGGCTCGACGTGCCCGCGCTGCAGGCGGCGGTCGCCGACGTCATCGAACGGCACGAGGCCGTGCGCACTGTCTTCCCCCTCACCGACGACGGCCCCCGCCAGGTGATCCTGCCCGCGGCGAGTGCGGTGCCCGACCTCACACCGGTTACTGTGTCGAGTGAAGCGGACCTCCGCGAACTATCGCTGACACTGCTGTCCGCCGGATTCGACGTCACCACGCAGGTGCCGCTGCGCGCGCGACTGTTCCGGCTCGACGAGAACGTGCACGTGCTCGCGGTGGTGGTGCATCACATCGCCGCCGACGGCTTCTCGATGGCACCGCTGGCCCGGGACGTCATGGTCGCGTACGCGTCCCGAGCGAACGGTTCTGCCCCGGACTGGGCGCCCCTGGACGTGCAGTACGCCGACTACGCGCTGTGGCAGCGGGAGTGGCTGGGATCGGAATCCGATGGCAAGTCGCCCATTTCGCGGCAGCTCGCCTACTGGACCACGACGCTGTCGGACCTGCCCGAACTGCTGGAGTTGCCCACCGACCGTCCCCGGCCCGCCGTCCGGTCACTTCGCGGTGGCCACGTCGAATTCCTGATCGACCCGGACATTCATGCGGGCGTCGTGAGGTTGGCGCGGGAACAGACCACCACGGTGTTCATGACGTTGCATGCCGCGCTGGCGGTCGTGCTGGCACGCGTGAGCGGCGCGGACGACATCGCCGTCGGGACGCCGATCGCCGGTCGCGGCGAACGCGAACTCGACGACGTGGTCGGCATGTTCGTCAACACCCTCGTCCTGCGTACCCACGTCGACGGCGGCGCTACCTTCGCCGAGTTCCTCGGCCGTGTCAGGGAAACCGATCTGGGTGCCTTCACGCACGCGGAGGTTCCGTTCGAGCGGGTGGTGGAGGTCCTGAGCCCGTCCCGGGTGACGGCGTACGCGCCGCTGTTCCAGGTGATGCTCGAGTTCCAGGACATCGAGCGCCCCACGCTGGAATTGCCGGATCTGCAGGTCCGGAACATCGACTTCGAGATCGACACCGCCAACTTCGATCTGCAGTGGACCCTGGCCGAGAAGTTCGACGAGAACGGCAACCCGGCAGGCATCGCCGCGGGTCTCGGCTACGCGACCGACCTCTTCGACGAGGACACGGCGATCGGATTCGCGGAACGACTCGTGCGTATCCTCGCGGCGGTCACGGCCGACCCCGGCGCCCGGGTCGGCGACATCGACATCCTTGGATCCCTGGAGCGTGCCCTGCTCACCCCGGTGCCGGGTGGTGCGGCGGTCGCGCCGCGGACGCTGCCGGACCTGATGGCCGACGCGGTCGCGCACGATCCGGAGGCCACGGCGCTGATCTTCGCCGGGAGTTCGGTTCGGTACGCAGAACTCGACCGGCGTTCGAACCGCTTGGCTCGCATGCTGATCGAGCGCGGCATCGGACCCGAGTCGGTGGTCGCACTGTGCGTGCCGCGGTCCGTCGAATCGGTGGCGGCCGTCTGGGCGATCGCGAAGTCGGGGGCGGCCTTCCTCCCCGTGGACCCGAACCACCCGCCGGCGCGGATCGAGTACATGCTCACCGACTCCGGTGCCGTGTGCGGGCTGACGGGATCCGCGCAACGTGTCGTACTGCCCGACGTCGTGCCGTGGCTGGTGCTGGACGACCCGGATGTCGGCGACGATCTGTCGCACTATCCGGCGCCGGCGATCACCGACGACGACCGGATCGCGCCCATCCGGGCCGACAATCCGGCGTACCTCATCTACACGTCGGGGTCGACCGGCATACCCAAGGGCGTGATCACGACCCACCGCGGTCTCGCCGCCTTCGCGGCCCAGGAGAGGGAGACGTTCGGCACGACGCCCGAATCCCGGACCCTGCACTTCGCATCACCGAGTTTCGATGCGTCCGTCCTCGAACTACTGCTGGCGGTCGGCGCGGCAGCGACGATGGTGATCGCACCGCCGTCCGTCTACGGGGGCGCCGAATTGGCGCAGTTGCTGGAATCCGAGCGGGTCACGCACTGCTTCGTCACTCCGGCGGCGCTCGCGTCGGTCGACCCCGCGGGTCTGACCGCCCTCGGGTGCGTCGTGACGGGCGGGGAGGCCTGTCCGCCCGAACTGGTCGCCCGGTGGGCGCCGGGCAGGCGCATGTTCAACGCGTACGGGCCGACCGAGACGACGGTCGTGTCGAGTATCAGCGACCAACTGGTGCCGGGCGAACCGGTCACCATCGGCACACCCACCCGCGGTTTCGCCGAGACCGTGCTGGACTCACGACTGCACCCGGTGCCTGCCGGTGTCGCGGGCGAGTTGTATCTCGCAGGTCCAGCCCTCGCGCGCGGATACCGCCGGCGGTTCCCGCTGACCGCCGAACGTTTCGTCGCCGATCCGTTCGGGCCACCGGGAAGCCGGATGTATCGCACCGGGGACCGGGCGCGCTGGCTTCCCGACGGCCAGTTGGAGTACCTCGGGCGGACCGATACCCAGGTGAAGATCCGGGGCTTCCGGATCGAACTCGGCGAAGTCGAGTCGGCGCTGCTCACCCACGACTCCGTCGCCCACGCGGCGGCGAGCGTGTGGAACGCCGACGGCGGAGGCGACCGGCTGATCGGGTACGTGGTGCCCGAATCCGGTGCGACGATCGATTCGCGGGTAGTCCTCGACTTCGTCGCCGGCCGGTTGGCGTCGTACATGGTCCCGGCCGCGCTGGTGGTACTCGACTCCCTTCCTCTGACGGTCCACGGAAAACTCGACCGCACAGCGCTTCCGGCACCCGACTTCACCGGATCCGGAAGCCGGCCGCCGCAGACCGAGACCGAGGAACTTCTCGCCGGACTGTTCGAGGACGTGCTCGGACTCGATTCGGTCGGCGGGGACGATTCGTTCTTCTCCCTCGGCGGCGACAGCATCCTGTCCATCCAGTTGGTGGCCCGAGCCCGGGCGGCCGGTGTGATCCTCTCTCCCCGAGACGTATTCGACCACCGAACCGTCACCGGCCTCGCCGCTGCCGCTCGATTCGACCGCGACGGCACGGTCGCTCTCGGCGAGTTGCCGGGCGGTGGCGTCGGCCCCCTGCCGCTGACACCCGTCGCGCGGTGGATGTTCGAGCGCAGCGGCGGACGGCTCGACCGGTTCTCGCAGGCGCTGCTGCTGGCGGCCCCCGCCGGTCTCACTCACGAGGTGCTCGTCGGCGCCGTCGAGGCGGTACTGGACCGGCACGACATGCTCCGGGCGCGGGTGTGCGCGGACGGCATGGACGTGCTGCCTGCGGGTTCGGTACGGGCGGACGTCCGCCGGGTGCCAGTCGACGCGGTGCGGGGCGAAGACTTCACCGCACTCGCCGGCGCCGAACTCGATGCCGCGGCCGACCACCTGGACCCGGCCGCCGCCCGCATGGTGCGGGTGGTCTGGTTCGACGTCCCGGACGACGTCGGGCGACTGCTCGTCGTGGTGCACCACCTCGTGATCGACGGTGTCTCCTGGCGGATTCTCGTGGCGGACCTCGCGTCGGCCGCCGGCCGACTCCAGGCCGGTCTCACACCGGCGTTGCCGGCAGTCGGAACGTCGATGCGGCGCTGGTTGCACGGACTGGCCGACGCCGTGCGGACCCGGACGGGCGAACTCGCGTCGTGGGAGAAGATCCTCGACGGCCCCGATCCGCTGATCGGTTCGCGCCCCCTGGATCCCGCGATCGACGTCGCCGCGACGGTCGGCACCGTCACGGCCGACGTGCCGTCGGCGGTGACCGACGCCCTGCTCACCACGCTGCCGGACGCATTCCACGGGACTGTGGGCGACGGGTTGCTCACCGCGGTCGCCCTGGCACTGATCGCCTGGCGACGGGAACGCGGCGCCGCCGTGCCGGACACCCTGCTCACCCTCGAGGGCCACGGCCGCGAGGAGCAGATCGTCCCGGGCGCTGACCTCTCCCGCACCGTCGGGTGGTTCACCACCGTGTATCCGGCGCGGTTGGATCTCACCGGAATCGATGTCGACGACGCCCTGGCAGGCGGCGCCGCGGCGGGGCGGGCGGTCAAGGCCGTCAAGGAACAGTTGCTCGCGATCCCGGACCACGGCATCGGCTTCGGACTGTTGCGCTACCTGGACGACGAGACGTCGGAGACACTCCGCCGATTCCGGTCTCCGCAAGTCGGTTTCAACTACCTGGGCCGGGTGACCGTCACCGGCGGAGGCGAGGACTGGCTGCCGGTGGCGAGCACACTCGGCGGCACCAGGAACCCCGACATGCCCGTCGAATCCGTGATCGACATCAACGCCTTCGTCTCCGACACCCCCGAGGGGCCCCGGCTACGGGCGTCGTTCGCGTTCCCGGCCGGCGTCCTCCACGAGACCGAGGTCGCAGCGTTCGCGGATCTGTGGCGCCGTGCACTGGAGGGTCTCGCCGCGCACACGGCACGACCCGATGCGGGCGGGCTGACACCGTCCGACCTTCCGCTGGTGCCGGCGAGCCAGAAGCAGATCGAACGCTGGGAGCAGCGGTTCCCGGCACTGCAGGACGTGTGGTCGCTGTCTCCGCTGCAGTCGGGGTTGCTGTTCCATGCCTCGCTGGCCGCGGAGTCGATGGACGTCTACACGGCGCAACTGCGGATCGACTTCGAAGGCGAGGTCGACGCGGCGCGCCTCCGTGCGGCCGCCGCCGCTCTGTTGGCTCGCCACGCGAATCTGCGGACCGCGTTCGTGTACGACGACGGGGTACCCGCGCAGGTCGTTCTCGACGCAGTGGAGGTGCCGTGGCGGGAGGTCGATCTCACCACTGCCGGGACTGAGACGGAACTCGCGCGACTGCTCGACGAGGACCGCAGTGCTCGATTCGATCTCGCCCGGCCGCCCCTGCTCCGGCTGACGCTGTTCCACACCGCACCAGGCAGATTCGTCCTCTCGATCACGAACCACCACATCATTCTCGACGGCTGGTCGATGCCGTTGCTGGTGCGGGAACTGCTGGTCCGGTATGCCGCCGACGGCGACCCGGCCGGGCTACCGGAGCCGCCCTCGTACCGCACGTACCTGGAATGGCTGGCGAACCGGGACGCGGAAGCGTCGGCCCGGGCCTGGGAACGAGCACTCGACGGTGTCGAGGAGCCGACGCTGGTCGCGCCGCACGCGTCCGCGGCGCTCTACGGTGTGCCCCACGAACTCGACGTCGACCTGCCCGCCGGGATTCTCGACGGACTCGCCGCCACAGCCGCAGGCATCGGCGTCACCATGAATACGGTGATCCAGGCAGCGTGGGGTGTGCTGTTGTCCCGGTTGGTCTCCCGCGAAGACGTGATCTTCGGCGCCACCGTGTCCGGTCGTCCGCCGCAACTGTCCGGTGTCGAGACCATGCTGGGCCTGTTCATCAACACGGTGCCGGTGCGAGTGCGGGTGGACCCGGACGAGACCGTCGCGGGACTGCTCGCCCGCCTGCAGGACGAGCAGATGTCCCTGCTCGACCACCATCACCTCGGCCTCGGCGACATCCAGTCGCGGGTGGGCCTGGGCAACCTGTTCGACACGCTGTCGGTGTTCGAGTCGTACCCGATCGACACGTCCGGACTGGACGAGAACACCGACATCGTCGGCGTGCGGGTGACCGGTCTCGATGCCCGCGACGCCACGCACTACCCGGTCACGCTGCTGACGATCGTCGAACCGAGACTGCGACTGAGTCTGCGCTACCAACCGGCGATCCTCGACCGGGCCACCGTCGCCCCGCTCGCCGACCGCCTGGTCCGGATTCTCGAGACGATCGCTGGTGATCCGGGCACCGTGGTGGGGGATGTGGAGGTTCTGGGGGCGGGGGAGCGGGGGTTGGTGGTCGGGGCGTGGAATGCGACGTCGCATGTGGTGCCGGCTACCACTGTTGTGGAGTTGTTCGAGGCGCAGGTGGTGCGGTCTCCGGGTGCGCCGGCGGTGGTGTTCGAGGGTGGGGTGTTGTCGTATGGGGAGTTTGCTGCGCGGGTGCATCGGTTGGCGCGGTGGTTGATCGGGGAGGGGGTGGGTCCGGAGTCGTCGGTGGGTGTGGCGGTGCGGCGTTCGGTGGACATGGTGGTGGGGATTTATGCGGTGCTGGTGGCGGGTGGGGCGTATGTGCCGATCGATCCGGATCAGCCTTCGGAGCGGATCGGATACGTCCTCGGCACGGTTGCTCCGGTGGTGGTGTTGACGACGGCGGCGGATGTGGGGGTGTTCGCGGGGTCGGTTCGGGTGGTGGCGGTGGACACGATGGATGTGTCGGGGTTGCCGGCGGGTCCGGTGGGGGTGGGCGAGCGGTTGTCGCGGCTGCGGCCGGGTCATCCGGGGTATGTGATGTTCACGTCGGGGTCGACGGGTCGGCCGAAGGGGGTGTCGGTTCCGCATGGGGGGATTGTGAATCGGTTGTTGTGGATGCAGGATCGGTATCCGTTGCAATCCGATGATGTGGTGTTGCAGAAGACGCCGGTGACGTTCGATGTGTCGGTGTGGGAGTTGTTCTGGCCGTTGCTGTGTGGGGCGCGGTTGGTGATCGCCGCCCCGGACGGGCATCGTGATCCGGCGTACCTCGAACGGGTGATCCGCGAGGAGTCGGTCACGACGGTGCATTTCGTGCCGTCGATGCTCGAGGTGTTCCTTGCGGGCGCGAACGTGGAGGGGTGCGGCGCGTTGCGCCGGGTGTTCACCAGCGGTGAGGCGTTGCCGTCGGCGACGGCGGCACGGTTGCGCGGGGTGAGCGGGGCGGAGCTGCACAACTTGTACGGCCCGACGGAGGCTGCGGTGGATGTGACGTTCCACGAGGTCACGGGGGCGGATCGGGTGGTGGTGCCGATCGGGGTGCCGGTGTGGAATACGCAGACGTTCGTGTTGGATGGGCGGTTGCGGCCGGTGCCGGTGGGGGTGGCGGGGGAGTTGTATCTCGGGGGTGTGCAGTTGGCGCGGGGGTATGCGGGGCGGGCGGAGTTGACGGCGGATCGGTTCGTGGCGAACCCCTTCGGGTTTGGGGATGAGCGAGGTACGCGCTTGTATCGGACGGGCGATCGGGTTCGGTGGTTGCGGTCGGGGGAGTTGGAGTATCTGGGGCGTACGGATTTTCAGGTGAAGTTGCGGGGTCAGCGGGTCGAGCTGGGTGAGGTCGAGGCGGTGTTGCTGCGCCGGGTGGAGGTGGCGCAGGCGGTGGTGGTGCTGCGCGGGGACGGTGCGGCGGGGGAGTATTTGGCGGGGTATGTGGTGCCGGTGGTCGGCATGGTGGTGGACGAGCGGGCGGTGCGGGAGTCGGCGGCGACGGTGTTGCCGGGGTTCATGGTGCCGTCGGTGGTGGTGGTGTTGCCGGAGTTGCCGGTGACGGCGAACGGCAAACTCGATCGGAAGGCGTTGCCGACACCCGACTTCGGCACGACCACCCGCGGATACCGCGCGCCGACGACACCCGCGGAGGAGGCGGTCGCGTCGGCCTTCGCCGCCGTCCTCGGAATCGACCGCGTCGGCGCCGACGACAGCTTCCTCGACCTCGGCGGAGATTCGCTCAGTGCCACCCGGGCGGTGGGGCGCATCAACAGCGCGCTGGACACCGACGTCGGTGTCGCGGCGCTGTTCGACGCACCGGTGGTGTCCGATCTCGCCGTCCGGATCGACTCGGAGATGATGACGAGTTCCGTCTCTCCGGCGCTCACCGCGAGGCCGCGGCCCGAGCGGATTCCGCTGTCCCTCGCGCAGCAACGGATGTGGTTCGTCAACCAGTTCGACACCGCCTCGGCGGCCTACAACATCCCGGTCGCGCTGCAACTGGACGGGGCGCTCGATCTGGGTGCACTGCAAGCGGCACTCGGCGACGTCCTGGAGCGACACGAATCGCTGCGCACCGTGTTTCCCGGTTCCGCGGACGGACCCCGGCAGATGATCGCCTATTCCGCACTCGTCACCCCCGACCTCGATCCGATCCCGGTTTCCGAAGGTGCGCTCCGGGACTCCCTCGCCGCGCTCTTCGGCGTGGGATTCGATGTCACCGAGGACCTTCCGCTTCGCGTGCGGCTGTTGCGAGTCGCGCCCGAGCGGCACGTTCTCGCCCTCGTCGTGCACCACATCGCGGCCGACGGCTTCTCGATGGCCCCCCTGGCGCGGGACGTGATGCTCGCCTACACGGCACGCGCGCAGCAGCAGGCACCCGGCTGGGTGCCGCTGCCCGTGCAGTACGCCGACTACAGCCTGTGGCAGCGCGAGACTCTGGGCACCGACAAGCAGCCCGATTCGATGCTGTCCGGCCTGCTCGACTATTGGACCCGGACGTTGTCGGGCATCCCGGACGTGCTGCCGCTACCACTGGACCGGCCACGACCCGCGCAGCGGTCCCAGGTCGGGGCCGTCGTTCCGTTCGACATCCCACCGGACGTCCACCAGACCCTGGCCGATATTGCGCACCGAAGCAATTCGACGCTGTTCATGGTGGTGCACGCGGCCTTGGCCGTGCTGCTGACGAGGGTGTCGGGATCGGAAGACGTGGTGGTGGGTACCCCGATCGCGGGCCGCGGCCACGCCGCACTCGACGACGTCGTGGGGATGTTCGTCAACACGCTGGTACTCCGCACCCCGGTGCCCGCGGGAACGTCGTTCGCCGAGTTGCTCACCGACGTGCGGTCGGTGGACCTCGGTGCGTTCGAGCACGCAGACCTGCCCTTCGAGAGGCTGGTCGACGAACTCGCACCCGAGCGGTCCACCGCGCACTCACCGCTGTTCCAGGTGTTGCTCGAATTCCAGAACGCCACCCGCACACACCTGGAACTGCCAGGGCTGACCGCCCGGTCGCTCGACGTCGATCTGGACGTCGCGAAATTCGATCTGCAGTTGAGCCTGGTGGAGCGCGTCGACGAGCAGGGCGTGCCCGTCGGGATCAGCGCCGGTGTCCGCTACGCGACGGACGTCTTCGATCGTGCGTCGGTGGAGGGTTTCGCGGAGCGCTTCGTGCGGGTGATCGAGGCCGTGACCACCGACCCGGCCGCGCCCGTCGGGGACGTCGACATCCTGGATGCGCCCGAACGCGAACTCGTGCTCGCCGCCGCGTATCGGCCGGGGACCGACGTCGCACCGCTGTCACTGGTCGATCTGTTCGATCGGGCGGTGGCGTCCGCCGGCGAGGCCGTCGCGGTGCGCTGCGAAGGCTCGTCGGTGACGTACCGGGAACTCGACGAGCGGGCCAACCGGCTCGCCCGACTGCTGGTGGCGCGGGGAGCGGGCGCGGAAACACTGGTGGCGGTGGGGATGACGCGGTCGATCGACCTCGTCGTGGCGCTGGTGGCGGTGGTGAAGGCGGGCGCGGGCTACCTCCCGGTGGATGTGACCTCTCCTGCCGAGCGGTTGGCCTTCCTGCTCGGCGACGCCCGGCCGAAGTGTGTGCTCACCACCACCGCGGACGCCGAGACCTTCCGAGGCTCCGGGGTGCCGGTGGTCGCGGTGGACGACCCCGCGACCGTGACTGCACTGCAGCAGCTGTCGCCCCTTCCGGTGACCGACGACGACCGCCGCACTCCGCTGCATCTGGACTCCGTGGCCTACGTGATCTACACCTCCGGTTCCACCGGGCAGCCGAAGGGCGTGCAGGTCTCGCACCGCAACGTCGTCACGCTGGTGGCAAACACGCAGACGCTGTTCGGATTCGGACCGGCCGACGTGTGGACCATGTTCCATTCCGCCGCATTCGACTTCTCGGTGTGGGAGATGTGGGGAGCGCTCGCCCACAGCGGCCGGCTGGTGCTGGTGGACTACTTCACGGCCCGCTCACCCGAGATGTTCCTCGAACTTCTGCGCGAAGAACATGTCACGGTGGTCAATCAAACTCCCACCGCCTTCTACCAATTGGCGGAGGCGGATCGCCTCGCCGGCGGACTCGCGCTGTCGCTGCGGTACGTGATCTTCGGCGGGGAGGCCCTCGACTTCGGGCAACTGCGGCGCTGGTACGCCCGCCGGGGAGACACCGCGCCGGTCCTGGCGAACATGTACGGCATCACGGAAACGACCGTGCACGTCACCCACCTGCCGATCGACCGGGACCTCGTCGGGGACGCGTCCGGGTCTGTGATCGGCCGGGGTGTGCCCGGACTGCACGTGTACGTGCTCGACGGACGGCTCCACCCGGTGCCGCCGGGAGTGGCGGGGGAGATGTACGTCTCCGGGGCGCAGGTCTCGCGCGGCTACCTCGGCAGGCCCGCCCTCACGTCCGGCCGATTCGTTCCCGACCCGTTCGTGCCCGGGGCCCGGATGTACCGGTCCGGCGATCTGGGCAGGTGGAACGCGCACGGACAACTCGAGTACCTCGGCCGCAACGACCTCCAGGTGCAGGTGAAGGGCTATCGGATCGAACTCGGGGAGGTGGAGTCGGCCCTGCTCGCGAGCGAGGGGGTGGCGCAGGCGGCGGTGACGGCGCGCGGCGACCGGTTGGTGGGGTACGTGGTGCCGGAGGCCGGCGTCGTGATCGACGCGGCCCTGATCGTCGACGCGGTCGCGGAGCGATTGGCCTCGCACATGGTGCCGGCCGCAGTGATGGTGCTCGATGCAATGCCGCTGACGGTGAACGGCAAACTCGATCGGAAAGCGCTGCCCGAACCGGACTTCGGGCAGCGAGTGACCGCGGGTCGCGGACCGGTCACCGAGACCGAACGGATCCTTGCCGGCCTGTTCGCGGAGGTCCTGGGCCTCGACTCGGTGGGTGTCGACGACTCGTCCTTCGCCCTCGGTGTCGACGACTCGTTCTTCGCACTCGGTGGCGACTCGATCATGTCGATCCAGCTGGTTACCCGCGCCAAGGCTGCAGGGGTACTGATCTCGCCGCGGGACGTATTCGAGCGCAAAACCGTTGCCGGGCTTGCCGCGACGGCCGGCACGGACGACGAGGCGGTGGTTCTCGACGAATTGCCCGGGGGCGGGATCGGCGAGATCGTGCTGACGCCGATCGTGCGGTGGATGCTTGCCAGGGGCGGGGATTTCCGCCGTTACGCGCAGTCCGTGCTGTTCACGCTCCCGGCGACGATGACCGAAGACACCCTGACGCGCGCCCTGCAGGCCGTGCTGGACAGGCACGATGTCTTGCGGGCGCGGTTGTACCGCACGTCCAGCGCCGAACCGGGATGGTCGATGGAGGTACAGGGGGAAGGGTCGGTGCGGGCGGCGACCGTGCTGCGCCGGGGCCGGGCGGACGAGATCGGCGCCGAATTCGACAGCGCTCTCGATCGGCTCGACCCGGAGTCGGGCGTGATGATCCAGGCGGTCTGGTTCGACGAGGCCGAACGCCCGGGGCGCGTGCTGATCACCGTGCATCATCTGGCGATGGACGGGGTGTCCTGGCGGATCCTGATCCCCGACCTCGCTGCGGCGTGCGCGCAACTGCAGTCCGGCAGCCCACCGGCGCTGGAGCGGCCGGGGACGTCGATGCGCCGGTGGGCGCACGGGCTCGCCGACGCCGCGCGTGAGCCCCGGCGCGCCGCCGAACTCGACGTGTGGCGCGCGATGCTGGACGCACCCGACCCGTTGCTGGGGTCGCGTCCGTTGACCGCGTCGGACACCGCCGCCACCGCCGCGGACCTCGCGGTGCGTGTTCCTGCCTCGCTGACCGAGACGTTGTCGACGACCGTGGCGCGGGCGTTCCACGGCAGCGTCGCCGATGCCCTGCTGACCGCGCTGACGATGGCGCTGACGCGATGGCGGCGACACCGCGGCATCGACCTTCCCGGCGCGCTGGTCGGGCTCGAAGGCCACGGTCGTGAAGAGCAGGTGGTGCCCGGCGCCGATCTCGCGCGCACCATCGGCTGGTTCACCACGATCTTCCCCGTGCGACTCGATCTCGCCGGGGTCGACCTCGACGACGCGTTCGGCGCGGGTCCGTCCGCGGGCGCCGCGCTCAAGTCCGTGAAGGAGCAACTCCGTGCCGTTCCCGACCACGGCATCGGGTTCGGGCTTCTCCGGTACCTGAACGACGAGACGGCGCAGTCTCTTTCGCCGCTGCCGACTCCCCAGGTCAGCTTCAACTACCACGGCAGAATGGGCGGAACCGCCACGGAGACCGCGGAGGGGTGGGTGCCGGTCGACGAACCCGGACTGCGCGAGAACCCGGCCGTCCCGGTCGCGGCCGTCGTCGACATCAATGCAATGACCGTCGACTCGGGCGACGGCCCCCGGCTGAGTTCCACGTGGACCTACCCGCCGGAGGTCCTCACCCGTGAGGAGGTCGAGGAACTCGCGCAGCTGTGGCTGCAGGCCCTCGCCGCCCTCGGAACCCACGCGGAGTCGGGCGGCACCGGGTTCACGCCGTCGGACCTCGAACTCGTCGCACTGCGGCAGGACGCGATCGAGTCGCTCGAAAGCCGTTGCCCGGACGTGACGGACGTATGGCCGTTGTCGCCGCTGCAGTCAGGCATGCTCTTCCACGCCGAACTCGCCGATGACTCTCTCGACGCCTACCTGGTGCAGGTGAGCCTCCAACTCGACGGCGCCGTGGATCCGCGTCGACTGCGCCGCGCTGCCGATGCGCTGCTGGCCCGGCACGACAACCTGCGCGCCGGCTTCCTCCGCGACGCCGAGGGCAACGCCGTGCACGTGATCCGGCGACGGGTGCAGGCGCCCTGGCACGAGGTCGATCTGACGGCTCTGGGCGAGGACGCCGCCGAGTCCGAGATCACGAGGTTGCTGGCCGAGGACCGGGTGCGCCCGTTCGACATGACGCGCGCCCCGCTGATCCGGTTCATGCTGATCGCGACCGGGCCGAACCGGTACCGGCTGGTGTCGACGAACCATCACATCCTGCTCGACGGCTGGTCGATGCCGTTGCTGGTCCGGGAGTTGCTGACGCTGTACGCCACCGACGGGGACGCGTCGCCGCTACCTCGTGTGCGCGCATACCGCGACTATCTGGCGTGGATGACCCGCCGCGATCAGGACGCCTCCCGGGAAGTCTGGGCCCGGGCTCTCGCCGGCGTGGAGGGGCCGACGTTGCTGGCCCGCTCGGATCCGGGACGACGGCTGTCCACGATGTCCGACGAGTTCGCCTTCGACCTCGACGAGGAGCGCACCGCCCTGTTGCGGGACGTCGCGCGTTCGCGAGGGCTGACCGTCAACACCCTCGTCCAGGTGGCGTGGGGGATCGTGCTGGGTGCGTTGACCGCCCGCGAGGACGTGCTGTTCGGTGCCACCGTGTCGGGGCGGCCGCCCGAGTTGGCGGGCATCGAGACGATGGTCGGGCTGTTCATCAACACACTCCCCGTCCGGATCAGGTTGCGTCCCGGCGACACCGTCGGCGCACTGCTGGAGCGCGTGCAGGCCGAGCAGGCGGCGCTGCTGGATCACCATTACCTGGGCCTGTCCGAGATTCAGGGCGCGGCGGGGCCGGAAGTGGGGTTCGACACGTTGACCGTGTTCGAGTCGTACCCCGTCGACCGCGCCGGGCTCACCACCGACACCGACATCGCAGGCCTGCGCGTCACCGGGGTGGACGCGCGAGACGCCGCCCACTACCCACTCAGCCTGGTGGCGTCGGTCGACGCCCGGCTGCACCTGAAATTCGAGTACCTCCCGGACCTGTTCGACGCGGACACCGTCGCCGACGTCGCAGGGCGGGTGCTCCGGGTGCTCGATGCCTGCACCCGTCCGGACCGGCCGCTGGCCGCACTGTCGCTGCTGACGGACCGGGAGCGCGCAGAACTCGTGCCGGTCCGCGGCCGGCCGGGCGGATCGATCCGCACACTGCCGCACATCCTCGAGGAGGGCGCCGCGCTCGACCCGCACGCGGTCGCCCTGTCCTACGAGGACGTCGACGTGACGTACGGTGAGCTGGACGAGCAATCGAACCGTCTGGCCCGCGCCCTCATCGCACGCGGGGCGGGCCCGGAAACGTTCGTGGCCATCGGGATTCCGCGGTCCCTCGACTCGGTGCTGTCGGTGTGGGCGGTGGCGAAGACCGGTGCGGCGTTCGTGCCGATCGACCCGAACTACCCCGACGAGCGCATCACCCACATGCTCGTCGATTCCGGAGTCACGCTCGGCCTGACCACGACCGGGCACCGAGACCGGCTCCCGGGGGACGCGCAGTGGCTGCTGCTCGACGAACCCGGCTTCGCGGTCGAATGCGCCGAGCGTCCGGGGGCACCCGTGACCGACGCCGACCGGAGCGGTCCGGTCACGCTGGACACCGCCGCGTACGCCGTCTACACGTCGGGGTCCACGGGCCTGCCGAAGGGTGTGGTGGTCACCCACCGCGGTCTGGACAATTTCGCCCACGGCCAACTCGAACGTTTCCGTGCGACAACGCAATCCCGGACACTGCACTTCTCCACGCCGAGCTTCGACGGGTCGGTGTTCGAGTACCTCCAGGCGTTCGGCGCCGGTGCGACGATGGTGATCGCGCCGCCCACCGTGTTCGGCGGCGACGAACTCGCGCGGCTGCTGGCCGACCGGAACGTCACCCACGCCTTCATCACCACGGCCGCGCTGGCGTCGCTCGACCCTGCCGGGCTGACGCACCTGACGGACCTGGTGTTCGGCGGGGAGGCGTGCCCACCCGAACTCGTCGCCCGCTGGGCGCCCGGCCGCCGCCTGTACAACGCGTACGGGCCGACCGAGACCACGATCATGTCCAACATCAGCGCACCGATGGTCCCGGGGGAACCGATCACCATCGGCGGGCCGATCCGCGGCGTGACGGAACTGGTGCTCGACACCCGGCTGCAACCGGTCCCCGTCGGTGTTGCCGGCGAGTTGTACCTCGCCGGGGCGGGTCTGGCCCGCGGCTACCACCGCAGGCAGGCACTGACCGCCGAACGGTTCGTCGCCGACCCGTTCCGGCCCGGTGAGCGGATGTACCGCACCGGCGACATCGTGCGGTGGACGCCGGACCACAGCATCGAGTACGTGGGCCGCACTGACTTCCAGGTCAAGGTCCGCGGCTTCCGCATCGAACTCGGCGAGATCGACGCCACGCTGATGTCGGAGCCGAACGTCGGATTCGCGGCCACGCTCGCGCACCGCGGGCCCGCGGGCGACACTCTGCTGGTGTCCTACGTCGTACCGTCGTCGGGCGGCTCCCTCGACACCGCCGAACTCACCCGGCACGTGGCGGACCGATTGCCGCCGCACATGGTGCCCACCTCGATCACGGTGCTGGAGCGCATTCCGCTGACGGCTGTCGGCAAGCTGGACCGCTCGGCGCTGCCGGAGCCCGACCTGCTGTCCGGGGCAGGGCACTACCGGGTCCCGGCCGGCCCGATCGAGGAAACGGTGGCGGGTGTCTTCGCGGACGTGCTCGCGCTGGGGCGGGTCGGCGCCGACGCCGATTTCTTCGACCTCGGCGGCAACTCCCTGAGCGCCACCCGGGTCACGGCGCGGTTGCGCGCGCTGCTCGGCACCGACTGTGGTGTGCGGGACCTGTTCGAGGCGCCCACGGTCGCGGCGCTGGCGGCCCGGATCGAGCAGTCCGGGGCGGAGACGGCCGGCCGCCCGGTACTCGGGGCCCGCACGCGGCCCGACGACATTCCGCTGTCGTTCGCGCAGCAGCGGATGTGGTTCGTCAACCAGCTCGACACCACCTCGGCCGCCTACAATATCCCGATCGTGGTGACATTGAGTGGGGATCTCGATGTGGGAGCGCTGAACTCGGCGCTCACCGACGTCCTCGTCCGGCACGAGTCGCTGCGCACGATGTTCCCGGTCCGCGGGGACTGGCCGGTTCAGCAGATCCTGCCCGCCGCCGGTGCGGTGCCCCCGCTGGTCCCCGCCCCCGTCGCGGAAGAGCACCTGCGGGACGAGGTGTCCCGGCTCGTCTCGGCGGGTTTCGATGTGACCGTGGAGCTTCCGCTGCGGGCCGGGCTGTATTCGCTGAGCACTACCGAGCACGTCCTCGCCGTGGTGGTGCACCACATCTCGGCGGACGGGTTCTCGATGGGGCCGCTGGTGCGCGACGTGATGGCGGCGTACGGCGCCCGCGTGTCCGGCGGCGCGCCCGACTGGACACCGCTTCCGGTGCAGTACGCCGATTACGCCCTGTGGCAGCGGGAACTCCTCGGTTCGGACGATGACCCCGAGTCGCTGCTGTCGAGGCAGCTCGACTACTGGACGACCGCGCTGGCGGGTACCCCCGACCTCCTGGAACTGCCCACCGATCGGGATCGGCCGTCGCAGCAGTCCTTCCGCGGTGCGCGCATCCACTTCTCCGTCGACACCGACCTGCATCGACGCATCCGGGAGCTGTCTCGACGCCTCGGCTCCACCGAGTTCATGACCGTGCACGCCGCCCTGGCGGTGTTGTTCAGTCGGCTCGGCGGTACCGCGGACGTCGCCGTCGGCACCCCGATCGCCGGCCGGGGAGACCCCGCCGTCGACGGTCTGATCGGCATGTTCGTGGGCACGCTCGCGCTCCGCACCCGGGTGGACGCGGCCGCGTCGTTCACTGCCCTGGCCGCGCACTGCCGCGATGTCGACCTCGGGGCGTTCGCACATGCCGACGTTCCGTTCGAGCGGGTGGTGGACGCGGTCGGGCCGACCCGCTCGACGGCGTACGCGCCGCTCGTCCAGGTCTCGCTGGAATTTCAGAACAACGAGCGACCGGTCCTGACGCTGCCGGGGCTGGACGTCCGCGGCATCGACTCCGGGCTCGCCGTCGTCAAGGTGGATCTCGAATTCCTGCTGGCGGAGGAGTTCGACGCGGACGGTGCGCCGGCGGGGATGACCGGCGCCGTCGATTTCGCCACCGACCTCTTCGACGCAGGCACCGTCCGCGGGTTCGCCGACCGGTTCGTGCGGATCCTCGACGCCGTCACGGCGAACCCCGACCGGCCGGTCGGCGACCTCCCGCTGCTCGACGAGGCGGAGCTGAAGGCAATGGCGCCTGCCCGCGGCGAGCCGGACGTGCGAGCGCAGTTGTGGCCCGACCTGCTGACGGCGGCCGCCGCATTCGACCCCGATTCGGTGGCCCTGTCCTACGAGGACCGGCGGGTCAGGTACCGCGAACTCGACGAGTGGTCCAATCGGTGGGCGCGGGTCCTGCGCGGCCGTGGGGTGGGGCCGGAGACGTTCGTGGCCGTCGGAATGCCCCGCTCGATCGAGTCGGTGGTCGCGATCTGGTCGATCACCAAGGCCGGTGCGGCGTTCGTGCCCGTCGACCCCACGTATCCGCGCGAGCGCATCGACTACATGCTCACCGATTGCCGGGCCGCACTCGGCCTCACCGTGAGAAGTCGCCGCGGCGACCTGCCGGACACCGTCCCGTGGCTGATCCTCGACGACGAGGAGGCCGCTGCGCAGGTGGCAGCGGTGTCACCCGCACCGGTCACCGACGAGGATCGGACGAGTCCGTTGCACCTCGCGCACCCGGCCTATCTCATCTACACGTCGGGGTCGACCGGACGACCGAAGGGCGTCACCGTCACCCACCGGGGGATGGCCGACTTCACCGCGGAGACGCACGAACGGTTCCAGGTCACCCACGAGTCCCGGGTGTCGCAACTGGCGTCCCCGAGTTTCGACGCCTCCGTGTTCGAACTGATGATGGCGTTCAGCGCGTCGGCGCAGGTTGTGATCGTGCCGCCCGCCGTCCTCGGGGGCAGCGAGTTGGCGGACCTGTTCCGTCGCGAGCGCGTGACCCACGCGACCATCACCCCGACCGCGCTGGCGGCGCTCGACAACGACGGACTCGATTCGCTCCGCGTCCTCGACCTGGTGGGCGAGGCGTGCCCGCCGGAGGTGGTCGCGCGGTGGGCGCCGGGCCGGAGCCTGCACAGCGGGTACGGACCCACGGAGACCACCATCCAGGCGAGTGTCAGCGCCCCGATGCGTCCCGGCGAGGGTGTGAACATCGGTTCGCCCGCAGTGGGATTCGCGTTCCTCGTTCTCGACGAGCGGCTGCAGCCCGTGCCTGCCGGGGTGCCCGGCGAGTTGTACATCGGGGGGCCGGGCATGGCGCGCGGGTACCACGACCGGCCTGCGCTCACCTCGGAACGATTCGTGGCCTGCAATTTCGGGGAGCCGGGGTGCCGGATGTATCGGACCGGCGACGTGGTGCGCTGGAGACGTGACCACACCCTGGAGTACCTGGGCCGCAGCGACTTCCAGGTCAAGGTCCGTGGCTTCCGCATCGAACTCGGGGAGATCGACGCCGTGCTCGGCAGGCACCCGGCGGTGGCGTTCGCCGCCACCGTCGGTCACACCGGCCCGTCCGGCGACACCGTGCTCGCCTCGTATGTGCGGGTTCAGGACGGACAGGAGGTCGAGCCCGCCGGACTGCGCACCTACGCGTCCGAGCGCCTGCCCGCTCACATGGTGCCGTCCGCGGTGGTCGTACTCGATCGGATACCGATGACCCCGGTGGGCAAGCTCGACCGGAAGGCGTTGCCTGCCCCCGAGTTCGGTTCGACCGGCGCCGCGTTCCGGGCCCCGGCCACGGACACCGAACGCATCGTCGTGGACGTCTTCGCGTCGGTTCTCGGGGTGGACCGGGTGGGCACCGCCGACAGCTTCTTCGATCTCGGCGGAAACTCCCTCCTCGCCACCCGGATCGTCAGCGCACTGCAGGCCGAACTGGATCGGCGGGTTCCGCTGCAATGGATGTTCCTCGACCCGACCCCGGCGGGGATCGCAGGCCGACTCGACCTTCCGCACCGGAGCGCCGGTCTGGAAGAGGCGCTCGCCGTAGTGATTCCGCTGCGAGCGCAGGGCAGCGGCAGGCCGCTGTTCTGCGTGCATCCGGGAATCGGGCTGTCCTGGGGGTACGCCGGTCTGGTGCAGTACCTCCCGCCGGACCGGCCCGCGTACGGGCTGCAACTGCCCACGATCAGCGGCGACCGCGACTACCGGACGATCGAGCAGCTGGCGCACCGCTACATCGAGGAGATGCGGGCCATCCAGCCCACCGGCCCGTACGACCTGCTCGGCTGGTCGCTCGGCGGCGTCATCGCACACGCCATGGCCGTCGAACTGCAGACGGCGGGCGAGGAGGTCGGCACCCTGGCCGTCATGGACAGCTACCCCGTGGGTGGCGAGGAGCCGCCGTCCGGCAGGCTGGACGTCCGGGAACTCCTGCGTGGGCTGGGACTGCAGGCCGACCCGGACGCCGAGATGACCTACGAGCACGCGGCCCGGTTGATCGACGAGTCGTTCGGCGCCGAGACCGGCGTGCGGGGACGCGACCTCGAACGGATCTCCGCCGGCTACGAGAACTCCCGGTGGCTCGCGCATCACTTCGTGCCCCGGGCCTACGACGGGGACCTGCTCGTCTTCCACGCCACCCGCGACGGGGACGGGACCGGCCCTGCGCACTCGGCGGACGAATGGCGGCCGCTCGTCACCGGCCGGATCGACGAGCAGCCCGTGGACTGCGGGCACAACGCCATGATCGAGCCGCAGTCCCTCGCCGTCATCGGGCCGGTGCTCTCGCGCGTGCTCTCCGACCGCTCGTGACCCGGGTCAGGCGATGAGGAACGGGGTGAGTCCGCGAATCGGCCACTCGCCGTTGACATCCGACGCATCGCGCCCCTGCCGGACGAGGTAGTCGGCGAAGTCGCGCTGCCGTTCCGCGTGCCAATCGGCCTGATGGGTCATGATGTCGAGGGCCCGTAGATTCGGGAACTGCTGCGCCAGCGTCCGGGCGAGATGTGCGGCGGCGAGCGCGTCGGCCTCCGCCTCGTGAGCGTCCTCCAGCGCGATGCCGTAGTGCTCGCACACCGCGCCCAGGGTGCGCCTGCCCTTCCGGTACCGATCCATCTCGCGGTCGATGACGTAGGGGTCGACCACGGTGCCGGTGACGAGTTCGGGCAGCCCGAGCCGCAGACCCTCGGTGTGCATGACGGTCAGGTCGTAGGACGCGTTGAACGCGACGACGGCGTGGTCCAGGGTCCACGCGTCGTACAGGGCGTCGCGGATCTCGCCGTACCCGGTGGCGTAGTCCTGCCCGCGGGCCCGGGCGTACTCCGTGGAGATGCCGTGCACGTCCGTCGCGCCCTGCGGGATGGGAACCTCGGGGTCGAGCAACCAGGTGCGCGACTCGAAGTGGTGAGCGTCGACGACGGCGATGCACGCGGAGACGATGCGGGCGTCGGTGGGGTCGGGCCCCGTCGTCTCCAGATCGAACGCGCAGATCGGTCTGTCCGACCAGCTGGTCATGGGGGCCTCTCGGTGGTGATTCGGTGCGCGCCCAGTATCTGCCGAGGGAGGCGCCGGATCCGGGACCGACACGGCGGGGATCCCAGGTTGTCGTGGCCGGTCGCCGGGGGTATCGTGTCCTGCGGTCTGCAGTTCGCCGAGGTCGTGAACTGTGTTATCTCGAGAGAGCGTTCTTTCGAGGGAAGAGTGCGAGAGGGTAAGGAGGTGTGGCATCCGATGAGAAGCCAACCTCCCAGTACCAACTGAAACCGTTCCACCGGTAGGTGCGCGGTTTCACGGTCCGTGTTCCTCAGCGCCGTCCCGCGCTGCCCTTTTCCCTCGAAAGCCCCGTGCCATGCCTCAGTTGCGCCCGATCCGTTCCCTCCTGCCCAGCCGCTCCGCCGGTGTGTCCGACGCGAACGCCGGTCACGCCGTCACGCGGCGCCCCGTCGAGCCGACGCCGGCGGAGGAAACGGTGGTCAACAGCGCCGTCTACCGCGACGGCCGGAAGACGGCCACTCCGGCCACGCTGTCGGAGGCGCTCGCGAGCCTGCCGGATGCGGCGTCGATGGCGTGGATCGGGATGTACCGGCCCAACGACGCCCAGTTGTATGCGGCGGCAAAGCAATTCGACCTGCACGAGCTGGCCGTCGAGGACGCCATCGTCGCCCACCAGCGGCCCAAGCTGGAGCGTTACGGCAAGACGCTGTTCGTGGTGCTCCGCGCCGCGCGGTACTGCGACGAGACCGAGCGCGTCGAATTCGGTGAGCTGCACGTCTTCTGCGGTCCGACGTTCGTGCTCACGGTCCGGCACAGCGAATCCCCCGACCTGTCGGCGGTCCGCAGGCGGATGGAGAGCAACCCGGACCTGCTCCGGCTCGGACCCGAGGCCGTGCTCTACGCCATCCTCGACGCCGTGGTCGACGGGTACGCGCCGGTGGTGGCCGGGTTGCAGAACGACATCGACGAGATCGAGACCGAGGTGTTCAGCGGGGCGCCGGGAGTGTCGCGTCGCATCTACGAACTCACCCGTGAGGTCATCGAATTCCAGAGGGCCACACGGCCGCTGCTCGGAATGCTGCGGGGGTTGTCGCAGGGTTTCGAGAAGTACAACACCGACGAGGAGTTGCAGCGTTACCTGCGTGACGTCACCGACCACGCGACGGTCGTCGTGGAGCGGGCGGACGGGTTCCGTCAGTTGCTCGGCAACATCCTCACCGTCAACGCCACCCTGGTGTCGCAGGAGCAGAACGAGGAGATGCGCAACCTGACCCAGGCCAGTTACGCGCAGAACGAGGAGATCAAGAAGGTGTCGGCGTGGGCGGCGATCCTCTTCGCGCCCACTCTGATCGGAACCGTGTACGGCATGAACTTCGACCACATGCCCGAACTGCACTGGGCCGGCGGGTATCCGTTCGCGCTGTCGCTGATGATGCTCACCTGCGCCGGGCTGTACACGATCTTCAAACGCCGGGGCTGGTTGTGAGCGAGGCCGGCCGCGGGCGGGACCCGCGGCCGGCCTGCGCCCGCCGTCAGAGTTCGTCGACGCAGACGACGAACTTGCGTTCGGAGTATTCGTAGCCGTTGGACGACGTGCTGCACGAGTCCACGGACGTGGCGCCCTGCACGATCTCCGTCACTTTCACCCCGTCGACGGCCGTCGTGTCACCGCACTCGATGCGTGCGGGGTCCTCGCCACCGACGTCCATGCAGCCGCCGATCACCCAGTCCACGTCGAGGCAGATCGCGCCCTGCTCGATGCCGCCGAGGGTTTCGTAGTAGTACGAGTCGGCGTCGCTGATGCACTGGCTGTTCTTCGCGGCCTTCGCGATCACCTTGTAGTTCGAATCGGGGCTGCCGCACACCGCCTTGTCGATCTCGGCGTCGGTGACGGTGCCGCCGAGTTTCACGCACTCACCGATCGCGACCTCGAAGTCGACGTCGCCGCCCGAGTCCTCGCCTTCCTGTCCGTCGATCACGGTGGTCGACGAGGTGGCCGCGGAGGCACCCGACTCCGGCACCGCGGTGGGCGTCGTGTCCGAACCGCACCCTGCCACCAGAACTGCCGTCGCCGACAACGCGACGACCGCGGTACACACCCGCCGAACTAACCCTGTCATGTCTGACCCCTCCGTCGGGTGACGTCCCGCCACCCGTGCCTCTGAGATGACCGTTGCCACCTCGACCGTGTCCACCGCGATTGCCGTGTCGCGCATTATTTGATTACATCGCTGTCCGATTTGCCAATTGTGATGACAGTATGGACGGGTGGACCTCCCCGTGATGCCTCCGTTACAGCCGATGCTCGCGAAGGCTGCGTCGTCCGTTCCGGCGCAACCGGAGTCCGGGCCCGTCTGGTTGTACGAACCCAAATGGGACGGGTTCCGCACCCTCGTCTTCCGGGACGGCGACGAGGTGGTGCTCGGTTCCCGCGGCGGAAAAGACTTGGCCCGGTACTTTCCCGAACTCGTCCGCGCCGTGAAGGACGAACTGCCCGAGCGGTGCGTGGTGGACGGCGAACTCGTCGTCCCGCGCAACATCGACGGCCGCACCCGGCTCGACTGGGAGTCGTTGTCGGAGCGCATTCATCCCGCGGAGAGCCGGGTGACGATGCTGGCGGAGAAGACCCCGGCCCAGTTCGTCGCGTTCGATCTGCTGGCCCTGGGCGACCGCGACCTCAGCCGGGAGGACTTCTCGGTGCGCCGCGCGCAACTCGTCGACTCCGTCGGCGGCGGGTCCTCCTGCCACGTCACCGCGGCCACCGAATCCAGTGCGACGGCCACCGAGTGGTTCGAGGCGTTCGAGGGGGCCGGCCTCGACGGGGTGGTGGCGAAGAAGCTGGTGGGCCCGTACCTGCCGAACAAGCGGGAGATGGTGAAGGTGAAGCACGCCCGCACCGCCGACTGCGTCGTCATCGGATACCGGCCGCACAAGAGTCAGCCGGGGATCGGGTCCATGCTGCTCGGACTGTACGACGGCGAGCAGATGGCGATGGTCGGTGGGGCGTCGGCGTTCACGGCCGCGCGGCGGATCGAACTGCTCGCCGAACTCGACGAACTGCGCGTCGGCGACGACGTCGTCGCGGACGGGGCACCGACGCGGTGGCAGTCGGGCAACGACCGGACCTGGGTGCCGCTGCGCCCCGAACGCGTCGTCGAGGTGGCGTACGACCAGATGGAGGGTGCTCGGTTCCGGCACGCCGCGCGGTTCCTGCGCTGGCGCCCGGACCGGACGCCCGACGAGTGCACGTTCCAACAATTGGAGGTCCCGGTGCGATACGACCTTGCCGACGTCCTGGCCGGAGGTTCCTAGATGGCGAGTCCTGCCGAAGAACTCGACGTCGACGGCGTCGCCGTGCGGCTGTCGAGTCCCGACAAGATCTACTACCCGAAACTCGGTGCCGACGGCGGCACGAAGCGGCACCTGGTGGAGTACTACCGGACGGTGGCGCTGGGCGGTGCGCTGCTGGGCGCCCTGTTCGATCGGCCGACGCACCTGCAACGGTTCCCGGACGGGGTCGAGGGCGAGGAGATCTACCAGAAGCGGGTGCCCGCGAAGCGCCCCGACCACGTCGACTCGTGCGAGGTCACGTTCCCGTCCGGCCGCAAGGCGGACGTGCTCCGGGTGCGCAGCGCCGCGAACATCGTGTGGGCGGCGAACCTCGGCAACATCACGTTCCACCCGTGGGCGGTGCGGTGCCCCGACGTCGATCACCCCGACGAACTGCGCATCGACCTGGACCCGCAGCCGGGGACCGGATTCGACGACGCCCGGGCGGTCGCGCTGGACGTGCTCCGGCCGCTGCTGGACGAACTCGGTCTGATCGGCTACCCCAAGACCTCGGGCGGACGCGGCCTGCACGTGTATCTCAACATCGAGCCGCGCTGGGATTTCATCGAGGTGCGGCGCGCGGGCATCGCCCTGGCCCGGGAGATCGAGCGGCGCAGCGGCGACCGGGCCACCACGTCCTGGTGGAAGGAGGAACGCGGCGAACGCATCTTCCTCGACTTCAACCAGAACGCCCGGGACAAGACGATCGCATCCGCCTATTCGGCCCGCAAGACGCCGATCGCGACCGTGTCGACGCCGGTCACCTGGGAGGAACTCGTCGACGTCCACCCCGACGACTTCACCATCGCGACCGTGCCCGCGCTGCTCGAGAAACGTGGCGACCCGATGGCGACCATGGGTGACGTGGCGCAATCGCTCGACGTGCTGCTGGAGATGGCGGAACGGGACACCGCGAACGGTCTCGGCGATCTCCCGTACCCACCCAATTACCCCAAAATGCCGGGGGAACCCAAGCGGGTACAACCGAGTCGGGACCGAGACCGCAAATAGCCGGCGCTCACGTAGGCTCGGGACGGTCGGGTCGGGAACAATGTGAGGTCGCCATGGAACGTAAGACGGTTCGTACTGCCGGAATCGTCCTCGGTGTCGTCGCGACGGCATTCGGGACTCTGCTGATCGCGCCGGCCACCGCGTCGGCCGTCTCCCTCTCCTGTGTGTCACCACCGGGCAGGGGTCACACGACGGTCGTCGACCGCACCGCGTGCGGGGCCAATGCCGACACCAGCAGCAATTCGGCGGCCTTCGGCACCGACGGTGTCGGTTTCGCCGACGCGGCCCACGCGGGAGCGGCGCTCGGCGCCGGACTGGGCGGCGGTGTCGGCGCGGCAGAGGCACGCCGCGGTGTCGTCGCGGCGGTCGCGGTCGGGCCCGAGAGCGTCGCAATCGGAACGGTCGACAGCGTCGGCCCGGCGCTGGTGCTGAGCGGTCCCGGTGGGCAGGCGCTCGTCGCGGATCCGGCCAAAGGCGTGGTGTGCGCGGCCGGTCCCTCGCTGGCCATCAATTTCCTTGCAGGTCAAGCATGTCTGAGCGACGGCATAACTGTGTGGCGGCTTCCCTGAACGGCACCCCGGTCCGCGTCGTATGGTGACGGTAGTCACAATGGGCTGACGCACTGCCGTAGGACTTACGGCAGCGAGATCGGAGGTGGTCGATGACGACCAGCGTTCGAGTATCCCGGCCCGCGTCCGTGCCACGGACGGAACTGCACGTCGATCCGCGGTTCCTGCCGCTCGCCGACCGGTTCTTCGCGATGTACCGGCAACCTCAGCACGGCGGCGGGGCACTCACCGCGTACTTCCGGGGCGAGAAGGTCCTCGACATCTGGGCGGGCTGGGCAGACCGCGACCGCCGCTGGGACCGCGACACCGTCGCACTGTCGTTCTCGACCGGAAAAGGCGTGGCCAGCACGGTCGTCCACCGGCTCGCCGAACGCCGGCTGATCGACTACGACGCGCCCGTGGCACGCTACTGGCCCGAATTCGGTGCGGCAGGCAAGGGCGACATCACCGTCCGCGACGTCCTCACCCACCGGGCCGGACTGCACAAGGTCCGGGGGCTGATGCGGAGCCCGCTCGATCTCCTCGAATACGACGCCGTCGTGGAGGCCCTCGCGGCGGCCCCGGCGGATCCGCGCAGGCTGCGCGGCCCCGGGTATCACGCCGTCACCTACGGGTGGCTGGTGGCCGAGCTGATCGCCCGCGTCACCGGAAAACCGTTCGTCCAGGTCGTGCAGGACGAGATCGCGGGACCGCTCGGTGTCGACGACTTCTGGTATCAGGTTCCCGGACAGCACCGTCCACGGATCGCGAAGCTGTTCCCGCACATCAACCCGGCCGGACTCAACTGGGAGCTCACCTCGAATGTGCTCTCGCTCGTCGGCCCTACCCGCGGGCTGGCCGAGGCGGCGATGCCGCAGGGATTCGACGCGCTGGTGCGGAACCCGGCGGTGCACGACGCGGTGATGCCCGGCTGGAACGGTGTGTTCAGTGCGCGGGCGCTCGCGCGGATGTACGGCGCCATCGCGAACGGGGGCAGGCTGGACGGACGCCGGTTCCTGCGCAAGTCGACCATCGCGCGGATGTCGGAGGTGCAGACCCGCGACCGCGACTACGTCCTCGGTATCCGGCCGCTGTGGTCGCTCGGCTACCACCGGCCGATCTTCGCGTCCCGGGAACAACCACGGAACGCGATCGGACACTACGGGGTCGGCGGGTCCGGCGCCTACGCGGACCTCGACAGCGGACTGTCGCTGGGGTTCGTCACCAACCGCCTCGGCAGTTCCCTCACGGCTCTCGGTGATCTTCGTCTGGCCCGGCTCGGTGTCGAGGCACAGGCGATCGTCCGGAACGGCAAGTAACCCACGAAAGGAATCCCGATGAGTGATCACGTGTACCGAGTTGTCGAGGTCGTCGGTTCGTCGAGCGACAGCACCGATCAAGCCATCAAGAACGCGATCGCGCGGACCAACGACACCGTGCGGAACGTCGAGTGGTTCGAGGTCGTCGAGACCAGGGGCCACGTCGAAAACGGCGCCATCGCGCACTACCAGGTCACGGTGAAGGTCGGATTCCGGGTAGAGCCGGGCGACGCGGTCTGACCTCGCGCACGGTTCTCGCACAAAAGTGGAACACGTTATAGTCTGGGGTCATATCTCGACTTCGGACTGCGCGTACTCAGGTAGGGGAGAACCGTGGCATATGTGATCACGCAGCCGTGCTGCAACGACGCGTCGTGCGTCGACGTCTGTCCGGTCAACTGCATCCATCCCACACCGGACGAGAAGCCGTTCGCGAGCACGGAAATGCTGTACATCGACCCGGACACCTGCATCGACTGCGGGGCCTGCGTCGAGGAGTGCCCGGTGGAGGCCATCTACGCGGAGAACGACCTCGACGAGGTCGACGAGCCGTACCTCGACATCAACGCGCAGTACTACACCAAGCACCCGATCGGCCCCGACTGGCCCGAGCCGCTCAAGCTGCCGCAGATCGACGCAGCCCTCGGCACGCTCCACGTCGCGGTCGTCGGGTCGGGTCCGGCCGCCTGCTACGCCGCGATGGAACTGACCGCGAAGCCCCGCGTCGAGATCGACATCTTCGACCGTCTGCCCACCCCGTACGGGCTGGTGCGCGCAGGCGTCGCCCCGGATCATCCGGGCACCAAGGGCGTCACGGACCAGTTCCGCTCTGTCGTCGGCAAGCGGACGGTGCACTGCCACTTCAACGTGAACGTGGGCACGGACGTGACCCACGAGGAACTGCTCGCGCACCACCACGCCGTCATCTACGCGGTCGGTGCGGCAGGCGACCGCGAACTGGGCATTCCCGGCGAGAATCTCGCCGGCAGCCACGCCGCCACCGAGTTCGTGGCCTGGTACAACGGGCACCCCGACTACGCCGACCGCACGTTCGACCTGTCGGGGGAGCGGGCCGTCATCGTCGGCAACGGCAACGTGGCACTCGACGTGGCCCGCATCCTCGTCACCGACCCGGAGATCCTGGCCACGACGGATCTCGCCGACCACGCCCTCGAGGCGCTGCGGGCGAGCAACATCCGTGAGGTCGTCATCCTCGGCCGCCGGGGCCCCGCCCAGGCCGCCTACACCAACCCCGAACTCCTGGCGCTCGGGCGCATGCCGAACGTGGACGTCGTCGTCGACCCGGAGGAAGCCGTGCTCGACCCGGCGAGCCGCGCATTCGTCGACGGCGACGAAGCGGAGCCGTGGCAGCGCCACAAGGTGCGCCAGGTCGAGGAGTTCGCCCGGCGCACCGCCGACCCGGCCAAGAAGCGGATCGTGCTGCGCTTCCTGACCTCGCCAGTGGAAATTCTGGGCACCGACGCCGTCGAATCGGTGCGCATCGCGAAGAACGAGATGGTCGCGGACGCGTCCGGCAGGCTCAGCGCCAAACCGTCCGACGACACCTCGACGCTGGACACCGGCCTGGTGCTGCGCTCGATCGGCTACCGCGGGCAGCCGGTGGCCGGTATCCCGTTCGACGACCGGCGCGGCGTCATCCCCAACGAGAACGGCCGGGTGATCGATCCGGAGACCGGCGCACCGGTCCCCGGCGTGTACGTGGCCGGCTGGATCAAGCGCGGGCCGACGGGCGTGATCGGCACCAACAAGTACTGCTCCGCGGAGACGGTCAGGATGCTGATCGACGACTTCTCCGCCGGGCGGCTCGACGCGCCCGCCGACCGTGAGGCTCTCGACCGGCTGATCGCCGAGCGCGCGCCCGACGCGGTCGACTTCCAGGGCTGGCAGCGGATCGACAAGACCGAACGTGCCGGGGGCAGGGCGGCCGGCCGGCCGCGCACCAAGTTGATCACCATCGAGAGCATGCTCGCCGCCGCCCGCGCCGAGACCTGATCGTGAGCGCTTCTTGACCACTCGGTGACACCGACCGCCCGCAGGCCGCGGAGCGGCAACGATTGCGGGCAAATTGCTCGCGGCCGGATGATGTGTGTTAATGGCAGTGCGCGATTGATAGGTCCGTCGGGGACGCGCGGTGTACACGTCGTCGAACGAGAGTGGTCATATGGGCAAGTCAGGAATCGGTTCTTCCAGGAACAAGCACTGGTCGTCACGGGTCGCTGTCGCACTGACCGGGGCCGTCGTCTCCGGAACTGCGCTGGTCGGGGCCGCACAGGCCGCACCGCTCTTTCCCGGTGGACCGGAGATTCCGAGTCTTCCCACCCTGCCCGGTCTGCCCGGCGCGCCGCAGCTCCCGCTGCCCGAACCGGCGCCGGCGCCTGCGAACTTCTCGGCCCCGTCCCTCAACCCGGGTGCGGGCGAGGTCGTGGGCGTCGCGCAACCGGTGATCATCCGCTTCAACGAGGCCATCGGCGACCGCGCCGCCGCCGAGAAGGCCATCAAGGTCACCACCAGCCAGCCGGTCGAGGGCGGCTTCTACTGGATCAACGACAGCCAGGTGCGCTGGAAGCCCACCGAGTTCTGGCCCGCGAACACCGAGGTCACCGTGGACGCCGGCGACGCGCACTCCACGTTCACCATCGGTGACGCGTTCGTCGCGACCGCCGACGACAACACCAAGCAGATCACCGTCACCCGCAACGGCGAGGTGGTCAAGACTATGCCGACGTCGATGGGCAAGGTCGATCACGAGACGCCGAACGGCACGTACATCATCGGCGACAAGTTCCGTGACATGTACATGGACTCCTCCACGTACGGGGTCCCGGTCGACTCCGCCGAGGGCTACCGCACGTACGTCGAGTACGCCACCCGCATGTCGTACAGCGGCATCTTCGTTCACGCCGCGCCGTGGTCGGTGAACGCCCAGGGCAACACGAACGTCAGCCACGGCTGCCTCAACGTGAGCACCGAGGACGCCAAGTGGTTCTACGAGAACTCGAAGAAGGGTGACGCCGTCGTCGTGCAGAACACCGCGGGCGGCACGCTGAGCGGCTCCGACGGTCTCGGCGACTGGAACCGCTGACCCTGCTCCGACCAGTTCTTCCCGTAGCCCGCACAGTTCAATGTGCGGGCTACGGCAATTTACCGGCTATTCGTAATCGGTCGTCAGACTGCCGCAGTGAGATCGAGTCCGGAACGAACCCTGCCGTCGCCGGGAAAGCAGGGGTTCCTCGGGCGTCCGTGGCGGGACTACGCGCTGTTCGCGGCGCTGGTGGGCCCCAATCTGGTTCTGCTCGTCCTGTTCACCTACCGCCCGCTGGTCGACAACATCCGGCTGTCGTTCTTCGACTGGAACATCGCCGACCCCGCCGCCACGTTCGTCGGCCTGGGCAACTACCGCGAGTGGTGGAGCCGCCCCGACACCTGGCAGATCGTCGGCAATACCGTCGTGTTCACGACCGCGACCGTGGTGGGATCGATGGTCGCCGGTCTCGCGCTCGCCGTGCTGCTGGACCGTAAGTTGAACGGGCGCAACCTTGTTCGATCCGCCATCTTCGCGCCGTTCGTCATCTCCGGCGCCGCGATCGGGGTAGCGTTCCAGTTCGTGTTCGACCCCCGGTTCGGGCTGATCCAGGACCTCCTGCACCGCGTCGGGGTCGACTCCGTGCCCGACTTCTACCAGGATCCGCACTGGGCGCTGGTCATGGTCACGGTCACCTACATGTGGAAGAACCTCGGCTACACGTTCGTGATCTACCTTGCGGCACTGCAGGGTACGCGACGCGAACTGGCGGAGGCCGCGGAGATCGATGGGGCGAGCGGGTGGACGACGTTCCGCCGGGTCGTTCTCCCGCAGTTGCGTCCGACCACCTACTTCCTCTCGATCACGGTGATGCTGGGCTCGCTTCAGGTGTTCGACATCATCAACGTGATGACCAGGGGCGGTCCGCTCGGCACCGGCACCACCACGATGGTCTACCAGGTCTACAACGAGTCGTTCCGCAACTTCCGGGCCGGGTACGGGGCCACCGTCGCCACGATCATGTTCCTGGTGCTGCTCGGAATCACCGTCTACCAGGTGCGGATCATGGATCGCGGGGACGGCCGGTGACCGCGGGAGCCGTGCGCGAGCGGCGCAGCACGGAGGTGCCGGCGACGGCGGACGCGGCCCGCGACCACCGCCGGCGGGAAGCGCTCGTGACGGCGCTGGGCTACGCCGCGATGGTGGCCGTGCTGGTGACGGTTGCCCTGCCGCTGTACTGGATCGTGATGACGTCGTTCAAGGATCGCCCCGACATCTACACCCTTCCGGTCACGTGGTGGCCCGGGACCTTTCACCCCGAGAACTATGCGGAGGCCACCACGTCGGTGCCGTTCTGGACGTTCCTGCGCAACTCGGTGATCATCACCGGAGTGCTGTCCGCCGTGAAGTTCACACTCGGCGTCCTCAGCGCCTACGGTCTGGTGTTCCTGCGGTTCCCGGGCAAGAACTTCGTATTCCTCGGTATCATCGCCGCGTTGATGGTGCCCAACCAGATCACCGTCATCTCGAATTACGCCCTCGTCGCCGAATGGGGTTGGCGGAACAGTTTCCACGGCATCATCGTTCCGCTCGCGGGAGTTGCGTTCGGAACGTTCCTGATGCGCAACCACTTCCTGTCGATACCCACCGAGATCATCGAGGCCGCCCGGATGGACGGCGCCGGCCATGCCCGGTTGCTGTGGCGGGTGGTCCTGCCGGTGTCCGGCCCCACCATGGTGGCGTTCGCGATCATCACCGTCGTCACCGAATGGAACGAATACCTGTGGCCGTTCCTGATGGCCGACGACGCGTCCGTCGCGCCGCTGCCGATCGGGCTGACCCAGCTGCAGAACAACGACGGGCTCACCGACTGGGGTCCGGTCATGGCGGGGACGGTGCTCACGATGCTACCGATCCTCGCGGTTTTCCTTGTGCTGCAACGGCACATGATCAAGGGCCTCACGTCGGGTGCGGTCAAGGGATAGCGGACACGAGGAGAGACATGAATCGGATGAATCGCCGGGGATTCCTCGGGCTCGCGGGCACGGTGGCCGCCGGTGCCGCGCTCACGGCCTGCGCGGGCTCGGGTTCGGGCTCGTCGGCGGCGTCCGGGGCGGCGGGGGACCCGAACACCATCACGTTCTGGTCCAACCACCCGGGCAAGTCCCAGGACGTCGAACGTGAACTGATCAACCGTTTCCAGGCGACACACCCCGGCCTCACCGTCGATCTCGTGGACGCCGGGAAGAACTACGAGGAGGTGTCGCAGAAGTTCAACGCGGCACTGTCGGGCGGCGCACTGCCCGACGTCGTGGTGTTGTCGGACGTGTGGTGGTTCAACTACGCCCTGACCGGTGCCGTCGAACCGCTCGACGGGCTGTTCGGTGACGTGGGGGTCGACACCTCCGACTACGTCGACTCGCTGCTCGCCGACTACCTGTTCCAGGGGAAGCACTACGCCCTCCCGTACGCGCGGTCGACGCCGCTGTTCTACTACAACAAGCAGGTCTGGGCGCAGGCAGGCCTGCCCGACCGCGGTCCCGCCACCTGGCAGGAGTTCGACGAGTGGGGTCCCGAACTGCAGCGGGTGATCGGCGGCGGCAAGCTGGCCCACGGCTGGGGCGACGCCAAGAACTACCTCGGCTGGACGTTCGAGGGACCGGTCTGGACGTTCGGCGGGGCGTACTCGGACCAGTGGGACCTGAAGTTCGGCGACGAGAAGACCCTCGCCGCGGGGACCTTCCTGAAGGACATGATCCACACGAAGAAATACGCGGCGGTGTCGAGCGACATCGCCAACGAGTTCGGGGCGGGCATCCTCGCATCGACGATCGCCTCGACCGGTGACCTGTCGGGGATCACCAAGTCGGCCGCATTCGACTTCGGCACCGCCTTCCTCCCCGCGTCGGGCGCGCCGGGCTGCCCGACCGGCGGCGCGGGTCTCGCGATTCCGGCGCGAATCTCCGACGAGCGGAAGAAGAATGCGCTCACGTTCATCGACTTCGTGACCAACGGCGAGAACACCGCGTACTTCTCGCAGAACGTCGGGTACATGCCCGTCCGCAAATCCGCGGTCGAGGACCCGGCCATGAAGGCGTACCTGGACGCGAACCCCAACGCGCGCACCGCCGTCGACCAGCTCGCGAAGACCCGGTCGCAGGACTACGCCCGGGTGTTCGTGCCCGGCGGCGATCAGATCATCGGCACCGGACTCGAACAGATCGCGCTGCAGAACGCGGACGTGGCGACGACCTTCGCCGGTGTCGGGGAGCAACTCCAGCAGATCGTCGACCGCCAGATCACCCCCAAACTGCCCCAGTAGGAGGAGAAGGAACATCCATGGCCAACGTGCAGTTCGCGGGTGTCACCCACCGCTATTCCGGAGCCGACCGACCCGCGGTCGATCGGCTGGACCTCGACATCGCGGACGGCGAGTTCCTCGTTCTCGTGGGTCCGTCCGGGTGCGGTAAGTCGACGAGCCTGCGGATGCTGGCCGGCCTCGAGGCCGTCGAGGCCGGCCGCATCGAGATCGGCGGCGCCGACGTCACCGCGCTGCCGCCGCGGGCGCGGGACGTAGCCATGGTGTTCCAGAGTTACGCGCTGTACCCGAACATGACCGTCGCCGACAACATGGGGTTCGCGCTCCGCAACGCCGGCGTCGGAAAGGTGGAACGCACCGCGCGGGTGCTGGAAGCGGCGCGGATGCTCGAACTCGAACCGCTGCTCGGTCGCAAACCGGCGAAACTGTCCGGCGGGCAACGTCAACGGGTCGCGATGGGCCGCGCCATCGTGCGGCACCCCAAGGTGTTCTGCATGGACGAACCGCTGAGCAACCTCGACGCCACGCTGCGGGTGAGTACCCGCTCGCAGATCGCGGGGCTGCAGCGCAGGCTCGGCACGACCACCGTGTACGTCACCCACGACCAGGTGGAGGCCATGACGATGGGCGACCGGGTGGCGGTCATGCAGGCCGGCCGCCTCCAGCAGGTCGCCCGGCCACGCGATCTGTACGACAACCCGGTCAACACGTTCGTCGCCGGGTTCATCGGCTCCCCGGGCATGAACCTCATGGACACCCCGATCCGGGACGGCGTCGCCGAACTGGGCGACCTGCGTATTCCCGTGCCGCACTCGGCGATCGGGGACGGCTCCGTGATCGTCGGAGTGCGCCCGGAGTCGTGGACGCTGGTCGGGTCGTGGCGCAAGGACTCGTACACCGTGGAGACCGACCTGCTCGAGGAACTCGGCGCCGAGTCGTTCGTGTACGCGTCCGGCACGTCCGGGAAGGTGGTGGTGCGGGTCGACCGCACCCGCACCGTCGCCGCGGGGGAGAGGTTGCACCTGCAGCCGAAGCCCGGCGAGGTGTACTTCTTCTCCGCGGCGACGGGCGACCGTCTGCGGTAGCCGCGCTACCAGATCTTGACGCGCTCCTCCGGATCCAGATACAGGGCGTCACCGGGCTGGACGTCGAACGCGTCGTGGAACGTGTCCAGGTTGCGGATCACGCCGTTGCAGCGGAACTCCGGCGGCGAGTGCGGGTCGACGGCGAGCCGGCGGAGCGCCTCCGCGTCCCGGGCCTTGGTGCGCCACACCTGCGCCCAGCCGAAGAACACCCGCTGGATCCCGGTCAGGCCGTCGAGGACCTCCGGCTCGGACCCGTCCGTCGCGATCCGGTACGCGGCGATGGCGATGGACAGGCCACCGAGGTCGCCGATGTTCTCCCCGATCGTGAACTCACCGTTCACCGTGTGCCCGGGCAGCGCCTTCGGCTCGAACGCGTTGTACTGCTCGATCAGCGCCTTCGTGCGCTTGCCGAACTCGGTCCGGTCGTCGTCGGTCCACCAGTCGATCATGTTGCCGTCGCCGTCGTACTTGGCGCCCTGATCGTCGAAGCCGTGGCCGATCTCGTGACCGATGACGGCGCCGATCCCACCGTAGTTGGCGGCGTCGTCGGCTGCGGCGTCGAAGAACGGCGGCTGCAGAATGGCTGCGGGAAAGACGATTTCGTTCATGCCCGGGTTGTAGTAGGCGTTGACCGTCTGCGGTGTCATGAACCACTCGTCGCGGTCGACCGGGCCGCCGAGTTTCGCGAGATCGCGGTCGTACTCCGCCGCAAAGCCGCTGCGGTAGTTGCCGACCAGGTCGTCGCGGGAGATGGTGACGGCCGAGTAGTCGCGCCACTTGTCGGGGTACCCGATCTTCGGCGTGAACTTCTCCAGCTTGCGGAGCGCCGCCTGCCGGGTCTCCGGGCTCATCCAGTCCAGGTCGGAGATGTTGCGCCGGTACGCCTCCTGCAGATTCGCGACGAGTTCCTGCATGCGGGCCTTCGCGTCCGCCGGGAAGTGCCGCTCGACGTACAGCTTGCCGACGGCCTCGCCCAGCAGATCCTGGACCAGGGACACGCCGCGCTTCCAGCGCTCACGAATCTCCTCGGCACCGGTCAGCGTCTTTCCGTAGAACGCGAAATTCTCCTCGACCAGCGCCTGCGTGAGGTACGGGGCGCGGGAGCGGATGACGTTCCACGTCGCCCACGCCTTCCAGTCGTCGAGGTCCTCGGACGTCCACAGCCCGGTCAGGGTGGTGAGGTAGTCGGGCTGGCGGACCACGATCTCGGCGAACTGCTTGGACGTACCGCCGAGCGCGCCGATCCACGAAGACCAGTCCAACCCGGCGGGCAGCTGGTCGAGGGTGAGCAGGTTGTAGCTCAGTTCGGCGTCGCGACGCTTCACGACGTCCCAATGACCTGCCGCGATCTTGGTTTCCAGGTCGAACACGCGCTGCGCGTCGTAGTCGACACGGGCGAGGGCGAACATCTTCGCGATGTGCTTCACGTACGCCGCGCGAATCTCCGCGTGCTCGTCCTGGCGGTAATACGACTCGTCGGGCAGGCCGATGCCCGACTGACTGAAGTGGACGAGGTAGCGCGCGGAGTTCTTGGCGTCCGTGTCGACGTAGTGACCGACGGCGCCGCCGACCCCCGTGCGCTGCAGGCGGCCGATGACGACGGCGAGCGCGGAGAGGTCGGCGGCCGAGGCCACGTCGGCGAGCTCGCCGGCGATCGGGGCGAGCCCCGCGGCCTCGACGACGTCCGCGTCCATGAAGCTGCCGTACAGATCGCCGATGCGCTGCGCGTCGGTCCCCGGGGCCGCGCCGGAGGCCGCCGCCTCCTCGATGATGTTCTGGACGTCGACCTCGGCCTTGTCGTACAGCGTGCGGAACGCGCCGTCGATCGCCCGATCCGCGGGAATCTCGTAGTCGTCGATCCACTTGCCGTTCACGTGGACGAACAGGTCGTCCTGGGCGCGGGTGTCACTGTCGAGGTGGGTGAGGTCGATGCCGGAGCGCTGAGCCGTGGTCATGCGTTCCATCCTTACACCGTTCCGCGCCGACAGGTCCACCACTGCGCTCAGGGCGAAACAAAGGACCGGGGAGCGGTCAGACGTCGATGCCGAGGTTGATCGCCGCGAGGTAGCCGTCCGACTGCGTGGCGACCGTCAGCAGGCCTGCGTCGTCGTAGATGCCGTCCGTGGCGTTGGTCACGTTGTTCTCCCGTCCGGTGTGGTCGGAGTACGGCGCCGTCGCGTACACCTCGTCGAGCAGGGCCTCGTCGAAGTACAGCTGGGTGGTGAGCACCGTCTTCTTGTCGATGTGCACCTTGAGGTGGATGTGCGTGGTCCGGCCGGTGTACCAGCCGGGGAAGATTGTCGTGAACTGGGCGATGCCGTTCGCGTCCGTCGTCTGAGCGCCGCGCAGGTAGGTGCCGTCGTCCGTGGTGGTGGCCTCGCTGTCGCCGACGCTGTAGGACCCGTCGGACGTCTCACCCGAACCGCCGGACATGTCGCCGCCGGGGCCGCCGGGTCCATCGGGACCTCCGGCCGGGGGCTGGCCGCCGTCGCCGGGCCCGCCTGCCGGCGGTGCTCCGGCGGGCGCGCCGTTGCCGCCGAGGTCCGCGGCCTTCGAACCCGACTCGAAGCCGGAGTACACGCCGCCCGCGTCGCAGTGCCAGATCTCCACGACGGCGTTGCTCACCACCGCGGCGGAGCCGTCCGCGGAACAGTTCGTCAGGTCCTGCACCCGCAGTGCGAGCTGCAGGTTCGTCCCCGGCCGGTCTTCGCGGATGTCGCTGCGGATGGAGTCGACGTCGAACCAGTACGGTCCCTGCGTCTCCTCGACGGCCATCACGCACTGCGGCGCCTGGTCGAGCAGGGCCGTCACCGCGTCGCCGCTCGTCGTCGTCGCACTCGACGCGGCCGTGGTCGGCGTGGCCGACGCCGACGTGCCGCTGCTCCCGTTCCCGGTGCAGGCGGCGATGAGCCCACCCAGACTCACTGTCCCCCCGACCGCAAATGCGCGGCGGCGGCTGATGCGCAGTCGGCTCTTCTCGACGTCCTTGTTCACTGTGGGTACCTCTCCATGATCGGGCTGTGCCTCGATCGTGGCGCACGAACCTGCGCGTGGCGTTCCGCCCGGCTGTGAACTTGCTGGGAACTCAGCCGCCGAGGCGGGCGTGCATCTCCCAGACGAGCACCTCGGCGCCGGAGTGTGAGGAGATCTGCTGGCCACCGGAGGCGCTCAACCGGACGGCGTCGCCCTCGTACAGGGTGCCGACACCCTCCATCTCCGCGGTGCCCCGGGCGACGAACACGTGCAGGAACGGCGCTTCGGGAAGGGTCACCGGTGCGCCGGGGAAGAGTCGCGCGACGTGCAGCGCCGCGTGCTTGTTGTTGATCCGGATCGCCGAATTGTCCTTGTATTCCGGCATTCCGGACGCAACGGGCACCAGCCCGCCTTTGAGGATTTCGTCCTCGATCTCGAGTTGCTCGTAACTCGGGGCGAGCCCGGGTTCGTCGGGTACCACCCACATCTGGACGAAATGCACCGGCTCGTGGTGCTGCTCGCCGGCGAGGCGCCAGCTGTCGTTCTTCTCGGAATGCATGATGCCCTTGCCTGCGCTCATGCGTTGCGCAAGGCCGGGATAGATGATGCCGGAGTGGCCGATCGAGTCCTGGTGGACGAGCGAGCCGCGCAGCACCCAGGTGACGATCTCCATGTCCTTGTGTGGATGGGTGTCGAATCCCTGACCGGGGAGCACCGTGTCGTCGTTGTTGACGAGGAGCAGTCCGTGGTGCGTGTTGTCGGGGTCGTAGTGCTGGCCGAAGGAGAACGAGTGCTTCGAATCCAACCAGGAAATCTTGGTTTTCAGCCGATCGCCGGCGCGATGAACGTAGACGTGAGGTGTGGTGACTGCTGGCATATCGGTCCTCCTTCGGGTGGTACCCGGTCCAGAGTACGAGGTGCCGGCTGCGGGTACTCGCGAGACGGTGTCGATTGTGCATCGAATTCATCGCCTGCTCGTCGCGGTGGAGGTGCCCGAGTCGATCCCGAAATGATGTTGCGCAGTGCGGTATTGGAGGATCGACGCTCCGTAAGGTGCTGTTCGGCAACGGGTTTCGCCGACGGCCGGAAAGTGTGAAAGACGGCCGTCCAGTTTGTACCACCACGAATGCCCGCTTCTGCCGGGCCCGCGGCGTACAGTTCGAATTGTGCGTCCAGGAGTCGCAGGATTCCGGCACGTCGCACCCGGCGGAAGGAGCGTGATGAAGGCGAATCCGGATCGACACGATCAGCTCCCCGAACACCAGCGGATCGCAGACCTCGTCGACGACATGGAAGACCGGCTCGCGGCCGAACGCGAGGCGAAGGGAATCGCGGGCAACGCGTCCGAGCGCGAGCAGGCGGAGCAGGTCGAGCCCGACGACCAGGCGCCCGAGTAGTGGTGGTGCGCCTTCGGCGCCTGTGAGTACTTATTAACCGCGGGCGGTTAATAAGTACTCACAGGTGGTCTACTCGAAGAAGCGGTACACGGCCTCGACGACTACCGCGGGACGCTCGCTGCCCTCGAGTTCGATCTGCCCCGCGACCGTCACCTGGACGCCGCCCTTGGGCAGTTCCTCGAGGGACTGCAGCGCCGCGCTGAGCCGGACGCGTCCCTCGGCGGGCACGGGGTTGGTGAACCGGACCTTGTTCAGCCCGTAGTTGACGGCCATGGTGACGCTGTCGACGGTCAGGATCTCGTCCCACATGGGGATGATCAGCGACAACGTGAGGTACCCGTGGGCGATGGGTCCGCCGAACGGGCTCTCGGCCCGGGCGCGTTCGGGGTCGACGTGGATCCACTGGTGGTCGTCGGTGGCGTCGGCGAACGTGTCGATTCGCTGCTGCGGGATGTCGATCCACGAGCTGGTGCCCAGCGACGTGCCCTCGAGTGCGGCGAGGTCTGCGAGGGTGGCGACCCGGGTGGTGGTGGCGGCGGTGGTGCTCATGTCAGGGCTCCTAGTCTTTGATACCGAGAACACGCAGGGCGTTCTGCTTGAAGATCAGCGGTGCGACCTCCGGTTTGATGTCGAGGTTCTCGAAGTCCTTGATCCAGCGGTCGACCTGGATGACGGGGAAGTCGGACCCGAACAGCACCTTGCCGCGGAGCATGCTGTTGGCGGCCTTGACCAGCTGCGGCGGGAAGTATTTCGGCGACCATCCGGACAGGTCGATGAAGACGTTGGCCTTGTGGGTGGCGATGGAGATCTGCGCGTCGACCCACGGCACCGACGGGTGGGCCATGATCACGGTGAGGTCGGGGAAGTCGGCGGCGACGTCGTCGAGGAGCATCGGGTCGGAGTAGCGCAGTTTGATGCCGTGGCCGCCGGGCAGTCCGGCGCCGATGCCGGTCTGGCCGGTGTGGAACAGGGCGGGGACCCCGGCCTCGGTGATGGCGTCGTAGAGCGGGTAGAACCGGCGGTCGTTCGGCTCGAATCCCTGCATGCTGGGGTGGAATTTGAAGCCCTTGACGCCGAAGTCGTCGACGAGGCGGTGGACGCGGCGGACGGCGGCCTTGCCTTGCCAGGGGTCGACGGAGCCGAACGGGATGAGGACGTCGTTGTGGCGGGCGGCGCCCTCGGCGATCTCCTCGACGGAGTTCGCGGCGTGTCCGCTGGCGGAAGCCGCGTCGACGGTGAACACGACCGCCGCCATGTTGCGGGCCCGGTAGTGGTCGGCGATCGCGTCGATGGACGGGGTGCGTTCCTCGCCGGACTTGAAGTATTTCTCGGACGCGGCCATCAGTTCGTCGTCGAGGGACCGGTGTCCGCAGCCGTCGATCTCGACGTGGGTGTGGATGTCGATGGCGTCGATCGTGTCGAAGTCGATGCCGTACTCGTAGCGGCTCACTTGGCCATCAACTCCTCGGGGAATTCCTCGCCGACGGACTGCACGGACTCGCCGAACGTGGCCGTCCACTGTGCGGCGATGTCGTCGGCCGACCAGCCACCGTCGTGGTACTCGACCGCGGTGAGTTCGGGGTGCGACCACAGTGCGAGGCGGTCGCCACCGACGGCGAACGCCTGTCCGGTGATCTCGGCTGCCGCGTCGGACGCGAGGAACGAGATGATGCCCGCGGCGTCGTCGGGGCTGCCCATGCCCACCTCGCGGCGGATGATGTCGGGCAGCGGCTCACCGTTCTTCATGCCCTCGATGTAGGGCGCGAGGAACGGGACGGTCTCGGTCATCGCGGTCGCGGCGACCGGGCAGACGGCGTTGGCGGTGATGCCGGCGCGCTGCAGTTCGAGCGCCCACGTGCGGACCATGCCGACGATGCCGGATTTGGCGCCGGAGTAGTTGGTCTGCCCGAAGTTGCCGCGCTGGCCGGCGGGGGAGCCGATGCAGATGATGCGACCACCGTCGCACTGTTCGCGGAACTTCAGGACGGCCTCGCGGACGCACGTGAAGGTGCCGCGCAGGTGCACGCCCACCACGGCGTCGAAGTCGTCGTCGGTCATCTTCCACAGCACCTTGTCGCGGAGGATGCCGGCGTTGGTGACCATGACGTCGAGGCGGCCGAACGCGTCGACCGCGCCCGTGACGAGGGCCCGGGCGGTCTCGGTGCTGCCGACCGGGGCGACGACGGCGACGGCCCGCCCGCCCGCGGCGGTGATCTCGGCGACGGCGGCGTCGGCGGTGGCCTGGTTGACGTCGTTGATCACGACCGCGGCGCCGTGGCGTGCCAGGTCCTTGGCGTAGGCCAGTCCGAGGCCCTGTCCGCTGCCGGTGACGACGGCGACTTTGTCGGTGAGGTCCATGTCGTGATTCTCCTAAGGTCGTGTTCGCTGAATCACACGTAATCATTGATGATTGAGAAAGTCAATCATTAAGATCTGCTACTCTAGCGACACTCATCGGAAGGGGGTCGTCGCATGGCAGAGGCGCAGGCGTTATCGGACGACATCGGGTTCCTGCTCTCGCGCGTCGGCGGAATGGTGCTGGGCTCGGTGAACAAGGCTCTCGTTCCCACGGGGCTGCGGGTGCGGTCCTATTCGGTCCTGGTGCTCGCGTGTGAGCAGGCCGAGGGCGTCAACCAGCGCGGAGTGGCCGCCACCATGGGCCTCGACCCCAGCCAGATCGTGGGGCTCGTCGACGAACTCGAGGAACGCGGACTCGTCGTGCGCACCCTCGACCCCTCCGACCGCCGCAACAAACTGATCGCCGCGACCGACGAGGGCAGGCGGCTCCGCGACGATGCCAAGGCCCGCGTCGACGCCGCCCACGGACGCTATTTCGAGGGCATCCCCGAATCGGTCGTGAATCAGATGCGGGATACATTGCAGAGCATCGCCTTTCCCGCACATCCCGAGTAGGGCACGATGACCGACCTGCTCGCCCCGGCCCCGCCCGGCCTGTCGTTCCTCGCCACGTTTGTCGTGCAGGTCGCCGATCCGGTGGAGATCGGATCCACACCCGAAGGCACCCGCCGCATCATCCCCATAGTCGGGGGACGCGTCGAGGGCCCCGAACTCCGCGGCACCGTGTTGCCGGTCGGGGCGGACTTCCAGGTGCTCAGCTCGCCCACGCTCACCGAACTCGAGGCCAAGTACGCGATCGAGACCGACGACGGCGACCGGATCTACGTCACCAACTTCGGCCTTCGCTCGGGCACCCCGGAAGACATCGCCCGGCTGGTCGCGGGTGAGCCCGTGCCGCCCGAGCGTGTCTACTTCCGCTGCACGCCGCGGCTCGCCGCCGCCGAGGGCCGGTGGTCGTGGCTGCGCTCGCGGATCCTCGTCGGCACCGGCGAACGACTGCCCGGCGAGGTCCGTCTCACGGTGTTCGTGGTGGACTGACCTGCCGTGGAAATCCGCTGGATGAAGTCGTTCGTGGCGGTCGCCGAGGAACTCAACTACGGCCGGGCCGCCGAGGTGCTGCACATTGCGCAACCGGCGGTGAGCCAGCAGGTGCAGCAACTCGAGAAGCGTCTCGGTGTGAAACTGTTCGACCGCACCACGCGCTCGGTCCGGCTCACCGCGGCGGGCGAGCGATTCCTGCAACCGTGCAAGGACGCCCTCGCCGGCATCGACCGCGCCGTCGATGCCGCGGTGATCGCGGATCCGAAGGTCGAGGGCCGCGTCCGGGTCGGCTTCAGCGGGGCCTATGGGCAGACCGAATTGTCCTCTCTGGCAAGGTCGGTGCGCCGACGGTATCCCCTGATCGACCTCGTCCTCGAGGGGGCGACGGTGAGCGGGCAGATCCTCGACGAGATCTGGGAGGGGCAACTGGACCTCGGGATCGTGTCGGACGCGGTCTCGCACCCCCACGTGCTCACGCGGCAGATCTCGGTGGAGTACCTCAGTGCGCTGCTCCCGAGCGATCACCCACTCGCCGAACGGGAGTCGATCGATCTCGCGGAACTGCGCGAGGAGGCGTTCGTCGCGAATCCCGCCGCCACCGGATCCACGCTCCGCCGGGATCTGCTCGCCGCGTGCCGGGATGCCGGGTTCACCCCGAACATCGTGCAGGAGACCACCGACGGCATCGTCCTGACCGCCCTCGTCGCGGCGGGGGTCGGCGTCGCGCTCGTGCCCGGTGACGTGCAGACGTATCCCAACCGGGTGGTGCTGATCCCCCTCGACGCCGGTCGATTCGAAGTCCGGGCGGCGCTGGCCTGGTCGGACCGTCCCGTGTCGCCCGTCGTGCAGACGGTTCTCGACCTCGCCGCCGAGGTGCTGCCGACGCCGGGCGCCGTCTCCGACGAGTAATAAAGATCGGTTATCAATCACTGCCGATACTGCTCTTGGACGGTGATCGGTTTCTTTGGCAGAGTCTCCCTCGGCGGCAACGGATGTGACCTGGACAACTTCCGATCCCCGGTGTCGCCCCCACCTCGAGGCCTCTCCGAACTCCCGGAAGCCCTTCACTTTCAGGTAGGAACCACATGACTTCCACATTCGACGGCCGCGTCGCACGCGCCGACACGAGCGCCCGGTCGCCCCACGCGCGCCGGGCCGCCCTGGCCTCCTTCGTGGGCAGCACACTCGAGTACTACGACTTCTTCATCTACGCCTCCTTCTCCGCGCTCGCGTTCAACACCCTGTTCTTCCCGGATCTCGGTTCGTTCTGGGGGACCATCGTGTCGATGGCGACCATCGGGATCGGGTACGTCGTCCGGCCGCTCGCGGCCCTCGTCTTCGGGCACTTCGGGGACACGCTCGGACGCAAGCGGATGCTGGTGGTGACGCTCGTGATGATGGGCGTGGCCACGTCCCTCATCGGTTGCCTACCCACCTACGGGGCGATCGGCGTCGCGGCGCCGATCCTGCTGGTCCTGCTCCGGGCCGTCCAGGGCGCGTCGGCGGCCGGCGAGTCGGCGGGAGCGGCGTCCCTGGCCCTCGAACACGCACCCGCAGGCCGCCGCGCGCTCGCGGCGAGCTGGGTGAACACCGGTGCGGCCGCCGGCATGCTGCTGGCATCGCTGGTGGTCCTCGTGTTCTCCGGACTGCCCGAGGACGCCTTCCTCGACTGGGGATGGCGTATCCCGTTCCTGCTCAGCATGTTCGTCGCACTCGCCGGCCTCGTGATCCGCCGGATGCTGCCCGAGAGCGAGGTGTTCGAGGAGGCCGTGTCCACCGACGGGCCGACGGAGATGCCGGCGAAGGTGATCTTCCGCGACCACTGGCCGAGCGTGCTGCGGGTCGTGGGCTGCGGACTGTTCGCGGTGGTGTCCACCATCTTCAGCGCCTTCGCCCTCGCGTGGGGCACCCACGAGGCCGGTGTGTCCCGGACCGTCATGGTGGGAGCCACCGTCCTCACCGCCGCGCTCGCCCTCGTCGCGCAACCCGCCGCCGGGATCCTCGCCGACCGGATCGGACGCAAACCGGTCTTCATCACCGGCAACCTCGTCTGCGCAGTCTCCATCTCCGGGTTCTTCTGGGCGATCAGCCAGCGTTCGACCGTCCTGATCCTGATCACCGCGTGCATCGTGATGGTGGTCGGCTACTCGCTCGTCAATGCCATCGGCCCCGCCCTGTACGCCGAGATGTTCGAGACGCGCATCCGGTACTCGGGCATGGCGATCTCCGGACAGCTGGCCCTGGTGGCCACCGGATTCGCCCCCACCATCGCCGCGACCCTCGTCCGGCCAGGACCGGACGGCTGGATACCGGTGGCCGCGTTCACCGCGGGCTGCTGCCTGGTCAGCGCGCTCACCACCCTCACGGTCCGCGAAACCTACCGGACCAGCACCACCGACCTCGGCAAATGACCCACCTCCCGTCGAAAGCGACCGAACCTGTGAAACACGATGTACTGATCGAGAACGATGTCGAGGCGACGATGCGGGACGGCGTCGTCCTGCGCTCGACCGTCTACCGCCCGAATACCAGCGGCAGCTTCCCGGTGCTGCTCACCCGCACCCCGTACGGCCGCGACCTGTCCGTCAACTCCGGCTACCTCAACCCCACCACGGTCGCGGCCGGCGGATTCGTGGTGATCATGCAGGACGTCCGCGGCCGGTTCGGCTCCGACGGTGAGTTCGTGCCGTCCGAGAACGAAGGCCCGGACGGCTACGACACCGTGCAGTGGGCCGCCGAACTGCCGTACTCGACCGGAGCCGTCGGCATGTGGGGAAGGTCGTACTTCGCCGAAACGCAGTGGCGCGCAGGCCAGGAGAAGCCACCCGCCCTGCGCGGCATCGCCCCGGGAATCTCGGCAGGCGGCAACGCGCGGTCCGGCGGGCTCGTGCGCGGGGGCGCGGTCGAATTCGGCGCCCGGCTCGGATGGGGGCACCTGTCGGCAGGGCCGGCCGAGATCGCGAAACTGTCCCGCACGGATCCGGCACGCGCAGAACGCGAATGGGCGTCGTGGGCGCGGATCGATCGGGCGATGTCCGAGGACGCGTACTTCGACGCCCTGCCCCTGCGCGACCTGGCTGCCGATGCCCCCGCGTTCTTCGCGTCGCCGATCGTCGAATCGCTCGGATTCCCGATCGACCACCCCAGCCGCGACCTGTGGGACAGCGCCGGCGACCGGGCCGTCGACCTCCCCACGCTGCACATCGGCGGCTGGTACGACATCTTCGTCAACAGCACCCTCGACCAGTACTTCGGCCAACTCGCCCACAGCGATTCCGGTGCGGCTCCCGCGCCGTACCTGATTCTGGGTCCGTGGAGTCACACCAACTTCTCCGGGCTGGGTGGGTCGGTGGTGTTCGGCAGTCCTGCCAACCAGGCGGTGCTCGACTCGGGTCAGGACCTGTCGTCGGTGCACGCGCAGTGGTACGCGGCGGTGCTTGGCGACGAGGAACCCGACCTGCCGCGGGTCCGGATATTCGTGATGGGGGAGAACCGGTGGCGGACGTACGACCGCTTCCCGGAGCCCACCCGCACCGCGGACCTGTTCCTCGCTCCCGGTGGAACCCTCGCCGCGGAAGCAGAGCAGATGGAAGGTCGCGTCGACTACGACTACGACCCGGCGGATCCGGTACCGACGGTCGGTGGGGCGACGATGATGCCGGGAACGTTCGCACCCGGCGCACTGGAACAGAGCCGGGTCGAATCCCGCGACGACGTCCTCGTGTTCACCGGCGAGGTCCTCACCGAGCCGTTGACCGTGATCGGCCGGGTGTCCGCGACACTGTTCGCGTCGTCGAGTGCCGTCGACACCGACTTCGTCGTCAGGCTGTGCCGCGTCACGACGGACGGGACGTCGATCACCCTCACCGACGGCATCGTGCGGGCCCGCTACCGCGACTCCTACCGAACCCCTGGGGCGTACACGTCCGCCGAGCAGAGCCTGCTCGAGCCCGGGGAGGTGTACGAGTACGCGATCGACCTGTGGTCCACGGCCGTCACGTTCCAGCCCGGTGAGCGGATCCGCGTCCAGGTGACGTCCAGCAACCATCCGCGGTGGGACCGCAACCTCAACACCGGCGAATCCGCCTACGAATCAGCGGAATTCGTGGTCGCCCACCAGCGCGTGCACACCGGGGCACGGTACCCCAGCAGGGTGTCGCTGCCGGTCGTGCGCTGACGCACCCGTGAGTACTTGTCAACCGCGGGACGTTGACAAGTACTCACGGCTCATACTGGATGTAGCGACGCACCTCGCGCGCCCGCTCCGCTCCGGCGAAGCGGGCGACGAGGTGCAAAGCCATGTCGATGCCCGCGGACACACCGGCCGAGGTGATCACGTCGCCGTCGTCGACGAACCGGTCGTCCGGCCGCACGACGATGCTCGGGTCGATCTCCGCCAGCAAACCCAGTGACGCCCAATGCGTCGTCGCCGGCCTGCCGTTCAGCAGGCCGGCTTTCGCGTAGACCAGGGAACCCGTGCACACGCTGGCCATCAACGGAACCTCGGCGCGCAGCCTGCGGACCCAGCCGAGATGGGCGTCGTCGAGCAGCTGCGGACGCGTGCCCTGGCCGCCCGGGTGGATCAGGACGTCGAGCGGCGGGGCGTCGGCGTAGGAATGATGCGCGCCCAGGACGAGCCCCTTGGCGCACTGCACACTCCCACCCGATGCGGACAGGCAGAACACCGCGTAGCCGTCGTCCGGGTACATCCGCGTCCACGCGGACAGCACCTCCCACGGTCCGACGGCGTCCAATTCCTCGACGCCGTCGAACAACACGATCCCGATGTGCTTCACCCTGAAATGCTACCGCCCGTGAGTACTTGTCAACCGCGGGACGTTAACAAGTACTCACGGGCGGAGGTTCGCAGGTCGGGTTTGCGGATCTTGCCCGTCGCGGTGCGGGGGAGTCCCTCCGCGATCCGGATGAACGTGGGAATCTTGAACCCCGCGAGCTTTTCTCGCAGCAGGGCGCGCACCGTGTCCTCGTCGAGGGCGGTGCCGTCGGCGGCGACGACGAAGGCCATGCCGGTCTCGCCCCACTTCTCGTGCGGGACGCCGATCACCGCCGCCTCCCGGACGCCGTCCAGCTTCAGCAGCGCCGCCTCGACCTCGGCGGGGTAGACGTTCTCGCCGCCCGAGATGTACATGTCCTTGTAGCGGTCGCAGATGAAGAGGAAGCCGTCGTCGTCGAAGTAGCCGGCGTCGCCGGTGTGCAGCCAGCCGTTCACGATGGTGCGGTCGGTCGCCTCGGGCTGATTCAGGTAGCCGAGCATCACGTTCGGCCCCTTCGCGACGATCTCACCGATCTCGTTCGGTTCGGCGCTCGACCCGTCGGGGCGGACGACGTCGACGTCGGTGAAGAACGTTCGCTTGCCTGCCGATCCGACCTTCGCGCGGACGTCGTCCCCCGACAGCATGGTCACCGACGGCGCGGTTTCCGTCAGACCGTACGCCTGCGCGATCGCGACGCCGCGTTCCTGCCACGGCGAGATCAGCGCTTCGGGCAGGGGAGCCCCGGCGACGCAGATGGCCCGCAGGCTGGACAGGTCGGCGCCCGCGAACCGGGGGTGGTGCCAGAGTTCCTGGATCATCGTGGGGACCGCGAAGAACGTGGTGATGCGTTCCTTCTCGATCGTGTCGAGGACGGCGCCGGCGTCGAACTTGCGCAGCAGCACGACGGTGCCCCCGGACAGCAGGGTCGGTGTGACGGCTCCGCCGATACCGCCGATGTGGAACAGCGGCGCCACCGACAGCGTGCGTTCCTTGGACGTCATGTCCTGGGCGAGAAGCTGGTTCATGGCGTTCCACAGCATGTTTCCGTGGCTGAGCATGACGCCCTTCGGTGCGCCGGTGGTGCCCGACGAGTACATGAGCACCGACAGGTCGTCGAGACCCACCTGCTCGTCGATGCGGGTGTCTGGCTGCCCGGCGCGCACACTCTCGTAGGTGTGGGCGGACCACGAGTCGGTCAGCCCGATCCAGGTGGTGACCGGGGACTCCGACTGCGCCAGTTCCTGCGCGACGTCGGCCTGCTGATCTCCGAAGATCACGGTGGTGCAGCGTGAATCGCCGAGAACGTAGCGCGCTTCCTCGGCGGTGAGACGAGCATTGAGTGGGAGATACGTGGCGCCGAGCAGCCCGGCCGCGAACATCACCTCGAGCGCCGCGGGGTCGTTGAACCCGAAGAAGCCTACGCAGTCACCCTTCCCGACGCCGAGGGCGCGCAGGCCGTGGGCGAGCCGGCGGGTCCGCAGGGCCATCTCCTCGTAGGTGACGGCTCGTCCGTCGAAGACGAGCGCCTCGTTCCCCGGCGTCATGATGATGCGGCGCTCGAGCCACGAGCCGATGCCTTCGTTGTCCATGGTGACTCCTCGTTCTCTTCGAAACTACTCTCGGGCTCGTGTCAGGCAGACGGGGTGTCTGCGCTCAGGTCGTTGTCCTTGCTTTCCTTCGTCGCGACAAGGAAGACGGCGCTGACCACGCACAGTGCGATGACGAACAGCCCGACCGGGACGATCGACTTGCCGGACGACGCAAACAGTGACGCCAGGATGACGGGGGTGAATCCCGCGCCGACGAGCGTGGCCAGCTGGTATCCGAGCGACGCCCCGGTGTAGCGCGCGCGGGTGCCGAACTGCTCGGAGATGAATGCGGCCATCGGCCCGTAGGTGGCCGAGTGGCAGAGGGTGTACCCGACGAATGCGAGCGCGATGAACGGGAACTGTCCCGTGCCCAGCAGCAGGAACAGTGGGTAGACGCTGAGGATCATCGCCGCGAGACCGGCGAGCATGACCGGTCGGCGGCCGATCCGGTCGGACAGCCGCGCCGATCCGAGAACCAGGAAGATCGCACAGAACTGGCAGAAGGAGAACGCCAGTAGCGCGTCGGACCGCGGGGCGCCGCTCGACACGGCGTACGTGATGGCGAAAGTGGTGAACGCGGTCTGCATTCCGAAGCTCGCGATGCAGCTCATCGACGCCACGACGACCGCGCGTGGCCGCTTCAAGATGGTGACGATGGGCGGGGTGGTGTCCTTCTGGGCCGATTCCTTCAGCGCCGCCGTGAACAGCGGGCTCTCCGACACCTTGGACCGGACGAACAGGCCGAGGGCCAGCATGAGCGCCGAGATGAGGAACGGGATGCGCCAGCCCCACGTCAGGAACTGCTCGTCGGGCAGTAGGGACACGGCGGCCAGGGCGAGGGTGCCGAGCAGTGCACCGGTCGGCGCACCCGCGTTGGTGAACGCCGCGGCGAAGCCGCGTTTGCCGGATTCGGCGTGCTCGAGCGACATCAGCGCTGCGCCACCCCATTCGCCGCCGACTGCGAGTCCCTGGCAGACGCGGAGGAGGACGAGAAGCACCGCCGCCCAGGATCCGATCATCTCCGGCGGGGGGATGAGCCCGATCGCGAACGAGGCGATCCCCATGACGGTCATGGAGATCAGCAGCATCGCCTTCCGGCCGACGGTGTCGCCGAAGTGGCCGAAGAGGATTCCGCCCAGCGGGCGTGCGACGTAGCCGGCGGCGAATGTTCCCATCGACGCGATGGTCGCGGCGAGCGGGTCCAGGCCGGCGAAGAACACCGGGCCGAAGACGAGGGACGCCGCGGTGGCGTAGAGCAGGAAGTCGTAGAACTCGATGGTGCTGCCCAGGTAGCTCGACAGGATCACCCTGCGAACTTCCTTCTTGCGTCGGGTGGCCGACATGGTGCCGGCGGTGGCGGTGACCGTCATCGATACTCCTTGGCCGAGCGTGGGACAACAGAGCGGAGCGCATGTGTAGCGCGGATCACAATTAAACATTAATCATTGAAGTTGTCAATGGAAGAGATTGCCAACGCTTCGGGGGTCGTGGTCGCAGACGGCCGCCGGGGCCGCGGCTCGCGTGAATCATTCACGCGGGCAATCGGACCCGTCAGGACCGTGTGAGCCTGCGCCCGATGATCTCCTTCATGATCTCGGTGGTGCCGGCGTAGATCGGCCCGCCGCGGCAGTCGAGGTAGTCCTGCGCGACGTCGTACTCGCGCATGTACCCGTAGCCGCCGTGTAGTTGGACCGCCCGCTGGACGACCCGCTGCTGCAGCTCGGTGATCCACCATTTCGCCATCGCGGCGGTCACTTCGTCGAGCGCGCCGTGCGCGGCGTCGAGGATGCAGCGGTCCGTGAAGCACTGCGCGATCTCGATCTCGGTGGCGAGTTCCGCGAGGTAGAAGCGGTTGGCCTGGAAGTCGGCCACCCTCCGGCCGAACGCCGTGCGGTCGCAGCTGTACGTCAGGGCCTGGTCGAACGTGCGGCGCATCGACGCCATGGACGTGACGGCCACGCTGAGACGCTCCTGAGGCAGATTGTGGCGCAGGTGGCCGAAGCCGGCGTTCGGTTCGCCGAGGACGTTCTCACGGGGGACGAGGACGTCGTCGAACACGAGCTCGGCGGTGTCCTGGGCGCTCAGCCCGACCTTGTGCAGCGGGCCGTTGCGGGTGAATCCGTCCATTCCGGCTTCGACCACCAGCAGGCTCATGCCCTTCTTGCCCGCGGCCGGATCCGTCTTGGCCACGACGATCACGAAGTCGGCGAGCATGCCGTTGCTGATGAAGATCTTGGTCCCGTTCAGGACCAGGTTGTCGCCGTCGACGACGGCGGTCGTGGAGATCGCGGCCAGGTCGCTACCCGCGCCCGGCTCGGTCATGGCGATCGCCCCGATCTTCTCGCCGGTGCACAGGGGTGTCAGGAATCGGTGCTTCTGCTCCTCGTTCGCGAGCGAGGCGAGGTAGGGCGTGACGAGGTCGTTGATGCCGGCCAGGCCCATCACGACGGCGGGCGCCCCGACGCGGCAGAGTTCCTCGATGACGATGGCATTGAAACGGAAGTCGTCGGTTCCGCCACCGGCGAATCGCTCCTCGACATTGATCCCGAGGAGCCCGAGCTTGCCTGCCTGACGGTAGACGTCCCGATCGACCTGCCCCGCATCGGCCCATTCGCGAAGGCGTGGGGCGACGTCACGTTCGGCGAATCGGCGCACCGTGTCCCGGAACGCATCGTGATCGGCGTCGAAGATGGTCCGTTCCAGTGCAACCGGAGACATGCAAGGTTCCTTTCGTCGGCAGGCGCGCATTGCACGCCTGCATGCCCGAAAGGAACCTATCTATCAATCATTGATAATGTCAATGATTAGGGACGGTCGCCGACGTCAATACCAGTACTTCCGCCCGCCGACCGCGCGGCCCGTCGTGCCCAGCAGCAGAAGTACGAGGCCGACGACGAGGAGGATGATTCCGATCGTCGTGAGAATCGAGATCCCCGTGACGAGGCCGATGACGAGCAGGATGAGTCCGAGAACGATCACGGTCTTCCCTCTTTCGGTTGACTGCTTGGAACTACTGACTCGGTTGCGGCACTTCACAATCGATCTTCGGGTTGACACCCGCATAGTTGAGCGGCCCGGCGATCACGGTGACGGCGATCGTTCCCGCGCTGGCGCAATCGGCCTGCGCGTCCTTGAAATAGCCGCGCTGGAACACGGCGATGGCGCCGATGATCAGCCAGATGATCACGATCAGCGACAGGAGCCGTCCGATACGCATTTCCGACCTCCCGTGTGGGCACCGGCACCGGGCCGGTGAACCTGTCGTACCCGAACGCTATGTCGCCGACGTGTCGGTCGGCTTCGCGTGTGCTCCATGGGTATTCGTGGAGCTCGTGCCGTCGGTCCGGGCGTTGGCCGGTCCGACGTCGGTGGTGCGGGCGTCCGCGGCCCTGGCGTCGGTGGTGCGGGCGTCGGTGGTGCGGGCGTCGGTGGTGCGGGCGTCGTTCGAGGCGGCACCCGTCGTCTTGACCTCGGGATCGAGCTCGTCCGCCCTCTTCCACTCCTGCTTCAGGTCGTCACGAGACGTGGTCGCCGTGTTCTGGTGAGTCTGCGCATCGACCTGTAGTCGCTTGGCCTCGGCGGCCTTCGCCTCCGCCTCCGCCTGGGCCTTCCGTGCATTGGCCGCAGTCTCCTCCGCCAGCGCTTCGCGCTTCTCGACGACGGACGTCTGCTCCTGCGCCTTCGCGCGGATGCTGTCGGCCTCCCGGTGGCGGCGCTCGTTGCGCTTGCGTGACGCCGCAATGAGCAGCGCGGCCACGGCGAGTACGACGACGATCGCGACGATGATCCAGATGATGGTCATGGTGTCCATTGGCTACTCCCAGCAGTCGTGTTGTTAAAGTACCCAGCCCGCAAACCCGGCAAACAGACCGTGAGCCAATCGCAATCAACGGGCAGGTAGGTCCAGCAGCCGGAGTACTGGAACAGCCCGGCATTCCACTACCGTGAACCGCATGAGCGAGTTGCTGGAACGCGACGGCGTGCGCGGACGTCTCCACCGCCCCGCGGGAGACGCGTCGGCCGGGCTGGTCCTGACGCACGGGGCGGGAAGTGACTGCGACACAAAGCTGTTGCGGGCCGTGACCGAGGGGTTCGTGCAGCGGGGGGTGGCGGTCCTGCGGTTCGACCTCCCGTTCCGGCAGCGCCGCGCGTCGGGTCCGCCACACCCGTCGAAGGCGGCGGAGGACCGGGAGGGCATCGCGGCCGCGGTGGCCGTGATGCGGGAGTTGGTGCCGGCGCCGGTGTGGGCGGGCGGGCACTCGTACGGCGGGCGTCAGGCGTCCATGCTCGCCTCGGAGCGTCCGGGTCTCGTCGACGCCCTGCTCTTGCTGTCGTACCCGCTGCATCCACCGGCCAAGCCGGAGAAGCTCCGCACCGAGCACCTGCCCGGCCTCCGCACCCCGGCCGTGGTGGTGCACGGGTCGAAGGACCCGTTCGCGACCCCCGACGAAATGCGGTCGGCACTCGCACTGATCCCCGCTCCGACGACGCTCGTCGAACTCGAGGGCGCCCGGCACGATCTGGCCCCGGACAGGTTCCCGGTGGTCGAACGCACGGTCGCGGCCATGCTGGACCTTCTCTAGGGCGGCCGAGAGCGTCCGCCCGTGGTCGGTATGTTCGGTGAATGAGCAACGAGCAGTCGGACGCGCCCCATTGGTTCACCACGGCAGTGGCGGCCCCGGTCGACATCGGCCGGGTGGACGTCGCCGGTGCGGAGGTCCACTACCGCGCGTGGGGCCCGACGGGCACGCCCGGACTCGTTCTCGTCCACGGCGGCGCCGCCCACAGCCGATGGTGGGACCATGTGGCACCCATGCTGGCCACGGGCCGCCGCGTCGTCGCACTCGACCTGACCGGGCACGGAGACAGCGACCGCCGCCAGGAGTACGGACTGGAACGGTGGGCGGAGGAAGCCCTCGCCGTCGCCAAACCGGCGGGCATCTCGGGCGCGCCGGTGCTGGTCGGGCACAGCATGGGCGGAATGGTGTCGTACGTGGCAGCGCAACTGTTCGGCGAGGACCTGGCCGGTGTCCAGCTGATCGATTCGCCCGTCCTCGCGCGCACACCGGAAGAGGAAGAAGCGCGGAAGCAGCGGGCCTTCGGTCCGAAGAAGGTCTACCCGTCCCGGGAGGTGGCGCTGCAGCGGTTCCGGTTCGTCCCGCCGCAGGACACCGCGGTGCCCGCCGTCCTGCGCCACGTCGCGGAGACCTCGATGGAGGAGGTGGACGGCGGGTGGTCGTGGAAGTTCGATTCCTCGTTCTTCTCCCGCGAGGGCAGCGGCCATCTGGGTGCGTCCGACCCGCGCTGCCGCCTCGCCTACTTCCGCGCCGAGAACGGCATCGTCACCGACGCCATGATGGACAGCATGCGCACCCGATTCGGGCCGACCGCGGTGGTCGTCGGGATCCCCGACGCCGGACACCACGTGATGATCGATCAGCCGCTCGCGCTGGTCGTCGGTATCCGGACGGTGCTCGCGTCGTGGGACGTGGAGGATTCGGTGGCTGGCATGCCGGGCTGACTCAACTGACTCAGTCGCCGGTCCGCACGGCGGCGACGAACTGCTCGATCAGCGCCGCATCCTTCACCCCGCGGGACGATTCGACGCCGCTCGACACGTCGACACCCCACGCGCCGGTCGCGTCGACGGCGGCCCGCACATTGCCCGGATGAAGCCCGCCCGCGAGGATCCATTCGCCGTCGGGCCGGCTCTGGTTCGCCCAGTCCCAGGGCACGCCTGCCCCGGCGGTGGCCCCGTCGACGAGGATGCGGTCGGCTCCGAAATCGCCCGAGGTGTCACCGGCGACGACGGCACGGATCACGCCGAGCCCCGCCTCCCGCAACTGGGTGACGTCGTCGGCGGAGGTCAGGTCGTGCACCTGGACGGTGCCGAGACCTGCCGCGGCGGCGATCTCGATCATTTCCGGCACGGAACTCCCCTTGAACACGCCCACCGCGACCGTGTGACCGGTGACCCGGCGGACCAGCGGCGCGGCGTCGTCAGGGGAGATCCGGCGGACGCTGTCGGCGAACACGAAACCCACGGCGTCGACGCCGAGGCGCACGGCCAGATCGACGGAGGCCTCGTCGCGCAGACCGCACACCTTGATGAATGTCACCCCCGCAATTTTACCGGTCGCTCCGAGTCGCCGACGCGGTGCGGGTTCGCGCTCTAGGCTTCGGAACGTGGAATGGCTCAGCGACCTCAGTGTGATCTCAGGGCCTCTGCCCTGGATCCTCACGGGGATCGGCGCGCTCGGCGGCGTGTGGTTGCTCGCCGCCCGCGCCCCCTGGTACCGCACGAAAGCCGTTCCGATCTGCCTGGCCGTGTCGGTGGTCGTCACCGTCGTCCTGTACGTAATGGTCGAAAAGGTTCTCCGGCCGTTCCCCGACCCCATCGAGATGTCCATCTACGTGTGGATCGGTCTGGGGCTCTTCGCGATCATCCTGCTCGTGCCGCGGATCCGTGCGGGCCGGACAGTGAAAGCCGCCGTCGGGTCGGTTCTCGCGGTCCTCGCCGTGCTTCTCGCGTCCGCGACGCAGATCAATTGGGTGTTCGACGCCTATCCCACGGTGGGCACGGCATTCGGGGCGGAGCCGTTCGACCGCGTCCAGATGAACGACCTCGGCAGCTCCACCGAGAACGTCGTGACGGGAACGCCGCTCGACGCGTCGTGGACGGCCCCGCCCGGGATGCCCAGCGAGGGACGGGTGCTGACGGCGGCCGTTCCCGGGACGGCGTCGGGGTTCGCCGCCCGCGACGCCGAGATCTACCTGCCGCCCGCCTACTTCGCCAACCCGCGCCCGCTGCTGCCCGTGCTCGTGATGCTGGCCGGCCAGCCCGGCTCGCCGGAGGACTGGTTCGCCGGAGGCAAGCTCGCCACCACGATGAACGAGTTCGCCGCGAAACACGACGGACTGGCCCCGATCGTGGTGGTGGCGGACGGCACCGGTTCGCAGATCGCGAACCCCCTGTGCACCGATTCGAAGCTGGGCAACGTGGCCACGTATCTGGCGAAGGACGTTCCGTCGTGGGTGAAGTCGAACCTGCAGGTGAACCCGGACCCCAAGGCGTGGGCCATCGGCGGCCTGTCCTACGGCGGCACCTGTTCGCTGCAGATGGCCACGAACTATCCCGACGTGTATCCGACGTTCCTCGACATCTCGGGTCAGGAGGCGCCCACGCTCGGCGACCACCAGCGCACCCTCGACGACGGCTTCGGCGGTGACGAGGCGGCGTTCAAGAGGGTCAACCCGCTTGACCTGATGGCGGCGAACAAATACCCGGACTCGGCCGGGGTCTTCGTGATCGGCAGCGACGACGATGCCTACAAGCCGGGAGCGCAGAAGGTCTATCAGGCCGCGAAGAACGCCGGAATGGACGTGCAGTACGTGGAAGTGCCTGGCGGGCACAGCTTCGCCGTGTGGTCCGCCGGGCTGGAGAAGGAAATGCCCTGGCTGGCACAGCGGTTGGGGCTGATCGGTTCGTAGGCACCCGCCACGGCCGGAGAGGGGCGACATGACGGCGGCAGCGCGCGTACTGCGGGTGGGTTCGGCCCTGCCCGACCCGCCGTTCGAGTTCCGGGACGGCGAGGCGCCTGCGGGTTTCGACGTCGAGTTCACCCGGGCGCTCGCGCAGGAACTCGGCCTCGACTGGTCGCTCGTCCCGTACCGCGGCACCGACTTCAACGGCATCTTCGACGCACTGGCGGACGGCGAATTCGACTGCATCGCCTCGGGAACCACCGTGACGCCGGAGCGGCGGACGCGTGCCGATTTCTGCGCCCCGTACCTCGTGTCGGGTCAGTCCCTGGCCGTCGACACGTCCCGGCATCCGGGCGTGCGCGGGGTCGACGACCTGCGCGGCCTGACCGTCGGTGTCCAGCACGGCAACACCAGTCAGCCGATCGTCGATCGCCTGGTCGCGGAGGGCCGCGTGGGCGCGATCCGGGTGTACGCGTACGACCGGATCGGACAGGCCCTCGACGACCTGTCCTCGGGCGGGTGCGACGCCGTCATGAAACTCGCGCCGGTCCTCACCTGGCTGGTCCGGGACCGCCCGCACGTCGAGGTGGTCGAACGGGGGATCTCCCGGGAGGAGATCGCCGTCGCCGTCCGCACCGGTGATCGCGCGCTGCGTGACCGCATCGAGTCGGCGCAGCGCGCCCTGGCCGCGGACGGCACCCTCGACCGGCTGCGGTCGAAGTGGCTCGGGATCGGTGGAACGGACGGTGGCTCGCCATGACACCTGTCGAATAATAGGAACGTGTTCTATATTTGCGGCAACCCTTTGTCTCTCGGCGACTGGAGTGCCCGGCATGTATGAGTGGTCAGATACCGACCTGATGTTCCGCGACGCGATCCGCGGCTTCATCGACAAGGAGATTCGACCGCACGTCGACAAGCTGGAGACCGGCGAGCTGCCTCCGTTCGACATCATCCGCAAGCTCTTCGCCACCTTCGGCCTGGACGAGATGGCCCGGGAGGCGCTCACGAAGTCCCTGGACCGCGAACGCAGCGGCGACGCGGCATCCGGCGCGAAGGAGGAGAAATCCGGCGGCCTCGGCGGCGCGGGCAGCATGGGCGTCATCATGAACGCCGAACTGGCGGGCGTCAGCCTCGGGCTCGTCGCCTCGCTCGGGGTGAGCCTCGGGCTGGCGGCGGGCACCATCCGCAGTCGCGGGACGCTGGCGCAGAAGGAGCGCTGGCTGCCCGGTCTGGTCACGTTCGAGAAGGTCGGAGCGTGGGCGATCACCGAGCCCGACTCCGGCTCGGACGCGTTCGGCGGCATGAAGTCCTACGTCCGCCGCGACGGCGACGACTACATCCTCAACGGGCAGAAGACGTTCATCACCAACGGTCCCTACGCCGACGTCATCGTCGTCTACGCGAAACTCGACGAGGGGGACTCGTCCGTCGACCGCCGCGACCGGAAGGTCCTCGCCTTCGTCCTCGACACGGGCATGGAGGGGCTCACCCAGGGGGCGCCGTTCAAGAAGATGGGCATGAACTCCTCGCCTACCGGGGAACTGTTCTTCGACAACGTGCACCTCACCCGAGACCGTCTGCTCGGCGAGACGGAGGACGGCGGCAAGTCGGACGGCAAGTCCAGCGCGAAGGAGAACTTCGCGGCCGAACGGATCGGTATCGCATCGCTGTCCCTCGGCATCATCAACGAGTGCCACCGGCTCTGCGTCGACTACGCCAAGTCCCGCAAGCTGTGGGGCAAGGAGATCGCCCAGTTCCAGCTCGTCCAGCTCAAGCTCGCCGAGATGGAGATCGCGCGCATCAACGTGCAGAACATGGTCTTCAACGCCATCGAGCGCACGGCGGCGGGGGATCGGGTGAGTCTCGCGGAGGCGTCGGCGATGAAGCTCTACTCCTCGCGGGCCGCCACCGAGGTGGCGATGGAGGCGGTGCAGCTGTTCGGCGGCAATGGCTACATGGCCGAGTACCGGGTCGAGCAGCTCGCGCGCGATGCGAAGTCGCTGATGATCTACGCCGGCAGCAACGAGATCCAGGTGACGCACATCGCGAAGGGCCTGCTGGCGATGTGAGGTCCGCCCCGGGAACAATTGTCGTACGGCGTACGTTAGTGGGGTGTCGTCAACGAAAGGACACCACCGTGAAGGTCACCGCGAGCGCACTGTCGCTGAACGTCGCAGACCCCGTCGCGTCGGCCGAATTCGCCAAGTCCCACCTGGGCTTCGTCGAGGAGATGGCCGCCGAGGGCTTCGTGTCGCTGAAGCGTGCGGACGTCGGCTTCAATCTGGTCTTCCTGAAGACCGGACTGGAGACGTTCAAACCCGCGCGGATCGCCGGTGACGCCGGCCAGGGGCTGCTGATCGCACTCGTCGTCGACGGCATCGACGGCGAATACGAGCGACTGCAGGCGGAGGGCGTCCCGATCGTGACGCCCATCGAAACCGAGCCGTGGGGCGAACGCTACTTCCAGATGAGCGACCCGAACGGGGTGATCATCCAGTTGGTCGAATGGGTGTAGCGGTCACACCGCCGCGAGAAACGGCTCGACGGCCGCGAGCACCTCGGTGCTCGCGGCCACCGCCGTCGAATGGTCGAAACCGGGCAGGATCGTCAGCGACGCACCGGGAATCAGCGCCGCCACCCGCCGGGTGTCGCCGATCCGCTCGGCGTCGTTCGAGCCGACGAACAGCAGGGTGGGGACGGCGATCCGGCGCAGGACGTCGTCGTCGACTCCCGGCTCCACACCGGAACGCCGCATGTACGCGGCGAGCGCCTTCGCGTCGTTCGCCATGAACGCCGCCCGCGTCCCGGCGTCGATCGGCCACCCGCGCCGGGCATTCCACTGCCCCAGGAACGCCTCCATACCGTCCCGCTCGAGGACGTCGATGCAGCCCGGGAAGAACAGCCGGTCGAACGCGCCTGCCTGCGGGAGGCTGCTGCCACCGCCGACGATCAGGCTCTCCAGACGTTCGGGCACGCCGACCGCCAACACCAGCGCGACCCGGCCGCCGAGCGAATACCCCAGCACGTGCGCGCTGGGAAGCTCCAGGTGGTCGAGGACCGCCAGGACGTCGCCGCTGAGCAGATCCATCGCGTACGCGTCCTCGTCGTGCGGCTTGTCGCTGCGCCCGTGGCCCCGCAGATCGACCAGGATCAGCCGGTACCGATCACGCAGCGCGGCGACGTAGCCGAATCCGCGCCAGATCGCGTGGGAGAGAGCCGTGCCGTGGACGAGGACGAGCGGTTCCCCGTCGCCGACGGTCTGGTACGCGATCCGGACGCCGTCGACGGGATTGGTAGCGTGCTGCACCCGCCCAGTCTGCAGCACGCGCGTCGCGGCCGACTCGCGGACTGCACTCGGGCGCACAGGTCGGGGGCGATACTGGTGGCATGCCGATTCCCCCGAACCCCGCGCTCGACCCCGAGGAACTGCTGGCCGTGGCGATCGCCGAGGCGGAACTCGGCAAACGTGAGGGCGGAATCCCGATCGGGGCCGCGCTGTTCGCCGGCGACGGAACCCTGCTGGGCCGCGGCCGCAACCGGCGGGTCCAGCACGGCGACCCGTCCGTCCACGGCGAGACGGACGCGTTCCGCGCCGCCGGGCGCCAGCGTGACTACCGCTCGACGATCATGGTGACCACTCTGTCGCCGTGCTGGTACTGCAGCGGACTGGTCCGGCAGTTCAACATCGGCGCGATCGTCGTGGGGGAGAGCGTCACGTTCACCGGCGGTCACGAATGGCTCCGCGAGAACGGCGTCGACGTCACCGTCCTGCGCGATCAGCACTGCATCGACCTCATGGCCGAATTCATCGAGCGCAGGCCCGCACTGTGGCACGAAGACATCGGCGTCGCCGAATGAGCTTCGCCCGTGCGCCTTTGTGGTAGCCGGGACTACCCGAAAGGCGCACAGGGCCGGAGGCCCTCTCCCGTCATTTCCAGCCACCGGGTGACACCGATGTCGTGGAGGAACTGCCGGTCGTGGCTGACCACGATCAGTGCACCGCGGTAACTGCGCAGCGCCTGCGTGAGGTGCGCGAGGCTCGGCAGGTCGAGGTTGTTCGTCGGCTCGTCCATCAGCAGCAGTCGCGGGGCGGGTTCGGCCAGCAGGATGGTCGCGAGGGCGGCCCGCAACCGTTCCCCGCCCGACAACGCCGACGCGAGAACATCGGAATCGTTGCCCCGGAACAGGAACCGGGCCAGCTGGGCGCGGATCTGTTCCTGCGACGCGTGCGGCGCTGCCGCGGCCACGTTCTCGGCGACCGTCAGCGACTCGTCGAACACGTCGAGTCGCTGCGGCAGGGCCTTGAACGGCACCCGCGGTCCCGCTGCCACGACGGCGTCGAGCAGGGTCGTCTTCCCGACGCCGTTGCGTCCGACGAGCGCGATCCGCTCGGGGCCGACCACGTCCAGCGACACCTGCTGTCCGCTGCGCAGGCTCAGGTCCCGGACGGAGACCACCTCCTGACCCGAGTACACCTCCGTGTCGGGCAGGTCGATGCGCACCTCGCGGTCGTCCCGCAGGGCGCTCTCCGCTTCCGTCAGCGAATCCCGCGCCTCGTCGACCTTCGCGATGTGATTGTTCCGCAGCTTTCCCGCCGACTCCTGCGCCTGCCGCTTCCTCAGTCCCATCACGATCTTCGGCTCGCGTTTGTTCTCGAACATCTTCTGCCCGTACCGCTTACGACGGTCGATCTTGATGCGGGCCTCGACGAGTTCCCGCTTCTGCTTCTGCACGTCGCTGCGGGCGTCGCGCACCGCGGCCCGGGCGGCCGCCTGCTCCGCCTCGACGATCTCCCGGTACGCGCTGAAGTTCCCGCCGAACATGCGGATCTCGCCGGCGCGCAGTTCCGCGATGGACGTCATGAGGTCGAGCAGGGCACGGTCGTGGCTGACCACCAGCAGCGTGCCCGGAAACTGTTGCACCACCTCGTAGAGCTTGCTGCGGGACGCGCCGTCGAGGTTGTTGGTGGGCTCGTCGAGTAGTAGCACCTCCGGTTCCCTCAGCAGTTGCGCGGTGAGACCGAGCAGCACGGTCTCGCCACCGGACAGGGTGCCGACGGTGCGGTCGAGGTCGGACGTGCTGCCGAGCACCCGCTCGAGACCGAGCCGGTGCAGGGTCGACACGGCCCGCTCCTCGATGTCCCAGCGGCCGGTCGCGGCATCGAAATCCTCGGGCGTGCCGTCGCCGGACTCGATGCGGTGCAACGCCGCCCGAAGATCGTCGATGCCGAGGATCCGGTCGATCTTCAGCGTGGGGTCGAGCGTGATGTCCTGCGGCAGGTACGCCACCTCGCCCTGTGCCGTCACCGACCCGCGGTCGGGACGCAGGCGCCCGGCGATCAGCCGGAGCAGCGTGGATTTTCCGGAACCGTTGAGACCGACCAGGCCGGTGCGTCCGGGGCCGAAGACGGCGTCGAGGCCGTCGAAGACAGGCTCGCCGTCGGGCCAGGTGAACGTGAGGTCGGACAGGGACAGATATGACTGGGCCATGGGGTACTCCCGAGGTGTGTGCGGATGAAGACTCGCGTGACTACCTCGTCAGGAGCAATGGACCGTTCCCCTCTGTCTGACGCGCCCGGTGCGCATCGGTGACGTTCACGATAGGACGCCACCGATACCCGTGCAATCGAATTAAATCTGGGGACCTTCGGCGCGGAGGTCGTCCACCTTCGCCATGGCTTCACGGAGTTCGGTGAGCCACTGTTCGCTGTGCTGGCCCGCCAGGCGCACCGTCCACATCAGGGCGTCCGACCGCGACCGCGCCACACCGGCGTCGACCAGCGTGTCGAGAACCTTGCGTTCGGGCTGGCGGAGCCGGGTCATCACCGGAACCGCGAGGTGGGTGAACAGCGTCTTGTGGCCGTCGAGGCCGACGCCCCACGCGACCTTGCGTCCGTAGCGCCGTTCGGCCTCGTCGGCGATGCGCATTCGATCGCCCCGGGTGGTTTCGCGGAACCGGGAAATGCGTCCGTCGATCGCGGCCTCCGAACCGGAGTCGGCGGACTCGACGGGCGGCAATTCGCCGACCACCACGATCTCCTCGCGGTCGACCTCGACGGTCGCGGGGCCGGTGAACCAGTCGTCGGGAAGGCGGCCGGCGAACCACTCGGCCGCGTCGCTCGCGTCGGGGACGTCCGCCTGCTGCCATCCACCGGGGCGGCCGAAGCGGCGGGAGCCCGGACCTTGTGCGTTTCTCATGGCGTCCTCCTGGGAGCCGGGTGCCACGATCACCGTGATGCAGCACTGATTACATAATTACACCGATTATTCGAAGCGCGCCACCACGTCAGGCATGATCGAGTCCGTGCGCACCTCAACCGTTCGTCACAGCCCCATCCGTCCCACCCCCACCCGGAAGGCCACCGCCGGAATCGCCGTCCTCGCGATGGTGCTCTCCGCCTGCGGACTCTTCGGACCGGACCAGCCCGACACCGTGTCGCAGCAGTTCGCCGACGCCCTGAACAGCGACGACGTGCAGGCTGCCGCCGCGCTCACCACCGACCCGGCCGCCGCCACCGCCGCGATCACGGCCATGTACGACGGGCTCGGGAACCGGGACGGCACGTACACCCGCACCGACGTGCAGGAGTCGGGCGACAACGGCGGAACGTTCAGGATGGACGTGTCCTGGCCGTTCGCCCCGGGGCAGGAATGGAAGTACAGCACCACCGGCAACGCCACCAAGGAAGGCGACGACTGGAAGATCGTCTGGGACCCGGCCGTGCTCGCACCCGGACTCACCGACGACACCACCGTCCGGTACACCACCACGACGGGAACACCGCCGAAGGTCCTCGCCGCGGATGGCGCGCCGATCCTCGAGCAACAGGTCGTCACGCTGGTCAACCTCGACCAGGGCGCCGACACGGTGGCGGTTGCGTCGTTGCTGTCGCCCATCGCACCGACCATCACCGCGGCCACGCTCCAGCAGGATCTGGCAGGCGCCCAGGGCAAGCCGGTCACGGCCATCTCGCTGCGGGCCGAGGACCTGGCGCCGATCGAACCGCAATTGCGGCAACTCGCCGGAGTCACGCTCGCCCCGCAGACCAGGTTGCTCAGCACGGACAAGGCGCTGGCCTCGCCCACCCTGGCCGGGCTCGGCGACCTGTGGCAGCAGGGGCAGGACGCGTCCGCGGGCTGGGCAGTGCAACTGGTCGGTCAGGACGGTTCGGCGAAGACCGTCGCCGGCGAGCAGGGCCCCGACGCCCCCGACATCGCGACGACCCTCGACCTCCCGATGCAGATGGCCGCCGAGCGGGCGCTCGCCGACGTGCCGCAGCAGGCCGCGATCGTCGCCCTGCGACCCTCCACGGGTGAGGTGCTCGCGGTCGCGCAGAACGCCCCCGCCGACGCGCTCGGCCCGATCGCGCTCACCGGCCTCTACCCGCCGGGATCGACGTTCAAGACGGTGACGACGTCCGCCGCGCTGCAGGCCGGTGCCGCCACCCCGGACACCGTCCTGCCCTGCCCCGGCACCGAGAACATCGAGGGCAGGCAGATCCCCAACGACGACGAATTCGACCTCGGCGCGGTCCCGTTGCACACCGCGTTCGCCCGGTCCTGCAACACCACCATGGGACGGCTGGCGGTCGGGTTGCCGCCCGACGCCCTGCAGAAGGCTGCGCTGCAGTTCGGGCTCGGCGTCGACTACGTCACGCCCGGACTGACCACCGTCACCGGCAACGTGCCGATCGCCGACAGTCCCGCCGCCCGGGTCGAGTCCGCGATCGGACAGGGGCAGGTCACTGCGTCGCCGTTCGGCATGGCTATGGTGGCCGCATCGATCGCGGACGGTTCCACGCCGGCGCCGATGATCGTGCGGGGACAACCCGGGACCGCCGACACGACGGCGCCCGCCGTGCCCGCGAACGTCACCGCCGACCTCCGGACGATGATGCGCGAAACTGTGACGGGAGGTACCGCTACTGCGCTGCAGGACATTCCGGGGCTGCTCGGAAAAACTGGCACGGCCGAGTCCGGAAGTGGTCCCGCTCACGGCTGGTTCGTCGGAATCAAGGACGACCTAGCATTTGCCGTCTTTATTGCAACAGGTGACAGTTCGGCCCCTGCTGTGCAGGCTGCGGGGCGTTTTCTTCGATAAACCCGTTCACGCGTTGCTGTTCGGGGATAAGTTGTGGCTCAACCGTAACTCCTTCGTAGGCAAATGGTGCTTGTTACGCATGTGACTGAAAGCAAGATGGTGGACATGGGGAATGGACGATCGCTTGGCCGCCGCAACAGATACGTGATCGCCCTGACGTCGGCTGTCGTTCTGGCGGTAATTCTGGCGTCGTGCGTGCTGTCGAAAGAGGAGGCGACCGCGCAGTCGGTCGTCGACGACTTCGTCAACGCACTGAACGAGGGCGATGCCGCTGCCGCTGCAGCGCAGACCTCCTATCCCAACGCCGCGGAGACGGCGATTCAGCAGATGTTCGACGGCCTCCATCCCGAGGACGCCAAGTTCGACGTGACCCAGTTCATGGATCTCGGCTCGGATTCCGGCTTCTTCACCGTCGGTGCCGCTTGGCATTTCGGTGAAGGCAAGGATTGGAGCTACCAGGTTCAGGGTGGCGTGCGGAACCTGTCCGTCGGCTGGCGCATCTCCTGGGATCCGTCGATCCTCGCGCCCGACATGGGCAACGGGCGCGTCGTCCGCTACGACCGGACGGACGCCGCACCGCCGCGCGTCTTCGACGCCGTCGGCGGGCTGCTCATGAACGAGCAGACCATCAACTCGGTCACCCTCGATCCCGCGACGATGCCCGATCCCGTCGCGACCACCCGGCGTCTGGCGGAGGTCCTCGAGCCGGTGGCTCCCCTCGTGACGGCCGACTCGATGATGGCGGAGATGGCCGAGAAGCCTGGCCAGCAGGTCACCGCCGTGCTGTTGCGCGACCAGGACTGGCAATTCCTCGAGGAGGACCTCGCGATCCCCGGCGTCGTCACCATCAAGACGCCGAAGCTCATCACGTCGGATCGGCGCATCACGACACCGTTGCTGGATCCGCTGCGCAAGGTGTGGCAGGCCAACCGGGACGCGACGGCCGGCTGGGCCGTCCACCTCGTCGACCCCGACGGCACACTCATTCCGCAGGCCGGTTTCCAGGGCCCGCCCGGGCCGGACATCGTCGCGACGGTGGACTCCCACCTGCAACTGGCAGCAGAGGAAGCCGTGGTCAGCGTCGGAACCCCCGCGGCGATCGTCGCGATCCAGCCGTCCTCCGGCGCCGTGCTCGCCGCCGCGCAGAACAACCAGGCGATGGAGCAGGGGCCGATCGCGTTCCAGGGTCTCTACCCCGCCGGATCGAACCTCGATCTCGTGAAGAGGGCCGCTGGACTGCAGAAGGGCGTCGACCCGTCCTCGCTGTCGATCGAGGACATCGAGAAGGCGGGCAATCAGCTCGGGCTCGGCATGAACTACAACATCCCGGGCCTCGACCATCAGACCGCCGTCTTCACCGCCGACCAGTCGGGCATGAACCAGGTGATGAACCGCAAGGACAGCGACCTGCCCGCCGTCACGCCGTTCGGATTGGCCATGCTGGCAGCGTCGATCGCACGGGGCAGCGCGCCGGCGCCGATGATCGTCCAGGGACAGCCGGGCACCACCGACGTGGCCGCTCAGCCGCTTCCGGCGAACATCAACGACCAGTTGCGGGGCATGATGCGCGACAACGTGGTGCGGGGCGGTGCGTCGTACCTCAACGGCTACCCGGACCTCATGGGCATGAATGGTGCGAGCGGCGACGACCGCTGGTTCTACGGCTCACGCGGCGACCTGGCCTTCGCGGTCTTCGTCGCCGACGCCGACGGTGGCGACCGCGCGGTGAAGATGACCGACATGCTCTTCCGTGAAATGGCGAAGCCGGCGAACTGACAACGACGGGGACCGTCCGCGCTGAGGGGCGGACCGTCCGCGCTGAGGGAGTAAGTGAGCAAGGGTAAGTTTCTACCTTGTGTCCCTGCTTGATATCGGTCTTCTCGTCGTAGCGGGGTTCTTCGCGGGACTGGTCGGGTTCGTCACCGGCCTGGCGTCCATCGTGTCGTATCCCGCACTCCTCGCCGTCGGTCTGCCGCCCGTGACCGCCAACGTCACCAACACGGTCGCGATGGTGGCGGTCGGCGTCGGCGCGCTGTCCAACTCCACGCGGGAGGTCGCCGACACCGGTCCCAAGCTGTGGCGGTGGGCGCTGTACTCGGCGGCGGGCGGCCTGGTCGGCGCGGGAATCCTGCTGTTGGCGCCCGCGGGGTCGTTCGAGGCGATCGTCCCGTTCATGGTCGCGTTCGCCGCGCTGGCACTGCTGCTGCAACCCCGGCTGCGGGCGCTGGCCGGCGGGCGGGACATGCCCCGCACCTATTCGGTGTCGCTGTTCGTCGTCGCCATCTACGGCGGGTACTTCGGTGCGGGTGCCGGTGTCATCTTCCTGGCGATCGCCCTGATCCTCACCTCGGAGAAGATCTGGCGCGCGACCATTCTGAAGAGCTTTCTCCTCGGCGTCGCGAACCTCGTCGCCGCGATCGGGTTCGCGGCCTTCGGCCCCGTCCACTGGGGCGCCGCCGCCGCGATGGCGATCGGCGCCCTGGCCGGTGGATGGTGCGGCCCACCCGTGGTCAGGCGGATACCGCCGTCCGTCCTCCGCGTCGTCATCGCGATGGCGGGATTCGGTTTGGCCGTGTGGTTGTGGGTGCGCTGAGACCGTTTCTCAGCGCAGCGGGTGTTAGTGCACGCCCTTCATCAGACGCTTGATCCACGGTGCCCCGATAGCGAGGAGCACACCCACGGCGATCGAGCCGAGCCCGACCGCGGTGAAGTACGGGACCTCGTTGTTCTCGTCGTAGTACTTGGCCAGCGTGCCCGCCATCGCGGTGCCCAGGGCGACGGACAGGAAGAACAACGCCACCATCTGGGTGTGGAACGCCTCGGGTGCCAGCTTGGTCGACAGCGACAGTCCCACCGGCGACAGCAGCAGTTCCGCGAACGTGAACAGCAGCAGGATGCCGGCCAGACCCAGCAGCGGTGCGCTGTTGGCGCCGCCACCCGACATCGGGATGAACGCCAGGAACGCGAGACCCATGATGATCGTGCCTGCCGCGAACTTGATCGGCGACGACGGCTGACGGGGGCCGAGTTTCGTCCACGCGGCAGCGAAGACACCCGCGAAGATGATGATGAAGACCGGGTTGATGGACTGCACCCACGACGGCGGGAAGTCCCAGCCGAACAGGTTGCGGTCGAGTCGTTTGTCGGAGTAGACCGCAACGGTGGTGAACTGCTGCTGGAACAGCGACCAGAACACCGCGCTGGCGATGAACATCGGGATGAACGCGTAGACGCGGCTGCGCTCGACGGCCGTGATGCGGCGGCTCGACAACATGATCGCGAAGTAGCCGATCGCCGCAACGATGGTGAGGCCGACCACGATGTCCGACATGTTGGCCGCGGTGATCACCCCGGTCAGGGACAGGGCCGCAATCACCACGATCGCGGCGGCGCCGATCGCGATCCACTTGGGCCGCTGGGCGCGGGGAAGGGGATTGGGCGGTTCCGCCCCGATGCCCCGGAGGCGCTTGCGGCCGAGTGTGTACTGGATCAATCCGAGCGCCATACCGATCGCGGCGAGCGCGAAGCCGGCATGGAAGCCGATGGCGTCCTGGGCCCAGCCCGTCAGCAGTGGGCCGACGAGCGCGCCGATGTTGATGCCCATGTAGAAGATGGAGAATCCGGCGTCGCGGCGCTCGTCGTGCTCGTCGTACAGATCGCCGACCAGGGAGGTGGCGTTGGCCTTGAGCCCACCGCTGCCGAACGCGACACAGACCAGACCGATGCCCACACCCCACAGGCCGGGGAACACCGCCAGGGCGATGTGGCCGAGCATGACGAGGATGGCGCTGTAGAACAGGGTTCGCTCGGAGCCGAGGAGCCGGTCGGCGATCCACGCGCCGAGAATGGTCGACAGATACACCGTGCCGCCGTAGGCGCCGACGATGCTGGTTGCGGACGATTCGGCGATTCCGAGGCCACCTTCGGAGGCCGAATAGTAGAGGTAATAGATCAGGATGCCCTGCATCCCGTAAAAGGAGAATCGCTCCCACATCTCGACGCCGAACAGGTTCGCGAGGGCGAACGGCTGGCCGAAGAAACCGCGGTCGGACCGCCGCTCGTCCCGGGCCGGATCGATGGTGTCACTCATGGGAAAACTGTCTCACCTCGAGCGGAAGTTCGTGTGCCGTCGGGGCGGATTCGCCGGTATCAGGTGGTGGCGCGGGCCTTCGTCACGATCTTCGCGACTGCGCGCCAGCCGAGGAGGAACACAGCGAGAACCGTGCCCGCCACGATGATGAAACTGAACGCCGTTCCCTGGCCGCTCACCACGCGTAACAGCATGCCCACCACGAGCGTCGACAGCCACACCACGATGCCCGTCGGGACGATGAGGAACGCGTCGAACTTGTCGCGGTAGAGCGCGACGGTCGCGAGCCAGCCGACGGCCAGACCGGACAGGAATGGCCAGGCCGTGGTCGCCAGGCCCGTCAGGGCATTGGCTTCGTCGTGACTGCGGCGGCCGATGGCGCAGAACACGATGACGAGGACGACGTCCAGGGCGAGCGCGGGGAGGTACTTCTTCACACGGCCAGCCTAGAGGTGGTGTCGACGCGGCGTTCCGCCCGATCGGTTCAGCGACCCGGCCCGTGAGTGGCAAAGCGTGTCCGGGGACGCTTTCTCACTCACGTGGGGGGAGGCAGGCGCGCGCGGCGGCGAGCACGGTGGCCCCGGCCGCGTCGAGCGGTTCGGTGCTGCGGAGCGCGCGGGCGAGGACGAACGCGCCCTCGAGGCTGGTCACGAACCCCAGGATCAGGCGCCTCGCATCGGCCTCGCCGAACCCGCGGGCCCGCAGCAGCGCGCTGCCGGAGTCGATCCAGCTCGTGAACACGTCCGCCGTGGCGACGCGGAGCACCTCGTTGGTGCTCGCGACCTCGAGTGCGACCGTGGCGATGGGGCAGGCGTCCGCGTAATCGGTGGCCACCAGGGTCTCGCCCGCCAGCCGGAACCCGACCTCGATCCCCTCGAGGATGTCGGAATGCGCGTCGAGGATGGAGAACACCAGCCGCGCGTACTCCTCGCCCGACGTTCGAATGACTTCCTCGCCGAGCTGCTGCTTTCCGCCCGGGAAGAAGTGGTAGATCGACCCGAACGGGGCGCGGGCCTCCGTTGCGACCTGCTTGAGTCCGGTCCCCGTGTAGCCGTTGCGGCGGAAGAGGTCGCTGCTGGTGCCGAGGATCCGGGCCTTGGTGTCGTTCACTTTTTCTGCCTCCGACCGTTGCGCTCGGTGCGCACCCCATCGTAACCTGGTTCTCAGTAGAACGATCTATCAAATGGAGTGAGCGCCATGAAGCAGATCGAACTCTCCGCAGGCACCGTCGAGTACGACGACACCGGAGGAGACGGCCCCGTCCTCGTGTTCGTCTCCGGCCTGACGATCGACGGCACCGTGTGGCGGCACGTGGTCGAGCGACTCGTCCCGGACTTCCGCTGCATTCTCCCCACCCTCCCGCTCGGCGCGCACCGCATCCCGATGCGGGCCGACGCCGACCTCTCGTTGCGCGGTCTCGGACTGCTCATCGGCGAGTTCCTCGAGAAACTCGACCTGACGGACGTCACGCTCGTGCAGAACGACTGGGGCGGCGCGCAGGTGCTGATCGCGCTCGGCGACACCAGTCGCGTCGGGGCCCTCGTCCTCACGCCGTGCGAGGCGTTCGACAACTACCCACCGGGAATTCCCGGTCGCGCGATCGGTCTCGCGGTGGCAGTCCCCGGTGGCCTCGCCCTGACCATGCAGGCGCTGCGATTCCGGGCGATGCGCCGGGCTCCCGCGGCGTGGGGATGGATGAGCAAGCGTCCGGTGCCGAAACCGGTGATGGACGGCTGGTTCCGCCCCGCGACCACCGATCGCCGGGTACGCCGGGACCTGCGCAAGTACACGACGTCGCTGCCGCCCAAGTCGACGCTGCGCGAATGGGCGGAGGCGAACCGGCGCTTCGACCGGCCGGTCCTCGTGCTGTGGGCGGTCGAGGACAAGGTGATGCCCCGCGACCACGGTCGGCGACTGGCCGAGCTGTACCCGCACGCCCGACTGCGGGAGGTCGCGGACAGCTACACGTTGATGCCCGAGGACCGACCGGACGTGGTGGCGGAGGCGATCCGGGCCTTTGCGGCTTCGCCACCCGTGAGTACTTCTTAACCGCCGGGGGGCTGTTGCAAAATTCCGGGTCGGGGTGTCCGCGTGTCACCATGGTCTGACCTGGGGTTCCTGGATAATGTGTTGGTGGCCAAGGGATATCGACCGGTGAATCGTGATCAGCAGTTCCTGTTGCCGCCGGACATGCGGGAGTGGGTGCCGCCCACGCATCCGGTGTGGACGGTGATCGAGATCGTCGACGAGCACCTCGACACCTCGGCGTTCCACGCTTCTCGTCGCACCGGGGGCGCGGGCCGGGCCGGGTACGACCCGGACATGCTGGTGACCCTGCTGATCTGGGCGTGGTCGCGGGGGATGCGGTCCTCCCGGCAGATCGAGCGGGCCTGCACCGAGGTGGTGTCCTACCGGGTGATCTGCGCCGGTGACACCCCCGACCACGTGACGATCTCCCGGTTCCGCAAGGACAATCACACCGCCTGTCAGGACCTGTTCACGCAGGTCCTGATCCTGGCGGCGTCGCTGGGGTTGGGGCGGCTCGAAACGATCGCGTTGGACGGGGCGAAGATCGCCTCGAACGCCTCGAAGGACGCCAACCGCACCGAGGCCGGGCTCCGCAAGGCCGCCGCCGCCGAGGCCGCGCGGATCGCCGCGGCCGCCGCGGCGGCGCACGCGGCCACCGATGATGCCGAGGACGACCTCTACGGCGAGGACGATCCGGGCCCGGGCCAGGTGCCGGCGGAGTTGGCCGATCCGGGCACCCGGTCGGCGCGGATCGCGGAGGCGTTGGCGCAGCTCGACGCGGACAAGCGGGCCGAGCAGGCCGAGCGGGACGGGAAGTCACGGCACTACCTGGCCCGGCTCGACGCCGGCCAGACGGTGATGGGCCGGGTCCCGGTCGGGGCCGAGGTCGCCGCCGCACGCCGGCGGCTGGACGCGGCGGTCACCGCCCAGCAGGCGGTGCTCGACCGATTCGAGGAGCGCACCGCGTCCGGGGCCCGGGGCGGGTTCGTCCCGAAACCGGTCGACGAGCACCACCTGGTCCGGCGGCGGCGCACCGAACTCGACACCGCCCTGCGCAAGCAGGCCGCACGCGATGCCACCGCCGGGCAGCGTCGCCGCAACACCACCGACCCCGACTCGCGGCTGCAGCCGCTACGCGGCGGCGGCTGGCTGCAGGGCTACAACTGCCAGGCCTTCACCAGCGTGGACGGGGTGATCCTGGCCACCGGGGTCGGGACCGGCCCCGCCGACTACGACTACTTCCCCGAGATGGTCGACAAGGCCGGTAAGGCCGCGCAACTGATCGACACCACCCGCCGCCACACCAACCCGAACCCCGCCCCCGCTCCGGCTCCGGCTCCGGAGGAGTTGATCGGGGTGATGCTCTTCGACGCCGGCTACTGCTCCCGCGAGAATCTGACCGCCCCGGGCCCGGACCGGTTGATCGCCACCGGCAAAGCCCGTGACCTCGAAACCGCGGCGGCCGAGAACCCGGTCACCGGATCCCCACCACCACACGCCGATCCGATCGCAGCGATGACCCACCGACTGCGCACCGAGGCCGGCATCGCCACCTACCGCCAACGCTCACCCATCGCCGAAACCGTGTTCGGGCACGCCAAACACAACCTCGGATTCCGCCGGTTCACCAGCCGCGGCCTCGACCGGGCCCGCAGCGAATGGGCCTTCCACGCCGCGGTCCACAACATCGGCAAGATCCTCACCCACCTGACCGCAGGACACACCCTCCCGGCCACCACCTGACCAGGCGGGGCCACCCCCGCCCGCACCGGCACCCGCCACAAGCCACGAGAGGGCCACACCACCCTCACTCAATTCCGCAACATCCCCCCGGACGTTAACAAGTACTCACGGCTGAGAGTCGGGCTCGGACTCCGTGGAGTGCTGCGTCCGGTTGGTGGTCGGGGTCGACTGCTCCCGGCGTTCGAATTCGAGGTCCATCTCCAGGTCCTCGTGCTGGTTGTGCCGGAAGAGGATGAGGAACACCACCCAGCCGACCAGTGCGACGAGGATGTAGCTCACGACGCGGTAGACGAACACGGCCGCGAGAGCCTGCGATGCGGTGGCCCCCGCCGCGGTCAGTGTGGCGATCAGTGTGCCGTCGACGAACCCCAGCCCGCCCGGCGCGAGGGGGATGCTGCCCACGGCCTTGGCCGCGGCGAACGCGATCAGCAGACCCGCGAACGACGGTTCCGCGCCCACCGCCCAGCACGCGAAACCGAGGCACGCGACGTCGGCGAGCCGGTGGACCGCCGACCACCCGAACGTGATGATCGAATCCTTGCGCCTCAGCTCGACCGAATCGAGCTGGCTCAGGATCTCCCGCCACCGCTCGGCGCCGGCTTCGGGGGGATTCTTGCGGAACTTGTTGTACCGGGCGAGCACCCACAGCCCGATCGACTCGATGGAGTCGGGGTTACGTGAGATGTATCGCAGTGCGTAGAACAAGCCGAACGCGGCCACCAGCGACAGCACCAGAGTGACCGGACTCACCTTGGTGCCCACCGCGAATGCGCCCGCGGCGCCGAGAAGCGCGAGGCTGCCCGCGGCGATCACGCCGGAGATCGCCAGCTGCCAGGACGCCACGATGGGGGTGGCACCCCACTTGCGGGTCTGCTTGTAGGTGAAGGCGGTGGAGAACACCTGACCGGCGGGCAGGCTCACGGCCATCGCGGTGCTCGCGTAGATCACGGACACCGACTTCAGCTGGCTGACGACGACTCCGCCCGCCTGCAGCAGCCGCTGCTGGACTGCTCCGTACCCGCTCAGGGACACGGCCTGGGCTGCGATGCAGGCGGCGACCCACCCCCAGTGAATCTCGGTGAGCGCTTTCCACGAGTCGCTGAGTGTGGGCCACAGATAGATTCCCTCGACGGTCAGCAGGGCCAGGAGGCCGGCGCCGAGTAGCCATTTGATCCACCAGTATCGGCTTCGCTGCCGAGGAGGCTCGGCAGTGGGCGGGTCGGATCGAGGCTGTGCCACCTGGCCAGCGTAACCAACGGGTAGCGGATTACTCCGGATAGTCCTCCGGCCAAGCCAGATGGGTGTTGCGGCGACGGCCCCGCAGCTGGACCTGTTCGCCGAGTTCCCAGTGCGCCTGTTCGTCGTCGTCCGCGAAATACAGGGCACTCGTCGACGCGAGCACGCGGCTGGGGTGCAGCTTGGCGAGTTCGGTGAGCCGCGACGCCTCGTTGACGGGGTCTCCGATCACCGTGTATTCGAAGCGTTCGGCGGCGCCGATGTTGCCGGCGACGGCGAGGCCCGCGGAGACGCCGATGCCGACGTCGAGGCCGGTGATCTCGTTCAACGCGAACCGCAGCTCCCGGGCCGCGGCCAGCGCCGCCGTCGGTGCGTCGGGGCGGTCGAGTGGGGCGCCGAAGATCGCGAGCGCCGCGTCACCCATGAACTTGTTGACGAAGCCGTGGTGCCGGTCGATCACGTCGACGACGACGCGGAAGAACTCGTTGAGCAGGTTCACGACCTCGCCGGGGGGACGCTCCGCGGCGGCGCCGGTGGACCCGACCATGTCGACGAACAGCACTGCGACGAACCTCGTCTCGCCGCCGAGTTCGGTGCCGAACTGCAGTGCCCGCCGTGCCACGTCTTCACCGACGTGCTGGCCGAACAGTTCACGCAGCAGCCGCCGCTCGTCCGACTCGCGCATCATGCGGTTGAACCCGACCTGCAGTCGCCCGACCTCGCTGCCGTCGAACACTTCGACCCGGACGTCGGTGGCGCCGCGCTGGACGCGTTCGATGGCCCGTCGCAGCTGCTTGATCGGGTCGGAGATCTGGCTGGCCGTCAGCATCGACAGCGCGAACGCCTGCGCGATCGCGATGATCGACAGCAGCATGATCGCCCACGCGAGCGCGTCGGGGGAGAACACGAGGTCGGTGGTTATCTGCGTCACGCACAGCAGGATGATGCCGATGACGGGCATCAGCGTTCCGAGGCCCCACGTCATCGCCATCCGGGTGCCGACGCCGGGGGCCATGGTCCGGTCGAACTCGCCCTCGCTGAGCGCGCGGGCGGCCACCGGTCGCAGGATGCGTTCGCCGAGCATGTACGTGAAGCCGAACGTGGTGGTCGCGGCCATGCAGACGGTGACGATCACCGCGACCGCCAGTTCCGGCATCTCGGTGATGGTGAGCAGCACGAAGATGATGCCGCCGAGGATCCACAACACCAGGTGCACGATCGCCTGCCGCAGCGGCGCGTGCAGCGCCGACATCTGTTCGCTGCGCGTCGGCGGACCGCCCCGCAACTGCCAGCGGACGACCGACCGCAGCATCATCGCGGCGGCCGTGAGACTCACCACGGCGGCGAACGCGAGATAGCCGCCGAAGATCGCGACGTTGCGCACCCGGTCGGCCATGATGGCTGCCGATTCGGGGATCGGCACCCCGTACCGCACGAAGGCGAACACGAGGATGGCGCCGATGAAATTGGCGAGGAGCATCGAAATCATATAGAGCGGCCATCTGCTGCGGACCGTCGCCGCGATCGCTCTATAGGATTTCCGCACGCCGTTCAATTTAGCGGGGGGTGTACCGGGTGGCGTAGGACACGTCCCCTAAACGGCGCATATGCGTGCCCTGCGCACGTGTTTCCCGCGCGAAGCACCCGGCGCCGCCCGAACCTCGATACGCTCCGCAGGTGAACGCGAACGAGCAACGCTCGGACACTGCCGCGGTAACACAGGGCGGGGGTCACCCCTCGGCGTCGGTGCACCCGGTGGTGCGGGTGGCGGCCGAGTGGACGTGGCGGCTACTGGTCATCTTCGCCGGCCTGCTGACCCTCGGATACATCGTGACCAGGCTCGACACCGTCCTGATCCCGGTGGGTCTGGCGCTCCTGGCGTCGGCGCTGCTGGTGCCCCTCGTCGACTGGCTGCAGGGCAAGGGGGTGCCGCGGTCGGCCGCCGTCCTCGTCGTCCTCATCGGTTCGATCGGCATCGTCGCCGGGATCATGACGTTCGTCGTCGAGCAGTTCATCGAAGGTCTCCCCGGCCTCACCGAACAATTCGAGGCGAGCATCACACAGATCCAGGGGTGGCTCACGGACGGCCCGTTCCACTTCAGCGAGGATCAGATCCGGCAGGCCGGCGATTCGGTGGTCAAGTCGATCCAGGAGAACCGGCAACAGCTGACGAGTGGCGCACTGACGACTGCCACGGTCGTCGGCGAGATCTTCACCGGCGCCCTGCTGACGCTGTTCACTCTCATCTTCTTCCTCTACGGCGGCTCCCAGATCTGGGAGTTCGTCACCCGCCTCGTCCCGTCCGCGTCCCGGCGGCGGGTCCGGCTGGCGGGGAGCGAGGGGTTCGGCTCGCTGATCGGGTACGTCCGGGCCACCGTGGCGGTGGCGGCCGCGGACGCCATCGGGATCGGGGCGGGACTCGCGATCCTGGGGGTTCCGCTCGCCCTGCCGCTGGCGTCGCTCGTGTTCATCGGCGCGTTCATCCCGATCGTCGGTGCGTTCCTCACCGGGTTCCTCGCGGTGCTCGTGGCCCTGGTCACCAAAGGATTCCTCACCGCGCTGATCGTGCTCGGCATCATCATCGGGGTGATGCAACTCGAGGCCCACGTGCTGCAACCGCTGCTGCTCGGCCGCGCGGTCCGGTTGCACCCGCTCGCGGTGGTGCTGGCCATCACCACCGGCATCGTCCTCGCCGGGATCGTCGGCGGTCTGCTGGCGGTGCCGATCGTCGCGCTGCTGAACACGGCGGTGCGGTCACTGCTGTCCGCGGATCCCGAAGCCACCTACGACGCACTCGAGGTCGACGACCCGTCGGTCCCGCTCTATCCGGCCGAGGCCGACACACCGCCTCACCACGACGACCCGCACTTGGAGAACCCGGCGCAGACCCATGACCGACGAGAGTGAACACCGCACCCGCCTGCACTACCGGCCGAGAGCCGCGACCGAACTCGACACCCAGCCGGATGCCCCGCTGTGGCGTGCGGCGCAGGCGTTCCGGCTCGTCACGCTCGTGTACGCGATCAGCTACCAGATCGTGTCGGTGCAGTACTACACCCATCAGCGGCTGAGCTGGTTCTTCGTCGCCCTTATGGCGGTGTGGTCGGGACTGTCGGCGGTCCTGCTGTCCCACGGGAAGGTTCCGCGCTACCAGGTCGTGATCGCCGACCAGGTGATCGCCATCGCGCTGATGGCGTCGACGCGCCTCGTCTCCGATCACGATTGGTACAGCCACCATCAGACGCTGCCGACGACGCTGTGGGTCACCAACGCGGTGATCTCCGCCGCCGTCTTCGGGGGGCCGTGGCTCGGCATGGCGTCCGGGGTGCTCATGGCGGCCGTGAGCGCGGTGGTGCGCGACCAGGTCAACCTCGACCTGTGGAAGGACGCGACGGCACCAGTCCTGGTGTCGGTGGGGTTGGCGCTCGGGCTCGCCACCACCACCGCGAGGCGCGCGCAGGCCCAGCTGGAGCAGGCGGTGCGGTTGGCCGCCGCCACCGAGGAACGGGAACGACTCGCCCGTGAGGTGCATGACGGCGTCCTGCAGGTGCTCGCGCTCGTCCGTCGCAGGGGCAACGAGATCGGCGGGCCCGCAGCCGAACTCGCGGAGCTCGCCGGCGAGCAGGAGGTGGCGCTGCGCATGCTGATCTCCGAGCAGGGCGCGGGTGTCGCGTCGGATCTGGGTGGGAGCGCGATCGACGTGCGACTGCTGCTGGGCACGCGGGCGAGCACCACGGTGTCCGTGTCGACTCCGGCGGATCCGGTGACGATCGAGCGCGGACGGGCGACCGAACTCGTCGCGATCGTCGACACGGCACTGTCCAACGTCGCGTTGCACGCGGGGTCCGGCGCCAGGGCATACGTCTTGCTGGAGGATCTGGGCGCCGAGGTGGTCGTCAGCGTCCGCGACGACGGCAGCGGCATCGCCCCGGGACGGCTGGCCGAAGCGGAGGCCGAGGGTCGCATGGGAGTATCGAAATCCATTCTGGGCCGCGTCGGTGCGCTCGGCGGCACCGCCGCACTCGACACCGAACCCGGCCAGGGCACCGAATGGGAGATCCGCGTGCCGAAGGGAGACGAAACGCATGAGTGACACGGAGACCGGCGAACAGATCACCGTGATGGTCGTCGACGACCACCCGATGTGGCGGGACGCCGTGGCCCGCGACCTCGACGGCGCCGGGTTCACCGTGGTCGCCACGGCGGACGGCGTCGCGGCCGCGGGACGCCGGGCGGCGGCGACCCGTCCCGCTGTCGTCCTCATGGACATGCAACTGCCGGACGGTAACGGCGCCGCGGCCACCGCCGCCGTCCTGGACGTGTCGCCGGACAGCCGGGTGCTGGTGCTGTCCGCCTCGTCGGAGCGTGACGACGTCCTCGACGCCGTCAAGGCAGGCGCGTCCGGGTACCTCGTGAAGAGCGCGTCCGTGAAGGAACTGCTGGACGCGGTGCGGGCCACCGCGGCCGGGCAGGCGGTGTTCACGCCGGGGCTCGCGGGACTCGTGCTGGGGGAGTACCGCCGAATGTCGAGTGCGCCCGCCGACGAGCAGGGCCCCGCGGTCCCCAAACTGACGGAGCGGGAGACCGAGGTGCTGCGGTTCGTCGCGAAAGGGCTCAGCGCCAAGCAGATCGCGAACAAGCTGTCGCTGAGTCACCGCACCGTGGAGAACCACGTCCAGGCCACGCTACGCAAGCTGCAGTTGGCCAACCGCGTCGAGCTGACCAGGTACGCCATCGAGCAGGGCCTCGAGTAGCCGTGAGTACTTGTTAACGTCCGGCGGTTAACAAATACTCACGGGCGCTAGCCTGGTCGGTATGGAGGCACGGGACCTACGCGTATCGGATGCGGAACGGGAACACGTCGGCGAACTGCTGCAGCGGGCGGTGGGCCAGGGGATGCTCTCGCTCGGGGAGTTCACCGAACGGATGGACACGGCACTCGCCGCGAAGACGCGCGCGGAGCTGAACGTCGTCCTGGTGGATCTGCCGGGAATCCAGTTGATCTCCGAGTTCACGCCGCCGCCGTACCCCGACCAGCCGTACGTGTCCCGCCCGGCGCCGCCGGTTCCGCCGACCGTGCACCGGCCGCCCGCGCCGCCGCCGGGTGACGTCGTCCGCGGCCGGATGTCGTCGGTCAGCCGCACCGGCTCGTGGAACGTTCCCCCCGCCCTCGAGGTGAACACCCGGCTGTCGACGGTGACGCTCGACTTCACGCGGGCCGTCATGGCCACGCAGGTGGTGCACGTGACGATCGACGACTACGCGAGCACGATCTCGCTGGTCGTGCCGGAAGAGGCGACGGTCGACCTCAACGGCGTCGAAACGGTCGGTGGTTCCGCGACCAACAAGGTGCGGACCGGCCCTCCCATCGGCCCGCTGCACCTCGTCGTCCGGGGCAAGGTCAGGTTCGGGAACGTGACCGCCAAACACCCTTTCGGTACGTCGATCCGCCGCATGTTCGGGTAGCTCGACGCAGGTCTCTCGAGTAGGCCTACTCATGTGTGGGTGCCGTCGCCGCAGGACGATTGATCCATGTCCACACCTGGTATTCCTTCGGTCGACCCCCGGCTCGTCGCGCAGCTGTCCGGCGACTTCTCGGCGCTCGGTCAGCAGATGCGTCACGTGGGTGAGAACCTCGCCGTCCTGCAGGCGCAACTCGCGAGCGTCCCGCGGCCCCAGCCCCAACCCCAGCCCGTGCCGCAGCCGATGTACCGGCCACCGGTGCCGCAGACTGCCCCGGCACCTCCGCCGCCCGCACCGGCCGCCCCGTACCGGCCCGCACCACCACCCGTGCCGCGGCCCCGGGTGGTTCGCGAACCCTGGTGGCAGCGCGACGGGATGATCAGCCGCGTCCTCGCCGTCGCGGGTGTCGCCGTCACCCTGATCGGTGTGGTGATGCTGCTCGTGCTGGCGGCGCAGGCCGGGTTCTTCGGCCCGGAACTGCGGGTGGTGGCGGGCGGGCTGTTCTCGGTCGGTCTCGTCGTCGCCGGTGCCCGCGTCTTCGGACGTCCCGGCGGCCGGGTCGGCGGGATCGCGCTCGCGGCAACGGGTATCGCCGGCGCCTACCTGGACGTCGTGGCCGTGGCGGTCGTCTATCACTGGCTGCTGCCGGTGCTCGCGATGGTCGTGGCGCTCGGGATCGCGGGAGCCGGTGTCGCACTGGCGGTCAGGTGGGATTCGCAACCCCTCGCCCTGCTCGTGGTGACCGGGGCCGCCGTGCTCGCGCCCGTGCTCACCGACGGCATCACGCTCACCCTGATCGGGTTCCTGTTCGTGATCCAGGTCGCGAGCTTCCCGGCGCAACTCGGTCGCGACTGGCTGTACCTGGCGATCGCGAGGACGTGCCCGGTGGTGATCGCACTGGTGATCGCGATCGCGAATACCGGACTCTACGACCGGCCGGAACGGTTCTGGCTGCTGGCCTCCGCCGCACTGGTTGCCCTCGTCGGGCTCGTGTCGTCGATCATCCTGCTGCGCAGCAACTCTCGCGACGTCACCGCGACCGCGATGATCGTCACGACGGCCGTCCCGACGCTGGTGATCGGTCACCTCTTCGACCGGCTCGGGTCCACGCTGATCGCGCTGGCACTGGCCGCCGCGATGTTCGCCGCGTTCGCCGTGGCCCGGTCGTTGCCGAACCATGCCCGGATCGCGCTCGCCGGCGTGGGTACCCTCGCGCTGCTCGAAGCCTGCCTTCTCGGGTCGAGCGAAGACCTCGCACCGCTCGTCCTGCTCGGGGTGGCGGCACTGTTCCTCACCGTGGGCGGGCAGGCGGAGTCACGGATCGCATACGCCGTCGGTGCCGTCTTCACCGTCGTGGGCGGGCTTGCCTTCGCGATCGCCGCGCCGCCGTTCGTCCTCGTCGACGAGTACCGCGCGCTCGACGCGCTCGGGGTGACCACGGTGCTGTCGTCGCTGGTGCTCGCGGGAACGGTCTTCCTGTTCGTCTGGTACGCGCACACACTGAAGCTGCTGAGCACCGCCGACGCCCAGCCGTGGTGGGTGCTCGCCGGCCTGGTGATCCTGTACGCCGTCACCACCGCGACGGTGTCCGCGGGGACGGCGCTCACCGGGACGTCCGCAGGCTTCATCGCCGGACACTGCGCCGCGACCATCGCGTGGATGGCGGCGGCGACGGCCGCCCTGGTGTTCGGACTGGCCCGCCGCGACTACGCCCACACCGCGCTCGGCGTCGGACTGGGGCTGACCGCCGCGGCGCTGGCCAAACTGTTCCTGTTCGACCTGGCCACCCTCGACGGGCTGTTCCGCGTCCTCGCGTTCCTGGTGGTGGGCCTGCTGCTGCTCCTCGCCGGCACCCGCTACGCGCGTGAATTCGCGGAGCGGGAGGCCGGGCGGGGAACGCCGAACGGCTCCGTCAGCGCCGGTTCTGCCGAGCGATGAGTTCGCTGACGCTGACGGCGTTGCCGTCGTCCGCGCGGTGCCTGCCGCTCGAGGCGTCGTCCGGATCGACGGGCGGCTCCTCGGCGCGGCGGCGCGAGCCGTTGGCCGGGGCACCGTTGGCCGGGCTCCCGTTGGCAGGCGCGCCGTTGGTGCGCCTGCCGTTCACCGGTTCCGCAGGCTCGGCGGCGCGACGCCGGGACGGGATCGGCGGCACCGGGCGGGCAGGAGACGACTGGGGGGTCTCCTGCTCGTACGGTGCCGGCACCGAGCGCGGCGACCGCGTGGGCAGTGACGGCGCCGACGCGCTCGGTCGCGGTTCGGCAGGCGAGGAGATCGGCCGCGGTTCGGCGGCCGACGTCGACCGGAGGTCGGCGAGCCAGCTCTCGATGGGACGCGACTCGGTGGCCGGACCCGGGGCGGGGGCCGCCGCCGGGCGGGGCCGGGGAGCGGGACGCGATTGCGGTGCGGGGCGCGGCGCCGGCGCCGGCGCGGGACGGGACTGCGTGGGGGCCGGACGCGGCGCAGCAGGCTGCGGCAGCGCGGTGGTCTGCGGTTCCGCGGGCGGCTCCTCGATCTCCACCGGCGGCCGGGCCGGTCGGCCGGTCGCCGACCGCCGGGCCTCGTCCTGTGCCCTGCGCGCCTTCGCGTCGTCCTCGGACATCTTTGCGGCCAGCGCCCGCGCGGTCACCAGCGGGATCGGCTCGGTGAGCGGTTCCGGTTTCCGGGGTGCGGGCGGCGCCGCGAGCTTGCGCTGCGGCGGAACGGCACCGATCGGAGTGAGCTCCGGGACGTCGGTGGGCATCAGCTCGTTGTCGAGGATGGGCTCACCGAGGCCCGTCTTCTCCTGGATCCGCTTCATCCACGCCGGCGCCCACCAGCAGTCGTCGCCGAGCAGCTTCATCGTGGCGGGGACGAGGAACATGCGGATGAGGGTCGCGTCGATGATGAGCGCGGCGATCATGCCGTAGGAGATGTATTTCATCATCACGAGTTCGGAGAACCCGAACGCGCCGGTGACGACGATGAGGATGAGCGCGGCCGCCGTGATGATGCGGCCCGTGTGCGCGGTGCCGATGCGGATCGACTCCGTCGTACTGGCCCCCTGCGCCCGCGCCTCCACCATGCGGGAGAGCAGGAACACCTCGTAGTCGGTGGACAGGCCGTAGACGATCGCGATGATCAGCACCAGCACCGGCGACATGATCGGTCCGGGGGTGAAGTTCAGCCACTCCGAACCGTGACCGTCGATGAAGATCCACGTCAGGATGCCCAGGGTGGACCCGAGGCCCAGCGCGCTCATCAACGCCGCCTTGATCGGCAGCACCAGCGAGCCGAACGTCAGGAACATCAGCAACGTCGTCAGGAAGAGGACGGAGATCACCATCGTGGGCAGGTGGTCGAGCAGCGCGGAGATACTGTCCTGTTCGATCGCCGGGGTGCCGCCCACCAGCACTTGCACGCCGTCCGGACTGTCCATGGCACGCAGATAGTCGATGGTCGGCTTGGACTCGTTGCGGTCGACGAGACCCGCCTTGAGGACAACCACCCCGTCCTTGGCCGCGCCCTCCGGGGTGAACCGCTCGATCAGACCCGGCGCGCCACTGGCTTCCTTGATGATCTGGCCGAGCGCCTTGTTGTCGGCGTCGGACACCACGAGCTTGACCGGTTCGGTGCGCAGGTTCGGGAAGATCTCGTCGAACTGTTCCTGCGCGGCGCGGGTCGTGCTGTCCGGGGGCAGGTAGGTCTCGTTGATGCCACCGAACTTGATGCCCGTCAGCGGCACGATCAGCAGGAGCAGGCCGACGACGATCGGAATGGTGACCTTGAGCGGGTTGCGCATCACCCAGCGGGTGAGCCGGCCCCAGATGCTCGCCTCGATCTCTTCGGTGTTCTTGGTCTGACGGAAACGGTCGAGGCTGAGGGCGTCGACGCGCTTGCCGAGGATGCCGAGGATCGCGGGCAGGATCGTGATCGACGTCAGGGCGGCGAGGCCGACGGTCGCGATGGCGCCGTAGGCGACGGATTTCAGGAAGCCCTGCGGGAACAGCAGCAGTCCGCCGAGGCTGGCGACGATCATCGTCGCCGAGAAGACCACGGTGCGGCCCGAGGTCATCACCGTTCTGCGGACGGCGGCGCGGGTGTCGTACCCCTCCGCCATCTCTTCTCGGAACCGGCTGACGATGAACAACCCGTAGTCGATGGCCAGGCCCAGCCCCACGAGGGAGACCACGGGCGCGACGAACGAGTTGACCTCGGTGAAGTTGGTGATCAGACGGACGATGCCGTTGGCGCCGACCACGGTCAGGCCACCGATGATCAGCGGCAGCGCCGCCGCGATGACACCACCGAACACGAAGAACAGCAGCACACCCACGGCCGGGATCGCGAGGAGCTCCATCCGCCGGATGTCCGTGGCCATCGTGTCGTTGAGCGCACCCGACACGGGCTGGAGACCGGCGAGTTGCACGTCGACGCCGTCGATGTAGAACTCGTCCTTGACGTCGCGGAAATTGGCCGTGACCTCGGTGTCGTTGTCGCCGACGATCGCGACGCTCTCGATCGCGTGCTGCTTGTCGGCGTCCGCGGCGGACGCCAGCTGCGGTGCGGTGCCGACCTTGAAATAGCCGCCGTTGATCTTGAGGATCTTGTCCGGGTGTTCCGCGGCCAGACGCTCGAGGTTCGCGACGACCTTCGCCTGGAACTCGGGGTCCTCGATCGTCTTGCCCTCGGGCGCCGTATAGAGCGCGACGACGTCGCTGTTGGTGTCGCGGCCGAAGGTGCCGTCAGCCAGCTTGGCCGCGGCGACCGACTCCGAGCCCGGATCGTCCCAGCCGCTCTGGCTGAGATGCTTCTCGAGGCCCAGGCCGTACGCGGCCGAACCGAGCAACAAGGCAACCATGATGCCGATGACGGTGAATCGGGCCCGGTAGACGACGCTTCCCCAGCTCGCGAACACAGATCAACTCCTACTCGGCAGCACTCTTCCGCCCGACGAGCAGGGCGGAAAGCGGTCGGAACGGCTGCAACCAGGCACCCTCGTCGGGCAGTGTGTCGAGGCTGACCCGAGGCAGTGGCTCCCGGAACACGCCGGGGATGTCCTCGAGATCGACGAAGTCCAGAAGGTCGGACGCGACCGCCCAGCTGGCGTGCTCGCGGAACCCGAGTATCTGGACCGGAATGCCGGTCGCGGCGATGTCCTCCAACGGTTCGCGAAATGCTTGACCGTCGGCGGAGGCGACCATGACACCGGCCAGCCCCTCGCCGTGACGAAGCGCGATGTGGTCCAGCATGTCGGAGTCGACGTCGCTGTCCTCATCGATCTTCGGCTTGGCGAACACCGCGAATCCCACATTACGCAAGGCTTCGACCCACGGTCTCACGACATCGGCGCTGCCAGCCGCGATGTTGGTGAAGACCGTTGCCTCGGGTTCGAGTGTGTCGGTGCCGGACGCGGACAGTTCCGCGGTCCGGGAGAGCAACCAGCGGCCGAGTGCGTCGAATCGTGGCCGGTAGGCGGCCGTGGGCCTGCCGCCGAGGATGGCGCCGAGACCCATGTCGAGGTTGGGTGCGTCCCAGACGAGAAGGACCCGCTTCTGGTGGCGCCCGTCACGTGCACCCACCGCGGGAGATCCTGACGACACTGCGGTGCCTGCCGGGGCGGTGCCGGCTGTGTCGGTGTACTGCTCGCTGACGCTCATGACCTGATCTTCCCCCAAATCAACTCGGTGATCGCACTGCCGACCTGGTGGGCCTTGTCTTCGAACTTCGTCACCGGACGCTCGTGCGTCATGGGTGATTCCCAGTCGAGGGAGGTCAGGAGGGGTTCCGCGTTGCCTGCCTCGGCGATGGCCTCGGCGTACTCGGCGTGATCTGTTGCGACATGCAACACACCGCCGGCTTTCAACCTGCTCGCGATCAGGGCGAAAGTGGGGGCCTGCAGCAGGCGCCGCTTGTGATGGCGGGCCTTCGGCCACGGATCCGGGAAGAAGACACGGACTCCGGTGAGCGATTCCGGTTCGATCATGTTCTCCAGGACATCCATGGCGTCGCCGCGCAGGACCCGGATGTTCGGGATCTCGTCCCGTTCGATCTGTTGAATCAACTGTGCGAGCCCGGGCCGGTAGACCTCGACGGCCACGAGGTTCACGTGCGGTTCGGCCTTCGCCATCGCCGCGGTGGCGGTACCCGTGCCCGAGCCGATCTCGAGGATCAGGGGCGCGTCCCTGCCGAACCACGACGGCGCGTCCAGGCGATTGTCCGAGACGTCGGCGCCGATCACGGGCCACTGCCGGTCCCACGACTCCTGCTGGGCGGCGGTCAGGGCGCCCCTGCGCGAGCGGAAACTTGTCACCCTCGGGTGGAGACGGGACCCCTTCGAGTCCTTCGTCTGCCCCTCCTCGGGGACGGCGGGTGCATCCTGATCAGCGTGGTTCACCGGACCATTGTCACGCATGAGGGGCGTTTCTGGCATACGGGTCTGAAGTTCACCTTGAGACTTTTTCGGTAATCCGGTGCCCAGCCTGCACGGTTGCCCACGCCGATTCGGGGCGAGTCTGACAGAATCGGCGCGGGACGAAGGGGGGGTGACTGCGTCATGGGCACTGCAGATGCCGGGGGCGGAATACTGACGGATCTCGCCGCAGAAGTAGCGGCACTGGACGAGGCCGGCGGCGACCGGGTGCGCGCCGCCGTCGCGGCGTTTCGGGCGCCTGTCCGGGTTCAGACCGCCGGTCGGGCGGGTGTGGGCAGGTCGACCGTGGCCGCCGCGCTGACCGCCGGTGGCATCGACGGCGCGGTCGTGGAGGAATCGGACGCCGTCGACGTGCCGGGCGCTCCCGACCCGGTGCTGGACGGCGACGTCGTGGTCTACGTCCTCGTCGAAGCGGTGCGCGACGCCGACCGGGACGCCGTGCGGAACCTGGACCCGGCGCAGGCCCTGTTCGTCCTCAACAAGGCGGACACGGTGGGCGCGTCGCGAGTGCCCGCCGACGCCTGGGCGACGGCGACCGCGCGGGCTGCCGAATGCTCGGACGAGGGCGGCCTCCCGGCTCTGCCGTTGATCGGCACGCTCGCGACCGCGGGGACGTCCTCGGAGTCCGGGATCGGTGCGGTGTCGGCCGCGGTCGCCGACCGGGTCGCACGAGTCCGGGCGCACCGCGGTGAGATCCTGCTGAACATGCTGCGGTCGCAGGCCGCGCGCAGCCTCGCGTCCCGCGACGTGCTGGAGCGGTACCTCGCCGGCGACCACGCGGTTGCTCTCGGCGCCGCCGCGGCCCGGCTCCACCTCGCCGACTGCATCGCGGACGAGCCGGAACCGCCGCGCACCGCCGCGGACGCCGGCCGGTGCGCGGACTGGTGGCAGGCGCAACTCGCCCGCCAGCCGACGGCCCGCAGGCGCCGGGCGGTCGTCGACATCCGGCGCCACTACGTTCGCGTCGGACGGCAGCTGAGCGGCAGCCCCGGAACGTGACGACACCGCAGTTGTCCGATCTGCCCGCCGAGACCGTCGACGTGGTGGCGCGATGGAACCCGGACGCCGTCGCCCGGCTGAAGTCCGGGGGACCCGCGCAGCGAGGTGTCCTCGTGGCGGGGCCGCGGCGCGCAGGCAAGACCACTCTCGTGCGCCGGCTCCGCGCGCTCGACGCGCCCGCGCTCGCATTCGTGGAGGATCCGCTCGACGCCGGGGTGGTTCTGATGGTGCTCGACGCGTCGGCACCACTCGGACGGGAAGAGCTGTCCGTTCTCGACGTCGTCGCGCGACCGGCGTGCCCCGTGGTCTTCGCGCTCACCAAGACCGATCTCCACCGGGACTGGGCGGGCGTGCGCGAACGCAACCGGACCCTGCTCGCCCGGCACGCGGCGCGTTTCGCCGACGCGGAGATCCACCCGGTCGCGGCCGGCGGATCCGGGGTGGAGGCGGTGCTCGCGGCACTCCTGAGGGCCACCCGGGACGAGGTTCGCGACTCGCGCCCCGCCGCCGAGGCGGTGCTCGAGCAGACCCGGCGGATGATCGCGGCCACCGCCCGGTCCGTGCGGGAGACCGAGCCCGGCGCGGAACTGCGCGCCGAGCGGGTTCGCGCGCTGACGCTGCGCGACGGCGGACGCACGGAACGGGTCGCCCAGCTCCGCGGTCAAGTCCAGCTCGCGAAGGTCGAGTTGCTGCACGAGGTGGCATCCCAGGTCCGCGCGGCCGGAACGTCGGCGCGTTCCGAGATCGACCGCGCAGGCCGCGGGACCCTTGCGGACTATCCCGGCCGGCTGGCCGAGATCGTGCGAGAGAGAAGCGGTGCGGTCGACACCGCGGTGACCGGGCGCCTCGACGACCTGCGGTCGCGTGCCGGCGTCGCCGTCTCCGATCCCGAGGCCGCCGCTCCGCTGGCGGAACCGGTGGTGCCGGAAGGGCCCGAACCGCGGCACCGCGGACTGGAAGACCGGATGACGATCCTGATCGGTGCGTCCGCCGGGCTCGGTCTGGGCAGGCTGGTGGTCTCGCCGCTGTCGATGGTGCCCGCCCTCGACATCGCGACCATCCCGCTCACCCTCGCGCTGGGCGCGGTCGCGGCGTGGTGGCTGACGCGGTCGCGCGCGCACGTCGCCGAGCGTGCCCACGTGCGGCAGTGGGCGACCGAGGCGCTGGTGCACGTGCGGTCGCAGTGGGAGCAGTTCGTCCTCGCCCGGTTGCTGGCGGCGGAGACCCGGGTGAGTGAGGCGGTCATCGCCGAGAGCAGGGTCGCCGCCCGGGAGGTGGACGAGCGGGTCGCCCGGATCGACGGTGAACTCCGCCGGCTGGCCGCGCGACGCAGCGGGCAGTTGTCGTCGTGCGAACGCGACCTCGCGGCGGTCGACCGGGGACTGCAGGAGGTCCGCAGGCCGGCCGGGGAACCGAATCGGCGCGGCGAACGTCTGAATACATAGGTGCCCGACCGATGTTCGCCCGTTTTTATGTGGGATCGTGTTGAATTATCTTGATATGTCTTGTTTTGGGCGGGAAACCGGTCCGAAATACGAAGGGAGACCGCGGTGGCGACGACTGAGAGTTTTCTGGTCCCGGACGTGCCGGACCTCGATCCGAACACGTTCGGCCACGATTCCGGGCCGGTCGCGCTCACCGATCCCACCCACGACATCGACGGCGACGGCGTCCTCGACACACAGACCTTCGACGCGGGCGATGCCGTCGTCATCGCCTCCGACCTCGACTCGGACGGCGACGCAGACCATCTGACGTTGATCCACGAGGACGGCGACTACGCGTCGTGGGAGTTTCACCGCGACGGCGACGGCGTCGTGCACTGGGAGCAGACCGATGGTGGGACTCTCGGTATCGGCTGACCATCCCCGAAATCCGCACTCCAGACGCGGGAAAGGCTCCTGACAGGGCTACTGAATCGTTTCTGTGACCATTCCAACCGCACCCGATTCCCCGAGACGGGACTCGCGGCGTTAACCTCTAGGGATAGGACACCCGGCGCCCGCGTCTTCCATGTGGCATGGACGGCCTGGCTGGACCCCGCCGAGAGGGGAAATCGGACCGTCTGGCACACGCTGCGAGGCTCTCTCAGCGGACGGCAGATGGTCCGGTTCCGGCTCACCCCAGGAGAGTTTGATGACCTCAGCGACCATTCCCGGTCTGAACGGAACTGACGGCACGCCCCCCACGGAGCACAGTGAGCTGCTCGCCTGGGTTCGAGAGGTTGCCGAACTCACTCAGCCCGACCGCGTCGTCTTCGCCGACGGCTCGGACGCAGAATGGGATCGACTGACCGAGCAGCTCGTCGCGGCCGGCACGTTCACGCGACTCAACGACGAGAAGAAGCCGAATTCGTTCGTCGGCAACTCGGACCCGTCGGACGTCGCACGCGTCGAGTCCCGCACCTACATCTGCTCGCGGGAGGAGATCGACGCCGGGCCCACCAACAACTGGATGGACCCGACGGAGATGCGGTCGCTCATGACCGACCTCTACCGCGGCAGCATGCGCGGACGCACCATGTACGTGGTGCCGTTCTGCATGGGTCCGCTCGGGGCCGACGACCCGAAGCTGGGTGTCGAGATCACCGACTCCGAGTACGTCGTCGTCTCCATGCGCATCATGACGCGCATGGGCACGGCCGCGATGGAGAAGCTAGGCAAGGACAAGCCGTTCGTGAAGGCGCTGCACTCGGTCGGCGCACCTCTCGCCGAGGGTCAGGCCGACGTCCCGTGGCCGTGCAACGACACCAAGTACATCACCCACTTCCCCGAGGACCGCGAGATCTGGAGCTACGGTTCCGGCTACGGCGGAAACGCTCTGCTCGGCAAGAAGTGCTACTCGCTGCGCATCGCGTCGGCGATGGCCCACGACGAGGGCTGGCTGGCCGAGCACATGCTGATCCTCAAGCTGATCTCCCCGGAGGACAAGCCGTACTACATCGCGGCCGCGTTCCCGAGCGCCTGCGGTAAGACCAACCTCGCGATGATCCAGCCCACCATCCCCGGATGGCGCGCCGAGACCCTCGGTGACGACATCGCGTGGATGCGCTTCGGTGAGGACGGCCGCCTGTACGCCGTCAACCCGGAGTATGGGTTCTTCGGCGTCGCGCCGGGCACCAACTACGGGTCGAACCCGAACGCGATGAAGACGCTCGAGGCCGGCAACTCGCTGTACACGAACGTCGCGCAGACCGACGACGGCGACGTCTGGTGGGAGGGCCTCGAGGGAGACCCGCAGCACCTCGTCGACTGGAAGGGCAACGAGTGGACGCCCGAGTCGGACGAGAAGGCCGCGCACCCGAACTCGCGTTACTGCACCCCGATGTCGCAGTGCCCGATCCTCGCCCCCGAGTGGGACGACCCGCAGGGTGTGCCGATCTCCGCGATCCTGTTCGGTGGACGCCGTAAGACCACGGTTCCGCTGGTCAGCGAGTCCTTCGACTGGCAGCACGGCACGTTCCTCGGTGCGACGCTGTCGTCCGAGCAGACCGCTGCCGCCGAGGGCGCCGTGGGCACCGTCCGCCGCGACCCGATGGCCATGATCCCGTTCATCGGCTACAACGCCGGCGACTACCTGAACCACTGGATCAACCTCGGCAAGCACGCGGATTCCGAGAAGCTGCCGAAGATCTTCTACGTCAACTGGTTCCGTCGCGGCGAAGACGGCCGCTTCCTGTGGCCCGGTTTCGGCGAGAACTCCCGCGTGCTGAAGTGGATCGTCGACCGCATCGAGCACAAGGCCGGCGCCGAGTCCACCCCGATCGGATTCGTTCCGACCGCAGCCGATCTGGAGCTCGGCGGCCTGGACGTCAACGGCAACGACGTCGACGAGGCGCTCAAGGTCGACGTCGACGAGTGGAAGCAGGAGCTGCCGCTCATCGAGGAATGGTTCGAGTTCCTCGGCGAGAAGGTGCCCTCCGGCATCCGTGACGAGTTCGAGGCCCTGAAGCAGCGCCTGGGCTAGTCCCTCCCCGGTGACCGAATGTCACAGTGGTTCAGTTCGCCTGAACCACTGTGACATTCGTCGTTTCGGGGGAGGTCTCTGCAGTAAACGCATACCATTCGGTTTGTAAAAGCCTCGATTCTCGAAGCTCGCACGCGACGAAAGGATTGCAGATGCAGACAGGGACCAGCAGGGGCATGAAACGACTCGCCGGAGGGGCCGCACTCGCTGCCGCAGCCGCCGCCACCGTAACCATGACCATGCCGGCGACCGCTTCCGCAGCGACGGAAGTGCAGCCTCCCACCGTGGTGACCGCGGTCGACGGAAGCACCCTCGACATCACCGTCACCAACCCCAACGTCCTGAATCTGCTGGACGCCCAGTCCTGCGGCGCCGTGGCATTCGACGCCACCAAGCTGCCCGCGGTACTCGCGGACCCGACCGTCGTTCTCGAACCGGGATTCGTCGCGTGGGCCACCAACCCGATCGAACGCGTTCTCGCGAACGCCACGGGCGACGCCGTCAAGACGTTCACCACTCCGGAACTTCCGGACGGCGCCTACGCGGTCCTCGGCGAATGCCTGTCGCTGACCACCGTCGCCAATCCCCAGACCACGATGCCGCAGATCGTCCTCGTCGGCGGCCCGCTCGGTGGGGTCCAGTTCGGCAGCTAGGCGCTTCGCGCCCGTGAGTGGTTGAGGAGTCTCTGGACTCGTCAACCACTCACGGGCGGCGGAGCCGCCTACCCCGTGTAGCCGGGCGGCATGAGGACGGACTTGGTCTCGCAGAACGCCTCGAGCCCTTCCGGTCCGTTCTCGCGGCCGATGCCGGAGGCCTTGTAGCCGCCGAACGGTGATCCCGGATCGAATGCGTACCAGTTGATGGCGTACGTGCCGGTGCGGATCTGCTTCGCGACGGCGAGTCCGTGGTCGATGTCGGTGGTGTACACCGAGCCGGCGAGTCCGTAGTCGGAGTCGTTGGCGATCTTGATCGCCTCGTCCTCGGAGTCGTAGGGGATCACGGAGAGGACGGGCCCGAAGATTTCCTCGCGGGCGATCGTCATCGAGTTGTCGACGTCCGCGAAGATGGTCGGCTCCACGTACCAGCCCTTGTCGAGGCCCTCCGGGCGGCCGCCGCCGAGCACCACGCGGGCACCCTGTTCCTTGCCCTTGGCGATGTACCCCTCGACGCGGTCGCGCTGCTTCTCGGAGATCAGTGGCCCGAGTTGCGCGGCCGGGTCGGACGGATCGCCGACGGCCATGAATCCGGCACCCGCGACGAGGGCGTCCAGCACTTCGTCGTAGCGGGACCGCGGGGCGAGGATCCGGGTCTGCGCGACGCACGCCTGCCCGGTGTTCATCAGCCCGGACATCACCAGCATCGGCATCGTGGACGCGAGGTCGGCGTCCTCGAGGATGATGGCCGCCGACTTGCCGCCCAGTTCGAGGGAGCAGCGCTTGAGGTTCTGCGCGGCGATGGCCCCGATCTTGCGGCCGACGGGACTGCTGCCGGTGAACGTGATCTTGTCGATGCCGGGATGCGAGACCAGGTATTCACCGGTCTCGGCGCCGCCGGGCAGAACGGAGATGACGCCCTCGGGGACCCCGGCCTCGGCGAAGATCTCGGCGAGAACGTGTGTGGAGAGCGGGGATTCGGGTGCCGGCTTCAGCAGCACGGTGCAGCCGGCGAGCAGCGCCGGGGACAGTTTGTTGACGGCCAGGAACAGTGGGACGTTCCAGGCGAGGACCGCGGCCACCACACCGACCGGCTCCCGCAGCACCTTCGTCTGGCCGAACACGCCGGTGCGGGTCTGCTCCCACTCGAATTCGTTCGCGAGACCGGCGTAGAAGTTCAGCGTCGCGAGCGACGGCGTCTGCTGCATCATCCCGACCATCGCGGGCGGCTGACCCATCTCCGACGAGATCAGCGCGTTGAGGGTCTCGCCGCGCTCCTCGATGAGCTTCGCCGCCTTCGCGAGGATCTCTCCGCGCTCCGCGGGAGTGGTCTGCGGCCACGGACCTTCGTCGAACGCCCGCCTGGCGACGGCGACGGCGTCGTCGATGTCGGCAGGCGACGCGACGGGACAGCTGCCGACGCGTTCCTCGGTGGCCGGGGAGAACACTTCGAGCACCTGGTCGGTGGCCGGGGCCACCCACTTGCCGCCGATGTAGAGCTTGTCGTAGTCGGTCATGAGTCCATTCCTCGTGTCGTTCCCCCGGTCAGGAGGCGGTGTCGGTGAAACTGTCGAATCCGTATCGTGCGTGTGGCCCGATCGCCGCGACCTCGAACAGCCCGGTCCCGACTACGGTCTCGCCGCCGTCCTCGAGTCGGAATCGGGTGAGATTGTCGACGGGGCAGAACATCCGGAGTCCCGGCTCGATCTCGGACGCCCGTTTGCGCAGTCCCTGCACCACGAGTTCGCCCTGCCACATGCCGTGACGCCAGTCGGCCTCGAGTCCGTAGCCGGTTCCGATACCGATGTAGTTGGGAACCAGCAGGTCGCAGGTGACGGTGACGACCTCGCCGGTCGGCCGGTGGAAACTCAGCGACGCCGACGTGACGTCGCGCGTCCCGGGCTCGAATTTCAGCTCGTGTTCGGGTCGGCCCAGCCATTCGGGTTCGTGGTCGGCGTCCGGCCAGATGCGGACGGCCTCCTCGACGATGCGCCTGCCGAGTTCGTCCTCCTGCAGGACGACGGAGACGGCGTAGTCCTCGAACTGCATCACCGAGTAGATCCAGAAGAAGTTCTGGATCCCGTCGACCGCCCGCCGTCCGGGAGGCTCGGACTCGCCGACGGGGCGCACTCCCCACGACCGGTCGCGGTTGCCGCGCCAGGTGTCGGGGGTGACGGGGCGGCTCTGCCCGTCGATCGTGAGTTCGCCTGCCCAGGTGCCGGTCTGGACGAAGCGGCTCGTATCGAACGTGACCCGCTCGAGTTGCCTGCGGAAGTGGCGGGGCTCGAGCGTCGCGGGGATCGCGCCGTCGAAGGTGAGGTCGAAGGAGAGGTCGTAATCGCCCGGTGCGAGCACCACGCGCAGGCGCTGCAGCCCCTCGAGGACCTCGACCCGGAATGGTCCGACGGTGCTCTCGGAGCGGTCGTGGCCCAGCGCCGCCGACCCGCGGACGACGATGTGGTCGTCGCCGCGGCGGAGCACCGCGAACGCGTCCGTGACCCCGAGGTTGGGGTACTGGCCGAGACCGATGATGAGGAACAGGTCGGACTCGGCCGAGGGATAGCAGTTGAAGTAGTAGCGGTCGTAGAAGTTGCGGTCGGACGTCGCGACCCGCCGGATGGGCTCGGCCACCTGATGGATGGGGTAGTCGTCCATCGGGGACAGCGGGTTTCCGGCGTAGTCGGCGGTCATCGGATCTTCTCCCAGTACGTGCCGTCGAGCATCGCCTCGAGCGAGGCGCGGTGCATGATCATGTCGTCCGGATCCTCGGGGGCGACGGCCTGACCGAAGTGGATGGCGCGCTCCTGAATTCGCAGCATGATCGTCGCCTGCCGCAGGGCCGCGTAGGCGGTGTAGTACTCGAGATCGCGGGGCGCGTGGCCCGTCAGTTCCTCGTACAGGGCGGCGAGGTCGTCGAGGCGCAGGAAGCCGGGCATCCCGTCGAGTCCGGCGGCCGCGGCGATGTCCTCGAAGAACCGGTGCAGGTATGTCATCCAGCCCAGGTCGAGTTCGCGGGGCCCGAGCGTGGCCATCTCCCAGTCGAGTACGGCCACCGGCCGGAAGTCCTCGAACATCATGTTGCCGATGCGGGCGTCACCCCAGCAGAAGACGGCGGGGGAGGAGTCGTCCGGGAGGTTCTCCTCCATCCACGCGAAGCCGCGTTCGATGAGCGGGGACCGGGGGCCGGACCGGGTCGTCCATTCGTAGTAGTCACGTTGCTGCCGGATGTGCGCGGCGAGCGCCTCGGAGACGGTGGGGCCGGCGCCGGGCAGCCGCAGGAACGCGAACCGCTCCCACGGCCGGTCGATGTCGTGCAGTTGCGCAAGCACATTCACGGCACTGTGCTGCAGCAGTGCACGCTGCTCCTCGGTCGCCTCCGTCACCCACGACCCGAAGTTGTAGGGCATCACGTCCGGCGGAACCTGCCCGGAGACGCGGGCCATGACGAAGAACGGGGCGCCCAGCGGCCCGGGATCGGGCTCGGACCAGTAGACGACCGGGACCGGGACGGAAGAGTGTTCCCGGACCTGCGTCATCGCCTGGAACTGTCCGTCGAGGTCGTAGTCGGGGAAGACGGGCATCGTCGTGTCGGCGGGCGCGACGCGTGCGACCAGCGGGTGCACCTCGCCCGACCAGGTGGCGTCGAACAGGATGGTCTCGCTCGACATGCCGTTGGCGTCGGGGAGATGGACGTGGGTGACCTCGGGTGCGGCGTCGGAGGGCAATTGCGCGGCGAGCCAGCGTTGGAGCGCCTCCCGCAGCACCTCCGGATCGCGACGGGAGTCACTGGGCCTGGCAACTTCGGATTGGTGATCGGAGTCGTCGGCAGATCGGGTTGCGCTCGTGCTCACGGTCACCTCCTCTCCTGAACGTGGTGTGACCCTGAACACTAGAACACGTTACAGAATTTCGGAACAGGTGAGGAGATTCCGCTGTGTCAGCCCTCGCCGGCGGCCAGGACTGCCGCCCCGACGAGAGTGCCCGAGGCGCCGAGTTCCGCGGGCACCACGCGCAGATCGGCGACGAAGGACAACTGGGCGTGACGGGCCGCGGCCCGGCGCATCGGGTCCCACAACGGCGGCCCTGCCTGCGCGAATCCGCCGCCAATCACCGCGAGATCGACGTCGAGCAGAGCCGCGGCCGACGCGATCGCCTGCCCCAGTGCGGTCCCCGCGCGGTCGAGGGCGGCCACCGCGACCTCGTCACCGTCCGCGGCGGCCCGCGCCAATTCGACGCCCGTCGTTCCGCGCCATCCGCGGGAGCGGGCCCAGCGCACGGACGACGGTCCGCTGGCGACCGTCTCCAGGCACCCGACCCCGCCGCACGTGCACGGGTCGGTCCCGCCGGGAACCACCATGTGGCCGATGTGTCCCGCGTTGCCGGTCCGGCCGGTGGCGATGCGACCGCCGAGGATCACCCCGCCGCCGATGCCGGTGGACACGACGAGGCTCAGCAGGTCGGGGGCGCCGCGACCGGCTCCGTGGTGATGCTCGCCGAGTGCGGCCGCGGCGCCGTCCATGGCCAGTCGCGCAGGGACGCCGGGGAAGAGGTCCTGCACGGCGCCGACCAGGCCGAATCCGCCCGCCCACTCCTCGATGTTGATGGGCGACACGGTGCCGGCGACTGTGTCGACCGGTCCGGCGCAGGCGATGCCGACCGACGTGATCTTCGCGCTTCCCGCGACCTCGCGCAGAAGGGCGGCGCACGCGTCCGCGACTCCGGCCGCCGGCGTGGGAGTGGTCACGGGGTGCGGCACCGCGCCGTCATCGCCGACGATCCCGGCGGCGATCTTGGTGCCACCGATGTCGAGTGCCAGCGCGACCACGGTCAGCGCTTTCGCATCACGAGAACGAGGTTGCTCACCAGGAACTCCCGCAGTCCGGGGACGCGCACCATCCACCACGCCCAACGCGGGTGATAGCGGGGGAAGGCGGCCAGCAACTCTGCGCCCGGGGTGCGCCGGGCCCACCGAAGTCCTTCGGCCGCACCCACTTTGAACAGCGACACACCGTAGCGGTTCTTGGGTTCCCGGCCGTTCCTGCGCAGGTAACGCCGGGCGGCGTACTCGCCGCCCAATGCATGCCACGGTCCGGTCTCGTGACCGCCGAACGGGCCCCACCACAACGTGTACGACAGCACCATCAGGCCGCCGGGTTTCGTCACGCGGATCATCTCCTCCGCCATTGCCCACGGTTCGCTGACGTGCTCGGCGACGTTGGACGAGAAGCAGATGTCCACCGACGACGTCCGGAACGGCAGTGCCAGCCCCGACCCACGGACGGCGCCGCCCACCGCGAGCCCCGCGGCGTGCATCTCGGACGGATCCGGTTCCACGGGAACGTACCGGGCGCCGGCCTGCTGGAACACGTCCGCGAAGTAGCCGGGGCCGCCGCCGACGTCGAGGACCGTCGTGCCGGTGAGATCCGCGTCGGTCAGACCGCCCCACAGGTCGCCGATCAGTTCGACGGAGTCGCGGGCGAGGGCGCCGTAGAACAGGTCGGGCGCGGTCTGTTCGTGCCGGAAGTCGCTGAGCAGGCCGAACGACCTCTTCAGGGTTGCCCGTCGACCGAATCGCCGGGTCACGGGAGGCGTCGTCACGAGACTGAACCTTAGCGAGTGGAGCCGCCGGGACGGCAATCCGTTCGCGGTGGCTGCAACATCGGGTGGAATACGACCGATAGGGTGTTCGGGGACTACAGCGGCGAACGTCCCGCCCCGAGACCACGAGTACCGCACCGACCACAGGAGTATATGAACGTGCGAGAGGTTCTGCTGCTCTGCTGGCGCGACACCGGTCACCCGCAGGGTGGCGGCAGTGAGCGGTACCTCGAGGAGGTCGGCGCCCAGCTCGCGGCGCGGGGAATCAAGGTCACCCTCCGTACCGCCGGTTACCGCGGCGCCGCCAAGAAGGAGACCGTCGACGGCATCGAGATCAGCCGGGCAGGCGGACGGTACAGCGTCTACCCCCGCGCCCTCGCCGCGATCGCCGCCGGCCGGCTCGGGTTCGGGCCGCTCCGCGGCATCCGGCCCGACGCCGTCATCGACACCCAGAACGGCATCCCGTTCTTCTCCCGCGTCGTCGCAGGCGCACCGGTCACGCTGCTCGTCCATCACTGCCACCGCGAGCAGTGGCCGGTGGCGGGCCGGTTGATGGGCAAGATCGGCTGGTGGGTGGAATCCCGGCTGTCGCCGCGCACCCACCGGGACGACCAGTACCTCACCGTGTCACTGCCGTCCGCCGACGAACTCGTCGAACTGGGAGTGGAGCGCGAGCGGATCGCGGTGGTGCGCAACGGCGCCGACGACATCCCCCTCGGCGTGGACATCGGCGGCGCCGACACGAGGACCGCGCACCCCAGTGTGTGCGTGCTGTCACGGCTCGTGCCGCACAAACAGATCGAGGACGCCCTCGAGGCCGTCGCCGCCCTGCGCCCCACGATCGCCGACGTGCACCTCGACGTCATCGGTGGCGGCTGGTGGGAGCAGAACCTCCGCGACCGCGCGCACGAGCTGGGCATCGGCGACGCCGTCACGTTCCACGGGCACGTCGACGAGACCCGCAAACACCAGTTGCTGTCGCAGTCCTGGGTGCACGTGATGCCGTCCCGCAAGGAGGGCTGGGGTCTCGCCGTCATCGAGGCAGCGCAGCACGGCGTCCCGACCGTCGGCTACCGCAGCTCCAAGGGCCTCACGGATTCGGTCGTCGACGGCGTGACCGGCGTTCTGGTCGGCAAGGCGGAGTCGGCGACGGCCGACGTCGCCGACCTGACCGCGGCGGTCAAGACGCTCCTGCTCGAGCCCGAGACCCGCACGGTGCTCGGTGAGAAGGCACGCGTCCGGGCGGGTGAATTCTCCTGGAAGCACACCGGGAACGGCGTCCACGAGGTGCTGGCCGGCACGGCCGCGGGCCTGCGCACGTCAGGGCTGGTGTCGCCGGCGCTGGCGCGTCCGGGCCTCGAGCACGCCCGCGCCGAGTAGACCACCGGCCAACAGCATCGCCCACAGCACGTGGGCCGCGATCACGGTCGCGCGCGCCCGTCGGGTCGCCTCGTACGGCGCGACGTCGCCGTCGACGCGGTACAGCTCCAGATGCTCGTCCGAGAACTGTCGCTCCAGCCCGGACAGGGTGGTCGCGGATTCGCCGCGGGGTCCGGGCGTGTCGCGCTCGACCAGAACCCATCGGACGCCCAGCGACGCGAGATCGGCGGCGGAACCGCCGGTGAGCAGCACCCGTTCGACCTGCTGCGCCCGGGACCCCTCGCCCCCGACGCTGCCGCCGGCCACCACCAGCTCGCCGGTCTGCAGGACGTCCTCCGGCAGCATTCTCGGGGCGGGGTCCAGGACGGGAGCGGAACTGCTGTAGGGGAACTTGCGGAACATGCCGGTGGGCAGGACGGCGACGTCCCCGCTGGTCGGGTCGTCGTCCAGTTCGGCGGCCAGCTGCCGCCACGACGGCGGATAGTGGACCGGGCGCAGGGAGCCCCCGACGCCCCACGCGAGGTCGGGGAGGGCGAGCAGCACGATCAGGACGGCCGAGACTGACCAGGTGACCGGGCGCCGCAGCACGGCGGCCGCGGCGGCGAGCGCATACAGCGGGGCCGCAAGCGCCACCCACTTCTGCGCGTCCCGGAGCAACCCCGCGCCGGGGACGTGCTGCACCGACCAGCGGCCGGCGTCGAGACCCCACGCCGTCGCGCCGAGCGTCGGCAGCAGCACCGCGAGCAGTGCGAGCACGGTCAGCGCGGCGACTGCGGGATGCCGTCGACGCCGCCACAGCGCAGGGAGGCCGCACAGCACGACACCGAGCAGCAGGGCCGTTCCGACCAGGGCGAACAGGGTGGTCCGGGTCTGCGGGACGGCGGTCTCGTTCCAGACGCCGCCGAGCCCGGCGAGACTGCCGGGCGTCGCCAGACCCGGTTCGGCGCGGGCCGCGAACGCCGCGACCCCGGCGGGATCGGAACCGTCCCCGCCGCCGCCGGACAGAGCCGTGGCCACCAGCCACGGCGCGCTCGCGGCGAAGAACAGGCCCAGCGCACCTGTCAGGCGGAGCCCTCGGGCGGAGCGTCCACCCGGGCAGGCGAGGACGGCCAGCGCCGTCACCGCCGCGAGCAACACCCCGGTCGGTGTCAGACCGGCCGCGGCGAGGCAGGCCGCGAGGGCGAACCACCCCTGTCGCCGACCGCGCCGGATAGCGACGGCCGCGCACACCGTCCACGGCAGCGCTGCATACCCCGTCAGCAGACTCCAGTGACCCTGCAGCAGTCGCTCGGCGACGTACGGGTTCCACACCGTCACCGTCGCGGCCACGAGTTGCGGCCCGAGCCCGGCGGTCGGCAGGACGGTCCGGACCATGCGGGCCGCGCCCCAGCCCGCCGCCCACAGGGCGAGCAGCAGGATCGCCTTCACCACCAGTCCGCCGTCGACGAACGCACTCAGCGCGGCCAGGAGAGCGTCCTGCGGCACCGCCCGCGCGGCGGCGTCGGTGAGACCGAGCGCCGAGTCCGTGCGATACGACCGGGGAGTGCTCACCGCGTCACGCAACAGCAGATAGCCGGGACCGAGCAGCGGACCGAGGACGAGTAACGCCAGGACGAGGCTGTAGACCGCCGCCACGAACGGTGCTCGGCGCCGGACGGTCATGGGCCGTCACGATACGTGGTGCATCGACCCGGCCCGCACGGCACGTAGTGCATCATGGGCGAATGCCACGCCAGACCCTCACCAGCTCGGCGGTCGCCGGGGTGACGATGGTGACGGCCGGCTCGATGACCGCGAATATCGCGTCCTACCTGCTTGCCTGGGCGGCGAGCGCCTGGCTCGGCCCGGCGGGTTACGGGGAGTTCGCGAGTCTGCTCGCCGCCCAACTCGTCCTCGCCGTCCCCGCGCTCGCACTGCAGACCGTCGTCGCCCGCGAGGCGGTCCGGGGCAAGGGTGCACACGCGCTCCGGCTGCTGGGGTACCGCTGTGCGCTGATCGTCGCGGTCGCGGCGACGCTGCTCGCGCCCCTCGTGTCGTTCGCCCTCGACACCGGGATGCTCGCCACGTTCTCGGCGCTCGTCACAGCGCCCGTCCTCGTCCTGCTCGCCACCGAACAGGGACTGCTGCAGGGTTCGGCGCGGTTCGGCCCGCTCAGCGTCGTCCTCGCCGGAGCCGGAATCGCAAAGGTCGTTCCCGCGGTCGTGGTGCTCGCCGTCGGCGCCGGGCCGGGACTCGCCCTCGCCGCCAGCGCGGTCGGCACCGGCCTGGTGGCCCTGTGCGCCCGACTGTTCGCAGACTCCGGGATCACCGGGGAATCGAGCACCCGGATCGGCGTCGCGGCCGTGCTGAAGGCGTCGCAGGTGCAGTTGGCGCTGATCGCGCTGTCGTCGATGGACCTCGTGATCGCCCGCATCGTGCTCAGCAACGACGACGCAGGCCTGTACGCGCTGGGTGCCGTCGCCACCAAGGCCGCGTTCTGGCTGCCGCAGGCCGTCGGGGTGGTGCTGTACCCGCGGATGGCGAATCCCGCGCACTCCGCGCAAGCGATCCGCTCGGCGCTCGCCGTCCTCGTCGGACTGGGCGCAGTGCTCGTCGCGGGTGTCGCGGTGGCCGCCCCCCTCGTCCCGCTCCTCGTCGGGGACGCGTACCGCCCCGTGCAGTCGCTGCTGTGGCTGTTCGCGCTCCACGGCGCCTGCCTGGCCGTCCTGCAGGGCGCCCTGCTGTCCGCCATCGCGGGGGAGCGGACGTACCTCGCCGTCATCGCCTGGATCGGCCTCGCCGTCGAGATGACCGCCATGCTGACCCTCGCGTCCACGATCGGGCAGTTCATCACCGTCGCCGTGACGGTCGCGTCGAGCACCGCCCTGGTCGCGAGTCTCTTCGCCGTGCGCAGCGCGCGACGTGACGCACCCGCGATCTGACATCGGCCCGGTTCGACAGGCCCCCCGACACGACAGCCCTGACACGACGAAGGGGACCTCGGTGAAAAACCGAGGTCCCCTTCGCACCGGACTACGTGGCGTCCGGTTGTCGCGCTCTACCGCTCGTCGTATCGGCGCGGATCTGCGACGGGAATCTCCTCCGTCTTGTCCGTGGTCCAGTCGTGCTGCTCCGTGGGAGCCTCCGACTTGCCCAGGTCGACGTGGCGTCCACCACCGCTCTGCGGGACGTCACCACCGTCGGCCGGTGCGGGCTGCTTGCCCTTGCCGCCGCGCAGCGCCAGGAACAGTCCTGCGATCAGGGCGATGAGACCGAGGATGCCGGCGATGATCGGCACGGTGCGACCGAACGTGCTGAGCTTGTCCATGCCGTCCTTGGCCTGCTGGACCTGGTACTCGATGGTCTGCTCGTTGAACGGCAGTTCCACCTTCAGGACGTCGATCTCCGGCTTGTCCTTGTTGCGGGCGTAGTACTGGTGCAGCTGCTCCTGGCCCTTGACGACGACACCGGTCTCGGGCTCGACCCACACGTCACGCACGTTGGTGTACCAGCGGGTCATCGTGACGGGGAGGGTGCCGCCGGGGACGCCCCACGTCTCGGCGGGCAGTGTCAGCTTGTTGGTGGGCGAGTTGACGACCTTGGACAGGTCGACCGGCGCGATCGTCTGGCTGTAGTGGTACACCTTCAGACCGTTGATCTCCGTCTCCTCGACGAAGTCGATGTCCTGGGTGGCGCGCGCGTTCAGATCGAAGTAGGGGTAGCTCTTCTTCTCCGAGTCGAACGGGAACTTGTACTGCAGTCCGTCGCGCGGAACTTCCTCGGCAGGCTGGTTGGGTTGCGTCTGGATGGTGCCCACCGGGTCGTTGGTCGGCATCGAGGTCTTGCGGTCGACGGTGTTGCGGTCGACGATCGCGGACAGCAGTCCGGTGTCGCCCTGCTTGTCGGTGCGCCGCAGCGTCTGCCCCGCCTGGAGAGTGACGACGTCCGCGTTCGCCGGGTCCTCGGTGGTGACGTAACGCTGTGACACCAGTGGAACGTTCGTGTTGACTTCGGTCTTGCCTGCGAGAAGAGCCTGCGAGTTGAGCACGCTGCCGGAACCTTCGGCGATCGTGGTCACTTCGAGGTCCAAGGGCGTCTTCGCCAACTTGCCCACCGTGTAGGTGGGAATGAGAATGGCGACGGCCAAGAGGAAGGCACCGAGGCCCACCAGAATGCAAGCAAGTATCCGGCTCGGCCCTGAGCGCTCCGCCATGCTTTCTCTCCTAACCCAATTCTGTCGATTGAGATTCCCCCACCGGCAGCACGGCTGCACGGATCGCATGGAGCCCACATCGACACCACGTGAGGCAAAACACTAACAGTCTCGAATGCGCATTTGCCCCATCGGATAGTAAACGCACCGGCCGTTCCGCAGCGAAGTGACCGGGACGGAGTTTTCCGTCACAGGGCCCGGACCAGGCACACTGTTGGTGATGAGCACCCCGGCCACGATCTCGCCCGCGCCCGCGGCGACCGCTACTCCGCGCAGTTTCATTCCCGCACTGGAGGGGATGCGCGGTCTCGCGGCGCTGGGGGTGCTCGTGACGCACGTCGCTTTCCAGACGGGCGCGACGCACGTGCCGGTCCTCGGCCGCATCTGGGGACGATTCGATCTGGCGGTGGCGGTCTTCTTCGCGCTGTCGGGATTCCTGCTGTGGCGCAGCCATGCCGGGGCTGCGCGGGGGATGGGTTCCGCCCCCGGCGTCGTCCGGTACTGGATTTCGCGGGCGACGCGCATCCTGCCCGCGTACTGGGTCGCCGTGGCCGTGGTGTTGACGTTCCTGCCCACCGCCAACGCGAGTTACCGCACGTGGTGGGCGAATCTCGGTCTCGTGCAAGTGTTCGTGCCACTCACTCTCACCGACGGTCTGACCCAGATGTGGAGTCTGTCGGTGGAGGTGGCCTTCTATCTGGTGCTTCCGCTGCTGGCCCTCGCACTGGTCCGGCTACGGGGTCCGGCTGCGCGGCTGCGTGTTCCGGCGATCCTCGCGTTGATCGCGGTGAGCCTGACGTGGGCATTCGTACCGGTCTCGACGCCGGGCGGCATCCACCACGACAACTGGCTGCCCGGATACCTGCCCTGGTTCGGAGCTGGGATGTTGCTGGCCGAACTGGCGGTGAGCCCGCCCGGGCGGATGCACCGCTGGGCGCATCACCGCGTCCGGATGTTCCTCGTCGCCGCAGTGGCATTCGCGCTCACGGCGACCGACCTCGCCGGGCCGGAGGGGCTGGTGCGTCCCGAACCCTGGCAGTACGCCGTCAAGATGGCGCTCGGCGCCGTCATCAGTTTCGCGTTGATGGCACCGCTGGTGCTGTCCGACAGGTCCACCCACCGTTACCTCGCGAGCCCGCTCGCTCTCGCGGTGGGCCGCTGGTCGTACGGCATCTTCATCTGGCACCTCGCGGTGCTGTCCATCGTCTTCCCGGTGTTCGGGCTCGTCCCGTTCTCCGGCCACTTCGTCTACATCCTGTTCCTGACGACGGTGCTGAGCGTCGCGGTCGCGTCGGCCAGTTACGCGTTGGTGGAGGAACCGGCGCGCCGCGCCGTCAAACGCTGGGAGGCGCGCGCGAGCAACGCCGAACGTCCGAGCGGCAGCACGGCCAGCCCCGTCGCGACGAGCGCGAGCAGCAGCGGGAACTGAACGAGGAACGAGTGCCCGACGTATCCGCCGGGCGCACGCCACGGCCCGGTCGAGAGCATCGCCATGCCGAGCATCGTCGACGCTCCGGCGACCCCGACCAGCACGCGCGCGGTGGTGGCGGTTCCGCGCAGCCGGATCAAGACCACGGCCAGCAGCGTCGCCACGACCGTCGTCACCGCGCCGACGGGACCGCCGATCACGGTGGCGGCGGCGAGGATTCCCAGCCACCCGGCCGTTGCGCTACCCCAGGTCCGGGGTGCCGGGCCGGGTTCGCGCTCACGGGCGCGACGCGGCCACAGCGCGGCGGCGAGCAACGGGATCAGCAGCAGCAGGCCGCCGAAGATCCCCAGCCGATACCAGTGGTCGGTGGGGAAGTCGAGGGTCACCGTCCCCTCGGTTCCCGCGGGCAGGATCCATCCCTGCTGCCAGCCGTCGACGACGACCGGCGTCAGTTCGCCGCCGTCCGGGGCGGTGGCCACCCAGCCGACGTTGGTGCTCTCGGGGACGACGACGAGGCGCTCGGTGTCAGAGCGGGGCACCGTGAGTTCCCGGTGGTTCTCCGTCCACGCGATGGTCGACACCTGCTCGGCCGGAACGGCCTGTGCCTGCGGTCCGGCGTCGAGGCGCAGACTGTCGACGAAGAACGCCGACCCCGGGTCGACCGTCACGTCCTGTGATCCCGCCGCCAGCGGGACGGGGCCGGGACCGTCGCAGAGCGTCGCGGGAACCGGGTCGCCGGAGAGCAATTGCCCGGCGGTCGCGGTGACGCTCGTGCGCACCGGCTGCCCGCCGATCGACACGACCGGCCCCTCCTCGCAGGGCACCGTGACCGGGCGGTCGCCGGCGTCGTCGACCGGACCCGAGCCGGGCAGCAGGACGCCGTCCTCGCCCAGCACCCCGACCTCGGCGAGTCCGGCGGGCTGCAGCTGGGCGAACCCGAGAGCGTTCTGGTCGAGGGTGCTTTTCCAGGACACGAGGCTGAGCACGATCCGGTCGGTCACCCGGGGGTCGACCGTGACGGTCCCGTCGTCCTCGTTCACGTCGCGCACCTGCGGTCCGTTCCCGAGGTCGACGGCGACCCGGTCGGGGGCGGCGGGCAGGGCACCCAGGCTGGGCGTCAGCTGCAGGCCGGTGACGAGCGTGGGTTCGGGAAGATCGATCGTGAGGGTCGGTTTCGCGCCCTTGCCGCTGGTGGTGTCCTGTTTCGCCGACCAGCTGGTGCGTGGATCGTTGTCGGTGGCGGCGAACGCCGAGCCGCGAAGGTCGGTGATGTTGCTGGTTCCGTGGGCGGACGGCCGATCCCGTTGCGTGAGAACATCCTCCAGCGGTGCGCCCTGCCGGGCCCGCAGTGTGAGCTGCGGCGTCACCGCGGTCGGTTCGGGCACCGACAACGTTCGCTCGAACGCGCCGACCTCCTCGGGGGGCAGGACGAAGGCGTTGCTGCACCGCACCCGGTCCGGGGCCTCCGCGCACGCGTTGCGGCCGGGGAGCTCCTGGCTGAGGTCCCAACCCGACACGGACGCGCCCTCGGGGGTGGGAGGCAGCACCGTCCGGTACCGGATCGGCACGGTGACCGGGGCGTCACGCTGGGCGAAGTCCTCGACCGATACCTCGCTGATACCGAACTGCGTTCCCGGGGAACCGTTCTCGGTGCGGGTCGCGGTGATCCGCACCCACGGGGTGACACCACCGGGAACGGACACGGCGATCGGTTTGCCCGGGGCGTCCACCTTCACGGCCGTGCTGCCGTTGGGCGTCGACACCTCCATCCAGCGGACGGGCGCGCCGATCGCGGCCGGGCTCGTCGTGATGTGCAGCAGCGAACTGGTGAGCGGGGTGTCGAAGTCGATCTGGAGCCACTGACCCAGCGCCCGCTCGATGCCGTTGCTGAACCAGCCCGTCGCCGGGTCGCCGTCGACGGTTGCGGCGGCACTGCTGGCGGGCGAGGAGCCGCCGAGTTGGGTGGCGTCGGACGCCGCACTCGACACGCTCAGCGTCGCGCCCTCCCACTGGCCCTCGACCAGCGGGGTGTCCGCCACGGGGTAGTCGGGGACGTGATTGAACGTGCGGCGCGCATCGTCCGGGGTCCGCAGCGCCGAACTGTGATTGTCGACCTGGCCGTAGTCGGTTTCGCGGTCCCGGGGCGTGTCCGTGACCGTGACGTCGTCGACGGGCAGTCCGGCGCGCTTCGCGTCCGCGGCCAGCAGGACAGGTCCGGTTCCGGGCAGGGTGCCGTTCTCCCGCAGGCGCTGCAGCGATTCCGGACCGCCCTGCACGCGGGGGATGCCGTCGACGTTCGCCGTGTAGGGGCCGCTCATTGCGGGCGATCCGTCCGGTGTCGACACCTCGAAGATCTCGATGGCCGGATATCGCGGCCGCAGGTCGCTGTCGATGACGAGGCCCTCGACGTCGCCGGGGCCGATGTCCTCGCCGAACTCCGCGACCCGGGTGAATCCGGGAGATCCGGTGACGGCCTGGTGCGCGAGCAGTGGGCGCGTCGACCGCGACGTCTCCGGGTCGAGGTCGTTGCGGAGGACGAGGTAGTGGATGCCCTGGCCGAGCAGGGTCTGCGCCATGCCGTCCGAGGGCCGGCCGTCGGCGATCAACCGCTGGATCGAGTCCATCGCCCGGATGGTGCCGGGCGGGGTGAGCGGGACGGCGTCGCGGGACGCCCACGGCGTGGACGCCAGAGCCTGCATCGGCTCGTCGCGGGTGAGACCCCAGAGCTGGCTGCCGAACGGTGCGCCGGGCACCACGAGCGCGCGCTCCGCGTCCGAACCGTCGGGGCTGGTGCCCCCGGCGTTGTCCTCCAGCCACGACGCGGCCTGCTGCCAGTAGTCGGGGACGTCGGTGTACGTGCCCCGCGGTGCGAGCTTGCCCGTCCACGCCAGCGACGTCGCGAGGGTGAGGGCGACCAGCACCAGGCTGGTCACCGCGACCATCGGTTCACGCTCGGGATGCGCCACCGCGCTGCGCCACCGCGCGAACGGCACGGACCCGGGCAGCGGCACCTTCGCCAGGAGATGCGCCAGCCCGAGCACGAGCGGGAGCCGGACGAGCGGCTCGAGTTTGTGCACGTTCCGCAGGGGCGCCCCGGTGGAGTCGAGGAACAGTCGCACCTGCTCGGCGAACGGGGAACCCAGTTCGCCGATGTACCCGGCGGCGAGTCCGGCGACCCCGACGAACAGGATCAGGGTGAGACGACCGCGGGCCGGCATCGACCGCATGCACAGTCCCGCGAGACCGGCGGCGGCGATGAGCCCGGTCGCGGCGACCGCGGCGGGCTGGGTGACGAGGACCGCGCCTGCGATGCGTTCGGGGGAGACGAACGGTGTCCAGCTGTCGGTGCCGCGGAGGATTTCGGCGAGGGACGTCCACTGCGTCGTCACCCCGGACGATTCGATGTAGTCGAGGAACGGCGGGCTCACCTTGCCGAGCAGCAGCAGCGGCACGATCCACCACAGCGTGGCCAGCGCCAGGAACGGGAACCACCACGCGGTGAACGTCCACCACCGCCGGTTGGGGCGGTGGGAGATCCACCACAGGCCTGCGACGAGGCACGCGGCCACGGTCGCGACGGCGTTGACCGCACCCATCAGCGCGACGGCCAGCGCCGATTGGGCCGCCAGCCGTGCAGGTGAGCGCCAATGTGCGTCCCGGGACGCTTTGCCGCTCACGTGGGAGAGGGCGACGACGACGGGCAGAAGGACCCACGGCGCCAGCATCATCGGGAGGGTTTCCGACGAGATCGAACCCAGGGTGGTGAGGACGCGGGGGGAGAATGCGAACGCGATACCGGCGATGACGCGGGACGAGCGGCTACCGGCGCCGAGCGCCTCGGCGAGGCGGACGATGCCCCAGAATCCGGCGACGAGCAGCAGTGCCCACCACACCCGCTGGGTGATCCACGCCGGGACGCTCAGGACGTCGCCGAGCGCGAAGAACGCTCCGTGCGGGAAGAAGTATCCGTAGGCCTGGTTCTGCACCTGGCCCATGGGGGCCTGGCTGCTCCACTGATGGGACGCCCGTTCCAGGAATCCGATCGGATTCTGGGACAGGTCGTACTTGGTGTCGGCGGCGAGCCGGCCGGGGGTTTGGAGGAACGCGAGAAGGAACGCTACGACAGAGGCGCCGAACAGCCACCGCCGCGACAGAGGCTCCGCCGAGGGCGCCATGGCCGCCGACTCGGGGGAAGTGCGGGAAGTTGTCGAGCCGGCGCTCTCAGCGGCTGCCGTACTCAACCTGGTTCAGGAGTGAGGAATCCGCGTTGCCGCTCCGGTCGACCTCGGGACGCGTGTTGTCCTGTGCGGCTGCGGTGATGCCGAGCGTCGCCACGGTGCCGAGAGCGACACCGACCACGGCGCTGACCACACCGGGCACAAGGAACTTCCCCATCAGACATCTCCCACCGTCGTGCCATCGACGCACACGGCTACTCCCGCGTACGAATTGCTCGGGTCAAGGTATCACCCGAGGGCCGCCGAACTGCTGATTGGTGCTCGGGGACCGCCGTTTCCGCAGTTCACGGGCTCTGCTGCACACCCAGCGCCCGGAGCAGCGTGCGCAGTTTGGTGGTCGTCTCGTCGAGCTCGGACTCCGGGTCGGACTCGGCGACGATGCCCCCGCCCGCGGTCGCGAGGGCCTCGAGCCCGTCGGCGGCGATCTCGGCGCAGCGGATGGCCACCACCCAGTCGCCGTCACCGTCGCCGTCGCACCATCCGACGGCACCGCCGTAGAACCGCCGATCGTCCTCGACGTCCCGGATGGTCGCCAGAGCCGCGTCGGTGGGGGTGCCGCACACCGCGGGCGTCGGGTGCAGCAGCACCGCCAGGCTCAGGGCGCTCGTCGACTGCTCGCGCAGCACGCCCTCGATGGGAGTCGCGAGATGCCACACCTCGTGCGTGCTCGTCAGCACCGGGGAAGCCGGGACCGTCAACTCCGTGCAGAGCGGCGCCAGGACGTCCCTGATCCACGCCGTCACGAACGCGTGCTCGGCCAGGTTCTTCGTCGACTCCAGCAGGCCCCGGCCTTCTTTCTCGTCGGCCTCCGGATCGGCGCGCCGCGGGGCGGTTCCGGCGAGAGGGCGGCAGGTGACGCGTCGGCCGCGCCTGCTGAGCAGGACTTCGGGGCTGGCCCCGACGAGGCTGCGGCCGCGGAAGCCGTCGCCGGCCGCGGACAGGTCGACGGCGAACCCGTTGGCGGTCGGATTCTGGTGGATCATCCGTGCGGCCAACGATTCTGCGGAGATGGGGGCGTCCGCGCGGAGGGTGACGCTGCGCGCGGCCACCACCTTGCCGAGGGCACCCTCGCGCAGTCGCTCGACGAGGGACCGGACGCGGGCCACGTGCTCGGTCGGTTCGGGGACCTGCCGAACGACGCGGACGGAGGGGAGTGCGGCGACGGTGCCGGGCCGCCACGGGCCGTCCGTGAACTCCCACGATTCCGGGGCGGTCAGCGCGGCGGGACGTTCGGGATCGAACGGCAGCGCCCCGACGATCAGCCCGGTGTCACCGTTCGTGAGGGCGGACGCGGCAGCGGCCGCGGTGTCGTACCCGTGCCGCACCCCGGATGTGCGCAGCGTCCGTTCGGCGCGGGAGAGAAGGAAGCCGTCCATGGTGCACCCGACAGTAGTCGGGCGTCCGGACTACTTCCCGGGAGGCACGATCAGCACCGGGCGGTGACTGTGCCGCAACACGTGGTCGGCGACGCTGCTCTGCAGCAGCGACCGCAGACCGGTGGTGCCCCGGGTGCCGGTGACGATGATGTCGACCGCCAGTTCGTCCGACGTCTCGACGATCGCCGTCCAGATCGTGCTGGTGCACTCGATGCACCGACCCTCGGTGGTGAGCCCGGCCGCCTCGGCGAGCAGGATGCCCTCCTCGTTGGTGACCTTGGCGTCGGAGAACGCGACGTCCTCGGTCTCCTCGTCGGGCACCCACTCGGGTTGCATCACCCCGGACAGTCCCGACATGCGCGCGGCCTGACGGACCATCGGCTCCCACACCGTCACCAGCACAGCGCGATTGGAGGCGAGAAAGCGTCCGGCGCACTCCACGGCGCGCTTCGCGTTGTCGGATCCGTCGTAGGCGATCAACATCAAACCACCGGGCACCACGACCTCCTGAGTACGGGTTTCCTCTGTGTCCAGATTAGCAAGACGGGCGGCAGCGGTCGTCGATTCGGGGCCTGCTGCGGGAGCATCGGCGGTCAACTGGGCTACCGTCGAACCCATGCGGATCAAGTATGCCCTCGCGCTCGCAGCCTGTACCGGCCTCGTCGCCGGATGTTCGTCGGGTGGTGGCGAGACGGTCGCGGAGTCGTCCTCGGCGACGCCCTCCCCGTCTTCCGTCGAGCCCGCGTCGCACACCGGCACCGCCGCGCCCGCCGCAGCGCCGGTGTCGTGCGAGACGCAGTTCCTGCAGTCGTTGCCGTTGCGGCGCAAGCTCGCTCAGCTGCTGAACGTGGGTGTGACCGGCACCGCGGATGCCGCCCAGGTGGTCCGGAACGAGCAGGTCGGTGGCATCTTCATCGGAAGCTGGACCGACGAGACCATGCTCGCGAATCGCGAGGTTCCCCAGGTGGCCTCGGCGTCGTCGCTGCCGCTGATGGTGACGATCGACGAGGAGGGTGGGCGGGTGTCGCGCGTCGAGAACCTGCTCGGCGCCGATCCCTCCGCCCGGCAGACCGCGGCCACGATGACGGAGGAGCAGACGTATCAGATGGCGCTCGAGCGCGGGCGCGGACTGAAGGACCTCGGGGTCACCGTCAATTTCGCGCCCGACGTCGACGTCAGCAGCCAGCCCGACGACAGCGTCATCGGCGACCGCTCCTACTCCGACGATCCCGCCGTCGTCACCCGCTACGCCGACGCCTACGCGCGCGGCATGCGGGACGCGGGAATCCTTCCGGTGATCAAGCATTTCCCCGGTCACGGATCCGCGTCCGGCGACTCCCACACCGGGGCTGTCACCACCCCACCGCTCGAGCAGTTGCAGACCAAGGACCTCGTCCCGTTCCGGAATCTGGTCTCCACCGGGGTCGGCGTCATGCTCGGCCACCTCGAGGTGCCCGGCCTGACGGCGCCCGGAATCCCCGCCAGCATCAGCCCCGACGCCGTGGCGCTGCTGCGCGGCGGCACCGGCTACGGCGCGCCGCCGTTCACCGGCCCGATCTTCACCGACGACCTCAGCGGCATGCAGGCGATCACCGACCGCTACGACATCACCGAGGCCGTCGAGACGGCACTGGAGTCCGGTGTCGACGTCGCGCTGTGGCTCACCACCGACGACGTCCCGCGGGTCCTCGACCACCTCGAAGGCGTCGTGGCCTCGGGCAAGCTGCCGCAGCAGCGGGTCGACGAGGCGGTGCTGACGGTCGCGCGGGCGAAGGGCGCTCTGGCCTGCTAGTGCGTGGTGTGGGGACGGGGTGCTGGTATTCTTCTCGTCCGCCGGTCGAGCCCGGGTTCTTACCGTAGAGTAAGATAGCGGGTTCGACGATGATGGAGGACGAATGGCCGGCGGCACCAAGCGACTGCCGCGCGCAGTGCGCGAGCAGCAGATGCTCGACGCTGCCGTCGACGTCTTCTCCGACAGGGGTTTTCACGAGACGTCGATGGACGCGATCGCGGCCAGGGCGGAAATCTCGAAGCCGATGCTGTACCTCTACTACGGCTCCAAGGACGAACTGTTCGCGGCCTGCATCCAGCGGGAGGGGCTGCGCTTCGTCGAGGCGCTCGCACCGGCCGGCGATCCCGGGCTGAGCCCGCGTGAACAGCTGCGCCGCGCGCTCGAGGGGTTCCTCGGGTTCGTGGGCAAACATCGCAAGTCGTGGATGGTGCTGTACCGCCAGGCGATGGGGCAGCAGGCGTTCGTGGGGTCGGTGCAGTCGAGCCGCGACCGGCTGATCGAACTCACCGCACACCTGCTCGAGTCCAGCACGAAGGATCCGGAGCCGGGCCAGGATTTCGAACTGATCGCCATCGCCCTGGTCGGGGCCGGTGAGGCCGTGGCCGACCGGGTCGCCGGCGGCGAGATCGAGGTCGACGCCGCCGCCGACCTGCTGGAGTCCCTGGCGTGGCGCGGCCTCGCGGGCAAGAAGAAGCCGGAGTGAACGGGACGCTCGTTCGATCAGATCGAACGAGCGTCCCGTTCGTCCCCGTCAGCGCAGCGTCGCGGTGAGGTGCGGGTACCCCTTCTTCGGGTGTTTGATCGACAGATCCCAGCCGTCGGCGGTCCGATCGGCGTACACGTTCAGCGTGGACGGCAGCAGGATCGGCTTGCCGAAGCGCACGCTGTAGGTGACGGCGTCCGGGATCCGGCCCTCCACCGAACCCAGGACCGCGGCCGCACTCCACATGCCGTGCGCGATGGTCTTCGGGAACCCGAAAGCCTTGGCGCCCAACGTCGACACGTGAATCGGATTCCGGTCGCCGGACACCGCCGCGTACTTGCCGATCGTCTTCTGATCGACCCGCAGCGTCCGCAGCGGGCGCGGCGGCTCCTCCTCGGCCTTCGGCTCGGGGCCGGGCTGACCGGACAGCGACGTCTTCTGCTGACGCAGGAACGTCGACGTCTGCTTCCACACCAACTCGCGTCCGACCCTGATCTCGCTGATCACGTCGATGAGCAGCCCCTTGCGGTGCTCACGCAGATTCTCCGCGTGCACCGACACGTCGAGGGGTTCGACCACCGAGATCGGGCGGAACTGCTCGATGACGTTCTCCGCGTGCACGGAACCGATGGCGGGGAAGGGGAAACCCTCGGACACCATCAGCTTCATCACCACCGGGAACACCAAGGTGAACGGGTATGTGAGCGGCAGGGTGTCGCCGAAGCGAAGCCCCGTCACTCGGTCGTACGCCGCCAGGTTGTCGGGATCCACGCGCACGCCGTTCAGGACGAGCGTCGTGTCCGGGGCGCTGTTCCCGCTCGCACCGATGACCGGCAGCGCGCTGCGCACGGCGCGGGTGTAGATGTCGAGCGTGCCCGGCTTCTCCGTGAGTTGCACGACCTTGCCCGACATCAGGCCCCCAGCAGGCTCTGGCCGCAGACGCGGACGATCTGCCCGGTGACGGCGTTCGACGCGGGGCTCGCGAAGTACGCGACGGTCTCGGCGACGTCGACGGTCTCGCCGCCCTGCAGCAGCGAACTCATGCGGCGTCCGGCCTCGCGCGTCGCGAAGGGGATCGCCGCCGTCATCGCGGTCTCGATGAAGCCGGGGGCGACGGCGTTGATGGTGATCTTCTTCTTCGCGAGCACCGGCGCGGACGCCTGCACGAGTCCGATGACACCGGCCTTGGATGTGCCGTAGTTGGTCTGGCCCCGGTTGCCCGCGATACCGGCGATGGAGGAGACGTCGATCACGCGGCCGCCTTCCTTCAGTGCACCTTTGGCGACGAGGACGTCGGTGATGCGCTGCGGCGCAAGGAGGTTCACGCCGAGCACCATGTTCCAGCGGCCCTCGTCCATGTTGGCGAGCGTCTTGTCGCGGGTGATGCCGGCGTTGTGGACGATGATGTCTGCGCCGCCGTGCCGTTCGAGGACGAACTCGGCGAGCTTGTCGGCGGCGTCGTCCGCGGTCACGTCCAGGGCGAGGGAGGTGCCGCCGACCTTGTTGGCGGTCTCGGACAGCGCCTCACCGGCGGCCGGGATGTCTGCGCAGATGACGTGCGCGCCGTCGCGGGAGAGGACCTCGGCGATGGTCGCGCCGATGCCGCGGGCCGCACCGGTGACGACGGCGACCTTCCCGTCGAGCGGCTTGTCCCAGTCGGCGGGTGCGACGGAATCCTCGGACCCGACGCGGATGACCTGGCCGCTGACGAACGCGGACTTGGCCGACAGCAGGAAGCGCAGCGTGGATTCGAGACCCGACAGTCCGGTGGCGGCATTCGGCGAGACGTAGACGAGCTGAGCGGTGGCGCCGCGCTTGACCTCCTTGCCGACGCTGCGGGTGAAGCCCTCGAGCGCACGCTGGGCGATGTGCTCGTCGACGTCGGACGCCTCCTCGGGGGTGGTTCCGATGACGACGACGCGCGCGGACGGTGCGAGGTTGCGGATGACCGGCTGGAAGAACTCGAACAGCTGCTCGAGCTCGGTGACCGAGCCGATGCCTGTGGCGTCGAACACCAGGGCGCCGTACCGGTCGTCGCCCGCACCCGCGGCGGGGTAGTCGGACAGGAGTTCGCGCAGCGGCTCGACGAGGCGGCCCTTGCCGCCGATCAGGACCGGGCCGGCGAGCGCCGGCTCGCCGTGCTTGTATCGCCGCAGGTTCTCGGGCCGCGGCAGTCCCGCCTTCGCCGCGATGAACGCGCCGGGTGCGGATGAGAGGAACTGGGAATAGAGGTCGGGAGCTCCCTTGCTGGCTGCCACGGTCCTACCTTCTGTCGTCGTTCGGCGGTCAGTCACCGAGCACCGAGTGGAGTGCGGTGTCGACAAGTAACTTACTCCTGAGTAAGAATAGTAGCCAACAGGTAATCGCACCAGATCCTTGGAGACGTCAGTGACCAGCAAAGCTCGCACCAACTCGAACTCCGCTGCGGCCCCGAAGCCGGGCGGAAAGCAGCAGCGTCCCGTCGCGATCGTCGGCGGAAACCGGATCCCGTTCGCCCGCTCCGACCGAAAGTACGCGCAGGCGTCCAACCAGGACATGTTCACCGCCACCCTCGACGGACTGGTGAGCCGCTTCAACCTCCAGGGCGAGAAGCTGGGCCTCGTCGCGGGCGGCGCCGTCCTCAAGCACAGCCGCGACTTCAACCTGATGCGCGAATGCGTCCTCGGCAGCGCCCTCAGCCCCTACACCCCGGCCTTCGACCTGCAGCAGGCCTGCGGCACCGGACTGCAGTCGATCGTCGCGGTCGGTGACGCGATCGCGGCCGGCCGCATCGACGCCGGTGTCGGCGGCGGCGTCGACACCACGTCGGACGCCCCGATCGGCGTCAACGACGAACTCCGCGAGTTCCTGCTGTCGCTGAACCGCGCGAAGAGCACCGGCGACCGCATCAAGCTGCTCGGCAACGTCCGCCCGTCCATGCTCGGCATCGAGATCCCCCGCAACGGCGAACCCCGCACCGGCCTGTCCATGGGCGAGCACGCCGCCATCACCGCCAAGGAGTTCGGTGTCCGCCGCGAGGACCAGGACGCACTGGCCGCCGCCAGCCACCAGAACATGGCCGCCGCCTACGACCGCGGATTCTTCGACGACCTGGTCACCCCGTTCCTCGGGCTCACCCGCGACGACAACCTGCGTCCCGATTCCACCGCCGAGAAGCTCGCCAAGCTGAAGCCGGTCTTCGGGGTGAAGGCGGGCGACGCCACCATGACGGCGGGCAACTCCACTCCGCTCACCGACGGTGCGTCCGCGGTCCTGCTCTCCACGGACGAATGGGCCGCCGAGCGCAAGCTTCCGGTCCTCGCGCACCTCGTCGATTCCGAGACCGCGGCCGTCGACTACATCCACGGCAAGGACGGGCTGCTCATGGCGCCCACGTACGCCATCCCGCGCCTGCTGGCCCGCAACGGCCTCACCCTGCAGGACTTCGACTTCTACGAGATCCACGAGGCGTTCGCGTCCGTCGTGCTCGCGACGCTGCAGGCATTCGAATCCGACGAGTACTGCAAGGAACGCCTGGGGCTCGACGGCGCACTCGGCTCCATCGACCGCAGCAAGCTCAACGTCAACGGCTCGTCGCTGGCGGCGGGCCACCCGTTCGCCGCGACCGGCGGGCGCATCGTCGCCTCGCTCGCCAAGATGCTCGCGGAGAAGGGTTCGGGCCGCGGCCTGATCTCCATCTGCGCCGCCGGCGGCCAGGGTGTGACGGCAATCATAGAGGCGTGAACCGACTGGCCTTTCCGGTAGCTGGGAGACCGGAAAGGCCAGCGTGTGCGCGGTGCGAGCGGGGATCCGGCAACGAGGGGTGGCCGGATCCCCGAAAACTTTTCCGACAGGTGTAACGCTGGAGATTAGCTGGCGATATCCCTGTCAGCCCCGTGTTGCTGCCTGACCCCCGACCTGGCAGCAGCGCGGGGCTCTTGCATTTCCGGCGGCCGGTAGGCTGACGTGGGGGTCTCGACCGGGCCTCGCTCGGATCGGATCGCGCTTGAAATGCAACGAGCACCGACGGCAAGCTGAGGCCCGCACGAAGGACGACTCGGTGAGAGGGCCACGGTGAACCACGAAGACGGCGACAAGGGGAGCACTGCACCCGAACGGTCGACGCCGGACCCTTCCACGACGCCCGACAGCGTCGAACCCGAGAACGCGGCCAACGAGCCTGCTTCGGAAGCGGAGGAGGCCCCGACAACGCAGCCGAGTGCCGACGAGGCCCCGACCACGCAGCCGAGTGCCGACGAGGCCCCGACAACGCAGTTGGACCTCGGTGAACTGGGGGAACGGTCCGAGGAGCAGCCTCCCGAGGCCCCGTTGTGGGTGGAGCCGCCGGCGAACGAGGACGTCACGCAGGTGATTCCCGCGATTCCGCCGGGCCCCGTTCCCGGGCCGACGCAGGCGTACACCACGCCGGCCGACGAGCCGACCGTGGTTGCACCGGCCGCCGCGGCTCCGGTCCCGCCGCAGCCGGAACCGGAACCTTCCGCGCCTGCCAAGCCGTCCACGGAATCGACAACCCGTGCTCCCTGGGTGAAGATCGCAGCGGTCACCGGGGGTGTGATCGCCCTGATCGGCATCGCCTACGCCGCGGACCTAGCGGTGTCCTCGGGAAACGTGCCGCGCGGGGTAACCGTGGCGGGCGTCGACGTGGGTGGCTCGACCCGCGAGGAGGCGGAGGCCACGTTGCAGGCGCAGGTCGGCCCGCGCGTCGGTCAGCCGCTGACGGTGCAGGCCGGCGACGTGTCGACGGAACTCGTTCCGTCAGCGGCCGGGCTCGGGGTCGACTGGGAAGCCACCCTCGACCGGGCCCATTCGCAGCCGCTCAACCCGTTCACCAGGGTGGCGTCGTTCTTCACCACCGACGAGATCGGGGTGGTGTCGACTCGCGACGAGGCGGCGCTGGCGTCCGCCGTCGACGGCCTTCGCAGTGAGACCGACCGCGCGTCCCGCGAGGGGACCGTCGTGTTCGAGGGCGCGACCCCCGTGCCGGTGGATCCGTCGACCGGGCAGAACCTGAACGGTGAGGGTGCCGAGGCGGCGTTGATCGAGAAGTGGGCGTTCGGCCGGACGGTGGATCTGCCCGTCGACGTCGTGCCCGTGTCGGTGACGCAGGAGGGTGTCCAGCGGGCGCTCAACGATGTTGCGGTGCCGGCGGCGTCCGCCGATCTGGTGGTCACCGGTCGTGACGGCAAGGTCGCGACCGCGCCGCGTCAGCAGATCGGCGCCATCGTCGGATTCGAACCGGACGGCAACGGCGGGTTGAAACCGACGTACAACGTCGAGGCCGCGACCGGCATCCTCGCCCCGCAGCTCGTGTCGACGGAGATCGTTCCGAAGGACGCGAAGATCACGCTCGACGGGGGATCACCGACCGTCGTCCCCGCCGTTGTCGGCGATCTGGTGCAGTGGCCCAAGACGTTGGAGACACTGCCCGAGGTGTTGCGCGGCAACGGTTCTCACACCACCGCTGCGGTGTACGGACCGATTCCGCCCGCCCTCACGACGGAGGCCGCGCAGGCGCTGGGTGTGAAGGAAGTGGTCGGCGAGTTCACGACCGGCGGTTTCTCGGCGGCGTCCGGGACGAACATCCGGCTCGCTGCCAGCGAGATCAACGGGGCACTGATCAAGCCGGGCGACACGTTCTCGCTCAACGGGTACACGGGTCCGCGCGGTACCGCTCAGGGCTATGTGGAGTCGGGCATCATCAACAACGGCCGCCCGGACACCGCCGTCGGTGGCGGTGTGAGCCAGGTGGCGACGACGCTCTACAACGCCGCGTATTTCGCCGGCATGGAGGACGTCGCGCACACCGAGCACTCGTACTACATCTCGCGGTACCCCGAGGCGCGGGAGGCCACCGTCTTCGAGGGCGCCATCGACCTGCAGTTCCGGAACACCGGAAAGACGGGTGTGATGATCCAGGCCATCGGCGGCGCCTCGGATCTGACCATCCGGTTCTGGGGTACCAAGTCGGTCGACGTCGAGTCGATCACCGGCAACCGCACCAAGCCGACGCAGCCCGACACGGTCACCCTGCCCGCCGGTGACCACTGCATCGCCTCCAGCGGCGCACCGGGGTTCACCGCCAGCGACACCCGGGTGATCTCCGATCACGCCACCGGCCAGGAGATCTCCCGGGACACCAGGACCGTCCGCTACGACCCCGTCCCGATCGTGAAGTGCGAGGAACCCGGCGCTCCCAAGCCTGACGAGCGCACCCCCGCCGCGGCGCCGGCCCCGTCCGCTCCGGCGGAGAGCCCGACCGCCACCCCGAAGCCGAAGCCGAACGACGGCGAATAGACGCACCACTTCTCGGTTTGCACACCCTTTCGAGGAAGAAGAGCTGCGCGCGAACCGAGAAAGGGTGCGGCTACAGCGACCGCACCGTGAGCGGCTGGGCGGACGGCAGCGGCGCCTGGACAACCCGTCCTCGCGGCGATTCGGCCCGGGCGATCGCGCGGCGGACCCGGTCCACCGCCTGTGAAGGCGACTCGAGGTCTTCCCAGGTCCACCGCACCACCTGGTATCCGAGGTCGCGCAGTGCATCTTCGCGTTGTTTCTCGGCGAATACTGCGTCGCCGGGTGATTACCCCGGTTTCAGCAGCCGTCCGTACTTGACGCGTCCGTCGAACTCCCCGAGCACGATGCCGTCGAAGTGGAAGTCGACGCGCCCGACACGGCGCCCGCCGGGGTCGAACACCTCACCCTGCTGGGAGGGAACGGCGAGCCCGGCCCGCGCCAACATCACCCGGCTCCGCGATTCCCCGACACTTTCGCTGTGCCCGCTCACGAAGTGGACGACCCTGCGCGCCGCGTCGATTCCGTGCCGCCGCGCGGCGAGGGCGAGTTCTGCGTCCAGTTCGTCGCGGCTGATGCCGAACGTGCGGACCGCCGCGTCACCGGCCACGGCGGCCTGCTCGAACGGCAGCGTCCTCGCGAGGTCGACGACGGTCCGCGCCGGGAGGGTCAGCGAGTGTCCGTCCACCACTGCCACCCGTTCTCCGATCGGGGCGCAGTGCACCGTGATCCGTCGCTTGACCCGGCCGCCTCCCCGCCGGTTTCTGGTGACGTGAACGCGATCGAGGGCCGTTCGCCACAGCGGCAGTCCGTACACGACGGCCGCGGACTGGTGGCTGAGTACCGCGTCGTCCGAGAGGGCGTGAAGTGTCGAATCGATCAGGAAGCGATGACGTTCCTCGTCGCCGAGCGCCGAGCACACCGCCGCGGAGAGGTACGCGCCGCGGCCGATGCGTTGCCACTCACCGCGCGTGTAGAGGCGTCGGATCTCGTCGTCGCTGTAGCCGCGGCCCAACGCTTCCTGGCGTCGCAGCATCGCCCCCGGGTCGTGTTCCATGGGAACGATTCGCGCCGGGCGACGCCGCGAATCCGGCTCGGCGGACCGGGCTGTGGATGACCCGAGGGTTGTGGACAACTCCCGCACTCCTTCTCTGCCCGCGCACTGGCTGTGGGGTCAGAGAAGGTATGCGTCGACCGAGAAGGAGTGCCGGAGTCCACAAAGCCCTGTGAAGCCGATCAGAACGCTGCTTCGTCGAGCTCCATGATGTCGTTGTCGAGGTTCGCGACGATGCCGCGGGTGGCGGTCAGCTCGGGCAGCACGTTCTTCGCGAAGAAGGACGCGATGGCGACCTTGCCCTCGTAGAACGCCTTGTCCTTGTCGGAGGCACCTTCGTCGAGGGCCTTGATCGCGATCTCGGACTGGCGCAGGAGCTGCCAGCCGATGAGGAGGTCGCCGACGGACATCAGGAACCGGACGGAGCCGAGACCGACCTTGTACAGCTCGGACGGCTGCTCCTGTGCGCCCATGAGGTACCCGGTGAGGGTGGCGGCCATGGTCTGGACGTCCTCGAGGGCGGTGGCGAGCAGGGCGCGCTCGGCCTTGAGGCGACCGTTGCCGGCCTCGGTGTCGATGAACTTCTTGACCTCGCCTGCGACGTGGGCGAGTGCCACGCCGCGGTCGCGGGCGATCTTGCGGAAGAAGAAGTCCTGCGCCTGGATGGCGGTGGTGCCCTCGTACAGCGAGTCGATCTTGGCGTCGCGGATGTACTGCTCGATCGGGTAGTCCTGCAGGAAGCCGGAACCGCCGAAGGTCTGCAGGCTGTCCGTCAGGTACTGGTAGGCCCGCTCGGAGCCGACACCCTTGACGATCGGGAGCAGCAGGTCGTTGACGCGGAACGCGAGGTCCTTGTCGGCGCCGGACACCAGCTTGGCGGTGGCCTCGTCCTGGTGCGCCGCGGTGTACAGGTACACGGCGCGCAGGCCCTCGGCGTACGCCTTCTGCATGGCGAGGGCGCGACGGACGTCGGGGTGGTGCGTGATGGTGACGCGCGGGGCGGCCTTGTCCGTCATCTGCGTGAGGTCGGCGCCCTGGACGCGTTCCTTCGCGTAGTCGAGGGCGTTGAGGTAGCCGGTGGAGAGGGTGGCGATAGCCTTGGTGCCGACCATCATCCGGGCGTGCTCGATGACGTCGAACATCTGCGCGATGCCGTTGTGGACCTCGCCGACGAGCCAGCCCTGGGCGGGAATGCCGTGGCCGCCGAAGGTCACCTCGCACGTCGCGGAGACCTTCAGGCCCATCTTGTGCTCGACGTTGGTGACGAAGGCGCCGTTACGCTCGCCCAATTCGTTGGTCTCGAAGTTGAAGTGCGTCTTCGGGACGAAGAACAGCGACAGTCCCTTGGTGCCGGGGCCTGCGCCCTCGGGGCGGGCCAGGACGAGGTGGAAGATGTTCTCGAACAGGTCGTCGGAGTCGGCGGACGTGATGAACCGCTTGACGCCCTCGATGTGCCAGGAGCCGTCGTCCTGCTGGATGGCCTTGGTGCGGCCTGCGCCGACGTCGGAACCGGCATCGGGTTCGGTGAGGACCATGGTGGCACCCCAGCCGCGCTCGACGCAGGTGGCGGCCCACTTCTTCTGCTCGTCGGTGCCGTTGTGGAACAGCACGTCCGCGAACGCGGGTCCGGCCTGGTACATGTGCGCGGCCGGCTGGGCGCCGAGGATCAGCTCACCGATGGCCCACACGACGGACCGGGGGACGGGGACGCCGCCGATCTCTTCGGAGAGTCCCATGCGGTACCACTCGGCGTCCCACAGTGCGCGGAACGACTTCTTGAAGGATTCCGGCAGGGTGACGGTGTGATTCTCGGGGTCGAAGACCGGAGGGTTGCGGTCGGCGTCGGCGAAGGACTCGCCCAGCGGTCCCTCGGCGAGGCGGGCAACTTCACTGAGCATGTTGCGGACGGTGTCGGCGTCGAGATCGCCCCACACGCCGTCACTCAGCGGCTGCTCGAGACCGAGTACCTCGAAGAGGTTGAACTCCAGGTCGCGGACGTTGCTCTTGTAATGGCCCATGTCTTCTGTCTCTCCCAGTGAGATGGTGCGGTCTATCTGTTAGTACCGCCCAAGTTATTACTCGTCGGTAACATCAGCGATATTACGCGCCATTTACCGGACTGCCAAGACTCGGGCGGCGTGCGACGAGGAGTGCGTCGATCGCCGTTCCCGCGTCCGTCTCGCGGAATCGCCGTTCGGCGACGTCCACGTTCAGGCGACCGTCGAGCATGGTCACCAAATCGTCTGGTGTGTAGAGGATTTCGATGTCCTGGGGACCCCCGACTCCCTGCGACAAGTTAACGGCGTCATGCCCCAAAATCATGAGGATTCCGTCAGGTTTCAGCGCGGATATGGCGCGGTTCACAACCTCCAGACGCTCCTCGGGAGCGAGATGGAGGTAGATCATGAGCACCAGGTCGTACTCGCCGCCGAGGTCCGAACCGGTGACGTCGGCGACGCGGTACTCGAGCCGTTCCCGGACCGAGCGGGGCGCCTCGGCGGCCACCCGGCGGGCCTTGTCGAGGGCGACGGCCGAGTAGTCGAGCCCCGTCACCTCCCAGCCGCGGGTGGCGAGCCAGTGCGCGTTGCGGCCCTCCCCGCACGCGAGGTCGAGTGCGCGACCGCGGGGGAGCGCGGTGACCTGCTCGACCACGACGGCGTTGGGTGGCGCGCCCCACACCAGTTCGCTCTGTGAATACCGTTCGTCCCAGGCAGCTGCATCCATGCCCCGACGCTAGTACGACCGCTACGGAGTGAGCGTGGTGCGCATCAGGAGAACGTTGTAGTTGTTGTGCACCGTCGTGAGGAAGTAGAGGTCGCGTCCCGACGACCACGGGTGGATGTAGGCGCCGTATGCGGTGGGCAGTTCCCGGGTGTCGACGAGTACCTCGGGTGGGCCCCACGGTCCGGTCACCGACGGTGCGCGGCGCATGACCACCGAGTTGAACTGATCGGTGGTCAGCATCAGGTACTGCCCGAGGTATTCGTTGTACGCGACGGACAATTCGCCGACGCCGCCCGGCATGATCGGCCTGGCGACGTCGGGGTTGCCCTTGATCCACTTGGCGCCGTCGAAGTACTCGTACGCGCCGAGGTCCATGATCTGGGGTTCCGGGACGCGGGCGATGTGGACAAGTCCGCCGCGCCCGGCGGGTGTGCCGTACTGGTAGACGAAGCCGTCGGCCTTGACGAACGCGCTCATCTGGAAGTTGGCGTTGCCCCCGACGTTCGGGCGCTGCGTCTCGGGGGCGACGGTCCAGTTCTCGCCGTTGTCCTGCGAGTAGACGAGGCCGGAGTAGTTGGTGTCCCACGTGCCCGCCGGACCCCAGTTCTTCACCGACATCATGCTCAGCACCTGGGTGTTGCCGACGGCGACGCCCGCGGTGGGGATGCGGCTGATCTCGACGAACGGGATCTTCGGGCTGGGGACGAGCTCCTTGGACTGGCCGAAGATGTCGCGGGGTGAGCTGTCGAAGTTCATCCCGTCGGACAGGATGCCGTCCGAGCTGCGGAAGAGTGTGCTGCTGCGCCAGGCCCACAGGCTGCCCGACAGCAGGTTGGGCAGTCCGAGCCCGGCGGAGTCGCCGAACGCCGTGAGGACCTGGCCCTGGCCGTTGTCCCACATGACGCCGAGGTCGGTGCCGAGGACGTTGGCGTCCTGGGTGCGGTTGGGACTCAGCATGCCGGTCTGTTGAGCGACCGCCTGGGTGCGTCCGGTGAGGTGCGGAATCCCGTTGGTGCCGTTGAGTCCGGGGATCGGATTGATGGCGTTGGGGTTCGCGGCGGCCGGGCCCGCGAATGCGATCAACGTCATGGCCGCGCCGACGAGCGAGGCTGCTGCAAGAGCTCTGGTTCGCTTCACGAAGGTCACTCCATCTCTAGCAGCAGGCGGCACTGCGTGGCCTGAAGAGACCACTCCCCCTACCGGTGATCAACTGCTGGAAATCGCGAGAAGTCTAACAAGTCTGTTCTTCCGAAAGTGTCGATTTGACCGCCCTGTTCGTTTCATCCGTGCCCCTGCGGATCCGATGTTACCCGCGAGTAACAGGAACCGGTGCTACCCGCAGGGCGGCTGCCGACGTAACGTGTGCTGGCGACAAGTCCACACTGCGCGTAACCACGCGGGACCTGATGAGGAGATCGATCGATGGGAAAGCAGATTGCCACCGTGGCTGGAGGTCGGCAGTCCGCCCTTCTCGGGCTCGGCGTGTACCGGCCCGAACGGGTCGTCACCAACGACGAGATCTGTGAACTGATCGACTCGAACGACGAGTGGATCCAGTCGCGCTCGGGCATCCGCAACCGGCGGTTCGCGGCGGAGGACGAGAACGTCGTCACGATGTCCATCGAGGCGGGGCGCAAGGCGATCGAGGCGAGCGGGATCGACCCCGAGCAGATCGGGTGCGTCATTGTCGCCACCTCGACGTACCTGCTGCTGACACCGCCTGCTGCCGCGCTGGTGGCCGACGCCCTCGGCACCAACGGGCCGGGAGCGTTCGACCTGGGCGGTGGATGTGCGGGCTTCTGCACGGCGCTGACCGTGGCGTCCGACCTGGTTCGCGGCGGATCCGTCGACTACGCCCTCGTGGTGGGTGTCGAGAAGATGAGCATCACCACCGACCCGACCGACCGCTCGACGCGCTTCATCTTCGGTGACGGCGCCGGGGCCGTGGTCGTCGGCAAGAGCGACGTCGCAGGCATCGGACCGGTGGAGTGGGGTTCGGACGGCTCCCAGGCCGACGCCATCGTGCAGGACCTGGACTGGTACGAATACATCACGACACCGGGTGCCACGCGTCCGTACATCAAGATGGCCGGTACCGCCGTGTTCCGCTGGGCCGCCTTCGAGATGGGCAAGGTCGCGCTGCGGGCGGTCGAGAAGGCCGGCATGTCGGTCGACGATCTCGACGCGTTCGTCCCGCACCAGGCCAACTCGCGGATCACCGAGGTGATCGCGCGCAGCATGAAGCTTCCCGAGGGCGTGCCCGTGTCCGACGACATCGCCGAGAGCGGCAACACGTCGGCGGCATCGGTGCCGCTCGCCATGGAGGAGATGCTGCAGTCCGGCGCCACCAAGCCCGGCGACACCGCCCTGCTGCTCGCCTTCGGCGCCGGGCTGTCCTACGCGGCCCAGGTCGTGACGATGCCGGTACTCGCGAAGAACTGACCCGGTCCCGTCAGGGGCAGGAAAGCAGGGATCGATGGGTGTCACCCGGCAGTCGGTCGCCGTCGCGGTGCTGATGTCCTCCGCCGTGGCCCTCGCGGGCTGCGGCGGCGGGAGCACCGGTGGGGCCGGCACCTCGACGGTGTCCGGCTCTGCGGTGGAACTGAACTCGGGCGGTGACTGCGCGGGCCGCGACGTGATCGTCAACCGGGACGGTGCCGGGGTCGTCCTCGAGGGCGAGTGCGGCACCGTCACCATCGAGGCCAACGGTGTCTCGGCGACCGTCGCCACGTCGAACGCGGTCGTCGTGCGCGGTCAGGACACCAGCGTCGTCGGCGGGCAGACCGGAACGCTCACCATCTCGGGGCGCAGCAACAGTTCCACCATCGACGTCGTCGAATCGATCGAACTTCAGGGCAACGCCGTGACCGTGCTCGGCAAGCAGGCGGAGCGGATCTCGGTCACCGGAAGCGGGAACTCCCTGAACGTCGACGACGCCGGTGCGATGACGGTGAGTGGCAACGACAACTTCGTGCGCGCGGTGTCCCTCGACTCCCTCGAAGTGACCGGTTTCAACAACTCCGTCGACTGGGACTCCGGTGCGACCGCCCCGGCGGTCGACAGCGGCTCCGAGAACCGGCTCACGCCGCCCGGAGCGTGATCACCGCGCGCCGCACCCGGTGAGCACCGCGGCCATCGTATCGCGTTCGGGCGGCGTCACCCAGAGTCGGTACGCCACTTTCACTTCCACCTGCCGTGCCACGTAGGTGCAGCGGTACGCCGCCAGCGGGGGCAGCCACGTCGACGCGTCGGCATCGCTCTTGCGCTGATTGGTGGGTCCGTCCACCGCCTGCAGATTGCGGGGATCGTTCGCGAGGTCGGCCCGCGTCTGCGCGTCGAGGAGCTGAGCGCCCTTCTGCCACGCGTCCGACAGCGCCACCACGTGATCGATCTGCACGGCGTCCGACGTCTTCGTGCCGCGGGTGAACGCAATGATGTTGCCCGTGTAGAGATCCCGCAACGTACCCGCCTGCACCACGCAGTCGCGGGTGCGGTCCCGCGACGTGATGTCGACGAGGTCGCGGCGCAGGATGTCGTTGCGGGTGTCGCAGCCGTTGCGTCCGAGCGCGACCGACACGTTGTCGGTCCAGCTGGGGCCGAACAGCTCCCGGTCGTACCCCGTCTTCGGTGCCCTGCCCTTCACCTCGAGGGTGGACAGCTGGGTGAAGGCCACCTGGATCTGTTGTGCGTCAGTGGCTTCCGCCGGCGCGGCCGGTCCGGTTCCGGAGGCGAGGGTGTCGTCGGGATCCGGTGAGAGCATCGTGACGAGCACGACGACGAGCAGGCCGGCGAGGATCCAGGGCCACTTGGTTCTGATGGTCGTGATGATGGAGCCGGTGTTCGGTACCGCAGAGCGGGGCATGAATCTCTCCTGAAATCAACGCTGTTCGTCATTTCTATCAGGAGTGACCCGGCAAACCGGTGAACGACCCGGGTTTACGTGGCGGCGCCCAGCAGCAGCGGAATCAGCAACTCGTCGTCGGTGAGCGCGCCGTGCTGCCCGGGCAGGGCGGACAGCCGCGACTCCGCCTTGCGCCGGACCACCGCGACACCGCCCTGCGCGATGGCGACGACGTCTCCGATGCGGCCCTGCACTTCGGACCGCACGGCGGGACCGAACAGTCCCGCGGTGACGGCCTCGTCTCTGGTGCCGATCCACATGCGGTGTCCCAGTTCGCCCCTCCACCGGGCGGCGACGTCGTGCGCGGCTCCGGCTCGCGCGTGGACGTGCCTGCACCGCGGTTCGCCTGCGAGCGCCACCACGCCGTCGGAGAGCGCGGGTGTGTCGTCGAAGTCGATTTTGTCGGCGTCGTCGACGGTGGCCATGCCGTGGTCGGCGGTGACGTGGAGGGCGGCGCCCGGTTGCGCGATCGCGAGTTCCGCGGCGAGTCTCTCGACGAGCCGGTCGACGAGGTCGAGTTGGTGCAGCCACGGTGCGGATCCCGGACCGTAGATGTGCCCGAGGGTGTCGATTTCGCTGAGATAGCAGTAGGTGAGCGTCCGTTCGCCGGATCGGGCCGCGGTGACGACGTGTGCGATCAGGTCACCGTACGCGTGTATTCCGGCGAACTTCCCGCCGCGGAGGACGGCACGGGTGAGCCCGGACCCGTCGAACTTCGCCGGAACCACGGTGGTGCAAGCGATACCGGCTGCCGCGGCACGCTCGAACACGGTCGGTGCGGGCTGCAGGACCTCGGGGACCAGCCGGGTGAGTTCGTCGCCCTTGTGGCCTGCGCGCCACGACAACCAGTTGATCGTGCCGCGGACCTCACGAACGTATGACTGGTAGCCCGTGATGCCGTGACCGCCGGACGGCAGTCCCGTGCCGAACGACGCGATGCTGGTGGCGGTCGTGGTGGGGAACCCCGCCCGGATCGGCCGTCCGGTCAGGCTGTCGAGAAACGGGGCGCGCTCGCGGTGACGACGCAGCAGGCTCCAGCCGAGGCCGTCGATCAGTATCACGACGGTGTGCCTGCTGTCCGGTAGGTGCAGCCGGTTCGGCTCGCCGGCGACACCCAGCGAAGCGAGGACGGACGGCATGAGGTTGGACAGCGTGGGCTGTGAATACACGTCGAGCGGGGGCGCCGTAACGGTCATGACTCCCACTATGGTGGATCGGTCGAGGCTGCACTACGGAGTCGGCTCAGTACAGGTCCACCGGCTGGCCGTCGGAGGGGAACGGCAGCGAGGTGTAGTTGAGCGGGGCGACGTAGCCGGGGCTCACCTGCCAGTCGAATCGCTGCAGCAGGTGGTGCATGACCGTCTTGATCTCGGCGCCCGCGAAGTGCATCCCCAGGCATTTGTGCACGCCGCCGCCGAACGGCTCCCACGCGAACCGGTGAACCCTGTCCTCGCGGCGTTCGGGTGCGAACCGCTCGGGGTCGAACCTCTCCGGGTCGGGCCAGTACTCGGGCATGTGGTGGGTGAAGTGCACAACCACCGACATGTACGTGCCCTTCGGGATGTAGTGGCCGAGCACCTCGGTGTCCCGGACCGCTCGCCGCGCGACCACCGGGACCGGTGGAACGAGGCGCATGCATTCCTTCATGACGAGGTCGAGGTCGGTCAGTTCTTCGAGTTCGGCGTAGCCCGGGGTGGACGTGCCGAGCGCCGCGGACTGCCGCCTGCAGCGTTCCTGCCATTCGGGATGCTGGCCGAGGTACTGCATCATCGTCGACAGCGTGATGGTGGACGTGTCGTGCGCCGCCATCAGCAGGAAGATCATGTGGTTGATGACGTCGTCGTCGCTGAACCGTTGTCCGTCTTCGGATTCGATGTGGCACAGGGCGGAGAACAGATCTTCGCCCGCACCTGCGCGACGGGCCGGCAGGTACCGGCGGAAGAACTCCTCGAGTCGGCGGCGTCCGTCGATGCCACGCTTCCACCGCGTTCCGGGCAGCGGGTACCGCACCACCGACGTGGCGGCCTGCACGCAGTCGATGAAGGCCTTGTTGACCTCGGCCATCTCCCGTGGCGTCGACCCCTCGGCGCCGCCCATGAAGATGCTCGTGGCGAGATCGAGCGTCAGTTCCTTCAGCGCCGGGTACACGGCGAAACCCGGGGTGGGCCGCCAGGTGTCGAGCCCCTTCTCGACGGCCGGATGCAGTGCCTCGGTGTAGCGCGACAGTCGGTCCCGGGTGAAGGCCTGCTGCATGATTCGCCGGTGGACGAGGTGTTCGTCGCCGTCGAGGAGCATGAGCCCCCGGTGGAAGAACGGTCCGATCAGCACGCTCCACCCGTCGCTGTTGACGAAGGCGCGGTCCTTGTTCTGCAGCACGGTCTGGCAGCCGTCGGGGCCGAGCACGGTGACCCATCTCTTGCCGGCCATGCTCAGCCAGGACACGGGGCCGTAGCGGTCCCAGCGGCTCTGGAGCAGTCCCATCGGGTCGCGGAAGTACTCCAGGGAGTGTCCGATGACGGGGAATCCGGCATTCCCCGAGATGGGACTGAGCGTGCTTTCCTGCGGCGGAGCAGCGAGAACTTTGGGCACGGGCACTCCCTCGTCGGGTATGTGACAGGACGCCATGTCAGATGTCTGTAGTGTGCGTCACACCAGGTGGTCTGTCAACATCGAGTCATGAGCCAGCCGGCGCGGCAGTACCGCGGGAGAAGTTCGGAGGAGCGCGCGGCCGAACGTCGTGCGCGACTTCTCGAAGCGGGGCTGCAGGTCTTCGGGACCGTCGGCGGCGACAAGGCGACCATGACCGCCATCTGCGCCGAGGCGAAACTGACGGAACGCTATTTCTACGAGAGCTTCCGCGGCCGGGACGACCTGCTGGTGCAGGTGATCGAGGGGATCGCCGCGGAGATCGGCGAGGCTGCGAGGGTCACGCTCCGGACCGTGACGGGCGACCCGGAGGTGCGGGTGCGGGCGGCGATCGCGGCGTTCGTCGACATCCTGACGGCCGACCCGCGGAAGGGGCGGGTGTCGATCATCGAATCGGCGGGCGCCGAACCGCTGCGGACGCGAAGACGTGAACTGCTGCGGGCGTTCGCGCTGCTGGTGGCGGAGCAGGCGAGGGAACTCTACGGCGACCGGGCGTGGTCGTCGCCGCAGGACGAGATCACCGCGCTGCTGTTCGTGGGCGGGCTCGCCGAACTCATGACGGCGTGGCTGAACGGTGAGATCGAGGTGTCTCCCGAGCAGATCGTCGACGCCGCGACCTACCAGTTCACGTCCACCGCACACCGCTGAGCGGGTCCCGGCCGGAAACGTGACGACCGTCACGTGCGAAGCTGTGGGCATGGTGGATATCGCACGCCCGCAGTTGGAGGGCACGGTCGCGGTAGGCGAGGGGCGTCGGCTCGGCTTCGCGGAGTTCGGTTCGGCACAGGGCAGGGCGGTGTTCTGGTTGCACGGCACACCCGGCGCGCGGCGTCAGGTGCCGATGGAGGCCCGGGCGTTCGCCGAACGCGAGCACGTCCGGCTGATCGGGATCGACCGGCCGGGGGTCGGGTCGTCGACCCCGCACCGCTACGGCGCGGTGATCGACTTCGCGGAGGACCTGCGCACGGTCGCCGACACGCTCGGCATCGACCAGATGGCCGTGATCGGCCTGTCCGGCGGCGGTCCCTACACACTCGCCGCGGCGTACGCGATGCCCGACCGCGTGGTCGCGACCGGCATCCTCGGGGGTGTCGCGCCGACGAAGGGTCCCGACGCGATCCGCAGCGGGTTGATGGATCTCGCGGTGCTGGCCGCACCGGTGCTGTCGGCGGGCGGCGTCCCGGTCGGGCTGGCGGCGAGTTCGGTCATCAGGCTGGCGAGGCCGTTCGCGTCGCCGATCATCGACCTGTACGGGCGGATGTCCCCGGAAGGCGATCGCCGTCTCCTCGCGCGGCCGGAGTTCAAGGCGATGTTCCTCGACGATCTGCTCAACGGCGGCAGCAAACAACTCAGTGCCCCGTTCGCCGACCTCGTCCTGTTCGCGCGGGACTGGGGATTCCGGGTGAACGCGGTGAAGACCCCGGTGCGGTGGTGGCACGGCGACTGCGACCACATCATCCCGCTCCGGCACGGGCAGCACATGGTGTCGCTGCTGCCCGACGCCGAGTTCCACACGATGCACGGGGAAAGCCATCTCGGCGGCCTGGGCATGTCGGAGGAAATTCTCCGCTCGCTCCTCGACATCTGGGACGCCAAGGAGGCGCAGGCGCCGTTCGGCCCGGTGTGACGGTGGCGCGGCCCGCGCGCCACCGTCTCGAGGTCAGGACTGCAGGGTGGTGATCTGGAAGGTGGCGCCGAGGGGGTCGGCGACGGAGGCGAGCCGCCCGAACGGGGTGTCCTCCGGTTCGCGCCGGACGCTGCCGCCGAGTTCGGTCACCTTCGCGACCGCCGCATCGGTGTCGCCGACACCGATGTAGAACTGCCAGAACGAGGGGACGCCGTCGGGCAGGAACGAGTCGGCGTCCATGATGCCTGCCACGGTGCGGTCGCCGATGTTGGCCTGGGAGTACCGGAATTCGTCTGTGTCGCCGAGGGTCTGATACGTCCAGCCGAACACGTCCGCGTAGAAGGGGAGCGCGGCCGCGTAGTTGCGCGACAGCGTTTCGTGCCAGACCGGCGCGCCGGGTTCGTCGACGAGGCCGAAGCCGGTGTGCTGGTCGGCCTGCCACACGCCGATGACGGCGCCGGCGGGATCGCCGAGGATGGCGATCGTGCCCTGGTCGCCCACGGCCATCGCGGGCATCATCACCTGGCCGCCCGCCTCGGCGGCCGTCGCCGCGGTGGCCGCGGCGTCCTCGGACGCGAGGTACGTGGTCCACACGTTGCCGTACGGGTTGCCCTGCTGTTGGGGGCCAAGGCCCGCAATGGGTTTGCCGTTCATGCTGAAGATCGAGTAGCCGCCGTACTGCGGATCCTCGCTGGTGTCGGACCTCCACCCGAACAGTCCGGTGTAGAACGGAATGACCTGTTGCGGGTCGGAACTGGTGAGATCGATCCAGCAGGGAGCGCCGGTGAGGGACGGACGGTCGGGCATCGCGGTCTCCTAGGACGTCAGGGGGTTCGAGGCAGCGCACGGTGTGGTGCCGGTCACAAACCTACGCGTCCGCGCGACCCGGCGCCGGTTCGCGATGTGCTGTGGAAGACTCGGCGCATGTCTGCGAGCGAGAACCAGGACAGCCCGGGCCGGGCCCGCCAGAATCTGATCTACCGCGACGGCGTCCTCGGCCGCACCCCCTCCGTTCCCACCGACTTCGACACCCTCGAGCGGCGCGCGCGGCGGAAGATGAGCGCGAAGGGCTGGGCGTACGTTCACGGCGGCGCCGGGCTGGGCCGCACGATGCAGGCCAACCGCGACGCGTTCGACAAGTGGCAGATCGTTCCCCGGGTGCTGCGCGACGTCTCGAAGCGCGACATCGGAGTCGAACTGTTCGGGCGCCGCATTCCGGCGCCGGTGCTGCTCGCTCCGGTCGGCGCCGCCGAACTGGCCAGGCCGGAGGCCGATGTCGCCATCGCCGCTGCCGCCGCCGAACTGGGTGTGCCGTACATCTTCTCCAACCAGGGCTGCGCCCCGATGGAGGAGAGCGCGGCGGCGATGGGCGACGCGCCCCGATGGTTCCAGCTGTACTGGAGCACCGACGACGACCTCGTCGACAGCCTGCTGCAGCGGGCGGCGAACATCCGGGCGGACGCCGTCGTCGTCACCCTCGACACGACGATGCTCGGCTGGCGGCCGGAAGACCTCAACCTCGGTTCGCTGCCGTTCGCGCAGGGGCAGGGCATCGCGCAGTACACGTCCGATCCGGTATTCCGCCGGATCGTGCACGACCGGATCAAGGCGGCGGCGAAGAAGCCGGACGTCGAGGTGACGCTCGGCGCCATCCGGTCGCTGGTGTCGATGACCCGGCGCTTCCCGGGCCGCTTCCTCGACAACCTGCGGTCGCCGGAACCGCGGGCCGCTGTGGAGACGTTCCTCGACATCTACTCCCGGCCGTCGCTGAGCTGGGCCGACATCGAGACCCTCCGCAGTCGGACATCGCTGCCGATCCTCCTCAAGGGCGTGCTCCACCCGGACGACGCCCGGCGTGCGCTCGATGCCGGGGTGGACGGGATCGTCGTGTCGAATCACGGTGGGCGGCAGGTGGACGGCAGTGTGTCGTCGCTGGACGCTCTCGTGGACATCGCGCCCGTCGTCGACGGCAGGCTGACGCTGCTCCTCGACAGCGGAATCCGCACCGGAGCAGACGTCTTCAAGGCGCTCGCGCTCGGTGCCGACGCCGTGACACTCGGCAGGCCCCACCTGTACGGCCTGGCCCTCGCGGGTCAGGCCGGTGCGCGCGATGCCACCGCCAACGTGATCGCCGAGTTCGACCTCACGATGGGTCTCAGTGGTCTGACGTCGGTGGCCGAGATCGACCGGGAGGCCCTGCGCAGGGCATAGGCCCTCAGAGTTCGGCGATGGTGATGATGCCGTCCTGCAGGGCCCGCACCAGCAGTGTCGTCTTGGTGGACGCGTCACGCCCCACGAGTGCGTACTTCTCGCGGATGCGGGTCAGGTGGGTGTTGACCGTGCCGAGGGCGATGTGGAGGTCGGCGGCGACGGCGAGCTTGGAGTCGCCGCGCAGCCAGTGGCGGAGAACCTCGATCTCGCGCGCCGACAACGCCGGCTTCTCCAAGACGCGGGCGACTGGCGGTTCGTCCGTATGTGGGGGGTGCCCGAGTGCGTCGGGTGCAGTGGTCATGCCGGTCTCATCTTTCTGACATGTACAGAAATGACTACAGGTACCCGACGTCCCTGCAGGCAGTTCAGGTTAACTGGTGGTGGCGGTGCGTGTCTCGGCAGGCCCGGTTCAGCTCTCACAGCCGACACCGTCGCCGTCGCGGTCCAGGTGTGTGCCGTAGCCTGGTTCGCCGCGGTGGACCGGTGCGGCACCGGCGGCCTTGGCCGCCGAACAGTTCTTGTAATAGACGTCGCTCGGCCCCGCCGTGTCCACGAACGGGGCGGGTGCGGGCGCCGGGGCGGGAGCGGGAACGGGGGCCGGTGCAGGCACCACGGCCGGGGCCGGGTCGGTGGTCGGGGCGGGCGCCGCGGCAGGCGTCGCCGCCGCCCCGCAGTCCAAGAGGACCCGGGCGATCGCATCGTGCTCGGCCTGCGTCACCCACAGCCCGTACGCGGCCTTCACCGCCACCTGATCCGCCACGTACGTGCACCGGTAGCTCTTGTTCGGGGGCAGCCAGGTTGCGGCGTCGCCGTCCGACTTCTGCTGGTTGGCCGGGCCGTCCACGGCCTTCAGGTTCCGCGGATCGTTCGCGAAGTTCACCCGGGTCGCGGTGTCGAGTTGCTGCGCGCCCTTCTGCCAGGCGTCGGACAGCGCGACGACGTGATCGATCTGCACGGCGCTCGACGTGCCCTCTCCGCGGATGAAGGAGATGGTGGTGCCGGTGTAGGGGTCGTGCAGGGTTCCGGTCTGCACCGCGCAGTCGCGGGTGCCCGGCTTGAACACGATCTGGACGAGGTCGCGCCCGAGGATGTCGTTGCGGGTGTCGCACCCGTTGTGGCCGCCCTCGACCGTGACGTCGTCGGTCCACGCCTGGCCGAACAGATCCCGGTCGTATCCGGTCTTCGGTGCGCGGCCCTTGATCTCGAGGCCGGCGAGCTGCTGCAGCGCGGCGGTCGCGTCGGCGCCGCCGACCACGGCGGGTGTGACCGGTGAGAGTGCCAGCGCAGACGAAACCGGCACCGGTGTCGAAGAACTCGACGTGGCAGCCGCTACCGTCGAAGCGGCGGCCGCGGGGGTCGCGGACACGGATACCGCTGTGGCCTGGGCCGATTGGTCGTCCTGTCCGGGGCTGCTGCACGCGACCGCGGCGACGGCTACGACGATCCCGCCGGTAATCCAGGGCCACTTCTTGCGAGCGGCAGATGATGTGGGCAGGGGAGACGTCATGCCGGTCCTTCAATGAACGTGGGGGGTCGGATGTTCATCGCACGGAAGGTCTCTTCCGTTACTCGGCACATCGCGGGAACTGTTAGCATGCCCCGGGACCGGAATTCGTGCGGGTGGAGGGCGGTACTACGGTCGTGACACGACATGTCTTACGGGGGAAATTGCGCACAGCGGCCGTGACGGCCGTGACCGTGATGTCCCTCTGTCTCGGCGGCACTGTGGCGGCCGCCGATCCGGTCGTCGACACCGGTCGGGCGCTCGGTTCCGTGGCGGCGCCGAATGGTTCGAAGCTCGACCACGTCACCGTGATCGATCCGAGACATTTGACGCTGCAGGTCTTCTCGGCGTCGATGCAACGCGTCGTGCCGGTGTACGTGCAGCGGCCCGCCGATACGAGCGCGCCGCGGCCGACGCTGTACTTCCTCGACGGCCAGATCCGCCGGGAGAAGACCGATGTCGAAGAGTTTCTGGCCGACCAGAACGTGAACGTCGTCAGCCCGTCCGGCGGCGAGAACGCGTATTGGACGGACTGGAAGAGCCCCGACCCGGTCATGGGGGTGAACAAGTGGAAGACCTTTATGACTCAGGAGCTTCCGCCGGTCGTCGACGCGGCCCTCGGAACCAACGGAGTCAACGCGCTCGCCGGCATGTCCCGGGTCGGCACCGCGGCACTGCAGTTGGCGATCGCCGCCCCCGGCCTGTTCCGTGGTGTCGCCGCCTACAGCGGCTGCGCTCTGACCAGTGATCCGCTCGGTCAGCTGCTCATCAAGATCACCATGGACAATTACGGTTACGGCGACCCGGCCAACATGTACGGCGAGCCGGACGATCCGGCGTGGTCGGCGAACGACCCGTTCGTGCATGCCGCCGAATTGCGCGGCACGGAACTGTTCCTCTCCAACGGCAACGGTCTACCGGGGCGCTACGAGACCCTCGGCGGCCCCGGTATCGAGGGGAACGTCGGGGTGCTCGCGCGGCAGATCTACGCGGGTGGTCCGATCGAAGCGGTGACCAACTACTGCACACATCGATTCACGGATCGTCTGGGAGAACTGGGAATACCTGCAACCGCGAGTTTCCGTAACTCCGGGACACACTCGTGGGGATACTGGCAGGACGACCTTCACGATTCCTGGCCGGTGCTGGCTCGGGCGCTGGGAGTGTGAGCGAAGTTCCACCGGTGTTTCCCGGCGGCGAGGTCACCGACGACCTGGAGATCACCCGTTCGCTCGTCGTCCCGGCCGCCGAGTTGCAGTGGCGGTTCTCCCGCGCCGGTGGTCCCGGCGGCCAGGGAGTGAACACCACGGACTCGCGGGTGGAACTCCGGGTGAACCTGTGGACGTTGTCGACCCTGTCTCCCGCCCAGCTCGACCGCATGCAGGTTCAGCTGGGACACAGGCTCGTTGACGGTGTGGTCAGCGTGACGGCGTCCGAAACCCGTTCGCAACTGCGCAATCGGCGCGCGGCACGGGCCCGGATGGCTGCGCTGCTGCGCGCGGCCGTCCTGGCCGAGACGCGGACCCGGCGTCCGACCAAGGCGACCAAGGGTTCACACCGGCGAAGACTCGACGCCAAGAAGCAACGCGGCCAGACCAAGAACTTGCGCAGGAAGCCGGACATGTAGGTGGTTTCACGCACCGGGAAATGGGGAACTTCCCGGATGTGTTGCCCCCTCGTGTGTCGGAAGATGAGTACGGAAGCGCCGTCACGGATGACCGGAGACGGCGAGGTCGGGGGATCGAGGGCAGCATGAGTGTGCTTGACGAGGAATTACATTCGGCGGCGTCAGCCGCCGCGGCGGGGGATCGCGAGGCCGTGCAGCGGATGACGGCGACGCTGTGGCCGCAGGTGGTGCGGTATTGCCGTACCCGCGTGGGGAATTCCACGCAGGTCACGCGGCCCGCGGACGAGGTGGCGCAGCAGGCGCTGCTCGCGGTGGCGCGGCAGCTTCCGTCCCTCGCCCGCAGTGATCATCCGGTCCGTGAGGTGTACCGCGTCGTGAGCCGGACCGTCGCGGACGCGCAGGGCGGTTCCGGAAGCCCCGACCTCCCGGCGGAAGTGGCCCGATTACTGCACGGACTCGACCCCACCGCGCGGGAGATCGTGCTGCTGCGGGTCATCGACGGACTGTCCGCGCACGACACCGCGGGCGTCCTCGGCCTCCCGGTGGGCCGGGTTCTGGTCGTGCAGCACGAGGCGCTGCGAGCTCTGCGGGCGAAGGTGGCCTGATCGCGTCAGGGCCGGCCGGAGAGTACGCAGAACTCGTTGCCCTCCGGATCGGCGAGCACCACCCAACTCTGCTCGCCCTGACCGACATCCGCGTGCCGGGCGCCGAGTGCGAGTAGCCGTTCGACCTCGGCCTGCTGATCGTCGGGCCGGAAGTCGAGGTGGAGCCGGTTCGGGATCTGCTTGCGGTCCGGAACGGCGACGAACAGGATCTCCGGGTGGCTGTCGGCCCGGGGCCGGATGTGGACGTCGCCGTCGGCGTCGGTCACGGCGCCCCAGCCCAGGGCCTCGGCCCACCAGCGTCCGAGGGCTGTCGGATCGACGGCGTTGACCACCACGGCTTCCCATTGCAGGCCCATGCGTCAACGGTACCGGGGAGCGGCGGACGGCCGTCGCCGATTCACGGCAGCGTCGGATCGATCGGTTCGACGCCGAGGCGTTCGGAGTAACTGCTCGTTGAGTGCGCGCCAGCCGTAATTCATCGCGTCGGCGCCGACGATCGGTCCGATCGGGTTGCCGTCGAGCAGGGCCTCGGCGACGTCCAGGCACATGTGCCACCCGGCGGCCGTCATCGCCGCGGTGCGCTGGTCGTCGAGCGTGTGGCGCAAAGTCAGTCGCGTTCCCTCGCCGGATTCCTCGATCGTCCACAGCAGAACGTCGTCACCCCAGGCGTGTTCGAGAACGTGCGGCGCCTCGGCCCGTGTCACGGTGCCGTCGAGTTCGATGCGGTCCGGCCCGTCGACCATGGTCAGGGTGGCGGGACCGACCGTGCCGAGGTCCCGGTCCGCGGTGTACGGCGCCCACTGCGGCAGTTCGCCGGGGTCGGTGAGTGCTGTCCACAGAGCGGCAGGCGAGTGCGTGAACTCGCGGACGAAGGTCAATGCCCATCGGGTGCCGTCGGGTCGTGCTTCGGCGTGCCGGAGTGGGCCGGGGCGATAGTCGCGTCGTGCGTCCGACTCGGTCATGACGAGGTCTCCTTCGAATCGAGGTGCCGCTCGAGGGCGTCGAGGTGGTGTGTCCACAGCCGGCGGTAGGGCTGCAACCACCGTTCGAACTCGTCGAACGGTTCGCGGTGCAGGCTCTCAACTGTTACCGCAATACCTAAAACTTCCTAGTCCTTCCTGTCACTATTGGATCATGCGCATCGGCGAGGCGGTGGCATACCTGAACATGTCGGTGGTGGGGGTCCGGAAGGCCGCGTCGGACGGCCGGTTTCCGTCTCGGCGTACAAGTTCCGATCAGCGAGTATTCGATCGGGAGGATCTCGACATCTACCTGGGTCGACCTACACCGGAGAGCGTTCGGGCCGACAGGGCGGAAGCATTGTATGGCCGGGTGTCCGGCTCTACCTGCAGGAATCCTCGCTTGCCAATCAAGAGAAGGTGCTTCGTGAGAGTGCCACCGGCACCGTGTACAGGGTCTACAAGGATCGTGGTTCCGGTCTGCGGGAGACCCGAGCGGGACTGAATCGGATGCTCGACGACACAGCCAAGGGCCGGTTCACGGTGGTGCGAGTGGTGTGGCGAGATCGGTTGGCGCGATTCTCCGGTGGCATGGATCGAACGTTACCTGTCGGTGGTCGGCGTTAAGGTCGAGGTCCTGCGTGAACATGGGGACAAGGCGCTGGTAGAGGAGCTGATGGACGACTTCATGGCATTGCTCGCCTCGTTTTCCGGCCGCTACTACCAATTGCGGTCGAAGCGGAATCAACGTCGACTTCGTCGGCGATGCGGCAGCGCGGTTGGAGAGGACTAACTGATGGCCAACGCCGGATACACTGCGCTGCGGAAGTTCTCGTTCACCACCCGCCCCTACCTGGCGGTCGATGACATCACCGGTGAGCCGATCGGGCTCGACGATGTCGACACCCGGGTGGGGTGGTTGCTCGACCTGATCTCGGGCGCCGAAGCGCAGATGCTGTCGCGGCTGTGGCAACCGGCCACCTTCGATGTCCTGGCCGCCGGCGTGGACCGCCAGGGCCGCAAGCTCCCGATACAGGGTCATGTCGCTGCTGCGCGTCTGGGCTGGACCCCGCATTACCCGGACGGGGTCTACGTCCCGTCGCGTGTCACGCGGGTGGTGACCGCACAAGCGGTGGCGAGGCTGCGGACCCTGGCATACCGAGACACCGCCATCGCGTCGCTGTCGGCCCGGTTCGACCCGGCCACCAGCCGCCTCGCCGCACCCACCACTGCGGCGGAGTACCTCCCGGCCGGATTCGTCCGAGGCGTGGTGCGGCAGCTCACCGCGCGCGCCCGCCGCGAGGGCGGGGCACTCGCCGGCCGGTTGCGGATCACCGACATGCAGGCACCACCGAAGACCTCGGCGATGGCTCGGCTGTCCGCAGCGGATCGACAACTCGCACACCTCACCGTCACAGACACCGTCATGACGTTGACGGTGAAACTCCCCACCACCGTCGCTCCGACGGGACGCGCGCAGTGGCGACGAGTCCGGTTGACCGCCGCGATCCCACCGCACCTGCACGGGCGGCCGATCAGCGAGTGGCATCTCCCGACCCTTCATCTCGACCACCGAGGTCTGCTGTTGCGGTGCGCGGCCACCGAGACGGTCCCCGCCGCTGATGTGACCTCGGGAACTTGCGCGGTGGGCGTGGACTGGTCCCCGGCCACTCTCGGCGCCGCCGCCATCACCACCGAAACCCCGGACGGGCTGGTGTCTGATTACCAGGGCTGGACCTACGACGATCGCGGCCTTGGGATCAAACTGGCGCGCCTGCAAACCGAGGGTCAACTGCTGCACCGCAAAGCTGCTCGCCTGCGCCGGCTCGCCGCGACCGCTCCCCCCGAGGTCCGAGCACAACTCGATGCGAAGATCGCCGTCCTCGATGCCCACCGCGAGGCGGTGGGCATCAAGCGGGGGAAGATCAACCGGGAAATGGCGTTTCACTTCAGCTCCCAGGTTACCGACTTCGCTGCCGCGGCGGGCGCGACGGTGATCGCGGTGGAAGACCTCACCACCCTCGAAACCCGCGGGCACGGGCGCGTCAACATCAATCGGGCCGCGCAATCGGCCCGCCGCCAAGCCGTCGACGCCCTCACGCACACCACCGCCGGTGTCGGTGCGGTGGTGGTGTCCGTACCGGCACGCGGATCCTCCGCGCAGTGTCCGGGCTGCAACGAACCACTCTCTCGCCCCGGCGGATACCACACCGCATGGTGTTCGGGGTGCAAAATTGGCGGAAACCGTGACCATGTGGCCGCCGTGAACCTGGCCAAACGAGCATTGCTGGGACGCGGAAAAGCCGTTCGGAAGCGCGGCCGGAATCCGCAGATCCGGGTGGTCGAGCATGCGCCGGTGCGCCGATGCCGCGACAAAATGTGTCCCACTCCGAGCCGGCCGCGGCATCGCCGTGTCCGTCACAGTGCTCCCGCCGCGACACCACCGGTGGGGGTGAACCAGACAAAGACTGTTCCTGCGCCACAAGCGTCGGTGTGGGACACGGTACAACCCGTAACACCGCAGGGTACGGGTAGCCGTGAAGTACATACATCTCCCACGCCAGCCACGTCAGTGGTAGGAAGCATGAGATCTATGCAGACGCTGTAGATGCGCTGCTGGCCCCTACGCGTATATACGCGTCAAGGAATATGCACGTCCGGTTGCGGGATGAACGCGATCGACAGCAGGGACCGGACGAACCCGCGCAATGCCTGCTCGTCGGATGTGTCCACGATTCCCTCCGTGATGACGAGGGAACCGATGATCCGGAACGCCCACTCGGAGATGGCGGCGGGACTCACCCCGAACAGTTGCTCGGGCGTGAACAGGCGCTCGAAGTGGGGGGTCAGCAGTTGCGCCCCGAGTTCGATCATCGGCTTCGCCTTCACCGTGAACCAGGGGAGCACCACCTCGGGGTCGTCGCGCAATCCCTTCTGCAGCAACCGGTGTCCGCGGGCGTACTGGACGGCGAACACGACGGCGTCGACGAATCGCACCTGGAGTTGGCTCTGCCGTCCCCGCAGTATCGGGTCGAGCACGACGAAGAAGCGGGAGATCTCCCGCTGGAAGAGGGCCTCGAGGATGGCGGACTGATCGCCGACGTGCTTGTAGAGCGTGGGCCGCGACAGTCCCGCGCGCTCGGCGATGACCGCGTGAAGCCGGGTGCTGTACCCGAGTTCGATCAGGCACTGTTCGGCCGCGTCGAGGATCTTTTCCCGGAGTTCGCTCGGGGTCGGTGTCGTCGGCCGCGTCCTCACGGCCTGATTGTGCTGGTCGGGTGGGGTGGGTGCAAACCGGAAGTGCAAATGTGAACTCGAGTTACAGACAACCATTGACCTGGGTCACACCCGGGTTTACGTTTTACCTATAAACGGCAACGAGAGGGAATCGCTCTCGACGAAGGGATCAGCGATGTCTCAGCGTTCACACACGATCGACCGGGAGGAAGTCGCCGGCAGACTCCTCGCGGGTTCCGTCAAACGCTCGTACGCTCCCGTCGTCGACATCGACTGGGACGCGCCGCTCGAGGACGGCAAGTACTTCCTGCCGCCGCAGGTCCTGTCCCTGTGGGGAACGGAGATGTGGGACGCGATGAGCGAGGCGCAGCGCATCGAACTGTCCCGGCAGGAATCGGCGAACATCCTCAGCGTCGGAATCTGGTTCGAGAACATCCTCAACCAGGCCCTGCTGCGCGCGCTGCTGCACAACGATCCGAGTTCGCTGCACACCCGGTACATGCTCACCGAGATGGGCGACGAGTGCAGGCACATGACGATGTTCGGCCGCGCCATCGAGCAGATGGGCGCCAAGCCCTTCCAGCTCCGGTGGTACCAGGCCGTCGTGGTCAACGTGCTGCCCAGGACATTTCGCGGAACCATGCTCTGGGTGGCCGCGCTGATCGGCGAGGAGATCTTCGACGCCACGCAGCGGCGCGTCCTCGAAGACCCGCAATTGCAGCCGATGATCTCCCGGCTGATGCGGATCCACGTCACCGAGGAGTCCCGGCACATCCGCTTCGCGCGCGAGGGGGTGCGTCGCCGTGTCGCGGAAGGCCACCGGATCGACCGGATGTGGGTCGGCACGCTGCAGGGGATCGGCGGCCCGCTGTTCCAGCGGCTGTTCACCAACCCGGTCATGTACGAGCGGGCCGGACTCGATCCGAAGGAGGCGCGCCGACAGGCGCTGGCAAATCCGAACTTTCGCGAGAATCAACGCCGCGGGTTCGAATCGCTGGCAGCGTTCCTCGAGGAGAACGGCCTCATGCGAGCGACCTCCCGCGCGCTGTGGCGGCGCGGGGGATTCCTGTGACCGACAAATTCGCCGAGCCGGACGTCCTCGTCGTCGGTACCGGATTCGCCGGATTGTGCATGGCGATCAAGCTGAAGGAGGCGGGGCAGGAAAACTTCGTCGTCCTCGAGAAGGCCGATCGCGTGGGCGGAACGTGGCGGGAGAACACGTATCCGGGGTGCGGCTGTGACGTGATGTCGCTGATGTACTCGTTCTCCTTCGCGCCCAACCGGAAATGGACCCGGATGTACGCGCGGCAGCCCGAGATTCTCGACTACATCGAGCGCGTGGTCCGCGACTACGACCTGGCGCCCCACCTTCGGTTCGGTGCCGAGGTGATCGCCTACGACTTCGACGAGACCACGGACCGGTGGCGGGTCGAGACCCGCTCGGGTTCCGTGTTCCACGCGCGGATCGTCGTCGCGGGCCCGGGGCCGCTGCACAAACCCAGCGTTCCCGCGTTCGCCGGACGAGAGTCGTTTCGGGGAAAAGTATTCCACTCCGCCGAATGGGATCACTCGGTCGACCTGACGGGTAAGCGGGTCGCGGTCGTCGGCACGGGAGCCAGTGCCGTGCAGTTCGTGCCCGAGGTCGCGAAGACGGCCGCACACGTCGACGTCTTCCAGCGGACGCCGCACTGGATCCTGCCGAAGCTGGACCGCCCGATCACCGCCGGCGAGAAGGCAGTGTTCAAGGCTGTTCCCGGCGCGCAGAAGACCTACCGCCACGCGATCTACTGGAGCCACGAATCGCTGATCGCCGGGTTCCTGCACCCACGACTGATGACGGTGCTGGAATCGGCCGCCCGGGGACTGTTGCGGAGGCAGGTGCACGACCCCGCCCTGCGTGCCGCCCTGACCCCCGGTTACACGATCGGATGCAAGCGAATCCTGGTGTCCAGCAACTTCTACCCGGCCCTGCAACGAGATAACGTCGACCTCGTCACGTCGGGCATCTCGGAGGTCACCGAGCGCGGGATCCGCACCGAGGACGGGCGCATGCACGACGCGGACGTCATCGTCTACGGCACGGGATTCGCGGTCGGCGACCGATTCGAGAACGAGCACATCGTGGGTCGGCGCGGGCTCACGATCCAGCGGGCCTGGCGCGACGGCATGGAGGCGTACCTCGGTGTCGCGGTGACGGGGTTCCCGAACTTCTTCCTCATGATGGGGCCGAACTCCGGAGGCGGCAATCAGTCGATCGTCTTCGTCATCGAGGCCCAGGCACACTACATCACCCGCTGCCTGGCGCTGATGCAGAAACGGGACGCAACGCGGATCGAGGTGCGGGCAGGCGCGCAGCGTGAATTCAACCGGGTGATCCACCGCAAACTCGAGGGCTCGGTGTGGAATTCGGGTGGTTGCGACAGCTGGTACCTCGATTCCGCCGGCCGCAACCGGGCGGCGTGGCCGGGTTCGAGCGCATCGTACTGGCGGCGCCTGCGTACCCCCGACGACCGGCACTTCGAGCTGAGTTCACTCACCGAACGCGAGGACGACACCGAGTACCGGGGGCCGGGGGTGCTCACGTCCGGCGACCTGACCGTGGCCGTCGAGGTCTTCCTGAACGGTCACCTCGAACCGCTGGACGGTCTGTACCACTGGTACGGCCGCGTCGTCGGCGACGGCGTCGACGCGGCGAAGCAGCGCAACCGCACCCCGCTGTTCCTCACCATCGGCGACGGTCGCGAGGCACCCGCCGCCCTCGCCGAGCGCGACCCGTGGGGCCACTTCCGGATCGCCGGAGTCGGGACGCCGCCATTCTCGCTGGCACCGGTCGACGTCGAGGTTCCCGTCTCCGCGGCCAAACTCGCGTCGGCGGAATAGTCTGGAAGCGAATCGGACTCGAGCGGGAAGGGTGCTGATGCGCGACGTGCTGGCAGACCTGATGGCGGTGTGGACGGTCGGCGGAACGGCGGGCGTCGGAACGGTGGTCCGCACGTTCCGCTCCGCACCGCGGCCGGCGGGGGCGTCCATGGTCGTGGCTCCCGACGGCAGCGCGTCCGGTTCGGTGTCGGGCGGATGCGTCGAGGGGGCGGTCTACGAACTCGCGACCGAGGTCGCGGCGACGGGGACGCCGGTGCTGCAGCGGTACGGGATCAGCGACGAGAATGCGTTCGAGGTGGGTCTCACCTGCGGTGGAATCATCGACATCTTCGTCGAGCCCGTCTCGCGGGACAATTTTCCGGAACTCGGTGAGATCGTCCGGGACATCGAGAACCACCGGCCGGTCGCGGTCGCCACCGTCGTGGCGCATCCCGATGCCACCCGGGTGGGTCGCCGGCTGATCGTCCGGCCCGAGGACGTGAGCGGTGCCCTCGGTTCGGACCGCGCCGATTCCGCTGTCACCGACGACGCCCGGGGTCTCCTCGCGGCCGGCGGCAGCACGGTGCTGACGTACGGCACCGACGGTCAGCGTCGTGGCGAGGGAATGGAGGTGTTCGTCGCCAGCTATGCGCCGCGGCCGCGCATGCTCGTGTTCGGGGCCATCGACTTCGCCGCCGCGGTGGCCCGGCAGGGCGCCTTCATGGGATACCGGGTGACGGTCTGCGACGCCCGGCCGGTGTTCGCGACGCACGCGCGGTTCCCGACCGCGGACGAGGTGGTGGTGGACTGGCCGCACCGGTACCTGGCCGGCCAGGCCGAGGCCGGTGCCATCGACGGCCGGACCGTGATCTGCGTACTCACCCACGACCCGAAGTTCGACGTCCCTCTCCTCGAGGCGGCGCTGCGCCTCCCGGACGTCGCGTTCATCGGTGCCATGGGATCACGCAGAACCGACCTGGACCGGCGCGAACGCCTCCGCGAGGCGGGTCTGACCGACACCGAACTCGACCGGCTGTCGAGCCCCATCGGCCTGGACATCGGCGCCCGCACCCCGGAGGAGACGGCGGTGTCCATCGCCGCCGAGATCATCGCCTGCCGGTGGGGTGGCACGGGGCGCCCGCTGGCGGAGTCGAGCGGCCGCATCCACCACGAGGAACCGGTGGATTCCCTCGTCGAATAGGGCGGTTCACCGGGGTTGACGGACCACCGGTTCTTGCGGAGGCTGAAAGGATCCACATTTGTGAGGTAGGTCACAATGCAAGTACCAGGATCCTTCGAATACGAGCGTGCAACGGGCGTCGACGACGCGATCGCCCTGCTCGACCGGCTGGGCGACGAAGCCCGCCTCGTGGCAGGCGGCCACAGCCTGCTCCCCATGATGAAACTTCGTCTCGCCAATCCCGAGTACCTCATCGACATCAACGACCTCGAGGGCGAACTCGGATACATCACGACCGAGCGGTCGAGGCTGCGGATCGGTTCGATGACCCGGCATCGCCGGCTTCTCGAATCGGACGAACTCGCGGCGGCGTTTCCCCTCTTCCGCGACGCGGAGAAGGTGATCGCAGACCCGGTGGTCCGCAACCGCGGAACCATCGGCGGATCGCTGTGCCAGGCGGACCCGGCCGAGGACCTCACGACGGTCTGCGGTGTCCTCGGCGCCACGTGCGTGGTGCAGGGACCCGGCGGACGCCGCGAGATCCCCATGTCCGAGTTCATGGTCGGACCGTACGAGACGGCGCTCGCGCACAACGAGATGCTCATCGAGATCGTGATACCCGTCCACGGCCACAGCTCCAGCGCCTACGCCAAGGTCGAACGGCGAACCGGCGATTGGGCGGTCACCGCGGCAGGAGCGGCCGTCACCGTGGAGGGCGGCGAGATCGCCCGGGCCGCCGTTGGCCTGACCGCGGTCGACCCCGACCCCTCCGGGCTCGCGGACATCGCCGACTACCTGACCGGACGCCCCCCGTCCGAGGAGGCGTTCGCCCAGGCCGGGCGGATGGCCGCGCAGGTCTGCTCGCCGGTCGGCGACGCCCGCGGCACCGTCGACTACAAACGTCATCTCGCATCCGAACTCACGATCCGCACACTCCGTACAGCGGTCGACCGGGTGCTCCGCAGCGACGTGGAGCACGAGCCGACCGGAGAAGAGGCATAGCCATGCAGGTGAACATGACCGTCAACGGTGAAGCAGTGACCGCCGAGGTGGAACCGCGCATGCTGCTCGTCCACTTCCTCCGCGACCAACTGGGCCTGACCGGGACCCACTGGGGCTGCGACACCAGCAACTGCGGCACGTGCGTCGTCACCGTCGACGGCGATCCGGTGAAGTCGTGCACGATGCTCGCCGCGATGGCCGGCGGGCACGACGTCCGCACGGTCGAGGGCCTCGAGCACGACGGCGAACTCGATCCCGTCCAGCAGGGCTTCATGCAGTGTCACGGACTGCAGTGCGGGTTCTGCACGCCCGGCATGATGATGACGGCGCGGGCCTTGCTCGACCGCGAGGAGAGCCCGGACGAGGCCACCATCCGGGAAGCGATTTCCGGGCAGATCTGCCGCTGCACCGGGTACACCACGATCGTGCGCTCGATCCAGTGGGCGGCGGACCACCGGGCCGGTGAGGCCGCCGAGCCCGAACCGGCAGGCGACTTCGACGCGGACGTCCAGGAGGACACGACGCGGGGCGCCGAGGGCACGCCGAAGACAGTCGAAGAGCATGTGGGAAGTGCGTCATGACCACCGTCGAATCGCGTCCGCCCTCGGGCGACGCCGTCGTGGACAACGACAAGAAACCGTGCGGCCACGGTCGCATGCTTCGCAAGGAGGACCCCCGCTTCATCCGGGGGCTCGGAAATTACGTCGACGACATCACCCTCCCCGGCATGCTGCACCTGGCGATCCTGCGGTCGCCGGTCGCGCACGCGCGGATCGTGAGCATCGATACCACTGCGGCGCAGGAACATCCGAAGGTGACGGCGGTGGTGACGGGCGCCGACCTCGCGGCGAAGAATCTCGCGTGGATGCCGACGCTGTCCAACGACGTGCAGGCCGTGCTGGCCACCGACAAGGTGCGTTTCCAGGGCCAGGAGGTCGCGTTCGTCATCGCCGAGGACCGCTATTCGGCCCGGGACGCGCTGGAACTGATCGACGTCGAATACGACATGCTCGATCCCGTCGTCGACGCCCGCGCGGCGCTGTCGCCCGATGCGCCGGTGATCCGCGACGACCTCGACGGCAAGACGGACAATCACTGCTTCGACTGGGAGACAGGCGATGCCGCCGCGACCGAGGCCGTGTTCGCGAAGGCGGACGTGGTGGTGAAGCAGGAGATCGTCTATCCCCGGGTGCATCCGGCGCCGATGGAGACGTGCGGTGCGATCGCCGACATCGACCGGGTGTCCGGCAAGCTCACCCTGTACACCACCTCACAGGCCCCGCACGCGCACCGGACGGTCTACGCCCTCGTCTCGGGAATCCCGGAGCACAAGATCCGGGTGGTGTCCCCGGACATCGGCGGCGGATTCGGCAACAAGGTGCCGATCTACCCGGGATACGTGTGCGCGATCGTCGCGTCGCTCGTGACGGGCAAACCGGTGAAATGGATGGAGGATCGTAGCGAGAACCTGATGAGCACCGGGTTCGCCCGCGACTACATCATGGTCGGCGAGATCGCGGCCACCGCGGAGGGCAAGATGCTCGCGATCCGCACGAAGGTGCTGGCCGACCACGGGGCGTTCAACGGCACGGCGGCGCCCATCAAATACCCGGCCGGTTTCTTCGGCGTCTTCACCGGCAGCTACGACATCGAGGCCGCGCACTGCGCGATGACGGCGGTCTACACGAACAAGGCGCCCGGCGGCGTGGCGTACGCCTGCTCGTTCCGCATCACCGAGGCCGTGTATCTGGTCGAGCGGCTCGTCGACTGCCTGGCATTCGACCTGAAGATGGATCCGGCGGAACTGCGGCTGAAGAATCTGCTGAGGCCGGAACAGTTCCCGTACACCAGTAAGACGGGCTGGGTGTACGACTCGGGCGACTACGAGACCACCATGCGCAAGGCCATGGACATGATCGGCTACGACCATCTGCGGGAGGAGCAGAAGGAACGCCGCGACCGTGGTGAGCTGATGGGAATCGGCATGGCGTTCTTCACCGAAGCCGTCGGTGCCGGCCCCCGCAAGGACATGGACATCCTGGGTCTGGGCATGGCCGACGGGTGCGAACTGCGGGTCCATCCCACGGGGAAGGCCGTCGTCCGGTTGTCGGTGCAGACCCAGGGGCAGGGCCACGAGACGACGTTCGCGCAGATCGTGGCGGAGGAACTCGGCATCCCGCCGGACGACATCGACGTGGTGCACGGCGACACCGACAACACGCCGTTCGGGCTCGGCACGTACGGCAGCAGGTCGACGCCGGTGTCCGGGGCGGCGGCCGCGCTGGTCGCCCGCAAGGTGCGGGACAAGGCGAAGATCATCGCGTCCGGGATGCTCGAGGCCTCGGTCGCGGATCTGGAGTGGGAGAAGGGCGAATTCCATGTGAAGGGCGATCCGTCGGCGAAGGTGACCATCCAGGACATCGCGATGCGGGCACACGGCGCAGGCGACCTGCCGGAGGGCATCGAAGGCGGACTCGAGGCGCAGATCTGCTACAACCCCGAGAATCTGACGTACCCGTACGGCGCGTACTTCTGCGTCGTCGACGTCGATCCCGGCACCGCCGTGGTGAAGGTACGGCGGTTCCTCGCCGTCGACGACTGCGGCACCCGCATCAACCCGATGATCATCGAGGGGCAGGTCCACGGCGGCATCGTCGACGGCATCGGCATGGCGCTGATGGAGATCATCGAATTCGACGAGGACGGCAACTGCCTCGGCGGGTCGCTGATGGACTACCTGATCCCCACCGCGCTCGAGGTTCCGAAACTCGAGACCGGCTTCACCGTCACCCCGTCGCCGCATCACCCGATCGGCGCCAAGGGCATCGGCGAATCGGCGACGGTCGGATCGCCCGCGGCCGTGGTGAACGCGGTGGTGGACGCGCTCGCCCCGTTCGGGGTGCGGCACGCCGACATGCCGCTCACCCCGTCCCGGGTGTGGGAGGCCATGCAGGGCCGCGCGACACCCCCGATCTGAGTGTCGCCCCCGTCGGCTGCGAGGAGGCCCGATGGATCTGAAAGAGCGTGCGGCGCAACTGGTGCGCGACCGCAGGCCGTTCGTCCACGCGACGGTGGTGCGGGCACAACCGCCGACGTCCAGTCACACCGGCGACGAGGCGATCCTCCTGCAGGACGGGACGATCGAGGGTTTCGTCGGCGGGCAGTGCGCGCAGAACTCGGTGCGCACGGCCGCGCTGGGTGTGCTCGAGCGCAACGAGAGCGTGCTGTTGCGGGTCCTGCCCGACGGGGCCGTGCAGTTCCCGGAGACCCCGGGCGCGTCCGTCGTGGTGAATCCGTGCCTGTCCGGCGGCGCCATGGAGATCTTCCTGGAGCCGCAGGTGCCGCCGCCGCTCGTCAGGATCTGCGGCACCACACCGATCGCGCAGTGTCTGGCGGGCATAGCGGAACTGCTGGGATTCACCGTCGAGCACGACGACGCCGGGCAGTTCTCCGGCACCACGGCCGTGGTGCTCGCCGGCCACGGCGGACCCGAAGCGGAGGTCATCCGCGCGGCGCTCGACGCCGGCGTCGGGTACGTCGGGCTCGTCGCCAGCCGGACCCGCGGGGGAGCCATCCTCGACATGCTGGGCCTCACCGAGTCCGAGCGGGCGCGGGTGCACACCCCGGTCGGCCTCGACATCGGGGCGCGGACGTCGGCGGAGATCGCCGTGTCGATCGCGGCCGAGTTGGTGCAGCAGCTGCGGAGAGCGGGACTGCGGGCGCCGGAGGACGGTTCGGCCTCGCGGGCGGCGGTGGCGGAGGCGGTCGATCCGGTGTGCGGGATGCGCGTCGTGGTGGGACCGGACACCGTCCACCTCCGGCGCGACGGCCACGACTTCTGGTTCTGCGGGCCGGGGTGCCGGGCGTCGTTCGCGCAGGAGACGGGAGCGGTATGACGGAGGGGTTCGAGGATGTGGCGGACGTGGTCCGGCGGTTCGACGCCGAGGACTATCTCCTGGACCTCGGAACCGCGTCGGCGCTGTACCTCGGGGCGGTCCTGCGCCGTCCGCTGCTGCTCGAAGGCGAACCCGGAGTCGGCAAGACCACCGCGGCGAAGGCTCTGGCGACCGTTCTCGGTGCGCCGCTGATCCGGTTGCAGTGCTACGAAGGCCTCACCGCGAACGAGGCGCTCTACGACTGGAACTATCAGCGGCAGCTGCTCACCATCCGGCTGGCCGAGTCGCGAGGCGACGGCCTGACCGAGGACGATCTGTTCACCGAGGAGTTCCTGCTGGAACGTCCGATCCTGCACTGTGTGAGATATCGGGGACCGACCCCGCCCGTGCTGCTGATCGACGAGATCGACCGGGCCGACGACGAGTTCGAGGCCCTGCTCCTCGAGTTCCTGGGGGAGGCGTCGGTGACCGTTCCGGAACTGGGAACGTTCACGGCCGAACATCATCCCGTCGTCGTGCTGACGTCCAACCGCAGCCGCGATCTCCACGACGCGCTGCGCAGGCGGTGCCTCTACCACTGGATCGACTATCCGGAGCCGGCGCGGGCGGCCGCGATCGTGCGCCGCACGGTGTCCGTGGCGTCCGAACTCCTCATCGAGCACGCCACCCGATTCGTCGGCCGTGCCCGCGACCTCGATCTCGACAAGCCTCCCGGAATCGCGGAGACGATCGACTGGGTGTCCGCGCTCGCGGCGCTGGGTGTGGCCGATCTGGTTCGCGAAGACGCGATCTCGAGCCTGAGTGCACTCGCAAAGACCCCGGACGACCGCACAATGGTTCAGGACGCATTCGTCGACTACGCGCGCGGCCTGGCCACCGGATGAGAGGGTTCCGCCATGAAGATCGCCAACGAGTTCACCGTCAGCGCCCCGATCGAGCAGGCGTGGGAGGTGCTCAGCGACCTCGAGGAGGTTGCCCCCCTGCTGCCCGGCGCGCAGATGACCGGGCGGGAGGGCGACGACTACCTGGGGAAGGTGAAGGTCAAGGTCGGCCCGGTGACGAGTGAGTTCAAGGGCAAGGCCACGTTCGTCGAACGCGACGCGCAGGAGCACCGCGCCGTGATCGACGCCCGCGGCCGGGACTCGCGTGGTTCCGGCAACGCGTCCGCGACGATCACCGCCCAGTTGCACGAGGCGGGCGACGGCACCCGCGTCACCGTGGACACCGACATGAAGATCGTCGGCAAACTGGCGCAGTTCGGCAGCGGGATGATCCAGCAGGTGTCGGAGAAACTCATGGGGCAGTTCGCGGAATCGCTGGAAGCGAAACTCTCCGGAGGGCCTGCCGACCAGCCCGCGGCCGAACCCGAATCAGTGGGTTCCGCCACCGACTCCGCCGGCACCACGGCGCTGTCCGTGGCACGGCCCGCCGCCGAACCGGCGCCGCTGGACCTGCTGGCGCTGTCCGGTGCGGGTGCGTGGAAACGGTACGCCCCGATCCTCGCTGCCGTCCTCGCGGGAATCGTGGTCGTCCTCGTGGTGGGCCGCCGCAGGCGATGACCGCGTCGGGCATCCTGCGGGGTGTCGATCTCGCCGCGTTCGCCGTGGCACTCGTGGCCCGGTTGCGGGCCCGCGGCGTCGTGGTCTCGGCGAGCGGCCCCGCGGTGTTCGTGCAGGCGCTGCACCTGTCGCCGCCGGGTTCACGTTCGCGGCTGTACTGGTCGGCGCGTCTGACGCTCGTCAACCGCGTCGACGACCTCGCGTCGTTCGACGCGGTGTTCGCCGCGGTCTTCGAGGACGCGCTGCTGTCGGTGGACCCGCATGCGCGGCGCACCGCCGCCGGGCGGGAGTCGGCCCTCGCCGCCGTCCGCGACGGCCGCGACCGGCCCGGCGACCCGCAGGACGTCGAGGGCGTGCCGTGGATTACCCGACCGCTGATGACCGGCGGCGTCGACAACGCCGAGGACGGCCTTCACGACGCGCTCACCGCGGTGCCGGACACCCTGCCCAGCAGGCTCGTGGCCCGCGCCGACGAACCCTTCGCCCGATTCGACGCCCGCGATCTCCGGCTCCTCGGAGCCTGGCTGGAACAGGCCACCGCGGCGTGGCCGTCCCGCCGCACCCGGCGTCGCGAAGTGCATCGCCGCGGCAGGCGTATCGACCTGCGGGCCACCATGAACCGGTCGAGGGCGACGGGCTGGGAGCCGGTGGTGCTCGCGCGGAGCCGCGCCCGGGACCGCCCGCGCCGCATCGTCATGCTGTGTGACGTGAGCCGGTCGATGCAGCCGTACGCCGCGATCTACCTCCATCTGATGCGGGCGGCGGTGCAACGGCAGACCGCGGGCAGGCCGGAGGTGTTCGCGTTCTCCACGTCGCTGACGAGGCTGACCCCCGTGCTCGCCCACCGCAGCGCCGAGACCGCGGTCCGCAGGGCGAACGAGAAGGTGGTCGACAGATTCGGGGGCACCCACATCGCGGGCAGTGTGAGTGAACTGCTCGCGTCCCCGCACGGCAACGCGCTGCGCGGCGCACTCGTCGTCATCGCGTCCGACGGCTGGGACAGCGACGACCCGGAGCGCCTGGCGCACGCCCTCACCCGGGTGCGTCGTCGCGCCCATCGCCTGGTGTGGCTCAACCCCCGCGCCGGTGACCCCGGCTTCCGGCCGCTCGCCGGTTCGATGGCGGCCGCGCTGCCGTTCTGCGACGCGTTCCTCCCCGCGCATTCGCTGTCCGCGCTGCGCGACGTGCTGGACGTGATCGGCCGCCTCGGCTGAGCGGGTGGCCCGACTCCACCCCCAGGGTGCCTGGCAGTCGTGGCGTCCTTCCCGGATGCTCGAACGACGGTGCTGCACACCGCGCTTCAGCTCACAGGAGGAACAATGTCGACTACCAGAACTTCCGCCAGGATCGTGGCGGCCATCGGGGCGATCCTCGCGGCCCTGTCGATCTCGTTGGTGGGAACCGCCGAGTTCGCCGGCGCCAGACCCTGTCAGAACGATTGTCACGCACCCGTTCCCAAACCTCCGGTCGACGGCTGCCAACTCTGCAACCCCAACCCCCCACCGCCTCCGCCGCCACCGCCCCCGCCGCCCCGGTAGGGAAGGGTTCGGCATGCGAGACACGCGCCCCGGCCGCACGGTCGGGGCGCGTGTCTCGTTGCGGTCGCACGCCGAGTCGTTGATCCGCGGGATGGGATGACAGATGATCGATCGGGGGCCGATCGCGTGTCGTACCGACCAGAAGAGGCGAATGCCGTGGCTACGCTCAGTTCACTGAATGTCGGGTTGCCCCGGGACGTGTCCTGGCGGGGACGGACGGTCCACACCGGCGTGTGGAAGCGCCCCGTGGACGGCCCACGGACGGTCCGGAGGCTCAACATCGACGGTGACGGCCAGGGCGACCTCGGGGGACACGGTGGTGAGATCCGCGCCGTGCTCGTCTATCAGACCGAGTCCTACCGTCACTGGCGCGAATACCTCCGCCGTGACGATCTCGAACCCGGGCATTTCGGCGAGAACTTCACCGTCGACGGTCTGCCCGACGACGAGGTCTGCATCGGTGATCGCTACCGGATCGGAACCGCGGTCTTCGAGGTCACCCAGCCCCGCGTGACGTGCTACCGGGTGGGTATGCGCATGAACGAACCGCAGATGGCGGCGTTGCTCGTGTCCCACCGCAGGCCAGGCTTCTACCTCCGGGTGATCGAGGAAGGAGAGGTCGAGGCCGGGCAGGACATCGTGAAGGTCGCCGCGGGCCCGGAAGCGGTGCCCGTCGCGGAGATCGACGCGCTCCTGTACCTGCCCGGCCACCCCCGCGACGCACTCGAACGGGCGTTGCGGATCCCGGCGTTGAGTCCCGGATGGAAGGAGTCGCTGCAGAGCATTCTGGACCGAGTCGATTCGGGTGCCGGCGGAAACGTCGGGCTGACGAAGACCGCAGGCAGCCCGCCGCCGGCGTGGCCCGGGTTCCGCTCGCTCACGGTGACCGGGATTCACGAGGAGAGCCGCCGCGTCCTGTCGTTGTCGTTGGCCGCACCCGACGGATCGGCGTTGCCGTCCTGGCAGGCGGGGCAGTCGATCACACTGCGCCTGCACCCCGACGACGTGCAGGGCCCGGTGATCCGCAGCTATTCGCTGTCCAATCGCCCCGGCGCCGCCGACTACCGGATCAGTGTGAAACGGGAACCGCACGGCGTCGCAGGCCGGTACGTCCACTCGCGTGTGCGCCTCGGTGACACCCTCGAGGTGGCGGCCCCGCGAGGGACGTTCTTCCTGGACGGCGAGGCGAGGCCGGTGGTGCTCGTGTCCGCGGGCGTGGGGGTCACACCTCTGCTGTCGATGTTGTACGCACTCGTGGAAGCGGGTTCGCCGCGGCAGGTGTGGTGGGTGCACGGTGCCCGTGACGGATCCGAGCATCCCTTCGCCGAGGAGAGCCGCGACCTCCTGGACCGGTTGCCGGGCAGTCGTTCGCACATCGCCTACAGCAGGCCTGCCGAAACCGACAGCAGGGACGGCGACTACACCACGGCAGGCCGGCTCACGGGGGAACTGATTGCGAGTCTCGGTCTGCCCGCGGACGCGGATGCCTATCTGTGCGGGCCCGCATCGTTCATGGCCGATCTCGGGTCCGCGCTCGCCGCCGCCGGACTCGACCCCGCGCGGATTCACATCGAAACGTTCGGTGCGGAAGGAGCTCTCAATCCCGGTGTGGTTCAGGATTCGTCGCGGGCACCCCATCCGCCGTCCGGACCGCCGGGTGCGGGTCCGTCCGTCTCGTTCGCGCGCAGCGGGCTCACCGTGCCGTGGGACCCGGGGCGGGGAACCCTCCTCGACTTCGCCGAGGCGTGTGACGTGCCGACACGCTGGTCCTGTCGCACCGGGGTCTGCCACACCTGTGAAACGGTGCTGCTGTCCGGGGCCGTCGACTACGACCCGGAACCGATCGAACCGGCCGCGGACGGGAACACCCTCATCTGCTGCACCACACCGGCGGACGACGTGGTGCTGGACCTGTAGCGCCGACTAGTCCTCCGCGCCACCGGGATCCGACTCGCCCTCGGCCTCGTCGCGGTCCGCCCACTCCAGCAGCGGCTCGAGTGAGAACACGGCGTCGTCGATTCCCGCGTGCAGATCACCGAGTGTCGCGAACCGCTCGGGGACGGTGGCGATCGTGAACTCGTGCGGGTCCACGTCGTCGATCTCGTCCCACGTCACCGGGGTGGACACCGTCGCGTCGGGCACACCCCGCACCGAATACGCACTGGCGATGGTGTGGTCGCGGGCGTTCTGGTTGTAGTCGACGAACAACTTGCGCGGGTCCCGGTCCTTCCGCCACCAGGTGGTGGTCACGTCCTTCGGTGCCCTGCGCTCCACCTCGCGGGCGAAGGCCAGCGCGGCCCGACGGACTTCGCCGAATCCCCAGTCGGGCCGGATCCGGACGTAGACGTGCATGCCGCTGCCGCCGGACGTCTTCGGCCACCCCGTCGCACCCAATTCGTCGAGCACCTCGTGCACCACCCCGGCGACGCGCCGCACCGTGTCGAACCCGCAGTCGGGCATCGGATCGAGGTCGATCCGCCACTCGTCGGGTCGTTCGACGTCCGCGCGGCGCGAGTTCCACGGATGGAACTCGACCGTGGACATCTGCACCGCCCAGATCACGTCCGCCGGGTGCGTGACGCACAGTTCGTCGGCGTGGCGGTTGTACCGCGGAAACGTCACGCGGACCGTCTGCACCCAGTCCGGCGCACCGTGCGGCAACCGCTTCTGGTGCACCTTCTCGCCGCTCAGACCGTCCGGGAAGCGGTGCATCATGCAGGGGCGTTCGCGCAGTGCGCGCACGATCCCGTCGCCGACGCTCAGGTAGTAGTTCGCGAGGTCCAGTTTCGTGGCGCCGGTGGCGGGGAAGTAGACGCGCTCCGGGTGCGAGATCCGCACGGTCCGGTCGCCGACCTCCAGTTCGACAGCGGGTGACTTGTCCTTACCGGTCGCCATGCAGCCAACCTAACCCGCGGCAGATCGGGCCCGGGTGGTTTCGCGGCCATCCTCGTCGCGGTGTGTACACAGCGATTTGCCGGATGCGGGCGCAATTGCGCGGGATTCCGGCACATGCCTGTGCAACTGTGGCGCGGGTCAGAACCCCGGGGCCCGGCCGCCGTTCCACAGTTGTTCGGTGACGTCGTGGAAGCAGACGAGGGTCACCGGGTCGTCCTGCCGGCGGAGGATGGGCCTGCTGACGAGGGCGCGGACCCGGGATCCGTCCTGATGTGCGAGGTCGACGGGGGTGGTCGCCGACTCACGGAGGTGTTCGACGGCCGCGGCGCCCGTCGACGTCTCGTCCAGGTCGAGGAGTTCGGACACCGGACGCCCGCGCAGTGACGCGACGGGGTGCCCCAGCATCCTCTCGAACGCACTGTTCGCGTGGACGACCGTGCCGTCGTCCTCGACCGCCAGGACGGGAACCGGGAGGCGCTCGAGCAGGACGAGGGCGGGTAGCTGCTCGAGGTAGCCCAACGGGGTGTCCGGGATCGGGCGACGTCTCTCCTCATGATCTGCCTCTGCGCTCACAGACCTATACTCTCACCGATTCCGACCGCCCGTCCCGTTGTCGCCGCAGACGGCGATTCTTCGGAGGACATTCGGATCCGGCGGAGGGCGATTCAGCGGTATGCGGACTCGATCATCGGTTCGGTCGCGAGGACCTTGCCGTCGCCGCCGACGATGGTCAGGGCGGACGGGGTGAGCCGGTACTCGGTGCCGCCGTCGCCGGTGGCGACGAAGCCGGAACCGTTGGGGCTCGGGTCGTCGACGGAGATCGCGGCGCCGTCACTGATGCGCACGCCCTGGTAGTAATAGCGTCCCACGCCCGTCTCGCAGACCACGACCAGGGACTTCGTGGTGCGACCGATGAACACCGCCGGGTTGGTGTAGTTGCATCGTGCATCGGACGGGGGCAGGAAGCCCTGCCGATCGGCGCCCGACACCTCGCCGACGATCGGCGGCGCGGGCGCCGTCGTCGTTCTCGTCGTCGTTCTCGGCGGAGTCGCGGCGGGCGGGACCGTCGCCGGAGCCGCCTTCGTGGTCGCGACGGGGACGTCTTCCGTGACGGGAAGGCGCACCTGACTGCTGCCGGCCGCGGTGACCGCGGGGTCGTCCGGATTGTTCCGGTCCAGCACGAGCCATCCGACCACCCCGGCGAGTGCCAGCAACGCGATCACCAGCACGGTCACCGTCACCGGCACGGCCACCGACCGTCGCGCAGGCGGCGGGGCGGTGTAGGGAGTGGGCGGGTAATAGGGCGGAGGTGGAGCGGGCGGACCGCTGTGGAACGCGGTCGGCGGGTAGACTGGTGGACGCCCGCGGTCGTCGACCCGGGTCGGCTCGGACCGCATGCCCGGCGACGGTTCCGGGCGGGTCGCGATGTCGGTTTCGGTCTTCCGCTCGCGAGCGGTCAACGCGGAGCGGGCTGCCGCCGCGAAGTCGCCTGCCGTCCGGTACCGATCGCGGGGAGCCTTGGCCAGACCCCGGGCGATCACCTCGTCGAACGTGGCGGGCACTTCGGGCCGGATCGAGCTGGGGCTGGGCACCGGCGTGGTGAGGTGCGCGCGGATCGCGCTGCTGATGCTGTTGGACGGGAACGGAATGGACCCCGTGAGGCATTCGTAGAGGACGCACGCCAGCGAATAGACGTCCGCGCGGGCATCGACCGGTGCGTTGTCGAACCGCTCGGGCGCCATGTACGCGTAGGAGCCGACAGCGCTGCCGAGGGTGGTCAGGCGGAGATCGGAACTCGAGTGCGCGATACCGAAGTCGACGAGGTACGCGAATTCACCGGCCGTGACGAGGATGTTCTCCGGCTTGACGTCGCGGTGGATGAGACCGTCGGCGTGGGCGGCGTCGAGCGCCGCCGCGATCTGGTCGACGACCGCGACCGCATGTGCGGGGCCCATCGGGCCACGCGAGCGGAGCAGCGCCCGCAGATCCTGCCCGACGACCAGACGCATGTCGATGTAGAGCACACCGTCGATCTCGCCCCAGTCGTGGATGGGGATGACGTGCGGCTCCTGCAGCCGGGCCGCGGCATGCGATTCGCGGCGGAACCGCTGCTGGTAGGTGGGGTCTTTCGCGAGGTCGACGTCGAGGATCTTGAGTGCGACGGTGCGATCCTTGGTGGTGTCGTACGCCTCGTACACCTCACCCATTCCGCCTCGGCCGAGCAGAGCCCTGAGATGGTAATGCCCGAACTGCGAGCCGACCCGTGTGCCTGCCGTCATTCCCATCCCCTCGAAGCCGGAAACAGCACGATACACGCAGCGTCAGAACTCTGGATCGTCGGAAATCCGTTGCCCGACGCCGCCGCGGTCCGTATCGTCACGTGGCTTTGTCCACCCGTCGACAGAAGGAGTTCACTTCGTCATGGAACCCGTCACCGAACACGACATCAGGTCGTCCTTCATCAATTGCTCCAAGGGCGACGCCAAGCGCCTACCGGTCCCTCGTGACCTGGACGATCGGCCGTGGGAGGATCTCGACTTCCTCGGCTGGAGCGACCCGTCGTTTCCCGGCCGCTGTTATGTCGTCGTACCGCGGGAGGATCGTCTGGTCGGCGTCGCGCTGCGCTACGAGACGGGCGGTTACCGCCGCGCGCAGATGTGCACGGTCTGTATGACCACGCATGCCAGTGGCGGCGTCTCGCTGATGACCGCGCGTAAGTCGGGGGAGTCCGGGCGCCGGGGTAACTCGATCGGCACGTACATGTGCGCCGACCTCGCCTGCTCGCTGTACGCGCGCCGGAAGAAGTCGCCTGCGCTCGGCAGGCAGTACCGCGAGGATCTCGAACCGGAGGAGAGGATCGCGCGGGTTCGCGACAACCTCGACGCCTTCATCGCGCGCGTCTACGGCTGATCGAACCCCGACACACCAACCTGCAGCCCGGTGGCTGCCGAAGAGAATGAGAGGTAGATGCCATGCGCCGACATTCGAGAAACCACTCTCCGGCACACCCCGAGTTCGGAGACACTGCAACCGAACCCGGGGTGTGTGGGATTCCTCTCCGGTCGAGACGGCCCGGACGTGACCGGACCGCCTCGTCCGGAGAGGATCCCGCTACGCTCGCCGTCGCCGAGAACTGAAGTGGGCGAATGCCTTCGCCATGATCGGGGTGGTGATGAGCATGATGACCAGCCGCAGCACCTGAGCGGCCGCGACGAACGTGACGTTGGAGGAGGTGGAGGCCGACACGGCCAGCACCGCCGCCAGACCGCCGGGGGTGGTGGCGAGATAGGCCTCGAGGAGGCTCGCGCCGGTGAGGTGGGCGAGAAGGATGCCCAGGCCTGCGCACGCCGCCCCGACCAGGAGGGTGAGCAGCGCGGCGTACGGCAGGATCCGTCCGATCGCCCGCAGGCTCGCCCGGTCGAATGCGAGCCCGGCCTGCCAGCCGATGAGGATCAACGCGGCGGTCATCAGTATCGGCGGGACCGAGACCGCGTCGCTCCAGCCGCCGAGTTCGAATCCGGCGCTCACCGCCAGCGGCCCCAGCGTCGCGGGGGCGGGCAGTCGCAGAAGGGACGCCACAGCGGTGCCGCCCACGATGAACAGCGCCAGGAATGGCAGTGCCACATACCATTCGGCGCCGCCGTCGGTGGCCGTCGCCGTTCCCGTACCGGTATCCGCGCGGAACCCGAACGTGACGATCATCGGCATCGACACCACGACGAGCGCCACCCTCAGATATTGCACCACCGCGACGATGCGGTCGTCGCCGCCGAGTTCGCGGGCCATCGCGACGAGTCCGGTGGCGCCGCCCGCCGTCATGGCCAGAGATCCGGTCACCGCGTCCACGTCACGATGCAGCGCGAGGAGGGCGCCGGCCGCCACGCTGATCACCAGGGTCGCGGCTGCGATCGAGACCACCGGCACCCACAGCGAGCCCAGGGCGGCGATCGTCTCCCGGTGCACCATCAGCCCGACCGCACTGGCCAGCACGCCCTGGGCAAGCTTGCCCAGCGGGTGGGGCACACGCGACGGGCCCCAACCGGTGACGGCCAGGGCCGCCGCGACTATCAGGGCCGCGAAAAGGCCGGCCGCCGTGAGTCCGATGCTCTCGCCGAGCGCCCAGCCGCCGGCCGAGAGTGCGATCAGTGCAGCCCATCGGAGTCCGTGGCGACGCAGTCGGGATGCGCGCGTCGGCACGGTCCGTTCGGGGGTGTGCACGTCGGTCACGATCGGGCGCCTTTTTCGGGATGCTGTTCTTCCATGGTGTGCATTAACGTATACCTTAGCCGATGCCATTGCGAACGTTAGAATGTATGCATGGCGGGCGAGAGCAAGAGCGAACAGGTATACGGGCAGCTCAGGGCGGATATCCTGAACGGGGTTCTGTCGCCGGGGCAATCGCTGAGTGCTCTCGACGTCGGCTCGCGGTACGCGGCGTCTCGTACCCCAGTCCGTCAGGCCTTCCTGCGACTCGAGGCGGAGGGGCTGGTCTCGCTCGTCGACCGGCAGGGCGCACGGGTCTCTCCCATCTCGATCAAGAGCGTCCGCGACCTCTTCGAATTACGCATCCTGCTCGAGGCGGCCGCGGCGCGTATGGTCGCCGAGACCGTCGCCCGGGACTCCGCGGCCCGGCAGCAGTTCGAAGAGGTGGCGGAAGCACTCGAGGCGATCTCCGAGGAGGGTGCGTCCGATGACCGGCGCGATCGCTACTACGAACTCACGGAAACCTACGACCAGGCGGTCATCGCGCGTACCCGGAACGCGCAGCTGGCCCGCTCGATCGCCGAACTCCGGCCGCACACCGAGCGGCTGCGCAACATCGCCCACTCCCGCCCCGGCCGCCTGGACGTCTCGCTGGCCGAGCATCTGTCGATGTGCCGTGCGATCCTCTCCGGCGACGGGGCGGCCGCTGCCGCAGCCTGCGCCGAGCACCTGGCGCAGACGCAGCGGACCATTCTCGCGGCGGTGGTCGATCCACAGGGATCCGGTGTCTCCATCGACCTGGTCACCGCGTAGCCGGGGCGGTCAGAGCGCGAGGATGGCGGGGACGCTGAGGACCGCCACGTAGTACCCCATGAACAGGACACCGGCGTGGATCTTGAACGCCCTCGACAGCAGACCGCCGACGAGTCCGACCGTGAGGGTGACGGCGAGCCCGAGGATGCCGCCCTCCCAGACGCTGATGACGACGACCAGTCCGGTGAACGTGGCGATGATCGCTTCGTGGCTGACGAACCGGACGACCAGGGTGGCCGCGCGGTGGGCGAAGTTCATCGCGAACGGGTACGCGATGATCGCGGCGATCACCACGGCACCGAGACCGTAGAGCAGGAACTCCCAGTTGGTCAGTGCCGTGGACAGGTTGCGGATCTGCCCGGTGCCGTCGTCGGTGGTGAAGACCGGTGGCGCGTTGAACAGGGGAGCGGCCGGCCCTGCCGCGACCGGGCTGAGCGGCAGACCGAACGCGATGAGCGGAATGAGCGCTTCGGCGATGTACGTCGATTCGGTGGTCCCGTTGCGGGCGGCGATCACCGAGGTCAGCCGGTGGTAGCCGTGCTTGACCCGGGATCCGACGACCTCGCCCATGAGCACGGTCATGGCGACCGGGCTGAAGACGAACGTGGCGCTGGAGACGGTCGCGGTCGCGGCGACGTGCGCCGTCTGCTTGCGGTCGAGCATCCGGAACGGGTTCGGGAAATACCCGTTCCACCCCTTGATCTCCGGGGCGAGCCACACCGTCGCCGGTTCCTTCCGGGCCATGTCCTTCCGTCCCGACGCACCCAGCACGAGGAACAGATCCGCGATGAGGGGACCGACCGCAATGCCGAGGAAGTAGCTGATGTTCAGGGAGACGTCGTAGCTCTTCGTCAGCGATTTGAGCGCGAGGACGAGGACGACGAACGGCACGAGCGCGGCCACCCCGGACCATTTGCCCGGCGACGTGTAGGCGATCGCGACGGCGGCGACGAGGAACAACCACGGTGCCACGGACTGGACGGTGTCCGCCACCGGGGCGAGCAGTGTGGCGAACAGCACCGCCACGGGGACGGCGATGAACGCGGAGATGATCGCACCCGAGATCGCCTTGCGCAGGGCGATGTGCGGCACACCGAGGCTGCGCAGCAGCCGCGCCTCACGCATCAGCGGCACGGCCATCGTGTCGCCGGGGATGCCGAGCAACGTGGTGGGCACCGCGTGGGTCATGTGCTTGGCGACGGCGCCGGCGAGGAAGAACGTGAACACCGCCGCGGGCGGGGCGCCGAGCAGGATGACCAGCAGCGTCAGCGGGGCGATGGTGGCCGTCTCGTCGGTCCCGGACACCAGCCCGATCAGGGAGAACACGATGGCGCCGATGACGCCGAGCGCGATCGCGACGAGGACGTCGTTGGTGAACAGCACGCTCATGATCGTCCGCCCGTCCCGTGTGTCTCCGCCTCGGCGAACCGGTCGTAGAGGTCGAGATCCTTCAACTCCCGGACCGTCTGGGCGGGGAGGTCGGACACCGACCCCAGCCCCTGACGTTCCTCCTGCAGCACCCGGATCACGTCGCCGACCTTGTCGCCCTCGGACGAGTCGACGGCGATGTTCCGCTTGGGGCGGAACAGTTTCCCGCTGACGACGCCCGCGACGAGGCATGCGGCGATGCCGACCAGAAGCGCATACGCGTCCGCCAGAGACGAATTCGTGACGAAGGAGTTGAAGAACGCGGTGGCGCCGAGGAGCGCGCAGACGCTCACGACGATACCGATGACGACGGAGACGGCGAGATCTCGCCCGGCCACCGTGTCGCCCCACACCTCGAGGTAACGAGGCCGAGGCATCTGATCGTCGGTGGGCGGGGGCGCCTGCGAGGCGGGCTGGCTTTCGATGGACATCGTCTGTACTTCCGTGTGAGGGGTGTCGTGCGCTAGGAGAGTGCGGCGGTCAGGGCCGTCGCCACCCGAGACGGGCTGGGATGGCCGATGTGCCCGGCCATCCAGCGGGAGGTGTCGGTCAGGGTATCGAGGTCGATGCCTGTGTGGATGCCGAGGCCGTGCAGCATCCACACCAGGTCCTCGGTAGCGAGATTCCCGGTGGCACCCTTCGCGTAGGGGCATCTGCCGAGACCTCCTGCTGCGGTGTCGAATTCGGTAACTCCCGCGATCAGTGCGGCGTGCACGTTGGCGAGCGCCTGACCGTACGTGTCGTGGAAGTGTCCGGCGATGGAGTCGACCGGCACACCGGCGGCCACGACGGCGTCGAGCACAGCGCGGACGTGGCCGGGGGTGGCGACGCCGATGGTGTCACCGAGCGAGATCGACGTGCATCCCATGCCCGCCAGTTCCGCGGCGATGTCGGCGACACGGCCGGGATCGACCCGTCCCTCCCACGGATCGCCGAAGCACATCGAGATGTAGCCACGGGTGCCGATTCCTTCGGCGCGCGCACCCGCGACCACCGGCCGGGCGTTGTCGAGCGCCCTGGCGACGGAGGTGTTCAGGTTTTTCCGGGCGAATGTCTCGGTGGCGCTGACGAAAACGGCGATCTCCCGGGCGCCCGCGGCAAGTGCCCGACCCAGCCCCCGCTCGTTGGGGACCAGCACGACCTGGCGGACGTCGTCGGGAAGGTCGAGTTCGGCCATGAGCGACTCGGCGTCGGCGAGTTGCGGAATCCATTTCGGGGAAACGAAACTCGTCACTTCGAGCGATCTGACGCCGGCGGACACGAGCCGACGGCAGAACTCCGCCTTGACCGCGGTGGGGACGAGCGCCGACTCCGCCTGGAGCCCGTCACGCGGTCCGACTTCGTAGATGCGGACCGCGGACGGCAGCGACGGGTCGGCGAACGCGTGGGGCGCCGGACGCCACACTGGTTCGGGATTCGCGGGGGTGGTCATGTCAGTGTCCGGAACGAAGGTCGGCGAGCACCTTTTCCGCGTGCTCGACCCGGATGCGCTGGTCGTCGATGAGCCGCGTGACCACCAGATCGAGTTCGTCGCCGGTGGCGCCGGCGGAGGCGGCGATGGTGCGGGCGTGCAGACTCATGTGGCCGCGCTGGATTCCCTCGGCGGCCAGCGCCCGGCAGGCGCCCAGGTTCTGCGCGAGCCCCACCGCGACGATCACGTCCGCCAACTCCGAGGCCGTGGAGACGCCGAGCATCTTCACCGCCGCCTGCGCGACGGGGTGGACTTTGGTGGCGCCGCCGACCAGTCCGACGGCCATCGGCACCTCGAGGGTGCCGGAGAGGTGACCGTCCGCGGTCTTCTCGAAGTGCGAGAGCGCCGTGTACCGGCCGTCCGCGGCGACCGCATGCGAGTGGCAACCGGCCTCGACCGCGCGGGTGTCGTTGCCGGTGGCCAGGACGGCGGCGGTGATGCCGTTCATGATGCCCTTGTTGTGGGTCGCGGCGCGGTAGGGGTCGGATTCGGCGAGCGCGGAGGCGTGCACGATGTTGTCGACCACCTCGTCGCCACCGAGCAGATCCTTGTCGAACACGGCCCGGGCCCGGGTGATCCGCAGGTCCGCCTTGTTCGTCAGGATCCGCAGCAACGAACGCCCGCCGGAGATTTCGGCGAGCCTCGGGGCGATCGCCTCGGCCATGGTGTTGACGGCATTGGCGCCCATGGCATCTCGCACGTCGATGTGGATGTGCACCACCACGTGCACGCCGGTGCGCGTCGGGACGAGTCGCACCGTGAGGTCGCGTGCGCCGCCGCCGAATCGGACCAGCATCGGATCCTGGGCATTGGCCAGTTCCATGATCTCCGCGCGTGCCTCGAGCACCCGCAGCCGGGACGTCTCGGGGTCGGGGCAGTCGAGGATCTGGATCTGGGCCTGCATCACCGGATCGGTGCTGGAGGTGTGGAAGCCGCCGTGCACCCGCGCCATCCGGGCGGCGTTGCTGGCGGCGGCAACCACGGACGGCTCCTCGGTAGCCATCGGGACGAGGTAGTCGCGCCCGTTGACGGTGAAGTTGGTTGCGACACCTACCGGGATCGCCATGACCCCGACGACGTTCTCGATCATGTGATCGGCCTGATCGATGCCGAGACCCTGCCCGGGATCGAACACGGCGACGTCGAGTTCGGACAGGCCGGTCCTCTCGGCGATCACAGTGCGGCGCTGCTGCGCGCTGGAATCCTTGAGACCGGGGATGCGGCTGTTGACGGGCACTGTGTTCCTCCACGTACTCACGGGCGGGGGCGTGTGGTGAGCCCCGACGGCAACCCTGTTCTGTGCTTCGGTTCACACGGTAGGGGCATTCCGCCGACCTCGACATGTATCGATCACACATGTATTTCCTTCAGGAATGTGTGACTATCACTGCCCCCGGAGTTCGTCGAGGCGGACCGCAGCCGAGATTCGGAACAGGTGTTCGTCGCCCCGCCACTCGGGCCCCAGCAGCATCTCCAGTCGGTGGAGTCGCTGCAGAATCGTGTTGGTGTGGTAGTTGAGGGCCCGCGCCGTCTTCGTCGGGCTTGCCTCGTTGCGGACGAATGCACGCAACGTGGCGAGGAGGTCCGTTCCCTTGCCGTCGTCGTAGGCGCGCACCGGCCCGATCGTCTCGTCGATGAACGCGTTCAACGTCCGTGCATCGGTGTCGAACAGCAGCGCGTAGGGCAGATACGCGTCGGTGCTGACCGCGGCGTCGGTGGTGCCGAGCGCGGCGAGTAGTCGGGAGGTGCGCAGACCGGACTCGAATCGTGCGGGGAGCGCATCCGGCGACTCCGCTCGGGGGGTCGTGATCGCCAGCACCGAACCGTGCAATGTCTGGCGCAGGTGGTTGCGCAGGTCCAAGGTGAACTCGGGCGGGGCGGTAGCGGTGAGAACCACCGCGACCATGCCCGCATGTTCCCCGACGAGGCCGTGATCACCGACGAATGCGGTGGCCGCACGAGCGGCGGTAGCGCGGTCCTCGGCCGGGACCGAGACCAGTACGACGGTGTCGAGGTCTGCGAGGGCGACTCGCTGGGCGCGCACTCGACGTTCCAGATCGCGGCGCCGCTCCGGTGCGGGGTCGAGCAGGTCCGCGACCAACTCGACGCGGGCCCGCAGGTCTGCGTCGGCCATCGCATTCTGCTGCAGCACCAGCAGTGCGCCGACCTGCGCGGCGCGTTCGATGGTGCGCTCGTCGACCGGTCCTAGTTCGAGGTCCCCGGACCCGACCAGTACCGCGCCGAAATACAACTCACCCGCGATGACAGCGGCCACGATCGGCGTCCCGGGGTCGTCGACGCGAACGCAGTGGCCGGTGGTCCGGCTCGACGTGATGGCATCCCGCACCAGCGGCGGCAACTGGGCGGACACCTGCCCGGCCGGCGTGGGGTGGGAGGCGACGGCGTGCAGATCCCGGTCGACGATCGTGACTGTGCGGCCGAGTGCGGTGGAGAGGGTGCCGGCCACCTGCTCGAATCCGCCTCCGACCAGCACTGCCTCGATGAGTTCCTGGTGCACGACCGTGGACCGGTCGCGGACCTGCAGATACTCGGTCAGCCGATCGAGTGCCGTGCGTGCCTCGTCCTCGGACCTGCGCACCTGTTCGAGGGTGCTGGCGGTCTGCAGCACCACCGACGCGTGATCGGCGAGCGCGGACAGCACGGCGATCTCGTCCGGCGTGAAGGCGTACTCCTGGCGGGTGGCGGCGAACAGCACGCCGAGCACCTGACCGTCCGACAACATCGGCACCCCGAGAATCGACACGATCCCTTCCGCTGCGACCGCGTCGTCGATGAGTTCCTCGTGCGGCCCCTCCGCGTAGTCCTGATAACGCAGAACCCATTGCGCGGCACGAGAATCGGCGATCTGGCTGGCCAGGCCCATTCCCGGGGGAACGCGCAGGTGCTGGAACTGCGGTGTCACCGAGCCGGCGGTCTTGCGGACGTTCAGCTCCCGGGTCGCCGGATCGAACTCGGACAGGTAGGTGACGTCGGTGCCCATCATCTCGTGGGCGCGGCTCACCAACCGTCCGAGGAGGGCGTCGATGTCGCGGAGTTCGGCGAGTTCGCGGGCACTCGAGAACAACACCCCGAGTTCGCGTTCCCGTCGCCGCAAACGCGTCAGCTCGGCCTGGTGCCTGCGCACCTTCTCCGCGAACGCCGCCCCGCCGGCCGGGCCGGCAGCAATCCGGTCGAGCGCCTCACGGACCGCGGCCGAGTCCACGGTCAGTTCGCCGACCATCGCGTCGGCGAGTATCCCCAGCGCGTCGCCGCTCTCCCGTGAATCCATGCCCACACTCTGCCCTGACCGGCGGAGAAGTCCCTACTGATCGAGATCAGCGCCCCGCACGAATCCCGGCACGGCGGGCAGATGCCGCGGACGGAAAATCGAGGCTGGTGCGGCTGCTCCGGTGAGCGGCGCTAGTCGATCATGAACCAGCCCCGGACCTGTGCCTCGTGGTCTACGTAGTGTTCCCCGGAGACGTCGACGACGACCTTGTCGATGGTGCCACCGGTGAACGGGAACGGTGCGGTGTAGTCGGCGGTGACCGGGGAGGCACTGTCGCGTCCGACGCAGATTCCGTCTCCGACGAGGCAGAACACTCCGGGTTGGGTGACGATTTCGCTGCTGGCCACCTGCTGCTCGTCGAGGTAGAGGTCGAGGGTGCCGGCGAACCCGGGCATGGCCGGGTCGTCGTTCTTGCCTTTCACGGTGAATTCGGCGGTGCACACGTGCCCGCCGGGGGTGATGTCGCGGTCGGCGGCCACGTCTTCGATTCGGGTGCCGAGCCAGTTGAACGTGTAGTGGAGTCGGTGGTCTTTGACGTACAGGCTGTGCCCGCCCGCGACGCCGCCGTGCGCGAAGAGGACACCCTCGGCGTCGGAAGTGTCCACGTGGACGCCGGCCGCGATGGTGTACGAGCGGCCGGTGATCGGGGCACCGGCGCTTTCCGGGACGTCCGCGCAGTTCGGGTAGTAGACGTAGCGGTCGCGGGGTTTGCCGGGGTGGGGGCGGTCGGCGAGGACCTGTTCGAGGGCGCTGCGGTCGTCGAGCGGGAGGCCGTTGAAGATGCCGGCGTAGTAGAACCAGAGTTCCTTCATCTCGGCGAGGCGGTCCGGTTCGGTGTCGGCGAGGTTGTGGAGTTGGGCTCGGTCCTCGTCCAAATGGTAGAGCTCCCAGACGTCGTGGCCGAAGTTGCCCCACCCGGAGATCGGCGGGTGCAGCGAACACGCGAGCCATCCCTCGTGGTACAGGGAACGTTGCCCGAGCATTGCGTAGAACTGGGTCTGTTTCCCCGGGGCGGTGGGGTCGGTCAATGTGGCCGCGAAGCTCTCGCCCTCGATCGGGCTCTGTGTGTAGCCCTTGAGCACCGCGGGCGGTTCGATGTCGAGGAGTTCGTAGATGGTGGGCACGACGTCGACCGCGTGAATGTACTGGTGCAGCGGTTCGGTGCGGGGTTGCAGCCTGGCGGGCCAGGAGACCATGCACATGTCGGCGATGCCGCCCTCGTACCCGGCCCACCTCTTCCAGTACGGGAACGGGGTGTCGAACGCCCAGGCCCATCCGGTGTTGTAGTGGTTGTACGAGGCGGGGCCGCCGAGTTCGTGCAGGTGCGGCAGTGTCACCTCGGTGGTGTCGGCGACGCCGTTGAAGAACCGCCATTCGTTGAAGGAACCGTTCGGTCCGCCCTCGCCGCTGGCGCCGTTGTCGGAGATCACGATGAGCAGAGTGTTGTCGAGTTGACCTGATTCGGTGAGGAAGTCGATCACCCGGCCGAGCTGATCGTCGGCGTAGGAGATGAATCCGGCGAATACCTCGGCCATCCGGATGAACAGGCGCTGCTCGTCGGCGGTGAGCGAGTCCCACGGGCGGACGGTGTCGAGGATCGGCCAGAGTTGACCGTCCGGGCCGGTGGTGTTCGGCTCTCCGTGCGGGTTGATCGGCGACAGCTCGGTGCCCCTCGGCAACAGGCCCAGTTCCTTCTGCCGGGCCAGGATTTCGGTGCGGATGGCCTCGTAGCCCTGGTCGAACGTGCCCCTGTATCGGTCTGCCCATTCCGGGGGGACGTGGTGCGGGGCGTGCCCGGCCTGCGGGGCCAGGTACATGAAGAACGGTTTGTCCGGGTCGACGGCTTTGGCGTCGCGGATGAACTCGATCGCCTTGTCGGACAGGTCCTTCGACAGGTGATAGCCGTCCTCGGGGGTTCCGGGTGCCTCGATCGGGTGGTTGTCGTAGACGAGGTCCGGGTACCAGCTGTTCGACTCGCCGCCGAGGAAGCCGTAGAAGCGTTCGAACCCGCGGCCGAGCGGCCACCGGGTCTTGACCGCCGACATGTTGCATTCCTCGCTCGGGGTCAGGTGCCATTTGCCGAGGCAGTAGGTGTTCCAGCCGCGTTCGGCCAGCACCTCGGAGATGAATCCGTTCTCGAAGGGGATGTGCGTCGAGATGCCGGGGAACCCGGAGCTCATCTCGGCGACGGTGGCCATCCCGTTGGAGGTGGCGTTGCGGCCGGTCAGCAGCGAGGCGCGGGTGGGCGAGCACAGCGCCGTGGTGTGGAAGTTCGAGTACCGCACACCCGAGTCGGCGATGCGCCGCATGGTGGGCGTCTCGATGGGACCGCCGAAGACGTCCATGCTGCCGTAACCCACATCGTCCCATGCGATGATCAGCACGTTCGGGGCGCCCTCGGGGGCCGCGGCGGGCAGGTACGGTGACCAGTCCGGAACCGAATCTCGAATATCGACGGCGATCTTGCCCTTACGGTTGGTGGCCATGGCGTCGCTCCTCCGGTCGACGGTCCGCTGCGCACTTTTCGGCATGCGGGAACCCCGCCTTTTCATCGTTGTCGGTGCGGCGACGGGGCGTCTACCCCCGGCACGCGCAAGCCGCGGCGGCGTTATTCACCCGCGGTGCAGCAGATCGGTTGCCTGCTGGTTCCCACACCCGACTTCGGCCATGATTGAACCCATGGCCGATCCGCGCAGCGAGGCCCAGTTCCATCGTCTGCGGACACCGCGTTCCGCGGCGATCGCGGGCATCGTCTTCGGTGTGCTCTTCGCCACCTGCGTTGCCCTGCTGGCCGCGGCGATGCCGGCCACCGCAAGCGCGCCCTGGGCGCGGGGTGGATCGCAGATCACCACCGCCTTGTTCCTCGCCCCGATCGCGGGCATCGCGTTCCTCTGGTTCATCGGGGTCCTGCGCGACCGGTTCGGCGACCTCGAGGACCGCTTCTTCTCGACCGTCTTCGTGGGCAGCGGGCTGCTGTTCCTCGCCATGACGTTCGTGTCGACGGCGCTCGCGGGGGCACTGCTCGCCGTCTCCCGGAACGCGAACGCCCCGGAGAACGACATCGTGTACTTCGGGCGGGAGGTGATGCTGCACGTCACCAACGTCTACGCCGTGCGGATGGCCGCGGTGTTCATGATCTCCCTGGCCACGATGTGGTGGCGGACCCGGCTGATGCCGAAGCCGCTGGTGATCACCACCTACCTGTTCGCGGTGGTGCTGCTGGTCATCGTCAGCTTCAGTCTCTGGGTGGCGCTGGTCTTCCCGGCGTGGGTGCTGGCGGTCAGCGTGTACATCCTCGCCACCGATCACCGACAATCGGTCCGGCCGCGGGAGGGAGGACCATGAGCACAGCGCCCGCCGGTGATGCCTACCGTCGTCGGCGCATCCTGTACGCCGAACTCACAATGGTGCTGTACATCCTCGTCGGGCTGGGCCTGGGGCTGACCGTCCCGAGGATCCGGCGCGGACCCGAAGTGCCGGCTCAGCAGGTGATCGGTGTCCTGACCACGATCGGACTCGGTGTGCTCGGCCTGGTCGCCGTCATCTACTCACTGGGGATTCTGGTCGTGCGGTGGGTGGCCTCGAACTACAGCCCGCGCCTGACCCAATTCCGTGACACCCCGATTCTGCGGCAGACCTTCGCGTTCGCCCTCGGCGTGGCCGTCTTCTGCATCTCCGCGGCCTTCGCCACCGGCCCCCGCGCCCGGGTCTCGATGGCCGTCCTGATCATCGCCATCGTCTTGCTGGCCGTGATGGCCGTGCTGCTGCGGACCCTCCAGGTGACAGCGGCAACCTCCATCCAACTCTCGCCCGTCCTGACCTCCATCGCTGCCCGCGGCCGCGACGTCCTCGACGCCGCGAGCCCCACAGCCGCGAGCACCGTTGGGTCACCCGCAGCCCCCCTGCCCGAGCCTCGCACCATGGTCACCTGGCCGACATCACCTGCCGTGCTGCAAAGAATTCTGGTGGACCGCCTCGTCGGCGCCGCCCAGACCGCGAACGCCGTCATCGTCCTGCGCGCAGCCCCGGGCACCACCCTGCAGTGCGGCACCACGGTCGCCGACATCCATGGGGAACTGGCACCGTCGATCGTCCTCGGCGGGCTGGTTGTCGGCAGCGAGCGGACATTCGAACAAGACCCGCTGTTGGCCTTCAGGCTCCTGACCGACATCGCGCTACGCGCGCTGCGGCCGAACGACCCCGCGACGGCGGTCCAGGCCCTCGACTACCTCGAGGACCTGCTCGCCCGGGCCGCCGCGGCACCGATCGAATCCCGGTGCGTCACCGACCGCAACAACGCTCTGCGCCTGGTGATCGCACGACCGGGCTGGGACGACTTCGTCCGGACCAGCCTCGACGACCTCATCCCCGCGGCGGCGACCACACCCAGTGTCCTCATCCGCATCCAGACATTGCTCGAACGCGTGCGGAACCGGGCCCACCCGGACCACCGCGACGTCCTCACCCAGCGGCTGACCCGGGTGAACGAACACCTCGCCACACTCCTTCCCCGTCCCGCGTGAACGGGCCGACGATCCCGCGCCCGGCCCGATGCTTCTCGTCGTGGCACCCGGACTGTTCGGGGAGGTAGCCCGGTCTAGTACTTCGGTCCGTGTCGGATACCCTGGGTGTGCCTCGTGCCCGGCGAGCGAAAGGGTCCGCACATGCGAAGCGACGACGATTCCCGGAGCGGCGGTTCCGTTCAGATGCCCCGGCAGGCCGTCACGATGCAGGACATCGCCGATCGAGTGGGTGTGTCGAAGGCATTGGTCTCCATGGTGTTTCGGCGCGTCGCCGGACCGAGCGCCGAGACGCGGAAACGCGTCCTCGAGGTCGCGGACGAGCTCGGCTACCGGCCGAACCGGACCGCCGCACTGATGTCGCTTCGACGCACCCACCTCGTCGGCGTGATGGCCGACATCCGCAACAGCTTCCACGCCGAGATGGTCGAGTACCTCGTCGCCGCCGCCGACGCGAACGGGTACGAGGTGGTGCTCGGTGCGCTCACTCCCACCCACGCCGAACAGAAGGTGGTCGACACGCTGCTCGATTTCCGCTGCGAGGCGCTGATCCTGCTCGGCACCGAACTCGACACCGACGTCCTCGACGTGCTGGGGGAGCGGCTGCCGGTGGTCGTGGTCGGCCGCCGCGTCGGTGACAGCTCGGTGGACGTCGTGCGCACTGCGGACGGCAAGGGCATCGGCACCGTCGTCGATCATCTCGTGGAACTGGGTCATCGGCAGATCACGCACCTCAGTGGCGGTGCGGGCACGATTGCGGCCGACCGGAGATCGGGCTACAGCCGCGCCATGCGTCGCCACGGCCTCGACGTCGACGTCGTCGAGGGTGACTTCACCGACAGTGCCGGGACGGTCGCGGCGCACACTCTGCTCGAGCGGTCCCAGCTGCCCACCGCGGTGATCGCGGCGAACGACCGCAGTGCCATCGGGCTGATCAGCGAACTGCGGAGCCGGGGCGTGAGGATCCCGGAGGACGTCTCCGTCGCCGGATACGACGACAGCCTCCTGGCTCAGCTCGCGCACATCGATCTGACGTCGGTCAATCAGCAACCGCGGGAGCAGGCCGCCACGGCGGTCGACGCGGTCATCGAGCGGCTGGACCGCGGCAGGACCGAATCGATCGCGACCGTTCTCCGGCCCCGGCTCGTCACGCGCCGGACCACCGGACCGGCGCCCGCGCCGGTGGAAGGATCCCGGTCCGACGTGTCCTGATCGGGAACGTGCACTGACGCAATAATTTTCATAATCCCACCCGCCGAGGCTGCAGACCGCCCGGCGGGTGTTCCTGTCTGCTCCGACGCGTAGGTGCGTGTCGCTCGGCGCTGGGCTTGACACCGCGGCGTGATTCAGCTCATAGTAGTCTTACTAGACCGGTCAAATAGACCGAACTAGTCGGACAGGACACCCGCCGGTTTCTTCACCCTCTCGAAAGGCTTCACTCATGACCTCCAACTCGATCGGTGTCGCCGTCATCGGCGGCGGCATGGCCGGACGAGCACACGCCGCCGGATATCGCATGGCGTCGACCCTGTTCGGGACCGACCGGCCGGACGTGCGTCTCGTCGCGATCGCCGACACCAACGAGGCCGTCGCCGACGACACCGCGAAGCGGTACGGCTACGAGCGGGCCGAGTACAGCTGGCAGGCGATCGCCGAATCCCCGGACATCGACGCGGTGAGCGTCGTCGTCGCCAACCAGCTGCACCGGGAGATCGTCGAAGGACTCCTCGCCGCCGGGAAGCACGTACTGTGCGAGAAGCCGCTGGCCGGGTCGATCGCGGACGCCGAGTCGATGGTCGCCGCGGCGGCGGACGCCGACACGATCGCAACCGTCGGATACACCTACCGCCGCTCACCCGCGATTCAGGCGATCCGGGACGAACTCGCGACCGGGCGTCTCGGCGAGATCATCCACTTCAACGGGCACTACTGGTGCGACTATGGCCTCGACCCCGCCTCGCCGATCACCTGGCGGCACCGCGGCGGTCCCGGCACCGGCGCGCTCGCGGACGTCGGCAGCCACCTGCTCGACATGGCCGAGTTCGTGTGTGGTCCCATCGTCGAGATCAGCGGCGCGACCTTCACCACGGTGATCACGGAACGTCCCGTGCCCGCCGGAGTCACTTACGGCCACACCAAGGCCGAGACCACCGGCGAGATGGCTCCTGTCGAGAACGAGGACCTCGCGACGTTCACCGCGCGCTTCCAGAGCGGCGCGGTCGGCACGTTCTCCGCTTCCCGTGTCGCGCACCAGCTTCCGGACGGACTCGGATTCGAGTTGTTCGGGACGTCCGGGTCCGCCGCCTTCGATCTGGCTCGCGCCGCGGAATTCTCGGTGTCCAGCGAGGGCATCGACCCCGCCGTCAACGGTCAGCGACGGGTGATCATCGGACCGCAGCACCCGTACATCCAGGGTGGCCTGCCGATGGACGCGGGCGGCGTCGGACACGGCAAGGCCGAGTTCTTCGCCTACCAGGCCCGCGCCTTCCTCGACCAGATCGCCGGCATCGACAGCCTGGGACCGCTGCCGACGTTCGCCCACGCCCTGCGCGGCATGCAGATCGTCACCGCCGTCGCCGAGTCCGCCCGCTCTCACGGGGCAGCCGTCAAGATCGGCTGACCCGGCCCCCTCGCCCGACCCACACTCTTCTCACCACCAAGGACCACTCATGAAGCTCGGTGTCTACACCGCCATCCTGCACGACCGCAGCCTGCGCGAGGCCCTGGAGACCATCGCGTCCCTCGGACTCGAGGGCGCGGAGATCAACGCGGGCGGATTCCTGCCCACCCCGCACCTGCCCGTCAAGGAACTCCTCTCCGGCGAGGTGTCGCCGCAGGAGTACCTGAAGGTGTTCGACGAGACCGGTGTCGCCATCGCCGGCCTGAACTGCAACGGCAACCCCCTGCACGCCGACCCCGAGGTCGGCGTCGAGGACGCCGAGGACCTGCGCAACGCCATCCGCGTCGCCGGCCTGCTCGGTGTCGACCGGGTGGTCACCATGTCCGGGCTGCCCGCCGCGCACGCGGGCGGCCAGTGGCCGGCATGGCACGTGAACACCTGGGACAGCGGCTATCTCGACTCCCTCGACTACCAGTGGGATCAGGTCGCGGTGCCGTTCTGGAAGGAGATCGACGCGCTCGCCCGCGAGAACGGGGTCAAGGTCGCGATCGAGATGCACCCGCAGAACCTGGTGTTCAACCCGCCGACACTGAAGCGTCTGGTCGAGAAGACCGGTGCGACGAACGTCGGTGCCGAGATGGACCCGTCGCACCTGTTCTGGCAGGGCATCGACCCGGTCGCCGCCGTCGACTGGCTCGGTGACCTCGTCTTCCACGCGGCGGCGAAGGACACCCGGATCAACGAGAACTGCAAGATCTACGGCGTCCTCGACGACCGGTTCACCCGGATCCCCGCCGACCAGAACCCCACCGGGCTCGGCGGCAAGCACGTGGTCAACAAGTGGCCCGAGGACTCGGCATGGGACTTCGTCGCCGTCGGCCGCGGCCACGACGTCGACTTCTGGTCGCGGTTCCTCGCGGCGCTGCAGCGCGTCGACCCCGACATGGCCGTCAACATCGAGCACGAGGATGTCGAACTCGGACAGCTCGAAGGGTTGCAGGTCGCTGCCCGCACGTTGAAGGACGCCGCGTCCGCCGTTGCATCACGCTAGGACCCCCGACTCCCCACCCGCGTCCGCGCGGGTGGGGAGTTTTGTGCGGTGCGCCGCCAGACGGTCGAGGACCAGTCGCAGCGGCGGCCAGGTGGACCTGCCTCGGCGGGTCACGGCGTACGCCGTCAGCACCACCTTCGGGTTGCCGAGCGGCAGGACGGTGACCTCTTCGCGGGTGGGACGGTCGGCCGGCAGCAGGCCCACGCCGTAGCCGGCGGTGATGAGGTCCTCGACGAGGTCGAGGCTGTCGATTTGGTGGGCGATCCGCGGTGTGAAACCCGCGAGCGAGGCCAGCGTGCGGACGGCGTCCTCGTCGGCGGTGTTGCGGGAATTCACGATCCACGGCGAATCGGTGTATGCCGCGACGTCGGCGGGTTCGACCGCGGCGGGTGCGGGGACGCCGAGTCCCCAGGCCGTCGACCACAACGGGACGGCCTCGAGCGCCGCGCCGGGTGACGCCGGAGCCAGGTTGTAGTCGTAGGTCAGGGCGAGATCGAGTTCGTCGTCGGCGAGCAACGCGAACGCCTCGACCGGCTCGTATTCGCTGATCACCACATCCACCTGCGCGTGGGTGTGCGCCAGTTCGGCGACGACGGGGAGCAGCGACACCCGGATGCCCGTCGCGAAACCCCCGACGCGCAGGGTGCCGACCGGCTCGGCGTGGGGGTCGAGGTCGAGCCGGGCGGCGTCGACGGCCGCCAGGATGGTGACGGCGTGATCGGCGAGCCGGCGACCGGCTGGCGTAAGGCGTACCCGGCGGCCGATCGGTTCGACGAGCTGCGCACCCGTCTCCTTCGCCAGTGCGGCGATCTGCTGGGAGACGGTCGAGGTGGTCAGCCGGTGTGTCTCGGCGACCTCACGCATCGAGCCGAGGCGGGAGAGCTCGAGCAGGAGATGCAGGCGTCGAGTATCCACACCCACATTGTTCGCGATATCCGAACGGTTTGTCCATGAAAGACACGTGGACGTGAACGGTCGAGGTGTCCTTGAATACAGGCATGACCAGGAACCCGACCCACGTCGGCGCGACGATGGCGCTGACCTCGATGCTGTGCGTGCAGACCGGACTCGCGATCTCCGTCGGCGTCTCCGAACGCGTCGGCGCCGAGGGTGCCGCGTGGTTGCGCCTGGCCTGGGCCGGGGTGCTGCTGGCGGTGATCGTGCGGCCCCGTCCGAAGGCGTTCACGCGTTCCTCCCTCGTCGCGTGCATCCTGCTCGGGGTGGTGACGGCCGCGGTCACCCTGCTGTTCATGGCCGCGGTCGACCGGATCCCGCTGGGAACCGCGAGTGCGCTGGAGTTTCTGGGACCCCTCGGCGTCGCGGTCGTGCACGGGCGGGGCCGCCTCCGGTGGCCGGCGCTGGCGGCCGTGGGGGTGCTGCTGCTGACGCAACCCTGGGTCGGCGGCGTCGACCCGGTGGGAATCCTGTTCGCCCTGGGCGCGGCCGCGTGCTGGGCGCTCTACATCGTGCTCACTCAGCGTGTGGGGGACGAGGTGGCGGGAATCAACGGTCTCGCGGTGTCCATGCCGGTCGCCGGATTGGTCGCGACCGTCGTGGGCGGGCCGTCGATGCTCGCGAAGATGACGCCGGACCTGTTGATCATCGGGCTGGGATTGGCGATACTGCTGCCGGTAGTGCCGTTCACGCTGGAGATGCTCGCCTTGCGCCGGCTGAACACGGCGGCGTTCGGGACGCTGATGAGTCTGGAACCGGCGTTCGCGTTGATCATCGGGCTCGTCGTGCTGCATCAGGTACCGGACCACGCGGCGGTGGCCGGGATCTGTTTCGTCGTCGCGGCGGGGATCGGCGCAGCGCGGGCCGGGGCGCGCACGTCGCCCGACGAGGACGAGGTGCCGGAGTCTGCCGCACCGTTGGCGGCGCCGACCTGCTACCTTGAACGTCGTTCAAGTTTGAAGCAAGAGGAGTCGTCATGACAGAAGTCGGGAGTGCTCGGGTGTCGAGGCTCGGTATTTCAGCGCGGGACATGGCGCAGATCGCGGTGTTCGCCGCACTGATCGCCGCGCTGGGTCTGCCCGGCGCCATCACGGTCGGCTTCAGCGGCGTGCCGATCACGCTGCAGACCCTCGGGGTCATCCTCGCGGGCGCCGTGCTCGGGGCACGCAAGGGCACCGCCGCCGTCGCGGTCTTCCTCGCACTGACCCTGATCGGACTTCCACTGCTGTCCGGTGGCCGCACCGGACTGACGGCGCTCGCCGGTCCCAGCGCCGGATACCTCATCGGGTGGCTTCCCGCGACGCTGGTCATCGGCCTCCTCACCGCGCGGATCCTGCCGAAGTACCCGATCGCTCTCGGTCTGCTGATCAACGCCCTCGGCGGGATCGTGATCATCTACCTGTTCGGCACCATCGGGCTGCTGCTGCGCACCGACCTCGGGGTCGGGGCCGCCATCACCACCAACTTCGCGTTCATCCCCGGCGACGCGCTGAAGGTCGTCGTCGCCACCGTCGTCGCCAAGAGTGTGCACCGCGCGTACCCCGGCCTCATCCGTACGTGATTGCCGTACTCGGCGGCGCCGGCGATCAGCCTGCTCTCGACGTCGACGGCCGCACGTACACCTACGCCCAACTCGACCGGGCGATCGACCGGTGGATCGACGAGCACGGCTCCGACGCGTCCGTCCACGACGCGTCGGAGTTGCCGGTTGCAGACGCGTTGATCTGCGTCTGCGCCGGCGCGCGGCGGGGGACCGCGGTGATCGTCGAGAACCCCGACGCCCGTCCCGACCGGCCCGCGATTCCGCCGTCGGCGTTCCTGCTGGTGGCCACGTCCGGTTCCACCGGCAGGCCCCGACCGCTCGCCCGCACCGCGGCATCCTGGTTCGACAGCTTTCCCGCCTTCACCGCGATCACCGGAATCGACGCCACGGACCACGTGCTGATCACCGGGCCGCTGCACGCCACGATGCACCTGTTCGGTGCGGTGCACGCGCTGTGGCGCGGCGCGTGCGTCACCGACGATCCGTCGCGGGCGACGGTGGTGCACGCCGTCCCCGCCGTTCTCCGTGACGTGGTGGGGAAGGCCCCGAAGCTGCGCACCGCGATCGTCGCAGGCACCGCCCTCGACGACGGCGCCCGCGCGGTGGCGGACGGGATCGAGATCGTCGAGTACTACGGCGCCGCGGAACTGTCCCTCGTCGCGGCGCGGAAGGTCCCCGAACCGCTGCGGCTGCTGGATGGTGTCGACGCCGACATCCGCGACGGACTGCTGTACGTCCGCTCGCCGTACAGCGTGATCGGGGCCCCGGACTGGTTCGGCGTCGGTGACCTGGCGGAACTCGGCGACAACGGGGAACTGACCGTCCGCGGCCGGGGCGACTCCGCGATCAACGTCGGCGGCACCACGGTGGTCGCCGAGGACGTCGAGCGCATCCTCGAGACGCTCGATGGCATCGACGCGGTCGCCGTCGTCGGATCGCCGCACCCGGTGCTCGGCGAGACCGTCACCGCGGTGGTGGAGCTCGACGGCACCGCGGAGATCGCCGAGATCCGTGCGCACGCGCGCCGGGCGCTGACGAAGGAAGCCATGCCCCGCCGCTGGGTGCCGATCGAGGCGCTGCCGCGGACCGCCAGTGGCAAGGTCGCCCGAGGCCGAGTGAGAGACTGGCTGGCATGAGCTCTGTCCCTGTACTGGTCGCGCCGCGCCGGACGCCGATCGGCAATGCCGGGCACGGGTTCGCCGATCTGACCACCACCGATCTGGCCGCCCCCGTGCTGCGCGAGGTCCTGGACTCGCTGCGCGGGTCGGGCCTCGACGCCGAGGTCGACGACGTCGTGCTCGGCAACTGCCTCGGGCCGGGCGGCGACCCGGCGCGGGTCGCTGCCCTGCGGGCGGGGCTGGGTGCGGAGGTTCCCGGGGTCACCGTCGACCGGCAGTGCGGTTCCGGTCTCGACGCGGTGATGCAGGCCGCGCTGCGCGTCCGCAGCGGCGCCGACGAGCTGATCCTGGCGGGCGGCGTCGAATCGGCGAGCACCGCGCCGTGGCGGTTCTGGCCGCCGGTGCCCGGCGCCGACCCGGTGCGCTACACCCGTGCTCCCTTTGCGCCGCACGGCTTTCCCGACCCCGACATGGGTGTGGCCGCCGACGATCTCGCCCGGGTGCGCGGCATCAGCCGTGAGCGGCAGGACGCGTACGCGGCGCGGTCGCACACCCTGGCGGCGGCCGCCGACTTCTCGTCGGAGATCGTGCCGATCGGCGACATCGCGAAGGACCAGCGCATTCGCGCAGGCCTGACGGAGGCAAGGCTCGCGCGTCTGCGCCCCAGTTTCGGTGCCGGCGGAACGGCCACCGCCGGGAATTCGTGCGGCATCTCCGACGGCGCTGCAGTGCTGGCCGTGACCACCGAGACGCTGGCCGCCGGACTGCCTGCGCTGCGGGTGCTCGGCTCCGCGGTCGCGGGATCGGACCCCGCGTTGCCCGGGCTCGGACCGGTTCCGGCGATCCGCAAACTCCTGAAGCGAACCGGGCACGACGTGGCGGATCTGGGCGTTGTCGAGATCACCGAGGCGTTCGCGTCGGTGGTGCTGGCGGTGTCGGACGAACTCGGCCTGGACGAATCCGTGATCTGCCCGCAGGGCGGCGCCATCGCCATGGGACACCCATGGGGGGCGTCGGGCGCAATCCTGCTGGTGCGCTTGGCAAGTCAGATGCTGCGCGAGGACGGGCCCGCGCTCGGACTCGCCGCCTGCGCCATCGGCGGCGGACAGGGCATCGCCGTGCTCGTGGAGCGTGTGTCGTGAGTGAGATCGTCTTCGACTCGGTGAGTCACGCCTTCGGCGACCGCAAGGTACTGCGCGGCGTCGACCTGCGTTTCGCCGAGCGTCGCGTCGGCATCATCGGATCCAACGGTTCCGGCAAGTCGACGCTGGCGCGGATGATCAACGGGTTGCTGAAACCCACCTCCGGCACCGTCACGGTCGACGGCGTCGACGCCGCCCGGAAGGGCGCGCAGGTGCGGCGGAAGGTCGGATTCGTGTTCACCGACCCCGACACCCAGATCGTCATGCCCACCGTGTCCGAGGATCTGGCGTTCTCGCTGCGCCGGTCCGGTCTGAGCAAAGAGGAGATCGCGACCCGCGTCGAGGAGATCCTGGTGCGGTTCCGGCTCGACAAGCACGCCGAGCATCCCGCGCACCTGCTGTCCGGGGGCCAGAAGCAGTTGCTCGCCATCGGCGCCGTCCTCATCCGCAGGCCCGAGGTGGTCATCGCCGACGAGCCGACCACGCTGCTGGATCTGCGGAACGCGCGCGTCGTCTCCGAGGCCCTCGATTCGATGGACCAGCAGGTGATCGTCGTGACCCACCAACTGGCGTTGCTGGAGAGTTTCGAACGGGTCATCGTCATCGACGACGGGCTCGTCGCGTTCGACGGCACCCCGGACGACGCCGTCCCCGCGTACCGGCAGCTGGTCGAATGATCGGGCTGTACCGCCCCGGCGACTCGCTGCTGCACCGGATGCCCGCCGGGCTGAAACTGCTGCTGTTGATTCTGTCGATCGTCGCGGCCACCGTGTTCGTGCGCACCCCACTCGAGGTCGGCGTCGTCGTCGTTCTGGTAGGACTGCTGTTCGTGGTGGCGTCCATTCCGTGGCGGGTGGCCGTGGCGCAACTGCGCCCGGTGGTGTGGATGTTGTTGATCATCGCGGTGTTCCAGGTGCTGATCACGTCGCCGTCGCGGGCGGTCGTCGTGTGCGGGGTGCTGCTGATCTCGGTGGCGCTCGCCGCGTTGGTCACGCTCACTACCCGGGTCACCGACATGCTCGACACCGTGTCGCGCGCGCTCGGGCCGCTGCGGAGAGTCGGGGTCGACCCGGACCGGATCGGGCTCCTGCTCGCGCTGGCGATCCGGTGTATCCCGCTGCTCACCGGGATCGTGCAGGAGGTGGCGCAGGCGCGGAAGGCGCGAGGATTGCAATGGTCGATGACAGCGCTGGCCACACCGGTTCTGGTGCGTGCCCTCCGGACCGCGGATGCGATGGGCGAGGCCCTCGTCGCACGGGGAGTGGACGATGACTGAGCTGCTGCCCGCTGAACGCATCGCCCGACGCGCCGCCGAGAACCCGGGGGCGGTAGCGATCGTCTCCGCCCGCGAGACCGTCGACTACGGCCGGTTCTGGTCGCGCGTCGCTCGGACCGCGGCCGGGCTCGACGGCATGGACCGGGTCGCCGTGCTGCCGACCTCGGACGTCGGGTCGCTGGTCGTCGTGACGGCCGCGATGCACGCGGGCGTCAGCGTCGTCCTGCTGCACCGGCACCTGCTGCCCGCGCAGCTGACGCGGGTGCTCGAACTCGCGAAACCCGGTGCCGTCGTCGCGGCGCCGCACCAGCACCGCCGGCTGCGGAGGCTGGGATTCGACGGGACCGTCGAGACGGCCGACACCCTGCAATCCGACGGCACCGCGGGCCGGGCACACCCCGGCGCCGAACTGCTGGTCGGCATCACCTCCGGCACCACCGGTGAACCGAAGTTGTTCGTGCGCAACCAGCGATCGTGGGCCACGACTCTCGACCGCTCCGACACGACGTTCGACATCGGCGGCGGCGACCGCGTGTCGGTGCCCGGGGTCCTCGACCACACGCATTTCCTGTACGGCGCGATCCACGGACTCAGCCGCGGCGCGACCGTGGACCTGCGGCCGGTCACGCAGTCGCTGGGCGACGCGGCCACCCACCTGTACTCGGTACCGACCATCGCCTGGGACGTCGTGCGGTCGGGGATCGGCACCGTCGACAGCGTCCGGGAGGTGCTGTCCTCGGCGGCCCGGTGGCCGCGCACGGGGCGTGAGGCGTTGCAGGGCGTCCTGCCGAATGCGTCGCTCGTGCATTTCTACGGAGCCTCCGAACTGAGTTTCGTGTCCTACGACCGGGGTCTCGGTGCCGCCGACGAGCATTCGGCGGGCGAACTGTTCGACGGCGTCGACGCCGAGATCCGCGAGGGCCTGGTGCACGTGCGCAGCGACATGCTGTTCGACGGGTACCTCACCGAGGACGGTGTGGTGAACGGCCCCGACGACGGGTGGATGACGGTGGGCGACCGCGGCCGGGTGGTGGGCAGCAGCCTGCAGTTGTTCGGCCGCGACAGCGACACGGTGATCCGGGCGGGACTCAATGTCGAACCCGCGGCCGTCGAAGCGGCGCTGACCGCGCTGCCCGGGGTCTCGGAGGCCGCGTGCATCGGGGTTCCCGACGCGCGGATGGGGGAGGCGCCCGCCGCCGCGATCGTCGTGCACGGCGACGCCCCGAGCACCGCCGAGATCTGGCGGCATCTGCGCGCGACCCTCCCCAGCCCCAGCATGCCGGTTCAGGTCCTCGTGGTGGACAGCCTGCCGCGCACGCCGCGCGGCAAGCTCGATCGTCCCGCACTCGCCGCCACCCTGGCCGACTCGCGGAACCCGAATCCCGGTTAGACGTCTCGGATTTCGAGGCTCAGCAGGTGGTAGCTCAGCGTCTTGCCGTGCCCGTCGAGCGCGGGTGAACCCGTGACGCCGCCGCCGAGGACGTCGGGCAGTTCGAACACCATCGCCAGCAGATTGGGCTGGCAGGTGCGCCGGGCCGGTCCGGTGATCAGTTCACCGTAGTGGGCGGCGACGACGTCGTCGGTCAGTCTCCGCTCGAGCAGGCCGTAGGCGGCGCGGTCCCGGGCCAGGACGGCGACGATGAGCGTGTCGCCCTTGTCGCCGGCGCGGACGTCCGCGAGTGCGTCGATGCGCTGAACGGTGGCGGGCGTGGTCATTTCGACACCTCCGTGAGATGGACGCGGGTGGGCACGAGTTCGCGGGGGAGGGTGCACGAGCGGATCGCGAGCACCTCCGTCGAGGAGCGCCGGGCACCGCCGCCGCCTGCCGGTCCGTTGGTGTACAGGCTTTCCACCTCCCAGCCGACGAGGTCGGCTTCCTCGCGAGTTCGTGCCCGGGCCGTCACTCGCACGCGAACCTCGCGGGCATCCTCGTCCGTGTCGAGTCCGCGGAAAGAAGCACCGGCGCCGATGTATTCGACGGAGACGGCGTCCTCGCTAAAACCGTGCACGTCGACGAGTCGTTCGGTGACGATGTCGGCGGCGAGCCGGGCGCGGGGGTAGGCGCGGGGTCCCGCGTAGCTGATCTGCCCCTCGCCGAGCCAGCCGCCGCGGAAGCCGAGGGTCACCTTCAGTTCCCGCGGGCGGGGGCGTCCGGTTGCACCGGTGATGGCGACGCGGTCGGGCCCGACGCTGCCGAACGACACGTTGCCGAAGTCCGCGGTGACATCGGGGGTCAGGTACGAAGTGGGATCACCCACCTCGTACAGGAGTTGCTCGGCGCAGGTTCGTTCGGTGAGGATGCCGCCCGATCCGTCGAGCTTGCCGAACGTCGCCGATCCGTCGGCGAGGACGTCGGCGAACGGGAAGCCGAGATCGGCCATGCCCTTCACCGGTTTGGTGACCGGATCGGCGTAGTACCCGCCCGTGAGTTGCCCGGCGCACTCGAGTAGATGCCCGATCGCAGTTGCGGCGCCGATGGTTTCGTGATCGGCGAGGTCCCACCCGAAGTGGTGGGCGAGCGGGGCGACGTAGAGCGACGGGTCGGCCAGGCGGCCGGTGACGACGACGTCGGCGTCCAGTTCGAGCGCGGGGAGCACGGCCTCCGCACCGATGTACGCGTTCGCGGAGACGAGCACGTCTTCGTGCTCCGACAGGCGTTTCCCGGTTTCCCACACGACGGGGTCGTGGCGCAGCACCTGCTCGAGCACCGCGTCGCCCGTGACCGCGGCGATGCGCACCGGACGGTCGGCGGACCGGGATGCGATGCCGGAGACCAGTTCCGCGGCGGCGAGCGGGTTGGCGGCGCCGGCGTTGGTGATCACCGTGGTCCCGGACGCGAGGGTGTGCGGGAGCACCGCGCGCATGCGTGCGGCGAGCAGCGGATCGTAACCTTCGTCCGGGTTCTCCAGCCGGCGAGCGTTTCCGGCGGCGACGGTGCGTTCGCCGAGGCATTCGAAGATCAGGTAGTCGAGGTCGGCGTGCCGGGCGAGTTTCTCGGCGGGGTCGATGCGATCCCCGGAGAACCCGGATCCCGCGCCGAGTCGCACGCTCCACGCGGTGCTGCCACGGGTGCTCGATGGTGTCACGGTTTCGAAGTCCTTTGCTGGTTCGACGGATGCGGCGGTGTCGGGGACGATTACAGCGAGAGGGCACCGGTGAGCAGCGCTACGACGGTCATCACGATCGTGGTCCCGAAGGCCCAGCCGAAGATGAACCGCTGGTGCTTGCCGAGGTCCACCTTGCTCAGTCCGATCAGGATGAACGTCGCGGCGGTCAGCGGGCTGAGCGGGAACCCGGTGGTCATCTGGCCGAGGATGGCGGCGCGGCCGATCTCGGCGGGGTCGCCGCCGAACGAGGCGGTGGTCTCCGCGAGCACCGGTACGACGCCGAAGTAGTAGGCGTCCGGGGTGAAGACCAGGCTGAGCGGCATCGACGTGACCGCGGTGATGACGGGGATCAGGGACCCGGCGGACTGCGGAATCCAGGAGACGAACGTCTGCGCCATCGCGGTGATCATGCCGGTGCCGTTGAGGATTCCCGTGAGCACACCTGCCGCGAGGATCATCACCACCACCATGGTGACGTTGCCGCCGTGCTTCGCGAACAGGGCCTGCTGATCCGCCCACTTCGGGCGATTGACGGCGAGCGCGAGCGCGAAGGCGATGGCGAACGCCACCTCCAGCGGCACGAGTTGGAACAGCAGGATCACGATCAGGACGAGGGTGAGCACCGTGTTGAATGCCATCACCGCCCGGTGGCGGCGGGTACGCATCGGCGGGTCGGAGACGTGCGGGGTGCCGGGACCACCCTCGCCGGGAGACACGAGTTCGGACACACCGAGCCGTTTCCGTTCCGTGCGGCCGATCATGTACGCGGCGAACAGGACCCACAGGACCCCGACGCCCATCGCGGGGAGGACCGGCGTGAAGATGTCGGCGCTGGTCAGGTCGAGCGCGGCCATGGCGCGGACGGTCGGGCCGCCCCACGGAATCATGTTCATCAGACCGGCGGCCAGGCAGACGATGCCGGTCAGGACGACCGGGCGCATCCCGAGCCGCTGGTAGATGGGCAGCAGCGCCGAGATGGTGATCAGGAAGGTGGAGGTTCCGTCGCCGTCGAGCGCGACGAGCAGGGTCAGCACCGCGGTGCCGACGGCGATCTTGGTGGGATTGCCGCCTGCCCACCGGACGATCCGGCGGATCGCCGGATCGAACAGTCCCACGTCGACCATCAGGCTGAAGTACAGCACCGCGAAGGCGATCATGATGGCGACGGGCGCGACCTTCAGGAGGCCGTCGCCCACCATCTCCCCGAGGTCGGGTGCCCACCCTCCCAGGATCGCGAACGCGATGGGAACGAGGATCAGCGCGACGAGCACCGAGACCCGGCGGCTGAACGCCAGCGCCAGGAAACACGCGATCGTGGCGAACCCGAGTGCGGCAACCATGTGACCTCCTTCGAATCGGAGTCCCAGTGTCGCGCGCCTCACAATTGCGCGTCAAATATCAATGCATGATTGATTCATGATTTTTGCTCATGAATGAGTCGCGCAGATGGGACGGGCAACGTAGCGCCTCGGCGCATGAATAGCGGCCATACTGATGCACATGAGCATCAATCTGGGGATCTCGCACCTGAGGAGCATCGTCGCGATCGCCGACTACGAGAGCTTCACCTCGGCTGCTCACGCCCTCGGCGTGTCCCAGTCCTCCCTGAGCCGCTCGGTCGCCGAGGCCGAGCGCAGACTCGACGTCACGCTGTTCGAGCGCACCACCCGCCGCGTCGAACTGACCACGCACGGGCACGAGATCATCGAGCACGCCCGGCGGATGCTCCACGACTTCGACGACGGGCTCACACAGATCGAACGATTCGTCACCGGTGACCGCGGAATCGTGACGGTGGCGTGCCTGCCCTCGCTCGCGGCCACGTTCCTTCCCCCGTACGTGGTGGACTTCCGCGAGCGGCACCCTCACGTGCGGCTCCAGATCCGCGACGGGCTGCGTCAGGAGGTCCTCGACGCCGTGTACTCGGGGACGGTCGACCTCGCCCTGGTCACCACCTCGGGGATTCTGCCCGGCCTGCAACAGGACGTCCTGACGAGCGACTCCTTCTATTGTGCGGTCCCGCCGACGCACCCGTTCGCCGAACGGCCGGTGCTGCAGTGGTCGGATCTCGCCGGGCAGCCGTTCATCGCGTTCGGCCCCGAGAGCAGTATCGCGGCGCCCGTGCGCCGGGCCGTCGAGGACGCTCGCATCGAACTCGGACCCGTCATGCAAGCGCAGAACATCGGCGCGGTAGCGGGTTTGGCGGCCGCCGGGCTCGGTGTCACCGCGGTTCCCGCACTCGTGCTTCCCATGATCTCGTTCGCCGGTCTCGTCCACATACCCCTGCGGCCGAGAGTCGAACGCACCATCTCGCTCGTCCAGGTCGCCGGCCGTCCCCAGACAGCGAGCACCCGCGGTTTCGTGCACGCCCTCCTCGCCGGCCGGAGCTAGTCGTGTTGTGCGACAGGGCCGGTGGTCGCGCGCCGGACCAGGTGCGGGGCGAGCACGAGGTCGACGGCCGCGCCCCCGGCGATCTGAGCCAGCGCCGCGTCGACGGCGGCGTCGGCCATGTGTGTGGCGTCCTGCGAGATCGTCGTCATCTGCACGTGCGGAATCCTCGCCAGGCGGGAGTCGTCGTAGCCGACGACGGAGATGTCCGCGGGCACGTCCCGGCCGCGGCGGACCAGTAGGTCGAGTACGCCGGTGGCGCACCGGTCGTTGAACGCGACGACCGCGGTCGGGGGAGTGGGCAACGCGAGAAGCTCGTGCATGCCCTGTGCGCCTTCGGTTTCCGTCGGACCACCGGCCACGACCGTGGCCGAATCCGACAGTCCGTGCCGGTCCATCGCGGCCAGGAAGCCGGCCCGCCGGTCGGCGCCGCCGGGGGCGTCGGCGCCGTCGATGTGGGCGATGTTCCGGTGCCCGAGTTCGGTGAGGTGGTCGACGGCCAGGGTGATGCCTGCGACGTCGTCGCCCCGCACGGCGCCGACCCCGGGCAGTCCGCTGGCGCGCGCCACGACGAGGGCGGGCAGGCGGTCGGCCAGCGCGCCGAGTTCGTCGGTGTCGAACCGCGAGCCGAGGAGGATCGCGGCCTCGCAGCGTTCCCGCATCAGCGCCTGGACCGCGACCTGCTCGGCGCGACTCGGGGCGACCGCGCTGAGCATCACGTCGTAACCCCGGCGGGTGGCCGCCGCGTAGATCTGTTCGACGAGGTCGCCGTGGAACGGTTGCTGCAGTTCGAACACGACGCCGAGGAGCCGGGAACTGGCCTGGCGCAGTTTCTGTGCGCGACGGTCCGGCACGTAGCCCATCCCGTCGGCGATCTCGAGCACCCGCTGACGGGTCGCCTCGCTGGCGCCGGGGACCCCGCGCATCACGATCGAGACGAGCGCCGTGGAGACTCCTGCCGCTCGCGCGACGTCGCCCATCGTCGGACGGGCGCCACCGGTCGATCCCGCCACCGGTTCGGCCACGTGCACGACTCCTGTCTCCCGGGCCCGCGATCGGGGCCGCTCTTGACCAATGATCTCACGAGTTCTACGGTCTAGAACTAGAACGTACTAGTTCGCCTCTACCTCCACCCTTCACCGCACTGGAGCGCATTCATGTCACTCACCGAAGCCGCACCCGTCCGCTCGACGACGGCCGCTTCCCATCCGGTCCGCATCGCGACGATCGGCGCCGGACGCATCGGCTCGAATCACGCGGAGATCGTGGCCCGCCTGGTCCCCGGGGCTTCGCTCGTCGCGGTCAGCGACCCGGTCGGCGAGTCCGCGCAACGTCTCGCCGCGGCGCTGGGCGCACCGTTCGCCACCACGTCCGTGGACGACGTCCTCACCAGCGACGAGGTCGATGCGGTGCTGATCACCGCCCCCGCGCGGAGTCACACGGACCTGGTGGTCGCGGCCGCGGCGGCCGGCAAACATGTGTTCGTCGAGAAGCCGATGGCGGTCACCCTCGAGGACGCCGACCGCGCCATCGCGGCGGCCACGGACGCAGGCATCGTCCTGCAGGTCGGGTTCAATCGCCGGTTCGCTCCCGGGTTCGCCGCCGCCCGCGCGGCGATCGACGCGCAGAAGGTCGGCACTCCGCATCTGCTGCGTTCGCTGACCCGCGACCCCGGCCCGTTCACCGCCGATCCGGCGCGCATCCCGCAGTGGACCATCTTCCTCGAAACGCTCATTCACGACTTCGACACCCTGTGCTTCCTCAACCCGGGTGCGCGACCGGTGCGGGTGCACGCGATCGCCGACGCCCTGGTGCGACCGGACGCCAAGAGCACGGGCCACCTCGACACCGCGGTCGTCACCGTGCAATTCGACAACGGCGCCATCGCGACGGCGGAGGCGAGTTTCAGCGCGTTGTACGGATACGACGTGCGCGCCGAGGTGTTCGGCTCCGGCGGCATGGTCACCGCGGGCAGCGGGCTCAGCACCGACATGACCTACTACGGCCCCGACGGGCAACACACCGACACCGCGCGCCGCGACACCGACCTGCTCCACACCGCCTACGTGGGCGAACTGACCGCCTTCGTCGGCGCGATCCGCGCCCACACACCGGCCGTGGTCACGGGCGAGGATGCCCGCACCGCGCTGTCGATCGCACTCGCCGCGATCCGCAGCGTCGAGACCGGCGCCGCCGTCGATCTGGACCGGTGACCCCGATGACGTACACGCTCGCCGCCAGCGCCGAAATGCTCTACCTCGACCTGCCGTTCGCGGACCGTGTCCAGCGCATCGCCGAACGCGGACTCCAGGTGGAGATCTGGGACTGGTCCACCAAGAACGTCGACGCGCTCGTCGCGAGCGGCGCCGAATTCTCCTCGATGACGGGCTATCTGGAGGGTAACCTCACCGAGCCCGACAGCATCGAGGCGCTGCTCACCACCGCACGCCAATCCCTCGACGTCGCGAAACGGCTCGACTGCCCGAGGTTGAACCTGCACGGAACCGGACTCGACAACCGGGGTCTGCCCGTTCGTCCCGTCGAAACGGTCACGCCCGCAATGTGGCTCACTGCCGCCGACACCCTGCGGAAGGTCGCCGAACTCGGTGAACAGGCGGGGCGCGTGTTCACCCTCGAGAACCTCAACCTCGCCGTCGACCATCCCGGCACCCCGTTCGCGACCGCAGCCGACACCCTCGCTCTCGTCCGGGCGGTCGACAGCCCTCATCTGCGGATGAATCTCGATCTGTATCACGCCCAGATCGGCGAGGGAAACCTCATCGAACTCGTCCGGAAAGCGCTGCCCTACATCGGTGAGATCCAGGTCGCCGACGTCCCCGGACGCTGTGAACCCGGAACCGGCGAAATCCACTACCCGGCGATCGCCGCCGCCCTTCGAGACATCGGCTATACCGGCGTCGTCGGACTCGAAGGCTGGGCGAAGAACGATCCGGACGACGCGCTCGACGCGTTCGAGGCGGCCTTCGCGCACGGCTAGCGTCTGGACACTCCGCTGACACCGGGCCGTTGCCGCTGCACCCGGTAGGGTAAATCGCTCTGCCCGGCAACGGGTCCCGGTTCGACGGACACCGGCACCGACCTCGCCCGCGGCCCGACCGGTCGCGATCCGGACGGGATCGCATACGACCCGACACGCGGTGCGGTGTGGACCACAACGAATCCGTCGGCGCTGGCCCCGACGTGCTCGCCTACGACCAGGGCGCCCACCGTCTCTATGTCGCGGCCGAATCCGGCACCCTCACCGCATTCGACCAACAGGACCGCCACTTCGCCGAGATCGGGTCCGGTCATCTCGCCGATAATGCGCATGTGAAACAAATAGTCGGGCAACCATTCCGGAGAAGGCGAAGGCTGCGCCGGCCTGGAGCGGGCTCTCGATCCCCAGCCGACGGCGGCAACTCCCTGCGCACACTCGGATCACGCCGATTGTGAGGATTCCGCCGGTGTGTGATTGCCGACACATAGATTGACTTAGGGGCGCCAAACATTTTTACTTGAGCAGCCCGCAAACAAAGGGCAGGCTTAGCTATATCCTGTGAGTAAGCTGTGAGCAGATTCGAGAGGGGACCGTTCGTGACCACGCAAGCATGCCGCCTCCTCTCGAACGGCACCGGCTTCAGGAGCTGACAGGCTCCGCAGACTGGCGTCCGGGACAGCGCGCGCCGACACGCACCCGTCGACTTGTGTGGACTCCGTTCGCGCACTTCTCACTCAGGACCGGTTCGCCCATGCATCCCTGCTGTACCCGTACGCCCGAGCACGCGCCCGTCGTCGTCCGGAGCGTCCCGTGACGCGCCCCGAACCCGAGGTCGGGCCACCTACTCTGATCTCCCCCGTCACGCCCCTCGCGCCACGACAGGTTCGTGCCGACGCCGTGTCGTGGGGTCCGGTCCACGCAGGCAGGCCGCCACGCAACGGCCGGAAGCGTGTGCTGCCCGTTCCGCCGGGAGAGCCGGAACGCCCACTTGCACTTCATGATTCTTGGTTCATCGTGCTCGCCGCCGCGCTCCTGGCCGCACTGGCGCTCGCCGGGGTCCTGTGGATCTCCGTGCACGTCCGGGTGGATCCCGTGCTGCACACCGCGGCCCTCTTCGTGCACCTCGCGTCGCTGGTGCTCGGCTTCGGGGGTGTCCTCATCGCGGACTACCTGGTGCTGCTGTGGATCTCCGGCCGGTCGACCCTCGCCGAGGCCATCCGCGGCGCGGAACGCCTACACCTGCCCATCTGGGCCGGCCTCGCCGGCCTCGTGGCCAGCGGCGCACTCCTCGAACCCAATCTGGCCTCCACGCTCACCCGGACCAAGCTGGTCCTCGTGTTACTCCTGACCGTCAACGGACTTCAGGCGCTGATACTGGGCAGGCGGATCGCGCACAGCGATGCGACGCATCTTCCGACCCGGCTGACGCTGTGGGGCGCGGCGACCGCACTCATCTCCCAGCTGTGCTGGTGGGGTGCCGTGTGGATCGGCTTCTGGAACGCCGAGCACTGATCTTCCCGTACCCCTGAGAGAGGCATAGATCGATGAAGAACACCCGCACGACGCTGTCGTGGGCCGCGCTGCTCGTCACGGCGGCGGCGTCGGCGACCGGATGTGCACCGGCCGCGTCATCGCACGCACTCCAGGATCTTCCCGGCAACCGTTACGCTCGAACCGCTCTCGTCGCGAGCAGTGCCGACGCCGCCGCCGCGACCACCGTTCCCGCAATGGTGAACGCATGGGGCGTGGCCATCCGCCCGCAGGGCGAAGGCGGCCACTTCTGGGTCGGAGCGGGCGGAAACTCCTTCGAGTTCGTCGGCGACGTGACGGCGTCGCCCGACCCCGCACTGCGCACACTGCACCAGGACGCGCTGCACGAGGTCAGTGTGCCCGGCGCGGATGCGGACACCTCCGAGGCCGGCCTCGGAAAGACCACCGGTGTCGTGTTCAACCCCGCACCCCTGACCTCCGACAGCTTCGCCGTCGCCGGGCAACCCGTGATGGTGGACGGGCGACAGGAGATGCTCGGTGGGTCGTCCCGATTCCTCTTCGCCACCGATTCCGGCCGCATCTCCGGTTGGACCGAGCAGGGGGCCGACGGACGTATCGTCCGGCACGACGGCCCCGCGAAGGAGATGTTCAACGGTGAGTCCGCGGGGATGAGCTTCTTCGGGCTGGCACTCGCACCCGGCCGAGACGACACTTTGTGGGCCGCCGATTTCGGTGCGGAGCCGCAGATCCGGCAGTTCGACAAGACCTGGCAGCCCGTCGCCACGCACGGTTTCGCCAATCCGTTCGCGACCGGAGACCCGCTCGACCCCGCCGACCCGAACGGTGGCAAGCACACCCGCCCCGGCGATCCGGCCCCGTTCAACATCGTCACGGCCGGTGACCGGGTCTTCGTCACGTATGCGACGACCAAGGCTGCCGAGAACGGCACGGGATTCGACGCGGGCGAGGAGGACTCACTCGACGCCGAACAGGAGACCGCGAGCGGCGACCGCCCCGACCGCGGCAAGGTCGCCGAGTTCGACGCCGCGGGCAATCTGGTCCGTGTCCTCGACGACCAGGGCCGCCTCAACGCCCCGTGGGGTATCGCTGTCGCACCCGCCGATTTCGGTGCGCTCGCCGGCGCGATCCTCGTCGGCAATTTCGGGGGTGCGGGCCGGATCGCCGCATTCGACGACGAGACCGGCGCCTTCATCGACTACGTACGTGACGAGTCCGGTGCCGTCCTCGCCGTGGAGGGCCTGTGGGGACTGTTGTTCGGCAATGGGGAGAGCCTCGGCGACAGCAGTTCGCTCTACTTCACGGCCGGTCCCGCGGACGAGACGGATGGCGTCTTCGGCCGCCTGCGCGCGGCCAACTGACATGGACGACACCAATACCCACGGACTCGGGCTGAGCGTCGGAACGGCGTGCGCCGTCGCAGCGGTTGCCGGTGCGGTCGGCGTCGACGACGTGCTGACCCGCCGTTCCACGCTGACGTTCGGCCCGTCGTCGACCGTGCGGTTGGGCGACCAACCGGGCGACACGGGTGTGGTGGCGGGCTTCGCGGATCGGATCGGAGAGGCCGTCGTCACGGGCGACGGTCTCCGCTACTCCGGACAGGATCTGGTCGCCGCCGCCGCGCACTGCCTGATCGTGGAAGCCGACCAGCCGGACGACCCGCCGATCGTGCTCGCCCACCCGGCCGTTCACCTGCCCCGGGTCGTGAACGCACAACGGGAAGCGCTCGATCGTGCGGGTCTCGGCAGGGTGGGTCTGGTCGCCTCGCCCGTCGCCGCCGTCGCCTGGCTCGAGTCCGAACACGGTCCGCTCGGCGAGGGACTCGCGCTCGTCTGCGAGTTCGGCGCCGACAATCTCGACCTCACTGTCGTGGCGTTCGGTGCCGCGAGCGGTTCCGATCCGATAGTGGGGCGGCCACTCCGTTCGACGGAGTTCCGCGGGCGTCACCTCGCCGGGGTGGGGGAGGACTCGATCGACGACACGGTCTCGGGGAGTCTCGAACTCGTCGCGGACTGTCTTCGTGTCGCTCGCGTGAACGTCACCGATCTCGACGTAGTCATCGTGACCGGTGCCGCGGCGACCGATCCCGTCGTCGAGGAAGTGCTGTCCGGGGCGCTGGGCGCGCCGGTGGTGTGCGAGCCGGCGCCCGGCCACGCATCGGCCTGTGGGGCAGCCGTTCTCGCGGCGGCAACCAGGTCCGGTACTGCAGCAACAGCATCCGCGCATCCGGCGTCGGTTGGACGACGGGCCCTGCGCGTTACCGCAGCCGCGACCGCCGCCGCGGCGATGATCGCCGTCCCGTGGCTTGCCCGCGACATGACCTCGATACGGGAGCCGGGGGCGGGTTCGTCCGTCACCGCACACGCGTTCGAGTTGATCGAACAACCAGGGCCGCCGCGAATCCCGGCCGCGAGAACCACAGCCTCGAGCCCGGCCGTGTCCGCGGTGGCGGTTCCCCAGGCCGCGCCGGCTGTGGCAGTTACCCCAGCCGGGTCGAGATCGTGGGTTCCCCGGCTGGTATCGATTCACGCGCATCCTCCGCTGATCGAACCGAGCGTCGAATTCACCGTCGAAGCCGAGCCTCTCCCAACGGCATCCACATCTGCGCCACGAATCTCCGCGGTGACACCGGTGGTGTTCGCGCCCACGAGCGCTCCGGTGGCGACCTCGACTCCGCCGGATCCCACCGAGTCCACTCCGGCGCCCACCGAGTCCACGCCGGCGCCCACCGTCGGACCCGACCCGACGACGTCGCCTGTCGAGCCGCCCCTCACGGACGCGCCGAGCGAACCGGCTCCGGACCTCGACGACCCCGCGTTGCCCTCATCTTCGCCCTCCGAGTCGGAGCAGCCCACCTCGTCACCGTGACGACCCGCCGCTCAGCACGGTTGTCCGCCGGTCGCTCCGGTGGCCGGACACACGTCCCGTGGTGTGGGCCTCGATCATCCGTTGCTCGTCGCGTTGGGAGCCGCGCAACGGCACGGACGAGGCGGCCGCGGCGTCGAGCAGCGCGCGCAATGCCGGCTGCTCACTCGCCAGTGCACGCCACGCCGCGTTCACGGGTGTGCCGTCCTCGACGGCCTGGTCGAGGCGGGCGGCGAGATGGTTGCTCCACCGGTGCTGCAGGGCGAGCAGGATGTTGTCCGCCGAGCCGAAAAGCTGGATCGCGCCGGGCACTTCGTCGAACCGCAGCGCCACTGCGGGGTCGACGTGCGCCCGCGCCAGGACCTCTTCCAGTACCGCCCGGCGTGCACGGAAATCGTTCCACGACATCTCGGCCACCTCCGTGGTTCCGTTGATCCGTGAGTCTTTCGGCATATACCCGGTCCTTCAGGTCCGGGTGAGCCGATCTGTTTGTGTCGGACTGTGTGGCTAGTGTCTGGGTCATGGTGGGGAGGGTGGTGAGGCGGGCGTTCAAGTTTCGTTTCTATCCGACTGCGGTGCAGGCGGAACAGCTTGCTCGAATGTTCGGGTGTACCCGGTATGTCTACAACCGGGCGTTGGCCGAGCGGTCGCGGGCGTGGTCGCAGGAGCAGCGGCGGGTCACCTATAGCGACACCTCGACGATGCTCACCGGGTGGAAGCGGGATGCTGAGACGGAGTGGTTGGCGGAGCCGTCGAAGGGGCCGTTGCAGGAGTCGCTGCGGCAGTTGCAGGGCGCGTTCGAGAGGTTCTGGCGCAAGCAGGCCGGCTACCCGCAATTCAAGAGGAAGGGGCGGTCGAAGGAGTCGGCGACCTACTTCTCGAACTGCTTCACCTACCGGGGTGGGCAGATCCGGTTGGCCAAGCAGTCCGAACCGCTGGATATTCGGTGGTCGAGGCCGCTACCGGAGGGGGTGACACCGTCGCAGGTGACGGTGTCGCGTAATGCTCGCGGGCAGTACAATATTTCGATCCTCGTCGAGGACACGATTTCCGAGCTCGAGCCGGTCGATCGGGTGGTCGGGCTCGACGCCGGGATCACCAGCCTGTACACGCTGTCGACGGGGGAGAAGATCACCAACCCGCGCCATGAGCGCAGGGATCGTGCGCGGTTGGCGAAGGCATGTGCTGGCCAGGAAGGAGAAGGGGTCCCGGAACCGGGCCAAGGCCCGATTGAAGGTCGCGAAGATTCATGGCCGGATCGCCGATCGGCGGCGCGATTATCTGCACACACTCTCCACTCGGCTGGTGCGCGAAAACCAAGTGGTCGCCGTCGAGGATCTGAGTGTGCGGAATATGGTCAAGAATCGGTCGTTGTCTCGGGCGATCTCGGATGCGGGGTGGTCCGAGTTCCGGTCGATGCTCGAGTACAAGGCCGACTGGTACGGGCGCCGGCTGGTGGCGGTCGACCGGTTCTGTCCGTCGTCGAAGACCTGCTCGGTGTGCGGGGCGGTCGCCTCGACGATGCCGCTGGACGTACGGGAGTGGACATGCCCATGTGGCGCCGTCCACGACCGGGATGTGAATGCGGCGAAGAATATTTTGGCCGTCGGACTGACGGTGACAGCCTGCGGAGATGGTGTGAGACCACCTCGCACATAACGTGCGGGGTGGCGACTGTCGGTGAAACAGGAACCTCGGGGCGCGAGTCCCGGGGGGAATCTCGGTCGTTCACGGCCGAGAGGACGTCAAGCCCGCAACGCTACGGATCCGCGGAGGCGGTTTCGCCGTGCCGGTGTTCGCGCACATCGCCGCCATCGCCGGTGCCGCTGTCGCGCAACGCGACGGCTTCGTGCCGCCGGGGTGGGTGCTTCCCCGGCCGTACCTGGCCGTCGTCGTCATCGCGGCGGCCACTCTGTTGCTCCTGCAGCAACCCGACACCGCGTTCGACTTCTCGCCGCTCATCCTGGTGATCCTGACCGGCGAGGTCGCGGCAACGGCGTCGCTGGGGGTCGGTCTCGCCACCCTGTTCAGCTCGATGGCGGTCCTGTCGGTGTTCGCCGTGGCGGGGCGACTCGACGGCGCGCCCTACGCCCTCGCCGGCGTCGTGCTGGGGTGGGCGTTCGGGTATCTGATGCTCACCCAGTTGCGTCTCCTGCATCAGGAGCGCGCGTCGAAGGCGATCCAGTCGGAGCAGGCCGCCACCCGAGAGCGCCAGCGGATCGCCCGCGAGGTGCACGATGTCATCGCCCACTCGCTGAGCATCACGCTGCTGCATCTGACCGCGGCCCGCCGCGCGCTCGAGCTGGACCGCGACATCGACGACGCCGTGGATGCGCTCTCCGACGCCGAGCGGCTCGGGCGGCAGGCGATGGCCGACATCCGCCGCACCGTCGGGTTGCTCGACGCGGGCCCGGCGGGTACCCGCCCGGAACCCGGGGTCGCGGATCTTCCCGATCTGATCGACGACTTCCGCCGCGCGGGCCTCCCGGTGGACTTCGACCTGCACGGAGACCTCTCCGCGGTGACCGGGACAGTCGGTCTCGGCCTGTACCGCATCACGCAGGAGTCACTGGCGAACGTCGCCAAACATGCGCCCGGCGTCGGCGCCGACGTGCGGCTCACGATCGAGCCGGAACGTGTGTCCCTGGAGATTCGCAACCCGATCCGGGGCCGGGTGTCGGCACCGGACAGCTCGCGCGGTTCCGGGCTGCGGGGTATGCGCGAGCGCGCCGCGTTGCTCGGTGGCACGCTCCGCGCCGGCCCGGACGGCAGGCGGTGGTCGGTGCGCGCCGCGGTCCCGCTGCCCCGCGACTCGTGCCGGCCGGCGATCCTCCGTCACATTCCGGGACTGTCGTGACGGGCCCGGAGATCAGGGTGCTGCTGGTCGACGACCAGGAACTGGTGCGGTCGGGGCTGCGCCGGATCCTTCGGCGCAAGGACGGCTTCGTGATCGTCGGCGAATGCGCCGACGGCTCGGAGGTGCCGGACGCGGTCGCGGAGCACACCCCGGACGTCGTGCTCATGGACCTGCGGATGAAGAAGGTCGACGGCATCCGGGCCACCCGCGACCTCCGGTCGGCCGCGCAGCCGCCGCCGGTGCTGGTGCTCACCACGTTCGACGACGACGATCTGCTGTCCGGATCGCTCCGCGCGGGTGCGGCGGGGTTCATCCTGAAGGATTCGCCGGCCGAGGATCTGATTCGCGCCGTGCGCACCGTCGCCGAGGGCGGCGCCTGCCTCGACCCGGCCGTGACCGGACGGGTTCTCGCCACGTACCGCACCGTCGCGCCGTCGTCCGACGGGGACGGCAACCGCCTCACCGAGTTGACCGCGCGGGAACTCGACGTGCTCGCGCTGATCGGGCGCGGCCACAGCAACGGCGAGATCGGTCGTGAGCTGGGCATCTCGGGTGTGACCGTGAAGAGTCACGTCGGGCACATCTTCCTCAAACTCGATCTCCGCGATCGCGCGGCCGCCATCGTGTACGCGTTCGATCACGGCATCGTCTCGCCGGGCGACACCGGTCCGGACCGAGGGCCGGCGGGGTGATCAGCCGCTGCGGTTCCCTGACGCCGACGGATTCCTGCGCCTAGGATGCGCATAAAAGCCCGAGCCACTCTCACAGAGGAATTGGCCATGATCGCAATCGGTGTGGTGCTCATCGTCGTCGGCTTGGTCGTCAAGATCTCGTCCTTGTGGATCGCGGGCCTCATAGTCGGCGCCGTCGGCCTTCTCCTCCTGCTCCTCGGGTTGCTGGGCCGCAAGGTGGGCGGACGTAAGTACTGGTACTGAGGGGTCGACCCCGCCAGTCACGTTGTGGCCGTTCCGCATCGAAGCGTCGCGAGTGGACAGTCGCGCGCAGGCACAGTCGATGCACGGGAGTGATCGCCTTCGAGCTTCCTCGACGGGCTGTCGGTGCACTCTCCGGCCACCGACGATCTTTTGTATGTAAATGGAAGTCACGGCAAATTGTTTCCGCAAACTCTTTACTGAGTCCAGAAAAGTAGTCCATAGTGAGTGGGTGCCGTCGATGCCGGATTACGCAGCGTTACTGCGCGGGGCTGAGCTTCGCGTGACCCGCCCGCGGGTCGCGGTGTTGGAGGCGGTGCACGCACGTCCGCACGCCGATACGGAGACGATTTTCGGAGCGGTGCGGACGGTTCTGGACGGGGTGTCCCGGCAGGCCGTGTACGACGTGCTGCACGCAGTGACCGCGGTGGGATTGGTGCGCCGGATACAGCCGGCCGGCTCCGTGGCTCGTTACGAGTCGCGGGTCGGAGACAATCACCACCACGTGATCTGCCGGTCGTGTGGGGCCATTGCGGACGTCGACTGCGCCGTCGGCGAGGCGCCCTGCCTGACCGCGTCCGACGACAACGGTTTCCTCGTCGAGGAGGCCGAGGTCATCTACTGGGGTCTGTGCCCCGACTGCTCGACAACACAGACTTCTCGATCGAAACCCTGACCAACAGCCCAAATTGGTCTCTCCCGGAAGGAATGTTGTGTCCGATAGCTGCCCGGTCGCTCACGAGGGAAACACTCAGAGCACCAGTGAAAGTGAAAACCCCGCAATCCCGTCCCCCACTCCGACGGCGCACCGCCCGAGGACGAACCGCGACTGGTGGCCGAACCAGCCGGAGTTGTCGGTCCTGCACGCCCATTCGTCCAAGTCCAACCCGATGGGTGAGAACTTCGACTACGCAGCGGAGTTTGCGAAGCTCGACGTCGAAGCACTCAAGCGCGACGTCATCGATCTGATGACGGATTCGCAGGACTGGTGGCCTGCCGACTTCGGCCACTACGGCGGCCTCTTCATCCGGATGAGCTGGCACGCCGCAGGCACGTACCGCATCGCCGACGGCCGCGGCGGCGGCGGTCAGGGCGCCCAGCGTTTCGCGCCCCTCAACAGCTGGCCCGACAACGCGAGCCTCGACAAGGCCCGCCGGTTGCTCTGGCCCGTGAAACAGAAGTACGGCAAGCAGATCTCGTGGTCCGACCTCCTCGTCTTCGCCGGCAACTGCGCCCTGGAGTCGATGGGATTCAAGACCTTCGGGTTCGGATTCGGACGCGACGACATCTGGGAGCCCGAGGAGATCTACTGGGGTCCCGAGGACACCTGGCTGGGCGACGAACGCTACAGCGGTGATCGTGACCTCTCGGGTCCGCTCGGGGCCGTGCAGATGGGTCTCATCTACGTGAACCCGGAGGGGCCCAACGGCCAGCCCGATCCCCTCGCCGCCGCCCGCGACATCCGGGAGACGTTCGCCCGCATGGCGATGAACGACGAGGAGACCGCCGCGCTGATCGCCGGCGGCCACACGTTCGGCAAGACCCACGGTGCAGGCGACGCCGACCTGGTCGGTCCGGAGCCGGAAGCCGCCCCGATCGAGCAGCAGGGCCTGGGCTGGAAGAGTGCCTACGGCACCGGCGTCGGCAAGGACGCGATCACCAGCGGTCTCGAGGTCGTGTGGACTCCTACACCGACGAAGTGGGACAACAGCTTCCTCGAGGTCCTGTACGGCTACGAGTGGGAGCTGACCAAGAGCCCCGCCGGTGCCTGGCAGTGGACCGCGAAGGACGGCGCGGGCGCGGGCACGATTCCCGACCCCTTCGATTCGTCGGCCGGCCGCGCCCCCACGATGCTGACCACGGACCTCTCGCTGCGCATCGACCCGGCCTACGAGAAGATCACCCGGCGCTGGCTCGACCACCCGGAGGAGTTCGCCGACGCGTTCGCCAAGGCGTGGTACAAGCTGCTGCACCGCGACATGGGACCGGTCACGCGCTACCTCGGCCCGTGGGTCCCGGAGGCGCAGCTGTGGCAGGACCCGGTCCCCGCCGTCGATCACCAGTTGATCGGGGACAGCGAGATCGCCGCCCTGAAGGGCAAGATCCTCGACTCGGGGCTGTCCATCTCCCAGCTGGTGTCCACCGCCTGGGCGTCGGCAGCCACGTTCCGTGGCACCGACATGCGGGGCGGCGCCAACGGGGCGCGGATCCGCCTTGCGCCGCAGAAGGATTGGGAGATCAACAGCCCGGCCGAGCTGTCCAAGGTTCTGCAGACGCTCGAACAGATCCAGCAGGACTTCAACTCGTCGCAGTCCGGAGGTGTGAAGGTCTCGCTCGCGGATCTGATCGTTCTGGCCGGTGCCGCGGCGGTCGAGAAGGCGGCGAAGGACGCCGGCCAGGACATTACGGTTCCGTTCACGCCGGGGCGCACCGACGCGTCGCAGGAGCAGACCGACGTCGAGTCGTTCGCGGTGCTCGAACCGAGGGCCGACGGGTTCCGCAACTACCTCCGGCCGGGAGAGAAGTTGCCTGCCGAGGCACTTCTGGTCGAGCGGGCCTACATGCTGAACCTGACCGCCCCGGAGTTGACGGTCCTGATCGGCGGCCTCCGTGCGCTGAACGCCAACTTCGGGCAGACGGCGCACGGCGTCTTCACCGACCGGCCCGAGGTGCTGACGAACGACTTCTTCGTCAACCTCCTCGACATGGGGACGGTGTGGAAGGGAGCAGCCTCCGCCGAGAACGTCTACGAGGGCAGCGACCGCGTCACGGGCGACGCCAGGTGGACAGCCACAGCCGTCGATCTCGTGTTCGGTTCGAACTCGCAACTGCGTTCCCTCGCCGAGGTCTACGCGACCGACGACGCGCAGCAGAAGTTCGTGCAGGACTTCGTTTCCGCGTGGGACAAGGTGATGAACCTCGACCGGTTCGACCTCGACTGATCACGGTGGTTGGTCGGCTTCGGGCCGGCCAACCGTCACCTGACCCGGCACCCCGCGAGCAGATGCTCGCGGGGTGCCGGGGTTCAGGCCATCGACAGCTTCTCGGCGTTTCGCACCGCGGTCTCGAGGTGCCTGTCCGCGGTGCTCAGGTCCAGCCGGGCGTCGCTGAGGCTGTCGATCACGCCTTCACGCGAAGCGCCGTCGGCTGTGCTGTGGAGAAGGTCGAACTCGTCGGTCAACTCCTTGATCCGGTGTTCGAGGGTTTGTAGATCGGCTCGTAACCGGGCGGTGCGTTCGACGAGGTCGCCGACGTTCATCGCTGCCCCCTTTCATCCCGAACTCACTGACGCGTCACCACCTCGTCTACCCGCGACTGCCCCCGCGAAACCACCACCGCCCAGCCTTGGCCTGGAACGCCCTGCCTACCGGTACACGAGGCCGCCGTCGATCAGTCCGGCCTGCCCGGTCATGTAGTCGGAGTCCGGTCCGGCCAGATACGACACGTACGCCGCGACGTCCTCGGGTGTCTGTGCACGGCCGAGGGCGATGCCGCCGACGAACTTCTCGAACGTCGCACCCTTCGGCGCGCCGGTGAGGGCCGAGAAGCGCTCGTCGATGGTGATCCACATGTCGGTGCCGACGACACCGGGGCAGTAGGCGTTGACGGTAATGCCGTCGGATGCGTACTCCTTCGCCGCGGCCTGGGTGAGTGCGCGGACCGCGAACTTCGTCGCCGAGTACACGCCGAGCATCGCGAATCCCTCGTGGCCGGCGATCGACGACGCGTTGATGATCTTGCCGCCGTGCCCCCGCGCCCGGAACTTGGCCGCCCCGGCCTGGATGCCCCACAGCACACCTTCGACGTTGACGGCCAGGATCCGCGACACGTCCTCCGGTGTCGCGTCGGCGATCGGGTCGACCTGGGCGATGCCCGCGTTGTTCACGATGATGTCGAAGCCGCCCAGTTCACGCTCGGTTCGGTCGACGGCGGACCGGACCTGATCGCGGTCCGTCACGTCGGCGACCAACGAGATGGCCTTCGAACCCGCCGCCCGGACCTCGTCGGCCACCGCGTTGATCCGGTCGGCGTTGACGTCGACGAGCGAGAGGTCGGCGCCGTCCGACGCCAGCCGCAACGCGATCGCGCGTCCGATGCCCTGGCCCGCGCCGGTGATCAACGCGACTTTGCCCTCGATGCTCATTCCTAGCTCCTCTCCGATGTGATCGTCCTCACAGGGGAGCCAAGCATCGTCTGCCGTGACTGTTCAAGGGTTGCAGCCGATTGCATTGTGACGAGTTTTGAACCGATTGCGTTCTCTCCCAATGAAAATGTGCCGAGCCCGGCCATGGTTCGGCGCTCACATTCCCGGTAGGCTCGGAGGTGTGAGTACTACCGGTTCGGTTCGGCACCGCCTTCCCGCTGTCGGCTCGGGGGTGGATCTTCCCCGGCACGCACGGTTGTTGAGTCAAGTTCACGACGCGGTGCTGTCGGGTCGGCGACCACCGGCGCAGCCGCGCGAGATCGTCGGCAGGTCGTGGTCGCGGCTACAAGCGGACGGGGTGAGTCCCGACAGTTGTGAGGACGTGGTGCTGGCCGACTGCGCCGAGGTCGAAGCCCGGCGGACGCGTACCGCCCTGCGTGCGGTTCTTCCGGAGCTTCGCAGCACGTTGACTCAGGTGGCGGAGGACGCGAATTTCATCGTGGTGATCGCAGACTCCGACGGGGTGGTCCTGTGGCGGGAAGGGTCCCGTGGCCTGCGGAAGGCCGCCGATGCCCTGGGATTCATGGAGGGGGCCCGATGGTCCGAGAGTTCGGTGGGTACGAACTCCATCGGGACGGCGTTGGTGGAAGATGCTCCTGTGCAACTGTTCTCGGCGGAGCATTACGCACGGTCGCATCGTGGCTGGTCGTGCACAGGCTCTCCGGTGCACGATCCCCGGAGTGGCGAAGTGCTCGGCGTCGTCGACATCAGTGGCTCGGCGATGTCGGTTCATCCGACGACGGTGGCGCTGGTGCAGACGGCGGTGCGGTTGGCCGAGGCCACATTGTGGCAGGAGCACACGATCAACCTGGAGAAGCTTCGCGGTCATGCGGCGCCGGTGCTCGGGGCAACCGCGGGTCCGGCCCTCGTGGTGGACCGGCACGGCTGGGTCGCCGACGCCCGGGGGCTCGCCGCCCCCGACCGGGTGTCACCTCCGTGCCCCGGCACGCCGCTGTTGGTGCCCGGGTTGGGGCTGTGTGTGCCGGAACCGCTCGGTGACGGCTGGCTGGTGCGACGCGAAGGCAGGCCGACGACCATCGGAGTGGAACTCGATCTCGGTGAGTCCCCGCGAGCAACGGTGCGGGGCGATACGAGTTGGACCCGGGCGCTCTCACCGCGCCATGCGCAGATATTGCGAGTGCTGACCGAAAGTGGTTCCGCTGGAATCGATGCTGCGTCGCTGAGCGTGTCGTTGTTCGGTGACCGCGACCACGTGGTGGCCGTGCGCGCCGAGATCTCCCGTCTCCGAAAAAGTCTCGGCCCCGTTCTGTCCACCCATCCGTACCGTTTCGCCGACGGTGTCGACGTGCATGTGGTCGGTTGAGTGTCAGGAGGCCTCTCCGGTCGGCGAAAGAGGCTTCTCCCTAATCGCTTTCGCCTGCGCGTAGAGGCGGCCGGCGCGGTACGACGAGCGGACGAGCGGTCCGGCCATGACGCCGGCGAACCCGATCTCCTCGGCGACCGTGGAGTGCTCGACGAACTCTTCGGGCTTGACCCACCGCTCGACGGGGTGGTGCCGGGGGGAGGGGCGCAGGTACTGGGTGATGGTGAGGATGTCGCAGCCCGCGGCGTGCAGGTGTTCCATCGCCTGGTGGACCTCGTCGGGGGTCTCGCCCATGCCGAGGATGAGGTTGGACTTGGTGACCAGCCCGAAGTCGCGGGCGGCGGTGATCACGCCGAGGGAGCGTTCGTAGCGGAACGCGGGCCGGATCCGCTTGAAGATCCGGGGCACGGTCTCGAGGTTGTGGGCGAGGACCTCGGGGCGGGAGTCGAAGACCTCGGCGAGCAGGTCCGGCTTGCCGCCAAAGTCGGGGATGAGGTTCTCGACGCCGGTGCCGGGGTTCAGGGCGTGGATTTGGCGGACCGTTTCGGCGTAGAGCCAGGCGCCGCCGTCGGGGAGGTCGTCGCGGGCGACACCGGTGATGGTGGAGTACCGCAGTCCCATCGCCTGGACGGATTCGGCGACGCGGCGGGGTTCGTCGCGGTCGAGGTCCGTGGGTTTGCCGGTGTCGATCTGGCAGAAGTCGCAGCGGCGGGTGCATTGCTGGCCGCCGATGAGGAAGGTCGCCTCGCGGTCTTCCCAGCATTCGTAGATGTTGGGGCAGCCGGCTTCTTCGCAGACGGTGTGCAAACCCTCGCGTGTGACGAGGCCCTCGAGCTCGGAGTATTCCGGGCCCATCTTCGCTCTCGTCTTGATCCAGTTGGGTTTGCGTTCGATCGGAGTCTCCGCGTTTCGGATCTCGAGGCGGAGCAGCTTGCGGCCGGGCGGGGCCTGCACGGCCCGGGACGGTGTTCGTGGTGTGGCAGTCACGTGTCGATTCCTGGGTGGTGGTTCCCACCGAACCGCGGTGCCGGAGGGCAACCACGGTTCGGCGGGGAGCGCTACATGTTGATCGGGCGGCCGAGCGCCGACAGGACCGATTCGTGCATGGCCTCGGACAGCGTCGGGTGCGCGAAGACCACGTCCGCGAGATCGTCACCGGTGGCCTCCAGGGATCGTGCGATGCCGAATCCCTGGATCTGCTCGGTGACTTCGGGCCCGACCATGTGGGCGCCCAGCAGTTCACCGCTGTCGGCGTCGAAGATGGTCTTGACGAAGCCTTCGGCTTCACCGATGGCGAGTGCCTTGCCGGACGCCTGCAGATCGAACTGTCCGATCTGCAGGGAACGTCCGGTTGCCCGCGCCTGGTCCTCGGTGAGGCCGAGGCTGGCGACCTGGGGTCTCGAGTACGTGCATCCGGGGACATAGTCCTTGTCCAACGGTGTCACGTGTGGGGCTCCCGCCAGCTTGTCGACACACAGCACGCCTTCGTGACTCGCTTTGTGGGCGAGGCACGGGGCGCCGGCGACGTCGCCGATGGCGTAGATCCCGAATGCGGTGGTGCGGCACCACTCGTCGGTGGTGACGAACCCGCGGTCCACCTCGACGCCGACGTCCTCGAGCCCGAGATTCTCGACGTTGCCCTGGACGCCGGCGGCGACCAGAATCCGCTCCACGACCCGTTCTTCGAGGGATCCGTCCGCGCATTTCACCGTCACGGCGACGGAACCCGCGCCGACGGTGAGTTCGGACACCGAGGCGCCGGTGTGGATCTCGATCCCGCGCTTCTCGAACTGCAGGCGCACGTGGCCGGCCACCGAGGCATCCTCGACGGGCATGATCTGCGGTGCCAGTTCGACGAGGGTGACCGCACTACCCAAATCGTGGTAGAGGCTCGCGAACTCGACGCCGATGGCACCGGAACCGATGACCAGCAGCGACTTCGGAAGTTCCCGGGGTACCAGCGCGTCGAAGTAGGTCCACACCCGATCGCCGTCCGGTGTCACCCCGGGCACCGAACGGGGACGCGCACCCGTGGCGAGGATGATGTGGTCGGCCCGGTACTCGGTGAGCGGCGACGCCGAGTCACCGTCCTCCCGAACACCCACCACACCCTTTCCGGCCAGTCGCGCGGTGCCGCTGATCACGTCGATGCCGTTCTTCTTCATCAGGTACCCGATGCCGTCGGACAACCGCCCCGACACCCCACGGCTGAACTCGACCAGTTGCGCCATGTCGAATTCGACACCGCTGGTGGAGAATCCGAGGGGGCGCAGATTCTCCAGCGTGTGCGCCACGTCGGCGCCGTGGAGCAGGGCCTTGGTGGGAATGCAACCCCAGTTCAGGCAGATTCCGCCGAGCCGGTCCCGTTCGATCACCGCAGTGCGGAGTCCGTGTTGGGCGGCGCGGATGGCGGCGACGTAGCCGCCGGGTCCGCTTCCGATCACCAGAACGTCGTATTTGTCAGTCATCAACACTCCCTAGACCAGCATCAACGCGGGTGATTCGACGAAGCGCCGCAGTTCCTGCAGGAACGTCGCGCCGAGGGCGCCGTCGATCACGCGGTGGTCGCACGACAGCGTGACGGTCAGCATCGTACGGACCTCCATCCGACCGTCCACGACGATCGGTCGTTGCTGCCCCGCACCGACGGCGAGGATGGCGCCCTGCGGTGGGTTGATGATCGCGTCGAATTCGCGCACGCCGAACATACCGAGGTTCGAGATGGTGAACGTGCCGCCCTGGAACTGCTCCGGCGTCAACTTGCCGGTCTTGGCCCTGGTCACCAATGTGTGGACCTCACCGGAAATCTCGGCCAGGCTCTTGCTCTCCGCTCCGCGAACGATGGGCGTGATCAGGCCCGACGGCAAGGCGACGGCCACCGAGATGTCGGCGGCGGAGAATCTCAGCACCGATTGCGCCGCTTCGTCGAACTGGACGTTGACGTCCGGGACCTTGCGGAGCGCCGCAGCGCAGGCCTTGACCACGAAGTCGTTGACCGACAGCTTGACTGCCGGCACCGTTGCGTTGATCTCCGTGCGGAGTGCGAGGAGATTGTCGATCTCGAGGTCCGCGGTGAGCCGGAAGTGTGGGGCGTTGCGCTTCGATTCCTGCAGGCGCTGACCGATCGCCTTGCGCATCGAGTTGAACGGGATCGTCTCGAACTCGGGTATCGCGTGCGGGGTGGCCGCACCGCCGGCGGGCGTGGGTGTCGGTTCGGGAACCAGTCGGAACGTCCTTTCGGCTTCCCGGACGTCCGCCTCGCAGACGCGCCCCCGCGAACCGGTGGCCCGGCAGTCGTGCAGGTTGATGCCCAGAGATTTCGCCAGTCGACGTGCCACCGGCGTCGCATCGACCGCGCCGTCGTCCTCGGCGGAGCGTCCGGGCACACCTGAGCGAGTCGGCGACGGTGCCTCTGCGACGGTTCCGCCTGCCGAGCGAATCGCGTCGTGGACGTCAGCGACCGAGATCCGGCCGTCGCGGCCGGTCCCGGCCACCCGGCCCAGGTCGATCGACAGTTTCTCGGCCAACCGCAGGGAGTGCGGCGTTGCGAAGACGTCGACATTCGTCTGTCCCCGTAGCGAATCCGGGACGGCGGTGGTGCCGGATGGCCGCGCCGATTCCTGGGCCGCCGGAGCGGTCGGGGTAGTAGTCACGCGCGGCTCTGCGGGCGTGGGCTGCCCGCCCGGTGCCCGCTCCGGCTCGGGCGCGGGGACGTGATCCGCTCCGATTCCGGTCAGGAACTCCTCGATATCGGCATCGGAGACGGCCGCGTCCGCCGACACCGCCAGGACCGCACCCACCGGCAGCGTGGCACCCGGCTTGGCGACGATGCGCCGCAGTGCGCCGTCGAACGGCGCCTCCAACTCATTGGTGATCTTGCTGGTCTCGATCTCGCAGATCAGATCGCCTTTTGCGAAGGGCGTTCCTTCGTCGATCAACCACGCGGTGACGGTGCCCTCGTCCATGGACAGGCCCCATTTGGGAACTTCGATCAGCTTGATGTCGCTCATGGTCAGGCAGTCACCACCTTGCGTACCGCGGCCTCGATGCGCGCCGCGTTGGGAAGCCATGCCTGTTCGAGCACGGGGGAGAACGGCACCGGGGTGTGCGGTGGGGTGACCAGTTCGATCGGTGCCTTCAGCGAACCGAACGCCTTGGTGGCGATCAGTGCGGCGACGTCGTGGCCGAATCCGCAACGCGCCGCGGACTCGTCGACGATCACAACCCGTCCGGTGGACGCGACGGATTCGAGGATGCCTTCCTCGTCGAGGGGCGAGACGGTCCGCGGGTCGACCACCTCGACGGAGATGCCCTCGGTGGCAAGTTTGTCGGCGGCCGTGTTGGCGGCGTTCACCATCGCCGAGAGCGCGATGATCGTGACGTCCGTACCTTCCCGGGTGTAGTTGGCGACCCCGAACGGGATCGTGTACGGCTCGTCGGGAACCTCGCCCTTCAGGTCGTACAGGGTCTTGTGCTCGCAGAACACCACCGGGTCGTCATCGCGAATGGACTGGATGAGAAGACCTTTGGCGTCATACGCGTTGGACGGGGCCACCACCTTGAGGCCCGGGACCGCGGCGAACACGTTGTACGGGGACTGCGAATGCTGCGCCGCCGCCGAGAATCCGGCACCGATCATGCCGCGCACCACGAGCGGGGTGCGGGCCTTGCCGCCGAACATGTAGCGAAACTTCGCCGCCTGGTTGTACAGGGCGTCGTAGCAGACTCCGAAGAAGTCCATGAACATCAGTTCGGCGACCGGACGCAGCCCGGTCAATGCGGCGCCGGCTGCCATGCCGATGATCGCGGACTCGGTGATCGGGGTGTCGATGACCCGGTCGGAACCGAATTCGGTCCACAGGCCCTTCGTCACACCCAGCACCCCACCGAACGCCTCGAGTTTTCCGGACTCGAGGTCCGGATTGGTACCCGCCTGACCGCCACGTAGGTCTTCACCGATCTGCACAACCGTCGCGTCGCGTTCCATCTCCTGGGCGAGCGCGGCCTTGATCGCTTCGCGGTACGTCGTCTTCGACGTTGTCATTTCTGTTCTCACTCTCAGTACGACACGTAGACGTCGGTCAGAAGGTTTGCCAACGGCGGATACTCGGCCTGCCGGGCCTTCGCCACGGCGTCGTCGACCCGGGCCCGCGCGTCGGCGTCGACCGCGTCGAGTTCCTTCGCGGACACCTTCTTGCTGTCCGGGTGGTTGCGGAAGTTCAGCAGCGGGTCTTTCGTCTTGCGCAGTTCCGCGACCTGATCCGCGGTGCGGTACAGCTGCGCGTCACCTTCGAAGTGTCCGTGCCAGCGGTACGCGATCGCCTCGATCGACGTCGGCCCGCCTCCCATGCGCGCACGTTCGACGGCGTCACGGGTCGCCTCGTACACGGCGAAGAAGTCGGTTCCGTCGACGGTCACGGCAGGCATGCCGAACGAAGCCGCACGGGAAGCGATACTGGGTGCGCCGACGGCGTAGTCCCGGCCGGTGGCCTCGCCGAAACCGTTGTTCTCGGTGACGAAGACGATGGGAAGGTCGAGCACGACGGCCATGTTCATGGCTTCGAAGACCGTTCCCTGGTTGGAGCCGCCGTCGCCGGTGAACGAGGCGGCGACGCCGCCGTTGCGCAGTGTCTTCGCGCTGAGCGCCGCACCGATGGCGAGGGAGGGTGCCCCGCCGACGATGGCGTTCGCGCCGAGCATGCCCACCGACAGGTCGGCGATGTGCATCGAACCGCCCTTGCCGTGGCAGAGGCCGTCGTCCTTCCCGAAGATCTCCGCCATCATCCCGTGGAGGTCGCACCCCTTGGCGATGCAGTGCCCGTGACCGCGGTGGGTGGACCCGATGTAATCGCTGTCCTGCAGGTTCTCGCACACGCCGACGGCAATGGCTTCCTGACCGGAGTACAGGTGGATGAAGCCGGGAATGTCGCCGGTGGCGTTCTCCTCGTGAAGGCGGTCTTCGAACGCTCGGATCTCGGACATCTTCCGATACGCGCTCAGTAACGAATTCTTGTTCAGCGCCATTGCACTCCCTTGGTTTCTCCGTTGTCGCCGGCTACGTCGGGGCCGACCTCCGATCGCGATGCGGCGCCGGAACGGTTCGTGCCTCGTGTAACCCGGGTCATGAATGTAGGGAGATATGACGTGCGCACTAAAGGTTGCAGCGGATTGCAATGGGGCGGCTTCCGCGGCGAGGGGCCGGCCCGCGTGCGCCGGAATACCTGGCGGCCCTCCACACCAAGGTCGTGGAGGAGGCGAAAGAACTTCAGGACGCATCGCCGGACGAGCGGGTCGACGAACTCGCCGACCTTCTCGAAGTCACCACCGCCCTGATAGCGGCGCTGGGGATCACCGAGGCCGAAGTGAAACAAGCGGCCGACCGCAAACGCGCCACCCGCGGTGGCATCGAACGGAGAATCTGGCTCGAACACGTCGAACTCGGCGGCGCGTCCGACGCGTAGTCGGGGGGTATTTCCCCAAGCGAATCATCGATGACATCGCAAGCGGCGCGGAGGACAATGGGAACCGACCGGCCCCGGCAGCTGGAGTCGGCCGGGGTCGTGTTGTGTCAGAGTCTCGTTCCGCAGGGGCCGAGGCTGCGTGCCAGCGTGCCAGCCTGCCTCGCGTCAACCTGCATGGAGTAGAGATGTCTGATCGCAGCCCGACCTCGACAACTTTTCCTCCCCCGAACGACGTCTCCAATGCGCTACTCGTCCGGTGGGCTTTCGAGCGGATCAACGCCAAGGACGTCGGCAGCCTGCGAAGTTTCTGGACCTCCGATTCCACCGTGCACTTCCCGACCGGGACATGTCGCGGGAGCGACGAGATCGCCGTCTACTTCGACCAGGTCTTCGCCGCCGTCTCCGACTTCGCCTTCGAGATCGTCGCGATGGCCGAGGCCGGCAACGACGTCCTCGTCCACTGGCGCCTGACCGGGCGGCACGTCGGCACCTTCGTCGGCGTCGCCGCCACCGGCCGGCGAATCGAATTCGAGGGATTCGACCATTTCGTCATCGCCGACGGAAAGGTCGTCACCAATACGGTGCGCTACGACCAAATGGAGTTCGCCCGCCAGAACAAGTTGCTACCGCCCGACGGTTCGATTGCGGATCGCGCGTTGAAGGCGGCCTTCAATGCCAAAACCCGTGTCGTCGGTATCGCTCGTCGTCGCTAGCTCGCGATCACGGATTGATCATCCGACGCAAGCTGTCGACGAACGGATAATCCCTGTTCGGGAACCGCGGTGGCCGAGACGAACTCGGTGCTCGCGGGGGATCTCGCAGTCGAACTCGATCCGGGCCTTCATCTGAATTCGTGTCAGATCAGGGCGCAAACTTCCCGACGGCGTCGAGGTTGGCGAACACCTCACCCGGCTGGACGAGGTTGGCGCCGGCGGTGTCGTTGAAAACCTGCGCGAAATATGGGGAGAAACGGAACGGCCAATATGTGGGTCCTATCCCGCCGCCGTGGGGCGTCATGAGCGTCGGCATCATTTCACCCACGTTGTAGGTGGCGACCATCCTCTCGCCCTGAGGAACTCCGTTGATCGTCACAGCTCCGTAGGCGCCGTCCATTCGCAGCCAGATATTCTCGACCGCAACAGAATTCCCAGTCTTGCTGATCAATCTCGGACCGCCGGGGTAGTACACGCCCTGGCATGCGTCGATGTAATTGGTGTGCGAGCCGATTGGCAGATAGAGACCGGTCTTCGCGGGCTTGGCCTCGAACGGCGTGATGCCTTCGACCGCGATCTCGTTGTCGTTCATCAGCGCAACGATTCGCGGGGGAAAATCGAAGTTGGCATATCCAAACGGCGTGAAGTACGGCATTCTCAGACACTCGGCCTGAGCAGTCGGCACGGGCGCGTGAAGAGATAGTCCCAGAACCAGAATGATCGCCCCGGCGATCCCTCCTACAAACGCACGCAAGATACGCATCTCTGCTCCAATCTTCGGGTTTGTATGGCGCGGCACCGGGCGGCAGGTAGCACCGAGAAGCGCTAGGAAGCGCCGAGAAGCCTCATGTAGTAGATTACGCGCCCAGCGCCTGACATTGAATCGCTATTTTTGCTGGGCTTGACCTTCTGTTGGGATTATCGCCACCGGGGCCTGAAGTTCGACTTCAACTTCAGCTTCCGCGCGAGGCGCCGTCAAGCGACCGGCACCCGTGTGGTCGACCGCCAACCGTCGCCGCCGAGGGTGCTCACAGTGCACGGTCGTGACGAAGTCCGGCTTGGTCGGATTCCGGCGGGTCGAGACCGCCCGGGGCCGAAAACCACGGCGATGGAACTTTTTCCGGACGCCGTCGAGCGGGACGGCTCTGTGAACACATGCTCGACTTCCCCGTGCTGACATCACGCATCCGGTGGCGGGCCAGAAGACGTATTGGGGCGACGTGACCGGTCCCAAATCGACACCGCTCGTGTGAGTTTCGCGCGCGGTCATGCGCGGAGAATTGAGCATTTGTTCGGCGCCGGATCGTCTTCGGGCCATTCAGGCGTTCGGCCGCCGGGTGTTCACACGCTCTGGGCGGCGGGCGCGCCGATCGTCAGGCCGGAGACCGCGTACACCGCGCCGTCGCGGTAGTCGGTGACGTACAGCGTGTCGCCCGCGAGCAGCACGTTCCGGAGCGGACCGTAGGGCCCGGTGACCGCGCCGTCCTCGTCGGTGACGAAGGTTCCGACGACGGTGTTCGTGGCGGTGTCGATCACCGCGACGGTTCGTCCATCCCCGACGGTGACGAATGCCCGGCTGCCGTCGTGGCTCAGCGCCAGGTCCTGCGCGTCGCCGGTCAGTCGCACGTTCTCGAGCGTGGTGCCGTACGTGGCACTCGCCGGATCGATGTCGATCACGGAGACCAGTCCGTATCCGCCCGTCACGCGCCACAGCCGTCCGGTGTTGTCGACGATGAACTGTCCGTTGGAGAAGCCGCCGGAGGCGAGTTCCACGGTGCTGACGTGCTGGGTGACGTACAGCCGGTTCCCGTTCACGACGGTGAGGCTGTGCGAAACGTCGGTGAATTCGCTGCTCGTCCTGGTGTGGTCCCACGTGGGCCCGACCGTGATGGAGCCGACCGTGGTCAGGGACTCGGTGTCGATGATACTGACAGTCGACCCGTTCGCGCCGAACAGGTAGCGGCCGTCCGCACTGACTTCCAGGCTGCCGTAGGAGCCGAGCGGCTGCGAAGCCACGACGGCGTTCGTGGCGGTATCGACCACCGACACCGTGCCGTCCTCACCGCTGGCGTAGAGGCGCGTCCCGTCGGGGCTGACGGCCAACTCCTGCGCCAGGGAATAGCCCTGAAAGTCGGGGGAGGTGGGCAGCCAGATCGTCTCGATGACGGTGCCGGTGGTCGTGTCGATCACCGAGATGGTGCCGGTATAGGGGCTGTTGACGTACACCCGGTCCACGTCCGGGGCGGCCGCGATGTTCGACGACGCCCAGTCGACCGCGATCGGCGTCCCGACGGTCCCATCTGCGTCGATGACCCGCACGTAGCCGTCCTCGCTGACGACGTAGAGCCGGTCGTCGACGACGACCGCGTCGGTCGGGTACCCCACCGTGATCTCCGTCGACTCGACGTCGAAGACGACCTGGAGGGGGGTCGGCGAAACGGAAACGGTGACAGGGATGTTCGTCACGGCGTGGCCGTCGGTGAGGGCGATGGTGAAGTGGTCGGCGTCTTCAATCGGTGTTTGCAGGGCGAGGTCGCGTGCGGCGGCGGTCGGGATGTAGGTGAAGGTCACGCCGTCGGAGAGGACCGATCCGGACCCGGGCGCGGTGTTCGTGAAGGTCACCGGGTCGCCGTCCGGGTCTCTGGGGTCGACGAGGGTGACGACGACCGCGCCGTCGGACGCCCGAGGTGTGCCGGCCGTCCAGGTCGCTGTGGGCGCGGAGTTCACGTAGGTGAGCGTCAGGGCTCGGACCCGCCCGTCGGCCGCATCGGTGACGAGCATCCGGGAACCGTCGGCACTGAGCGCGATGGAGTGGTCGCCGGACTCGGCGGGCGAGTCGAGGGAGAGGGTGGACACGACGGTGTTGGTGCGCGTGTCGACGACGGTCAGTGTGTCCGGATTGGAGACGACGTAGGCTGCGCTTCCGTCGGGGGTGACGCGCACGGCGGTCGGCTGGGAACCGACGGCGACGGTGGCGACGACGGTGTTGGTGGCGGTGTCGATCACCGAGACGGTGTTGTTGGCGCGGTTGGTGACGTACGCGCGGGTGCCGGCGGGGTTGACGGCGACGGCGGTGGGCGTGGTGCCGGTCTTGACGGTGGCGACGACCGTGTTGGTGGCGGTGTCGATCACCGAGACGGTATTGCTGCTGCGGTTGGTGACGTACGCGCGGGTGCCGGTGGGGGTGTCGGCGACAGCGACGGCGTTGGGCGTGATGCCGGTCTTGACGGTGGCGACGACCGTATTGGTAGCCGTGTTGATCACCGACACGTTGCCGCTGCCGCTGTTGGTGACGTACGCGCGGGTGCCGGCGGGGTTGACGGCGACGGCGCTGGGAGTCGTGCCGGTCTTGACGGTGGCGACGACCGTGTTCGTGGCGGTGTCGATCACCGACACATTGCCGCTGCCGCTGTTGGTGACATACACCCGGGTGCCGGCCGGGTTGGCCGCGACGCCGGTCGGCGACGTGCCGACGGTCACCGATCCGACGACGGCGTTGTTTGCGTCGAGCACGGAGACGCTCTTCGAACCCTGGTTTGCCACATAGGTTCTGGTGCCGGCGAACACCACACCCGATGGGTTGGACCCGACAGTGGTGGACTGCGCGAGCTGCATCCGTGCCGCCGACACCGGCACCTGCACGGTCACCGGGGTGCTGGACTGCCCGGAGGTCACCGTCACGGTGAACGAGTCGTAATCGGCGTCCGGGTTCAGCGCGGCCCGTTGGCGCTCTACCTGGGTGGGGGTGTAGGTGAAGCCGCCGGTCGTGTCGACGGTGACCGTGCCGCGGCTCGGCGGTGTGGTGACCGGGTACTGGAGTTGGGTTCCGGACGCGTTGATCGAGCCGAGCACCGCACCGGTGCTGCGGTCGGGCACACCGACGGTCGGCCCGGCAGTGGATGCAGAGAGTGCGGCGGTGGATGTGGTGCTCGCGGCGGCGAACGATCCGATCGGCTCGCTGGTCGCGACGGGGGATGTTCGTGCTCCGGCGAACGATTCGATCGGCTCGCTGGTCGTGACGGGGGCGGCAGCCAGCGCCCGGCTCGCGTCGGTGATGACTGCCTTCTCCTGTCGACGGCACCATGCCGCGGCCAGCGCCCAGAACGTCGGCGACTCGATCGGTACCTGTGGGTCATTCGACAGGAACGGGCGTAGCCCGAGGGCGCCGAGCACCTTCGACACGACGCTGGATGCAACTTCTACCGCCGGGGCGGGGAGAGACGGTCCCGATGCCTGCGTCCCGATCTGCGGCGCATCGGCACGCGTCAGGGCTGCCGTCCCGTCGATCGTGGTGATCGCGGGAGCCGTCGCCGGCACTGCTTCCGGAATCGCTGCCGCAACTGCTGCCGGCAAGTCCGGGACGAGTTCGCGCACTGCCGCGGCCTTGGCCGCGGCGGCCGGGTCGAGGGCCGCGCCGGATCCGTCCGTCGCCGGTGCTGTCGACAGGTTCGGCACACTGGCGTCGCCCGCAGGTGCGCGGTCGTCACCCTGCGAGGATGTCGAGGACACCGGCGAATCCGATCGCTCGGTGACTGCTCGTTCCGGAGGCCGGCCGGCCGGCGCTGTCGCGGCACCGGGCTCGTCTGCTGCCGTGCCCGAATCCGGCACGCCACCGCGGCTCACAGTTGACGAACTGTCGGGTGCCGTGGGGTCGGGTGCCGTGGCGGGGTCGGGAGTCGTCACGTCGGACCCGTTCACGTCGTTGTCCGAGGACGTGGATTCGGTGCCCGTAGTGGATTGGGTGTCGGTGCCGGAGGTGGATTGCGAATCCGTGCTGGACGTGGATTGTGAATCCGTGCTGGACGTGGATTGTGAATCCGTGCCGGACGTGGATTGTGAATCCGTGTTCGAGTCGCCGGTCGTCGACGATCCGGATCTGTCGCTCGACGAGTCCGAGTCGGTACCCGATGTATCGGATGACGTCCGGTCCGACGAAGTCCTGTCCGTGGAACGGTCCGTGGATCCCTGGTCGGACGATGTCCGGTCGGACGAATCGGAACCGGACGACGTGGACGAGTCGCCGACGGACGGTGCTGCCACCGCCATGCCGGCCGGCGCTCCGACCGCAAGCCCGATGCCCACTGCCACCGCCAGCTCGCCGAGGTGCTGGAGGTGCTTGTCGTTATTCATGAGTTCCTCCTCCATGAGGACGCTTCGAACTGCCAGTCCGGACGCACGATCCCGGGGCTGGGCCGGCTCATCGCCCCGGAACTGACGTCTTGCCTGCGCGCATTCCGGCGCGACTCGTGATGAGAATGTCTCGTGGCGCGAAGTCGAGGTCGGCCATCGTGGTGCCCTTGTCCGTCATCGTTGCCTCGCTGTCAGGCAACTGGTTTGAGGCTAGTTCGTGCGTCGCCACCACCGCATCGGGCGTTCGCTGTATTCGGTGTCGCGCGAATCCGCCCCGATGGGCATTTCGACCCATTGGCGCGCTCGATCAGGCATCGGACATGGAGTGCCGTCCGGACAACAGGAAGTACCGGTCTGCTTCCGGCACGAACATGAATCGCGACTGGGTTAGGGCCTGCGATGAATTAACTTAGTCAGGTTCGGGCGTGTCGGGGTTCGGGTGGAGGGTGTAGTTCCATTCGCCGTGGAAGTCGTGGCGGGTGAGGGTTCCGGTGTCGGTGAGGGCGGCCATGTCGCGGTCGGGAATCTTGACGCCGGTGGGATATTCGGCGGTGTCCAGTTCGGCGCGCACGCGCAGGCCGGTGCGGGTGGTGGTGGCTGCGATGGTCTCGACAATGACCTCGTGACTCTCCAGTGGGCGTCCGCGCCAGTTCATCGAGATGTGGGAGAACAGCCGGTGCTCGATCTTGTTCCATTTGCTGGTGCCGGGCGGCAGGTGAGAGACGGTGATCGTCAGTCCGGTGCGGGCGGCGAGCGCGGCCAGCTCGGTCTTCCACGCCCGGGTGCGGTAGCCGTTGGATCCGCCGCCGTCGGCGCAGATCAGCAGACGACCGGCGTGCGGGTAGGTGCCCGAGCCGACCGCGTCCCACCAACGGCCGATGGTCGCGACCGCGAACGCGGCGGTGTCGTGATCGGTGCCGACCGACACCCATCCGGCGTCGGCGGCGAGGTCGTAGACACCGTACGGGTTGGCCTTGCCCAGTGCGGGATCGACGAAGTCGTGAACCTTGACGTGCTCGGGTTGCCCGGCCGCGGCCCATTCCCGGCCGCCGTTCTTGTAGCTGCCGACCAGCTCCTTCTTTTTGGTGTCCACGCTGATCACGGGATCCCCCGACGCCATGTGCTCTTCGGTCCGCTCGTGCAGATACCGGAACTGGGCGTCGCGGTCGGGATGCTGGCGGCCCTCAGTGGTCTTGGCGTTGGCCTGCAGGCTGTAGCCGAGTTCCTTGAGCAGTCGCCGAACCACGAAATCGCTGACTTGATAGCCATTTTCGGTCAGCGCTCGCGCGAGGGCACGGGTTGACTTGCAGGTCCACCGCAGCGGTGACTCCGGGTCGCCACGGGTGTCGGGATCGATCAGCGCCTCCAGCGTGGCCACCAACTCGGGCTCATGGGCCTCCGCACGTTTACGGCCGCCGCCGGGTTTACGTGAACGTTCCACCGGCACCGCGGATGTCACCTCCTCGGCTTCCGCGCGGCCACGGCGCACGGTATCGGCGGCCACACCCGTCGCGGAGGCCACGATCGCCACACCACCGGGACCGAGCTGCGCGGCCTCGACCCCCAGCCACACCCGACGTTGGCGCTCGTTCAAGTGCCCACGAATAGTCTCGTAACGCCATCCCAGCGCCTCTGCCGCATCCGCCATGCCACAACGGTAACGCCATCATCATTAAAAGCGACGTTAATTCCTCGCGATCCCTTAGTTCAGGCCGTGTTGGTATGCGTAGGCGGTCGCGGCGGCGCGTGAGGTGACGCCGATCTTGGCGAAGATGTTGCTCAAGTGCCGTGCGACGGTCTTCTTGCTCAGCGACAGGTGTTCTGCCACATCTTGATTAGTCATTCCGGACGCGACTAGTCGTAGCACCTCGACCTCTCGCGCGCTGAGACCGTCGGGGAGTTGTGCCGGTGGTGGCGCCGACCCGAGCAGTTCGTCGGTGCGCTGAAGATCCGGCATCGCACCGAGGCGGTCGAACACCGCACGACAGGCGTCCCATTCGAGTCGTGCAGTGTCCTCGTCGCCGATTGCGCCGCACGCGAGTCCGATCAGCCGGTGGCTGCGTGCGGCCTCGTAGGGCATGTCGAGGTCCGCCCAGATCTGCACGGCGCCGCGCAACTCGGGTAGAGCACCCGCTGGGTCGCCGTCGGCGAGGCGGACGGCACCGACAACCTGTTCTGCTGCGGCGCGGACGGCTGGCGGGGCGCCGTCCGCCAGGGCGGCAAGTTCCTCCGCGGTGGCGCGTGCGCGGTCGAGGTCGCCCGCAGAGATCGCGATCTCTGCTTGTGCGGGGAGCAGTTTCGCCCTCGCGAGGCGGTCCGAGGGATGTTCGACCAATGCACGGGCGAGACCGGCGGCGGCTGCGTCGGTGCGGCCCTGCGCGGCTCGCAGCAGTGCCATGCCGGGCTGCACGTCCCAGCCGTAGGCGCCGGCGTGCCCGAACGCTTCCTCCGCTGCGGTGAGGTCACCGACCAACCGCCGGATCTCGCCGATCTGGTACCAGGCCTGGCCCGCATCCATGGCGACGGTTCCGTTCTGCTCCGCGCAGGCCTGCCGTGCTTCGTGTTCGGCGTCGGCCCAGGATCCGTGCAGGCGCAGGATCCGGGATCGGTGCATCCGGCACGAGCCGGAGACGGCCGTGGCACCGTGCTGGGTTCCCAGCCATTTCTCGAATGCGGATGTCCACGTGCTGGCGCGGCCGAAGTCCGACATGTATTCGGCGGTGTTGATCGAGCTGCAGTAGATCCACCAGGAGCTCACTGGTTTCACCTCGTGGCCGGCCACGGCGATCATGGCCTCGTCCAGTAGTGCGGTGCCTCCTGAGATGTCACCGAGCGCGACGAGGGCGCGACCTGCCTGGTGCAGGCCGACGTTGACCAGATCGGGATCGGTGAACTGTGTGCCGATTGTCGTTGCGCGGCACGCCAGCTCGAGTGAACTGTCCGGGTTGCCGGTATGGAACGCACCCTCGGCCTGAGCTAGGGACAGATAGCCGTGCACCGCGCACTCCGGCTCCCGTTGCAGCAGCCGTTGTGCACGGGAGAGCCATCCCATGGCCGGGGATATGTCGCCGTGCAGCATCGATACCAGGTGGATTCGGATCGCGCACATGGCGGCGCCGGGGTTGTCGCCGTTGTCCACCCGGTAGGTGTAGATCCGGCTCCGTGCCTCGACGCTGCTCTCGGGCCGGCCGGTGAGGTGGGCGGCCTCGGCGAGGGCCTCGAGATCGTCCGGATCCAAGGCCGCCGTTTCGTCTGCGCGGCTGAGCCGCGAATACGCCTCGTCCCACACCTGTGCTCGGTAGGCTGCTCGACCGCGTTCCAGGTCGTCGACCGCGCGACGGCACCGCGTGTCGCCCGAGGGCGTCGCCCGTCGAAGGACCTCACCTGCGGGCGAAGGAGTAGCAGTTGTGCCGGGCACGATCATCTTGTCGACGTTGAGCCCGCACCCACGCTGAATCTCTTGGAGTTCGGCCCCGAACTCAGCGGCAGTGTCGGGACGATCGACGGGACTGGTGGCCATGGCCCGTTCGATGGCAGCGCACATCTTCGGCGGAATACCCGCCACACGAATGTCTGGAATCGGCTGCGTGGTGATTCTCAGGAACTGGGCAATCAACTGCTCGCCGCTCCGGCGTTCGAAAGCGGCGTGACCTGTGATTGCGCAGAACAACGTCGCGCCCAGTCCGTAGACGTCCGATGACGGTGTGGACGGCTCACCCTCGAGTAGCTCCGGGGCTGTGAATGCGGGCGAACCCGTGACCGTGCCGGTGGACGTCTCGAAGCCTCCGGCGATGCGCGCGATACCGAAGTCGGTCAACTGTGGTTCTTCGTAGTCGGTGAGCAGGATATTTGCGGGCTTGACGTCGCGGTGGAGTATCCCGTTCCGGTGCGCAGCCTCGAGTGCACCGGCCAGCTTGATCCCGAGGCCCATCGCATCACCCCACTCGAACGGGCCGACCTGCTGGATTCTCTCCTCTACCGAACCGCCGGGGTGGTACTGCATCACGATGTAGGGTCGGCCGCTCCGGGTAGCCCCGACCTGATAGATGTCGACGATGTTCGGGTGGCCCGACAGTTTGCCCATCGCATGCTGTTCGCGGATAAACCTCTCGCGGTCGTCCGGATCTACGTCGGCGGTGAACACCTTGATCGCGACCATGCGGTCCAGAGAAGGCTGCCGGCACCGATACACGATGCCGAAGCCACCCCGTCCGATCTCGATTGCATCTGTGAACCCGTCTGCAACCAAGTCGGCCGTGAACCCCGAAACGGGATCACGCTGGGTTGCCAGCGGGTCGTCCTCGGACATGGGTTATCTCAATTTCTCGACCTGGGCATCAACGATGACGGAGGAACCACTTCGGTCTGCGCCGGTCACCGCAACAAGTCATACGAGCACCACCACGACAGGTCACCGCGCCCTCCTCGGATTTACAGACCGCATGGTTGTTTCATGTCAACCCTAAGTCCCGGCTCCATCGGTAGGTAGGCCCAGCTTCACATTGGCGCAGGTCCAATCTGTGGATACCGATCCGCCTGGTTCCGTCTCGTGGTGGGCTCGGCTGGTGGGATACCCGCGTCCCTCACGGAGGCTTTCAGCGGCGGTACAGCAGCGGCCGGCCCGTCCTCCCACAATAGGGTGGCCTTACGGCGGTAGCTCCGGCCGAAGGTGTGCAGAAGTACGAAACGTGGGACCGCAGGAATCACATGCAAGATCACGTCGCGGTCGTCGGGGCAAGCCCCATCGATGATCCACGGTCCCTCGGCGCCCAGCTCGGTGAAACTCTTTGGTTTGACGAAGTACTCGTTCTCGACGGCGAGGTACTCGGCGGTGGTGATGGTAGCGCCGACGACCGGCATCATCTCAAATTCTTCACGCTGCAGGTGCGGCAACAAGACGTCGTTGAGTCCAGCGATCGCATTGCGCAACCGTTCACGTGCGCACTCACTGTGACGGTAGGCTCGTGCGGCCTCCTCGACGGTGGTGATGGCTGGGGCGATCCGCTGGTGGTCGGCATCCATCTGGTCGAGCAGGCCACTCGCAGACGGATTCCTGGCCCGGATCAGTGGCCAGAGTCCGGCGTCCTCGGCGGTGTGGTGCATGTGCAGGACGTGCATCATCCACACGACGTGCCCTGCGAGCGCTCGACGACGTCTGCCGTCCGGATACGGCGGAGACGCGAGCACCAATCGGGTTCGTTCCAAGTCACGGCGCAGAGCGCTGTGGACGATCCCCATGCTTCGTGTATCGGCGGGCTCATGCAGGTTTTCCATGTCCCTTTCCCTTCCCTCGTCCGCACCGCGCGATCACGTTGTACCGCATCGTTTTGCCGACCAACGACTTACGCGGTTTCGACAGGGCTGGACGCACTCTCTCGATTCGGCCGACAGGTATGTCGCATATCCGTCCCGATTCGGCCGCCTGCTGTGCACCCGGTTGCGACTGCGGTGCTGTGGCGTCAGCCCTGATACATTGGGTTCAATCAGGTTGTACTTAAATTATCGGAGCGGCGATGGTCGAAGTCAAGAGGCGCTACGACGTGTCCGGCAGGCAGGAGCGGGCGCGCGCGAGACGGCGTGCCGTGGTCGTGGCTGCGAAGGAGTTGTTCGAGCGCGACGGCTTCCGGGCCACGACACTCGCGGCGGTCGCCGATCGGGGCGGTGTCTCGGTGAAGGGCCTGTACAAGAGTTTCGGTAGCAAGGCGGCCCTGGCGAAGGCGGTGTTCGATTTCGTGATCGCCGGTGACGACGAGCCGGTGTCGGTCGCCGACCGCCCGGAGCAGCGGGCGATGCTCGACGAGCCGGACGTGCGCCGCAAGATCGAGATGTTCATCCACGCACTGGCGCGGCGGCAGCAAGGGTCGGCCAAGGTGCAAATTCTCATTCGCGACGGACGGCACGTGGACGACTCGCTCATCCCGGTCTGGCGGCAACTGAGCGAGGAGGGATTGACTGCGATGACGATGATCGGAGGCCACCTCGCGGGGACAGGCCAACTTCGTGCCGGCATCGAACTCGACGAGGTACGCGACGTGCTGTGGAACTACCTCGCGATAGACACTTACGAGCGACTCGTCCTGGAACGGGGATGGACACTCGACCGATACTCGGACTGGATGACGCGAACGATCATCGCCGCCCTGTGCGCGCAGGGGTAGGGAGTGCTCGGGAGCCGGTCAGTACCTGGACCCACCGGCGAGGATGTGGCTGAAGTGTGTACAGCACCATTCAGTCCGACAGGCCGGTGACCGGGGCTGCCGAGGTGGCCGCCGGCACGCGGGTGCTACGAGCGCGACCGCCACCTCGGATGAGGTGGCGGTCGCGGCCCTTGTCTGGCGTGCTCAGAACAGTGCGGGGGCGGCTACCAGGATGAACCAGCACAGTGCAGGTGCGACTGCGACGACGATGCCTGCGTTGAGGAGAAGCTGGCGGTAGAACGCGGGGCGTTCGATGTTCTGTGCGTTGGCGAGGACGAGGGCGCCGTTCGTGGAGAACGGGGACACGTCGACGACGGTCGCCGAGATCGCCAGCGCCGCGACGACTCCGACGACGGGGAGTGCGCCGGTCTGCAGCAGGGGCAGGGCGAGCGGGATGATCGCGGTGAGCAGTGCGGTCGAGGATGCGAACGCGGACGTGACGCCGATGACGTAGCACAGGACGAACGCGACCAGCAGTGGTGCGCCGACGGTGATGGCCATTTCGGCGAGGTGGTCGATGGTGCCCATTTCCTCCATGATCGAGATGTAGGTGACCATGCCGGCGACGAGTAGGACGGTGGACCAGCTGATGCCGGCGATGGCTTCGTTCTGCTTCGACAGATCGGTGAAGGCGAGGACCGCGCCGGCGGCGATGGCGACGAAGCTGATCGGCAGATGCAGCACCAGCACGAGTACGAGCACGGTGGCGATGAGGAACAGGGTGAGCTTCTGGACCCGGGTCACGGGGTGTGCGTCGGGCACGACGCTGGTCGCCGTCTGCGCGCGAGTGAGTACCTGCGTCCCGCCCGACGAGCCTGCACCGCCGGTGGTCGGCGTCCGATCCGGTGCCCCAACGGCGGCGGGACGCGGTGTACCGCTGCCGGTTTCGTCGCTGGTCCCGGTGGCGGTGTACTCGAGGTCGCGGACTCGGGCGAGGACCGAGTAGCCGACCACGGTCAGTACCGACAGCAGCAGGTTGATGCCGTAGCTGGCGAAGAACAGTGTCCAGGGTGCGATGGTCAGGCCGCTGGAGTTGACGATGTCGGTGACGAGGACACCGGAGACCGAGATCGGCGAGAACGCGCCGGCATGGGCGCCGTTGATCGTCATGATGCCCATCACGAGCGGACTCATCCGGGTGCGCGCGGCGAAGGACATCGCCGCGGGCGAGATCAGCGCGACCGCTGCGGGGCTGAAGGTGCCCAGTGCCGTCAGCACCGAGGCGGAGAAGAAGAACACCCAGGGAACGATCACCGTCCGGCCGCCGACGGCGCGGATGCAGGCGTTGACGAGGAGGTCGATGGTGCCGTTCCTCTTGGCCATGCCGAAGAAGTAGGTGACGCCGATGATCGTCAGCACGATCGAACTCGGGAATGCGGCGAGGATTTCCTTGTCGTCGTATCCGAGGGCGAAGGCGCCGACGAGGAAGGCTCCGATGAAGCCCAGGATGCCGATGTTGATGGGGAAGATGGTGGCGATCACGAACATCGCGACCAAGGCGATCAGGGGGAGTATTTCGATGGAGGTCATGGTCGTTCTTTCGCTTGCTGTCCGGCAGGGTCGCCTGCCTGGTCGTCGGCTGTTCCGGTTGCGTGAACAATGGGGGCCTCGACGCGTCCGAGGGCACTGAATGGCGGTGCCAGGGGGTGCGTGTGCGGCGTCTCCCGACTTGTGACGGGGTCACGGTGCGGGGTCAGAACGGGCGCGGTGGAATCGACCAGTTCGGTGGACAGCTTCCAGGCCCGGTCCCGGTCGGCGGGAACGTCTTCGCTTGGGGGTAGCGGGCTCGTGGTTCGCATGTCACATCCTCTCGTCGATCATGTCCTACATCACGTTAGAGACGACAGATGTTCAGAACAATGTCACGTTTCTACCCGGGGGTTCAGTTCTGCTTAAGTCATGCCGACGGCTTCGTGCCCAGGTGATCGTCGTGCTGGTGGCGTCGCTGTGGGTCGTCGACCTCGACGAACGGTGGCGCCCGAGGTCACACCGCGCCGCCGGTGGGTGGGTGCGCCGTCCTACGAAGGCGCTCGACCCGGCAATGTAAGCCACTCTTAAGGGTCGTCCTCATATTCGAAATTGTGCTCCACCCAGGTGGGGCGCAGGGTTGATGGTGTCACCGCTGGAGATTCAGTTCCCTTACCCCGATCAGAGCCTTCGGCGGTGCCTCAGACTTCGTCACGAACGAAAGGCGGCCGGGCGGTGTTCACACTCCGTGGATCCTGGATGCGAGGGGGCACCAGCAAGTGCTGGCTCTTCAACGCGGTTGATGTCGACCCTCTGGTCGAGCAGGCGGGCGGGCTCGACGCCATACTCACCTCGGCCTTCGGGTCGGGTGATCCCCGTCAGCTCGACGGCGTGGGCGGTGGCAGCTCGACAACATCCAAGGCCGCGATCGTGCGCCGATCCGCCGAGCCGGGCATCGACGTCGAATACCTGTTCGCGCAGGTCGCGATCGGTGATCGCCGGGTCGAGTGGGGCAGCAACTGCGGAAACTGCGCCACCGGGATCGGGTTGTATGCGCTGCAGTCCGGACTCGTCGCGGTCGACAGTGCGACGACGATCGTGCGGATGCGCAACACCAACACCGGTGCGATCCTCACCGCCGAGATCGCCACCCCGGGCGGGGTGATCCCCACCGAGGGAGATGCCGCCGTGCCGGGGACCAGTGCGCTCGGCGTTCCGGTCGCCCTGACCTTCACCGGCCTGGCCTCCGGCACGGCGATCCTGCCCACCGGCTCGGCGTCCGATTCGATCACGCTCGGTGATTGCCGCTACCGGGGCACGATGGTGGCTGCCGGGGCACCGGCTGCGTTGTTCGACGCCGCCGATCTGGGCTTGAGTGGGGCGGAGGACAATTCGGTGATCGCCGACCACCTCTCCGTTCTCGTGGCCTTGCGGCGCGAATCGTCGCTGCGGATGGGACTGAGCAAGCCTGGTGACCCCATCTCGCATGCCATTCCGAAGGTCGGTGTGATCGGCCCACCGCGGGACTATCGCACCAGCGCGGGCATCGACATCGCCGGTGCGGACTACGACGTCTCGGTCCGCATGCTGTCCATGCTCGCCCCGCATCCGGCGATCGGCCTGACATCGGCCGTCGCCGTCGCCGCGGCCGCCACGGTGAAAGGGGGAGTGGTGGCCGACAACGCCCGGGTGCGGTGGCCCGGCTCGCTGCGACTGGGAACGGCCGCTGGTGTCCTCGACATCGACCTCACCACCTCCCCCGACGGGGTGATCGAGACGGTCTCACTGCACCGCGCGGCACGGCGCATCGCGGCCGCCGAACTGTTCGTCGCCTCCCCGGCCGCCGTGCTGGCGGGATCCGCACGGTGACCCGGCCACAGCACCTCGCGGGGATCGCGCGTTCGTGGCTGCTGGTGAACGGGACCCGCGTCGAGACCTTCGAGCAGGCCCGCCAATCTCCCGCGGACCAGATCGTCCTCGACATCGAGGACGCCGTGGACCCGAAACGGAAACCGCACGCCCGCGAGGGCGTCGCGACGTGGCTGGAGGAGCATTCGGCCTGGGTCCGGATCAACGATCACACCACCCCCTACTGGTCGGACGACGTCGACCGCCTCGCGGGACTTCCCGGACTGGCCGGGGTGATGCTCGCCAAGACCGAGGCGGCCGGCCACGTCACCGACACCTTCGATCGACTGGGCGGCACCGTTCCGGTCCTCGCCCTCGTCGAATCGGCCGTGGGCATCGAGGAAGCGCCCGCCATCGCCCGCGCCCGCGGCGCCTTCCGGCTCGCCTTCGGAAGCGGCGATTACCGCCGCGACACCGGCACCAGCGCGGACGATCTCGCCATGGTCTATCCGCGATCGCGGCTCGTCGTCGCGAGCCGGGTCGGGGACCTCCCGGGACCGATCGACGGACCGACTGTCAGCAACAGCCACACCGTTCTGCGCGAGCAGTCCGCGGTCGCGGTATCCCTCGGTCTGACCGGCAAACTGTGCCTGGACACCGGGCAGCTGCCCGTGATCAACGAGGCCATCAGCCCGGCACCGTCCGACGTCATCTGGGCGCGCGAATTTCTCGCCGACTTCGATGCGCGCGGTCGGGTCATCCGGGACGGCAGCGACCTGCCGCGGCTCGGTAGGGCCGAGAAGATCGCACATCTCGCCGACGCCTTCACCAGCTGCCCCTCGTAGCCGGCGATCATCGTGTCGACCTGAGCCTACGTGTCGGCGAAACCTTCCTCGAGGCGCCGCGCTGCCGCCATGCACAGCGTGATGGCCGCTTGAGCGGCCGGGCTCAGCCGGCGCTCGGTCAGGTGTGCGACGAGGATCCGGCGCTGCGGCGAGCGGGTGGCGAGCGGGATGGACCGGACGTCGGGGCGGGGATTGAGGACCGCCAGCCGCGGCGCGATCGACACCCCCAACTCGACCCCCACCATGGCCTGAACCTCCCCGTAATCGTGGGCGAGGAAACTTGTCCGGGGCGTGAATCCGCCTTGCTGACAGAGCCGTTCGAGGGTGTGGGCAACCGGGTGATCGTCGGCGCGCACCACCCACGACTCGTCGCGGAGTTCGGTGATCCTGATCGACTCCCGGTCGGCGAGGCGGTGTTTCTCCGACACCAGGAGCAGCGTCGGATCGTTCATCAGGTGGTGGTACGTCAGCAGTGGGTCGTCGATCCGGTTCCACTCGTAGTCCCACAACAGGGACAGCTCCGTCTCCCGGCGGCGAAGCGAATCGACGAGCTGGGCGAATCGTCCACTGAGGACGCGCAGGTCGATGCCGGGGTGGTGGGTCTTGAATTCCTTGATCACCAGTGGCAGCAGCGAGGATCCGGCCGTGGGGAAGGTTCCGATCGCCAGTTCTCCCGCACGTAGTCCCTGGATCTCCGCGAGTTCGGCGTCCGCGGCCTCGAGTTCGATGAGGATCCGTTCGGTGTGTTTGACGATGGAGCGGCCGGCGTCGGTGAGCATGATGCCGCGGGCATGCCGTTCCAGCAGCGGTTGCCCGGCCTCCTTCTCGAGCTTGGCGATCTGCTGCGAAACCGCCGAAGTGGTGTACCCGAGCGCCGCCGCAGCCGCGGTGATGGAGCCGTGCTTCGCGACCTCGCACAGCGTGAACATCCGCGTCGTGTCGAGCACTTCGGCCACCTGCCTTTAGAAGAATTTAAAGGGAGTCAAGATACTCGCGATTGTACTTCACTCGGGCGAGTGACAGATTGGAGTCCGCACACGCGGGAAACGTGCCGCCCGACTTCCACGCAGGCGCCATCACCACCGTCCCGCTTCAATCGCCTCTCGACAATGCCGAGGACTGCCCATGAGCGTGAATCCACACGATGACACCCCGACCGCGAGTTCGCCGAGGGAGGCGAACCGCGGCCCGCTGCACGGAGTTCGAGTTCTCGACATCAGCACCGTGTACGCCGCACCGATCACCGCGATGCTGCTCGGCGACTTCGGAGCCGAGGTGATCAAGGTCGAGCACCCGACGGGCGACCCCGCCCGATCTCATGGGGCGAACAAGGACGGCCACGGACTGTGGTGGAAAGTCATTGCGCGCAACAAGAAGTGCATCACCCTCGACCTCGGCACCCCCGAGGGCCAGCAGATCCTGCGGGATCTGGTCGTCGACGTCGATGTGCTCGTGGAGAACTTCCGACCCGGAGTGCTGGAGAAGTGGGGACTCGGACCCGACCGGCTGATGCTGCTCAATCCAGGCTTGATCGCGTTGCGGGTCACCGGCTTCGGGCAGGACGGACCCTACGCCCAACGTCGCGCCTTCGGTACCCTCGCCGAGGCGATGAGCGGATTCGCACACCAGACCGGTGAGGAGGACGGACCGCCGACGCTGCCCCCGTTCGGTCTCGCCGACGGTGTCGCCGGCATCACCGGCGCCTTCGGCGTGGTCACGGCACTGCTGCACCGCAACAGCCCCGAAGGAAACGGGCAAGGGCAGGTCATCGACCTCTCGCTGCTCGAACCCCTGGTCGGCATCCTCGGCCCGGGCCCCACCGCCTTCGACCAGCTCGGCGCGATCGCCGGCCGTCAAGGCAACCGATCGCCCAACAACGCCCCCCGCAACACGTACCTCACCAAGGACGACCGGTGGGTGGCGATCTCGGCCAGCGCCACCTCCGTCGCAGAACGGGTCATGCGTCTGGTCGGACGAGCTGACCTCGTCGAACAGCCGTGGTTCGCCTCCGCCGGGGAACGCAGCCGCAACGGCGACCTCCTCGACGAATCGGTCGGGAAATGGATCGCCGCCCGCCCGTTCGACGAGGTCGTCACCGAGTTCGAGCGCGTCGGCGCCGCTCTCGCACCCATCTACGACGTCGAGCAACTGATGAACGACCCGCACGTCCGCGCCCGCGACGTGATCACCACTGTCGACGACGAGGACCTCGGGCCCATCGCCATGCAGAACCTCATGGTGCGCATGCTCGGCACCCCCGGCGCCATCCGGTTTCCCGGACGGCGACTCGGACAGGACAACACGCAGATCTACCGCGACGCACTCGGATTGAACATCGAGGCTCTGCAGGACAGGGGAGTCATCTGATGGCCCGCAGCTACCTCTTCGTGCCCGGGCACAAAGAGAAACTCCTCGGCAAGGTCTTCGATGCCGGTGCGGACGCGGTGATCCTCGACCTCGAGGATGCGGTCCCGCCGGAGTCCAAGGACGCCGCCCGCGCTCGCGTCGCCGACACTCTGACCATCCACCCCGCGTGGGTGCGCATCAACGCCGTCGGCACCGCGCCGGCCGCCGACGACCTGGCCGCGGTCGCCGACCGTGCTCACGGCATCCGGATCCCGAAGGTCGACTCGGTCGACGACGTGCGGTGGGTGCGGGATCGGGCACCGGGGACGCCGCTGATCTGCGCGATCGAAACCGCGAGGGGAGTCGCCAACGCCCTGGCGATCGCCGCCGAACCCGGCGTCGAACATCTCGCCCTCGGCGGCATCGACCTCCGCAAAGACCTCGACATCGGCGACGGGGACACCCCGCTCCAGTACGTGCGATCGCACCTGGTCATCGCCTCCCGGGCTGCGGGAATCGCACCCCCGATCGACAGCGTCTACCCCCACCTGCGGGACACCGACGGACTCGCCAGGGAAGCTGCACACGCCCGCTCTCTCGGCTTCGGCGGCAAATCTGCGATCCACCCCTCCCAACTGCCGATCATTCACACCGCCTTCAGCCCGAGCGAGGACGAACTCGCCTGGGCACGAAGGGTTGTGAACGTCTTCGAGGAGTCTGGCGGGGCCGCCGTCCAGCTGCCGGACGGCGAGTTCGTGGATCTGCCCGTCGCCGAGCGGGCCCGCAGAATCCTCCAGTCCCAGTAGTCCTGGGTGTTGCGGTTGTTCAGGTAGAGCCAGAGTGAGTCGACGGCGAAGACATCCCGGCTTCTACACGTGGCAGCAAATGTGCGAACCGGATCCCGCGTCCGCGGTGTGCCGCGACCACGGATGAGAGCACCGCAGGGCGGACAGCATCAATCTTGTTCATGTCCGTACATGCTTAATATGAGTTGGATTTATGTGAGTGGAGTCACTTCACTGGAGGCATGAACAGAAGCACTCCGGCGAGTAGCGATACGGACCTCTTCGCCGACGAGGTCGTGATCGACCCCTATCCGACGTACGCCGAACTCCGCGATCTCGGCGCGGTGGTACATCTGCCCGCCAACGACGTCTATGCCCTGACCCGCTACGACGTCATCCGCGACGCGTTGGCCGACCCGGGCACCTTCTCGTCCCGGACGATCGGCTTCAATTCCGTGGTCAACGAGGCGCTTCAGGGCACATCGCTGGCCTCGGACCCGCCGATCCACACAGAATTGCGCGCGACTCTTTCCGAGAACCTCTCTCCACGGGCGCTGCGGGGACTCCGGGATCAGATCCACACCAAGGCCGATGCGCTGGTCGTGGACCTGGTCGCCAGAGGATCGTTCGAGGCCATCGATGCGTTGGCGCGCGCCTTCCCGCTCGAGGTCGTCGCGGACCTGATCGGTTTCACCGGTGAGGTGCGCGACAACATGTTGCGCTGGGGGCAGGCCGCGATGGAAGTCATCGGTCCGATGAATCAGCGGACCGCGGAGAACTTCCCGATCGCCGGCGAACTCTACGGTTGGTGCACCGGGGTCCGGGCCGGTGATCTGGCGCCGGGGTCGGTCGGTCGCGGCATCTTCGACGCCGAGGACCGCGGCGCCATTCCTCCCGGCACCGCCGGCCATATCATCCACCAGTACCTGGGCGCGGGTGTCGACACCACTATCGCCGCGCTCGGCAACATCGTCGCGCTCTTCTCGGCTTTCCCCGATCAGTTCGACCTGGTCCGCGGAGATTCCGCGCTGGTGCCGGCTGCCTTCAACGAGATTCTCCGATTCTGGGCGCCGGTCCATGCCTGGGGCCGCTCGGTGACCCGGGACGTGAACATCGACGGCATCCTCGTGCCGGCCGGATCCCAGGTGGCGATCCTGTTCGGCGCAGGCAACCGCGACCCGAGGCACTACGAGAACCCGGACGCCTTCCTGGTCCAGCGAAACCCCGTCGACCACCTCTCCTTCGGGTACGGACCGCACGGCTGCGCCGGCCAGGGCCTGGCCCGTTTGGAAGCCCACGCCGTCATCGGGGCACTCGCCGTCCACGCGCAGCGGCTGGTGGCCGCCGAGCCGGTTCGGTTGCCCAGCAACATCACCCGCTCCATCGACGCACTCGAGATCCTGAAGGTGGTCCCGGCACGAAGAAAATCGTGATCGACCGGCCTCGCTGTGAAGGCCACGGACTGTGCGAAGAGATCGCTCCCGACCTGATGCACCTCGACGACGCGGGCGAACTGATCCTCGACGTCGAGGACATCCCCGAGGGAAGCCCGGAACTCACGGACGCCGGCGCCGCGGTCCGGGTCTGCCCCGTGGCCGCACTCAGGCTCGCATGAAACTCATCGAAGTTCCCGAACGAATCCTGGTCATCGGCAACGGGATCGCCGGCCAGACCGCGTGTGACGGTCTCCGAGCCGCGGGTTTCGACGGCGATCTGACCATTGTGGGGGCCGAACCCCGGGCGGCGTACTCGCGGCCCGCGCTCTCCAAGGCGCTCCTCGTCGACGGCGGTTCCCACGAACTGGCACCGCCCACGCACGAGGCAACCGAGGTGCGCGGGGTGGCGGCCGTCGAGCTCGACGTCGAGTCCCGCCGGGTGCGTCTCGACGACGGTTCGGACCTGACCTACGAAGGACTCGTGATTGCCACCGGTTCCAGGGCACGGCGCCTGGGCGGCGACCACAGCGTGGAGCTGTCCTTGCGCACCGTGGACGATGCCCTGGTCCTCCGGGAACGGCTGGCGGCCCGGCCCACGGTCGTGGTTGTCGGCGCCGGTCCGCTGGGCATGGAGATCGCATCCGCGGCCCTGTCGGCGGGATGCCGGGCCACGCTGGTAGCCGACGGCCCGCCGATGCTGTCGCACCTGGGGCACTGCCTGTCCGACGCGTTCACCGCGGCCGCGGTAGCCCGAGGGCTCACGGTCGTCCTCGGCTCGGCTGCCGGGATCGACGACGCGCATGGGGTGGTCCTACGCGACGGATCACGAATCGACGCCGACCTGATCGTCAGTGCGATCGGCGACATACCCGACACGGAGTGGCTGGCCACCAGCGGACTGCTGACCGGCGGCCGTCTCGAGGTGGACTCGCGCGGCCGGGTCCGGCCCGACATCGTCGCGGCCGGGGACGCCGCCGCCGTTCCCACGCCTACGGGAATACGTCGAATTCCGCTGTGGAGCAGCGCTATCGAGCAGGCCAAGGTCGCTGCCAACGCGCTCCTGGCGGGCGACGATGCGCCGGAACTCGACCTCGAACCCTACTTCTGGACCGAGCAGTTCGGGCTGAACCTCAAGGCCACCGGCCACCTACCGGCCGCCGGTGAACCCGAGTTCCTGCTCGGCGACAGCCCGCACGGACCGTCGGTGATGCGCTGGACCCACGTCGGCGGTGACGGTGTCGCGGTCGCCGTCAACCATCGGATCCCGATCCCGAAACTGCGCCGCATGGCCGCCGCGGCCGGATGACGTCGACCCCTCGGAAGGAGGACGCGTAACTTCGTGTGGATGAACGAACCCGGTGATCACTCGAGTGATCTCGGCCTGGAGCGGCTTGCCTCGGTCAACCTCAACTTGCTGGTGCCGTTGCTGGCATTACTCGAGGAAGGATCGGTCACCCGCGCCGCGGCCAGGGTGGGCATGTCCCAACCCGCGATGAGTCATGCCCTGGGGCGGATGCGCCGACTGATCGGTGACGATCTGGTGACGCGGCAGGGAAGCGGCCTGATGCTCACACCGCGTGCCCTGGAACTCGTCGCACCACTGCGTGAAGTGCTGCGGCAGACCGCACAGGTAGTGAATTTCCCGGGCTTCGACCCCGCTCGCGACAGCCGCACCATCACTGTTGCAATGACCACCAGCACCGCATTCGTGGTCGGGCCGGGTTTGGCGCGGTTGATCGCCGAGCGGGCACCGAATGCGACTCTGCGGGTGCGCAACTTCGTTCAGCCGCAACCGAGCGACTTCACCGACGACGGCGTGGACGTCGTACTCCTGTCCGAGGCGTTCACATCGCCGTACCCGCGCGAGCGCCTGTACGAGAATCGCTGGGTGGTGATCGCCCATCCGGACAGCGATCCCGGGGCATCCGCACTGGATCTGCTCACGTCGCTGCCCCATGTCACCTACGACTCCCGGCACCGGGTGGCGCCGTACGCCGCGATGGACGCGCACGGCGTGCACTACCGGATCGGGCAATTGATCTCCGACCACCTGCTCATCCCGCACATGGTCGCGTCGGCAGGCGGGGTGGCGGTGCACACATTCCGGGTTGCTGTCGCGATGCGGGAACGGGTGGACCTCCGTATCGAGGAGTTCCCGCTGCCGGTCTCGCCGTTGCGGATCGACATGGTGTGGAATCCGCGTCTGGCGGATGCGGCGTTCATCGCCTGGTTGCGGGAGATCCTCGTCGACGCGACGGCTTTCGAGTTCTAGTCGTCCGACGCAAGTAGGTGGCACCAGGAGTCGGTGAGTTCGTCGAGGCACGCCTCGCGGGGAGTCTGCCAGCCGACCGCGAAGTAGCGGCGCGAGAGGTACTCCAGCTGACCAAACGCGAGCACGCAGCGAATCCGGCGCCGACCGGGAGGGAACCGCTTGGCCTGGTCCAGTCCCGCCGTCATGTCGCCGACGGCGGACTCGAACCACTGCTCGGTCTTGGCTGCGACGTCCGGCTCCTGGGCTGCCTGGTAGGACGCGGTGAGATAGGGCTTGATCTCGTCCCACTGTGAGAACTTGCGGTCCAGCCACTCCTGGATCTGGTCACGCGAGCCCGAGGCCACCACCGCGGTGAGCGTGGGGTCGTCGGCAGCGGTGAGTAGTGCGTCGACCTTCGTCAGCAGCGCGCTCATCACGTCGGCCTTGGACGAGAAGTGCAGGTAGAAGGTCGTCCGGGTCGATCCCGCGGCGCTGGCTATGTCATCGATCGTGGTTGCGACATAGCCCTTCGTACCGAACAGCTCGAGCCCTTTGGCGAGGAAAAGGTCGTAGGTCATTTGCTTCTGTGCGGCGCGGAGCGACATGACCTCAGATTGTAGCCGCAGTCCACCCACGAATCAGGTAGCCCATTCACCCAACTGGTAAGCAACTCACTTGACGCTTTGTAATGTGAGTGGCTACTGTGGTGAGTACCACGTCATGCGCACATGATGTTGACGAAAGGAAGTGCCGATGAAGGGCTCCCAGACCGCCGAGAGAAACACCGTCCACACCGTCCACACCGTCCACACCGTTCTCGGCCCAGTTCCCGCCGACGAACTGGGGGTCGTCTCGGTTCACGAAGCGCTGCTGTCCGTGGTCCCGGGCGCGGAGCACGCATTCGACATCACCCCGGACCGCGCCGAGACCTTCGAGGTGCTGGTGGGGAAGCTCACCGAATTCCGGGACCACGGCGGGCGGACGATCGTCGACAGCACCGGCATGTTCCACGGCCGCGATGTCAAGCTCTACGAAGCGCTTTCACGCACGACCGGAGTGCACATCGTCGCGTCGACGGGCATGGGACCCGAGGAAATGCTCGGCGGATACTTCCTGACGCCGCAGACCAATCCGCCGACGCCGTGGCCGGCAGACAAATTCGCCGACCTCTTCACCAGGGAGATCGCCGAGGGCATGGTGGTTCCCCGGGTGGAACGCCGGGGTGCCGCAGGCCTGGTGGCTACCGCCGCGAATCCCGACGGCATGACCGCCACCGAGGAAAACCTCGTCCGTGCCGCGGCCCGAACCGCCCGCGACACCGGCGTACCGGTCTCTCTCCGCTTCGGTAAGGACGCGGTGCACGACCTCGGGATCGTTGTGGGCGAGGGCCTGCAGGCCGACCGCGTCGTCGTCGGCGGACTCGACCGCAGGGATGCGGTCGACGCCGGCGCGCCGCTCGAGATCGCCCGCCGCGGAGCCTACGTCGCCCTCGACCACGTGGGTGCGGACGGCGGCATACACGTCACCGACGCCGAGCGCGCCACCCTGATCCGCGAACTGGTCGACGCCGGTCATGGCGACCGAATCCTCCTGTCGAGCAACGCCACCGGTGTGTCGCTGGGAGAGCCGGGTCTCGATCTGCCGTTCAGCTACATCCTGTCGACTTTCGTGCCGCTCCTCACCGCGCAGGGACTCGGCGTCACCGACATCCGGCGCATGCTCGCAGACAACCCCCGCGACCTGCTGTCGGTGCGCTGAGCACCCGACCCCACATCATCGAAGAATCGTCCTTCCCGAAGGGGAACTGCCTGTGTCAAGAGTGAACACCGTCCTGGGATCGATCCCGACCGAAGAGTTGGGCATCGTCGCCGTCCACGAGCACATCGGATACGGCATGCCCGGCTCCGAGCTGGATACGAGGTGGTGGAAGACCCCCGAGGAGCGGTACCAGGAGACCGTACCGAAACTGCGCAAGTTCCACGAGTACGGGGGCGGGACTTTCGTCGACGTCACCGGAATCTGCAACGGCCGTGACATCGACTACTACAAGTCGCTGTCCGCCAAGACGGGCGTCCACATCGTCGCCTGCACCGGCTTCGTCGGCGGCGACACCGCCCTGCCCTTCTTCGAACGCGCGAGCGTCGACTACCTGACCAAGCAGTTCGTCCACGAGATCACCGTCGGCATCGGCAACACCGGCAGCCGCGCCGGAGTCATCAAGGTCGGCGTCAGCCGCGGCGGCAAGATGACCGACCTCGACAAGCGCATCTACCGGGCCGCGGCTCGCGCCGCACTCGAGACCGGCGTACCGATCCTCACTCACCTGGCCATCGACGCCGAGAACGCCATCGCGATCTTCACCGAAGAAGGACTCCCGCTGCACCGCGTGCTGTTCGGGCATGCCGACGACGGAGTCAACGCTTCGAAGACACGCGACCGGTGGATCGCCGAACAGGGCGGCCGCGTCGGCTTCGACACCTTCGGCTACGAAACCGAACTCGAGGACCCGCCGTTCTGGGCCCGCCCGCGCAAGGAACGCCTCGACCACTTCCTCGGGTTCCTCGCCGCCGGTCACCTCGATCAGGCGCTCGCCGGCGTCGACGCCAACTGCAGCCCACTCGGTTGGCCCGGAGTCAAGGGTCACACCTGCAACTACCTGTTCGAGGACCTCATCCCGGATCTGCGCGAAGCAGGTCTGGACGAGGCGACCATCACCACGCTCTTCGTCGAGAACCCGGCCGACTTCCTGACCATCCAGACCTGACCCACCTCGAACCTTCGGCGCACCGGTGCGCCCACCCAGAGAGACACCACCATGCAGAGCACGCATCTGAAGAATCTGACCGTCGCCGTCATCGGCGCCGGGTACGCCGGCGCCGCATCCGCCAAGGCCCTCAGCCTGCTCGGCGCCGACGTCACCGTGTACGAGCAGGCCACCGAAATCCGTGAGGTCGGCGCCGGCATCGGCCTGCGCCCCTCCACCATGGACCGCTTCCGCCAGTGGGGCATCTTCGACGCGATTGCGAAGGTCAGCTCACCGAGCGACTACTTCGAGATCCTCACCGCCACGGGCGAACCGATCATGAAGGAATCGTGGCCGGGTATGGACGAGTACACCGTCAAAACCCACACTCACCTGATCCACCGCGGTGACTTCATCGAGGCCCTCGTGGGTGTCCTGCCCGGCGGCATGGTCGAGCTCGGCCACAAACTCGCCACCGTCGAGGACCGCGGCGAGCGTTCCCTGCTCACCTTCACGAACGGCACGACCGTCGAAGCGGATCTGGTCGTCGGTGCCGACGGCATCAAATCCGTGGTGCGCCGACAACTCTTCAGCGACAACGAACCGGTGTTCTCCGGCGAGCGGGCCTACCGCGCCGTCATCGATGTCGCCGACGCCCACGGCATGGTCGTCGACGACAACCTACGCATGTACATCGGCAAGGGCACCAAGGTGTATCTGCTGCCCCTGCGCCACCGCAGCCAGGTCTCCTTCGACATCACCGCCCTGTGCCCCGACAGCAACTGGGCGCCACAGGTATCCAAGGACGACATGCTCGCCACCGTCGACGGCTTCGACCCGAGGATCGTCGACATCACTCGCGACCTCGACATGAGCATCGTCAACACCCGCGGCGTGTACGACATCGACCCGGTCGACACGTGGCATTCCGATTCGGCGGTCCTCGTCGGCGACGCCGCCCACTCGATGCTGCACCACCAGGGTCAGGGCGCGAACTCGGCGATCCTCGACGCCGGCGCACTCGCCGACGCCCTGCGGGACGCCGACACCGTCGCCGGGGCATTGGCGCTCTACCAGGCCACCCGCAAACCGGTCACCGACGAACTGCAGCGGATCTCCCGTCAGGGCTGGACCGAGGACGAGGTCGACGACGTCTTCCCGGGGCAGAAGCCCACCGCTCGGGCGCAGGCGTGACACGATGACCCTTCACCCCGCCATCGCCGACGTCCTCAGCACACTGCCGGCTCCGCCGGACTCGCTCGACCCGGCCGTCCTGCGCGCGATCGAAGAGTCGCAGGTCGCTCCGATCGACGAGCGCCTGCCCCTGCACACCGTCGAGGACACGACTGCACACACGCGCGTGGGTGAGGTGCCGATCCGCATCTACACCCCGGTCGAGGCCGACGCGTTCGGATTGCTCGTCTACTTCCACGGCGGCGCGTTCTTCCTCGGAAGCCTCGACACCCACGACCACGTCGCCCGGAACCTGGCCGTCGAAACCGGACTGAAGGTCATCTCCGTCGGCTACCGGCGCGCACCCGAGGCGAAATTCCCGGCCGGACTGGACGATTGCGATGCGGTGGTCCGCTGGGTCGTGGAGCAGGGCGAGAGCCTCGGCTGGGACGGCGATACCCTTGCGATCGCGGGCGACAGCTCCGGCGGTACCTTCGTCGCGGCCGTCGCCGCAACGGCCCACGACGAGGGGTTCGACCGCATCACGCATCAGGTGCTGTTCTATCCGTCCTTGGACCTGGACTTCGACGTCGACCGCTACGACTCCCTCCGGGAGAATGCCGAAGGCTACGGTGTGGAGACGGCCGGGTTGAAACCCTTCAACGCGTTCTATTTCGACAGCGGCGCCGACCCCGCCGACCCGCGCGTCTCGCCCATCAAACGCGGCGACCTCACCGGCCTGCCGCCGGCCCTGATCGTCACCGCCGAGTTCGACCCGATGCGCGACGAGGGCGAGCTCTACGGCGCGCGTCTGAACGAGGCCGGGGTGAAGGCCACGGTCAGTCGCTACGCCGGCGCCAATCACGGCTTCGTCCAGAACTTCTCGTGGATCTCCGAGTTCCACCGGGCCTTCGAGGAGACGGCCGAGTTCCTGACGCGGCCGGGGGAGTGACGTGGCGAAGGACGGGACCATCCACCCGCTCGTCTCACCCTGGGGCCGGTTCGGGCTGTACAGCTTCTACATCGATGCTCCGGAGCCGGCGATCGTCGACACCGGCATCGCGACGTCGCCCACCGAGGGCATGGCGCCCGCCCTCGAGGCCCTCGGACGCCGTATCGAGGACGTCCGATGGATCCTGTTGACCCACGGCCACATCGACCATATCGGCGGGGCGCACGCGCTGTGGCAACTCACCGGAAGGCGTGCCCAGGTCGTCATCCACGAGGCCGACGCGCACCTGCTGCGCTCACGGCAGGCGCACGTCGACGAGTACCTGTCGGTGCGTGGGCAGTACCTGCACGACCCCGACGGTGAGGCGAAGCAGATCGCGGCGACGCAAGCGGTGATCTCCGGTGAGATGGAACCGACGATGCTGGTCCGCGGCGGCGAGACCCTGTCGCTCGGAGGAGGTGTCACCGTCTCGGTGCATTCCATCCCCGGCCACACACCGGGATCGGTGGCCTACGTCGTGGACGGTCGGAACTCCGTGTTCGTCGGTGACGCCGTCCAGGTCCACGGAGCGGCCAACGGATTCCCCGGCTACGAGAATTCGGATGCCTACCGGTCGAGCCTGGAGTACCTGCGGGACGAGATCCGCCCGAACCACCTGTACCTCGGGCATCCCTACCGGCGGGCGGACGGGGTCGCCTACGGCGTCGAACTCGACCGGGACCAGGCCGCCGAAGCGCTCCACGAAAGCCTCGACATCGAAGGCGACGTCCGCGGCGCAGCCCATCGGTGCCTGTGCGGGGGCCTACGCGAGATCGACTCGCCGTATTCGCCGTTCACCCCGGTGGCCGAGGACCTCGGCTACGACGGCGATCCCACCCTCGAACCGTCCCCGTTCTTCACGACGCTGCACGGCTACCGCACGCAGTACACCCAGAAAGTCTGACACAGAAAGGAGTCGCGCCCCATGGCCGAGTTCCAGACGTTCGACGCGGGTGGACAGACCATCCACATCCGCAAGGATCTCCGCGTCCCGATGCGAGACGGCATCGAGTTGGCAGCGGACGCCTACCACGGCGTAGACGACACACCACGACCGGCGCTGGTGGCGCTGAGCCCGTACGGCAAAGAGCTGCAGGCGCTCGCCCTCACCACACCGCCGCAGCGTCGCCCCTCCCCGATGTGGGACGGCTGCATCGAAGCCGGCGACATCGCCCGCGTCGTCGAAGAGGACTACGTCCACGTCATCGGCGATCTGCGCGGCTCCGGCGCCTCCGAGGGCGAGCACATCGGCAACTACAACGCCGGCGGCGTCTCCCTGGGCCAGGACGCGTACGACTTCATCGAGTGGGTCGCCGAACAGCCGTGGTGCGACGGCAACGTCGGCATGATCGGCATCTCCTACTTCGGGTCGATGCAGGTGCTCGCCGCCGCGGAGCGGCCGCCGCACCTGAAAGCGATCTTCGTCAGCGGCGGTCATTTCGACTTCTACGAGACCACTTATCACGGCGGCATCATGTGGTTCATGCCGCGTGCCGCCCGCGAGGGCCGCGGAGGCGACTCCGGCTGGGCCTTCACCGACAGCGTCAAGTCCCGCATGGTCGAGACGTGCTCCCCGGACGAGCTGAGGAAGCGCGTCGCGGCGCGCCTGGAGGATCCGGATGTGGCCGCCTGGCCGAACCTGGTGCACGTGCTGAACTACCCGAATCACCACGAGGCCTGGTTCGACATCGTGATGAACGACCTGGACGGCGAGTGGTACGAGGAACGAAACCCCATCACGCTGGCCCCGAGCATCGACATCCCCGTCTATCTACAGATCGATCAGGGTCGCGGCTGGACGGTGGACGGCACGATCGCGCTGTTCGACGCGCTGCAGGGACCGAAGAAACTCGATATCGGCCCGTACCCACCCATGCAGTCGCGGCCGTTCATCGAGGAACACGACAAGATGTTCCGCTGGTACGACTACTGGATCAAGGGTATCGACAACGGTGTGATGGACGAGCCGGCGGTCACCGTCCACGTCGAGGGCGCACGCGAATGGGTCACCGGTGACCAGTGGCCGCCGAAGGATGTGGAGTACCGGTCGCTGTACCTGCGACCGCGCGGCAAGCTGTCCACCGACCCCGAACCGATGGCCGCCCGGTACGCCGCCCCGGACGGCTTTTATCAGGCGCCGCTGACCGTCACCGACAAGGTCGAGATCCTGAAATGGGAGACAGCGCCGTTCGAGGAGCCCACGGAACTGATCGGCACCGGAGCCGCGCACCTCTTCGTAGAGATCGACCAACCTGACTCCAATTTCATTCTGCGCCTGTGGGATTACGCACCGAGCGGTCAACGTCAGCTGATCACCTCCGGGTACCTCAAGGCCTCGCACCGCGAACTCGACGAGCGCACTACCGAGGGCAACCCGCACCACCCACACACCCGCGCGCTGCCGGTCGAGCCGGGGACGATCGAGGAGTATGTGCTGCGCCTCTACCCCTTCGCCGCGACATTCCGGCCGGGGCATCGTCTGGTGGTGGAACTGTCGAACGCCGAACCGCTGGCGGACGAGCACAACGCGCTGCTACCACCGGATGCGTTCCACCTGCCGGTCGGCCGCCCCGTGACCCACAAGATCTACCGGGACGCCGACCACCCGTCTCGCCTCGTGTTGCCGTTCACGACGCGCACGTCGGAGGAGAAGGTGTAGCGACAGAGGTTTCGGCCGACGCGTCGGCGGAGCACTGGCGCTCGCCGAGTCATTCGGTCACGATCGACTGGTGGACCGCACCGCCAGACTCGCCCTCGCCGTCGACCGGCAGGGTGGGCGATGCCTGTGGTGTGGTCGGCGTTTCGGGCCGTTGATTCGTGAGTCTTTCGGCGCAAACCCGGTCCTTCAGGTCCGGGATGGCTGATCTGATGTTGTCGGACTGTGTGGCTAGTGTCTGGGTCATGGTGGGGAGGGTGGTGAGGCGGGCGTTCAAGTTTCGTTTCTATCCGACTGCGGTGCAGGCGGAGCAGCTTGCTCGGACGTTCGGGTGTACCCGGTATGTCTACAACCGGGCGTTGGCCGAGCGGTCGCGGGCGTGGTCGCAGGAGCAGCGTCGGGTCACCTACGCGGACACCTCGAAGATGCTCACCGGATGGAAGCGGGACACCGAGACCGCGTGGTTGGCGGAGCCGTCGAAGGGACCGTTGCAGGAGTCTCTGCGGCAGTTGCAGGGCGCGTTCGAGAGGTTCTGGCGCAAGCAGGCCCGCTACCCGCAATTCAAGAGGAAGGGCCAGTCGAAGGATTCGGCGACCTACTATTCGAACTGCTTCACCTACCGCGGCGGGCAGATCCGGTTGGCCAAGCAGTCCGAACCCCTGGATATTCGGTGGTCGAGGCCGCTACCGCACGGGGTGACACCGTCGCAGGTGACGGTGTCGCGCAATGCTCGTGGTCAGTACCACATCTCGATCCTCGTCGAGGACACGATTACCGAGCTCGAGCCGGTCGATCGGGTGGTCGGGCTCGATGCCGGGATCACGAGCCTGTACACGCTGTCGACGGGGGAGAAGATCACCAACCCGCGACACGAGCGCAGGGACCGTGCGCGGTTGGCGAAGGCGCAACGGATGCTGGCCAGGAAGCAGAAGGGGTCCCGGAACCGGGCCAAGGCCCGACTGAAGGTCGCGAAGATTCATGGTCGGATCGCTGATCGGCGGCGCGATTATCTGCACACACTCTCCACTCGGCTGGTGCGCGAAAACCAAGTGATCGCCATCGAGGATCTGAGTGTGCGGAATATGGTCAAGAATCGGTCGTTGTCTCGGGCGATCTCGGATGCGGGGTGGTCCGAATTCCGGTCGATGCTCGAATACAAGGCCGACTGGTACGGGCGGCGGGTGGTGGCGATCGATCGGTTCTGTCCGTCGTCGAAGACCTGCTCGGTGTGCGGGGAGATCGCCGGGGCGATGCCGCTGGACGTGCGGGAGTGGACGTGCCGGTGCGGCGCCGTCCACGATCGGGATGTGAACGCGGCGAAGAACATTTTGGCCGTCGGACTGGCGGTGGCAGCCTGCGGAGATGGTGTGAGACCACCTCGCACCTAAGGTGTGGGAAGGCGACTGTCGGTGAAACAGGAACCTCGGGACGTGAGTCTCGAGGGGAATCTCGGTCGTTCAGGCCGAGAGGACGTCAATCCGCCGACCACCGAACATTTGGTGCCGCGACTCAAAGGCGGGCCCAGCATCGTGGCCAATGAGGCCGCCGCGTGCCGGCGGTGCAACGCGGACCGCGGCCACATCGGTCCGGTCGACTGGCTCGCGCAGTGCCGGCGTCGCCATGGATGGGCTCCACAGGCGACCCTGCTCGCGACGCTCCTGAACGCGCTGGACATCGAACTCGAGAACGTGGGTGGTCATCGCCGTGCCAGGCGGTACCTGTCCAGCCAACTACGACGCTGCCGGAGCAGTGACTGATGCGAGCCACGGCGCCGGACTGTCGTGATCGGAGTAGACACGCAGCGGGGAGTGAATTGGTCCGCCCCTGCGTGACTCGACCAGGTGTGGTCGGTCGATCCGTTATCGTCGACGGATGATCGATGACGCGACTCCGTCCGGTCCAACCCGCGCTCCGACGAGCACTCGGCGGGCGGTGCTCAACACGATGAAGGGTTCGGCAGGAAACCTCGTCGAGTGGTACGACGTGTACATCTACACGGTCTTCGCAACGTATTTCGAGGCACAGTTCTTCGACGAGAACGACTCCAACTCCACGGTGTACATCTATGCGATCTTCGCGGTCACCTTCGTCATGCGACCGGTGGGGTCTTGGTTCTTCGGCCGGTTCGCTGACCGTCGTGGCCGCAAGGCGGCTCTGATGCTCAGCATCACCATCATGTCGTCGTGCTCCTTCTTGGTGGCAGTCATGCCGACACGCGACACCATCGGGTATTGGGCGGCGGTCATCCTGGTCGTCGCCCGGCTCGTGCAGGGATTTGCCACGGGTGGCGAGTACGGCACCTCGGCGACGTACATGTCCGAAGCGGCAACCGCGAATCGGCGTGGCTTCTTGTCGTCCTTCCAGTACGTGACCCTCGTGGGCGGTCACGTCCTCGCGCAGTTCACGCTCCTGATCGCGCTCAGCGTTCTCGATGTCGAGGCGTTGCACGATTGGGGATGGCGGATCGGCTTCTTCATCGGCGGCGTCGCCGCCCTGGTGGTGCTGTGGATTCGGCGTTCGATGGACGAGTCGCTCAGCGAGTCGCATCTGAAGGCCATCCGTGCGGGTGAGGACCGGACAGCGGGTTCCTTGACGGCATTGTTCACCGAACACTGGCGTCCGCTGCTGCTGGTGTTCCTCATTACCGCGGGCGGCACGGTCGCGTTCTACACCTACAGTGTCAACGCGCCGGCGATTGTGAAGTCCACCTTCGGGGACGACCGGGCGCTGACGGCAACGTGGATCAACCTGCTGGGGCTGATCTTGCTGTTGCTGCTGCAGCCGGTCGGCGGCATCGTCAGCGACCACGTCGGGCGCAAGCCGCTGCTGATCTTCTTCGGTGTGGGTGGGGTTCTCTACACCTACGTCCTGCTCACCTACCTTCCGAAGACCACCTCGCCGCTGGTGGCGTTCACGCTGGTCGCGGTCGGCTACGTCATCCTCACCGGGTACACCTCGATCAACGCGATCGTGAAGGCGGAGCTGTTCCCCGCCGACATCCGTGCCCTGGGTGTGGGACTGGGCTATGCGCTCGCGAACTCCGTGTTCGGCGGTACGGCGCCGCTCCTGTACCAGGCGTCGAAGTCGGCAGGCCAGGTCGGCTGGTTCATCGTCTACGTGACGGTCGTGATCGGGGTCAGCTTGCTGGTCTACATCTTCGGGCTGAAGAACAAGGCGGTCACCGTGCTCGATCGCGAACAAGGGAGCGCGTGGGCCGTGCCCGCGTCTTCGGGTCCACGCTGATCCCCCGCGGTGTGTCGTCGGCTATGGGTACGGCGACCGCGCGGCGAGCCCCTGTGCGGCCGCCGCGGCCCGCACGGCGTCGATCACCAGTTGCAGCGGCTGTCGGTGCGCTTCCGTCCCCCGATGGGCGATGGAGATCGTCCGCATGACCGGTTCGGTAAGCGCGACGACATCCATGCCTGGCGGGCGCAGCGTCAGTCCGAGATCGGAGACGAGGGTGACCCCCAGGCCCGCGGACACCATCGCGAGTGCCGTCGCCTGCTCGCCGACCTCATGGTTGATCTTGGGTTCGAATCCGCAACGCTGACAGGCCGAGCGCACCGCGCGGCCGAAATGCGACGTGGGTCCCGCGAGGATCCAGGGATGCTCGGCGAGGTCCGCCAACGCCATGGTTCTGGCGGACACCGTTCCCGGAGGCAGCGCTGCGTGTAGTCGCTCCACCGCGATCACCACTCTGGTCAACTCCGGGTCCCACGGCATCGGGTAGTCGGAATAATTGATCACGAACGAGAAGTCCAGCGAGCCGTCCCGTACTGCGACTGCGGTGTCCTCCGGCGCGAGTTCCTTCGTCCGCACCTCGATGCCGGGATGTTCGGCGGCCAGCAACGACAGCGCACTCGGCAGCAGGCCCGACGCGACGGACGCCCACACGCCAACGGTCAATCGGGCGGTGACGCCCTCCTGCGTTTGCTCGAGGGCGGAGGTCGCGCGGTCCACCGATCGCATGATCTCCTCAGCGTGTTCGGCGAGGAGCAGACCGATCTCGGTGAGTTGTACCCGCCGACCGCGCCGCTCGAATAGCTTTGCGCCGACGTCGCGTTCGAGCTGGGTGAGCTGTTGGGATACCGCGGACGTGGTGTAGTGCAAGGCCTGCGCGGCGGCTGTCACGGTGCCTCGGCGGTGCAACTCCCGAAGCATCCGCAACCGGCGCAGAGACAGCTCCATGCCCCCAGCCTATGCATCCGGTCCGAGCCGTCCAATCGGACCACGCGTCGCGCTGTGTAGAAAGCGTGAACGCAATCATTCAAGTTTCTTAACTGGACGCCTGGTCGCCGGGCGCGCACTCTGACGTCATCGGCTGAGTGGCCGAAACGGCGATGATTTTCCGAGGACGATTGGGGTAACTCGAGGTGACGACGACGACGGAATCCGGGTTCGGGCGCACCCCCGAGCACCGTGAGTACAACCACCGTGAGAACACGGCGACGCAGCGTCGGGTCGACGTGGCGACCGCGCACAGCGGTGAGCCCCTGCTGCGTATGACCTGGTCTGATCCGGTCACCGGGGCTCATGGGTACCTCGTCGTGCACACGTTGGTGTCCGACCTGGCCACCGGGGGCACCCGCATGCGGGCAGGCTGCACGATGTCGGAGGTGGAGGACCTGGCCGGCGGCATGGCTGCCAAGACCGCGGTTTTCGACCTGCCCGTCGGCGGCGCGAAGGGCGGCATCGATTTCGACCCGAAGGACCCCCGCGCCGTCGGTGTGCTGGAGCGGTTCTGTCAGGCGATGCGCCCGTGGCTGGACGCGCACTGGGTGACCGCGGAGGATCTGGGGGTGCCGCAGCATCTGATCGACGACGTCTTCGCGCGGCTGGGTCTTCAGCAGTCCTACCATGCGGCGATCAGCCGTGCGGAAGATCCGCAGAGGACTCTGCGCCGGGTGCGGGCCGCGTTGAACGCCCCGGTGTCCGGCGGTTTTCTGCTGGGTGATGTGATCGGCGGTTACGGAGTCGCGCAGGCCTGCATCGGTACCGTGAATGCAAGTGGATGGGCTCCGGCCGACACCACGGTGGCAATCCAGGGCATCGGCACCATGGGGGGCGGCGCGGCCTGGTACCTGCACGAGGCCGGTATGCGCGTGGTTGCTGTCGCCGACGCCGTCGGCACGCTGTACTGCCCCGACGGCCTGGACGTTCCCGCGCTGCTCGACCTGCGGAACGGCTACGGCGAGATCGACCGCTCCCGCGTCCCCTCGCATGTTCAGCGGTTGCCGCGCGCGGCTGTGATCGCCACTGCGGCAGACATCCTGGTCCCGGCCGCGATCTCCTATGCGATCACGACGGACAACGTCGACCACGTCGCCGCGAAAGTCGTGATCGAAGCTGCGAATGCCGCGACAACCCCGCAGGCCGAGGCGGTGCTCACCGGCCGGGGCATTCCGGTGGTCCCGGACTTCGTTGCCAATGCCGGAGCAGTCGCCTGGGCCTGGTGGGTACTGCTCGGTCAGGTCGGCGCCGACCCGGAGGACTCCTTCCAGCGGTTGCGGACCGAGATGCTGGCCAAGGTCGCGTTGCTGCTCGGCCAATGGATGCTGGACGGCGTGACGCCGCGGCACACCGCGTGGGACCTCGTCGCGGCCAACCGCCGCGCGCCGGCACCGGGCGATCCTCTGGCAGTGCCGCTCACCATCCCGTGAACGGTCCAGCGAAGGACTCCGTTCTCAGGACAGCAGACCGACCAGGAGGCTGCGCAAAGCATCCTCGAAGAGGTCCCGATCGGTGGGCGCAGGAGTTGCGTCAGCGGAGATCGCCCTGGCCACGTGCGGATACGTATGGCTGTCGATCGGGGGAAGTGCGGGCTGTGAAGCGAGCTCGCTGCGAGCGAACAACGTCGTGACTCCCGTTGCCATCGCGATCGCTTCAAATTTCGCCCGACTGGAGGCCGTGACTGGTTCGAGTACCTGCAGGCAGTGGTCCAGCCAGGCCAGGGCTTCGGGACCGAAGGCGGGCGATTGCTGGGTGACGTCGACGAGCCAGGAGTGACGCCGATACAGGTGCAACTGTCGACGTGACATCTCGAGCATGGCGTCCAACCACTGATCATGGCCGGCCGGGTACGGGCGGAGTTCGCGCATGACGTGATCGGTCATCAGCGCGAGAAGTTCGTCCCGCGATGCCACGTACCGGTACAGCGACGCTGCACCGGTACCCAGCGCCGCGGCAACGGCCCGCATGGACAGACCGGCCAAGCCTTCGTGATCCGTGAGTGTTATTGCGGCGGTAGCGATGTCGTCGCGGCTGTGCGCGGGGACCGGACCTCGTCGGCGCGGCGGTGTCTCCCTGGCGGAGGCATTGCGATCGTGGGGTCGGTGTGGGTCGTCGCTCACCTCACAATCCTAAACTGCGAACACTGTTTGCTATTGTTGTGCACGCATTCAGGGAGGCAACGATGCAAGAGCGGGTTGAACGAGCGGGCGACGTCGTCCTGCACACAGTTGGTGACGGCCCTGCTCTGGTGGTCGTTCATGGCGGCGGGGTGACGATCGATTCCTATCGCCGACTGGCGCGCAAACTGTCGGATAGCTTCACCGTGCATCTTTATAACCGACGCGGACGCGCAGATGCGCCGCCCCGTTCGGAGCCCTACGACGTTCAGCAGGACGTCGACGACCTGCGGACGGTGCTCGACCACACCGGCGCAACTGACGTTATCGGCCACAGCAGCGGTGGGTTCATCGCCCTGACGGCGGCCCTGCAACTGCCCATCGTGCGTCTCGCGCTCTACGACGCAGCAGTGTCCGTGAACGGTCTCTTCCCCGCGCAGTGGCTGGAAAGCGCCAGGGCAGCGGCCCGGGACGGCGACGTTGCACGCGCGATGGCGATCACCGGGGCAGGCATCAACACCCCAGTCGCGGGCGAGCACCCTGCCACTGGGGGTGCAGATCGCTATGAGCCGACTGTTGTTGCGCACTCCCGTCGGGCGCACCATGGGTGCCTTGTTGCCCATGACGTTGGACGAGTCGCAGGCAATCGCACGCGCCGACGGTCCGCCGAGTCGCTGGGCGGGGGTGACTGCGGAGGTTCTGTTGCTGAGGGGTGCGGACGGACCGCCCTATTACGAACAACTCAACGATGCACTTGCTGCTGCACTGCCCCACGCCCGTGCAGCAGCGGTCCGCGGGGGCCATGACGGCATCAACCGCGCCCCGGCCCAGCTGATCCGGACGTTCGCGGCCTTCTTCGGATCTACGGCGTCAAGGTAACGATCAGTCCGCTGATCTGGGGTTCTTGCGCTGGTTGGCAGTGAAGCGCGCCTTCTTCTGGCGATTCCCGCACGTATTCATGTCACACCATTTGCGGGTGCGACTTTGGCTGGTGTCGAAGAAGGCGGCCTGGCAGGTCGGCGATGCGCACAGGGCCAATTTTCCGTCTCGTTCGCCTGCGATGATGCTGATCGCGTCGGCGGCGATCACGCCGAGGGCATCTTCCACGCATGACGCCGAGCTGAGCCGCCATCGACGATTGCACTCGGGCGTCAGGATCGCCGCGGCCCGGCCCTGAGCGCTGCGGTCATTGATGACGTGGACAGCGGATGCGGGGAGAGGTTCGTGTATCGCGGCCGCAGTCGCGGCGGCGTGAATCGCCTCCCGCAGTTCCCGAGCGAGGTCGAGCTGGGCGGCGGTGCAGGAGTCCACGGCGAGGCCGCTCACTGCCAGCCAGTCGACGAGTCGCTGCGGCGTGGGAATGCGCTCCACGGCGTCGCCGCGACGCTCCGTCAGAGTCGCCGTGAAGCTGGTCGCCAGCACGCTACCGAGGCGGAAGTCGGGGAACTCGGCACGCATGGAACCACCTTAGCTGGTTGTGCGACGGCATGAAGGCGTGCTAGAACCGGCTTAGACGGTTCGCAAAAGTTCCTAGCCGGTTCCACGGTGACCAGGAGGTCTCATGCCCCGCCCAACCAGCGACGTCCACGCATTCGAAGCCCACGCACCCGACGCCGATCTCGACGATCTGCGCGCGCGACTGGCCGCGGCGCGACTACCGGAGGCCGAGACGGTCTATCGCGCCGCGCCCGGCCCTCGCCGATGGGAACAGGGCGTTCCTCTCGCCGACCTCGTCGACGTCGTGGACTACTGGCGCACCGGGTACAACTGGCGGTCGTTCGAAGAACGCCTCAACCGGATCGGCCAGTTCCGCACGACCGTCGACGATCTGGGAATCCACTTCCTGCACCGCCGATCCGCGCGCGCAGATGCCACTCCGCTGGTCCTGACGCACGGCTGGCCCGGCAGCATTGCCGAGTTCGTCGATGTCGTAGACGAGCTGGCCGATCCGAAAGATGCAGACGCGCCGGCGTTCCACGTCGTCGTCCCGTCGCTGCCGGGATTCGGTTACAGCGACAAGCCTGCCACCACCGGGTGGGGAACCGAAAAGATCGCGGCCGCATGGGTAGAACTGATGGGACGGCTCGGCTACAGCAAGTTCGCAGCCCACGGCGGCGACTGGGGAGGCAACATCACCACGGTCCTCGGCGGCCGGTTCCCGGCGCACGTTCTCGGCATCCACACATTGTTCGCGGAGGCACCACCCGGTTTGACGACGGACGGGCTGACGGCGGTCGAGCGCAAGTGGACCGAGGAAACCCGCGATTTCTGGCACCACCGCGCGGCGTATGCGAAGCAGCAGGCGACCCGACCGCAGACCATCGGTTACTCGCTCGTCGACTCGCCGGTCGGGCTGCTCGCCTGGATCCTGGACAAATTCGCCGAGTGGTCGGACACCGAAGACAGCCCGTTCGAGACGATGTCCAGAGACAGAATTCTCGACGACGTCACCCTGTACTGGCTGACGCGGACCGGCGCATCGGCGGCCCGCATCTACTACGAAAGCCACAACTCGCTCGATCCCGAACTCCGGGTCGACGTCCCGTCGGCAATCACCATGTATCCCCGCGACATCGAGAAGTGCCCGCGCCCCTGGGCACAAGAGCGGTACCGACACATCGTCCGATGGAGGTCGCCCGAAACCGGGGGACATTTCCCCTCGCTGGAGGTTCCGGAGTATTTCGTCAAGGACCTGCAAGAAGGCCTCGCGGCAGTGCTGGCCGCCAATCGGTGAACGCGGCGGGGTCGACCCTTGTGACCAGCCGCTCCAGGCGCGCAATGCGTTCCCATCCAGGCGACCGCGGTCGACGCGCCGGACAGTTGCAACGCGATGTACGGCGCACTTCCGGAACCTCAGGGTGGAGTCGAGTACAGGGTTTCGCATCGTGCTTTGACGAGTTCGAGTGTCTCTGCGACGAGCGGATGACGTGCGGCGCCCTTGCGAGTGGCGGCAACGATCTTGCGGGCGGGCACAGGTTCACCTGACAACCTGATTCGGGTGACTGCCCACTCCGAACTCAGTAGCCACAGCCGTGGCACGAGCATGACCCCCATATCCTGAGAAACTATTGCCGCACCGGTCTCCCACTCGTCGGCCTGGTGAGCGATGTTGGGTGTGAATCCGGCTGCGACGCAGGCGGTCACGGTGAGTTGGTGGTATGCCCCACCAGGGGTCCCGACCACCCAGGGCTCGTCAGCGGCGTCGGCGAGCGTGACTCGTCGGCGGGATGTCAATGGATGATTCGCGGGCACGACCAGATCCAACGGGTCGTCCACCAGCAACTGTTGATCAAAGCGGAGATCGTCCAGGGGAGGGGAGTCCGCGGTCACCATTACCAAGGCGAGGTCCGCCTCCTCCATCTGCAGCAGCCTGAAGCATTCGGCGGGATCGGCCTGAACCAGACGCACACGTAGGCGGGGATGCCGATCGCGTAGAGTTTTGCCGGCATAGGGAAGCAATTGTGTTGACGCCGTTGAAAACCCACATAGGGTGTACGGGCCGGACGGCTCGTCCACCGTTTCTGCGAGCTCGCTCTGGGCTAACTCCCACTGAGCCCGCATGATGGCGGCGTGCCGTAACACGGTGCGTGCAGCCGGTGTGAGTTTGATGCCGCGGCCCGAGGGTTCGATCAATTCGACCCCGAGTAGCTCCGACAACTGGCGCAGTTGGTACGAGATCGCCGATGGAGTGTATGACAGGGCCGCCGCAGCGGCTGTGACAGTGCCGTAGTAATCGACTGCCTGCAGGATCTTGAGCCTGGGGTCAAGCATCGGACCGTCCGAACTCGAGTAGTGCCTTCACCCGATCAACAATAGATGCTGTACCTCGTGCGCCGCCGCCCTTGTGCAGGTTCCTCACTGCTTCCGGGTGGGAGCGAGAGCAGCTATCCCTTTCCACGGGTGTTGATTCGGGAGTTCCACTGGGCGGGTGCTGGGCCGAATTCGTAGTGTTGTTGTCCGAGGGATTCAGCCGGAAGTAGTTCGGTTTCGCTGTCGTGGTAAATGACGAGGAAGTGTTTCTGGTCGTGTGCGGTCGATGTGGTGAGTATCTGGGCCCATTGGCCGGTGCGGTGTCCGCACGGGTCGAGCCTTCGAATGAAAGATCCGGGGCGAGCAGGTGAACTGGTGCTCATGTTCATGGGTGGTCCTTTGAGGTTGAGAACAGGGTCTTCCGCCGAATCACTTCTCCGATGGCAGAGTTGGGCCACCAGCCCAGGCCATGACGACCGGGGCTGCACTGCGGTTGTGGATGCGGTGGGGAACGGTGGGCGGCACGGCCCACGCGTCACCTGCCTCGAGGAAGTACTCGTTCGAGCCGTCGTCGAGGTACCCCTCGCCGGAGACACAGAAGAACACCTCCCAAGTACCCGCGTGACCCTGATCCACATCACCAGTGTCGCCCGGCTGAACCGTGGAAGTACCGAACCACATCGCGTCGTTGCGGAAATACTCCCGACACAGCTCCGGGCCCTCGTAGAAGACCTCAGCGTCGTCCTGCCGAATGATGTACGGGGTGTCCGTCGTCATGATCGTGCTCCTTGATGATTTGTGGGAAACTGCTTCGCCGCGCGTGCCCGCAGCGCCTCGATGACATTGGTGCGCAGCGAGATTACAGAGAGAGGCTCCACCCGCGAAGTGCCCGGCGTGCGGACGCCCTGCGCGCCCAGCCGGCACACGTGCGCATCCGCCCTCGAGACGAAGTCGTGCTGGAGCTTGCTCACGTCGATCGCCAGTATGAACATCCCGACCCCGGGATTCTCCGCGCCTGCGTCGAAGGACGGGGCGTCGATCGACCAGTTCCCGCCCGACATACCCGCAAGCAACTCGACCATCCATGCGATGTTGGCACCCTTGTAGCCGCCGAACGGGAGCATGGCCCCGTCCAGCGCAGCTTCGGGGTCGGTCGTCGGTTTGCCGGCGGCGTCGATCGCCCATCCCTCGGGGATCGGCCGACCGTGCGCCGCCGCCTCGCGGACGTTGACGTACGCGGCCGCGCTTGACGACTGGTCGACGGTCATGACCTCGCCTGCCGGCCGGGGGAACGAGTACGACATCGGGTTCGTGCCCAATACGCGACCGGTGCCGGGCGCAGTGGCGAGAAGCGCGTTGGAGTTGATAGCGCCGAGCGCCACGAGACCGTGCGTCGACAGGCGCTCGGTGAACCACCCGAGCTGGCCACCGGCGAATGCTCCCGACTGCAGGAACATCGCCACCCCCTCGGACCGTGCCGCTGCGACGAGATCGTCGATCGCCGCACCGAATCCCGTGTGGAACGGCCCTCCGTGAGCGTTGCAGGAGAGGATGGCAGGCGCGAGTCGGTCCACTGTAGGTATTGCAGCCGCATCCAGACGGCCGTCGTCGATGGCGTGAAGATAGTCGAGAAGGTGAGCGACGCCGACTCCGCGCATGCCCCGGTCCTCGGCGAATAGGGCGGCGTCGACGAGTAGTTCGGCTACTTCCTCCGATGCCCCTGCACGTTTCATCGCGTTCTCGGCGAGTCGGGCGACCTCCTCTCGCGGGACCGGCAGCTCGAGCAATGCCGTCATGCGTGGTGTCTCCTTCGTTGTCTGTGGTGTGTGGTGGGGCCGCGCTGTTTCCACTGGATGGCTCCGAATACGGCCGCTCGCATCTGGATTGGACCGATGCGGTCTCGGTAGAACAGGCTGCAGTGGGCCTCGACTACTGTCGAAGCCCACTGCCGGGTGCCGGTCAGCCGTGGGCGGTCAGGATCTCGGGCTCGTCCCGCAGGTGCGGGTACACGTGCGTGAACCACTGGGTCTTGTACTCGCCGCAGGTGAACGGGTTCGGGTCGGCCGGGTGTTCGGCATCGACACAGGTCGGCAGCGTCTCGACCGGCGCGTCGAAATCGAGATCGATGAAGAACGCGACCGAGTAGCGCTCGGCGCCGCTCTCGTTCACCACACGGTGGACCGTCGACGAGTACTTCCCGTTGGTCATCTTCGCGACCAGGTCGCCGATGTTGATGACGAAGGCGTCCTCGACGGGCGGGGCGGTGATCCACTCACCGTCCTTGTTCTGCACCTGCAAACCGCCGATGTTGTCCTGGGAGAGGATGGTGAGGATTCCCTTGTCGGTGTGGGCACCGATGCCGATCGCCTGGTCGTCGTCCGGGTTCTGCGGCGGGTAGTGCAGGAGTCGCTGGATGGTGATCGGGTTGGTCTGAATGCGCTCGAAGTAGTCGGGTTCGAGCCCCAGACTGATTGCGAATCCACTGACCAGTTTGCGGGCCAGGGTCCGCATCGCGGCGTAGTACTCGTCGCAGGTCGCCTCGAACTCGGGGAAGTCTGCCGGCATCAGGTTCGGTCCGAAGAACGGCGCCACGGTGTCCTGCTTCGCGCCGTAGTCGAAGGCCTCCTTGAGATCTGCGGTCTTCTTGTCCTGGTCCGCATTCTCGGCGGACGGCGGGATGTAGCCGCGCACCGTCGGGCCGGACTTCGCGACGTGCACGTTGTCCTTCACATCCTCGGGCAGGGCGAAGAACTCTTCGGTGACTGCGTACATGCGCTTGACGAGGTCGGAGGGAACACCGTGGTTCTTCACGTAGAAGAACCCGACCTTCTCGCACGAGTCCCCGATCTGACGCGCGACGCCCTCGGGGTCACTGCCGTCGACAAGGGCTGCGACATCGATGACCGGGATCTCGTGGAATGCGGTCTGCTTGCTGGCGAACCGGTTGACAGATGCTTCGGACATGGAGTTACTCCTGGGGTCTGTTTGTTTGATGAGCCGATGTGTCGGGCTGACCGCCGGGGCGGTCGCTCAAAGGCGACACATGAATGGTTACGCAGATCACTGCAGCAGTAAAGCGCATAAACCTTGACGCAACCGTGCGAAAAATTTTCACAGTCAGGGTGCTGACGCCGATGCCCGGTGACGTCGGGCCGCGACCCAGAAATAGTTGACGCGTGAGCGGGGCGGGTCGTCACGCCGGAGGGCGTCAGGGTCGAGGATTTGCGGGTCGACTAAGCGCTGACCTGCAGATTGGATCTGTCAGTCGGCGCCCGCTCGTCGTTCGTTCGAGTGTCCCCCACTTATGACTCATCTTGGACGATCTTGGAAGCGAACCTCGCGGGCTATGACCTGTCGCACACACACTCGACTGATCAGCGGCACGTCCGACGCCGCATCCTTGTCCCAGTCTCCGGTGAAGGTTCGAGGCATTGACCGATTCGTTGTTCACGCCCATCGCATTGGCGAGCGCCTTCGATTTTCGGCTGGTTCGACGTCCCGCTAGCCGGCCGCCGACTGAACAACACAACAACGCCAGATAGAACCAATCGGCGGTGGACGCCGATGCAACCAAATGAAGTAGGAGAACATGAAGCCTGAGATCATCGTCATGCTGACGCACAATGACGTGACGGTACCGAATGCCCGCGAGGTGTTCTACGAAGCGGCGGATCTACCGGTGACGTTCTGGGGGTTCAAGGACGTCGGTCTCTCGACGACGGAGTCCGAGCGGTTGGTCGCAGACTTTCGCGAGGCCGGCAAGACCGCAGTGCTCGAGGCCGTCAACTTCAGCGAGGCCGAAATGTTGGAGGCGGTGGCGTTCGCTGCGGATTGCGGCATCGAGTTCGTCACCGGCGGCCAGTTCACCGAGACGGTCCGTGACCGGGTACGGGAAGCCGGTATGAAGTACTTCCCGTTCTGCGGCGCGACCAGCGGCCCGCCGATCAGCCTGGGCGGATCGATCGAGGACATCGAACGAGACGCGGCCCGTCTGCTGGATCGCGGCGTGGACGGCGTCGATCTGGTTGCGTACCGCTCCACCGGGGCCGACCCGGTCGAGCTGGCGCGGCGTCTTGTGACGGTGGTCGGGGGCGAGCAGATCATCGTCGCGGGCAGCATCAATTCCGTCGATCGGATCCGGCTGATGCACGAGATCGGTCCGATGGGCTTCACCATCGGCGGTGCACTCTTCGAAGGCGCGCTGCTGCCCGGCCAGTCCTTCCGGGACAATCTCCTGGCCGTCGTGGAGGTTGGAGAGAACGTCAGCGAGGCGCGGCGATGAGCTGGTATGTCCTGGGTGTCGATGTGGGCACCACCGCGATCAAAGCGGCGCTCTTCGACGAGGACGGCACCGAGATCGCCGAGCACGCAGAGGAATACGACCTGCTGACTCCGCGGGCCGGCTACGTCGAGCTGGAACCGGGCACCTACACCGAAACCTTCGCCGAGGCCGTGGCCTCGCTGCTGCGGGAATCCTCGGTGGACGTGCAGCAGATCCGTGCCCTGGGTCTGTCGGCTCAGGGCGAGACGATGCTGTGTCTGGATTCCGCCGATCGGCCGCTGGGCCGCGCGATCGTCTGGATGGACAACCGCGCTTCGGCGGAGTCCGACGAGCTCGAGGCGCACTTCGGCCGGCCCACCATCCACGCCGTCACCGGACAGCCTGCGATGGATCCGATCTGGCCGGCGGCGAAGATTCTCTGGCTCGAGCGGAACGACCCCGATCGGTTCGCCGCGACCGCGCGGTTCGCCCTGCTCAAGGACTTCCTCGTGCAGCGGCTCACCGGCCGACTGGTCAGCGAGGATTCGCTGCTGTGCTCGACCCTGTTCTGGGACATCAACACCCGGAAGTACTGGCCGGAGATGCTCGACTACCTCGGTATCGACACAGAGAAGCTGCCCGAAATCGCGGACCAGGGCGAGATAGTCGGCGCGCTCACCGAGTCAGCGGCCACCGAGCTCGGCCTGCCCGCGGGGTTGCCGGTCTCGGTGGGCGCGCTGGATCAGGCGTGCGGTGCGCTCGGCCTCGGGAACGCCGTGCCGGGACTCTTCAGCGAGAGCACGGGGTCGGCCCTGACCACCGTCACCGTCGTCGACGAGCTGCGGCTCGATGCGGCTGGGCGGGTACCGTGCTTCGCGGCGGCCCTGCCCGGCCAGTACATGCTGCACACGTTCTCCACCGGCGGGATGGTCATGCGCTGGTTCCGCGACGAGTTCTGTTCCAGCGAGCGCCGGGTCGAGGAGCTGTGCGGGATCAACGCCTATCAGTTGATCGACGAGGAGGTGCGTCGGGTCGATCCCGGCTCCGACGGCCTCGTGGTTTTCCCGCACCTGCAGGGCTCCGGCCCGCCCGACCTCGACCCGCACGCCCGAGGTGCGTTCTTCGGTCTGACGCTGTCGCACACGAAGCAGCATCTCTCACGCGGGATCATGGAAGGTGTGGCCATGGTGCTACGCCGCATGATCGAGTCGACCGAGGACCTCGGCGTGGAGATCACGGAGATCATCTCGCTGAGCGGCGGCGCGAAGAGCGCGGCGTGGTGCCAGATCAAGGCGGACGCCACGGGTCGGCCCGTGCATACGGTCAAGGGCGCCGGCAGCGCAGCCTGCCGCGGCGCCGCGATCATCGCGGGCGTTGCCGCCGAATTGTGGCCGTCGGCGATCGACATCGCCTGCGCGGGAATGGAGTTCAGTAGCACATACAAGCCCAACGCCGCGAACGCCGCCATCTACGACGACCTGTACACCCGCTTCCTAGCCCTGCAAGAGGCGACGAAGTTGCTCCCCCGACCCGCGTCCATCGCGAGCTGAACGAACGGAAAGAAGACCAATGAAAGACGTAGTGATCATCGGCGGCGGGCTCGCCGGACTGTCGGCGGCGTGGCGGCTGCGGCACTGGGACCTGCAGGTTCTCGAGTCCGACAACCAGCGGGTCGGCGGCCGGATCCGTTCCGAGCAGCACGGCCAGTACGTGATGAACTGGGGCGGGCACATGTTCGCCGGCGCAGGCAGCTCGAGTGCAGAGCTGGTCGCCGAGACCGGTACGCGGTGGGCGGCGATCCCGGGCTCGCTGCAGGGCATGGCCATGAACGGGAAGTTCCTGAGTACCGGCCTGATCCAGACATACCCGTTCCGGATCCCGATGACGACCAAGGATCGGTTGTCCCTGCTCAAGGTGGGCGCGCGGCTCGGTGCCGACGTCCTTCGGTACAAGCAGGCCGCGCGGCGTCGCAGTGGTGAAACGCCGGAGGTCCGGCAGCAGCGCATCTTCAACTTCGAGGACGAGCGCACGTTCGCCGACTACATCGGCGAGGCCACCGAGACGGCGAAGGACTTCTACTGCTCGGTGGCGATGCGGTCCGCCGCGGACCCCGACGTACTGTCCGCGGGCGCCGGTATCGGCTACTTCAACCTGATCTGGAACATCGGCCAGGGGCTGGGCAACTACATCGTCGGCGGCGCCGCGACTCTGACCGAGACGATCGCGCAGTCGATCCGCGACCGGGTCGAGCTCGGCGCGGTCGTGAACGAGGTCGTCCAGAACCGCGACCACGTCGTCGTCCACTACACCCAGGACGGGACCGACCACGAGGTCAAGGCCCGCACCGCGGTGCTCGCAACCCCGGCGTCGATCACCCGCAAGATCGCCGTGAACCTGCGCCCCGAACTGCGCGACGCGCTCGGGCAGATCAAGTACGGGCCGCACGTGGCCGGCGCGTTCCTGACCAACGAGCAGCAACCGATGCCTTACGACGGCACCTACGGCATCGCAACCCCCAACAGGTCTTTCACCGTTGCACTGAACCAGGGCAACCTGACCCGCGGCCGCGAGACCACCCGCCAGCCGGGCGGCAGCATGATGACGTTCTCACCGGCGAGCCTCGGCTACAAGCTGTGGGACCTGCCCGAGAAGGAGATCGTCGACATCTACCTGAACGATCTCGACCAGATCTTCCCGGGATTCGCGAACATCGTCACCGACGGGCGGGTGGAGAAGTTCGAATTCGGTTCCCCGTTCTGCTTCCCCGGCCGCCACAAGCTCCAGCCCGAGCTCACCCGACCCTCGGAGCGAGTCTTCCTGGCGGGCGACTTCCTCGGCACTTTCTACACCGACACCGCAGTGAGTTCAGGTTTCACCGCGGCGCAGGGGGCGGCCAGCGTCCTGGCCACCGCACGACAGACCGCCGGCGCCTGACCTGCCCACGCCAACCCCAAGACACCAGAAGGAGGCCGACATGGCCAAGGAACTCCGCGGCGTTCTCACCGCACTTCCCACCCCGTTCACTGCCGACGATCAGATCGACGCCGGGCTCATGCAGAAGGTCGTCGACCGCAGCATCGACGCCGGCGTCGACGCGCTCGTCGTCGGTGGCGGCACGGGTGAGTACACGTCGCTGACGAATGCCGAGCGCCGGCAGATCTTCGAGATCGTCGTCGAGCACACCGCCGGCCGCGTCCCAGTGGTCGCGCACACCGGATCGCTCACGACCCGCGAGGCGGTGGGCCTGTCCCGCGCGGCAGAAGCCACTGGCGCTGATGCCCTCATGCTCATCACCCCGTTCTACGAGCGTCTCACCGAGACCGAGATCAGCCGGTACGTCGAGACCGTTGCGGGTTCGGTCAGTGTGCCGATCATGCTCTACAACAACCCCGGCGTGACCGGTGTGAACCTCGGCGCCGAGGGCATCGCGCGGTTCGGGCGCGAGATCGACAACATCGAATACGTCAAGGACTCGAGCCACGACTGGGAGCAGGCCCTGCGCCTGATCCACCACCACCGCGACGACATCAAGCTGATCATGGGCTGGGACAGCTTCAGCTTCGGCGCCCTCACCGAGGGGGCGGCCGGCATCATGGCCGGCGCGGCGAACGTCGTTCCGAACGAGATCGTTGCGGTCGTCCGGGCAATCCGTGAAGGCGATCTGAACCGCGCCCTCGAAAACTGGCTGCGAGTGTTCCCGGCCATCGACGCGATGATGGCGGTCCCGTTCACCCAGGCGGTGAAGGCAGGACTCCGCCTGCAGGGCCTGGACATCGGGAGCCCCCGGTCGCCCCTCGCTGATCTCGAGCCCGACGCCGAGGCCAGTCTCGAGGCGGCCCTGGACCTCCTGAACCACTGATGACGAACTGCGGCCCGGCCCCGTTTTCGGGGCCGGGCCGCTTCGTCATCTTCCACCGCGGTGTGCCGCGACGACGACCGCCAAGCTGAGGCAGGGACTCAGGACATGGCTGAGGTCCCGTTCATGCGACTACGGGTCGAGTCGCCTGCCGCGCCTCACTACCTTCCGTATGCCCCTGTTTTTTGCGAGGTCTTTGGCTGCCCGGGCCGCGCGCATCGGGTCGCCTGATCGACGCCTGGGGTCGCCGGCCCGCTCGCCTCCGTGACCCTGAAGCTCGCTGGGCGGCGGGGGCATTGCCGGACGTGGACGGGCGAGTTGGTCGGCAGGCAGCATATGGGCGACGCGATCCATGCGGCGTTGGATTGCCGAGACCTCACGGACGGTCCGTTCGACGACGCTGCGGTCGATCGGCGAGATCTCGTCGCGGTCCAGGATGTCGTCGGGCACCTCTCCGGCCTCAGCCTGCCGGAGTTGGTGTTCGAGGCGCAGCAGCTGCAAGACTTCGAATGCCTCGATGAGGCGGTCGGCATCGCGTCCGGGCAGCAGTGCCGAGCCGGAGGCCGCCCGGAGTCGTCCAATGGTCTGCAGTTCTGCGGAGCCGACCCCGAGCGCCACCCACCGGGCAATGTTGATGATCGGTGCGAGCCCACGGGCCTTGACGTCGAAGGCGTCGCCGCGGCCGGCGAGCTTGTCGCGCATGGTGGTCAGCTTGGCCCGGCGGGCGAGCGACTCGTACAGCAGCATCTCCACAGCGGCCGGGTGGCTGTTGAAGTCGGCGAACACGCGCGCCGGTTCGGGCAGACTCGGGTCGCCGAAGATCGGCCGCGCGTCGACGAGGATCGACGCCATGATCGTGCCCTGATTCTCACGCGGCCGCGCGAGCCAGCCCCTGGCCGCAGCCCGCCACTGCGAGTGAGTCCGGGAAAAGCCTTCGTGCGAGGGGAAGGCGCGGTGGGCATCGACGCTGATCCCGCATCGGGTGAGCACTTCGCCGACCACTGCGAATGCCTGGCGGTAGTGCGGTATTTCGCCGACGCACTCGTCGTCGAAGGTCACGGCGGCATCGACATCGGAGGAGAGTACCGCCTCGCGGCGACCGTTGCTGCCGAGTGAGAGCCAGGTGAACGCCTCCATGGTGAGGTCCGTGTGGTCCTCGAAGACCAGGGTGACCGCGCGCCGGATGATGGCGTCGACGATGGTCGAGTTCACTGCGATGACACGGTCCGCGGCGAGCCCCCGCTCGAGGAGATCGCCGAGCACGGTGGGGACCCGGAGGGCGCGGACGACGAGATCGTCGACGGTTCGCGCTTTACGGATCTGCTCCTTGATGCTGACACCGGCCGTGGTGGACGAGGACATGAAGTCCCGCTCGCCCACTACACCGGTCAGCGCGCCATCTTCGCTTGTGACGAGCAGGAACTGGGCCTCGTGATCGAGCATCTCGATCAGTGCGTCGGCCGACGACGTGCCCAGCGAGGTGGTCGTGGCCGGGTACGTCATCACCGCGTGCGCGCGCGAGTCCACCGGTAACCCCTCGGCGAGGATCCGGCGGCGCAACCCCTCGTCGGTGACGAGGCCGTATCGGCCGTCCCCGATGTCGACGGCGGCGCAGGGAAGGCCACGGCTGGTCATGTCGCGGGCGATGTCTATCGCAGGGGCATCGGCAGCGACGATCAGTGGCGCCTGGCGCACCAGATCCGCCATGACGGTGTAGGTCGGGGGACCGGATGCCAACCGCCGCGCGTGGGAGATGTGTTCGGCGAGGAACCGAGCCCCGCCCCGGGAGGCGAAGGCGGGAATGACCACATCGGCGGGGAATCGAGCGATCTTCGCCGCCGACCTGGCGACGACCCGAGGCCCTATCGCCCTTTCGGTCAAGGCCGCGGAGAACCCGAGGGCTTCGCCGCGACCGAAGCTGTCGCCCGGTGGTTCGCCGATCCGGTCGGGATCGAGCCACAGATCGACTTCACCCGACACGACGACGAAGATGTCCGCAGGCACCTCCGCGAATGCGTCCACCACGAGGTCGCCGGCCGCGAAATTCTGCACGTCCGCGGACGTGACTGCGCGTGCACGGCCCTCGGGCGTCAGCGAGTCGAACGGACGGCAGCTCGCCAGGAGAGCCAACAGATCGGTGGTTTCGGCGCGCTGCGCTGACTCATCCACAGACAAGAGTCGTCCTCTTCGTTCAGGTCGGTCCGAATGCACGGTGGCATTCTGGACTCTGGAGGCCGGGGCATCTCGAGCGAAAACAACTCCTGGCCATGGGGTTACGCGGTGGCACTGTGTTCATATGCGATTCGTGGGGGCTCGGTTGCCGTCAGCACAAGAGACCGCCAGCTCCGCTGCGGATCGGCGCGATGGCCCGGGTCGATGCCGATGATTCGGCCGCCTTCGAGCAGCGTCACCTCGTGGCGCTGCCGGGCATCGTAGAACGTCCTCTCGTCGGCGCAGTCGCCGTGGGAGCCGCTGTGGCCATGCACCTGGCTGAAGGGCATCGGGCGATTGCGCCAGCCCGGGAGCAGTTCGAGTTCGCGGTCGGCCCAGATGGGGCCCACCTGGGGGTTCGGTGGGCCGCCTCCGAGGATGCACCCGCCGTCGAACAGTGCGGTGGCTTCGTCCCGGGCTGTGGCGTTGAGCCGGGCGGCCGACTCGGCGGCAGAGACGGCGCTGTCGAGCTGATGGCGCCAGAACGGTTCGGTGACTCCGGCGTGAGTGATGAGGAATTCTTCGTCCGCCGTGTGGACCGCGACGGCGGCGTGGGCGATGCCGTCGCGCCACCATCGCCGGACGGTCCGCCGGGAGCCGAAGCTCAGGCGTTCATTCCAGTCGAAGACCGGTGGGCGAAGGTAGTGGGCTTCGTGATTGCCGATGAGCTGAATCCACCGCTCGGGCTGTTTGCGGAGGTATCGATCGACGAGACGGACGACGCCGTCGGAGTCAGGGCCACGGTGAATGAGGTCACCCACCTGAACGACGACGAGGTCGTCGGGCAGCCGGCCGTTGTCGTCGGCGCCGAGGCGGCGGAGTTCTCGTGCGAGTTCCTCACGATGCCCACCGATATCGCCGATCACGGCGACACGAATACTCAAGTCGCAGCCTCTTTCGCATCTGGTCGCCCGGGCACCCGCGGACGTGTGTCCGCCTGATGCCCGGGCGATTTCGGGGAAGTCTCGTCAGTGGCTGACGTTCTCAGCTAATTCACTCAGAGGCTTTCCGCCGGTCTCGGGTGCCAGCCACTGTGACAGCGCCGCTCCGACGAACGTGATCGCCGCGGCGATGAGGACAGTGGTGGACACACCCAGATTCTCGATCGAGATCGGAATGAGGAACAGACCGGCGGCCGCTCCTACCCGGCTTCCTGCTGCCGCGAACCCGGTACCAAGCCCTCGAACTTCGGTGGGGAACACCTCGCTCGGGTAGATGGCGGTCATCGCGGTGTAACCGGCATTCAGGAATGAGAAGAGGAGGAACAGTGCGAGCATGATCATCGGCGGCGCACCCGCCCACAGCCCGGCGATCACCAGCACGATCGCCGCGATCCATTGCGGCGGCACCGTGAGCGTTCGCCGCTTCACCCTGTCGACGACGAGGATGGTTGCGGTAACTCCCAACACGGCGAACACCGACAGGCTCACGCCTCCCAGGAGTCCGGTCAGCCCGAAATCCTTCAGAAGATTGTCTGCAAAGGTCGCGATCGCGAAGTACGGGGTGACGGCGCACGCCCAGAACCCCGCCGTGAACAGTGTGGACCGCCAGACCGAAGGCGAGAACAACATGGCGATCGAGCCGGCCGGTCCGCCACTCTTGGCCTTGACCATATCGGTCATGTAGTCGGTGTCCAGATACTTGCCGACGATCCCCTTGGCCTGGTCTTGCTTGCCCTTGCTCCACAACCAGAGCGGCGATTCGGGCAGGCCGATGCGACCGATCAGAATGGCGGCGGCGATCGGAGTGCTCGTCGCTAGCACGATATTCCAGCTCACCCCGGCCTTGTTGAGGTAGTACCCGACGATGTACGCGACGCAGAATCCGGCGTACCACGCGATGACGGTGCCCCCGAGCAACCGACCGCGTAGGTGTGTGGGTGCGAACTCCGCCAGCAGTGGCCAGCCGACGGCGTATTCGATGCCGACGGCGAGGCCCATCGCCAGCCGTACGAGGAACAGCTCGAGCGGCCCGTCGACGAAGAGTTGCGCGGCTGATGCGACGGTAAACAGGACTATGTCCCAGAACAGGAGCGGCTTGCGGCCCAGTTTGTCGGCGAGCCACCCTCCAATCGGAGATCCGATCATGATGCCGATCAGAGCCGAAGCCGCCTCCAACCCGATCCAGGCCGTGGTCATGCCTACGACGTTCGTCTCGATCGTGTGGGCGACCGGTCCGATGATGCCGAGAATGTAGCCGTCGAGGAACATGCCGCCGACCAGGACGGTGATCAGTCGGATCTGGAACTTCTTCCTGTAGGCCTCGGAAGTCTTGCCGCTTGCGCCCGAATCGGCTGTGGCGTTTCCTGTCAATGGCATGGGAATCTCCTGGACGCGCACCAAGTATCGGACTGTGACATATGGATATCTCCTTGTTACGTCAGCGGATCAATCAGCGCCCGGTTGGGCGGCCCGGCGGACCTTGCGAGTCAGTTGCTTCACACGCGGCCCGGGCGGAACTCGCAACCCGGCCATGCGTCCGCCCTCGCCTGTGGGTCAACGCGAGCGTTGCGGCTCGACGCACTTGGCGGAAGTGTTGGACATCACATTCGGGGCTGCATGAAAGGATGCGCCAGAGGGACCTGATCGGGGGAGAGACGCGGGCGATCCGAGCTGCACTGAGTGAAAAGTAGATACTATTCGGGTGTGAGAAGCGGCCCCCTGAAACTGACCGTCGCTCAGCGTGCCGAGTTGAGTCGCATGGCGACATCCCGCCGAACGACGCAAGATCAGGCCGCTCGCGCGAGGATCGTGTTGAGCTGCACGGAAATGGGCGCGGCAGAGGTGGCACGCCGGAGCGACGTCACCGTTCGCACGGTCGCGAAATGGCGCAAGCGGTACGTCGAGTACGGCATCGACGGCCTGGCCGACGCGCCCCGATCGGGCCGGCCGAGCACTGCCGGCGATGTGGTGCACCGCACTCTGACGTGCGTGCTGGAGCCTCCTCCGGAAGGGGGTTGGACCACCCGAAGCATCGCCGAACACGTGGGGGTGAGCCAGTCGACGGTCTCTCGGATTCGGCGCGAACACTATCCGGCGGCGGGTTCCGCTGCCGATCCTGACCTGCCACCCAATGCGGTTCTGGCGTACGTGCACCTCGAGCCGGGAAGCAGCGTGCTCGTGTTTCACAGTGGTCCCACGAAGTCGGGACGGCCGCACCGGAGTGCGTCGACATCGCGCGAGATTTCAGATGCGGTCGAGGTTCTGTTGTGCGGATCCATCTGCGCTGAGGACGTGCCGCGAGGAATGTCAATCGGTTCGGGTGAACGTTTACGCCGCGCGCTTCAGTACGCGCCGCGGGACCGTGCGGTGACGGCGATACTCGACTTCGAACCTGATACGGCCACCGCAGCGTGGGTGCGCCGAACCCGCAGCATCCGGACGGTGACGGTGGAGAGGCGCAGATGGCTGGAATTGCTGGCTCCTGCGGCATCCGCGATCGACGCACGTCAGCTTCCCGAACTGAACGAGCTGGAACGGGCCATCCGCGGGTGGTATCAGGGTTCTCGCGGGGAATTTCAATGGACTCGTTGGGATCGAACTTCTGACTCAGGTACCAAAGTTAGCTCGGCAGCGGCCGAGGCCCGGCGGGAGACAGACGCGGCGATAGTGGTGGCGGGACTGTGCGAGGCGATTGCAGAGGGCGCCCTGCACGCCGGCCGGGTGATCAATGCGCGGACGATGACCTCGCGGACGGGGCTATCGGCGGGGACGCTCGTCGATGCACTGCGACATCTCGTGGAGGACGGCCTGGTCGACCAGGACCGCGCCGGCCACTTCTATGTGCCGACACCCGCCGAACGCGACGTGCTGGAGTCCTACACGGCTCGCGGCCTACTCGGCACTGCGCTCGTGCGTCGTCTGGCGGCACGCGGCGGTGGAGTTCCAGACACCGTCGACGCCCTGTACCAACGCATCGGACGCAGCGCCGTGGAGGACGAGCCACTGGTCACCGGGTCGCTGGATCTGGACCTCCAAGACGAACTGGCGCGCGCGGCGGACATGCCGCGTATCGAAGCGATGTTCACTCGTCTCACCCTGCAGATCCGCCTGTTCGCGGCCGCACTGGGGGTCACGTATCAGCATCCCGTGGACGGAATCATCACCGATGACGGCCGCGTCCTGGAGGCGATCGGGAGTTCCGATCAGGATGCCGCGATAGCGGCGTGGCGCGAGAAGATCGACAACTGCATCAGATACATGGTGCCGCACCTCGGCCAGCGCAGGCGCTGACCTGGCCTGGTTGCGGCGCACTGAACCTGGCAAGTAGCTGGCAAAGGGTAGGTAAAGGTCTCGCTGGTTGTTCGCGGCGTCTCAGACTCACGCCACGGCTATGAGCACCGTCGCGGTGAGTGCAGCGGCCAGACCGAGCGCCTGGGATCGCCGGAGGCGCTCGCTCAGGAACACGATTCCCACGATCACGGGGAGGACTGGGTAGAGCGAGGACAAGACAACAGCGACGGTGACGAATTCGGTTCGGAGCGCGTACAGGTATGCGGCCAGCGCGGTCGCGGGTTGCCGCTTGATCCGTTCGACGTCTTCGTGCACCTTGCCCTTCGCACGCCTCGGGATGTCCATCGTTGCGTGGAGGGCATCGACCGTGGCGGCGAGGTCGGTGCGTTGCTGCTCGGCGGTGGTGTCCCGGTCCGGATTCGGTTGCCCTTGCGTCACGTAAGTCCCTTGAGAGTGTCGATATCCGCGCGGACGCTGCGACCGGTCCGTTCGGGGACCGGCGGGAGAGCGTCCGGCGGCCACCCAACTCCCGAATTCGAACAGCAGCAACAGAATTCCGGCACCGGATACGCCGGCGCCGATGCCGCATCGGGTGCCCGTTTCCTTCACCTCGGTGAGTGCACGAGTCCCGAAATCTGGTCTGTGATCCGCTCTATCAGTTGAACAGTCGACAACTCGCGCGGATCGGTAGCAGTCCTACCGTGCGGGGTTTCGGTCACTTCGCCGTCCTTTCCCGATGTCACGCTCCGGATGTCTCTTCCCCTCGCGCGCCGCGTCCGGATCGCAGCTGTAACTCGTCGATCAACTTCGACGCGGTCACCTTCGTCAGGTCGTCGGGGACCGTCGCGCCCAACTCCTGCGCCAGGGTGTGCAGGTAGGAACGCTGGGGCCCTGTCATCGGCTCGTCGCCGGTGATCCAGTCGTCCGGGTCCTTCTCCGGTGTGGGGGAGACGTCGTGCTCGGTGGGATCGATATCCGCCATTGCTGTCCTGTCGGTCGGTTGCAGTACTCGGCGACACGATTGCCCGGCGGACGCCTGCGGGAAACTGGGGGCTCCGGTCGACCGATCGTCGGCCGCGGGGCGAGCACGAACGAGGAGGACCGCAGTTTCACCGGACCGGGATACGGGTAGGCGTGACCGATGAACGACGATCAGCACGCCGAGCCGGAACCCGATGATCCGCGGAAGCCGGATTCGCCTGCGGACCTGACGAAACCGTCTTGGTGGTACGTCATCCGGAAGACGGCGCACGAGTTCACCCGCGATCAGTGCACGGACCTGGCCGCGGCGCTGACGTACTACGCAGTCCTCTCACTGTTCCCCGCCCTGCTGGCGCTGGTCTCGTTGCTGGGCGTGTTCGGTCAGGGACAGCGCACCACCGACGCGGTCCTGCAGATGGTCGACGATCTCGGACCGTCCTCCGCTGTGGACACGTTGCGCGATCCCATCACGCAACTGGTCGAGACGCCGACCGCGGGGATGGCTCTCGTTCTCGGCCTGCTGGGTGCGGTGTGGTCGGCGTCCGGCTACGTCGGGGCGTTCGGACGGGCCATGAACCGCATGTACGAAGTCGAGGAGGGGCGTCCCGTGTGGAAGCTACGGCCCCTGATGCTCGCCGTGACCATCGTCGGTCTGGTCCTGGTGGCCGCCGGTGCGGCGATGCTCGCCCTCAGCGGCCCGGTCGCACGCTCGGCGGGAGACGCGGTCGGACTCGGCGACACCGCCCTGACCGTGTGGAACATCGCCCGCTGGCCGTTCGTCCTCGGCATCGTCGTGGTAGCCGTGGCCATCCTCTATTACGTCACACCCAATGTGCGGCAACCGAAGTTCCGTTGGATCAGCGCCGGCGCGTTCCTCGCGATCGTCACGTGGATCGTCGCGTCGGTCCTGTTCGGGCTCTACGTCGCCAACTTCGGCAGCTACAACAAGACGTACGGCTCCCTGGCCGGAGTCATCGTGTTCCTGTTGTGGTTGTGGATCACCAATCTGGCGTTGCTCTTCGGCGCCGAACTGGATGCCGAACTCGAACGCGGACGGGAGTTGCAGGCCGGCATGGCCGCCGAGGACGAATTGCAGTTGCCGCCGCGAGATACCCGGGTTTCGGACAAGAACGCGGAGAAGTACGAGCAGTTTGTCCAGCAGGGCAGGGCATTACGCGAGAGTGACGGTGACACCGCCGACGTCGAGGCGGTGGAGCGGTAACCCGGCGTCGGAATTGTCGGTCTGCATCACCCGGTTCGCCGGGATGCAGCGAGTGGAGGAGAATCTCCGTGTCGAAGTCACTACGTTCCGCAACTGATCCCGGCGCCGTCCTCTCGGACCGATTTCCCCGCGACCTTACGGATGTCGCGCTTACCCATTCGGATGCGAGGATCGTTCTCGACATCGCCGGGCACGGCCGGTGGACTATTACAGTCGACGACGGCATCGCCGAGGTGACCAGGGACGTCGCCACCGATCCGACGTGTACGGTTCATACCGACGCCGACACCCTCGCCGATCTGCTCATCGGTCGTCGCAGCGGTGTGGACGCGTTCCTCGGTGGTGACCTCACCACGCGCGGGAGCCTTGCGACCGTCCTCCAGATCGGAGGCGCGTTCGCCCCGGACGTCGACCTCGTCACGCGGCCGCGTGCGGGGTTCGCACCGCGTATCTCGAGGCCGGACGCGCCGACGCGCCCCCGGTGGTGCTGCTGCACGGCCTCGGGGCCACCAATGCGTCGATGCTGCCGGTTCTCACCGATCTGGCCGAGGATTTCCGGGTTGTGGCACCCGATCTTCCGGGGTTCGGTGCCTCCGATGCGCCGGCCTGGACCTACACCGCCGAGCAACTCTTCCGCTGGTTGCGCGACTTCCTCGACGCCGCGGACGCCGATGGTGCCGTGGTGATAGGCAATTCGCTCGGGGCCGGCTCGCACTGGAACTGGCGATGCGCGAACCGGATACGGTCGACAAACTCGTGCTGCTGTGCCCCTCACCGGCGTTCCGCCGATTCCGTCAACTGGCGCCGCTGGCCCGGTGGTGGCCGGTGGACGTCGCCCGGTTGCCGATGATCGGTCTGCCGCGTGCGGTGGTGATGGCGGGCGCCAAGTCGATGTTCGCCCGCCCCGACCGGGTACCCCAACCGTGGTTCGAGGCCGCCGTCGACGAGTTCGAGATCGCGATGGGCCACGGTGCGCGGCGCCGGGCGGCGCTGTCGGCACTGGTCAACATCTACCTCGAGGAACCGTTCGGCGACAGTGGGTTCTGGGATCGACTGACCACCGTCCGGACGCCGACGCTGTTCCTGTGGGGTCGTCGTGACCGGTTGGTTCCGTCCCGGTTCGCTCGGCACGTGAGCGTGGCTGTTCCCACCGCCGAATCGGTGGTACTTCCCGACTGCGGACACGTACCCCAGTTGGAAATGCCCGACCTGACGATGGGTCTCACACGCCGGTTCCTCGGGTCTCCCGGTGCCACAACGCCGTACCGCGCGCACGCCTGACGCGACCGATACGCGCCGAAACCCGGTGCGTCACGCGGAACGCGAGCAAGCGAGGGGCGTTCGTCGGTGAGCTCGGGATCGGTGTTTGTGCTGGTGATTGAGCGTTATCGAGGTGGGGTAGACGGAGAACATACGCGCACCCACCGCGCACGGTCCTGCGGCAAAACGTCAGCGAGCCTTCTCCGAGGTGCGCCGAGACCACGCCACGGAAGGGTGCGACGATGACGACAAGCGGCATAATCGATGTACCGGTCGGTCAGTTCCGGTGGAGCGAAGGAGATCTCCTCGACGGGCGCACGCACGGAGCACCGGCATGACCACAGCGATACAACCCGCGGCAACAGCAGGCGGCCCCCGGTCGAGCAGCCTCGCCGACGTCATCGACACCATCCTGGACAAGGGCCTGGTCATCGATGCCTACGTGCGCGTCTCGTTGGTCGGCATCGAAATACTCACGATCGACGCCCGCGTCGTGGTCGCAAGCGTCGACACCTACCTGCGATTCGCCGAAGCGGTGAACCGGCTCGAGATCGGCAGCGAACCGAAAGGCCTGACCGACCTCGCGTCGGATGGCGCCGAAGGCGAGGAGGAATCGACGGCGAGGGACTCGATCGAATCCGGTGACGACAAACTCGGTGGTCTGTTCGGTGCCGACGAAGAGCCCGAACGAGAACGGGTTTCGCGTAGATCCACCCGGGATGACAAGTAACGGCTACCTCCGTGCCTTGTATCGAAGACCCCTTAACGTTCCGACGGACCCGGGAACGTCGACGCGGCCGGTCGTTCCACTCGAGTCCGGGGCCGCCCGCAATCGCAATTTCCGGCCGCACGCGAGTGAGACCGATCGGATCGGACCCCGTGACCTGCCCAACCGGCATCTAGGACCGCGCGGGGCGTCGGAGTGCGACCGCCGCCATCGTCAGCGCGACGGCATCCTCGGCAAGCGCGGCCTGCCAGTCCGGCATGTGCCCGCCGGCCCACTGCCGCCACCACGCGCCGCCGTACGAGCCGGCGACGGCGCCGACGGTTCCGATGATCAGAGCCGACGCCGTGTCCGCCCGGTCGCGGCGGGCCAAAGCTGCGGCGCCCCCGCCGCCTGCGGTGAGGCGTCCGGTGAGCGCGGGCGGGGAAAGGCGCGACGGGATGTTCGGGTTCTTGTCGGCGACCAGTTCGCCGCCGACGACCGCAGTCGCGCCGATCAGACGGGTTCGATGTGCCGATCCGGTGGCACTCGCCAAGAGTGCCGCGGCGATGCCGGTAGAGCTCCGCAGGCCGCTGGCCACACCGATCACGGCAGACCGGACGGTGCTCGACCGTTCCGCCGCTGCGGTGGCCCGGTTCCGTGCGGCCGCGTCCTGTTGGCGTAGGACGGTGGTGACCGTGGCGCCGTAGACCAGGTGCGGCACGAGGTCGCTGAACCAGTCCTGCGTGGTCCACGTTCGGGGATCGCTGATACCGCGCAGGGCGATCGGGATGTCCGTGGCCGCCATGGCGGCGAGTCCGACGCCGATCGTTCCCGCGGTCGGGGTCAGGCGGGCTCCGGCGAAGCGGACGAGGGAGGCGGCCACGCCGAGCCCGGTGCCGACGACGATTCCGCCGAGTGCCCCGAACGCCGACCGCCGCGCCGCGAGGGCGTCTCCGCGCCCGGGAATCGCGACGCCCAGGGCGGATGCAACGGATTCGACGGTCCTCTCCGGGACGGTGCTCGCGGGACGGCCCCGGATCGCCATGTCCAAGTATGTGACGGCGTCGAGCATCGTGGTGCCTGCGGCGCCGGCGACGATGCCGGTGGTGAGAGCGTTCATCGGCTTGTTCCCCTCGTCCAATCGAAGACATAGGTTTCTCCGCAGCATCCCCCGACGGCGCACCGGGCAAACGCGAGCTGACGGAGCGGGGTCATTTCCGGGCCGATCACGGCGTAGGTGTGACAGATGCATCTCGACATCGAAACTGCCGAGCAGGCCGAGCTACCGTCCTCTGGTCGGATGAGTCGCACGGCACGTGGTCTTCAGCGTGCTTTGGGGGCCACGTACCTCGTCACAGTCGCGAGCACATACGAGAGGACGAATCCGGCGGTGCTGCCCCAACTGTCGACGGCCGGACGATGGACGCCGGCGATTCCTTGGCGGAAGTCCTGTCTGCCGGCATCTTGGGCAAACCGGTCCGCGCATTGGCGACGGCCACTCGGAAGTTGAGTGCTGCAAAAGGTTTGGAAGTTCATACTGAATGAGTTCGGAGCGGGTGTTGTCGGTGTTCATCGCCCGTGCACGAGACCGGTGAGCATCCAGTGCGCCACCAGGGATCCGGCCGCCTCGATGAGCGGTGAGTGGGGTTGCGTCCATGCGACTCTGTGCGCTGGCACTGGAAGGGTGAAATGAGGCCGTGCGACGATGGGGCTTGAGCTCAGACGAGGACCAGGCCCTCGACCGGGGTGGTGGCTTCGAGCACCGGTTGCGCGCCGAGATCGAACAGATCGCGCGATCTGCGTGCCGAGCACGCCAATATTCAGGGCACCCCGGAGGTGATCACGAAGTCCGCGCGGGATGTGGTTCCCGGTGCCGAGGACGCCGGCATCACCCTGGTCACCCGCGGCAGGTCCTTCCAATCTCGGGCGACGACGTCGTAGCTGCGGAAGAACATCGACGACCTCCAGCACCGGCTGGGTGACGGGCCGTGTGTGCAGGCGATCTGGAACCACGAAACCGTCCTCGTCACGGACATGACCACCGAGCAGCGGTGGCCGAGGTTCGCCCCCGAGGCGGCCGGCATCGGGGTCCGGTCGATGCTGGCATTCCAGCTCTACACCACCGAGCACACGATGGGTGCGTTGAACCTGCATTCGAGCCGAGCGAACGCGTTCGACGACGACTCGGTCAGCATCGGCGGCACCTTGGCCACCCATGTGGCGATCGCGTTGATCGCCTCGCTGCGGGAGGAGCAGTTCCGCGATGCCCTGGCCTCCCGGGACCTGATTGGTCAGGCCAAGGGCATGCTGATGCAGCGGTATTCGATCGACGCCGACGAGGCCTTCGCGATCCTGACCCGACGGTCCCAGCACTCCAACATGCCGCTCAACGAGGTTGCCCTGAATATCATCGAGCACGGACCCGACCCTGCGAAGTGAGCGACGGTGGGTCGGGGAAACACGTTATTCGCTGCCGTTTCTCCCTGGTCGTGGGTTCATCCGGGCCAGAGACGGATTGCCCGGGCGGTTTTCGGGGAAAGCGGTGAGTCAGGGCCGGTGCTCGACCGGTAGGGACATCGGTCCAGGTTCTGCGGGTTGACCAAACCAGCCCGCGGGACCGTTCCCTAGTCCGGTCGTCCGGCTCGCTGGTGGGCGGTGAGCAGGAGGTGGTCGAACCGGGTGCGCAGGCCGGTGTCGGGTTCGCACTCGCTGAATCCCCTGACGATCTGTTCGGCAATCGCGCGCAGTCGGGTGTTGGTCTCCTGTGAGCGCCAGGTCAGGATGTCGAAGGCGCGGTCGGCGGAAATGCCGTAGACCAGCATCAGCGCACCCTTGGCCTGCTCGATCACCGCCCGCGACTGCTCGAGTTCGACGACCACTTCGTCGACGGAGTCTTTGACGTCGGAGCGGTGGGAATTGGTGATGTCGATGTAGAACCCGCTCGTGCCGACCACCCGACCGGTGCCGTCGAACATTCGGTCACCGACGACCACGACCTGGCGAATGTTGCCGGCGGTGTCGATGATGCGGTGCTTGCTGCTGAACGGTTCGGCGTCGTTGATCATCCGGTCGAGGACCCGGGCGACGTGCGACTGGTCCTCGGGATGCTTGTGGGAGAGCAGCAGTTCGGTGACCGGCGTCACCTCGCCGGGTCGGTACCCGTGCATCTGGGCGACGGCGTCGACTTCATACCGGTGCGCCGCCGCCAACGTCTGCGTCACCGCCTGGCTGACCCGGGCGATCCCGTCCTCGTAGAGGCATTGGTCCACCCCGATCGACTCGCCCAATCGGGTGGCGCACCCGCAGTCGCCTCGACGATCTGCAACTGCGCCGAGTTCGAACCGATATCGAGTACTCCGAGCCGCACACCGGGCGAATACCCCGGACTTGCAGAGCGAACCATCGAGCGAGATCGTTTCCGTGACCTCCCAGGCCGCCATCCTCATGCTGTGGGTGTTCGGATCCGCAAGGGTGAGGAGTTCGACGCCGGGACGCGCTCCCTGGGTCGGGCGGCCGCGTGGCGGGTCCGTCGGGTGTGGCGGGCGCGTTCGCTTTCGGACATGCCGCCCCAGATGCCGTGACTTTCGGCAGTGAGGGCGTGGGCGCGGCATTCGGTGAGGACGGGGCAATCCTGACAGATGAGTTTGGCGGTGTGCTCGCGCTGGGCGCGGACGCGGCCGCGTTCACCGTCGGGGGAGAAGAACACCTCGGTGTCGGTTCCCCGGCAGGAGGCGCGGCGCTGCCAGTTGCGGTCGATGTGGTGGTGCGAATGATCAGGCATTGCGGGATGGGTCGCTTTCGGAGTCGAACAGTGACGCGATCCGCCGGCAAGAGCAGGGCACCTAAAGGTGCGGGTGGGGACCTGGGCCGGTCGCCGACGGTGTGACCGAAGAGATCGATGTCGGAGCGTGGTTTGGTATGGCCTCCTCGCGGGTTCGGATTGTCGGGTCGGGCACGGTGGCCGGGAAGTGTTGTGCAACAAGCATCTTCACTGTGTCGGGGTTTCACGCCTGATGTCCAGGGACGGGGTAGTGGCAGACCACGGCCCGGATGGCAATCAGTGCTGGACCGGGTCCGCAGGCGAAAATAAACGGTGTCGGTGCGGTGATGCCATGGCTCGACATCGGGGATCAGGAGGCACCCGGTATCGGAGGCCCCGCACCCTTTACGTCTCGAAAGAGCGGGTGAAAGGGTGTGCTGCTGATGCTATCGGCACACCGGTGGACGGTTGCGGGGAATCGCTCGACAGTAACTGGCATCACATCGGCCGCCTCGAGCCGCCTGAGTATGAGCACCGGTGACCAGGCCGGTCCAGAACGCGCCGGGCGGGTGCGCTTGATGGCACATCCCGCGCACGGACACGGACTGGTGAACCGAGACGATCGAATGGGTACAAGTGTTGACATGAGATGGCCTTTTTCCGCAGGGGCCGGTACTCAGACGCAGCGACCCCAAGCGGGTGGCTGGAGTACCTGGCTGCGCAGAGCGCTGCAGCACCCGGGCTTGGTGTCCGCCGTGAAGTGCACGGTGGCGGTGCTGACCGCCTGGTTGCTCGCCGATCGGGTGTTGCAGAGTCCGGAGTCTTTCCTTGCGCCCTACGCCGCCTTGTTCATCATCGGCACCACGGTCCGCAGCTCGGTGTCCGCCGCCGTACGTCAGGTCACGGTCGTTATTCTCGGTGTGCTCGTTGCCGCGTTGGCGGCAGGCACCCTGCCTGAACTCGCCGCCATCGCAGGTGCGGTCGCGGTCGGGACGATTCTCGGCCGCAGCCGGTGGTTGGCGCCGGACGGGATGTGGGTAGCGATCACCGCGCTGTTGGTAGTGCTGTACGGATCGGCCACGAACGCAGCTCTGGTGTTTCATCGCGTCCTCGATGTCACCGTCGGTGTGCTCGTCGGCGTCGCGGTCAATGCTCTCGTGCTGCCTCCCGACCAGCTTTCCACGGCCCGCGACCTGATTCTGCAACGTGCGCATGAACTCTCGACCCTGCTCGCCGATCTTGCCCACGGCCTCCGGTCAGGCCGTCACGACAGTGATCGAGGACGGCAACGGGTGTGGGATCTGCACAAGTCGACCGGCGCCGGCGTTGCGCTGCGCGAGGGCCGGGAAAGCTTGCGCGGCAACCTTCGTAGCCCCGGCTGGACCAAGGTAGGCGGATCGCAGGTGTACCTCCCGATAGCAACGGTTCTCGACGACACCTTGCTGTACGTGTCAGTCCTGGAAGTCGCGGTCGAGGCGCTCACCGACGCCGATGATCGGCAGGCAGGGCCCCCCGGCGTCCACACCGGAGCAACTTCGGCACGAAGCAGCGGCGCTACTCGAGGCATTCTCGGCCGCATTCGACGAACTCACCTGGGACCCGGCCCACCATCGAGAGCCCTACCTGCACGTCGTGCAGACCGCTCTGCCTGAAGCCCGCTCGCGCCTCGAGTCGTTCGAGGAATCGGTCCGACGACACCAACCCCTACCCGGTGCGTGGCCGGCGATCGCCTTGGCCGCGGATGGTCTGTGGGCCGCGCTTGCCGTGCTGGACATTTCCGACGAGCACTGACGCGCAACTTGCAGCAACATCCGTCGCCAGACGTCGAACCGATAAAATTGGGGAGCGCTGCGCTACAAGGATTTGCGATCCTCATGGCGACGGGGATACCGCGCGACCCCGCTCGGCCGCATCGCAACGAGACAGGCGCGATACACGGGGATTGCCCACACTGAACTGCTGGCTGCTCTTCCGTCGAGCGGACCGGGCCGGAGCGGGCCGGACGGACCGCGAGCCGGGGTCTCTGGATCAGGAGGAGGTCACGTCCACCGGGGAGTCCGGCACGAACCCAGCACCCGCCGGTGCGTCGCTGCCGCCAGGCGACGCGGAGCCGGTGGCACCGCCCGACGAAGGCCGCACGACCAGCACGAAGGAGGGTCGCCCATGCTCAGATGCCGGAGCTCGACCGGGCTGTGTGGTGATGCCCTGAGCTGGGCACTCTCGGGTATGGGATCGAACGCAGGCAGCCCCACCAGCTCTTCGGCCGCAGCCCTCGGCGGTCGTCTATTGCAACTGGTCGGTGACCGGGATGCCGCCCGACTCTCGTGCGAGGTATCCCGGGTGTGCGCCGAACTGCACCCGACCGGGGGCCGGCCGGTATACGGCGATGTGCTTGCGTGGGTTGTCGACGCCACTGTCGGTGTGGTCGTCGCGCGGCTGGGTGGCGCGGGTCCGGAGGAGACGTTGGTCCTCGACGTCCGCTTCGCGGAAGGACGGTACGTCGACGGCGACGCTTTGCCGGCGTCGGAGCGTTGGGTGCTGCGGACGGTGTCGGCGTTCCTCGCCGAGGATCTGGTCGAGGAAGAGCGGTCGCTCACTGCCGCTGAACAATTCGACATCACCCTGCGCGCGGAAATCTTGGCAGACGCCCTGATCTGGCTGGACTTCGTTCTCGATGTCGACCTTCCCGACCCACCAGACATGGCCACCGCACAGGAAGGGTGACGGCTCGGGCACCGCCCGGGTGTCTTCGGTGACGGCCTCACCGCTGTGAGGCTTTTGTGGTCGGCGGGCCGGCGATGAGCCGGAAGACCGGGCAAACGCCCCTCAGCTCGAGCGAGTTGGTCGGTGGTGTGCGGTGAGCAACAGGTGGTCGAACCGGGTGCGCAGGCCGGTGTCGGGTTCGAGCTCGCCGAATCTGGCGACGATTCGTTCGGCCAGGGTGCGGAGCCGGATATTTGTTTCCTGGGAGCGCCAGGTCAGGATGTCGAACGCGCGGTCGGCGGGGATACCGTAGACCAGCATCAGGGCCCCTTTTGCCTGCTCGATCACCGCCCGCGTTTGCTCGAGGGCGGCGACGGTTTCGTCGACGGAGTCTTTGACGTCGTTGCGGTGGGAGTCGGTGATATCGATGTAGAAGCCGGTCGTGCCGATGACGGCGCCGCTGTCGTCGTGCATGCGGTCGCCGACGACCACGACCTGTCGGACCTTGCCGGTGGTGTCGATGATGCGGTGTTTGCTGCTGAACGGTTCGGCGTCGTTGATCATCCGGTCCAGGACCCGGGCGACGTGCGGGTGGTCCTCGGGGTGTTTGTGGGAGAGCAGCAGTTCGGTGGTCGGGGTGACTTCACCGCGCCGGTAGCCGTGCATCAGTGCGACGGTGTCGGACCATTCCCACCGTTGCCCGTCCAGGTAGAAGCGGAAACTACCCACCCGCTGTGGCTCACCACCACCGAACACCTGCTCTGAATCCACGACTACTTTCTAGCGCACCGTCACACGGTGCGCAGGTGCTATCAGACTCGAAGCGTGAAAGATACGAATCGGATGCGGAAGGCGAGGGCGCCGAGTACGCCCGCGGCGGGGGGCAACGTGGTCGACCTTCGCCGGAATCGGCTGCGGTGCCCGAGCGTAAAACAGGCGTCGGAGGGGTAATCGCTGGAACAGCCCAGTTCGCCCTGCCCGGCGGCTGGGCGCGACTCTGCGAGTCCCCGCGGCTCCGTGAGGCCGCACTGTGTCGCGGAGAGGACTTGTTTCCCGTCCGGCGGGCTCGAAGTTGAATCCGGCATGGAACGGTGGGTTGGACGCGGGATCGTCGGGTAAGCGGTCGTCATGAGCGCAATCACCGAGGCTACCGATGTGGCGGGGCAGGTGTGCGAGTTCGACGCCACCATCACCGAGCAGCATGCGGACGAACGGGTGGCCTGGAATTCCGACTCCGGTCCCAACCACGCCGGGGTCATCACCCTCCATCGATTCGACGACGAGAAAACGCCGGTGATGGCGTCGAGAGGTCGATCGATCCACCCCTGACTCGACAGGGTCTCGTGATGGTATTGCGCTGCAGTAGCTTCCGAGTAATCGTGACAGCCCGGGCGGCGAAGGGTGCCGAGCGTGCAGCGCTCGGCATTCACAGATCGGCGGAACGAATGGCGGAAACGGGGGTGAACAAGGTGAGCGCCCGGCCGCAGAGCACCACCGAGTTGCGGGTCGAGGCGGCCCGGGATCAGTTGCCGATCATTCGGGCGGTCGCGCGGACGTTGGCCCACCGGCGCGGCTTCCTGCTCACCGAGATCGCGGACATCACCCGCGCGGTCGACGAGGTGGGCGCCGCGCTGATCGATGCGGCGACGCTCGGTTCTCCACTGCGCTGTTCGTTCGAGGTGTCGGGGTCTGCTTTTCTGCTGACCACTGCGGTCACCTCGCGCCGAGGCCTTCCGCAGTACCCCGGTGCGAGGTGGCGGTCGCTGGAGGCACTGACCGACCGCGTGCTGACCACCGACCTGCTGGGGGAGTCGTCGGGCGAGCGCGAAGTTGTGGTGGCGTTCATCAAACAGCGCCGCGGACGCCGCTGAGGCGACCATTGCCGGATGATACGTCGACCGATGGTCCTTGCAGGTCAGCCGGCCGCGGCGACCCTCAACGTCTTCAGAGTCGAATCAGTGGCGTCGGGCACGGCCATTCGCGCGGCGTGTCCGCTGCGCAGGTAGTCGATGACGGCGGTGTCGAGTCGTTCGCCGGGCACGACGGCCGGAATTCCCGGCGGATACGGGGTGAGCTGTTCGGCCGCGATCCGTCCGGCAGCACTGTCGGTAGCGATCATCTCCGCCGTGCCGAAGAACGCATCACCCGGTTCCATCTCGGACTCGAGCTGCAGTTCTTCGGGGCTGGGGAGGTCGCGGGCGCGAAGGAGGCGGTGGCAGAGCTCATCTCGGTGAGGGCCCGAAGCAGTCGGTCGGTGGTGTGCTCGTCGTCGGCCATGGACATGGTGGCGAGGAGGCGCCGGTGGTCGGCCATGCCGACGTCCAACCGGCAGTGGCTGCGGAGCCAGTCGGCGCACTGGTACCCGGTCGCGCCGGTCGCGGTGTGACTCTGCTGAAGATCAGGCCCGCGACGATCGATTTGTGCGAATCACGGCCGACGATCAGGCCGCCCGGGTGGTTCCCGGCAACGGCCATCATCGCTGCCTTCACCGACAGCGAGCTCCCGCAGGTGGAGAAGAATGCCTGATCGGCTCCCGCCGCCTCGGCCATGTGGTCTTCGGCGTCGGCGAGATAGCGGCCGCTCGAGGTGCGGTCGTCCAGACCGAAGGCGGCGAGTACATCGGAACGGAACGGGTCGATCCCGAGCACCTCCGTGACGCGTCGATCGGCGCCGCGGCCCTGCCGGTGCCCGGGCGGGGTGAACAACCCGTACCGGTCACGGTGGTGGTAGTCGGCCAGTGCCTCCAACATCGGTGCGGGTGACTGATCCATTCGATCCGGGTACCGAGTCGTTGCGGGTTGAACTCGCAACAAACGCGCGCGGACGGGCACCGCCCCCACACCAGTGCCGTCTACCCCCGTGGGCCGACGTGGAAACAGGAGGCTCGCCCATGGACCGCTGTCCGGGTGCGGCCGCCGATTCACCATTTCGTGGGCCGGGTACCCGACACGTGACTCGCCACTGATCGGAGAGGTGCATGAGCGAACACACCCCGCACGCAATCGACTACCCCGGCCGCACCGCGGACATGGCCGAAGAACCGCAGGACGAGATGCGCGCGTACCGGGGCAACGAATTGCTGAAAGGCAAACGGGCGCTGGTGACCGGGGGTGACTCGGGAATCGGCCGCGCCGTGGCGGTGGCGTTCGCGAAAGAGGGCGCCGACGTGGCCATTGCCTACCTCGAGGAGAGCGACGACGCGGCGCACACGGCCGAGCTGGTCGAAAAACAAGGGCGGCGCTGCCGCACCTTCGCCGGCGACCTGGCCTCGCCGGCGCACTGTCGCGACGTGGTGGCCCGCACGGTCTCGGAACTGGGCGGACTCGACATCGTCGTCAACAATGCCGCCTACCAGGAACCGGTCGACGACTTCCTCGAGTTGTCCGATGAGCAGTGGCGGCGCACGTTTTCGGTGAACATCGACAGCTACTTCCACGTGACGAAGGCGGCGGTACCGCATCTCGGCCGGGGTTCCGCCATCATCAACACCGGTTCGGTCAACGGATTGCGCGGGAACAAGTCGCTGATCGACTATTCCGCGACCAAGGGTGCTGTGACGGCGTTGACGTATTCGTTGGCTCAGACCTTGCTGGATCGCGGAATTCGCGTCAATTGTGTTGCTCCCGGACCGGTCTGGACACCACTGATCCCGGCGACCATGGACGAGGAGAAGGTCGCGGAATTCGGGAAGCAGGCCCCCTACGGGCGGGCCGCCCAGCCCGACGAGATCGCGCCGTCCTACGTGTTCTTCGCTTCCGGTCTGCTGTCCTCCTACTACTCGGGGGAAGTGCTCGCCCCACTGGGTGGCGAGACACTGCCGGGCTGACGGCGTGCCAGACCTTCGAAAAGTGTTCGAGTCGACAGGAAATCGGGATGTGGTGGACGTGAATGTACTCGAGCGAGGTGTGCGTCGGCTCGAGCATGCTGAAACCCTGGACCGCCCCGCGGGCGCGGTCGTGACCGCGATCAACAAATGGCTCCCGGCGGGCCAGCTCGAGGATGCGTTGTCCGGCACCGATCTCGGGCACCCTCTGCACCCACTTCTGGTCACCGTCCCTATCGGCGCGTGGGTCAGCGCCGGATTCCTCGATGCCCTCGGGGGCACGAGCGCGCGGCAGGCCGCGACAAAACTCGTGGGGCTGGGCGCCCTTGCGGCAGTGCCGGCCACACTCACCGGCGCGTCGGAAATGGGCCGACACGCTCGGCGCCGAGCGCCGGGTCGGTGCAGTCCACGCGGCTAAGAACATTTACGCAGCGTCTCCGGAAAAAGACCAGCTGAGGATGTTTTTGCTCTGCGGACTGCTGTCGGAGCACCTCGCCCGAGGATTTCGTGCAGGTGGGGGAGGAATATGCCGTGCTGAGGCGGCAGGCGGCAGGCGGCAGGCGGCGCTCGGACGAGCGCCTTCGTGCTCAGCTACATCACGAACACCGTAGGTTTGACTCGCGGCCGCTGCCACCGGACCGATCTTCGCCCGGAACTGACATTGCGCGGCTGGGTTCGGCGTTGTCCCTACGGCTGTCGGTGTTCGGCTTGAACAGCGAGCACAGGAACGGGAGAGTCGAGAATCAGTCGTTGCGTGACGCTCCCGAGCAGCGCTTTGCCCACCCGTGACCGGTGCCTGATGCCCAGGACGAGCTTGCTCACCTCGTGCGTGGCGAGCTCGTCGAACACGGCCTGCACCGGATCGCGATCGTCGCGACCGATACGTTCGATCACCTCGATAGGCACATCGGTGGGTAGTTCGGCGACGTCGAGGTCATGCAACGCGAGGTTGATGACGACGAGGTTCGTATCGAACCGGCGTGCTTCGGAGATTGCCGCGTACAGAGCTGCTGTCCCCTCCGAGTTGTCCGCTACGGCGACAACAATTGCCATGCGTGGCGTCCTTTCCAAGTTCGGCGGTTTGCCGGTTCAACGGCGAGCAGAATATGCGGCGCTGTATTCTTCTTCGAATTCTTCGAGGGTTTTCCCACGGGTTTCCGGGACGTATCTGACGATGAAGATCCATGACAGGACCCCGAGACTGGCGAAAATGAAGAATGTCGGTGCAATTCCCAGCGACGCCACCACCGGCGGGAAACCAAACGCGACTCCGGCATTGGTCATCCACAATACGAAGACACACACTCCCATTGCCAGGCTGCGAATCTTCAGGGGAAAGATTTCCGCGAGCATGAGCCACGCCAGCGGCCCGAGAGTTCCTTGCATGGAGAACACGAAACAAACCACGAACACCAAAATGAGATACGGCTTGATCACGGATCCGTCGGGAAGGAGCAGAGCCGACAATCCGATGAGGATGTGGAAAGTCGTGATCAGCCCGTATCCGACGAGGAGCATGGTGCGCCGGTTGACGCGGTTGATGAGCATGATGCCCACTGTGATGCCGAGGACGCTGAACAGGCCGTTGAGTGTGTTGGCGACGATGGCTCCGTCGGCGGAGAATCCGGAGTCCTCGAGCAGCTGGGTGCCGTAGTACATGATCGAGTTGATGCCGGTGACCTGCTGGACAATTCCGAGACCGATGCCGATGAACACCAGGCGCCGGATCCACGGCACAGCGAGGTCGGTCCATCCCCCGGTCTGCGCCTTTTCTTCCTCTTCGGCGAGTTGATGGACTTCGGCCATCTCGGCCTCCGCGCGCCTGGGTGAACGGACTTGATGCAGGACGGCGAGTGCGTCGTCGTCGCGGCCTTGGGAGCTGAGCCAACGCGGGCTTTCGGGCATGCGAAGCATTCCGATGAACAGTGCGAATGCGGGGAGCACCGCTATGAGGAGCATGAACCGCCACACCGCGGAGTGCTCCCCCCAGACGTTGAAGATGATTGCATTGATCACGAAGGCAGCGAACTGACCCGAGACGATCATGACCTCGTTGCGCGTGACGAGGGACCCTCGCTTTTCGAAGGGGGCGACTTCGGCGAGGTAGACCGGCACGGTGACCGACGCGCCGCCGACGGCGATGCCGAGGATGAATCGGAACGCGCCGAGGACCTCCCAGGTGGGGGAGAAGACGCATCCGAGCGTGCCGAACGCGAAGACCCCGGCCAACATCAAGATGTTGTGGCGGCGGCCGAACCTGTCCGAGAGTCGCCCACCGATCAATGCGCCGAACGCTGCACCGATCACCAAGGCACTCACGACGAACCCTTCGGTGAAGGGTGTTAGCCCGAGGTCTTCCTTCATCGGCTTGAGGGCACCGTTGACCACTCCGGTGTCGTATCCGAACAGCAGTCCGCCGAAGGTTGCGACCACGGCGATCATGCCGAGCCGCTTCGAGTGCGGTCCTGGTTCGTTGGGCGGAAGATGTGCGGCGACGCGGGACTGCGGCGATGCGGGGTGAGTCATGTCGGGGGCCTCTCAGGGAACAGGGCAGCGTGCGGAGAACGCGAGCGGCGAGTGCAGGTCGGCTGCTCGCCTGCCTCGCCGGTGCACCACCGTCTCCGGTCAGTTGACGACGGAGTGATTGCCGGCGACGGCGGGCGCAAGGATGATGTCGAAATTAGCTCTGGCCCAGTTTGATTTGCCGGTGTCGAGGCCGTCCGGAGTCGGCGTGCCTGCGGGTTGCTCCACGAAGTCTTTGATCAACGACTCCTTGACGCCGAATACGGTGTCGTGGCGGAGCAGTTCGTCGCCTCGGACGAAGATGTGGGTGACCAGGGTGCGCAGACCCGGGGCGGTGACCATGAAATGCAGGTGTGACGCGCGCATGGGAGAGCGTCCGGTCGCGGCCAACATGCGGCCGACGGGCCCGTCGTGCGGGATCGGATATGGGGTGGGGGTCAGCGCCCAGAACCAGTAACGGCCTTCCTCGTTGCTGAACAGATGCGCTCTCCCCGAGACCCGGGAATCGTCGTATTGGACGTCGTAGAAGCCGTCCTCGTCGGCCTCCCACACCTCGATGCGGGCATTCGGGACGGGATTGCCGTCGGTGTCGCGGACGGTGCCTTCGACCCAGCAAGGTTGACCGGCGGCGCCTCCGGCGACGTCACCGCCGTTGTCGATGAGCGGTGCGTCGTCGACGAAGAATGGCCCGAACACTGTTGCTTCGGTGGCATCACCGTGAGCGACGTTGTTGACGTTGATCGTTTGCATCGACGCCCCGAGTACGTCGGACAGCAGGATGAACTCCTGACGTCGGTCGTCGGTGATGTGTCCGACCTCGGTGAGGAACGAGATCGCGGTGTTCCACTCCTCTTCGGTCAGGCGGACGTCGCGAATGAACGCGTGCAGGTGCCGGACCAACGACTGCATCAGTTGCGTCAGTCTGGGGTCAGTGCAGTCGTCGAACGAGCGAAGCACGTTGCGCGTCAGGGATTCTTCGACGGCGATCTGGGCTTCGGTGAACTCGGTGGGGGTCGGAGGCTGTGCTGCGTCGGGGGCCATGTAGGTGTGTTCGGTCATGTCGGCTCTCGGTGGTCTGGTGCGGATACGTTTCTGCAGGCGACGAACGGTCGCGGTCTACGCGTCGAAGTCGGTGGGTACTTCGCCCGCCCATGCCGCGCGCAGGAGGGCGGCGACCGCTGCGTGTGTGATCGGGCGAGGATTGCCGTAGGAGCGGCTTGTCGCCTCCTCGGCGATGCGATCGATGTCGTCTTCTTTCATTCCCAGTTCGGCGAGAGTGCGCGGCGCTTTCAGATCGCCGGCGAGTTCCCACAGCCTGGTGGCGGGGTCTGCGGTACCGGGGAGTGCCCGAGAGAGTGCTGCGACGGCGTCGGCGGCGTGGGGCTGGTTGAACGCCAGAACGTACGGGAGCACGACGGAGTGGGTCGGGGCGTGCGGAAGGTTGAGGGTGCCGCCGAGCGCGTGGCACAGCTTGTGGTGCAGCGACATCGTCGTGGCGCCGAGTGTCGAGCCACACAGCCACGCCCCGTAGAGCGCGTCGCTTCGGGCTTGCGAATCCGAAGGCGCGGCAAAGATCTTCGGCAACGCGGAGGCCAGTGCCCGCACGCCGTCTTCGGCCATCAGAGCGATGATGGGACTGATGTCGGGCGCGTAGAGTGCTTCGACCGCGTGTGCCATGGCGTTGATGCCGCTGGTGACGGACATCTCGACCGGAAGGCCGATGGTGAGGTCGGGGTCGTAGACTACGCTGCGCGGCAACACTTTCGGGTCCCGTCCGGTCTCCTTGCGTCCGTTGGTCGTCATGCCCCAGACGGGAGTCATTTCGGAACCTGCGTAGGTGGTGGGAACTGCGACGATGGGCAGGCCGTGTTCGAGGGCGATGGCTTTGCCCAGTCCGATGGCCGAGCCTCCGCCGACGGTGACGCAGCCGTCGGCGCCGAGAGTCACCGCTTCGGCGCTCGTGCGTGCGGCGACCTCGGCAGGAACGTGCATCACGGCATCTGCTCTGGTGCCCACGCACCGGTTGCCGAGGATGGAGGCCACCAGCTCCGCAGTCTCTTCCTGGCCCGGTGAACAGAGAACAAGGACGCGATCGAGTCCGAGCTGATCGAGTTCGTCCGGTAGTGAGGTGAGTGCTCCGGCACCGAATCGCACCCGCATGGGGTTCGCGTCGTACAAGAAGTCATAGGTCATCTGGTTCTCCTGGCGCATGCCGACTGGTTTCGCTGAGGCTTCCCGCTACCTCGCCCGAATCGACTAGTATCGTGTCGTGGACAAGATGTTCACACAGTACCATCAACTTAGCCAAGAGAGTGACCCACGCAACTGCAGCGCAGTTCTGGGTGCCAACCGGTGTCGGCATGATTTTGGCGGTCGTGAACAGTGGCGCCGTGCCGCTGCAGATCGGCGCGAGCTACGCAGGCCCTAGACATGGAGGACAGTCCGACCAGTGAATGCCATACAACTTCTCACCAAAGCTGGTCAGATCGTCGACGAACTTGCGCGACTCGGCCCGTCAACACCTGCGGAGCTGGCCAAAGTGGTCGCCGAACCGCGCCCGAGCGTCTACCGCATCTTGACCGCGCTCGAGCAGATATCTGTCGTTCGTCAGGCAGGCGAGGGTCGACTGGAGCTAGGAATCGGGCTGTTGCGGTGGTCCGATGCTGCGGTGGAGGCATTCGTCGACAAGGGTGAGCTCCGCCGCCAGCTGCGGTGGGTACGCGAACAGCTGGGGATGAACGTGTTCTTCTGCGTACCTCACGAACATGGCGTGCTCAGCTTGGACCAGGTCGAGGGCGCCGTGGTGGACATGCTCGATCTGGGGCCGGGGCGGATGCTTCCACGATTTGCCGGTGCGGCGCCGCGTGCCCTGTTGGCGTTCGAGAGTCCGGACGTGCAGGACAGCGTATGCGCTGGTGCGCCGTTCGGCCGGCTCGCGTCCGGCACTCCGATGACGGCGCAGGATCTGCGAGAGCTGCTCGACAACACGGTCGCGCGCGGATGGAGCGTCGACGACAGCGAAGTGGTCGAAGGTGTGGCATCGGTGGCGGTACCGGTGCGTCGAGACGACGGAGGTGCAGCGGGCGCAATTGCCGTGGCGGGTCTGCGGGAAAGTGTGTTGGCACAGGAAGACGTAGCTGGGCAGGTCCTCACCGTTGCCGCCGAAGCATTGGCTGCTGCGATGGCTCGCGCGCAGTCGACGGGCCCTCGGTCCGACTCGGCACACAACAGGACGGCCCAGCCGTCGGAGACACGCGCCCCTGCATTGATCGTGAAAGCCGGCGCGCTGATGGAAGCGCTTGCGCGCGAACGCATCGCCACCTCGACCCGCCTCACGGAAATCCTTGACGAGCCGGTCAGCTCGGTGTACCGCATGCTCGCGACCCTGTCCGAGATCGGCTGGGTCGAACAGATCGGGCACAGGGGCGCATACCGCGTCGGCGGTCGGCTGCTCTCGCTGTCCGGCGAATTGACCCGTCGACTCGACATTCGACGCGCCGCGGGGCCGGTGCTGCGTGCAATTCACGAGGCTACGGGCGAGACCACCTTCATGTGCGTTCGGCACGGGACGCGAGCGGTGTGCATTGAACGCGTCGACGGGATACGAGTGAACAGCCGCGTTCTGCGGCTGGGTCGGTCGTTGCCCTTACATGTCGGCGCCGCGCCGCGGGCGCTGCTTGCGTTCGAAGACCGCGCGGCGTGGGACGAGTACGCCTCCGCGGCGCTCAGCGAGGACCTGCTGCACATGGGTTCGCGCTCGACGCTGTACGCCGAACTCGATGAGATCCGATCGCTCGGCTTCGCGCTCAGCGACAACACCGTCACCCCCGGGATCGCCGCGGTCGGTGCCCCGATCTTCGATCATCGCGGTGAAGTTGCCGCCTCCTTGTCGGTCAGCGGCCTGCGCGACGGCGTACTGACACAGCCAGCGCACGGCCGATCCGTGACGGATCTGGTGCTCTGGGGTGCAGCCGAACTCTCTCGCTACCTGGGCTTCGACGTCGCACGACTATCCGAGGCCCCCCGCTCCTCGGCGTCGAACACGCCACCTTCTTGACCCCCTACAGAGCAGCATGCAACACTATGGACGACTCGTCCACTCAGTGACAGTGGCTTGCGGCACTCGCTGACCGAATCCATCGGATTCTTTCTGCCCGGTGCCACGTGTACCTCATCGAACACCCGCGACCGCCCGCACAAACAAGTTCTCGCACACCGGAGCGGTCCCAAAGCAACAGGAGACGATGTGTCCGATCCGATCGTGGTGGGCCTGCTCGGCATCACCCACCCGCACGCGTCCGCGCGAGTGCGAGCACTGCGCGAGATCAACGGCGTCTCCGTGATCGCCGCCGCCGACGACGACTCCCGCCTGAAGTACTTCGCCGACAAATACGACCTCGAAGCCCGCAGCATCGACGAAGTGCTCGGCGATCCGAGCATCAACGCGATCATGGTTCACTCCAAGAGCCGCGACATGGTGCCCCACGCGCTGCGAGCCCTGGACGCGGGCAAGTCGGTCGTCGTGGAGAAGCCGGGCGGCGGGACCGTCGCCGATCTTCTGACGTTGCGCGACGCCGAGGCTGCCGCCCAGCCCGGCCAGATCGTGCAGGTCGGCTACAACGTGCGCCTCGCCCCGTCGGTGACACGAGCCAAGGAACTGATCGAGTCCGGCGTCATCGGCGAGGTCGTCACCGTCTCCGCACGCGGAGCCGCACTGGCCGGGGAACACCTCACCGAGCACCTCAATCAGCCCGCCGACATGGGCGGTGTGCTCTGGATCCTCGGATGCCACATGCTCGACGCGCTGGTACGGGTTTTCGGTGCACCCGAGTCGGTCAACGCACGAGTACACAAGAGCGCTCGCCTGTCGGACGAGAAGAGCCGCGAGGATTCGGCTGCCGTACTGCTCAACTACCCGGACATGTCGATGACGTTCAGCTTCGACGGTCACGACCGGCTCGAATGGTTCGAGAGCTCGCGCATCATCGTCCACGGCACCCACGGCATGATCGAGGTCGGCATCCTCCCGCAGAGACTGAAGGTCTACGTCGACGCAGACCGAGGCGGATACAGAGCGGGGTGGACAGAATGGACACAGAGCCACTTCACCCCGCCCTTCGCCCGCACCGAGGCGAACAAATTCTCCGAGCTCCCTGAACTCGAGAACATCAGTAACTTCCACATCGAAATGCAGGGCTGGATCGACAGCATTCGTACCGGCGCACCCAACGTCGCACCGGTGTCGGACGCACTGTCCGTCGCTCGCATCGTAGATGCCTGCTACCGCTCCGAGAAGTCGCGCGGCGCCGCCATCGACGTGGAGTCGGCGTGAACAACCAGAACGAGGACACCATGACACCGGAACTCATCGCCACCTGCTGGGTCAGCGCAGGAAACACAGCACCCGGACTCCCCGACGAAACCAGCCCGGTGCCCATCGAAGAGCGCATCGCCTTGGTCGCCAAGACAGGATGGGCCGGCATCGGCCTGGTACACACCGACCTGATCAATGCGCGCGACACCATCGGCTACGACCGCCTGGCGCAGCTGATCCGCGACGCGGGCATCGGAACAGTCGAGGTCGAATTCCTCGACAACTGGTGGACCACAGGCTCCGAACGCGCCGCCGCGGACCGCGTACGCGCAGACCTGTTCGAAGCTGCCACCGCGCTCGGTGCCTGTCACATCAAAGCCGGCGCAGGAATGACCGACGAACCCTTGCCTTTGGCCACTCTGGTCAGCGCGTTTTCCGACCTGGCCGACGAAGCAGAAGAAGCGGGAGTCCGGCTGGCCCTCGAGGCAACACCGTTCTCCCATCTGCGCACCACCCATGAAGCCGTCGACGTGGTGACCGGCTCCGACAGCCCCTCGGCGGGACTTCTGGTCGACATATGGCACACCTACAAAGCGGGCCTGTCGCACGACGAACTCTACAAAGTGGTACCGATCGATCGCGTCGTGCACGTGGAAATCGACGACGGTACGGATGAGCGGCGCACCGGCTTGGCCGCTGTCTTCGACGACTCGACCAACTACCGCAAGTACTGCGGTGAAGGCGCATTCGATACAGCGACGTTTATCCGTCGCACGCTCGACGCCGGCTACACCGGCATGTGGGGCGTCGAAATCATCTCCGAAGAACACCGCCGCACCCCCGTCGAAGAGGGTCTGATCAAAGCACGCGCCACCGCACTCGCCTCGTTCGAAGCGGCCGCCAGACTGTCCTGACGTCCCGATCGCACTTTCCGAATGTCGTCGCACCGCGGACGACCGAACCCACCTATAAACCTAAATCCACCGATCGACTGATGTGTCCGTGCTGAGTTTCGTTGTGCGGCAGCGAGTTGGTTACGGACGTGGGTGATCGTCCGACCTGCGTGTCGGGTTGTTCCACTGGCTCTTTCGCGTCGAGGGCGGGCAGGTGTCGCGGACGTTAGACGATGATCGGGTGATTGCGGCCGAACGTTCTGTCGAACAGTGTGTTCCATGGTGTTTCCCACGGCCAGTCGGTCGGTAGGTGCAGCGTCAGCCGTCGGGCGGAGGAGGCGATGCGGGCGGGGACCGAGACGAGGGTGCGCCGGATGGTGCCGGTGGTCGCTTTCGTCAGCTTCGGGTCAGCCGTGAGGGTGCCGGCGGCACGGGTCAGATTGAACGCCATCACCGCGCAGACCAGCCAGGCGGCGTTCGCGGCGAACCGGCCCGAGGGCAGATGCGCGAGGGCGGAGTTCTTCAGGTCCGCGTGCACCTGCTCGATGACGGCGTGTTGGCGGTGGGTCTTGTCGGCGTCGACGGTGTCGAGGTCGTCGGGGTCGGTGGTGGTGAAGAAGGCGTGGAACCGCCAGATGTCGAACAACGTGCCCTGGCCCTGGTCCTTGGGCGGTCGCAGGTCGGGGATGCGGCGCACCACCAGCCGTCCGGGGATCTGGTGGGCCTTCTTCTGCGAGGCGAACGCGGTGAACGGTATCTCGGCGACCTCCGCCCGCGAGATCCAGGTGTCGGTGTCCTCGTCGTAGAGGGCGTCGGTGTATTCGATGGGTGTCCACGCGGACTCGTCGTCGATGGATGCGATCGCACGTTTGATGGTGGAGGTCAGGCGCACGGTGACCGACACATCGGCGCCGGCGCGAATCGCGGCACTGATGGTGGGATGGCCGTAGAAGGCGGAGTCGCCACGGACCAGGGGCTTCGACGCGCCGTGGCCGTCCGCCCCGCCGGCCTGGGAACGCAGCCGGTCGACGGTGGCCAGCGAATCGGCGACCATCCGGGCGGCGCCGCGTGCGGAGCCGCAGGCTCCTCGGCGTAGGCGTTGACCGATGATCACCGGCGCGCAGGTGTCGGTGGTGACGGTGGCGAGCAGGGCGTTGAGCCCGCGGACGCCGGAGTAGCCGTATCCGGAGCCCTGTTTGCCGTGGCCGTGGACCTCGATGATCGTGTCGTCGATATCGACCATGATTCGCCCGGTGTCGATGCCGCTGACCAGCGGGGTCTTCTCGGCGAGAGCGCCCAGGAACCGTGAGGCGACGGCGTCGAGTTGCCGCACGTGCCCGAAGGTGAACTCGCGGAGGAACGATCCCAGCGTCGACGGTGCATAGGGGCGGTCGAAGACGGTCCCCATTGCCCCGTGCCGCAGGATCGCCAGGTCGGCGATGCTGTCGGCGCCGGCGACCATCCCGCCGATCAGGGACCCGATCTTGCGGCCCGGGTTGGCGCCTTTGTCGGTGGGCACGCTCAGGTGCTGATCGGCGAGCGTGAGCAGGCCGCTGGCCTGCGCCAACGCCATCACCGGGACCAGTCCCGCGGTCGCCACCAAATTCGGATCGTCGAACCTCGCCGCCGAGACGGGTCGGGTGTGAGATAGTTGCATCCGCGAGATGTCCTTCCGCGTGGCTGAATCTGACCCTCGAGAAGTCTCATTCTTCCACTACGACAGGGCATTTCGCTTTTATGACACTCTCACGCGCTCATACCAATCGGTGCTTCCAGGATAAAGGATCGACGTGTCTTCCACCAAACTACGTCTCGCCCTGTTCGGCTCCGGCCGCATCGGGCAGGTACATGCCCGTAACATCGCGGACCACCCTGAGCTCGAGCTGGTATTGATCGCCGACCCGTTCATCGACGGTGCTCGTGCACTGGCTTCACGAACCGCCGGGCGCGCCGTACAAGACCCCGACGAGGTCTTCGCCGACTCGACCCTCGACGGCGTCGTCATCGCCTCACCGACGCCCACCCACGTCGATCTCATGTCCACTGCTGCAGCGCACGGTCTGGCCGTGCTGTGTGAAAAGCCCATCGACCTCGACATCGACACCGTCCTCGACTGTCGCGAACGCATCAAAGAACATGCCGTCCCGATCATGCTCGGCTTCAACCGGCGCTTCGACCCTCACTTCGCCTCGATCCGCACGCAGGTCGCCGCCGGAGCGATCGGTGCCCTCGAACAACTCCTGATCACCAGTCGCGATCCCGCACCCGCACCGCGGGACTACATCGCTGCGTCGGGCGGAATCTTTCGCGACATGACCATTCACGACCTGGACATGGCGCGCTTCTTCCTCCCGAACATCGTCGAAGTGTCGGCTATGGGCACCAATTCTTTCCACGACGACACCAAAGCGCTCGGCGACTTCGACGCTGCGACGATCATTCTGCGCGGACGCGACGGCGAAATCGTCAACATCACCAACTCGCGCCACTGCGCTTTCGGATACGACCAGCGCCTCGAAGCGTTCGGATCCACCGGAATGCTGACTGCCGGCAATGTCGCTCCGACGACGGTACGCCGGTACGGCAGCAACGGCACCGAGGAAGCCCCCGCATATTTCCCGTTCTTCCTCGAACGCTACGCCCAGGCCTACCGCGCCGAACTCGACGCGTTCGCCCTCTCCATCCGCACCGGCGACCCATGCTCACCCGGATTCGACGACGGTGTGGCCGCACTCGTCCTCGCCAACGCGGCCGCGGAATCGGCTGCTACTGGCAAGACCGTCGCCATCACCGACTGACCGTCCCCCGTCGGTTATCCGCCCACTGGTCGGGTGAACAATGGAACATCCAGAAGTGGCGGTGCGGGAATGCCCGAGCATGTCCCGCATCGCCACTTCGATCAGTTTGCATACGCTCCGAGGGCTCCGACCATCGCTGTGCCGTCCCGGCCCAATCGACGTCGAACTGAAGTTGTTCTCCTCTGGGTACCTGTATCGGTGCGATTTGGATCGATCTCTTCGCTGAGGCTGTCGGCCTGCTCGTGCCGATCGGCGTGCAGATAGTAAGACGCATCGAGATAGTGGTGCTCGCGCAGCATGATGGCGACGTCCATCCCGTCTTCGAGCGCTCGCCAGTGCTGTTCCCATTCCGGCTTCCGGGTCCGCGACATGCACCGCATCGCTGAAAAGCGCGATTCGGCCTCGTGACCAGGTCGGTAGCGTGGCAGGTGAAAGACGTGCGTAGGTGCGATGCACGTCGAGGCCGTCATGATCTGCGCGAACGTGGGCGAGCGCCGTCCGGCCCCTGCCGCAAGTCGAGATCTCATTCCTCCGTGGACAGAACCTCGAAGCTGCGTGCGGGAATCTTGCGAGGAGAGCGCCGTAAAACCACGCGTTGCGTCTATGAAGTGGATGCTCCTATTGCTGTCAAGCCGTGTCGACCAGGTACTAGGGATCTGGACTGCTGCTCGCGGTCGGTGAGCCACCGCGAGTAGTTGGCGGCGAGATCGGGGCGAGGCGTTGCCCGATCTCCGGACGTCGCACGCGCTGGTAGGGAACCGCGAGTGCGGTTGCCACCGTGGCGATCGGGATTGCCGGTGTTCGGCGACGTTGTCGAAGTCGGCCTGTGCCGCTATTCACCGGCAGCGTATTCCGGATGAGCTTGAAAACCTCGCGCGCGACGAAGCGTTTGCGGCGAGTGGATGATCTCGCGCTCGGACTTGCCCCCTGCTGTGCACCGCGCAATGCAGTCGACGGTGCGCGTGTCACCGGCGGACATCTGCACGAGCACGATGCGATGGATCGCGGAGTTGGCGGTGCGGTCACCGCCCCGGAGGGTTCGCTCCGGGCCGTGACCGGGAGTCGGCCGTGATCGAGATAGTGCGGCAACGAGTTTCACGCTGCCGAGATTTCTGTAGGAACCGCGTATCTGTCCGGTGCGGTCACCAGCAGAGCACGGATCTGGTTCATCGCCGCGCCTGGCGCCTTGCGAGCCGACGACCGTTCGGCGAGCAGGATCCGCATCGATTCGACAAGCCCGTCGCGGCCTTTCGGGGTCGGCCGCCCGCGCCCGGACAGTGCAGCCAGGCTCAACGTGCTCGTGAGGCGATCGACCTCAATCATCATACAAAGATCTGCCCGACTCCATCGACGCGAAGAGTGGAAAGGTGCATATCCGCTGTTCATCCCCGGTGAATCGAGACGAAAAGCGTGAGGGACCGCTGACGTGAGCTTGACCACAGCGCATCTTTGTCGTACATTTCTGGCATGTCGGAAACCACTCGCTCGAAGCAGCGCCTCTCTGATGTCGTCGCTCAGACCCTTCAGGACGAGATCCTGGGTCTTGCTGTGGGCGAGCGGCTTTCGACGGAGGCCGAACTGGCCGAGCGGTTCGAGGTCAGCCGGACGGTGGTCCGGGAGGCGACGCGACTGCTCGTCCAGCGTGGTCTGGTCGCGGTGAGCCCGGGGCGGGGAATGACTGTGGCGGCGGTGGACGGCAGTGTGATCGCCGAACAGTACGGTCTTCTGCTCCGGCTGAGCGAGGGGTCCTTCGAGCAGTTGATGGAGCTTCGGCTCGTTCTGGAACTCGAGATGGCTGCGCTTGCTGCTGCCCGGCGCACCGACGACCACTTGGCCGAGCTGACGCGGCTCAATGAAAGGTTGCAGGCGGCGGACCCGTCGACATCGGAGTTCCTGGACGCGGACCTGGCCTTTCACGAGCAGATCGCGCAGGCGAGCGGAAACCCCTTCTTCCTCCTGGTCATGAGGCCGGTCAACGACTACCTCAGTGACTCCTACAGCGCCGGCGCCGGGTACCCGTCCGAAGCCGGCCACACTGTCCAGGAACATCTCGAGATCGCCCAAGCAATCGCAGCGGGCGATCCGGCCCGGGCACGGTTCGCCGCGGAGAACCACCTCCGCCGGATCGTGCGCCACCGGGCCACGCTGACGTCCTCCCGTCAGAGGGAATGACCGACACCACGCGCTGACGGGGCGAATCGCCTCCTCCCGGCTTACCAACACGTACTCGATCACTCTGCGAAGTGATCGTGGCGGCCAAACATGCCCCGAACCACCTTCCGGGGCGCTGCAGTGACCGCATATGCCTGCAGCACAACTCAACTCGTCCATTCTCGGTGACGCCGACGGGTGGTATACGCAGAAGGAACGACATGGCAATCGCACGGACCGCTTCGCACAGGCGCGGAGTCGTAGTCGCCATCATTGGCGTGATTCTCCTGCTGACGGGCTGCTCGACAGCCCAGTCGGATCGATCGGCAGTCGATCCGGCCGCACGGGAGGCGGCGGTGGAGAAAGCACGCGGCGGCGCGGCCGAACTCCTCGACGCAGGAATGCACGACAACCAGTGGACGGGACCGGAAACCAGCCCGCCGCCCCGGCCAGGCCTCAGGATCACCCTCATCCCGGAGCAAATGGCCTCGACCGGGTCGAGTCGACCGGCCAAGGCCATCGAATCGGAGGTCAAAAAGCTCGGCTGGGTACCGAAGATCTCCGACGGCCAGGGCAAGCCGGAGGTCCAGCTCAACGCACTGAACACGGCTGTGGACGAGAAGGTCGATGCCGTCATCCTCATCTTCGTCGACACCACCCGCGTCCAGTCCGCGCTCCAGCGTGCCCTTGCGGCGGGCGTCAAGGTGGTCACCCTCGGATCACTGAAGAACACCCCCGACACGGTCCCGGATGTGTCCTTCGACTGGGTGCGTGCCGGAGAGTCGGTCGCGCAGTACGCGGTGTGGAAGAGCGGCGGCGATCTCGGCATGCTGCAGATGCGCAATGCCGACCTGTACATCGTGGTCAACGGCCAGTACAAAGGCTCGCAGGACTACCTCGACACCCCGGGGAACTGCCCGGGATGCGACGTCGTCACCCAGGACTGGAGTCTGGCGACCTTCGAAGATCCGACGATCGGCCCCGCCGCGCAAGCGGTGGCCACCAGGCTGGCGAACCCCCAGCTCAACTGGGTCTCCTGCTTCGACTCCTGCCTCTTCCGCGTCAGCAACGGCCTCAATCGCGCAGGGTTCACCGACTCCGTTTCCGGCGCCGGCTTCGATTGCAACCCGGAGAACCTGGACATCATTCGCGCCGGCGGCGTGCAGAAGGTGTGCTTCGCCGACCCGCGAGAATGGTTGGCCTACGCGGCAATCGACAACGTCAACCGCATGACCAACGGCCTACCCGCGTTCGACTTCACCGAATCCATCCCGGTCGCCTTGTTCGACAAGGACTCGCTGTCCCAGCTCCCGCCGGACCGGTCGGCCGAACTCGAAACCAAGGGATGGCAGGGCAACTTCGACTTCCGCGCGAAGTTCGAGCAGCTGTGGGGGATCGGATAACACATGGTCACCGACCGAGAAACGAGAACCGCAATGACATCGAATGACTCGTCACCGGGTGTCGAAATCATCGGACTGTCAAAAGAATTCGGAGTCAACCGGGTTCTGGACGACGTGAATCTGGAATTTCGGCCGGGTTCGATCCACGCCCTGCTCGGCGCGAACGGATCCGGGAAGTCGACCCTGATCAAGCTGCTCGCCGGATACCACACCCCGACAACCGGAAGCATCCGCGTGCACGGGGAGGAACTGGCGCTGCCCGCCGACCCCACGGTGCTGCACGACGCCGGGGTGCGCTTCGTCCACCAGGACCTCGGTCTGATCGAGTCGATGTCGATCGCCGACAACCTGGCACTGGCCCTCGGCTACGAAAAGCGCGCCGCCACCATCGACTGGCGCCGCCAGCGCGCGACCTCGATTACCGACCTGGCCGCGGTCGGACTCGACGACCTCGACCCCCGCACCCTGGTCGGTGCGCTCGGACCCGTCCAGCAGACCCTCGTCGCGATGGCCCGCGCCCTGCGGGGACTGCAACCGGGGAAGGGTGTCCTCGTCCTGGACGAGCCCACGGCACGACTGCCCAACGCGCAGGTCGACGAACTGCTCAGCCGCTGCAGGCTGCTGCGCGATCAGGGCATCGCCCTGATCTACGTCTCGCACCGCCTCGACGAGGTGTTCGCGATGGCCGACCGGGTCTCGGTGCTGCGCGATGGCCGACTCGTCTTCGACGACGTCATCGCTGCCACCGACGACCAGCATCTGACGCAGATCATCACCGGCGGCGCCGCGGCGAGCGACGCCGCCGACATCCCGGCACCTGCCCGACGCGCCGTCGAACCGGGAACGGCGCCGAAACTGTCGTTGCGGGGGGTGTGCGGAACGTTCGTGCAGGATGTCGATCTCGACCTGCGGCCAGGGGAGGTGCTGGCCGTCACGGGTCTGGTCGGTTCCGGCCGCAGCGAACTCGGCCGACTGATCTTCGGGTCCCAGTCCATCACCGCCGGGCAAGTCCGACTCCGTGGCCGGCAGCTGCACCGGATCTCGCCGAAGCTCAGCATCGAACGAGGCATCGGATACGTCCCCCAGGACCGCAAGCAAAGCGCGATCTCGTCCTTCACACTGGCGGACAACCTCTGCCTGGCGAGCCTGGACAAGCACATGAGCGGCGGCCGATTGTCGAGCAGCAGCGAGCGGACGGTCACCGCGAACGCGATCGAACGCCTGGACGTGCGCCCGGCCGACCCCGAACGTCTCCTCGGTGAGCTCTCCGGCGGAAACCAGCAGAAGATCGTCCTCGGCAAGTGGCTCGAACTCGACCTCGACGTCCTCATCCTGGACGAACCGACCTACGGCGTCGATGTCGGTGCCCGCAAGACGATCCTCGAGGCCGTCCTCGAACAGGTTGCCCGGCGTGAATTGTCTGTGCTGCTGCTGGACTCGGACATCGACCTTGTCGCCCGCTACGCCGACCGAGTGCTGGTGATGCGCCGCGGGCGTATCGCCACCGAGCTCGTCGGCGCAGAAATCACCACCGAACGCATCGCCGCCGCGAGCTACGCGGTTCAAGACCTTTCCACGGCCTAGCAGCCATCATCGAATCTTGGAGTACACCATGACCGTTCAACGACAGCCGGGTCGCCCGGCGGGAGCGTTCAAGAGGATCTTCACCGACTACGGAATCGTGATCGCCCTGATCGCGATCATCGGATTCTTCTCGGCGATGCGTCCCGACACCTTCCCGACCATCGCGAACTTCGGCTCGATCCTGCAGGCCAACGCCTCGATCATGTTCATCGCCTTCGGGCTGATGCTCCCGCTGATCGTCGGTCACTTCGACCTGTCGGTCGCCGCCATGGCCGGGTTCGGTGGCGTCCTGGCCACCGGGCTGATGTCCAACGGCACCGTCTCGCAGTGGCCGCTGGCGGTGCTGATCGTCGTCGTCGTGGCCGTCGTCGTCGGGCTGATCAACGGATTCCTCGTCGCCTACCTGAACCTGAACGCACTCGTCGTCACCCTCGGCACCCAGTCCGTCCTCTTCGGCGCGATCCTGTGGTACTCCAAGGGCGCGGTCATCTACAGCGGTATCCCGCAGGCGTTCAAGGACCTCGGCCAGGACCGCCCCCTGGGTATCCCGCTGCCGTTCATCTTCGCCGTCGCCGTCGGCATCGTGCTCTGGTACGTGCTGTACTTCCGTCCGGTGGGCCGACGGCTCTACGCCATCGGCGGCAGCCGGGACGCCGCACGGTTGACCGGCATCAAGGTCGACCAGCTCACGGTCGGCGCGTTCGTCGGCGGCGCGGTCCTCGCGGCCATCGGCGGTGTCCTGCAGGTCGCCCAGGTCGGTTCGGCAGCACCGACGAGCGGCTCGGAGTTCCTGCTCCCGGCCATTGCCGCCTGCTTCCTCGGCGAGACGTCGATCCGCCGCGGCTACTACAACGTCTGGGGCACCATGACCGCCGTGGTGCTCGTCGCGGCCGGCACCACCGGACTGTTCATGCTCGGCGCCCAGACCTGGGTGCAGCCGGTCTTCAACGGTGTCGTCCTGATCGGCGCGATCCTCGCGGCCAAGGTCGGTGTCCTCAAGACCCGGGCACGCAAAGCCCGCCCGCGCACCCCCACGGCCCCGCCCACGCCCGCAGTGGCCGCGGCCGCGGCCGCGCACTGAGAACACCGAGGAAGGAAACACCATGCGCGGATTGAACGGGAAGGTCGTGGCCGTGACCGGATCGGCCGGCGGCATCGGCGAGGCCGTGTGCGCCCGGCTGATCGACGAAGGCGCCACGGTGCACGCCCTGGACCGGACGGCGTCACCGCACGGCGAGTCGACGATCGTCGACATCACCGATCCGGACGCGATGGCGCACGTCGCCACCCGCATCGCCGAGCGGGAGGGTCGTATCGACGGACTGGTCGCGGCCGCCGGCGTCGTCGAGGACGACATCGCCGCCGAGGAGATGACCCTCGACGAGTGGGATCGCACCCTCTCGGTGAACCTACGAGGGCTGTTCATCACGAACCAGGCCTTCGGCCGGCCGATGCTCGCGCAACGCTCCGGCGCCATCGTCAACATCTCCTCGATGAGCGGCAACCACGTCGTCAACGTCCCCCAGAAGCAGTGCGCGTACAACGCCTCGAAGGCGGCGGTCACCGCCCTGACCAAGTCACTGGCCTCCGAATGGGCTGACCGCGGGGTCCGCGTCAATGCTGTCTCCCCGGGCTACGTCGCCACCCCGCTGCTCGCCCGCAAGGCGCACCAGTTCCAGCAATGGCTCGACGCCACCCCCCAGCAGCGAATGGCCGAACCCTCGGAGATCGCGGCCGCGGTCGCCTTCCTGCTCAGCGACGAGTCGCGGTACTTCTGCGGCAGCGAACTCGTCGCCGACGGCGGCTACAGCCTTCGCTGATGATCACCGCCGGCCCCCACACTTCCACGACAATAGAAACGAAACGGAACTCGGCACCATGAACCTCATCGATCAGCACGTAACGATCCTGCCCACCGACGCGGCGAACGCCACGCTCGTCGGCCGCGTCCACGACGACGCCATCGGCGGCCCGTGCATCGTCACCCTGCGCTCGGGTGCGGTGGTCGACATCACCGACGTGTTCCCGACCATGACCGATCTCCTCGAATCACCGGACCCGGTCAAGGCCGTCCGCAGCGCGGTCGGCACCCGGTCCTGGCCCATCGCCGACGTCCTCGCCAGCTCCCTCGCCGCCCGCACCGGTGCCCCGTATCTGCTCGCACCGGTCGACCTGTCGGTGCTCAAGGCCGCCGGGGTGACGTTCGCGACGTCGCTGCTCGAACGGCTCATCGAGGAGCGCGCGGGCGGTGACCCCGAACAGGCCGACGCCATCCGCGGCGACTTCGAGCGGCTCATCGGCTCGACCCTGTCCTCCATCGAACCCGGCAGCGAGGACGCGGCCCGCCTCAAGGAAGACCTCAAGGCCCGCGGCCAGTGGTCCCAGTACCTCGAGGTGGGATTGGGCCCGGACCCGGAGGTCTTCACCAAGGCACCGGTCCTCTCGGCGGTCGGGTGCGGATCCGAAATCGGCGTCGCACAAGTCTCGTCGTGGAACAACCCGGAACCGGAGGTCGCCCTCGCGGTGTCCTCCACCGGACGCATCGTGGGTGCGATGCTGGGCAACGACGTCAACCTCCGCGACGTCGAGGGCCGCTCGGCGCTGCTGCTGCCCAAGGCGAAGGACAACAACGCCTCGGCCTCGCTCGGACCGTTCATCAGGTTGCTCGACGAATCGTTCACCCTCGACGACGTCCGCGCCGCCGAGGTGCGCCTGCAGGTGCTGGGGGAGGACGACGGCTTCGTTCTCGACGACGTGAGCTACATGCGCGAGATCTCCCGCGACATCAGCACCCTCGCCGAATACACCGTGGGCGACGCACACCAGTACCCGGACGGGATCGTCCTCTACACCGGCACCCTGTTCTCCCCGACGCACGACCGCGGCGGCGAGGGCATGGGATTCACCCACCACATCGGCGACGTGGTGCGGATCTCGAGCCCGAAACTCGGCACCCTCGTCAACCGGGTCAACCACTCGGAGAAGGCGCAGCGCTGGGAGTTCGGGCTGCGCTCGTTCATTGCCAACCTGCACGGGCGCGGACTGGTCGGGAAGGTCGGTGCCTGAGATGCGGATGGTGATCACCGACCACAGCTTCGCCGGCGAAGACTTCGAACGCGCCGCCGCGAAAGACCTCGACGCCGACTTCGCCGTCTTTCACGCCACCACCGAGGCCGAGGCGATCGAGGCGGTCCGCGGCGCCGACGTGGCGCTCGTCAACTTCGCCCCCATGACCGCCGCTGCGCTCGGAGCGATGAACCCGAACGGGGTCGTCGTCCGCTACGGCATCGGCTTCGACAACGTCGACCTCGACGCCGCTACCCGGCTCGGGGTGCGGGTGTGCAACGTGCCGGACTACGGCGCCGATACCGTCGCCGATCACGCCGTCACCCTGACGCTCATGTTGGTGCGTAAAGTTGCCCAGTTCGACCGCGCGCTGGCAGCCGGCGGCTGGCCGTCCGCGACCGAACTTGCCCCGATCCGCTCGACGAGCGAGACGACGGTAGGTTTGCTCGGCACCGGGCGGATCGCGCTTGCCGTCGCAAAGCGGTTGCGTCCCTTCGGGTTCGACCTGATCGCCCACGACCCGTACGCGGACCCGGATGTTGCGGCCGCACACGGCATCGATCTCGTCGACCTCGACGAGTTGTTCCGGCGGTCCCATGTGCTCTCGCTGCACGCTCCGGCCACCGCGGACACCCGCGGGATCGTCAACGCCGACAATCTCGCCAAGATGCCGTTCGGGTCGTTCCTGGTCAACACCTCACGCGGCGCCCTGGTCGAGCAGGACGCCGTGCTGGACGCACTCGACTCCGGTGCGCTGGCCGGGGTCGGACTCGACGTCTTCCATCCCGAACCCCTGACCCCCGACCACCGGCTGCGCGCCCACCCGCACGCCGTCCTCACCCCGCACGCCGCCTTCTACTCCGAACAGTCGCTGCGCGATCTCCAGCGCCTCGCCGCCGAGGAGGCGGCCCGCGCGATCCGGGGCGAGCCGCTGCGATGCCCGGTGAACTGACCACCCCCGAGCGAAAGGCACATGCCATGACGATCACGACACTGAACAACTACATCGACGGCGGGTGGGTCCGGAGCGAGACGACCTTCAAGGCGCTCAACCCGGCCGACGAAAAGGTCATCGCCGAGGTCCCCGCCTCGACCGCCACCGACGTCGACGCCGCCGTCACCGCGGCCCGCCGCGCCTTCGCCGACTGGCGGCACGTCAACCCGACCGTGCGAGCCCGCCACCTCCACAGCATCGGCGACATCGTCAAGACCCGCGAACGCGAACTCGCCGAAGCGATCACCACCGAGATGGGCAAGACGATCGGGGAGGCGACCGGCGAGGTCGACAAACTCGCCAAGGCGTTCCACTTCTACGCCGAAGAGGCCACCCGGATCCACGGGGAGGTGATCCCCAACGACGTCGACGGCTTCGCCAGCCTGGTCGTCCAGGAACCGATCGGCGTCATCGGGGCGATCACCCCGTGGAACTACCCGCTCGAACTGGTCGGGTGGAAGCTCTGCGCCGCCCTCGCGGCCGGCTGCACGATCGTGATCAAGCCGTCGCAGTACGCCTCGCTGTCCCCGGCACTGCTGTTCTCCTGCATCGACGAAGCGGGACTGCCGGCCGGGGTGGCGAACCTGGTCCTCGGTGGCGGCGAGACGGGCCCGGCCGTGGCCGGTCACCCCGGATTCGACAAGCTGGCGTTCACCGGATCGACGGCAACGGGCGGCAAGATCGCCCGCGGCGTGCCCGCCGCGAAACCCCTCACGATGGAATTGGGCGGCTCGTGCCCGATGATCGTCACCGACCGCGCCGACATCGACGCCGCCGTCGCCGGCGCCGCGCGCCGCGGGTTCCGCAACGCCGGACAGATCTGCATCGCCATCAACCGCATCTACGTGCACGAAACGGTGTACTCCGAGTTCGTCGACCGCCTCACCGCGAAGGTGTCCGAGCTGACCGTCGGCAACGGCATGGACCCCGCCGTCGACGTCGGACCGATGGCGACCCGCGCCGGCGTCGACGTCGTCGACCAGCACGTGCGCGACGCCGTCGCCCGGGGCGCCACCGTCACCACCGGTGGCACGCGGATCGAGACGCTCGCGCCCGGGAACTTCTATCAGCCGACGGTCATCGCCGGCTGCAACCCGGACATGCTCGTGATGCGCGAGGAGACGTTCGGCCCCGTCGTCGGAGTCATGCCGTTCAGTGACCTGGCCAAGGCCGTCGACCTCGCCAACGGCACCGAAGCCGGGCTCGCGGCCTACGTCTACACCGGTGATCTCACGCAGGCGCACGACCTCGGGCGGCTGCTCGATTTCGGCAATGTCGCCGTCAACAACGTCGACGCCGGAATCATGAACGCTCCCTACGGCGGCCGCAAAGGCAGCGGCTTCGGCGTCGAGCACGGCAAGGCCGGGCTGGAGGGGTACCTGCAGTACAAGCACCTCCGCATCCAGTACGGGACACGGCAATGACCACCACACCGAGATTGCACCTCGGCGTCGACATCGGGACCTCGTCCTGCAAGGTCGTCGTCGTGGACCACACCGGTGCGGTGATCACCACCGCCGTGCGTGAATACCCGCTGTTCGCCGACCGCCACGGGTGGTCGGAGCAGAACCCGGACGACTGGTGGGCGGCCACCGATGCCTGCATCACCGAGGTCACCGCACAGCTGCCGGACCACGGTGACGAGATCGTCGCCATCGGATTGAGCGGGCAGATGCACGGCCTGGTGGCCCTCGACGACACCGGCACCGTCATCCGGCGCGCCATCCTCTGGAACGACCAACGGTGCGAAGCCGAATGCGTCGCGATCACCGACACCGTGGGCGGCCCCGACGCGGTCCTCGGCGCCACCGCCAACCGGCTCATCACCGGATTCACCGCAGGCAAGGTGGCCTGGCTGCGCGATCACGAACCCGAGATCTTCGCCCGCACGCACCGGATCCTCAACCCGAAGGACTACCTGCGCTGGCGGATGAACGGACGCTTCGTCACCGAGGTGTCCGAGGCATCCGGAACAGGCCTCTTCGACGTCGCCAACCGCACGTGGTCCCCGGTGATGCTCGCAGCGGTCGGGGTGCGCGAGTCGATGCTCCCCGAGGTCGTCGAGTCTCCCGAACCCACCGGCACCCTGCTCCCGGACATCGCCCGCGCCTGGAACCTGCGCGAGGACGTCCAGGTCTACGGCGGCGGTGGGGACGCGGTCGTCCAAACGGCCTCGATGGGCATCGCCCGCCCCGGCGACATCGGAGTCACCCTCGGCACGGCCGGCATCGTGGCCGCGGTCTCCCAGTCCTGCCCGGACAACGTCACCGGCGCGGTGCAGGTGTCCTGTTACAACCAGCCCGGCTACTGGCACGTCATGGGAGTGTCCCTGTCCGCCGCCGGGGGACTGCAATGGCTCGCCGACGTCCTCCACCAGCTGCCGGGGGCCCAGGACGTCAGCTTCACCGAACTCATCGACCTCGCCAAGAAGGTGCCGGTCGGCGCCGACGGCCTGCTCTTCCTGCCGTACCTGGCCGGCGAGCGGTCTCCGCACTACGCCCCGTCGGCGAGCGGGGCCATGGTCGGGCTGACCCGGATGCACGGGCTCGGGCACCTCGTGCGCGCCGTGATCGAGGGCGCGCTGCTCAACATGCGTCAGATCCTCGAATCCTTCACCGAGCTGGGGATTCCGTGCGACCGGATCATCGCCTCCGGCGGGGCCACCCGCGACGGGTTCTGGCTGCAGACGATGGCCGACGTGTTCGACACCGAGGTCGTCACCATGACCGGTAGCAGCGAAGGCGGCGCGTACGGTGCCGCGATCGTCTCCGGTGTCGGAGCCGGCACCTGGGATTCGTTCGACGACGCGTACGGGCACCTGCAGGTGTCCTCGCGGCATCTCCCCGGTCCCACCGAAGCCACCCGCTACACCCGGATCTTCGAGGGTTACCGAAACCTGTTCGGGCACTTCACCGACGTGTTCTCCGACATCGACATCGCAAGGAAGACATGAGCACCACTCAGACGAAATTCACGGCAGTCGTCTTCGATCTCGACGGCACCCTGGTCGACAGCAGTGAGGACATCGCCGCGGCCATGAACGAGGCGCTGGCCCGGCACGGCGATCACCGGGTCACGGTCGCACAGGTCGCCGCCGCCCTCGGCGGTGGCCCCCGCGTACTTGTCGAACAGTGCCTGCGGGTCGCCGGCCTGCCCGTCACCGCACCGATCGTCGACGACGTCCTCCGGACATACTCCGAGTGTTACCGCGCGAATCCGGCGAGAAAGACCCGCCTGATCGACACCGCCGCCGCCGTGCTCACCGAACTGGACGCCCGGGGCATCCAGCTCGGAGTCTGCACCAACAAGCGCACACCCATCGCCCATGCGGTCCTCGATGCACTCGGGCTCGGGAAGATCATCGGGGCGGTCATCGGTTCCGACGCCACCGACGGGCCCAAGCCCGATCCCCGGCACCTCACCGACACCATCGCCGCCCTCGGCGCCCCCTCGGAAGTGCTCTACGTCGGTGACACCGACATCGACCGCGACACCGCGGCAGCCGCAGGCATCCGCTACGCCCATGTGAGCTGGGGACATTCCGATATCGATGCCGACTTCCGGCTCGACTCCTTCGACGACCTGCTCACCCTCGTCTGAACCACCCGAAAGGAACTCCTCCACATGTACACGACCGAAACTCCGCAGGACGCGGCGAAATACGCCGTCGGCCGGGCCGCGGTGGAGCGCTACGCGCACGACGGTGCCCGACTCGGACTCGGCTCCGGAACGACGTCCGCGTGGTTCGTCCGCGCCCTCGGCGAGAAGGTCGCCGACGGCCTCGATGTCGTCGGTGTCCCCACCTCCACCGCAACCCGCGACCTGGCCCTGTCCGTCGGCATCACCCTCGTCGATCTCAACGACCTCGACCGCCCGCTCGACGTGACCCTGGACGGGCCCGACGAGGTCGACCACGACGGCGACATGATCAAGGGCGGCGGCGCCTGCCTGCTGTGGGAACGCATGGTCGCCGAGGCCTCGTCGAAGATGGTGTGCATCGCAGACGACACCAAACTCGTCGAGCAGCTCGGCTCGTTCCCACTTCCGATCGAGGTCATCCCGTTCGGGTGGAAGGCGACCCGGCGATCGATCTCCGCACTGCTGACCGACCTCGGCTACACCGACATCGAGATCGTTCAGCGACACCGGAACGGGCAGCCCGTGGTCACCGACAGCGGCAACTTCATCCTCGACGCCCACATGGTCGCGATCACCGACAAGGCCCTGCTCGACACGAACCTCAACTGGATCGCCGGCGTCGTCGAGAACGGTCTGTTCACCGGCATCGCCCACGAAATTCTCATGGCTTCCCCGGACGGGGCCGCGAAACTCATCGAACTGCCACACCGGAATGCCGCCAGGATCCCGGCGTGGCGCAAATGAGAGGAGCAGGTACAGACATGGACCTGGACACCGTGCTGGACCAGGCGACAGCCGCCAACGCCGAGTTTGCCCGTCACACCCCACAACAGCGGTACACCCAACTGGTGGAAATCGCGGACCGTCTCGACGCCGCAGCCGACGAACTGGTGCCCGTCGCGATGGAAGAAACGCACCTCCCGGAACCCCGACTGCGGGGCGAACTCGCCCGAACCACGATGCAATTGCGGATGTTCGCCGAACAAGCGCGGACCGGCGAGTTCCTCGACGCCCGCATCGACGACCCCGATCCGGACTTCGGTTCCGGACCCAGGCCGAACCTGCGCCGCATGCGGGTGCCGATCGGTGTCGTCCTCAACTTCGCGGCAAGCAACTTCCCGTTCGCGTTCTCGGTTGCGGGCGGCGATACCGCATCGGCGCTGGCCGCCGGATGCCCGGTGATCGTGAAAGCCCACGAAGGGCACCCGAAACTCAGTGAACTCACCGCACGGCTCGTCTCCGCGGCGCTCACCGATACAGGCGCCCCGGCCGGAGCCTTCCATCTCATCGAGGGCCGCGACGCCGGCGTGGACGCGCTCCGCGACGACCGCGTCGACGCGGCAACCTTCACCGGATCGGTGCGCGGAGGCTTGTTCCTGGCAGGGATCGCGGCCGAACGACCGCGACCCATCCCGTTCTATGGAGAGCTGGGAAGCATCAACCCCGTCTTCGTCAGCCAGGCCGCCATCGACGCGCGTGGCCAGGCGATCGCCGAGGGCTTCGTCGACTCCTTCACCCTCGGAAGCGGCCAGTTCTGCACCAAGCCCGGCATCGTGTTCCTGCCCACCGGCCACGGCCTCGAAGGTGTCCTCACCGAACGGATCGGCGGAAAACGCACCGGCGCACTCCTTACCGACTCCATCACCTCCGGCTTCGCCGACCGGTTGAAGGAGATCGGCGATCAGATCGGCGGCCGGATGCTCGTCGAACCGACAACAGTCGATGGATGCCACCAGCCCGCACTCCTGGCCATCGACTACCCCACCTTCGTCGAGCACTCGGACAACGTGCTCACCGAGGCCTTCGGCCCGTTCTCGATCATCGTCGAGTACACCGACGTCAAGCAGCTCACCGACGCCGCCGACCGCCTGCACGGCTCGCTCACCATCACCCTGCACGCAGAAGAAGCCGACGCGGACGCACTCGACGACCTCCGCCGTCTGGCGGAGACGCGAACCGGGCGACTGATCCTCAACGAGTGGCCAACCGGCGTATCGGTCACACCCGCACAGCACCACGGCGGACCCTTCCCGTCGACGACCTCACCACTGCACACCGCGGTCGGAACCGCAGCCGTCGAGCGATTCCTCCGCCCCGTCGCCTTCCAGAACTACTTCGACTCCTGGCTCCCCGAACCACTGCAGGAAGCGAACCCATGGAACATTCCCCAAAAACGGTCACCGGCAGGGCAATCGAAGCTCTGGGGGCGGAGCTGACCCTCTGAAATTGGCGCACGAAAAGTGCGCTGCGGGTACTTTCGCCCGTGCCGTCAGACGACGAGGGCGGCACTACCAGCGCCGCCGATCATCGTCTCGACCACAGACGGCGCCGGCACTGACGTCGTCGCGTGGCACCGCGCCCGCAACGGTGCACTGCGGACGCACATTCACGCCAAGGAGCCGGGGCAACGCGGTGTTGTAGCGCTACAACGCGGTATCGCTACAACACCGCACTCGGCCGCGGACAGCCCGCCTGCCACCACCAGACCCACGGAGAACGCATGCCAGCGAACGACCCCATCACCCGCCCGACATCACTGTCGATGACCGTGCTGATGACCCCGGACATGGCCAACTTCTCCGGCAACGTCCACGGCGGCAGCCTGCTCAAACTGCTCGACCAGGTCGCCTACAGCTGCGCGAGCCGCTACGCCGGCACCTACGTCGTCACCCTGTCCGTTGACCGCGTCCACTTCCGGGACATCATCCACGTCGGAGAACTGGTCACCTTCTCCGCATCGGTGAACTACACCGGACGCACCTCGATGGAAATCGGTATCCGGGTCGACACCGAGAACATCCAGGAAGGAGCCAGCCGCCACACCAACAGCTCATACTTCACCATGGTCGCCGTCGACTCCGACGGCAAACCCGTGACCATTGCACCCCGCCCCCTCCACACCGACCTCGACACACAGCGATTCGAGTCAGCACGGCAGCGGCGCCGAGCCCAACGCGACGCCTTCGCCAGCCCCCACGGCATCGCACCGTCCATCACCACGTGAGTAAGCCGTCGAAAGCAGCAACATTTCCCACGCCGGCAACCGTGCTCTCTCCCGGAGGGCGGGCAATTGTCTGCAGTTAGGTTGCGGAAGAATGATTTGGCCATCCCTGCGATTGACACAGCACCCCACCCGGTCCGCATCAAATCTGATTGGATCTCGCGTACGACGACCTCTTTTCCGTCGGACGGCCTCCGATCGGGCGGACCAGGTTCCTCTACTGGATGTCGTCGCAGATCGTTGGTCGTCCGCCCTACGTGCTTTCGCGGTTCTTCACGGACATGCAGGCGAACACCAGTGCACGGTCGACAGCGTCACGGAGTGTCCGAACCTTCTTCAACTCGATGACCTGTGCGCGTCGACTTGTTCACATCGCGAATAGGACGATCCGCGCTCCGAAGTCGATGACCACCGGACATCCGATCTGCCCTCCCATCGGTGTAGACCGGGGACTTCCAGGCAGCGCATTTGGCGCTCACATTTCAGTCCGTCCCACTGCGACGGTTGTCGGAGGCACACGCAATAGCGCGGCTCAGCGACATTCGGCGACTGCTCCGCAACGCTCCGCCCGCCGCAGCAGATGTGAACACCGAGAAACAGGATGTCTTCGCGGCGAAGCGGAGGCAAGTCAGGTGTGGGGAGAATGCCGTATCTCGGGTTGATCGTGCTGGTGCTGTGGGTGGGGTGTCTGGTCGATGTGATCTGCGCCGAGGACTATCGGGTGCGGCATCTGCCGAGTGTCGCCGGAGGGGCAGGCTCTGTGATCCACTAGTTGACATACTTCGTTATCCGAACTTTGGGAATGTATGTCTAGCAGAATATTTGGCGGAATGTTCGACGCGGGCGACTGAGTGCCTGACTGAAGTCGCCGAGACCGAGATCGCAGTGTCGCACTGGTGAGGTCGGCGCCGCATGCTACCCACACGTGCGCGACCAGTTCACCACCCCGTCGTCGGGGATGTCGCGTGGGGGTGTGTTGGGCGCGCACTCCAGGCGAATGGGTGGTCGGTGCAGATCGTTCTGGGTGGCGCAGAGCGCCACGAGTCGCGTTTTGTTGGGGGGCTTCTCAATTCGACTGGCAGTTGCTCGGATGACAACGCCCCAACGCTGGGAGCGCGTCACCAAGTCCGGCTACCAGGCCTGTGCACATAGTCCGACGGTGTGGCTGTTCGAACGACCTTCTCGACGGGGAGCCCCGCCCTAACTCCATGCGCGGGCCCGGTCCGACCCCCGTATCGTTGTCGCGGCTGCCCAACCGGCCCTCATTCCGCATATTTCCCACTTGAGTCGTGGCTCGGCACATAGCCGCCCTGGATCTCCATGGCTGTGTGAGTCGGAGCCTTCGGCATCACCACAGCCGCTCAGTGAGTCGGTCCCCATGCAATCATTCGGAGTGGTCAGCACCTTTGCCGGCCGTAAGGCCGATTCAATCCACTGGCTCGGGAGGGTCTCGATCGTGCCCGCAGGCGCGGCTGAAAGCCGGGAGCCGATATCTCAGCTGTGCCGTATTGCTCGTTGTCTCGTCATTCCCGGCCTATCCCTCTGCGGGTAGCCGTACTCCCGGAGCTTCGCCATGCAGAAGGTGATCAGAGCTTTACGCTCCTCATCCCCGAGGCCGACTGTACGCGGGCGGGCGAGGAGGGCCAGGACTCGCTGATAGAACGTGGGTTCGCTGATGCCGAATTCAGGCAGGATCTGATCGTCGCTGCCGCCGTAGGGTTGCCAGGTCCGTGCGAAGGCCAGCATGTCCTTTTCGTGTAGGTCCATCTCGTCTCGATCTTTCGGTTGCGGAGTCGGCTATTGGGGTCCGCGGATGGTGTCGAAGACCTTGGGGTCGACGAGGGTGGAGGTGTCGCCGAGGTCGCGGCCTTCGGCGATGTCCTTGAGCAGGCGCCGCATGATCTTGCCCGACCTCGTCTTGGGGAGTTCGGGGACGATGGTGATCTGGCGGGGCTTGGCGATCGGGCTGATCTCCCGGGACACCTCGGCCTTGAGTTCGGCGATGAGGGTGTCGCCGGTGTTCTCCACACCTTCGCGGAGGATGACGAACGCGACGATGCCCTGGCCGGTGGTCTCGTCGGCGGCGCCGACGACGGCGGCCTCGGCGACCCCGTGGTGTCCGACGAGGGCGGATTCGACCTCGGAGGTGGAGATGCGGTGTCCGGAGACGTTCATGACGTCGTCGACGCGGCCGAGCACCCACAGGGCGCCGTCCTCGTCGTACTTGGCACCGTCACCGGCGAAGTACCAGCCCTGCTCGGGGTAGCGGGACCAGTAGGTGTCGCGGTAGCGGTCCATGTCGCCCCAGATGCCGCGGAGCATCGCCGGCCACGGCTTGTCGAGGACGAGGTAGCCGGAGCCGCCGGCGCCGAGTTCGTTCGCGTCGTCGTCGACGATCTTCGCGGAGATGCCGGGCAGCGGTGCCATCGCGGAGCCGGGTTTGGTGGCGGTGATCCCGGGCAGCGGGGAGATCATGATGGCGCCGGTTTCGGTCTGCCACCAGGTGTCGACGATCGGGGCCTGGTTGCCGCCGATAACCTCGCGGAACCATTTCCAGGCCTCGGGGTTGATGGGTTCGCCCACCGAGCCGAGGAGCCGGATGCTGGACAGGTCGTGGGCGTCGGGGATGTCGCGGCCCCACTTCATGAATGTGCGCACCAGGGTGGGTGCGGTGTAGTAGATGCTGACACCGTATTTTTCGATGATCTGGAAGTGGCGGTGCTCGTCGGGGGAGTTCGGGGTGCCCTCGTAGACCACCTGGGTGACGCCGTTGGACAGGGGCCCGTAGACGATGTAGCTGTGGCCGGTGACCCAGCCGATGTCGGCGGTGCACCAGTAGACGTCCTGGCCGGCCTTGTGGTCGAAGACGTTGTGGTGGGTGTAGGAGGCCTGGGTGAGGTAGCCGCCGGAGGTGTGGATGATGCCCTTGGGTTTTCCGGTGGTGCCGGAGGTGTAGAGGATGAACAGCGGGTGTTCGGAGTCGAACGGGGTCGCCTGATGGGTGCCGGAGGCCTTGTCGACGGTCTCGTGCCACCACAGGTCCCGGCCGTCGGTGACCGCGACGTCGATGCCGGTGCGCTTGACGACGAGGACGTGCTCGACGGATTCCGCGCCGTCGACCGCTTCGTCGACGGCGGGCTTGAGGGGTGCGGCCTGGCCGCGGCGCCACTGCCCGTCGACGGTGACGACGAGTTTGGCTTCGGCGTCGTCGATGCGGGAGCGCAGGGCGCTGGCGGAGAAGCCGGCGAAGACCACCGAGTGGGTCAGGCCCAGGCGGGCGCAGGCGAGCATGGTGACGATGGCCTCGGGGATCATCGGCATGTAGATCGCGACGCGGTCGCCGGCGACGAGTCCGAGGTCGGTGAAGGTGTTGGCGGCCTTGCTGACTTCGGTGAGCAGGTCGTTGTAGGTGAGGTCGCGGGTGTCGCCCGGTTCGCCTTCGAAGTGGATGGCGACGCGGTCGCCGTTGCCGGCGAGAACGTGGCGGTCGACGCAGTTGTAGGCGACATTCAACTCGCCGCCGACGAACCATTTCGCGACGGGTGCGTCGGAGAAGTCGAGTACCTCGGTGAAGGGCGTGTGCCAGTGCAGGCGCTCGGCCTGTGTCGCCCAGAATGCGAGTCGGTCCTCGTCTGCGGCAGCCTGCAGTTCGGGGCCGGCGTTGGCCGCGGCGGTGAACTCGGGGCTCGGCGCGAACGCCGCTAGTTCGGAGGTATCTGCTGCGCTCGTCATGGTGGCTATCTCTTTCTCGACTGACGTCGGCAGTCATGGGTGTGGCTGGCATCCAGCCTGTTTCACGGGTCTAGAGTCTTCTGTCGCAACGGTGTACCGGTGATCTTCGTTCGACACGGCATTGGTGCGGTGGAGTGGTGCTCTCGCGGGGAACGCGGTGTAACCTGCCGCGACACGGTGGTGTCGCGGCGGGCGGTTCTCCCACGGCGTTGTGGCGCCGAATTGGGAGGGGAAGCTCCGAGTAGCTTCCCCTCCCACGGTCCAGCCGGTGTCCAACGGCTGGAGCAGGATGCCGGCACCCGATCAGGCTGGGGCGCGGGTGCCGGCAAGTTCAGGGCCGTCAGTCGGTCTTGATGGCCAGCCGGCGCAGCAACTTCGTCGCCGCGATGTAGGCCGATGCGCTGAACGGCCACTGGGAGACGATCTTGCCGCTTCCGGCCTGGAAGTAGTTGCGGGTCGTGGCCCACACGGTCTTACCCAACGCGCTCTGTACCCAGTCGTTGTAGATCAGGAATGCCGAGCGCCGCACCGAAATTCGGGTGTGGCCCTTCTTTACGGCGCGGGAGATCAGCCCGGCGGCGAAGCTGGCCTGCGCCTCGTAGAAGGACACCAGCGGAATGGCGTTGGTGTTCGGGCCGTACATGATGAAGAAGTTCGGGAACCCGGGCACCATCATCCCGAGGAAGGCCTCGGGCTCACCTTCCCAGTGGCCGTGCAGATCGGCGCCGTTCTCGCCGCGGACCCGGTAGTTGCCGAGGTAGTTCGCTGCGTCGAACCCGGTCGCGAGGATGATGACGTCGAGGTCGTGCTCGTCGCCGTTGGCGTCGACGGCGCCGGTGCGCGTGAGTCCCTTGACGCCGTGGGGGACCAGGCTGACCTTGGGGCTCTTGAGCGCCGCGTAGTAGGTGTCGCTGACCACGGTGCGCCGGGCCTCGTAGGCGAACTTCGGGGTGACCAGCTCCATCAGATCGGGACGATCACCGAGCTCGCGCTGCATGAATTCCAGCGACTGCTGACGCTTGACCTTGTTGGTCCGGCCATCGGAGCGGGCGTGACTGGCCCGGTACTGCCGCTTGTCGTAGTCGGCGTACAGCTTGAACCGCCGCCAGGCGTAGATCGGTGCGAAGCGGTTGAGCTTGCGCTCCTGTTCGGTGAAGTCCCGGCTGTTCTTGGGGAGCAACCAGTTGGGCTCGAGCTGGAAGATCTTCACTTCCGAGCCGGCCTTTTCGGCCTCGGTGACGACCTGGACTGCCGACGAGCCTGTGCCGACCACGCCGATCGACTTGTCGGTCAGATCGAGGCCGTCGATCCACCGCGAGGTGTGGCACAGGGCGCCCTCGTAGTCGCTCTCGCCGCGGGCGAACGGCGGAACCAACGGGATGTTGAGGAAGCCTACCGCGCTGATGACGGACATGAACCGTCCGTGATCGGTGCCGGATTCGGTGGCCACGATGTAGTCGTGGTTCTCGTCTGACCAGGTCACGCTCTCGACCTTCTCGTTGAAGAGGATGTGCTTGTGCAGGTCCCACTTACGGGCGACGTGCTCGAGGTAGCCCTGCAGTTCCTGCCATCCGGCGTGGGTGCGGCTCCAGTCATAGCGCTCGTAGGAGAACGAGTAGATGTGGGACTCGAGGTCGACCTCGGCGCCCGGGTACCGGTTGTGCCACCAGGTCCCACCGAGTCCGGGGGACTGCTCGAAGATGATGAAGTCCTCGATCCCCTTCTTCTTCAGCGCGATCGCGGCTGCGATGCCGCTGAATCCGGAACCGATGATGGCAACTCGTGCTGTGGTCCGCCCGCGTGCGCTGGGTGCCATGGCGTTCTCCTGTCTGAAGGCTTGGTACTGGGGCCGGAGTCTGGGACCTTGTGGACTAACCCCAAACCTCTATTGGTTCAGTATTTAGGCCTTTAAGGTGGATGTCAATCCCCAGAGGGAAATTTGCTGATGCTGAGGGGTTTTTCGGGGGCGGCCGGGATGGATCGGCTCCCCGGGGTGGTGCGCGTGTGAGCGTGTCCGGGATCGGATCTCCGAGACCCGACCACGCGGCGTCGCTACTTGATCTGTGCTGTCCAACCGCCGTCGACGACCAGGTCGACGGCCGTGATGAAGGACGCCTCGTCGGAGAGCAGGAACGCAATTGCGGCCGCGATGTCCTCGGGGAGGCCCAGCCGGCGCAACGGTGTCCGGTTCTCCATGTCGGTGCGGCGCTCGGGCGCCCGCTCGTAGAGGTAGTCGATCATCGGGGTGAGGATCGCTCCGGGGCACACGGTGTTGGCCCGAATTCCCTCGGGGCCCAGCTGCAACGCCAGGGCATGGGTCAAGGAGACCACGGCGGCCTTGCTCACCTGGTAGGCGTCGAGGGGAGAATCCATCCCGCGGACCCCGGCGGTGCTGGCCACGTTGACGATGCTGCGGCCCTGACCACGTCGCAAATGGGGGATCGCGGCCCTGATCACCTTCCGCAGCCCGTGCAGGTTGATACCGAGGGTGGTGTCCCAGATCGACTCCTCGATGTCGAGCGTCGACCCGTCGCGATCGAAGAACGCCACACCCGCCGCATTGACCAGGTAGTCCAGGCCGCCGTCGGAGAAGGAGGCGAACAGGTCGTCGAAACGCTCGCCGGCAAGAAGGTCGAACGCCACGTACTCCACGCCGCTGGGCAGATCGTCGACCCGTTCCTTGACGTCGGTGGCCACGACCCGGACAGCGTCCTTGACCAGACGATGTACCGTGGCGAGCCCGATCCCGCCGGCCGCACCGGTGACGAGCGCGGTGCGGGTCATCGCACGAGCTCCTGATCGAAGGCACGAGCGAGCCGGGAACCGGCGAACTCCATGGCGGCGGTGGCCGCGGGAAACACCTCGTCGAGCCCGAAGAAGCCGTGCACCATGCCGAGTGTCTGGTGCACCTCGACCGCGACGCCCGCGGCCTGTGCCGCTTCGGCGTACAGCTCGCCCTGCGGGCGGATCGGATCACATTCGGCGAGGATGACTGTGGTGTCGGGTAGCCCGCTCAGATCGGCCGACAAGACGTCCACCCGCGGGTCCTGCGCGAAGTCGGGGGAGGGCAGGTAGTTGTCCTGGTGCCACTGCATCTCGTCGCGCTCGAGCATGATTCCCTGGTACTCGTCGTCGAATCCGCGGTCGAGGTCGCAGGTGGTGACGGGGTAGACGAGCAGCTGGTGACGCAGCCTGGCGACGCCGGTGTCACGCACATGAATCGCCACGGCGGCGGCGAGGTTGCCTCCGGCGCTGTCTCCGGCGATGGCGACGCGGGTGATGTCGACCGGCAGCCGGGCGTCGCCGCTGATCGCCCATTCGAGGGCGTCGATCGCGTCGTGGACTGCGGTGGGGAAGCGGTAGTCGGGACCGCGGCGGTAGTCGACGGACAGCACGGCACTGCCGGATTCGGTCGCCAGCAGCCGGGTGGTGACGTCGTGGGAGTCGATGCTGCCGAGCAACCAGCCGCCGCCGTGGAAGTACACGGTCAGCGGCAGGTCGGTCGCCTCGCTGGGCAGATAAAGCCGGCCGCGGATCCCCTCATCATCGCGCGTGGGAATCTCGACGTCGACGGTGTGATGGATCGCGGGCTTCGTCAGCGCCCCGAAGGTGTCTTCGAAGTTCTGCCGCGCGGTCTCCACCGGCAACAGGTGGGCGTTCGGTCGCCCCGACGCACGGGAGTCGTCGATCATCTTCTGGGCGATGGGATCCAATGGCATGGCGGTCCTTTCATTGACAAGGGTGTTAGACACGTTCGTAGTAGCGGCGGGTTTCCCAATCGGTCACCGTGTGGGAATCGAAGGAGGTCAGCTCCGCCTGGGCGGAGGCGAGGAGATGCTCGTAGACCTCGTCGCCGAAGGCTGCACGCGCCATCTTGTTCTTGGCGAACAGATCGATCGCACGGTGCATCGACGTCGGTACAAGTTCGACGTCGCGCCCTTCCCAGGCATTTCCGCTGAAGATCGCGGGCGTCGGCAATTGGCGCTCGATGCCGTCGAGCCCCGCGGCGATGGTGCCCGAGTAGGCGTAGTAGGGATTGACATCGGCACCGGGGATCCGGTTCTCGACCCGGTAAGACGGTCCGTGCCCGACCAGACGGAAGGCGCACGAACGGTTGTCCTCGCCGAGTGCGATGGCCGATCCAGCGAACTGGTCCGGCTGAAACCGCTTGTACGAGTTGACTGTCGGGGAAAACAGGAGGCTGATGTCGACAGCGTTGTCGAGCTGGCCGGCGACGAACGAGCCGAATTTCGCCGACATTCCGCCGTCGGCGGTCTCCGACCAGCACAGCGGCCTTCCCGTCTCGGTCGACCACATGCTCACGTGCAGGTGACAGGAAGAGCCGACGTCGTCGATCTTCGGCTTGGCCATGAACGTCACGGTCAAGTCGGCTTGGTGCGCGAGCTGCTTGATCCCGTACTTGAACAGGACATGGCGGTCGGCCATCTCGAGGGTGTCGCAATAGTCGAGGGTGATCTCCTGCTGGCCGAGACCCCACTCGGGCTTGGATGATTCGACCGAGATCCCGAACTGCGGCATCTGGTTTCGGATCTGGCGGATGAACCAGTCGTCCCGCCCGGACTGGATCATCTGATAGTCGGATCGGTAGTTCGAGAGCATCTTCAGGTCCTGATACCCTGCTTGCCAGGCGTCGTTGGGTGCGACGGCGGCGAGGAAGAACTCGAGCTCCGAGGCGAACTTGAACTCCAGTCCTTCTCGGTGGGCACGCTCGATCTGCCGCTTCAAGATGGTGCGGGGCGCCACGCTGAGCATCGTGTCCGAGCCGCACTCGTAGGCGTCACAGATCACCAGCGCTGTGTTCGGCTCCCAGGGCACCCGCCGCAGGGTGGTCAGGTCCGGAACCAGTCGGATGTCGGCCCATCCGTTGGCGGAGTTCGACACCGGCAGGTTGAGCGGAGTCATCTCGAGGTCGACGGCGAAGATGAAACTACTCGCGTTGATCCCGTCGCCGCTCAGGCCCAGCGACCGGAACGCTTGGATTGTCAGCCGCTTGCCGACCAGGCGCCCGTACGGGTCCGGGGTCGCGCAGACGATCGTGTCGATCTCCCCGGAGGAGACGAGTGCCTCGAACTGGTCGAGGTCGAGGGTCTGAATGTGTGTGCTCACTGGTGCTCCAGGTGTCGGGACAGTTCCCAGTCGGTGATCGAGTTGTGCATCCACTGCTCGAATCGTTCGAGTTCGGCCCGTCGGGTCGCCGCATAGGACTGGGTGAAGGTCTTGCCGAGCAGATCGGCGGCAAGTGCTGACGACTCGAACAGCGCCACGGCCTGAGCGAGATTGCTCGGCAGGTCGACCGCGCCGGCATCACGTGATCCGGAGTGGGGCAGGTCGAGGGATCGCTGGATGCCGTCGAGACCCCCGGCCAGCAACGCATCGGCGACGATGTAGGGGTTGGCATCCGCACCGGGACGGCGGTGTTCGACGCGCGCCGACCCGATCCCGCCGAGAAGCACGCGGCAGGCCACGTTTCGGTCGTCGTATCCCCAGGCTGCCTTCTCCGCAACGAACATTCCCGGCGCGATGCGCTTGTAGGAATTGACGAATGGATTGAACATCAGCGCCAGGTCGGGCATCGAGCTGACCAGGCCGGCGAGATAGTGACTGCCCTCCGGGGAGAGCTTGCCGGGTTCGGACGCGAAGACGTTCTGGCCGCCGCGGGCGAGGCTCGAGTGGACATGCCCGCCGGCGCCGGACTTGTCGGCGAACGGTTTGGCCATGAAGCTCGCACGAAGTCCGTGCTCGGCGCACAGATCACGCAGGTACTGGCGTGCGCGAGCGGCGTTGTCCGCCGCCCGCAGCGCGGGCTGCGGGGTGAGAGTGAATTCGAAGAAACCCGGTCCGAGTTCGGCATGGAAGGCCTCGATCTCGATGCCGATCTCGTTCATCCGGTCGATGAACTGCTGGGCGAAGCGGTCGATCTCCGCGGAACGGGTCAGGCTGTAGGCGTTCTCCGTCGCCCCGAAGGGCTGGAACCGCGTCAGATCGCCGCGCTCGCAGTCCTTGTTCTCCTCGAAGATCCACACCTCGTACTCGTAGCCGAGCACGGGCTCGAGATCGAGTGCGCGGTACCGCTCGATCAGCGACTTGAGCACCGCACGAGGCGACGCCTCGAAGGGGCGACCATCGGGTGCGACATGGTCTCCGATCACCGCCTGCGTCCCCGGACGCCACGGCAGATCGATCCGGGTGCTCTCGTCGGGGACGAGTGTCATGTCGGGGTAGCCGTTCTCGGCGTTGCTGAACGGCGTGTCGGTCACCTCGTCGGTCAACGAGAGACCGTAGATGATGGTGCAGAAGGCGAGACTCGCGGGACTGACCGTCTTGTCCGACTTGACGAGCTTGCCGCGCAGGCCCAGGTCGTAGTCGGGGACCTCGAGCTGCGTCATCGAGACGTGATTAGACATGGTTGTGGTCCTTCGGGCGGAGTTCGGGGTTGCGTCCGACGCGCCGGTAGACGGCATCGGGTACGAGTGAGGGGTGTTTGTAGACCCACCAGGTGCAGGTGGCGTCGGCACGGCTCTCCGGCCACGTCGGTGGGTCGATGACTCTGGTCGGGTAGCCGAGGCGGTCGATGGGGATGACCTCGTTGAGCAGACAGCAGTGGACGCAGTAGGAGCAGATGCCGCGTTTGTTCCACGCCCAGTCATGGGGTTCGGTGGTGACGGCGAAGCCGAAGGGGGCATCGGCGCGGGGCTGGTCGGCGGTGATGTCGGGATCGAGCGAGCGACCGCCGGACCCACACGGAGCGAATCGGAAACCGATGCGATCGGGCTCGTCGATCAACTCGATGTCACCCTGTCGTGAGACCCCGGTCAGGTGGGCATGGAACCCGTCGACGATAGCGACCATCAGTTGGTGCGCCGATTCGTTCCAACTCTGGTTCGTCAGCGAGTAGCGACGGGCATGGATGTCGTACCAATCGCCCATCAGGAAATTCCACAGGTCGCCGAGTGACGACTCACCGATCAGGCGGACCGCGATGTCGATCGTTCCGGAGATACGGTCGACCGCCCGGTCGTGGATACCCAACCAGACCAGTCGAGCATTCTCGATGCTTCCCGGCGCTGCGGGGTCGTTGCGGCGGCACTGTTCGCTCGCCACGTCGACGGCCTGGACGAATTGTCCCCACTCCGCCTCGATGCCGGCCATCGCCGTCTCACCGATCAGATCGGTGAGACGGCGAACCGCCGCGTCGACGTCGTCCGCCGAAGCGCCGTGTGTCGTCATCCACTCGATCGCCCGGTCCGGCCACTGTTCGTAGATTTCGCGCAGTTCCTCGGCCTCGAGGACGGTGACCTCGACCAGAGCGGCCGCATCGTCGCACAGCCCTCGGCGGAACCGATCGACGGCGGTGCGGAAGGTCCCTTGGGCCAGTTCTTCCCAAGTGCCGACGCGTGCGTTTCTCCCGAGTGACGCCTCGTACGCCACCACGGGTGAGACTGGCTTCAGGGTGCTCATGTGAGAGTGAATCCTCCATCGATGCGAAGATCGGACCCGGTGATGAACCGAGCCTGATCGCTGAGCAGGAAGACGACGGCATCGGCGATCTCCTCCGGTCGCGCGAAACGACCGAGCGGAACGCGCGGAGCCAGTGACGGCGGGAGAGCGTCGGTGTCCTCGTGCGCGGCCGCCAGCGCCATCGGCGTGGCAACGAAGCCCGGCGAAACGCTGTTGACGCGGACCCCGTCGGCGGCGAATGCCCGGGCAGCGGACTGGGTCAGCATGGCCAGCCCAGCCTTGGACGCGGCGTACTGGGGAGTGGGGTCCGGGTTGCTCAACGCCACCACCCGGGCGCCTTCGATCGAGGTCACATTGACCACCCCACCGGACTCGGACTTGCGCAGCAGGTCCCCGGCCGCATCGATGACGTTGTAGGCACCGATGAGGTTCACTTCCAGGCACCGCAGCCACGACTCGCGGGAGACGTTCGCGAATCCGGTGTCGTCGAGAACCCCCGCGCAGTTGACGAGGTAGCTCAACCCTTCCGGGACGGTATTTTCGGTGATAACCGCCCGCAACGCGGCGACGTCGGTGACGTCGGCGGCGCAGCGCATCTGCAGGTCGGCGGGAATCCCGGGAAAGGACTCGGGCTCACGCAGGTCCAGGCAGATCGTGCGGATGCCGGCGGCCATGAGCGTGGCGGCGGTGGCGCGACCGATGCCTGAGGCGGCCCCGGTCACCAACGCCACCCGCCCGGTGAAGGTCAGCGGCAACGACCGCCGATCCGGCACGCTCGCGGTCATGATTGACCATACCTTTTGGCGTGCTCGTCCAGCGCCGCCGCGAAGCACTCGCGCGGTGCGCGGATCACTCCGGCGCCGATCTGGCCACCGTCACGACCGGCGAGACCGACATCCATGACTGGCAGGACGGCGGTGTCGAGGACCTTTCGGGCATCGACACCGGTGGGGGTGCCGCGGAAACCGAACAGTGGGATGCGGTAGGAGCTGTTCTCGCCGTGGGTGATCTCGTACATTTCCCGGTTACGTTCGATCATCACCTCGGGGGAGCCGCCCTGATAGTCCTGCAACGACAAGGCGCAGGCCTGCGCGAAGCCGCCGAGTCCGACGGTCTCGGTGATCGGGCTTTCCCCGCCCATCCAGGTGATTTCGTCCTCGCTGTGTCCGGCGAACAGCTTGCCCTGGTGGATCGGCGGCGGTCCTTCGAACCAGGTGTTGCCGAGGCCGGCAAGTTTGATCGCGAAGCCGCGGCAGCTGAACGCCATGGCGGAGACGAGGGTGGAGCCGGGGACGACCATCGCGTCGGCGGAGGCCTTCGCCGCGGCCATCGACAGGCGGAGGAAGAAGTAGTCGTTCTCGGCGAGGTGAAGCATGGTCTCGCGGACCCCGGGCACGGAGTCCTCGATCATGTCCAGCACCGACGGCAGGATTTCCCGGTTGAACAGGATCGAGGCGGCGGCGTTGCGGCTGTGCACCTCGTCGCCCATTCGCAGCGCCCGGGCGATCATCGGTTTGAGCGCGATGCCGCCGCGGCGGCGGATCGCCTCACCGACGACGGGCGCGAGAACCGTATTGACGTGCTCGAGCCGTTCGTGGACGCCCTCGTCGTAGCAGCCGTAGTTCAGCCGGCGCGGTTCCTTGCCCTCGTAGAAGTTGCAGAACCCGACGTTGCCGTGGGTCCGGTTCTCGACGACGAACACCGGCATCGACGCCGTGTAGATCCCGGCGAGCGAGCCGACCGCGTTGTAGTCGTGGCACGCGCCGATCTCGATGCTGCCGTCGGCGAACTTCGCGATCGCCTCGTCGCGGTCGGCGGCCAGGCCCTCGAACATGGCGCCACCGATCAGGGCTTCGCGTTGCCCACCGACGTAGGCCTCCCACGGCATCGGAGCGCCGGAGGTGAGCACCAGGTTGTCGCGGTAGCCGGGGAGCACCTCGCGTGCGGGCCGGACGTCGACCACCCACGGGTCGGCGTCGTTGAGGCGGCGAAACGCCTCGTCGTTGGCGGCCTCGACCGACCCGTCCCAAGCCTCGGCCGACCCGCCCCAGATCTCGGCGGGGACGGTCGCGAGATCGTTCGCGGTCACCATGCGGTGACACCGCCGTCGACGAGCAGGGTCTGGGCGGTGATGAAAGAGGCGCGCGGGGACAGGAGGAACTCCACAGCCTCGGCGACTTCTTCGGGCTCACCGATCCGCTTGAGCATCGCGTAGCCGGCGCTGACCTCTTCGCCGCCGGAGACCCGCGCCATCGATGGGCTCATCGGGGCCCGGATGACGCCGGGGGCGACGTTGTTGACCCGGATGCCGCGCGGGGCGAGTTCCTCGGCCAGGTAGCGGGTGTACGCAGCAATCCCGGCCTTGGTGGCGCCGTACACCGAGGCGCCGCGGAACCGGCCGAAGTGCCCGGTGAGGCTGCCTACATTGACGATGGCCGAGCCTTCGGTCAGCAAGGGTGCCGCGACGTCGATGACGCGTGCCATGCCGGCGATGTTCACCTGGAACATCAACTCCAGCTTGGCCTCGTCGAGCTCGCCGAGGAATGAGTCCCGAAGGATGCCGGCGCAGTTGATGACACCCGCGAGCGTCTCGTCTCCGGAGGTCACCGAATCGACGGCGCTCTCAACACTTTCGCGGCTGGTGACGTCCATCGCCACGGCGATGGTGCCCTCCAGTCCGTCCTGATTCGGGTCGAATGCGTCGATCGCCTGCTTCACATCCGCCGCGATCGGGGTGTAGCTGCTCTGCAGCAGCCGACGGCAGATCGCCTGTCCGATGACTCCTGCGCCGCCTGTGACGATTACTTTGTTGCCCACTTCGGGTTCCTTTCCAAACACGTGACCGTGGTCACCACGATGGACCCAGTTTCACCAATAAAGGACGATTGGTCAAGTGTTTAGGTCTTTTATTTCCGTGACTGACGCAGGCGCCGGGTTGCAGACTTGGTCTAAAGGCTGGAGCAAATAACATGAAGGTGAGTGGTGCGCTAGATTGGGGCGAGGGAAAGGAGCCTCGTATGACAACAGCCGCGGCAGCGCCATCCGGATTCGGTCCGATCCGGCAGATTCCTGCACACGAACTCGTCGTCGATCAAATGCGCCGGGCGCTCGAGCTGGGTCAGTTCCGCCCCGGCGACCGGCTGCCCACCGAGCGGGAGCTGTCGGAAATGCTCGACGTCTCGCGCACCGTGGTGCGGGCCGCGGTGGCGGTGCTCGAGCGGGAAGGCCTGATCGCGGTTCGCCGCGGTCGCGGCGGCGGATTCACCGTGCAAGCCCCCACCTACGACCCGGCGGAGACCCGCCGGCTGATGCGTCAGAACAAGACAGCGGTCCGCGATGCGTTCGACTACCGGATCGTGGTGGAGACAGGGGCGACCCGTCTGGCCGCGATGCGCCGTCGAGCGGCCGACCTCACGAAGCTTCGAACGTTGCTCGAAAGCATGGACAGCGCCCTCGACGCCGCGATGCAGGACCAGTCCGCGCACAGGGTCACCGAGTTCCAGACTCTCGACTCCGCATTCCACATGGGGATCGCCCAGGCCTGCCGAAACGACTATCTGCTCGAGTCGGTGGCCGACGCCCGCCGCAAAATGTGGCTTCCGACGGGGGCGATCTTCGGCCGCCTCGAGCCCAACGCGAACGACCATCACGAGGCGATCCTCGAGGCCATCGAGAGCCGCGACCCGGAGGTCGCCGCCGCTCAAATGGAAGAGCACATCCTCGGCACCCGGCACACGCTCGAATCCTGGCTCAAGCGCTGACCACGGCCTCGGGCACCTCCGGAAGGGTCTGGCCCCCGTCGACGGTCAGTGTCTGACCGGTCACGAAGCCTGCGCCCTCACTGGCGAAATACAATGCGGCGTGCCCGATGTCGGTAGTGGCACCCAGTCGACGCTGCGGTATGCACGATTCCATCCGGGCGATGGTGTCGGTGCCGAGACCATCGAGACCTTCGGTGCGGATGCTGCCGGGAAGGATGGCGTTGACGGTGATCTTGCGGGCGGCGAGTTCCAGCGCTGCCGAGCGCACGAAGCCCAGCTGGGCGGCCTTGCTGGCCCCGTAGTGACTCAGCCCGGGAAATCCGGTGGTCGGTCCGGTGATCGACGAGGTCACCACGATCCGTCCGCGGCCGGATCGGGTCAGCGCATCCAGGCACGCCTGGACGCTGAAGATCATGCCGTGCACGTTGGTGGCGAATACATCGTTGAGCTCGGCCGGGGTGATCTGCTCGAGTGTCTGCTCCGGGTAGATTCCGGCGTTGGCGCACAACACATCGAGGCCGCCGAGCAGCTCTTCGGCTTCGGCGGCCATCCGTGTACACGATCGGCGGTCGGCGACGTCGGCGACGATCGTCGCGCCGAGTTCGGCCAGCCGTGCGCGGGCCTTCTCCAGCTTCGCGGGATTGCGGCCCGCGATCGCGACCTGGGCACCGGCGGCGGCGAACACCTCCGCGATGCCCAATCCGATGCCCTGGCTGCCGCCGGTCACGAGCACGTTCATCGAGTCTGAAGTCTGCTTCATCATTTCCTCTTCCGGTTGCTGGGTACGGGTCGTGACCGTGTGTGGCCCCCTCGCCGCGACGAGGGGGCCACACACGGTGGTTGATCAGGCGGGCTCGGGTGCCGGCTCGGTCAGAAAGGAGTGGTCGGGTTCGTCGTCGAAGACGGTGCTGCCGATCCGCGCGTACAGGTGCGGCTTCTTGGTGCGCCAGTACAGAGCCAGTGCCATCGAGCCGAAGAACAAACCGACCACGATCCACGGGATCGCCTTGAAGAACAGCGAGTCCGATGCCGATCCGGCTGCCGCCTTCATGTTGGTCGCCATCAGATAGATCACGAACACCATGCCGAGGCCACCGATGATCGGGCTCACCAGCGTGCGCCACCAGTTCGCGGTTTCCGGGTGCTGCTTGCGGACGTGGAAGTAGACGATGACCGAAATCGAACACATCGTCTGCACGATCAGCAGGCACAGCGTCGCCAGGACACCGACCAGCACGAAGAGCACGGCGTAGGGATCGGAGTTGGTCAGTGAGCAGAGCACCAGGATGAGCGCGGCGAAGATGCTCTGGGTGAGCGAAGCGATCCACGGCGAGGCATGCTTCGGGTGAGCCTCACCGAGCCGGCGCCACAGCAGCCCGTCGCGGCCGAACGCGAACAGATACCGCGCAGCGGAGTTGTGGATGGCCAGAGCGCAGGCGAAGGACCCGCCGAGGACGAGCCATTCGAAGACCGTCACACCCCACGCGCCGACGTACTCGCGTGTCGGTGCATACAGCAGCTCGAAGGGATTGGGTCCGGAGGCGCGTTCGACGGCTTGATGTGCACCGTTACCGGTGACCACGCCCCAGGAGATGAAGGTATAGAAGACGCCGATGCCGACGACGGCAATCATCGTCGCTCGCGGGACGATCTTCTTCGGGTCCTTGGATTCCTCGCCGTAGATGGCGGTCGATTCGAACCCGACCCAGGACCAGAACGCCATCAACAGGCCCAACCCGACTACCCCTCCGGCAACTCCGTTCGTGCTCAGTGCGCTGGCGGGATTGAGGGAGGACCAGATGATGCCGTCGGGTCCACCGGTGCTCAAGGACCTAACAGCGGTGATCGTCAGCATCCCGATCTCACAGACCAGCACCACACCGAGGACCTTGGCGGCGACCGAGATGTCCTTGTGCGACAGGACCGCGATCACCGCCACACAACCGAATCCATACAGCTCCCACGGCAGATCGAGGCCGAACTGGGAACCGACCGCCTGCTTGGCGAACGCGGAGAAGATCCCGACGAGACCGGCTTCCATGATCATGTAGGTCGCCATCGACATCACGCCCGCTGCCAGGCCGGGAATTTTCGACCACCCGCGGGAGACGAACGTGTAGAAGGCGCCCGCCGCGGTGATGTGCTTGGCCAACGCCACGAATCCGACGCTGAAGATCGTCAGCACCACGGTGGCGATGATGAAGCCCGCCGGTGCCCCGATGCCGTTGCCGAATCCGACCGCGACGGGCAGATTGCCGGTCATCGCGGTGATCGGCGCCGAGAACGCCACTACCATGAAGACGACACCGACAAGACCGATCGCACCACGTTTGAGTTGAGCGGGGTCGGCGGCGGGGCCGGTGGGGGAGGGGCCCTCTGGAGGGTGTGAGTTGGCGATCATGCGGGATCTACCTTTCGCTTTGTCTGCTCGATGAGCCTAAGACCGTAAAAGGCCTAAAGACAAGACCAGTAGACCAGAAAAAGTGGTTTGAGACACATTTTTCTTCTGGCCGAAACATCGTCGACGCACGCGCGTCCCGGCCGGCCGCCGATCAGAGAAATGGTCTATTGACTAGTTCTATTAGTGCGTTTAGTGTCGTCTTGTCAGTCCTGTGGCCACCGGTTGGTCACGGGATCGGTTTTTGTGCGCACGGCTCGGCTGCCGTATCAGGCGCCAGATCGCCACACGTGCCGTCCAAAAAGGGTTCGCTCTTTACGCCGTTGTGCCCCAGTGAAATCCGAGGTGCGAAATCTCCGTTCATCTCGCGCGACTCGAGACGCGCATCGATCAGCTCCAGGAGTATCTCGACATCGCTGCCGAGCACGGTCGCGCCGCCGCGGTGGCCGGGCACGTCTCGACCCAGGTACCGGCGCTCAGCTCGGTGCCACCGACGAAGTTCGGCATGGCCGTGGCGACCGTGGACGGCTGCGTGCTCACCGCTGGGGACGGAACCGAACCGTTTTCGATCCAGAGCCTCTCCAAGCTCTTCGCCCTGTGTGCACTCCTGCAACGCAACCCCGCGGTGTGGGACCACATCGGATGGGGGCCGACCGACTCCGGCTACGGCTCGGTGGCCGAGCTCGAACGCAACCTCGGCCGACCACGCAACCCCTTCGTCAATCCGGGCGCCCTGGTGGTCACCGACCGGCTGATCGAACTCACCGGGGACGCGGTGGGTGCCACCATCGATCTCCTGGCCTCGACCTCCGGTACCGCGGTGATCAACTCCGACGGTCGCGTTGCGCTCTCGGAGACTGTCGCCGACCACCGCAACGCGGCCATCGCGCACGTCCTCGCCGAGCACGGCAAACTCGTCAACGGGATAGATCGAGTACTCACGCAGTACTTCGCCCAGTGTGCGATCGCCGCGTCCGTGGAAACGGTCGCGAAGTCGGCGCTCTTCCTGGCCGACCGCTCGGCCGACGCGACCGTCCTCGACAGCGGATCCGTCCGCCGGGTCAACGCGGTTCTGCTGATGTCCGGCATGTACGGCGCGGCCGGCGACGTCGCATACCGGATCGGCCTGCCCGCCAAGAGCGGCATCGGCGGTGGCGTCCTCGCCATCATGCCGGGGTTAGGCACCGTCTGCGTGTGGAGCCCGCCGCTCGACACCGACGGCAACTCCGCCGGTGGAGTGGCGGCGATCGAGGAGTTCGCCCGGTTGGCCGGCTGGTCGGTCTTCTGAGCTGCACATCGGGTAGTCGCGGGTAAATCGATCCTGCACAGGCAGTGCAGAAGGAGGAATGTCGATGAGCACAGAGATCCCTGTCATCGCAGTCACGCTCGACTTCGACGAACTGCCCGGGTTCGTCCACTGGAAGGAGATGTTCCGCGGCATCGTCGTCGCCGGCGCAGCACCGGTCGCCGTCGATTGCGGTAAACCGCGAACCGACCTTGCCGCGATTCTCGAGTCTGTCGACGGTCTGCTCATCAGCGGGGGAGTGGACGTCGACCCTTCCCTGTACGGCGGCTCACTCGACGACCCGCGTATCCAGAAGATCAATCCCCATCGAGATACGAACGAACTCGCCGCACTCGAGATCGCTCGTGCGCGTGGAATTCCCATCCTCGCCATCTGTCGCGGAGCGCAGTTGGCCAATGTCGCGCTCGGCGGCACGCTCTATGCTGATCTGGCCCGGGACTGGGTCGGGCGCACCGGGCACTGGCACAGCGAGGAAGCCCTGATCGACAGCCTGCACTCGGTGCAGGTGGAAGCGGACACCCTCCTCGCCGACTGGATGGGGATCGACGGGATCGTCCCCGTCAACAGTCAGCACCATCAGGGCATCAAGACCCTGGCGCCGTCGGCGCGAGCGGTCGCCTACACCGACGACGGTCTCGTAGAGGCCTTCGAGATCGCGTCCGATCGCCTCGTCGCGGTGCAGTGGCATCCAGAAGTGCTGTGGCGGAACGAGCCGCATGCCCTCGAACTTCTCCGCCGCTTCGTCACGGGAAAGAGGGGGGCGAGGAAGGCCGGCGCCACGGCGCTGGTCGGAGACGGGGCAGCGAACGGAGGGCCCTGAGGCCTCTGAGGGAGCGGGTCGGAACCGCTGAGAGTGCAGGAGAGCGAGCCGAAAGGTATCGGCAGACGACGTGAGGACGCAAGATCGCCGGCGGTGGCCGCGAGCCCCGAGCAAGGGTGGCGGCGTGCGGCCGAACGGTCCGGCGAGCCGATCAGGAAGCCGATGAGATCGTCCACTGCCGGAGTTCCCACATGTGTTCTCCTGGTCGATTCAACCGTCGATTACGGCGTCGTCGACCAACTCCGCGCCAGCGGGTTGTGCCCCGGCGTGGTGGTCATCCGAGTGCAATCACACCGCAGGGAAGGAATCGGCACCGTGCAGGCTCTCAGGGCCACACGGGTGAACGCCGCCATCGTCGTCGTCGGCAGTGTCGAGACGGTCGACGACCGCGTCGCCTTCTTCGATTCGGGGCCGATCACGTCCTCGATGCCTCCCTGACCACGAGAGAACTGGTCGCCTGGACTCGGGCAATCCTCCGGCGAATGCAACGAGCCCCACAACGCCCGGTTGGCAGAACCAAGGGACTGGTCCTGCAGCGGGAGTGCAACATCGTCGAACGCCTGGGCCTTCACACGGCCCTGACCCCGACCGAATTCGATCTGTTGGCAGTGCTGGCCGACAGCGAAGGAAGGGTCGTCCCCCGTCGTCACCTCCTGATGTTGGTGTGGGGCATCGCCGAGGAGACGACGACGAACGTCCTCAACGCGCACATCTGGTCGCTGCGCCGAAAGCTCGGCAGCATCGGTGCGTCCCACGCACTGCAGACCGTTCGGGGAGTCGGTTTCGCGCTAGCCGATGCGTGACTGCCGAACAAGGAAACGGAAATCTGCCCTCTGCCGCGCAAACGGTGTCAGTGAACCTCAGCGGCAGCGGCAAGCGCGGTGTCGAGGAACGCGCCGGACAGGCCGGGGTAGAGGTCGGCCCCTTTCGGCTCTGCCAGGTGGGTACGCAAAGAGGCGGTGGCGGCGACAACGTCTGTGCCGCCGTCCGCGAGGAATCGGACCAGTTCGTGCCGGGCGCACTCGACCACGATGGGAACCAGCGCCGCCTCGGCGTCGTCGGCGCGCCCGGCCGCCCACAGACACGAGGCCAGCAGGCGCATGGCGTACAGCCACGCCAGTTCACGTCCGGTCCCGGCGAGCGCACCCACCCAGTCCTCCGCCCACTGGCAGGCGAGCCGGCTCGCCGTTGGCTCACCGGTGCGCACCAGCAGCAGGATGGCCGTCTCGTCCTCGAGCTGCGCGGTAATCTGCTCGATTCCGTCGACCGGTTCCGGGTGCGAGTTGCGGGTGACAGCGACGAATCCAGGGCGCGGCGGAAGACCGAGCCGGATACGTTCGGTGTCGACGGCCGCCCGCAGCCGCGGAAGCGAGAACCGGGCTGCGGTCCCGACACCCTCGTCGAGCTCCTTCGCCGCGCCGATACGGTCACCGCGGGCACAGAGGATTCGCGCGCGCAGACAATAGTGGCGAATCATGAAATCCGGAGCGCCACCGAGCGCGGCCGGGTCGAACGTCTCGCTGAGCAACTCGTCGGCCTCGGCGAGACGGTTCTGCTCGTACAACATCTCGGCGAGCAGAGCACGGGTGAGCCGGGCGTGCTGAGATTGCGTGTTTCCGGCATCGCGGACAAGTTGAAAGGCCCTGCGGTACAACTCCGCTGCACCGGTGAGGTCCAGTTGTTCCGCTTTCGCCATACCGGCAAAGCAATACCCGTAGGCAACAGTGTACGGACCAGTCGTTCTGCTGTGGTACGGAGCTGCCCAGGTCTGTCGGCGATAGGCATCCCGAAAGCGGAACTCGTATGTGTCGGCGATAGTGACAAGCAGTGCGGCCATCGACACCACGAACGGATGTTGCCCCGCCGGGTTGGCCAGGCATTCGGCGACCAAGTCCGTGATCCCAGCGACCCGGTCCGTGGTGGCGTCGATATTCGCTTGGAGAACATCGGCTTCCACCCGCATCCGCGAGCGCACGTCGGTGGGGAGGTCAAGGAGATCGAGCAGTTCGAGCGCGTGCCGCCGAGCCTCGACGGCGACGTCGATACGCTGCAGCTCGGCATTCGCCCATCCGATCGTCAAGTGCAGTCGCGGACTCGACAGCACCAGATCCGCCGGCAACTTCGCGATCAAGCCGAGCAGCGTCGACATCTGCGACCGATCGAGCAGATACAGGTCGTCGTGCTCGAGCAGATCCAGCGCCCCTTGCCGGTCATCGGCGGCGAGAAGATGGTCGAGGGCCTCACCGAGCATGTGCCGCTCCCGGAACCACGCGGACGCAGTGCGGTGCAACTGCGCAATCCGGCCCGGATGATCCCGTTCGAGCCGCTGCCGGAGCACCTGCGCGAACAGGTTGTGATAGCGGTACCACCGGCGGTCGTCGCCCGTGCGGTCCAGGAACAGATCACGGGCGACGACACGCTCGAGGCGGACCGCACCGTCGGGGACCTCGGCCAACGCGGACGCCAGGTCGCCGCACACCCGGTCCGGGATCGCGGTGACGAGGACGAAATCGAGCACATCGGGCTCGAGGGCGTCGAGCACGTTCTCGGCGAGATACTCACCCAGGGTGTCGTTTCCGGCACGGAACTGTTCGACCAGGCCCGCCGCGTCACCGGCCTCCCTCAGCGACAGTGACGCCAGCTGCAGCGCCGCGACCCAGCCGTCCGTCGACGCCCGCAGCTCCTCGACCTCGGAATCGGTCAGCGCGACCTGCCCCGGACCACCGAAGAAGCGGCGGGATTCGGGGAAATCGAAACTCAAATCCTCGGGACCGACCTCCCGCAGCTCGTCGTGCACCCGCATTCGGCTCAACGGCAGATTAGACCGGCTGCGGCTGGCCACCACGATCCGCAGGTGATGACAACCGTTGTCGAGCAGGAACTCCACCGTTGCGATCGGCTCCGCGGCGGTCACCCGATGCCAGTCGTCGATCACGACCACGAGGGGCTCCCCACTGTCGTGGAGCCGGTTGATCAGCGAGGTCACCACGAACCGCTCCACCGCCTGCCCGTGCTCCTCGAGTGCCTGCCCAAGCTCGCCAACCACCCCCGGGCGGACCAACCGGATCGCCTCCACCAGGTGCGAGAGGAACCACGCGCCATTGTTGTCGTCGCGGTCGACCGTCAGCCAGGCGACGGTGATTCCGTCGGCGACCAGTTCGTCGCGCCACTGCGCGACGAGGCTGCTCTTCCCGAATCCCGCAGGTGCGTGAACCAAGACCAACCGACGCTCCCCGGCAGTCCGCAACATGGCGAGGAGCCGATCACGGCGCACCAACTGCCGGGTAGTGGTGGGCGGACGGAATTTGGTCACCGGCACCGGCGGTGTGCGTGGTGACGACATGGGGTACACCCGCGGAGGCCGCTGCGCGGCATGCTCCATCCCCGCGCCGCGGGTGGAGCGAGGATCACCGGCACGCACGGCGGGAACATGCAGATCGTCGACGACGATCCCGTTGCGGCGCTGGGTGGCACGAAGCTCGTTCCCGAACTCGGCCGCACTGCCCGGCCGCTCTTCCACGGCGCGGGACATCGCCTGTTCCACGGCGTTGCAGACGTCGTCGGGGACATCGGCGTCGCGCAGGTCAGGGACGGGCTGCGTGGAGATCCGCAGGAACTGGGCGATCACCTGCTCGCCGCTGTGCCGCTCGAACGCGGCATGTCCGGTGAGCGCACAGAACATCGTCGACCCCAGGCTGTACACATCCGAGGCGGTGGTCGGTGGCCGACCTTCGAGTACCTCGGGTGCGGTGAAGGCCGGCGAGCCCGTGATCGAGCCCGCCGTGGTCTCGAACCCGCCCGAGATCCGCGCGATCCCGAAGTCGGTGAGTTGCGGCTCGTCGTAGTCGGTCAGCAGGATGTTCGCGGGCTTGACGTCCCGGTGCAGCGTGCCGCTGCGGTGGGCGGTCTCGAGCGCCCCGGCGATCTTGATCCCGAGCCGGAGCACCTGCTCCCACCCGATCGGCCCGGCCCGGCGAATCTGCGCTTCCAGGGATCCGTGCGAGTGGTATGGCATCACCAGGAAGGGACGCCCTCTTCGGGTAACGCCGACCTGGTAGAGGTCGACGATGTTCGGGTGTCCGGACATCCGGCCCATCGCCCGCTGTTCGCGCACGAAACGCGCGAGGTTCTCGGGATCGAGGTCCGTGGTGAGGACCTTCACGGCCACCGTGCGGTCGAGATCCTCCTGAAGGCAGCGGTAGACGATCCCGAAACCCCCGCGTCCGATCTCCTCAGCCTCGTCGAAGCCGGCGACGGCCAACTCGACCGCGATGTCCGGCTCGCGCTGTGTGGCCCCCGGGTCGTCCGCCATCGGCCGTCACCACCTCTGAGACGCTTCCCCCAGGATAGTCCGCACGGACGACGGGGCGAGGTCGTTGCGTGGCCCGCCTGGAGTCCGTGAGCAGCACTACCAGCGGCGAGTCGGACGGGTTTTCCGCGTAGTGCTCGCAGCCAGGCGACCGTTACCTGGTGCGGCCCTCAGCCGGCAACATTCACCAGTGAAGGGTGCTTCTCTGCGCCCGGTGATATCGAATTCAGTCGTCACTCGGTGGTATTGCCGCCGACGGGAAATTGCTTGTCGAGCCGCCCGAACCACCTGTTGCCACGGTTCCGCTGGCCTCGGCGAAGATCATGTGCGCGGCATCCACCATCTCCAAGGTCGCGTTGGGCAACTGTCTAGCTACTTCGACCTGAAAAACGGGGGCCCTGGTGAGCATGATTCGGCTGTTCTCGGCCGGTCAGGATTGGGTTGGCCGCAAGCCCCCCGATCCGCGTCCTTCACGCTGCCAGGGTGCTGATCTTGACCAGGTTGTGCGCCAGGACCCCGTGGCCGACCCAGATTTGGGCGCCTTCGGTGCTGTCTATGCGGGTGCGGTCCCAGCCGTATCCACGTTTGAGGGCGCTGATTCTGCCTTCGACTCCGGTGTTGATTGTGGATGAACAATCCTGGTGCCGCTGACGACGAGATCTTCGCGGCAGAGGACTGGGTGTCGCGGGCCAGAGGAGTCACGTCCTGGTGGCGCACCCCGTCCGACATCCTCGACGGCCGAACCCCGTTGCAGGAGCTCGAGGACGGCGATCTGACCGAGGTCGCCGTCGACAACAGTGATCAGCGTGGCCAAGCAGGGATGGTAGGAGAGTGGGGCTCCTGCAACGGCAATCCGGTCCGGTCCGCCGGCACCGTTATCAACTGCGTGGACTCCGGTTGTGCCGCGGCCGCGGCACAACCGACGGCGCGTGTCGATCCGATCATCGCGTTGCACGATGTGGCCGGCGGCCCGGGCCCGGATGCGGCGGAGACGACCAAGCATCCTCGTGGGGCGATCCTGGAGGAAGGGGCGGTATCGCCGACGTTGCCCGGCCGCCGTTGCGGTTGTTTCGTTTGTTGCGTATATTTCGTTTAGGAGGTGTGTGATGTCCGCAGCGCATGAGCAGCCGACCGTTGTCGAACAGGAGCAGGCCCGCCAGGCACTGCAGTTGCTTCGTGATGTCGATCCGGCGGGGGAGACCCTCGATGTGACCGTGGCCGGAACTTCGGAGTCGGTGCATCTTCCTCGTGCAGCGCTCGATCTGATCCGTGAGGTCTTGGCGAATATGGCTGCCGGGCAGGGGGTCACCGTCGTCCCGGCGCACGCGGAGCTGACGACCCAGCAGGCCGCGCAGATGCTCAATGTCTCGCGGCCGCATGTGATCAAGCTCCTCGACGAGGGGAACATCGAGTACCGGATGGTCGGCCGCCATCGCCGGATCCTGGCATCCTCTCTGCTTGCCTACCAGCGGACGCAGCTGGGGACCTCGCGTGCCGCCGCGGACGAGTTGGCAGCCCTGACGGAAGACCTCGGGCTGTACTGACGTGACCTTCACCGTGCTGTACGACGCGAATGTGCTGTACCCAAATGTTTTACGCGACGTGCTGATCCGGCTCGCGCAGACCGGCCTGGTACATGCCCGGTGGACGGATCGCATCCTCGACGAGACATTCGAGAACTTGGCGGAGGATCGCCCGGACATCCCGGCAGCGACGTTGACGAAGCTGCGGGAGCTGATGAACCGGGCAGTACCGGACTGTCTGGTCACCGGCTACGAGGCACTTATCCCCGCACTCACGCTGCCGGATGAGGACGACCGGCATGTGCTGGCCGCGGCGATCCGCGCCGGCGCCCAGGTCATCGTCACAGCAAACCTGCGGGACTTCCCCGACTCGGATCTGGCGCAGTTCGGCGTCGAGGCCAAGCATCCGGACGAGTTCGTGATGGATCTGTTCCACCTCGACGGGGTGCGGGTCCATCAGGCGATCAGTGCGACTGCCGCGGCCTGGCGCAATCCACCCGGGACCCCGGCTGATGTGTGTGACCGCCTTGCGGCGGCGGGGCTTCCTATTTCCGCGGCCGCGCTCCGTCGCTGAGCAAGGTAGGGAACCGCGCGTAACTCTGCATAGTGTGGTTTGTCGTCTGAGGTCACCTGCGGTTGGCGGACGGCCAGGAGGAGGTGATCAGTGCCGGTTTCTTCGTGCCCGAGCAGGGCCGCCTGGCGCATGCTGCCCCCGACCACCTTCTTCGTCTTCGGGGTGAAGGATGGTGGTGGATGGAATGGTTGGTTGGGTTGTGGATGGTGGAGCCGATGACGGGAATCGAACCCGCGTATTCAGCTTGGGAAGCTGATGTTCTGCCATTGAACTACATCGGCGCGCACGATATTGGGCGCCCGTAGGCAGGCCCAACACCTTGCGGCGGCAACATTATCAGATGGTGATCCGGACTACGCGGGCACACGCGCGGAGTGTCATACGAGGGGTTTGCCGGTCCGCAGTCTGCGTCGGAGGTCGCGCATGAGCAGGATGTAGGGGAGTTCGCGGATGGTGACGGGGATGCGTCGGCTGATGGCGCCGATGGTGCTCATGGTCCGGTCGAAGCGTCGCTGATCCTTGGCGGTCCAGGTGAGGTGCATCTGGTCGCGGAAGAGTGGTGGCAGGAAGCCGGTGGTGAAGAACAGGTTGAGCCGGCCGAAGAGTCGGGACACGACGGCGGGCATGAATTCGACCTTGGCGACGGAGACCAGGTATTCGCGGATGGTGTCGTCGATCGACACGTCGGCGAGGGCTTTGTTCCAGTACTCCTCGAAGGCGGCGCGGGTGTCGGGCCACATCTCCTTCGGCACCTGCAGGGTGGTGCCGAAGGTGGCTCCCTGCTGGTAGAAGTATTCGCTCTCGGTGGCGGTGAGTTCGCCGTGCATGGAGCGGTGGACGTCCTCGAATCCGCGGTAGATGCAGGCGGCGACCCACAGTTGCAGTTCGGGGTCGAACGCGTCGTACTGCACGGGGCTGTCTGGCCCCGACTGCACCTTGGCGTGGACGCGGTTGACGCCGTTGCGGAACGCTTCTTTCTCCTCGTCGGTGCCGCGCGCCGCCACGACGAGGTAGGTGAGGGTGGTCCGCGTTCGTTTGATCGGGTGCCGGAAGATCTGTCCGCTTTCGACGCGGCTTTCCACGACGCCGTATCCGACGGCGGGGTGGGAGAGCTGCATGATCACGTTTGCTGCGCCGGCGAGCAGGCCGGCGCCGTCCATGACCAGTTCGAGTCGGTCCGGCACCTCGAGAGATGTCGACATGTGCACTCCTGTCGCAAGCGGTGAATTACCTATCTGAATACGACCGTACTCACATATATGTGGCGAGTCCAGAGGCAAGTGCGAAGATGTTTCCATGGCAATCGCGTCGGACAGGGTGTACGGCGGCCAAGAGGGTGACCAGCGTCGATCGGATCGACGCAGCCAGCTCATCGAGGCCGGACTCGACCTGCTCGGCAGCGCGGACGGCGACCACGCCCTGACCGTGCGCGGAGTCTGCAAGCAGGCCGGGCTCGCCACCCGTTACTTCTACGAGAGCTTCCCCGACCGCGACGCGCTGACCGTCGCCGTCTACGACCACGTCGTGGAACGCATCGCAACGAGCACCCTGGACGCCGTGACGAACGCCGGGCCGGGGGAGCGGGAGATCGTCCGCGCCGGGGTCCGCAACATCGTGCGGGAGGTTGCCGAGGATCCGCGGCACGGCCGGCTGATGTTCTCGGTGGCGCAGTCGAGCGCGGTGCTGGCCCAGCGTCGCCTCGACAGCTCGCGACTGTTCGCGGGCCTGGTCACGAAGCAGACGGTCGGGTACTACGAGGTGGCCGAGAGCCCGCGCCTCGACCTCGCCGCGCACTTCATGGTCGGCGGCCTCGCCCAGACCCTGACGGCATGGCTGAACGGGACCGTGACGCTCCCCGAGGAGGAGCTGGTGGATACCTGCACCGAACTGCTGCTCTCGATGGCCATCCACACCCGTTAACCTCTACCTGTGCTCCTCTCCGATCGCGATCTCCGTACCGCAATTTCCACTGGACGTCTGGGCATCGACCCGTTCGACGATTCGATGGTCCAGCCCTCGAGCGTGGATGTGCGCCTCGACAGCCTGTTCCGGGTGTTCAACAACACCCGCTACACGCACATCGACCCAGCTCAGCGGCAGGACGAGCTGACCACGCTGGTCGAGCCGGCGGAGGGGGAGCCGTTCGTTCTGCACCCCGGCGAGTTCGTCCTCGGTTCCACGCTGGAAGTGTGCTCGCTGCCCGACGACCTGGCGGGACGCCTCGAGGGCAAGTCCTCGCTCGGCCGCCTCGGACTGCTCACGCACTCGACCGCCGGGTTCATCGACCCGGGTTTCAACGGGCACATCACGCTGGAACTCTCCAATGTCGCGAACCTGCCCATCACCCTGTGGCCGGGGATGAAGATCGGCCAGCTGTGCCTGCTGCGACTGTCGAGCGCGGCGGAGCACCCGTACGGCAGCTCGGCCGTCGGCTCCAAGTACCAGGGCCAGCGCGGCCCGACGCCGTCGAAGGCCTACCTCAACTTCGCGCAACGCTGAGCGTCGGCGGCCCGCCGAAAAACTGCAAACCGAGTGGTCCGCTACTCGTGTGTATTGCGGCGAGGAAGAGAAGACTGGGATTCGAAGCCGCCCTCTCCTGGGCGTTCGATCCCGGAGGCCGCCATGAAAGACGTCGTCGTATTGTTGCCCGGCATCGGCGGGTCGGTCCTCGCGCGTGACGGCAAAGACGTGTGGGCACCGACACCGGGCGTCGCGCTGGCGAGCGTGCTCTCGCTGGGCAGAAATATCAAAACACTGAAACTCGACGGCGACGACCCGGACGTCGACGACCTCGGCGACGGCGTCGTGGCCACCCGGCTGGTACCGGACTTCCACTTCGTTCCCGGCCTGGACTGGAAGATCGACGGCTACACGAAGTTCCGTGACGACCTGGTTCGCCGATTCGGAGTCGTTCCCGGCGACAACTATTTCGAACTGCCCTACGACTGGCGGCGCGACAACCGGGTGGCGGCCCGCACGCTGGCCCGGCGATCCCACGACTGGCTGGCGCGGTGGCGCGAGAAGTCGGGCAACGCGGACGCCAAGCTCGTGCTGGTGTGCCACTCCATGGGCGGAATCGTCGCCCGACTGTTCCTCGAACTGCTGGACGGGTGGCGCGACACCCGCACCCTGGTCACGTTCGGCACCCCGTACTCGGGTTCGGTCAACGCGCTCGACTTCCTCGTCAACGGATTCCGCAAGGGCTGGGGTCCGTTCACCGTGGACCTCGGTGCGCTGATCGGGTCGTTCACGTCCGCCTACCAGTTGCTGCCGTCGTATCGGTGCATGGCGGGTGACGACGGGTCGTGGCGCGCACTCGACGACACGGCGCTCGACTGGTCGGGCACGGGACTCGACGCCGGCCGGATGGGCGCGGCGGTGCGCCTGCACCGGGGCCTGCGCGACGCCGTCGACGCGCGGCTGAAGTCGGAACCCCAGGGCTACGACATCCGTCCGGTGATCGGCGACTTCCAGCCCACCAAATGGGCCGCCCGGCTCGCCGGGTCGAAGGTCGAGACTATGACCGTCCGCGGGCCCGGCGAGAGCGGCGGGGACGGCACCGTGCCGAAGCTGTCGGCCACCCCGCACGAGCTCATGACGGGATGGAAGAACGCGGCGTTCTTCAGCCAGCGGCACGGATCCCTGCAGAACGACGACCCGGTGCTCGACCATGTGGGCGGGATCCTGACCACCGCAGTTCTCGCGCCGCCGAACGTGTTTCCGGCGGTGAACGAATCGGTGGCGCTGGAGGTCGACGACGTCACGACCACCGAGCCGCTGGTGATCCGCGCACGAACCGGTGCCGGGGGCGCTCGACTGGTCGCGTCGGTCGAGCCCGTCGCAGGCGGTCCGGGCAGGCGGCACCCGTTGTCGCCGGCCGTCGACGGCTGGCAGCAGGCAGTCCTCGACGGATTATCCGCCCAGGATTACCGGATCACCGTGCGCGCGCCCGGGGTGCACCCGGTCACCGACGTCGCGAGTGTGGTCGACCTCGACGAGATCGCCCGGTCCGTGGACGCCTAGGAGCGCGGAAACATGAGACCCGCAACCGGTTTCGAGGAACTGGAGATCAGCGTTCTCCGGGCGGGCGACCACGTCTGGCTGTCGGCGCAGTCCTGGATGGGGTCGGTGTTCGCGGTGCGGCGAGAGATCCCGGAATGGAAACTGCCGAACGACGTCACGGGAAAGACGATCGACGCGCCGTCCGGATGGCTGACCGACACCGTCCGGCACGCGCGCACCGACGCCGCGGCCCACGCGCTCGACGTCGGGAAAGTGCTGACGGACCTGGTGTTCGGGATCCCCGACATCGAAACGCTGTTGCAGCAGAGCCGGGGAATCGCCGGGAGGGCGGGAACTCAGCTCCTCGTGCGGATCCTCGCCGCGCCGCAGGAAGTGTGCGCCTGGCCGTGGGAGTTGCTGCTGGATCCGCAACGCCCCGACCAGTTCCTCGCCATGGCACGCGACGTCCACGTGGTGCGGTCCGGACGGTCGCGCACGTACCCGATCCGGCAGACGCCGATCGAGCCGCCGCTCAATCTCCTGCTGGTGATGTCGAGTCCGCTGCGGGAGGGCCCGGAGGATTCCGAGGCCCCGTTCGACCTGTACGCCGAGAAACGCAGCCTGCTGTCGGAACTGCGGCCCCTGGTCGACCGTGGTCTGCTCCGGGTGGTGGTCGAGGACCGTCCGTCCGTCGAACGTCTTCGCAGTCGAATGGGCATGCAGAGACGAGGGTTTCACCTCTTCCACTATCTCGGGCACGCCAATCCGGACGGTCTGAAGGTGGAGCGGCGCAACGGCCGCGGGATGCTGCTGCCGAGCCAGGAGTTCGCGTTGCTGTTGCAGCAGCTGCCGGACCTCCGGCTGGCGGTGTTCGCGGGGTGCGAGACGGCCCGCGCGCCGGACGGGGCCACCGACGACGACCCGTGGCCGGGGCCGCTGTCCTCGGCCGACATCTGTGTGCGTGATGCGTGCCCGATGGTGATCGGCATGCAGGCGGTGCTGCCGTTCCGGACGGAGCGACTGCTGACGCGCTTCTTCTACGAGGCGCTGACCGCCGGCCAGCCCGTCGCGGAGGCGTTGCGGCTGGCGCGGCTCGCGATCAACGGCGACGAGAACAGCGGCGACCCCCTGCTCGACTGGGCGGTGCCCTGCCTGTTCGTCGGCGGGAGCGAGCCCGGCGCGATCATCGACCCGGACGCGAAAGCGCGGCCGGAACCCTCGCCCCGGCGGATCTCGCGGCGGATCGGGATCCGCCAGGGCGAACTCCGCTTCATCTCCCGCCTAGCGGAACTGCGCGAGGGGGTGGACGTGCTGTCCGGGCGGACGTCCGCCCGGTTGCTGCACGTGGTCGGGATGCCCTCCACCGGAAAGACCGCCCTCCTGGACCGCGTGCTCGAGGAGCTCGAACCGCAGATCGCGCATCTGTTCGTCAGCGCGAAACGGCTGCTCGCGAAACCCGACCCGCTCCGCGAACTGTCCCGGATCGTCGCCGAGCTGATGGACGACGCCGGGGTCCGCACCGCCCGGCCCGGCAGGCTCAGCGCCGGTGACTGGTGGGAGCGGCTACTCGACGACCTCACCGAAGTCCCCACCGCGATCGTCGTCGACGACGGCGACCTGCTTGTCGGCGACGCCCCCGGCGCCTCGGACCTCCTCGACGCCTTGGTCCTGTTGACAGAGCGTCGGGGCGACGCGCGGCTCGCCGTGGCGACCACTGGGGAACTCGCCGGACTGACCGAGTCGCTCCGCGCCGCGGAAGTGCGCACGATCCGCCTCGACGCCCTGTCCTGGCCCGAAGTGTGGCAATGGATCCGGCGCAATCTGCCCACGCTGACGCGTTACCCGGAGCAGGATCTCTCCCGGCTCTACACCGACGTGCGGCACCTGGAACTGTGGGAGCAGCTGGCGGATCTCGCCGCCCAGGACGGCACCTTCGAACCGCGGGACCTGCCGCTGCTCGTCCGGCAACTCGGTGTCGGTGCCGCGAAGCCGGCGCTGCCGGTGTCGAACGGGTCCGACTTCTTCGGCGCCGGCTCCGGGGCACCCGAGGCCGAGGCGGCAGCCGCGGCGCCGGTGCGGCACGCACTGCGGTTGGCGGTGGCGGGACCGTTCACCGCCGGGCGGCGTGAGGAGATCGCGGTGGCCGTCACACAATGCGCCATCCGGCACGACGTTCCGGGCCGGGTGGTGTCCGGCGAGATGGGGCAGGGCGAATCGGCGCTGGCCGAACTCCTGCCCCAGGAGCTGGCCTTCGCAAACGGTGTCCCGTCCGAGCGTGACGTCTGCCGGTGGATGGAGGACGCCGGCCTCGCCGACGCGAACATCCTGGTGTTCGACTACGGCAACGCGGTCCCGTCCGACGCGCAGAACGCCGTCATCGCGCGCCTGGTCGGCGACGGCCGACTCGTGATCGTCTCGGGTGACCACTCCGACGAACCGGCGTATCCCGCGTGGAGTGCGGACGCGTTCGCCGTCGGTGCCGTCGAGGACGACGGCACCCTCACCCACGAAACCCCGTACTTCGCCGACGCGGGCAAACCCGACGTCTACGCGCCGCGGACGATCACCGGGACAACGTGCGAGCGGCTCGTCGACCGGCCGGAGATGGAGGGCACGACCTTCGCCGCGCTGTACGTGGCCGTCGCGGCGATGCTGGTCTGGGCGACCGACCGCGACCTGGCCGCGCGGGACGTCCGGGCGCTGCTGGTCGAGACGGCGACACCGATACCGACGGCACGGGGTGACACCGCGAAGCAACTCGACGTCGAAGCGGCACTGGACAGCGCGCGGCGGGAGGTCGTCGTCGCAGCACTCGGATCGGACGCACTCGAACTCGGGCAGTTGCTCGCGGAAATCCCGATCCGCCCGGAACTGGCGGTTCCGCTGCTCGACGCCCTGGTGGCCGACGGCAACCGCATTCGGCGGGTCGTCCGGAACGGCGTCGAACAGTACGAACGCGCCGGCGCCGCGGTCGGACCGAGAAACGAGTAGTCGGCTACGCATGACCGGTCCGCCCGCGGCGCGAAGGCTGGCAGGCACAGCACCGAGCCGCCGCCTACGTGAGGACCGAGTCATGACCATCGTCGACAACATCGGAGACGGGCAGTCGCAGCGCGCGACGCCTGCGGGAACGTTCGAGGCGGAACGGCAACGACAACACGATGCGGCAGAACTGCGTGCGCGGGAACGGGCACCCCAGCGCGGCGAGCACGTGGAGGCGCTCAACGGTCCCGGCGGGGTTGCCGCGGCGGATACGCCCGAACGGATCGCGAAGCGGGTGGACCGGCTCGGTCGCTACTACGGCGAGGACGGCTGGGCGTCGGACACCCTCCCGGACCGGATTCTCGAGAAGATCGTGGGCACAGCAGATTTCGTCGGCGCCCGCTACCTCGATGCCGGCGTCGCCGCCGCCCGGTCCATCGGACGGGTGAACATCCGCGACGCACGGGGAACCCTGCAGGGCTACGGCACCGGTTTCCTCGTCTCACCTGCCCTGCTGCTGACCAACCACCACGTGCTGCCGGACGCCGACATCGCCCGCAGCAGCGTGATCGAGTTCGACTACCAGGACGGCGTCGACGGAAAACCGCGGCCCGTGCAGATGTTTCCGCTGGATCCGGGACGGTTCTACCTCGCCGACCGGGAACGCGATTTCGCGCTGGTCGCGGTCGGGGCCGAGCCCGGGACGCTCGCACAGTTCGGTTTCAGCCCGCTGATCCAGGCGGAGGGCAAGGCCGTGATCGGTGAGTTCGTGACCATCGTGCAGCATCCCCGCGGCGAGAAGAAGCAGATCCGCGCTGCGGGAGAACCGCATCGTCGACATTCCCGAACGGTTCCTGCACTACTCGGCCGACACCGAACCCGGATCCTCGGGTTCACCGGTCTTCAACGATCAGTGGGAGGTGGTCGCCCTGCACCACGCGAGTGTGCGGGCGCCGCAACACACCGAGTTCGGTGGAGTCCTCAACGAGGGGGTGCGGATCAGCCGCATACTCGAATACGTGCGTGCGCAGAACCTGACCCCGCAGTGGCGGGACCTCGTCGACGAGGTTGTCGGCGCCGAGCGGACGGTGCCGGCAGTCCGCCCGGTGCTCGAACACGAACGGGAGGTGACCGTCCGGGTTCCCCTCGAAATCACGGTGCGTCTCGGATCGGTCGAGTCACCGGCCGCCGCGCCGGAAGCGATCTCGATCGATCCGAACTACGGCACCCGGGGTGGGTACGACGAGAGCTTCCTGCGGGTGCCGCTACCACTGCCGCGGCCCGAGGTGCCTGCGGTGGCGTCACCGGAGTTGAAATATCACCACTTCAGCGTCGTGATGCACCGCGAGCGGGCACTGGCACTGTTCACCGCCGTGAACATCGACGGGCGGCAGTCGCAGAGCCCCCGGCGCGACAGCGACAGATGGATTCTCGACCCCCGGCTTCCCGCCGATCAGCAGACGGGGGAGGACGTGTACCGCGACAATCCGCTCGACCGGGGGCACCTCGTGCGGCGTCTCGACCCGGCCTGGGGCCCGCTGGCCAAAGCGGCGAACGACGACACGTTCCACTTCACCAATTGCACTCCGCAACACCACAGTTTCAACGCGGGACAGACGCTGTGGCTGGGCCTCGAGGACTACGTCCTGAAGAACGCGGACAACGCCGATCTCGCCGTCACCGTCGTGACCGGGCCCGTTCTCGCACCGGACGACCCGAAGTATCGCGGTGTGGCGCTGCCACGGCAGTTCTGGAAGACGGTCGCCATGGTGAAGCAGGACGGCAGCCTCTCGGTCACCGGATACCTGCTCAGCCAGGCCGCCCTGCTCGACGAGTTCGCCGAGGGGGAGGAGGCGTTCTCCTACGGCGCGTACCGCACGTTCCAGGTACCCGTCCGGCGGATCGCACAGTTGACCGGTCTGGGCCTGGACCCCTACATCGCGGCCGACCCGCTCGAACGAATCGAGGCGAGCAGCCTGCCCCGCGAACTGATCCGCCCTCAGGACCTGATCCTCTGAAACCGGAAGGGAACCCGACGTCATGAGCACCAACGAATCAGCGGCCGATCTGCCGACCCGCCGCACGTGCGGGGCGATGGACGTGCACCGCCGGCTGCTGACCGAGTCGGAGTCGTATCGCATCGCCCGATCGGAGATCGAGAACCAGAGCATCGAACTGGAGCCGTTGCAGTCGATCGCCGCCCGCGGACCGGTCCGGATTCCGGTCGTCGTGCACGTGGTGTCGACGACAGCGGCGCAGAACATCTCCGACGCGCAGATCGAGAGCCAGATCATGGTGCTCAACAAGGACTTCCGCGCCACCAACGACGACATCGACACCGTTCCGCCCGTGTTCGAGCAGCTGATCGGCGACGCCGGCATCGAATTCTTCCTCGCCGACACCGACCCGGACGGGCGGCCGTCGAACGGAATCACCCGCACCACAACCGAAGTCGACTCGTTCGACCAGAACGACGGCGTGAAGTCCGCGGAGACCGGCGGCGCCGACCCGTGGCCGACGCAGAGATACCTCAATATCTGGGTCTGTGCGCTCGGCGGTGGCCTGCTCGGCTATGCGCAGTTCCCCGGCGGCCCCGTCGCCACCGACGGCGTCGTGATCACGTACACCGCGTTCGGCACGACGGGCACCGCGCGGGCCCCGTTCAACCTCGGCCGCACCGCGACCCACGAGATCGGGCACTACCTCAACCTCTTCCATATCTGGGGCGACGACGGCACCGGGTGCCGGGGCTCCGACGAGGTCGCCGACACCCCCAATCAGGGCGGGCAGAACGTCGGGATGCCACGCTTCCCGCACATCAGTTGCGGGAACGGCCCCCACGGCGACCTGTTCATGGATTACATGGACTACACGGACGACGCGGGGATGGTGATGTTCACCAAGGGGCAGGGCGCCCGGATGGGCGCGTGCCTGGACGGCGTCCGGAAGGCGTTGTGGACCGGACGGGCAGCGAGTCCGGCCGTCTCCGCACTGGTGGCCCCGGGCGCGGCGGGACGCTGGCGGCATTCCTTCGAGGAGGACCACGACGGTGTCCGCGTGTACCGGCCCGCCGGATTCGACTTCCCGCGGGCGCGGGGGCGGGGCGGGATCGAATTCCGGCCGGACGGCTCGTTCGTCGACTGGGCGATCGGCCGGGGCGACGCCGACGAACCACGGGAGGGAACGTGGGTGCCCGCGGACGACGACGGGCGGCTCGAGGTGACCACGGCGGCGGGCGACACGCGCACCGTTCGGGTGGTCCGGCTCGACGAGGACCGCCTCGAATTGGACGTCGGGGACGTAGCGGCCGGAGGTACCTGCGGAGATATACTTCTCTGACCTGGTATTCACACTCAGTGACGCGGTTCCGCCGTACTCGGGGAGACGGATTGGCGCGCCCCGAAAGGAATTCCGATGTCTACTCGAAAAGTGCTGGGTCGGCTGGGAGCAGTGCTCGCCGTCGCGGGCGCATTGTCGTTCGCTGTGCCCGGCGCCGCCTCCGCCGCGCCGTTCGTCCCCGGCTCGATGTCGACGTGCGCCCCCGGAGCCTGGCTCACGTTCAACGCGGAACGCGTCGGACCCGACCGGATCCGGTACACCACCGCAGCGCCGTTCGCGCAGTGGAACGGCGCCGTCGTGCAGTTCACGAACCTCACCACCGGATTCCGGGGTGTCGCGTTCGTCAACGACCCCGTACCGGCCGCCGTCGGGTTCGGGCCGGTGCTGAGTGAGATCGCCGGGCTGTTGCCGTGCTTCGTCAGCGCGGGCGTCACCATGTCGTAGCCGCGCTCAACTGGGGTCGGAGCCGCGGACCGCCGCCAACCACACGGCGACGGCCGCGGCCACACACGTCGCGCCGGCGAACGCGGGAAGCCCGCCGCCCGCGACGTACACCCACAAGGCCCCGGCGAACGGCGCCGCCACCGCGAACTGAGCGTCGAGGACGAGCCTGCGGGCCGGCCGGACCGCGACCCGGGCGCGCACCGGGCCGTCCGGATCCGGACGCGACGGGTTGTCGATCAACCGGCCGGGCGGCTCCGAACGACGCGCTCGACCCGAGGGGAGCAGGCGACGGCCCTCCCACACCACCACGGTGCGACGGCCCGCGTCGTGCACCGTCGCCGCGGTCGGCGTCGGCAGGGTGACCAGAGCGGCATCGAAGAACACCGGAATCCACAGCGACCCCGGTTCCTCACGTACCTCGATCCAGGACCTGCTGGTCAGTCGGTGTTGCTGGCGAACCCGGCGCACCGTGGCCGGCCGTCCCGGCCCCGAGCGCGTGCGGGTGGCCGCGAACCACGTGTAGCCGGTGACCCCGAGCACCGCCGCCGCCACGACGACCAGTGCGCTGAACTGATCGGCGTCGGCGACCACGGCGAACACGCCGCACACCAGCAGCGCGCCCACGGCGACGGCCACCGGGTAGCGCACGGCCGCGAACCCGCTAATTCAGGAAACCGATCTTGGTGTAGTCGTAGGACGCGAGACCGGCGGCACCGAAGTTCGCCAGGTTGTCGCGCACCGCGACGTTGCCCGGCGCCTGCATCAGCGGCAGCGAGAACCCCTCCTCGAACACCGCGGTGTCGACTTCGTTGGCCAGTTCGATCGCCTTCTGCGGGTCGAGTTCCGAGATCGTCCGCTCGATCAGCGCGTTCAGTTCGGGCGAACCGATCCGGCCGTAATTGCCCTGCAGGTCGTCGGGGTTGTACGCGTAGATCTGCGGCAGACCGCTGAGCGGGAACGGATCACCCACCCAGGAGAATTGGGCGAGGTCGAAGTCGCCGGGCTGAATGACGTCGGTGAAGAACCCGGTGCCGCCCCGGGTGTCGATGTTCAGCTTGGCGCCGATCTGCGCGAGGTTCTGCTGAACGATCTGCGCGATCTGGACCCAGGTGGTCGACTGGTACATCACGTCGCGGATCTCGAGCCTACGCCCGTCCTTCTCCCGGAACTCGCCGTTCAGTTTCCAGCCGAGCTCGTCGAGCCGCCGCGCGGCCTCCTCGGGGTCGTAGGCGACGGCCGCACTGTTGTCCTGGTAGCCCTCCTGACCGCTGAGGTAGACGTGGTTGTTCAGCGGCTGGGGGTCGTCGACCAGACCGTTCTGAATCGCGGTCGCGATGCCCTGCCGGTCGATGCCCTTGGACAGCGCCACCCGCAATTCCGGATCGGCGAGGATCGATCCGTCCGCGCCGTTGAACGTGATGTGCGAGAACTGGGTTCCCGGCGCCCGGCGGATCGCGATGCCGTCCGATCCCTCCGCCGTCTTCACCTCGTCGATCGTGCCCAGCCCGGACGCGTCGATCTCGTTGTTCTGCAGCGCGGGAATTCGCGCGGAGTCGTCGAGCACGCTGTACGTGATGGTGTCGAGTTTCGGGGTGTTGCCCCACCACACGGGGTTGCGGCCCAACGTGATCCGGTTCTGCGCCCGGTCGATCGACGCGATCCGGAACGGTCCCGACGTCAGCGAGATCCCGTCGCGCAGGCTCGTGTTGAACGCCTCGGGGGTCGCGGTGGCCGCCTTCGGGTAGAGCATCGAATTGCCCGCGAACTGGCCCCGCCACTCGGCGTACGGCTCGGCGAACGTGATCACCGCCTGACGGTCGTCGACGCCGCGCTCGACCCGGTCCACCCGCTCGAATCCGGACGTGTTCGCGATCAGGAATTCCTTGTTCTTCCCGCTGAGCGCCGCGGCCTGGGACTGGATGTCCTCCCACGTGATCGGGGTGCCGTCGGACCACACCGCCTTCGGGTCGATCGTGTACGTGACCTGCTGCGGGTCGGTGCCGGTGAGCGCGACGTCGACGAAGTAGTCGTGGTTCACCGACAGCGCCCCCGAGGCGTCGGTGCCGAACGCGCGGGGCATCATCGGCTTCAGCATGCCGCCGATCTCGGAGTCGTTGCCGTCGTTGGACAGCGTGTTGAAGTTCGGGGGGAAACCCGACAACGCCAACCGCAGGTTTCCGCCGTCGCGCAGTTCGCTGGGGTCGTGCGGGTTGATGTCGTTGGTGGTGCCGATCGACCCGGATCCGGTCCCGGTGCCGCCGGTGTCCGAGCCCCCGCAGCCGGCGAGAACGAGGCCGATGGCCAGGAACGATACCGCGAGGCGGGTGCGCGCCGAACGAATCCTCATGGATGTGCCCTTCCTCGAAGTTCGCTGACCCTAGTGTGCCAAATACGTTGGATCCGGTACGGGGATTGCCGCGAGCAGTGCCCGGGTGTACTCGTGCTGCGGATCCTCGAAAATCGTCTGCGCGGCTCCCGACTCGACGATCCTGCCCCGGTACATCACCGCGACGTCGTGCGCGATGTTGCGGACCACCGATAGGTCGTGGGAGACGAACAGGTACGACATGCCCCGCTGCTCCTGGAGGTCGCGCAGGAGGTTGAGCACCCCGGCCTGGATGGAGACGTCGAGCGAAGACACCGGTTCGTCCAGGAACAGCAGTTCCGGATCGAGCGCGAGCGCCCGGGCGATGCTGATCCGCTGCTTCTGGCCGCCCGAGAAATCGGCCGGATACCGGTCGGCGTGCTCGCGTCGCAACCCCACCAGGTCGAGCAGTTCCGGTACCCGGCGGCCGATCTCCTCGCGCCCGCGGCCGTCCAGCCGCAGCGGCTCGGCGAGCACGTCGAACACCGGCAGCCGGGGGTCCAGGGACGCCGTCGGATCCTGGAAGACGACGGCCATCTTCCGCCGGAGGGCGCGCCTGCGGTGGGCGCTCAGCGCCGCGACGTCGGCACCCAGCACCTCGATCGACCCGGATTCCGGCGCGGACAGGTCGAGGACCTGCGTCAACGTCGTCGATTTGCCCGAGCCGGATTCGCCCACCAACGCCAGCGTGCGACCCGCACGAATGTCGAACGTGATGCCGTCGACCGCCCTTATCTCGCCGCGCTTGCGGCGGAACACCAGACCGCTGGTGATCGGATACGTCTTCACCAGGTCGGTCACCTGCAGCACCACCCGGTGCTCGGGTTGCGTCCTCGCAGTGGGGGCGGGGGCCGGCTGATCCCGCCGATATGCCGTGACGAGGTCGCGGGTGCCGCTCTCGTCGACGCGGATGCACGCCGCCCGGTGGGCCGGTCCGGTCGCGACGAGTTCCGGTTCGGCGAGCAGGCAGGCGTCCACGGCGAGCGGGCAGCGCGGCGCGAACGTGCAACCGGGTGGCAGTGAATGCGGTGCCGGCGGGGCGCCGGCGATCGAGACCAGGCGGCTCCGGATCGGCGCGTCCATCCTTGGTACGGACACGAGTAGTCCTGCGGTGTAGGGCATCCGGGGTTCGGCGAACAGCTCCCGCACCGGAGCGGACTCCACCACCCGGCCCGCGTACATCACCACCACGCGGTCGGCGAGGGTCGCCGCGATGCCCATGTCGTGGGTGATCATCACGACGCCGGCACCGGTGAGATCACGCGCCTTGCGCAGCAGGTTCAGGATCTGCGCCTGCACGGTCACGTCGAGGGCGGTGGTCGGTTCGTCGCAGATGATCAGCGCGGGATCGTTGGCGATCGCGATGGCGATCACCACGCGCTGGCGCATGCCGCCGGAGAACTCGTGGGGAAAAGCCTTGGCGCGCACCGCAGGATCGGGGATCCCGACCAGATCGAGCAGGTCGACGGCGCGCTGCTCGGCGTCCTTTCTGTTGCTCGCCCGGCCGTGGACCAGCAGCGCCTCGGCGATCTGGTCACCGACCCGGTACACCGGCGTCAACGCGGACAGCGGGTCCTGGAACACCATGCTGACCGTCTTCCCGCGCAGCGCCGACAGTTCCCGGTCTCCCATGCCCAGCAACTCGCGGCCCTGCAACCGGATCGAGCCGGTGACGCGCGCGTGCTCGGGCAGCAGCCCCATCACGGCGAGGGACGCCACCGACTTGCCCGAGCCCGACTCACCCACGATGGCCAGCACCTCGCCGTCGGAGACGGTGTAGCTGACGTCGCGGACCGCCTCGATCCGGCCTTCCTCGCTGGGAAAGCTGACCCGCAGGTTCTCGATGTCGAGCAGCGGTTGCCCGGTCACCGCTTCACTTTCTTCCTGCTCTTGCGGGACCGGGCGCGCTTCGAGGTGGGGTCGACCGCGTCGCGGAGTCCGTCGCCCACGAGATTCGCCGACAGCACGGTGATCACCAGCAGTCCGCCCGCGAACATGAACAGCCACGGGTAGGTGAGGGCGGATTCGGTACCGTCGGCGATCAGCGACCCGAGGGAGATGTCCGGTTTCTGCACGCCGAACCCGAGGAAGCTGAGCCCGGTCTCGGCGAGGATCGCGGCACCGACGTTCAGGGTCGCGTCGATGATCAGAATCGACGCGATGTTCGGGACTATGTGGCTGGTGATGATCTTGTGCGTCGGTGCCCCCATGTACCGGGCGGCCTGCACGAATTCCCGCTCGCGCAGGCTCAGCGTCATCCCGCGGACCATCCGGGCGGTGATCATCCAGCCGAACACCGCCAGCAGCAGGATCAGCAGGATGATCGAACTCGACGACTTCAGCCGGGGGGTGAACACGGCGATGATGATGAAGCTGGGAACGACGAGCAGCAGATCGACCAGCCACATGATCACCCGATCCGGCCAGCCGCCGACATACCCGGCCAGCGCACCGACGAGCGCCGCGATGGCGGTGGAGAAGAGCGCGACGCAGATGCCGATGATCAGCGACTTCTGCAGCCCGCGCAACGTCTGGGCGAGAACGTCCTGCCCGATCTGGTTGGTGCCGAAAGGATGTTCGGCACTGGGCGGCTGCAGCAGCGCGGTGTAGTCGAGTTGCTGATAGTCGTAGGGGAGCAGGTACGGTCCGACGAAACTGGCGACGAACAGCAACAGCAGGATGCACACCCCGGCGATGGCGGGTTTGTTCCGGAGAAACCGCCGAAACAGCAGGGTTCGGCGCCCGACGGCCGACACCGCCGCATCGGTGGACGCGATCTGGATCTCGGTCACCCCACACGCACCCTCGGGTCCAGCGCCGCATACACGACGTCCGAGAGCAGCCCTGACAACAGCACGATCAGCCCGGTGAACGACGTGATCGCGACGACGATGTTGGTGTCCTGGTTGTCGATGCCGATCACGATCCACTCGCCGATGCCGTGCCAGCCGAAGATCGTCTCGGTGAACGTGGCCCCGACGACCAGCGCCCCGAACCCGTAGGCGAACAGGGTCGCCATCGGGATCAGCGCCGTCCGGAGTCCGTGCTTGAGCAGTGCCGCCCGCCGGGTCAGCCCCTTCGCCCGCGCGGTCCGGATGAAGTCGCTCCCCAGAACGTCGAGCATCGCGTTGCGTTGATATCGGCTGTACCCTGCGATGCTGCCCAACGCCAGCGCGATGGTCGGCAGCACCAGATGCTGCACCCGGTCGACGAACTGCGGCCAGAACCCGGTGATCGTGCTGGCCGAGGATTCCCCGGTGTACAGAAAGATCTGGCTGCCGGTGGCCGAGTTGATCTGGAGAGCACCGTATTTCAGCAGGGTTGCCACCAGGAACACGGGCGCGCTGAGAATCAGCAGCGACACGACGGTGCTGAAATAGTCGCTGAACTTGTACTGCCGGATCGCACCCGCGGCGCCGATCAGCACCCCCAGCACCGCCCCGATGACGGAACCGAGGATCAGCAATCGCATGCTTACCAGGATCCGGCGGCCCAACTCGTCCGACACCGGCTGACCCGTGATGGTGGTGCCGAAGTCGCCGTGCACCACGCCGCCCAGCCAGTTCGCGTACCGCACCGGGATCGGGTCGTCCAAATGCAGTTCCGCGGCCTTCGCGTCGATCACCGATTGCGGCGGCCGGGGGTTACGTTGTTCCAGGCTGTCGAGCGGGCGGAAGGTGAGCGAGGTGAGGCTGAACGTCAGGAACGACGCCAGCAGCAACAGCACCACGTAATTGAGCGCTCGTCGTAGCAGGAAGATACCCATCGATCCCCGTTCATCCTGAGTGTTGTTTGGTGCACTCGGCATGAGCGGCCGGGTTACCCCGGCCACGTTCACCACTATGTGGCGTTCCCGCAGCGATACCGTCTGCCCGCCGGATGGCGGGTCTTATGGTTGGTTTCTGTCGGGCGTCTTTTACGTCTCGTCCGCAACTCGCCGAAGACGCACCACCGTCAACAACCGCCGCGAGGGCAGCGAGGTTGAGGGCGGCATTGTGATCACGATCAGCGCGGAATCCGCACGAATCGCAGGTGAACACCCGAACATTGAGGGGTAGTTTGGCTTTCACTACCTGACAGTTCGAGCAGGTCTTACTCGACGGATACCAACGGTCCGCCACGTGCAGTCTTGTGCCGGTCCACTCGGTCTTGTAGGTCAGTTGTCGTCGGATCTCGGCGAGCGCCGCATCACGCAGAGCCCGGTTCAGTCCACGCTTGTAGGCGCCACCGGAGCGGGTCATCCCCGTGACATTGAGGTCTTCGACGACGACGGTGCCGACGTCCCGCACCAGTCGGGTGGTGAGTTTGTGCAGGTGATCGCGGCGCGCGTCGGCGGTGCGGGTGTGTACTGCCCTGATCTGGTCTTGGGTGCGCAGCCACCGCTGTGAGGGCTCTTGGCCGGTGAGGCGATCCGGGCCGATCTGGCGGGACGCGCGGCGCTGCAGACGACGCAACACCTTCGCGTGCTTTCGTGTGTGTTTCGGGTTGTCGATCATCTCTCCGGTCGAGAGGACCGCGAGGTGTTTCACCCCCACATCGACGCCGACCACCGAACCGTCCACACCACCATCGGCAACGGCGGAGGCACAGGTGGCGGTGGGCGGGAGTGCCCTGGCGGGGAGAGTAGTTTCGACGGAAAACGACACCTGCCACCGGCCGCGTCGATACGACACGGTCGCAGATCGGATCCGCGCCGTCCCAGCGATAGTCTTGCGGGCCAGTTTGCGGGTGGATTCGCACGTCCGGATCGCCCCGATCCGGGGCAACTGCACATGACGGCGGTCACCGCCATCGGTGACCAGCCCGAAACTGCCCGTCGTGAACCGGCACGACAGCACCGCCCGCTTACTTCGGAACCGCGGAAACCCCATCGAGCCTTTCCGTTTCCCGGACCGGGCGTCGGACCAGTTCGACAACGCGGCAGCACAGTTCGCGATCCCGGAGCTATACGCCTCCTTCGAGTTCTCTGGCCACCACACTTTCCCGGTCTCGGGGGCGACCGCGACGTCGTTCTTGACGGTGTTCCAGAATTTGCGCAGACGGTATGCGGACCACGACATCGACGGGGTCAGCTCCGCGTCGGGAACACCGTAGGACCGTTCCGCGGTCCGTTGATCGAGGTTCGCCTTGACTTGTGACAGTGCCCAGTTGTAGGCGAAACGCTGTGCCCCGCAATGCGACCGTAACGCCTCGACCTGTGCCGGGGTGGGATCGAGAACGTAGACGTACGCCCGGATCACCGTCCGAGACGGATCCGGCGCAGTGATGTCGGCAGTCCGATCCTCGAGTGCAGCAGCGGCCGTCATGGGCGGTCCGTCGCGGCGGCCACGGCAGCGGCGGCACGCCGACGTGCACGGCGCTGCCCGTTCAGGCGGGCACGCAGCGACGTCACCACCCCGGTCATGTCCCACCAGATCATCAACCACCCCCATCGTCGGCCAACGTGAGCAGAGTACGACCTTGCGCCGACAAAAACGGCCTCGATGCATTCGAACCCGAGCCTCGTCGGGCTGCTCCCGATGCTCCACCACGATCGTCGTCACGTTCTGATCGGCAAACAGCTTACGAATTTTCATGCCCTTCCCGACCCATGGCGTGCAGACCGCAGTATCTCCCACCAGGATCGTGCCCGACGGCAACTGCTGAGCTCGGACAGAAAGCGTTCCCGCATGAAACCACGCCGACGCGGTCCGGTACTTCACTCCGCTCGCTGCCGCCCAATCCCTCAACATCACGACACCAAACTCCACTAGACAGCACGAAACAATCCCACTAGCGAACGGTTGCAAACCCTCGCAACTAGGGCTCAACGCTACGAAGTATAGGAGCGTGCCGCCGGCGGTCGGCCCGACTCGGCGAAACGGGTGCCGCGTCCGAGATCGCCGCCCGGCATGTTGCGTCGTCGCTTGTTAGCGTTGGCGGTGTGACAATTCGTGCCGGCGCCGTCGAACAGGTGACGCGGCGCACGGCACACCTCACCAGGTACGACGAGTACGCGGTGACGGTCCCGCGGTCCGGCGATCGTGCGCTGGTCGGGGTGCCGCGCGGGGTGACGCCGTCGGCAGTCGCGTACTATCTGCACGGGCGGACGGGGGACGAGAGGTCGATCGACGATCGCGCCGGACTGCGGGACGGCCTGCTAGACGCCGGATACGTGGTCGCGAGCCCGTACCTGCATGGCGACCTATGGGGTAACCGGTCGGCGCAGGACGCCGTGGTGGCGCTGGACGCGTGGGTGTCCCGGCGGTGGCCGGTGCTGCGGCGGTTCCTGATCGGCGAATCGATGGGCGGGAACGCCGCCGCCAACGCCGTGCGACTGCGCGAGGTGCCGTGGGACGGTGCCGTGTTCATCGCCCCGTCGCTGTCGCTGCGCGCGGTGTGGGAACGAGGCGAGCACGGACGCGACACCCTGCGGGACGCGTTCGACCTGTCCGCGGACGGGCACGACCTCGAATCGAAGACGGAGCACTGGGACGCCGTCCGGCACCGGCCGGGAGATTATGTGGGAGTACCCATTCGGGTGTACGCCTCGCGGGAGGACGAGGTCGCGAACATCGCCGGTGTCACGGGGCCGTGGGTCGAGATGATCCGCCGCGGCTCGGACTCGGTCGAGTTCGTCGAGGTGAGCGGCCCACACGTGTCGGAAGACCACTTCCGGGCCGCGGAGGTCGTGAAGTTCTTCGGGACGATCCGGTGAACGCGGGGAGGCCTTCGCGGCGAAGGCCTCCCCGCCCGTTCACGCCTCGGTGCGGTGCGTGGTGTCGAGACGGAAGATGTTGGTGAAGAAATCCTTGACGGCCTGGATCTTCTCGTTGGTCAGGTCGATGGCGTGGCGACGCGATTCTTCGAGCGCGGTGGGCATGGAGGCTTCCTTTCGTCGAGAGGGCACAGCATGGCGATCGACAGTCTGCCCCAACATGCTGACGCCCGCATGACGAACAGGTGTCGCGCATGCAACTCGAACAGCAAGCGGGGGAGCGTGTTCGGTTAACCTGGCACGATGACGACGAGCAGCGCAGACGGCCGGGTCGCGATCACCTACTGCACCCAGTGCCAATGGTTGTTGCGTGCAGCATGGATGGCGCAGGAACTACTCGGCACGTTCGGGCAGGAACTCGGCGAAGTCGCACTCGTCCCCGGCACCGGAGGGATCTTCCGCATCACCGTCGACGACGACCTGATCTGGGACCGCAAGGAGCAGGGCGGCTTCCCGGACATCACCGTCCTCAAGCAGTTGGTCCGCGACCGGGTGGCACCCGACCGAGACCTCGGGCACAGCGACCGGAAGACCCCCTGACGTCAGATCCCGACCGCCCGCTCCAGTGCGCGCAGTTCGTGTCCGAGCCGGGCCGGGATCGACTTCAGGTCGGGCACGGCGCTGCGGCAGCCGGTGACACCGAACGAGATGATGTCGTCGTTGCTGGTGCACGTGATGTTCAGGCCCTGGCCGTCGACGGGCACCGACAGCGGGTAGATGGCGTCGAGCCGCGCACCGTTCCAGTACAGCGGTGAGCTGGGGCCGGGAACGTTGGAGATGATGAGGTTGAACGGCGGGCGCACCCGCGAGTTGTGCCCGAACAGCATGCTCGCGCCGATCGGTGCCGCCCCGAGCGCGCTCATCGCCAGGATCTGCGTGGCGGTCATCGAGCCGTAGGCTTCCTTGCCCTCGCGCATGGAGGTCCGGATGGTCTCGAGCCGATCCGCCGGTTCGCGCAGGTGGGTGCCGAGGTTGCACATGAGCACCCCGATGTTGTTGCCGGTCGCCGCCTCGCGCTGGCTCTTCAGCGACACCGGCACCATCGCGATCAGCGGCTCGGCGGGCAGGGCGTTCTGATCCTCGAGGTAGCTGCGGAGCGCTCCCGAGGACATCGCGAGCACGACGTCGTTGATGGTGCTGTCGGACAGCTTGGCGACGAGGCGGAGACGTTCGAGCGGCCACGACTGCGCCGCGAACTGGCGGGCGCCGGTGATCGGCACGTTGAACGGAGTCTTTGGTGCGGACAGCGCGAGCGGGCCACCCTGGTCGCGGAAGGCGCGGGAGACGGTGCCGGCCAGCGCGGGCACGAGACCGGCGACCTCACCGACCGTCTCGCGGGCGGTGCGGATGGTGGAACCGGCGAGACCCGACAGGCTGAACCCCTTCGACGGCGTCCGCTGCGGGCGCGGGCCGCGCGGCTGCCACGGAGCGGGCACGTCCCGATCGTCGGAGTTCTCGCTGAGCGCGTTGCGCAGCATCTTCATGGCGGTGACGCCGTCGGCGACCGCGTGGTGGATCTTGGTGTAGACGGCGAACCGTCCGTCGCTCAGTCCCTCGATCAAGTGCATCTCCCACAGCGGGCGGCTGCGGTCGAGCAGCGATCCGTGCAGCCGTGAGCACAGGGCCATCAGCTCGGCCTCGCCGCCGGGGGCGGGCAGTGCGTCGTGCCGGATGTGGTGACCGAGGTCGATGTCGTCGACGGTCTCCCAGCTCCACTGGCCGAGCGAGGAGAACGACCGGCGGGCCCGCTTGGCGAGCCGGGGTGTGACGATGCCGTCGCCCTCGACGAGCGCGCGGTCGAGCATCGCGCGCATGTCATAGGTGTCGGCGCCGTCCGGGAGCTGGAAGATCTCCACGCCGCCGACGTGCATCGGGTGCTCTCGGGACTCGCCGAGAAGAAACATCGAGTCGAGGGGGGACATGGGGAGCGGCATCTATTGCCCTTTCCATCCCGAAGACGACTTCCCGGATCGCAGGAGGGCTCGTCTGTGGTCTGAGGTAACGGGAGATGGTGACGTTCCGTTTGTCAGGGACCACCACCGGATAACTAATTGATATGGGACAGGTCACGAAAGCGTGACGCTCGTATTTCTACAGGTTTCCCGTGAGCCATGCCACTAGACAAGCGTCCAGTTTGGCGTCTGTCATTCGAGTGATCGACACCGAAAATGAACTCCGTGTGAACATCCCAATTTTGTGCACTCAGTGCGGAATTCACGTTTCCGAAACTGCCTAGGGCCGAAAGTCCCTACTCGGTAAGAATTGTGGCATGACCAAGCCATGGGCAATTGTTGAACATGTGTCGTTCGAAGGACCGGCTCTCGTCGGAACTCTGCTGGCGGAGCGGGGAATTCGCTACACCGAGTACCCCACGTACCGAGCGTCGGAACTTCCGGCCGTTCACGACATCGGCGGCCTCGTGGTGATGGGCGGTCCGATGGGCGCACTCGACGACGTTACCCACCCGCAACTTCCGCGAGAGCGAAACTTCATCAAAAAAATTGTGGACGCCGGTCTCCCGATGCTCGGGATCTGCCTCGGCGCGCAACTTCTCGCGGCCTCGTTCGGCAGTCCGATCCGCCGCGGGCCGAGCCCGGAGAACGGTGCCGGGACGGTGACGGTGTCCGACGACGGAACGCGCGATCCCGTGTTCGGTGCCGTCGGCGCCGAGGTGCCCGTCGTCCACTGGCACGGCGACACCTTCGACCTCCCGGACGGCGCGGTCCGGCTGGCGAGCAGCCGCCTCTACGAGAATCAGGCGTTCGCCATCGGCCGCCGCGCCTACGGTCTGCAGTTCCACGTCGAACTCACCCGCGAGCAACTGCCCGTGATGCAGGCCCACATGCCGCCCGGCACCGCGCCGTCGGGGGAACACATGGACGCCGTGGAGGCCGCCGGACGGATCATGATCGGTTCGTTCCTCGACCTCGCCGAGAGCTGACAGAATCGGGCGCGCGGGCGCCGATGAGTTTCGCGCACCGCCGTGGTCTGTATCGATGACTTCCGCACTGGGCGGAACCCGAGAAGGAGAATCACATGTCCCGGATGCTCTTCGTGAACCTGCCGATCAAGAACCTCGACGCGACCAAGCAGTTCTTCGGCGGACTCGGCTTCGAGTTCAACGCCACGTTCAGCGACGATTCCTGCACCGCCATGGTGATCAACGAGTCCACGTCCGTGATGCTCCTCGTCGAGTCCCGGTTCAAGGACTTCATCGAAGGCGGCATCTGCGACACCTCGAAGGCCGTCGAGGCGCTGCTGTGTATCTCGGCCGACAGCCGCGAGGAGGTCGACAGCCTGGTCGACAAGGCCCTCGCCTCCGGTGGCTCGGCGTGGGGCAAGCTCCAGGACGAGGGCTTCATGTACGGCCGCGCGTTCCGTGACCTGGACGGCCACGTCTGGGAGGTCATGTGGATGGATCCGGCCGCCGTGCCGGCGTAGGGGTCAGGCGGGCGGGGTCTCCGGCAGTCCGAACTTCTCGAACAGATCGATGTCGAAGAAGCAGACGACGTGGGAGACCCCGTCGGCCGTCACGTCCAGGACGTGCAGCTGAAACGGACGATGGACGCCGTCCTCCCCGCGCATGTACAGGCCGAGCGCCGGCTGTCCGTTCGACACCGTCGGCACCAGTCGCATGTCGCCTCGAGCCTTGGCCGGGCACTTTTCGCTGACCAGGGTGCCGATCGCGGTCCCGCCGCGGTACCAGCCCTCGAACGGCGGCATCTCCCAGACGGCGTCCTGGGTGAACAGTTCGACGATCCCGTCGATGTCGTAGTTCTCGAACGCGGCCACGTAGCGGTCGAGCAGTGCGCGTTCCTCGGGGGACTCCGGTTCGACGAGCGTGTCCGCCGACGGCGTGGCCAGTTCGAGTTGCGTCCGGGCACGCTGCAGCAGGCTGTTGACCGCCGTCGTGGTGGTGCCGAGGGCCGTCGCGACCTCCGACGCCTTCCACTGCAACACGTCGCGCAGGACGAGAACAGCGCGCTGACGTGCAGGAAGATGCTGAAGGGCCGCGATGAACGCCAACCGCACCGACTCGCGCGACGTCACGACGGTGGCGGGATCGCCGGCGTCGTCGTCGATGAGGCGGTTGGGGAGCGGCCCGAGCCACGGCACCTCGTGTCGTTCGACGAGTTCGGCGGTCGGGTCGGAGTCGGGAGCGCCCAGACCGCTCGGCAGCGGACGCTTCGACCTGTTCTGCAACGCCGTCAGGCAGGTGTTGGTGGCGATCTTGTACAGCCACGTCCGCAACGACGCCTGCTGCTGGTAGCCCTCGTATCCGCGCCACGCCCGGATGAACGTCTCCTGCATCTGGTCTTCGGCGTCGTGAAGTGAGCCCATCATGCGATAACAATGGGCGAGCAACTCGCGCCGGTAAGGGTCGGCGAGTGCGAGGAATTCCCCGTCGAGCGACTGCGCAGCCGTCATGGTTGGAGCTTACTGCGGCCATCCGACAGATGTCGGGCCCTCACGCCCGCCGACCCGGTGTTCAGCCCCAGTTCACCATCGGCTGACCCGTCTCGAGCAGCGTCTTCATTCCGCTCAGCACCTCGTTCCAGCCGCCGCCCGCGCCCTCGGGTTCGCGCCTGCCCGCGACCATCTCCGCCAGGCCCGGCGCATTGGTGAGGTCGTGTGTGACAGTCAGTTTCGCGACTCCGGGCCTGCTCGACTGCACGATCTCGTAGGTCAGCGTGGTGAAACCCTCCACGTTGTCGGCGTCCATCAGCATCCGCCACGTCTGAACCAGTTTCTTCGGCGGATCGGATTCGATCACCTCGCCGTCGACGATCACGTCCGGAACGCCGGGGTATTCCTTCATCGCGTCGTCCGCGCGCGTGCGGAACGACCCGCCCGCGCGGAGGTCGTAGTCGACGAGGCCGCCGTACCCGTACTGCTGCGACCACTCGGGTTTCGTGATGGCCTCCCAGATGGCCTCCGGCGTCGCCTTGATGTAGACGGCGTAGATCTGGATCGCGTCGACGGTAGTCATTTCTCTTCCTCCAGTTCGGATTTCAGCTGAGCGAGCGCCGAGGTGTGACGCTCGGTGTACTTGTCGATCCACCGGTTGTGGATCAGCTGTATCGGCACAGGATTGAGGTAATGCAGTTTCTCCCGGCCGGAGCGGCGCGTGACGACGAGTCCCGCGTCTTCGAGCACACGCAGATGCTTCATGACACCGAATCGCGTCATCTCGACGTGCGACTCGAGTTCGGTGAGCGTCTGACCATCCTGGGCGAACAATCGGTCGAGTATCAGGCGGCGGGTCGGATCGGCCAGCGCCTTGAAGACGTGATCGTCGTCCATGGATCGAGAATAGGTGACCATTTGGTCACATGTCAACGGTTGTGCGGCTTCGCCGCCCGTGAGTACTTGTTAACCGCGGGCGGTTAAGAAGTACTCACGGGCGAAGTTCGCACTTGGTTCATTCGCCCGCCACGGTGCGTCCACGAAGCCGGGCACCGCGGTACCTACCGTCCTGAGGATCCGGTTCGTCACCATGGAGGTTTCACACAGTGTCCACTGCACCACTCAACCGCCGCGGATTCCTCGGTCGCACCGCGCTCACCGGCCTCGGTGTGGCTCTCGCCGGAAGCGTCGACGCCCTCGTTCGCCCGGCGTTCGCGTCCGCGGCACCGGGACAGGCGATCGGTTATGGACCGCTCGTGCCGGACCCGAACCGCATTCTGTCGCTCCCGGTGGGCTTTTCGTACACCGTCGTCTCCCGGTCGGGCGAGACGCAGTTGGACGGTGGCCTGCCGGTGCCGAGCGACCCCGACGCGATCGGGGTGTTCGCGCGACCCGGCGGTTCCACGCTCGTCACCAACCATGAGATCGGTAGCGACGAACCGTTCGGCGTGCCGGCGCTCGACGGATTGACGTACGACACGGGCGCGCGCGGCGGCACGACCACGACTGCGGTCGGTGCCGACGGCGCACGGCAGGGCCAGTATGTCAGCGTCGCGGGCACCGTGAACAACTGTGCGGGCGGAATCACCCCCTGGGGGACCTGGTTGACCTGCGAGGAGACGGAGGCTCGCGCGGGGGAGGGCGGGTTCCTGCTCGACCATGGCTACGTCTTCGAGGTGGACCCCGCGAGCCAGGACGCGAACAGGGGCAAAAGTCCTGTGCCGCTGAAGTTCCTGGGGCGGTACGCGCACGAGGCCGTGGCGGTGGATCCGGCGTCGAGCACCATCTACCTCACGGAGGATGCGTCGGGGCCGAACGGGCTGTACTACCGGTGGACGCCGCCGCAGGGCTTCCGGGGCGGGCCGAACGCGCTGCGCGAACTCGCCCAGTCTCCGGGCGGCGACACCGCAGGCGCACTCCAGGCGATGGCCTGCTTCCAGGGCGGAACGCACGTCCCCGACCTGTCGCAGGCCACCGAGCCGGGCACCGTGTACTCCGTGCAGTGGGTCGGTGTGCCGGACCGTGACGCGACGAGCACGTCGGTGCGCAAGCAGTTCGGGAACGACGCCGTCACCCGGAGCCGCAAGCTGGAGGGGCAGTGGTGGGGCGACGGCGGCGCCTACTTCGTCGCGAGCTACGCACGGACCAGCGACGGCAGCGTCGCCGAGCACGACGGCCAGGTGTGGTTCTTCGACCCGGCGAAACAGACGGTCACCTTGAAGACGCTGTTCGGTGTCAATCCCGATCCGGCTGTCGACACCGGAAACTACGACGGGCCCGACAACATCACGGTCTCGCCGTACGGCGGTGTGATTCTCGCGGAGGACGGCGAAGGGATCAGTCACCTCGTGGGTGTCACGGCGGAGGGGGAGCCGTTCGCGATGGCTCGGAACGAGTTGAACGACAGCGAATTCTGCGGTCCGGCATTCAGCGCCGACGGGAGGATCCTGTTCGCGAACATTCAGTCACCGGGGCTGACACTGGCGATCACCGGTCCGTGGCACCGCCCCATGCCGTGAGTACTTATTAACACGGGCGGTTAATAAGTACTCACAGGCCGGAGGCAAAAACCCAGCCGCGGAGGGCGAGGAACCGCAGGCCGCCGACGACGGCGCTGACGGCGACGACGAGCGCGACCTGCACGAGGCCGTCGGCGCCGGGGAAGAGCGTGTGCAGGACGGCGAGCGCGAGGGAACTGACGGCCAGCCCGATCAGGGCGAGGGTCCCGCCCTCCCACTGTGCGACGAACCAGCGGACGCGATCCGCGGCGCGGAAGGTGAGCCGGCGGTGGAGTTCGTTGGCCAACACCGAACTGGTCACCACGCCGACCAGGTTGGCGACGAACGACCCGTACATGTCGAGGGTGAAGAACGCGAGAGCGTAGACCACATTGCTCGACGTGCCCACCAGGGTGAACCGGGTCAACTGAGCGAACACGCCGCCGGCCCGCCCACGTAGAGGGGGATACGTGGGCGAGCCGACGGCGTCGTGGAACTGAACGATCATCTCATTCAGCGGATGAGGGCACCGTTGCCGGTGTCCGTCACGTGACCGCCACCGAGGACGCCGGCCACTTGCTCTTCACTCAGTCCCAGCTCGCGCAGACGATCCCACACCTCGTCGAATTCGACGAGCTTGGCATTGAGATCGGTACGCAGGCGGTTGACCTCGTCGCGGATCTTCTCCGCTTCGTCGATCGCTTCCAGCGTCCGCTCCGGCTGGGGCAGGAGCATGGACAGGAGACGGTCCCGGGCGTCGGCGCTCAGCCCGGCGAAGGGCTGATGCTGATCGGCGGGGGCCTCGTGCCTGCCGCCGCGGACGTCGGACGACTGGATCGGCGCGGTGTCGGATTCGAGTGCGTACTCCGGGACGGGGGCGTACTCGGGTTCCTGGACGGGCTCCTGCTCGCTCGACAGGTCGATGGTGCGACGCAGCGGGCGGTTGGGGATCAGGATGACGGCGATCAGGGTGATGACGGCGACGACGGCGGCGATCAGGAAGATCCGCCCGGTGGCGTCACCGTATGCGGCGCGGATGACACCCTGCACGGGAGCGGGCATGGACGTCAGGTCCAGGCTTCCGCCGCCGCTGCTCGATCCGGTCGGGATGCGGAGTTTTGCGAAACCCTCGGCCGACAGGTCGGCGACGCGGGTGGCCAGCACCGAACCGAGAACCGAGACGCCGATCGCGCCACCGAAGGTCCGGAAGAACGCGACCGAGCTGGATGCCGCACCGATGTTCTGGACGCTGACGGTGTTCTGCACCGCGAGGACCAGGTTCTGCATCAGCATGCCCATGCCGAGACCGATGATCGCGATGTACGTGCCGACCAGGGTCAGGTTGGTCTCGTGATCGATGGTGCTGAGCAGTCCGAAGCCGACGATCATCAGGACGGCGCCGCCGACGACGAACGGCTTCCACTTGCCGAAGCGGGTGATGAGCTGTCCGGATCCGACCGTGCCGAGGAGCATGCCGGCGACCATCGGGATGGTGAGCACTCCGGCCATGGTGGGGGTATAGCCACGCGAGGTCTGGAAGTACTGGCCGAGGAACGTGGTGGAGCCGAACATTCCGACACCGACGGCGACGGACGCGATGATCGCGAGTCCGGTGGTCTTCTCCGTGACGATCTTGAGCGGGATGATCGGCGACTTGGCTTTGGCCTCGACGAGGATCGTCGCGGCCAGCAGGAGCACACCGGATCCGACGTACAGGGCGGTCTCACGGGAGAACCACTCGTAGTAGCCCGCCTTGCCGGCGAACGAGACCCAGATCAGCAGGATGGACACACCGGCGGTCAGCAGGAGGGCGCCGAGCCAGTCGATGGAGACGTCGTCCTTCTTCTCGGTCGCGAGGTGCAGTGTGCGCTGCAGCAGGAACAGTGCGATGACGGCGAGCGGGACGCACACGAAGAAGCACCAGCGCCAGCCGAGGGGGCTGTCGACGATGACGCCGCCCAGGATCGGACCGCCCGACATCGACACGGCCATGACGGCACCCATGTAGCCGGAGTAGCGGCCGCGTTCACGGGGCGAGACGATGGTGCCGATGATGGCGACGACGAGCGCTGTCAGGCCACCCATGCCGATGCCCTGGATGACACGCGCGGTCAGCAGGATCGGCACGTTGTGCGCGAATCCCGCGATCACCGAACCGATGACGAAGATGACGATCGCGCTCTGGACCAGGACCTTCTTGTTGAACAGGTCGGCGAGCTTGCCCCAGATGGGGGTCGAGGCGGCATTGGCGAGCAGTGCACTGGTGATGACCCAGGCGTATGCGGTCTGGGTGCCCTTCAGGTCGCCGATGATCGTCGGGAGTGCGGTGGCGACGATCGTGCTGCTCAGCAGGGCGGTGAACAGCGCTGCGAGCAGACCCGTGAGGGCTTCGAGGATTTGGCGGTGCGTCATGGCCGTCGTTTCTTCAACCGGCGGCCGAGTCTGTGTTTCGGTCATACGCTTTGTGTTCCAATCGGGTTCGAGCTCGTGACGATCCGGTGTTCTGGATCGACGAGTGTTTCCTTCAGGTGCCTGATCGAGTCGAGGGCAGTTGCTGCCTCGGTCTCGTTCCACCCCGTCAACAACTTCTGCATTCGTGCGGCACGCTGGGTTCGGAATTGTTTGACGTACGTCATTCCGACTTCCGAGACGCGTATTCGAAATGCGCGCCCGTCGGCGGGATCGGGATGGCGCGTGACGTAGCCGAACTCCACCAGGTCGGTGATCTGGCGACTGAGTGACGACTGGCCGACGCACATCTCGGTGGCCAATTCGTTCTGCCGGCATTCCCCGCGAGCCGCGAGGACGAGGAGGACCCCCGTCAGCGCGCGTGGCATGTGGCCGTCGGCTTCCGACATCAGGGCCTCCTTGAGCACTCGGCCGAAGAGGAAGACCTCGTCGATGAGCGCTTCGGTGGTGCCCAGAGATACGGAAGGCACTGACGTGATGGACATGGCAACCCCTGAAGGACGACTTACTTGATGCAAGCAACTATATACATCGTTAGTGCAAGCAAGTAAGCCATTTCGGTGTCTGGTGCATCACAAGGCGAAGTGACCTATTATCTGCGTATGAATGCAGATAAGCGCATTTGCCGGCGCAGGCTCGACGAAGACCAGGTAGGGCTGGTGGTCGAGGTCTTCCGCATGCTGGCCGATTCCACCCGGGTGCAGGTGCTGTGGCAGCTGGTGGGCGGCGAACTGTCGGTGAACGAGCTGGCCGAACGGGTCGGGAAGCCGGCGCCGTCCGTCTCGCAGCACCTCGCGAAGCTCCGGATGGCCCGCCTCGTGCACACGAGGCGGGAGGGCACGTCCATCTATTACAGCGTCGCCAACGAGCACGTGCAGCAGCTGGTGACCGACGCCGTGTTCAACGCCGAGCACGCAGGCCCCGGCATCCCCGGGCACCATCGCGCGTCGGGGGATCTGCAGGTCCTCCACGAGGGTGCGGATCTGGCCGCAGAGGAAGGTGCGTCGTGAAAGACCACGGCCACGGCCACGGCCACGGCCACGGGCACGGTCATTCGGGCGGCGTCCGCGGGGCGATCCGCGAGATCTTCGCCCCGCACAGCCACGACTCCGCGGACAGCGTCGACGACGCGCTCGAGGCCAGCGAGATCGGCATCCGGGCGGTGAAGATCAGCCTGGTGGTGCTGGGCGTCACCGCCCTGGCCCAGGTGGTCGTGGTGGTGCTGTCCGGTTCGGTCGCGCTCGCCGCCGACACGATCCACAACTTTTCGGACGCGCTGACGGCGGTCCCGCTGTGGATCGCGTTCGCCCTCGGACGGCGGGCGGCCACGCGGCGGTTCACGTACGGATACGGCCGGGCCGAAGACCTCGCCGGGTTGTTCGTCGTGGTGATGATCGCGTTGTCCGCGGTCGTCGCGGGCGTGGAGGCCATCCGGCGCCTGCTCGATCCCGTGCCCATCCAGCATCTCGGATGTGTGGCGCTCGCCGGGATCATCGGTTTCGCCGGCAACGAGTGGGTGGCGCTGTATCGCATCCGGATCGGCCGCCGGATCGGTTCCGCGGCCCTCGTGGCCGACGGACTGCACGCGCGGACCGATGGATTCACTTCTCTCGCCGTGGTATTGGGCGCAGGCGGTGTCGCGGCCGGTATTCCCCTCGCCGATCCTGTGGTGGGCCTGGTGATCACGGCCGCGATCCTGCTCGTGTTGCGGACCGCCGCCCGCGACGTGTTCCGGCGACTGATGGACGGCGTCGACCCCGGACTGGTCGACGCCGCCGAACAGGCCCTCGCCGCCGAACCGGGAGTGGTCGGGGTGCGGAGCGTGAAGATGCGCTGGATCGGGCACCGCCTGCACGCGGACGCCGAACTCGACGTCGACCCCTCGACCAGCCTCAGCGAGGCACACCGCGTCGCACACACTGCGGAACACACGCTCACCCACGCGGTCCCGAAGCTGAGCACCGCCCTTATCCACGCCTACCCGGCGCACGACGTGGAGGCGGCCGGCCGGCCGGGGTGACCCGCCGCTACCGCGGGTCGGGGCCGGTCGCGACCGGACGTCCGGGATCGGACGACCACTGCGACCAGGACCCCGGGTACAGGGCGGCGTCGATGCCGGCGAGCGCGAGCGCCGCGACCTGATGGGCCGCCGTCACACCCGATCCGCAGTAGACGCCGACCGGACGTCCGGGCTCGGCGCCGACCGCGGCGAACCGTGCGCGCAGCGCCTCGGCGGGCGCGAACTGGCCGTCGGGCCCGAGGTTCTCGGACGTCGGGGCGCTGTGGGCGCCGGGAATGTGCCCGGCGCGGGGGTCGACGGGTTCGGTCGCTCCCGAATACCGCTCGGCGGCGCGGGCATCGAGAAGGTGACCGCGGGCGGCGAATTCGGCGGCCTCGTCCGCGGTCAGCGTCGCCAGGTGGCCCGCGGTGAGCACGACGTCGCCGGGGACTCGCGCCTGTTCGTCGCCGGATCGGACGGGGTGACCAGCCGACGTCCACGCGCCGAGGCCGCCGTCGAGCATGCTCACGTCGGCAACGCCCGCCCAGCGCAGCAGCCACCATGCCCGCGCGGCGGCGAGGTTCCCCGTCGCGTCGTAGACCACGACCGCGCTGTCCGCCCGGATTCCCCACCGGCGCGCGGCGTCCTGGAGGTCCGTCACCGCCGGTAGCGGATGCCTGCCGAGTTCCGGGCGTCCCGGTGCGGCGAGTTCGGTGTCGAGGTCGACGAACACGGCCCCGGGAATGTGCGCGTCGAGATAGTGCTGCCTGCCCTCGGTGTCGCCGAGGGCCCACCGCACGTCCAGCAGGACCGGGGGAGCGTCGCTGCGCAACAGCGCCGCCAACTCGTCGAGCGTCACCACAGGGCTCATCGCACCACTGTCGCACAACGAAGGTTCCGCGTGCCGCGGAGACGGGACCCTGGCACGAGTGACGGGACGTCTGTGGACGGCGCTGGTCGTGGTCGCACTGTTCGGACTGGTGGGGTGTGCAGCGGTCCCGCCGCCGAGGACGCTGCCCCCGGTTTCCCCGGGTACAGGCCTCCCCGTCTGGTCTGACTCTCGACGGACGCCCGCGGTGCCGGACTGAACGCCTTTGACGTCCTCTCGGCCGTAATCGACCGAGATTCCCCTCGAGACTCACGTCCCGAGGTTCCTGTTTCACCGACAGTCGCCGCCCCACACGTTATGTGCGGGGCGGTCTCACACCGTCTCCGCAGGCTGCCACCGTCAGTCCGACGGCCAAAATATTCTTCGCCGCGTTCACATCCCGATCGTGGACGGCGCCGCAGCGGCACGTCCACTCCCGCACGTTCAGCGGCATCGCCCCGGCGATTGCCCCGCACGCCGAGCAGGTCTTCGACGACGGACAGAACCGGTCGATCGCCACCACCCGCCGCCCGTACCAGTCGGCCTTGTACTCGAGCATCGACCGGAACTCGGACCAACCCGCATCCGAGATCGCCCGAGACAACGACCGATTCTTCACCATGTTCCGCACACTCAGATCCTCGATGGCGATCACTTGATTTTCGCGCACCAATCGAGTGGAGAGTTTGTGCAGATAATCGCGACGACGATCGGCGATCCGACCATGAATCTTCGCGACCTTCAGTCGAGCCTTGGCCCGGTTCCGGGACCCCTTCTCCTTCTTGGCCAGCACCCGCTGCGCCTTCGCCAGCCGCTCACGGTCCCTGCGCTCATGGCGCGGGTTGGTGATCTTCTCCCCCGTCGAGAGCGTGTAGAGGCTGGTGATCCCGGCGTCGAGCCCGACCACCCGACTGACAGATTCGAGTTCGCTGATGGTGTCCTCGACGAGGATCGAGATGTGGTACTGACCGCGGGCATTGCGCGACACCGTCACCTGCGACGGCACGGCCCCCTCCGGCAGTGGCCTCGACCACCGAATATCCAGGGGTTCGGACTGCTTGGCCAACCGGATCTGCCCGCCGCGGTAGGTGAAGCAGTTCGAGTAGTAGGTCGCCGAATCCTTCGACCGGCCCTTCCTCTTAAATTGCGGGTAGCGGGTCTGCTTGCGCCAGAACTTCTCGAACGCGCCCTGCAACTGCCGCAGCGATTCCTGCAACGGCCCCTTCGACGGCTCCGCCAACCACTCCGTCTCGGTGTCCCGCTTCCATCCGGTGAGCATCTTCGAGGTGTCCGCGTAGGTGACCCGGTGCTGCTCCTGCGACCAGGCACGCGAGCGCTCGGCCAACGCCCGGTTGTAGACATACCGGGTGCACCCGAACGTCTGAGCAAGCTGTTCGGCCTGCACCGCAGTCGGATAGAAACGGTACTTGAACGCCCGCTTCACCACCCTCCCCGCCATAACCCAGACACTAGCCACACCGTCCGACAAAACCAGATCGGCAATCCCGGACCTGAAGGACCGGGCTTGCGCCGAAAGACTCACGGATCAACTGGCCACCGACTCGTCCGTCACCCGTGGGTGCGGCGCGGAGGTGGACGTGGACGGGTTTGCGGGTTCTTCGGGACCCTGCCGGAGGGGTCGCTCACACGGTTCAACGCGTTCCAGTGCACAAAATTGAACCGAGACTCCACTCGTCTCGTCCGAGGGCCGCTTCGGCCCCGCAGCATGGGAGAGTGGCGCGTCAGTACGATCCCAAGGCTGCCGACGCGCAGACCAGTTCCCCTCCTATGGTCAGATATCAGCCCCGACGGACGGGTGTCCGCCCGTACGGTTGCCGTACGGGCGTGGTGTTCGGCAGTTCGGGGATCGGCCGTGTCACCGGAAACGAGTCGAGAGTGAACCGGTTTCCGTGGTGGGCGAGCTCAACCGGTTCGCCCGACAGCAGGCGGTACGTTGCGGTCTTCGCGCGGATGTCCACGTGGATCTGGCTGCCCCGCACCGTCATCCGGAAGGACAGGTTGACCAGCTGTGGTGGTATCCGCGGTGCGAAGGAGATGTCGCCGTCGTGGTCGCGCATGCCGCCGAATCCTGCGACACACGCCATCCACGTCCCGGCGAGTGATGCGATGTGCAAACCGTTCTCCACGTTGGAGTGGAGGTCGTGGAGGTCGGTCAGCGCGGCCTCGGCGAGGTAGTCGTAGGCGAGTTGGAGTTGACCGACCTCGGCTGCCATCACGGACTGCACGCACGCCGACAGGGACGAGTCCCGAACGGTAAGGGCCTCGTAGTAGGCGAAATTGGCGATCTTCTGTTCGTCGGTGAAGGCGTCGCCCCGCAGATACATTGCCAGCACCAGGTCGGCCTGCTTCACCACCTGCTTGCGGTAGAGGTCGAAGTACGGGTAGTGGAGCAGCAGCGGATAGTGCTCGGGCGGTGTGCCTTCGAAGTCCCACTCGTCGTGGTGCGTGAAGGCGTCGGATTGCTGGTGGACGCCGAGTGCGTCGTCGAACGGAATGCGCATGTGCTCGGCGGCATCTCGCCAGAGTGCTGCTTCCTCGTCGTCCACACCGAGCTCGCGCGCCAGGCCGGGGCGTCTCTCGCAGGCGGCCGCCGCGTCCCGCAGATTCTTCTGCGCCATGAGGTTGGTGAACACGTTGTTGTCGGCGACAGCGGTGTACTCGTCCGGTCCGGTGACGCCGTCGAGCCGGAACTCGCCCTGCGCATTGTGGTGGCCGAGCGACGTCCACAGTCGGGCGGTCTCCACGAGAAGTTCGACGCCGCATTCGGCTTCGAATTCCTCGTCCCCGGTCGCGGCCAGGTACCGGGACGTAGCCACGGCGACGTCGGCACCCACGTGGAAGGCCGCGGTTCCCGCGGGCCAGTAGCCGGAGCATTCCTCGCCGTTGATGGAGCGCCACGGGAATACGGCGCCGGCCTGACCGAGCTGGAGTGCGCGGTTCTTCGCCATGTCCAGAGTGGAGTGTCGCCAGCGCAGTGCGTCGCGTGCCGAGTCCGGCACCGTGTACGTGAGCAGCGGGAGGACGAACGTCTCGGTGTCCCAGAACGCATGTCCGTCGTATCCGGGCCCGGTCAGGCCCTTCGCCGGGATCGCGCGCGACTCACCGCGAGCACCCGCCTGCAGCACGTGGAACAGTGCAAATCGCACCGCCTGCTGCAGTTCCGCGTCACCGTCGATCTCGACGTCGGCCGTCGCCCAGAAGATGTCGAGGTACTCCCGCTGCCGTTTCAGCAGGGTCTCCCAGCCGGTTTCGAGTGCTCCGGCGAGCGCTCCCTCGACCTGGCCGCGCAGGGCAGGCGTCGACCGCCGCGCCGACCACCCGTAGGCCAGGTACTTCGTCACCTCGAGGCGTTCACCTTGCGGAATGTCGACGGCCACGGTGAGCCGGGCCAGATCCTCTTCCGTCTCGATGCTGCACCGTCCGTTGGCGGGGTACTCGATCTCGTGGTCCATACCCGCGGCCATCCGCAGCCCCGAGGCCCTCGTGTGGTGGGCGAGCACAGCCCTGAAGTCGTGGGCGGCGGCGAAATCGGAGACCAGGGGAGTGTCGAGGGCGGCGGCCACTCTCGGGTCGTCCGTACGGGCCGGGATGTGTTCGTTGGCGAGCAGATCCGACTGCAGGACGAGTTCGATGTCGCCGTCGAGCGGTTCGACCTCGTAGTGGATGGCGGCGACCGCACGCGAGGTGAACGAGACGAGGCGTTCCGAATGGATACGCACCCGGCGTCCGGTCGGTGACGTCCACTCCGTGGTGCGGCGCAGGGTGCCCGAGCGGAAGTCGAGGACGCGTTCGTGCGCCGGTGCGCTGCCGTACCGCATGTCCATGGGCTCGTCCTCGACGAGCAGGCGGATGATGCTGCCGTCGGTCACGTTGACGACGGTCTGCCCGTCTTCGGGGTAGCCGTAGCCTGCCTCCGCGTACGGCAGGGGGCGCTGCTCGTAGAACCCGTTGAGATAGGTGCCGGGGAGACCGCGCGGTTCACCCTCCTCGAACGTGCCACGAATCCCGATGTGCCCGTTGGACAGTGCGAAGGTGGATTCGGTGGCGTGCAGTGCCTCCAGATCCAGTCCGCGCCATTTCAGCTGCCACGGCGAGATCTCGTAGCCCTTGTCGTCCATGCTCACCTCTCCAGGAGTTCGGCCAGGTCGTTCACCACCACGTCGGCGCCGTGCTCGCGAAGCGCGTCGGCCTGATCGCCCCGGTTCACCCCGACGACGTAGCCGAATTCCCCTGCGCGCCCCGATTCCACCCCGGACAGGGCGTCCTCGAACACGGCGGCCTGGTCGGGGTGCACGTTGAGTGCGCGGGCGGCCGCGAGATACGAATCCGGCGCGGGTTTTCCGCGGAGACCCTGCTCCCGGATCACCACGCCGTCGATGCGGACGTGGACGTAGCGGCTCAGGTCGGCGGCGTCGAGTACGGACTTCCCGTTCGCGGAGGACGTGACGACCGCGATCTTCAGGCCTGCGTCGTAGGCCGCGCTGATGTAGCGGACCGACCCGGGGTAGGGGCTGGGGCCCTCCTCGTCGATGACCTTCAGCAGCAGCCGGTTCTTGCTGTTCCCGACGCCGTTCACGGTCTCGGCGCCGGGCGGATCGTCCGGCGACCCCTCCGGCAACGTGATGCTGCGGGAGGTGAGGAAGGTCCGGACCCCGTCGGCGCGGGGGCGTCCGTCGACGTAGTCGTAGTAGTCCTGGTCGGTGAACGGGTGGAAGTTCGCGCCCTCCCGGTGCTTCAGGAACTCGTCGAATGTGCGTTTCCACGCCTTCCGGTGCAGTACCGCCGTTGCCGTGAGCACACCGTCGAGATCGAACAAGCAGGCCGAGATCGCATCAGGCAGTCCCATCACCTCCCCGACGGTACCGCCGTCGACCGCGGATTTGCTGAGGCGCGCGCAAATCCTGCACCCGATCGACCGGCACGTGGTCGTTGACTTCGAGGCGACAACGGTCGAATACTGAGAGTTCCAACCGACTGTTGCGGAGTGCACCGTGAACGTGGAGGAACCGGTCCCGTCGGACCAAGTGAAGTCCCTCGCTGTTCGGTCGATCGAGCTCATGGCGAACGGAAGCCGCGCCGATTTCGACGCCGTCGTCCACCCGGATGCATTCAACCGGGAGAGTGCGACCGAACCCCCGCGGACGCGAGGACGCGGACCCGACGCGTTCTACGCCACCGCCGTATGGCTGCGCTCCGCCTTCTCCGAGCTGCGGTTCGACGTCGAGGACGTCGTGGTCGAGGGCGACCTCGCCGTCGTCTACACGATCATGAAGGGCAGGCACGCCGGCCCCTTCGTCGTCTACGACGAGCGCGGATCGATCGACCAGGTGTTCGCGCCGACGGGGCGAGTGCTCGCGGTCAACCAGTCGCACTGGTTGCGCGTCGAAGACGGCCGCGTCGTCGAGCACTGGGCAACCCGGGACGACCTCGGTCAGGCAGTCCAGCTGGGCTGGGTTCCGCCGACCCCGCTGTCGCTGGTGCGCAATGCCTGGGCCAAGCGTGCGGCGCGCAGAAACGCGCAGAGCTGAGCCGCAGGTGACGGTTCCTCGCACACGCTGTCGGCCGAGCGCACCCATCAGGCCCGACCCCGAGCCCCCTGGAGGCACCGCATGGCACGCATCCTGTTCGTGACCTGGGACGGAGGCGGCAACGTGCCACCCGCTCTCGGCATCGCGACGGAGGCACGCAACCGCGGTCACCGGGTCCGATTTCTCGGACACGCCCAGCAACGCCGGCGGATCGAAAGTCACGGTTTCCCGTTCACGCCCTACACCCACGCACGACCCTGGCAGTCGACCACCAATCATCCCGGTATCACCGGCTTGTACCAATCGCTTGCTGTCTTCACCGACGCCGGGCCCGGAATCGATCTGCTCGACACCGTCGCGCGCGAGCCGACGGACGTGGTCGTGGTCGATTGCCTGCTGTATGGGGCCCTGCAGGCCGCCGCCGACGCGCACCTGACGCGCGTGACGCTGGTCCACACCTACTACGAATTCATGTATCGAGGCGTGACACGTGGTGTGACGCCCGTGATGGCCCGTCTGAAAGGTCAGCGGCCACTGAAGCTGTGGACGTCGTCGGACCTGGCGCTGGTGACGACCGACAAGGACCTCGATCCGGCCTCCCGCCGAAGCCTGCCGGACTCCGTCCACTACACCGGGGTGGTGCGACATCCGATGCCGTCCACGTTGACGCCCGTGTCCGAACGTGATCCGCTGATCCTGGTCAGCCTCAGCAGCCTCAACTTCGACGGGCAGCAGCGGGCACTGCGAAATATCCTCGAGGCTGTCGGTGGACTGCCCGCCCATACCGTGGTCACGACCGGACCGTCCGTCGACCCGGCAACCTTCACGGCGGGCCCGAACATCGAAGTACACGGCTACGTTCCACACGAACAGATCCTGCCGACCGCCACCCTCGTCATCGGACACGGCGGCCACGACACCACCATGCGCGCCCTCGCGCACGACCTTCCCCTGATCGTTCTGCCGATCCACCCGGCGCTCGATCAAAAGATGATCGGCCGCAGTCTGGAGCAGCGCGGCGTCGCCCGTTGCCTCCGCAAGACGGCCGCGCCCGAGCGCATCCGGTCGGCGGTCGGCGAGCTGCTCGTAGCCGGACCACACAGGACGACCGCAGCAACTCTGGGAGCGCGGATCCGCGCCCATGACGGTGCCGTTCATGCCGCGGATCTCATCGATCAACTGCCGATCGGAGAACGACGGAGGGGAGTGCGATGACCGGCGGGCGTCGAGCGGGGGATCAGTCCGAAATGCTGTTGACGCGATCGGCGAGCAGCTCACAATAGGTGCGATCGGTGCCCGGCGCGATGCGCACCCAGTAACTGGTGTGGTCGCCCCGGAACAGGTACCCGTTCACGTCGTCGATGGCCTCGGAGTATTGCTGCCACACCGTCCAGGGTCGCCACCAGTTCAGGATCACCGCCTGCCACCTTCTGGTGCGGAGCCGATCGAGGAGGTCCACCACCCACGCCCTCGGGTCGGCCAGCGAGAAGGCCGCCGACTGGTCCGCGAACGTCCGCAGCGGCGAGTTGCCCGGACAGCAGCAGATGGCGTCCAGCGGGTCGGCGATCTGCCACACGGGCATCCCCGTGATCGGGCGTTGCCCCGCAATGCCCCAGCCCGGCAGGTCCGGAGATGCAGGTCGCAGCGGATCGGCGATCAGTCCGACCCCACGCACGTCCAGGGTGGGGTGCTGCCCCCGTCCCACCTCGGCCGCCACGTTGCCGGCGAGCGCAGCGCCTCCCGAGTAGCCGAGCAGAACAACGGGATTCGGGTCGTCGGCGATCATCCGCAACAGGAGTGTCCGTCCTTCGGACAGCGCCTTGTCGAATGCTGATCCACCCGGATCGGGCACCGGTCCGTAACTTGCCTCCCACGGAACCTGCTTGACGACGAACCGTGCGGGAGCCAGGAGTGACGTGGTGTTGGTGAGCATGTTGACGTCGAGATCCTCACCGATGCCGCGACAGCACAGAACGGTGATCATCCAACCTCCCAGGTGAGTGCCGCTGCGCGTCCGAGCACACTTTCCCACTCACCTGCGGGGGTGTCCTCCGATCGGGGGAATCGGGATTCATCCGATGCGCGACCTGATCGGAGGACAGACGGAGATGGCTGGGCGCGGGAGAGTTGTCCCGTACCGGGATCAGCCGTTCACATGGACAGGAATCTTCGTCATGTCACCCATCTCCAGCATCGATGTCGCCCGAGCCCGTCGGTCTCGCCGCGTGCTGTTCATCGGCAATCCCACCCGCTACAACGACGTGTCGCAGTGGGCGATGGTCCGGCAATGGGTGGCACTCCACGGCCTGGAACCGATCCGTGAATTCGAGGGGGACGTGCTCTGCGTCATCGTCACCGAGGACATCCTGGACGGACGCTGCTCCGCGAAGGAATCGGATACCGTCCAGCGCGCCCGCGCACTCGGAGTGCCGTGCATCAGCGTCCACGACACCACCCGGATCTGGCAGGTCACCGCCCGCGTACGGTCACGGATCGCACGGACGCCGGTGGCTCGATAACGGCGCCTGATCCTCGGTACTTTCACGTGAATACGTCACCGGCTCGGAATGTTGCACCCATTCACGGCGGCGAGATCGAATATGTCTGAAGGCAGCCGACTTCGAGTACGTATTGAGGGCCTTTGTCCGCACCACGGCTGCGTCCAGGAGCCCCGGCGCAGACTCGATTGGTCGAAAATTGTTCCGCCTCAGCACTTGTGGTCAGTTTGTCGAAATCGCCTGTGTCCAAACCAATTATGCGAGTGGATAACCGCTGCTCAGTGGGGGTTTATTGCAGACCGCGCGGTCTGATGCCAGCGGTGAAGATGCGACAGAACCGAATTGCGCTGCTAGGTTCGACACTCGTTGTGAATGTTCGATGTCGTCCAGCCACATGGCGGTGCTCGGGGCAGTTTGGATCGTTACTCGTAGGACAGTAGTCGCCTTCGTGTAAAGGCCGCACGGCACGCAAGGCGTTGCGCCATGGGTGACGGCGGCACTGTTGTACGTCCTGAAATCCGCTGTCGCGATACGGCCGACTCGACCATCACTCTGCCGGCGATCGGTTCGACAGTGGAGGGGATGCATGGCGACGTTCAACTCGACTGTGGAGCGGGCGTCGGTTGTACACGGCGTTGCGGCAGTTCCTGCGCAGCGCGGTGTCGCACGGCGACGCTGGCTCGCCGTGTACCTGAGGCGAATCCTCCTCACCGACACGCTCGTCGTCGTGGCAGCGGTCGCTCTGGCCCAATGGGTGCGCTTCGGCGGCTACGGGACCCTCGTCGACTCGCGCACGCTGAGCAATGTGAGTTACGGGCTGATCTCCGTCGCCCTCGTGACCTCGTGGCTCGGCATTCTCGCCGTCTTCCACGTGCGATCCCCGCGAGTGGTCGGGAGCGGCCCGGAGGAGTATCGGCGCATCGCCACCGCGACACTACGACTGTTCGGGCTCATCGCGATCGCGGCACTCCTTCTGCACGTGGAGTTGGCACGGTTGTACCTGGCGATCGCATTCCCCACGGGCCTGCTCGGTCTCCTGCTGACCCGGTGGATGTGGCGCCGCGTCCTCGCCCGCAAGCGTGCCCGCGGTTTGTGCCAGACGTCCGTCCTGGTCGTCGGAGCCGAACACTCCGTGCGCAACCTCGCTCGGACGTTCGACCGTGGCACAGCGGACGGGTACAACGTGGTCGGGGTCTGCATCCCAGCGCACCACCGGGCGACCGAGGACACGATCACCGTGGACGGACGGCGGATACCCATTCTCGGCGACGAGCACGACGTCGTCGACGCGATCGAGCGATCCGGGGCCGATACCGTCGCGGTCACGGCGACCGAGCATCTCGGCCATCACGGGCTACGCGAAATGGTGTGGGATCTCGAGCAGTTGAACGTCGACATGGTGGTTGCTCCCGGAATGATGGATGTTTCCGGGCCACGCCTCGAGATGCGGCCCGTCGCGGGGCTGCCGCTGATCCACGTGGAGAAGCCGCGCTATCACGGCGCCAAGCGGTTCGGGAAGACGTCGTTCGATCTGATCTTTGCGATCGTCGCGCTCGTCGTCGTGAGTCCCTTGATGTTGTTCGCGGCCGCCGCCGTCAAGCTGACGAGCCGGGGTCCCGTGTTCTACAAGTCGGAGCGAATGGGATTGGACGGCAAACCGTTCCCGATGCTGAAGTTTCGGTCGATGGTGGACGAAGCAGACCGGCACCGTGCCACCTTGAGCGGCCCCAACGAGGGCGCCGGTGTGCTGTTCAAACTGCGAGACGACCCGCGTGTCACCCGTGTGGGCCGCGTCATGCGCAAGTTCAGCATCGACGAATTGCCACAGTTCATCAACGTGCTGCGAAGAGAAATGAGTGTGGTGGGTCCGAGGCCTCCGCTGCGCGTCGAGGTCGAGTCGTACGAGAACGAGGTGCATCGCCGGCTCCTGGTGCGGCCGGGTGTCACCGGCCTGTGGCAGGTCAGCGGGCGCTCGGACCTCTCGTGGGAGGACTCGGTGCGTCTCGACCTGTCCTACGTCGAGAACTGGTCGATGGTCGGCGACATGCTGATCATCGCCAAGACCCTGAAGGCGGTCGTGCGTGGTGACGGTGCGTATTGATCGACGACGACGTCAATGATGCGGTGCCCATCTCGAGATGTGTTTCGAGGCAGATCGACACGGAAAGCTGGTGATCTGGTAATGCGAATCCTGGTCGATGCGTATTGGTGGGTCGACGGACCGTATTCGAACCGGCTCGTGTTGCGGGAGATCGTCGGCGGATGGCGGTCGGCGTTTCCCGACGACGAACTTGTCCTTGCGATTCCGTCCAAGTGGAGCGACTCCGATGCTGAGTTGCCTGCGGGAGTCGAGCGCATTTCGACGCGAATGAGACGGCATCCGGCAATCAACGCGATCGAGCTTCCCCTCTACCTCAAGTCGGGACGCGATTTCGACGCCATGTTTCTGCAGAATTTCGGTGCACCGACCTCGAGCGCTGCGGTTCTCGTTCACGACGTTCTCTTCCAGAGCAACCCTGAGTGGTTCACGAAGATCGAGCGGCTTTACCTCTCGGCGATCCCGATCCTCGCGAAACGCACCGGCCTCGTCATGACCACTACGCAACACGAGGCGAAGCGCGTGGTCGCGCACAACTCCCTCTCGTCGGAGGTGGCTGTGACGGGCCTGGGGCTGTCCACGACACTTCTGACCGTTCCTGCGCGAAAGCCATGGTTCGGATTGAAGTCCCACGCGTTCCTGCTGACCGTGGGCCGACTGAATGTTCGCAAGAATCTGGAGAACACCATCGCCGCCGCGATCGAATCAGGTGCAATCTCAGAGCACTTTCCCCTCGTCGTCGTCGGTCAGAGATCGGGCCGTTTCTCGGAGTCCGGTGTGGTCAGGTCGGGGGTGGCCACCGGTGCAGTCATGTTCGTCGAGTTCGCGCCGGATGACGAGTTGCGGTGGCTGTACGAGAACTGCGCGCTCTTCTGTTTCCTCTCCCTCGGTGAGGGATACGGCCTGCCGCCGGTGGAGGCGGCGTACTTCGGAGCGCCAGTTCTCGCGAGCGACATACCTGTCTTCCGGGAGAATCTCGGCGAAGCTGCAGCCTATGTCGATCCGAACGACGTCTCGGCGATCTCGAACGCGATCACCGACTTGTTGGCCCCAGCCAGGCGTGAGCGGGGACATACCACGCTGCCGGGTGCGGAAGGTCGAATAACGGGGGACTGGGACTTCACCGTGGAAACCATCAGAACTGCCATCGCGGAACTCGCCGACAGCACATAATCCCGACCGCTTGTTTGTGAACAGTGTGGTTTCGACACGAAGAGCAGGAGTTCAATGACGTCAGTGCGCCGTTCGGTTGCAATCATCGGTACGAGGGGCTATCCGAGTTACTACGGGGGCTTCGAAACCCTGATCCGGCGTCTCGCCCCGTGCCTTGCCGAGAAAGGGTGGGACGTCACCGTCTATTCACGCCCGGGCGCCACGGTCCCTACCGACCCGGCCCGCGACCGGAGAGTCGTTGTCCGTAACACGATCGGGTTCGAATCGCGCTCTCTCAGCACGCTGTCCTACGGGCTGACGTCATGCCTGGACGCGGCGGTGAAGAAGCCCGACGTTGCCCTTGTCCTGAACGTGGCGAACGGGTTCTGGCTACCTGCGCTGAAGTCTCGGGGAATTCCCACTGTCGTCAACGTGGACGGGATCGAATGGGAGCGCGCAAAGTGGGGTAAGGGCGCCAAGAAGGTGTTTCGCACGGGCGCCTCCCTCACGGCGCGTTACGCGACGCGCTTGGTGGTCGATTCCCTGGAAATCAAGCGTCGGTGGGAAAACGACTTCCACCGTGAGGGCGATTTCATCCCGTACGGAGGCGACTTCGTTGCTCCGCTTCCTCCCGTCGAGGGACTCACTCCGAAGAAGTACGTACTGATGGTGGCACGGTTCGTGCCGGAGAACACCGTGGTCGAGTTCTTCGAGGCCGCGGAGGTCCTGAGTCGCGATCGCGACGTCGTCATCGTCGGGTCATCGGGGTACGGCGGCGAGTTGGATGAGCAGGTGCGCGCCCTGGCCCATCGAAACGAACGGATCACGTGGATGGGCCACGTCAGCGACGACCGAAAACTGTTCTCACTATGGCAGAACGCCGGAGCCTATTTTCACGGTCACAGTGTGGGTGGAACGAACCCGGCGTTGGTTCAGGCCATGGCGTGCCAGGCACCCATCGTGGCCCGGGACACCGTGTACAACCGCGAGGTACTCGGTGACGCAGGAAGATTTGTCGCGGCGGAACCCTCGGAGATCGTCACCACGGTGAAGGACGTCATCGCCGATTCGGCGGGCCAGCAGGTGATGCGAGATCGAGCACTTCAACGGGCGTACGACTACTACACCTGGGAAGATGTCTGCCAACGTTACGAAGAGTCTCTCCTCGCGGCGATCGGCTGATCCTCTTTGAGTTGTTCGACAAATCTCCAAGGACCTTGATTGATGATTGCGCAGTCCACTGAACCTCGACGTGTCGCCGGTTGGCGCACTCTCGTCCACGAGCGCGACAGGCACGAGTTGGTGACCCTCGCGCTGGTGGTCGCTGTCGTCGTCTCCTCCTTCTTCGGCCATTACGGTGTGGCGATAGCCGGTTACAACGTCCGCGTCGAGCAGGTGGTCCCGCTGTTCCTTGTCGGGTGGCTGACTGCGTGGGCACGGTCCAGGGCCGACCTCTTCCGCGCCCTGACGCATCCGGTGGTGCTCGTCTTCGGTGCGTTCATCGCGTGGAATGTCTTCGCCACGCTGATGTTCTCGCCGAGCCTCGGGAAGAGTGCATCGATCCTTGTCTGGCTGGTCATCGATCTCCTGCTGCTCGCGGGACTCGTCTCGCTCGGCACGCGCGCGATATGGGCCGAGAACACCGGCATACGTTGGGTCGTTCCATGGGGACTGGCAGGCTTCGCCGCGTTCATCGTCGCCAACGTGTCGCATGGCGGCTTCACACCCGGTACGGATTTCGACGGGATGTACCAGCTCTACGTCGCGCGCATGACGTCGCAGGAAGCCAACATCTATGCGGCGATCCTGGTGCTGTGGACTCTTCTCCTCGTGGCGCGAAAGGGGCGCAACCGAATCTGGATGCTCGCCGCTGCCGTCGCGGTGCCCCTGGGAGTGATCGGTTCACAGACGCGCACGGCCGTCTTCTGCCTGGTGGTAGGTCTGATCGTCTATCTCGTGTACGAAGTGGTGCGTTCGTATCAGAACGATGAGCCACGCACAGGGCTGTGGTTCGGCCCGGTGCTCGTGATCGTGGGGATTGCTGTCGGCTACGGCGCCGCAACCTTCCTTCCCTCCTTCGGTGAGGGTGTCGGGCGGGCGGAACCTGCAGCGACGGCGCCGTCCTCCACTGCGGATGCACTCGAGCCGTCGGGGAAGTTGGGTGACATCGACTTTCAGGGCGGAAACATAGGTTTCAGGATCGAGGTAGCGAAGGCTGCCGCCGAAGACATGCACGGAGTGCACCTTTGGCTCGGCAACGGCACCAACACATTCAGTCTGCGTCACGACCAGCCGGGCTCGCCCGGAGTCTCCGGGCACATCATCATGCTTCCAGTGCAAATACTCTACGACGTGGGCATCGTCGGTTTGCTGTTGTTGGTGGGGCTCGTCGTCACGGTGTTGCGCCACGTGCCGTGGCAGAGAAGACCGATTGCCTACGCGGTGGTGGTGACGTTTGCCGCGGCGGCAACGATGACCAGTATGTTCTGGTTCAGCGTCACCTGGATCATCATGGCGTCGCTGATCCGCCCGCTGACGGGCGAGGACGAGGTGACGAACGTCGCCGGGGATTCCGCGGCATGCGGGCACGACGACAGCTCCGCGGCAGCATCCCCTGCGATGAAGGGCCTCTGACTCATGCACCGGAACCTCCTGCACGTCGAGATCGCGGAGGTCGTGCAACGCGGAAACTGTTCCGGTTGTGGGGCATGTGCGCTGCTCGACAAGGACGTTGCCCTGGCACTCGCAGACGACGGATTCATCCGTCCCCGGGTGAGCTCGTCCGAGTCTTCGGAAACCGACCCGACGGCCTTGGTGGAGTTCCGCAGGTCGTGTCCCGGTATTTCCGTGACGGCACAGCGCCCAGTAGGTGCCACCCGTCACGATTTCCTGGGCCCGATCGTGTCGATCTGGGAGGCTTACGCCCTCGACGAGGACATCCGATTCACGGGAAGCAGTGGCGGCACCCTCACGGCTCTCAACGAATGGTTGCTCGCCACCGGGCAGATCGACAGTGTCGTTGTCGCTGCCGCCTCGGAGTCGGGTCCCGAGAGGACCGAATCGAGCGCGGTTCGGACGAGATCGGATGTCGTCCGGGCCGCCGGTTCCCGGTATGCACCCACCGCGAATGCGGCGGTGGCCGACATCGACAATCCAGGGTCCGCCGTCGTCGGGAAGCCCTGCGAGATAGCTGCTCTGAGAGCGCTTGCGAAGTCCCGCGATCAACAGCCTCCGCTGCTGCTTTCCTTCTTCTGCGCGGGTGTACCCAGTCAGCACGCGACCGACTCCCTGATCCGCGGGCTCGGCGTGGACGAGGACGCCGAGTTGGCAGCGGTGCGTTATCGGGGGCATGGCTGGCCAGGCGACTTCTACGCGGAGGATGTACGCGGCAACTCGGTTCGGACGACCTATGACGACTCGTGGGGGAAGCATCTCGGGCCGGCGGTCCAGCAGCGTTGCAAGCTGTGTCCGGACGGCGTCGGCGAAAGCGCGGATATCTCTGCCGGTGACTTCTGGCGAGCGGACGCCAAGGGCTACCCCGACTTCACCGATCAGGATGGGCTCAGCGTTCTGATCGCGAGGACAAGGCGAGGAGAGGAGGTCATCCGGCGCGCCGCTCAGGACGGCGTGATCTCGGTCCGCGCCGTCGACCCGGACGATGTTGCGGCTGTGCAACCGTTCCAGGTGGTTCGGCGCGCCACCTTGCTGGGACGTCTGGCGGGAAGCAGGCTGGCGGGACACCCGACGCCCCGGTATCGCGGCTTCCGCCTGTGGCGGCTGTCGTTGCGATCACCGGTCAGAACCCTGCGTGCCACGGCCGGAACGTTTCGACGGGCCCGGCGATGGTAGCTGGTAGCGATGCGCGGACGAAGATCTCGGCGGTAGTCCAGTCGCCGAGCATCATCGCGGTGACACGGCTGATCGTCCAGCTTGCCCCGCTGATCACTGCTCCGGTGATCGCGCGAGAGTTGGGACCCGCAGGGCGGGGACTCTATTCGGCCTGCTTCGCCGCCATGATTCTCGCGCCGGTCGTTCTGGGGATGGGGTTGCCGCTTGCCGTGCGTCGGCGTGCGTCGACAGGCGCTCCGGAAGCGACGCTGCGTGCCGTATACGTGGTTCTGCCGTTCCTGGTACCCGTGGCAGTGGCGGTCGGCTTCCTGCTCGAGCGGTATGTCGTCACTGAGCTCGATCCCGACAGTGCCAGGGCGTTCATCCTCGGGATGGGTTGTTCCGTTGGATTCATCGCAACACTGTGCTTTCAGAGTGTGTTGATCGGAGGCCGGCGGTACGGCGCTATCGCGCTCCTGCAATCGACGCAACCAGTTGCGCTCACATTCGGCGTCGCCCTCGGATGGATTCTCGGAAGCCTGACCCTGCCGTGGGTACTCGTTTGTGCGGCTGCGAGCACACTTCTGTCCACCCTCATGGGGGTGTACCTCACGCGTATATCGCCGCGTGGACCGAGGTCCCGCCTGCGTCCACTGGCGCGGGAAAGCATTGCCTTCTCCGGGAGCCAAGCCGCAGAGACGGCGGCGAATACGCTTCCTCAGATCATCGCGGTGGTCGCGATCGGGGCTCACGATGCGGGATTGTTTGCCATCGCCATAACAGTTGCGAGCTTGCCGATGACCCTGGGGCACACGATTGCGTCCGTAATGTTCCGGGATGCCGCTGCCTCGGCAGGGGAGGCGAACATGCGCCTGTCGGCGTTGTCGATTCGCATCACCGCCCTGACCGCTGTCGTGCCTGTCGCAGTGTTGGCATGCGCGACGCCCGTGCTCATTCCACTCATCTTCGGTGAGGGCTTCCGGGGTTCGGTATCGATCACTCTGATCTGTCTGTGTGGATCAGTCTTTCTCGCCGTGAACTACGTTGCATCCCAGATGCTTGTGGCGCAGGGCAAAGGTGTCCTCATGACCGCCGCGCAGCTTGTCGGGCTGGGCCTGAGTGTCGCATCGATGTTCGTTCTGGGACCTGCTCTGGGCGGCGCGGGGGCGGCGCTGGCGTCTGTTGCGGGTTGGCTGTTGACGACCGTCGCGAGCGTGCGTGCTCTCCGACTGACTGCCACGTCGTTGCTGTTTGACGCCGGTGACCTCCGTCAAGCCTTCACCGTCGTGACGAAGGGCCACATCGATCATGTCTGACGGATGACTGTGTCACCGAGGGTGGCGCCGAGTTCGTCCATCCTCGAATCGGTCCCGACAAGGAGTTGCAGCACCCGGGTGCGTGCCACGGTGAAGTCCGTCGAGTCGATGAGCGTGAGGGTGTCGCGAGCGGGATCCGCAGTCGTTCTCAGATCGACGTGCAGGTTCCACCCCAGCGCATCCATCAGCGGTGCGAACTTGCGCGAGTACGCCCAGGGAATTGCCGGCGTACCCACGGACAGCGAGTTGAGGCACGCGTGCATGCGCGCACCGACGACCACGTCGGCCGTGGCGAGAATGCCGCGAACCGATGTCAGGGAGTCCGGAACGAGGATCTCGACCGAGTCTCCGAAGTGCCTGCCGAGTTCTCGGACTGCCGGTACATCGTTGTCTGTCACGGTCGAATCGAGGACGTGTGCCAGGAGGCTGACTCTGCGATCGCGTTGGAGCAGTCCATCGATCAGCGCTGTGACGGATCGACGATAGCTTTCGCAGTCGACGTGCGGGTTTTCGTGCCAGAGAAGCCCGGAGACGTTGATCACCACGTCTCGCTCGACACCGCCGGTGTGATCTGCACGCGGCAGCGCGAACACCAGGTCCGTCGACTCGGACGTCGACTGCCGTCCCAGCTGTTTCGCGTACTCGAGACTGACCGGATCGCGGGCGAACACGCGGGTGGCCCGTTGGAGGGATCTTGTCGCGATCATCCGCCCGAGCCTGCTGTCGAAGGGGCCGATCGTCTGGGGCATGAGAATGGTCGGCACTCGCAACCGTGCGGCGACGCGCTGCACATAAGCCATCAAGATGAGGCGTCGAAGCCCGTAGATGTCCGTGAAGCTGTCGCCGGCGCCGGTATCCAGAATCGCGTCGTATCGGGAGAGTTCCCGCTTGATCGGTCCGCGTGAGCGGAAGATGTCCCGGAGCACGCTCCGCTTGCTGAGCGGGGTATCGTCGCTGTCCTGAGTATGGAACGTCAATTCGGCGTTCGGCCACCTCCGTTCGACTATCGACTCCGTTCCTTCCGCCAGGGCGCGAAGGCCGAGATTCGTCGAATCCCGATCGGCCCAGAGCACGAGGATTCGCGGATTCGGAGGGGTCATGTCGCGGCCTCATCGATTCTGCTGGATTGCGCGAGAAGTGAACGGGTGTACCAGAGGAACTTGTGCGACTCGGACCGCCACAGCACCGATCGTTCCGGTGCGCCGAGCGATTTCACGTAGAACGCCGCCGATCTCGACAGTAAGCCCGCAGCGACGGAAGCCTTCCACGCCACACTCTGTACACGATTCCGCGCCATCTTCCACTTGTACAGATCGTAGAGATTGATCACCCATGCAGGATTCGGCCTTGTCGATGCAGTGGGGCCTGTACTACCTCCGACGACGTGGGTTCCCGACTGCTCGGCACTCATGATGATCCGCATGCCGTGTTGCCGTGTGCGAAGACAGAACTCCAGGTCCTCCGCATACATGAACCATCTCTCGGTGAGTCCGCCCAATTCGTCCCATGTCTGCTTGCGGACCATCATGCACGCTCCGGACACCCAATCCAGCTCTCGAGTTGCGAAATCGTGAGTATGGAGGAGATACAGACCTTCGAAACGATGATGTCTGTGCGACAGTCGCGACAGGCCCGAGAAGTGGTTGAACACGCTGACCACGTTGGGTCTCTTTCCGCCTTCGCGGATCCGGAGGCGTCCGGCCGGTTGAATGAGCGTGGGTGCGACGATCCCGGCCTCTGGCGACTCGTCGAAGATGGCCGCCAGCGCGAGTACGTCCCGAGGGGAGATGCGTGCATCGGGATTGAGCAGCAGTATCGCTCGTCCCCGCGCATCGCGTGCCGCACGGTTGACTCCCCGGGCGAACCCCACGTTCTCCTCGCTCCGAATTACGACGGCGTCCGGCGCTTCCTCGGCGAGAACTGTCAGCGTGCGATCCGTGGATGCGTTGTCCAGCACGATGAGTTCGATTCCGTCCTGTCCGGACAGTGGGCGAACGCAATCGCTGATGACGGCCTCGCTGTTGTAGGTCACTATCACCACGGAAACCTGCGGCTCGCTCATTGCTTTCCTTCGATCGGTGCGCGGCTGGTGCATGACACGAGCGGAAGGGTCATCCGCCGCACGCTGGTGCATTGACGGTCACTTTCGGATCATCGACGAGCGGCTGGATCGGCACCCGCGCCTCACCCGGTGCGGTGGGCTCGTTCAGTTCGTATCGCAGTTCGACGGTTGCGCCCTTCGGGATGGTGACGGGCACCGTGAAGACCGGGTGGCCCAGTTCATTTCCCTGAATGGCGAACGACTGCTTGCCGTCGATGCTTGCTTTCGTCAGGGTCGCGCCGTTGGTCGACAGTAGCGAGACCATGGCGAGGTTGGTGCCGTACGGCAGGGGCTTGTCCTTGAACGTGCCTGCGACGATGCGCGGAAAATTGGTGTCCGGGGTGTTGTTGGTCAGACGCACGGTGACTGCGGACGTGCGGGTGTCGCCCGTGCAGTCGGCGGCGGAGTAGTCGATCTCGCGGTCGAGGTAGTAGTCCAGCTTGTTGCCGCCGTTGTTGTTGATCACGACGCCGGCGTACGGGGCGGGGTCTTCGGGCACCGTGTATCCCAGCGTGGTGCCGGCGAGAATTGCCTGCTCTTCCGGGTGGGAACTCCACACGGCGATGCGGCGCTCCCCGGCGGCTCGACCGACCGCGTCCAGCAGTCGCTGAGGTGACTCGATCTTGCCGGTCATCTTCTCGACGACCTTGCCGGCGATGGTCTGCAGGTATTCCTTGCGTTCGGCGTTGTCTTCGGTGTAGTTGGCCTCGTTGGTGATGAACCGGGTGTAGGCGGTGGATTCGGTGAGTTCGACGACGTTGCTTGCGTCGACGACCTCGCCGTCGGGCAGGGTGACCGGGCCGACGGCGGCCAGTACGTAGCTCAGCGCCACCGGGTCGGTCGCGATCGCCCCGTCCACTTGTTCGCCCGACTCCTGCGCCCACATGGACTGCCAGATCTGGCCGGCGTACGGAAAGTGGGAGCTCAGATTGCTGTTGCGGATGTCGACCGAGGGGTTGTAGTTGCCGTACATGCTCTCGTAGTCGGGGCCGAGATCGAGCGGGCGCTTGTCGTAGGTCACTTCGGAGTTCTTGCCGAGCTTCTCGATGCCCAGTTTTCCGTCGCTGGCCCGGATGACGCTGTAGCCGCCGACGAGTCCGCCGGTGCCGCGTGCCTCGGCGTTGGTCTGAAAGGCGAGGAAGTAGCTCCGAGGTCCGTCGAGGCCGAGCATCGCCGGAAGTACCTTGGCGCCGATCGTCGTGTTCTCCAGGAGTTTCGCCACGTCGTCGGTCTGATTCTGCAGTTCGGTTCGCGCGTCGTCCACCAGGCCGACGTACCCTGCGCCGCGAATGCCCTGCGCCTGGGTGGCCAGGTTCCGTGCTGCGATCGACGTTTCCTGCAACGTCGGGGCGGCGTCGCGCAGCGGTTGCAGTTGCACGTTGCCGCCCTCGCCGACCAGATCCCGGGGTGACAACGCGACGCCGATGTCGACCGCGGGGGTGAGGACGTCACGCGTGAGCCCGACCACGACGTCGGACATCTGCTGCGCCGATTCGAACGGTGCTCCGAGCCCGGGGACGGCTGCGAGGGAACTCCAGGGGGCCGAATGCAGATTGTCCCGGGCGTCTGCGGCCCGTTCCCGGGCTTCGGCCGCCGCCCGCTGGGCACCCTCGGTGTTGCCGTCGAGCAGTGAATTCTTGGCGAGCTGCGCGTTGTCCCTCGCGCCGGTGAGGTTGTGCTGGACCTGCGAGGCCGAGAACCCGAACCATGCGACGACAGCGACGGCGGCGACGCCCACACCGATCAGTACCCGCCGTCGAACGGTCGAGCGGCGCGGTTCCGTCGGTGCCTCAGCGGGTGTCGGACCGTCGCTGTGGGAGTTGTTGGGCGACTTCGCGTCCATTCGGGTCTGCTCCTAGCTATCGAGGATGAGGTTTCTGGTCGCGTAGCTGAACTGTCGGTCGCGGAAGGGCCGCCCACGACGGCCGCTGATCGTGTCATGACGGCAGTTTCCGCTGCCGCCGTCCCGTTTCCGGCGAAGTTCGTGGACCTGCGGCACGCCGTATTCTCCTCTGTCCGTGTCTGTTCCGATAGAAGAGTAAGGGTATGTGCTTTCACGTTCCTGTTCGGAGGTGGTTGGATGCAGTATTGCGAGTACGCGCGGGAATGCTGCCGGTAACCGCTACGTGAGCGCTGCGAACGTGCTGGGACTGCGAGTAGGGTCACTGTAACGATTTCCGCTGCAACACCTATACGTATACGGCCCGCGTTCGGGCCGTTCGGCAAGTGGTAGATCGGGGGGACGGATAGTGGGCTCGGGGTTCCCGCGTAAGGCTGCAGGTGAACTCGATTCGCGTGCCTTCCCGCTCTCGCATGCCCAAAAGGGGTTGTGGTTCGCGCAGCAGTTGGACCCGTCCGTTCCCATACTCGTCGCGCAGTACGTCGAGCTCCGTGGGCCGGTGGACGTCGGCGCGTTGAAATGGGCGTCCGAGCAAGGCTCGTTCGACATCGAGTCACCCGGTGTGCGGCTCGTCGACCACGCGGGTGAGCCGTATCAGTTGGCGGACGAGACGATCGATGACGAACTCGCGTACATCGACTTGCGGTCCCACGAAGATCCGGTGGCCCAGGCACACCGGTGGATGGACGAGCGCCGCCGCAGGCCCATGTCGGTGTACCGGGATCGCCTGATCTCCGCGACCCTGCTGCACGTCGGCGGCGACCACTACTTCCTCACCACGTTCGCGCACCATCTGATCCTCGACGGCTACGGCGCCATGGTGCTGATGAACCGGGTGGCCGAGCTGTACACGCATGCGGTGGATCGCACGGAGGCTCCCGCGTCGAAGGCCGTGCCGCTGCGGGAACTGTACGAATCCGAGGATGCGTACCCGCGGTCCCGCCGCTTCGAGATCGACCGCGAGTACTGGTCCGAACGAACGAAGGACCTGCCCGAGCCGTCCCGATTGACCGACCGGGACAGCGCCCCGTCGGCGGTGTCGTTGCTCGCCAGCGAGGTGATGGACCCGGTCGTCGTCGACGAGCTGAAAGCGCTGGCGCAGGAGTGGAATTCGTTCGAGGTGCCGATCGTGGTCGCGGCGTTCGCGGCATTCCTCGCGCGGATGACGGGCAATTCGGATGTCGTGCTGAGTCTTCCGGTGTCGGCCCGCACCACCGCGGGCGCGCGCCGTTCGGGTGGCAGCGTGGCCAACATCGTTCCACTCCGGATCGAGGTGGATCCACGCGGGACCACACACGACCTGGTGCGTCGTGTCCAACTGGAACTCACCGGTGCGCTGCGGCACCAGCGTTTCCGCTACGAAGACATACTCCACGACATGCGGTCGACGTCGCGCGTCGGCCGCGGCTTCGGGCCGATGGTCAACATCATGATGTTTCACACCGAGACGTGGTGGGGTGACGTACTCGGCGAATTGAACGTTCTCACGGCCGGTCCGGTCGACGACCTCGCGGTGGCGATCTATCCCGGTGCGGCCGGGCAGAACGTCCGCGTGGACTTCGAGGGCAACCCCGCTGTGTACGAGCGAGAAGAACTCGCGGGCCACCACGCGAGATTTCTGGACTATCTGGGTGGATTCGTGGGCGCGGACGCCGACGCGGCCGTGGGTAGCCTGCCGCTGCTCGTCCGGGACGAACTCGACGCGCTGATCCCTCTCGACGGTCCTGCGTCGGCGGACCCGCTCACTCTTCCGGACTTGCTGGACCTGACAGTGGATTCCGACACGGTCGCGGTCCGCTGCCGCGACGTCGAGATGACCTACCGCGCTCTGCACGAGCGATCGAATCGGCTCGCCCGCAGACTGCTCGCACAAGGGGTCGGCGTCGGCAACCGCGTTGCGTTGATGCTGCCGCGCTCGATCGAACAGGTGGTGGCGGTGTGGGCCGTCGCGCGGTGTGGTGCGGCGTTCGTCCCGGTGGACCCGGACTATCCCGCCGAACGCATCGCGCACATGATCGCCGAATCCGGCGTCACCATCGCCGTCGCCGTCGATCCGGGGGTGGTGCCCACGGGTGTCCGCTGGGTTGACGTCGCCGACGCCCCGGGGGACGGCACACCGGTCGCCGATGCGGAATTGGCGCATCCCGTCAGGCTGGACAACGCCGCCTACGTCATCTACACGTCCGGCTCGGTGGGGGCACCGCGCGGAATCACGATGCCGCACCGAGGACTTGCGAATCACGCAGCCGCATTGCGGCGTCTCTACGCGGCGGATTCCCGGTCGCGGGTGCTGATGTGCGCGTCGCCCTCCTACGACGCCTCGATACACGAACTGCTGGTCGCGGCTACCGCGGGCGCCACGTTGGTGATCGCGCCGCCGCCGGTGCGCGGAGGAAAGACCATGGCCGACCTGCTGCGCCGTGAGCGAATCACCCACTGGACCACGACACCGGCCATCCCGGCACAGATGGACCCGGCCGGACTGCCCGACCTCGAGGTACTCGCCGTAGCAGGTGAGGTCTGCCCGCCGGAACTCGCGGCGCGGTGGGGCGTCGACCGCACGGTCCTGAACCTGTACGGGCCGACGGAGGTCACCGTGTGGGCAACGGCCACCGAGCCGCTGGTCCCCGGTTCCCGTCCCACGATCGGGCGACCGATCGAGGGAGTGTCGGCAGTCGTGCTGGACCGCTTCCTGCAGCCCGTGCCGGCAGGGGTGGTGGGCGAGCTGTATCTGTCCGGTCCCGGGGTGGGTCGCGGATACCTGGAGCGGCCGGGTGCGAGCGCGACACGTTTCGTCGCGAACCCGTTCACGACCGACCTGCAGCGCATGTATCGGACCGGCGATCTCGTGCGGTGGTCGAAGAACCACGAGCTGGAATTCGTCGATCGTGCCGACGATCAGGTGAAGATCCGCGGATTCCGGGTCGAATTGGGCGAGATCACTGCGGTTCTCGGCCGGCATCCGGGAGTCGACACGGCGATCGCGGTGGCCCACGACCGGAACGGCGAGTTGGCAGTGGACGGCTATGTTCACGGCACCGGCCTGGACCCCGACGACGTGCTCGCCGGGGTGGCCGAGCGACTGCCGGCGTACATGGTGCCGTCGACGGTCACCGTCCTCGATGCCGTGCCGCTCACGCCGAGCGGCAAGGTCGATCGATCCGCGTTGCCTGTTCCGGCGCCGTACGACCGCGAGTTGCGTTACTGGAAAAGGCAGCTCGAGTGTCTGCCGCCGTTGTCGCTGCCGGAAGCCCGTGAAGTCTCAAACGATGCCGGGGCGTTCAGCGGCCGGGTTCCGTTCGCCGTGGAGCCCGCCCTGTGCCGGCGGGTGCACGAACTGGCGGCCGAACAGGCGGTCTCACCGTTCACGATCGTCCACGCCGTTGTCGCGGTGTTGCTGTCCGTCGTGAGCGGTGCGGACGACCTCGCCATCGGAGCGGTCCTCCCGGACGGCCACACCGGCGGCGACGACTGCGAGCCGCTGGTGCTGCGCAGCAGACTCGATCCGCAATTGACGTTCGAAGAGTTCCTGCTGGAGTCGCACCGCGTCGAGCAGGCCGCCCGAGCGCACGGCGACGTGCCGTTCACGCACGTGGTCGACGTTGCCGGGCAAGATCTTTCGGCCGGTCGTCACCCGCTCGTCCAGGTGATGCTGTCGGTGGACGCGGAGCCGGAACGGGAGTTCGACGGCCTGGATCTGGTGGTGACGCTGCGTGGCCGACTCGACGGCGACCGGTTCGAGGGGGTGTTGCGCTACGCGGCGCACCGTTTCGAGCGGCGGACGGTGGAGCAGTGGGCCCGGCGGCTACACCGACTCCTCGTGGTGGTCGCCGAGAACCCTGGCGTCGCGCTCAGCGCGATCGACCTGCTGACACCGGAAGAGCGGGCCCTGGCCGTCGGGGGAACGCAGGATTCTGCGCACGACGTCGCGTCGCTGTCCGAGGTCTTCCGCCGGCGCGTTACCGACAGCCCGGACGCCGTCGCCGTCACGTGCGGTGGGAAGGCGGTCTCCTATGCCGAGGTCGACCGCCGGTCCGCCGTTCTGGCGCGGGCACTGAACGGCTCCGGGATCGGAGATTCGAGCATCGTCGCTGTCGGACTGTCGAATCCGGTCGACAGCGTGGTCGCCCACATTGCCGTGCTGCGGTCGGGCGCGACCTGCCTGCCCCTGAGCCCCGACCACCCGACCGAACGCATTCGGTACCTGCTGGCCGACGTGGTGCCCACCTTGTTGCTGATCAGTTGTGCCGACGCCGACGCGATTCCGCACGGCGGGTACCCGACCGTCCTGCTGGACGACGTCGAGTTCGGCGAAGACGGCGCACTCGACGTCACGGCATCGGAACCGGGACCGATCCACCCGGGCCGGGTCGCCTACGTGCTCTGCCCCGTGGGCTCGGAACCGGTCGCGGTGACCCACGCGAATGTCCTGGCGCGGGTGCGGTCGGGCAACGACGGCGACGGCGTCGTCGCCGACCTGTGGGCGCCACTCGTCGAGGGTGGAACGGTGGGGCCCCGCTGCGGAGAGCGCGGGCCCGCGCAACCCACCTACCTCGACGCCGGGTCCCGCGTCTACGTGCTGGACAGGGCGTTGCGACCCGTCCCGCCCGGGACGGTCGGGGAACTGTATGTGGGAGGCCAGCAGGTGGCCCGGGGATTTCACCGTCGGCCCCCGAGTACCGCCGGACGGTTCGTGGCCGACCCGTTCGTGCCGACGGGTACGGGGGACGCCGGGGGAGTGCGGATGTACCGCACCGGGGACCGGGGGCGGTACGTCGACGGACGACTGGAGCGGCTGCCCCGCTCGTCCGGCGACAGCAGCCTCGCACGGTGGCAGCGGGCGCTGCGCGGCGTCGGTTCGTCGTCGCCGGTGCCCACGGACCGGATGGTCGGGGGAATTGCGTCTCCGTCGGACTGCGTGCACGAGTTCTCGATCGACTCCGATCGCCACGAGGCCGCCGCACGGCTGGCGCGCGAACAGGGCGTGACGCTGTTCACGGTGCTGCGGGCCACTCTCGCAATCCTTCTCGCCCGCATCGGTGTTCACCGGGACATCGTGATCGGCGGCGAGGCGGGGCTGACGGGAGACCGGGCGAACACGGTGGCGTTGCGGACCCGCGTCACCCCCGCCATGTCGTTTCTCGAGGTCCTCGAGCAGGTCCGGAGCTTCGACGTTGCGGCGTTCCAGCACGCGGACGTGCCGTTCGAGGCACTCGCCGACCTGCTCGGTGGCGAGCGTCCGCAGGTGTCGCTCGCGCTCACGCCGACGTCCGAGAACGGCACCGTTCCGACGCCGTTCGATCTGGCGTTCACGTACTCGGAGCGCTGGTCGGATCACGATCCCGCCGGAGTGGACGGTGTGGTCACCTACACGCCGTCGCTGTTCGACGCCGCCACCGTCCGGTCGCTGGCCGAGTTGTTCGTGGATGTCCTGGCCGCGGGCACCGACCGTCCCGGGATCGAAGTGGGCAGCATCGGCCTCGCTGCCGGCGCAGTCCTCGACGGCGGCGAACCGTCGGCACCGAGAACGCTGTCCGACATTCTCACCGGCACCGCCCGCGACTTCCCGGACGCGCAGGCGCTCTCCGACGGCACCGTGACCCTCACCTACCGTGACCTCGACGCACGCTCCGATTCGCTCGCGCGCGTCCTGATCGACGCGGGTGCGCGCCCGGGCCGCGTGATCGCGCTCGCCCTGCCGCGATCGGTGGACTTCATGATCGCACTGTGGGCCATCACCAAGACCGGTGCCGCCTTCGTCCCGGTGGATCCGACGCATCCGGCGGAACGTCTGGAACGGGTGCTGACCGAGGCCGACGTGTGCATCGGGGTCGGGGCGATGTCGGTGGGCGGTTCCCGGATCACGTGGCTGCCGGTCACGGCGGGCGACTATCTGAACGGGGTTCCGCCGGTGCATGTTCCGGTGCATCCGGACGAGGTGGCGTACGTCATCTACACGTCGGGCTCCACCGGGACGCCCAAGGGCGTGATGGTGCCGCACCGCGGGGTGTCCTCGCTGACCGGGGAAGCGATGCGCCGGTACCGGGTCGCGCCGGACTCGCGGGTGCTCCACGCCTACAACCCCACGTTCGACGCCGCGCTCCTGGAGGCGCTGCTCGCGTTCGGTTCCGGTGCCTGCCTGGTGGTCGCCCCCGCCGAGGTGTATGCGGGACCGGATCTGCAGCGGGTACTTGTGAAACACCGGGTGAGCCATTACCTGTCGACGCCGGCGGTGCTGTCGTCGCTGAGTGTGGACGGGCTCGAGCACATCGAAGTCGTCGCGGTCGGCGGCGAGGCGCTGCATCCGGATCTCGCCGCGGCGTGGAGCGACGGCCGGCGGATGCTCAACGCCTACGGGCCGACGGAGTCGACCGTCGTGGCCACCCTTGCCGCGGTCGACGGCCACGTGACCATCGGCGGGCCGATTTCCGGCACCACCGGCCAAGTCCTCGACGACCGGCTACGCCCGGTTCCCGTCGGTGCGATCGGCGAACTGTATCTGTCCGGTTCCGGGCTGGCGCGCGGGTACGTCGGCGACCCCGGGCGGTCCGCGGTGCGTTTCGTCGCGGCGGCAGGCGGTGTCCGCATGTACCGCACCGGCGACCTGGTGCATCGTCGCGCCGACGGCAATCTGCAGTTCATCGCGCGAGTGGACCGCCAGGTGAAGATTCGTGGTGTCCGCATCGAACCGGGGGAGGTCGACGCGGTGATCAGCCGGGTCGCCGAAGTCGACGGTGCGATCACGGTGGCACGGCCCAACGCGGCAGGAGCCGACGCATTGGTGTCGTACGTCGTGCCCCGCGGTTCCCTCGATGTGGAGTTGTTGCGCAAGAGACTCGAAGACGTGTTGCCGTCGTACCTGGTGCCGTCCGCGATCGTGGTGCTCGACGCGTTTCCCCTGAACCCCTCGGGCAAGATCGACGTGAAGGCGCTGCCGGCGCCGGTACTCGAGTCGCGGGTCTTCCGGGCACCCGAGTCGGCGGTGCAGGAGACCGTCGTCGCCGTGTTCGCCGAGGTTCTCGCCGTGGAGCAGGTCGGGCTGGACGACGAATTCTTCGCGCTGGGCGGCAACTCGCTGATCGCGACGCAGGCGGCCGCACGGTTGGGTGAGGCGTTGAACGCGCACGTGCCGGTCCGGATGCTGTTCGAGGCACCGACGGTGGAAGCGCTGGCCGAGCAGGTGTCTACGCTGCTCGGCACGGGCAACCGTCCGGTCCTGTCGCAGCGGCCCCGTCCCGAACATGTTCCCCTGTCGCCTGCGCAGCAGCGGATGTGGTTCCTGAGCCGCTTCGACCCGGCGTCCCCGGCGTACAACATCCCGCTGGCCGTTCGGGTGACCGGAGACCTGAACGTGCCCGCCCTGCAGCAGGCGCTGCGCGACGTGCTGGAACGGCACGAAGCGCTGCGGACCGTGTTCCCGGAACACGACGGCGAACCGGTGCAGGTCGTGTTGCCCGCAGAACGCGTCGAACTGGACCTCTCCCCGATGACCGTCACGGCGGACGTCGTGGACGCTCACGTGCTTTCCGTCCTCGCCCGGGGATTCGACGTCTCGGCCTCGGTCCCGATCCGAGCGCGACTTCTGCAGGTCAGCGAACACGAACTGATCGTGGTCGTCGTGGTGCACCACATCAGTGCGGACGGCGTCTCGATGGCACCGCTGGGCCGGGACGTGGCGACGGCGTATCTGGCGCGGACGCGGGGGGAAAGCCCCGGGTGGGCGCCGCTCGAGGTTCAGTACGCCGACTTCGCGCTGTGGCAGCGGGAGGTGCTGGGCGCCGAACACGACCCGGACTCTCTGGCGGCGACCCAGTTCGACTACTGGACGCGCACGCTCGCGGGGATCCCCGAATTCCTCGAACTGCCGACCGATCGCCCACGCCCGGCGGTGCGTACCCATCGGGGTGCCGCCGCGCCGGTGGCCATCGACGCCGACACCCATCGCCGTCTCGGTGAGATTGCGCAGCAGCACAATACGACACTGTTCATGGTGGTACACGCCGCTCTGTCGGTGTTGCTGGCACGGGTGACGGGAACCTCGGACATCGTGATCGGCACACCGGTCGCGGGCCGCGGTGAGCGGGTGCTCGACGACGTGGTCGGCATGTTCGTCAACACGCTGGTGCTGCGGACGGAGATCGATCCCGGCGCCTCCCTCCTCGACGTGCTGGAACAGGTTCGTCAGACCGATCTGGACGCGATGGCGCACGCGGACGTGCCGTTCGAGCGTCTGGTCGAGATTCTGAACCCGGTTCGTTCCCAATCATATTCGTCCCTCTTTCAGGTCATGCTCGCGTTCCAGAATCAGGCGCCGGCGGTACTGGAACTGCCGGGTCTGACCCTCGCGCCGCTCGAGATCGACGCGCACGTCACCAAGTTCGACCTCGACTTCTCGCTCTCGGACAACTACGACGCGAACGGTGCCCCTGCCGGCATCGCCGGGAGCCTCACGTACTCCACCGAACTGTTCGACTCCGAGACGGCGGAACGGTTCGCGCGGAGTGTGATCCGCGTCGTCGAGGCGTTCGCAACGCAACCGGGGCAACAGGTCTGCGACGTGTCGCTGCTGACGGGCGACGAGACGGCCCGGATGCTGGGGGCGTGGAATGCGACGGACGTGGCGTCGGACACGGCGACTCTGGTGGATCTCCTCGATGCCCAGGTGATCCGAACCCCGGGTGCGGTCGCCGTCGCGTTCGAGGGCGAAGTGCTGACGTACGGCGAACTCGACGCACGGGCCAACCGCCTCGCGAGAATGCTCGTGGAGCGGGGAACGGGCCCGGACTCCCTCGTGGCGCTCGTGTTCGAACGGTCGACGGAGATGATCGTCGGAATGTGTGCCGTCCTCCGCGCCGGCGGCGGCTATGTGCCGATCGACCCCGAACACCCGGCCGAGCGCATCGCGGACGTGCTGGACTCCGCGGCACCCGAACTGGTGCTCACCACCTCGTGGACCCGCGGCTGCCTGCCGCCCGGCGTCGCGCACGTCGACGTCGACACCGTCGATCTGTCCGGGTTCGATGCGCACCCGATCCGCGATGCCGACCGGGTGCGCCCGCTGCGGCCGCGGAACACGGCCTACGTTCTGTTCACGTCGGGATCCACGGGCCGACCCAAGGGTGTGACGGTCAGCCACGCAGCGATCGTGAATCAGCTGCGCTGGCTGACCGAGGAGTACGGGGTCACCGCGAACGATCGCGGAATTCTCAAGGCGCCGTACACCTTCGACGTGTCCGTGTGGGAGGTCTTCCTGCCCCTGGTCGTGGGTGCCCGGCTGGTGGTGACGCGCCCCGGCGGGCATCGTGAACTCGACTATCTGGCCGCCGTGATCCGCGAACACCGGATCACGATGATGCATTTCGTGCCGTCGGTGCTGGCCGCGTTTCTCGCGACGGGCGAGGGGGAGACACTGTCCTCACTGCGGCACCTGTACGTGGGCGGCGAGGAGATGCCGGCCGAGCTGGCGGAGGACGTGATCGCTCTGCGGCGGGGCGCATTCCACAATACGTATGGTCCCACCGAGTTGGCGATCACCACGACCGCGTTCGAGCTGCGCGAATCCGTGGAGGCGCGGGTGCCGATCGGTGCGCCGGTGCGGAACACCCAGGCGTACGTGCTGGACGCGCGGCTTCGTCCGGTCCCGGTGGGGGTTGCCGGTGAGCTCTACCTCGGTGGCGACCAACTCGCCCGCGGCTATGTGGAGCGGAGCGCGCTCACCGCGGAACGCTTCGTGGCCGACCCCTTCGGGCGGCAGGGAACCCGCCTCTACCGCACCGGTGATCGTGTGAAATGGGCCCGAGAGGGTCAGCTGGTGTATCTGGGCCGCACCGATCTCCAGGTCAAGCTGCGTGGACTGCGAATCGAACTGCGGGAGGTCGAGGCGGTGCTGGAGGCGGCCGCGGGTGTGTCCCGGGCAGCCGTGGCACTGGTCTCCGACGAACGGGGCGGTGACCACCTCGTCGGTTACGTCGTCGCCGAGCAGGGCCGGCAGATCGATACTCACGACGTGACGGCCTCTGCGCGAGAGCGGCTCCCGTCGTACATGGTGCCGTCGCAGATCATGATTCTGGACAAGCTGCCGTTGGCGTCGGCCGGCAAACTCGACCGGCGTGCGCTCCCGAAACCACGCTTCGAACCGCGCGCTTTCCGCGCCCCGAGCACGGACACCGAGATCGCGGTGGCCACCGTCTTCGGTGAGCTGCTGGGCGTCGAAAGGGTGGGTGCCGACGACAATTTCTTCGAGCTGGGCGGAAACTCCCTGACCGCGGTGCGGGTGGTGCGTGCCCTCGAGGCGTCCACGGGTGTTGCAGTGTCGCTGCAGACGGTGATGACGGATCCGACGCCGAGTTCGATCGCCGCCCGCATGAGCACGGCCGACCCGGAACGGGACGGGGCGCTCGACGTGGTGTTCCCCATCAGGACTGCGGGGGAGGGGCGCCCACTGTTCTGCATCCACCCGATCGTGGGACTCGCCTGGTGCTACACCGGTCTGACGTCCCGGATCGATCCCGATCGGCCGATCTACGGCCTGCAGTCACCGGCGATCGCGGGCGAGGACACGCCGCCGACGTCGATCGACGGCCTCGCCGCGAGGTACGTGCAGGAGATCCGCCGGATCCAGACCGACGGTCCGTACGACCTGCTGGGCTGGTCGCTCGGCGGCGTCCTCGCGCATGCCGTCGCGGTGCAACTGCAGGCTGCGGGTGAGGAAGTGGCGACCGTCGTGATGCTCGACAGTTACGCGCAGCAACCGGACTCGAGGGACACCGAGATGCCGCTGAGCGTGAGCGACCTGCTTGCGGGAATCGGTGTCGAGGGCGACGTGCCGGCGGCCGTCGCGGAGATGGCACCCGAATCCGCGGTAGACCTGCTGGCCACCGCGGCGGGTGGGCCCATGGCCGTTCTCGGCCGTGACCAGATCGAGGTGCTCATCGAGAGTGCGGCGCACACGTGCGCGTTGCTGGACCACCACACCCCCGGGGTCTTTCGCGGCGACGTCGCGTTCTTCACCGCGGGTCGCGACGATCCGACGGGATCGGCGGCGGCGACGAGTTGGGCGCCCCATGTGACGGGCTCCGTCCGGAACCGCACCGTCGACAGCGCGCACTGGCACATGACGTCACCTCGCGTGCTGCGGGTGGTCGGATCGGCGTTGAGGCGCAGATAGCTCGACAGTCGCAGACGGCCGCTCAGTACCGGGAACGAAGTAGCTTCCTGCGGCGCCGCGTGGTTCGCCGCGCCCACGGGCGGTCGCCGGTGGTCGCGAACGTCCATACGGCGATCGCGAGCGCCGCAACGGACAGGAGATCGGACACCGTGAGGCCGTGGGTGGCGTCGAATTCCCAGAGCACCTGGCCCTCGAGCGGGCCGTTGCCGAAGATCCAGACCACCGCGGCGACGACGGTGGCGCCTGCGGTCAGGCTGGAGGGGCGTGCAAGGCACAGTGTGGTCGCCGCGAACAGGAAGTTCATGAACACGAGTGGATAGAAGGGCAGCGCCATCCCGTCATTCTTCCAAGCTGCATCGGGATCGCGCACGGCGCGTCAGGCAACCGTACGGTCGGGAGGGTCGTTCTTACTTGTCGCGTCCTCTTTGGCGGGCAGTTCGTGCAGGTCTTTCTGCCGTATCGCTTTCCCGATGAGGATCGCGAGCGGCACCGACAGTGCTATCCACGCGAGCAGGACCCAGGCAATCCACCACACACATCGAGTATGCCCGCCCCTGGACGCGTGCCCAAGGGCGTCGGGTGCGCCGCCGTCCGTGGGGACTGGTCGGTAGCGGAAATTCGGAAAAATTACCTGGTCATCGCCGGTTTGCCGTAGCGAGTTCGGGGCACCCCCTCGATAGGGATTGGTTCTCTTTTTCAAGGAGGTGGGTGATGACGACACCAGGTATGTCGATCGAGAGACACCCTGATATCGCCGAGTTGCGGGCTCGCTACGACCGAGTCTCGGAACAGCCGATGACACAGGTCACCGAGGGCCTGATGTTCATGGCAGGCCTGTACATGGCGGCGTCGCCGTGGATTGTCGGGTTCGCAAGCCAGTCTGGCCTGGCGATGTGCAACTTGCTGTCGGGTATTGCGGTGGCACTGCTTGCCGTCGGTTTCACGTCGGCCTACTCACGCACGCACGGCATGGCATTCGTCGCGCCGTTGCTCGGACTGTGGATGATCGTCAGCCCGTGGCTGGTCGTCGGAGTAACCACCACGGCGGGAATGATCTGGTCGAACGTGGTCTGCGGCATCGTCGTGTGTCTGCTGGGTCTCGGTATCACCGCCATGGGTATGGCGGACGGCGGCATGAGGATGAGGAGGAGGTAGACACGCACGTGCCCGCATGGGGATGGGGCACGAGCCGAAGAAGCGCCCGCCGGATCCGGTGGGCGCTTCGACTGCGTTCAGCTGGTCCCGCGTTCGGCTAGTTCTGTTTGAGGAACGCGTCGTGCTCTCCGTGGGCGCGTTTGATGAGGTCCAGGAGTGCGGTTTCCTCGCGGACCATCTTCTTGAATTTCGGGTCGAGTTTCTTGAGTTGTTCTTCTTCGTTGATCAACCTGTCGTACATGCGTTCGCGCTCGGCGAGGTCGGCGGTGTAGTCGAGGTCGAGGTAGTTGACGGCGTGCCGCCGGGCGCCGGCGATGGTGGACTGCGCCCTGCCTTTCTTGCTGGCGAGCGACGCGATCACGGTGATCACGAGGATGCCGATGATGACGCCCAGTGACACGAATGTGCTGATCTCGATGACGTTTACCGGTTCGCCGCTGTTGATGAACGGCAGGTTGTTCTCGTGCAGTGCGTGCAGGATCAGCTTGACCCCGATGAACGCGAGGATCGCCGCGAGTCCGTAGGACAGGTAGATGAGGCGGTCGAGGAGACCGTCGAGCAGGAAGTACAGCTGCCGCAGGCCCATCAGCGAGAACACGGTGGCGGTGAAGACGACGAAGACGTTCTGGGTGAGACCGAAGATCGCGGGGATGGAGTCGAGGGCGAACAGGAGGTCGGTGCCGCCGATCGCCACCATCACCAGCAGCATCGGCGTCATCATCCGCTTGCCGTTCTCGACGGTGAACAGCTTGTCGCCGTCGTACTGCTCGGTGGTGTGCATGAATTTCTTCGCGATGCGGATGATGAAGTTGTCGGCCGAGTGCGAGTCCTCGGTTTCGGGTCGCAGCAGGTTGCCGGCGGTGATCAGCAGGATGAGGCCGAAGAAGTAGAACACCCACGCGAACGAGTTGATGAGCGCGGCGCCGAGGAAGATGAACCCCGTCCGGGCGAAGATCGAGAACACGATGCCGAACAGCAGCACTTTCTGCTGGTCTTCCCGCGGCACCCGGAAGCTGGAGATGATGATGAGGAAGACGAAGAGGTTGTCGACGGACAGTGCCTTCTCCGTGACGTAGCCGGCGAAGTACTCCGTGCCCATGTCGACGCCGCCGAAGATCAGGACGGCGACACCGAAGAGCAGCGCGAGTCCGACGTAGATCGACGACCAGATCGCCGCTTCCTTCAGCGTCGGGATGTGCGCGTGGCGGACGTGGAAGAAGTAGTCGAACGCGAGCAGCGCGACGATCACCACGATCGTCAGAATCCAGGCGAAGGGAGTTACATGCACCGTTTCTGCCTCTCCGTCGAAGCGAACGCTCTGCCCGTCAGCGTAGTCCCGCGCACGGCGCGACTTGGCAGAACCGGCGCGGTCGCCGGGGCGGCACAGTTGCTGCCGCCCCGGCGACCGGGCTCAGTTTCGGTCGCCGAACACCGTCCGGTGCCAGTCCTTCCTGGCGGTTCCGGTGATGTCGGACATGACGTGCTTGACGTTCGTGTACTCGTCGAGCGAGTACGTCGACATGTCCTTGCCGTAACCGGACGCCTTGTACCCGCCGTGGGGCATTTCGCTGATGATGGGGATGTGGTCGTTGATCCACACGCAGCCCGCCGCGATGTCGCGGGAGGCGGTCTGCGCCCGGTACAGGTCCCGCGTCCACGCCGACGCCGCCAGCCCGAAGTCGGTGTCGTTGGCCAACGCGATGCCGTCCGCATCGTTTTCGAACGGCAGGACGACGAGGACGGGGCCGAAGATCTCGCGCTGCACGATCTCACTCGACTGGTCGGCGCCCACGACGAGCGTCGGCTCGTAGTAGAAGCCGGACGCGAGGTCGCCGCCGGGGACGGCACCGCCGCGCACTATCTTCGCCCCGGTGTCGCGGGCGCGGTCGACGAACCCGGCGACGTGCTGCTGCTGCCGCCGCGACACCAACGGACCCATGTCGGTGCCGGGATCGGACGGGTCGCCGAGGCGGACGGTGTCCATGAGCGAGGCGACGCCGGCGACGAAATCGTCGAACAGCGGACGCTGCACGTAGGCGCGGGTGGCCGCGGTGCAGTCCTGGCCCGAGTTGATGAGGGCACCGGCGACGGCCCCGTTGATCGCCGCCTCGAGGTCGGCGTCGTCGAACACGATGAACGGGGCCTTCCCGCCCAGTTCCAGGTGCAGCCGCTTGCCGGCCGCGGCGGCCGCGATCTGCCGTCCCACGGGAGTCGATCCGGTGAAGCTGACCATGCTCACGTCCCGGTGCGACACCAGCGATGCGCCGGTGGTCGCGCCGCGGCCGGTGATCACGTTGACGACGCCGTCCGGCAGTCCGGCCCGGGTCGCCGCCTCGGCGAACAGCAGCGACGTCAGGGGAGTGATCTCCGCGGGTTTGAGCACGATGGTGTTGCCTGCGGCGACGGCGGGCAGGATCTTCCACGCCGCCATCTGCAGTGGATAGTTCCACGGCGAGATCGACCCGATCACCCCGACGGGTTCCCGGCGGATGCTGGACGTGTGGTCGGGCGAGTACTCACCCGACGCCTTTCCCTCCAGATTGCGAGCCGCGCCGGCGAAGAACGACACGTTGTCGATCGACCCGGGGACGTCGAACTCGGTCGACAACTTGATCGGCTTGCCCGTCTGCCGGGTTTCGGTGGACGCGAGGTCGTCGGACATCTCGGTGAGTTCGGCGGCCCATCGCGTCAGGACGGTGGAACGCTCGCCCGGGCTCGTCGTGGACCATTGCGCGTACGCGGCTTTCGCGGTGGCGACCGCGTCGTCGACGTCGACGACCGAGGCCTCGGTGCGCGACGAGATCACCTCACCGGTGGCCGGATCGAGCACCTCGTACCGTTCGGACGCTGCGCCGTCCCGGTAGCGGCCGCCGACGTACAGCCCGGGAAGGTCCTGGTGGTTCACAGCAGATTCCAGGCTTCGGTGAGGACGCCGCGGAGGATGTTTTCGATTTCGTCGAATTCGGTTTGCCCGCAGATCAACGGCGGTGCGAGTTGGATGACCGGGTCGCCGCGGTCGTCGGCCCGGCAATACAGGCCGGCGTCGAACAGGGCGGTGGAGAGGAACCCGTGCAGGATCCGCTCGGCCTCGGCGTCGCTGAACGACTCCTTCGTGGCCTTGTCCTTGACCAGTTCGATGCCGTAGAAGAACCCCTCCCCGCGCACGTCCCCGACCATCGGCAGATCGGTCAGCTTGTCGAGGGTGGCCCGGAACGCCGGCGCCTGCTCGGCGACGTGCGCGTTGAGGCCCTCGCGTTCGAAGATGTCCAGGTTCGCCAATGCCACCGCCGCGGAGACCGGGTGCCCGCCGAAGGTGTAGCCGTGCGCGAACATCGACGTCCCGTCCGCGAACGGTGCGAACAACCGGTCCGAGGCGATCATCGCCCCGATCGGTGAGTACCCCGACGTCAGGCCCTTGGCGCAGGTGATGATGTCGGGCACGTACCCGAAGTCCTCGCACGCGAACATCGACCCGATCCTGCCGAACGCGCAGATCACCTCGTCCGAGACCAGCAGCACGTCGTACTCGTCGCAGATCTGCCGGACCCGCTCGAAGTAGCCGGGCGGCGGCGGGAAGCAGCCGCCGGCGTTCTGCACCGGTTCGAGGAAGACGGCGGCGACGGTGTCGGGGCCCTCGAATTCGATGGCCTCGGCGATCCGGTCGGCGGCCCAGATCCCGAACGCCTTCGGATCACTGCCGAGGGGGTCGGGGGCGCGGTAGATGTTGGTGTTGGGGACCCGGAACGCGCCGGGGGTGAGCGGTTCGAACGGCGCCTTCAGCGCGGGGATACCGGTGATCGCCAGCGCCCCCTGGGGGGTGCCGTGGTAGGCGATGGAGCGGGAGATGACCTTGTGTTTGCCGGGTTTGCCGACCTTCTTGAAGTACTGTTTGGCCAGTTTCCAGGCGCTTTCGACGGCCTCGCCGCCGCCGGTGGTGAAGAAGACCCGGTTCAGATCGCCCGGGGCGTAGCCGGCGAGGCGTTCGGCGAGTTCGATGGCGGGTTCGGTGGCGTAGGACCAGAGCGGGAAGAACGCCAACTGTTCGGCCTGCTTGGCGGCGGCCTCGGCGAGCTCGGCCCGGCCGTGCCCGGCCTGCACGACGAACAGCCCGGACAGCCCGTCGAGGTAACTCTTACCGGTGGAGTCCCAGATCCGGGCGCCGTCGCCGCGGGTGATGATCGGCGGGGTGATGTTGTCCCCGTGCCGGGAGAAATGCCCCCACAGATGGCGGCGGGCGGACGCTTCGAGCTGCGCTGAGGTGCGCGAGGAGGTGGTTTCCGTAGTCATCGGGTTCCCCAATCATATTGCTGCTTGACAAGTTTCAGGTACACCATCGTCTCGGTGCCGAGCACGCCGGGGATGGTGCGAATCTCTTTGTTGAGCACGGTCAGGAGGTGGTCGTCGTTCTCGCACACGATCTCGGCCAGAATGTCGTAGGCGCCCGCCGTCAACACGACGTAGTCGATGGCGTCGACGTCGGCGAGCCGGGCGGCGATCTCGGTGACATCACCCGAGCAGCGGATCCCGACCATGGCCTGGCGTGAGAATCCCACTTGAACGGGGTCGGTGACCGCGACGATCTGGGTGACGCCGGTGTCGATCAGCTTCTGCACGCGTTGGCGTACAGCCGCTTCCGACAATCCGACGACCTTGCCGATGGCCGAGTACGACCGTCGTCCATCCTCCTGAAGTTGCTCGATGATCTGCTTGGACACGGGATCGAGAGACGCGGGCTGCTCAGACATGGTCGAATCCTCCCTTGCTCACTGTGTCGAAGACAATCGGCTCGGACATTGTCGGAAACTATCGCCTCTTCCCGGTGGCTTCGGCGCTCATCACTCGGGCGCCTTCACTTCCGTGTCGGCGGTGAGGGTGCGTCCGCGGAAGAAGTTCCCGGTTCCGGTGGCGAAACACAGCAACATCAGGGGGATTCCGACGACCAGCATTCCGACCCCGAGAACGAACACGCCACCGAACGGGCCGAACGCGGTGAATCCGTAGTCGGGACGCAGCATGTCGACGGCGCTCTGAACGAAGGCCCACGTCATACAGAGTGCGCCGAGCAGCGGGAAGATGCCGCGCATGAACAGATTCCGGGTCGAGTCGAACAGTGTCCGCCGGAAATACCAGACGCAGGCGTAGGCGGTGATGCCGTAGTAGAAGGCCACCGCGAGCCCGAGTGATGCCACCGAATCCTGCAACGCGTTGGAACTGGCGAACGACAGCACCAGGTAGAACAGCAGCGCCGCCGCCCCCATGACGAGGGTTCCGAAGCCGGGTGTCATGTATCGGGGGTGCACGGACGCGAACCGTTTCGGCAGCGCCTCGTAGACCGCCATCGACAGCGTTCCGCGCGCCGTCGGCAGGATGGTGGTCTGGGTCGAGGAGAGCGCGGAGATCGACACCGTCAGCAGCAGCAGCGAGGCTGCCACCGGCCCGGCGACCGGCCCGCCCAGGGTGGTCAGCACGTCGTCGACGTTCTCGGGGTTGTTCAGTCCGATCCCGGTGTCGCCGAACCCGGCGAACGACTGGACCGCGTAGCCGACCAGGACGTAGGTGGCGACGAGAATCACCGTCGTCAGCACCGCGGCACGGCCGGGTGTCCGCTCGGAATCCTTCGTCTCCTCACCCACGGCGAGGCAGGCGTCCCACCCCCAGTAGATGAAGATGCACAGGATGATCGCCTGCGCGGCACTCGACATCGAGACACCGGTCGGGATGATCCAGTCGAGTTGCGGGGTGACGGCCTGCGGGCCGGCGGTGCCGCCGAACACCTTCGACAGCGCGAGGACGCTGACGCCGATGAGGACGGCGAACTGCACGGCGATCAGGACGTTCTGCAGCCGTTCGCTGATGAGGATGCCGCGAAAACTGACGTACGTCATGGCCGCGATGAAAAAGCATCCCAGCAGTACCTTCGCGGCGAGCGACTCGGCCGCCGCGTGCAACCCGAGAACCTCGAACAGGTAGATCGCGGCGATCTCCGCCGTGTTGGCGAGGACGATGATCGCGGACACGGCGAGCCCCCACCCCGCCATCCAGCCCACCCACGGACCGAAGGCCTTGGTGCCCCAGGTGAACGAGGTCCCGCAGTCCGGGGTGTCCCGATTCAGCTCGCGATAGGCGAACGCCGTGAGCAGCATCGGAATGAAGGCGACGAGGAACATCGACGGCGCCTTCTCGCCGACCGCCAGCACGACGTACCCCAGCGTCGCGGCGAGGCTGTAGGCCGGCGCGACGGACGAAAGCCCGATCACCGTGTTGCCGATCAATCCCAGTGCGCCGCTGTTGAGCCCCTTCGCGGAGCTGTGCGGATCGGGGGTCTGGGTCTTCAAGGGGGGTGGTTCGGCAATGCTCATTCATACTCCCTCGAGGTGTGGCTGTGGGTTTGAGTGCCCGGGCAGGTGTGGTTAAGGGGTGCAGTGGTTTTCGTGGCTATGTGGCCGGCGCGGCGAGGAATACCTTCCGCAGCGTGTCGCGCACGATCCACCGGGTCTTCTGGCCGGCCCGCACGCGCACGACACTTCCGGGACCGAGGTCGAGATCCGGGGTGTCGTCCTCGAACTGCACGGTCGCGTCGCCGCTGAGCACCACGAACACCTCGTCGATCTCGACGTCGCACGAGACGCTGGGCTCGATTTCCCACACGCCGACGGTGACCCCGGCGAAGTCACCGAGCATTCGTTCGCCGACCATCGGCGCTCCCTCGCCGACGACCTGGTCGCCGGGCAGGCGGTGGTAGGTGAGATCGGCGGTTCGAGCCGCGGTGTGCGGTCCGGAACGCCAGGATTCGTCGGTGTGGACGGCGGTCACGAATCGAATCCCAGGCCGACGGCGTCGAGGGCCTTGAGGAAGACGTTCCGTCGGCCTTCGTTGTGGTCGGCGCGATCGAGCGACCAGCGGGTGGCATTGATGCCCGCTGCCGCCAACGGCTCCGGCGGGAAGGGGAGGGGCATGTCCTTCACCAGGGCCAACTCGGTCAGGGCAGTCTTCTCGCCGGCGACCTTGTCGAGCATGACGTTCGCCGCGAAGCGGGAGGCGCCGACGCCGAGACCGGTGAAGCCGGCAGCGTAGGCGATGCGGCCCTTGGCTGCGGACCCGAAGAACGAGCAGAAGCGCGTCGACGTGTCGATGACGCCGCCCCACCTGTGCGTGAACTCGAGGCCCTCGAGCTGGGGGAACGTGGTGAAGAAGTGCCGCGCGAGCCTCCTGTGGGACTCGGGGCGGTCTTCGAGGTCGTGGTTCAGGCCGCGCCCGAAGTGGTAGATGGCGTCGTATCCGCCCCAGAGGATCCTGTTGTCCCGGGTGAGCCGGTAGTAGTGGAACTGGTTGGACATGTCGGAGATGCCCTGTCGCGCAGACCATCCCACCTCCGCGAGCTGGGCGTCGGACAGCGGCTCGGTCATGAGGACGTAGTCGTACACCGGAACCGTGTGCAGCCGGTACCGCTTCAGCAGGGACGGAAAGGCGTTGGTTGCCAGGATCACTCGGTCCGCCGACAGGGTCGCGCGCGCCGTCCGGACGCCCACTCGGGACGACGAGCGGGAGCGGACGAGGTCGAGAACCTTGGTGTGTTCGTGGATCTCGACGCCGTGCTCAGCGCAGACCCGGCCGAGTTCGGTGGCGAGCTTGGCCGGATGCACCAGCGCGGTGGACGTCTTGTCCCACACCCCGGCCAGATACGTCGGCGAGTTCACCTGGGCGCGCATCGCGGGCCCGTCCAGCACCGCGGTCGTCGCGCTCGGCGGGGTGCCGAGCGCTTCCTCGGCCTGGTAGTCGGCGATGGCGACCGAGATGGCGCCGTTCCGTTCGAAATCGCAGTCCAGGCCGAGCGTGTGGACCGTCTTCTCGATGGCGTCGAGGTTCTCGAGCCCGAGCGATTCGAGGGTGTCGATCTCCTCCGGCCAGCGTCGGCGGCCGTTCTCGCTGCCGTGGGTGAGGCTGGCCTCGACGAATCCGCCGTTACGGCCGGAAGCGGCCCACCCGATCGTCTCGCCCTCCACGAGGGCGACGGACAGTTCGGGGTGGCGTTGCTTGGCGAGGAGCGCGCTCCAGAGTCCGGTGTAGCCGCCGCCGACGACCACCAGGTCGTATGCGGCGTCGGCCGTGGCGGCCGGATAGGTGCGGGTGTCGGCGACGTCCTCGATCCAGAACGGTGCCAACCGGGTGCGCCGGAGCGCATGGTCGACAACCGTGGCGTTCGGTTGTTGCTTCTCGAACACTGTCTGCAGCATGTAGCACCTTTGTCGATGGACTGACCGAAGGTGACGTGTGAGGCACGTCACCGTGATCCATCCTGACGTGGAGTCGCCACTATTTCAATAGCAAATGAGGAAAATCGTTACTGATTCCGTGGTTGATATCGGATTTGGGAACCGAATCGGTTGTTTGGATCGGCTGGCGCCGAACCGCCGACCGTCAGCGTGCGAGCTTGCCGAGGTGCAGCGACACCGAGCGGACCGGGCTGATCCTCGCCTCGTCGCCGGACTTGACGGCGTGGATCGTGCCGAATTCGACGGTCTCGTCGGGGTAGCTGCCCGCGAAGGCGTAGGCGTAATACGTTCCCGCGACAGCATCGCCCGGGACCGTGTACGTGACGGCCTCCTCGAGGACCTCGCCGGGTTGAAGGTCGACGTCGATCGGTCCGAAGAACGGATCGCTGGTCCGGTTGTCGGGCGACACGGCGCTCACCCACACCTGGCCCGTGTAGGGGCGATCATCGGGTGCCTCGACGAGCATGGTGGCGTCGACGGTCCCGCCGTCCGCGGGCAGCGTCGTGTCGGAGTCGGCGCGCAGCGTGACCCGCACCGGCAGATCCGTGTCGGGGTTCGCAGGCCCGGTCGACGCGGGTGAACCGTCGCCGACCTCGGGCCAGCCGTTCGCCCAGACGATCCGGTCGATCATCCCCTCGCGGCGCCGGGCTCCGCTGGGCAGATCCCGGTTGTCGCGCGGAATGGCGTGATACACGATCCAATCCGCGCCCGCGTCGTCGGAGACCACCGTGTTGTGACCCGGCCCGGCCCACGGTTCGCTGCCGGCGAGGATGAGCGCGCCGCCGCCGTCGTTCAGGTCCTGCCCCTTCCGGTCGAGGTACGGACCGGTGAGTGATTCGGACCGGCCGACGAGGACGCGGTAGGCGGTGTCGGCGCCGTTGCAGCAGTTGCCTGCCGAGAGGAACAGGTAGTAGTAGCCGTCGTGGAATTCGACGTAGGGGCCTTCGAAGCGTTCGTCGGCGACGCGGACGGGTTCGCCGGCCGCCGCGGTCCCGTCCGCGCTGAGCGGGATCGCGTGGACGCCCTGAAAGTTGCCGACGAACATCGTCTTCGTCGTCCCGTCGTCCCACACGAACGGGTCGATGGTGCCGCCCACGCCGACGTCGTGGGCGCAGAAGACGGGTCGGCCGAGGTCGTTCCACGGTCCGGTGGGACTGTCGGCGGTGGCGAGGCCGATGCAGGGATTCGCCTCGTCGTAGAGCGAGTAGTAGAGGCTGTAGCGGCCGTCGGATTCGAGGACGTTCGGGGCCCACGCCAGCTTGCCGTCCGGATGCCACGCAGGCCGGTCGGGGAAGACGTCGCCGAGGTACATCCAGTCCATGAGGTCGGCGGACTTGAAGATCGACATGTTGTGCATGCCCTGGCCGTCGCCCCAGTCGTCGGCGGTGGTGTACATGTAGAACATGCCGTCGGAGGCGCGGACGACGCTCGGGTCGGCGGCCACCGGTTGCACGATCGCGTCGGCCGTTGCCGACGGGGCAGGCGCAAGCGTGAGGACGAGCAGAGTCAGGGCCGCGGTGATCCACCCGCGCCGCGGCAGGTGCCGGGTATGGGACCTGTGCAACCCGGATCTGTGCAGCGCAGCATCGTCAGTGTTCACGTTGCTCCCAACCTCGCCTGCCCGGAATGCGCAAATCTATAAGGGTGAGGTCGAGGTTGAGGGCGGATCCGGCTCACTGGCGCCGGACTGCAACCGAACCGTGTTCTGAGGGCGGTGACCGGTGTCAGGCGGTGGGTTCGAGCAGAACCAAAGGGATCTCGCGATCCGTCTTCTTCTGGTAGCCCGCGTAGCCCTTGTAGGCGGCGGTCACCTGCGGCCACAGACGGGCCCGCTCCTCGGGGGTTGCCACGCGGGCGCGCATGGACTGCGCGGGCTGCCCCTGGACCGAGAGCTGGACCACCGGGTTGGCCTGCAGGTTGAGGAACCACGCGGGGTGGCGGTCGTCGCCGCCGCGTGAGGCCACCACGACTCGGGTGTCGCCCTCGGTCACCGGCACGGTCAGCATGACGCTGTGCACCTTCCCGGTCTTGCGGCCGACGGTGGTCAACTCCACCGCAGGCATCTTGCCGAAGCTCTTCCCAACTCGCCCGCCGGTGATGCGCAGGACAGCGCGGTGTAGGGCGTTCATGAACTTGAGTCCGCGGTCCGAAGGCATGGTGTCAGCGTAACGAGGTCGGCGCCCGGCGGAGGCCGGCTCCGCCGAACCTCACCTCACCGCACCGCTGGTTGCTCGTCGACGAGTTCGCTCGGGCCGATTCCCGCCTCGCCGGCGATTCCGGCGAGTTCCGCGCCCACCGATTCGTGCGGCTCGTCGGCCGTCGGGTTCTTCTGCGGTCCGGTGAGCAGTGAGGCGATTCCCCCGATCACGCAGGCGACGATCGCGAACGCGAACGCCATTGCCAGGCCGTCGGCGAATGGTCCCGAGATCAGCTGGGGAAAGAAGTCCAGGCCGGTCAGGTGTGCCTGCTGCTGCTCGCTGAGTGCGGACAGGTTCGGTCCGAGCAGTTCCTGAATCGGGTTGACGCCGAGGAATGCCGCGAACAGGACTGCGACGGCGGGCAGATTCGCGATCTGGGTGGCCTGCGCCGCGGGCACCCCGTTCGCCATCAGTCCGTCGCTCATCGCTGCCGGAAGGTTGGAGCTGAGTCCGGCGATCATCAGGCTGAAGAAGAATCCGATCGACAGCACCATCGCCGCGTTCTGGAAGGTCGTCATCATGCCCGCGCCGACGCCGCGCGCGTCGGCGGGCAGGCTGTTCATCACCTCTGCCCGGTTCGGCGCGGAGAACATGCCCATGCCGATGCCGTTGATCAGCAGAATCGCGGCGAAGGCCCAGTACTCGAAATCGACCGGCAGGGCGATCAGCAATCCGAAGGTTCCCGCGGTGATGAACATGCCGACGCTGGTGAACCACTTGGTGCCGAACCTGTCGGAGATGACCCCGGACACCGGCGCCGACATCAGGAATCCGATGGTCATCGGCAGCATGTAGATGCCCGCCCACAGCGGAGTGCGGCTGTAGTCGTAGCCGTGCTGCGGCAGCCAGATGCCCTGGAGCCAGATGATCAGGATGAACTGCAGTCCGCCGCGGCCGAGTGACGCGACCAGATTGGCGATGTTGCCCCAGGTGAACGACTTGATCTGGAACAGGTGCAGGTTGAACAGGGGATTGGCGACCCTCGTCTCGATGACGCAGAAGGCCGCGAGGACGGCGAGACCGCCGATGACGCACCACAGCACCAGCGGACTGGTCCAGCCCATCGACGAGGAGCCGTACGGCTGGATGCCGTAGGTGATGCCGACCAGGACGGCGATCAATCCGATGGCGAACGTGACGTTTCCCCACCAGTCGATGTCGGCGTGCCGGCGGACGCCGGTGTCGCGGAGTTTCAGGTACGCCCAGATCGTGCCGACCACGCCGAACGGGACCGAGACCAGGAAGATCAGGTTCCAGTGGATCGGCGCGAGGATGCCACCGATGAGCAGGCCGAGGAACGATCCGGCGATCGCGGCGACACCGTTGATGCCGAGCGCGAGCCCACGCTGATCGGCGGGGAAGGCGTCGGTGAGGATTGCCGACGAGTTCGCCATCAGGAAGGCGCCGCCCACGCCCTGGACGACGCGCCACCCGATGAGCCACAGTGCGGCCTCGGAGCCGTCGAACCACGTCACGGCCAGGAAGATCGAGGCGATCGTGAACACGGCGAAACCCATGTTGTACATCCGGGCGCGGCCGAACATGTCGCCGAGCCGTCCGAAGCTGACGACCAGCACCGCGGTGACGACGAGGAAGCCCATCATCATCCACAGGAGGTAGCTCGTGTTGCCGGGTTCGAGCGGGTTGAGATGGATGCCCTTGAAGATGTCGGGGAGCGCGATCAGCACGATGGACGAGTTGATCGTGGCCACCAGCATGCCGAGGGTGGTGTTCGACAACGCAATCCACTTGTAATGCGGGCCGAGCTCGTCGAGCGCCGTGGTGCGTTCATCGTTCGGGACGGCAGGTTCCTGCGTCTGCGAGACCAAGGAATTTCACCTCTGGGCTTTCATAGTTTTCAAAAGTAAGTAAATGGAAAGCAAAGTGTTCGGTTGTCGTGTGTGCTCTTTGTGTATGACATTCGGTCGACCGTGGCATCCCTCGATCGGAAGTGCCCGGGTTGTCCGTTATGTCGGTGTCGCTCAATCGGTTCCGCTGAGCGACGTGGATCAGTTTCGGATGATACGACGTCTCGATCGACCCCGCACCCCCAGGCGCTGTGACGTCACCGTCGGTCGATCGGGGGACAGTCGAATCATCCGGTTCTCGGCCCGATCGGGGGACGGTCGTGAGGCCCGATCCGCGACAGGATGATTTTTGTCCGGGGGCCGGCAACAGGATGAGGAAGATGTCGACGATTGCGAGCACGACCCTGGCCGAATTGGCATCCGAGTGGTGCACTGAGGCGGAGATTCAGATGCAGGCATCGCCTGCGTCGGGCGGACGGAACGCGACGCGGAGCGTGTTGTTCATCGGCAACCCGTCCACCGTCACCGAAGTGACGCACTGGGCTGCCGTGCGGCACTGGACGGTGGAGCAGGGGTTGAAACCCGTCCGCGAATTCCGCGGCGACGTGGTGTGCGCGATCGTCACCGAGGCCGTCGCCGACGGCACTTGCCCGTCGGCGGATGCGGCGGTGGTGCAGCGTGCACGCGCCCGCGGCCTGGACTGCATCCCCGTCTACGACATCGAGCCGTGGGGGACCGCCCGGTTGTCCAGTGTGCGGCCGGCTACGTCGGCTCCGTGAGCGCCCGCTGGGCGGCGGGCCAGAACTCGAATCCCGCGGTCATCAGTCCGCCGAGTCCGATGATGACCACCGCGGCGTCGACGCTCGTCCGCCCCTCCTTCGCCCAGTAGACGTCTTCGAGGTCGAGCAGCAACGCCAGTTCGTCGACGATGAGCGCGGTGCCGACGCCGTACGAGATCGGGACCGTCGGATGGCGGCGTTGCTTCTCCGAACCCCGCACCGCCACGGCCCCGACCCCGGCCAGCGCGGCGATGCCGAGGTTGTAATGGTGGAAATGGCGGCCGTGGAGACTCAACCCACCACCTGCCGGCCCGTGCCCGCGCCTGATCCAGTGAGTCAACGCCCGCACCCCGGCGAACGTCGCCGTGAACGCCGCCCACGACACGACCGCCGACTGCTCACTCGGATCGAGCTTCCTCCGCCACGCCGCACGCAGACGGCGCAGGCGACTGCGGTGGGGTACATCGTCGAGCGGGCGACTGGTCACGGGGTCAATCGTGCCACTGACGCGCCCTGTCCATCCGCAAATCGGTTAGTGAGCGTTGGGCACACGGCGATCTGCAAACGGAACTGAAATGCCACCCCGGTAAAACAGTTCTCGCTGTGCCCGCCCCCGCTGTGGGGGCGGGCATTTCTTCGCTACGTATTGACGCTGCCGAAATTCAGCGCGTGCACCAGCTCCGAGCCGAACGAGAAAAGCATTCCCCATGGGGTATTCCAAATGCTGTCTCTATCCACGCGAACACTCTCCCTTTGATTGTGATGGTTCGGCGCCGATCGTAGAGCGGCCAGTCCGATCGCCTATGCGGCGGTCCCGCAGGGTCATTCACGCAAATGACAGCAGACCGTCAACGGTAGGCGCCTGAAGGTAGCGCGTAGGGCGCCATCCTGACCTGACCCTCGAGTAGGGTTCGCGGCAAAATACCGGAACCTTTCCCGATACGCCAGGACTTTAGACCCTATCTGCGGCGCCCGGTGTGGTGTACGCGGTGTCATTCAATCGGTGTACAAAGCCGTGACCTGCACAGGAACCTGTTCTCGCGGTTGGGATCTCGCGGCTGTGACTCTCGCCACTCCGGTTGTAACGAAGAAGGTTGAAGGTGCGATCATCATCCCGGCAGCATTACAGGGGGGCGGTCGTCATTCACCGCCAACAGTCGGAAGACAGAAGCGCTTGCCGGCTTATTGGTTCTCAGGTGGAAGGCAACGAATGTGACCGCATTCGATGTTCCGCTCGGCCCCGCATCGGGTACGCCGGGCGCAACAATGGTCTCTTCGGAGACAGGACGACTCGGGAGTCGTCGAGAGTGGCAGGCGGCCTACATCCGGCGTCTGCTAATCTCCGACACCCTGGTGGTGATCGCTGCTGTCGCGTTGGCCCAGTGGATTCGCTTCGGCGACAGTGGTGTTCTGACCACGGGCCAAGCCCTCCACGACCTGAGCTACACACTCGTTTCGGCCCTGCTGGTGGTCGCGTGGCTGGTGACGCTGGTGATCTTCCGGACCCGCACAATCCGGGTCATCGGTAGTGGTCCCGACGAGTACCGCCGGATCTTCGTATCGACGGTGCGTCTCTTCGGATTCATCGCGATCCTGGCACTTCTTTTCAGGCTCGACCTGGCACGCCTCTACCTGGCGATCGCATTCCCCGTGGGCTTGATTGCCCTGATGGTGAACCGCTGGGTGTGGCGCCAGGTGATCACGCGCAAGCGTTCGCATGGAGAGTTTCAGACCTCCGTCCTTGTGGTCGGTGGGGAGCGGTCGGTACGGAATCTTGCCGAATCGTTCGCCCGCGGCACTGCTGACGGATACCGCGTTGTCGGCGTGTGCATCCCGGGGCACACGGGCAAGTATGGCGACAAGATCACCGTGAATGGGCGGGAGATTCCAGTACTCGGTGACGAGCAGGACGTGGTGGAGTCGCTGGAGTTCTGCCGAGCAGACACAGTGGCTGTTACGGCAACCGAGCACCTCGGTCATGACGGAATGCGAGACCTGGCGTGGGCGCTCGAGCCGCACCACGTCGACCTCGTGGTAGCCCCCGGGATGATGGATGTGTCAGGCCCCAGGCTCTCGATGCGACCCGTCGCCGGCCTCCCACTGATCCATGTGGAGAAGCCGCAGTACCACGGTGCTCAGAGGTTCTCGAAGCTGTCTTTCGACTTTGTATTCGCAACACTGGCGCTGATCCTGATCAGTCCGGTTCTGTTGGCGGTCGCGATCGCGATCAAGCTGACCAGTAAGGGCCCAGTCTTCTACAAGTCCGAACGGATGGGCTTGGACGGCAGGCCGTTCCCTATGCTGAAGTTCCGCAGCATGGTGGTGGACGCAGACAAGCAGGTGTCCTCGCTGATGAAGATGAACGAGGGTGCCGGCGTGCTGTTCAAGATGCGCGAGGACCCACGCGTGACGAAGGTGGGTCGGTTCATGCGCAAGTTCAGCATCGACGAGCTGCCCCAGTTCATCAACGTTCTGCGTCGCGAGATGAGCGTGGTCGGCCCGCGGCCGCCACTGCGCCGCGAGGTAGAGGCCTACGACGGCACCGTGAGGCGCCGCCTCCTCGTGAAGCCTGGTGTCACTGGACTGTGGCAGGTGAGCGGGCGCTCGGACCTGTCGTGGGAAGAAACTGTGCGGCTTGATCTCTCGTACGTGGAGAACTGGTCGATGATGGGGGATCTGCTCATCATCGGTAAAACGGCAAGAGCAGTTGCTGCGAGTGATGGGGCGTATTGATTCACCCGGGATAGCTCGACCTGAGTGGATTGCGAGCACCAATCACGCCAAAGGTGCTGAATATTTTTCAGCGCGACCGAAGAATTTGATTTCAATTCCCAGTAAAGACTCCCCACGGTCGAACAACTATCATTTGAAAGGGGGACTGATATGCAGAAGGTTTCATTAGGACGAGTGCACGCGACGCCAGTGACTTTTGCTGAGTCAATAATTCAAATAATGCATATGACAAACGAGCAGCGCCCACACATTGTCGTTACGCCAAATATTGCGCACGTATGGCAGGCAAAAGATAACCCCGCGCTAGCTCAAGCTTACCAACTCTCAAACTTCTCTCCACCAGACGGATGGCCGGTCGTCGAGGCCCTCCGTCTCCTCAGCGACGTCGAGGAGATCGAACGAGTTACGGGTGCCGATCTCCTGATAAAGCTCTGCGAGCTCCCGTTGGTGGTCTCGTTTGTTGGTGGGCGAGCCGACTCGGCAGAGCTAGCTGCAGCACGGCTTTGTCGGAGAAACCCGCAACTAAGGATCGGCGTCGTCGAGAAAGCGCCCAATGACGAACTGATGGAGGCGGAGTTGCGAACCGCTTTGATCAGGCGCGTCGTGGAGTCGGACTCAGACATCGTCTTCGTGGGGCTCGGCGTCCCCAAGCAAGAACAGCTAGGTGTAGAGCTATTTCAAGTCATGGACCGTGGAGTTGTCATCTGTGTTGGTGCAGCGATTGAATTTGCGGCCGGAACGCTCCAACGGGCGCCCGAATGGTATGCAAAAGCACGTCTGGAGTGGCTTCATAGACTCTCAAGTGAGCCACGAAAGCTCGCAAGGAGATACATTCTGTCGGCACCGTATTTCCTAAGGATTGTTGCTCAAGAAATGTACAAATTGCGCTGAACTTATCGACACCGTCGTATTTTCCTAGAGAAGAATGAGTATCGATGCCCACACACGAACCGAAATCGGTCGAGCGACTGATAGTCCATCAATTTGATGCCGCTCGGCCGTCGCCCGGAGGAATAGATACTTGTATTCGCGGTATTTGCAAGTACTACCCGGGTGCAGGAACTCTTGCCGTGATCGGAGTGGACACGGGTATTCGGTCGAGGGGCCACGATCTCGGATCTTGGGAAGAACACAAGATCGGCGAACGAACCGTCTGGTTCCTTCCGGTGGCAAGGCTAGACCCTGCCAACCAAAACAGAATTGTGCCGCATTCGCTCAGACTGGTTGCCGGAGTGATACGCAATATCCGCAAGATACCACGTAGCAGGACGGTTCAAGTTCACCGCATGGACGTTGCTGTTGCCATCAAGATTATTCTGCGCCCGAAACTGCTCGCGTATTTCGTTCACACTCAGCAGAACGGTCTTACGGGCGGCAACTCTGATTCGCTGTGGCGATATGGTCAAAGAATGCATAGCGCCCTTGAGCGTCATCTCATCAAAACATCATCTGACGTCGTTGTATTTAATCCCGAGCACGCCGACCATGCAAGCAAGTTGAACCCAAATGCAAAATTCTCACCCACGTGGTTTGACCCAGATATTCTACAGTCGGGCGAGCATCAGCGCAAAGATCTGTCAATCATATGGGTGGGGAGAATGGAGGTCCCCAAGGATCCTCAGCTTGCGCTCACCGCGTTCGCGCGCCTAATCGAGTTGGACCCCAAACGGGGTTGGACTTTAAGAATGATCGGCGGAGGGACGCTAGAGAATGAGCTGAGAGCGTATGTCGCGGAGCTGCCCAACTCCGTTACTGAACGAGTCGAGATAATTGGCAGGATGACACCAAGCGATCTCAGTGCCGCAATGGCAACTTCGCATGTCTTTCTGATGACATCACACGCTGGTTACGAGGGCTTTCCGAGGGTTCTCGTGGAAGCAATGGCTTCCGGCTTGTCAGCCGTAGTAACCCACGGTTCTGATACTGGCGGACTCGTGAAGTCGGGTGTTACGGGCTTCACGACAAGTCGAGATCCGGAAGAAATATCCAGAAGAATCATTGACGCGACAAGAATTGATCCGACATACCCACGGGCTGAAGTATCAAAGTTCAGTGCGCTAGAGGTCATTGGCCAAATCGTGCGGGCAGAAGAGCGGAATCCAATGGTTTCGAATACTAATAATATGGAGCAATGATGAAAGCACTTGTAACTGGAGCGGCTGGGTTTGTTGGCTCGTCCCTCGCTCGACGGCTTGTCGCCGACGGTTGGGATGTTGTCGGAATCGATTCATTCACTGACTACTATTCGCGCGACCTGAAACGGATAAACATTGCTTCCATCCCGACCGATGCCTTCGAACTGGTCGAGGCGGATCTAAACAGCATTGATTTAGATCCCATATTGCAAAATTCAGTTGATGTCGTTTTCCATCAAGCAGGCCAGCCAGGTGTCCGCAAATCGTGGGGATCCGAATTCCAGGAGTATATTGATGCCAATATTGCGGCGACGCAGCGCCTGCTCGAAGCATCAGTGAAAGTGGGCAACCTATCCCGTTTCGTGTATGCGTCTTCGTCGTCTGTTTACGGTGATGCACTAACGTATCCGACCGATGAGACGCATACCCCCAAGCCGGTAAGTCCCTACGGAGTGTCTAAGCTAGCCGCGGAGCACCTGTGCACCCTGTATGCACACAACTTCGGGCTACCCGCGGTATCGCTTCGCTATTTCACCGTTTATGGCCCAGGCCAGCGTCCTGATATGGCTTTCACAAAATTCATGACTTCAGCCCTCGGATCCATGCCAATACCGGTGTTTGGCGACGGCGAACAGATCCGAGACTTCACATTCATCACTGATGTTGTCGACGCAAATGTTCGGGCAGCGACCTGTAACGGTGTTCGTCCTGGGGCGGTATTCAACGTTGCCGGCGGTGGAAGCATATCCGTGAATGAAACTCTGAAGATCATTGAAGAGTTGCACTCAAAGCCGCTCGAGATTGAGTATCGTGATCGTGTCAGTGGGGATGTCCATCGGACGGGTGGAAGCACCGAATTGATCCGTACTACATTGAATTGGTCGCCGGCAGTGTCGATCGAAGAGGGCCTCTCTGCTCAGTACGAATGGGCAAGGTCGCTACCCTCTCGAATCGGTGGGCCCGCGAGTCTAGGTGCTTCGGTATGCAGGATCTGACCCCCCACGAAATAATTGCAGACGTCGGATCGTGGCGCGCATTTCGTCGCGCCGATTTGAGGGCTTACGGGCGAACACGGTGGCGCGCTCACTACCGACTCATCTATCCCGGGCTGTATTACCAACGGATAATGCGCGACGTTGAACTCATGAGGGCATTAAACCTCAAGCGGTCGGCCGTCATTCGGCAGCTCCACCTCAAAGTTGTCGGAATCATAACGGGAATATCGATCCCTCCTGGTGTATTTGGGCCAGGACTCTCAATCCCGCACTATGGTTCCGTCATTGTGAATAACAAGGTTCGGGCTGGTCGATTTTGTCGTATCCACTCAGGCGTCAATATCGGTGAGAGTCGTGGGTTTGCGCCGGTGTTGGGTGACGGAGTCTACTTCGGACCCGGCGCTGTTGCCTACGGTGATATCGCGATCGGTGATCGAAGCGTCGTCGGCGCAAATTCGGTGGTGAATCGTAGCTTTGGAAATGACGTAGTCATAGCTGGCGCGCCCGCAAAACAGATCGGATCGAATGGGATGCAATCCGCCATGCCGACCTGGATTGTCAAGGAGATATCGCCCCTTGTCGAATAGAGACTTCCCCAAGCCGATCACGCTACACCTGGGACTGACGTTCGCTATCAGGCGCCCGGGAGTCGTGCTAACTCTGGTGTCTAACCGCGAAGTGAGGGTTTGAAGTGGCGATGCCGGGAGGGGGCGTAGCCAAATTCCTCCTTCCCGCTTTGTTGCAGAAAGCGCTCCCGCTTCTGACTCTACCCATCTTCACGGCCTTGATGGCACCAGCGCAGTACGGGCAGGCCATGATTCTCGTAACCGGCTTCATGCTGGGTACGGTATTAGTCAGCTTTGGGCAAGATACTGTTCTCTATCACGATGCAGGTACCGCAAGTGGTGCCGGGCGGATGCATGGCTTGAGATCCAGTGCAATATTAGTTCTTTGGTCAACAGCAACAATTTCGATATTCTTTGCGATCGCAGTATTTTCGTTCGGGCTCACAATGTTCGGTATTGGGAGCGATGTCCTTGCGATCGAATTGGTGGCGATCGGAATATATTGTGTTGGGTTTGTGCCGGCCGCAGCGCTTTACAGGATCGAGCGGATGGCGCTGCGATTTTCGCTCGTTCAATTGGGATTTGTATCCTCGCAGCTCACAGGTCGGCTTTGCTTCATACTGTCAATAGAAAATAGCCTACTGGCCTGGGCGCTCGCCGACGTTGCCGCGGCTTCGGTGGCATTGGTATTTGGATTTCCGATCGTCCGGAAAAATATACATCTTCGACACTTGAGTTCGGCTCTGATAGCAAATGGGATCAGGGTGGGCGTGCCGATGGTTCCAAGTAAACTGGCCCAATGGGTTGGCTCATTGTCCGACCGAATAATCATCTCGGCAAGGGCTGGGGTAGCTGCCGGCGGTGTCTACTCTTTGGGATCTCAAATATCATTCGCGGCATCCTCATTAATAGTTGAGATATGTCGATATTTTCTTCCGGAGTATGCTATCGGCGTATCTCAGGGCAAGCGTGCGGCGCTGGCACGGATCTTTGCAATTGAACTGGGACTGATATCGCTTATTTCTTCGGCTGTGGGGGTGGTGGGCCCAACAATAGTTGTTCTGCTCTTTCCGAGCGAATATTCAAGTGCTGCGTCGGTCGTCGTTATCTTGAGCTTCGCTGTAGTTTTGAACGGTATTCAATTCGTGGTCGTTGATTTTGTTAGTGTGGGCCTCGGCGTGACGGGACGGATCTGGGTATTTACGTCGATTGGCGCTGGTATTAGCGTCATTGGAAACTTCGCCCTGGTTCCGATTGTTGGGATAGAGGGTGGAGCATGGACATCTGTGGTGACGGCGGGCGTTGTCTTGCTGATGATGGGTTGGAAGTATCGACGGGAGTTGTCCGATTTTGGATTCATTGGTAGGAAGACAACTCTAGTTTTGTGTCTAAATTCGACCATAGTCTTAGGTTCTGTCGCAATAAGAGAAATTAATCCGGACCTGGACCTTGCATCGGTCGCACTAGTTGCTCTCGCGGCTGTCGGATGGTGGAGTGTGCGATCTGAAGTATCTGCACATAGAGCATCTAATTCACCCGTTACTGACGTGCTTGACTCCGCACCCCACTTACTGAGTTCTCGTCAATCGATCGACGTCAGAAAGTCTTGATATGCCGACCTTGAGTGTCATTCTTCCGGTTCGAAACGGTGAAAGATTTATTTCCGCTGCAATACGATCTACGCTTTCGGCGATGCCGCGGGACTCCGAACTGGTTGTGCTCGATGACGGGAGTACGGATCGGACTCCTGAGATCCTCGACGGAATCTCCTCCGCCAGGGTACGCGTACTGCGGGGAGCCGGAAATGGCGTCGCGGGTGCTTTGAACACTCTTATCGAATGCACCCAGAGTGAATATGTTGCGCGGATGGATGCCGACGACATAGTGCTTCCGATGCGATTTACAACGCAACTCTCTGTTCTCTCGCGCGGTGTGGATTTCTCCTTCCTTCCTGTCTTTCACCTTGGACCCTCCCGTTTTAAGGTGCGGCCGACCCGAATCAACCGAATGGGGCCGGGTGAACTACGTTTACGGCTCTTGCTTGACAACCCCGTAGCGCATTCCACCTTGGTTTGTCGTAGGGCTGCGATTGAAGAACTCGGGGGTTACAGGGAGGTCTGTTCTGAAGATTATGATCTGTGGATGCGTGCCGCAGCATCCGGTTACCGCCTTCATCGGGGTAATATTCCTGGCTTGCTGTATCGGCATCACGATGCTCAAGTGACGGCGTCGACTTCCTGGCTAGAGGAATCACGCGTGGAACCGTTGCTCGCCGCTGCGCACGATGATCTGAGTGCTAAGCAGCTTGGAATTTCTTTCCAGTGTATAGACGCGATTCGTCGACCGAGCTTGGCGACTTCAGAGTGTATTGATCGTGGTTCAGTAATGGTTGATCGAATCATTGCGCTAGCGCGCCAGCAACTTTCACCTCCAGCTGTTAGGCGTTTGTCAGCACGAGCGGACGCGATTGCTTCTGCGTGGCGGGCGCGATCATGCTAATCAACCATTTGGGATCAGGGATCTTCGGGAGCCACTCGACGGGCTGGAGGTCATGAGATGATCTATGCTGTCGCCGCATCCGCGTTAGTTGCTTTGGTTATATTGCCGGTATTCCCGAAGCGCTTATTGCTTATGCTGCTCGTCGCCGGCCGTTCATTGTGCGATATTGGTGTAGCCCAGTTTGACCGAGTTGATGAGCTTGCGATTGTAAGCGGTGGAATTGCTGTGGCTGCAATTATTGGTGCCGTTCTGTCTTTGTTGAGCGATTCTTCTTTTACCAGGGTCGCACTTCTTTGGTGTGTGTCGTGTTTCGTTGGGGTTTGGTCTGTTGTTGCCTTTCAGATTTACGGTATCCGTACGGGGTTGCTAGAAGAGACCATTCGTTTGGTTTCAATTATCGGCATCTTGGTCATTGCTCACTCGGTCGCGCGCAAACGTGCGTCTGATTTTGTACTCATTTCCTGGATGATGGCGCCAGCTGTGATCTACGCAATCTCCGGACTCGTCCTGGGGTTTCCAAATATGACGATCTACAGTGGGCGGCTGACGGCGAGTTTTAGTCATCCAAATGCTGCGGCGGCATTTTTTGGTGTTGGGTGCGTGGTGGGTGTTCTGCTAATTGTGATTGGGCCCTCGTTCTGGCGTAGCGTGTTCCTCATCGCAAACGCGTATGCTCTCCTACTTACCGGGAGTTTGGGAGGGATCGTTGCGGCAAGCATCGGTGCAATGGTTGTGATCGCGCTGACTCCGAATCGAAGTTCGGAGTTCCGAGCGGTTTGGTGTCTAGCAGTGCCACTTTGCTTGGTCGTTTCATTTCCCATTTTTGGCTTATCTGACCGCCTTTCCGAATTTGGTGGCGAGTCATCAAAGCTCGCACCTGATTCTTTTGAATGGAGACTGCAGAATTGGCGGCTATTGGTTGATATCTGGCGTGAGCGGCCTGTTTTTGGATATGGATGGGGGTCAACTAGTCTTTTTATCCAGCCTCTCGGCGGTCCTCCTCACAGCGCTTTTGTGCAGGTTCTTGTGGAGGCCGGCGTTGTTGGTGTTTTGCTTGCATGCGGTACGGTGGCTTATCTAGCAATTCGATCTATTAGGTCCGCTCGTCGTGGCAGCACGTTTGGCACGCTTACATTCGGTCTTGTTTCGTTTGCCCTGGTGAACGGTTTTGAGAGCAACCTCCTCGGTTATACCGCGGCGGGCTATTTGCTGGCGGCATTGTTCGGAATTTCTTTAGGGGCGGCGGATGCGCAAGTTAGCGCCGTCCAGATGAGTTCTGTTACCTCGGATGGAAAAAGGAATGGTATTCATGTCGAAAATTATTCTCGTTTTCTGTGATCGAAGCGTGAATCAGGGGCGCCCGCATATTCAGTTCCTTCTGGCTTGTTTCAGGTTGGCGCAAATTGGCCGGGCGTCGGTCAGCCCTGCTGCGCGATTCCTGGTTGGTGCGCCCGCTAGCGCTTTTTACCGGAGTATTGGTCTATTCCTCTTTGGAATCGATATTCCAGTTAGTACAAGGGTAGGTACGCGCTTGTCTATCCATCACGGTGTGGGTCTCGTGGTGCATAATCAGGCGAAGATTGGTTCCGACGTTACGCTCCGACAGGCGACGACGATCGGGTCAAAACGAGGCAGAGGTGCTCCAATCATTGCGGACGGCGTTGATATTGGACCAAATGTTTGCATCATTGGCGACATCGTGATCGGTCGTGGTTCCGTGATTGGGGCGGGCAGTGTCGTCGTGGCCGACGTCAGTGACGGCTGTGTTGTTGCAGGCAATCCCGCCCGGTTACTGCGCCGACCGGAGTAGTCATCGATGGGTGAATGTCGTCGTGGAGGCGCGGGCGTTCTTGTTTAGCGCCAAATAGATTGGGATAGGAATTATGGGCGTTCAAATTGCAGTGTTCGGGACCGGCTATCTCGGTGCTACCCATGCCGCATGCATGGCTGAACTGGGCCATGAAGTGCTCGGCGTCGATGTCGACGCGGCTAAGCTCGCCAAACTCGAAGCCGGCGAGGTGCCCTTCTACGAACCGGGCCTCGAAGAAGTCTTGCGGCGGAACCTCGCCGCGGGACGCCTGCGGTTCACGTCCTCCTACGAGGAGGCGGCCGAGTTTGCCGACATACATTTCCTCGGCGTCGGTACCCCCCAGAAGAAGGGGGAGTTCGCTGCCGATCTCAAGTTCGTTGATGCGGTTATCGAAACCCTCGCACCGCTTCTCACCGGGCCGGCGGTGATCTTCGGTAAGTCGACAGTCCCCGTGGGAACTGCCGAACGGTTGGGTGCGCGCGCTCGCGAACTCTCGCCCGCCGGAGATGCCGTGGAGGTGGCGTGGAATCCCGAGTTTCTGCGTGAAGGCTTCGCCGTCCAAGACACGTTGCACCCGGATCGACTCGTCCTCGGAGTCGATCGCAGTCGACCCGGCCGAGCTGAGGCAGTCGCACGCGAGGTGTACGCGCAGCTTCTGGACGAGGGCATCCCGTTCCTGGTGTCGGATCTCGCCACGGCTGAACTGGTGAAGGCCTCGGCGAATGCGTTTCTGGCTACGAAGATCTCGTTCATCAACGCGATCGCAGAAGTGTGTGAAGCATCCGGTGCCGACGTCACGGTGCTGGCCGACGCAATCGGCCACGACGCTCGCATCGGTCGGCGCTTCCTCAACGCCGGACTTGGCTTCGGCGGCGGCTGCCTACCGAAGGACATCAGGGCGTTCATGGCGCGGGCAGGCGAGTTGGGTGCAGACCAGGCCCTCACCTTCCTACGCGAAGTCGACAACATCAACATGCGTCGTCGAACCCGTATGGTCGAGCTCGCGCGCGAAGCATGCGGCTCCCTCTTGGGCGCAAGGGTTGCGGTGTTGGGAGCGGCATTTAAACCGGACTCCGACGATGTGCGTGATTCCCCGGCTCTGAACGTCGCCGGCCAGATCCAGCTTCAGGGTGCCGCGGTCAACGTGTACGACCCCAAAGCCATGGACAACTCACGGGCGCTGTTCCCCACACTCGGATACTCGGACACCGCGTTGGATGCGTGCGAAGGGGCCGACGTAGTCCTGGTACTGACCGAATGGCCTGAGTTCCAGAAACTTCAGCCCGCAGATCTGGACGCCGTGGTTCGCAAGAAGGTGCTCATCGACGGACGCAACTGCCTCGATCCGCAACAATGGCGCGATGCCGGTTGGACCTACAGAGGACTGGGCAGGCCGTAGCCGGTCGTCGAGCGCCTCGTAGGTGTCTCGTCCCACGGTCCGAGATGATGCCATCTACTCTGGGACCGGTGCGGCGACTGGCGATCCTTGCAGTGAGTGCTCTTGGGGCTGCGGCTGTAGGAGTAGCCGGCCTGGGAGGGATGGGCTACTTCCTCTACTCCAAGTCGCATGTCGATCCGATGAGACCTGTCGATGCCATCATCGTGCTCGGCGGGGATCGCGATGGTCGCGAGGAGTACGGCATCGAACTTGCGCGGGAGGGCTTCTCGACGAACATTGTGCTGTCGAATCCTTACTGGAAGGGCGACCGCAAGATGGCCGACTTTTGTGCCATCCAGGATCCGCGCTTCACCGTCACCTGCGTCCCGCCGCAACCGAGTACGACGCGAGGCGAGGCCCTGTTCACGCGGGACCTCGCCGCGCAGCACGGGTGGACCAGCGTCATGGTGATCAGCTGGCGATACCACCTACCGCGTGCGCGGTACATCTTCTCCCAGTGCTTCGAAGGCGAGATCGTCATGCGGCCGGTCCCGCGAGACTACGACTTCAGCCTCGCCCAATGGGAATACATCTACCTCTATCAGACGTTCGGGTTCGTGAAGGCGTTCTTCCAGAGGCGCAGCTGAATTGTGGCTCTCGGTTGCGAAGGGTGCGGCGGCTGATCTAGTCCACCTTCCGAACATCCAGTGCCCGGAAGTGGTAGCCGTCCTGCGTTCCGCCGATCGTCGATTCGGGCTCGAACGTGACCCGGTGTCCCGGGGTCAGAAAGCGAAACCCCGGGCCTGAAACATAGCTGAAGTGCGCCCACGCGCCACCGGGAGTGGCGTCGGAATCGATCACACCCCAGCCCTCTTCGTCGCTCCAGGTGCGCACGATTCCGGTAGTGCGGTCTGCGTGAATCCGCGGGGGCGCGGGAGGAAGATCCGCTTCGGTGATCTCCCTCGCCGTGCCGTCGGGAAAGGTGATCCACAATCGGGACGCGTAAGGGCTGTCCGGCGGTGGCGCGACGTACGGCTCGCTCCCCGCTGGCCACGCGCGAATCGTGGAGAAATTGCACCCGTCCATTGGGTTGTCGAGCGCGTTCCACTCGAACTCCACCCTGGGCCTCGCGAAGTGTGGGGAAGCCCTCGACCGCCACGCTGTGAAACAACGTCCAGCATCAACCCGACGTTTCGCCGGAATCCGATGATGCCTTACATCTCCTGGAGGCGCCGGCTGCGAACGACGCCGGGAGTTGTCATGCCGCCATTGTTGCTTGGCTCGCGTGCGAAAGAGCCAGTTTGCACTAGCCATTGACTCGAAAGTGTGTTCGAACTAGAATTCGAGCATGGGGATCGGGGAGGATATCCAGGGGGCGTTGTCGGACGAGATTCTGGCGACCGCGGTCGGTGATGCGTGGCGTCTGGCCGAGGCGGAGCTGCTCGACTCAGTGGTGCGGGTCTCGGAGGAGATCCAGCGACTCGAGGCGCTGCGCGTCAAGCTGGTCGGTGCCGTCGACCATCGCTGCCACGTCGATGTGTTGGGATTTCCGAACGCCAAGATGTGGCTGGCGTCCAAGACATTGCTCGAGGTCGGTGCAGCGGGGCGAATCGTGATGTTGGGCCGGGGATTGCGGTTCCAACCGGAGATCGCCGACGAGTTTTACGACACCAACATCTCGGCGGAGCATGCGGCGCTGATCATGAAGTTCTGCGAACGGCCACCCAAGGGCATGCCGGACGAGGCGATGGACGACTGCCGGAACGCGTTGCTCTTCGCCGCAACCGGTCCGACCGCAAACACCGATGCGGTGCGTGCGGTGATCGCCCGACTGGAGCGCGTCTTCGAATCGGATGACCCGCCGCCCAGTGAAGACACCGAACGCAACGAGTTCCACGCCTCCAAAACACTGAACGGACGCATCGCGGTGAAGGGCGACCTGGATGCGGTGACCGGTGAAATGCTGCTGTCGGCGCTGTCCGGCCTCTCCAAGCCACGACCTGCGCAAGACGGAACCAAAGACGACCGCACCCCCGGACAACGACGGGCCGACGGGTTCACCGAACTGCTGCGCCGCTACCTCGATTCCGGGATCGCCGGCGAAGAAGGTGGCGAACGGCCACACGTCTCCCTCCACGTCAACATCAAAGACCTCGCCGACCACACCGACTGCAGTGCGCGAGAACAGAACAGTGCGCCGGTGCCCGATGGGCAACTCTTCGCCGTCGACGGCGTGGCCTGGACCGAGTGGATGGGGCCACTGAGCATCAAAGCAGCCCGGCTCCTGACCTGCGATTCGATCTACACGCCGATCGTGCTCGACGAGAACGGATCGCCCCTCGACCTCGGCATCTCCACCCGGACAATCACCAAGAGACAGCGAAAAGCGTTGGTGGCGAGAGATCGAGGATGCGCATTCCCCGGATGCGGAGCGCCGCCATCGTGGTGCGAGGGCCATCACATCATCCACTGGTCCGCCGGGGGACCCTCCGACATGGGCAATCTGGTACTGCTCTGCGGATTTCATCACCGGCTCATGCACCACAGTGACTGGGAAATAGAAATGGGAGCCGACCGGCACCCCATATTCATCCCACCTCGGCAAGTCGACTGGGACCGGAAACCGATACCTGCACACAACAGGGCACGGCCCCGAGCATCCTGACCCGGGGCGCCCCACACATCGCCGACTCCGCAACAGGACGATTCCTGTTGCCGAGCCGGCATGTCGTCGTGCCCGGAGTGCGGGCAGTGTCAGCGAACCGTCGACCTCATCGATGCTGGCGACGACATCTGATCGCACCACGCCGACAAGCGCTACGACCGCAGCAGTGCGCTCGCTCGAACGCCGCTCGTCTCCGGCAGGCGTGAACGCGATTACTACCCGAGCACAGGCGTCCACGGCATTGGGCAGGGCGCCAACTCCCTCGAACTCCGCTGCCGATGCCCCATCACACCCGTCGCCCGACTGCCCTGCGTCGGCATGCCTGGCCGCATTCTCGGCAAAATGGCCGTCGCAGATGTCGGCCAATCGCCGAGACGACTGGCGGTAGTCGCGTCACCGAACTGGGTGGTAACTCGTGATGTGGCCGGTCCCGCGGGACCACCAGGGCAGCGTCGCCCGCTGGGAGCTCCTCTACGTCTCCCAAACCGTCGGGGGCATCAACGCATTCCTCCAGGTGCGATGCTGAGTTCTCGATACTCGAGATGACGGCAAAGCCGAAGGCGGCTCTACTCCACCTTTCGAACATCCAGTGCCCGGTAGTGGTAGCCGTCCTGCGTCCCGCCGGCCACCGTCTCTGGCTCGAATGTCACCTTGTGCCCGGGCGTCAGCGAACGAAAACCCGAACCCGTGAGGTTGCTGTGGTGCGTCCACGCGCCACCGGGAGTCGCATCGGAATCGATGACGCCCCAGCCCTCTTCGTCCCTCCAGGTGCGGACGATTCCGGTGGTTCGGTCGGCGTGGATCCGTGGCGGCCCCATCGACTCCGCCAACCCGTTGCGATCACCGACATCGAGTTTCATATACGCCCGGTAGATATGGCCCTCCACCGTCCGCACTGACACGAACAGCCGATCGGCAATCTGCTTATTCGACAACCCAGCCGCCGCCATCGAGGCCACCTCCCGCTCACGACTCGTGAGGGGGAGTGGATGTGCGGCCTCAACGAGTGCGGGGGACGACATGTGGTCGCATCGGGCCGTCAGCGCCTCGGCCGCATCAGCGCACTTGATCGAACGCCGTCTGTCTCCGGCATGTGTAAACGCGATCGCCGCCAGTGCATAAGCGTCTGCGGCATCCGGCAGGGCGCCGATCGTCTCGAACTCCGCTGCCGCCGATGCCACACCGCATCCGTCGCCAGTCGCGATCGCTGCCGCGTGTCGGGCAATGATGTCGACAAGTTGGCCATCGCAGATGTCGGCCAACTCGGCGAGACGCGTCGCGGTTGTCGTGTCACCGAACCGGGTGGCAAGGTGCAGCGCGACTGCCTCGATGCCGAATTGACCGGCTGTGCACGCGGACTCTGCAGCCGACCGCGACAGATCAACGGCCCGGGAGGTTTCCCCGCGTGCCGCGGCAAGCCACGCCTGCGACATCATGAGCTGGGGCCCGAACACGGCAACGTGCCGGCCGTTCCGGGCCTGCGCAGCGGTGATGATCCCGTCCGCCTCGTGGATGCGACCGAGTTCCGCATATGCCTGACCGAGGACGATGTAGGCGGGGAAACTCCACGAGATGGCGTCGGCCGTGTCGCCCACGTTGAGGGCGGCGATCGCCTGCTCGAGGCGACCCGCAGCGTCGTGGAACCGACCACGGGCAAGCTCCACCGTCCCGACCAGGATGTTCGCAAGCCCCCACGCAACGTATCGGCCGCTCGACGCCAACGAGAGGTACTCCTCGGCTCGGCGTTGTGCCGCGGCGAACTGTCCGGTGAGCGTCAACGCGAGGATCTCACCGTGTGCGGCCGGGAACCGCAGAAGCCCGTCGATCTGATCGGCCACCGCCGCGCTGCGTGCCGCCAGCTCGGGCACCCGGTCGCCGCGTCCCATCAAGGCCAGCGACAGTCCGCCACCGAAGAATGCCCACTCGACCGCCCACGGCAACACCCGATCGGCGGCCAGTATCGCCATCGCTGCTGCCGCCGCTTCCTCGGGCCGATTCTCGAACACCGCGCACACCGAGCCGATTCCCTCGATGATCGGCACGAGACTGGGGTGAGTCACCTTCGCGCGGAGCACCGCGAGGACCTCGTCGGCCTTCTCCGACTCGCCGCTCGCCCAGAACAGGTTCGCGATCCGCGACGTGCCCCAGCGCACCAGCTGCACCTGGTCGAGGCTGTCGGGCGAAAAGGAGCGCAGCAACGATTCCGCCTCGGTGGCGTGTCCCTGCCACAGCAGTGCTCGGGCCAGGAGGTCGGCCGCCTCGAAGCTGCCGGTCTGGTCGAGTGCCGCGCGGGCGAGCCGTTCCCCCAGAGGTACATTCGCCAATCCGATGGCATCCTCGGCGGCGTCGACCAGCAGGGCGGGCTCGACGGATCGATCGCTGTCGAGGGCCAACTCTGCCAGCCGAATCCGATTCGACGACCCGACCACGGCGCGACTGCTCAAAGCCTCCACGAGCTGTCCGCGGAGTCGCCGCCCCGCCGCGCGCCCCACCCGTCGCCGGATCACCTCACCGAATAGTGGATGCGTGTAGCGGACGTCGAGCCGGCGTCCGTCCTCGATGATCCTGACGAGGCCGCGTCGCTCGGCCTCCTCCACTGCGTCCTCGCCCGCCAGCTGACCGAGGATGTCCAGATCGAGCGGCTCGCAGAACGTGAGAAGCTGCAACGCCTGCAGCACGTCGTGGGGTATCTGATCGATCCGGTGCTCCAGCAGGGATGCGAGTTCGGACGTGATGGCGGCTCGTCCCCGTAACTGCCAGACGCCACCGGAGCGGCGCAGCGTCCCGGCTTCGAGGGCGCCCTCCACCAGGTGCCGGACGAACAACGCGTTCCCACCGGACGCCTCCCAGATCATGTCGGCGCTCAGCCCCTCGAGGGGGCCGTCGAGCACGGACTCGATCAGTTCGATGCTCTGATCCCGGCTGAACGGCGCCAGCTCGAGTCGCAGGAGGTGGCCGTCCTTCCACAACGACGTGATCGCGTCGGGGACGGTCTCACCGTTGCGAACGGTGGCGACGATGTGGACGGCCTTGTCGAGGGCGAGCTGGTGAAGGAACGTTGCCGACAGCTGATCGAGGAGATGAGCGTCGTCCACGCCGACCACCACGTCGTGACTGTGACCGTCGTCGAGGAGCGCCTGCCGCGCCGCGGACAGAAACGCGACCGGATCCCGGGAGGTGGACGTTCCGACCAGATGGGCGAACACACCCAGCGGAATGCTCCGGGCCGACTCGGTGCCCGCCACCCATTTCACCTCTTGAGGCAATGACTCGGTGGCGAACCGCGCGAGAGTGGTCTTGCCGACGCCGGGATCGCCCGTGAGGACGACACCGCATCCCCCGGACCGAGCCGTGAGCGACGCGGTGATCGCGTCGAACTCGACTTGCCGCTGAACGAGAGGCCACACCGGACCCATAGGTCTGATTCTAGATTCTCGCGCCCCCGGAAACAGCACCGCGACGAGGATCGAACGCGAGTTGGGAAGCAAAACAGTGCAATACAACCTCGGAGTCGCTTTTCGCCGCAATACTCCGGAAGCGTCGACGGGTTGAGTAGGCCGGCACGGGCGCCGGTTCGGTTTCGTTCTCGACCCGAGGCGTGTCCCGCGCGTTCGAGTAGGGCGCTACTCGCGAGACTAACTGACATTTCGGCCAAGCTGAATGCGTATCGCGGAAAGTTATTGCGTCGAACTACAGGAGAACGTCATGACCGCGCGGCCGGAGCCCTTCTTCAGTTGGACGGCGAGACGGGTCGAACTCCGCGAATCCGAGTCCACCGATCTGGTGCTGGACGAACTCGTGCCACTGGGAACCTGCACGGCCCGTCTGATCGCCGCCCGCGACGAGGACGACGATGTCGATTACCTCGCGCTGGTCGTCGGAGACGTCGCGGACGGCCGGGACGTCGCGGTTCGCGTCGTCGACGAGGAGATGCTCCTCATCGAGGGCGGCCGCTCCAGCGCGTCCCCGGAAATCCTGATCGGGCTGACGGCCACGCCGAACATCTGTGATTGCTCCAGCGCACGACACGTCGAGAGCCAATTGTGTGTCGACGGCCCCATCCGCACGATGATCGCATCGGTGGGAGTGCGGTCCGTCGTCGTCGACTGGTATCACCCCACCTCGACGGCGGCGTGAGCCGAACTACTCTGCCCGCCGGCTCGGTCCACCCAATAGTCGGGTAGAGCGCCACTCGTGGAATTCGGGACCAATCGATGGAGCGTTGAGGTGTTCGAACACTGAAGGCCCCCTCTGAACGCCGGTCGACGATCGAACCGACCCACAGCGCTCACCTGAATGACTCACCCCGATCAAGGACGACATCGTGATATCACACGGAAATTCATACGGCGACAACGACGGCGACAACACACTCGCCGCCCCCTCCGAACCCGAAGTCACGGGCAGCCACGTCGTCGTCTTCACCGAAGGCGGCAACCGAACGGACGCCGCACAGACACTCCGCGACGTTGCGGGGCTGTCCGACGTGGCACGCAGCACCGAATTCGAATCCAGCGCGCTGGACCTGTCGGAGACGCAGGACGCCGACGCCGTCGTGTTCGACGAACTGGGGATCGCGGTGGTCACCGCCGATCCCGACCAACTGGCGGCACTACGGGCGGCCGAGGCCGGCGACGGCCCGGTGCTCTCCATCGAACCCGAACTGATGCACTACGCCCTCTCCATCGGCACCGATCCTCGGGTGCAGGCCGAAGTGGCAAGCTTCACCGACACCGCGGACATCACGTGGGGACTGCATGCCACCAATGTCAGCGCGTCGGCGTGCGGGGGCTTCGGCGTCAAGGTCGCCGTCCTCGACACCGGCTTCGATCTGGCGCATCCGGATTTCGAGAACCGCGCCATCACCGCCCAGTCGTTCGTGCCGGGTGCCGCCGCGCAGGACGGTCACGGGCACGGCACTCACTGCGTCGGAACCGCGTGCGGCCCCAAGTCCCCGAGCGGCACCCGCCGATACGGAGTGGCCCACAAGGCAGACATCTTCGTCGGCAAGGTGTTGTCCGATCAGGGACGCGGAGCCGACCGGGGAATTCTCGCCGGAATCGAATGGGCGATCGTGAACGGCTGCCAGGTCATCTCGATGTCCCTCGGCGCGAACGTGGAGGCGGTGTCCGTTGCGTACGAGACGGTGGGCAGCCGGGCACTGGCATTGGGGTCGCTAATTGTCGCGGCCGCAGGCAACAACGCGAACCGCGCGGCAGGGAACATGGGGTTCGTGGGTCCACCCGCGAACAGCCCGTCGATCATGGCCGTCGCAGCGATCGACTCGGCGCTCGGACTGGCCAACTTCTCGGCCCGCAGCAACCCCGTCATCGGCGGTCAGATCGATGTGGCGGGTCCCGGGGTGGGCGTGTTCTCGACCGTCCCCGTGCCGACGCGGTACGGCACCAAGAGCGGGACCAGCATGGCCGCCCCACACGTCGCGGGCATCGCCGCGCTGTGGTGCGAGGCGACCGGACGCACGGGCCCCGACCTGTGGGCCGTCCTCACGCAACAGGCCCGCAGACTCCTGCTGCCGTCCCTCGATGTCGGGTCGGGGCTGATCCAGGCACCGGCATGATCGCGATCACCGTGACCGTCGACGCCGACCACCTCGACGACATCGAGGCGGTCGGCGCGGCGCTGCGGCTGCGCGGAATGCGTGTCGATCAGGTACTGCACACGATCGGAATCATTTCCGGCGCGGTGGGGGAGGACGAGCATGCCCTCCTCGAGTCCGTTCCCGGCGTGCAGTCCGTCGAGACGGAGAACGTCGTCCAGATACCGCCGCCCGACGCGAACCCGCAGTAGCGGCGGTACCTCACGATCAGCTGCCGCAGTTCGGCACGTTCACCGTGACGTTCGGCGAATCCACCAACGGCTGCACCGGGACCCGGGCCTCGCCCGGAGCGGAGGGCTCGGTGAGCTCGAATTTCACCTCGGCGGTCTTTCCCCGTTGAACCATCGCTCGCACGTTGAAGGCGGGGTGACCGAGTTCGGTGCCGGTGAAGACGAACTGCTGAGCGCCGTTGACCGTCACCTTGTCGAGGGTCGCGCCGCTGGTGGCGAGCAACGACAGGTCGACGGCGTTGGTGCCCTTCGGAACGTTACCGACCGTCTCGAACAACCCCGCAACATAGTCGGGGAATTCCCCCGCGGGGGTGTTGTTGGTCAGACGCACGGTGACGGTCGACGAACGGGTATCGTCGACGCAACTGTCTGCGACGTATTCGATCTCACGGGACAGGTAGTAGTCGAGCTTGTTTCCGCCCTGGTTGTTCACCACGACACCCGCGTACGGCGCCGCGTCGTCCGGAACGACGTTGCCTACCTTCGTGCCCGAAAGCACCTGCTGCAGAGCGGGGTCCGCACTCCACACCGCGATACGCCCCTCGCCGGCCGCCTTGCCCAGCGCGTCGAGCAGCGCCTGCGGGGACGACAGCTTGCCGGTCATCTTGTCGACCACCCGCGCGGCGACAGTCTGCAGGTACTGCTTACGGGCCTTGTTGTCGTCCGCGAATCGCACATACGCGGTCGATTCGGTGAGCTCCACGACGTTGTCCTTCGTGATCACCTCACCGTCCGGCATCGTGACCGGGCCGATGGCGCCGAGCACGTAGCTGAGCGCGACAGGATCGGTCGCGACGGCTCCGTCAACCTGTTCGCCGGATTCCTGCGCCCACAGCGATTTCCAGATCTGCGCGGCGTAGGGAAAGTGGGAACTGAGGTTGCTGTTCCGGAAGTCGGTGGTGGGTCGGCTGGGGCCGTACCGTGCCTCGAATTCGGGGCCGAGATCGAGGGGTTGCTTGTCCATCGACAGCTCCGCGTTCGAGGCGAGCGTGTCGACCTTCGCCGATCCGTCGTGGGCGCGAACGATGCCGAATCCGCCCAGCAGCCCACCTGTTCCACGAGCTTCGGCGTTCGTCTGGAATCCGAGGAAGTAGTTCCGCGGCCCGTCCCCGCCGAGCATCGCCGGCACCACCTTCGCGGCGATCGCGGTGTTGCTCAGCAGCTTCGACAGCTCGGCCGTCTGATCCTGCAACGCCGTGCGTGCCTCGTTCACCACGCCGAGGTAGGTGGCCTCGTCGATGGACTGCGCCTGATCCGACAGTGACTGCGCGGCAACGGATGTCCGATCCAGTACCGGAACGGCGTCACGCAACGACTGCACGTTGACGCGGCCACCGCCCTCGATCAGCTGATCGGGGGCCAGCGTGCTTCCGGCGTCCACGGCAGGACTCAAGACGTCGTGGGTGAGCCCCCGCACGACCTCGGAAATCTGCTGAGAAGTTGCTAGCGGGCTACCGAGAACCGGGACGGCGGCGGTGATGCTCCACGGAATCGAGTGCGTGTTGTCGTAGGCCCGCGACGCGTACTTGTCGGCGTCGGCCGCCGACCGCTGGGCAATCTCGGTGTCGCCGTCGAGCAGGGCGTCCTTGGCGATCTGCGCGTGACCACGCGCCTCCTCGAGGTTCGCCTTCGCCTCGCGGGCAGTGAAGCCCAGCCACGCGCCGAACGCGACGACAACCACCACGGCCACCGAGCCGCCGACGATCACGCGCCGCCGGAGCCTATGCGCCCGCACCCGAGGTTGGTGTGTCCGGCGTTTACGGACACGTCGAACCGGTGTTCCGTCCGCCGCCTGAGCCCGGCCGTCCGACCCGTGATTGTCCGGGCCTGACGTGCCGAAACCCGACGGGCCCGTGACGTTGTCGTCCATTACTGCATGGCTCCTGTCTGAGGGTGTGCAGAGATTATCGTGACGTACCGCTCACAGTCCCCCCTCGTGTGGAGGGGCGATGATTTGCCCAGTATTGTCTAGCCCACGTAACGAACCACGAGGCGCCCACGATGTAAGTCCCGTCGAGGCACTGCCTCATAACTTTCGAGGTACGGCTGAGTGGCGGGACATATGGGTGGCAACGCCCTGTGAGGGCGGGGTGGCGGAAGTGAGAGCGTTTCCGCTTTCGCGTGCGCAACAAGCGCTGTGGTTCGCTCAGCAACTCGACCCGGCCGCGCCCTTCAATATCGCCCAGTTCGTCGAGGTACGTGGACGGGTCGACTACGACCTCCTCGTGTCGGCCACCGATCGCGGTTGTCGCGAGTTGGAGTCCGCCTTCGTCCGCCTGGTCGACGTGGCCGGTGAGCCCCGTCAGGTGGTCGATCTGAGCATCCAGGATGCGCTCGTCTACCGGGACATGCGCGACCACGCGGACCCGGTCGCCGAGGCACACCGCTGGATGACTGACGAATACAGCCGGCCACTCGACGTGATGACCGACCGGTTGATCGCCGCAACCCTGTTGCATCTCGGCCAGAACCACTACTACTGGTACTCCCGCACTCATCACCTGGTGATGGACGCGTACGGCGCCATGGTGCTGATGAATCGTGTGGCGGAGCTCTACACCCATCTCGTCAGCGGAACCGAGGCGCCGCCGTCCACCGCGATGAGCCTGCGCGCGCTGTACGACGCAGAGATCGAGTACCGCACTACCGGCCGATACCTCCGCGACCGCGAGTACTGGGCGGAACGGACCGCTGAACTGCCCGAACCGGTCCGGTTCACGGATCGACATGCGCGACCGACGTCTCCGCCACGGGTAGCGAGCCGTGTCATGGAGGCTGCGGTCGCGAGCCGGATCGAGGAACTGGCGCGCCAGTGGAACTCATCCGAAGTGCCCGTGATCGTTGCCGCGTTCGCCGCGTATCTAGGACGAATGGCCGGTGCCGCGGACGTGGTACTGAGCCTTCCTGTTTCGGCTCGGACAAGCGCATCCGCCCGACGTTCGACGGGAATGATGGCGAACGTCGTCCCCTTGAGGGTTCACCTCGATCCCGGCGGAAGCATCGAAGAACTGGTCCGGGAGGTTCAACTCGAACTGACGGGTGCATTGCGTCGTCAGCGATACCGTCACGAAGACATGTGGGAAGGCCGCGCACAACCGTCCCGCCGCGGGTTCGGCCCGACCGTCAACGTCATGAACTTCCACCGAGAGATCGTGCTCGGTGAACTCGTGGGCGAGTTCAACGTGCTCACGACCGGTCTGGCCGACGACTTGTCGCTCAACCTCTACCCGTCGGTGGACGGGTGCACCGTCCGGGTCGACTTCGAAGCGAATCCCGGCCGCTACGGCGAAGAGGAACTCGACCGGCTGTTGTCGCGGTTCGTCGACTTCCTGAGCTCCTTCGCCGCTGTCGAGAGCGACGCTTCGATGGGGGCGATCGACGTTCTCACCGCTGAGGAACTGGCCGACGCCCTGACGAGCGTTCCCGGACGCGAGCCCGCCGCCGCGTTCCTGCACGAGTTGTTCATGGACTGCGCCGTCGAACGCCCCGACGCGGTGGCGGTCACGTTCGGGGACCAGTCGCTGACATACGCGGATCTCGACGAGCGCTCCGCTGTGGTCGCCTCGTCGCTGAGCGAGGCGGGTGTCGTCGCCGGCGACGTCGTGGCCGTCGTGCTGCCGCAGTCGCCGGATCTGATCGCCGCGATCGTCGGGGTCGTCAGGGCCGGCGGCGCCTACCTGCCCGTCGACCCGCAGTACCCCGCGGAGCGCATCCAGTACCTGCTGGACGATGCGAAGCCGGTCGCGGTGATCGCCGATGCGGCTGCGCCCCCCGTGAGTACTTCTTACCCACGGGCGGTTAACAAGTACTCACGGGCACGAAGTGCATACGTGATCTACACGTCCGGGTCGACCGGGCGGCCGAAGGGCGTGCTCGTCTCGCACGCCAATGTGCTGTCGCTGCTGGCGAATACGCAGGACGAGTTCGGGTTCGGGCCGGACGATGTGTGGACGATGTTCCACTCACCTGCCTTCGACTTCTCCGTGTGGGAGATGTGGGGCGCCCTCACCACCGGTGGCCGGCTGGTTCTCGTAGACCACTTCCTGGCCCGTTCGCCGCACGACTTCCGGCAACTGCTGGTCCGTGAGGGCGTCACCGTCCTCAACCAGACGCCGTCGGCGTTCGGCCAGCTGGTGGAGGTCGACGGAGATACGGATCTGGCGGTGCGGCTGCTGATCTTCGGCGGCGAAGCACTCGATCCGACACCCGTATGGCCGTGGCTCGAACGGCATCCCGGCGTGCGGGCGATCAACATGTTCGGCATCACCGAAACCACCGTGCACGTCACCGCGGCAGAACTCGACCTCTCGGCCCGCGACGCGTCGGCGTCCATCGGTCGCGCACTGCCCGGAGTACAGACCTACGTGCTCGACGCCGCGCTGCGGCCGGTGCCACCAGGCGGCGTGGGGGAGCTGTACATCGCAGGGGCCCAGGTTTCCTCCGGATATCTGCACCGTCCCGGCCTGACCGCGGAACGGTTCGTCGCGAACCCGTTCGTCGAGGGCGCGGTGATGTACCGATCCGGTGATCGAGTCCGCTACCGCGGCGACGGTCGCCTCGACTACGTGGGACGGGCCGACGCTCAGATCGAATTGCGCGGATACCGGATCGAACCCGGCGAAATCGAGGCCGCACTCCTCCGGCATCCCGGCGTCGAGCGAGCGGTGGTGGTTCTCCGCGACACGACTGCCGGACGACAACTCGTCGGCTACGTAGTGACCGATGCCGATCAGCCCACCCTGACCCGGCACCTGCGGACGGTCCTGCCCGATCACATGGTGCCCGGCGCACTGGTGCAGGTCACGGCAATTCCGTTGACCGTCAACGGCAAGATCGACCGCGACGCGCTGCCCGATCCGGGTGTCGTGACCGCGGAGGGGCAGGGCACCCACACACCCATCGAGGACGTGGTCGCGGATGTGTTCGCCGAGGTGCTCGGCGGTGCCGAGGTGGGGACGCGGCACAACTTCTTCGACCTCGGCGGCAATTCGCTGCTCGCCACCCGGGTGTCCGCACGCGTCAGTGCCGTCTTCGACATCGACGTGACGGTGAAGGACGTCTTCGAAGCCCCGACGGTCGCCGAGTTGGCCGCCCGGATCGAGGAGCGGTCCGGTGCCGGGCGTCGACGTGTCCCGCTGCGGCCGGCTTCGCACGACGGCCGCGTTCCGCTGTCGCCGGCGCAACAGCGCATGTGGTTCGTCAACCAATTCGACACCGGTGCTTCGGGATACAACCTCCCGCTCATCGTCCGCCTCGACGGCGAACTGGATGTGCACGCGCTGGCGTCCGCCGCACACGACCTGCTCGAGCGGCACCGCACTCTGCGCACCGTGTACCCGTCCGATGCCGACGGCGTGCACCAGGTCGTCCTCGACGCCGCGAACGTCCCGCTGGATCTGACGCCGATCGCGCTGCCCGGGGACGCCGTCGACGCGCACCTGCGCGCGTTCGTCGACAGCGGATTCGACGTGTCCGTCGACGCACCGATCCGGTCGCGGCTGTATCGCGTCGGACCCGACGCGCACGTGTTCGCCCTCGTGGTGCACCACATCGCCGCCGACGCGTGGTCACTCACCCCGCTGATCCGCGACACGATGACGGCGTACCAGGCCCGCCTCGGGGGAGGCAGCCCCGAGTGGCTCCCGCTGCCCGTGCAGTACAGCGACTACAGCGTGTGGCAACGGGCGGTTCTCGACGACGAGTCCGCCGACACCCTGCAGCGGTACTGGCTCGACACCCTCGCCGACCTGCCCGAGCAGGTCACCCTGCCCACCGACCATCCGCGCCCGGCGGCGGCGTCCGGTCACGCCGGCACCGTCGGCGTCGAACTGGGCGAACAACTGCACGACGCGGTGCACACGCTGGCGCGCGGCGGCCGGGCCACCACGTTCATGGTGCTGCACGCCGCACTTGCCGCCGTCCTCTCGCGATACAGCGGCAGCCGTGACGTCCCCATCGGGACCGCCGTCGCCGGTCGCACCGATCCGCAACTCGACGACATGGTGGGAATGTTCGCCGGCACCCTGGTGCTGCGCACCGCGGTGGACCCGACGGCCACGTTCGCGGAACTGCTCGCTCACGTCCACGAACGGGACATCGCCGCCTACACGCACGCCGACATGCCGTTCGAGGCTCTGGTCGAGCTACTGAATCCGGCGCGGTCGATGTCCCACCACCCACTGTTCCAGGTCGCGTTGTCGATGCAGCGCAGCCGGCTGGGCCAGGTGGCGCTCCCAGGGCTGACGGTGACACCCGTCGGCGACGTCGTCGACCGGGCCAATTTCGACCTGCAACTGACCGTCACCGAGTCCGGTCCCGGCGGGCGCCTGCACCTCGACTTCGGTTATGACGCAGACCTGTACGAGCACTCGACGATCGAGCAGTTCGCGTCGCGGCTGGTGCGGTTCCTCGAGGCCGTCAGTGCAGACCCGCTGCTGCCGGTGGGCGACATCGACCTCTTCGAGGCCGCGGAACGCGCCGCCCTGGTGCCCGCGGTCGGTCCCGCAGCCCCCGCGTCGTCGACGCTGCGTGAGATTCTGACCCGCGGCGCCGTCCTCGCGCCAGGCGCTGTCGCGGTGTCGGGTGGGGGCGTCGAACTCACCTACCGCGAATTGGACACGAGATCCGACACTCTCGCCCGCGAATTCGGCGAGAGCGGGGTGGGCCGCGGAAGCCTGGTTCCGTGGGCCGAGCCGCGGTCGGTGGACGCGGTGGTGCGGCTGTGGGCCATCGCGAAGATCGGTGCGGCTCCCGTGCTGTTCGACCCCGCGCGCACCCCGTTCACCCCACGTGAGTGGGAAAGTGTGCCGGAGCACGCTTTGCCGCTCACGTCCGAGGTGGCGTACGTCGTCTACACCTCGGGAACGACGGGCACACCCAAGGGCGCCGTCGTGACCCACGGCGGTCTGGCCGCACTCGACGCCGACCTGCGCGAGCGGTATGCGGCGGGCCCCGGCTCCCGGATGCTGCACCGCGGTGCGCCCGGATTCGACATGACACTGCTCGAGGTCCTGGTAGCCGGGGCGTCGGGCGCCACGCTGGTGATCGCGTCGGACGCCGAATACGCCGGCCCGCCGCTCGCCGACCTGATGGAACGCGACCGCATCACGCACGCCTGCATGACCCCGACGATCCTCGCCACCCTCGGCGAACGGGACCTTCCGAGCCTGCAGGTACTGATGGTCGGTGGTGAGCGGCTCGGTAGCGAGTTGGTGCACCGCTGGGCCGGGCGTCGCCTGTACAACGCGTACGGTCCCGCCGAAACCACCATGTACGCATTCAGCACCGGGCCACTCGGTGTGGGGGAGCCCGTCTCGATCGGCGCTCCCGTGCACGGTGTGTCCGCGATAGTGCTCGACGACCGCCTCCGCCCGGTACCCCCCGGCGTGCCCGGGGAGCTGTATCTGGCAGGCGGCGCGCTCGCCCGCGGATACACGGACCAGCCGGGGCAGACGGCGGAGCGGTTCGTCGCGGCCGAAGGCGGCACACGCCTGTACCGCACCGGCGACCTGGTGCGCTGGCGGAAGACCGCCGCCGCCCACGAACTCGAGTACCTCGGGCGCAACGACTCCCAGATCAAGATGCGGGGAGTGCGCATCGAACCGGCCGAAATCGACACCGTCATCGCGCGGCTCGCCGACGTCGACTTCGCGGCCACCGTCGTGCGCACCACCGGCGCCGGCACCGAGATGCTGGTGTCCTACGTGCTGCCGAACGGCCACCTCGACACCCACGATCTGCGACGCCGCCTCGCCGAATCGCTGCCGGCCTACCTGGTTCCGACCGCGGTGGTGGTGCTCGACGCCGCGCCGCCCACCGTGAACGGCAAACTCGACCTGCGGTCGCTGCCGATGCCGGAACTGGCGATCGCCGAGAACGAACCGCCGCACACCGACACCGAGCGCGCCGTGGCCCGCGTGTTCGCCGACGTCCTCGGACACGAGAACGTGGGCCGCGGAACGCACTTCTTCGACGCGGGCGGCAACTCCCTCCTCGCCACCCAGTTGACGGCACGGCTCACCGACTCCATGGGACACCTCGTGCCGCTGCGAACCCTGTTCGCGCACCCCACCGTCGCCGAACTGGCCGAAGCCCTCGACGACGCGGTCCCCGAGACCGACCTGCGTCCCGCACTCGTCGCACGGCCCCGACCGGACCGCATTCCATTGTCCCGCAGCCAGTACCGCATGTGGGTGCTGAACCGCACCGATCCCGGGTCGCCGACGTACAACCTGCCCGCCACCGTGCGGTTGGAGGGCGCACTCGACGTCGCCGCGCTGACCGCGGCGTTCGAGGACGTGATCCGGCGGCACGAGACGTTGCGGACCCGGTACCCCGTCGACGGCCACCCCCATCAGGAGATCCTCGACCCGGCGCCGCTCGACCTGACGCCGGTCGACGTGCGCGATCCCGACGAGTTCATGGAGCAGTTCGCCGCCCGCGGATTCGACCTCACCGAGGACCGGCCCATCCGCGTCGCGCTGTTGCGTCTGCACCCGCAGTGCCACGTGCTGGCCGTGAACATCCACCACATCGCCGCCGACGGATGGTCGCTGACCCCGCTCGTCGCCGACGTGCTCAGTGCCTACGCCGCGCACACCGCCGGGATCGCCCCGCAGGAGAACCCGCTGCCGCTGCAGTACGCCGACTACGCCGTGTGGGAGCGGGACCTGCTGGACGGCGAATACGGGCAGCGCCGCGTCGAGCACTGGCGCCGGGCGCTGGACGGCGTCGACAGCACGGCGCCACTGACACCGGACCGGTCGGCGCCTGGTTCGACACGCGCCGGCGTCGTCGAATTCGACGTGTCGGCGGACGTGCGGCAGGCCGTGCACCAGTTGGCGGCGCAGCACCACGCGACACCGTTCATGGTCCTGCACGCGGCACTGTCCGTGGTGCTGTCCAGGCTCGGCGCCCGGACCGACATCGTCGTCGCCACGGCCGTCGCGGGCCGTGGGGAACGCGCACTCGACTCTCTGGTGGGCATGTTCGTGAACACCCTCGCGCTGCGGGCGCAGGTACTGCCGGACATGCCGTTCACCGGACTCCTCGCACAGGTCCGGGACTTCGACGTCGACGCCTTCGAGCACGCGGATGTGCCGTTCGAGGTGGTGGCCGGACTGCTCGGCGGGCGGACCCCGCAGGTGGCCCTGGCCCTGCAGAATCTGCAGATCCCCACCCTCGAGGCGGCGGGCATGACGGTGACGGCGCAGGAATTCGACACCGGAACAGCGAAATTCGACCTCCACCTGACCTTCACCGAGACCTCCGACGGTGATGTCCCTACGGGGATGCGCGGCGCCGCCGTGTACTCGGCCGACGTCTTCGACCACGCGACCGTCGACGCCGTGGCGACCGCCCTCGGACGGGTACTCCAGGCGATCTGCGCCGACCCCGACGTGCCCGTGGGCGACGTCGCGCTGACCGCAGCCGAGCCCCTCGTCGGTGCGCAGCCCGCCGGTGAACGGACCCTGGCCGAGATCCTGACGGCCACCGCCGCCGCGTACCCCGACAGCGCCGCGCTCACCGACGGCGATGTCACGCTGACCTACCGCGAACTGGACGAGCGTTCCGATGTGCGGGCGCGCAAGCTCACCGCGCTGGGCGTCGCACCGGGCGAGGTGGTTCCGATCGACCTGCCGCGGTCGTCGGACTTCGTGATCGAACTCTGGGCGATCGCCAAGACCGGTGCGGCATTCAGCCCCGTGAGCGGTTTTGGTCGCCAGGGTTACCAGAAGTGCGCACGGGACGTGGCGTACGTGATCCACACCTCCGGGTCCACGGGTGCGCCCAAGGCCGTCGCCGTCACCCACCGCGGACTTGGCCCGCTCACCGCCGAGGTGGTGCGCCGGTACCGGGTGGGCCCCGACGACCGTGTGCTGCACGGCTACAACCCCGCCTTCGACGCGGCGCTGCTGGAGATGCTGCTCGCGTTCGGCTCGGGCGCCTGCCTGGTGGTGGCCCCCGCCGACGTCTTCGCCGGCGCCGAACTGCATCGGCTGCTGGTCGAGCAGCGGGTCACGCACTACCTCTCCACGCCGTCCGTCCTCGCGACGCTCGATCCGCACGGGCTCGAGTCGGTGCGGGTCGTGGGGGTCGGAGGCGAGGCCCTGAGCCCCGAACTGGCCGGAACGTGGAGTGCTGGAAGGCTTCTGCTCAACGCCTACGGTCCGACCGAGTCGACGGTGGTCGCGACGCTGACCGAATTCGAGCCCGGATCCGCGACCGGCACGGTGACGATCGGCGCCCCGATCCCCGGGACCACGGCGGTCGTGCTCGACACGCGGCTGCGCGCGGTCCCCGTCGGCGGTGTCGGTGAGCTCTACCTCGCCGGACCCGGACTCGCCCAGGGCTACCTCGGCGCACCCGACCGGACGGCGGAACGGTTCGTCGCGGCGTCGGACGGCGCCCGCATGTACCGCACCGGCGACCTGGTGCACCGACGGGCGGACGGCCACCTCACCTTCATCGGCCGGGCCGACCGCCAGGTCAAGGTGCGCGGCATGCGCATCGAACCGGCGCAAGTCGAGGCGGCCCTGCTGGAGCTGGACGGTGTCGAGCAGGCAGCCGTGTCGGTGCAGCGACACGACCTCGTCGCCTTCGTCGCCGGCACGGACCTCGACTCCGCGACTCTGCGACAGAAGCTGACGGGCCGACTGCCCTCGTATCTGGTGCCGCCACGCATCGTCACGATGGACACGCTGCCTCTCACCGCCAACGGCAAGCTCGACGTCGCCGCGTTGGAGGCCCGGGGCGACGACGTCGTCGCGGCACCCCCACGCACCGCGGCCGAGGAGATGGTGGCCGGCGTGTTCGCCGACGTGCTCGGCTCCGCCCGGATAGGCGCCGGACACAACTTCTTCGACGCGGGCGGCGATTCCCTGACTGCGACGGCGGTGACGGCCCGACTGTCCGCGACGTTCGGCGTCGACGTGCCCGTGCGGGTGCTGTTCGAGAACCCGACCCCCGTGTCGCTCGCCCGGTGGTTGGACGCCCCCGCGTCGGGCGCGATGCGGCCGGTGCTCGGTCCCCGCCCGAGCGGGGCGCGAGTGCCGCTGTCGCCCGCGCAGCAACGCCTCTGGCTGCTCAGCCGGGTCAACCCCGACACCGCCCTGCACAACATGGTGTTCGTCACCCGGGTCGGCAGTGACGTCGACGTCGACGCCCTCCGGCTGGCGATGCGGGACGTGCTGGAGCGGCATTCGATGCTGCGGACCGTCTTCCCCGTCGACGCCGAAGGTCCGTATCAGCTGGTGATGCCCGTCGAGTCCGTGACCGAGGACCTCGGCGCGGAAGCGGACTTCGCCGTCGACACGTGGAGCGCCCGGCCGTTCGACCTCACCACCGAGACCCCGGTGCGGGTGAAGCTGTGGCGCACCGAGGGCGGCGGCTTCATGCTCGGCGTCGTGGTCCACCACATTGCGCTGGACGGCGGTTCGATGGGACCGCTGCTCACCGACCTCGACACCGCCTACCGGTGCCGCGCGGACGGGTCGGCCCCGCAGTGGGCGCCGCTGGTCGTGGATTACGCCGACTACGCGATCTGGATGCGCGAACTGCTCGGGACCGCCGCCGATCCCGGCAGCGCGGCTCGCGCCCAGCTCCAGCATTGGGCGCAGGTGCTCTCCGGTGTGTCGGGGCCGCTCCCGCTGCCGACCGATCGCCCCCGACCGGAACTCCCCAGCCACGTTGGGGCCAGTGTGGAATGGACGCTCGACGACGACCTGCGGGAGCGGGTGGTCGCACTGTCACGCAGCCGCGGAACGACCGTGTTCATGGTGCTCCACGCCGCCCTCGCGGTGCTACTGGCCCGCGTGAGCGGACAGTCCGACGTCGTGGTGGGCACGGCGGTCGGCGGCCGTCCCGATCCGGTGCTCGACGCCGTGGTCGGCATGTTCGTCGGCACCGTGGCACTGCGCACCGCGGTCTCGCCGGCGCAACCGTTCCAGGATTTCCTCGCCGACGTCCGCGCCGTCGACCTCGACGCGCTCGCGCACGCCGACGTCCCGTTCGACGACGTCGTGACACACCTCGCCCCACCCCGATCCGCGGCACACAACCCGCTGTTCCAGGTGATGCTGACGTACCAGCGGGCCGTCGACTTCCCTGAACTTTTCGTCGGCACCGACGAATACCACCCCGAGACGCAGGCCACGGAATTCGACCTCGTGTGGGACGTGACCGACGCGGCCGAGAACATGACGGTGCGACTCGACTACGCCACCGACCTGTTCGACCGGCAGACGGCGCTCACGCTCCTGAGCCGGTTCGCCGTCGTCCTCGAGGCCGCCCTGACCACCCCGTCGGCGGCCGTCGGCGACCTCGACATCCTCGACGACACCGAACGCGCACAACTCGTGCAGGGCCCGCGGCCGGTGGCCCCGCCGCGGACGCTCGGCGGCATCCTTGCCACCCGTGCTGGCGCCACCCCGTCCGCCGTCGCGGTGGTCGACGGTGACACCCGGTGGAGTTACCGCGAACTCGACGAAGAATCGGACCGCTGGGCCCGCGCACTCGCGTCCCGCGGCGTCGGCCCGGAGGACGTCGTCGCCGTGGCGACACCCCGCGGCCGGCACTGGCTCCTGGCGGTGTGGTCGGTGACCAAGGCCGGTGCGGCGTGGGTGTCGCTGGATCCCACCCATCCCGCGGAGCGGCTCGACTGGATGCTAACGGACTCGCGCGCGGTGCTCGGTTTGACGGTCGGTGGCGTCGGGGATCTGCCGCGATCGGTCGACTGGTTGTGCCTGGAGGAGCGGCCCTCCGGTGACGCGGATCCGGCGGCACCCGATGTGGACAACGCGGCGTATGTGATCTACACGTCGGGTTCCACGGGCCGGCCGAAGGGCGTCGTCGTCACGCACCGCGGACTGACGACCCTCCTCGCCACCCCCGCCTACACGTCGGACGCGGCGGGCGGCGACGACGGCCGGGTGCTGCAGTCGACCTCCCCGACCTTCGACGTTGCGGTGTTCGAAATGCTCTGGGCGGTGTCGCTGGGCAGCGCCCTCGTGGCTGCACCCGCCTTCAGCTATGCCGGTGAGGAATTGGCTCAGTTCCTGGTGGCACAGAACATCACCCACTTCACCCTCACACCGACCGTGCTGGCCTCCCTCGACCCGCACAGCCTCGCACCGTCGACGGTCGTCGTCGGGGGAGAGGCACTGCCCGCGGACCTCGCCGACCGGTGGTCGCGGCGGCACCGGCTGTTCAACGCCTACGGTCCGACCGAGTTCACCGTCGACGCGTGCGTCGCGGGCCCCCTCGAACCCGGACTGCCGATCACCATCGGAAGCGCCCTGGACGGCGACGCCGCGTTCGTCCTCGACATGCGTCTGCATCCCGTGCCCGACGGCGTGACGGGCGAACTGTATCTGGCGGGCAGTGGCATCGCCCGCGGCTACCTGGGCCGAAGTGACCTCACCGCAGGACAATTCGTGGCACATCCCTACGGGAAGCCAGGGGAGCGGCTGTACCGCACCGGCGACGTGGTGCGGCGTGACCCGGGCGGCCGACTCGAGTACCTGGGCCGCAGCGATTCGCAGGTGAAGATCCGCGGAATCCGCGTCGAACCCGCCGAGGTCGATGCCGTGCTCGCCGGGCACCCCGAAATCGAAGTTGCCGTGACGATCCCGGTGCCGACACCGACGGACACCGTGCTGGCGTCGTACGTCGTGGGCGCCGCGGGACTGACGCCGCGATCCGTGTTCGACTTCGCGCGCGGCAGGCTGCCGCGGCACCTGGTCCCCGCGTCGGTGACGGTCGTCGACACGATGCCGCTGCTGCCGTCCGGCAAACTCGACCGCGCCGCACTGCCGGCACCGACGATCGAGATCGTCGAATCCGCTTTGCCGGCAGGCGAACTCGAAGAGACGATCACCGCCGTGTTCGCGGACGTCCTGGGCATCGCAGACGTCCCCGCCGACGAAGCCTTCTTCGCTCTCGGCGGCACATCGATGGGGGCGGCGTCGGTGGCGACGGAACTGCGCCGCCGGCTGGACCGCGACGTCCCCATCGAATGGGTCTTCACCGACCCCACGGCGCAGCGCCTCGCCGCCCGGATCGACGACGGTGCACGGCCCGAGAGCTTCTTCGGCACCGTGGTGGAACTCCGCCCCGCCGATGCGGGAGCGCCGCTGTTCTGCGTGCACCCGCTCAGCGGATTGGCCTGGTGCTTCGGCGGTCTCGCCGATCACGTCGGTGACCGCCCGCTGTACGGCATTCAGGCGACCGGAATGCCGGACCTGCCCGAGACGCTGTCCGAGCTGGCCGCGCGGTACGTCGACGCGATCCGGTCCGTCCAGCCGGCGGGCCCCTACCACCTGCTGGGGTGGTCGCTCGGCGGAACCATCGCCCACGAGATGGCCGTCCAGCTCCGCGACGCCGGCCACGAGGTAGCCGCGCCGGCACTCCTCGACACGCTTCTGCCGCAACATCAGCCACCCGAACCGGAAACCCTGAGCGAGGACGAACTGATCGCGCAGTTCGGCGCGTACGTGAGCGCCGACCGGCTGCGCGAGATCCGGGCCGTGATCGAGCGGCTCGAGCTGATCGCGTCGGCCCACAGCCCCCGGCGGTTCGACGGCGATGTCCAGCTGTTCGTCGCCGCCCGGGACCTGGACCGGCACCCCGACGTCGTCGACGCCTGGCGCGAGTACGCCGACGGCGTCGTCATCGCACACCACATCGACACCACCCACTCCGAGATGGCAGACCCGGGCCCGCTCGCCGAGATCGGCCGACTGCTTCGGAGATCGGGGGACCACGGCGGACCGTGACGGCACGTGACGCCGACAGTGGACCTCATCACTACGATGTAGCGATTCAGTCGGGTCAGAACGATGTGAATGACAGCTCGATCGCGCCGCTGAGCGCGACGCAATTGGAAGAGACTCGATAATGGAAATTCAGGACTACCTGCGAATTCTGCAGTCACGTTGGAAAATCATCGCGATCACGACCGTGGTCGCGATTCTCGGTGCGCTCGGAGCGTCGTTGCTGACCACTCCGATCTACGAGGCGTCGACCCGGTTGTTCGTCTCGACGTCCGCCGGATCGTCGGTGAACGAGGTCTACCAGGGCAACCTGTTCTCGCAGCAGCGGGTGACGTCCTACACCAAACTGCTCACCGGCGAGACCCTCGCGCAGCGGACGATCGACAAGCTCGATCTGGGCGGCACGGCGGCGGCGCTCGCCTCACAGGTGAAGGCCAGCTCCGCGCCGGACACCGTGCTCATCGACGTCAAGGTGCAGGATCCGTCGCCGGAACGCGCCCGCGACATCGCCAATGCCCTGTCCGACGAGTTCGTCGTCATGGCCCGGGAACTCGAGACCCCGGAGAAGGGTGGCGCACCCGCCGCCCGCGTCGTCGTCGAACAGCAGGCGCAGACTCCGTCGACTCCCGTCTCGCCCAAGACGCTGCGCAACCTCGCGCTGGGCGCGGCGGTCGGGCTGCTGCTCGGCATCGCCTTCGCCGTCCTGCGTGATCGCCTCGACAACACGGTCAAGGATCGGCGCACCGTCGAGGAACTGGCCGGTTCGGCGCTGATCGGCACCATCCCGTTCGACAAGGAGCGGCAGACGCAGCAGGCCATCAACTTCGCCGAGGGCAATTCCTCGAGCGCGGAGGCCTACCGCGAACTCCGCACCAACCTGCAGTTCCTCGAGGTCGACAACCCGCCGCGTGTCATCGTGGTCACCAGTTCGCTGCCCACCGAGGGCAAGACCACCACCGCGATCAACATCGCGCTCGTGCTGGCGGAGGGCGGCCAGAACGTGTGCCTCGTCGAGGGCGACCTCCGGAAGCCGCGGGTATCGAAGTACCTCGGCGTCGTCGGCTCCGTCGGACTCAGCAGCGTCCTGGCAGGCAAGGCCGACCTCGACGCCGTGCTCCAGCCGACCCAGTACTCGGGTCTCACCGTCCTGGCGTCCGGGCCGATCCCGCCGAACCCGAGTGAGCTGCTCGGAACGGAGACGGCCCGCCAGGTGCTGGCCGACCTCCGCGGACGATTCGACTACGTGATCGTCGACGCGTCGCCGCTGCTGCCGGTCACCGACGCGACCGTGCTCACCGCGATGTCGGACGGCGCCCTGGTCATCGCCCGGCACGCCGAAACCAAGCGGGACCAGCTGTCGCGGGCGGTGGGCAACCTGCACAGCGTCGGGGCGACCATCCTCGGGACGATCATCACGATGACGCCGAGCCGCGGTCGCGGGGTCTACGAGTACAAGTACTACTACGAGACCGACAAGTCGCTGCCGCAGATGCAGCAGGCCGCCCCCGCGCAGCCCGCCGTGCAGCAGCAGACACCCCAGCAGCCGGTGCCACAGCAACAGGCCCAGTACGTTCGCGAGGAGTACCCGCAGCAGCCGTACGGGGGAGATCCGCAGGAAGCTCCCGTCTACCAGGGTGCCCCCGCCTACCAGGGCGCCTACCACGGCGACCAGGGCCAGCAGTGGTACTCGGGGCCCGACCACTACGGCAACGAGCAGCAGTCGGGCGCACCGGTGCCTCCCACACCGAGGCGCACCCGTCGCTACCGTGACGACCAGGAACCCTGGTCAGAGACGGATGCTCCGCGAGATCACACCCAGTAGATCGGCGATCTCGGACCCGATGGTCAGGAACGTGTCCTCGTCCTTCCCCATCGGGTCCGGCACGTCCTCTGGAGTGTCGTCGGCCTTGTGTCTGGGACGCGCCGCAGCCAGGTCGGCCACCGACTTCGCGTCCGCTGCCTCGGCGAGGCGGGCGGCCTCCTTCAGGGTGAACGTCTTCTTCAGCTGCTCGGGAGCCAGCGCCAGCACCTTCTCGCGCTGACGTTCGGTCATCGTCAGCACCAGGTCGGCGTCCACCGCGAGTTCGGCGGTGAGCATTCGCGCGGTGAACTCGGCCGGATTACCGCCGAGCCCTTCCAGGACTTGCGCGGCCGTCGGTTCCATCGGGCGTCCGACGGCAGCGCGTGTACCTGCACTTTCGGCGGTCAGGTCGGTGATCCCGAGCTCCTCGGCGTATGCCACTGCGAGGCGCTCGGCCGTTGGGGAGCGACAGACGTTTCCGGTGCAGACGAAGAGAACATGCATGGGCGAAGCATAGGGTCTCGCCCCGCACCGTCCGTACACGCACTGTTGGCTTCGAACATCTGCCGGGTAAATATCGCGCTCACCTGCACTGGTTATCAAGGGTGCATGCGCTGCACCGTGTTTGGAACCGGATACCTGGGAGCCACCCACGCCGCCTGCATGGCGGAGCTGGGTCACGACGTCCTGGGCGTCGACATCGACCCCGGAAAAGTGGCGAAACTCTCCTCCGGAGAGGTGCCGTTCTACGAGCCGGGGCTCGCGGATGTCCTGCGCCGGAACATCGACGCCGGCCGACTGCACTTCACCACGTCGTACCGCGAGGCCGCGGAGTTCGCGGACCTCCACTTCCTCGGCGTCGGCACCCCGCAGAAGAAGGGGGAGTACGGCGCGGACCTGCGGCACGTGCATTCGGTGATCGACACCCTCGCGCCGATGCTCGATCGCCCCGCCGTCATCGTCGGCAAGTCGACCGTTCCCGTCGGGACGGCGGCCGATCTGGGTGCGCGGGCCCGCGCGCTCGCGCCGGCGGGTGACGCCGTGGAGGTGGCGTGGAACCCGGAGTTCCTGCGGGAGGGCTTCGCCGTCGAGGACACCCTGCACCCCGATCGGATGGTGCTGGGAGTGGACCGCCTGCGCCCCGGACGCGCGGAGGCCGAGTTGCGTGAACTGTACGCCCGGCTGCTCGGCGAGGACATTCCCTTCCTGGTCACCGACCTCGCCACCGCGGAACTGGTCAAGGTCTCGGCCAACGCGTTCCTTGCCACCAAGATCTCGTTCATCAACGCCATCTCCGAGGTGTGCGAGGCCACCGGCGCCGACGTCACCCAACTCGCCGACGCCCTCGGCTACGACGCGCGGATCGGCCGCCGGTTCCTCAACGCCGGTCTCGGCTTCGGCGGCGGCTGCCTGCCCAAGGACATCCGCGCGTTCATGGCCCGGGCCGGTGAGCTCGGTGCGAACCAGGCACTGCACTTCTTGCGGGAGGTCGACAGCATCAACATGCGCCGGCGCACCCGGATGGTGGAGTTGGCGGCGCAGGCGTGCGGAGGGTCGCTGCTCGGCGCCAACGTGGCCGTCCTCGGCGCGGCGTTCAAACCGGAATCCGACGACGTCCGCGACTCCCCGGCACTCAACGTCGCGGGAATGATGCAGTTGCACGGGGCCGTCGTCAGCGTCTACGACCCGAAGGCCCTCGACAACTCCCGCAGGCTGTTCCCGACGCTGAACTACGCGACGTCGGCGGTCGAGGCGTGCGACAACGCGGACGCGGTGCTGCTCCTCACCGAGTGGGCGGAGTTCGCCGCCCTGAAACCGGAGGATCTGAACGGTGTGGTGCGTGCCCGGGTGATGGTCGACGGCCGCAACTGCCTCGACGCCGAGGATTGGCGCACGGCCGGGTGGGTCTATCGGGGGCTCGGCAGGGGATAGCGACCCGTGACCTGGCGGCCCCTGCGATAACGGGTTTGACGATCTCCACTGCCGGCGGCATCGGCGAACGGTAGCGTCAGCCCAAATCGCAACGGAGGGCTGGGCGATGTCGAAGGCACGTCACGGATCCCTACTCGCACTCCTCGCTGCCGTGATCTGCCTGCTCGGCGCCGCGCCCGCTCACGCGGCGGAAGTCCCGACCCTGCCGGGGCCTCCGCAATCCGACGCCGGCACCGCGATCGCGTACGCGAAGCAGCATCCGCATTCCGCGCCGCCCGGTGCCAACGACTTCTCGTGCCGCCCCGATTCCGCGCACCCCCGTCCCGTGATTCTCGTGCACGGAAGCGACGGCAGTGCCTACTCGAACTGGGCCGGGTTGAGCCCGAAACTGAAAGCCGCCGGCTACTGCGTGTTCGCCCTGAACTACGGACGGAAACCGGGCACCGAACACTTCGGGATGCAGACGATGACCGAGGGGGCCGCCGAACTCGAGGTGTTCGTCGACGACGTGCTGTCCGCAACCGGCGCGGGCGAGGTCGACCTGATCGGGCACTCGCAAGGCGCGACGGTGGCGCGGTACTACGTCAACAGGCTCGGCGGGGCGTCGAAGGTGCACCACTGGATCGGTCTGGCGTCGCCCACCTACGGGGGAACGTTCTTCGGGATCGCGACGGCGGTGACGTCCGTTCCCGGGGGCACCGAACTGATCGAAGCGATCGGTTCGGAGGCGCTTGCCGAACAGGTGCAGGGATCGCCGTTCCTCACCGCCCTCAATGCCGGCGGTGACACCGTCCCCGGCGCCGAATACACCACGATCGGGACGCGCTACGACGAGGTGATCCAGCCGTACACCAACGTCGCGCTGCACGACCCCGGTGCCACCAACATCCTCGTCCAGGACCTGTGCCCGATCGATCAGACCGGACATTTCAACCTGCCCTACGACCCGTACTCCCAGCAACTGGTGCTCAACACGCTCGATCCCGCCCACGTGGTCGTGCCGCCGTGCGCGTTCGTGCCGCTGGGCACGGGCATCCCGGGAGTGATCATCGCGAGCAACTTCTGAGTTGTCTGCCGCCGAACGGTTGCCCGGTTGCCGTGTCGGACCGCTTCGCTAGACTGCGGGCCATGGAGTGGGGGGATTCCGGATCGAACCCGTGCACAGTCGAGTTAGGCGGCCCATGAGTTCGGTTCTAGGTGTGTCGGTCGGTGCGAGCGCTGTGCGCTTGGCGCGACCCGACTCCGTGAACCGTGACGACGCCGCAAGCCGGCACGTCCCCGATTTCCGGGCCCAGGTCGTCGCCGCAGGCCGGGATCTGCCGGAGGAGCTGGCCGCCGAATCGATCGGCGTGGTCCTCGCCGGGGCACCCGACGCCGGGCAGGTGCACGCCACCGGCGTCGCCTACCGCGACGAAGCGCAGGCGGGTGCCGTCCAGGCGGCGATGGCCCGGCAGCAACTCGCCAACTACCAACTCGTCACCGAGGCCTCGGCCGCGCTGAAATTCCTCGACGTCTCGGGAGCCCTCGGCGACCACGCGACGCTCGTGTTCTACGACCTGGGCAGTTCCGGGCTCACCGTGAGCGTCGTCGACCGGGCGACGGGTGAGGTGGTCGAGACGGTCCGCACCGACACGGTGAGCGGCGACGTCTTCGACCGGATGGTTCGTGCCAACCAGTTGGAGAACAACCGCATCGAGGCGCCCCGCGACGCGGCCGCGAGCCTGGCGCTCGACCTCCGCTGCCGCGAGGCGAAGGAGCGGCTCTCCACCGGCGGCGCCGTCGCCGTGCCCGGCGAGGGCGGTCTGCTGCTGTTGTCGCGCGACGTCTTCGACTCGCTCATCGGTGTCACCGTCGAATCGTCGGCGCGCCTCGCCCGCGACGTGATCACGCGGTCGGGACGAAACCCGGATGCCGTGGTGCTCACCGGTGGCGGTGCGCGCATTCCCCTCGTGCGCACGGTGCTGCAGTCGTGGCTCGGGTTGCCCGTCATCGTTCCCGACCATCCCGAACTCGTTGCGGCACAAGGTGCTGCGCTGCTCGCCCAGCAGGTGGTGCCGCCGGCCGTCGAGGTCGCCCGAGTCCTCCCGCCGCCGCAGTACGCACCTCGAGCCGGTTTCGAGGCGCACGTCTCCCGGCACGCTCCGAGTGCAGTGGTCGCGCGCAGCGGTGCGCCGTCGAGCACCCCGTCGTGGCTGAGCGCCGCGGCGCCGCCGCCGAGTCAGCCGGTGGCCAAAATCCAGATCCGGGGCGCCACGCTGGCGGGCACCGCGCTCGCCGTGGTGGCGGTGATCGGCCTCGGTCTCGGATACGGAAAGAATCTGTGGGCGCGCACCGAGGGGTCGTCGCAGCCGGTGACCACGCAACTCGTCACCGAACCGCCGGTCGTCACCGAAATGGCCACACCGTCACCGACGACGCCCCCGCCGGCTCCGACGTCCGAGACCGTCGAGGCTCCCGTGCAGACGGCGTCGCAGATCCGGATTCCCGAGCCGCAGCCCGCGCCGCCACCACCTCCGCCTCCGCCGATATTTCCCGGCCTGCCGCAGATCCAACTGCCGCCGTTCCAGCTGCCCGAACTCCCCAGGTTCCCCGGAACCTAGACGTCGCGGGGGCCCGCCTGCCGATTCGAGGTGTCGGGGCCCGCTCCGCGGGCCTACGATGGGAATGGTTCCGGCGTAGAGAGGATGTGTGCAGTGACTGCAAATCCCGCGGAGTTCCACAGCACTCCCAACGTTCCCCCGTCTTCGGCGGCCGCGCCGGCAGAGACACGACGGCTCGTGGCGTATACGAAGCCGATCCTGAAGATGTTCCCGCCCACCAGCGAACACGCGGCCAAGGTGACGATGCTGACCGTCTACGCGCTGATGGTCATCGCCATCATCTTCATCGTCCTCCGGGAGGTCGGACTCTTCAGCTAGCGGACTACCCGTTACTTGGAATGACGGCCGCCCCGTGACGGCCTGACTGCGGCCACGTTGCCGCTGGGACCCGCGCCGATCGGGCGCGCCAGCATCACCGCGATCGCGGTCGTCAGCGGAACCGACAGCGCCAGCGCGATGCCGCCGACCGCCGAACGCACGATCTCGATGGCCACGGCGTCGCTGAGCAGCACGTCCTGGATCGACCGCCCCGCCACACTGAACAGCAACAGCAGTGGCAGCGCCCCGCCGGCATACGCGAGGACGAGGGTGTACACCGTGCTGGCGATGTGATCGCGGCCGACGCGCATCGCCGACCCGAAGATCTGGCGTCTCGACGCGCCCGGGTCGAGCGAGGCCAGTTCGAACGCTGACGCCGCCTGCGTGATGGTGACGTCGTTGAGCACGCCCAGCGAGCCGATGATGAAGCCGGCCAGCAGCAGGCCGGTGATGCTGACGTGCTGGATATACGTCTGAACGTTGGTGTTCTGCTCCTCGGACAACCCGGTCAGGCGCGTCATCTCGATGGTGGCGTAGGAGAGGACCGCCGCCAGGGCCATCGACGCGAGGGTGCCCAGCAACGCCGAACTGGTGCGCAGGGAAACACCGTGCGCGAGATACAGCACGGCATACAGGATGACGGCGCCGGACACGAGCGCCACCGGGATCGCCGGTTGCCCGTCCAACAGGGCCGGAAGTGTGAACAGGACGAGCACACCGAACGAGACGACGATGCCGACGAGCGCCCGGAACCCGCGCCACCGCGCGACCGCGATCACGACGACGGCGAATGCGAGAGCGATGAGCGTGACGGGCAGACCACGGGCGTAGTCCTCGAACGAGTATTCCGTCGTGCCGTTCACATCCGTTTGGCGGGACAGCCGGATGTTTTCGCCCACGCGGAGGTCGGGCTGGCCGGGGCCGGGGATGATCTCGAGCAGCGTCTGGGTGCCGGTGTTGGGACCGGACTCGATGTCGACGATGCTGCGCTGGCACTCGTAGGCGCCGGCGGGCGCGGGCAGCGGTGCGCCGGTGAAGACCCGCCCGGCCGACGGGCTCCCGCAGTCGCCGATGTTCTGCATCGTGACCGTGCCCGACTCCGTGACGACGGCACCGCCCTGGGCGCTCTGGAACGGCTGCTCGACGTCGACGCTCGGCTTGCCGGGCCACAACGCGACGGCGCCGATGAGTACCGCGACACCGATGGCGACGAGGAGCCCGACGACCACCTTGGCGGCGACGGGGCCCATCGGGGCCGGTCCGTCGCTGTGGCCGTGTCCATGGCCGTGGCCGTGTCCGTGGAATTCGCTCATCGTCCGCTTCGCGCCGGCTGCTGGGGGGATTGTCTCCGCACGCACGACAGGGTAGCCGGAAGCAGGCCGGGAACGCTGTGACGGAAGTGGCGGGCGGTGCCGGTGTTGCCGACCTGTCCGGTGTGTATTGCTCTCGTGTCGCTTATATGTCGCCGGTGTGATTAGATATCGGAACATGGCACGCAGCAGCTAATCTGCAGCGAACGCCGAGCTTCACGCAAGGGTGGTCCGGAACTCCGAACGAGGGGTGTGTTCCGCGGGCGACGAGCCGCTGCGTGGAGAGAAGTGCCGAGCTGGGTGGCGGGGTACAGGGGGGGTTGACCCCGCCACCAACCTGGCGCCCACAGGGGGGGGAGGGGCGACAGGTGCTCGCGGCACTCGAGGTGCCGGTTGCCAATCTACCGACACATGAGGGGTATTCGTCAACCGGGTAGGTGAAATCGCCCACATGTCGTGACCTCGAACGCCGACAGCCTAGGATTATGGCCGTTCGGAGGTGTTCCAGTGCGAATCTCGCGGCCGTCGCGACGACCCAGCAACCATCTTCGCCGGATCGTGGCGGAGATGGGTATTCCCGTGCCCTGGAACAGGGATCAGCTGATCGGCGGTGTCGCAGCCCGCCGGGGTCGCCCGATCCACCTGGTCCCCGTGTCGCACGCCCTGGTCCAGGGCGGACATTCCGGACTCTGGCTCGCACGGGCCGAGGACGACGTGATCCTTTACGCGACAGGGATGTCGGACGTGCACGCCACCCACATCATCTGCCACGAACTGGCGCACATGGAACTCGGCCACGACCGCGACACGATCGGGGACACCTCGGTCGACTCGACGGTGCTGTCGGTGGCCGCGCCGTCGGTCGACACGACAGGCGTGGTCAAGATGCTCGGCCGGTCCAACTATTCGAACGATCAGGAATACGAGGCGGAACTGCTCGCCACCCTCATCATGGCGGGCCGCCGCGTGACGACGGGCGGCGACACCGCCGGTGACGCACGGGTGTCGCGGATGCTCGGAACGTTCTGACGCCGTGTACGAACCGCCCACCTACGTGAGCTGGCCGCTGCTCGCCGTCGTCTGGGGGACGACCCTCCTGCGCGTGGCCCTGGTCCGGTCGACGGTCGCCGAACGCCGGATGAACGCCGCCCTCGTCTTCGCCTCGCTCTCCCTGGTCCTCCAGCGGTCGCTGGCGCAGCACTGGCTCGACCTCTGGTTCGGGTACGGATTCGCGAACACCCTCAGCAACGTCTGCATCATCCTCACCGCGGCGTCGCTGATCAGTCTCTTCTCCGCGTGGGCGCTCGGCCCGGCGCGTCTACCCCGCATCCACGTCGTGTCGCTGTCGGTGTGCCTCGTCGCGGGGGCGATCCTCATCGCCCTCAGCGCCCCGGCGCGGTCGCGGGGTGTCGCCATCGCGGACGAGGGCGGCTGGCTCTTCGCGGCCTACTGCATCACATATGCCGTTCCGATCCTCGCCGTCGCCGCGCTCAATCTGTGGATCTCACTGAAAGCCGTGCGCAGCGCCACTCCGGGACACGAGCGCCGGGTGTTTCTCGCCGTCATCGCGCTGTCGCTGTTCGAGGTGTTCGACATGGGTGTCGTCATGACGACCGGGGTGGTCAACGCCGTCAGCGAAGACAACGCACTGACCGAATCGCACAGCGACTCGGGGGCGTTCATCCGCGTGCTCGTCGTGTCGGCGGGCGCGATCATCTCGGCGGGACCGGTGATCCGGGCGCTCGGTCACCGGTGGCGGTCGCGACGGGTCACTCGCCGGCTGCAGCCGATGTGGCGGACCCTGACGGGCGCGGTCCCCGAAGTGGTCCTGGAACTGCGTCCGGCCGATCGCCGGGCGCTGTCCGCCCGCGGCCGGCTGGACCGGATGAGCGTCGAGATCCGCGACGCGATCATGGTCCTCGACCGGCACGTCGTGGTCGAACTCGGCGACCTCACCGGCAGCGCACCACCGGTGGTCATGGCGGCGCGACTGCACCTCGCGTGCCTGGCCCGCAGCGCCGGCCACCCGGCGCACGGCACGGGCGGGACGACGCACCGGTTCGCGACCGACGTCGGCGGCGAACCGTGGGAACTGGCGCAGCTGGCCGACCACTGGACGGACGGCGAGCGTGTGGCGGCCGCCCTGTGGGCGCGGCGCCTCCCGCAGTTCGGCGGACCCGAGGACCCGTCGGCGCGCGTCCCCGCTCAGGTCTGACGGGGGTCCGGCGACGCGATCGGCAAGGGGCCGTGGCTCCGCCGCAGATTCTCCAGAAGCGGGATCAGCGATTCCATCTCGGCGGTGGTCGGCTCCGCGCTCGCGTCGAGCGATCGCATCGACAGGTGCCGCACCCCGGCCTCGCGGACCGCGATCTTGAACCGGACCAGGGTGTCGTAGTCGTGGTAGCCGTCGGCCGCGAGGTACTGCTCGGGGGCGTGGAAGTGCTGTGCGACCGCCCGCAGGACGTCGGGCTCGGGAGGCTCGTGATCGTTCGTGCGCAGCGACTCGATCTCGGACGGCGCGACGGGGCGGCCGAGGATCCGCGACACCCCCGCGGCGACGGTGTCCTCGCCCGGTTCGGGACCGTCGACATCGTGGGCGAGGGAGAACAGGCGGTTGACCCGCACCGACAACGGCACCCCGTTCATGCGGTCACCTCCGCGTCTCCGCTGCGTTCAGGATCGTCGGTGGCGACGAGTTTCACCGCGTCCTCCCATCGACGCCAGAAACGCTCCCGGGTGGCCGCGTCGAGATCCTCCCCCCGGCCGTAGAGGAAACGGCGATACCGCGCCTCCTCGAGTTCGCGGGGGTCGGTGACGGTCGACGGTTCCTCCAGCAGGTGGCCGAACGCGAACTCGACCAGCGGCTGGCGGGGTCCGGCGGGTCCTCCGTTGACTTCCAGCAACCGCGTCACGTAGGCGCCGGTGATCTTCGAGACCACACGGCTCAGTTCACCCGCCGCCTCGACCAGCCCCGGAACCTCGGGGTGCGCCACGCTCAGCTTCGTGAGCTGGGTGTGCGGCCCCAGGATCTCGATGATCGTGTCCAGGTCCAGCGGAATCTCCGACGGTCCGAGCGTCAGCGGACGCGACGACGGCGCCCGCTCGTCCCCGTCGAGCGCCTCGAGGGGAGTGGGGTGACCGCCGTCGAGGGTGCGGGCCGCGCTGCCCGGCGCCCACCGCAGCGCGACATCCAGTTTGCGGAGCGTCTCGATGCTCGGATCCGGGCCGGTCCCGTTCTCGGCGCGCGTCTGAGCTGCGTCGGACGGGCCACCGGCGGCCGTGACCTGGTCCTGTGTGAGGTTCAGCAAACGCCGTCGCCGATGGACGAATTGTCCGAAACGCGCGCGGGTGCTGGTGACCATTCTTTTCCCCCAGGAGACACGCAAGCGACGCGCGTGTCGCTTGCTGTGTCTCGATCCTACTGCTTGTAGCTGGTGAGGAAATTACCGAACCGCTCGATGGCGACAGCGAGATCCCGCGCCCACGGCAGCGTCACGATCCGGAGGTGGTCGTGGTCCGGCCAGTTGAAGCCGGTGCCCTGCACCATCAGGATCTTCTCCTGCAGCAGCAGGTCCTGGACCAGCTTCTCGTCGTCGTAGATCTCGTAGACGTTCGGGTCGAGGCGGGGGAACGCGTACAGCGCGCCCTTCGGCTTCACACACGAGACACCCGGGATCATGTTGAGGCGCTCCCAGGCCACGTCACGCTGCTCGAGCAGCCGGCCACCCGGCAGGATCAGGTCTTCGATGCTCTGGTGCCCGCCGAGCGCCACCTGGATGGCGTGCTGACCGGGCACGTTCGGGCACAGACGCGTCGAGGCCAGCAGGTCGAGACCCTCGAGGAAACCCGCGGCGTGCTCCTTGGGGCCGGTGATGGCCACCCAGCCGGACCGGTAACCCGCGACGCGGTACGCCTTCGACAGGCCGTTGAACGTCAGGCACAGCAGATCCGGGGCCAGCGTCGCGAGCGAGATGTGCTTGGCGTCGTCGTAGAGGATCTTGTCGTAGATCTCGTCCGCGAGAAGCAGCAGCTGATGCTTGCGCGCCAGGTCGACGAGCTGCTGCAGCACCTCCATCGAGTACACCGCACCCGTCGGATTGTTCGGGTTGATGACCAGGAGGGCCTTGGTCTTGTCGGTGATCTTGGACTCGATGTCCGCGATGTCGGGGTTCCAGTCGTTGCCCTCGTCGCACAGGTAGTGCACCGGGGTGCCGCCGGCGAGGCTCGTCATCGCCGTCCACAGCGGGTAGTCCGGCGCGGGGATCAGCACCTCGTCGCCGTTGTCGAGGAGCGCCTGCATCGTCATCGTGATGAGCTCGGACACGCCGTTGCCCAGGTAGATGTCGTCGACGTCGAGTTCGGGGAACCCGGCGACCAGTTCGTAGCGGGTGACGATCGCGCGCCGTGCCGACAGGATGCCCTTGGACTCGGAGTACCCCTGCGCGTACGGGAGCGCGGCGATCATGTCGCGCATGATCACGTCGGGCGCGTCGAAACCGAACGGCGCGGGGTTGCCGATGTTGAGCTTGAGGATCCGATGTCCCTCCGCCTCCAGCCGGGCGGCGTGGGCATGTACCGGTCCACGAATCTCGTAGAGCACGTTCTGGAGCTTGGTGGACTGCTCCAGCTTGCGATGCGGCATGCGGTGGTGGCCGTGGTCTGGGTTGCTCACGACGGTCATTCTCCCACTCCCGGGCAACCCGATTTCTACTGGTGGGTATCGGACCGTCGTCGTGTCGTCGAAACACGCCGCCCGCGCAGGAGCCCGTCGTACCCTCGAGAGGGGGTCGTGTTCACCGCGCGCGGAGGGAAGGACGCCCATGTCAGCACCGGTAACCCGTCGTCCCGGACCCGTCGACGTCGCGCATCACAGCCACCTCGTCGGGGTGTTCGCGCCGCAGCGGGAGGAGGTCGACGTCCGGGATCTCGAGGTGATCGGCGAACTGCCCGCCGATCTGCACGGCACCTACCTGCGCAACGGTCCCAATCCGCGGTTCGACCCGATCGGCACCTACGTGTATCCGCTCGACGGCGACGGCATGGTTCACCGGATCGAGTTGGCCGACGGCACCGCCCGGTACACCAACCGCTTCGTCCGGACCCCGATGGTGCAGGCGGAGGAGAAGGCCGGGCACGTCATCTGGCCCGGGGTCACCGACCTGTACACGCCGACCGAGGACGAAGTGGGACCCGACCTGGCGGGCACGTCCCGGGAACTGCCCGACATCAACATCGTCCGGCACGGCGGGCGACTGCTCGCGATGGCCGAAACCACGCTGCCGTTCCGCCTCGAGCCTGCCGACCTGAGCACGCTGGGGCGGGACAACTGCGACGGCGCCATGGGCGTGGGGAGCACCGCGCACCCCAAGATCGACCCGGTCACCGGGCAGATGGTGCTGTTCAACTACATGCTGGAATCCCCGTATCTGACGTGGTCGGTGGTGAACCCCGACGGTTCGGTGGCGCGGACCCCGACGGCGGTCGAGGGCGTGGACACGCCGTTGATGGTCCACGACATGGCGCTCACCCAGCACTACATCGTGCTCATGCTGTGCCCGCTGGTCTTCGACATCGCCGCGGTGCTGACCGGCGGGTCCGTGCTCGACTGGCGGCCCGAGGACGGCACGCGGATCGCGCTGATACCCCGCGACGGCGGTCCGGTGCGGTGGACGACGCACGACGCGTACTGGGTGTGGCATTTCGCGAACGCCTTCGACCTGCCCGACGGGAGGGTGAGCGTCGACTACGTGGAATGGACGTATCCCGGCGGGTTCGCGAAGGCCCCGGAGCCGTCGATGGGCTCGCTGGTCCGCGCCGTCGTCGACCCCGGCAGTGGACGGGTGACGCGAGAGGTGGTGTGCGACCGCGACGTCGAGTTCCCGCGGGTCGACGACCGTGAGCTGACCCGAGGGCACCGCACGGTGGCGACGGTCGGCAAACTCGACCGCAGCCAGGGACGGCAGGATTCGCTGTGGTTCTTCGACACCGCCCGCGGCACCGAGACGCACTGGGACCCGGGCAGTGTGTCGGTGGGCGAACCGATCTTCATGCCCGGCGCCGAACGCGAGTACTGGGGAATGATCGGCACCGACCGCAGCGACATGTCGTCCTGGTTCTTCGTGCTGCCCGCCGACGACCCCGGGTCGGGGCCGATCGGGAAGGTGCGGCTACCGATTCGGGTTCCGGCGGGCCTTCACGGCGCGTGGCTGCCTGCGGAGTAGCGGGCGGCGGAATATCCTCGGCGGATGACCTCTGCGCCCTACGGTTCCTGGCCCTCTCCGATCGCGGCGGCGGACCTCGCCTCCAGCGGCCACCCCGTCGAGGGTGGCCGGTACGTGGGCGACGACGTGTGGTGGTCGGAACTGCGGCCCAGCGAAGGCGGGCGGGTCGCGGTGCGGCGCCTCGGCCTCGACGGCGAACCGGAAGACGTCCTGCCCGCGCCGTGGAACGCACGCACCCGCGTCCACGAGTACGGCGGCGGCGCCTGGACCGTCACCGACGCCGGCCGCCTCGTGTTCGCCGAATTCAGCGACCAGCGCCTGTACCTGCTGGAAGGCGGGACACCGGCGCCGCTGACACCGGAACCGCCGCAAACCTGCTCGCTGCGGTACGGCGACCTGTCGGTCGTCGACGGCGAGGTGTGGGCGGTCCGCGAAACGCACGACACCGAGGGCGGCGTCTCCCGCGACATCTGCGTCGTCCCGCTGGACGGGTCGGCGGCCGACGACCCGCATCGGGTGCGGTCCGTCGTCGCCGGCTCGGACTTCCTGGCCAATCCGCGGCTGTCTCCGGACCGCAGACACCTCGCCTGGATCGCATGGGACCACCCCCAGATGCCGTGGGACGGCACCGAGCTCAGGGTCGTGGCCGTCGAGGGCGGCCGCGTCACCGGAAAAGTGCGGACACTTCTCGGCGGTACCGAGGAATCGGTGCTGCAACCCGAATGGGTCGGGCCCACCGAGCTGTACACGATCAGCGACCGCAGCGGCTGGTGGAATCTCTACCGGGTCGGCATCGACGACCCCGAACCGGTGGCGTTGTGCCCGATGGACGCCGACTTCGGCGGTGCCCTGTGGATGCTCGGCGGCCGCTGGCACACCCGCCGCGACGACGGCACACTGCTGACCGTGCGCACGTTCGGCACCGACACCCTCGCCGTGCTCGATCCGGCCAGTGGTTCGCTGGTGGACATCCCGCTCGACGGACTCACCAGCATCGGTCTCGGGGATCGCAACGGCAACCGGATCCTGCTGCTCACCGGCGGCGCCCAGACCCCGTCGGGCCTGCGCGAACTCGACCTCGACACCGGTGAACTCCGCACCGTCAGGCTGTCCGTCACCGAATTGCCCGAGGCGGCGTACCTTCCCGAAGCCCGGCAGCTGACGTTCCAGGGCGCCGACCGCGAAGTCCATGTGATCGCCTACCCACCCCGGCACCCGCGGTACCGGGGCGAGGACGGGGAACTGCCGCCGTACGTGGCGTTCGTGCACGGCGGACCGACGTCACGGGTCGCACCGTCGCTGAATCCCGTGTTCGCGTTCTTCACCAGCCGCGGCATCGGCGTCGTCGACGTGAACTACGGCGGGTCCACCGGGTACGGGCGCGAATACCGCAACCGGCTACGGGGCCAGTGGGGGGTCGTCGACGTCGAGGACGTGGTGACCGCGGTGACCGGTCTGGCCGAGGCGGGGATGGCGGACCCCCGCCGGCTGGCGATCGAAGGCGGATCCGCCGGCGGCTGGACCGTGCTCGCCGCACTGACGACGTCGGACGTGTTCGCCTGCGGTGCGTCCTACTTCGGTGTGGCCGAACTCGACGGTTTCGTGAAAGAGACGCACGACTTCGAGTCCCGGTACATCGACGGCCTGATCGGCCCGCTGCCCGAGGCCGCCGACCTCTACGCCGAGCGGGCGCCGCTGAACAACGTCGCCGGGCTGAACTGCCCGGTCCTGCTGCTGCAGGGGCTCGACGATCCGATCGTGCCGCCGTCGCAGGCGGAACGGTTCCGGGATGCGCTCGTGGAGAAGGGCATCCCGCACGCGTACCTCGAGTACGAGGGGGAGTCGCACGGATTCCGGAAGCTGGCCACCCTCATCAGCTCCCGTAACGCCGAACTGTCCTTCTACGGGCAGGTACTGGGATTCGAGCCGCCGGACATTCCGCGACTCGAACTGTGGCAACCCGAGGGGTAGACGCGTTCATCGGGCGAGCAGGGCCTCGCAGGAACGCGCCGCACACGCGCACGCCTGCACCGTCGCCGTGTCGATGGTCGGGCGCCCCGCCTGGGACCGCCAGAACCGCAGGGCCGTCAGCGCGACGCGCGAGATCTGCTCCGGGGCGGCGTCGGCGGGCATGCCGAGGCGGGTGTGCGGCGACATGCCCTCACCGCCGAGCACCCGCTCGAGCAGCACGACGTCCGAGTCCCGGAGCTGCAGACCGCTCGAGCGCAGGCCCGACAGCACCCGCAGTTCCCGGAACACGTGGGTGTCCGCGAGCAGGCGATCCGCCGCCCGGCTCAGGCTGCGGCTCGCCGACGACGGGGTCCGGGCCAGCACGGCCTTCAGTGTGCGGAGCGCCGAGTGCGCCTTCAGTTCGGTGCTGCGCTGACCGAATTGCAGGTGCAGCGTGCGGCGCAGATCCTCGAGGCCGCTGTGCGCCGTCAGCTCGCGGGCCAGCGCCGGAGCGTCGGTCGCGCCCGCACGGATCAGCATGACCGCGAACCGGATACCGAACAGGCCGAAACTCTCGAGGAGGTCGCGTCGCTGACCGGGCGACAGCACGAGATCGGTGTCCGCCGCCGTGAACCGGGTGATCGAACGCAGCGCGGACTCGAGGGTGCCCTCCGGAACGGTGGCGAGCACCGCGAGGTCGTCGAACTCGGTCTGACGCAGAGTGCGACCGCGCAGCGCGAGAAGTCCCGACACGGGCAGCAGGCTGCGTTGCACCCGGCGACCGGCATCGTCGGCGGCGGCCCGGGCCGCGTCGAGGGTGCGTTCGCGGCCGCCCTTCACCTCGTCGGCCCGCGACAGCACACCGACGATGCCGAGCGGACCGGCGGCCGTGCCGACCCGGGTCTGCAACTGGTCGAGCAACCGCACGTCCGCGCCGTCGGTGCCCCGAGTCAGGTAGACGACGGCGTCGACGTCGCACGGGCCCTCCTCGGGGAGGAGCAGCGCCCGGGTCCGCGCCGACACGTCCCGCGAGTTCGACGACGTTCCCGGCGTGTCGACGAGCGTGAACTCGCCGAGCAGCGCCGACGGCCACCCCACCTGCAGCCGCTCCACCCGATCCGCGGTCACCGTGCCCAGGTCCAGCGAGAGCCGGCCCTCGTCCCGGTGCACGGGCAGTCGCGTGCGGCGTCCGGAGTCGTGGGTGAGATCGATTCGCGGCGTGGCGGACTGCTCGAACCAGGTGACCACCCGGGTGCACTCGGTGGCGTCGGTGGGTGCGATCTCCTCGCCGACGAGGGCGTTGAGCAGCGTCGACTTCCCGGCCTTCAGCGTGCCGGTGAGGGCGACGCGCAGCGGTTCCTCGAGGCGGGCCCCGCAGTGCCGGAGTACGTCGACGGATGCGGGGTCGCCGCGCAGTTCGTGCCGGGCGGCATCGATCAGCTGGCGGGTCTGGACGCCCAGGCGAGTGACGCTCATGCCGCCACCGGCCCCGCGAAGCCGGCGGCCTGCACGCGGATCTGCCGCAACGTGTCGAGTTCCGTGCGGATCTGCGCCGACCGCGTGGCACGGTGATCGTCGTGCATCTTCGACGCGTCCGTCGCCGCGCGCAGCGAATCGTCGACGGAACGGAGCATCTCGTTCGCCAGATCGGTGAAGTGGTCGCGCAGGACGCGTTGCACCTCCCGCAGCCGCTGCTTCGATTCCTTCCCCACCTGGAAGATCACGTCGTCCATCAGTCTCGACACCGCCACCTTCGCCTCCGCCTGCCTGCGGGCGGTGCGCGCCTTGCGGTCCTCGCGATACGTGTTGGCGCCGAGCAGCACTCCCGCGCCGATCGAGAAGGGGTTCACCAGGGCCAGGCCTGCCAGGCTCGTGACGAGACCGACCATCAGCACGCCGCCGTACGACCCGCGCATGCTGGACAGCACGCGCTGTGTGAAACCCTGTGCACTTTCCAGGGATTCGAGAGTGTTCACGGGTTCGAGCACGTGATCCACATTGTCGATGCGCAGCGCGGGAACCGGGACCCTGCCGTCCTCGGCGAAACGCTGCGCGACCGAGAGGGCGAGGGCCTGCGAACGAGTGTGAGCCGTCACGAAGTTCTCCCGCACACACGTCGCGATCTCGCTGTCGAGCCAGGAACCGAATTCCTCCCACCGCGGTGCCGGATCGGACTTGCCGATGTCCTCCTCCGCCGCGCGGATCACGGTGCGCAGACGATGACGCAGGTCGTGTTCGATGTCCGTCATCAACTCGATTGCGCCGTCGGCCAGCGTGTACTGCCAGTTCGCGGACCGCTGGCGGAGCTGATCCGCCGCCGCGCGGGCCCGGGTCATCTGCTCGACGAGCGCGGCGCCGCGCTGCGGATCGCGCAACGCGTCCAGTTCCGAGCTCAACGACAGCGACAGGTGGTCGGTCACGGTGCGCACGTCGGCGATCACCGAATTACGGAGCACAACATCCGCTTTCGCGACGACCTGACTGCGAAGATAGTCGACCAGCTGCGGAATGCCGGATTCGACGTCGAGCGCGTCGTCGCCCGCCTCGAGAGCGTCCGCGTGCATCATTGCGGACACCGGGAGCAGTGGCAGCGCGAGATCCACATTCTGCAAGTGGGTGCGGTTGGCCTTCTGGATGTCCGCCCACCGCGGATAGAAGTCGATCTTGTTGACGACGCAGATCACCATCGGGCACAGCTTGTGCACCTGTGTCAGCAGGGCGACCTCGGGTTCGGTGTATTCCTGACTCGCATCGGAGACGAACAGCACCGCATCCGCCGTGGGGACCAGTGCCAGCGTGTCCGCCGCGCGGGCCGGAGCATGACCGGAGAAACCGGGTGCGTCGACCAGCACCAGACCCTCCGCGAGCAGATCGTGGGGGAGGGTGACCGTCGAATCCGGATCCGACGCGACAGGTCCGTACTCGACGACCACCGGTTCGTTCCGGGACCGCGCCGTCGCCGACACGTCCGCGTCGACGAGCGCACCCGCCACCGAACTGACACCCTTGTCGGTCAGGCCGAGCACCACCACCCGCGTCCGCGGATCGGTGAGACGAGACTCGGTGTGCGACAGCCGGGTCAGGAGATCACCGCGACCCGCAGTCCGGGTCAGTGCCGCCAACTGCGACAGCAGAGCCGTCATCGACGCAGTGGTCTCGGCGGGAAGATTCGGGTGCACAGGGGCGGTGGCGGCTGAGGATTCGAGGGTGGCGTTCATGATCTCCGCAAGAGTCGGTGACGGGCATTCGAGCGAGGGGAGTGGCGGGACCGCTGCAGGGGAGTAGGCGGTCCCGCCACGTCGAGGTCAGAACATGTGCTGGTCGACGGTCGTCGTCGCAGTCACGCTCTGATCGTGGGTGTCGAGAGTGCTGCCGGAATCGGCGGTCAACCCCGACGAGAGGCTCGTCGCACTCGTCGCGTCGAGCGACGTGCCGGTGTCGAGCGCGGTGCCCGAGTCGTACGTGGTGCTCGCGTCGTACGAGGTAGTGGTGTCGTGCGAGGTCGTCGCGTCGAACGCCGTCGCGGTGTCGGTGGTTGCCGTGGTGGCGGTGTCGGTGGCTGCGGTGTCATGGCTGAGACCGGTGTCCGACGCCGTGTCCGTGAGCGTGCTGACCGCGGAACCGTGGTCCGTCGACGTGAGGTCACTGCTCGCCGTCGTGGTGGTGGTGGTCGCAGTGGACGGGGTGGCCGTCTGGGCGTGGCCGAGGTCGGCGGCCGGCGCGGTCGCCGGGGTTGTCGTGGTGGTCGCGTCCGGTGTTTGGGTCGCGGTGGTCGTCGCATGGTTGTCGGTGTTGCCGGTCGTTGCCGTTGTCGCCTCGGTTCGTCCGAGATCAGCGGTGGGTGCCGTCGCGTTCTGCGTGGCGGAGTCGGTCGGGGTGGAGTCGGTCGGGGTGGTGTCCGTCGATGCTGCTCGCGTTCCCTCGTCGCCGGTGACCGAGGCAGCCTCCGCGCTCCGCGTGTTCTGCTGGTCCGCAACCTGACTCTGACTCTGACTCTGATTCCGGTCCGGTTCGGACGACGTCGTCACCGAGGCCGGTTCGGTGTTCGTCTGCCGGATCGTGGTGGCGAGAGGCTGCGACGTCACCGCCGCATCGGAATGGGTCGACACCGGGGTCGCCGTGATCGGCTGGGCCGCGGACGCCGCCGTTGCGGGCGCCGCGCTCGTCGCCGGACCGAACGTGGCGGGCTGCACGGCCGGCGACGTCTGCGCGGAAATCGGCGACGTCGGCGCCAGACTCGACGGCTGCGTCGCAACCGGGTTGCCCTGGCCGAATGCGGGCTGGGACGCGGACGCGGCGCCCGAGTTCACGGCCGACTCACCGCGGCCCGGGTTGGAGAACGACGCCGACGGTCCGGACTGGGCGTTCTCGTGGCTCGCGACGTTATGGCCGTCGGTGCGTCCGTCGTGGTCGGTGGCGTTGTTCGCGTGGGCCTGGTTGCCGGTGTCGGTGGTGTGGTGGCTTGCGTCGTCGCGGTGGCCGGCATTGTCCTGGTGGTTGGTCTCGTCGCCGCCGGTGTTCTGCTGGCTGGTGTTCTCGAACGCACGACCGTCGTTCTCGCGGGGACCGTTGTGCGAATTCTGTTGCGGCTCAGTGTGCTGAGCAGGATGTCCGCCGCTGGGGTTCGCCGGGCGGAGGTCGCGCAGGAGTCCGTCGAGTCCGTCGCGGAGAAGGTCCGCCGCACGGGGCGCGCCGCCCAGGTCGGGTTGCGGTGCCCGTGCGTCGATCGCGGCGTGCGGGGCGGGGACGTCGTGTTCGAGGACGGCCGACGGGTGGATTTCGCTTCTCGTCATGAGTGCTCCTTCATCTCGGGTTTGCCCCTTCGAGGCGACTGCCGACGACGTTATGGGCCATTCCTGGGAAGACCATGGGAGGACGCTGCACCTTCCCTAGGGGCGTGCGCCGCCGAGCACACAGGAACATCGCAGGAAGCGCACAGCGGTCGGTACAGGAAGGCGGTCTAGCGTTTCGATCGGCAGGAAAGTCGCCTGCCGTACCACGGAATGGAGATCACGACATGCGGACATCGATGGGGATCAGTATGGGTTCCGACTCGTTCGTGTCCGCACAGATGCACGGTGAATCGCAGGCGCACCACGAGCACGACGGATTCACGGTGGTGCGGCACTCCGCCGAACTCGCGCTGTCGTCCAGCAGCGCACCCACCCTCGGATCGCACCGTGCCGGTCCGCTTCCTCAGGGCAGCATCGTCTTTCGTGACTTCATCGACAGAGTCGGTGACCCCGTTCCGGTGATCGGTGACGACGGGACCCGCACCCCGGCCGTGCAATTGGTGACCACGGCGCTCGACTGTCTGATTCGGGGCCGCACCCCGGCGCCCGACCATGTGGTGGTCGCAGGTCCGGCGGGCTGGTCGGGGTATGCGGTGGACGAACTCGAGGACGAGATCCGCCGCTGGGGTCTGCTGCAGAACCGCACCGTCACCGTGATCCCCGAAACCACTGCGGCACTCACGTGGGTCGCCCGGATCGAGAAACTCGACGACTGCGACACCGTGCTGCTGTGTGACGTCGGAGCCCACTCCCTCGACCTGACCGTAGGCACCCGGCGCGGCGACGAATTCGATGTTCTTCCGTCGACGCGGAGCACCGACTTCAGCGGGGATCACGCCGACCGACAACTGATGGGCCATGTGGTCGCACTGGTGCAGAACGCGAACCCGGACTTCGACGTCGACGATCCCGCGCACCGCGCGGCGCTGGCCGAACTCGCGGCCCGCTGCCGGATCGCGAAGGAGCGGTTGTCGCAGGACACCTCGGCCGCGGTGACCGTCGAGCTCCCCGGCATCCGCCGCCAGATACGTGTCATGCGTTCCGAATTCGAGGACGTCATCCGCGAGTCACTCACCCACGCCGCGAATGCGGTGGCACGTGAACTCGAACGACTCGCCGAGACCGGAACCCCCGTCGACGCCGTCGTGCTCCTCGGCGGCGGAGCGGCGGTTCCACTCGTGACGGAAGTGCTGTCGACAGCCGTGGGCGTTCCCCTCGTCGTCTCGCCCGACCCGGCGACGGCGTCCGCCCGCGGCGCGGCGGTGATCGCCGAGCGGGCATCGCTCCGGCAGTCGGGTTCCCGGGTGATGTCGGCGCCGGGACCGCGGGTCCGGCCACCGGCGGCGCCGCGTCCGATCGCGGCGGCAGCGTCGCGTGTGCTGCCTCCCTCCGCATCCGCCGGGGTGCCGACCAGGCCCGTTGCGTCGACCACAACAGTCGTCACGCCGACAATTGTCCCGGTCGCGAAGGCACCGAAGTCGGGCATCCGCGGCTGGATGGTCGCGGCGAGTGCCGCCGCTCTCGTCCTCCTGGGCGGCGGCGCGGCAGCGACTCAACTGATCGGCCAGGACGACACGCCCTCGGCGACGACGACCACCACCTCGTCCGTCGAACAGGCATCGTCCGCCGACCAGACCGCGCAGGACGACACCGCGCAGGAATACACCGTGCAGAACCCGGCGCCCGCTCAGCCGATGGGCGGCGGAACTCCGGGACGCGGCGGCGCCGGACCGCGGTAGAGAACAGCGACGCCCCCACCGTGACTGGTGGGGGCGTCGCTGTTCACTGCTGTCGGCTAGCTCTTCCGGCCCGGTGCCTTCGCGCCGGCCTTGAAACCGAGTCCACCGGGCTTGGCCTGCGGCGGGGCCTGCCCCGTCTCCGGTGCCTTGCCGTTGGACCCGTCGCCGTTCGATTCTTCCACCTTCGGAGCCTCGGCCTCGGGTGCCTCGGCTTTCGGTGCTTCAGCAGGGGAAGCCTCGGGTGCCTCGGCCTTCGGTGCTGCGGCCTTGGGCGCCGCGGCCTTGCGGGCCCCGGGAGCCTTGGCACCGCTCTTGAAACCGAGTCCACCGGCCTTCGCCGCCGGAGGAGCCTTCGGAGCCTCGGCCGCGGGAGCCTCCGAAGCGGAGGAGGTGTCGGCGACCTCCGGTTCGGCTGCCGGGGATGCGGCAGCCTGGGGTTCGGCGACCGCCGGCTCGGCCGGGGCAGTCTTCGCGCCGGGAGCCTTCGCCTTGCCCTTCATCTGCAGGCCCTTGCCCGGTGCCTTGGCGCCGGATGCGAGTCCGAGTCCCTTCGGCTTCGCTGCGGGCGCGTCCTGAGCGGGCGTTTCGACGGCGGGAGCCTCCGCGGCCGGTGCGGCGGCGGCCGGAGCGGCGGCCTTCGCGCCGGGTGCCTTGGCGGCACCCTTCATCTGCAGACCCTTGCCACCCGGTGCCTTCGCGCCACCGGCGAGCCCGAGGCCCTTCGGCTTGGGTGCCTCCGCTGCCGGAGCGTCGGAGCCGGCGTCAGCCGTCGCGGCGGGAGCAGCCTTCTTGGCGCCGGGAGCCTTCGCCCCACCGGCCATGCCGAGACCCTTGCCGGGTGCCTTCGCGCCGGGAGCCTTCGCTCCGCCCGCCATGCCGAGACCGGGTGCCTTGGCGCCGGGAGCCTTCGCGCCGGGTGCCTTGGCCAGACCCTTCATAGCCAGGCCCTTGCCCGCGGGAGCTTCCGTGGCGGCCGGAGTTGCAGCGGCCTCCGGGGCCTCTTCGGCGCGCTCCTTCTCGACCACCGCTGCCTTGGCCTCGGCTGCCGCCGGTTCGGCCGGCTTCTCGCGGGGGACGACCTTGATGTTCTCGGTCAGCTTCTCCGGCTCGAGACGCGTGATGGACGAGAGCATCAGCTGAGCGACGTCGACGACCTCGACACCCTCACCCTGGCCGGACTCCTGGCGAGCCGTGACACCGTCGGTGAGCATGACGCGGCAGAACGGGCAGCCGGTCGCAATCTTCTTCGGATCCGTGCTGAGCGCCTCGTCGACCCGGTCGATGTTGATGCGCTTGCCGATGTTCTCTTCCATCCACATGCGGGCACCACCGGCACCACAGCACATGGACCGTTCGCCGTGACGGGGCATTTCCTTCAGCTTCGCGCCGGAGGCTTCCATCAGCTCGCGGGGAGCGTCGTAGACCTTGTTGTGACGGCCGAGGAAGCAGGGGTCGTGGTAGGTGATGTCCTCACCGACGGAGGCGACCGGAATCAGCTTCTTCTGGCGGACCAGGCGGTTGAGCAGCTGAGTGTGGTGAACCACCTCGTAGTCGCCGCCGACCTCCGGGTACTCGTTGCCGAGCGCGTTGAAGCAGTGGGCGCAGGTGACGACGATCTTGCGCTTGCGCTGCTCGACGCCGTCGAAGACCGAGTTCAGCAACTCGATGTTCTGCATGGCGAGCTGCTGGAACAGGAATTCGTTACCTGCGCGGCGAGCGGAGTCGCCGGTGCACGTCTCGTCGGCGCCGAGAACCATGAACTTCACGCCCGCGGTGGCGAGCAGTTCGGCGACGGCCTTCGTAGTCTTCTTGGCCCGGTCCTCGTAGGCGCCGGCGCAGCCGACCCAGAAGAGGTACTCGTAGTCCTCGAAGCTGTCCGCGTCCTGTCCGAACACGGGGATCTGGAAGTCCATCTCACTGATCCAGTTGAGACGGTCCTTGGAGTTCTGACCCCACGGGTTGCCCTTGTTCTCGAGGTTCTTGAACAGGCCGGCCAGCTCGGACGGGAACTCCGACTCGATCAACACCTGGTAGCGGCGCATGTCGATGATGTGGTCGACGTGCTCGATGTCGACGGGGCACTGCTCGACACACGCGCCACAGTTGGTGCAGCTCCACAGCGTCTCGGCGTCGATGACCGGGGCCAGCTCGCCTTCGACGGTCTCGCCGACCAGCTTGCGCTCGGCCTCCCGGCGGGCCGCCTCGGGGATCGCCGCCAGCTTGGCGTCGTCGACGGCGCCTTCGCCGTTCACCAGGCCGACCTCGTCACCGCCCATGTCCTTGCGGCCACCGGCGAGCAGGTACGGAGCCTTGGCGTAACCGTGGTCGCGCAGCGACGTGATGAGCAGCTTCGGGGACAGCGGCTTACCGGTGTTCCATGCGGGGCACTGCGACTGGCAGCGCCCGCACTCGGTGCAGGTGGTGAAGTCCAGCCAGCCCTTCCAGGAGAAGTCCTCGATGTTGCCGGCGCCGAACGTGTCGGTGTCGGGATCGGCGTCCTCCATGTTGATGGGCTTGCCACCGGACATCATGGGCTTGGCGGCGCCGAGTGCGACGTCGCCGTCGTCCTCACGCTTGAAGTAGATGTTCGCGAACGCCGCGAACCGGTGCCAGGCGACACCCCAGGTGATGTTGCGGCCGACGACGTAGAGCCAGATCATGCCCGACATCAGCTTGACGAAGGCGAAGAACGCGACCATGTTCGGGCTCGCGGGAAGCAGCTTCGCGAGGTTCATCGTGAAGAAGTCGGTCCACGGGTTGGAGTGGCCGTAGGTGGCGATCTTCCCGGCCTTCACGAAGATCATGCCGAGGCCCTCGATGAGGACGACGGCCTCGACGAAGTACGCGGCCTTGAAGTCGGAACCACCGAAACGGGACAGCCGCGCGGGCACGCGGGGGTGGTTGAGCTGGCGGATCACGATCAGCGTGGTGATACCGATGACCGTGCCGAGGCCGAGGATCTCGTCGACGAAGTGGTAGACGGCGGTGTTTCCGACCAGCGGCCAGTGGAACTCCGGGTCGAACGTCTGGCCGTACGCCTCGAACCACACGACGGCTCCGAGCATGAAGCCGACCATGACCAGCCAGTGGGCCCAGCCGACGGTGCGGAACTTGCTCATGCGCGTGTGGGCGATGAACTCGACACACATCTGCTTGAAGCGCGGGAAGAAGGGGTGCCATCGATCCGGGGCCGACTGGCCGATCCGGACGACGTTGACCATCTTCAATGCGCCTGTGATGAAGGAGAACCAACATATGAGGCTCAGCAGCACGCCGATGGTGCCCAACGTGATCGTCAGGGCATTCATGTCGCGGCCTTTCGTTTCAGGGCGGCAGGGCGGCCACCTCGGGACTGCTCGTGATCCTAACGCTTGCTAAGTTACCCATTGGTAACTTATCTATCCTACCTATGGGTAACTTAGCCCTGTTCAGGGGCATTTCTGCAGCTGGGGCGCCGATGCGGCATGTGGCGCATGCCACAATCGGACTTTCTGTTCGCCACGTTAAAGGGTCGAATTTGCGGCGTTCACCCAAGGTCGCCCTAACTTCGGCCGACGGCCTCGCGGGGCCGTCCAATAGCCCTCGAGGGCTGCTCCAGCCGCAGTTTGCGTCACGAATTCGACGCGGTTGCGTTGCGGCGGGATAACGACGGGCAAATAATCCGAAGCGTCGATGTCGCCGCTGCCGAAAATCCGCCTTCCGAACGTAATTCACACCATGTAATTCATGCGAATTGCGTTGTGATCGGCCAACTGCCGACCGGTGCCTCGATACCCGATGAATTTTTCGTCAATGAACATTTCGGCCGTGATTTCACTGTTACTCTGAGCGTGTTTTCCGGCCCTGGTCAGCGGTCGCAAACGGGGGTCGTGCAGTGCACTTCGATCACATCAGTACTTCGTCGCGTCGGTCCTGAAATGAGGCATCAATGATCGTGAGAAGAGCTGCAGTAACGGCAGGCCTGGCGGTTGCCGCCATGGGTCTTGCTGCCGGAGTTTCCCACGCGGGGCCGGCTTCGACACCCGCCCCTGTGGCGCCCGCGCCGACCGCGTCGGCACCCGCGGTACTCCCGCTGCCGTTCCACGACGTCGCGTCCCGTGAGGAGAACGACAGGGCCTTCGGCCAGTTCGGTGCGCAGGTGGGTATCGCCGTCACGGTCGGGAGCCTGATCGGAACCATTGCCGGTGCCGGAATCGGTTGTATCGCAACACTTCCCGCCGGATGTGTCGCGGGTCTCGTCACCGGGGCGGGCATCGGTGGGGTAGTGGGAACCATCGTCGCCGGTGGCCCCACTCTCGGCGTCAGTGCATACCAGTTGTGGGAGACGTACAACGCCGCCCCGGGGACGTCGATCTACGCGGACAGGGACGAGTAGGGCCCTCGTCTCGATCCGCCGGCCCCGTCGTGTCATGCACGGCGGGGCCGGGTCGTGTGCGGGCCGCCTCCGCGAAGAAACCGACCGGTTCCCCGCTTTCTGTCGCAATTACTGAATGGACGACTGGTGCCATTCTTGGAATTCGGTCCCGGCCCCGCTCCTGATCCGAAATTCCATAACCCCTCGTCGACTATTGGTGAAGCGGCTTTTCTCGAGTCGAAACTCAATTGGGATCTGTCACAGCGGCAAGTTACTGTTTAGCAACGGATGGGGTTGGAACCTTAAGGGGATGGAATGAAGTTGCGTCGTTTCGTTACGACTTCGGCACTTTTGGTGGGTGCACTCGCGGCCGGATCCGGGGTGGCGATCGCGGAACCCGTGGCCGAGCCCGGAGCCGACATCGCATACGAGACCCGGGTGGAGGATCGGGCAGTCGTCACGAAGATCGACGCAGGCGCATTCGTGGTGTCGTCGGATCGGAAATCGGTTTCACTCGAGGACGGCGCTGGAAACGCCGTCCTCTCGCTGCCCCTCGCGTACCGCTTCGACGGTCTGCAGTTCCCGTTCGACGAGAAGGTCAGCGAGGACGGCAAGACTCTCACGTTGACTCCCGTCATCGATCGCGCGAAGGCAACGCCGATCGCGGACGCCGATCTTCCGCTGAGCGACGTTGCCTCGGTCGAAGAGAACACGCGCGCCCAGGCCAATTTCGGTCAGCAGCTTGCACTGGCCTCGGCGGTCGGTGGACTGGCCGGCACCGTCGTCGGCGGCGCGATCGGACTGGTCGGCCTGATTGCCGGGCCCGTCGCGCTGGCCACCGTCCCGGTGTTCGCGGCGGTCGGTGCGATTGCCGGAACCGTCATCGTCGGTGGTCCGACCCTGGTCGTCGCGGGGATCCAGCTTGCGCAGACTCTGACGGCGCCCGATGGCACCACGGTCTGGGCAAAGAACGACAAAGGTTCGAAGTAGCTGGTTGCAGAGGCGCGTGCGCCCAGGGGAGGTATGAGTATTCATGGCGGAACTGTTCGGAATCCTGGCCGACATCTTCGGCTACGTGATCACGATCGTGACTGTCGGTCCGAAGCTGCTCTGATGTCTTCGCGAGAAGTCTGCACGCTTTCCGGCACCACGAAATGGGTGAAGTAGCCGCACGGCTGCAGCACCCCTGACACCGCCCGTCCTCCTTCCGGAGGCGGGCGGTTCGTCGTCGTATGCACTTTCCGAAAGTGAACCTCGTCACAGCGGCGGAGCTGGCCTGCCGGATTTGCCAATGCTTAGGCTAACCTTCGTCCGTCACAGCGCTGCTCTTGAAACGGGTCTCGATGAACCTCCGACGGTTTACTGCCACATCCATGCTCGTCGTCGCGGCGATGGGAGTCGGGGCGGCCACGTCATACGCCGATCCAGCCGCCGCACCCCGGCCGGCAGCGGAACAGGGCATCCCGAACATCAACTACCAGACCGCTCGTGACGGCGACGCCGCTGTGGCCACCCTCGACGCCGGCGCCTTCTCGATCAACGCCGCGAACGACACCGTCGACGTCGTCGACGACGGTGGCCGCGTCGTAGCGTCCATTCCCACGTTCTTCCGGGTCGACGACCTGCAGCATCCCTTCGCCGTCGCGGTCGACGAGTCCGCGCGTGTCCTGCGACTCGTCCCGAACATGGATCCCTCCGCAGCGACACCCGTCCCCGTGTCGGAACGGCTGACCCTCGACGACGTCGCCGCACCCCAGGACAAACAGGAACGCGACGAGCGCGCACTCGACGACTTCCAGCAGCAACTCGGAATCACGACCGCGATCACCGCGATCGTCGCCGCCATCATCGGCGGGGCGATCGGCTGCGCGGTCGGCATCATCCCCGGCACGGCGGCGCTGGTGATTCCGTTCCTCGGTCTTGCCGGGCCGGTGGCGGGATGCATCGGAGGGGCGCTGATCGTGGCGCCCGTCGTCGCGCTCGCCGGCACCATCGTGGTCGGCGGCGGCGCCCTGGTCGTCCTGGGTATCCAGTACTTCAACACCATCAACAGCCCGTTCGTCGCACCGGCACCCGCGGCATGAGCGGCCGGTTTGCACGGAACCTGCGGGCCGTCACCGGAGCAGCGTTCCTCGTCGTCGCCTCCCTCGGCATCTCCGCAGGGACGGCACATGCAGCGCCGCTGACGCAGCAGGATTCGCCCGACATCGGGTACAAGGCGCACGCCGAGGGTGAGTCCGTGATCACGTCGATCGACGCGGGCGCGTTCCGGATCACCGACACCCGGGAAGCGATCGAGGTGGTGGACGGCAGCGGCAAGGTGGTTGCTGCGCTGCCGCTCACGATTCGGCTCGGTGATGTCGTGTATCCGATCGACGCCGATCTCGACGGCCGCACGGTGAAACTCACCCCGCAGATTCCCGACGACGTTGCGGCGTCACTGAAATCGGTGGCGCAGGACGGATTCGACACACAGAAAGAGCGCGACGACGTCGCGCTGGCCGACTTCAACAGCTATCTCGGCTACGCGACGCTGATCGGCGGCCTGATCTTCGGGGTGATCTTCGGCGTCGTGGGTCTCGCCGTCGGGTGCGGGCTACTCGCCGTGACCGTGATCGGCACTCCCGTGGGATGCCTCGGCGGCCTCATGGCGGGATTCGCCGCCGGCGGGCTCGCCGGAACCATCTTCGTCGGTGGCGCCGCGCTCGTGATCCTCGGAATCCAGTACCTGATCACCATCAACACGCCGTTCGTTCCGCCCGCGCCGGAACCCACCGCCTGATCGGTTCGTACGCAGCCCACCAGTGCGCCGACGACAACGGCCCGCCTCCCCGAAGGGAAGCGGGCCGTCGTCGTCGGTAGGCGTTGCGTTACGAGGTGCGGACGCGCAGACCCGGATTCTCCGCCAGCACCTCGTTGATCGGCGTGGCGAACAACTCGGGGCTCTCGCCGAGGACGAACGTGACGACGTCCGCGACCTGGCAGATCGGGTACTGCCCGACGTTGGAGGCGCTCGAGATTCCGAGGGCCAGCGTGCCGGTCACGATCGTGCCGCCGCTGTCGCCCTGCAGGGCGCACATGCTCGTCGAGAAGCTGTCGGCCAGCGTGCGCTCACCGACGGAGACGGTCTGCGCCACGGACGTGACGCGACCGCAGGTGAAGCCGGTGGTCAGACCCGACTTGCACACCGGGGCGCCGACGACCGGGTCGGCGGTTCCCGTGATCGCGACCGGCGCCGCACCGGGCACCCGGACGCCGTTGTTCTCGAACCGGCGGGCGGCGTCGTCGTCGGCCCGGATGATCGAGTAGTCGTGGATGTCCAGGCTGGTCTTGGCGAACGTGCCGATCCGCGGACCGGTGCCACCCGGGACCAGGGAGAACGCCTCCGACGCCTCCGCGGTGCCTGCAGCGGCCCGGTTGGGGTCGCAGTGCCCTGCCGTGATGTTCACCGGCCTGCCCGAGCCGTCGGTGCCGTTGAACCCGAGCGAGCAGCGCAGCCCGACTCCGCCGCCGAGCGAGCCGTACGCGTCGCCGCCCAGCAGGGCGTCGGCGGGCAGCGGTTCGGCGATGGGGGTGAGATCGGTGGACGGCAATGGAGCGGCCGTCGCAGGCGACTGCACGACGCGGGCGCCCTTCAGGAAGTCCGGAAGCTGCAACCCGCCGACGTTGTCGGCGCGGAGCACGAGATCGTTGTTCACGATGTCGATGGCGACGCCGCGAACGAGATCGGCGACGGCGGGCGGCTGGGTGTCGAGCCAACCGTCGAGCGACTTCACCTGCTGCTGCAGGCTGCTCTCGCTCTGCGCCACATCCTTCACCTGGAAGCCGGCCTTCTCGGCTGCGGCGACCGCAGCCTCCTTGTCGGCGCCGTCGGCGAGCCCCACGATCGGGGTGCCTGCGTTGTCGAGCCACGTTCCGGCGAAGGCGTCCGGGAACTGGGTGCGGGCGATCTTCGCGAACTCGGCCAGCTTCTGGCCCAGCTCGGAGTGCTCCAGGTACTGGTCCGGGCTCAGCGACAGATCACGCGAAATTGCGTCGATCAGTTCCGCGGGCAGCTTGGCGGCCTGGCCGGACACTCCCGGCTCGACCGGATCGGCCTGAGCGGAGGCGGTGACCGGACCGAGGAGCAGCAGCGCGGCGGAGCCGAACACGGCGGCACGACGTGCGATGGAGCTTCGCATGGGGGCCTTTCTATGTTGTTTGTTCGCAGTTGCCTCGCGGGCGCACGCGAATACGACCCCCCTGACAGGTAAGGCCGTACACAGTCGGAGTCGACTATATGGGTTCGCCCCGTCTATTCCCACCTGTAACACTCTCGGCGGACGACGCCGCTGGACAAAGCGGACACCGGACAGCCGGGGCGCTTCTGCCGTACACACACCTGCGCCCGGTGTCCGAGACGAAACGGGCACCGGGCGCAGGGTGAAAGCGGTGGCGAACTAGTCGGAGATGGTGCGCACGCGCATCCCGGATCCGACCGTGTCCACGATGTCCGCGACCGGGATGCCGAGGCTGGCCGTGCCACCCTCCGGTGCCAGCACCAGGTTCGCCTCCGTGCAGTTGGGGGCGCCGCTGGCATTGGAACCACTCGTGATGCCCAGTGCGAGAGTGCCGGTGACGATGGCACCGCCGCTGTCACCCGCGAGGGTGCAGGCGGTGCCCGCGAAACCGTTGATCACGCGGCTCGAACCGTCGGCCACGAACAACTGCGTCTCGACGTGATCGGCGGCGACCACACCACACGTGAACGACGACGTCTGGCCCGACTTGCAGATCGGGGCGCCGACGACGGGACGGGCGGTGCCGGTGATCTCCAGGGTGGTGCCGTTCGCGCCGCGCACCGCGGGACGGTCCAGGCCGGCCTTGACACCCGCGTCGTTCAGCTTGATCACCGAGTAGTCGAGCTTGTCGGCCGGGTTACCCACCGACGACTTCGAGAACACGCCGATCTGCTGGCTGTCGTCGACGTTCTGGTGATTGGGGAGGAACACCGGCGACTGCTGACCCTCGGCGGGGTTGCAGTGCCCGGCGCTGATGTTGACGGCCTGGCCGCTGTCGTCGACGGCGTTGAAGCCGAGCGAGCAGACGGAGATCTCCGAGATCGGCGTCTTCGGCAGTTCGCCCGCGGTGGTGATGTACGTGTCGCCGGCGAGGGGACCCCGCTCCACCGGACCGCCGCCGCCGGGGCTCAGCATCACCTTGACGTTGGCGAGCAGCGTCGGCAGGTTCAGCGCTTGGCCGACGGGGCTGTTGACGACGTCGATGACGACGCGGTTGTCGAGAACGTCGATCGACGCGGAGTTGACCTGGGAAGCCACGTCCTTCGGCAGTCCCGCGATCCAGCCGTTCACGTCGGAGAGGGTCTTCTCCAGGCCGTTCGCGGACACCGGCGCAATGCGGGTGTCGTACCCGGCCTTGGCTGCGGCGTCGGCGGCCTCGTTCGTGGTGACCGCGACGACGGGCTTGCCGTCGAGGCCGATCCACGCCCCGGCGAAGTCGTCGGGATGCTGCTCCCGGAAATCCTCGGCGTAACTACCCAGCTCCTGTGCCTTCGCGGCGCGGTCGAGGTATTCCTGCGGGCTGATCTTCAGGTCGCGGGTAATGGCCTCGACGAGTTCGGCCGGCAACTTGTCGGCGCTCAGCTGCGTGGTGTCGGGCTGCGTAACAGGGTCGGCCTGGGCGGCAGTGGAAAACGGAAAGAGAAGAAGCATTGCCGAGGCGCCTACAACAGCGGCGCGGTGCGCCAGCACGTTACGCATGAAATCCCTTCTGCACGGAATCCGTTCACTGGGGATTCCTTCTGGGGTGGGTATCAGCGCCCCACCTTAAGCTACGGACGGGTCGACCCGTCGGGGAGGTGCGACCGAAGCCTCACTGACCTGGCGTTTTCAGCGCAGGCAGCACCGGAGTCGTCGTGGTGGTCGCGGCCAGCGGTTCCTTCGTCGTCGTGGTGGTGGTGGTTGTCTCCGGCGGTGTCGTCGTGGTCGTCGCGGCGGTGGTCGTCGTGGTGGTCTGGGGGACCGTGGTGATCGAGGGAAGGGTGATCACCGGCGTCGTCGTCGTGGTCGTCGTCGGCGGGGGCGGCGGCACGAACACGGACGTCCTCTCCACCGGGGCGGGCGGGGGAGCGACCGGGATCGGGGCCTCGAACTCCGTCGTCACGGCCACCTCCTGCGTGCTCGCCGTCGGGAAGACCGCGGGTGCGACCGGTGTGGGTCGCGCGGTCGACGTCGTCACCGACGCGGTCTGGGCGTCCTGGATCGACGGGACCGCGGTGCTGTTCTTGCCGGTGAGCGCGAACGCGACCGCCCCACCGGCCACCACCAGTGCGGCCGCGGCGACACCGGCGATGATCAGTGGCCGACGGTCGGGGCGCTTGGCGGCTGCGGTCGGTGCGCTCGCCTCGGTCTCGGCCGGCGGAGACGCGTCGGCGGACGCAGCCGCCGCCGCGGGCACCGCCGTCACAGCGGAGTACGCGGTGTGCAACGGGGCCTCGACGACGGGAATCGACTCGGTGTCGGCGCTCGTGTCCTCGTCGGTCAGGGCCAGCCCGGCCGCCAGCAGCGCCGCACCGTGGGCCGGGGACTCCGGCGACGCGGCGAGCGCCACCGACTCCGGGATGAGAGTTGCGTCGCCCAGACCCATGTAGTCGAGGGATTCACGCAGCTTCGTGACGATCTCCGGCGCCCAGTCCGACGGATGGGTCGCGGTGACCTTCACCGTGCCGGACAGTCCGTCCGACGCCTCCCGGAACAGGCAGAACATCGCCGTCGCGACGAGGTCCTCGGCGCGGGTCAGGGAACCCGCGTACTCGATGCCCGCGGGCTCACCGACGCGTGCGAGGAAGTCGCGGACGGCGCCGGTCGACTCCGTGCCGGGGTCGCCGAGCTGAACAGTGCCGTCCGGGGCCGTGAACAGCACGGACGGGTGTTCGATCGTCCTCACGTCGGTTCCGGAAGCGGTCACCACCGCCGTGGAAACCGAATCGCCGACGGTGAGTCCGACTCCGGTGGTCATGGAAGATCCTTACTGGCACGGTTCGAGAGGTGCGTCATCGCACCACGTGCACAGTGTGTCGCGCGCCGATGCCGAATGGTTACATACGGCACCCGTGAGTGCTTGTTAACCGCCGGCGGTTAACAAGCACTCACAGGTGGCGGAGCCGCAGACCCGTGGCCCATCGCACGCAGCATCGACAGCAGTTCCGACCGCGACCCGGCGCCCAGCCGCCGGCGGATCCGGGCGACGTGGTGCTCGATCGTCTTCGCGGAGATGTAGAGGCGCGACCCAATCTCCCGGTACGTCAGCCCCTGGACGAGCAGTTCGGCGACCTCCGCCTCGCGGTCGGTGAGCGACCCCGGCGTGCTCGGGCTCGGCACGACCGCGGAGTCGGTGCCGTTGCCGGCGGACGTCGGCTGGCGCAGGGCCCGGGCGACCTGCAGCAGGGTGGTCGCCGCCCGGGTGTCGGAGGCGCGCAACGCGGCCTCACCGGCGAGGCGCGCGCCGTCCCACGGCAGGCCGATCCGGTCGAGGGTGCGGGCCGCGTCCTCGACGGTGGCGGCGTCGATGTCGCCCTGCAGCACGCGCAGCCAGGCGCGACCGGCGGCGGCGAGCCCGGACGCGTACGTGCTGACCTTGGCGGCCTCGCCGAGTGCGCGGGCGTGGGGCATCAGATCGGCGGGGCATTCGGCGAGGATCGAGGCCTGCACGCCGTACCAGTGCAGCGCCGACCCCCACATCGCCGGTTCGCCGAGGGTCCGCAGCAACGACCGGGCGTCCTCGACGAGGTGGGTGATCCGCCCGGGTTCGCCGACCCGGATCGCGGTGAGCCACAGTTCGCCGAGCGGCAGCAGACTCAGCAGGTCCACCGAGTACTCGGCGAGCACGCCCTGCGCACCCGCCCACGCCTGGAGCAGGGCCGCGTTGTCTCCGGTGCGCCGCGCCAGCCCGACCCGCAGGCCGTGGACGAACAGCAGATCGCGCTGGTGCATCGACGCGGCGTCGAGACCGTCGAGCCGGGACTGCGCCGACGTGAGGTCGCCGCGGACCATCGACGTCCACGCGGTGAGCAGTTGGTGCCGGTTCGCGGTGACACTGCCGGGGCGCTCGGCTTCCCGGGCCCGGGTGAGGACGGCGTCCGCGTGGGCGAGTTCGCCGCAGTGGAGTGCGGCGAGGGCGGTGATCGCGGCGGGGGAGTCGGGCAGCATCCGGGGCCGCGACGCGCGGCCGGGCAGCGACAGGGCGCGGGTCAGTGAGTTCAGTGCCGCATTCGCGGACGCGGTCACCGACTGCACGAGTCCGGTCGCGACGAGGGCGGCGCCGGCGGTGGCGGCGGTGGGGGGTGCGCCCGCGCTCGTCGTGAGAACGGCTTCGGCGTCGTCGAGTCGGCCCGCGACCACGAGGACGGAGGCGGCGAGGGGGGCGTCGGCGCCCGCCCGGTCCGCGCCGAGCCAGGCGTACAGTTCGGCGCTGCGGTCGATCATGCCGCAGAACGCGGCGCCTGCGGCCGAAATCCGGACGGCCGCAGCGAGTTCCGGGCCGTCGACGGTCGCGGATCGTTCGAGGACGGAATCGGCCAGCCCGACCGCGGTGTCGAGGTCACCGTTCAGGGCGCTCGCCTCGGCGTACGCCACGACGGCCGTGTCGCGGAGCCTGCCGACCCGGCCCGCTTCGGCGTACAGCGCGACGGCGACGGCCGGTTCGGCGAGTTCGGCCTGGGCACAGAGGAATTGGCTCAATTCCTCGCTGGGTGTGCCGGTCGCGGCCACCGCGCGGGCAACGGGAAGCGTGAGCGTTCCGCCGTCGACGTGATGGGCGAGCAGGCGGCGGGCCAGCATGTGCAGGCGGTTCTCGCCGAGCGTGGTCATGAGGCGCGTGTGGTCCGCGAGAACCAGCGTGTCCCGTTCGTCGACCCAGCCGTCCGAACGGAGCGCGTCGACGGCCGCGCGGGCACGGTCGGGTTCGACGTCGAGTACCCGGGCGACGACGGTCTCGTCGAGGTCGCTGCCGAGTAGAACCAGTGCGAGAGCGGAGAGTTGCGGGCTGTCGAGGTCCGCGAGTTCCGTGGGAGGGAGCGGTGAGGGCAGCGTGGACACGTCGCCCTATCCGCCGTTGCCGAGGACGCCGGGCACCAGGCCGGTGACTCCGCCGACGACGCCGCCGACCGTGTCGCCCACGCCGTTGACGGTGTTACCCACCGCGCCGGCACCGCCGACGATGGTGTTGGCGATCGCGGCGCCGCCGTCGGACGGAACGCTCGGTGCCGGAGCGGGCGCAGGTGCCGGCGCGGGGGCGGGTGCGGGTGCCGGTGCGGGTGCGGGTGCGGGGGCAGGCGCCGCAGCGGCGGGGGCCGGGGCCGTGCCGGGCGCCGCGACAGCCGGTGGGGCCGCGGCGGGTGCGACGGTGCCGGGTGGGACGGTGCCGGGTGCGGCGACCGGAGTCGCGACGCCGGCCGCGGTGCCGGGGACACCGGTTGCGGCGGCGACACCCGCAGCCTCGGTGCCGGGTGCGACGGCGCCTGTCGCGGCGGCCTCCGCCGGAAGACCGGACGTGGAGGCGGCGCCCGCCGACGTGCCCGACGACTGCGAGGTGGTCGAACCCGAACTGGATGTGGACGCCGGTGCGACGTCGAAGACCGTGCCGAGCGACAGCCCGCCCGCAGCAAGCAGGGCGATGGCGGCGACGGATGCGGAGATGATCCCGGCCTTCTTCTTGCGCGACATCCCGGTGGGGGCGGGGTCGACGGGTCTCGGTGCGGGAGGCCGGGCGGCGAGGACGACGGTGTCGGCGTCCGATTCGACGGCCGGGACGGCGGCGGGCGCTGCCGTGGCAGGCGCGGCGGTGGGAACGACGACCGGCATCCGCGCGACGGTCGGGGCGGCGGCGCGTCCCGCATCCCGGTCGGCGGCGAGCAGCGCGGCACCCAGGGCGGCGGTGTGGCCCGGACGTTCGGCCGCGACGACAGGAACCCGCAGTTCCGCGGACAGAAGTTCGGCGACGAGCGGGATCGCGGCGCTGCCGCCGGTGAGTACCACCTGGGTGACGTCGCTGGATTCGAGGCCTGCGGCGTGGATGCTCTCGCGGACCAGCGTCACCGAGTCCTGGAGGGGTTCGCGGATGAGGTCTTCGAGTTCCGAGCGCACCAGCCGCACATCGGTGGAGATGCCGGGCAGTTCGATGCCGATGGTGGCCTCGGTGTCGGAGGACAGTGCCTCCTTCGCCGCGGTGCACCGGGTCCGCAGGCGGGTCAGCGCGGCGACGGTGTCGGGGGCGAACGGGTCGATGTCGCCGAACTCGTCGGCGACGTTGCCGAGGACGTACTGCATGGCGGCGTGGTCGAAGTGGGCGCCGCCGAAGTCCTCGGACCGCACCGGCTTGCCGAGGACCCCGGTTTCCGTGCCATGTGCGTCCGAACGGAACAGGGTGATGTCGAGTGAGGTGCCGCCGAGGTCGTAGATGACGGTCAACGCGTCGCCGAGGGTGCCGCGGGTCCGTTCGAGCCACGTCATCACCGCCTGCGCCTCCGACACGAGGGTGGCGTCCGCGACGCCGGCCTGCTCGAGCGCGTCGGCGAGGACGCCGACGGTGTACGGCGGCCAGACGGTCGGGTGGGCGACGACGGTGGCCGGGAGGCCGTGCCTGCCGGATGCCGCCTCGTGCACGATGCAGCTCACGGCGGTGGCCACGAGGTCTTCGCCGGAGTAGGTCGAGCCGTCGTCGGTGAGGATCCCGACCGGGTCGCCGACGCGGTTCGCGAAGTCGGACACCGTCACCGCATCCGGTTCGCCGCCGTCGGCGCCGAGTACGGGTGCGCGGTCGGGGGAGAGGTGCAGAACACTCGCGCGGGACAGGACGGTGAGGTCGGCGGCATCCGTCACGCTCGCCCCGTCCGTGTCGACGGCGGCCACCGTATTGACCGATCCGACACCGATGCCGAGCGCTGCAGCCATGTTCCACTCCTGTGGTCCGGGCGGGCGTCACGCCGCCTGTGTCAGGCGGACGGTGCCGCCGTCGTATGTGACGGCCGGGGCCGTCGTGGTCACTCGAATTGTCGCGTGCGGCGGCCGTTTCGTTACGCCGATGCGCAGGTCGACGGCAGTTACGGGGCCGATCCCCTAATGCCCCCTCATCCCCTAACGGCGAGGCTCCGACCCCCGGTGGGAGATCCCCGATACCGGGGTCCGCGAGTAGGGGGCGCCGCCCCGTTGGGAAGGGGGCCGCCGATCCATAACGTGTATTTCACTCGCCGTCACAGCAGTTGTGGTGGCCACCCGAACTCCCCGAACCTCGACCACAGGAGAGATTGCCATGGCTACCAACGCCGTCCTCGACTTCATCCTCGGCCTTCTTCGCGACGAGCAGGCTGCGGCGGCCTACTGCGCCAACCCGACCGACGCGCTGTGCGCTGCCGGTCTGCAGGGTGTGAGCCACGCGGACATCGTCTCCGTCGCTCCGCTGGTCGCGGAGTCGGGACTGTTCGCGGGCAGCGGGGCCGACCTGGCAGCGATCGTCAACGCCGGTGCCGACGTCGCCGGTGACGTCGCCGGCGGTATCGGCGCAGGTGTCGGCGGCGGTCTCGGTGGCGGCCTGGGCGCCGGCCTCGGTCTCGGCGGCGGCCTCGGCGGTGCGGTCGGTCTCGGAGCCGGCGCGGGCCTCGGCCTGGGTGCCGGCCTGGGCGGCGACTTCGACTTCGCCGCGGAACTGGCGGCCGGCCTGAGCGCCGCGCTCGGTGCCGCACTGGAGATCGGCGGCGAGATCGGTGCACAGCTCGGTGCCGCGCTGGGTGCGGCCCTCGACGCGGCACTGTCTCTCACCGGTGGCGTCGACCTCGGCAGTGCACTCGACCTCGGCGCCACGATCAGCGGAGCCCTCGGAGGAGCGCTCGGGCTGGGCGCCGACCTGACCGCGCAGCTCGCCACCACCCTCACCGCGGCGATCACGGCCCTGCCGGTGGTCAACGTCGCCGGTGGTCTCACCGGGATCCTCGCGCCGGCCCTGTCGATCGGCGGCGACCTGGGCGCCGAGCTGGGTGCGGCTCTCGGTGCCGCCCTCGCCAGCGTCGTCGACCTCGGTGGCAGCGTGGACGGCGACATCCTCACCGGAGTCGGTGCCGGCCTCGACCTCGGTGGCGTGCTCGGAACGACCCTCGGCAGCGTGCTCGGTGTGGACGCCGGTCTCGGTGGCACGCTGGGCGGCGCCCTCGACGCGGCGATCGGCGCCGGCGGCGGATTGGGCGCGACCCTCGAAGGCCTGCTCGGCGGTGACCTGCTCGGCGACGTCGCCGGTTCGCTCGGCGGAGTCCTCGGCACCGACCTCGGCGCGGTCCTCGGTGGCGCGCTCGGCGGTGTCCTCGGTGCGGGCGGTGACCTCGGTGCAGACCTCGGTGGCGCCCTCGGCGCGACGCTCGGTTCGATCGCCGACCTGGGCGGCGGACTGGACCTCGACGCGATCCTCGGTGCGGGCGGCAGCCTCGGCGGTGCCCTGAGCGGGCTGCTCGGCGGTGAACTCGGAGTCGGCGGCGACCTCACGGCCGGTCTGGGTACCGCACTGGACGCGGTGCTCGGTGCCGGCGGCGGACTCGACCTCGGTGCCGTGCTCGGTGCCGACGGCGGCCTCGGTGGCGCGCTGAGCGGCATCCTCGGCGGCGTCCTCGGCGCCGGCGGCGACGTCAGCGGTGACCTCGGTGGAGCCCTGGGCGGTCTGCTCGGCGGCGCCCTCGATCTGGACGGCGGCCTCGGCGGCGCACTGTCCGGTGCACTCGGCAGCGGACTGGGACTGGACGCCGCACTCGGCACGGTCCTCGGCGGCGCCCTCGGCCTGGACGGTGGCCTGGCCACCCAACTGGGCAGCACTCTCGACGCCGCGCTCGGTGCCGGCGGCGTGACGGGCATCGACCTGGGCGGCCTGCTGGACGGCGGACTGGACCTCGGCCTGGGCGGCGACCTCGGCCTCGGCGGAGAACTGACTTCCGAGCTGACCACGGCACTGAGCGGTGCCCTCGGTCTGGGCGGCGACGCAGGCGCGAACCTGGGCACGGTCCTGGGCGGCGCACTGGAGAGCGGTCTCGGGCTGGGCGGCGTCCTCGACACCGGTGCCGATCTGGGAACCACGATCAGCAGCGCGCTCGGCGGAGTGCTCGGAGTCGACGGTGACGCCACCGCGGGCCTCGGCGCGGCGCTCGACGCGGTGCTCGGCGCGGACGGCGGAGTCGACCTCGGCGGGGCGACCGACCTGGGTGGTCTGCTCGGCGGTGCGTTCGGTGCCGGCGGCGCCGCGGGCGCCGATCTCGGCGCGGCCCTCGGCGGTGTGCTCGGCGGTGCGCTCGAGACCGGCGGCGCCCTCGACCTCGACAGCGTCCTCGGCGCGGAGGGAAGCATCGGCAGCACGCTGGGCACCGCTCTCGGCGGCGTCCTCGGCGCGGACGGCGGCCTCAGCGCGACCCTCGGTTCCGCACTGGAGACGGCACTGGAGGCCGGTGGCGGGCTCGATCTCGACTCCGCTCTGGACGCCGACCTCGGACTCGACGCCGCGGCCGGTGTTGGCGGCGCCCTGGACGGTGCGCTCGACGCGGGCACCGGTCTCGCGGGTGGCCTGACGAGCGGCATCGACGGCGCGCTGGGCGGGCTGCTCGACGTGGGCACTGACGTCACGGGCAACGTGGGCGGCGCCGTCGGCGGCGGTGTGGCGGGCGGCGCGGACGCAGCGGCCGGCATCGGTGCCGGTGTCGCGGCGGGAGTCGGTGCGGTTGCCGACGCCGGCGCAGACCTGGGCGGCAGCCTCGGAACCAACCTGGTCGGCGGACTGGACACGGCCGGTGGCCTGGGCGCCGGTCTGACCAGCGGCCTCACCGGTGGTCTGGGTGGAATCTTCGACACCGGTGCGGGCCTCGGCTCCGCACTGACCGGCAGCGTCGGCGGTGCCGTCGATGCGGTCGGTGAGGCAGGCGCCTCGGTCGGCGCGGTCGCCGACGCCGGTGCGAGCCTGGACGCGAACCTCGGCGGCACCGTGGACGCCGCTGCCGGAATCGGCGGTGACGTGGCCGGCGGACTGGAAGGCAGCGTGGACAGCGCCGTCGACGCCACCGCAGGTCTGACCGGGGGCCTGGACGCCACCACCGACGCGGCCGCCGATCTCGGCGCCGGACTGTCCGGTGGCGTGGGCGGTCTCGGATCGCTCGGCACCTCGGTCGGCGGCGCCCTCGACGGTGCCGTCGGTGGAGCGGTCGACGGCGGAGCGGCAGTGGGCGGCGCCCTCGACGGCGCAGCGTCCGCCGGTGGATCGGTCGCGGGTGGCGCTTCCGCAGGCGGTTCCGCCGCCGCGGACGGTTCCGCGGACCTCGGAGCGGTCGGCGGCGCCGTCGTCGACACCACCGGTTCGATCGCCGGCGGCCTCGGATCCACCCTGGGCGGTGCCGTCGACACCGGGGCCGACACCTGGTCGTCGATCGACGCGGACAACGCGTTCGGCGCCGACTCGGGCCTGCACGCCGACACCGACGGTTCGCTGTTCGGTGACACCGACTCCTCGGTGGACCTCTCGCACGACGTCACGGGCGTGGTCGATCACCTCGAGCCGTGATGAGCCGGCGGTTCCGGCATCCCCCAGACGGGGCGGCCGGGACCGCCGTACGATGTAACGAAATCAGCCCCGGACGCGTTATGCGTGCGGGGCTGTTTCACAGTCGGGTGTCGGGGCACCGAACAGGTGCCCGCACGAGGTCGGAAGAATTGCGGGTCAACGAAGCTCATGGACAGTGCAGCCGCCGAGAAGAGTCCAGCCCGATCCCAGTCGATGACGGCGCTGCTCGAGCAGGCCCTGGACGTGGCGAAGCGGTTCGGTCGCGGCGACCTGGCCCAGCGCCTGGATTCCGCCCGGGGCCGGGTGCAGGATCCGCGGATGCGGATCGTGGTGGTCGGGCCGCTGAAGCAGGGCAAGAGCCAGTTCGTGAATTCGCTTCTCAATCTCACCGTGTGCTCGGTGGGCGACGACGAGACCACGGCGATCCCCACCGTCGTCCAGAACGCGGAGACGGCGTCGGTGGAGCTGGTCCTCGCCGATCCGGGCGCCGACCCGATCCGGGTGCCGCTGCCACTCGACGAGCTGAACGGCATCACCCCGGCCTCACCCCGCGCCGGGGGCCGGGAGGTGCTGCGCGTCGAGGTGAACGTCCCGAGCCCGCTGCTCGCCGACGGGCTGGTCCTCGTCGACACCCCCGGGGTGGGCGGTGCAGGCAACCCGCACGCCGCGAGCACGCTCGGACTGATTCCGGCGTCGGACGCCGTGTTCGTCCTGTCGGACGCCAGCCAGGAATTCACCGAGCCGGAGCTCGGTTTCATCCGCCAGGTCACGAGCCTGTGCCCGTCGGTGGCCTGCCTGATCAGCAAGACCGACCTGTACCCGCACTGGCGCGAGATCGTCGAGGCGGATCGCGGGCATCTCGCGCGCGCAGGTCTGGACGTTCCCCTGATCCCGATCTCCTCGGTGCTGCGTTCGCACGCGCTGCGACTGCAGGACGAGGAACTCAACACCGAATCCGGTTTCGTCGAGCTGTACGCGTTCCTGCGCGACCGGGTGGTGGCGCGTGCGGAGGCGAATACCCGCCGGGCCGTGTCGCTGGACGTGTCCTCCGCCGCCGAGCATCTGACCCTGGGGATCGGCAGTGAGCTTGCCGCCCTGCGTGATCCGGCGAAGGGCGTCGCCGCGGTCGCGGAACTGCAGAAGGCGAAGGCGGCCGCCGAGGAACTGCACAAGAAGACGTCGCTGTGGCAGCAGACGCTCGGCGACGGCATCGCCGACCTGGCCGCGGACATCGACCACGACCTCCGGGACCGGTTGCGCCGCGTCACCCGGGAGGCGGAGGAGACGGTGGACGAGGGCGATCCCGGCAAGGACTGGGACGCGCTGGGCCAGTGGCTCGAGCAGGAATTCGCCACCGCGATCGGCGACAACTTCGTCTGGGCCCACGACCGCGCGCTGTGGCTGGCCGAGGTGGTGGCGCAGCACTTCGCGGAGACGGGTGCCGTCGAACTGCCGCACCTGGACGTCGCGAACGTGGACGGCGTCCTCGAACCGGTGGCGTCGCTCGCCGACCTCGAGGCCGGACGCATCGGCATCACGCAGAAGGTCCTCGTCGGGATGCGCGGCTCCTACGGCGGCGTCCTCATGTTCGGTCTGATCACCACCATGATGGGGATGGCCCTGGTCAATCCGATCTCGATCGGCGCGGGAGTCCTGCTGGGCACCAAGGCATACCGGGAAGACCGGGAGAGCCGGATCCTGAAGCGGCGGGCGGAGGCGAAGACCGCGATCCGCCGGTTCGCGGACGACGCCAGCTTCCAGGTGGGCAAGGAGTCGAAGGATCGGCTCCGGTCGATCCAACGGTTGCTGCGCGACCACTTCACCGCGATCGCCGAGCAGGCGCTGCGGTCGATCAACGAGTCGCTGCGGGCCGCGCAGGAGGCGGCGAACCTCGAGTCCACCGAGCGGACCCGCCGCATCGCGCAACTCGAGAAGGATCTGCACGTCGCCTCCGAGCTGAAACAGCAGGCCGCGCAACTCGTCGCAGGCGATGTGGGAGCGGTCACGGCATGACCGCCGCTCCGCTCCAGGAAGCCCGGGCACTCATCGCCTCGGCCCGGCAGTTGTACGCCGGCCGCCCCGAGATCCGGGATCAGCTGACCGAATGCGCCCGGCGACTGGAACAACCGCTGCGGGTGGCCCTGGCCGGTTCGCTGAAGGCCGGCAAGTCCACTCTGCTCAATTCCCTGGTGGGGCAGGACATCGCGCCCACCGACGCGACCGAGTGCACCCGCGTCGTCACCTGGTATCGCAGCGGGTCGACGCCGACCGTGACGGCCTGGTACCAGCCGGACCCGGGCACCGGCGGTCAGCGTTCGGCGAACGTCCCGGTGCTGCGCCGGGACGGACATCTCACGTTCGACCTCGGTCATCTCACCGCCGATCAGGTGGACCGCCTCGACGTGGAGTGGCCGTCGTCCGCGCTGGCGCACACCACGATCATCGACACCCCAGGCACGTCCTCGCTGTCGCGGGACGTCTCGGCCCGCACGCTCGAGATGCTCACCCCGGACAACGAGGCGTCCGGCGCCGACGCCGTGGTCTACCTGCTGCGCACCCTCAACGCGACCGACGTCCAGTTCCTCGGTCAGATCGGCGACCACGTCGGCGACGAATCGGGACCGCTCGGTGTGGTCGGGGTCGTGTCGCGGGCCGACGAGGTGGGGGCCGGACGCCTGGACGCCATGATGTCCGCGAAGGAGGTGGCGTCCCGGTTCGCGGGCGAACTCGAGCGCACCGGGCTGTGCCAGGCCGTCGTCCCCGTCGCGGGTCTGCTGGCGCTCGGTGCCCGCACGATGCGTCAGGCCGAGTTCACCGCGTTCCAGCATCTCGCCGAGGTCCCGGTGGACGACCTGAACCTGGCGATGCTGTCGGCCGACCGGTTCGCCCGTGAGGACAGTCCGCTTCCCGTGGACGCCCGGATGCGGGCCCAGCTGGCGGATCGCTTCGGGCTCTTCGGGATCCGGATGGCCGTCACCCTGATCCGGCTGGGCACCAAGGACTCGCCGACGCTGGCGGCCGAACTGGTGGAACGCAGCGGTCTCGACGAACTGCGCCAGGTGATCGACATCCAGTTCGGGCAGCGGGCCGATCAGCTGAAGACCCACTCGGCGCTGGTGGCACTCAAGCGGGTCCTGACGGCGCATCCGGTGCCGGGGGCGGGCGAGATCCTGATATCGGCCGAACGACTGCTGTCCGACGTGCACGGTTTCCAGGAACTGCGCCTGCTCGGGCGGCTGCGCTCCACCGAGGTGGGGCTGCCCGCCGACGACGTGGCCGAACTGCAGCGCCTGATCGGCGGGTTCGGCATCCAGATCCCGGAACGGCTGGGCACCGACGGCGACGACTCCGTGGAGTTGCAGCGGATGCGGGCACTCGCCGCGGTACGGAAGTGGCGCGAACGCGCACGGCACCCGTTGCTCGACCAGTTCACGGCGAGGGCCTGCACCGTCGCCGCCCGCAGCGCGGAAGGTGTTCTGGAGGAACTGAACACGGTCCGCCTGTAGGCGGGTCAGGTCGCGGACACGCCCGCGATCTCACCCTCCCGGAACGCGTCCACGAACAGCTGGTGGTCCTTGCGGCTCACCTCGGCGTACGCGATGCCGAAGTCGATGATCTCGCCGACGAACTCGTCCAGCCTGCCGTCGACGACGTTCTGGATCGCGTCCTCGGTCTGGAACGTGACCAGGGTCTGATCGCTGTCTTCGTCGGAGACGCAGTGCACCTTCGCCGTCGCCCGGCCGAGGTCCTCGAGCACCGGCACGATGTCCTCCGGTTCGGTGAGGTCGGACCAGTCGAGGTCCAGTTCGTACGGGGAGAGTTCGGCGACCACGAAACCGGTGTCACCGATCTCGGTGTAGCCGAGCAGCGGATCGGTGTGGACCTGCAGAGCCCGCTGACTCACCACCGTGCGGTGGCCTTCGTGCTCGAAGTAGTCGCGGACACGGGGTTCGTCGACGACGCGGCTGGGCGCGGCGACGTTGCCCTGCTTGAGGGACAGCACGATGTCGTTCTCGAGCGCCTGCGTCGCCCCTTCGATGAGCACGTTGTACGCCGGGAGGCCGGCGCTGCCGATCCCGAAACCTTTCCGCCCGACCACGTCCTTGACCCGGTAGAACACCGGTCGCGCGGATCGTTTGCTGCGGGGCACCCTCTCGATGTACGTCTCGAGCGCCTCGCACACGGTCGTGCGTTCGTCCTCGTCGAGTTCGCGGACTCCGCGGCCCCGCCGGAAACGCCGGTCGTAGTCCTCGATCACCGTGACGGATTCGAGCAGGTCCACCCGGGTGGCGAGGCGCGCGCTCAGCAGCAGATCCTGGATTGCGCCGCGCGAATTGTCCAGGCGCAGTGCGTACGCCTCGTCCGCCTCCCGTTGCACGTACTGCAGGACGTGCGCGACGTAACTGCGCAGATAGGTGTCGGCGAGTGCCCGGACATCACTCTCGGGGAGGGCCTTCTGCCAGCCCATCAGTGCGAGACTCGCGACGAACCGGCGAAGATCCCAGCTGAACGGCCCCACGTACGCCTCGTCGAAATCGTTGACGTCGAAGACGAGGGTGCCCTCCGAATTCATGTACGTGCCGAAATTCTCCAGGTGCAGATCGCCGTGAATCCACACGCGGCCGGTGCGCTCGTCCGCCCACGGATCGTCGAAGTCACGCAGATCGTCGTAGAAGAGGCAGGCGCTGCCCCGGTAGAAGGCGAACGGATCGGCGGCCATCTTCCGGAACTTCGTGCGAAACGCGCTCGGGTCCGCCTCCATCAGACCGGCGAAGGCCTCGACGAGGACCTCCACGATCCGGCCCTGCCTCGTGGAATCGTCGACGTCCACAGCAGCCTCCTTCTCGCGGCGACCGGTCACGACCGCACGGAACCACGGTAGCGTTCCCGCGCCCCCAGCGACTGCAGATACGTCCACGCATCGGCCACGATCGCATCGAGGTCCGTGTAGCTCGGCCGCCAGCCCAGTTCGGCCTGCACACGGGCACCCGACGCGACGAGCACCGCCGGATCGCCGGCGCGGCGCGGGGCGTCCCGGGTGGCGATGGTTCGGCCCGTCACGCGTTCGCAGGACGAGATCACCTCCCGCACACTGAACCCGGTGCCGGTGCCGAGGTTGTAGATCCGGTGCGTTCCGGGCTGGGCGGATTCGAGCGCGAGGACGTGCGCCTCGGCCAGGTCGCGGATGTGGATGTAGTCGCGGACGGCGGTGCCGTCGGGGGTGGGCCAGTCGGTGCCGAACACCGAGATCTCGTCGCGGTCCCCGGCCGCGACCTGCAGCACCAGCGGGATCAGGTGGGTCTCCACGCGACGGTTCTCGCCGAGACCGGCGTACGCGCCCGCGACGTTGAAGTACCGGAGGCTGCACGCCGCCAGCCCGTGGGCGTGCGCGTACGACGTGATCGCGTGGTCGATCGCCAGTTTGGTGGCACCGTACGGGTTGGTCGGCCGGGTCGGTGCGTCCTCGGTGATCGGCACGGAATCCGGCGAGCCGTACGTCGCCGCGGTGGAGGAGAACACCAGCCGGCCGGTGCCGGAGGAACGCATCGCCTCCAGCAGCGTCAGCGTCTTGACGACGTTGGCCTGCCAGTACGTTTCCGGGGTCTCCACCGATTCGCCGACGAGTGAGCGGGCGGCGAAATGCAACACGCCGTCGACATCCCCGGCGCCGAGAACGCGGTGGGCTGCGATCGCGACGTCGTCCTCGACGAACTCCGCCCCCGCCGGGACCGCGTCTGCATTGCCGGTCGACAGGTCGTCGACGATCACGACCGTGTGGCCGCACTCGAGCAGTCGCTGCGCGCAGACGCTGCCGACGTAACCGGCACCGCCGGTGACGAGAAGTTTCACTGTTTCCCCCCGGTCAGTCGCCGAGCCGGGCGCCGGTGGTGGGCGAGAAGAAGTGCAGGCGGGCCGGGTCCGGTGCCAGCCGGATCACGTCGCCCTTGGCCGGGGAGGCGGAGTCGCTGACCCGGGCGACGATGTCGTGTCCGCCGAGGTCACCGTCGCGAACGAGGCGTCCGTAGATGTAGGCGTCCGCGCCGAGTTCCTCCACCACGTCGACCTTCACCGCGGTGCCCTGATCGGACACGGTCCACGCCTCCGGGCGGACGCCGACGACGACCCGCCCGGTGTCCAGGGCGCCCAGCACCGACCGCTCGATCGGCGTCGACAGCGAACCGATCCGGGCGTCGCCGTGCACGACGTCGACCTCGAACAGATTCATGGCCGGTGATCCGATGAACCCGGCGACGAAGCTGTTGACCGGCTTCTCGTACAACGTCTTCGGGCTCGCGCACTGCTGCAGGACGCCCGCCTTCATGACGGCGACGCGGTCGCCCATGGTCATGGCCTCCACCTGGTCGTGGGTGACGTACACGGTGGTGGTGGCCAGTCGGCGCTGCAACAGTGAGATCTGGGTACGGGTCTGCACCCGGAGTTTCGCGTCGAGGTTGCTCAGCGGCTCGTCCATGAGGAACACCTGCGGGTTGCGGACGATCGCCCGGCCCATCGCGACTCGCTGTCGCTGCCCGCCGGACAGTGCCTTCGGTTTGCGGTTCAGGTAGTCGCCGAGATCGAGGATCTTGGCGGCCTCCTCGACGCGGCGGCCGATCTCGGCCTTGTCCATGCCGGCGATCTCGAGGGCGAATCCCATGTTCTTCGCGACCGTCATGTGGGGGTACAGGGCGTAGTTCTGGAACACCATCGCGATGTCCCGTTCCTTCGGGGCGAGGGCGGTGACGTCGCGTTCGCCGATGCGGATGGCGCCGTAGTCGACGTCCTCGAGGCCGGCGAGCATCCGCAGCGACGTCGACTTGCCGCACCCGGACGGGCCGACGAGGACGAGGAATTCGCCGTCCTCGATGTCGAGGTTCAGCGAATCGACCGCCGGCACATCGGAACCGGGGTACATCTTGGTGGCTGCGTCGTACGTGACTCGTGCCATGGTGTTCTCCTGGTCGTGGAAGGGGATCTCAGAGTCGGTGTGCCGAACCCGACGGCTCGGCGTGCAGGAACTGCGGTGTGGGCAGGGACGCGGTGTCGGCGCGTCGGGCGACGTTCTCGACGACGGCGTCGACCCGGTCGGTGGGCACGAGGGCGATCGCGGAGCCGCCGAAGCCGCCGCCGGTCATCCGGGCGCCCCAGGCGCCGGCCTCGCGGGCGGCGTCGACGGCGGAGTCGAGTTCGACGGAGCTGACCTCGTAGTCGTCGCGCAACGAGGCGTGGGAGCGGTTCAGTGCGTCGCCGATGTCGGCGATCCGGCCGCGGTCGAGCAGATCGGCGACCTCGTAGACGCGGCGGATCTCGCCGAGCACGTGCCGGGCCCGCTGCGCTGCCGGGGAACTCAGCGCCGCGACGGCCGCGTCGGCGTCGGCGACGTCGCGCAGGGTGGCGACGCCGAGGTCGGCGCAGGCCTTCTCGATGGTGGCGCGCCGGTTGCCGTACTGGCCGTCGACCAGCCGGTGCGGCGCGTTGGTGTCGATGACCACCAGCCGGGTGCCTGCGGCGTCGAAGTCGAGCGGGACGTGCCTGCTCGCGCCGTCCCGGCAGTCGAGGAGCAGGGCGTGGCCGGGGCGGGCGAGCATCGCGACCGACTGGTCCATGCCGCCGGTGGAGGCGCCGGCGATCTCGTTCTCCGCGCGGATGGACGCGTCGATCAGCGGCCGGCGGCCGGACTCGTCCGTGGGCAGTCCGGCCAGGTCGGCGACGGCGAGCGCGAACGCGCACTCGAGCGCGGCCGAACTCGACAGCCCGGAGCCGACCGGGACCGTCGAATGCACCGCCACATCGAAACCCGTTTTCGCCGTGAGATGTCCGGACCGGCGCAGCGCCCACACCACCCCGGCCACGTATGCGGCCCAGCCGGACGGGTGGCCCGCGGCGACGTCGGCGAGCGCACCCTGCCAGGACTCGCCGGTGTGTGTCGACACGGCGTGCAGGATCGCGTCGTCCCGCACGCGGACGGCGACGACGGTGACGTAGGGGAGGGCGAACGGCAGGACCAGCCCGCCGGCGTAGTCGACGTGCTCGCCGATGAGGTTGACGCGGCCGGGTGCCGCCCAGACACCGTCCGCGTCGCCGCCGAACGTGCTGCGGAACAACGCTTCCGCGGTGCCGGTGACCGCGTGGACGTCGACGGGTTCGACCCACTGCGCCGCACTCACGACGCCACCTCCCGCAGCCGGTCGGCGATGCGCTCGGGGGTGGTGTCGTTGACCCACGCCCCCATCCCGGACTCGGATCCCGCCAGGTACTTCATCCGGCCGGGCGACCGCATCATCGAGAACAGCTGGAGGTGAAGCCGTCCGAGCAGGCGGTCCTCGCCGACGGGCGCCTGGTGCCACGCCGCGATGTACGGGACGGCGTCGACTCCGTCGAAGAAGCGGTCGACCCGCCGCAGCAGTTCGAGATACACCTGCGCGAGTTCGTCGCGTTCGTCGTCGGTCAGTTCGGTGAGGTCACGGACGTCGCGGTGAGGTGCGAGGTGCACCTCCAGCGGCCAGCGCGAGGCGGCGGGAACGTACGCGGTCCAGTGTGCGCCGGCCAGGACCACCCTCCTGCCGGAGCGTGTTTCGGCGTCGAGGACGTCGGCGAGCAGCAGCCGGCCGGTGCTCTCGAAGTGCTCGCGGGAGCGCCGGATCAGCGCGTCCGTGCGCGGCGGCAGATACGGGTAGGCGTAGATCTGACCGTGCGGATGGGTGAGGGTGACACCGATTTCCTTGCCCCGGTTCTCGAAGCAGAACACCTGCCGCACCCCGGGCAGCGCCGACAGTTCGGCGGTGCGGTCAGCCCAGACGTCGACGACGGTGCGGACCCGGTCGACACTCAGCGTGGAGAACGCGGCATCCGGGTTGCTGGTGAAGCAGACCACCTCGCACCTGCCCGCTCCCGGTGCCAGCGGCCACAACGCTTCGCCGTCGACACAGTCGGGGAGGTCCTGCTCGGCGGCGGCCGTCGCGAGCGAGGGGAAGCGGTTCTCGAACACCACCACGTCGTAGTCATCGGCCGGAATCTCGGTGGGCGCCTTGCCCGGCCGGCTCGGCGCGAGCGGCGACGCGTCCGGCGGCGGCAGGAACGTGCGGTCCATCCGCTGGGCGGCGATGACCACCCACTCCCCGGTGAGCACGTCGAAACGCATCTGCGACTGCGACACCGCGGGCGGCAGCGGACGCGAATCCACCAGTTCCCGGGTGGCGCCGCCCGACACGTACGGCTCGGAGTCGTCGAAGTAGAGGAGTTCGCGGCCGTCCGCGAGAGTTGTCCGGGTCTTGCGCATCCGGACCCGCGCGGGGGCCTCCCGCGCCTCCTGTTCGTCACGCACGGTCATCGTCAAGTCCTTCCCGGTTCTCCCGTGTCACCACGAGATCGCCGACGTGGTCGGCGAGGGCTTCCTGGGCGGCGCGCTCGAGCCCGGCGTCGGTGATGAGGATGTCGACGTCGGACAGTGGGATCGTGTTCGCCAGCGCGGTCACCCCCCACTTCGTGTGGTCGGCGAGCACCACGACGCGGCGCGAAGACGCGACGAGCGCCTGATTGGTCTGTGCTTCCATCAGATTGGGGCAGGTCAGCCCCGAGTCGATCCCCATGCCGTGCGTTCCGAGGAACAGCATGTCCACGTGAATGCCGCGCAGGGCGGCGACCGTGAGCGGTCCGACGAGAGCGAACGACGGGGTGCGCTGACCTCCGGTGAGGAGGACGGTCTGGTCGTCGCGGCCGCCCTCGTGGAAGGCGTCGGCGACGGGCAGCGAATTAGTGACGACGGTGATGTCGGGGACGTCGAGGAGTTCGCGGGCGAGGGCGTGCGTGGTGGTGCCGCCGGAGATGCCCACCGACGTGCCCGGCCGCACCAGCCTGGCCGCGGCGCGGGCGATGGCCCGCTTGGCTTCACGGTCGAGTTCGGACTTCGCCGAGAATCCCGGTTCGTGGACGCTCGCCGAGCGCGGCAGCGTCACCCCGCCGTGCACCCGCTCGACGAGACCCTGCTCGACGAGTTCGTTGATGTCGCGGCGGATGGTCATGTCGGAGACCCCGAGCGTCGCGCCGAGGTCGACGACCTTCACCGCGCCGTGCGCGGTGACCTCGTCGAGGATCACCTGCTGGCGCTGACGTGCGAGCATCATGCGTCCGCCTTCCGTGTCGGGGCGCCGATGCCGGCGCTGTCTTCGCGAATCACAGCACAGTTGCCCGGTTCCAGCGTGAGCGGTCCGTCGACCACCCGTTCGGTCACGAGGTCGGTGCCGGACACGTCGACGGTCACCTTCTCGTTCGTGTGGTTGAGGACGAACAGCCACGACCCGTTCTCGCCCCGCCTGCGCACGATCTCGACGTCGGAGTGCTGCCCCGCATGCAGGTCGAGACCGGCTGTGGCGCAGATCGTCTCGGCGAGCCGCTCCAGGCCCCGCATGTCGGGAACGGTCGCGAGATACCAGGCGGCACCGTCGCCGACGGGACGCCGGGTCACTGCGGGCACGCCCTGCAGGTGTCCCTCGGTGTGGCGGGCGAGGACGTCCACGTCCTCGGCGACCGTGAGGTATTCGGTCCAGACGCGGGCCGTCGTGCCGTCGTCGAGGGCGACGGTCTCGTCGGCGCCGAGCGGAAAGAACTCCTCGGTCCGGACGCCGAGCAGGTCTCCGAACGCCCCCGGGTAGCCGCCGAGCCGGACGTGGTCGTCACGGTCCGCGATCCCGGAGAACGCCGTCACCAGAACCTGCGCGCCTGCGCGGGCCGCCGCCGAGATGCGGTCCGCCTCCTCGTCGCTGCACAGGTACATCGCGGGCACGACCAGAACCGAGTACCGGCCGAGGTCGGCGTCCGAGGGGACGACGTCGCAGGTCACCCCGGCGAACGCGCGGTGCATCTGCTCGGCGATCGTCATCGGCTGCATCAACCGCGACGGGTGCCCGTCCTGCTCGCATGCCCACTGCGACTCCCAGTCGAACAGAATGCCGACCGGGGCCTCGACGCGGCTGCCGGCGACCGGTTCGAGCCGGCGCAGGACGGCACCGAGCTGGACGACTTCACGCCACCGGGCGGAGTCGGTGCCCGCGTGCGGCACGAGGGCGGAGTGGAATTTCTCGGCTCCGGCCTGCGACGCGCGGAACTGGAAGAACGCGACACCGTCCGCGCCGCGAGCCACGTGGGTGAGGGAGTTGCGCAGCATCTCGCCGGGCGTCTTCGCCCGGTTGACCGGCTGCCAGTTGACGGCACTCGTCGAATGCTCCATCAGCAGCCACGGCTGTGAGCCGGCAATGCCGCGGGTGAGGTCGGCGGAGAACGACAGCCGGTGGTGGGCGGCGCCGTCACCGGTCGCGGGTCCGACCAGATAGTGGTCGGTGGAGACCAGATCCTGCTCGGGCGCCCACTGCGCGTAGTTCATGTCGCCGGCGAGGGACTGCGGCGAGCCCATGCCCACCATGAAGTTCGTCGTCACCGGGACGTCGGGCGTGATGCGCCGCAACACCTCCCGCTCCGCGAGGTACTGGTCGAGGAGGGCGTCGGAGCAGAAGCGGCGCCAGTCCAGCAGATGGGTGGGGTTGCCGAACGTCGTGCTCGCGGCGGGCGGCACCACTTCGTCCCAGGCGCTGTAGTGCTGGCTCCAGAACGTCGTGCCCCACGCCCGGTTGAGTTCGGTGAGGTCGCCGTAGCGACGCTGCAGCCACCGCCGGAACGCCCGCGCGCTGTCGGGGGAGTAGCAGCGCGAGTTGTGGCAGCCGAGTTCGTTGGACACGTGCCAGAGGGCGAGTGCCGGGTGGCCGCCGTAGCGGACGGCCATCTTCTCGACGAGGGTGAGGGAGTGGTCGCGGTAGATCGGGGAACTCGGGCTCCACGTCTGCCTGCTGCCGATCTCGTACCGGTAACCGCGTTCGTCCACGGGCCGGACCTCGGGATGCGCCGCCGTGAGCCAGGGGGGTGGGGACGCGGTGGCGGTGGCCAGGTCGACGCGGACGCCGCCGTCGTGCAGGAGGTCGAGGACGCGGTCGAGCCAGCCGAAGTCCCACGTCTCGGGGGTGGGCTGCAGCCGGGCCCAGGAGAAGACGCCGACGGTCACGAAGTCGACACAAGCCTCGCGCATGAGTTCGACGTCGCGCTGCCAGACCTCTTCCGGCCACTGTTCGGGGTTGTAGTCACCGCCGAAGGAAATGCCCCGGGTCGGCCACCGCAGGTGCCGTCCGCGGGAATCGATCGCTGTGTGCATGCTCACAATCTGTCCGATCGATGCTCAAAAGTCAACACGAATGAACATTTTTGCACTTCCGCAGGTGAAGGCACTTCCATCCGGTTGACAATGCGCAGCGCGGCGTGATTTTGTAACGTGCATCACGTAACGGCGTGAGGCGACACCAACGAAATGTGATCGAAGTTGTTCGATTTCGATCAGATGGTGAGCGACTCCGCCCCACCCCGCTACTCGAGCGAAAAGGGCACCATGAACCGAAACGAGCTGCCGCACCCGTGGCAACCCTCCCGGCGCACCTTTCTCAAGGCCGCGCTCGCCGCCGCGGGCGCCCTGTCGACAGCCGGCCTGCTGTCCGGGTGCACGGGCGGCGTAGACCCCCACGTGATCACCCTCGGATCGCGGCTGTCGGACAAGAACGCCAAACTCGGCGTGCAGGACGTCGTCGGGATGTTCCAGCAGCAGACCGGCGCCGCCGTGCGGATCAACTCCGTCGACTCCACCTCGTTCCAGGAGAATGTCAACAACTACCTGCAGGGCACCCCGGACGACGTCTTCACCTGGATGTCCGGGTACCGGATGAAGTACTTCGCCGACAAGGGCCTCGTCGACGACGTCACCTCGGTGTGGCAAGCGCACGGCAGCGGTTTCAGCGACAGTTTCCGCGAGGCGTCCACCGGAACCGACGGCAGGCAGTATCTGGTCCCGTTCTTCTACTACCCGTGGGCCGTGTTCTACCGCCCCAGCCTTTGGCAGCAGCGCGGCTACGCGCCGCCGAAGACGTTCGACGAATGGGTGGCCCTGTCGAAACGCATGCAGTCGGACGGGCTCACCCCCATCGGATTCGGGGTCCGCGACGGCTGGCCGCCGTTCGGCACGTTCGACTACCTCGATCTGCGCCTCAACGGCGTCGACTTCCACCGCTCCCTGCTCGCCGGCGACGTGAGCTGGACCGACAACCGCGTCCGGTCGGTGTTCGACACCTGGCGTGAGATCCTCCCGTTCCACCAGCCGCAACCGCTGGGCCGCAAGATGTCCGAGGCGCAACAGGCACTCCTCAACAAGGAAGTCGGCATGCTGGTGGCCGGCATGTTCGTCGCGCAGAGCTTCCCCGCGGGGCCCGACCGGGAGGACCTGGACTTCTTCGCTTTCCCCGAACTCGACTCCGCCGTCGGCACGTCGGCGGTCGAGGCGCCCATGGACGGATTCATGATGCGCAAGGACCCGCGCAACCTCGGCGGCGCGCAACAGTTCCTCTCCTTCCTCACGAACGCCGACGCCGCCGTCGCGTACGCGAAACAGGATCCCCAGGCGATCCCGGCGCACCGCGACGCCGACCTGTCGAGTTTCCCTCCCCTCGTGCAGAAGTCGGCCGCCCTCGTCCAGGGTGCGGGGTCCATCACCCAGTTCCTCGACCGGGACACCCGCCCCGACTTCGCGTCCGTCGTGATGATCCCCGCGATGCAGCAGTTCCTCGGCAACCCGAACGACGTCGACGGCCTGGTCCGCAGCATCGAGCGGCAGAAGGCGGCGGTGTTCGGGCAATGAGCGCACACGAGAAGACAACGACCACCATCACGGTCCCGACAGGTCAGGTGAATTCATGACCAGCACAGTTCCTCCCCAGGCCGGAACCGAACCCCGGATCCCGGCCCCGAAGATCCGACGCAGCCGCGGCGACCGGTGGACCATCGCCGTCATGCTCGGGCTGCCCGCCGCAATCGTGATCGGGCTGGTGTGGATTCCCACCGTCTTCACGGTGATCCTGTCGTTCGCCCGCTGGGACGGCATCGGCGGCACATCGACCATCGAGTGGATCGGCCCGCAGAACTACGTCGACGCAGTCCAGGCGTACCCACCGTTCCAGCAGGCCCTCCACAACAACGTCCTCTGGCTGGCGTTCCTCTTCGTCTTCCCGACGATCCTCGGCATCTTCCTCGCCGTGCTGCTCGACCGGGGCCTGAAGGGAAGCCGGCTGTACCAGAGCATCTTCTACATCCCCGTGGTGCTGTCGATGGCCCTCGTCGGGTTCGTGTGGCAGTTGATCTACTCCACCGACGGCGGCGTGCTCAACACCATCCTCGGCACGGACGTCGACTGGCTCGGCAACCCCGACATCAACATCTGGGCCGTCATGGTCGCCGCGAGCTGGCGGCACACCGGCTACATCATGCTGTTGTACTTGGCGGGTCTCAAGGCCATCGACCCGTCGGTGCGCGAAGCCGCCCTCATGGACGGTGCCGGGCCGATCCGCACGTTCTTCCGGATCGTGTTCCCCCTGATGAAACCCACCAACCTGCTGATCATCGTCATCACCGTCATCGAGGCACTGCGCGCCTTCGACCTCGTGTGGGTGATCAACAAGGGCCGCAACGGACTCGAACTGATCTCCGCCCTCGTCACCGCCAACGTCGTGGGAGAAGCGGGCCGCGTCGGATTCGGTTCGGCCCTGGCGACGATCATGCTCGTGATCTCGCTGGTGTTCATAGCCCTCTATCTCTGGATCGTGATGCGGAGCGACGACTGATGACCATGACGACACCCCTCGCCGACCGCAGTGCGCCCGCCGATCGGAGCGGGCCCCGCAACAAGGCCGCGGTGGCCAACCGGCGCCGGCTCAGTGCCGCGCACGCGGCGATGTACCTCCTGCTCACCGCGCTCGCGTTGCTGTGGATCTTCCCGCTGCTCTGGGCGCTCTACAACTCGTTCCGCGACTACGACTACGTCCTCACCCACGGCTACCTGTCCGTCGGCGGATTCACGCTGAGCAACTACACCGAGTCGTGGGAGGTCGGCGGAATCCCACACTACTTCCTCAACTCGATGATCATCACCATCCCGGCGGTGCTGCTGATCCTGTTCATCGGGTCGATGGCGGCGTTCGTGCTCGCCCGGTTCCCGTGGAAGTTCAACGTGATCATGCTGGCGGTGTTCATCGCGGGCAATCTGCTGCCGCAGCAGACGCTGCTGACCCCGCTGTTCCGCCTGTACAACGCGATTCCGTTGCCGTACTGGATGAGTTCGTCGGGCTCGCTCTACGACAGCTACTGGGGACTGATCCTCGTGCACGTGGCATTTCAGACCGGGTTCTGCGTGTTCGTGCTGAGCAATTACATGAAGACGGTCCCGCCGGAACTGCTCGAGGCGGCGACCGTGGACGGCGCCGGACTGTTCCGCCAGTACTGGCAGGTGGTGCTCCCACTGTGCCGTCCGGCGCTGGCCGCGCTCGCGACGCTCATGATCACCTGGATTTACAATGACTTTTTCTGGGCGCTGGCGCTGATGGTCAGCGGCGACAAGCTGCCGGTCACCACCGCGCTGCAGAATCTGCAGGGCAGCTTCTTCACCGACACCAACCTGCTCGCCGCCGGATCGGTCCTCGTCGCGTTGCCGACGGTGCTCGTATTCGTCGCGCTGCAGCGGCATTTCGTTTCCGGACTCACGATGGGAGCCAACAAGTGAGTGACACCGCCCCACCGCATGCGTACATCCACCTCACTGCCGGCGGCGTGTCCGTCGTGCTCGACCTCACCGGCGGCAGGTTGCCGGCGATCGTGCACTGGGGTGCGGCGCTCGGCGACCTGCACCTCGCCGACGTCGAGGCCCTGGCGCGGGCGAACATCGAGCCCCCGGCGGGCAACGTGGTCGACCTCCCGGTGCGGCTGTCGATACTCCCCGAACACCACACCGGGTGGGTGGGCAAACCCGGGATCGCGGGCCACCGAGACGGCACCGACTGGTCGCCGCTGTTCACGACCACCACGCTGACTGTCGACGGGGCCGAGCACCGGTCGTCCCCGCACGCGGAACTCGTCGCAGTCGGTGCCGGTGAGGTCCGGGTCGCCGCGCACGACGCCGTCGCCGATCTCGGGCTGGTCCTCGACATCGAACTGCTGCCGAGCGGTCTCCTGCGGGCGCGCGCCGAGGTCACCAACACCGGCAGCTCGTTCTACGTCCTCGACGACCTCCAGCTCGCGTTCCCGGTCCCGCCGCAGGCCCGCGAGATCCTCGACTTCGCAGGCCGGTGGGGGAAGGAACGGACCCCGCAGCGCAGCGAACTGACCGTCGGGATCCACGAGCGCGAGGGGCGGAAGGGACGCACCGGCCCGGACGCCGCGACGGTGCTGTCCGTCGGCGTGCCCGGTTTCGGTTTCGGCAGCGGCGAGGTGTGGGGCGCCCACGTCGCGTTCAGCGGCAACCACCGGCACTACGCCGAACGTCTCTTCACCGGTTTCCAGGTGATCGGCGGCGGAGAACTGCTCCTGCCGGGCGAGATTCGGCTGTCGGACGGCGAAAGCTACGAAACGCCCTGGATCTACGGCGCGTACGGCGACGGACTCGACGCCCAGGCGCATCGCTTCCACGACTACCTCCGGTCGCGGCCCACGCACCCGCGGCGCGCGCGCCCGGTGACGATCAACGTGTGGGAGGCCGTCTACTTCGACCACGACCTGGCCCGGTTGAAAGACCTGGCGGATCGAGCGGCGAAGCTCGGCGTCGAGCGTTACGTGCTCGACGACGGCTGGTTCCGGTACCGGCGCAACGATCTGGCGGGGCTGGGGGACTGGCACGTCGACGAGACGGTGTGGCCGGACGGTCTGCACCCGATCATCGATCACGTGCGTTCGCTCGGCATGGAGTTCGGCCTGTGGTTCGAGCCGGAGATGATCAACCTCGATTCCGATCTCGCACGGGAGCATCCGGAGTGGGTCATGGCGACCGGCGGGCGCACGCCGGTGCCGTCCCGGAACCAGCAGGTGCTCAATCTGGGGATCCCCGAGGCGTACGACCACATCCTGGAGCGGATGTCCGCGATTCTCGGCGAGTACGACATCGCCTACATCAAATGGGACCACAACCGAGACCTGATCGACGCGGGCACCGCTCCGCACGGGCGCGCCGGCGTCCACGATCAGACCCTCGCGACGTACCGGCTGATGGACGAGCTGAAGCGCCGGTTCCCCGGACTGGAGATCGAATCCTGCTCGTCGGGTGGCGCGCGGGTGGACCTCGGCATCCTCGAGCGCACCGACCGCGTCTGGGTCTCGGACTGCATCGATCCGCTCGAACGCCAGCAGATGAACCGGTGGACGATGCAGCTGCTTCCGCCCGAGCTGCTCGGTTCGCACATCGCGTCGGGCATCTCTCACACGACGGGCCGGTACCACCGACTGTCGTTCCGGGCGGGGACGGCGCTGTACGGGCATCTCGGGATCGAGTGGGATCTCGCAACCGCCACCGAAAACGAGAACGCACAGCTCGCCGTGTGGATCGACCTGTACAAGCGGCAGCGGGAACTGCTGCACACGGGAACGATGGTGCGCGCCGACGAGATCGACCCCACCCTGCTGGTCTACGGTGCGGTCGCGGACGACCGGGCGGAGGCACTGTTCTTCCTCGCGTACGTGGGGCGGTCCGACGTGTCGCCGCGGGGCCGGTTCACGTTGCCCGGGCTCGACCCGGACCGACGCTACCGGGTGCGTCCCGTCTTCGCCGGTGAACCGGACGAGGGCCTGAAACCGCCCGCGTGGTTCAACGTGCCACCGAAGCATCAGCCGACCGTCACCACCCCGCCCGGCGGCGGACGAGCCGACGGACTGTCCGCGGGCAGCGAGGTTCCCGGCGTGTCGATGACGGGACGAGCCCTCGCCGTCGTGGGTCTGCAGACACCCGCGTCCTTCCCCGACGACGTGGTCGTGCTCTCCGTCACGGCGGAGGCGTAGCCGCAGAACCAGGTGGGCAACATTCACCCTGGGGGTGGTAGCCGGTGCCCACGCACCGGGGCACCATAGTTCTCACCAGTCGGCGAAACGTTGAACCGCAGGACGTCAGTCAACACCCGAACCCGCCACAGGACGAGAAACACCTCACCGGAACCCGAAGCCGGTGAGGTGTTTTCGTCTGTGCCGCGGGTGGGTCAGAACTCCATGCCCGCGTCGGCGCCCATCTGCATCGTGGTGTTTCCGCCGTCGAGGGATTCCCGGATGATGTCGGCGTGACCGGAGTGGTGGGCGGTCTCCCGGATGATGTGCAGCAGGGTGCGGCGGATCGTCCACCACTGCCGCTCGGGTGCCCAGGGTGCGGTGGGAAGGGGGATGAGCACATCCAGGTCGTCGAGGCCGGCCACGGCGGCCTCCGTCGCGCGGGCCACCTCGGCGTACTCGGCCAGCAGTCCCTCGAGGGTTTCGTCGTCCCGCATGTAGTACTTCTCCATGGCCCACTCCATGTCGAACTCCGCGTTCTCGTCGGGTTCGAGAATGGTTTCGACCCAGTGCTTTTCCGTGTGGGACACGTGCTTGATCAGTCCGCCGAGCGTCAGGTCGCTGACGGTCGAGCGCTGCCGTGCCTGTTCGTCGTCGATGCCGCGGACGGTGATCAACAGGGTGGATCGCTGCTCCTGCAGGATCTGGAGGAGGTCGGCGCGCTCACCGGTGACGGGGGACTTCTGCGAAGTGGTCATGAGAAGAACGATAGAAGCGATTGAGGTCAGAAACGGTCCTCAATTAGCAAGGTCTTCTCAGGGTTTTTCTCGGGGTCCAAGTTGGGTGCCTTCCTGGATGTGCGGAAAGCGGCCGCCGCGAAGGATTCTCGGTATGAACCTCGACTCTCCAAGGCCGGCGCCACGGCCTTCGCGCCGACGCAGATGGCCCCGCGTTCTCGCGGGCATGGTGTCGCCCGTTCTCGTCGCCGTCACGGTGGGAGTCGGCACGGTCGCGTACGCCTCGACCGCCGCCGAGATCGACACCGGCGGGCAGATGGAATCCAGGCGAGCGCTGACGGTTCCCTTACTCGCACCGGACGTCAACGTGCCCGGAACACTTTCCCGGCCACCGACGAGTGCCGAGTGAGAGTCTCAGCGGCTCCGGCGCAGCCACGGAGACACGCCGGGAGCGAACAGGGCGAGCACTCCCACCGCGACGAGGGCGCTGTAGGCGAGCGGCGCCCACTGCAGCACTCCGGCGGTCGCGTCCCCGGCGTCGGACAGCAGGGTCCACAGGCCCACCCCGCCGGCGGCGCTGAGGACGCCGACGACGGCGAGGGTGATCCGGCCCGCCGGTTTCCGGGCGCGCAGGAGTTGTATCCCCAGTAGTCCGAGGAGGATCAGGACGACGGCGATGGCGCCGCTGCCGATCAGCGTGAGGTTCACCGTGTCGGTGATGTCCGTCGCCGAGTCTCCGGGATTGTCCGCGGCGACCGACGCCTCGAGGGCGTCGCGGACGGCGCCGAGGTCGAGCGCGATGGCCCCGGCGATTCCGGCGAGGACGACGAACGACCCCACCCAGGCGGACAGCGACACCGCGACCGCCTTCGGGGTGGCATCGGTGGGGGCGGCACGCAGCGGGGTGACCGCGAACTCCGGACGCGGCGGTACGGGTCGCGGCGGTTCCGGCCGGCGTGGCGGCTGTTCGGGTGTCGTCACGCTGCGATCCTATCGAGCGGCCGCGTGTAGGTTGGCCGACGCGCACGGGCCACGTCGGCGGCGCCGACACAAAATCCGGGCGGCGGCGCCGACACAAAATCCGGGCGGCGGCGCCGACACAAAATCCGGGCGGTGGCGCCGACACAAGGTGCCGAAACAAGATCTGGGCGCCCGGGAACAAATCTTCGCACCCCTCCGTTGAGCCTTACGACAAGGTTGAGCGTGCAAGACTCAAGTTCGAATTGACTCCAGACGGTGTCGGAGTGCAAACTTGAGCGGAGGGCGCTCACTAAGCGCCGACATCGCAGTTCAGTACTGAACAACCTGCCCACAGGACTGCAAAACGAAAGTGAGGAACACTATGGCTCGTGCCGTCGGTATCGACCTCGGTACAACGAACTCGGTCGTGTCTGTACTGGAAGGCGGCGAGCCCGTAGTGGTCGCCAACGCCGAAGGTTCACGCACCACCCCGTCGATCGTCGCCTTCGCCAAGAACGGTGAGGTGCTGGTCGGCCAGCCCGCCAAGAACCAGGCCGTCACGAACGTCGACCGCACCATCCGCTCCGTCAAGCGCCACATCGGCACCGACTGGAACGTGGAGATCGACGGCAAGAAGTACACGCCGCAGGAGATCAGCGCGCGCACGCTCATGAAGCTGAAGCGCGACGCCGAGGCCTACCTGGGCGAGGACATCACGGACGCCGTGATCACCGTCCCCGCGTACTTCGAGGACGCCCAGCGTCAGGCCACCAAGGAAGCCGGCCAGATCGCCGGCCTCAACGTCCTGCGCATCGTCAACGAGCCCACCGCGGCCGCACTGGCCTACGGCCTCGACAAGGGCGACAAGGAACAGACCATCCTGGTCTTCGACCTCGGTGGCGGCACCTTCGACGTCTCGCTGCTCGAGATCGGCGACGGCGTCGTCGAGGTCCGCGCCACGTCCGGCGACAACCACCTCGGTGGTGACGACTGGGACGAGCGCATCGTCACGTGGCTCGTCGACAAGTTCAAGGCTCAGAACGGCATCGATCTGACCAAGGACAAGATGGCCCTGCAGCGTCTCCGTGAGGCTGCCGAGAAGGCGAAGATCGAACTGAGCTCGTCGCAGAGCACGTCGATCAACCTGCCCTACATCACCGTCGACGCGGACAAGAACCCGCTGTTCCTCGACGAGCAGTTGTCCCGCAGCGAATTCCAGAAGATCACGTCCGATCTCCTCGACCGCACCCGGGCGCCGTTCCAGGCCGTGATCAAGGACAGCGGCATCGCCGTCAAGGACATCGACCACGTCGTGCTCGTCGGTGGTTCCACCCGTATGCCCGCCGTCTCCGACCTGGTGCGCGAGCTGACCGGTGGTCGTGAGCCCAACAAGGGCGTCAACCCGGACGAGGTCGTCGCCGTCGGCGCCGCCCTGCAGGCCGGCGTGCTCAAGGGCGAGGTCAAGGACGTGCTGCTCCTCGACGTCACCCCGCTGTCCCTCGGCATCGAGACCAAGGGTGGCGTGATGACCAAGCTCATCGAGCGAAACACCACCATCCCGACCAAGCGGTCCGAGACCTTCACCACGGCTGACGACAACCAGCCCTCGGTGCAGATCCAGGTGTTCCAGGGTGAGCGCGAGATCGCCTCGCACAACAAGCTGCTCGGCTCGTTCGAGCTGGCCGACCTGCCGCCCGCCCCGCGTGGCGTGCCGCAGATCGAGGTCACCTTCGACATCGACGCCAACGGCATCGTGCACGTGACCGCGAAGGACAAGGGCACGGGCAAGGAGAACACGATCAAGATCCAGGACGGCTCCGGTCTGTCCAAGGAAGAGATCGAGCGGATGGTCAAGGACGCCGAGGCGCACGCCGAGGAAGACAAGGCCCGCCGTGAGGAGGCCGAGGTGCGCAACCAGGCCGAGTCGCTGGTGCACCAGACCGAGAAGTTCATCAAGGACAACGAGGACAAGGTGCCCGCCGACGTCAAGGAGAAGGTCGAGGCTGCCATCAAGGAAGCCAACGACGCTCTCGCAGGCACCGACATCGCGGCCGTCAAGACTGCGGTCGAGAAGCTGGCCACCGAGTCGCAGGCCCTCGGCCAGGCGATCTACGAGGCCAGTGCCGCCGAGGAAGCCGCCAACACCGACGGCTCCGGCGCGAGCGGTGCCGATGACGTCGTCGACGCCGAGGTCGTGGACGAGCCGTCCGACGCGGAGAAGAAGTGACGTCCGACAACACCGAGCAGGAACCGGTCACTTTCGTGGACAAGCGGAAGATCGACCCCGAGACCGGTCTCACACGGGACGCGGAACCGGTAGTGGAGCCCCTCGCGGGCGCCGCTGCCGCTCCGCAGCCCGGCTCGGTGGACGAAGGGGCCCTGTCGGAGACGGCGGCACCGGAGACGGACGAGTTGGCGGAGCGCACCGCCGACCTGCAGCGACTGCAGGCGGAGTACGCGAACTACCGTCGCCGCGTCCAGCGCGACAAGCAGGCCGACATCGCGAACGCGAAAGCGTCCGTCGTCGGTGAGCTCATCGCGGTGCTGGACGACCTCGACCGCGCCCGCAGCCACGGCGACCTCGACTCGGGGCCGCTGAAGGGTGTGGCGGACAAGCTCACCGGCACCCTCACCTCGCTCGGTCTGAGCGAGTTCGGTGCCGAGGGCGACGCATTCGACCCGGCGCTGCACGAGGCAGTGCAGCACGAGGGCGAGGGTCACGACCCCGTTCTCGGCACGGTGATGCGAAAGGGCTACAAATTCGGTGATCGCGTCCTGCGGCATGCGATGGTAGCTGTGATCGACCGCGCCGGCGATGCCGACGCGAACACCCCCGACGGGGCGGCGAAGCCCGCCGCGTCGGAACAAGAGTAAGAGCGAGAGGAGGAGACGCCCAGTGAGCCAGCGGGAGTGGATCGAAAAGGACTTCTACAAGGAGCTGGGCGTCTCGTCCAACGCATCCGCGGACGAGATCAAGAAGGCGTACCGCAAGCTCGCCCGCGACCTGCACCCCGACGCGAACCCCGGCGACACGAAGGCCGAGGAGCGTTTCAAGTCCGTCAGCGAAGCACACGCCGTGCTGTCCGATCCGGCCAAGCGCAAGGAATACGACGAGGCCCGTCGGCTGTTCGCGAGCGGCGGCTTCGGTCAGGGCGGCGGCGGATTCAACCCCGGAGCCGGCGGTTTCGGCCAGGGCGGATTCGACATCAACGACCTGTTCGGCGGCGGCGGCGCGGCGGCCGGTGACGGCGGCCTCGGCGACATCTTCGGCGGCCTGTTCAATCGGGGCGCCGGCGCCGGTGGCGGAGCAACCCGCACCACCAACCGTCCCCGCCGGGGCAGCGACGTCGAGACGGAGACGACCCTCGAATTCCGCGAGGCCACGCTGGGTGTAACGGTTCCGCTGCGGCTGACCAGCCCGTCGCCGTGCACCACCTGCCACGGCAGCGGCGCCAAGCCGGGCACCAGCCCGCGAGTCTGCCCGCGCTGCAACGGGACCGGGATCGTCAGCCGCAACCAGGGCGCGTTCGGGTTCAGTGAGCCGTGCGACGACTGCCGCGGCACCGGATCCATCATCGACTCGCCGTGCGAGGTGTGCCACGGCAACGGCGTCACCAACCGGACCCGCACCATCACCGTCCGCGTCCCCGCGGGTGTCAGTGACGGACAGAAGATCCGGCTGGCAGGCCAGGGCGAGGCGGGCCTGCGCGGCGCGCCGTCCGGCGACCTGTTCGTGACGGTCCGGGTGCGTCCCGACAAGGTGTTCGGCCGCAACGGCGACGACCTCACCCTCGTCGTCCCCGTCAGTTACGGTGAGCTCGTGCTCGGAACCACCGTCTCCGTCCCCACCTTGGAGGGTCGGGTCGGTGTGAAGATTCCGGCGGGCACGGCCGACGGCCGGATCCTGCGCGTACGCGGTCGGGGAGTCCCCAAGCGTGCCGGTGGCGCCGGTGACCTGCTGGTCACGGTCAAGGTCGCGGTTCCGCAGAAGCTCGACGACCCGGCCACCGAAGCACTGAAGACCTATCTGGAAGCAGAGAAGGCCAGCGGATTCGATCCGAGGGCCGGGTGGGCTGGTGCCTGATGAGCGACACGACCGGGGATCCACGCGAAACCGCCGTTGATCCGGATGCCCAGATCTTCGTGATCTCGGTGGCCGCGGAACTCGCGGGCATGCACGCCCAGACATTGCGCAACTACGACCGGCTCGGGCTCGTCACCCCGCACCGCACATCCGGTGGCGGGCGACGCTACTCGCCGCGGGATGTGGCGTTGCTCCGCGAGGTGCAGCGCCTCTCCCAGGACGAGGGTGTCAATCTCGCCGGGATCAAGCGGATCATCGAACTCACCAACCAGGTGGAGGCTCTGCAGCACCGGGTTCGCGAGCTGGCGGAGGAGATCTCGAAGGTCCACGCCGGCTACCGGCGCGACCTCGTGCCGATTCCGCGGAGCAACGCGCTCGTCGTGTGGAAGCCGCGGCACCAGCGCTGACCGGGCGTTCCGCCGTGTGAACCGGAACCGATGTCGCACTGATCCTGTCGGAGTGGATCAGTGCGACATCGTGCCCCCGGCCCCCGGCCCCCGGCCCGCGGCCCCCGGCCCCCGGCTTATCGGTCGCGGCTGCCCCAGCGGGGCCCGCGGCGGGTGTGTGAGCGTGGAATGTCCATCTGCTCGAGTCGTGCCTTGATCTCCTCGGTGCTCCACAGTGCCTTGGAGACGGTGGGTGTGGGGGTGGGGGTGACGTGCATGATCATGGTCTCGGTCTTTCGGCGAGTGTTCGGTGGATGGTTGTGGTCGTCGATCAGGGCTGTCCGTACAGGTGGTAGCCGGCGTTCATGTTCGGGTAGCCCGAGTCGATCCAGCTGCTGATGCCGTAGCCGTGGCCGAAGTTGCCGTCGATGCGGGTCCCGTCCACGTCGGTCATGTTGTTGTAGTTGTCGGCGCGGAACACGGCCTGCGCACCACCGGGCAGCGCGTAGGTGGCGTCCACCTCGACGCCGTTCGGGTCGTTGGAGTATGCCTTCACGATCTGGCTGCTGTGCGGGGCGAGGTAGTCCGACGGCGCCTGCATCCACTGCCCGTACGGGTTCGACGATCCGGCGAGAACCATCGGCAGGTCGGTGTCGTTGCTGATCGTCATCGCGATCGTCGGTCCCGACGTCGGCATCGTGCCTGCGGTGGCGACTCCGGCGGCCGCGACGGCGAATCCGGTGACGGCCAGTGCGGTGGCGGGCAGTGCGATGAAGAGGGCGACGCGGCGGCGGGCGTTGGTGCGCATGATGGCTTCTCCTGAGTTGTGGCTCTGAGGGGGAACGTCTGGGGCCGTGGGGGTTTCGTTTTCCGATCTCCCCGTTTTCCGGTGTGCACCAACTATGTCGCGAATGCGCGCCGCAGTCTGTCCACCGACAGGACCGAGGGCGGGATGAATCCGGTGTCCCCCGATCGGGGGACACCGGCGCCGCGAAGTGCTCCGCGCGGGCCCGCTCACGTGAGAAAGTGAGCAATGGACTTCGCCGGAGTCGACACGGATCGGACCGCGCCGTGACCGCCGTGCGGGTCGTGGTGGGCGACGACCACCCGATCTTCCGGGACGGTGTCGTCCGTGCCCTCCTCGCCAGCGGCGACATCGAGGTGGTCGGTGAGGCGGACGACGGTGCGGCGGCGCTCGCCCTGATCCGCGAACTCGCCCCCGACGTCGCGCTCCTCGACTACCGGATGCCGGAACTGGACGGTTCGCAGGTGGCGGCGGCCGTGCGGCGTGCCGAACTCGCCACCCGTGTGCTGCTGTTGTCGGCGCACGACGAGTCCGCGATCGTCTACCACGCGTTGCAGGAGGGGGCGGCGGGATTCCTGCCGAAGGAGTCGACGCGGGCGGAGATCGTGAAGGCCGTCCTCGACTGCGCTCAGGGACGCGACGTCCTGCCCGCCTCCCTCGCCGTCGGGCTGGCCGGCGAGGTGCGGCGCCGCAGCGAACCGGTCGGGCCGGTGCTGAGCGGCCGGGAGAAGGAGGTGCTGGCGCTCATCGCGCGCGGCCAGAGCATCCCCACGATCGCCGGCGAGCTGTACCTGGCGCCGTCGACGGTCAAGACCCACGTCCAGCGGCTGTACGAGAAACTCGGGGTGAGCGACCGCGCGGCCGCCGTGGCCGAGGCGATGCGACGCGGTTTGCTGGAGTGACGTGCGCGAGACGTCGCAGAGTCGCGTAGTCCGCCGCTACACCACCGAGGCGGTCCGGGTGACCGCCATTCTCCGGTTACCGCTGATCGGGCTGATGGCGCTGCTCGGGCCGGTGATCAGCGTGACGCACTGGCAGCCCGACGTGTTCGCGGGGCTGCTGATCGGATATGCGCTGCTCTCGGCCGGCTGGCTGATCTTCGTCCTCGTCCGGGACGTCGGACCGTGGGCGGGCTGGGTGTCCACCGCCGCGGACGTCTCCGCGGTGGTGGCGTTGTGCATCGCGTCGGGCGGCGCGACGTCGGTGCTGTTGCCGGTGTTCTTCCTGCTGCCGATCTCGGTGGCGTTCCAGTACCGGCCGCGGCTGACGGCGATCGTCGGGGTCTGCACCGCCGTCGGGTACCAGGTGGTGTGGATCGTCTACTCGAAACGCGACGACCTCGTGGGTTTCCCCGACGAGGTGTACCTCTACTTCGGGTTCCTGTTGTGGCTCGCGGCCGCGACGACGGCGTTGTCGTACGTGCTGGTGCGGCGTTCCGCGACGGTCATCTCGCTGATGGATGTGCGCAGGCAGCTGATCGCGGAATCGATGGGCGCCGAGGAGCGTGAGCGGCGGCAACTCGCCGAGCACCTCCACGACGGGCCCCTGCAGAATGTTCTCGCGGCGCGGCTGGACGTGGAGGAGGCGCTGGAGCGGCACCCGGACGCGCAGCTCGACGCCGCCGAATCCGCGCTCCGCGAGACCGCGGCGCAACTGCGTTCGACCGTCACCACCCTGCATCCGCAGGTACTCGCGCAGCTGGGCCTGACCGCGGCGCTGCGGGAACTCGCGGACCTGTTCTCCCGGCGCGGTGAGATCGAGATGTCGGTGAGCCTCGACGACGTCGGTCACCCCGACTGTCAGGAGCTGCTCTACCGGGTGGCGCGGGAACTGCTCACCAACGTCACCAAACACGCCGGTGCCACGAAGGTCGAACTCGCACTCACCCGCGCCGGCGGGCAGACCACGTTGACGGTCGCCGACGACGGCACCGGATTCGATCCCGCCGTCGTCCCGGAACGGGTGGCGCAGGGACACATCGGACTGGCGTCGCACATCGTGCGGGTCGAGAGTCTCGGCGGCACCTTCGACGTCACGTCCTCGCCCGGATCGGGCACCCGGGTGGTGGTGACGGTCCCGGATCCCTGACGATGACGCCCGCCGAGTTCACTGCGGGTGGCGGCCCTCGGCGAATTCCTCGACGATCTTCGCGCAGAACGCTGGGCAATTCCTTTCGACGAGAAGGTGTTACGGCTTCAGGAGGATCTTCACCGCGCCGTCCTGCTTCTTCTGGAAGATCTCGTACGCGTGCGGTGCGTGGTCCAGGGGCAGTTCGTGAGTGGCGAACGTGTCCACACCCAGAGGGTCGGCGTCGGTGAGTAGCGGCAGGATCTCCGGGGCCCACCGCTTGACGTTGGCCTGCCCCATGTGCAGCTGAATCTGCTTGTCGAACAACGTGAGCATCGGGATCGGGTCGGCCATCCCGCCGTACACCCCGCTGAGCGAGATGGTGCCGCCGCGCCGCACGATGTCGATGGCCGAGTACAGGGCGTGCAGGCGGTCGATTCCCGCCGTCGACATCAGCCGGGCCGCGACGGCGTCGGGAAGGAACGAGGTGACCTGTTGCAGGAGTTTCGCGGTGGGGGAGCCGTGCGCCTCCATGCCGACGGCGTCGATGACGGAATCGGGACCGCGGCCGTGGGTCATGTCGCGGATCACGCCGCCGAGTTCGCTCCCGGCGTCGTTCAGGTCGACCGTCTCGATCTGCCGCGCCTTCGCGCGGGCGAGCCGCTCGGGCACGAGGTCCACGCCGATGACACGAAAACCCTTGTGCGCGGCGATGCGTGCCGCCATGTCGCCGATCGGTCCCAGCCCGAGAACGACGACGGAGCCGCCCTCGGGCACGTTCGCGTATTCGACGGCCTGCCATGCCGTCGGCAGCACGTCGGACAGGTACACGAACCGCGAGTCCGGTGGGCCCTCCGGGACCTTGATGTGGGTGTTCTTCACGTGCGGCACCCGGAGATACTGGGCCTGGCCGCCGGGGACGCTCCCGTACAGCTTCGAGTACCCGAACAGTGCGGCACCCATGCCCTCGTCCCGGATCTGCGTGACCTCGCACTGGGTGAACAGTTTCCGGTCGCACATGTGGCAACTGCCGCAGGATATCTGGAACGGGATGACCACCCGGTCACCGACCTTCACGTCTGTCACCTCGGACCCCACCTCGCGGACGATGCCCATCGGCTCGTGCCCGAGGATGTCGCCCTCGCTCATGAACGCGCCGAGCACCTCGTACAGGTGCAGGTCGGAACCGCAGATGTTGGTGGTGGTGATCTCGACGATCGCGTCCGTCTTCTGTTCGATCACCGGGTCGGGCACGGTGTCGACGCTGACCTTCCGCCTGCCCTGCCAGGTGACGGCTTTCATCGCGCTCTCCGGTTCGCCTTCACGAGGGCCTCGACGAGTTCGTCCTTGGTCATGGTCGAGCGGCCGTGGATGTCGAGTCGCTGCGCGAGGTGCATCAGGTGCTCCTTGCTCGCGTTGGCGTCGACGCCCTCGGCGGTCTCGCCGGACGGGTTCGGGCCGCCGCTCTCCGCACGTTCGTCGGAGGGGCCCTTCTCGGCCTTGGCCTCCCAGTGGTCGCCGACCTTCTCGTAGCTGTGTTTGAGTGCGTCGAACGCGACGCGATGCGCTCGTTCCTCGTCCCCGTACTGGTCCATCGCGGAGTCGTAGACCTTGGTGAACGTGCGCTGCGCCTTGTCGGACGACTTCTTCAGGGTCTCGGGGAGTTCGCTCTTCTTCGGCTTGCCGCTCTCGGTGGTCTTCGGCACGGAATCCTCCTCGGGTGTGGCGGTGCCCTCGCGGACGATTACCCGGCTCCCGGAGATTTACGCGACGGGCGGAGGCACGCGGCCGGGCACCGAGGCCAGCGCCTGCTCGAGCAGGCCCAGTGCGTGTTCGGTCGTGGCGGTCACGACGTCCTGCGGTTCGCCGTCGAAGTGTCGCATCTCGGTGTCGATGCGGCCGTGGGCGAAGAGTCCGAACCAGACGGTGCCCGGCGGTTGCCCGTCCTGGGGGTCGGGGCCGCCCGCGCCGGTCACCGCGACGGCGACGTCGGCTCCGAGCAGTTCCGCGACCGCCCCCGCCATCGCGCGGGCGCTGGCCTCGCTGACGACGGGACCCTCCGGCACCTTCAGCACCCGGTGTTTCACCTCGCTGGAATAGGCGACCACGCTGCCCCGGTACCAGTCGGAGGACGCGGGTGCGGCGCCGAGAAGGCACGAGATCTGCCCGCCGGTGAGGGATTCCGCCGTCGCGAGGAAGACGCGCGCGCTCCGGGCCGCCGTCGAGATCCGTTCGGCAACCCGATCCTGCGGAGTCATGGACCTCACGTTATCGGACGTGCCCCCGCCGGGTGGGGCGGTCGGCACCCGCAACGGGAGTGGAACAGGTTTCAGTTTTGCCGGTTTCCGGTTAGGGTGTCGGTGACCCAGGACACAGAAAATCCAGGCCGCCGGACGACGCACCCCGGCCTCGCGGGAGTAGAAGGATCACAGATGACCGACGAGTTCGCAGATCTGCATCGACCCGCCTTCGCTGCAGACCTCCTCATCACTGCGCTGGACCGCAATTCCGACAAGCCGGCGCTCTACCTCGGCGACGTCGTTCTCACCGGCGGTGAGATGCGCGATCAGATCAGTTGCTTTGCGCAGGCACTGGCTTCGCTCGGGATCGGCAAGGGGACGAGCACCGCCATGCTGTCCAAGAACCGGCCCGAAGTGCTCATCAGCATGGGCGCCACCATGATCTCCGGATGCCGCGCCAGCGCCCTGAACCCGATGGGCTCGCTCGACGACCACCTCTACATCGTCGGCGACGCCGGGATCCAGACCCTGATCTTCGATCCCACCGCCTTCGAGGGGCGCGCCGCCGAACTGGTGGCGCAGTCGCAGTCGATCGAGAACGTGTTGTCGTTGGGGCCGTCCGAGGTGGGCACCGACATCCTGGCGCTCGCCGAGACGTTCACCCCGCAACGCCTGCGGGCGGCGGACGTGGCCGCCGACGACAACAGCAGCATGGTCTACACCGGCGGCACGACCGGTAAGCCGAAGGGCGTCGTCGGCTCCTACCAGTCCGGCGCGACACTCAACCAGATCCAGATGGCCGAATGGCAGTGGCCCGACGAGCCGCGCTTCCTCATCTGCACGCCGCTGTCGCACGCGGGCGCCGCCTTCTTCATTCCCACCCTGCTGCGTGGTGGCGCGCTGATCGTGTTGCCCGCGTTCGAACCCGGCGCGGTCCTCGAGGCGATCGAGAAGCACAAGATCTCCGCGACGATGCTCGTCCCCACCATGATCTACCTGCTGATGGACCATCCCGACCTGCCGAAGCGGGACGTGTCCAGCCTGCAGACGCTGTTCTACGGCGCGTCGGCGATGTCGCCTGCCCGGCTGAAGGAGGGCATCGAGAAGTTCGGACAGATCTTCTTCCAGTTCTACGGGCAGACCGAATGCGGAATGACCATCGCGGTGCTGCGGAAGGAGGAGCACCTGCCGGACGACCCCAGCCGCCTCGCGACGTGCGGACGCCCCGTGCCCTGGCTGAACGTGGCGCTGCTCGACGACGACCTCAACGAGGTCCCGCAGGGTGAACTCGGCGAGATCTGCGTCCGCGGCCCCCTGGTCATGAAGGGGTACTGGAACAAGCCCGCCGAGACCGCCGAGGCGTTCCGCGGCGGATGGCTGCACACGGGCGACGTCGCGCGCAAGGACAAGGACGGTTTCATGACGATCGTCGACCGCAAGAAGGACATGATCGTCACCGGCGGATTCAACGTGTTCCCCCGGGAGATCGAGGACGTCATCTCGGCGCACCCCGCCGTCGGCTCGGTCGCGGTGGTCGGCGTTCCGGACGAGAAGTGGGGCGAGGCCGTCAAGGCGTGCGTGGTGCTGCGGGCGGGACGGACGGTGGAGGCCGCCGAACTCGTCGAACGGGTGCGGGCCGCGAAGGGGTCGGTGCACGCCCCCAAGTCGATCGATTTCGTCGACACCCTGCCCCTGACCCCGCTGGGCAAACTGGACAAGAAGGCGCTGCGCTCCCGGTACTGGGAAAGTGCAGACCGAGCGGTCGGATAGCACGACCGGGTCGAGAAACAAGGGACCTGGTCTGCGGCGTGGTGCCCGCGCCTATAGTCTGCCCAAGTACTTCGCGGCGGGGCCGCGTTCAGTCGGTGACGGGGATGCGCGGTGGATTTACAGGCAATATCGCTGGTCCGGTCGAGTTTCAAGGCTATCGCGGCAGTGCCGGACGGGCCCCAGACTCTGTCGCGGTCCTTCTATGCCCTGCTGTTCGCCCGGTATCCCGAAGCCCGCGACTTCTTCCCCGCCGCCATGGACGAGCAACGCGACCGGCTGATCGCCGCCGTCCAGTACGTGATCGAGCGGCTCGAGGAGGACTCCGGGCAGATCCTCGCCTATCTCGCCCAGCTCGGCCGGGACCACCGCAAGTACGGCATCGAGGACGCGCACTACGTTGCCGTCGGCAACTCCCTGATCGCCGCCGTCGAGCAATTCCCCTCGACCGAGCCGTGGACCGACGAACTCGAGCAGGCGTGGCGCGACGTCCTCGCGGTCGTCGCCGCCACCATGATGGACGCGGCCAACGCCGAGAGCGGCCCGCCGGCGTGGGGCGCGACCGTCATCGAGCACCTGCAGGTCCGCAAGGACGTCTCGATTATCCGACTGCAACTCGACGAGCCGATGACCTACACCGCAGGCCAGTTCGTGAGTGTGCAGGTGCCGTCCCGTCCCCGGATGTGGCGGTACCTGTCGCCGGCGAACCCCGCCAACGACCAGGGCGTCATCGAGTTCCACGTCCGCCGCGTGTCGGGCGGCTGGGTGAGCCCCGCCGTCGTCACTCAGACACTCGTGGGCGAGCGGTGGGTGGTCGGGTCCCCGCTCGGCGACCTCGGAATCCGCTACGACAACGGTCGCGACATCCTGATGATCGGATCGGGGACCGGCATCGCCCCGCTGCGCGCACAGATCCTCCAGATGTCGCAGCGCGGCCAGGACCGGCGCGTCCACCTCTTCTTCGCCGGCCGGTACCCCTGCGACCTCTACGACCTGGGCACCCTGTGGGCGCTCGCGGAGCAGAATCCGTGGCTGACCGTCGTCCCGGTCACCGAGGAGGACCAGGACCCGTGGTGGTACACGGGCCCCAGCAGCGTCGCCATACCCGGCATGCACCGCAGGCTGACCGGCAAGGTCGGGCAGGTCGTCGCCGATTTCGGGACGTGGGCCGAGCGCGACATCCAGCTCGTCGGCTCCGAGGCCATGATCAACACCACCAAGTTCCGGCTGCATGCGGCAGGTACGCCGCCGGAGAACATCCGGCACGACCCGTCCTACTGATCGGCCCGCTCAGTAGGGGTCGAACTGAATGTTCTCGGTGGGTGTCCCGGTGTCACGGAGACGGTCGAGGGTGGCGCGGACCATCGCCGCCGAACCGCACACCAGCACCTGGTGCTCGGTGAACGCGCCGTAGGACGTGACGACGTCGGGCAGCGAGCCCTCGATGAGGTCGTCCTCGGTGAACCCCACATCAACTCTGGTGCGCTCGTACCACTCGTCGGTCCAATCAGGATCGACCACGTTCTCCACCACCGGAATGACGGTGAGCCACGGCAGATTCTGCAGCAGCAGGTACAGCATGTCGGACGCGTAGAGATCGCGCGGCGTCCGATCGCCCGTGAACAGGAACACCCGCGGCGGATTCGGCCTGCGGGACAGGTCCAGCAGGATCGACCGGAACGGTGCCAGGCCGGTGCCGCCGGCGATCATGATGACGTCCGGTCCGTCCTCGTCGACGGACATCGTGCCGCTCGGTTCGAGGATCTGCCACTGGTCGCCCGGCGAGGTCCCCGTGACGATGTCGCCGCTGACCCAGCCGCCCGGCACCGTGCGGACGTGGAACTCGAGTTTGCCGTCCAGCGACGGCGGAAGGGCGGGGGAGAGCCTGCGCAGCAGCCGCGGGTTCTGGGGCACGCTCACGTCCACGTACTGTCCCGGCGCGAACGGGACGTAGTCACCGACGAGGCGGACGACGGCGAGGTCGTGCCGCAGTCGGTGATGTTCGACGACGGTGCTGGTCCAGGTGGTCTGCGTGGCTTGCATGGCGTGATGCTCTCCCGACGGTCGAACCGGATGGCGGATGGGCAGGGACTGGCTGCGCGACTAGATCAGGGGGTCGTGGCGGATCAGCTCGGGCGGGGTGCCCCCGCCCTGCAGGGCGTACACGGTGGTCTTGATCATCGCCGGCGAGCCGGAGATCTGGATCTGCCGGTCCGCCCACGACCCGAACCGTGCGACCACCCGGCCCAGCTGGCCCTGGAGTCGCTGATGCAACCCCGGCGGCGCCTCGGGGGCGGGAGTCGTGTGCCACCACGGGTCCTCGTCCTCCTCGGAGACGGGAACCACAGTCAGCCACGGATTGCTCAGCGACAGGTGCCACAGGGTCTCGATGTCGTACAGGTCGCACGGGTACTTGCCGCCCACGAACATGTGGACGCGCGGGTTGTTCGACCGCATCGCCATTTCCATCACCTGGGCGCGCAGCGGTGCGATGCCCGTCCCCGAACCGATCATCAGGACGTCCTGCCCGCTCTCGCGGTCCACCTCCAGCCCGCCGAGCGGCGAGCTGAGCAGCCAGCGGTCGCCGACCTGCGTCTCGTTCACGATGGCCGGACTGACCCATCCGCCCGACACGCGGCGGACGTGGAATTCGAGCTGTCCGTACGGGTTGGCGGGGATGGCCGCCGACAGGTACCGCCACATCCGGGGCCGCTGCGGGATCTGGACGCTGAGGTACTGGCCCGCCCCGTAGGGGATGGGGGAGTCGGTCTCGAGACGGACGATCGCGAGGTCGTCGAGGCGGCGCTCGTGATCGACGACGGTGGCGCCCCAGGCGGCGGGCAGGTCGTCGTTGTCCGCGGCGTCGGCCATCGTGTTCAGGAGGAGGTCGAGCAGTTCCGTCCAGGCCGCGGTCAGCGACGGCGTCCAGATGGCCTGGGTGAAGGAGCTCTGCACGGCGACCAGCAGCGCATGGCCCGACGCGAAGTAGTGCCTGCCCTCGACGCCGTACTTGCGGTGGTCGCGGCCGAGCTGGCCGAGGAAACCGAGGACCCGGTCTACGTCCTCGAGGTTGTCGATGACGAACTGCAGCGCCTGGAACAGGCGATGACTCTGCTGATCCAGCGCAGCCGGGAAGAGCGCGCGGAATTCGGGGTGTTCGGCGAACAGGGTGGCGTAGAACGTCGTGGTGAGCCGGTGGTGACCGTGTTCGGTGGACACGATCGACGAAAAGCTGGCGCGCAGACGCGAAATCACGAGCGGGTCGAGGCAATCTCGTGTCAAGCCGTCCCCTGCCTCCGTGCCTGCTGATTCGAACACCCGCATTCTAGCCGTCCTCCGCACGGGACCCCGGGTTACGGCACCGGCCGGTTCGGCCGCCGACCCCGGCATTTCGGCGGGTCGCTATTGAGCCGTGACCACCGGCAGGGCACGATGTGCATCGAGAATCGGACCGGGTTACCGAGGGGGGCTCCATGAGAGTTGGCGTTGCGCGGGATCGGGGTCGGTTTCGCGAGGGGAAACGCAGCTCTGCCTCGGTCCGTCGCACGGGTGCCGTCGTGCTGGCGGTCGGCACCCTGATGGCGTCGAGCGTGGGAACGATCGCCTCCGCGGAACCCAGGGCGACGGTCGAGTCGATCACGGCCGACGAGGCGCCCGACGGTTCGCGGTTGGTCGAGGTCGCCCCGGTCGGCGAATCGCAGATGAACTTCACCGTCCACTCGACCGCCATGGACAAGGACGTCACGGTCCGGGTCATCCGGGCTGCGTCCGAGAAGCGTCCCACTGTCTACATGCTCGGCGGCGTCGAGGGGAACTCCGAACAGTTCGGCTGGGAGCAGAAGGCGGACGTCGAGAAGTTCTTCTCCGACAAGGACGTCAACGTGGTGATTCCGTTCGGTGGGCAGTCCAGTTACTACGCCGACTGGCAGCGCGACGATCCCGAACTCGGGCGGAACAAGTGGCAGACGTTCCTGACGAAGGAACTGCCGCCCATCGTCGACTCGGCGCTCGACACGACCGGCAAGAACGCGATCGCCGGGTTGTCCATGTCGGCCACCAGCGTGCTCAACCTCGCGATCTCCAAGCCCGGGCTGTATCGGAGCGTCGGGGCGTACAGCGGGTGCGCGATGACGAGCGACCCGGTGGCCCGCCGATTCGTCGAGATCACGGTCGCGGACTTCGGCGGCAACCCGGAGAACATGTGGGGTGCGCCCAACGATCCGCTGTGGGCCGCGAACGATCCGTACGTCAACGCCGAGAAACTCCGGGGGACCACCCTCTACATCTCCAACGGCAGCGGCCTGCCGGGACCGTACGACACCCTCGACGCCCGGACCGTCGGCGGCGACCGCCGCGCCCTCGCGACGCAGGTCGTGGTCGGCGGTGTCATCGAGGCCGTCACCAACGACTGCACGATGCGGCTCGCGGAGAAACTCCGGGCCCTCGACATTCCCGCGACGGTCGACCTGCGGCCGGTGGGCACGCACTCGTGGGGGTACTGGCGTGACGACCTCTCCGCGTCCTGGCCGATGATGGCTGCCGCGATCGGGGCGTGATTTCTCGCCCCGCGGAGCGTCGCGGGGCGAGATGATGGGGTAGTCAGAAAAAATTCAAAGTTGAGCGGAACAGACTCAACTCTTCGCGCGTTAAGAAGATGACAGCGTCGCCACGTGCCACCCGGCCTCCGGCGGCGAACCGCTCTACAACGCCAGAAGAGGTGACCAGTGGACTCGTTCAATCCGACCACCAAGACTCAGGCCGCGATGACCGCTGCGCTCCAGTCGGCGTCGTCGGCCGGTAATCCCGACATCAGGCCCGCGCATCTGCTCGTGGCCCTGCTCGACCAGACCGACGGCATCGCCGCCCCGTTGCTCAAGGCCGTCGGCGTCGACCCTGCCGCGGTCCACCGCGAAGCGCAGAATCTCGTCGACCGGCTGCCCAAGACGACGGGCGCCACCACCACACCGCAGCTCGGCCGCGAGGCCCTCGCCGCACTCACCGCAGCACAGCGCCTCGCCACCGAACTCGACGACGAGTACGTGTCGACGGAACACCTGATGGTCGGACTCGCATCGGGTGAGTCGGACGTGGCCGGGCTGCTCAGCCGGCACGGCGCCACCCCCGAGGCGCTGCGCGACGCGTTCACCACCGTCCGCGGCAGCGCGCGCGTCACCAGCCCTGACCCCGAGGGGACGTACCAGGCGCTCGAGAAGTACTCCACCGACCTCACGGCCCTCGCCCGCAACGGCAAGCTGGACCCGGTGATCGGTCGCGACAACGAGATCCGCCGCGTCGTGCAGGTCCTCAGCCGCCGCACCAAGAACAACCCGGTGCTGATCGGTGAGCCCGGCGTCGGCAAGACCGCCATCGTCGAGGGGCTGGCCCAGCGCATCGTGCAGGGCGACGTCCCCGAATCGCTGCGCGGCAAGTCGGTGATCTCCCTCGACCTCGGATCGATGGTCGCCGGAGCCAAGTACCGCGGCGAATTCGAGGAGCGGCTCAAGGCCGTCCTCGACGACATCAAGAACTCGGCCGGTCAGGTCATCACGTTCATCGACGAACTCCACACGATCGTCGGTGCGGGTGCCACCGGTGAGTCGGCGATGGACGCCGGCAACATGATCAAGCCGATGCTCGCCCGCGGTGAGCTGCGGCTCGTCGGCGCGACCACCCTCGAGGAGTACCGCAAATACATCGAGAAGGACGCCGCCCTCGAACGCCGCTTCCAGCAGGTGCTGGTGGGCGAACCGTCCGTCGAGGACACCGTCGGCATCCTGCGCGGACTCAAGGAGCGGTACGAGGTGCACCACGGTGTGCGCATCACCGACTCCGCGCTCGTCGCGGCCGCCACGCTCAGCGACCGCTACATCACGTCCCGGTTCCTGCCGGACAAGGCGATCGACCTCGTGGACGAGGCCGCGTCCCGGCTGCGGATGGAGATCGACTCGCGACCCGAGGAGATCGACACCGTCGAACGCATCGTCCGCCGCCTCGAGATCGAGGAGATGGCGCTGCAGAAGGAATCCGACGCGGCGTCGAAGGACCGGCTCGAGAAGCTCCGTCAGGAACTCGCCGACGAACGGGAGAAGCTCAATCAGCTGACCACCCGCTGGCAGAACGAGAAGCAGGCCATCGACTCCGTGCGCGGAGTCAAGGTGCAGCTCGAGACGCTGCGCGGTGAGGAGGAACGCGCCGAACGCGACGGCGACCTCGGCCGGGCCGCGGAACTGCGCTACGGGCGGATCCCGCAGCTCGAGAAGGAACTCGAGCAGGCCGCTCGCGAGTCCGGTGCCGCCGCCGACGGCGACGTCATGCTCAAGGAGGAAGTGGGTCCCGACGACGTCGCCGACGTGGTCGCGGCATGGACCGGCATCCCCGCCGGCCGCATGATGGAGGGCGAGACCGCCAAGCTGCTGCGGATGGAATCCGAACTCGGCAAGCGGGTCGTCGGACAGGAAGAGGCTGTCGTCGCCGTGTCGGACGCGGTCCGCCGCGCCCGCGCCGGAGTCGCGGACCCCAACCGGCCCACCGGATCGTTCCTGTTCCTCGGACCCACCGGCGTCGGTAAGACGGAGCTCGCGAAGTCCCTCGCGGATTTCCTGTTCGACGACGAGCGCGCCATGGTCCGCATCGACATGTCCGAGTACAGCGAGAAGCATTCGGTGGCCCGGCTCGTCGGCGCGCCGCCCGGCTACGTCGGGTACGAGGCGGGCGGGCAGCTCACCGAGGCCGTGCGACGGCGTCCGTACACGGTGGTGCTGTTCGACGAGGTGGAGAAGGCGCACCCCGACGTCTTCGACATCCTGCTCGCCGTCCTCGACGAAGGCCGGCTGACGGACGGTCAGGGGCGGACGGTCGACTTCCGCAACACCATCCTGATCCTCACGTCCAACCTCGGTGCGGGCGGATCGCGGGAGCAGGTGATGGATGCGGTGCGGCACGCGTTCAAGCCGGAGTTCATCAACCGGCTCGACGACGTCGTGATCTTCGAACCGCTCACCGAGGAGCAGCTCGAGTCGATCGTCGACATCCAGCTCGACCAGCTGTCCCGCCGGCTCGCGGCGCGGCGGCTGACGCTGGACGTGTCCGACTCGGCCCGCTTCTGGCTGGCCGTCCGCGGCTACGACCCTATGTACGGGGCCAGGCCGCTGCGCCGGCTGATCCAGCAGGCGATCGGCGACCAGCTCGCGAAGCTGCTGCTCGCAGGCGACGTCAAGGACGGGGACACCGTCCCCGTGAAGGTGTCCGAGACCGGGGACGCGCTCGTCCTCGGCTGATCCCCCACGTGAGTGGCACGGTGTGCTCCCGCACGCCGTGCCACTCACCTGTGTTTTCACAGGGCCGTCTTAAGTTTCGCCGTTACCCTGGACCGTCCGTAACCGCAGGACACCGGCCAGACGAACCCGAGGGAGGGGCCGATCATGACGAACCCCGACGATCCGCGCACCCCGCAGGAACGCGCGTACGACGGCACGGAGTCGTGGACGACCGACGATTCCGCGTCGCGGGCTCGTGACGAGGACCCGACGCAGGCGTGGTCGCGGCAGGACCAGCCGACCGAGCACCTCGGCTCGTCGGACCAGGGCCACCGCACCGAGTACCCGGGGTCCGCCGGCGGGCCGACCGAGCAGTTCTACACGTCCGACCCGACCGCGGCGTACGGGCAGAACCAGCCCAATCCGACGCAGGCGTACCCGACCTACGACCCGCGGTTCGACCAGCAGGCTCCACCGCCGAACGCCACACAGGCGTATCCGCCGTACGAGGCCCAGCAGTACCAGGGCGGGTATCCGGCGGGGCAGTATCCGAACGCCCAGTACCCGGGACCGCAGTACCCGCCGGGCCAGTACCCGGGATCGCAGTATCAGGCGCCGGTCGCGGAGGCCACCGAGGAGAAGAAGCCTCGCAGGATTGGCACATGGATCGCGGCCGCGGCCGCCGCGTTGCTGCTGATCGCGGTCATCGGCTTCGGCGTCGCCCTCTTCACGACTGCGCCGAACAACTCGTCGAGCACCACCGCGGCGGGTCCCACCACGTCCCGCCCGCCGGCCACCACCGCGCCGCCGAAGACGACCGCGCCGCCGTCGACCACTACCGAGTCGCCGCTCGATCAACTTCCCGGCGGAATCGGCGAGGCCATCGGGGCCGCGGGTGCCGCGTTCGGAACGATCAGCACCAACGACGGTTCCACGCTCATCCTCGACGCCCTCGGTGGTTCGAAGCTGACGGTCCAGACCAACGCGCAGACCAACGTGATCGCACTCGACGGCACCACGGTCGCCGATCTGAAACCCGGATTCACCGTCATGGTGCAGGGGACGAAAGTCGAGAACGGCACGATGATGGCCGAGACGATCATCAGCACCGAGCTGCCCAAGCTCGGTGGCAACTGAGTTCACCCGTGTCGGCGGACACGGCCGTCGGGCCGGTTCGGGCAAAACTGACACGGGGTGTCCCGGTACCGCTTACCCTCGTTACGCCCTCGACTCGCTAGGCTGATCAACGATGACCGGAATGTGGTTCTTACTGGCGTTGATCGCACTCGCAGGCGCGTGCGCGTTGCTCTATTTCGATCGCTCGCGTCGTGATCAGACGGGTCGTGTGCGACAGATCTGGGCCAAGGCCCAGGGCTACACGTACGACAACGTCGAAGAGCGGCTGCCCGCCCAGTTCCATCGGGCCGCGCTGGCCAAGCAGGAGTACCTCAGCGCCATCGACGTGGTGAAGGGCGAACGCCGCGGTGAGTCGTTCATCCTGTTCGACCTCGAGGAGACCGCGACCATCGTCGCGGTGCGCCGCAGGGTGGGTTCGGACGTCGACATCGACCTCCGCCTCAAGTCGACCCCGCCGCCGAAGGATTCGGACCTCGACCTCCTCGGCGCCATCGGACCGCGCGTCGTGTTCGCCACCGACCTCGAGATCGCCCGCAGGGTCTGCGATCAGCGGATGGTGGCGTTCACCGAGTCGGTGCCGCCGCACGTGAACATGCTGTGGAGCGAGGGGGAGTGGACCCTCGGTTCGCTGCCCATCGGCAGCAGCGGGCGGGAATGGGATTCGGCCATCGAGGCCGTCGCCCGGCTGTCCGGCATCCTGCACGTCCTGCCGCCGGTCACCGAGCCGAGCGGACTCGACCGTGGCCATCACGACCCCAGCAGGCCGCGACTGCGTGACGGCGCCCCCGTCGAAGCGCGCCCGGCACCGGAGAAACGCCCCGCACCGCAGGGGCGTCCCACGCAGCAGGGGCGTCCCACGCAGCAGGGACGTCCCGCATCCCAGGAGCGTCCCGCATCCCAGGAGCGTCCCGCATCCCAGGGACGTCCGACCCCGGAAGCGCGCCCGGCCACACCGCCACGTCCCGCACCTCCGCCGGGCGCTCCGCGCTCGTGAGTGCGTAGCGAGTCTTCGGACTCGTTAACCGCGCACAGGCGCGCAGCGCCTTGCTACCGTCACCGGTATGTCGACGCCCCCCAGCTCAGCCCGACCCGTTGCCCTCGTCACCGGCCCGACGTCGGGGCTCGGTGCCGGTTTCGCGAGGAAGTTCGCGTCCCTCGGTTACGACCTCGTGCTCGTCGCCCGTGACGACACCCGCCTGCACGCCCTCGCCGACGAGATGAAGGCGCTGTTCGACACCGAGTCCGAGATCCTGCAGGCCGATCTGGCGACGGTGTCCGGGCGCGAGGAGGTGGCGCAACGCCTCGGGAAGGGTGTCGAAGTACTGGTCAACAACGCCGGATTCGGCACGTCGGGCGAATTCTGGACCGCGACGCCGGAGCTGTTGCAGTCTCAGTTGGACGTGAACGTCACCGCCGTCATGCAGCTGACCCGCGCGGCGTTGCCCGGCATGATCGCGGCGGCGAACGGCACCGTCATCAACGTGGCGAGCGTCGCGGGACTGCTGTCCGGACGGGGGTCGACCTATTCGGCGAGCAAGGCGTACGTGATCTCGTTCTCCGAGGGATTGGCGAACGGGCTGGGCGGCACGGGTGTGCGGATCCAGGCGCTGTGCCCGGGATTCATCCGCACCGAGTTCCACGAGCGCGCGGGCATCGAGATGAGTTCGATTCCGAATGCGATGTGGCTGAGTGTCGACCAGGTCGTCGCCGCGTCGCTGGCGGATCTGGAGGCCGGCAAGGTCGTGAGCATTCCCGGCCTCCAGTACAAGGTGCTGACGACCGCCGGACGTCTCGTCCCGAAGAGTCTGGTCCGGCGGCTGACCAACGTGTTCGGCCGGGGGCGAGCCCGCACGTAGAGGTGGGTAGGGTTTCTGGCATGAGTGATCGTGAGGATCTGGCCGCGTTGGTGCGCGAGCTGGCTGTTGTGCACGGCAAGGTGACGTTGTCTTCGGGCAAGGAAGCCGACTACTACGTGGACCTTCGCCGCGCCACGCTGCATCACGAGGCGGGCCCGCTGATCGGGAAGTTGCTGCGTGAACTGGTGGCGGACTGGGATTTCGACGCCGTCGGCGGGCTGACGATGGGCGCCGACCCGGTGGCGATGGCCGTGATGCACGCCCCGGGCAGGCCGATCGATTCGTTCGTGGTGCGCAAGGCCGCGAAGGCGCACGGGATGCAGCGGCAGATCGAGGGACCGGACGTCGTCGGCAAGCGCGTCCTCGTCGTCGAGGACACCACCACGACGGGCAACTCGCCGCTCACCGCGGTGAAGGCGCTGCGCGACGTCGGGGCGATCGTCGTGGGTGTCGCGACCGTCGTCGACCGGGCGACCGGGGCCGGCGAGGTGATCGCGGCCGAGGGTCTCGAGTACCGTTCGCTCCTCGGTCTTCCCGACCTGAACCTCTGACACACGTGAGTGGCGAAGCGTGCCGGGGCACACTTCGCCACTCACGTCAGGGAGTCAGTCGGCGTCGCCGGCCGTGACGGCCAGTGCCTCGTCGACGCTGTGCGGTTCGGGATCGTGCTCGTCGACGTGGGCGAGGACCTTGCGGCCGGTCGCGAGGACGAGGATCGCGGCAGCGGTGCACACCGCGCCGACCCAGAACGGCAGGTGGATATTGCTCTCACCGAGCTTGCCGGCGACCCACGGTGCCGCGGCCCCGCCGACGAAGCGGACGAAGCTGTAGGCCGCGGACGCCGTCGACCGCTCGACGGGCGCGGAGATCATCACGGTCTCGGTGATGAGGGTGTTGTTGACACCGAGGAACAGCCCGGCGAGGACGACGCCGACGATGAGCACGGTCTTGTTCTCGGTGAACGCGGCCATCATGGCGAGGTCGAGGGCGAACAGCGCGAGGGCCACCATCATCATCGGCAGTGTGCCGAAGCGCCGCTGCAGGCGCGGGGCGAGGAACACCGACGCGACCGCCAGTGCGAGGCCCCATCCGAAGAAGATGAATCCGATCGAGTACGTTCCCATGTCCAGCGGGAACGGCGTGTACGCGAGCAGTGTGAAGAAGCCGTAGTTGTAGAGCAGTGCGGTGATCGCGACGGTGAGCAGGCCGCGGTGGCGCAGGGCGAGGAACGGCGCGGCGATCGACGTGCGGTGCTCCGGCTTGGGGGCGGACGGCAGCATCACGACGATCAGGATGAATGCGACGGCCATCAGGGCTGCGACGCCGAAGAACGGTGCGCGCCAGCTGATGTTGCCGAGGACACCGCCGACCAGCGGGCCGACGGCGATGCCGATGCCCAGCGCGGCCTCGTAGAGGATGATGGCCCGCGCGACGCCGCCGCTGGCCGCGCCGACGATGGCGGCGAGTGCGGTCGCGATGAAGAGGGCATTGCCCAGTCCCCAGCCGGCGCGGAAGCCGACGATCTGGGCGATGGTGCCGGAGCTTCCGGCCAGCGCCGCGAACACGACGATGACGGCGAGACCGGTCAGGAGGGTCTTCTTGGCGCCGATCCGGCTCGACACCACACCGGTGATGAGCATCGCGACACCGGTGACCAGCATGTAGCTGGTGAACAGCAGCGACACCTAGGACGGGGTCGCGTCCAGCTGTTCGCCGATCGGCTTGAGGATGGGGTCGACGAGCCCGATGCCCATGAACGCGATGACGCTGGCGAAGGCGACGGCCCACACCGACTTCGGCTGGTGGAGGAGGCTCGGTGGCGCCTCGCTGCTGTTCGTGACGGTTGCGGTCGTGGTGCTCACGGCCACCTCCTTCGATGTGTTTCGGGATGGATGGGTCGTCAGGCGCGGGCCGACGACTTGACGATCGAACGCAGTTCCGACAGGCCCTGCGTCAGTCGTTCGAGCTGCTCGGGTTCGAGGTCCGCGAAGTGCGGGGCGAGGGCGCCCGCGATCTCGTTGCGGGCCACGGTCAGCCAGTCGCGTCCGGGATCTGTGATGGACACCCGGACTGCCCGGGCGTCGTCCGGATCGGGCCGGCGGGCCACGTATCCGCGATCGGCGAGCTTCTGCAGCAGGGCGGTCGCGGACGGTTGCGAGCAGCGGTCGATGCGGGCGAACTCGCTGATGCGGAGCTCGCCGTGGTCGTCGAGCAGGGCGAGGGCACGGGTCCACGGCCGGGGATGGTCCTCGGATCCGAAGGAGCTCGCGAGCCTGGTGAATCGGTGAGAATTCGTGACCAGGTCGACGAGCAGACTCTGCAGCCGCGTGTCGTCGTCCATGGAAAACATATTACATAGGCTAACTAACTATGTATACGGGCGCCAGCTGTTCCACCCGTCACGCGACGGTGAACGGCCGGCGCGTGGACCGGGGGTCAGGCCGACCGGCGCGCGACTTCCTCCACTTGACGCCGCAGCGTGGCGTCGGTGTGGCGGATCGCCTGCGCAACGAAGGGCTCGATGATCCTGCCGAGCGCCTTGCCCGCGAGCCCGCCGGGCAGGTCGTAGTGGAAATCGACCGTCAGGCGGGTCTCGGTCTCGGCGACGGCGTCGAACTGCCACCGCGAGTGGGTGTACAGGCCGTCGATCGATTCGAGCTCGATCAGCGAATTGTGTTCCCACCCGGTGACCTTCACGACGGAACCGAGGGTCTTGGGGCCGATCTTCATCGCGGCGTCGTAGACGGCGCCGAGCCCCCGATCCTGTTCGCCGATCGGGTCGAACTTCGTGATCCCGAACATCCAGGACGGGACATGGCGATAGTCGTCGACGTAGTCGAACGCGCCCGCGACCGGTGCGCCGGCGACGGCAGTGTGATGGATCTCGATCATCGTGACTTTCCTGACGGGTGAGGGGAGGGGGACGGCTGTGTCCGGTACGGCCGGACGGCGTAGTTCTCGCGGTCGAACGGGCGAGGCGACGGCGCAGGGACCCGGTGGACCACGGCCACGCGGCGAAGTTCCTGCCGTCGGCGTCGAGGTAGTAGCTGCTGCACCCGCCGTTGTTGAACACGGTCCGCTCCAGGCCCTTCTGCACCGCGTCGTTGAACCGGCGGAACGGCTGATCGCGCACCTCGGGCACCTCGATGCCCTGCCGCTCCGCCTTGATGATCCCGTCGATCACGTAGTCGAGCTAGTCGAGCTCGGGCGGCGGCGATCCCGGACAGTCCGGCCCCGACCACGACGACGCGCAGGTGCCGCTCGTCGCCGCTGCTCTCGGGTGCTGCGGCGTGCTCGGGGGTGGTCGCTGTCATGGTCGCTTCCCTGGGGCGGATACGGAACCTGCGCCGTCAGTCCATTTAACTGAGACGTCGTGTCACAGTAAAAGGAGCGAGGCGCCTTGGCAAGTGATCGCCGGTCATTTGCGTCTTGACTTATATAAGCGAAGGCTGAAATATGATCGGCATGCACGCCTTCGACGTACTCGGCGATCCGGTCCGTCGCCGGATCCTCGAGCTGATCGCGGACGACGAGAAGACGTCCGGTGCGGTCAGCGACGTCATCCGTGCCGAGTTCGGAATCTCGCAACCCGCGGTGTCTCAGCATCTGAAGGTATTGCGGGAGAACGGTTTCGCCACCGTCCGGAGCGACGGTCCGCGAAGGCTGTATGCGGTGCAGACCGAACCGCTCCGCGACATCGACATGTGGCTCGGCCAGTTCCGGCGGTTCTGGACGCCGCGGCTCGACGCACTGTCCACGGAGATCGCGCGCGGGCGACGCGAGCAGCGACTGTCCGGCGAGGACGGCAAAGACCCGAAGCAAGGGAGCGATCGATGATCGATGTGACGGAACAGATCAACGCGGTGCGCCGCTCGGTGGGCAGTCGGACGCTCGAGGCGGGCGAGGCCCGCATCGTGACCATCGGCCGCACCTACGACGCCACCGTGGAGGAGGTGTGGGAGGCCTGCACCGACGCCGTGCGAATCCCGCGGTGGTTCATGCCGGTGACGGGCGACCTGCGGCTGCACGGTCGCTACCAGCTCGAAGGGAACGCCGGCGGCGAGATCCTCACGTGTGATCCGCCGAACGGATTCACCGCGACCTGGGAGTACGGCGGCGACGTCAGCTGGATCGACGTGTCCGTCACCGCGGACCCGGGCGGGGGCACCCGCTTCGAGCTTCGGCACACGGCGCACGTCGACGACAAGTTCTGGGACGACTACGGGCCCGGGGCGACCGGTGTCGGGTGGGAACTCGGGGTACTGGGCCTGTTCCTGTACCTGGGGTCTGGGGAGTCGATGGACCCGAAGGAGAGCGAGGCCTGGTCGGCTAGCGACGAGGGCAAGGAGTTCGTCACGGCGAGCAGCGCGAAGTGGCGGGACGCGAGCATCGCGTTCGGGACTCCGGAAGTCGCGGCGACCGCGGCGGGCGATCGCACGACCGCGTTCTACACGGGAGTCGAGTCCGAGGCGGGCTGAACCGGGTCCTGGAAGAATGGCGTGCGTGACCGAGCGCAAACCTCCCGGGGTGAGCTTCGAGAGCTGGATCGACAAGCAGATCCGGCTCGCTCAGGAGCGCGGCGACTTCGATGATCTCCCCGGCGCGGGCAAGCCGATTCCGGCGGGCGATGTCGACGACGAACTGTGGTGGGTGAAGAACTACCTCCGGCGCGAGAATCTGCCCACCGACTCGTTGCTCCCCACGCCGCTGCAGTTGCGCAAGGAGATCGAGCGGTTGCCCGACACGATCCGGGGAATGCCGTCCGAGCAGGCGGTGCGGGACGTGGTGGCGCAGCTCAACCTGCAGATCGTCGAGTGGTTGCGGGCGCCGTCCGGCCCGCGGATCCCGGTGAGCCCGGTCGACGCGGACGAGGTCGTCGCGACGTGGCGGCAGCAGAAGCAGTACGTGCGGAAGCCGCAAACGGCAGCGCACCCGCAATCGCAACCGGAACCGGCACCGGACCCGCCCCGAGCCGGTAGACGGTGGTGGCGGCGGGGACGGTGACCGGTCATCCCGTGCGGAAATCGCCCGATTCCATCACCCGGGACACGAGCAGTCCGGCGACCAGTCCCCAGAAGGCCGCCCCGATGTTGAGGAACTGCACGTTCGAGACGGTCACCAGAAACGTCACGAGCGCGCCCAGCGTGTATCGGGAGCCGAACGCGGCGACGAACGACCCCTGCAGAGCCCGGAGCATCGCCAGGCCGCCGAGCGTCGCGACGAACGCGGCCGGGGTGGCCAGCATCAGCTGTACGAACAGCGGCGCGAACAGGCCGACGACCACGGCGAGCAGTCCGCAGACGACGGCCGCCGTGTACTGCCGGGTGCGCTGCCCCGACGCCACCAGCAGGGCGTTGGTCGGCCCCGTCAGGCACGTCGACACGGCTCCGACGGCGGAGGTGGCGAGGGACCAGACCCCGCACAGGACGGTGCCGACGTTCATCGGCGGCTGGTGTCCGGCGGATGTCAGCACGGCCGCACCCTGACCGTTCTGCACGACGATGACCGTGATCGCCAGCGGGACGACCAGTTCGGCGATCGCCTGCCAGGTGAACTGCGGAGCCTGGAACATCGGCGCCGCAATCCACGGTGTGCCCGTGCCGGTGGGCTGGAAGCGGCCCGTGACCGCGACCGCGGCCGCCCCGACGAGCAGTGCGCCGAGAATCGGGGGCATCCACCGGCCGAGCGCGGCGCGGGACGCGAGGAGGACGAAGGCGACGACCATCGGAACGGCCACGGCCGCATCGGTTCCCACGGCGTGAACGAGGTCGGTGCCGAACTTCAGGAAGACGCCGGCGACCATGGCCATGACGATCGGCATCGGGAGCATCGCCATGACCTGGCGCACCCGTCCGGTCAGGCCGAGGGCGAGGATCAGGAGCCCGGTCACGAGGAACGCTCCGAGCACCTCCGGCCACGACAGGTGGGTGAGTGAGCCGCCGACGATGATCGTGCCGGGGATCGTCCAGAAGAACGCGAGCGGCTGACGGTACAGCCAGCTGGCGAGGACGGTGAAAATGCCGTTGAGGAAGAAGACGCCGAAGATCCACGACGCCATCTGGCCGGGTGACAGTCCGCCCGCGGAACCGGCGGCCAGGATCACGGCCACGGGACCGGTCGCGGAGAAGATCAGCCCGATCAGCCCGTTGGCGGCGTAGGTGCCGCCGAGGTCGCGGAGCAGGCGGCGGGGGCCGGCGGGCGGCCACGGCGGTCGTTCGAAGCGAGGGGGACGCGTCTGCGCGCCTTCGCTGCGGGTCGGTTCCTCGGTGGTCGTCATGAGGCCTTCCTGCTCGGGAGATGCTCACGTGTACGCAAAGCGGACAGAACTTTCGCTGTGCGTACAGATAGTGTGGTCCGGATCATAACCGCCCACGTCCCGGGGTTCCGGGCCGGGCCGTCGAACCCTGGGTGGAGTGCATTCCATCCCTGGGGGCAGCGACACCCGGCCGCCGCCACGACAGACTCGTAGGCGTCGACCCGACACCATCCGCACCGACCGATCATGCGAAGAAGGGCCACATGGTGGAACGCAGCCGAAATCCCCGAGAGCGAAGGGCCGTGTACGCGCGGCGCACCACGATGGCATTGGAGGGCGAACCACGATCAGCTGTCGAGCGGACATCGACGTTCCTGGCCTACGGCCTGCTGGCGTTGTTCGGCGGGCTCGGCGTCTTCGGAACGATCTGCTCCGTCGATGCCATTCCGGACGGCGCACGCATCGCCGTCGTCCAGCCGGCGCCGACGCAGTCGCATCCGCTCGACCTGCCGCAACCGGCGCCGGACGGTCCCGAGGAACCCGCCCACACCGGCGTCTGAGTCAGGACGCGACGTCGTCGCGCAGTGCCGCGAGTTCGAGCAGGCGCGGCAGCATGTCCGGCGATGCGATCGAGGGCAGCAGCAGGCCCCACATGTCGGCCAGCCGTTCGTACAGGTCGGCACGCCCGGTCAGCGCCTCGGACACCAACTGCATACCCGTGAACGAACTGACCAGGAAACGGGCCAGCGCCGCGGGATCGACGGTCGCGCGCAGTTCCCCGGCCTCCCTTGCCTTGCCCGCGAGTGCGACGAGGGTGTCGGTCCAGTCGATGTAGGGATCGGTGGCCGGGCCGCGGGACGTCCCGAGTTCGAGGGTCAGGCGCACACCCGCCCGCACGATCGGCTCGGTCAGCAGCTGGCGCGCCATCTCCTTGGCGCACAACAGGATCGCCTCCGTCGGTGATTGCGCCGTCGCGAGCACGCGCTGCGCCGCCAGCATCGCCATCGCGTGCTGCTCCTTGATCACCGCCCAGGCCAGCGCCTCCTTGGACTCGAAGTGAAAGTACAAGGCGCCCTTCGTCACGTCGGCATAGGAGAGGATGCCGCTCAGGCTCGCGCCGCCGTACCCGAGCTTCTCGAAGCTCAGTGCCGCACCCTCTAATACTTGATGACGGGTGGCCGCCGCGCGCGCCTGTTTTGCCATCACCTGTGCCTCACAATCGCGGATTCTCCGTGGCATCCACTCTCCAGTCAACCACTGTTCGGACCGGTAACCTCGGCACATCCGAAAGCGTGGGAGGAAGACGTGAAGTCGAAGAACAACTGGGGTGTCGAGCACGCGGTATTCGCCGGTGCGACGCTGGCCACCGTGGTCGGAGCCGTCACCGGGCGGGAACGGTTGCAGCGCGTGGCGAAACCACTGATCGCGCCCGCGCTCGCCGCCCGGGTGCTGCGGCGGCGCGCGGACACCGACCCCGCCGACGTCGCGCTCCTCCTCGCCGGTCTCACCGCCGCGACCATGGGGGACGTCTTCATGATCGACCCCGACGACGACGCCCGTCTCGTGCGCGGCGCGTCCGCGTTCGCCGTCATGCAGGTCGGCTACTCCGCGCTGCTGCTGCGCCGCGGCGCCCGGCCCACCGTGCCCGCGTTGCTGCCCCGGCTCGCGGGGTGGGCAGGCGCGGCGGCGCTTCTCCGCGGGCGGGCGAAGGAGGTCGCCGCACCGCTGACCGCGTACGGTGCGCTGCTCGGCACCACGTCGACCCTCTCGGCCGACCCGTCCCTCGCGCCCGGCGCCGACGTGTTCGCGAATGTGGCCGTGCCGGGAACCGACCGGCGCAGCTGGCTCGGCGTGGGCGGGATGCTGTTCACCGCCTCCGACGGCCTGATCGTGGTGCGGCGCTTGTTCATCCGGGGAGAACGGGGGAGGGCCGCGGCCGAAGGGGCGATCCTCGCCAGCTATGCGGCGGCCCAGCTGCTGCTCGTCGAGGGGATGCTCGCGCTCGGGCGTCGCCGGATCACGGGCAGAGCATGATGTGGTCCCGGTCCTCCGGGTCCACCAGGATGGTGATCGTCTCGCCGGGCACGAAGCGTGTCGCGTTCTCCCGCCGCACCTCGTACACCACCCGTCCGGCGTAACTCTCCGATCCCGGCACGGTCAGCCGGAGGTCCAGTTCGGTGAGCTCTCCGTCGTCCGGGGTGCGGCGAAGCGGGGTGACGTGCTCGATGCGGGCCCAGCCCTCGAGTCCGTGCCGTTCGAGTTTGCGGTCGGCGCGGCTGGGCCGCCCGGCCGCCATCATCCCGAATCCCAGCGCCGAGCCGAAGGCCGCGACCAATCCCATGATCTGGTACGGGATGGTGGCCGGCGGGGTGTGCTGGATCAACCATCCCAGCCAGACGGCGAGGACGATGACGTAGCCGACCGTGACGAAGCAGACCGTCCGCACGATGCGCTGATGATTCATCGAATGCCTCCACCTCCAGATTAACCCGTCCCGGCCTCGCCGAAGCGGCCCCGCCGCCGCACTGCCGTTAGAGTGCAGTGTCGGCAGCAGGTAAGTATGTGTGGAGGTGGCCGTATGGCGTGGCGTCGGGTGTCGTTGGTGTGTCTGAGCATTGGCTCGGCCATGATGCTCGCAGGGTGTGGTGGGTCCTCGGACGCGGTGGCTCCGCCGACGTCCACGACGACGGCCGCGGCCCCTGTGACCACCACCACGACGACGGTTCCGCCGACCACCACGACCACGACCGTCGCGCCGCCGCCGCCGACGACGACGGAAGCGCCGACCACGACGCTCGTCGACGTCCCGTACGAGCACAACGAGTCGTACTTCTTCACGTCCCCGGACGGCGGGTTCCAGTGCGGCATCATCAAGCTGCCGAACCGCACCGAGGCCGGCTGCCAGGGGTCGACGAGCCCGGTGCCGCCGCGCCCGGACGACTGCATGGTCGACTGGGGTCACGGCATCCGCGTCGAGGACGACGGCGAGGCGTCGTTCATGTGCGCGGGCGGCCTCGTCTACACCTCGGGCGGCGACGAACCGGACGCGGCACTGCCCGCCGGGTCGAAACTGACGAAGCTCGGCTACACCTGCGGCACCACCGCCACGGCCGTCACGTGCACCAACGACGAGACGTCGCACGGATTCACCGTCGCCCCCGATTCGAACAAGACGTTCTGACGTCGTGAGCGGAGTCGAGACGGGCCTGGTGGAGGTCGAGGCCGAGGTCGCCGAGACGGGTCCCACCGAATGGGGAGAGAACCCGAACGGCGTCGGCCCGTGGACCGAGGAGCACGACACCCCGGCCCCTACCGACCTGCGGTACGACCCCGAACTGCTGGCCGGTGGCGATCGCCGCAACGTGGTCGACGCCTACCGGTACTGGACGCGGGAAGCGATCGTCGCGGACATCGACAGCCGTCGCCACCCGCTCCACGTGGCCATCGAGAACTTCGGGCACGACGCGAACATCGGGACGGTGGTGCGCACCGCCAACGCGTTCGCCGCCGCGGCGGTCCACATCGTGGGACGCCGACGCTGGAACCGGCGCGGCGCCATGGTCACCGACCGGTACCAGCACGTCCTCCACCACCCGGACGTCGACGGCCTCGTCGACTTCGCACGTGAGAGAGGTCTCACCATCGTGGCCGTCGACAACACGCCCGGGTCGGTGCCGCTCGAGACGGCGAGCCTGCCCCGCGACTGTGTGCTCCTGTTCGGGCAGGAGGGGCCGGGAGTCACCGACCAGGCGAAAGAGGTTGCGGCGATGACGGTGTCGATCGCGCAGTTCGGTTCCACCCGCAGCATCAACGCGGGTGTCGCCGCAGGAATCGCCATGCATGCGTGGGTTCGTCAGCACGCCGACCTCGGTCGTGCGTGGTAGCGGAACCCCCGGCGAATAGGCAAGATCAACTCTTATGCAGGACTCGTGGTCGGCGCGCGCGGACGCCGCTGAAGAAGCGGTGGTGAGCAGGCACCTTCGCCGGCTGTGGGCGCTCCCGGGCACCACCCTGGGCGTCGTCGCCTGGCCGGCGGTGCGGCGCGAGCGGCTGTTCCTCAGCTGGCACTACTGGTGGCAGGCCCATCTGCTCGACTGCGCCGTCGACGCGCTCGAACGCGACCCCACGCCGCGTCGTCGTCGTCGCATCGTGAAACTGGCGCGCAGCCACCGTCTGCGGAACATCTCGGGCTGGACCAACAACTATTACGACGACATGGCCTGGTTGGGGATCGCCCTCGAGCGTGCCCAGCGAATGCACTTCATAGACAACAGAAGTGCGGTGCAGGCGCTCGAATCCCAGTTGTTCGACGCCTGGGCGCCCGAGGCCGGAGGCGGCATCCCGTGGCGGAAGGGCTCGAATTTCTACAACGCGCCCGCCAACGGACCGGCCGGGATCATGCTGGCCCGCACCGGAAAGCTGTGGCGCGCCCAGGCCACCGCCGACTGGATCGACGACACGCTGCGGGACGTGCACACCAACCTGATCGCCGACGGCATCCACCCCGGCGGCGAGATCGAAAAGAACATCTACTCCTACTGTCAGGGCGTCGTGCTCGGACTCGAAACCGAACTTGCCGTGCGCCTCGGTTCGCCCCGGCACCGCAACCGGACCCACCGGCTGGTCGACGCCATCGACGAACACCTCGCACCCCACGGCGTCATCGACGGCGGCGGTGGGGGAGACGGCGGCCTGTTCAACGGGATCCTCGCACGGTATCTGGCGCTGACCGCGGTGATGCTGCCGTGGGAGTCGCCCGCCGACATCCGGGCCCGGGAGATCGCCGCCCAGCTCGTGCTGACCTCCGCGGAATCGGCGTGGGAGAACCGGCTGCAGATCGAGGGGCAGCCGCTGTTCGGCCACGATTGGACCCGGCAGGCGCAGCTGCCGGGGATGGGCAGGGGAATCGCCACGTTCACGGGGGGCACCGTGCGCTCGTCCGGGATCCCGGAACGCGACATGTCCGTGCAGCTCGGTGGCTGGATGCTGATGGAGGCCGCGCACATGGTGTCCGCGGCGGGGTATCCGCGACGCTAGGCGACGGTTCGAATCACGCGAAAATTAACCGTATCGCCCCGGATTCGGCGCTGTTAGACAGTTCGTTATGTCAGATCAACAGCGGCAGCTGAGTCTCAACGCGTTCATCTACCCGGCCGGGCACCACGAGTCGGCGTGGCGGCACCCGCTCACGACGCCCGAGCGGCTGTACGACGTCTCCTACTTCCAGGAGATCGCGCAGACAGCGGAAGCCGCGAAGCTGGACGCGATCTTCTTCGCAGACGGCCCCGCCCTGCGCAGCGACGTCGAGCACGGTGCCGCCGGGGCACTCGAGCCCATCACGCTGCTGACGGCCATCGCGACGGCCACCGAACGGATCGGGCTGATCGCGACCGCGTCCACGACGTACTTCGAGCCCTACAACCTCGCACGGCTGTTCGCGTCCCTCGATCACATCTCCCGAGGCCGGGCCGGCTGGAACATCGTGACCACCGGAACCGAGGTGGCGGCGGCCAACTTCGGACTGCCCAGCCATCCGGACCACGCCGACCGCTACGCGCGGGCGCGGGAATTCGTCGACGCGACCGTCAAGCTGTGGGACAGCTGGGAGGACGACGCCATCCTGATCGACAAGGCCGCAGGCATCTACGCGGACCCGTCGAAGATCCACGAGATCAACTACGTCGGACGCCACCTGCGGGTGCGGGGACCGTTCAACGCGCCGCGCTCGCCGCAGGGACACCCGGTGCTGGTGCAGGCGGGTGCGTCCAACGAGGGCCGCGCGTTCGCGGGACAGTACGCCGAGGCCATTTTCACCGCGCACCAGCGGTTGTCGGACGGGCAGGCGTTCTACGCCGACGTCAAGCAGCGCGCGGTGCAGTTCGGCCGCAACCCGGAGCACGTGAAGATCCTTCCCGGCATCAGCCCGTTCCTCGGCGACACCGAGGCCGAGGCGCGGGACCTGGAGCGGGAGTTCAACGAACTGACCTCGCCCGAGTACGGGATCGCCCAACTCGAGGCTCTCACCGGCTCGAGCGTGCGGCACCTCGATCTCGACGCCCCCGTGCCTGCCGGACTGTTCGGGGACGCCGGCGACGTCACGGACAACAAGCAGAGCCGTCTGCAGGTGATCGCCGGCATCGTCGAGCGGGAGAACCCGACGCTGCGCGGACTGCTGCACCGTCTCGCAGGTGCGCGCGGGCACCGGGTCGTCGTCGGGACGCCGGTGCAGGTCGCCGACACCATCGAGGAATGGTTCACGCAGGGCGCGGCGGACGGGTTCAATGTCATGCCGCCGTACTACCCGGGCGGCCTCGAGGTGTTCGCGCAGAAGGTGGTCCCGATCCTGCAGGAGCGTGGACTGTTCCGCACCGAGTACTCGGGCACCACGCTGCGCGACCACTTCGGGTTGCCGCGCCCCGAGAGCCAGTACGCGGACGCGTCGGGCACCGTCGCGCTGTAGTCGCACGAGCCGAGGTTCAGCCTCGGCTCGGTCGCCGCCCTCGACACGATGGTGACAGTCGTGGATGCGTCGACGTTCCTCGGCGAATTGGCCAGGGGTGAGCGTCTCGACGACCGGAACCTCGACGCCGGGGACGGCGACGAGCGCAGCATCCCCGACCTCCTCGTCGATCAGGTGGAATTCGCCGACGTCATCCTGCTGAACAAGACCGATCTGGTGAGCGAGAGTGCCGCCGGCGTCGAAGCTGCTCTGCGCAGACTCAACCCCGCCGCGACACTGCTGCGCACCACGCGCGGCGTCGTCGATCCCGGCGAGGTACTCGGCACGGGTCTGTACGACCCGGAGGCGTCGGCCGAGCTGCCCGGCTGGGCGGAGGAACTGGCCGCGGGGCACACCCCGGAAACCGAGGAATACGGCATCCGCAGCGTCACCTACCGGGCGTCGCGGCCGTTCCACCCGGGCACGGCTCGAGCAGGCGCTGGGACGGTTCACCGGCCTGCTCCGCAGCAAGGGCTTCTGCTGGATCGCGAGCCGCCCCGGCCTCGCCGCCGTCTGGTCGCAGGCCGGCCCGAATCTCGTGATCGAACCCGCCCAGCTGTGGGCGTCCACGGACGAACGTCCGGGGCAGGAGATCGTGTTCATCGGCGTCCGCCTCGATCCCGACGGACCGCGGCGGATCCTCGACCCGGCGCTGCTCACCGACGACGAGCTGGCGTCAGGACCGGCGGCGTGGGTGCGGTTCGACGACCCGCTGCCCGCGTGGGAGCCGGTGCATCGGCACTAGTCCAGTACTTCTTCGACGGCCACATCTTCGGGTGGCCGCGCCATCTCCTGCCGGTAGTGCCACACCCCGAGGGCCGTGCCGATCACCAGCAGTGTGACCATCCCGGCGAGCACCGCCGGCATCAGCCACGACACCCGGTCGAGGAACGAGCCGAAGTAGAAGCCGATGAGCAGCAGTACGGGCGCCCAGAAGATGGCGCCGATAGTACTGGCGATCGTGTATTTGGTGTGGTTCATCTTGGCCGCACCGGCGACCAGCGGGCACAGGGTGCGGATCCACGGAATCCAGCGCGCGACGAGAACTGCCCAGAAGCCGTGCTTCTCCAGCAGGACATTCACCTTGTGGAGGTTGGCGTAGTTGAGATATTTCCCGCCCTTGCGGGCGTGGATGCGGTTGCCGGTGCGGTGACCGATGACGTACCCCACCTGATTTCCGCAGATGGCGGCGATCATCGCCCCGACCGACAGCGCCCACACGTGGCCGGAGCCCGACGCGTGGTTGGACAGCACGATTCCGGCGGTGATCAGCATCGAGTCGCCGGGCAGGAACAGACCCAGGATCACCGCGCACTCGATGAACACGAACGCGAGGACGACGACCCAGACCAGCGCTGGGCCGGCCGAGACGAGAGGCCCGAAGCTGCCTGCTGCCGTGGTGACCATCGTCAGTGCGCTACCCCGATCGGTGTCAGGAAGTCGGATCGGTGGGAGTGGTGACCGGTTGCGGATCCTCGGTCGCGGAGTTCGTGCCCTGGCGGGACTTCACGATGCGCTTGCCCACCTCGACGATGATCGGCAGCACGGACACGAAGACGATCAGCAGGAAGATGACGTCGACGTTGTCGCGGATGAACTCGATCTGCCCGAGCAGGTAGCCGAGCAGCGTGACGCCGGCGCCCCACAGGATGCCGCCCACGATGTTGTACGTCAGGAACAGGGGGTACTTCATCCGCGACGCACCCGCGACGACCGGCGCGAACGTGCGCACGATCGGAACGAACCGGGCCAGGATGATGGTGATGGGGCCGTGCTTCTCGAAGAAGGCGTGCGACTCGTCGATGTACTTCTTCTTGAAGAACCGCGCGTCGTCGCTCTTGAACAGGGCGGTCCCGCCCTTGCTGCCGATGAAGAAGCCGACCTGGTCGCCGAGGATCGCGGCGATCGGGATCAGAACCAGCAGCGCCCAGAGGGGAGCGAACGGTTCGATCTCCGTCGACTTCGACGCCGCGATGAGTCCCGCGGTGAAGAGGAGCGAGTCGCCGGGGAGCAGGGGGAACAGCAAACCCGACTCGATGAAGACGACCAGGAGGAGTCCGACGAGCACCCACGTGCCGAAGGAGTTGAGGAGGTTCACCGGGTCGAGGAATCCCGGCAACAACGCGAGGTTGGTCACGGAATCCGATGCTGCCTGCACAATCACGGCCCTCAGCGTACCGGCGGAATCCCCGACTGTCGGAATAGTGCAGGTCATGGAGTTTCGGCCGGGCCGCGGACCCGCCGAAACGGGGTGCCGTGACAGCCACCGGGAGACGTACGCTACCGGTATTGCCATACTGCTAGGACCACATCGCGCGCTGCGCTGATCGCGCGCGCCGAAATCGACTCTTTATGGAGGACTGCCGCCGTGCCAATCGCGACTCCCGAGGTCTACGCCGAGATGCTTGGTCGGGCCAAGGAGCACTCCTTTGCCTTCCCCGCCATCAACTGCACTTCTTCCGAAACCATCAACGCCGCCATCAAAGGCTTCGCGGACGCCGGCAGTGACGGCATCATCCAGTTCTCGACCGGTGGCGCCGAGTTCGGTTCGGGCCTGGGCGTCAAGGACATGGTGACCGGCGCGGTCGCACTCGCCGAGTTCGCTCACGTGATCGCCGCGAAGTACGACGTCACGATCGCCCTGCACACCGACCACTGCCCCAAGGACAAGCTCGACACGTTCGTCCGCCCGCTGCTCGAGATCTCGCGCCAGCGCGTCGAGGCCGGCCGCAACCCGCTGTTCCAGTCCCACATGTGGGACGGTTCGGCCGTTCCGATCGACGAGAACCTGGAGATCGCCCAGGAGCTCCTCGCGAAGGCGAAGGCAGCCAACATCATCCTCGAGGTCGAGATCGGCGTCGTCGGTGGTGAAGAGGACGGCGTGGAAGCGGAGATCAACGACAAGCTCTACACGTCGCCCGAGGACTTCGAGAAGACCGTCGACGCGCTCGGCACCGGCGAGAACGGCAAGTACCTGCTGGCCGCCACGTTCGGCAACGTGCACGGCGTCTACAAGCCGGGCAACGTGAAGCTGCGTCCCGAGGTGCTCGAGACCGGCCAGAAGGTCGCCGCCGCGAAGCTCGGCCTGTCCGACGGCTCGCAGCCGTTCGACTTCGTCTTCCACGGCGGATCGGGCTCGCTGAAGTCGGAGATCGAGGCCGCGCTGAACTACGGCGTCGTCAAGATGAACGTCGACACCGACACCCAGTACGCGTTCACCCGTCCGCTCGTGGGCCACATGTTCAGCAACTACGACGGCGTGCTGAAGGTCGACGGCGAGGTCGGCAACAAGAAGGTCTACGACCCCCGCAGCTACCTGAAGAAGGCGGAGGCCGGCATGACGGCCCGCGTCATCGAGGCCTGCAACGACCTCAAGTCCGCAGGACGTTCCGTCTCCGGATAGGCCCTTCGGGCTCGTGCGCCTTTCTGGTAGCTGTAGCTACCGGAAAGGCGCACAGTCGTTTACCTGGGGTCGCAGATCTTCCAGGTACCGTCGACCTTCTCGAGGTTGAACGTGCGCCACGACTGCTCGCCCGGGTTGGCGGCCGTGTGGGCCTTCACCTGGGCGATGGCCGTGTCACCGGTGATCTGCACCGCGTCGACGCCGCCGACCACCGGAATGTTCTGCTGCGTCACGGCGACCTGGTGGACCTCGGCGAAATCCTGATCGGAAATGCCCTGGTAGTACTCGGCGAGGCTGCCGCAGGTGCTGGTGCGCAGCGTCGCCAGGTCGCCCTGGGTGAGAGCCGCGACGAACGTGTCGATCGTTCCCTGCACCTGAGCTTCGGGTGAATTCTCGGCCTGGTTGTTGTTGTAGACCACGATCCCGGCGACCGCGATGGCGGCAACGACGATGACGCCGGCGGCGATCGCGGCGAACAGCCACGCCTTCCCGTGCTTCTTCGCAGGCTTCTCGGCCGCGGCGACGCGTTGCGGCGCGCTCTGCTGCGGCGGCAGCACTCGCTGCGGAGCGGCCTTCGGCGGTGCGGGCGCCGGGCGCGGGGGAGCGGGCGGCGGGGGGACGGGCCGCCCGTTCTGCGGCTGCTGAGGCCGGTTCGCCTGAGACGCCGGCCGGGGTGGCGGCGGTGTCGACGGGACGGCGGGCCTGGTCACCGGGATCGCGACCGTCTCGTCGCCGGACGGCGTCTTCGCCTGGCCCCGCTGATTCTGCGCCTTCGGGTTCTGAGTGTTCGGGGTGCGGTGCATCTGCACCGTCGCGGCCTCGGGTGCGGCCCGTCCACCCGTCTGCGTGGGGATCGCGGTGGTGGCCGCCTCGGACGCCTTCTCCTGCGGCTTCGCTGCGGAAGCCGCGGCGCCCTGAGGTGCCTCCGCCCGCGGGCGGGGCGCCGGGGGCTTGGGCAGTTCGGACTGCGGCTCGGCGGGCTTCTCCGCCGGCTGCTCGGGTGCCTTCTTCTGCGGGGGCTTCGGCTCGGGCGACTTCGGCGCGGTGGGCTCGGCGTCCGTAGTAGGCGCTGCCTCGGGCGAGGACTTTGCCTTCGGCACGGGCTGCGCGGACTTCGCAGGTTTCGCGGTCGCGTCCGCGGCCTTGCCAACGTTGGCCGCAGCCGGGCCGGACGGTGTGTCCGTGGCCGGCTTCTGAGTCGGATCGTCTTTCTTCGGGTCCTGCACGCGCTGCCCCTCGGTCTGCAGAGAAATGAACGTTGGAGGCAGCCTAACGACATCGCGAGTCATCGGAGACCACGACAGGGCGCGTCGCGGACGTGGGCCGACGCAGTGACGGCGCCGCGGCGGGGGCACAATAGGCGCATGACGTCTTTCGGTGACCTTCTCGGACCACAGCCCACCCTGCTTCCCGGGGACGACGAGGCCGAGTCGGCCCTGTTGAACCACGAGGATCCGGCTTCCGTCGCAGCCGCCCATCCCACCGCATCCATTGCATGGGCCTACCTGGCCGAGGCTGCCCTCGACGCCGACCAGACCATCACGGCCTACGCGTATGCGCGTACCGGGTACCACCGTGGCCTGGACCAGTTGCGTCGCAACGGCTGGAAGGGTTTCGGCCCGGTTCCCTACAGCCACGAGGCCAACCGCGGTTTCCTCCGCTGCGTCGCCGTCCTGGCGAAGGCGGCGAAGGCGATCGGCGAAACGGACGAGTACGCGCGGTGCCTCGATCTGCTCGAGGACTGCGATCCCCGAGCCGCCGAAGCGCTTGGCGTCGGTTAACGCCCTCAGCACGGCGAAAGTCCGTGGCCGGGACGGGCTGAGGACTTCGGCCCAGCGGCTGCGGGTGTCGGCACTTCCCATCCTGCAGTGCGCGATCGCGGCCGGCGCGGCCTGGTGGGTGGCGACGGTAGTGATCGGCCACCCGACGCCGTTCTTCGCGCCGATCGCCGCGGTGGTGTCGCTGGGACTCTCTCTCGGCGCCCGCCTGCGCCGTTCCGTCGAATTGGTGGCCGGTGTCACGATCGGGATCGGGGTCGGCGACCTCATCGTCTCCGTCATCGGGAGCGGCGCCTGGCAGATCACGCTCGTCGTGGTGCTGGCGATGTCGGCGGCGGTGTTGCTGAACAGCGGTCCGATCTTCTCGATGCAGGCGGGCAACTCCGCGGTGCTCGTGGCGACGCTGCTTCCGCCCGGCGGCGCTGCGGGTATAAACCGGATGGTGGACGCACTGACCGGTGGTCTGGTGGGGATCGCCGTCGTCGCGCTGATTCCCACGCATCCCGTGGGGCGGGCGCGGAAGTACGCCGCGAACGTTCTCGGGACGGCATCCGAGGTGATGCAGTTGGTGGCCGACGGTTTGGTGGCCAACGACGACAAGCCCATCGAGGAGGCGCTGCAGAAGGCGCGGGCAACGCAGGCGTCCATCGACACGCTGCGCACCCACCTCGCGGGCGGCCGCGAGATCAGCCGGATCTCGCCGCTGTACTGGAACACCCGCGGCCGGCTCGAACGACTCACCGCGGCCGCGGACCCACTCGACAATGCGTTGCGCAACATCCGGGTTCTCGCGCGGCGGTCGCTCACGCTGGTGCGGGACGACGAGATCCTCAATCCCCGGCTCGTCGACCAGGTGGAGAAACTCGCCCACGCGTTGGAAACCCTCCGGCAGATGGCGCTCGCGGACCCCGGCCAGCAACCCGACCAGGCCGAGGCGGCGCGGGTGCTGCGGTCGGTGGCGTCCGGATTGAAACCGGAACTGGTGGAGAACGCGGGCCTGTCGGCCACGGTCGTCTTCGCGCAGATCCGGTCGTTGACCGTCGACCTTCTGCAGGTCGCAGGGCTGAAACGCATCTCGGCCATCGCGACGCTGCCGCCGACCGTGGAGAAACCGGCGTATCGTCCCGAGCTCTGACCGCCCGAGCACGCTGTTGAACATATGCGCATGTACGCATATGATCGGCACAACTCGGGAGGAGGCTCACCCATGGGAGTCGGTCACGGCCATTCGCACGGCAACACGCAAGGCGGCGGTGAGGTAGGCCCGTCACGAGGGCGGATACGCCGCATGGTGATTGCACTCGTCATCCTCCTCGCGTTCCTGGTGCTCGAAGTGGTCGTGGGTCTGACCGTGAACTCGCTGGCGCTGCTCGCCGACGCCGGGCACATGCTGACCGACGTCGTCGGAATGTCGATGGGGCTCGTCGCACTTCTTCTGGCACGCAAGGGAAGTACCACCGCCGCCCGGACCTTCGGCTGGCACCGCGCCGAAGTGCTCACGGCCATGGCCAACGCCGCGATGCTGCTCGCCGTCGCGATCTGGGTGTTCTACGAGGCCATCTCCCGCATCGGCGACGTCCCCGAACTTCCCGGCATGGCGCTGATCCTCACCGCATCCGTCGGTCTCGCCGCGAACCTCGTGGTGATGCTCATGCTGCGCGCCGATTCCAAGGACAGCCTGGCCGTCCGCGGCGCCTACCTCGAAGTGCTCGCGGACGCCGTCGGCAGTGTCGGCGTGCTCATCGCCGGCGCCGTTGTGCTGGTGTTCGACTGGACCTACGCCGACATCATCGTCGGCGTCCTCATCTCACTGTGGGTGGTGCCGCGGGCCATGAAACTGGCCGCCGCGTCGCTGCGCATCCTCACCCAGGCCTCACCCGAGGACGTCGACGTCGAATCGGTGCAGGCCGACCTCGAGGCGCTACCCGGGGTGACCGGCGTGCACGACCTGCACGTGTGGACGCTCACCACGGGAATGGACGTGGCCACCGTCCACCTCACCACCGACGCCGACTCGTCCGCTGTCCTCGAAGCGGCGCGGACCGTCCTCGAGAGCCACCACCTCTCGCATGCGACCGTGCAGGTCGAGTCCACCGCCAACGGACGCCACTGCGCAGAGAACGTCACCTGGTAGGGGCCCTGTCTGTTTCGTCCGGTATCGCGGCGGGCAACCGTTGTGGGACGACTTACGGTAGGGAACACCATGCCCACTCTCGCAGCGTTCGCACGACCCGTCGCCGTTGCCGCACTCGGTGCGGCCGCCCTCTTCGCAGCACCCGCCGCCGCCTCGGCCGCGCCGTTCATGCCCGACCCGCTGGCGAACTGTAAGCCCGCCGCGACGCTCGGTGTCGACAAGGAAGGCAATAAGGTCGAGTGGGAATTCAAGGGGCCGGAGAAAGCCACGACCGACGCCCAGGTGACCTACCTCAACTTCGGCGGCCAGGCGCCGACGATCGGCACGTCCGGGCCGTTGACGAACGGTAAGGGTGTCGAGAAGGATCTGCCCGGCTTCACCGCCCACCTGATTCCCGGCGGCAGCTATGACGCCGATGGTGCGGGTACGGCGTCGCAGCCCTGCACGCTCGGCTTCGGGTTCGCCGTCACGCAGTGACCGTCACTTGGTGAACCGGGTGACGCCGGCACCCGGCCGCCACCAGATCGACGTACAGGTGCTCGCCGTCGACGGTGGTGTGCACGACCTCGTCGAGGTCGAGTTCGAAGACGTCCGCCTCGGGGATCTCGTCGGGGTAGCGGTCGACGATCTGCTGTTTCCGTTCCCCGCGGATCTCCCGGGCGCGGCCGCTGATCTTGGCGTCGCCGCCCTCCATCGTGTGGTGACCGGGGTTGCTGTGGAGGGAGTACCGCGGATCGCGTTGCAGGTCCTGCACTTTGCGGGCGCCGACCATCGAACCGAGCAGCAACGCCCCGTCGTGGAACTCGACCTCGGTGCCGCTCACCCGCGGAGAGCCGTCCTTGCGGAGCGTGGCCAGCACGTGGTGTTTGTGCGCCTCGAAGCGCGTGGCGACGGCCTTGGCGAGGTCGGGTGCTTCTGTCTCGAACTGTGCCCAGTTGGTCATGTGGACCAGTGTGCGCCCCAATCCCTGACATCTACTGTCAGGGATTTTCTCTAGACTCGGAGGATGCGTTCGAGTCGGCTCGTCGAGGTGATGCTCCGTCTGGAGGGCAGTCGCGGGGCCACCGCGCAACAACTCGCGGACGAACTGGGCGTGTCGGTTCGCACCGTGTATCGCGACGTCACGGCGTTGTCGGCGGCGGGGGTTCCGGTGTGGACGGAGAGCGGACCCGGGGGCGGGATCCGGTTGCTGGACGGCTGGCAGTCGAAACTCGGCGGCATGACGGGGGAGGAGACGTCCGCGTTGATGTTGCTCGGGGTCCCGTCGATCGCCGAGGATCTCGGTCTTCGCGACGTCACCGCCGCGGCGCAGTCGAAGCTGTTGGGGGCGTTGCCGGTCCCGTTTCGCGCCGGGGCGCAGCTGTGGCGGGACCGGCTCTACGTTGACGCCCCCGGCTGGTTCGACGGACCACGTGACAACGGCGATCTCCCAGTCGTCGCGTCCGCGGTGCTCGAGGGGCGGCGTCTGGGCATTCGTTACCGCAAGGGGAACCGTGTGGCGGCAAGAACACTCGACCCCCTGGGTGTGGTGGCGAAGGCCGGCGTCTGGTATCTCGTCGCACAGCATCGGGGACGGACGTTGTCGTACCGCGTGTCGCGGATCCGTGATGCGACCGTGCTGGGGCAGCCGGCGGTGCGGCCCGACAATTTCGATCTGGGTGCGTGGTGGACGGCCTCGGTGGCCGAATTCGACCGTGCTCTCCTGCGATTCCGGTGCAGGGTACGGCTCTCGCCCACGGCGTGGCGCCGGCTGCCCCGGGTGGTCGGGGTCGAGGCCGCTCGGGTCGAACCCGGCCCGCCCGACGGCGACGGCTGGGTCACCGTCGACCTGCTGCTCGAGGCCGAGGATGTGGCCCTCGACCAGCTGACCGTTCTCGGCGGGGGAGTCGAAGTGCTCCAGCCGCACTCGCTGAGGGAATCGCTGCGTGCGGTGGGAGAGGCGATCACCCGCCGGAACGGTTGAGCCGGCCGTTCGGGCGTTACTGGAGGCGTTCGAGGACGGTGGCGTTGGCGAGTCCGCCCGCCTCGCACATGGTCTGCAGCCCGAACCGTGCCCCGCGCTGCTCCATGGCGTTCACCAGCGTGGTCATGAGCCGCACGCCGCTGGCCCCCAGCGGATGTCCGAGCGCGATCGCGCCGCCGTGCACGTTGACGCGGTCCAGGTCGGCTCCGGTCTCCGCTGCCCAGGCCAGAACCACCGGCGCAAAGGCCTCGTTGACCTCGAAGAGGTCGATGTCGGAGATGTCGAGGCCGCTGCGCTGCAGCACCTTACGCGTCGCGGGAATCACAGCGGTGAGCATCATCAGCGGGTCGTCGCCGACGACGGAGAAGCTGTGGAGCCGGGCCAGAGGCCGCAGTCCGAGGCGTCCCGCGATCTCGCTCGTGGTGATCATGAGCGCCGCACTGCCGTCCGACAGGGGACTGCTGTTGCCCGCGGTGATCGACCAGTCGATCTGCGGGAACCGCTCGCCGTAGACCTCGCTGCGGAATGCGGGTCGCAGGCCGGCGAGTGCGGCCGCCGTCGTGTCCGGCCGGATGGCCTCGTCGACGCTCAGTTCCGGGAGGACGGCGAGTTCCTTCGTGAAGTTCCCGGCAGTCGTTGCCGTCGCGGCCTTGTGGTGGCTGCGCAGCGCGAACTCGTCCAGTTGGGCACGTGAGAGCCCCCACCGGGCGGCGATGAGTTCGGCGCTGATGCCCTGCGGGACGAGGCCGTCGGGGTAGCGGCGTTCGAAGCCGACGCCCATCGATTCGCGTCCGATGCTGCTGGACCCCATCGGAACTCGGCTCATTGATTCGACACCGGCGGCGACGACGATGTCGTAGGCGCCCGACAGCACGCCCTGCGCGGCGAAGTGGACGGCCTGCTGGCTGCTGCCGCACTGCCGGTCGACGGTCGTGCCGGGGACGGATTCGGGGAATCCTGCGGCGAGAAGCGCACTGCGGGTGATGTTCTGGCTCTGGTCCCCGACCTGGGTGACGGTGCCGCCGATGACGTCGTCGATCAGTGCGGGATCGATTCCCGTGCGTTCGACGAGGGTCGACAGGCTGTGGGCGAGGAGGTCGACGGGATGCACCCCTTGCAGGGCGCCCGAGGGCTTGCCCTTGCCGATCGGCGTGCGGACGGCCTCGACGATGACGGCGTCTCTCATGGCTCTTCCTTTCGGTGCTGTGAGTACTTGTTAACCGCGGGCGGTTAATAAGTACTCACAGGGGTTTCCCCACCTGACTATTGATATCTATAGTCAGCAATGTACACCTGACTATGGTTTTGGCAAGTTAGGTGTGACAGACGCCTCGGATCGTCGGTTTGCGCTGCGAAGATCACGTCGCAGTCCTAGCGTGGGGCATGGCTGTTCTCACCCCCGGCTTCCACGGCAGACCCCGCAGCGAGCATGCTCTCCCGCCCGGCCAGTACGAGGTGGGAGACTTTCCGGTCCTCTCGGCCGGACCGACGCCCCGCGTCCCGACCGACACATGGACGCTGTCGGTGGCCGACGAGACCGGCCGCAGCCGCGAGTGGTCGTGGGCCGAATTCATGAAGCTGCCGCAGGAGTGGCCGACGGTCGACCTTCACTGCGTCACGCGATGGTCGAAGTTCGGAACCTCCTGGAAGGGCGTGTCCGTCGACACACTGTTCGCGGACGTCGAGACGTCCGCGGGATTCGTCCTCGTCGGATGCGACGGCGGCTACACCACGAACCTCCCCGTCTCGGACGTCCTGGGTGGCAAGGCCTGGATCGTGCACACCTACGAGGGCGCGCCGCTCGCGCCGGTGCACGGCGGTCCGGCCCGACTGCTCGTGCCGCATCTCTACCTCTGGAAGTCCGCCAAGTGGGTGCGGTCGATCCAGCTCGTCACTCAGGACGTCCCGGGCTTCTGGGAACAGCTCGGGTACCACGATCGCGGCGACCCGTGGCGGGAGCAGAGGTACCAGGGTGACCAGTGAGCTCATGGGCCGCGCCGTGCTCAGCTGGCGAGTAGCGGAACTCGTCGATTCGTGGCCCGAGACGGCGAGTGCGCGGACCCTGGTCCTCGAGGTCTCGGACTGGCCGGGGCATCGCGCCGGACAACACGTAGATCTCCGCCTCACCGGCCCCGACGGGTACACCACCGAGCGGAGCTACTCGCTGGCGGCGCCGGTCGAGCGATCCGTGGGCGGGTGGCGAATCCAGCTGGTCGTCCAGCGGGTGGCGGACGGCGAGGTGTCTCCCTATCTGACCGACGTGTTCGACGCCGGAAATCTGATCGAGGTGCGGGGGCCGATCGGTGGCTGGTTCGTGTGGTCGCCGCGCGAGGGTGGCGGCGCGCCGGTGCTTCTCGTCGCGGGTGGGTCGGGCATGGTCCCACTGATGTCGATGATTCGCGAGCGCCGGTTCCGCCACGACCGCACGCCGTTCCGGCTCGTGTACTCACTCCGGACGCGGGCCGACGAATTGTTCGCGGACGAGCTGAACCGGCCCGGGATCGGCGACGGGGGAGTCGAGACGTTCGTCCTCCACACCCGCGAGGACTCGCCGCGGCGCCCGGCGGGTCGGATCACTGCCGCCGACCTCGCGGCATGGGGATGGCCGGCGGACTTCGCGCCCCGCTGCTTCGTGTGCGGGCCCACCGGATTCGTCGAGGAGGCGGCTCGCCTGCTGCTCTCGCTCGGGCATTCGCCGGACGACATCAAGACCGAGCGGTTCGGTCCCTCGGGGCCGTGACCGGAGGAAGGATTTGTCGATGAGTACGTTGCAGGGCAACGACTTCGAGGACGGGAACGTTCTCGGCGGGCCGTTCGCGGAAATCTTCGTTCACGACCTGACCGCGGCGACCGGGCAGTGCCGGTTCTGCGGTCTCGACGGACCGATGGCGGCCGTGCACGTCTATACGCGAGCGCCCGGCGTCGTCGTGCGGTGCCCGGGGTGCCAGGAGGTGCTGCTGCGGCTGGTGTCGACGCCGCGTGGGCTCGAACTCGACGCCAGCGGGCTGTCGCACCTGTCCTGGCGATTGTGAGCACTGACTATGGAAATCGAAAGTCAGCTACGCTGAAGTGCATGGACGCGGCACGGTTGGACGGCTTTCTCGCAGACCGCGACACCTGGCGGGCCACGCACTGCTCGATCGGCAAGGCGATGGACGTGATCGGCACACGGTCGGCCGTCCTGATCCTGCGCGAGGCCTACTACGGCACCACGCGATTCGACGACTTCGCGAAACGGGTCGGGATCACCGAGGCCGTGGCGGCGTCTCGGCTGCGCGAGTTGACCGCCGAGGGCCTGTTCGAGCGGCAACCCTACAAAGAGCCCGGGCAGCGCACCCGCTACGAGTACGTGCTCACCGAGAAGGGCCACGACCTCCTGCCTGCCGTGCTCGCGCTGATGCAGTGGGGCGACAAATACCTTCAGGGCGGGTACGGACCGCCGATCGGACTGCGGGACGACGCCACCGGCGAACCCGTCCGCGTCGAGGTCCGCAGTCCGGGCCGGGAGGTGCCACTGGCGGAACTGCGGCTGACCCCCATGCGTCCCCGCCCGTGAGTACTTCTCAACCGCGGGCGGTTAACAAGTACTCACGGGTCAGAGCCAGAAGCGCATCAGACGGTTGCCGTACTGCGCGTAGATCTCCGGCACCCCGGACAGTTCGAACAGCCGGTAGATGAGGTCGAAGAACACCACGTTGATCGACGGCACGAACAGCAGCGCCACGAGGATCAGCAGTCCGTACGGTTTGAACTGGTCGACGGACCTGCGGGTGCGGGGCGGCAGGAACGGCTCGAGTGCGGCGTACCCGTCGAGTCCGGGGACCGGCAGGAGGTTGAGGACGGTCGCCATCACCTGCAGGAATGCGAGAAAGCTCAGGCCCGTCCAGAACACCAGGTGGTCGCCGCCGAGCCCGAACCAGCGGATCGCCACGAGGAGGACGATCGCCGACACCAGATTCACGGCGGGTCCGGCGAGTGACACCCGTGCCTGCACCTTCTGCGGAAACAGCCCGGTGCGCAGGTACACCGCACCGCCGGGCAAGCCGATCCCGCCGAGCGCGATGAACAGCACCGGCAGGCCGATCGACAGCAGTGGGTGGCTGTATTTCACCGGGTTGAGCGTGAGGTAGCCGCGCACCTCGACGTCGGTGTCGCCGTGCCGCCACGCCGTGTACGCGTGCGCGAACTCGTGCAGGCAGAGCGTCACCACCCATCCCGCGACCACCAGCAGGAACACCCCGACGTGGCCGAGGGCCGATTCCCGCTCGGCACGCCACGCGAGGACACCGCCGGCGACCGCGACCGCGACGACGAGCAGGAAGACCGGACTGGGACGGACAGCGGTGGTCCGCGCCCTGGGCAGGTTCATCGGACCAGCAGCCACTCTTGGTCGTGGCGGTAGAACGTCGAACGCTTGACGTCGCGAGGGTTCGGCACGCCGTCGCGGGTGAGGGCCGCGGCGGGTGAACCCAACTGCACGGCGCGGCCCTCGACCCAGCGGCGCGGCAGCCAGCGCCTGCGAGGTTCGACCGACGCGCGCAGGCCGGGCATCCGTGGGGTCGGGGTGACGTTCATGTTCGTCGTCGTCCCCGAGAACAGCCGGGTGTCGTCGACGTAGGCCTCGCCGACGAGCGGGCCGCCGTCCGGGCCCGTGACGGTGGCGCACCCGACGAGCGCGATCCCCGCGTCGTCGCGGATGAGGGGGACCGGTTTGGCCGTCCCCTTCAGCGCGGTGCGGGCGCCGCGGGCGCCGGCGGACAGGTGGTAGGCCTCCGTCGCCTCCGAACGGTGCTCCGCGACGTAGGCGAGTTCGATGTGCAGCCGTTCGGTGCGCATCAGCCGGGTCAGGGTGGCGGCGAGGGCGGCGTCGCTGCCCACCACGATCAGTCGCGGATCCGCGACCACCTGCAGCTTGGAGAAGACCTCGTCGAAGTCGTCCTTGTCCGGAACAGGGGGTGCGCTCGAGGCGGAAATGGAGCCCAGAGGTAGGGGAAGCGGCGCGTCGCCGCAAATGAGCACTACGGGGGTCAACGCCACTCCTCGCCCGGATGTCCCGCCGCGATTTCCGCAGCTTCCCTTTCGGATCATCCTAGTGGCACGCCCGAGTTGGCCTCCCCGGCCGTACTGTGGGGTCTGTTCTCCGCACCCTCGGCTAGACTGTTCCCCCGGCCACTGCCTACGAACGGCAGGACCACGCAGTCGGATACGACTGTACGTCGACCGTAGGAGACAACGTCATGCCGGCAATCGTCCTGATCGGCGCCCAGTGGGGCGACGAGGGCAAGGGCAAAGCGACCGATCTACTGGGCGGACGCCTGCAGTGGGTGGTGCGCTACCAGGGCGGTAACAACGCCGGACACACAGTGGTACTTCCGAACGGCGACAAGTTCGCACTGCATCTCATCCCGTCCGGAATCCTCACTCCGGGAGTCACGAACGTCATCGGAAACGGTGTCGTGGTGGACCCGGGAGTGCTGCTCACCGAACTCGCCGGACTCGACGAGCGGGGCGTGGACACCAGCCGCCTGCTGCTCTCGGCCGATGCGCACCTGATCATGCCGTACCACGTTGCCATCGACAAGGTCACCGAACGCTTCCTCGGGGCCAAGAAGATCGGCACCACCGGCCGCGGCATCGGGCCGTGCTACCAGGACAAACTCGCCCGTGTCGGCGTCCGCGTGCAGGACGTGCTGGACGAGAAGATCCTCACTCAGAAGGTCGAGGCGGCACTCGAGTTCAAGAACCAGGTGCTCGTCAAGATCTACAACCGCAAGGCCCTCGACCCGCAACAGGTCGTCGACGAGGTGCTCGAGCAGGCCGACGGTTTCAAGCACCGCATCGCGGACACGCGTCTGCAGCTCAACGAGGCGCTCGAGCGCGGCGAGACGGTGCTGCTCGAGGGTTCGCAGGGCACGCTCCTCGACGTCGACCACGGCACCTACCCGTACGTGACGTCGTCCAACCCGACGTCCGGTGGCGCAGCGGTCGGTTCGGGCATCGGACCCACCAAGATCACGACGGTGCTGGGCATTCTCAAGGCGTACACCACCCGCGTCGGCTCGGGCCCGTTCCCGACCGAATTGTTCGACCAGAACGGCGAATACCTCGCCAAGACCGGCGGCGAGGTGGGTGTCACCACCGGCCGTGCCCGGCGCACCGGATGGTTCGACGCCGTGATCGCCCGCTACGCAACGCGTGTCAACGGCATCACCGACTACTTCCTCACCAAGCTCGACGTGCTCAGCAGCCTCGACACCATCCCGATCTGCGTCGGCTACGACGTCGACGGTGTGCGGCACGACGAGATGCCCATGTCGCAGACCGACGTTCACCACGCGAAGCCGATCTACGAAGAAATGCCCGGCTGGTGGGAAGACATCTCCCACGCCCGGACGTTCGAGGAGCTTCCGAAGAACGCGCAGAACTACGTCCTGCGTCTCGAGGAACTGTCGGGTGCGTACATCTCCTGCATCGGCGTCGGCCCCGGCCGCGACGAGACCATCGTCCGCCGCGACGTGGTGCGGTAGTCCTCTCGTCTCGTTGTTTCGCTTTCCGTTGCCCGATGTCACCCCGGTTCCGTCAGATCGAACCGATGTGACGTCGGGCAACGTGTAGGTGGCGCGGCGACCTACAGGGTTGCGGGCAGGGACGGCGCGAGGCGTTCCAGCGTCGGCTTGCGCCCGTGCTCGATGTGAGCGAACGCACTGGCCTCGGCCAGTCTTCCGTTTCCGCTGCGAATTGCCTCGACGAGTTCCCGGTGCGCTGCACAGGACACTGCGGGATTGTGATGCCACGTCAGCCGGAACAACCAGTGGACCCGGCCCATCAGCGAGTTCATCACCGACACGAGTAGCTTGTTGTCGGACAGTTCGACGACATCCATGTGGAAACGCGCGTTGACCGCCGGAATCAGGAGGGGTTCGTCGTTTCCGATCAGTTCCTCCGTGCGCGCCATCGTCGACAGCAGCGCCTCCATGGATGCGCCCCGTGCGACGTTCTCGGCCGCGCATCGTGCCGCGTACGGTTCCAAGGCCAATCGCACGTCGAACAGTTCCTCGATGTCGCGTAACGACAGCTGAGTCACGACTGCGCCCCGCCGCGGCAGGATCTGAATGAATCCGTCCCATTCCAATTGCGGCAACGCCTCGCGGAGCGGAACCCTCGAGACGTCGAACTCCTGTGACAATTCGCGCTCCCGCAGGCGACTGCCGGGTGGGTACGCGCCCGAGATGATGCGCTCACGAATCACCGAATAGATCTGCTTCGGGAGTGGCACGTCCGACAGTCCGCCGGCCACGCCCGTGCCCAGAGGCGACGTCGTGGATTCCGTGACCCCGATCTCGCCGTTCAGGTTCACTGTCATGAACCGATCATGGCATACCAAGTTGAACCCGACCACCGGACGCGTTTCGCAACTCTGCTGGTCAAATGGATTAACCCGAATGTAACGCTCCACGCTTGGCGCTCGGGTTCCGCACTTGGTAGACCATATACATCCGGCCCGGCAGCGCAGTGTGGCGCAATTCGGTCGCCGCCCACTTCGTCGAAAGCTTCGGAACTACCCTCTCCATTCGGAAGGATTCCCGTGTCCACTGAACGAAAAATACTTGCTCGCAAGGGTTTCGGGTACGCGCTGATCGGCCTGGCAGTCACCTCCTCCTTGGTGGCATGTACCAGCGCGGCCAGGACCGATGCAGGTGGGGGACCGGGCGACCGTCCGGTCGTCCTGGCCTACCAGAATCAGATCTCCACGCTCGACCCCATCCGCGCCGATTACGCTCAGACGAACTTCGTCGACCAGGCGTTGTACGACACCCTGGTCACGTACGACGCCGACAACGAGATCGTCGGCCAGCTGGCGTCCGAGTTCGCCCCGTCGCCGGATGCGCGATCGATCCAGATGACCCTGCGCGCGGCGACCTTCCACGACGGTGCCCCCGTCACCGCCGAGGACGTCCGCTACACGCTCGATCGGACGGCGGCGCTGGGACAGGGCATTGCCGGTCAGATGACCGGATACCGGGGCGCCACGGTCACCGGCCCGCAGAGCCTGACGATCGAACTGACGGAACCGAACTCGCTGTTCCTGGGCGCTCTGTCGAAGATCTACATCCTCAACTCTGCCCTCGTGAAAGCCAACGAGGGGACCGACCGGGGCCAGGCCTATCTCGCAGGCCACGATGCCGGGTCCGGGCCCTACTTCCTGGCCGGCCCGGGCGGTGCCGACACGTACACGCTGACACGATTCGACGACTACTGGGCGGGCGACGAGGGGCGTCCGGTCTCACTCGTCTATCGACGAATCGACGAGAGCGCCACGCAGAGTGCGGAACTGAAGGCCGGCAACATCGACGTCTCGTTCGGGCTCACCAACGCCGACGCCGCGGCGCTGGACGGCTTCTCCGGCGTGACGGTGCAGAGTCAGCCGGTCAACCTGCAGGCGAACATCTTCTTCAACGTGATGAACGGGCCGACGGCGAACAAGGCCGTACGACAGGCCATCCAGATGGCGTACGACTACACCGGTGGCCTCGCGACGATTCGTGGTGGCAACGGCAGCATCGCCACCGGCCCGCTGCCCGGACAGTTCTCGTGCCGGCCGGAGATGCCCGCCTACGGGCAGGATCTTGAACAGGCGAAGAAGCTGCTGTCCGACGCCGGGATGTCCGACCTGACCCTCACCATGAAATTCCAGCCCGTCTTCAAGGAGCAGGAACGCGAAGCGACGCTGCTGCAGTCCAACCTCGCGCAGATCGGTGTCACGCTGGATCTCGAGCCCATCGCGTACGCGGACTATCTGTCGGCTCTGAAGTCGCCCGACTCGATTCCGCAGATGATGCTCGCCACCGACTTCGCGCAGTACCCGGATCCCGGAGTGATGCTGGTCAAGACGTACAAGTCGGACCAGGTCGGAACGAACAAATCCGGCTACAGCAATCCCACGGTGGACGCGTTGCTCGGCCGCGCGGCCGAAACCTCCGATGCCGGGGCGCGGTGTGACCTATACAAGCAGGCTCAGGAGGATATTCGCAACGACGCGGTGGCCGTCAACATGTACACCCTGGGGCAGACCACCGCTCACAGCAACAGGGTGACCGGTGTCGGTCCGGCGGTCGTGGGCAGCGGAGTCTGGGTTCCCGCGATCCGCGTGGCGTGAGGGAGTACGCGATGACGACACTCGACATGCCTCGCGCCCTACATCGCCTCGCGGCGCCGTCGGCGTTTCTCGGCCGCAAACTGGGCGCAGCGCTCCTCACCCTGGTCGGACTGGCCACCATCGTCTTCGCCATGACCAAGGTGATTCCCGGGGACGAAGCGCAGGTGGCCGCGGGGGAGAGCGCCACTCCGGAACAGGTGGAAGAGGTGCGTCGTCAGCTGGGTCTGGACAAGCCGGCGGCCGTGCAGTATTTCGACTACCTGGGCCGGATGCTCCACGGCGATCTGGGCACCTCGAGTTCGACCCGCCAGCCGGTGCTCGACGACGTTCTCGCGCGACTGCCCGGAACGCTCGAATTGGTCGTTCTCGCAATGATGCTCGCGGTAACCTTCGCGGTTCCGATGGCGACGATCGCGGCGGCGCGATCACGGGGAGGATTCGACAAGATCAGCCGCATCGGTGCGATCGTCGCATTCGGGCTTCCCGGTTTCTGGCTCGCGCTGATGTTGCAATGGGTGCTGGGCTCGTGGCTGCAGATCCTGCCGATCTCGGGACGTCTCTCGGTGGGCGTCGACGTCCCGCACCGAACGGGGATGACACTCGTCGACACCGCCCTCGCCGGAGACTTCGCCGCGTTCAGCAATGCGTTTCAGCATCTGATGCTGCCCGCGTTCGTGCTCGCCGTCGCCGTCGCCGCACAGATGTTCCGGGCTCTCCGTGCCGATCTCCTCCGGGTTCGGGGCCGCGATCACATGACCGTTGCCCGAGCGAAAGGTGTTCCTTCCCTGCGGTTGTGGACTCGGCACGCGCTTCCCAACGCGACCGGGCCGCTTCTGAACATCATCGGCATCGAGATCGGCATGCTTGTCGGTTCCGCGATCTTCGTCGAGTCCGTGTTCGGGTTGTCCGGGGTCGGCGATTACCTCTCCAATGCGGTGAGTCGCAAGGACATCACCGCAGTCATCGGCACCGTCACCGTCGTCGGCGTGATCGTCGTCGTCGCGAACTTCGTCGTGGACGTGCTCCAGCTGGCCCACGACCCCCGGCTGCGCACACCCGGAAAGGTGCAGTGAGTCCGATGAGTATTGCAGCAAACGTCACCGGTGTGGCCGCACTGGCAGGCCGATGGCGATCCGCCTCGATTCGCGGTCGTCGACGCCGATCGCGATGGGGACTGCTCGACACCGTGGTCGTCGGTGCTGTCGCCGTGATCGTGGTGCTCGCCGTCGTCGGTCCGTGGGTCGCACCCGAATCCGTCTACCGGTCGGACATCGCGAACGCCCTCGCCGCTCCGAGCAGTGAACACTGGCTGGGGACCGACGACCAGGGGCGAGACGTTCTGTGGCGCACGATCGCGGGCGCCCGGTCGTCGGTGCTGTCCGCCGTTCTGGTCGTCGCCGCGTACTCGCTGATCGGAACGGCACTCGCCACGATGGCCACTGTCGGTGGACGGTGGGTGGACGAAACCCTCATGCGAGTGACGGACATCGGGTTCGCTCTCCCCGGACTCGTCGTGGCACTGGGTATCGCCGCCGCGCTCGGTCCGAGCCTGAGCAGCGCACTGATCGCGATGATCGCCACCGGCTGGCCGTACACGGCGCGACTGTTGCGCGGCGTGATGCGCGAGACGATGGCGTCGCCGTTCGTGGACGGTGCGGTGGTGCTCGGGGTCAGTCGATGGCGCCTGATGACACGGCACGTGCTGCCGAACTCGCTCGACGTCATGACCGTCAAATGGGCGGGCGACATCGGCAATACCGTTCTGGTGCTCGCGGGTCTGTCGTTCATCGGTGTCGGTGCGCAGCCGCCCAGCGCGGAATGGGGCGCGGCCGTCGCCGGCGCGCGTGACTACCTGTCGACGGCCTGGTGGGCTGCGCTCGTGCCGGGCATCGCGATCGTCATCACGGCCGCGGCCTTCGGACTGCTCGGCGACATGCTGCACGAGCGGCGCGACCCCGCACGACGAGGAGCGTGATCGATCATGACGACAGAAATCGTTCAGCGCACCGCACTCCTCCAGATCTCCGGGCTGACCATCGACACGGAGCCGGGCGACACGTCCGTCCGGTTGGTGGACGGCGTGGATCTCACGGTTGCGGCGGGCGAGCGCGTGGCGCTGGTAGGCGAATCGGGTTCGGGAAAGTCGGTGACGGCACGCGCACTGATGCGGTTGGACGGCTCACTGACGATCGGCGGTTCGATTCGACTGGGCGACACGGAGATCCTCGCGCAGACCGAACGTCGCCTCAGCACGATCCGGGGCAGTCGCATCGGGATGGTGTTCCAGGACCCGATGGGCGCGCTCGACCCGCTGCAGTCGATCGGCGCACAGGTGAGTGAGCCACTGCGGCAACGCGGGATCAGGAAGAAGGACGCACTGCGGCGGGCCGCCGAGGTGTTGAGCGAACTCGGGGTCGCGCGTGCACACGAACGGCTCGGCGCCTATCCGCACGAATTCTCCGGGGGCATGCGGCAACGTGTAGTCCTCGCGATGGCCCTCATCGGGGAGCCGGAGATTCTGATCGCCGACGAACCGACGACGGCGCTCGATGTCCGAGTGCAACAGCAGGTGCTGAACCTGCTCGACGAGGTCACCCGGGAACGGGGACTCGGACTCCTGCTGATCACGCACGACCTCGGGGTCGTCGCCGGACTCGCCGACCGTGTCGCGGTGATGTACTCCGGGCGGATCGTGGAGGATCGGCCGGTCCGCGCACTGTTCGCGGACCCTCTGCACCCCTACACCGCAGGACTGCTGGCCGCGGTGCCGAGGCTGGATGTTCATCTCCCGAGGATGACCACCATTCCGGGTGCGCCTCCGTCACCGGCGCTACGGCCCCCCGGCTGTCCCTTCCACCCACGATGCCCTGTCGCGATGGAGCGCTGCGCGAGCGAAACCCCACCGACGATGGCGACCGCTGACGGTGGACGCCGCGCCTGCCATCTCGATCAAGGAAGTGGGAACTGATGAACGGAACACCTCTTCTCGATATCCGAGCTCTGAACAAGACTTTCGGTGGATCCCGCGGAAGCAAGGCGCTCGACGACGTATACCTGTCGGTGCCCGAGGGCGGGACGTTCGGACTGGTCGGCGAATCGGGTTCCGGCAAGTCCACGCTCGTCAAGTGCATCGTCCGGCGCGAGCGACCCGACTCCGGGGCCGTTACCTTCGACGGGCGTGACGTCCATGCGCTCCGCGGCGGGGACCTGCGCCGGTTTCGTCGCGACGTTCAGTTGGTCGCGCAGGACCCGTACGCCAGCCTGAACCCTCGGATGACGGTGGAGCAGATCGTCGGCGAGGGGCTCGTCGTCCACCGCCTGGCCCGTACCCGCGCGGACCGGCGTGCGCGGGTCGCGCAGACCCTGATCGAGGTGGGTCTCGACCCGGATGCGATGGGTCGATTGCCGGCCACGTTCTCCGGTGGGCAGCGGCAGCGTATCGCCATCGCGCGCGCCCTGATCCTTCGCCCGAGGTTGCTCGTGTGCGACGAACCGGTATCGGCCCTGGACGTCTCGGTACAGGCACAGGTGATCAATCTGCTGACGTCCCTGCACGAGGACCTCGGGGTGACGATCTTGTTCATCGCGCACGATCTCGCGATCGTGCAGCAACTCTGTTCTCGGGTGGCGGTTCTTCGGTCCGGCGTGGTGGTGGAGGAAGGGCCCACCCGACAGGTGTTCTCCACTCCACGTCACCGATACACACGCGAACTACTCGAGGCGGTGCCGATCCCGGACCCGGTTGCGGCCCGCGCCGGGCGAACCATCCCCGGCGGCGTCCTGACTCTGCCGTGAGGGCCGTCGAGCCCCGGCCTTTCATCTCATCGATCATCCCTGACGGAAGTAGGTAGATATGCGAATTGGTGTAGACGGACGCAAGATTCCCGAGAGCCGTGCTCGGGGTCCCGTGAGCAGCCTCGAACACGCCGACGAACTCGGTATGGCCGGCTTGTTCTTCCGGACGGTGCTCGATATGAGCCCGGCCCTGGATGCCGGCGAATTGCGCGACATCCGATCCAAGGCAGACGAACTGGGGATGTATCTGGAGACCGGTCTGGGCAAGGTCAATCCCTATGCGAACCCGGAGGCGCCGGAGCTGCGCGCCGTCGGCGACGGCGATATCGTCCTCGGCTTCCGCCGGATGATGGAAGCGTGCGCCGCCATCGATTGCCGTGAGCTGTGGGTGGCCACCGCGAACTACAAGTCGGTGTACAGCGGCCGCTGGGCATACGACCGCTTCCGCACCGACGTGACGTGGACGGAACAGCTGGACGCAACGGCGCGTTTTCTCGGAACACTGGCTCCGATCGCACGAGACCTCGGAATCCACCTCAACCTGGAAACACACGAGGAGATCACGTCGTTCGAACTCGTCCGGCTGGTGGAGGCGGTCGGCTCGGATGTGGTGGGGGTCGTGTTCGACACCGCGAACGTGCTCCAACGCCTCGAACATCCTGTCTGGGCGGCCGAACGGCTGGCGCCGTACGTGCGTCAGACGCACATCAAGGACGCCGCGATCACCTACACGGAGGGCGGTCTCGCCTACCAGATGCGCCCGTGCGGCACCGGCGTCGTCGACTTCCATCGCATTCTGCCGATACTCGCGGCGGCGAATCCGGCTCTCAATCTGACGATCGAGAACGACGAGTCGCTCGACGACCTGCCCCGTCCCCGGCGGACGATGCTCATCGAGGCGTTCGATCCCGAATTCCTCGACGGCCATCCCGATCTGACGGTCCAGGAGATGGCGGCGTACCTGGACATGGTGCAGTCGTACGACCGGCAGCTCCGGTCGGGCGAACGGATCGACAACGCCGCCTACGCCGCGCAGCCGTACGGCTATGCGGAGACGGTGTCGTACATCAGGTCCAGTGCGGATCACGTGCGAAGCGTGTGCGCGGAATACGATCTTCCCGTCGAATCGATCACGAAGGCAGGCGATCTCGCGGAGTCGGCGCGGTGACCATCGGCGACGGCGTCGGCACGGTTGTCCGGGAACTCGGTGCGTGCGCGCGTGCGCTGGGCGAGGAATCGACCCCGCGGGAGACCATCCGCACGGCGTCGGGTCTCGGTCTGCGGCACGTGGAGTTCGCTTCGCCTTTCGTGATTTCGCCCGCACTCGATCCGACCGCCTTCCGGGCACTCGCCGATTACGGACGTTCACTCGGTGTTCGGCTGAGCTGCGCGCTGGGAATGGTATCCGCAGGGCATGCCGAACGGACCACACGATTCCGCGAGGCGGGTCGGGGCGATCTGGTTGCGGGACTGAGCAAGGCGTTGAGGGCGATCGGGGAACTCGACACCGACTACGTCCAGATCGTCGTGGGTACGCTGGACGACCGCTATGACGCGTCGGTCGGGTGGCCGGAGCAACTCGACGCCACGGCGCAGTTGTATCGGAACCTTGCCCCGGTGCTCACCGACCTGAGTCTGAAACTCGCGGTCAAAACGCACGAGGAGATCACGTCACACGAAATCCTCGCGCTCGTCGACGCCGTCGGCTCCGATCATCTGGCGGTGGCGCTCGACCCGGTCAATCTGCCGGTGAGAGGCGAGGATCCGGAGCTGGCGACCGCCCGGCTCGCACCGCACGTCGGCCGGATTCACTACGACGACGCGTGGATCACCTTCACCGGTCGCGGTCTCGCACGACGGTTGTGCCCGGGCGGTCAGGGCGACATCGACTGGGGAGCGATCTTCCGTATCCTCGACGGCGCAGGCTCCAGCGCGCCGGTCCTCGTCGACCTGCACCGCGGAGAGTTCGAGATGCCGGTGTGTGACGAACGGTGGCTTCTGCAGAACAGCGACGTCTCGCTGAGAGAACTCTCGATCCTGTCGTCCAGGGCGCGGCCCGACCGGCCTCCGGTGACGGCCACGGCGCCGCGACTGCAGGCTGCGCTGTCCGAACTGGCAACGATGACGCGCGGGACGGCGGCATGAGCGCGGTGTTGTTGTACGGAGCCACGATCGTGACAGTGGACCGTGAACGCCGGATCATCGACGACGGCGCCGTCCTGATCGACGGTGGCCTCATCAGCGTGGTCGGTGACAGCGAGGCGCTCCTCTCCGTCACGGATCGGTCCGTCCGCCGAATCGATTGCCGGGGCAAACTGGTGATTCCCGGGCTCGTCGACGCCCACGGACACGCCGGCCACTCGCTGATCAAGACGCTGGGATGTGACAGCCCGACATTCTGGATGCGAACCGTCACACCTGCGTACTTCCACGCGACGACACCGGAGTACTGGTATCACGACGGACTGGTGTCCGCGCTCGAACGCGTTCGCGCCGGAGTGACGTGCGGCGTCAGCGTCATGGGATCCCGCCCCCGCAGTGACGATCCCGAGATCTCGCTGGCTCACGCGCGCGCCTACCGAGAGGTCGGAATACGCGACGTGGTGTGTGTCGGGCCGGCGGGTTTGCCGCTGCCCCATCCGGTCACGGACTGGTCCGGCGGAGTTCCCCGGCGACGCGAGGTCGGATTCGACGAGATGCTGTCCGGCGCGGAATCGGTGATCGAGACGGTCGACGGCTACGAGGGCGATCTCACGTCTGTGTTCCTGACACCCTTCACGATCGTCCCCTCGGTCGATCCGTCCCATCCGTCGCGACCCGACGTTGCCACCAATCTCACCGAAGGCGATCGCTACCAGGCGCGCCGGATCAGGGAAGCAGCGGAGCGCTGGGGTGTCCGCATCCACTCGGATGCGTTCGGTGGCATGGTGCGGCTCGCGGCGAAGGACCGGGAGTATGCGCTCCTCGGGCCGGACGTCCACCTGCAACATTGCACGGGCTTGTCTGCCGAGGAGGTCGCGATCCTGGCGGAGACCGGGACGTCCGTGGGGCATGCGCCGGGAGGACGTGCGCCGGTTCCTCAGATGCTGCAGGCAGGCATCACCGTTGCGGTCACCACCGACGGGTCGTCGCCGCGGCATCCGTTCGACCTCCTGCAGGCCGCGCGCGCCGTGCAGGCCGCCAATCAGCTTCTCGCCGACGATCCCTACCTGCTGCCACCGGGCCGTTTGCTCGAGATGATCACGATCGATGCGGCCGCGGTCCTCGGGATGTCCGGTGTCATCGGATCCATCGAAGTGGGCAAACGCGCCGATCTCGCGATTCTCGACATGCGCAAGCCGCATCTCGTACCCAACTGGATGCCGGTGCACCGCCTCGTCTACGAGGCGACCGGAGCCGACGTGCACACGGTGATCGTCGGGGGAACGGTCGTCATGGAAGACCGCACCGTGTGCGGCGTCGACGAGACGGCAGCACTGGACGAGGGAGACCGGCACGCCCGACTGCTCGTCGAACGTGCCGGCCTGGCGCACCACCTCACCGATCCCGGATGGCGAAGCAACAGGCGCGAATTCGACGAGCCGATCGGGGTGACCGTGCCATGACGGAACCGGTGGTCAGGATGACTGCGGCCCACGTCCTGGCCCATCGCGACGGCGATCACATTCTCGTCTCCGACGGGGAGATCGTCTATCGGGGCGCGCGGATTCTGCACGCGGGACGGGGATGGGACGGCCCGGTCGACGAGACGATCGACTGCGGCGACGCTCTGATCATGCCGGGATTCATCGACCTCGATGCGCTGGCAGACATCGATCACGCGCTGCTCGATTCCTGGGCGACACCCGATCTGGCACTCGGGCATCAGTGGTCGGCCGACTACTTCCGATCGCGGCGGCGCGACGTGTTCGACGTACCCGAGCGTGCCGTCATCCGCGAATATGCTCTGTCGCAGCTTCTTCGGCACGGCGTCACCACCTTCATGCCGATCGCCTCCGAGACCCACAGCAGTTGGGCGGAGACCTGTGACGACATGGTCGAGGTCGCGCGGATCGCGGAGCGTCTCGGAATTCGTGGATATCTCGGCCCCGCCTACCGGTCCGGCGTCAACGTCGTCGACGGTGGACGCCGGACAGTGCTGTTCGACGAGGAACGAGGCCGAGCCGGGCTCCGAGATGCCGAGCGCTTTCTCGACTATGCCGCCGACCACGGCGGCGATCTCGTACACGGCGCTCTCCTGCCCTGCAGGATCGAGACCCTGACAAGGGAACTGATGGCAGCGACCGCACAGCTGGCGCTTGCCCGCGACGCCGTGGTGCGACTGCACTGCATGCAGGGTGGGGTGGAGTTGGCGCTGCTCGACGAGTGGTACGGGATGCGCCCCGTCGAACTCCTCGAAGCGTCCGGACTCCTGGCGACGCGTCTGCTGGTGCCCCACGGCATTCATCTCGGCGCGCCGGGCGGTGGCGGGCGGCAGGCCGACCTGCGCCGACTCGCCGAGGCGGGTGTCACCATCGTGCATTGCCCGATGACATCCATTCGGTACGGAGCCGTGCTGGACTCGTACGACCGGTATCGAACGGCCGGTGTCCACATCGCCCTGGGAACCGACTCATTCCCCCCGGACCTCGTCCGCGGCATCGACTACGGCACCCATCTCGCCAAACTTGCCGACAGGTCACTCGCGGCGGGTGCCACAGCCGACTACCTCCGTTCGGCGACGCTCGGCGGTGCTCGTGCCCTCGGCAGAACCGATCTGGGCCGCCTGCAGCCCGGAGCGAGTGCCGACTTCATCGTGGTCGATCTCGCCGACTTCGCCATGGGGGTACGCGACGATCCGCTCCGCACCCTCACGATGAACGGATCGGCCCGCGACGTCCGCCGGACGGTGGTCGCAGGCCGCACCGTCATGGTCGACGGCGTCGTCCTCGGTGCCGACCAGTCGCGGCTGCAGGCTCGCGCGCAGGCCCTGTTCGAACGCATGAGGGCGGCATACAGCGAACGCGACCACCGACGCAGACCACCGGCCGAACTGTTCCCTCCGACCTTCCCCGACATCACGAAAACCACGACACCGAAGAGGTATTCGCATGATCAATCCTGAGCGCTCCCACCTCGTCGAAGGCAGTCACTGGGTCAGCCCGTTCAACTTCGACGCCACCGTCCAGGCGCAGTTCGACTGGCCTTCACCGTTCGCGCTGATCGACAGCACCCTGCGGAAGACGCTTTTCACCGCGGGCGCAACGACGTCGATGGACGGATTCGTCCGGATCGCGGCGGCGCTCGGTGCGGCGGGAATCCGGGAGGAAAGCATCAACATCAACTGGGGTGGCGGAGCGTCACCGCTGCCGCGCGAAGCGGCGCTCGTTCGTGCCGTCGCCGCCCGGGACTTCGGATTCCGGCTCAATGTGTACGCCGACACCCTGCTGTCGGACGGAGAGAACTACCAGCAGGTCGGCATGAAGGAAACCGTCGATCAACTGCACGAATGGGGAGTGCGCACGTTCGCGCCGGGCATCGTCCCGGCGCCCTCGGCCCCCGCCCGGTCACGTCAGTACCGCGATCTCGAGAAGTTCTTCGAGTACGTGCGTGAGCTGGGTGGCGACGCCACAATCACGCTCGCCAACGTGGGCCGCCGCGACTTCGACGATCTGGTGGCAGCCTGCAACGTCGCCGTCGCGCTCGGTGCGCGGCGTCTCGATCTGATGGACTCGACCAGCAGTCTCGGCCCCGAAGCGATGAAACTGTTCGTCCGGACGTTCCGGGAGCGCCTGGTCGAGGACGTGCCGATCACCATGCATGTGCACGACGACTTCGGCCTCGGCACCGCCACGGCCGTCGCGGCCGCGACGGCAGGCGCGAGCCCGGACGTGTCGGTGTCCGGAATGTCCTACCGTGCCGGCTTCGCCGCGCTCGAGGAGGTGGTTCTCGGTCTCGAAGTTCTCTACGGCGTCGACACGGGGATCCACGTCGAACAGCTGACGCCCCTGGCGCAACTCGTGGCGTCGGAAAGTTCGGTGAGCCTGCCGCCCCTCAAGCCGGTGGTCGGAGGATATGCCCACCTCAAGCACATGCCCGGTGACGTCATCGCTGCGATCACCGGGGGACCGGACGTGTTCCCGCCCGTCTCGTCGTGCGTGAGCCCCGCAGTGGTGGGAGGTCGGCAGGAGTGGGTGTGGGACAGCCTGACCACTGCTCGGATGGCGGAGGTGCTGCTGCAGTCGCTCGGACTCGATGCGGACGCGGAGGAGATCGCGTTCGTCCGCAGCTCGCTGGACGACGCAGTGGCCGCGGTGACGTCCTATCCGCGGTGGTTGAGCGCCGGGGACGCGTCCCGCGTGGCGGAGGAAAGCCTCGCACTCTATCGGCGCGCGAGCGCACATGCCTGACATTGCCGTCGTGACGCTCAACGCCCTGGACGAGTCCGCTCTGGAGAAAGAACTATTGATCTGCACGCCGTCGCGGACCTGGGCAACCGCGGTGCTGTCCGCACGCCCCTACGTCGACCGTGCGGACCTGCTTGCTGCGGCCGGGGAAGCGTGGAATTCCATGACGTCCGAGGACGTCGCGATGGCACTGGAGAGCTATCTTCCGCTTTCGGACCCACCAGACTCGGCCCATGCCGCAGCCGAGCACTGTGCACTCGTCGCCAGCTCGGCCGGGAGACTCGCCGTGCTGCGTGAGAGGGAGTCCCGGTATCGCGCTCGGTTCGGCTTTCCCGTGGTCATCGCGGCGAAGGGGCTCACTCTCGACCGGATCCTGGCGGATATCGACGAAAGGGTGACCAACGGCCGGCCCGACGAGTTGGTGGTTGCACAACGCCACATGGCGGCAATCGGAGAGGGGAGGCTCGCGACGTTGATCGCGAAGTGTGAAGAGGACGGGTGAACTGCGATACATTCGGGCCGATGATCACGACTGTCGAAGCGAGCACTCGGACACCTCCCGGTCGGTGGTACGACAGCTTCCACGCAGCGGCCGCCGTTCTCGAAGCGTTCGGATGTGCCCCGTCGGACGCCGGCAGGTGTGTGGCGGTGGTGGCGACGGATCTCGGTGTCTGGGTGTTCGAGGGTGATCCGAGGTCGACGGTGGACGCGTTCATCCATGCCGTGGAGCGGGCGATCATCGCCGGCGGGCAAGCGTTCGTGCTGGGATGCGCCGCTGTGAGCGGGACGGATCAGCGGGTCGTGCGGACGCTTCGGGTTCCCGACGGGGACAGGATGGCCGCGGCCGCCGCGATGGCGCGCGAACTCGTCGCCGATATGCAGGAGCCGATCAGAACAGCACCGGGTCGTCGAAACCGGGAGTGTGCTCGAGGGCCAGCAGTTCACGTTTGGTGAGCGTGCCGCCACCGGCGGAGAAGCCGCCCACCTGACCGCCGGCGGCGAGGACTCGGTGGCACGGGATCACGACCGGCAGCGGGTTGCGGCCCAGCGCTTGACCGACGGCCTGCGCGGCGCCCGGCTTGCCGAGTTCCGCGGCGATGTCGCCGTAGGTGAGGGTGGTGCCCGGGTCGATCGCGCGGGTGATGTCGTATACGTGGCAGTCGAATTCGGGGACCCCCTCGAAGTCGAGGTCGATCCACCGCAGATCGTCGAGTGCGCCGCCGAGATGTTCACGTATTCCGTCGATGGCCCGCTGGATGGGCGCAGGAGGCTGGTGCTCCACCGCGTCCGGGAAACAGTGTTCGAGACGCTGCCGCGTGGATTCGGGTGAACCTTCGGGTAATTGCACACCCACGATCCCCGCGGCCCGCCACGCGATGGCGCAGGTGCCGAGGGCGGTGTCGAACAGGGCGATTCCTGTGGTCACCCGCCCAGTATGCCTCCGACCTCCGACACATACCGTCCGTGAACCGCGGTCGGCGGAAGTTCGATCAGAGGCCGCGGCCGCCGGAGCCCTGACGTCTCGAATCAGGCCAGTCCGGATCTTCTGGACTGCTCGACTGGTCGGGAAAGATGCCGCCGAGGGGTGCGCCGATCCGGAACTGCTCCAGGCGAAATAGACCTTTACCTCCCTCTTTGGGGCCGAAATGTGCGACCGACGCGGCCAGGAGGGCTATGCACAGGAGCGTGATCAGTGTCGTCATGGATCCGAGCTTCGCGAGAACTGGCTTGGAGTTGAATAGCCAAGGGGTTGATACTGGACTGCATGATGACTCGTGTACTCGGAGCACGCTCCCTGGCCAGAGACCTCGGCAACTGGCAGGACGACAGTGGCCGCCGCTCGGCGGCGCGACCCGCCTACCGGGCACTGGCCGAGAGCATCCGCCTGCTCGTGCACGACGGCCGCATCCCGCTGGGTGTCGCGTTGCCGAGTGAACGCGAACTGGCGTCGGTGCTGGAGTTGAGCCGGACCACGATCACGTCGTCGTATTCGGTGCTCCGGGACGAGGGGTATCTCATCAGCAGGCAGGGGTCGCGCAGCACGGTCGCGCTGCCGCTCGGGGCGCGGCAGAACGGGCTGATGTTCCGGGCACACCAGCCCGGGTCCGACGGTGCGGTGGTCGACCTCAGTTACGCCGCGATGGCCGCTCCCGCCGAAGCGGTCGAACAGGCCTACGCCTATGCGTTGCAATCACTTCCGCAGTTCCTTCCGACTCACGGAATGGAGCCGGTGGGCATCGGCGCGTTGCGGGACGTGATCGCGGCCCGCTACCGGGCGCGGGGACTCGAGACCTCGCCCGAGCAGATCATGGTCACGTCCGGTGCCCAGCACGCGCTGCGGCTGCTCCTCAACGTGCTGACGGCGCCGGGGGAGCGGGTGCTGGTCGATCACCCCACGTACCCCAACGCGCTGGAGGCGATCCGCAGGGTCGGTGCGCGTCCGGTCCCCGTTCCCGTGCGGCCGGAAGGTGGCGCGTCGGGGGCGTGGGATCTCGACGGAATCCGCAGCGCCGCCCGGCAGACCGCGGCCCGGATGGCGTACCTGATTCCGGACTTCCACAACCCCACCGGGCTGTGCCTGGACGCGTCCGGGCGGGCCGAACTGGCGCGGATCGCGCGCGACACCCGCATGACCCTGGTGGTGGACGAGACGATGGTCGACCTGTGGCTCGACGAGCCGTCACCGGGTCCGGTCGCGGCGTACGGCAAGGGAGCGGCGAAGTCGGAGGTCGTGACGATCGGGTCGGCGGCCAAGTCGTTCTGGGGTGGGCTGCGCGTCGGCTGGATTCGTGCGGATCCGGCGCTGATCACCCGGCTCGCCGGGGCGCGAGCGGCGGTCGATCTGGGGACACCGGTGATGGACCAGCTCGCGGCGGCGCATCTGCTGTCCGACGACGACCTCGTTCTCACGCGTCGCCGTGCGGAGCTGCGGGAACAGCGGGGCGCGATGCTCGACGCGCTCGCCGACCGCCTCCCGGACTGGATCCCGACCATCGGTTCGGGAGGGATGTCGCTGTGGCTGCGGATGCCCGCGCCGGTCTCGACGGCACTGGCGGCGACGGCCCCCAACTTCGGGGTGCTGCTGGCGGCGGGACCGCGGTTCGGGGTGGAGGGCGCGTTCGAGCGGTTCGTCCGGCTCCCGTACGCGCGGACGTCCGACGAGTTGCGCCGCGGCGTCGACGGCATCGCGGCGGCGTACGAGACGCTGGCCGTCGACCGTGAGCTCGCGGAACCGTCCCTCGTCGTCTGAGCACGTGAGTGGCAAAGCGTGCTCGAGCACGCTTTGCCACTCACCTGGGGGTCAGGCCCAGACGGTGTCGATGTCGACGCCCTCGCGGGCCGGCGGGGTGGGAGCGCCGGCGGGGGTGCGGGAGAACCGGGGCGCCGGGGCGTGCTGGGTGACGCCGTCGAGGTCGATCAGCGACCCGCGGGCGGCGATGTGCTCGTTGGACGGCGCCTCCTCGAACGTCAGCACCGGGGACACGCAGGCGTCGGTGCCGAGGAAAATGGCAGCCCACTCGTCGCGCGTCTTCGACAGGAACTTCTCGGCGAAGACCTTCTTCATCTGCGGCCACGCCGACACGTCCATCTGCTGCGGCAGTTCGGCGGGGTCGAGTTCGAGGCCCCGCAACAGCAAGGCGTAGAACTGCGGCTCGATCGAGCCCACGGCCATGTACTTGCCGTCGGACGTCTCGTAGGTGTCGTAGAACGGCGCACCGGTGTCGAGCAGGTTGACGCCCCGCTCGTCGGACCAGACGCCGCGGCCGCGGAACGCCCACATCATGTGCGACAGGGCCAGCGCGCCGTCGACCATCGCCGCATCCACGACCTGCCCCTTGCCGGACGACTGGCGTTCCACCAGCGCCGACAGGATCCCGAAGATCAGGAACATCGAACCGCCGCCGAAGTCGCCGACCATGTTCAGCGGCGGCACCGGACGCTCACCCTTGCGGCCGATGGCGTGCAGGACGCCGGTCAGCGAGATGTAGTTGATGTCGTGGCCCGCGTTGCTGGCGAGTGGGCCCTCCTGGCCCCAGCCGGTCATCCGTCCGTACACGAGTCGCTCGTTGCGCTCCAGGCAGACGTCCGGGCCCAGTCCCATGCGCTCGGTGACCCCGGGCCGGAAGCCTTCGATCACGACGTCGGCGCGCTCGATGAGCCCGAGCACCTTCTCGACCTGCGCGGGGTCCTTCAGGTTGGCCTCGACGACGCGGCGACCGCGCTGGATCTGGTCGTACGGACCGTCCGGCGGGATCACTCCGGGCCGCTGGACGCAGACCACGTCGGCGCCGAGATCGGCCAGGAGGGCGGCGGCGTGCGGGCCCGGTCCGAGGCCTGCGAATTCGACGACGCGAATGCCCGCGAGGGGGCCCTTCTTCTCTGAAACTGGAGCAGACACGCGAGTTCCTCATTCCGGTGCGAGACGACCTGTCGAATCGACGTTAACTTGCGGTCGCCGGGCCGTGTGCCCCGGGTCACGGGATGCCGCCGTGGGTGACCCCGCGCTCTTGCCTGCCCACGGGTGCGCGGGGCACAGTTGATTCATGAGTCTTCAGGGTGAGCTCGTGAGTTTCGTGGCCAGCACCGATCTGGACGTCTCGGAGATGTTCTACGTGGAGACCCTGGGGCTGACGCGCGTCTCACGGGACGAGTTCGCGTTGGCCCTCGACTGCAATGGGGCTCTGCTCCGGGTCACGCTGGTGCAGGCGAAGGCCGACACCGGGTACACGGTGCTGGGGTGGAAGGTCCCCGACCTGAACAAGGTCGTCGAATCACTGCGCAGCAAGGGCATCGATTTCACCGAGTACCCGGGGATGGATCAGGACGAGCACGCGGCGTGGCTCGCACCGGACGGCATCCGTGTCGCGTGGTTCCGGGATCCGCACGGCAATGTGCTGTCGCTCTTCGAGGATCCGAACTGACGAGCGTCAGCCGCGGCCGGCGAGCAGTGCCTCGGTAGCCGCCCACAGCCGCGCGGCGAGTCCGGCGTCCCGTGCGTCCTTGCCGGGCTGAACGACCTTGCAGCCCTTGACGTACTGGCCGGTGAACTTGCCGCTCTCCGTGGCGGTCGCGGTCCACACCGCGGTCTCCGCTGCCTTGGCGACCTCGGCCATGAACGGTGTCAGGAGTGTGCCGACCACCTGGTGGCCGAACGGCAGACCCCGGCCGAGGGCGGTACCGCGGACGAATCCGGGGTCGGCGCAATTGACGACCAGCCTCGCGGGGTCGGACCGGCGCGCCAACTCGCGGGTGAACAGGGTCAGGGCGAGTTTCGAGTTGTTGTACGCGCGCTGGCCGTGGAACGTGTCCTTCGCGCCATCGAGGTCGTCGAAGTCGACGCTGCCGCCGCGATGTCCCGACGAGCTGATGTCGACGATCCGCGACGGACGCCGGAACCCGGCGGCGTCGGCCGTCGACGCCCGCGCCATCGCCGGAGCCAGCGTCGTCGCCAGCACGAACGGCGCGAGGTAGTTCACGGCGAACGTCTCTTCGATGCCGTCGACCGTCAGCCGGCGCTGCCCCACGTCGACGCCCGCGTTGTTCACCAGCACGTCGATCCGCGGGAACCGATGCAGCAGTTCCCCGGACAGCGTGCGGACCCGGCCGAGCGAGGACAGATCGGCCAGCGCCGAGTGCAGTATGTCGCGGTCCGCGCTCTCGGACAGGTCGGCGATCGCCGCGTCGATCCTGTCCTGGTCCCGGCCGACCAGGACGACGGTGGCGCCGCGCTGCGCGAGTTGGCGGCAGGTCTCCAGGCCGAGGCCCGAGGTGGCGCCGGTGACCACCATGGTGCGGCCTGCGAGGTCGTTCGACTCGGTCATTCTCGCCTCCCGAATGCAGGTCTCTACGAGAGTAGGGCAACCGGCAGGGGCGCAACGGGGAACGAGCCGACGGTCCCGCTAGCGCCGGTGCTCGTACCCCAGCCAGGCCCGCCGGCGCTCACCGAGCGGATCGTTCTCCACCCTGCTCGTGTCGTCGATGACGAGCGTCTCCCGGCGCTCCGGCGAGTACCGCGGCCATCCCGGTGCGGGCGTCCCGTGCCGGGCGAAATGCAGCCAGTGCGACTGGACGGTATCGGTGACGGCCCGCAGCCCGCGGCGTCCCCCGAGCGCGGTGAGCAACCGCGCCCACGTCCCGGTCAGCCCGAACACCGCGTACAACTCCGTGGCGTGGGTGGCGCCCAACCCGAGGATGCGGAGCAACCGGGGTGCGAAGTCGTACCGGTAGCTGTAGGTCGGGGCGACGGTCGTGTGGCCCTGCGCGCACAGGACGGACGGTTCCCAGAACGTCACGTCGCCTCCGAGGTCCGCGGCCGCTCGCCGGCCGGGATAGCCGGGGTAGGCGGCGATCGCCCGCTCCTTCACCGCCACGTCGACGTGCGAGAACATCTTGTCGATCCGGGTGGGATCGGTGGGCAGGATGTTCAGGAACCGGGGAAAGACCCTGCCCTCGTGGCGGTTCGTGCCGATGATCAGCGGAACGGGATGCCCGGATCCGGACGCGAAACTGTCGAGCGGATGGGTGGGAAGGAAGAAGCCGTCGACGACGGGCGCGAACGCGCGGGTTCCGGGTTCCTCGTCGGCGCCCCGGTGCGCCAGCGTCGTCCCCGCCGCGACGAAGTCGGCCGGGTCGGCGGTCTCGAGCCACGTCGCGGCCTCGGACAGCGGCACCCCGGCGATCTCGAGGAATTCGCGCGACCACCGCGCCGCCCGGTCGGGGTGGTAGGCGGAGGCCACCGGTGGGCTCTCGGCGATGGCCCGCGCGAAGAGGCCTTTCGCGGCGGGTGTGGTCATCAGGGTGGTGACGGCGTTGGCGCCCGCGGATTCGCCGAAGACGGTGACGTTGTCGGGGTCGCCGCCGAATTCGGCGATGTTGCGCTGGACCCATTCGAGTGCGGCCACCTGGTCGCGGAGGCCGAGGTTGGAGTCGAAAGGTCTTTCGGGGGTGGAGAACTGGGTGAAGTCGAGGTATCCGAGCGATCCGAGGCGGTAGTTGATCGACACGTACACGATGTCGCCGCGGCGGACCAGCGACTGGCCGCCGTAGAGCGACGAGGACGAGGTTCCGCCGGAGTAGGCGCCGCCGTGGATGAACACCATCACCGGGCGCGCCCCGGACGTGCCGGGTGTGGCCAGCACGTTGAGGGTGAGACAGTCCTCGTCGGTCTCGCCGCGCTGCGGTGCGGGGGACCCGAAGTGGAACGCCCGCCGGACCCCCGACCACGGTTCGACCGGGTGCGGGGCCCGCAACCGCAGCGGCCCGACCGGGGGAGCGGCGTAGGGGATACCCCGCCACGCTGCCAGGTCGTCGATCCGGCGCCCTCCGACGGCGCCGGCATCGGTGTGTACTTCCAGAGCGCTCACAGGCCCTGCCCGTGGTAGCCCGAATACCCCTCCCATGCCAGCCTGCGCTCCCGGCGCGGGTCGTCCTGGACGGTGGTGACGGTGTCGAACACGAGTGTTGCCCTCCGGTTGGTGTCGTACTGCGGCCACGACACCAACGGTGTTCCCCGCGAAGCGAAGTGCAGCCAGTGTCGCTGCACATTATCCGTCACGTCCTTCAGGCCACGTCGTCCGCCCGGCAGGGTGAGGCCGCGGCCGATCAGAGTGTCGGCGATGTCGAACACGGCGAACAGCTCGAACCCGTGCGTGGCGTCCAGGCCGAGCCACTTCATCGCACGGGGCGCGAAATCGAAACGGTAGCTGAACGTGGGGGCGTACGCGGAGTGGGCCTCGGCCAGTTCGATCGACGGCCTCCAGAACGTCAGGTCGCCGCCCAGGTCGACGGCGGCGTCCGGCGCCGGGTAGCCCGGATACGCCGCGGTGACGCGCGCCTCGGCGGCGGGATCGGTGAGTGCGAACATCCGCCCGATCCGGTCGGGGTCCGTCGGCAGTGCGTCGAGGAATTTCGGGAACAGGGTGCCCTCGCGGGCATTGGTGCCGATGATCAGCGGAACCCGGTGCGCCGAACCGGCGGCGAACGCGTCGAGCGGCGGCTTCGGCAGGAAGTCGCCGTCGATCACGGGTCCGAACGGGTGCAGTCCCGGCGTCTCCGAGAGCACCTTCGCGCCGAGACGGTTCCCGGCACGGCCCAGCGCGCCGACGGGTGACGAGGCGAGCGCCTCTGCGGCAGTGCCGGGTTCGGCTCCGAGCAGCGTCACGTAGTCGGATGCCCACCGGGCGGCCCGGTCCGCCGTCGCGACGAGTCCGGGCGCGGAACTCTCCGAGATCGCCCGCGCAAAAAGGCCTTTCGCGGCGGGTGTGGTCATCAGGGTGGTGACGGCATTGGCGCCCGCGGATTCGCCGAAGACGGTGACGTTGTCGGGGTCGCCGCCGAATTCGGCGATGTTGCGCTGGACCCATTCGAGTGCGGCCACCTGGTCGCGGAGGCCGAGGTTGGAGTCGAAAGATCTTTCGGGGGTGGAGAACTGGGTGAAGTCGAGGTATCCGAGCGATCCGAGGCGGTAGTTGATCGACACGTACACGATGTCGCCGCGGCGGACCAGCGACTGGCCGCCGTAGAGCGCGGTGGCCGACATGCCCAGCGTGTACGCGCCGCCGTGGATGAACACCATCACCGGGCGCGCCCCGGACGTGCCGGGCGTGGCCAGCACGTTGAGCGTCAGGCAGTTCTCGCTGCTCGGCTGATACTTGCCCGGCCGCAGCGCGGTGAACTCCTTGTGCTGCACGGCGGCGTCGCCGAACTCGGTGGCGTCGAGCTCACCGGACCACGGCGTGACCGGCCGGGGTGCGCGCAACCGCAGCGGACCCACCGGGGGAGCGGCGTAGGGAATTCCGCGCCACGCGACCAGGTCGCCGACGCGCCGGCCACGGACCACCCCTGCGGTCGTCCTCACCAGTGTGTCGGTCGTGAGAGTGTCAGACGCCATGTCGGCGACTATACGGAGACCGCCTGGGGAGACTCTGTCAACGCCCGTGGTGCTCCGTTCGGGTCAGCGCCGAGCCTCCAGCAGCCGCAGCCACACCTCGCTGACGGTCGGGTACGACGGGACCGCGTGCCACAGCGTGTCGAGCGGCACCTTCCCGACCAGTGCGATGGTGGCGGCGTGGACGAGCTCGGCGACGTCGGTGCCCGCGAACGTCGCTCCGACCAGGGTGTCGGTGGCCCGATCGACCACGAGTTTCGCGTGACCGCTGAAATCGTCGCGGGACAGAGACGAGCCGGCGACGGCGATGTCGACCTCCACGGTCTCGACGTCCACGCCGGCGTCGCGTGCCTCCTGCGCGGTAATCCCGACGGCCGAGACCTCCGGATCGGCGAACACCACCTGGGGGATCTGCCCGTGGTCGGCGGTGGCCCGGAATCGGGACCCGTCCAGCGGCCTGCCCTCGGCGCGGGCGGCGATCACGTCTCCGCACACGCGGCCCTGGTACTTGCCCATGTGGGTGAGCAGCGCGCGGCCGTTGGCGTCGCCGACCGCGTACAACCACTCGTCGGCCGTCGTCAGATGGTCGTCGGTGGTGAGGTATCCGCGGGAGTTCAGCAGTCGCGCGTCGAGGCCGAGCGACGACGTTGCCGGTGTGCGCCCGGTCGCGACGACGATCTCGTCGACGACGAGCGGGTCCTGGCCCGCGACATCCAGGGTCACCGGGCCCCCGTGGATGCGGCCGATCCCGGTGTCCCGGGCGTCGGCCCGTTCGACGCCGCGAAGGTCCGCCCCGAACAGGATCCGCGCACCCTTCTTCTCGAGCGTGCGGGCCACCCGCTCACCGGCGAACGGTTCGTTCTTCGGGAGCAGCGCCCGGCCGCGGACCACCATCGTCAGTTCTTCGACACCCAGGTCCAGCAGCCACGTCGCGCTCTCACAGGCCACGACGCCGCCGCCGACCACGGCGACCCGGCGGGGAACCTCCCTCAGGTTGGTGGCGTCCCGCGAGATCCACGGCAACGCCGCCCGCAGGCCGGGGGTGTCCGGGACCGTGGCGGTCGTCCCGGTGGCGACCACGACGGCGTGCCGGGCGCGCAGCTCGCGGGAATCGCCGACCGTCACCGTGCGGTCCCCGGTGATGCGTGCCGATCCCCGGATGACGTCGATCCCTGCCGCGTCGGCCCACATCACCTGCGACGAGTCGTCGTGGTTGTTGGTGAACGAGTCGCGGCGCGCCAGCACGGCGTCCACGTCGAGCGGACCGGCGGACACCCCGGGCATGTTGCGGGCCGCGCCGAGGACCTCACCCGGGCGCAGCAGCGCCTTGCTGGGCATGCAGGCCCAGTAGGAGCATTCCCCGCCGACGAGTTCGTGCTCGATCAGCGCCGCGGTGCGGTCGCTGCCGGCGATGGCGTAACTCGCCGCGTTCTCACCGGCGGGACCGCCGCCGATCACGATGACATCGAACTCTTCCGCGCCGCTACCGGAGTCAGTCATACCTGTAACCGTAAGCCGGTCGGTGCGCGATGTCAGACGTTCCGGCGGGCCTCCCGCGTTGTTACCGTCGAGTAGATACTGTGTCGGGATGACACGGCAGAAGATTCTGATCACGGGGGCGAGCTCCGGGCTCGGCGAGGAGATGGCCCGCCGGTTCGCGGCCCAGGGACGAGACCTCGCGCTGTGCGCACGACGCGTCGAACGACTCGAGGCCGTCCGGGACGAATTGCGGGCATCGCATCCCGGGATCGCCGTCGCCGTCCGCGCACTCGACGTCACCGACCACGACGCCGTGATCCGGGTGTTCGGCGAACTGCGCGACGAACTCGGCGGACTCGACCGCGTCGTCGTCAACGCCGGTCTCGGCAAGGGAGCCAGGATCGGAACGGGCCGGGCCGACGCCAATCTCGCCACCGCCCGCACCAACTTCGTCGGCGCCCTGTCGCAGTGCGAGGCGGCGCTCGGCATCTTCCGCAAGCAGAACTCCGGACATCTGGTGCTCGTGTCCTCGATCAGCGCCGACCGGGGCCTGCCCGGCCCGAAGGCGGCGTACTCGGCGAGCAAGGCGGGGGTCTCGGCACTCGGCGAGGCGCTGACCGCGGAACTGGCGAAGAGCCCGATCGTGGTGACCACCCTGCTCCCCGGATACATCGCCACCGACATGTCGAGCAAGGCCGGCGACAGTTCCGCGCTGACGGCAACCCTCGACGACGGCGTCGACGCGATGGTGTCGGCCATCGAGAAGGAAACGAACCGCGCTGCGCTGCCGGGCATCAAGTGGCGGGGAATCGACGTCGCGTTGCGGTTCCTTCCTCATGCGTGGACATCCCGGTTCGTGTAGGACTGACCTATGACGACCGCCCAGGAATCCTCGTCCCTCGGCTTGCAGCGTTCGCGACCGCGGGTCGTCATCATCGGGGGAGGGTTCGGCGGCATCTACGCGGCCCGCCGGCTGCGCGACGTCGACGTGGACGTCACCCTGCTCGACCGCGGAACCAGCCACGTCTTCCAGCCGCTGCTGTACCAGTGCGCGACGGGCCTGCTGTCCGAGGGGGAGATCAGCAGCCCGCTGCGCCACCTGCTGCGCGGGGTCCGCAACGTGCACGTCGCCCTCGGCGAGGCGCAGGGAATCGACGCGGTCCGCCGGGTCCTGACCGCCAGCCGCTTCGACGGCTCCACGTTCGAACTTCCCTACGACTACCTGATCGTCGCGGCCGGCATGCGCCAGGCGTACCACGGGCACGACGAGTACATCCAGTGGGCGCCGGGGATGAAGACCCTCGACGACGCCCTCGCCATTCGCCGAAAACTGATCTGCGCCTTCGAGATGGCCGAATCGCTGCCCACCGCGGAGGAGCGCAGGCCGTGGCTGACGTTCGCCGTCGCGGGCGGTGGACCCACCGGAGTCGAACTCGCGGGCCAGATCCGGGAACTCGCCGTGCACGCCCTGGCCAACGAATTCCAGTCCATCGACCCCTGCGAGGCCCGGGTGCTGCTGTTCCACGGCGGCGACCGCGTTCTCCCGTCGTTCAACCGCAAACTGTCCGCGGCGGCGCAGCGGACGCTCGACAAGGTCGGCGTCGAAACGCACCTCGGTGTGCACGTCACCGACGTCTGCGAGACCAGCATCGAGACCACGGCCAAGAACGCCGCCCGCACCAAGAAGCGCTACGGAGCCCGCACCGTCCTGTGGACCGCGGGCGTCGAGGCCGTGCCGTTCGCCGCCGCTCTCGCGAATGCGCTCGGCGTGAAGCAGATTCAGGGCGGGCGCATCGCCGTCGAACCCGACCTCACGGTGCCCCGGCATCCGAACGTCTGGGTGATCGGCGACCTGATGTCGCTGAACGACCTCCCCGGGGTGGCCGAGGTGGCGATGCAGGGCGGCAGGCACGTCGGAGGGTGCATCGCCCGCACGATCGAAGGCGGAACACAAGACCGCAAACCCTTCAAATACCGCGACCTCGGCAGCGCCGCCTACATCGCCCGCAGGCATGCACTGCTCCAGGCAGGCCCGATCCGGATGTCCGGGTTCCTGGGCTGGGTGTCCTGGGGTGCCATCCACATCGCGTTCCTCGCCGGGTACCGCAACCGGTTCGGCACCCTGCTCAACTGGGCCGTCACGCTGGCGTCGCGGACGCGACGGGAGCGGGCGATCACGTACGGCGATCCGGAGTCGGCGCGGCAGCCGTACACCGATCTCAGGACCGAGTCGTAGCCTTCACCAGGCCCGCGCGGTGAGTTCGTGCCGAGCCAGGACCTCGCCCGCCCGCTGGCGGAGCGCTGTGCGGTCCGGGCTGTCCAGCGACTCGAGCGCGAGGCTGTAGCTGCCGCCGAAGCGGCTGAGGTAGGCGGACAGCCGGGTGCGGCTGGTCACGACACCCGGATGCACGGCGCGGGTGGCGATGCCGGTGGCCCGGTGGCCGTCGATCGTGGCGAGCGCGTCGGGCAGCGGTCCGATGTTGGAACACAGCACGTCCCGCTCGCCGGGATTGCCGGTCAGGGCGTGCGCCACGCGGTCGGGCACCAGTTGCAGCATCTCCTCCGGGAAACCGGCCGGGCTGGTCATCGCGGGCGCAGCGAACGCGGCGCGGCTCGCCGCACGCACGTCCGCGACGGTGTCCTGCGGGGTCACGTCCACCTCGACCACGGCGACGGAGTTCGCGGTCCCCATCGGGTCGCCCTGGCCGCGCAAATCCATCGGCACACTGATCGTCAGCGGCCGGGTCTCGCCGTCCCGCCGCGCCAACTCGGCCACCACGGTCAGGAACAGGCTGTTCGGGGTGCCGCCCGCCTGCTCCGCGACGGCGTCCCACCGCTCGGCGTCCACGTCCAGCACCGCCCCCACAGGTGAGTGGCAAAGTGTGCCGGGCGACGCTTTGCCACTCACGTGCAGGAAACGGCGCAGTTCCGCGCGACGGGACCCGCTCACCACCAGACCGGCGACTGCGCGGGCCGTCCCCTCGGTCACCCGGCGGGCGAGCCGGGTGGCGTCCCACATGTCCGCGACAGCGCCTCCCGCACCAACCGCGTCCGACGGCGGCGCGCCCTGCAGGGCGCGCGCGATGGCGGCCGCCAGTCCGCGCGCGTCCGCGATCACGTGGGAACACACCAGTGACAGCACCGTTCCCCCGCCGGCCGGTCGCGCGCAGGCCAGCCGCCAGCCGGGACCACGTTCGGGGTCCACCGGCAACGAGGCCTGCTCGTCCGCCCACGCCAACACCGCCCCTGCGTCGATCTCCGCGTATTCGACGGGAAAGGCGTCCGCGCTCGGCTCGAACCGGGGCCGCGCGCCGGGGACCCGCGGGCGCACCACCCGCCTGCCCAGCGGTCCCCGCGCGAGGTCGGCGATCAGGGAATCGAGCGTCGCGGTGTCCACCCGGCCGTCGGTGCGCCACAGTCCCTGCATCACGATCGGCGTTCCCCACCCCCGATGGGTGCGCAGGAACATCTCGTCGACGACGCTCAATCGGGCGCTCACCAGCGAAGTGTACGACCGGTCGCGTCGGTCGCCGGAGGTCGGCCTCTGGACAACCGGCGCATACTGGAAGTGCAGCGCTGTACGGACCGCACACGGAGAACACCATGGTTAGCGTCGAGAAATGGAAGGTGTGGGGTTCCGTCGTGGAGGTCGACGTCACCGAAGGCGCCGCCCTTCCCGAGGCCGCAGCGCTGATCGCGGCCGTCATCGACGAGGCCGAATCGGTCTGCGACATCCACCGCGGCGACGCCGAGATCCACGCCGTCAACCTGTCCCAGGGTGCGCCGGTCAAGGTCAGCAGGCGGATGTCCGCACTGCTGCGTTCGGCGCTGTGGGCTGCCCGGATGACCGACGGGGTGGTGAACCCGCTCGCCACCGAATCCCCCGACGAGGACCTGATCCCCACCGTGCATCCGGAACCCAGTTTCCTCGACGTCCAGATCGACGACGATGTCGTGTTCGCGCCGTGGGGCGCCTCGTTCGACATCACCGACACCGCCAAGGCCGACACGGTGGATCGGGCGGCGGAACTGGTCGCCCGCCAGCTCGAGTGCGGGGCCGCCGTCCGCATCGGCGACGTCATCGCGACGGCCGGGCACTGTCCCGCCGGCGGTTGGCAGATCCCGGTGCCCGGCGACGGCGAGGTCGAACTGGTGAACGGGACGGCGATGGCGACGGCGGTCGCGCCGCCGGTCACCGAACCACCCACCACCACCGAATGGGAGACGGTGACGGTGATCGCCGACGACGCACTCTGGGCGTACGCGGCCAGCGTCGCCGCCCTTGCCCGCGGCATCGGCGCGATCCGGTGGATCGAACAGCATGAGCTGCGTGCCCGGCTGGTGGACCGCTCCGGCCGGGTCTACACCACCGAGAGCTGGTGAATCAGGCCCGTCCGCGCTGACGGCGGTACCAGCGCACCAGGCTGTCCGTCGACGAATCACTTTGCGCGGCCGGTTCTTCCGCGGCGGTGAGCACCGGCTGCAGCTCGACGGCCTGGGTCTTGCCGAGTTCGACACCCCACTGGTCGAACGAGTCGATGCCCCACACGACACCCTCGACGAACACCTGGTGCTCGTACAGGGCGATCAGCTGGCCGATCACTGACGGCGTGAGCTTCGGCGCGAGGATCGTCGTCGACGGCCGGTTGCCCGGCATGACCTTGTGCGGCACCAGATCGTCGGGGGTGCCCTCGGCCGCGATCTCCTCGGCCGTCTTGCCGAACGCCAAGACCTTCGTCTGGGCGAAGAAGTTGCTCATCAGCAGGTCGTGCATGCTGCCGGTGCCGTCCGCGGTCGGCAGGTCGTCGGTAGGCTCGCCGAAACCGATGAAATCGGACGGCACGAGCCGCGTGCCCTGGTGCAGGAGCTGGTAGAAGGCGTGCTGCCCGTTGGTTCCGGGTTCGCCCCAGAAGATCTCACCGGTGGACGCGGGGACGGGGGAGCCGTCGGCGCGCACCGACTTGCCGTTGGATTCCATCGTCAACTGCTGCAGATAGGCCGGGAACCGCACGAGGTCGTTGGAATACGGCAGCACGGCACGGGATTCGGCGCCGAAGAAGTTCGAGTACCAGAGTCCGATCAAACCGAGCAGGACCGGCGCGTTCTCCTCGAGCGGCGCCGTCCGGAAGTGCTCGTCCACGGCGTGGAATCCGGCGAGGAACTCCGCGAAACGTTCCTTGCCGATCGCCGCCATCACCGACAGTCCGATGGCGGAATCGACCGAGTACCGGCCGCCGACCCAATCCCAGAATCCGAACATGTTGTCCGTGTCGATGCCGAACTCCGCCACCCGGTCTGCGTGTGTCGATACGGCGACGAAATGCTTTGCGACCGCTTCGTTTCCGAGGCCCAGGCCACCGAGCAGCCACCGCCGGGCGGCCGTGGCGTTGGTGAGCGTCTCGAGGGTCGAGAACGTCTTGGACGCCACGATGAACAGGGTGGTGGCCGGGTCGAGGCCGTTCAGGCTGCGCACCAGGTCGGCGGGGTCGACGTTGGAGATGAACCGGACACTGATGCCGACGTCGGCGTAGTGCCGCAGCGCGCGGTACACCATCACCGGACCCAGATCCGATCCGCCGATGCCGATGTTGACGACGGTCTTGATTCGCTCGCCCGTCGCGCCGCGCCACTCGCCGGAGCGCACCCGATCGGTGAAATCGCCCATGCGATCGAGGACGTCGTGGACGTCGGCCACGACGTCCTGGCCGTCGACGACGAGTGTGGCGTCGGCGGGCAGCCTCAGCGCGGTGTGGAGGACGGCGCGGTCCTCGGACGTGTTGATGTGCTCGCCCGCGAACATCGCGTCACGGCGGGCCTCCAGGTCGACGCTGCGCGCCAACTCGAGGAGCAACCCGATCGTGTCGCGGTCGATGCGGTGCTTGCTGTAGTCGATGTACAGATCGCCGGCCGAGACGGTGAGTTCCTGACCGCGTGCCGGGTCCTTCTCGAAGAACTCTCGAAGATGGACGGTCTGAATCTGAGCGTGATGATCACGCAATTTCTGCCAGGCAGCGGTTCCGGTGATGTCTGAGCTCACGAGATTTGAGCTTAATGCCCGCGCGTCGAAACTTCCGTGCGAACTTCGGTGCGGCGCATGATGGACGTCATGGATGCTGTCGAACTCATGCGAACCGTTCCCACGACCCTCTTCCTCGGCGGCGAGAAGCGCGACGCCGAGAACGGTGCCACGTTCACCGTTTTCGACCCGGCTACCGGCGACGCCCTCACCGAGGTGGCGGACGCCAGCCCGGGCGACGCGATGAAGGCCCTCGACGCCGCGGTGGCGGTGCAGCGGGAGTGGGCGGCCACCCCGGCACGGCAGCGTGGGGAACTCCTGCGCGCGGTGTTCGAGAAGATCACCGCCCGGGCCGACGACTTCGCGCTGCTGATGACGCTCGAGATGGGCAAGGCGCTGCCGGAGAGCGCGGCCGAGGTCAAGTACGGCGCCGAGTTCTTCCGGTGGTTCAGCGAGGAAGCCGTGCGTATCGCCGGTCGCTACACCCCGGCGCCCGCGGGGAACGGGCGCATTCTGGTGACCAAGCAGCCCGTCGGGCCCTGTCTGGCGATCACGCCGTGGAACTTCCCGCTCGCGATGGGCACCCGCAAGATCGGACCCGCCCTGGCCGCCGGCTGCACGATGATCGTCAAACCCGCCTCCGAGACGCCGCTGACGATGCTGCTGCTCGCCGAGATCATGGCCGACGCGGGGCTGCCGAAGGGCGTGCTGTCCGTGCTGCCGACGTCGAAGTCGGGCGAGGTGACCGGTCCGCTGATCGACGACCCGCGACTGCGGAAGCTCACGTTCACGGGCTCGACCGGGGTCGGACGGATGCTCGTCGAGAAGTCCGCGAAGGGGCTGCTGCGCACCTCGATGGAACTCGGCGGGAACGCGCCCTTCGTGGTCTTCGACGACGCGGACGTCGACAAGGCGGTGGCGGGCGCCCTCCTCGCCAAGATGCGCAACGGCGGCGAGGCCTGCACCGCGGCCAATCGCTTCCACGTCGCGAACAGTGTGCGGGAGGAATTCACCGCGAAACTCGTCGACAAGCTGTCCTCGTACAAGCTCGGCCCCGGCACCGATCCCGACACGACACTCGGCCCGCTGATCAACGCGGACCAGCTCGAGAAGGTCGGGGAACTGGTGCAGGACGCTGTCGGCGCGGGCGCCCGGGTGCGGCTCGGCGGCGTCGCCCCGGAAGGCTCTGGCTACTTCTACCCGGCGACGGTGCTGGACGAGATTCCCGCCCAGGCTCGGATCCTGAAGGAGGAGGTGTTCGGACCGGTGGCCGCGATCGCCGGGTTCGACACCGAGGAGGAGGGGATCGCCGCGGCCAACGACACGGAGTTCGGCCTGGCCGCGTACATCTTCACCCGCGATCTGGATCGTGCGCTCCGGGTGGCCGACGCCATCGAATCGGGCATGGTCGGCGTCAACCGCGGGGTCATCTCGGACACCGCTGCCCCCTTCGGCGGCGTCAAAGCGTCAGGCTTCGGGCGCGAAGGGGGCAGTGAAGGCATCGAAGAGTACCTGGAGACCAAGTACGTGGCACTCGAACCGTGACGACCGCCGTCGGGGGCCGCTTCGGGAAACTCAGTGACCGAGGCGGCCGCGCCCGAGGCGCAGCAGCAGCATGGCAAGCGTGTGGCCTTCCTGGCCCAGCTCGTTGAACCGCTCGAGCACCTTCATCTCACGGCTGTGGACGAGGCGGGGACCGCCGGACGCCATCCGGGTGCGCCCGATGAGCTGCGAGACCTCGGCGCGGCGCTTGATCGCGGCGAGAATCTCGGCGTCGAGCTTGTCGATCTCCTGGCGGAGAACCTCGATCTCGGCCTCGCTGGTGGGAACAGCGGTTTCCTTTGCGGCTGAAGCGACGGTCTGAGTGCTCATTGGTTCGTCTCCCTCTTGTCAGAACTTGGATCGTTGTTGTGGCTCGAGTCGTTACCGATCCAGGCTCATTTGACGAAAAAAGCCCCGGATCCGGTGCGGACCTCGGGGCTCGTGAGCTGTTCAGTTCACGGGCACCGGAGGCCGGTACCCGTAAAAAAATCGCCACAGGGGGCGCGACGGCGGACTGAACATGTGTACCAGTTTGCCATGGCGGCACCGCGCAGGCCAAGCCGCTGTGACGCTGTCGGTACACGCCGGTAAGTTTGATAGTTGATGAACACTATCTCCGGCACCGCTTCTCCCCTGAGCGCCACGTCGACTCCGCACGCCGCGGCACCGGCGCGCGCAGGGTCGGACGCGCTCCTCCAGGGCCTCAACCCACCGCAACGGGAAGCGGTCGTGCACGCCGGTTCTCCGCTGTTGATCGTCGCGGGTGCAGGCTCGGGCAAGACGGCTGTGCTCACCCGCCGCATCGCATATCTGCTGGCCGAGCGTGGCGTGATGCCCGGTCAGATCCTGGCCATCACGTTCACCAACAAGGCCGCCGCGGAGATGCGGGAGCGCGTCGCCCACCTCGTCGGCCCCAGGGCCAACAGCATGTGGGTGTCCACGTTCCACTCCAGCTGCGTGCGGATCCTGCGCGCCCAGGCGGCGCTGCTCCCCGGCCTCAACTCGAACTTCTCCATCTACGACGCGGACGATTCGCGGCGACTGCTGACGATGATCGCCAAGGATCTGAACATCGACACCAAGCGCTATTCGGCGCGGTTGCTCGCCACCCACATCTCGAATCTCAAGAACGAGTTGATCGACCCGGAGCAGGCGAGTGCCGACGCCGACAAGGAGCCTGCGGAACTGCCGCGGCTGATCGCCAAGGTGTACGGGCACTACCAGCAGCGGTTGCGTTCGGCGAACGCGCTGGACTTCGACGACCTGATCGGCGAGACGGTCGCGATGCTGCAGGCGTTCCCCCAGGTGGCCGAGTACTACCGACGACGGTTCCGGCACGTGCTGGTCGACGAGTACCAGGACACGAACCACGCCCAGTACATGCTGGTGCGTGAACTGGTCGGCGGCACCGCGGACGGCGAGGACGCGGACCACCGGGTCACCCCGGCCGAACTGTGTGTGGTGGGCGACGCGGATCAGTCGATCTACGCTTTCCGCGGCGCCACGATCCGCAACATCGAGGAGTTCGAACGCGACTACCCGGACGCCCGCACCATCCTGCTGGAGCAGAACTACCGCTCCACCCAGAACATCCTGTCGGCGGCCAACTCGGTGATCTCGAAGAACACCGGTCGGCGCGAGAAGCGGCTGTGGACCGATTCGGGCGAGGGCGAACTCATCACCGGGTACGTCGCGGACAACGAGCACGACGAGGCGTCGTTCGTGGCGTCCGAGATCGACAAGCTCGTCGATTCGGGCGATGCGAAGTTCGGTGACGTCGCGGTGTTCTACCGCACCAACAACTCGTCCCGCGCCCTCGAAGAGATCTTCATCCGGCTCGGTGTTCCGTACAAGGTCGTCGGCGGGGTGCGGTTCTACGAGCGCAAGGAGGTGCGCGACATCGTCGCGTATCTCCGGGTCCTCGCCAACGAGGACGACACCGTCAGCCTGCGCCGGATCCTCAACACCCCGCGCCGCGGCATCGGTGACCGCGCGGAGGCGTGTGTGGCCGTCCACTCCGAACAGCGGGGCATCAGTTTCGCCGAGGCGCTGCGGGACGGTGGGGAGGGCCGGGTGCGGCTGCTCAACACCCGTTCCCAGAAGGCCATCGCGTCGTTCCTCGAGCTGATGGACGGACTGCGGGTGCTGATGCCACCCGAGACCACGGCCGACGACATCGTCCCCGACCAGCTCGGCGACATCGGCGACGTCGTCGAGGCTGTCCTGGAGCGGACGGGCTACCGCGCCGAACTCGCGGCGAGCAGCGACCCCCAGGACGGGGCGCGCCTCGACAACCTCAACGAACTCGTCAGCGTGGCGCGGGAGTTCAGCTCCGACGCGCGGAACGCCGCCGGACTGGTGGAACCGACGGAGGACGGCGACGTCGACGCCAGGGACGGTGAACCCGACCCGGGTTCCCTCGCCGCCTTCCTCGAACGGGTGTCCCTGGTCGCGGACTCCGATCAGCTGCCCGACAACGACGAGGGCGTCGTCACGCTGATGACTTTGCACACCGCGAAGGGGCTCGAATTCCCCGTCGTCTTCGTCACCGGGTGGGAAGACGGCCAGTTCCCGCACATGCGGGCGCTCGGCGACCCCACGGAACTGTCGGAGGAGCGGCGGCTCGCGTACGTGGGCATCACCCGTGCCCGGCAGCGGCTGTACCTGACGCGTGCCGTCATGCGGTCGGCGTGGGGTCAGCCCATCCAGAACCCGGAGTCACGGTTCCTGCAGGAGATCCCGTCGGATCTCGTGCACTGGCGCCGCGAAGACCCGGGCCCCCGTATGGGTTCCGGTGGTGCGATCGGTGGTGGCCGCGCGCGTGGATCGGGATACGGGCAGGGGTTCGGCGGCGGTTCCGGTTACGGCGGCGGGTCCGCGAGCACCCCCAGCTTCGGCGCCGCACGCTCCCGCAACAACAACCTGGTCCTCGCGGTCGGCGACCGGGTCAGTCACGACAAGTACGGCCTCGGCACGGTCCTCGAGACCAAGGGGGCCGGGCCGACCGCGACGGTCACCATCGATTTCGGCAGCGCGGGCAAGGTGCGGCTGATGCTGATCGGTGGCGTCCCGATGGTCAAGCTGTAGAGCCGACGAAACACGACTGCGGCGCATGCAATGCATGCGCCGCAGTCGTCATGTGTTCGGGTGGTGCGGAGAGGGTCAGTCCATCTCGGGGCCGAGGCTGATGCCGCGGGAGGCCAGCCAGGGCAGGGGATCGATCTTGTTCTCGCCCGCGAGGTGCACCTCGAAGTGCAGGTGCGGGCCGGTGGAGAAGCCACGGTTGCCGACGGTCGCGATCTGGTCGCCCGCCATGACTTTCTGGCCGACGGTGACGGTGGAGGTGTTGATGTGGCCGTACACGGTGATGGTGCCGTCGGCGTGCTTGAGGCGGACCCACATGCCGAACCCGGAAGCCGGACCCGAGTCGATGACCTCGCCGTCGGCGACGGCCACGATGGGGGTGCCGATGGGGGCGGCGATGTCGACGCCCGCGTGCAGGGTGCCCCAGCGGCTTCCGAAGTTGGAGGTGAAGGTTCCCACGGCGGGGAGGACGAACAGGGGGCGTCGGGCAGCGGCTTCGCGGGCGGCGCGCTCTTCGCTGAAACGCTGTCCCTTGGCGAGCAGGTTGCTGAACTGCGACAGGTCGGTCGGGTTCGCGATGTTGAGGACCTGCGGGGCGTTCGAATCGGCGGCGGCGGTGTCGGAGACCGTGGAGTACTGCGCGGCCTGCGGTTCCGCGGTGGTTCCGATGGAGCTCGACTCGTCACTGGCGAGGGCGACCTCGGAGTGATCGGAGGAGCTGGACGATCCGCTGGTGACTGCGGCCTGGCCTGCGGCTACTACGGCGCCTGCTGCGACTGCGAGGACTGCGGCGCGGCCTTTGAGAGCTGAGGGGGGAGTCGGGATGCGGTGGGCTCCGCGGCGGGAGTGGGGGGGTGCGCCCTCGAAGGACTCGGAACCGCTGCGGGGGATGAAGCCGGGGATCTCGGACTCGGTGTCGACGGTCTCGACGCCGTTGCCGGTGTCGACGCTGTCGTAGGTGGAGCGTGTGGACTGCGAATTGCGGAAGAACATGCTGGAAATCTCAGAACTATCGGTCTCGGGATGATGCTCGACCGACTGTGGGGGATACGTGGGCGCGACTTCGTCCTTGTGACCCCGCAACTCGTCATCGTGGTGACTCACAAAACGGCTGGCCGTGAACTGGCTGCGATGGTGCATACGCCCGTCCGTCCTCCTGCTCGTGACCTGCCTGTGACTTAGACCTTGGCGACGGTAACGAAACGGTTGCGATGCGCGCAACCTGTAACGCGGAGGAACGGCTACATGTGACGGGCATCACAAACTGAGCTGGGGAAACGTCGAACCCGCTTTTCGTCTCGGTTCAATCTCGCCCGTGCGCACGCGTGTCACAACCCGGGGGAGGCGGTGGGTAAGCGCTAGCGTCGGCCTGTGGCGTCATCAACTCGATCCCCGGACGGGCGCAGGGCCGAGCCCGAACGCATTCCTTCGTCCGGCGGCACCGGCTTGACCGCCGTCGACGAGCCCGATCCCGTCCGCGCGCGCCGGGGCACCCTGCTCGCGGTCGTGCTGGGCCTCGTCGGAGGACTCGGGGTGGCGTCGGCGCCCGTCCTGCAGGCTGTCCGCACGGTCGACGGGGCGGCAGCGCCGTCCGCGGTCGGCGCTGCCGCGGTGTGGGCCGCCGTCTTCGCCGTCGCGGCACCGGCATTGGCCCTTCCCGCGGTTCTCGCCCGGCGCACCGCGGTGGCGGGGGCATTGCTGGCCGGCGCAGGCGCGGTGTCCGTCGGCGCCGGCGTCCTCGACACACAGCTGTGGTCGGACGCCATCGACGCCAATCGGCTCGAATTGTTCCGGCCCGAGACGGCGGCCGAGCTGGCCGCCGGGTCCGGCGCCTACGCCGCCCTCGCCGGGCACGCGTTGATCGCCTTCGCGGGCCTGCTCGGCATGGTCGCGGTCCACCGGGCTTCGTTGATGGACGGATACGGCGACGCCCGCAGCGCCGAACAGGTCGGGCGGGCGACGGGCGCCCGCATCGGGTTCCTGCCGTCCGCCGTCGCGGTGGCCGCCGCCGTCGTCCTGGTCGGCGCGCTGTTCGCTCCCGCCTTCGTGTCCGAGGATCCCGTCATCCTCGTCCCGACCGTCGTCGAGTCGGACCTCGCCGCGTCCGCGGGCGCCGGGATCCTGGCGGCGGCCGTCCTGATCGTCGTCGCCTCGGCGCTGGCATCGATTTCGCCCCCCGTGGCGTCCGGCGCCCTCGTCGGGGCAGGCCTGGCCGCGCTCGGCGTGGTCGGGACGCGCCTGGTCGCGGGGCTCGCCGCGGGCGAACGGATCCAGCCCGGTCCCGGCGCGGTGTGGGGGACCGTCGGCGCCGGCGTCCTGGTGCTCGTCGGCGCCTGCATCCCGATGGTCGACCGGGCCCGCGACGGCAGGATCCTGAAGACACTGGCCGCCTCGCCGTCCGCGGCGGCGCAGGGCGGCCCGGCGAAGCCGGGGGCGGTCACCCCGTCCGCGAAGGGCGTCGCCAAGGCGGCGCTGCGAGCCGAGGCGGCCGCGGCCCGCGCACGGATCGCGCGATGGCACGTCGCTGCCGGGGCCACCGGAATCATCACAGCCCTGCTGGCCGCCGCCGGGGCGCTGCTCCCCGTCCTCGACATCCCCGGCGACACGGCACGCCCCGACGTCTACGCCACCCGGGTCGTGCTCGTCGCGGCCCTGGTCCTCGTCGTCAGTTGCGTCTGGCTGCTGCTGTCGGAGTTCGCGTCCGCCGTCCGGCCCGCGGTCGGGGTGCTGTGGGTGACGATCCCGTACTCCGTCGCCGCCGTGTCGCAGTCCGTGGTGCTCGCCACCGACGTGCCGGGGATCGGCGCCGGAATCGGTGCCGTGCTGCTGTGGTGTGCGGCCGTCACCGCGGGTGTCACCGGGGTGCTGACGTGGTTCGCGGGCTCGGCGGAACGCGAGGAGATCGACACGTCCGACGAGCCGTCCACCTCGACCCCGGTCCTCGCGGTCGGCGGCCTCGGTGCCGTCGCCGCGTTCGTCGGACTGGGACTGCCGCTCTTCCACGGGACCGACGCACGCGGCGACGAGTACGCGCCCGCGTCGTTCGCGGAGATCCCGTGGAACCTCGACGTGTGGGGACGGGTGCTGCTCGGCGTCGCGGTCGCCCTCGCAGTGATAGTTGCCTCACGTGCCCGGCCCGACAGGGCGGTCGCGTTGTTGCTCGGTTCGGCCGTTGCCGTGGGGGTATACCTCGTGTCGTGGCCGCTGACCGTCGCCCGGGTCACCGACCCCGAAATGGGGGCCGGTGTCGTCCCGGCAACGGTGGGCATAGTGTTGATTGCGGCTGCCGCGGCCCTCACTGCACGCCGCAGAAATCGGTGAGGTCCGCCCCGTTTGCAGCGGTGAGGCCCGCCTCAGTACGTGATATCGCGTGATGTGGACCACATAGCAGACACGCGGGCGCAGACCGGGCCCGGCAACTGGTTAAAGTCCAAAACAGACCCGCTCCTACCCCTCGAGCGGGTGTCAACGCAGACGAGACGGTGAGCAGATGGATCTCTTCGAATACCAGGCGAAGGAACTCTTCGCCAAGCACGAGGTGCCGACTTCGGCTGGGCGTGTTACCGACACGGTGGCCGGCGCACGCGAGATTGCCGAAGAAATCGGCAAGCCCGTGATGGTCAAGGCGCAGGTCAAGGTCGGCGGCCGCGGCAAGGCGGGTGGCGTCAAGTACTCCGCCGACGTCGATGCAGCGCAGGCCAACGCCGAGGCGATCCTGGGCCTCGACATCAAGGGTCATGTCGTCAAGAAGCTGCTGGTCGCAGAGGCGAGTGACATCGCCGAGGAGTACTACATCTCCTTCCTGCTCGACCGCACCAACCGCACCTACCTGGCCATGTGCTCGGTCGAGGGTGGCGTCGAGATCGAGGTCACCGCCGAGGAGAACCCCGACGCACTCGCGAAGATCCCCGTGGACGCCGTCAAGGGCGTCGACCTCGCGTTCGCGCGCAGCATCGCCGAGGCAGGAAAGCTGCCCGCCGAGGTGCTCGACGCAGCGGCCGTGACGATCCAGAAGCTGTGGGAGGTCTTCATCAACGAAGACGCTCTCCTCGTCGAGGTCAACCCGCTCGTCCGCACGCCCGGTGACGAGATCCTCGCTCTCGACGGCAAGGTCACGCTGGACGAGAACGCCGCGTTCCGTCAGCCCGGCCACGAGGCGTTCGAGGACCGGGACGCCACCGACCCGCTCGAGCTCAAGGCCAAGGAAAACGACCTCAACTACGTCAAGCTCGACGGTGAGGTCGGCATCATCGGTAACGGCGCCGGCCTGGTCATGTCGACCCTGGACGTCGTCGCCTACGCAGGTGAGAAGCACGGTGGCGTGAAGCCCGCCAACTTCCTCGACATCGGTGGCGGCGCCTCCGCAGAGGTCATGGCGAACGGCCTGGATGTCATCCTGAACGACGCGCAGGTCAAGAGCGTGTTCGTGAACGTTTTCGGTGGCATCACCGCGTGTGACGCGGTCGCCAACGGCATCGTCGGCGCCCTGAAGACGCTGGGTGACGAGGCCAACAAGCCGCTGGTCGTCCGCCTGGACGGCAACAACGTCGAAGAGGGTCGTCGCATCCTCGCCGAGGCCGCCCACCCGCTGGTCACGGTCGTCGGAACCATGGACGAGGCTGCCGACAAGGCCGCCGAGCTGGCCTTCGCCGCAAAGTAAAGGGACTTAAATCACATGGCTATCTTCCTGACCAAGGACTCCAAGGTCATCGTCCAGGGCATCACCGGCGGCGAGGGCACGAAGCACACCGCGCTGATGCTCAAGGCCGGCACCCAGGTCGTCGGCGGTGTCAACGCCCGCAAGGCCGGCACCACCGTGACCCACGACGGCGGCGTCGAGCTGCCCGTCTTCGGCACCGTCGCCGAGGCCATCGAGAAGACCGGCGCGGACGTCTCCATCGCGTTCGTTCCCCCGGCCTTCGCCAAGGACGCCATCGTCGAGGCCATCGACGCGGAGATCCCGCTGCTCGTGGTCATCACCGAGGGCATCCCCGTGCAGGACTCGGCGTACGCCTGGGCGTACAACGTCTCCAAGGGCAACAAGACCCGCATCATCGGCCCCAACTGCCCCGGCATCATCACCCCCGGCGAGTCGCTGGTCGGCATCACCCCGGCCAACATCGCAGGCACCGGCCCGATCGGCCTCGTGTCCAAGTCGGGCACGCTGACCTACCAGATGATGTTCGAACTGCGTGACTTCGGCTTCTCCACCGCCATCGGCATCGGCGGCGACCCGGTCATCGGCACCACCCACATCGACGCCATCGAGGCGTTCGAGAAGGACCCCGAGACCAAGGTCATCGTGATGATCGGTGAGATCGGTGGCGACGCCGAGGAGCGTGCCGCCGACTACATCAAGGCGAACGTCACCAAGCCGGTCGTCGGCTACGTCGCGGGCTTCACCGCCCCCGAGGGCAAGACCATGGGCCACGCAGGCGCCATCGTCTCCGGTTCCTCGGGCACCGCGCAGGCCAAGAAGGACGCCCTCGAGGCTGCCGGCGTGAAGGTCGGCAAGACGCCGTCCGAGACCGCTGCACTCGCTCGCGAGATCCTGCAGAGCCTGACCGTCCAGGCCTAGGCCCTCCGGGCCCGTGCGCCTTTCTGGTTGCTCCGGCTACCAGAAAGGCGCACGGGTCGTTCAGGCGTCGACCCACATTTCCCCGGCCGGATCGAGTGTCCCCGTCCCCGACGTGACGGCAGCGACCAGATCGGCCAGCTCCGCAGAGTCCCTCGCCGCGAGGGTGAGGACCGCGGACTCCGCGTACGCCGTGTCCACCACGACGACGCCCCGCCCCCGCAACTCCGACTCGACCCGACCCGCCTCGGCGTGACCGACGGCGAGGGTGTGCAGGTGGCGACGTTCCCTCCGCACGAGCGGTGCGGCATCGACCGCGGCGGCCACCGCGCCAGAGTAGGCGCGCACCAGTCCGCCCGCCCCCAGTTTGATTCCACCGAAGTACCGGGTCACGACCACCGCGACGTCGACGAGGTCGCGGGCCTTGAGCACCTGCAGCATCGGAATGCCCGCGGTGCCACCGGGTTCGCCGTCGTCGTTCGCGCGCTCGACCCGGTCGCTGGGCCCGTTGCCGACGATGAACGCCGAACAGTGATGTCGCGCATCGGGATACGCGCTGCGACGATCCTGGACGAAAGCCTGCGCCGCCTCGGCGTCCTCGACGCGCCGCAGGGCCGCGATGAAGCGTGAATGCTTCACCTCCGTCTCGAGAGTGAGATCGGCGGCGCGGAGAGCGAGGGTGTACGGCACCGGACCATTGTCTCCTGCGCTGCTGTCGGCCCCGCACACGCGACCGACGGATATATCGTAGCTATCAGTTGTTGCCGCTATATCTGATACAGTCCAGCAGTTTATGACACTGTCTTTCACCGCGAATTGGTGAAGCTGCGGAAATTTGTGGATGGTCGGCCGTCGGGGTGCGCAAGGGCGCCCGGCGCACACGGTCTCATTACGTGTGGCACTGATGTCTGTCCGGGATAGCGGGGCGTCGAGGATTCGGATCGGCGTCTGCGGACCTGCCTCAAGGCGATTTGTGGTCGTTCACGGCGGCGCAGATGGTGTGGCGAGATCGATTGGCTCGGTTTGCCGCTGGCGCGGACTCGGCCGTACGTGTCGGAGGCCGGCGTTACAGTCAAGGCCCCGCGAGAGATGGGGTGAACAACGCTGGTGGAGGGGGTTGATGGATGACGTCAGGGCGTTGCCGACACCGTTGTCCGGCCGGTTCACTGCGCTGCGGGTGACACAGAATCGCCACCGGCTCCGGGGCGATCGCGCCGCACGGCGAGGAAAGGTGTTATCGATGAGCTTTCCAGGTGATGGCGGCGCGTTCCGGAACCCGGACGATCCGTGGTCCGTTCGGCTGCGTTTCGTTCCTGGCGGGCTGGCGTGATCGGGCCGGGAACGACTGCGCCGCGGCAGTTCACGTTCACCACGCGCGCCTACATGGCGGTCGATGACGCGACCGGTGAGCCGATCGGTCTCGACGACGTGAACACCCGAGCGAGGTGGTTGCTCGACCTGGTCACGGCGGCCGGCGCCGAGTTGATGTCGCGGCTGTGGCAGCCGGTCACGTTCGACGTCCTCGCCGCCGGCCGTGACCGGCAGGATCGCAGGCTGCCCGTGCAGGGTCATGTCGCCGCGGCCCGCCTCGGCTGGAATCCGCACTACCGGGACGGGGTCTACGTGCCCTCACGGGTGAGCAGGGTGGTGACCGCGCAGGTGATGGCGACCCTGCGGACCCTCGCCTACCGGGACACCGCGATCACGGCACTGTCTGAGCGGTTCGACCCGGCCACCGGCCGGATAGCCCCACCCTCCGCCGTCGCGGACTGGGTGCCGTTGGGTTTCGCCCGGGGCGTGCGGCGCCAGCTCGTCGCACGCTCTCGCCGCATCGACGGGGCGCCGTCGGCGCGGTTGCGGATCACCGACGTCCAGGGGCCACCGCAGACGAGCGCGATGGCCCGGTTGTCTGCTGCGGATCGGCAGCTCGCGCAGCTTGCTGTCACCGGTGACGAGCTGGTGTTGACGGTGAAGCTGCCGACTTGCCCGGCCCCGGCGGGGCGGGCGCAGTGGCGCAGTGTTCGGGTGACCGCCACCATCCCCGGGCACCTGAACGGCCGGGCGGTCACCGGCTGGCATCTACCGACCCTGGCCCTCGACCGGAAAGGTTTGTTGTGGCGGTGCGCCGCGACCGAACTCGTCCCCGCCTGTGACCTGGGATCGGCCACCGTCGCGGTCGGGGTGGATTGGTCTCCGTCCACGCTGGGTGCCGCCGCGATCGCCACGCAGACCCCGGACGGTGTGGTTTCGGACTACCGGGGCTTCACCTACGATGACCGCGGCCTCGGGACGAAACTGGCGCGCCTGCAGGCGGAGGGTCAGTTGCTGCAACGCAAGTCGGCCCGGTTGACGCGGCTGGCCGCCACCGCCCCTTCCGAGGTCCGTGTCCGGTTGGAGGAGAAGATCGCCGTCCTCAACGAGCATCGGACTGCGGTGGGCGTCAAACGGGGCAAGATCAACCGGGAGCTGGGATTCCACTTCGCCCGCCAGGTCACCGACTACGCCGAGGCAGCGGGCGCGGAGATGATCGCGGTCGAGGACCTGACCACCCTCGAGCCCCGCGGGCACGGCCGGGTCAACAACAACCGGGCCGCGCAGTCGGCCCGCCGTAAAGCGACCGCCGCCCTCGCCCACACCGCCGCCGGTGTCGGCATCGCGGTGGTCACGGTGCCTGCCCGCGGATCCTCGGCACAGTGTCCGGGGTGCGACGAACCACTCGCCCGCCCCGGCGGCTACCACGACGCGTGGTGCCCGGGCTGCTGGGTCGGCGGCAACCGCGACCAGATTGCCGGGGTGAACCTGGCCAAACGCGCGCTGCTCGGTAAAAACAAGGTGACCCGGCGGCGGGGGCAGATGCCCGCGATCCGGGTCGCCGAGCACGCGCCGGTCCGCAGGTCCCGGGACAAGACCAGTCCGACACCGCGTCGGCCGCGGCATCGCCGGGTCCGCCACAGCCTGCCCACCGCAACACCGCGGATGGGGGTGACTCCGAAACAGCATGTTCCTGCACCACAAGCGTCGGTGTGGGACACGGTCAAACCCGCACCACCGCACGGTGATGCGGGTAGCCGTGACACACGTACTTCTCACCTAACAGCCACACTAGTGGCAGATAGTATGAGATCTACGTAGACGCTAGCGTCGGAAGAGCGCACGCAGACCACTTGTCGACTAGGAGAAGTCATGACGTTCACGCCCGGCGGGCCGAATTACGGTCCGCCCGCGCAACCGACTGCAGGGGGAGAATCGAAAGGCCTGGGCTTCTTCCTCCTGATCGGTGTCGCCGTTCTCGGTGTCCTCAACCTACTGCTCGGGTTCGCCCCGTACGCCACCTTGGCGCGAGAGTCCGTGAACTCGTTCGAAGCGAACACGGACGGACTCGGACTGCTGTTCCTCGGTGGTCTGCTCGCGGCGGCGTCCCTCCTCCCGAAGCAGTCCTATGCGGGTGCGGCCGCGGCGGCGTCCGTCGCGGGCTGGGTCGTTGCGTTGTTCGTCTTCCTGAACGTCGACGCGGATTCCGGTTGGGGCGCAATCCTCATCCTCGTTCTCGGATTCATCCAGTCGGCCGTGGCCGTGGCAGCCGTGCTGTTCGACATCGGCGTCCTGAAGCAGCCGGCGCCCAAGCCGGCCGCAGCCGCGGGCTTCGGTCAGCCCGGCCAGACCCCGCAGGGGTACGGCCAGGGCGCCCCGCAGGGGTACGGGCAGGGCCCGCAGCAGTCGTACGGACAGCAGCCGCAGGGCTACGGCCAGAGCGCGCCGCAGGGCTACGGACAGCAGAGCCAGTCGCAGCCCGGCTACGGGCAGCAGAGCCAGCAGGGTTACGGCCAGCAGGGTTACGGCCAGCAGGGCCAGCCCTCGCAGAGCCAGCCCGGATACACCCAGGGCTACGGACAGCCGCAGCAGCCGGGCTACGGCGCGGGCGCGGGATCCGCGTCGTACGACGCCCCGACCACCGCCTACCAGCAGCCGCAGTACCAGGGGTACTCGCAGCCGTCGACGCCGTCGCAGCCCACTGGAACGCCCAGCTCGCAGTACCCGGCCGGGACCAGTTACGGTTCGGCGCAGCACGCGGCGCCGGCGTACGGGTCGCAGGCCGAGTCCTCGCCCGTGGAGCGCACTCTCGAGTACGGCGAGCAGCCGTCCACCGAGGCGAAGCCGGCCGAGTCGGCCGAGAAGCCTGAATCGGAGGGGTACAGCGCGCCCACCCAGGCGTTCGACACGCGCGCCGACAGGGACGACAAGTAGCGGTCCATCCAGCAGGTGGCCTCTGACCGAACCTGGTCGGAGGCCACTTCTGTGCGGCGCGCCTGACCGCTGTCGCTGCGTCGGAGTGCCACTCTCGAGGGGATGAGTTCTTTGGTTGATCGTGCGCAGCGTGTCGCACAGGGTGCACGACGGCGAGCCGTCCGCGACGACGAGAGGCGAGCCGTCCGCGATGATGCGCGGCGCGCCCCGCGACAGCGTCCCGTGCCCGACGCGGACGAGATGCGGGCGCTGCTGTCGGTCGCGTTCCGGCCCGCGGGGGTCACGGTCGTCCTGCTGTCCGCACTCATCGTCGTCACGCTGGTGGCGGCGAACAGTGACCTCACGGGAACGTTCGGTGCGATCGCGGCGTCGTGGCTGGCGATTCACCAGGTGCCGTTGACGATCGACGGCACCTCGCTCGGCGTCCTCCCGCTGATCCCGACGGCGGGGATGATGTGGGCGGTCGCCCGCGGGTGCGCGGCGGTGGTGCATCCGGCGTCCTCGCGGCGGCACGCCCTGCAGGTGATCGGCGCCGCGGTGGCCGGACCGCTGGCCGTGACAGCCATCGCCCTCGCGGTCATCGCGGACGCGTCGGCGGTCATCCCGTTGTCCTCCCCGAACGCGCTCGCCGCGTTCGGGTGGGTGCTGTTGGTGCATGTGCTCGCGGCGGGGATCGGCGTGACGGTCGCGATGTGGCCGACGCTCGGTGCGGAGGTTCCGTCGTGGGTCCGGGACGCGGTGCGCCCGGGGCTGCGCGCGATGACGGCGATCGTCGGTGCCGGCGCGGTGCTGGTCACGATCTCGCTGCTGATGGAGTGGTCCACGGTCGGGTCGCTGCTCGAACGCGGGGACGGTGTCGTCGGAACGCTCGGACTGACGATCCTGTCCGTGCTGTACCTGCCGAACGTGGTGGTGGGTGCCGCGGCCGCCGTCATGGGCGGGACCGCGCAGATCGGGGACGTCTCGGTCAGCGTGTTCGGCAACGTCGGTGGTTCGCTGCCACCGTTGCCGCTGCTCGGCGCGGTTCCCGACGGGGTGTCCGGTGGCGCGTGGCCGGCGTTGCTGGTGATTCCGCTGCTGATTGGTGTGATGCTCGGACGCGACTGCGGACGTCGCGTCGCCGGGCAGGAGGCACTGCTCACCGTGCTGACCTCCGCCGCGGGTGTCGGTGTGGTGACGGCCGTGCTCGGACTCGTGTCCGGCGGACGGCTCGGCGCCTTCGGAACCGTCGAGCTGAACTGGTGGGCGTTCGGGCTGCTCACGTTCGCGTGGCTCGGACTTGCGGGCGCGGTGACGGCGGTGGTCGTCGCCTGGCATCGGAGCCGGGGCGCCGACGACGAGGCCGACACGGAGGACGAGGAACCGCACCTTCCCGGCGCGGAGGAGGTTCCGGCGATAGCCGCCCCGATCACCGAGGAGCGGGAGGTCCCGGCAGCCGCGCCCGGCCGGGTGATCGAGGCCGAACTCGTCGAAGACGCCGAAGCGCCCGCGGCTCCCGTCGCGCCGCAGGACACCGACGCCGAGGCCGAGGTCGTGGTGGACGCCGAGGTCGAGGAAGACGCGGCGACGGCGGCACCCGAGGGGCCGGTAAAGGCGGGTGAGGCCCCGGAAGCCGACCTGCCCCGAGGGCCCGCAACCCCCAGCGACTAGGCTCTTGTTCGGTCGACGATGCGACCGCCCCCTTTCGATTCACCCGGCCTTTCGATTGTTCAGGAGTAGAGCGCTGACTTCCTCGCGTGACCACCTGGGGCCCACGACCACTTCGCCGGTCGCGTCCGCGCCGGCGCGGATCGTCGTACTCGCCTCCGGTGCGGGAACCCTCCTGAGATCGTTGATCGACGCGACCCACACCGACGGGTATCCCGCCGAGATCGTCGCCGTCGGCGTCGACCGCGACTGCGACGCCATCCGGCACGCCGAGTCCGCGGGCATCACCCACTTCCGGGTCGGACTCCGCGACCACGCGGACCGGTCCGCCTGGGATGTCGCGCTGACCGAGGCCGTCGCGTCGCACCAGCCGTCGCTCGTGGTGTCGGCGGGATTCATGAAGATCCTCGGCCCCGCCTTCCTGGACCGCTTCGGCGGTCGCATCATCAACACGCATCCCGCGTTGCTGCCCGCGTTCCCCGGCGCGCATGCGGTCCCGGATGCGCTGGCCTACGGCGTCAAGGTGTCGGGATCGACGGTCCACCTCGTGGACGCGGGGGTCGACACCGGCCCGATCCTGGCGCAGGAGCCCGTGCCGGTGCTCGACGGCGACGACGAGTCGACCCTGCACGAGCGCATCAAGACTGTGGAGCGACGGTTGTTGGCGGACGTCATCGCCGCTGTCGCCACCCGTGGAGTTGTTTCCGATGGACGAAAGGCCGTGATCCCCAGTGAGTGAACGCAAGGCAGTACGCCGAGCGCTCGTCAGCGTCTACGACAAGACCGGTCTGGTCGAACTGGCTACGGGCCTGCACAAGGCAGGTGTCGAGCTGGTGTCGACAGGGTCGACCGCAGCGAAGATCGCCGACGCCGGCATCCCGGTCACCCCCGTGGAGGCGCTGACGGGCTTCCCCGAGTGCCTCGAGGGCCGGGTCAAGACCCTGCACCCGCGGGTGCACGCCGGCGTCCTCGCGGACACCCGGAAGCCCGAGCACCTCGCGCAGCTCGAGGAGCTCGGCATCGAGGCGTTCCAGCTGGTGGTCGTGAACCTGTACCCGTTCACCCAGACCGTCGCCTCGGGTGCGACCCCCGACGAATGCGTCGAGCAGATCGACATCGGCGGCCCGTCCATGGTGCGCGCCGCCGCGAAGAACCACCCGTCGGTGGCCGTCGTGGTGGATCCGGCCCGCTACGACGACGTGCTCACCGCGATCGCCGACGGCGGTTTCACGCTGCCCGAGCGCACCGCCCTCGCCGCGCAGGCGTTCCAGCACACCGCGTCGTACGACGTCGCGGTCGCGAGCTGGATGACGTCCACGCTGGTGGACAGCGGTGACTCGCAGTTCCCCGAGTGGGCAGGCGCCACCTGGGACCGCTCGGCCGTCCTGCGGTACGGCGAGAACCCGCACCAGGCCGCGGCCCTCTACGTGAACTCCGCCGCCCCGGCCGGTCTGGCCCAGGCCGAGCAGCTGCACGGCAAGGAAATGTCGTACAACAACTACACCGACGGCGACGCGGCGTGGCGTGCGGCATTCGACTTCAGTGAGCCGGCCGTCGCGATCATCAAGCACGCGAACCCGTGTGGCATCGCGGTCGGAGCCGACATCGCCGAGGCGCACCGCAAGGCACACGCCTGCGACCCGGTCAGCGCATACGGCGGGGTCATCGCCGCGAACCGCGAGATCACCGTCGAGATGGCCGAGCAGGTCGCCGACATCTTCACCGAGGTGATCATCGCCCCGTCCTACGCGGATGGCGCGCTCGGCGTGCTGCAGCGCAAGAAGAACGTCCGCGTCCTTCTCGCGAAGGCGCCCACCGCGACGGGAATCGAATTGCGTCCCGTGTCCGGTGGGGCACTCCTCCAGGAGCGCGACGTGCTCGACGCCGAAGGCGACGACCCCGCCAACTGGACCCTGGCCGTCGGCGACGCCGCCGACAAGCAGACCTTGAAGGACCTCGAATTCGCGTGGCGCGCGTGCCGTTCGGTGAAGTCCAACGCCATCCTGCTCGCCTCCGACGGTGCGTCGGTCGGCGTCGGCATGGGCCAGGTCAACCGCGTCGACTCCGCGCACCTCGCGGTGCAGCGGGCCGGTGACCGGGTGGTCGGGTCGGTGGGCGCGTCGGACGCGTTCTTCCCGTTCCCCGACGGACTGCAGGTCCTCGCGAACGCTGGCGTCAAGGCAGTCGTGCAGCCGGGTGGTTCCGTCCGCGACAACGAGGTGATCGATGCGGCCAAGGAAGCCGGTATCACCATGTACCTGACGGGTGCGCGGCACTTCGCGCACTAGCGTTCGGCACCTCTCGAACGGGTTTCGGCATCGCGCCGGGGCCCGTTCTGCGTTGTCAGGCGGCTGCGGCCCCGTGCGCGCGGCCGGTGCCCTCGAGTTCACGCGGCGAACCGGTGATGACCACGCGGGCGGCACCGCGACTGCGGACCTCGCTGATCAATTCGCCCAGTCCGGCCTCGTGGGCGGCGTCGCAGTGCGACAGGTCGAGGGTGACGGCGTAACCGGTGAGGTCGTCCGGCAGGTCCAGATACGGGGGAGAGGTGGACAGTTGGTTGATGCGAAGTTTCATGTGGTGCTCCTGAAAGTGAAAGGTAAAAGAAAAGGCACCCGAGGGGTTTGCCCTGGGTGCCCGAGAATGACTTGGTTGAGTCTCAACATTCTCGGGGTGCGCCGAACTTGGTGATGTGCTTGTCGGCGGAGCATCGACGCCATGCGGGTACGGACGCGAAGAGCGCGTGAAGCTGCATCATGGCCGTACCTTTCTGCGTGTCGTTGCTGGTTGGTAGATGACCGTACAGCACCGGTTGAGGGTTTGCACTTCCATTATCCGGCCACCGCGCAGGAATGCGCGGTTGAGCAGCCACTCTTGGCCCAGAGTTGCCGTCCTGTTCACATCCGCTCATCGATTCGCCGGATGCGCGGGCAATTGCGTGGGAATTCGGCGAATCGGTGCGCGTCCGTCGAATCCCACCACTTTGGTTACAGGTTGCTTTCGATCCGGACTCGAGCAGCACGAGCGCGCGGTGCAGCTGATTCACTCGGGGCTGATGTGACTCGAGTGGCACCTGTGGAAGGAGAGTGGCGCCCGGACTGCGACGGTGCGCCCATCCCCGTTATGAACCGTTTTGCAATCAAGGCCGGCCTTGGCGCCTGCGTCCTGGGTGCGTCCGTGCTCATCCCTGCTCAGGTGTCGGCGGAACCCGCTGCGACGGCGACCGGCACCGAACTGTCCGGGATGACGGTGTTCCTCGACCCCGGACATCAGGGTTCCAGCGAGGGCCACGACCTCGCGCAGCAGGTGAACGACGGCCGGGGCAACACCAAGGACTGCCAGACGAGCGGCATGACGTCGCTGGGCGGGGTGCCCGAGCACACCATCAACTGGAACGTCACCCAGCTGGTGAAGAGCAGCCTCGAGAGCCTCGGCGCGAAGGTCGTCCTGAGTCGTCAGGACGACACCGGCTGGGGCGGGTGCATCGACGAAAGGGCCCGTGCGGCAAGCGAATCGAACGCCGATTTGGCTGTGAGCATTCACGCGGACTCCACGGCGCAGGGTGAGGACGCGGGCAAGCACGGGTTCCACATGATCATCCCGTCGCTGCCCATCCCCGACGAGAAGGCGGACGCCGCGCAGTCCGGTGGCGGGCTCAAGGCGTCGAAGATGATGCGCGACGCCTACAAGTCCGACGGCTTCGTTCCCGCCAACTACGCCGGCGTGAACGACGGCCTCCAAACCCGCGCCGATGTGGCGGGTCCTGCACTGACCCAGGTTCCGCTGGTGTTCGTCGAGATGGGCAACGGTTCGAACAAGGAGGACTCCGCGCAGCTGGAGAGCTCCGACGGCCAGTTGAAGCACGCCATCACCATCACGACGGGCATCGTCACCTACCTGCTGACGGGGTCGGAGGCCGCGCCTGCGCAGGAGCTGGCGGCCGCTCCGGCCGCGACGACGGCACCGAATGCGAGCGAGGACAGCGCGTCGTCGACCACCACCACGACCCCGAAGGCGACCACACCCAAGGCGGCACCGAAGTCGACGGCGCCGGACTCGGCGCAGCTGTCCGAGCTGATGGAGATGCTCGCGCCGCTGCTCGAGGTTCAGGGGCTGGACGGGCTGCAGGACCTCGTCAACGACAAGAACCTCGGGCTCGTGTCCGATCTGGCGAGCACGTTGCTGGCCGTGATCACCGGGGCCGGTGGGGGCAACTGATCACAGTGACGCGATCCACCTGCCGAACGGTTCGGTGAACTCCGCCGAGTAGGGCAGCGGTTCCACGTAATCCGGTCCGGTGGACGGACGGTCGCCGACGTCCTTGAGGACGTGATTGGCGTTCGTCATCCGCACCGGCGTCAGCGCGGTGTGCGCGAGGGCGTCGTTCAGGCCGTCGACGTCCGCGAGTTGCACCTGGATGTCCTTGGCGGAGCAGCTCGTGAGAACCGGGAAACCGGCGGGCAGCCTGCCGGCCAGCGCGCGGGGGTCGAGGGCGTCCTCCTCCGCGAGGGCCTTGGCGTTGGCGTGCACCAGCCCGGCGTTCTGCAGGGGTTCCGGAAGGTCGTCGGGGATCGTGCCCGATGTGCGGAGCGATTCGACGGTGTCCGCGAGCGCGAGCCGCAGTTCGTCGGCCAGCTCCACCGGCAGCTGTCCGGCGCCGACGACGGCGTCGAGCTGTCCGTGGATCTGCGTGGTGAGCAGGTCGAGGAGCCGGACGCTGAGCGGTTCGAGCAGTCCGACGGCGCGTACCCGCGACTCGCTTTCCGCAGTGGCGAGCGCGAGGGCGACGAGACCGCCGTCGCTGTGTCCGATGACGATCAGCTGCGACGGGTCGACCCCGGGTTGGGCGGCCAGGAAGTCGAGGCCCGCCGACGCGGCGTCGACGAAGGTGGTGAAGCCGAGACCGCCGACCTCTTCCACCTCGTAGGGGCCGAGGGCGGTTTCGCCGCTGCCGATCTTGTCGTAGCGCAGGCTCGCGAAGCCGTGCTGTTCGAGCACGTCGGCGAGGTGGCGGAGGGTTCCGATGTCACCGGGGAGCAGGGCGCTGTCGCCGTTGCGGTCGGTCGGGCCGCTGCCGGCGAGCAGCAGTGCGGCGGGCGCCGACCCGTTCGCGTCGACGGACGTGCGGAGGCTGCCGTAGTAGGTGACGGCACCGCTGGCGAAGGTGATCTCGGTGTCAGGCATGGGGACTGTCTACCAGTTCACGTCGCGCGCAGTCGCCGCACCCGTTGCGCTCCCCGCCACGCGAACCACAGCAGGAACGCGAGCAGCGGGATGACGAGAAGCGGAAGCAGCAGGGCGATCAGCGACGTGCCGAACGAGACCACGTCCTCGATCACCGACACCACCGGATTGGCCAATCCGCCGGTGGAGGCCGTGCTCACCGCGCGGGTGCCGGTCTGCGCGGTGCTGAACGCCAGAGCGGTGGGTGCGCCGATGACGATCCCGGCGATCGCGGCCGTCGACGGGTCCACGTCGGCGAAGGCCGCCCAGGTCGCGACGACCCCGGCAAGGGGACCGGTGACGTTGCCGATCACCGACAGCGCGTTGTCGACGAACGGGATGAGATCGGCGGTCAGTTCCACGACCGTCGCGATCGACAGCGCCACCAGCGCCCCGGTGGAACCGAGCCACCGCATCGACTCGTTCAGGGTCACCCCGAGCACCTCGACGTGCACTGCGGCGCTGAGCATCAGCAACGGCAGGAACGTGCGCAGTCCCGACGCGGCGGCGAGGCCGAGGCCGAGCAGTCCGGGCAGAACCCAGGTCTCCATGCACGGCAGTGTAGGGGCCCGGTGACGACTGCAGGAGGGCATCGCGGCCGAGATCTCAGAGAAGCATCACAGAACTCACACATTCGGCGATTAGCGTCTGCATCACCAGTTGTTCCAATGGATTACGTCCGAGAACAGCTCCCGACTCCAGGAAGGTGCCGCATCATGAACGTCGTACAGTTGACCACCGGTGATTTCGTCGCCGCCATGTTCTCCCTCGACTTCGTCGACGGCGGGTTCCGCCGGGAGGCCGTCGAGCGGATTCACCGGGGCGCGATCGACGAGTGGGTGTCTGCGCTGACCGGGTCGGGTCTGTTCTCCAACCGTGCGGTCGCGAACGTGGTCCGGGCGTGGCGATCCGATCCGCACATCCTGCTGGACTCGCTTCTGACGGAGGCCGATCCGGTGACGGCCGAGCACTACCGCGCCGCCTGGGGCAAGTTGGACGCCGCGTCCTCGTACACGGTTGCCGCGTAGGCGCGCAGTGCTCAGGAGGGCCGCCGCGCATTAACCGCGTGCCGATTCGCCCGAACCCTCGTAGCGTGGAGTGGTGACGTCATCGGAACACAGACCTTCCACCGTCGGCGAGCTCCGCGAGTCGGGCCACGTTCAACGCACCGTCAAGGAAGAGATCCGCGAGAATCTGCTCGCGGCCCTACGCGACGGTCGTGATCCGTGGCCCGGCATCGTCGGTTTCGAGGAGACGGTGGAACCGCAACTCGAACGGGCACTCATCGCAGGTCACGACGTGGTGTTGCTCGGCGAACGAGGTCAGGGCAAGACCCGCCTCCTCCGCACCCTCAACCTGCTCCTCGACGAATGGACCCCGGTGATCGCCGGTTCCGAACTCGGGGAGCATCCCTATGAGCCCATCACTCCGGCGTCGATCCGCAGGGCGCAGGAACTGGGCGACAGCCTCCCCGTCGCGTGGCGCCACCGCAGTGAGCGGTACTCGGAGAAGCTCGCGACGCCCGACACGTCGGTGGCGGACCTCGTCGGGGACGTGGATCCGGTGAAGGTCGCGGAAGGCCGGAGTCTCGGGGACCCGGAAACCATTCACTTCGGGCTCGTTCCCCGCGCGCACCGGGGCATCGTCGCCATCAACGAACTGCCCGACCTCGCCGAACGCATCCAGGTGTCGCTACTCAACGTCATGGAGGAACGCGACATCCAGGTCCGCGGGTACACCCTCCGGCTCCCGCTGGACGTCCTGATGGTGGCCAGCGCGAACCCGGAGGACTACACGAACCGCGGTCGCATCATCACCCCGCTGAAAGACCGGTTCGGCGCCGAGATCCGGACGCACTACCCGACCCGGCTCGACGACGAGGTCGCGGTCATCCTCCAGGAAGCGCATCTCACCGCCGAGGTGCCCGAGTACCTCCTCGAGATCCTGGCCCGGTTCACCCGCCTGCTCCGCGAGTCGACGTCGGTCGATCAGCGGTCGGGTGTGTCCGCCCGGTTCGCGGTGGCGGGCGCCGAAACCGTCAGCGCAGCTGCGGTGCATCGCGGCGCCGTGCTCGGTGAGGCCGACCCGGTCGCGCGGCCCGTCGACCTCGAGACCGTCGTCGACGTCCTGCGGGGCAAGGTGGAATTCGAATCCGGTGAGGAGGGGCGCGAGATCGAGGTCCTGGAGCACCTGCTCCGGCGGGCGACGGCCGACACGGTCCGCACCCGGCTCGGCGGCATCGACCTGGCGGAACTCGTGGACGCGGTCGAACAGGGCGACCCGGTGGTGACCGGTGAGCGGATCACGGCGAAGGCACTGCTGAACGAGCTGCCCGAGCTGGAGGTCCTCGACGTGCTCGCCGAGCGTCTGGGCGCGGAGTCGGACGGGGAGCGGGCCGCGGCGGCCGAGTTCGCCCTCGAAGGGCTGTACCTGGCCCGGCGGATCTCCAAGAACCCGGACATCAACGGGCAGACGGTGTATTCGTAATGTCCCGCAAGGCGGAACGCGGGCCGCACAATGCGCGGTACGGGCCGTACGAGGGCGGTGATCCGCTGGCGGCGCCGGTGGACCTGCGCGAGGCGCTCGCCGCGATCGGCGACGACGTGTTCGCGGGCAGTTCGCCGCGGCAGGCGCTGCGCGAGATGCTGCGCCGCGGCAACCGCGACATGCGCGGGCTGGACGAGCTTGCGGCCGAGGCCAATCGGCGCCGCCGCGAGCTGCTGAAGCGGAACAACCTGAACGGCACCCTCGAAGAGGTCCGGGAACTCCTCGACCGCGCGGTACTCGAGGAACGCAAGACGCTGGCCCGCGCGCTCGACGACGACGCCCGCTTCTCCGAGATGCGCCTCGAGGAACTGTCGCCGTCCACCGCGCAGGCCGTGCAGGAACTCGCCGACTACGACTGGCGCAGTTCGGAAGCCCGTGCCGACTACGAGAAGATCCGCGACCTGCTGGGCCGCGAGGTGCTGGACCAGCGGTTCGCCGGGATGAAGCAGGCGCTCGAGGGTGCCACGGAGGAAGATCGCGAACGCATCCGGGAGATGCTCGCCGATCTCAACGACCTGCTCGACAAGCATTCCCGCGGTGAGGACACCCAGGAGCAGTTCGACGAGTTCATGGACAAACACGGGGAGTATTTCCCCGAGAACCCGCGCAACGTCGAGGAACTGCTCGACTCGCTGGCGCAGCGGGCGGCGGCGGCGCAGCGGCTGCGGAACTCGCTGTCGCAGGAGCAGCGCGACGAACTCGACGCGCTGGCGCAGCAGGCGTTCGGTGATCCGTCGCTGATCGGACAGCTGGACCGCCTCGACCAGCACCTGCAGGCTGCGCGTCCCGGCGAGGACTGGCAGGGCGCGCAGCGGTTTCGCGGGGACGACGGCATGGGCCTGGGCGAGGGCACCGGCGCGTTGCAGGACATCGCGGAACTCGAGTCGCTCGCGGAGCAACTGTCGCAGCAGTACGCGGGCGCACAACTCGACGACATCGACGCGGAGGCCCTGGCCCGGCAACTGGGCGACGAGGCGGCGGCGGATGCGCAGACCCTCGCCGAACTGGAGAAGGCGCTGCGGGACCAGGGTTTCTTCGACCGCGGGGCGGACGGTCAATGGCGGCTGTCGCCGAAGGCGATGCGCCAACTCGGTCAGACGGCCCTGCGGGATGTCGCGCAGCAACTGTCTTCGCGTGGCGGGCAACGGGAGACGCGGCGCGCCGGGGCGATGGGGGAGCCGACGGGGGCGTCCCGCGAGTGGGCGTTCGGCGACACCGAGCCGTGGGACGTCACGCGCACCATCACCAACGCGGTGCTGCGGGCGGCGTCCGATCCGGTCGAACGCGGTCGTGTTCCGGTCCGGCTGTCCGTCGCGGACGTGGAGGTGATGGAGACCGAGCAGCGGTCGCAGGCGGCGGTCGCGTTGCTGGTCGACACGTCGTTCTCGATGGTGATGGAGGGGCGGTGGGTGCCGATGAAACGCACCGCACTTGCGCTGAACCACCTGGTGAGCACCCGGTTCCGCAGCGACGAACTGCAGCTCATCTCGTTCGGCAGGCACGCGCAGGTGCTGACGCCGTCGGAGCTGGCAGGCCTGGACGGCGCCTGGGACCAGGGCACCAACCTGCACCACGCGCTGCTGCTGGCCGCCCGGCATCTGCGCAGGCACCCCAACGCGCAGCCGGTGGTCCTGATCGTCACCGACGGTGAGCCGACCGCGCACCTCGAGCCGGACGGCTTCGCGTATTTCGACTACCCGCCGAGCGCCCGGACCCTTGGTCTGACGGTCCGGGAACTCGACACCCTCGCCCGGCTCGGCGCCCACGTCACGTTCTTCCGGCTCGGTGAGGATCCCGGTCTCGCGCGGGTGGTGGACCGGATGGCGGAACGGGTCGGCGGACGCGTCGTGGCGCCCGGTCTGGACGGTCTCGGTGCCGCCGTCGTCAGCGACTACATGCGTCGCAGGCGCTGACCCGTGAGTACTTGTCAACCGCCGGCGGTTGACAAGTACTCACGGGTGCGTCAGCGCACGGCGGGCTGGTGCTGGGTGATGCAGTGGATGCCGCCGCCGCGCGCGAAGAGCGGGCGGGCGTCGACGGAGACGACCGTGCGTCCCGGGTAGGCGGCCGACAGGATCGCGACCGCTTCCTCGTCCGCGGGATCGTCGAAGCTGCACGCGATGACGCCGCCGTTGACGACGAAATGGTTGATGTAGCTGTAGTCGACGAAGCCCTCCTCGTCGCGCAGGACCTGCGGCGCGGGGACGGTGATGATCTCCCACGACTCGCCGCGGGCGTCCGTGGTCTGCTTCAGCGCGTCGATGACGGCCTTGCTGACCTCGAAGTCGGGGTGCTCGGGGTTGCGCTGATCGTGCACGAGGACGACGCCGGGCGACGGGATGGCGGCGACGATGTCGACGTGCCCGCGGGTGCCGTAGGTGTCGGAGTCGCGGGTCAGGCCGCGCGGCAGCCAGATCACCTTGGTGGCACCGATCGTGCGGGCGAGTTCCGCCTCGATGTCGGCCTTCGACAGGTCCGGGTTGCGGCCGGGGTCGAGTTGCACGGTCTCGGTGACCAGCACGGTGCCGAGGCCGTCGACCTGGATGCCGCCGCCCTCGTTGACGATCGGCGAGTCGACGAGTTCGGCACCGGACCGCTCGACCACCAGGGCGCCGATCTTCGAGTCCTTGTCCCACTGGGCCCAGTCCTGGCCGCCCCAGCCGTTGAAGATCCAGTCGACGCCGCCGAGGCGTCCGTCCTCGGACAGCACGAACGTGGGTCCGATGTCGCGCATCCAGGCGTCGTTCAGCGGCGCCGGGGCGATGTCGATGTCGGCGGACAGGTACTTCTTAGCCGCCGGCACCTCACCAGGGTCGACGACGACGGTGACCGGTTCGAACCGGGCGACGGCGTGTGCCACCTCGGCCCACGTGGTGCGCGCCTCGTGCTGCTCCTCCGGAGTGTCGCCCAGGGAGTAGCCCGCACTGGGGTAGGCCATCCAGGTGCGTTCGTGCAGTTCGCCTTCCGCGGGCATGCGCCAGGTCATCACGCCCTCCCGAACGGGGAGGCGTGATCGACGGGCTCGGTGAGGGCGCCGTACGTGTCGGGGCGACGGGTGGCCAGGAACGGGAACAGGGCCAGCCAGTCCTCGCGCTGCTGGAGGTCGAGGTCGGCGACCAGCACCGCGGATTCGTCGCGCGGTGCCTGAGCGAGGATGCGGCCGTAGGGGTCGGAGATGAACGACGAGCCGTAGAACGTGATGAGGCCTTCGCCGCCGTGGCGGTTGGGCACCACCATGAACGTGCCGTTCGCGATGCCGTTGCCGACGATCACCTGCTGCCACAGCGGCTGGGTGTCGAACTGCGGGTGGTCGGGTTCCGAGCCGATCGCGGTGGGGTACACCAGGATTTCGGCGCCGCCGAGCGAGTAGGCGCGGGCGACCTCGGGGAACCATTCGTCCCAGCAGGTGGGGAGTCCGAGCTTGACGCCGCCCAGTGCCTCGGCGGTGTGGACGGGGTACGGGTTGTCGGCGGGGCCGCCGCGGAAGTAGGTGTCCTCGTAGTAGCCGGCGGTGACGGGAATGTGCAGCTTGCGGGTGTGCGCGAGCAGTTCCCCGGACGGGGCGACGAGGATGGCGGTGTTGAAACCGAGTCCGTCCTCGTACTGCACGCCGTTCTCGGAGTCGTTCCGCTCGTACAGGGACGCGTGGACGAGGACGCCGTGTTCGGCGGCGGCCTTGGCGGCGAACGTGAACGTCGGCCCCGTGAGGAGGTCCTCGGCCTGGCGGCCGGGGTTGTCACCGCCTTCGACGAAGGCGGGGTACCGGCTCAGCGTGAGTTCGGGGAGGAACACCACGCGCGCCCCGAGCTTGGCTGCCGCGGCGATGCCCTCGTCGAGTTCGGCCCGCAGATCCTGCTCGTTCTCGTGCCAGCGGTGCTGGACGAGTCCGACGCGGAGCGGGGTGCGTCCGGTCTCGCGCGTCCTCGACAGGGACTCGGGAGGGGTGAGGGCGGTGATCGTCAACATTGTGATTCCTCGGATGTTCGGTTCGGCGAGCGCCTAAAACGAATTGGATTCGTTAAGTATGGTGGGTAAATGCTCGGCGATCAAGGGGCGGGGAGACACGATTTCGATTCCTTCGGTATCCACCCTGGTCGCCGGTGACACACACCGACCAGGAGGGCACCCATGCCACGGCCATCACAGCGACTGCTGTCGCCGGAGATCATCACCGAAGCTGCCATGCGCATGGTGGACCTCACGGGTGATTTCACGATGCCGGGTCTCGCCGAACGGCTGAAGGTGCGGCCCTCCTCGCTGTACAACCACGTGTCCGGGAGGGCGGAGATCATCGAACTGATGCGTGCCCGCATGATGGCGGGCATCGTGGTGGCGGACCCCGACGGCAAGTGGAGCGAGACGGTGGCCGGCCTGGCGCGAGAATATCGGCGCAACTACGCCGAGCATCCTCGGCTGATTCCTCTGTTCACCGCGCACACAGTGCAGTCCGGTGTGGCTTTCGCTCTGTACAACGCGCTGGCGCAGGCATTCTCGGACGGCGGCTTCACGCCCGAGGAGATTCTGCACGCCATCACGACGGTCGACAGTTTCGTGCTGGGGTCGGCGCTGGACCTCGCCGCACCCGAAGTGGTCTGGGCGACCGCGCCGGAGGCGAACGAGTCCATGCGAGCCGCCCTGGCCACGTCCGGGCCGAACCCCGGACGGGCGGATGCAGCATTCGAGTTCGGGCTGCGGACGCTTATCGCTGGCTTGGTGGCGCAGGCTCCGATCGAGCCGTGAGATCGCCCTCGTCGCGCAGAGCGGACGTCTCGCGGTTGAGGGTCTCGCCGCGGAAGAAGGCGGGACTGCGGAACCGCATGACCACCATGAGGATCGCCCCGAGCAGCAGGATCCCGAAGCCGAGGAAGAAGACCAGGCCGATGCCGCCGATCGACGCGCCACTCGCGTTGTCCGGGTCCATGCTCTCCTCGATCGAGATCACGAACACCGCGAGCAGCATGAGGCCGCCGAGGAGCGGGAACGCGAACCGGAAGACGATGTTGCGGAAACTCGTGAACAGGCTGTCCCGGAAGTACCAGACACACGCGAACGCCGTGATGCCGTAGTACCAGCAGATCATGATGCCCAGTGCGGCGATGGTGTCGAGCAGCGTGCGTTCGGACAGGAACGTCACCACCGTGTAGAACACCGCGGTGATGACGCCGGCGACGACCGTGGCGTACGACGGGACCAGGAACCGGGGGGACACGTCGGCGAGTTTCTTCGGGAAAGCGCCGTACGCGCCCATCGCGAGCATGGTGCGGGCCGCGGGCAGGAACGTGGTCTGCAGGCTCGCGACCGAGGAGACGAACACGGCGAGGAACAGCAACATGCCGCCCCAGTTCCCGAGAACCGGATCGGCGAGGGCGCCGAAGACGTTCTCGGAGTTGTCCGGGTTGCCCAGGCCGAGGCCGTCTTCGCCGACGCCGGCGTACATCATCGCCGCGACCGACACGAGCAGGTACGTCAGCAGAATCGTGATCACGCACAGCAGTCCGGCGCGACCGGGGGTCTTCTTCGGGTTCTTCGACTCCTCGCCCAGCGTCAGGCACGTGTCCCAGCCCCAGAACGCGAAGATCGAACCCGTCAGGCCGATCACGAACGCGCCGACGGCCAGTCCCGTGAACGGGTTGAACCAGCTCAGGTCGAACGACAGCCCGGCGGGGGCGTCCCCGTTACCGACGTGGACCAGTGCCACCACCGCGAACGCGATGAGCAGGACCATCTGGAAGCCGACCAGCGCGAACTGCAGCTTCTCGCTGGTGGTGATGCCGCGACTGGCGATCCACGTGGCGAGTGCGATGAAGAGCAGGGTGGTGCCCACATTCACGAACTTGTTGCCGGGCAGGTCCGCGATGCTCGGTGCGTCGAACAGTTTCGCGATGAACAGATAGAAGAACTGGACCGCGATCGCCGCGAGGTTCGAGAGCACGATGATCGTGGCGATCACCATGCCCCAGCCGCACATCCAGCCGACGTACGGACCGAACGCCTTCGTCGACCACGTGAACGACGCACCGCAGTCGGGTGATTCGGAGTTGAGCTCACGGTAGGCGTACGCCGTGAGGAACATGGGAATGAAGCCGGCGATGAAGATGGCGGGCATCTTCAGCCCGACCGCCGCGACGATCAGTCCGATGCTGGCCGTCAGCGTGTAACCCGGTGCCACGGAGGAGATCCCGAGGACCGCCCCTGCAAAGGTCCCGACCGCACCGGTGGCCAGCCCTTTGGTGCTCACGGCAACGCCGGCCGACGCCGGTGCGCCTTCGCTGTTCGTCATGTCTGAACCTCCGGTCGGGTGCGATCGTGGATCCGGGGCGGGTGTCGCGGACGGTTTACTCACTGTTGGGGAACTCCTGCTTGGGGACGACGACCATGGGCACCGGCAGGACGCGGAGCATCTTGGCCGCGGTGGATCCCAGGAACAGTCGACGAGGTTGGGCGAGGCGGCTGGAGCCGACCATGACGAGGTCGCCGTCCTGCCAGTCGAGTTTGCGGACCGCCGATTCCACGGAGGATCCGTCGGCGATCATCACGGAGACGGGGAAGTCTTCGGGTAGTGCGGACTTCGCCTCGTCCAGGGTGGACTGTGCATGGGCGACCGCGCGCTCGCGGACGCTCTCGGAGGTGTCCCGATGATCGCGAAGGTGGTGGTGCGGGTCCAGTTCGACGAGGGACACCAGACGCAGCGGGGTCTCCATCCGCTTGCTGGTCCGCACGGCGGTTCGCAGCAGCACGTCCGCACCGACGCGCGTCCCGAGTGCGCACGTGACCTCTCGGATCTTCTTCGCGGAGGAATGCCGATGGCCGCGGGGCGCGAGGCAGAGCGGCACGTGCGCGGAGTGCAGCAATTCCGTCGACACGGAACCGACCGAGTGCCTGCCGAGCAGGCCGTCACCCGCGGCGCCGACGACGATCGCGTGCGCGTCGAGGCGGGTGACCTCGTCGAGGATGCCCTGTGCGAACGATTCGTGGAAGCTCAGGTGGACGTCCACGTCGATGTCGCTCGGCACCGACGACTTCGCCTCGTTCAGCCAGCGCTGTGCGCGGGAGGCGAGGATGTCGTCGAAGCCGGTCTCTGCCGGAACTCTCGCCGGGACCGTGCGGTCCGGCGGGAGAACCATGCAGATGTCGAGCTGTGCGCCGAGACTTCGGGCGAGCTGCGCCCCGAGGGCCAGACCGTCCTCCCCGCTGGGAGTGGCGAGATATCCAACGACCAATCGCATGGTGACGGTTCCGATCTGTCTCGGGGCGGGTGGGTTACGCGAAGCCGACGTACTTGGTCTCGAGGTACTCCTCGATGCCTTCGGTGCCGCCTTCGCTGCCGAGTCCGGACTGCTTGACTCCGCCGAACGGCGCGGCGACGTCGGAGATCACTCCGCGGTTGACGCCGACCATGCCGCTCTCGAGCTTGTCGGCGACGCGGAACGCGCGGTCGACGTTCTGCGTGTAGATGTATGCGGCGAGACCGTATTCGGTGTCGTTGGCGGCGGCGACGCCCTCGGCCTCGGTGTCGAATCCGGTGATCGCGGCGACGGGTCCGAAGATCTCCTCGCGGACGATGCGCGCGTTCGCGGGTACCTCGTCGAGGACGGTGGGCTGGAAGAAGTAGCCGGGACCGGCGACGGACTTGCCGCCGGTGCGGACCCGGGCGCCCGCGGCGACGGCGTCGTCGACGAGGGACGCCACGTTGCGGCGCTGCTTCTCGTTGACGAGGGGGCCGACGTTGGTGCCGTCCTCGCTGCCCGGTCCGACGGTGAGCGCGGCGATCCGGTCGGTGAGCTTGGTGGTGAATTCCTCGCGCACCGAGTTCGCGACGATCAGGCGGTTGGCGGCGGTGCACGCCTCGCCGCCGTTGCGCATCTTCGCGGCCATCGCGCCCTCGACCGCGGCGTCGATGTCGGCGTCGTCGAACACCACGAACGGCGCGTTGCCGCCGAGTTCCATCGACGTGCGCAGAACCTGCTGGGCGGACTGCTCGATGAGGATCTTGCCGACGCGGGTGGATCCGGTGAACGTCACCTTCCGCAGCCGCGGGTCGGCGAGCAGCGGTTCGGTGACGGCGGCGGCGTTCGACGCGGGCAGCACCGACAGCACACCGGCCGGCAGGCCTGCCTCGGCGAAGATCTCGGCGAGCAGCAGCATGGTGAGCGGGGTGTCCTCGGCGGGCTTGACGATGATCGTGCAGCCTGCGGCGAGCGCGGGGCCGATCTTGCGGGTGCCCATCGCGAGCGGGAAGTTCCACGGCGTGACGGCCAGGGTGGGTCCGACGGGCACCTTGGTGACCATGATCCGTCCGCTGCCCGACGGCGACGTGGTGTAGCGGCCCTGGATGCGGACGGCTTCCTCACTGAACCAGCGCAGGAACTCGGCGCCGTAGTTCACCTCGCCGCGGCTCTCCGGCAGGGCCTTGCCCATCTCCATCGTCATGAGCAGCGCGAGGTCGTCGGTGCGCTCGATGACCTTCTCCCACGCCGACCGCAGGATGATCGACCGCTGCCGGGGTGCGGTGGCCGCCCATTCCTCCTGGACCGCCGCGGCGGAGTCCAGTGCGCGCATCGCGTCCTTGCCACCCGCATCCGCGACGTCGGCGATGAGGGTTCCCGTTGCCGGGTCGTACACCGGGAAGGTGCCGCCGTCGATCGGGTCGGTCTGGGCGCCGTCGATCCACAGACCGGTGGGCAGGGTGGCGCGGAGCCGTTCGAAATCAGTCATCGGAGTCCTCGTGGTGGGGATGGTGGTGATCGCACGCCTCCGGGGTGGGGGCGACGTCGAGGGCGGGGTTGCGGTCGAAGAATCCGGCCGGCTTCAGCCAGAAGGACACGGTGTCCGCAGGCATGATCGGCCAGTCCTCCGGCCGCGGAATGTGGTGGATCCCGAACGTGTACCAGAGCACCACGTCGGTGTTCTCGATCGGGCGGTCGGCCGCGGTCCAGGCGGGAAGTCCGTGATCGACCTTGCTCTGGTTCACGAATTCGCCGGCGGGCCAGCGTTCGTCGGGGGAGTTGGGCGTCACCCAGACGGTGTGGCCGATCGCGCCGGTGCGCTGGAAGATCGGTGACGCCGGGTCGAACATCGACGGGATCGCGCCGCCGGGAACGAGTTTGTAGGCGGGGGCGGTGCCGAGTCCGGTGGTCGTGTTGTCGTTGACGACTTTCCACGCGCGCTGGCTCTGCCAGTCGAAGTCCTGCCTGCCCTCGTGTTCGGTGCGCAGCGGGGTGTTCTTCTGGCGTAGCGCGAGCCCGAGGGGATTGTCCGGGCCCATCGGCACGATCTCGGTCTCGGTCGCGTACACCGTGTTCTCGGTGCCGTCGATGTCGAGATCGAGCCGCGCGACCAGGAAGTGCTGGTGGAACGGCGCGTACGTGCGGGTGTCGACCAGGGTGCCGCTCGGGTGCTCACCGCCTTCGGGGAAGTGGCTGACCACCATGATCCCGGTGGCACGGACCTCGCACTCGATGTTGCCGTCCTGGTAGAACCGCCAGTAGACGAGGTATTCGTAATTCGCGACCGTCACGTGCGTCGACACCGTCAGCCGCCGCATGCGGCGCACCTCGGAGCCGTCGTGGTCGACGTGCTTCCAGAGGACGGCGTTGTCCTCCTCGTGGATACAGATCGCGTTCTCGATCGTGAACGGCACACCGTGGCTGTCGTGGAGGACGGCGTCGAGGTACCGGATCTCGCCGAGGCAGTCGCAGCCCAGGGTGAGTGAGGTGGTCATGAACCCGATGCCCCACTCGCCGATGTCGAAGGCGGTGCGGCGGTAGTGATCGGTGCTGGTGTCGCGGTACGGCACCGCCATCTCCGCGAACGACATCCGGTTCGCGATCGAACGCACCCGGCCGTTGTCGTTGTAGGTCACCGCGTGCAGGGTCATGCCCTCGCGGTAGTTGAACCCCACCCGCAGCGACCAGTTCTGCCATTCGAGTTTGTTGCCCTCGAGTGTGAACGACGGTCCCTCCGGCTGGACGATGTCCAACGGCTTCAACGGCGGGCGCGTGCTCGCGTTCCGGATCCGTTCCGGAATGTGCCGGGGCACGTACTCGCCCATGACCTCGGGGCGTTCGACGCTGAACGTGTCCTCGATCTCGAGCAGTTCCATCTTGTTGACGTCGATCACACAGTGGAAACCGTTGACCGGCCCCGCATACGGGTTGGTGCCCTCGGACGCCCGCACCCAGGTGTCCGACCAGCCGAGCCGGCGGCCCTTGTACTTCTCCGGGGTCACCACGTCGCCGTACGTCCACACGTCCATGAACACCAGGCTCATGTCCGTGACCCCGCGCTTCGCGAGCGCCGCGATCACGTCGGGGTGCCCGCGGAGGAAGGCGTCCGCCTCTTCCCATTCGTCGACCGTGAAATTCGCCTGGACGTCCGGGATGTGCTGCCAGGAGACCACGTTGTCTCCGGTCAGCGAGACGAGCGCCTTGTAGGTGTCTCCGCTGCCGCGGTCGAAGCACACGACGATCGCCCGGCGGTCCGGGACGGTGCCCGACGCGTCGAACGCCGACACCGCCGCCTTGTCCGGCTCGGCGAGTTCGATCGACGCGAACCGCCAGCCGTCCCCGACCCCGTGTTCCCGGGCGAGGACGGCCGCGGCCTTCGCGAATTCGTCCGCCCCCAACGGGTCCAGAGGATGGAACGTGCCGGTGGTCGTCCGGGTCATGATGTCTCCTCTGGTCGATGGGTGGGCGGTTCGTGCTCGTGCGCCTTTTCGGTCGTGGTGGCTACCGAAAAGGCGCACGGGTCAGACGAGCGAGCGCACGATCTGCTCGATCACGGTCAGGGCGTCGTCGAGCAGGTCGTCGCCGATCACCAGCGGCGGAAGCAGCCGGATGACGTTTCCGTACGTACCGCATGTCAGCAGAATGACACCTTGTTCGAGCGCACGGGCGGCAATCGCCTTCGTCAGTTCCGCATCCGGCTCGGTCGTGCCGGGCTTGACGAACTCCATCGCGAGCATCGCGCCGCGTCCACGCACCTCACCGATGACCCCGACGTCGGCGGCGAGGGCCTGCAGCCGCGGCAGGGCCAGGTCGCCGATGTGCTGTGCGCGAGCGGGCAGGTCGAACTTCCGCATGCTGTCGATCGCGGCGAGCGCGGCGGCACACGCGACGGGGTTGCCGCCGTACGTGCCACCCAGTCCGCCGGGGTGCACCTTGTCGAGGAGTTCGGCGCGGCCCGTGATCGCGGACAGCGGCATGCCGCCGGCCATGCCCTTGGCCATCGTGATGATGTCCGGGACGATCTCCTCGTGCTCGCACGCGAACCAGGCGCCGGTGCGGGAGAATCCGGTCTGTACCTCGTCGGCGATGAACACGACGCCGTTGGCGCGGGCCCAGTTCACCAGGGTGGGGAGGAATCCCTCGGCGGGAACGATGAATCCGCCCTCGCCCTGGATCGGCTCGATGATGATCGCCGCGAGCGAATCGGCGCCGATCTGCTTCTCCATCTGGCTGATGGCGCGCTGAGCGGCCTGCTCGCCGGTCAGTCCGTCCTGGTCCCGGTACGGGTAGGACATCGGGAGCCGGTACACCTCGGGCGCGAACGGGCCGAAGTGGGCCTTGTAGGGCATCGACTTGGCGGTGAGGGCCATCGTCAGGTTCGTGCGACCGTGGTAGGCGTGGTCGAATGCGACGACGGCGTCGCGGCCGGTGGCGAGGCGGGCAACCTTGATGGCGTTCTCCACCGCCTCGGCGCCCGAGTTGAACAGGACGGTGCGCTTCTCGTGGTCGCCGGGGGTGAGGTCGGCGAGTTCCTCCGCCACGCGGACGTAGCCCTCGTACGGGGTGACCATGAAACAGGTGTGGGTGAAGTGCCCGACCTGCTCGCGGACCGCCTCGGCGACGGCCGGATCGGACGCGCCCACGCTGGTGACGGCGATGCCCGAGCCGAGGTCGATCAGCGAGTTGCCGTCGACGTCGACGACCACACCACCGTCGGCATCCGCCGCGTACACGGGGACGCTGGAGCCGACGCCCGCGGCCACGGTGGCGCGGCGACGTGCGGTGAGGGCCGCCGACTTCGGGCCGGGGAGCTCGGTGACCAGGGCGCGCTTCTGCGGCAGCCGGTACTGGATGTCGTTCATGATGGTGCAGTCCTCAGGGTCGTGACGTGGATGGGATGGGTGGGAGCGACGTCAGTCGTTGGAACTCATGACGTGCTTGATGCGGGTGTAGTCCTCGACGCCGTAGCCGGAGAGGTCCTTGCCGTATCCGGAGTACTTGAAGCCGCCGTGCGGCATCTCGGCGACCAGCGGGATGTGGCAGTTGATCCAGACGGCACCGAAATCGAGTGCGGCCGAGAGCCGTTGCGTGACGCCGTGGTCGTTGGTCCACACGCTCGACGCCAGGCCGTACCGGACGTCGTTGGCGAGGGTGACGGCCTCCTTCTCGTCGGAGAAGCTCTGCACGGTGAGGATGGGACCGAACGTCTCCTCCTGCACGATGTCGTCGCGCTGGTCGACGCCGGTGATCACGGTGGGTTCGAAGAAGAATCCCTGCTCTCCCGAACGCTTTCCGCCGGTGACGATCTTGGCGGAGGTGGGGAGCGCGGCGATCTTGGAACTGACCGCGTCGAAGTGGTTGACGTTGTTGAGCGGGCCGTAGAACGTGTCCGGGTCGTCCGGCAGGCCGGGCTTGAGGGTCTCGGCCTTGCGGACGAGGGCGTCGACGAGCTGGTCGTGGATGGACTCGTGGACGAGGACGCGGGTGGCGGCGGTGCAGTCCTGGCCGCCGTTGAAGAAGGCGGCCTCGGCGATGCCGCTCGCGGTCTTCTCGATGTCGACGTCGCCGAAGACGATCGCGGGGGCCTTGCCGCCGAGCTCGAGGTGGGCGCGCTTGAGCTGGCGTGCGGCGGAGACGGCGACGGCGATGCCCGCCCGCACGGATCCGGTGATCGACACCAGACCGAGGGCCGGGTTCTCCACGAGGGTGGCGCCGGTCTCGCCGTTGCCGAGGACGACGTTGAAGACGCCGTCCGGCAGGATCCCCTTGGTCAGCCGGGCCAGGACGAGCGTGCTGTTCGGGGTGGTGTCGCTCGGCTTGAGCACGATCGTGTTGCCCGCCGCGAGCGCGGGACCGATCTTCCACAGGGCCATCATGAACGGGTAGTTCCACGGGGTGACCTGACCGACCACGCCGATCGGCTCGCGGCGCACGTAGGAGGTGAAGCCGTCCATGTACTCGCCGGCGGCCTTGCCTTCGAGCATGCGGGCGGCGCCCGCGAAGAAGCGGAGCTGGTCGGCGCCCACCTTGATCTCTTCGTCGGCGATGACCTGCTTCGGCTGCCCGGTGTTGCGGCACTCGGCCTCGACGAGTTCGTCGCTGTGCGCCTCGATCGCGTCGGCGAGCTTCAGCAACGCGGCCTGCCGCACGCTCGGAGTGGTCTTGCCCCACGAGACGAACGCCTGCTCGGCGGCCTCGACGGCCGCGTCGACGTCGGCCTTGGTGGAGACGGGCGCCCGCCCGACGACGCTCTCGTCTACAGGGTTGATCAAGTCCAGCGTTTCCGTCGCGGATGAGGCGACGAACTCACCGTTGATGTAGTTCTCGAGTACGTCGATCGACATCGGTACCGGTTCCTCTCGTGGGGTCGAAACTCGTGGTCCGCGGCGGGCCGTCGGTGGAACGGTCCGACCGGGGCCCGGAGTTGCAGAACATCTGAAAACAAGTGTGCGCTGTCTCACAAGCCAGAGGCAGCTGACAAAATGGTGAAAGACGCGCCCCCCGCCGCGCCGAGTTGTCCAATCCGGACGTCATCCGTGCGAGCAGGTGTGCCCGGCCGCGCCGGAACCGGCGAACGGCACGTCCGCGGGGACGCTCGCGACGGTGGCGTCGTGCACGACCTCGCCGCCGACCAGAGTGAGATCGGCCCGCTGGTCCAGCAGTTCTCCGGGTTCGAGCGCGTACAGGTCCGCCGACCAGACGACCAGGTCGGCGTGGGCACCGGGACGGATCACGCCGAGGTCGTCCTCGGCGTGCCAGGCCCACGCGCCGCCGCGGGTGTACGCCCGCAACGCCGAATCCAGGTCCATCCGTTCACGCGGGGTCCAGTCGGCGCGGCCGTCCAGACCCGAGCGGGTGAGGGCGGAGTACAGGCCGACGAGCGGATCCATCTCCCCGACCTGCCAGTCGCTGGAGAACGCCAGCACCGCGCCGGACTCGGCGAGCGAACGGAACCGCCACGCCCGGTCCCACCGGTCCTCGCCGACGTTCTCCATCCACGTCCCCGCGACGAGGTCGGGCGAGCAGTGCCGCGGCTGCATCGCCGCGACGACGCCGAGTTCCCGGAACCGGGGAAGGTCCTCGGGATGCAGGCACTCGACGTGGACGATGCCGTGCCGCCGGTCGGTGGTGCGGTTCACGCGGGCGGCGTGCTCGATGGAGTCGAGCGCGAGGCGGATGCCCCAGTCGCCGGTCGCGTGCGTGTGCGTCTGGAAGCCGAGGCGGTCGAGTTCGGTGAGCATCGCGGTGAACTCCTGCGGTGGCAGGCTCGGCGCGCCGCGGTGTCCCGGCCGGTTCGCGTAGTCGGCGAGCATGGCGGCGGTGTGCGGCTCGATCACGTCGTCGGCGTACAACTTCACCGGCCCGAGCCGCAGCATGTCGTCGACCGGCGCGCCGTCGACGGCCTCCCGCAGGTCCCGGCGGAACGCGGCGTCGGCGCCGACCGGGTGGAACAGGGCGGTGATCACCCGCGAGTGCATCCGCCCCTCGGCGCGCGCCCGGTACATCAGGTCGAGTTCGGCCAGCGGGACCTGCGGTTCGACGACGGTGGTGATGCCGCTCGCGGTCGCCATCTCCAGGCTGGACGTGATGCGCCGGTACCGGCGGTCGGGGGAGTACATCGGGATGTCGCGCTGCAGCCCGGCCAGACCGGCCCGCGTCATCGCGCTGGTGTAGAAGTCCGTGACCCAGCCGGTGGGTGCGCCGTGGCCGTCGAATTCCGGCCGTCCCCAGGGGATCTGCGTGCCGCGGTCGATCCCGAGCTTCCGCAGCGCGGCCTCGTTCAGCCACACCGAGTGCTGGTCGTAGGTGGTGATGAAGACCGGGCGGTCGGTGAGGCCGCGGAGGTCGCCGGCGTTCGGCCTGCGCCCGGTCACCACGGAGTAGACGGCGTTCTCGGCGCAGATCCAGTCGAGGTCGGGGCGAGCGGCCGCGTGCGCGCCGATCCGCCGCCGGACCTCCGTGAGGTCGTGTGCGCCTTCGAGACTCACCGCGTCGGGGTCGAATCCGAGGAGCAGATGGTTGTGGCTGTCGATGATGCCGGGGGTGACCAGCCGGCCGCGCAGGTCGATGGTCCGCCGGGCAGGCGGGGCGTCCTCGGTGGTCCCGACGTATCGGATCCGGCCGTCCGCGATGCCGACGGCCTCGGCCCGGCCGGGAGCGTCGAACGTGCGGACGACGCCGTTGTTCAGCAGCAGGTCGAGCATCAGCAGGTCTCCTCGGGGGCGGCGTCGAGCAGCAGCAGGTGGGTGTTCTTGCGCGGTCGCAGGTACAGGGCGAAGTAGACGAAGCCGGCGGCGACGAGCCCGAGGGAGATGCCGAGGCTGAGCCACTGCTCCGGGTCGAGCAGGGTGACGACGAAGACGAGACCGAGTGCGGCGATGCAGATTCCCGGGGCCAGCGGCCACAACGGCATCCGGTAGCCGGGTCGGGCGGTCCCGCCGCGGCGGTGGTTGATCGCGGCCAGCGCGATGAACAGGTAGGTGAACGTCAGGGTCGACCCGGTGGCGGTGAGCAGGACGTCCAGCGGGACGAAGCACGCGGCGAATGCGATGGCGCCCATCACGACGGTGGCGAGGACGGGGACGCGGCCCTTGGTGCTGACGGCCTGCAGCGGCGCCGCGACGGTCCCGGGGAGGGCGCGATCGCGAGCGGCGGCGTAGAGGAGCCTGCCGGCCTGCAGCGTGATCGCGATGATCGCGTTGATCACGGCGAGGGCGATCGAGAGCATGACCACCATGGCGACGGCGTGACCGGCGCGTTCGGTGAGGAAGGCCTCGACGGGGAGGCTGGAACCGAAGAGTTCGGTCTGCGAGCGGGCGCCGACCATGATGGCGATCAGCGGGACGAGTTCGGTGGCGACGGTGATGACGGCGCTCCAGATCACGGCCTTCGCGATCGAGCGGGCGGCATTCTTGGTCTCCTCGGCGAAGTACACGGCGCCGCCGTACCCGTTGTACGCGAAGATGCCCTGGGTGACGGCCAGCATCAGTCCGGAGATCGCCAGCGGTGCGAGCTGGCCGGTGGCCGGGTCGAGGACCTCCGGGCTGAGCAGGCTCGACAGCGGCCGTTCCATGTGGACGAAACCCAGGACGGTGAGCAGGACCAGCGCCGCCATCTCGACACCCAGGAAGACCCCGGTGAGCCACGCGTTCGTCCGGATGTCGAAACACGCGGTCACGGTGGTGATCACGACCACGACCAGGGCGGTCTGCTGCGGCGACAGTCCGTGGATCGCGACGCCCAGATAGTCGGCGACGCCGAGGGCGAAGACCGCGATGATCAGCGGCAGGGAGATGAGGCTGATGAAGAACGTGGCGACGCCGAAGGCCGGTCCGAGTGCCCGCGACACCAGCGAATAGTCGCCGCCTGCGACGGGATACGCGGAGGCGAGTTCGGCGTAGCAGAAGGCGATGAGGATGCTGACGACGCCGGCGATGAGGAACGCCCAGAAGACGCCGGTGCCGAACAGGGCGAGGGCCGAGCCGCCGAGGATGAAGACGCTCGACGCCGGTGAGATCGACGACAGGGTGATCAGGATGTTCCCGCCGACGCCGATGCTCCGCGAGAGCGAGGCCTCGTAGGCGCCCGCGGCGGCGGGGGGAGTGGCGGTGGGCGGCCGGGCGGTCTGGTCCATGAGCTGTCCGTTCGGGGAGGGTGAGGGGGTCGAATAGTTTTTTGACACATCCGTCAAACAACTGGGCCGAGTGTCACAGATCACGTCGGCTACTGTCAACGGCATGGCGCGACCGAACACTCAGAAGCAGCGGCGTTCCGAACTCATCGAGGCCACGCTGCAGGCCGGATCCGTGCACGGACTGCGGTCCCTGTCCCTGACCGACGTGGCGAAGCGGGCGGGCCTGACGCGCGGTGCGCTGCTCTACTATTTCGACGACCTGGATGCGCTTCTCGTCGAGGCGCACCGGGCGGGCACCGAACGCTACTGCGATCAGCGCGACGAGGCGGTGGCCGCCCAGGCGTCGTACGCCGCCAAGCTGAGGACGGCCGTCGACGCGGGGCTGCCGAGCGGGCCCGACGACACCCTGATGCGGCTGCTCTACGAATTCGACTTCATGTCGGGCACTTCGGCGCTGCACGACGAACTGGTCCGGAAGATGTATCTGCGGCAACTCGCGACGTACCGCGCGATCCTCGGCGACGGGCACGCGTCGGGGGAGTTCGCCGTGCGCGGCGACATCGACCAGGCGGCAATGAATCTGGTGGCCCTCGAAGACGCGTACGGTCTGCACATCGTCGGCGGAAACAGTCTCATCACCGTCGATGCCGCGCGCACGGCGATGCTGGGGTTCTGTGAGCAGATCGGCTGCGGCGTCACGGAAGACGCCGCAGCCGAACGGGACTGAGCGGGTCGGCTACCTCGGGTGGCTGCCTGCCACCTCCGCCTCGTGGCGCACCGAGCCGGCCACCACGGTGAGCTGCACCCGCGCGGTGAGGAGGGAATCGGCGCCGGCGGTGAACGGATCCCCGTCGAGGACCACGAAGTCGGCGGCCTTGCCCGCGACGAGTTGACCGGTGAGGTCGTCCCAGCGGCACGAGTAGGCGGCGTCGCGGGTGGCGTGCGCGAGCGCGTCCGCCATCGGCAGTGCGTACTCGGGCAGGTTGGGCGCGAGCGCCGGATCGATCGCGGACTTGCGCGTCGTCGCGATGTACATGTTGGGCAGCGGGGGATGCGGTGCGGTGGGGGCGTCGGAGCCCAGCGCGAGGACAGCGCCCGCCGCCGTCATCTCGGGCCACGGGAACGCCCGCTCGACCCGATGGTCGCCCAGCATCGACCGCCAGTTCTCCTGGATCGCCGGGTCGGCGTGCACCGGCTGCATCGAGGCGACGACGCCGAGCCGGGCGAGCCGCTGCACGTTGTCCTCCGTGATCGTCTCCAGGTGCTCCATCCGGTGCCGTCGCGGGCGAATTCCGTTGGTGGCGACGGCGTGTTCGAGCGCGTCGAGCGCGATCTCCGACGCCTCGTCACCGATGGCGTGCATCGCCACCTGGAGTCCGGCGGCGTCGGCCGCAGCGACGACCGGTGCCAGCGCGGCGAGGTCCCAGATCGGTTCGGCGTTCGTGCCGTCCGAGTACGGCTCTGTCATGGCGGCGGTGCAGCTGTCGATGACACCGTCGATGATGACCTTGATCCCGGCCATCCGCAGCCAGGGGCCCTGCAGGCGCTGCTGGTACTCCGCCGCCTCGTGCACCTGGCGGACGTTGTCCTCTTCCGAATCGGTTCGTTCGATCAGCCAGTGCCCGGCCACCCGCAGCGGCAGCGTGCCGCCGCCTGCGGCCAGTGCGCGTTCGAGCGCGGCGACCTCGTCCGCGCCGAGCGCCATGTCGACCGCGCCGGTGACGCCGTCGGCGAGATACTGCTCGAAGGCGGCCGCGAGCGCGGTGTCCCGTTCGTCGTTGCTGATCACCTTCGCGAGGGCGGGCCACACGATCTGGGTCACCGCCGTCTCGAACAGCATGCCGGTGGCCTCGCCGGTGACGGGATCGCGCTCGATCCGGCCGCCGATCGGGTCCGGGGTGTCCGCGTCGATGCCGAGTTCGCGCAGCGCGGCGGTGTTCACCCACGCCGAGTGCACGTCGTTGGAATCGAGGTAGACGGGTCGGTCGGCTTCGGCGGCGTCGATCATCTGACGCGTCGGCGGGTGCCCGTCGAGTGCGGAGAACAGCCAGCTGCGGCCGAGGAGCCGGGGTGCGTCCGGGTTCTCGGCGGCGAACCGGCGGATGCGGTCCTGGATGTCGGTCAGGTCGGCGGCGCTCTGCAGGTCCACCTTCTGCAGGGCCTGTCCCATCATCAGCAGGTGGGTGTGGGCGTCGATGAAGCCGGGCAGGACGAATGCCCCGCCGAGGTCGACGACGCGGGCGTCGCCGGACAGCGTGTCGGCGGTCGCGGTGTCGCCGACGTACGTGAGGCGGTCGCCCCGGACGATCATCGACTCGGCCCAGGCCGGTTCGGCGGCGGTGAAGATCCGGCCGCCGCGGTAGTGGGTCGTGTCCGTGTTCATGATGTTCTCTCTTTCCGTCAGACGACGACCGAGGTGGTGTACCGGGCAGCGGGATCCTGTCCGGGTAACGCGGAGGCCTGCTCGGTGCGCGTCGACAGGCGGGCGATCCAGACGATCGGCACGAGCAGGGCGAGGCTGATGCCCGCCAGGACGAAGCCGAACGCGACGTACCCGACGGCGCCGGTCACGAGCGTGCCGAAGAGCGGGGCGAACGCCGACCCCACCAGATATGTGCCCAGGAGCGGGGCGGACCAGCGGCCGGACGAGTCCAGCGCGGCGGCGATGGCCACCACGTAGATGAAGGCCGCGGCGTACACCGTGTTCCAGGCGATGATAAGCACCAGATACGTCGTCGAATCGGTGGCCAGGCACGAGCCCAGTTTCAGGGCGGCGCCGAGTCCGAGGAGGACGGCGGTGGGGACGGTGCGGCCGAGGCGCGAACCGAGCGCGGTGAGGACGAGGGCGGCGGCGATGCCGCCCGCGGTGGACAGGCTGAGCGCCAGACCCATCTGCTGTTCGGTCAGGGAGGCGTGTTCGGCGCCCATGATGCCGGACACCGCCCACAGCGAGTCCTCGCCGATCGCCCAGATCGCGAAGAGCACGAGGAGGGAGAAGCCGGCGACGGCCAGCTTCTTCTCGGTGACGCCCTCGGGCAACGGGGTTCGGGTGTGCGCCGCGCTCGGCTCGCCCTCGTCGACGGCGGGGGCGGACGGCAGCCAGGCGATCGTGAACACCGTCGCCAGCGCCAGCACCGCGACGATCCCGAACGCATTGGTCATGTGCAGGCCGAGGATCGGGATGAGCGCGAGAACCCCGGTGACCGCGGTGCGGTTGACGAGACCGTTGATCCCGGACACCCGGTTCGGATTGTTCAGCGCGGCCAGGGCGGCCCCGCCGACCGCGACCGCGCCGCCGGCGCCGATCCCGCCGACGATGATGGCGGCGCACGCGATGGGCGCGGAGTGGACGAGGGCGGCGACGCCGAAACCGGTGGCCATCACGACGAGGCTGACGCGGCCGAGCAGGTGGCGTGAGCGGCCGGCCGCCCATCGGGTGGTCGCGAGGCAGACGAGCGCGGTGGCCAGCAGTGAACCGGTGAGGACGGCGCCGGCGACGGTCTGGGTGACGCCGAGGTCGTCGACCATCGCGATGATCATGAGCGGGATGAGATTGGCCGTGATGTAGCCGACGACGAAGACGCTGAAGGTGGCGATACCGCGGCCGAGGGTCAGGGGGACGCGGACGGCGGCGGTCACGTGGGATTCCTGGGGTGGGTCAACGACAACTCCGGGTCTCGGGTGGCGGCCCGCGTGAGACGTGGGTCACTTAGCGAATGGGATTCGTTAAGTATGCGGAGGGTGCGTCCCGCGCGCAAGGGGGCAAACGAACTTGATTCGTTAATGTTGCGTTTCGGCGTTGTTCGAGGTCGGCGTCTGACACAATGGAGTAGTCGTCCGTGCTCAGCTGGCCAACTTGTCCAGCGCTATCCCCATTCCGACCGGTCAGGGTGACACGGACCCGACCGCACACTGCGCAGGAGCCGACATGACCGTTCCCGTTCGCTGGATGTTGTCCCAGCCGGACCTGGCTCTCGAACTGAAGGGTGGCGCCGCCGGTCTCGGCAACGAGATCACGTTCGCCCACGCCACCGAATTGCAGGACCCCGTCCGCTGGCTCTCCGGCGGCGAATTGCTCCTCACCACCGGTATCCGGCTTCCGCTGACGGCCGCCGACCGGGCGCGGTACCTGCGCGGACTCGGCGAGGCCGGCGTGGCGGCGGTCGGGTTCGGCACCGGACTCTCCCATCCCGAGGTGCCCGAGGACCTGGTGGTCGTCGCCGACGAGATCGGACTGCCGCTGCTCAAGATACCGCTGCCCACGCCGTTCGCGGCGGTGGTCAAGAGGGTCATGAACCGTCTGGCAGAGCAGGAGTACGAGGCGGTGCTGCGCGCGTCCCGGGCGCAACCGCGGATGACCCGCGCCGTCATCCAGGGCGGCACCGGCGCCACCGTCCGCGAACTCGCCGTCGCCACGTCGTCCACCGTCCTGCTCCTCGACCTGTCCGGCCGGGTGCTGGAGGCGCATCCGGCGCAGCCCGCGGAGGACGTGCTCGGGGAACTGCGGGACGTGCTGGAGGCGGGCACCGGCGGGGCGTCGAGCAGCGTGTCGCTCGCGCGCTCGGGCGCGTCGATCACGGTGCAGCAGATCAGCGTCGGTAGCACCCCGCACGGCCACCTCGCCGTGATCAGTCCCATCGCGCTCAGTCACGTGGACCAGATCCTGCTCGGTCACGCGAACTCGTTGCTCGCGTTGGATTTCGAGAAGCCGGTGCGACTCAGGACGGCACAGAACCGGCTCAATTCGCACGCCCTCGGCCTGCTGCTCACCGAGGACCGCGACCTCGCGCCCGCGTGGTCGCAGATCCGGCACGCCGCGGACGCGGACGGCATGGTCCGCGGACTCACGGTCGTGGCCGAGACGCCCGCGCTCGCGGAACGGGCCGAGTCGGCGGTCGCGGTGGCCATGAACAAGGCCGGACGGCAACTGTTCTCACGCAGGCACGATGCGCGGGTCACCGTCCTGCTGCGGGGAACCGACGACGTCGACTTCGCGCGGGCGATGCTGCGCAGTCTGTCCGCCCCGGAGCGGAAGGCGATCCGGGCCGGGCTGAGCGGGCGGCGGGAGATCGCCGGTCTCGTGGCGGCCATCGAACAGTCCCAACTCGCCGCGTCGGCCGCCGAGGCGGGGGCGGATCCGTTGGAATTCGCGGCGCTGACCGGCAGCGCGCTGCTCGCGTTCAGTTCGACGCGGGAGGTGCTGAACTCGCTGGCGGACACGATGATCTCGCCGATCGACGACTACGACCGCAGCAACGGCACCGAATTGCTGGGGTCGCTGCGGGCGTTCCTCGAGGCGAACGGGCACTGGGAGTCGGCGGCGGCGGTGATGGGCGTGCACCGGCACACCCTGCGCAGCCGCATGGCGCGGATCGAATCGCTGATCGACTGTCGGCTGGACGTGGCGCGCGTGCGCGCCGAACTGCTGCTCGCGATCATCGCCCGGCAGTCGTGACTGCCGGGCGATGACCGGACGGGACTACTTTCCGAGGCGGGCGACGATGTCCGCGGCGGTGCGCTGACCCATCCGGACGGCGCCGTCCACGTGCTGGTAGCCCTCGGCGGCGATGTCCGAGCAGGAGAAGTGGAACGGTCCGACCGGCGTCCGCGTGTCCTTGCCGTACCGGTGCAGGCCACCGAGGTCGAAGCTCGCGGCGTACGCGCCCCGGGTCCATTCCTCGGAGCCCCAGTCGGACTCGTAGTACACCACCGGCTCGGCGGCCTTCGGCCCGAGGTAGCGGGCGAGGGAGCCGAGGATGGTGGCGCGGCGCTCTTCCTCGCTCAGTGCGAACATCGCGTCGGCCTTCTCGTCCGACACGAACGCGACAAGGGTGCCGCGGGTGTCCTCGTGGTTGGTGTTGTCGTACACCTCCTGCACGACCTCGGAGGCGCCGAATCCGGTGCCGGACAGGCCGTCCGCACGCCAGAACGGGGTCTCGTACACGGCGTGCACCTTGATGACGAGTCCCAGCGACTGGTGCTGGTGCATCTGGTGCTGGCGGCGCGGCAGCGGCGGGTCGTACGAGATGCGGGAGTACAGGTTCGGCGGGACGGCGAGGATCACGCGGGACGCTTCCACGCGAATGTCCCCGTCCGCCAGCACGACTGCGCCGTCCTCGCTCCACCGGACGGTACGCACGGGGGCGTTCAGGACGACGTCGTCGCCGAGGGCGGCCGCCATCCGGATCGACACCTGCTGCATGCCGCCGATGACCCGCTTGTCGAGGATGAAGTCCTCGTCCACCAGGTGCGAGAACGATCCGGCGGACGCGGCCATCAGCACCGCCTGCAGCGCGGAGAACGAGTGCGCGGGCTTGGTCAGCATGCCGCCGGCGATGAACAGGCCGATGTTGTCGCGAGCCTCGGCGTCGTCGGACTGCTCGATCAGCCAGTGCTTGAACGAGATCGTGTCCAGTTCACGGGCCAGCGGATGCGCCCACGGCTCCTCGGCCCCGATCTGCGCGGCGAGATCGTCGAGGATCTGGACCAGGCGGTCCATCTCCTTGCGGGTGGTCTCGTCGACGGGGAACGACTCACCGGTGTAGCGGGTGCGGTCGCCCGCGGCCGAGATGTAGACGGATTCGCCCTCGCGGTACCGGTCGAACGTCTCCAGGCCGAGTTCGTCGAGCAGCGAGATCAGCGCCGTCTGGTCGGGGGAGACCCACTGACCGCCGATCTCCAGCATCGCGCCGTCGATGGTGTCGGTCCAGGTGCGGCCTCCGACGCGGTCGCGCGCCTCCAGGACGGCGACGGACAACCCCGCCTTACGCAGCGCCGTCGCTGCGGCCAGGCCGGACGGGCCTGCGCCGACGATGGCGACATCACGTTGGAGAGTAGGCACTTTCGAGCTCCTTTGGTTGAAGTGCTGATCGGTTCGTGAAAGGTGGTTCGGGTTCAGCAGCGGGTCAGCGCGAGCGACAGTTCGGCGTCGATGACGCAGATGCTCGAGTTGTCCACGCGGTCGAGGCTGCGCAGTTCGCCGAGCATCTGTGCCAGGCGGTCCGCGGCGGTGGTGTGTTCGGTGAGCCAGTGGGTGACGGCGTCGGCGGCGGTCGTCGCGGGCGAGGCGCCGCGCAGGACGAGCCCGATCAGGCCGTGCCAGTGCTCCTGGAGGTTGTCGACGAGGACGGCTCCCGCCATCGCCTCCCAGTAGGTGGTCCCGGTCTCGCCGACGGAGAACCGTTCCGACAGCCAGTCGAGGCCCACCACGCGGCCGAACTCGCGGTACGCCTCGGCCACCTGGGTGATCGGCACGTCCAGCGACTGCGCGGTGGTCTCCAGGGCGAAGGCCTGCGCCAGGATCCGCAGCGTGCCCAGGTCCTGGGCCGGTGCGCCGGTGAGGTGGGGCAGCGCGGCCGCGAGTTCCTGGACCGGCTTCGCGAAACGCTCGATCAACTCCTGCGCATCCGTGCCCGTGGTGCGGTGCCGCAGCAGCCACGACGTGGTGCGCTCGATCAGGTCCTGGATGCCGAAGTGCAGGTTCAGCCGGGTCCGGTGCGATGCGCCGGGCAGCGTGAGGACCTCGTTCCACAGCCGATCGATGTCGAACACCTGCCGCACCACCGCGTACGCGACGGTGATCTCGGGGGTGCCGACGCCGAGCCGCTCCTCCAGTCGGTGGATCAGGCCCGGTCCGACACGGTCGATCATGTCGCCCGCCACGATGACTGCCACGATCTCCCTGGCGAGCCGGTGACCGCTGATCTGACGGGGGACGCGTTCGCGGATGGGGGCCGGGAAGTAGTCGGCGAGCACACCGTCGAACACCGCGAAGTCGAGCACGGGGGAGGCGAGCAGTTCGGTGACGACGAGGTTCTTCGACTGCGCGAGCAGAACGGCGATCTCCGGCCGCACCAGTCCCTGGCCCGCGCGGTGGCGCGCCGACAGTTCCGCCGCCGACGGCAGGACCTCCGCCGCCCGGCTGATCCCGGCGTCCCGCTCGAGGTTCTCGATCAGCCGCTCGTGGCGTCCGAGCAGGAACGGGGCGTGGACCTCGGCGAGGCTGATGGCGAGGGTCTGGGCGGCGGCGTCGGCGAGCACCGATTCGCCGATCTCGTCCTGAACCCGGGCGAGCAGCGTGTTCCGTTCCGCCGCGGGGAGCTCACCCGCCGCGACGGCGGCGTCCAACGCGACCTTCAGGTTCACCTCCCGATCCGACGTCGCGACGCCGGTGGCGTTGTCGATGAAGTCGGCGTTGATCCGGCCGCCGTTCAGCGCGTACTCGATGCGGGCGCGCTGGGTGAGACCGAGATTGCCGCCCTCGCCGATCACCGCGGCGCGCACGTCGCTTGCCTCCACCCGGACGGCGTCGTTGGCCGGGTCGGCGGCGTCCGCGTGGACTTCGGCAGACGCCTTCACGTACGTGCCGATTCCGCCGTTCCACAACAGGTCTACGTCCGCGGTGAGCAGGGCCTTCACCACCTCGTGCGGGGGGAGTTCGGTCGCGGTCACGCCGAGACGTTCACGCACCTGCGGCGACAGCGGGATCTTCTTCGCCGTCCGCGGCCACACACCGCCACCCGCCGAGACGAGGCTGCGGTCGTAATCGTCCCAGCTGCTGCCGGGCACCGCTGCGAGGCGCTCGCGCTCGCGGTAGGACGCCTCCGAATCGGGTTCGGGATCGAGGAAGATGTGCCGGTGGTCGAACGCGCCGACCAACCGGATGGCACGGCTGAGCAGCATGCCGTTGCCGAACACGTCCCCGGACATGTCGCCGATGCCAACCACGGTGAACGCGTCCGTGTCGACGTTCTTGCCCATCTCCGCGAAATGCCTGCGCACCGACACCCATCCGCCGCGCGCCGTGATGCCCATCGCCTTGTGGTCGTAGCCGGCGGACCCGCCGGACGCGAACGCGTCACCCAGCCAGAACCCGCGTCGCGTCGCGATGCTGTTGGCCAGATCCGAGAACCGGGCCGTGCCCTTGTCGGCCGCCACCACCAGATACGGGTCGGACTCGTCGTAGATCACCGTGTCGCGGGGATGCACGACCTCGCCGTCGACGATGTCGTCGGTGACGTCGAGCAGTCCGTCGATGAAACTCGTGTACGCCGCGCGGACCGCGTCCGGGGTCGTCTCGGTGCGCACCACGAACGCGCCCTTCGCGCCCATCGGGACGATCAGCGAGTTCTTCACGTGCTGCGTCTTCATCAGACCCAGGACCTCGGTGCGGAAGTCGTCCTTGCGGTCCGACCAGCGCAGGCCGCCGCGGGACACCGGGCCGCTGCGGACGTGGCTGCCCTCGACGATCGGCGAGTGCACGAAGATCTCACGGTACGGCGTCACGACCGCGGACAGTGACAACAGCGACGGGTCGATCTTGAAGGCCGCGGGGGCGGCGCTGATCGTGCGGTCGTGGCGGAACCAGTTGGTGCGCAACACCGCCGAGGTGAACGACAGCAGTCCGCGGAGCAGCCGGTCCTCGTCCATCGTCGCGGTCCGGTCGATCGCGGCGAGCAGCACCCGCTCGGCGTCCGTCGCGGCGCTCTCACGATCGGAGCCGGCGAGGGCGGGATCGAAGCGGGCGGTGAACAGGTTGCGGAATCCGCGCACGAAATCGCTGTGCCGCAACAGGATCGCGACGATGTTGGGTTCCGACAGCCCCAGTCCCACCTGCCGGAGGTACCGGCACGCCGCCCGGACCAGGACGGCATCCGTCCACGTCAGGTTCGCGGCGGCGACGAGGCGGGTGAAACCGTCGACCTCCAGATGTCCGGCGGCCGCGGCCTCGAACGCGTCGGAGAGCAGTCCGGGAGTTGCGGCATCCCAGGCGAAGTCGCCGGTGCTGAAGTCGAAACGGTGGACCAGCGGGCCGCCGGGCTCGCCTTCGGGCAGCTGTTCGTGGGACGCCACCTGCAACCCGAGGTCGGCGAACAACGCGACCAGTTCCGCGAGCAGCGGGGTGCCCTGCGGCCACACCATGACGGCGGCCGGCTCGGGCTGTGCGTCCGCGGAGTCGACGAAACGCAGCCGCGGGGTGGTACCTCCGGACGCCAGGACCGCGCTCGACACGGCGGCCTCGTCCGGGCGTGGACGGGGTGTGTCGGTCGTGCTCGGAATGACACCGGTATAGCTCATCGTGTGGCTCCTGACCCCTGATCTGACAAACGCGTGACTGGGAACCAGTGTGTCGATGAGAGACGCACGCCACATCCGACGAAGTGGAGCGTCGTGTGTCGGTGGACGCGACGTTTCGGCACCCGTGAGTACTTGTTAACCGCCGGCGGTTAAGAAGTACTCACAGCTCGCCACGTCGACACCGCCGCGGTGCCGAGGAGACCGCCGGTGATCACGAAGATCGACGACGTCCCCGCGACGCCTGCCGCGGCGCCCGCGGCCAGCGGAATCAGCACCTGCCCGAGTCGGTTGCCGGTCAGTCGCAGCGACAACGCGGCGGCCCGGTTGGCGGCGGTGACGAGCCCGGCCACCCACGTCATGGTCAGGGGTTGGCCGATGCCCCAGAAGAATCCGGCGACGACGAGCAGCAGCGCCATCACAGCGGGGTGGGGGACGAACGGCAGCAGGGCGGTGGGCAGCGCCGAGCACAGCGTCGCGGAGACCAGCAGTTTCGACCGCGGCACCCAAGTGAGCAGCCACGGCAGGAAGGCGCGCGACACGATCGACGCCGCGGTGCGCGCGGTCAGCAGCAACGTCACCAGGAGAACGCTGAAACCGAACTCGTGCCCGAGGACGGGGAGGTACGCGACGACGACGTCGACCGACGCCAGCACGATCAGGCTGCTGAACACGGCCGGTCGCATCCCCGTCGTCGAGATCATGCTGAACACGGACTGACGGTCGCCGGGCGTCGGTGGTCCCGCCGGCTGCGGGCGTTCGCGAATCGGCCAGGCGAACGGGACCGCGGCCAGCGCCACCACACCCATCACCGTCAACGCCAGGGTGGTCTCGACGACGCCGCCGTCCGAGCTTCCGGCCGCGATCACGCCGACCAGCGGTACCCCGACGGCCTGGCCGATCGACACGCCCAGCGTCAATCCGGCGAAACCGCGGTCCAGTTCACCCGGCGGGGAGAGGAGCGTGATGAAGCCCTGCCCGGCGACGGTCACGAGGATCTGCCCGAAACCGAGGATCACGTTCCCGAGTCCGAGGACGATCAGGTCGCCGCTGACGGCGATCACCAGGACGCCGAGGGAAGTCAGCAGCACACCCGTCCGCAGAACCGCGGCCGCATGCCGGCGGTCCACGGCGCGTCCGATCCGGACGGCCACGAGCAGCGGCGCCAGCGAGAACAGCGCGGTGACGACACCGATCGTCACGGCGTCGCCGCCGAGAGCGAGGACGCGGTAGGAGACGAGAACGCGGACAGCGTGATAGACGGCCTGGAGGAGAGCAGTGGCGATGCAGACGTTGAGGAACCAGTGCTTCACCAGGTCAACCGTTGATCACCTGACGATTTCCGAGCGGCCCCTGCAACTGGACCTCGAGGGTGCCGAACACGGCGACGAGGATGCACATCTTGTCGGCCGCCTCCGGGAGCGTGCCGGTGCGCAGCGAGATCGTGACGGTGGTGTCGGTCTCGGTGACCGTCGCGTCGGCGCCGTAACACTCCGGGGTTCCGGTGACGAAGTGGATCGCCACCTTGTTTCCGTCCGCGCGGGACCACGACTCGAACGGGGTCGGATTCGCCCGGACGATGTCGGGACGCGGTTCGAAGACGGTGCCGAAGTCCTCCCCGGGCACTTCGGAGGGAATGGGCATCCCCGACGACGGATTGGTCGGGCTGGGATCCACTGCGGACGCGATCTCCGGGGGAATCGTCGGTTCGTCGGTGCTCGAACCGGACCCGCATCCGGCGACGGCGAGGCAGGCCAGCACTGCGAGGGCGATTACGCGCATAAGCCACGGTAACCTCATCCCGCGAGCAGGCCGGAGACCAGCGCAATCCCCGGAATCGCCGCCAGAGTCGTGACGAATGCGGTGTCCCGGGCCATCACCGTTCCCACCCCGTACCGGCTGGCGTAGACGAAGACGTTCTGCGCCGTCGGCAGCGTTGCCACCACCACGATGGCGAACAGTTCGTGGCCGCCCAGCCCGAGCAGATAGCGCGCCATCACATAGGCCAGCACCGGTTGCACGACGATCTTGAGTACCGACGCCAGTGCGACGTCGCGACGCGGACTCGTCCCCTTCTCCAGCACCCGCACCCCGTACAGCGAGATGCCGAACGCGAGCAGCGCACCCGGTACGGACGCGCCACCGATGAGCCGGAACGGCTGCATCAGGGCTTCCGGCGGTGTCCAGCCGAGTAGGGCGATCAACAGTCCCGCCGCGCCCGCGACGACGATCGGGTTCTTGAACGGCGCGGTGATCGTATCGAGTCGCGACGCGCCCCGCCGGAGCGTGGTGACGTCGAGGATGGTGAGCGCGATGGGGGAGTACGCGATGATCTGGAACAGCAGCAGCGGCGCCACGAACGAGGCGTCGCCGAGGACGAAGACCGCGATGGGAATGCCCAGATTCGCGGAGTTCACATACGACGACGACAGCGCGCCGATCGTTAGTTCCGGAAGGGACCTGTGTAGCCACAGCTTCGCGACGACCATGTACAGTGCGCCGACCGTCAATGCAGTGGCAGCCGCGACGGCCAGAGTGGGCGAGAAGATCACGGAGAGGTCGGACGATGCGAGCGAATCGAACAGCAGCGCCGGTGTGGCGACGAAGAACACCAGCCTGCCCAGGACGGATTCGCCCTCCGCACCCAGCGTCCCGCGTCGGCCGAGAATGTAGCCGATCGCGATGATCACGAATATGACGGTGAATCCCGCAACCACTCCCGACACGCTGCGGGGCACCTCCTCGACAGGTAAGCCTCCTGTCGGCAAACCTTCCGAAGTCTAGTGCCAGGCGTTCGGGTGGGTGACAATAGCCTCCGGTCGGGGGCATCGTCTGTGTGCGCGTTCCGTCGCGCCCGAGGAGTCGAAATGCTGCGTCGTACGACCGTTCTCTGCGCGCTGTTCTGTGCGTGGACCCTCGCCTGGGGCGCCGCTCCCGTGGCGTCGGCGCTGGCCCCGCCGTCGAGCGGGGATCCGGCTCTGATCGCGCTCGCCGGGCAGGTCCTCGGACGCAGCTACCGCGAGAACGCGAGCGTCGCGTACATCGATGCCTCCGGCACCCGATTCGCGAACTTCGGGGCCACCGAGGACACCGACTACGAGATCGGTTCCGTCACCAAGACGTTCACCGCGGCACTGTTCGTCGACGCCGTCGCCCGGGGTGAGGTGCGGGAGGACACGAAGGTCGCGGACGTGCTGCCGCTACAGGGCTCGCCGGTCGGCGACGTGACACTACTCGAGTTGGCGTCCCACACGTCCGGGCTGGCGCAGTTCCCGATGAGCACCGACACCGTGGTCGCCGTGGGGCACTGGGTTGTCGCGTCCAATCCGTTCACCTACGACCGGGACACCTTGCTGCAGCAACTGCGGTCGGCGCCGCTCACGACCCGCGGCAGCTACTCCTACTCGACCGTCGGCTTCGCGCTGCTCGGCCAGGCGCTGGCCGCGGCCGCGCACACCGACTACCCGTCGCTGCTCCGCGATCGCATGCTCGTCCCGCTCGGACTGTCGCAGTCGTGGATGCCGCTCACCGCCGCCGACCTGCCCGCGAACGTCACTCGCGGATTCGACGTCCTGCACCGGTCGCAGGACCCGTGGCCGCTGGACGCGTACGCGCCGGCCGGTGGATTGCGGTCCACGGCGAACGACATGTCGACGTACGTCCGGGCTCTGCTCGACGGAACGGTCCCGGGCGGCACGGCCATGGACCCGCGGTGGGTCGGCGACAGCTACCGGGCGCTGACGTGGTCGATCGTCCCGTTCGAAGGCCGGGACTACACCCTGCACGGCGGCGCGACGGGCGGCTTCCAGTGCACCGTCGTGCTCGACCGGGCGAACGACCGCGGGCTCGTCATCCTCACCGACACGATCGGCGGACTCGAGCAGCAGGGCCTGGAGATCCTCGCGCACACCCCCATGTGAGTGCGAAAGCGTGCCGGGGCACACTTTGCCGCTCACCTGAGGGACGCCGGGCACGTGAGTGGCACAGTGTCCTCGGGCACGCATCGCCACTCACCTGGGTACCCCCGCCGGGTATGTCCGGTTACAGTGGGGCTGTGGAGACGGCAACCGGGCGGAGGCGCACAGTCGTGGCGCGTGCCGCGCTGCTGATCGCCGTCGCCGCCGGGGTGCTCCTCATGCACAGCCTGATCGCGCCGACCGCGATCGCCGCGGTGCATGAACAACCCTCGGCCACCGCGACTCACGACGAGGACCCCCACGGATGCGGCGGGGACGGTTGCGGGCAAGTCCATCTCACCGGCCACCAGTGTGCCGGTGTGATCGTAGTGATCGCCGCGCTGACGTCGGCGATGCTGCTGTGGAGGCACTCCGCGGATCCCGCGGCGCGACGGTCGCGGGTGAGCGCCGACCGTGTGCAGTCGGGTCGTGGCCCACCGCCGTGGACGGTGTTGTCGTTGGCGGAACTCTCGATTCTGCGGGTGTGACAGGGGGCCCGGGGCGTGTGCCCCGGCGGATCCGACTGTCAAACTTCCGAATTGATCCCGAGGAGTTCCTCATGCGTACCACCACCACAGCCCTGATCTCCGCCGCGGCGGCCGCCGCTCTGGTCCTGACCGGGTGCGGCACCGACTCGGCCGGCACCTCGACGACGACCACGACGTCGGTGGCCCACTCGCAGGCACGGTTCAACGACGCCGACATCGCGTTCCTGAACGGGATGTACCCGCACCACGCGCAGGCGGTGGAGATGGCCGACCTGGTCGTCGGCCGCACCGAGAACACCGATGTGGTCACTCTCGCCGCCGCGATCGAGGCGGCGCAGCAACCGGAGATGGACCGGATGACCGACTGGCTCCAGCAGTGGGGACAACCGGTTCCGGCGTCCGACATGTCCGGCATGGACCACAGCAGCACGGACCACGGCGACGGCGTGATGTCGGCCGATCGGATGGGTGCCCTGACGGCACTGTCGGGCACCGAATTCGACCGGCAATGGCTGGTCATGATGATCGAGCACCACAAGGGCGCGATCGAGATGGCGAATGCCGAACTCGCCGACGGTGAGAACCCGGAGGCGAAGCAGATGGCCGCCGACATCGTGACCGCGCAGCAGAAGGAGATCACCGACATGCAGGCCGCGCTCGGCTGACCGAAATGACGAAAGGCCGCGTAATCCGAGGATTACGCGGCCTTTTCGGTGCCTTGCGAGTTACCGGCTCGTGAAGGGCAGCAGAGCCATCTCGCGAGCGTTCTTCACGGCGACGGCAACCTGACGCTGCTGCTGCGGGGTCAGGCCCGTGACGCGGCGGCTACGGATCTTGCCGCGGTCCGAGATGAACGTGCGCAGAAGGTTGATGTCCTTGTAATCGACGTACTCGATCTTGGCCGCGAACAACGGGTTCTTCTTGGGCTTGCGGCCCTCGACGGGACGCGGCTTCTTCGACGGTGCTCTCTTGACTGCCATCTTCTTCCTTTACCAGCTCGACTTGTGGACGCCTGGCAGCTCCCCGCGGTGCGCCATCTCGCGAACACGCACGCGAGAGAGCCCGAACTTCCTCAGGTGGCCGCGCGGACGTCCATCCGCAGCGTCTCGATTGCGCAATCGTACCGGACTCGCGTCGCGGGGCAGACGCTGCAGTGCCGCCCGGGCCTCCGCGCGCTCGTCTTCGCTGCTCGACGGGCGGCGGATGGTCTCCTTCAGCTCCGCGCGGCGCTCGGCCCAGCGCGCCACGACGATCTTGCGCTGCTCGTTCTTCGCGATCTTCGACTTCTTTGCCATGGGCGGTGTCTTCTACTTCTCTTCTCGGAAATCGACGTGCTTCCGCACGACCGGGTCGTACTTCTTCATCACCAGACGGTCCGGGTCGTTGCGGCGGTTCTTGCGGGTCACGTACGTGTATCCGGTGCCCGCCGTCGACTTCAGTTTCACGATCGGGCGGATCTCGTTGCGGGCGGCCATCAGATCTTCTCCCCGCGGGCCCGGATCCGGGCGACGACGGCGTCGATGCCGTCCCGGTCGATGGTCTTGATGCCCTTCGCGGAGAGCGTGAGGGTGATCCGCCTGCCCTCGCTGGGTAGGAGATACGTCTTCTTCTGGATGTTCGGATCCCAGCGCCGGTTGGTGCGCTTGTGGGAGTGCGACACGGACTTGCCGAATCCTGGCTGGCGTCCGGTCACCTGGCAGTGCGCCGACATGGGCGTTCCTCTCTGCCTCTCGCGACAACTCGACGAGAGGGTGATGACAATCATTTTCGACAACGGCGGGTTTCCAATGTAGCGTTCCGTCAACGTAATGACAATCGTTATCGAAAGGGTGCTCGTGAACGAGATACTCGACGGCCGGACGCCACTGATCCTGGTATCCGGCTGGAACGGCCCCACCGAGGACGCGGCGCGCTCGCTGCTCCGCGACGGCACCGTCGTCGTGCATCACGACCTCGACCTCCTGCACGAAGGCGTCGTGCGCCGCACCGTCACCACGCTGGAGTCAGGGGCGCCGCGCGAGCGCCTCCACATCCTCGAACTGGCACACGGCTGCATCTCCTGCACGCTGCGTCAGGACCTCCTGCCGCTGATCCGCCGCCTGCACACCCGCAGTTCGGTGCAGCGCATCGTGCTGCACCTCGACCGCAGGCTCGAACCCGAGGCCGTCTGCTGGGCGGTCGAGCACGTGTCGGTGTCCGGTGTGGTCGGGCAGATCGACGGTCCGGCGTCGCGGGACGTGCGCGTCGACGGCGTCGTCACCTGCCTCGACGCGGGATCGTGGCTGGCCGATGCAACCGGCGACGACGCGCTGGACGACGACCGCACCGTGGCGCAGGTCGCGGTCGGGCAGGTGGACTTCGCCGACGCCCTCGTGGTGGCGGGCAGCGCCGGCGACGGCTGGCAGCAGGCGCGGCTCCACGCCGTCCTGGCCCGGCTCGCACCGGGCGCACCGATCAGCTGGGGCGGGGACACCCTCGACGTCGAGCGACTGCTCCTCGACATCCCGGCCGGCGCGCGACGCGGTGAGCCGTCCCACGCCCACTCACCGCTGCTGCGCGGACAGCCGCCGCTGTCCCACGACTGCGGCGTGATGCTCGTCGAGTTCACCGCTACCCGGCCGTTCCATCCGGAGCGGCTGCACGAGGCCGTCGACGTGCTCCTCGACGGCGTCGTCACCTCGCGCGGACGCGTGTGGGTCGCGACGCAGCCGGACGAGGCGCTGTGGCTCGAGTCGGCCGGTGGGGGACTGCGGGTGGCGAGCGCCGACCGCTGGCTGGCCGCCATGACCCCGGAGGAACAGGAACAGGTCGGGGTCGCGCGTCGTGCGATGGCAGCGCTGTGCTGGGACGAACGCTTCGGCGACCGGCACACGTCGATGGTGGTGCTGGTGCATGCCGCCGACCCCACCGAGATCGACCGCACCCTGCAGTGGGCGCTCGTCACCGACGACGAACTCGCGGACGAAGCCGGATGGCAGTCGTGGCCCGACCCGTTCGGGCAGTTCCACGAAGATCCCTGCGAGAGCAGCGAATCACCCTATGCAGAACCCGAATCGAGAGAGGGACACGAATGAAACCAGGAATCCATCCCGACTACCACCCCGTGGTGTTCCAGGACGCGAGCACCGGAACCACGTTCCTCACGCGGTCGACGCTGACCAGCGACCGCACCGCCGTGTGGGAGGACGGTAATTCCCATCCACTGGTGGTCGTGGACGTGACCAGCGAATCGCACCCGTTCTGGACCGGTGCGCAGCGCGTGATGGACACCGCGGGCCGCGTCGAGAAGTTCGAGCGCCGGTACGGAGTGCGCAAGCGCCCGTGAGTACTTGTTAACCGCCCGCGGTTAACAAGTACTCACGGGTCGAAGGCCGTGAAGCTGGGATTGGTGGACCCGGCCGGGAAGTGACACGCCACATGCGAACCTTGGCGGGTGCTGCTGTACATCCTGGAACTGGTGGGCATCGCGGTGTTCGCGGCGTCGGGCGCCCTGGTGGGGGTGACGAAGCGCCTCGACATCTTCGGTGTCTGCGTGGTCGGTGTGTTCACCGCTCTCGGTGGCGGCATCGTCCGCGACGTCCTGCTGGGCATCCATCCGCCGACGTCGCTGGGTAGCTGGCCGAACCTCGGCACGTCGTTCGTGATGTCGTTGCTGGTGTTCTTCCTGCATTCGACTGTCGGGCGGCTCCGCCGGGAGATCCTGGTGCTGGACGCCCTGGGGATGGGGCTGTTCGCGAGCACGGGCGCGGTGATCGCCCTCGACCACGGGGCGAGTCCGCTGGCGTCGTGCCTCATCGGCGGCACCGCGGCGATCGGCGGCGGCATCCTGCGCGACGTGCTGGTGAACGAGGTCCCGTTGCTGCTGCAGCGGGACTTCTACGCGGTGCCGGCGCTGCTCGGTTCGGCGCTGGTCGTCGCGGTCAGCGAGTGGGGTTCGGGTACCGATGTGGCGCTGGTGGTGGGGACGGTGTTCGCATCCGCGCTGCGGTTGGTGGCGTTGTGGCGGAACTGGGGGCTGCCGGGTCCGCGCGTCCTCGAGTGACGGGCGCCATCTCGTGTCGAGGTCCCCTTCTCAGACATATCTCAGTTGATCGGGCCAAACTGTCGGGTATGCGCATTCTGGTGGTCGACGACGATCGCGCCGTGAGGGAGTCCTTACGGCGGTCTCTCAGCTTCAACGGGTACTCGGTGGAACTGGCCGTCGACGGTATCGATGCTCTCGAGAAGGTCGCGAACGCGCGCCCCGACGCGCTCGTGCTCGATGTGATGATGCCGCGTCTGGACGGTCTCGAGGTGTGCCGCCGGTTGCGGAGCACCGGCGACGACCTGCCGATTCTCGTCTTGACCGCGCGCGACTCCGTGTCGGAGCGGGTGTCGGGCCTGGACGCCGGAGCCGACGACTACCTGCCGAAACCGTTCGCCCTCGAGGAGTTGCTGGCCCGGTTGCGTGCGCTGCTGCGCCGCGCCGCGCCGGAGCCGGGCATCGATTCGGAGAAGATGACGTTCGAGGACCTCACGCTCGATCCGGTCACCCGCGAGGTGACGCGTGGCGAGCGGTCCATCAGCCTCACCCGCACCGAGTTCTCGCTCCTCGAGATGCTGATGGCAAACCCACGCCGGGTGCTGACCCGTGGCCGCATCCTCGAGGAGGTGTGGGGTTACGACTTCCCGACGTCCGGCAACGCGCTCGAGGTCTACGTCGGGTATCTGCGCCGCAAGACGGAGGCGGACGGAGAAGCCCGCCTGCTGCACACCGTCCGCGGGGTCGGCTACGTGCTGCGGGAGACTCCTCCGTGATGGCTGTTCCGTTCCACAGAACTGCCCCCAAGTCGGGGTCGGCGAAGCACGACACGCACCCTATTTCGCGGCACCCCACAGGACCGATCCCGTTACCGCCCGAGATGCGGCCTCCGATGCCGTTGACGCGGTCGGTCTCGTTGCGGTGGCGGGTGACGCTGCTCGCCGCGTCCGTGGTGGCCATCGCGGTGGCGGTGATGGCGATCGCAGCGTACGCAGTGGTGTCGCGGGCCCTGTACGCCGATGTCGACAACCAGTTGCGCAACCGCGCGTCGGCGCTGATCGACAGCAACCTCGTGACGTTCGATCCGCGCTACATCGCGGGCGCGACGCTGTACACGACGGACATCAGTGTGGCGCTGGTCTTTCCGGACCTCGACACGTACACGCCACCGGGTTCCAATGTGCCGATCGGCGAGCCGGAGTTGTCGGTGGCGCGCGGCGAGCAGGAAACGTCCCTGCGCACCGCGGACAACCAGCGGGTGCTGGCCGAGCGCACCCAGGACGGCAGCACGCTGGTGATCGCCCAGCGGCTGGCGCCGACGGGGGCGGTGCTCGACCGGCTGGCCTGGGTCCTGTTCATCGTCGGCGGGTGCGGGGTGGTCCTCGCGGCCGCCGCCGGAACGACGGTGGGGCGCACCGGTCTGCGTCCGATCGCCCGGCTCACCGCCGCCACGGAACGGGTGGCCCGGACCGACGATCTGACGCCGATGCCGGTGACGGGCAACGACGAACTCGCCCGGCTCACCGAGAGTTTCAACACGATGCTGAGGGCGCTCGCGGAATCGCGGGAGCGGCAGAGCCGGCTCGTCGCCGACGCCGGACACGAACTGCGGACGCCGCTCACCTCGTTGCGCACCAACATGGAGTTGCTGATCGCGTCGAGTCGTCCTGGCGCGCCGCATATTCCGGACGAGGACATGGCCGAACTGCGCACCGACGTGGTGGCGCAGATCGAGGAACTCTCGCAGCTGGTGGGCGACCTCGTCGACCTCGCCCGTGAGGACGCACCGGAAACCATCTTCGAGAGAGTCGATCTCAGCGAAGTGGTGGAGCGGAGCCTCGAGCGGGCACGCCGCCGGCGTAACGAGATCGACTTCACCGCCGTCACCGTTCCCTGGTTCGTCTACGGCGACCACGCGGGATTGTCGCGGGCGGTGCTCAACGTGCTCGACAACGCGGCGAAGTGGAGTCCCACCGGTGAGCAGGTACGGGTGGCGATGCGACCGGCAGGCGACGGACTTCTCGAGCTGACGGTCGACGACGCGGGCCCGGGTATTCCGGAGGAGGATCGGGAGCTGGTGTTCGACCGCTTCTACCGGTCCACGGCGTCGCGCTCGATGCCCGGCTCCGGGCTGGGGCTGGCGATCGTCCGGCAGGTGGTGGTCAAGCACGGCGGCACGATCGCGGTGGACGTCTCCGAACGGGGCGGTGCGCTCATCCGCATCGTCCTTCCGGGTGAACCCGAAGCGGAATAGGCTCGAAGCTCGAGGTCTCGGCTAACTCAAAGGCCGGTCTCAGGACCTTCTCAGTCCCACCGGGCACTCTCGTAGACAGAGACGGTGCGACTGCCCCTGCGGGTGGTCGCGGGAGATGGAAGTGATGCGATGACCGAGGATCGAAACAGCCACGACGGCGACAGCCGCGAGAACGCCGGTGGCGACCGGGGCGGGCGCCCCGACCAGCCGGCCCACCCGCAGCCGCAGCCGCCGACGCCGGGGTACCACCCGACCGAGCAGTTCCCGACCACTCCGCACAACCCGGCGGGCGGTCCGGCGGGTCAGCAGGCCTACGGCGCCGGGTACCCCCAGGGCAACCCGTACGGTGCGCCGCACCAGCCCACCCAGCAGTTCGGGCAGCCCCAGCACGGCGCTCCGGGGCATCCGGGTGCCCAGCACGCGGCCGGGCAGCCCGGGGCGCCTCAGGGGCCGTTCCCCGGCCTGCAGGGGCCCGGCCAGGCAGGGGCGGGATCGACGGCGACGGTGACCAAGCGTCCCGCGCGCACGGCGATCGTGGTGGGCGCTGTGGCGCTCGCTCTCGTGAGCGGCGGCATCGGCGGCGTCGTGGGCTCCCTGGCAACGGATCGAAACGGCGGCGGCGCCGCGGTGACCAACTCCCTCGACGCCCCCAAGAACAACACCGCGACCCCGGCCGCGAATGCACCGGCGGGGTCGGTGCAGGCGGTCGCGAACAAGGTGGTCCCGAGCGTCGTGCAGATCGAGGTGGCGACGGCAGGCGGTTCGGGTGGCGAGGGATCCGGCATCGTCATCTCGTCCGACGGCATGATCCTCACCAACAATCACGTCGCGGGCGCGGCCGCCAAGGGCGGCAAGCTGACGGTCGCCTTCTCGGACGGCAGTAGGACCGACGCCAAGCTGGTCGGCGCCGACCCGGTATCCGACCTCGCGGTCATCAAGGTGGACGGCAAGACGGACCTCACGCCGATCGAGCTGGGCACTTCGGGCAACGTGCAGGTCGGACAGCAGGTCGTCGCGATCGGTTCGCCTCTCGGTCTCGCCGGCACCGTCACCGAGGGCATCATCTCGGCGCTCAACCGCCCGGTATCCACCAGCGGTGAGTCCGGCAACCAGAACACCGTCATCGACGCCCTGCAGACGGATGCGGCGATCAACCCGGGCAACTCCGGCGGCGCCCTCGTCAACATGGACGGTCAGCTGATCGGCATCAACACCGCCATCGCGAGCATCGGCGGTTCCGGCGGGGGCGAGCAGAGCGGCTCCATCGGTCTCGGCTTCGCGATCCCGGTCGACCAGGCCCGGCGCATCGCGGACGAGTTGGTCAAGACGGGCACGGCCACCCAGGCCGTCATCGGGATCCAGGTCCCGTCGCAGGACGCCGCCAACGGTGCCACCGTCGTCGAGGTCACGTCGGGCAGTCCGGCGGAGAAGGCGGGAATTCCGAAGGGGTCGGTGATCACCAAGGTCGACGACCGGGTCATCACCAGCGGCGACGCGCTCATCGCCGCCATCCGTTCACACGCACCGGGAGACAACGTGTCCATCACTTACACCGACGGGAACGGATCGAATTCCAAGACCGTCGACGTCACGCTCGGAACCGCCGAACAGGGCGGCCGCTGATGAACACCGGGATTCTCGGGCAGGTCGAGTCCGTTCTGAACGGGGCCACTACGGTAGGGACCATGGACATCGAAGCCTCGCTGGCCGGCCGCGCGCTGGTGGTAATCGTCGACGACCGCACCGCTCACGGTGACGGCAAGGACTCCATCGGGCCTCTCGTGACGGAACTGCTGAACGAGGCCGGCTTCATCGTCGACGCCATCGTCGCGGTGGCGGCCGACGAGGTGGAGATCCGCAACGCGCTCAACACCGCCGTCATCGGCGGCGTCGACCTCGTCGTCTCCGTGGGCGGCACCGGGGTGTCGCCGCGCGACGTCGCCCCCGACGTCACCGCCGAGGTCCTCGACCGCGAGATTCCGGGAATTTCGGAGGCCCTCCGGTCTTCGGGTCTCGCCGCCGGTTCACTGGATGCCGGCCTCTCCCGCGGGCTCGCCGGTGTGTCCGGCAGCACACTCGTGGTCAACCTCGCGTCCTCCCGCGCCGCGGTCCGGGACGGCATGGCCACCCTGACGCCGCTCGCGACACACGTGATTTCCGAATTGTCCGGTCTGGAAGGCTGAGACGATTTCTCGTTCCGACGAGCCGGGTTCGCACAGCGAGCCCGACGAGCAGGCAGTTCCGAGCCGGGCCCCGATCGACAGGGCCCGGCTCGAGCGCATCTTCGGGGACGTCTTCCCCGACACCACCGCGGACGAACGCGAACCCGACGAGGCGTCTCAGTATGTGGACAGACGCCACGAGTCCGAGGAGTGGCTTCGGCGTCAGGTTCCTCCCCACCATGGGTGAATGCGTGATTGAAATCTGGATGAATCTAAGTGTTGTCTGCAGTAACGGAAAAACTCGCGCTCGGAAAGTCACTGGTACGACCGCTTTCATTCACGCGATTCCAAAGCGGGGCTACCCGTAGGTAACGTTTCGTTTTCAACTTTGTGAGGCACATCACAATTGCGTCACGAGCTGATCACGTTGCTCAGGTTCTTAGCGCAGGTTAATGTCCCTGACGAGTCAGTACGAAGATGGAGGGCGGGGCGTGGTGCCACGTCGTCGCCCGGACGGCCTCCTTGTGAGGTGTGTCTCTAGCGTCGAAATTCGGGCAACTGGACTTCTGTAGTTAACGCTGCGGACACCTTTGCTCCGAATACTGCGCTGGGCCCGAAATGGACCACTCCTCAGCTTCGATCGTCGGGGCTGGGAACCTGCACGAATCCTGATGAGGGGAACGAATGAGCGAGAACCGCAAGTCCGGCCTGCGCCGTGGCGCCCGTATTGCAGGCCTGGGTGCTGCTGCGGCTGTTGCACTCGGTTTGATGTCTACTGGTGCGGCGAGCGCGGATACTTTCATCCCGCTGCCCGATGGTTCGAAGGCCGGCCCGAATGTGACGGTGACGCGTACCGCGGAGAGCGCTCTGTCGTCGCCGTCGTTGGCTGCCAATGGCGCCGGTCGTGTGGCGTGGGTGTCGGGAACTGTGACTGCTGATGTCAAGGGCATCAAGGAGGTCACCGAGGTTCCGGACGCGAATGCCACGACGAACAATGCGGGTACCTACAACGGTACGAATGCGTCGACGACGCATGGTGTTTCGCGGGTGTCGACCGGGTACATCGTGGGTTGCCAGGTGGACATCACCGGTCTGTCGGCGAGCCCGTCGTTCTCTGCGGATCTGTCTTCGTTGACGCCGAGCCTCGGGCTGTCGGTTCCGTTGAACTCGGGTGAGGTCAAGTACGTGCCGATCGCGGCGAAGGACATCAAGAAGGACGGCGTGTACGCGCTGCAGTACCAGGATGCGGAGCTGCAGGTTCAGAAGTGCGGTGGATTCGCGCAGGCTCGGTCGTACTCGGTCGTGGAGATCGTGGGTAACGACTACTCGAAGACCGTTCTGTACGGTGCGCCGTTCAGCATCGGCTGATTTCGGTCTCTTTCGCAGTTCTTCCCACCCACTTTCTCGCGTGTGCGAGGTTTCTATCCCTGAGAGGGAACAATGATCATCAACCGTAAGAACGGTGTGCGTCTGGCGGCAGTCGGTGCCGCTGCTGCCGCGACCATGGGCTTCTTCTCCGTCGGTGCGGCGAATGCCGATACGTTCATTCCGCTGCCCGGTGGTTCGATCACGCAGACGTTGGCTGACGGCACCGTGGTGACGGTGAACCTGACGGACGAGAGTGCGAACATTTCGCCGTCGATGGGTTCGACGCCGTTGCACCGCAACGTCTGGGTCAACGGCAAGGCCGCAGTCACGCTGGACGGTGCCGGCGCCAAGGGTGCCACCATCACCCCCGGTTACATCCTCGCCTGCCAGGTCGACTTCGGCGCCAAGGGTGACGCCGGCGCCAGCAGCAAGATGACCATCGATGACGAGAGCGGCAACCTTGTGTCCGGCCCGTTGGCCGGCAAGAGCAACGGTGCCATCACCCTGGGCCCCGGCCAGGCCAAGAACGTCACCATTCTCGACCTCGAGAAGAAGGACGCCTACGGCGGAGAGTCGCACTCCGGCGGCAACAAGTTCACGGGTAAGACCGGTTCGGTCACCTGGGCCGACTCGACCCTCGGCGTGAGCGGCTGCGCCGGCTACGCCCAGGCGCGCAGCTACGTCAAGGTCGCGGTCAGCACCGACAACGTGAGCAGCAACGTCACCCTGTGGGGACAGCCTTTCAGCATCGGCTGATTGCCTTCTCCATAAACAAGTAGGAAATACCCCGGAATCGGGGCGCGGGAATACCCGCGCCCCGATTTTTGGCGTTCAAGATGCGCTATTACACGCAAATAACGCTCCTTTATGTACGGTAACGCTTACGTAAATGCGCCCTTCTGGATATTACGTTTCGGACTCGAATGCTCTAACTTTGGACCGTCACTAGGTGGTTGGGCTTTCTCCGAAGGTCGGAGCAGCTACGCCTGATGAGGGGAACGAATGAGCGAGAACCGCAAGTCCGGCCTGCGCCGTGGCGCCCGTATTGCAGGCCTGGGTGCTGCTGCGGCTGTTGCACTCGGTTTGATGTCTACTGGTGCGGCGAGCGCGGATACTTTCATCCCGCTGCCCGATGGTTCGAAGGCCGGCCCGAATGTGACGGTGACGCGTACCGCGGAGAGCGCTCTGTCGTCGCCGTCGTTGGCTGCCAATGGCGCCGGTCGTGTGGCGTGGGTGTCGGGAACTGTGACTGCTGATGTCAAGGGCATCAAGGAGGTCACCGAGGTTCCGGACGCGAATGCCACGACGAACAATGCGGGTACCTACAACGGTACGAATGCGTCGACGACGCATGGTGTTTCGCGGGTGTCGACCGGGTACATCGTGGGTTGCCAGGTGGACATCACCGGTCTGTCGGCGAGCCCGTCGTTCTCTGCGGATCTGTCTTCGTTGACGCCGAGCCTCGGGCTGTCGGTTCCGTTGAACTCGGGTGAGGTCAAGTACGTGCCGATCGCGGCGAAGGACATCAAGAAGGACGGCGTGTACGCGCTGCAGTACCAGGATGCGGAGCTGCAGGTTCAGAAGTGCGGTGGATTCGCGCAGGCTCGGTCGTACTCGGTCGTGGAGATCGTGGGTAACGACTACTCGAAGACCGTTCTGTACGGTGCGCCGTTCAGCATCGGCTGATTTCGGTCTCTTTCGCAGTTCTTCCCACCCACTTTCTCGCGTGTGCGAGGTTTCTATCCCTGAGAGGGAACAATGATCATCAACCGTAAGAACGGTGTGCGTCTGGCGGCAGTCGGTGCCGCTGCTGCCGCGACCATGGGCTTCTTCTCCGTCGGTGCGGCGAATGCCGATACGTTCATTCCGCTGCCCGGTGGTTCGATCACGCAGACGTTGGCTGACGGCACCGTGGTGACGGTGAACCTGACGGACGAGAGTGCGAACATTTCGCCGTCGATGGGTTCGACGCCGTTGCACCGCAACGTCTGGGTCAACGGCAAGGCCGCAGTTCACCTGGAAGGCGCCGGAGCGACCGGTGCGGACATCCAGCCCGGCTACGTGCTTGCGTGCCAGGTCGACTTCGGTGCAGAAGCCGGCGCGGGCGTCGACTCGGGGAACCTCGCGGACCTCGTGACCGGGGCCGCCACGTCCATTCCCGTTACGCCCAGCGGCAGTGGTGCCGTAACCCTCGGCCCCGGTGAGGCGGTCAGCGTCGACATCCTCGACCTCGAGGCGGCCGACGCCTACGGCGGAGAGTCGCACTCGGCATACAACAGCTTCGAGGGTACCGACGGCTCGGTCACCTGGGCCGAATCGACCCTCGGCGTGAGCGGCTGCGCCGGCTACGCGCAGGCGCGGTCGTACGTGAACGTGTCCGTGGAGACGGACAACGTGAGCAGCACCGTCACGCTGTGGGGACAGCCCTTCAGCATCGGCTGATATTCGTTCCACCCATGACTCCGGGCCCGTGCAAGCACCTGCTGCACGGGCCCGGAGTCGTCGAAACGCTATTCGCGGGTCTGCTCGAGCTTCGCAGCCTTCTCCGCGGGCATGGCGTGCGCTCCGTCGGAACTCGTTGCCGCCCCGTCGGTTTGGAGGCTCGCTTCGAGGATGTCGCGGATCTGGATCAGCAGGTCGGCCTCGCTTGCCTTCTTGTCTGCGGGTTCGGTGATGAAACGCTTCTTCGCGGCGTTGGCCGGGACAATGAGAATGAAGTACACGACCGCGGCGATGATCACGAAGTTGATCACGGCCGTGATGACGGCACCGATGTTGATGAAGGTGGCCGGGTTGTCGGCGAGGATCTGATAGCCCCAGCCCAGGTCGTTGGCGCCGCCCGCAACGGCGATCAACGGATTGATCACGTTGTTGGTGAACGATGTGACGATGGCGGTGAACGCGGCTCCGACTACGACCGCGACGGCGAGGTCGAGGACGTTTCCCCGGAGCAGGAAGTCCTTGAATCCCTTGAGCATGTCGACGTCTCCTCGAGTGGGTGGCAAGTCATCCAGCACTGTCTCCCGGAAAAGCCTAGATCAGCGCGGCGCCGCGTGGCGGGTCACTGAAAGGTCACGGTGATCGCGTTCGTGAGGGATGCCGCGGCCACCGTGGTGGCGTCGGAGGCCGGAAGCGCCAGCATCACCACTCGTTCGCGCTGGTCACGCCCGTTCTCGGACGGTGTCACCAGCACGACGACGGCGCGGGACGCCAGGACGGTGGCGCCGGACCGCCGGTCCGGATCCGATGGTGTGCCGGGATCGACCGTGAGCACGTCGACGCGATCACCCTCACGCAGGAGTTCCGTGACGGCCGGGTCGGCGAGCCGGACGGGAACGATCCGCGCGTCGTCGATCCCGGCTGCGGCAGCGGCCAGACGCGGTCCCAGTACCCGGACGTCGGTGAGGGCTTCACCGGCGCGGGTCGGTCCGGCGAGGGTGCGTCCGTCGACATCGGCAACGGCGGTGACGGCTCCGTCGGGCAGGCTCCCGGCCTCGAACTCGACCAGTTCCACGTCGGCGTCCGTGAGGACGACACCGGGTGGCAGATCCCGTGCCGCCACCACGACCGCGGAGCGGGCGGAGCCGGGGTCCCCGCGGGCGAGAAGGGCCAGCGCGAGGCAGACGAGTGCGGCGGCAAGGACGCGCCTGGCGGCGAGGGTGCGGGCCCAACCTGGATGAGCGAGATCCGACAGCCGGTCGGCCCACGACGGGCTCAGGCTTCGGTGTGCGCGGTTCGACCGGTTGTGGCCGGTCTGGGCAGGGTCGAACGACATGGTTCGACGCTAGGAGACCGGCAGGCCCGTAGGTACGCCGAACGGGCCCGCCTGTGGATGGACGAGAAGTTGTGGATAACCCGCGGACGCGCGAGAACTAGCTGGCAGCAGCCTTGGCCGGTGCGGCGGTCGCGGTGCTCGACGAGCTGGACGAGGCCTTCGACGAACTGTCCGACTTGGCAGCGGGAGCGGAATCGGTCTTGGCCGGCTCGCTGGCCGCTCCGGACGTGCCACGGCTGTCGGTGCGGTAGAAACCGCTGCCCTTGAAGACGATGCCGACGGAGTTGAACAGCTTGCGAAGCTTGCCCGAGCATGCGGGGCAGACGGTCAGGGAGTTATCGCTGAACGACTGGACGATGTCGAAACGGTTGTCGCATTCCGTGCACGCATATGAATAAGTGGGCACTGGGTTCCTCCGCACTGTGTAGTCAAACCGCAGGTTTTAGCACTCTACAGTCGACAGTGCCAACAACGCTAATCAGGGAACTATTCCGGAGCGCACGTTCCCCCTTGTCCACCGAGCGCGACGAGGCCCGAGCCGGGGGTGAGAGCCCATCCCATACGTACGTCGTGAGGATCCTCCGGCAGTTCGGACACCAGTTCCTCGTCGCGGACCACCGTGATCAGCCGCGCGCCGGGGGCGGCGAGCCCGAGGGTCCGGTCGTAGAAGCCCGCGCCGCGGCCGAGTCGCACGCCCCGTCGATCGACGGCCAGGGCGGGAACGAAAATGGTGTCGGCCGAACGGATCTCGCTGGGTTCCTGCACCGGTCCGGTGGGTTCGCGCAGGCCGTAACTCGCGGCGGCGAGACCGTCCGCGCCCGTGAACTCGGACCAGTGGAGCGGGCCGGGACCGCGGGTGACCGGCACGAGGACGCGCCCGGCGACCCGCCTGAGGGCTTCGAGAAAGTCCAGTGACCCGGGCTCGAGCGCGGTGGGGACGTAGGCGCAGACGGTCGATCCGCCGGTGACTTCACGTGTGACGAGCGCGACAATTGCCTGGTCCTCGGCGGTGCGGCGTTCCGGGGTCAGCGCACGCCGCCCGGTGAGCACCAGGCGCCGCCACTCGTCCTTCGTTCGTGCGTGCATGCCCCAACCTTAGAGCCGGCCCGGCAGCGTCTCCGGCGGGTTCCGGGAGGTAGCTGACAGGATCTTGGTGACTGACTGGTAGGTCCGCACAGTTAAGGTGTGGGCATGACAGACGCCGCCCCGCACACCGCCAGCGCCTTTCGCACGGCTGTCGTGCCCGCAGCGGGAATGGGGACGCGATTCCTTCCCGCGACCAAGACCGTGCCGAAAGAGCTGCTCCCGGTCGTGGATACCCCGGGTATCGAACTCGTGGCCGGAGAAGCCGCCGATTCGGGTGCCGGCCGGCTCGTGATCGTCACGTCGCCCGGTAAGGACGGGGTGGTCGCCCACTTCGTCGAGGACCTCGTCCTCGAGAGCAAGCTAAAGGCCAGCGGCAAGTACCACCTGCTCGAAAAGGTGCGCAAGGCTCCCGGCTTGCTCGAGGTGGAGTCCGTCGTCCAGGACCAGCCCCTCGGCCTCGGCCACGCGGTCGGCTGCGCGGAGTCGGTCCTCGACGACGACGAGGACGCCATCGCGGTGCTTCTCCCGGACGACCTCGTGATGCCGCGCGGCGTGCTCGAGACGATGTCCCGGGTCCGCCGCAAGCGCGGCGGCACCGTGCTCTGCGCCATCGACGTCCCCAAGGACCAGGTGAGCGCGTACGGCGTCTTCGAGGTCGAGACGGTGCCCGACGCCGTCAACCCCGACGTCCTCAAGGTCACCGGCATGGTCGAGAAGCCGGCCATCGAGGACGCCCCGTCCACGTTCGCGGCCGCAGGTCGCTACCTCCTCGACCGCGCGATCTTCGACGCGCTGCGGCGAATCGAACCCGGCGCCGGTGGCGAGCTCCAGCTCACCGACGCCATCGCCCTCCTCATCAAGGAAGGCCACCCCGTTCACGTCGTCGTGCACCGGGGCACGAGACACGATCTCGGAAATCCCGGCGGCTACCTCCGCGCTGCGGTTGACTTTGCGTTGGACATGGAAGAGTACGGCCCGTCGTTGCGCGAATGGTTGATCGACCGATTGAAGCGGACGGAATCCTAGAAGCTCGGGAGGCAAGAACTTGCGGTCGGTCGAGGAGCAACAGACGATCGTGACCGCGGCCGCGGTGGCGCCGCGGCCGGTCCGTGTGGCGATCTCCGAAGCCCAGGGGCTGCTGTGTGCCGAAGAAGTGGTCACCGAGCGGCCGCTTCCCGGGTTCGACCAGGCCGCGATCGACGGTTACGCCGTCCGTAGCGTCGACGTTCAGGCTGCCGGAACCGACATCCGGGACGACGACGGTGCTCCCGTGGAACTGTCCCTTCCCGTGGTCGGGGAGGTCACGGCGGGTTCGCGGCAGCCGATCCGGCTGCAGCCCCGTCAGGCGGTCAAGGTCGACACGGGCGCCCCGCTCCCGACGCTCGCCGACGCCGTCCTCCCGCTCGACCGCACCGACGGCGGCCGCGCCCGCGTCAAGATCTACAAACCGGTCCGCTCCGGCGACTACGTGCGCCGCGCCGGCGACGACGTGCAGCCCGGCGACGTCGCCGTCCGGGCAGGCACCATCATCGGCGCCGCCCAGGTGGGGTTGCTGGCCGCGGTGGGACGCGACAAGGTGCTCGTGCATCCCCGGCCCCGGCTGTCCGTCATCTCGGTCGGTGGCGAACTCGTCGACGTCGACCGGACCCCGGGGCCCGGTCAGGTCTACGACGTCAACTCCTACGCGCTGGCCGCCGCCGCCCGCGACGCAGGCGCCGACGTGAACCGGGTCGGTATCGCGAACGCCGACGCGCGTCGTCTGCGCGAGGTGGTCGAGGGTCAGCTGATCCGGTCCGAGATCGTCGTCATCGCGGGTGCGGTCGGCGGTGGCGCGTCCGAGGACGTGCGGGACGCACTCGCCGATCTCGGCAACCTCGAGGTCGACCGGGTCGCGATGCACCCGGGATCGGTCCAGGGTTTCGGCCAGCTCGGCCGGGACGAGGTTCCGACGTTCCTGCTCCCGTCCAATCCGGTGAGCGCCCTGGTGGTGTTCGAGGTGATGGTGCGCCCGCTGATCCGCATTGCACTGGGTCGCAGGCAGCCGATGCGCCGCATCGTCACCGCCCGCACCGTCGCGCCCATCACGTCCATCGAGAACCGCAAGGGCTTTCTCCGCGGTCAGCTCATGCGCGACGAGGCCACGGGGGAGTACCTCGTCCAAGCTCTCGGCGGGGCGCCGGGCGCGTCCTCACACTTGCTCGCCACCCTGGCCGAGGCCAACTGCCTCGTCCTCATCGAACCCGAGATCACCGAGGTGCGGACGGGTGACCAGGTGGACGTGGCGTTCCTGGCGCAGCGTGGCTGATGACACGGTGTGAGACGGCATGACACAGCATCGGTGTGAGACGGGATGACGCAGCATCCGGGTTGGCCGCCGCATCTCGGGCCTCTGCGGGTGAAGGGTGGCGTCGTCACAGTGCGCGCCATCAGGTTGCGTGATGCGGCCGCGTGGAGCCGTCTGCGCACCCGCGACCGCGCGCACCTCGAACCATGGGAGCCGACGGGGGAGGCGCCCTGGGAAGCGCGCCATCATATTTCGGGATGGCCGGGGCTGTGCAGCAGTCTGCGTTCGGAGGCGCGGAAGGGCCGGATGCTGCCGATGGCCATCGAACTCGACGGCAATTTCTGCGGCCAGATCACGATCGGCAACGTGGTGCGGGGTGCTCTGCGCTCCGCGTGGATCGGTTATTGGGTGGCCAGCGACGTCAACGGGCTCGGCGTGGCCACGGGCGCGCTCGCACTGGGGCTCGATCATGCCTTCGGCCCCGTGGGTCTGCACCGCGTGGAGGCCACCGTGCGCCCGGAGAACCTGGCGAGCCAGGCGGTGCTCCGCAACGTCGGCTTCCGCGAGGAAGGTCTGCTCGCGCGCTATCTGGACGTCGACGGGCAGTGGCGTGACCACATTCTGGTCGGCATGACCGTCGAGGACGTGCCCGGCACTGTCGCGGACTCGCTCGTGCGGAGTGGCAAAGCCACCTGGGCGTGACCGCCGACGCCGTCAGCGCGTGACCGGCAAATCCACCCTTGTTTGCCCGCCGAATCGGACATGGACAAACGTCCAGCTATGCGGCAGTTACTTCACGGTATCAAAAGCTCCCCGGCCGGGACTCCGCTTTCGGCGAGTCTTTGCCCGATCGTTTCCTTCGCCCGCTCGGCGCATGTCGAGCACCACATTTTCGCGTTACGCATGTGACACCTGAGTATGGTGGGATCGGCGCGTCTGCGAAGATGTGCGTGTTCATGCGGTTAGCCTGGATGGGTCAACAGCGGTATCCATGCTGGTAGACGATTGGGAGGAGGTCGCCGAATGCCGAACTCGTTTCTCTGGATCGGGCTCGTCGTCGTGTGGCTCTTCGTCCTGGTCCCGATGCTGGTGAACAACCGCCCCCGGATTCGGCAAACCAGTGACGCAGCACTCGCGACGCGCGTGCTGCACCGCGGCGACGAACGTCCCGTGCAGCGTGGACCCGCGGCAGGGCACCGCAGCGACCCGTACTGGCAACCGGAACCGGACCACTACGGCTACGACGCGGAGGACCTTGTGGACACTCACGCAGAGGAAGACGATTTCGACGGTGAGCGGGCACCGGTCGGTGAGTACGTGCCGGTGCGCCGCGGGCGTGGCGGCTTCGATCCCGAGGCCGACGCGATCGCGCGCGAGGCCCGCTACGGGTTCAGGCAGCGATCGCTTCTCGGGCTGGTGTTCGCGACGATCATGTCGGCGGCGCTCGGGCTGATCATCTCGCCGCTGATGTGGTGGGCGTTCGCGGCGGGCGTGGCCGGTCTCGTCGCCTACATGGCGTACCTGCGCCGGCAGGTCCAGATCGAGCAGGAGATCCGCCGTCGCCGAACCGCGCGTCTCAATCGCTCGCGGCTGGGCGTCGAATCCCGGAGCGACGACGAACTCCGGCTCATCCCCGCCCGGTTGCGGCGTCCGGGGGCCGTCGTCCTCGAGGTGGACGACGAGGACCCCGAATTCGATCATCTCGAGCACTTCGACGACGAGCCGATGCAGCAGGCGACCATGCGCCGGGCCGCCGGTGAGTAGCCCTCCGATCCGGGCCGAAAGCCACGTCGGTGCAGGCGATTCGCTCCTTCCGCGGGTTGCCTGCTAGAGTTTGCCGAGCGGATCGCAGGATCCGCGCGGGGCTGTGGCGCAGTTGGTAGCGCGCTTCGTTCGCATCGAAGAGGTCAGGGGTTCGATTCCCCTCAGCTCCACCACAGAAGAGGCACTCACTCCGTCCGGAGAGAGTGCCTCTTCTGCGTTCCGGCCCAGGTGAGTGCCGTCGTCCGGTGTGCGGGACCGCGACTCTCCGAACCACAATTTGCCAAAAGGTAACTGAATGCTGTGTACTGTCCGTAGGTCATCAAGGGGTCGATCGCACGGGGTGGAAATACATGCAGGCAATGCGCAAGATCTCGAAGTTCCTGGAGCCGGCGACGGTGGTCGCGACCATCACCGCGACGATGTTGCTGGTGAACGTTCTGTGAACTCCGGCCGGCCAATCGACATCGCGACGGCCCCGACCGATCCGCACCGCCAGGCGGTAACGCCGAGCCCGTAGGGGTTCTCCGAAGCTGCTCGAGTCCCACCTGGCTCGGGCATCGCTGGTGGTGCCGGTTCCCCGACACCGGCACCACCAGCACCTCCGCTCGATTCGCTCGTTACCATGACAGCGGCGACGTCGCCGTGAACGTGGTGTCGTGAATACGAGGGGGGTGCATGGTGAGCGCGCGTCGTGTCTTTCGAAGGCTGGCCGTGGTCGGGCTGGCTGTGGCCTTCTTGTCCGGGCTCGCCTGGATCACTGTTTCGGCGTTCCCGTCCGACGCCGTCGCCGGCCCTCAGTACCACGAATGCGACGGCGGCCGCTGCGAAGGCGGTTCCGCCGGGTCTCCCGGCGGTGGCAAGCCCAGAGATCCCGACCCACCGTGCGAGAGCCGGCGCGGATGCGGTGGCGGAGAGCCCAGCGAGACACGGGAACCCAGTCACACGGCCGAGCCGACCAAGACGGCGGAGCCGTCCGGGACCCAGGAACCGTCCGGGACCACGGAGCCGTCCGGGACCACGGAACCCACCGTGTCCGCTGAGCCCACCGGGACGTCGACTCCCTCGACGTCACGTGTCGTCGTCGTTCCGCCCAACCCCATCGTGTTGCCACCCGTCGCGGAACCGAAGGTCGTGCGCCCGGACGCGTCCGGAGGCGACGATTCCGGAGACGTGGGATCCGGCGACGCGGGTTCCGACGCTGCGGCCGCCCCGGCCCCCGGGAGTCCTGCCGGTGCGCCACCGGCGTCCGGGGGAGCACCGGCAGGAGGTTCCGGGTCCGGTCCCGGCGCCGCCGCGGCAGGCCCGGGTGTGAGCGGTTCCACGGATTCCGCGCCCCAGGACCGGCCCGCCGGGGAAACCCCGGGCAGCGACGCACAGTCGCCCGGCGCACAGGCGCCCGACGACGGCGATCCGGATGCCGCGCCGCCGGGAATGGTGCCGGTGGTCCACAGTGAGCCGTTGCCTGCGATCACCGTTCTCGGTGGGGTCGGCGTGCTGCTGTGCTGCGCAGGCGGAGCGGGTGCGCTGACCTTCAAGGGCGCTCGCGCACAACAGGCGCGCATCGCGGCCGCGCGGGCGGAATTCTTCCCGCCCGCTTCGAATGGAGGGGTGTAGTCGTGGGGGCGAACAGATCTCATCGTCGGGTGGCGGCGGCCGTGGACGCGGTGTGTGACGCCGCGGCCCGAGCCGAGGCAGTGACGCTTCGGCACGTGGTGGACGCGGTGGCCCGCGAACGGCAGCGTGCCATCGAACTCGATTTCACGAAGCCGATGGCACCCGGGGTCTGCGGCCAGCGGCGCGCGTACCCGGACCGGGACGTGATCGTGCTGGCGCCGGGTCTGCCGGACCTCGACCGCACGCTCGCGCACGAGTTGGGTCACATCGTGTTTCGACACGAAGGAGCGGAGATCGTGGCCGCGACCCTCGAAGCCGGCGACGATCTGATCGCCTACATGCTCAGCCAGCGGTCGCGGCGGCGGGGAGACGAACAGCCGTCCGACGAGGTGGCCGAGTGGGAGGCCGAGACGTTCGCGTCGATGCTGCTCATCCGTTTGAAGACGATGCAGGGGCGCGGTACTCCCGTGTCCGTGCTCCGGTACGACGAGGCGATCGGCTGATGGGCTGGCTGGTTGCGCTGGTCGTCTGGACGGCGGCGGGTGCCCGGATCGGCCGAGTCGCCGCGCGTCAGCCGACGCCTTTGCGGGTGGCGATGGTGGTGGCCGTGTCCAGTGCGGCAATCGCGTCGACGCTGGCCGTCCCGGACGTCGCAGGTCGCCTCGACACCGTGGCCCCGGCGCCCGGGCTGTCGCAGATCGTCCTCGAACTGGCATGGACGCTGTTCGCCGCCGCGAGCGCGGTCGGCGCGGTCTCCGTGTGGCCGATACTCCCGCGTGCGGCGTTGCGCGCCGTGGCCGTCGTCGTCTACACGGTCGCCGTCGTGGTCGGAATCGGGCTTGCCGGTGGATATCCCGTCCCCGCGCTGGTGTTCATCGTGATCGCGCTGACCGCGGTGGTCGTGACCGGGGTCCGGCACGTCGCGTGGACCCCGCTCGGCCGGGGAATCTCGCTGATCGTCGTCGGATCCGCGACGGTCCTGGCGGCGGCCGGCGTGGGACTGGTGCGCGAGGTGTCCGGGCAGACGTGGACCGTCGGCTCCTCGCCGGCGTACACCGTCGCGGCCGTGATCGTGTCGGTCGGCACCGTGTGGGTGCTCGTCGAAACCTGGCTGCGCGCACGGCAGGACCTGCGCCGCATGGACACTCTGCATTCGGTGCTCGTCACCAGGTTCCCCGAAGTGGTGGAGGGCGACGGCAAGGGCAGCACGGCCGTTCTCCGCGCCTCCGACGCGGTCGCCCACGTCATGGACGCGCTGTACCTGCAGGCGGGTGCGGGCATGCTCGACACGGACGAACAGGACCTTCCGGAATCGACGGCCGAGCGCGCCAGGATTCTCGCGCGCTGGATCGACGACCCGGTCGCCTCGGACGTCCTCGACACCGAATGGATCGCGCTGCCCCAGGGTATGTCGCCGCGCCGATGGGTGCTCGAACTCGCGGACGCGTACACCGAGTTCGGCACGTCGGCCCCGGCTCCCGCGCAGGCGGATACCGCCGACTCGGCTGCGGACTAGCCGGAGCGACCGGTGATACCGGTCAGTCCGGCGATCCGGTGACGAGCCATCCGCAGGGTGCGGCGAGGTCCTCGGCCTCGGGCGGGCCCATGGATCCGGCGGGATACGGCTTGGCTGGGGGAGGGTCCCGCAGAAGCGCGTCGGCGACGGTCCAGACGTGGGCCAGGCCGTCGGGGCGCGTGAACAGCGACCGGTCGCCGTGCAGGACGTCGAGGATGAGCCGCGAATAGGGTGCCAGGGCGTGGCCGAGCGGCACCGTATCGAGGGGCAGCCCCAGGTGGCCCACCGACAGGCTGTCGTCGGGCCCGGGTTCCTTGACGACCATCGAGATGTCGATCTCGCCGTCGCCCTTCAGATCGAAGGTGAGGACTGCGCCGTCCGGCGGAATGTCGGTGAGCGGGCCCTGGGGACTGCGGAAGACCAGGCTCACCCGTTGCTTGCTGACGCCCAGCATCTTTCCGGTGCGGAGGAGGAACGGCACCCCGTGCCAGCGGTCCGTATCGACCCACAACCGGGCGGCGACGAACGTCTCCGTCGTCGAATCGTCCGCGACACCGTCGACGTCGCGGTACCCCTCGTACTGGCCGAGCACCACGTCGGCGGTATCGAGGGGACGGAACGCCCCGATCACGGATTCCCGTGCGGATTGGAGATCGTCGGCGCCCAACGTCTCCGGCGGTTCCATCGCGATCTCGGCGGCGACCTGGAACAGGTGCGTCACGAGCATGTCCAGGACGGCGCCGGTGGCGTCGTAGAACCGGGCGCGGTCGTCGATGTCGAGTGTCTCGGGCACGTCGATCTGAATCTGCTCGACGTGTTCCCGGTTCCAGACGCCCTCGATCATCCCGTTGGCGAAGCGCAGGATGTGCAGGTTCTGGGTGCTCTCCTTGCCGAGGAAGTGGTCGATCCGATAGATCTGCTTCTCGTCGAGGACGTGGTGCACGGCTTCGTCGAGTTCGGTGAACGCCTCCTGGGAAGTCCCGAACGGCTTCTCGTACACGACGCGTGCGCCGCGGGCCAGATCGTGGGCGCCGAGCGCACGGGTGGTCTCGGCGAATGTGCTCGGTGGCAGCGCCAGGTAGTGGACCAACTGCGCATCTGCCGCGCCGAGGTCCTGCCGCGCCTGCTGCACGGCCGCGGGGAGCGTTCCCGGGTTGTCGGGGGTGAAGCCGCCGCCGGCGAATCTCAGCCGCCGGGAGAACGGTTCCCAGTCGGCGTCGTCGTGCGGCACTCCGAACTGGTTCACGACGTCGCGCACGTGGTCGCGGAACTGATCGTCGGAGACGTTGCCCCGCCCGGTGCCGATCAGCATCCACTCGGAGTTCAGGAGTCCGGACAGGGCGAGCTGGAAGAACGCGGGGAGGACCATGCGTTTGGACAGGTCTCCGGTGGCACCGAAGAGGACGAAGATCGTGGGACCGAGCTGCGGTCTGTCAACCATTGCTCCATCATGCGCCACGAAGACACGCCGGGCAGGACAATCCGGTGGTGTCGTAAGGCCGGCGTTGCGAGTCCTACGCGGATCTCCGGAACAATCTCCGTCGAACTCGTTGCCGTCCAATGACTCTCGTGATCAGCGGGACGCGTCCGGCGGAACCTCCGGCAATCCCTCGCTGGCGCGGAGTTTCTCGGCCATCGTGGTGAGCAGATTCTGCGACTCTTCGGAAAGGTCGAACGCGCGGCTGGAGAGCTTGCGGAGTCCGTATCCCTGGAGTTGCGAGAGAAGCTCGAGATCGTGGTCGATCTTCGCGGCGTAGATGTCGTTGAAGAAGTAGTCGGGCTTCACCTTGAAAAAGCGGGCGAATGCCGCGACCGTCTCGTCGGAGGGATTGGTGCGCTGTCCCGATCGGAGCTGAGAGATGTAGGGCTTCGAGATCTGATGTCCGTCTGCGATCAGCGCCGCAGCGACCTCAGCGTTGGTATGCGGTTTACGTCCCGGAGGGTGGACCGTGTCGAAAAGCTTGTTCAACCGCGCAGCAAAATCTGCCATTGTGAGCCGCCGGGTCCTCTCTCGTGCGCGCGTCAGTCGTGTGAACGACACCGTACCACGATGATAACCGATTGATAACTCACGGACATAGAGGCAAAACGCCGTTCGCTCGAGCATGGCTTATCTCATATATGTTTCAATCACCGGGCGCCGCCCGCTCGGGAATCCTCGGCCTTTCGGGCGCCCTCTGTGCTCGTCACGCACGGTCTACCGTTGAAAGTTCAAGGGGGGCGCCGGTGCGGTCGACGATGTGCTCGCATCGGAATCCGCGGCCGAGGGTGTGGCCGCATGGTTGCCGTTTCAATCACTGAGAGTTTGCTGGCAACGTCGCAGGGGTGTGCACCGCGAGGTCGACGTGGCTATCGTCCCTGTTCAGGGCCAATGTGTTGCGTTGCGCATCGCAACGTCGAGAGGTCGCTCGCGGCCCGCGGGGCTTGGTGAACACTACTGTGAAGCAGAGCCTTCTGCACGGGCGGCGGGCCGCGCGCCGCCGTTTCGTTCCACGGCCGCTGCGGGTCGGGTGCCCGTCCGCCTCGGCGAGCTGGACGATTGTCCAGCTCAGGTGGGGTTCTGTAGCGGCGGCGGACCTCCGAGTCTGGTCAAAACCGAAGCCGTCAGGGATGATTGTGATATGGAACACAGAATGAGTGACGCCGAGCTTCGGAAGGCGATTCGAGTTCTGCGCGAGCGCGCCGACGACGCCCGGCACCGAGGAAACGACGACGATGCCAACGGGATCGAGAGGACGATTCGTACTTATCAGGAAGAAATGACCCAGCGGTTGTGAACCGTCACGAACCGGCCCGGCGAGGGCCGGTTCGCGTCATTTCCGGGCAAATGTGCCGCCGCAGTTGCGTGCGCGCAATCAGATTGCGTGCGTAGACTTCCAGCCGACACGGATCGGTGACGACGGGGGCGCACACGGCTATGGCGATCAAGACGCTGGACGGCAAGAAGTGCCTGATCACGGGTGCAGGTAGCGGAATCGGGCAGGCAACAGCCCTGGCGGCCGCGGCCGAGGGCGCCGAACTGTTCCTCACCGACATCAACGAGGTCGGCCTGGCGCAGACGGTCGAGCAAGTCGGCAGCGGTGGGGGCACCGTCAGTTTCTCGCGTGCGCTCGACGTGTCCGATTACGACGTGGTTGCCGCATTCGCCGCCGATGTCCACGAACAGTTCGGCAGCCTCGACGTCGTGATGAATGTCGCAGGCATCTCTGCGTGGGGGACGGTCGAGAATCTCGAACACCGTCACTGGAAGTCCATGGTGGACGTCAATCTGATGGGCCCGATCCACATCATCGAGAGTTTCGTGCCCCCGATGGTGCGGGCGGGACGCGGCGGTCACCTGGTCAACGTCTCTTCCGCCGCCGGACTCCTGGCGCTCCCGTGGCATGCGGCTTACAGCGCAAGCAAATTCGGTCTCCGCGGAGTGTCCGAGGTCCTGCGGTTCGACCTCAAACGGCACGGGATCGGCGTGAGCCTCGTGGTTCCCGGCGCGGTCAAGACGCCGCTGGTGGGCACCGTCGAGATCGCAGGCGTCGACCGCGACGATCCGCGCATCCAGAAGGCGATCCACCGCTTCGAGAAGCGCGCTGTCACGCCCGAAAAGGTGGCGTCCTGCATCATCGCCGGCATCAAGAAGGACCGGTACCTGGTGTACACGTCGCCGGACATCCGGTTCGGCTACTGGTGGGCCCGCAAGTTCTCGCCGCCGTACGACTTCGTGATGCAACGGGCGAACGACCAGTTCAGCAAGTTCCTGTAACGGCTAGGCCTCGCCGGCCCGGAGTACGGTGCCGTCGGTGAACCGGACGCCGTCGGTGCACCGGCACTCGACCTGCCCGGCCCCGAACTGCTCGGCGTGGAGGCGCGCGTACAACCCGTGTCGCGCAAGGAGTTCGGTGTGCGTGCCGCGTTCGACGAGTGTTCCCTCATCGATCACGAAGATCACGTCGGCGTGCTGAATTGTGGACAGCCGGTGGGCGATCGCGAGCGTGGTGCGTCCGCGCATCACCTCGCCGAGGGCACGCTGGACGAGTCGCTCGGAGACCGTGTCGAGCGCGGACGTCGCCTCGTCGAGGATCAGTACGCGGGGATTCTTCAGCAGCACCCTGGCGATGGCCAGGCGTTGCTTCTCGCCGCCGGACAGGCGGAATCCTCTTTCGCCGACCAGGGTGTCGTAGCCGTCGTCGAATCCGAGGATGCGGTCGTGGATGTTGGCGGCCGCGGCAGCCGCCTGCAATTCGGAATCCGTCGCGTCCGGCTTGGCGTACCGAAGGTTGTCGGCGATCGAGGCGTGGAACAGATACGGGTCCTGGGTCACCATTCCGACCGCGTCGGCGAGTGAACTCATGGTCAGGTCGCGCACGTCGTGGCCGTCGACCCGGACGGCGCCGCTGTCCACCTCGTAGAGGCGCGGCACGAGGTAACAGAGCGTGGTCTTGCCTGCGCCGGACGGTCCGACGAATGCCGCGAGTTGACCGGGTTCGATCTCCAGCGACGTGCCCGCGACCGCCCAGCGCCTGCTGCGACGTTCCGCCGGTGCGGCTTCGGGTGCCGCCGAGGCCGGGAGTCGCGGCGCGACGGTCGCGACGCCGCGCATGCCGCCCCCACCGCCGCGGCCCAGGCTGCGCAGAGCCACCGGGTCGGGATCCGCGGTGGCCAGGCGGACGGGCGCGGGATACGCGAAGTACACGTCGTCCAGTTCCACCCGCCCGGGTGAGTCCGCGGGCAGTTCGACGGCGTCCGGCCGGTTCACGATCGCGGGTTGCAGGTCGAGGTACTCGAAGATGCGGCGGAACAACGCCATCGACGTCTGGACGTCGAGGGTGACCCGCATCAGCGAAACCAGCGGTTGCAGCAATCTGGCCTGCAGCGTCGAGAACGCGACGAGCGTGCCCGCGGAGAGGGCCGCGGAACCGCCGCTGACGAGATACCCGGCCAGCAGGTACACCAGAGCGGGCGTGATCGCCATGAACGAGCTCACGACGGCGAAGAAGCCCTGCCCCGTCATGGCTTGGCGCACCTGAAGTTCCGTCTGCCGGGCGTTCTCGGTCCGATACCGGTCCAGTTCGGTGTCGGCCTGGTTGAACACCTTCGTCAGCAGCACACCCGACACGCTCAGTGCTTCCTCGGTGATCGCGGTCATGTCCGACAACGACTCCTGCGTCTTGCGCGCCAGAACCCGCCGCCGGGCGCCGACCCGCCGCTGCAGATAGACGAAACCGGGCAGCAACGCGACCGCGAGCAGCGTCAGCTGCCACGACAGCAGCAGCATCGCGACGAGCGACGCCGTGACGGTGACGACGTTCGAGAGGATGCTCGACGCCGTGGACGTGAGGACCGACCGCACGCCTCCGACGTCGTTGGCCAGACGCGATTGGATCGAGCCGGTCTTGGTGGAGGTGAAGAAGGCCAGCTCCATCTTTTCGAGATGGGCGAACAGGCGTTCCCGGAGATCCGCCATCGACAGGTTGCCGACTTTGGTGGTGAGGTAACTCTGTCCGACGCCGATCACCGAACCCGCCAGCGTCACCACGATCATGGCCACCACCAGCCACAGCAGCAGCGTCAGGTGCACGCCGCTGCCGTCGGTGGGAAACAGAGCGCGGTCGAATACGGCCTTCGTGAGGAACGGATTCACGATGCCGAGCAGCGAGGAGACGACGATCGCGGCCGCGACGAGCACCAGCCACCCGCGGTAGGGGCGCAGGAGCGCCCAAATGCGGGGGAGCAGCGAAGGCTCGGGCGCCTGCTGGGTGGATGCGGAACCGGTCGCGGACATCTCCCCATCGTGCCCACCGAGCGGAGTCCTGGCGAGCCGATTCGGTCCGGTTACGGCCGGTCACCGCGCTCGGGGATGCCGAGTTCGCCTCGCACCGCGGTGAGGAAGTCTTCCTGGGCGCTCTTGCCGGACTGAAAGTGGTCGGCGAACTGTTGCTGGCGGGTGGACAGGGCGTCCGCTGACACGACATCATCTGCCGCGAAGTCGTTGCTCAGCCAGCCGATCGTCTCGGCGCCGGCCAGATACTCGACCACCATTCGCCGTGCCGATTCCACTACCGCCCCGGATCCGATCAACTCCACCGCCGCGAACTTCGAGCCGAGCACGATATTTTGCCGCGGTAGCGGCCCGAGGATTTCGAGCATCACGCCCGAGAGGTCGGGGCCCTCGAAGTGGTCGAATGCCACCGACACGGAACCTGCGGTGGTGCACACCTCGTTGGCCGCGGTGAGGAACTCCGTGTAGATCTGCTGCCGCTGTGTTCGCAGGAATTCGTTCGAGGACTGGTTCACCGTCGCCTCCACCTGATTCGACGTGTTCAGCAGTGTGAACGCCCCTCCGGACACGGAACCGATCAGGGTCCCGGCGACGGCCATCGCGGCGACCAGCATGCTGAGCCGAAATTGGTGGCGCCGCACAGCCATTCGGTCGAGAGGTTCGGCGCTCTTGGTCTCGCTCATGGTTTCACTCCCATCGACGCTCCACCGGTGTACGTCGACTCTCCCGTACGGCCCGAGACCCGTCGCGCGTAGTCGACTACGCGGATTGTGAAACTTTTCGAGGGTGTCGGAGCGATATGCGTAGTAAGCGGCGATCGACGACCGCACTCGTGGCTGCACCCGCAGTCGCGAGCATCACCGTTCGCCGAAGAGTCGGGACTCGTCAAACGAAGGTGAGCACAATGAACAAGATCGCACTCCGCACGGCAATCGCTTCAGCCGTCATCGCTCCGGTGATGCTCGTCGGAGCAGGCCCGGCGACGGCATCACCGACACTCAGTACAGGAAGCGTCAGTGGCGGGATCGTCGTCAACGTGCCGGACAAGGAAAGCTGGAACTGCTTCGCGCTGGATTCGAATTTCGGACTCAAGGCCGGTGTAGGGGCAGTCGGTGGTTTCGCGAAGGGATCCAACGTGACCGTGTTCTGCTTCGGCACCACGGCGCCGTTCTTCTTCACCGGCAGTGTGAGGGCCGGAACGTAGAACTTCTTCAGCGGTGCCCGCCGTGCAGGCAGTCCTCGAACAGCGTGCGCACCTCGTCGACGTGCCGGTCGAGATCCGCGAGGTCCCAGCCGTCGGTCGACACGGGCGCGAGGACGTCGACGTCGACGGTGCCGGGGTGCGCGACGAGCGAGTTCCGCCACATCCGTTCGCCGGCGTTGTGGATGACGATCGGCACGATCGGCACTCCTGCCTGCATCGCCAGATGGAATCCGCCCTTCTTGAACTTGCCGAGACGCGGGGACGGTGAGCGGGTGCCCTCGGGGGCGATCGCGATCGAGATGCCGGACTGCAGTTTGTCCACGGCCGGGCGGAGCGCCGCCCGCGCCTTGGTGCTGTCCGACCGGTCGATGTAGGCGACGTCGAGGAGGGCACCCACGGGAATGAACCGGGGGTCGCGCGCGGCCTCCTTCTTCGCGACGCCGGTGACGTCGCGCCGGATGACGCTGCCGATCACCAGCAGGTCGAGCGAACTCTGGTGGTTGAACATGAAGACCGCGGGCCTGGCCGACCACGCGTTCTCCTTGCCCTTGATACGAACGTTGATGCCGCAGATCGTGAGGGCGAGATCCGGTCCGAAGCTGCCGACCAGGTTGGCTCCGGTCTGCCGGTTCTGGGTGAGCAGGCCCGCGGAGACGCCGAACGCCGCGGCGCCCATCAGCGCGCCGATCGCGGTGGTGGTGCGGGCGATGGACATCGGGTCGGCACCGCTCTCGGGAGGTCGCAGATTCACCGACGGCCAACCGTTCTGCCGCGCGGTGGCCGCCAGTTTGCGGTCGGGATTCAGCGCCACGGGATGTCCCACCGACTTCAGCATCGGAACATCCTCCGCGCCGTTGGAGTACGCGAAGCTGTCACCCAGATCGGCGCCGTGCTTGTCGGCGTACTCGCGCAGTGCCTCGGCCTTGGCCGGCCCCCACAGCGGCGCCGAGTCGAGCTTTCCGGTGAGCATCCCGTCCAGGATCGCGGGCCGGGTGCACAGCACGTCCTCGGGTTCGATGTCGAGGTCGGCGGCCACCGACAGCGCCTGATACGGGGTGGCGGACGTGGCCATCACCACCCGGTGGCCGGCGTGCCGGTGCGCGGCGAGCAGGCCGCGGACCTCCGAGAAGATCATCCTCGCGATCTCCTGCCGGAACAGCCGCTGCCCCCACTCCTGCATCTCGTCCTCCATGCGCCCGGCCAGGCTCTGCACGCCGATGCGCATCAGGTTGCCGACATCGGCGCCTCGGAATCGGGTCTCCACCGCGGCGTTCGTGGTGCGGAGAAGCTCGGCGACGCTGATATCGAAGCGCCGCAGGCGGTCCCGGTAGACGACACTTGCGGAGTACCCGCTGATCAACGTGCCGTCCAGGTCGAACGCCGCGAGGGTGGCCGGACCCGGAACGGCGGCCGCGATGTCGTCGTGGAGACTGCGGAGATCGCTCATCTACTCACCTACCACCCATCTGGTCCAGATTCTCGTGCGCGATGGCCCGGATGCGGAGCACCTGGTCGATCAAGGTCTGGAGTTCGGCCTCGAATTCGACCCGCCGGGCCGCCATGTTCTCGGCGTTCGGTTCGACCAGTCCCCGGTTCCGCGCCAGCTTGAGCGCGGTCGTGAAGAGTTCGGCCGAAATGGACTCGCTGCTCCCGATCTGCTGCCGGAGCCGTCGCTGCTCGGCGAGCGCGAGGCACGCCGTCATGAATGCCTTCTCGTCGAACTTCCGGTCCACGGGAGTGCGCAGCAGCTGACTCGCGACCACCGCGTACGCCTCCAGGAACGGCTGCAGAACCCGATGCGCCAGGTGAATGCGCATCCCGGACAACAGGTTCGCCGCATGTTGAGGGTCGCCCAGATTCGACTCCCACGCCGGGTCGATCAGGTCCAGTTCGGCCCGCAGTTCCTTCCGGAAGCTGTCCTTCTCGCTGAAGAAGAATTCGAACTTGAGGAGGTCGCGGATGCGGAGCGCCGCATTCCATCCGTCCTCGAGCGGGTCGGTGAACTGCTGATCGACCGCGGCGCGCAGTACCATCTCCGCGATCGCCCGCATCACCAAAAAGTGAATGGTGTTGTTGCGGTAGAACGCTGCCACGAGATGCTGATCGCGCCCGAGGTAGAACACCCGCTCGCTGCCCTGGTCGAAACTTTTCAGGACCCCGGAGTCGAGATGGGTGCGCACGGCCTTGCGGATCACCTGCGGATCCGTCAGATCCACGTCGCCCGCGGTCGGCAGCGAGCGCGCCGTGATGTAGTCGACGAGCGGCCCGAGGATGCCGCCGACCTCGGCGACGGTGAGCGCCCGGTCCTCGATGCCGAGGAACGCGAGCATGACGAGCGATGACGCCGTGACAGGGGTGACCTCGTTGATGCGGTGGCATACCTCGAACGCCGTCTTCTGCACCGCCAGCCGCAGATCGTCCTCCTGGCCGAGGTAGTCGGCCAGCGACATCGGCCTGCCGACGTTGACGTGCGCGACACCGTGCCGTTGACCCTGCGCCCGAACGTATCCGAAGAGCCAGCGCAGACTCTCCTTGCTCTTCGCCTGGCCGTGCGCCTCCGCCGCCATCGCCCCGACCTCGTACAGCTGGTCGTAGGTCAGCGACACCGGGACCAGATACACGTCGGACATCCCGCTGTCCCGGAACGCTTTCGCGAGGTAGTTGAGCAGGCCGAACCGCGGCGGCCGCAGCTTCCCCGTGCGGCTTCGCCCGCCCTCGATGTACCACTCGAGGTTGAACCGTTTCGTGAGCAGGTAACGCATGTACTCGCGGAGCGTCCACTTGTAGATCTCGTCGCCCTCGATCTTCCGGCGGATGAACACGGTGCCGCTGCGCTTGCCGATCGGTCCGATCGGCCAGAAGTTGATGTTCAGCCCGCCCATCACGTGGTTGAGCGGAAGGTCGTTCGCGAGCAGCGCCGGCCGCAGCACCAGTGGGTCCAGGTACGAGCGGTGGCTGGGCAGGAACACCAGGGAATGTTCCTTGTTCAGCTCCCGCAGGTCGTCGAGCCGGGTGGTGTCGACGTCGAGGCGATACGCGCGGGAGAAGTAGCGGCCCAACTGATCCCACAGTGCGATGGCCCGCCGGCTCTGGGCGGCGACCATCTCGTCCAGCGCGCCGCGAGCCCGGCGATCCACCTCGGCGACGGGGAGATTCAATTGGGCCGACAGTTCGTGGGTGCCGTCGTGGTACCGGCTGGCGTCGGTGATCTCGTCGACGACGAACCTCGACACCTTGTATTGCGTGCCCAGCACCGTGCGCTCGGCCCGCTCGAGGGTCAGCGCCGCCTGGCGGCGGATGAAATCCGGAAGGGATCCACCCCCGTTCTCGGCGAGCCGGCGTTCGAGGTCGCTGAGCGGGGCCGGGTCGCCCTCCAGAACCTGGCACCGCGCCGGGTCGTCGCGCATCACCCGGCGCTGCATGTTCTGACCGGGGTGCAGCGGATCGCGCAGCGACAGCGTCTCCCGCAATCGCTGCGCGCCGTCCGGATGCGTCTCCTTCGGCAGCCACACCACCCGGAGTGGGGTGAGCAGCGGATCGTCCTTCCGCCGTGCCAGATCGGCGAGGGCCTGATCGGTGACGCGGACGGTCGGTGGTGGCTGGCCGGAGTCGTTCGCCTGCCGCTCCAGCCACGTGCGGAGAACGTCGTCCTCCATCTCGCTCATCGTCTCGATGAGATAGACCCGTGGCCGTGTCGTCTGCTCGTCCATCGCGCCTTTCCTTTCACCCGCGGCCGAGTTCGACGATCTCGTCGAGACTCTCCTGCAGGCACGACATGAACCGCGCCGGTTCGGTCACGGCGGCGGTGTCGAGATTGACACCGATGCAACACGTGCCGACGTGGGAGACCAGAGTTGCCATGACCGCGCAGCCGGGAGCGGGGCCGAACGGGAACATCCGCTCGATCCGGGCGCCCGCCAGATACACGGGCACGGGCACGCCCGCGACGTTGCTGGCCTGCAGGTCGAGGCCCGTCGACTGCGAGAGGTACCAGTTGGCCAGGACCACCGTCGGGATCCGGACCAGGATCGGGGCGGCGGAATCGAGCAGACCGAGTGCCGGTTCCTGGCGCAACCCGAGAATGATCGTGCGTACCTTCTTGATCCGTGCGATCGGGTCGCGTTCACCGACCGGTCCGGCGAACCGGGCCGCCGCGAACCGGTTGCCCCCGGTCGGGTCCGACGCCGAACGCATACTCACCGGCATCCCCACCGGAATCGTCTCGAGGTCGTGGCCGAACGATTCGTGATAGCGGCGGAAACCGCCCAGCAGTGCCGCCACATACGCGTCGTTCAACGACCCGCCCGCGACGTGGGCGGCGGAGCGCAGTTCGTCGACACTCACCTCGAGCACACCGAACCAGCGTCCGAGCCCCCGGTCGCGCAGCAGGTCCGAACCCGTGGTCGGGGGAGGAGTCACCACCCGGCGGATCGAGTTCGCGTAACCGGCGACCTCCGTGACACTGCCCACCGGGTCGCCGACGATCGTCATCGCCGTCCGCACCGCGCCGCGGATCAGGCCGCCGAGACGGCTGGGGGCGCTGCGCACGTTGCCGAGTGCCTGCTCGAGCAGGGCGCCGCCGCCCGACATCTGCTCCGGCAACGGCGCAGGCCGATCCGGTTTGTCCGGCGACGGTTCGGGACGCCTGCTGTGCAGCAGCGTCATCAACTGGATGCCGCCGAGACCGTCCGTGATGCTGTGGTGCGTCTTCACGACGTAGACGGCGCGGCCGTCGTCGAGCCCCTCGATGAGCATCGCGCTCCACGGCGGCCGGGCGCGGTCGAACGGCTCCGTCGCCATGTGCCTGCACATCCGCAGCGCATGGTCGAACGTCGCGGGCTCCGGCAGCCGCACCCGCGACAGGTGATAGTCGAGATCGAACTCGGGGTCGACCGACCACATCGGGTTGCCCAGCCGCAGCGTCGGCTCCACCACCCGCATCCGGATGCGCGGCACCATGTGCGACGCCCATTCGTGGGCACGCACGAGCCGCTCCCAGTCCGGCGGTTTGTCGAGGACGTCGACCGCGACGATCGGTGAGCGCAGCTTCGGCTGCACCTCCTCCATCCGCCACATCCCGGTCTCGAAGTCGGACATCGTGCGGTCCGCTCCCCAGGCGACGTCGGAGAAGTCCACGTCGACGGCACTCGGTGGTATCAGAGGTTCGCCGTCGGCCATGCCCACCCTCATTCGGTTGCTCGAGTTGCCCTCAGCTGCTGCTTTTCCAGTGTGGACCCGCCCCGCAGATCGCGTCCCTGGTTCCGGCGGATTGCGCGGCGGACTTTCCGCCCGAGGCGCTCCGCGCCCGTGCGCGGTTGACGAGTCCCTGGACTCCTTCGCCGCTCACGGAGTTGTCGTAGGCTGCCGTCATGGCGAAAAGCTTCGACTACTCCGAACAGATCGCGTACCCGATCGACCGCGTGCACGCGACGGTGACGGACCGGGCGTTCTGGCAGCACCGGTTCGAGGAGGCGCCGGAGAAGCTCACCCTCGACGACAGCCGCGGCCCCGGCACGCTGACGGCGACGATGCGCGACACCATCGGCGCGTCCTCCCTCCCCGGGCTGGTGCGCAAGGTCGTCTCCGGTGAACTGAAGGTCGAGCGGGCCGACGAATGGGGCGCACTCGACGGCGACCACGCCGACGGCCGGATCAGCGGCAGCTCCACCGGGATCCCCGTGAAGATCGACTGCACGTCGGTGCTCCGCGCGTCGGGCGACGTCACCGTCCTCGACGTCTCCGGATCGGTGCAGGTCAAGATCCCGCTCGTCGGAGGACAGATCGAATCCCTCGTCAGGAAGCTGGTCGGCGACATGGTCGGGCAGGACCGCGACGCGATCGAGAAGTGGCTCGGCGACAGCTGACGCTCACGCCCCCGGCGCGGGGCCGTCCAATTCGACGTCCAGCGTGCGGGCACCCGGCCCCGCAGTGCCCAGCCGGTCGTGGCTGTTGACGATCGCGCAACTCCCGAGCGACAGGCACCCGCAGCCGATGCAGCCGGTCAGGTTGTCGCGGAGACGGATCAGCTGCTCGATCCGCTGATCCAGATCGGCGTGCCACCGCGTCGACAGCTTCTCCCAGTCCTTCCGGTTCGGGGTGCGGCCCTCGGGGAGGGTCGCGAGGGCGTCCCGGATCTCGGCCAGCGGAATCCCGACCCGCTGGGCGATGCGGATGAACGCGACCCGCCGCAGCGTGTCCCGGCGATAGCGACGCTGATTGCCGGACGTCCGCCTGCTGGTGATCAGCCCCTCGCGCTCGTAGAAATGCAACGCCGACACCGCGACGCCACTGCGCTCCGACAGCTGTCCCGGCGTCAGTTCCTTCGCTCTCCACTCGGGCATCTCCACGACAGGCAACCTTTCACCGGGTTACCTGAACAATACTCGAGGTCAGTCGCGGCGGAGATGACCGTGGAGATGGTGTGTGAGCGGAGTCAGGTCGTGCGCCATCCACAGGTCGTATGTGAGGTCGCCGCCGCGCACCGACAACTGCCGCCGGATGCTGTGCACCGGTTTGGCGTCCGGGGACGCGCTCAGCGCCACCATCGACAACTCGATGATCCCCTCCCGGATCTGACCGCGGTGGATCTCGGTGAATCCGGTCGGCTGGGCGACGAGCAGTTCCGCCTCGTCCTCGGCGACGAGCCGCAGATACCCGGACTCCGAGTGCAACGGCCGCCCGGTGCCCGCCTCCCACGTCCGAGACCGGTACGCCAGGAACGGTTTACCGCTGGGAGCGAATTCGATCTCCTCGGTGTACGCAAAGTCGTCGATCGTCGGGTACGCACCCTCGCCCTCGCCGCGCCACAGACCGGCGAACGGCGCCAGGGCGGGCGGTACGGACGGAACCGGTGGTGTGGTCGCAGACGAACTCGCCGTCGCATCCGTGTGCGCCGGCGAGAGAGTCGAGTTCTCGTCCATGAGATACCTCCGCCGCTTCACGGTACTCGCCTGCGGGGCCGAGGGACACGGTCGGCGGCGGGAGCGTTTGAGCGTGCCTGCCGGGCCCGCCGGCATTACCGTCTAGACATGAACGCGTCGGGTTCTGCACCGCTGGGGGCCAACTCCGAAGTCGGGCAGCTGCGTGCCGTCCTCCTGCACCGGCCCGGGGACGAACTGAAGCGGCTGACACCCCGCAACAACGACCAACTGCTGTTCGACGGACTGCCCTGGGTCGACCGCGCACAGGAGGAGCACGACGCGTTCGCGGACCTCCTGCGCAGCCGCGGCGTCGAGGTCCTGCTGCTGTCCGACCTGCTCAGCGAGACACTCGGCGCCAGTGGAGCCGCCCGCATCCACGGCATCGGCGCGGCCGTCGACCCCCGGAAGCTGGGCCACACCCTGGCGCAGGAACTCGCCGCGCACCTCCGCGGCGTCCCGGCGCCCGAACTCTCGACCATCCTCACCGCAGGCATGACGTTCGACGAACTGCCCGTCGCCGCGAACACGGCGTCGCTGGTCCGTCGCATGCACCACGGCGGCGACTTCGTCATCGACCCGCTGCCCAACCTGCTGTTCACCCGCGACTCGTCGTTCTGGATCGGACCGCGCGTCGCGATCACCTCGCTGGCACTGCCCGCCCGCGTCCGCGAAACGTCCCTCACCGACATCATCTACGCCCACCACCCGCGTTTCCGGGGCGCGCGGCGCGCCTACGAATCCCACACGGCGCCCGTCGAAGGCGGCGATGTCCTGCTCCTGGCACCCGGCGTCGTCGCCGTCGGAGTGGGGGAGCGCACCACACCGGCCGGAGCCGAGGCGTTGGCGCGCAGCGTCTTCGAGGACGAACTGGCGCACACCGTGCTGGTGGTGCCCATCGCGCAGGCCCGGGCGTCGATGCACCTCGACACCGTGTGCACGATGGTCGACCACGACGCCGTCGTGATGTACCCGATCATCCAGGACACACTGTCGGCGTTCACCATTCACCGCGAGGACAACGGCGTGTCGATCCGCGGCGCCGACCCGTTCCTGAGCGCCGCCGCCGAGGCCATGGGCATCGGCAAACTGCGCGTCATCGACACCGGACTCGACAACGTCACCGCCGAACGCGAACAGTGGGACGACGGAAACAACACGCTCGCACTCGCCCCCGGCGTCGTCGTCGCCTACGAACGGAACGTCGAGACCAACGCCCGGCTCGAGGCGTCGGGCATCGAGGTACTGCGGATCGCCGGTTCCGAACTCGGTTCGGGCCGCGGCGGCCCCCGCTGCATGTCCTGCCCGGTCGCCCGCGACCCGCTGTAGGCGGCTCCGCCGCCCGTGCGTGGTTAGGGAGTGCAGGGACTCGTCAACCACGCACGGGCCCGGAGGGCCTAGAGGATGTCGCTGACCTTCGCGGCCGGGCGGGCGAGGACGGTGCCCCTGTCCGTCACGACGATCGGTCGCTCGATGAGGATGGGGTTGTCCACCATCGCTTCCAGCAGTTCGTCCTCGGACGCGTCGGCGAGCCCGAGTTCCTTGAAGACGGCCTCCTTCTTGCGGATCGCCTCGCTCGGTTTCAGGCCGGCGTCGTCGAGAAGTTTGCGCAATCCGTCCCGCGAGGGCGGGGTCTCGAGGTACTTCACGACGGTCGGCTCGATGCCCGCGTCCCGGATCAGTCCGAGGACCGTGCGGGACGTGCTGCAGCGCTGGTTGTGGTAGATGGTCGCGGTGTTCGCCATATCCGACATTCTGCACCCGGGGAACAAATGCGCCCGCACCGAGCGCTGAACCATGGGTAGTAACTCGTAACCAGTCGACGAAAGAGGGAGATCGATCATGGCCGAGTACCGGGACGCGGCTCCGCAGCGCATCGTCATCGCGGGTGGACACGGGAAGATCGCCCGTCACCTCATCAAGATCCTCACCGCCCGCGGTGACCGTGCGGTCGCGCTGATCCGCAACCCCGACCACGAGCACGAGGTCGCGGCACTCGGCGCCGAACCGGTGGTGATCGATCTGGAGACGGCGACCGCGGACGACGTCGCGAAGACCCTCGCCGGTGCGGACGCCGCGGTGTTCGCGGCCGGTGCCGGTCCGGGCAGCGGAATCGCCCGCAAGGACACCGTCGACCGCGGGGCCGCGGTGCTGCTCGCCGACGCCGCCGAAAAGGCGGGGACGCGGCGATTCGTTCAGGTCGGTTCGTTCGGGGCGGGTGAGCCGATCCCCGAAGGCACCGACGACGTGTTCGCCGCCTACCTGGTCGCGAAGACGGCAGCCGAGGAAGATCTGCGCGCCCGCACCCACCTGGACTGGACGATTCTCCGTCCGGGCGGTCTGCTCGACGACGACCCGACAGGTCACGTCACGCTCACCGCGCCTCCCCTCGAACGGGGCACCGTCACGCGCGCCGACGTCGCTGCGGTGGTCGCGGCGCTCCTGGACCACCCGAACACGGCGAAGAAGACGCTGATGCTGACGTCCGGTCCGACGTCGATCGAGGACGCCGTCGCCGCGCTGTAACCATTGCGGCGCCGCAACCGCGCAACTACGGTCTGATACAACGCGTGGAACAACGGAGGTGGCGCCGGCCGTGGACATCGACATCGACCCCGATTCGTCGACCGCCCCGTTCGACCAGTTGCGATTGCAGATCATCGAGCAGGTCCGCAGCGGGCAACTGATTGCGGGAACGAAGATTCCCACGGTCCGTGCGCTCGCCGTCGAGGTCGGCCTCGCACCGAACACGGTCGCCAAGGCGTACCGGGAACTCGGCGAGCAGGGTGTCATCGAAACCCGAGGCAAGCAGGGCACATTCATCGCGAGCGGCGGTGACCCCATTCGCGCCGGAGCCGAGAAGGCCGCAACAGGGTATGTGCAGGAACTGCGGAAGCTGGGGGTGTCCGACGAGGAGATACTCGGCTTCGTGCAGTCCGCTCTCCGCGGCGCCGAATGAGGACGGCGTCACATCCAGAAGTGTGACCACAGAAAGGTAGACGCTCGGTATGGCCTCCGCACTCTTCCGTGACCTCGCACTGTTGATCGCCCGGATCGGGCTCGGCGTGATCTTCGTCGCGCACGGCTGGCAGAAGTTCTTCGACTACGGAGTGACGGCCACCCAGGCGTCGTTCGCCGACATGGGCGTCCCGCGGCCCGACATCTCGGCTGTTGCGGCCGCCACTGTCGAACTCGCGGGTGGATTTGCTCTCATCGTGGGCATCGCCACACCGATCGCCGGAATCCTGCTGTTCCTCGACATGCTCGGGGCGCTGATTCTGGTGCACGCGGACAAGGGCGTCTTCGTCGCGAACGGCGGGTACGAACTCGTCGTCGCACTCGGCGTCGGGTCACTGTTACTCGCTGTGATCGGTGCCGGACGCCTCAGCATCGACGGGCTCCTCGGAAGAGGCTCGGGATGGGGCAAAACCGCAGCGTAACGATACCGTTCGGCGGGTCTCGATTCGGTGTGAAGCGGTGGGCTAGCTTGCTTTTACCATCGAAAATGACCAACGTAGTTGTTCATGGCAATGAATACTGATCTGCCTGATCAAGGTTCCGACACCGCTGACGCGGCCGTCGGCGGAGGGCTCAAACGGGTCGGTGTTCGCACCGATCACGTCGTGTTCTCGGCCGCCGCCGCCGCGGTCTCGGCAATCGTCGTCTGGGGGCTCGTGGCCCCCGACAATCTCGACACCACGACCGGTAAGGCGCTCGACTGGCTGGTCACCGACATGGGCTGGTTGTTCGTCCTGTCGGCGTCCGGGTTCGTCCTCTTCTCACTGTGGCTCGCGTTCAGCAAGTTCGGGCAGATTCCGCTCGGCAAGGACGGCGAGAAGCCCGAGTTCCGGACCGTCAGCTGGATCGCGATGATGTTCAGCGCCGGAATGGGCATCGGACTGATGTTCTTCGGTGTCGCCGAACCGCTCGCGCACTACGTGACACCCCCTCCGGGTTCCAGCGGTGGCATCGGAACTGCGATGGCCACCACCATGTTCCACTGGAGCCTGCACCCCTGGGCGATGTACGCGGTGGTCGGACTGTCGATCGCGTACGGCTCGTACCGCAAGGGTCGCAAGCAGCTGTTCAGCTCCGCATTCATCCCGCTGCTCGGCCGCCGCGCCGAGGGGCCGATCGGCAAGTTCATCGACGTCCTCGCGATCTTCGCGACGCTGTTCGGGACCGCCGCCTCGCTGGGTCTCGGCGCACTGCAGATCGGGTCCGGCTTCCAGGTCGTCGGGTGGATGTCGCAGGTCAGCACGTTCCTGCTGGTCGCCATCGTCGCCCTGCTGACCCTCGCGTTCGTGGCCTCGGCGGTGTCGGGTGTCGCCAAGGGAATCCAGTGGCTCTCCAACACCAACATGGTGCTCGCCATCATCCTGGCGCTGTTCGTGTTCGTCGTCGGACCGACGGTCCTGATCCTCAACCTGCTGCCCACCACGATCGGCGCCTACGCCGCGCAGCTCGCGCAGATGTCGGCCCGCACCGGCGCGTCCTCCGATCCGGCGACCGGCGAATGGTTGTCGTCGTGGACCATCTTCTACTGGGCATGGTGGATCTCCTGGACCCCCTTCGTGGGCATGTTCCTGGCCCGCATCAGCCGAGGCCGCACCATCCGGCAGTTCGTGGTCGGCGTGATCGTGGTGCCGAGCGCCGTGAGCCTCGTGTGGTTCGCGATCTTCGGCGGTGCGGGAATCAGCGAGCAGCGTGACGGAATCGACCTCGCCGGGCAGGACACCCAGGAGGGTCAGCTGTTCGGCATGCTCAACCACCTGCCGCTCACCGGCATCACCACCATCCTGGTGATGATCCTCGTGGCGATCTTCTTCGTCTCCGGCGCCGACGCCGCCTCGATGGTGATGGGCACCCTGTCGCAGCGCGGGTCGCTGGAACCGCAGCGATGGGTGGTCGTCTTCTGGGGTGTGCTCACCGGTGGTGTGGCCGCGCTCATCCTGTGGACCGGTGGCGACACCGCACTCGACGGACTGCAGACGATGACGATCATCGCTGCGGCGCCGTTCGTCATCGTGATGATCGGGTTGTGCTTCTCGCTGTACAAGGATCTGTCCCGTGACCAGATGATCGTCGACGGCCGGGAAATGCGGAGGGAGATGCGGAGAGTGGCGGCGAAGCGTCGTCGCGACCGGATCTCGTCCCGCTAGAGAAACAGTCTGCGAGCCGCCCGGGTCCCACGGGACCCGGGCGGCTCGACTCGTTCACGGTGTCAGCGCCAGCTGGGCAGCCATAGTTGGTGCTGCCACGTCTCCGGGGTGATCGGGACGGCCGTGAGGATCGGCCACAACCAGATGAAGTTGGCGACCACGAGCCCCACATAGAGGCAGACGGCGAGCAGGCCGGTGGTGCGGCGCTCGAACGACGCCCGCGCGCTGCCGAGGACGTCGCCCAGCACCAGCGCGATTCCCATCACCATGAACGGCGCCAGCGCCACCGCGTAGAAGTAGTACATCTGGCGGTCCAGGGTGGTCAGCCACGGCAGGAACGCGGCCCCGTAGCCGGTGAGGACGGTGGCGTACCGCCAGTCCTTCCGCACCACGGACTGCCACAGGGCCCACGCGAGCATCGGCAGTGCCAGCCACCACATGGCGGGCGTCCCGATGAGCATGACCGCCTTGACGCAACTCGACGCCCCGCAACCGGTGACGTGATCGCCCTCGGCGAAGTAGTACAGCATCGGGCGCAGACCCATCGGCCACGTCCACGGCTTCGACTCCCACGGGTGATGATTGCCCGCCGAATTGGTGAGGCCCGCGTGGAACTGGAGGACGTTGCCGCTGTAGTACCACAGCGACCGCAGCGCTGCCGGCACGAACGACCAGGTGCCGCCCGTCCCGATCTCGTTGCCCACGGCATGCCGGTCCACACCGGTCTCGCTGGCGAACCACGCCCAGTAACTGGCCAGATACACGAACAGCGGGACGACGACGAGCGCGTACAGCGCGGGGCCGATGTCGCGGACGCCGGCCCCGAACCACGGGCGGCGCACCCCGTAGGCGCGCCGGGCCGCCACATCGAAGGCGATGCTGAGCAGCCCGAAGAACACGATGAAGTAGACGCCCGACCACTTGGTGCCGCACGCCAGACCCAGCATGATCCCGGCGCCGAACCGCCACCAGCGCACACCGAGCCGCGGACCCCACTCGCTGTCGCCGATCCGGCCCTCGGCGTACACCCGGGCCATCCGCTCGCGGACCTGGTCGCGGTCCACGATCAGGCAGCCGAGCGCCGCCACCCCGAACAGGGCAAGGAAGATGTCGAGCATGCCGAGCCGGGACGAGACGAACGTCACCCCGTCCGCGACCAGCAGTATCCCGGCGAGACCGCCGATCAGAGTGGACCGCGTGAGCCGGCGGACGATCCGGATCACCAGCAGAACCATGATCGTGCCCGCCACGGCGGAGGCGAACCGCCAGCCCCAGCCGTTGTAGCCGAAGATCGCCTCGCCCATCGCGATCAGCTGTTTCCCGATCGGCGGATGCACCACCAGCCCGTAGCCGGGGTTGTCCTCGAGCCAGCCGCCGGTGAGCACCTGCCAGCCCTGCGGCGCGTAGTGCTTCTCGTCGAACACGGGAGTGCCCGCGTCGGTCGGGTACCCGAGCATCGTGAACCGGGTGATCGCCGCGATCGCCGTGACGAACAGCGTCACCACCCAGCCGCGGGCACGGTCGACGGGACCGAAGTCGGGGGGCGGCACGAGCGGCGCCGGTCCGACCATGGACGGCTGTCGTGCGGAGGGCGTCGGTCGCTCGTCCGTCAGCATCGTCACGCCGCAATCGTAGGCTGTGGGTCATGACTGGTCGCCTAGTGCTCGCCGCAACACCGATGGGGGACGTGGGTGACGCCTCGCCGAGGCTGCGTACGGCGCTCGGGACGGCAGATGTCGTCGCCGCCGAGGACACCCGCCGCACCAAAGCCCTCGCCTCCGCGCTCGAGGTGACAATCACCGGCAAGGTCGTCAGCTTCTACGACCAGGTCGAGACGGCCCGGCTGCCCGCCCTCGTCGCCGACGTCGCGTCCGGCAAGACCGTTCTCCTCGTCACCGATGCCGGCATGCCCTCCGTCAGCGATCCCGGGTACCGGCTGGTGTCGGCGTGCGTGGCCGAGGATCTGGCGGTGACGTGCCTGCCCGGACCGTCGGCGGTGACGACGGCACTCGCGCTGTCCGGGCTGCCCGTCGAACGGTTCTGCTTCGACGGCTTCCCGCCCCGCAAGCAGGGTCAGCGCAAGACGTGGTTGCAGGCCCTGGTCACCGAGCAACGCGCCTGCGTGTTCTTCGAGGCGCCGCACAGGCTCGCCGACTGCCTCGCGGACGCCGCCGACGTGCTCGGCGGCACCCGCCGCGCCGCCGTCTGCCGGGAGCTGACCAAGACCTACGAGGAGGTGCGCCGCGGCACCCTCGCCGAACTCGCCGAGTGGGCCGCCGAGGGCGTCCGCGGCGAGATCACAGTCGTGGTGGAGGGTGCCACCCTCGTCGCGTCCGACCCCGCCGACCTCGTCGACGAGGTGGAGCGACTGGTCGCCGACGGCACCCGGCTCAAGGACGCGTGCGCGCTCGTCGCCACCACCGGCGTGTCGAAGCGGGAACTCTACGAAACGGTGCTGGCGTCCCGGAAGGACTAGGCGGCAGGCGGGCGCTACCGCCGGAGGGCACGCTCCCCGGGCGCCAGCGACGCGTCGTCGGCGGCCGCCTGTCCGGCGTACCAGCCGTTGGCGTCGACGGCCCGGCCGCGCGCCTTCTTGGTCCGCGGAAACAGGCGGTCGAACTCGGCGTCCACGGCCTCCGACTTGGTGGCCAGGATCGGCAGCAGATCGGCGACGGGAATCGACGCCGCGTCGGCGGCGTCGGCCGTGGCCCGGCTGTCGGCGTCGCGCAACCGCTGCCCGATGCGGCTGGCGAAGCCCGCCAGGAAACCCTTCCGGAACGACGTCGTGCGCGAACCGCTGCGACTGTCGGCGTCCGCGAATTGCATTGCGCGCGTGGCCTGCACCAGCAGGGAGGTGAAGAGCATGTCGACCTGCTGGAGGTCGAGGGGGGTTCCGACCACGGTCGCGATGGCGAGCGAGCTGAACCACACGGTGCGCACCCGGTTGGAGTCGCCGATCTCCGTGAGAAGGTGCACCTTCTCCTTGACGTACGGATTCTCCAGGTGGATCCGGCGACTGTGCACCGCGGTGTTGCCCACCCCGTGCTGGGTGTGGAGGAGGGCCGCGTTGATCGCGTAGCGCGTCATCAACTCCTGCGCCTTCGCGGTGAAGATCTCCGCCTCCTCCGCGAAATCGGTGGCCTCGGCCTTGGCGAGCAGCCCGCGAATCCTGTTGAGCACCTTCGCGTCGGCCTCGGCCTCGCCCGGCATCGCCGCGGACGGGTCGGCGACCCGCACGACCGGCCACGTCGACGGCGGAGGAGTGAGCACCGTCCAGCCGGGCAGATTCGTCCACGACAGCGACAGGTCGGTCAGCTGGTAGACGGAGTGGTACGGGTCCTCGAACAGCAGCCCGGCGGCCAGGGCCCGAACGTCGGGACCGTCGACCGGAACCCGCGCCGCCAGGTGGGACGCGCCCGGGTACTGCTCGCCGATGGTGCGGAGTTGCTCCACCCAGTCCCGCGGCGCCCGGTGCGCGGCGCGGGTGCGCTCCGCCTCGTGCAGCACCAGGGCCGCCGCCAGCGCCGCGTCGGACGGCTCCTTCGATCTCCGCGCCAGATGCACGACGTCGGCGGGCTGCCACCCACGCTCGTACGCGCCCGACAACTCACCCATCAGGGTGTGGACTGCCGCGGCGGCCTGTGGGCTCACTTCGTCGTCGAACACGCGCGCTCCGTTCCCGAATCCACGGTGATGAGATCGAATGTATGTTCTATTCGGCGTCATGGGGAGAGTGTGCCTGCGGGGTCCGACAAGAACGGACCCGCGCTGATCAGTCCTCCACGTAGCGGGGGAACACGCCCGACGGTGCAGGCAGCGGGGTGCCCGCCACGACGCGCGTCGGAAGGTCGCTGAACTGCCGCGCGTCGCTCTTCTGACCCAGCAGGTCCAGGATCTTCTCCGCGGCGTCCGGCATCACCGGCTGCACGAGGACGCCCACGATCCGGACCACCTCGAGCGTCACGTACAGCACCGTCGCCATCCGCTCCGGATCCGTCTTCCGCAGCACCCAGGGCTCCTGCTTGGAGAAGTACCGGTTGGTCTCGCCGAGAACCGACCAGATCGCCTCCAGTGCGAGATGCAGTGCCTGGACGTCGTATTCGGCGCGCACCCGCTCCAGCAGCGCATCCGCCTGCGCGAGCATCGCCGCGTCGTCCTCGGTCAGCTCGCCGGGCGTCGGAACCTGCGCATCGCAGTTCTTCGCGACCATCGACAGCGAACGCTGGGCGAGGTTGCCGAGTTCGTTCGCCAGGTCGGCGTTGATCCGGGTGACGATGGCCTCGTGGCTGTAGCTGCCGTCCTGGCCGTAGGAGATCTCGCGGAGCAGGAAGAAGCGCACGGCGTCGAGGCCGTACTGCTCCACCATGGCGACGGGGTCGACGACGTTGCCGACCGACTTCGACATCTTCTCGCCCTTGTTGTAGAGGAACCCGTGCACGAAGACCCGCTTCGGCAACTCGATTCCCGCCGACATCAGGAATGCCGGCCAGTACACGGTGTGGAACCGGGTGATGTCCTTGCCGATGATGTGCAGGTTCGCCGGCCAGAACTTGCCGAACTGCTCGGAATCCGTGTCCGGGTATCCGGCGCCGGTGAGGTAGTTGGTGAGGGCGTCCACCCACACGTACATCACGTGCTCGGGGTGATCGGGCACCGGAACGCCCCAGTCGAACGTCGTCCGCGAGATCGACAGGTCCTTGAGACCACCCTTGACGAAGCTGACGATCTCGTTGCGCCGCGTCGCGGGCGCGATGAAGTCGGGATTCTCGTCGTAGAGGGCCAGCAGCTTGTCCTGGTACTCGGACAGCTTGAAGAAATACGTGGACTCCTCCGTCCACTCGACCGGGGTACCCGTCTCGGTGGACAAGCGCGAACCGTCCTCCTGCAGCGTGGTCTCGGCCTCGGTGTAGAACGCCTCGTCGCGGACCGAGTACCAGCCCGAGTACGTGTCGAGGTAGATGTCGCCGTTGTCGAGCATCTTCTGCCAGATCGCCTTGCTGGCTTCTTCGTGGTCGGCATCCGTCGTGCGGATGAACCGGTCGAAGGAGATGTTGAGCGTCTTGTCCATGGCCTCGAACACATCGGAGTTCCGCGCGGCGAGTTCGCGGACGTCGATGCCTTCCTTGGCCGCGGTCTGCTGCATCTTCAGACCGTGCTCGTCGGTTCCCGTCATGAAGAAGACGTCGAACCCGTCCAGACGCTTGAACCGTGCGAGGGCGTCGGAGGAGATGTACTCGTAGGCGTGGCCGATGTGCGGGACGCCGTTCGGGTACGCGATCGCCGTCGTCAGATAGAAAGGTGGCCGCGAGGCGGTGGAATCAGCAGCATTCATGGTGCGACCACTCTATCTGCGCGCCGACGTTTCGTGACGCGCAGATTCGGGATCTAGCCCGGGCCGGCGCCGTCCTCGCCGGTGACGGTGCGCGACTCGTACGCCGCGCGAGCCGACTTGTCCGTGGACCGCACCTGGTCGGGAACCATCCGCCGGACCGCGAAGTCGCGGGCGAACTGGGGAAACACGGTGACCAGCCGGGCCAGCGGCCCGACGTACCAGGGGATGGTCACTTCGAACCGGGGACGCCGGATCGCCGCGACCACCGCCTTCGCGACGTCGGCCGGCTTCAGCAGTTTGGCCGCACCCGTCGCCGTCCCGGCCGCGAGTTCGGTGTCCACGACCCCGGGCATGATCACCGAGATCTGCACACCCGAACCGCGCAGTTCCTCGCGGACCCCGGTCAGGTAGCCGAGAACCCCGTGCTTGGTGGCGGCGTACGTCGACTCGCCGGGCGGTGCGACCTTCGACGCCGCCGACGCCACCGTGACGATCTGGCCGCGGCCCCGCTCGCGCATCGCCGGGGCCGCCAGACGCACTCCCCGGATGACCCCGTGCAGGTTCACCGCGAGCTGCCGGTCCGTCGCGGACTCGGGTTCCTCGTCGAAGCTCCCGACCCACATGACGCCCGCATTGTTGACGAGCACGTCGAGCGGTCCCCAGTGATCCTCGACGGCCGCGAGGAACGCCGTGAACGACGCGGTGTCGGTCACGTCCAGTTCGAGGCCCTCGACCGTCCCGCCCGCCCGGCCGAGTTCGTCCGCCGTGCGCCGGGCCGCGGCACCGTCGACGTCGCCGATCGCGACCCGGGCGCCTGCGACGGCCAGCTGTCGGGCGATCTCCCTCCCGATTCCCCTCGCGCCGCCGGTCACCGCGATCACGCGGCCGTTCATCGAACTCGAAGTCATGGACACGGCTCCCTCCCCGTCGGGGTGAAAAGTACCGCATGTGACACGTGCGGTGGCGGCGTCGACAATGTCCGCATGAGCAAAGACCGTCCCGCCCCGGAAGCCCCTGCGCCGCTGTTCCCGCTCGTCGACTCGCACACGCACCTCGACGCGTGCGGTGCCTCGGACGCGGCGAGTGTCACGGCGATCGTCGACCGGGCGGCCGCGGTGGGGGTCGAACGGGTGGTCACGGTGGCCGACGACCTGGCGGCCGCGCAGTTCGCCGTCGACGCCGCCCACTGGGATCCCCGCGTCTACGCGGCCGTCGCCATCCACCCGACCCGGGCGAACGTGCTCGACGACGTGACCAGGGCGGAGATCGAGCGGCTCGCCGGTGATCCCCGGGTGGTCGCGGTAGGGGAGACGGGGCTCGACTTCTACTGGCCGGGGAAACTCGACGGCTGCGCCACCGTCCCCGAGCAGACCGACGGCTTCCGCTGGCACATCGACCTCGCGAAGCGGCTCGGCAAGACGCTGATGATCCACAACCGGGAGGCCGACCAGGCGCTGCTGCAGGTGCTGCGCGAGGAGGGAGCCCCGGAGACGGTGATCTTCCACTGCTTCTCCTCGGACGCCGAGATGGCGCGCGAGTGCGTCGACGCCGGTTACGTCCTCAGCTTCTCCGGCACCGTCAGCTTCAAGAACGCGAAGGCCCTGCGGGAGGCGGCACCGCTGGTGCCGTCGGATCAGCTGATCGTCGAGACGGATGCGCCGTTCCTCACCCCGCACCCGTTCCGGGGCGCTCCCAACGAGCCGTACTGCCTGCCGTACACGGTCCGGGCGCTCGCCGAGATCCGCGGCGAGGACCCGGACGACCTCGCGAAGGCGTCCACCGCGACCGCCGAGCGCGTGTACGGCCTCCGGCCCGTGAGTGGGTAGCGAGTCCCTGGACTCGTCGGGCGCGCACAGGGCCGCAGGCCTTAAGTTGAAGTTTCAACCTAGAGAACTTAGGATCGTTGCCTGTTCAACCAATGGTCGTCCCGGTCGCGCGGGGACACCTCGATGAAAGGCGCATCCATGAACAACCCCGCAGTTCGGAACCTGGGAATTCTCGTCGCCCGCCTGGGCATCGGCGTCATCTTCCTCGCTCACGGCTGGCAGAAGGCGTTCACCAACGGCCTCGACGCCCAGACCGCCGGCTTCGAGGCCATGGGAGTTCCGCTTCCGGGCATCTCGGCGTTCCTCGCGACGTGGATCGAGCTGATCGGCGGCATCGCGCTCATCGTCGGCGCCGCAGTCCCGGTCTTCGGGATCCTGCTGTTCCTCGACATGGTCGGCGCGTTCTTCCTCGTGCACATCGACAAGGGCATCTTCGCGAGCGAGGGCGGCTACGAACTGGTCCTGGCGCTCGGCGTCGGGTCGCTGCTGCTCGCCGTCGTCGGATCGGGCCGCTTCGGTGTCGACGGACTGCTCGGCGACAAGCTGCCGTGGGCTGCGAAGGAACCCGCCACCGTCTGACCCCCATGTGAGTGGCGAAGTGTGCCCCGGCACGCTTCGCCACTCACATGTCAGAGGACCTTGTTCAGGAAGTCCTGGGTACGGGACTGCTGCGGGTCGCCGAAGATCTGCTCCGGAGTTCCCTCCTCCACCACGTACCCGTCGGCCATGAAGATCACCCGGTCGGACACCTCGCGGGCGAAGCCCATCTCGTGGGTGACCACGACCATCGTCATGCCGCCCTTCGCGAGGTCGCGCAGAACCTGCAGCACCTCGCCCACCATCTCGGGGTCCAGCGCGCTGGTGGCCTCGTCGAACAGCATGATGTCCGGGCTCATCGCCAGGGCCCGTGCGATCGCGACGCGCTGCTTCTGCCCGCCGGACAGGTTCGCCGGCTTCGCGTCCGCCTTCTCCGCCAGCCCGACCTGCTCGAGCAACCGCACGGCCGTCGCCCGCGCCTCCTCCTTGGAGGCCCGCTTGGTCTGCACGGGCGCGAGCATCACGTTCTCGATCGCCGTCATGTGCGGGAACAGGTTGAAGTGCTGGAACACCATCCCGATGTGTTGGCGCACCCGGTCGATGTCGATCTTGGGATTGCTCACGTCGAAGCCGTCGACGACGACGTTGCCGCCGGTGATGTCCTCGAGCCGGTTGAGGCAGCGCAGGAACGTGCTCTTGCCGGATCCCGACGGCCCGATCACGCACACCACCTCGCCGCTCGCGATGTCGACGTCGATGCCCTTGAGCACCTCGTTGTCGCCGAACGACTTCTTCAGGCCCTTCACCCGGATCTTCGGGTCGGCGGCCTCGGCCTTGTTGTCCGTCACCGGTGTCTCGGTCATCTGTTGATCCTCTTCTCGAGCCGGTTCGACAGCTTCGTCAGCGCCATGATGATGATGAAATACATCGCGCCGATGATCAGCCACATGTTGAAGGACTGGAAGTTGCGGGCGATGATGATCCGCCCGGTCTGAGTGAGCTCGGCGAGCCCGATCACGGACAGGATCGACGTGTCCTTCAGCGTGATCACGAACTGGTTGATGTAGGACGGGATCATCGTCCGCACGGCCTGCGGCATCACGACTTTCCGCATCGACTTCAGGTAGCTGATGCCGAGGCTCCGGGACGCTTCCATCTGGCCCTTGTCGACGGACAGGATGCCGCCGCGCACGATCTCGGCCATGTAGGCGCCTGCGTTGAGGCTCAGTGTGATGATGCCCGCGGTGAACGCCGACATCTGGAAGTCCAGCGCCGCCGGGATGCCGAAGTAGATGAAGAAGGCCTGCACCAGCAGCGGAGTGCCGCGGAACACGTCCACGTAGGTGGTGCCGATGCCGCGCAGGACGATGTTGGTCGATACCCGGAACAGGCCGAAGATCGCGCCGAGCACGAGCGCGATGGCGATCGAGACCACGGTCAGGACGATCGTCAGCCACAGACCCTCGAGTAGCAGCGGGTAGGTGCTCTTGATCAGGCCGAGGATCGAGTTGTCGTCGTCGGAGGCGTCGGCGTTGAGGTAGGTGTCGAGGATCTCGTCGTACTTGCCGCTCGCCTTCACGTTGGCGAGACCGGTGTTGAACTCCTGGAGGAGCTGCGCGTTCTGGCCCTTCGCGACGGCGAACCCGTAGCTGGCGCCGGGGACCTTGTCGGTGACGGTCTTGAACCCGTTGCCCTGCTTGATGCCGTAGGCGAGGACGGGGTAGTCCTCGAACACGGCGACCGAGTTACCCGTGCGGACCTCGTCGAACATGCTCGACGAGTCGGCGAAGTACTTGGTGGTGAACCCGTACTGGTCCTTGATGGACTCCGCGTACGTGGCGCCTTCGGTGCCGTTCTTGACGGCGACGGACTTGCCGCGCAGGTCCTCGTACGACGTGATCGAGTCGTTGGACTCGAGCACGCCCATCTGCACACCCGACTCGAAGTACGGGTCGGAGAAGTCGAACGTCGCCTTGCGGGCGTCGGTGATCGACATGCCGGCGATCATGCCGTTGGCCTGACCGCCCGTGACCGCCTGCAGTGCGGCGTCGAATCCGACGGCGTTGACCCGGTAGGTGAATCCCTGGTCCTCGGCGATGGCGGCGAGAAGGTCCATGTCGATGCCGACGAGTTTGCCGCTCTCGTCCTGGAACTCGAACGGGGCGAACGTGATGTCGGTGGCGATGGTGTAGTCGTTGCCCGGAGCGGGCTGCTGCGCGACGGCGATGCCGGGCGCGACGAGTGTGACGAGCAGCGTCAGCGCGGCGATCACCGAGGGCACTCTCGGACGTCTGACGAGTCTCAGAAGTCGATCGGATCTGCTGCGCACGGAACCCCAGCTTTCTTGTCAGTAATGCCCGGTCGCTTCCGGGCTTCTTGGTGCAAGTCGCAAGATACTGCGTTTCGAGGGTGGTCCGGACCAGAAGCGATTGATCCCGGTAAAGCGAAAACTGTCCCCGATCTCAACCTTTTCGTGATCTAGGACGCAGGTCGTAGCGGCAAAGTTGCCAGACCATCGCCGATTCGTTACCGTACCGTGATCAAACGTCCGCCAGCCTTGGGAATTCATGTGTCGCCTCTAGCCAGAATCAACAACGCCAAATCGCCCCTTCTCTACGTAGTTGTCGCGGCACTGCTCGCGACGCTCGTCCTGGGCGGTGCGTTGGCAGTGGCACGGCACAAGACCGTCACGCTCGACGTCGACGGCGAGACCATCTCGCTCGGCACGATGGCGTCCGACGTCAGCGGCGCGCTCGACGACGCCGGATACACCGTCAGTGAGCGTGACGCGGTCGCTCCCGCGGCCGACGCGTCGATCTCCGACGGCGACACGGTGGTGTTGCGGCGGGCGCGCGAGATCGACCTCACCGTCGACGGGCAGCCCAAGACCGTGTGGACCACCGCGCTCACCGTCGACGACGCGCTGAAGCAGTTCGAACTCGCCGACGACGTCCACGTCTCGGCGTCCCGCTCCGAGCGTCTGCCGCTCGAGGGCACCTCGCTCGAGGTCGTCAACGCCAAGCTCGTCAAGGTCGCCGACGGCGGCGCCCCGCTCACCGACGTCCGCCTCGCCGCCCCCACCGTCGGCGAACTCCTCGCCGCCAACGGCGCCCCGCTCGAGCAGGCCGACACCGTCGTCCCCCCGGCCGACGCCCCCGTCGTCGAAGGTGCCGAGATCCACGTGACCCGCGACCGCACCGAGACCCGCACCGAGACGCTGCCCATCGCGCCGCCCGAGAACCGCGTCGACGATCCCTCGCTCGACAAGGGCAAGACCGTCGTCGAGAACCCCGGAGTTCCCGGCGAGCGCACCGTCACTGCCTCCGTGAAGACGGTCAACGGTGTCGAGGCCGGACGCCAGGAACTCAGCTCGCAGGTGCTCCGCGAGCCCGCACCCGCGCTCGTCAAGGTCGGTGTGAAGGAACTCGCCATCTCCAACGCCTCCACCTGGGATTCGATCGCGCACTGCGAGGCCACCGGCAACTGGGCCATCAACACCGGCAACGGATTCTTCGGCGGACTGCAGTTCACCCAGAGCACCTGGGAGGCGTTCGGCGGAAGCCAGTACGCCGCCCGCGCCGACCTCGCCTCCCGCGAACAGCAGATCTCCGTCGCCGAGAAGGTCCAGGCGGCGCAGGGCTGGGGCGCATGGCCCGCCTGCACCAGCAAGCTCGGACTCCGCTGACGATCTGAAGTAAAGGAACCCGATGTCACCCTTCGCGAAGATCAACTCGGCTCGCTCGCCGCTGCTGTACACCGTGGTGGCCCTGCTTCTCGCCACGCTGATCGCCGGCGGAGTGATGGCCGTGGTCCGGCACAAGAACGTCACCCTCGACGTGGACGGCGAGACGATCTCGCTGAGCACCATGACCACGAGCGTCGACGCCGCCCTGGCCGACGCGGGGTATTCGGTCACCGACCGCGACGCGGTGGCGCCGGAACGCGACGCGACTCTGTCCGACGGGGACACCGTGGTTCTGCGCCGCGCGCGTGAGGTGTCGCTGACGGTGGACGGGCAGCCCAAGACGGTGTGGACGACCGCGCTCACCGTCGAGGATGCGCTGAAGCAGTTCGATCTCGGCGAGGACGTGCACGTGTCCGCGTCCCGTTCGCAGCGACTTCCGCTCGACGGCGCCGCACTCGACGTGCTCAACCCGCTCGTCGTCAAGCTCGCCGATGGTGCGCTTCCGGTCGCCGACGTGCGCATGGCCGCGCCGACGGTCGGGGACTTCCTTGCCGCGCACGGTGCGCCGCTCGAGCAGGCCGACACCGTCGTCCCGGCCGCGGGCACTCCGCTGACCGAGGGGATGGACGTCACCGTCACTCGCGACCGCACCGAGACGAAGGTCGAGACGGTGCCGCTGGCTCCGGCGGAGCAGCGGATCGAGGACCCGACGATGAACAAGAGTCGCACCGTCGTCGAGAGTCCGGGACTGCCCGGCGTCCAGGACGTCACGTTCGCGGTCAACACCGTCAACGGCGAGGAAGTCGGACGCAACCAGGTGTCCGCGACGGTCACGACGCCGGCTCAGCCGAAGGTGATCCGCGTCGGCGCGAAGCCGGGCACCGAGGTGCCGCCCGTCGAGAACGGTTCAGTCTGGGACGCCCTCGCGCAATGCGAGGCCACCGGCAACTGGGCCATCAACACCGGCAACGGATTCTTCGGCGGCGTCCAGTTCGACCAGAACACATGGGAACGTCAGGGCGGCCTCAAGTACGCACCGCGCGCCGACCTCGCCACCCGCGAGGAGCAGATCGCCGTCGCGTCGCAGACGCAGAAGACGCAGGGCTGGGGAGCGTGGCCGTCGTGCTCGGGCAGGCTCGGCGTGCGTTAAAGTTCGGCTGGTGTCCGAAGCCGAAGTACCCCCCGTCGCTCGAGGTCAGGCCGCACTGCTCGGCCCCGCCGAGGTGCGTGCGTTAGCCGAGGAGTTCGGTGTGCGCCCCACCAAGCAGCTGGGGCAGAACTTCGTGCACGACGCCAACACGGTCCGGCGCATCGTCGCGACCGCCGGAGTGGGACGTGACGACACCGTCCTCGAGGTCGGCCCGGGGCTCGGTTCGCTGACGCTGGCGCTGCTCGACGTCGTCGACAAGGTGATCGCCGTCGAGATCGACCCCAACCTCGCCGCACGACTCCCGGTCACGGTCGCCGACCGTGCCCCGGAACTCGCGGACCGGCTGACCGTGGTCGGCGCGGACGCGATGCGGGTCAAGCCGTCCGAGATCCCCGGTCAGCCCACGGCTCTCGTCGCGAATCTGCCGTACAACGTCGCGGTGCCCGTGCTGCTGCACCTGTTCTCCGAACTGCCCAGCCTGCGAACCGCACTGGTGATGGTGCAGGCCGAGGTGGCCGACCGCCTGGCGGCGTCCCCGGGCAGCAAGATCTACGGCGTGCCCAGTGTGAAGGCCAATTTCTTCGGCGCCGTTCGACGTGCCGGCGCGGTCGGCCGGGCGGTGTTCTGGCCCGTCCCGAAGGTCGAGTCGGGTCTCGTCCGCATCGACCGGTACGCCGAACCGCCGTGGCCCATCGACGACGAACACCGCCGCCGCGTGTTCGCCGTCATCGATGCGGCTTTCGCTCAGCGCCGCAAGACTTTACGAGCCGCTCTCGGTGGTTGGGCGGGATCACCCGTCGAGGCCGAGCGACGACTGCTCGAGGCAGGCATCCCACCGTCCGCCCGCGGCGAGACTCTCGACGCCGCGGCCTTCGTGCGTCTTGCCGCCACCCACCCGTGAGTACTTGTTAACCGCGGGCGGTTAACAAGTACTCACGGGTGGGAACCGCACCCTGGGGGAGACAACCGACCGGATGTGTGGTTCACTATTGGAGGTCGTAAGTTTTGTGTTTGTGTTTCCCACGCTCGCAAATCGATGGTTGCGAGCGTTTGGACGTCCTCCACAGGAATTGTCATAGACGGTCGTGTTCAATGACCCAGGTAACCGAGCCGGTTGCCTGAAGAAGTTACTGTGTTAGAGGAGATTTACATGGCAGAGGGCATCGTGAAGTGGTTCAACTCCGAGAAGGGGTTCGGCTTCATCGCCCCCGAGGACGGCAGCGCTGACGTGTTCGTCCATTACTCGGAGATCCAGAGCGGCGGCTTCCGCACGCTCGAGGAGAATCAGCGTGTTTCGTTCGAGATCGGCCAGGGCAACAAGGGCCCGCAGGCCACCGGCGTCACCCTGATCTGAGAACGGCCATGACTTCCCGGTTCGCCGGGACATGACGTTCGAGCAAGGCCCCACTCGTCACGGAGTGGGGCCTTGTCTCGTCTCCACACGCCGTCGCTGCTAGGCCGATCTGAGGTGCGCGGCCTGGTACCCGAGATTCATGGCGCAGACCAGCCAGAGTTGCAGCGCCGAACTCTCCGACGGCCCGAACAGTCCGATCACCGCAGCGGCTCCGAGGGCCGCGGCGACGAAGAACGTGGCCGTTCCGAGTGCCCGCCGGGGCCTCGACGAGAAGATCACCGTTCCCGTCACGAAGAGCGCCCACAGCGTGGTGGAGACGATGGCGGCGGCGACGAACCAGGCCGCCGAATACCTGCCTGGCCACGTCCACGGCTGCGCTCCGTTGTCCAGTGTGCAGACGAACGCCAACGAGAACGCCATGATCACCACGGTGGCGCCCCCGAGCGCCAGGTGGCCCCCGACCAGCACCTTCCCGACTGTTCCCGTCCCCGCAGGCGCCCGCGCGCGACCCTCCTCGACAATCGTGTGCTGCATCCCCGACTACCCCGGCCTTTCGTTGTCGTCACCTGGTTGGACGCCGCGCAGGACCGTTCGGTTCCACGGGATTTTCGGTCCGCGGTGACGGCTGAACGGCGTCTCGGTCAGGCGTTACCGTAGCGGTCGGCGAAGAGGCGGTGACGCTCACCCACCCGTCGGCACTCTTCGCGCAGCTCAGGTGGGTCGAGGACGGTGAAGTCGACGCCGAATGCGCTGAGCCAGTTGGCTATCGACGGCACCGAATCGCCGCCGAGCGCGACCGCGCACTGGCCGTCGGGCATCTCTTCGAGAGTTCCCCAGTCTTCGTGCACGAGGACCGCCATCTCGTCGATCGACGCGTGCAGCAGCACTCGTGCGCGGATCCGGGTGACGGCGCGGTTGATTCCGCGTGCGACGAACTCGGCAGCGCCGCCGGGCGGCAGTTCGCGGGGCGTGAACCGTGGTCCCGTCGGGATCTTGGGTGTCAGGCGGTCCACCCGGAACGACCGCCAGTCGGCGCGGGTGAGGTCCCAGGCGACGAGGTACCAGCGCAGTCCGGAGCGCACGAGCCGGTACGGCTCCACTTCGCGGCGGCTCTCGGTGCCGTCGTGGGTGCGGTAGTCGAACCGGAGTCGCTCGTGGTTGTGGCAGACCGACGCGACGGCCGACAGGACCTGCGCGTCGACGGCGCTCTTCGCGGGCTCGCGGTGGACGACGTCGACCTGCAGCGCCTCGAGGCGGTGCCGCAGGCGGGACGGCATCACCTGCCGGAGTTTGGTGAGTGCTCGCATCGACGCCTCGCCGATGCCGACCACGGAGCCGGTGGCGCCGGATTGGAGGCCGAGCGCGACGGCCAGTACTTCCTCGTCGTCGAGCAGCAGGGGCGGCATTTCCGCGCCGGCGCCGAGTTGGTACCCGCCGCCGACCCCGACCGTCGCGTCGACCGGGTAGCCGAGGTCGCGGAGTTTCTCCACATCTCGCCGGACGGTGCGCGGAGTGATGCCGAGCCGGTCGGCGAGTTCTGCCCCGGACCAGTCCTTTCGGGTCTGGAGCAGGGAGAGCAGCCGGAGGAGTCGTGCCGAAGTTTCCCGCATGCACCTCAGGATGCCATCGATAGAGGACATCTTCTGTCCTCTATCGGCGGGAGATAACGGTAAGTAACGATTTTCCCACCAGCCCCACGAGTGTCACTACACTGGCGCCGACGCTCCACGGACCATCGCATGAGTACTTCGTGAAAAATCCGACGGAAAGGTCTTAGCGTGACGCACTTCCGTGCTCGACCCATCACTTCGGCGGTCAGGGCGCTGCTCGCCGCAGTCATGACCACCGCCTTCTGCGTGGCGCTGGCGGTCTCGACCACCGCCACCGCGTCCGCCTCGGCGGCGGACCTCTTCAACAGCGCGCAGGGCAGATTCGCCGCGGGGGACACCCGCGGTGCCCTCGCGGACATCGGCGGCGCCGTCGCCGGAGAGCCCGGCGACACGAACGCGCTGGCGTTGCAGGCCATCTACGCCGACGCCGCGGGCGATCTGATTACCCGTGAGGCCGCGCTCGCCCGGCTGGGCGCGGCGGACGGCGTTATGCGCGCCGGCGTCGACGGGTTGCTGAACGCGATCAGAATCGCCTCGTTCACGCCCCCGAACCCACTTCCGGCAATTCAGGGTCCGTCCACCGCGATCATCGTCCTCGGGTTCGGTCTGCTCCCAGACGGCACGATGCGGCCGGAATTGGTCAACCGCCTGCAGGCCGCCATGGTCCAGTCGTGGGTCTCGCCGATGTCGCCGATCATCGTCACCGGCGGCAACCCGCAGAACGGCGTGACGGAGGCGGCCGCGATGCAGGGTTGGTTGCAGGCGCACGGTGTGCCTGCACAGCGCATCCACCCCGAGCATCGTGCCGGATCGACGGTCGGTAACGCGCTCAACTCGGTTCCGCTCGCCCGCTCGCTCGGTGCGGGCGGCGCGATCCTCGTGACGTCGGCCAACCACATCCGCAGGGCAACGGTCGATTTCAACGTCGCCGGACTGCCGGTGGTCGGGGCGATGAGCGCGATCACCAGCGCGGGTCAGCTGATCGCCGAATTCATGCCCCTGACCAAGGACCAGCAACTGGGCATGTACCGCGACGCGATCAGGGTGTTCGGCATCCCCGCCAGCTATTGACGCGACTGCGCGTCGCTGTCGGGCGGCGGGTGAGGCGGTCATGGGGAGACGGTCAGGGCGGCGCTGTGACGGGTTCGTGTCACGAGTGTTTCCGGGGTGAGAACGGCGGGGTGAGGACGGCGGCAGTTCCGGGGCGTGGGCGGTGGCGGGGTGCAGTTCGTGGCAGTATTGCGACGCACCGACCGCAGGAGGACACATGCGCTTGTCGCCCCACGAGCAGGAGCGTCTGCTCCTGAGCTACGCCGCGGAACTCGCGCGTAGGCGCCGGCAACGCGGACTCGTGCTGAACCACCCGGAGGCCGTGGCCCTCATCACGGATCACATCCTCGAAGGGGCCCGCGACGGCCGGTCGGTGGCGGAGCTGATGGTGTCCGGCCGGGAGGTGCTCACCCGCGCCGACGTGATGGAGGGCGTCCCGGAGATGCTGCACGACGTGCAGGTGGAGGCCACGTTTCCGGACGGCACGAAGCTCGTCACCGTCCATGATCCGATCGCGTAGGGGTGACCGTGATTCCAGGTGAAGTCTTCTGCGCCGAGGGCGTGATCGAGCTCAACGAGGGTTCTCCCCGCACGGAACTCGCGGTGGTCAACACCGGTGACCGGCCGGTGCAGGTCGGTAGCCACGTTCACTTTCCGCAGGCCAATCACGCGCTGCAGTTCGACCGTTCCGCCGCCCACGGGCTGCGGCTGGACATTCCCGCGGGCACCGCGGTGCGTTTCGAACCTGGTATCGCGCAGACGGTTTCACTCGTGCCGCTGCGCGGGACCCGGGAAGTGCACGGGCTGAGCCTCACTCCTCCCGGAAAGCTGGACGCGTCATGACCGATCTCAGCCGCGCACGGTACGCGGAGCTGTTCGGTCCCACGACCGGCGACCGCATCCGGCTCGCCGACACCGACCTTCTGATCGAGATCACCGAGGACCGCAGCGGCGGACCGGGGCTGGCCGGTGACGAAGCGGTGTTCGGTGGCGGAAAAGTGTTGCGCGAGTCCATGGGCCAGGGTCGCGCCACCCGCGCCGAGGGCGCGCCCGACACGGTGATCACCGGCGTGGTGGTCGTCGACCACTGGGGAATCATCAAGGCGGACGTCGGCATTCGGGACGGACGCATCGTCGCGCTCGGCAAGGCGGGCAACCCCGACACGATGTCGGGCGTGCACCCCGATCTCGTGGTGGGCCCGTCCACCGAGATCATCGCCGGGAACGGCAAGATCCTCACCGCAGGCGGTATCGACTGCCACGTGCACTTCATCTGCCCGCAGATCATGGACGAGGCGCTGGGCGGCGGCATCACGACGATGATCGGCGGCGGCACCGGACCCGCCGAGGGCAGCAAGGCCACCACCGTGACCCCCGGTTCGTGGCACACCGCCCGGATGCTGGAGGCACTCGACGGCTGGCCGATGAACATCGCCCTGCTCGGCAAGGGCAACACGGTCAACTCCGAGTCGATGTGGGAGCAGTTGCGCGGCGGTGTCTCCGGGTTCAAGCTGCACGAGGACTGGGGTTCGACACCGGCGGCGATCGACGCGTGCCTCACCGTCGCGGACGCCGCGGGGGTGCAGGTCGCGCTGCACTCGGACACGTTGAACGAGGCCGGTTTCGTCGAGGACACGATCGCGGCGATCGCCGGACGTGCGATCCACGCCTATCACACGGAGGGCGCCGGCGGCGGCCACGCACCAGACATCATCACGGTGGCCGCGCACCCGAACGTCCTGCCCAGTTCGACCAATCCGACCCGGCCGCACACCGTGAACACCCTCGACGAGCACCTCGACATGCTCATGGTGTGCCATCACCTGAGCCCGAAGATCCCGGAGGACCTGGCGTTCGCGGAGAGCCGCATCCGGCCGTCCACCATTGCCGCGGAGGACCTGCTGCACGACCTGGGCGCCATCTCCATGATCGGCAGCGACTCGCAGGCGATGGGACGGATCGGCGAGGTGGTGCTGCGCACCTGGCAGACCGCGCACGTGATGAAACGCAGGCGGGGTTTCCTGTCCGGCGACAACGGCGCCGACAATCAGCGCGTCCAGCGCTACGTCGCCAAGTACACGATCTGCCCCGCCGTCGCACACGGGCTGGAGGACGAGATCGGGTCGGTCGAGGTGGGCAAACTCGCCGATCTGGTGCTGTGGGATCCGGCGTTCTTCGGGGTCCGGCCGCACGCGGTGATCAAGGGCGGGATGATCGCCTGGGCCGCGATGGGAGATGCCAACGCGTCCATACCGACTCCGCAACCGGTGCTGCCCCGTCCGATGTTCGGGGCGGCCCCCAAGGTGGCGGCCGCCACATCCGTGCACTTCGTCGCACCGCACGCCCTCGAGGACGGACTGGCGGATCGGCTGGACCTGAACCGGCGACTGGTGCCGGTCGCGAACGTGCGGTCGCGGGGCAAGGCCGACATGCCGCGCAACGACGCACAGCCGCGGATCGAGGTGGACCCCGACACGTTCACCGTCCGCATCGACGGCGAGGTGTGGGAAGAACAGCCGGCGGCGGAACTGCCGATGGCCCAGCGATACTTTCTGTTCTGATGCGCCTCGCTCACCTGATGTCGCTCGCCGACTCGCGGCTGCCCACGGGCGGTCACGTGCATTCGGGTGGCATCGAGGAGGCCGTCGCCAGCGGTGTCGTCCGCGACGTCGCCACGATGGAGGCGTTCCTGCGTCGCCGGATCCGGACCGCCGGGCTCGTCGGGGGATCGATCACCGCGGCGGTGTGCGCCGGCCGGCTCACCGCCGGACACGCCGACGCCGAGATGGATGCGCGAACCCCGTCCCCGGCGGCGCGGTCGTCGTCGCGGGCGCAGGGGAGAGGTCTGCTGCGGCTGGCCCGCACCACGTGGCCGGAGCACGACTGGTCGCCGGTCGGGACGCGTCCGCACCTGCCCGTGGTGTCCGGAGTGGTCGGATCCGTCACCGCGGTCGAACCACGGGAGGCGGCGCTGGTCTTCGTGTACACCACCATGACCGGGTGCGCGATCGCCGCGCAGCGTCTACTCGCTCTCGACCCCGCGCAGGTCGCCGCGTGCACGTTCGCGCTGGCCGACCTGTGCGACGACATCGCAGACCGGTGCGGCACCGGGCTGGCGAGCGTGTCCGACCCGTTCCTGGACGTCGTCGCCGAACGGCACGTTCTGCGGGACCGCCCCCTGTTCGTGTCGTGACACCGCTGTACCCAGTAAGGAGAAATCAACCATGCCACCACATTTCATCGACGGTGAACCGCACGACCATCAGCACGACCGTCCCCGGCGGGTCCGGGTGGCGGGGGAACCGGTCCGGATCGGGATCGGCGGGCCCGTCGGATCGGGCAAGACGGCGCTCGTCGCCGCGCTCTGCCGGCAACTGCGCGAGGAGTTGTCGCTGGCCGTGCTGACCAACGACATCTACACCACCGAGGACGCGGACTTCCTGCGCCGCCACGCCGTGCTGCCGGACGAGCGGATCGCCGCCGTGCAGACCGGTGGCTGCCCCCACACGGCCATCCGCGACGACATCACCGCCAACCTCGACGCGATCGACGACCTGATCGCGGCCAACCCGCCGCTCGATCTGATCCTGGTGGAGTCCGGCGGCGACAACCTCACCGCGACGTTCTCCTCGGGCCTGATCGACGTGCAGATCTTCGTCGTCGACGTCGCCGGTGGCGACAAGGTTCCCCGCAAGGGTGGCCCCGGTGTGACGTTCTCGGATCTGCTCGTGATCAACAAGACCGACCTCGCTCCGATGGTCGGAGCCGATCTCGGGGTGATGCGCCGCGATGCCGAGCAGGTTCGCGAGGGCAGGCCCACCGTGCTGATCTCGCTGACGGAGGACCCGTCGTCCGGACCGGCGCTGGCATGGGTGCGGGAGCAGGTGCGCACGCTCGCCGCCGTGCACCCGTAGTGCGCACCGAACTGACGATCGTCGCGTCCCCCGACCGCAGTGCGCGGATCTCCGCGGCCGGGGGACTGGCGGCCCGGATCACCGGCCGCGACACGGTCCACGTGATCGGCACCGCCGCGACCCCGCTAGGCGGCGACCACTGGGACATCACCGTCCGGGTGCTGCCGGGTGCCCGGCTGACGCTGCGCAGCGTCGCGGCGTCCCTGGCGCTGCCCGGCCGCGGTCGGGTGCTGTCCACGGCGCGGTGGTCGGTGGAGGTCGGGGACGACGCGGTCCTCGACTGCGCACTGGAACCCACCGTGATCGCGGGCGGCGCGGAGCATCGCGTCGAGACGACGGTGACCCTCGCCGAGTCGGCGACGGTGCTGCTGCGTGAACGGGTGCAGATCGGGCGGGCGGGGGAGAGCGCGGGACGCTGGGTAGGGGTCACCGACGCCGATCTCGGCGACCTGCCACTGCTCCGGCACCAGCTGGAACTCGGTGTCGGCACCGTCTCGCACGACGTGCTGGACGGTCCGGCGGCCGTCACCAGTGAACTGCGGTACCCGGACGACCGGCCGGCTGAAGTCACGGGTGACATCCGGTCGGCGCGGACGCGTCTGCCCCTCGCCCGCGGCGGCAGCCTCACCACCCGGCTCGGCCCGCACCTGTGACGCACGTGAGTGGCAAAGTGCGTGATGGTGCGCATTTCCGCACCCGTACCGGGAGCGCCTAAGCTCTACCCTTGTGCTTTCCGTCGTTCCTCGCCCCGTCGTCGTCAGGGCCCCGTCCAAGGTCAATCTGCATCTGGCTGTCGGGGACCTGCGTGACGACGGCTATCACGAGCTGAAGACGGTGTTCCAGGCGCTCTCGCTCGGGGACACGGTGTCCGTGGTCCCGGCGGAGACGCTGTCGGTGAAGGTCCGCGGTGAGGACGCCCGCGTCGTGCCCACCGACAGCGGCAACCTCGTGTGGCAGGCCGCCGAGATGCTCGCCGCCGAGGCGGGGCGGCGTCCGGACGTCGAGATCGCCATCGACAAGGGCATCCCGGTGGCAGGCGGGATGGCCGGCGGCAGCGCCGACGCCGCGGCGACGCTGGTCGGTCTGAACGCGCTGTGGCAACTCGACCTGTCGCGGGAGGAACTCGACGGGTTCGCCGCGAAACTCGGCAGTGACGTGCCGTTCTCCCTCCACGGCGGCACCGCGGTCGGGACGGGACGCGGCGAGCGACTGCTGCCGGTGCTCTCCCGCAGCACGTTCCACTGGGTGCTCGCGCTCGCGAAGGGCGGCTTGAGCACCCCGACCGTGTTCCGGGAGCTGGACCGGCTGCGTGCCGACGGGAATCCGCCACGACTCGGCGGACCCGAAGACCTGATGCACGCCCTCACGACGGGCGACGCTGCCACGTTGGCTCCGTTGCTGGGCAACGACCTGCAGTCGGCCGCGCTGTCGCTGAATCCGGGACTGCGGCGGACGCTGCGAGCCGGGGTCGCGGCGGGCGCCCTGGCCGGGATCGTCTCCGGGTCCGGCCCGACCTGTGCCTTTCTATGTGCTGAAGCGGATGCCGCGGTCCGTGTCAGCGCAGAACTCGCAGGTGCGGGGGTGTGTCGCACGGTGCGAGTCGCCAGCGGACCCGTACCGGGCGCCCGAATAATCAACGACGCGGCGGAGGGATCGCACTGATGGCGAATCTGATCAATCTCGAGCAGGTATCGAAGTCCTTCGGCATCAAGCCGCTGCTCGATTCGGTATCCCTCGGACTGCAGGAAGGCGAACGCATCGGCGTCGTCGGCCTCAATGGCGGTGGCAAGACCACCATGCTCGAGGTGCTCGCCGGGGTGGAGGCGCCCGATTCGGGACGTGTCAGCCGGGTCGGCGGCCTGCGCATGGCGGTCGTGACCCAGCGCGGTGTCCTGCCGCCCGGGTCCAGCGTCGGCGACGTGGTGCTCGGACCGCTCGGGGTTGCCGACCACGAGTGGGCGGGCGACGCCCGCATCCGGTCGATCCTGGCCGGGATCGGCATCGACAACCTCGGGCTCGAGGTGTCGGTCGACGGACTGTCGGGTGGCGAGCGGCGACGCGTCGCGCTGGCGGCCGCGCTCGTCCAGGACCTCGACCTGCTGGTGCTCGACGAGCCGACCAACCACCTCGACGTCGAGGGTGTGCAGTGGCTGGCGGAACATCTCGTCGGCCGGCGCAGCGCGCTGGTGGTCGTGACCCACGACCGGTGGTTCCTCGACACGGTGGCCAACCGCACGTGGGAAGTGGTGGGCGGCAGGGTCGAAAGCTACGAGGGCGGCTACAACGACTGGATCTTCGCCCGGGCGGAGCGCTCCCGGCAGGCCGACGCCTCCGAGGAACGCCGCCGCAACCTCGCCCGCAAGGAACTGGCCTGGCTGCGGCGCGGCGCGCCCGCCCGCACGTCCAAGCCCAAGTACCGGATCGAGGCCGCCGAGGCGTTGATCGCGGATGTCCCGCCGCCCCGCGACAACGTGGCGCTGGCATCGTTCGCGCAGCGCAGGCTCGGCAAGGTTGTCATCGAACTCGAGGATGCGCGCCTGGAGACGCCGGACGGCCGGGTACTCGTCGACGACCTCACGTGGCGGCTGGCGCCGGGCGAGCGCGTCGGTCTGGTCGGCGTCAACGGCTCCGGCAAGACGACGCTCCTGCGCACGCTCGCCGGGGAGATCGCGCCGGCGTCGGGCAAACGCATCCAGGGGCAGACGGTGCACATCGGCTGGCTCCGTCAGGAACTCGACGACCTGCCGACGAACATGCGGGTGCTCGAGGCCGTCAAGGACGTGGCCGAGCGGATCACGTTGGGCGACAAGGAGGTATCGGCCGGGCAGCTCGCCGAACGGCTGGGCTTCACCCCCGCCCGGCAACGCACACCGGTCGGTGACCTGTCCGGTGGCGAACGTCGCCGGCTGCAGCTGACGCGTGTGCTGATGTCGGAGCCGAACGTGTTGTTGCTCGACGAGCCGACCAACGACCTCGACATCGACACGCTGCAGCAACTCGAGGACATTCTCGACGGCTGGGCGGGAACGATGGTCGTCATCAGCCACGACCGGTACCTGATCGAACGCATCTGTGACTCCACCTGGGCGTTGTTCGGCGACGGCAAGCTGACCAACCTGCCCGGGGGGATCGAGGACTACCTGCGTCGGCGAGCGAAGATGGTCGACACCGGCGCACCGTCAGTGGCGTCGACGGCGACCGGTGCGTCCGCGCCCAAGCAGGTGCGGGACGGGGCCGCCGAACGCGCCGCCCGCAAGGAACTGTCGCGTCTCGAGCGGGCCGTGGCGAAGCTGGACGACCGGGAACGCAAGCTGCACGAGAAGCTGGCGGAGGCCGCCACCGATCCGGACAAGCTGCAGAAGCTCGACACGGAGCTCAAGCAGGTCGTCGCGGAGAAGGAATCCACCGAGGAACAGTGGATGGAGCTGGCCGCCGAGCTGGATTAGCGACTCCGGCCGGTCACCACTCGAGTCGGTAGTCGTACATCCAGCGCAGGCTGTCGCGGCGGCCGATCATCCGCATGACCGTCGGCAGGGTGAGGTCGCGGATCGCGCGCCCGACCGGACCGGGTGCCTTGCCGCTGCCGTTTCGCTTGCCCTGGGCGCCGATTCGCTCGACCCGGGCGCGCCGTGCGGTCTCGTACGCGGCCAGGGCGACGGCGGTGTCCCGGTACTCGCGCAGGCATCGCGCGAGCACGACGGCGTCCTCGATCGCCATGGAGGCGCCCTGCCCGGACGACGGTGACGTGGCGTGCGCCGCGTCCCCGATGATCACCATCCGCTCGTTGCGCCACGTCGGCACGGTCGGAAGGTCGTAGGTGCTCCAGCTGCCGATGATGTGCTCGGTGGCCTCGACGATCTGCAGCGCGGGCCCGGCGTCGCGCGAGAACAACTCGGTCAGTTCGGCGCGCTGCTGCTCCGGCGTGATCGAGGCGAGTTCGCCTGCCGACGGTTCCGTGCGGCGCCCGGGATTGGCGAACCACCAGACGTCGCCGTCCGGATGGATCAGATAGCCGAAGAAGCACCGCTTGCCGAAGACGAAATGGGCCGCGCCGGGTTCACCGTCCAGGGCGAGGCCGGTCGCGAATCCTCCGGTGTTGAGGAGGCTGAGGTATCGGGGTGTGGGCGCCTGCGGGTCGAGGTGGGACCGGGTGCGCGACCACAGCCCGTCGGCGCCCACCAGCAGATCGCCGTCCGCGGACGTGCCGTCCGCGAAATCGGCGTGCACCCGATCGTCGCCCTGGCGGGCGTCCCGGAGTTGTTTGCCGTACTCGATGCGGATGCCGCGCCGGAGTGCTTCGTCGCGCAGGGTGCGGTAGAGGTCGGCGCGGCGCAGCGTCCGAGACGGCGTGCCGAAGGAGGTGAGTCCACCGTTGTCGAACTCGGCCAGGCGTTTCCCGGTTCCGCTGACGATTCGCATCCTGCGGGTGCCCATTCCGAGCGCGGTGACCTGGTGATCGAGGTCCAGCAGGTGCAGTGCCTCCAGGCCGTTGGTGGCCAGGGTCAGGAACGCGCCGACACCGTCGGCGCCGTGACCGCGCGCTTCGTACACCACGGGATCGAGTCCGGCCTTCTGCATGGCCATCGCCGTGACCGGGCCGGCGATGCCTCCTCCGATGATCACAACCTGTTTAGTCATATAAAGACTATACATAAAATGACTAATTACGGTCGACCGATATGCTCGGCAAATGTCCTCACCGCGTAGATCCGTGCTGGCGATGGCCGTGTTGTCGATGCTGTCGGAAGAGCCGATGCACGCCTACCGCATGCAGCAACTGATCAAGGAGCGACACAAGGACGAGGTCGTCAACGTCGCTCAGCGCAACAGCGTGTACCAGACGATCGAGCGCCTGCTGCGCGACGGATTGATCGAGGTCGAGGCGACGGAACGGGCCGAGAATCGACCCGAGCGCACGACGTACCGGCTCACCGCACCGGGTGCGACGACGCTGACGCGCTGGCTGCGCGAGATGGTTGCGGAACCGGCGCGCGAATTCCCGGAATTCCCTGCCGCGCTGGCATTCCTGCCGAGTCTCGACGCCGGCGACGCGCTCGGCGCCCTGCGTTCGCGGATCGCCTCGCTCGAACGGCAACTGGCCGGGCTCGATGCCGGCCTCGCCGAGTCCGGGGCGGTTCTTCCGCGACTGTTCCTCGTCGAGGACGAGTACCGCCGGGCGGTGGTGGCCGCCGAACTCGACTACGTCCGGTCGCTGGCCGACGACGTCGCGGGCGGCGACCTGCGCTGGTAGCGCGTCACGCTAGCGCGGGCCGAGGTATCTGTAGATTCGGGGTCACAGCAATCGTGTCCGACGTTCGGTGCGGGCGGCTCGCCCCGTGCGGCCCGCGGCGGCAACGTTCACTGAAAACGCTGTGCAGCAATGGGATTCGAGCGTCACGGCTCCGGGCATGCCCGGAGGATCGCATCACTATCAGGTGAGGCTGGCCTAAGGTAGGGTGGAGTGTGTGCTGGAGCGCAGGCCATGCAGTCATTTCGTAACCTTTTCGTGTCCCGGATCACGGCCTGAATATGCATGATCCGGGCAAAACGGGGGAATCCAACGCGAACCTGCAGATTCTCGGACTAATCTGCAGTCCAGGGTTTGCATGTCGCTGCACAGGAGGCGGGGGTCATGGATCTCGAAGCGATCAAACAGATCGAGCAGCTCAAGCACCGTTACTCACGTGCACTCGACACGAAGTCGTGGGTGGAGTTCGCCGACACGATGGTCCCGGACGTCACCGCGACGTACAGCGAATACCTCACGTTCGACTCCCGTGACTCGTTCGTGTCCTTCCTCGAGAACACCCTCGGGACACACGTCATCACCGAGCATCAGTGCGGCCAACCCGAAATCACCGTCACCGGTGACACCGCGGTCGGCGTGTGGTTTCTCGCAGACACCACGCTGATTCCCGAGGACGGCATGCTGCTGCGCGGGTCCGCCTACTACCACGATCGTTACCTTCGGTGCGCCGACGGCAACTGGCGGATCACGCACACCGGGTACGAACGCACCTGGGAATCGGTTGCGGCGCTGTCCGATTTCCCGAGTTTCCGGCTCACTTCCAACAAGTGGGCGATGTTGCAACCTCCGGCGTCCGCCTGAGGGGGCACACTGGGACTCGACGCATCACGGACACTGGGAGGTGACGACGTTGCCCGAAGTCCCCGTTCCCGGCGCGCTGCCGTACCTGACGGTGCGGCGCGGTGTCGAGGCGATCGAGTGGTATTCCAAGGTGTTCGGCGCCCAGGTGGTGGGTGAGCCGATCGTCATGGACGACGGCCGGGTCGGTCATGCGGAACTACGGTTGCCGACCGGCATGATCTATCTCGCCGAGGAGTTCCCCGAGATGGGTCTGACCGCGCCGGAGTCCGGGTCGACGTCCGTGAGCCTGATGTTGTCCGTCGACGACCCCGACGCCGTCCTGGTGGGTGCCCGCGACGCCGGCGGCACCGTGGAACGCTGGATCTCGGAGGGTCACGGACACCGCAACGCCACCCTCATCGACCCATTCGGGCATCGCTGGATGCTGGTGGGGCCTGCCGATCCGGCCGTGTCCGACTGAACGATCCGGGCCGCGGCTACTGTCGGCACATGCCGAACATGCCGACTGCACCCGACCGCTCGTCGTTTCCGGACACCCGCGCATGGATCCGCGCACTGCCCGCACTCAGCGGCGCGACGCCTGCGCCCGTCGACACGCTGCCGGACTCACCGACGGCGCTGTTCCTCGACTGGATCGAGCAGGCCGCAGAAGCCGGCGTGCCGGAACCGCATGCCGCTGCGCTGTCGACCGTCGACGCCGACGGAAATCCGGACGCACGTTTCCTGCTCCTCAAGGACGTCACGGAGCAGGGCTTCTGGTTCTCGGGGGACACCCGCTCACCGAAGGGACATGACCTGGCCGCGAATCCCGTTGCCGCACTGTCATTCTACTGGCGCGAGCAGGGCAGGCAGGTGCGGGTGCGTGGCACCGTGATCGAGGGGGAGCCGGCGCTGTCCGCACGCGACTTCCGCGAACGGTCGGTCACCGCACGCGCCGTGGCGGCCGCCAGCAGGCAGAGCGAGGTGCTGGACGATCCCGCCGAATACGAACGCGCGGTCGCGGCGGCGGTGGCCCGCTTCGAGGCCGACCCCGACTTCGTGTCGGCGACCTGGCGGGCATGGTGCATCGTCCCCGACAGCGTCGAATTCTGGCAGGCGGACGCCGGACGCAGACACGTGCGCCGGCTGTACCGCCGGGAGTCGGACCGGTGGATCCGTGAGGTGCTGTGGCCCTGACCGCGCCCGGCGGCAGGAGTCAGCGCGCGGTCGAGGGCGAACGCAGGTCGACGACGATCGACTGGCCGTTCAGCTTCGCGTGGATCTCGGGGCGTTCGAACCCGGCCGCGACGAGGTACTCGCCGAGCAGCGCCAGCAGTTCGTCGGCGTCCACGGTGGGATCGGCGGAGTGGCTGCTCGCCGACGCGAGGTGCTCCTCGAGCAGTTCGGTGTGTGCAAGACGGCCCGCGACTCGCACGGCTGCCACTCCCATCGCGTTGCGTCGCATGACGGTGCGTCCACGAGATTCGGGCGGCGCCGTCGTGTCGGAGGCCGCGGCCGGTTCCTCGGTGCTGTGCGAACCCGAACTGCGCGTCGGCAGCGGGAAGGTGAACGTCTCGGCGGAGCTGGTCGTGGACTTGCCGTTGCCGTTGCTGCTGCCGGTCAGTCCGCCCGTGCCCGGTTCGGCGAAAGGGGACCCCGTCGCCGGGCTCCCCGCGGAGCCGTTGCTGCCCGATCCGTTCGTGGAAATGCCGTTCTCCATCGTTTCGCTTCCTGCTCGTGGCCAAACGGGTACCGCGCAAAGCCCGTCAGTGTGCTCGATTCGGTCTGAAAGCTACCAGCAGCGTCCGGCGGGCCGCGCACCTCGACGGCTCACGACACGGCCCCGTCGCCGCCCGGACTCTCGGCAACGCTGTGTCAGCGGACCCCCTCCGTCCGCAATTCCCTGGCCCATGCCGACGCGTGCCTCGTCAGCACGCCGGCGATCCGCTCCAGCTCACCCGGGTACGACGCGACCTCGGCGGGCATGGACACACTGAGGGCGTCGGTGGCGGGGATCCGGTAGGGCACCACGGTGGCGATGCACACCACGCCGACCGTGCCCTGTTCCCGTTCGAGGGCCCACCCCCGGTTGCGGACCTCGCCGAGTTCGGTGACGAGGTCGTCGAGGTCGACGATGGTGTTGTCGGTGAACCGCTCGAGTTTCGCGGGAAGCAACTCCCGTACCTCGCCGGTGGTGAGTTCGGCGAGAAGGGCCTGCCCGAGTGCGGTGACGTGGCACGGCAGTTTGCGGCCGACGCGGTGCATCCGCCGAACCTCGACCTTCGATCCGCGGCTGGCGAGGTAGATGACGCTTTCCTCGTCGCGTCGCGCGAAGTGCACGGTGTGGCTGACTTCCGACCGGAGCGCCTCGAGCACCGCCGCCGCCCTCGACACGACCGAATCCTTGTCGAGATACGACGTGCCGGTGAGCAGCGCGTGGGTGCCGATGCCGTAGCGGGAACCGGACTCGTCCGCCTCGATCCACCGCAGATCCTTGAGCGTGCGCAGGAGGGCGTGCAGACTCGAGCGCGGATATTTGCATGCTTCCTGCAGCTCGCCGAGGCTCATGCGGGTCGGCGACGCGGCGAGCGTCTCGAGGATGTGGATGGTGCGTTCGGCGGATTTGACCGGCTGGGATTCCGGGGCCGCCCCACGCGTGTCTTCTGTCACCATGAAGACACTATCTCTCATTCTGAACGCGATATCACCTACTGACCCGTGCCCGGTACCGGCGAGGGGTCGCACTCAGTACTCCGCGACGAGGTTGGCCGCGATGTACTCGAGATCGATGTCCTCGCCGAGACCCGGCCGCTGTGGCATCGCCACCATGCCGTTCTCGTCGACGGGGTCGACGATGGACTTCAGGTGCGGCGGCACCCAGTCGTAGTCGACGTGCGGGTGCAGAAGACCGCGCTCGTACCACTGGACGTTGTTGGCGGCGCCGACGAGCGCGAGATTGGGGGCGCCGTTGCCGTGGATCTCGCAGTCGAGGCCGAAGCCCTCGGCCATGTGCATCGTCTTCAGGGCCGGGGTGATGCCACCGCCGTTCATGGCGCCGACGCGCAGGATGTCGCACGCGTCGTTCGCGATCCAGTCGGCACGGGACCGGTGCCTGCCCGGTGTGGTCTCGGGTCCGATCACCGGGGTGTCGATCTGGTCGGCGAGCCACTTGTACGAGCGCAGCGAGAACTCGTCCATCGGCTCCTCGAACCAATCGAACTTCAGCCGGTCCAGTTCGCGCCCGAGTCTCAGGGCGTCGGTGCGTGAGTACCAGTGGTACCCGTCGAGCATCAGCGAGAAGTCCTCGCCGACGGCGTCGCGGACCGCGGCGCACGCGTCGATGTCCCGGCTCAGGCTGGGGGCGCCCGGCAGCGGCGGCATCCAGGTGTGCAGTTTGATGCCCTGGTAGCCACGCCTTTTCAGCTCGACGGCGAAGTTCGCGTAGTCCTCCGGGGTGGCGAGGCCGCCGTCGATGTCGTCACCGCACATGGTGCTGGCATACGCCTTGACCTCGGTGCGCGCGCCGCCGAGCAGTTTCCACACGGGTGTGTCGAACTTGTTGCCCGCGAGGTCCCACAGCGCCTGGTCCAGGTAGCTGCAGGTGTGTTCGGGAAGCTCGACCGCCCGCGTGCGCTGCCGGATCGCCCACTTCTTGTCCGCCGCCTCCCGTGCCAGCGGGTCGGAACCGATGAGGACGGGCCGGAAATGCTGCTCCACCTGGTCCTGACGAAGGTAGTTCGGCTTGCCCAGGACGTACCCGCTGACGCCGTCGGAGTCGGTGATCCGCAGCAGCGCCCCGGTCGTCGGCACGGACGGGCCGGGATGGCGATGACCGTACGAGTCGACCGAGGTCCGTGCCTCCGTCTTGAAAACCTGCACGGCGACTTCTGTGATCACGCTGGACATGATGATTCGCTTCCTCTTCGAAATGTCTTATTTGCCCTGGCGGGCGACGTACTTGGCCATGGAGCGGTCGAGTTTCTCGGCGAAGTCGTCGGCGAAATCCTGCGCACTGAGCTGCCCGATGAGCACCTTCTGCCACTGGCCGAGCATCTGCACCTGAACGATCTTGCCGAAGTCCGGCAGGTAGTCCGGCGGCGTCACCAGCACGGTTTTCGGGTCGTCCAGTGCCGCGAGCGCGGCCTGCACCGACGGCATGCTCGCGAATTCCGGCGCGGAGCGGGCGGCCTTGTTGACCGGGATCTGCCCGACCCGCTCGTTCCAGTACGCCTGCGATTCCTGGGACGTCATGAACTCGAGGAACTTCCACGCCGCGGCCTGGTGCTTGCTGCTCTTGAACACGGTGTACGACGGGAACGGGTCGGTCATGACGGTGCGCTTTCCGTCCTCGTTACGCGGCAGGGCCACGGCGCCGGCCTTGTCGCCGAGCGCCTTCTGGTGGTTGCTCAGCGAGCCGAGGTTGTGCTGCATCATCGCCACGGATCCGCCGCCGAAGCTCGCGACCATCTGCGGGAAGCCGTTGTTGACGTCGGCGGTCGGGGTGGCGACGTCGTAGAGCGCTGCGAAGCGTTCGATGGCGTCGACCATCTCGGGACGGTTCAGCGTCGACTCGCCGTCCTCGAAGAAGCTCTCGATTCCGGTGCTGGCGAACATGTACTGCAGCAGTGGGTAGATCGATCCGGCGCCGCCGCGAATGGTGAATCCGTAACGGCCGTCGTCCTTGTCGGTCAGATCCTTCGCGGCCTCGAAGAACTCGTCGTAGGTGTCCGGCGGTTCGATCCCGGCCTCGGCGAACCAGTCGGCGCGATACCAGAGGGTGGCGTTGTTGCTGGTGTACGGGAGACCGAACAGATGCTCGCCACCACCGGATTCGCGTGCCGACTCGAGAATTCCGGCGTCGTACTCGTCGCGCTGCGGTGACGCCGCCATGAAGTCGTCGAGTGAGATGACCGCGTCCTGGGCGACGAGCGGGGCGAGGTAGGCGGTGGAGACGATGCCGAGATCCGGTGCCGAGCCGCCGGCGAGCGCGGTCTGGTACTTCTGCTGGGCGCTGTCCGACGGAAGGCCCACGTATTGGATGTCGATGCCGGGATTCGCCGCCTCGAACCGGCGGATCAGCTCCTCGTACAGCGGAGTGCGGTCCGGTCCGGCGTTGTTGTCCCAGAACGTGAGCTGGGCGTTGTTCGGATCGCCGAGGGCGCCGTCGGGCAGCGAGGTCTCGGAACTGCAGGAGGCGAGCACGAGCGTGGCCGCCGCCCCGACCAGGGTGGAGCGCAGGAGCGTTCGCCGGTTCATGTGGATCCTCTTTTCGAAAGTCATGATCAGCCCTTGACTGCGCCGGCGCTCAGGCCCTGGACGAGGTATTTCTGGATGACGGCGAAGACGGCGACCACCGGCACCGCGGCGATGAGACCGCCCGCGGCGAGAACTCCGAAGTCGACGTTGTAGGAGCCGATGGTGTAGCTGAGGCCGACCGGCAGCGTGAACTTCTCCTGGCTGCTGATGAACATCAGGCCGAACAGGAAGTTGTTCCAGCTGCCGATGAAGGCGAACGATCCGACGGCGATCAGGCCGGGGCGTAGCAGCGGCAGCATGATGATGCGGAACGCGCGCAGGCGTGAGCAGCCGTCGACCATCGCGGCTTCCTCGAGTTCGACCGGGATCTGCGCGATGAAACCTGCCATGAGCATGGCGGCCAGCGGAAGCTGGAACACGGTGTCGGCGACGATGAGTCCCGTCAGGTTGTTGACGAGGTTCATCTCGCGGAACACCTGGAACAGCGGGATGAGCAGCATGGCGCCGGGGACGAACTGGCTGCAGAGCAGGGCCATCACCAACGGGATCTTGGCGCGGAACTTGAAGCGGGCCAACGCGTATCCGGTGGCCAGCGCGACGAAGGTGGTCAGGACGAGCGACAATGCGGCAACGATGAGGCTGTTCTTGAAGAAGAAGCTGAAGCCGAGGGTGTTCCACACGGTGTCGAAGTGCTCGAACGTGATGGGCCAGGGGAGCATCGAGTTCGATCCGGCGGGCCGGAACGCGAACACGATCATCCAGTAGAACGGCACGAGTGTGAACAGCAGGTACAGGGCGAGCGGCAGTCCGACGCTGAACAGGCGCGGCTTCTTCGTGCGCACCCGCAGCTTCCCGGTGGTGTCCGGCTCGGGCAGCGCAACGGTGGGGCGATCGGTGGTGGTGGTCACGGCGGTCAGACCTTCTCACTGTTGAACTTGCTCAGGCGCAAGTAGAGGATCGAGCAGAACAGCAGGATCACGAATGCGACCGTGGTGAGTGCCGAGCCGTATCCGAAGTCCTGGGCGGTGGTCGCGAGCTGTGAGACGTACAGCGGGAGCGTCGTGGTGACGTCGGCGGGGCCGCCCGCCGTGAGGGTGTAGAGCAGATCGACGTTGTTGAACTCCCACACACCGCGCAGCAGCGTCGACAAGATGATGACGGCCTTCAGGTGCGGGAGGGTGACGAAGCGGAACCGCTGCCAGCGGTTGGCGCCGTCCACGTTGGCCGCCTCGTACAGGTCCTTGGGGGCGCTCTGCAGCTCGGCCAGGATGAGAATGGCGAAGAACGGAACACCGCGCCACAGTTCCGCGACGCCCGTCGCCCAGAACGCGGTGTCCGGATCGGCGATGGGAGCGGCGGTGCCGTCTCCGATGCCCATGTTCCCGAGAAGTTTGAACAGGCCCGTGGACGGGTTGTAGATCAGCAGCCAGATGCCGGTGGTGAGGACGCCGGAGACCGCCCAGGGGGAGAACACCAGGGCGCGGGCCAGGCCGCGGCCCCGGAACACCTCGTTGACCAGCAGGGCCAGCCCGAGGCCGAGGATCAGCTGGAACACGACCTGAAATCCCACCCATTTCGCGGTGGTGACCAGGCTGGTCCAGAAGAGGGAGTCGGCGAACATCAGCCGGAAGTTGTCGAGGCCGGCGAAACCGTTGTCCCACGGCGTCGTCGGATTGTAGTACTGCAGGCTGTAGTAGAAGACGCTGCCGACCGGGTAGAAGATGAAGACCGCCAGCAGGAGGACCACCGGCGCGATCAGGATGTAGGGGGCGGCGGCTCTGCGCCAGGCGGGTCTGCGGCGAATGCGACCGGGAGAGGCCGGCGCCGCCGCCGCGGTCCGCCCTCCTGGCCTGGGGGAGGTGGTGGTGACCATGGTGCACGCTCCGAGGTTCGGTGCCGGTCGCGCCGGCGGGTCAGGGGATTGTGGCTATTGCTGCTGACGCGAGATCACCGAGGGTGGCGCGTCAGCGGGGAAGGAGATGGGGAACGACTGCGGCCTCCGGCCTTCCCGGTGAGCCCGATGTGCTCGGGCCTCCGGTGGCGGTGCGTCCTATCGTTCATGTATGTGAACTCACGTTCTCTATGTGAATTGTCGAACTCACTATGACGGCAGTCACAAGGTCCTGTCAAGCGTGATCGGCTAGACGTTGCACCGGATCCAGTCGGCGGCCCCGGCCTGCATGTCGGCCGAAAACCGGTGCCCGCCCGCGAACCACTGCGTGGTCAGCGCGTCGGATCCGACGTACGCGCGTCGCAGCAGGCTCTCGGAGTCCCGCATCCCCTGCGGGCCGAAGTGCGAATCGTCCCGCGCGAACTGAACCAGCAGCGGCCGCGGCGCAGCGCATGCGGCGACCTCCGGCCAGTCGCAGACCGCCGGCAGGCCTGGAGTGATCATCAGCCACGTCGTGTCGTCTGCCCTGCCGTCTGCGACGTCGGCAAAAGTGCTCATCATCGCGGTGATCACCCCTGCTCGCAGGCGCGTCGAACACGCCAGCAGGTGTGCGACGCGAGCCCCGCCGCCCGAGAATCCCGCCGCGGCCACCCTGTTCGGATCCACGCCGTCGGTCGCGAGGAGAACGTTCAGCGCCCGCAGGTCCTCGGCGACGACCTTGGCGGCGAGCGAGGTGCCGGTCAGGGTCGCTGCCTTGGCGAGGCCGTTCTCGTGCTCGCGGGCCGCCGCCTCGTATCGGCGCAGGCGAACCTCGGGGGTGTCGAGCCCGGGTGGGCATGCGGTGAAACCCGCCGACCTGGCGCGGTCCGGCAGTTCCGGCCAGGGCACGCGCCTGCTGCCCCAGGGGAAGGCGTCGTGCACGAGTACGACGAAACCCGCCTGCACCAGCCCCGTTGCGACGGCCAGGCCGTCGTACCCCCGTGTCCGGAGTTCGGCGACGGCCGGTGTGACGCCGTCGGGGCCATCGGCCACCTTCTCCTTGCCGTAGAACTTGACGCCGTCGTGGGCGTGCATCAGCAGGACCGCGGGACGTGCGGCGGTCTCGGCGTGCCGGTCGGGGCGCAGGAGCCAGGCCGCGGTGTCCGGACCGTCGTCACCGGCCGCCCACGTGAGTTCGCGACCGGCGACGCCGTCTCGGGTCCACGACCTGCCGTACCGCACGTCGGGGGTGGCCGCCGCCTGTTCGCCGGGCACGCCGAGGGCGTCGCGAACGGCGTCGCGGCGTCGATCGGCGGGGGTCGATCGTGGACAGTGGGGCGAAAGGTGTGTTCCCATGTGTGAACTCCGTCTTGTCTACCGAATCCTGTTGTCGAACTGCCGAGGGGTTTTCACATGTCCGAAAGAACCGTCGATCGCATCGTCGCGCACGCCTATCCGTGGGACGTGCTCGGTGATCCGCACTTCGTCGACCGTGCGCGCGCCCTCGGGGTCGCCGAGATCTCGCTCGCCGCCAGCTACCACTCGACCCGCGCCGCAACGCCCCTGCATCCGGCCCACAAGGTGGTCGACGCCCACCACGCTGCGCTGTACCGCCCCATCCGGACCGCCGCGTGGGACGGCCACACCGTCACGGCCAGGGTGGCGACCTGGGCCGGTTCCGAGGATGCGTTCGCGGATGCGGCTCGAATCCTGATCGACGCCGGCATCGAGGTGAACGCATGGATCGTGCTGTCCCACAGCACCGTTCTGGGGCATGCGCATCCGGGCGCCACCGTCGTCAACTGCTTCGGGGACCGCTACCCCTACGCGCTCGCGCCCGGGCACCCGGACATCGTCCGGTACGCCCGAACCCTCGCGGCGGAGGCGGTGCACGGCGTCGCCCTCCACGGTGTGTCGATCGAAGCGTGCGGACAGCTGGGTATCGCGCACGTCGGCCCGCACGAGAAGACCGATGGCGCCTATCCGGGAATCGGCGACACGCTGATGTCGATCAGCTGCACCGAACGGGAACGGGCACTGTGGGCGGATCGGGGCGTCGATCCGGACAAGCTGACGGCCAAACTGCGTGCCGGCGTGGATGCGCTGACCACGGGCACCCTCGCCCCGGACGCCGCGATCACCGATGTCCTCGACGAGGCGGAGGCCGAGGCGGTGCTGTCCGTGCGCCATGCGCAGGCCGATGCCCTCCGGGGTGCGGTGCTCGGCGCCGTGCGGGCCGAGATTCCGTCGGCCCGCGTCACGCTGCACGGTCATCCGAACCCCTGGAAGACCGGGCCTTCGCCGGCGCTGACGTCCGCCGCTGCGGAAGACGTCGACGCCGTGCTCGTCTCGGCCTGGCCGGGAACCGCGGAGACCGTCGCCGTCACCACGCAGACCCGGGCGCTCGTCGGTGATGCCGTCGACGTCGGGGCCTACGTGTCGGTGTTGCCGCCGAAGAACCTGGACGACGTGAGCGGCCACGTCGCAGCCACGGTCGCGGCCGGCGCCAACGAGCTGCACCTGTATCACCTCGGGTTGGTCAACGCGGTGCAGCTCGCCGCGTTGGGCCGTATCATCCGCGACTTCTCGGTCTGACGCAGTCGAGGTGGGCGCCCACGGCGCCCACCTCGGGATGTCACCGCATCCGCTGTCCGAGCGGGTGGTCGCAGAACGCTCCGCCGACCCGCTGGAGGATCGGGTCGTCGAAGGACCACTCGTGGTCGGCGAGGAACTCGTCCGCGAACACCTCCGCGTCGTCCCGGGGTTCGTACCCGATGGCGGCGCCCTCCGCTGCGGACCACCAGCTGCGCGTGTTCCGCGAGATGCCCCACACGGTGTGAAATCCCTTGGCGGAGTCTGATAGTGCGGCCTCGATCAGGCGAGCGGTGTCGGCCGGCGACATCCAGGACGCGAGCCCGCGGTAGTTGGGCGGGCGGTCGAAGCTCGAGCCGATGCGCAGGTTGACGACGTCGATGCCGAAACGGTCGTGGTAGAGCCGGCCCAGTGCCTCGACCGCTGCCTTGCTCCAGCCGTAGAACCCGTCCGGGCGCGGCGGAACGTCGCCGGGCAGCGGGTCACCGCCGGCCTCCGCGTGCGTCCAGAAGCCCACGGCGTGGTTGCTCGACGCTGCGATCACGCGCGTCACGCCGTGCGCGACGGCGGCCTCGAACACCGCCTGGGTGCCGTCGACGTTGACGGACAGAATGTTCTCCCACGAGTCCTCGGTGCTGAGTCCGCCCAGGTGGAGCACGGCGTCGACACCGTCGACCGCGGCGGCCACGGCGGCGCGGTCGGTGACCGAACCCTGTACGTACTCCTCGTGTTCGGGGTCGATGTCGGTGATGTCGGCGATGTCGAACAGGCGGAGGGTGCGGCCGGGCTTGCGGAGCAACGGCCGCAGCATCTTGCCCATGTTTCCTGCGGCGCCGGTGATCAGCAGACGCGAGGCGGTGTCGGTCATGTCTTCTCGTACCTCTCTGGGAGTAAGTCTTGTAATGCACATCACGGTAGTACATACTTCGAAACGAAGTCACTACCTTGGCATAGATTCACGTATGTGAACAACATATGGGGATCGGCGTCTACTTCACACTCCCACTCGGATCGTCCGGCACGTTCCTGCCGGTGAAGGGACCTCCCACCATCATGGCAACAGTCGCATTCCACGGCGTCACCAAGTTGTTCCCCGGCGGCGACAAGGCCGCGGTCGACCACCTGGACCTCCACATCGACGACGGCGAATTCCTCGTCCTCGTCGGACCGTCCGGCTGCGGGAAGTCGACGTCCCTGCGCATGCTCGCCGGACTCGAAGACGTGGACAAGGGCACGATCGCGATCGGCGGCAACGACGTCACCGAGTTCCAGCCGAAGGACCGTGACATCGCCATGGTCTTCCAGAACTACGCCCTCTACCCCCACATGACGGTGGGGGAGAACATGGGCTTCGGTCTCCGGATCGCCGGCGAGGACAAGGCGGAGATCAAGCGGCGCGTCCAGGACGCCGCCAGGATCCTCGACCTCACCAAATTCCTCGACCGCAAGCCCAAGGCCCTCTCCGGTGGCCAGCGGCAGCGAGTGGCCATGGGGCGCGCCATCGTTCGCAAACCGCAGGTGTTCCTGATGGACGAGCCGCTGTCCAACCTCGACGCCAAGCTCCGCGTGCAGACCCGCGCACAGATCTCGGCGCTGCAGCGCCGGCTCGCCACCACCACCGTCTACGTGACGCACGATCAGGTCGAGGCCATGACGATGGGTGACCGCGTCGCCGTCCTGAAAGACGGAGTTCTCCAGCAGTGCGACACTCCCCGCCGCATGTACGAGCACCCGAACAACGTGTTCGTCGCCGGGTTCATCGGCTCGCCCGCGATGAACCTGCTCGAACTTCCCCTCGTCGACGGAGGTGTCAGCTTCGGCGGCTCCGTGGTCCCCGTTCCGCGTGCCGCGATTGCCGGGATCGGGGAGCACTCGGTCACGCTCGGTGTGCGTCCCGAGGATCTCGCGATCACCACGGGCAGCGGGCTCGACGTCACCATCGACGTCGTCGAGGAACTCGGCGCCGACGCATATGTATACGGCCAGGCGGACATTCACGGTCGCAGGCAGCCCATCGTCGTTCGCGCCGACGGTCGCATCCCGCCCAAGCGCGGAGAGGTGATCACGCTGTCGTACGCGGCCGAGCGCACACATCTGTTCTCCACCGTCAGCGGTGAACGGCTCGTCGACTAGCGGCGACCCGGTTCTCCGACGGGCACCCGACCACATCGATCAAGGAGTAAGACCATGCTCGACGGAGTTCTCTTCTTTCCTGTCACCCCGTTCGACGACAACGGCGACGTCGATCTGCCCGCACTGGCACAGCACATCGAATCCGGTGTCGCGGCCGGACCGGGCGGAGTGTTCGCCGCGTGCGGCACCGGCGAATTCCACGCACTGTCCGCGGCCGAGTTCCGGACCGTCGTGGAAACGGTGGTCGCGGTCACCGGCGGCCGGGTCCCCGTCTTCGCCGGCGCCGGAGGGCCGCTGCCCGTCGCGAAAGAGTTCGTGGCCGCCGCCGCGGACGCGGGCGCCGACGGCATCCTGCTTCTGCCGCCCTACCTCGTCGGAGCGCCGGCCGACGGCCTCGTGGAGTACGTCAGGCAGGTGTCGGAGTCGAGCGACCTCCCGGTCATCGTGTACCACCGCGCGAACGGCCAGTTCACCGAGCAGAGCGCTCTCGCGGTCGCGCGACTGCCGAAGGTCGTCGGGTTCAAGGACGGCGTCGGCGACCTCGACCTGACGTCGCGAATCGTGCGCACGCTGCGGGATTCTCTCGGCAACAAAGAGTTTCAATTCTTCAACGGCCTCCCGACGGCCGAGGTCTCGCAGCAGGCCTACCGGAGCATCGGCGTCACCCTCTACTCGTCGGCGACGTTCGCCTTCGCCCCGGACGTGTCGCTCGCCTACTACCGGGCACTCGAGGAGGACGACACCGAACTGGTCGACTCGCTCAACCGCGAGTTCTTCCATCCGCTGGTCCGGCTCCGTGACACCACTCCCGGATACGCGGTCGCACTCGTGAAGGCGGGCGTGACGTTCACCGGCCTCGACGCCGGTTCGGTGCGGGCGCCGCTCGTCGACGCCAGTGCCGAGCACCGGTACGCATTGGAGCAGATTCTGGCAGCGGGCCGGAAGGTGCTGGCGCAGTAGCGTCTTCGGTCATCGGTGGGTCGGAGGACCCGCCGATGACCGAAGAGCGTCTGCACTAGTCGGCGGCGGCCACGAGGGGCTCGAGCGTGAGGTCGGGCAGCTCCTTCTGGATGTACTGCAACCGCCACTTGTCGCTGACGAGGGCCAGCATCACCCCGTCCGAGCGGGTGAACACCTCGACACCGCGCTGACGGTTCAGCTCGTCGGCCGACTCGGCGTCGGTGCGCCGCGCCAACGCGTAGCCCAGCGGTTCCATCCGGGCCTCGACGTTGAACTCGGCCTTCATCCGCGCCGCGACCACCTCGAACTGCATGGGGCCGACGGCGGCCATGACGGGCGAGGCGTCGCCGCGGAGGTCGTTGCGGAGGATCTGCACGACACCTTCGGAATCGAGCTGATCCACGGCCCGCCGGAACTGCTTGTACTTGCCCGCGCTCTCGGCCCGCAGGATGGAGAAGTGCTCCGGCGCGAACGACGGGATCGGCGGGTACTCCACCTTCTTCTCGAAGAACAGGGTATGGCCGGGGGCGAGTGCGGTGGCGTTGACGAGTCCCACCACGTCGCCGGGGTACGCCGATTCGACGGTCGAACGCTCACGGCCGAAGACGGTCTGGGCGTACTTCGTCGTGAACGGCTTACCGGTCTGGGCGTGGGTGACCACCATGCCGCGCTCGAACACCCCCGACACGATGCGCATGAACGCCAGCCGGTCGCGGTGCGCGGTGTCCATGCCGGCCTGGACCTTGAAGACGACTGCGCTGAACGGGTCGGCGACGTCGCGGGGGGTGCCGTCGACGTCCTCCCGGGCGCGCGGCGGCGGCGCCAGCTCGACGAGCGTGTCGAGGATCTGGCGGACACCGAAGTTGAGCATCGCCGACGCGAAGATCACCGGCGACGTCTGACCGCCGAGGAACAGCTCCTGGTCGTGGTCCTGACCGGTGGCCGACAGCAACTCGCTCTCCTCCGCGGCGGTCTCCCACTCGGAGCCCTCCTTCGCGAGGGCGGCGTCGGCGTCCATGACCTCTTCGGGGGCGATCTTCGCGCCGCCGGCGGTGCGCGTGAACCGGATGTACTCCCGCGGGGCACCGTCCTCGCCGCGGCGGAGCAGGCCCCGGAAATCGCCGGCGATCCCGACGGGCCAATACAGGGGAGTGGGGGTGAGCCCGATGCGTTCCTGGATCTCGTCGAGAAGCTCCAGCGGCGTCTGGCCGGGCCGGTCCCACTTGTTGATGACGGTGATCACCGGGATTCCGCGGTGACGGCACACCTGGAACAGCTTCAGCGTCTGCGGTTCGAGACCCTTCGCGGCGTCGATCAGCATGACGGCGGCGTCGACCGCGGTCAGGACGCGGTACGTGTCCTCGGAGAAGTCGGAGTGGCCGGGGGTGTCCACCAGGTTGATCACGTTGTCGACGGGTTCGTCCGCCGACGCCTCGGTGGAGCGGTAGTTGAACTGCAGGGCGGTGGAGCTGACCGAGATGCCGCGGGCCTTCTCCATCTCCATCCAGTCGGACACCGTCGACTTGCGGCCCGCTTTGCCGTGGACGGCGCCCGCCTCGGAGATGACCTTCGCGTGCAGCGCGAGCGCCTCCGTCAGCGTCGACTTACCGGCGTCGGGATGCGAGATCACGGCGAACGTGCGGCGACGCGACGCCTCGGCCCGGACACCCTTCTCGGATTTCCCCTCCGATGAGCCGGACGCGGCGGCAGGCGCCGCCTCGGCTGGAATGGTGTCGGCCGAGTCGGACGGGGTAGTCAACGAAGAACCTCTCGGGGGACGGAATGCGTGCAGGAAGGCCGTGTGGCCGCATACCAGGTTACTCGGGTGCCGAGGACCCACTCGCAGCACAGTCACATCCATGGGCGCACATCCAGGGAGAAGTAACGATCGGAGGCCGGTGGGGGATTTATATGGGTGAGTCGTCGGGGCGCTCCGGAGTTCACCGTTTCTGCGTTCGGACACCCGTATGTGCAGGAGGAAGACAGTGAGCAAGTTCACCGACGAGATGTACGCGACCGCGGCGAGCAGCACCCGTGGTCTCAACACGGGTGAGCCCGACGCGCCACTGCGACAGCCGTGGGGCGAGATCCACAAGGCGGCGCGCCGCATGGCGGGCGCGCTGGCCGAGACAGGCATCGGCCACGGCGACGCCATCGGCATCCTCGCCGGTCAGCCCGTCGACATCGCACCCTCCTGCCAGGGCACCTGGATGCGCGGCGCGTCCGTCACCATGCTGCATCAGCCGACCCCGCGAACCGACCTGGCCGTGTGGGCCAAGGACACCGAAACCGTCATCACCATGATCGAGGCCAAGGCCGTCATCCTCGGTGCGCCGTTCGACGCCGCCAAGCCGCTGCTCGAGGAACGCGGCATCACCGTCGTGACGGTGGCCGAGCTGAACGAGGGCACGCCCATCGACCCGGTCGAGACGTTCGAGAGCGACATCGCCCTGCAGCAACTCACGTCGGGTTCCACCGGTTCGCCCAAGGCCGTGCAGATCACGCACGAGAACTTCTACACCAACGCCTACGCCATGATCGACCGCATCAAGTTCTCCATCGAGGACGACGTGATGATCAGCTGGCTGCCGCTGTTCCACGACATGGGCATGGTCGGGTTCCTCAGCGTGCCGATGCAGGTCGGTGCGGAGGTCGTGAGCATCACCCCGATGGACTTCCTCCGCACGCCGCTGCTGTGGGCGGAACTGATGGGCAAGTACAAGGGCACCGTCACGGCCGCCCCCAACTTCGCGTACTCGCTGCTCGCCCGCCGCCTCAAGCAGGCGGAAGACGGCACCGTCGACCTCAGCACCGTCCGATACATGTGGAACGGCGCCGAACCCGTCGACCCCGAAACGATGAACAAGCTCGCCGAGGCCGGCGCCCGGTTCGGGCTGAACCCGTCCGCACTCGCCCCCGTCTACGGCATGGCCGAGACCACCCTCGCGGTTTCCATCCCGGATCCGGACCAGGGCCAGGTCCTCGACCGTGTGGACCCGGATCTCCTCGAGGCGATGCAGCGTGCCGTCCCGTCGAACAAGCCGAACGCGCGCGCCCTCGCCACCCTCGGGAAGATGGTGCCGAACCTCGAGGGACGCGTCGTCGACAGCGAGGGGGAACTGCTCCCGACCCGCGGTGTCGGCATCATCGAGGTCCGCGGAAAGGCGGTCACCCCCGGGTACATCACCCTCGACGGGCACAAGCCCGCGCAGGACGCGGACGGCTGGCTGAACACCGGCGACGTCGGCTACTTCACCGAAGAGGGCCTCGTCGTCGTGTGCGGTCGCGTCAAGGACGTCATCATCATGGGCGGCCGCAACATCTACCCGACCGACATCGAACGGGCCGCGGGCACCGTCGCCGGAGTGCGTCCCGGCAATGCGGTGGCCGTCCGCCTCGACGCCGGGCAGAAGCGGGAAAGCTTCGCCGTCGCGGTCGAGACCAACGACTACCAGGACCCCGAGACGGTCAAGCGCATCGAGCACGAGGTCGTGCACGCCGTGTTCTCCGAGGTCGGTGTGCGACCCCGCACCGTCGCCGTCCTCGGTCCCGGCAGCATCCCCAAGACGTCGTCGGGCAAACTCCGCCGCGCCACGTCCGCGTACCTGGTGGGGTAGGCGCTCCGCGCCCGTGCGCCTTTTTGGTAGCTGGGACAACCAGATTGGCGCACGGGCGCGAAGCGCCTAATGCAGGCGGTTCTGCGCGGCCTCGAGCCCCACGCGCAGGACCAGTTCGACGGCGTCGGCGGATTCCTCGCAGACGAGGTCTAGTTCCTTGCGTTCCACCGACGAGAACGGCTTCAGCACGTACGACGCCGGATCCATCCGTCCGGGGGGGCGGCCGATCCCGACGCGGGTGCGCAGATAGTCCTTGGTGCCGAGCGACTGCGAGATGGACCGCAGTCCGTTGTGCCCACCCTCGCCGCCGCCCTGCTTGAGGCGGATGGTCCCGAAGTCGAGGTCGAGTTCGTCGTGGATGACGACGATGTTGCCCGGGTCGACGGAGAAGAACCGGGCCAGCCCGGCGACAGCGGAACCGGACAGGTTCATGAACGACCGCGGCTTGGCGAGGATCGTCGGACGGCCTTCGAGCCGTCCCTGGACGATTTCGGCGCCGCTCTTCTTGTGCGCGCTGAACTTGCCACCCATGCGCGCGGACAGCACGCCGGCCACCATGAAGCCGACGTTGTGCCGGGTCTTCTCGTACTGCGGTCCGGGATTGCCCAGACCCACCACCAGGGCGGTGTCTTCACTCACCGACAGGGTCCTTCCGTGCGTGAGGGGTCGTGTCAGACGACAACGGCGCGTCACCCCGGGACAATCCGGGACGACGCGCCGCCGACATCAGTGCGGTTGCGAGAGGATCAGCTCTCGGCGCCCTCTTCGGCCGGAGCCGCGGCGGTCTCGGCTGCGGCTTCGCCGGTCTCCTCTTCGAGGTCGGCAGCGGTCGGGGCTGCGACGACGTTCACGATGAGCAGTTCCTCGTCGGCCTGCAGGGTCGAACCCTTGGGCAGCTCGAGCTGGTTGGCGAGGATCTGGGTGCCGACCTCGAGGCCCTCGACCGAAACCTCGATCTGCTCGGGGATGTGCAGCGCGTCCGCTTCGAGGGAGATCGTGGCGGCGTCCTGCGCGACCAGGGTGCCGGAAGCGGCCTCACCGGTGACGACGACGGGGACGTCGACGGTGACCTTCTCGCCCTTCTTGATGACGAGGAGGTCGGCGTGCTCGATGTAGTTGCGGATCGGGTGAACCACGACCGACTTGGTGAGCGCGACCTGCTCCTTGCCCTCGATGTCGAGGGTCAGGATGGCGTTGGTGCCGTGCGCGCGCAGGATCGCGGCGAAGTCGCGGGAGGGCACGTTCAGGTGGCGGGGATCCTCGCCGTGGCCGTACAGGACTGCGGGGACCTGGCCGTCGCGGCGTGCGCGGCGGGCGGCGCCCTTGCCGAACTCGGTGCGCACGGCGGCTACGAGGCGATTTTCGTCAGACATGGTGAAACGGCTCCTACAACTCACGGTGGTAACTGGCGGGCGGTTCGAGTCGGCGAGGGACGAACGCGCGACGGCCAGGAGCGAAACGCTCGAGCAGAGCCGTAGCCGCGTCGATCACGGTGAGCCAGCCAATTGGAACTTCTGGTTCACCCTCGCCGAGACAACTTATGGAACTCTACCGGATGGGCCGCTGACCTGCTAATCGGGTGCCGCCGGGCGGGTGGTGCGACCGCGCCGGTCCGGCGGCAGGTAGTGGTGTGGCTCACAACGCCGGGGGTAGCCTCGGCGTTGTGAGCGCTGAACGTCCGACCGCCGACCGGCTGACCGCAGTGGCAACCGGTGTGGATCTGCCGCGACATGCGCGGCTGCTCAGCCGGGTGCACGACGCCGTGCTCTCCGGGCAGCGGCCGCCGGCGCTTCCGCGGGGCGTGGTGGCGCGGTCGTGGTCCCGTCTGCAGGCGGGCGGTGTGAGCCCGGACCATTGCGCCGACGTGGAGCCCGCCGACTTCTCCGAGATCGAGGCGCGGCGCACCCGCACGGCGCTGCGCACCGTGCTTCCGGAGTTGCGCAGCACGTTGACGCAGGTCGCGGAGGACGCGAATTTCATCGTCGTCATCGCCGATGCCGACGGTGTCCTGTTGTGGCGGGAGGGATCCCGCGGGGTCCGGAAAGCGGCCGACGCGCTCGGGTTCACGGAGGGTGCGCGCTGGGCCGAACAGGCCGTCGGTACCAACGCGATCGGCACCGCCCTGATCGAAGATGCTGCGGTGCAACTCTTCTCGGCCGAACACTACGCGCCTACGCATCACGGCTGGTCCTGCACCGGGTCGCCGGTGCACGACCCGCGCACCGGCGAGATCCTCGGCGTGGTCGACATCAGCGGGTCGGCGATGTCCGTCCATCCGACCACCGTCGCGCTGGTCCGCACCGCGGTGCGTCTGGCCGAGGCGACATTGTGGCGTGAGCACACGGCCCAACTGGACAGGCTGCGCGGCCGGGCGGCACCGTTGCTCGCGTCGGCGGGAGGTCCGGCGCTGGTCGTCGACAAGCACGGGTGGGTCGCGGAGGCGAGTGGCATCGCGGCGCCGGAGCGGGTCGCGCCGCCGAGCCTCGACAAGCCGCTGCTCGTCCCGGGGCTCGGGCTGTGTGTGCCGGAACCGCTCGGCGACGGCTGGCTGGTGCGCCGGCGCGTCGACGGGGCTGCCATCGAACTGGAACTCGACCTCGGCGATGCGCCGCACGTGACGGTCCGGGGCGACGTCAACTGGACGCGGGCGCTCTCGCCGCGACACGCTCAGATCCTGCGGGTGTTGTCGGCGGCGGGAACGGCGGGCGTCGACGCCGCCTCGCTCAGCGAAGCGTTGTTCGGCGACCGCGACCACGTGGTGGCGGTCCGCGCCGAGGTCTCGCGTCTGCGCAAGAGCCTCGGCGCGGTCCTGAGCACCCAGCCGTATCGATTCGCGGCCGGTGTGACGGTCCGGCGCGTCGGGTAGACACCGGTCAGGGTAGGTCCGGTCAGGCCTGCTTCGCCGCACTGATGCCGGCGCGGCGGCCGTAGAAGCTGCCGTCGCCGAGGGATGTGCCGCTGGCGTAGCCGCCTGCGCACACCCCGGACGTGCACCGTCCTGCTGCGAAGAGGCCGGGAATGGGTTCGCCGGAGACGTGCAGGACCTCGGAGTTCACGGTCGTCCGCAGGCCGCCGAGGGTGAATCCGAGCGTGAACCCGCGCAGGTCGAGGGCGGCGACGGGGGAGCCGATCGGCTTCACCCACTCGGACTTCTTGTGCAGCAACGGGTCCGACCCTTCGGCGGCGTGCTTGTTGTACACCTCGACGGTCGACTGGAGTGCGCCTGCGGGCAGGCCCATGTCGGATTCGAGTTCCTCGACGGTCTCCGCCGCCCACTTCGGCTGGGCGCGCAGGAACGGCGTTGCCGTGGTGGCGGCCGCGCCTTCCTCGTAGGACGCCTCGTCGATAATGAGGAACGCCTGGTTGTCCTGGTGGAACAGGGTCATCTGGCCGATGCGACCGGAGTACGTGTCCTCCGGGACGTAGCGCTGCCCCCGGCCGTTGACGAGGATGCCGCGGACGACCAATTGGGGGTCGCAGAGGAACGCGACCTCGGTGGCGTCCATGTGGGCGAGGTCGGCGCCGAGGGCCTGCGCCATGAGGATCGAGCGCCCGTCGTGCTCCTCGATGGCGGCGCCGGGGCGGCCGATGAGCCGCGGCGCGTGGGCCTCGATCATCTTGTCGTTGTACGCGAAGCTGCCGGTCGCGAGGACGACGCCGCGACGCGCCCGCACGGCCACCTCCTTGCCGTACTGTTTGGCGACGATCCCGACGACGCGTCCGGTGTCGTCGGCGACGAGCGTCTGGACGCGCATGTCGTATTCGGCTCGGACCCCGAGCTTTTCGGCTGTCTCGACGAGCGGCTTCATGAGCATGTAGCCGCCGCCCTTCTCGCCGGTCCGCTTGCCGTCCATCTGCGGAACGTGCCCGCGCGGCGCGGGGGTGGCGATCTCGTTGAACGGCGCCGCGTTCTCGCCGCCGGAGTACATGAGCCCGTCGTCGAACGGGGGCTCCCAGCCGGGTTCGCCCCAGAAGCTCTCCTTGAACGGGACCCCGCAGTCGACGAGCCAGTTGTAGTGCGCGACGCTGCCCTCGCAGTAGTCGGTGATCTTCTCCTCGTCGGCGCCCGGGCCGAGCGCCGCCATCATGAACGTCTTCATGTTCTCGACGGAGTCGTCGAATCCACACGCCTTCTGCAGCGGCGTCCCGCCGCCGAGGTAGATGAAGCCGCCGGCGAGTGCGGCGGCACCGCCCCATCCGCTGGTGCGCTCGAGGACCAGGACGTCGGCGCCGGCCCGCGCCGCCTCGATGGCGGCGGACACACCGGCGATGCCGTAACCCGCGATCACGACGTCGGCCTCGTAGTCCCACTCGGTGACCGTTGCTGCGGACCGGGGGCGGATCGGTGTGGCGTCGACCATGGGTGGAAGTCCTCTCGGGCGGTCACAGGCGTAGTGTGACGTGGGTTACCCCCAAACGGTAACCTGTTACAAAACCCGATTCGGTGGATCTCCCGATGAGTGGGACGTCGCGCTCGGACACGGGCGTGGGCCCGGCCGCCCGACGGGGCTACTTCGCGAGGGTCCGGACCTCGGCGAGGAACCGGTCGAGATCGTCCGGGGAGCAGAAATAGTGCGGCGACGCCCGCACCACGGCGTCCAGCCCGCGGGCGCTCATGTCCAGCAGCGTCGACCCGCGCAGGCTGGCGGTGACGGTGACGTCGCGGGCGGCCAGCTGCTTCCGGACGTCGCCGGGGTCGAACCCGTCGACGGTGAACGAGACGATTCCACACCGGCGGGCGCCGAGGTCCCGCACGGTGACGCGGGGGATCGCCGCGAGCCCCGACCGGAGGTGCTCGGCCCCGGCCGCCACCGCCGCCTCCACCTCGTCCATCCCGAGGGTGAGGAGATAGTCGGCGGCCACCCCGAGTCCGAGGCGGGCGGCGACGTCGCACTCCCAGAACTCGAACCGGCTGGCATCGGTCGCGAGGCGGTACGCGTCCGCCGCGGTCCACTCCGCGCTGTGCAGGTCGAGCGCGGCCGGTTCGAGCGTCGCGGCCAGCTCCGGCCGCACGTACAGGAAGCCGGTGCCCCGCGGCGCGCGCAGCCACTTGCGTCCCGTGGCGGAGAGGGCGTCGACGCCCAGTTCGCTCACGTCGAGGGCGATCTGGCCGACGGACTGGCACGCGTCGAGTAGTACCAGCGCGCCGTGCGAATGTGCCAGCTCCGTCACCTCGCGGACGGGGTTGACCAGGCCGCCGTTGGTGGGCACGTGCACGAGGGACACGAGACGGACCCGGTCGTCGAGGAGCGTCTCCAGGGCGGCGACGTCGATCTGGCCTGCGGGGTCGCTGGGGATCACGTCGACCGTCGCGCCGACGGACCGGGCCCGCTGCAGAACGGCGATGGCGTTGCTGGCGTACTCGACCTCCGAGATCAGCACGCGGTCACCGGCCCGGAGCGGGACGGCATGGAAAAAATCGTTCCAGGCGGTGGTGGCACTGTCCACCAGGGCGATGCTGTCGGCGCTCGCCCCGATCAGCCGGCCGAGGGACGACTTCACGGCCGCGAGATCGTCGGCCCGTTCGGCGGCCGCGACGTAGCCGCCCACGTCGGCCTCCCGGCGCAGGTGCGCGAACACGGCGTCCAGGACCGGCGTCGGCGGAAGGGAGGAGCCCGCGCTGTCCAGGAACACCTTGTCGAGGCAGCCCGGGGTGTCCCGTCGCGCCTGCTCGAGGTCGAGCATGTCCGATACCTCCCTTTTCGCAGTGAATGCACTCGAACGTACATGTGCAGGTTCTCGAGAAGTATGCCGTTGGGGCGTGCATCGGCGGCCGAGGCGCTCTAATGTCGATAACGACGTTCAGGCGGCGCCCGAAGGGGAGGGTCGAATGGCTACAGCAGTTCAGTCCGTCGAGGCAACGTGTTTCACGTCGCGGCCGGCGGCGGAGGCGTACCTCGGTGGTGTGTGTTTCAAACTGGGGCCACCGCAGCTGATCGGCGCGGAATTGGAGTGGCTGACCGCGCAACTGCCGGAATACGTGCGCCCCGACCTCGCCGCTCTCGCCGAAGCTCTCGGGCCGCACACCCCCAGAACCATCGTTCCCTCTTCTCCTGCTCAGCCCCTTCCCGGTGGCAGCGCCGTCACGGTCGAACCCGGCGGACAGATCGAACTGTCCAGCGCCCCCTATTACTCCGCACGCGAATTGTGCGACTATCTCGCCGCCGATCAGGCGGTTCTCGCGGACCTGCTGTCGACCCGATCGATCCTCATGTCGTCCGAGGCCGCGGACACCCGCCGGCCCGCGCAACGTCTCCTCCAATCGCCGCGGTACTGCGCCATGGAATCCCGCTTCACCGGCATCGGGCCCTTCGGGAAGCTGATGATGTGCAACACCGCCGCAACGCAGATCAGCGTGGACGCCGGGGCCGATCCGGTTGCGGTGGAGAGGCGGTGGCACCTGCTCCATGCCATCGGGCCCGCATTGATCGCGGCCTTCGCGTGTTCGCCGCGGCTCTACGGGGTACCCGACGGGCAGTGGGCGTCGCAGCGAATGCGTACGTGGCTCGAACTCGATTCGCCGCGCACCATCGGAACCCCGCACATCGCGGACTATGCGGGGTGGGTGCTGGACGTGCCGTTGCTGTGCATCCGCAACGACGGAACGGACTGGACGGCGCCCGACGGTGCAACTTTCGCGGACTGGGTCGAGGGCGCGTTGGACGACGTGATCGGACGTCCGACGCCCGCCGACCTCGATTATCACCTCACCACCCTGTTTCCGCCCGTTCGTGCGGCCGGTCATCTCGAAGTGCGCTATCTCGATGCGCAACCGGGCGACCAGTGGCGGGTTCCCATCGCGGCGATCGACGCGCTGCTGTCGGGTCCGGGTGCCATGGCCGAGGCGCTCGACGCGGCGCTGCCCACCGCCGAACGCTGGCGGGACGCGGCCGAGTTCGGCCTGGCCGATCTCGAACTACGTGCTGCGGCAACAGCTCTGCTATCGCTTGCGGCGGCATACTCGCCCGATCCCGAATTCGTCAGACTGCTCGATGCCGCCGCCGAACGATGTTGCCGGGGCCAGGCCCCGAGCGAGGAACGCTGATGGGTACTCGCGAGAAGATCGAGACGGTGTTGACACGGGCGCGAGAGCGCACCGCCGGGTTGACGGACTGCGTGGACGGCGATGACCTCGTCGCACAGCATTCCCCGTTGATGAGCCCGCTCGTGTGGGATCTCGCGCACATCGGCAATCAGGAAGAGTTGTGGCTCGTGCGGGATGTCGGGGGCCGGGAACCGGTCCGCCGCGACATCGACGAGTTGTACGACGCATTCAAACATTCGAGGAACTCCCGGCCGTCGCTGCCGCTGCTGAACCCGGACGAGGCCAGGCAATACCTACGCAGTGTTCGAGACAAGGCGTGGGACGTGCTCGACCGCAGCACGTTCCGGGGCCGGCCGCTCGAGGAGAACGGATTCGCGTTCGGCATGATCGCGCAGCACGAGCAGCAGCATGCCGAAACGATGCTCGCCACCCACCAGTTGCGTTCCGGTGCAGCGGTGTTGGCCGCGGAGAGCGCGCCGCGTGTCGGCGGGGCGATCGGCGAGGACGAAGTGGTCGTTCCCTCCGGCGAATTCACGATGGGAACGTCGGACGATCCGTGGGCGCTCGACAACGAGAGGTCCGCGCACCCGGTGCATGTTCCGGCGTTCGTGATCGACGCCGTCCCCGTCACCAACGGCCGCTACCTCGAGTTCATGGACGACGGTGGTTACGCGCGCCCCGAGTTGTGGAGCGAGCGGGGATGGGCGCATCGCCTCGACGCGGGGCTGGAAGCACCCCAGTTCTGGGAGAACGACGGCTGCGGAACGTGGTGGCGCCGTAGGTTCGGGGTCAGCGAGCCGATTCATCCCCAGGAACCGGTGGTGCACGTCTGCTTCTTCGAAGCCGAGGCGTTCGCGCGCTGGGACGGCAAGAGGCTGCCGACGGAAGCCGAATGGGAGAAGGCGGCGCGGTGGGACCCGTTCACCGGCCGGTCGCGCCGATTCCCCTGGGGTGACGCCGAACCCGACTCCTCGCTCGCCAACCTCGGGCAGCGCCACCTCGGTCCCGCGGTGGTCGGGGCATACCCGTCGGGGGCGTCCCCGCTCGGCGTCCATCAGTTGATCGGCGACGTGTGGGAGTGGACGTCGTCGCCCTTCGGGCCCTATCCCGGTTTCTCGGCGTTCCCGTACCGCGAATACTCGGAGGTGTTCTTCGGCGGCGACTACCGCGTGCTGCGCGGCGGTTCGTTCGGTACCGATCCGGTGGCGTGCCGTGGGACGTTCCGCAACTGGGACCACCCGATCCGCAGGCAGATCTTCTCCGGATTCCGCTGTGCCCGGGACCTTCCGGGAGACGACTACTGAGATGTGCCGACACCTGGGCTATCTGGGACCGGAACGATCAGTGGCCGACCTCGTCAGTCGCGGCGAGAACTCGTTGGTGCATCAGTCCTACGCGCCACGCGACATGAGGGGCGGCGGAACCATCAACGCCGACGGGTTCGGCGTCGGGTGGTGGGGTGCGGACGGCTTCTCCCGCTACCGCAGTGCCGCGCCGCTGTGGTCGGATCCGGTCGTGCGAGAGGCGTTGCCGAACATCCGCTCCCGCGCCGTGGTGGCCGCCGCCCGGTCGGCGACGGTCGGGATGCCCGTGCAGCACACGGCCTGCGCACCGTTCTCCGACGACACCTGGGCGTTCAGCCACAACGGTGTGGTGCGTGGGTGGCCCGAGTCGCTCGCCGGGCTCGCCGCGGAACTCCCCGCGAGCGATCTGCTGCAACTCGAGGCGCCGACCGATTCGGCCGCGTTGTGGCTGCTGCTGCGCCGGGCGCTCGGCGAGCAGGACCCCGAGAAGGCGATGAGTTCGCTCGTCCAGTCCGTCGTCGCCGCCGCGCCGAACTCCCGACTGAATCTGCTGCTGGGCAACGGCACGGAACTGTGGGCCACCACCTGGCATCATTCGCTGTCGGTGCTCGTCGACGACGAACGGGCCATCGTGATGTCCGAACCCTACGACGACAACCCCGCATGGCAATCGATTCCGGACCGTCGCTTCGTCAGCGCACGCCCCGGACACCTGATCGTCACCCCGCTCGAGATGGGAGCACGATGACCACCACACCGACACTCGAGGTGTACCTGCAGCCCGAGCAGCTCAGGGCCGCTCTGCGCAAGGACGCCACCGTCGGGCTCACGTCGAACCCGAAGTGGCTGCCGCCCAAATACTTCTACGACGCCCGCGGAAGCGAGCTGTTCGAGCAGATCACCACGTTGCCCGAATACTTCCCGACGCGGACGGAACGGGAACTGCTCAGGCGGTATTCGGGGGAGATCGCCGAGGTCGCGGCGCCGGAGATCCTCGTGGAACTCGGATCCGGGTCGTCGGAGAAGACACGGCTCCTGCTCGGCGCCGGCACCCGGCACGGAAGCCTCCATACATATGTGCCGCAGGACGTGTCGGTGTCCGCGCTCGAGGGGGCGGCGGAGCAGATCGGCACGGAGTTCCCGAACCTCACCGTGCGCGGCGTCGTCAGCGACTTCACCGAGTCGCTGCACCACCTTCCGCGCGGTGGTCGCCGCACGATCGCGTTCCTCGGGGGCACCCTCGGAAACATGGTGCCCGCCGAGCGTGCGGAGTTCCTCTCCGGGATCGCTGACGTCCTCGAACCCAGGGAGCACCTCCTCCTCGGTGTCGGGCTGGTCGTCGATCCCGCCGTTCTCGTCCCCGCTTACGACGACGCCGCCGGAGTGACGGCACAGTTCAACCGCAATGTGCTGCAGGTACTCAACTCGCAGCTCGACGCGGATTTCCCGGTGGACGAGTTCCGGCACGTCGCGTTGTGGGACGCCGGCAACGAGTGGATCGAGATGCGGCTCGAGGCCGAGCGAGCCATGTCGATTCGCATCGCCGAGCTGGATCTTGACGTCGAGTTCGCCGCGGGGGAGCAGCTGCGGACGGAGATCTCCGCCAAGTTCACTCTCGACGGCGTCCGACGGGAGTTGGCGGAGGCGGGATTCGGCGTCGACCGCACCTGGACCGACCCGGACGAGCGCTTCGCGCTGGTGTGCGCCGCGCGGAGGTGACCGACAAGATCAACTGGGGGCGTCGGCGCGCTTTATCGTTGCCGCGTAGCGCGATGGCCCGGGAATTCCAACGGTAGACACCCTTCCGGCTCTGACGGTCACGCTGGTCCTCGACGGGCTCGACCATCCGTGAGACGCAGTGCAGGCTCCGGACCGCGCGGTTCTCACTGGACAGCGGTCGGGCGGGTTCTTCGTCCGGCGTGCCGATGGAAGCACCGGACAGGTCGCCGCCGATCTCTCAGACCTCTACGCACAGTCCGAGACAGGGCTGATGGGGATCGCACTCGAGAGCAACTTCGCGCAGTCCCGCACCCTATACACCTGCCAGGGCTTCCAGGGCGGCGGTGTCACCGACATCCCCAGTCGTGGACCGTCGACGCCGGCTGGACGGCGCTGACCTGCGGCGAAGCAATCCTGACCGGGATCCCCGTCAACGAGGGACGCCACGGCGGTTGCCGGATCCTGGTGGCCGCCGACGGCACCCTGTTCGTCGGCACCGGCGACACGGCGCAGCCCGCCGTGTCGCAGGACCCGAACTCGCTGGGCGGCAAGACACTCCACATCAATGCCGACGGCACCCCCGCTGCCGGAAATCCGGACCCGGCGAGCCCCGTGTACACCCTCGGCCACCGGAATGCGCAGGGTCTCGCGCAGCAGCCCGGAACGGGCCGCGTCTACGCCGTGGATCAGGGGACGAGCCGGGACGACGAGGTGAACTTCCTGGTCGCGGGCGGCAACTACGGGTACAAGCCGGACCGGATTCCCGGCATCTACGACGAGTCCGTGCCGATGACGGACCCGGTGCGGGTGCCCGGAGCCGTTGCCGCGGCGTGGAGTTCGGGCAGCAGCACCCTGGCGACCGGAAGCGCCGCGTTCGTGACCGGTCCCGGATGGGGACCGTGGGACGGCGCCCTCGTCATGGGCGGACTCAAGACGCAGCAACTGATCTTCCTGCGCCTGGCCGCGGACGGGCAGACGGTGACCGCTCAGACGTTCGGCCTGCAGAATCAGTACGGCCGCCTCCGGTCCGTTACTCCGACCGCCGACGGCTCGTTGCTCGTCACCACGGACAACGGTTCAACCGACCAGGTGCTGCGAGCCACCCCACAAGGCTGACCCCCACGTGAGTGGCGTGGTGTGCCGCCGCACACTTTGCCGCTCACCTGCTCGGACGAACGGGACGCTCGTTGCGTCAGATCGAACGAGCGTCCCGTTCGTTCAGCGGGACAGTTGCTTCCGGATCTCCTCGGCCGCACGCGCCCCGGAGGAGATCGCGCCGTCGATGTAGCCGTTCCAGATGCTCGCGGTCTCGGAGCCCGCCCAGTGGATGCGGTCGGTGGGAGCACGCCAGCCGCCCCGTCCGTGGGCGAACCACGTTCCGGGGGTGGGGCTCGCCGCGTATCCACCTCGCGCCCACACGTCTTGCGGCCAGATCTTCTCCGTGTAGTCGATCGGCGACGCGGCGCGGTCGCCGAAGAGTTCGACGAGAGTGGCGATGATCGCTGCCCGGCGGTCGTCGTCGGAGAGCGCCGACCAGGACCGCTGGCGGTCGCCGTAGACGAAGCACACGAGCACACCGTGCCCGGCATCCTCGGGGGAGTTGTCGAACACGACTCCGACGGCGCGATTGCCGTAGATGGTGGCCTGGCCTGACAGTCCCTCGGCGCGCCAGAACGGGGTGTCGAAGACGGCGTGCACCTTCGCCACGTCGCCCATCGGGCTGCGATCGACCCAGCGGGTGCGCGCGACCGGCAGCGGGGGAGTGAACGCGACGTGCTGGGTGGCCGAGGGCGGCACTGCCATGACGACGCTGTCCGCGAGAATCGATCCCCGAGTCGTCTCGATCCGAACGCCGTCGGTGGTGTGCTCGACTTGGCGCACAGCCGTATTCACGTGAACCCGGTCGCCGAGATGATTTGCGACGGCCAGCGCCGTCGACTGTGCTCCGTCCCGGAATCGGCGCTCCTGCGCGCACCCTTCGGTTTCCATCAGTTGGTCGAATCCGCCGGCCGATGCGACGTAGAACATCAGATGGAACACCGACAGATCGCGCGGCTCGATCGACCACACACCCTCGACGGCGAGCGCGAGTCGCCGACGGGCGTCCTCGTTCGCGACGGTCCGCTCGAAGTAGGAGTGGACCGTTTCGCTGTCCCACCTCTCGATGCCCGGAGTGGCCGTGGGGTCGTCGAGGTCGACGGTTCTCGCGAGTTCGTCGATGCGATCGGCGGCAGCCAGGTAGTCGGCCATTCCGGGACCGCTGTCGGGACCGGCGCCGGTGTACCGCCGCTGCACACCGTCGGGCCACAGTTCGATGTGTTCGCCCATGTTGTACGTCGGGAAGGTCGGGCAGTCGAAGCGTTCGGCGAGGGCGAGCAGATGCTTTTGCGTGGGGCCGACCCATTGCCCGCCGTGGTCGACGACGACACCGTCCTTCCTCCGTTCGGAGCACACCCTTCCGCCGACTCGATCGGATCCCTCGAGAATCAGGGTGTCGATGCCGTCGTCGTGCAGCGAGAGTGCGGCGGACAGGCCTGCGTACCCCGCGCCGACCACGACGGTCCGAACGCGGGCCGGTAGGGCAGTCGGGTGATCCTTCGTGTTCGTCATGACCAGCATCCTGTTCTTGATTGGCTCGCCAGTCAATACTCAATCCTGGTTTCCTGCGCAAGAATTCGAGGGTTGACACGATGTGACCCGTGCCACAGACTATTGATAACTGGCCCGCCAATCAGAAATGGGGATCGCGTGGACGACGCATTCGAACAGGAACTCGAGAGGCGACTGCTCCTCCTGGAATCCCCCGACGCAGGCGGGATGATCCTGCCCGACCTTCCGTGGCGGGACGTCGTGGCGGCGATCGTCGGGATCGTCGCCACGATCACCGTCATGCTGTGGTGGGGGTACTGATGCTGGACGGGCAGCGGGAGGACCGCACCACGACAGTGGGCAGTGCAGGCGCCAGCGGCACGGACGCCACGCTGAACGAACTACCGTTGGTGCCGTCGGAGCGGATCTGGGGCTTCTGGGACTACTCGGCGGTCAACATCGGCTTGGCCGTGGCCACCTGGGCGTTTCTGCAGGGCGCGGCCGTCGCGTACTACGTCGGCGCAGTACAGGCGATCGCGAGCATCGTCATCGGCTACGCGATCAGCGTCTTCCTCGTCTCACTAGCGCCGTGCCTGCCGTCGGCGAAATACGGCATCGAGCAGTTCGTCGGGCTGAGAAGCGTGTTCGGCAGCAACGGCGCCCGAATCGTGATGGTCGTGATGTCCACGCTCTTCGCGGCGGCGTGGTCTGCAGTTCTGGCCATCATGTTCGGGCACGGCCTGGTGAACGTCATCGACAACGTCTTCGGGGTCGAGATCTCCCAGACGGGTGCGGCCGTGAGCCTGCTGGCACTGGTCGCGGTGGCCCTGTCCTGGCTCGTCCTCGCCCGGGGACCGGTCTCGGTGGAGTCCGTGTGCCGGGTGATCGCACCCGTGCTGGTCCTCATCATCGTCGGGATCCTCGTCATGGTGTTCACCAAGCGATCCTGGTCCGAACTGGCCAGTCTGCCCCCGCTCGATCCGGAGAGCGATCCGCACACCAGTTTCATGGTCGCGATCGAGCTGAACATCGCCGGCGGGTTCGCGTGGTGGCCGAACGTCGGGAACCTCGCGCGGCTCACCCGTGGTCCGCGTGCGGCGTTCTGGCCGAACTGGCTCGGACTCTTCGCCGCGTCGGTGGCCGCGGCCGTCGTCGGTGTCTTCGCCGCGCTGGCCCTGAACATCGAGGATCCGACGGAGTGGATGATTCCCCTCGCGGGAGTCGTGCTCGGTGTCCTGGCCCTGATCGTCATCGGCTTCGCCAATGTCACGGCCATCCTCTCCCAGGGATACGCGTCCATGGTCGCCCTCAAGGGCGGTGGCGGGAAGCTTCTCCGTGGCACACCGTGGCCCGTGCTCGTGGCGTTCATCCTCGGGCCCGCGGCGATCCTCGTGTTCTTCCCGTCGGCCGTCTACGACAACTACGGTCGATTCCTGTCCTGGGGTGCGATCCTCGTCGCGCCACTGTGCGCCGTCCAGATCGTGGACTTCTTCCTGCTGCGCAGAGGCGTCCTCCGGATCCGCGACCTGTACCTGCCCAGTGAGCGCTCCTGCTACGGCTACTGGGGCGGTGTCAACGCCTTCGCGTTCGCGTCCGTGGCTGCCGGTGCGGCGACGTACGCTCTGCTGCTCAATCCGGTCACCTACATTCCGTCCTCGATCTTTCCGTACACCACCGCCTCGATTCCGGCGTTCCTTGTCGCCGGCACGCTCCATGCCGTGTTGACCAAGACGTTCGTGCAGCCGCTCGGACTCGGCGGCTACGACCCTCTACCGCGGGTCGCCGCCGGCGTCGAAAGGTGAAAGATATGACGTCACAGCTCTTTCCCCACCTGTTTCCCCGCTTCGCATCGGGAACGTGACGCAGTTCTCGTGCAACAGGGGAAGGTGGCCGACACGACTGAATCCCGGGATACCGGCGCATCGCCGACGTCTGTCACCGCCACGAGTGCGTCGTCGTCGGGTAGATCTTCCATCCCGGCCGGGAGATCTTGGAGTCGCAGGATGGGTCCACCCCGGTCGCGCTGGCGCCGTCTGCCGTGCCGAGCGAACGCTTCCACGTGATGCCGAGAGCGATGACGGGGAGAGATCGACGCGGTCCTACAGGGGTACGGCGACGCTGCCCGGAGACTGCAGCGCGCCGGCGTCCATGGGGCACTTCCAGAGCGGCTGCGCGATCTCGTGCATCCAGCACCCGGAGACCGGCCGCGAACTGCGCTTCGGGACTCTGCAGCACACACTCACCGAGCGGTCCGCACCGTGGAAGAGGCTGTGCTGGAGGGGCTCACCGTCGCATCGGCGCTCTGACGGTCACTTCGCGGTGCGTTTGCCGGCGGTCGACGCGACCCGGTGCTTGTCGACGGTGATGGCGTCGATGAAGTCGTCGCACACGGCCCGCATCCGCGTCGGGGTCATCAGGGTGGAACCGGTGAGCACCTGGATCGCGAGGCCGTCGAGGAGACCGAGGAGCATGTCGGTGGCGGCCCCGGGATCCTTCACCCGCAGAGCGCCCTGTTCGACGCCGGCCTCGACGGTCTCCCGGACCACCCCGCGCCACTCCCCGTACACGGTGTCGTTGAGTTCCTGGAGTTCGACGTTGCCGAGTGCGGACGCCCACAGTTCCACCCACACCCGCCAGGCCGTGATCGTCTCCGGCCCGGCGGGAAGGTACGACTCCACGAGCCGGTGGAGCCGCACGAGCGGAACGTCGCTCTTCTCCATGATCCATCGCCGACGTTCCAGCGAGTGCTCGAAGTTGAACTGGAACGCCGCATGCAGCAGCGCATCCTTGGAATCGAAGTAGTAGTGGATGGTCCCGTTGCTCACCCCGGCCCGTGACGCGACGTCGGCGATCCGGACGGCGCGGAAGCCGAGTTCGGCGATGGCTTCACACGTCGCTTGAAGGATCTGTTCTCGACGTTCCGCTTCAACGCTCGGGCGTGGCATCGCGCTCTCAACTCCTAGGATGTGACGTCTCGTCTACAGAGACCGTAGTCGAGAGTTCGGCCGAACCAGCGTAGCCGTCACACCTGCTGCGTCGCCCTGCTGTTCTCGCGGATGTGCAGGAGAGTCGGGCGATCCGCGTCGAACGCCGCCGTGATCGCGTCCGTCAGCGCCGCGGGAGACTCGACGGCTCGTCCGTGACATCCCATCGCCCGCGCCACGGCGGGGAAATCGATGCCGCCGAGCGCGACCGAGTGGACGGTGTCGCCGCGGTCTGCCATCTCGTTGCGGATCTCCCCGTAGCCGCCGTTGTCGACGACCACGATGGGCAGCGGCAATCGGAGCTGCGCCGCCGTCGCGAGTTCGGGAAGCGTGAACATCACCCCGCCGTCACCGAGGATCGCCAGGACCCGTGCGTCCGGGTCGGCGACGGACGCGCCGATCGCCGCGGGCAGACCGTATCCCAGCGTTCCCTGTCCCGTCGGGTACAGGAATCCGCCGGGACGGTGCACGGTGAGGTTTGACAGCGCACCGTAGTAGCAGGCCATCGTGCTGTCCCCGGCGATCACCGTGGAGTCGTCGACGACCGGTGCGATGGCGGCCATCATCTCCAGCCACGGGGCCCCCTCGGCGGCGGCGTCGGCCCGCAACCCGCGTCGGAGCGACGCGGCCCGCTCGTGGGCGCCGGAATCCTCGCGCATCTTCGTGACGTCGAGCAGTTGCGACACCGTCGTCCCGGCATCGCCCAGCAGGCGGACGGCGGGATCGGCGTTCGTGGTCATCGACGTCGGATCGACGTCGATGCGAATCAGCTTGTGGTCCAGCTCGACCGGGCCGTACCAGAAGTCGGAGGGAGCGAATTCCGTGCCGATCGCGAGAACGCAGTCGGCGGCCTCGAGCACGGCGCGGACCGACGGATGGTGAACGCCGGCTCCCACCGACAGTGGGTGGTCCTCGTCGAGGACTCCCTTCCCGTTGGTCGTCGTGAGCACGGGGGCGGACAGACGTTCGGCGAGGGCGCGGACCTGCGGGGCCGCCGACCGGGCCCCGCCGCCCACGACCAGCACAGGAGACTGTGCGGCGGCGAGGCGCTGCGCCGCGTCGGTCACCGCGTGCACGGGAGCGGCGAGTGGAGCGGACTCGACCGGGGCCACGATCCGGACGTCGGCTTCCGCGTCGAGGATGTCGACGGGGATCTCGATGTGCACCGGCCGCGGTCTACCGGAGCTCATGGCGGCGAACGCGTAGGCGATCGCCCGGGGGATCTCGTCGACGCTGGTGACCCGGTGGCTGTAGGACACGATCGCCTCGAGCGCCGCGTGCTGATTCTTCACCTCGTGGAGGTAGCCGTTTCCCCTCCCCGGGTGGGTCAGCGGCAGGGCCGGTGAGATGAAGAGAACCGGGACCGAATCCGACCACGCCTGCGCCGCTGCGGCAGCGGCATTGAGGATGGCGGGACCGGTGGTGGTCAGGCAGACGCCGGGTTTGCCCGTGACGCGCGCATATCCGTCGGCGGCGTAACCGGCCCCCTGCTCGTGCCGCGTCAGGACGGAGCGGATCGGCGAGTCGGCGAAGGCGGCGTAGATGGCGAGGTTGTGGGTGCCCGGAATGCCGAAGACCGTGTCGACTCCGTGTGCGGCGAGGGCCGCGACGAGTGCCTGGCCGCCGTTCTGGCTTGTCATCGATGCCCTCCCATGGGCTGTGCAGTGTTCGTGTGCGGATGGTGCGCGGGTGCCCGGACGGGCGCGCGGCGACGGTGTGTCCGCCGCCGCGCACCCACGTCGTTCAGTCCAGGTTCCGGGAAATGACGAGCTTCATGATGTCGGACGTGCCTTCCTCGATCTCCTCCAGTTTGACGTCGCGCATCCACTGCTCGACGGGGTACTCGCGGGAGTACCCCCAGCCGCCGAGCGTCTGCACCGCGGCATGCGTGACGAACATGGCGGTCTCGGATGCCGTCAGCTTCGCCATGGCGGCGATGCCCCGGGCGTTGCCGCCGCTGTCGATGATGCGGGCGGCGTGATGGACCAGCAGCCGTGCGGATTCGATCCGCGTCGCCATGTCTGCCAGCCGGAAGGCGACCGCCTGATGCTCGATGATCGGCACCCCGAACTGCTTCCGTGTCTTGGCGTAGTCGAGGGCGTATTCGTAGGCGGCGCGGGCGGCGCCGACGGCGGCCGCCCCGAGCACGACCCGTGAGATGTCGAATGTGCCCATCAGTCCGTAGAAGCCCTGTCCTTCCGCGCCGAGACGATTCTCCTCGGGGACGAACACGTTGTCGAAGAAGATCTCCCGGCACACGATGGCGCGCTGCCCCATCTTCTTCATCGGCTCACCGAACGTCATTCCCTCGGCGCCCTTCTCGATCAGGAACGCGGAGACGCCACCGGACCGCTGGGTGCGGTCGGTCTTCGCGAACACGACGTAGAACTGGGCGGCGCCGGCGTTGGAGATCCACGCCTTCTGCCCGCCCAGCCGGTAGCCGCCGTCGACGCGCTCGGCCGTGGTGACGATCGACGCCGCATCCGAGCCGGACCCAGGTTCGGTGGTGGCCAGCGAGGTCATCGGGGCGTTCGGTCCGGTGAGGGGGCCGAGCCACTGCTTCTTCTGTTCCTCCGTGCCGAGGACCATGATCGGATCGGAGAAGAAGCCGTTGGAGCACAAGAGGTTTCCGATGCCGGGGTCACCCCAGCACAGTTCCTCCTGCACGAGGCACTGGGTGAAGACGTCGCCCATGCCGCCTCCGCCGAACTCCTCGGGGATCATGAAGTCGGTGATGCCCACCGCGGCGGCCTTGGCGAAGATGTCGACGGGTGTCACGACATCCGCCTCGTCGACCTCCCGGCCGCGGGGCCGGATCTCCTTCTGCGCGAAGTCGCGGCACAGCTCGATGATCTGCTTCTGCTCGTCGGTCAGGGGCCAGGCGGGGATGTTCGTGGTGGTCATATCGTGGTTCCTTCGCTTCGAATGCGGTTGAGTCGGTGCGGGGCTGTGGGTATGGGGTTGTGGGGATGTAGGTGCGACGGTCAGCGCTGCACCGCCGTCAGTTCGGTGAACTCCTCGACGCCGAACCGGCCGAGCTCGCGGCCCAGGCCGGAGGACTTCCAGCCCCCGAACGGGGCCTCGGGGTTGAACGGGGCGCCGTTGATGTCGACCTGACCGGTGTCCATCCGGGCCGCGACGCCCAGTGCCCGTTCCGGGTCGGCGGACCACACGGCGCCGCCGAGCCCGTAGTCGCTGTCGTTGGCGAGCCGGATCGCGTCGTCGTCGCCGTCGTGGGGCAGGACGACCAGCACCGGTCCGAAGATTTCGTCGCGCACGATCGGGTCGTGCGGCCCGACGTCGGCGAGCACCGTCGGTCGCAGGTAGTGGCCCGTCTCGAGGCCGGCGGGCATGCCGGAACCTCCCGCTGCCAGGCGGGCCCCGCCGGCCACGGCCGCGTCGACCGCCTCCGCGATCGATCGTCGCTGGGCAGCCGAGATCACCGGGCCGAGTTGCGTCGCGCGGTCCCTGGGGTCACCCACCCGCAACGTGCGGGCGTGGCCGGCGGCGAGTTCGACCGCTTCCTCGTACCGTGTGCGCGGCACGAGCAGGCGAGTCCACGCGCTGCACGTCTGACCCGAGTTGAGCATGGCGGCGTCGACGGTCGCGGTGACCGCTGCCGGCAGCGGGGCATCGCCGAGCACCACGGACGCCGACTTGCCGCCGAGCTCGAGGCACGCGCGTGTCAGGGATTCGGCGGCGGCGTGTGCGACGCCCCTGCCGACTGCGGTGGAGCCGGTGAAGGACACCACGTCGACCCCGGGATGCGCGGCCAGCGCGGCCCCCACCGTTCGACCGCTGCCCGGAACCAGGTTCAGTACCCCTGCCGGAAGGCCGGCATCGATCGCGGCGTCGGCGAACAGGTAGGTGGACAGCGGGGTGAGCTCGGCCGGCTTCACGACGGTGGTGCATCCCGCCGCGAGAGCCGCTCCCACCTTGGCCGCGAGCTGGTAGAACGGGTAATTCCACGGCGTGATGCAGGCGACGACACCCGCGGGGCGGCGCAGCAGCAGCGTCCGGCCCAGCCGTTCCCGGAACGGAAGGTCCCTGGCGAGCCGGGCATACGAGGTGAGGATCTCGATACCGAGGTCGATGTGCGCTTCCTCGGCCACGGTGACGGGGGCACCCACTTCCGCGACGGTGGTGTCGACGAGGAGCTGCCTCCGCGCGCGCAGCTGGGTGCACAACGCGTCGAGGATCTCGGCGCGATCCTCGGGAGCACGTGCACCCCAGACTGTTCCGGCGGAGCGTGCCGCCGCGACGGCCGCGTCGACGTGGGCGATGCCGGCCGACGCGGACCGGCCGATCACCGATTCGGTGGCCGGGTCGTGCACCTCCGTGCAGTCGGTGACGGGAATCCAGTCCCCGCCGACGAGGATCGAGTCGCGGTCCCAGGTAGTGTGAATCGTGGTGGTCATCGGGCCGCCGCTCGCGAATCCGTGTACACGGACTTGCCGAGCCACTGGCCGCCGTCGGTGACGAGGACCTCTCCGGTGACGTAGCCGGAGCGGTCGCTGAGCAGGAAGGCCGCGGACTCGGCGACCTCCTCCGGCGTGGTGAAGCGGGCAGCGGGGACGCTCGACAGCACTCGGGCGCGGTCCTGCTCGGTGGGCCACAGGGCCGCGCCGGCTCCCTCGGTCTCGGTCGGTCCCGGTGCGATGCAGTTGATCCGGACGCCGCGGCCGCCCCATTCCACGGCCAGGGTGCGCGTCATGGAGACGACACCCGCCTTGGCCGCCGCACTGTGAACGGTGCCGGGGTGACCGTGCCAGGCGTAGCTGGCGATGGTGTTGAGGATGGTGCCGCGGCCGGTCGCCAGCATGTGGCGGCCTGCCGCGCGGGTGCAGTAGAACGTGCCGTTCAGGACGATGTCCACCACGGCCTTCCACCCGCCTGGCGTGAGGTCCTCGCTGGGTGCCACGAAATTGCCTGCGGCGTTGTTGACGAGGGCGTCGAGTCGGCCGTAGCGGTCGACCACCCCGTCGATTGCCGCGTCCACGGCGTCGGAATCCCGCACGTCGCACACCACGGCCTCGGCTTTCCCGCCGACCCGCTCGGCCGCCCGGACGGTGTCCTCGAGCGCGTTCTGCCTGCGGCCGAAGACGACGACGGTGCCGCCCGCGGCTGCCCACCGCATCGCGACAGCGCGTCCGATACCGGAGCCGCCACCCGTGACGACGGCGACACGGCCGCGGAATTCGTCGGCGGTGTTCGGGACGAGGCTGGGGGAGTGGGTTTCGGTCATCGCATGGTTCTCCTGTGCTGTCTCGGGATATGGACTCACGGGGCGGGGGTCGGTTCAGCGGCCACGACGAGCGCGTCGACGGTGAGTGCTCCGTCCGGGGCGACGCGGACCGGATTCAACTCGATCTCGGCGATGTCGGGCCGTTCCGCGATCAACCGGGAGACGCGCGTGATCACGTCGACCAGACCGTCGACGCACACCGCGGGGCGTCCGCGCCACCCGCGCAGAAGCGGCATGCAGCGGAGGCGTTCGAGCATCGCGAGAGCGTCGTCGGGTCCGACGGGGGCCGATTCGAGTCCGATGTCCTGGAGTACTTCGGTTTCGGTGCCGCCGGCGCCCACCACGATCACCGGACCGAGGTCGGGATCGCGGCGTGCGCCGACCAGGATTTCCACGGTGCCCGCCCGGGTGTCCTGCTCCTCGAGCACGTAGTCGCCGTCGCCGAGCCGGGAATGCATGTCCTGGAAGGTGCGCGCCAGTTGTTCGGGGCCGTCGATGCCGACCACGACGCCGCCCGCCTCGCTCTTGTGCTCGAGCCAGCTCGCCTTGAGGACGAACGGGGCACGCAGCCGGCCGGCCACGTCGACCGCCTCCTCATGGGTCCGCACGACTGCGCCGTCGGGGAAGGCGACGCCGAGGTCGGTGAGAAGTTCCCGCGCGGCCCAGTATCCCGCCCGGAGTCCGTCCTTCGGAACAGGCTCGGAGAGAGTGGGATTCGATTGCTTCTGCGGTCGCAGGCGGGACAGCCCGGACAGGGCGCGGATCGCGGAATCGATCGTGTCGAACACGGGGACGCCGTGCCGCCACAACGCCTCTGCGGTGCGCGATTCCGGAGCCATGGTGTGGACGACGACGGGTTTGCCCGTCTCTGCGGACGCCCGGCCGATCCGTTCGGCCACGGCCGCTTCGCGTTCGGCGAGAGTGGGCGCGTCCCGCGCGTAGCAGCCGAAATACCCGGTGAGCACCACGGCGTCCGACTCGTCGGCACGCAGAAGGTGCTCGACGACGCTCGCGTAACTTCCCAGATCCTGCTCACCCGCCCCGGCGAGGTCGACCGGATTGCTGCTGGCCGCACCGGGAGGCAGTTGCAGCGCAATGGATTCGGCGAGCGCCGGCGAGAAGTCGGGGACCGTCAGTGCGCTCGCGCTCGTCACGTCCGCGGCGATTGCGCACTGCCCGCCGCTGTCTCCGACGATGGCGACGCGGTTGCCGACGGGAACGGTGGTGGAGAGGAATGCGCGGGCCACGGTGATCAACTCGTCGGGGGTGCTCACGCGGAGCACGCCTGCCGCGCGGCAGGCCGCGTCGACGACATCCACGGCAGAGGTGAGTGAGCCTGTGTGGGAGCGTGCCAGGCGCGTGCTCGCGGCACTGGCGCCAACGGTCAGCAACAGGGTCGGTCGTCCGGTGTCCCGCAGGGCACGCAACGTCCGGAACAGGGATTCACCGTCGCTGAAACTTTCGAGGTACAGAGCGATCACGCGCGTCGGGTCGTGGTTGCCGAGATCGGCGAGCAGTTCCGCTGCGGTGACGTCGGACTGGTTGCCGATGGAAACGAACCGGGAGACGCCCACGCCATGCCGGGCGCCGAGCGTCGCGAGTTCGGAGCCGAGTTGCCCGCTCTGCGAGATGATGGCGAGCGGCCCGGGTGTGAACCGCCCCCACGCCAGCGAGAGGTCGGTGGCGCTGTCGTAGATGCCGAGGCTGTTGGTGCCGACGAGTCGCGCTCCGGCACTGCGGATCCGGGCCGCGAGCTCGGCTTCGCCGGGCACGCCCGCGGTGACGCCGAGGAATCCGCGGACGCCGAGTGCGAGGGCCTCGTCCACCACGTCCGAGACGAACGGCGCCGGCACACAGAGAGCCACGAGGTCGGGGACCTCGGGGAGGGCCGACAGGTTCGGGTGGCACGGGTGTTCGAGGAGGGTGTCGGTTCTCCTGTTGACCAGATGGACTCGGCGGCGGTGCTCGCCGATCAGGGCGCCGCTCGCCAGCCAGTAACCCCACTTCGCGGGATCGGCGGAGGCGCCGACGACGGCTACCGAGGCAGGGTCGGAGAAGGCGCTCAGTTGTGTGACGGACTCGGCCACCACAGTGGTCATAGGGGATTCTCCTCGATCTCACGTTGCTGTCGATCGGAAAATAGATAACTGGCTCATCAGTCAATTTAGATTGTGGCGGCACTCACAGGGGCTGTCAACCCGCCTTCCGGACGTCGCTCGGGGCGCGATGCGCTCTTGACATCGGGTGTGATCGCCCTCACGATGATTCATAACTGGCCCACCAGCCAACTATTCGACACTCTCTGTCCTGTCATCCGCGAGGAGCATTCATGAAGACTGTGCACGATGGATCGACCACGGAGGACACGATGACGTCCTCGGCGGAAACCGACGCCGAGGCCGGTCAACTGCCGCGCGGAATCCTCCCGACGTGGGCGGTGTTCGGCGTCTCGCTCGGCATTCTGGCGCCCGCGTCGACGCTGGCCCTCGCCATCGGCGTCGTCGTCACCATCGCCGGCAACCTCAGCTGGATCACGTGGGCCGTGACCTCGGTACTGGTCCTCGGATTCGCCGGGGGCATCGGCTGGCTGGCCAAACGCTTCACCACCACCGGAGGGACGTACGGACTCGCGGCTCGCGCGGCAGGCAAACCGGCCGGATTCTTCGTCATGGTCACCCACCTCGCGTCGTCACTCGTCGCGGGACCCGCGTGCGTGATCGGCTCGGCGATCTACCTCGACGCGTTCCTTCAGAAGGTGGGTCTGCCTGCGAGCACGTGGACGCTCGGCATCTGCGCCGGGGCCGTCGCGGTCGCGGTGACCGCCCTGAACCTTCGTGAGGTGAAACTGTCCGCGAAGCTGCTGCTGGTCATCGAATTCTTCACGGTGGCAGTGATCGTCGTGCTCCTGGTCGTGGTCCTCGCGAATTCGGACACCGGACCGATCGACAGCCGGCAGTTCGACTTCCACGGCTTCAGTGCCACAGCGATCCTCGCGACCGCAGGCTTCTCCGTGTTCTCCCTCGCCGGATTCGACCACGCCGCTACGCTGGGCCGCGAGGCGCGTCATCCCAAGCGGGCCATCAGCTTCGCCGTCGTCGGCTCGGTCCTGGCCTGCGGGGTGCTCTACATCGTCGCGACCTACATCATCGTGCTCGGCTTCCGCGGGTTGCCGATCGAGAACATGAACGCACCCCTCGACACCCTGGCGGAGCACAACGGCGTCGGGTGGCTCGGCTATCTGATCGACATCGGTGTCGCCGTCAGCTTCTTCGGATCCACACTCGGGGTCATGGCAGGCACCAGCCGGACCGTGTACACCCTGGCCCGCGACGGTCTGCTGCCCGCCCGCCTCGGCAAGGTCAGTGCCGGCCACGGAACTCCCGTCGGCGCGGTGACGACCCTCGGCGTCATCTACCTCGTGGCCGGGCTCCTCGGCGTGCTGGTGACGACGGCGGAGACGTCGTACGGTTTGCTCGGGACGTACGCCGGCTACATGCTGATCGCCGCATACGGACTCACCGCGCTGGCGGCCGGCTACTGCGCGGTGCGGTCGCGGTCGCTGCGCCTGGGCATCGGACTCGCGACCGTGCTCGCCGCGATCGGGTCCGTGCTCGTGTACTGGTACAGCTTCAACCCGTTCCCGTCCGGAGCGCGAGGCGTGGTCGCGTGGATCTTCTTCGCGACCGTGCTCGGCTACCTCGCCCTGTACTGCTACCTGCGGCTCCGCAAGCCGCTCGTCTTCGCGCGGATCGGTGAATCCGACCGGAAGACGACCCTCGAGGTCGATGCAGACGAGCAGGCCGGCGTGGTGCGCTGACCGTCGTTCTGCCGGACGAACGGGACGCTCGTTGCGTCAGATCGAACGAGCGTCCCGTTCGTCGGCATCGTGTGCGACCAATGCAGGTGCGACGAACTGTTCGAGCATGGTGCGTTCGTCGGAGTCGTCGATGCCCGGGACGGCGAGCAGCGAGACGATGATGCGGACGAGCCACCGAGCCTTCCTGGACGTCTCCTCTCCGGAGAATCCCGCCTGCCCCAGGAACGCGGTGCCCAGCGACTCGATGACATCCGACGAGTGCGCGATCTGCGCGGCCAGGCCCGAGTCGCCGAGCTGAAACCACGCGGCCAGAGTGGGGTCGGCGCGCACCAGCCGGATCGCGGCCAGCATCGCCTCCACGATCGCGTCCTTCGGGTCGGCGGTTCCGGACACCTCCTCCGCGACCAGTGCGCCGATGCGCCGGGCCTCGCGGTGGACGAACGCCAGCTGCAATGCCTGTCTGCTGTCGAAGTAGCGGTACAGCGTGGCGCGGGAACATCCGGCCGCCCGGGCGACGTCGGCCATACCGACAGCGGTGATGCCGTTGTCGACGTACAGCTGGGCGGCGACGTCGAGGATTCGCTCGGCGGCGAGGCGGGGTCGTTCGTCGCGCATCCAGTCGGCGTTCATTCGCGCACCCGGAACGGGATGCTCGTCGGGCGGCGCACGTAGTTGCCCTCGGCGTAGACGACGGCGTCGACGTCGACCGTGAAGTCGGGGCAGCGGGCCAGCAGTTCTTCCAGCGCTACCCGGGCCTGCATCCGGGCCGCGGCCGCACCCAGGCAGTGGTGGGCGCCGTGACTGAACGTGAGGATCTGCGTCGGTCTGCGGCGCACGTCCAGCTCCTCCGAATCCGGTCCGAACCGGCGCGGGTCGCGGTTCGCGGAGCCGTACAGCAGGAACACCTTCCGGCCCTCGGGGATGGTGGTGCCCTCGATTTCGACGTCGCGGGTCACCGTGCGGGCGAGGCCCTGGACGGGGGCGGTGAGCCGCAGCAATTCCTCGACGGCGTCGCCGAGTAGCTCCGGGTGGTCGATCAGATCGCGGCGCTGATCCCGGTGTTCGGTGAGCAACTGGACCGCGCCGCCGAGCATTCCGGTGGTCGTGTCGTTGCCGCCGGTGACCATCGTGAACGCGAAACCGAGGATGGAGAGCAGTCCGGTGAGATCGCCGTCGGCTCCCATCCCGCCCGCGACGAGGTGCGAGACGGTGTCGTCTCCGGGGTCGGTGCGCCGCCGCTCGATCAGTCCGCCGAAGTAGCCCATCAGATCGGTGACCGCACCCGTCGCCTGCAGCGTGTCGCCCTGCGCGTTGGCCGCGACGATCGCGTCGGTCCAGCCGTCGAATTGCGCCCGGTCCTCCTCGGGGACGCCGAGGTAGTGGGCGACGACCATGCTCGGCAGCGGCTTGAACAGCTCCTTCACGACATCGCCCTCGCCGGCCTCCCGCAGTCGTTCGAGGCGCTCCACCACGAAAGCCCGGACCGCCGGTTCGACGGCGGTGACCTGGCGCGGGGTGAATCCCTTCGACACGAGGCGGCGGAACGCGGTGTGGTCGGGTGGGTCGAGCATCACCAGCGGCGGATTGTCCTGCAGGCCGATCTTCTCCAGCTCGCCGTACGTCGTGGTGAGGCCGGCGGCGGACGAGAACGTCTCGGCGTCCCGGGCCGCCGCGTAGACGTCGGCGTGCCGGGACAACACCCAGTAGTCGTTCCCGGGTGCGTCCTCGGGGACGACGCGATGGACGGGGTCGTGGTCGCGCAGGGCGGCGTACATCTGCCACGGGGCGCGCCACGTGGGTCCGGACCTCGGCACGAACGAGACGCTCGACACATGTGCGGTCATGTATCGATGGTGAGACACATCGCCAGAAGTGTCAATGGTGCTAGGGGCCGGGCGCCTAGCCGAACAGGGCGAACGCCACCACGGCGAGGATCATCACGAGTACCGGGGTGAGAATCAGCAGCAGTCCGAGCAAACCGGGATTCTTCACCGGCCGGTGGTCGATGGCGCCCTTGCTGAAACTGCTGAACGGCGACGCGTAATACACCGGGGGCGCCGGGTGGTACCGGTTGTCGACGGTGATCTGCGCCTTGCCCTGCTCCCAGATCCACGGGACCGCGATCTCGATGTGGTGCACACCGGGAGGCGCCGGAATGACGTTGTGACCCCACCGAAGCGGCACGGGAAAGCCGTTGATCCGGGCATTGGGCGTCACCAGCATCGGGCCCATCGGCGGTTTCTTCGCGTCGATGACCAGCGCGGTGGGAGAGGAGACGGGCTGCACGAAGGGCGACGGTATCACCCTGCGGCAGCCCGGAGGATGTGGCCTACTGGCCGGCCGCGATCCGGGCCTTCTCCAGTGCCGCGAGGGTGCGGAGCACAGTGGCGCGCTGCTTCTCGAGGTCGCTGATCCGGGCGCGTGCGGCGAGGCCGGCGGGCTCACCGATCAGGTTCATCTGAGCATCGATGGCCGAGAGCTGATCGAGCAGGCCGGTAACGCGCGATTCGAGCGCGGCGACGTCGACGGCGTCGGTGCGCACCGGTGCCACCGGCGGCGTGGCCGACGTGCGGGACGCGCTCGGGCGAGACGACGCAGTGGCCGACGACGTTCCGGAATGGGCGGTGCTGCGCGGCTCCGACACCACGCTGGCAGCCCGGGGACGGAGCGCCTTGCGCACTGCGGCCGGGTCCGGGAGCTCCGAGAGCTTCGTCTCGTTGAGGTCGCGGCGCGCGTCGCGGGCGTTGACCCGGTGCTCGCGCTCCTCGTCGTCGTCGGACTGCAACGTGCCGCCGAGTGGACGCAGTCCGTACATGCCGAGGAAGCGGCGGGCTTCGTCGATGACCGTTTCCTTCTCGCGGCAAGTGCCACACCGAGGTTCGTTACGGAACATCTCGACTGCGTTGTCGTCTCCGCACCATACGCACGCCCCCGGCGACCAACGCCGGACGTTTCGAATTGCAGCGATATCGATAGGGCCGGAGAGAGTCTGCGCGTCGATCACGACGAGCCACAGTAGGGGAATTCGCGCGTGCGGGTCACATCGCCGTAAGTACGACCTGCGGTTCTGCGGCCAAGCGTGACGAAGATCATGTCGAGGCCCCGGAAAGTGCCGAGGAAACGCTGTGTGCCACACATGTTTTCCCGACCGGTAAGTTTCATTCTCCGGCACCGATCACGGTGGTCAGCCAGTCGACGAGCGGGCGCATCGAACGCCAGGCAGTGCGGACTTCGTCAGCGGCGCGGGGAGTTTCGATCCAGTCGGGGGAGAGGTAGCTCCGGCTGGCGGTGAGCGATTTGTGCCGCATCAGGTCGAGGCGCGGGTGGTCCTCGGCGACACCGCGGGGGCGCGTCTTCAGCGTGTCGCCGCCGATCTCGAAGCCGGACGACCGGACCTTCTTCACGAGCCGGACGAGTTCGCGACCCTTGCGGTCGTCGTCGACGGCGTCACGGAAGCGGCCGACCTGCAGCGGGGTATGCGAGTAGAAGCCGCCCGCGACGAACAGTCCGGCCGCGTCGATCTGCACGTAGTAGCCCACGCCGGGGCGGGTCTCGACGAATCCGCCCTGATGGGTCTTGTAGGGCGTCTTGTCCTTCGAGAACCGGACGTCGCGGTAGGGGCGAAACACCTTGCCCGCGCCGAACTCCGATTCGAGTTCCGCGAGCAGGGCGGTCATGGGTGCGCGCACCGAGTCGTCGTAGACGGATTTGTGCGCGGTCCAGAAACTCTTGCTGTTGTCTGCCTCGAGGTCCTCGTAGAAGTCGAGAGCAGCGGTGGGGATCCCGGTGAACACACGGGCAAGGCTACGCCTGTGAGTGGTTGACGAGTCCCTGGACTCGTCAACCACTCACAGGCGCGAAGCGCCTAGGCGTTGCCGTTGAACAGCGACGTGACGGAGCCGTTCTCGAAAACTTCCTTGATGGTGCGAGCCAGCAGCGGCGCGATGGACAGCACCGTGAGGGTCGGGAACTTCTTCGACTCGTCGATCGGGAGCGTGTTGGTGACGATGACTTCCCGCGCACCACATGCGGCGAGACGCTCGGCCGCCGGGTCGGACAGGACGCCGTGGGTGGCGGCGATGATCACGTCGCCCGCGCCGGCTTCCTTGAGGATCTTCACGGCGCCGGCGATGGTTCCACCGGTGTCGATCATGTCGTCGATCAGGATGCAGGTGCGGCCTTCGACGTCACCGACGACGCGGTTGGACTTCACCTGGTTCGGCACCAGCGGGTCGCGCGTCTTGTGGATGAACGCCAGCGGCGCGCCGCCGAGGGTGTCGGCCCACTTCTCGGCGACCCGGACGCGACCGGAGTCGGGGGAGACGACGGCGATGTTGTCGGTGCCGTAGTTGCCGCGGATGTACTCGGCGAGCTGACCCTGCGCGTGCATGTGGTCGACGGGGCCGTCGAAGAAGCCCTGGATCTGGTCGGTGTGGAGGTCGACCGTGATGATGCGGTCGGCGCCGGCCGTCTTGAGGAGGTCGGCGATCAGGCGAGCCGAGATGGGCTCACGGCCGCGGTGCTTCTTGTCCTGGCGGGCGTACGGGTAGAACGGCAGGATCGCGGTGATGCGCTTGGCCGATCCGCGCTTGAGCGCGTCGATCATGATCAGCTGTTCCATCACCCACGTGTTCAGCGGCGCCGGGTGGCTCTGCAGCACGAAGGCGTCGGAGCCGCGGACCGACTCCTCGAAACGGACGAAGATCTCGCCGTTCGCGAAGTCACGGGCAGTCTGCGGGGTGACCCGCACGTCGAGTTCCTTCGCGACCTGTTCGGCCAGCTCCGGATGCGCGCGACCAGAAAAAAGCATGAGGTTCTTCTGGTTGTCGATCCAATTCGCGGTCACTGCTCTATGCCATCCTTTAAATCTTGCTTCTCGGTTTCGTGCAGATCTGAACTGTGGTGCGGTCCCGCGGCGGCTGCCGCCTCGGCGGCGGCGGTACCGGGCCGATTTCGTTGCACCCAGCCGTCAATATTGCGCTGCTTCCCTCCGGAGACCGCGAGTGCCCCCGGCGGTACGTCGAAACGCAGCACCGTGCCGGCGCCGGTGTAAGCACCGTCACCGACCTGTACCGGAGCGACGAACATGGTGTCCGATCCGGTCCGGACGTGTGACCCCACCACCGTACGGCTCTTGGCGACGCCGTCGTAATTGACGAACACGCTCGACGCACCGATGTTGCTGTACTCGCCGATCGTGGCGTCGCCCACGTAGGTCAGGTGAGGAACTTTGGTGTGTGCCCCGATGTCGGCGTTCTTCGTCTCGACGAAGGCGCCGAGTTTGCCGGACGCACCGAGGACGGTGCCGGGACGCAGGTAGGAGAACGGACCGACGGTGGCGCCCGCGCCGATCGTCGATTCCGAGCCGTGGGTACGCACCACGCTGGCACCTTCGCCCACCGACACGTCGGTGAGGGTGGTGTCGGGACCGATGACGGCGTCCTCACCCACGGAGGTGGTGCCGAGCAGCTGCACACCGGGATGGATCGTGACGTCGCGGGCGATCGTGACGCCGACGTCGATCCAGGTGCTCGACGGATCGACGACGGTGACCCCGGCCCGCATCCAGTTCTCGACGGTCCGGCGGTTGAGTTCGGCGGCCAGCCTCGACAGCTGGACGCGGTCGTTGGCGCCTGCGACCTTCGCGGAGTCGGCCAGGTGGGCGGCGAAGACGGGGGCGCCGGCCTCGCGGGCGATCTTGACGACGTCGGTCAGGTACAGCTCGCCCTGCGCGTTGTTCGCGTTGAGCTGCCCGAGCGCGGAGCGCAGGAACTCGGCGTCGAACGCGTACACGCCGGCGTTGACCTCGGTGATGGCCGCCTGCTCCTCGGTGGCGTCGGCCTCCTCCACGATCTCGGCGATCTCACCGTCGTGGGGCAGGCGGATGATCCGACCGTAGCCCCGGGGCTCGGGGGCGGTGAACGTCAGCACCGTGACCGCCGCGGGGGTGGGTTCGCTGCGGTGCTCGTCGACGAGAGCGTGCAGGGTGCGGCCGTCGAGCAGGGGGACGTCCGCGGCGGTGACCAGCACGGTCCCGTGGAAGTCGGCGGGCAGGGCGGACAGGCCGCATTCGACGGCGTGCCCGGTGCCGTTCTGCTCCTCCTGTACGGCGATCGCGATCGGGCGGCCCAGTTCCGTCTCGAGCGCGCCGACGGCCACTCCGACGCGTTCCTTGTCATGACCGACGACGGTGACGAGGTGCGTCGGATCGACCTCCGCGGCGGCGTGCAGGGAATGCGCCAGCATCGTGCGTCCGCCCAGGGTGTGCAACACCTTGGGGGTCTTCGACCGCATCCGAGTTCCCGCGCCGGCGGCGAGGACGACCACGGCGGTCTGCACTGGCATGAAGCTCCCTCTGGGTCGTTCCACTCTTGCTGTTCTCGACAGCTCCACCTGCAGGAATTATCTCCGCAGGCTTCTGCTCCGCCGCCAGGACTCGAACCTGAACTATCTGAACCAAAATCAGAGGTGCTGCCATTACACTACGGCGGATTGCCACACACACGGGGTGTCACGCCCGTTTGCGCGAGAGAATCCTCGCATGCCGACCCGCCGGACGTCGAACCGCTGCCGAAATTTGTCCCGAACGCCCCGATAGAGTGGGTGCTACCTGCAGTGTTTCGGCGCTGCCCGTGGCGCTTCGTCGTCGCGAGTGTCAGGAAAGGATGGTGCCTCGGTGCCCCGACCCACGGACGTGGACGCGACCCCCGAGAGGGCGGTCCGCACCCGGATGACCGGCACGCAACGCCGGGAGCAGTTGATCGAGATCGGTCGAGCCCTGTTCGCGGAGCGCGGCTACGAGGCGACGTCGATCGAGGAGATCGCACAGCGCGCCCACGTCTCCAAGCCGGTCGTCTACGAACACTTCGGCGGTAAGGAAGGCCTCTACGCCGTGGTCGTGGATCGGGAGATGTCGCGGCTGCTGGAGATGGTGACGTCGTCGCTGAAGCAGAACCGCTCCCGGATCCGGGTCGAGCGGGTGGCGCTGGCGCTGCTCACCTATGTGGAGGAGCACACCGACGGATTCCGCATCCTCGTCCGCGACTCGCCGGTGGCGGCGCCGGACGGAACGTACTCGAGCCTGCTCAACGAGGCGATCGGCCAGGTCGGGCACATCCTTGCAGGCGACTTCGCGCGGCGAGGGTTCAATCCGGATCTCGCCCTGCTGTACGCGCAGGCGCTGGTCGGAATGGTGTCCACCACCGCGACGTGGTGGCTGGACGAGCGGACGCCGCCGAAGGAGGTCGTCGCCGCGCATCTCGTCAACCTGTGCTGGAACGGGCTGACCAATCTCGAGGCGGATCCACAGTTGGGCACCGATCGGCCCCGCGCGACGCCGTAGTGAACGTGTTCTCGTTTTCCGACTCGCGGTTCAACTTCCGGAGGGCTGAGCCTGTCAAGTGCTAGGGTTCGCTGGAGTTTGCGCGCCCCGTCGGGGGGGTTGTTCGGGAGGCAGTCGATGGCGAGACAGGTTCGAGCAGAGGTAACTCGGGCTTCGGTCCTCATGGCGGCGGCCGACGTGTTCTTACGGCTCGGCTACGCGAATGCGGGTCTCAACGAGATCATCGAGCAGTCGGGTGTGACCAAAGGTGCGTTGTACTTCCACTTCAGTTCGAAGGAAGACCTCGCCCGCGGTGTCATCGACGAGGGACAGATCCGCCTCACGGCAGGTATGACGTCCGTGAGTGACGGGCCGACGCCGGCGCTGGAGGCGCTCGTCGCCCTGTCCTACGTGGCGATCGAGGCCGCGAGTGCCGATCCGATCGTCGCGGCGATGTTGCGGCTGCAGCACGAGATCGGCGACTACCAGGGTACGCACGGCAACGTCGTGGCGTCGTGGCAGCAGGGTTTCGAACGACTCGTCACCCGCGCGCTCGAGGAGGGCGACATTCTCGCGGAGGACGACGTCTCCGCGACGACGCTGTCCACATTCCTGCTCGGGTCGCTGCTCGGGGCTCACGTCGTCGCGAGCGCGACCGGCGCCTTCGATGATCTCCCGCGTCGCATGGAACGGGTCTGGTACTTCATCCTTCCCGGTCTGGTCGAGCCGTCGAAGCTCGTGTACTTCCGCCAGTTCGCTTCGCGGCGCCTACTGCGCTGACCGGAGCCACTAGCTTCCAGATGTCAGGCTGAGTACGCTCATCATCAAAGTGATGGATAGCTCTCTTGCCTATGTTGGGGGCGGACAGAAGGCTGTGGGAGGCCGCGCTCACCCAAAGTGATGGAGCCACCATGTTCCGCTCGCGTCCTGTGTTTGCTTCGCGTGTGGCCGTTGCGGCCGTCGTCGTTGCCATGTCGGTCACACCGCTTGCTGTGACGGTAGCGGCAAGCGCCGCGCCGACCGCGGGGCGGGTCTTCACGGGCGACTACAGCGGCGGCAACTTCTCTCAATGGCCTTCGGTGCAGAACAAGAGCTACAACGGCCCCGGAACGGGCTACGTCCCCACCTATTCCGCGAGCATCGTCCCGGACGCGACATATGGCCAGGCCGCTCGCTTCGAGGTCCGCAGCGGCGACGCCCCGTCGTTCGGGGAAGGTGAGCGTTCCGAGGTGGCGGCCGGGAACGACACCGGCGGCTTCGAGGGCCAGGCACGCTGGTATCAGTTCGCCACTAAATTCGACTCCACATTTCCACAGAACCACGCCAGCCTGGGCTGGGGGCTGACGAACCAGTGGCACCAGGACGTGAGTATCGGAAGCCCACCGGTCGGATGGTATGTGAGCCAGCGGAACGGCTACTGGTCGCTCGTCGTCAACAAGCAGTCGCTTCCCGGCGCCGATCTGGAAACGCTGTCCATCTTCGACACCCCACTGGACGTGGGGAGTTGGCATGACGTGAAGATGCAGATCAACTGGTCGGCGTCGGACGCGACCGGATGGATCAAGCTGTGGCTCAACGGCGTACGGCAGACGTTCGCCAACGGTGCCGACACATACTTCGTCCGTACACTGATTCCCGGCACGTCCACCGTCTATTACAAAGAGGGCTACTACCGGGAACAAATGCAACCCACCGGTGTCGTTTTCCACGCGGGATTCCGGTGTGCCACCGAGGAGGGGGCGCTGTAGGCGACAGTCGACGGTCCCGCCCTGTGAATCACATTGCGACGGATCTGGACGTCCGCTACCCCAAATCGCTTATCTCACAGGGAAAGTGAAACAGGGCGCGGCGGTCCTCGTGTCCCTTCGGTGTGCGCTACCTGCGCTCGGCGATCAACATGACTTCACGGACCGCGAGTGGGCCGGCGAGCTTCGCACGAAGGGACGGCGGGGCTGCCTGCAACGGACGCTCGATGATCGCCTTCACTGCGACCGGCACATACGCGTGACGCTTGATCCTGCCGAGGTGTGTCAATATCCGACTCGGCACGGCGCGGCCGCGCACGCGCCGGAAACCCGCATCGCGCAGCATGGCGCCCAACTCCCCGTTGGTGTATTCCTTCAAGTGAAAGCCCGTGGCCACTGGAGTGAAGCCGCGCGAAATGTCCCAAGGGCCGGTCAGTCGACTGGGTGTTTCGATGAGAAAGCGACCTCCCGGACGCAGAATCTTCCGTACCGCGGCCAGATGCTCGGGAACATCGTCGGGGTGCAGGTGCTCCATGACCTGACGGCTTACCACGAAATCGGCGGAGGACGGCGGGAGCGGTGGGTTGAGTACGCTACCGACCATGAAGCGTGCGTTGGCCGGTCGCTCCTGGTCCGCCAGTTTCACCATCGTGTCCGAGGCATCGATGCCGATGCAGTCGCGCACGGCGGGCGCGAACCGGCGAATCAGCGCCCCTGTCCCGCAGCCTACGTCGACCAAGGTGTCCGTTGGCCGAGTCAGAGCTCCGTACTGCTGGAACCATACCTCTTCGAAGGCTTCTTCGGACGCCGCGTCCGTAACATGCGCTCGATGCCATGGAACCTCCTCGAACAGGCGGTTGTATACGTCACGAGTGACAGCCTCCCGCGTGTCGGGGGTGCTGGCCAACAGCTCCTCGCGCAGTTCGCGTTCGATGTGCCAGTGAACTCTGTCCCGGTCTTCTGGCGGCGGCCAGTGTTTCGATGGTTCGCCCGGTGGATGAGACATATCGATCGAGTCCTCCCGTGAAACTGAAGTGAGGGTTCCGGCCGAGACCTCCCGAGAGCTCTGACCAGGAAGGATCGCTCGAGGACGGAGATCCGCCTTACACACTTCAGTGTAGACATCGGGGAGGCGCCTCCGAGGCGAACCCGGCGACTAGTCCGATGGGCCGATTCTGCGGGGTGCGGCATACCGGCGGAGGGCGGGGGCGACGGGCCGGCCGCGGAGGAATTCCGCCACGCTGCCGGATTCGATTGCCTTGCTGTAGGTCTGCAGGGCACGTCGGGTCGCCTCGAGGGTGTGGGCGATGTCCGCCGGGGTGTGTGCTGCGGATGTGACGAATGATTGACCGAGCACCCCGCCCGACAGCAGTTCCTGTAGGAAGAGCGTGCGGAACTCCTGCGATGGTTGACGTTCGGGGTCTCGGGTGACGAAGACGAGGCAGGATGGCCTGCCGATCACTTGGACGTAGTCTGCGACACCCATCTCTGCTGCGGCTGCGTTGACACCATCGGCCAAGAGCTGTCCCGACTGCATCATGTGCGATATGGGGTCTTCGGTGGCGTAGACGTGAACGACCGCTCGGAAGGCCGCCAGCCCGGCGCACTCGGGGCCGTGCGTGGTCGACAGGAGAAACACACGCTCACGGTCCGTATTCAGGCCCCCTAGGTCCATGTACTCACGTTTACCGGCGAGGGCCGAGATCGGAAAGCCGTTGCCCATGGCCTTTCCCCAGCACGACAGGTCGGGTTCGACCGAGTAGACCGACTGTGCACCGCCGGCCGACCAGCGGAATCCGGTAATCATCTCATCGAAGATGAGTAGTGCGCCGTGTCGGTCACAGAGGGTGCGGACCCCCTGCAGGAAGCCAGGTTCCGGCTCCGCCGTTGCGGTGGCGGCTTCGAGGATGACACAGGCGATCTGACCGTGATTCGAGTCGAAAAGTGCGCTGAGCGAAGCGAGGTCGTTGTACGCGAAACCGGCGGATCTGGCGGCGACATCGGTGGGGACGCCACTGTTCATCGCGGTGGTACCGATGAACCAGTCGTCGACCGAGAAGAAGGGTTGATTGCAGATGGCCACCACATCTCGACCCGTCACCGCCCGTGCAAGGCGGACCGCGGCGGTGGTGACGTCCGACCCGTTCTTGGCGAACTTCACCATGTCCGCGGCGGGAACCAGTTCGAGGAAATCTTCCGCGGCATGCAGTTCGAGTTCGGTCGGCCGGCTGAAGTTCGTCCCATCGGCGATCGCCGCACACACGGCGTCCGTCACAGGACGGTAGCCGTGCCCCAACGTCACCGATCTCAGACCCATGCCGTATTCGACAAAACTGTTTCCGTCCGCATCCCATACGCGGGCGCCTGAACCGCGAACGAGAACGGGCGCCATGAAGTCCGGATACTGGTCGGGTCCGCGCGCATAGGTGTGCGCGCCGCCCGGGACCAATCTGTTCAGCCGGGACTGCAGTTCGTTGGAGCGTGTGAACGACCTGCGGGCTGAGCCGTCGTCGCGTGCAATCGACATAGCCGAACTCCGGGGTGTGGAGGGTGCAGTGCCTACAAGTGTGCGGTACTGTCGAGACGAGTCTCTCCCCGCTGGGGTGCACTCGCAAGTGGCGTCGATCGGAAATCTGTTCCCCGGCTGCATCTGACGAGACTGTTGTCGGCCCAGCGCTGCTGCGCGAGACTGGAGCCGTACTGGATATCTCTCCGGACCGTTCAAGGACAGTAATGGCGAACTATGAGGCCGACTCGACGGGCATCGACAGTTCGACTGTGCGTGTATTGATCGAGAACGGGGAGTACTGGCTTACCAATCGAGGTGACCTCGCCATCCTCGACGTCACCGTCCGGCGCCTGAGTGAGCGATGGCCGGGTGCGCGGCTCGGCGTTCTGACCTACGCACCGTCGTTGCTGCGCGCGTTCGCTCCCGCCGCCGAGCCGGTGACCTATCGACGTGGGAGCAGATGGTCACGATCCGGACCGTGGTGGCAGGTGCCAGCGTACGCCGGGCCCCGGTTGGTCGGCCCGGTCTCGGCGGGCTGGTGGGCTGTCTCTGATCGTCCACGGCACTACGCGCGCAAGGTCCGGGACTCCCTTCGCACACCGACCGCCGTGCCGGACGAAACCGGGCGAATTCCGCGCATTCCGATGGCCGTCCGCGATGCCTCACTGGTGCTCGCGATGGGCGGCGGCTACATGACCGACGTGGATCCCTACCAGGCTCACCGCACCCTCGATCTGCTCGAGCGTGCGGCTGACCTGCACATACCGACCGCGATGTGCGGACAGGGCATCGGACCGCTCACAGGAGAACACATACTCGCTCATGCCATGCGTGTCTTGCCGAAGGTCGACCTCATCGCGGTCCGAGAGCAAGAGCGAGGTCCCGCTCTCCTGCGGTCGCTCGGCGTGCCTTCCGAGCGGGTCGTGGTTACCGGGGACGACGCGGTGGAGTTGGCCTACGGCATGCAATCCGACACGATCGGGACCGACATCGGGGTTTGCCTTCGCGTGGCCGGATACTCCCCGGTCACGGACAGGGCGCAGGATGTCGTCGGCCGTGTGTTGAGGGGGTTCGCCGGCACGGTCGACGCTGGTCTCGTCCCGCTGATCGTCTCCGAATACGAGGCCGAAGATCGTCACTCGACGATGCCGTTGGTCGACGGGTTCCCGATCGTGAGACCCACGGTGGGGCGCTTCGCCAGTGCCCGGGACCTGGTGTCCGAGGTGGCGCGATGTCGTGTACTCGTCACCGGCGCATACCACGTTGCGGTTTTCGCTCTCGCCCAGGGAATTCCGGTTGTGGGCCTGTCGACTTCGCGCTATTACGACGACAAACTCGGTGGCCTGAGCGGGATGTTCCCCGGCGGTGTCGAGTTGGTTCAGCTCGCTGAGGACGGGCTCGACGAACGGCTCACGCGTGCGATTCACCGCATGTGGAGGGAGGCCCCGGGTCTGCGATCCGACCTGCGTGCGCAGGCACGCGCGCAGGTGTCTGCGAGCAAGCAGGCGTTCGAGCGAGTGTTCGCGCTCGTAGAGTCGGAACAGTCGCGCCGGGCTACGGAACGATAACGCGCCGTTCGTGTTTCGGGCGAATCGCGCGCCGCGAATGCGGTGGTCAGGGGGCCGTCAATGTTGGATGGTGTCGGGATGTGGGTCCCCCGTCTTCGGGGCGAGCGCCCACATTTCCGGCGTGATCGCCCACAGGTCGTGATCTCGACGGCGGCCGCCGACGTCGAGGAAGCTGGCCATTGTGCCCTCGCGTCTCAGGCCCATGCGCTCAGCACGCTTCGCAGCCGCAGCATTGTCCACACAGATGGGCGCGGTGACTCGGCGTAGTCCCAACGTACTGATCGCGTATTCCGCGAGTAGCACGCCCACACCTGCGCACACGCCCTTGCCCGTCACCCGGGCGTCGAGCCAGATGCCTAACTCTGCGGTCTTGGTGCGCACGTCGATACGCTCGAGATTGCATTGCCCCGCAAAGCGCCCGTCGATCTCGACCACCAGCGGCAGCGCTAATCCGGCACGGGCGGCTTTTCGTGACTGGAGGCATTCGTCCACCCAGATCGCCTCGGTGTGGCGCTCCGGCCAGCTCAGGGCAGAACTGACCCAGTACGGTTCGATCAGACGCTGATCTCGCAGCCGAATTTCCCGCCAGGCGGCTGCGTCGGACAGCCGAGGGGAACGGAGCGCCACCTCTTGTCCGGCGACGACTACCGGGCCGAGGCGTAAGGCCGGGGCCCGGCGTGCAAGATGAATCCGGCGGAGCGGCCGGAGGTGGAACCTGGCGGCCGCGACGACTGCAACTCTTGTTTTCGGAAGATCCAACGATCTCACCTCTGGCGAATGATGATACTCGGCCGCGTGTGCTAGTCGTCAAATATGAAAAATCCGCCAAAACCATACCGCAGGTACTCTTCTATGGAGTAAATTAATCTTGAGGTCGGGAAGATCGCTTAGTCGACATTTCGGGTCGGCGCCGTGGGTTGAACGATGGCGTGCCGAGCCGCCCGACATCTCAGCGGGGGCGCGCAATTCTCCGCAACCTGATGGTGGAGGGGCAGATGACCAGCACATTGAACGTCCAGCTCGAGCGCATTTGGCGCCGTCGCGTGTTGGTCGTCTTCGTTGCTGCACTGGCGGTTCTCGGAGCGGTCGTGGCGGCGAAGGAAGCCGGGACCAGCTATACGGGCAGGGCGGCGCTGATCGTCTCCTCGCCGGGCCGGGCCCCCGAGCAGGACGCAATCCTCGTGGTGGGGTATGTCGACTACTTCAACAACGGGCCCTACCAGGAGCGGATCCGGGCTCGCGCGGACGTTCCCGACGATGTGACCTTCGCCGCCAGCACGGCTGCTGCGAGTCCGATCCTCTACATCGACGCCACCGCGAACGATCCCAAGGTCGCGGCGTCCTCGGCAGCCGCAATGGCCGGGGCTTTCCGCGACGATGTCAACACCGTCAGGTTCGCAGGCAGAGCCGGCACCCTCGAAGAGCTCAGGCAACAGCTCGAGGAGCAACGTTCGTCCCCCGAAGCAGACCCCGTCGCAATGGCGCAGCTCCAGGACCGAATCACTGCGATCGAGTTGGACACGACGAACGAGCTGCAGGATCAGCAGCTCGCTGCGGGCGTCGCAGAGGAGAGCCCGTCTCTGGTACGGAACGCGGTACTCGGGCTGTTCGGCGGCCTGATACTCGGGTGCGTTGCCGCTCTCGCGCTGGATGCGGTGTCGAAACGCCTCACGACCGCCGACGACGTGCGTGCGAAGGTCGGCGTGGATACTCTGGTCGAGGTTCCGCGTGGTGGGAAACCTCGGGCGGAACAGCGTCGCGAGGCGCAATTCCGACGTTTGGCAAACATCGTCGGCTTAGCCGATCTTCCCCGCCCGGCAACGGTTGTGGTGACCGCGCCGCGGCGTACGGAGGGCGTTGCCCAGGTTGCGCGGGCAATTGCCGAGCACAGGGCGATCCAGGGCGAACGATCCTTGATTCTGCGGGCGGATCTGCACGGTTCCGAGAGCGCCACGAATACCGATGAAGTTCCGGGCGTTGCGGATTTCCTCGCTGAGGCCACCCCACCTGCGATCGCCGGGTTCATCCAGGAGGCGGTACCCGGCGAGATGCCGGAGATGCCGAGTGGAACGGGAAACGGTGATCCCTACGCGCTGTTCACCCGTGAGCGGTTCGGCAACCTGCTCCAACACGCCCACAGTATCGCCGACATGGTTGTCGTCGAGGCTCCGCCGATCACTGAAGCAGCTGAAGCGCAGGTGATCTGCGCGGCAGCAGACGCGGTAGTGCTGGTGGTCGAAAGGCGCCGCACGCGGGTCCCCGAAACGGTGGAGGCATGTCGGCTGCTCGGGCAGGTGGAGTCGAGATTGCTTGGTGCCGTCATCATCGATCCTCGATGCGCACGACGCAGTGCGCCGATCCCGCCATCGGCCGAGTCGGACGAGTCGGCCGAGCCGGCGGACTCGGACGAGTTGGAAACGGTCGACCTCGTGAAGGTCCGCGAGTCCGCTCCGGATCGAACCGCGCGTCCGTGACCTGATGACATGAGACGGACACCGAGCCTCGCCGACCCCGCCAGTGTCTCGTCCACGGGTGGATGGACCTCCCGATGGATGGTGGGCGCGGTGTTCCCCGTGGCTGTGCTCGTCGTGCTTGCAGCCGCCGCGAAGGTGCCGACTCAATTCGGTGTGCTCCTCTTGCTCGGCGCCGTCGGCAGTGTTCTCGTCTTCGCCGGGCTTCGCGATCCGGTGGTCGCTGTGCTCCTGCTGTTGGTCACCACGTTTCTCCGGGTCGCCCTACCCAGCATTCTGCCCGTGGATCCCTTCGTCCTGGCGTACCTCGGCGTTGTGGGCGCGTGGGCAATCTGGATTGCCCGGGGAATCAACCGCGCTCCGCGTCTGGGCGCCATCGAGTGTGCAATGGTTCTCTACGTCACCTGGAACGTGATGTCGATGTTCTCCTCGCACCAGTACGGCTCCGTAATCCCTCTGTCCGGCGCAGAACTCTCCGTACCGCGATTCGTACTTACCGGCACCATCATTCCGTTCACGGTGTTTCTCGTGGGGCGGTACACATTCGACCGGGCGTCTGCAGTCCGGCTACTTCTGTGGACGATCCTGTCGCTCGGCGCTTACTCGGCAGCGATGTGCATTCTGCAGTTTCATGGTCCGACCGCACTCGTCTGGCCACGCTACATAGTCGAGTCTCCGAGCTGGGAGGGGCGAGCCGTCGGCATCTTCGACCAGCCTGTGGTCAACGGCGTGGTGTTGACCCTCGGTTTCATCGTGGCGCTCCTTCTTGCCGCAACGCGCAGTGAACCCCGGTGGAGCAGGATTCTGGCCATCGCTATCGCGGTAGCGTGCGCATACGGCGTCTATCTCACCCACACGCGAGTCGTCTGGCTGGCATTCACTGTGGTGGTTTTGATTGGTGCGACGTTTGCCAAGGGATTTCGGACCGGGTTCGTCATGACCGGTGCGGTCATGACGGCCGCCGTGGCCATCAAGTGGTCGACCTTCACCAGCAGCGATCGGTCCGCGGGTGGCGTCGGATCACCCGACGAACTGCAGGATCGGCTCAACACTGCGGAGACGGCGATCTGGGCAGTCCAGGAAAAACCGTTGGCGGGGTGGGGGATCGGGCGCTTCACCGCGATGAACACGTACCATCACCAGAGGTGGGCGCCGGATGTGCCATGGATTCGCGGCTTCGGAATCGCGTCCCATTTCAATGAGCTAGGAATCGCGGCGGAACTGGGGCTGATCGGGTTGGTTCTGTGGCTCGCGGTGCTTCTTCTCCTCGCCAGTGGTCTCTTCCACGCATTCCGGGTGCTGCCGGCCGACGGCCTGTGCGGGAGGCGTCTCGCGCTGGTGGCGATGATGGCCTTCGTTGTGCTGGTGATCGCGGGCCTCACGGTAGATCTACGGTTCTTCGACTTTCCGAACGCGGTCGTGATGCTGCTCGTCGGAATCGTAATCGGCTGGGCAGAGCGGGCTCCCGCGGACCAGATGACACCGGATCCGCCTCGACGCGCGACTGACTCGGTCCCAGCACAGGAACCAACATGAAGCGGCAGCGGGCCCTGTGGGCATCTACCAGCACGTCCACCCGGGGCGGCGTGGCAAGCTTCGTCCGAACGATGCAAGGCACTCCGCTGTGGGAGTTGTGGAACGTTCGCCATGTCAGCACTCACCGGAACGGGACGGTCGCGACGAAAATCGTGGTGTTCGCGACAGGGCTGGGTGCGTTCGTGGCTGCTCTGGTTCGCGACCGGCCGGATGTGGTACATCTTCATACCTCCGTCGCCGGCAGCTTCATCCGGAAGGTGATCCTCGCCTGGATATGTCGAATCTTCCGGGTGCCGATCGTGATGCACGTGCACGGTTCCGATTTCCATCAGTTCTACAGCCGATCGCCGCGCCCATTTCAGGCGATCGTCCGCGCCACCCTCACCGGTGCGGACGTGGTGGTGGCGCTCGGCGACTGCTGGGTGGAGCGCCTCGAGCGGATTGCGCCACAGGCACGGATCGTCTCTGTTCCCAACGCGGTCCGGCCTTGCCGTCCGGTACGGCAGCCGTCCGGAAGTGAACAGGTGCACGTGCTGTTCCTCGGCTGCATCGGCGATCGCAAGGGGACTTTCACGTTGCTCGACGCGTGGGCGAAGATGGTCGGCGACGGAGGCGAGCGTGCGCGACTGACGATCGCCGGTGACGGCGAAGTGCAGCGCGCGCGGGACAGGGTCGACGAGCTGTCGGTGGGATCCACCGTCACGGTGCTCGGATGGATCGATCCGGCTCGGGTGCCCGAATTGTTGGCGAGCTCCCACGTACTGGCCCTGCCCTCGCGCAACGAGGGCCAGCCGATGGCGATACTCGAGGCGATGGCCCACGGTCTGTGTGTTGTCGCCAGCGCCGTGGGGGGCATCCCCGAACTGATCGACGACCGTTGTGGGGTGCTGGTTCCGGTCGACGACGTGGACGCACTCGCGCAAGCCTTGCGTCACGTGGTCTACGACGACGATGCCCGCACCCGCATCGGAGCGCAGGCGTTGGAGCGCATCCGGGCCGAATTCGACGTCGACGTCGTGTGGCGCCGTTTCGATGCCCTTTACCAGGAGGTGCGGCGGTGACGGCCGATCGCCCACTGCGGGTGTTGCATGTGGTGCCGGACCTCCGCGTCGGGGGAGCGGAGCGGCACGCTGCAACGCTGTTTCCCCGACTGGACCGAGAACGGTTCGAGCCCAGCGTCATCTGCATCGGAAGCGAGGGCGAACTGTATCCGGCCCTGGCGGCCGGTGCTGTTCCCGCCCTGGCGTTGGGACGAACGAAGTTGCAGGCGGTCGGTGCCCTTTGGGACCTCGTGCGTGAGACGCGCAGGATTTCCCCGGACATCATGATCGTGCGCGGCTTCAACGCCGAGACTCTCGGCCGTGTCGCGGCTGTCCTGGCCCGAGTTCCACGGACGGTCGTATGGGTTCACAACTGCGGTGAGACCACCACGAGGAGTGTCCTTCGGCGGTTCGCCGACCGCGCACTCGGCCCGGTCACGAGCGCGTATTTCGGTGTGGCGAAGGCGCAAGTTTCCTATCTGGTCGGCGATCTGCACATCCCGCCGGGCAAGATCCGAATAATCCACAACGGGGTGGATCCCGCAGCGTTCGATCCGAGTGGAGATCGGGCGGCGATCGCGGAGTTCGGGATCGGGCCGCTCGACCGAGTGGTGGGGATACTTGCCGCGCTGCGGCCCGAGAAGGACCACGCCACGCTGCTGCACGCGGCACGGCTGGTCATCGACGAGCTGCCGGCCGCGAAGTTCCTGGTGGTCGGAGACGGGCCGATGAGAGGCGAGCTGGAACAGCTGGCCAGTGAGCTGGGCATCGCCGACCATGTGGTCTTCACCGGGTCTCGTCACGACGTGAAAGATTTGCTCGGAGGGATGGACGTCTTCGTCCTGAGCTCGTACAGCGTGGAATGTTTTCCGATGGCGCTGCTCGAGGCAATGGCCGCGGGTCGGCCGGCGGTCTGTACCGCGGTGGGCGGCGTCCCGGAGATGATCACGGAGGGGGTGACCGGATTTCTCGTGCCCCCGCGTTCGCCGCGTGCGCTCGCCGAGAAGCTGCTCCGAGTGCTGTCGGAGCCGAAGAAATCCCGGGAAATGGGCCTCGCGGCGCGGACGCGAGTCGAGTCCGAGTTCAGCCTGCGCGCAAGCGTCGCCGAGAGCGAACTCGCGCTCGAGGAGGTGGCGGGGCGACTCCCACCTCGTTCGACGAGGCCGATCCGGCTCAGTCTGGTGTTGGACTTGACGTTCGTCGGGGGTGTCGAACTCCTGATGCTGGAACTGTTCCGGAACTTCGATCCACGGGTCGTACGACCACGTCTGATCTGTCTGCGCGAGGCCGGGCCCCTCGGCGAGGAGTTCCGGAGGGCAGGATTCGAGGTCGAAGTGCTGGGGCGTACGGGGCGCTACGACGTGCGAACCCTGCCACGGTTGATCCGCAGCCTGCGACGCGATCGCACGGACGTGGTGCTGGTCACTCATCATCATCGAGCGGCACTGGCGCTGGGGCGAATTGCGGCAAGGCTGGCGGGAGCGCGTGCCAACATCGTCGCCGCTCACGACATGGACCTGACGTCGGTCGGCAAGCGCTGCCTGCCGCGCTCCACGGTGGAAACGTTGTGGCTGTCCGACGCGCTCGTCCTGCTCGCCCCTCGGCAAGGCGAGTACCTGCGCCGAGAGGAGGGTGTTGGGCGCTTCGCCTGGCGACGCACCCGCGAGGTGGTGATTCCGAACGGGATCGTGCTGCCTCCGCTGCCGCGAAACACCGACTCCGAGCTTGCCAGGGCCGCATTCGGTCTCGACCCGCGGGACTTCATCGTCGGTATCGTCGGTCGCCTCAGCGATCAGAAGGCGCACCAGATGCTCTTCGAAGCGATTTCTTCCGTGGCGGAGTCTGATGTGCGGGTGCGGCTGGTCGTGATCGGCGGCGGCGAACGTGAGGCCGAGTTACGCACTCTTGCGGATGAACTCGGGATTGCCGGCCGCACACGCTTCATGGGCGTTCGACGGGACGTGCGACAACTCCTGCCGGGGCTCGACGTGTCCTGTCTGTCGTCGGTGCACGAGGGAGTGCCGATCATCGCGATCGAGTCCATGGCCGCGGGCGTGCCGCTCGTGGTCACCGACTGCGGTTGCCTGCGAGACATGGTCACCGATGGTGAACAGGGCTACGTGGTGCCGGTCGGAGATGCGCATGCGATGGCGCAGCGGCTCCTCGCCCTGGCCGCGGACCCGGGGCTGCGCACTCGGCAGGGGTTGTCGGGGCGTGCACGGGTGGAACAGCAGTTCCGGATCGAAGACACGGCGCGAGGATTCGAGCGTCTGCTCACCGAAGTGGTGGAGGTGTGATGAGTCGGCACATTCTGATTCTGGTAGAGAACCTTTCGGTACCGTTCGACCGCCGGGTGTGGCAGGAGAGCACTGCGTTGGTGGAGGCCGGCTATCGCGTCACAGTGATCTGCCCGATGGGGACCACCCAGGACAGGGAGCCGGACGTCACGATCGACGGGGTCCGCATTCTCCGCTACCCCCTGCGTGCCGCGGAGGGTGGGCCGTTGGGCTATCTGCGGGAGTACGGGCTGGCGTTGTGGCACACCACGCGGCTCGCTCTTCGGGTGCGCCGACAAGATCGGGTCGATGCCGTCCACGCCTGCAATCCGCCCGACCTGCTGTTCCTCGTCGCTGCGCTGCTTCGCCCGGTCGGCGCCAAGTTCGTGTTCGACCACCACGATCTCGTGCCCGAACTCTTCCTGTCCCGGTTTCCCCGAGGCGGCCAGGTCCTCTACTGGGCGACCAGACTCCTGGAACGGCTCACACTGGCCGCCGCCGACGCTGTCATCTCGACGAACGAGAGCTATCGGCGGGTTGCACTCGAGCGCGGTCATCTGGCGCCGGAGCGGGTTACCGTCGTCCGGAGTGCGCCCGATCTGAGTCGATTCGTCCGCCGAGACCCCGATCCGAGCCTGAGGCGCGGCAAGCGGTATCTCGCGGCATACCTGGGGGTGATGGGTCCGCAGGACGGCGTCGACTATGCGTTACGCGCCCTCGCTCACCTGCGGGACGGCCTCGGCCGGGACGACCTCCACTGCATATTCATGGGCGCGGGGGACGCCTTCGAAGACATGGTCGCCCTCAGCGAGAAGCTCGGGCTCACGGACACGGTCGAATTCACCGGCCGGGTCCCCGACGAGTTCGTGCAGCGGTGTCTGTCGACCGCCGACGTCTGTCTTGCGCCTGACCCACGAAACCCGTTGAACGATGTGTCGACGATGAACAAGGTCGTCGAGTACATGGCGATGGGGCGGCCACTCGTCTCGTTCGAACTCGTCGAGTCGCGAGTATCGGCGGGGGAGTCCGCTGTCTACGCCCCGGCCAATGACGAATCGGCCTTCGCGGCTGGGATCGACGAGCTGTTACGGGACTCCCGGAAACGTCACAGGATGGGCGAACTGGGCCGGGCTCGGGTGGAGCAGCAGCTGTCGTGGGAGACGTCGCGCCGGGCACTCATCGACTTCTACGCGCGGCTCTTCGCGGTCGAGCGGGTGATGCGATGAGAGACCGGATGCGGTTACGGGTTCTCGCGCAAGAGCACGAGACCGTCGCTCGGCTGGAGGGTCACCGACGTGACGGTGGCCCCGTTGTTGGTGCTCGGATCCAGGCTGCCGTGAAGTCGCCGAAAGGGTGTCTCGAGCTGCACTTCCCGGGCTTTGCCATCGGTGTTCAGCAGGACGATGCCGTGCTCGAAGTCGCGACGGAAGAGGCCGTGGCCCAGCGACCCGACCCCGTCCGCATACGGATCGTTCAGGGCGGCCGGCGACGGGTTGGCCACCAGGGGGTGCCCGAGGTACCCCGAGCCGAGTCCGCCACCGTCCATCTCGTCGAAGTAGGCCGGCTCGTCGTAGTCGGCGCCCATCGGGGCCCAGAATCCGTCCTGGAGCAACGTCGCCGCCAGGAAGTACCGGGCACGCTGGAAGTCCGGTGCCGAATGCGGTGCGGGACCGAGCCTGTCGATCGTCATCGCCAGGCCGGGCATGCGATGGTCCCCCTCGGCAGTCAGACTGGCATACTGCTCGATGTCGAACATAGGATTCCGGTCGGCGCGGGGGTCTGCGAATTTCTCCCACGCCCGGCCGTCCAGTTGTTGCGCCAGCAGCGTCCGGTCTCCGTTCGCGATCAGGATGGCGTCCGGAATTCGTTGCCGGATGATCTGTTCGGCCAGGTTCACGCCACGCTCCCAGGGGTTTCCGAACCCGTAGATCGCGTCGTCCGGTTCGTCGGTGCCATCGGAATCGATGTCCCAGTGATCTCGGTTCGCACTGTAGATCCGGTCGCCCCAGACGTCGAGGAAGATACCGTCCCACACCCCCGCAGACCAGACGTCGTCGACCACCCAGTTCGCGGCGTACTCGGCAAAGACCTGGCCGTTGATCCGTGGCGCCTGGTCGGTGAGGTTGGTCATCGTCGACTCCGGCCACTCGCTGACCGGCGCACCGTCCATGGTGTGCGCCAGCCAGGAATCCGGGAACGCACTTTCGCCGTTCTGGTCGTACTGCCACAACGCGTATCGGTTGGCCCAGTACGCCTCCGAGCCGAGTTGATCGGGATGGTCGACCACATTCACGTAGGCGAACAACCGGAGGCGCGGGTTCGCGTGACGGAGTTCGTCGAAGTACTCGCGCGGCTTCCGGTTCGCCCATTCGTTGTCGATGACTACCACGTCATATCGGGCGAGCTCGTCGACGGACGGAAGTTCCTGCTGATTGAGGAAGTACGTTGCCGTCCTGGGGAACGTGAGGGAGTGCGGATCGCCGGGCGCGGGCGCCGGCGCCGGCGCTGGCGCTGGCGCCTGAGGTTCTTCCACGGGCGTAGAGCACGCGGCGATCAGTCCGACGGCTGCAATGGCCGCCGTCAGGGCGAACCGGAAGCGGCCGAACCGCCGGAAGGCGAGAATGCCGGGCACCGAGTCAGCTTGACACGCCCGACGGCACCTTGTCACCTGCCGCACGAGGTTCTCGTATTCGCAAGGAGGACGCCGTGAGTCAACTCCTCTGGCGCGTACGCCGATTGCGGACGATGGGACCGCGCGAGGTGGCGTGGCGTGCGAGTCGGGCCGGTCGGAGCCTGCTTCCGCTCAGCGGGCGCGGCGAGACGACCGACTCCGAGTTGCTGGGGACGCCGGAACCGGACTGGGACGCCGCATTGGCGAGATTCCGGGAATGCGTCGGCCGGCCGGCACTTCTGGACCGCGACCGGGCCGCCGATATCGCCCGTGCACATCCGGCCGCGGTCGGGCAGGTGATCGCGGCCGCCGAGCGTGTGGCCTGCGGGCGATTTTCGTACTTCGGTCACCCCGAAGTGACGCTGCCGGAGCCGATCGACTGGCACTACGACCCGCTTTCGAAAGTGGGCTGGCCCGTCGTGCCCGCATCCCGAATCAACCACCGCACGGCGGACGGTGATCCGAAGTGGATCTGGGAGCTCAATCGACTCCAGCATCTGCCCTGGCTCGCCGAGGCGTGGTTGTTCACCGGTGAGGAGCGATTCAGTGACGCGGCGTTTCGTCAACTCGACTCGTGGATCGAACAGAATCCATCGGGCCTCGGCATCGGATGGCGTGGTGCATTCGAGGCGGGCGTGCGCTCGATCTCGATCGCGGTGGCACTACAGGGGCTGCGGGATTCGCCCGGGTTGACGACCACGAGGTTCCGGGCTGTCGTCCGTCTGCTCGCCGAGTCTGCCCGTCGCTGCTGGGACGAGCGTTCGCAGTTCAGCTCGGCCAACAACCACCTCGTCGGGGAAATGGCCGGCGTCGCCACAGTGGCGATTCTTCTGCCGGAGCTGGCCGGCGCCGAGTCCTGGGAGGAGGACGCGATCCGTGTGCTGTCCGCCGAGGCAGCCCGGCAGATCTTGCCCGACGGCGCAGGCGCCGAGCAGTCGGTGGGATACCAGATCTTCACGTCGGAACTGCTGCTCACCGTGGCCGCGTTGCTGACGCTTCGTGACGGTCGACCACCGCCGGAGTTGACCGCCGCCGTCGACCGGAGCGCGGACTTCATCGCAGCACTCGTCGGTGATCGTGACCCGGCGCCACGCTACGGAGACGACGACGAGGGTTTCGCGCTCCGGCTCGGCGCCGAGCCGGTGCGCACGGTCCGAGATCATCTCGGCACGGTCGCCGCGGTGACCCGCAACGCGTCGGCACGCCGGGTGGGCGGCACGACGCTGTCGGCGGCCTGGATGAACTACGCTCGCACAGAACCTGTTTCCGGATCGGAGGCCGTCCCAGAACCCGGTCCTCGCAGCTTCTTCGCTCCGGACGGCGGCCTGGTGGTGCTGCGCGCCGGATCGCGGCGGCTGACTATGGACGTCGGCCCGCTGGGATACCTCTCGCTCGCCGCACACGGGCACGCCGACGCCCTCGCAGTGACGTTGAGCATCGACGGTGAGGACGTCATCGGCGATCCCGGCACCGGCAGCTACTACAGGCACCCGGACTGGCGCGCTGCTCATCGGGGCACTCGCGCTCACGCGACCGTGTGTGTCGACGGCCTGGACCAATCGGTTGTCGGCGGGCCGTTTCTGTGGACGGAGCATGCCCGCGTACGGGTGCGGTCGGTCGACCTCGAGCGCAGCGTCGTCGATGCCGAACACAGCGGCTACGGGAGACTCTCGAAGCCGGTGGTGCATCGGAGGTGGCTCATCGCGCCGCCGGATCGGGGCAGCGTCCTCGTCGTCGATCTCATCGCAGGCCGAGGCCGCCACGAGGTGCGCACGTCGTGGCCGCTGTCGCCGTCGCTGGAGGTCACACCGGTCGACGGGGGTCACCTCGCCAGCCGAAATGGGGAGCCGATTCTCCAGTTGGTCCACGCCGCCAGCACTGAGCTGATTCCGTACGAGGTACGGGGCGACGCCCGGCACGGCCTCGGTTGGTGGTCGTGTCGGCTGGAATCGAGAGAGCCGTCATGGTTGGTCGGCGGATGCTGTGCCGGCGAAGTGCCGGTAGCGGTCGCTACCGTGCTCAACCCGATGGACGAGCGCGGCGCGTGGGCCGAAGACCTCACCCTTGCTGTTCGCGATGGGTCCCTCGCCGTGAGATGGCGAGATGGGGATGCGTTAAATCGAGTAACAATCAACTGCGCGATCGGAACCACAGCTAAAAACGGGGACGTAGTATGGAATACGCTGCACTAGCAAACCTTGAGATCCCTACTGGTTTTGGCGGTTGAGATGAGCGCGACCGAATTGTATGTACGTCCATCGGAGCGTCGGATGGCCCTGAGCGTCTTCGGGCTGGGGTATGTCGGATGTGTTTCCGCGGCATGCCTGGCATCCCGGGGTTTCCCCGTGGTCGGGGTCGACGTCAATTCCTCGAAGATCGAATTTCTGCGCCGAGGCCAGACCCCGGTCTTCGAAGAGCGGATCGGCCAGCTGATCGCCGAGGTCGTGGAATCAGGCTTGCTCACCGTCAGTGACGACCCCGCCCGCGCTGTCCTCGACAGCGACGTCACGATGGTCTGTGTCGGCACCCCGTCCGCGCCGGGGGGAGGACTGGCCACCCGCTATCTCGAACGTGCGACCGACGAGATTGGCGCCGCCCTGGCCACCAAGGACAGTTTCCACGTCGTCGTCTACCGCAGCACCATGGTTCCGGGTACCTGCGAGGAGATACTCATCCCGCGACTGGAACGCGCATCGGGCAAGCGGGTGGGAGTCGACTTCGGCGTCTGCGTCAACCCCGAGTTCCTGCGCGAAGGCAGCAGTGTGCGCGACTTCCTCAATCCGCCCAAGACGGTGGTCGGGGAAAGCGACGAACGCAGCGGGAGGCAGGTCATGGGTCTGTACGACGGGCTCGGTGGACCGCGGTTCCGCGTTCCGATCCCGGTCGCCGAGATGGTCAAGTACGTCGACAACAGTTTCCACGCCCTGAAAGTGGGGTTCGGCAACGAAATCGGAGCCATCTGCGCGTCTCTGGGACTCGACTCACACGCCGTGATGGACATCTTCCTCGCCGACACGAAACTGAATCTCAGTGCCGCCTATCTGCGTCCGGGATTCGCGTTCGGCGGATCGTGTCTGCCGAAGGACGTGCGCGCGCTGATGCATACCGCGCGAGTCCATGACGTCGAAGTGCCGGTGCTGGCGAACGTGCTGGTGTCGAACGAGATGCACCTGCGGCGGGCAGTGGACCAGGTGATCGCATTGGGTAAGCGCAGGATCGGCATCTTCGGTCTGTCGTTCAAACCCGGCACGGACGATCTGCGGGAGAGCCCGATGGTCGAGCTGGCCGAAAGGCTCATCGGCAAGGGCTACGACGTCAAGATCTGCGATGCGAATGTCGCACTGTCCAGGCTGTTGGGTGCGAACCGCGAATTCATCGAGGAACTGCTGCCGCACATCGGTCAGGTTCTCACCGATGATGTCGATGCAGTTCTCGACCACGCGGAGGTGCTCATCGCCGGGTCCAGGGAGCCCTCGGTGGTGGCGGCGGTCAACCGGGCGGGCGCGCAGCACACGGTGGTCGACCTCGTCAGACTCCCGGGCGCCGAGGAGCGGCGCCGGCGCGAAGGTTACGTGGGTTTGGGGTGGTAACGGTGAGCGTGTCGCGACCCCTTCCTGCATTCAGCTTTCTGACCACCGCGTACCGGACCGAGCCGTACCTGGTGCAGACGATCGAGTCGGTGCGCGGCCAGACCCGTACCGACTGGGAGTTGATCGTCGTCGACAACGGACGCTCCGACGAGATCGCGGCGATAGTCCGGTCCTACGCATCCGACAGCCGAATCAGACTGGTGAGACAAGAGAATCGTGGATACGAGGGGGGCGTGACGGCTGCGGCCGCGCTGGCGCGCGGACAGTACTTCTGCGTGCTCGACAGCGACGATCTGCTGATGCCGGACTTCTGTGCGCGCACCGGGACGGTGCTCGCCGCCGACCGGGGCATCGACGCGGTGGGCTGTGACGCCTTCCTGTTCGACGACCACGGTGGCACACACAAGGGATACCTACGCTCTATCGGCTTCCGGACACGACCGCACCCTGGGCACCCTCTCACGCTGACCGACATGCTCGCGGGGTACATCCCCTACTACACGGGCGCGGTTCGGCGCGAGGCGTGGAGTGCTGTATGCGGGTACGAGCACGCGACACAGGAAGTCGAGGCGGACGTGGTCATGTGGCTGCGGCTCGTCGCCTCCGGATTCGACGTGCGAATACTCCCCGAGCGCCTCGCGCGCTGCCGGGTCCGGAAGGACTCGGTATCGCGCGACCCCGCCGGAGTCGAGGCGTTCGATCGGCGCATTCAACGGTCGTTCCAGACGGTGGTGCATTCCACGAGCCGGGCCGAGGACCTGGACGCGCTACGGACGAACCTGCAGCGGTTGCGGTATCACCAGGCGATGCGGCAGGCTCGACGGTCTCTCCTGGAAGGAGACCTGGTCGCGGCGCGTGTCGAGGCGAAAGCGGCGTTCGCGCAGCGGCACACGCTCCGCGCAGCCCTGGTGGCCTGCTCGTTGTTCCTCTTCCCTCAGACGATGCGCAGGCTGCATCCGCTCAAGCAACGGGCGACCGCTGCTCTCGGACACACGATCGGTCGGCGTAGCGAATCCGTGAGTCGGCTGTGAACGATGGCGGCGCAGTGGGTTCGTCGACACCCGGGCGCGCCCCCGAGCGCGATGACGCGGGATCTGTACCGGCGCCCGAGACCGTCCCGGTCGGCACTCTGAGCGGAAAGCTGCGCCGCGGAGCGGCGATGGCAGCGGCCGGTCTGCTGATCGTGCAGGGTGTGACGTTCGTGCAGACGTTGGTGCTGGCGCGATTGCTGAGTCCCGAGATCGTCGGCGTGTTCGCGGCGGGCACGGTGATGACCACCTTTCTGGTGGTCGTCACCCACGGTACGTTGGCCCAGGCACTCGTTCAGCGCGAGCACGACGTCGAAAATGCGGCCACAACGGTGTTCTGGGTGACGCTGGGCACCGGGATCCTCATGAGCCTGGTCATGTTGGCGGCATCTCCATTGATCGGACGCATATTCAACAGCCCGGCGGTCGGGACCGTGGCCGCTGCCATGTCGGGGTCGATGTTGTTGATCGCGATCACGTCCGTCCCGGATGCCCTGATGCAGCGCCGTTTCCAGTTCAAGCGCCGGATCATCGTGGATCCCGCCGTCGGGATCACCTTTGCAGCGGGTTCGATTGTCTTCGCCGCCCTGGGGTACGGAGTCTGGTCCCTGGTGATCGGCTCGTATTCGTCGATGCTCGTGTGGATCGTCGCGAGTTGGTGGCTGTCCCGATGGCATCCGTTCGGTGGGCGGTTCTCGATTCGGCTCTGGCGTGAGATGGCGGTCTTCTCCTTTCCGCTGTTGCTGGACGGCGCGGCCGCCAGGGCTCAGGAGGTCGTCGAGTTGACGATCATCGGTCGCGGGCTGAGCGAGGCTGCGCTCGGCAACTACCGCTACGGCCGCAGGATCGCGTTGCTCCCCGGCATGGCGATCGTCCAGGTCTGCTCGTACGTGCTGTTTCCCGCCTTCGCTCGTATCTCCGCCGACTCTCAGCGGTTCAAGGACGCCTTCCTGCGTGCTCTGAGCTGGATCTGGCGGGTGGCGATGCCGGCCGGGGCACTGATGGTCGCCGTCGGTGAGCCCGCCGTCGTGGTGCTGCTCGGCGAGCCCTGGCGCGGTGCCGGAGTGGCGGTGGCATCGATGTCGGGCTTCGGACTCGGCGTGGCGATGAACTCGGTGAGCGCGGAGGCGATGAAGGGCGCCGGCCGATCCAGCCGTATGAATTGGATGACCGCAGCGGGCTTGCTGACCGGGGTCCCGTTGCTGCTGCTGTTGCTACCTCTCGGGCTCGCCGGGGTCGGTCTCGCGGTTTCGGGGGCGGCGATCGTCGTGGGGATCACCGGGCTCGGACTCGCACGCTCGGTGGTCGGGGCATCGGGCGGTGAGATAGCCCGGGTGATGGCCCCACCGGTGATCGCCTCGCTTGCGGCGTTCGCGGTGATCGCGCCGCTCGAACGGTACGTGGTGCAGTCGGACCAGCGGTCGATCGCAGTCGGACTCGCGGCGATCGCCCTGGAGTGTGTCGCGTTCCTGATCGCCTACCTGCTGACCCTTCGGCTGGTCGCACCGTCCGTCTTCGCGGAGATACGGGAGGCCGTCCGCTCGGTCGGTGGCCGCGTCGCACGAGCCGTGAGAGGGGAACGCTAGGTGCGCCGGACGGCTCGATGGTTGCGCTGGATGTTCATCTGCGTGGTTGCGGCCGTTCTCACCGCGACGGCAGCGTGTGTGCCGACATATGTCGAACCCCAACTCGACGAGCTGCACCGAGCCGATGCGATCCTCGTCCTCGGCGGCCCCGGACACGAGCGGTATACGTACGGACTCGACCTCGCGCTCGAGGGGCTCGCCGGGAATGTGGTGCTGTCCGATCCGAGCGGTGGATCCGACAAGTGGCTCGCTCGACTTTGCGCGGCGCAGTTCGCGTTTGCCCTTGTGTGCTTCGATCCCGACCCCGCGACCACCGCCGGGGAAGCGAAGGCGTTCCGCGATCTCGCGACCGCCGGCGGGTGGAACAGCGTCATCGTGGTCACGTTCACACCACACGTGTCACGGGCTCGGTACATCATTCAACGCTGCTTCGGTGGGGACGTCATGATGGCGGCCAGCCCGGCGGACATCTCGACCGCCGATTGGGTGTGGCAGAGCGGCTATCAGACGGCAGGGTACGTGCGGAGCGTGTTCCAGCCAGGCTGCTGACCTCCATGAGCAAGTGCGTGATCGGCGTCCGGCCGGTCCCCGTCGGCAATGTCCACCACCCATTTGCCGGTCAACCCCGGAAGCTGCGACTGCACCTCCGGGAGCAGGTCGGCGATTGTCAGCAGCACCACGTCGGGGTCGTCCGCGAGCAGCTGCGCAGGGGAGATGATCGGGACGTCGGTGCCGGGCATCCGGCGGCCCTGTTTCGTGGGGGACGCGTCGGCTACCGCGCACAACACGCGATGGTCGACTCCCGCCCGGCTGAACAAGGCCACCGCCCGGGACGCCGCGCCGTATGCGTAGACCCGTTGTCCGCGACCGGCCATCGTGGCGAGCCAGGTATGCAGCGCACCGGCGTGACCGTCCGCAGCCTGCTGGAGGGTCCGGAGTGTTCGCGGCTCGCACACCCCCAGGGCGTTTTCAGCCGCAAGGATGTTGCGGACGGTGTGCGATGTGTCCGAGCGGACTCCGTGCCGCGCGGCAATCAGGACGGTGCCGCCGTAGAGGTCGAACTCCCACGCGTGCGACACGCTCATCCCCACGTCCGTGAGCATCCGCTGCAGCGCGGTCAACGAGTAGTACGCATAGTGACCGTGCCGCAGCGCGTTCCACTGGCGGTGTGTGACTATCGTAGCGAGAGAGTGGAATTGGAGCAGAAGGACACCGTCACTTGCCGTCGCGTTCACTCGTTCCCGCAGTGCCGACCGCTGGCAGGCCTCGTGCATTAGGCCGAAGCAGTCGAGGACGACCGAGGCACGTCTCCCCGGGGGCGGCGGGCAGAATCCGCGCGACGCGAGCAGTCCGAGCCAGCTACCGCCGTGCGGGCTGCCGAACTCGAGTACGGTGTCACCGTCGAGGAAACCCGACACCGCGACCGTCCGAACGGCGTCGGCAGCCTGCTTCCGCAACGCCAGCGGCTCGACGCCGTGCGGCTCCTCGGGCGTCGTGTCGTCCTCCGCGAGTTGCGCGAGGCCGCACCGTCGGCACAACTCCATTGCCAGCGGATGCGCCGACTCGCACGAGTCGATCGCCGACCACTCCGGCGGGAAATGGTCCGCAGCAGGCGTGCACCCGAGGTCGAGCACCCGCACCGTGTCGGATCCGGCACATCCGCGGCAGATCATCGTGGCCACCCTGACTTCCGGAAATGCCGGATCCGCCCACGACGATGCGGCACGATGGTGACGTGCGCGTGGAAAACACGGAACTCGAGGACGTCCTGCTCTTCACTCCCGAGCCGTTTCGGGACGGGCGGGGACTCTTCACGCGGACGTTCGATGCGCAGATCTTCGACGACGCCGTCGCGCGCCGGGCGTGCTCGGGCCGGCCGGTCCGTGCCGCGGACTTCGTGCAGGACTCGCAGTCGCGATCGGTGCGCGGCGTGATCCGCGGTATGCACTGCAGATCGGGAGATGGCGAGGCCAAGCTCGTGCGTTGCGCGCGGGGAGCGATATACGACGTGCTCGTGGACGTGCGGCGAACGTCGACGACCTTCGGCCGGAAGCAGGCGTTCAGACTCGATGACGTCAGCTTCTCGCATCTGTTCGTGCCACCGGGATTCCTTCACGGTTTTCAGGCAATCACCGACTGCGACGTCTGTTACCGGATCGACCGCGGCCACGATCCGACCGAAGATCTCGCCGTGGCCTACGACGATCCCAGCCTGGGGATCGAGTGGCCGCTCCCGGTGTCCGCTGTGAGCCCACGCGATGCCTCGGCGGGAAGCTGGGAGGCTCTGCTGCGGTGTCTCTGACGACCGCGAGATGCCGATGTCAGCCATGTCCGGCCCCGACACGGAGAAACCGGAGTGACTCGTCGAGCACGCCCGAGGCCCGCAGCGTCTGCAAGTGAGCCAATCGGGTGAATCGCGTGGTGAACAGTTCCTCGGTGAGCCCCCACCGCACGTAGTTCTCGTACAGTTCGACCGCGCCGTCGGCGACGGTCCACTGCGGTGTGTATCCGTCGAGCGCCGTCCGGATCGCGCTGAAGTCGACTCGATACGACCGCGGATCCGGGCCAGTCTCTCCGGTGACGGCGACGGTCGAGTCGGGCACAGCCGCCGCGGCGGCTTCCGCGATCTGCGCCACGGTGACGTTGTTGGTCTCCGTGCCCACGTTGTAGGCGCGGCAGTGAACAGCGTCCACAGGCGCGACGAGTGCGGCGCAGAATGCAGTGGCGATGTCGCGGGCATGTACGAGCGGACGCCATGGTGTGCCGTCCGACAGCACACGCACAGTGCCGGTGAGCATCGCGACGCCGACGAGGTTGTTGAGAACGATGTCGGCGCGAAGGCAGGGCGAGAACCCGAACGCGGTAGCGTTTCGCAGAAAGACCGGCGAGAACCCCGAGTCGGCGAGGGCGGTCACGTCTTCCTCTACGCGCACCTTGCTCTCCGCGTACGGGGTGAGTGGGCGCAGGGGAGCGTTCTCCGTCACGAGTTCATCGCCTGCCGAGCCGTACACCGAGCACGTCGATGCGTACAGGAAACGTTGTACTCCGGCATCTTTCGCAAGTCGAGCGAGGCGTACCGACGCGTGATGGTTGATGGCGTAGGTGATTTCGGGGGCGAGCGAACCCAGCGGGTCGTTCGACAGCGCGGCGAGATGGATCACCGCGTCGAATCCGAGGAGATGTGACTGCTGCACATCGCGCAGGTCGACATCGATCGACGGCACGTCCACCGGAGCGGGACCGAGAATACAGCCGGCGAACAGTCCCGAGTCGAGCCCGACCACGTCGTGACCGGCGCCGAGCAGACACGAAGCCATGACCGTGCCCAGGTAGCCACGGTGTCCGGTGAGGAGTACTCGCATGTCAGGTCCTTCCGAATCGGATGGCCGCCTTCTCGAGAACGAAGGCTTCGGCGTGCATCCGGCGGCACTGGACACCCCGTAGCCGGGTGACGCCCAGGAATGCTTCCTGGTCGAACCAGTCGCGGTCGACCTGGGACGGGTAGTGCTTCAGGAGAAGCCGGGCCTTTTCCTCCGCCACCGCTCGTATCAAAGGGTGGAAGACGGTGGGTTGGGGGGTGTCCGCCTCCCACTTGAGGATCTCGTATCCCAACACGAGATGGTCCCGAAACACGGTCGGTACGAGTTCGGCCAGTAACCGGTGATCCTGGTGAGCGTCCCCGCGGTGCGGTGCGAACACGATGTCGGGCTCGCATCGTCGCCGGAATCCCTCGAGTGCAGTCTTGATCGGCTCCCAGTATCCGGGCGCGTGGCCGTCGGGAACGTCGAGGACATCGAGTTCGAGGTCGGCTCCGGGGCACAGCGCGGTGAGCGCGTGCCGTTCCTCTATCTCTCGCCGGGAGTCGTCACCCGACAACACCAGGGCACGCACCCGGAGTCCTGGCGACATGGACGCCAAAGTCAGCAGCGTCCCGCCCATACCGATCGCGATGTCGTCGCAGTGCGCACCGAGAACGGCGATCTCGGCGACACGCAGAGCATGGAGGTCGAGCATGGGCTATGACACCGCCTCCGGTTGCTCCCACACCATCCACGGATGGATGCCCTTTGCGTAGTTCGCGTCGAGTTCCGCCCGCTCCTTGAACGTGTCGGCCGGCTTCCAGAACCCTTCGTGGCGGTATCCGAACAGCCGGCCCTCGCCCGCCAGGGTTTCGCAGACATCCGCGACCAGATCGCCACCCGGTGGGAGAAGTTCGAAGATCTCGTCGCTGAGGACGAAATACCCGCCGTTCTCCCAGACTGGTAGCCGGCTGACCGGAATGATCTCTTTGACCTCACCGTTGTCGGCCACATTCACGCAGTGGAACGACGACTGCGGCGGGACGACGAGCATCGACGCCGCGGCACCGGATTCGTGGAACTTCGCGACCACGTCGTCGAGGGGAGCGTCGGTCAGGACGTCCGCGTAGTTCGCGAGGAAATGCTCGTCGCCGTCCAGGTGCTGCCGCACGCGCCGCAGTCGTTCACCGATCGCCGATTCCAGACCCGTGTCGACGAACGTGATGGACCAGTCGCTGATGTCGGAATGCAGTAGCTCGATCTTGTTGGCGTGAAGAACGAAGTCGTTGGACTCCGCTTCGCGGTAGTCGAGGAAGAACTCTTTGATGGCCTCGGCGCCGTACCCGAGACAGAGGATGAACTCCTTGTGCCCGAAATGGGCGTAGTAGTGCATCACGTGCCACAGCAGCGGCCGAGGGCCGACCATCTGCATCGGCTTGGGGATGGCGTCGTTGCGGTCGTTACGCATCCGCATGCCGTAGCCGCCGCAGAACAGGACAACCTTCATGTCGTGAGCCTCCTTGCCGCGCTGTCGGGTTGAAATGTCGCGCTGTGTAGGGAGGGGAGCGGGAAGACGAGCTCACCGCCCCACTCGGTGATGTATCGCAATTGTTCGGTCAGTTCCGCTTCGAGATTCCACGGCAGCGCGAGGACGACGTCGGGACGATCCTTCTCGATCTGCTTCGGGTCGAGAATCGGAATCCGGGTGCCTGGCGTGAAACGGCCATGCTTATAGGGATTCCGGTCGACTGTGTATTCGAGGAGGTCGGGACGAATTCCGCAGTAATTCAGCAGTGTGTTGCCCTTGCCGGGAGCGCCGTAGCCGACGACGGTCCTGTTCTGGGCTCGGCAGGCGAGAAGGAACCCGAGTAACTGTTGTCGAGTGGCTCTGGCCTTCAGTTCGAGTCGGCCGTATCCTTCGGCGTCGTGCAGGCCGGCTTCTTCCTCCTGCTTCAACACGTCGGCGACACGCTGTGTGGGCACCGCGCCCGCAGTGTCGGGACGCGCCCAGATCCGGATCGAGCCGCCGTGTGTTTCCAGCAGTTCCACGTCGACGACCGAGAGGCCGGCCGTGGCGAGCGCACGCGTCGCGGAGAGGAGTGTGTAGTACTGGAAATGTTCGTGATAGACCGTGTCGAATTGCGCGAGGACGATCAGATTCAGGGCATGGTGCACCTCGATACTCAGCCTGCCGTCGTCGGCAACGAGGGTACGCAGAGCGCGAGTGAACCCGCGGAGGTCGGGGATGTGCGCGTACACGTTGTTGGCAACCACGAGGTCTGCCGGCCCGTGCTCCGCGCGGACGTGCGCGGCCAGTTCCTCGTCGAGAAATGCCGTGAGAGTGGGAACTCCTCGTTCACGCGCGGCCGCACCGACGTTGTGCGAAGGTTCGATTCCGACGCAGCGGATCCCGGCGTCGACCGCGTGCTGCAGCAGGTAGCCGTCGTTGCTCGCGACCTCGACGATCAACGAGCGCCCATCGAGGCCGAGTTGCGACACCGAAGAGTGGACGAATCGGCGTGCGTGCTCGACCCATGAGTCCGAGTAGGACGAGTAGTAGGCATAGTCGGTGAAGGTGTCTTGCGGAGAGATCAGGGCCGGAATCTGAAGCAGGAGGCAGTCCTCGCAGATGCGTAGGTGCAGCGGGTAGTTCGTCTCGGGGGCGTCCAGGCCCTGTTCGGTCAAGAAGAGCTCGCACGGCGGCGTCGCTCCCAGATCCAGGACGCTTCGCAAGCGATCGGAGTCGCACAGTCGGCAGCGCACGGGCAGTCTCCCCTCGTCACCGAGACCTGGAGGCCGCTGCGCGTGAGTTGCGTCACACCCGAAGTCTCGATCCGTCCAATTAACCACACTTGGAGTCGTCTTGCAAGGCTCTAAACCAACTTCAAGTATGTATATAGTCCGAATTAAGGATGACTGTTCTTTTATTTGGCGACATGTGGGGACTCGGTCAAATGGGCGATTTCTCAGTCCTGGAGGTTTTCGCGACTAAGGGCGCAGACCGCGGGATACGGAGGAGGTATGGTGATATCTCGTCCCCCAAATTAAAGGCGGGCGAACATTAATAGCCATTACAGGCCCAATGTGCCGGTGACAGCGGAGGGTGCCCGATGCCGTTCGTCATAGTCGAACGCAAAGAGACGCTGGTCGCCGGACTGGCCGTCCGCAGCCCCAAGAGGGCGCTGGGGAAAGCGCGCGACAAGGATCTCGAAAAGACGTGGTCCACCCTGCTGGCGCAGAACGTGGACAGGCCTTTGGCGTCTGCCTATGTCGACCACGCTCCCGAGATCAACTCGTACTACACGCAAATCGTGGGCTACGAGTGCACATCGATCGATCAGGTCGGGCGCGGGCATCTGGTCTCACGGATTCCTGCGGGAACCTATGCAAAGTTCTCCTCGGTCGGAACCTTTCCCGACCTTTTCGACGCGCTCTGGGGGCAGATTCGTGAGGCGGAGGAATCGCGGCAGATCGAGAGGTCCTACACCGGCGACTTCGAGTTCTACCCGCACGCATTCGGGATCGATCTGTATGTGGCGATAGTGCCACCCGCCACGATGCAGGGGCCGCAATGAGTTTCGAGATCGTCAAGCGTGAGTCCGCCGACTTCGGGGGGCTCGTTCTGCCGCGCACGGAACTCAGCTCGTCGGCGCATTCGACCGATCTGATGAAGTTCACCCGCGAGCGCATCCAGCAACGCGGCACTGCCGAGCTGGTCACCGTATATGTCGCGGTCCCGGATCTGGGGTGGACCGCCGTGATCGGATATCGGTGTACCGACCTCGGTCAGCTCGAGGTCGGTGACGTACTGGTGCGTGTCCCGGCCGGCTACTTCGCCAAGTTCACGCCCGACGGACGATCGTCCGACCCGATCGAGGACGTGTGGATTCAGGCCGAGCTGGCGGAGAAGGAAGGGCGCATCGAGCGCGCCTACGCGGAGGAGATCGAGGTCTTCCGCGCTCCGAGCAACGTCGAGCTGTTCATTTCCCTCGCTTAAATTCGGGTCGACAATTACCGACCTGAAGTTTGTTTTCGAGCGCATTTGTGGCATCTCAGGTGACAAATCCGGTGTAAACGCGGAAAATAAGTAGCCGCGGGGCTGTGACCGGGTTCGTGTGTCCAGTTCTTGGGGTCTTTACGTAACCCGTGAGTCCCCGGAATTGCCGCACCGACTCCGATGGGAAAGCCAATGCCAGTGGAACAGCTGTCGCGTCCGCAGGTCGACGCGTGGTCGACAGACACCCTAATTGACCGAACGCTGAGCGTGTGGGATCCACGGTCGGAGTGTCGCTTCGTCGTCGCCCGGCCCTCCGACGAGCCCGAGCTGTGGGAAGCATATCTCGAGGGAGCGGTAGCGGGCTATCGCAAGTACGGCGCCGAGAAGGCGCTCGAGTACCGCCGGATTCAGGACGGCGACAGCACCGCGATCTTCTTCGTCGCGATTGAGCCGAACGGCTCCGTCGCAGCGGGTGTCCGCGCGCAGGGGCCGTACATTTATGCTGGTCAGGCGCATGCGATCACGGAATGGGCAAACGATCCCGGGGCTCCCGCCGTCCGCCGGATGATCGAGGACCGGCTGCCGTTCGGTGTCGTGGAGGCGAAGGGCGCATGGGTGTCGGACACCGCCGCCCGGCGCGGTGAACTCGTCGGCGCACTGGGTCGTATTGCTACCTTCTCGATGGATCTGCTCGACGTCCAGTTCATGCTCGCGACCGCCGCATCCCACGTGTTGGACACGTGGCGAACCACCGGTGGGGTAGTGGCAGACCATATTGCTCCCGTGCCCTATCCGGATGACCGCTACGAGACACGGCTGATGTGGTGGGATCGGAGTAGGCGCAGGGGCCGCGCCGAATCCATGCAGCTGGCCCAACTGTTACTCACGACGTCCGGACCGGCGCCGTCGGCAGCCATCGCGACGGGGACGGGAGGAGACGTCGTCCGGCCGATGCGGAGCGTCTCGTGAACGAAACACACGGTGAGTACACCGCACTGCTGCTCGACGAGGGCCACTCCGGGGACGCGGCGGTACTCGACCGCCTCCGCCGCGACCCCGCGGTAGTCTTCGTCGATCGACTCGACCATCAGCGGGACGCTCTGCATTCCCTCGTTCCCGCGCCGGGCCCAGATGTGCTCGATGAGGCTCCGGTGTGGGCGTACTACTCGTGGCGACGCACCGTGGTGCGTCTACTCGGTCCTACGTCGTTCCGGCTGTTGCGGCTGGACCGGAATCGGAACAAGATCACCGCGCAGGAGCAGGAACGCCTCAGAGACGTCACCGTCGGGATCGTCGGTCTCAGTGTCGGTCACGCCGTCGCGTTGGCTCTCACGCTGGAAGGCGCGTGCGGCGGCTTGCGGCTCGCGGACTTCGACACGCTCGAGCTGTCCAACCTGAACCGGGTTCCCGGCACCGTTCTGGACCTCGGCGTGAACAAGGCGGTGGTCGCCGCCCGCCGTGTCGCGGAGATCGACCCCTACGTCACAGTGACGTTATGGAAGGACGGTGTCGACGTCGTATCGGTCGCCGAATTTCTGGACGGCACGGACGTGGTGATCGACGAATGCGACTCCCTCGACGTCAAGGTGTCCCTGCGGCGGGAGGCCCGGCGCAGGGGATTGCCGGTGCTGATGGCGACCAGTGACCGGGGTCTGCTGGACGTCGAGCGTTTCGACGTCGAACCCGATCGACCCTTGTTCCACGGAGTGATCGGTGACGTCGACGTGGAATCGCTGGCGGGCCTCGGCTCGCGGGACAAGATTCCGCTCGTGTTGCAGATTCTCGACGCCGGACAGTTGTCGGCGACGATGGCGGCGTCGTTGGTGGAGGTGGACGAAACCATCACCACGTGGCCTCAGCTCGGGGGCGAAGTGCTGCTCGGTGGGGCGGAGGTCGCGGCGGCGGTGCGGCGCATCGGGCTCGGGCAGCCGCTCGCGTCGGGTCGCTGCCGGATGGATCTGGACGATCATCTCGATGCCCTCGCCGATCCACCGCTGCCGCAACACCTGCCGGAGCAACCGGTGAACCGGGCCGCGGCCCCGCCGCAGGACACTGTCGACGCCGTCGTGAATGCGGCGGCCCGCGCGCCTTCCGGCGGCAACGTCCAGCCGTGGACGATCGCGGCCGACGACGCGGGACTGACCATCTCCCTGGCCCCGGAGTACACGACGGCCATGGACGTCGGGTACCGCGGCAGTTGTGTCGCGGTCGGCGCCGCGCTGCACAACGCCCGGATCGCCGCGTCCGCCGCCGGGCTTCTCGGCGCGGTGACGGTCCACGACCGCGGTCCGGGGCTTCCCGTCGCCACGATGACGTTCGGCAGCGGGAACGACCGGGAACTCAGCGACCGCTACGAGCACATGCTCGACCGGACCACCAACCGCAGGCTGGGCGTCCCCCGGCCGTTGGACGACTCGCAGGCCGGCCTTCTCGCCGAGGCCGCGGCTCGCGAAGGCGCCCGCCTCTGCCTGGTCACCGACCGGGACGACATCGCGGCGATCGGCGCCATTCTGGCGGAGTCGGACCGCATCCGTTTCCTCACACCCACCCTGCACCGCGAGATGATCGGCGAGTTGCGGTGGCCACCCCGGGATTCGGTCGACACCGGCATCGACGTGCGCGCACTGGAACTCGACTCGGCGGAACTGTCGACGCTCGCGCTGTTGCGGAGACCCGAGGTCATGGAACGACTCGGCGCACAGGACGCGGGACAGGCGCTGGGCAAGTCCACCGCCGACCGGATTGCCTCGAGTTCGGCTGTCGCGGTCGTCGCGGTTCCGGGCAGCACCTCACGGGACTATGTGCGCGGCGGTGAGGCGACCGAAAGTGTGTGGATCCACGCGCAGGCGCTCGGCCTCGCCGTCCAGCCGATTTCGCCGGTGTTTCTCTACGGTGTGGAAAGTGCGGAACTCGAACAACTCTCACCGCAATATGCGGCACCATTGGAGAGGCTGCGGGAAGAATTGTTCGACGTCGTCGGAGCGAAGGCAGGTGAGGCGCTCGCCATGGTGTTACGGCTCAGCCATGCGCCGGGCCCGTCGGTTCGGAGCGAGCGCCGCGCCGACCGGGTGCGAGGGCGGATATCGTAACGACAGGAGGGCCCGTGAACACCGAGAAGCAAACCGAAAAACTCGAGACCCTGGTGACAACCGTGGCGTCGCGGCTCACGCCTGTCGACGCGGTCTCGTTCAAGGCCGTGGCCACCCGCGTGCTGCAGGATCTCGTGGAACACTTCGAGGTCGACACCAGCTTTCTCCGGTTCACCGACCACCAGATCGCGGCGACGGTCCTGGTCGCGGAATACCCTCTTCGGCCCTTCATCCCCGACCCCGACCCACTCGGCGTCGTCTACTTCAAGGATGCCGATCCGACCTTCGCCCAGATCGAGCACCAGAAGGAAGTCGCCATCTTCCGTCCGGAGGTGTCCGGTCCGGATTACAACGAACGGGTCCGCGAGGCGTCGGGGGTGCCGCAGGTGTCACTCGCCGCCGTTCCGCTGCTGTCCGGCGAGACGACGACGGGCACGCTCGGATTCATCAAGTTCGGCGACCGCGACTGGACACCGCCGGAGCTCGACGTCCTCAAGGCGATCGCCGCACTGCTCGCCCAGGTCCAGGCCCGCATCGTCGTAGAGGAGCAATTGCGCTACTCGGCCGATCACGATTCCCTCACCGGACTCAGCAACCGGCGCGCCCTCTACCACCACCTGGACACCCGCCTGGCGTCGACCGAACCCGGGCCGGTCGCCATTCTGTTCCTGGACCTGGATCGCCTGAAACCCCTCAACGACTTCTTCGGTCACGGGGCGGGCGACGGGTTCATCTCGACGATCGCGGACCGGCTCAGATCGACCAGCGAGGCCGACGACCTCGTCTCGAGGCTGGGCGGCGACGAATTCGTGCTCGTGCTCGGAGGGTCGGTGGGTCTCGAGGAGGCGGAGAGACGGGCGCAGCACATCCGCGACGTCGTGACCGAACGGGTGCGGCTCGGCCGCGAGGTGGTCAGCCGCAGTGTCAGCATCGGGGTCGCGGCGGGGCGTCCGGGCAAGGCCACCACGAGTTCGCTCCTCAGCCAGGCCGACCAGGCCGTCATGGTTGCGAAGACCAAGGGCGGTAACGCGATCAGCGTCTTCACCGACGAGATGCAGGAGGAGAGCGAGAAACGCAACATGATCGAGCTCAGTCTGCGTGCGGCCATCGCGGACGAGTCGCTGTTTCTCGAGTACCAGCCCGAGGTCGACCTGAGCACCGGCCGGATCATCGGGGTGGAGGCCCTGGTGCGGTGGAATCATCCGTTGCTCGGGCTGCTGCAACCGGGCTCGTTCATCGACGTCGCCGAGGCGACGAATGTGGCGGGCGAACTCGGACGCTGGGTCATCCGGAAGGCCTGTCGGCAGTGGGCCGACTGGCGGTCGCAGGTGCCCGAGCGGGATCTGGATCTCCGCGTCAATGTCTCACCGGGCCAGTTGGCCGGTCTGGACTTTCTCGACGTCGTCGCGAACGCGTTGACGGAGTTCGACCTTCGGAAGGGCGCACTGTGCCTGGAGATCACGGAGAACGCAGTGCTCAGCGACCTCACCTGGACGCGTGAAGCGCTCGAAGGACTGCATGCGATGGACGTGGAGGTCGCGATCGACGACTTCGGCACCGGATACAGCTCCCTCAGCCACCTCAAGGCACTGCCGGTGGGGACGTTGAAGATCGACAAGGGGTTCGTGATGAACCTGGACACCAACCCGGAGGACCGGGCGATCGTGAAATCGATCATCGGCCTCGCCGAGTCGTTCGGCCTGGAATTGGTGGCGGAGGGCGTCGAGAACGTGGAGTCGGCCCGGCAACTTCTGGACATGGGATGTCATCGGGCGCAGGGATTTCTGTTCAGCCGCCCGGTCTCGGCGGAGGAGATCGGCAAGTTGCTGGTGGCCGGAGTTATCGAGGTAGGCCTTTAAAGGTCGAGCAAAAACCATACCGAAAGCTCGGTTTATTTCAATTATAATAATTAAAGGCATTTGATTGCAGCTATAACAGACTCGGAGTATGTTTTGAGGGTAGTAATCAACTCCACGGCGCGATCGGATCGACGCGGTGGCGGGCGGGCTCCGAGCATGGGTTTGATCAATGTGCGAATGTGGAAGCGATTTCGAGGCACTGAGCGTGTCCGAGCGGACTCAACTCCTCATCAGATCTCAATGCGCACACGGCCGTAGGGGGGCGGGGGTCCCGACCATTCCCGGTCGTTCCGTGCCCGAACCCCCCTCGCCGCGGCCGTCCTGGGAGCGTACGTACTCTCAGGCGGCGATGGGCAGCGATCTGGTCAGCGTCGTCGCTGCCGACCTCTTCGTCACGGTCGTCTACCGCCAAATCCCTCTCTGGACGTGGGCCGGGAGCCTCGCGGTCGCGGTCGCGGTTCCGGTCCTTACGATGCTGTCCCTGGCGTTGGCGCATGCGTGGGATCCACGCATTCTCGGCAGCGGAGCCGAGGAGTTTCGCAGAGTGGGACGAGCGTACGTGTGGGTGATCGCGGTGATGGCCGTCGCCGGGTACGCCCTGGGTACGGCGAACGGCCACTCATGGGTGTTCGGCGCTCTTCCGCTCGCGGCGGCGCTGTCGGTGCTCGGACGCTACGTGCTGAGACGGGCACTGCGCAGGCGCCGGAGATCGGGAGGCTATCTGCGATCCGTCCTCGTCGCCGGTGACGTCGACGAAGTGCTCGAATTGATCAAGCGCACGCCGGACATCTCGCAGGCCGGGTGGCGCGTGGATGCGATCTGCCTGGCCGACGTGAGACCGGGTGAACAGCTTCCGCTCGCCATCGACGACACTCCCGTGATAGGCACGGAGAAGGACATCGTCGGCATCACCAGGCTTCATTCGTTTCAAGCGATCGCGGTTCTCCCCTCGAGCGGCTGGACTCCCGCTCGCACCGAGCGGTTGAGCTGGGAGCTGGAAGGCACCGGTACCGATCTGCTGATTGCGCCCGTGCTCATGGATGTCGTCGGTCCGCGCTTGCACATCGCCCCCGTCGCGGGAGTCCCGTTGATGCAGTTGAGTGCGCCGACGTACTCGGGCCCGGCGTGGGTGATCAAGAATGTCTTCGATCGAATCTTCGCTCTCGTCATCGTCATCGCGATCGCGCCCGTTCTTCTCGTCATCGGCGGGGCGATCCGCGCCGGCAGTCGTGGTCCGGCGTTGTTCAAGCAGACTCGCGTCGGACGGGACGGCGAGGTGTTCACGATGTACAAGTTCCGCAGCATGGTGGTGGATGCGGAAGCTCGAATCCGTGAGCTCGAGGCGTTCGACGAGGGCGCCGGCGTCATGTTCAAGATGCACGACGACCCTCGGGTCACCCGGATCGGCAGGTTCATTCGCCGCTATTCGCTCGACGAGCTGCCACAGTTGTTCAATGTCGTGTCGGGCAGTATGTCGCTGGTAGGTCCGCGGCCGCCGTTGGAATGCGAGGTAGCGCGTTACGGCGACGACGGTGCGCGGCGTCGTCTGTTCGTCAAACCGGGACTCACCGGACTGTGGCAGGTGAGTGGCCGGAGCAACCTCAGCTGGGAGGAGTCGGTGCGCACCGACCTGCACTACGTCGAGAACTGGAGCTTCACGCTGGATTTGCTGATCCTCTGGAAGACCGTGCGCGCCGTGCTGCGACCGGAAGGCGCGTACTGAGGGTGTGTCGGTCCGGCGCCGATCATGGGCGTGCGAGGCGGTAGGGCGGTCGCCCGTCGAGACTGCGGACAACCCACGGACATCATCGGCTTCGAGGAGACAGCGTTACAGACTCGGGGTATGTTTATGCCCACACCGAAGGACCTCTTGTCTTTATTTGGCAAAGTACGGTAACTTCTCGAAGGGTTTGCTGGAGAGTCGCTGAGAGTGGCTTCCCGCACGAAACGTGGGACTGTCGAAGACTGGAGCAGGGGGATCGATGTCTGGTGGTTCGGTGTCGCCGATCCCCGAGTCCCGCATCGGGTGCGACGTGATGACGGTCGGGCACGTGCGAAGCAGTGTCGAGCGGTTCGGCGACCGCTATCTGAGCAGAATCTTCACACCCCACGAATTGGAAACCTGCGCAGGACCTGCGCGGGTCCAACGGCTGGCCGCCCGATTCGCGGCCAAGGAGGCCGTGGTCAAGGTGTTGCGCCCCGGCGACGTCGCCCTGCCGTGGCAGTCCATCGAGATCCGGCGCGAGAGCTGGGGAGGATGCGGAGTGCGATTGTCCGGCAACGCATCGGCACTCGCCGAGCGGCAGGGGCTCGGCGGGTTCGACGTCTCGATCTCGCACGAGGCCGACGTCGCGATCGCGATGGTCACCGCATCCCGGCTGGGCACGCCCCCCGATCACGAAGGAGAACGCCACCCATGAGCGAGCACACCATCCGCAAGGTTCTCGGCGACCACGCCAGGCTGTCCGTCGACGCCGCGAGCATCGCCGTCGGCGCCGATCTCTACGAACTCGGTCTGACATCCCACGCGAGCGTCAACGTCATGCTGGCGCTGGAGGATTCGTTCGACATCGAATTCCCCGACGAGTTGCTGCGCAAGAGCACGTTCGCGAGCGTCGACTCCATCCGGGGCGCGCTCGTCGAACTCGGCGTGGCATGAGCATCGCCCTCGCGGGTGACACCGGGATCGGGTCCGCCCAGGTTTCCGGACCGTCGGCGCGGGCCGCGAGTGTGGCCGAGGTGGCCGCGCGGTGGGCCGTCGACGTCGATCGTGACGCGCGCTTTCCGCAGGAGGCCGTGGATGCGCTCCGGGACCAGCGTCTGCTCTCGTGCGCCGTCCCTCCGGAACTGGGTGGTGAAGGTGCGACACTTCGGGAACTGTGCACGATCGCCCGGACCCTGGGCCGCCAGTGCGCCGCGACCGCGATGATCTTCGCGATGCACCAAACCCAGATCCTTTCGCTCGTAAGACATCCGGGTGGTGATGGCGTCGCCGGCTTCCTTCGCGCCGCGGTCGCCGGTCAGTACCTGCTGGCGTCGGCGACGACGGAACTGGGCATCGGCGGCGACGTCCGCCGCAGCACCTGCGCGGTGGAGCGGTCCGGTGGCGTGGTGTCGCTGGTCAAGAACGCCCCGGTCATCTCGTACGGCGAGTACGCCGACGCGATCCTCGCGACCGCGCGGCGCACCCCCGACAGCCCGTCGAGCGACCAGGTGCTCGTCATCTGCCGGCGTGCCGACGTGACGCTCGAGCGCACCGGTGACTGGAACACGCTGGGGCTGCGCGGAACCTGCAGTCCCGGGTTCGTGCTGCGGGCCACCACCACCCCGGATCTCGTCGTCGCCGATCCCTACTCGGAGATCTCGGCGACGACTATGCTCCCGGTGTCGCACTCGGTGTGGTCGGCGGTGTGGCTCGGCATCGCCGACGCCGCGGTGGAGAAGGCGCGCCGGTACGTGCGGGTAGCCGCGCGTAAGCAGCCGGGCGCGGCGTCGCCCGCCGCCCTGCGCCTCGCCGAGGCAGCCGCTGTGCATCAGCAGTTCGCGGACGTCGTGTTCGCGGCGGCCGGGCGGTTCGACGACGCCGACGCGGCTCCGGCCGGTTCGCCGGAGGCCGAAGTCGCCTGCGGCGTCGGCTATTCGCTGGCGATGAACAACCTCAAGGTCACGGCGTCGACCCTGGCCGTCGACCTCGTCGGCAGGGCCCTGCTGATCTGTGGGATCGCCGGCTACCGAGAAGACACGGAGTACTCGCTCGGCCGGCACCTGCGTGATGCGCACGGTGCGGCCGTGATGGTCAACAACGATCGAATCATGGCCAACTCGGCGCAGATGGCCACCGCATACCGGGGGACGATATGAGCACGGATATCGCAGTGGAGCAGGAAGAGACGAGCGAACTCGAGCGCGCCCGCCGCGCGTTCCGGGCGGAACTGCTGGGAGCCGGGCTCCTGGTGGACACGTCCGTCGCCGGCCTCTACGGACGGTCGGGGTTGTTCGAGGACATCGTCGACGGCATCGACGCAGTCGTCCGGGCAGCGGGCCCGGGCGCGTCCGCGGCCCGATTCCGGTTTCCGCCGGTGTTCCCGCGCACCAGTTTCGAGCGTACCGACTACATCGCGTCGTTCCCGAATCTGACCGGTGCCGTCAACACGTTCACCGGCACCAACGCCGAGCACGCACAACTGCTCGCGGCGCGGGCCGAGGGCGAGAGCTGGGACAGGTGGCTCGAGCCGACCGACACCATGCTGGTGTCGGCGGCCTGCCATCCCGCGTACCCGATGTTCACGGGAGTGCTGCCGGACGGGGGAGCACTGCTCGACGTGTACGGCTACTGCTTCCGGCACGAGCCCGCGTTCGATCCCGCCCGCATGCAGGCGTTCCGGATGCACGAGTTCGTGCGGATCGGCACCGCGGACCAGGCTGCGGACCACCGCGACTCGTGGATCGAGCGCGGGCTGGAGGTGCTGTCCGACCTGTGGCTGGACGCGTCACCGGTGATCGCCAACGACCCGTTCTTCGGCAGGGCCGGACGCATGCTGGCCGCCAACCAGCGCGACGAGAACCTCAAGACCGAGCTGACGGTGCGCCTGTACGGCGATCTCGACGACGGGACCGCCGTCGTGTCGTGCAACTGCCATCAGGACCATTTCGGTGTCACGTTCGACATCGCGACCGCGGGCGGCGATGTCGCGCATAGTGCGTGTGTGGGGTTCGGGATGGAACGCATCGCGCTCGCGATGCTGCGGACCCACGGCATGGACCCGTCGCGCTGGCCGAGCGCGGTGAAATCCCGGATGTCGCTGTGACGTCCCGGCTGATCGACATCTCGCCGGACGGCTACGAACCGCACCCCATCCACGCGGACGAACGGACCTGGACCGAGACCAACTGCTACCTCGACCTGTGGGTGGAGGTACTCCACTCGCTCGGGCTCGATCCGGTGCCCGCCGCCGCGTGCGCATTCGGCGCCCGGTTCGACGGATCGCAGTGGACGTTCCTGAAGTTCAAGCCCGAGGATCTGTTCGCCCTGTACGGGATCGACGTGGGGGAGATGAACGTCTGGCGCGGTGTCCTCGACCATGTGGAGGACAATCTCGCAGTCGGGATGTTGTCGACCGTCGAGGTGGATGCGCACTGGCTCCCGGACACGGCAGGCACCGGCTACCGCGAGAGCCACACCAAGACCACGATCGTCGCGAACTTCGTCGACCGCGAGTCCGGTGTGCTCGAGTACTTCCATAACAGTGGGTATCACCGGCTGACCGGGGACGACTTTCGCGGGCTGTTCGGACTCGACCTCGCCGGATCGGCGACGTTCACGCCGTACGTCGAGCAGGTCCGGTTCGACGGGGAGCCGGAATACCGACCGGGCCGCTTTGACGCGGTGCTGCGGCATCATCTCGCGACGCGACCGGACGGAAATCCGGTGCGCGCTCTCGGTGAGCGGGTGGTCGCCGACGTGCCCTGGATCCGCGGCGCGGGCATCGACACGTTTCACCTGTGGACGTTCGGGGTGTTGCGGCAGTGCGGTGCCACCGCGGAACTCGCTGCCGACGTCTGCGAGTACCTCGAGCGCAACGGGTTCGCGGGGGCCGCGGCGTTCGCTCCGGGCTTCCGGGAGGTGGCGCAGGGCGCGAAGAGTGTGCAGTTCCAGATGGCGCGCGCCGCTCGCGGACGCAGCGTCGACCCGTCAGCACAACTCGACGGCATGGCCGAGGCGTGGGAACGATCGGTGGACGGCGTGGCGCGCGTGGTCGGACGCGCGTAGTGGATCTACTCGACGGCGCCCGGTGGCGTTGCGTGGCAACGGAACCGGGTTCGGTCACCGATCCGTCGGGATTGGCTTGTGTGCCGGGTCCGTGGTATCCCGCGCAGGTTCCGGGAACCGCGGCCGGCGCGATCCGGGCGGCCGACGGCGTCGCGGCGGCGCGCGCGGTGCAGACCGATGCGGTGGACTGGTGGTTCGTCACCGACGTGTCCGGCGGCGGCCCCGGTCCGTGGCGGCTCGAGTTCGACGGCCTGGCCTCGCTCGCGGAGGTGTGGGCCGGCGACGACCTCGTCCTGTCCTCGGAGTCGATGTTCGTGCCGGCCTCGGTCGACGTGGACTCTCGCCCCGGCACGGTCACGCTGGCGATCCGATTCCCGTCGCTCGACGCGGCGCTGCGCAGCCGGCGGCCCCGCGGACGCTGGCGGTCGTCGCTGGCGAGTGCGCAGGGGCTGCGCTGGATGCGCACGAGCCTGCTCGGTCGCGCTCCGGTCTTCGGCGGCGTGCCCGCCCCGGTCGGGCCGTGGCGGCCCGTGCGACTGCACGACCGCACGGCGCCGGTGCTGTCGGACCGTCACGTGGTCACCACGGTGCAGGACGGGACGGGCGTGCTGGAACTTGCCGTGCGTGTGCACGGCTCGGCCTGCCCGCCGCCCGTCGTCCGGCTCGGCGACGTCTCCGTGGAGGCGACCGTCGTCGAAACCGGCTCCGGCGCGCGGGAGGTCCGCGCCCACCTGCGCATCCCGGACGTCCGGTTGTGGTGGCCCCACACCCACGGCGTCCCGGTGACGTATCCGCTGAGCATCACCCTCGGCGAGCACGTCGTCGACCTGGGCGCCGTCGGATTCCGCACCGTGAGCGTGGCGCGCAGCGACGGCGGGTTCCGGCTGGCGGTCAACGGCGTCGACGTGTACTGCCGCGGCGCCGTCTGGACCCCGGTCGATCCGATCGGGCTGGGCGGCCGGGATCAGACGCGGGAGACCCTCGAGCGGGTGGTCCAGGCCGGGCTCAACATGGTCCGGGTGCCGGGCACGATGCTGTACGAGGACACCGCATTCTGGGACGACTGTGCCGAACTCGGCGTTCTGGTATGGCAGGACGCCATGCTGTCGACGTTCGACCCGCCCGACGACCAGCCGTTCCTGGAACTGCTGACCGCGGAGATCGAGGCGGTGCTGCGGCCGCTGTCCGGGAACCCCGCGCTCGCCGTGTTCAGCGGCGGCAGCGAAACCGAACAGCAACCCACGATGCTCGGGCTCCCCGCGGCGCACATCCCGGCGGTACACGACGTGATCCCGGCGGTGGTCGCGCGGACCGCGCCGGGGGTGGCGGCGGTGTCGTCGTCGCCGTCCCCGCCGCCGGGAGGCTACGCGCTCGTGACCCACGTCGGAACGGGTGTCTCGCACTACTTCGGCGTCGGCGGTTATCGGCTTCCGCCGTCCGACGTCCGCCAGGCCGGGGTGCGGTTCGCCGCCGAATGCCTCGCGTTCTCGATCCCGCCGTCGGACGCGACGATCGAGACCGAGTTCGGCAGCCTCGCCGCTGCGGGCCACCATCCGCGGTGGAAGGCCGCCGTGCCCCGGGACAACGGGGCGTCCTGGGACTTCGAGGACGTCCGCGATCATTACGTGCGGACACTGTTCGGTGAGGAGCCGTCGACGGTCCGCTGGTGTGATCCCGAGCGGTACCTGGCCCTCGGTCGCGCCGCCGTCTGCGAGGCCTTCGCGGCGGCCCTCGGATACTGGCGTCGGCCCGACTCGGGATGCGACGGCGCTCTGGTGCTCGCGCTCCGCGACCTCGAACCCGGCGCCGGGTGGGGACTGCTCGACTCCGACGGCAGGCCGAAGGCGCCGTGGTTTGTGATGCGGCGGCTGTCCCGGCCGGTCGCGGTGCTCCTCGGCGAGGACGGGATGGACGGACTGCGCATCGACGCGGTCAACGACTCGGCCCGCGCGATCGTGGGGGAGTTGCGGGTGCAGGTGCACACCCGCACGGGTTCGCGGGCGTTCGACGTCGCCGAACCGGTGACCCTCGCCGCGCACGCGGCCCGCCGGTGGTCGCTCGATACGGTGCTCGGGCGTTTCACCGACGCGACACACGTCCATCGGTTCGGAGTCCGCGGCTACGAGAGCGCGACCGTCACGCTGTCGGGCGAGGACGTTGTCGTCGCCGAGTCCGTTCACCTCTTCGGTGGCCCGGCTCGTGCCCTCGAACGCACCGTCGGCCTGACGGCGGCGGCGCGGGAAACGGCGCCCGGCGACTGGGTGGTCGACGTCGCCACCGACGGCGCTGCGCAGTACGTCCACCTCGAACTCGGCGGATTCGAACCCGCCGACTCCTGGTTCCATCTGCCACCCGGCGGCACCCGGATCGTGCCGGTGCGCAGGACCGGGACGGCGGAGTCGGTGACCGGGCAGGTGCGGGCGCTGAACTCGGTGAGCGTCGCCCCGGTGGTGCGGGCCGCCACCTGATCCGGACCCCGGTTCGTCGATGTGCGATATCGACTAGGCTGGCTCAGTCCGCAACTGGCCGCTCGTCCCGGCCCGAGCTGTTCGCCGGCAGTTCGTCATCACTGCTCAGGAGTGCGTCGTTGTCTTCCCCGCTCATCGCTGCCGAGCCCTCGTCCGACACCCCGCTCGCCGGACTGGCGAAGATCGCGCTGGGCGACGCCGTCGTCGCGCAGGTGACCGAGGCCCTCGGGCGGCATCACCTCGACATCGTCGCACCCGCACCCGCCCGGCCGTTCGTGGCCGCGGCCCTCGCCGAGCGCACCCACCTGCTTCTGGTCACCGCGACCGGTCGCGAGGCCGACGACCTCACTGCCGAACTGCAGGAGATGATCGGCGACGCCGTGGCGCAGTTCCCGTCGTGGGAGACGTTGCCGCACGAACGGCTGTCGCCGAGCGCCGACACGGTCGGTCGCCGGGTGGAGGTGCTCCGCAGGCTCGCGCGGCCCGACGACCGCTCGTACGGGGCGCCGCTCCAGGTCGTCGTCACCACCGTCCGTTCACTGGTGCAGCCCATGGCACCCGGTCTCGGCGAGATCGAACCCGTCACGCTGCGGGTGGGGGTGGAGCACGACTTCGACGGGCTGATCCAGCGGCTCGTCGAAATGGCGTACACGCGCGTCGACATGGTCGGCAAGCGCGGCGAGTTCGCCGTCCGCGGCGGCATCCTGGACCTGTTCTCGCCCACCGCGGATCATCCGGTGCGCGTCGAGTTCTGGGGCGACGAGGTCACCGAGTTGCGCGCGTTCTCCGTCGCCGACCAGAGGTCGCTCGCCGAACTCGACATCGACGCCGTCATTGCGCCGCCGTGCCGCGAACTGCTCCTCACCGAGGACGTCCGCGACAGGGCCGCGCAGCTCGCGGTCGACAACCAGGCCGACGCCGCGCTCGTCGAGATGCTCGACAAGATGTCGGCAGGCATCCCGGTCGAGGGCATGGAGGCACTGCTGCCCGTGCTGCGGCCGGGGCAGCTGCAACTGCTCACCGACGTGCTGCCCGAAAGCGCGCACGTGCTGCTGTGCGATCCGGAGAAGATCCGGACACGCGCCACCGACCTGGTGCGCACCGGTCAGGAGTTCCTCGAGGCGTCGTGGACGGCGGCCTCGATCGGCGGCGCCGCCCCGCTCGACACGTCGGTGCTGAAGGGCGACGGCATCGACCTCGGCGCCTCCGCCTACCGCTCGCTCAGCCAGGTCCGCGAATCCGCGGAGGCCGCCGGTCTGCCGTGGTGGACGCTGAGCCCGCTCGCGTCCGGCAGCGGCGAGGAGCTGGAGCTGGCGGTCACCCCTGCACCGCAGGTCCGCGGTTCCGACGAGCTGCTGTCCGAACTGTTCGTGAGCCTGCGCGCCCATGTCAGCACGGGCGGCCGGGCAGTCATCGTGGTCGCAGGCGCCGGTACCGCGCATCGTGTGCTCGAGCGCCTCCGCGAGGCCGAGGTGCCCGCGGCGGAACTCGCACCCGGTTCGGAGCCCGCCCGCGGTCAGGTCGGGGTGCTGCGCGGATCGCTGCACGACGGCCTGGTCTTCCCCGGCGGCGACACCACCCCCGGACTCGTCGTCGTCACGGAGTCCGATCTCACCGGCAACCGGGTGGCCGCGGTCGGCGACGGCAAGCGGCTGCCCGCCAAGCGCCGCAACCAGGTGGACCCGCTCGCCCTGACGGCCGGCGACATGGTGGTGCACGACCAGCACGGCATCGGACGATTCGTCGAGATGGTCGAACGGACTATCGGTGGCGCGCGGCGCGAATACCTCGTGATCGAATACGCCGCCAGCAAGCGCGGCCACCCGGGCGACCGGCTGTTCGTCCCGATGGAGTCCCTCGACCAGCTGTCGCGGTACGTCGGCGGCGAACTGCCCGCACTCAGCAAGCTCGGCGGTTCCGACTGGGCCAACACCAAACGCAAGGCGCGCAAGGCGGTTCGTGAGATCGCCGGTGAACTCGTCCAGCTGTATGCGGCGCGGCAGGCCGCACCCGGTCATGCGTTCGGCCCGGACACCCCGTGGCAGAAGGAGATGGAGGACGCGTTCGCGTTCACCGAGACCCACGACCAGCTGACGGTCATCAGCGAGGTCAAGGCCGACATGGAGAAGGCCGTCCCGATGGACCGCGTCGTCATCGGCGACGTCGGCTACGGCAAGACGGAGATCGCGGTGCGGGCGGCGTTCAAGGCCGTGCAGGACGGCAAGCAGGTGGCGGTCCTGGTGCCGACGACGCTGCTCGCCCAGCAGCACCTGCAGACGTTCACCGAGCGGATGGCGGCGTTCCCGGTCAAGGTGCGTGGGCTGTCCCGGTTCACGGATGCCGGGGACTCCAAGGAGATCGTCGCCGGCATGGCCGACGGCGAGATCGACGTCGTCGTCGGCACGCACCGGCTGCTGCAGACCGGGATCCGGTGGAAGGACCTGGGCCTCGTCGTCGTCGACGAGGAACAGCGCTTCGGTGTGGAACACAAGGAACACATCAAGGCGCTGCGCACCCACGTGGACGTTCTCACCATGTCGGCCACGCCGATCCCGCGAACGCTGGAGATGAGCATGGCGGGCATCCGCGAGATGTCCACGATCCTCACGCCGCCGGAGGAGCGGCACCCCATCCTCACGTACGTCGGCGCGTACGCCGACAAGCAGGTGGCCGCCGCCATCCGACGCGAACTGCTCCGCGACGGACAGGTGTTCTACGTCCACAACCGGGTCAGCTCGATCGACAAGGCCGCCCAGCGGATCCGCGACCTCGTCCCCGAGGCGCGCGTCGTCGTCGCGCACGGCCAGATGAACGAGGACACGCTGGAGCGGACCGTGCAGGGCTTCTGGGAGCGGGACTACGACGTGCTGGTGTGCACCACCATCATCGAGACCGGCCTCGACATCTCCAACGCCAACACGCTCATCGTCGAACGCGCCGATTCGCTGGGCCTGTCGCAGCTGCACCAGTTGCGCGGTCGCGTCGGGCGTAGCCGGGAACGCGGCTACGCGTACTTCCTGTACCCGCCGGAGAAGCCGCTCACCGAGACGGCCTACGACCGCCTGGCGACCATTTCGCAGAACTCCGACCTCGGCGCGGGCATGGCGGTCGCGATGAAGGACCTCGAGATCCGTGGCGCCGGAAACGTGCTGGGCGCCGAGCAGTCCGGTCACGTGGCAGGAGTCGGGTTCGACCTGTACGTGCGGCTGGTGGGGGAGGCGGTCGAGGCCTTCCGGGCGGCGGCCGACGGCAAGCCGATCACGACGGAGGACGCCCCGAAGGAAGTCCGGATCGACCTTCCCGTCGACGCGCACATCCCCCCGGACTACGTCACCAGCGACCGTCTCCGGCTCGAGGGGTACCGAAAGCTCGCGGCCGCCACCGAACTCGACGGCATCACCGCCGTCGTGGACGAACTCGTCGACCGGTACGGCCCCCTCCCCGAGGAGGTTCGCCGACTGGTCTCAGTGGCCAAGCTGCGCCTGCTGGCCCGCGAATACGGCCTCGAGGAGATCGCCGTCGTCGGAACGCAGCTGAAGATCGCGCCGATGGCCCTGCCCGACTCGAAGCAGCTGCGTCTCAAGCGGATCTACCCGAGTGCGCAGTACCGCGCCACCACCGGCATGGTGCAGTTGCCGCTGCCCCGGGCGGGTTCGGGCGGGATCGGCGCCGAGCGGGTGCGCGACGTGGAGTTGCTGCAGTACATCGCGGACTTAGTGCTCGCACTGGACGGCAAGGCCGCCGGGGCCGTGGTGATGGAGGCCTGACCCGATGACGGTGGTCCTGCTCGACCCGTTGCGGCCCACGACGATCCCGATGGAAGCCGTCGGGGTGGTCGGTGGCGGAGTGGCGTTCACCGACGAGGTGCCCGAGTCCGTGCGGACGCTGCTGTCCGCCGCACCCGGCGCCGCTGTCCTGATCAGTACCGATCCCGACCATCCCACCGTGCGCGAGTGGGTCGCGTCGGGGTCCCGGATCATCGCGGCACCGAAGGTCCCGGGCGACAACCTCGTCGAGGCCGCCGAGGTGATGGACCGGTTGTGGAGCTACGGCGGCTGGGAAGTGACGCAGACACACCGGACGTTGTCGCACTACCTCGTCGAGGAGACGTACGAGGTTCTCGACGCGATCGAGTCCGCCGAGCCCGGAGACCTGCGTGAAGAGCTCGGGGATCTGCTGCTGCAGGTCCTGTTCCATTCGCGCATCGCCTCGGCGTCGGGCAATTTCGACGTCGACGACGTGGCCGCGACCCTGGTCGCCAAACTCGTGCACCGCAGCCCCCACCTCGGTGAGGACGTCGTCGGCCCGATCGACATCGCCGAGCAGGAACGGGCCTGGGAGATCCGGAAGGCGGCGGAAAAGGCCCGCAGCTCCTGCCTCGACGGGGTCGCGATGAGTCAGCCCGCGGCATCCCTCGCGGCGAAGGTCATCGCCCGCGCGAGCAAGGCTGGCCTGCCGCCCGAGCTGGTGCCCGCGGAGATCACGGCGGACAGCGCGGCGGTGGTCGCTGCCGAGTCGAGGCTGCAGGCGGCGACGCACGACCTGATCGCCCGTGTCCGCGCGGCCGAGGATGCTGCGCGCGCGGCGGGGAAGACCGAACTCGCCCCCGCGGACTGGCTCGGGTACTGGACGTCCTGATACCGGGGCGGTCGGCGTTATCGCTCGGGTTTGCCAAAATGTAACTGAGGGATGAATCACTCCCGTGTCCGTAGTGCACGAAAAACAAACCTGAGGTAGTTTAAAGCGCGCATAGAAGACCAGTTGGTTGCAAATACGCGTTTCGAAGTACTGCGAAGTCCTTCTGCTCGGGTGTTTATGGTCTTCGCGCACTGCACGTGGTGGGTATCCGAGCTCCCGGTCGGGCGAGGGCCGATACCCACAGGGGACCACACATAGTGACGCTTCCGGGCCGAGTCGATTGCCCGACGATGAGAGACGGACACATGAGCCTGTACACGCCTGACCGCCTGGAACCTTCCGACGAGACAGACGCGCACGACATCGACGAGACCGGCGCCGCCGACCGCGCGCCCGGCCGCCCGACGGTCACCGTCGTCGTGCCCGCGATGAACGAAGCCAAGAACCTTCCTCATGTCGCCGCGCGCATGCCGGCAGACATCGACGAAATCGTCTTCGTGGACGGCCATTCAGTCGACGACACCGTCGATGTGGCGCGGAGCCTGTGGCCGGACGCGAAGTTCGTGACGCAGAGTCGCAAGGGCAAGGGCAACGCCCTGGCCTGCGGATTCCGTGTCGCGACGTCCGACATCATCGTGATGATCGACGCCGACGGCTCCACCGACCCGGCAGAGATCCCGTTGTTCGTCGGTGCCCTCGTGGCCGGCGCGGACTTCGCGAAGGGAACCCGCTTCGCAGACGGCGGCGGCAGCTCGGACATCACCTTCGGTCGAAAGCTCGGAAACAAGGCGTTGAACGCAATCGTCAACCTCAAGTTCGGGGCAGCGTTCAGCGACTTGTGCTACGGCTACAACGCATTCTGGCGCCACCACGTCCCGGTGATGGCATTGCCCGCGGTAGAGGCGGCCGAGGCGCAGTGGGGCGACGGGTTCGAGATCGAGACCCTCATCAACGTGCGGGTCGCCAACGCGGGCCTGAAGATCACCGAGGTCCCGAGTTTCGAGCAGGATCGCATCCACGGCGAGAGCAACCTGAACGCAGTGCGGGACGGACTTCGTGTGTTGCGCACCATCAGGAGCGAACAGCGCACGACCGCAACGCACCTGTCCCCGGCGCCCGTCCCGCAGGGCTGAGCGGCCATGACGGTGTCCACGCTCGTGTCCTGCTCCGTCGTCATCTGCGCCTACACCACCGAACGGTGGAGCGACCTGTGCGCGGCGGTCGACTCGGTCCTCGCCCAGAGTGTGCCGGTCCTCGAGGTTCTGCTGGTGATCGATCATTCGGAGGAGTTGTTCTCCCGTGCCGAACGGCACTTCGCAGCGGAACCTCGTGTGACCGTGCTACGCAATTCCGAGTCGAAGGGCCTGTCCGGCGCCCGCAATACCGGCGTCCGCGCGTCGAGGGGCGACATGATCGCGTTCCTCGACGACGATGCCCGCGCCGAGCCTGACTGGTATCGCGTGTCCGCCGCCCACTATTCCGATCCCGACGTGCTCGGTGTCGGCGGATTCGCCAGCCCGGCGTGGCCGGCCGACCGCCCCGTGTGGATGCCCGCCGAGTTCGACTGGGTGGTCGGCTGCAGCTACGTCGGCCAGCCGACGCGCATCGAACCGGTGCGGAACTTCATCGGCTGCAACATGTCTCTGCGGCGCACGGTCTTCGACACCGTCGACGGGTTCAGTGACGGAATCGGCAGGGTCGGGACGACGCCGGTCGGGTGCGAGGAGACCGAACTCTGCATCCGGATCCGAACTCACAAGCCCACCGCGCAATTGCTGTTCGACCCCGCGATGAGGGTGGTGCACCGCGTCAGTGACGACCGCACCACATTCCGCTACTTCCTCTCGCGCTGCTTCCACGAGGGCGTGTCGAAAGCACTGGTCTCCGATCTCGTCGGGGCCGGCGACGCGCTCAGCAGCGAACGGGCGTACACCGCACGTGTACTCCCACGAGCCGTCGTCGCGGGGATCGCGTCCCCTCGGCACGGCGGACTGTTCCGAGCGGGTGCCGTGGTCGCGGGGTTCACGGTGACCGCAGCCGGATACGTCCGAGGTCTCGTCGGTCTGCGATCGAAGCGGGTGACGGCATGACTGGAACACTCGATCGCCGGATCGACCTGGCGCCGGCTCTCGAGAGCGATCACCCGCCGACGTGGGACGGCGCCGTCTGGGTCGGCGAACTACGTGGACCTGTCCGGGAAGACACCGAATACCGGCTGGACCGAGCCGAGGGTTATCGGCGCGCCCGGCTGCTCGTGCGAGAAGATCGCACCCTGCTGGGATTCGTCGAGGTGGACATCGAGGACGGCAGGCTCGAGACCGCCGCACTGCGGCACGCACTGGACGGGCTCGTGCCGGTGGCGGTGGCCGACAGCGTCGTCGACACCGAAGCATCCGGCCCGTCCGTCACCGTCGTGGTGTGTACCCGCGACCGGGTCGACAGCCTGAAGGACGCCCTGCAATCGATCCTGTCGCTCGACCATCCCGGCTACGAGGTGATCGTGGTCGACAACGCATCCCGCACGGATGCCACCCAGCGGTATGTCGCCGAACTCGGTGACCCCCGCGTGCGCGTCGTGACCGAGCCCCGGCCCGGACTGTCCCGGGCGCGCAATGCGGGAGTCCGCGCGGCGAACACCGAGATCATCGCGTTCACCGACGACGACGTCGTGGTCGACCCGCACTGGCTCACCGAACTCGTGGCCGGCTTCGGTGCAGGGAACGCGGTGGCGTGCGTATGCGGGATCGTCCCGAGCGGTGAGATCCGCACACCCGCGCAGGCGTACTTCGATCAGCGGGTGGGGTGGGCAAGTTCCTGTGTCCCACGGCTGTTCGACCTCGCGCACCCGCCCGCCGACGTGCCGCTCTTCCCCTTCCAGGTCGGGATCTACGGCACCGGCGCGAATTTCGCCGTCGACCGGCAGGCCGTGTACGCGCTCGGCGGTTTCGACGAGGCACTCGGGGCGGGAGCCCCCACCGACGGCGGCGAAGACCTCGACATGTTCTTCCGCGTGCTGCACTCCGGGCGGCAACTGGCGTACCGACCCGGGGCGGTCGTGTGGCATCGGCACCGCGAGGACAACGAGGCGCTCGCCGTCCAGGCGCGCGGCTACGGACTCGGACTCGGCGCCTGGCTGGCCAAGATCGCCGTCCATCCACGCACCGCGTGGCTCGCGGTGCGTATCGCGGTGCGGCAGGCGCCCACGTTTCTCCGTCTGTCGCGGAAGATGTCCCACGTCGCCACGCCTCCGGACCGTCTCGCCGACCACCTTCCCGAGGGGATCGGGGCCACCGAGCTCCGGTCCATCGCACGCGGACCGTTCGCCTATCTGAAGGCCCGCGTCGAGGGCCGGGATCCGGCGCCGATGAGAGGGGTGACTCATGACGGCCCATCCTGATCTCGTAGGCACCGAGCCGCTCGGCGGCCGCGCCGACGGCACCCGGTTCGCCACCTGGTTCGGACCGGACGACGCACCGCTGTTCGCCGTCGTCGATCGTCCTGCCGACGGCCGCTGCCGCGGTGCCGTCGTCCTCTGCCCGCCGATCGGCAAGGAACAGGTCGACTCGTATCGCGGAATGGTGTATCTCGCCCAGCAATTACGCGCTCGAGGGCTGCTGGTGTTGCGGTTCGACTACCGCGGCACCGGCGACTCGTCCGGCGCCCAGGACGATTCCGACGCGGTCGCGGGGTGGCTCGACAGCATCCGGAGAGCGGTCGACTACGTGCGCAGCTCCGGCATCACGGACATCGGGTTGGTCGGCCTCCGGGTCGGCGCCCTGCTCGCCGCACAGGTCGCCGCGGTGTGCGGTCCGGTGCGGGCCGTGGCCTTGTGGGATCCTGTGGTTCGTGGCCGCGCCTACCTGCGCAAGCAGACCGCGCTCCACCAGATGGTGGTCGGTCCCGAGGACACGGACGATCCGCGAGTGACGCTCATCGGTGCGGTGCTCGCACCGGCCGCGGCGTCGGCCCTGTCGGCGATGTCTCTGCGTGCCGCGACCCCGCCGTCGGGCGCGAAGGTCCTGATGGCGGTGCGGGACAGTGAGGTCGATTCCGTCGCGACGCGTGAGGCCGTTGCCGCCTGGAACGCCGAGACCGTCACCGTCCACGACTACGAATCATTCCTCGAGCCGGCGGACTTCGTGGTCCGGCACCCGTTCGGCGACATCGACCGGATCGCGGCATGGATGTCCGCATCCTTCGGCGACCACCACACCGGTGCCGCACTCGATCTCCGCCCCACCGCCGTGGTGGATCGCACCGTCGACGGCAGGCAGGTCATCGAGACACTGGAGTTCGCGGGAGCGGCCGAACTCTTCACGATCCGTACGTCCGTCGCGGCCGAACAGGGTGCGACGCACAGCCCTGCGGGACCGACGGTGATCTTCCACGGAACCGCCAACGAGCACCGTGTGGGACCGGTCCGGCTGTGGGCCGAGACCGCGCGCGAGCTGGCGGCCCACGGGATCGTCAGCGTCCGCTTCGATCGTCGCGGCACCGGCGACACCGGTCTGGTGCAGCACGGCGAATGCACCACCATCTACACGGACGAATCCCGGGACGACGCCGTCGACATCATCTCCGTCAGCGGTGCGCCGCCCGGATCGGTTGTGCTCGCCGGGATGTGCTCGGGGGCATGGAATTCGAGCTACGCCGCCATCCGGCACCCCGTCCGGGCAGTGGTCCTGGTCAACATGGCGGACTGGACAATCACCCGGAAGGCGTTCGTGAAGCAGTCCACGATGGACGCCGACCGGAGGTCCCTGAAGGGGGCAGCGCTCGCGCTGCTCCACCGGCACGCGGCGACGGCGAAGAAATACCTGCGGGTGTGGTTGCCCTACCGCGGCTGGTTGTGGCTGGGCCGGGCCGGGCTGCTGCAGGTGCCGGAAGTCATGCTCGCTCCGCTTCACGAGCGCGGCGTGCACGCTACCGTCCTCCTCTCACCGGTCGATTACGCGGCGTTCGTCGAGAACCACGGCGAGCGCAGCCTTCGCCGGCTGCGGGGTGCCGGCTGGAACGGACGTCTGGTCACCTACCCGTCCGGTGACCACTCGCTGTACAGCACCGCCCTGCGCGACAGGGTTCTCCGGGACGTCCTCGCCACTGCGCTCGGTGAACTGACCGTGGGCCGTGTCGACGACGCCCGTGACGATTCCCGGTCGGCGTTGGTCGGGTAGTCATGGGATCCCTGACAGCGACGCAGTCGCAACTACGCGCCAGACACCGTGCCGAGCAGCCACCGCGCTCTGCGGGGCGGAATCTGCAGCTCAACTCGATGGCACTCATGCTGTCGAGTGTCGTCACCGGTGTCCTCGGCCTCGCCTTCTGGGGCGCGGCTGCGCGGTTGTTCCCCGCTGATCAGGTGGGCGTGGCGTCCGCTCTCATCTCGACGGCGATCATGCTGTCGACGCTCTCGAATCTCAGCCTCGGCTCGATGTTCGAGCGCTTCCTGCCGGTGGCGGGCCACCGCGCGGGACCGTTGCTGGTCAAGGGTTTCGCCGCCGTGGCCACGCTGGCCTTCGTGTCGGCTGTCGGGCTCATCGTCCTCGGTCCGCGGGACACGCTGTTCGAAAACAACTTGGAAATCGCGATCTATCCGGTGTTCGTCGTCGTCCTCGCGCTCTTCGCGCTGCAGGACCAGACCGTCTCCGGTCTGGGCGTGGCCCGCTGGGCGGCGTCGAAGAACGTCTTCCACGCGCTGGCCAAACTGCTGGCGGTCGTGGTGCTCGCGGCGTCCGGGTCGGCGCTCGCCATCGTCGCGTCCTGGGGGGTCACCGCGGCGGTCGCCGTTGTGGTTCTGCTGACGTCGATGGGGCTGCGCATCCGGTCCGACCCGCGATACCGGCAGGTACCCGCGCTGCCTTCCAACAAGGAACTCGGGGTGTACTTCGGTTCCTCGTACGGCATTTCGGCCCTGGGGGCCATTGCCCCGCTCGTCGTCCCGCTGATCGTTGTCACCCGGGTCGGCACCGCGGCGAACGCTTACTTCGCGGTGACGTGGTCGATCGTCAGCGCCCTCTACATCATGGTGAACCTCATGGTGGGCCCGTTCGTGGCCGAGGCCGCCGCGCATCCGGACAAGATCGTCAGCCTGTCCCGCCGGTTCGTCCGCACCATTGCCGTGATCGCGGTGGTGGGCGGATTCGGGCTGGCCTTCGTCGCGCCGCCCGCGCTCGGAGTCATCGGGGCGGAATACCGTGCGGAAGGAACGCCGCTGCTCCATCTCGCCGCGGTCTTCGTGCCCCTCGCCGTCATCGGCGCCGTCTACGACGGTCTCGCACGGGTGTACCGGCGGCTCACCCTCGCAGTCGTCACCCAGTGCCTGGCCACGGTGGTGATCATCGTCGGCAGCCTGGTCTTCAGCGCGTCGATCGGCGTCGCGGGGGTGGGCTGGGCGTATCTCGCCGCCGAAACACTGACCGCCGTGATCCTCGCCGGACCGCTCATCTCCTGGCTCCGCCGACTCCAGAACCGCGCCAAGTGGGAGCGGTGGCTGGCGAAGAAGAGCGCGAACCAGAAACCGATGTGGCAGGTGTCCGATGTCGACGGATAGAGCGAGTTCCCGCGACCTGATGCGCAGCGGCAGCCGGATGATCACCGCAATCGGTCCCGTCCGCCTGCCCCGCATCGGCGAGATCCGGGACACGCTGACCGTGCTCGCGCACGCCGGTGGACGTCACACTCCGATCGGGCTCGTCCCGACCACCGAGTCACGCCGGTGGGAGCACCGACCGCAGGACTTCCTCGGGAACGTCCAGCAATTGGGGCCGTGCACCCGGGAGGACGTGCCTCGGTTGCTGACCGGGCTGGCGCGCGCGGGTGCATCCGTGTACCCGCTGAACGTCGCGGTCGCGGGTGACTTTCTCCTCCTCGACATCTCGCACGGACTCGGTGACGGAAGGCTCGCACTGTCACTCGTCCGTGCTGTCGCCGGCGGACGCAGCGGGACGCCGGTCCCCGAATGGGCCCGGACACGCGACAGCGCACTGCCGCTCGCACGCGCCCTGACCCGGGCGTTCGCGTCGTCCCCCGCCCGTGTCGCTCAGCTCCTCGAATCCCGGCCCTCCACCGCACACGATTCCTGTCCCGTCGAGGTCGTACCCTGGGGCAGAGCGCCCACTGCGGTCGTCGCGTCCGCAGTGTCCGGAACCATCGCGGAACTCCGTCGTTGGCGGGATCGGTATCTGCCCGGGGCGTCGGTGTCGTCATTGCTGTTTGCGGCCGTCGCGCGGGCGATACGCAGTCGTGGCCTGAAGATCGAAGACAGGGTCGACGTCCTTTTCGACTGCCGCCGTTACCTTCCGGACGGTGCGACGGTGAACGGAAATTTCGCTGCCGGAGTGCGATTCGCACTGTCCGACCCCGGTGATGCCGCAGAGATGAGTGCGGCGATCGCGCAGGCCACCGCGTCGGGCAGGCCGCTCGCCTCGCTCGCACTCAGCATCGCCAAGTTCCGTAGGCGGGTGCGTGCCGGCACGGCGCACACCGCGGCCACCCACGTCGCGGCGACACCCCGGGCGAGACTCGTGTACTCCGACATGGGCGAGGCGGCGATGCTGGCCGATCTCGACTGGACCGACGAGCCCGGCCGGCGGATCGTCACCGCGCTGAGCGAACCGGCCGATCCGGCGTCGATCGTCTTCACCTCGGTGCGCCGCGGTCCCGAACTCGACGTGTCGGCGTCCCTGCACGACAACGTGTTCGACCCTGAACTCGTCCGCGACGCACTTGCGGACGCCCTGTGTGATCCACTGTCTCTCCTGTCTCGAAGGATTGTCTAGCCATGCCATCACACGTCCTGGAGACTTCGAAGCGAACTCCGCTGTACCTCACCGTCGCCGTGCTGCAGTTCTTCGTCGTCGAATTCCTCGTCGCCGGAACCTGGCGCGGTCACTACAGCTATTCCGCCAACTTCATCAGCGACCTCGGCGTCCCGTTCTGCGGCACCGACGGCACGGCGCCGTGTAGCAGGACGTCGCTGTTGATGGACGCGGCGTTCGTCATGGTCGGCGTCGCATATGTCGTCGGCGCCGTCCTCTGGTACCGCGTCGAGCGGGTGCTCCCGCTCGTTCCGGTGGTATTCCTCGTCGTAGCCGGAATCGGCGGAGTAGTGGTCGGTCTGGCGCCGTCGAACACGCACTGGGAGGTGCATTCGCTCGGTGCCACGCTGTTCCTCATCTTCGGCAGTCTCTTCACACTGACGACGGCGCTCACCGTATGGCCCCACAGGTCGGGTCCGGCAACGTACGTCGCCCTCGCGCTGGGGGTGATCGGTCTGGTGGGGTACTTCTGTTTCACCTACTCCTGGGACCTCGGTCTCGGCGTCGGTGGTATCGAACGGGTCGCGGCGTACTCGGCGATCCTCGGGTTCGTCGTGTGCGTCCACCTCGTGACACAGCTGCAGTCGGTTCGGCGTTCGGCTGACGTCCGGGTCGGAGACAAAGCCGGTGCATAGGCAGCTGAACCGTCCACGCAGGACCCGTGCAGTGTCGTCGGCTGCGGTGTTCCTCGCGCTCGCCTGCGTCGGCGCCACCGGGTGGTATGCGTCGAGCGATGTCGCGCAGGCATCCGGGAAGGGCGAGTCGGTGCTCATGTTCGACGATTTCGTCGGGGCCGCCGGAACCTCACCCGACTCCCGCTACTGGGGCCACGCGGTCGGGGGCGGAGGCTGGGGAAACGACGAGGCGCAGGTCTACACGGACGATCCCGCCAATTCCCGGCTCGACGGCGAGGGCAACCTCGTGATCGAAGCCCGCCGCGACGGATCGGGCTACACGTCAGCCAGGCTGGTCACCCTCGACCGCTTCGCCTTCCAGTACGGACGTGCCGAGGCCCGCATCAAGATGCCGAAGGGACAGGGCCTGCATCCGGCGTTCTGGTTGATGGGCACGGACGTCAACCGCGTGGGCTGGCCGCAGTCGGGAGAGATCGACGTGATCGAGACGATCAACGACGCGTCGTTCTATCACAGTGCGCTGCACGGCCCGTCCGCGGACGGCACACCCTGGTATCTGAACGTCGAAGGCAGCAACGACGTGTCGGACGGTTTTCACGACTACTGGGTGGAACGGTCGGCGGACCGGATCACGTTCGGCATCGACGACGGTGTGACGGGCGAGTTCTCGCGTGCGGATCTGGACCCGGGGCAGGAGTGGGTGTTCGACAAACCGTTCTCCCTGTTGCTGAACGTCGCCGTCGGCGGACGGTGGCCGGGTGACGTCGGAGCCGACACGACGTTTCCGGCGACGATGCTCGTCGATTGGGTGAAGGTGACCGATGAGTGATCTCCTCACTGCGGAGCGCGTGAACAGGACGGCTCCGGAGCTGTCCCGGTACTACGACGTCGCCGCGTTGGCGTCGGCGGTCGCGGGACTGACATCCCTTGCGCCGCTTCCGTCGCCGGTCAGCGCCGTACTCCTGACGGTGTTCGTACTGAGCGGCCCTGGTCTCGCGATCGTGACGTGGCTGCGGATACCGGTCGCCGCAGCCGTCGCGGCCGTCCCCGTCCTCGGGCTGTCCGTGGTGACCGCCGCCACCACCGTCCTGGCTTGGTTCTACCGCTGGCCCGCCATCGGTCTGCTGCTGGTGATGGTCCTGGCCGTCATCGCGTCCGCGCTGCGGCATCGGTGGCACGACACCGGCGCCGACTCGGTTCGCGCGGTCACCCTGCAGCAGGTGTGGTTTCGTCTGTCGCACTGGGGTCACGCCGCCCGCGTCAATCGACCCCTGATCCTCGTCGTCGTGGCCCTGGCTCTCTGGGGGGTGGTGCTCGCCGGGCTCGGCACCACCGGGTACTCACAGTTCGGCCTGTTGTTCGTCGGAAGCGGGCCCGGCCTGGTGGTGTGCGCGCTGATGATGCTCGGCGCGTTCGTCTGGGCGCTCCGCGCGGGGGCGGTCGGGACCGCGGCCACGGCCCTGCTCGGTGTGATCGTGGTGGAACGGCTCACCCCGACACTCGTCACCGACGTGCCCATCTACGGGTGGACGTACAAGCACCTCGGCGTGGTCGACTACATCCAGCAGTTCCAGACACTGCCGCCCAAGGGCGTCGACATCTACGGTGAGTGGCCGGGTTTCTTCACCGCATTCGCGTGGTTCGGTGACATCACGTCGGCAGACATGATGTCCATCGCCCACTGGTTCGCGCCGGTGATCCACGTGTTGCTGGCGGTCGTGATCGCCGCGATCGCCCGGCTCCTCGGGTTCGACATGCGGGTGGCACTGACAGCTGCGATGGTCGCGGAACTCGCCAACTGGGTGGGGCAGGACTACTTCTCGCCGCAGGCCATCGCACTCGTCATGGCGCTGGGTGTGGTGGCACTGCTCGTCGTGTCGACGGAGCACCGATCCGCGGCGTACCTGTCGATCCTCGTCTTCGCTGCGCTGGTACCCACCCACCAGCTGACCCCCTACTGGCTGTTCGGTGTGACGGCGGCCCTGGCAGTGACGCGGAAGATCCGACCGTGGTGGCTTCCCGTGCCCTACTTCGCGATCCTCGTCGCCTATCTCGTGCCGCGGCTGGACATCGTGGCACCGTACGGGCTGCTGTCCGGTTTCAACCCGGTCGACAACGCCGCCAGCAACGTGACCGCGGTCGGCACGTTGGGGAAGATCTTCACCTCTGCCGTGTGCCGTTCCCTGTCCGCGGGCATCATCCTGCTCGCCGTGGTCTGCGCGATCCTCCTCTGGCGCAGCAAACGTCCCGCCTGGGTCGCGACCGTCATGGCGTTCAGTTCGTTCGCCCTGCTGGCGGGTCAGAGCTACGGTGGTGAGGCGATCTTCCGGGTCTACCTCTATGCCGTCCCCGGCTGCGCGATCCTCATCGCACCGATTCTCGTGGACGCGCTCACGATCAGGTTCCGGTCCGGATTGCTCCGCGCAGTCGTCCCCGTCGGACTCGCGAGCGGACTGGCATACGTGACGTTTGCCGGCCTGCAAGGGTATTACGGGCTGTGGTCGCTGGTCGTCGGCTATCAGTCCCAGGTGACGTTCGCGGAGGACATCCTCGCGAACGAACAGCCACCGGCGACGATCATGTCCCTCTATCCCGCGGGTCTCCCCACTCGTGTCAGCGCCGACTACATCAAGTTCGCCGTCGTCGACAAGGATTTCGATCAACCCCTGCTGGCCTTGCCGCCGGCCTTGTTGGAGGGCTTCCCGCACGGCGGCCAGATCGAGATGCTCACCGCGGATGCGGCGGAACGCGAAGGCGACACGTATCTCGTGTTCAACACGCAGGGCACTGCCGCCATCCGCTACTACGGTTATCTACCGGACGGATCGGTCGACAACTTCGAGGACCAATTGCGTTCCAGCCCCGACTGGTCCGTGTCCGCGCAGGACGTCGACAGCACCATTTTCCGTTACACGGGGCCGCGGAGGTAACGGCTACCTGGCGTATTCGGTCACGAACGGTCGAGGCGGGCGCTTAGCATCGGCACATGCAGCGGATGCGCTCGGCCATGTTCGACATGGCGTTGACGTGCTCGGTGGCGCTGTGCGCGCTATCCCTCACCCCAGCTGTGGCCGTCGCCGTTCCCGTCGCCGGAGGCGCCCGGACCGCCTATCCCGGGTACACCGTGATCGGCAGCGACGAGTTCGACGGACCCGCAAATGCTGCACCCAGTCCACAGTTCTGGGGTTACGACCTCGGGGGCGGCGGGTGGGGCAACAACGAGAAACAGGTGTACACCGATTCCCGCCAGAATTCGCGACTCGACGGCAACGGTCGTCTCGTCGTCGAGGCGCGCAGAAACGGTGGCGGCTTCACCTCGGCTCGGCTCGTGACCCGTGGAAAATTCGACTTCACGTACGGCGTGATCGAGGCACGGATGCAGGTGCCGTCCGGCCCGGGGATCCATCCGGCGTTCTGGACACTGGGAAGCAATATCAACAGCGTCGGGTGGCCCGTCTGCGGAGAGATCGACATCCTCGAAGTGATCGGGGACGGTTCGCGATATCACGCGGGAGTACACGGCCCCACCGTCGGCGGCGGTCACTGGGAGCGCTCGACGGATGGCGCGATCGGCGCGAATCTCAGCGCAGGTTTCCACGACTATGCGCTGATCAAGGCACCCGGCCGCATCTCGGTGGGGATCGACGGGAACATCGTCGGTACTGTCACCACGGCGGATCTCCGACCCGAGGAACGCTGGGTGTTCGACGCCCCCGCGTACCTACTGCTGGATGTGGCCGTAGGCGGAAACTGGCCCGGCCCGGTCACGCCGTCCACACGCTTTCCCGCCACCATGCTGGTGGACTGGGTGAGGTTCTCCCAGTGACGTCAGGGACCGGCGAATTCGGCGTGTGAATAGAATCAACTTCATGGCCGTGTCGAACTCCGAGTGCCGCTGCGGCCACCCATTCGCCGCTCACGAGCATTACCGCAAGGGCACGTCCTGTGCGATGTGCGACTGTCCGAAGTTCCGGCGGCCGCTCCCACGATTGATCGGGAAACTCGTCGGCCGCTGACCGCGCACAGAATTCGGCCGCCCTCGCTGAGCGCTTCGTGTCCCTCCGACCCCGGGTGTCGCCTCTTGGTGCGCGACGGCATAACATACTTTAAGTATGTATAAGGCTGTATTACAGTATATAGATCGTGTAAATAGGGTCGTCTGGAAACTTTGAATCCGATAACGCAATGAACGAATGTATGCGCAGGTGCCTCAGACGGCAGTTCGGATGGTGGCGATGGAACATCGGACAGCCGAACGCATGGGGACGTCGTCGAATGTGAAGGCCGTCCTGTGGAGCGACGTGCTGTGGCTGGTCGCAGTGACGATTGCGGTGCCGGCGTTGCTGTTCGCGCTGGCTCGGTGGCAAGGGTGGGACCGGGCGTTCGCGGCCACGGTGGTCGTCGGCGTGGGCTTGCTGGTGTTCGCTCTCGTCGCGACCGGGTGTGCCGCGTGGGCGGCATGGAGAGGACGGGGCGGCCGCCGCCACAGTTGGCTGGCGCTGGCCGGTGGGCTCGCGGCCTGGTCGGTGGGCGAAGCCATCTGGTGCTACTACGAGGTGTGGCAGGGGCTCGATCAGATCCCGTTCCCCTCGCCGGCGGACGCGGCCTTCCTGCTGTTTCCGGTCGGCGCGGGCGCAGCGCTGCTGCTGTTCCCGGCGGGTGACGGCGGGCAATCCCGCACCCGGCTGATTCTGGACGGAATCATCGTGGCCGGTTCACTGTTCGTGGTGTCGTGGGTGAGCGTGCTGGGCAGCGTGTTCCGCGCGGGAAGCGACAGACCGGTCGCTCTCGTCTTGTCCCTCGCGTATCCCGTCGCGGACCTGGTGATCGCCACGATGGCGATAGTAGTGCTGGCCCGGGCCCGGTCCGGGCAACGTCTGACCCTGGGGTTGCTGTGCATCGGGATCGTCCTGATGGCGCTGTCCGCCAGCGCGTTCACGTACATGAGCGCGATGGGCAGCTATCACACCGGCAGTGTGATCGACCTGGGCTGGGTGGCGGCCTTCGCCGCATTCGGGCTGGCGGCGCTGTCGAGCACCCGCGAGCCGTCGCGCGAACCGGTTCCGCTGCAGATTCCGTCTCGGACCCGATTGTGGTTGCCGTACCTCCCGTTGCTGCTGGCTGCTGCGGTCGGCCTGCAGCGGGAGCTGCCCGGCCTGGGTTCCGGCCCGATTCCCGCTGTGATCATCGTCCTGGTGGTCGCCCTGCTCGCGCGGCAGTTCATCGTGCTGGCCGAGAACCGACGGCTCTTGCTCACCGTGGCCCGGCAAGCCTTTCGCGACCGGCTGACCGGATTGGCGAACCGGGCGTTGTTTCTCGACCGGCTCGACCAGGCCGTACAGCGCCGGCGCCGGGAACCGACACCGATCGTCGTGCTGTGTGTGGATCTCGACGATTTCAAGACCGTCAACGACAGCCTCGGCCACCCCGCCGGCGACGAGTTGTTGATCCGCGTCGCCGAACGACTCACCGGCTGCATGCGGAGCACCGACACCGTGGCCCGGCTCGGAGGTGACGAGTTCGCGGCACTGGTCGAAGGGAGCGTCGAGGATGCACTGTCTGCCGCGGATCGGGTACTCGAGGCTTTCACCCCGCCGTTCATCATCGACGGTGTCGTCCTTTCCATCCGCCCCAGCATCGGGCTCACCATCGCCACGTCCGAGGTCCCCGACGCGACGACCGAGAGCCTGCTCAAACAGGCCGACCTCGCGATGTATGCGGCCAAACGCTGCGGTGGCGGCTGCCTGCGCAGTTACATCCCCGACCGGGCCGACGCCGATGATTTCGAGGCGCTGGCCGACGTCGACCGCCCGACCCACCGCCCCGTCGTCGTCAGCCCCGGGGAGGCCGCACACACACCGCGGCACGCGCGTCCCCTGGCCGTATCGGGAAGCGACAGCGTGCCGGAGGCGACGATCGCACATCGCCTGCCACAGTCGATTCGGGCGAACTGGGTGTCGCCGTCCGACCCGTCGCGGTGTGGCGTCACGGTCAGGCTCGGAATTCTGCTGATCGGTGTGGTCCTGTTGGGGATCTCGATCGGGTCGGAGGATCAATCCGGTTGGGTGGTGCTGCACGAGGTGCTCTACGACGGACTGGCCCTGTCGGCCGCGCTTCTCGTCGCTGCTCGCGCATGGTGGGTACCGACCGAGAAGAGGGCGTGGGTGCTGGTCGCGCTGGGCATGACGAGCTGGGGTGTGGGCGCTGTACTGGCGACGTCGTGGGTGACTGGCGGCCTGTCGCCCTCGGTGGCCGATCCGCTGAAGTTGGCGTTCTACCCACTCGTGTATGCCGGGTTGGTGATGCTGCTGCGCACACGGGTGCGGCGGATACCGACCGAGATCTGGTTGGACGCGGTCACCGCAGGTCTGACGCTCGCGGCGCTGGCGGCTGCCCTCGCATTCGGGCCGATCGACTCGGTGGCCGACGGATCGCCCGCCACGGTGATCGTCGGGTTGGCCTATCCGGTGGGAGATGTGCTGCTGCTGACACTCGCAGTCGGGGCGCTCGCGATGCTGGGGTGGCGTGCCGAGCAGCGGTGGGTCCTATTGGTCGCGGGGTTCACGCTGTTCGCGGTGGCCGACACCGTGTACCTGTTCCGGAGTGCTGCCGGTCACGACGTGGACATATGGGTCGATGCACTCCCACACGTCGCCGTGATGCTCGTTGCCGTGGCAAGCTGGCGAGCCCCGGGTCGAGAAAAGTCGGGTCAGCTACCGGGACTGGGCATCTGGGTTCCCCCACTGGTGTGCACCGCCGCAGCAGTGGGGCTGCTGGTCGTCGACCACGATGCGCGACTGCCGAGGCTCGCGGTGCTGCTGGCAGCGCTCAGCCTGGTCGCGGTCGCGGCCCGATTCGCGGTGACGTTCCGGCAAGTCGTCGTGCTGGCCGACAGTCATCGCGAGGCGAGCATCGACGACCTCACGAACCTGGCCAACCGGCGGGCAATCGTGGCCGCGCTGACGGCCGCGTACGACGACCAGGCGGTACAGCCGGCCGGGTACCACAACCGTCCGGGTCCTGGTCTGCTGCTGATGGATGTGGTCCGCTTCAAGGAGATCAACGACTCGTTCGGACGCTACGTGGGCGATCAATTGCTGTGCCAGGTGGCGGACCGATTGTCGCGGTCGGTGCGACCGGGCGATCTGCCGGCACGCCTCGACGCAGACGCCTTCGCGGTCCTGCTGCCGGCGGGGACCGATCTCGCGGGCGCCAGGGCGCTGGCGGGTCGTCTCCTCGAGGCATTTCGCGAGCCGTTCGACCTCGATGAGGTCACGGTCCGTATCGAGGCGTGCATCGGGATCGCCCTCTGCCCGCAACACTGCACCAATCCCCAGGACCTGCTGCAATGCGCGGGAGTGGCGGTGTATCGCGCCAAGTGTTCCCGCCGCACGATCGCCGTGTACGACGCCACCGAGTACCAGCGCAGCATCGAGGAGCGGCAGACCGTCGAGGAGCTGCGCACGGCGATCACCGGTGGCGAGCTCACGTGCTACTACCAACCCAAGGTCAGCGCCTCCGACGGCCGAGTGCACGGCGTCGAGGCGCTCGTTCGGTGGGAGCACCCCCTCCGCGGCCTACTCCTGCCCGACGAGTTCCTGCCCCAGGCCGAACAGTCCGGACTGATGCGGCCGCTGACGACGAGGGTGCTCGAGCTTGCGCTGGGTCAGGCGCGGAGCTGGCTCGATCGCGGCATATCGCTCACCGTCGCAGTGAATCTGTCGGTCACCAATCTCCTCGACGTCGACCTGGTTGCCGAGATCAACCGACTCCTGGACGACCTTCGGTTACCCGCCGACACGCTGATCCTCGAGATCACCGAAAGCGTCCTGATGACCGACTACAAACGCGCCAGGAGGGTGGTCGAAGCGCTGCAGGGACTGGGAATCGGATTGTCGATCGACGACTACGGCACCGGCTGGTCTTCCCTGGCGTACCTGCAGGACCTGACCGTCGACGAGCTCAAACTCGACCGGGTCTTCGTCGCACGCCTCGCGAGCGACCCTCGGTCGGTCGCGATCGTGCGTTCGACGGTGGAACTCGCGCACAGCCTCGGTGCGTCGCTGGTCGCGGAAGGTGTCGAAGACGAGGACACCCTGCGCGCGCTGCGCCGGTACGGCTGCGACGTCACCCAGGGGCACTACCACGGTCGGCCGTTACCCCCCGACCAACTCGACCTTCGGTTGATCGGCGGGCACCGTTGACGCGAGGCGCCGTGCCGGCTACGTGAACAGACCCTGACCCCAGTGCTGGCCCTCGGCGAGTCCGGGCGGGCAGACGAAGAGTGCGGATCCGACGTGCTGGATGTACTCGTTCATCGCGTCGTTTCTCGACAGGTTGAGCTGCATCGGCACGAACTGTTCCTGCGGGTTGCGGCAGTAGGCGATGAAGAAGAGTCCGGCGTCGAGGTGGCCGAAACCGTCGGAGCCGTCGGTGAAGTTGTAACCGCGACGCAGGATCTGGATGCCGCCCAGTTCCTGCGCGGACGCCAGCCGCACGTGGGCGTCGACGTCGATCACCGGGTCGTGTCCCTTCTTGGAGTCGAGGTCGAGTTCGTCGAACTCGGCCTTGCCGCTCAGGGGAGCGCCGCTGCCCTTGGACCGCCCGATCACGCGTTCCTGCTCGCCGAGCACGGTGCGGTCCCACTGTTCGATGAGCATGCGGATCCGCCGCGCCACGAGGTACGTGCCGCCGCCCATCCACGGCTGGTCGTCGCCGGAGGCCACCCAGACGTTCTGGTCGACGACGTCGGTTTCCTCCGCCTTGATGTTGTTCGTTCCGTCCTTGAACCCGAACAGGTTCCGCGGGGTGTCCTGGGTGGTGGACGTGGACGACGTGCGGCCGAAGCCGAGCTGCGACCAGCGGACCGAGGCCGTCCCGAACGCGACGCGCGCCAGGTTGCGGATGGCGTGCACGGCCACCTGCGGGTCGTTGGCGCACGCCTGGATCGCGATGTCGCCGCCACTGCGCGCCGGATCCAGGTTGTCCGCTCGGAAGTGCGGAAGTTCTTCGAGCGCCGTGGGCTTCTTGGATGCGAACCCGAACCGGTCGTCGAACAGCGATGGTCCGAACCCGATGGTCAGCGTCAGCTGGGACGCCGCCAGGCCGAGCGCCTCCCCGGTGTCGCTGGGCGGAACGTACAGGCCGTCGCCGACGGCCCCGTCCGGGGTGGCCTCCTCGCCGGCGGTCATCCGCTCGGCCATCACGGTCCATTTCTTCAGCAGCGCCTCGAGTTCCTCCCGGGACTTCGTGGTGACGTCGAACGCCACGAAGTGCATCCGGTCCTGGGCGGGCGTCACGATGCCTGCCTGGTGTTCGCCCCGGAAGGCGACGACGTCGGCATGCGAGAACGGCGGTTCGGCGGCGGTGGCGCGCCCGACCAGTGCACCGGCGCCTGCCAGGGCGGCTCCCGCCCCGACGGCGCCGAACAGACGTCGTCGGGACATGCCCTTGCGCTCGTCCACCGTGGTGGTCGTCTCGGTCGGATCGGTCGGATCAGTCATGATTATGCGCCTGCTACTACGCCCTGAACCTGGCTGACCTCGGCCGACAGGGCGTCGATCTTGCGCGACAGTTCCTGGCGCTGTTGTTCGTTTACAGTGTCGTAGAAGACGAACCCGTCACCCTGGCGGTATTGAGCGAGGTCGGCATCGAGGTCCGCGAAACGCTGGGTGATGTTCGCGGCCAGTTCGGGATTGCGTTCTTCGATGATCGGCTGCAGTGCGGCGACCGCGGCCTGCGAGCCGTCGACGTTGGCCTGGAAGTCCCACAGGTCGGTGTGCGAGAAGATGTCTTCCTCACCGGTGATCTTCGACGTCGAGATCTCGTCGAGCAGCCCCTGCGCGTCGCCGGCGATCTTGGTGGGGTCGATCGCGTAGTCCTCCGCGTTCACCTGGTCGGCGAGGTACTGGACGTCGACGACGAGTTGGTCGGCGATCGCGTTGGTGTCGGGCTGGGGACCGGTCACCCACAGGTCCTTCTCCAGTCGGTGGAAGCCCGTCCATTCCTGCCCGGGCTCGAGGTCGGCCTCCCGCAGATCGAGCTTGGGATCGAGCTCACCGAAGCTCTCCGCCTCCGGCTCGATGCGCTCGTAGTAGGTGCGGGCGACGGGGAACAGTGCCTTGGCCTGATCGATGTTGCCGGCCTTGACTGCGTCGACGAACTGCTGCGTGGTGTCCTGCAGGGCGACGACCTGACTGCGGATGTAGCGGCGGTAGCCGTCGGCTGCCTCGGCAAGCTGCCCGCTCTCGTCGGAGGCGCTCATCGAGTCGCCGGTGACGGTGAATTCCTGCCGGATGCCGTTGCCGACCATGCCGGGCTTGCAGGCGAGCTGGTAGGTGCCTGCGTCGGGCAGCGACACGATGAGCTGGCGGGTGAGCCCGGGACCGATGTTCTCGACCTCACCCATCGCCCGGTCGCCCTCGGCGTACACGTAGAACTCGGTGACCTTGCTGCCGTTGTTCGTGACCTGGAACGTGCTGCTCCCGGTGGTCCCGGTGTCGGCGCTGACGTCGCAGGTTTCGTCGCTCGCGGTGACGGTGATGTCGTCGGTGTTCGCCGTCGACTTCTCGGTACAGCCTGCGAGGGCAAGCGGCAGCACGGCGACCGAGGCGAGGGCGAAGGTGGATCGGCGCATGGTCTTCATGGGCGGACGTTGCCTTTCACGAAACTGTTTCGTCGGGTGAGGGGGAGGCAGTGCGCTCGGGGGCCGCGGAGGCCGTCGGGGATGCGGAGGGCTCGGGTGCGCGTGTGGGCGCGGAGACGGGCCGGAGGAACAGGAACAGGACCACGACGACGTACACGACCCAGGCGACCGCCTGCAGGACGGTCGGGTCGGGCCGGAAGTTGAAGATGCCGGCGAGGACGGTGCCGTACCAGCTGGAGGCGTCGTATCCGCCGGAGATGTCGAACGCGAGTGCGGAACCGCCGGGCAGGACGCCACCGACCTGCAGGGCGTGGATGCCGTACCCGAGGATTCCGGCGGCGACGATGATCAGGAAGATGCCGGTGTACTTGAAGAATTTCGCGAAGTCGAGGCGGACGGCACCGATGTACAGCAGCACGGTGAGGACCGCGGCCGCGACGATGCCGAGCAGGAGGCCGACGAGAGGCCACGCACTGCCTGCGGTGTTCTCGGCGTACCCGACCATGAGGAGCGCGGTCTCGACACCTTCTCGGCCGACGGCGAAGAACGCGAGCGTGAGTACCGCGATCGGACCGGCGACCAGTGCCTTCTCCATGCCGGCCTTGAGGTCGTGGGAGATGGTCCGCGCGGCCTTCCGCATCCACAGCACCATCGTGGTGACGATCGCGACCGCGACGAGGGAGGCGACGCCGGCGATGATCTCGGCGGTCAGTCCGGTGACGGTGGATGTTCCGTAGTGGATGACGAGGAAGATCGCCGCCACCATCGCCACGGCGATGCCGACGCCGAGCCAGACCCATTTGAGTGCGTCCTTGCGTTCGGCTTTCACGAGGAACGCGGCGAGGATCATGACGACGATGCCCGCCTCGAGGCCCTCGCGCAGACCGATCAATCCACTGCCGAACAGCTGTGTGGCGATCGACGGCGCGGTCCCTGCGGCGAGAACTGACATGCACACTCCTGATCGAGGCGGGTCGAGCGCGAGCGATCAGCAAGGTTGGGTAGGCAACCTTGCAGTAGGCAAGGCGAACCTTAGCCCTGTGGAAAAACATACACCGGGTGAGCGCGTCCGAAGAACCCCTCACCTGCACTTTTACAACTCTTTACGTTAGGCGTGTTGCCGTGTCGTGACCCGTATTCGGTGTGGACGCCGTCTCGCCTGGCCGGGATCGACGAGTTCGGTGTGGATGATGGAGACGTGAACCGATATCCCGCGCGGCCGACACGTCGTTCCCGATGGCCCGGACCGCTGTTCGCTCTGCTCGCGGCGACGGTGGTCGTGGTTCTCGCCTACGGCGCGTGCTCGCGGGAGCAGCAACCGAGGATCGCCATACCGGAAGGCATCCCACCAGGTCCCGGTGCGGCGACCCCGCCGATCGACATCAACGCGCCGGGACGCTCCGCGGATCAACTGCACGAGTGGTCCGCCGGACTGGCCGACTCGATCGGCGTCGGAGGTACCGCGCTCGAGGCGTACGGCTACGCGTCGGCGGTGATGGCCGAGACGAAACCCGGATGCGGGATCGGGTGGACCACCCTCGCCGGAATCGCCAGCGTCGAGAGCAGGCACGGCACGCACGCCGGTTCGACGGTCGGGCCGACCGGACAGGTGACGCCCGAGATCCGGGGCATCCCGCTCGACGGCGGACCCGGCGTCGCCGAGATCCCCGACACCGACGGCGGGGTGATGGACGGCGACCCGGTGCACGACCGCGCCATGGGTCCCCTGCAGTTCATTCCCGAGACGTGGAAGAGGTGGGGTGTCGACGCGAACGGTGACGGCGTGGCCGACGCCGACAACATCGACGACTCGGCGTTGACCGCCGCCCGCTACCTGTGCGAGCGGGGCGGCGACCTCACCTCGCCGGAGGGCTGGCAGTCGGCTCTGATGGCCTACAACCTGTCGGGGGAGTACCTCACCCTGGTACGCGACCGGGCGTCCGCCTACTCCGTCGGGGTGCGCCCGTAACCCTTCCACCACCGCTTCGTGACCTGATCGCCGTCGTATCGAGAGAGGTGTCGCGCGGGCGGATCGCCGTCGGCGGGGCGCGCCATCCCGCGCCGGTTTCGGTGTGCCGTTACGCTGTGTCCTGGCACGATCTGGTGTCCTGGCACGATCGGACCGGTCGCTGCACAGTGCGAAGGCCAATATAAGGAGAATCAGCAAGTGTCCATCATTGAGCAGGTCGGAGCCCGTGAGATCCTCGATTCCCGTGGTAACCCCACGGTGGAGGTCGAGGTGCTGCTCGACGACGGAAGTTTCGCTCGCGCCGCGGTTCCGTCGGGTGCCTCGACCGGTGAGCACGAGGCCGTCGAACTGCGTGACGGTGGTGACCGGTACAACGGCAAGGGTGTCGAGAAGGCCGTCGAGGCCGTCCTGAGCGAGATCGCTCCGGCCATCATCGGGATCGACGCCACCGAGCAGCGAACCGTCGACCAGGCCCTGCTGGACGCCGACGGCACCCCCGACAAGTCGCGTCTGGGCGCCAACGCGCTCCTGGGTGCGTCCCTCGCGGTCGCCCGCGCGGCCGCCGAGTCGTCCGGTCTCGACCTTTTCCGTTACGTCGGAGGCCCCAACGCCCACGTCCTGCCCGTCCCGATGATGAACATCCTCAACGGTGGCGCGCACGCAGACACCGGTGTCGACGTCCAGGAGTTCATGGTCGCCCCGATCGGTGCCGCCACATTCAAGGAGTCCCTGCGCTGGGGCGCCGAGGTGTACCACGCCCTCAAGTCGGTGCTGAAGGAGAAGGGCCTGGCCACCGGTCTCGGTGACGAGGGCGGCTTCGCCCCCGACGTCGCGGGCACCAAGGAAGCCCTCGACCTGATCAGCGTCGCCATCGGCAAGACCGGTCTGGTGCTGGGCACCGACGTGGCGCTGGCACTCGACGTCGCCGCCACCGAGTTCTACACGGACGGCACCGGCTACAAGTTCGAGGGCAGCAACCGGACCGCGGACGAGATGGCGGCGTTCTACGCCGAACTGGTCGACGCGTACCCGATCGTATCCATCGAGGACCCGCTGGACGAGGACGACTGGGACGGCTGGGTCGCCCTCACCGATCAGATCGGCAACAAGGTCCAGCTCGTCGGTGACGACCTGTTCGTCACCAACCCGGAGCGTCTGGAAGAGGGCATCGTCAAGGGCGCCGCGAACGCGCTGCTGGTGAAGGTCAACCAGATCGGCACGCTGACCGAGACCCTCGACGCCGTCGACCTCGCGCACCGCAACGGCTACAAGACGATGATGAGCCACCGGTCCGGCGAGACCGAGGACACCACCATCGCCGACCTCGCGGTCGCCGTGGGCAGTGGTCAGATCAAGACCGGCGCCCCCGCACGCAGCGAGCGTGTCGCCAAGTACAACCAGCTGCTGCGCATCGAGGAGAACCTGGGCGACGCCGCCCGCTACGCCGGCGAGGTCGCCTTCCCGCGGTTCGCATTCGAAGGCTGACGTTCGACAGTCGAGTGAGGGGTGTTGGGGTAGGTGGCACAGCGCGGCAGGCCGCGGTCGTCCGGAGCAAGTCCGGGCGGCCGTGGCACCGGGCGTGGTGAACGGGCCCGCGGAAGCCGCGCGGAGGGCGCTCCCGGAGCGCGACGCCCCCGCACCACCAAGTCGACGACGCCGGGGCAGGCCGACGGCAAACCGGACGCCGTCGACAGCGCCGACACCGGCAAGGTGCTCCCCGGCCGCGCCCGCCCGAGACGGGTGGGCGCGACCGGGGCCGCCCGCATACCTCGGTCCGAGCACAAGATCCTCGGGCTGTCGACGGGCCAGGCGCTCGTCCTCGTCATGGTCGTGCTGCTTCTCGCCCTCACCCTCGCGGTTCCGCTGCGCAACTACCTCACCCAGCGTGGTGAAGCGGATCGCATTGCAGCGGAACAGGTTCAACTCGAGAAGGATCTGCGGGAACTGCGGATTCTCGAGGAGCGTTACTCCGACCCCGCCTACATCGAGGCGCAGGCGCGGGGACGGCTCCGGTGGGTGAAGCCCGGCGACACGCCGTTCCAGGTGCAGCTGCCCGGCGACTACAAGGAGCCGGAGAAGCAGGAGGAGAAGGACGCCGAGATGGCGGGCCCCTGGTACTCCGACCTGTGGAAGACCATTTCAGAACCGCCGGCCGCGCCCGAGGTGCAGCCGGCACCGGCTCCGGCGCCCCCCATGGTGCCGCCGCCCGTACCGCCAGAACCAGGAGAACCCACCGGGTGACCACTTCGTCCAACCCGTCCAGCCCCGTGCCGCAGGAAGACCTCGACGCCGTCGCCGCCCAACTCGGCCGCGAACCGCGAGGAGTGCTCGAGATCGCGTACCGCAGTCCCGACGGCGCACCCGGCGTCGTGAAGACCGCGCCCAAACTTCCCGACGGAACGCCGTTCCCGACGCTGTACTACCTGACCGACCCGCGACTGACCGCGGAGGCCAGCAGGCAGGAGTCCGCGGGTGTGATGCGTGAGATGACCGAACGTCTCGGGCAGGACCCGGAACTCGCGGCCGCATACCTGCGCGCCCACCAGTCGTATCTCGCCGAGCGTGACGCCATCGAACCATTGGGAACGGACTTCACCGGCGGCGGCATGCCCGAACGCGTCAAATGCCTGCACGTGCTGATGGCCCACTCGCTCGCGAAGGGGCCGGGCGTCAACCCGCTCGGCGACGAGTCGGTGGCCCTCGCCGCATCCGCGGCAGGCGGAAAGCTGAGGGGCACCGCGATTCCCGCGGACTGGCCCGGCATCGACGACATCGAAAGTCCCGAACAGTGACGCGCGTCGCCGCCGTCGACTGCGGCACGAACTCCATCCGCCTCCTCGTCGCCGATGTCGACGACAAGGGTGCCTTGCACGACGTCTGCCGCGAGATGCGCGTCGTCCGGCTGGGGCAGGGCGTGGACGCCACCGGGCGTCTGGCGCCCGAGGCCATCGAACGCACCCGCGTCGCGTTGACCGAGTACGCCGGAATGATCGCGGACGCCGGCGCCACCGCCGTCCGCATGGTGGCCACGTCCGCCACCCGCGACGCGTCCAATCGGGAGGATTTCTTCTCGATGACCCGCGACGTGCTCGGTGCCGTCATCCCGGGCGCCGGGGCCGAAGTCATCACCGGCGACGAGGAAGCGCGACTGTCGTTCAACGGTGCGGTCGGGGAACTCGATCCCTCCCAGGGGCCGTTCGTGGTCGTGGACCTCGGCGGTGGTTCCACCGAAGTGGTGCTCGGCGACGAATCCGGCGTTCACGCGGCGTTCTCCACCGACATCGGGTGCGTGCGCATCACCGAGCGCTGCCTCCACCACGATCCGCCGACGCCCGCACAGATCGAGGACGCCCGGGCCTTCGCACAGGAACGCCTCGACGACGCGTTCGCTCGCGTCCCCGTCGAACAAGCCCACACCTGGGTGGGCGTCGCAGGCACCATGACCACGATCGCCGCACTCGCGAAAGAGCTGCCCGAATACGACGCCGAACAGGTGCATCTCTCCCGCATCCCGCTGCCCCGGCTGCGGGAGGTCTGCAACTCGCTGATCGCCATGACCCACACCGAACGCGCCGCGCTCGGACCGATGCACCCCGGACGGGTCGACGTCATCGGCGGCGGAGCGATCGTGACCCTCGCCCTCGCCGACGCATTCGAGAAAAAGGCCGGCATCGACCAACTCGTCGTCAGCGAACACGACATCCTCGACGGAATCGCCTTGTCGATCGCCTGAGCTAGGGTGATCTGCGCACGGTCGCCGAGCAACACCCTCGGCGACCGGTAGCCCCTATAGCCCAATTGGCAGAGGCAGCGGACTTAAAATCCGCCAAGTGTCGGTTCGAGTCCGACTGGGGGCACCATTAAGCCGCAGTGGAGCATTTCCGCCTCGCGCTACGAAGGTGACGTTGACCAGGTCGCGGCGTGGCTGGATCGGATGGAGCGGCACGAGCACGACACGGACCGAGACGTCCGTCCGATCCGAGGCCGAAGGGTCGGCGACACATGCATCGGATGGCGAACTGGTCGTTTGAGGTGTGCGAGCTGGCGGAGTGCGAGAGCACGGGGCAGGCGATATGACGCACCGCAGGCAAGCCCTACCCCGCCGCGATGATCCTGTTCGACTTGGTCCGGTTACACCGCCAGCACAAGGTTTGAAGATTCTCCGGCGCTGTCAGACCGCCCTTGGACACAGGCATGATGTGATCCACCTCCAGCAACAGATGCGGTTCCGCCGACAGAGAAATCGAGCAGTACCGGCAAGTGTGGTTGTCACGGGTCTTGATCATGTTGCGCAGCGTCGTGGTTATGAGCGCGCGCTGGCCGGCCGCGCTCTTCAGCCACTTGATCTTCTGCGACATAGTTTCGATCAGCACGTCGATCGTCTGCCGGTTGAGAGTGACAGATGATCGCTGGCCGCTGTTTCCACCGGCACTGACGTACTCGAAGGTATAGACCGGGTACGGCACGCTGATCGGCGACAACTCGACTCCGACGTGCTTCATGAGCTCGTCGGAGTAGTGCTCGAGGACGAACTTCGGCGGGTTGACCATTTGTGTGATGCCGGCCTCCCGCTGCTGAAGATTCGCGACCGCATCCTCCAGACGGGTGATGCCGTCCCCGAGGCTCTCCACCTCGGCGAGGTCTTCCTCGTTGAGATGGCGCGACAAGTTCAAGTCAGCGCGTGAGCCCGTGCGCTGGGCGAGGAAGTAAGCGCCAAGCCCGAGCCACCGCCGACGCGCCGCTGTCAGGACTGCCGGACGAGTTCCGCGCGCATCTGAGTGAACAGGAACAACCCCGGGCGTCGGGAGATCTGCTCGTACTCGCGTGCGACGTCGTCCATGAACTCGGGGACGGCGGCGTCGTCGAGGTGCGCGGTCCAGTCGGTGGATCCGACGGTGCACCACCGCACGAAATCTTCTCGGGAGCCGAAATCCCATTCGACGTCCCGGACGACGAGGTTCGTGGTGTCGAGTCCTGTCGCTTTCGCGAATCCGCGGAATGTCGCGGGCTCGATGTGGATGAACGGCGCCGTGAAGTCGGTGAAGAACTCCGCCCACCGTGGGCGTGCCGAGATGGCCATCATCACGTCTTCGATACTGGTCCGTGGACCGGCGCACACCATCTGGACGATCACACGGCCACCGTCCACGACGCTGCGGGCGATCGCGGCCAACGCCACCTGCAGGTCGGGAACCCAGTGCAGCGCGTTGAACGACACCGCGACGTCGAACTCACGGTCGAACGGAAGGTCGCGAGCGTCCGCGAAACGGAACTCGGCGCGGGCCCCGTCCGGCACCGCCCTCGATTCTGCCTTCGCGATCATCCGCGGGGAGGCATCCACTCCGACCACCGAACCGCCGGGAAGCCGCTCGGCGATCCGGAGCGTGACGAATCCGTCGCCGCACCCCACGTCCAGCACACGTTCAGTGCCGGCGAGGGTGAGCTCCGCGATCGACTGCTCCGCGACGGCGCGCTGCAGTGCGCCGACATCGGCGTAGCCTTCGCCGTCCCAGTCGACCACGACGGCCCGCGGTTCTCTCAGGCTCCCTGGTGGTGCGGGCTCGAGTGTGCGCCGCCCCCGGATCGCGCGATGGACGCGCGGACGCGGGCCGTGGCCTGCCAGATCTGAGTGCTGTCGTGCACGCTGATACACGGTATTCCCTGTTCACGGGCGCTCTGAATCGCCTGCGCGTCCTGAGGGGAGCCGACTCCGTCGAGGACGTCCTCGGTGACGATCGCGCAGAGCGCGGGGCCGTCCAGCTTCCGGACGGGCTCGAGTCCGTGGACGACCATCCACTGCTTGACCATCGCCCAGTGCGACACCTCTTTGTACCGGGTGGGGTTTCCGATGAAGAGAACCCGACGAGAGCGGCGGGCGCGAGCGATATCGATGTGCGTGACGGTAGCCATGGCGGAGGGTTCCTGTCCGTTGCGGGATTCCGTACTGTCAATCCCCACTCGCACCGGTTTCGTTACGCCCCGCCCCAGGAAGTTCGCCGATCCCGCATACGTGAGTGCGAAAGAGTGCTCGAACACGCTTTGCCGCTCACGTACGCGGGGGCCGTCAGCTGCCGAACGGGCTGCCCGACGAGCCTCCGCCGCCTGGCCCGGACGTGTCGGTCACGGTGACGGTGGTGGGGTCCTCGGTGCCGTTGGTCAGCGGCGGAGCGGTGCCCCACTGCTCGAAAGACGGAATGCTCGAGCAGGACCACTGGACCGAGTACTTGCCGGGGTCGACGGTGGCCCGGAGTTCGCCGTCGTCTCCGCCCATCACGACGGTGGGTCCCACAATGGCGGCGGGCACGGTCCCGTCGACGGGGAGGACGTTCATCAGGCACAACACCGCCCCGGGGACGTCGTACCGGACTTCCATGACCACCGCGTTCCCGTCGTCGGTGATGTCGACGGCGATGTCCTCGGGTGCCGCGGACGCCGTGGGTGCGGCGAGCAGACCCACGCCGGTGACTGCGGCGGCGATTCCTGCGGTTCGTGCGATCGTGACCTTCATCGGTGCATCCTTCCGGACTTCTCGGTTGCCGGTTTTGGTACGAGCCAGGAGCCACCCGGGAGTATCGCACCTCCAACCCGGATCTGCTGGGATGCGAAAGGTGGAACACTGCTGGTCTGGGGGTTCTCAGCGTGTCGATCCGGCACCCGGTGCATCGAAGGAGACGGCGAAGTGCTCGGACGGAAGAACTACACGGAGGAAGAGATCGATCACGCCGAGGCGTCCGTCGCGGAGCAACTCGCCGTGTACACGTCGCTGACGGGAGCGATCGCGGGCGAGGTCACGGGCAAGAAGGTCTTCGCCGCGCTGGAGGATTTCGAGCCCCTGTTCTTCGGCAACATGGTCCTCGCGCTGGACCGCTACTTCGTCCACCGGGTCCGGGCGGTGACGGGCAAGGACGCGAACCCGCTCAACGAAGTCGAGATCATTGTCGACTCATTAATGAACAACGGCGGCGTCCTGCGCGGCATCAGCGTCCTGAAGTATGTCCCCGACCAGTCCGTTCTGAAGCTCGAGATCGGCGACCCGATCCGGGTGAGAGCCGACGACTTCACACGTCTGTCGGCAGCGTTCTTCGCGGAGCTGCGGTCGCGGTTCCTGGCATGAGCGTCTGGTTCACGTCCGACCTGCACCTTCGTCACGCGCGGCTGGTGGAGATCCGGGGCTTCGACGCGGAGATCGACGCGCACGACGAATCCATCCTCGACAGTCTGGGTGCCGCCGTCGGGAGCGGCGACCAACTGTGGATACTCGGCGACGTCACCGTCGGGGGTAAAGCCGCCGAGGACTGGGCGCTCCGCGCGCTGGACGAGTTCGCGCGAAAACGGAACGTCGAGCTGCATCTGATCCCCGGCAATCACGACTCGTGCCACCCGATGGCGAACCGCAACAGCCACCTCAGGCAGCGGGTCTTCCTGGACACGTTCGCGTCGGTGCAGCTGTTCGCGCGACGGAAGGTCGCGGGCCGGACCGTGCTGCTGTCCCATTTCCCGTACACCGGCGACCACACCGAGGAGGACCGGGGCGTGAAGTACCGCCTGCAGGACGGGGGAGACTGGTTGCTGCACGGGCACACTCACCAATCCGCTGTACTCGACGCCGCCGTGCATCCCCGGCAGATCCACGTCGGCTGGGACAGTTGGCGCCGACCCGTCCACGTCGACGAGGTCGCGGAGATCATCGAATCCGTCGCTCCGTCTCCGTGAGCGGGGTGGCCGCGGCGCGATAGGTGCCGGGCGTCGATCCGTGAGTGGCCTTGAACAGCCGGGAGAAGTGGGCGGCGTCGGCGAAACCCCAGCGGGCACCGATGGCCGAGACGGTCAGCTCGCGGTACCGGGGGTCGGCGAGATCTCGACGGCACTGCTCGAGTCGCCTTCGCCGAATCCATCCGCTCACCGTGTCGCCCTCGGCTTCGAACATCTTCTGCAGGTGCCGCACCGAGATGTGATGGGCGGCCGCGATCGACTGCAGATCCAGCTCCCGGTCGGCGAGCCGCTCGTCGATGAACGCGGTGACCCGGGCCTGCAGTTCGTCGCCGCGCGACAACGGGGTCGGCCCGTCGGCGAGGTGGAGTTGCTCTGCGAATGCGGCCGCGACCAGGTCGAGGACGGCATCGCCGAGATGCAGCGCGACGGTGGGGGAGGCGTCGGCGATCTGCTCGCCGAGTCCGCGCAGCAGGGGCGTGACGACGGCGCCGAGCCCTTGCCTGCCCGACACCCGGCGCGCGGTGAGCTGCGCGATGCCGTCGGGCGGAACGCGCAGGAGATGCCGGGGGAACATCACGACCAGCATCCGGAACCGGTCGTCGAACGACAGCTGATACGGGCGGGTCGTGTCGTAGATCGCGAAGTCACCCGGGGTGAGCGCAGCTTCACGGCCGTCCTGGGCGAGGATGCAGCAGCCGCCCACCTGCAGTCCGAGTTTGAAGTAGTCGGGGTTGGCGGCGCGGATCGTCCGCGGCGTGCGCCGAATGACGTGCGGGGCGGCCGTGACCTCACTGATCCGGACCGCCCCGACCGTCGCGCCGCGCACCACGCCGCGGAAGTCGTCGTGGTCCGCCGACGTCATCTCGAGGGGGACGAACGCGTCGCTCACCGACTCGCGGAACTCGTCGAACGACACGAGGCGCTGTTCCCCGGGACGGATCAGGCTGCTCACGGCCATCACCTACTCGTCACGGCTAGCTGCGTTTGACGGCTTCGCGGGCGGCGGTGCCCGACGCCATCTTCTCCAGCAACCCGATCAGGACGACCCGTTCCGACGGTGTCAGCGTCTCGGTCCACGTCTGCTCACGCTTGTTGTGCGCCGAGTACGTGCTGACGATGGCCTCGCGCCCGGCGTCCGTCAGCTCGAGATCGACGGCCCGGCGGTCGCCGGCGGACGGTCGCCGGGTCACGAGCCCGTCGCGCTCGAGCGTGTTGACCAGGGCCGACACCGCAGACCTGCTCATCCCGGACAGCGACGCCACCCGCTTGGCCTCGCACGGTCCGGCGAGCCACAACACGAACAGCACCCGGAACCCCGGCCAGCTCCACCCGCTGGGCCGGTGGACCGTCGCCTCGAGGTCGTAGACGAGGGCGCTCGTCACCCGGTGCAGCGCGAGCACCAGCCGCATCGACACCGGATCGACCTCGGGCAACTCGTCGACGGTCTTGCCCACCGCGAAGTCCATGAAGGACAGGAAGTCCAAATCGCTCTGGTCGGTCGTCTCGTCGGGCATGAACCCAGGTTAGCGGCCTGTACTGCTTAATCAAAGCCTTGACCAAAGGCGTCCCGTGAGTACTTATCAACGTCCGGCGGTTGATAAGTACTCACAGGCCGCGGGCGGCAGTACCCGCGTCGACGGGCAGGACGATGCCGCTGATGTGCGCGCTGCCCTCGGCGCCGAGGAACAGCACGACGCGGGTGATCTCGGCGGCGTCCAGCCACGCCACGGGCTGGGCGTGCAGGCTGCGGAACACCGGTTCCACATCCTCGGCGGCGGGTGCCTCCAGGTCGGGACGCATCATCCGGTAGAGGGCGTCGTTGTGGATCATCGGTGTCGAGATATTGCCCGGTGCAATCGCATTCACGGTGATGCCGTGCGGGGCGAGATCGAGCGCAGCGCTCTTGGTGAGCCCGATGACGCCCCACTTCGACGCCGCGTACGCCGCCATGTTGGTGCTGCCTGCGCGGCCCAGCATCGACGAGATGGTGACGATCCGGCCGTATCCCCGCCGGATCATGCCGGGTGCCACCGCCCCCACCGTGTTGAAGACGCCGGTGAGGTTGGAACCGATCGCCTCCGACCACTGTTCCTGCGTGAGCGACTGCACGGGGGCGGCCACGGAGACGCCGGCATTCGCGACCGCGATATCGATCCGCCCGAACTCGGACTCCGCCTCCGCGACGAGTGCGTCCATCGCGGCCCGGTCGGCGGTGTCCGCCTTGGCGGTGAGGCACCGGCGGCCGGTGGCGCGCACCAGTTCGGCGGTCTCGTCGAGGTCGGCGGCGGTGGCCAGGGGGTAGTTCACCGCCGGGCTGTCCTCGCAGCGGTCGCACAGCACGATGTCTGCCCCGCGTTCCGCCAGTGCCACCGCGTGGCTGCGTCCCTGGCCGCGCGCGCCGCCGGTGATCAGGGCGACTCGGCCCTGGAAGTCGTTCATCGTCGTTCTCCTGTCCGGGCGGATCAGCGCAGCTTGATGCTGCCGCCGTCCGCCATCAGTGTCTGGCCGGTCATGTATCGGGAATCGTCGGACGCGAGGAACACCGCCACGGGTGCGATGTCGGTCTCGGGGTCGCCGATGCGCTGCAGCGGAACCTTCGCGACGGACGCGGCGGCGCGGTCGGGGAATTGTTCCTGCCAGGCGAGGACGCCCTCGGTCGCGGCGAACGGGCAGATCACGTTGACCCGGATCTGATCGGCCGCCCATTCGTTGGCCGCCACCCGGCTCACCCCGCGAATCGCTTCCTTCGCGGCGGCGTACGACGTCTGGGTGGGCATCCCGTCGAGTCCGGACCCGGACGCGAAGTTGATCACCGAACCGTTCGCCGCCTTCAACTGCTCGTAGCAGGCCTGCATCAGGTGCACCACCGGATAGAACCCGGTGCGGAACGAGAGGTCGAACATCTCCTGGGTGTGGTCGATCAGCAACGCCTGACGCGAGGCGTGGGCGTTGTTGACCAGCACGTCCACCGATCCGAACGCTGCGACCGCGGCGTCGCGGATCTGCTCGGCGGACTCGCGCCGGGAGATGTCGGCGTTCAGGAAACGGGCGGCCGCTCCGAGTTTCTGCTCGAGTTCCCGACCGCGTTTTTCGTCGATGTCGACGAACAGGACGTTGGCGCCCTCGCGGACGAACACCGTCGTGACGGCCCGTCCGATGCCGCCGGCGCCGCCGGTCACGATCGCTGTCTTTCCGTGCAGCCTCAACGTGTGCTCCTTCTGCGATCGCGGCTCAGGCACCGGCGAGGACGCCGGTCGCCAGCGCAACCTTCTCCAGTTCGGCGACGCTGAACGCCGCGTAGTTCTCGTACGGTCCGCGACCGGCGAAATACGGTGTGAGGAGGCCGTCGAGCTCCTCGGGTGAGAACGCGGAACCCGCTGCGTCGAAGCGGTTCTCGACCTTCGGTGCCTCCATGAGCGCGACCATCTTGCCGTAGACGACGAACACCTGCCCGGTGATCGCGTCGGCGGCGGGGGAGGCCAGGTAGTGGACGAGGGTGGCGACACGTTCGGGGGACAGGGGGTCGAGGCCCGTGTCGCCCGGGTTCTCGCCGAACGCGTCGGCGGTCATGGCCGTCCTGGCGCGCGGGCAGATCGCGTTGGCCCGAACCCCGTAGCGGGACAGGCCCTGCGCCGTCGACAGGGTGAGCGCGGTGATCCCGGCCTTCGCGGCCGAGTAGTTGGGCTGTCCCGCGGACCCGAACAGGAACGCCTCCGACGACGTGTTGACGACCCGCCCGTACACCGGGCCGCCGGCGGCCTTGCTCGCCTCGCGCCAGTGCACGGCCGCGGCGCGCGACGTGGCGGCGTGCCCCTTCAGGTGGACGCGGATGACGTCGTCCCAGTCGGATTCGGAGAGGTTGAAAATCATCTTGTCGCGCAGGATTCCGGCGTTGTTGACGAGGATGTCCATCGATCCGAACGCGCTGACGGCCTCGTCGACGAGGCGCGCGCCGAGCGCCCAGTCGGAGACGTCGCCGGTGACGGCGACGGCCCGGCCGCCGGCCGCGGTGATCTGCGAGGCGACCTCGTGTGCGCCGTCGCCCATGTCGTTGACGACGACCGCGGCTCCGGCGGCCGCGAGTGCGAGGGCTTCGGCCCGGCCGAGGCCTGCGCCGGCGCCGGTGACGACGGCGGTGCGTCCGGTAAGGCTGAGTGATTCCGTCATGGGAACTCCTGATCCGCGAAGAGAAAATTAGATTTCATTCTAGTTGTATCGCATGAACTACTGATCAGTCACTAGATGGTCGCAATATCGTGCAGGAATGTTTTCTACTATTCGTGTCGTTTCGCGTCACCGGGCACCGGCCGCGGGTAGGTCTCGGTGAGTGGGAACTGTGGTCGGCGTCACTGTGCGTCATGCCAGGTTGGGCGTGCTGATCCACTCGAATCCCCCGGAGCCACATATGCATAACATGCCCCTGTCCCCAGGTGAGGCGGAGCGCGCACCGCTCTCACGCGGGAAGTCGTTCGCCCTCCTGGCCCTGATCATCCTTCTGGTCGAGGTCATCCCGCTCGCCTACAACTTCGTCACCCCGGCGCTGCCGGAGATCGCGAAACACTTCGGCACCGCGAACGTCGGCTGGGTGATCACGATCGTCACGCTCGTGCTCGCCGCCTCGACTCCGCTCGTCGGCAAACTCGGCGACATCTACGGCAAGAAGCGGATGATGCTCGTGTCGGCCGCGGTATTCGGCGCCGGATCACTCCTCGGAGCGCTGGCCCCCACCTTCGAACTGTTCCTCGTGGGCCGCGGCCTCCAGGGCGCGGGCATGGCGATCCTCGTGCTCGCCTACGGGCTGATCCGCGACATCCTGCCGCCGTCGATCATTCCCGTGGCGGTGGGATTTGTCGCCACGGGCATGGGCGCCAGCACCATCCTCGGCCCGATCATCGGCGGCTATCTCATCGACCACTTCGGCTACACCGGCGTGTTCTGGGCGCAACTTGCCCACGTGGTGGTCGTCGGCATCGCGGTCGCGATCTTCGTGCCCGAGACCACCCTGCGCACCCGGTCGAAACTCGATGTGCTCGGTGCGGTGATTCTCGGTCTCGGCGCCTTCGTGCTGCTGTTCGGCATCGGCAAGGCCGCCACGTGGGGGTACACGGCGCCTCAGACGCTTCTCTGCGTGGGTGGCGGTCTCGCCGTTCTCGCCGGTTGGCTGGTCTACGAACGCACGCCGAAGGAGCCGCTCGTCGACCTGCAGATGCTCAGGCACGGACCCGTCGCGAAGACGCTGGCCGCCAGCGGTTTCGTGCAGTTCGTCCTGGTCAGCCATTCGATGCTCATCCCGATGTTCGTGATGACCGACCCCGACCTCGGTCTCGGCTACGGATTCGGCGTCACCGCCCTCGCCGTCGCAATCTACACCGTTCCGACGGGTGTCGTGTCGATGATCGCGGGCCCGGTGGGCGGCTACTTCACCCGGCGCATCGGCCCCGCGCCGGTTCTGGTGTTCGGCGGCGCTTCCCTGTCGCTCGGGTCGGTCCTGCTCGCCACCCTGCACGACTCGACCGTCCAGATGATGTTCGGGCAGTTGGTGATCGGCCTCGGGCTCGGTTCCGCGTCGGCGACGTTGCCGAATCTCATCATGCGCACCGTGCCCGCGCAGACGCAGGGGATCGCCGGTGGGATGCTGAACCTGTCGGGCTCGCTGGGCAGTGCGATCGGCAGCCAGATGATGATCGCCATCGTCGCGATCCCCGGCGTCGTGCTGGTGGGCCGCGCCGCCCAGTACTCGGAGAAGGGATTCGTCTACGCCTTCTTCACGCTGGCGGTCGCCGGACTGCTGGCCGCGGTGATGGGACTTCTCCTCACCCGCAACAAGATCGAGCGCCCGGCCGACGCGGCCGCACCCACGTCGGAGTTGGTCGCCTGACCGTCGCCCGCCGCACCAGGACGAGGCCCGCAGCACCTGCGGGCCTCGTTTCGGTGCAGCCGAAGCCGTGCTCAGTCGCGCACCCCCGCGGCCAGCAGGGTGCGGGCCTCCTCGCGACCGTCGAGAAGCCGATTGACGCGGCGGGTCACCTTCCACTCGCCGTCGATCTTGGCGAGCTCCCACCGGTTTGCGGTGATCCGGTGGACCCGGAACCCGGCGTCGTCGTGAATGATCAACTGCGACTTGCATGTGGCCACCGCGGTATCGCCGTCGACGCGCACGTGCCCGGGCTCGAGCATGTGCGCGCAGCCGCCGCCGATCCAGCCCTGATGTGCCTGCGACTGCACCATCGCCGTGATGGCCGCATGCCCGCGCATCACCCCGGTGTCGACGTCGTACACGCCGTCCTCGGTCCACAGACGCGCGACGGCGTCGGCCGAGCCGCTGTCGATGGCGGGGCCGTAGGCGGTCATCAGCTCGAGGATGGCGAGCTTGTCCTCGAGGGCGGTGACGCGTTCGGCGAGTGTGCGGACGAGTTCTTCGGTGCCGGTCATGGGCGGATCCTGTCTTCGGTCGTGGTGCGGAAGGAGAGGCCGAGGGTGTCGCCCAGCTGCCGGAGGGCCTCCAGTTGCTCGCAGTAGTGGGCTGCGCTCGTGGACGTGAGGGTGGCGCTGACGACGGTGGTGCCGGCCTCGCGACGTCGTTCGAGGGAGCGGGCCACGGCGCCCCGTGAGCCGATCGGATCGAGCGGTGCGCCTGCGCTGAGGACCACCTCGAATTTCTCGGGAAGGTCGACCCGGGCGAGCAGCGCGCACAACTCGTCGAGTGACAGACCGAACGGCACCCAGCCGTCGCCGAGCGTCGTCGCGCGGCGCAGGGACCGCAGTGTGCGTCCCCCGATCCACAGCGGGACTCGCGGCTGGACGGCGTGCGGTTCGACGACGACGCCGTCGAAGTCGTAGAACGGGCCGTGGTACTCGGGCCTCGGTTGCGACAGGGACGCGCGCAGCGCCGCGAGCGCGTCGTCGGCGCGGGCGCCGCGGTCGTCGAAGTGGGCGCCGAGCAGGTCGAATTCCTCGCGCAGGCTGCCCACGCCCAGGCCGAGCACGAGCCGGCCGCCGCTGACGACGTCGAGCGTGCCGTAGCGCTTGGCGATCTCGAGGGGGTGGTGATAGCCGAGCACCAGAACCTGCGTGGCCAGGCGGATGCCGGTGGTCTGTGCGGCGAGGAACCCGAGGGTCGCGAGCGGGTCCCAGTAGGTGCCGCCGCGTTCCACTGCGACGTCGGTGGGGACGGCGACATGCTCGCTGCAGGTGAGGTGGTGGTAGCCGAGGCGGTCGGCCGTGCGGGCGATCGCGGTGAGCTCCGCGATGCCGGCGCCGAGTTCCCAGTCCGCGCGGACCGCGGGGTGCGCGATGACGATGGGCGGCGCGATTCCTATGTGCATCAGTTCGTAACTCCGCTCTCGGGGTCGTCTGTTGTCACCGTTGTAGTGGAGGTACCCCGCGGGGTGCGCGGAGATTCCCGGTGACCGGGCGCGGCGGTTGCCCGATTCCTTCCCCGCGGCGGGCGCGGCTGGTACATTTTAAGAATTCATTTCAGTTTTTGTCGGACGTATGCGTGTGACCAGGATATTTGGAGGCGTCGATGACTGTCGTCGATTTGGATGATGCACTGTCGGTACCCGCTGCGAAGAAGGATCTGCCGCCGTCGATGGTGGAACGGATGACGCTCATCCTCGACGCGTTCGACGGCCGGACGTCGCGCCTGACGCTCGAAGAGGTGGCGTGCCGCACCCGGCTGCCGCGGTCCACCGTGCACCGCATCCTCGACCAGCTCGTCCGTCTCGACTGGGTCGACCACGCCAGCTTCGGCTACTGCCTCGGGCGGCGGGCGATGGGACTCGGCGGCGGCGACAACGGGCACAGCCAGGTCCGGGCCGCGGCGGCCCCGCTGCTGCACGAACTGCACATGCAGACCGGGATGGTCGTGCACCTGGCCGTGCTGGACGGCGCGGAGAGCGTGTACCTGGACAAGGTGGGCGGGCGGATGGCCGCGGCCCTGCCGTCCCGCGTGGGTGGGCGCGTGCCCGCCTACACGACGGCGGGCGGCAAGGCGATGCTCGCATGGGTCGACCCGGAGCAGGTGGACGGCATGTACGGGCCGCGGCTCAGCCGCAGCACGGACCGCACGATCACCGAACTGTCCACGTTGCACCAGGAGCTCAACCGGATCCGGCAACGTCGCGGTCTCGCCTTCGAGCGCGGGGAGGCGGTGCGCGGAATCGGGTGCGTCGGTGTCGCTGTCCGCAGCGCCGACGGACCGGTCGCCGGCATCTCGCTGTGCGGAGACGCGCGCACCGTCCAACTCGAGCGCGTCGCCCCGCTCGTCGTCGACGCAGCCCGGGAAGTCACGCGGACGCTGCACCCCGAACTGGGAACGCCCCGCCGCGGCCGCCGGACTCCGGAGATCCCGGACAGCTCGTGGTCGACCGAGACCCTCGACCAGCTCCTCGCGGTGCAGTCGGGGCAATGGCTGTAGCGCCCGTGCGTGGCTGACGAGTCCCCGGACTCGTTACGCGCGCACGGGCAGCGGGGCGGCGTCGAGGCCGAAACCGCCCCGGAAGAACACCATCGGACGCTCGTCGCACACCGATTCGAGTTCCAGGACGCGTCCGATCACGACGTCGTGATCGCCGGCGGTGTGCACCGACTGCACGTCGGCATGCACGCGCAGGAGGACCCCCGGCAGCGACGGCGTCGACCACCCCGACGGCTCCCAGACGAGCCCGTCGAACTTGGCACCCCGGCTCGAACCGAACCGGGCGCAGAGGTCCGTCTGGTCCTCGTGTAGCACGTTGATCGTGAAGCGTCCCGACCGCCGGATGCGCGGCCATGCCCGGCCGCGGTGATCGGCACAGAACAGGATCAGTGGCGGCTCCAGCGACACCGACGCGAACGACTGGCACGCGAAACCGACCGGGCCCTCCGCGTCGAGCCCTGTCACCACCGTCACGCCGCTGGCGAATTGCCCCAGGGCACGGCGCATCTCGCCCGGTGACGGTGCGTCCGGGTGTGCCGCGGGCTTGTTGCCGGCCGGTTCGGTTGCCATCAGACCGCCTCCGATTGCTCTTCCGTCGCCGACCGATTCGGCGATCGACCCCGAGGCTAGAGACGCCCCCGAAGCGTCACGAGATGCCGTCTCGGTCAGTGGAAGTCCCCGCCCGGACCGTGCCCGAGCCGTGCGGTGTCTCGCTGACCGGGATCGCTCCTGTCCGAGTCGGGACCACGCTGGCAACGTGATCGACCATGACGACTGACTCGAGTTACGAGGGCACCCTGAAGGAGCTGAAGACCGACCTCGGCGTGCTTCGCTACCACGAGGCCGGCGACGGTCCGCCTCTTCTGCTGCTGCACGGTTCCGGCCCCGGCGTGACGGGGTGGCGCAACTTCCGCGGCAACCTCGGCGTCTTCGCCGAGCACTTCCGCACCTTCATCCTGGAGTTCCCGGGATTCGGGGTCAGCGACGATTTCGGCGGCCACCCGATGCTCACCGCGGGCGACGCGGTGCTCCGCTTCCTCGATGGTCTCGGACTCGATGAGGTGGCGATGCTCGGAAACTCGATGGGCGGCATCGTCGCCACCCAGTTCGCCATCGCACACCCCGACCGCGTCGCCAAGTTGATCACCATCGGCGGCATCGGCAGGAACCTCTTCAGCCCCGGTCCCGGTGAGGGCATCAACCTCCTGATGGAGTTCACGGACGAACCCACCCGGGAACGACTGATCGCGTGGCTGCACTCGATGGTGTTCGACCCCGCCATGGTCACCGAGGAACTGATCGAGGAACGCTGGACGCAGGCCACCGACCCCGAGACCCTCGCCAGCGCCCGCAAGATGTACAGCAAGGCCGCGTTCGAGGCAGGCGCCAAGGCGGCACTCGCGTCCGACGCCACCCCGTACTGGGCCCAGCTGCACAAGGTGACGGCGCCGACGCTGCTCACGTGGGGCCGCGACGACCGGGTCAGCCCGCTGGACATGGCGATCCTCCCGATGCGGTCGATCCCGCGGGCGGAACTGCACGTGTTCCCGAACTGCGGGCACTGGGCGATGATCGAGCAGAAGACGGCGTTCGAGAGCGCCGTCCTCGCCTTCCTCCTCCGCAAGGACGGCAGCGGACGATGAGCGGCACCGCAGAAACCTTCGATACCACAGTCGATTTCCTTGTCGTCGGCAGCGGTGGCGGCGGCATGGCCGCGGCGATCACCGCGGCCCACCGCGGGATCGACACCCTCGTCATCGACAAGGGCGCGACGTTCGGCGGATCCACCGCCATCTCCGGCGGCGGCATCTGGATACCCAACGCCCCGACGCTGCGCGCGAAGGGTGTCGTCGACTCCCGCGAGTCGATCCGCCGCTACCTCGACATCATCACCGAGGGCACCGTCGCCGCCGACCGCCTCGACGCGTTCGTCGACAAGGGTCCCGAGCTGATGGAACTGCTCGACCGCAGCCCGCACATGGAGCTGTACTGGGTGAAGGGCTACTCCGACTACCACCCGGAATACGAGGGCGGGCGGCCGCTCGGGCGCACCATCGAATGCATCCCGTTCGACACCCGGGCGCTGAAGGAGGACGAGCAGTTCCAGCGTCCCAACAGCATGAAGGGTCCGCTGGGCCTGTGGGTCACCTCGAAGGATTACCACGACCTCGCCATGGTCAAGCGCACGTGGAAGGGCCGCAAGGCGTCGCTGGTGGCGGCGTGGCGGGTGGCGTCCAACGTGGTCCGGCGACGCCACATGGCGACCGGCGGACGCGCACTGGTGGCGCGGATGCGGATGGTCCTCAAGGACGCCGGGGTGCCGCTGTGGCTGAAGACGTCGATGACGGAACTGATCGTCGACGGCACCGGAGCGGTCGTGGGTGTGCTCGCCGAGCGCGACGGACAGACGGTCCGGATCGGCGCCCGCCGCGGCGTGCTGCTCGCGACCGGCGGGTTCGACCACAACCAGGACATGCGGGCCAAGTACCTGCCCCGGCACGGCGTTCCGGACGTCAGCGCCGGCGCCCGGGAGAACACCGGCGACGGCATCGTCGCCGGCCAGAAGCTCGGTGCGGCAGTCGACCTCATGGACGACGCCTGGTGGATGCCGTCGGTGCTGCACCCGATGGGTGCCGTGATCCCGCTCGTGTCGGAGCGGTGCATTCCGCCGTCCGTCATCGTGAACGGACGCGGCGAACGCTTCACCAACGAGTCGTCGCCGTACGTGAACTTCGTGCACGACCAACTCGACGGCGGCCATGTCCCGGCGTGGTTCGTCATGGACAACAAGGCGAAGTCGCGGTACCCGTTCGCGCAGGTGCTGCCGGGTGTGCCGTTCCCTCAGGGGTTCTACGACTCCGGTGTCGTGCACAAGGCGGACACGCTGCGTGACCTCGCCGAGAAGATCGGCGTCAAAGCAGACACCCTCGTCGCGACCGTCGATCGCTTCAACGGCTTCGCCCGCAGCGGCACCGACGAGGACTTCGGCCGCGGCGAGAGCGCGTACGACCGGTACTACGGCGACCCGACGATGAAGAACCCGTGCCTCGACGAGATCGTCCAGGGCCCGTTTTACGCGATCCGCTGCGAGGCAGGCGACCTGGGCACGAAGGGCGGACTCGTCACCGACGCCGACGCCCGGGTGCTCCGCGAGGACGGGACCGTCATCGACGGCCTGTACGCCACCGGCAACACGTCGGCGTCGGTGATGGGCAACGAATACGCCGGCGCGGGCGCGACCATCGGTCCCGCCATGGTGTTCGGCTACATCGCCGCGCAGCACGCCGCCCACGTGAGTGGCAAAGAGTCCCGGAACACACGACAGCACTCACGTGCGGGGGAGGTGGCGTGATGCTGAGCGACGCGCAACGACTGTCCGCCGCCCACCTCCTGCGGAACGCCGAACGGAACCGCGCACCCATCGATCCGCTGACCACCGTGTTCCCGGGCATCGACGTCGTCGACGCCTACGAGATCGCGCTGCTGAACATCCGGGCACGGCTGGCGGCGGGGGAGACGGTGTACGGCCACAAGGTCGGACTGTCCTCCGAGGTCATGCAGAAGATGATGGGCGTCGACGAGCCCGACTACGGACATCTGCTGTCGAGCATGGTGTACGCCGAGGGGACGCCGATCGACACCGCGCAGTTCTGCTACCCGCGCATCGAGGTGGAGATCGGATACGTCCTCGGCGAGACCCTGCCGGGGGAGGGGTGCACCGAGACCGACGTGCTCGCGGCCACCGAATACATCGTTCCCAGTATCGAACTGATCGACTCCCGCATCACGGACTGGAAGATCGGGCTCGCCGACACGATCGCCGACAACGCGTCCTCGGCCGGCGTGATCCTCGGAGCCGGACGGGTGGAACCGGCGAACGTCGACATCGGCGCGATCTCCGCGGTGCTGTTCCAGGGCGAGGAGGAGATCGCGCGGGGGGAAGCGTCGGCGGTGCTCGGCAATCCCACGAAGGCCGTGGCCTGGCTGGCGCGGAAGGTCGCGAGCTTCGGAGTGCAGCTCGAGGCCGGGCACGTGATCCTGCCCGGTTCGTGCACCCGCGCGATCGACGCCCGCCCCGGCGACGTGTTCCGCGCCGATTTCAGTGACATCGGCTCCGTATCAGTAGAATTCAAGTAAGGCGACAATTGTGACCAAGGCTTTCGCCGCGATCGTCGGATCCGGCAACATCGGCACCGACCTGATGTACAAACTCCTCCGCTCGGAGATCATCGAGCCCCGCTGGATGATCGGCGTCGACCCCGACAGCGAGGGACTGAAGCGCGCCGCGGACCGGGGTGTGATCGCCAGCGCCGAGGGCGTCGACTGGCTACTCGCCCAGGACGAGCGCCCCGACATCGTCTTCGAGGCCACCTCGGCCTACGTGCACCGGGCGAACGCGCCCCGCTACCGGGAACTCGGCATCCAGGCGGTCGACCTCACCCCGGCCGCGCTCGGACCCGCGGTCGTGCCCGCCGTGAACATGGGCGAGCACCGCACCGCACCGAACGTCAACCTCATCACGTGCGGCGGCCAGGCGACCATCCCCATGGTCCATGCCGTCTCCCGGATCACCGACGTCGCGTACGCCGAGATCGTCGCCAGCGTGGCCTCGCCGTCCGCGGGCCCGGGTACCCGCGCGAACATCGACGAGTTCACGATCACCACGAGCCGGGGCATCGAGACGATCGGCGGGGCGAAGAAGGGTAAGGCGATCATCATCCTGAACCCGGCCGAGCCGCCGATGTTCATGAAGGACACCGTGTTCTGCTCCATCCCCGCCGACGCCGACCGCGGCGCCATCACCGCGTCCATCCACGACGTCGCGGCGTCCGTGCAGGCGTACGTCCCCGGCTACCGTCTGCGCGCCGAACCGCAATTCGACGACCCGACGCCGATCAGCGGAGGACTCGCCCGCGTCGGCATCTTCCTCGAGGTCGAAGGCGCCGGCGACTTCCTGCCGCCCTATTCCGGCAACCTCGACATCATGACCGCCGCCGCCACCAAGGTCGGCGAGAGCTTCGCGACGCAGATCCTCGGCGCCAGCGTCTGAGCGCGTCCGCCCCACATTCACTCTTCGAAGGAATACCGATGCCTTACAGTGCCGATCTCGACATCCGGGTGACGGACTCGTCGCTGCGCGACGGCTCCCACGCCAAGCGACACCAGTTCACCGTCGACCACGTCCGCTCCATCGTCGGGGCGCTCGACGCCGCCGGCGTTCCGGTCATCGAGGTCACCCACGGCGACGGACTCGGCGGTTCCTCGTTCAACTACGGATTCAGCCACACCCCGGAACAGGAACTGATCAAGGCCGCGGTGGAGACGGCAACGCGGGCCAGGATCGCGTTCCTCATGCTCCCCGGACTGGGTGTCCAGTCCGACATCCGGGAGGCCGCGGACAACGGCGCGAGCATCTGCCGCATCGCCACGCACTGCACCGAAGCCGACATCTCCGTGCAGCACTTCGGGCTCGCCCGCGAACTCGGGCTGGAGACGGTCGGGTTCTTGATGATGTCTCACAGCCGGCCGCCGGAGGTTCTCGCGCAGCAGGCGCGGATCATGGCGGATGCCGGCTGCCAGTGCGTCTACGTGGTGGACTCGGCCGGGGCGCTGATCCTGAACGCCGTCAGCGACCGAGTGTCCGCCCTGGTGGCCGAACTCGGCGACGACGCACAGGTTGGATTCCACGGCCACGAGAACCTCGGCCTCGGTGTCGCCAACTCGGTGCTCGCCGTCGAGGCGGGCGCCTTGCAGATCGACGGCTCCACCCGGCGCTTCGGCGCCGGCGCGGGCAATACCCCGGTCGAGGCGTTCGCCGCCGTCACCGAGAAACTCGGAATCCGCACCGGCATCGACACTCTGAAGATCATCGACGCCGCCGAGGACGTCGTCCGGCCGATCATGGACGGCGACTGCCTGCTCGACCGGCTGTCGCTGACCATGGGTTACGCGGGCGTGTACTCCAGCTTCCTCAAGCACGCCGACTCCCACGCCCGCCGGTACGGCGTGTCCGGTGCGGAAATCCTCATCGAGGCCGGCAGGCGCGAGCTGGTCGGCGGTCAGGAAGACCAGCTGATCGAAATCGCCCTCGGCCTCGCGGACCGGCAGTCCGCGGAACCTGCAGTCGCCGAGAAGAAGTCCGCCTAGGCGTTCCGCCGGGTACCGACACCAGAAAGCCGAGATCATCATGGGCCAGGTTCTTGACAGGATCGAACAGTACGCGGACGAGATCCGCGCGGAAGGCACCGAGGGCGACAAGCTGATGCGCCTGTCGGACACGTCCGCGAAACGGTTGCGCGACTCCGGGGTGATGCGGATGCTGCAACCCAAGGAATACGGCGGCTACGAATCGCATCCGCGCGAGTTCGCGGAGACCGCGATGGGCATCGGCGCCATCGACGGAGCCGCGGGCTGGGTCAGCGGCATCGTCGGCGTCCACCCGTGGGAACTGGCGTTCTTCGACCGCACCGCGCAGGACGAGGTGTGGGGCGAGGACTCCGACATGTGGATGGCGTCGCCGTACGCCCCGATGGGGGTGGCCGTGCCCGTCGACGGCGGCTACGTCCTCAACGGACGGTGGTCGTTCTCCTCGGGCACCGACCACTGCGGGTGGGTCATGATCGGCGCCGCCGTCGGTGACCGGGACGGCAACCGGGTGATGCCACCCAAGATCCTGCACGTGCTGCTGCCACGCTCGGACTACGACATCGACCAGGACAGCTGGAACGTCGTCGGACTGCGCGGCACCGGATCCAAGGACCTGATCGTCGAGGACGCATTCATCCCGCAGCACCGGACACTGCAGGCCGACAAGGTCTTCGACGGTTCCGCGCCGAAGGAGTTCGGCCGCACCCAGACGCTCTACAACTTCCCGTTCTCGTGCATCTTCCCGCTCGGCATCACGTCCTCGCTCATCGGCATCGCCGAGGGCGCGCTGGCCTGCCACCTGAACGCGCAACGCGAACGCGTCACCGTCTCCGGGACCCCGATCAAGGACGACCCCTACGTGCTGTTCGCGATCGGCGAGGCGGCCGCGGAGATCGCGGCGTCCCGCGCGGCGATCCTGGAGACGGTCGACCGGTTCTGGGACATGACCGAGAAGGGGCAGGACATCTCGTTCGAACTCCGCTCCATCGGTCGGCGCACCCAGACGGCCGCCGCCTGGCGGGCGGTGCGCGCCGTCGACGAGATCTTCGCGCGCTCCGGCGGCGGTGCGCTCCAACTGAAGACGCCCATGCAGCGTTTCTGGCGGGACGCCCACGCCGGCCTGTCCCACGCCATCCACGTGCCGGGCTCGATCTTCCACTCCTCGGCCCTCACCCAGCTCGGCGGCGAACCCCAGGGCATCCACCGCTCCATGATTTAGGCGCTTCGCGCCCGTGCGCCTTTTTGGTCGTTCCAGCTACCAGAAAGGCGCACGGGTGGCGGAGCCGCCTCCAGGAAAGGACTTCACATGACCGACATCCGAGGGCTCGGCTACCTGCGGATCCAGACGAAGGACGTGCCACGCTGGCGGGAGCTGGTGGTGGACGGGCTGGGCATGGCCGTCGGTTCCGGCCCCGAGCCCGGCGGCCTGTACCTGCGCGTCGACGAGCGACGGTCGCGGCTGATCGTCCTGCCCGGCGACACGGACAAGGCGCTCGCCGTGGGCTGGGAGGTGCGCGACCAGTTCGCCCTCCAGCGAGTGCGGGAGCAGGTGGAGAAGTCGGGCGTCACGGTCGACGTCCTGTCCGAGGAGGAGTCGCGCTACCGCGACGCCGAGCAGGTGATCGCGTTCGACGATCCGTCCGGCACCCGGGTGGAGGTGTTCTTCGGGCCCGTGCTCGACCACAGTCCCGTCGTCACCCCGCACGGGGGCCGCTTCGTCACCGGCGCACAGGGGCTGGGCCACGTGGTCCTCCCGACGCCGGCGTTCGAGGAGGCCTACACGTTCTACACCGAGGTGCTGGGGTTCCTGCCCCGCGGCGCGATCCGGCTCGGACCGGCCGACGCCCCGGGACCGGCCCGGCGGGTGCGGTTCATGGGCGTCAACCAGCGCCATCACAGCCTCGCGTTGTGCCCCGCGCCGCACAGCGGCGAACCCGGGATGGTGCACCTGATGACGGAGGTCGACTCCCTCGACGCCGTCGGCCAGGCACTCGACCGGCTCGGCAAGCTCGGCTTCTCCATCTCGTCGACCCTCGGCCGTCACACCAACGACCGCATGGTGTCGTTCTACGTGCGCGCCCCCGGCGGCTGGGACCTCGAATTCGGCACGGAGGGCATGCTCGTCGACGAGGCGCACTACACCGCCGAGGAGATCACCGCGGACAGTTACTGGGGCCACGACTGGTCGGGTTCCGAGCCGCTGGCGGCGTTCTCATGACGGTCTCGCGCGCCCGCATCGGCGCGGTGGCCGCACTCGTCCTCCTCGGCGGAAGTGCCTGTTCCAGTGCGGCATCCGAGACGGTCACCGACACGTCGCCCCGGCCGGGTCAACTCCTGTCGGCCCGCTCCGTGGACGATGGTCCCGCGCTGCCGAGCGCCGGACGGAACGAGGTGATCACCTACGCGTCGCAGGACGGCAACGGCGACCCCGTCGTGGTGTCGGGCACCGTGTCGATTCCCCGCACGCCGGCGCCCGAGGGTGGGTATCCGGTGATCAGCTGGGCGCACGGCACCACGGGCGTCGCGGACGCCTGCGCCCCGTCCGCGGATTTCGCGGGCGGCCCCGCCCACAGTTATCTCTCCGGGGTGAATGCGTCCCTCGACGACTGGGTGGCGAAGGGGTACGCGGTGGTGAGCACGGACTACCAGGGTCTGGGCACGCCGGGAATCCATCCGTACATCAACGGTGACACGGAGGCGAACGCCGTCGTGGACATCGTCCGCGCCGCCCGCGACGTGGATCCGGCGGTCGGCTCGACGTGGTTCGTGATCGGGCACAGCCAGGGTGGGCAGGCGGCGCTGTTCACCGCCGCGCAGGCCGGGGAGCGTGCCCCGGAACTGCATCTCGGCGGTGCGGTGGCGATCGCCCCGGGCAACGGGCTCGACCAGACGCCGCAGTACTTCCGCTCGGGTGTGCCGGGTATCGAAGCGGCCGAGGCGTTCCTCCCGCTGATCCTCCTCGGCGCGCAGGCCGCCGATCCCGCGATCGACCCGTCGGCGCTGTTGACGGAGCAGGCGCAACCGCTGCTGACGGCGGCGCGGACCGGGTGCATCGACGACATCCGGAAGGTGCCGCCCGTGCCTGCGGGTCAGGTCTTCCGCCCCGACGCCGACCTGGGGCCGCTGACGGAGTACCTGGGCCGCCAGGAGCCGTCGAGGGTTCACGTGCAGGTCCCGACGCTGGTCGCGCAGAGTTCCGGTGACCTGGTGGTGAGCAAACCGTCGACGGATCTGATGGTGAAGACGTTGCAGGACAACGGGAACGAACTCACGTATCGGACGTACGAGGGTGCGGACCATCGCGGGACGATCGGGGCGTCGCAGCAGGACGCGCAGGATTTCGTCGCCGGGATCCTCGCCCGCTGAGGGTGCCGGGACCTCACCGGACGACACGACCATCAACAGTCTGTTGACAACAGACTGTTGATGGCGTGAAGTGGTCGGGTGACCACCGACGACCAGACACACGCGGCAGAGCTTGATTCGGCACGCTCGACGCTGAACCAGGCCGGTGCCGCGAGGCTCGAGCGGCGTCCGTGGGAGCATCCCGGGCAGCCGCGGTCGGACACCGACCTCGTCAGGTTCGCGGCGTGGGCCGGCCGGGATGCGCAGGGCACGGACCCGGCTGTGGTCGCGGCAGGGCTGCGGCTGCTGTCTTCGGCGCGGGTCGAGCTCGACCAGATCGAGGCCGGTCTGCTGTTCGCCGCCCGCAGCAGTGGGCTGACCTGGCCGCAGATCGCGGAGGCGCTCGGCCTGGGGACGGCTCAGGCCGCCCAGCAGCGCCTGAACCGGGTCCTTGCCAGAGCCGGCGACCGCGACGCGGAGGCATGAGCTGTGCCGATTCTCCCCCTGCCGGACGCGTCGGAGCGATACGGTGACACTCTGCTGACGGGCGTCGCAGCCAGCCCGGGAACCGCCGTCGGCCCTGCGCGGATCATCGGCGGCCTGGACGACTTCGTCCGTTTCCGCTCGGGCGACGTCCTGGTCTGCCGAACGACCGCGCCGGCGTGGACCCCGCTGCTGGCCCTCGCGTGCGCGGTGGTCACCGAGACCGGCGGTGTGCTGGCGCACGCCGCGATTGTGGCCCGTGAGTTCGGCATCCCTGCCGTCCTGGCCGCGCCGATGGCCATGACCACCCTGACCGACGGCCTGCTGGTCCGCGTGGACGGCACGCACGGGCACGTCGCTGTTCCGAACGCCGGGGGGATCTGATGCCGCACCGCACTCCGACGGACATTCTGGTGTTGCACGCCGTGCGGATCCTGGGCTACGCCGAGACCGCGCGCATCGCCGCCCGTTTCGACCTGTCTGTCGAGACGACCGTCGAGCACCTGCTCGATGCCCAGGCCCGTGGGTGGGTCACCCGCACCCCCTTCGCCGAGGACAGCGGCTGGTCCCTGACCGATCTCGGGAAGGCGCACGGCGAAAGACTGCTCGCCGCCGACCTCGACCGGTGCGGGATCCGTGCCGTGGTGGTGCAGGTCCACCGGGAGTTCCTGCCGCACAACGTCGCCGTCGCGGACGCGTGCACCGCCTGGCAGTTGGCCGAGCTGGGTATCGGCGAGGCCATCGTGACCCTCGACGAGACCACCACCCGCCTGGGAATCGCGGCGGACGCCCTGGCCGATTTCGAGACGCGCCTGGTTGCGGGCACGGACCGATTCGCCGGCTACCAGCAGCGGTTTGCCGACGCCGTCGGGCGGTCGAGCACGGATCCGGGCTGGATCACCGCGACCGACCGCGACTCCTGCCACCGCGTCTGGTTCGAGTTCCACGAGGACCTCATCGCGTCCCTCGGCCTGGCCCGGTAAGAGGCCTAGTCTCGAACTCATGGGCCTGCGACTGCGCGACACCGTCGGACATCAGCTACGCGAGCTTCGCTACGAGCCGACGGCGAAGCGGATCCGTGCCGAGCTGAACGGGACCACGGTGGTCGACAGTGACCGTGCGGTCCTCGTCTGGGAACCGCGGCGCGTCGTTCCCACCTACGCGGTGCCGGCGGAGGATATCGCCGCGGAGTTGTCGCCGGAGCCACCGGGTTCGGTGCAGGCCGACGGCGACGTCGGCTTCGCGCTGCCGGACGTGACGACGATGCCGGTGCTCGATCCGCGGATACCGTTCTCGGTGCACAGTGCGGAGGGCGAGCCCGTCGCGATCCGCATCGACGGAGCACGGTACGCCCTGGGGTTCCGGCCCGGCGACGACGAACTGTCCAGCTACGTGGTTCTCGACTTCGACGGCTTCGACCGCTGGCTGGAGGAGGACGACGAGATCGTCGGCCATCCGCACGACCCGTTCCAGCGCATCGATGTTCGCCGCACGTCCCGCCACATCCGGGTGATGCTGGGCGACACCCTCCTCGCCGACACTCGGCGGGCGAAAATGCTGTTCGAAACACTGCTTCCGGTGCGCTACTACCTGCCGCCCGAAGACGTCGTCGCGGAACTGCAACCGAGTGCGACGACGACGTACTGCGCCTACAAGGGCAAGGCCGCCTACCGGTCCGCGGTCACCGCCGGCGGAGTGCTCCACGACATCGCGTGGCGATATGACGAGCCCCTCGTCGACGCGTCGGAAGTCCGGGGACTCGTGGCGTTCTTCGACGAGCGGCTCGATCTGATCGTCGACGGTGTGGCCCGGCCGCGGCCGGAAACGCCCTGGTCGTAGCGTTCGCTCCCTGGTCCTAGTCCTCGGCGGCGTCCGCGCCGTCGAGTGCGATCTCGAGTGCCCGGGCCTCGTGGGCGTGCCCGAGCAACTCGTATCCGACGACGGTGACGACCGGGGCCAGCATCACCACGATCAGGCACCACGCCATCGACACGCCCTGCGCCGCCAGCACGAGGGCGAGCGCGATCGTCGCCGCGGTCAGGACGAGGAGTAGGACGTGGAACGGGTCGGGAACCCGCAGCAGATACGTGTACAGCAGGTACACGGCCGCGAGGTAGATCGCGACGGGGACGGCGACGGCGAGCACCGTCGCCGTCGCGCCGATGTGGGAGGCGTGTTCGATGTAGTACGCCGCCACGTGCAACCCGGCCCCCACGGCGGCCAGCGCGGCGAAGATCACGATGTGGCTGTACCCCCAGACGAACGAGCGGCGGCGATACACCGCGAGCACCTCGGCCGACGGCAGGGTGTAGTACACCCACCACAGGCCGAACGTGAGTCCGATGCCCGCGACGGCGACGAGTATCGCATCGAGCGACCACCCCTGGTGTTCGACGACGGCGGACAGTGAGGCCACCGTGCCGATCACACCCTCGCCGAGCGTGATGATCACGAGCAGGCCGTGACGCTCGACGATGTGGTGTGCGTGCCAGGGTGTTCCGCCCTTGTACCGTTCGGCGATGACGGGGCTGCTCATCTCGACGAGGATGAGGACGGCGCCGAGGCCGAACGCGTACTCGACGGTGAGGGGTGCGATCGCCAGCGTCACCCAGCCGATCTGTGCGAAAACGAGCGCCGCGGCGTACGTCAGCGACGCCGAGCGGTGGTCGGGGTCGTGCCTGGCCGCGCGCAACCACTGGAACACCATGGCGACGCGCATGACGATGTACCCGGACACCATGACGGTGTTGTCGAGTTCGACTCCGCGGTCGATGGACGCGAACATCTGCGGCATGCCGAGCGCCATCACGATGACGCCGATCATCTGGATCATGGTGGTGACGCGGTAGATCCAGTCGTCGGTGTCGTAGGCCGAGGCGAACCAGGAGAAGTTGATCCAGGCCCAGATGGTCGAGAACATCGCGAACGAGAAACCCGCCAGCCCGGCGCCGACGTGTCCTTCGGCGAGGAGGTGGGCGAATTGATTGCCCGCGACACCGAACGCGACGACGAACGTCAGGTCGAACAGCAGCTCCAACGGCGTTGCCGCACGGTGTTCCTCGTCCGGATCGCGGCCGACCATCTTCTGGACGCGGTGGGCGAGGCTCCTGCCGTTCGATGCCGATTCTTCGGGCGCGTTCACGGCTGTGCAGTTACGGCGTCGCCTGGTCTGCCTGCACCACGAGGTCGGCGACAGCGACGGGCTGGGATACCAGGACGGCGTGCGACGCGGGAATCTCCGTGATCTGCGCCCCCGCCCGGGTGGCCATGAACCGCTCGGACGCCGCCGGAATCACCTGATCGTTCTGAGCGACCATGGCCCAGCTGGGAGTCGACGCCCACGACGGCGCACCGCTGGGTTCGAGGTTCGCCACCAGCGCGGCCGACCGCTGGTGCGCGAGCATGTCGGCGGCCGTCGCGTCGGACACGTCCGGCGCGAACACCCGATGGAAGTCGGCCGGGTTGATGTAGCCGTCGACGTTCCTGCCCGCTATCCCGGTGGGATCGTTCTCGACGACCTTCACCTGCAGCACGGGCGGGAGCAGCTGGCTGCCGGGAAAGCGGATGGGGTCGAGGTTCAGCATCACCGGCTCGCCCTGCGCCGGGGCGAATGCCGCCACGTAGACGAGCGCCTCGACGTTCGGCGAGTGCACATTGGTGATGACGGCGCCGCCGTACGAGTGACCGACGAGCACCACCGGTCCCGGGATGTCCGCGAGCACCTTCTCGATGGCGGCGGAATCGTACGCCGGTCCGCGCAGCGGGTTGTCCGGGACGACGACTTCGTACCCGCGACCACGCAGGTCCGCGGCCACCGCGTCCCAGCTGGTCGTGTCGGCGAACGCGCCGTGGACCAGCACCACCGTCGGCAGATCCTGGGCGACGGCCGGTCCGGCCCCGACGGTGAGCGTACCGGCCGCGGCGATCGCGCACGCGGCGACGGCGGTTCGAAGTCGAAGAAGTCGCATCACTCGTCTCCCGGGTCAGGACGGAACACAGTGGTCAGGGGCGAAGGGGGCTGTGCGCCAACCTCTGTCGTACGACGAGAAGCAGTGTCGTACGACGGACGACGCCGTGGCCTGGCCCTTCGTCGCTGAGATTACTCGCCCGCAGCGCGGTCGGCATCATTTCGGCTAGCGTGAGCGGAGGGGGACATTCCGCTCGTCCGTGCACGGTCCGCCGTCGTCAGGAGGAACCCCATGGATCTCGCATTGCGCGGCACCGTCGCCGTGGTCACCGGAGCCAGCAAGGGTATCGGGCTCGCCATCACCCGGGCACTCGCCGCGGAAGGTGCCTTCGTGGTGGCGGGGGCGCGTTCGCCCGGCCCGGAACTGGAAGAACTCGTCCGCAGTGGAAACGTGGAGGCGGTGAGCGTCGACCTGTCGACCCCCACCGGCCCGGGCGAACTCGTTGCCGCCGCCGCTGCCCGTGGCAGTCTCGGCGTCGTCGTCAACAACGTCGGCGCCGCCCACCCGAGACTGACGGGCTTCCTCGACGTGACCGACGAAGACTGGATCACGACGATGAATCTCAACCTGATGTCGGCGGTGCGGACGATCCGGGCCGCGCTGCCCGCGATGATCGCCGCGGGCCGGGGGAGCATCGTGACCACGAGTTCGGTCAACAGTTTCCTGCCCGATCCCACCGTCATCGACTACTGCGCGTCCAAGGCCGCGCTCACCAACTTCTCGAAAGCTCTGTCGAAAGAGGTGGGACCTTTGGGAATTCGGGTGAACACTGTCAGCCCCGGTCCCGTGTCGACCGCCCTGTGGCTCGGTGACGACGGGGTTGCCGCCACGGTGGCGCGCGCCGCGGGCGGCGAACCGGAGGCGGTGGCGGAGAGTGTCGCCAAACAGGCGGTCACGGGCCGGTTCACCCGCCCGGACGAGGTGGCGGATCTCGTCGTGTTCCTCGCGAGCGACCGGGCGGACAACGTGACGGGATCCGATTTCGTGATCGACGGCGGACTCGTCACCACCCTCTGACCGCCCACGGACTACCGGCGCCCCAGAAGTTTCCGCATGCCCTCGGCCGCGCCGCGCACGAGTGCGTCGCGGGGGAACCCGCTGCGCTTCTGCGCCGCGTCGTAGTTGCCGCCCGCCACCCAGACCGGCCCGTCGGCCAGGTGCGTGAGACCCTCCCGGGCCACGTCTTCGGGCTCGGCGACCTTCATCCCCGGCAGATCGAAGTTCAGGCCTGCCCGGACCATCGCCGGCGTGCGGGTGACGCCGAGAACGAGTTCGACCACGTGAACCCCGAACGGCGCCAGTTCGAGCCAGAGGCTTTCCGCGAAGATCCGGCCGAACGCCTTCGACGCGGCGTAGATGCTCTGATCTTCCGACCCCAGATAGCCGGCCAGCGAACCGACCAGCACGATCCCGCCCCGACCGCGGTCCTTCATCCTCGTGCCGAAATGCTGCGACAGGTGCAGTTGAGAGGTGATGTTCAGGTCGATGACGCGCTGGAAGCCGGCGAGGTCTCCGCTGACGAACTCGTGCCCGTAACTGTTGGCTCCGGCGTTGAAGATCAGCAACCCGACCTCGACGTCGTCGGTGGCCGTGCGGATCCGGTCGAGGGCGTCCGGGTCGAGGAGATCGAGCGCGAGGGTGCGTACCAGGACGCCGTGCGCGCGGACCTTGGCGGCGGTCTCCTCGAGGGGGCCGGGCTTGCGGGCGATCAGCACGAGGTTGATCCCCGCTCGGCCGAGTTCCTCGGCGAAGCTCGCGCCGACACCCTCGGAGCCGCCTGCGATCACGGCCCACGGTCCGTAGTGATCGATGTCGATCATGATGTGTCCCTTCGGGAATGGTGTCAGTGAACGACGACGGGAGTCGGTACGGGGTCGGGATCGCGCACCGGCACGGCACCCGCCTGCGCGGCCCGGGTGATCGACGCGGTCAGCGCCGCGCACCCTTCCCGGGGAGCGCCGGGGCGTCCCGGTCCGGAGCCGCCGATCTCACGGCACCGGGAGCGGGCCGCGTCGTCCCACTGAATGGATGTGTGCTCCCAGCTGTTCTTCTGGACGAGGACCCGCGCGCCGCACTCAGTGCACTGCAGCGGCTGCATCGGCTTCGCGCGCCTTTCGTGCGAGGTTTTCTTCCACTTCCCGCTTCCACGATTCCACGGGCCGGGTGGTGTCGAGTTCGAACTCGAACCGCTCGGTCATCTGCGGCGTCACCGCGGCGACGTCGACGTAGAACTGCTCGTACCACCGTCGCAGCTGGTAGACCGGACCGTCCTCCTCACACAGCAGCGGATTCTCGATGCGGGTCTTGTTCTTCCAGATCTCGATGTCCTGCTCGAAACCCTTCGCGATGAACGTGCCGAAATTCTTCGCCATCGCGGTGGCCGCGTCGCCGTCGAGTTCCTTGGACTTCTTGACGATGATGCCGTACTGCAGCACGAACTTGTCGGCGCTGACGGGGTAGTGGCAGTTGATCAGCACGGAGTCGACGTCGTGCGTCTCGTACTGGTACGTCAGGTCGTCGACCATGAACGACGGTCCGAAATAGGTGGCGTCCGATCGGCTTCCGACCATCTTCGGCTGACCCGACGCGTGCGGGCGCATGTCCTCACGGGCCTGCCCGCGCATGAACTGGCTGGCGACGTGGCCCTCGAAGACGTTCTTGAAGTAGGTGGGGAACGAGAAGTGCACGTAGAAGAAGTGCGCCATGTCGACGATGTTGTCGACCACCTCGCGGCAGTTCGTGTCGACGGTGGTGCGGTACCAGACCCAGTCCGTCCACTCGTCGTCGAGGGCGCCGTCGATGCGGGGAATCGTGACGTCCGCGGGCGGCGGATTGCCTTCCGGATCGTTCCACACGAACAGCATCCCGTCCTGGTCCAGCGCGTGCCACGACCGGGTTCGCGCGAGCGGCGGCACCCGGCGCGCGTACGGAATCTTCTTGCACCGGCCGTTGCTTCCCCACCGCCAGTCGTGGAACGGGCACGCCACCTCGTCGCCCTTGACGGTGCCCTGGCTCAGATCGCCGCCCATGTGCCGGCAGTAGCCGTCGAGCACGGCGAGGTCGCCGGCACTGTCGGCGAAGACGACGAGTGTGGTGCCGAACGCCTCGACGGAGTGCGGCTTGCCGTCCCGGAATGCCTCGGACAATCCGATGCAGTGCCATCCACGGGCGAATCGGGTGGGCGCTGCGCCGGCGTCGATCTCGCGTACCTCGACTGTCTCGGACTGTTGGGTGGTCACGATGCGTCCCGTCCTCTCCTGGGCTTGTGCGGTGCCCTGCACGCTAAGTGAGCGTCGACGGCCCGCATCGCGTGGTCCCACTGGACGGGACCGCGCGGACGGCGGCGTTTCCCGTTGAGCGAGACGCATATCCACGCGCGGGTGCGATCGCCCTACCCTCCGACAGATGACGAACGAGGTCCTCAGATCGGTCCGCGGGCTGCTGCCGACGATCGCGGAGTACGCGGACAAGGTCGACGAGTCGCGGCGGGTGTCCGAGCAGGTGATCCGTGAACTCGGCGACACCGGATTGTTCAAGATGCTGCAGCCCCGGCGGTACGGCGGCACCGAGAGCGATCCGGTGCATTTCTACGAGGTGGTGCGCGCCGTGTCGGGGGTGTGCGGCTCGACGGGCTGGCTGGCGTCCGTGCTCGGTGTGCACCCGTGGCACCTGGCCCTGTTCGACGACCGGGCACAACGCGACGTGTGGGGCCACGACGATTCGGTGCTCGTGTCGTCCGCCTACGCGCCCGTGGGGCGGCTCGTCCCGGTCGAGGGCGGATACCGGTTGACGGGGGACTGGGGCTTCTCCTCGGGCTGCGAGCACGCGTCGTGGGCGCTGCTCGGCGCGATGCTCGTCGGAACCGAGGGTCGCCCGGTCGATTTCATGACCGCACTGGTGCCGCGGTCGGACTACCGCATCCACGACGTGTGGGACGTGGTGGGGATGCGGGGCACCGCAAGCAACGAGATCAGCGCCCGGGACGTGTTCGTTCCCGACTACCGGATCAAGAGGAACTACGAGACGGCGCAACTGCGCGGTCCCGGGCAGAAGGTGAACCGGGGACCCCTGTACCGGCTGCCGTTCGCCACGCTCTTCACCACCGCCGTCGCGGCGCCCGGGGTCGGCATCGTCGCGGGATGTTACGAGCGCTATCTGACGGTCATGCGGGAACGGGTGCGACTCAGCCTCGGTGGCGGCAGATTCGTCGACGACCAGTTCGCCCAGGTCGCGGTCGCCCGGGCGGCGTCCGAGATCGATGCCGCAATCCTGCAGATGGATCGCAACGTGCGGGAACTGTGGGAGTTGGCCGAGGCCGGTGAGGAACTCCCCATGGGTCTGCGCCTGCGGGTGCGCCGCGATCAGGTCCGCGCCACCGAGCGGGCTCTCGAGGCGATCGACCTGCTGTTCAAGACCGCCGGCGGGAGTTCGCTGTTCCGCGGCAACGCGATCGAACGGTCGTGGCGCGACGCCCACGCGGGCAGTGCGCACGTGGCCAACGAGCCCGAACGCGCCCTCGCCTTGTTCGGCAGGGGTGCGTTCGGGCTCCCGGTGGAGGACAACCTCGTGTAATCAGCTCCGCATGTGCTGAACTGCCCGGTAGGAGAACACCATTGCGGTGCCGAGCGGCACGCCGGGGCCCGGGTAGAACCGGCCGCTGAGCGATGCGCTGGTGTTGCCCGCCGCATACAGTCCGTCGATGGGGGAGCCGTCGGCGCGCAGGACGCGGGCGTCGGCGTCGGTCCGGACGCCGCCCTTGGTGCCGAGGTCGCTGAGCACGATGCGGGCCGCATGGAACGGGCCCTGCGACACCGGGCTCAGCGCCGGGTTGGGCGGGGCGTCCGCACCCGTGCCGGGCGGGCAGAAGAAGTTGTCGTACGGATCCTCTCCCCGGTGGAACGCCTCGTCGACGCCGTGCTTGGCGAAGTCGTTGAACTGTTCGACGGTGCGGCGCAGAGCGTCCGCGGGGACGCCGATCTTCTCCGCGAGTTCCTCGATCGTGTCGGCCGACACCCAGGTGCCCGCCGCGTGGTGCTTCTCGGCGGAGATCTGCGGAATGGAGATGGCAGGCAACACGGGCCCGCCCTCCTTCGAGTCGAAGACGAGGTAGGACCCGGCGCCGCCGTGTTCGATCATCGCGCGGCCGAACTGGTCGTACGGCAGCGACTCGTTGAGGTACCGCTCTCCGGACGTGTCGACCAGAATCCCGCCGCGCACACCCACCATGAAAGCGCCGGAGCCGTCCGGAAGTTCGACGCCGGGGCACCACCACGCCTCGTCGAGCAGCGCGGTGTCCGCGCCGACCTCCACCGCCGCCTGCAGGAGGTCACCGGTGTTGGCGCCGCGCGGTCCCATGCTCCACTCGGCCCGGCCGGGCGTTCCGTTCTCGGTGCGCAGGGCCGCGCTGCCCTCGATGCCGCCCGCCGCGAGCAGCACGCCGCGGGTCGCCCGGATGCGGATCGTCTCACCGGCCGCATCCGTCGCCAGGGCGCCGACCACCCGGCCGTCCTCGACGATCAGCGCGCGGGCCGCGGTCTCGGTGCGCAGTTCCGCGTGCCCGGTGCCGTACAGGGCCATGAGGAGACGGCCGATCAGGGCACGACCCCCGTTCAGCGTTCCCTCGGGATGCGGTTCGCCGGCCCGATCGACGTCGGCCTCCGGCCGGATGACCTCACGAAGTTCCCCGACCTCGTCGCCCGGCAGATCGAGCGGGTTGATCGCGCGACCGTAGTCCATGCGGCCGGGTGCCTTGTAGTAGTCGGGGAATGCGCGCCACTCGAACTCGATGTGGGGATCGCGTTCGAGAAGTTCGACGACCTCGGGGGCGGTGGTGACGTACGCCTCCTGGCGGTCGATCTCCTCGTCTCCCACCACCGCGCGCAGGTACGTGCGCGCCTTGTCCGTGGAGTCGCCGATCCCGGCACGCTCCTGCACGGCGGTGCCCGGCAGCCACACCGCGGCGCCCGAGTACGCGGACGTGCCGCCGAACAGTGGGGTCTTCTCGAGGACGAGGGTGCGCAAACCCTGCGAAGCGGCCGTGTACGCGCCGGTCAGGGCGCCGCCCCCCGAACCGACCACCAGCACGTCGCACTCGGTTGTCCAGTCCTGCATCGTCGTTTCCTCCGTTGATGGTCTGTGGTGACTGACGGTCCAGTCGTGGGGTTCACGCAATCGCATCCGGGCGGCGTGCGGCACGTGCGGTCCCACTCACCGGACGAAATTCGAAGCTTTGCCGATCCAGTGCGAGAATCGACACCGGATCCGGGGCTGTGTGCGGAGTGAAGGGGGATCGAGGGTGCCGAGAATCGCCGAAGTGCGGGACGCTGCCGAACCGAGTTCGGAGGAACAGCGGGCCCGCCACGTCCGCATGCTCGAGGCCGCCGTCGAACTGGCGACCGAGAAGGAACTCGCCCGCGTCCAGATGCACGAGGTGGCCAAACGCGCCGGTGTCGCGATCGGGACGCTGTACCGGTACTTTCCGTCGAAGACGCACCTGTTCGTCGCGGTGATGGTCGACCAGATCGACCGGATGGGTGCCGGTTTCAAGAAGAGTGCGCCGCCCGGGGAATCGCCGCAGGACGCGGTGTACAACGTGCTCGTCCGGGCCACCCGCGGTCTGCTGCGCAGACCCGCGCTCTCCACGGCGATGATCCAGTCCACGAGCACCGCCAACGTGGCGTCCGTGCCGGACGCGGGGAAGGTCGACCGCGCGTTCCGGCAGATCATGCTGGACGCCGCCGGGATCGAACACCCGACGGAGGAAGACCTGACCGCGTTGCGCCTGCTGGTGCAGTTGTGGTTCGGCGTGATCCAGTCCTGCCTCAACGGCCGGGTCACCATTCCCGACGCCGAATCAGACATCCGCAAGGCGTGCGACCTGCTGCTGGTCGGTCTGTCGCACCGCTGACAGCTTGCCCGGCGGGGGCCGCCTCCCCGGCGCGCCCGAAATGAAATTCATTCCTGACTGCTGAGCAGGGTCGGAAACTGTCCTTCGCAAGACGAAGGGCATTGCTGTCTTTCAAGAAATAGAATAAATTCCAAAAATGAGCCGCGGACGTGTCCGCGAGCCAGAAGAACCCGAGCCAGAAGAACCCCAAGGGAGCGGAACATGGGCAACGCCGTCATCGTCGACGCGGCACGGACACCGATCGGGCGCCGGCGCGGAGCGCTGTCCGGACTGCACCCGGCCGAACTGCTCGGCGCCGCGCAGCGGGGCGTCCTCGAACGGGCCGGTGTCGCCCCGGAGGACGTCGGGCAGATCGTCGGCGGATGCGTCACCCAGGCCGGTGAGCAGTCCAACAACGTGACCCGGCAGGCGTGGCTGCACGCCGGCTTGCCGTACACGACGGCGGCCACGTCGATCGACTGCGCCTGCGGATCGTCCCAGCAGGCCGTGCACGTCGTGGCAGGTCTGATCGCGTCCGGCCAGATCTCCGCCGGAATCGGGTGCGGTGTCGAGGCGATGAGCCGGGTGTTCCTCGGCCAGGCCGCCACGCCGGAAACGGGCAACCCGTACCCCGGCGACTGGTCGATCGACATGGGCGACCAGTTCACGTCCGCCCAGCGGATCGCCGACCTGCGCGGGATCGAGCGTGGCGACGTCGACGCCCTCGGCCTCGAATCGCAACGACGCGCCGCACAGGCATGGGCGGAAGGACGATTCGACCGCGAGATCGTGCCGGTCACCGCCCCCATCGTGGACAAGGCGGGCACACCCACCGGCGAATCCGCGGTCGTCACCCGGGACGGCGGACTGCGGGAGACGACGGCCGACGCCCTGGCCGCACTGAAGCCGGTGATCGACGGCCACATCCACACCGCGGGCAATTCGTCCCAGATCAGCGACGGCGCCGCCGCCGTTCTGCTCATGGACGAGGACCGTGCCCGCGAACTCGGATTGCGGCCGCGCGCGCGGATCGTCGCGTCCGGCATGGTCGGCTCCGACCCCTACTACCACCTCGACGGACCGATCGATTCCACGCGGATGGTCCTCGATCGCGCCGGAATGTCGCTGGACGACATCGATCTCGTCGAGATCAACGAGGCGTTCGCGTCCGTTGTGCTGTCGTGGGCGCAGGTGCACGGCGCCGACCTGTCGAAGGTCAACGTCAACGGCGGCGCCATCGCCCTCGGACATCCGGTGGGCTCCACCGGGGCCCGGCTGATCACCACCGCCCTGCACGAACTGGAACGCTCCGACACCGCCACCGCACTCGTCACGATGTGCGCCGGTGGCGCGCTGTCCACCGCAACCATCATCGAACGCATCTGAACCCCGAACGATCGAGGCCGACATGACAATGGGATTGACCGAAGAAGAGCGCGACCTCCGCGACTCGGTGCGAGGCTGGGCCACGCGAACCGTGACCCCGGCTGTGTTCCGGGAGGCCGTCGAGGCCAAGACCGAGCAGCGACCGCTGTTCTGGAAGTCGTTGGCGGAACTGGGTGTACTGGGACTGCACCTGCCGGAGGACGTGGGCGGTGCGGGCTGCGGACTGGTGGAACTGGCCGTGGTCACCGAGGAACTCGGCCGGGTCCTGCTGCCCGGGCCGTTCCTGCCGACCGTGCTGCTCGGCGCCGTCCTGCACGAGTCCGGCCGCACGGGCGAACTGTCCGGACTGGCCGACGGTGCGACCCTCGGCGCCGTGGCGCTGCAGCCGGGTTCGCTGCGCCTCGTCCGGGACGGCGGAGCGGTGACGCTGGACGGCGAGTCCGGGTACGTCCTCGGCGGGCAGGTGGGCGACCTGTTCCTGCTCGCGGCCGCGGACGGCGACGACACCGTGTTCGTGGCGCTCGCCCGCGACCGGCTCGACGTGACCGACCTGCCCAGCCACGACGTGGTGCGCCGCAACGCGACCGCGACGGTGAACGGCCTCGAGATCGCCGAAGCCGATGTCCTGCAGATCGATGCGCAGCGCGTTCGTGATCTGGCCGCGACGTTGTTCGCCGCCGAGGCGTCGGGCGTCGCCGACTGGGCCGTGACCACCGCCGCCGACTACGCCAGGGTGCGTCGGCAGTTCGGTCGTCCCATCGGCCAGTTCCAGGGCGTGAAGCACCGGGTGGCGCGGATGCTCGGCCTCGCGGAGCAGGCCCGCGTCTGCGCGTGGGATGCCGCCCGCGCGATGAATCCCGGAACAGGTACTGCGGAGGCGTCACTCGCCGCCGCGGTCGCCGGCGCCACCGCACCCGACGCGGCGTTCTCCGTCACCAAGGACTGCATCCAGGTGCTCGGGGGCATCGGCTACACCTGGGAACACGACGCGCACCTGTACCTGCGCCGGGCGCAGTCGCTGCGGATCCTGCTGGGGTCCACCGCGTTCTGGCGGCGGCGCGTTGCCCGCGCGACGCTGGGCGGTGCCCGCCGGGTGCTCGGCATCGATCTGCCGCCGGAGGCCGCGGGCACCCGGGCCTGCGTCCGCGCGGAACTCGCGTCCGCCGCGTCGCTGGGCGAGACGGAACGCAGAACGTACCTCGCCGAAAAGGGGTACACCGCACCGCACCTGCCCGCACCGTGGGGCAGGGGAGCGGGTGCCGTGGAACAACTCGTGATCGCCGAGGAACTGCGCGCGGCCGCGCTGAAGCCGCACGACATGATCATCGGCAACTGGGTGGTGCCCACGCTCATCGCGCACGGCAGCGAAAACCAATTGCAGCGTTTCGTGCCGCCGTCGCTGCGCGGCGACCTCGTCTGGTGTCAGCTGTTCTCCGAACCCGGCGCCGGATCGGACCTCGCAGGCCTGACCACCAGGGCCACGAAGGTGGACGGCGGCTGGATGCTGCAGGGGCAGAAAGTGTGGACGTCGATGGCCCGGGAGGCGGACTGGGGGATCTGCCTCGCCCGCACCGACGCCTCGGTTCCCAAACACAAGGGATTGTCGTACTTCCTGATCGACATGAAGGCGGGCGAGGGCCTGGACATCCGGCCGCTGCGCGAGATCACCGGCGAGGCCCTGTTCAACGAGGTGTTCCTCGACGACGTCTTCGTCCCCGACGAACTCCTCGTGGGCGAACCGGGCGACGGCTGGAAGCTGGCCCGCACCACTCTCGCCAACGAACGCGTGTCGCTGTCGCACGACTCCTCGCTGGGTTCCGGTGGTGAGGCGCTGCTGACCCTGGCCGGTGAACTGCCCGGCGGCCTCGACGACGAGCAGTTGACCGTGCTCGGCAAGGTCCTCTGCGACGCGCAGTCCGGCGGGCTGATGGCACTGCGCACCACCCTGCGCTCGATCGCGGGCGGGCAACCGGGAGCCGAGTCGTCGATCGCGAAACTGCTCGGCGTCGAACACATCCAGCAGGTGTGGGAGGTGGCGATGGACTGGGCGGGACCGCGGGCCCTGCTCGGCGACCGGCCCCGCACGTCGGACGCGCAGATGTTCCTGAACTCGCAGTGCATGTCGATCGCGGGTGGCACCACCAACGTCCAGCTCAACATCATCGGCGAACGGCTGCTGGGGTTGCCCCGCGACCCCGAGCCCGGACAGGGAGCGGTGGCCTGACATGGCGATCGACGTGAAGGCGGCGCTGGCCGCGGACCCGGCCGTCCGCGAACTGTCGTGGACCGAACGCGACGTGATGCTCTACCACCTCGGACTCGGCGTCGGCGAGAACACCCGGGACCCGGCGGAACTGCGCTGGGTGTACGAGAAGAACCTGCGCGTGCTGCCGACGTTCGCGCTCGTCGCGGGGCAGGGCATCTCGGCGGGCGGCGTACCGCAGGCCGGGCTGAGCCTGCCCGGCATCGACATCGACCTGCGCACGATCCTGCACGGCGGCCAGTCGCTCACCGTGCACGCGCCGATCCCCGCCTCGGGTTGGGCCCGGGTGTCCTCGCGGGTGGCCGACGTGTGGGACAAGGGCAAGGCCGCCGTCATCGTGCTCGAACAGACGGCCACCGACTCGGGCGGGAACCCGTTGTGGACCACGGGGATGCAGATCTGGGCCCGTGATGAGGGCGGGTTCGGCGGCTCCCCGGGACCCGAGTCGGTGGCCACGATCCCCGAACGGGAGCCCGACAAGGTGCTCGTGTCCCGCACCGGGACTGCGCAGGCGCTGCTCTACCGGCTCAGCGGCGACCTCAACCCACTGCACGCGGACCCCGAGTTCGCGGCCGCGGCCGGGTTCGAAAGGCCGATCCTGCACGGGCTCGCGTCGTACGGTGTGGTGTGCAAGGCCGTCGTCGACGGAATGCTGGACGGCGATCCCACGCGACTGCGCCACTACGCGGTGCGGTTCGCGGGCTCGCTGTACCCCGGCGACACCGTCGAAACTGCGGTCTGGCAGGAGGGCGACCGGCTCACCCTCCGCGCGACGTGCCCCGACCGGGCCGGGCAACCGGTGCTGACCCAGGCGACGATGGAGGTGACGGGATGAGCGTCGGAACGCACCCCACGTTCGAGAGCAGCCCGCCGGGAACGGTGCTGACGTCGCCACCCGACGGTTCCGCCGTCGACCGGGCGACCGGGGCCGCCCGGCGTGTGGTCGACGCGTTGCTGCGCACCGACCGCGGCAATGCCAACCTCGAGCGTGTCGCGGAGGAGTTGAACAGCATCGCCGAACACCTAGAGGAACACGCGCCCGCCGTCGCGGAGCGGCTGATCGACATGTGGAACGGCGAGGGCGTCACCCGGCACGATCCCGTCACCGGACCCGAGAACGCGCTCGCGCCGCCGCTGGTCCTCGAGGGCCTGCCGGACGGATCGGTCCGGGGCACCGTCACCCTGACCATCCCGTACCAGGGGCCGCCCGGGCACGTCCACGGCGGCGTGTCCGCGCTCCTGCTCGACCACGTCCTCGGCGTCGCCAACGCGTGGGGTGGAAAGGCGGGCATGACAGCGCAGTTGAGCACCCGCTACCACCGCCCGACGCCGCTGTTCGAACCGCTCACCCTGACCGGGAAGCTGATGTCGGTCGACGGCCGCAAGATCACCACCGCCGGCGACATCCGGACCGCGGACGGTCAGGTGTGCGTCTCCGTCGAGGGACTGTTCGTCGACAAGACCGTGCCCCGCCCACGATGACCCGGATCAGGAGCAGAACGTGATGTCACCGCAGCGTTTCGAGAACAAGGTCGTCTTCGTCACCGGCGCCGCCCGCGGGCAGGGCCGCGCCGAGGCCGTCCGGTTCGCGTCCGAGGGCGCCGACGTCATCGCGATCGACGCCTGCACCGAATTCGCGTCCACGCCCTATCCCGGCGCCACCCGGGACGACCTGGCAGAGACGGTCCGGCTGGTCGAGTCGACGGGGCGGAGGATCGTCGCGGCCACCGCCGACGTGCGCGACTTCGACGGCCTCTCGCGGGCACTGGCCGACGGCATCGACCGGCTGGGCCGCCTCGACGTCGTGATCGCGAACGCGGGCATCTGCTCGGGGGCGCTGTCGTGGGAGATCACCGCCGAGCAGTGGAAGGAGACGGTCGACGTCAACCTCACGGGAACATTCCACACCGCGAAGGCGGCGGTTCCGTATCTGATCGAACAGGGTGAGGGCGGCGCCGTCGTCTTCACCAGTTCGGTGTCCGGGTTGAAGGGCACCCCGTTCACCGGGCACTACGTCGCCACCAAGCACGGCATCACCGGGCTGGCCAAGACGATGGCGAACGAACTCGGTGAGCACCGCATCCGCGTCAACACCGTGCACCCGGCGGGGGTCGACACCGGCATGAAGATGCGCGATCTGCACCCGCTCATCACGAAGTACGCGTCGACTCTCGGCTCGATCTACCAGAACACGCTGCCCTACACCATCACCCAGCCGGAAGACGTCGCCGCCGTCGTCGCGTGGGTGTGTTCCGACGAAGCGAAGTACATCACCGGGGCGCAGATCCCCGTCGATCTCGGCAACCTCATCCGCTGACGTTCGCCCGGTCTTCCCTCACCCGAATGCCGCGGGGGTGCAGTTCGACTGCACCCCCGCGGCATTCGGTGCGTCAGACGGTGATGTCGCGGCGGACCATTTTGCCGGTCGCGTTGCGGGGCAGCAGGTCCGTGGTGATCCGCCAGCGGGTCGGGACCTTGAAATACGACAGGCGATCGGCGGCGTAGTCCCGCAGTTCCGCCTCGGTGGTCGCAGCACCCGGTCGCAACACCACCACGGCGGCCACCTCCTGCCCCAGATCCTCGTGGGGCGTCCCGATCACGGCGCACTCGAGCACGTCGGGGTGCTCGTCGAGGCACTGCTCGATCTCGGTGGGGTACACGTTTTCGCCGCCGCGCAGGATCAGATCCGAGCGGCGTCCGGTCAGCCGGAGGCGGCCGTTCTCGACGATCCCGAAGTCGCCGGTCCGGAGCCACCGGCCCGGGGCGATCGCGGCGGCGGTGGCGGCCTCGTCCTCCCAGTAGCCGAGCATCACGAACGGGCTGCGCACACACACCTCACCCTCGACGCCGTCGGGCAGCCACTCCCCGAACGGGTCGCGGATCTCCATGCTCACCGTGATGATCGGCCGCCCCAGCGTGCCCGGGAATTGCTCGAGTTCGGGGGCGGTGGCCACGGCGATCGCGGTACTGCATTCGGTGAGCCCGTAGCTGTCGACGAGTGCGTTGCGCGCGAACGGCACCCTCTCGCGCAGACGTTCCTTGAACGCGACCGACGACGGCGCGGAGGCCAGCGAGAACGACGTGAGCGACGACAGGTCGTACCTGTCGAGGTTCTCGTGCTCCACCAGTCGGGACGCCATGGTGGGCACCGCACCCCAGTTGGTGACGCGTTCCCGCTCGACGAGACGGAGTACGGCGTCGACGTCGAATCCACCCTGGTGCATGACGACCGCCCCGCCCGTCGCCAGCCGCGGAATCACCAGATTGTGCAGGCTCGCGATGTGGAACAGGGGAGACGTCAGAAGGTAGCGGAGCGGGCTCGGCGCGGCCGGATCGACGGGCCGTCCACTGAATTCGCCGACCACGGCGTCGCTGAAGCGGTGGTAGTCGACGACGGCCAGGATGTTGCGCTGCGAGTGCAGCGCTCCCTTGGGCCTGCCGCTCGTGCCGCTGGTGTAGAGGATGGCGGCGGGGTCGTCCTCGTCGACGTCGGTGTGCGGCATGGGGGCGCCCGCGTAGCGCGCGAAGATGCCGGGCAGATCCTCCTCCATCGTGAGGACCGGGACCGCGGTGCCGACCGCGGCGAGCGTCTCGGCGCGCTTCGCGTCGGCGATCACCACGGTGGGACGGCTGTGCGTCAGCCCGTACTCGACCTCCCGCGGAACCCACCAGCCGTTCAATCCGACGCTGATGGCGCCGAGCACCTGCGCGGCCCAGAACGCGACCACCCACTCGGGGGTGTTCGCGGCCAGGATCGCCACCCGGTCACCTTTCCGGACGCCGTGGTCCTCGCGCAGCGCCGTCGCCAGGGCGGCGACCGCGGCGGCGTGCTCGGTGTAGGACATCCGGCGGTCGGCGGTCACCAGGTAGTCGCGGTCGCCCCACCTCAGTGACGTGGTGAGAAGTTCGCCGACCGAGCGTCCACGGTTCTTCATCACGGGCATCCGGGTGCCGAGTACCGGTTCCTCGACGAGTTCGAACCGGCCACCGGGTCCGGTGAGGCGGGACATCACCTGACCCAGGAGCAACTGTGGATCTGTAGGGGCAGTCATCGGGGCGACCTTTCGTCCTCGGGCACTCGTACCGACACAAGATGGCACGCCGTGACGGGCGCCCGGACGTGGTTACCACTCAGCGAGACTGCCACGATCCGTGACATCCCGGCGCCGTTACGTTCGACAGCGAATCGCAGCTGGAGGAACTCATATGACGATAGATCTCGACCCGCCCGCAGTGAAGGTCGATCCGCTCGCCCCGGCCCGGCTCGGGCCGATCACTTTGCGTAATCGCGTGATCAAGGCGGCGACGTACGAGGGGCTGACCCCGAAGGGTCTGGTCACCGACGAGCTCATCGAATTCCATCGGCAGCCCGCCGCCGGGGGCGTGGGCATGACGACGGTCGCGTACTGCGCGGTCGCCGCCGACGGCCGGACATCGCCCGGCCAGATCCAATGGACCGACGAGACGATGCCGGGCCTGCGGAAGCTGACCGACGCCATCCACGGCGAGGGCGCGGCGGTGTCTGCGCAGATCGGTCACGCGGGACCGGTCGCGGCCGCGAAGTACATCGGGTACCCGGCGCTGGGCCCGTCCCGCGCCTTCCGGATGACCACGCAGAACTTTTCCAAGCCGGCTTCGACGGCCGATATCACCCGGATCGTCGAGGCGCACGCGAACGCGGCCCGCCGCGCGGTGGAGGCGGGATTTGACGCCGTGGAGATCCATTTCGGCCACAACTACCTGATCAGCTCCTTCCTGAGCCCGAAGGTCAACAAGCGCACCGACGAGTACGGCGGATCCCTGGCGAACCGCGCCCGGTTCGCGCTCGAGACCGCCCGGGCCGTGCGGGACGCGGTGGGAGACCGGATCGCGATCCTCGCGAAGCTGAACATGGACGACGGTGTGCCCGGCGGCTTCTGGGTGGACGAGGCCATCCAGGTGGCGCAGTGGCTCGAACGGGACGGTTCACTCGACGCGCTCGAGCTCACCGCGGGCAGTTCGCTGCTGAATCCGATGTACCTGTTCAAGGGCGACGCGCCGCTCCGTGAGTTCGCCGCCGTCATGCCGCAGCCGACGAAACTGGGAATCCGGTTGGTCGGCAAGCATTTCCTGAAGGAATACCCCTACCGCGACGCCTACCTCCTCGAGGACGCCCGGCAGATCAGGGCCGCCGTGACGATGCCGCTCGTGCTGCTCGGCGGCATCACCGGCAAGGCGACCATGGACCTGGCGATGGAGGAGGGCTTCCAGTTCGTGGCGGTCGCACGGGCACTGCTGCGGGAACCCGACCTCGTCAACCGCATCACGGACGAGAACCACAACCCCGGATTGTGCATTCAGTGCAACAAGTGCATGACGGCGATCTACGGTGGCACCCACTGCGTGCTCCGAGCGCAGTGAGCGTGCAGGCCGTGTCGACAGGAGAGATGGAGTTGGAACGCACCACGATCGCCCGGATGCTGCTCGACCGCCTGGGTGACGACAGGATGGGAGTCCGCACCCGGGAACAGGATTGGACCTGGGACGAGGTCGTGCACGAGAGTGCCGCGCGCGGGAGCGTCGCGTCCTCGCTGCGCCGCGACGGCCCGTTCCACGTGGGCGTCCTGCTGGAGAACACCCCCGAGTTCCTGTTCTGGCTGGGCGGCGCGGCCCTCGCAGGCGCCACCGTCGTCGGCATCAACCCGACCCGCCGCGGGGCGGAACTCGAGGCCGAGATCCGGTACGTCGACTGTCAGCTGATCGTGACGGACACCGCGGGGAAGGCGCAGCTCGCGGGTCTCGACCTCGGGCTGTCCGAGGACCGGTTCCTGCTGGTCGACGAACCGGCCTACACCGACCTCGTCGCGGCCCACGCCGTGGAGCACCCGGTCGAGGACCCCGCGCTCGACCCGTCGACGCTGTTCCTGCTGCTCTTCACGTCCGGCACCACCGGCACGTCGAAGGCGGTGCGGTGCAGTCAGGGCCGCCTCGCCCGGCTGGCGTACGCGAACATCGCCAAGTACGGGCACGTGCGCGAGGACGTCGACTACTGCTGCATGCCGCTGTTCCACGGCAACGCGCTGATGGCGCTGTGGGCGCCCGCCCTCGCCATCGGCGCCACCGTCTGCCTGCCGCGCAAGTTCTCCGCGTCCGGTTTCCTGCCCGACGTCCGGTTCTTCGGCGCCACGTTCTTCACCTACGTCGGCAAGGCGCTCGCGTACCTGATGGCCACCCCGGAACAACCCGACGACCGGGACAACACGCTGGTCCGCGGTTTCGGGACCGAGGCGTCCCCGGAGGACAAGGCCGAATTCGTCCGCCGCTTCGGCGCCGAACTGTACGAGGGATACGGCTCGAGCGAGGGCGCCGGTTCGGTGACGCTCGACCCCCACGCCCCCGAGGGCGCGCTCGGCAGGCCCGCGAACGAGAACATCGTCATCGTCGACCCCGACACGCTCGCGGAGAAGACCCGGGCGCGGATCGACGAGCACGGCCGGGTGCTCAACCCGGACGAGGCGATCGGCGAGATGATCGACAGGGCGGGCGCGGCACGGTTCGAGGGCTACTACAAGAACGAGGACGCGATCGCCGACCGGATCAGGCACGGGTGGTACTGGACGGGCGACCTCGGGTACGTCGACGAGGCCGGCTTCATCTACTTCGCAGGCAGGAAGGGCGACTGGATCCGGGTGGACGGCGAGAACACCTCGGCGTTGATGGTGGAGCGGATTCTGCGCCGCCACCCGAAAGTGATCGCCACCGGCGTGTACGCCGTGCCCGACCCGAGGTCGGGTGATCAGGTGATGGCGGCCGTCGAGGTGTCGGACCCGACCGATTTCGATCCGGTCGAGTTCGCCGCGTTCCTCGCCGGCCAGGACGACCTGGGCACGAAGGCGGCCCCGCGATTCGTCCGGGTGTCGACGGACCTGCCGGTGACGGGATCGAACAAGGTGCTCAAACGGACCCTGCAGGAACAGCGCTGGCGGTGCGACGATCCGGTCTTCCGGTGGGTGGGACGCGGTGTTCCCGAGTACCACGCGATGACCGACAGTGAGAAGGCCGCGCTGGAGCAGGAGTTCCACACGCACGGCCGGCAACGATTCCTGCACGTGTGACGGTGAGGGTGACATGAAACTGGGTGTGGTGATTCCCGTCGAGCTGGGACGGGCCGGTGAGCCCGAGTGGATACTCGAATTCGCCAGGGCTGCCGAATCACTCGGATTCGACGAGATCTCCGCCGTCGAACACTCGGTCGTGATCGCGGACACGGCGAGCGAATACCCGTACTCGCCCACCGGCAAGTCACACTTGCCCGACGACTGCAGCCTCCCGGACCCCCTGGAACTGCTGTCGTTCGTCGCCGGCGCCACGACGACCCTGGGTCTCGCGACGGGAGTGCTGGTACTGCCCAACCATCACCCGGTGGTGCTGGCGAAACGCCTCGCCACCCTGGACCGGCTGTCGGCGGGACGCCTCCGCGTCTGCCTCGGTCTCGGCTGGATGCGGGAGGAGATCGAGGCGTGCGGCGGCGACTTCGACCGACGCGGCGCGGTGGCCGACGAGGCGATCGCGGTGATGCGGGCCCTGTGGTCGGGCACCGCCGCGGTCGACTTCGAGGGCGAGTACTTCTCCTTCCGCGGCGCGCAGAGTTGGCCCAAACCGCAGCGGGATTCGGGCGTGCCGCTCTTCATCGGCGGTCACAGCCCGGCCGCCGCACGCCGCGCCGGGAGGCTCGGCGACGGGTTCCAGCCCCTCGGCCTCGCCGGCGACGACCTGAATCGGGCGATCGCCCGGATGCGGGCCGCCGCGGCAGGCGCGGGCCGCGACCCCGCGGACGTCGACCTCGTGCTGGGTGCCACGCTGCCCTGGCTGGACGAGGCGAAACTCGAGCGGTCCCGGGACCTGGGCGCGAACCGGCTGGTCCTGTCGGCGTCCCGGCACGCGCAGTCCCTGGACCAGGTCGTCGACGAGATGGCCGCCTGCTCGGCCCGCCTGGGACTCAGTCCGGCACGGTGACCGGCACGTCCTCGCTGAAGTCGACGATCAGTTCGCGCCGGGCGAACCGCCAGCCGGAGTCGCCGAGCACGTAGCGGTCGTGGTAGCGCAGCGCGATCCGGTTGTCACGGAATCCGTTTCGGCCGGAGTAGACGTGATGGGCGGTGCAGTACGTCTCACCCGACGCCGTCGACCCGTCCACGTCGAGCACCTGCTGGTGGACGACGTGCCGCGTGGAATGCAGATGCGTGACGGCGTCCACGACGGCGGACGCGAGTGCGTCACTGCCGTGCAGTTCCGTCGCCGCGCCGGTGCCCGTCAACGCGGGCGGAAGGACGAACGTCGCGTCGGGGTCGAACAGCGTCGCGAGCGTCGCCGCCTCGCGCCGGTCGACGGCCCGCGCGTAGCGGGCGGTGAGTTCGGTGAGAGCGAATTCGGTGGCCATTCCACCATTCCAGCGGACGCCCGGCATCGGCGACAGCCGCCTCCCGGTGACCGAGACACCGGCACCGGGGCGGGGGAGTGCTGGTTAGCGTCCAGAACACACGTGGCGACAGCCACGCACAGGCATGAGGAGATCGCCGATGGATCTGAGGGAATCGCCCGCGCAGCGGGAACTCCGGCGGGAATTGCGCGCCTACTTCGCGGCATTGCTGCCGGAGGAGAAGCGGCGCGTCGCAGGTGAGGAGGGTGTCGGCGGCGAACACTTCCGCGACATCGTGCGCCTGCTGGGCAAGGACGGCTGGCTCGGTGTCGGCTGGCCGGTCGAGTACGGCGGCCAGGGTCGGTCGATCGAAGACCAGTTCGTGTTCTTCGACGAGGTGCAGCGGGCCGGGTTGCCGTTCCCGTTCGTCACCGTCAACACCGTCGGGCCCACGCTGATGAAGTACGGCACCGAGGAGCAGAAGGCGCGGTTCCTGCCCGGCATCCTCGTCGGCGACATCGTGTTCGCCATCGGCTACACCGAACCCGAGGCAGGCACCGACCTCGCCGCGCTGCAGACCCGGGCCGTGCGCGACGGGGACTCGTGGATCGTGGACGGCAACAAGATCTTCACCAGCGGCGCCAACACCGCCGACTACGTGTGGCTGGCGTGCCGCACCGATGCGGACGCGCCCAAACACAAGGGAATCTCGATCCTCATCGTGCCCACCGACGACCCCGGGTTCAGCTGGTCGCCCATCCACACCGTGGGAGGACTGACAGTCACGTCGACGTACTACAGCGGGATCCGGGTCGGCGATCAGGACGTCGTGGGCGACGTCCACGGCGGGTGGCAGTTGATCACCGCGCAACTCAACCACGAACGGATCGGGCTCGCGGCGCTCGGCGGCCGCACACTCGGCTTGTGGCACCAGGTTCTCGACTGGGCCCGGGAGAACGGCGCACTCGACATCCCCTGGGTACAGATGGACTTCGCCCGCACCCACGCCAAGCTCGAGGCGATGCGACTGCTGAACTGGAAGATGACCGCCGCGGTCGCGCGGGACGCGTTGTCGGGCGCCGACGCCGGCGCCACCAAGACGTACGGCACCGAAACCCACGTCGACGTCTACCGCACGCTGCTCGGGATCCTCGGCGCCGCGGGCCGGCTGCGCCCCGGCTCACCGGGAGCGGTCCTCGCCGGCCAGATCGAACAGATCTCACGGCAGAGCGTGGTGAACACGTTCGGCGGCGGCGTCAACGAGGTGCTCCGCGACATGGTCGGCACCCTCGGCCTCGGACTGGTGCGCGAGAAGAGGGTGAAATGAGCGAACTCCTCACCCGGCTTCGGGCGTTCGAGGGTCGGACGATCGTCCCTGCCACCTGGGGTCCCGACCCCGTGAACACACCCATGATCCGGCACTGGGCCGAGGCGATGGGTGACACGAACCCCGTCTACCTCGACGACGACGCCGCACGCGCCACCGGCCGTCCCGGTGCCGTCGCGCCGGCCCAGATGCTGCAGGTGTGGACGATGCGCACGTACGCAGACAAGATGTCCGGCGCCGACCCGTCACCCGTCTGGACGGAACTGGTCGACACCCTCGACGAGGCGGGATTTACGTCCGTCGTCGCCACGGATTCCGACCAGGAATTCTTCGCCGAACTGTGCCCCGGCGACCGGGTCAGCATGACCGAGGTGGTCGAGTCCGTGTCCGCGGCGAAGCTGACCGGGCTCGGCGCCGGACATTTCGTCACCACGCTCAAGACGTACCGCAACGGCGACGGTGAGATCGTCGGCACCCAGCGGTGGCGGACACTCCGCTTCCGGCCCACCGAACGCCCGGTCCCGCGCGCCCTGCGCCCGCGTCCTGCCCTCAACGAGGACAACGCCTTCTGGTTCGCGGCCGCCCGCGAGCACCGCCTCGTCATCCAGCGGTGCACGGGTTGCGGTGTGCTTCGGCACCCGACCGGACCGATGTGTGGGGAGTGCCGCTCCACCGAGTGGGACACCGTCGACGCGTCGGGGCGGGGCACCGTCTACACGTTCGTCGTCAACCACCACCCGAAGATCGACGCCTTCGACTACCCCCTGATCGTCGCGGTGATCGAACTCGAGGAGGGCACCCGGCTGATCACCAACATGACGGGCGTCGAACCGGGGGACGTGCACATCGGAATGCCGGTGGAACTGGACTGGATCGACGCCGACCCGGAACTCACGCTCCCCGCGTTCCGGCCCGCCACATGGGAGGAGAACTGATGGACTTCACATTCGGCGAGGAGCAGGAAGCGGTGCGCGGACTGGCCGCGGACGTATTCGCCGCCAAGTCGCGACCCGAACGGATCAAGGAAATCGAGTCGACCGCCGACCGCATCGACCGGGAACTGTGGCGCGAACTCGCCACCACCGGTCTGCTCGGCATCGCCCTGCCCGAGAACCTCGGGGGCGGCGGCGCGGGACTCGCGGAACTGTTCGTCCTGCTCGAGGAACAGGGCCGGACCGTGGCGCCGGTTCCGTTGTGGCCGCACGTGCTCGGCGCGCTCGCGATCACCGAGTTCGGGGCGCCCACCCAACGCGACGCCCTGGTCCCCGCGGCGGCGGACGGCAGCCTGATCCTCACCGTCGCACTCGAGGAGTTCGGACCCTATGTGGACGGTGAACCGGCGACGACTGCCCGCGAGGTGGACGGCCGGTGGCACGTGCACGGCGCCAAGGCCGCGGTGCCGGTGGCGCATGTCGCCGAACGCCTCGTCGTCTCCGCGGCGACAGTGAGCGGTCCGGCGCTGTTCCTGGTGCACCCGGAATCCGCGGGAGTGACCGCGCAGCAGGCGGAGTCGACCACCCGCGAGATCTGCGCGAACGTCACGTTCGACGGGGCGCCGGCAGAGCCACTCGGCCCCGCGGACGGTACCGCGGTGCGGTGGCTGCTCGACCGGGCGGAGCTCGCGGTCGCTGCCCTGCAGCTGGGCGTGGGCGAAGGTGCGGTCCGTCAGGCCGTCACCTATCTCAATGGACGCACCCAGTTCGGCCGCCCGCTCGCGACATTCCAGGCCGTCACCCACCAGCTCGCGGACTGCTACATCGACCTCGAGGCCATGCGTGTGACGCTCTGGCAGGCCGTCTGGCTCCTCGGGAGCGGGGAGGATCCGGGAACCGCCGTGCCGGTGGCGAAATGGTGGGCCACCGACGGCGGCCAGCGGGTCGTCCACCGCACGCAGCACGTGCACGGCGGGATCGGCGTCGACACCGACTACCCGGTGCACCGGCACCTGCTGTGGGGCAAACAGCTCGCCGCCACACTCGGCGGCGCCTCTTCCGACCTGGCGCGTCTGGGTGCGCAACTGGCGGCCGGCGTCGAGGTGGTCGCATGACCGCGACCGTCGGCGCCCCGGCCTACGAGACCGTGCAGATCGGCGACCGGCTGCCGGAGCTGGTGATTCCGCTGACCCGCACCCTGATCGTCGCCACCGCCCTCGCCACCCGCGACTTCCAGGACGTCCACCACGACCCGGCCCTCGCGGTGGAGCGGGGATCGAAGGACGTGTTCATGAACATCCTCACCACCAATGGACTGGTGGGGCGGTTCGTCACCGACTGGGCGGGCCCACACGCGTCGCTGCGCCGCATCGCGGTGCGGCTCGGCGTCCCCAACCACCCCGGCGACGAGATGACCCTGACCGGTGAGGTGGTCGCGAAGGACGACGGCCTCGCGACCGTGAAGATCCGCGGCACGAACAGCCTCGGCGACCACGCCACCGGCACCGTCGTCGTCGCCTTGCCTGCACGAGGAGACTTGTGACCAGCCCCCTGTCGGGCGCCGCCGCCATCGTCGGCATCGGCGCCACCGAATTCTCCAAGCACTCGGGACGCAGCGAACTGCAACTGGCGTGCGAGGCGATCGTCGCCGCGCTCGCCGACGCGGGCATCGACCCGTCCGAGGTGGACGGACTGTCCACGTACACCGCCGAAACCAACGGTGAGGTACTCGTCGCCCGCAACACGGGCATCGGTGAGCTGAAGTTCTTCTCCCGCATCGGCTACGGCGGCGGCGCCGCGTGCGCCACCGTCCAGCAGGCGGCCATGGCCGTGGCGACGGGCATCGCGGACGTCGTCGTCTGCTACCGCGCGTTCAACGAACGGTCCGGTGTGCGTTACGGACTCGGGCAGCACGACCGCCCGATGGACAGCACCGCGGACCGGGCCGCCTACGCCTGGCTGACCCCACAGGGACTGTCGACGCCCGCCCAGTGGGTGGCGATGTTCGCCCGCCGGTACATGCATCGGTACGGTGCCACGAGCGAGGACTTCGGCCGGGTCGCGGTCGTCGCCCGCAAGCACGCCGCCGTCAACCCCGCCGCCTGGTTCCACGGGAGGCCCATCACCCTCGACGACCATCAGCAGTCGCGGTGGATCGCCGAACCGCTGCGTCTACTGGACTGCTGCCAGGAAACCGACGGCGGCCAGGCGCTCGTCGTCGTCTCCGCCGAACGCGCCAAGGACCTCCGCAACACCCCGGCGATGATCAAGGCCGCCGCGCAGGGGTCCGGCAAGGACCAGCACATGATGGCAAGCTACTACCGGCCCGACATCACCGGAATACCCGAAATGGGCCTCGTCGGCAGGCAACTCTACGGGCAGAGCGGTCTCGCGCCGGACGACATCGCGGCGGCGATCCTCTACGACCACTTCACCCCGCTCGTCCTGCCGCAACTCGAGGAACTCGGGTTCTGCGACCCCGGCGAGGCGAAGGACTTCATCCGGGACGGCAACCTCGAGATCGGCGGCAGCCTCCCATCCAACACGCACGGCGGCCAGATCGGCGAGGCCTATCTGCACGGGGTCAACGGCATCGCCGAGGCGGTACGCCTGATCCGCGGAACGTCGACCACACAACCGGACGGCATCGGCAACGTGCTGGTGACCGCGGGCACCGCCGTGCCCACCAGCGGCCTGATCCTGGGCAGAGAAGACTGATCATGACGACAACCGAGCGCACGACGGCAGGAGCGTGGCGGGGTGAGGACCTCGGCACCCGGACCGTGAGGTACGACGAGCGCGATGCCATCCTGTACGCACTGTCGGTGGGTGCGAGGGCCACCGAACTGGACCTCGTCTTCGAGGAGCGTCTGCGGGTGCTGCCCACGTTCGCTCTGACGCTCGCCCAGTGGGCGCCCGACGAACTGGGGTCGCGGGGCGCTTTCGACACGAAGACGGCGCTGCACGGATCGCAGGAACTGACGGTGCTCGCGCCACTTCCGCGTCGCGGCGAGATCGCGTTGTCGGCGTCCGTCGGCGAGGTGTGGGACAAGGGTTCGGCGGCAGTGTTCGACGTGCGCGTCGAATCAGAGTTCTTCGTCGCCACCTGGTCGCTGTTCGCGCCGGGCGCGGGCGGGTTCGGCGGCGATCGCGGTCCCGCGAAACCGTCTCGGCCCGAGGGCGAACCGGTCGTGCAGCGCGTCCTGCACACCGCGGAGAACCAGGCGGCGCTGTACCGGCTGACCGGCGACCGGCACCACATCCACATCGATCCGGCGGCGGCGGAGCGGATCGGGCAGCCCCGGCCGATCATGCACGGCCTGTGCACCCTCGCCGCGAGCGCGCTGGAACTCGCGCGGGCGCTCGACGTGCACCCCGCCGACCTCGCCCGGCTCGAGGGACGGTTCGCCGCACCGGTGTACCCGGGCGACGCGCCGTCGTTGCGGGCGTGGGGCGACGCGCACGATGCGTCGTTCGAACTCGTCCAGGGCGACCGGCCGGTGATCGCCGGCGCCCGCGCCGCGTTCGGCTGACCGCACGGTCGCCTTCCGTCGCCGAATGCCGCACCGGTGCAGGTGAACTGAACCGGTGCGGCGTTCGGTGTCGAGGTCAGGAGTGGGCCGCGAGGTACCGCGCCGGGTATTCGCCGCCGCCGTGGACGGCGAGATCGGCGCCGTTGACGTACGACGCCTGCGCGCTCGCCAGGAACAGGCAGGCGTCCGCGATGTCGGACGGCACCGCCATCCGCCCCATCGGAAGGGTCCGGGTGACGGCGGCGCCGCCGTCATCGCCGTAGACGGACGCCGCGCTCTCGGTGCGGATGAGGCCCGTGGTGATGTGGTTGATGCGGACCTTCGGAGCCCATTCGAGCGCAAGCGCTTTCGTCAGCACGAGCAGGCCCGCCTTCGCGGCGCTGTAGGCGGCGGTGCCCGGTTGCGGATCGTGGGCCGAGACGCTGCCGATGTTGACGATCGCGCCGCCGTCGAACTGCTGCTGCATCACCGCATTCGCGGCCTGGGCGACGGTGAAGGGTGCCAGCAGATTCAGCGCGACGATCTTCTCGACGAAGCGCGGCGAGACGGTGGCGGCGTCGGCGTCGGGCGACCCACCCGCGTTGTTGACGAGGACGTCGAGGCGGCCGAATCGGGCGACGGCATCGTCGATCAGTCCAGCGGCGTCGGCGTGGTCGCGAACGTCGGTGGCGCGGAACGCGGCGGTGCGATCACCGTGGGCGGGCAGGGTGTCCGGCGCGGACCGGCCGCACACGAGCACGTTCGCACCCGCGGCGAGAAACGCCTCGGCGACGACGAAACCGATGCCCTTGGTACCGCCGGTCACGACGACGGAGCGGCCACTGAAATCGAGGGGACGGGGATGTGTCACGGGGAGACCTTCGGAGTGGGGAGCGCGGGGGAGACCCGGCGCTCGGCGGTGATCAGTGAATATGTACGACCAAGCAATTGCTTGGTCTCGATAGTAGGGGAACGGGAGCGGACATGAACACACTCGACGGCAAGGTCGCACTGATCACGGGTGCCGGCCAGGGGATCGGGCAGGGAATCGCCCTCGCCCTCGCACGGGAAGGGGCGGCGATCGCGGTCGCCGGACGCACGGAATCGAAACTGCACGACACGTGCGAGCGACTGTCCACGATCGGCGCCCGTAGCGCACCCGTGGTGTGCGACGTCAGCAGGCGCAAGGACATCGCGTCCGCCGTCGAGCGGACCGTGGATGTGTTCGGCGGCGTCGACATCCTGGTCAACAACGCCAACGACTGCTCACCGGGACCGATCCTGTCGGTGATCGACGAGGAGTACGAGCGGTCGTTCGCGACGGGACCGCTCGCGACGCTGCGGATGATGCAGTCGTGCCACCCGCACATGGTCTCGCGCGGCGGCGGCGTGATCGTCAACCTCGTCACGTCGGCGGCCGTCCGCTGGGACGCGAGCAACTACGGCGCCTACGGTTCGATCAAGGAGGGCATGCGTTCGCTGACCAGGTCGGCGGCGTGCGAGTGGGGCCGGGACGGCATCCGGGTGCTGTCCGTCGCCCCGCACGCGAAGAGTCCGGCGCTCGCGCGGTGGATGGACCGGAACCCGGACGAGGCGGCGGAGTTCGTGGCGGGCATCCCCCTCGGACGGGTCGGTGACGCCGAGACCGACATCGGGCGCGCCGTCGTCTTCCTCGTGAGCGAGGACGCCGGCTACCTCACCGGGGCGACCATCCCCCTGGACGGCGGGCAGTCCCGTTGGGGCTGACGGCGGGCAGTCCCGTTGGGGCTGACGGCGGGCAGTCCCGTTGGGGCTGACGGCGAAAATCCGGGGTCCCGCCCAGCGGGAAAGGCTGAGGCCACCACTGTCGAACTGCACTAGTTTCGGCAGGATCGAATTACCGTAGCGAGAGGGCACCGTCGCGATGACGACCGTTGAAACACCACGCAGTTCGCGATCAGTAGTGGTCACCGTGGCCGCCGTCGTGGAGGAGACGTCCGACGCCCGGTCGCTGGTGTTCGACGTCCCCGACGAGCGCAGGCACGAATTCGCCTACAAGCCCGGGCAGTTCCTGACTCTGCGCATCCCGAGCGACCGGACGGGATCCGTCGCGCGGTGCTACTCGCTGGCCAGTTCGCCGTTCACCGACGACCTGCCGAAGGTGACGATCAAGCGCACCGCGGGCGGCTACGGTTCGCACTGGTTGTGCGACAACGTCGGCGTCGGTGACCGCATCGAGGTGCTGCCACCCGCCGGAGTGTTCACCCCGGCGAGCCTGGACGAAGACCTGATCTTGTTCGCCGCGGGCAGCGGAATCACCCCGGTGATGTCGATCCTCAAATCAGCGCTGAGCGAAGGGAACGGGAAAGTCGTTCTCGTGTATGCGAACCGGGACGAGAAGTCGGTGATCTTCGCCGACGAGTTGCGGGACCTCGCCGCCCGCCACGAACACCGGCTGACCGTCGTGCACTGGCTCGAGAGCGTGCAGGGCCTGCCGACACCACGCCAGCTTGCCAACCTGTCGGACCGGTTCCGGGACCACCGCGCCTACCTGTGCGGACCCCGCCCCTTCATGGACGCGATCCACGAGTCGCTCGCACTCGCCGGCGTCCCGCGCGACCGGGTGCACGCCGAAGTGTTCACCTCACTGTCCGGTGATCCGTTCGCGGACGTCGTGGTCGAGGACCTGTCGGACACGGAAGCGGGAGCGGCGTCGACGGTCGAGGTGCAACTCGACGGCGAGGCGCACAACCTCAGCTGGCCGCGCCGGGCGACGCTCGTCGACGTCATGCTCTCCACGGGACTCGACGTCCCCTACTCCTGCCGCGAAGGCGAATGCGGTTCCTGCGCATGCACGGTCGTCGAGGGTGAGGTGGACATGGACAACGCATCGATCCTCGACCCCGAGGACATCGCGAGCGGCTACATCCTCGCGTGCCAGGCCCGTCCCGTCAGCGAGCACGTGCGGGTCGAGTTCTGACCGGGTAGCTATTTCTCGGTCTGCGCCGCCGCCGCGCGGGCGTTCAGGTCGGCGAGGCGGATCGGGTACCGCGGCGGGCGATCGACGATCACCTCGCGGGTGACGCCGAGGTCGGCGCCGACGTGCAGCAGTTCGCCCGGCTGCAGCGGCGTCCAGCCGGGATCCTCGTCCATCTGCTCGCTGGCGACGACCACCGCGGGACGCTCGGCGAGATGTTCGGACCTGGCCCGGATCCGGCCGGGGGTACTCGCGTGCTGGAGGTGGCGTCCGCCGCTCGGACCGCCTGCCCGCCGTTCGAGGAAGAGCAGGTCGTGGGTGTCCGGATAGCGCAGCGCCCACAACTCGCCGGGGGTGGTGAGCAGGATGTTGAGCGCGTAGATCGGCACGTTGTCGGCCAGCCACCGCGCGGCCGACGTGATCCCTGCGGTGACGTCGCCGCCGTTCCTGCCGATGTGACTGGTCACGAGCGCGAAGACGCGTTCTGAATCGGTGTCGCCGTGAACGAGTGCGAGATCGGAGCCCAGTTCCGCCTCGAGCTTCGGCAGGTCCTCGACCACGCCGTTGTGGGCGAACACGCGACCGTCCTGGGCGAACGGATGAGTGTTCTGCGGAAGCAGTTCGCCCGTGGTCGCGAAACGGATGTGCGCGACGAACGTGGCCGAGTACCGGTGCTTCGCCTCCTGCGCGAACTCCGCGTCCTCGTACGCGGCGAGCGGTTGCTTCTCCACCACCGGCGTCCCGTCCTCCGCGAACGTGCCGAGGCCGGTGCCGTCCGGCTCGCGGTGACTCTGCTGCGCCAGGCTGTCCGGGGCGTCCAGCAGCCAGAACGACGCGCGAACGCGATGCGGGGCGGCGGACAGCCCGAACAATCGGCACATGACTTCCCTCTCGGGTGGGACGGCTCAGCGGTAGTCCGGGTTGGCGAAGTCGGGGCGGCAACCGGCGTCCCACTCCGAGCGTTGATTGCCGTACACGGGGAACCCGCCTGCCTTCTTCAGCATCGCGGCGACGTGCATCAGGTTGTACGTCATGAACGTGGTGTTGCGGTTGGTGAAATCGTTCTCCGGGCCGCCCGACCCCTCGTCGAGATACGACGGTCCGGGCCCGGCTTCACCGATCCATCCGGCGTCGGCCTGCGGCGGGATCACGTATCCGAGATGCTGGAGGCTGTAGAGGATGTTCATCGCGCAATGCTTGACCCCGTCCTCGTTGCCCGTGATCAGACACCCACCGGCCCGCCCGTAGTACGCGTACTGGCCGTGGTCGTTGAGCAGCGACGAGCATCCGTACAGCCGCTCGATCACCTGCTTCGTGACGGAACCGTTGTCGCCGAGCCAGATCGGGCCCGCCAGCACCAGGATGTCGGCGTCCAGCACGCGCCGGAACAGTTGTGGCCATTCGTCGCTCGGCCACCCGTGCTCGGTCATGTCCGGGTAGACGCCGGTCGCGATGTCGTGGTCCACCGCCCGGAACTGGTCGACCGAGACGCCTTCCTTCTCCATCAGGCCGACACTGCGGTCGATCAACCCCTGGGTGTTGCTCACATCGGGTGACCGCTTGAGGGTGCAGTTGACGAACAAGGCACGCAGACCACTGAACCGTGGCCCGTCCTGCGGCGATGGATCGGTCATCAGTCCACGATATGCCGCGGCGGTTCCTCTTCGTGGCGGAAGTGGCGACAGGTCGCAGCTAGCTCTCGATCGGCGTCGCCGTCTCCAGTGCTGCGGCCAGGAACTCCGCCGGAACATCCGGCCGGTCGGGCGGCCACCGGCCCGCTCGCCTGTCCTCGAGGAGCGCCGTCAGGGCGGGCACCATGCGCGGACCGCCGTCGATCAGGTAGCGCACGAAGCCGATTCGCACACACGTCGCGGCGATGGACGCCAGCACCGGCTTCGCTTCGTCGACCCGTCCCGCGGCGACCAGGCACGCGACGAGCAGGCGATTGGCCTGCATCGCCGCCCTCGGTCTGCGCTCCTGCTCGACCCGGCGCACCCACTCCTGCGCGCGGCGGCACGCGACGTCGGGCTCGACCGCCGATTGCTTCCGGATCTCGGTGGCGTCGTCGAGCTGCGCGATGATCTCGGCGAAACCGAAATCGGGTTCCCGGGTGGGTTTCCCGGCAGTGGGCGGCGGCTGCGGCGAGGCGGGCAGGCCGAGCCGGACCCGTTCGTTCTCGACCCGGGCCCGTAGCCGGGGCAGTCCCAGCGAGGCCGCCGCGGACGCCCCCTCGTCGAGGTGCCGGGCAGCGGACACGACGTCGCCGCGTGCCGCCTTCAGCCGGGCGCCCGTGACGAACCGGGCGATCATGAAATCGACTATGCCTGCCTCCGGTCCGAGTTCGTAGCTCTCGTCGAGAAGTCGCTCGGCCTCGTCGAGGCGACCCAGTTCGTACATCAGCTCGCCCAGGAGCGCACCCGCGAGACGTGCGGCGTGCGAGTGCGAGCCGATCGATTTCGTCGCGGTCTGCACTGCCAGCCGGAAGTTGTCCTCGGCCGCGGTGATGTCGAGTTGCTCCATCGCGGCGATACCGGCGAAGCAGTAGCCGTACATCTTGCTGAACGGTCCGATGGTCCGCTGGTGGTAGCCGGTGGCCCACTCCTGCAGGCGGCGGGCCTCCACGAAATCGAACTGGGCGATCGCGACCGCGGAGGCGAGATTGGACCCCGCCGAGACCACCCACGCGCGTAGGGTTTCCGGCCGGGCCAGACATTCCGCGATGAGGTCGGGTACTCCGGCGATGCGATCGGACGACACCGCGATCACGGCGCGGACGATGTCGGCCTCCACCCGGATGTCCGCCTGCTCGGATTCGCTCAGCGCCGAGGACTCGAGACTCGACGCGACCAGCGACAGCGCCTTCAGCGCCGGCGACACCCGCTGCAGCAGGATGTTCGCCCACGCCACCGCGATCTGGATGCGCGGACTGGACTCGACCAGCGTCTGCGGCAGCTTGTCGACCAGGCCGAGCAGCGCGACCATCCGCGAATGCTCCACCAGGTACATGCCCTGTTCCTCGACCACCGCGACGGCCACGTCGCGATCGCCCGCCGCCAGTGCGTGATCCACTGCGTCGCTGACGTAGTGGTGATCGGCGAACCAGTGCGCGGCCGCACGGTGCAGATCCGCGACGCGCGACGGATGATCGCGCTCGAGCCGTCGGCGCAGGTATTCGGCGAACAGGTGGTGGTACTCGAACCACTCCCGGTCCTCGTCGAGGCTGCGCAGGAACAGGTCGCGCGATTCGACCTGCTCGAGCAGGGCCTGACCGCGGGTGACGTTCGCCAGCACGCCCGCGAGTTCGCCGCACACCCGCTCGGTGATCGACGTGGCCAGCATGAAGTCGAGCAGCGCAGGCTCGAGCGTGCTGAGCACGTTCTCCGCCAGGTACTCGCCGATCGCGTGGTGGCGGCCCGACATGTGCCGGATGAGGTCGCCGGGATCGGCGCGATCGCGCAGCGACAGCGACGCCAGTTGCAGCGCCGCCACCCACCCGTCCGTGGTCTCCTCCAGCGCCTCCACGTCGGAGTCGTCGAGGTGCAGTCCGCCCAGATCGACCAGGAACCGCTGCGACTCTGTGAGGTCGAAACGCAAAGCCACGGAGTCGATTTCGACGAGCTCGTCACGCACCCGCATCTTGGCGAGCGGAAGTCCCGCCTGGCTTCGGCTGCTCACCACCATCTGCAGGTGGTGGCAGCCGTTCTCCAGGATGAAGTCCATCGCCGCGATCGTGTCCGATGACGTGACACGGTGCCAGTCGTCGATCATCACCACCACGTGCCGCCTGCTGTCGTGGACCTGATTCACCAGCGACGTGAGCACGAACCGTTCCGCCTCGGCGCCGTTCTCGTCGAGCGCCTGGCCCAGTTCGTCGGCCAGCGTCGGCTCGGCCCGGCGGATCGCCTCGACGAGATGGGACAGGAACCACACGACGTTGTTGTCGTCGTTGTCCACCGTCAACCAGGCGACGGCGGCGCCGTCCTCGATGAGGACGTCGCGCCACTGGGCTGCAACGGTGCTCTTCCCGAATCCGGCGGGGGCGTGGATGAGCGTCAACCGCCGCCGCTGGCCCAGCCGGAGCAGATCCAGGAGGCGGGTGCGCTCCACCAGGGAACGCATCGGGGTCGGCGGCCGGAACCGGGCGGCGGCGCTCGGCGGGGTGGCACCGGACCGCCGCCGGTAGCTGCGACTGCGCCCGGACTGCGTGGTCGGCGTCGAACTGTGCTCGGTGCGCGGGAACTCGTCCGCCGCGGCGGGGAGCGCCATCTCGTCGACGTCGAGTCCGTGCCTGCGTTCGATGTCGCGGAGTTCCTGCCCGAATTCCGCTGCAGATTCCGGTCGGTCGGTCGGTTCCTCGGACATGGCCCGCTCGATGGCAGTGCACACGTCGTCGGGAATGTCCTCGCCCCGCAGATCCGGAACGGGTTGCGTGGCGATGCGGAGGAACTGCGCGACGAGCCGCTCGCCGCTCCGCCGCTCGAACGCGGCATGTCCGGTCAGAAGACAGAACAGTGCGGCGCCCAGGCTGTACACGTCGGAGGACGCGGACGGCGCGTCACCGCGCAGGACCTCCGGGGCCGTGAACGCCGGCGAACCGGTGATCATGCTCGACGTCGTCTCGAAACCCCCCGAGACGCGCGCGATGCCGAAGTCGGTGAGCTGTGGTTCCCCGTATCCGGTGAGCAGGATGTTCGCGGGCTTCACGTCGCGGTGCAGGGTGCCGAGGCGGTGCGCCGTTTCCAGAGCGCCCGCCAGTTTCACGCCGATGCGCAGCGTTTCACTCCACGGCAGCGGCCCTTCGCGGCGAATCCAGGCGTCCAGCGAGTTGCGCTGGTGGTACGGCATCACGATGTACGGCCTGCCGCTGCGTGTCACCCCGGACTGCAGGATGTCGACCACGTGCGGATGCCCCGACAATTTTCCCATCGCACGCTGCTCGCGCAGGAAGCGTTCCCGGTCCTCGCCGTCCAGATCGGAGGACAGCACCTTGATCGCGACCGTGCGGTCGAGGGCCGTCTGCAGGCAGCGGTACACGACCCCGAACCCTCCCCGGCCGATCTCGCGGGCGTCGTCGAATCCTTCCGAAGACAGCTCCGCGACGATGTCGGTCACGACGATCCGCTTGGTAGCCTGCGGATCCGAGTCGGTCGGCCCGGAACTGCTTTCCGGGTGTCGTGGCACACTCAATGAAATCACCTTCTCGGTGCACTGACGCCAGCATATCGCGGTCGTGCGACACGGAGAGCGGTGTTCGAGAACGAGTAGACCCGAGGAGAATTCGACGGTGACGGATACCGGCATTGCGACAGCGCGCACGACCCCGGCCGAGCGCACCCTGGCCCAGCTCCTCGACGCGCGAATCAGTTGCAGGGCATACCTGCCGGAGCAGGTGCCGCGCGACGTGATCGAGAGGATCCTCGAGCTCGCGCAGCAGACGCCGTCGTGGTGCAACACGCAGCCGTGGCAGGTCGCGATCACCGAGGGGGAGGGCACCGAGCGGTTCCGCGCCGGGCTGGCGGAGTACGTCCGCACCCACCCGCAGGAGTCCGACTTCGACTGGCCACGCGAATACGTGGGCGAACACAAACTGCGCCGCCGCGAGTGCGCCATGCAGCTGTACGCCAGCGTCGGGATCGCCCCCGGCGACCGGGCCGCGTCCGCCGAGCAGACGATGAAGAACTTCGACCTGTTCGGGGCGCCGCACGTCGCGATCGTGACCACCCACGAAGCACTCGGCACCTACGGCGCCGTGGACTGCGGCCTGTACGTCGAGACGTTCCTGCTCGCCGCGCAGAGCCTCGGAGTGGCGACCATCCCGCAGGCCGCCGTCGCGGGAAGCTCGCGGTTCATCCACGACTTCTTCGCGCTCGAGGAGGACCGCAGGGTGGTCTGCGCGATCTCGTTCGGGTACCCCGACACCGAGAACCCCGTCAACGGATTCCGCACCCACCGGGAACCCGTCGCCCACGTCGCGCAGTGGGTGTCCCGGTAACGTGCTCGACTCCGAAGTGTTCGACCGGGACGACCTGTTCTCCCGGCTGCGTCGACGCCCCGACGTCGAGGCCCCCAACCTGACGGCCGTCGACGCCGCCGACCGGCTGATCCTCGACGAGGGCGCGGCCGCCCTGTCCGCCGCGTCTCCCGGGACGCTCACCGTGATCGGCGACCACTACGGTGCCCTCACCCTCGGCGCCGCGGTGACGCACGGTGCCACCGGAATCCGCGTGCACCAGGACCCGCTGACCGGCGAACTGGCGCTGGCCGCCAACGCCGCGACCGTCGGGCTCGCCGACCGGTACCGGGCCTGCGCGCTCGGCGAGGAACTGCTCGCTGGGGCGACGGTCGTGCTGATGCAGCTGCCGCGGAGCCTCGGCGAGCTCACCGAGGTCGCCGAGACGATCGCCCGCCACGCCGACCCGTCCGTCGTCGTCTACGCGGGCGGACGCAACAAGCACATCTCCACCGCCATGAACGACGTGCTCGGGCGGTCGTTCTCCGACGTCCGCGCCACCCTCGGCAGACAGAAGTCGCGGGTGCTGATCGCGCGCGGACCGCGGGACTCGGCGCAGCAGACGTACCCCGTCACCGATCACCTCGCCGAGATCGGGCTGGACGTCGTCTCCTACGGGGCGGCGTTCGCCGGCCCCAAACTGGACATCGGGACCCGGTACCTCCTCGACTTCCTGCCCCGGGTGAACCCCCGGGCCCGTGCGGCCGTGGACCTCGGCTGCGGAACCGGCATCCTCGCCGTCAGCCTGGCCCGCCTCCTCCCGGAGGTGTCGGTGATCGCGACGGACCAGTCGTCGGCGGCGGTGGCGTCTGCTGCCGCGACCGCCCGCGCCAACGGGCTCGACGGGCGGGTGTCCACCCTGCGCGACGACGCCATGTCCAGCCTCGCGACCGACAGTCAGGATGTCGTCCTGTGCAACCCGCCGTTCCACGTGGGCGCGGCCGTCCACACCGGTGGGGCGTCGAAGATGTTCGCCGAAGCCGGCCGCGTGCTCCGGCCCGGCGGCGAGTTGTGGACCGTGTACAACTCCCACCTCGGATACCGGGGCCGGTTGCAGCGGCTCGTCGGCAGAACCGACGTGGTCGGGCGGAATCCCAAGTTCACGGTCACCCGGTCGGTGGCCTGACCGCCACGCCGACCGGCCTCGTCTGGCGAGTGTCCCCGCGGCACCGGTAGAGTCCGAATTGTCCGACCCGAAAGCGACGAACGGGAACTTGCGGTGGGTGCGGGACGTTCAACGTACAAGACACCCGGATCCACCCGGCGAGCCACGAGAAGGGATGTGCACGGTGCGCACCACCAGTAACCCGGTGTTCCGCAACCTGCCCAAACAAGAGGGCAGCGGCGGATACGCCTCGTTCGGATCTACGACGGCCGGCGCCGCGCAGGTCACGCAGCAGTTCGGTCAGCCGCAGTACACGCAGGCCGAGCCCTACCGGACGGGTCCCGACCACCGTTCGATGACCATCGACGACGTCGTTACCAAGACGGGCGTCACGCTCGGCGTGCTCACGGTGTCGGCGATCATCTCCTACTTCCTGGTGAGCAACGACGCGAACCTGGCGACCCCGCTCGTCATCGGCGGCGGCCTCGTCGGTCTCGTACTGGTCCTCGTGGCCACGTTCGGCCGCAAGATGGACAACCCGGGCATCGTCCTCGCCTACGCTGTCGCGGAGGGCCTGTTCCTCGGCGCGCTGTCGTTCATGTTCACCGACGTCACGTTCGGTGGAGTCGGCGGTGCGGCGCTCATCGGGCAGGCCGTGCTCGGCACGTTCGGCGTGTTCTTCGGCATGCTCGTCGTCTACAAGACCGGCGCCATCCGGGTCACACCCCGCCTGACGCGGATGATCATCGGCGCCCTCATCGGTGTCGTCGTCCTCGCCCTCGGCAACCTGATCGCCAGCTTCTTCACCGAAGGCGGCCTCGGCCTCCGCGACGGCGGTCCCGTGGCGATCATCTTCAGCCTCGTCTGCATCGGCATCGCCGCGTTCAGCTTCCTGCTGGACTTCGACGCCGCCGACCAGCTGATCCGCGCCCAGGCGCCGGAGAAGGCAGCGTGGGGCGTCGCCTTCGGACTCACCGTCACCTTGGTGTGGCTGTACGTCGAGATCCTGCGACTGCTGAGCTACTTCAACAGCGACTAGGCGCGAAAGCGCGAAAAAGGCCCCGAGAGCAGAAGCTCTCGGGGCCTTTCGCGCTTCGCGCCCGTGAGTGGTTAGCGAGTCTCTGCACTCGTCAACCACGCACGGGCGGCGGAGCCGCCTAGCTCAGGCGCTCGAGGACCATCGCCATGCCCTGACCGCCGCCGACGCACATGGTCTCGACGCCGAACGTCTTGTCCTGCTCGCGCAGGTTGTTGAGCAGGGTGTTGGTGATGCGGGCGCCGGTCATGCCGAACGGGTGGCCGAGGGCGATGGCGCCGCCGGAGATGTTCAGCTTGTCCTCGTCGATGTTCAGTTCGCGGGCGGAACCGAGAACCTGCACCGCGAACGCCTCGTTGATCTCGAACAGGTCGATGTCGGAGATGGACTTGCCCGCGATGGCGAGTGCCTTCTTGACGGCCTCGATCGGCCCGAGACCCATGATCTCGGGCGACAGGCCGGACACTCCGGTGGACACGATGCGGGCCAGCGGGGTCAGGCCGAGGGCCTTCGCCTTCGTGTCGGACATGATCACGAGCGCTGCGGCACCGTCGTTGAGGGGGCACGCGTTACCGGCGGTGACGGTGCCGTCGGGCCGGAACACCGGCTTGAGCTGGCTGATGCCCTCGTACGTGGTGCCGGCGCGGGGGCCGTCGTCGGTGCTGACGACGGTGCCGTCGGGGAGGGTGACCGGGGTGATCTCCCGCTCGAAGAAGCCGTTCTTGATCGCTTCTTCCGCGCGGTTCTGCGAGCGGACGCCCCAGCGGTCCTGCTCCTCGCGGGTGATGCCGGTGGCCGAAGCGACGTTCTCGGCGGTCTGGCCCATGGCGATGTAGACGTCGGGAATCTGGTCGTTCTCGCGGGGGTCGGTCCAGGCGACACCGCCCTCGGCGAGCTTCGCGGTGCGCGCCTCGGCGTCGGCGAACCTCGCGTTCTTGGTGTTCGGCAGGCCGTCGGCGTTGCCGGTGACGAAGCTGGACACGGACTCGACACCGGCGGAGATGAAGACGTCGCCTTCGCCGGCCTTGATCGCGTGCAGCGCCATCCGGGTGGTCTGCAGCGAGGACGAACAGTAGCGGTTGACGGTGACGCCGGGCAGGAAGTCGTAACCCAGTTCCACCGCGACGACGCGCGCGATGTTGAAGCCCGACTGTCCGGCGGGCTGGCCGCAGCCGAGGAGCAGGTCGTCGATCTCGGTGGGGTCGAGTTCGGGGATCTTCGCCAGCGCCGCGGCCACCATCTGCGTCGTCAGATCATCCGGGCGGATGGTCTTGAGCGAGCCCTTCATGGCTCGGCCGATCGGTGAGCGTACTGCGGAGACGATGACTGCCTCGGGCATGAAAACTCCTTTGTCAACTGCGGGGGTCTGCACTGTGTTTCGGACCACCCGTTTTGTGGCCTTCCCGACAACTTACGTTGCCGGGCGCCGCCGGGGTCGCCGCCATCTCACTCAGCGACCCTTCGCGTCCCGGGTGCGGACGCCTCCTCGATCGCGAGGAGTTCGTCGAGGCGGGCGGGTGCGCGTCGCCGGACGTTGCGTCGCCACAGAAAACGGTTGAGCGAGGCCGTCATCCGGGTCGACAGCTTGCGTGATTCCGCGGCCTCCGACACCTCCGGCAGGTCGGGTAGCGGGCCGCCGTGCCACATGCCCAGCGCGGTCGCGAGTACGGGCACGATCTGGATGGCCGCCAATTCGTAGCCGGCCGCCGACGGGTGGAAGTGGTCGGAGGAGAACATCCGGTCGGGTGCGGCCAGGAACTCGGGGGCCAGCAGGTCGGCGAGCGCCACCGGGTGGCCGCCCGCCGCGCTGGTCGCGGCCGCCTGCGCCCGGGCCAGTCGTAGTCCCCAGGTCCGGACGACGGTCCGCAGGGGCTGCGGAATCGCCGTCACCACGCCCAGGTCGGGGCAGGTTCCGACGACGACGGCGCAGTCGTGGGCGCGGAGCCGTTCGACGGCCTCCCCGAGCCTGCGCGCCGACGCCCGGATGGAGTTCTTGCTCGTGACGTCGTTGGCGCCGACGAGGATCACCGCGGCGTCCGGCGGTGGCCCGGCGACGAACATCGCGTCCACCTGACCGCTGAGCCCGCGGGACGTGGCACCGCCGATGGCCTTGGTGCTCAGCCGGATCCGCTTCCCCGTCTCGTCGGCGAGGCGCCGCGCGATCTGCACGCCGGGCACCTCCTCCGCCGACAAGCAGCCCACCCCTGCGGCGGTGGAGTCGCCGAAGATCATCAGGTGGACGTCGTAGGGGGTGGTCCGCAGCCAGCGTTCGGGCACCGCCGCGCCGGGTGAGTAGACGCCGTCGGCCTCCGGCGGCTTGGCGACGTTGTGGCCGATCACCCCGCGGGCCGCCGTAGCCTGCGACATCAGATACGAGTACGCCGCCCACGACAGCGTGCCTGCGCTCGAACCTGCCACGACAGCCGCGGCGCCGGCCTTCACTCCGGACTGCCAGGTCCTCTTGGGCACTGGTCTCACCTTTCCGCTACCTGGTGCTCATCTCACGGGTTCCAGCGGACTGCGTCGGCACCAATCTAGTCGGATCGGGGCCCCCGTGCCGGACGTCTGTGAGCATCGGATCAGGGCATCTGGGAGCATGGAGCCATGCGCATCGCGGAACACGTCGTCGACCTGATCGGCAACACCCCTCTCGTCAAGCTCTCTTCCGTCATCGGTGAGAACCACGGGACCGTTGCAGCCAAGATCGAATACCTCAACCCGGGGGGAAGCTCGAAGGACCGCATCGCGGTCAAGATGATCGACGCCGCGGAGGCGTCGGGCGAGCTGAAGCCGGGTGGGACCATCGTCGAGCCCACGTCCGGCAACACCGGCATCGGCCTCGCGCTGGTCGCCCAGAAGCGCGGATACAAGTGCGTGTTCGTGTGCCCCGACAAGGTCAGCGAAGACAAGCGGAACGTCCTCAAGGCGTACGGCGCCGAGGTCGTGGTGTGCCCCACCGCGGTCGCGCCCGAGCACCCCGACAGCTACTACACCGTCTCCGACCGGCTCGCCCGCGAACTCCCCGGCGGCTGGAAGCCGAACCAGTACTCCAACCCGGGCGGCCCGCAGAGCCACTACGAGACCACCGGCCCCGAGATCTGGGCCGACACCGACGGCAAGATCACCCACTTCGTCGCGGGCGTCGGCACCGGCGGCACCATCACCGGCACCGGTCGCTACCTCAAGGAGGTGTCCGGCGGCAAGGTCAAGGTCATCGGCGCCGACCCCGAGGGTTCCGTGTACTCGGGTGGCACCGGCCGTCCGTACCTGGTCGAGGGAGTGGGCGAGGACTTCTGGCCCAGCGCCTACGACCCGTCCATCCCCGACGAGATCATCGCTGTGTCCGACGCCGACTCCTTCGAGATGACCCGTCGTCTCGCCCGCGAGGAGGGCCTGCTGGTCGGTGGTTCCTGCGGCATGGCCGTCGTCGCCGCGCTCGAGGTCGCCAAGCGTGAGGGCCCCGACGCCGTCATCGTCGTCCTGCTGCCCGACGGCGGCCGCGGATACCTGTCGAAGATCTTCAACGACAAGTGGATGGCGTCCTACGGATTCCTCCGCACCCCGCTCGACGGCAAGCCCGACGAGAAGACCGTCGGCGACGTGCTGCGCGGCAAGTCCGGCGAACTCCCGGACCTCGTCCACACCCACCCGTCCGAGACGCTGCGCGACGCCATCGAGATCCTCCGCGAGTACGGGGTTTCCCAGATGCCGGTCGTCGGCGCCGAGCCGCCCGTCATGGCCGGTGAGGTGGCGGGCAGCGTCACCGAGCGCGACCTGCTCAGCGCCGTGTTCGAGGGACGCGCACACCTGGCCGACCCGGTCGAGAAGCACATGAGTAAGCCGTTCCCGCTCATCGGTTCGGGCGAACCGGTGTCGGCCGCCACCAAGGCGCTCGGCGACACCGACGCGCTGATGGTCGTCGACGACGGAAAGCCCGCGGGCGTCATCACCCGTCACGACCTTCTCGGTTTCCTCAGCGCCGGCTCCTAGACGACACGTCGAGGGCAAGACGAGAGAAGGCCGGTCCCCGCTGCGCACGGAACGTACGGTGCACAGTGGGGTGCCGGTCCGCTGTTCGTGAGGGGGAGTTCACAGTGAGTGCTCGTCTGCGTCGTGTCCTGGTGGTTCCGGTCGCCCTGCTCGGGTTCGCCGCCGCCGGATGCGGGAACAGCATCGAGGGTGCCGCCGTCGCACAGCCGGGATCGTCCGACGTCGGATCGGTGTCTTCGGGCACGTCGCCGTCGGGAGCGTCCGCCGACTGCGTCGCGCTGACGAAGGCGCTCGGCCGGCTCGTCTCGGACCGGCCGCATCTCACCGAGGCCGTCCTCCCCGGGTCGACCGATCCGACCTGCTCGTGGTCCAAGGGACCGACCAACGTGATGAGTACCATCACCGCATCGGTCAGGCCGCAGGTCACCGATCCTGCCGTCATCGTCGAGATGCGGAACGGGACGAACGTCGTCGCAGACCCCCGGTCCGCCGAGTTCGGCGGGGTGGTCCTCGACGTCGTGGCCATGGCACTGCTCACACCCGAGCACAGCATCATCGTCAACGCGCTCGACCCGTCCGTCAGCGACGCGACCAAGCTCGACGTCGCCTTCGCCATCGCGGAGTATCTGGAGAATTAGGTCCCCACTAGGCTGGGGGCCATGAGTGAGCAGCGCAGCAAAGCGGACAACATCAGCTGGCAGGGGTTCTCCACCAAGGCCGTGCACGCAGGATTCGACCCGGACCCGCAGACGGGCGCCGTCAACGTCCCCATCTACGCGAGTTCGACGTTCGCACAGGACGGCGTCGGCGGCATGCGGAACGGATTCGAGTACGCCCGCACCGGCAACCCCACCCGACGACCGCTCGAGGCCAACCTCGCCGCCCTGGAGTCGGGCACGTACGGTCGCGCCTTCGGCTCGGGCATGGCCGCCACCGACTGCCTGCTCCGCGCCGCGCTCCGCCCCGGCGACCACCTCGTCATTCCCAACGACGCCTACGGCGGAACGTTCCGCCTGATCGACAAGGTCTTCACCCAGTGGGGCATCGAGTACACGCCCGCCGCGGTGTCCGACGTGGACGCGGTCCGGGCGGCAATCCGGCCCAACACCAAGCTCGTGTGGGTCGAGACCCCCACCAACCCGCTCCTCAACATCGGTGACATCGAGGCACTGTCCGACATCGCACACGAGGCCGGCGCGAAGATCGTCGTCGACAACACGTTCGCGTCGCCGTACCTGCAGCAGCCGCTGCAACTCGGCGCCGACGTCGCGCTGCACTCGACCACCAAGTACATCGGCGGGCACTCCGACGTCGTCGGCGGCGCACTCGTCACCAACGACGAAGAACTCGACACGGCGTTCGCGTTCCTGCAGAACGGTGCCGGCGCGGTCCCCGGACCGTTCGACGCGTTCCTCACCCTCCGCGGCATCAAGACCCTCTCGCTGCGCATGGAGCGGCACAGCGACAACGCCGAGAAGGTCGTCGAACTGCTCAGCGGGCACCCCGCGGTGTCGCAGGTGATCTACCCCGGGCTCGAGTCGCACCCCGGCCACAAGGTCGCGGAGAAGCAGATGCGCCGCTTCGGCGGCATGATCTCGGTCCGCCTCGCCGGCGGCAAGCAGGCTGCGCTGGACTTCTGCTCGCGCACCGAGATCTTCACGCTGGCCGAGTCGCTCGGCGGCGTCGAATCGCTGATCGAGCACCCGGGCGCCATGACCCACGCCTCGACCGCCGGTTCGCTCCTCGAGGTGCCGGACGACCTGGTGCGCCTGTCCGTCGGCATCGAGGACGCCGCCGATCTGGTGGGCGACATCGAGCAGGCTCTGAAGTAGGCGCCTTCGCCGCCCGTGCGCCTTTTTGGTAGCCCCCACTACCAAAAAGGCGCACGGGGCGCGGAGCGCCTTATGCTGGCCCGCGTGGAGCCTGTCACGCTGGATCAGATCAGAACAGCCCGTAAGCTGCTGGACCCCGTCATGCGCCGGACGCCGGTGATCGCGTCCCGGGCGCTGTCGGAACGATGTGGGCACGTCGTGTCGCTGAAGTGCGAAAATCTGCAGCGCACAGGATCTTTCAAACCTCGTGGTGCGTACAACCGGATCGCGAATCTCTCGGTCGCGGAACGGGCCTGCGGGGTCGTGGCGGCCAGTGCGGGCAATCACGCGCAGGGCGTGGCCTGGGCGGCCACCGAACTGGGCATCCCGTCCACCGTCTTCATGCCCACCGGCGCACCCCTGCCGAAACTCGTTGCCACCAAGGCGTACGGCGCGACCGTCCACCTCACCGGCGACACGGTGGACGACGCGCTGGTCGCCGCGAAGGCGTACGCGGACGAGACCGGCGCCGTCCTCATCCATCCCTTCGACCACGTCGACATCGTCGCCGGGCAGGGGACCGTCGGGCTCGAGATCCTCGAGCAGGAACCCGACGTCGGCACGATCGTCGTCCCGACCGGCGGGGGCGGCCTGATCGCGGGTATCGCCGCCGCGGTGAAGGCCACGCGGCCCGATGTGCGGATCGTCGGCGTGCAGGCCGAGCAGGCGGCGGCCTGGCCGCGTTCGCTGGCCGAGGGTCGCCCGATTCCGCTGGAGACCATGTCGACCATGGCCGACGGCATCGCGGTCGGCCGCCCCGGAGACGTGCCGTTCGCCCACGTCGGCTCCCAGGTCGACGCGATCGTCACGGTCAGCGAGGACGCGCTGTCCCGGGCGCTGCTCCTGTGCCTCGAACGCGCGAAGCTCATCGTGGAGCCCGCGGGCGCGGCGGCGGTGGCCGCGTTGATCAGCTGCTCCACGGAAGAGCTGGGACTCACCGGGAAGGTGTGCGCGGTGCTGTCCGGCGGCAACATCGACCCGTTGCTGCTCACCCACGTCGTCAATCACGGTCTCCGGGCCGCGGGACGGTATCTCGGTGTGCACGTGACCATTCCGGACCGACCGGGTGGTCTGGTCAGCCTCCTCGGCGTGGTCAGCGGCAACGGTGCGAGCGTCGTCGACGTCGTCCACTCCCGCACCGGCGGCGCACTCGCACTCGACGAGGTGGAGGTGTTCCTCACCGTCGAGACCCGCGGTCCCGGACACCGGCAGGATCTCCTCGAGGCCCTGCGCGACGCCCGGTACGCCGTCCGCCTGCAGGAGTAGGCCGGTACCTAGCTCGGCCAGCCGCCCAGGGTGATCACCCGGAACTCCTGATCGACCAGCCGGGCCGGCAACTCCAGGTTGGTGAGCCAGTCGATCGCGCCGCCGCCCATCCCGACCGCCGCCGTGCTCGACGCGTGCGCGGTGGTACAGGACGCGGCGACCACCGACACGGTCCGCCACAACGAGATGGAGTCGGGGTGCAGGGGCTTGACGGTGCTGGCGGTCGCGACGGCCGCACCGGACGGGATCGACACCTGGCAGGTGGGATCGCCCGGCAGATCCTGGACCTGGACCTGCCAGCCGCCCGGCGGTGTGGTCCCGGCTGTGGCGATGTCGCCGCCGAGCGCGACCAGGACGCCGCACCCGAGCAACTCCGCCGTCGTCGACGCACAGTGGTCGGCGGAACTCGCCCGCGCGGTGGCCGTGAGGTCGAGTTCCACCCCGCCGGGGAGCGTGACCTCGGTGCCGTCGACGGTGATCGACCGCCACGAGTGGGGTGCGGGCGCCGACACCGTGGGGTCGAGGGCTCCGTCCGTGGTGCGCGCTGCGGCGAGGGCGTCGGTGAGGAACCGCGCGAACATCGGGGTCACCGTGTTCGGGCCCTCGTCGAGCGCGCGGATCTCGGCGTCGGCGCGGTCCCGGTTGACGGCGGCATCGGCGGCCGCGAGGTAACCGCGGATCAGGTTCGACGCCGAGCTCAGGGCGTCGGGGTCGGTGACGACGATCCGTGCGTGCACACCCCAGGTGGACCATTCGGTTGCGCTGCGGGCGCTGGTCATGTGGTGGTTCTCCGGTTGCGGGATCTCAGGAACCGCTGGACACGGCGTCCGGTGCGCCGAATCCGGCCGAGACGAGGGGCGCTGCCACCGTCGAATCGGGGGTCGCGGGATCAGCGGCCGCCGCCATACCGCCACCGGCGACCAGTCCGGCGATTCCGGCTGCCGCCAACACGCGGCGAACGGGAAGCAGGCGGGAAATCCGTCGGTCTTCACTCATGCCGACCAGCTTCCCCGACGAACCTTAGAACAACCTGGGAAGAATCTGACTCTCCGCGCCGTGTGCGCAGTCGTGCCCGACAGCCACCGCTGTGACGGAGTCGTCACTACGATCGGATCCGTGATCGCGGACCATGACGAACTGCTCGATGCCGCTCTGGCTGTGCTGCGGGAGCGCGGCCCCCTGTCCGACCGGGAGCTGACAGTCGCGCTTGCGGATTCGGGTTGGGGAGGTGTCGACGACCTGATCGAATACGTGGAGGAGTTCGACGCGCCGCTTCTCGGAACTCTCCCGGACGACCGATGGGTGGCGCTCGACGTTCTGCTCGCGGGACGTGTCCTCACCCACCGCCTCACCGCGGAGGAGATCTCGGCCAATGTCGTGGCGCCAGACGATTTCGGCTCACTTCTGCGCCTCGCATCCGGGGACCCCGGCGTCGACGGCTTCGAGGTCGTGTTCTTCGAGGACGAGGCCGACGAACTCGCCGCGAGAGGGGGCCTCGGCGCGAACTGGTCGGACGAGGAAGTGCTCATGCTTCCCCGGGGCGCACTCACGCAGTGTTCTCCCGGGGATCTTCTGGCGGTGATCGCCACGGACGGCGGAGTGCGCCTCGACTTCGTCGGCGAGCCGGTCGCGGACGCACCCGAGCTTGCGCTGCGGCTCACTCGGCGGCTGAGCGAGAGTTCGGTGATCGATCTCGAGGAGGAGGTCTGGCACCTTCTGGTCGACGATCCGGCGGCGTTCACCGTGCCGGCGCTGCCGTTGGCGGAAATAGTCGAGGGCGCCGACCTCGACAGGTCCGGGCAACTCGTCGCCCGTCGCGGATTCGATTTCGAGTCGTACGGCCGAGACCTGATGATCGGCGTGTACGCCGACGAGCTCGGGGTGCCCATGGACGGGGCGGTGGCCGTCGCCACGCTGGTATCGCTGGTCACAGCTCTCGAGGAAGACGAGGACCAGGACATCCAGGCGAGGTTCTTCGAAAGGCCGGAGCTCTACGCGGCCCTCGCCGATCCGGCTGTCATGGAAGTCGCCGCTCAGGAGTTGTTCGACGTGGACGTCGACCCCGAGGTGCTCCTGATCGCAGCGCAGCGGCTGCTCCTGTCGGGACCGCGCGAAGTGAAAGCCGCAGCGTCGTGGATCGCCGGCCGGGCCACCGAGATGCAGGGCTTCCCGAAACAGGCCGAAGACCACTACGAACACGCGCTCGTCCTGGATGGAGCATTCGATCTCGCTCTCTTCGACCTTGCCCGTTTCGCCTCGGACCGCGGCGATGCCGTCCGCGGGCTGTCGTTACTGAACCGGATGGCCGCCGGGGATGCGGAGCCGCTGCACGCGGTGCTCGAATACTTTCAGCCGACGCCGCGGCCGGGGCTGGGCCGCAACCATCCCTGCTGGTGCGGGTCGGGAAGGAAGTACAAGACGTGCCACCTCGGCAAGGGCGACCATGCCTTGTCCGAGCGGGCCGGGTGGCTGTACCAGAAGGCGAAGTTGCACGCGCAGGAACTCGGCTGGCGCGATCAGATCATCGATTACGCCGAAATCCGTTCCGAGAACTGGCCCGGTGACGCGGCGCTGTTCGATGCGCTGGAGGACCCTCTGGTCACCGACGTCGCACTTTTCGAGGGCGGTGCGTTCGCCGACTTCGTCGAGTGCCGCGGCGACTTGCTGCCCCCGGACGAATTCGCGCTCGCACGACAGTGGCAGGAAGTCGAACGGTCCCTGCACGAGGTGGAAGAGGTCCGGCCGGGTACGGGTCTGACACTGCGGGACCTGCGCACCGGCGACCGGTGCGACATCAGGGAAGTCACCGCAAGCCACCAACTGCACGTCGGGAATCTGATCTGTGCCCGCGTCGTCCCGGCGGGGGACACGTGGCAGATCTTCGGGGGAATCGAACCGATCTCGCAGGATCGGCGCGCGTCACTCCTCGCGGCGTTGGACGCCGAAACCACGGATCCGGCCGACCTGGTCGAGATCCTCAGCGAACGATTCGTGCCGGTGAGCGGGTGATCGGGGCGGCGGGATTCGCCGGGTGCCGCTCTCCCGCAGGTCACGGTAGGAAACGGATCAATCCCGCAGAATCGCCTCGCATCTGCTGTGCCCCGTCGTAACGTGAACTCACTCGGTTAGGTGCACCGAGGAGGAGGAGCGCACGTATGTCAGTTGATGCAGCGGCGATCATCGTGGCGATCACCACCGCAGCGGGGGCCATCGTTCAGGGAGCGGACATACCGCAGCCGGTCAAAGATCAAGCAGCAGAAGCAATTCAGGTGGTCGAGCAGGCCTCACCCGACGTTCAGAAACAGGTAAACGACGCAATATCGACCCTCCCGGAACCGGCCCGCGTGCAGGCCGAGCAGATGGTGGCCCAGGCCTCGGATGTCGTGAAGCAGGCAACCGACCCCTACATTCCGCCGCCGCCCGCCGTCGAGGCGGTGCCGCCGCCTGCCCCGATACCGCCACTGGCCCTGCCGGACACCCCGCTCGACCAGCCCCCCGTGATGAGTGCCCCCGACGTCGGAACCGCGATCGGGGGCCTCGCCGCTCTGCCGGGGGTACCGGCCCTCATCAGCGGACTCGGATCGCTGATCCCGTCCGTGCCCGCAGGGTTTCCCGGTGTCTCGCTCGCGCCCGTGGGCGCCATCGCCGTCTTCGCGCCGTGGATCCGCAAGGCCGGATCGCTGTGCGAGGGCATCAAGCCGCCGACACTGGCGGCCCTGTACTCGGTCGAGAACGGGTTCCGCTACGGCGCGACGTCGCCGGTGTCCCGGGCGGGTGCCCGCGGCCCCGGCCAGTTCATGCCCGAAGCCTGGGCCAGGTACGGCAAGGACGCGGACGGCGACGGCAAGGTCGACATCAACGGCGTCGCCGACCCGATGATGGCGTCCGGTCAGATGCTGTGCGACCTGTTCGGTCAGATCGACGGGTGGAAGAAGGAGGGCGTGGTCAAGGGCGACACCCTCGACCTCACGATCGCCGCCTACAACGCCGGTGCGGGTGCGGTCCGGACCGCCGGGGGCATGCCCGCCGGCAAGTTCGACTACGAGCACGAAACGCAGCCGTACGTCGCACGCATCCGATCGCTCGAGGAGTCGTTCGCGCGGATGCTGTCGCCGTTCTTCTACGGTGCGGCCGCTGGTGACACGAGCCGCGTCGTGGAGGCGGCCATGCGGTTCATCGGCCTGCCGTACGTGTGGGGCGGCGGCAACATCAACGGACCGTCCGGCGGCGGGTTCGACTGCTCGGGGCTGACCTCGTTCGCCGTGTACGCCGCCACCGGCATCAGACTGCCCCGCACGTCGGAAACGCAGTGGAATGTCGGTGTGGAGGTGCCGCTGTCGGAGGCCAGGCCCGGAGACCTGCTGTTCGGCAACTGGCAGTCGGGTGGGCCGGGTCACGTGGCGATCTACGTCGGAAACGGCCAGATGCTGCACGCCCCGACGACGGGCGACGTGGTGCGCATCGGACCGGTGTTCGCCGACATGAAGGCCCGCCGGGTCTTCTGATCACATCCGCAGGGCTCGACGCAGAAAACTCCGGCCCGGGCACTGGGCCCGGACCGGAGTTTTCGGCGGTTGATCCGAGATCAGCTGTGGTAAGGCTCCGCGCTGACGAGCGTCACCTTCATGCTGCTGCCGTTGGGCAGCGTGTATTCGCGGGTCTCGCCGACCTTCGCCTCGAGCAGTGCGCCACCCAGCGGAGAGTTGGGCGAGTACACCTCGAGCTTGTTGTCGCGTGCACCCTCTTCGCGGGTCGCGATCAGGAACGTCTCGGTGTCCTTCTCGTCGCCGTCGTAGTAGACCTTCACCACGGAACCGGGCAGTGCGACACCGGACTGGGTGGGGGCCTCGCCGACCTTCGCGCTGTTCAGCAGCTCCTGGAGCTGACGGATGCGCGCCTCCTGCTGACCCTGCTCTTCGCGGGCCGCGTGATAGCCACCGTTCTCCTTCAGATCGCCCTCTTCGCGACGCTCGTTGATCTCGGCGGCGATGACCGGACGATTGGCAATGAGCTGGTCGAGTTCGCTCTTGAGCCTGTCATGTGACTCCTGGGTCAGCCAGGTCACCTGGGTCTCGGTCATCTCGATCACTCCCTCGTAGTTGGAGCCGCCGGGCTCCCTCGACAGACCACTGCAACAGCAGTGATCAACGGCTCGGCGGAATCGACGGCCGGGGCCGTTCATCTTCCGCCTTGCCGCCAATGCAGCAATACACGGTTCCAAACGGAACCGTGTACCAGGCGATTCTAGCACGATCGGGGAGCGCAAACCCCGAATAACCCGAACGGTCGCTCGGCTGCGCGGGTGTCAGCCGCCGGTCAGATAGGCAGGAACGTCCAGGCTGCAGCCGTAGATGTCGCCCATCGCAGGGGGGCGCGACGTGTAGACGGGAGCGGTGACTTTCACCGTCTGGCTGTCGCCGCCGGCGATGTACACCTCGCGCCTGCCGGTCTCGGAACCGTCCTTGGAGCGGGAGCGGACGATGCACACCGCGGCCCGGGACGGATCCTCCCGTGTGACGGTGAACGTGATGTCGAGCTGCGAATCACTCACCAGATCGAACGACGTGGCTTCACTGTCGATCTCGGAGACGGCGAACTTGTCGTATGCGACGAGTGCCACAACCACGCCGACGACGACTACCGCCGCGGAGAGTGCCCACACGAGCCAGCGCTTCGGGCGCGCAGGCTTTGCCGCGGCTGTGTATCGGCCCGGGGGAAGCGTTCTCGTCATCTCTCAACTCTCGTACCGCTCCGGTTCCACGTAACTCACAGCACTCGAGCGGGGGCACGGCTGCAAGCGGAACTCTCGGGTGGAACTATAGAGGACGTGCGTCGGTGCGCCGTCAGCGATGGCGGAGGCGAGAGCGCGCGACACGGACAAGCCGGCAACGGCTACTGGCGAAGTTGAGGTGAACGAATACGTGAGCGGATTCCGGCTCATGGCCGTCCATGCGCATCCCGACGACGAGTCGAGCAAGGGTGCCGCGACAACGGCCCGTTACGCCGCAGAGGGCAACGAAGTGAAGGTCGTGACGTTGACCGGTGGTGAACGTGGCGACATCCTCAACCCCGCGATGGACGTGCCCGGGGTGCGTGACCGCATCCACGAGGTGCGCATCGAGGAAATGGCCGAGGCCGCGCGGATCCTGGGAGTCCAGCACCAGTGGCTGGGTTTCGTGGACTCCGGCCTGCCGGAGGGAGACCCGAAGCCGCCACTGCCGGAGGGCTGCTTCGCGCTCGTTCCGCTCGAGGAATCGACCGAGGCGCTGGTGCGCGTCATCCGCGAGTTCCGTCCGCACGTCATGACCACGTACGACGAGAACGGCGGGTACCCGCACCCCGATCACATTCGCTGCCACGAGGTGTCGATGGCCGCCTACGAGGCCGCCGCCGATCCGGAGCAGTTCCCCGACGCCGGGGAGCCGTGGAAGGTGCAGAAGGTCTACTACTCGCACGGCTTCATCCGGAAGCGCCTCCTGCAGTTCCAGGAGGAGTACGACCGCCGCGGCGAAGAATTCCCGATGGCCGAGTGGCTCAAGAAGTGGAAGACCGAGCAGGGTGACCTGATGGCGCGCGTCACCACCCAGATCACGTGTGGCGACTATTTCCCGCAGCGTGACGACGCGTTGCGCGCCCACGCGACGCAGATCGACCCGAACGGCTCGTTCTTCGCGGTTCCGCTCGAGATCCAGCAGAAGATCTGGCCGACCGAGGAATTCGAGCTCGCCAAGACGCGGGTCACCACCTCCATCCCGGAGAGCGATCTGTTCGCGGGCATCCACGAGGACGGACAGCAGTGAATGCGTTGACGGTGAACATCGTGGCCGGCGCTGCGGACATCCTGGCGCAGACGCCGAGCACCCCGTCCGGTCCCGAATTCGGCAAGGCGTCGCCCATCGGCCTCGTCGTCATTCTTGCGCTGCTCGCGGGCGTGGTGCTGCTGGTGCGTTCGATGAACAAGAAGCTCAAGAACCTGCCCGAGACGTTCGAGCCGGAGCACCCCGAACCGGACCAGGAAGTGGACGAGGGCACCGACCGCGGCGCGATCCACGGCGGCGGCGCGGGCAAGACCGAACCGCCGAAGCCCACGGACACCCCGCCGAACCTGCAGAAGTAGTCGAACAGGAGCTGGACATGGACCCACGCGAACACAACACGCTCGCTGGGTCCACCAGCCCCTATCTGCGACAGCACGCCGACAACCCCGTGCACTGGCAGCAATGGGGTCCCGAGGCGACGGAGTGGGCGCGGGAACGGGACGTCCCGATCCTGCTGTCGATCGGATACTCGGCGTGCCACTGGTGCCATGTGATGGCCCACGAGTCCTTCGAGGACGAGGCGGTGGCGTCGCTGATGAACGAGCATTTCGTGTGCGTCAAGGTCGACCGCGAGGAGCGTCCCGACCTCGATGCCGTGTACATGAACGCCACGGTCGCGATGACCGGCCAGGGCGGATGGCCGATGACGTGTTTCCTCACCCCGGACGGGGCCCCGTTCTACTGCGGCACCTACTACCCGGCCGAGCCGCGTGGCGGGATGCCGTCGTTCACCCAGGTGCTGGGGGCCATCGCCGACACGTGGCGGGACCGCCGCGGCGACGTCGACGACGCGGCCGCCTCGGTGGTCGCGGAACTGCGGCGCGGGGCCGGCGGCATCCCCGAGGGTGATGTCCGGGTGACCGCCGACCTGCTGGACGCGGCCGCCGGGACCGTGCTGCGGGACGAGGACGCCGAACGCGGCGGGTTCGGGGGAGCCCCCAAGTTCCCGCCGTCCGCGCTGATGGAAGGCCTGCTGCGCACGTACGAGCGGTCCGGTGACGCGGACGTGCTCGGCGTCGTGACTCGGACGGCGTCGGCGATGGCGCGGGGCGGCATCTACGACCAGCTCGGCGGCGGCTTCGCCCGCTATTCGGTCGACGCCGCCTGGGTGGTGCCGCACTTCGAGAAGATGCTCTACGACAACGCCCAGCTGCTGCGCGCCTACGCGCACCTGGGCAGGCGGACGGGTTCGGACCTGGCCGTCCGCGTCACCGAGGAGACGGTCGGGTTCCTGCTGCGCGATCTGCGCACCGGGAACGGATCGTTCGCGTCCGCCCTCGACGCCGACACCGAGGGCGTCGAGGGACTCACGTACGTATGGACCCCGGAGCAGCTCGTCGAGGTGCTCGGACCGGACGACGGGGAGTGGGCGGCCCGGGTGTTCGCGGTGACCGCGGACGGGACGTTCGAGGCGGGCGCGTCGGTGCTGCAGCTCCCGCGCGACCCGGACGACTGGGACCGTTGGCGCCGGATCCGGGACACCCTGCTCGCCCGTCGTGCGATGCGGCCGCAGCCGGGCCGCGACGACAAGGTGGTCACCGCCTGGAACGGCCTCGCGATCACCGCACTGGCCGAGGCGGGCGCTGGACTCGGTAGACCGGAATGGGTGGACGCCGCCGCCGAGTGCGCGCGTGTGGTGCTGGACTTGCACGTCGTGGACGGTCGGCTGCGGCGGGCGTCCCTGGGAACGTCGGTGGGCGAGCCGGCCGGGGTGCTCGAGGACTACGCCTGCCTGGCGACGGGGCTGCTCGCCTTGTATCAGGCGACCGGCGGCACCGAATGGCTGGCGCACGCGCAGTCGTTGCTCGATCGCGCTCTGATCCATTTCGCCGACGACGAGCGGCCGGGCAGCTGGTTCGACACCGCGGACGACGCCGAAACCCTCGTGACCCGTCTCCGCGACCCGGTCGACGGAGCGACGCCGTCCGGGGCGTCGTGCCTGGCCGAGGCGCTGCTCACCGCGGCCGCGGTGGCCGACGCGGACGCGTCGGGCCGGTACGCGACCGCGGCCGCCGCATCGCTCGACCGCGTCGCGCTGCTCCTGGAGCGCGCACCGCGATCGGCCGGGCACTGGCTCGCGGTGGCCGAGGCCTCGGTGCGCGGCCCGATCCAGGTGGCGGTGGCCACCGACGGCGATTCCGCGCTGCTGCGGGAGGCGCGCAGGCTCGCACCCGGCGGTGCCGTCGTGGTCGGGGGCGAACCGGATTCGTCCCCGCTGCTCGCCGACCGGCCGCTGGTCGGCGGCACGTCGGCGGCGTACGTGTGCCGCGGGTTCGTGTGCGACCGCCCGGTGTCGACGGCCGAGGACCTCGCCGCCGCGTTGAGCCGGTAGTCCGGCCTACCGGAACACCACCAGCCACACGGCGATGTAGTGGCACAGCGCCGCGATGACGGTGGCGGCGTGGAAGAACTCGTGATGCCCGAACGTGGTGGGCCACGGGTTGGGCCACTTTGTGGCGTAGAGGATCGCCCCGACCGAGTACAGGATGCCGCCGATCAGCAGCAGCAGCATCGGCAGGACGCCGACCTCGTGCGTCAGTTCGGGTGCCACCGGGACGATGGCCCAGCCGAGCAGCAGGTACAGCGGCACCCCGACCCAACGCGGTGCCGTCGGCCACAGCATCTTCAGCGCGACCCCGGCGAGTGCCCCCGCCCACACGACGATCAGCAGCGTCCGGCCGGTGTCGGGCGGCAGACCCAGCACCGCGAACGGGGTGTAGCTGCCTGCGATGAACAGGAAGATCATCGAATGGTCCGCGCGCTTCATCCACGTGCGGGCCGCGACCGTGTTCCAATGGATGCGGTGGTAGGTGGCGCTGACCCCGAACACGCCGCACACCGTGAGGCTGTAGACCGCGGTGGCGAGCGCTGCTTCCGCGGACACCTGCGTGCCCGACAGCGTGACGAGGACGAGGCCGGCGATCACGGAGACGCCGAACGCCCACAGGTGGATCCACCCTCGCAGTCGGGGCTTGACGGGCAATTCGTCGAGGCCGAAAGCGGTCACCGAACACCTCTTCTCGCTGTGCGTGGCGCTAACCTACGCAACCGTAGGTTAGCTTGTGGTGAGAGCGTACCCGTCGGTAGCAGGATGTCGTGCGCTGTGTGACGGCCGTCGCGGATCGCCTACGGCTGCGGCGTAGTCTTGCGTGTCATGGTGATCTCCAGGTGAGTGCGCGAGGACTGCTGTACAGCATCTACGAGCGTCGGCTACTGAAGCGGCTCGACGGTCTACAGCACCCCCGGCACATAGCCGTGATGTGCGACGGCAACCGGCGGTGGGCCCGGGAGAACGGCTTCGAGGACGTCAGCCACGGCCACCGCATGGGCGCCCTGAAGATCTCCGAGATGCTCGGCTGGTGCGACGCCGCGGGCATCGAGATGGCCACCATCTACCTGCTGTCCACCGAGAACCTGCGCCGCGACCCCGAGGAACTCGACACCCTGCTCGAGATCATCACCGACGTCGTCGAAGAGATCTCCGGACCGGACAAGAACTGGAGCGTCAAGATCGTCGGCGCCCTCGACCTCCTGCCCGCCGAACAGTCCCGCCGCCTGCGGGACGCGGCCGCCGGAACCGAGGGTCGCACCGGCACCCACGTCAACGTCGCGATCGGCTACGGCGGGCGCCAGGAGATCGCCGACGCCGTGCAGTCGCTGCTCAGCGAGAAACTCCTCGCCGGACTGTCGGGCGACGAACTCGTGAAATCGATCACCATCGACGGCATCGACGGCCACCTCTACACCTCCGGCCAGCCCGACCCCGACCTCGTGATCCGCACGTCGGGGGAGCAGCGGCTGTCGGGGTTCCTGCTGTGGCAGAGCGCGTACTCCGAGATCTGGTTCACGGAGGCGTACTGGCCGGAGTTCCGCCGCGTCGACTTCCTCCGGGCGCTGCGTGACTACGCCGCCCGGCACCGCCGCTTCGGCGTCTGACGTGAGCGGCGAAGCGTGCCGGAACACACTTCGCCACTCACCTACAGCTTGCGCAGGCGCAGCCGGTTGATCGAGTGATTGGCATCCTTGCGGAGCACGAGCGTCGCGCGCGGACGCGTCGGCAGGATGTTCTCCACCAGATTCGGCCGGTTGATGTTGTGCCAGATCTCCTGCGCGGCAGACGTCGCGTCCCGGTCGGACAGTCCGGCGTAGTGGTGGAAATGCGCGTCGGGGTCGGAGAACGACGTCTTCCGCAGCGCGAGAAATCGCTGGATGTACCAGTTCTCGATGTCCTCGATCCGGGCGTCGACGTAGATCGAGAAGTCGAACAGGTCCGACACCATCAGCCGCGGACCGGTCTGCAGCACGTTGAGACCCTCGATGATGAGGATGTCCGGCTGCCGGATCAGGTGGTACTGGCCGGGGATGATGTCGTACGAGATGTGCGAATAGACCGGTGCGGCCACTTCTTCGGCCCCCGACTTCACCTCGGTGACGAACCGCAGCAGCTTGCGGCGGTCGTAACTCTCGGGAAAGCCCTTGCGGTGCATGATCCCGCGGCGGTTCAATTCGGCCGTCGGGTACAGGAAGCCGTCCGTCGTCACCAGGTCGACACGGGGATGGTGCTCCCAGCGCGCGAGGAGCGCCTGCAGGACACGCGCCGTGGTGGACTTGCCGACCGCCACGCTGCCCGCGACGCCGATCACGAACGGCACCTGCTGGTCGGGATGCTTTTCGCCGAGGAACGTCGCGGTCGCGGCGAACAGTCGCTGCCGGGCCGCCACCTGTAGGTGGATGAGACGCGACAGCGGCAGGTAAACCTCCGCGACCTCCTCGAGGTCGATCTGCTCGCCGAGGCCCCGCAGTCCGTACAGCTCTTCTTCGGTGAGGACGAGCGGCGTCGACTTACGCAGTGTGCGCCACTGCTTCCGGTCGAATTCGACGTACGGACTGGACTCGCTCGTCCGCGCCATCAGTTCCGCTCACACTCGGGTACACGGGGGAGTGAGCGGTCCATGCCCAGAATCTCTGCCGTCGTCGTCGCGCTGGCGAGTAGCGGTTGCATAGTCGGATTGTGCTTGGTGCCACAGGCTGCGCTGTCGGCGGGTCAGGCAGACGCGTCTGCGACTAAGGTCGGACGGCATGGAATCCGATTCGTTCGTTCGCGAATACTTGCTGCTCGGGCTGGGTTTCGACCGGCTGGAGGAAGGATTCGTCGACGCGTACACCGGCGATCCCGCGCTGCGCAGGCAGGTAGAGAACGCGCCGAAGCCCGATCCGAGGGACCTCGCCCGGACGGCGGCGAACCTCCGCGCGGAGTTGCCCTCGGCGGGACTGTCCGAGGAGCGGACCCGGTTCCTCGACGTCCACCTGCGCGCGCTCGAATGCTCGGGGCGCAAATTCGCGGGTGACGACGTCGGCTTCGTCGACGAGGTCGACGCGTACTTCGACGTCCGCATCGAACGCGGCGACGAGGAGCAGTACCGGGAGGCACACCGGAAGATGGACGCCGTGCTGCCCGGACCGGGACCGCTGGCCGAACGCATCCGGGTGCACCGGGCGAAGGACGCGATTCCCGCCGACCGGTTGCAGGAATGCGTCGACGCCTTCTCGAGCGCCCTTCGCGACCTCGTGCGGCAGCACTACGCGCTGCCCGACTCGGAGGTGGTGGAGTACGAGGTCGTGGGCGACAAGCCGTGGTCCGGGTTCAACTACTACCTCGGCGACTACCGCTCGAAGGTCGCGATCAACTCCGACCTCGAACAGCACATGGCGAACCTGCCGCGGCTGATCGCGCACGAGTCGTACCCCGGCCACCACACCGAGCACTGCCGGAAGGAAGCCGGGCTCGTCGGCGCCGGACAACTCGAGCAGACGTTGTTCGTCGTCAACACCCCGCAGTGCCTGATGGCCGAGGGCCTCGCCGACCTCGCGCTCGAATCGATCGTCGGGTCCGACTGGGGGCTGTGGGCGCAGGAAATCTACGCCGACCTCGGTCTGCGATTCGACGGTGAGCAGGCGCAACGCCTGTCCGGTGCGTCCGGACAGCTGCTCGGGGTGCGGCAGGACGCGGCGATGATGCTGCACGACGAAGGCCGCAGCCACGACGACGTCGCGGCGTTCCTGCAGCGGTGGAGCCTGTCGACCCCCGAGCGGACCCGGCAGTCGCTGCGCTTCCTGTCCTCGCCGCTGTGGCGGGCATACACCAGCACGTACGTGGAGGGATACCGCCTGCTCGGGGGCTGGCTGGCCGAGGTGCCGGTCGGCGCGGAACGGTCGGAACGGTTCCGCCGACTGCTCGACGAGCCGCTCGTTCCCAGCGTCCTGCGTGCCGGTGAGGGGTACCTCACCGCGGGCGGTTAGGAAGTCCTCACGGATAGTTCGTAGACTGGGAGCATTCGTTTCCGCATCCAGCTTGGAGATTCCTCGATGACCGCTGTGCCCGGTACCGACGTCAACACGGCCCCCCTCGCCGAACTCGACCCCGAAGTCGCCCAGGCCATGGCAGGTGAGCTGGCCCGTCAGCGCAACACGCTGGAGATGATCGCCTCGGAGAACTTCGTTCCCCGCGCCGTCCTCCAGGCGCAGGGCAGCGTCCTCACCAACAAGTACGCCGAAGGGTACCCGGGACGCCGGTACTACGGCGGCTGCGAGCACGTCGACGTCGTCGAGGACCTCGCCCGCACCCGGGCGAAGGAACTGTTCGGCGCCGACTTCGCGAACGTCCAGCCGCACTCCGGCGCACAGGCCAACGCGGCGGTCCTGATGGCCCTGATGAACCCGGGCGAGAAGCTCCTTGGCCTCGACCTGGCGCACGGCGGTCACCTCACGCACGGCATGAAGCTGAACTTCTCCGGCAAGCTCTACGACGTCGAGTCGTACGGGGTCAGCAAGGAAGACCACCGCATCGACATGGACGAGGTCCGCAAGATCGCCGTCGCCGCGCAGCCGAAGGTCATCGTCGCCGGCTGGTCCGCGTACCCGCGGCACGAGGACTTCGCCGCGTTCCGGTCGATCGCCGACGAGGTCGGCGCGTACCTGTGGGTCGACATGGCGCACTTCGCGGGCCTGGTCGCGGCCGGGCTGCACCCGTCGCCCGTGCCCTACGCCGACGTCGTGTCCAGCACCGTCCACAAGACGCTCGGCGGGCCCCGCTCCGGTCTGATCCTGGCCAAGCAGGAGTGGGCGAAGAAGCTCAACTCCGCCGTGTTCCCCGGTCAGCAGGGTGGGCCGCTGATGCACGCCATCGCCGCCAAGGCCGTCTCCCTGAAGATCGCGGGCACCGAGGAGTTCAAGGATCGTCAGCAGCGCACCCTCACCGGTGCGAAGATCCTCGCCGAGCGCCTGACCGGCTCGGATGTCGTGGACAAGGGCGTCAGCGTTCTCACCGGCGGTACCGACGTGCACCTCGTGCTCGTCGACCTGCGCAACTCGCAGCTCGACGGCCAGCAGGGTGAGGACCTCCTCCACGAGGTCGGCATCACCGTCAACCGCAACGCCGTGCCGTTCGACCCGCGCCCGCCGATGGTCACGTCCGGTCTCCGGATCGGCACCGCCGCGCTCGCGTCCCGCGGATTCGGCGACGAGCAGTTCACCGAGGTCGCCGACATCATCGGCACCGCGCTCGCCGGTGCGTCCGACGTCGAGACGCTGAAGGCCCGCGTGTCGAAGCTCGCCGCCGACTTCCCGCTGTACGAGGGTCTCGAGGACTGGCGCCTGATCTAGGCGGCTCCGCCGCCCGTGCGCCTTTTTGGTAGCTGGAGCAACCAGAAAGGCGCACGGGCGCGAAGCGCCTTCTCCGTGTAACCAGTTGTTCACCGACACGCCCGCCGCTCGGTCAGCCGATCGGCGTGTTTGGCAGTACCGTCGGGGGTAACAGGCAGCGGGGAAGTTGCTTGTACGGGAGGTCCTGATCGTGGCTGACACACTCAGTGCGAGGGGGCCGGCGCCCGGCCCTCGTGTGGTGACACACCAGGGACGGACCGGTCCAGCGAACCGAGTTTGCGCGGGTGCCGCGCAGACCTAGGAGCCAACGTGACTGCTTCACGCTCCGTCTCAGCCCGCGCCGGACAGTCGTCCGTCGCCCCCAGGAAATCTTCGGATTCTGCAGTGCGTACGTTCGTACTCGACACCTCCGTACTGCTGTCCGACCCCTGGGCCGTCACCAGGTTCGCCGAGCACCGCGTGGTGCTTCCCCTCGTCGTGATCAGCGAGCTCGAAGGGAAGCGGCATCACCACGAGTTGGGATGGTTCGCAAGAGAATCGCTGCGCATGCTCGACGACCTCCGTCTCGAGTACGGTCGACTCGACCAGCCCGTGCCGATCGGCACGGACGGCGGCACCCTGCAGGTCGAGCTGAATCACACCGACCCGTCGGTTCTGCCGGTCGGATTCCGCACGGACAGCAACGATTCGAGGATCCTGGCCTGCGCATTGAACCTCGAGGCCGAGGGCGGTGACGTCGTCCTGGTCAGCAAGGACATCCCGCTGCGGGTGAAGGCCGGTGCGGTGGGCCTCCCGGCCGACGAGTACCACGCCCACGACGTCGTTCCGTCGGGTTGGACGGGGATGACCGAGTTGGACGTGGCGTCCTCGTCGATCGACGAGCTGTTCTCCGAAGGCGTCGTCGATCTGGAGGAGGCCCGGGAGCTTCCGTGCCACACGGGTATTCGGCTGCTGGGTGGTTCGTCGAGTGCACTGGGCCGCGTGAACGCCGACAAGCGGGTGCAGCTGGTGCGGGGGGAGCGGGAGGCGTTCGGCCTGCACGGACGTTCGGCCGAGCAGCGGATCGCCCTCGACATCCTGCTGGACGACAGTGTGGGCATCGTGTCCCTGGGCGGCAAGGCGGGCACCGGAAAGTCGGCGCTGGCGTTGACGGCGGGACTGGAGGCGGTGCTCGAGCGTCGCACTCAGCGGAAAGTCGTTGTCTTCCGGCCGCTCTACGCGGTGGGCGGCCAGGAACTCGGCTATCTGCCGGGCAGTGAGAGCGAGAAGATGGGTCCCTGGGCCCAGGCGGTCTTCGACACTCTCGACGGACTGGCCAGCACCGAGGTGATGGACGAGGTGATCAGCCGCGGCATGCTGGAAGTGCTGCCGCTCACGCACATTCGCGGACGGTCGCTGCACGATTCGTTCGTGATCGTGGACGAGGCGCAGTCGCTCGAACGCAACGTGCTGCTCACGGTGCTGTCCCGGCTGGGTACCGGGTCCCGGGTGATCCTCACCCACGACGTCGCCCAGCGCGACAACCTGAGGGTCGGACGTCACGACGGTGTGGCCGCGGTGATCGAGAAGCTCAAGGGGCATCCGCTGTTCGCGCACATCACGTTGACCCGCAGTGAGCGTTCGCCGATCGCGGCGCTCGTGACGGAGATGCTGGAGGAGTTCGGGCCGACGCCGTAGGCGACTGCCCTGCAGCGTGATCCGCCCGATGTCGCCACGGTCCGAAACGAACCGAGGTGACATCGGGCGGATACGTCAGAACGCGCGCACGATGCCTTTGAGGGTGCCCCAGAGGACATCCCGGTTGCTGAAGTAGTCGCGCCAGACGGCGATCTTGCCATCCCTCATCTCGAACGTGCCGCACACCCAGAATTCGCTGCGCAGCCGCTTGTAGATGAGGACGTCGGTGCGTTCGGTCAGCACGGCCGTTCCGTCGCCGGCGATGTGGTGCAGGCGCACGTCGAATCCGAAACCGGGACGGCTCATTCCGCGGAAGATCCGCATGACGGCGCCGATGCCGCGGATCTTCGGCAGCGACACGTTGTGCCAGACGATGTCGTCGTGGAGATACTGCTGCGCGGTGTCCGGATCGCCGGCGACGAGGGCGTCCAGGAATGCCCGGACCACTTGGATATCCGCCGTCTCCGTGCGATCGGTTCCCGTCGGTGCATGCGAGTTCGTGTTCATGATCTTCTCCCCGTCGGTTGTGTCGGCTCAGCGGACGAACGTCCCCGTGCCTTCGGTGTCGTAGTACTCGAGTGTGACGTCGTTGCCGGCGAACGTGGCCTTCGAGATGGTTCCGGGCGGGGCGTTCTCCCCGCTGAGCGTGAAGGTGAAGGTGTCGCCGTCCCAGTGGGTCAGGGGGTACGTCTGCCCGGCGGGCCCGAGCCCGAGCGTCAGCGCGCCGTTGCTCTCGGTGACGACCGCGGGCCCCCAGTACGGGTTGTTGTAGGTGCCCGTGTAGGTCGGCAGCGGCTGCGGTGGCGCCGGATTCGCGGGGGCCGTCTGGCCGACGAGACTGCCCTCGGGCTCGGACATCGGCGAGATGGCCTGCCGATACAACGATCTCCAGTCCTCGCGGATCTCCCCGAACTGGACGAGGTCGGCGAACTCGGCGGTGAGGGTCTCGGGAATTCCGATGGGCGACCCGTTGGTCAGCGCGACGATCGCGACGTCGGCGGACGGTATCGCGACGAAGTTCGTCGCCACCCCGAGCTGGAACCCGCCGGAGTGGCTCAGGGAGACCCGGCCGGCCGGGGTGGTCGAGACGTTGAACCCGTAACCGTACGATCCCGGACGGCTGTCCATCGAACGCGGTGGGCTGGACACGATCTGAGGACTGACCGCCGGTTGCAGCGCCTCGGGGGAGACGATCTCCTTGCCCTCGAACGTTCCGTCGGCCAGCAGCATTGCCAGCCATTTGCCCATGTCGTTGACGGACGAGCTCACCCCGCCTGCGGGGGACTGCGCGTCGGGGTTGCGTACCGCATCGGCGACGTACTTGCCGTCGACGAGTTGGTGCGCGACGGCGCGGTCGCTGCGGGCCTCGTAGTCGGCGAACCGCGAACTCGTGGACGACATTCCCAGCGGCCCGTAGATCGCCTGCTCGGAGAGCGTCGCCCAATCCGTCCCCGATGCCGCCGCGACGGCCTCAGCCGCCGCAGTGAGACCGAAGTTGGTGTACTCGTAAGTGATCCGAAACGGGTTCAGCGGGTCGAGCCGGAGTTTGTCGAGCACCTGCTGCTGGTCGTACCCCAGGTCCTCGAGGTGGTCGCCGGCATGATCGGGCAAGCCCGACCGGTGTGAGTACAGATCGCCCACCGTGACGTGCTCGGTGACCCACGGGTCGGCGAGGGCGAAACCGGGCAGCTTGGACACCACGGGAGTGTCCCAGCCGATGACGCCGGCATCGACCTGATGGGCCACCACCGTCGACCCCACCGACTTCGACATCGACGCCAGTTGGAACACGGTGTCCGCGTCCACCTTCTGATCGGTACCCGCCTCGCGCACCCCGAATCCCTTCGCGTAGACGGTCTGCCCGCCGTGGACGACGGCGACCGCCATGCCCGGCATTCCGGAGCTCTCCATCAACTCGTTCGCCAGGTCGTCGAGGCGGCCCACGGCATCGTCGATCTGGCCGTCGGGAATGTCGACGCCCGCGACGGCGGCCGGGTTGGGCGGGCCGGAGGACTCCGAGGTGGGATTGGCGCCGGACGCGTCGGCGGATCCTGCGTCGTCCGCGTCGGAGCCGCACCCGGTCACGAGTGACCCGCCGAGAGCGACAGCCGAGAGAAGTATCGTCAGGTTCCGAAGTCTGCGCATTGGTGATCCTCCGCTCGGGCCCGGGGAAGCCGTCAGCTGTCAGCCTAACGATCGCAAGCCCATGACCTGGATGTTTTCGTCACAACGCCGGCGTTGTTCACGTCGAATCCACCGGTGGTCGACCCGGCTCCGGGCCGCGGACGCTACGGTGTGCGGATGCCGATTGAAAAAAACGACTCGCAGCTGCTCAGTGAGCTGGCCCCGGTGGTGGACGAAAACCTCACACGTCACATCGCCGAGGCGGACGGCTGGCAGCCGCACGATCTGGTTCCGTGGGACCAGGGCAAGAACTTCGCGTTCATGGGTGGAACGGATTGGTCGGCAGATCAGTCGACCCTGAGCGACGTCGAGGCACTCGCGCTGACGGTGGGCGTGCTGGTGGCCGACAACGTGCCCGCATACCACCGTGAGATCGCCAAGCACCTGGCCCTGGTGGGCCCGTGGTGGCGCTGGGTCGGCCGCTGGACCGCGGAGGAGAACCGGCACTCCATCGTGCTCCGGAACTACCTGATGGTGACGCGCGCCGTCGATCCCGTCGCCCTCGAGCGCGCCCGGATGGACGAGATGGTCCGCGGTTACGCGATGCCGCCGATGCATCTGATCGAGATGCTCGCGAACTCTGCATTCGAGGAGAAGGCCGCGGCCGTGCGTCATCACAACACGGCCGCGCTCGGTGAGGACCCGCTGGTGGCCGTGATCGCCGAGCGGCTGGCCTCGGACGACGAACTGCAGTCGCTGTTCTACCGGAACGTCGTCGAGGCGGCGTTCGAGCTGGTGCCCGACCAGACGATGCGCGCCATCGCCTCGCGGATCGTCGCGTTCGACGTGCCGAGCGTGGCATTGCCCGGCGGAACCGACAGCACCGCGGTGCTCGCGGAGGCCGGCATCTACGACCCCGCCCAGCAGGGGGAGAAGGTGTTCGCCCCGCTGCTCCGCTCGTGGAACATCGCCGGACGCACCGACCTCGGCACCGAGGGCGAGAAGGCCCGCGACGAGCTGTCCGCGCTGCTGTAGGACTTCGACGCGAGAGGGCCCGCACTCGGTTCGAGTGCGGGCCCTCTCGCGTCGGCCGGGGTCAGTCCTTCACCTTTGCCATCGCCAGCACGTCGAGACGCTTGTCGAGTTCTTCCTCGGTCAGCTTGTCGCCGATCAGACCGCGGTCGACGACGGTCTCGCGGATGGTCTTCTTCTCCTTCAGCGCCTGTTTGGCGACGGCCGCGGCCTCCTCGTACCCGATCGCGGAATTCAGCGGCGTCACGATGGACGGCGACGACTCCGCGAGGGTCTTGAGGTGCTCGGTGTTCGCGACGAGCCCCACGACGCACCGGTCGGCGAACAGTCGCGACACGTTGGACAGCAACGTCAGCGATTCGAGCAGGTTCCGCGCCATCATCGGGATGTACACGTTGAGTTCGAAGGCGCCCGCCGCACCGCCCCAGGCGACCGCGGCGTCGTTGCCGACCACCTGTGCGGCAACCTGGGTGGCGGCCTCCGGGAGAACCGGGTTGACCTTGCCGGGCATGATCGAACTGCCGGGCTGCAGGTCGGGGAGACGGATCTCGCCGAGACCGGTGAGCGGACCCGACCCCATCCAGCGGATGTCGTTGGCGATCTTGGTCAGGGACACCGCGATCGTGCGCAGCGCGCCGGAAGCCTCCACCAGTCCGTCACGCGCGGCCTGCGCCTCGAAGCTGTTCTTCGCCGGGGTGAGGGCGTCGACGCCCGTCGCCTTGACCAGTTCGGCGACGACCTTCGGTCCGAATCCGTCGGGGGCGTTGAGTCCCGTCCCGACCGCGGTGCCGCCGATGGGCAGCTCACCGAGCCGCGGAAGGCAGGCCACCACCCGCTCCATCCCGGCCTCCATCTGACGGGCGTACCCGCCGAACTCCTGACCGAGGGTCACCGGGACGGCGTCCATGAGGTGGGTGCGGCCCGACTTCACGACGGTCTTCCACTCGGTGGACTTGTCAAGCAGGGCGAGGCGCAGGTGGTCGAGGGCGGGCAGCAGGTCCTTCACCGCCGACTCGGTTGCCGCGACGTGCGTCGCGGTGGGGAAGGTGTCGTTGGACGACTGCGACATGTTGACGTCGTCGTTGGGGTGGACGACCACACCGTTCGCCGCGGCGATCGACGCGATCACCTCGTTGGCGTTCATGTTGGAACTGGTGCCCGAACCGGTCTGGAAGACGTCGATGGGGAACTGGTCGTCGTGCTTGCCCTCGGCGATCTCGCCCGCCGCGGCGATGATGGCATCCGCCTTCTCGGCGTCGAGGAGCCCGAGATCCTTGTTGACCTGCGCACAGGCTGCCTTCAGCAGACCCATCGCGCGTATCTGGGTGCGCTCGAGACCTCGACCGCTGATCGGGAAGTTCTCGACGGCGCGCTGAGTTTGCGCGCGCCACAGCGCATCCACGGGCACCCGCACCTCGCCCATGGTGTCGTGTTCGATCCGGTACTGCTGCTCGTTGCTCTCGGTCATGCGTCAAACATGCCACTTTCGAGCGCGTCGTGGGGGTGCTCCCCGTGCGCCTTTCCGGTTGCTGCTGCTACCGGAAAGGCGCACGAGGCCGAAGGTCCTAGAACGTCGGCGGGATGGCGCCGTCCTCGCCCGTGAAGTCCACGGACGAGTACTCGCGCAGCTTCTCCAGACGGTGGTACGCGTCGATCATGCGGACGGTGCCCGACTTCGACCGCATCACGATCGACTGCGTCGAAGCGCCGCCACCGTAGTAGCGGACACCGCGGAGAAGGTCGCCGTCCGTGACGCCGGTGGCGCAGAAGAAGACGTTCTCACCGGACACGAGATCTTCGGTGGTCAGCACGCGATCCAGGTCGTGGCCTGCGTCGATGGCCTTCTGCCGCTCGGCGTCGTCCGTCGGGGCCAGCCGGCCCTGCAGCGAACCACCCATACAGCGCATGGCGGCGGCGGCGATGATGCCCTCCGGGGTTCCACCGGTGCCGATCAGGATGTCGGTGCCCGAGTCCGGACGCGCGGCGGCGATCGCACCCGCGACGTCACCGTCGGAGATGAGGCGAATGCGGGCGCCGGTGTCCCGGACCTCCTGGATGAGTCCGGCGTGCCGGGGACGGTCGAGGATGCAGACCGTCACGTCGGAGGTGGACGCCTTGCGGACCTTCGCGACACGCTTGATGTTCTCGGCGACGGGCGCAGTGATGTCGATGACATCGGCGGCGTCGGGACCGACGGCGATCTTCTCCATGTAGAACACCGCGGACGGGTCGAACATCGCGCCGCGCTCGGCGACCGCGAGGACGGCGATCGCGTTGGGCATGCCCTTCGCCATCAGGGTGGTGCCGTCGACCGGGTCGACGGCGAAGTCGCACTCGGGTCCGTCGCCGTTGCCGACTTCCTCGCCGTTGAACAGCATCGGGGCTTCGTCCTTCTCGCCCTCGCCGATGACGACGACGCCGCGCATCGAGACCGAGCTCACGAGCTGGCGCATGGCGTCGACGGCGGCGCCGTCGCCACCCTCCTTGTCGCCACGGCCGACCCAGCGACCGGCAGCCATCGCACCAGCCTCGGTGACTCGGACCAATTCCAGAGCAAGATTTCGGTCCGGGGCCTCGCGGCGACTCGAAGTGGTGCTAGCCGTCATGGGCAGTGCCTCCTGGTGCAGTCACGGTCGACGTTGTACGTCGACGCTGTGTCGGTGGCCGTCGGCCGCCGAGTGTCGGGTGGATCTCGCTGCTGATTCTCCCAGAAAGATGTGTGACGTGCGCTGCTGGGGCGCGAATCAGGGGACCGAGAATCGTTGTTCCGGGACCGACCCTGGATACTGGTGGGCGTGGCATCTGATAAACCCCGCATCCTGCACAACAACCGCGACATGGTGTGGTCGCTCGTACCCCTTGTCCTGTTCTGTGTGCTGATCGCGGGTATCGCCAGCCAATGCACGTTCAGCCCGGGCGGACCCACGAGCGGCCCGATTCCCAGCTTCGACGTGGACGCGGCGCTGAAGTACGACGCGCAGGACCTGCCGTTCCCGGTCCGCAAGCCGGAGACGCCGGAGGGCTGGACGCCCAACTCGGGCAGCCGCAGCATCGTCAGCGGTGACGGCGGCGGCGATTCGAGCACCGTCGGATTCATCACCGAGGCCGGCCGCTACATCCAGCTGACGCAGAGCAACGCCGTCGAGACGGTGCTCGTGCCGTTCGTCGCGGGTGGTCCGCGGACGGCGACGGGCACCGAGGACGTCGCAGGTCACAGCTGGATCGTGTACGGCGGGGAGGGTGTCGAACCGATCTGGGTGTCCGATTTCGGCGACGTCCGGCTCCTCGTCACGGGCAGTGCGTCACCCGAGGCGTTCGAGCAGCTCACCACCGCGGCGGCCGACGCCCCGATCCTCGCCGCCTGACGACGAGTGTCAGCCCTCGTCCTCGGCGTGGGCGAGGGCAGTCTCGACGCGCTTGCGGGCGCCCGCGAGGTGCTCCTCGCAGCGTTTGGCCAGCGCCTCGCCGCGCTCCCACAGCGCGAGTGACGCGTCGAGGTCGAGGCCGCCCTGTTCGAGCACCTTGACCACGTCGACGAGCTCGTCGCGCGCCGCCTCGTAACCGAGCTCCGCGATGTCGGTGTCGTTTCCGGTGGGGTTGCTCATGTTCCTACTTGTCCTTTCCCATCACCGCGGCGCGGACTGCGCCGTCGGCGACTCGAACGCGAATCTGGGTTCCCGGCGGGGCGTCGTCGACCGAACGCAGGACCTCCGGGTCGCCGTCCGGCACGATCCGCTGGACCACGGAGTAGCCGCGGGCCAGGGTCGCGGCGGGCCCGAGGGTCGTCAGCCTTGCCCGGAGGTGCTCGATCGTGGTGCTCTCCGCGGCGATCGCCCGGCTGATGTCGCGTCGCCCGGCCTCCCGCAGCCGCTCGACCTCGTCCGACCGGTGGTCGAGTGCGCGCAACGGGTCCGCGAGGACCGGCCTGCTGCGCAGCTGGGAGATCAGATGCGACTCGCGCTGCACCCAGTTGCGCAGGGCGGCCGCGCTCCGCGACCGCAGTTCGCCGACGAGTGCCTGCTCGGCGACGGCGTCCGGCACCACCCGCTTGGCGGCGTCCGTCGGTGTCGCGGCCCGCAGGTCGGCGACGTGGTCGCTGAGCGGACTGTCCGGTTCGTGGCCGATGGCACTGACCACCGGGGTGCGGCACGCGACGATCGCCCGGCACAGCGTCTCGTCGGAGAACGGCAGCAGATCCTCCACGCTGCCGCCGCCGCGCGCGAGGATGATGACGTCGACGTGCGGGTCGGCGTCCAATTCCTTCAACGCGTCGAGGATCTGCGGCACCGCGGTCGCGCCCTGCACCGGAGTGTTGCGCACCTCGAAGCGCACGGCGGGCCAGCGGCGTTGCGCCACGCTGAGGACGTCGTGCTCGGCGGCGCTCGCACGACCGGTGATCAACCCGATGGTGCCGGGCAGGAACGGCAGCGGACGCTTCAGCCGAGGGTCGAACAGGCCCTCGGCGGCCAGCAGCGCGCGCAACCGCTCGATCCGGGCCAGGAGTTCACCGATCCCGATCGCGCGGATCTCCGTGACCCGCAACGAGACCGATCCGCGGCCCGTGTAGAACGACAACTTGCCGAACATCACCACCCGGCTGCCCTCGGTGAGCGGGACGGGGGAGTTCTGCAGCAACTGCGGGGAGCAGGTCACCGACAGCGACATGTCGACGGACGGGTCGCGCAGCACCAGAAACGCCGTCCGGGTGCCCGGACGGGCGTTGATCTGGGTGATCTGTCCCTCAACCCAGACACTCCCGAGCCGGTCGATCCACTGTGCGACCTTGGCCGACACGGTGCGGACCGGCCACGGCTGCTCGGCGGTACTCGGTCCGGTACTGGTTGCGCGGGGCTGTGCGGAGGTCACTTGGCCTTGGCGGTGGTGATGCGGTTGGTCAGCATGGTCTGGAACGGCGCGCGGGCCAGGGTCGCGTTCTCGTAGTCCAGCAGCGCCGTGAGGTCCTCGACGGACAGGTTGCGCAGACGTGCCCGCAACTGGGCCAGGGTCAGGGTGCCGTAGTCGAGGACCACGGCGATCTCGGGTTCGGCCACGGCAGGCCGGGCGGCGGCGGGCTTCTTGCTCGCCGTCTTCGTGGTGGCGGCGCCGTTGGTGGCGGCGGGTGCCGCCCTCGGGGCCGAGACCTTCTCGGGTGCGCTCTCGTCCTGCGGGCTCAGCGAGTACAGCGCGAACCGGCCCGGTCCGGCAGACCGCTCCTCGGCGGCGCCGTCGACGCCGGGCGCCGGATCGGTGTCCTCGTCGAAGACGGCCCAGGCGGGCTGCTCGTCGTCGTGGGTCCAGTTGATGAGTGCGAAGGCCTGGTCGCCCTTGATGGCCAGTGCCGTCATGGACTGCTGAACGCGCATCGTGGTCTGCAGCACCTGACTGACCGCGGTCATGGGCAGGGTCGCCGCGGTGGTCGGCAGTTTCCTGGCCTCTTCGACGGCCGTCACGGCGATTCCGGCGGCGACACGCGCCACGAACGGGGGACGAATCATTCCCACAGCCTGCCTGACAACGGCACGTTTGGGTAGCCGACGTGCCCACAGCGTCGACGACTTCGGTGCGACGATGCGCACACTACCCCGCCGAGGCCCCGCGAAAGTGTCGTCCGTCCGGGGTGACCCGTAGTCTGGAACCATGTCTTCGGCTGTTCCACTCAATGTGGGTATCACACGTTCGGCAGATTCGGGAGCGTCGCGTGCCGACGGCGGGAAGCGCGTACTGCTCGCGGAGCCCCGCGGCTACTGCGCCGGCGTGGACCGCGCCGTCGAAACGGTGGAGAAGGCGCTCGAGAAGCACGGCGCCCCCATCTACGTGCGCAAGGAGATCGTCCACAACCGCCACGTCGTCGAGACGCTGAGCGACCAGGGGGTGGTCTTCGTCGACGAGACCGACGAGGTTCCCGAAGGTGCGCTGCTCGTGTTCTCCGCGCACGGCGTGTCTCCCGCGGTCCACGAATCGGCCGCCGCACGCAATCTGCGCACCATCGACGCCACGTGCCCGCTGGTCACGAAGGTCCACCAGGAAGCCAAGCGTTTCGCCCGCGACGACTTCGACATCCTCCTCATCGGCCACGAGGGCCACGAGGAAGTGGAGGGCACGGCCGGCGAGGCCCCCGATCACGTGCAACTCGTGGACGGCCCCGATTCCGTCGACGCCGTGACGGTCCGCGACGAATCGAAGGTCATCTGGTTGTCGCAGACCACGTTGAGCGTCGACGAGACGATGCAGACGGTCGCCCGACTGCGGGAGCGTTTCCCGAGTCTGCAGGACCCGCCGAGCGACGACATCTGCTACGCCACCCAGAACCGTCAGGTGGCGGTCAAGGCGATGGCCCCCGAATGTGATCTCGTCATCGTCGTCGGATCCCGTAACTCCTCCAACTCGGTTCGCCTCGTCGAGGTCGCGCTGGGTGCGGGCGCGAAGGCGTCGTACCTGGTCGACTACGCCCGCGAAGTGGATCCGGCCTGGCTCGACGGTGTCCGGACGGTGGGGATCACGTCGGGCGCGTCCGTGCCGGAAATCCTGGTGCGGGGTGTGATCGATCTGCTCGACGAGCACGGATTCCACGACGTCCAGCCGGTCACCACGGCCAACGAGACGCTGGTCTTCGCACTGCCGCGCGAGCTTCGCGCCGCGCGGACCTGATCGGCCCGCTACCGGCGCTGTCGCCCCTCTAGCGGGGCTGCTCCGACTCGAACGGCGGCTCGTACCGGTCGCGGTAGCGCACCTGCGGAATGGGGTGGGCAGGCACGTCGTTGTCGGGCCGCGGCCGCGGTGTGGTCCGCGGCGGGACCGATCGCGGTGCCTGCGTGGTCCGCGGCGGTGCCGACCGGGGCGCCTGCGCTGCCCGGTCGACCATCGGTGGTGGAGGCGCTGTGCGCCCGCCCGACGAGGACGAGCGGCGGGGCGGCGGTGTGGCTGCCCGTCGCGACGACCGAGGGTGCTCCCGTGCGGCGTCCCTCGAGGTGTCCCTGTCCCTGTCCCTGTCCCGCGCCCGACGCGGCGGCGGGGACTGCTCCGACCCTTCGGCTGCGCGCCGGGGACGGGCGGTGCGGGGCGCCCGCTGCGCACGGCGCCGCTCCGAGGTCCGCGCAGGACCGGTCGTGCGCTGCTGCAGCAGGAAGAGGCGGAGCCCACCGATCAGCAGCGTCACCACGGTGGCGGCGAGCATCACCGGAAATCGGTTGACCAACGGATACGCGACGTTGATCGCCAGGTCTTTCAGTGCGGTGCTGTTCTCCTCCGCGATCAGGCTCTGCCCGAGCGGCACCGCGACGAACAGAATCAGCGGCGGCTGGACGATCGCGGTGAACAGGGCCCGGTTGCCGGCAGCCGCCACGGCGAGGACACAGCCGAGGAAGTAGAAGGTGGAAAACGCCGCCGTGAGTTCGGTGCCACGAGCCGCATCGACAGCGAATCCGACAAAGCTGACTCCGACGGCCAGGAGAATGACACCCCACCAGGGGAGACCGGGGACCGTAGGGACAATCGACCGCCTGTCGAGCGGCACCCCAGAGCGAGCACGTTGGGTTGCAGACACACAACGACAGTAGCGGCAACTTGTTGACTAGCTCCGTTGGCGTGACCGGTGGAGCCCGAGAGATCCCCGAGATTTGTGCGTCGCGGCCACGAATCGACGGCGCTGACCTCGGTGACGTCGCCGTCGAACACGTGGAGGTCGTGGAGCTTGCGGGCGGTGACTGTGACCCGGGACTCCATCCACGCCCGGGCGGCGGCGCGCCGAACCGCGGCCGGCGCCGGCAGCATTCCGAGTGCAGCGAGTGCATTCGTGTGGCTCATGGTGCACCCGCCCACCGACACGTCGAATCGCTCGGACGCCACGCGGCCGAGGTGTTCGAGGTTGTCGGCACCGTGCTCTACGGTCTCGGGACATGAGGATCCTGCACACTTCGGACTGGCACATCGGACGCACGTTCCACGGGGTGGACCTGCTCACCGACCAGGCCCGTGTGCTCGACGCGATCGCCGCTCTCGTCGCCGAGCGCGGTGTGGACGTCGTCGTCGTTCCCGGAGACGTGTACGACCGGTCGATCCCCAGCGCGGACGCCGTCACCGTGTGCAATCGCGGATTCGAAGCCATCCGGGACGCGGGCGCGGTCATCGTCGCCACGTCCGGCAACCACGATTCCGCAGCACGGCTCGGCGCGGGTGCCGCGTTCTCCCGGGCGGGCGGGCTGCACCTCATGACGACGGTCGCCGGGATCGGCGCGCCCGTCGTGCTCGAGGACGCGCACGGACCCGTCGCGTTCTACGGCATTCCCTATCTCGAGCCCGAGATCACCCGCGCCCAACTCGACGTGCCGTCCGCCCGGTCGCACGCCGAGATCCTCGACGCCGCGATGGGCCGTGTCCACACCGACCTCGATGCGCGCCGCGAGAACGCACCGCGTACCCGATCAGTGGTGCTGGCCCACGCGTTCGTGGTGGGGGCGGAGGCCACCGGGTCGGAACGGTCCATTTCCGTCGGCGGCGTCGAAACGGTGTCGGCTTCGGCTTTCGGCGGGGTCGACTACGTCGCGCTCGGCCACCTCCACTCGCCGCAGACCCTCACCGAGAACATCCGCTACTCGGGTTCGCCGCTGCCGTACTCGTTCGGTGAACGCACCCACGGCAAGGCCGTCTTCCTGGTGGACCTCGACGCCGACGGACTGCACTCCGTCGAGCGGGTCGATCTGCCGGTGGTCCGCGGTCTGAAGCAGCTGACCGGGACGGTGCAGCAGTTGCTCGAGGACGACGCGTTCCGCGACGCCGAAGACTGCTACGTGTCGGCGGTGCTCACCGACCCGGAACGTCCGGTCGACGCCATGCGCTCACTCCAGACCCGGTTCCCGTTCGCCGTCCACCTCGAGTGGCAACGCCCGGACGGCGCCGACGATCTGCGGTACCGCGACAAGGTGCACGGGCGCAGTGATCTGCAGATCACCCGCAGCTTCCTCACCGATTTGCGCAGCGAACCGACGACGGGCGAGATCCGGCTCGTGGAGGCCGCTCTCGGTTACGCCGACCGGACCGGCGAGGACACCGCCGAGGTCGTCGCGCTGGAACAGACGGCATGAGGCTGCATCGACTCGAAGTCGAAGCCTTCGGGCCGTTCGCCGGATCTGTGGAAGTCGACTTCGATCGGCTCGGTGCGGACGGGCTGTTTCTGCTGCACGGTCATACCGGGGCCGGCAAGACGACGGTCCTCGACGCGGTGGCGTTCGCGCTCTACGGCACCGTGCCCGGGGCGCGGAAGGACGGCAAGCGCCTCCTGTCCGACCACGCGCCCGCCGGATCCGTTCCGACGGTGACGCTCGAGGCGACGATCGCCGGCCGGCATCTGCGGCTCGTCCGCAGCCCGGAGTTCGAGCGGCCCAAGCGTCGCGGGTCGGGGACGATCAAGGAAAACGCGAAGGCCACGCTGACGTGGCTCGACGGTCACGGCGAGAACCTGTCCCGGATCCCCGACATCGCCGACGAGGTCGGGCGGCTGATGGGGATGAGCGCCGACCAGTTCTTCCAGGTGGTGCTGCTGCCGCAGGGCGAGTTCGCGAAGTTCCTTCGCGCCGACACCGAGGAGCGCGGTCAGCTGCTGGAGCGGCTGTTCGACACCACCCGATTCGAGACGGTGGAGGAGTGGTTCCTCGACCGCAGGCGCACCAGCGCCCACGAACTCGACGAGCACCAGCGGGCCGTCGACGTGCTGCTCGCGAGGGTCGCGACCGCTGCCGGGATCGAGGGCGGCGCCGACGCCGATCCGGTGACCTGGGCCCACAAGCTCGAGGACGAGGCGCGCGAAACCCGCGACCTGGCAGCGGACGACCTGCAGAAGGCCAAGAGCCGGGCGAAGGTTGCCCGTGACGCGCTCACCGAGGCGCGCCGTGTCCTCGAACTGCAGAACCGCCGGCGGCGAGCCGAGACGGAACTCGACACCCACGCAGCGGGTGCCGACCAGCGGGCCGAACTCGTCGCCGAACTGGCGGATGCGCGCCGGGCAGAACCGGTCGCGACGGTGGCGCGAGACGCCGACGCCGCCCGCGCCAAGGCCGCGGCCGCAGCGCGGAACGTCGGGGCGATCACCGACGGACTGCGCGCGACGGTGGGCGGCGCCGACCTCGTTGCGGAGTTGTCCTGGCCGCCGACCGCAGACGAACGCGAACACATCCGGGCCGGTATCCGCACCTGGCGTGACGAGATCGTGCGCCTCGACGGGGCACTCGCCGAATCCGTTGCCGCCGAACGCCTCGCCGTCGAGGTGGAGCAATTGCGCGCCCGGCAGGCCGAACTCACCGAGACCGGTGCCGCGCTGTCGCGGGAGCGGGACCAACTGCCACTCGCCCTGCGGGAAGCAGAGAAGGCTCTCGACTCGGCGGAGAAGGCCCGCGCCGCGCTGCCCGGCCTGGTCGACACCCGGGACCGGGCAGCCGACGCAGCCTCCGCGGCGGCGGATCTCCGCACCCGCCGCGTCGAGCGGGATCGCCTCGAGGGCGCGGCGCTCGAGGCCCGGGAGCAGCACCAGGACGCGCGCGAACACTGGCTCGACCTGCTGCAACGCCGGATCGCGGGCATGGCCGCCGAACTGGCGGGCACGCTCGAAGACGGTGTCGCGTGCCAGGTGTGCGGTTCACCCGAGCATCCGCAGCCCGCCGAACCGTCCGAGCTGTCGGTCACGAAGGCCGACGAGGACAAGGCACGCGCGGCGGAGCAGAAGGCCGCGGCGGCGTTGACGACCGCGACCGAGAAACTGGGCGCCGCCGAACGCGCGATCGACGTGCTCGTGCAGCGCGGCGGCGACGGCGACGCGGACGAACTCGCGCAAGCACTCTCGGCCGCGGAGACGGCGGTGGGGGAGGCGACTGCGCTCGGCAACCAGGTGGAGCACCGGTCCGCGTCTCTCGCCGAACTGCGGGACCGCGAGAGCCGGCTGCAGGAACGGTCGCGGGACGTCGGAGCCGACGCCGCCACGGTGGCCGAGCGGATCGCTGCGAGCAGGACCCAGCTCGGGGAGATCCGGGCCCGGGTGAGTCAGGCGGCGGGCGACGACCCGAGCGTCGAGGACCGGCGCGCCCGACTCGACGCCCTCGCCGATGCGGCATCGGAACTGCTGGACGCGCGGGACGCCGGCGCCGGAGCAGAGTCCGCGGCCCGTGAACTCGCGGCCAAGGCCGGCGCGTTCGCCCGGGACGCCGGTTTCGGCAGTATCGACGACGCCGTGGCCGCGGTCCGGCCGGCCGCCCGCTGGGGTGAGATCGAGGCCGCCCTGACGGCGGCGCGGGATGCCGAGGTCGGGGCGCGCCGCGTCCTCGACGACCCCGAGGTCGCCGCTGTCGCCGACGCGGAACCCGTGGAATTGGCGGCCGTCCAGCAGGCTCACGACGCGGCGGCGGAGGTCGTGGACGTCGCCGTCGCTGCGGCGTCCGACGCCGAGCGCCGACTGCTCGATCTGGAACGGTACGTCGCTCAGCTCGACAAGACCGCCGAGACGATTGCCCCGATGCAGGCCGCGCACGAGGAACTCGCCGCGCTCGCCGAGGTGATCGCGGGCCGTGGCCAGAACGCCAGGAAGATGTCGCTGCGGTCGTATGTGCTGGCGGCCCGGCTGGAAGAGGTCGCGGTGTCGGCGTCCGCGCGACTCGGCCGGATGTCGGCCGGGCGCTACGAATTCGTCCACAGCGACGAGGCCGGTCCGCGAGGCCGTCGCGGCGGCCTGGGACTGGACATCCGCGACGACTACACCGGGGTGGTGCGGTCGGCCAAGACCCTGTCCGGCGGTGAGTCGTTCCTGGCGTCGCTGTCGCTGGCGCTCGGTCTCGCCGATGTGGTGGCGGCCGAGTCGGGTGGCGTCGTGCTCGACACGATGTTCATCGACGAGGGATTCGGCACCCTCGACGCTGACACCCTCGACTCGGTGATGGGCGTCCTCGACGAGCTGCGTGACGGCGGCCGGGTGGTGGGCATCGTCAGTCACGTCGACGAGCTGCGTCAGCGAATCCCGAGCAGGCTGCACGTGATCCGCGGACGCACCGGCTCCGCCGTGGAGATGGTGGCCGGCTGACCGCCGGTCAGTCCGGCTTGGACGCGACGGCGGTCTCGTCGACGGTGACGCCCTCCCGTTCGGCGTCGTCGAGGTCTTCGTTCGCGGCGACGGCGTCGGGGATGTTGCTTTCGGCGCTGTGCTCGTCGATCTGCTCACCGATGTAGCGCACCACCACGGCGGCGACGGCGGCGGCGGGCACCGCGAGGAAGGCTCCGACGATCCCGAACACGGAACCACCGGCGGTGACGGCGAGCAGCACCACGACGGCGTGCAGTTTCATGCTCTTGCTCTGGAGTACCGGCTGCAGCACGTTGCCCTCGATCTGCTGCACCACGAGGATGATGATCAGCACGATCACCGCGGTGGTGAGACCGTTGGCGACCAACGCGACCAACACGGCGAGTGCGCCGGCGACGAACGCACCGACGATCGGGATGAAGCCACCGATGAACGTCAGGATCGCGAGGACCGGTGCCAGCGGCACGCCGAGAATCACCAGTCCGGCGCCGATGAAGACGGCGTCGATGAGGCTGACCAGTGCCTGGGTGCGGATGAAACCGCCGAGTGTGTCCCACATGCGGCCCAGCACCTCTTCGAGGTGACGGCCCGCGCGGCCGCCGCTGACGGAATGCAGCCACGGGATGAACCGGGGGCCGTCCTTGATGAAGAAGAACGACAGCACCAGCACCAGGCCCAGCGTGATCAGCAGCGAGCTGGCGGTGCTGACACCGGTGAACACCCCGGACGCGATGACCGTTCCACTCTCCTGGACCTTCACGATGATCGTGTGGATGCCCTGGTCGATCTGATCGTCCTGCAGGTTGATCGGTGGACCCTTCAACCAGTCCTGCACCTGGTTGATGCCCTGGGTGGCCTTGTTGGCCAGCTCGGGGGCCTGCCTGACGACGGACGGCACGATGCCGGCGATGATCCCGGCGACGACGGCGATGAACACGACGAGCGTCGTCGCGGCGGCCGCAGCCGGGGGGATACGCCGCTTCGTCATCGCCCGCGTCGGCGGCCACAGCACCGTGCACACCACCACCGCCAGCAGCACGGGGAGGACGATCACCCACAGCTTCTCGATGATCCATCCGAACAGCAACGCGCCCAGCGCGATTGCCGCGAGGACCAGCGACCACTTGGCCAGCCACATCGCACCCACCCCGATGAGGTGCCCGCGGTCCGGTTTCGTGACCGCGCTCCCGGACGGTGCCGGGGCTTCCTTCTCCGTCACAGATGGTCCTCCCTGCCGTGTCTGCTCAGCCGATCAGTACTGACAGTACTGGGGAACGCCGGGCCGGCACGGTGAGGTCAGCAGCAGCGGGCGCCCGGGTTGGCGTCGGCGTCCGCGTAGCGCGCTCGCCAGTACTCCCGCTCGCTCGGCACCTCGGCGTCCGGATGGTGGCGGCGAAGGTGCTCGACGTACCTGCTGTAGTCGTGGTCGCCCATCAGCGCCCCCGTCCACCACCAGGCGGTCCGGACGGCCCCCACGACCCTATTCATCATGATGATGTGCCCTGTCCGTGTGGGTGTGTGCCGCGCCCGGTGCGCGAACCGCGCCGGAGGCGATGAGTTCGTTCCATTCCTTGTCGAGTTCCTTCTCGGCGGCGGTGGTGACGAACCCGGCCGGTGCGAAGATCTTCGACGGTTTCTCGGGTGCCTCGGTGGTTGGCAGTCCACCGGCCCGGAACGCCTTGAGGCACACGAGCGCTCCGGCCACCACGACGACGAGGACGAGGCCGGCGAATACGATCGACAGGGTGCCCTGGATGAACGTGTTGCGGATGACGGCGTCGATGGCCTCGGGGGTCTTGGCGGATCCGAAGCTGGTCTTGCCCGCTTCCTTCGCCTCCTTGAACGCGGCGTGCTGGGACCAGTAGCCGACGGAGGTGTTGCCGGAGAAGATCTTCTGCCACGACGCGGTCATGGTGACGATCAGGTCCCAGACGAGGGGAACACCGGGAATCCAGGCCCACTTGAACAGGCCCTTCTTCATGACTATGGCGAGGACCACCGTCAGCGCGATCGCGGCGAGCAACTGGTTCGCGATGCCGAACAGCGGGAACAGGGTGTTGATGCCGCCGAGCGGGTCGGTGACGCCCATCAGGAGGATGGCACCCCACAGTCCGACGACGGCGAGCGAGCACACCCACGCGCCGATGCGCCACGACGGATCCTTGAACTTGCGGGCGGGTCCGCCGAAGTTGCCGAGCGAGTCCGACAGCATGAATCGGGCGACCCGGGTGCCGGCGTCGACGGTGGTGAGGATGAACAGCGCCTCGAACATGATCGCGAAGTGATACCAGAACGACTTGAGGGCAGCGCCGCCGAGGAACTGGCTGAGCACCTCCGACATGCCGAACGCGAGCGTCGGGGCACCGCCGGTGCGCGAGATGATCGACTCCTCGTCGACGCCCGCCGCGGCCTGCGCGAGGGTGTCCGCGGAGATGTTCGGGCTGGAGAGTCCGAGGCTGTTCACATACGTCGCGGCCGTCTCGGGGGTTCCGCCGGTGAGGGTGGCCGGCGCGTTCAGCGCGAAGTACAGGTGCTGGTCGATGATGCACGCGGTGACGAGCGCCATGATCGCGACGAACGACTCGGTGAGCATGCCGCCGTAGCCGATCAGCCGCATCTGCTTTTCCTTCGCCAGCAGTTTGGGCGTCGTGCCGGAGGAGATGAGGGCGTGGAAGCCGGACAGCGCGCCGCACGCGATCGTGATGAACAGGAACGGGAACAGCGAACCCGCGAAGGCGGGGCCGTTGCCCTGGATGGCGAACGTCGTGACGTCGGGCATCTTGATGGCGGGCTGCGCGACCAGGATGCCGATGGCCAGCAGGACGATCGTGCCGATCTTCATGAACGTCGACAGGTAGTCGCGCGGGGCGAGGAGCAGCCACACGGGCAGGACGGAGGCGGCGAAACCGTAGGCGATCATCAGCCAGGCGATGGTCACCTTGGACAGCGTGAACCAGTCGGCGCCCCAGCCGGTGTCGGCCACCCAGCCGCCGGAGACGATGGCGAGGAGCAGCAGCACGACGCCGATCAGCGACACCTCCGCGACCTTGCCCGGGCGCAGGTACCGCAGGTAGACGCCCATGAAGAGGGCGATCGGGATGGTCATGGCGATGGAGAAGACACCCCACGGGCTTTCCGCGAGCGCGTTGACGACGACGAGGGCGAGCACCGCGATGAGGATGATCATGATGACGAAGACACCGATCATCGCGGCGATGCCACCGACGACGCCGAGTTCGTCGCGTGCCATCTGGCCGAGGCTGCGGCCGCGGCGCTTCGTCGAGATCCACAGGACGAGGAAGTCCTGGACGGCTCCGGCGAAGACGACGCCGATGATGATCCACAGCGTGCCGGGCAGATAACCCATCTGGGCGGCGAGGACGGGGCCGACGAGGGGCCCTGCGCCGGCGATGGCGGCGAAGTGGTGCCCGAACAGCACACGCCGATCCGTCGGCATGTAGTCCTTGCCGTTCTCGAGGATCTCGGCGGGCGTGGCCCGGTCATCACGGGGTTGGACGAGTTTGCGCTCGATGAACCGCGCGTAGAAGCGGTAGGCGATGAGGTAGGTGCAGACGGCGGCCACGACGAACCAGACGGCGTTGATGTTCTCGCCGCGAACGAACGCGATCATCACCCAGGCGATGCCGCCGAGAAGGCCGAGGACCGCGAACGTGATCCGCGCCGCCGGTGAGATCGGGGTGCGGTCCACGACGCCGACCGGCGGCAGATCCGGATCCGTTTTCAGGTACTCGACCTCGGATTCGGGGGCGGCTCTCAGGGCCATCGCGAACTCCTTCCCGGCGTCCCCGTCGTCATTGTGTGCCAGGGGCGACGCCGTCGACAGGTGCCACATCTTTTGTGGCCCCCGTCACCCTATTGCGCCGACGTTCAGTTCGACGAAAAAACGACGTCAGAAGCGAGTCGAGTCGGCATCGATCCAGTCGGTGAGCCAACCCGACGGTGGGTCCTCGAGTAATTCGCCGGGCATCAGCCACTCGTACAGTTCCGCGTAGGTGCGGGTGGTGACGCCGTCGATCCGGCGGTTGAGCATCGCCGGTGTCAGTTGGTCGAAGCTGTCGAGGCCCATCGATGCCACCATCTGCCGGGCGCCTGCCACCGTCGACTTCTGGAAGCGGAACACCCTGGCCGCCTTGTCGGGGACGTCGAGTGCGCGGGTCCGCGCCGGGTCCTGGGTGGTCACCCCGACGGGGCAGCGGTTGGTGTGGCACATCTGCGCCTGGATACACCCGACGGCGAACATCATCGCGCGGGCCGCCAGGGTGAAATCGGCGCCCTGGATGATCCGTTTGACGATGTCGGATGCGCTGGCGACCTTCCCGGACGCGCCGATCTTGACGCGGTCCCGCAGGCCGGTGCCGGTGAGCGCGTTGTGCACCAGCATCAGCCCCTCGGTGAGGGGCATGCCCATGTTGTCCTCGAATTCCACTGGACCCGCGCCGGTTCCGCCCTCGGAGCCGTCGACGATGACGAAGTCCGGGGTGACGTCGCGTTCGAACATCGCCTTGCAGATACCGAGGAACTCGATGCGCGATCCGACGCACAGTTTGAACCCGACGGGTTTGCCGCCGGAGAGCTTCCGCAGGGTGACGATGAAGTCGATGAGCTCGTTCGGGGTGGAGAACGCGGTGTGCGCGGGCGGGGAGATCACCGTTTTCCCGACCGGCACGCCACGCGTTTCGGCGATCTCCCTCGACACCTTCGCGCCGGGCAGCACCCCGCCGAGTCCGGGCTTCGCGCCCTGCGACAGTTTGATGGAGATCGCCTTCACCTGGTCGAGTGCCGCGTGTTCGGCGAACTTGGCGGGGTCGAACCGGCCGTCCTCCGCGCGGCAGCCGAAGTAGCCGGACGCGATCTCCCAGATCAGGTCGCCGCCGTGCTTGCGGTGATAGGGGCTGATCGCGCCCTCGCCGGTGTCGTGCGCGAACCCGCCGCGCGCGGCCCCGGCGTTGAGGGCTTCGATGGCGTTGGCGGAGAGCGAGCCGAAGCTCATCGCCGACACGTTGAGAAGCGCGATGTCGTAGGGCTGTTCGCAGTCCGGTCCGCCGAGGCGGACGGTCGGCGGTTCGGGCGGGGCCATCCGTGCGCGCAGCGAATGGACCATGAATTCGTAGCCGACGGCGTGGACGTCCCGCTCGGTGCCGAACGGCTCCTCGGCGAGCGTGCCCTTGGCGCGCTCGTAGACGAGGTCGCGGGTGTCGCGGTCGAAGGGCGTTCCATCCGTGGACGATTCGATGAAGTACTGCTGAATCTCGGGGCGGATCTTCTCCAGCAGGAACCGCGCGTGCCCCAGCACCGGGTAGTTCCGCAGAACGCTGTGCCGCCGTTGCAGCAGGTCCCACGTGCCCAGAGCGGCAGTCGCGAGCAGGAGGAGGGCGGCGAACCACCATCCCGTGGCCACAGCGACGGTCAGGGCGAGAGCGCCCAGGCCGAGGATCCATATCGCGAGGACGATCAACCATCGGGTCACGTGCTGAGACTAGAACCTCACGTGAGCGCCGACGCGTACTCCGGCGCACTTTCCCACTCACATGGGGAGGGGATGGGATAGTGGAGGCACGAGGTCAGCTGCCACGACAGGGGGGCGTCATGTCGGAGTCACCGATCAATCCGGAATCGTCGAGCAATCCGGTGCCGCCGAAGCCGGGCGACACGGGTGCCTATGGCTACCAGTACCCGACGCAGCAGCAACAGCCGCAGGCGCAGCCCTACCCGGGACAGTACGGCCCGCCGCCGCTGCCGCCGTCGAACGCCGGGTGGGCGGTGGCCGCCGTCCTCTTCTTCTGGCCGCTCGCGTTCGCCGCGTTCAACCACGTCCACGACGTCTACCCGAAGTGGGCGATGGGCGACTACCAGGGTGCCCAGTACGCGTCCGACCGCGCCAAGGGGCTCGGCAAGATCGCTCTGTGGATCTGGGTGGCGCTGATCGTCGTCTTCGTCATCGGGTACGCCATCCTGATCATCGCCCTCGTCGCGAACAGCAATACCAACAGCTGGTGAGGGCGTGGTCGTTGATCCGGCGCCGACGCCGTAGAATCCAACGACCGTGAGCCTTACCCTCGGAATCGTCGGACTGCCCAACGTCGGCAAGTCCACCTTGTTCAACGCGCTGACCAACAACGACGTGCTGGCCGCGAACTACCCGTTCGCGACCATCGAACCCAACGTCGGCCTGGTCGAACTGCCCGACCCGCGGCTGTCCGAGCTCGCCCGGATCTTCGGTTCCGAGCGCATCCTGCCCGCCACGGTGTCGTTCGTCGACATCGCCGGCATCGTCAAGGGCGCCTCCGAGGGCGCCGGCCTCGGCAACAAGTTCCTCGCCAACATCCGCGAGGCCGATGCTATCTGCCAGGTGGTTCGCGTCTTCCACGACGACGACGTCGTGCACGTCGACGGCCGCGTCGACCCGGCATCCGACATCGAGGTGATCGAGACCGAGCTCGTCATCGCCGACATGCAGACGCTGGAGAAGGCCCTGCCGCGCCTGGAGAAGGAAGCGAAGAAGAACAAGGAGCTCAAGCCCATCCACGAGGAGGCGCTGAAGGCGCAGGAAGTCCTCGACTCGGGCACGACCCTGTTCAGCGCGAAGGACAAGCTGGACTTCGCGCTGCTGCGCGAGCTGAGCCTGCTCACCACCAAGCCGTTCCTGTACGTGTTCAACGCCGACGAGGCCGTGCTCACCGACGAAGCGAAGGTCGCCGAACTGCGTGCCTCCGTCGCCCCCGCCGACGCCGTGTTCCTCGACGCCAAGGTCGAGCAGGAACTCCTCGAACTGGACGAAGAGGACCGGCAGGAGATGCTCGACTCGATCGGACAGTCCGAGCCCGGCCTGCACGCCCTCGCCCGGACCGGATTCCACACCCTCGGCCTGCAGACCTACCTCACCGCAGGTCCCAAGGAATCCCGCGCCTGGACCATCCACAAGGGCGACACCGCCCCGCAGGCCGCCGGCGTCATCCACACCGACTTCGAGCGCGGCTTCATCAAGGCCGAGATCGTCTCCTTCGACGACCTCGTCGCCGCCGGATCCATGGCCGCTGCCAAGGCCGCGGGCAAGGTCCGCATGGAGGGCAAGGACTACACCATGGCCGACGGCGATGTGGTGGAGTTCCGCTTCAACGTCTGACGGCGGTTCTTCGCACCAGCACCCCGACGACTCCTGCGCCGACGAGTGAGATCAGCCCGGTGGTGACGGCGGCGTGGTTCCAGCCCGTCATCATGCCGTCGATGGTGCCTGCGGGGTCGAGGGCGATGATGCTGACGACGGTGACGCCGATGGAGGAGCCGAGGTAGCGGGCGGTGTTGTTGGCGCCGCTGCCGAGTCCGCCCTGGTCGGCGGGGACACTGGCGACGGCTTGCCGGCCGAGGCCGGCGTTGAGCAACCCGCTGGCGATGCCGGCGAGCAGCAGGCCCGGGACGAGGCGCAGCAGCGACGAGTCGGGGGACAGGCCCGTCATCGTGAGCATGGCGATGCCGACGCCGGCGAGTCCGATGACGAGTTGCGGGGTCCCGGCGAGCCGCGCTGGGAGTGTCCGCGCCAGCAGTGACGCCACGACGCTCGTGCCGGACCACAGCGCGATCACCCCGGCTGCGGCGAGCGTGCTGACGTGCATCGTCTTGACGAGGAACGTGCACGCGAACGACATCAGACCGATGATGCCCGCCCCGGTGGCGAGTGCCGCGAGGGTGGCGGCGAGGAAGTCGCGTCGGCGGAACAAGGCGAGATCGAGCATCGGGAACGGGCGCCGCCGCTCGACGCCGACGAACGCGAGGGTGAACACGGCGGCGCCGATACCGCAGAGGGCGGTGGCGGGAGTGTTGCCTTGCCTGCCCTCGACCAGTGCGACGAGGACCAGCACCATCGCGGCGCAGAGCGTGACCGCACCGGGGACGTCGATCCGCTTCGGGACGGCGGACCGTGACTCCGCCAGTGCCCGTGTCGCGACCTGTCCGATCGCGAGCGATGCGACGGCGAGTGCCCAGTACAGGCCGCGCCACCATCCGGCGAGGTCGAGGAGTCCTGCGAGCACGGGACCGACCGCGATGCCTGCGCCGACGCTCGCGCCCCAGATCCCACTCGCCGTCGCGCGTGCCGCCGGAGTGGCGAAGGCGTGGGCGACGGCGCCGAGGCTGGCCGCGATGAGCGCTGCACCCGCCACCCCTTGGATCAGTCGCCCGACGATGAACAGAACGGGTTCCTGGCTGACCGCGCCGACCACGGCTCCCAGTGCGAGAAGCCAGGCGCCCCAATGGAACACCCGGCGCCGGCCGTAGTCGTCGGCGAGCGCGCCCGCGGTCAGCAGGACCGCGGCGAGGCCCACGCTCATCGAACTGAGAATCCACGTCTGCGCCGCGGGGCCGGCCGACAGCGCCGCGGCGACGGTGGGCATGTTGCCGAGCGGGGCGCAGAACGCGATCAGGGCGACGAACGTGCCGAGCGACGCGACGGACAGTGTGGTTCCCGGGCGGGGTGCGTGGGCTCGGACGGGTGGGGCAACCGCGGTTGGTCTGTTCACGAGACTGAACTTAGAACTATTTTGGTCTGGTGACAAGACCGAGCTGGGCTAGCATGGGGAAATGGCACTGGGAACCGGGTACTCGCAGCAGAACTGCAACCTCGCTCGCGCGCTCGAAGTAGTAGGCGAGCGGTGGACGATGCTCGTGCTGCGCGACTGCTTCTACGGCGTCCGCCGCTTCAGCGATCTCCTCGCACACCTCGACATCTCCCGCGCCGTCCTGACGGATCGGCTGGGCGCACTCGTCGACGCCGGTGTCCTCGTCCGCGTCGCCGACGGCGGTCATCCCGAGTACGAACTCACCGAGGCGGGAAAGGCGCTGTGGCCGAGCATCTATGCGCTCTCCCAATGGGGTGAGCAGTACGTGTCGCCCGGCAGTTATCCCGGCCGGATGTTCTCGCACGCCGAATGCGGGACGCAACTCGACCGTTTCGGGCGGTGCCCCGACTGCGGCACGATCCCGGGACCGGAAGACCTCGTGGTCGCCCCCGGGCCGGGCGAGGCCGCCCACCCTCGCAGCGACGCCGTCGCCGTGGCCCTGCGCGAACCCCGCCGGATGCTCACCCCGCTGCGGTCACGCGGCGATGCCTGACCGTCACGCCGCGACGCGCAGGGGCGGTTCGAACGTCGCCCGTACCTGCAGCCACTGGGCGAGAATCTGACATCCGGTGAGCCCGCTCGCGTCGAGTGGTTCGCTGGCGTACGCGATGTGCCGCCCGCCCCGCGTGTTGACGACACGCACACCGCGCCAGGCGAGGTGCGGCGGAAGGTAGCCGAGCACCTCGATCATCGCGGTCCGCAGGCGACGGGCGTCGGTGCGCCACTGCCGAGGGCTGAATCGTGTCTTGCCCGCATTCTGGAAGCTGTTGCTGCGGATCAGTTCCCACGTCTGCGTGAGCCACGTCCGAACTGCGCGGAATGACATCCACCGCGTGAGGTCGGCGATGTCGCGGACATAGCTGTCTTCGCTGGCATTGCAGATCATGTCGTCCGGGTGCGCGATCCACTGGACCGGTATCGACTCGGGGATCGGCGCGCCGACACCCGCGACACCGCGCCCGAAGCACCCCGGAGCCACTCCCGCCGGTTGCTCGGGATCGGAGACGAGACCCACGGCGGCGAGGTTGCCGGAGCGCAGGGTGCCGGTGGCGATCTGTCCGAGCACCTCACGGATCACGGTGCATCCCTGCGAGTACCCGATCAGCATGACAGGTCCGGGAGCGTCGTCGATGGCGTCGATCAACCGGCGGACGCCGACCTCGGTGCTCTGCCGATAGCTGAGCCCGCCCGCGGCGACCGGCCCGTACGACGCCGGATAGCCGACCCACCGAGACTCGAATCGGTCGTCGAGGGCGTCGGTGACGTCACACAACAGTCCGGAGACGTGGCGCCGGTGGTCATCGGGGTGGGACTCTCCGGTACCACCGATGGCGAGAACGGTCACCTGGGGCATGGCGTCCATCATGCCGACGGACGATAAGGATTCGATCGGTCGACCCTGAGAAGTTTCTGGCAATCGACTGCGAAGGGTTGTCACCCGATCGCCAGCGAGATCAGAGCCACCAGTGGCGGCGCGCTCTGTGACAGTGCGCCAACGACGCCGTCGCCACGCTGCCGGCTCAGCGCCATGCGATCCGACGCGGCCAGGGCGATGCCCGCGAGGAACATGAAGAGGCAGGTGTAGACGACGAGTGTGCGACCAGGCGTGTCCTGACCGGCCCACCACAGGATGACGCCGGCGATGGCGCCGGAGGCGAGGAACAGATTGTAGAAGCCGACGTTGAACGCCCACAGATGGGCGGCGGGCACGTCGCCCCCCGGGATACGGAAGATGCCCTCGTGCACCGACGGTCTGCGGAACAGGAGCGATTCCCACACGAATGCCAGCAGGTGCACTCCCGCGGCGATCAGGGTGGCGATCTGCGCGACGACGGTCATGACGCACCCGCCCCGGTCGCGAGTTCGACGCCATAGCGGTCGGTGACCTCGTGCAGCAGTCGGGCCACTACCTCCGGCGAGTGCCCGCCACGGCCGACCACGTCGAGATCACCGAAGAAGCGACCGTGGGACGCCCCGGCGGCGACGAGGAGGAAGTCGGCAGACTCGGAGAGGACTGTGAACGTATTCATCGTTCCCGCCTCGATGGCGACCGTTTCCCCCGCCGCGAGTTCGTACCCGGTGTCCCCGGCCTGGACGAGTATCCGGCCGCGCAGCACGTGGTAGGACTTCGACCACGGCTCGGCGTGCAGTGGACCGTCCGGTGCGCTCCGGGACGCTTCGACGAGGAAGACTTCGTACGTTCCGCCGGTGTGATCGCCGCCGACCAGGACCGTGATGTCGGCGTCCGGCGCGGTGAACCGCCTGCCGTCGCCTGCTCTGATTACGTGAACGTGGGTGGACATACTGCGACGGTAGGACCGGCTCACCGCTCTACCCATCCCAGGAATGTGGGATGGTGGTGTGCCTGTGACCAGCGCATACTGTGGTCATGCTGGAGGTTCGGGCGGAAAAGCTGCGGCGGGAGGTGCTCGCGTTCGCAGGAGCGGGAGCCGGCGTCACGCAGCTGCACGAGCGCGCCATCGAACTGGTCGGTGAGACGGTGCGCACCGACCTGACGTGCTGGGCGATGCTCGACCCGGAGACCCTCGCGATCAGTTCGATGACCAGCGGGCGCAGCCGGATACCGCAGCAGTACGAACCGCTGCTTGCCGAATCCGAGTACAAGGGCGACGATCCGGGCACGTTCGCCGAACTCGCCCGCAGCGGCCGGACCGTTGTGCGGGCATCGGACCTACCCGTGGACGCGGTCGCGCACAGCCTCCGCCACGGCGCGGTGTGGGCGCCGCTGGGGCTCCGCAGCGAGGTCCGGATCGTGTTCCGCGTCGACGGGGTGTGCTGGGGTGCGGCCGGATTCGTGCGGTCCGGGCCGGATTTCACCGACCGTGAGCTCGAGTTCCTCACACTCGTGGCTCCTGGCCTGGCGGTCGCGACGCGGGCCGCGTCCGTGCACGCCCCGGCAATCTCCGGTCGCGGCGACCACGGTCCGGCGGTGGTGGTCACCGACGCCGCCGGCGATCCGATTGCGCTCACAGCCGCTGCCCGCGGCTGGCAGGACCGCTTCGACGAGGTCGCCCCGGGCAGGTTGACCGTGGTGTTGCGGGCCGCGACGTTCGGGGCGCGGTCGAGCGGTTCGGGGATCTTCAAGGCGCGTGTGCGCGACGCGGAGGGCGGCTGGATTCTGGTGCGCGCCACGGCCTTGATCGGCGGCGACGAACCGCAGACGGTGGTCACCCTCGAACCCGCCGCCGACGGTGAGCTCACCGGGTTGTTACTCGCAGCGTATGCGGTCACTGCACGCGAGCGTGACGTGTGCGCCGACGTGTTGGCCGGCTACGCGACGTCCGAGATCGCACGACGTCGCGGCATCACCGCGAACACCGTCCAGGACCACCTGAAATCGGTGTACGCGAAGGCCGGGGTCCGCAGCCGCGCGGAACTCGCCGCGCGGCTGCGGACCGGTCGCGAGAACTAACGACCGCTCACGACCCGGTGGTGCCCGTCGCCAGCGGGGAACAGGCCTTCTGCGCCGCCGCCCACGTCGAACTGTCGATCCCGGGAGGAGCGGCTGACTCGTCCGGCGCGCCGCCCTGGGGTGGGGCCGAACCGTCGCCCTCCGGCGATGCCATTTCGCCGCTGGGCGGCGCCATACCGCCCGGTGCCCCGCCGCCGGCTTGGTCGGGCGGTGCGGGCACGCCGTTGTCCTCGAGGCAGGCCTGGAGGACGTCGCTCATCGCCGCGGGGGCGGAGCCGCCCTGCGCGGCGCTGCCGGCGGTGCCGCCCTGCACGGCGCTGCCGGCGGTGCCGCCTTGCGCGGCGCTGCCGGCGGTGCCGGTCGACGAAGTGCCGGACGAAGACTCGCCCGAGCTACACGCGACGACGGAACATGCGAGACCTACTGCCATCGCCGCTCCACCGATGCCGCGAACCAATTGTGAACGCATGATCGATGCCCTTCCTCTGTGAGTGAGACACCACTACACCGCGGGAAGCTGGGAGAACGCTGCGTGCGCGCTGGAAGGGCACTGTCAGCGCGGTTCGGGCCGCTCCTGGTAGCACTTGAAACTCAGGGCGAGACGGCCACGCCCGTGCGTCATCGAGCGCAGGGCGACCGGATAGTCGGTGACCTCGCTCGTCGGCACCGAGGCGATGACAGTGACCTCGCCGTCCCCTGCCGGTTCGGTGCCCTCGATCTGGCCGCGTCGCCGGCCGAGATCCGCCATCACGTCACCCTGCAGCGTCGAGGGCACGGTGACCTCGACGTGGTCGACGGGTTCGAGGACGAGAGTGCCCACCTTCTCGATGGCCGCACGGAGGGCGAGCGCCCCTGCCATCCGGAAGCTGAAATCGTCGGAGTCGACGGAGTGATGCTTGCCGTCGAGGACGGTGGCGCGCAGGTCGACGAGCGGAAACCCGTGCCTGCCGCCGCGTCCCATCGATTCGGCGATCCCCTTTCCGACCGCGGGAATGAGGGATTTGGGTATCACACCGCCGCGGGTCTCGTCGACAAACTCGTAGCCCTCGTCGCGGGGGAGCGGCTCGAAGCGGACCGTCGCCACCCCGAACTGGCCGTGGCCGCCGCTCTGCTTCTTGTGGCGGCCCTCCGTCTCCACGGTGCCGAGCAGTGTCTCGCGGTACGCGATCTTGACCGGTTCGGTCAGGAGGGTGATGCCGTACCGCCGCTTCAACCGGGTCAGCGCCACCTGCACGTGCACGTCGCCGGCGCCCCGGACCACCGTCTGGTGGGTCTCGCTGTCGCGCGTGACCTCCAGCGTCGGGTCGTCGCTGACGAGTTCGGCCAGGGCTGTCGCGAGTTTGTCCTCGTCGCCGGCGCTCTCGGCGGCCACCGCGAGTCCGTAGACGGGACGGCGGTGCACGATCGGGGGGACGGTGAGCGGCGAGCCGATCGGCGCGAGGGTGTCGCCCGTCGAGACATCGGTGAGTTTGATGGCGCCGACGATGTCGCCGGCCTCCGCGCTGTCGATCGGGGTGTGCTTGCTGCCGAGGACGCGAAGGAGGTTGTGCAGGCGCTCCTTCGCGCCGGTGCGCTGGTTGACGAGGACATCGTCCGCGTGCACGCTGCCGGAGAGGATCTTCAGCAACGCCACCTGGCCGACGTATTCGTCGGTCTGCGTCTTGAAGACGTACGCGAGCGGGTCGCCGGACGCATCGCACCGCACCTCGGCGACCCGGTCCCCGTCACCGCGGACCTCGATGCCCGGGACCTCCGACGGTGCCGGCGCGATCCGGCACACGAAGTCGAGCAACCGGTCGACGGCGATCGCATCGACGGCCGACCCGCACAGCACCGGCCACAGCGATCCCGCGGCGAAACCCGCGCGGAGCGCGTGCTCGAGTTCGGGCACGGAGATGTCCTCGCCGTCGAGGTACTTCGAGAGCAGGTCGTCCTCGATCTCGACGACGTCCTCCACGAGATGCTCGTGCTGTTCGTGTTCGCGGTCGGCGATGTCGGCGGGCAGTTCGTCGCTCGTGTTCGCGGACCCGCTGTCGTAGAGGATGACGTGCTCGGTGAGGAGGTCGGCGACGCCGGTGAACGCGGACGCCTCGCCGACGGGCAGGTCGACCGGTTCGACTCCGGACCCGAAATGGTCGCGGATCCCGGCCAGGACGGCGTCGAACGACGCCCGTTCCTTGTCCATCTTGTTCACGAACAGGATGCGCGGGATCGCTCGCTCGGTGGCCGCCTGCCACAGCAGTTCGTCGTTCACCTGCAGACCGCTGACCCCGTCGATCACGAACACGGCGACGTCGGCGACCCGGAGCGCCGTCATCGCGTCGCCGGCGAAATCGGCGTAGCCCGGCGGGTCGAGGAGATTGATCCGGTAGTCGTTCCAGGAAAACGAGGCCAGGCCGAGCGTCAGCGACTGGGTGCGGTCGTGTTCCTCCGGTTGGGTGTCGAGCACGGTGTTGCCGCTCTCGACCCGTCCGGGTCGCGTGACGACACCGGCGCGGAAGAGCATCGCCTCCGCGAGCGTCGTCTTCCCGTTACCCTGATGCCCCACCAGGGCGATATTGCGGATCAGATCCGTCTCGGTCGTCACTGCTACCCCCACCATGTCGTACGGGTCGCTCCCGACGATACCGCGCGCGCGACCGGTGGCGAGGCGTTATCTTCCACGTGAAGAGGTGGTCGCGACCTCGGTCCGCCACACCCGACACCGAATGGAGACCGCATGGCTTCGGCCGAGTTCCTCGTCGAACGTTCCACCGTCATCGATGCGAGCCCCGACGTCGTTCAGCCACTCCTCGACGACTTCCGGAAGTGGCAGTCGTGGTCGCCGTGGGAGGACGTCGATCCCGATCTGAAGCGCACGTACTCCGGCCCGGATTCGGGCGTGGGCGCTTCCTACGCATGGGAGGGCAATCGCAAGGCGGGTTCGGGACAGATGGTGATCACCGAGTCGGTGCCCGGCTCGAAGGTCGTGCTCGACCTGACCTTCCTCAAACCGTTCAAGGCGGAAAACGTCACGACGTTCCTCCTCGAACCGAACGGTGCGGGCACGACCGTCCGCTGGCAGATGACCGGCAAGAACAACTTCTTCTTCAGGATCGTGGGAGTCGTCTTCCCGATGGACAAGATGGTGGGCAAGGACTTCGAGAAGGGGCTCGCGCAGCTGAAGGCGGCGGCCGAGCAGCGTCAGTAGTCCTTTCCCGTCGCCAGTTCGAGGTCGGTCATGGTCTTGAACCGGGGTGTGCCGTCGCTGTCGTTGCGGGCCTGTTCCATCACGAGGCGGGCCGACCGTCCCTTCAGGTGGAGGGTCGCCACCTGATCGCCGAAGAACGGTCCGGCGACCTTGGACCAGTCGAGGGGAACGGGCGGCACCCGCGACACCCGGCCCAGGATGAAACGCACGGTCCGCTCGGTGGCGCGCCGCCACGAGATCCGGAACGTCACGTTCATGGCGGCCGGTACGTAGTTGTGCAGGGGCGAGCACGTCAGCTGATAGACCAGTGACTGCAGCGGTTCGGGGTAGTGCGCCTGCGCGGCGTAGGCGTGGTGGACGTCGCCGGACAGCACCGAGATGGTGGACGGCGCGCGCCCACCCGGCCCGGCCCGGTGGCCTCTGCCGACATCGGCGAGGAGCCGGGCGAGCCGGTCGAACGAGTCACGAAACGCTGCCCAGTGCTCCAGGTCCGCCGCGCGCCGGATCTTCTCGGCCCAGGCCGCCACCCGGGGGCCGCGGGATCCGCCGGCGAGGCGTTCGTTCCAGGACTCCAGGTCGTGGAGGGCGCGGGGCAGCAACCACGGCAGTGACGTCCCGACGAGCAGGTGGTCGTAGTCGCCCTCGGTCTGACGCTCGATCCAGGAGAACTCGGGGTCGGACACCATCGCGCGGCGACCGCCGGCGAGGATGCGCCCGCACCGCGAGTCGATGACGAGCAGCCTCGCGACGCCGAGGTCGCGGCGATACGACCACTGCGTGCCCTTCGCGCCGTCCGCCTCCTCGTCGGCGGCGGACGCGAACTCCCGGAGCATCGGTTCGACGTCGCCGCCGTGCTTCCGAACACGTTGGTACAGATCGTTTTCGGCGAGGAGACTCGGCGACAGGTTCCCGAGGTGCTGATAGACCCAGTACGACGACAACGCGCCGACGATGCGCTCCTCCCACCACGACGTCGCCTCGACGTCGTCGCGCCAGGACTCGGAAGTGTTCCAGTCGTCCCGCACGTCGTGGTCGTCGAAGATCATCGACGTGGGCACCGTGGACATCAGCCAGCGCACCTGGGGGTCCGACCACGATTCGGCGTACAGCCAGGTGTATTCCTCGAAGTTGCGCACCTGCGGGCCGGGTGGCTCCTTCACGTCGTGGATCTCGGCGACGCGCGCCTCGGTCTCGGGGGAGAGTTCGTCGGCATACACCTGGTCCCCGAGCAGCAGCAGGGCGTCGGGCCACCGGTCCGGGGACTGTCCGGCCATCCGCACCGCGTAGGCGTCGAGGGCGTCGGCGCCGAGGTGCCGGTTGTCCTCCGTCGTGGACATCGTCGCGAACCGGCACGATCCGAACGTCAGGACGAGGGTGTCGTCGTCCTCGCGGAGCGTGCGGATCACCGACGGGACGGCATTCGGCAGCGGCCACACCGGACGGCCGTCGAGGGTCACGTCGTACGGAGTGGTCGACCCGGGTTCGAGATCGTCCACGACGACGAGTGCGTAGTGGTGACCCGACACGTTCCACGTGCGTTCCTCGTGGCCGAGGACCCGGACCGTGCACGGCTCCGACGTCTCGACCCACACCGTCGCGTCGGACGTGCCGACATGTCTGAGCAGCGGTCCCAGAATCAGCTTCGCCACTTTCGTCACCCTGCCGGATTCTTCGCGCGTGACCGGTACATGCGATAAGCCTACGGATCCCCGCGCTACCGCGGGGAGGCTTCTGCACCTCGGGACGTTCGGCGGAATATTTGTTTCACTAGGCGGAGTCGAGGCTCGGTAGCTGGGTGAAGTCAAAGCCGATCTGATGTTGCACAGGGTTCGCCGGGCAGACCCATTTCAGCTCAGATCGACCTTCCACGGGTTGGAGACGCATGTAACGCTCGGTCGGGCACCAAAGGTGGCGTGCCCTCGGGACTGTGAGAAAGGTCTGTCCTTCGGTGTCCCTCTCGAGGGCATAGCCTGGTAACCCGAACCGAAATGGTCGAAATCTTGTTGCGCTCAATGTGAGATTTATCGTCAGGGCAAATCCGCTCAACGCGACAATTGCACAGGCCACGATGGTCGCAATGTAGTTGCTTTGATTCGACTTCAGATTCACGATGGCAACTAGAATTCCTAGTGACACACCGACGACTGACAACCAATTATCCGGTAACCACACGCGGCGTTTCACTTTACGGTGCATCTCAGTTCGGTGTTCGAACGGATCGTCTGGAGTCTTGCCGACGATGAAGTTGCCGCCGACAGTGATGTCGTTACCTGCCTGTATTCCGTCGTTGTTGGATCCGAAGTGGAGCGTCGGTGGCAGCACCTCAGTGGCGGAGGAAAATCCTAGATTTGGTGAACCGCAACCGCAGTATTCGTAGTCCGCCGGTGGCGTACGTCCGCATTCGCATTCGATCGACATTCTTCCCCCGAGTTTCCAAAGATCTGATGTAAGTAATCGGCGATATGTTGACAGACGTGACCGACAAGTACGGTCGCGAGGCCGGTCCCGCGCGAGGACGAAACGCTGCTGTTGGTTAAGTCCTGATCGAAGGTCGGGTTACAGGGCCAGCTGCTACCACTTTGGTATCATCGGCATATGGCCATGACATTGCGACTGACGGAGGAGCAGGAGCGTGCGCTGACGCTTCTCGCCGACGCTCAAGGCGTCAGTAAGCAGGAAGCGACGGTTCGCGCGATCCTGGAGGCTGCCGCTCGGCACACCCATGACGAGCGGGTTCGCGCTCTGTCCCGCCGCGGCCGCGACCGGTACGCCACCTTGCTGGACCGCCTCTCGCGGTGACGATCGACTATCTGACTCTCGAGGACTTGCTCTCGCTGGCTGAGGATCTCGGCGTTGCGTCGGTCCGGGATCTCGGGCTGCTCGACTCGGCGGCCCACCGTCCGCAGACGTCGTTGCTCGGCCAAGAGGTGTATCCGTCGATTCACGACAAGGCGGCCGTCCTGCTCGAGTCCTTGACGAGGAATCATGCCCTCGTTGACGGGAACACGCGGCTGTCCTGGTTGGCGGTTCACGTGTTCTACGGATTGAACGGCTATGACCTGGATGCTCCCGAAGGTCCGGCATACGACTTGGTCATCGCTGTTTCGAGCGGGGAGTGGGGGTACCGGGAGGTGTCGCCCCAGCTCGCCGAATGGGCACATTCCGTCTGAGTGTCGCTTCCTGAAGATGCTTGTCGGACAGGATGTGTCGGCGGGTTCCGCTAGCGTGTCGCGCATGGCTGAACCAGTGAAGGGTCCCGCGTCCTATTTCCCGTCGATCGAGGAGAAGTACGGTCGGCCGATCAGTGAATGGCAGACGCTCATCCGGTCGTCCGAGCTGAGCAAGCACATGGAGTTGGTGAGTTGGCTGAAGTCCGAGCACGGCCTCGGTCACGGCCACGCCAACGCGCTGGTCGCGCACACCCTGAAGGAGGACGCCGCCGGCTGACGGGCCACCGGCGGTAGCTCGCCGCGATGAATCCGGAATTTTGCCGCGGGATATCATTCCGACGAATCTGGTGTCGAGGGTTCTGCGTTCGAAGGGAATCGAAGTGAGCACGAAAATCGAACAACTGGAGTTCCAGGCGGAGACCCGCCAGCTCCTGGACCTCATGATCCACTCGGTGTACTCCAACAAGGACTCGTTCCTGCGGGAGCTCATCTCCAATGCCTCGGACGCGCTGGACAAGTTGCGTCTCGAAGCGTTCCGCAACAAGGACCTCGACGTCGACACGTCGGATCTGCACATCGAGATCGAGGTGGACGCGGAGAAGCGCACGCTCACGGTCCGCGACAACGGCATCGGCATGTCCCACGAGGAGGTCGTCGACCTCATCGGCACGCTGGCCAAGTCCGGCACCGCGGACCTGCGCCGCAAGTTGCGGGAAGCGAAGGACGCCGCTGCCTCCGAGGAACTGATCGGACAGTTCGGCATCGGTTTCTACTCGACGTTCATGGTCGCAGACAAGGTCACCCTGCTGACGCGGAAGGCCGGCGAGAGTGAGGCCACGCGCTGGGAGTCGAGCGGCGAGGCCACGTACACGATCGAGGCCGTCGACGACGCCCCGCAGGGCAGCTCCGTCACCCTGCACCTCAAGCCCGAGGACACCGAGGATCACCTGCACGACTACACGTCGGTACGGAAGATCAAGGAACTCGTCAAGCGTTACTCCGACTTCATCGCGTGGCCGATCCGGATGGACGTCGAACGCACGGTCCCCGCGGAGGGCGACGGCGGGGACGAGGTCACCACGACGTCCGAGACGATCAACTCGATGAAGGCGCTGTGGGCGCGCTCGAAGGACGACGTCTCCGAGGACGAGTACAAGGAGTTCTACAAGCACATCGCCCACGCCTGGGACGAACCGCTCGAGGTCATCCCGATGAAGGCCGAGGGCACGTTCGAGTTCCAGGCCCTGCTGTTCATTCCGTCTCACGCGCCGTTCGACCTGTTCATGCGGGACGGGAAGACGGGTGTGCAGCTGTACGTCAAGCGCGTCTTCATCATGGACGACTGCGACCAGTTGATGCCGGAATACCTTCGCTTCGTCAAGGGTGTGGTCGACGCTCAGGACCTCTCCCTCAACGTCTCCCGTGAAATCCTGCAGCAGGACCGGCAGATCCGTGCCATCCGCCGCAGGCTCACCAAGAAGGTCCTCACCACGATCAAGGACCTGAAGGCCGAGCGGCCCGACGACTACCGCACGTTCTGGGCAGAGTTCGGCCGCGCGGTCAAGGAAGGCCTGATGTCGGACAGCGACAATCGGGATGTGCTGCTGGGTATCTCGTCGTTCGCGTCCACCCACAGCGAGGAGGAGCTGACCTCGCTGGAAGACTACGTGTCGCGGATGAAGGACGGTCAGGAGCAGATCTTCTACGCGACCGGCGAATCCCGGCAGCTGCTCGAGAGCTCCCCGCACATGGAGGCCTTCCGTGCGAAAGGCTTCGAGGTGCTGCTGCTCACCGACCCCGTGGACGAGATGTGGGTCGGTGCGGTTCCGGAATTCGAGGGCAAGTCGTTCCAGTCGATCGCCAAGGGTGAGGTCGATCTCGACACCGAGGAAGACAAGAAGGCGCACGAGTCGGAGCGGGAGGAGCAGGAGAATGACTTCGCCGGCCTGCTCTCCTGGATGGCCGACGCGCTCACCGAGCAGGTCAAGGAGGTGCGGCTGTCGACGCGGCTGACCACGTCACCGGCCTGCATCGTCGGCGACGCGTTCAGCATGTCCCCGGCACTCGAGCGGATGTACCGGGCGTCCGGGCAGCCGGTTCCCACCACGAAGCGCATCCTCGAGCTGAACCCTGCCCACCCTCTCGTCACCGGGCTGCGGGAAGCACACGGCGAGCGCAACGAGGATCCCGCGCTGGGGGAGACCGCGGAGCTTCTCTACGGGATGGCGTTGCTGGCCGAGGGCGGCGAACTCGACGATCCCGCCCGGTTCACCACCATGCTCGCCAACCGTCTCGCCAGGACGGTGTAATTCCCCTTGCTGGTATTGGTCACGGGGGGAACAGGTTTCGTCGGGGCGTGGAGCGCGAAGGGGGCGGTGGACGCCGGTCACCGGGTGCGCTTCCTCGTGCGGGATCCTGCTCGCCTCGTGACCAGCGCGGCGGCGCTCGGGCTCGACACGTCCGATCACGTGGTCGGTGACATCACGGACGCCGCGTCCGTGCGGCGTGCCCTGGACGGCTGCGATGCCGTCATCCACGCCGCGGCCGTCGTCGCGGTCGACCCGCGTCGCGCGGAGGAGATGCTGCAGACCAACCTTGCCGGCGCGCAGAACGTGCTGGGAACGGCGGTCGAACTCGGCCTCGATCCGATCGTCTACGTCTCGAGCATCGCCGCGTTGTTCCAGCCGGGGGCCCGGCTGCTCACCCCCGACCTCCCGGTGTGCGGGCCCCCCGACGCCTACGGCCGCAGCAAGGCGCGCGTGGAGCAGTACGCGCGTGACCTGCAGGCCGACGGCGCACCCATCGCGATCACCTACCCGGGCATGATCGTCGGCCCGCCCGCGGGAAAGCAGTTCGGCGAGGCCGCCCAGGCAGTCGAGGCCGCCGTCCACCTGCGGGGTCTGCCCGGGCGGGGCGCCGCATGGACGATGGTCGACGTGCGTGAGGTGGCCACAGCGCACGCCGCCCTCCTCCAGTCGGGGAGCGGCGCCCGCCGGTTCATGCTCGGAGGTCCCCGGATCCCGATCGCCGGGATCGCCGACATGCTGGCCACGATCACCGGCAGACGGATGGGCGTGTACCCGGTGCCGGACGCCGCGTTGCGTCTGGTGGGCAGACTCGTGGACGCGATCGACCGGTTCGTCCCCTTCGGCACTCCGATCTCTGAGGCCGCGATGGAGTACTACACGCGGATGCCCGACACGGACGACCGGCCGAGCGAAACCGAACTCGGCGTGAAGTACCGCGATTCGGCGGAGACCCTGGCCGACACCGTCGCCGGGCTGACGGAGGCGGGCCGACTGTGAGTGCGGAGGCGGGCCGACTGTGAGTGCGGAGGCGGGCCGACTGTGAGTGCGGAGGCGGGCCGACTGTGAGTGCGGAGGCGGGCCGGCTGTGAGCTTCACCCGCGCGGAGTTGGAGTCGTTCCGGGACGCCGAGGTTCCGGACCTCATCGGACCGGGCTGCCGCCTGCTGTTCGTCGGCATCAACCCGGGACTGTGGACGGCCGCGACCGGGGCGCATTTCGCACGTCCGGGCAACCGCTTCTATCCGGCTCTGCTGGGCGCCGGGATCATCGAGCGACCTATCGATCCGACGGCAGGCATGTCGGACGCGGATCGCGACCACCTGATCGAGCGGGGCGTCGGCATCACCAATCTGGCCCCGCGTGCCACGGCGAAAGCCGACGAATTGACCGGCGAGGAACTGGCCGTCGGCGCCGAGCGCCTGCGCTCCGTCGTCCGCGACACCGCTCCCAGGGTGGTCGCCGTAGCCGGAATCACCGCCTATCGCACGGCATTCGGTGAGCGTGCAGCGAAGAAGGGCAAACAGCCGAGCACCCTCGAGGGTGCAGAGTTGTGGCTGGTGCCCAATCCCAGCGGGCTCAACGCCCACGAAACCGTCGCCACCCTCGCCGCGTCGTACCGGGAGGCGGCGATCGAGGCCGGAATCGTCTCGAGCTGACCGTGCAGGTCGCTAGGCTGCGGAGATGACCGTCGTCTACAACCTCCTCTTCGTCTGCCACCTGCTCGGCATGGCCGCCCTCGTCGGCGGCTATTTCGCGGTGCTCGCAGCGCCGCGGATCTCCGAGGTGATGGTGTGGGGTGCGCGGCTCCAGTTCGTGACGGGACTGATCCTCGTCGGGCTGGGGGAGGCCGCACTGGACAAGGACTACAACCACATCAAGATCGGCGTGAAGCTTCTGCTCTCCCTCGTGGTGGTCGCGCTCGCCGAGATCGTCCGGGGCAAGCAGAAGCGAGGGCAGGAGCGCCCGAACCTCGTGCACGTGGTCGGTGGGCTCGGCATCGTCACCGTGCTCGTGGCGGCCCTCTGGACCTGATCCCGCGCCCGTTCACTTCTTCGGTGGGGCAAGGAACTTCATCGCCAACCGCTGCGCGGACTCGGGCATCCGGTCCTTCACGGACATCGCGAACTCGCCGGCCTTCGTGCGCACCGACGTGCCCCTCCCGAACAGCCGGTTGAACGCGGATCCTTCGGTCGGCTGATCGAAGTGCAGCGGCGGGGCGCCGTCCGCGGCGCCGAGTGCACGCCCGATCACCATCCGCTGAATCTCGCTGGTGCCCTCGAAGATGGTGTACAGCTTGGCGTCCCGATACCACTTCTCGACGGGATGGTCACTGATGTACCCCCACCCGCCCATCGTCTGCAGCGCACGTTCGGTGGTTCTCACCGCGACCTCCGACGCCGCGAGCTTCGCCATGGAGCCCTCGCCGTGACGGAACTCCACGCCCGCCGCCGCCATCCACGACGCCCGCCACGTCAGTAGTCGTGCGGCGTCGATCTGGGTCGCGAGGTCGGCCAGCGGAAACGCGATGCCCTGGTTGTCGATGATCGGACCGCCGAACGCCTCCCTCCGGTTCGCGTACTCGGTGGCGTACTCGAACGCGGCGCGGGCGATGCCCAGCGCCTGAGCCGCGACCATCGGACGGGTCTGCTCGAACGTGCCGAGGGTGGCCGATTTCCGCCGCGGCGCGCCGGTGGCCACCTCCTCCTGCACCTCACGGGCCTTCCGCATGCGGTGCTGCAGTTTGTCGTCGCCGCCGAGCAGGTGGTCGGCGGGCACCCGCACCCGGTGGAACTTCAGCTCCGCCGTGTGCGACGCACGGCAGCCCAGCTTGTCGAGCTTGCGGACGAGTTCGATCCCCGGGCTTCCGCCGGGAACCACGAAGAGGGCCTGCCCCCGATGCCCCAGCTCCGGGTCGACGGTGGCGTTCACGACGTGCACGTCGGCGATGCCGCCGTTGCCGATCCACATCTTGTGGCCCTCGATCACCCAGTCGTCGCCGTCGCGTGTCGCGGTGGTCCGCAGATTGCGGACGTCGCTGCCGCCCTCGGGTTCGGAGATGCACAGTGCGGCGAGTTTCAGGTTGCCGGGCTCGCCGAAGCATTCGGGTGCCCAGCGCAGCATCTGCTCCGGCGTCGCGGCCTGTCCGATCGACGACAGCGCCAGCGCGGGCATCACGATGGCGAGGCCGATTCCGGCGCATCCCCAGAACAGCTCCTCCATGAACAGGGGGAGGGACAGGCCGGTCGGGTCGCCGATCAGGTCGCGATAGAACAGCGGACTGTAGAAGCCCTCTTCCGCGGCCTTCTCGAGGACGTCCCACGGGAACTCCTGCGCGCGGTCGTGCTCGGCGGCCACCGGCCGGATCACGTTCTCCGCGAAAGCGTGCGTCCGCTCGACGAGGTTCTTCTGCGCGGGGGTGAGCGCGAGGCTGAAAGTCATGGCAGTCCCTCGGTTGCCGTGTTGGTGTGCACCAACGTAACACTCACGGTCTTCGAGAACCGTGGATCACAGAATCCTGAGGAGTAGGACAGCAATCCCATTATCTGATCGGAGTTGCTAGCGTCGAGGGATGGACGGCGACGAGACGGTCTACACCCACGGCCACGACGAGTCGGTGCTGCGGAACCATCGATGGCGCACCGCCGAGAACTCCGCCGGCTACCTGCTTCCGCATCTGCGCGGAGGCCTGACGCTGCTCGACGTCGGGTGCGGGCCGGGCACGATCACCGCCGACCTCGCGGGACTCGTCGCGCCCGGAGCAGTCACCGCCGTCGAGATGAACGACGAGGCGCTCTCGCTCGCGCGCAACGAGTTCACCGAGCGGGGAATCGCGAACGTCCAGACCGTCGTATCGGGTGTCCACGCACTCGACTTCCCCGACGACAGCTTCGACGTCGTGCACGCGCATCAGGTCCTGCAGCACGTCGGCGATCCGGTGCAGGCGCTGCGCGAGATGAAGCGGGTGTGCCGACCCGGCGGAATCGTTGCCGCCCGCGACGCGGACTACGGCACCTTCACGTGGTATCCGCCGACACCCGAACTCGACGAATGGCTGGCGCTCTACAAGGCCGTCGCCCGGGCGAACGGCGGTGAACCCGACGCCGGCCGTCGCCTGCGGGCGTGGGCGCACGAGGCCGGTCTCGGCGACGTCGTGAACACGGCGAGCACGTGGTGTTTCTCCTCCGACGAGGATCGCGAGTGGTGGGGTGGGTCCTGGGCCGACCGCTCGCTGCGGTCGGCCTACGCGGACCGGGCGCTCGCGCTGGGGCTCGCCACCGAGGCAGACCTCGACCGCATCGCGGCCGGCTGGCGTGCGTGGGTGCGGGAGAACGACGGCTGGTTCGCGCTCCTGCACAGCGAGATCCTCTGCCGGGTGTAGTGCACCGCGAAGCGAAATTCTCGCGACCGGCGCCCGGGAATGGAACACTCGCCCCATGACGACGTTGCGCGTGGGTCGACTGTGGTTGCCGGGGCTGATGGTGATTCTGATCGGGCTGGTGTTCGCGCCCGGTGCCTCCGCGGCCCCGGATCGAGCGGTCTTCTCCGGAGACTCGGACCAGGTGATCACCGTCTACGCCCCGTCGGCGGGGTCGGTGAGCGCCGAACTGACCGCCTGGGAGCGGGGCTCGGACGGCACGTGGCAGGTGTTCGCGGGTCCCGTCGCCGCCGACGTCGGCGCGGAAGGAATCGGTGCGGCGAACGAATTCTCCACCCGCACCCCCGCCGGTGTCTTCCCGCTGTCGCAGGCGTTCGGCCGGCAGCCCGCTCCGGCGACGGCGATGCCGTACTTCCAGTCGGATCGGCGTGACTGGTGGGATTCGAATCCGCTCTCGCCGACGTACAACACGCACGTCCGGCAGGACGCGAGCCCCGGCGGTAACAGCGAGAACCTCTACTCGGCCGGACCGCTCTACGACTACGCGCTCGCGATCGGGTACAACGCCGCCCGCATCCCCGGCCTCGGTTCGGCGATGTTCCTGCACGTCACGGACGGCACCACCACCGAAGGGTGCGTCGCCGTCGACCGCGGCACGCTGACGACCCTCCTCGGCCGGCTCGACCCGGCAAAGAATCCGGTGATCGAGATCGCCGTAGGCGCTTCGCACCCGTGAGTGGTTGACGAGTGTCTGGACTCGTCAACCACTCACGGGCGGCGGAGCCGCCTACAGGCCGGGGCGCCTGCCGATGGTGAGGGTGGGGGTGGAGACGCCGGCGAAGAAGTCCTCGCCCTTGTCGTCGACCACGATGAACGCGGGGAAGTCCTCGACCTCGATCTTCCAGACCGCTTCCATGCCGAGCTCTTCGTACTCGACGATCTCGACCTTCTTGATGCAGTCGAGGGCGAGACGCGCCGCGGGACCGCCGATGGACCCCAGGTAGAAGCCGCCGTAGGACTTGCATGCGTCGGTGACCTGCTTGGACCGGTTGCCCTTCGCGAGCATCACCATGGAGCCGCCCGCGGCCTGGAACTGATCCACATAGGAGTCCATTCGACCGGCGGTGGTGGGGCCGAAGGAACCGGACGCCATGCCGTCGGGGGTCTTGGCCGGACCGGCGTAGTACACCGGGTGGTCCTTGAGGTACTGCGGCATCTCCTCGCCGGCGTCGAGCCGTTCCTTGATCTTGGCGTGGGCGATGTCGCGGGCGACGACGAGCGGGCCGGTGAGCGACAGCCGTGTCTTCACCGGGTGCTTGGACAGCTCGGCGAGGATCTCGGGCATCGGCTTGGTGAGGTCGATCTTGACGGCGGCGCCCTTGCCGGTGCCGGAGATGCCGTCGGTCTCGGCATCGAGCTGGGCGTCGGTGACCTCGGGGAGGAACCGGCCCGGGTTGAACTCCAGCTGCTCGAGGAAGACGCCCTCGGGGGTGATCTTCGCTTTGGCCTGGCGGTCCGCCGAGCAGGACACGGCGAGAGCGACGGGCAGCGAAGCGCCGTGGCGGGGGAGGCGGATGACGCGGACGTCGTGGCAGAAGTACTTGCCGCCGAACTGTGCGCCGATGCCGATCTGACGGGTCAGCTCGAGCACCTTCTCCTCGAGTTCGAGGTCGCGGAAGCCGCGACCGGTGATCGCGCCCTCGTTGGGGAGTTCGTCGAGGTAGTGCGCGGACGCGTACTTGGCCGTCTTCAGCGCGAACTCCGCGGACGTGCCGCCGACGACGATCGCGAGGTGGTACGGCGGGCAGGCTGCGGTGCCGAGGGCTCGGATCTTCTCCTCGAGGAACCGCATCATGCCGTCCGGGTTGAGGATCGCCTTGGTCTCCTGGAACAGGTAGGACTTGTTGGCGCTGCCGCCGCCCTTGGCCATGTACAGGAACTTGTACGTGTTCTCGTGGCCGGTCGCCGTGTCGGCGTAGAGCTCGATCTGGGCGGGGAGGTTGCTGCCGGTGTTCTTCTCGTCCCACATCGTGATCGGCGCGTTCTGCGAGTACCGCAGGTTGAGCCGGGTGTAGGCGTCGTAGACGCCGCGCGCGACGGCCTTCTCGTCGTCGCCGGGGGTGAGGACGTGCTGGCCGCGCTTGCCCATGACGATCGCGGTGCCGGTGTCCTGGCACATCGGCAGCACGCCTGCGGCGGAGATGTTGGCGTTCTTCAGCAGGTCGAGCGCCACGAACTTGTCGTTGCCCGACGCCTCGGGATCGTCGAGGATGCTCGCGAGCTGCGTCAGATGGTCGCTGCGCAGGTAGTGCGAGATGTCGTGGAGTGCGGTCTCGGTGAGCAGGCGCAGCGCCTCGGGCTCGACGGACAGGAAGGTGCGGCCGCCGGGTCCTTCGACAGTCGACACCCCCTCGGTGGTCAGCAGCCGATATTCGGTGGGGTCCTCACCGATCGGCAGCAAGTCCTCGTAGAGGAAGTCGGCCATTCTATCTCCTGGACAGCTGGTTGTGTGAAGTTCGTCTTCAGGCTAGACGCGGGCTCCGGCGGCCCTGTGACGCGGGGGCATGCTTTCACCTGCACAGTGGTGTGGCTCACAGAGTTCTCACAAGTAAATCCGTACACTTGACTGGATGCTTGAACACGGAACGAGATCGGCCGGCCGAATGACCCTTGCAGTCCAGGACGCCGGAGCCGCTGACGACGAGACGTCCGGTGCACGTGCCAAGCGGCCCGTACTGCACGCCTACCTCGACATCGCGATCGTGGTGGTCGTCCTCGCGGCCACGAATCTGATCGCGCACTTCACCACCGCGTGGGCCAGCATCGCGACCGTTCCCATCGCCGCCGTCGTGCTGCTCATGCTCACCCGGCGCCGCGGACTCGGCTGGGCAGAACTGGGGCTCTCGCCTCGGCACTGGCGCAAGGGGTCGCTGTACGCCCTCGCGGCGATGGGCCTCGTGATCGGCGTCGTCGCGATCGGTGCCGCCCTGCCGATCACCCGGCCGTTCTTCATGGCCGACCGGTACGCCACGATCTCCGGCGCCCTGATCGCGTCGATGATCGTCATCCCGCTGCAGACCGTCATCCCCGAGGAGCTCGCGTTCCGCGGCGTGCTGCACGGCACCCTCGACCGCGTGTACGGCGCCCGCGGCGTCTTCGCGGCGGGATCGCTGATGTTCGGTCTCTGGCACATCGCGTCCTCGCTGGGACTGACGTCGGGCAACAAGGGATTGTCGAGCTTTCTCGGCGGCGGCGTCCTCGGGCAGGTGCTCGGGATCCTCGCCGCGGTGGTCGCCACCGCGGCCGCGGGCATCGTGTTCACCTGGCTCCGCCGCCGCAGCGGCAGTCTGATCGCGCCCATCGCGCTGCACTGGTCGTTGAACGGCGCGGGTGCGCTCGCGGCCGCCGTCGTGTGGCACACGACCATGGCCTGAGCAGGGTCAGGTCTTCGGGGCGCCAAGCCACTCGAGCAGCTTCTCGTACACCGACTCGTGGTTGAGCATCGTGAAATGATTCGCGGGTGCGAGGTGCATGCCGTCCTCGTCGCGGAAGCCGATCATCCGCGTCCGGTTCCGTCCGGACGCGCTCGGCACGAGCACCATGCCGTCGCCGAGCAGGCGGCCCAGCGGATGCCGCGGGCTGCGGGTGATGGTCGCGGAGACGAAGCAGTACGTCACGCCGTCGAGGAGGGGGACCTCGCTGGTGGCCGCGGCACGGAGGGCGTCCGGGTCGCGACCGCGCCAGTCCTCGTCGACGAGCGAACCCTGATTCAGATCCCGGATGCCGGCGCTCCTCCGGCGCAGGAGTCCGGAGATCGCCCGCGTCTCGGGCAGTGCGGCCAGACCGGCGCTCGCAAAGTGGACAGCCTGCTCCAGCGGGGCGCCGAGGTGAGGTGAGCCGAGGCTCACGACCTGCCGCACCCGCCGCACCCACGGGCGGTCGTCGAGGAAGGCGATTCGACAGGCGCTGCGGGCGACGAGGCCGCCCATGGAATGCCCCACGAGTGCGATCGACTCGACGTCCACCGGCCAGTGCTCGGTGACCGCGTCCAGAAGGTCGGACAGGCTCCTGCCGTTGTCGGAGATGTGCCGGCCGGAGTTGTAGCGGATCTGCAGCGCCGTGTATCTCAGGTCGGTCTCGAGTCGTTCACCGTAGGTCGGGCGGCCGCCCAGCGACCACGCGTCCTCGGTCTCGACGAGTCCGTGCAGGAAGACGACGATGCGGCCGCGGGCGTGGGGGAAGGCATCGGCGAGCGTGGACTCGGCCGCCGTGAGTGCGACGCCGCCTACCCGTATCGCCAGGGGTTCGGCGAGCACGGACCCCTCCGATTCCAGTACGTCGCCGATCAGCCCCTGGATCGCGGCGATGGCCCGGGCTCCGCGGCGCGTCTGGGACGGCGGGACGTTCTCCGCCGACGGGAAGTCGAGGAACTGTCCCGCGAGGGAACCCCCGAGTCGGGCGGTGTCGGCGACGAGCGCATACACGGCGGCGGTGATCTCGTCGTGGAGCGCCTTTGCGGGGACGGCATGGGTGCCGACGCCGAGCCGTACTCCGGCGAAGACCCGGTCCGCGACGGCGCGGTGGATGCTGCCGAGGCCGCCGGCGGCGGCCCCGATTTCGTCGAGGGCCAGCCGGGCGAGTGCCCGCACCTCGGAGCGGCGTCTGATCTGCGGGTCGGTCACGAGATTTGAGTGTACGCATGTGCACTGAGATGTGCGCGTGCTGCGAAACCGCCGAAATGTGCAGCGCGCGCGATTATTTCGCGAATAAACCAACGGTGAAACGGAAATGTTGATCGTGCGAATGGCGAATCAATTGGTCGACCGACCAATTCCGGGGAAAATGCTGGTAACGCGGATAATGAACATGTTCACGTCGCGAATTATTCATCGTAATAGATACGTGATCGACACGATCGTGACGCTGCCGGCAACGCCGCGACGGGGCCCGCGCGCCTGAGCGCACGAACCCCGTCGCGGGTGTTCAAGTCTTGTGCCAGCGGAAATGCTAGCCAAGCGTGGCTGCGGCCGCCGTTGCGGCGTCTGCGCCACCGCCCAATGCGTCGGCGGAACCCGAGAAGAAGTCCAGGGCACCGGCGAGGTCGGAGAAGGCGGAGAAGAATTCGGACAGGAAGGCGAGATCCATGCGTGTAACTCCTTGCTCGGTTGTGGGCATTTATGTTGGCGCTGAGCGGGCGCCGGATTCATTTCTACCGTTATTGAAATGAGATCGCAATCCGTGGAATTAACCGAATTGAAACGGAAGGCGAATCAACGGTTTTTGGGCAGGTGAGAAGCCTGTGTCCGGATTCACATCCGTCCGAGAAATCTCACGATGTGGGAGCTTGGGCCGTGTTCGAATCCCACCTTCGAGGGTGCGGGCGGGGCTATCCTCGTCCCACGACGTGTAGCGCTTTCCGGACATACGGACGTATAGGGGAAACCATCATGCGCAAGACCATCGTCACCGGCATCGCGGTCGCGGCCCTCGCGCTGCTCGGCGTGGCCGGCTGTTCCAACGACTCGAACGAGGCTCCGATCGCGACCACGACGACGGCCTCCGCGTCCGATCGGGTGGAAGGCGCGATCAGCAGTGTGCAGGCCACGGCGTCGTCCGCCGTGAACACCGCGCGCGAGGCCACCCAGAACGCGATCAACTCGGCCATCGCGGCGGTCCCGATCGGATTCGAGTCGGGAACCGCCGAACTCAACGCCCTCTCGGACGTGACCGTCAAGGCGGTGGCCGCCGCGATGAAGGCGGGCGACGCCAAGATCGCGATCGAGGCGTACGCCAGCAACACGGACGAGGCGGCCGCCGAACTCCTCGCCGACCAGCGCGCTCAGGCCGTCGCGAACGCCCTCGAGGCGCAGGGGGTCGACAAGAGCCGCATCTCGACCGAGGGCACGGCGAACCCACCCGAAGGCGTGAACGTCGATCAGGTGGAGATCACCGTCGAGGACAGCTGACCGGCGCGGTCAGTGCAGGACCGCCCGGTGCTCGTTGCTGTACGGGATGTGCTCGGCGGTCCTGCCGTCGCGGAGTTTGAGCACCCACTCCGGATCGGACAGCAGTGCGCGGCCGACGGCCACGAGATCGAACTCGCCGTTCTCGTACTGCCGGAGCAGGCGGTCGACACCGGCGGTGTTCGAGGCGCCGTCCGACGTGAAGGCCGTCGTGAACACGTCGTCGAGACCCACCGAACCGACCGTGATCGTGGGCAGTCCCGTCAGCCGCTTGGTCCATCCGGCCAGGCCGAGTTCGCCGTCCTCACCGGACAGCTCGGCGAAGGCCGGGTCCCAGTGCCTGCGGGTGGACGGGTGCAGCACGTCGACACCGGCGGCGACGAGGGGCGTCAGCACGGCCGCGAGTTCGTCGGGGGTCTGCGCGATGCGCGAGTCGTAGTGGTTCGACTTCCACTGGGAGAAGCGGTAGACGATCGCGAAGTCGTCCCCGACGGCCTCGCGGATCGCTGCGACCACCTCGACCGGGAAGCGGGTGCGGGCCTCGAGAGATCCGCCGTAACCGTCGGAGCGGACGTTCGTGCGGTCCCACAGGAACTGGTCGAGCAGATAGCCGTGGGCGCCGTGCAGTTCGATGCCGTCGAAGCCCACGTCACGCGCGTTGACGGCGGCCGCCACCCAGGCCTCGCGCAGCGCGTCGAGATCGGACCCGGTGAATTCGCGTCCCAGCCGGGTTCCGTCCAGCGCGATTCCGGACGGGCTGGCCGTCGTCACCTCGGGGTTCATGCGCGGCTGCGGGCCGCGTTCGACGCCCAGATGCCACAGCTGCGGGATGATCTGCCCGCCCTCCTCGTGGACCGCGTCCACCACGGACTTCCAGCCCGCGAGGCTGTCCTGTCCGTAGAGGAGCGGCACCCGGGTGTGGGATCCGGCTGCGGGGTCCGGAATGTACGTCCCCTCGGTGATGACGAGACCGACCCCGCCCGCCGCACGCCGGCGGTAGTACGCCGCCACGTCCTCCCCGGGAATGCCGTCAGGGGAGAAAGCCCTGGTCATGGGTGCCATCGCGAAGCGATTCCGGAGCTGGAGGGATTTGACGGCGAACGGCTCGAAGAGGCCGTCCACGGGCAGAGGTGTTTCGGTCATGCCTGTCTGTAACCGATCGCGGGTACGCACTATTCCTGCATATGACCTGCTGCGTAGTTGTAATCTGAAGTCACAGTCGACACTCGCTGCCGGCGCATGGGCACTCGCCCGCGCCCGGTCTGACGGGAGGGTGCACTGATGGGCACGAACGACGGAAAACCTGCCGATCTGGTGCTGTTCGGTGACGTGGTCACCATGAACGACGCCGCGCCGCGCGCTCGGGCGGTCGCGGTTCGGGACGGGCGGATCGCCGCCGTCGGCAACGACGCCGCGGTGTTTCCGCTGATCGGACCGGCAACGATCGCGGTCGACGTGCACCGCGCCTGCATCCTCCCCGGGTTCGTCGAGGCGCACGGTCACCCGCTGAACTCGGCGGTGCTGCTCGGCGAACCGGTGGTGGACATCAGGCCGGTGACCATCGCCGACGCGGGCGAGGTGGTCGACGCCGTCCGCCGCGCCGTCGACGAGCACCCCGACGGCGCCGTGCTCAACGGCTGGGACCCTCTGCTCCAGAAGGGGCTGCCGGAACCGTCCCGGGAATGGCTCAATTCCGTCGCTCCCGACACCTCCCTGGTGATCCTGCACAACACCGGTCACGTCGCGTATTTCAACGACGTCGCCGCCCGGGAAGCCGGATTGTCCAAGAAGACACCGGACCCGGAGGGCGGCAGCTTCGGTCGCGACAAGTCGGGCGACCTGAACGGTTCGGCGTTCGAGGCGCCCGCGGTGATGGCGGTGGCAGCCTCGATCCTCGACGGTGCGTCCACCCGGCTGCCGGAACTCCTCGCCGCGGAATGCGCGCGGATGAACGCGGCAGGCATCACCACCGCGAGCGAGATGGCATTCGACCCACGCTTCCGGAGCGCCCTGACCGCGATCGCCCGGTCCGGTGCTCTCACCACCCGGCTGCGGCTGTACGAGATGTCGAACCCGGAGCGCTCCACGGACGTGTCACCCGGAGTGGGCGACGACCTGCTGCGCCAGGTGGGTATCAAGATCTGGTCGGACGGCTCGCCGTGGGTGGGCAACGCGGCCACGAGTTTCCCGTATCTCGACACGGACGTCACCCGGTCGCTCGGCCTCGCCGGATCGCGCGGCAAGGCCAATTACACCGCGGACGAGATACTCGAGATCAGCAAGCCGTACTTCGAGAACGGCTGGCAGATCTCCTGCCACGCCAACGGTGACGCCGCGGTCACCCTGGCCCTCGACGCGTGGGAGCGGATGCTCGCCGAGTCGCCGCGCGACGATCACCGACTGCGACTCGAGCACGTGGGGGCGATGACCCCGGAGCAGTTCCGCCGTGCGACCGAACTCGGCGTCACGTGCAGCCTTTTCGTCGACCACCTCTACTACTGGGGCGACGTGCTCGTCGACGACCTGTTCGGTCCCGAACGCGGAGCATGTTGGGCCGCTGCAGCTTCCGCGATCGCGGCGGGTCAGCGGATCTCGTTCCACAACGACGGTCCCGTGACCCCGACCAACCCGTTGCGCAACATCGCCGACGCCGTCACTCGCCGCACCCGGTCGGGACGGGTGCTCGCCCCCGAGGAGCGGATCTCGGTCCCGGACGCCTTGCGTGCGGAGACGATCAACTCGGCGTGGCACCTCCGGAGCGAGGACGCGATCGGGGCGATCGTCCCCGGGCTGCACGCCGATCTCGTCGTGCTGTCGGCCAACCCGCTTCTGGTGGATCCCGACGACATCGCGGACCTCGAAGTGCTCGCCACGATCCTGGAGGGTCGAACGGTCTTCGGAAAGCTGGAGTGATCCGGGTGGCGTCCTGGTCGCGGGCTCTGCGGTCGATCGGGGCGCCGGCCGGAGCCTGGATCCGCACCGCGGGCTACACCCGCAAATGGCTGGTCCTCGGTGTCGTCATCGGCATCGTCGCCGGGCTCGGCGCGGTCGTGTTCTACGTCGCGCTGTCGGAGGCGACGCAACTGCTGATCGTCGACATCGGCGGGTACCACCCGCCGACCGCGGCCGGTGACGGCGGCGCGGGCGGCAGCAGGGAGTTCACCAGACCGTGGGCGATTCCGCTCGTGGTGTGCCTGGGCGGTCTCGTGTCGGGCATCCTCGTGTTCACCCTGGCCCCCGAGGCCGAGGGGCACGGCACCGACGCGGCGATCGAGGCCGTGCACCGGGACCCCGGCATGATCCGCGTCCGCGTCGTGCTGGTGAAGCTGGTCGCGTCGGCGATCACGATCGGGTCCGGCGGGTCCGGCGGTCGAGAGGGGCCCACCGCGCAGATCTCGGCGGGTTTCGGATCGCTCCTCGCCCGCAGGCTGGACCTGTCCCCGCGGGACGGCCGCATCGCCGTGGCGATCGGCATCGGCTCCGGCATCGGCGCCATCTTCGGCGCCCCGCTCGGCGGTGCGGTGCTGTGCTGCACCATCCCGTACAAGGAGGATTTCGATTTCGAGGTGCTCGTGCCTGCGCTCGTCACGTCGATCGTCAGTTACACCGTGTTCGGCAGCTTCCTCGGCTTCGGGCCGCTGTTCGGGTACGCCGCCCAGGACTACGTCTTCGACACCCCGGCCCAGTTGGTGTGGTTCGCGCTCATCGGTGTGCTCGGCGGCCTGATCGGATTGCTGTACAGCGGGACGTTCTACACCGCCGTCGACCTCACCCACCGCCTGCCGGGCAGCCGGATCGTCAAGCCGGCGGTCGGCGGGCTGCTCGTCGGACTGATGGCACTGGTGCTGCCGGAGGTGCTGGGCAGCGGATACGGCTGGATCCAGCAATCGATGGCCCGCGACGACCTCGCGGCCATCCCGCTGTGGGTGGTGCTGTTGTTGCCGTTCGCGAAGATCCTCGCGACGTCGCTGTCCATCGGATCCGGTGGATCGGGCGGCATCTTCGGTCCGGGCATGGTGATCGGGGCGTTCACCGGTGCCGCGGTGTGGCGACTGCTGGAGCCGATCGCCCCGGGCGTCCCCGACAATCCGGCGCCCTTCGTCATCGTCGGCATGATGGCGTGTTTCGGGAGCATCGCCCGCGCGCCGCTCGCGGTGATGCTGATGGTCGCGGAGATGACGGGAAGCATCGGCGTGCTCGTGCCGGGGATGATCGCGGTCGGACTCGCCTACCTCATCGTGCGCCGATCGGGGAAGACGATCTACCGGGCGCAGCTCGAGAACCGGGCGGAGGCTCGGCTTGCCCAGGGTTCGCCGGGGTGATCGGGTCGGGGTCCGTGTGCGGAGTGCCCGGAGGATTCGGGCATGCTTGTGGCCATGACTGTTCACGTTCCTCAGTACGTCGACCTCCTCTGGCCAGCGCTTCAGGCTGCCATTGCTCTCGGTGGTTCGGCGTCCAACGAGGAGCTCGACAGCGCAGTCGTTGAGCGAGAAGGTCTTTCGTCCGACGTGCAGGGCGTGCTGCACGGTGACGGTCCGAGCACCGAGATCGAGTACCGGCTGGCGTGGGCCCGCACCTACCTCAAGGGGATGGGTCTGCTCACCAACAGCCGTCGCGGGGTGTGGAGTGTGACGGAGAAGGGCCGCGAGGTCGCCGAGAGCGAGATCCGCCCGTTGCACGCCGAGTTCTCCGCCGAGAACCGCAAGAAGAATGCCGCCCGCAAATCGGCGAAGGCCGCATCCCGGAGGAACGACGAACCGGACGCCAACATCGCCGAGGCCGAGAACGACGCGGACTGGAAGGACCTGCTGCTCGACACGGTTCTGAAGATGTCGCCGCCTGCGTTCGAGCGGCTGACCCAGCGGTTGCTGCGGGAGGCCGGATTCTCGAGCGCGTCCGTCACCGGTCGCGGCGGCGACGGGGACATCGAGGGCCTCGGCGTGTACCAGTTGTCGTTGCTCAGTTTCCCCGTGTTCTTCCAGTGCAAGCGCTACAGCGGCAGTGTCGGCGCCGGGGCAGTGCGCGATTTTCGTGGCGCGATGGCGGGTCGCGGCGAGAAGGGTCTGCTCATCACGACCGGAACCTTCACTGGTGACGCCCGCACGGAGTCCAAGAGGGACGGCGCCCCGCCCATCGACCTGATCGACGGCGACCGGCTGTGCGACCTGTTGAAGGAGCATTCACTGGGGGTGCAGACCACTACGCGTCTCGTCGAGGACGTCGAGGTCAGGTCCGATTACTTCCACTCGCTCGAGCCGAAATGATCATGGTCGGGTCACCTCCCGGGGTCATGGTCGAGTCACCCCTCCGGGCCCCGGACACTCTTTCCCGTTGCGGTATGGCCACGAAGCGATCACGCAGGCTCTGAAGCGGTGCCGACGGCGTTCTCCCGTGTGTAAAGAGGAAGTTAAATGCACATGTCACTGACGTGAAGAGCGACCGAGGGAAGTCGATATGACGACCACATCGCCGTGGCCGTTGAGGCGCCGCACCGTACGGCCACCGGCGGGGATGCTGGCGGACCGGCGATTCGGGGTGCTCGTCGACCAGTTCTTCCGGCTCTTCCACGACGTCGGCCAGGGCGGCGGTGCGCTGGCCGTCTACCTCCACGGTGAGCCGGTCGTCGACGTGTGGGCCGGGTGGGCGAGCCGCGACACGTTCTGGCAGGAGGACACGGTCACCCTCACGTTCTCCACGGGCAAGGGCGTCGCGTCGACCGTGCTGCACCGTCTCGCGGGACGCGGGATCATCGACTACGACGCACCGGTGGCGCAGTACTGGCCCGAGTTCGCCACCGCGGGCAAGGACGAGATCACGGTGCGCGAACTGCTGTCGCACCGCGCCGGACTGCACCGCGTTCGCGGACTCGTTCCGGGCCCCCTGAGTCTGATGGACCATGGCCTGGTCAGTGCCGCCCTGGCCGCGGCGACCCCGGATCGGCGGCGGCTGAAGACCCCCGGCTATCACGCCGTGACATTCGGCTCGCTGGTCGCCGAACTGACGTCCCGTGCGGCCGGAACACCGTTCACCGAACTGGTGCGCACCGAGGTCGCCGAACCGCTCGGGGTGAAGGAATTCTGGTACGAGGTGCCGCCCGCCGAGCGGTCCCGCATCGCGAGGACCTTCCCGCACATCAACCCGTTCGGTGTTCCGTGGGGTGCGACGTCGTTCGCGATGGCGCGGCTGCCCGGTCTCCGCAACGTCGCCGACGCCGGCATGCCCGCCGGTTTCGACGCCCTCGTCCGCAACCCTGCGATCCACGACAGCGTGATGCCGGGATGGAACGGCGTGTTCAGTGCCCGCGCCCTGGCGCGCATGTACGGGGCGCTGGCCAACGGCGGAACCGTCGGCGGTGTCGAATTCCTCCCGCCGGAGGTCGTGGCGCAGCTGAGCCAGGTGCAGACCACGGCCCGCGACTACGTACTGGGCATACCGATGAACTGGCGGCTCGGCTACCACGCGGGAATGGTCGCGCGCCGCAAGCAGCCGTCGAATACGTTCGGGCACTACGGGTTGGGTGGGTCTGGCGCGTTCGCCGACGCCGACACGGGCCTGTCGATCGCCTTCGTCACCAACCGGCTCGGCAACATGCTGACCCCCATCGCGGATCTCCGCCTGCCGAAGCTCGGTTCCACGGCGCTCGCCATCGCGGAGAGACTGTAGCCGGGCAGCTGCGGCCGCCGGCCAAACCAATTCGATTTCGACGCGCCGTTTTTCGATCGACGCGAGCCGCCGGTCTGGAAGGCGGGGGACCGGTAGCATCGTCTCCGTGACCGACGCGACCGCCCACACCAGCCGTTCTGATCGGTTGCGTGTCCTCGTCTACAGCGACGACGCGAGCACCCGCCAGAAGGTCGTGCTGGCGTTGGGGAAGCGTCCGCACCCCGACCTTCCGGAGCTGGAGTACGTCGAGGTGGCGACGGCGCCCGTGGTGATCCGGGAGATGGATGCCGGCGACATCGACCTGGCCGTCCTGGACGGCGAGGCGGTGCCCGCGGGCGGGATGGGGATCGCCAAGCAGTTGAAGGACGAGATCGACGAGTGCCCGCCGATCCTGGTCCTGACCGGACGTCCCGACGACGCCTGGCTGGCCAGCTGGTCGCGCGCGGAGGCCGCGGTGCCGCACCCGCTCGACCCGATCCGGTTGTCCGAAGCGGTCATAGCGCTGCTCCGCACCCGACTCTCTGCTTAGGGTCTCCTGACTTCCGATTCCGCCGTCCGAAGGCGCATCGAGCGCCTGTCCCGCAGCGGTTTTCCGCATTTCCAGATCGCCTTGAACTCGCTCGGTCAAATCGGCCGGGCCCGACGACTTCCCTTGTACGCTGTGGCATAACTCACAAGAGCGTAGCTTCGGAAACGACCGCCCGGGAATCGGGCGGACAGGCTCGGGAAGAGGGGAGCTGAGACGGCGTGAATGTCTACGTGCCGATCCTCGTGCTCGGGGCGATTGCGGTCGCGTTCGCGGTGTTCTCCGTGATCGTGGCGAGGATCGTCGGTCCGAGACGCTACAACCGTGCCAAGCTCGACGCCTACGAGTGCGGGATCGAGCCGACGTCCTCGCCGCTGGGCGCGGGCCGCATCCCGGTGAAGTACTACCTGACGGCCATGCTGTTCATCATCTTCGACATCGAGATCGTGTTCCTCTATCCGTGGGCTGTTCATTTCGACGCCCTCGGCTTCTTCGGTCTCGGGGCCATGGCCCTGTTCATCTTCAATGTCTCCGTCGCCTACGCGTACGAGTGGCGGCGTGGCGGTCTCAGTTGGGACTGATCGGTCCCGTCAGCGATCGAAAAGCTAAGTCGGAAGAGAAGAGTCGGATATGGGCATCGAGGAGAAGCTGCCGAGCGGCTTCCTGCTGACCACGGTGGAGGGGCTTGCGGGCTACGTCCGGAAGGGCTCGCTGTGGCCCGCCAGTTTCGGGCTCGCGTGCTGCGCGATCGAGATGATGGCCACCGCAGGCGGACGCTTCGACATCGCCCGCTTCGGCATGGAGGCGTTCCGTGCCTCACCCCGGCAGGCCGATCTGATGATCGTCGCCGGCCGGGTGAGCCAGAAGATGGCGCCGGTGCTGCGGCAGATCTACGACCAGATGGTGGAGCCGAAGTGGGTGCTGGCGATGGGCGTGTGCGCGTCGTCGGGTGGGATGTTCAACAATTACGCGATCGTGCAGGGTGTCGACCACATCGTCCCTGTCGACATCTACTTGCCGGGGTGCCCGCCGAGGCCCGAGATGCTGCTGAACGCGATCCTCGCGCTGCACGAGAAGATCCAGCAGATGCCGCTCGGTGTTCACCGGGAGGAGGTGGCGCGTGCGGCTGAGCAGGCCGCGCTGGCCGCCACCCCCACCATCCAGATGAAGGGCCTGCTCCGGTGACGGCGCGCGCAGCGAGGGAGCGGAGCAACCCGAGCAAGTGCCGGAGCCGTGCGGTCTGGACTGAGGATCGAGGGAGCGTAGCGAGTGAGTGACGAGGGAAGACCGCACGACCAAGCTCCGGCACCCGCGAGCGCAGCGAGCCATGTCCCAGAGCAGATCGGTGTGCGTAAGGGTTTGTTCGGGGTGCGGGGTAGTGGGGATACGTCGGGGTATGGGCGGTTGGTGCGTCCGGTGTTGTTGCCGGGGAGTACGCCGCGGCCGTTCGGCGGGTATTTCGACGAGGTGGCGGATGGGTTGGGGGCGGCGCTGGCGGAGTCGGGGGTGGGCTTCGAGGTGGCGGTGGAGTCGGTGGTGGTGTTTCGGGGTGAGGTGACGTTCGGTGTGCGGCGCGAGTTCTTGGTGCCGGTGGCGCGTGCGTTGCGGGATGAGCCGGATCTGCGGTTCGAGATGTGTCTGGGTGTGAATGGTGTGCATTTCCCGCAGGATGCGGGCCGGGAGTTGCATGCGGTGTATCCGTTGTTGTCGATTACGCACAATCGGCGGATCCGTCTGGAGGTGGCGGTGCCGGATGGGGATCCGCATATTCCGTCGTTGTACGACGTGTATCCGACGAATGATTGGCACGAGCGGGAGACGTACGACTTCTTCGGGATCGTGTTCGACGGTCATCCGTCGTTGACGCGGATCGAGATGCCGGATGACTGGCCGGGTCATCCGCAGCGGAAGGACTATCCGCTCGGCGGTATCCCCGTCGAGTACAAGGGCGCGGAGATCGCGCCGCCGGACGAGCGGCGGGGGTACAGCTGATGAGCGAGGACACGGTTTTCACGGTTGCCGGTCAGGACTGGGACGAGGTTGTCGATGCGGTGAAGGCGGCGTCGGAGGACGCGGGTTCGGGGAGCGGCGAGGAGCGCATCGTCGTGAACATGGGTCCGCAGCATCCGTCGACGCACGGGGTGCTGCGGCTGATCTTGGAGATCGAGGGTGAGACGGTCACGGAGGCCCGGTGCGGGATCGGCTATCTGCATACGGGGATCGAGAAGAATCTCGAGTATCGGACGTGGACGCAGGGCGTGACGTTTGTGACGCGGATGGATTACCTGTCGCCGTTCTTCAATGAAACGGCGTATTGCCTCGGGGTGGAGAAGTTGCTCGACATCACGGATCAGGTGCCGGAGCGGGCGAGTGTCATCCGGGTGATGTTGATGGAGCTCAACCGCATCTCCTCGCATCTGGTGGCGCTGGCCACGGGCGGGATGGAGTTGGGCGCGGTGACGGCGATGCTGTTCGGTTTCCGGGAACGTGAGTTGGTCCTGGATGTGTTCGAGTACATCACGGGGTTGCGCATGAACCATGCGTATATCCGGCCGGGTGGGTTGTCGCAGGATCTGCCGGAAGGGGCGGTGGAGAAGGTCCGCGAGTTGCTCACGTTGATGCCGGAGCGGTTGCGGGACATGGAGAATCTGCTGAACGACAACCGGATCTGGAAAGGGCGCACCAAGGGCATCGGGTATCTCGACCTCACGGGGTGCATGGCGCTCGGCATTACGGGTCCGATGCTGCGTGCGACGGGTCTGCCGCACGATCTGCGGAAGTCGCAGCCGTATTGCGGGTACGAGAATTACGAGTTCGAGGTCAGCACCGACACCGGGTGCGACGCGTACGGCCGCTACCTGATCCGGGTCGACGAGATGAAGGAGTCGCTGAAGATCGTCGAGCAGTGTCTCGACAAGTTGCGGCCGGGGCCGATCATGGCGGAAGACAAGAAGATCGCGTGGCCTGCGGATCTGACGTTGGGCCCGGATGGTCTGGGTAATTCGCCGGAGCATGTCCGCGAGATCATGGATTCGTCGATGGAGTCGCTGATCCATCATTTCAAGTTGGTGACGGAGGGTTTCCGGGTGCCGCCGGGCCAGGTGTATGTGGCGGTGGAGTCGCCGCGGGGTGAGCTCGGGGTGCACATGGTGAGCGACGGCGGCACGCGCCCGTTCCGGGTGCATTTCCGGGATCCGTCGTTCACGAATCTGCAGTCGGTGGCGGCCACGTGTGAGGGCGGCATGGTGGCGGATGTGATTGCCGCGGTCGCGAGTATCGATCCCGTCATGGGGGGAGTGGATCGATGACCGAGCGAACCGCACCGGCGCAACCACCTGTTTTCATCGAGTTCGGGCCGAGGCCGGAGGAGAACGGCCGGCTGGTGCGGCCGGGTGCGCGGGAGGAGTATCCGCCGGAGATACGGGCGCGGCTCGACGCCGACGCCGATGTCGTCGTCGCGCGTTATCCGAATTCGCGTTCCGCGCTGCTGCCGCTGTTGCATCTGGTTCAGGCGGAGGACGGGTGCATCACGCCGGCGGGGGTCGAATTCTGTGCCGGCCGGCTCGGGTTGACCGGAGCCGAGGTGGCCGCGGTGGCGACGTTCTATTCGATGTACCGGCGCGAGCCGACGGGCGACTATTACGTGGGGGTGTGCACCAACACGTTGTGCGCGGTCATGGGCGGCGACGCGATCCTCGCCGCGCTGGAGGAGCATCTCGATCTGCCGCACGGTGGCACGTCCGCGGACGGCAAGGTCACGTTGGAGCACATCGAGTGCAACGCGGCGTGCGATTACGCCCCGGTGGTGATGGTGAACTGGGAGTTCTTCGACAATCAGACCCCGGAGTCGGCCCGCTCGCTCGTCGATTCCCTGCGGTCGGGGGACCGGGTGTCGCCGAGCCGCGGCGCGACGCTGTGCACGTTCCGGGAGACCGCCCGCATTCTCGCCGGGTTCCCTGACGAGCGTCCCGGTGCGCTCGAGGAGGGCGGCGCCGCAGGCGAAGCGACACTGGCCGGCCTGCGCGTTGCGCGGGAACGGGGGATGACGGCGCCTGATCCGGCGGAGACGTCCCTCGTCCCGGAGCCGCAGGCACGGGACACCGAGGCGGTTGCGGCCGAGTCGACGAAGGACGAGCCGGCGCCTGCCCCGTCGGCGACGGTGCCTCCGGATCGCTCCACCTCCGAAACGAACCCGGCTGCGACCGACCCGGGACGGAAGGGAGACTGACATGCCGCTGACCCCGGTCCTGAGCCGCTACTGGGACGAGCCCGAATCCTGGACCCTCGACACGTACCGTCGCCACGACGGGTACGAGGGCCTGCAGAAGGCGCTGCGTATGGAGCCGGACGAGGTCATCGCGACGGTCAAGGAGGCCGGTCTGCGCGGTCGCGGCGGTGCCGGATTCCCGACCGGCATGAAGTGGTCGTTCATCCCGCAGGGCGACGACAAGCCGCACTACCTCGTGGTCAACGCGGACGAGTCCGAACCGGGCACCTGCAAGGACATGCCGCTGATGCTGGCCACGCCGCACGCGCTCGTGGAGGGTGTCATCATCGCGGCGTACGCGATCCGCGCCGGGCACGCCTTCATCTACGTGCGAGGCGAGGTGGTGCCGGTGCTCCGCCGGCTGCAGGCCGCGGTCGCGGAGGCGTACGCGGCGGGCTACCTCGGCAGGAACATCCTGGGTACCGGTTTCGACCTCGAGTTGGTCGTGCACGCGGGTGCCGGGGCGTACATCTGCGGCGAGGAGACGGCGCTGCTCGACTCGCTGGAGGGGCGCCGCGGCCAGCCGAGGCTGCGTCCGCCGTTCCCCGCGGTGGCCGGTCTCTACGCGTCCCCGACCGTCGTCAACAACGTCGAGTCGATCGCGAGCGTCCCGCCGATCATCGTGAACGGTATCGAGTGGTTCCGCTCGATGGGCAGCGAGAAGTCGCCCGGGTTCACCCTCTATTCCCTGTCGGGGCACGTGACCACACCCGGACAGTACGAGGCTCCACTGGGAATCACGTTGCGGGAGTTGCTCGAGTACGCGGGCGGCGTCCGCGCCGGGCATCGGTTGAAGTTCTGGACGCCGGGCGGTTCGTCGACGCCGATCTTCACGGACGAGCATCTCGACGTCGCTCTCGACTACGAGGGTGTCGGCGCCGCCGGGTCGATGCTGGGCACCAAGGCCCTGCAGATCTTCGACGAGACCACGTGTGTGGTGCGCGCCGTGCTCCGCTGGACCGAGTTCTATGCGCACGAGTCGTGCGGCAAGTGCACGCCCTGCCGGGAGGGCACCTATTGGCTGGTGCAGATCCTGGAGCGGCTCGAGCGGGGGGAGGGGACCGATGCGGACCTGCAGAAGTTGCTCGACATCGCGGACAACATCCTCGGCAAGTCGTTCTGCGCTCTCGGTGACGGTGCGGCGAGCCCGATCATGTCCTCCATCAAGTACTTCCGCAACGAGTACCTCGCGCACTTCGAGCAGGGCGGCTGCCCGTTCGACCCGCATCAGTCCACGCTCATGGCTGGAGTAGACGCATGATGTGGCACCGGGGCCGCGCGGTCTGGACCGAGGAGCGAGGGAGCGCAGCGAATGAGTGACGAGGGAAGGGCGGGCGTGAAAGCCCCGGTGCCCGCGAGCGGAGCGAGCCCTGAGGTCAGTCTTGTCATCGACGGGGTGGAGGTGAGTGTTCCCAAGGGCACGTTGGTGATTCGTGCCGCGGAGATGATCGGTATTCAGATCCCGCGGTTCTGCGACCACCCGTTGCTCGATCCGGTCGGCGCCTGCCGTCAGTGCCTCGTCGACGTGGAGGGGCAGCGTAAGCCGCTCGCCTCCTGCACCACGACCGTCACCGACGGCATGGTTGTCCACACCCAGCTCACGTCGCCGGTCGCCGACAAGGCGCAGAAGGGGGTGATGGAGTTGCTGCTGATCAATCATCCGCTGGACTGCCCGGTGTGCGACAAGGGCGGCGAGTGCCCGTTGCAGAATCAGGCGATGTCCAACGGGCGCGCGGAGTCGCGTTTCGGGGAGATCAAGCGCACGTTCCCCAAGCCGATTCCGCTGTCCACAGAGGTCCTTCTGGACCGGGAGCGGTGTGTGCTGTGCGCGCGGTGCACCCGGTTCTCCCAGCAGGTTGCGGGGGATCCGTTCGTCGAGCTGATGGAGCGGGGTGCGCTGCAGCAGGTCGGGATCTACGCGAAGGAACCGTTCGAGTCGTACTTCTCCGGCAACACCGTCCAGATCTGCCCGGTGGGCGCGCTGACGGGTACCGCGTACCGGTTCCGGGCCCGCCCGTTCGATCTGATCTCCAGCCCCAGTGTGTGCGAGCACTGTGCGAGCGGTTGCGCCCAGCGCACCGATCATCGGCGGGGCACGGTGTTGCGGCGGCTGGCGGGCGACGACCCCGAGGTCAACGAGGAATGGAATTGCGACAAGGGGCGGTGGGCGTTCGCCTACGCCACCCAGGCCGACCGGATCACCACCCCGCTGGTCCGCGGCGGCGACGGCACGCTGGCGCCCGCCTCCTGGTCGGAGGCCCTGGCCGTCGCTGCGCGGGGACTGACCGCGGCGCGGGGCAGTGCGGGTGTTCTCGTCGGTGGTCGGTCCACGTGGGAGGACGCCTACGCCTACGCGAAATTCGCGCGAACGGCGCTCGGCACCAACGACATCGACTTCCGCAGTCGCGCACACTCCGGTGAGGAGGCCGACTTCCTGGCGGCCCGGGTGGCGGGGCAGCGACTCGCGGTCACCTACGACGATCTCGACGCCGCGCCGATCGTTCTCCTCGCCGGGTTCGAGCCGGAGGAGGAGTCGCCGATCGTGTTCCTCCGCCTGCGCAAGGCGGCGCGCACGAAGGCCGTTCCGGTGTACTCGATCGCCCCGTACACGTCCCGCGGCCTCGAGAAGGTGTCCGGCAGACTGCTGCGGGCCGCGCCGAATGCGGAACCGGAGGTCCTCGACGGACTCCGCACGGGTGATGCGGACCCGGGGGTCACCGAGTTGCTTCGCCGACCGGGTGCGGTCGTCGTGGTGGGGGAGCGGCTCGCCGCGGTGCCGGGGGCACTGTCCGCCGCGGTCCGGCTGGCCGACGCCACCGGTGCCCGGCTGGCCTGGGTGCCGCGACGCGCCGGTGAACGCGGCGCACTCGAGGCGGGCGCGCTGCCCGGACTGCTCCCGGGTGGCAGGCCGGTGGGCGATCCCGAGGCCCGTCGGCAGGTCGCGTCGGTGTGGAATGCCGCGGATCTACCGGACACCGCGGGCCGCGACACCGCGAGCATCCTCGCCGCCGCCGAATCGGGGACGCTGGGGGCGCTGGTGATCGGCGGTGTGGAGATCGACGACCTCCCCGACCCGCAGGCCGCGACGGCGGCCGTCGACGCGGCCGGCTTCGTCGTGAGTCTGGAACTGCGCCACAGTGCGATCACCGACCGCGCGGACGTGGTGTTCCCCATCGCACCGGTCATGGAGAAGCCGGGCACCTTCGTCGACTGGGAGGGCCGCACCCGGGATTTCGACGCCGCACTCCGCGGCACCGGGGCGATGCCCGATCAGCGTGTGCTCCACGCGATCGCCGGCGAAATGGGTGTCCCGCTGGGTCTTCCCGACGCGGCGACCGCACGGCGGGAACTCGAACGGCTCGGCGCCTGGGACGGTGACTTCCCGGATCCGCCCGACGTCCCGCAGTCCCCACGGCGGGACCCCGGGGCGGGGGAGGCGGTGCTCGCCACGTGGCGGATGCTGCTCGACTCGGGGCGGTTGCAGGACGGGGAACCGCACTTGGCGGGCACGGCGCGCACCCCGGTCGTGCGGATGTCCGCGGCGTCGGCGGCCGAGACGGGTGCCGGTGACGGAGATCCGGTCACCGTCGCGACGGAACGAGGCGAGGTGACGTTGCCGTTGGTGATCACCGACATGCCGGATCGGGTGGTGTGGCTGCCGCTCAACTCGCCCGGCTCCGCGGTCTACCGCCAACTGGCCGCCGGGGCGGGAACCGTCGTGAACGTACGCCGCGCCGCAACCACCAACGGGATCGCCCCGGGAGGTGCGCTGTGACGATCGCGGCCGTCTACCCCGACCCGGCACTGTTCGGGCACGACCCGTGGTGGCTGGTTCTGGGCAAGGCGCTGGCCGTCTTCGTGTTCCTCGTCCTCACCCCGCTTCTGACGATTCTGGCCGAACGCAAGGTCATGGCCTGGATGCAGATGCGCGTCGGCCCGAACCGGGTGGGCCCGCGGGGCATGCTGCAGAGCCTCGCAGACGGCATCAAGCTCGCCTTGAAGGAGGGGATCGTCCCGAAGGGTGTGGACAAGCCGATCTACATCCTCGCGCCGATCATCGCCGCGGTGCCCGCGTTCATGGCGTTCGCGGTGATCCCGTTCGGCCCTGCGGTGTCGATCTTCGGGCACTACACGCCATTACAGCTGACGGACCTGCCGGTGGCCGTGCTCTACGTCCTCGCAGCCACGTCGATCGGCGTCTACGGCATCGTGCTCGCCGGCTGGGCGTCCGGCTCCACGTACCCGCTGCTGGGAGGTCTGCGCTCGACGGCGCAGGTGATCTCGTACGAAATCGCGATGGCGTTGTCGTTCGCGGCCGTCTTCCTGGACGCAGGAACGATGTCCACGTCGGGCATCGTCGCCTCCCAGGAGCACACCTGGTACATCTTCCTGCTGCTGCCGTCGTTCCTCATCTACGTCACCTCGATGGTGGGTGAGACCAACCGGGCGCCCTTCGACCTGCCCGAGGCCGAAGGCGAACTGGTCGGCGGGTTCCACACCGAGTACTCCTCGCTGAGCTTCGCGATGTTCATGCTCGCCGAGTACGTGAACATGGTGACCGTCTCGGCGCTCGCCACCACCCTGTTCCTCGGCGGCTGGCACGCACCGTTCCCGCTCAGTCTGTGGGACGGCGCGAACTCCGGTTGGTGGCCGGTGCTGTGGTTCACGCTGAAGGTCTGGGGTTTCCTGTTCGTGTTCGTCTGGTTGCGCGCCACGCTGCCCCGGCTGCGGTACGACCAGTTCATGGGTCTCGGCTGGAAGATCCTGATCCCGATCTCGCTGGTGTGGGTCATGATCGTCGCCACCGTCCGGGCCTTCCGCAACGACGGCTACGACGCCCGGACGATCACCCTCGTCGTCGCGGGCCTCGTCGTGGCCCTCGTCGTGGTGGCGCTGCTGTGGAAGCGTCTGCGTCCGGGCCGCGTTCACGCACCAGAGAAACCGGTCGAGCCGCGCGACCGCGCCGAACTGTCCCCGGAGACACTCGAACCGTTCGACCCCATGGCCGGTGGATACCCGGTTCCGCCGATGCCGGGTCAGACGCTGCCCGCGTTCCGGCGCACGCCCGTCTCCGTCACCGGCGCGCCCTCCACCGGATCGACTCAGGAGAACAGCGATGACTAAATTCCTCGGCCCCATAGCGGGATTCGGCGTGACCTTCTCCACGATGTTCAAGAAATCGAACACCGAGTTCTACCCGGAGGAGAAGACGCCGACGGCGCCCCGCTATCACGGCAGGCATCAGCTCAACCGGTACGCGGACGGCCTGGAGAAGTGCATCGGGTGCGAACTGTGCGCCTGGGCGTGCCCCGCCGACGCCATCTTCGTCGAGGGCGCCGACAACACCGACGAGGAACGCTTCTCGCCCGGCGAGCGGTACGGCCGGGTGTACCAGATCAACTACCTGCGCTGCATCGGGTGCGGGCTGTGCATCGAGGCGTGCCCGACACGGGCGCTGACCATGACCAACGAATACGAGATGGCCGACGACAACCGGGCGGGGCTGATCTACGAGAAGGATCGGCTGCTGGCCCCGCTCGAGTCCGGCATGGTCGATTCGCCGCACCCGATGGCCCCGGGAACCACGGCCGAGGACTACTACCGCGGCACGGTGACCGGGGGAGCGGCGCCCGCGTCGCAGGACGAGTCCGAGGCGGACGACACGGCGGGGGACAGGCCGTGATCGAGGGAGGAGAGCCGACGTGGTGAACACGATGCCGTCCGCGGTCCAACTGGTCGCGGAACCCTTCACCCAGACCTCGACCGGCGAGGGCGTGCAGTTCTGGGTCCTCGCGACCGTGGCCGTGGTCGGCGCGCTCGGAGTGGTCAGCGCGACGAAAGCCGTCTACTCGGCGATCTTCCTCGCCACGACCATGATCATCCTGGCCGTGTTCTACATCGCCCAGGGCGCGCTGTTCCTCGGCGTCGTGCAGATCGTGGTCTACACCGGAGCGGTCATGATGCTGTTCCTGTTCGTGCTCATGCTTATCGGCGTCGATTCCTCCGAATCCCTCGTCGAAAACCTGCGCGGTCAGCGGGTGGCTGCGATCGCCGCGGGACTGGGATTCGGTCTCCTGCTGATCGGCGGCCTCGGAAGTGCGTCCGTCTCCGCGTTCACCGGTCTCGACCAGGCCAACGCGGCGGGCAACGTCCAGGGGCTGGCCGAACTCGTCTTCGTCCGGTATGTGTGGGCCTTCGAACTGACCGGCGCCCTGCTGATCACCGCGACCATCGGTGCCATGGTGCTTGCCCACCGGGAACGGTTCGAGCGGCGGAAGGATCAGCGCGAGCTGTCCCAGGACCGTGTCCGCGAGGGCGCCCGGGTCACGCCGCTACCCAGTCCCGGGGTTTACGCGCGGCACAACGCCGTCGACATCCCGGCGTTGCTGCCCGACGGCACGTTCTCCGACCTCTCCGTCAGCCGGTCGCTCGACCGGCGGCCGAGCATGCCCGCCCGGGCACTGGGCACCGCGGACGTCGCGGCCCCCGAACCCGCCGCGACCGAAGACGGTGGTGGGCGATGAACCCCGAGAACTACCTCTACCTGTCGGCGCTGCTGTTCACGATCGGTGCCGCCGGGGTGCTGATCCGCCGCAACGCGATCATCGTGTTCATGTGCATCGAACTGATGCTCAACGCCTCGAATCTGGCGTTCGTGACGTTCGCCCGGATGCACGGCAACCTCGACGGGCAGGTCTTCGCGTTCTTCACGATGGTCGTCGCGGCCGCCGAGGTGGTCGTCGGTCTGGCGATCATCATGACCATCTTCCGTTCCCGCCGTTCGGCTTCCGTCGACGACGCCAACCTCCTCAAGAACTGACGGGTCCCCGATGACGCACATCCTCGAGAAGGTGACTTTGCCCGACGACACCCCGATCGGCGGTGCGGCATGAGCGGAACGCTGTCGTCGGCGGTGTGGCTACTGCCGGTTCTGCCGCTCCTCGGCGCCGCCGTGCTCCTGCTGGCGGGCAGGCGCAGCGATGCGTGGGGTCATCTCCTCGGCTGCGTGACGGCGCTGGCCTCGTTCGCACTCGGCCTCGTCTTCTTCGTCGACATGCTGGGCCGGGACGCCGCCGACCGGGTGGTGCACCAGATCCTGTTCAGCTGGGTGCCGGTCGGCGAACTCCAGGTGGACTTCGGTCTGCAACTCGACCAGCTGTCCGTGTGCTTCGTGCTGCTGATCACCGGTGTCGGCTCGCTGATCCACATCTATTCGGTCGGCTACATGGCGCACGACCCGGAGCGCAGGCGGTTCTTCGCCTACCTCAACCTGTTCCTCGCGGCGATGCTGCTGCTGGTGCTGGCCGACAATTTCCTGGGACTGTACGTCGGGTGGGAGGGCGTCGGTCTCGCGTCGTACCTGCTGATCGGGTTCTGGCAGTACAAGCCGTCCGCGGCGGCCGCGGCGAAGAAGGCGTTCGTGGTCAACCGGGTCGGCGACATGGGGCTGATCCTCGCGATCATGATCATGTTCTCGACGTTCGGTTCGATCGAATTCGCCGACGTGTTCACGCGTACCGACGCCGCGAGCGAGGGCGTGCTCACCGCGATCGGGCTCGCGCTGCTGCTCGCCGCCTGCGGCAAATCGGCGCAGGTCCCGCTGCAGTCCTGGCTCGGCGACGCGATGGAGGGCCCGACACCGGTGTCCGCGCTCATCCACGCCGCGACCATGGTCACGGCGGGTGTGTACCTCATCGTCCGCTCCAACGCGATCTTCGACCTGGCGCCGAACGCCCAGCTCGGCGTCGTGATCGTCGGCGCGGTGACCCTGCTGTTCGGCGCGATCATCGGCTGCGCGAAGGACGACATCAAGAAGGCGCTGGCGGCGTCGACGATGAGCCAGATCGGGTACATGGTGCTGGCCGCCGGACTCGGACCGGCCGGGTACGCGTTCGCGATCATGCTGCTGCTCACCCACGGCTTCTTCAAGGCCGGCCTGTTCCTCGGCGCGGGCTCGGTGATGCACGGCATGAACGACGAGGTGAACATGCGCCGCTACGGCGGTCTGCGCACCGTCATGCCCATCACGTTCGTCACGTTCGGGCTGGGATACCTGGCCATTATCGGGATTCCGCCGTTCTCCGGCTTCTTCTCCAAGGACAAGATCATCGAAGCGGCGTTCGCCGCCGAGGGCGTGCAGGGCGTCGTCCTCGGAACGGTCACGCTGCTCGGCGCGGGACTCACCGCCTTCTACATGACCAGGGTGATGCTGATGACCTTCTTCGGACGCCGCCGATGGGCACCAAATTCCCACCCACACGAATCGCCAGGGGTGATGACGGTACCGATGATCCTGCTCGCGGTGGGTTCGGTCGCCGCCGGCGCCCTCCTCGCCGTCGGCTCCTCCCTCCAGCACTGGCTGGAACCTGTCGTCGGCGCCCACCACGGCGAGCCCGCCCTCCCGGTGTGGGCGATCACCGCACTCACGCTGGTGGTGGTGCTCGCGGGAGTCGCGGTGGCCTACCGGCAGTACGCCCGGCAGCCGATCCCCGACGTCGCGCCGACGGACGTCACCGCGCTCACCGTCGCGGCCCGGCGGGACCTGTACGGCGACGCGTTCAACGAGGCGGCACTGATGCGTCCCGGGCAGGAGTTGACGCGAACGCTCGTGACCGTCGACGACCGGGGCGTCGACGGCGCCGTCAACGGGTTCGCCGCGCTCGTCGGCGGAACGTCGGTGCGGGTGCGGCGTCTGCAGACCGGGTTCGTCCGGTCGTACGCCCTGTTCATGTTCGCGGGTGCGGCGCTTCTGGTCGCCACGATGCTGGTGAGGCTGTGGTGAGCGGCTTCCCGTGGCTGACGGTCCTGTGGGTGCTGCCACTCGTCGGTGCCGGTGTGGTCCTGGCCTTGCCCGTCGACAGGCGCGCGCTTGCGAAATCGGTCGCGGTCGGTGTGTCCGTGGTGGTCCTGTGCCTGGCGGTCGTGCTGGCGATCCGGTTCGACCCGACCGGCGAGCAGTACCAGTTCGTCGAATCGCACGCCTGGATCCCGGCTTTCGGCACCCGGTACATCCTGGGCCTCGACGGCATCGCGCTCGTCCTGGTCCTCCTCACCGCCGTGCTGGTGCCGCTGCTGTTGCTGGCGGGGTGGAACGACGGCGACTCCGCTCCCGACTACGACCGGCGGCGGATGGCGCACACGTACGTGGCGCTGACGCTGATGGTCGAGGCGATGGTGATCGTCTCGTTCACCGCCCTCGACGTCCTGCTCTTCTACATCTTCTTCGAGGCCATGCTCATCCCCATGTACTTCCTGATCGGAGGATTCGGCGGGGCGGGGAGGGCGTATGCCGCGGTGAAGTTCCTGCTGTACAACCTGTTCGGCGGCCTGATCATGCTGGCGGCCGTCATCGGGCTGTACGTGGTGACGGCGCGCCAGGACGCGTTCGGCGGCGGCACCTTCGACTTCCGGGTGATCGTCGCGGAGGGTCTGGACGCCGACCCCGGTGTGCTGAAGGCGCTGTTCCTCGGGTTCATGTTCGCCTTCGCGGTCAAGGCCCCGCTGTGGCCGTTCCACACGTGGCTGCCGGGCGCGGCGGTGGAGGCCACCCCGGCCAGCGCGGTGCTCATGATGGCCGTCGTCGACAAGGTCGGCACGTTCGGGATGCTGCGGTTCTGCCTGCAGATGTTCCCGGACGCGTCCGCGTACTTCGCGCCGTTCGTCACGGTGCTGGCGGTGATCGGCATCATCTACGGCGCGGTGCTGGCCATCGGACAGACCGACGTGATGCGACTGATCGCGTACACGTCGATCTCGCACTTCGGGTTCATCATCCTCGGCATTTTCGCGATGACGAGCCAGGGGCAGGCCGGATCGACGCTGTACATGGTCAACCACGGCATCTCGACCGCGGCGCTGTTCCTGATCGCCGGGTTCCTGGTGTCCCGGCGCGGCACCCGCCTCATCGCCGACTACGGCGGCGTGCAGAAGGTCGCTCCGGTGATGGCGGGCACGTTCCTCGTGGCGGGGCTGGCCACGCTGTCGCTGCCGGGCCTGGCGCCCTTCATCAGTGAGTTCCTCGTCCTGGTCGGGACGTTCTCGCGGTACCAGATCGCTGCCGTGGTCGCGACTCTCGCGCTCGTCCTCGCGGCGATCTACGTGCTGTGGCTCTACCAGCGGATGATGACGGGACCGCTGAAGGAGGGCAACGAAACGGTACGCGATCTCGTGCGCCGTGAGATCGCGGTCGTGGCACCGCTGATCGCCCTGCTGCTCGTCCTCGGCGTCTACCCCAAGCCGGTGCTGGACGTCATCACCCCCGCGGTGAGCCACGTCCTCGTCACCGTCGGTCAGCACGATCCTGCCCCCACCGTCGCCGGGCAGGACCCAGAGGGAGGCACACCCTGATGAGTACCTCCGAATTCGTCCTCGCCCAGTCCGCGCCGTTGCCTGCGCCGGACATCGAATACGGCCAGCTGGCGCCGATGTTGATCGTGTTCGGCGTGGCTGTGGCCGGTGTGCTCGTGGAGGCGTTCCTGCCCCGGCGCGGCCGCTATTCGAGCCATCTCGTTCTCGCGCTCGGCGGACTCACCGCGGCATTCGTGGCCGTCGTCCTGCTGGCCGGAACCCGCGACTCGGTGGTCGGGGGAGCGGTGGCCGTCGACGGTCCGACGCTGTTTCTCCAGGGCACGATCCTGCTGATCTCGATCCCGGCGATCCTGATCATCGCCGAGCGGAGCGTCGACAGCGGGGTCGGCGCTGCGACCGCGGAGGTCACGGCCGTCCGCGGGGCGGAGCCCGAAGGCGGAACCGACGCCTTCACCCCGCAGGCGTTCGCCGTCCCCGGCAGTGTCGCCGAGCGGGAGGCCACCAGGAACGCCCCGGGGCACACCGAGGTCTTTCCCCTCACGCTGTTCGCGGTCGGCGGGATGCTCCTGTTCCCGGCGTCCAACGACCTCCTCACCATGTTCGTGGCGCTCGAGGTGCTCTCGCTGCCGCTGTATCTGCTGTGCGGGCTGGCGCGGCGCCGCCGTCTCCTGTCGCAGGAGGCCGCGATGAAATACTTTCTGCTCGGGGCGTTCTCGTCGGCGTTCTTCCTGTTCGGGGTGGCTTTGCTGTACGGCTACGCGGGCACCGTCGCGTTGCCGGGGATCGCCGACGCGCTCGCCGAGGGCGCCGAGGACCGGACGCTGGCGCTGATCGGCACCGCGCTCCTGTCGGTGGGACTGCTGTTCAAGATCGGCGCGGTCCCGTTCCACTCCTGGATCCCCGACGTCTATCAGGGTGCGCCGACACCGATCACCGCGTTCATGGCGGCGGCCACCAAGGTCGCGGCCGTCGGGGCGATGCTGCGCATCTTCTACGTCGCGCTGCCCGACCTCCGCGCGGACTGGCGGCCGGTGATGTGGGGCGTCGCCATCCTCACCATGGTGGTCGGTGCCGTCATGGCGGTCACGCAGAACGACGTCAAGCGGATGCTCGCGTACTCCTCGGTCGCGCACGCCGGATTCATCCTCACCGGTCTGGTCGCGGCCAACCGGGCGGGTCTGTCGTCCACCATGTTCTATCTGCTGGCCTACGGATTCAGCACGCTTGGCGCGTTCGCCGTCGTCACACTCGTGCGGGACAGCCGGGGCGAGGCGACGGACCTGTCCCGCTGGGCGGGGCTGGGGCGGCGTTCGCCTCTGGTGGGCGGGGTCTTCGCCCTGTTCCTGCTCGCGTTCGCCGGAATCCCCTTGACGAGTGGGTTCGTCAGCAAGTTCGCGGTCTTCCAGGCCGCCATCGAGGGCGGTGCCGTTCCGCTCGTCCTCGTCGGCGTCGTCAGCAGCGCGATCGCGGCGTTCTTCTACGTCCGGGTGATCGTCCTGATGTTCTTCTCGGAACCGCAGAGCGACGCCCCGACGATCGTGGTGCCCAGCATGTTCACCGCCGCCGCCATCGCGGTGGGAGTGGTGGTGACGGTGGTGCTCGGAATCCTGCCGCAGGGGGCGCTGGAACTGGCGGACCAGGCCGCGGTGTTCTTCCGCTGACCCGGCGGTGCCGGCGGGTCGCGAGTGTTCGATGTGACGGATGTAGTCCAAGTGGCTGGCGGGACCCGTGTGAGTGTGGTGGAATGCAAACCGGACAACATACCGACTGAGCGAGAGTGAATGTCGGAGACACGCCGGAGCGCGACCGATCGGATATGGGGGCGACAGTGCAGATTTCTCGGAGAGACCTGTTCCGGTACGCGGCAGCGGGATCCGCCGTGGCCGGGATCGCGGCGCTCACGTCCACCACGTCCTCTGTCGCCGTCGCGAAGGCGGACAGCCTCGGCATCCTGATCGACTACGCGGGCGGCGTGCCTTCGGCGGACGCCATCCTCGAGGCCGGATACGACGGCGCCATCCGCTACGTGTCGGATCGCCGTCCCGGCGCCGAATGGATGGAAGGCAAGCCGATGCTCGCCGACGAGGCGCAGGCACTGCTCGACGCCGGACTGTCCGTCGTCTCGTGCTATCAGTTCGGCAAGGGGCCGACCGCCGACTGGCGCGGCGGGCTCGAGGCGGGCAAACGGCACGCGGAGCGCGGGCTCGAATTGCACCTCGCCGCAGGCGGTCCCGAAGACCGCCCCATCTACGCGTCTATCGACGACAATCCTTCGCCCGCAGATTTCCTCACCATGATCGCCCCGTACCTCGCCGGGTGGGAGTCGGTGGTCGGCAAGGGCAACACCGGCATCTACGCCAACTCCAAGACCCTGGATCTGGCGGTACTCGCCGGGCTCGGGTCGTGGTACTGGCAGCACGACTGGGGCACGCCCGAGGGGTACGTGCACCCGTCGGCGCACCTGCATCAGTACGAGATCGACGCGAGCAACGTCGACGGCGTGGGCATCGATCTCAACGACATTCTCAAACCCGACTACGGGCAGTGGTGACCGGTCAGGCTGCCGGTCGATCACCCGTCTTCGAGAGCCACTGCCGCGCGTCTTCTGGTAGGTTGCCTGCGGATTCCGCTGCGCGGCACCACTTCTTGGCGGTGGCGAGAAAGTTCATCGGGTTGTACGCGTCCTCTTCGCGCGACCACAGGTTGTCGCCGGCGTAGTGGAGGATCGTGATGTTGGCGGCGGCGTGCCGCGAGCCGTCGCCGGGATCCTCCATGGGGTTGTCGATCTCGCAGATCACCCATCCGCGGTCTTCGTCGATCACGTACCAGTTCGCCGGGAACTCGGTCATCCGGCTTCCGGGGAAGGCCGACATGGTGCGCGTGACCCAGGTGCGAATGGCCTCGCGTCCGGCGAAGTGCCCGAACGCGTGCTCGACGTACGTGGCGTCCTCCGTGAAGAGGTCGGCGAATCCGTCCCAGTCTCCGAGTTCGACGCAGCGGCTGACGGTTCGCTGGTAGTGCGCGAACGCCTCGTCGAGTTCGGCGCGACTCCACGGCATGGTGCATCCCCTTCTCTCGTCCGGCACCGCGTCTGCGTGCCTCGAAGAATGAGAACACGTTTCAGTTCTGTTGTGGGGTGTTTTCCAGTGGATGGGATCGTTGAAACGCCACCCGAGTCGACTCCGATTACCTGTTGTCACTCGTTTCACTCTGGAACCCGGAGGTTCTGCCATGGATCTGCTGATCAATGTCGTGTACACCGTCGCGTCGGTTCTCTACACCGCGCTGTTCGTCAACGGATCCTGATTGGCTCCCGCGGTACCGGAATGTGCACGCTACACATGATGTGTATGATGCACAATGATGTCCCGGTCGAGGTAACCGTGCCTCGGGCAGAATGACGGTAACTCTGGGAGGTGTCGGTGTCCGATCGCGACGAGGTGGCGGCTGATGTCGAGAACGAATTGACATTGCTGTCGCGCTATCACGCCCACGCGCAGCGGGCGGGATTCCAACTCGACCGTTCCGCCTACTTGCTTCTCGGACGCCTGGAACTGGAACATCCGCTCAGCCTGAAACAGCTCGCCGAGGCGTTCCGGCTCGACATCTCGACGATCAACCGGCAGATCGGCGCGCTGCTGAAGCGCGGACTCGTCGAGCGGGTCCCCGACCCGGACGGGGGAATGGCCCGCAAGGTCGAGGCCACTGCGCGGGGGCTCGAGCAGCTTCACGCAGACCGGGCGCTCGGCAGGAACGGTGTCGAACGCATCATCGCCGAGTGGAGCGACCACGACCGGGGTGAGCTGCGCCGCCTGCTGACCAAATTCAACGGCGAGATCGAGAAGTACGACGGCAACTCCTGGCCGCGCGTCGGCCGGACGACCTGACCGGACGTCGTCAGGACTGGACGTGCGCGGTCGCGTCCCGGGCGAGGTCCGGTTCGTCGGCGATGACCGTGAGGTGAGGGTGCTCGGGCGGCGCGTCGTGCCAGCCCTTCCACGACAGCAGAGACCACCGCGACAGCCCCGACAACGCCGATCCGAGGCTGGCGAACGAGGCGGTGCTCAGTGCAGAGCCTGCCGATCCGACGGACCCGATCGAGAGCACCGAGCCGACACTCCCGATCGACAGGACCGAATAGGCGGAACCGATCGAGAGGATCGATCCTTCCGAACGGATCGACAGGATGGAACGCCGGGCGTGTCGCGATCGCAGTGAGTGGTCCGTTGTGTGATGCGTCGAGGGCATTCCTCGGTCTACCACGGTGGCGCCGTCGGCAAACAGTGAAGCGGCGCAGACATGAGCGAGGGGCCCTCCGGAAAGTCCGGAGGGCCCCTCGCTCGTTCAGCTGTGAAGTGCTACGCGACCTGGAACATGCCGACGGTGGGGAGGAAGCTGCACGTGATCGGCGCCGCGCCCTCCTTCTGGGTCGTCAGTCCGCCCGACACGACCGCGAGGACGCGGCCCGGGCCGGTGTCCGCGATCGCCGACAGGGTTGCCGGTCCGTCGGGGTTGATCTTGGCCTCGTTGGTGAGGTTCTGAGTGGCGCGCCGCTGGTTGTCCAGGTTGATCCACGTCACGGTCAGCGGTTCGGGCTGTTCGGCGGCAACGGAACTGGTTCCGAGGGCGGTGAACACGAAACCGGCCTGACCTGCCTTGGGGCCGGGCGGGGGCAGCTGGGCCGGGCCGGGGACCGCGAGCGCGGTGCCGACCGAGTCGGCGCCCTCGCCGATGCAGCCCTTGCCGATGGTCGGGTAGAGGAACTGCGCGATGACGGGCGCGTTCTCCTTCGGGATCTCGGGACCGCCGCCGCCACTGCCGTCGAGGAACGTGATGACGCGTTCGAGGGTGGACTTGAGTTCCGGCGGGATGCCGGGGGACTCGAGAAGGTTGCGGGCCTGGTCCAGGATCGCGTCCTGGGGTCCTGCGGCGATGTCTTCGGTACCAGCGGCTGCGCCGATGATGGCGGGTGCGAACGACGCGAGCATCTCCACGGGGATGCCTTCGGGCACGGGCGGCGGCGTCGGCTGCGCGATCGCCTGGGCCGGCACTGCCATAGCGGCTGCTGCGGCAACGGCGAGAGCAGTTACTGCTCTGCGCATACCTCGGGTTCGAAGCACAGTCTCCCCATCCTTAGTCATAACAGCGTGGACGACAAAACAATCCACGTCTGACGGCTCGGGGGGTCACTCTATGTACAGCGCCCCCGGGTTGTACAGCTCACGAGTTCGTTCACCGGTAGCTGCGGCACCCCGGTGGGAGTGTATGGCATACAGACCCCGACGGTGATCCTCCGGTGACGATAGCTTGTGGCACGTGTGGTTCGTGTGATTGGTGATGCAACTGTTACGCACGGCTACGGACACCTCGGAGGCAGCGGGCGGCGCCGTCTACGCTGTGCGGGACCGTTTCGGGATCGGCTGAGACATCTACACACCTCACGGGAGAGCGCCACACTGTGTCCGACCATGCAGCGTCCGACGGCGGAGCAGCCTCCGACGACCCGACTTCCGAGCGTTCACCCACGTCCACCCGGGGAACATCCGCCCTGCACACCCTGTTGCGATGCGCGCCTGTTCTTCTCGTGCTGTCGGTGCTCGGGCGGATGGCGTGGACGCTGTTGAGCCCCAACGGGATGAACCTCGTCGACCTGCACGTCTACGTCGACGGTTCCGAGGCGCTTCACGGTGGCAGTCTCTACGACTTCACCTATTCGGAAGTGACACCGGACTTTCCGTTGCCGTTCACCTACCCGCCGTTCGCGGCGCTCGTCTTCTTTCCCTTGCACTACCTGCCGTTCCCGCTGGTCGGGGTCGGCTGGCAACTGCTCACCATCCTCGCCCTGTACGCGCTGGCGCGCATGAGTCTGGGGCTCGTGCTCGGCGATGCCGCGCGCAGCCCGCACTGGCGTGCGGTCGCGGTGTTGTGGACCACGGTCGGGGTGTGGGTGGAGCCGGTGCGCACCACGCTGGACTACGGCCAGATCAACGTCTTCCTGGCCCTGCTCGTGATGACCGCGGTCCGCAGTTCCCGGTGGTGGCTGTCCGGTGCGCTCGTCGGATTCGCCGCCGGGATCAAACTGACCCCGGCGATCACCGGCCTCTATTTCCTGATGCAACGCCGCTGGAAGGCCGCCGTCTTCTCCGGGGTCGCGTTCGCCGCGACCGTCGGAGTCAGTTACCTGCTGATCGGCTCGGAGGCGCGGGAGTACTTCACCCACCTGCTCGGTGACGCCGATCGCATCGGGCCGGTCGGCTCGGTCTGGAATCAGTCGCTGCGCGGCGCGTTGTCGCGGCTGCTCGGGTACGACGTCGAGACGGGCGTCCTCTGGCTGCTGGCGGTGGCGGTCACCGTCGTCCTCGCCGGCCTGGCCTGGCGGGCGATCGCCCGGGACGATCGGCTCGGCACCCTCATCCTTGTCGAGCTGCTGGGGTTGCTCGTCTCACCGATCTCGTGGTCGCACCACTGGGTGTGGGTGATCCCGATGCTGATCTGGTTGCTGCACGGCCCCTACGGTTCGATGCTCGGCACCCGGATCCTCGCCGGGTACTGGCTCGTCACCACTCTCATCGGCGTGCCCTGGGTGCTCAGCTTCTTCCAGGACTCGATCTGGCTGATCTCCCGGCCCGCGGTACTCGCGTGGCTGGGCACCGTCGACGTCGTCGGCGCGTTCGGTGTCTACCTCTGGGTGGCCTACGCCGGGCGACGCACGAAGCGTGCCACCGCGGCCGTCGGCGAGATCAGCCCGCCAGTGAGTCGATCTGCGCAGCAAGATCCAGATCCAGCTGCGTGAGACCGCCCGCGGAATGCGTCGACAGCGTGTAGGTGACCTTGCGCCACCTGATGTCGATGTCCGGATGGTGGTTCGCGGCCTCCGCCGCCTCCGCGACCTTCCGGACCAGCTCCACCGCTTCGGGGAAACTCGGCGACTCCACGGTGCGGACGAGGGAATCACCCGCCCGCTGCCACCCGGGCAGTCCTGCGAGCGCGGTGTCGATCTCTCCGTCTGACAGCAACTCGGCCATACCTCATGATGGTGCCGTGCCCGAGGAACGTGCAAGACCTGTCGAGAACACCGGTGAAGTGGTGGCGGCCGCGATCATCGTCGACGGCCGGCTGTTGCTGGCACAGCGGACGCGGCCCCCGGAACTCGCCGGACTGTGGGAGCTGCCCGGCGGCAAGGCGGAGGCGGGGGAGAGCCCCGAGGACGCGCTGCGCCGCGAACTGCGGGAGGAACTCGGGGTCGAGGTGTCAGGCGGCGACCGGATCGGTGACGACGTGCCGCTGCCCGACGGCCGGGTGCTGCGCGCGTACCGCGTCGAACTGGTGTCAGGAACACCCGCCGCGCTCGACCACGCGGAACTGCGATGGGTGGACGGGCGGGAACTGGGCGAGATCGACCTCGTCGGCAACGACCGCGGATGGGTGCCGGACCTGCGGCTGCACCTGAACGGGTGGGCCTGACCTCACGCCGCGCGGGCCTTCTTGAGCCCCTTCTTCAGGTCCTTCTTGGACGCGCCCTCGTTCTCGAGCTTCTTCATGCGCATGATGACGACCGGGCACTTGATGCACCGCGTCTTGCTGCGGCAGCACTTCTTCTTCGGCTTGAGACCCGAGACCTTGCTGGCCTTCACCTTGCCCATACTCGGCTCGGCCTTCCTACTCCGGTGAACGCCGGTATCCGCCGGCTCCGCTCAGGTTAGCGTCCCCTCAGCTTTCGACCCCTCCGCACACGCGAGACGGGCCGAATTCGACGTGGCGCAGATCACTTTACGCTGGTCGGGCATGCCCCGCGAAGCCGGCGATGCGCGAAGTAGCCGTTCGGGCGGGTAGTATTCACGTGGCCGCGATGCCTGTACTGGGCGATTTACCATCGCCTCGACGAGGATTCTGAATCGAGATGACAAGGCGGCCGCCAGAAAGCCGTGCGAGGGAACTTTCGCGTGGCCGAATCAACTCAGCCAGGAGAGCCACCGCGTGACCATCACCAGCTTCCGTAACGTTGCCATCGTCGCACACGTCGACCACGGCAAGACCACTCTCGTCGACGCCATGTTGCGTCAGTCGGGGGCATTCGAGGAGCGCGCCGAACTGGTCGATCGCGTGATGGACTCCGGCGACCTCGAACGCGAGAAGGGCATCACCATCCTCGCGAAGAACACCGCCGTCCACAAGCACCACGGCGACGGCAGTGTCACGGTCATCAACGTCATCGACACCCCCGGTCACGCCGACTTCGGCGGCGAGGTCGAGCGCGGCCTGTCCATGGTCGACGGTGTCGTCCTGCTCGTCGACGCCTCCGAGGGCCCGCTGCCGCAGACCCGCTTCGTCCTGCGCAAGGCGCTCGCCGCGTCACTGCCCGTCATCCTGGTGGTCAACAAGACCGACCGTCCCGACGCCCGCATCGAAGAGGTCGTCTCCGAGAGCCACGACCTGCTGCTCGACCTGGCCTCCGACCTCGACGACGAGGCCGCAGAAGCCGCCGAGCTCGCCCTCGACCTTCCCGTTCTGTACGCCTCCGGCCGTGAGGGCAAGGCGTCCAAGGTTCAGCCCGAGAACGGTCACGCGCCGGACGCCGAGAACCTCGACGCCCTGTTCGAGGTCCTCCTCAACTACGTGCCCGCGCCCAAGGGCAACGTCGACGCGCCGCTGCAGGCTCACGTCACCAACCTCGACGCGTCCGCGTTCCTCGGACGTCTCGCGCTGGTCCGCATCCACAACGGCGAGCTGGCCAAGGGGCAGACGGTCTCCTGGTGCCGCGAGGTCGACGGCGAGCCCGTCGTCACCAAAGCCAAGATCACCGAACTGCTCGCCACCGTGGGCGTCGAGCGCCAGCCCGCCGAGAAGGCCGTCGCCGGTGACATCGTCGCGGTCGCCGGTTTCGCCGACATCATGATCGGCGACACCCTCGCCGACCTGGAGAACCCGGTGCCGCTGCCGCGGATCACCGTCGACCAGCCCGCCATCTCGGTGACCATCGGCACCAACACCTCGCCGCTCGTCGGCCGGGTCAGCGGACACAAGCTGACGGCCCGCATGGTGAAGTCGCGCCTCGACCAGGAACTGGTCGGCAACGTCTCGCTCAAGGTTCTCGACATCGGTCGCCCCGACGCCTGGGAGGTCCAGGGTCGTGGTGAGCTCGCGCTCGCCATCCTCGTCGAGCAGATGCGCCGCGAAGGCTTCGAGCTGACCGTCGGCAAGCCGCAGGTGGTCACCCGTCAGGTCGACGGCAAGGTGCACGAGCCCTTCGAGGAGCTCACCATCGACAGCCCCGAGGAGTACCTCGGCGCCATCACCCAGCTCCTCGCCAACCGCAAGGGCAAGATGGTGCAGATGGCCAACCACGGCGCGGGCTGGGTCCGGATGGAGTTCATCGTCCCGTCGCGCGGCCTGATCGGTTTCCGCACCGACTTCCTCACCGAGACCCGCGGCACCGGTATCGCGAACGCCGTCTTCCACGGCTACGCACCGTGGGCAGGCGAGATCCGCGCCCGCCACACCGGCTCGCTCGTCTCGGACCGCACCGGCTCGGTCACCCCGTTCGCGATGATCCAGCTCGCCGACCGCGGAACGTTCTTCGTCGAGCCCGGCGCCGACACCTACGAGGGCATGGTCGTGGGCATCAACCCGCGCCAGGAAGACCTCGACATCAACGTCACCCGCGAGAAGAAGCTGACCAACATGCGTCAGTCCTCCGCCGACGTGATGGAGACCCTCGCCAAGCCGATCAAGCTGGAGCTCGAAGGCGCGATGGAGTTCTGCGCCGGCGACGAGTGCGTCGAGGTCACCCCGGAGGTCGTGCGGGTGCGCAAGGTGCACCTGTCGGCCACCGACCGTGCCCGTGAGCGTTCGCGTTCCAAGGCCCGCGACAAGGCGGCCCTGTAGTCGGCACGTCCGACCACGTCAAACACAACCGGGCGAATGTACCTTCGATCGATCGTCGACCGAAGGTACATTCGCTCGTGGGTTTCCGGAGCCTTCCGGTATCTCTGAGGAAAGGCGGCGCGGTGGGTGCTGGGGGTCGACTCGAGAGAGTCCAGGCAGTTCGGGGACTTCGGGCAGTTCGGGGACTTCGGGCAGTTCGGGGAGTTCGGGGCCGAAGGCGCGGGAACGGTGTGGCTGTGACCGCACTCCTGCTGGCACTGTCGACGGCGGTACTCACGTCGTGCACCGCCGATCCGCCTCCGCCGGTCGAGAGCACCGACAGCCCCAAGCCGACGGTGTCGCCGACCGAGAAGCAGCCCGTCGTCGTCGCGATCGACGACGTGGGCAGCGGATTCAACCCGCACCTGCTGTCGGACCAGTCGCCGGCGAACTCCGCGGTCAGCGCCCTCGTCCTGCCGAGCCCGTTCCGGCCGGTGCCCGACCCGGCGCACCCGGGCGGCAGCATCTGGATTCCCGACTCCTCCCTCGTCATCTCCGCGGACGTCACGTCGCAGGAACCGTTCACCGTGACGTATCAGCTGCGCAACGAAGCGCAATGGTCCGACGGCGCGCCCATCGCAGCCGAGGATTTCCGCTACCTGTGGCAGCAGATGATCAGCGCCCCCGGCGTGGTCGACCCCGCCGGCTACGACCTGATCCAGGACGTCCGGTCCTCGGGTGGCGGCAAGACGGTCACCGTCGTGATGAAGGCCGCCTACCCGGCGTGGCGTGAACTCTTCACCGACCTGCTGCCGTCACACCTCATCAAGGACTCCCCGGGCGGTTTCGCGACCGGACTGGCCGAGAACATCCCGGTGTCGGGCGCACACTTCCACATCAAGTCGATCGACCGCGGCCGCGACGAGATCCTGCTCGAACGCAACGACCGGTTCTGGGACAAGCCGGCGACCCCCGACCAGATCTTGATGCGCCGCGACGGCACCCCGTCGCAGCTCGCCGACTCGATGCGCAACAACGACACCCAGATCGTTCAGATTCACGGGGGCACAGCGACTTCCGCTCAGCTCGCCGCGATCCCGACGGTGCGGACCGGTGCGTCGTTCCAGCCCCGCGGACTCGACCTCACGCTGAACGGCCGGGTGCCCGAACTCGCCGACGTCCGGGTGCGGAAGAGTCTGCTGAACCTGCTGGACACCGAACTGCTCGCCGTCGTCGGCGCAGGCAGCGAGGCCTCGGCGGTCCCGGCGCGCTCGCAGGTCTACGCCCCGTCCGATCCCGGCTACAGCGCGACCGCACCCGCGCGGCCGAGCCGCGAACAGGTGCTGGCGCAGCTGGCCGAATACGGCTACGTCGCCGAAACACCTCCGGGCACCGTCGTTCCCGCAGGTACGGTGCCGCCCACCCGGCTCGTCCGCGAGGGCGTCCCGCTCACGCTCGTCATCGGGACACCCGAGGGCGACGACACCGCGAGCGCCGTCGCCAACACGGCGGCCGACCAGTTGCGCGGCGCCGGCATCGACGCGACCGTGACGTCGCTGCCCGCCGAGGAGTTGTACGGGGAGTCGCTGAGCAAGGGCGACATCGGAGCGGTTGTCGGCTGGTCGCGCGCCGGGTCCGACCCGGCGACGGCGCTGGCATCCCGGCACAGCTGTCCGCCCGCAGTGGTCGCGACGACCCAGCGGAACACCGAAACCGCCGGCCCCGAACGTGATTCGGTGTCGGAGGCCGAGGCCCCGTCCAACCTGTCGGGAGTCTGCGACCCCACCCTGCAGCCGTCCATCGACGCCGCGCTGCGCGGAGTCGGTGATGTGCCACAGGCCCTCGCCGACGCCGACCGCAGGCTCTGGGACCTGGCCGCGGTGCTGCCGATCATGCAGGACCGCACGCTGGTCGCGGCCGGGCCGGGCGTCGACGGGGTATCGCTGACCGGCGCCGTGCCGGTCGGAATATTCAGTGACGCAGCAGACTGGAGCAGGATCAAGGAATGAGTGAGCGGCGACTTCTGCTGGTCCATGCCCATCCCGACGACGAGACCCTCACCACCGGCGGCACCATCGCGCGCTACGCCGCCGAGGGTGCCGACGTCCACGTCCTGACGTGCACGCTCGGCGAGGAGGGTGAGGTGATCGGCGACGAGTGGGCGCACCTGGTCGCCGGCGCCGCCGATCAGCTCGGTGGGTTCCGGATCGGCGAGCTGACGTCCGCGCTGACGTCTCTCGGTGCGGGACGGCCACGATTCCTCCTGGGGGCGGGACGCTTCCGTGACTCCGGCATGGCGGGCACGGCGTCGGCGGCGAACCCGCGCGCCTTCGTCAACGCCGACCGCGACTCGGTGACCGCGGCGATCGTGGCGGTCATCCGCGAGGTGCGGCCGCACGTCGTCGTCACGTACGACCCGGACGGCGGATACGGGCACCCCGACCACATCCAGGCGCACGGGATCGTCACGGCGGCCGTCGAGGCGGCGGGAACGGAACAGTTCCCCGACGCGGGCGTCCCCTGGGAGGTCGCGAAACTGTACTGGACGGTGACCGAGGCGAGCGCGCTCGAGGCGGGACTCTGCCGGATCGGCGACCTTCCCGACGGCTGGCGGCTGCCGGAGCCCGGCGAGTTGCCGAGCGTGCCGGCCGCCGACGTGACGACGGTGATCGACGTGCGGGGTGTGCTCGACGCGAAGCGGAACGCGCTGTCGGCGCACGCCACCCAGGTGACCGTGGCGCCGAGCGGCACCGAGTACGCGCTCTCCAACGACATCGCGCAGCCGATCCTGGTGGAGGAGCATTTCGTGCTGGTCCGCGGCGCCCTCGGGGATCGGGACGCCGACGGCCGGGAGCGGGACCTCTTCGCTGGCGTGAGTCTCTGACCGCAGGTGTCTGTGACCGGCGTTACGTATTACACTGTGGCGCACGTCACGCAGCGGCCGCGGTCGAGTCCGCGTGGCACCCGTCAGGAGAGGCGATAGATGTACAACTGGGATGTTCAGAACGCCATCGTCGCGTTCGTCGATACGCTCCGGCCCTCGTGGCCGGCCCAGCACGACCTGTACTACAGCGTGCTGTACGGATTCGCCGACATGCAGAGCCATTTGCTGACCCTGCTGGGCTACCCGCCCGTCGCCTGATCCACTATTGACACATGACCGTCGGCACCGCAGCGAAACCCGGGCACCTCGACGCCGTGGGGAGGGTCACCCTCGCGCTGCTGGTGTTCGACGGTTTTCTGTGCGCCGTCCTGTCGGTGCTGTTCCTACCCAGCTACCTCGGTGCCACGCCGTTTCCGATCAGCATTCTCGTCGCCGCGGTCGCCAATCTGGCGCTGGTGATCGCCGCCCGGTCCACGACCGGCCGGATCAGGTCGGGAGTGCTGCCGCTCGCCGGCTGGGGGGCCGGTTTCCTGCTCTGCATGTTCGGCGGCCCGGGCGGCGACGTGCTGATGCTCGCGTCCGTCTGGACGCTCCTGCTCCTGATCGGCTCGCTGCTCCCCGCGGCGGTCTATCTGTGGAAGGTCAGTGCCAAAGCGGCTTTCGGGGCTGTTTCGCCTCCGGAACGCGAGGGTACGCGGTAGCGACCAGCAGTCTGCTGAAGGAGCATCGCGATGACAGAACAGAACTTCACGACCGACGACGCCGGCATCCCGGTCACGAGTGACGAACACTCGCTCACCATCGGGACGGACGGGCCCATCCTCCTCCAGGACCACTATCTGATCGAGAAGATGGCCCAGTTCAACCGCGAACGCGTTGCGGAACGCCAACCGCACGCGAAGGGGGGCGGGGCGTTCGGACGGTTCGAAGTCACCGAGGACGTCTCCGCGTACACGAAAGCCGATCTCTTCCAGCCAGGGAAGAAGACGGATCTGCTGATCAGATTCTCGTCCGTCGCCGGCGAGCGCGGCAGCCCGGACACGTGGCGCGACCCTCGCGGGTTCGCCGTGAAGTTCTACACCGAGCAGGGCAACTACGACATGGTCGGAAACAACACGCCCGTCTTCTTCGTCCGCGACCCGATGAAGTTCCAGGACTTCATCCGCTCGCAGAAGCGGCGCGCCGACAACAATCTTCGCGACCACGACATGCAGTGGGACTTCTGGACGCTGTCCCCGGAGTCGGCGCACCAGGTCACCTGGCTGATGGGCGATCGAGGCATCCCGCGCACGTGGCGGCACATGAACGGGTACTCCAGCCACACGTACATGTGGGTGAACGCCGCCGGCGAGAAGTTCTGGGTGAAGTACCACTTCCACACCGACCAGGGCATCGAGTTCTTCACGCAGCACGAGGGCGACCAGATGGCGTCCGTCGACACCGATTACCACACACGGGACCTGTGGGAGCACATCGACGGCGGCGAGTACCCGAGCTGGACGCTGAAGATGCAGATCATGCCGTTCGAGGATGCGGACGACTACCGGTTCAACCCGTTCGACCTCACCAAGGTGTGGCCGCACAGTGACTACCCGCTGATCCCCGTCGGCAGAATGACCCTCGACCGCAACCCCACGGACTACCACTGCGAGATCGAACAGGCCGCGTTCGAACCCAGCAATCTGGTTCCCGGCATCGGACCGAGCCCGGACAAGATGCTCATCGGCCGGCTGTTCTCCTACCCGGACGCCCACCGCTACCGGATCGGCGCCAATTACAAGGAACTGCCCGTCAACCGGCCGCACGTGCCCGTCCACTCGTATTCGAAGGACGGCAACATGCGGCACCACAACCCCGGGGACCCGGTGTACGTGCCGAATTCCAAGGGCGGCCCGCACGCCGACCCGTCGCAGGTCGGCGAGACCGCCACCTGGTATGGCGCCGGCGACATGGTCCGCTCGCCCTATGCACTCCACAAGGAGGACGACGACTGGGGTCAGGCCGGGACGATGGTCCGTGACGTGCTCGACGACGCCGCCCGGGACCGCCTGGTGGACAACATCGTCGGCCATCTGCTGAACGGTGTCAGCGAACCGATCCTGGCGAAGGCGTTCGAGTACTGGCGCAACGTCGACAAGACGCTCGGCGACCGGATCGCCGACGGGGTGTCGACGAAGCAGTCCGAGACCGATCCCAAGGCGGGGGAGCAGGCCAATCCGGCGCGCAGCAGCGCGCAGGCGAAGGCCTAACGCTCGAACGCCACCGGGTGCCGAGGCTCGTACAGCATCATCTCTCCCGCTCCGGGGATCTTCACCGAGGTGGTGAGGCCGTACCCGTCGTCGCGGACTCCGCGGGTGAACTCGGCACCCTTGGCCTCGAGTTCCGCCACGGTCGACTCGATGTCTTCGCACATCAGCGAGATCTCGTGATGCGGCCGGGTCGACCACGGCTCACCGCCCCGATCGTCCGAGGTGGGATGCACACCCATCTCGGACGGCCCGGTGCGGAAGATCAGCCAACCGCCGCCGGCGTCGACGTGCGCCCAGCCCAGCACGTCGCGGAAGAAATCGCGGGCGGCCTCGGCGTCGTCGGCGTAGACCAGAGTGTGCACAGCTGTGATCATGTGGGCAGCCTAGTGCGATTCGTCCGTCACACTGAGAGAATGTCGAACGACGAACTTTCCGGACTGACCATCGCCGTCACCGCGGAACGCCGGGCCGCCGAGTTCATCACGCTCCTCGAACGGCACGGGGCCACCATCGTCCACACCCCGGCCATCCACGTGCTTCCGCTCGTCGACGACTCCGATCTGCGCGCCCGCACCGCCGAGATCATCGCGTCGCCGCCAGACCTCCTCGTCGTCAGCACCGCCGTCGGATTCCGGGGGTGGCTGGACGCGGCACGGGCCTGGGACGAGGAGGGTGCGCTGCTCGCCGCCCTGCAGTCGGCGCGGATCATCACCCGCGGTCCCAAGGCGAAGGGCGCCGTGCGCGGCGCAGGCCTGCGTGAGGAGTGGTCGCCCGACACCGAATCGTCCGAGGAAGTGCACGAACACCTCGTGGCCCAGGGCGTGCGCGGACTGCGCGTCGCGGTCCAGTTGCACGGCACCATCACCGAATGGGAACCGATGACCGACCTCAGCGTCTCCCTCGCCGGCGCCGGGGCCGAGACGACGGCCGTGTCGGTGTACCGGTGGATCCGACCCGAGAACCAGCAGCCACTGCTGACGCTGCTCGACCGGATCGTCCGCGCCGAGGTCGACGCCGTCACGTTCACCAGTGCGCCCGCCGTGTCCTCGCTGCTCAGCACCGCGAAGGACACTGACCGGGTCGAGGCCCTCCTGCAGGCGTTCCACGGTCCGGTCGCACCCGTCTGCGTCGGTTCCGTCACGGCCTCGCCGCTCACCGTCCTCGGGGTGGACACCATGCAACCCGCCCGCCCCCGGCTCGGCAGCATGGCCAAATACATCATCGAGGAGCTCCCGAAGCGGCGCTGACGGTCCTCCCCACCGGACGAACGGGACGTCCGTTGCGTCAGATCGAACGGGCGTCCCGTTCGTCCGGGGATCTGGGCAGCCCGGCCACGCGTGCGGCGTCGGAGAGCACCGACTCGAGCATGGCGGGGGTGAGACGTCCGGTGAACGTGTTCTGCTGGCTGACGTGGTAGCACCCGAACAGGTGCAGGGGACGTTCGGCGCCGGCCAGTTCGACGTGCGCGCCGTGCCCGAACTTGGGTCGCGGCCGGGGGACGGCCCAGCCGGCGTCGTCGAGGACGGGGAGCAGCGACTGCCAGCCGAACCCGCCGAGCACGATCACCGACCGCAGACCGGGTTGCAGGATGCGCAGTTCGGTATCGAGCCAGTGGCGGCAGTTGTCGCGTTCCTGCGGGGTGGGCTTGTTCGCGGGCGGCGCGCAGTGCACCGGGGACGTGATCCGGACGCCGAACAGTTCGAGGCCGTCGCCGATGTGGGTGGCCGTCGGCTGGCTCGCGAGACCCACGGCGTGCAGGGCGGCGTAGAGGAAATCGCCGCTGCGGTCTCCGGTGAACATGCGCCCGGTCCGGTTCGCGCCGTGCGCGGCGGGCGCGAGGCCCACGATCAGCAGGGACGCGTCGGCCGGACCGAATCCGGGAACCGGACGGCCCCAATAGGTCTCGTCGCGAAACGACGCGCGCTTCTCGCGTGCGACCGTCTCCCGCCATTCGACGAGGCGTGGGCACGCCCGGCAGTCGATGAGGTGGGCGTCGAGACCGGCGATGTCGGTCAGCGCCGCGCCCACACGTCACCTCCGCCGGGTATCACCGACTCGATGAGCGACCACGCCTGATCGGCAGGCAGATCGATCACCAGGTACTTTCCGGTGCCGGCGGGGGTCGCGGCGATGACGGTCGCCACCCCGGCCCGCCGCTGGAAGAACGTCTGGCGCACGGTCCACCCGATGATGCCGTCGGCCTCGAGGCTGTCCCGGGCGCGGTCGAGGGAGCCGCTGCGGGTGATCAACCACCCGGGCAGCACCGCGTGACCGAGACCGCGGTACCGATCCCACGCCAGCGCCACGCCGCCGACGGCGAGCACCACGATCCCGGCCCACACCGCCCAGAACACGGGCCGGTCGAGGATCAGGAACACGAGGGCGGCGGCGAGCGCGATCTCCGCGGGGATCAGGGCCCGGGTGTAGCGCCGCCGCTGCGCGACCGGCCCGTGCGGGGTGAGCGGGACCGCGGCCTGGCGGTGGTCGCCGATGACGGTGGCCATCACCCGCTCGGCCTCCGCGCGCGGCGCCTGGGGGAGCAGGAGGGAGGACTCGTGCCTCTCGGCGCTGACACCGGTCATCACGGCATCCAGTCGGGCGCCGCCGGCGAGCCGCAGGAGAAGTGGTTCCTTCAGGGTCGTTCCGCGCAAACGGGCGCGGTCCAGGGTGCTCTGGCGGGTCTTCAGCAGGCCGTGGCTGACGTGCAGGGTGCGGCCGTTGTCCGTCAGCGTCATGTTGCCGTACGTCAGCAGGTACCGGACGCACGCGAGGCCGCTGGCGGCGATCAGGAGGACGACGATGCCGACGACGACGGCCACGGCGATCCCGACGCGCTCGGCGGATTCGATCCCCTCGGCCACCGTCGAGGAGCGGGCGATCTTCGCGCCGATTCCGTACTGGAACGCGAGTCCGACGATCGCCGCGATGGTCACCACCCCGGTCACCGAGAACGGGGCGTAGCGCACCCAGGCGGGGGTCCAGTGGCCGATCTCGGTCACCGCGGGTTCCTGCGTGACCGCGGTGTGCTCGACCTCGGGGGAGGGCTGACGGGCGAGAAGCGCGGCGCGCAGGTCGGGCACCAGCCCGGTGGAGAGCGCGTTGAGTTCGAACTTCGCCGCGTCCGGTGTGGACCCCACCTGCCGGCCGGTGCCGATGCGCACGATCGACAGCCCGAGCAGCCGGTGCAGGACGCCCGCCTCCACGTCGACGGAGCGGATCCGGTTGCGCGGTACGGACAGCAGGCGTTTGCGGAACAGGCCCTGCCGCAGTTGCACGTGGACCGGGCCGATGCGGTAACTCGTCGTGAACCAGCGCGAGACGCCGAACACCACGAACACGACGATGGCGACGAGACTCCACACGTGGTTGCCGCTCTGGGTGCCGATCACCAGCGAAATCAGCAACACCGGCAGAAGTTTGACGATCTCGTTGACGGGGTGGACCAGCAGCATCCGGCGGTCCAGACGCAACCAGGGTTGCTCCTCCTCCGCGGCGACCGCCGCCTCGCCCTGCGCGATGGGCGGCGCGACGCCCGGTTCCGGTGCCGCACTCATGTGGCGTCACCGACATTGGTGCCGGCGATCTCGGTGAGCCGCGCGACGGTGCTGTCGGCGGTGTCCTGATCGAGGGCGGAGATCTTGACGGCACCGGCGGACGACGCCGTCGTGACGGTGACGGTCGCGAGCCCCAGCATGCGGTCGATGGGTCCGCGTTCGGTGTCGACGGTCTGGATCCGGGAGATGGGCGCGATGCGCCGTTCCTGGGTGAACCAGCCGCTGCGCGTGTAGACCGCGGTGTCGCTGATCTCCCACCGATGAACCCGGTACCGCCAGAGCGGGACGACGGCGACGTGGACGATCGCGAGCACGACGGTGATCGCGAGGACCGTGACGTGCACCCACACGGGCCACCAGTGGAAGACGAGAGCGACGGCCTGCACGACGAAGACGGGAAACCAGAGGAGGGCGGCGTTGATTGCCCACAGCTGCTTGGCTTTGGGGCTGGGCCGCCACAGCGGTTCCGCCATGGTGACGGTGGTGGGCACACTCATGCCCCTACTTTGGCCGTGCCCCGCCATTCTGTCGAGAACGGACCTATGGTGGGAGGACCCCCGAAGTGAAAGGAGCGCAGACATGACGTCATTCGATGCGGCCGATTCTCCGGAGGTTCCCGAGGCGGACCGGCTCGAGCAGGAGATCGCCGTCGACGACGACAATTCCGACGAGGTCGAAGAAGTGTCGTCGCTGGAGGTGAACGAGGCGGACGCCGCCGAGCAGAGCCGGGCGGTTCCGGTCGACGAGGACTACCCGCGCGGGTAGCGATCCTCGCCGCTCACGGAGTCTGGGTGGCACGGCTCGTCGTCGATGGCGCATGATCGCTGGGTGACCCATTCAGGTGAAGAGTCCGGCCGGCCCACGATGCTTCCCATGCCGGGTGTTCCGGCGGCACCCCCGTCCGGCGCATCGGCGCAGGAAGTGGCACCGTCCGCGTCCGCGATGCGGCGGGTGTTGCGGCGGGCGCGGGACGGTGCCACGTTGAACGTGGACGAGGCGACGGTGTTGTTGCAGGCCCGCGGCGACGATCTGGTGGATCTGTGTTCGTCGGCGGCGAAGGTGCGCGATGCCGGGTTGCTGGCGGCGGGTCGACCCCGGGCGGTGACGTATTCGCGGAAGGTGTTCATCCCGCTGACGCGGTTGTGCCGGGACAAGTGCCATTACTGCACGTTCGTGACGGTGCCGGGCAAACTGCGGGCGGAGGGGCGCGGGGCGTATCTGGAACCGGACGAGGTCCTCGAGATCGCCCGGCAGGGCGCCGAATTGGGCTGCAAGGAGGCCCTGTTCACCCTCGGTGACCGGCCGGAGGATCGGTGGCCGGAGGCCAAGCAGTGGCTGGACGAGCGGGGCTACGACTCGACGCTGGACTACCTGCGGGCGATGTCGATCCGGGTGCTCGAGGAGACCGGGCTGCTGCCGCACCTGAACCCGGGTGTGATGAGCTGGGAGGAGATCTCCCGGCTCAAGCCGGTGGCCCCGTCGATGGGGATGATGCTCGAGACCACCTCGACCCGGTTGTTCACCGACAAGGGCGAGTGCCATTACGGCAGCCCCGACAAGGATCCGGCGGTGCGGTTGCGCACGCTGACCGACGCGGGCCGGCTCAGTGTGCCGTTCACGACGGGCATCCTGGTCGGGATCGGTGAGACGGTCCGGGAGCGGGCCGAGTCGATCATGGCGATCCGGAAGTCGCACAAGGCGTTCGGGCACGTCCAGGAGGTGATCGTGCAGAACTTCCTGGCCAAACCGGACACCGCGATGCGCGATGCCCCGGACGCCGGTCTCGAGGAGTTCACCGCGACGATCGCGGTGTCCCGGTTGCTGCTGGGCCCGGGGATGCGGATCCAGTCGCCGCCGAATCTGGTGTCGACCACCGAGTGCGCCGCGCTGCTGAGGGCCGGGGTCGACGACTGGGGTGGGGTGTCGCCGCTGACCCCGGACCACGTGAACCCGGAGCGGCCGTGGCCGAACCTGGACACCCTGGCCGAGATCACCGCGGCCGCCGGGTTCGAGCTGACCGAGCGCACTGCGGCGCAGCCGCAGTTCGTGCTGGCCGGGGCGCCGTGGATCGATCCGCGGATCACCGGGCACGTGCAGGCGTTGGCGGACCCGCAGACCGGGCTCGCCAAGGTCGGCACCATCCCGGTCGGCTTGCCGTGGCAGGAGCCGGACGAGTCGTGGGAGTCGGCGGGCCGGGTGGATCTGAACACCGAGATCGACACCGCCGGCCGCAACACCGACACCCGCAGCGACCTGGGCAGCGCGTTCGGGGACTGGGAGACCGTCCGCGAGCAGGTGCTGGAGTTGTCCGGGCCGGTGCGGGTGGACACCGACGTCCTGGCGGCGCTGCGCAGCGCCGAACGCGACCCGGCGGGGCTGTCGGACGACGAGTACCTGGCGTTGGCGACCGCGGACGGGGCCGGGCTCGAGGCGGTGGTGGCGTTGGCCGATGCGCTGCGTCGGGACGCGGTCGGGGACGAGGTGACGTATGTGGTGAACCGGAACATCAACTTCACCAACATCTGCTACACCGGGTGCCGGTTCTGCGCGTTCGCGCAGCGCAAGGGGGACGCGGACGCGTTCACACTGTCCACCGACGAGGTCGCGGACCGGGCCTGGGAGGCGCACGTCGCGGGGGCGACGGAGGTGTGCATGCAGGGCGGTATCGACCCGGAACTGCCGGTCACCGGGTATGCGGATCTGGTGCGGGCGGTGAAGAAGCGGGTCCCGTCGATGCATGTGCACGCGTTTTCGCCGATGGAGATCGTCAACGGCGCCTCCCGGGGCGGGCAGAGCATCCGGGACTGGCTGACCGAACTGCGCGAGGCCGGTCTGGACACCATTCCCGGCACCGCGGCGGAGATCCTCGACGACGAGGTGCGGTGGGTGCTCACGAAGGGCAAGCTGCCCACCGCCACCTGGGTGGAGGTGGTGACCACCGCGCACGAGATCGGTCTGCGGTCGAGTTCGACGATGATGTACGGGCACGTCGACAACCCGAAGCACTGGGTGGGGCATCTGCGGGTGCTGTCCGGGATTCAGGACCGCACCGGTGGGTTCACCGAGTTCGTGCCGTTGCCGTTCGTGCATCAGAGTGCGCCGCTGTATCTGGCGGGGGCGTCGCGGCCGGGTCCGACCAACCGGGACAACCGGGCGGTGCACGCGCTGGCGCGGATCATGTTGCACGGGCGGATCCCGAACATTCAGACCAGCTGGGTCAAGTTGGGTGTCACCGGCACCCAGGTGATGTTGCAGGGTGGGGCGAACGATCTCGGGGGCACCCTGATGGAGGAGACCATCTCCCGGATGGCGGGATCCGAGCACGGATCGGAGAAGACCGTCGAAGAACTGCGGGCCATCGCCGAGGGCATCGGCCGCCCGGCCCGCGAACGCACCACCACACACGCACGACGCGAGGGACGGTCGCCGGCCGCATGAGCGAGACGCATCGGCTGGGCGACGACACCGTCGTCGGCATTCTGGATCGCGCCGCGCGGGGCATCAACCCCGTGCTCGATCTGGCCCTCACGGATCCGTTCGGCATCAAGGGCCGGACGTTCACCCCGACAGCGGCGGAACGGGGCGCCGCGGAGGCGCTGCTCGACGGCGTCGCCTGGGTGCTCGACACCGTGCGGTTCCCGGGGACGGCGTCGTGGGAGAAGGCGAGCGACGACGAGCGGGCACGGTGGTGGGTGACGCGGATCGGCGCGCTGAACACGATCGCGGTCGCGTCCCCGGGCATGTTCGGTGTGCTCCTCAACCGGCTCCCGATCCAGGACGTGCTCGGATTTGCGAATCAGGCCGTCGTGCTCGTCGCAGTGGCCCGGGAGCACGGCGTCACGAACCGGTCCGAGCAGGTGGACTTGCTGGCGTCCGTGCTCTGCCGGCGTGAGACGGACGCGTCCGCGGTGCTCGCCGGCGCGACGCCGCCATCCGCTTCGGCGCAGGGTGCATCGGTGTGGCGCCCGTTCGGACTGATCGGCGCGCTGTGGCGCACCGCGGGCACGGTGCGGGTGCTCAGTGACGAACTCGACAAGCGCCCGCAACCGGGCGGGACCTACGCGCTGCTGGGGAACATTCCGGTGGTCGGTGTGGTGGCCGGGTATCTCGGCGAACGGGGTGCGCTGGTGAGAGCCGTGAAACAGGCCGAGAAACGGATCGCGGCCCGGGCGTCGCTGCCCGCGGCGGTCCGCCGGGTCAGGTAACCCTCACCGCAAAGGGGTCCGCCGGGCAGGCGATAATGATTTCTTCCGCGAGGTACAAGCGGCCCGTACCTCGTGCTTACTCGTGTCAGAAAGGCAGGGAGAGCGGCAGTGCCCTACACGATTGCTGAACCGTGCGTGGATGTGCTGGACAAGGCGTGTATCGAGGAATGCCCTGTCGACTGCATCTACGAGGGCGGGCGGATGCTCTACATCCATCCGGACGAATGCGTGGACTGCGGCGCCTGTGAACCCGTCTGCCCCGTCGAAGCCATCTTCTACGAAGACGACGTCCCGGACCAGTGGAACGGCTACATTGCCGCGAACGTCGACTTCTTCGACGACCTCGGTTCCCCCGGCGGAGCGGCGAAGCTGGGCAAGGTCGACTACGACCCGCCGTTCGTCAAGGCGCTGCCCCCCATGGGCGAGGACTAGAGGTGCCTCGTATCCCGGTAGCCGCAGCACTTCCCGACTTTCCGTGGGACTCGCTCGAGTCGGCGAAGGCGAAGGCCTTCGCCCACCCGGGTGGCATCGTCAACCTGTCGGTGGGAACCCCGGTCGATCCGGTGGCCCCGATCATCCAGGAGGCGCTGACCGCGGTCGCCGCGGTGCCGGGATATCCGACGACGCACGGCACGGACGAACTCCGCAACGCCGCGGTCGAGGCGCTGCGCCGCCGCTACGGAATCACCGGCATCGACCCGGCGGCGGTGCTGCCCGCGATCGGCACGAAGGAGCTCATCGCCTGGCTGCCACGCCTTCTCGGGCTCGGCGCCGACGACCTCGTGGTCATTCCGGAACTCGCGTACCCCACCTACGAGGTGGGTGCGCTCCTCGCGGGTGCGCGGGTGATCCGCGCCGACGGTCTGAACCGCCTCGGTCCCGAGGGCGCGTCGCTGATCTTCGTGAACTCGCCGTCCAATCCCACCGGCAAGGTGCTCGGCCTCGACCACCTGCGGAAGGTGGTCGACTGGGCGCGCAGCCGGGGCGCCATCGTGGCGTCCGACGAGTGCTACCTGGGGTTGACCTGGGAAGGGGAAGCCCTCTCCATCCTCGACGAGCGGGTGAACGACGGCGATCTCACCGGTCTCCTCGCGGTGCACTCGCTGTCGAAGACGTCCAACCTCGCGAGCTACCGCGCGGGCTTCGTCACCGGTGACCCGGCGTTGGTCGCCGAACTCCTCGAGGTCCGCAAGCATGCGGGCATGATGGTGCCGTTGCCGATCCAGTCGGCGATGACCGCCGCGCTCAGCGACGACGACCACGAGAACGAGCAGCGTGAGCGGTACCGCCGGCGCCGCGAGATCCTTCTCGCCGCGGTGCGCGGCGCCGGATTCACCGTCGACGATTCCGAGGCCGGGCTGTACCTGTGGGCGACCCGCGGCGAAGCCTGCCGGGACACCGTCGAGTGGTTCGCCGAGCGGGGCATTCTCGTGGCGCCGGGGGAGTTCTACGGTCCCGGCGGCGGCACCCACGTGCGGATCGCGCTCACGGCCGACGACGAACGCATCGCGGCCGCAGCGGAACGACTGGCCTGACCCGAGTCGGCCCGGCCGGGACGGTCGCGGTGAAAGTATGGTGCCGTGACCCTCGACGACGTCGCCGACGAACTGTACGGCCTCGACCCCGGTGAGTTCGTCGAGGCGCGCACGGCGCAGGTGACGGCGGCGCGGGACAACAAGGACCGCGCACTGGCCACCGAGATCGGGAAACTGCGGAAGCCGACGGTCGTCGGCTGGCTCGTCAACCTGCTCGCCCGCGAACTACCCGACGAGGTGGGTGCGCTCCTCGCCCTCGGCGACGCCCTCCGCGATGCGCAGCGGCACCTGTCCGGCCCGGACCTTCGGCGGCTGACGACGCAGCGACAGCAGGTGGTCCGGGCGTTGGCGCGCAAGGCGGGTGAGCTCGCCGCCGACCGGGGCCGGACCGTCGGCGAGGACGCGCTGCGCGATGTCGGCCAGACGCTGCACGCCGCCCTCGCCGACGCCGACACCGCCGAGCAGGTGCGGCGCGGTCGGGTGGTGACGGCGGCGACCTACAGTGGTTTCGGGCCTGCCGGACTCACCGTCGTCCAGGGAAAGACGGCGAAGAAGCCGCCGAAATCCGAGCCTGCCTCCACGCCGCCGGCCGAAAAGCCGAAGAAGGCGAAGAAATCGCAGGAGCGTGATCTCGACGCCGCACGCGCGGCGGCCGAGGCGGAACTGGCGGACGCCACGTCCGGGGCCGACGAGATCCGCGGCGCGCTGGACGACGCGAACATCGAACTCGGGCAGGCGCGATCCACGCTGACCGAGATCGACCACCGGATCGAGGAACTGCGCGGCGAACTCGAACACGCCGAGCAGGAGCGGCAGTTCACCCGGAACGCGGAGAAGGCCTCGGCGGAGGCGGTGCGCCGGGGAGAACGCGAACTGGAGGCGGCGGAGCGGCGGGTCGAGAAGGCCCGGCACGCACTCGACAATCTCGGCTGAGAAGAGTCCCGGAAACCTTGACCTCGAGCACCGTTGAGGTTCTAGCCTGGCCTCATGTCCTTTACCGAGCAGGAACTCGACTATCTGGCATCACAGCGCATCGGCAGGCTCGCCACGGTGCAACCGGGCGGAACCTTGCAGGTCAGTCCCGTCGGCTTCCACTACAACCCCGACACGTCGACGATCGACATCCAGGGCTACAACATGGCCGCGAGCCGCAAGTTCCGCAACGTCGCCGACAACGGGAAGGTGGCGTTCGTCGTGGACGACGTGCCGTCCGTCGACCCGTGGCGGGTCCGCTGCGTCGAAATCCGCGGGCGCGCCGAGGCCCTCGACGCCGACGCCGCCCAGGCGAACGGCCTCGGCGGCCCGACCATCCGCATCCGCCCGGAACGCATCATCAGCTTCGGGCTCGGCGCCACCGACCAGGACGCCCACCAGCTCGTCGCGAACGCACGCGACGTGGAGAGCTAGGCGATGTCCGGGCGGTAGCCGGCCGCGAGGACGGCGACGGTGGACGGCGGTGTCAGGACCGTGGCGGTGCCGGTCGGCCGGTTCGACGGCGTCCCGTATCCGTCGGCCGACCACGGGACGACGGTGTCGTCGAGCACGACCGCAGGTCCGTCGTCGAACAGCACGAAGGCGCCGCGGGGCAACGACGACCACGCGGCCCGGTGCGTTCGCTGACGGGACCCGTCCAGTCGTTCCCCGTGCAACCGGGCGTCCATCTCGTCGGCGCTCGGCAGGCCGCCCCCGTTCGCGGACCGCCACGCGGCGCGAAAGTCGTTGTACCGCTCGCGCCTGCAGAGGGCGCACGGCCGGTGCCCGGCGGCCAGCGCCACCGCCTCGTCGTGGAAGAACAGCACCGTGTAGTGGCCCTCGCTCCACTGCGGGACCGTGCGCGCCGGGTAGTCGGTGACGCAGATGATCCACCGTTTGCCGGAATGATTGCGCACCACGGAGTGCCCGCGGTGCAGGCAGCCCCGATTGCCCATGAACCGGCCGCGCAGTGGAATCGCGACGATGTCGGATCGGGGTGACACGCGGTTCCGTTCGGCCATGCGCCGATGCTAGCCAGCCCGTCGGCGCGTCAAAACCGGATGGGTACCCCCATCCAGAGCTAACCTGGGCTCGAGGGTTCCGTTCGGACGGGTGTCCCCGTCCGGCCGCGGTTCCCGGTCACAGTTCCTCACACGATCTGAGGGCAGGAGGCAGGCAGCATGGACGCCATCACCCAGGTTCCGGTGCCCACCAACGAGCCGGTCCACACGTACGCGCCGGGCAGTCCCGAACGTTCCCGAGTGCAATCCGCGCTCACCGACATCGCCACCAATCCCGTCGACATCCCGCACGTGATCGGTGGCAAACACCGTCACGGCAACGGCGACCGCGTCGACGTCGTGCAACCCCATCGGCACGCCGCCGTGCTCGGCACGCTGCGCAGCGCCACCCACGACGACGCGTCGGCGGCGATCGAGGCGGCCACGGCCGCGGCACCGGACTGGCGGGCGCTGTCGTTCGACGACCGGGCCGCCGTGATCCTGCGTGCCGCCGACCTGCTGTCCGGGCCGTGGCGCGAGACGCTCGCCGCGGCGACGATGCTCGGGCAGTCGAAGTCGGTCCAGCAGGCGGAGATCGACGCGCCGTGCGAGCTGATCGACTTCTGGCGCTTCAACGTTCACTTCGCCCGCCAGATCCTCGCCGACCAGCCGATCTCCTCGCCCGGTGTGTGGAACCGGCTCGAATACCGTCCGCTCGAGGGCTTCGTCTACGCCATCACTCCGTTCAACTTCAGCGCGATCGCCGGCAATCTGCCGACCGCGCCCGCGCTGATGGGCAACACGGTGATCTGGAAGCCGTCGTCGACGCAGACGGTCGCCGCGTACTGGACGATCAAACTGCTCGAAGCGGCGGGCATGCCCCCGGGCGTGATCAATCTGCTCACCGGCAGCGGGCAGGCGGTGTCGGAGGTGCTGCTGAGCGACCCCCGGCTCGCAGGAATCCACTTCACGGGTTCGACCCGCACGTTCCAGCACCTCTGGAGCGAGGTGGGCGCGAACATCGGGAAGTACGCGGGCTACCCCCGGCTGGTGGGGGAGACCGGCGGCAAGGACTTCGTGGTCGCGCACGCCTCGGCCGACGAGGACGTGCTGCGGACGGCGCTGATCCGCGGCGCATTCGAATACCAGGGCCAGAAGTGTTCCGCAGCCTCCCGTGCCTACGTCCCGAAGTCGCTGTGGCGGCGGATGCGGGACACGTTCACCGCGGAAGTCGACGCCCTCACCTACGGGGACGTGACCGACCTGGAGAACTTCGGCGGTGCCCTCATCGACCGGCGCGCCTACGACAAGAACGTCGCGGCCATCGAACGCGCCCGCGGCGCGGCAGGCCTCGAGATCGCCGTCGGCGGCAAGTACGACGACAGCGTCGGCTACTTTGTCCGTCCCACCGTGCTCCTCGCGGACGACCCCGACGACGAGGCGATGACCACCGAGTACTTCGGCCCGATCCTGACGGTGCACGTGTACGACGACTCGGCCCCGAACGCGTTCACCGACGTGCTCGCCAAGGTCGACTCGGCGGCCCCGTACGCGCTGACCGGTGCGGTGATCGCCGACGACCGGCAGGCCGTCGAGCAGGCGACGGCGGCTCTGCGGTTCACCGCCGGAAACTTCTACGTCAACGACAAGCCGACCGGTGCCGTCGTCGGGCAGCAACCGTTCGGTGGGGCCCGCGCGTCCGGCACCAATGACAAGGCCGGGTCCAAACTCAACCTGCTGCGCTGGGTGTCGGCCCGCACCATCAAGGAGACTTTCGTCCCCGCCACCGATTACCGATATCCGCACATGGGGTCGGAATGAAAGCGCCGACGGTTCTGGCGAATCCGCTTCGCCCGGCGATCCTCGCGGCGGCCCGGTCGTCGCGCGTCAAACGCGCCGTCACCGGTGCCCCGGTCACCCGGAAACTGGTCGACCGCTTCGTGGCGGGCGAGAGCCGGGAGTCGGCGCTGGCGTCCGTTCGGGAGATCCTCGATTCGGGCCGATCGGTGTCGATCGACTTCCTCGGTGAGGACACCCGTGACGCGGCGGGCGCGCAGGTGACGGTCGACGAGTACCTGGCGCTCGTCGCCGATCTCGGTGCCCTGCCGGAGGCGGCGGACAGGACGTCGGGGGTCCGCCGGCTCGAGGTGTCGATGAAGTTGTCGGCGCTCGGGCAGGCGCTCGCCGGCGACGGCAAACGGATCGCCACCGACAACGCCCGCACGATCTGCGCCGCAGCCGAGGCGGCCGGGGTGTGGGTGACCGTGGACGCCGAGGACCACACGACCACCGATTCGACGCTCGCGATCGTCCGCGAACTCCGCACCGACTTCCCCTGGCTCGGTGCCGTGGTGCAGTCGTACCTGCGCCGCACCGAGGACGACTGCCGAGCCCTCGCGGGCCCCGGTTCGCGGGTCCGGCTCTGCAAGGGGGCGTACCGGGAACCCGAATCCGTGGCATTCAAGGACCGCGCCGCCGTGGACGCCTCGTATGTGCGTTGCCTGACGATCCTCATGGAGGGCGACGGGTACCCGATGGTGGCCTCGCACGACCCGGCCGTCATCGACGCGGTCGCCCCGCTGGTCGGGCGCACCGGCCGCGCCGCGGACGCCTACGAGCACCAGATGCTGTTCGGGATCCGGGACGTCGAGCAGCGTCGGCTCGCTAACCAGGACAAGCAGGTTCGGGTGTACGTTCCGTACGGAAGCCAGTGGTACGCGTACTTCATGCGGCGACTGGCCGAGCGTCCCTCGAACCTGCGGTTCTTCCTGCGCTCGGTGGTCACCAAGGACTGACCGGCGCGGCCGCTGACCGGTTCCGCTGCGGGTGCGTCGTTGTAGAGTTTCGCGGTGACGACTTCAGGCGCGGGATGGATCAGCGCGGTCCTCTTCGCCGTCGTTCTCGTACTCGCCTCGCTGATCGCATCGGTGCAGATCGGCGAGGGGCGCATCGGCGAGATGCGGCTCACCCGTCCGCCGCGCACCGCGGTGGTGCTGTGGCTGCTGATCGCCGTGCCGTCACTGCTGCAGATCGTCGTTCCCGCCGTCCTCGACGCCCTCGAGCGTGACCCCGACCAGATCCGGGACCACCAGTGGTGGCGGATCTTCACGTCGGTCGCGGTGCAGGACGGGGGAGTGGCCGGAACCGTGGTGAACCTGCTCGTCCTCGCGTGGGTGGCGCCGCTCGCGGTGCGGGTGTGGGGTGGGGTCCGGGCGGTACTGCTGTTCGTGGCGAGCCAGATCATCTTCGGCCTGTTCACCGCGTTCCTGTTCCCGTCGCCCGGCGCGGGCAACTCGGGCGCCACGCTCGCGCTGGCCGCGTCGTTCGCGGGGTTGGTGGTGATGCAGTCCAAGGAGTGGTGGGTCCTCGCCGCGAGCGGGGGCATCGTGCTCGCCGGGGTCCTGCTGGTGGTGGTCGACGACGCCCACGGGCTGGCCGTCCTGACCGGGGCCCTGCTGGGTGCGGCACTCGCCACGGTCAGTCCGCCTCCGGGAGACCCACCGGACCGCCTCCGGGCCCTGTGAGAAGCTGTCGATGTGCTGCTGCGATCTCTGAATCCTCTGGCCGTCGCCCAGGGCGACGACATTCCCGACGCCATCCGGATCGGCGACACCACCCTGTCCCGCGGCGACGTGCTCGGCGCGGCGACGTCCGTGGCCGAACGGGTGGCACGCGCGGATCGGGTCGCGATTCTCGCCACCCCCACTGTGACCACGGTCCTCGCCGTTGTGGGCTGCCTCATCGCGGGTGTGACCGCGGTGCCGGTGCCACCCGATTCCGGACCCGCCGAACTCGAGCACATCCTGCGCGATTCCGGTGCGCAGGCGTGGCTCGGTGAGGCGCCGCCGGACGCTGCGGGCCTGCCCGTCGTGCCGGTGCGTGTCCACGCCCGGTCGTGGCACAGCTACCCCGAACCGCCCGAGTCGAGCATCGCGTTCGTGCTCTACACGTCCGGTACCACGGGACCGCCCAAGGGGGTCCTGATCAGCAGGAAGGCCATTGCCGCCGGTCTCGACGCCCTCACGGACGCCTGGCAGTGGACCCGCAACGACACTCTGGTGCAAGGACTTCCGCTGTTCCACATCCACGGGCTCATCCTCGGTGTGCTGGGACCGTTGCGTATCGGCAGCAGGCTCGTCCACACGGTCAAACCCACCCCGGCGGCCTACGCGGCGGCACGGGGAACGATGTACTTCGGTGTCCCCACGGTGTGGAGTCGTATCGCCGGCGACCCCGAGTCGGCGCGGGCGCTGTCGGGTGCGCGACTGCTGGTGTCGGGGAGCGCCCCGCTGCCCGTCCCGGTGTTCGAGAAGGTGCAGGAGCTGACCGGGCTCGCACTCGTCGAGCGGTACGGCATGAGCGAGACGATGCTCACGCTCAGCACCCGGGCCGACGGCGAGCGTCGTCCGGGGTGGGTCGGTGTGCCGGTCCGCGGCGTCGAGACCCGGCTGCGCGACGAGCGCGGTGGCGACGTCCCCCACGACGGCGAATCCATCGGCGGTCTGCAGGTGCGGGGGCCCATGCTGTTCGACGGCTACCTCGGCAGGCCCGACGCGACCGCCGAATCCTTCACGGACGACGGCTTCTTCAAGACCGGTGACGTCGCCGTCATCGACCAGGGCGGGTTCCACCGCATCGTCGGCCGCGAATCCACGGACCTGATCAAATCGGGTGGATTCCGCGTCGGGGCCGGTGAGGTGGAGACGTCCCTCCTCGGCCACCCCAGCGTGCGGGAGGCGGCGGTCGTCGGCCTCCCCGACCCGGACCTCGGTCAGCGGCTCGTGGCGTTCGTGGTGGGGGACGACGTGTCGGAGGCCGCGCTGATCGATCACGTCGCCACCGAACTGTCGGTGCACAAGCGGCCCCGCGAGATTCGCGTCGTCGAGTCGCTTCCCCGCAACGCGATGGGCAAGGTGCAGAAGAAGCAGCTGTTCTGAAATCGGTAAGGTGGCGGGCGATACCGGCCCAACACGGATTGGCAGGCGCACAGTGAGTGTCGAGAGCATCGTTCAGAGCACCCGGATCGTCCTCGCCTCCCGGCCGGACGGCGAGCCGACCGCCGACAACTTCCGGCTCGAGGCGGTGAATCTCCCCGACCCCGCCGAAGGCCAGGTGCTGATCCGCGTCATCTACCTGTCGCTCGACCCGTACATGCGCGGCCGGATGAGTGCCGCCGAGTCGTACGCCGACCCGGTCGAGATCGACGAGGTCATGGTCGGTGGCACCGTCGGGCAGGTCGTCGACTCCCGGCACCCGGATTTCGCGACCGGTGACTACGTTCTCGGGTACGCGGGATGGCAGTCGCACGCCGTGGTCGACGGCAACCACCTCCGCGCACTCGACCGCGACGCCGCGCCGTTGTCGACCGCGGTCGGAGTGCTCGGCATGCCCGGCTTCACCGCGTACTCCGGCCTGCTGAAGATCGGGCAACCGAAAGCGGGCGAGACGGTGGTCGTCGCGGCGGCCAGCGGTCCGGTCGGCTCGGCCGTGGGACAGATCGCGAAACGGAAGGGCGCCCGGGCGGTCGGGATCGCAGGCGGACCGGAGAAGTGCGCCTACCTGCTGGACGAACTCGGATTCGACGCCGCCGTCGACCACCGGTCTCCGAACTTCGCAGAGGAGCTGCGCGCCGCGTGCCCCGACGGCATCGACGTCTACTTCGAGAACGTCGGCGGTGCGGTGGCCGCGGCGGTGCTGCCGCTGCTCAACCTGTACGCGCGCGTTCCCGTGTGCGGCCTGATCGCGCAGTACAACGACACCGAGGCCCCCGAGGGGCCGGATCGGCTGCCCGGGTTCTTTTCCCGGGTGCTCGTCAAGAGCCTCACCATCCGCGGGTTCATCCAGAGCGAGTTCGTCTCAAAGATGTACGCGGACTTCCAGCGCGACGTGTCCGAGTGGATCCGGGAGGGCCGATTCGCCTACCGCGAGGACATCGTCGACGGGCTCGAGAATGCGCCCGCGGCGTTCATCGGGCTCCTCCGGGGCAGCAACTTCGGCAAGCTGGTCGTCCGGGTCGCCGAGGAGAACTGACCGACCATCGGCTGTGGTGCCGGTATTCGCCCTGGACAGGGCGCTGTCGTGATAGAACGGTGACAGAAGCGGACCCTCGTTATGTGTGCGTGATGTCGATGATGCGGGAGTTCGGTGTCATCCACATATGGAAGCGGTCAGATCTATGACGAATCACAGTCCGGGGGCGGGTTCGCAGATCCTCGTCGACGGCAGGCCCGCGTCCGCCCCGCTGCGCGACACGCTGACCGTCGCGCAGAAACTGGTCCGCCACTTCGCCGACAACGTCACCCCGTGCGGTTCGCTGCCCGGTGAACAACTGCAGAGCGACGTCATGGATTTCACGATCGTCTGCCTCGGTCTCGGCATCCAGATGCTCGACGAGGGCATCAGCCCGACGGACGAGGACCTCGCGGAGGTGCGCAACAGTTCCGCGCGCTGGGCCCGCGAGGGGTTCCCGCTGAAACTCGTGCTCCGCATCCTCCACGAAGGCATCCGCGAGGCCGGCGACCTCGTCGCCTCGAACGCCCGCGAGGAAGACCTGCCCGAACTCCTGGTCATCCAGAAGGTGATGTTCACCCTCCTCGAATGCGTGACGGTCGCCGCCACGACCAGCTACGTGGAGGAACTTGAAGCGGTCAACAGCGAACGCGACGGCGCCGCAGTCAATCTCGTCACGGCGCTGCTCAGCGGCCGAAAGGCGGCGACGGCGGCCCGGCACGCAGGTGTGGAGCTGGCCGACGAGTACGTGGTGCTGGGGCTGTCGATTCCGTCGCATCCCACCGAGGCCGTGACCCACCGGCGCAAGGCCGTCGTCGCCCGGCAGAAGCTGCGCCGGTTGCAGATCGAGCTGGCGGACGCCGCGGGTGGGGCGGCGCTGTGTTCAATGAGCCCGGACGGCGGAACGCTGTTGCTTCCGGGCTCGCCGGAGCGGGCGTGGATGGTCTCCCTGCTCGACCGGATCGAAGCGGCCGCCGGGGTTCCCCTCACCGCCACGGCGACCCGGGTCCGGACTGCCGGTATCCCCGCGGCGGCGGACCAGGTCCACGAACTCCTCGACCTCGCCGATCAGCTGGCCCTGGAGCCGGGCCTCTACGAGATGGACGATCTGGCGCTCGAATACCAGCTCACCCGGCCGGGGCCGGGCAGGACCCACCTGGCTCGGCTCCTCGAACCGCTGCAGGGCTCGCCCGAACTGATCGAGACGCTCGAGGTGCACATCGGCCACGATCTGAATCGGCAGCGCACCGCGAAGCAGATGCACCTGCACACCAATACGGTGCACTACCGGCTCAAACGGGTGGCGCAGCTGACGGGCTGCGATCCGACCCGGCCCTCCGGGCTCCGGCGGATCCAGGCCGCGCTCGTGGCACGCCGGCTCGAGGTCGAGCAACCCGATCGCTGACCGGTCCGCTCGCGCGGCTGGACGGATCATCCCCGTCACCAGCACAAAGTCGTACCGCGCACCGTTCGCTACGATGTGGGCCGGATCATATTCGGTCCGGTGCGACGGTGGTCGTCTCGTGACCGAACTGTTAGAGGGGGCAGGCGATGGCCGGAGGGCGTCATTCGAGCGCGGGGCCGGAGCGGGAGGGGCGCTCACCCGCCTTCTACGCGGTGTGCGCTGCCGCCGTGATCGGGCTCGTGGCCTCCGTCGTGGTCGTCGTTCAGGCGGTGCGCTCCTGGCCGGACGAGTGCGACCAGGTCACCGACTACACCCTCGCCGCCGACCCGAGCATCGCTCCCGCCCTCGGCGGCATCCTCGGCGAAGCGAAGCGCACCGACCTGGGCTGCGCGAACGTCGCCGTCGGCGCCGCGACGTCCGGCGACATCGCGGGACGGCTCGGCAAGGGAACCGACGCCCCGGATCTCTGGATCCCCGACAGCGGCGCCTGGGTGGGCAAGGCGGCACTCACCGCGGCCGGACCGGTCGAGGTCATGACGGGGTCGATCGCGTCCTCGCCCGTCGTGCTGGCCTCCCGCGAGGAGGACGCCCCCACGTCGCCGACGTGGCTCGCCGCCCTGCAAATCAAGGACATCCAGCTGGGCAACCCCCTCGTGACCGGGGTCGCGCAGGCGCCGATCAACGCGGCACTCGCCGAGGGCCAGGCCGACCCCGTGTCCGCGGGGACGGTGCGGGCCGCGCTGGTTCCGCTCGCGCAGGAGGAAAGCGCGCGCACCGCGGACGAACCCGTCGGCGAGGAGATGCTCCAGGGTGTCGTCGACAACGGCGGAGTCGCCGTCGCCACCGAACAGTCCGTGCTCGAATTCACCGACGGTGACGGCGCCCGCACGCTCGCCGCGACGGTGCCCCCGACGGGCAGCAACTTCATGAACTTCCCGCTCGTCGTCACGTCGCCTGCCCCGGACCGGCACTACAAGGCCACCCAGGTGGCACGCGCCGTCGCCGCAGTCCTCGGCGGCGAGGAGGCCCGCGCGGTGCTCGCCGAGCACGGATTCCGCGGACCGGACGGAAGTCCACCGGCCGACGGCCGCGGCGTCGGCAGGATCACCAAGCTCGCGCTCGACGACGAGTCGCCGTTGCAGGACGCCCTGGGCGGGTGGGCGATGATGGCACTGCCGATCCGCACACTCGTCGCGATCGACGTGTCGGGGTCGATGGAGACCCCGGCCGGCGACCGGTCGCGCATGGATCTGACGGTCGATGCCGCCCTCGCAGGCAACGCGATGTTCCCGGACAGCGTGTCCGCCGGGTTGTGGGCGTTCTCGCAGGGGCTCGGCGGGGGACCGCAGGACTACCAGGAGCTGGTCCCGATCCGCCGCTACGACACCGTGGTGGACGGACTCACGCAGCGTGCGCTGATGGCCCAGCAGGCGGGAAAGGTCGAGGGGCTGATCGGCGGCGGCACCGGCCTGTACGACACGACGCTCGCCGCGTTCCGGACGGTGCAGGACACGTACGACCCGCGCGCAGTGAACAGTGTGATCATCCTGACCGACGGCGCCAACGAGGACCCGGACTCGATCACGAAGGAACAGCTCCTGAGCATCCTGGAGCGTGAGATGGACCCGGCCCGGCCCGTCATCATCGTGACCATCGGCATCACCGACGACGCCGACGCGGCCACGCTTGCCGAGATCTCGCGGGTGACCGGAGGGTCGAGCTACGTCGCGAAGGATCCCGCCGACATCGCCAACGTGTTCGTCAACGCGCTGGCCGCCCGCGGCCGCAGCTAGGGGAATTCCGTTCCGGCGCAGCGTGTGCCGACAAAAAGACGGTTCGGTTCGGCGGCCGGGTTCCACGTGTGGCGAGCGGAGCGGATTTTCCGGCCGGTACCTCTAGCCATCCACCTGCCGGTAGTGCTTGGGTGGAAGTGAGTGGGATCTCATTCGAGGAGCACATCATGGCCAAGCCGTTCAGAGGTGTCGTCAATCTCGATATTCGTGACTCTGTCCCGGACTGGGGACCGTACGAGCAACCGAAGGCCCCGCCAGGCTCACCGAACGTGCTGTACATCGTCCTCGACGACGTCGGGTTCGGTGCCCTGGGCTGTTACGGCGGGCCGATCGAGACGCCGAACATCGACAAGATCGCCGCCAACGGGCTGCGCTACGGTCAATGGCACACCACGGCCCTGTGCTCCCCGACCCGGTCCTGCCTGCTGACCGGCCGCAATCACACCACCAACGGGATGGCCTGTATCAGTGAGGCCGCGGTCGGTTTTCCCGGCGGCAACGGACACATCCCGCCGGAGTGCGCGACCCTCGCCGAGGTCCTGGTCGAGCAGGGGTTCAGCACGGCGATGGTCGGAAAGTGGCATCTGTGTGCCGAGGACGAGATGAACCTCGCCTCCACCAAGCGCAATTGGCCCGTCGGCCGTGGTTTCGAACGCTTCTACGGCTTCCTCGGGGCGGAGACCAACCAGTGGTATCCCGATCTGGTCCACGACAACCACCCCGTGCAGCAACCGGCCACTCCGGAGGAGGGCTACCACTTCAGCGTCGACATCACCGACAAGGCCATCCAATACCTCGACGACGTCAAGGCGATCGCCCCCGACCGTCCGGTGTTCCTGTACTACGCGCCCGGCTGCGCGCACGCACCACACCAGGTGCCCCAGGAGTGGGCCGACCGCTACCGGGGCCGGTTCGACGAAGGCTACGAGGCCTTGCGCGAGCAGACCCTGGCCCGGCAGAAGGAAATGGGCCTGGTACCCCAGAACACCGAACTTCCCCCGCTGAACCCGATCGGGACCCCCGACACGCGCACCGGACCCGACGGGCAACCGTTCCCGCCGCTCGACTTCACCCGACCCTGGGACACCCTCTCCGCCGACGAGAAACGGCTCTTCGCCCGAATGGCCGAGGTGTACGCGGGGTTCCTGTCTCACTGCGACGACCAGATCGGGCGCCTGATGGGCTACCTCGAGGAGATCGAACAGCTCGACAACACCATTGTCATGCTGGTCTCCGACAACGGCGCCAGCGGTGAGGGCGGCCCCAACGGTTCGGTCAACGAGAACAAGGTCGCCAACAGTGTGCCGGACGACATGGCCGAGAACATGAAGATGCTCGACGAGCTCGGCAGCACCAGAACCTACAACCACTACCCGAACGGGTGGGCGATGGGCTTCAACGCCCCGTTCAAGATGTGGAAGAGGTATTCGTTCAACGGCGGCACCTGCGACCCGTGCATCATCTCGTGGCCCGCCGGGATCGCCGCCCGTGGCGAGACCCGCGACCAATATCACCACGCCATCGATCTCGTCCCGACCGTGCTGGACTGCATGGGGATCGAACTGCCCGACACCGTGAAGGGTTACACCCAGCACCCGCTGCAGGGCGTGAGCATGCGGTACAGCTTCGATGCGGCCACCATTCCGACGGCGAAGCACACCCAGTTCTACTCGATGCTCGGCACCCGGGGCATCTGGCACGACGGTTGGAAGGCCGTGAGCACCCATCCGGCGATCAGTGGCTGGGGCCGGTTCCCCGAGGACTCGTGGGAGCTCTACCACACCGACGTGGACCGCGCCGAGCTGCGGGACCTCGCCGCCGACGAGCCCGGGCGGCTCGCCGAGCTGATCGGCCTGTGGTTCCACGAGGCCGGCGCCAACCAGGCGCTGCCCCTCGACGACCGCTCGGCGGTCGAGATCTTCACCACCCCCCGCCCCCAGCTCGCGGCGCCGCGCAACCGCTACGTCTACCGGGCGGGCGGTGCCGAGGTGCCCGAGTCGGTGGCGGTCAACATCCGAAACCGCTCCTACTCGATCGGCGCGCTGGTCGATCTCCGCGAACCCGGGGCGTCCGGTGTGCTGTTCGCACACGGCAGCCGCTTCGGTGGGCACGCCCTGTACGTCAAGGACAACCGCCTGCATTACGTCTACAACTTCCTCGGCAGCGAGGAACAGCGGATCAGCGCCACCGAGGATCTGCCGACCGGCGAGAACCTGCTCCTGGCCGCCTCGTTCGACAAGGACGGTGAGGATCCGCCCGGCACCGCTCACGGGGTGCTGACCCTGTACTACGGGGACCGCCAGGTCGGCGAGGGCAGGATCCGAACTCAGCCCGGCAAGTTCAGCATCGCCGGCGAGGGCCTCAGTGCCGGCCGCGACACCGGGGAACCCGTCACCGACGACTATCCCGGCACCGCGCCGTGGGCGTTCACCGGCGGCACCCTGAACCGGGTGGCAGTCGACGTCAGCGGTGAACCCTACGTCGACCTCGAACGCGAAGCAGCCGCCATGCTCTCGCGCGAGTGAGAGCATGGCGCCTCGACGGAGTCACCACTCCCTGGATTGCTGTCGCCACCGGGCGAAATCCCTACCGCCGTTCGGGAGGGCACATCATGGTCGCGATGAACTCATTTCGGGTTTCGTCCGCCCAGGAGGCGCTCTGGCTGGCGCAGAGGTTGGCGCCTGGCCTTTCGAACAATATTGCAGCGTATCTCGATATTTCCGGTGACATCGACCCTCCGGTGATGGAAGCCGCGCTGCGGCGAGTGGCGAAAGAGGCCCGTTCGGTACTGGTGAATTTCGTCGAGGACGGGGACGGCCCACGCCAGGTCGCGCGGGATTCGAACTCGTGGAAACCGTTCTTCGTCGATGTCAGTGCTGCGGCAGACCCCGAATCGGCGGCGAAAGCGTCGATGGCAGAGGTCTGCGCCGTGCCCTTCGATCTGGAACATGATGCGCTGTATCGAGCAGGCTTGATCAAGGTTCACGGCGCGCGATTCTTCCTGTGCGCCGTCTGCCACCACATCGTGATGGACGGGTTCGGCGTCGCGATTCTCGCGCGTCGAATCGGTGAAATCTACACAGCGCTGAAGGCGGGAAGACCGATCCCTGAATCCGGATTCGGCGGACCGGGACTGATTGTCGACGAAGATGCCCGCTACCGGCAGTCCGATCGATTCGCCCGCGACAAGGAGTTCTGGCGAAACTACACCGCTGCCTTGCCCGAACCACTGCGACTGCCACGGCATCCGAGTTCGCCGGTTCCCGTGACTGTGCATCACAGCCTGACGGTGTCGGACGATGAGACCGCGCGATTGCTCACGGCGGCAGAATCGATCGGGACACCGGTGCCGGGCTTCCTGGCGGCAGCGGTAGCCGGACTCTTCCACCGGCTGTCGGGTACGTCGGAATTCATGATGCGATTGGCCGTCGCCAATCGAGTCGGTGCCGCCCGGCGAACCCCGGGGCTGGTATCGAATTGGGTGCCCTTCCGGGTGGAGATCCCCCCGCGGTCGCTTTTCGCCGCAGTCGCGCACGACGTGGGTACCGCGATTCGTTCCGTTTTGCGTCATTCCCGTTACCAGGGTTCTGACATAAGACGAGACAGAGGATTGTCCGGATCCATGGAGAATCGGTTCGGTCCGATTCTGAATATCATCCCGTTCTTCGATTCGATCGACTTTGCCGGCAACCCGGCATCCATGCGCGGCGTGTCGTTCGGCCCCGTGGACGACCTTTCGATTTCGATCTACTACGGCGGACGCAACAGTGCAGGCATGCACATCGAGATCGACGCGAACGGCGCGCTGCACAGCAGTGAGGACGTCAGGCTCTATGCGGATCTGCTGATGGCTTTCGTTCGTGCGGTCGTCGCCGATCCGGCAGGCCGGACAGAGCAATACGACTTCCTCCGACCCACCGAACGCGAACTGGTACTGCGGACCTGGAACGACACGACGGTACCGGTTCCCCAGGCCACCCTTCCCGGCCTGGTCGAACAGCGGGCCGCCGCGACACCCGACGCGGTGGCGCTGACTCTCGGCGATCGGCACTGGACCTATCGAGACGTCAATGACCGGGCGAATCGGTTGGCGCGGTATCTCATCGCGTGCGGTGTGGGCCCCGAATCCATCGTGGCCGTCGCGATGCCACGTTCGTCCGAACTGATCGTCGCACTCCTTGCGACTCTCAAGGCCGGTGGCGGATATCTTCCGATCGATCCGAACTATCCCAGCGCGCGAACCGCTTTCATTCTCACCGATGCCGCACCCCTCCTGGTTCTGACCGACACCGCGACCGCCGCATCGTTGCCGGACAACGACATTCCTTGTCTCGTGTTGGACCCGGACGACGCCGGCACCGAGGGAATCTCAGCGGTGACCAACCCTGCCGACGATGAGCGGATCGCCCCGCTGAGACCCTCCAACACCGCGTACGTCATGTATACATCCGGTTCGACCGGCACCCCGAAAGGGGTTGTCATCACCCACCGCAACGTGGTGTCGTTGTTTGCCGGGACCGATCGGTGGTGCGGTTTCGGAGATGGGGATGTGTGGGCCTGGTGTCATTCACAGGCCTTCGACTTCTCGGTGTGGGAGTTGTGGGGGGCATTGGTGCACGGCGGGCGAGTCGTGATCGTGCCCTGGGACGTGGTGCGCTCGCCCGCCGAGTTGTGGAATCTGGTGCGGCGGGAGCAGGTGACGATCCTCAATCAGACCCCCTCCGCGTTCTACGAGTTCGCAGACGCCGAACGCAGGGACCATTCCCGTGGGCCCGATTCGGTTCTGCGAATGGTGGTTTTCGGGGGAGAGGCATTGGACCCGGGCCGGCTACGCGACTGGCTCCCGGGCGAACGTCCGAACACTCTGGTTCTGGTGAACATGTACGGAATCACCGAAACCACGGTGCATGTGAGCTATCTGGAGTTGACCGCAGGCGTCGGCGACGGCGGTCGAAGCCCGATCGGGACTCCTATCGGCAACGCGCGGATTTACGTGCTGGGTCCGGGACTGGTGCCGGTGCCGATCGGAGCGGCGGGGGAGTTGTACGTCGCGGGGTTCGGGGTCGGCCGAGGATATGTGGGAAGGCCGGGGTTGACGGCGGAACGGTTCGTCGCGTGCCCGTTCGGCGAACCCGGTTCGCGGATGTATCGGTCCGGCGACGTGGTGCGGTGGACGTCCGACGGCGTGCTCGATTTCGTCGGACGGGTGGACGAGCAGGTACAGGTGCGGGGATTCCGGGTCGAACCGGGGGAGGTCGAGACGGCACTGATGTCGCATCCTGCGGTGGCGCAGGCGGCGGTGATCGCCCGGGAACCCGCTGCCGGCACCGATGCACAGCTGGTGGGGTATGTCGTGCTCGACAGGGGTGTCGCGCTCGTCCGTGACAGGGAGCGGGAGGCAGAGCTGGTTTCGCAGTGGCGGCGGGTGTACGACGACCTGTATTCCGGGGACGCGTCCGATGCCGGTGAGCCGCTCGACCAGGCAGCGTTCGGAGAGGATTTCGGGGGGTGGAACAGTAGCTACACCGGGAAGCCCATCGCCCTCGAGCAGATGCGGGAATGGCGCGCGGCGGCCGTCGCACGGATTCGCGAGCTCGGGCCGGCTCGGGTGCTGGAGATCGGAGTCGGAACAGGGCTGCTGCTGTCGCAGTTGGCGCCGCACTGCGAAGAGTATTGGGGCACCGACTTTTCCGCCACCACGATCGACGATCTGCGATCACAGTTGGCGGATCGGCAGGACCGGTGGGTCGAGCGGGTGCACTTGAGGGTCCAGGCCGCCGACGACCTCGGCGGTGTGCCGCTCGGCGTCTTCGACACAGTGGTGTTGAACTCGGTCGTGCAGTACTTCCCGAACGCGGGGTACCTGATCGACGTGATCGACACTGCAGTGCAATTGCTGCGCCCCGGGGGCGTGCTGTTCCTCGGTGACGTGCGGAATCTTGCGTTGCTCCGGGAATTCGCGACAGGCGTGCAGATCGCCGACGCACATGCCGACACAACCGTCATGGTGTTACGCGATCGGGTGCGCCGGAGCATTGCGGCCGAGCAGGAGTTGCTGCTCGCGCCGGAGTTCTTCACAGCGTTGCCGACGCTGATCCCCGACATCGGCGCGGTCGACATTCAACTCGAGCGCGTCCGGTCAGTCAACGAATTGAGCTGTTACAGATACGAAGTCGTGCTGCGCAAGAATCCTGTGAATGCCCGGTCGCTGGCTGATGTGCCGTCGACGTCGTGGCAGCGAATCGGCGATCCCACCGCGCTGCGGAAGTTCCTGACGGGCCGCCGTGCGGACTGTGTGCGGGTGATCGGCGTACCGCACAGGGGACTGGCGCCCGATGTCGAGGCCACACACGCTCTCGACGTTGCCGCTGACCGCGATCACGTTCCCACCCGGCATGACGCGGACAGCCGGACGGACGCGATGTTGCCGCAGGACTGTCACGACTTGGGTGAGGAGCTGGGGTTCGCGGTGTCGGTGACCTGGTCACCGGCACCGGGCCTGATGGATGTGATATTCACCGATATCACGACCCGGGCGCACGAAAACGCGCACGCATCCGGCGCGGTGTCCGATGTCTACCTGCCCGGGGAACCACTTGGTGACATGACCGAATACGTCAACGACCCCGGTGCAAGCAGACTGCCGTCCGAGGTTCGTCGTTTCGTGGCCGGGCGGCTGCCGGAGTTCATGGTGCCCGCGGCGGTGGTGGTGCTGGATCGATTGCCGCTGACGGTGAACGGCAAGCTCGACCGAAAAGCGTTGCCCGCGCCGGACTTCATCGGTGGCGTGTTCCGGGCCCCGCGGTCACGGGTGGAGGAGACGCTGGCGTCACTGTACGGTGACGTGCTCGGTCTTCCACGGGTGGGGATCGACGACAGCTTCTTCGACCTGGGCGGGCATTCTCTGTCCGCCACGCGGCTGGTGGGGTTGATCCGCAACGCGCTCGGGGTGGAGGTGCCGATCCGGGTGGTGTTCGAATCCCCGTCGGTCGCGGAGTTGGCGCCCCGACTGGGCGACGCTGCGGTGGCGAGGGTGCCGTTGCTCCCGCGGGTGCGGCCGGAGCGGGTGCCGCTGTCGTTCGCGCAGGCCCGGTTGTGGTTCCTTCACAAATTCGAGGGACCGTCGGCGACGTACAACATTCCGGTGGCGGTGCGGTTGACCGGTGCTCTTGATGTGGGGGCGTTGGTGGCGGGGTTGGGGGATGTGGTGGCTCGGCACGAGAGCCTGCGGACGGTGTTCGGTGAGGACGACGGTGTGCCGTTCCAGCGGATCCTGTCGGCTGAGCAGGTCGACGCGGAACTGCCGGTTGAGGTGGTCGACGCCGGGGACGGCACTGCGATGGATGTGGTCGCGGAGGCTGCGGGACATCGGTTCGATCTGTCCGGCGAGATTCCGATTCGGGCAACGTTGTTGGAATGCGGTTCCCGAGAGCACATCCTGGTGTTGGTGCTGCACCATATCGCGGGGGATGGGGGTTCGTTGGCGCCGTTGGCTCGGGATGTGGCGGTCGCGTATGCGGCCCGCGCGGCGGGGCGGGCGCCGGGGTGGGTGCCGTTGCCGGTGCAGTATGCCGATTACACGCTGTGGCAGCGGGAGCTTCTGGGGAGCGAGGATGATCCGGGCAGTGTGCTGGCTACCCAGGTCGAGTATTGGAAGACTGAGCTGGCGGGGTTGCCGGAGTGTATCGAGTTGCCGACTGATCGTCGACGTCCGGCCGAACCGAGTTACCGGGGCGGGACCGTGGAGTTCGCGATCGAACCGGAACGTGCTTCGGCAGTCACGGATCTTGCCCGCAGATGTGGGGCGACACGATCGATGGTGCTGCAATCCGTGCTCGCGGTGCTGCTCCACCGGCTCGGCGCGGGAGAGGATATCGCGATCGGTGGGCCGATCGCGGGCCGTACCGACGAGGCGTTGTCCGAGTTGGTGGGGTTCTTCGTGAACACGTGGGTGTTGCGGGTGGATGTGTCGGGGAATCCGCGGTTCGATCAGGTCCTCGACCGGGTGCGGGTAAAGGCTCTAGGTGCGTACGAGAATCAGGATGCGCCGTTCGAGCGGTTGGTGGAGTTGCTGAATCCGGTTCGCTCGACGGCGTATCATCCGTTGTTTCAGGTGTCGTTTGCGATGCAGGATAATGTGTTTCCCGATGTCGCGTTCCCAGGGTTGGAATGGACCACATTGCCGGCGCCGACGGGGACGTCGCGTTTCGATCTGTCCGTCACCGTCGCCCACGACGGCCACCAGGGTCTGGCGGGGGTTGTCGAGTACGCGAGTGATCTGTTCGATCGGGCGACGGTGGAGGGTATCGCGGCCCGGTATGTGCGGTTGCTCGAGCTGATCGTCGCGGATCCGCGCGGGCGGATCGAGGGGTACGACATCCTGGATCCGGACGAGCGCACACTCGTGCTGGAGAGCTGGAACGACACGCGCGCATCGATACCGGACTCGACGATCCCAGTCCTGTTCGGTCAGCAGGTCGCCGCGACTCCGAATGCGGTGGCCGTGACGTTCGGTGACGAGAATTGGACCTACCGGGAGCTGAGCAGCCGAGTGAACCGGCTGGCACGCCGGTTGATCGGTGCGGGTGTCGGCCCGGAAGTGCTGGTGGCGGTCGCGCTGGAGCGGTCACCCGAGGTGATCATCGCGCTTCTGGCCGTCCTCGAGGCCGGGGGCGGATACCTCCCCATCGACCCCCGCTATCCGAGTGCACGGACCGAGTTCATCCTGCGCGACGCTGCGCCGATCCTGATCCTGACCGACACGGCGACCGCAAGCATGCTGCCAGACAACGGCATCCCCACACTGCTGCTCGAGACGTGTTCGGAACAGGGGGGACACTGGGAGGACACCGCCGGCAACGGCCGCACCACACCGCCGCGGCCGGACAATACCGCGTACGTGATGCACACCTCCGGATCAACCGGCACCCCGAAAGGGGTGACGATCAGCCACCACAATGTCGTCAACTGCATGGTGCACGTGGCCTCGAGTCTCGGTGCGCCAGGGCTGGCCCGCGTGCTGGCAAGTACATCGGTGAGTTTCGACGTGTCCGTGTTGGAGATTTTCGCCGCGTTGTGCGCCGGCGGGAGTATCGACGTGGTCCGTGACGTTCTCGTGCTCGGCGAACACCGCACCTGGAGCGGGAGTGTGATCAGCACGGTCCCGTCGGTGTTCGCGGAGGTACTCGACCAGATCGAGAACACGGTGAGCGCGGAGACGGTGGTGTTCATCGGTGAGCAGTTGTCCGGTCGATTGCTCGGTGCAGTTCGTGCCGCGATTCCTGGAGTCCGGGTTGTCAATGGGTACGGTCCGACCGAGACCACCGTCTACGTGACCAGCCGGGTTATGGAGCAGTCGGACGAGTGTGCTGGCGAATCGGTGTCGATCGGTGTGCCGGTAAGGAATTCGCGGGTGTTCGTGTTGGGTGCGGGGCTTGGGCCGGTTCCGGTGGGTGTGGTGGGGGAGTTGTATATCGCCGGGGTGCAGTTGGCGCGTGGGTATTTGGGTCGGCCGGGTTTGACGGCGGAGCGGTTCGTGGCGTGTCCGTTCGGTGTGTCCGGTGCGCGGATGTATCGGTCGGGGGATCTGGTGCGGTGGACTGCCGAGGGTGTGCTCGAGTTCGTGGGGCGTGCTGATGAGCAGGTGAAGGTGCGGGGGTTCCGGGTGGAGCCGGGGGAGGTCGAGGCGGTGCTGCTGTCGCATCCTGCTGTTTCGCAGGCTGTGGTGATTGGTAGTGAGTCTCCGGCGGCTGTTGGGGTGGGGTGTCGGTTGGTGGGGTACGTGGTTCTCGAGTCCGTCGGCACGGTGACGGGTGTGGGGTTGCGTGAGTTCGTGGCCGGGCGGCTGCCGGAGTTCATGGTTCCGGCGGTGGTGATGGTGGTGGATCGGTTGCCGTTGACGGCGAATGGGAAGTTGGATCGGAGGGCGTTGCCGGCGCCGGAGTTCGTTGGTGGGGTATTTCGTGGGCCGCGGTCGCCGGTGGAGGAGACGTTGGTGGCGTTGTTCGCGGAGGTGCTGGGTGTTCCGCGGGTGGGGATCGATGACGGTTTTTTTGATTTGGGTGGGCATTCGTTGTCGGTGACGCGGTTGGTGAGCCGGATTCGGTCGGTGTTGGGGGTGGAGGTTGCGGTTCGGGTGGTGTTCGAATCCCCGTCGGTCGCGGAGTTGGCGCCGCGTCTGAGGGAGGGGCCGGTTCGGGTGCCGTTGCTCCCGCGGGTGCGGCCGGAGCGGGTGCCGTTGTCGTTCGCGCAGGCCCGGTTGTGGTTCCTTCACAAATTCGAGGGACCGTCGGCGACGTACAACATTCCGGTGGCGGTGCGGTTGACCGGTGCTCTTGATGTGGGGGCGTTGGTGGCGGGGTTGGGGGATGTGGTGGCTCGGCACGAGAGCCTGCGGACGGTGTTCGGTGAGGATGACGGTGTGCCGTTCCAGCGGATCCTGTCGGCTGAGCAGGTCGTCGCGGAACTGCCGGTGGAGGTGGTCGACGCCGGGGACGGCACTGCGGTGGATGTGGTCGGGGAGGCTGCGGGACATCGGTTCGATCTGTCCGGCGAGATTCCGATTCGGGCAACGTTGTTGGAATGCGGTTCCCGAGAGCACATCCTGGTGTTGGTGCTGCACCATATCGCGGGGGATGGGGGTTCGTTGGCGCCGCTGGCTCGGGATGTGGCGGTCGCGTATGCGGCGCGTACCGGGGGCGAGATGCCGGGATGGGTGCCGTTGCCGGTGCAGTATGCCGATTACACGCTGTGGCAGCGGGAAATTCTGGGGAGCGAGGATGATCCGGGCAGTGTGCTGGCCGCGCAGGTCGAGTATTGGAAGACTGAGCTGGCGGGGTTGCCGGAGTGTATCGAGTTGCCGACTGATCGTCGACGTCCGGCCGAACCGAGTTACCGGGGCGGGACCGTGGAGTTCGCGATCGAACCGGAACGTGCTTCGGCAGTCACGGATCTTGCCCGCAGATGTGGGGCGACACGATCGATGGTGCTGCAATCCGTGCTCGCGGTGCTGCTCCACCGGCTCGGCGCGGGAGAGGATATCGCGATCGGTGGGCCGATCGCGGGCCGTACCGACGAGGCGTTGTCCGAGTTGGTGGGGTTCTTCGTGAACACGTGGGTGTTGCGGGTGGATGTGTCGGGGAATCCGCGGTTCGATCAGGTCCTCGACCGGGTGCGGGTAAAGGCTCTAGGTGCGTACGAGAATCAGGATGCGCCGTTCGAGCGGTTGGTGGAGTTGCTGAATCCGGTTCGCTCGACGGCGTATCATCCGTTGTTTCAGGTGTCGTTTGCGATGCAGGACAACGTGTTTCCCGATGTGGCGTTTCCCGGGTTGGGGTGGGAGACGTTGCCGGCGTCGACGGGGACGTCGCGTTTCGATCTGTCGTTCAGTCTCGCCCCCACCGAACGGCAGGGTCTGGCGGGGGTTGTCGAGTATGCGAGTGATCTGTTCGATCGGGCGACGGTGGAGGCCGTCGCGGCCCGGTATGTGCGGTTGCTCGACAGGATCGTCGCGGATCCGCAGGCGCGGATCGAGGGGTACGACATCCTCGAGCCGGACGAACGCGAGTTGGTACTGCGGACCTGGAACGACACCGCAGCGCCCTTCGCGGAGACCACTGTCGTGGAACTGTTCGAGCGACAAGTGGCGGCGACACCCGGCGCCGCCGCGGTGACCTTCTCCGACCGGAGCTGGACTTATCGAGAAATCAACACACGGGCGAACCGGCTGGCGCACTTCCTGATCAGTGCCGGGGTCGGCCCGGAAACCTTGGTGGCCGTGGCGCTGGAGCGCTCGGCCGAGCTGGTCGTCGCATTGTTGGCGGTGCTCAAGGCCGGCGGCGGCTACCTTCCCATAGACCCGAACTATGCCGGTGCTCGCGCCGGGACAATTCTCGCCGACGCAGCCCCGCGGCTGATCCTGTCCGACACTGCCACCGTGGCCACGCTGCCCGACCATGACATAGGGCAGGTGCTACTCGATGCAGATCTGGACCTCGGCACTGCAGCCGAAGTCGGGGGTCACGCCGATCGCGATCCCGTCGACAGCGATCGGATCGGCCCGATGAGCCCCGGTCACGTGGCGTATGTGATGTACACCTCGGGGTCGACAGGTATTCCGAAGGGTGTCACCGTGAGCCACCGAAGTGTGGTGTCGTTGTTGGCCGCCACCGCCGACCGCGTGGGGTTGGACGATACGGATGTGTCGGTGTGGTGCCACTCGGAGGCGTTCGACTTCTCGGTGTGGGAGTTGTGGGGTGCGTTGGTACACGGGGGCCGCGTGGTGGTGGCGCCGTGGGACGTGGCGGCATCGCCGAACCGTTTGTGGGAGTTGCTGATCAGGGACAAGGTCACTGTTCTCGGCCAGACGCCGTCGGCGTTCTACGGTTTCGAGGAGGTCGAGCACGTGGACCCAGCGGTGGGGGCCGGTTCGGTGCTGAGGACGGTCGTGCTCGGCGGAGAGGTGCTGGATCTCGCCAGGCTGCAGGGCTGGAATCTGGGCGAGGATCCGCTCCACCCACAGGTGAGGACGCTCAACGGGTACGGTCCGACGGAGACGACGGTCTTCGCCGCAATGTACTCGCTACCTGAATCCCAGGGTGGTCGTGATCGCGTAAGTGTGCCGATCGGCGACCCAGTGGGCGGTATGCGGGTGTTCGTGTTGGGTGCGGGGCTTGGGCCGGTTCCGGTGGGTGTGGTGGGGGAGTTGTATATCGCCGGGGTGCAGTTGGCGCGTGGGTATTTGGGTCGGCCGGGTTTGACGGCGGAGCGGTTCGTGGCGTGTCCGTTCGGTGTGTCCGGTGCGCGGATGTATCGGTCGGGGGATCTGGTGCGGTGGACTGCCGAGGGTGTGCTCGAGTTCGTGGGGCGTGCTGATGAGCAGGTGAAGGTGCGGGGGTTCCGGGTGGAGCCGGGGGAGGTCGAGGCGGTGCTGCTGTCGCATCCTGCTGTTTCGCAGGCTGTGGTGATTGGTAGTGAGTCTCCGGCGGCTGTTGGGGTGGGGTGTCGGTTGGTGGGGTACGTGGTTCTCGAGTCCGTCGGCACGGTGACGGGTGTGGGGTTGCGTGAGTTCGTGGCCGGGCGGCTGCCGGAGTTCATGGTTCCGGCGGTGGTGATGGTGGTGGATCGGTTGCCGTTGACGGCGAATGGGAAGTTGGATCGGAGGGCGTTGCCGGCGCCGGAGTTCGTTGGTGGGGTATTTCGTGGGCCGCGGTCGCCGGTGGAGGAGACGTTGGTGGCGTTGTTCGCGGAGGTGCTGGGTGTTCCGCGGGTGGGGATCGATGACGGTTTTTTTGATTTGGGTGGGCATTCGTTGTCGGTGACGCGGTTGGTGAGCCGGATTCGGTCGGTGTTGGGGGTGGAGGTTGCGGTTCGGGTGGTGTTCGAATCCCCGTCGGTCGCGGAGTTGGCGCCGCGTCTGAGGGAGGGGCCGGTTCGGGTGCCGTTGCTCCCGCGGGTGCGGCCGGAGCGGGTGCCGTTGTCGTTCGCGCAGGCCCGGTTGTGGTTCCTTCACAAATTCGAGGGACCGTCGGCGACGTACAACATTCCGGTGGCGGTGCGGTTGACCGGTGCTCTTGATGTGGGGGCGTTGGTGGCGGGGTTGGGGGATGTGGTGGCTCGGCACGAGAGCCTGCGGACGGTGTTCGGTGAGGATGACGGTGTGCCGTTCCAGCGGATCCTGTCGGCTGAGCAGGTCGTCGCGGAACTGCCGGTGGAGGTGGTCGACGCCGGGGACGGCACTGCGGTGGATGTGGTCGGGGAGGCTGCGGGACATCGGTTCGATCTGTCCGGCGAGATTCCGATTCGGGCAACGTTGTTGGAATGCGGTTCCCGAGAGCACATCCTGGTGTTGGTGCTGCACCATATCGCGGGGGATGGGGGTTCGTTGGCGCCGTTGGCTCGGGATGTGGCGGTCGCGTATGCGGCGCGTACCGGGGGCGAGATGCCGGGATGGGTGCCGTTGCCGGTGCAGTATGCCGATTACACGCTGTGGCAGCGGGAGCTTCTGGGGAGCGAGAACGATCCGGGCAGTGTGCTGGCTACCCAGGTCGAGTATTGGAAGACTGAGCTGGCGGGGTTGCCGGAGTGTATCGAGTTGCCGACTGATCGTCGACGTCCGGCCGAACCGAGTTACCGGGGCGGGACCGTGGAGTTCGCGATCGAACCGGAACGTGCTTCGGCAGTCACGGATCTTGCCCGCAGATGTGGGGCGACACGATCGATGGTGCTGCAATCCGTGCTCGCGGTGCTGCTCCACCGGCTCGGCGCGGGAGAGGATATCGCGATCGGTGGGCCGATCGCGGGCCGTACCGACGAGGCGTTGTCCGAGTTGGTGGGGTTCTTCGTGAACACGTGGGTGTTGCGGGTGGATGTGTCGGGGAATCCGCGGTTCGATCAGGTCCTCGACCGGGTGCGGGTAAAGGCTCTAGGTGCGTACGAGAATCAGGATGCGCCGTTCGAGCGGTTGGTGGAGTTGCTGAATCCGGTTCGCTCGACGGCGTATCATCCGTTGTTTCAGGTGTCGTTTGCGATGCAGGATAATGTGTTTCCCGATGTCGCGTTCCCAGGGTTGGAATGGACCACATTGCCGGCGCCGACGGGGACGTCGCGTTTCGATCTGTCCGTCACCGTCGCCCACGACGGCCACCAGGGTCTGGCGGGGGTTGTCGAGTACGCGAGTGATCTGTTCGATCGGGCGACGGTGGAGGGTATCGCGGCCCGGTATGTGCGGTTGCTCGAGCTGATCGTCGCGGATCCGCGCGGGCGGATCGAGGGGTACGACATCCTGGATCCGGACGAGCGCACACTCGTGCTGGAGAGCTGGAACGACACGCGCGCATCGATACCGGACTCGACGATCCCAGTCCTGTTCGGTCAGCAGGTCGCCGCGACTCCGGACGCGGTGGCCGTGACGTTCGGTGACGAGAATTGGACCTACCGGGAGCTGAGCAGTCGAGCGAACCGGCTGGCGCACCTTTTGATCGGTGCGGGTGTCGGACCGGAAGTGCTGGTGGCGGTCGCGCTGGAGCGGTCACCCGAGTTGATCATCGCGTTGCTCGCGGTCCTCGAGGCCGGCGGTGCATACCTCCCGATCGACCCGCAGTATCCGAGTGCGCGGACCGCGTTCGTCCTCGCCGACGCCGCTCCACTGCTGATCCTCACGGATACCCCCATCTCGAAAACACTGCCGGACAATGACATACCCCGGATACTCCTCGACGTCATCTCGGACGGGGACGGGCACGCAGAGGGATTCAGCCTCGACGACCGTGATCGCACCACACCACTGCGACCGGGCAACACCGCGTACGTGATGTACACCTCCGGATCGACGGGGACCCCGAAAGGGGTCGCCATCGACCACTCCAATGTCATCAACCTGGCGCTGCACGGATGGCCGGACGGACCTGGTGAGCGCGTGTTGCTGCATTCGTCGATGGCGTTCGATGCGTCCGCGTACGAGTTGTGGCCGACGCTGCTCGGCGGAGGCCAGGTGGTTGTCGCTCCGCCCGGGCCACTGGACATCGAGGTGCTCGAGCGGGTCGTCGCCGCGGCTGGTGTGACGTCGATGTTCCTGACGACCCCGCTGTTTCACCTGTTGAGTGATTCGGCGGACCATGCGCTGGGAGCACTCGACCAGGCACGGCAGGTGGTCACCGCGGGCGATGTGTTGTCGCCGAGCGCAGTCCGACGCGTCCTCGCTTGCCATCCTCGGATCACGGTGGTCAACGCGTACGGGCCGACGGAAACCACCGTGTGTGCCACCGCGTACTCGATATCGGGGTCGAAGGGCTTCGACGACCGGGTCAGCGTACCGATCGGAGTGCCGATCGGTAACGCCCTTGCACTCGTCCTGGGAACAGGGATGATGCCCGTCCCGGTGGGTGTCGTCGGGGATTTGTATATCGCCGGATCAGGGGTGGGCCGCGGGTACATCGGTCGGCGGGGGTTGACGGCGGAACGGTTCGTGGCGTGCCCGTTCGGCGAACCAGGCTCACGAATGTACCGCTCGGGTGATCTGGTGCGGTGGACGACCGACGGTGTCCTGGACTTCGTCGGCCGCGCAGACGAGCAGGTGAAGATCCGCGGAATCCGCGTCGAACCCGGAGAGATCGACACCGTGCTGGTCTCGCACCCCGCGGTGGGATCGGTGGTGACGGTGGACCGGGTAGGTACGTCGGCGCAGAAGGTGCTGGTGTCATATGTGGTGCCGGCGCCCGGGGCCGAGGTGGACATCGAGGCGTTGCGGCAGTTGGCGGCGGGTCGTGTACCGGACTACATGGTGCCGTCGGCGATCGTCGTCGTCGATCGGATACCTCTCACACCGGTCGGCAAGTTCGACCGCGGCGCACTCCCCGATCCTGATCTCGCGTCCGTCACTCCGTATCGGGCACCACGATCCATTGCCGAGCAGACATTGGCGGCGGTGCTGGCCGACGTTCTCGGGGTCGATCGGGTGGGTGTCGACGACGACTTCTTCCGGCTCGGCGGGGACAGCATCATGTCGACCCAGGTGGTGTCGCGGGCGCGGGCCCAAGGCGTGCTGGTGTCGGCTCGAGACGTATTCGAGCGACGGACCGTCGCCGGGCTGGCCTCCGTCGCGAATCCGCTGAGGGATGAAGACTCTGTCATTTTCGAGGACGTGCAGCTACCGAGTCCGACTCCGGAACAATTGTCCGCCGTCGAGGCGCGGTATCCCCAGGCCGTGGAGGTGTGGCCGCTCGCACCGCTGCAGACAGGTTTGGTCTTTCACGCGATGTTGGCGTCGGAATCGACGGATGTGTATGCGGTACAGACGGTGCTGGGTCTGTCCGGGCGGGTGCATGCCGACCGCGTGAAGGCCGCGGCGCAGGCGATACTCGATCGCTACGCGAATCTGCGGGTCGCGTTCGTCACGGACGTGGTCGAACCGGTGCAGGTGGTGCTCGAGGGCCTCGAGGTGCCGTGGTGGGAATCCGACGTCAGTGGTGTCGATGCCGGGGAGCGAGACGACGAACTCGCACGCCTTCTGTCGGACGATGCGGCGGCCGGATTCGACCTGTCGGAACCACCGCTCCTGCGCTTCGGGTTGGTCACGATGGGCGACGGAGACTTCCGGCTGGTCTTCTCGTACCACCACGTATTGCTCGACGGATGGTCCATGCCGTTGCTGATGCGGGACATGCTGACCGTCTACGGCGCCGGCGGCGACGGAGCGGTGCTGGAACCCGTGGTCTCGTATCGCCGGTACCTCGGGTGGCTCGCGACTCGGGATCGGCAGCGGTCGATTCAGGTGTGGGAGGAAGCGCTCGACGGTGCGGAGCCCGCTTTGCTCGCGACGGGTCGTCCGGAGTCGGCACGAGGATCGTCGGTGCTACGGCGTGAGCTCGACGAGAATTTGTGGTCGGGGATGCTGGAGCTGGCATCTCGATTGTCGGTGACGGTGAACACTGTCGTGCAGGTCGCGTGGGCGATCGTGCTGGGCATGCATACCGGACGCCGTGACGTGGTGTTCGGCGCGACGGTCTCGGGCAGGTCCGGACAGATTCCCGCCATCGAGTCGATGGTGGGCTTGTTCATCAACACGATCCCGGTGCGGGTCCGGGTGGATCCTCGGGAATCCATCGCCCGGTTGATGGCCCGGGTCCAGGCGGCGCAGGCGGAGTTGATCGAGCATCATGATGTTCCGTTGCCGGTGATCCAGCGGGTCACCGGCATGGGGGCGCTGTTCGACACCCTGACGGTGTTCGAGTCGTACCCGAACGATCGGCGGAGCCTGGACTCCCTTCTCGAGTCGATCGCCTCCCTCTCGATCACGTCCTTGGATTCGTATGGAGGAACGAACTATCCGTTGACCCTCGCGGTGGAAGCGGGTGAGCGGACATCCGTTTCACTGTGGCACGATCCGGGCCTGTTCGGCGACGACGAGGTGCAGGCGATCGCGGACAGGTTCCACCGGACCCTGGAATCATTGGTGGCTGCGCCCGACGCCGCGACGGGAGACATCGACCTTCTCTCCCCGGACGAACGAAACCTGCTGGTTCCCGTGCGTGGCGCGCCGGCGGAGGCGGTCCGGACACTGCCGCAGATCCTCTCTGCGGCAGTCGCACACGATCCGAGTGCGGTGGCGGTCGTGTGCGGGAACCGCTCACTCACGTACCGGGAGTTGGACGACGAGTCGAGTCGCATCGCACGGATGCTGATGTCACGCGGGGCCGGGCCGGAATCCGCGGTCGCCGTGGCCGTGCCGCGGTCGGTGGAGTCGGTCCTGGCGGTGTGGGCTGTGGCGAAGACGGGTGGGGCCTTCGTCCCGATGGATCCGTCGTATCCGGCGAGTCGGCTCGCGTACCTGATCACCGATTCCGCCGCGCGATTCGGAATCACGGTCGCCGAATGCGTCGGTACCCTTCCGAGAAACCTCGACTGGTGGGTGCTCGACGATCCGGTGGCGCGAGTCGAGTGGTCCACACGGTCGGCTGAATCGGTGATCGATGCGGACCGGATTACTCCATTGCGGGGCGATCATCCCGCGTACATGATCTACACGTCGGGGACGACGGGTGAGCCGAAGGCCGTCGTCGTACCGCATCGGGGACTGGGCAGTCTCGCGGCCGAGATGGCGGAGAGATTCGACGTCACGGCGGACGCACGCGTGCTGCAGGTGGCGTCGCCGAGTTTCGATGCCTCGGTGCTGGAGTATCTGCTGGCAACGGGTTCGGCAGCAACCATGGTGGTGGTCCCGGCGGGCGTGGTCGGTGGCGAGGACCTGGGCCGGATTCTCGAGAGTGCGGCGGTGACGCACGCGTTCCTCACCCCCACGATGCTGGCGACTGTACCGGTCGAGCGGATGTCGTCGGTGCGATGCCTGCTCACGGGTGCTGAGGCGGTGCCGGTATCGGTGGTGGAGTCGTTCGCTGCAGGACGGCGAATGCACGACCTCTACGGGCCGACCGAGGCGACGGTGGCGGTGGCGGCCTCGACGCCGTTACAACCGCGCGGTCCGGTGACTCTGGGCGGCCCGGTCCGGGGTACGTCCCTGGTGGTCCTGGACGCGTGGCTGCGCCCGTTGCCGGCGGGAGTCGCGGGGGAGTTGTATGCCGCGGGGGTCTCGCTGGCTCGGGGATATCACGATCGGAGAGGACTGACGGCGGAGCGATTCGTGGCGAATCCGTTCGGCGCGCCGGGCGAGCGGATGTATCGCACGGGCGATGTCGTGCGCTGGGTCGAAGGAGAGTCCGGTCCGGCGCTGGAGTATCTGGGGCGCAGTGATTTCCAGGTCACGGTGCGGGGCCGACGGATCGAGTTGGGCGAGATCGACGCTGCGCTTGCCAGGCAACCCGGGATCGGATCCGTGGTGACGGTCGATCGGAAGGGCGCGTCCGGGCAGACGGTGCTGGTGTCGTACGTAGTCCCCGCACCGGGGGGCGAGGTGGACACCGATACCGTGCGGACGGTGGCGGCGGGGCGCCTGCCGGAGTACCTGGTGCCCTCCGCGATCGTGGTGCTCGAGAAGTTGCCGCTCACACCGGCAGGCAAGCTCGACCGCAGTGCGTTGCCGGAGCCGGAGTTCTCGTCGAGCAGGGCGTTCCGGTCGCCGCGGACCGAGACCGAGAAGATCCTCGCCCGGGTGTTCGCCGAGGTACTCGGGGTGGAGCGGGTCGGGATCGATGACGGATTCTTCGATCTGGGTGGCGACAGTATCCGGTCGATCCAGTTGGTTTCGCGCGCGAAAGCCCTCGGTGTGCTACTCACGCCGCGGGATGTGTTCGAGCACAGGACTGTCGGCAGTCTGTCCGAGGCCGCAGTCCTGAATCGCGATTCGGATCTCGTCGTGCTCGACGAGTTGCCCGGTGGCGGAGTGGGATCGATGCCGTTGACGCCGATCGGGCGGTTCCTCCTCACCCGGGGTGGTGGGTTCCGCCGATTCGCGCAGACGATGGTTCTGGAATTGCCTGACGGTATCGATCGGGCCGGTGTGGTCGCCACCATCGGCGCTGTCGTGGTCCGTCATGACATGTTGCGGTCGCGTCTGGTGACCGATGGCGCCGGGGAGCAGAAACTTCGGGTCGACCCGCCGGATGCGGTCGACGTGGACCGTCTGATTCGACAGGTCGCCTGTGATGACGCACCGGGCGATCCGGGGTGGCTGCGGTTGGCATCGGCCGAGCTGGATGCGGCCCTGGGGCGGTTGGATCCGGCGGCGGGCGTGATGGTGCAGTTCGTGTGGCTGGACCGCGCGTCCGGTGACGGTGACGAGTTGGCGGATCGTCCGGGCAGGCTGCTGGTCGTGGCCCACCACCTGGTCATCGACGGCGTGTCGTGGCGAATCCTGATCCCGGACCTGGCGTCGGCATGGGCGCGGGTGTGTACCGGCGAACGCCCGGTACTGCCGGCGGGTGGGACGTCGATGCGGCGGTGGGCACACGGGCTGGTGGAGGAGGCGCTGCGGCCCGGGCGCGTGGCCGAGCTGCCGTTGTGGCAATCGATTCTGGAGGGCCCCGACCCGGAACTGGGTTCGCGCAGGTGCGACCCCGTCCTCGATGTCGCCTCCACAGTGCAACACGTTCGGACGCACGTTCCCGCGGATGCGACAGCGTCGCTGCTCACCACGGTCCCCAAGGTTTTCCGTGCCGGGGCCGGCGATGGTCCGCTGGCGGGGTTGGCGATGGCGTTGACCCGCTGGCGCCGCCGTCGTGGGGTGGTCGAACCGTCGTCGTTGATATCTCTGGAGAATCACGGTCGCGAGGAGCACGTCATCCCCGGGGCCGATCTGTCCCGCACGGTCGGCTGGTTCACGACAGCGTTCCCGATACGTCTCGACATCGCCGGCGCCGATCTCGACGAGGCGTTCGCCGGCGGTCCCGCTGCCGGCATCGTGATCAAAGCGGTCAAGGAACAGGTGCTGGCACTGCCCGACCGTGGTATCGGCTACGGGCTGCTCCGGTATCTGAACGCGGACACCGCACCGGAACTCCAGAAGTATCCGGGCGGACAGATCAGTTTCAACTATCTGGGGCGGATCTCGGCCGCGGACGTTCCCGCGGAATTGCGTGACCTCGGCTGGATGCCCGCGAGCGAGGGATCGGATCTCTCCGCGACGATGGATCCGGACCTGCCTGCGATGGCCGAAGTGGACATCAACGCCATGGTGACCGACGGTCCGGACGGTCCCCGACTCGGTGCCGTGTTCGGATTCCCCACGGGGGTGCTCTCCCGTGACGACGTTCAGGAACTTGCCGACCTGTGGTGCGACGCGGTCTCCGCACTGGCGCGGCACGTGCAGGGGCCCGGGGCCGGCGGACTGACACCGTCCGATGTGCCGTTGGTGTCGGTGTCGCAACGCGACATCGAGACGTGGGAGCACCGGTATCCGGGAGTGGTGGATGTGTGGCCGTTGACGGCGATGCAGTCCGGTCTGTTGTTCCACTCGGTTTTGGCCGGTGCGTCGTTCGACGCGTACACGACCCAGCTCGTTCTCCATCTCGGCGGGAGGGTCGATCCGGAACGGATTCTCGCTGCGGGACAAGCGTTGCTGGCTCGCCACGCGAACCTGCGTACCGCGTTCGTCGGCGATTCGGACACCGGTCCGGTGCAGATCGTCCTCGACGCAGTCGCGTTGCCCTGGCGCGAGGTCGACCTGCGGAATGTTCCGGAGGGCACTCGCGACGGCGAGTTCGAACGTCTTCTCGTCGAGGATCAGGCCACACATTTCGACCCGGCGACGCCGCCGCTGATCCGATTCACTCTGGTGACGTTGGGACGGGATCGATTCGAGCTGGTGATCACCAATCATCACGTACTGCTCGACGGGTGGTCGATGCCGCTGCTGGCCGAGGAACTACTCGCGCTGTATGTCTCGGGCGGCGACGCCGCCGCGCTACCGAAGGCTACCGGGTACCGGAATTTCCTGGTCTGGCTGGCCGAGCGCGACCGCGCCGAATCTTCTCGAATCTGGGCGGAGGCCCTCGACGGGGTGGACGAGCCGACCCTGCTGGTGTCCTCGCACGCGAAGCGGGAATCCGCGTCGGAGGAAGTGCAGGTGACGGTTGACGTACCTGCCGGCCTGTCCGCGAGGTTGTCGGTGCGGGCCACCGAACTGGGCGTCACGCTGAACACCGTCGTTCAGGGAGCGTGGGGGATTCTGCTCGGACAGTGGTGCGCGCGAAGGGATGTCGTATTCGGGGCGACGGTCTCCGGCCGCCCGGCCGGTCTGGCCGGCGTCGAGTCGATGGTGGGCTTGTTCATCAACACCGTGCCGGTGCGGGTGCAGTCCGTACCGGGCGACACGGCTGCAGAGGTGCTGACCCGGTTGCAGGAGCAGCAGGCCACCTTGTTCGACCATCACTACCTCGGGTTGACGGAGATCCACAAGGCCGCGGGGGCGCGAGAACTCTTCGACACCCTGGTCGTGTTCGAGTCGTACCCGGTCGATCGTGCCGCGTTGGCGGCCGCAATCCCCGTCGACGGACTAGTCGTCACCGGTGTCCGAACGATCGACGCGTCGCACTACCCCATGACTCTGATCGCGAGAGTCGATTCGCAACTTCGGTTGACGGTGGCGTATCTGCCGAACCTGTTCGGCGCCGCAGCCGTCGACAGCATCGCCCGGACGCTCATCCGCATCCTGCAGACAGTCGCGGACGACCCTCAGGTCGTCGTGGACCGTATCGACATCGTCGAACCGGGCGAGCGACGGTTGGTCTTGGAGACGTGGAACGACACCGCGGTCCCTGTGCCGGATGTGACACTTCCCGGCCTGTTCGAACGCCAGGCCGCTGCCACACCAGATGCGGTGGCCCTGATATCCGACGACGAGCAGTTGACGTATCGAGAGTTCGAAGAGCGAGTGAACCGGTTGGCGCGGAGGCTGATCGCGCAGGGTGTCGGTCCGGAGTCTCTCGTCGGCGTCGCCGTGCGACGCTCGATCGACCTCGTGGTGGGAATCTACGCGGTCGTCACGGCGGGTGGAGCGTACGTGCCGATCGACCCCGACTATCCCGGCGAACACATCCGGCACATGGTGGAGTCCGCGGCGCCGGTCTGCGTGTTGACGCGATCCACTGACCGCACAGAGGTCCCGGGCATCACCGTGATCGAGATCGATGGCCGACAAGGATCTGAGATCGACTCCCCACCCGTCCGCGATGAAGAGCGCATCAGCCCGTTGAGGCCGGGTAACACGGCGTACGTGATCTTCACGTCCGGGTCGACAGGTCGACCGAAGGGGGTCGCAGTCAGCCACTCGGCGATCGTGAACCAGTTGCTGTGGATGCGGGACCATTTCGGCTTCGACCACGATGACGTGGTGTTGCAGAAGACGCCCGCGACCTTCGACGTGTCCGTGTGGGAGATGTTCCTGCCACTGCAGGTCGGTGCGCGGCTGGTGATCGCGAAGGCCGACGGACACCGCGATGCGAGTTATCTCGCGGAGACGATCAGATCGGAGAAGATCACCACCGGCGACTTCTCTCCGTCGATGCTCGCAATGGTCCTGGAGCGACTCGAGTCGGCTGACTGCGACTCGCTTCGACGCGTCTTCTGCGGCGGCGAAAACCTGTTGGCCGCGACGGCACACCATTTCATGGAGCACAGCGGCACACCGTTACACAACCTGTACGGGCCCACCGAAACGGCCCTCCAGGTTTCCCACCATCGATGCGGCCCTTCGATTGACACGAGCGCGCCGATCGGTGCGCCGGTGTGGAATACACAGGTGTTCGTACTGAATGCGGGGCTTCGGCCGGTTCCGGTGGGTGTGGTGGGGGAGTTGTACATCGCCGGGGTGCAGTTGGCGCGTGGGTATTTGGGTCGGCCGGGTTTGACAGCGGAGCGGTTCGTGGCGTGTCCGTTCGGTGTGTCCGGTGCGCGGATGTATCGGTCGGGGGATCTGGTGCGGTGGACCGCCGAGGGTGAACTCGAGTTCGTGGGGCGTGTTGATGAGCAGGTGAAGGTGCGGGGGTTCCGAGTCGAACCCGCAGAGGTCGAGGCGGTGCTGCTGTCGCATCCGGCGGTGGCTCAGGCGGTTGTGGTAGCCGACGCCACCGGCAATGGCACCGAACTGATCGGATACGTCGTTCTCCACATCGACGGTGTCGACGGGTCGAGTGAGTCGGCGGCCGAGTTTCGTCGTTTCGTGGCCGGGCGGCTGCCGGAGTTCATGGTGCCCGCGGCGGTGGTGGTGCTGGATCGATTGCCGCTGACGGTGAACGGCAAGCTCGACCGAAAAGCGTTGCCCGCGCCGGACTTCATCGGTGGCGTGTTCCGGGCCCCGCGGTCACGGGTGGAGGAGACGCTGGCGTCACTGTACGGTGACGTGCTCGGTCTTCCACGGGTGGGGATCGACGACAGCTTCTTCGACCTGGGCGGGCATTCTCTGTCCGCCACGCGGCTGGTGGGGTTGATCCGCAACGCGCTCGGGGTGGAGGTGCCGATCCGGGTGGTGTTCGAATCCCCGTCGGTCGCGGAGTTGGCGCCCCGACTGGGCGACGCTGCGGTGGCGAGGGTGCCGTTGCTCCCGCGGGTGCGGCCGGAGCGGGTGCCGCTGTCGTTCGCGCAGGCCCGGTTGTGGTTCCTTCACAAATTCGAGGGACCGTCGGCGACGTACAACATTCCGGTGGCGGTGCGGTTGACCGGTGCTCTTGATGTGGGGGCGTTGGTGGCGGGGTTGGGGGATGTGGTGGCTCGGCACGAGAGCCTGCGGACGGTGTTCGGTGAGGACGACGGTGTGCCGTTCCAGCGGATCCTGTCGGCTGAGCAGGTCGACGCGGAACTGCCGGTTGAGGTCGTCGACGCCGGGGACGGCACTGCGATGGATGTGGTCGCGGAGGCTGCGGGACATCGGTTCGATCTGTCCGGCGAGATTCCGATTCGGGCAACGTTGTTGGAATGCGGTTCCCGAGAGCACATCCTGGTGTTGGTGCTGCACCATATCGCGGGGGATGGGGGTTCGTTGGCGCCGCTGGCCCGGGATGTGGCGGTCGCGTATGCGGCCCGCGCGGCGGGGCAGGCGCCCGGGTGGGCGCCGTTGCCGGTGCAGTACGCCGATTACACGCTGTGGCAGCGGGACCTTCTGGGGAGCGAGGACGATCCGGGCAGTGTGCTGGCCGCGCAGGTGGAGTATTGGCGGGCCGAGCTGGAGGGGTTGCCGGAGTGCATCGAGTTGCCGACTGATCGTCGACGTCCGGCCGAACCGAGTTACCGGGGCGGGACCGTGGAGTTCGCGATCGAACCGGAACATGCTTCGGCAGTCACGGATCTTGCCCGCAGATGTGGGGCGACACGATCGATGGTGCTGCAATCCGTGCTCGCGGTGCTGCTCCACCGGCTCGGCGCGGGAGAGGATATCGCGATCGGTGGGCCGATCGCGGGCCGTACCGACGAGGCGTTGTCCGAGTTGGTGGGGTTCTTCGTGAACACCTGGGTGTTGCGGGTGGATGTGTCGGGGAATCCGCGGTTCGATCAGGTCCTCGACCGGGTGCGGGTAAAGGCTCTAGGTGCGTACGAGAATCAGGATGCGCCGTTCGAGCGGTTGGTGGAGTTGCTGAATCCGGTTCGCTCGACGGCGTATCATCCGTTGTTCCAGGTGTCGTTTACGATGCAGGACAACGTGTTTCCCGATGTCGCGTTCCCAGGGTTGGAATGGACCACATTGCCGGCGTCGACGGGGACGTCGCGTTTCGATCTGTCGTTCAGTCTCGCCCCCACCGAACGGCAGGGTCTGGCGGGGGTTGTCGAGTATGCGAGTGATCTGTTCGACCGGGCGACGGTGGAGGCCGTCGCGGCCCGGTATGTGCGGTTGCTGGGGTTGATCGTCGCGGATCCGCGCGGGCGGATCGAGGGGTACGAAATCCTGGATCCGCACGAACGCGAGTTGGTACTGCGGACCTGGAACGAGGCGAGCGTTCCGATCCCGGACTCGACGATCCCAGTCCTGTTCGGTCAGCAGGTCGCCGCGACTCCGAATGCGGTGGCGGTCACGTTCGGTGACCGGCATCTGACCTATCAAGAGCTGAGCAGCCGAGTGAACCGGCTGGCGCACCGTTTGACCGGTGCGGGTGTCGGACCGGAAGTGCTGGTGGCGGTCGCACTGGAGCGGTCACCCGAGTTGATCATCGCGTTGCTCGCGGTCCTCGAGGCCGGCGGTGCATACCTCCCCATCGACCCCCGCTATCCGAGTGCACGGATCGGGACCATCCTCGCCGACGCCGCTCCGCGGTTGATCCTCACCGACACCCTGACCGATAACATGTTGCCCGACAACGATATCCCCAGAGTTCTCCTCGATGCCATCTCCGACGAGGGCGGGCAGTCGGAGGGGAGGGGCTCCGACGACAACGACCACGCAACACCTCTACGACCGGGCAACACCGCCTACGTGATGTACACCTCCGGATCGACGGGTGTTCCGAAGGGTGTCGCCGTGAGCCATCGGAGCGTGGTGTCGCTGTTCGCCGGTACTGCAGGCTGGGCCGGCTTCGGTGCCGGGGACGTGTGGGCGTGGTGCCATTCGGTCGCGTTCGATTTTTCGGTGTGGGAATTGTGGGGGGCGTTGGTGCACGGAGCCCGGATTATGGTGGTGCCGTGGGAGACCGTGCATTCGCCGGCCGGATTGTGGGAGGCGGTGGTCCGGGAGCGGGTGACAGTTCTCGCTCAGACGCCCTCGGCGTTCTACGAGTTCGCCGAAGTCGAGCGTGAGGATCCTGCAGTGGGGTCTGATTCGGTGCTACGGATGATGGTGTTCGGCGGTGAGGTGTTGGATCCGGCCGGGTTGCAGGGCTGGTATCGGGACGAGCGCTCGAATCCTCCGATTCTGGTCAACGGGTACGGGCCGACCGAGACGACGGTCTTCGCGGCAACCTTCGTGCTACCGGAGCCGGGCGAACGCGCCGACCGCGTGAGTGTGCCGATCGGGGCGCCCGTGGGCAACACGCAGGTGTTCGTGCTGGGTGCGGGCTTGGTTCCAGTCCCGGTAGGTGCGGTCGGGGAGTTGTACGTCGCCGGCGTGCAGTTGGCTCGCGGCTATCTCGGGCGGACGGGGTCGACGGCCGAGCGGTTCGTGGCATGTCCGTTCGGCGGGCCGGGTGCGCGAATGTACCGAACCGGGGATCTGGTGCGCTGGACCGCCGGCGGAGTGCTCGAATTCTGCGGAAGAGCAGACGCGCAGGTCAAGATTCGCGGATTCCGGGTCGAACCCGCGGAGATCGAGGCGGTTCTACTGAAACATCCGGCCGTGACTCAGGCGGCGGTGGTGGTCCGGGACACCACCACCGGGATCGGATTGGTCGGTTACGTGGTCTCCGACACCACCGACACCGGCACCCGTGTCGAGGTCCGTCGTTTTGCGGCCAGGATGCTGCCGGAATACATGGTTCCGGCAGCGGTGATGGTGCTGGATCAGTTGCCGTTGACGGTGAATGGGAAACTGGATCGGCGAGCATTGCCGGCACCGGAGTTCATCGGCGGGGTGTTCCGGGCGCCGCGGTCACCGGTGGAGCAGACGCTGGCCTCGCTCTACGCGGAGGTTCTCGGGGTTTCCCGGGTGGGGATCGATGACAGTTTCTTCGACCTGGGTGGGCATTCGTTGTCGGCGACGCAGTTGGTGAGCCGGATTCGGTCGGTGACCGGGGTGGAGGTCCCGATCCGGGTGATCTTCGAGTCTCCGACGATCGCCGAACTCGCACCCCGTATGGGTGAGGAAATCGAACCCGGCTTGCTCGATCCGTTCGCCGTCGTCCTGCCGATCCGAAGCGAAGGATCCGGACCGCCCCTGTGGTGCGTCCATCCGGGCGGAGGACTGAGCTGGTGCTATATGGGCCTTCGCGCCCACCTCCCCGACCAGCCCATATACGGTCTGCAAGCGCGGGGCTTCGACGGAGTGACGCCGCTACCGAAGTCGATCGAGAGTATGGCCGCCGACTATCTCGAGCAGATCCTCGCCGTTCAGGAAGACGGCCCGTTCCTTCTGCTGGGATGGTCGTTCGGTGGTCTCGTCGCCCATGCGATCGCCACCGCTCTGGAACGTCGAGGACTCGAGGTCGTACTCCTCGCGATGCTGGACAGCGTGCCCGGTGCAGGGGATCTCCTCCTCGGCGAGGCGGCGCCTTCGGACGACGACATTCGACAGTCGATCCGGGCATGGGCGCAGAGCCGCTACGGCGAGATCGTCGATTCGCCCGACACTGCGCCCATCTGGGATGCCGCACGTGCAATTTATCGGAACGACCTACGGCTGTCTGCCGACCACGTACCGCAGACCTATCACGGTGACGTGGTGTTTCTCCGCCCAGCATTGACGGATGACGACACGATGTCGAGCGAGTCCTCGTCCGACTTGTGGCGCGCATACGTCACCGGTGACATCGTCACCCACGACGTTCACAGCACGCACGCCGATATGGATCAGCCGCGTCCCCTCGCCGAGATCGCGCTGATCATCGATCAGGAACTGGCCATACGGGGTCGACGCACACGACAAACGGACGTCTGACGAAGGGGCGCGCATGGACACTCACCGGTTCTTCGAAGTCGCCACCGAACTGTTCGAAGTGCTCGGTGTCTCGTCCATGGTTCTCGGGTTCGTGTTCGCCTTCTTCCTCGCGGTGCGCACATGGAGGAAGTCCGGTGACGGTGCTCGGGCGTTCAAGACCCTGCGGGAGTCGCTCGGCGGAGCGATCCTGCTCGGTCTGGAATTGCTCGTCGCCGCAGACATCGTCAAGACCGTCACCTCGACACCGTCGCTGACCGATGCCGCCGTTCTCGGTGTGATCGTGCTGATCCGCACCGTGCTGAGTCTGTCGATCGAGATCGAGATCGAGGGTGTCGCGCCGTGGCGGAAAGCCTTGGTGACCGGACCGCAGGTCCTTGCCCACGCGGCGCGCACGTCCGCCGATCCGGATCGGACACCCGACCGGTGAGTGCCCGGATCCGGGTCACACCGCCCGGGAACGCCTCCGCCGCCGGGTGTTGAGCACGCCGAGTGCCGCGATGACGAGGAACAACACGCACGTCGAGATCAGCTGGGTGCGGGCGTCGCTGTCGAACAGCATCAGCACGACGAAACCGCCGAGCATCGCGAGCGTGAGATAGCTGAGCCAGGGGAACAACCACATCCGCACCGTCAGCTTGCCCTCGCGTTCGAGCCGTGGACGCAACTTCAGGTGTGAGACGACGATGAAGATCCAGATGACGAGCAGCGCCGAACCGACGGCGTTCAGGAGCAGTCCCAGCAGGTCGTCGGGCAGCCACCAGTTGAGCAGCACGCTGACGAAACCGAAGAACACCGACAGCAGCACCGCATTGAGCGGTACCCCGGAATTCGAGATCCGGGCCATGAACGCGGGACCGTCGCCGCGCCGCGACAGCGAATACGCCATCCGCGACGTGCCGTAGATGTTGGCGTTGAAAGCCGACAGCAACGCCACCACGACCACGAGTTCCATGAACCCCGCCACGTACGGGATGTGCGCCTGGTTGAGAACGGCCACGAACGGCCCGCTCTTCAGGTCCGACGAGTCCCAGGGAAGAACGAGGACCATGATCGAGATCGAACCGAGGTAGAAGACGCTGATGCGCCAGACGACGCTGCGCACCGCCACGGCGATCGAACGCTCCGGGTCCTCGGATTCGGCGGCGGCGATGGTCACGATCTCGATGCCGCCGAACGCGAACGCCACCACCAGCAGTCCCGCGGCGACACCGGCGAAGCCCTCCGGCATGAACCCGCCGTGCCCGAAGAGGTTGGTGGTGCCCACCGGTTCGGTGTCCGGGAGCAGGCCGAATACCAGCAGCACACCGATCACCAGGAACCCGATGATGACGGTGACCTTGATGGCCGCGAACCAGAACTCGAACTCGCCGAAGTTGCTGACCTTCGCGAGGTTGACGGCCGCGAAGAAGATCACGAACACGAGGGCCACGACCCACTGCGGCACGCCGGGCAGCCAGCCGCTCACGATGCCGGCGGCGCCCGTGATCTCGGCGCCGAGCACCATGATCAGCATGAACCAGTAAAGCCACCCCATCACGAATCCGGCCCAGTCGCCGATGCCGATCCGCGCGTAGTGCGAGAAGGATCCGCTGGCGGGGATCGCCGCTCCCATCTCGCCGAGCATCCGCATCACGAAGACGACGATGATGCCGGCGAGAAGGTAGGAAACGAGGACGGCCGGACCGGCGGTCGCGATGCCGACTCCGGTACCGAGGAACAGTCCGGCACCGATCGCGGAACCGAGGCCCATCATCGTCAGGTGACGGACCTTCAGGCCCCGGCCGAGGGTGCCGGTCGAATCGGTCATGGTGCCGGGATTTCGCGAACCGCTCACAGTGTCAGTCGTTGGCGTGCAGAGCGGCGTTCAATTCCACGCCGGTGCCCTTCCACGGCACGACCTCGACGGCCCCGGACACCGAGTTGCGACGGAAGAGCAGGTTGGACTGGCCGTTGAGTTCCTTGGCCTTCACGACGGTGCCGTCCGGGCCGGTGACCTTGGTGCCCGCGGTCACGTACAGGCCGGCCTCGAGGACACAGTCGTCGCCGAGCGAGATGCCGAGACCGGCATTGGCGCCGAGCAGGCAGCGCTTGCCGACGGAGATGGTCTCCTTGCCGCCACCGGACAGGGTGCCCATGATCGAGGCGCCACCGCCCACGTCGGATCCGTCGTCGACGACGACGCCCGCGGAGATACGGCCTTCGACCATCGAGCTGCCGAGCGTGCCCGCGTTGAAGTTGACGAAGCCCTCGTGCATCACGGTGGTGCCGCTGGCCAGGTGCGCGCCGAGACGGACGCGGTCGGCGTCGGCAATGCGGACGCCCGACGGGACGACGTAGTCGACCATGCGCGGGAACTTGTCGACACCGAATACGGTGACGACGCCGCGGATACGCAGGCGGGACCGCACCTTCTCGAAGCCCTCGACCGCGCACGGTCCGAAGTTGGTCCACACCACGTTGGACAGCAACCCGAACAGTCCGTCGAGGTTGACGCCGTGCGGGGCCACCAGGCGATGCGAGAGGAGGTGAAGGCGCAGGTAGGCGTCGTGGGCGTCGGCCGGCGGCGCGGACAGGTCGGCGATGGTGGTGCGCACCACGACCTGGTCGACCTCACGTGCCTCGTCGGGTCCGGCGAGAAGTGCCAGATCGGAGGGGATGTCGCCACCCTCGATCCGCACGGTGCCCGCGCTGTCGAAGGTTCCCAGCTCAGGCGCCGGGAACCAGGTGTCGAGGATCGTGCCGCCGACGGTCACGTTGGCGATGCCTACTGCTGATGCTCCCTGTGTGCTCACGGCAGTAGAGGTTACTGCCTCATTACTCGGGCATTCTCGAGCGGTCGTTATCTGGGCGTGATCGATTCGAAACCGAGCGGGTTCCGGGCTCATGGGGGAGCATGCACGGGGCACGTGCGAGACACCGGGAAAGGTCGTGGCAATGCGTATTTCGGAGTGGGGTCGGGTGACCGGAGGCTCACGGTGGGGTCGAGCCACGGGCCGCGGCCTGCGGGCCGTGGCCGCGGGCGCGCTGCTCGCCGGGGTGGTGTCGGTGGCGGTGCCGCAGACCGCGTCCGCCGCACCGGTGTGCCCGGCTGCAGGCCAGCAACCGGTTCTCGTGGGGCGGGTGCCGGGTGCCGCGCTGGAGGGCGTCGCCGTGGACGGCGGCGGCCGCCTCTACACGACGGACCTCCTCAGCGGGCGCGTGTTCCGTCTCGACGCGCCGGGAGCGCCGGCGGTCCCCGTCGCGACGGTCCCCGGCGGCAGGGGCGCGGGCGCCCTCGCCTGGGCCTCGGACGGATCACTGCTGGTGGGGTACGGCGCCGACGCCCGCGTCCTCCTCGGCGACATCCTGCGTCCGGGCGCGATCGCGAAGCTGAACACCGCCACCGGCACACTCACCCCCTTCGTGTCGGGCCTGAGCGCGGCGGACGGACTCGACGTCGACGCCGCCGGGACCGCATACGCCACCAACGACTTCGGAACGCAGATCGGGCGGGTGTTCCCCGACGGCCGGGTCGAACCGAACTGGGCGACGCTGCCCAGCGCGAACGGTGCGGTGCTCGGTGTGGACGACCGGTACCTCTACGTGTCGCGGACGTTCGTGAATCCGGGCGTGAGCCGGATCCCGATCGCGAACCCGGGCGCCCCCGAAAGCATCCTCGACCTGTCCGGCCTCGACACATTCGCGGCACCGGACGGCCTGACCCTGGATTCGCGGGGCCGCCCGGTGGTCCCGGCCAACGTGCGCGGCGAGATCTGGCGCGTCGACGCGCCGGGGCAGTACTGCGTGCTGGCGTCGGGACTGCCGACGTCGAGCATGGTCGTCTACGGGCAGGGGTCCGGCGGCTTCTCCGCAGGACGGTTGTTCCGCATCGGATTCGACGGCGCGATCTACGAGATCCCGGGTGGCTTCGACGGGTAGCAACGCCGCAGCAGGAAGACGGGTCGGCCTAGGGTGGACGGGTGAGCACACTCGACCTCCACGCCGATCCCATCGACCTCACCGCCGCGCTGGTGGACATCCCCAGCGTCTCGCACGACGAGTCGGTTATCGCCGCCGTCGTCGAGTCGGCGCTGCGGGAGCAGACCACCGGTTTCGAGATCATCCGTAACGGCAACGCGGTGCTCGCCCGCACCGATCGGGGACTCCCGAGCCGGGTGATGCTCGCCGGGCACCTCGACACCGTGCCGATCGCGGACAACGTGCCCTCCCGGCGTGAGGGCGACCTGCTGCACGGGTGTGGAACGGTCGACATGAAGTCGGGCGACGCGGTGTTCCTGCATCTGGCCGCCACCGTGGAGAACCTCGCGCACGACCTGACGCTGGTGTTCTACGACTGCGAGGAGATCGCGGCCGTCCACAACGGGCTCGGACGGATCGAACGTGAGATCCCGGAGTGGTTGCGCGCGGACGTCGCGATCCTGGGCGAGCCGACGGGTGGGCTCATCGAGGCGGGCTGCCAGGGCACGCTGCGGGTGACGCTGACCACCCGCGGCACCCGCGCGCACTCCGCGAGATCGTGGCTCGGCGACAACGCGATCCACCGGTTCGCCCCGGTCCTGCAGCGGCTGTCGGACTACACCGCGCGGTCAGTGGACATCGACGGCTGCGTGTACCGGGAGGGCCTGTCCGCCGTGCGGATCGCCGGCGGTGTCGCGGGCAACGTGGTCCCGGACGCCGCGGAGATGGACGTGAACTTCCGCTTCGCGCCCGACCGCAGCGCCGAGCAGGCGATCGACCACGTGCGGGAGGTCTTCGACGGCCTCGAGCTGGGTTTCGAGGTCACGGACCTGTCGCCGGGCGCGCTCCCCGGGCTGACGGATCCGGCGGCCGCGGCCCTCATCGAGGCGGCAGGCGGCGAGTTCCGCGCCAAGTACGGGTGGACGGACGTGTCCCGGTTCTCCGCGCTCGGCATCCCGGCCGTCAACTACGGTCCGGGCGATCCGAACCTCGCGCACAAGCGGGACGAGCACGTCCCCGTCCAGCAGATCACCGACGTGGCGACCGTGCTCCGCGCCTATCTGAGCACCCCGTGACTGCCCGGTGCCCCGAACGGGCGACCCGTTAGCCTGGGGCGCATGGCACCCGAGAAGAACAATTACGGGCGGAAGTCCTCGTCCGTGAAGCACCGGGGTCCGGTGCAGTTGAGGCGCGCCCGCAAGGACGAGACCACCACCGACGAGCAGTTGCTCGACGAGCGGGGTCAGACCGACTGGGTGCACACCGACCCGTGGCGGGTCCTGCGGATCCAGAGCGAGTTCGTCGAAGGGTTCGGAGCCCTGGCCGAGGTGCCGCGTGCGGTCACCGTGTTCGGGTCGGCCCGCACCGAGCCCGGTCACCCCGAGTACGAGGCGGGCAGGGCGCTGGGTGCGCGCCTGGCCGAGTCCGGATACGCCGTCATCACCGGCGGCGGCCCCGGTGTCATGGAGGCCGCCAACCGCGGCGCCAGCGAATCGGGTGGGTACTCCATCGGCCTCGGTATCGAGTTGCCGTTCGAGCAGGGCCTGAACGAGTGGGTCGACCTGGGTATCAACTTCCGGTACTTCTTCGCCCGCAAGACGATGTTCGTGAAGTACTCGCAGGCGTTCATCTGCCTGCCTGGCGGCTTCGGGACGCTCGACGAACTGTTCGAGGCGCTGACGCTGGTGCAGACGCGCAAGGTCACCCGGTTCCCGATCATCCTGTTCGGCACCGAGTACTGGTCCGGGCTCGTGGACTGGATCCGCGGAACCCTCGAACGCAGCGGCAAGATCTCGGAAGGCGATGTCAACCTGCTGCACGTCACGGACAGTGTCGAGGAGGCGGTGCGGATCGTCGTCAAGTCGCAGCAGGGAGTCGACGAGGCCGAACTGCTCGGAACGGAGGAGCAATGGTGAACCGGGAAACTGTTCCACCGCAGCCGTTCTCGGTGTGCGTCTACTGCGCTTCGGGGCCGGTGGACGATCACTTCCTGGAACTGGCGGCCCAGGTGGGCACCGAAATCGGAAAGCGTGGTTGGCAACTGGTGTCCGGCGGTGGCAACGTCTCGATGATGGGTGCGGTGGCCGAGGCTGCCCGCGCCGCCGGGGCGATCACCGTCGGGGTCATCCCGAAAGCCCTGGTGCACAGGGAAGTCGCCGACGTCGACGCGGACGAACTCGTCGTCACCGACACCATGCGCCAGCGCAAGCAGGTCATGGAGGACCGCGCCGACGCCTTCATCACGCTGCCCGGCGGTATCGGCACGCTCGAGGAGCTGTTCGAAACCTGGACCGCGGGCTACCTCGGCATGCACGAGAAGCCGGTCGTCCTGCTCGATCCGCACGGCCACTACACGGGCCTGCTGGACTGGATCGACGGTCTTCGGGGCGGCGGCTTCGTGGCGCAGCGCGCCCTCGACAGGCTGCTCGTCCGGACCGACGTCGGGGAGGCGCTGGACGCCTGCCTCTCCTGAGGCGGCGTCCGGTCGCCGTCGTGGCGCACGTTGTTACCGTGCAGTAAGGTGACCTGATTCATACTGCAGGCCTGAGGGGATGTCATGCGTTCTGAAGCACGTTCGACGATCGGTGTGGTCGATCTGGCCAGGCGGTTGCCTGCCCTGATCCCGGAGCTGCCGACCATGGCGAAGGGAGTCCTCGGCCTCATCCGGACCCCCGACGCGAAGGAGTCGATCGGCCTGGTCTTCCAGCGCGCCGCCGCGGCGCACCCGCGCCGCACGTTCCTGCGGTTCGAGGGCGACTCGCTGAGCTACCGGAACGCCAACATCCGCGTGAACCGCTACGCCCACGTGCTCACCGACCTCGGAGTGTCGCGCGGGGACGTCGTCGGGATCCTGGGAAAGAACGCCCCCGAGACGCTGCTCATCGCACTCGCCGCCGTCAAGCTCGGCGCCACTGCGGGGATGCTCAACCACAATCAGCGCGGAGACGTGCTCGCGCACAGCATCTCGCTGCTCGACAGCCGCGTCCTCGTGGTGTCCGAGGCGTGCGGCGAGGCGATGGACTCGCTCGACGAACCGCCCGCCGTGGCCTCGGTGGTGTACGTCGGCGACCTCGACCGGCTCGCCGAGAAGGCCGGCGACGGCAACCCCGAGGTGTGTGAGCAGATCCAGGCCCGGGAGAAGGCCTTCTACATCTTCACCTCCGGCACCACCGGACTGCCGAAGGCCAGCCTGATGAGTCACTTCCGCTGGCTCAAGAGCATGTCCGGACTCGGCAACATGGGAGTCCGGCTGCGCGGCAGCGACGTCCTCTACTGCTGCCTTCCGCTCTACCACAACAACGCGCTGACGGTGTCGCTGTCTTCGGTGCTGGGGTCGGGGGCGACACTCGCGCTGGGCAAGCAGTTCTCGGCGTCCAAGTTCTGGGACGACGTCGCACTGAACCGGGCCACCGCGTTCACCTACATCGGTGAACTGTGCCGGTACCTGCTGAACCAGCCCGAGAAGCCGGGCGACCGCGACAACGCCGTCCGGCTGATGGTCGGCAACGGGCTCCGTCCGGAGATCTGGTCCGAGTTCACCACCCGGTTCGGCATTTCCCGGGTGGCCGAGTTCTACGGCGCCAGCGAGTGCAACATCGCGTTCGTCAACGCCCTCAACGTAGACCGGACCGCAGGCATCTGCCCGCTCCCGCACGCCGTGGTCGAGTACGACGAGGACAACGGTGCGCCGCGGCGGCACTCCGACGGCACACTGCGGAAGGTGGCCACCGGCGAGGTCGGCCTACTCCTGTCGAAGGTGACGGACCGGGCGCCGTTCGACGGCTACACCGACGAGGAAGCCACGAACAAGAAACTCGTCCGCGACGCCTTCGACGACGGCGACTGCTGGTTCGACACCGGCGACCTGGTGCGCCGTCAGGGCTGGTCGCACGTCGCGTTCGTCGACCGGCTCGGCGACACGTTCCGCTGGAAGGGGGAGAACGTCGCGACCACCGAGGTCGAGGGCGCGCTTCTCGCGCATCCCGCGGTCGAGCATGCCGTCGTCTACGGCGTCGAGATCCCCGGGACCGACGGTCGCGCCGGGATGGCCGCGGTGACGCTGCACGAGAACGAGGACTTCGACGGCTCCGACGTGGCGGAGTTGCTGTTCCAGCGGCTGCCGTCGTACGCGGTGCCGCTGTTCGTCCGCGTCGTCGACTCCCTCGAACAGACGTCGACGTTCAAGAGTCGCAAGGTGGAACTCCGCAAGGAGGGCTACGACGTCGAGGACACCGACACGCTGCACGTGCTGTCCGGCCGCAGCGGCGGCTACAAGCGCGCATACGACGGGTACGTCGAGGAAGTGGCGAAGGGGTCGCTGCCCAAGCGGTGATGCGGCTCCGCCGCCCGTGAGTACTTGTTAACCGCCCGCCGTTAACAAGTACTCACGGGTGGTTTCGATTTCGCTGCGTGCCAATATTGGTGACATGGCCGAGAGAGACGTACCGCCCGCGCCCGACCGTCCGTCGCCCACGCTGTGCGGGCGGCCCGTGGCGGTCGACCGTGCGCTGGTGATGGCCATCGTGAACCGGACACCCGATTCGTTCTACGACCGCGGCGCCACGTTCACCGACTCCGCGGCGATGTCGGCGGTCGAGCGGGCCGTCGACGAGGGCGCCGACCTCGTCGACATCGGCGGCGTGAAGGCCGGGCCCGGCGACGTCGTCGACTCGGTGGAGGAGATCCGGCGGGTGGTGCCGTTCGTCGCCGCGATCCGCGGACGCTATCCGGAGTTGCTCATCAGCATCGACACCTGGCGCAGCGACGTGGCCCGGCTGGCCGTCGCCGAGGGCGCCGACCTGATCAACGACACGTGGGCGGGCGCCGACCCGGCGCTCGTCGAGGTGGCCGCGGAGACGGGTGCCGGCATCGTCTGTTCGCACACCGGGGGAGCGGTCCCACGGACCCGGCCGTTCCGCGTCCGCTACGCCGACGTCGTGGCGGACGTCCTCGACGAAGTGGTGTCGGCCGCCGAGAACGCGGCCCGGCTGGGTGTGCCCGCCGACTCGATCCTCATCGATCCGACCCACGATTTCGGGAAAAACACCTATCACGGGCTCGAGTTGTTGCGGCGAGTGGAAGATCTTGTAAATACGGGATGGCCAGTGCTCATGGCGCTGAGCAACAAAGACTTCGTCGGGGAGACTCTAGGGGTAGATCTCGTCGAGCGGTTGGAGGGAACATTGGCAGCGACAGCTATGGCCGCCGCAGGAGGCGCCCGAGTCTTCCGTGTCCACGAAGTTGCCCCCACGCGCCGAGTGGTGGACATGGTGGCCGCGATTCAGGGTCGACGCGCCCCGTCCCGCACCGTGCGGGGGCTGGCATGAGTGCCGTGGGGGCCCGGGCGGCCCACACGATGTTGGCGGAGGACCGCGCCCCGCGTTCCTGGGCCGAGGCGAACAGCTGGGACCAGCCGTCGTGGAGCATCGCCGAACTCGAACGGGCCAAGGCGGGGCGCACCGTGTCGGTGGTCCTGCCCGCGCTCAACGAGGAGGAGACGGTCGCCGCGGTGGTGGACACGATCCACCCGCTGCTCGGCGGGCTGGTGGACGAGTTGATCGTGCTCGATTCCGGGTCGACGGATCTGACGGCGGAACGCGCACGCGCGGCGGGCGCCACGGTGATCAGCCGGGAGGAGGCGGTGCCCGCCTTCCCACCCGTCGCGGGCAAGGGGGAGGTGCTGTGGCGTTCCGTCGCCGCGAGCACCGGCGACCTCATCGCGTTCGTCGACTCGGATCTCATCAACCCGGATCCGGCGTTCGTCCCGAAGCTGCTCGGACCGTTGCTGACGGCCGACGGCATCCACCTCGTGAAGGGTTACTACCGGCGTCCGCTCCGGCTGAGCGGGACGGAGGACGCCAACGGCGGCGGCCGGGTGACCGAACTCGTGGCGCGCCCGATGCTGGCGTCGCTCCGGCCGGAGCTGACGTGCGTGCTGCAGCCGCTGGGCGGCGAGTACGCCGGTACCCGGGAGTTGTTGTCGGCAGTTCCGTTCGCCCCCGGCTACGGCGTCGAGATCGGGCTGCTGCTCGACACGTACGACCGTCTCGGCCTCGGTGCGATCGGCCAGGTCAATCTGGGGGTGCGCAAGCACCGGAACCGTCCGCTGTCCGAACTCGGGGTGATGAGCAGGCAGATCATCGGCACGATGATGCGGCGCTGCGGGGTGCCCGACTCCGGGGCGGGCCTGACCCAGTTCCTGGTGGACGGCGACTCCTTCGTGCCGACGACGACGAACGTCGCGCTGGCCGATCGTCCGCCGATGAACACGGTGTGCCCCTGACCGGGCGCCCCTGACGCGGGAGGCTGTCGGACGTCCGTGACAGGATCGGGGCATGGTGACAGCCCTGCTCTATCTGCTCGTCATGGCGTTCGTCGGCGCGATGCTGTTCCTCGCCGCCAGTGCGGTGTTCGGCCGCTCCGAGGAACTCGCGCCCCTGCCGCCCGGCACCACACTCACGGCCCTGCCCGCCGACGGTGTGACGGGCGCCGACGTGGAGGCGTTGCGATTCCAGCAGACGCTGCGGGGGTACAAGGCGAGCGAGGTCGACTGGGCGCTGGCCCGGCTGGGTCGCGAAATCGATTCGCTGCGTGAACAGTTGGCAACGGTCGAAGCCACGGCCGACGATCCGGGTGACGCCCGGTGAGCGCCGAGGACAGGGTGCGGTGCGCGTGGGCCGTCGACTCGGACGGGTCCAGCCTGTACCGCGACTACCACGACCTCGAGTGGGGTCGTCCACTCCACGGCCGCGACGAATTGTACGAACGGCTGTGCCTCGAAGCGTTCCAGTCCGGACTGTCGTGGATCACGATTCTCCGCAAGCGCGAGGCCTTCCGGGCCGCGTTCGCCGGCTTCGATCCGGAGGCGGTCGCACGGTACACGGAACGGGACGTGGAGCGGCTGCTCGGGGACGCGTCGATCGTCCGGAACCGGGCCAAGATCGAGGCGTCGGTAAGCAACGCGCGGGCCCTGCTGGAGTTGTCGGACACCGACCTGGACGCGCTGCTGTGGTCGTTCGCCCCGCCGCCGCGCCCGAGTCGGCCGGCCACCGTGAACGACGTCCCTGCCGTCACGCCCGAGTCCACCGCGATGGCGAAGGAATTGAAGCGCCGGGGGTTCAAGTTTGTGGGTCCTACCACCGCTTATGCACTCATGCAGGCCACCGGGATGGTGGACGACCACGTCGTCGGCTGCTGGGTCCCGATCACTGCCTGAATTGCCGGTGAACCTGCGTATTCGTGACTCAGGTTCCCGGTACTCGTGTCCATAGGGAAGAATGGATGTCACAAGCCTCGCCGAGTGTTGGCGGGGTGCCAAAATTTGTCGAGGCGCAAGCAGGCAGCGCAGATCTGGAGGGAGCAGAGGATGGCGGCCATGAAGCCCCGGACCGGGGACGGTCCCCTCGAAGCAACCAAAGAGGGACGAGGAATCGTCATGCGGGTTCCGCTCGAGGGTGGTGGACGTCTGGTTGTCGAGCTCACCCCGGAGGAAGCTGCCGCACTCGGTGAAGAGCTCAAGGGCGTCACCAGTTAGTCGAGTGCGGAGAGAACCTCACAGGGCAGGCCCCGTCGCCGTTCTCGGTGCGGGGCCTGTTCCGTGTCCGGAACAGGGAGGCGAACGTTCGTGCTGGCCGATGTGACCGACCTGCTGGCCTGCCCGCAGTGCCGATCGCCGGTGGAACTCGACGAAGGCGCGATCCTGTGTGATGCAGGGCACGCCTTCGACGTGGCGCGTCAGGGCTACGTCACCCTGATGACGGGGGCCGGCGGCAAGTTCGACGGCGACAGCCCCGAAATGATCGCCGCACGTGCGGACTTCCTCGGCGGAGGCAGCTTCGACCCGCTGATGGATGCCGTCGCCGACGCGGTGGTGGCGGGCGCCGGGGCCGGCGACGATCCCCGGATCCTCGAGATCGGCGCGGGCACAGGCCACTACCTGGCGCGCGTCCTCGACGCCACCCCGACCGGCCGGGGGATCGGGCTGGACGTGTCCAAGTACGCGGCGCGTCGCATCGCCAGGGCACACCCGCGTGCGGGGGCGGTGGTTGCGGACGTGTGGCAACACCTTCCGGTGCGTGACCACGTCCTCAGCCACGTCCTGTGCGTGTTCGCGCCCCGCAACGCCGACGAGGCGCACCGGGTGCTGGCCGAGCACGGCTCCCTGGTGGTCCTCACGCCCACGGAGCGGCACCTGGGGGAACTCGTGGACCTGCTCGGCATGGTCCGGGTGGACGACCGCAAGGTCGAGCGGCTCGGGGCCGCGATGTCCGGGCGGTTCGAGCGCACCGGCCACGTGGCGGTGGAGTACCCGATGTCGTTGTCGCACCTCGACGTGACCCGCCTGGTGGGGATGGGGCCGTCGGCGCGGCACCTGACATCCGAGCGGCTCGCGTCCTCGATCGCGGCGCTGCCGCAGGAATATCCGGTGACGGCGTCGGTGACGGTGTCCACCTACACCCGGCTCTGAGCGTCAGCGGCGCGACAGCGCGTCCTGGTAGACGTCGAGGGTCTGCTGCGCGATGGCTGCCCAGGAGAACTCGGCTATGGCCCGCGCCCGCCCGGCCTTGCCCATGGCCTCGGCGGTGCCGACGTCGGAGACGATCGCGTTGACCGACTCGGCCAGCGCCTGCTCGAACGCCTCCGGCTCGTACGAGTTGTAGTGCACCAGACGGCCGGTGACCCCGTCCGCGACCACCTCCGGGATGCCGCCGACGTCGGACGCCACGACCGCGGTCTCGCAGGCCATGGCCTCGAGGTTCACGATCCCCAGCGGCTCGTACACGGACGGGCACACGAAGACGGTTGCGGCCGACAGGATTTCCCGCACCTGTTCGGTGGGGAGCATTTCGCGCACCCAGAACACGTTGCCACGGTGCGCCGCGAGCGCGGCGACGGCCTGCTCGGTCTCGGCGGCGATCTCCGGGGTGTCGGGGGCGCCCGCGCACAGCACCAGCTGGATCTCGGGCGCGAAGTGGTGTGCTGCGGCGATCAGATGGCCGACGCCCTTCTGCCGCGTGATGCGGCCGACGAACGCCACCATCGGCTGGTCCGGGTCGACGCCGATCTTCGCGAGGGCGGAGTCTCTCGGACCTGCGGGTCCCGCATGCCAGACCGACGTGTCGATCCCGTTGCGCACCACGTGGACCCGGTGCGGGTCGACGAACGGGTACGCGTCGAGGACGTCGAGTCGCATCCCGGCGCTCACGGCGATCACCGCATCGGCGTGCTCGACGGCGTTGCGCTCGGACCACGAGGAGATGCGGTAGCCGCCGCCCAGTTGCTCCGCCTTCCACGGCCTCCGCGGCTCGAGAGAGTGAGCGGTGAGGATGTGGGGCACGTCGTACAGCGCGGACGCCAGATGGCCGGCGAGGCCGGTGTACCAGGTGTGCGAGTGCACGACGTCGGCGCCCGTCGCGGCGTCCGCCATCCGCAATTCGGCGGACAGCGTCGCGAGCGCCGGATTGGCCCCGGCCAGCGCGGGATCGGGGGTGTGCACGACCGCCCCGACGCGCGGAGCACCCATACAATGCACGTCCACCTCGCACAGCTGCTTCAACTGAGCAACCAGTTCGGTGACGTGTACACCCGCACCGCCATAGATCTCCGGTGGGTATTCCTTCGTCATCATCGCCACCCGCACCGGCCTAACGTAACCGTCCGGGCGGCTTCGGGCCACCGCTCTCGGACACATTCGGGTATCGGAGAAATTGTGAGTCGGCGCTTCGCTGGCGGGGGGAGTGGCCGCCCGATAGGTTGACAGGGTGAGGAGCCAGCCACATGTGCTTGGAATCGTGCTCGCCGGCGGCGAGGGCAAACGTCTCTATCCGCTCACCGCGGATCGGGCGAAGCCTGCTGTGCCTTTCGGAGGCGCCTACCGGTTGATCGATTTCGTGCTCAGCAATTTGGTCAATGCGGGATACCTCCGCCTGTGTGTTCTGACGCAGTACAAGTCGCACTCGTTGGACCGCCACATCTCTCAGACGTGGCGACTGTCCGGGTTCGCGGGTGAATACATCACTCCCGTTCCCGCGCAGCAGCGTCTGGGTCCGCGCTGGTATACCGGCAGTGCGGACGCGATCCTGCAGTCGCTGAACCTCGTCTACGACGAGGATCCCGAGTACATCGTCGTGTTCGGCGCCGACCACGTGTACCGGATGGACCCGGAGCAGATGGTGCAGCACCACATCGAGTCGGGCGCCGGAGTGACGGTGGCCGGGATCCGGGTGCCGCGCAGCGAGGCGTTCGCGTTCGGCTGTATCGACAGCGACGAGTCGGGCCGCATCGTGCAGTTCCTCGAAAAGCCGGCACATCCGCCGGGGACCCCGGACGACCCCAACATGACGTTCGCGTCGATGGGTAACTACGTGTTCACCACCAAGGTGCTCGTCGACGCCATCCGGGCTGACTCCGAGAACTCCGACTCCGATCACGACATGGGCGGCGACATCATCCCCGCGCTCGTCGAGGCGGGCGAGGCGTCCGTGTACGACTTCAAGGACAACGTCGTCCCCGGCGCCACCGACCGCGACCGGGGCTACTGGCGGGACGTGGGAACGCTCGACGCGTTCTACGACGCCCATATGGATCTCGTGTCGGTCCACCCGATCTTCAACCTCTACAACCGGCGCTGGCCGATCCGCGGCGAGACGGAGAACCTGGCGCCCGCCAAGTTCGTGCAGGGCGGCCTCGCGCAGGAGTCCGTGGTCGGGGCCGGGTGCATCCTGTCGGCGGCGACGGTGCGCAACTCCGTGCTCAGCTCCAATGTGATGGTCGACAGCGGTGCGACCGTGGAGGGCAGCGTCCTGATGCCGGGTGTGCGCATCGGCAAGGGCGCCGTCGTGCGCCGCGCGATCCTCGACAAGAACGTGGTCGTCGGCGACGGGGAGATCATCGGCGTCGACCTCGAGCGCGACAAGCAGCGCTTCGCCGTCAGCAACGGCGGAGTCGTGGCCATCGGCAAGGGCGTCTGGATCTAGCGGGAGGGCCCCGGAAACGGGGCTCTCGGAGTGGGGACGGTTTCTGAGCCGGGGACGCCGCTCAGAGCTTGGACGCGCAGAGCAGGCCGTCGCCGATCGGCAGCAACACCCGGATCAGCTTGTCGTCCTCGGCGAGCGCCTTGGCGGCCTCGCGGACGGCGACGGTCGCGGCGTCCCGCTGGCTCGGGTCGACGACCCGGCCCCCGTGCAGCGCGTTGTGCAGCACGATCGCGCCGCCCGGGCGCAGCAGCCGAACTCCTTCGCGGACGTAGTGCGGGTGGTCGACCGGTGCACTGTCGACGAACACCAGGTCGTACGCCCCGTCGGCGAGTCGCGGCAGGACGTCGAGTGCCCGGCCGTTGATCAGCCTCGTCCGGGCGGGTGCGATGTCGTTGGTCCGGAACGACAGCTTGGCGGCCCGCTGGTGCTCGGGTTCACTGTCGATGGTGGTGAGGACGCCGTCCTCGCGCATGCCCCGGAGCAGCCACAGGCTGCTCACACCCGCGCCGGTGCCGACCTCGACGACAGTCTTGGCGTCCAGCATGCGGGCAAACAGGGCGAGCGCAGCACCGACCGCGGGAGGTACCGGTTCGGCACCGAGGTCGTCCGCCCGCTCCCTGGCCGCACCGAGGGCCTCGTCTTCACGGACAGCCCCTTCTGCGTGGGTGAGTATCCGTTCGGCGTTTGTCTGCACGCACATGAGGTTATCGGGGTCTCGTCATCGCCGCTGCGAGGCGCGCTCGACAACAATGCCGTGACCCGGCGCGGCGCGATTCTCAGGAATACCTCAGCTTGCTCACACCGCACACATATCGGGGTGGGAAAGAGTAAGCCCAACGCCAGATCCGAAGACCGCCCGGCGGGGAGATCACGACGACGGAGGAAAAGTCCGAGAGCCCGGGAACAAATCCCCGCTCCCGGGAGTTGACGCCTATACCACGTCCAGTGATCTGCGGTCCTGAGTAGGAGGATCCACTTAACTCGATGAGCAACCACACGATGGCTCCAGACGAGAGAAACACCGACGAGCAGCTGTCGGACGCCGAGCTGACGGGCACCGCTGTGTTCGATGCCACAGGCGAGAAATCCGCCATGCCGTCGTGGGACGAACTCGTCCGCGAGCACGGCGACCGAGTCTACCGGCTGGCCTACCGGCTGTCGGGCGACGCGCAGGACGCCGAGGATCTCACCCAGGACACATTCATCCGGGTGTTCCGATCCCTGTCCGACTACCAGCCCGGCACGTTCGAGGGCTGGTTGCACCGCATCACCACCAACCTCTTCCTCGACATGGTCCGCCGCCGGAACCGCATCCGCATGGAAGCGCTCCCCGAGGACTACGATCGGGTCCCGGCCGACGGGCCGAACCCCGAGGAGATTTACCACGACGCCCGCCTGGACGCCGATCTGCAGGCAGCGCTCGATTCGCTGGCCCCGGAGTTCCGCGCCGCGGTCGTGCTGTGTGACATCGAAGGACTGTCCTACGAGGAGATCGGTGCCACACTGGGTGTGAAGCTCGGAACCGTGCGTAGCCGCATCCACCGCGGCAGGCAGGCTCTGCGTGAGCATCTGGCTGTGAACGGAAAGGTTGACTCCGATCAGATCGGCGTCGGGTAGTTACCAGGAGGGACGAATGACGCAGGGGCGTGTACCTCGCCAGTTTGGCTCCACCGAACACTTGGCGAGTGAGGCGATCGCCGCCTTCGTCGACGGTGAACTCCGCATGTCCGCTTATCTGCGCGCCGCCCACCACCTGTCGATCTGCGCCGAGTGTGCGTTCGAGGTCGACTCCCAGCAGCAGGCGCGGCGTGCTCTGCGTCGCAGCGGTGACGTCGCGATGCCCTCGGGTCTGCTGGGTCTGCTGAGTCAGATCCCCAGCTGCAACCAGGGCGAGCCCTCCGACAAGTCCCCGTTCGACTCCCACACCCCGGATTCGCCGGTCACGAGCGAGTACTCGATCACCAGCCGGATCTGGTCCCGGCGTTGGCGCCGTTGAGCGCAGCCGGACCGACGACGGCGGTGTCCGCGCCCGGCGGGGCATCGGTGATACTGGGGCGCGTGACTGACGCACACGAGGGGGACACGACAGCGTGACGGCGGATTACAAGACTCCGGGTTCCGACGCGACGGTGCCCGACGGTCCCGTGGCGGACGAGTCGGGCACGCTGCGTCCGGCGGACGCCCCACGGCTCGATCCGAGGCCCGTCTACCGGCCGCGGATCGATGCGGCGTCCAGCCGCGCATTCGGCCGACCGGGTGGCGTCACCGGTTCCTTCGCTCCGTCGGATACCCGGCGTGAGAGCGAACCCTCGATGAAGGTCGGTGCACCCGACCCCGTGCTGGCGGAGGCGTTCGGCCGTCCGGACGGCGAGGTCGACACCATTCAGCGCGATCCCCACCGTAAGACCGCCGCCCCGGCAATCGAGGCCCCGCCCGCGGACCCGTGGCGCGACCCCGCAGCGGGTGTCGAACTCGGCTCCCCGGCGTTGCACGCCACGGAACACTCGCGACCGCCCGCCCCCGCCCTCAGCGCCCGAGAGGTCCTGTTCGGCGGCAAGGTGGCGCCGAAAGCGCTCGCCGCGCTGGGCGGAATCGCGCTCGCGATCGGTCTGGTCGGTGGCCTGCTCGCCGCAGTGATCACCGCCGATCGCAGCTCGCTGACCAGTGACAGCGTCACCCTCGTCCAGGGCGGCGACGAGGACCTCGGCCAGTCGCCCGTCGCGCAGGTCGCGGACGCCGTCCTGCCCTCCGTCGTGTCCATCCAGGTGGCGGTCGGTGACCAGGGCAGTACCGGTTCGGGTGTCGTCATCGACGGCGCCGGTTACATCGTCACCAACAATCACGTCATCTCCGCCGCCGCCACCGCCCCCGACGGCGGCAAGATCCAGGTGATCTTCTCCGACGGAACCAAGGCCGACGCCCAGATCGTCGGTCGCGACATCAAGACCGACCTGGCCGTGCTCAAGGTCTCCGCCGACAATCTGACGGTCGCAGAACTCGGCAGGTCCGGGGACGTGCAGGTCGGTGAGGACGTCGTCGCCGTCGGTTCGCCCCTCGGACTCAGCAAGACCGTCACCCGAGGCATCGTCAGTGCCCTGCACCGCCCGATGCGGCTGTCCGGCGAGGGCTCCGACACGAATGCCGTCATCGACGCCGTCCAGACGGACGCCGCCATCAACCACGGCAACTCGGGCGGCGCGCTCGTCGACGACACCGGCCGGGTGATCGGCATCAACACCGCCATGCTCAGCGAATCCGGTGGCTCGGTGGGTCTCGGCTTCGCGATTCCCATCGACGACGTCACCACGGTCGCTCAGACCCTCATCCGGGACGGGCAGATGCATCACCCGGACATCGGCGTCAACGCCCGCACCGTCGTCAACGACAACACCAGCGGAGCTCAGGTGGCCAACGTCCGCTCGGACAGCCCGGCCGCGCGGGCGGGCATCGTCGAGAACGACGTCATCGTCAAGGTCGGCGACCGCACGGTCACGAGCGCCGACGAGTTGGTCGTCGCCGTCAACCTGCAGAAAATCGGCGAGCCCGTCCGGGTTCAGCTGATTCGCGAGGGCCGGCTCGTCGATGTCGACGTGACCCCGGCCTCCGACTGACTCGAGAGGTTGCTGTGAAATCGCTCCGCCACCTGGGCATGCACCCACACCGCACAGTAGGCTGACCACGTGTTCGGCAACATTGGTTGGGGCGAGTTCATGGTCCTCCTCGTCGCGGCTCTGGTCATCTTGGGACCCGAGCGGCTTCCGGGTGCGATCAGCTGGGTTACGAAGTCATTGAGGCAGGTCCGTGAGTATGCGAGTGGCGCCAGCCAGCAACTCAAGGACGAACTCGGCCCGGAGTTCGAGGATCTCCGCAAACCGCTGGCGGATCTCAATCAGCTCCGCGGAATGACGCCGCGTGCGGTCATCACCAAACACCTTCTCGACGGTGACGATTCGATTCTCACCGGAAACTTCGACAAGCCGAGTTCGGTGTCGTTCGACAAGTCGAATCCGGGAACGAAGGCCGTCAGCGCCGATCCGTCGACGCCCACTGCTCCGCAGAACAAGCCGCTCGTGGCGGGCGAGCGCCCCCCGATCGACCTCGACGCCACGTAGGCCCCTCGGGCTCGTGCGCCTTTGTGGTCGCTGGAGCAACCGGAAAGGCGCACGAGCACGGAGTGCCTAGAGGTGCCGGGTGGTGTCGATCCCCAGCGACATTCCGGCGAGCCCGCGCTTGCGGACGGCCAACTTGTCCGCGATGTCGCGGAGTGCCGTCGCGGCCGGCGAATCCGGCTGGCCGAGGACGATGGGGACGCCGCCGTCGCCGCCCTCCCGGACAGCCTGCTCGAGCGGGATCTGTCCGAGCAGCGGCACCTTCGCGCCCACCGCCTTCGTGAGGCGGTCGGCGACGGCCTGACCGCCGCCGGAACCGAAGATGTCCATCCGGCTGCCGTCGGGCATATCCATCCACGACATGTTCTCGACGACGCCGACGATGCGCTGACGGGTCTGCAGGGCGATGGCACCGGCGCGCTCGGCCACCTCGGCAGCGGCCTGCTGCGGGGTGGTGACGACGAGGATCTCCGCGCCGGGGATCAGTTGCGCGACGGAGATGGCGACGTCGCCGGTTCCCGGCGGCAGATCGAGCAGCAGAACGTCGAGATCGCCCCAGAAGACGTCGGCGAGGAATTGCTGCAGCGCGCGGTGCAGCATCGGTCCACGCCACACGACCGGGGTGTTGCCCTGAGTGAACTGGGCGATGGAGATCATCTTCACGTCGTGCGCGACGGGCGGCATGATCATGCGTTCGACCTGCGTGGGCTTGGCGTCGGTGCCGAGCATGCGGGGAACGGAATGTCCGTAGATGTCGGCGTCGAGCACACCCACCGACAGTCCGCGGGCGGCCAGTGCGGCGGCCAGGTTGACGGTGACACTGGACTTGCCGACGCCGCCCTTGCCGGACGCGACCGCGTAGACGCGGGTGAGGGAACCGGGCTGGGCGAACGGGATGACGGGCTCGGCCGAGTCTCCGCGCAACGACTTGCGGAGTTCGGTGCGCTGCTCGTCGCTCATCACGTCGAGTTCGACGCGGATCGCACCGACGCCGGGGACGTCCGCCACGGCCTTGGTGACACGGTCGCTGATCTCGGTCCGCATCGGGCAGCCCGCGGTGGTCAGGTAGATCGCGATGTCGACGCTGTCGTCGGGCGCGATGTCGATGCTCTTGACCATCCCGAGTTCGGTGATCGGTTTCCGGATCTCGGGATCCTGGACGCGCGCCAGGGCGCTACGTACAGCGGACTCGCTCAGGACTGGCATGACTCAATGGTAAGGATGTGCGCTCAGTGGATGCGCGGCAGGTCCGCAGCCGCCGGGATGATCCCGCTGGAGTAGCCGGCGGACCATGCGAGCACGTTGGCCACGTAGGCGGCGGAGTTGTTGTACCGGTGCACGGCCTTCGCCGCCTGAATCGGATCCTTGACGTTCAATCCGCCGTCGCACAGGTACTTTCCGGTGGTCAGTGCGGAGTCGAAGACGTTCTGCGGGTCGGCGACGCCGTCGCCGTTGCCGTCGCCCGCGTAGCGGTTCCAGGTCTCGGGCAGGAACTGGGTGGGGCCGACGGCGCGGTCGTAGTTGGTGTCGCCGTCCAGCTTGCCGCCGTCGGTGTCGCGGATGACGGCGTTGCCGCCGAGGCTGCCGTCGAGGACCGGGCCGAGGACGGGGTTGAGCATGTTGCCCTTGTCGTCGGTCTTGCCGTCGTAGGCGTGGGTGGACTCGACGCGGCCGATCCCGGCGATGAGCGTCCAGTACATGCCGCAACCCGGCTGCTCGACCGCGAGAATGCGTTCGGCGTTCTGGTAGGCCGCGACGTTGACGGCGGGGATGCCGAGTGCGCCCTGCGCGATGCTCGTCGGGAGCGGCGGCGTGGCCTGGACGGGTGCGAGTGCCGGCGGCGCGGACGCTGCCTCGACCGCGGGTGCGGACTCGGCGGCGGTCTCCGCGACGGGGGTGACGGCTTCTGCGGCCTCGGGTGCGGTGTCGGTCGCCTCCTGGGCGACGTCGGCGACCTCCGACGAGGAACTCGTGGACAGGAACGGGACCTTGGGTGCGGCGCCGGCCGTGTTGGCTGCGGTGATCAGTCCGATGGGGACGAGTCCGGTAAGCGCGATGACCGAATTGCGGCGGATATGGGAATCCGTCTTCTTGTTGTGCCGACCCACTCGATTGCCTCCTGCGACCCCCGTCTTGGGGTGTTCCGTTCAACTGACCGGATCGAGGCTACCTGATTCGATATCTTTCCGTTATTCAACCGTGATCAAACGGACTTGTATCGGAGGGTTCCGTTACTCGGAGCGCACCTGAGCGAGGGTAACGAACACGGCAAGGTCACGCCAGGACGCAGCGTGGTCGGCCGATGAAGAGTGAGCGGGTCGACAGCACACGAACCCGGCGACCCACACGCGTCACCGCGCGCCCTGCGAGATGGCAGGGCGCGCGGCGGACGCGGGGTGATTACCGGGGAGCGGTGACAGCCGGAGCGGTGGCCGGGGGCGCGACCGGAGCGGGGGCGCCCGGGTCGGGCACGGCGGCCGCGGGAGCCGACGGATCGGCGGGCGGGCAGAAGAACAGACAGGGCAGTTGTGGCAGCGGCGGGAGCCCGGGAATCGGCGGTGCCGGAGCGGGCGTCGTGGGGGCAGCGGCACCGCCCGTCGACGGCTGCGGGGTGGTCGCGAGATCGCGGGGGAGGTTCGATGCGGCAGCGGCAGCGTCGGCGACCCGTCCAGGCGACGGCGAGGCCGACTCCGCCAGCTGGCCCGGCGTCGGAGTTCCCCCGTTCCTGTACGCGTTCGACCAGGTGATGACGTTGGCGGCGTATGCGGCCGAGTTGTTGTAGCGCAGGACCGCGCGGGTCTCCTGGAGCGGATCGCGGAGGTCGAGACCGCCCGAGCAGAGGTACCGGGCCGCCGCCAGCGTCGCGTCGAACACGTTGTTGGGATCGGCCACGCCGTCGGCGTTGCCGTCCGACGCGTACTTGGCCCACGTGGACGGAATGAACTGCATCGGTCCGACGGCGCGATCGTGCGCGGGGTCGCCGTCCGTGGCGCCGCGGTCGGTGTCACGGATGATCTCGTTGCCCGCCAGCCTGCCGTCGAGAACCGGACCCAGGATCGGGGTGATCGTGGTGCCCACCGAGTCGGTCCGGCCGCCGCCGGCGTGCCCCGATTCGATGCGGCCGATGCCGGCCAGCAGATGCCACGGCAGACCGCACTTGGGGGACTCCGCCATCATCTCGAGTTCCGCGGACCGGTACGCGTTGAATACGATCTCGGGGATGCCCAGAGCGCTCAAAATCACCGGTGCGGCGATGAGACCGGTGCCGGACGGCGACGTAGAAGATAGGGGAGATGTGGGATTTGTCACGGCGGGTGCCGGGGCGGGCGGCGGGGGCGCGGCCCGCTGCGATCGCGCGACCCGCGCTGTGGGAGCCACGATTCCCGCGGGCGGGAGGTACGAGGCGGGTGGAGTGCTTCCCGGCGTGACCGACGACGCTGCGAGGGCGGTCGCCGCACCGGTGGACGAGTAGGCGGTGGCGCTCACGGATGCGCCGCTGATCGCGGAACCGCCGGTCGAGGACCCGAGGGTGGCAACTGCGCCCACGGTCAGGGCAGTCACCGTCAACAGTCCACGTATCCGCACTCGATCACCCCCTGCGGTGCTCTTCGTCTGTGCACACCGCATACATCCGAGAAGATGTGACTGACGTTACATATCCGTGATTGGCCGTGCCGGAGTTTGGGGGGATTCGCCGGCGTCACTTCCGCCGGGTGCGCGTGTCTTCCTCGTCGGCCAGCAGCGTCCTGATCTCGTCGAGTTCGCGCCGCAGGTAATCGCGGGTGGCCACCTCGCCGATCGCGATGCGCAGCGCGGCCAGTTCCCGGGCGAGGAATTCGGTGTCCGCTTTCGTCTGCTCGGCGCGGGAGCGGTCCTCCTCGAGGGAGACGCGGTCGCGGTTCTCCTGGCGGTTCTGTGCCAGCAGGATGAGCGGCGCCGCGTAGGCGGCCTGGGTGGAGAATGCCAGGTTGAGGAGGATGAACGGGTAGGGATCCCACTGCAGGCGGACGGCGAAGACGTTGATGATGATCCAGACGATCACGATCACCGTCTGGATCATCAGGTAGCGGCCCGTGCCGAGGAACCGGGCGAAGTTCTCGCTGGCCCGGCCGACGGCCTCCACGTCATACGTGACCCGGAAGCGGCGGGTGCCGCGCGGGGTGTCGAGTCGCTGCCGGTCGGACAGGCTCCGGGCGGCTGCGCTGGGCGACTTCTCGCTCATCCGTCGATCTCCTCTTCACGCCAGTCCTCGGGGAGGAGGTGGTCCAGGACGTCGTCGACGGTGACCGCGCCGATCAGATGGTCCTCGTCGTCGACGACGGGCCCGCACACCAGGTTGTACGTCGCGAAGTAGCGCGTCACCGACGTCAGGGAGTCCTCGGGTGCCAGCCGCGGCATGTCGGTGTCGAGTAGTCCGCCGACCAGGCTCGCGGGCGGCTCGCGCAGCAGTTTCTGCAGGTGGACGCATCCCAGGTAGCGGCCGGTCGGTGTCGCGGTCGGTGGGCGGACGACGAACACCATGCTCGCGAGGGCGGGGGTGACGTCCGAGATCCGGGCCCGGGCCAGTGCCTCGGCGACCGTCGTCGACGCGGTGAGGACCACCGGCTCGGGAGTCATCAGTCCGCCCGCGGTGTCGGGCGAGTGCTCGAGCAGGCGGCGGACCGGCTCGGAGTCCTGCGGATCCATCAGCTGCAGCAGCGATTCGGCCTCGGTTTCGGGAAGCTCACCGAGGAGGTCGGCGGCGTCGTCGGGGTCCATGGCCTCGAGGACGTCGGCGGCCCGTTCCACCTCGAGGTGCATGAGCAGATCCGTCTGGTCGTCGGCGGGCAGTTCCTGGACGACGTCGGCGAGGCGCTCGTCGTCGAGTGCGAGGGCGAGTTCGTGGCGGCGCTTCTCCGGCAGGAGACGCATCGCGTTCGCGACGTCGGCGGCGCGCATCCCCTCGAACTGCGTGAGCAGGGCCGAGACGCCCTGGCCGGGCATCGCCAGGTCGGTCTGCGTGAGGCCCTGGACGTGCTGCCACCCGACGACGTGCATGGCGGCCCGACGGCCGAGCCTGCCGCGGTGCCCGCGCACCGCCACCTTCGACACCACCCAGTCCCGGGTGCGGGTCTGCTCGATACCCAGGTCGACGACGATGATGTCGGCGTCCCGCAGTTCCTCGAGTTCCGGGTCGTCCACGCGCACGTGGGAATCCGCAACCTGAGCGAGGGCCAGGACCTCGCCGGGCCGTTGCTGGAATCGGCGGAGACTGACGTTGCCCGTCGTGAGGGTCACCGAGCTGGGTTCGATCGCGGTGACGCGGAGCATCGGGACGAAGATGCGTTTGCGCGTGAACAATTCGATGACCAGCCCGAGCACGCGCGGCTGCTGCCTGCCGACGCGGGCGGTGATCACCACGTCCCGGACGCGGCCGATCGACTCCCCGTCGGGGCCGAGTACCACCAGGCCGGCCAGCCTGGCTGCAAAAACCTTGTTCGCAGCTGCCATGATTGCCAGGCTAGATCGTTGTACAGAGATACAGGGAATCGAACACCTGCGAAAGTGGAGGATCGTCCGTCATGAGTTCCGTCTACAGGCCACGGCGATCTGTTCTCGCCGTTCCGGGCAGCAGCCGCAAGATGATCGACAAGGCGAAGGGGCTGCCCGCCGACGAGATCTTCCTCGATCTCGAGGACGCGGTGGCACCGCTCGCCAAGCAGGAAGCCCGCGGCACCATCGGCGACGCGCTCGCCGAGGACGGGTGGGGTGAGCAGATCAAGGTGGTCCGGGTCAACGACTGGACCACCGAGTGGACGTACGCCGACGTCGTCGAGGTCGTGGGGCGGGCGGGTGCCCACCTCGACGCGATCCTGCTGCCGAAAGTGCCGGACGCCAGCCATGTTCAGGCCCTGGACCTGCTGCTGACCCAGGTGGAGAAGGCCAACGGGCTCGAGGTGGGCCGGATCGGCATCGAACCGCAGATCGAGAACGCGATCGGGCTCACCAACATCAACGCGATCGCGACGGCGAGCCCGCGCGTGCAGACACTGGTGTTCGGTCCCGCCGACTTCATGGCGAGCATCAACATGCGCACGCTGGTCGTCGGGGAGCAGCCGGACGGCTACGACCGCGGCGACGCCTACCACCACATTCTGATGACCATCCTGATGGCGGCCCGCGCGCACGGGGTCCAGGCCATCGACGGCCCCTACCTCCAGATCCGCGACGTGGAGGCGTTCCGGCGGTCGGCGCAGCGCACGGCCGCGCTCGGCTTCGACGGCAAGTGGGTGCTGCATCCCACCCAGATCGAGGCGGCGAACGACGTGTTCAGTCCCCGCCAGGACGATTACGACCGGGCCGAACTGATCCTGGACGCCTACGAGTTCCACACGTCCGCGGCGGGCGGCGGTCGCGGTGCCGTGATGCTCGGCGACGAGATGATCGACGAGGCGAGTCGCAAGATGGCGCTCGTGATCTCCGCCAAGGGGCGCGCCGCGGGTATGAAACGGACCACCGAGTTCGTGCGACCCGACGCGAACTAGTCTCGGCAGGCAGAATGGTTCTCACAGGACAGATCCTGCGGTAACCACACGAGGAGACCAGCTGACGATGACGAATCCACTCGGACAGTCCAATGGGGCGCGGCGTGGGGCTCTGCCGGAACCCCCCACGGGCTGGCCCATCGGTTCGTATCCCACCTACGCGGAGGCGCAGCGCGCCGTCGACTACCTCTCCGATCAGGAGTTCTCGGTGGAGGACGTCACCATCGTGGGGGTCAACCTCATGCAGGTGGAGCGGGTGCTGGGCCGCCTCACCTGGGCGAAAGTGATTGGCGGGGGCATCGTTTCGGGCGCGTGGCTCGGTGTGTTCTTCGGTCTGCTGCTGGGCATCGTCACGGGCGGTTTCCTGGCGCCGCTCGTCGTCGGCATCGTCGGCGGCATCATCTTCGGGCTGATCTCCACGACGATCCCGTACGCGGCGACGCGGGGCACCCGGGATTTCGCGTCGACCATGCAGCTGGTCGCCGGGCGGTACGACGTGCTGTGCGAGCCGAAGTCGGCGGAGACGGCCAGGGACATGCTGGCCAAGCTGGCGCTCTGATCGGCGAGACCACGTCGATCGGCGGGTTGCGGTCGGGTCACGGATTGCGTCCTATTCGCGACGTTCGCCGTGATTTCACCCGGTTCGCCGGTGATGTCGGATAGGTTTACGGCGCAATGCGTGGGCCCCGGCCCTCGCCGAAACCGTGACCTGTCGGTGGAGCGCGTGTTCCGGCAGGAACCAATGTGCGGGCCCGCGTGCCCAGCCGTACCGCGACTGGATCCGTGAGGGCCGCTCGAGGAGGCGGCTGTGCTGCATCGCACCAAGCCCGGACGCTCGCTGAAGTGGGGACTGATCGGTGCGGCCACCGTCCTCACCGTTCCCCTGCTGGCCGCGTGCGGGTCGTCCGAAGACGGCATCGTCCTCAGTTTCTACACCGCCGCCGACGGTGCCGAACAGTACGCGGAGGCCGCGGCCAACTGCACGGCCGCAGCGGGCGGCCGGTACACCATCGAGCAACGCACGCTGCCGAAGGGCGCGGACGATCAACGCCTCCAGCTGGCCCGCCGGCTCACCGGCAACGACACGTCACTCGACATCATGACGCTCGACGTGGTGTGGACCGCCGAGTTCGCCGAGGCGGGCTGGGCGCTGCCGCTCCCACCCGGCATCGCGGCCGAGGTCACCGAGGGCACGCTCGAAGGCCCGCTCGAATCGGCCAAGTGGCAGGACCAGCTGTACGCCGCACCGCTGAACACCAACACCCAGTTGCTCTGGTACCGCAAGGACCTCATGCCGGACGGGCAGCCGCCGCAGACGTGGGATCAGATGATCGACATCGCGGAGGGGCTCGCCGCGGAGGGCCGCCCCAGCTGGATCGGGTTGCAGGGCAAGCAGTACGAGGGCCTGATGGTGTGGTTCAACACCCTGCTCGCGAGTGCGGGCGGGTCCGTCGTCGCCGACGACGGGACCACCGTGACGGTCGCGGACGGTGACGCCGCCCTGCAGGCGCTCGAGGTCATGAAGCGGGTCGCCACCGCGAAGGGTGCCGACCCGTCGGTTTCCCAGGGCGACGAGGCGTCGTCCCGGCTCGGGATGGAGAGCGGAAAGGCCGCGTTCGAGGTCAATTGGCCGTTCGTGTTGCCGGGCATGATCGAGAACGCCGAGAAGGGCGACCTCCCGTTCATCGACGACAAGGGCAACCCGACGTCCGTGGACACCGGCAACACGGTGCTCACGGTCGACGGTCAGCAGAACTTCCTGCCTGCGCCGTACCCGTCGGTGATCCCCGGCCGGCCCGCCGAGGTGACGATCGGCGGATTCAACGTCGCGGTCGCGAAGACGAGCCAGCACCCGGACCTGGCGTTCGAGGCGGTGTCCTGCCTGCGGAACGAGGAGAACCAGCGCAACAACGCCGTCAACGGCGGTGTGCCGCCGACGCTGGCGAGCCTGTACGACGACCCGGCGTTCCAGGAGGCGTACCCCGCGTGGCGTGAGGTGCGGGAGAGCCTCGACACCGCGTCCGTCCGCCCGGTGTCTCCGGCGTACCAGAGCATTTCGACCCTGATCACCGCCACGTTGAATCCGGTCGGTGACATCGACCCGCCGCGGACCGTCGACGAACTCGCCGAACAGGTCCGCAAGGCGGTCAACTCGGAAGGGCTGATCCCGTGACGACCGAAACCGTGCAGGCGGACCGGGGCGAGGAGCCGAAAGTCGCCTCCAAGGGCCAGATCTCGGAGGGGAAGCGGGCCGAACGCCGGCTGGGGTTGTGGTTGGTGGCCCCCGCCGCGATCCTCATGATCGCGGTGACGGCCTATCCCGTCGTGTACGCGGTGTGGCTGAGCCTGCAGCGCTACGACCTCCGTTTCCCCGACGACCGCAAGTTCGTCGGACTCGCCAACTACGTGTCGGTGCTGACGGACGGGTACTGGTGGCAGGCGTTCTGGGTGACGGTGGGCATCACCGTCGTGTCGGTGGTGATCGAGTTCGTCCTGGGCCTGATCCTGGCGCTCGTGATGCACCGGACGCTGGTGGGGAAGGGCCTCGTCCGGACGGTGGTGCTGATTCCGTACGGCATCGTCACCGTCGCCGCCGCGTACAGCTGGTACTACGCGTGGACGCCGGGAACCGGGTATCTCGCGAACCTGCTGCCCGACGGCAGCGCCCCGTTGACGGAGCAGATCCCGTCGCTCGCGATCATCGTGCTCGCCGAGGTGTGGAAGACGACGCCGTTCATGGCGCTGCTGCTGCTCGCCGGGCTCGCCCTCGTTCCCGACGACCTCCTCAAGGCCGCGCAGGTCGACGGCGCCGGGGCGTGGACGCGGCTGGTGCGGATCATCCTGCCGCTGATGAAACCCGCGATCCTTGTGGCGCTGCTGTTCCGCACCCTCGACGCGTTCCGCATCTTCGACAACATCTACGTTCTCACCAAGGGCGCCAACGACACCGGGTCGCTGTCGATCCTCGGTTACGACAACCTGTTCAAGGCGTTCAACCTCGGTATCGGCTCGGCGATCAGCGTCCTCATCTTCCTGTGCGTCGCGCTGCTCGCGTTCGTGTTCATCAAGCTCTTCGGCGCGTCGGCTCCCGGGGCCGACACGGAAGGAAACCGATAACCATGGCCGTCGTCGACACTCCTCGCCGCAAGATCAGCTGGTCCGTGGTCAACCTGCTGGTCCTGTTGTACGCGCTGGTCCCGGTGCTGTGGATCGCCAGCCTGTCGTTCAAACCCGCGGGAACGATCAAGGACGGCAAGTTCATTCCGCAGAAGTGGACCCTCGACAACTACCGCGGCATCTTCGAGACCAACGCGTTCACCAGCGCGCTGATCAACTCCATCGGCATCGGGCTCATCTCCACGGTGATCGCCGTCGTCATCGGCACCATGGCCGCCTACGCCATTGCCCGCCTCGACTTCCCGGGAAAGAAACTGCTGGTCGGGGTGGCGCTGCTGATCGCGATGTTCCCGCAGATCTCCCTCGTGAGCCCGCTGTTCGACATCGAGCGCAGGCTCGGGCTGTTCGACACCTGGGCGGGCCTGATCCTGCCGTACATCACGTTCGCGCTTCCGCTGGCCATCTACACGCTGTCCGCCTTCTTCAAGGAGATCCCGTGGGAGCTGGAGAAGGCGGCCAAGATGGACGGCGCCACCCCGGCGCAGGCATTCCGGAAGGTGGTGGCACCACTGGCGGCGCCGGGCATCGTGACCGCCGCGATCCTGGTCTTCATCTTCTGCTGGAACGATCTGCTGTTCGCGATCTCGCTGACCTCGACGGAACGGTCCATCACCGCGCCTGCCGCGATCGCGAACTTCACCGGCGCCTCCCAGTTCGAGGAGCCGACGGGCTCGATCGCCGCGGCCGCGATGGTGATCACGATCCCGATCATCATCTTCGTGCTGTTCTTCCAACGACGCATCGTGGCCGGCCTGACCTCCGGCGCAGTGAAGGGATAATTTTGTGGCCGAAATCGTGCTCGACAAGGTGACGAAGCTGTACCCGGACGGCGCCAAGGCGGTGAGCGACGTCGACATCACGATCGCCGACGGCGAATTCATCATCCTGGTCGGGCCGTCCGGTTGCGGAAAGTCGACCACTCTCAACATGATCGCCGGGTTGGAGGACATCTCGTCCGGTGAGCTGCGGATCGCGGGGGAGCGGGTCAACGAGAAGGCGCCGAAGGACCGCGACATCGCCATGGTGTTCCAGTCGTACGCGCTGTACCCGCACATGACGGTGCGGCAGAACATCGCGTTCCCGCTCACCCTGGCGAAGATGTCGAAGTCGGACATCGCGGCGAAGGTGGACGACGCCGCCAAGATCCTCGACCTCACCCAGCACCTCGACCGCAAACCCGCCAATCTGTCGGGCGGTCAGCGGCAGCGGGTCGCGATGGGCCGGGCCATCGTCCGCAGCCCCAAGGCGTTTCTGATGGACGAGCCGCTGTCGAACCTCGACGCCAAACTCCGCGTCCAGATGCGCACCGAGATCGCCCGGCTGCAACAGCGACTCGGCACCACCACGGTCTACGTCACGCACGATCAGACCGAGGCGATGACGCTCGGCGACCGGGTGGTGGTGCTGCGCGGCGGCGTGGTTCAGCAGATCGGGGCGCCGCAGGATCTGTACGACCACCCGAACAACCTGTTCGTCGCGGGTTTCATCGGCTCGCCGTCGATGAACTTCTTCCCGGGACAGCTCACCGCCGACGGGGTGTCGACGCCGCTCGGCGAGTTCGGGCTGCCCCCGGAGACGCGCGACAAGATCGGGTCGTCGAACACGGCGAAGGACGTCGTCGTCGGGATCCGTCCCGAGCACTTCGAGGACGTGGCGCTCGTCGACGAGGGACAGCGGGCGGCCGGTGCCACGTTCACGGCCAACGTCGAGGTGCTCGAGTCGATGGGTTCGGACAAGTACGCCTATTTCACGGCCGAGGGTCCGCAGGTGACGTCCCGGGAACTCGAGGAACTCGCCGCCGACTCGGGTACCGCGGTCGCGGGCGGCGGGCAGCTGGTCGCCCGGTTGTCGACCGAATCGTCCGCGGCGCACGGCAGGCCGGTGGAACTGTGGTTCGACCGGGCGAAGATCGCCCTGTTCGATCAGGACTCGGGGGCGAACCTCACCCTCTGACCGGGGCGTGGCGCTCACCCGAACCGCGGGTGTTCGCCCCGCCGAGGCCGCCGACCGTGCCCCACTCGGCGGCGAGGGCGGTCGCGTGCACCTCGTCCTCCTCCTCATCGGACGGGGTGCGGGTGGTGCGGGTGATCCCGAAGAACGGCAGCAGTCCGGCGAGGGCGGCGGCGGTCGCACCGACGACGAACGCGATCACGTACGCCGATTCGGTCGGGACGTCGGTCCCGGGGAGGGTGATCCCGGCGAGCAGGGTCGCGAGCAGCGCGCTGGCGACCGAGCTGCCCACGGACCGGGCGATCGAGTTGATGCTGTTCGCGACGCCGGTCTCGTCCTGCCGGACCTCGGCCACGAGCAGCGACGGCAGCGACGCGTAGGCGAGGCTGATGTACGTGTTGATCAGCACGATCGCCGCAATGACTTCCCACGTGCGGTCGTGGGCGAAGACGAACACGACGAAACCGCTCACCCCGACGACGCTCGCGGCGATCAGGACGGCGCGGGAACCGAAGCGGTGGATCAGTCTTCCGCTCAGGATCGACGCGAGGACGCCGCTGATCGCGCCCGGCAGCAGATATACGGTGCTGGCCTCGAGGACGGTGGCCCCGAAGCCGTACCCGGCGACCGCGCGCGGCGTCTGGACGAAGTACGAGCTGCCCAGGAACATCACGAACATCGACATGCCCACCACCAGGGCGGACAGATGGGTGACCAGAACGGGTGGGTTGGTCAGCAGCCGAGGCGCGACGAGTGGATCGGTGATCCGGCGTTCGAAGAGGAACCAGCCGATCAGAACCAGGATCCCGGCGACTCCGCTGGCGATTGTGACGGGCGACGTCCAGCCCCAGGTGCCGCCCTCGGCGAGCGGGAGCAGGACGAGGACCAGGCCGGCGGCGAGACCGACAGCGCCGACCCAGTCGATGGAACCCGTGCCTGCGCGGGGGCGGCGGGGGATGGCGATCCAGGCGAGGACGAGTCCCGCCGCGGTGATGGCCGAGGACAGCCAGAAGACGCGGTGGAAGTCGGCGCCGTCGGAGACCAGCACACCGGTGAGGACGATGCCGAAACATCCGCCGAAACCGAGAGTGCCGGAGAAGATCCCCATCGCCCCGGTCAGCCTCTCGGCCGGAAGTTCGTCGCGCAGCACCGCGATGCCGATGGGGAACAGCGCGAACGACACACCCTGGAGCACACGGGCGAAGATCAGCACCCCCACGGACGTCGACACCGCACCGATCAGGGAGCCGAGCAGCACGACCATGAGCACCCCGAGCAGGACGGGTCGTTTGCCGCGGAGGTCGGCGAGGCGGCCGAGGACGGGTGTCGCGGTGGCGGCTGCGAGGAGGTTCGCGGTGAGGAGCCAGCCGACGGCGGTGGGGCCGACGTCGAGTTGCGCGCCGATGGTCCCGACGATCGGTACCACCAGTGTCTGCAGAACGGCGACAATCATCACGACGAAGCACATGACGGGCAGGAGAGCCCTGGCGGCGGTTGTCGGTCCGGCGGCCATGGGGGTCCTCCTGCAGGGGTCGGTGAACGGGCGTACACCAATACGGTACTGGGGCTAACTAACGAAGGGGTGCACGGTGGGGTCTGAACGCATGTCGAATCGAGCGCTGGGCCGGGCGACGCTGGCCAGGCAATCGCTGCTGAGCCGTTCGGAACTGTCCCCGCTCGACATGATCGAGCACCTCTGCGGACTGCAGGCGCAGGCGCCGGCCTCGCCGTACTTCGCGCTGTGGGCGCGGCTCAGGCGGTTTCGCGCCGAGTCGCTGTCGGATCTCGTCGAGAACCGCGCGGTGGTGCGGATCGTCGCGATGCGCGGGACGGTGTTCGCGTTGTCCGCGCCCGACGCCCTCTCGTTCCGTCCGCTGGCGCAACCGCTGCTCGACCGGGACCTCCACACGAACACGCAGCACCGGTCGAGTCTCGACGGAATCGACCTCGACGCGCTCGCGGCCGCGGGACGCGAACTGGTGCGCGAGAAACCCCGCACCCAGTCGCAGATGCGGTCGCTGCTCGAGCAGCGGTTCCCCGGGCGTGACGGTGCCGCGCTCGCCCACGGGGTGCGGGGACTGGTCCCGATGGTCCAGGTGCCGCCGCGCGGGCTGTGGGGCAGGTCGGGGCAGCCGGCGCTGGCGACGCTGGAGTCGTGGGTGGGCCGCCCGCTCTCCGCCGCGCCGTCCATCGACACGATGCTCCTTCGCTACCTCGCCGCGTTCGGCCCGGCGAGCGCGCGGGACGCCCAGGCCTGGTCGGGGCTGACCCGGCTCGGCGAGGTCCTGGACCGGCTGCGGCCCGGGCTCCGGGTGTTCGCGGGGGAGTCGGGGCCGGAACTGTTCGACCTTCCCGACGCGCCCCGGCCGGACCCGAACACCCCTGCGCCTGTCCGCATCCTCGCGCCGTTCGACAACGTGTTGCTCTCGCACGCGGACCGCGGGCGCCTCGTCGACGACGACGTGCGGAAGAAGATCTTCACGCAGAACGGCATCGTCAAACCGGCCGTGCTCGTGAACGGCAGGGTCGCGGCGTTCACCACGACGGTGGTCGAGAAGTCCCGTGCGGTACTCGACGTGGAGCCGCTGGCGACGATCGCGAAGACGCACCGCACCGCGATCGAGGCGGAGGGCAGGCGACTGCTGAAGTTCGCTCACCCCGAGGCGACCGAACGCGCCGTGCGGTTCACCGGATTAATCAGAGGAAGCGTGGCCCTTGGGGGCCGGGAGGAAGCTGAGTCTGTATTGCGCGATCGCGCGTAGCGGGGTCGCTTTCTTTCGTGGGTTCTGGTCATTTTTGGTTGGTGATGTACTCGGCGACGATGGCGAGTGGGGCTCCGCCGGCGGGGGCGGCGAAGTAGGACGGTGACCAGAAGTGATTGCCCCACAGGTATTTCTGGATGTGGTCGGGGAACTCTTGGCGCAGGTATCGAGCGGAGACGCCCTTGAGGCTGTTGACCAGGGTGGAGAGTTGCACGGTAGGTGGGTAGTGGATCAGTAGGTGGACGTGGTCGGTTTCTCCGGTGAACTCGGTCAACGTTGCGCCGAACTTGTCACACACCTCTGCCATGATTGCCCGCATCGGGTCAGCATCGGGTCGGTGAACGCACCGCGACGATCAGGGAAAGGCGCAGGGTGTGAAGCGGATCGTTGTCGTGAAGCTGGCTCCCACCCCGGAGCAGTATGTGGCGCTGAAATCGACACTGGAGTTGTGCAATGCGGGGGCGAACATGGTTGCGCAGCTCGCGCACACCGCCGCTGATCGGCGCCCGTTCGCGCTGCAAAAAGCGGGTCTATGCCCAGCTCAAGGCGTGCGGGTTGTCGGCGCAACCGGCGATCCGGGTCATCAAGAAAGTCGCGGATGCGTACGCGACCCGGACAGCGAACCTGCGTAACGGGAATTACGGCACGCCGGGATCGACACGGTATGCGAAGGTGGCGGGTAAGGCGATCGTGTTCCGTCAGGACGCGGGCCAACCGTTCGACGATCGGTGCTTGTCGTGGCAGATCGATCGATCGACGGTGTCGATCTGGACGAGCGCGGGCCGGATGCGCAACGTCGGATTCGTGTGCGCGCCGTGGCAGCTGACAATGCTCGCCGACCGCACAGGCGAGTCGGATCTGATTTTCCGGGACGGATGTTTCTACCTGCATGCAACCGTCGACACCGACGCACCGCAGCAGCTGGTCCCCGCCGACGACCCCACCGGGTGGCTGGGTGTGGACTTGGGGATCGTGAACCTGGCTGTGACCACCGCAGACGACCCGGCCGAACTCGACGTCCGGTGGTCCGGTGGTGCGGTCACCGCCCGCCGGAAAAAGAACGGAACCATCCGGTCCGCGCTGCAGAAGGTGGGGACCAGGTCCGCGAAGCGGAAACTGAAGAAACGGCGGAGGAAGGAGACTCGGTACGCCACCGACATCAATCATCAACTCTCGAAAACGATTGTTGCCCAGGCGCAACGCACCGGTCAAGGAATCGCGGTAGAAGACCTGTCGGGAATCCGGGACCGGGTACGGCTCGCACGCAGACAACGGCAACAATTGCACTCCTGGGCATACGCGCAACTGCGCGACCAGATCACCTATAAGGCGCACGCCGCAGGAGTGCCGGTGCAGGTGATCAACCCTCGCAATACCAGTAAGACGTGCCACCTCTGCGGGCACTGCGACACCGCGAACAGGCACAGTCAAGCACTGTTCCGGTGCCGCGGCTGCGGATGGACCGGTCACGCGGACCATAACGCCGCCGTCAACATTGCCGCACTCGGGCACGACAACTACCGGGCCGCCCAATCAACCGTGCCTAAAGCAGCCACCCCTCTGACAGCCAGTGAGAACGTGAGCAGCAAACCCGCGTCCTTCAGGACCGGGTAGTTGATGAGCTAGCCGGTTTGTGCCTCCGCGGTGCGAGGTGGCTGAGCTCGGCGATGATCTCGTCGTTCCAGACATGCCGGCGCACGAGGCGGTACCGCTCGCGTGCCACCCACAGGTAGGCCTCGGCGTCGGTGTGGTCGGGCAGCATCCCGGCCGCCCGCAGCATCCGCACCACCGGCAGGTACTCCTCACCGAACCAGCGCCGGGCCACGGTCTCACGGCTGAGGAATTCGCCCATCTCCTGCATGAGCCGGAACCCCCAGGCCTCGACGCTCTGGCTGATCTCGGCGTACTCCCACGGATCGGTGACGACCACGGCCGCCCGCTGTGGCCCGCTCAACGGCACCCGCGTGAGGAACAGCCGGCGGTGGTCCTTGATGACCAGGTCGCCGCGCTGCGCGATTCCGTCCGGGGAGATCTTCGTCTGGATCTCGGTGACGTAGGCGTCGATCGTGCTCCAATGCATCGCGTACGCGATGGAGACGCGGTGGTGGCCGTCGCTGACGAAGTGCATCGACCCGATCCGGTACACCTGGATCGGTGGCACCGATTCGCCCCGGCGCTGCGCGGCCGCCAGCCGCTGCCAGCGCTCGCGCACCCGGGTGGACGTGGGCCGGAAGAACCGGTCGAAGTCGCGCGTGCGGTCGACGCTGCCGACGATGGAGTTGACGGGGATCACCTGCAGGCCGAGCGACCGTTCCCCGACCCGGCCGACGGCCGCGACCACCTCGTCGAACGGCAGGATCTCGTTGACGTCGTCCGGTTCGCGGCGCAGCCAGCTGACCAGGCGCGACAATTCGGCGCGACGACGCTGGCGGGTGAAGTCGTTCTCGGCGTCGGCGGCGGGGAACCCGGTGTCACGTGCCATGCCGGCGCCTGACGATGCTCGGTTCGGCGCCCGGCGACAACTCCATCAGGGTGAATCCCACCGTGTTGATGACCGTCGTCGCGCCGAGCGTGCGGTCCTCGGCCGCCCGGCCGTACGGGTGGACGTGCCCGTGGATCATGACGCGCGCCTGCAACCTGCCCGCCAGGTTCTCGAAGCATTCGAAACCCCGGTGCGGCGGATCCTCCTGGTCGCCGACTCCCCGCGGTGGGCTGTGCGTGAGCAGCACGTCGACGCCGGACACCCCAGAGCGGCGCGCGTGCCACGCGCTCGTCAGCGCCAGGTTGCGCGCCCGCCGCCGCTGCTGCCGCTCGGTCCACTGATTGGGGCCGTCGTTGTAGCGGATGGATCCGCCGAGGCCGGCGATGCGCAGGCCCGCGATCCGCACGATCCGGCCGTCCGCGTTGACCGCACCGCACGGGCCCGGCCACGCCGAGGGCAGTCCCGCCCGCATCCACCCGACCCGTCCCGCGGAATAGCCGGACAGGTCGGCGTCGTGGTTGCCCGGCACGAAGACACACGGCGCGTCGAGGGCGTCGATCAGGTATTCCAGATAGTCGAACGGGAGGTCGCCCGCACCGAGGATCAGGTCGACGTCCATGGCGCGCACCTGCGAACTCCACAGCGACTCGATCGTCTCGTCGGACACTGCGAGTACCGAGACCATGCTCCGACGCTACCGGCTCGAGAGGCCGGAGGACGGGTGAGCGGGTTCGGTGGTTTGATGGCGGGGTGACTGACAGCGTTGTGGCCTCCGTTCGCGCGCACCTGCTGGGGCAGATCGGGGGACCGGAGCCGACTGCGGCATCGGTGACGTTCCTGGGCGTCGAACCGCTGGACGTGCTGCGGTTCGCACCCGACGCCGAGGATCTGGTCCGCTACGTGACCCTGGGATGCTCCCGGCACCCGATGAGTGACCCCGGCGAACTGGTGGCCGACGCTCTCCGCGGCCCCCGCGCCGAACTGATCCTCACCCTGCGCGGCGGCGCCGGGGTGGCGTCGGGAGTCGCGCGCACCCTGGCGGTGCTGGCGGCGGCGCCGTCGGTGGAAGGTGTCGTTCTCGTGGAGGACGCGCTGCTCGACCTGGGAGAGCCGCTGTGGAAGGACGCGCCGTTCACCGCCGTGCTGCTCGGTGAGTCGACGATCCCCGACCTGCCGCTGCCCGAACCCGCGGAGGCCGTGCGGTTCCTCGCGGTCGTTCCGCTCACCGGCACCGAGGCGGCGTGGGTCCGGTTGCGCGGCGCCGGCGCCCTGCGTGAGGCGTGGGCGGAGGCGGGCATCGACGTGCGCGATCCGCACCGCGGCGCCGCGTCGCTCTAGAGCCAGTTGTTCCGGCGGAACGTGACGAACAGGCCCACCGCCACCGACGCGATCACGAACACCACGCCGTGATAGCCGTACTGCCAGTGGAGTTCGGGCATGTTGTCGAAGTTCATGCCGTAGATGCCCGCGATCATCGTCGGCACGGCCGCGATCGCCACCCACGCCGAGATCTTGCGCATGTCGGTGTTCTGCTGCACGGCGACCTTCGCCAGGGCGGCATCGACGAGTGAGCTGAGCACCTCGTCGTATTCGGCGATCCGCTCGGCGACGGTGGTGTGGTGGTCGAGGACGTCGCGGAAGTAGCGGCGGATCTCCTTCGGCACCGGATTGCCCGGTGACCGCGTCAGCCGGAGCAACGGATTCGACAGCGGGTTCACCGACTTGCGGAGTTCGACGATCTCACGCTTGAGCAGGTAGATGTGTTCGACCGCAACGCTGCTGCGCGGACTGAACACCGCCTCCTCCATGCTGTCGACGTCTTCCTCGATGGCCTGGGTGACCTCGAGGTACGTGTCCACCACGTGGTCCGCGACCGCGTGCAGCACCGCGTACGGGCCGAGGGCGAGCCGCTCCCCGTTCGCCTCCAGCGCGTGCCGGACGTTCGACAGCGGGGAATGGTCACCGTGCCGCACGGTGATGACGAAGTCGGCTCCTACGAAGACCATGATCTCGCCGGTCTCGACGATCTCACTGGCAGTGGCCACCGACTCGTGCGGCACATAGTTGACCGTCCGCAGCACCAGGAACAGCACGTCGTCGTAGCGTTCGAGCTTCGGCCGCTGGTGGGCGTGGACGGCGTCCTCGACCATCAGCTCGTGCAGCCCGAACGTCTCGGACACGCTCTCCATCTGGCCCTCGTCGGGAGCGAGCAGCCCGAGCCACACGAACCCCTGACCCCGCTTGCGAACCTCGGCCATCGCAGCCTGGTGGGTGTACTTGCCGGGAAGCCTCGTGCCGTCGACGTACACCCCGCAGTCCACGATGGCCCGCGCGGTCGGGATGCGGATCCTGGAACCCGGGTCCTTCTCGCCGTCGCGCTGATCCTTGTCGCTGCCGCGCCGGGGGAGCGAGGGCACAGACGGCACGGGGCCCTCCTTCACCGTCGAGTCGGAAACGCTGCCGGTGAATCGTACGTCAGCACCGGGTCCGGGCCGGGCGGCGTCGCACGACACGCCAGGCTTCCGGGCCGCACGCTCGGACCCCGTGCGGCGACACCTGACAGACTGGTCTGGTGCTCATCGATCTCCACACCCATTCGACGGCCTCCGACGGAACCGACAGTCCGGCGGACCTGGTGCGCGCCGCGGGGGCGGCGGGACTCGACATCGTGGCGATCACCGATCACGACACGACCGCGGGGTGGGCCGAAGCGGTCGCGGCGCTGCCTGCGGGGCTCGGGCTGGTGCGGGGCATGGAGATGTCCTGCGAGGGGCGGGGTGAGGACGGACGCCCGGTCGCCGTGCACCTCCTCGCCTACCTGTTCGATCCCGCGCACGCGGCGTTCGCGCGGGAACGGGAACGCCTGCGGAACGAGCGGATCGTCCGGATCCGCGCCATGGCCGAGCTGATGATGGAGGACGGTCTCCCCATCGACGCCGACGAGGTGCTCGCGGAAGCGGGACCGGCGGCCGGGCGCCCGCACCTGGCGAGGGCTCTGATGCGTGCCGGCGTGGTCGGCAGCGTCGGTGAGGCGTTCGTGGACCTGCTGGCCCCGCGGGGCCGGTACTTCGTCGACAAATCGGACACCCCGCTCGACGAGGCCGTGCAACTGGTGGCGGAGGCCGGGGGAGTGAGCGTCCTCGCCCACGGGAGGGCCCGCACGAGGGGGCGGCTGCTGTCGCTCGATCACGTCCGTGACCTGGCGGGTGCCGGTCTGCACGGGGTCGAGGTGCATCACCCCGACCATTCGCCGGAAGACGCGCGGGTGCTGCAGGCCCTCGCCGACGAGCTCGGTCTGGTCGTCACCGGCTCCTCCGACTACCACGGGACGAACAAACCGATCCGGCTCGGCGAGTTCGCAACGGACGCCGACGAGTTCGACACCCTCGTGTCGAAAGCATCCGGGGTGCAGGTGGTCTCGGCATGAACACGCACGAGTCCGAGCGATACGACCCGTACGCTCCCGCCGTCCCGAGGACGGTGGTGGCCACCGAACCGCGACGCAACCCGCTTCCGGTCCGCGCGCTGCGCGCCTTCAGCGGCGCAGTCGCCGCCGGTGTGGTGATCCTCTGCCTCGTCGTGATCGGCTCCGCCTACGTCGGCGGGGGCCGGGGCTTCCCGGGCCCCGGGGCGGTCTCGATCACCGCGCACGTGGTCGCGTCCGTGTTCGTGATCGTCGCGCAGCGGATTGCGGACCGCCGCGACGGGTTCGCCGCCGTGGTCGCGTCCGTGGCCGTCCTCGCCGCGGCGGCACTTCTGCTGGCCACCCAGTGGTGGGGTTGAGGAACGCTCGGCCCGATATCTGAAACCGGCCCTCACAGTGACCCGCCGGTAACTTATTCTCACAGGTAGAGGCCCGAAAACGTGAGACATCTGACTGTCGTGGCAATTTGATTGTGCATCGATATTCGTGCCAGACTTAGCACCACTCCGACGTCGGCGCCACCGCCCTTCGGCGGGGGTTTTTATGGCAGCGTTGCCAGGGGCTCACCCGCCCAGTGCCATGACGCTTCGGACGTTCTGCGGCCATCGTGATCGCGCACCCCGGAAGCTTCACCCCAGTTGTCGTTCGTGGAGTAACTGTGAGGATCAGCGCCGATCCCTACGGTTACTTCTCAGTAACCCGGCCCCGAGTGAGCCTGGACTTATCAGGAGTGTCATCGTGTCCATCGTGTCCGAACCCACCACACCGCAGAAGGTCGAACTGACCGACGAGGAGATCTTCGCCGGCCATCTCGGCGGCAAGCTCTCGGTCGAGACCACCGCTCCCCTCGACTCCCAGCGCGCCCTGTCCATCGCTTACACGCCCGGTGTCGCGCAGGTCTCCCGCGCCATCCACGCCGACGAGACCCTCGCCGACCGCTACACCTGGACCAACCGCCTCGTGGTCGTCGTCTCCGACGGCTCCGCGGTCCTCGGCCTCGGGGACATCGGCCCCCGTGCCTCCCTTCCGGTGATGGAAGGCAAGTCGGCCCTGTTCAAGAACTTCGCGGGCCTGAACTCGATCCCGCTGGTCCTCGACACCAAGGACCCGGACGAGATCGTCGAGACCCTGATCCGGCTGCGCCCGAGCTTCGGTGCCGTCAACCTCGAGGACATCTCCGCGCCCCGCTGCTTCGAGATCGAACAGCGCGTCATCGAGGCCCTGGACTGCCCGGTCATGCACGACGACCAGCACGGCACCGCCATCGTCGTCCTCGCCGCGCTGAAGGGCGCGGTCAAGGTCCAGGACCGGGACATCCGCGGGTTGCGGGTCGTCATCTCCGGTGCCGGCGCCGCCGGCGTCGCCTGCGCGAACATCCTGCTCGCCGCCGGCATCGCGGACGTGACGGTGCTGGACTCGAAGGGCATCGTCTCGGCCGACCGCACCGACCTCAACGAGATCAAGGTCGACCTGGCCGCCCGCACCAACCCGGCCGCCCGCCGCGGCGGCGTCGTCGAAGCCCTCGACGGCGCGGACGTGTTCCTCGGTGTCTCCGCGGGCACCGTCCCGGAGGAGCTGATCGCGACCATGGCGGAGAACTCCATCGTGTTCGCGCTGTCGAACCCGGACCCGGAGATCCACCCCGACGTCGCCCGCAAGCACGCGGCGATCGTCGCGACCGGTCGCAGTGATTTCCCGAACCAGATCAACAATGTGCTCGCCTTCCCCGGTGTGTTCAAGGGCGCGCTCGACGCCGGCGCCCGCCGCATCACCGAAGGCATGAAACTCGCCGCCGCCGAGGCAATCCTCTCGGTCGTCGGTGACGAGCTGGCTGTAGACAAGATCGTTCCCAGCCCGCTCGATCCTCGCGTCGCCCCCGCTGTCGCGGAGGCAGTCGCCGCCGCTGCTCGCGCAGAAGGCGTCACCGGCTAGCGAGAATCCGTCGAGCACCCCGATCCGGAACCCGCACCCACGGTTCCGGTGTCGGGGTGTTTGCCGTTGTGGGAGAACTCGTTACGACGCGCGCTCGGCGATCTGTTCGGCGCTCGGATTCCGTCGCAGGCGGCCGGTTCCCGGAACGGACGCCCACACCGCCAGCGCGAGCAACCCGTCCACGACGAGAGCCAGAATCGTCACCAGCAGCGCGCCGACGAGCACCCGGTCGTACTGGCGCAGGGCCAGTCCGTCGAAGATGTAGCGGCCCAGGCCGCCGAGGTTGACGTACGCGGCCACCGTTGCGGTCGCGATGATCTGCAGGGTGGCGTTGCGCAGCCCGCCGAGCATGAGCGGCAGCGCATTCGGGGCCTCGACCCTCGTGAGGACCTGCCATTCGGTCATCCCCATCGCGCGGGCGGCGTCCACGACCGTCCGGTCGACATTCGCGACACCCGCATACGTGCCCGCGAGGACCGGCGGGATCCCGAGGATCACCAGGGCCAGGATCGGTGGGATCAGACCCAGCCCGAGCAGGAGCACCAGGAACGTCAGCAGGCCCAGCGTCGGCAGCGACCGAAGTGCGTTGACGAGACCGACCACAACCACGTCACCCTTGCGCAGATGTCCGATGATCAGACCGATCGGCACCGCCACCACCGCGGACAGTGTGACCGCCAGAAAGCTGTACCAGAGGTGTTCGAGGATGCGGGCGCCGATTCCGGTGCTGCCCGACCAGTTACCCGGGTCGACGATGTACTCCCACGCGCCGCCGAAGATGTTCACGAAGCCTCCTCCGGCGCGGGGGCCGTCGACTGTCCCGCGACCAGCGGTGCGCGCCGGACCCTCTGCTGCCGGGTCCACGGTGTCAGTGCCCGGCCGACGAGGAACAGCAGCAGGTCGAACGCGAGGGCCAGCACGACGATCGAGATGATCCCCGCCAGGATCTGATCGGGGTAGTCCCGCTGGTAGCCCTGCGTGAACAGGGTGCCGAGGCCGCCGATCCCGATCAGCGAACCCACCGACACCAGCGAGATGTTGGTCACCGCCACCACTCGGACGTTCGCAATGAGAACGGGCAGTGCGAGCGGCAATTCGACGGTCAGCGCCCGGCGGAGGCGCGTGAAACCCATCGCGGTGGCGGAGTCGACGACGTCCGCGGGAACGGAGTCGAGAGCCTCGGGAACGGCGCGGATGAGCAGTGCCGTGGAGTAGATCGTCAGCGCGATCACCACATTGAGCGGGTCCAGGATCTGCAGTCCGAAGACGGAGGGGATCGTCACGAACAGTGCCAGCGACGGGATCGTGAACGCGATGCCCGCCACGATCAGCGTGATCTTTCGCAGCCAGGAAGCACCCCGGATCGCCGTGCCCACCGGAACCGCGATGAGCAACCCGATCAGCAGCGGAACCAGTGCGAGATAGAGATGGGTCTTCGTCAGGTCGACGACGACCGAGAAGTTGTCGATGAGCCAGCGCACGCGATCACGGCCCGTCCGGGGTCGCCTGCTGGGCGGTGAAATAGTGCTCACCCCGCGCGTGGTCCTCCGCCGCCCGCTGCTCGGCCAGCTTCGCGATCACTTCGGAGCCGAGGATGCCGCCCGAGACCGCACCGTCCGCGTCGACGGCCACCCCGATGCCCGACGGCGAAGAGATCGCCGCGTCCAGTGCCTGCCGCAGGTCGGCACCGGGGGTGAAGAGCGATCCGCCCGCCGCAGTGCATTCGGAGACGGGCCGACCGGCCCGCGCCCCCTCGACGCCGGTGACGTCGATCCACCCCCGCGGCACGCCCGCGTCGGTGACGACGAGGACCCATTCACTCTGTTCGAGGCGCAGCCCGGGCAATTCGTTCTCGGTCGCCGTCCGCAGGGTGTGCAGCGGAACCTGATCTGCCGTCCGGAACGACAGCCCCCGGTACCCGCGGTCACGACCCACGAACGAGGCGACGAAATCGGTGGCGGGCGCCGACAGCACCGTGTCGGGTGCATCGTACTGCTGCAACCGGCCGCCCGGCCCGAAGACCGCCACCCGATCACCGAGTTTGACGGCCTCGTCGATGTCGTGGGTGACGAACACGATCGTCTTGCGCATGTCGGCCTGCAGCCGCTGCATCTCGGCCTGCAGATCTTCGCGGACAACGGGATCGACGGCGCTGAACGGTTCGTCCATCAGCAGGATCGGCGGATCGGCGGCCAGCGCCCGGGCGACCCCGACGCGTTGTTGCTGGCCGCCGGAGAGCTGGCCGGGATAGCGGGAGGCCAGCGCCGGGTCGAGTCCGACGCGTTCGAGCACCGCCAACGCGGCCTTGCGGGCGTTGCGCCTCGAGTCGCCGCGCAGCACCGGCACGGTCGCGACGTTGTCGACCACCGTGCGGTGCGGCAACAGTCCCGCGCTCTGGATCACGTAGCCGATGCCGAGGCGAAGCTTCACCGCGTCGGTCCGGGCTATGTCGCGGCCGTCGACCGTGATGGTCCCAGTGGTTGGGGTGATCATCCGGTTGATCATCCGCATCGACGTGGTCTTGCCGCAGCCGGACGGCCCCACGAAGACCGTGAACGATTCGGCCTCGATCTGCAGGTCGAGGCCGTCGACCGCCGTCGTGCCGTCCGGGTACTGCTTGGTGACTCCCGAGAATGTGATCACGGCAGCCTCCTCACGAGACCGGCTTGTCGAGCCCCTGGTCCGTCACCCACTGCTTCGCGGCCGCCGCCGGCTCGGTCTTCGCATCACCCGAGACGGAATTGTTGAGCGCGACAAGCTCTTCGGTGGTCAGCTTCGCGGACAGAGCGTCGAGGGCGCGGGTCAGCTTGTCGGAGGACTTGGTGGTGCGCAACACCGGGACGACGTTCTGCGCCGCGAAGTTGTTCAGTGGGTCCGCGAGCACCACGAAACCGTTCTCTGCGATCGCCGGAGACGTGGTGAAGATGTCGGCGGCCGTGATCTGTCCCGACGCGAGAGCGTCCACCGTGGCCGGACCGCCGCCGTCGGCGATCGGGACGAAGTTGTCGGGCGTGATGTCGAGGCCGTACTTGGCCTTCAGGCCGGGCAGGCCACCGGGACGTTCCTGGAATTCGGCCGGTGCGCCGAACTTCACCTCGTTCGAGTGTGCCGCCAGATCCGCGATGGAGGTGAGGTTCCAGCGCTGCGCCGTCTCCTTCGTGACGACGACGGCGTCCTTGTCCTCCGCGGGGGCCGGGGTGGTGATCGTCAGTTCCGGCCCCAGCGCGGCAGGCAGCGCCGCGTCGACGTCGGCGGCGCTCGTGGCGGTGGAATCCGGGTCGAGATACTGCAGGAGGTTGCCCGTGTAATCGGGGATGACGTCGATCGACCCGTCCTTCAGTGCGGGAATGTAGGCCTCACGGGAGCCGATGTTGAACTTCGTCGTCACGTCGAACCCGTTGGCGCGGAGCACCTCGGTGTAGATGTTCGCCACCGTCTCCGATTCGGGGAAGTTCGCCGATCCCACGATGATCGCGTTCGGGTCGTCACCGGAGCCTTCGCCGCCGCCGGACAGGGGGTCGGATCCGCCGCCACCGCACGCCGCGAGCGACACGACGGCGACCGTCGCGAGAGCGATACTGCCCACGGAGCGGCGGGTGAAGCCCGACAGAATTCGTGAGGTGCGCATGAGCGTCCTTCCCGTTGTCACCGGCGCCGGACCTGCCGACGGAAAGCCGGTGGACGCGTGTCCGCGCCATCGGTTGGCCAGTGTAACGATAGGGGCGGACAGAGCACGGTTTTCGGCCGGCTCGAGGTAAACGAAAGGCGCGACGTGGCACACACACGCACAGACGAATCGGCCGGGCGCCCGGCGGCGTGGTCCCGGGCACTGATCGCCGCGTCCGCGCTGCTACTGGTCGCGGGGGCAGCGTCCGGGTGCGCCGGTGGCGACAGAACCCTCGACGGTGCCGCGGGACAGGGGCAGGGCCAGATCGTGGTGGGTGCGGGCGACGGTGCGGAGAGCCGCATCCTCGCCGAAATCTATGCGGGTGCCCTGCGTTCGACGGGCGCGCCGGTCACCACCGACGACGGCCTCGGTGACCGGACCGCCTATCTCGGGCAACTCGATGCCGGAAGCGTCACGCTGGTGCCGGAGTTCACGGGCCGGCTGCTGCGCTATTACGACCCCGAGTCGACGGAAACCGAACAGGACGACGTGTTCGAGGCGTTGAGTAAGGCTCTGCCGCAGGGGCTTTCGATCTCCGACTTCGCCGCCGCCGAGGACAGGTCGGCGCTGGCGGTGACTCCGCAGATATCCGAACAGCTCGGTCTCACCACGCTGGACGACCTCGTTCCCTCGTGCGGAAAGAGCACCGCCGTCCTCGCCCCGGCGTTCGAGGCCGATGCTCTCGCCGGCCTCACCGGGTGCACGTTCGCGCAGACGACGAGGGTGGCCGACGACGCCGCCGCGCTCGGCGAACTCGCCGTCCCCGCACCGGCGGGCGGAGCCGTGGTGGCCGGTGTGACCACGTCGTCGCCCGACGTCGCGGACACGGATCTGGTGCTGCTGTCCGACGACGAACACGTGTTCACCGCGCAGAACGTGGTGCCGCTGTTCCGGATCGGGACCCTGAGCGAAGCCCAGCTGAAGGCGCTGAACGTCGTGGCGGGTGAACTGACGACCGCGGACCTGGCCGACATGATCGGCCAGGTCCGCGGTGGTGCCGATTCAGCCGACGTGGCGCGGGTGTGGCTGGACTCCCATCTGTGAACCCAGGAACGCCCCGAGTTCCGCGACCGCGTCCGCGGCCTCGCGGACCAGGGACGCCTGCAGATGGGCGACGTGCCACAGCCGGGCGTACTCGGTGAGCGTGACGTCCACCTTCGACTCGTTCAGCTTGTCGACGAACTCCATTATCTGCGGGTAAAGCACCTCGTCCACCCCGACGTGTATCAACGTCGGCGGCAGTCCCGCCAGATTTCCCTGCAACGGTGCGTAACCCGGATCCCGCGCGTCTCCGTTGCCCAGGTACTTCTCGGCGGCGTCGAACGACCACGCGGTGTTGACGACGAGATCACGGTCCCGGGACGTGTCGCGCCTGCCGGGATCGACCCACGGGGAGATCAACGCCAACGCCGCGGGAGTCACGCCGTGCCGATCGATCAGGCGTCGTGCGGTGGCGACGGTCAGGCCACCACCCGCCGAATCGCCCGCGATGGCGAGTTGCTCTGTCTCGTAACCGTGTTCGGTGTTCAGCTCCATGTACGCGGCGACGGCGTCCTCGAGCCCGGCCGGAAACGGATGTTCCGGAGCCAGCCGGTAGTCGAGGGTGTAGACGACGCAACCGGATTTTCGGGCGATGTGGGCGGCCAGCGATCGGTGGGTGGCGAGCGAACCGATCGTGTACGCACCGCCGTGCAGGTAGAGGACAGCGGTCCGGCGTTCGGTGGCTCCCACCGTGATCCGCTCCGCGGGCCTCCCGGTCAGGACGGTCGGGCGGACGACGGCACCGGCGGGCACCTGCTGCAGTGGAGCACCCACGTCGAGAAGGGTCCGCTGCACCGAGTACGGAAGCCGTGCGTTGAGGCTGAGGCGGTAGAACGGCCGGAGGGCCGTCGCGACGACCGGCAGCGGCAGGTGGAAGCTCATCGGTACCTCAGTTCGACTTGGGGAGGACGCGTCCGGCGACGAGGGCAACCACCCGCTGGTAGCTCGGTCCGACGAGCCGCACCCAGGCGTCGAGGAACTTGGCGTCGGCGCCGATCAGCACGCGCGCCTTGCCCTTACGGACGCCGGTCACGATGGTCTCCGCCGCCGCTTCCGGAGTGGTGCGTGCCAGCTTCTGGTCGAAGAACTTTGCGAACGTGTCGAGATCCTCGCCCGGTCCCGCGGTGGCGTTGCGGGCGATGGCCGTCTTGATGCCGCCGGGATGCACACACGTCACCTTCACGGGATGCTTGGCGATCAGCATCTCCTGGCGCAGCGACTCGGTGAAACCGCGCACGGCGAACTTCGCCGAGTTGTACGCGCTCTGGCCGGGCATGGACAGCAGTCCGAACAGGCTCGAGACGTTCACGACGTGACCGTCGCCCGACGCGATGAGATGCGGCAGGAACGCCTTGGTGCCGTTGACGACTCCCCAGAAGTCCACGTCCATGATCTTCTCGATGTCCTTGAACTCGGACTTCTCGAACTCACCGTGGTAGGCGATGCCGGCGTTGTTGTACACCTGGTTGATCTTGCCGAAGTGGGCCCGCACCTCGTCGGCGTACGCGAGCACCGCCTCGCGCTGGGTGACGTCAAGGTGATCGGACTTGACCTCGGCGCCCAGCGCCTCCGCCTGGCGTGCGGTCTCGGCGAGTCCGACCGTGTCCATGTCCGAGATCGCCAGCCGGGCGCCCCGGCGCGCCAGATCGAGGGCGAGCGCCCTGCCGATGCCGGAGCCGGCCCCGGTGATCACGACTACCTTGCCTGCGAACTCGCTCACTGTGCTGTCACCTTGTCGTCGTCGAGGTCGATCTGCGCCGGGATGGCGGCGGATCCGGGGGTCTTTCCGTTTACGTGCACGGGCGCAGGCAGATCGGCGGTGGCCACGCTGTCGTACGCGGTGAGATCGAAGCGCCTGGTCTCGTTCCGGAACTGGAACGTGAAGCCCGGCCACAGGGTGGTGTTGTTGCCGTGCTTGTCGAGGTACCAGCTCGCGCACCCGCCGTTGTTCCAGACGCTGTGTGACAGCTTCTCCTGGAGGTCGGCGTTGTACCGGTCCTGGGCGTCCTGACGGACCTCGATCTTGCCGATACCGTACTTGTCGATCGTCTGCAGGGCGTCGACGAGGTAGTTGAGCTGCGACTCGATCATGAAGACCATCGAGGTGTGGCCCAGGCCCGTGTTCGGGCCGACCAGGAAGAACATGTTGGGGAAGTTCGCGATCGCGGCGCCCTTGTAACCCTGCTGCCCGCCCTCGTCGAAGACCGCGGCGAGCGAGCGGCCGTCCTTGCCGAAGATGCCCTCGAACGTGGGGGAGTCGGTGACGTGGAAACCGGTGGCGACGACGATGGCGTCGACCTCGCGGACGGTGCCGTCCTTCGAGATCACCGAGTTCGCCGTGACCTCGGCGATGCCGTCGGTCACCAGGTCGACGTTGTCCTGCGCGAGGGTGGGGTAGTAGTTGTTCGAGATGAGCATGCGCTTGCAGCCGATCTGGAAGTTCGGCGTCACCTTCTTGCGCAGAGCCTTGTCCTTGATCTGACGGCGCAGGTGGCGCTCGGCCGCGAGCTGCAGCGGCTTCATGAAGACGGGGGCCTTCGCGAGTCCGACGACCTGGCTCTCGCGCATCCAGTAGATGCCGGTGCGGCACAGCTTCTGGAAGCCGGGGAGGTATTTGAACGCGGTGTGCTCGAGCGTCGTGTACTCGCGATCCGCCCGGGGGAGGATCCACGGCGCCGTGCGCTGGTACACGTCGAGGTGCGACACCTTCTTGCCGATGGCGGGCACGATCTGGATGGCCGAGGCGCCGGTGCCGATGACGGCGACGCGCTTGCCCGTCAGGTCGGCGTCGTGGTTCCAGCGGGCGGAGTGGAAGATCTCGCCCTCGAAGCCTTCGATGCCCTTGATGTCGGGGAGGGACGGCTCGCACAGTGCGCCGACCGCGGAGACGACCACCTTCGCGACGAAGTTCCCCTTGGTGGTGCTGACCTCCCAGCGAGTGGTCGACTCGTTCCAGTGGGCGGACTGCACGTCACAGCCGAAGAGGTGCTTGTCGCGCACCTTGTACTTGTCCGCCACCGACTGGATGTACTTCTGGATCTCGGGCTGCGTCGAGAACGACCGGGTCCACTCCGGGTTCAGCGCGAACGAGTAGGAGTACAGATGTGAGGGAACATCGCACGCCGCACCCGGGTACGTGTTGTCTCGCCACGTACCACCGACCTCGTTGCCGCGTTCGAGCACGAGGAAGTCGGTCTTGCCTGCCTGGGTCAGCTTGATCGCCGCGCCGAGGCCGGCGAACCCGCTGCCGATGATCAGTGTGTCGACGTGGCGGACACCTGCGGTGGGGGCGTAAGTATCTGTGACGGGGAGACTCATGTAAGAAACCATAGGGCGCTATTGAGGGGCAGTCAATAGCCTATTGACCTTCATTCAGTAGTCTTGTCCCATGGACGTTGTGAAGCGGACCCGTCTCAGCCCCGAACAACGGCGCGCCCAACTGATCGACCTCGGCGCCAAGATGCTGGCGGAGCGCCCGCTCGAGCAGATCTCCGTCGAGGACATCGCAGATCAGGCCGGTGTCTCCCGCGGCCTGCTGTTCCACTACTTCGCGTCGAAGCACGACTTCCACCTCGAGATCGTGCGGCACACCAGCAGCGAGATGCTCGCCCGCACCGCCCCCGACCCGTACGTCGTGGAGGCGCGCGATCCGATGCAGATCCTGCGCTCGGTGCTCGCGTCGTACGTCGATTACGTCACCGAGAACCGTGGCACGTACGTCTCGCTCCTGCGGGGAACGGCGAGCGGCGACCCGGACATGCGGGCCGTCTTCGAGCAGACCCGCGCCGTGATGTCCGAGCGGACCCTCGAACAACTGCCCGCGATCGGCATCGAGCCCACCCGGGCGGTCGAACTCGCCGTCCGGGGCTGGATCGCCTATGTCGAGGAAGTCACGATTTCCTGGTTGCGCGACCCGCACCTGACCCGCGAAGAACTGATCGAACTCAACGTTCAGGCCCTTCCCGCGCTGGCCATTGCCGCCGCGCCCGAGATCGCCGCCGCGCTCGTGTCGGCCACGACGACCTGACACCCCTACTACCCCGTCGCCGAAGCGGACGCACTCGTTGTGGGTAGCCGCTCCCGTTTTCGGGCGCGAAAAGTTGCGCGTGTGCAGAGAAGTGGTGCATGCGGCCGGGCCCCGGCGTGACCGGGCTACAGATGCCGCAGGAAGGAGAGTTCCCAGATCTCCGCGCCCGGCGCCGCGGCGAGCAGGGGAGAGTGCGTCGCCATGATCACTTGCGAACCCTCCTCGGCCAGATCCGCGAGGACGCCGAGCAACGCCACGCACGACTGAAACGACAGCGCGGCCTCGGGCTCGGGCTCGGGCTCGTCCAGGATCCACAACCCCACGCCGATCGGAGGGTCGGCGACGTACCGCAGGAACGACTGGCCGTGCGAGAGCGTGTTGAACGATTGATCGCCTTCGCGGGGACGTGACTCGTCGGCCGCCCCGAACAGCGCATGCATCGACTCGGCCCGCAGGAAACACCCGCCGTACGGCCGCGGCCGGGCGCCGATACGTGTGAGGTGGCGACCGAGGTCCAGGTACCACGAAGCCGGGTCGAGTCCACTCCGTGGAGTGAACTCGACCCGGCTCAATGGCAGATCAGTCAATCAGACGCTCAGCTGAACGCTTCAGCCGTTTCACGCCCCTCAGCCGAAGGCTTCATCGATGATCTCCTGCTGTTCCACAGCGTGCACCTTGCTCGAACCCGAGGACGGTGCCGACATCGAACGACGCGAGATGCGCTTGATTCCGGACAGCTTGTCGGGCAGCAACTCGGGCAGAGCCAGACCGAAGAACGGCCACGCACCCTGGTTCGCCGGCTCCTCCTGAACCCACCGGAATTCGGTGGCGTTCGGGTAGCGGTCCAGCGTCTCGCGGAGACGACGGCTCGGAACCGGGTACAGCTGCTCGATGCGGACGATCGCGATGTCCTCGCGGTTATCCTTCTGCTTCTTCGCCAGCAGCTCCCAGTACAGCTTGCCGCTGACGAGGAGGACCCGGCGAACCTTGTCGCGTTCGGCGTTGCCCGTCTCGTACGTGGGCTCCTCGAACACCGAGCGGAACTTGCCGGTGGTGAAGTCCTCGACGTCGGAGACCGCGGCCTTGTTGCGCAGCATCGACTTCGGTGTGAAGACGACCAGCGGGCGGCGGATTCCGTCGAGCGAGTGGCGACGCAGCAGGTGGAAGTAGCTGGCCGGGGTGGACGGCACGGCCACGGTCATCGAACCCTCGGCGCACAACTGCAGGAAGCGCTCGATACGACCGGACGTGTGGTCGGGACCCTGACCCTCGTGACCGTGCGGCAGCAGCAGCACGACGTCGGACAGCTGGCCCCACTTGGCCTCACCGGACGAGATGAACTCGTCGATGATCGGCTGTGCACCGTTGACGAAGTCACCGAACTGCGCCTCCCACAGCACGAGCGCGTCCGGGTTGCCCACGGAGTAGCCGTACTCGAAGCCGACGGCCGCGAACTCGCTGAGCGCGGAGTCGTAGACCAGGAACTTGCCGGGGTTCTCGCTGCCCAGGTTCTGCAGCGGGATGTACTCGGCGCCCGTCTTGCGGTCGATGAGGACCGAGTGACGCTGCGTGAACGTGCCGCGCTTGGAATCCTGGCCGGACAGGCGAACCATCTTGCCCTGGTCGACCAGCGAACCGAACGCGAGCAGCTCGGCGAAGGCCCAGTCGATCTTCCCCTCGCGCGACATTTCGCGGCGCTTCTCGATGACCGGCTTGACGCGCGGGTGGACGGTGAAGCCCTCGGGCAGGTTGACGAACGCGTCGCCGATCCGCTCGAGCACCGACTCGTCGACCGACGTCTTCAGCTTCGTGGGCAGCACCTGGTCGAGCTCGACCGACTCACTGGGCTCCGGCGTGTACTTCTCGAGTTCGCGAACCTCGTTGAACACCCGCTCCAGCTGACCCTGGTAGTCGCGCAGGGCGTCTTCGGCTTCCTTCAGCGAGATGTCGCCACGGCCGATCAGGGATTCGGTGTAGCTCTTGCGGACGCTGCGCTTGGTGTCGATCACGTCGTACATCGCCGGCTGCGTCATCGAGGGGTCGTCGCCCTCGTTGTGACCGCGACGGCGGTAGCAGATCATGTCGATGACGACGTCCTTCTGGAACTTCTCCCGGAAGTCGACAGCGAGCTGGGCGACCCAGACACACGCCTCGGGGTCGTCGCCGTTCACGTGGAAGATCGGCGCGCCGATCATCTTCGCGACGTCGGTGCAGTATTCCGACGAACGGGAGTGCTCCGGGGCAGTGGTGAAACCGACCTGGTTGTTGACCACGATGTGCACGGTGCCGCCGGTGCGGTACCCGCGCAGCAGCGCCAGGTTCAACGTCTCGGCCACGACACCCTGACCGGCGAACGCGGCGTCGCCGTGCAGCATCAGCGGCAGGACGGTGAAGCCGTCCTCACCCTTGTCGAGGATGTCCTGCTTCGCGCGGACCAGGCCCTCGAGGACCGGGTCGACAGCCTCGAGGTGCGACGGGTTGGCCGTCAGCGACACGGTGATGTCGTTGTCACCGAACATCTGGATGTACGTGCCCTCGGCACCGAGGTGGTACTTCACGTCGCCGGAGCCGTGAGCGGCCGCCGGGTTCATGTTGCCCTCGAACTCCGTGAAGATCTTCGAGTACGGCTTGCCGACGATGTTCGCGAGAACGTTGAGGCGACCGCGGTGCGGCATGCCGATGACGACCTCGTCGAGCTGGTGCTCGGCGGCCTGGTCGATGACGGCGTCCATCATCGGGATGACGGACTCGGCGCCCTCGAGCGAGAAGCGCTTCTGGCCGACGTACTTGGTCTGCAGGAACGTCTCGAACGCCTCGGCGGCGTTGAGCTTGCTCAGGATGTACTTCTGCTGAGCGACCGTGGGCTTGACGTGGTGCGCCTCGACCCGGTCCTGCAGCCACTGCTGCTGCTCCGGCTCCAGGATGTGCGTGTACTCGACACCGACGTGGCGGCAGTACGCGTCGCGCAGCACGCTGAGCACGTCGCGCAGCTTCATCTTCTCCTGGGCGTGGAATCCGCCGACCTTGAACTCGCGGTCGAGGTCCCACAGCGTCAGGTCGTGCGTCGTGACGTCCAGGTCGGGGTGGCTCTTGAACTTGTCCTTGACGAACTGCAACGGGTCCGTGTCGGCCATCAGGTGGCCGCGGTTGCGGTACGCCGCGATCAGTTCGAGGACGCGGGTGTTCTTGTCGACCGCGCCTTCGGAGACGTCCTGGCGCCAGCGGACCGGCTCGTACGGAATGTGCAGCGAGTGGAAGATCTCGTCGTAGAACTCGTCGCTGATCAGCAGCTTGTGGATGGTCCGAAGGAAGTCGCCGGACTCCGCGCCCTGGATGATGCGGTGGTCGTACGTCGAGGTCAGCGTCATGAGCTTGCCGACGCCCATCTCGGCGATCTTCTCGTCGCTCGAACCCTGGAACTCCGCCGGGTACTCCATGGCGCCGGCACCGATGATGGCGCCCTGGCCGTTCATCAGGCGCGGCACGGAGTGCACGGTGCCGATGCCGCCGGGGTTGGTGAGCGAGATCGTGACACCCGAGAAGTCCTCGGCGGTGAGCTTGCCGTCACGCGCGCGCCGGACGATGTCCTCGTACGCGCTGTAGAACTGCGTGAAGTTGTGGGTATCGGTGTTCTTGATCGCGGCGACGACGAGGGATCTGTTGCCGTCCTTGCCCGGCAGGTCGATGGCCAGGCCGAGGTTGGTGTGTGCGGGGGTGACCGCGTTGGGCTTGCCGTCGATCTCGGCGAAGTGCCGGTTCATGTTCGGGAACGCCTTGACCGCCTGCACGATCGCGTAACCCAGCAGGTGCGTGAACGAGATCTTGCCGCCGCGGGTACGGGCGAGGTGGTTGTTGATGACGATCCGGTTGTCGAACATCAGCTTCGCAGGGATGGCGCGAACACTGGTGGCGGTCGGAATGGCCAGCGATGCCGACATGTTCTTCGCGACGGCAGCAGCTGCGCCGCGGAGAACCTTCGACTCGTCGGCGGCAGGCGCGGGGGCGGACGCCTTCGCGTCCTTCGCCGGGGCGTCCTTTGCGGGTGCGGCCTTCTTGGGGGCCTCGGTCTTCGGGGCGGCAGCCTTCGGAGCTGCACCGTTGGGTGCAGTCTTGGCTGCGGCACCGTTGGCCGGCTTGGTCTGAGGCTGGGGTGCGGTCGCGGACTCGGAAACAGGGGGAGTCGAAGCCTTGGCGGAGGGAGCGGCAGCAGGTGCGGCGGTGGTGGTGCCGTTCGTGCCGCGTCCGTTGGCTGCGCCTGCCTTGGCGGCGGCTGCGTCGGGAGAATAATCCGTCAGGAATTCGTGCCAACTCGCGTCCACGGACGACGGATCGTCCTGGAAACGCTGGTACATTTCGTCAACCAGCCACTGGTTCTGTCCGAACTGGGATGTAGAGCTGCTGCTCACGGCAGGTGTTCGCCTCGTTTCTATTTCGGTACCCGATCAGAGCGCCTATATACATGAGACTAGCCCTCGCGTGTGACGTGTAGATCGCCAGGCCTGCACGTGTGAGCTGTCTCACGGCCAACCGATGGGGTCACCATCGATGACGGTTCTCGCCCCGCGATTATTCCCCGCCCCGGTCTCCGCCGCATCCCACAGTCCCGAATAGTGGCCACCGGCATAGCGCAGGGTGGCGTGCGATCCCGTTTCCACCACCCGGCCCTTGTCGATGACGAGGATCACATCTGCCCGGGCCGCGGTGGCCAGCCGGTGGGCCACCACCACCGACGTGCGGGTGCGTGTCACATGGCTGCTCGCCTCGAGAACTACCTGCTCGGTGGCCGGATCGAGCGTCGCGGTCGCCTCGTCGAGCAGCAGCAGATCGGGGTCGACCAGCTCGGCTCGGGCGAGCGCGATCAGCTGGCGCTGGCCCGCCGACAAACCCTGCCCGCGCTCGCCGATGGGGTGATGCATCCCACCCCGCAATTCGGCGATCGTGCCCAGTGCTCCGACCGCGCGGGCCGCGTTCTCGATCTCTTCCCGGCTCGCATCCGGGCGGCCGTACGCGATGTTGGTGGCGACGGTCCCGGTGAAGAGGTGGGCTTCCTGGGGGACGACGCCGAGCCGTCCGCGGTACTCGCCGAGTGGGTACCGGCGGAGATCCACGTCGTCGACGAGCACCGCCCCGGACGTCGGGTCGTAGAAGCGGGCGAGCAGCTTCACGATGGTCGACTTGCCCGCACCGGTCCGGCCGACGAGTGCGACGGTGGTGCCGGCGGGGATGTGCAGTTCGATGTCGGTGAGGGCGTCGCTGTCCGCGCCCTGATAGCGGAACCCGACGTCACGCAGGCACAGCTCGCCGCGCAGATGCCCGTGGATCGGCTGGAGATCGTCACGGGAGGTCGCCCGCTCGATGGAGCTGGGTGTGCGGAGCAGGTCTCCGATCCGGAGCAGGCCCACACTGGCCTGCTGATACCCGTCGAACACCTGCGACAGCTGCTGGATGGGCCCGAACAGCAGCCCGAGGTACAGCACGAAGGCGACGAGGGTCCCTGTGGACGTGTGACCGCCCGCGACCTGGTGTGCACCGACGAACACCACGGCGGCCAGGGCGAGGTCCGACAGGTACGCGATGAACGGGAAGTACAGCGAGATCGCCCGCTGCGACCGCATCCGGCTGCGACGGTAGCTGTCGGCCCGCTCGGCGAACCGGCGGGCGGCGAACTCCTCGCGGCGGTATGCCTGGGCGGCGCGGAGCCCGGCGACGTTCTCCTGGAAGTCGGCGTTGACGAGGGAGATCCGCTCCCGCGAGACCGTGTACGCCACCGAGGAGATCCGGCGGAAGATCAGCGTCGCGACGAGGAGCGGCGGGATGACGGCGAGGGCCACCAGCGCGAGCGTGACGTTCGTGACGACGAGGGCGACCGAGATGCCGAGGACGGTCAGCACGCTCACCACAGCGGTGGACATCCCCGTCTGGATGAACGAGGACAGCGCGTCGACGTCGGTGGTCATCCGCGTCATGATGCGGCCGGACAGTTCGCGCTCGTAGTAGTCGAGCCCGAGCCGCTGCAGATGGGCGTAGCTGCGCACCCGCAACCCGAACAGCACCCGTTCTCCCGCTCGCGCGGTGAGCACCGTCATCAGGGCGACGACGAGCCAGCCGGCGACGACGAGCGCGACGCCCACCCCCGCGGCAGTCCAGAGCGTCGCGGCGTCCTGCGGGACGACACCGTGGTCGATCGCGTACCGGACGATGGACGGGAACGCGATCCCCGCCAGCGCGTCGAGCGCGAGGCAGACGACGACGGCCACGAGGAGGCCGCGGACCGGCCGCAGGATCCGCGACAGCCGGAAGTCGGGTTCGGGGAGGCGCAGGTTCCGCGTCTCGATGCCCGGGCTCTCGACGGCCGGCGGCAGCGCATTCACGGCGTCCCGGAGTTCGGGGGTGGGGGCCACGCTGCCCAGCGCTCCCGCCATCGGTCCGCCGCCGGCACGGCCGCCGGGGCCCGCGCCGGGGGCCGGGGTGCGGCCGGACGAGGCGGCCGCAACGGGTCCGTCCCATTCCTCGGCGTCCTCCGGCCACAACTCGGACTCGGACGGCACGCGCCGATACGGCATGGGGTCGCTCGGTGCGGGGACGCTGACGTCGATGGGGCCCGCGTTCTCGGCGGAGGCGAACAGTGCGCGGAAGAGCGGACACCGTTCGTCGAGTTCGGAGACCGTGCCGGAATCGACGATCCGTCCGCCGTCGAGAACGGCGACGCGGTCCGCGAGCGACAGCGTGGAGCGGCGATGCGCCAGTATCAGTGCCGTCCGGCCGTGGTTGGCGCGCAGTGCCTCGAAGATCGACGCCTCGGTGGTGGCGTCGACAGCGGACGTGGCGTCGTCGAGGATCAGCACCCGCGGGTCGGTGAGGAGTGCGCGTGCCAGCGCGATCCGCTGCCGCTGTCCGCCCGACAACGTGAGTCCGCGTTCGCCGACGACGGTGTCGTAGCCCTCCGGCAACGCGGAGACGAATTCGTCGGCGGCGGCCATGGCGGCGGCGGCGCGGATCTCCTCGGCGCTGGCGTCGGGCCTGCCGAGCGCGATGTTGGCCGCGATGGTGTCGGAGAAGAGGAAGGGTTCGTCGAACACGAGTCCGACCGCCTCACGCAACTGCTCGGCGCTCAGGGTGGACACGTCGAACGATTCGCCGCCGGACGTGAGGGACACCGAACCCGAGGACGGCGCATAGAAGCGGGGGAGCAGCAGCGACAGCGCGGTCTTGCCGGAGCCGGCCATGCCGACCACCGCGACCGTCTCGCCGGGTGCGATCCGCAGGTCGAGCCCGCGATGGACGTGGCGCTCCGATTCGAACCCGAACGTCACCGAGCGCAGATCCACACCGAGCGGTCCGCCGGGCAGCGCGGTGGGATGCGGTGGGTCCGCGACCTCCGGTTCGGCGTCGATCACCTCGTACACGCGCTCGACGGCGGCCCTGGACAGCTGGGCCATGATCACGACCGACGACAGGGTGCGGGTGACGCCGGTCATCGTGGCGACGTAGGTGGCGAAGGCGAGGAACGTGCCGATCGTGATGGTCCCGTGCAGTGCGAGGTAGCCGCCGATCGCGATGACGCCGACGAGGCCGAGTTGGGGCAGCGCCGCCATGGTCGGGGCGAAGCGCGCGTTGATCCGGGCGGCCCGCAGGCGTTCGGCGTACAGCGCCCGGCTGTGGTCCTCGAGTTGGTCGACGGCCCGGCGTTCCTGGCCGAAGCCCTTGACCACGCGGACACCGGTGACGGTTTCCTCGACGTGCTGCGCGAGGTCGGCCGCCCGCTGCTGCGCCGACCAGGTGGCCGCGAACAGCTTCGGTCGCATCGTGTACACGACGAGGCAGACCGCGGGAACGATCACCAGCGCGACGACGGTCAGCAACGGCGAGAGCCACGCCATGATCGCGAGGGCGAGGACGAATTGGAGCAGCGCTCCCGCCGACAGCGGGACCATTGCGAGCAGGCCCTGCACCAGCTGGAGGTCGGTGATGGACCGGGACACCACCTGGCCGGTGCGGATCTGATCCTGCCCCCGCCCGTCGAGCCGTTGCAGCGCGCCGAGCAGGCCCAGCCGCAGGTCGTGCTGGACGTCCAGGGACAGCTTGCCCGCGAGCATCCGGCGGCCGTACTGGCAGCCGAACCGCACGCACGCGAGCAGTGCGATGAGCAGTGCGGCGGTGCCGATCACCTGGGTGGCGCTACCGGAGCCCGCTGCGTCGACCGCGTACTTGGTGAGGAGGGGGAACGAGATATCGATGCCGGCGGCGATCACCGTCACGGTCAGGGCGCCGAGTGCGACGCGACGGTGCGCCCAGCACTCACCGCTCAGCCGTCGAATCCAGCCCGGCCGTGCCTGATCCCGCTCCAGCGTCTGTTCCCGTTCGATCACCGAACCGGACGCACTCTCACCTACCACTGGGTCCACGTTAGCGCCGGGTGCCGACAGGGCCGGTATCCGGCGCGGCGTCAGGTGATGTCGCGCTGCCGGGTGAGCGCCCAACCGCCTGCGACGAAGACCGCCGTCCACCCGAGCAGGGCGAGGGGTGCGGCAGGCCAGAGCGTCAGCCAGTCGATCTCGTTGCCTGCGGCCGCGTTGGCGACCGTCCCGAGGGTGGCGGACACGGGGAGGATGCCGCCGACGGAGCCGATGCCGATTCCGCTGAGGATCGAGCGGAGGATCATCTCGCCGAGGGTGTACCAGACGACGAGGGCGATGCAGCTTCCGACGGACGAGCCGGTGAGCATCGACACGCCGCCGCCGATGAGCGCCCAGAGTGTCGCGCAGATCAGGGCCGCCCCGAGCATCGCGAACAGGGATCCACGCAGTTCGAAGGTGTCACCGCCGAACGTCAGCAGCAGGGCGACGCTGACCACCTCCACCACGAGGCAGTAGAAGAAGCCGAACGCCGCGGTGACGGCGAGCTTGGCGCCGATCACCCCGTCCCGGCCGCGGGCGGTGAGGAACGTGGTGGTGAGCGTCTTGTACCGGAATTCCGTGCCCACGTTGACCGCCCCGAACAGTGCGGCGAACAGGACGACGAGGGCGACGGCGACGGCCAGCCCGAACAGGGTGGCGGCGAGGTTGGCCTCGTTCGGATCGGCCTCGAACGCGTCGGTGAAGGCGCGCATCACCGGAAGGGTGATCGCGCTCGAGAACATTCCGACGATCAGCGGTGCCAGACCGAGCATCCACCAGAAACGCAATGTGGTGACCTTGCGGAATTCCGCGGTGAGCAGCGATGTCATCGCGGACCTCCGGACATCGGACCCTGCTGGGGGTGTGCGGGTGGTGGGCCGTAGCCCGGTGGCGGGGCATATCCCGGTTGCGCGGGGTAGCCGGGCGGCGGCCCGTAGCCGGGTTGCGGGGAGTAACCCGGTTGTGCGGGGTAGCCGGGCGGCGCGTACCCGGGCTGGGGAGCGTACGTCTGCGGCGGGCCGTACCCCGAGGGCGCGGCGGGGCTCGCCCCGGCGACGTACTGGCCCGCGGTCATCGACAGGAAGAGCTGCTCGAGGTCGATGTGATCGCCGACGGCCCCGAAGATCGTCACCCCGGCTCCCGCGGCGACGGACTCGACGAGTTCGAGGGACGCACCGACGACGGCGAGGCGCCCGTCGGCGAGCGAGCGGGCGTCGACGATGCCCTTCGCGGCCAGGGCGGTCGCCAGCGCGGCCGGGCTCGACGACGCGACCAGCAACCGGCTCTGCTGCGACTTGCGCAACTCCTCCATGCGTCCCTGGTAGACGAGGGAGCCGCGGCTGACGATCACCAGATTGTCGACGGTCTGCTCCACCTCGCGGAGGATGTGGCTCGAAATCAGCACGGTGCGGCCGGATGCGGCGAAGCCCTTCAGGAATTCGCGCAGCCAGGCGATGCCCTCGGGGTCGAGCCCGTTGGCCGGTTCGTCGAGGATCAGGATCCGCGGATCACCGAGCAGCGCCGTCGCCAGCGACAGCCGCTGACGCATGCCGAGGGAGAAACCGCCCGCCTTGCGACCGGCGACGTCCTCGAGCCCGACGAGTGCGAGCACCTGGCGTGCGCGTGTGTCCGGAACGCGGATCGCGGACGCGTACACCTTCAGATGGTCGAGTGCCGTCCGGTTGGGGTGCAGGCTCTGCGAGTCGAGGACGGCGCCGACCGTGCGCGCGGGGTCGACGAGGGAGCGGATCGGGACGCCGGCGACCGTGGAGGTGCCGGACGTCGGCTTCACGAGACCGAGGATCATCCGCAGCGTCGTGGTCTTGCCCGAGCCGTTGGGCCCGAGGAATCCGGTGATCGATCCCTGCGGCACGGTGAAGCCGAGGTCCGTGACCGCGTCGACGTTCTTGAAGCGTTTCGACAGCCCCCGCACCTCGATCGGCGCCGCGAAACTTCCCGGGATTACTGTGGTCAACCCGTCCTCCCCTGCCACAATCGAATGGAACTGTTCCGACCCTACTGGGCTGCCGTGCCGAGATTCACCAACTGCGTACAGGCGTCGCGACGGCGCTTGCTGACACCAATCGATTGGGGACGCACATGAGCAAGCACCACCATCATCACCAACGCGACGTCATCTCTCCCGCGTACACCGGGCGCCTCTCGGTCGACCCGTTTCCGGCGTTGCGGATGCCGGACGACGAAACCGATCCCGAGGCCACGTACCGGTTCATCCACGACGAGTTGATGCTCGACGGCAGTTCCCGGTTGAACCTGGCCACGTTCGTCACCACGTGGATGGATCCCGAGGCCGACAAATTGATGGCCGAGACGTTCGACAAGAACATGATCGACAAGGACGAGTACCCCGCGACGGCGGCGATCGAGGCCCGCTGCGTGTCGATGGTGGCCGATCTGTTCCACGCCCCCGACCTGTCGACCACCGACCCGGCCAGCGCCACCGGCGTCTCGACGATCGGTTCCAGCGAGGCGGTCATGCTCGGTGGGCTTGCGCTCAAGTGGCGGTGGCGGGCGAAGCAGGAAGCGGCCGGGAAGGACACTGCCCGGCCGAATCTGGTGCTCGGCAGCAACGTCCAGGTGGTGTGGGAGAAGTTCTGCCGGTACTTCGACGTCGAGCCCAAGTACCTGCCGATGGAGAAGGGCCGCTACGTCATCACGCCCGAGCAGGTGCGGGACGCGGTCGACGAAAACACCATCGGTGCGATCGTGATCGTGGGCACCACCTATACCGGGGAACTCGAGCCGGTGGCCGAGATCGCGGCAGCGCTCGACGCGCTCGCCGCGTCCGGCGGCCCGGACGTCCCGATCCACGTGGACGCGGCGAGCGGTGGCTTCGTCGTCCCGTTCCTGCAACCGGAGTTGTTGTGGGACTTCCGGGTTCCGCGCGTCGCCTCGATCAACGTGAGTGGTCACAAGTACGGGTTGACGTATCCGGGGATCGGGTTCGTGGTGTGGCGTGAGCGTGAGTACCTTCCCGAGGGGCTGGTGTTCCGGGTCAACTACCTGGGCGGCGACATGCCGACGTTCACCCTCAACTTCTCGCGGCCCGGTAATCAGGTGGTGGGCCAGTACTACAACTTCCTGCGGCTCGGCCGGAAAGGCTACCGGTCGATCATGGAGACGCTGCGCGACACCGCGGTCCGGGTCGGCAAGCGCATCGCCGAGCTCGAATACTTCACCCTCATCACGGACGGGACCGACATACCGGTGCTGTCGTTCGAACTGGTCGGCGACCCCGGGTTCACGGTCTTCGACGTGTCACACGAGATGCGGGCGCGGGGCTGGCAGGTGCCCGCCTACACGATGCCCGCCGACGCGGAGGACGTGGCGGTTCTGCGCATCGTCGTCCGCGAGGGCTTCAGCGCCGACCTGGGGACCCTCGTCGCCGAGGCGATCGAGGAAGTGTGCGCCGAACTCTGCGAGAAGGGCGGCGGGCGTTCGACGGAACAGCACTTCGCCCACTAGGTCACGCTTCGATTGTACGGAGCTCGTCCGGCCAGCGGGCAGGCGCGGGACCGAATGCCTCCCGCGAGTTCTTGATGACGCCCTTGCCGATGGCCCGGTTGCCGGCGCCGCCGATGGCGGCGCCGATGCCGGCGGGCACGAGTTTGCCGAGGATCAGCGCGCTGCGGCGGGCGGCGTACTTGGTGATGAACTTGCGCACCAGCGTGCTGTTCATGCCCTTCATCGTGGGGCCGGGGATGCGGCTGGTGATGGCGCTGGCCCAGTTCTTCGCCGTCACACCGGTCGCCTTCTGGACGATCTCCATGCCCGATTCGCCGAGGGCCACCGAGAGGACCAGTGCGCGCCGCTGCTGATGGTCGGCGGCGGAGATGCCGTGCACCGACGCGACGGCGAGGGTGAGCAGCGCCGCCGCTTCCAGGAAGAACGCCGATTCGGCGCCCACCGCCGCGATGGAGGCGACAGTGCCGACCCCGGGAATGGCGGCGGTGGCGCCGACGGCGCTGCCGCTGCCCGTCACCGCCAGCAGGAACATCTTCTCCATGCGCTCGACGATCTGCGCGGGCGACTCACCGGGGTGCGAGCGCCGGACCCATTCGACGTACTTGGCCACCGCGGGCGCCTGGAGCCGGCTTCCGTTGTCGAGGACCGAGACCAGTACCTTCTCCACCGGTCCACCATTGCCAGCCATCGGGGCTCCCGTCTCGCCTAGTGCTTCGAGTGTGCTGGCACCGACTGTAGGTGAGCGAACGCCGTGGCCGCTGTCGGCGCCGTTGCCTAGGCTGGTGTCGTGAGCGTCGCCGACAGCGATACCGCGGTGTCGTCCGGGGCCTTCCGGCGCCCGGCCGCACCCCTGCGCGCCCTGGTCACGGGGTACGACGGCTACCGGCTCGCCGGGTTCGAGCCCGGCATCCATCTCGGTCTGCCCTCGCCCTGCCTGACGGTGATCGTGACGATCGACGAGCCCCTCGACATCGCAGCCCAGGCGGCGCCCGAGCAGGCGCCCGGTCGATACGACACGCTGGCCAGCGGCATCGCGACGGCACCGGTGACGATCCGGCACGACGGCAACCAGCACGGCGTCCAGCTGGCACTCAGCCCGCTCGGCGCCCGGGCGCTGCTGGGCGTGCCCACCGCCGCCCTGGGTGCGTGGGTCGTCGGCCTCGAGGACCTGCTCGGTTCCGATGCGGGGGAGTTGACGGAACGGCTGTCCCTCGAACCCGGCTGGGACGGGCGGTTCGCGATCCTCGACGAGATCCTCACGCGCCGCGCCGCGCCTGCGGAGATCGACCCGCATCTCACCCGCGCCTGGCACCTGCTCGTCGCCGGCGGCGGTGTCCGGGTCGGCGACGTCGCGCACGAGGTCGGCTGGAGCAGAAGGCATCTGGTGAACAGGTTCGTCGCGGAGTACGGCGTGACGCCCAAGGACGTGGTGCGGTTGTCCCGCTTCGATCGTGCGCACCGGATGCTCAAGGGGGCCGCCGGGGCGACACTCGCCGACGTGTCCGCGGTGTGCGGCTACTACGACCAGGCCCACATGGCGCGGGACTGGCGCGATCTCGCGGGAGTCCCGCCGTCGCGGTGGCGGGAGATCGACCCCTTCTCATTCGTCCAAGACCCCGACCCCGACGACGGTGCACGGTGATGTCATGACTACTTCGACGCAAACCACATGTGTGTGGCCCACGCTCGTCTACCGCGACGCGCGGGGCGCGATCCGCTTCCTCGTCGAGGCCTTCGGGTTCGCCGAGAAGGCGGTGTACGGCGAGGGCGACCGGGTCGATCACGCCGAACTCGGCTGGCCGAAGGGCGGCGGCATCATGCTCGGCTCACCCCGCGACGACTCGGTCATCAGCGACCTGCCGCCGGGGACGGGGTCGGTGTACCTCGTCGTCGACGACCCCGACGCACTCCACGCGCGCGCCGTGGCCGCCGGCGCCACGATCGTCGCCGGACTGAAGGACGAGGACTACGGCTCGCGCGGATTCACCTGCCGCGACCCCGAGGGCGTGTTCTGGAGTTTCGGCACCTACGCCGGCGCCTAGATCCGCCCGATCACACGCCGTGCCCGGCCGGGACCTCCTCGCCGGGCTTCGGCGGAGGCGGCGGGGTGCCGTCCCCGAACGGCCTGCCGCCCAACCCTTCACGGCCGTGCGGCGTGAGCCAGCCGGACAGGTCGGGGCCCTTCGGCACGATCTGCGTGGGATTGATGTCGGTGTGCACGATGTAGTAGTGCTGCTTGATCTGGGTGAAGTCGATGGTGTCGCCGAACCCGGGCGTCTGGAAGAGGTCGCGCGCATAGCTCCACAGGACGGGCATCTCGTCGAGTTTGTTCCGGTTGCACTTGAAGTGCCCGTGATAGACCGCGTCGAACCGTGCCAGGGTGGTGAACAGCCGCACGTCGGCCTCGGTGATGGTGTCCCCGACGAGGTACCGGCGGTCGGTCAGCCGCTCCTCGAGCCAGTCGAGGCGGGCGAACAGGCGGTCGTAGGCGGACTCGTACGCCTCCTGGGATCCGGCGAATCCGCACCGGTACACACCGTTGTTCACGTCGCGGAACACGAGGTCGGCGACCTCGTCGATCTCGTCGCGCAGCGGCCCGGGGTAGAGGTCGGGCGCGCCGTCGCGGTGGTACCGCGTCCATTCCGACGACAGGTCCAGGGTGATCCGGGGGTAGTCGTTGGTGACCACCTGCCCGGTGGGGACGTCGACGATCGCCGGTACGGTGATGCCCCGCGGGTAGTCGGGGAAGCGCGCGAAGTACGCGTCCTGCAAGCGCGGGATCTTCAGCACGGGGTCGAGTCCGCCCGGGTCGAGATCGAAGGTCCAGCTGCGCTTGTCGTGGGTGGGGCCGCACAGCCCCATCGACAACACGTCTTCGAGCCCGAGCAGCCGCCGGACGATGATGGCGCGGTTGGCCCACGGGCAGGCGCGGGCGGCCACGAGTCGGTAGCGGTCGGGCTCGACGGGATAGCCGTCGCGGCCGTCGGCCGTGATGCGGGTGGGGATGTAGTGCGTGTCGCGCGTGAACTCGGCGCCGGATTCGACGTACGCGCCTTCCGTGCCGTGCGGTTCTGACGTTCGGTCTGTCATGGTCGACTCGTTCCCCGTCTTTCGATGTCGTCTCAGAGCGTACTTCGCGAGATCGTGACCTCGGCGTACGTTCCCAGTTCCCGGTACCCGGCGCGGGCGGCGAGCGCGCGCGAGGCCGGATTGCCGCGGGGCGAACGGCATTGGGCGATCAGGCCGGCGTCGAGTGCGTCGTCGGTGGCGATCCCGGCGACCGTGGCGCCCAGTCCCCGACGCCGGAACTCCGGTGCCGTGAGCACCCCGACATCGGCGAGGAATCCCTGGAACTCGGTGTAACCGGCACACCCGACCGGTTGCTGCGCGTCGTCGAGGATCGTGAACCACCGCTCGCGGTCTGCCACCCGGGCCTCGGCGACGTCATCCGGGGGACATGCCGCCTCGACCTGCCGGACGTGGTCGCGTTCGTGGGAGACGAGGGGTGGCGGGCCGGTCACCGGATCCTGGTAGTCGGTGCCGTACGCGAGCGCCACCGGGCCGGCGCACCGTCCGGACCGATCCTGGGTGAGGGCGAGCAGCGTCGCGGATTCCGTCAGTTCCTCCGCCGTGTGCCCGTCGGCGCGCTCGATCGCCCACCGCGGTCCGACGAGCGCGGACGTCTCGCCGAGGCGCAGGAATCGGATCGTGTCGGTGTCGTCGTCCACCCGGACGGCGCGGTCGTCGGCGTCCGGCCGGGCGGCCAGTGCGTCGTCGGGCAATCCCAGTTCGCGTGACCAGGCGAGTCGAATGATGTCGAGGTGATGGGAGTCCACGGGGCCCACGGTAGCCGCTTGTTCGCGCCGACCCCGGACGGTATATTCCACGTGGAGTATTCGACTCGGAGTAGTGGAAAGGTGGTGACCGTGGCACTCACGCCGCTCGGCGTCACCATCCTCGGCCTGCTGTGTGAGCGCACGATGCACCCGTACGAGATGTATCAACTCGCCGACGCCCGCCGTGGACGCGTGGTGAAGATCCGGCCGGGGTCGCTCTACCACACCGTGAGCAGGCTCGAAGGTGAAGGACTGGTGCGCACCACCGGCACCGACCGGGCGGGAAACCGGCCCGAACGCACCATGTACGAGGTCACCGACGCGGGCCGGGAAGCGCTCGTCCACCGGGTGAGCGACATGCTCGCCACCCCGGTGCCCGAGTACCCGCAGTTCCCGCTCGCACTGGCCGAGGCGCACAACGTCGACGCGCACACCGTGGTGGAACTGCTCCGGGAACGGCTCGATCACCTCACCCGCGAGATCGACGAACTCGACACCGCCGCCGCGCTCGCCTGCTCCACCGAGATCCCCAGGATCTTCCTCCTCGGCAACGAATTCCTCGTCACCGTCGCCCGCGCGGAGCACGAATGGCTCAGCGCCCTGGTGGCCGACATCGACTCCGGCGCCCTGCCGTGGCTCTCGCCGGAACTCGTCGAACGACTGACACACTCACGCCGGATCCCGTCCGGTTCAGCAAAGGATTGATGATGGACACCGAGCGCACCGCACCACCCGAGCACCGAAATCCCTGGCCCGCGCTGTGGGCCCTCGTCATCGGCTTCTTCATGATCCTCGTCGACAGCACCATCGTGGCGGTGGCGAATCCGGCGATCATGAACGACCTGCACACCGACATCAACAAGGTCGTCTGGGTCACCAGCGCCTACCTGCTGGCGTACGCGGTGCCGCTGCTGGTCACCGGGCGGCTCGGTGACCGCTTCGGTCCCAAGAACATCTACCTGATCGGGCTCGTCCTGTTCACCGGGGCGTCGCTGTGGTGCGGCCTGTCCGGCACCATCAGCATGCTCATCGTCGCCCGGGTCTTCCAGGGACTCGGCGCCGCACTGATGACGCCGCAGACGATGGCCGTCATCACCCGCACGTTCCCGCCGGACCGCCGCGGCACCGCGATGGGTCTGTGGGGTGCCGTCGCCGGTGTCGCCACCCTGGTGGGACCGCTCGCCGGCGGCGTGCTCGTGGACAACCTCGGCTGGCAGTGGATCTTCATCGTCAACGTCCCCGTCGGCGTGATCGCATTCGTGCTCGCCTGGCGACTCGTGCCTTCTCTCCAGACCCACGCGCACAAGTTCGACATCCCCGGGGTCGTGCTCAGCGCGCTCGGCATGTTCTTCCTCGTGTTCGGAATCCAGGAAGGCAGTTCCTACGACTGGTCGGCGACCGTGCTTGCCTCGATCGGCGCAGGCCTCGTCCTGCTCGGCGTCTTCGTCTGGTACCAGTCCTGGAACAAGAACGAGCCGCTGCTGCCGCTGGGCTTGTTCACGGACCGCAACTTCTCGCTCGCCAACGTGGCGATCACCTCGATGGGATTCGCGATCACCGCGATGGTCCTGCCGCTGATGTTCTACACGCAGGCGGTGCGCGGTCTGTCGCCCACCCGGTCGGCCCTGCTGCTCGTGCCCATGGCCGTCCTCACCGGTGTGTTCGCCCCGTTCATCGGCAAACTCGTCGACCGCACCCACCCGCGGTACATCGCGGGCGCCGGGTTCCTGCTGTTCTCGATCGCGCTCGGCTGGCTGTCCATGGTGATGTCGCCCGACGTGGCGATCTGGGAACTGCTGCTGCCGATCGGGCTGATCGGTCTGGCCAACGCGTGTATCTGGTCGCCGCTTGCGGCCACGGCCACCCACAACCTTCCGCCCCATCAGGCGGGCGCCGGGGCCGGCGTCTACAACACGACCCGCCAGGTCGGCGCGGTCCTCGGCAGCGCCGCGATCGGCGCGCTCATCACGGCCCGCCTGTCCGCGCAGGGGCTGAACGCCGACAGCCAGGAGGCCGGAGTCGGGGAGATGCCCGAGTTCGTGAAGGAACCGTTCGCCACGGCGATGTCGCAGTCGATCTGGCTGCCCGCCGCCGTCCTGCTGGTCGGTTTCGTCGCCTCCGTCTGTTTCGCCCGACCGTTGCGGGAGAAGAAGCCCGGGGTCAGTGCGGACGACGCAGCCAGTCGGGAAACATCACTGCGGGGTTGAGGTAGTCGTCGGGGTCGAACGCCCGCTTGATCGTCCACATCGCGCCGATGTCCTCGCGGCTGAGCGCGAGGTCCAGGTAGTTTCGTTTGTGTGCGCCGACGCCGTGTTCGGAGGCGATGTTGCCGCCGTGGTCGCGGATCAGTTCCGTCACCGGCCGGTACAGCACGGACTCGTCGGGGCAGCGCAGCACGTTGAGGTGGACGTTGCCGTCGGCGACGTGCCCGAACAGTATCGGGACCGCGTCGGGTGCCCGGCTCGCCACCAGCGCGACGGCGTCGGCGACGAACGCGGCGAGTGCGTCCAGCGGGAGGGCGGCGTCGAATTTCAGCGGTGGCCCGAACAGCCCGACCACGTCCGCGAACGCGTCGCGCGCCGCCCACACCCGGGCGCGGCCTGCGGGATCGATCCCGACGGCGGGTTCGTCGTCGGGATCGCACCGTTCCAGCGCGTCGGCGAGTTCGCCGGTGAGGTCGCGGTGGCCGGCCAGTTCCACCAGGAGATACCACGGCAGTCCCGTGGGAACCGCGAAACCGAGCCGCGCCGAGGCCAGGTCGAGCCCGCGGCCGTCGAGCATCTCCACGGCGTCGACGCCCCCCAGCCGCCGGACGACGTGCGCCGCGTCGATCAGCCCGGACAGGTGCGCGAACCCGGCGAGGGCGGTCACACGGAATTCCGGAACCGGGTGCAGCGCCAGATCGACGGCCGTGACCACACCGAGGGTGCCCTCGCTGCCCACCCACAGCGCGGGCAGGTCGTATCCGCAGTTCTCGGCGCCCACCCGCATGCTGCGCCGCACGATCGCTCCGTCGGGGAGCACGACTTCCAGGCCCAGCACCTGCGCGGACATGTGGCCGTACCGCACTGTGTGCAGCCCGCCGGCGTTGGTCGACACCATGCCGCCGATCGTCGCGGAGTCGCGGGAGGCGAGGTCGACGCCGAACAACAGTCCGGCGTCGGACGCGACACGGCGTACCGCCGCGAGGGTGACCCCGGCGCCGACGGTGACGCGCAGATTCTCGCGGTCGGCGGCGCCCACCGCGGTCAGCCGTTCCGTCGACAGCAGCACGTCGTCGTGCTCGGGAACCGTGCCCGCCTCGAGTCCGGTGCGGCCGCCCTGCACCGTGACCTTCATACCGGCCCGGCGGCAGATGCCCAGCACGGCTGAGACTTCCGCGGCGTCCGCGGGCCGGACCAGTGCGCTCGCCTGCCCGCTGTAGCGCCCCGTGTGGTCGGTCGCGCGGGCGGCGAGCACGTCCGCGTCCACGGTCACGAACCGTTCCCCGACGACCTCGGCCAGCGCCGCACGCAGCGAGTCCACACCCCGATCGTAGGCGGAACAGGTGTGGCAGTCTGGCCGCATGACTGAGCCTGCCGCCGCGCATCCCACCCGACTCGAGCGTGTCCGCACCGACGCCGGCGCCGAGATCGCGATCCTGACGTTCGCCCACGGCCCACTGAACCTCTTCGATCAGGCGATGTTCGACGCCGTGCAGGCCGACGTCGCGGCGCTCGCCGAGGATCCGCCCCGGGCGGTGCTGCTGCGCGCCGAGGGCAAGGTGGTCTCGGCGGGGGTGGACGTCCACGTGTTCGACGGGCTCACCGCGGAGCAGGGCGCGGACCTGTGGCAGGAGTTGTTCGCCGAGATCTGCCATCCGCTGGAGGCGCTGCCGTGCCCCGTCGTGTACGCGGCGCACGGACTGACGCTGACCGCCGCCTTCGAGATCGCCCTCGCCTGCGACATCATCCTCGCCGCGCCCAAGGCGAAGTTCGGACTGGTCGAGACGGTCGTGGGGCTGACCCCGTCGATGGGCGGTCCGCAGCGGCTGGCCGAGCGGGCAGGCTCCGGCCGCGCCCGGGAACTGGTGATGACCGGCGACCTGTACGACGCCGCGACGCTGCATGCGTGGGGTGTGGTCAACGCCGTCCACGAGGACGTCGACGCGCAGGCCCGCGCGCTCGCCGCACGCCTGGCGGACGGGCCGACGCGCGCACACGACGCCACGAAGCAGATCATCTCCGCGTGGCGATCGGGTGGAGTCGCCCACGCCGACTCGATCACGCCCGACGTGTCGGGTGCGCTGTTCGAGACCGAGGACCTCCGGGGTGCGGTACGCAGCTTCCTCGACGTGGGACCGGGCAAGGCGACGTACCGCGGGCGGTAGGCGTCGGCGATCCGCTCCCCGCAACTGTGACGGGCGTCATATAGTCGTGGCAAACGTCCCGGTCGCGCAGCGGAGGTGCAGATGTCGTCGTCCCTCGTCGAGTACCCGAGTAGGGGTCCGTTCTTCCGCGACGATCGCGTGGTCCGCGGTCGTGACGGCCTGCTCCGGTACGGCGGCCTCAACCCGTCGCTCACCGAACTGCTCGACATTTCCGTGCACCGCTACGCGGGCCGGGTCGCCGTCGAGGAGGACGGCGGCCGGTCACTCACGTTCTCGCAACTGTGGACGTCCGCGGCCCGGGTGGCGGGCGGGCTGAAGTCGAAGGGTGTCGAGATCGGCGACCGCGTCGCGGTCCGGCAGCCCATGGGGGTCCGCTGGGTGGAGGCGTTCCTCGGGGTGCTGCTCGCCGGCGGCGTGCCGGTCGGGGTGAGCCCGGCGCTCGACGACGCGCGGACCGGTCAGGTGCTCGCCGACAGCCAGTCGGTGCTGACCCTCGACGGCGAACTGCCGGAAGGTATCTCGTTCATCGACGACGGTGCGAGCCCGGACGAGCTGGTGCTGCTGTCGTACACGCCGGGCCCGTCGGAGTCCCCGAAGGGTGTGGAGCTGAGCAATGAGAACCTGCTCTCGACCATCGAATCCGTGCTCCACGCACGCGGGTTCAGCTCCGACGGACTGCGGAATCTCCTCGTCGAACCCGAACTGCACACCGTGGGATCGCTCGTCGAACTGCTCTCGACGCTGGTGGTGGGCGGAACGGTCCTGCTGACGGGGAGTACCGACGCGGCGTCGTGGCGAGGCACCGGAGCCGACGTGCTCACCGCGGCGCCCGCAGTTCTCCTGCGCGCCGTGGAGAGTTCGCGGGTGACGAGTTTCGGCCGGCGCGCGGTGCGCTGGATCGACTACAGCGGCTCGGGTCTGTCCCTCGACCAGTCGCAACTCCTCCGGCAAACATTTCCCGAGGCCAGACATTTCCTCGGGTGGGGCATGACCGAGACCTGCGGGGCCGGGCTGGCGTTGCCCGACGAGTGCGCTCTGACACACGCGGGCAGCGTCGGCGTCGCGTTCGGCGGGATGGAGGTGGCGCTCCTCGGGCCCGACGCCGGCCGCGGTGTCGGCGAATTGCTGTGTCGCGGTCCGGGAGTCAGCCGCGGCTACTGGAACCGCCCCGAGGTCACCGCGAAGACGTTCACCGGTGGCTGGTTTCACACCGGCGACACCGCGAATATCGACGGCGACGGCTTCGTCCGTATCGTCGACCGCGACACCGCTGCCTAGGTGGTGCGAAAGGCAGGTATCCACCCGTGAGCTCTCCCGTCGCCGAGCTGCACATGCACATCGAGGGTTCCCTCGAACCCGAGCTGATCTTCGCGCTGGCCGAACGGAATTCCGTGCAGCTGCCGTACGCGGACCTCGACGATCTCCGCTCGCGGTACCAGTTCACCGATTTGCAGTCGTTCCTCGACCTGTACTTCGCCAACATGCAGGTGCTGCGGACGGCCCAGGACTTCGCGGACCTCACCCGCGCCTACTTCGCGCGGGCGTCCGCGGGCGGCGTCGCGCACGTGGAGTTCTTCTTCAACCCGCAGGCCCACGTCAATCGTGGTGTCCCGCTGCACGACGTGCTCGACGGGATCATGGACGCGGTGAGCACCAGCGAGCGGGAGTTCGGTCTCAGCAGTGCCGCCATCGCCGCGATCCTGCGCGACCGTCCCGTGCACGAGGCGGAGGAAGTGTTCTCCGAGATCATCCGGTTGCAGACGCCGATCGTCGGGCTCGGACTGGACTCGGCCGAGGTGGGCAACCCGCCGTCGCTGTTCGAGGACGTCTTCGCCCGCGCCCGGTCGGAGGGGCTGCACGTGGTAGCCCACGCGGGCGAGGAGGGGCCGCCGGAGTACATCTGGCAGGCGCTCGATCTCCTCGGCGCCGAGCGAATCGACCACGGGGTGCGGGCGCTCGAGGATCCGGCTCTCGTGGCGCGCCTGGTGGACGAGGAAGTGCCGCTGACCGTGTGCCCGCTGTCGAACGTGCGGCTGTGCGTCGTCGACTCGCTGTCCGAGCACCCACTGCGGACCATGCTCGAGGCCGGCCTGCTCGTCACCGTCAATTCCGACGACCCCGCCTACTTCGGCGGGTACATCGACGACAACTTCGCGCAACTGCGGGACCAGCTCGGCCTCACCGACGCCGAGCGGGACACCCTGGCCCGCAACTCGATCAAGGCGTCGTTCGCGAGCGACGCACGCAAGGCGCAACTGCTCCGCGGCTGACGGCCCGGTCGTCAGTCCGTCAGCCCCGTGTCGCCGAGACTCGCGACGACGGCCAGGACGTCGCGGTCGCGGCCGTACGGCCCGACCAGGCACAGGCCCACGGGAACCCCGTCGTCGGTGCGCAACGGCACGGTCGCGTTGGGTAACCCCGAGATGCTCGCGAGGCACGTGAGCATGCCGGTGGCGCGCATCGTGTTCCGGAACCGTCCGCCGCTGGGGTCGCTCGCCCGCTCGGGGGCGACGGACGACGTGGCGGGCAGCAGGAGCAGGCGGTCACCCACATACGCGGTGATCGTCTGCGACGCCTCGGCGAGCATGGTCAGCTTCCGCCCGTACGTCGTCTCCCAGATGCGGCTGGCGTCGGTGAAATTGCGGCCGGGTTCGTCGCCGAGCGACGACATCGCCTGGCTCACCCACTCGCCGTGCAGCCGCCACGCCTCGTAGCCCTGCACATCGACGACGGCGTCGTACCAGTCGTGCAGCCGCCCGATGTCCGTGTCGGTCCACGTCAGCCGCGGAAGGGAACTCTTCTCCCACGCGGTGAGGGCGCGCCGCACCGCGCCGAGCGCCCCCGCCTCGGCGACGGCGTTGATGCCGTCCGAGGTGAGCGCGCCGCGGAACGGGGTCTCCGCGGTGAGGGGGAGAACGGCGCCGGACACCGCGACGAGGGTGTCGACGTCGCTGCACACCCACGCCGGGGTGTCGAACGTGGGGGACAGCGGGAACAGTCCGTCGGTGGAGACGGCGCCCCGGGACGGCGCGAAACCGTACAGGCCCTGATACGACGCCGGGATGCGGACGGAACCGGTGGTGTCGACGCCCAGTCCGATGTCGGCGGCGCCCTGCGCGACCGCACTCGCGGCCCCCGACGTCGCGCCGCCGGGCAGGCGGTCCTCGGCGCGGGGGTTGGGCGGCGTCCCGAACTGCTGGTTGACGCCGGAATGTCCGTAACCGAGGTCGTCGGTCTGCGTCAGACCGACGACGCGGGCGCCCTGCCCGAGGAAGCGTGCCACCACCGCGGCGGTACCGGTTTCGACGGGCGCCTCGGCGAGTCTTCGCCCGCTGCCCGCGCCGATCTGCTGTCCCGCAACGGCATACAGGTCCGTCACGGCCAGTCGCATACCGGCGAGGGGCCCGTCGCCGGTCGGGGCGACCAGCGGATCCCCCTGCACGCGCCACGTCGCCTTGTCGACGGGCGTGAACTCGGACACCGCTCCGCCACTCGGAACGGACAGGCCGTCGGGCAGCGGCGGAACCTCCGGATCGTGCAGGCGTTCCCCGCAGGCACCGAGCATCGCGGCACCGAACGCCGCCGCCCCGGAGGCACCTGCGACGCGAAGGAAGTTGCGACGGTCGAAAGATCGACTGGGGGCCACCTAGTCCACGTTAGCGACCGAGGACGGTCCGGAGGTACGCGTTGTCGAACATTCGCTCGGGATCGTACTTGTCGCGCACGGCGAGGAACTCGTCGAAGTTCGGGTATGCGGGCCGCAGGTCCTCGGCGGTGCGGCCGTGCATCTTGCCCCAGTGCGGCCGCCCGTCCGCCTCCCGGGCGATGGCCTCGACGGCGGAGAAGTACGGTTCGTGGTCGCGGCGGTGATACTGGTGCACCGCGATGTACGCCGTGTCCCGCCCGTTCGCCGTCGACAGCCACACGTCGTCGCCCGCGGCGAAGCGGACCTCGACGGGGAACGCGACCGTGAAATCGGACTTCTCCACCCACGCGTCGATCGCCGCGAGAGTGTCCGGAAGTGCCTCGGTGGGTACCGCGTACTCCATCTCCCGAAACTTCACCCGGCGCTCCGACGCGAAGACCCGGTAGCTGCGGTCCGTGAACTCGCGCGCGCTCAGCATGCGGGACGAGAGCCGGTTGATCTTCGGAATCGTCGACGGCGCAAGGCTCGCCACCCTGTTGATGCCCTCGAACAGGACGTTGGAGAGCAGTTCGTCGTCGACGTAGGCGCGGACCGGGTGGAGAGGAGACGTCGGGGTGTCGCCGGGTAGCCGGGTGTTGCGCTTCGTCAGGACGCGGCGCGTGTGCGGGAACCAGTAGAACTCGAAATGGTCGACCGTGGCGCGGTCGTGGTCGAGACGGTCGAGGGTGGCATCGAGCGACTCCGGCTTCTCGACGGCGTGCATCACGTAGTTCGGCACGCACTGGATCGTGACCTTCGAGATGATGCCGACCGCGCCGAGGCCCAGGCGTGCCGCCTCGAACAGTTCGGGATTCTCGGTGGGGGAGCAGTCGGCCACCGAGCCGTCCGCCAGCACCACCTGCAGGGCGCGGACCTGGGTCGCGAGACCTCCGAAACGCGCTCCGGTGCCGTGTGTTCCGGTGGACAGCGCACCCGCGACGGACTGCACGTCGATGTCGCCCAGGTTGATCATGGCCAGACCGCGGTGCCAGAGTTGCTCGCTCAGATCGTGCAGTCGCGTCCCGGCGAGGACGGTGACGAGGGCGCCCGCCGGTTCGTCGAGGGTGACGGATTCGATGCCGGTGAGGGCGTCGAGGCTGACGAGGATGCCGTCGGTGACGGCGACCCCGGTGAAGGAGTGGCCCGACCCCACGGCCTTGACCCGCTGTCCCTGCCGCGCGGCACCGTCGACGAGTGCGCAGAGGTCCGCCACCGAGCGTGGGGTCGCGAAGCGCAGCGGGTTCGCCGCCTCGGTGCCCGCCCAGTTGCGCCATGTGTCCTGTGCCATTCGCCCATCATGAACCTGGACGCTCGTCCAGGCAAATGCCGGGTTGGTCGGGCGTCCGTGTTGGTCGCGGGGGAGGCCCCCTCAGGTTCTACGATCAGAGGATGCTGAACAGGCTTCCTGCGGATGAACGTCGTGCCCAACTCGTCGAGTCGGCGCTGGCCATCGCGGAGCAGCGCGGCGTCGCGTCGGTCACGGTGCGTGCCGTGGCGGAGGAGGCGGGTGTCTCTCTCGGTGTGGTGCACTACTGCTTCGAAAGCAAGGAGGAGCTCCTCGCCGCGATGGGCGAGAGCCTGGTTCTGCAGCTCAGCGCGTCGATGCGGCTGGCGTTCGGTCAGGTGCGGCACGCGCCGGACCTGCGCGGGATCGACGGCCTGCGAGAACTGCTCCACATCGGGATCAGCGGGATGTGGCCGATCATCGAGGCCACCCCGGACCGTCAGTTGCTGACGTACGAGATCACCGCGCAGGCGTTGCGGCACCGGGCGTCCGGGAGCGAGCGGGCAGGCGATATTGCCGGTCAGCAATACCGGACGATGGACGAGGAGGCGATCGAGTTCCTCGCCGAGTGCGCCCGGATCGCCGGCGTCGGCTGGGGCACTCCGGTCGAGTCGATCGCGCGGTTCGGGCTGGCCATGCTGGACGGGCTCGTGCTGCGGTGGCTCGTCGACCGGGACAGCGAGGCGATGATCGCGGCGCTGGACGAGATGGTGCAGGTGATCACGGCCAAGGCGGTCGAGCAGGCCTGATCCGGTCCACGCGATCTGGACAATCGTCCAACTCGATGGTTGACTGGCGTCGCAGATCGATGCCCAACGATTGGACGAACTGTGACGCCCACGCTCGACCGTCTCATCGCCTCGACCACCGAGATCGACCCGCCGTTGGCCGCGCTCGACCTGCCCACACTGCGTGCCAACGCCGCCGACCTGGTCCGGCGCGCCGCCGGCACGCCGGTCCGGGTCGCCAGCAAATCCGTCCGCTGCCGCGCGGTACTCCAGGTCGCGCTCGGTGAGAATCTCACCGCGGCCGGCGGCTTCCACGGGATCATGGCGTACTCCCTCCGCGAGGCGATCTGGCTCGCCCGGCACGGCGCGCAGGACATCCTCATGGGCTACCCGACCGCCGACCGCGGGGCCCTCGCCGAACTGGCCTCCGAACCCGAACTGCTGAACCGGATCACCCTCATGGTCGACGGCGACGACCACCTCGACTTCGTGTCCGCTGCCGCCGGCGCCACGTCCCTCCGGGCCCGGCTGTGCATCGACGTGGACGCGTCGCTGCGACTCGGACCTGTCCACATCGGGGTCCGCCGTTCCCCGCTCCGCGAACCGTCCGCCGTCGCCGCGTTCGCGAAACGCGCCGCCGCGCGCGGGTTTGCGGTTGTCGGAGTCATGTTCTACGAAGCGCAGATCGCGGGACTGCCCGACTCCAGCCCGCCGATCGGCTGGATGAAGCGGGCGTCCGCCAGGGAACTCGCGACCCGTCGCGGCTCCGTGGTGAACGCCGTGCAGTCGGAAGTCGGGGTACTCGAGATCGTCAACAGCGGCGGCACCGGCTCGCTCGAGGTGAGTTCCGCCGACCCGGTCGTGACGGAGGTGACCGCCGGTTCCGGTCTGTACGTGCCCACGCTCTTCGACCGGTACCGCTCGTTCCGCCCGCACCCGTCTCTGTACTTCGCCCTCTCGACGGTCCGGCGGCCGGCACCCGGCATCGCGACGCTGTTCGGCGGCGGCTACATCGCCTCCGGACCCGCCGGGCGCAGCCGTGTGCCCGCACCGATGTGGCCGACGGGCCTGAAGCTACTGCGCAACGAGGGCGCCGGCGAGGTGCAGACCCCCGTGACCGGAAGAGCGGCAGCCGATCTCGGCATCGGCGACCGGGTGTGGTTCCGGCACGCGAAGGCAGGCGAGCTGTGCGAGCGGTTCACCGAGGTGCACCTCGTCGAGTCGGACGGATCCCGCACCGCCGTGCCCACCTACCGCGGCGAGGGTCAGTGCTTCGGCTGATCGGTGAGCCGCATGAAGGCACCCAGTTCGGTCAGTCCTTCCGGGGTGCTCGGCATGTACTGGGTCAGCGATTCCGATCGGACGATGATCGCCGCCCACTTGCCGCGTGAGACGGCCACGTTCATCCGGTTCCGCGACAGCAGGAACGACATGCCGCGCGGCACGTCCTCGATCGCGGACGCGGTCATCGACACGATGGCGACGGCCGCCTCCCGCCCCTGGAACTTGTCGACCGTGCCCACCTCGACCCTGTCGAGGCCGACGGCGGCCAGATCGCGTTCGATCAACCCGACCTGCGCGTTGTACGGCGCCACCACCAGGATGTCGGACTCGTCGAGTGGGCGGGTGCCCTCGAATTCGCTGGGGTCGGTCCAGCCGGATCCGAGCAGCTTCGTGATCCGGTTGACCACTTCCCGCGATTCCTCGGGGGATTGGGTGGCGTTGCCCTGGTGGTCGACGAAGACGGTGTGCACCCCGGCGTCCATGCCGTCGAGTCGTCTTGCGGCACTGGCCGATTCCTGCGAACGCAGCTTGCCGTCGTACGACAACGTCGAGACGGGAGCACACAGCTGCGGGTGCATCCGCCACGTGCGTTCGAGGAAGTAGCCCCGGCTCGCGGGCAGCGCCCCGTGACCCTCGGCGAGCCACCCCAGAGCCGACGCGTCCACCGGTTCCGGATGGGTGCCCTGGCTGACCTGGGGGAGCTGCTGGGGATCGCCGAGCAGCAGGAGATTGCGGGCCGCGCCGCCCACCGCGATGGTGTTGGCGAGAGCGAACTGCCCGGCCTCGTCGATGACCAGCAGGTCGAGGCTGCCGGGCAGAACGCGGTCGGTGTTGGCGAAATCCCAGGCGGTTCCGCCGATCACGCAGCCCGTCCCCTCCGCCTGGTCGATGAAGCCGGGGTAGTCGTTGGAACTGATGTCGGTCCATGTCGCGGCGCGATGCCGCCCGTCCTTCTTCGCGACGAGTTCGGCGGGGAGCCCGGCCTTCACGACGCCGCCGAGCATGTTCTCGATCACCGAATGCGATTGCGCGACCACACCGATCCGCCAGTGGTGCTGCTCGACGAGTGCCTTGATCACCCGGGCCCCGGTGTACGTCTTGCCGGTGCCGGGCGGACCCTGCACCGCGACGTACGAGTTCTCGAGGTCGAGCAGGGCCGCGGTGATCGCGCCCGCGTAGTCCGTGCCGTCGACGGGCGGGAGCGGATTCCCGCTCCGGGTGCGCGGATCGGACCGCCGCAGGATGTCCACGGACGCGCACAGCGGAAGCTCCGGCAGCGGTGAGCACATGCCGTCCGCGGCCACCGCGATCGCCGATTCGATGCGGTCGGTCGTGATCGGTGGCCCGGGGGTGATCGCCGTCGGAAGTTGCCCGTACTCCTCGCCGTTCAGGAGTTCCTCGACGATCACCACGTCGCGGCGGCGGCCGTCCTTCCCGACCTCGAGCACGTTGACGGTGCACGTACCCCGCTGCTGCGGGTTGTCGCCGGCGACCGACTCCGGTGCGGGAGTGTCGTACAGCGCGTACATCGTGGTCTTGGGTCCCACCGTGCTCCCGGTGCCGAACCGGCCGGTGAGCTCGAGACGCCGGCGCAGCTTGCGTTGCCGGGGGCTGCTCTTGTGCCAGTTCTCCTCGACGACCGCGGACGACACCACCAGGACGTCCCGGATGTCCGACAGTTCGTCGTGCGGCACGACCAGCCGATCGAAGTGCGCCCACCAGAACGGTTTCCGCTCACGCCGGTGATAGCCGACCGCCGCCGCCATGAGTGCGGCGGCCTGCTGGTCGTGGCCCCGGTGCTCGCTCGGACCGTGCCCGGCGAATTCGCGCAACGCCGCCTCTGCGGGCGTGCATTCCTCGGTCACCGGGGTGGGTCCGTCGCCCGGTGGCCGGAGGCCCACGCCGTGCGTCCGCGCCTGCCCGATCAGCCAGTCGCGCAGCCGCAACGTGGAATCGCAGTCGTACTGGTTGTAGTCGGCGATGCCCTGCAGCAGTGCACCGGCCTCCTCGTCGCGGCCGTTGTCCCGGTGATCGCAGTAGTCGGCGTACGCGACCACCGACGCGGCGGCATTGGTGACGTCGCCGTCGCGCGGCTGCTCCGGCATGTACAGCGGTTCGAGTTTCTTGATGCTGTAGGACCGTTCGCCGATCCGCAGGCACCCGCGCACCACCGGGTACAGGTCGACGAGGACGTTGTCGCGCAGCAGGGTGTCGACGGTCTCCTCGCCGACGCCGTGCCGCCCCGCCAGCCGCAGCAGCGCCGACTTCTCGTACGCGGCGTAGTGGTAGACGTGCATGTTCGGGTACCGCTGACGACGCGCCGTCACGTAGTCGAGGAAGTCGACGAGCGCCTGCCGCTCCTCCGCGCGGTCGTGCGCCCAGAACGGCCGGAACACGGCGGCGCCGGCGGGACCCTCGACCACGCCGAAGAGGTATTCGAGACCCCAGTCGGTGGAACCGTTCTCGGCCCACAGCGGGTCTCCCTCGAAGTCGAAGAAGATGTCGCCGTCGTCCGGTTCCGGCAGCCCACCCAGGGCCTGCGGGGCGTACAGCTGGAACTCGGGGGTGCCCGAGGACTCCTGTCGCAACTGCAGGGCAGCCTGGGCGCGCAACGATTCGAGGGTGCGCTCGGGCAGCCCCTCGACGCTGCCCGCATGCGCGGCGAGCGCGTCGAGAGTGCCGATCCCGGCCGCGATCAGCCTGCTCCGCTGCGTCGAGCGCATTCCGGCCACCAGCAGGAGGTCGCGGTGCTGCTCGACCTCCGGAGTGCACGTGTCGCAGCGGCCGCAGGCCGTGTACCGGGGGTCGCCCCACTCCGCGACCGACTGCTCGTCGCGGTGCTCGTCGAGAATCCGTTCGAGCGAGGAGCGTCGCGCGGAGTACACCGGGACGATGTCGCCGAGCGGGTGCGCGGAGTCGCTGTCGTCGCCGAGCAGCAGGTGGACGTCCGGGGACGTCGGAATGCCGTTGCCGGCGAGGGCTTCCGCGTAGGCGGCGAGCTGGAGGAGAGCCGGCACCTTCGCGTGCCGCGACAGCTTGGTGTCGTAGACGGCGTACGTGTCGCCGTCGCGGACGAGGAAGTCGCAGAAACCCAGGAAGCGGCCGTCGAAGAACGTGCCCTGGTACACGACGTCGGCGCCGCCGCGGATCGCCTCCACGGTGGCCAGGTTCGCGTCGAACAGGCCCACGGTGGTGTACTCGGGCCGGTCCATCGTGACCACCCCGTCGCCGTACTCGGTGCGGAACTGCTCGAGCCGGCGATGTTCGTGGGCGTCGCCCAGGCTCGACGTCCGTCGCAGCATCGGATCGTCGTCGACGGACGTGGAGGTGGTGCCGGCGCCGCCGAGCCCGAGCGTGGCATCCAATCGACGCAGCAACGCGAACTCGCAGGTGGCGGCCGCGGCGAGGTCGCTGGCGCTGTAGACGATGGTGTCGTCGAGGAGGAACACAGCTACGTCCCCAGTTCTGCCGGTGAGTTCACCCGGCCGATTGTGCCATCGGGGTGCGACACGTCCAGAATGGCAGCCATGCCCTTCTTCGACGGCCACTCCGGACGAGTCCACTACCGGCACTGGAGCGCGGTGGGAGGACCCGTCGTCCAGCTGGTGTTTCTGCACGGGATGGGGCAGCACACGGGGCATTACCACCGGTTCGCGCGCGGGCTGACGCCGGCGGGAATCGGGGTGTGGGGAATCGACCAGGCAGGTCACGGCCTGTCCGAGGGCGACCACCCCGGCACCGTCGCGGAGCTGGCGGAGGACGCCGCGCTCGTCACCCGCCTCGCGGAGCAGCACGCGCCGGACGTCCCGCGCGTGCTGATGGGGCACTCCCTCGGGGCCGCCGTCTCGATGGAACTTCTCCTGCGCGGCGACTCCGGATTCCGGCGCGCGATTCTCTGCGGGACCCCGAAGACCGCCGCCGTGCAGCAGACGGCGGACGCGCTGGGTTCGCTGGAAATCCCGTTGCTCGCGGTGCACGGCGTGGACGACCGCATGGCCCCGATCGATCCCGTCCGGGACTGGGCGGCGGGCATCGCGGGCCTCGAACTACGGGAGTTCGACGACGCCGGACACGACCTGCTGCACGAGAAGGTCCACGCCGCCGTCACCGCGGTGGTCCGCGATTTCGTGCTGGGCGCTGCGCGCCCGTGAGCGGCTGAGGAGTGCAGGGACTCCGTAACCACTCACGGGCGGCGGAGCCGCTTACGCGTAGATGGCCTCGATGGCCGCGCCGTGCTCCTTGTGGATGACGTTGCGCTTGAGCTTCAGCGTGGGCGTGAGCTCACCGGTCTCCTGCGTGAAGTCGACCTCGAGGATGCGGTACTTCTTGATCCGCTCCGGGTTGGACACCTTCTTGTTGCCCTCGGCGACGGCCTCGTCGATCTCGGCGACCAGGTCGGGGTTCTTCACCAGTTCGGACACCGGGGTGTCGGCGGCCAGCCCGTGGCGTTCCTTCCAGCCCGGGAGGGTCTCGGAGTCGAGGGTGATGAGCGCGCCGATGAACGGCTTGCCGTCGCCGACCACGAGGCACTGGCTGATCAGCGGGTGCGCGCGGAGGGCGTCCTCGAGGACCGCGGGCGCGACGTTCTTGCCGCCCGCGGTGACGATGATTTCCTTCTTGCGGCCGGTGATCGAGATGTAGCCCTCTTCGTCGATCGAGCCGAGGTCGCCGGTGTGGAACCAGCCGTCCCGGATCGAATCCGCCGTGGCCTGATCGTTGTGCCAGTACCCGCCGAACACGACGGGACCCTTCAAGAGCAGTTCGCCGTCCTCGCCGATCTTGGCGGCGTGGCCGTCGATCGGCTTGCCGACGGTGCCGACCTTCTGTGCGCGGGTGGTGTTCACCGAGATGGCGGCGCTGGTCTCGGTGAGACCGTAGCCCTCGTACACCGGGACGCCGATGCCGCGGAAGAAGTGACCGAGGCGTGCACCGAGCGCGGCGCCGCCGGAGACGGCGCGGTCGCACTCGCCGCCGAGCGCGGTGCGCAGCTTCGAGTAGACGAGCTTGTCGAACAGGGCGTGCTTGAGCTTGAGGCCCAGCCCGGCGCCGCCGGTGTCCTGCGCCTCGCTGTACGCGATCGCCGTGGCCGACGCCTTCTCGAAGATACTGCCCTTGCCGCCGTCGTACGCCTTCTGCTTGGCGGAGTTGTAGACCTTTTCGAACACGCGCGGCACCGACAGGATGAAGTGCGGCTTGAACGCGGCGAACTGGTCGAGCAGCGTCGTGAGGTCGGCGGTGTGCGCGACCGTGACCTTGGCGTCGAACGCCCCGAACGAGATGGCGCGGGCGAAGACGTGCGCGAGGGGCAGGAACATCAGGGTGCGCCTGCCCGCGTACATCGCGTCGCTGAGCGCCAGCTTCACGGCCGCGGACTCCGCGTAGAAGTTGGAGTGCGTCAACTGCACGCCCTTGGGGCGGCCCGTGGTGCCCGACGTGTAGATCAGGGTCGCGGGGGACGACGCGCGCACCTGGTGGCGACGCTCGTGCAGCTGCTCGTCGGTGACGCTCTCGCCGCGCTTCGACAGTTCCTCGATCGCGCCCGCGCCCTCGATCTGCAGGACCTCGCGCAGGTCGGGGGCGCCGTCGGTGACGACCTTCAGCGCGTCGGCCTGCTTCGCGTTCTCGACGACCAGCAGCGACGTGCCGGAGTCCTCGAGGATCCACTTGGCCTGATCGGGTGCGGACGTTTCGTAGATGGCGACGGTGCACCCGCCCGCCGTCCAGATCGCGTAGTCGATGACGACCCACTCGTACCGGGTCGCGGAGAGGATCGCGACGCGGTCACCGAGTTCGACGCCCGAAGCGATGAGGCCCTTCGCGACGGCGGAGACCTGCTGCGCGAACTCGGCTGCGGTGACGTCTACCCACCCACCGTTGCCCGGGCGCTTGAACGGAACGAACTTCGGGTCTTCCTCGGCATGACGGAAGACCGTGTCCGCCATGGAGGCGTCCTCCGGAATTGAGAACGACTGCGGTACCGAGAATTCACGCACTATGACCCCTCCACTGAAACGACATGACGGATGTGCATTCGATCACATTTGTCCTAGTTTCGCACCAGGACCGATGTCCGTTATGTGTATTTCCGTTCTGACCAGCGGAGATTAGTGTAACTCGGCGTAAACTGATAACTCAGGCGGCCTCTTCCAGGCGGCGCGAGTTGGCGGACAGCCAGCGCCGGATCGCGTAGTTCAACTGGTCCGGATCGACGCCGAGTTCCGTCGCGGTCGCCTCGAGAATCTCCTCGGCCAGGCCGTCGTCGGTGGCTTCCGAGATGCCGAGCGCGCCGCTGATGAAGACGTCCGCCACCCGGTTCGGCCGCACCCCGGGGATGCCGGCGAGCATCAGGAAGTGCGCCCACGTGACGTCGCTGCTCTCCCCGCACACCTCGATCCACGCATCGTGTATCTGCTCCAGGGCGGCTTCGTCCCGGGCGGCCTCGAGGAGGTCGTCGATGCTGTTGATGCGCAGCTGGTGGAGTCGCTCCGCCGCCAGCTGGATGTGGCGCGCCTCGATCGGCACGCCGGTGGCGGTGTACCGCCGCTTGTACGAGCCGACCTTGCCCGCCCACTGATCCGAGCTGCCCGCCTCCTCGAACGTGCGGAGCAGGTCGCGGGCGCCGTCGGTGAGGGGCTGATCGGGGTGTGCCCGCCGGTACGCCAGGTAGCGGTCGACCACGGCGACCTCGCTGTGCCCGGCGCTCGACTGCACCGATTCGATGATGCAGAGCGCGAGGCTGTGCCGGTAGGCATCGGAGGTGACCCAGCCGGACGGGTCGCCCAATCGGTCGCGGCACGCGGAAACGACGGTTTCGACGGTATCGGCAGAGACGGTCACGAGATCCTCCAAAGGCAGTCTGTTCTGTGCTCTGTCCGGTGTATCGACAGGGCCTCCGGGAACGTTGCACTGGAGCTGAAGATTCCTCGAGAACGACCGTCAGCGGGGCGTCAAAAGGTCTGTGACCTCGCTGTCCGAGAGTTGATGGAAATCGGCGTACGCGTTGCCGACGCCGCCGAGATCGGCTGGGGTGTAGGGGCAGACCACTTCGTCGGCGGTGACACGCAAGCGACCGACCGCCTCGGGCGCCGCCACCGGAACCGCGACGATCACCCGCGCCGCGCCCAGCTTCTTCACCGACTGGCAGGCCACCGCTGCGGTCGCGCCCGTGGCCATGCCGTCGTCGACGAGAACGGCGATGCGGCCCTTCAGCGACGCCCGCGGCCTGCCGCCGCGCAGCACCCGTGCCCGCCGCTCGAGTTCGTGGCGCTCCTTCGCCTCCACCATGGCGAGCGACGTCTTGCTGACCCGGGCGATGCGGAGAACGTCGTCGTTGATCACCCGGGACTCGCCCTCGCCGATCGCGCCCATCGCGAGTTCCGGCTGCCACGGGACGCCCAGTTTGCGGACGAGCACGACGTCGAGGGGTGCCGACAGGGCCGCGGCGATCTCGAATGCGACGGGGACGCCGCCGCGCGGCAGTCCGAGCACCACCAGGTCGGTTCCGCGCAGGTGGTCCAGTGCGGCGGCCAGTCGGCGACCGGCGTCGGCGCGACTGGTGTACAACATCGAACGCTCCGTGATCGTGGAGAACGGCTCGTCTCCGACGCTACTCCCGATCGGGGCGCTCAGATCTCGCTGACGGTGAATCGGCGCAGGGCGAGGGCGGGATTCTTCTCCCGCACCTCGGTGATCCGCTCCGCATCGACCGCCGCGACCGCGGTTCCCACCCGCTCACCGAGCGAAACGAGGGTCACACCCATCGGGTCGACGATCATGCTGTTCCCGGCCCCGGTGCGCGCGCTCTGATCGGCGGCCGCCACGTACACGGTGTTCTCGATCGCGCGCGCCCGGATCAGGGTCGACCAGTGATCCTCCTTGAGCGGCCCGGGCACCCACTGCGCCGGCAGCAGCAGCACGTCGGCGCCCGCGTCGACGATCCGCCGGGTGACCTCGGGGAACCGGAGATCGTAGCAGGTCTGCATTCCGAACGTGAGGCCGTCGACGGCGAACGTCTCCGGGGCGCCGATCTCCCCGGCGCGGATGACGTCGGATTCCTTGTAGCCGAATGCGTCGTACAGGTGGAGTTTGCGGTACGTGGCGACGATGTCGCCGCCGGGCCCGAGCGCGACGAGGGTGTTGGAGATGCGGTCGTCCCCGGGCAGCGCCTCGTTGACTCCCGCCACCAGATGGACGTCGAGTTCCTTTGCGGTCGAGGCCAGCCCGCCGACGAACTCGCCGTCCAGGGCCTCTGCCGATTCGACGATCCGCTCGTCCGTTCTGGGCGCCGTGAACATCGCGTACTCCGGCGCCACCACCACCTTCGCGCCGCGGCCCGCGGCCTCGGCGGCGAGCGTCCGGACCGTACGCAGGTTCTCCTGCTTGTCCTGACCGGGAGCGAACTGAATGACAGCGACATCGACCATGCCGTCCACGCTAGGCGACGACCGCGCGGCGGGTGTCTCCCGTCCCGGTCGCCGCCGATTTCCGCGGCGTGGCGTTGCAGTGTGGACTCGTGCACTAAACTGCTGGTCAATGAGTGATATCGAGCGTGACCCCGAACCCCCCACTTTTGCCGACCTCGACATCGACGATCGGGTCTTGAAGGCACTGTCCGATGTGGGCTACGAGTCGCCCTCGCCGATCCAGGCCGCCACCATTCCGCCGCTCCTCGCAGGCAACGACGTCGTCGGCCTCGCGCAGACCGGCACCGGCAAGACCGCTGCGTTCGCGGTACCGATCCTCTCGAAGATCGACCTGACGCAGAAGTCGCCGCAGGCGTTGGTCCTCGCGCCGACCCGCGAACTGGCCCTGCAGGTCGCGGAGGCGTTCGGCAAGTACTCCGCCCACATCCCGGGCCTGCACGTCCTGCCGATCTACGGCGGCCAGAGCTACGGCGTCCAGCTGTCGGGGCTCCGGCGCGGGGCGCACGTCGTGGTGGGCACGCCCGGCCGGGTGATCGACCACCTGGAGAAGGGCACCCTCGACCTGTCCAAGCTCTCCTACCTCGTCCTGGACGAGGCCGACGAGATGCTGAAGATGGGGTTCCAGGAGGACGTCGAGCGCATCCTCTCCGACACCCCCGAATACAAGCAGGTCGCGCTGTTCTCGGCCACCATGCCGGGCGCCATCCGCAAGATCTCGAAGCAGTACCTGCACGATCCGGTCGAGATCACGGTGAAGTCGAAGACGTCGACGGCGTCCAACATCTCGCAGCGGTACGTCCAGGTGGCGCACCAGCGCAAACTCGACGCCCTGACGCGTGTCCTCGAGGTCGAGGACTTCGAGGCCATGATCATCTTCGTGCGCACCAAGCAGGCCACCGAGGACCTCGCGGAACGACTGCGTTCGCGCGGCTTCTCCGCCGCGGCCATCAACGGTGACATCGTGCAGGCCCAGCGTGAGCGGACCATCGGCCAGCTCAAGAGCGGCGCCCTCGACATCCTCGTGGCCACCGACGTGGCCGCGCGTGGCCTCGACGTCGACCGCATCTCCCACGTCGTCAACTACGACATCCCGCATGACACGGAGTCGTACGTCCACCGGATCGGCCGCACCGGTCGCGCCGGGCGCGCGGGCGAGGCGCTGCTGTTCGTGGCGCCGCGCGAACGGCACCTGCTCAAGGCCATCGAGAAGGCGACCCGTCAGCCGCTCGCCGAGATGCAGCTGCCCAGCGTCGACGACGTCAACGCGCAGCGTGTGTCCAAGTTCGGCGACTCGATCACCGAGAGCCTGACCTCCGACAACCTGGCGTTGTTCCGCAAGATGATCGAGGACTACGAGCAGGAGCACGACGTTCCGCTCGCCGATATCGCTGCCGCGCTCGCGGTGCAGTCGCGTGACGGTGAGGCGTTCCTCATGGCGCCCGAACCGCCGCCCGCGCCCCGCCGTGAACGTGAACCCCGTGAACCCCGCCCGCCGCGCCGATTCGACGACGGCCCTCCGACCCGCTCGCGCGGACCGGAAGGCCAGGAGCTCGCGACGTACCGCATCGCGGTCGGCAAGCGGCACCGGGTGGTGCCGGGGGCGATCGTCGGTGCCATCGCGAACGAGGGCGGGCTACGGCGCAGCGACTTCGGGCACATCAGCATCCGCCCGGACCACAGCCTGGTGGAATTGCCCGCCGACCTGTCCAGCGAAACCCTCGAGGCTTTGCGCCGCACCCGGATCTCCGGTGTGCTGATCCAGCTGCAGCCCGACTCGGGGCCGCCGTCGGGTCGTCCGGGCCGTGGTGGCCGCGACGACCGAGCCGGCGGAAAGTTCCAGCGCGACCGGGACGACAGGAAAAGGCCGCGCGAGTAGTCCTCGCGCGGCCCTGACCGGGGTCCCCGGCGGTTACGCCGGGGGAGCGGGAGCCGGGGCGGGCTGCGCAGCCTCGGCAGGCAGCGGGCCCTCCTCGGGAACGAAGAACGAACCGACGGTCGGCAGCACGTAGCAGGTCGCGCTGGTGTAGTCGACGGTGCCGAAGATCGATGCCACGACGGTGCCCGCGCCCGTTGCCACCACCTTGTTCAGCGCGGGGTAGCCGTCTTCCGTGAGCCCGTCGAGGGGCAGGATGCCGCTGCCGCCGGTGCTCGTGTTGATCCAGGCGACGTTCAGTCCCGACGACTTCACGACACCGGGATAGGCGGAGAGGGCCTGGAAGCTGATCTCGTGCGCCTTCACCTCGGCGGTGGGCCCGGTGGTGCCCGACGCCAGCGTCAGCGTGACCGGTGCGAGGGTGCCGCATCCCACGGTCGGTGCGGTGTAGAAGAACGGTGTGTTCTCACCCGCGACGTCACGCAGCACGGTCGACGTGGCCAGCGCCTCGACCGCGGCCTTCTCCTCGGGCTTGTCGGCCTGGGTGCGGAGTTCGGCGAGTCCGGGGACGTCGGGGGTGGCCGGGTCCGCCGCTGCCGTGCCCGCGAGGCCGAAAGCCGCGATACCGACCGTTGCCGTCGCGATCGTGCGTCGCATCACGCTCATACCGTCCACCTGAACTCCTCATTGTCTCGTTCGGGCAGCTCTGCAGCGCCGCCCGAGCGGAGAATTTACCCGAGAGCGGGGAAACAGTCAGGACCAGCTGCCGCCGCCGGCCAGCGTATCGGCCCGCGCGCCGTCGAGAGACTGCCGAATGACGTCGGCGTGACCGGCGTGCCGGGCGAGTTCCTCGATCTGGTGCAGCAACATGTAACGCACTGTGAACACGACTCCCGACGTCATCCACTGCGCCACGTCGGCGGGCAGGTCGACGTGGCGGTCCAGGTCGGTTTCGGCGGCGACCGCGGCCTCGGTGGCGCGCTGCGCGGCGTCGAAGCGGGCGAGAAGGACGTCGACGGTCTCGTCCTCGGCGACGTTCCATGCCGCCATCCACGCAGCCACCGGATCGTCGCCGGCACCGCGCGGGGTGCCGGTGATGCGGGCGGTCATCGCCTCCTCGCCGTCGATCACGTGTTTGAGGACGGACGCCAGGCTCATCTCGCTCGCGCTGGGCACGCTGCGGACCTGCTCCTCCGTCAGGCCGGACACCGCATTGCGGAACGCGGTGCGCTGGTTGTCCAGCATGAGGAGAAGGAGTCCGCGCTCGTCGGAAATGGGGGCTGGGGTGCTGGGTGTCTCGTTCATGCATTCAGTGTTGCGCGGATAGCGGACACCTACTGTCCTCGATTGGAAGTCTGCGCGCGTTCCCAGCGGTCCTGGCAGGACCGACCTACGATCGAGGCACGTGTCCGGGGAACATCCCTGTTCCTGTGATCGAGTCGCGAACCGAGGTGCTTATGCCCCTGGAAGATTCGTCGTCGGCCTTCGCCGACCCGCCCCGAGAGGGCGCGTCCCCACCGGAACACGACCTCGAAGGCCACATCATCGAGGCCCGTTCCGAGGACTTCTTCCACGCCAGAGAACTGCAAGTCGACAACGAGTGGTTCAAGACCGCGGTGTTCTACGAGGTTCTGGTCCGCGCGTTCTTCGATTCCTCGGGAGACGGAACGGGCGATCTCCGGGGGCTGACGTCCAAACTCGACTACCTGTCCTGGCTCGGCGTCGACTGTCTGTGGCTGCCACCGTTCTACGACTCACCGCTACGCGACGGCGGATACGACATCCGCGACTTCCGTGCCGTGCTCCCGGAATTCGGGACGGTCGAGGATTTCGTCCAGCTCTTCGATCAGGCGCACCGCCGCGGGATCAGGGTCATCACGGACCTGGTCATGAACCACACGTCCGACACCCACGCCTGGTTCCAGGAGTCGCGCAACGACCCCGACGGCCCGTACGGCGACTTCTACGTCTGGTCCGACCGCGACGCAGGGTATCCGGAGGCGCGGATCATCTTCGTCGACACGGAGACCTCCAACTGGACGTGGGATCCGGTGCGCAAGCAGTACTACTGGCACCGCTTCTTCTCCCACCAGCCGGACCTGAACTACGACAATCCCGACGTCCAGGACGCGATGATCGACGTGCTGCGGTTCTGGCTGGACCTCGGAATCGACGGCTTCCGGCTGGACGCGGTGCCCTACCTGTTCGAGCGGGAGGGCACCAACTGCGAGAACCTGCCCGAGACCCACGCGTTCCTCAAGAAGTGCAGAGCCGTCATGGACGCCGAGTACCCGGGGCGGGCGCTGCTCGCCGAAGCCAACCAGTGGCCGTCGGACGTCGTGGAGTACTTCGGGGAGCCCAATGTCGGCGACGAGTGCCACATGGCGTTCCACTTCCCGCTGATGCCGCGCATCTTCATGGCGGTGCGGCGGCAGAACCGTTTTCCGATCTCCGAGATCCTCGCGCAGACCCCGCCGATTCCGAGTTCGTGCCAATGGGGAATCTTCCTCCGGAACCACGACGAGTTGACGCTCGAAATGGTGTCGGACGAGGAGCGTGACTACATGTATTCCGAGTACGCGCAGGACCCGCGGATGAAGGCGAACATCGGCATCCGGCGGCGCCTCGCGCCGCTGCTCGAGAACGACCGCAACCAGCTCGAGCTGTTCACCGCGCTGCTGCTGAGCCTGCCGGGTTCGCCCGTCCTCTACTACGGTGACGAGATCGGCATGGGCGACAACATCTGGCTCGGCGACCGGGACTCGGTGCGGACGCCGATGCAGTGGACGCCCGACCGCAACGCCGGATTCTCCCGCGCCGACCCGGCGCGAATGTATCTGCCGGTCATCATGGACCCCACGTACGGCTATCAGTCGGTGAACGTCGAGTCGCAGATGAACTCGACCAACTCGTTGCTGCACTGGACCCGCCGGCTGATCCAGGTTCGCAAGCAGCACCCGGCGTTCGGAACGGCCTCGTTCACAGAACTCGGCAGTGCGAACCCGGCCGTGTTGTCGTATGTGCGGGAGACCCCGCCGAGCGAGGACCGCGCGTACAGCGACGTCATCCTGTGCGTCAACAACCTGTCCCGGTTCCCGCAGGCGGTGATCCTGGACCTCACCCAGTTCACCGGCCGAATCCCCGTGGAGCTCACCGGCTCCGTTCCCTTTCCCACGATCGGGGACGACGGGTACATGATCACGCTGCCCGGTCACGGCTTCTTCTGGTTCGCGCTGCAACCGGATCCCAAATCCGACGGCGCGGTGAGCGGACACCCGGTCAGCAGCGAAGCGGAACAGGCGGTGCAGCAGTGAACGAACCCACCAGCGGACGCATTCCCGACGAGACCCTCGAACGGCAACTCGTCCGATGGTTGCCGGACCGGAGGTGGTTCGCCGCGAAGGGCAACACCATCTCGGCGGTACGGATCCTGCTCCGCCACGAGCTGACGTCGGTCTTCGGGTTCTCCGCCGAGCACCTGCTGGTGTCGGTGGAATTCGAGGCGGGCCCGGCGCAGGTGTACCAGGTGCCGCTGGGGTTCCGCAGTCATCTGCCCGAGGACCTCGAACCGTGGGCGTTGCCGGACGGCGACGGCAACGGCATGATCGCGTACGACGGACTGCACGACGCCGAGGTCATCACCCTGTACGCGGACCTGCTGGCCGAGGCGCAGGGTTCCGGACCGGTGCAGTTGAAGACCGTGCCGGGCACGGTGATCGAACCGGGGCTGCGTGGGCGAACCCTCGGCGCGGAGCAGTCGAACACGTCGGTGGTGCTGGGGGAGAAGTTGCTCATGAAGATCTTCCGCCTGGTCACCCCCGGGGTGAATCCCGACGTGGAACTCCATCTGGCGCTCGCCGGCGCGGGCAGTGAATACGTGGCCACGCTGCGGGCGTGGATGGAGACGGATGTCGCCGGGATTCTCACCACGCTTGCGATGGTGCAGGACTTCGAGGCCAATTCGGCGGACGGGTGGAGCATGGCGCTGGGCAGCGTCCGCGACCTCCTCATCGAGGCGGATCTCCACGCCGCGGAGTTGGGGACGGACTTCGCCGGTGAGTCCCATCGCATGGGCGCTGCCGTCGCCGAGGTGCACTCGACGCTGGCGCGTGCGCTGGGTGCGGAGGAGCGGCAGGTGGCGTCGACGACGGTGGAGGCGATGAACCGCAGGCTGGACGCCGCCACCGCAATCGTTCCCGAACTGGGGGAGGTGGCCGCCGCGGTGCGGGACAAGTTCGCCGAGGCGGAAGCGCTGGGCGCCACCGCCGTCCAGCGGATTCACGGGGACCTGCACCTCGGTCAGGTGCTGCGGACACCGGAGCGGTGGCTGCTCATCGACTTCGAAGGCGAGCCAGCCAAGACGCTCGACGAGCGCCGGGAACGGGACAGTCCGTTGCGGGACGTCGCGGGAATGCTGCGGTCCTTCGACTACGCCGCCCACCACCTGCTGGCCGATTCGGTGCCGATGGGGGCGATGGGAGCGGCGTCGCAACGGGACTTCCGCGCGAGGGAATGGGCCCAGCGCAACGCCGACGCCTTCTGCGAGGGCTATGCCTCGGTGTCGGGCACCGATCCGCGAGAGGCGGCGGCGTTGCTCCGGGCCTACGAACTCGACAAGGCGGTGTACGAGACGGTGTACGAGGCGAGGAACCGCCCGCAGTGGATCGGCTTGCCCCTCTCCGCCATTCGCAGACTCACCGCAGCACCTCGGTGAGGGCTGGGGACGAGACCGTGCCCGTATCGAACTGGGTGCGGTACAGCTCTTCGTACCGGCCGCCCGCGGCGAGCAGTTCGGAGTGGGTGCCGCGTTCGACGATGCGCCCGGACTCGACCACGAGGATCAGATCCGCCGCGCGGACGGTCGACAACCGGTGCGCGATCACCACGGCGGTGCGGCCGGCGAGGGCCTCGCCCAGCGCTTCCTGGACGGCGGCCTCGGACGTGGAGTCGAGGTGCGCCGTCGCCTCGTCGAGGATGACCACCCGAGGATGCGCGAGCAGCAGGCGCGCGATGGTCAGCCGCTGGCGTTCGCCGCCGGACAGTCGGTAGCCGCGTTCGCCGACCACCGTGTCGAGGCCGTCGGGAAGGGCGGCGACGAGGTCGGTGAGCCGGGCGCGTTCCAGGACCTCCGCGAGTTCGGCCGGCGTGGCGCCGGGGCGGGCGAGCAAGAGGTTGGCTCGAACGGTGTCGTGGAAGAGATGCCCGTCCTGGGTCACCATTCCGACGGTGGCCCGCACCGAGTCGGCGGTCAGGTCCCGCACGTCGACCCCGCCGAGTTTCACCGAGCCCGCGTCCGCGTCGTAGAGCCGGGGAACCAGTTGGGCGATGGTGGACTTGCCGGCCCCGGACGATCCCACCAGGGCGACCATCTGCCCGGGTTCGGCGCGGAACGACAGTCGGTGCAGCACGTCGACGCCGCCGCGGGTGTCGAGGGTCGCGACCTCTTCGAGCGACGCCAGCGACACCTTGTCGGCCGAGGGATACGCGAACTCCACCGAGTCGAACTCCACCGACACGGGGCCCTCGGGCACCGCGACCGCGTCGGGCTTCTCGGCGATCAGCGGCGTCAGGTCGAGGACCTCGAAGATGCGCTCGAAGCTCACCAGCGCGCTCATCACGTCCATGCGTGCGCTGGCCAGCGCGGTAAGGGGCGAGTAGAGGCGGGTGAGCAGCATCGCCATCGCGACCACCGCTCCCGCGTCGAGTTGTCCGCGCAGTGCGTAGAACCCGCCCAGTCCGTAGACGAGGGCCAGCGCGAGCGCCGAGACGAGGGTGAGCGCGGTGACGAACACCGACTGCAGCATGGCCGTGCGGACGCCGATGTTCCGGACTCGCCGCGCGCGGACCGCGAATTCGGCGGATTCCTCGGACGGACGGCCGAACAGTTTGACGAGGGTGGCGCCCGGCGCCGAGAACCGTTCCGTCATCTGGGTGCTCATCACCGAGTTGTGGTTGGCCGCCTCACGATTGAGTTGCGCGAGCCGTGCGCCCATCGTGCGGGCGGGCAGGACGAAGATCGGCAGCAGCAGCAGTGCGCACAGCGTGATCTGCCAGGAGATCCCGATCATCACGATCAGCGTGATGCCCAGCGTGACCAGGTTGGACACCACACCCGACAAGGTGTCGCTGAATGCGCGCTGCGCACCGATCACGTCGTTGTTGAGGCGGCTGACCAGCGCGCCGGTGCGGGTGCGGGTGAAGAAGGCGATCGGCATCCGCTGCACGTGGTCGAACACGGCGGTGCGCAGGTCGAGGATCAGGTCCTCGCCGATGCTCGCCGACAACCACCGCGTCCACAGCGCGAGTGCGGATTCGAGGACGGCGATGACCGCGATGAGCGCCGCGAGACGCACGATCACGGACACCGCGTCGCCGCCGACGATGGCGTTCACGACGCGGCCCGCCAGCACCGGGGTGGCCACGGCCAGCGCGGCCGTGACGACGCTGAGCAGCAGGTACCACGCGAGGTTGCGGCGGTGCGGCCGGGCGAAACGGGCGATCCGCCGCAACGTCGTCCGGGAGAAGGGGCGTCGATCTTCCTGGGCGTGCATCGCGTTGTACATCGCGTTCCACGCCGTGACTTCCATGCTCATGCCGGCGGCCTCCTGTCGCTGTCCCCCCACGGTAGAGCCGGGGTATGACATGACCGTAGAACCTCAACTTAACTCGAGGTCAAGCAGCGGGCGCGGGAAGCGTCACTTCGCGACGTCGACGACCACCCGCGTCGGATCGGACAGGTTGGACACCGTGAACGGACGGCCGGGCGCGCTCACGCCGATGAACGACTGGGTGACGCCTTCGAACACGAGCGCACCGTTGACCTCGGTCACCGTGCCGCCGGGAACACCGGGCACCGGATTGGGGCCCGAGTAGCCCTCCACGTCGCTGTCGAACGGGTACGCCGAGCCGTCGATCTGCACCTGCAGGATGCCGTTGCCCGACACCGGGATCGTCTTGCCGCTGCCGTCCTGCACGGCCTGGTCCACGTATTCGACCCGCCAGCCCGGGGCGCCCTTGCCGCCGAGTTCGTACACCACGCGGTCGAATCCCTCGTGCCCGCCGACGCGGACGTCGGTGACGGTGAGCTTCGCGGACTCGGACGCCGCGGACGACTTCGGCGACGCGTCGGTCGGGATCGGCGCCGACTCGGATTCGAGTGCGCTGCCGGTGGTGGCCGCGGCGGCAGGCGACGTCGCCGCCACACTGCTGGCGGAGTTCGACTCCGAGCATCCGGTGAGTGTCAGGGCCAGCGCGCAGGCAGCGAACGCGGCGAAGGGACCGATCCGGTGGTTGATCATGATCCGATCGTAAGCCGGGGCCGATCAGAGACGCGGGAGCCCCGGGCGTGGCGTCGCGATCGCGTCCAGGTACAGCCAGTTGCCGTCCTCACGGACGAATCGGCTGTTCTCGTGCAGCGATTCGCGGTCGCCGTCCAGTACGTAGTGCGCACGGAACTCGACGGTGCCGGTGGTGTCGAGCAGACCGCCGCCGGTCGTGCCCAGGATGTCGAGGCGGGTCCAGCGCTGCTCGGGATCGAGGTCCAGGCCCGCGGGCCGCGTGCTCGGATGCCACGTCGCGAGGAGATAGTCGGCGTCCAGCACCGCGAACGCGCTGAACCGGGATCGCATCAGGCGCTCGGCCGTGGGCGCCTTCGCCTCGCCGCGGTGATACCTCCCGCAGCACTCGTCGTACGGTTCACCGAGCAGGCAGGGGCATCGAACGGTCACGGTCCCAGTATGGACGGCGGTCACACGAGTTTGTGAGTGCGGTCCTTCCAGTACGGCGCGCGCAGTTCCCGCTTCAGGATCTTGCCGGTGGGGTTGCGCGGCAGCAGGTCGACGACGTCGACCGTCGTCGGGCACTTGAACTTCGCCAGGCGCTGACGGGTGTAGTGGATCAGTTCGTCCGGTTCGATGCTGCTTCCGGTCACCGGCACCACGACGGCCTTGACCGTCTCACCCCAGTGGTCGTCGGGAACGCCGATCACCGCGACCTCCGCCACCGCCGGGTGTTCGACGAGGACCCGTTCGATCTCGGGGGAGTACACGTTCTCGCCGCCGGTGATGATCATGTCCTTCAGCCGATCCTCGATGAACACGAAACCGTCGGCGTCCGCGCGGCCCATGTCGCCGCTGCGCAACCACCCGTCCGCGGTGATCGCCTCCGCCGTCGCCTCGGGTTTGCCGAGATAGCCGGGCGTGCGCTGGTCCGATCGCCACCACAACTCCCCGGTCTCACCGGTGGCGACGTCCTCGGCGGTGGCCGGGTCCACGATGCGCATCTCCACACCGGGAATGGGCTGTCCCGCCGACGCCATCCTCGCCTCCTGCGACTCGTCGCGATGCACGTCCGGCAGGAGTGCGGTGACCACACCCGCGCATTCGGTCATTCCGTACACCTGGACGAACTCCGCCTCCGGCCAGGCGGCGAGCGCGCTGCGCAGCAACGGCAGCGGCATCGGGGCGGCGCCGTACGTGATGCGGTGCAGCGCGCCGAACGCGGCCACGGCCTGCTCGCCCCCGGCGAGCACCCCGGCGATCACCGGCGGAACGAGGAACGCGATGTTCGCACCGGCCGCGAGCGCACCGAACAGCGACGGCGCGTCGGCCTCCCTCGTGAAATGGCAGCGGGCGCCGGCGTGCACACCCATGATCGCGTAGCAACTCCCACCGACGTGGAACAGCGGCATGGCGACGAGCAGACAGTCGTCGTGCCGTGCGGGCAGGATGTCGAGCACCGCAATGCTGTGCGCGATCAGGTTGCGGTGCGTCAGCTGAACGCCCTTGGGCCTGCCCGTGGTTCCCGAGCTGTAGAGGATCAGCGCGGTGGCCTCCGCGGCCACGTCCGGCCTCGACGACAGGACGGACGCCTCGGCGAGCCACGGCTCGAACTCGTCGTGCTCCCCGCCGACGGTGATGATCTGCTCGATGCCGGTCAGCCGGTCCCGCAAGGCCATGACTTGCTGGAGAAACTCGTTGCCCACGAACAGGATTCGCGCCTTGCAGTCGTTGATCACGTAGTCGAGTTCCTCGCCGGCCAGTCGCCAGTTGGGCACTGCGGCCGCCGCGCCGAGGAGGGAGGCGGCGTAGGTGACCTCGAGGCAGGACAGGTGGTTCTTGTCGACGAACGCGACCGTGTCGCCTGCCCCGATTCCGCCTTCTGCCAAGGCTCCCGCGACGTGCAGGATCCGGTCGTGCCACCCGGACCACGTGTAGTCGGCGCCCTGGAACTGCACGGCGACGTCGTCCGGTCGAACCTGCGCCCAGTGCGCGAGTCGGTCGAAGATGATCTCGTTCTCGGCGTCCGACATGCGCCCACCTCTCGTCTGTGACGTCAGTCACATCAGGCTAGTAGCCGGTGCTCCGATCAGTGACGTTTTGCCTCATGCGGTCGAACTGCTTCGGCTCTGCGTGCCCGCGCGTCGCAACGCGGCGCTGCCGAGGGCGCCCACCACGATCAGGGTGATGCCCAGCCAGTCGGGGTCGTTGTCGGTGACGAGCATCGCGATCCCTACGCCGATCACGTACGGCGGCAGGAAGTCGAACAGCTTGACGAGCGGCGGCGCCACCTCTTCCGGTTCCCCGGGTTCCCGCGGCGCCTGCGCGCTCGCCACGTCCGGATACCACTCGGTGAAGGACAGCGCGAACAGCAACGCCCCGATCGGAATGATCCACCCCGTCCAGAAATTGTCCGGCTGGTCGAGGACGAGGTCGCCGTACAGTCCGGATGCCGCCGACACTGTGAAGGACAGCGCCCACACCAGGGTGATGAGCTGATTCACCTTCAGGAACAGCGGCGAGGTCCAATACTCCTCGGGTGTAGTCTCTTTGGCGTACGGCAGGGTGAACGGATTGCGCAGCAACAGCGAGCCGAACGCGAACGCGACGAGCGCCAGACTCGACATCTCGCCCGACCACTTCTCCAGCCAGGTGATCAGGCTGTCGGAGGCGAACAGTCCGATCACGGCGAGGCAGCCGAAATAGACGATGTCGAACACTTCCATGGGTTTGAGGCTTCCGCCGCGGCGGTGGCTGAGGAACAGGAACAGGATCGACAACCCGAGGGCGGTGGCGACGGATTCCTCGAACCGCCCGGGGCCGGACAGCAGCGACATCACGATCCACGGCGCCAGGCCGGCGAACGGTGATTGGAGGAACGCGTCGAGGAAACGCGATCCCGTCCGGGGTGTGGGGGGTTCGATGGCCATGAGGGCTCTCCTTCGCACCGGCGATACCGGAATTCTCCCAGGTCGGCACATCCGTTGTGGGCGTTTCCGGCCGGGTCGCCGTGTCAGGGATCACGTCCCGACTTACCGAAGATCAGGGTGGTCCCTGATGGCGGGCCGCCGCGGGTGTCGACAAGATGGAGGAGTGCGCCGCGCGTGCACCGTCCCGGCCCGTCACCACGGGGCCGGACCGCCACAAGAGAATGACGAAAGGCGATCATGAGCACGCATGCCCCCGCTGTCGCTGCCCGTGCTGTCGAGCTGTCCAAGACGTACGGCACCGGCGACACCCAGGTCCACGCGCTCAGCGCGGTATCCGCGGAGTTCGCCCGTGGTGAGTTCACCGCGATCATGGGACCGTCCGGTTCCGGCAAGTCGACGCTGATGCACTGCCTGGCCGGCCTCGACGACGCCAGTTCGGGTTCCGTCCTCATCGGCGACACCGAGTTGACGACGCTGACCGACAAGCAGATGACCCAGCTGCGACGCGACCGCATCGGCTTCGTGTTCCAGGCGTTCAACCTGGTGCCGACGCTGACGGCGCTGGAGAATATCACCCTTCCGCTGGACATCGCGGGCCGCAAGCCGGACGCCGCGTGGCTCGAGAACGTGCTCACCAAACTCGGGCTGCAGGATCGTCTCGAGCACCGCCCGGGGGAGTTGTCCGGAGGTCAGCAGCAGCGGGTCGCGTGTGCCCGGGCCCTGGCAGGGCAGCCGGAGATCATCTTCGGCGACGAGCCCACCGGCAACCTCGACTCGAAGTCCTCGGGCGAGGTGCTGTCGATCCTGAGGGCCGCGGTGGACGAATTCCACCAGACCGTGGTCATCGTCACCCACGACCCCCGCGCGGCCGCCTACGCCGACCGGGTGGTGTTCCTCGCCGACGGCAAGATCGTCGACGAACTGCGTGAGCCGACGGCCGATTCGGTCCTCGACACGATGAAGCGACTCGACGAGCCTGCCCACGCCCTCACGTCCGACGCGGCGGTCTGACCGCATGGCGTCCACATCCGGTGCGCCGATGCGCAAGGTGTCGCTGCGCAACCTGGCGGCACACAAGGTCCGGCTGGCACTGACGGTGCTGTCCGTGGTGCTCGGCACCGCGTTCGTCGCCGGTTCCTTCGTCTTCACCGACACCCTCCAGAGGACGTTCGATTCGATCTTCGAGAACACCGCGCAAGGGGTCGACGTCCGGGTGTCGAGCGAGGAGCGCAACTCCAGTGGAGTGCCCCTCGCCGACCTCGACACCATCACCGCGCTGGACGGGGTGCGCGCGGTCGCACCTGCCGTCAGCGGGCAGATCGTCCTCATCGATTCCGACGGCGCCGCCGTCCAGACGGGCGGTGCGCCGAGCATCGGGGAGTCGTACCTGCCGCCGGGTCAGGCGCTCGGTGAGCCCGACGAGTACGTGCAGGGAACCCCGCCCGCGCAGGCCGGTCAGATCGCCGTCAACGCCAGTGCCGCGGAACGCGCGCAACTCGTTGTCGGCGACACCACCAAGGTCCTCGTGCCCGCTCGCGGCATGGTCGACGTCACCGTCTCCGGCATCTACGACACCGGCAACGAGACCGGTGGATTCATCGGCGCGACGTTCGTCGACTCGCAGGCCCGCGAACTGTTCACCGACGGTAAGCACGTCGAGTACATCGACGTCGCCGGGACCGGTCTGTCCCAGACCGAACTGCGCGACGAGATCGCCGCCGCCCTTCCCGACGCAAAGGTCCAGACCGGCGACGAGGTCCGCGAGGAAACCAAGGCGCAGGTGACGGAGGCGCTGAGCTTCATCAACTACTTCCTCCTCGCATTCGGTGCGATCGCTCTGCTCGTCGGCACGTTCATCATCTACAACACGTTCTCGATGATCGTGGCCCAGCGGTTGCGCGAACTGGCGCTGCTCCGCGCGATCGGTGCCAGCCGCAAGCAGGTGGGCCGGTCCGTGGTCTTCGAGGCCCTCGTGGTCGGCGTGATCGGCAGTGCGATCGGGATCGCCGCCGGCGTCGGCCTGGCCTACGGATTGCGCGCACTGCTGAACGCGTTCGACGTCGGTCTGCCCGAAGGTCCCCTGCAGGTGGGGCCGCGCACGATTCTCATCGCCCTCGTGGTCGGGGTGCTCGTGACGACGGTCAGCGCGTACGCACCCGCCCGGCGCGCGTCCAAGGTGCCGCCCGTCGCGGCGATGCGCGAGGAATTCGCGTCCACCGGTGACTCACTGCACGTGCGCACCATCGCCGGTGCGGTCCTCGGTGTCCTCGGAGTCGTGGGACTCGTGATCGGTTCGCGGGGTACCGGTGGCGGTGCGGCGGCGGTCGTCGGCGCAGGCGCGCTCGGTCTGATCCTGGCTGTGCTGTTCGCCGCCCCCGCGTTGTCCCGGCCGATCGTCGGGGCGCTCGGAGCGGTGCTGGCCAAGCCGTTCGGCCCGGTCGGGCGCCTGGCCCGCACCAACGCCGTGCGCAATCCCCGCCGCACCGCCGCCACCGCGTTCGCGCTGACACTCGGACTGATGCTCGTATCCGTCATCGGGGTGTTCGGCGCATCCGCGAAGGCCAGCGTCAACCAGCTGGTCGACTCGGGGGTGTCCGCCGACTACGTGCTCACCGGACCCAATCAGATCGGTGTGCCCAGCGGCGCGGCGAGAGCCGTGCGGAACCTCGACGACGTCCAGAGCGCCGCCGCCCTGCACCCGGTGTCCGTGACGGTCGACGACGAGCGGCAACAGGGCGCGTCGCTGGACGGCCCACTCGAGGGCGTCCTCGACTACAAGCTCGTCGAGGGCGGCGCCGACCTGACGGGCAACCACCTAATCGTGTCCCAGACGACAGCGGCGCAGAAGGGCTGGACGCTGGGCACGACCGTCCCGATGACGAGCGCCGACGGGAAAGTCGTCGACGCCGAGGTCACCGGTGTCTTCGAAGACAACCAGCTGGTCGGCGACTGGCTCGTCTCGGACGACGTCTACCGGCAGGTCATGCCCGCCGCGACCATCCCCGATCTGGCGGTGCTCATCGACGCGAAGCCGGGTGCGGACCTGACGCAGCTGCGCGCCGACCTCGAATCCGCGACCAAGCAGTTCGTCGTGGTGCAGGTGCAGGACCGCGAACAGTTCAAGGGAACGCAGGGCCAGCAGATCGACACGCTCCTCGCGATCCTCTACGGGTTGCTCGCACTCGCCGTCGTGATCGCGATCCTCGGCATCATCAACACGCTCGCGCTCTCGGTGGTCGAGCGCAGGCGGGAGATCGGCATGCTCCGCGCGGTCGGGATGCAGAGGTCCCAGATGCGCCGCACGATCTACCTGGAGTCGATGCTGATCGCGGTGTTCGGTGCGGCCGTCGGCGTGCTGCTCGGCATCGCGTTCGGCTGGGGCTTCGTGAGCACCCTGAAGGACCAGGGGCTCGGCCAGGTGACGGTGCCGTGGGGGCAGGTGGTCGCGATGCTCCTCGGATCCGGTGTGGTCGGTGTGTTCGCGGCACTGTGGCCGGCGAGCCGCGCCGCCCGCACCCGCCCGCTGGAGGCCATCGCCGACCTCTGACCCTCACGGGCGCAAAGCGCCTAATGTGTTGGCGTGCAGAAAATTGTGATCGTCGGGGCGGGCTTGTCGGGCCTGCGCACCGCGGAGGAACTTCGGCGGGCCGGATACGAGGGTGATCTGATTCTTCTCGGAGGTGAACCGCACCTTCCCTACGACCGCCCACCGCTGTCGAAGGAAGTGATGCGCGGGGAGAAGAGCGACACCACGCTCAAGCCGCGTGAGTTCTTCGACGAGAAGAACATCGAACTGCGGCTGGGGGTCGAGGCCGCCTCGGTGGACACCGGATCCCGCATCCTGAGACTCGCTGACGGCAGCGAACTCGGCTACGACGAACTCGTGATCGCCACCGGTCTCGTGCCGCGGCGGATCCCGGGACTTCCGGACCTCGCGGGCGTCCACGTTCTCCGTTCCATCGACGAGAGCCTGGCGTTGCGCGCGGACCTCGCCGAGGGCAGGCGCGCGCTGATCGTCGGGGCGGGATTCATCGGCTGCGAGCTGGCGGCGAGCATGCGGGCCGGCGGGCTCGACGTGGTGCTGGTCGAGCCGCAGTCGACGCCGCTCGCGTCCGTGCTCGGCGAGAAGGTCGGGGGACTCGTCGCCCGGCTGCACACCGCCGAGGGGGTCGATCTGCGGGCCGGTGTCGGGCTCACGTCGCTGGTGGGCACCGACCGGGTCACCGGAGCCGTCCTCGGCGACGGAAGCGAGGTCGACGTCGACGTCGTGGCGATCGGGGTCGGCTCGGTGCCGGTCACCGCGTGGCTCGACGGCTCTGGTGTCGAACTGGACAACGGGGTGGTGTGCGACGGCGTCGGACGCACGGCGGTCCCGCACGTGTGGGCGGTCGGCGACGTGGCCGCGTGGCAGCTGCAGGTGGGTGGCCGCAAGCGCGTCGAGCACTGGAGCAACGCCGGGGAGCAGGCGAAGATCCTCGCCGCGGCGTTGACCGGCACCGGCGACGAGAACACCGCAGCTCAGGTGCCGTACTTCTGGAGCGACCAGTACGACATCAAGATCCAGGCCCTGGGCACGGTGGCGGCCACCGACGAGGTGCACGTGATCAAGGACGACGGCCGCAAGTTCCTCGCCTACTACGAACGGGACGGCATCCTGGCCGGTGTCGTCGGCGGCGGGATGGCGGGTGGTGTCATGAAGATGCGGGCGAAGATCGCGGCGGGAACTCCGATCGGTGAGGTCCTCGAGGCCGCGTCGGCGTAAGAGCCGGGACGGGGGCGCGATAGATTCTCCGGGTGATTGTTGCGCTCATCGACTCGGGTCTCGGCATGCTGCCGACGGCGGCGTGGTTGCGGAAGTTGCGACCCGAACTGGATCTGATTCTCGCGCTGGATCCGGACGGGGCCCCGTGGGGTCCCAAACCGGAGCAGTGGGTGATCGATCGTGTTCTCGCGACCGCGCAGCGCAGCCTCGACCGCGGCGCCGAGGTGATCGTGCTGCCGTGCAACACGGCGAGCGTCACCGCGCTCGACCACGTCCGGGAGCTCGTCGGACCGCAGGTTCCGGTCGTCGGGACGGTGCCGGCGATCAAACCGGCCGCCGCTGCGTTCGGGTCCGTCGCGGTCTGGGCGACCGCCGCGACGACGGCGAGCCGGTATCAGGCCGATCTGATCGAGAAGTTCGGGAACGGCAGTTCGGTGGTGGGGGTCGCTTGCCATGGTCTCGCGGAGGCCATCGACCGGGGGGAGCGGGACGCTGCGATCGCCGCCATCGCGTCCGCCGCAGAGCGGACGCCCGGCGACGTCGGCGGGGTGGTGCTGGGCTGCACCCACTACCCGTTGATGGCCGACGAGATCGCGGCGCAGCTGCCGGCCGGGGTGCGGTTGTTCGACAGCGCCGAGGCGGTGGCGGCGCAGACCCTGCGCCGCATCGACGCGCTGAACCGGCCGAGCGCGGGGGAGGGCACCGTGGAGGTGTTCCTCAGCGGCAGGCCCGGGCGGCTGCCCGCGAGCGCGGAGGCGTTCCCCGCCGGTCAGCTGCTGGCCGCGGGAACATCTCAGCCCAGCTGAACCATCCCGGCCGCCACCACCCGTGCGACGTTGCCGAGTTCCTCGCCGTGTTGTCGCGGCAGGTCGTCGAGGTCGTGCAAGCGGTCGTTGCCCGCGACGGAGAACATCGCGGCCACCCACGCCGTCGCGCAGGCCCGGAGTGTCCCGGGCTGCACGGGGTACGGCGAACTGGCCTGCAGCAGTCGCTCGGTGATGTCGCTGAGGTAGTCGCGGAACCGCCTCAGGTGGGCGCGGACGTCCGGGTGGGTCTCGGCCTCGCGCCAGATGATCACCCGCATCACCGACGAGTGGTGGTCGTGCAGATTCAGTGCGGTGTCGAGGTTGACGAGGCTGGCGGCGGGGTCACCCGGAGTCACCAGGGGGCCCACGTCGCCGAAGGGTTCGGTCGGCAGTCTCTCGGACAGCAGGGCAAGGAGGATGTCGGTCTTGGAGGGGAAGTAGTAGAACACCAGTCCTTTCGGGACGTGCGCGGCAGAGGCGATCGATGCGGTGGGCGTGGCATCGAATCCGTGTACGGCGATGAGGGATTCGGCGGCGTCGAGGATCAGTTCCCGCGCGTCGCCGTCGATCTTCGCGCTGCGCCGCCGCCGGCCTTTCCGCGGTTGGGAGTTACCGGGCTTTCCGAGATGGGGTGCTGGCATGGGCCTTTCCCGACGTGAACGGCGGGGCGCAGGCCGTAAGCCTGCGCCCCGCCCCAATCGATGTTCTCGGTGCTGTGGTTCACAGATCAGTGATGCGTCGCCAGCCCTCCGTGTCCGTGCATCCGGGAACTCATCATCGGCAACCCCGTGACAGCCACGACGACTGCCAGGACACCGACGACCCATGCGGTCCACGCCGCGCCCGTGAATGCGTCGAAGTTCATCACCCACGGGGCGAGGAACAACAGCACTCCGAAGACGGCCATCGCGTACTCGGCCGCAGTCATCTCCGGTCGGCTCATATGGACGAGACCGGAGAGGGCCACGAGTACACCGAGGACGATGAGTGACCACATCGCGGCGTTGTTGGTGTCGAGCCACAACGGCGAGAGCGCCGCGAAGACTCCGATCACGATCGCCACCACATCTTGCATACGACTCCACGATCTCATGTCCGGCCTCCTCGAAATGGATTGTGTCCACTTCGAGTACACGCCTGATTGACCGCCCGATCAATACCTGATCCGTTGCATTCGGATAACACGAACCGCAGGTCGGAGCATGTTTTGTGATCTTCGCTCGCGGTGTCGGTGACGTGTGGGACAGTGCCTTCGTGACTTCCACCGCAGACGACGTGAAGCGTGCTCTCGCCGACGTGTCGGACGAGGCCGACGCCGTCAATCTGGCACGGTTCTTCAAGACCGGTCCGGGTGAATACGGGGAGGGTGACGTCTTCATCGGCGTGCGGGTTCCCGGGACGCGCAGCGTGGTTCGCGCTCACGCCGATCTGGACCTGCCGGAGGTGACCGTGCTGCTCGACAGTCCGGTGCACGAGCACCGACTGGCGGGGCTGCTGGTACTCGTTACGCAGTTCGACCGGGCGGCGAAGGCGGGCGACGACGCCTTGCGCGAGAAGATCGTGTCCTTTTACTTCGACCTGGTGATGCGGGGACGGGTGAACAACTGGGATCTGGTGGACTCGTCCGCCGACCGGATCCTGGGCACGTGGCTGTTCGACCGGCCGCGGGACCCGGTCTTCGAGCTGGCCGCGGACGACGACCTCTGGCGGCGTCGCGTCGCGCTGCTCAGTACGTTCGGGTTCATCCGCCGGGGTGACGCGTCGACGACGCTCGAGGTCGCGGAGTCCGTCCTCGGTGATCGCCGCGACCTCACGCAGAAGGCGACGGGATGGATGCTGCGCGAGGTCGGCAAGCGGGTCGACCGCGCCCTGCTGACCGGCTTCCTCGACCGGAACGCCGCCGCGATGGGGCGCACGGCCCTGACATACGCGTGTGAGCACCTCACCGCTGAGGAGCGTGCGGGCTACCGCGCGATGCGCTGACCGGATTCCCGCTACATTCGGTGGCATGACTGCTCCCGCGCCCACTCGCCGCCGCCGACGTGCCGGGCTGATCCTCGGCGCGGTCGTCGCGGTGATGGCCGTCGTGGCGGGCGGGGTGCTGTGGCTGGCCCCGGACCGCTACCTGCCGTGGGACACCGCCGAATTCCCGGCCGTCGACACGACCGCGCTGTCGCCGCAGCAGGCGCGGATCGTCGGGCTACTGGAGGCCGAGCACGGCACGCAGCGGCCGGGGACGTTCTACTCCGAAGGGGTCGAGGAGCCCTGGTGCGCGGACTTCGTCAGCTGGATCATGCGGGAAGCGGGCCTGCCGCTGTCGAATCCGAATTCCGGGCACTGGCGGATCCCGGGTGTCTACACATTGCAGGAGTACTACCAGTCGCAGTCGCGGTTCCAGGAGGTCGGCGACGGGTACCGCCCGGCCGTCGGGGACGTGGTGCTCTACGACAACAGCAGCTGGGTCGGCCAGCACACCAACATCGTCGTCGCCGTCGACGGTGACACCGCTACGACGGTCGGCGGCAACGAGTTCGGCCGGATCCGCGTGCACACGGTGGACTGGGCGAGCGACTCCGCCGTCGTCGGTTTCGGCCGGCTCGGGTGAGCGGCCTTCAGAATTCGATCTTGAGGTGGTCGGTGACCGGACGGGCCTGGCAGCCCAGGATGTAGCCGCTCTCGATGTCCTCGGGGTCGAGAATTTCGCTGTTCTCCATCTCGACCTTGCCTTCGAGCACGGTGCACGCGCACGACCCGCACTCGCCCTCCTGGCAGGAGTAGGGCACGTCGATTCCCTTGGCCAGCATGATGTCGACGAGGGTCTGCTTGCGGGGCCAGCTCAGGGTGTGGATCTCGCCGTCGAGTTCCACCTCCACGGTGGCGGCGTCGGCGGCCTCGGACTCGGTGACCTCGACGACGTCGGAGTCACGGAACGGGTCGCCGGCCAGCGAGTTGAACACTTCGGCGTGCACCTGGGTGCGCGGCATGCCGGCGTCGGCGAGGGCCTTGTGGATGGTGTCCATGAACGGCGCCGGTCCGCACATGAATGCCTCGTGCCCGAGGTAGGGGGCGACGGCGGAGGCGAGCTGGTCGACGCCGGGCAGTCCCTGGACCGTCTCCAGCCAGTGGATGGACACGAGCCGGGACGGGTACCGGCTCGCGAGGGTGCGCAGTTCCTCCGCGAAGATGACCGACTTCTCGTCGCGGTTCGCGTAGAAGAGGACGACCTTGCCGGACCCCTCGGTGAGGGCGGACTTGAGGATCGAGATCACCGGCGTGATGCCGCTGCCCGCCGCGAACAGCAGGAAGTCGTGGTCCAGCGACTTGGGGGTGAACACTCCCGACGGGGGAAGGACTTCGAGGGTGTCGCCGACGGCGACGTTGTCGCAGAGCCAGTTGGACCCGTACCCGTCGGCCGTCCGCTTGACGGTCACCTTGGGTGCGTCGTCGGTGAACGGCGAGCTGGCCAGCGAGTAGCACCGGGCGACCGATCCCGTGCGGTCGCTGGGGATGCGCAGGGTGAGGAACTGGCCCGGCTTGTAGGCGAACTTGCCTGCGAGGTCGGCCGGGACGTCGAAGACCAGTGACCGGGAATCGGCGGTTTCCTCGACCACGCCCGACACGGTGAGCACCACCGATCGTGAGCTGTGCGGCACCTCGACAGTCGTCATCGTGTGTGCAGTCCTTCCGTACTTCGCAGCGCCGGAACGCTCGCTTACCTGCCCCAAGAATAGAACAGGTTCTAGTTTTTGCCTAGCTGTCCACTCCGTGCGGAGTGGACAGCCTACCGAGTGCCCACCTCTCCGGCTCGGCCCGGCCGCACCTGCCCGATCGGGCAGTTTGTCCGCCGCGGTCGGACGGTTCGGGCTCGCAGGTCTGTAACCCGGGCCCGAACTAGGTCACAGTGGATTCCAGGTGAGACGCCGATCACATCTACTGCGTCCCCTTCCCCAACGCTTCAGATCCGACATCGACTAATCGAGGAGACGGCCATGGCCATCGAGCTCAACCAGATCTGGGACTTCCCCATCAAGGAATTCCACCCGTTCCCGCGGGCACTGATGGGAGTGGGCGCCCACGACATCATCGGCGTCGAGGCGAAGAACCTCGGTTTCAAGAGGACCCTGCTCATGACGACCGGCCTGCGCGGCTCGGGCATCATCGAGGAACTGGTCGGCAAGATCGAGTACCAGGGCGTCGAGGTCGTGCTCTACGACAAGGTCGAGTCCAACCCCAAGGACTACAACGTCATGGAGGCGGCCGCGCTCTACCAGAAGGAGAAGTGCGACTCGATCATCTCCGTCGGCGGCGGCTCGAGTCACGACGCCGCCAAGGGCGCCCGTGTCGTGGTCGCGCACGACGGCCGCAACATCAACGAGTTCGAGGGATTCGCGAAGTCCACCAACAAGGAGAACCCGCCCCACATCGCCGTATCCACCACGGCCGGTACGGGTTCGGAGACCTCGTGGGCGTACGTCATCACCGACACGTCGGACATGAACAACCCGCACAAGTGGGTGGGATTCGACGAGGCGACCATCGTGACCCTCGCGATCGACGACCCGCTGCTGTACTACACCTGCCCCCAGCACTTCACCGCGTACTGCGGATTCGACGTCCTCGCGCACGGCAGTGAGCCGTACGTGTCGCGTCTCGACTTTGCGCCTTCGCTCGGCAATGCGCTGTACTCGGTGGAACTCGTCGCGAAGAACCTGCGGGAGGCCGTGTTCGAGCCGCGCAACCTGAAGGCCCGTGAGGGAATGATGAACGCGCAGTACATCGCCGGGCAGGCGTTCAACTCCGGCGGCCTCGGCATCGTGCACTCCATCTCGCACGCGGTCAGCGCGTTCTTCGACAGCCACCACGGACTGAACAACGCGATCGCCCTGCCTCGCGTCTGGGAGTACAACCTGCCGTCGCGGTACGAGCGCTACGCCCAGCTGGCCGGCGCGCTGGGGGTCGACACCCGCAACCTCACCACGGTGCAGGCCGCGGACGCGGCGGTCGAGGCCGCCATCCGCCTGGCGAAGGACGTAGGCATTCCCGACAACTTCGGTCAGGTGCGCACCGACTCGTACGAGAAGAACCAGATGAACACGAAGAAGTACGAGGGTCGCGGCGACACCATCCGCGGTGACGAGAAGACCGTGCGCGCCATCTCCGAGCACATTCAGGGCGACTGGTGCACGCCGGGCAACCCGCGCGAGGTGACGGTCGAGTCGATGATCCCCGTGGTCGATCACGCGATCAACAGCGCGTACTGACCGACCTGAAAACTCGCGTCCGGGGCGGGCGCCACACCCCAGCCCGGCCCCGCCCCGGATGCGTTCCCACCACCACCTGCTGACGAAGGACGGATGCCCCGATCATGACTGCACCGCACACAGCCCCGGAACCGGAGGACGTCCGCTTCGCCGACGGCGCGGAACTGAAGGAGGCCTTGCGCGAGGTCGACTACATCGCCGACGACGAGTTCGCGGTGGTCGTCCACCTGGCGACCGCGCTCGAACGCCCGCTGTTGCTGGAGGGGCCTGCCGGTGTAGGCAAGACGGAGCTGGCGAAGTCGCTGGCCGAGGCGGCGGGGCGCAAACTCGTCCGGCTGCAGTGCTACGAAGGTCTCGACGACAACCGGGCGCTGTACGAGTGGGACTACGCGAAACAGCTTCTGCACGTGCAGATGCTGCGTGACCGCATCGGGGAGAAGCTGGCCGCGTTCGACGACATCGCCGACGCGTCGAAGTTCCTGGCAGCCCAGGATTTCGGGCTGTACTCGGAGCACTTCCTGTCGGTGCGCCCCCTGCTCGAGGCGATCCTGTCGCCGGAACCGGTGGTGCTGCTCGTCGACGAGGTGGACCGCACCGAAGAGTCGATGGAGGCGTTGCTCCTCGAGGTTCTTGCGGAGGGGCAGATCACGATTCCCGAAGTGGGGACGTTCGCCGCCCGGTCGGCGCCGTGGGTGATCCTGACGTCCAACGACACTCGTGAACTGTCGCCCGCGCTGAAGCGTCGCTGCCTGCACTACCACCTCGGCTATCCGACGCCGCAGCGCGAGCGGGACATCGTGACGGCCAGGGCGCCCGAGGTCGAGGACGCCGTGGCGGCGGACGTGGTGGATCTGGCGCGCACGCTGCGGGAGTTGCCGCTCCGCAAGAGTCCGTCTATCGCGGAAGTCATCGACGCGGCCCGTGCGGCGGTGGTCCTGAAGTCGACGGGGGTGGCCGTGAGTGCGCAGGCCGCGGTCCGGGACATCCTGCTCACCGCCCTGCTCAAGTACACCAGCGACGTCGAACTGGCCCGCACTCGGCTGTCCGGCGAACAGCCGCTCTCCTCGGACGACGAGGACACCACTCCGGCCGGGCCCGCGGAGCGGGTGACGGTCGCATCGCGGCCGGCCAACACGACCACCGCCGTGTTCCGCGGACGCGGTGGCCGGGACCGCGGCGGCATCGGCGCGGGCCGCCAGGGCAGGCGCTGACGATGCTCCACCCGGCCCCCGATCCGTCCCCGTCCCTTCCCTCGCAACTCCTCGACGTGCTGGCGGCGTCGTTCGGAAAGATGTTGCGCCGCTACGGCGTCGCCGCGTCCCCCGCCGAGGTCATCGAGGTTCGCCGGGTCTTCGGGCTGGTCGAGGGCCGGGACACGGCCACCCTGCGGGCGTCGCTGCGCGCGGTGTGCGCGAAGTACACGTACGAACAGCAGGGTTTCGACCGTGCCTTCGACGTGTTCTTCGGGTCGGTCGCCGACGCTGCCTCCGGCGGCGCGCGGCCGCCGTCCCGGGCCGAGTTCGCGGAGGGCCTGCCGTCCGCGCTGGAGGTGGCGGACAACGCGGAGACCGCCCGGTACGCGGAGTACAACGAGCGCGCCGCCGAGGTCGGCGACCACTTCGACACCCCCGAGGCGCAGAAGGGGTTCAACCCCCACAAGGACGACGACGACGTCAGCATGACGTCGAGCGACGCAGATTTGTCCGTCGATTCGGAAGCCGAGTCCGGACGCCGCGGCGTCACGTACACGGTCGAGGTCGAGCGGGCGGCGAGTACCGCCGTCGGTGACCTGGCGTCGTCGACGAGCGGCGCCGTCGTCGGATCGCTGTCCTGGGACGATCCGGAGTCGATTCTCGCGTGGCTCGACGCCTACGACCCGAGCAAGGTCTACGCCGATTCCGGCGGGGCGGAACCCCTCACCGCGGCCCAGCTGAACCGGCTGGCGGAGGCGGTGGAGGCGTTCGTCGGTGCGCTGGCGGACGCCCGGGACCTGACCGCCGGGCCCGCAGACGCACCGGGGACCGCGAGCGGTCCGGTGGCGGCCACGTCGCGAGCCGAGGTGAATCAGGCGTGCTACGAGGTGCTTCGGCGGATGCGCGGGCCGTCACGTCCCCGCCCGCGCGAACTGGCCCGGGGCCGCCTCGACATGCGCCGCACCGTGCGCGCCAGCCTGCGGACCGAAGGCGTCCCGTTCCACCTCATGGTGAAGGCGCGGCGTCCGGACCGGGTGCGGGTGCTGATCCTCGCGGACGTGTCGCTGTCGGTACGACCCGTCACCGCCTTCACTCTCCGGCTGGCACAGGCGATGCACCGCCGGGCGAGCCGCTGTCAGGTCCTGGCGTTCGTCGACCGGCCCGTCGACGTCACGGACACCCTCCTCGCCGGGACCGACGACGACGCGCTGGCCTCGGTGCTCGCCGACCCACGCATCGATCTGGAGGCGAGCAGCGACTACGGCCGGGTCTTCTCCGACGTGCTGACAGAGTTCGGCACCGAAGTGAACACCCGCACCTCGGTGATCGTCGTCGGCGACGGGCGGTGCAACGGCCTGCCGCCGGGCGTCGACGAGTTCGCCGAACTGCGACGCAAGGTGCACCGGCTGGCCTGGATCACGCCGGAACCCGAGCGGTACTGGAACCAGGCGTCGTGCGCGATGCCGGAGTACGCGGACATCTGCGACCGTGTCGTGGTCGCCCGGGATGCCGCGCAGCTGATGTCCCGCGCCGCCGAGCTGGGACACGCGCTGCGGTGAGTACCTACCCGATCGGGTAGGTGCCGTGCCTGTCCTTCGGTGGGTGTGAAGCCCTCTCCCGGGCCGTAGGGTCGAGGCCAAGGTCTTGTAATCTGGATCACATGTACGCAGGTGTCGGGAGGAGTGTCGACTTGTCCGTGTCCTATCCGTCCACCCGCACCACCGCCCCCGGCAGGCTGGTGAAATTCCACGCACCCGAGATCGTGTTCGGTATCGGGTCGATGGTCGAGGCCGCGCATGCGGTCCTCCGCCTCGGCGGGGCGCGGCCGATGCTGGTCACCGATCCGGGTCTGATCGAAGCAGGCTGGGCGTCGGAACTCGAGGATCAGCTCCGCGAACAGGGCCTCACCCCCGTCGTGTGGAGTGCGTTGACACCCAACCCCAAGGACCACGAGATCGCGGCCGGACACGACGCGTACCGCGAGGGCGAATGCGACGTTCTCATCGCCCTGGGCGGCGGCTCGGTCATCGACGCGACGAAGGGCATCGCGGTGCTCGCCGCGAACGGGGGCAACATCCTCGACTACGAGGGAGTGGACCAGGCGACCAGTCCGATCCCGCCGCTGGTGATGGTGCCGTCCACGTCGGGCACCGGAGCCGACGTGTCGCAGTTCTGCATCGTGACCGACACGAGGCGGGGCACCAAGATCACCATCATCGGCCGCGCGCTCGTCCCGGACGTGACCGTGATCGACCCCCGGCTGCTCACCACCATGCCGGAATGGCTCAACGCCGCGACCGGACTCGACGCCCTCACCCACGGCATCGAGGCGTTCGTGTCGCTGGCCCACAACCCGCTCACCGACCACCATGCGCTCCGCGCGGTCGGGCTGGTCACCGACACTCTCGTCCGCACCATCGAGGAGCCGATGGAGATGGAGTCCCGGGCCGTCATGGCGCAGGCGAGCCTCGAGGCCGGCCTCGCGTTCACCAACGCCATCCTCGGTGCCGCGCACGCGATGAGCCATCAGGTCGGGGGCCTGCTCGACCTGCCGCACGGAGTCATCAACGGCATCCTTCTCCCGCACGTCATCCGGTTCAACGCCACCGACGACGCCACCCCGTTCGTCGCCATCGCCGCTGCTCTCGGTCTCGAGGAGCGCCGGGGAACACCCGAGGAGGCCGCTCTCGCCGTCGCGGACCGGGTGGATCGCCTCGCCCGCGAGGTGGGAGTGCCGAAAGGTCTGGGGCAGTTGGGAGTTCGCGAAGCCGATCTGTCACGCCTGGCCGAGTTCGCGCTCCGCGACGCCTGCATGTCCACCAATCCGCGCACGGCCACCCACGAGCAGATGGTGGCGCTGTTCCGGACTGCGCTGTGAGCGCATGAACGCCCCGGACCTGTCGACGCTTACCGGACTGCGGTCCGGCAAGCCGACGTTCTACCCCCAATATCGCGGCGCCGCGGAACGTCTCGAACGTGTCGTCCACGCACTGGAACTCATCTCGCGTGCCCTCGTCCGCACGGTGGAGGGCCCCGAGACGCTCATCTGCGCGGTCGCCGAGGCGGCCCGGGCGCACCTGGACGCGCAATGGGTCGCGTTTGCCCTCGCCGACGGCATGCTGCCCGACGCAGGCCCGCGCCGGCTGGTACTGGGGCCGGACGCGACGCCGTTCCTCGTCGACAACGTCGAGGGCCCACCGCTGCCGGACGAGGTGGTGACGTGTCTGGCCGACATCCGGTCCGCGCGCACCGGGGGCGCTCCCGTCATCGACACGCACCACGCGTTCGTGCCGATCGTCCTCGAAGGTGGCGTCGTGGGAGCCTTCGCGGCCTGGACGGCCGAGCACCGCACGCTCGACACCACCGATGGTGCGGTCCTCAGCATCCTGGCGAGTCAGACCGCCGTGGCACTGCAGAATTCGGCGCTGTACCAGCGGGGCCAGCTGCTGCTCGAACGGGCCGAGCACGCGTACTCGGAGGCCCGCCGAACCGCGTCCGACCTCGCGGTGCGCAATGCCGAACTCGAAGCCACCCAGCGGCAACTCGGAGCGGCCCACCGGCACCAGGTGCTGGACGAGGAACGGCACCGGATCGCCCGCGAACTCCACGACAGCGTCACCCAGGCGGTGCTGTCGGCCGGCATGCAGATCGAGGTGTGCCGGAGCGGTGTCCCGGACCAGGAGCGCAGCGAGAGGCTCGATCTTGCAAAGGAATTGACGCGCCGCGCCGTGGAGCAGTTGCGCTCGGCCATCTACGCGCTCAATCACTCCGGCGGTTCCGACCGGACGTCCCTGCCCGAGATGCTCGAGCAGCTCGGGGTGGTGCACATGCCCGACGAACTCGCGGTCACCGTCCGCGTCGGCGGCACACCCGCGGAGCTGTCCAGCGAACGGGAACACGCGCTGCTGCGGATCGCCGGCGAGGCGCTGTTCAACGCGGCGGTCCACGCCAACGCGACGCGCGCCGTCCTGCGGCTCACGTATTCGGCCGACTCGGTGCTGCTCTCCGTGGCCGACGACGGGAACGGAGACCCGAAGCGGATGCGCCTGATGCTGCGGATGGCGGCGAACAACGACCTCGACGGGCACCACCGCGGGTTGGCGAACATGCAGGCCCGGGCAGCGGAGCTGGGCGGCACTCTCGAGGTGGCGCGGGCCAGGATCGGCGGAGTCCGGGTGGCTGCCCGCATTCCGTTACATTCCGACAGTGAGGTGGACCGATGACCATACGAACCTCGGTGCGTGACCAGACCGGGTCCGCCCGCCCCACGTCGGTGGTGAAGCTCGTGCTCGTCGACGACCACGCGATACTCCGGCAGGGTTTGCGCTCCGTCCTCGAACGGGAACCGGATCTCGAGGTCGTCGGCGAGGCATCGTCCAGTCAGGAGGCGCTGGCCGTCGTCGGTGACGTCGCCCCCGACGTCGTGCTGATGGACCTGAAACTGTCGGCGGCCTCCGACTACGAGGGGCTGGCACTGTGCGCCCAACTGTCCGCCGCGGACGGCACGATGGGGTTGCTCGTGCTCACGACGTTTCTCGACGAACAACTCGTCGTTCGCGCCATCCACGCCGGCGCCCGCGGATACGTCGTCAAGGACGTCGACACCACCGAGCTGGTGCGCGCCATCCGTGCCGTGTCCCGCGGCGAGAGCGCCTTCGACTCCCGCAGCGCCTCCGCGGTGATCCGCTCGCTCAACGGTCAGACGACCCCACGTGAAGGGCTCACCGAGCGCGAACTCGAGGTCCTGCAACTCCTCGCCAAGGGGTTGTCGAACGCGAAAATCGGGGAGCGGCTGTTCATCTCGGCCACGACGGTGAAATTCCACGTCAGCAACATCATGCGCAAACTCGACGTCGGCCGGCGCGCCGAGGCCGTCTACGAGGCGGGCAAGCTCGGCCTGATCTGATCCGGCACCGCCGCGGCCGCGACCGCGGAAACCCGTCGTGACCACCCGCGAACCGGCGTAGCGTCCCCACCATGGCTGCGATCTCGGTGGAGAATCTCGTCAAGACGTTCGGTCCGACCCGCGCACTCGACGGCCTCGACCTCGAGGTGGGAACGGGGGAGGTGCACGGATTCCTCGGGCCCAACGGGTCCGGCAAGTCGACGACCATCCGGGTACTGCTCGGCCTGCTGCGTGCGGACTCGGGGACCGCCACCCTCCTGGGCGGCGACCCGTGGCACGACTCGGTGTCCCTGCACAGACGGCTCGCCTACGTACCCGGTGACGTGAACCTGTGGCCCAACCTCACCGGCGGCGAGGCCATCGACCTCCTGGCCGGATTGCGCGGTGGGCTCGACGAGCCCCGGCGCGCGGAACTGCTCGAGCGGTTCGAACTCGATCAGACGAAGAAGGCGCGCACGTACTCGAAGGGTAACCGGCAGAAGGTCGCACTGGTGGCCGCGTTCGCGTCGGACGTCGAACTGTACGTGCTCGACGAACCGACGTCGGGGCTGGATCCGTTGATGGAGTCGGTGTTCCAGGATTGCGTCGAGGAGATGTCGGACGCGGGGAAGACCGTCCTGTTGTCGAGTCACATCCTCGCGGAGGTCGAGGCGCTGTGCGACCGGGTGAGCATCATCCGCGAGGGCCGCACCGTGGAGACCGGCACGCTCGCGGAACTGCGGCACCTCACGCGCACGTCGATCACCGTCGAGACACAGCAGCCGGTGACCGGACTGGACGCCGTCGAGGGCGTGCACGACGTGCGGGTCGACGGCCTGCACACCCGATGCGAGGTGGACACCAGTGCGATCGAGGGCGTGCTGCGCCACCTGCTGTCGTTCGGGGTTGCGTCGCTGACGTCGACGCCACCGACACTGGAGGAGTTGTTCCTGCGGCACTACGGCGACGAACTGGCCCGGGAGGGTGAGAACCACCGGCGCGCCGAATCCGGGACACGGACGCGATGAGCACGGTGACGACGCCGGAGACCACCGGGCGCGGCCAGTACGCGGGAACCCCACGGCTCGTGCGGCTCGCCCTGCGCCGCGACCGCATCCAACTGCCGGTATGGTTGCTCGCTCTCGCCGCACTGCAAGCATTCTCGGCGTCCAGTGTGCTCGGCCTGTATCCCACGGAACCCGACCTGCGCAGTTTCGCGATGGCTACCGCGGCGTCGCCGGTCGCGCTCGCCACCAACGGTCTCGTGTCGGGGTACAGCGCCGGCGCCGTGCTCGCCTGCCAGATCGTCATGCCGATGTCGCTGGCCGCCGGCCTGATGACCGCCCTGCTGGTCGTGCGGCACACCCGTCAGAACGAGGAGACCGGCCGCGCCGAACTCGTCGAGGCGGCCGTCGTGGGCCGGAAAGCACTGCTCACCGCGGCCCTGGTGGTCGCGGTCGGTGCCAACCTGACCCTCGGACTGCTCAACGTGGTGGTGCTGGTCGCGGCGGGTCTGCCACTGGACGGGTCGGTGGCTCTCGGCGCGGCCGTCGCCGGTGTCGGCATCGCGTTCGCGGCGATCGCCGCGGTGACCGCCCAGGTGACGGACAGTGCCCGCACCGCCAACGGACTGGCCGGGGCCGCCCTGGGCATCGCATTCCTGTTGCGCGCCGTCGGCGACATGACGGGCACGGTGACGGAAGACGGCACCCGGGTCGTCAGTGGCTGGCTGACGTGGCTGTCGCCGATCGGCTGGGCCGAACAGGTCCGCCCCTACGACGACAACGCGTGGTGGGTGCTGGCGTTCCCCGCCGTTTTCGCGCTGGTCGTCGGTTCCGTCGGCTTCGCACTCACCGAACGCAGGGACGTCGGCTCCGGCCTCGTGCCGACCCGCCCCGGCCCTGCCCGCGCGTCCCGTTCACTGCCGACGGCCGTCGGATCGGCGTGGCGGATACAACGGACGATCCTGTTCTGGTGGGCATTCGGGATCGCCGTCCTCGCCGTGGTGTACGGCGCGATCGCAGACCAGATCGACGACTTCCTCGGGGAGGGTCAGCAGGTCGCCGACATGATGGAACAACTCGGTGGCGGCACCACCGACATGGTCGACGCCTACTTCGCCGCCATCTTCGGCATGATGGCGATCGCGGTGGCCGGCTACGCGGTGCAGGCGCTGCTCCGAATGCGCGGTGAGGAGGCGGCGGGGCGACTCGAACCCGTTCTGGCGACGGCGGTCTCGCGTCCGCGGTGGATGCTGGCGCACGTCGGCCTGGTCACGGTGGGCATCGTCGTCCTGCAGGCACTGACCGGGGCGGCGACCGGCCTCGCGTACGGTCTCGTGACCGAAGACGTGCCGGGAAAGGTCGTGAGCCTCACGGGGGCCGCCCTCGTCTTCGTGCCGGCGATCGGGGTGGTCGCGGCATTGGCGGTGCTGGCGTTCGGCGGCGTGCCCGCCTGGTCGGCCGGGCTGTCCTGGGGCGTGCTCGCGATCTGCCTGATCTTCGGATTCCTCGGATCGCTGCTCGGGCTTCCGCAGACGGTCCGCGACCTGTCGCCGTTCACACACGTCCCCGCCCTTCCCGCCGCGGAAGTGACGGCCGCTCCGCTGATCTGGCTCGCAGTGATCGCCGCCGTCGCCGGTGCTGCCGGAGTGGTGCTGTTCCGCTGGCGAGACCTCACGAATTCTTAGCGGAACCGGGAGGCTGGGTCGACGGTCGGCGACGAAGGTCGTTGTCCAGCATGCGGATCAACTCACCGACCCGTCCACCGCCCCCGGTGCTAGATAGGCGGCGCCTGCCGCTGCCCACGCTGCCTCCCGAGCCGCCCCAGTGTTCGTGCCCTTGGCAGCCGCGAGCGCCGCCCACGCGGTGTCGCGCAGAGAATTCCCACGCTCATCACCCAGCGCGAACTCCCACGCAGCAGTGATCGCGTCTCGGGGCCGCGAGTCGTGCGGCTGATCGGCCTCGAATATCTCGAGCACCACCTCCGCGCACCCCGCAGCAAACATGGTCACCTCAGGAAGATCCTGCTTGCTCAGAACGATCTCGCTCGCTTCCCTGCCATGATTCCATTTTCGACCATCGGGGCTGTTCCGTACCGCGCGTTCAGGCTGTGCCTTCCCCGAACAGGGGTCGCACGTCGGCGACGTCGTACTCGGCTACCGACGCCGAGAGGATGTCCGCGCCTTGTTCGTCGCTGAGGCCGCTGCCTCGGAAAGTGTTGACCGCCGCTTGCGGCTCCCAGCGTTCGAAGACGTTGATGCGCGCGCCCGCGCCGCCGTCGGGGTCGCGGACGGTGGCGACTCTGGCAATTGGTGACGATCACTCCGGCTCAGCGGGATCAGGCTCCACTGGCGATCACCTTCACCTTATTTCCCAGCCTGTACCTGCGTGCGGGAGCGTGGCACGACTTCGCGCTCCCGGCGTGTGGCTGCGACGCGTGCGACGAGGACGCGGAGTACGTTCTTCGCGAGCTGGCGGAGAATACGGAGGCGCTCACCGCCGGGCGGCTGTCCGAACGGATCACCGGCCGGCCCCGCGCTGTTCTCGAGTTCTCCTGGGAGGGCGACGATTGGAGCAGGCGCGGAATGAGGAGGCTGTCGGTGGCGGATGTGAACCAATTGCGCGCCCGGCCAGTCCAACCGCCGGCCGATGGCAACTGGCGTCCGCGACGGCGTGCGCCAGCCCAGTCGCGGTCAGCCTCTGGCCGCCGGCCATTGCGGCCCGGCCGGTGGCTGAGGACGAACAGCGGTGCTGCAGGGTGCGGGGTCCCGTCGTCGCCGAACCGGTCGGAATTCTCATTCGGTTGCGGCCGGCGATGTCGACGACCTTCCCGGGCCCGGCGCTGCCGCGTGATCAACACGTGGTTCCGGTCGAAGGGAGATAAGTCGAACGCGCACCTATTTGACCGGCACGTCGGAACCCATTGCTCGGGTCGCGTTTGGTTGCTAAAATCGAACAAAGTTTCGAATGACTTTGGGGGAGGTCGGTTGTGGGGGCAATGCTTCTCGAGGAATTACGCGCATTCACGGCGCGGTTGCAATGTGCCGAGGCGGCGAGTGGCGACGCGGGATTGGGCATCGATCTGCTCGATGCGATCGAGACGTTGAAGTCGGTCGGGTGTGCGGTGCAGGCGGTGATCACCGACGATGTCGCGACGAGTATCCGTGCCGACCGTAGGGCTCGGCGACTTCCGCAGTCCGAGTGGGGTCGGGGTATTGCGTCGCAGATTGCGTTGGCGCGCAGGGAGTCCCCGAACCGTGGCGGTAGGCATCTGGGTTTCGCGCAGGCTCTGGTGCACGAAATGCCGCACACCCTTGCCATGTTGCAGACCGGCCGGCTGAATGAATGGCGTGCGACGTTGTTGGTGCGGGAGACGGCATGCTTGTCGGCGGCCGATCGGGCGATCGTGGATCGCCAGTTATGTTCGAACCCAGCTACTCTCGACGGCGTCGGCGACCGCGGTCTGATCGCGCGGGCCAAAGCCCTTGCGGTGGAACTCGACGCCGCCTCGGTCGTGGCCCGGCACCGCAAGGCCGTGTCCGAACGACGGGTTACGACACGTCCGGCCCCGGATTCGATGGCCTATCTGAGTGTACTGATGCCGGTCGAACAAGCCGTGTGCCTGCAGGCCACGCTGGGTCGGGATGCGGACAGCCTGATCGCGACCGGGAAGGGTGGTGGGCGCACCCGCAATCAAGTGATGGTGGACTTGTTGTTCACGCGTGGCACCGGAGCCGACGTGGCGTCGGGTGTTCCGGTGGCTGTGAACCTTGTGCTCTCGGACGAAACACTCCTCGCCGGCGGTCACGAGGCTGCGCAGCTGTATGGGTTCGGGCCGGTGCCGGCGGGGATCGCTCGGCAGCTGGTGGCCGATGCGGTGGATTCGGACACCGAGGTGTCGTTGCGGCGAGTGTATGCGTGCCCGCAGTCGGGGGCGCTGACGGCGATGGAATCCCAATCCCGCATGTTCCCGAAGAGTCTGAGAAAGCTGATCGACCTGCGGGATCAAACGTGCCGCACGCCCTGGTGTGATGCCCCGATCCGCCATAACGATCACATCCGCTCACACGGCAAGTCGGGTGCCACCAGCGCGGACAACGGGTCCGGACTGTGCGAGGCCTGCAACTACGCGAAGGAAGGCGACGCCTGGACCGCCCGCCCGGTACGCAACCCCGGCCGCACCCACCTCATTGACCTCGGCACCCCGACCGGGCACCACTACCGCTCGGCAGCGCCACGGCTGCCGGCGCCCGCGCACCTCCGAGCGTCATGAGGAGGTCAGCAGTCGATGACGAGCCAGCCGCCGTGGTGCTCGAACACCTCGAATGGGCGTCCCGTCGATTCGCCGAGTTCGGTGAGCGACGTGGTGTCGAAGGTGCGGATGTGTCCGTGGCAGGCCGTTGCCTCGTCCTCGTAGGGGACGGCGACGACAACCCGTTCGCGGGCAACGCGGAGGGCCTCGGATATCACTGCGGCACCGATGTTTTCGCCGACGTGCTCGAGGAGGTGGATGGCGGTGACGGTGTCTGCGCTGTCGTCGGGGACCGGCACGTGCGCGGCGTCGCACACGAGGGTGCGCAGATCGAGTCCGAGTTCCGGTGCCACGGCGTCGAGGAGGGTCATGGTGCCGGGGAGGATGTCGGTTGCCGTGACGGACCGCCCGGCGCGGGCGAGTCGCAACGGGAGGAAGCCGAAGCACGACCCGAGGTCGAGGACGGAACCGCGGACCAGTTGTTCCGCCTTCTCGTGGATCGGTGCGAAGTCGGCGGTGCCGTCGAGCAGCTCGCCGAGAGAGTTGCGGTAGTAGACGGTCCACGCGTCGAGTGCGCCGTCGACGGTGGAGCGCACCAGTCCGACCATGGTCGATTCGAACTCGCCCTGACCGAAGTCGGCGTCCTCGATGGACGCGGTGACCGAGGCGACGAGTCGCTCGCTCAGATCCTCGGGTGTGAGGGCGTGCGTGACCCGCAACCGGTCGCCGTCGCGGGTGAGGGTGAGCGGCCCGTCCGTGACCCGCTCGACCGTGACGTGACCGTGTGACCACAGTCCGGGTTCGCACGGAGCGAGAGAGTCGAACGCGGGCGTGTCGAGAGTGGAAGTCATTCGAAGCAACCTTGCCGAGAGGTGATGGCGGGCGTGGGTCAGGTCCGGGTGTCGGGCTCGCCGAGGGAACTCAGCCCATCGTAGAGCGATTGCATGCCGCTGGCGAGTAGTTCGTTCAGTTCGAGCGAATCGTCGTCGAGCCACTGCTCGTACGCCGACATCGCAACGCCGAGTAGAAGATAGCCGACGGTCCGTGGAACGTGGTCGGTCGGTGAGACTCCGAGCCGGCTCGCGACGTACTCTGCGATGACGTTGCGCCACCCTTCGTACATCACCACCGAATACGCCTGCAGCGCGGGCACGCGCAGGATCAGCCCCATGCGTTTGCGGTGGTTGACTTCCTCGCTCTCGGGAAACGCGTTGAACTGCAGGAGTGCTGCGGTGAGTCCGTCGACGATCGGGATGTCGCCGGGTTGCGCGGCGAGTTGGGCGCGCATTTCGGCGAGGTGGGCGTCGAAGTCGCCCCACGGGATCGCGTTCTTGGACGGGAAGTAGCGGAACAGGGTGCGGCGGGCGATGCCGGACGCTTCGGCGACTTCGTCGACGCTGGTGGCGTCGAAGCCCTGTTCCGTGAACAACTCGATCCCGACGGTGCTGATCCGATCCTGCGTCGTGGACGGGCGTCGCCCTATCCGACTGGATGGTTTTCGACGACTTCTCAACTTTCGTACCCTCCCGAGCTGTCATTCTGCACTCGATGCCATTACAGTGGTGAGGCGAGTCACAGGAATGGTCACCTATGACGGGGAACATCCCTCCGGCTCGCGCCGTATCACCGAACAGTAGGAGGAAATCATGTCGGATCGCGACAACAACGTGCTGGAAAACGACTTGGTCGAGGAATCCCTGGTGGAAGAGGTCTCGATCGACGGCATGTGCGGCGTGTACTGATCATGTCCGCTCCAGCATCTGCTTCAGTGACCGGCAACGCCGGTATCGATCTCGATGTGGGCTGGAAGCTTCATCCGCAGGTGGCGCTGCGTCCCGAACCTTTCGGGGCGCTGCTCTACCACTTCGGGACGCGCAAACTGTCGTTCCTGAAGAACCGCACGATCGTCGCGGTGGTCGAATCGCTTCCCTCACACGCCGACGCCCGGTCCGCACTGCGGGCGCAGGGTATCGGGGACGACGCGGCCGCGCAGTACGCGCGAGCGCTCGGCACGTTGGCCGAGTCGCACATGATCGTCCCCGCCTGACCAGCTCTCTTCACCCCGTACCAGAGGACACAGCCCATGACCTCCATGCTCGAAAGGCCTTCCGCGGTGACAGCCCCCGTCGCTCCGGTCGGCCGCCTCGTCGACCAGTTCGAACTCGGTCTCGACGCCCCGATCTGCCTGACCTGGGAGTTGACCTACGCGTGCAACCTGTCGTGCGTGCACTGTCTGTCCTCGTCGGGCCGGCGTGACCCGCGGGAGCTGAGCACCGAGCAGTGCAAGTCGATCATCGACGAACTGCAGCGCATGCAGGTGTTCTACGTGAACATCGGTGGCGGTGAGCCGACGGTTCGTTCGGACTTCTGGGAGCTGGTCGACTACGCGACCGCCCACCAGGTCGGGGTGAAGTTCTCCACGAACGGGGTGAAGATCGACAAGAAGGTCGCCGCCCGGCTCGCCGCCAGCGACTACGTCGACGTGCAGATCTCCCTCGACGGTGCGACGGCCGAGGTCAACGACGCCGTCCGTGGTCCGGGTTCGTTCGCGATGGCGGTGCGGGCGCTCGAGAATCTCTCCGAGGCCGGGTTCAAGGACGCCAAGATCTCCGTGGTGGTCACCCGGCACAACGTGTCCCAGCTCGACGACTTCAAGGCGCTGGCCGACAAGTACGGCGCCACCCTGCGCATCACCCGGCTGCGACCGTCGGGGCGCGGCGCGGACGTGTGGGACGAACTGCATCCGACGCAGGCGCAGCAGCGCGAGCTGTACAACTGGCTGGTCGCCAACGGCGAGGGCGTGCTCACCGGTGACTCCTTCTTCCACCTGTCCGCCTACGGCGACGCGTTGCCCGGCCTGAACTTGTGTGGTGCCGGCCGGGTGGTGTGCCTGATCGACCCGATCGGCGACGTCTACGCGTGCCCGTTCGCGATCCACGACCAGTTCCTCGCCGGAAACATCGTGGCGGACGGCGGTTTCCAGCAGGTGTGGCAGACGTCGGAGCTGTTCCAGGAGCTGCGGTCCCCGCAGACCGGCGGCGCGTGCAGTAAGTGCAACCACTACGACTCCTGCCGCGGCGGATGCATGGCCGCGAAATTCTTCACCGGGCTGCCGATGGATGGCCCGGACCCCGAATGTGTGATCGGCAACGGCGAACTGGCGTTGGCTGCCGCGGGGGAGATCCCGAAATCCAGTGTCGACCACTCCCGCACCGGCCAGCGCCGGACTCCGCGGGCGCCGGTTCCGTTGACGCTGATGGTGCGTCCGCCGGCCAAGATTTGTGACGAGAACCCGCTTGCGGGCATGGACCAGACGTAAGTCGTCTGCCAGGTACGAGAGGTATTGCCATGGGTAAGAATCCGTTCTTCGAAACGGTGGCCGAGGCTCAGCGTCGCGCGAAGAAGCGCCTGCCGAAGTCGGTGTACGCGGCGCTGATCGCCGGTTCCGAGCGGGGCGTGACGGTCGACGACAACATCGCGGCGTTCGGTGAACTGGGGTTTGCTCCGCACGTCGTGGGGCTGTCCGACAAGCGTGAGCTGTCCACGACCGTGATGGGGCAGTCGATTTCGCTGCCCGTCATCATCTCCCCGACCGGTGTGCAGGCGGTGCATCCCGACGGCGAGGTCGCTGTCGCGCGTGCGGCGGCGGCACGCGGCACGGCGATCGGTCTGAGTTCGTTCGCGAGCAAGTCGGTCGAGGAAGTCACGGCCGCCAACCCTCAGACGTTCTTCCAGATGTACTGGGTCGGCAGCCGGGAGGTGCTGATCCAGCGGATGGAACGCGCCCGCGCCGCCGGGGCGACCGGACTGATCATCACCACCGACTGGTCGTTCTCGTACGGTCGTGACTGGGGTAGCCCGGCCATCCCCGAGAAGATGGACCTGAAGGCGATGCTGCAGTTCGCGCCGGAGGGAATCACCCGGCCGAAGTGGTTGTACGAGTTCGCGAAGACCCGCAAGATCCCGGATCTGACCACCCCGAACCTGGCGCAGCCCGGTCAGGAACCGCCGACGTTCTTCGGCGCCTACGGCGAGTGGATGCAGACGCCGCTGCCGACGTGGGACGACATCGCATGGCTGCGTGAGCAGTGGGGCGGGCCGTTCATGCTCAAGGGCGTCATGCGGGTCGACGACGCCAAGCGGGCCGTCGATGCCGGCGTCACCGCGATCTCCGTGTCGAATCACGGTGGCAACAACCTCGACGGCACCCCGGCGCCGATCCGCGCGCTGCCCGCCATCGCGGAGGCCGTGGGCGATCAGGTCGAGGTGCTCCTCGACGGCGGTATCCGCCGCGGTAGCGACGTCGTGAAGGCCGTCGCGCTCGGCGCGCGGGCGGTGATGATCGGCCGCGCGTACCTGTGGGGTCTCTCGGCGAACGGTCAGGCCGGCGTCGAAAACGTCCTCGACGTCCTGCGCGGCGGTATCGATTCGGCGCTGCTCGGGCTGGGCCACTCGAACATCCACGACCTCACCCCGTCCGACATCGTGATCCCGCCCGGATTCGCTCGCGTACTCGGCGCCGAATCCTGAACCACGAACGGCGTAGATGTCTGCGCAACTGACAGACCCGATCACCCTGGCCGGACGCCACGCCCGGTCCAGGGTGCTTCTGGGTCCGCACCCCACCAATCTCGGTGCGGGAAGGACGCTGTCGCCGCGTCATGTCGCGTACTACGAGCGCCGGGCGCGGGGCGGTGCGGGGATCGTCGTCACCGAGGTGGCGTCGGTCCATGCCTCCGACTGGCCGTACGAACGGGCTCCGCTGGCGTCCGACTGCGTCGCCGGGTGGCGGGACATTGTCGCGGCCTGCCGCCCGCACGGCACACTGGTGCTGGCCGGGTTGGGGCACGCCGGACTGCAGGGGTCGAGCGCCTACTCGCAGTCGGTGCTGTGGGGACCGTCGGGGGTCGCCGACGTGATCTCCCGCGAGATGCCGATGCAGATGGAGCAGGCGGAGATCGACAGCCTCGTCGAGGGCTTCCGGGCCGGGGCCGCCGCGGCAGTCGCGGCGGACGCGGACGGCGTCGAGCTCGACGCCGGGCCGAGAGCGCTCCTGCGGCAGTTCCTTTCGAACCTCACCAACGTACGCGAAGACGAGTACGGCACCGACCCGCTGCGGCTCGTCCGCGAGGTCCTCACCGCCGTCCGCAAAGAGCTGGGCCCCGGCCGGATATTGTCCCTGCGCATGAGCTGCGACGAGGAGACGTCCTGGGCGGGGATCACACCGTCGATCGCCGCCGGACACGCACGGGCCCTGGCCGACGCACTCGATCTGCTCGTGGTGGTCCGGGGCGGGCCGCTGTCGCCGAACGCCTACCGCCCCGACTTCCACCGGCCACCCGCGTTCAACACCGAACTCTGCCGCGGCATCCGCACGGCGGTCGCCGGCGCGGTCCCGGTCGTTCTCCAGGGCAGCGTCGTCGATCCGGCCGATGCCCGGTGGGCGCTCGACGACGGAGTCGCCGACGTCGTCGAGATGACGCGTGCCCAGATCGCCGATCCCGATCTCGTCGTCAAGATCCGGCGCGGTGCGGTGCCGCGGCCGTGTGTCCTGTGCAACCAGACGTGCCAGGTGCTCGACCCCCGCAACCCGGTCGTCACATGCGTCGGCAATCCCACTGCCGGGCACGAGACCGTCGATCCCACCGAGGACGCCGCTGTGGTCGCAGGCACGGCACTGGTGGTCGGTGGTGGCCCGGCCGGTCTCGAGGCGGCGCGGGTGCTTGCGCTGCGGGGTCACCGGGTCGCCGTGGCGGAGGCATCGGCTCGGCTCGGCGGGATGGTGCGGGCCGCGGCCGGGGCGCCGCACCTCAGGGCGCTGACCGACTGGCTGGAGAACGAATGCCGCGGTCTCGGAGTCGAATTCCGTCTCGGCGCCACGGTCTCCGAAGCCGAACTCGATGCCGCGGAACGAGACGGTGTGACGGTGATCCTCGCGACCGGCAGCACGCCCCGGCCGCTTCCGTTCCCCGTCGGGGGAAGTGTCCGGTGTCTCGGCGCCGCGGATCTGCGGGACGGTGACGTGCCTGCGGAGGGGCCCCACATCGTCTTCGACCCGGTCGGCGGACCGGTCGGCGTGGCGGTCGCCGAATGGCTCGCGGCGCGGGGCCGCGACGTGAGCATCGTGACCCAGGACTCCGTGGCCGGCTCGCGACTCGGCATGACCGGCGACCTCGCCGACGCCAACACCCGCCTGCAACGGGCCGGGGTGACGCGTCACCTCGACAGCCGCATCGTGTCGATCGACGGCGACGGAATGCGGTTGCGCAACCGGTACACCGCCGAAGAGTCGGTGGTGCCGTGCACCGTGTTGATCGACTGCTCGCATCGTCTCCCCGAGGACACGCTCGGCTCGACCCGCCCGGACACGGTGCGGGCCGGCGACTGCGTGGCCCCCCGCACACTGCTCGAGGCGGTCCGCGAGGGCCGCACCGAGGCGCTGACCGCGACCGCCCACCGGCGGTCCGAGTTCGATCACCATCCGTTCACCCTCGTCACCGAGAGATAGGACATTTCATGGGACAGTTCGACGACAAGGTCGCGTTCATCACCGGGGCTGCCCGTGGGCAGGGGCGAACGCATGCGGTGCGGTTGGCGCGCGAAGGTGCGGCGATCATCGCCGTCGACATCTGCGGGCCGGTGTCGCAGTACAACACTTACGAACCGGCGACGGCGGACGACCTCGCCGAGACGGTGCGGCTCGTGGAATCCGAGGGCGGCAAGATCCTCGCCGAACAGGCGGACGTGCGGGACAGCGCGCAACTGACGGCTGTCGTGGACCGGGGAGTCGAACAGTTCGGCCGTCTCGACATCGTGATCGCGAACGCCGGGATCTGCAACTGGAACCGCTTCTGGGAGATGCCCGACGAGCAGTGGGAGACGCTGATCGACGTCAATCTCACCGGCGCCTGGAAGACACTGAAGGCTGCGGTCCCGGCACTGATCGAGGGTGGCCGCGGGGGATCGATCATCGTGATCAGCTCCGTCGCCGGGATCAAGCCGCTCCCGGGGCAGGCCAATTACGCCGCCTCCAAGTTCGGGCTCGTGGGACTCACCCAGACCGCGGCCAAGGAACTGGGCGAGTACGACATCCGGGTCAATTCGATCCACCCCTACGGAGTGAAGACCCCGATGGGCACCGACCCGGGCAGCCTCGTGATTCTCGAGAAGCACCCGCACTACCTGTCGAGCTTCGGCACCATCCTCACCGAACACCCGCTGGCCGACACCGACGACATCACCGACGCCGTGCTGTGGCTGGCCGGTGACGGTTCGCGGCGGGTCACGGGCAGTCAGGTCGCCGTCGACATGGGCAACACCAAGGTGTGAGCACCTCCGCGTACCGCCACCTGTTCACCCCGTTGCGCCTGGGACCGCTGACGCTGCGCAATCGGGTGGTCTTCTCGGCGCACCTCACGGGGTACGCCGTCGCCGGTCTCCCCACCGCCCAGCACGCCGCCTACTATGCGGCGCGCGCGAAGGGCGGTGCGGGCCTGATCATCTCCGAAGAGCACGCCACCCATCCGGGTGACTGGCCGTACGAGAAGGTGATCGCCGGCTACCGGCCGGAGGTCGTCCCGGGATACCGGCGGATCACCGACGCGGTCCACGCACACGGAGTTCCGATCCTCGCTCAGGTCAACCACAACGGCGGCCAGGGATCGAGCATGTATTCGCGGCGGCCACTGTGGGCGCCGAGCGCCGTCCCCGACCCACTGTTCCGCGAAGTTCCCAAGGCGGTCGATCAGCGCGAGATCCGGGCCCTCGTCGACGGTTACGCGCGCGTCGCCGAGCACTGTGTCCGAGGCGGATTCGACGGCATCGAACTGCAGTGCTCGCACTCGTCGCTGGTGCGCAGTTTCCTCGCCCCCGCCACGAACCAGCGCACGGACCGGTACGGAGGGTCGTTGGAGAACCGTGCCCGGTTCCTCCTCGAGGTCGTCGAAGCCGTGCGAACGGCGATCGGCCCGGACCGCGCACTCGGGGTGAGGCTCGCGGGGGAGGACCTGTTCGACGGTGGCGTACACCTCGACGAGGCGGTGGAGATGGCCGCCCTGCTGGAGGCGGACGGGCGGGTCGACTACCTCAACACGTCCATCGGGATGGCCACCGAGACGCTGCACATGATCGAGGCGTCCATGGCCGTCCCCCGCGGGTATGCGCTGTTCGTCCCCAATGCGATCCGGCGGCGGGTCGGACTTCCGGTGGTCGGTGTCGGCCGGTTCTCGGATCCGCATCAGGCCGACCGGGCTCTCGACGAGGGGCACTGCGACCTGATCGGGGTGGTGCGCGGCCAGATCGCGGACCCGGACTTCGCGGCCAAGGCACTCGCCGGTGAAGAGGACGCCATCCGATCGTGCCTGGCGTGCAATCAGGAATGCATCGGACGCATGGGGCTGGGCCGGTGGCTCGGCTGCGTCGTGAACCCGCGCGCGGGCAGGGAATCGATTCTGCTGCCCGAACCCACCGTCCGCGGCAGGCGGGTCGTGGTGGTCGGCGGCGGACCTGCCGGGCTGAAGGCCGCCGCCACCGCCGCGCAGCGGGGGCACCACGTGACGCTGTTCGAACGCAACACCGTCCTCGGTGGTCAGGTCCGGACGGCCGCCGTCGTCCCTGGGCGCCGCGAGGTCCTCGGCCTCGTCGTCGACCTGGAAGCGGAATGCGTTCGGCGCGGCGTGGACGTGCGGACCGGCACCGAGGCGACCGCCGAGGCGCTCGCGCAGGGACGTCCCGACGTGGTCGTGCTCGCCACCGGAGCGCGTCCGAGCCGTCCGCGCTGGGCGGGTGCGTCGGATCGGGTGGTGGATGTGCGGGACGTGCTGGAGGGCCGCGCGGATCCGTCCGGGACGGTGCTGGTGGTCGACGAACTGGGATTCCATCAGGGCACGTCCGTCGCCGAATTCGTCGCCGACGCCGGGTGTGCCGTCACGATCTGCACGCCGGGGATGATCGTCGGCCAGGATCTCGGGATCACACTGGACCTCGAGGGATGGAATCGGCGGGCGCACGGCAAGGGCATCACCCAGGTGACGGACGTGGTGCCGACCGGGTGCGACGACGCCGGCGGGGGCCGGATCGCGGTCACGCTCCTGCACCACCCGACCGGCGCGTCCCGCCGGCTCACCGTCGACTGGGTGGTGTCGTCCGCGCACCAGCAACCGGAGGACGAGCTCTGGAAACTACTGGCCGACAGCGGCATCGAGGTCCATCGCATCGGCGACGCCCTGGCTCCGCGCCGCGCGCATTCCGCCGTCATCGAGGGGGAGCGGATCGCGCTCGCGCTCTGACGCAGGCAGTCACGGCCCGGGTCGAATCCGCGGTCGCCTAGCATCGGAGGATGCCCCATTCCGGACACCTCGACGACGCGGTGTGGCCCGACCTCGTGTCCCACGTGTCGACGGTCGTGGTCCCGGTCGGCTCCCTCGAGCAGCACGGACCGCATCTGCCGCTCGACACCGACACCACCATCGCCGACGCCGTGTCCCGCGCGCTGCCGCACGTGCTCGTCGCACCCCCGATCGCGTACGGCGCGAGCGGTGAGCACGAGGGGTTTCCCGGGACCGTCTCGCTGGGGGCGGAGGCCCTCGAGACCGTGCTGGTCGAATACGGCAGGTCCGCGTGCCGGTGGGCGGACCGCGTGCTGTTCGTCAACGGGCACGGAGGAAACGGACCCGCATTGGTCAAGGCTGTCGCCTTGCTTCGATACGAGGCCCGTGACGTGGCCTGGGTGCCGTGCGCGGTCCCCGGCGCCGACGCCCATGCCGGACGTACGGAAACGTCCTTGTTGCTACACCTTTCACCTGGTCGAGTGAGGTTGTCCAGGGCCGAGCCCGGTAATACGGAACCTATCGCGAGGTTGATGCCAAGACTGCGAGAAGGCGGTATGGTCGCCGTGTCGGCCAATGGGGTGCTCGGTGACCCGACGGGCGCAACGGCCGCGGAGGGGGCGCAGATCTTCGGCGTGCTCGTCCACACAGTCACCAAGGCACTGGCCCGGTGGGAACCGGGCCCCGATGGACGGCTCCGGTGCGAACCGGGCGCCGATGGGAGGCTCCAATGACCCGCACGGGCGCCCTCGAGTTGCCGAGGGCGGATTTTCGGCACATCCTTGCGGCTGATTTCCGGCATGCCCTGCCGGCGCTGTCCGATCCGCATACGATCGACTGATGCGCCAAGCTCGACTTCCCGATGGATTCGGGATCCGAATCGACCCCAAGGTTCGCGCATATTCCGGAGGCCGAGTGCTCATCGGCGGTTCGCCGACCCGGATGCTGAAGCTGGCGCCCACCGCGGCGGCCATGATCGGAGACGGCTACCTCGAGGTCGTCGATCCGCAGTCCGCCGTCGTCGCACGCCGCCTCCTCGACTCGGGGGTCGCCAACCCGCGCCCCATGAGCACACCGTCCCCGCAGGACGTCACCGTCGTCATTCCGGTGAAGAACAACGCGCCCGGGCTGCACCGCGTGCTGGCCGCGCTCCGCGGACTCGAGGTGGTCGTCGTCGACGACGGCTCCGACGTCCCGATCGTCGCCCCCGCGCTGCAGAACGGGTGCGGCGGCCGCGTCACCGTGCTGCGCCACGAGACGGCAAAGGGGCCCGCCGCGGCCCGCAACACCGGTCTGCGTTACGCCGCAACTCCGTTCGTGGCGTTCCTCGACTCCGACGTCCTGCCGCGCACCGGGTGGATCGAGGTCATGCTCGGCCACTTCAGCGACCCCGCGGTCGCGCTGGTCGCCCCGAGGATCGTCGCGCTCGAACCCGAGGCGAGCACGCTCGCGCGGTACGAGCACGCCCGATCCTCCCTCGACCTCGGACGGAAGGAATCCGCGGTCCAGTCCGGCGGCCCGGTGTCGTACGTCCCGAGCGCCGCGATGATCGCCCGGCGTGAGGTGCTCGACGAGTTCGGCGGCTTCGACGAGTCCATGCACGTGGCGGAGGACGTCGACCTGTGCTGGCGACTCCAGGAGTCCGGCTGGCGACTGCGGTACGAGCCCGTGGCCCACGTCGCGCACGACCATCGCGTGACGTTCGGAAAGTGGTTCGACCGCAAGCTGTTCTACGGCACCGGTGCGGCGCCCCTGGCGGCGAGGCATTCGGGCATGGTCCCACCGCTGTCGATGTCGCCGTGGACGTTCTTCGCGTGCATCGCCGCCGCCACCTGCACCCGGCTGGGTCTGCTCGGCGCCGTCGCCACGCTCGCGATGATGCTGGTGCGCCTGCGCCGCATGTTCACGGGACTCGATCAGCCGACCCGCATCGCCGCCATCCTCGCCGCCCAGGGCTTCGCCGGTGGCGCCTGGCAGCTGGCGTCCGCGATGTGCCGCCACTATTGGCCCGTCACGCTGCTGGCGGTAGTGCTCTCGAAACGGATTCGCCGGATCGCGCTCGCGATCGCCGTCGCCGAGGGGGTCGCCGACTGGGTCACCCACCGGGAGCCCGGAGGGCTGGGACCGGTGCGGCACACGGTGTTCAAGCGGCTCGACGACATCGCGTACGGTGCCGGGCTCTGGAAGGGCGCCGTCGCCGCCCGCGACTTCGACGCATTGAAGCCCCGGTTGAAGTCGTAGTGACCGATCCGATTCGCGCCGCCGACGTCGTGGTCGTCGGCGGCGGTTCGAGTGGATGCGTGGTGGCCACGCGGCTCAGCGAGGATCCGGGACGATCGGTCCTCCTCCTCGAGTCCGGACCCGGTTACCGGTCGGCCCTCGACTGTCCCGTCCTCGATTACCGGACGCTGCCGGTCGGCCCGGGCAGCGCATACGCGCAGACGTACGGCGTGGAGTTGGCGCCGAGCGTGCCCTCGGCCATGGTGCGCGGCCGCGTTCTCGGCGGGTCGGGCGCCGTCAACGGCGCCTACTTCGTCCGCGGGACGGAAGCGGACTTTCGGCACTGGCCCGCGTCGTGGTCGTACGAGAACGTGCTGCCCGCCTTCCGGGCACTCGAGCGTGACGCCGACTTCGACGACTCCCGGCACGGCACCGCCGGCCCGATGCCCGTGCGCAGGCAGCCCGCGGAACAGCTGAGCGAGATCAGCGCGGCGTTCCGCGCCGCGGCCCTCGGCGCGGGACATTCCGAGGAACCCGACAAGAACGGAGCAGGCGGCGGCGGGATCGGCCCGGTGCCGCTCAACGTCGACGGTGGCCGCCGGGTCAGCACCGCCGTCGCGTATCTGCTGCCGGCGTCGGAGCGGCCCAACCTGACGGTCGAGGCGAACTCCGACGTCGTGCGAATTCTGTTCTCCGGTAACGAGACGGTGGGGGTCGAGGTCGAGTCGGGCGGCACCCGCCGCACGGTCCACGCCGGCCGGGTCGTACTGGCGGCGGGACCCGTCGAAACCCCGGTGCTGCTGATGCTTTCGGGAATCGGACCGGCAGAACATCTGAGGGGCAACGACATCGACGTCGTCCTCGACGTGCCCGGTGTCGGCACCGATTTCAGTGATCACCCCGAAGTGGCTCTGCCGTACCGTGTCCGGGACACACTCCGCCGCAGTGACACGAGTCCGGTCGTCGAAACGGTACTGAACGTCGACGACCTCGAGATCCGTCCGTACACGGCGCCGTTCGACGTGCTCGTCCCCGGATCCGGGCAACCCGACCCGGTCCTCGGAATCGGGCTCATGGTGGCGGAGAGCCGGGGCGACATCCGGATCACGTCGGGACACCGCAGGGACCGTCCCCGGATCGAGTACCGGTACGCGCAATCGGCCGCCGACCGCCGGGCGCTGCGCGAGGGACAGGCCATCGCGCTGGACCTGCTGCGCTCGCCGGAGCTCGGCCCGTTGGTCCGGCCGCTGTCCGAGGAGGTGTCCGACCGCTCGGTGCTCGCGCACCTGGGGACGTCTCTGCACCTGTGCGGCAGTTGCCGGATGGGCGGACACACAGACGTGGGTGCGGTGGTGGACGAGCGGTGCAACGTCCGCGGAATACAGGGTCTGACCATAGCGGACACCTCGGTGTTCCCGGTGGTCCCGAGCCGTGGGCCGCACGCCACCGCGGTCATGGTCGCCGAGCGGGTCAGTACCTTCCTGAGGGAGTGACGGAGGGCGGAACCCGGCCCCGTGTGACCCGGGTTACAGTAGGCAGAGACGCCGTGGAGGAGTTCGATGCAAAGTCAACCGCCCACAGGGGGCAATCCGTGGGTCGCCGTGCGCCCGGGAGACGACGTCGCGATGCTGGCGCGCAGGGTGTCGTCGGCGCATCAGTTGTTCGTCGAGCATCACGCCCCCGCAGGCCGAGACCAGGCAGGCGACGGAAATTCGGTGCGGTCCGTCATCCTCGATTCGTGGATGCGCAGCACGAGCAAGGGCGTGAGCCCGGACGGGTCCGCCCGCGCGGTCGATCTGGCGGCCGCGGATCTCGCCGCGTACCGGGCGTCGCACCCGATGTCGATCATCCGGCCCGTGGTCCGCAAACTCCTCGTCGAGGATGCCGCCGACACCGGACTGCTCGTGGCCATCACGGACGAGAAGGGCCAGTTGCTGTGGGTCGAGGGCGATTCGTCCGCCAAGGACCGCGCACTGGAGATGAACTTCGTCGAGGGCGCCGACTGGAGCGAGGACACCGTCGGCACCAACGCCCCGGGCACCGCGCTGGCGCTCGACCACTGCGTGCAGATCTTCGGAGCGGAGCACTTCAGCAGGTCGGTGCACGACTGGAGTTGTTCGGCGGCGCCCGTCCACGACCCGGCGACGGGGCTGATCGTCGGCGCCATCGACATCACCGGTGGCCCACGGGTCGCGGTACCCGAGGTGCTGTCGCTGATCCGGGCCACCGTCGCGGCCGCCGAGGCGGAACTGCGCCTGCACCTGCTGCGCTCGCCGCAGCCGCTGGTCGAGACGGTGCTGCGGTTGGAGGTGCTGGGGTCGGGACGACCGACTCTGGTGCGCGGGGCCGAACGCATCCCGCTCTCGCAGCGACACGCGGAAATCCTGCTGCTCCTGGCGGAGCATCCGGAGGGCCTGAGCTCCGACCGGCTCGCGGTGCTACTCGACGAGAACGAACTCGACGCCGTCACCATTCGTGCCGAGATGTCGCGCCTGCGCAAGGTTTTCGGTCCCGCGAACCTCGGTTCGCGGCCGTACCGGCTGCTCACCGAATTGACGTCGGATGTCCGGCAGGTGCGTGGGGCCCTGGACCGCGGAGAGCTGGCCGCCGCCCTCGACGTCTACTCGGGTCCGGTGCTACCCGGGTCGGAGGCGCCCGGCGTCGAGGACCTGCGCGGCGAACTGCGTGCCCGCGTCCAGGCGGCATTGCTGCGGGAGGGCGATCAGCGGTTGCTCGCCAAGTGGACCACGTCCGTCCACGGCCGTGAGGACGTCGCCGCGTGGGAGGCGTACCTCGCGGGCCTCGATCCGCGTTCCCCGTTGTATTCCCAGGTCAAGTCGAGGATCGATCTGTTCGATCAGCAGTACGCAACGTAGTTGCAACGGTACGGTCCCTAGTGTTGTGAGTCACACCGAGAAAGTTCCACCGAGTTTCACGACACCAGGGAGTTATCGATGACCGTGTATGCCCGCCCGGGTTCGCCCGATGCCGTCATGTCCTTCCAATCGCGTTACGACAACTGGATCGGCGGCCAGTGGGTTGCGCCCGTCAAGGGCCAGTACTTCGAGAATCCGACCCCCGTCACCGGGCAGCCGTTCTGTGAGGTCGCGCGGTCGACGTCCGAGGACATCGAACTCGCCCTCGACGCCGCACACGCCGCGGCTCCGGCCTGGGGCAAGACGTCGGTGGCCGAGCGCGCCATCATCCTGAACAAGATCGCGGATCGCATCGAGGAGAACCTCGAGTCCATCGCGCTCGCCGAGTCCTGGGACAACGGCAAGCCGATCCGTGAGACCCTGAACGCCGACATTCCGTTGGCCATCGACCACTTCCGTTACTTCGCCGGTGCGATCCGCGCGCAGGAAGGCGCCTTGTCGGAGATCGACTCCGACACCGTCGCCTACCACTTCCACGAGCCGCTCGGCGTCGTCGGCCAGATCATCCCGTGGAACTTCCCGATCCTCATGGCCGTGTGGAAGCTCGCTCCCGCACTCGCCGCGGGAAACGCGGTCGTCCTCAAGCCCGCCGAGCAGACTCCGGCGTCGATCCTGCACCTGATCTCCGTCATCGGCGACCTGCTGCCCGCCGGTGTGATCAACATCGTCAACGGCTTCGGTGTCGAGGCGGGCAAGCCGCTCGCCTCGAGCCCGCGGATCCGGAAGATCGCGTTCACCGGTGAGACCACCACCGGCCGGCTCATCATGCAGTACGCGTCCCAGAACCTGATCCCCGTCACCCTCGAACTCGGCGGCAAGAGCCCCAACATCTTCTTCTCCGACGTGCTGTCGTCCAACGACGACTACCAGGACAAGGCGCTCGAGGGCTTCACGATGTTCGCCCTCAACCAGGGTGAGGTGTGCACCTGCCCGTCGCGGTCGCTGATCCAGGAGGACATCTTCGACGAGTTCCTCGCGATGGCGGCCATCCGCACCAAGGCCGTCCGCCAGGGCGACCCGCTCGACACCGACACGATGATCGGCGCGCAGGCCTCCAACGATCAGCTCGAGAAGATCCTGTCGTACATCGAGATCGGCAAGGGCGAGGGTGCGAAGGTGATCACCGGTGGTGAGCGCGCCGAACTCGGCGGCGACCTGTCCGGCGGCTACTACGTGCAGCCGACCATCTTCACCGGTCAGAACAAAATGCGGATCTTCCAGGAGGAGATCTTCGGTCCCGTCGTGTCGGTCACGTCATTCAAGGATTACGACCAGGCCATCGAGATCGCGAACGACACGCTGTACGGCCTCGGCGCCGGCGTGTGGTCCCGCGACGGCGGCGTCGCCTACCGGGCGGGCCGCGACATCCAGGCCGGCCGCGTGTGGACCAACACGTACCACCAGTACCCGGCGCACGCCGCGTTCGGTGGCTACAAGCAGTCCGGCATCGGCCGCGAGAACCACCTGATGATGCTCGAGCACTACCAGCAGACGAAGAACCTGCTGGTCAGCTACGCCCAGAAGGCTCAGGGCTTCTTCTGATGGACGCAGCCCGGGCGCCTCAGCGCCTGAAGGCAACCGCCGGGGCGGTGGAGCTTCTCCGCCGCCTCGGCGGTACCCACGGGGCGCTGATGATGCATCAATCCGGCGGATGCTGCGACGGGTCCGCGCCGATGTGTTACCCCGACGGCGAATTCATCGTCGGCGACCGCGACGTGCTGCTCGGTGTCCTCGACCTGCGTCTCGGGGTGGGGGAGACCCCGTCCACCCGGCCCGAGGGTGCCGATGCCCTGCCCGTGTGGATCTCCGGTTCGCAGTTCGAGGCGTGGAAGCACACCCAGCTGGTGCTCGACGTGGTGCCCGGTCGCGGTTCGGGCTTCAGCCTCGAAAGCCCGGAAGGCATGCGCTTCCTCAGCCGTGCGCGTGCCTTCACCCCGGAGGAGAACACCAGCCTCGCCGCGGAGGACGTCATCGTGGGCGAGCGGTGGGAGCAGGGCTGGAGACCCGCACCCTCACCCGAACCGCAAGTGGTCGCCGAAGCCGTCGACGCATGTCCCGTGCCCGCTCGCCGCCCGGGCCCCTAGCGCCCGAAGTTCACTGCGACCGCGGTTTTTACGTCGTGGTCACGTTTTGCTGACACGACGTGTACACAGCTCATTCACCATTGGCCTCGGCCGTTCGGCACCGCTCTCGCGCGGCGCCGGCGAGGCAACATTCGGATCGACGTAGGGGACGGAATGTCACTCGTAGAACCATCCAAGAATTCCGGAACCGGTAAACACCACGATGCTGCCGACTTCCACTCCGAAGACAACAGCTATCTGGAAAAACGCACGCTCCGAAAGGGTTCGGCGGGCTGGGTGCTGCTCGCAGGCCTCGGCGTCAGCTACGTGATCTCCGGCGACTACGCCGGATGGAACAACGGGCTGGCCGAGGGCGGATTCGGCGGACTGCTGATCGCCGGCGTCGTCATCGCGGGCATGTACCTGGCCATGGTGCTGGGGATGGCCGAGATGTCCTCCGCCCTGCCCGCCGCGGGCGGCGGTTACACGTTCGCCCGCCGGGCGCTCGGACCGTGGGGCGGATTCGCCACCGGCACCGCCATTCTCATCGAATACGCGATCGCGCCCGCCGCCATCGCGACGTTCATCGGCAGCTACGTCGAATCACTGAACCTGTTCGGCATCACCGACGGGTGGTGGGTGTACCTGGCGGTCTACGCGATCTTCATCGGAATCCACCTGACCGGCGCCGGCGAGGCGCTCAAAGCCATGTTCGTCATCACGGCGATCGCACTCGTCGGGCTCGTGATCTTCGCGGTCTCCGCGATCGGGCTGTTCGACGCGGGCAACCTCACCGACATCGCCCCGACCGATGCGGCGGGGGCATCGAGTTTCCTGCCGTTCGGCGCTTTCGGCATCTGGGCGGCCGTCCCGTTCGCCATCTGGTTCTTCCTCGCCGTCGAAGGCGTGCCGCTGGCCGCCGAAGAGGCACGCGAGCCGGAGAAGAACGTACCGCGCGGAATCATCATCAGCATGCTCATCCTCATCGTCACGGGGGCCACGGTCCTGTTCCTCGCGACGGGAGCACTGGGTGCCGAGAGCCTGTCGACGTCCGGGAATCCGCTGGTCGAGGCGCTCGGTGACGGAACCGCGGCGAAGGTCGTCAACTACATCGGCCTGGCCGGCCTCGTCGCCAGCTTCTTCTCGATCATGTACGCCTACTCGCGGCAGACGTTCGCGCTGTCCCGCGCCGGTTACCTGCCGACGAACCTGTCGGTCACCAACTCGCGGAAAGCGCCCACGCTCGCACTCATCGTCCCGGGTGTCATCGGGTTCGCACTCTCGCTCACCGGTGAAGGCGCGATGCTGCTGAACATGGCCGTGTTCGGCGCGGCCGTCAGCTACGTGCTGATGATGGTCAGCCACATCGTCCTCCGCAGGCGCGAGCCGGAGATGAAGCGGCCGTACCGCACACCCGGCGGCATCGTCACCACATCGTTCGCGCTGGTCATCGCGGCCGCCGCGGTGATCGCCACGTTCCTCGTCGATCCGGTCGCCGCACTGTGGACGCTGATCGCGTTCGCGGCCTTCATGGCGTACTTCGGCCTGTACAGCCGCCATCACCTCGTTGCCAATTCGCCCGACGAGGAGTTTGCTGTTCTTGCAAAGGCGGAGGAAGAACTCGAATGACCACCTACAGTCACGGAGTCGCAGGAACCGGGTACACGTTCGACGGTCTCGTCGACCTCATGGCCAAGGCGACACCGCTGCGCAGCGGGGACGAACTCGCCGGGTGCGCGGCGTCGTCCGACGCCGAACGCGCCGCCGCGCAGTGGGCGCTGGCCGATGTCCCGCTCGGCACGTTCCTGAACGAACTCGTGGTGCCTTACGAGGACGACGAGGTCACGAGGCTCATCATCGACTCGCACGACCGGGTCGCGTTCGGCGAGATCTCCCACCTCACCGTCGGCGGCCTGCGCGACTGGTTGCTGGACGTCGCGGCGCGGGACGGCGCGGCCGAGACGTTCCGCCGCGTCGCCCCGGGGCTGACACCGGAGATGGTCGCGGCAGTCAGCAAGATCATGCGCAACCAGGACCTCATCGCGGTCGCACGGGCCGTCACCGTCACCGCGGGGTTCCGCACGACGCTCGGCGTACCCGGGCACCTGGGAACCCGGTTGCAGCCCAACCATCCCACCGACGACCCCCGCGGGATCGCGGCCGCCACGCTCGACGGGCTGCTGCTCGGCTGCGGTGACGCCGTCATCGGCATCAACCCGGCCACCGATTCGCCGCACGCCACCGCGGAACTGCTGCACCTGCTCGACGACATCCGTCAGCGCTTCGACATTCCGGCGCAGTCGTGCGTGCTGTCGCATGTGACCACCACGATGGGCCTGATCGAGGACGGCGTACCCGTCGACCTGGTGTTCCAGTCGATCGCCGGAACACAGGGCGCCAATTCCAGTTTCGGCGTCGACATCTCGCTGCTGCGGCAGGCGAACGAGGCAGGCCGGTCGCTGAAACGCGGCACCGTCGGCGACAACGTGATGTATCTGGAAACGGGGCAGGGGTCGGCCCTGAGCGCCGGGGCGCACCTCGGCACGGGTGGCAGGCCCGTCGACCAGCAGACCCTGGAGACCAGGGCGTATGCGGTGGCCCGCGACCTCGAACCGCTGCTGATCAACACGGTGGTCGGGTTCATCGGACCCGAGTACCTGTACGACGGCAAGCAGATCATCAGGGCCGGACTCGAGGACCATTTCTGCGGGAAACTACTGGGCCTGCCGATGGGTGTCGACGTCTGTTACACCAACCACGCCGAGGCCGACCAGGACGACATGGACACGCTGCTCACCCTGCTCGGTGTGGCGGGCGCGGCCTTCGTCATCGCGGTGCCGGGCGCGGACGACGTCATGCTCGGCTATCAGAGTCTGTCGTTCCACGACGCGCTGTACGCGCGCCAAGTGCTCGGACTCAGGCCCGCACCGGAATTCGAGGACTGGATGCGCCGTCTCGGCATGGTCGACGACGCCGGTCGTGTGCTGCCGGTCGACGCCGCGGCGTCGCCGCTTCGAGCGCTGACGGGGGCACGATGACCGATCCTGTCGCACAAGACTTCTGGGCGGAACTGCGAGCCACGACGCAGGCGCGTATCGGCCTCGGCCGCACCGGAGACGCGCTGCCGACGCAGCGCGTCCTCGAGTTCCGGTCGGCGCACGCCGCGGCCCGCGACGCCGTCCACCAGCCGCTCGACGCGCAGGCACTGGCCGAACAGGTCGAGGCCGTGGGCCTGGGAAGACCGGTGATCGTCACGAGCAAAGCGTCGGACCGGAGCGAATACCTGCGCCGGCCCGACCTGGGTCGCACGCCGGCAGATCTGTCCGGTGTCCCCGCGGGAACGGCCGAGGTGGGATTCGTCCTCGCCGACGGGTTGTCGCCCCGCGCGCTCACCGATCACGGGGTGTCCCTGCTGTCCGCGCTGGTCGACGAGTTCGGCGGCACGTACTCGCTGGCGCCGCCGGTGATCGCGACCCAGGCCCGGGTGGCGCTCGGCGACCACATCGCGCAGGCCCTGGGTGTGCAGACGCTCGTCCTGCTGATCGGCGAGCGGCCGGGACTGTCGGTGGCCGACAGCGTCGGCGTCTACCTCACGCACCTCCCGCGCCCCGGACGCACCGACGCCGACCGGAACTGCGTGTCCAACATCCACCCACCCGAGGGGCTCGGCTACGAACTCGCCGCCCGCGTCGTGGCGGGCCTGGTGTCCGGCGCCCGGAAACTGGGCCGGTCCGGAGTGGAGCTGAAGGACACTTCCCGCGCGGATGCGCTGGCAGCCCCCTCGGAGATCCTCGAACTGTAGTCGTGTTATCTAAAGGGCGGCAGGTCCGACCGGGCCTGCGGAGAACCGCCCTGGACGGGGTGTGACGAGGAGAGATCTATGGCCTTCGCTGGCAATGTGGACGAATTGGCCCTGCTGCAGGCGGTCCGGTTGAAAGAGCAGGTCAGCGCGGCGGTACTCGCCGAACATCTCGGTGTGAGCGCCGCGTCCGCGCAGGCCGCGTACGACGCGCTGCTGACCCAGGGCAAGGCGCAGGAGGCCTCGGACGGCCGGATCGCGCTCACCGGCGCCGGGCTGTCGGAGCTCGAGGACCAGCTCGACGCCGAGCGGGTGTCCATCGACGAGGATTCCATCGCCGAGGTGTACGAGAGCTTCGTGCCGTTCCACGAGGAGTTCGTCGGACTCATCGACACGGCCGACGCCGATCAGCTGGCGGACCTGGACCGTCGCGCGTCGGTCGTGTTCGACGACCTGTCGGCGTTCGTGCCCCGGTTGTCCCGCTACCAGGACCTGTTCGCCGATGCTCTCGCGAAAGTTGCTGCGGGGGAGACGAAGTGGATCTCGGAGCCCGTGATCGACTCCTACGCCACCGTGTGGACCGAGCTGCGCAGGGAGCTGATCGGCGCGTCCGGCGCCACCGAGTGACGTGAGCCGCGTCACCACCCCCCCCATTCGGGGGTGGTGACGCAGTGAGCCGGATCACTACTTTTCCTCTCATCCGGGATACGCCCACCAGGGTGTTCCCCACGGACCACGGAGGAATCGAGTGACCACAGTCTCCAACTCGGGTGCGGGCGCCCCCCACGCCCCCACGCCGGTGCGACAGGGCGGTACCAGCGTCCGCAAGGTGGCCATTGCCAGTGGCATCGGCACGACCATCGAGTTCTACGACTTCTTCATCTACGGCACCGCCGCAGCACTGGTGTTCCCCACGGTGTTCTTTCCCGCACTCGGCTCCACCGCAGGCACCGTCGCCTCCTTCGCGACCTTCGCCGTGGCCTTCGTCGCCAGGCCGGTGGGTGCGATGCTGTTCGGCCATTACGGTGACCGGATCGGGCGGAAGAAGACCCTGATCTCCACGCTCATCCTGATGGGCGTCTCGACCTTCCTCATCGGCCTGCTGCCCGGCGCCGCGACGATCGGCGTCGCGGCCCCGATTCTGTTGGTGCTGCTGCGTTTCGGGCAGGGATTCGCCGTCGGCGGCGAGTGGGCGGGCGCCACGCTGCTGACGGCGGAGTACGCACCGCCGGGCAAACGCGGCCTCTACGCGATGTTCCCGCAACTCGGGCCCGCGGTGGCCTTCATCCTCTCCAGCGCCACGTTCCTCGTCACCGGCAGCCTGCTGGGCGACACCAACGAGGTCTTCCTCGACTACGGGTGGCGGATTCCGTTCCTGTTCAGTGCCGTCCTGGTCGGCATCGGTCTCTACATGCGCCTGGCGATCGAGGAGACGCCGGTGTTCCGCGCCGCTCAGCAGGCAGACCGTGCGGATGCGGCCCCGCGGACCCTCCCGCTGATGGACGCCTGGCGGTTCCAGACCAAGGAGATCCTCCTCTCGGCCGGCGCGCTGGCCACCCTGTTCGCGTTCTTCTACATGGGGACGGCGTTTCTCACCAGCTACGGCACCAAGACCCTCGGGTTCAGCCGCCCGTTCGTGCTGACGGTCGGGATCGCCTCGGCGGTGGTCTTCGGATTCACCATCGTCGTCTCGGCGCTGTACTCGGACCGGATCGGACGTCGACGGGTCATCATGATCTCCTGCGGCCTGGCCGTCGTGTGGGCGCTCGCGCTGTTCCCGCTGCTGGACACCGGTTCGCCCGTCGCGTTCACGATCGGCGTGATGGTCACGCTCGCCATCTTCGGGATCGCCTACGGTCCCTGCGGCGCCCTGCTTCCGGAAATGTTCCAGACGCGGTACCGCTACACCGGCGCGGGCCTCGGCTACAACCTCGCCGGCGTGCTCGGCGGCGCGGTGCCGCCGCTGATCGCCGCGCCCCTGGCGTCCGCGTACGGCAGTGCCGCGATCGGCGTGTTGCTCGCCGTCCTCGGTGTGGTGAGCCTGCTGTGCACGAAGGCCCTGGTGGAAACGAAAGACGACGCGCTCTGACCCCGCAGGCGAGGGGTGTCCGGACTTCGCACAGTTACCGGCACCCCTCGCCGTGCAGTATGCCCTGGATCACAACAACCAAGAGTAAGTTCGACCGCGGAAGGGCCTTCCGGTCTGCCCGTCCCGTAGGCGCCCGAACGGGTTCCTGGAGAGGAAGAGTGATGACAACCCCGCTTCCCAGCTACACCCACGGCGTGTGGGACGCCCCGATGCTCGGCGACACCATTGGAGACAACTTCGACCGGACCGTGGCGGCCCACGCCGATCGTGACGCCCTGGTCGACCGGCCGTCGGGGCGGCGGTGGACGTACGCCGAACTGAAGCGGGACGTCGACGCCGTGGCGGCGGGGTTGCTGAAGCGGGGCATCGCGAAGGGCGACCGGGTCGGGATCTGGGCGCCGAACTGCCCGGAATGGACGCTGATCCAGTACGCGACCGCGAAGATCGGCGCGATCCTCGTCAACATCAACCCCGCCTACCGGGCGCACGAATTGAAGTACGTGCTCGACCAGGCTGGTGTCCGGCTGCTCGTGTCGGCTCCGCAGTTCAAGTCATCGGACTACGCGGCGATGATCGAGGAGGTCCGGCCCGAGTGCGGCGATCTCGAGGTGGTCGTGCTGCTCGGGAGTGCCGAGTGGAGCAGGCTGGCGTCGGACGGCATGGCCGCGCATGCCGCGGATCCGGCCCGGCTGCGCGCGGCGCAGGCCGCGCTGTCACCCGACGACCCGATCAACATCCAATACACCTCGGGGACAACCGGGTTCCCGAAGGGGGCGACGCTCAGCCACCACAACATCCTCAACAACGGGTACTTCGTCGGCGAGCTGTGCCACTACACCGAGAACGACCGCGTCTGCATCCCGGTGCCGTTCTACCACTGCTTCGGCATGGTCATGGGAAACCTCGCGTGCACGAGTCACGGCGCGACCATGGTGATTCCGGGTCCCTCGTTCGATCCGAAGGCGACGCTGCAGGCCGTCGAGGCGGAGAAGTGCACGTCGCTGTACGGGGTGCCGACGATGTTCATCGCCGAACTCGCCGAGCACGACTTCGAGTCCTTCGACCTGTCCAGTCTGCGGACCGGAATCATGGCCGGATCGCCCTGCCCGGTCGAGGTGATGAAGCACGTCATCGAACTGATGGGGATGGCCGAGGTCTCCATCTGCTACGGGATGACCGAGACGTCGCCGGTGTCGCTGCAGACGCGGTCGGACGACACCATCGACCAGAAGGTCTCCACCGTCGGCCGGGTCGGCCCACATCTCGAGGTCAAGATCGTCGATCCGGCAACAGGATTGACCGTTCCGCGGGGCGAGCCGGGGGAGCTGTGCACTCGCGGGTACTCGGTGATGCTCGGGTACTGGAACAACCCGGAGAAGACTGCGGAAGCGATCGACGCCGGACGGTGGATGCACACCGGCGACATCGGTGTGATGGACTCCGACGGGTACGTCGCGATCACCGGGCGGATCAAGGACATGGTGATCCGCGGCGGCGAGAACGTCTACCCCCGGGAGATCGAGGAGTTCCTGTACACCCATCCCGACATCCTCGACGCGCAGGTGATCGGCGTGCCGGACGCGAAGTACGGCGAGGAACTGATGGTGTGGGTGCGGATGAAGGAAGACACCGAACCTCTGGACGCGGCGAAGGTGCGCGAATTCTGCACCGGCAAGCTGGCCCACTACAAGATCCCGAAGTACGTGCACGTCGTCGACGAGTTTCCGATGACCGTGACGGGCAAGGTGCGCAAGGTCGAGATGCGTGAGCAGTCCCTCGACCTGATCGGGCACACCTGACCCGCACCGGTCACCCGGTCCGCAGCAGCGCCGCGACGGCATCCTGCCCGCGTCGCTCCGCGTGCTGCAGTGCCGTCCGGCCGTCGGCATCCTCGATGGCCGGATCGGCGCCCGCGTCGAGGAGCAGTCGGACGACGTCCTGGTAGCGGGCGGAGCCGTCGCCGTAGACCACGGCCTCGAGCAGTGCCGTCCAGCCCGGATCGTTGACATGGTTCACCGGAACACCCGCGTCGATCAGCATCCGCACGGTCTCGACGTGGCCGTGCTCGGCCGCCGGGATCAGCGCGGTTCCGCCGAACCGGTTAATGCTGGTCACGTCGGCGCCGTGGTCGAGGGTGAGCGCGAGAATCTCGTTCAGCCCCTCCGCGCCCGCGTACAGGAACGCCGAGTCCTCGCGGGCGTTCTTCGCGTTCACGTCGGCTCCGGCGTCGAGCAGCGCGCGCACCGCCGACGCGTCGTCACGGGCGACGGCGTCGAACAGTGCGTGCTCGAGTTCGGGAGTCGACACGGGAGCGGCTCTTCAACCCAGGGCGCCGGCGATCGCGTCGAGACCGGCCGCCGCGCAGGCCTGATCCCGCATTCCGTCGGGGGCGCCGCCGACGCCGATACCCGCGATCGACCCGCTCGCCGATTTCACACTCACGCCGCCCGCCAGGAACAACGTGCCTGGAAGGTCGGCGACCGTCGCGCCGTCGCCCTTGGCGCGTTCGCTCAGGTCGCTGGTGTTCGCGCCGAACGCGGCGGCGGTGTACGCCTTCTGCCGGGCCGCCTTCACGGTGTGCTGCGCGGCGTTGTCCCCCCGCAGCATGGCCTGCACGTTGCCGTTGCGGTCGACCACCGACACGGTGACGAAGCCGAGTCCGTCGGCCTGGCACTTCGCGAGCGCCGCCTGCGCGGCGGTCTGCGCCGCCCCGACACCGAGACGGTTCTGGCTGACCAGGCCGTCCGCGCCGTCGACCGGGGCGGGTGCGGCGGCCGTCGCGACCGGAGTGGACGCCGCCGTCGCCTCGTCCGTCGTGGAAGCGCCGCACGCGGCGGTTGCGACGATCGCGGCCAGCGGGACGGTGATCGCCAGAATGCGGGGCAGTCGGTGGAAGGTGCGCATCGGAAGGCCTTTCAAGGGAGTGACGAGCTGACGTGACCAGCCTGGCCCGCAAGCGCCGGTGACCGCATCGGGCCGACGGCGCTCCCGGGCTCATCCGTCCGGCGGGGGTAGATCATCCGAACGGTGGATCCACGACCTGCCGCACGTCCGTAGGATCCACAGACGTGACTGGACCCGTGGACGGAGTGGACAGGTCGGCCGGCGAGAGTCTGCGCGGCCCGCTCGGTACGGCCATCCATGTCTCCTTCTACGTTCTCCTCGCGACGTCGACGGCGCGGTACCTCACGTACCACGGTGTCAGCGGGCAGTTCGTCGTCGTGGTCGCGTTGATCGCGGCGCTCGCCGCGCTGTACACGTCGACCGTGGTGGTGGCGCGGCGGGGCGGCGCGTGGGAACCGTGGGTGTGGCCGGTGCTGACGACGTGGGCGGTACTCGTCTGGCTCGCGCCGAGTTTCGCGTGGTGCGCGTTTCCCATGTTCTTCCTCTGCACGAGGGCCTACCCGAGCCGTATCGCGTATCCCGTCGTCGGTGTTCTCGCCGTCCTCACGTCGCTGGCGTTCTTCACGTTCTCCGGGCGCACCGAGTGGGCGGTGCTGGTGGGACCGCTGTGCACCGGCGCGCTGATCGTCATGGCGTACAGCCAGATCGAGCGGGATGGCCGGGAACGGGTGCGGCTGCTCCGTCAGGTGGCGGAGACACGGTCCCGGCTCGCGGAGACCGAGCGGGAGGCGGGGGTCCTCGCCGAACGCGAACGACTGGCCCGCGAGATCCACGACACCGTGACGCAAGGACTGACGAGCAGTCTCCTCCGGCTCGAGGCCGCCGAGCAGATCTGGGCGCAGGCAGATCCGCGGGCGGAGGCGCGGGCCCGCGAGGACGTCCGTGTGGCGACCGGAACGCTGCGCGAGAACCTGGCGGAAACCCGCAGTCTCGTGCACCATCTCGCAGCGCCCAACCTGGAATCCCAGCCGCTCGACGCGGCACTGCTCGCCGCCGCGCGTACCCACCACCCCCGGGCGGAACTCCGGATCGTGGGCACTCCGATCGCGATTCCTGCGGAGGTGGCGCACGCGCTGCTGCGGATCACCCAGAGCGCCGTCTCCAACATCACCCGGCACGCACGGGCCGACACCGTCGGTGTCACCCTGACGTACCTTCCGGACGCCGTCGCACTCGACATCTACGACGACGGCGCCGGTTTCGACCCCGCACCCAGCGGACCTCCCTCGGACCGCGGCGGATACGGCCTGCGTGCGATGCGCAGCCGCGTCGAGCAACTGGGCGGCACGTTCACCGTCGAGAGCGCACCGGGCGAGGGCACCGTGGTGGCCGCACAGATACCGTGCGCGAGAGGAACCTCGGCATGACGACCGTGACCGTGCTGCTGGTCGATGATCACGCGGTCGTGCGCGCCGGACTGCGGGCGCTGCTCGACTCCCAGCCCGACATCGAGGTGATCGCCGAGGCGGGCACGGGCGAGGAGGCGGTCGACGCCGTGACCACCCGCCGGCCGCGGCTCGTGACGATGGATCTGGCCCTCGGATCCGGCATCGACGGGGTGGAGGCCATCCGCCGGATCCGGCAGGTCGACCGGGACCTGCCGGTGCTGGTGTTCACGACGTACGACACGGACGCCGACGTCGTCCGCGCCATCGACGCCGGTGCCATCGGGTACCTCCTGAAGGATTCGACGCCCCAGGAGATCTTCGCCGCCGTCCGCGGCGCGGCGGCCGGCCAGAGTGTGCTGTCGCCGCCCGTCGCGTCGCGCCTGCTGCAGCAGATGCAGCGCCCCGAGGAGGCTCTCACGCCGCGGGAGGCCGAATTGCTGACCCTGCTGGCCAAGGGGATGACCAACAAGGAACTCGGCAAAGCCCTGTTCATCAGCGAGGCGACGGTCAAGACGCACCTCGCGCACATCTACTCGAAGCTCGGTGTCGACACCCGGGCCGCGGCCGTGTCCGTGGCGCTGCGACGGCAGGGCATCCGCTGAACCGGGGGATTCGCGGTGGTACACCGCGTGAACCTTTTGGCAACGATTTGCCGAAGCCCTGTCGAACAGCTGTCCAGGTGGTTATGTTCGAAATGAGCGGTGACCTTCCGCTCGCACCATGAATTGCGTGTTGAGAGGACAAGGGCCATGGTCGGCAACATCATCGGCACCATCATCTTCGGTGCGGTCATCGGCGTTCTGGCGCGTCTCGTGATTCCGGGAAAGCAGGCGATGGGGTGGGTCATCACCGTCGTCCTCGGCATCATCGGTGCGCTGATCGGGTACTGGGTGTGGGAGGGGCTCCTCGGCAAGGGGAACACCGGAGGGATCGACTGGATCCGGTGGATCATCAGCATTGCCGCAGCGGCCGTGCTGTCGCTCGGATACACCGCGATGACGAGCAAGAACAGGGTGTAACCACCCGACAGTGCCTTGCGGCCCGTGAGTACTTCTCAACCGCCCGCGGTTAAGAAGTACTCACGGGCCGCAGGCATGAGAACGTCATGTCGCGCAGCACTTTCCGGGTGCGCGACGGGGTGGCGGGGTCGGCGCTGTGCGGGGTCGAGTTGATGAGCCCGAACGTGGCGTGCGCCTTGGTGCGGGCATCCGTCTCGTCCAGCGACGAATCCACCTGCAGAAGCACCTTCACCCAGATCTCCACGTAACGCCGCTGCGTCAGCCGGACCTCCCGGCGCGCGTCGGCGGGCAGGCTCTCCAGGTCTCGGTCCTGGATGCGAATGAGGTCGGGTTCCCCGAGTGCGAAGTCGAGATGGAAATCGATCAGACCTTCCAGCGCCGCGTCCGGGGATGTTGCCTCCGCGGCGACGAGCGACCCGCCTTCGAACAGCCGGGTGCTGATCCCGACGAGCAGTTCGACGAGGACGGCGTCCTTGTTGGGGAAGTGCCGGTACACGGCGGGGCCGCTGATTCCCGCCGCGGAGCCGAGGTCCTCGAGGCGGACTCCGAGGAAGCCCCGTTCGGCGATGAGGCGGGCGGCGGCGTCGAGCAGCTGGCGGCGGCGATCCGCCTTCATCTGCTCGCGGCGCGTGATCGGGGCACCGTCGATGGTCGGGGTCGTCGCTTCGGTGTCGTCGACGTCTGCAGTCATCGCCTTGCTCTTTCCGGGGTGCGGTCTGGACAACTCAGTTAATCACAGTTATCTTAGTTTCAGTTATCGAGCATTAACTCACTCGGCACGGGCGTCAAGAAAAGAAGGCGGCAGGATGGCACTGGGCGGAATCACTGCACGGGAGGGCTACCGGGCAGAGCACACGAAATTGGTCGACGAGCTGAAGTCGCGGCTGGCCGTGGCCGCGCTCGGCGGCAGCGAGAAGTCGCGCGAGCGGCACGTGAGCCGAGGCAAGCTGCTGCCCCGCGATCGGGTGGACACGCTGCTCGATCCCGGCAGCCCGTTCCTGGAGATCTCGCCGCTGGCGGCGAACGGCCTGTACGACGACGAGTGCCCCGGTGCGGGCGTCATCGCCGGCATCGGCCGGGTGTCCGGCCGGGAATGCGTGATCGTCGCCAACGACGCGACCGTCAAGGGCGGCACCTACTACCCGATGACGGTGAAGAAGCACCTGCGGGCGCAGGAGATCGCGCTGCAGAACCAGCTTCCCTGCATCTACCTCGTCGACTCCGGCGGCGCGTTCCTGCCCAGGCAGGACGAGGTGTTCCCCGACCGCGAGCACTTCGGGCGCATCTTCTACAACCAGGCCACGATGAGCGCGCAGGGTATCCCGCAGATCGCGGCGGTCCTCGGCTCCTGCACCGCGGGCGGCGCCTACGTGCCAGCGATGAGCGACGAGGCGGTCATCGTCCGCAACCAGGGCACCATCTTCCTGGGCGGCCCGCCGCTGGTGAAGGCGGCGACCGGTGAGGTCGTGACGGCCGAGGAACTCGGCGGCGGCGACCTGCATTCGAAGGTTTCCGGTGTCACCGACCACCTCGCGGAGGACGACCAGGACGCGTTGCGGATCGTGCGGAACATCGTCGCGACCCTCGGCCCGCGCGCCGAGCGTCCGTGGGACGTGATCAGCGCCGTCCCTGCGACGGCGCCGCAGACCGACCTGTACGACGTGGTCCCCACCGACCCGCGCACCCCCTACGACGTCCACGAGGTCATCGACCGCATCGTCGACGGCAGTGAATTCCAGGAGTTCAAGGCCGAGTACGGCAAGACCCTGGTCACCGGTTTCGCGCACATCGAGGGCCACCCGGTCGGCATTATCGCCAACAACGGTGTGCTGTTCGCCGAGTCCGCGATGAAGGGTGCGCATTTCATCGAGCTGTGCGACAAGCGCAAGATTCCGCTGCTGTTCCTGCAGAACATCGCCGGTTTCATGGTCGGTCGCGACTACGAGGCCGGCGGCATCGCCAAGCACGGCGCGAAGATGGTGACCGCGGTGGCGTGTGCGCGGGTGCCGAAACTGACCGTCGTGATCGGCGGCTCCTACGGGGCGGGCAACTACTCGATGTGCGGGCGGGCGTACTCGCCGCGGTTCCTGTGGATGTGGCCGAACGCCCGGATCTCCGTGATGGGCGGGGAGCAGGCGGCGTCGGTGCTCTCGACGGTGCGCAGCGAACAACTCGACAGCGCGGGCAACCCCTGGTCGGCCGAGGACGAGGAGGCGTTCAAGGCGCCGATCCGCGAGCAGTACGAGGCGCAGGGCAACCCGTACTACTCGACCGCGCGGCTGTGGGACGACGGCATCATCGACCCCGCCGATACCAGAACTGTTCTCGGACTGGCGCTCTCGGTGTGTGCGAACGCACCGGTCGAGCCGGTCTCCTACGGCGTTTTCCGGATGTGAGTGGAATGACTGAAATGACTCGGATCGATACCGTCCTGGTGGCCAACCGCGGCGAGATCGCGGTGCGCGTGATCCGCACGCTGCGGGCCATGGGCATCCGTTCCGTCGCCGTCTTCAGCGAGGCGGACCGGGACGCGCGGCACGTCCGCGAGGCCGACACCGCGGTGCTGCTCGGCCCGGCCGCGGCGCGGGAGAGTTACCTCGTCATCGAGAAGGTGATCGAGGCGGCCCGCGCCACCGGCGCGCAGGGCATCCATCCCGGGTACGGGTTCCTGTCGGAGAACTCCAAGTTCGCCGGCGCGTGCGCGGATGCGGGGATCGCGTTCCTCGGCCCGTCCGCTCACGCCATCGAGGTGATGGGCGACAAGATCACCGCCAAGAACGCGGTGGCGAAGTTCGACGTTCCGGTCGTCCCCGGCATCGCCCGGCCCGGCCTGTCCGACGACGAACTGATCGCGGCCGCAGGCGACATCGGATACCCGGTGCTCGTCAAACCCTCGGCGGGCGGCGGCGGCAAGGGCATGCGCCTGGTGGAGGAGCCGGGCGCGCTGGCCGAGGCGCTGCGCAGCGCGCGGCGTGAGGCGGCGTCGGCGTTCGGCGACGACACCCTGTTCCTCGAGCGATTCGTGCTGCGCCCCCGGCACATCGAGGTGCAGATCCTCGCGGACGGGCACGGCAACGTCGTCCACCTCGGGGAGCGCGAATGCAGTCTGCAGCGCAGGCACCAGAAGGTCATCGAGGAGGCGCCGTCGCCGCTGCTGGACGAGGCGACCCGCGCCCGGATCGGCGAGGCCGCCTGCAACACCGCGCGCAGCGTCGACTACTCCGGTGCGGGAACGGTCGAGTTCATCGTCTCCGCCGACAAGCCTGACGAGTTCTTCTTCATGGAGATGAACACCCGGTTGCAGGTCGAGCACCCGGTCACCGAACTCGTGACGGGCCTCGACCTCGTCGAGTGGCAGGTGCGGGTCGCCGCCGGTGAGCCGCTCGGGTTCACCCAGGACGACGTCACCCTCACCGGTCACGCCATCGAAGCCCGCGTCTACGCCGAGGACCCGAGCCGCGGCTTCCTGCCCACCGGTGGACTCGTCGCCGACGTGGTCGAACCCGCAGGCCCCGGTGTCCGCGTCGATTCCGGGTTGCAGCCGGGCACGGTGGTGGGCAGCGATTACGACCCGATGCTGGCGAAGGTCATCGCCCATGCCGACGACCGCGCCGCCGCGCTGCGGAAACTGGACCGCGCCCTGGCCGGCACGGGTGTGCTGGGAGTGGTCACCAACATCGAGTTCGCGCGCTTCCTGCTCGCCGACCCGGACGTGGTGGCGGGCGATCTCGACACCGGTCTGCTCGATCGGCGGCTCGAGGACTTCGTCGCCGCGGAGGCCACCGACGGCGCCCTGATCGCCGCCGCGGCGTTCCGGTGGTTGCAGCGCTGGCCCGTGGGGGCGCAGGCCGACCCGTGGGACGTTCCGAGCGGCTGGCGGGTCGGGACGCCCGCACCCACCAGCATCCGGTTGTCCTCGCCCACCCGCACCGACCACGTGCGAATCACGGGCAGCCCGTCCGAGGCCACCGCACAGGTCGAGGACGGCGACACCCTGTCGCTGACCGCGGCGCTCGACGGGTCCACGCTCTCGGTGGTGATCGACGGCAGGCGCGAGACCTACCGGGTCGCCCAGACCGACGGGCACATCTGGCTCGCCGGGTCCGACGGCACGACGATGCTGCGTGAGGTCCGCGAACTCAGTGTCCGCACCGGCGACGTCCACGCCGGCGAGGCGGAGATCACCAGCCCCATGCCCGGATCCGTCATCGCCGTCGGCGCCGAAGCCGGCGCCCACGTCACCGCCGGCCAGAGCCTCGTCGTGGTCGAGGCGATGAAGATGGAACATTCGCTCACCGCGCCCGTCGACGGCGTCGTCGACATCCTCGTCGTGCCCGGTGACCAGGTGATGGTCGACCAACTGCTCGCCCGAGTCACCCCGCACACCGACCCCACCGACACGAAAGAAGACGCGTCATGACCGAATTCCTTGCCACCGGCCAGCTTCCGGACGAGTACCAGCAGTTGGCGAAGACCGTCGCAGACTTCGCCAAGAACGTGGTGGCACCGGTCGCGGCGGAACACGACGCCAACCACTCCTTCCCGTACGAGGTGGTGTCGGGGATGGCCGACATGGGCCTGTTCGGCCTGCCGTTCCCCGAGGAGTACGGCGGAATGGGCGGCGACTACTTCGCCCTGTGCCTGGCGCTCGAAGAACTCGGCAAGGTCGACCAGAGTGTCGCGATCACCCTGGAAGCCGGCGTGTCGCTGGGTGCGATGCCGATCTACCGGTTCGGCAACGAGGAGCAGAAGCAGGAGTGGCTGCCGCAGCTGACGAGCGGCAAGAGCCTGGCCGCGTTCGGGCTCACCGAGCCGGGTGCCGGAAGCGACGCGGGCGGCACGAAGACCACCGCGAAGTTCGACAGCGGTGAATGGATCATCAACGGCAACAAGCAGTTCATCACCAACTCCGGAACCGACATCACCAAGCTCGTCACCGTCACCGCGGTGACCGGGACGAAGGACGGCAAGAAGGAGATCTCCACCATCCTCGTGCCGACGTCGACACCCGGCTTCACCGCCGAACCGGCGTACAACAAGGTCGGCTGGAACGCCTCCGACACCCACCCGCTCACGTTCGCGGACGTGCGCGTCCCGGAGGAGAACCTCCTCGGCGAGCGCGGTCGCGGGTACGCGAACTTCCTGCGGATCCTCGACGAGGGGCGCATCGCCATCGCCGCGCTCAGCGTCGGCGCCGCCCAGGGATGCGTCGACGAGTCGGTCAAGTACGCCAAGGAACGGGAGGCGTTCGGGCGGCCGATCGGGCACAACCAGGCCATCGCCTTCAAGATCGCCCGCATGGAGGCGCGCGCCCACACCGCGCGCACGGCGTACTACGACGCCGCCGCCCGGATGCTGTCCGGCAAGCCGTTCAAGAAGCAGGCCGCCATCGCCAAGCTCGTCGCCTCCGAGGCGGCGATGGACAACGCCCGCGACGCCACCCAGATCCACGGCGGCTACGGGTTCATGAACGAGTACACCGTGGCGCGGCACTACCGCGACAGCAAGATCCTGGAGATCGGCGAGGGCACCACCGAGGTGCAGTTGATGCTGATCGCGCGGGAGGCAGGCCTGTGACCGCTACGACTGAACCGAGGCGAATCGTCCAGCGGGGCCTGTGGTTCGAGGAGTTCGAGCTGGGCGCGGTGTACGAGCACCGCCCCGGCCGGACCGTCACCGAGGCCGACAACGTCCTGTTCACGACCCAGACGATGAACACCCAGGCCCTGCACCTGGACGCGGCGTACAGCGAGGGCACCCAGTTCGGCGAGCGCCTCGTCAACTCGATGTTCACCCTCTCCACACTGGTCGGACTGTCGGTGGCGCAGCTGACGCAGGGGACCATCGTCGCGAACCTGGGGTTCTCGGAGATCAGTTTCCCGAAGCCGCTGTTCCACGGGGACACGCTGTACGCGGAGACGAAGATCGCGGACAAACGCGAATCGAAGAGCCGTCCCGGCGAGGGCATCGTCACGCTCGAGCACACCGGCCGCAACCAGAACGGCGACGTGGTGGCGATCGCGGTCCGCAAGACCCTCGTCCAGAAGAAGCCGTCGTGAGCTGGGAACTGCCCGGTCCCGCCTGGTTGTTCTGCCCGGCGGACCGGCCCGAACGGTACGCGAAGGCGGCCGCGGCGGCCGACGTCGTGATCCTCGACCTCGAGGACGGGGTGGCGGCCTGCGACAAGGAAGCGGCCCGGGTCGCCCTCATCGACACCCCGCTCGATCCCGATCGCACCGTCGTGCGGGTCAACCCGGTCGGCACCGAAGACCACGAACGCGACCTGCTGGCGCTCGACGGCACCCGCTACACCCGGCTCATGCTCGCCAAGTGCGAGTCGGCCGACCAGGTGCTGTCGCTGGCTCCGCGCGAGGTGATCGCCCTGGTCGAGTCGCCGCTCGGTGCGCTCGCGGTCACCGAGATCGCGTTGGCGGCCAGCACCATCGGTGTGATGTGGGGGGCCGAAGACCTCGTCGCCGCGATGGGCGGCAACTCCAGCCGCCGCGACGACGGCAGCTACCGCGACGTCGCCACCCAGGTGCGGTCGTCGACGCTGCTGGCTGCCAAGGGTTATCACCGGCTCGCGCTGGACTCCGTCTATCTCGACATCAAGGACCTGGGTGGGCTCCGCGCCGAAGCACTCGATGCCGTCGCCGTCGGATTCGACGTCAAGGTCGCCATCCACCCGAGTCAGGTCGCGGTGATCCGCGAGGCGTATGCGCCGTCCGAAGAGGACGTCGACTGGGCGACGCGGGTTCTCGCCGCCGTCGCCGATCAGCGCGGGGTGTTCGCGTTCGAGGGAAAGATGGTGGACGCGCCGGTCCTGCGTCACGCCGAGGCGATCCTGCGCCGCTCACAGGTCGGTTCGGCGCGGGACACGCCGGCCTGAGGTCGGCGGTAGGCGGCGAAAGAGCGCGGAACGGCCGCGCTCTCGGGGAAGATGGTGCCCATGGCTGCCGATCCGCAATGGGTTCCCACCGAAGCCGACGTGCGCGACGCGGTGATCACCGATTTCGCCGCGTTCGTCGCGCGGCGCCACAGTGTCACGGTCGACGACTACCGGTCGCTGTGGCGCTGGTCGGTGGCGGCGCCGGGGGAGTTCTGGCAGGGCGTGTGGGACTACTTCGAGTTCCGGTCCGCCACCGACCCCGGGCCCGCCCTCGCCGACGCCGCGATGCCGGGCGCCGTCTGGTTTCCGGGGGCCACGCTCAACTATGTCGACCACGTCTTCCGGAATGCCCGCCCCGGCTGTCCGGCGATCCTGTACGCGGGTGAGGGCTGCGCCGACGTCTCGATCGGGTGGGACGAGTTGCGGTCCGCGGTGGCGGGACTCGCCGCGACGCTTCGCGAGCACGGGGTCGGGGTCGGGGATCGCGTGGTCGGCTACCTTCCGAACATCCCCGAGGCCGTGGTCGCATTCCTCGCCACGGCGTCGCTCGGCGCCGTGTGGGCGGCGTGCGGGCAGGACTACTCCGCGCCGGCCGCGCTCGATCGGCTGGGTCAACTGGAGCCGGCAGCGCTGATCACCGCGGACGGGTACCGGTTCGGGGGCAAGGAGCACGACCGTCTGGGGGCGGTGGCCGAGCTGCGCGCCGGGTTGTCGCCGGCCCTCACCGTGGTGGTGCCCCACCTCGATGCGGACGCCGCCGTCGACGGCGGCGTCACCTGGGCGGAGGCCACCGCCGGGGGCCGCGCACTCGAGCCCGTTCCCGTCCCGTTCGACCACCCGTTGTGGGTGGTGTTCTCCTCGGGGACCACCGGCCTGCCGAAGGGCATCGTGCACGGTCACGGAGGTGTTCTCCTCGAACACGTGAAGTCGCTGGCGCTCCAGCTCGACATCGGCCGCGAGGACAAATTTTTCTGGTACACCAGTCCCAGTTGGATGATGTGGAACTTCCAGACGGCGGGCCTGCTGGTGGGAGCCACGATCGTCTGTTACGACGGAAGCCCGTCGCATCCGACTCCGGATGCGTTGTGGGCCTTGGTGTCACGACTGGGTGTCACGGTGGCCGGCACCAGTCCCGGCTACGTTCTCGCGTGCGACAAGGCGGGGGTGATCCCCGTCCGCGACCACGATCTGAGCGCGCTGCGCACGGTGGGAGTCACCGGATCGACGCTGCCTGCGGCGTCGTCGCTGTGGCTGTCGGAGAACGTCGGTCGCCGCGTTCCCGTCGTGTCGATCACCGGTGGGACCGACGTGGTGTCGGCGTTCATCGGGGGAGCGCGCACCGTCCCGGTCTGGCCTGGCGAGCTGTCCGCCCCCTGCCTCGGGGTCGCCGTCGAGGCGTTCGACGAGTCGGGCCGGCCGGTGCGAGACGAGGTGGGCGAACTCGTCGTCACCGCGCCGATGCCGTCCATGCCGGTGTCGTTCTGGAACGATCCGGACGGAAAGCGTTACCGCGAAGCTTATTTCGAAGTGTTCCCCGGAGTGTGGCGGCACGGTGACTGGATCACGATCACCGATCGCGGGACCGTCCTCATGCACGGAAGGTCCGATTCCACGTTGAACCGCAATGGAATCCGGATGGGTAGCGCCGACATCTACCAGGTGGTGGAGAAGCTCCCGGAGGTTGCCGAGGCGCTCGTCGTCGGGGTCGACCAGGCGGACGGCGGATACTGGATGCCGCTGTTCGTGGTCCTCTCGGAGGGTGCGGAACTCGACGACGCGCTGAAGCAGCGGATCCGCGGAGCTATCCGGGAGCAGGCATCGCCGCGGCACGTGCCCGACGACATCATCGAGGCGCCGGGCATCCCGCACACCCGCACCGGCAAGAAACTCGAGGTGCCGCTCAAGCGAATCTTCCAGGGTGCGGACGCGGGGCGGACGGTGGACCGCAGTGCCGTCGACGACCCCGGCCTGCTCGACTGGTTCGCGCGGCACGGACGCTGAGCAGCGACTCCGCCGATCTCAGTGTCGTTGGGCGCCAACGATTAGGTTAGTCTTACCTTTGTTACTGGCTGCGAGAGATCGACCTGCCGACGGCCGGGTATCCGCGAATGTGAGATATCTCCCGCCCGCCTCCGATTGGTCGCGCCGCAGCAAATGCGACTAATCGGACACCCGGGGTGCAGCGTTTCGGGAGCGCGTTCCAGATGCTGGGATGCGGCCGCGATCTCGCTGGGTCGCCCGTCCTCGCCGCGGTAGTGCCTGCGCTTCTCCGTGGCAGGTCAGCGGGCGATCTGCCCCGACCTGGATGCGCACAGCGCAGTGGTCGGGCGTCCAGTATTCCGCTCGATATGGACGGGCGACGGACCTGGTCGGTTATTCCCCGCGCGCAACCTCGGGTGCTCGTCGTTTTGAGACCTGCTCGGGGCTTTGGTAGACACGGTGGTTGGCAAAAACTGCGGTCACGGGGGGCAGTGGGTGTTCAACGCCGCGGTCGATCACCTGATCGGCTGCACCGTGCATGGAGGACAGTCGGGAGGCGGAACATGAAACTGGATACGACAGTTGTACACCTAGCGAAATTCCGACTCTCGGTACGGTATCCGCGTTCCGGTTGGACACGGCGCCCGGAATGTGGTTCTGCCTGTTGAATATGAGCGCGTCGAAGATCGAATTCAGGCCTGGTTCTGGAAGTATCGAGGGTTGGGTACGTCACAGCAGCGCCGGTAACGGTACTGGATCTGACACCGATGTAATTCCCGGCGTTGCCGCGGAACCGTACGAACCGAAAATGTCACCACCGAGCGAGAGGAGGCCGAAGCGATGATCGCGACGATGTTTCGTTCCTTCACCAGGGCCGTAGACTCGGCTCTCGACTCGGAGGATGACGAGCACCGATTGGGTGGCCGCTTGTTGGATCGATGAGAGAACGGAGCCACGTATGAACCCGCTCACCGCAAGTAGGTCGGGATGTAAGGGCCTTGGAGTGTTCGGCGTCGCAGGCAATCGGGTTTCGGACGATCGTCTGACATCGACTCCGAGTGTGGTGGAACTCTTCGATCAGCGCAGGTCCTCCCGCGCTCGGCACGTCCCTGTTCCGCGAGATGCTTCGAACCGGCAAGGCCCGTTCATGTGATGGCGTTCATCGGAAGACCGGCCCACGGCGCAGTCCGTGGGACCGAGAGCTACGAATCACCAAAGACACAGGCGGCAGTCGCCACGCGTTCGAGAACGGAGTAACCCTTGGGGTCGGGACATGCAGCGGGTAGTAGCGGTGCTCCGGAAGGAGCGTTTCCGCTGTCGGCCGCGCAGCGTGGCATCTGGTTCGCGCAACACGCGATGGGCGACGTTCCCCTCACTATCGCCCAGTACATCGAGCTTCGCGGCGACATCGACCTCGACCTCCTGACCGAGGCCAGCAAGCGCACCGGCCGGGAGTTCGGCTCCGGCTTCCTCCGCCTCGTCGAGATCGACGGCGTTCCGTACCAGTACGTCGACAAGGCGCTCGACGACGCCATCACTTATGTCGACCTGCGGGGCGAGGACGATTCCGTCGACGCCGCCGAGAAGTGGATGCGGGCCAACTACAGCGCCCCCGTCGACCTTCTCGAGGACCGCCTCGTCGTCGTCTACCTGCTCCACGTCGGCGAGAACCACTACTTCTGGTTCTGCCGCATTCACCACATCGCGCTCGACGGCTTCGGCGCGATGGCGCTGATCGCGCGCATCGCCGAGATCTACACCGCACTGGTCGAGGGCGCCGAGCCGCCGGCCTGCCGCGCCGAGGACCTGGTCCGGATCGTCGAGGACGAGCAGCGGTACCGCAATTCCGACCGCTTCGCGAAGGATCGCGAATACTGGGCCGAACGCACCGCGCACCTGCCCGAGGCCCCGAGCCTGGCCGGTCGTGCCGCGATGGTCGGCAAGTTCGCGCGACTCTCCTCCGAAGCACTGCCCGAGTCCACCGCCACCCTTCTCGACGAGGCGCTGGGCGGCAGTAACGCCAGTTCCGCGCCCATCGTGGTGGCCGCGTTCGCCGCGTACCTGGCCCACATGACCGACCGGACGGACGTCGTCCTCAGCCTGCCGGTGTCGGCCCGCACCACCGCCACGTTGCGCCGCTCCGGTGGAATGGTGTCCAACATCGTCCCGCTCCGCCTCCAGATCACCCCGGAGATGACCGTCCCCGAGCTGGTCAAGAGCGTGCAGATCGAACTCACCGGGGCCCTGCGCCGCCAGCGCTACCGGCACGAGGACATCCGCCGCGACGCCGGCGCGCCCCAGGGGCAGCGCGGCTTCTTCGGGCCCTCGATCAACATCATGATGTTCCACAGCGAGATCAAGCTGGGAACGGTCACCGGGCACCAGAACGTCCTCACCACCGGACCGGTCGAGGACCTCTCGCTCAACATCTACCAGGGTGTGGCAGGCAGCAAGATCCACATCGACTTCGAGGCCAACCCCAACCTGTACTCGGCGGACGAGCTGGACCGTCACCACAGCCGATTCTTCGACTTCTTCGAGCGCTTCCTCGGCGCCGGCGACGACGCCTCGGTGTCCGACCTGGCCACGATGAGCGGTGAGGAGTACGAGCAGGTCGTGACGCGGTGGAACGGCGACGTCGTGGCCCCGCCTGCGGGCACCGTCGTCGACCTGTTCGACGCCCAGGTCGCGCGCACGCCCGACGCGACGGCGCTCGTCTTCGAGGGCGAGGAGCTCACCTACGCCGAGTTCGACGCGCGGGTGAACCGCCTCGCCCGGACGCTGATCGGCCGTGGCGTGGGTCCGGAGACCAAGGTCGCCCTCGCGATCCGCCGCTCACTCGACTCCATGGTCGCGATGTACGCCGTCGTCAAGGCAGGCGCCGCATACGTGCCCCTCGACCCCGACCACCCCGCCGAGCGCACCGCGTACGTGCTCGACAGCGCCCGCCCGCTGTGCATCCTCACAGTCGCGCGGGACGGTCTCGTCTTCCCCGCCGATCACGACGTCGTGGAGATCGACGCCGTGGATCCGAGCGGCGTTCCGGCGGGCCCGATCCGCGACGAGGAGCGGACTGCGGGCCTGCGGGCCGCCAACCCGGCGTACGTCATCTACACGTCCGGGTCCACCGGGCGACCGAAGGGTGTGGCGGTGAGCCACGCTGCCGTCCTGAACCAGGTCACGTGGATCGCGTCGCGCTACGGCCTCGACGCGCACGACGTCGTGCTGCAGAAGACGCCGACGACGTTCGACGTGTCGGTCTGGGAACTGTTCGCCGCACTCGCCTCCGGGTCGCGCGTGGTGATCGCCGCGCCCGAGGGGCATCGCGACCCCACCTACCTCGCCGACGTGATCGCGCGCGAGAACGTCACGGCGACGTCGTTCGTCCCGTCGATGCTGTCGGTGTTCGTCTCCGAGGCCGACCGCGAACAACTCGTCAGCCTGCGCGTCGTTCTCGTTGCGGGAGAAGCGTTTCCGCCTGCCGTCGCAGCGGCGTTCCGGGCGAAGTCCGGCGCCGAGTTGCACAACCTGTACGGCCCCACCGAGTTCACCGTGCACGCCACCGCGAGCGAGGTGGATCGGGAGTCGGTCCACACGATCCCCATCGGCACCCCGGTGTGGAACACCGAGGCGTACGTGCTCGACGGTCACCTCCGGCCCGCACCCATCGGATCCGCGGGAGAGCTCTATCTCGCGGGCGCCCAGGTGGCCCGCGGCTACGAGGGCAGGCCGGAGCTCACCGCAGAACGCTTCGTGGCCAATCCTTTCGACGCCGCGGGTACCCGCCTGTACCGCACCGGCGACCTCGTCAAGTGGCGCGTCGACGGCAGCATCGAGTACCTCGGCCGCACCGACTTCCAGGTGAAGGTGCGCGGACTGCGGATCGAGCTGGGCGAGATCGAGTCCGCGATGTCCTCGTATCCTCATGTGGCGCAGTCGGTTGTGGTCGTGCACGACAGTTCCCTCGGGCAGCGGCTCGTCGGTTACGTCGTTCCCGAGGCCGGTTCCGCGGTGGACGTCGACGATCTGACGGTCCACGTCGGCCGCGCGGTGCCCTCGTACATGGTTCCCGACGCCGTCATGGTGCTCGCCGAGATGCCGGTCGGCGCGAGCGGCAAGCTCGACCGGAAGGCGCTGCCCGAACCCACGTTCGCGGCGGAGTCCAGCGAGTACGTGGCTCCCCGCAGCACCATGGAGGAGTCGATCGCCGGCCTGTTCGCCGAGGTCCTCGGTCTGCCGCGCGTCAGTGTCGGCGACTCGTTCTTCGCGCTCGGCGGCGACAGCATCGTCTCGATCCAGCTGGTGTCCCGCGCGAAGGAAGCCGGCGTCCTGTTCACAGCCCGGGACGTCTTCGAGCGCAAGACCGTTGCCTCGCTCGCCGAGGTCGCGAAGTCCGCATCCGAGTCGGCGACGGTGCACGTCCTCGAGGAGTTGCCGGGCGCCGGTATCGGCACCATGCCGCTGACCCCGGTCGTGCACTGGATGACGGAGCTGGGTGGCGACTTCCACCGGTACTCCCAGTCCATTCTCCTCGCGCTGCCGCCGAAGGTGGAGCGCGAGCGCCTGGTGCGCACGCTGGCGGCCGTCGTCGATCGCCACGACGCCCTGCGTTCGTCGTTGCGGCGCAACGACTCTCCGTCCGGGTGGTCGCTGGAGGTCGCTCCGATCGGCTCGGTCGACGTCGACCGCCTCGTCGATCGCGTCGAATTCACCGAGGGTCCCGGCACCGGCACGTTCGAGTCGCTGGCAGCGCACGCCCTCGAGCGCACCGTGGACAGGCTGGACCCGGCGACCGGCGGTGTGGTGCGTTTCGTCTGGTTCGCGCCCGCCGAGGACTCCGCCGAACCCGCACCTCGGGACGCCGCGGACGGCGACACCGCGGAGGCGGAGAGCGCCCCGCGAACGGGACGCCTGCTCGTGGTGATCCACCACCTCGCGGTGGACGGCGTGTCCTGGCGAGTGCTGGTGCCCGACTTCGCGTCCGCCTGGGGGCAGATCGCCGCCGGGGCCGACCCGCTGCTCCCGGCCGTCGGGACCTCGGTCCGCCGCTGGGCGCACGGCCTCGCCGACAACGCGCGCAGTGCCCGGCGCGTGGGCGAACTGGACTACTGGCGCACCACGCTGGACGGTGCGGACCCGCTGATCGGTTCGCGCGCCCTCGACGGCCGCGACACGGTCTCGACCACCGGGCGGGTCCGCCTGGAGGTCCCGGCGGACGTCACCGACGGTCTGCTGACCGACGTGCCGCGCGCCTTCCACGGTGGCGTGAACGACGGTCTTCTCACCGCCCTCGCGCTTGCCGTCGCGGCGTGGCGCGCGGAACGCGGGATCACCGAGTCCTCCACGCTCGTGCACCTCGAAGGCCACGGCCGCGAGGAGACGGTGCTCCCCGGCGCCGACCTGTCCCGCACGGTGGGCTGGTTCACCAGCATGTTCCCGGTCCGGTTGTCGGCGCCCGGAGTCGACGTCCGTGACGCCCTCGCCGGCGGTGCGGCCGCAGGTCAGGCCGTCAAGTCGGTGAAGGAACAACTCGCGCGCGTACCCGAGCACGGCATCGGTTACGGAATGCTGCGGTTCCTCAACGCCGAGACCCGCGCGGTTCTCGCGGCGCTGCCGAGCCCCCAGATCAGCTTCAACTATCTGGGCCGCGTGTCGGTCGGCGAGATTCCCGCCGCGTTCCGGGCTGCAGGCTGGGTCCCCGACACCGACACGATGGAGCTGACCGGCACCCGCAACAGCGAGATGCCGGTGCACTTCGCCCTCGACATCAACGCGATGATCGTGGACGTCGAAGGCGAACAACGACTTTCGGCCACCGTCGACTTCCCGCAGGGTGTCCTCACGGACGCCGAGGTGGGGGAGCTCACCGGCCTGTGGACGCGCGCGCTCGAAGGGCTCGTCGAGCACACGAAGCGGCCGGGAGCCGGCGGCCGGACGCCGTCGGACCTCGACCTCGTTCCGCTGAGCCAGAGCCGGATCGACACCCTCGAGAGCGACTACCCCGCGCTCGCCGACGTCTGGTCGCTGGCCCCGCTGCAGGTGGGCCTCCTGTTCCACGCGTCGCTGGCCGGTGCCACCACCGACGTGTACACCACCCAGCTGGTCATGGACCTGGGCGGATCCGTCGACACCGGCCGACTCCGCCGCGCCGCGGAATCGCTCGTCGCCCGGCACCCCAACCTGCGCACCGCTTTCGTCGCGGGCGACGACGGCACCGGCATGCAGGTGGTCGTCGACCGGGTGGACGTGCCGTGGACGCACGTCGACCTGTCGGCCTCGTCCGAGCACGACCGGGACGCCGAACTCGATGCGCTGATGCTCGCGAACCGGACGGACCGGTTCGACATGACGGCCCCGCCTCTGGTGCGATTCCTGCTGGTCGAGACGGGTGCGGACCGCTACCGGTTCGCCGTCACCAACCACCACATCCTGCTGGACGGCTGGTCGCTGCCGATCCTCATCCAGGATCTGCTGACCCTGTACGCGGTGGACGGCGACGCGCTGGCGCTGCCGCAGCCGCGTCCGTACCGCAGCTACCTCGAGTGGCTGGCGGCACAGGATCCGCAGGTGTCGGTGGACGCGTGGGCGAAGGCCCTCGACGGTGTCGAGGAGCCCACCCTCCTCGCGCCTGCACACACGGAGACGGCCCCGGCGCTCACCCCCGGTGAGCTCGTCATCGATCTGCCGGACGACCTGCTCGCCGACATGACCGCGCGCTCGCGCGAACTCGGCGTCACCATGAACACACTGGTCCAGGCCGCGTGGGGAATCGTGCTGGGCAGGCTGACCGGACGGGACGACGTGGTGTTCGGCACCACCGTCTCGGGCCGTCCGCCGCAGGTGCCCGGCATCGAGTCGATGCTCGGGCTCTTCATCAACACCCTGCCGGTCCGGGTCCGCGTGCAGGCAGGCGACGCCGTGCGCACCCTGCTCGACCGCATCCAGCACGAGCAGACCGAGTTGCTCGACCACCATCACGTCGGGCTCACCGACATCCAGCAGGGGCTCGGACTCGGAGCGCTGTTCGACACCCTGATGGTCTACGAGTCCTACCCGCTCGACCGTGAAGCCCTTACGAAGAACAGCGACATCGAGGGACTCCGCGTTCTCGACGTGACGTCCAACGACGCCACGCACTACCCGCTGGCGATCGTCGCGATGACCGACCCGCGGCTGCACCTGACCGCCAAGTTCCTTCCCGAGCTGTTCGAGGCCGCCGAGGTCGAGGAGATCATGGCGCGGGTCGTCCGCGTGCTCGGGGCGTTGTCCGGGGACGTAGACACGCGCATCGCGGACATCGACATCCTCGCTCCCGACGAGCGCGCGTCGCTGCTCGCGGCGCACGGCACCGACGCCGCCGCACCGCTGTCGCTGCCGGAGATCCTCGCTGCGGCCGCGGCGGAGAACGGCGAGCGCATCGCGCTCGTCGCGGACGGCGAGTCGATGACTTACGCGGAACTGGACGCGCGCTCGAGCCGTCTCGCGCGCGTGCTCATCGACCGCGGAGTCGGACCGGAAACGTCTGTGGCGCTCGGGATGACGCGCTCGCAGCACTCGGTGATCGGAACGTGGGCCGTGGCCAAGGCCGGCGGCACGTTCGTGCCCGTCGACCCCCGCTACCCGTCCGAGCGCATCGCGCACATGGTCGCCGACTCCGGCGCGATCCTCGGCCTCACCGTGTCCGCTCAGCGGGACGACCTTCCGTCGGGTGTCGACTGGCTCGCGCTGGACTCGTCCGAGTGCGAGTCGCTGTGCGCCCCGAAGTCGCCGGAGCCGGTGACGGATTCCGAGCGGACCGTGCCGGTCCGGCTCGAGGACGCGGCCTACATGATCTACACGTCCGGCACCACAGGTCTGCCCAAGGGCGTCGTCGTCACCCACACGGGTCTGGCCAACTTCTCCGCCGAACAGCGCACCCATTACGGGGTGAGCCCCTCGGCGCGGACCCTGCACTTCGCGTCCCCGAGTTTCGACGCGTCCGTCCTCGAACTGCTGCTCGCGTTCGGTTGCGGCGCGACGATGGTCGTGGCCCCCGCCGACCTGTACGGCGGCGAGGAACTGCGACACTTCCTCGCGGACAACGACGTCACCCACGCCTTCGTCACGCCCGCCGCGCTCGCGTCGGTGGAGCCGGCCGGACTCGATCGGCTCGAGGTCGTCGTCGTCGGCGGCGAGGCGTGCCCGCCGGAACTGGTGGAACGCTGGGCGCCGGGCCGCCGGATGTACAACGGCTACGGTCCCACCGAGGCCACGGTCATGAGCAACGTCAGCAACATGCTGGTGCCCGGGAACCGGATCGAGATCGGCGGTCCCGTCTGTGCCGTCACCGTCTACGTCCTCGACGCACTCCTGCGCCCGGTACCCGTCGGCGTGGCAGGGGAGCTGTACATCGCGGGCCCCGGTCTCGCCCGCGGATACCACGACCGTCTCGGCCTCACCTCCGAACGATTCGTCGCCAACCCGTTCGGTGAGAACGGCAGCCGGATGTACCGCACGGGCGACATCGTCCGGTTCGTCGCCGACCCCGGGCACCGCGCCGGTTACGGGGTGGAGTACGTGGGCCGCAGCGACTTCCAGGTGAAGGTCCGCGGCTTCCGCATCGAACTCGGCGAGATCGACGCGGCGCTGGTCGCGCACCCGAACCTCGAGTTCGCGGCCACCCTGGGCACGTCGCTGCCGTCGGGATCGACCGCTCTCGTGTCGTACGTGCTGCCGACCGCGGGCGCCACGGTCGACGCCGCCGAGGTGACGCACTTCGTCGGCGACACGCTGCCGGCGCACATGGTGCCGAGCGCGATCGTCGTCCTCGACGAGATCCCGCTCACCACCGCAGGCAAACTCGACCGGAAGGCTCTGCCCGAGCCGGATTTCGACGCCCTGCAGGGCGAGATGGTCGAACCGCGCACACCCACCGAGGAACTGGTCGCCGGTGTCCTCGCGGACGTGCTCGGGCTTCCGAAGATCAGCGTCGCCGAGTCGTTCTTCGACCTCGGCGGCAACTCGCTCGTCGCGACGAAGGCAGTTGCGCGGCTCAACGCCGCCGCAGGCACCCGACTGGGCGTGCGCGAGTTGTTCGAGGCGCCGACCGTGGAGCGGCTCGCCGTCAAGGTCGCCGAGCAGGCAGGCACCGGCTCGGACCGCCCGGCGCTCGTCGCGCGGCCGCGCCCCGAGCGAGTTCCGCTGTCGATGGCGCAGCAGAGCATGTGGCTGATGAACCGGTTCGACACGGCGTCCTCGGCGTACAACATCCCGCTCGCCGTTCGGCTGTCCGGTGCGCTCGACATCGACGCGATGTCGTCGGCCGTCTCCGACGTGCTCGCGCGGCACGAGTCGCTGCGGACGGTGTTCCCGGACTCCGCCGACGGGCCGTACCAGCAGGTCGTCGACGTCGCCCAGGTTCCGTTCGACCTCACGCCCGTGCGGGTGCCCGAGGCCGAACTCCCCACGGCCCTCACCGAATTCGCCACCGAAGGATTCGACGTCACGGCCGCGCCCCCGCAGCGGATCCGGCTGTTCGCCACGAGCGAGAGCGAATTCCTGCTCGTCCTCGTGGTGCACCACATCTGCGCCGACGGCGCGTCGATGGCGCCGCTCGCGCGGGACGTCATGGTCGCCTACAGCGCGCGCACCGCGGGCGCGGCCCCGCTGTGGCAGCCGCTGCCGGTGCAGTACCCCGACTTCGCGCTTTGGCAGCGCGACGTCCTCGGCGACCCCGCCGACACGCGGTCGCTCGCGGGCAAGCAGATCGCCCACTGGGCGGACACCCTCGCCGGGGCACCCGAGCTGATCGACCTGCCGCTGGACCACGTGCGCCCGGCCAGGCAGTCGATGCTGGGCGACTCGATCGACTTCGCGATCACCCCGGAGTTGCGGCGCGGGCTCGAAGCGGTCGGCAAGGACCGCGGAGCGTCCCTCTTCATGGTGACGCACGCCGCACTGACGACGCTGCTGTCGCGGCTGAGTAACAGCGACGACATCACTGTCGGCACCCCGCTCGCCGCACGCGGCGACCAGGCGCTCGACGACCTGGTGGGCATGTTCGTCAACACCCTCGTCCTGCGTACCCACGTGCGGCCGGGAGATTCGTTCTCCGGACTCGTCGACCGGGTCCGCGAAGGTGACCTGGCGGCATTCGGCAATTCCGACGTGCCGTTCGAGAAGATCGTGGAGGCGCTGCGGATCCGGCGCTCGGCGGCCTATTCGCCGCTGTTCCAGGTGATGCTGTCGTTCCAGAACAACCGGATGGACGCGCTCGAACTGCCCGGGTTGACCGTGCGCGTGATCGACGACATGGCGCAGGGCGCCAAGTACGACCTCACGTTGACGATCACCGAGAAGGCCGACGAGTCGGGTCGGCCTGCGGGTCTGGGCGGGCGGTTCACGTTCGCCACCGACCTGTTCGAGCGCGGCACCGCCGAACGTATCGCGGAACGGTTCGTCAGGATCCTCGAGGCCGTCGTCACCGATCCCGGTGTCGCTGTAGGCGACATCGACATTCTCACCGAACACGAGAGAGCAAAGTTGAGCCAAGCGCGACCTGCCCGCACGATGACGGTTCGCGAGCTGCCGCAGCTTCTGGCTGCTGCGGTCGACGTCGCCCCCGACGCCGTGGCCGTCGCCCACGACGGCATGCAGGTGACGTACCGCGAGTTCGACGAGCGCCTGCGCTTGATGTCGGCTCCGCTGTCCGAGCGGGGCATGGGCCCCGACGCGATCGTGTCCGTCGTGCTGTCCGGCCTGGTTCCCACCATCATGATGGCCCCGCCGTCGGAGGACGGGAAGGACGGCTTCGGCACGATCCTCGACCAGGTCATCGCGGACGCGCACGCCCTGGTCGGTGACATCGAGATCGTGGCGCCCGCACCGGAGATCGTCGCCGCACCCGAGGGGGACGCCGAGACGGAGGGCTGGCCGCTCGAACTCTTCGTCACCCGCTGGCAGGAGTGGGTCGGGCGCGACCCGCAGGCTCCCGCCGTCGTCGCCGGGGGTATCTCGACCACCCGCGGCGAAGTGAACCGTCGCGCCAACCAACTCGCCCGCGAACTGGTGTCGCGCGGGGTTCGCCCCGACGACGTAGTCGCACTCCTCGTCCCTCGTTCCCTGGAATGGGTGATCGGGATGATCGCCGCCTGGAAGGTCGGCGCGGCCTACTCGCCGTTCGACCAGAAGTGGGGGATCGAGCGGATCACGGGACTGGTCGAAGACAGCGGAACGCGGGCCGTGGTGGCCACCCGGTCCTGGAGCGGGCTCACCGGCGCACCCACCGGCAACGCGGCGCTCGACGACCCGATCGTGCTCGACGATCCCGAGACGGTGCGTCACCTCGCCTCGCTCGACGACACCGATTTCCCGCACGATCCGTGGTCCGACGAGCACGCGGGCAAGCGCCTGGGGCACGTCATCTCGACGTCGGGCTCGACCGGACGTCCCAAGCCGACGATGGTCCCGATGCTGGGTCTGTCCAACAACTATCAGTCGTACCAGGGCGACCTCCGGGTGAAGGACGGCACCGGACTGCTGATCGCGAACTCGCCGCTGTTCGACCAGACGCAGAAGAACATCTGGGTGGGACTCGCGTACGGCGGCGTGCTCCACCTCGCCGACGACGGCTTCGATCCGGGACCGATTCTCCGCATGATCGGCACCGGCGACGTCCAGATCACCAACCTCGCGCCGAGTGCGTTCGAGGTGCTCACCGAGCTGGACACCGAGGGTGTCCTGCCCAACCTGAAGGTGATTCTCCTCGGCGGCGAGATGCTGCGGCCGGCGGCCTGCACGGCGCTGATCGGAACGGATTCGCGCCTGCTCAACAATTACGGTCCGACCGAGGCCTCGGTCACGTGCTCCTCGTACGAACTGGACCTCTCCACCGCGGACGCCGAGAAGTGGCCGGTCCCGTTCGGCACCGCGTTCCGCGGTGTCCGGTACCACGTGCTCGACGGCCGGATGCGCCCCGTGCCGCCGGGAGTGACCGGTGACCTGTACATCGGCGGCCAGGTTCTGGCCCGCGGTTACGGCAACATGTTCGGCACCACCGCGTCGCGGTTCGTGGCGAACCCGTTCGAGGGGCCCGGCGCCCGCATGTACCGGACCGGCGACCGCGTCCGCGAACTCGACCACGGTGGACTCGTGTTCGTGGGCCGCAGCGACTTCCAGGTCAAGATCCGCGGTCTCCGGATCGAACTCGGCGAGATCGAAGCCGCCCTCACCGCGAACAGCGCGGTGCAGAAGTCGGTGGTGGTCGTGCACGACAGCGAGCAGGGTCCCCGGCTCGTCGCGTACGTCACCGCGACCGCGGGCGCCGAACTCGACGTCGACGCGACCGTGGACGCACTGCGGGACGTGCTGCCGTCGCACATGATCCCGGACACGGTGATGGTCCTCGACGAGATGCCGCTCAACGCGAATCTCAAGGTCGACCGCAAGGCTCTTCCGGAACCGGTCTTCACCACCGGCACCGCCGAATTCGTCGCCCCGCGCACGCCGCTCGAGGAGATCGTCGCCGGCATCTTCGGTGACGTGATCTCCGCGCCGCGGGTGGGCGTCGACGAGTCGTTCTTCGACCTCGGTGGCAACTCGCTCAGCGCCACCCGGGTGGCTGCCCGAGTCACGTCCGCGACCGGCACCGAGGTCGGGATCCGTGACCTGTTCGAGGCGCCCACGGTCGCGACCCTCGCGAAGCTCGTCGAAGACCGGGCCCACACCGGCACCCGCCGCTCCGCGCTCGTCGCGGCACGGCGCCCCCAGGCGTTGCCGCTGTCGCTCGCGCAGCAGCGGATGTGGTTCCTCAACCGTTTCGATCCGTCTTCACCCGCGTACAACGTTCCGCTCACCGTGCGGCTGCGCGGCGAACTGGACGTCGACGCCCTGGCCGCGGCGCTGTCCGACGTCGTCGCGCGGCACGAGGTGCTGCGGACCGTGTTCCCGGACTCCGATTCCGGTGCGCACCAGGTGATCCTGCCCGCCGCCGACGTCGACCTCGCTCTCGAACCGGTCGACGTCCGCGAGGAGGACCTGCGGGACCGGATGTTCGAGTTCGGGTCCACCGGCTTCGACGTCACCGACACGATCCCGGTCCGGACCCGCCTGTTCCGGCTCGGCGCGAACGACCACGTCCTCGTGCTCGTCATGCACCACATCGCGTCCGACGGCGCCTCCACGCTGCCGCTGGCCCGCGACGTCATGACGGCGTACGCGGCCCACCGAGAGGGCACGGAGCCCGCCTGGCCGGTGCTGCCCGTCCAGTACGCCGACTACGCGCTGTGGCAGCGGGACGTGCTCGGTTCCGAGGACGACCCCGATTCTCTGGCCGCCGCGCAGATCGACTTCTGGTCGAAGACCCTCGCGGGTGTCCCCGACGTGCTGGCTCTCCCCATCGACCGCCCCCGCCCGACGGTGCGGTCGATGGCAGGCGCCTCCGTCGGCTTCTCCGTCGACGAGGACGTGCACCGTCGTCTCGGCGAGGTCGCGCGGGCGCACAACGTGTCTCTGTTCATGGTGCTGCACGCCTCACTGTCCGTGCTGCTGGCGCGGCTCAGTTCGAGCACCGACATCGCCATCGGCGCCGCGGTGGCCGGTCGCGGCGACGAGGCGCTCGAGAACCTCGTCGGCATGTTCGTCAACACGCTGGTGCTGCGGACCGAGGTCGAGCCCGGAACCTCCTTCGGCGAACTGCTCGAGCAGGTCCGCACCCAGGACCTCGCCGCATTCAGCAACCAGGACGTTCCGTTCGAGCAGTTGGTGGACGCCCTGAATCCGACCCGGTCCACGGCGTACTCGCCGCTGTTCCAGGTCGTGCTGACCCATCAGGTCAACGGCATCCCGTCGCTCGAATTCGCCGGACTCGAGGCGACACCCGGTGCCGTGGACGTCGAGTTCAGCAAGTTCGACCTCACCGTCGACCTGCGCGAACTGTGGTCGGACGAGGGTGCGCCCACCGGGATCACCGGTGTTCTCGGGTACGCCACCGAGATCTTCGACGCGGACACCGTGCAGGGCTTCGCGGACCGCTTCGTGCGGATCCTCACCGCCGTCGCGGGCGGCGGAACCGACGTCGCGGTGGGGGACATCCCCATTCTCGACGCCGCGGAGACCGAGGAACTGACACCGGTCCGCGGTATCGAGGGCGTCGCGCCCACCACGCTCGTCGAACTGCTCGAGGCTGCGGTCGCCGCGAACCCGGACGGGGACGCGATCGTCTCGGGCGGCGACAGCATCACCTACCGCGAACTGGACGAGCGCTCGAACCGGGTGGCGCGCATCCTGATCGAACGCGGGGTCGGCGCGGAAACGTTCGTCGGGCTCGGCATCACCCGCTCGATCCCGTCCATCGTCGGCATCTGGGCCGTCGCCAAGAGTGGCGGCGCGTACGTGCCGATCGACCCCGGGTACCCGGACGAGCGCATCGCCCACATGGTCACCGATTCCGGTGTGACACTGGGCCTTTCCGTGAGCTCCGAGGTCGGCAGGCTTCCGCGGGACGTCGACTGGCTGATCCTCGACAGCGACGACTTCGTGGACGCCTCGGCGCGCTACTCCACGGCTCCCGTCGCGGAGGCGGAGCGCCGGACGGCGGTCACACCGGCCAACAGCGCCTACGTGATCTACACGTCCGGCACCACCGGGCAGCCCAAGGGCGTCGTCGTCACGCACCGGGGTCTGGCCAACTTCGCCGCCGAACAGCGTGAGCGCTACTCGGTGACGACCGACTCGCGGACGCTGCACTTCGCGTCGCCGAGTTTCGACGCGTCCGTTCTGGAACTGCTGCTCGCGGTCGGCGCCGGCGCCACCATGGTGATCGCTCCCACCGACGTGTACGGCGGACCCGAGTTCGCGAAGTTCCTGCGCGAGCACCGCGTCACGCACGGCTTCGTCACGCCGTCGGCGCTGGCCTCCGTGGACCCGTCCGGGCTGGACGACTTCCAGTTCGTCGTCGCCGGCGGCGAGGCCGTCCCGGCGGAACTCGCGGCCCGCTGGGCTCCCGGACGCTCGCTGTTCAACGGCTACGGTCCCACCGAGACCACGATCATGACCAACATCAGCGACCCGATGGCCGCCGACGGCCCGGTCACGATCGGTGGTCCGATCCGCGGCACCAGCGCGCTGGTCCTCGACGATCGGCTCCGACCCGTCCCGGTCGGTATCGCAGGTGACCTCTATCTGTCGGGCCTCGGACTGGCCCGTGGCTACCACCGGCGCACGCCGCTGACCGCGGGACGCTTCGTGGCGAACCCCTACGGTGAACCGGGCGACCGGATGTACCGCACCGGCGACGTCGTCCGCTGGACGAAGGACGCGGACGGCGCGCTGACCGTCGACTACGTGGGCCGCTCGGACCAGCAGGTGAAGGTTCGCGGGTTCCGCATCGAACTCGGCGAGATCGACGCGGTGCTGGCCAAGCATCCCGCCGTCGACTTCGCGACGACGTCGGTGCTGCCCGGGCCGTCCGGGGATTCGGTCCTCGTGTCGTACGTGCTGCCGGCGCCGGGAGCCGAGGTGGACGTCGCCGCGATACTGGACTTCGTGGGCGAGTTCGTCCCCACGTACATGGTGCCGTCGACGATCGTGACGCTCGACGCGATCCCGCTCACCCCGGTGGGCAAACTCGACCGCCGGGCGCTGCCCGAGCCCGAGTTCCTGGCGGAGGACCGCGAGTTCCGTGCCGCGGGAACCGCTCTCGAACAGCGGGTCGCCGCGGTGTTCGCGGAGGTGCTCGGTGTCGACCAGGTCGGCGCCGACGACTCCTTCTTCACGCTCGGCGGCAACTCGCTCGCCGCCACCCGCGTGATGGCGCGGATCAACGAGGCCGTCGGAATCGACGCGCCGGTCCGCGAGATCTTCGAGGCCCCCACGGTGGCGCAGCTGGCCCGCAGGCTGGAAGCGCTCGGCGTGGACGGCGGCGCCCGTCCGCCCGTCACCGCCGGACCGCGCCCGGACCGTCTGCCGCTGTCGCTGGCGCAGCAGCGGATGTGGTACGCCAACCGATTCGACCCCGAATCGGCCGAGTACAACATCCCGTTGGCGCTCCGGCTCACCGGCGCACTGGACGTCGACGCGCTGCGGACGGCGATCGCCGACGTCGTGGCCCGGCACGAATCGCTGCGCACGGTGTACCCGGATTCCGTCGACGGCCCCTACCAGGTCGTCCTGTCCGCGTCCGGCACGCAGTCCGAACTCGACGTGGTCCGCGTGGCCGGCGAGCAGGAACTGCGGGAGCGGGTCGTCACGCTGGCGTCGGCAGGCTTCGACGTCACCGCCGACGTCCCGGTGCGCGCCGCCCTGTTCGCGCTCGGGGAACGCGACCACGTCCTCGTGGTCGTCGTCCACCACATCTCGGCGGACGGTTCGTCGATGGCCCCGCTCGCGCGGGACCTGTTCGGCGCGTACGGCGCACGCGTGCAGGGGGAGGAGCCCGGCTTCTCGCCGCTGCCCGTGCAGTACCCCGACTTCGCCCTGTGGCAGCGCAACCTCCTCGGCTCCGAGGACGATCCGGAGTCGCTCGCGGGCAAGCAGATCGCGTACTGGACGCACGCCCTCGGCGATGCGCCGGAGGTCCTCGACCTCCCGGCCGACCGGCCGCGCCCGGCGGTCCGCAACCCGCAGGGCGGGCTGATCGATTTCGAGATCGGGCAGGACGTGCACCGGTCCCTGAACGAACTCGCGCAGACCCACCAGGCGTCGCTGTTCATGGTGGTGCACACCGCGCTCGCGGTGCTGCTCGGACGACTGAGCAGCACCAGCGACATCTCGGTCAGCACCCCGGTCGCGGGCCGCGGTGACCGCGCGCTCGACGACCTCGTAGGGATGTTCGTCAACACTCTGGTGCTGCGCACCGACGTCGACCAGAACGCCCGCTTCAGCACGCTGCTCACGCAGGCCCGTGAGGTCGATCTCAACGCATTCGCCAATGCCGATGTGCCGTTCGAGCAGATCGTCGAGGTGCTCCGGCCGTCGCGCACCGCCGCGTACGCGCCGCTCGCGCAGGTGATGCTGAGCTTCCAGAACCTCGAGAGGCCGAAGCTCGAACTCGCCGGGCTGACCGTCGAGGTCCTCGAGAGCGGTCTCACCACGAGCAAGACCGATCTCGGTGTCGCCGTCGAGGAACGGTTCGACGAGGGATCGGTCGCGAACGGCATGCGGGGCTGGTTCTCCTACGCCACCGATCTCTTCGACGAGGCGACGGTCCGCGGTTTCGCCGATCGTTTCGTCCGTGTGCTGGAGGCCGTCACGGCCGACGCGGACGCCGTCGTCGGCGACATCGACATCCTGACCGAGGACGAGAAGGCCGGGCTCGCCGTACCGGACGAGGGCGGACAGTCCCTGTTGTCGCACTCGATCTCGCAGGAGCTGGCAGCCACCAAGTCGCTGCCCGAACTCCTCGACGGTGCCGCGTCGATCAACCCGGACGGAATCGCGCTGTCGCACAACGGGACCGACGTCACGTACGTGCAGTTACGGGACAAGTCCGCCGAACTCGCGCGCACGCTCGCCGGTGTGGGCGTCGGCCCGGAGGCCGCGGTCACGGTGGCCCTGTCCACCCTGCTGCCCGGACTGCTCGACGGATCGTCGGGCGAAGGTTTCGCCGACACGTTCGCCGGTGTCCTCGCCGGCGTGATCGCCGACGCGTCGTCGGCGACCTCCGCGACCGAAGCGGAGGAGCAGACCGTCGTCGACCTGTTCGACGAGCAGGTCGCGCGGACGCCGGACGCCGTGGCCCTGGTGTCCGGCGACGAGTCGCTGACCTACGCCGAGTTCGACAAGCGTGTCAACACACTCGCGCGCACCCTGATCGAGATGGGTGTCGGGCCGGAGGTCCGGGTCGCACTCGCGATCCGGCGGTCGATCGACTCGATGGTCGCGATGTACGCGATCGTGAAGGCGGGTGGGGCGTATGTTCCGCTCGACCCCGACCATCCGGCCGAGCGCACGTCCTACGTCCTTGACAGCGCCTCGCCGCTCTGCATCCTGACGGTTGCGCGAGATGCTCTCGACCTTCCCGCCGGGCACAACGTGGTGGAGATCGACCGGCTGTCCGTCGACATGCCGGCCGAGCCGCTGCGCGACGAGGAGCGCCGGGGGACTCTCCGGCCGTCGAACCCCGCCTACGTCATCTACACGTCCGGTTCGACGGGTCGGCCGAAGGGCGTCGCGGTGAGCCACGCGGCGGTCCTGAACCAGATCTCGTGGATCGTCGACGAGTACGGACTCGGCGCGCACGATGTCGTGCTGCAGAAGACCCCGGCGACGTTCGACGTGTCGGTCTGGGAGTTGTTCGGCACGCTCGTCTCGGGTGCCCGCCTGGTGATCGCGACGCCCGACGGTCACGGTGACCCCGAGTATCTCGCGGCGCTGATCGCGCGCGAGGGCGTCACGGCGACCTCGTTCGTGCCGTCGATGCTGTCGGTGTTCGTCGGCGAGGCCGAACGGCACGACCTTCTCAGCCTTCGAATCGTGCTCGTCGCGGGCGAGGCGTTCCCGCCCGCGACCGCCGAGGCGTTCCGCGGACTGTCGGATGCCGTAGTGCACAACCTGTACGGTCCGACGGAATTCACCGTGCACGCGACCGCCGGGCAGGTCGACCACGATGTCCGCGGTACCGTTCCCATCGGTAGTGCGGTGCGGAACACGGATCTCCACGTGCTGGATTCACGGCTTCGCCCGGTGCCGGTCGGGGTTCCCGGCGAGCTGTACCTCGCGGGGACGCAGTTGGCCCGCGGATACGTCGGACGCAGCGATCTGACCTCCGATCGGTTCGTCGCCAACCCGTTCGGCGGGTCCGGGCAGCGGATGTACCGTACGGGCGACGTCGTTCGCCGGCGCGCCGACGGGAACCTCGAATACATCGGACGCAGCGACTTCCAGGTCAAGCTGCGTGGATTGCGGATCGAACTCGGCGAGGTCGAGGCCGCGTTGCTGACGCACGAATCCTTGGCGCAGGCAGCGGTGACGATCCATCGAAGCGAGTCGACCGGCGAGAATCTCGTGGCCTATGTGGTGCCGCGGTCCGGCGCCCGGGTCGACACGAAGTCGGTGCAGGACGCGGCGGCGCAGGTGCTGCCCGCGTACATGGTGCCCGCACGCGTCGTCGTCCTGGACAGTTTCCCGCTCGGTGCCAGCGGGAAGCTGGACCGGAAGGCCTTGCCGGAGCCCGAGTTCGCCACCGTCGCGGTGGAGTACGTGGCCCCGCGCACGCCGATGGAGACCGTCGTGGCGGGCGTGTTCGCCGATGTTCTCGGCGCCGAACGGGTCGGGTCCGCCGACTCGTTCTTCGACCTCGGTGGAAACTCGATCAGCGCGACGAGGCTCACCGCCCGCCTCAGGGCGGCGGTCGGCGCGCACCTCTCGGTGCGGGAGTGCTTCGAAAATCCGACCGTCGCGGAACTCGCGGCGCTGCTCGAGGCGACGTCGGGTACCGCAGAGCAGCGTCCTGCGCTCGTCGCCCGACCGCGGCCCGACCGGATCCCGCTGTCGCTGGCCCAGCAGCGGATGTGGTTCGTCAACCAGTTCGATCCGACCTCCCCGGCGTACAACCTGCCGTTGGCGGTGCGGTTGACCGGCTCGATCGACGCGGCGGCGCTGAATGCGGCGTGGGCGGACGTCGTCGAGCGGCACGAGTCGCTGCGCACGGTCTTCCCGGTCGGCGACGAGGACGCGCACCAGGTCGTGCTGCCCGCAGCGGACGTGGTGTCCGACCTGACCCCGACCCCGGTCGCGGACGAGCAGGACCTGTTCGCGCGTCTGCGTGAACTCGGTGCCACCGGATTCGACGTCACCGAGACGGTCCCCGTGCGGGTCGCCTGCTTCGAGGTGAACCCCACCGACCACATCCTGATGATGGTCGTGCACCACATCTCGGCCGATGGTGCGTCGCTGGCGCCGCTGTTCACGGACGTGATGACCGCCTACGCGGCGCGTGCCGCCGGCAGTGCCCCCGGCTGGGAACCGCTGCCCGTCCAGTACGCCGATTACGCTCTGTGGCAGCGTGAGTCGCTCGGCGACGAGTCGGACCCCGACTCGCTGGCCGCCCGCCAGCTCGGTTACTGGCAGCAGGCGCTCGGCGGGCTCCCCGAAGTGCTCGAATTGCCGACCGACCGGCCCCGGCCGCCCGTGCAGTCGCTGCGCGGCGCGTCGGCGCGGTTCACGATCGACGCGCAGACCCACCGCGGGCTGCTCGCGATCGCCCAGGATACGAACACGACCCTGTTCATGGTCGTGCACGCCGCGCTCGCGGTGCTGCTCGAGCGGCTGTCTTCGCAGACGGACGTCGCGATCGGCACGCCGGTCGCCGGCCGCGGCGAGCAGGAACTCGACAGGCTCGTCGGCATGTTCGTCAACACCCTCGTGCTCCGCGCGTCGGTGCGCCCCGACGACACCTTCGCCGACCTGCTGGCACAGGTGCGCGCCACCGATCTGAATGCGTTCAGCCACAGCGACGTTCCGTTCGAGCGCCTCGTCGAGGTCCTCGACGTCCCGCGGTCGACGGCGCACCAGCCGCTGTTCCAGGTGGCGTTGTCGTTCGACAACAACGAGTCGGTCCGGATGGAGTTCCCGGGCCTCGGGATCTCCGCGCTCGACGCCCCGCTCGAGGTCGCCAAGTTCGACCTCCAGCTCAGCGTCGGGGAGCGCTACGCCGACGGGGCCGCCGCGGGGATCGCCGCGACGTTCAACTATTCGACCGACATCTTCGACGAGCAAACCGTCCTGAGCTTCGCGGACCGGTTCGTCCGGATCCTCGGCGCCGTGTCGTCCGACCGCGACGTGGTCCTCGGCGACATCGAGATCCTCGACGCCGCGGAGAAGGCCGCGATCGCCCCGGTCCGCGGGCCGCAGTCGGTCGAGCCGAGCACGCTGCCGGACCTGCTGCGTTCGGGCGTCGAGATCTCGCCGGAGTCGGTCGCGGTGTCCTTCGAGGGTCGTGAGCTCACGTACCGCGAACTCGACGAGCAGTCGAACCGGCTGGCGCGCGTCCTGATCGATCGGGGTGTGGGGCCGGAGGACTATGTCGCGCTGGCGATCACGCGCTCCGTCGAATCCATCCTCGGGATCTGGTCGATCGCGAAGGCCGGCGGCGCCTACCTGCCCGTCGACCCGAAGCTTCCGTTCGAGCGGATCGGCGAGATGCTGTCCGATTCGGGAGCGGTCCTCGGACTGACGGTCGCCCGCCATCACACCGACCTGCCCGGCACGGTGCCGTGGATCGTCCTCGACGAGACGGCAGCCGCCGAGGAGATCACTGCCCGCAGTGCGGCCGCGGTGGAGTACGCCGATCTGCGCCGCGCGCTGACGGTCGATCATCCCGCGTACCTCATCTACACCTCGGGTTCGACGGGCAAGCCGAAGGGCGTGGTGGTCACCCACCGCGGTCTGGCCAACCTCACCCGCGAGGTGCGCGAGCACTACGTCGTGTCGCCGGAGTCCCGGTTCCTGCACGTGGCGTCGCCGAGCTTCGACACGTCGGTCGGGGAGATGCTCGCCGCGTTCAGTGCGGGCGCCACCCTGGTGATCTCGCCCGCGGACGTCTACGGCGGCGACGAACTCGCCGACCTGATCCGCCGCGAACAGGTCACCAACGTGGTCATGACGCCGACTGCGCTGATGACGGTCGATCCCGACGGCCTCGACTCCGTCACGTCCGTCGTGGTCGGCGGCGACACCTGCACGCCGGAACTCGTGGCGCGGTGGGCTCCCGGCCGCGAGATGCGCAATGCGTACGGTCCCACCGAGACCACGGTCATCGTCACCATCACCGAACCGATGGTGGCCGGTGAACGCGTCACGATCGGTTCGCCGCTGCGTGGCGTCGAATCGCTCATCCTCGATTCGCGGTTGCGTCCGGTGCCGGAGGGCGTGCCCGGGGAGCTGTACATCTGCGGTCCGTCGGTAACCCGCGGCTACCACAACCGTCCGTCTGTCACGGCGGAACGGTTCGTGGCCAACCCGTTCGGCGAGCCCGGCGCCCGCATGTACCGCACCGGCGACGTCGTGCGCTGGGCGGACGGACATCGGGTGGAGTACGTCGGCCGGTCCGACTTCCAGGTGAAGGTCCGTGGGTTCCGCGTCGAACTCGGTGAGATCGACGCCGCCCTGACCGCGCAGCCGGACATCGAGTTCGCGGTGACCGTGGGTCGCGAGAACCCCGCCGGACTGATGACCCTCGTGTCGTACGTCCTGCCCGCCGACGGCGCGACGGTCGATCCGGAATCGCTGAAGACGGTTGTCGGCGACACACTTCCGCCGTACATGGTGCCGTCCGTCGTGATCCTCCTCGACGAGATCCCGCTGACCGGCATCGGCAAGCTGGACCGGGCGCGGCTGCCCGAACCCGAGTTCGTGTCCGCGGGTGCGGAGTTCCGTGCCCCGACGACACCCGCCGAAGAGACGATCGCGGGCATCTTCGCGGACGTGCTCGGACTCGAGCAGGTCAGCGTCGACGACAGCTTCTTCGATCTCGGCGGAAACTCGCTGAGCGCCACCCGGGTCGTGTCGCGGGCCGGACAGGTCTTCGGCCTCCGCATCGGCGTGCGGGAACTGTTCGAGGCCCCGACGGTCGCGGGCCTGGCCGCCCGCATCGCCACCCCGGACGAGAACGTCCGGCCACGGCCCGTCCTCGCACCACGGGAGAGGTCTGCCTTCGTCCCGTTGTCGCTGGCGCAGTCCCGGATGTGGTTCATCAACCGCTTCGACCCGGACTCGCCCGCCTACAACATCCCGCTCGCAGTCCGGTTGACCGGCGCGCTGGATGTCGACGCACTGCAGTCCGCGGTGTTCGACGTGCTGGGGCGGCACGAGTCGCTGCGCACGATCTACCCGGATTCGGCCGACGGCCCGCACCAGGTGATCCTCCCGGCCGCGCAGGTGCCGATCGACGTCGCACCCGTTCCGGTCACCGAGACCGAACTGCGTGAGCAGCTGGTGGAGATGGTGTCCACCGGATTCGACGTCACCGCCGATGTGCCGCCGATCCGGGTGCGACTGTTCGAAGCCGGTCCGCAGGACTACGTGCTGGCACTCGTCGTGCACCACGTGTCGACCGACGGCGAATCGACCGCCCCCTTCGTGCGTGACGTCATGGTGGCGTACGCATCCCGGGCGGCGGGCCACGAACCCGGCTTCGCGCCGCTTCCGGTGCAGTACGCGGACTACGCGATCTGGCAGCGGGAACTCCTCGGCAGCGAGGACGACCCGGACAGCCTGATCGCCGCCCAGCTGGGCTTCTGGACGAAGACCCTCGCGGGCCTGCCCGACCTCCTCGAGCTGCCCGTGGACCGGCCGCGTCCGCCCGTGCAGTCGCTGCGCGGGTCGCGGATCGATTTCACCGTCGACGCCGAGGTGCACCGCGGACTGGCCGCACTGGCCCGCAGGCACAACGCCAGCGTCTTCATGGCCGTGCACGCCGCGTTCGCGGTGCTGCTCAGCCGGCTGTCCGGCACCGAGGACATCGCGGTCGGCACCCCGATCGCAGGCCGCGGCGAGCGCGAACTCGACGACGTCGTCGGCATGTTCGTCAACACCCTCGCGCTGCGGGTGCAGGTCGACGGGCGGCAGACGTTCGACGAGATCCTCGATCGCGCCCGGGAGGCCGACCTCGAGGCGTTCTCGCACGCGGACGTCCCGTTCGAGCGCCTCGTCGAGGTCCTGAACCCGGCACGCTCGATGGCCCACCACCCGATCTTCCAGGTGGGCTACTCGTTCCAGAACACGACGAAGGCCGAGCTGGAACTGCCCGACCTCACCGTCGCGCCGCTCGACGTCGAGGGCGACACCGCGCAGTTCGATCTGCATCTGATCCTGGGGGACAGCCCCGAGGGTGAGCAGATGTCGGGTGTGTTCACGTTCGCCACCGACCTGTTCGACGCCGCCACCGTCCAGCGCTTCGCGGAAATGTTCCGCCGTGTGCTGGCCGCCGCGGTGGATTCGCCGCGGACAGCGGTCGGCGACCTGCCGCTCACCGGCAGCGACGAGCGCGCACTCGTGGTGTCCGGATGGAACGACACCGCGCAGGCACTGCCGGAGACGACGCTGGCGGACATGTTCGCGGCCGCCGCCGCGGAGAACCCGGGCGTCACCGCTCTCGTGTTCGACGGCGAATCTCTCACGTACGCCGAGTTCTCGGCGCGGGTGAACCGGTTGGCCCGGCATCTCGTGGGCCGCGGTGTCGGCCCCGAAACCGTGGTGGGCCTGGCCATTCCGCGTTCGGTGGAACTGCTGGTCGGCATGTACGCGATCGCCGCGGCAGGCGGCGCGTACCTGCCGATCGACCCGGACCATCCGGCCGAGCGCACCGCGTACGTGCTGGAGAGCGCGCAACCCGTCTGCGTCCTGGCGACCCGCGACGTCGTCGGGGGACTGCCCGGTGGTGTCGACTACCTCCTCCTCGACGAACTGGATCTCGGCGATATCGACCCGGCTCCGCTGACCGACTCGGAGCGGACCGCACCGCTGCGGCCGGAGAACGCCGCGTACGTGATCTACACGTCCGGCTCGACCGGACGGCCGAAGGGCGTGGCGATCGCGCACGGTGCGATCGCGAACCAGTTGCGGTGGAAGCAGTCGGAATACCCTCTCACCGCCGAGGATTCGGTGCTGCTCAAGACGGCGGCCACGTTCGACCTGTCGGTGTGGGAGTTCTGGTGGGCGCTGACCGCGGGCGCACGGCTCGTCGTCGCCGCACCGGACGGCCACCGCGACCCGTCCTACCTGGCCGCACTCGTCGCCGAGCAGCAGGTGTCGACGGTGCACTTCGTGCCTTCGCTGCTGTCCGCGTTCGTCGCGGTGGCGGAACCCGCGCAGCTGGCGTCGCTGCGCCGGGTGCTGTGCATCGGTGAGGCCCTGCCTGCCGACACGGTGCTCCGGTTCCGGGACGTCTGCGACGCGGACATCTTCAACCTGTACGGCCCCACCGAGGCCGCCGTCAGCGTCACCCACTACCGGTGCGGCGACGAGCGCGACGGTTCGGTCCCGATCGGCAGGCCCGAATGGAACACGCAGACCTACGTTCTCGATTCGCGTCTGCACCCCGTTCCCGCCGGCGTCACCGGTGAGCTCTATCTCGCGGGCGAGCAGTTGGCGCGCGGGTACTTCGGCCGCCACGACCTCACCGCGGAACGATTCGTCGCCGGCCCGTTCGGCGAGGCCGGAGCGCGGATGTACCGCACCGGCGACCTCGTGCGGTGGAACCGCGACGGCAACCTCGACTACGTCGGCCGCAGCGACTTCCAGGTGAAGGTCCGCGGTTTCCGCATCGAACTCGGCGAGATCGAGCGTGCCCTCGTCGCGCACCCGGCGATCGCGCAGGCCGTCGTCGTGGTGCACAGCGACCGGCACACCGGCGACCGCCTCGTCGGTTACGTCGTGCCGGAGGCACGCGGTCACTCCGTGCCGGAGCCGGGCGGTTCCGTGGCCGACGCCGACGTCCTCGCGTTCGCGGGTAGGTCGGTACCCGGCTACATGGTGCCGTCCGCGCTGATCGCGCTCGACGAGTTGCCGCTGAACATCAACGGCAAGCTCGACCGCAAGGCCCTTCCCGAGCCCGAGTTCGGCGGCGCCGCGGACCATTACCGGGCTCCGCGCACCCCGGTCGAGGAAATCGTCGCGGGGGTCTTCGCGGACGTCCTCGGCCACGAGCGGGTCAGTGCCGACACGAGCTTCTTCGACCTCGGCGGCAACTCGCTGGTCGCGACCCGCGTGGTCGCCCGGCTCAACGCAGCCCTCGACACGTCGATCGGTGTGCGCGAGTTGTTCGAGGCGCCGACGGTGATCGCGCTGTCGGCTCGCGCCGAGCAGTCCGATTCGGCGGGTGCGAACCGGCCGGCTCTGGTGCCGCAGTCGCGTCCCGCCCGGATTCCGCTGTCCCCGGCGCAGTCCCGCATGTGGTTCATCAACCAGTTCGACACCGCGTCGGCGGCGTACAACATTCCGCTGGCGATCAGGCTGACCGGCCACCTCGACGTCGCCGCGCTCGAGCAGGCACTCGGCGACGTCGTCGAGCGGCACGAGACGCTGCGCACCACCTACCCCGACACCGGTGACGGACCGGGCCAGGTCGTGCTGTCGCGGGCCCGGAGTTTCACGGCCCTGGACGTCGAGGACGTCGCCGACGAGACTGTGCTGCGCGAACGCGTGATCTCTCTCGTCACCGCCGGATTCGACGTCGCGACGGCGGTTCCGGTCCGCGCCCGGCTCCTGCGGATCGACGCCGACCAGCATGTGCTGGTCATCGTCGTCCACCACATCTCGTCCGACGGCGCCTCGACGGCACCGCTGGCACGCGACGTGGTGATCGCCTACAGCGCCCGCGCCGCCGGTTCGGAACCCGCCTGGGCTCCGCTCGACGTCCAGTACGCGGACTTCTCGCTGTGGCAGCACGAGTTGCTCGGTGACGAGAACGCTCCGGATTCGCTGGCCACCCAGCAGATCGACTACTGGCGGACCACGCTGAGCGGTCTGCCGGACGTGCTGCCGTTGCCGACGGACCGGCCGCGGCCGCCCGCACAGTCGATGCGCGGCGCCAACTTCGACTTCGAGATCGACGCGGCACTGCGCGACCGGCTCGGGGCACTGGCCCGCGAACACAACGCGTCGCTGTTCATGGTCGCGCACGCGGCGCTGTCGGTGCTGCTCGCACGGCTCAGCGCCACGGACGACATCGCGGTGGGTACCGCGATCGAGGGCCGCGGCGAGGCCGCACTCGACGACCTGGTCGGCATGTTCGTCAACACGCTGGTGCTGCGCGCGCAGGTCGACGTCGACGCGACGTTCGCCGACCTCCTCGCGCAGGTGCGTCAGCACGACCTCGGCGCGTTCACGCACACCGACGTGCCGTTCGAGCGGCTGGTCGAGATCCTGCAGCCGGAACGCTCGACCGCATTCTCGCCGCTGTTCCAGGTCGCTCTCGCGTTCCAGAACATCGAGCAGGCGCACCTCGAACTGCCCGGCCTGACGGTCGAGGGACTCGACGGTGGGATCAACGCCGCCAAGTTTGATCTGCAGCTCACGCTCGCCGACGCGGCAGGCGCGGACGGGGACGCGCCGATGCGCGGCGTGTTCACCTACGCGACGGATCTGTTCGACGAGCGCACCATCGCGTCGTTCGCGTTCCGCTTCCAGCGCATCCTCGAGGCGATCACCGCCGACGCGTCCGTGCTGATCGGCGACATCGACGTCCTCAGCGAGAACGAGCACGCCGTGCTGGCTCCGGTGCGCGGCGCGGACACCGCCGCACCCGAGCTGCTGGCGGGCATCCTCGCCGCTGCCGCGGCGGTGAACCCGGACGCCGTCGCCGTCGTGTGCGGCGACGACCAGGTCACCTACCGCGAACTCGACGAGCGCTCGAACCGTCTCGCCCGCGTTCTCATCGGCAGGGGCATCGGCGCCGACGACTTCGTGGCGCTGGCACTGACACGCTCCGTCGAATCGATCCTCTCCATCTGGGCGGTCGCGAAGACCGGGGCGGCGTTCGTCCCGGTCGATCCGAGCTACCCGTTCGACCGGATCCTGCACATGGTCACGGACTCCCGCGTGGAGATCGGTCTCACCACCGGCGCCCACGTCGCCGAACTCCCGGACACCGTGCGCTGGCTCGTGCTCGGCGCGGACGAGATGGACGAACTGTGCGCGTCCGTGTCGGACGAGGCCGTCACCGACGCGGACCGCATCCGTCCGACCCGGGTCGACGACGCGGCGTACGTGATCTACACGTCGGGATCGACGGGTCTGCCCAAGGGCGTCGTCGTCACCCACACGGGCCTGGCGAACGTCACGACCGAGCAGGTCGAGCGGCTCCGGCTCACCCCGCAGTCGCGGGTGCTGCACTTCGCCTCGCCCAGCTTCGACGCCTCCGTCTTCGAGTTGCTGCACGCCGTGGCCGCCGCGTCGACGATGGTCATCGCGTCCGGTGTCGTGTACGGCGGAGACGAACTCGCCCGGTTGCTGAAGAAGCAGAAGGTCACGCACGCCTTCATCACACCCGCCGCGCTCACCACGGTGGACCCGGCCGGGTTGGAAGGCATCGAGGTGCTGTCGGTGGCCGGTGAGGCCTGCCCGCCGGAGCTCATGCAGAAGTGGGCACCGGGCAGGCGCATGTTCAACCTGTACGGCCCGTCCGAGGCGACGATCTGGAGTACGTCGAGCAACCCGATGACGGCGGATCGGCCCGTCACCATCGGCGGTCCCACCCGGGGCGTCGACGTGGTCGTTCTCGATTCCCGGCTCACGCCCGTCCCGGTGGGTGTCGCGGGTGAGCTGTACGTCGCGGGTCCGAGTGTGGCCCGCGGCTACCACAACCGGTTCGCCCTGACGGCAGAGCGATTCGTCGCCAACCCGTTCGGCGGTCCCGGTGAGCGGCTCTACCGCACCGGCGACGTCGTCCGCTGGGTGCACGACGACGAGACGGGCGACCTCGTCCTCGACTACGTCGGCCGTTCCGACTTCCAGGTGAAGGTCCGCGGATTCCGCATCGAACTCGGAGAGATCGACGCCGAACTCGGCAGGCACCCGAGTGTCGACTTCGCGGTCACGCTCGGCCACCACCGCGAGCAGACCGGGCAGACCGTGCTCGTGTCGTACGTCATGCCTGCATCGGGCGCGTCGATCGACGTCGCCGAGCTGTCGGCGTTCGTCTCCGAGACCCTGCCCGGGTACATGGTGCCGTCGTCGATCATGGCCATCGACTCGGTGCCGCTGACACCCGCGGGCAAGCTCGACCGCAAGGCGCTTCCCGAGCCGCAGTTCGTGTCGGTCGCCAGTGAATACACCGCGCCGTCGACGCCGATGGAGAAGGCCATCGCCGACGTCTTCGCGCAGGTCCTCGGTGTCGACCGGGTCAGCGTCGACGATTCGTTCTTCGCTCTCGGCGGCGACAGCATCGTGTCCATCCAGCTGACGACCCGGGCGAAGAACGCCGGGGTGCTGTTCACCGCGCGCGACGTCTTCGAACGCAAGACCGTGGCGGCGCTGGCCGAGGTGGCCGCCTGGGCCACCGAGGTCGACTCGGTGAAGCTCGAGGAATTGCCGGGCGGCGGCGTCGGACCGATGCCGCTCACCCCGATCGCGCACTGGCTCGTGGAGACTGCAGGAACCTTCGAGAAGTTCTCGCAGGCCGTCCTGCTGACCACCCCGCCCGCCGTCACGCGAGATCAGCTCGCGGACACGGTGGACGCGATCCTGGCGCGCCACGACATTCTCCGCTCCCGGCTCACGCGGGTCGGGGACGACTGGTCGTTCGAGTCGCTGTCCGTTCGACGCGCGTTCGACGCGGACGAGCTGATCGAGCAGATCGAGTTCACCGACAAGCCGGGCACCGACGAGTTCGAGCGGCTGGCCCGCGCGGCTCTCAGTCGTGCCGCAGACCGCCTCGATCCGGCGGCGGGCCGGATGACGCAGTTCGTGTGGTTCGCCCCGGCGGAGTCGTTGCCGGGTCAGAGCGGACGCCTGCTGGTGCTCGCGCACCACCTCGTCGTCGACGGGGTGTCCTGGCGAGTGCTGTTGCCGGACTTCGCGACCGCGGGTTCGCAGATCATGGCGGGAGCGCCCGCGCAGCTCGAACCGGTCGGATCCTCCGTCCGGGCGTGGGCGCACGGACTCGCCGAGGAAGCGAAGTCTCCGCACCGCGTGGCCGAACTCGACGTCTGGCGCGGCATGCTCGCGGGAACCGATCCGCTGATCGGACGGCGCGCGTTCGATCCGGAACGCGACGTGATCGCCCGGACCGACCGCCTGAGCATGACGTTCTCGACGCAGGTGACGCAGGCGCTGCTGACCACGATCCCGCAGTCCGTGAACGGCGGCGTCAACGACGGCCTGCTCGCGGCGCTCGCCCTCGCGGTGTCGCGCTGGCGTGAACTTCGCGGCGGCACCACGGATCGTTCGGTGCTGATCAACCTGGAGGGACACGGCCGCGAAGAGTCGACCGTTCCCGGTGCCGACCTCGCCCGCACGGTGGGCTGGTTCACCAGCCTGTACCCGGTGCGGCTGGACGTGTCGCGGGCCGATCTCGCCGACGCGTTCGACGGCGGCATCTCGGCGGGTTCTGCGTTGAAGGCCGTCAAGGAACAGTTGCTGGCCGTGCCCGACAAGGGCATCGGCTACGGCCTCCTGCGCTACCTCAACGACGAGACCGCTCCGGCGCTGGCGTCGCTGCCGACTCCGCAGATCGGGTTCAACTACCTCGGCCGGGCGGGTTCGGTGGATCTGCCCGCCGAGATCCGGGATCTCGGCTGGATTCCGGACAGCGACTCGGGTGAGTTCGGCGGCGCCATGGACGACGAGATGGTGGCGCCTGCGGTGCTCAGCATCAACGCCGTGACGTCGGAGACGGCGTCCGGCCCGCAGATCGAGGCCAAGATCGCTTTCGCCACCGAGATTCTCGACGAGGCGGACGTGTGGGAGTTCGCGGAGCTGTGGCACGCCGCGGCGACCGCGCTCGCCGAGCACGCGTCCGGGCCGGAGAGCGGCGGTCTCACGCCGTCCGACGTCCCGCTCGTGACCGTGACGCAGGACGACCTCGAGGCGCTCGAACGGCGCTACCCCGCCGCGACCGACGTGTGGCCGCTCGCTCCGCTGCAGTCCGGAATGTTCTTCCATTCCGTTCTCGCCGAGGACGCGGTGGACGTCTACACCGCTCAGGTGGTGCTCGACTTCCGCGGCGTCGTCGACACCGGCCGCCTCCGCGGCGCGGCGGAAGCGTTGATCGCCCGGCACGCGAACCTGCGCACCGCCTTCGTCCCCGACGATTCGGGGACCGCGGTCCAGGTGGTCGTCGACCACGTTGCACTGCCGTGGGAAGAACTCGACCTGTCGGCGCTGTCCGAGGCCGACCGCGAGGAGCGGATCGGTTCCGTTCTGAGCGAACACCGTTCGGCGCGGTTCGACATGGGCCGTCCGCCCCTGATGCGGTTCCTGCTGATCCGCACGGGGGAGAGCAGCTACCGGTTCTCCATCAGCAACCACCACATCCTGCTCGACGGATGGTCGATGCCGTTGCTGATGAAGGACCTGCTGGTGCTGTACGCGACCCGCGGAGACGGCTCGGTGCTGCCGCGAGTCCGCGGCTACCGTGACTTCCTCAGCTGGCTGTCCGAACGCGACGCCAACGCCTCGCGCAGCGCCTGGGCGCACGCACTGGCCGGGCTGGACGGGCCGACCGTCCTGGCCCCGGCGCCTGCCGGCGAGGACCGTCCCGAGCCCGCCGAGATCGCACTGCATCTCGGTGAGGTGGTGAGCGAGAACCTGGCGCGCATCGCGCGGGATCGCGGCCTGACGATGAACACGATCGTCCAGGCGGCGTGGGGTCTGCTGCTGGCCCGGATGACCGCGTCCGACGACGTCGTCTTCGGCGCCACCGTGTCGGGCCGCCCACCGGAGGTCGCGGGCATCGAGTCGATGGTGGGTCTGTTCATCAACACCATCCCGATCCGGGTGCGCGTCGATCCCCGCGAGTCGATCCTCGGACTGCTCGAGCGGCTGCAGGCGGAACAGTCCGCTCTGTTCGACCACCACCACATCGGTCTCCCCGAGATCCAGCAGATCGCCGGAATCGGCGGGCTGTTCGACACGTTGACGGTGTTCGAGTCGTACCCCGTGGACCGGGCCGGACTCACCGAGGACAGCGACATCGACGGCCTGCGGGTCGCCGGGGTGCAGATCAGCGACGCCTCGCACTACCCGCTGAGCCTGCTGGCGCAGTCGGACAGCGAACTGCAGTTGGTCCTGAAGTACCTTCCGGATGTGTTCGGCGCCGACACCGTCGAGCGCCTCGGTGCCCGGCTGAACCGGATCCTGCAGACCATCGCGGCCGGAAGTTCTACTCTGGTGGGCGATCTGGACCTGCTCACGCAGGACGAGCGCGACCTCGTCCTGTCCGGATGGAACGATTCCCGCCGCGATGTCGCGGAAGAATCCGTGGTGTCGATGTTCGGTGCCCAGGTTGCGCGCACACCCGATCGGACCGCCGTGGTGGCGGACCACGTGCGGCTCACCTACGCCGAGTTCGACGCGCGGGTCAACCGCCTGGCGCGGCACCTGATGGCGATCGGGGTGGGACCGGACACGGTGGTGGGCATCGCGATGCGGCGCTCGCTCGACATGCTGACCAGCCTCTACGCCGTCCACGCGGCGGGCGGCGCGTACGTGCCGATCGACCCCGAGCATCCCGCCGACCGGACGTCGTACGTGGTGGACAGCGCCACGCCGGCCTGCGTGCTGAGTTCGGCCGACGACATCGCGAACCTCGACGTGGAGGTCCCGGTGTACCTGGTCGAGGACTTCGACCTGTCCGGGTATGGCGACGGTCCGATCGAGGACACCGAACGGCTCGCCGACCTGCGCCCGGACAACCTGGCGTACGCGCTGTACACGTCGGGTTCGACGGGACGTCCGAAGGGTGTGGCGATTCCGCACTCGGCGCTGGCCAATCAGCTGGCGTGGATGCGCGATGTCTACGGCATCGACGCGCAGGACGTGGTGCTGCAGAAGACGCCGTTCACGTTCGACGCCTCCGTATGGGAGCTGTTCCTGCCGTTGGTGGTCGGCGGAACCCTCGTGATCGCGTCACCGGACGGTCATCGCGATCCCGAGTACATGGCCGCGACGGTCGACACGGAATCGGTGACGGTGATCCAGTTCGTCCCGTCCGTGCTCACCATGTTCCTCGACGCCGCGACCGCCGACGGGTGCGGTTCGCTGCGGCTCGTGTTCGCGGGTGGTGAGCCGCTGCCGCAGTCGGCCGCCGAGCGGGTTGCAGGACTCGGCTCCGCGGAGCTGGTGAACCTGTACGGCCCGACCGAGGTGACCATCAACTCGACGGCCCACGTGGTGGACCGGTCGGGGACGGCGACGATTGCACCGATCGGTTCGCCGGCCTGGAACACGCGGGCCTACGTGCTCGACGCCCACCTGAACCCGGCGCCGATCGGTGTACCCGGCGAGCTGTACCTCGACGGCGCGCAACTCGCGCGCGGCTACGTCAACAGCGCTGTGCTGAGTGCGGAACGGTTCGTCGCCGACCCGTTCGGTGATCCGGGTGTGCGGATGTACCGCACCGGTGACCTCGTCCGGTGGAACGAGAGCGGTGCCCTCGAGTTCGTGGGCCGCACCGACTTCCAGGTGAAGGTGCGCGGACTGCGCATCGAGCTCGGCGAGGTCGAGGAGGCCTTCGTCCGGCACGGCGACGTGGCGCAGGCAGCCGTGATCGTGCACACCAGTGAGGTGGGCGCGCGGCTCGTCGCCTATCTCGTGCCGAGGCCTGACGCGGCCATCGACCAGGCGGCGCTGAATGCGTTCGTCGCGGAATCGTTGCCCGAGTACATGATCCCGGATTCCGTGATGGTTCTCGCGGAGCTTCCGCTGGGCACCAGCGGCAAGCTCGACCGGCGCGCGCTGCCGGTGCCGGACTTCGCGTCGGCGGCCGAGTTCCGCGCGCCGCGCACCGACACCGAACGGGCACTCGCCACCGTGTTCGGGGAGCTGCTCGGCCGGGAGCGCGTCGGCATCGACGACTCGTTCTTCGAACTCGGCGGCGACAGCATCGTGTCCATCCAGTTGGTGGCGCGGGCGCGTTCGGCCGGTATCCACTTCACGGCGCGCGATGTGTTCGAGCGGCGCACCGTTGCCGAGCTGGCAGCAGTGGCCGATTCGGGCGAGTCCGCGGCAGCGGTACTGGCCGAGTACGAGGAGGGCGGCGTCGGAACGGTGCCGCTGACCCCGGTCGCCCGCAAGATGGTCGAGCGCGGCGGCGACTTCGACCGATTCGTCATGCCGTTGTTGCTGACACTGCCCGCCGGGATCGAACGCGAGCAGGTGATCGCGACGATCACCGCGGTGGTCGACCAGCACGACGTGCTGCGGTCGACACTGGTCACGGACGGTGCCGGGGACGCGCTCGAGATCGCACCTGCGGGCAGCGTCGATCTCGACGCCACCGTGCAGCGGGTGGAGATCGCGGCCGGCGCCGAGCCCGGTTCGCCGGAGTTCGACGCGGTGGCGGGCGGGGCATTCGATGCGGCGCTGGATCGTCTCGATCCGCGCACCGGGTCGATGCTCCAGTTCGTCTGGTTCGACCCCGCCGAGGCGGATCGGCGCGGACGGCTCCTCGTCGTGCCGCACCACCTCGTCATCGACTCCGTGTCGTGGCGGATCCTGGTGCCGGACTTCGCGACCGCAGGCGCCCAGATCGCCGCAGGCACGACGCCGTCGCTGGAGCCGGTCGGAACGTCGCTGCGGCGGTGGACCGACGGTCTGCTCGAGGCGGCGGCGACACCGGAGCGGGTGGCCGAACTCGCGGTGTGGGAACGGATGCTGACCGCTCCGGATCCGCTGCTCGGATCGCGTGAGCTGGACCTGCGCACCGATCTGGTCAGCACGCTGGAACGGACCCGGGTGGACGTGCCCGCACCGGTCACCGAGGCGTTGCTGGGCGGCACGCCGGGTGCGCTCGACGGTGAGATCGGCGACGTCCTCGCGGCGGCCCTCGCGTTGGCGGTGGCCGCGTGGCGGCGCGACCGCGGAGTCGAGGCCTCGTCGATGGTGGTCACGCTCGAGGGTCACGGACGTGAAGAGTCCGCGGTGCCGGGTGCGGATCTGTCGCGGACGGTCGGCTGGTTCACCACGATGTACCCGGCACGGCTCGATCTCGCCGGGGTCGACATCGCCGACGCCCTGCGGGGCGGTGCGGGCGCCGCGGACGCGGTGCGCGCGGTGCGGGATCAGCTGCGTGCGATCCCGGACCGAGGAATCGGATACGGACTGCTGCGGTACCTCAACCCCGACACGACGTCGGTGATGAGGAACTGGCCGGAACCGCAGATCGTGTTCAACTACATCGGACGCGTCAGCGCCGCCGAGGTTCCCGAGGCGGTCCGCGGACTCGACTGGCTGCCCGACTTCGAATCTCCCGTCACGGGTGGGTTCGAGAAGAGTGCGATGCCCGCCCAGGCCGTTCTCGACATCCAGTCGGTGATCTCGGAAACTGCTGAGGGCCTGCAGTTGTCGGCGTTCATGTCGTTCCCGCCCGGCATCCTCTCGGCGCCGGACGTGGACCGGTTCGGGCAGTTCTGGGTGGCGGCGCTCACCGCGCTCGTGGCTCAGGCCGAGGAGCGGTCCGGGAACTGATCTCCGAGCGCCCGTGGTGGGAAGGCTCCGCGCCTTCCCACCATGGGCATCGTCAGTTCAGGGGTCCGCCTCAGCGGCTCACCGCGGTTTCCCGCTCGACCCGCGACAGTTTCTCGGGGTTGCGCACGATGTAGAGCCCGGTGATCTTGCCGTCGTCCATCCGCACCGCCACGACGTCGTCGATCTCCCCGTCGAGCCGGACGATCAGCGCGGGGGAGCCGTTCATCTGCACGGGCTCGACCGATACCTCGCCGCCGATCCGGGGCAGGCCGGCCGCGAGCAGGCGGCCCACCTTGTCGGCCCCGACGATGGGCCGCAGCACGGCCTGCTTGACTCCGCCGCCGTCACCGAGGAGGACGACGTCCGGTGCGAGCTGGTCGAGCAGGCTCTGCAGGTCGCCCGTCTCGAGCGCCCGTTTGAACGCGTCGAGCGCATCCCGTGACTCGGCCGGGGAGACGACGCCCCGCGGCCGGCGCGCAGCGACGTGGGTCCGCGCCCGGTGCGCGATCTGACGGACGGCGTCCGTGCTCTTGTCGACGGCGGCCGCGATCTCCCCGTACTCCAGAGCGAACACCTCACGGAGCACGAACACCGCCCGCTCGGTCGGTGCGAGCGTCTCCAGCACCAGCATCATCGCCATCGACACGCTGTCGGCCAACTCGACGTCCTCGGCCACGTCGGGGGCGGTCAACAGCGGCTCCGGTAGCCAGGGGCCGACGTAGGACTCCCTGCGCCTGCCGACCGTGCGCAGCCGGACCAGCGCCTGGCGGGTGGTGATCCGCACCAGGTACGCCCGCTGATTCCGCACCGTGCCCAGATCGACGCCCGCCCACCGCAGCCACGTCTCCTGCAGGATGTCCTCCGCGTCGGCGGCCGAGCCGAGCATCTCGTAGGCGACGGTGAACAGCAGATTGCGGTGGGCGACGAACGCCTCGGTGGCGGGATCGGAACGGGCATCCGTGCTCCCGCCGCGATCGTCGGGCGTGGTCTGCGACGTGCCGGCCATGGCTGGCTCCTCTTCGTTCTCGACGGTGTCACACACCAGACACCGGGCCCCGCCGTTCTGTGACAACCGGACGGGAGCGGCTGTCACGGAAATCGGGCGGCTTCCCCGCGACGTCAGGCCCACTCGTAGGACATCTCGCCCGCGACCCCGAGGTGCTTGCACAGTTTGTGGATGCCACCGAAATCCTGGACCAGCGCGGATCGCCGGGTGTCGTGTTCGGCGTCGTCGATCATCGCCTGACCGCCCTCGAGGTCCAGAATGTCGACGATGGTGTGCCAGGTCGAGTAGTCGTTGCTGCTGAAGGCGGTCATCGCGTCGACCAGCCGGTCGAGGAAGAGCCGCCGGTCGCCGGGGTTCAGGGTGTCGTAGACGACGCCCGCGATGTCGTCGGCGATCGAGGCGTGACAGTACTCGTCGCGATTGTGCAGCCGGACCGTCGCCCGGTTGACCGGCTGGATGACGTCGTTCTCGGAGATCAGGTCGAGGTAGGAGCTGATCGAGATCTCCGCCACGGTCATGAAGGCGAACGTCGTGATCGCCCGCTGCCTCGGGTCGGCGGCCTCGGTCGTCGCCGCGCGCTGGCGGCGCAACGTCAGGACGTCGGGCAGGGCGTTATTGGGCATCGCCCAACCGCGTTGACGGCGCGTGACCGCGCTCGCGTTCAGGTGCATGAGGGTGTGGTACTGCTCGTCCACCATCGCCTGGTGGACGGCCACGGCGAACGTGTCTCCGAGCCCGGTGTCGAGGGCGTCGTGCGCGACGAGGTCGAACCCGGGATTGACCACGTACTGCTCGATGTCCATGACGTTCTTGTTGAACGCGATCCAGGCCCACGCCCGCAGCTGGTTCCGTTGCTCGCCGCCCATGCGGAGGAACCGGTCGTGATCGGCGAACGGCAGCAACTCGTTCGGGTAGTCCTGCTTGCCGAGGTCGAACAGCGCGTCGAGGTCCGGTTCCGGCTTCTTCACGGTCGCCCGCTGCCCCCAGTTGCGGGCGAGCCGCGTCACGACGGCACTCTCCACCGGATCGGACGGGTCGTACTCCGGGAGCGAGGGAAAGTTCCGGGTCGTCATGACGTATCTCCGTTCCGCGGCTGTCGGTGAACGAGATCGGTGAAGAGGTCGGCGCACAGCCGGGCGAGGGGTTCGTTCCGGTCGCCGAGGGGGGACGTCGCGCGGGACATGAGCGCGGCGAAATCGTCTTCCGAACCCTGCTCGACGGTGTCGGTGAGCGTGGCGAGCGCGGCGGCGAGCGCGCGGCGGGCGTCGCCGGCGAAGGGATTGCCGGCCTGGATGTCGTGGTAGACCTCCGGGACGCCGCCGCCGACCCGTGCGAGGAGCGCGAGCGAGACGAGATGCGGAGGGGTGCCCACCGCGGTGAGTTCGGCGCCGTCGACACCGAGTTCCGCGAGAGCGAGGCCGAAAGCGAGGACGCCGGCGTGTGTCAGTGCCTGGGTCGCTGCCGTGAGCCGGTCGTGGTGTTCGGCGTCCAGGCGGACCACCGAGGATCCCCAGCCGGACAGTGCGGACAGGAACCATTCGACCCCGGCGCCGTCCCGGTAGGTCACGGCCGCGACGGGGCGGCCCTCCGGTCCGAGGGACGGCGCGAACATCGGGTTGATGCCCACCGCGCCGCCCCGCAGTGCGCTCTCCCGCAGGGCCGCATCGAATCGAGATTTCACGGACAGCGTGTCGACCAGCAGGGCCTGCTCGCGCAACTCCGCGACGACGAACGGAATCGACTCCAGCGCGACGCTTTCGGGTATCGCGAGGATCACCGCATCGGCGTTCTGCACCACCGCCCGCATTTCCGGCGTCGGGTCGGTGACGTCGCCCTTCATCTGATCCGAGTCGGACCGGTCGGTGAACCGGATATCAATGGTGCGCACCGTGTTTCCGTCGGCGCGGAGCCGGGTTGCGAGCATCCGGCCGACATCGCCCGAACCGCCGATCAGTGCGACGGTCCTGGCGGATGCGGCCGGGGCGTTCACTGCCCGATCTCGTTCGGCCGGTCTGCCGTCACGGACAGCGCCCGCAACATGGTGGCGGCCTTGACCATTGCCTCGTCGAACTCTTCCTCCGGGTCCGACAGCGCAGTGATCGCACCGCCGATGCCGAATGTCACCTCGGTGTCCGTGGCAACGATCGTCCGGATGACGATGGACAGGTCGGCCGTCCCCGTCAGCGAGAAGTAGCCGATCGAACCGGAATACACACCGCGCGGCCCGGACTCGAGCCGGTCGATGATCTCCATCGTCCGGATCTTCGGGGCGCCCGTCATCGATCCGCCGGGGAAGGCGGCCCGGACACACTCGACGACGGAGGCGTCGGCGCTGAGGGTTCCGCGCACGGTCGACACGAGTTGATGCACGGCCGCGTACGTTTCGACGTCGAACAGCTTCGGAACGTGCACCGAGCCGGGAACGCACACCCGGGCCAGATCGTTCCGCGTCAGATCGACGATCATCAGGTTCTCGGCGCGATCCTTCTCGCTGTCGAGCAGATCCTGCCGCAGCGCCGCGTCCTTGGCGGGGGTGGCACCGCGCGGACGGGTCCCCTTGATGGGTTTGGACTCCACCACCCGGTCCGCGCCGATCCGCAGGAACCGTTCGGGGGAGGCGCTGAGAACGGACAGTCCGGCGAACTGGAGGTACGCGCTGTACGGAGTGGGGCTGATGGAGCGCAGCAGTTCGAACGTGTGCAGGGGATCGATCGACTGGTCCACCGTCGCCATGTTGGTCAGGCACACCTCGTAGGACTCGCCGGTCCGGATCTCGCCGAGCGACGTCGCGATGTGGTCGAGGTACTTGTCGTGGTCGTGCCGCAGGGCGAGTTCGGCGGATTCCGGTTTCCGGATCGGCGGCACCGCGGTCGGCGGCTGGTCCGGCTCGGCCAGCCGGTGCAGCGCCGCCTCCATCTCGTCGAGCCAGCGGCGCAACTCCGGATCGTCCTGGTGATCGCTCAGGCACAGCGCGTACGTGCGCTCGTTCGAATGGTCGATGACCACGGCGCGGTCCGCGAACACCAGCGCGGCGTCCGGGGTGGGCGACTTGTGTGCCGCCGTTCCGCCGGTCTCGGCCTTCAACTCGTAGCCGAGGTATCCCACGTAGCCGAGGCCGAACGGCACACCCGGGAGTCCGGGCACCGACCGTGCCTGCAGTTGCCGTTCGAGGTAGTCGAAGAACGGTGCGTGCACCTGTTCGACCGGCAACCCCTCGCGCGTGATCCGGACGATCGCTTCGCTGACGTCGTACGTGATGTATTCGGCGCGCGGACCGGAACAGTTGCCCATGATCGTGAAACGCGAAGTCGGTTCCGACGCCGAGGTCCCGTCGAGCCAGAACGCGTTGGGTCCGGACGCGAACAGATCCTCGAACGTGGTGCGGGGGTCGACTTCGTGGTCGACCCGCACCTGCTGGACCACGTACGGCGCGTGGGGGATCGGGATTCTGAGCAGGGAACCGTGCGTGGGTGTCCCGGAATGCGTCTGCGTGAGGTCGCGGAAGTTCGCGAGCAGTTCGTGGCCAAAGGCGGTGCTGATCGATTCGGGATGGAACTGGACTCCCCACAGCGGGCGGGTGCGGTGCCGCACGCCCATCAGGAGTCCGTCGGCCGTCCAGGCGGTGGCCTCGAGGTCGCCGGGGAGATCCTCGACGATCAGCGAGTGGTAGCGAACCGTCGGGAACGGCGACGGAATGCCGGCGAAGAGTTCGGAACCGTCGTGGTCGACGAGGGACACGCGGCCGTGCATCGGTTCGGGCGCGAGCACCACCTTGCCCCCGAACAGCTGGCACAGCCCCTGGTGGCCGAGGCACACGCCGAGCACGGGGAGTTCGGTTTCCCTGATGATGCGGGCACTGATCCCGAAGTCGCGTTTCCGGTCCGGCCGGCCGGGGCCGGGGGAGATGACGATGTTGTCGAAGTCGGACCAGGGGATCGAACCCCACTCCACGTCGTTGTGCACGACCGTCGGCGGTTCCCCGTTCACCTCGGCCAGCAGGGTGAACAGGTTGTAGGTGAAGGAGTCGTAATTGTCGACCAGCAGCGTCCGGGTACTCATCACGACTCGACATTCGCAGACGGCACGGAACTGTGGCGAACCTGGTGGTTGCCGGCGTGGCTGTGGCTGCCGTTGTGGTTGCCATTGTGGCGGGGAGCCTCGTCGACGGTCTCCGCGTTGATCACGAGGTCCTCGAGCCGGCACGTCTCGGCGATGAGGAGGTCGTAGAGCGAATCGAAGAACTCCGGGGAGAGGGAGTGGCTGTCGGCGTACTGGCGCGCCCGTTCGTGGACGATGTGGATCCGTCCCGGCTGCATCATGGCGATGTGCTCGCGGCGCTTCAGTTCGCCGATCCGCAGGCACACTTCCAACCGCTGCCGGACCGCCTCGAGCAGGGTCGCGTCGACGGCGTCGAGTTCCGCGCGCAGACTCTCGAGTGCGTGCTGCGCCGAGGCGTCAGAATGCTCTCCGGAATCGTCGCCGTTCCGCTGTTCTACGGAGAAGTACATAATCGCCCCACTCACTCGATCGGCAGTAGCTCTCTCATCCCGACTATCGTGTGTCGTTGGTGGTTCGTTTCCATGAGCCTTCCGGATGGCCGGGAGTGCCGTGGTCGATCGGCCGAAAACGAACCTGGTGGGTTATCACCCCCGGGAGTCTCGATCTCAGGTTGAGACTTTGATGGACGGTTGGCTAACGTAACCTGAAGTCTATTTCCGCACACTCAGGATACGAGGAATATGCGTATATCGTCGGCCACTAGGGCTCTGTTGTGCGTGCTGGCAGGCATCGTGATGCTGGGCAGTGCGGCACCGGCGGCAGCGGATCCCGTGGAAGCGGAACCCGCGCCCGTGGTCGATCCGTCCGCGCTTCCCGGGGCCAACGACTGGAGCTGTAAGCCGTCCGCGGCGCACCCCCGTCCCGTCGTGCTGGTGCACGGCACCTGGACCGGCATGGTGGGGACGTGGAAGGACCTCGCTCCGGAGCTCAGCGCGGACGGCTACTGCGTCTTCGCCCTCAACTACGGACAGGCGGCCGGTCTGACCAAGGGCAACATGATGCGCATGTTCGGCGGCGCCGACATCGAGGAGTCCGCTCGGCAGCTCGCCGGGTTCGTCGAGCTGGTCCGCACCGCCACCGGTGCTCCGCAGGTCGACATGATCGGGCATTCGCTCGGCGGCACGGTGTCCCGCCAGTACCTGCGGTTCGAAGGCGGTGCCGACCGGGCGAACCCCGCGCTGAACAAGGTGCACTCGCTTGTCACGCTCGGCGCCACCAACCACGGCACCAGCTTCGGGGACGTCCAGTCGCTCGGTGCGATCGCGCAGGCACTGGGTGTGCCGGTCACGACGCTCGCCGGTGTCGCGGTCGGGCCGTCCTACATCCAGCAGATGGTGGGCTCGCCCTTCCTGCAGCTCCTCAACGCGGCGGGCGACACCGACCCGGGCATCGACTACACGGTGGTCGCCAGTCGCAGCGACACCGTGTCCACCCCTCCCGAGAACACGTTCCTGACAGCCGGTCCCGGGGCCGCCGTGCACAACATCTGGCTCCAGGACGGCTGCGACACGAACACCGCGGACCACGGCCAGCTGACCACCGATCCGCGGGCCGTGTACATCATCCAGCGGGCACTGGACCCCGGTTACGGAGACCGCAACCCCGCACCGTGCTGACCCGGCGCGGGTGATCGGCGGCGCCGGTCAGTCCCAGATGCCGACCTCGTCGAGATGTGCGACCAGTCGCTGGGCGCCGTCGATGAAGTGGGCCTTGTTCTCGGCGCCGACCACGTCGGCCTTCCCGTCGGCGAGCGCGGCGATGAGGCGCCGGTGGCTCTCGACCGCCGACTCGCCCCAGGCCGGATCGGACGAATAGAACTGCACCGGCGTGTACCGGGTGGCGCTGAGCAGGAACCACGACAGCTTGCTCGCGTCGGCGAGATGGTTGATGACCCGGTGGAAGGAGAACTCGAGATCCTCGATGCGGTCGGCCTCGCCGTCCTCGACGGCCCGCCGCAGCTTCTCATTGATCGCGGTCAGCTCCTCGACGACCTCCGGGGTGACGGACCGCGTCGCGCGGACCGCGAGTTCCTCGGCGATCTGGCCCTGTAGCCAGAAGAGGTCGTGAATGTCGTCCCGGCTGAGCGGGGCGACCACGTAGCCGCGGTGGGGAACCAGTTCGACGAGTCCCTCGCCGCGCAGGGTCAGGAGCGCCTCGCGGACGGGTGTGACGCTGACACCCAGGTCCGCCGCCGTCTCGTCGAGGCGGATGAAGTCACCCGGGCGAACGCCCCCGGACATGATCAGGTTGCGGACGTGCACGGCGACGTCGTCCGACAACTGGGGTCGGCGGCGCAGGGTGCGGCCCGCTGGGGATCGTGACACGGAGGGCGATGCCATGGAGAACTCCTTCGATGCGGCAAACCAGCATAAACCGCAGTGGATGTTTACAAGCCGTAGGTCTTGCCGATGATGTCGCGCTGAATCTCGTTGGTACCGCCGTAGATGCTCGAGACGATGGTGGCGCGGACGTGCTTCTCCATGTCGAACTCGGTGGCGTAGCCGTACCCGCCCATCATCTGCATGCCCTCGAGCGCGACCTTCTTCGCCGTCTCCGTGACCTTCAGCTTGGCCATCGACGCTTCGCGGGCCAGCATCTTGTCGGGGTTCGCGTCGACGTCCTTGGCGACGCTGTACACGAGCAGTTTGCAGCACTCGATCTCCGTCGCGAGATCGGCGATGCGGTGGCGTAGCGCCTGGAACGATCCGACGGGACGCCCGAACTGCTTGCGCTGGGTGACGAAATCGAGGGTGTCCGCGAACGCGCGCTGCGCGGTGCCGAGCATCATGGCGGCGAGGATCAGGCGTTCGAAGTTCAGTCCGGTCATCAGCTGGCGCCAGCCGTTGCCGACCTCGCCCACCACCGCGTCCTCGGGGAGGACGCAGTCGGTGAAGTAGAGGTCGTTGACCTCCTTGCCGCCCATCGTGTCGATGCCACTGATCTTCAGTCCCGCGGTATCCGCGGGGACGTGGAACATCGTGAGGCCTTCGTGTTTGCCGTCGCCGCGCCCGGTGCGGGCCACGAGCAGGATGTTGTCGGCGAAGTGCGCATTGGAGCACCACGTCTTCTGGCCGTTGATCACCCAGCCGTCGGCGGTCTTCTCCGCGCGGGTGCTGAGGTTGCCGACGTCGGAACCGGCCTCCGGCTCGGACATCGAGATGGACTGCGACCGGCCTGCCACGATGCCGCGCAGCACGACGTCCTTCTGTGCGTCGGTTCCGAACTTCGCGTACGCGCCGCCGGTGATCAGGGTGGGCCCGATTCCGCCGATGGGCGCCATGCCCTTGGCGGCTTCCTCGAGCAGGATGCACATGTCGACGTGGCTCGCGGCCGAGCCGTCGTACTCCTCGGGGATGGTGATGCCCAGCCAGCCCAGCTTCGCCATCTTCTCGTAGAGGTCCTGATTGTGGTTGTGCTCGCCGTGATTCGTCAGCCTGTCGCGTTGCTCGCGGGTGCCGCTCTCCCGCTTGCAGAAATCGGCGATCGCCGCCGCGAAGTCCTTCTGTTCACTGGTGAATTCGACGCTCATGTCCGGGGAGCTCCTCGTGGGTGATGCGGGCGGCGAACAGGCCGGCCGGGGGTGACTGTGTGGGGCTTGCCGCGATGGGGTCAGCCGCATACTGTGATGTCCACTACATTACATCACATCACATATATTTGATGTGATCTCGAGGGAGGATATCGACCATGCCACAGCAGGCGGAGACGACCGAGACGACGGCAGGCGCTCAGCCCACGGCTCCGACGGGGCCGGCGGAGTCGGCGCCGAAGACGTTCGCGTCCCTGGACCCGCGCGACGGCACCGTCCTGGCCGAGTACCCGATCGAGGGGGAGCGGGAGGTGCGCGCCGCCGTCGACGCGGCCCGGTCGGCCGCGCAGTGGTGGAACGCCCTCGGCTTCGACGGCCGCAAACAATGGCTCCTGGACTGGAAGAAGTCGATGGCACGGGACGGCGAGCAACTCGCCGCACTCGTCGCCGCCGAGACCGGCAAGCCCTACGACGACGCGCTGCTCGAGGTGATGCTCGCCATCGAGCATCTCGACTGGGCGGCGAAGAACGCGGGCAAGGTCCTGAAGCGGCGCAAGGTGCCCTCCGGTCTGGTCAGCGCGAACCAGGCCAGCAGCGTCGGGTACGAGCCGATGGGTGTGGTCGGTGTGATCGGGCCGTGGAACTACCCCGTCTACACGCCGATGGGCTCCATCTCCTACGCGCTGGCAGCGGGCAACACCGTCGTCTTCAAACCCAGTGAACTGACCCCCGGGGTCGCGGTGTGGCTCGCCGACAAGTGGAAGGCACTCATTCCCAATCAGCCTGTCCTGCAGGTGGTCACCGGCGACGGGTCGACAGGTTCCGCCCTCGTCTCCGCCGGCGTCGACAAGATCGCCTTCACCGGGTCCGCCGCCACCGGCAAGCGCGTCATGGCTGCCTGCGCCGAAACGCTCACGCCGCTGGTCGTCGAGGCGGGAGGCAAGGACGCCATGCTCGTCGACGCCGACGCGAACCTGGACGAGGCGGCCGGGTTCGCCGTGTTCGGGGCGATGGGCAACGCCGGACAGACGTGCGCGGGCGTCGAGCGCATCTACGTCGTCGACTCCGTCTACGACGAGTTCGTCCGGCTGGTCGCCGAGAAATCGAAGGTCCTGCGCCCGGGGCCACGGGACGCGGCGTACGGCCCCATGACGATGACCAGCCAGTCCGACGTGGTTCGCAGCCACGTCCAGGACGCACTCGACAAGGGTGGATCCGCGGTGGTCGGCGGACTCGACTCCATCGCGGACGGGTACGTCGGGCCCATCGTGCTGACCGGCGTTCCCGAGGACAGCACCGCGATCCGCGAGGAGACGTTCGGCCCCACGGTCGCCATCAACAAGGTCGCCAGCCTCGACGAGGCGGTCGCGTTGGCCAACGGCACCACGTTCGGTCTCGGCGCATCCATCTTCACCAAGGACGCGACGAAGGCGATGCAGGCTGCGGAAAAGCTCAGGGCCGGTGTCGTGACGATCGGTTCGGTGCTCGGGTTCGCCGGCGTGGCGGCGCTGCCGTTCGGCGGTGTCGGAGATTCGGGCTTCGGCCGCATCCACGGCGCGGACGGTCTGCGTGAATTCAGCCGGGTCAAATCCATCGCCCGGCAGAAGTTCGCGGCTCCGCTGAACCTGCTCACCATGCAGCGCAAGTCGCGGGACATGAAGATTTCCGCCTGGATGTTGAAGAACCGACACGGACGCTGATCGCGGGAGGGCATCCACATGCTGACGAAGACCATGCGCACCGGCACCGGTGCGCCGGGCGGGGTTCCACGGGGCAGGCACGGCTGGCAGCGCCGGATCGAGGAACTCGACCCGGTCAGGGACCACGAGGAGATCCACCGCATCACTGCCGGCTACGAGTTTCCGTGGGACTACCAGCGGTCCCTCGAGTTCGCACTGTTCCGAACGTATTGCGTCCCCACGATTTCGGAACTGCTGCAGCGCACCGGCGAGTTCGAGAAGCGGCCGCAGAAGCGATACGACGACACCGCGTTGCTGATGGCCGAACTCGTCGAACACGGCTACGACTCCGAACGCGGCGTCGAATCACTGCGCGTCGTGAACCGCATGCACGGCAAGTACGACATCGACAACGACGACATGCTGTACGTGCTGACCACCTTCATCTACGAGCCGATCGACTGGATCGACCGGTTCGGGTGGCGGCGGCTCACCCCGAACGAGCGTCTTGCGTGCTTCCACTTCTACCGTCAGGTGGGGGTTCGCATGGGGATCAGGAACATCCCCGAGACCTTCGAGGACTTCTACCGGTTCAAGGCCGAGTACGAGCGGACACACTTCCGGTACACCGACGATAACCATCGGGTCGGCACGTACACGCTGACGCTGTTCTGCTCCTGGTTTCCGGCGGCACTCCGGCCGCTCGTCGCAATGGGGGTCTACGCGCTCCTCGACCCGATGATGCTGGCGGCGTTCGGATTTCCCGCAGCCCCGCGCTGGCTGCAGAACGCGTCCCGACGTGCGCTGCGGATCCGGGCGCGTTTCGTGCGCCTCCTGCCACCGCGCCGCGAATCGAAGGCCGCACGCGATCCGCGCAACCGGACCTACCCCGGATACCCGGTGGGCTACCGCCCCCGTGACCTCGGCGCGGACAACGACAAGCAACGAGGAGCCCGCCGGCGGGCAGCATGAGAACTGTGTCCCTGGGCGATTCGCCCAGGGACACACGCTCAGTGACCCAGCAGCACGGCCGTCATCAGGGTGTGGAGCCGGGCACGCGACTCCTCGCGGGTGTCGAAGTGGACCAGTCGGCCGATGTCGAGAACCAGCCCCAGCGCCGCGTGCACCAGAAACCGTGCCTCCGGCGCCGAGAGTTCGGACCGCACGGCGGTCACCAGGTGGACCCATTCCTCGACGTGCAGGCGCTGCACGTTGCGGAGATTGGTGCGCTCGTTCTTCGGGAGGTTCCCGATCTCCGCGAAGTAGACCGACAGCACTTCCGGGTTCCCGAACGAGAGTTCCAGGTACGACTCGGCGAGTTTGCGGAGCGCATCTTCGGGTCCGGTGGCGGCCGACAAGGCCGCCGAGGTGGCTACGGCCAGCCGGTCGGACGCGCGGTAGAACACCGCTGCGAGAAGATCTGCCTTGCTGGGGAAGTGGCGGTACACGCTCGACGCGTTGATGCCGGCCGCGGCGCCGATCTCTTCGATGCTCGAGTCGTGGTAGCCGTGCCGGTCGAAGATCTTGACGGCCTCGTTGATGAGCAATTCACGCTTGGACGTCACGGCCAGGCCGCGCACCGCACCTGCGCCTGCGTTCTCTCCTTCGGTCGGGACGGCGGGAGGCAGTGTCGCGCGCAGGATCGATTCACAGGCAGACTTCAGAAGCGCGTCGAGTCGGCGCGTCGCGAGGGTGGTGCGATGTGCGCTGATGCTCGCCATCACGCTCAGTGTCGACGCCCCCAGCGTCGTCGCGTCGACGGCGGTGAGTTCGGGGCGAATCTCGCGCAGCGGCGCGGCCACGCACTGCGTGACGTGCACGAAGACGTCGCGGATGCGGGTGCGATCGTCGGCCTCGAGGTACCGGCCCTCCCAGCGGTAGAGCCCGGCGACCTTGCGGTTCTCGATGCTGATTGCGACGAGCGCGGAGATCAGATGGTCGAGTCGGTCTCCGGGCTCGAGGTCGGCGACGCCGCCCCGTGCGCCGTCCGCGGTTGCCTGGAGCGCGTCGGCCGTCGTCGTCGCCGCGTGGACGAACAGCGCGTACTTGTTGGGATAGTGCCGGTACAGGGCGGGACCGGAAATGCCGATGGTGGCAGCGATCTCGTCGACACCGACCGCATGGTAGCCGCGCTCGCTGAAGGCTTCGGCTGCGACGTTCGCGATCTGGGCCTTGCGATTCTTGGGGCGGCGGCGGATCGGCCGGTCGGTCGCGGCACCGGCCGCCGTGCTGGTCCGGGCCACGGTCACCTCCAGTAGTGGGCAGTCGTCTGCCAATTCCTCTGCCGGTCATCTTAACCGAGACTCCCGCACCGACGAGCCTCGGATGGTCACCCTGCGCTGGAGTGTTCGCCCGGCGTCTCGATGAATCGCCAGTAAGACAGTACGAAAAGTGTTCCGAGAGGTATTGACACGTACCGAACGACACTAATAAGTTAACAGCAATTCGCGTGCGACGATGGCTTCTTCCGTCGCCCGCCTTCCCCCGGCCTCGCAGGTCGATTCCCTCGGAGGTAGCTGGCGTCATGAGTGCACCACGGCAACTGTCGACCATCCCCGCCGTCGCAGCCGACGGTCTCCGGGTGGTCGTGGACGGCGGGATCCTCCGGATTACGATCGATCGGCCCGACCGGATGAATGCACTCGATCTGGCACACATGACCGCACTCGGCGACGTGCTCGAAGGCGCGGCGGCGGATCCTGCCGTCCGCGTCGTCGTCCTCTCGCGTGCGGGCGCGCGGCATTCTGCACCGGCGCGGATCTCGCGGCGGCGGCCGCAGCGGGCGGCCGGGAGGCGCCGCTGGAGGTGGTGATGGATTCCGCCAATCGCGTGATCCGCGCGATCGTCGACCTCCCGGTCCCGGTGCTCGCGCAGGTACGCGGCGCGGCTGTCGGTGTCGGGGCCTCCATCGCCCTGGCGGCGGACCTGACGTACGCCGCCGAGGACGCGTACCTGCTCTTCGCGTTCGTCAACGTCGGGCTCATGCCCGACGGCGGATCCAGCGCGCTGATCGCCGCCTCGATCGGCAGGGCCAGGGCCAGGGCCATCGCGCTGACCAAGCAGGCTCTCACGGCGACCACCCTGACGGAACTGGACCCGGCGCTGGGCCGCGAGAAGGCGGGCCAGACCGAATTGCTCCAGTCGCCGGACTTCGCCGAGGGGTCACCGCCATGCTCACGAAACGTGCTCCGAACTTCGGCAGCTGATGCGAATTGTGGTTAACAAGACCGTTCCGATAGACGTCGACATCTGTAATACTCGTCACAGCCTCCGTGTGGGGCCGAGGGGCGAACTCGAGTACAGCGAAGGGACCACCACCACATGTCATCACGTAGCGAGACGCTCACGCAGCCACTGCAATCCCGCCGCAACCACTGGAACAACTGGGTTGCCACCCACGCCCGGACGAAGCCCGGCCATCCCGCGTTCCGCCATCTCGGGCAGAGCACGTCCTGGCGCGAACTGCACGAGCGTTCGCAGGCCCTCGCGGCGGCGCTGTCCCGGCGCGGGGTGAACTTCGGCGACCGCGTCCTGCTGCTCACGCTCAACCGCACCGAATTCTTCGAGGCGGTGCTCGCGATCAACGCGCTGGGCGCGATCGCGGTCCCGGTCAACTTCCGGCTGACACCGCCCGAGGTCGCCTTCATCGCACGGGACTCGGGCGCACGAGCCATCTTCACAGAGCCCGCGCTCGCGCCTCTCGTTTCCGCTGTGCGGCAAGATGTTCCCGATCTCGGCCTCGCGATCGTCATGGGCGCGGAGACCGAGGGCGACGTTCTCGGTTACGAGGACCTCGTCGCGGAAGACGGTCCCGCCTTCGCCCCCGTCGACCTGCCGGAGGACACGCCGTCGCTCATCCTCTACACCTCCGGCACGACCGGAACACCCAAGGGTGCGGTGCTGTCGCACTCGAACATGGTCGGGCAGTCCATCACCTGCATCCGGGCGATGCGCTACGACAGGGGCGACGACGTCGGGTTCCTCGCGTCCCCGGTGTTCCACGTCGCCGCCCTCGGTTCGGTGGCCCCGATGCTGATGCTCGGCGCGACGACCGTGATCCACCCCCTCAAGGCGTTCGACCCTGCCGAGATGCTCGACGTGTGGGAGCGCGAGCGCATCACCACGGTGTTCCTCGTTCCGGTGCAGTGGCAGGCCGTTTGCGCCGACCCCACTGCCGCGGGCCGCGACCTCGCCCTCCGCGTCATCAGCTGGGGTGCCGCACCCGCATCGGACACCGTCCTGCGCGCCATGGCGGAGACTTTCCCGAAGGCTCTCGTCGTGGCGGTGTTCGGGCAGACCGAGATGTCCCCGATCACGTGCGTGCTCGACGGCGACGACGCGATCCGCAAGCTGGGCTCGGTGGGCAAGCCCGTCCCGACCATCCAGACGCGGATCGTCGACGACGAGATGAACGACGTCGCCCCCGGCACCGTGGGCGAGATCGTGTACCGCGGCCCGACCATGATGCAGGGCTACTGGCAGAACCCGGCCGCGACGGCGGACGCGTTCGCCGGCGGGTGGTTCCACTCGGGCGACCTGGTGCGGCAGGACGAGGAAGGCTTCGTCTACGTGGTGGATCGCAAGAAGGACATGATTATCTCCGGCGGCGAGAACATCTACTGCGCCGAGGTGGAGAACGTCCTGTTCGGGCATCCGAGGATCCGGGAGGCCGCCGTGGTCGGCAGGCCCCACCCCAAGTGGACCGAGGTGCCCGTGGCGATCGTGGCGCTCGACGACGACGGCGACGATCTGACGGTCGACGAACTCGCCGCGTGGCTCGAAGACAAACTGGCCCGTTACAAGCATCCGAAAGACGTCGTCGTCGTCGACGCCCTCCCCCGGAATGCCAGCGGCAAGGTCGTCAAGGGTGAGCTTCGAAAAGCCCACGGCGCCCACGACGTCGCGGTCGTCTGACCCCGATTCCCATACTGCTCGACGCCGGTCACCGATCGCAGGTGACCGGCACCGGGGGAGGACCGCGTGACATTCCAGCTGCCACCCGCCAAAGGGCCCGTCAGCCATTTCGCCAACGAAGTCGGTGCGCTCATCGGGTTCTCGATCGCGACCACGGTGGCCGCCGTCCGAGTTCTGGTGCGGCGCAAACTGGCCTGGCGGGAACTGCTGGACCAGGCCTGGCGGATCGCCTCGGTCACGTCGGCGCCGGCACTGCTGCTGATGATCCCCATCGGAGTCCTCATCGCCGTCACGATCGGCAGCCTCGCCGGTCAGCTCGGCGCCGAGGGGTACACGGGGGCGGTCGTCGGGTTCGTGATCGTCGGGCAGGCGTCCGCGCTGGTCTGTGCGCTGATGCTGGCCGGGGTGGGCGGGTCCGCGATCTGCGCGGACCTCGGCTCGCGCACGATCCGCGAAGAGGTCGAGGCCATGGAGGTCCTCGGACTCGATGTGATCGAGCGGCTCGTGGTTCCACGGGTGCTCGCCGCGGTGCTGGTCGGCGTCGCACTCTGCGCCATGGTCACCGCCGTCGGAGTGTCGGCGTGCTTCCTTTTCCAGGTGGTCGTCCAGAACAGTTCGGCGGGAAGTTTTCTCGCGGCACTGTCCCAGTACACGCGGCTGTCGGATTTCGTGGTCGCCCTCGTCAAGTCGATGGCGTTCGCGGTGACGTCGGCGCTCGTCGCCAGCTTCAAAGGGCTGCACGCCAAAGGCGGACCCAGCGGTGTCGCCGACGCCGTGAACGAGGCCGTCGTGCTCGCCTTCATCCTCGTGTTCATCGTCAACACCGTGCTCAGTCAGCTCTATTCCGTTCTCGTCGTCCCCGTAGGTGGTTACTGATGGTCGTGAGTACCCGATGGCCCGCAGCACACTGGGTGCGGTCCAGGGTCCGGCAGCCCTTCGAACTGATGACGGGACTGGGCCGGGAATTCACGTTCTACGGCAGCGTGATCGCAGGCGTCCCCCTCGCGGTCGTAAAGTACTGGCGGCACATCATGCGGCAGATCGGCGACATCAGTTTCGGTGGTGCGACCCTGCTCGCCGGCGGCGGAGCGATCGGAGTCGTCTTCGCGATGTCCGCGGTCGCGGCGACGCAGGTGGGCATCGAGGGGTTGCGCGGACTGGACCTGCTCGGAATGGGGTCGCTGTCCGGGCTCCTGTCCGCGATCCTCAACACCCGCGAACTCGCGCCCGTCATCGCCAGCATCGCGCTCGCCGCGAAGGTTGGGACGGGGTTCACCGCACAGCTCGGCGCGATGCGCATCTCGGAGGAGATCAGCGCGCTGGACGCGATGGCGATCCCGTCGCTGCCGTTCCTCGCGAGCACCAGGCTGGTCTCGTGCCTGGTCTGTGTGGTGCCGCTGTACGTCGTCGGGCTGCTGTCGTCCTATTTGGCTTCGCGACTGGTGATCGTCACGTTCAGCGGGCAGTCGGCCGGAACCTATGACTACTACTTCCACCTCATGCTCACGCCCACCGACGTCGCGTACTCGTTCGTGAAGGCGGTTGTGTTCGCGACGATCATCGCGCTCGTGCACTGCTCGTACGGGTATCACGCCTACGGCGGGCCCGAGGGCGTCGGCCGGGCGGCCGGGCGCGCGCTGCGTACCAGCATCCTCGCCATCGGCATCGTCGACCTGCTGCTGACGCTCACCCTGTGGGGTCTCGTCCCCTCCGCCCCCGCTCTGGGGTTGCCGTGATGCGCGGCCGCCCGGGAGGTCCGGGCAACGGTGCCCTCGCGGTGCGGGGTGTGATCGGAGTGGCGGTCCTGGCCGTCGGATCGGCGCTGCTGGTCGGTTTCGGCACCGGTGCGATCGTCACCGACCCCGTGGTGACGGCGACGCTTCCGGCGGACGCCGGTGCGGTGAAGGCGCACACCACGGTGTCCTACAAGGGCGCAACCGTCGGCACCGTGTCGAGCGTCGACCCCGGACAGGACGAGACGGGCATGGACATCAGTCTCCGCCCCGAACAGATGCAGCACATCCCGGCGTCCGTCCAGGTGCGGGTGGTGCCCCGCACGTTGTTCGGCGACCAGACCGTCGAGCTGGTGTCCACCGCGGGAACCGGCGGTGCGCGGCTCGAGGCCGGTGCCCGGCTGCAACCCGACACGTCGGCCGAGACCGTCCAGATGTACGACCTGTACTCGAAGGTCTACGACCTGGTGTCCCGGGTGAAGCCCGAGCAGATGCAGGCCGCGCTCAGCGCCGTCGCCGACGCATTGCGCGGGCGCGGCGAACAATTGGGGCACACCATCGACAGCCTCCACACGGTGGCGCAGTCGACCGCGCCTCTCGTCGACTCCCTCGCGGAGCGCGCGCCGCAGATCGCACGGATCAGCGAACAGCTGGCGACGGCCGCACCCGACGTCCTCGCAAGCATGGACGCGGCGGTGTCGCTGTCGAACACCCTCGTCGAGAACACCGGCAGCTTCACCGGTTTCCTCGCCGCCTCCCTCGTCGTGACGAGGAACTCCGGCGACGTCCTGGAGCAGAACGCGGACAACATGATCGCGGTGGCACTGAATGTCTCACCGACCCTGGGCACCATGGCCGGCAAGTCCGACCTGCTGCGGGCGACGCTGGACGAGGCGGGTCCGTTCGGTGACGCCGGCGCCGCCGTCTTCTCCACCGGTACGTTCGCGGTGCGGGTCGCCGCCGACCTGTCGAACCCGCGGCCCTACAGCTCGTCCGACTGCCCGCGGTACCCCGGCCTGAACGGACCGAACTGCGGGGGCGGTGGCGGAGGATGAGCGTCCGGAACTCGGCAATCAAACTGGCGGTCTTCGCCGTCTTCGGAATTCTCTCCGCGGTCCTCGTGGTGAACACACTGCGGGTGCCGGTGGAGGGACCGACCGTCGCGTACAAGGCGTTGTTCACCGACGCCCAGGGGGTGACTGCCGGCAGCGACGTCACCATCGCCGGTGTGCGGGTGGGACGGGTGGCTTCGGTCGACATCGTCGACGGCGACGCCGGAAGCGCCACCGCCCTGGTAAATTTCGAGGTGCAGCGCGATCAGACTCTGCCTGCCGGCACGACAGTCGCGATCCGATACGGCGACCTGCTCGGGATCCGGTATCTCGATCTCGCGGCCGGTTCGTCGGGCGAGGAGGGCACCCTCGCGGAGGGCGACACGATTCCGCTCGACCGGACGTCGCCCGCACTCGATCTCACGAGTCTCTTCAACGGATTCAAGCCGCTGTTCGACGCGATCGACCCGAAGCAGGTCAACGAACTCGCCACCGAAGTCGTCGCCGTGTTCGACGGCCGGAAGACGAGCATGGAAACGCTGCTGCGCCGGGTCGCGGACGTCACCGGCACCCTCGCGAATCACGATCAGCTGATCGCTGATCTCATCGCGAACCTCGAGGTGGTGGTGGGAACGGCGGCGGCCCGCGGTCCGGAACTGTCCCACCTCGTCGACAGCCTCACCCAGTTCAGCGGGATGCTCGCCGAGAACAACGAGGTTCTCATGGACACCCTCGATCAGAGTGCGGCGGTGAGCCGCTCGGCGCTGCAGATCGTCGACGGGCGGGTTCCGGAACTCGGCCGCACGGTGAACCGACTCGAATCGCTGACGGGGGCGATGGTCGGTGCCGACCCGGAATTCGATCACCTGATGGTGGCCATGCCGCAATTCTTTGCTTCCGTCGACCGCTCGGGCTCCTATGGTTCCTGGCTCAACATCTACCTGTGCACGTTCATCGTCAACGTCGACGGTCGCGAAGGCGCCCTCGGTCCCGACCTGCATTCGAGGTACTGCCAATGAGTGTCACCGACACGGTGCGCGACGTCTGGGACGCGCTGGCCGGAAACCAGCGGGTGCGGCCCGTCAACCCGTTGATCGTCGGAATCGTGGGAATCCTCGCCGCGACGCTGGCGCTGGCCCTGGTTCTCGTGATCCCGCGGGTGAGCTTCAGTGTGCGAACCGACGGTTACACCGCCGAACTCGCGAACGCCGCAGGCCTGACCGATTCCGACTACGTGTACGTGGCCGGGGTGCCCGCCGGCCGGGTGACCGCGGTGGACCTGGCGGGCGATCACGTGGTCGTCCACTTCCGGCTCGACGGCGCGCGTCACCTCGGGTCGACGACGTCCGCGGGCGTCAAACTGTCGACCATCCTCGGCAAGCGGTATCTTGACGTGTCACCGTCGGGGCCCGGCGACCTGGGCGACGACGGAGTGATTCCCCTGAGCCGCACCAGCGTTCCGTACTCGCTCGACGACATCGGCTCGTCCGCGCTCGAGACGGCGGACGACCTCGACCTCGGCGGACTGCAGAAGATGCTCACCGTCGTGACGGACACGGTGCCGCAGGACGCGACCCTCAACCGGGAGGCACTGTCCGGGGTGAGTGCGGCGTCCGCGATCCTGGCGAAGAACGCGGATCAGGTCACGCAACTGCTCGACAGCTCGCGAACCCTCACCGACGTGCTGGTCGGTCAGCAGGATCAGCTGACCACCCTGCTCGGCAACGCCGACGTCGTGATGAACACGCTCGCCACCCGGCGCGAGGCGATCCGCCGGATGGTCGACGATCTCCAGGCCCTGATCGCGCAGGCGTCCCAGTTCCTGGGGGAGAACACCGCCGAACTCGACTCACTGCTCGCGAACGCGCGGCAGGTGACGGAGCGACTCGACGCGAACCTCGCCAACCTCGACGCACTGCTCACCACGGGTGCACCGGCGGCGAGGGCGCTCGTCAACGCGACCGGAAACGGTGACTGGGCCGACGTGTCGGCGCCGTCGGCCGTGATCGCCGACAACCTGCTCTGCGTCGTCGGACTGATCACGGGATGCTCGTGAACGCGGGAACCGCACGCCGGGTCGTCGGGATCGGCGGCGTGCTCGTCCTCGTGGTGGCGATCGTCGTGGCCGGGTGGCTGCTGATCTTCCGCACCTCCTCCACCGTGATTCATTCCGAATTCGCCTACGTCAACGGCGTGTTCCCCGGCACCGAGGTGACCGTGCTCGGCGTGCCCGTCGGCACCGTCGAGTCCGTCGAACCGCGGGGCGGGGTGGTGACGGTCACGATGTCGATCGCGTCCGACGTCGTGGTGCCCGCCGATGCGCACGCGTACGTGCTGGTGTCCTCCGCGATCGGGGAGCGTTTCGTCGAACTCGGTCCCGCGTACACCGGCGGTCCGGTGCTGGAGAGCGGGCAGACCATTCCCCGCGAACGCAGTCATTCGCCCATCACCTGGGACCAGTTGATGGACAGCGTCGACACCGTCGTCAAGACCCTCGGCCCCGACGGCGGCGACGCCGGCGCCGCGATCTCGGCAGCCGCGGCGTCCACGGACGGGCTCGGTCCCGCGATGAACGACGCCATCCGCACACTGTCGCAGGCGAGTTCGGTGATCGCGGGTAACAGCGCGGACGTCGGAGCGCTCGTCGACAACCTCGAGATACTCGTCGACACGATCTCGGCGCGTCAGGCGCAGGTCGACTCCCTCGCCGGGTCGCTCACCGCCATCGGAGACGAATTCGCCGGGCAGCAGTTCGCGATCGGCGACACGGTGAACCAGCTGTCCGCCTTGCTGAATCACATCGACCACCTCGTGTCCGCCCGGGGCGGCGACATCGCCGCCGGCATCGACGATCTGGCGGGGGTGAGCGAGGTGCTGCAGCGGCACGACACCGACCTCGCCGAGATCATGGACCTGGTGCCGTTGCTGATCGACAACATCCAGCGCGCGGTCACTCCCGACCAGCGTGCCCGCATCCGGTTGAACATCTCCACCAACCTGGCGCAGGCCGAGCCGACGTCGCCGCTCTGCGCGGTGGTGGATCCGATCCTCTGCCGGGGAGCGGGAATCACCAACCCGATTCAGTTTCCGCCCAGCATGTCCGACCCGTTCGGGCTGCGCGAACTCATGGTCGGAGGACGATGACGATCCGCACGAGAACGACGTCGCTGACGGCGGCGCTGATCGTCGGCGCGACGCTGCCCGCCGCCGGTTGTTCGCTGAGCCTGCAGGAACTGTCGGTGGGCCGCTCACCGGACGGTCCGTCCTACGAAATCACCGCGCAGTTCGACGGCGTCGATCGTGTCGTGCCCGGCGCCGAGGTTCGGGTGGGACAGGAAGTGGTGGGCCGTGTCTCGGACGTGTCGACCCGGGATTTCACCGCGGAGGTCGAGATGCGGATCCGCGACGACGTCCCGATTCCGCGGGACGCGACGGCACGCATCGAATTGCCCACGGCCCTCGGTAATCCCTTCATCCGACTCGACGTCGCGGATGCGGCCGGCGCACCGATGAGCGAGGGCGACGTGCTCCCGCCGGCGCAGACGTCGCGCGGCCCCGACATCGAAAGCGGGCTGGCCGCCCTGGCCACGGTGCTCAACGGCAGCGGCATCGACCAGATACACGCCATCATGAACGAATTGACCGCCGCCTTCACCGGCCGCTCCGACAAGATCCGGGAACTGGCGGACATGCTGAACGACACGCTGGGCGTCGTCGACGACCACCGGGACGAACTCGATCGGGCGATGGTGGCGTCCCATGCGTTCGCGGCGGAACTCGCCGCCGGGCAGCCGGTCCTCGACCGCGCGATGACCGATCTGGCGCCGGTGCTGGATCTCCTGGTGTCGCAACGAGATCAGATCACGGCGCTGATGGGGGAGGCCTCCCGGCTCAGCCGTGAGGCGCAACGCGTCCTCGGCAGTGCCGGATCCGCACTGTCGACCGAGATCAGCGACGCCGGGACCGTGCTCGCCGCCCTCGACGGCTTCGAGTCGGAACTCGCCCCCACCCTGAACTCGGTGGCGACGTTCCTCGGCGGATTCGCCGCCGCCACACCCGGTGACTACACGACATTCGACGGAACGTTCGACGTCACCGCCGTCATCGCGAAGCTGCTCACCGGCTCGGCTCCGCTCGAGGTGCCCGAAGCCCGCACGTTGCCCGAGGTACTCGGCGGAGGCGTCCGATGATGACACGCCACGTCGTGGCGCAGCTGGTGTTGTTCCTCGTCATCTCGGTCGCCGCGATCCTGTTCGGGCTGCGGTACGTCACCGGGCCGGACACGTTCGGAAACCCCATTCACCTGACGGCCCGGCTCGACCACGCCGCCGGTCTCGCGCAGGGTGCATCCGTCAACTACCGCGGAGTCGGAGTGGGAAGGATCAGCTCCGTCGACGTGAACGAGGAGGGGACGGGCATCGTCCTCGGCATCGAACTGCACCCCGGCACACAGGTGTCCGCCGGGTCGACCGCGAAGATCACCACCGAGAACGCGATCGGTATCCAGGCGCTCGACATCATGCCGGGCAGCGCGGATCCGCCGTACCTCGCGGACGGGGCCCTCATCGACGTCCCGCAGGAGGGGATTCCGCGATCGCTCGACGTGACCCTCGTCCAGACGACGGACCTCGTGAACTCGATGGACGTCACCGCCCTGTCCTCGCTCGCGGACACGTTCGGCACCGCCTTCGGGGGCACGGGACCCGACCTGCAGAACATGCTCGACGGTTCCGCCGAGATCGCCCGGACCCTCGAAACCCGCACCGACGCACTGTCGACCATCGTGAACAAGGGCATTCCGCTCCTGGACACGGTGGACGGACTCACCGCGGCCCTCCCCGAGTCGGCGAGCACCGCCCGCAGCGTGCTCGAGCAGTTGCGGGCCCACGACTCCGCACTCGTCGACCTGCTCGGGCGCTCGCCGCAGACGATGGCCAGCCTGGACGCACTGCTGCCGGGAAACCGCGACTCCCTGGGCGCCCTGATGGCGAATCTGGTTCTCCCCACCGAGATCGTCGGCGACCGGACCCCCTCCCTCGAGTACGGCCTGACCATCATGCCCGGCGCACTATCGAAGATCGCGTCGATCGAGAAGGGCGGCCTCGCCGACCTTCTCCTCGTCGGAACGCAGGGGCCGATGTGCGTGTACGACGCCCCACGCCGTTTGGTGACCGAGGCGGAACCGAGCACGCCCGCGCTGGACTGGACCTGCCAGTCGCAGCAGTATCTCGAGCAGCGGGGCGCCGTGAACGTCCCTCGACCCGACGACCGTGGGCAGGAGAACGCGACCAGGAACGGCGGTGTCTACGGCCCACCCGCCGCGGACGATCCGCTGGTCATCGAACCCCCGCTGACGGGGCACACCCCGCGTTAGACCGGTTGCTACGCCGGGTTGCCCGCGGCCCGGCGGTAACCGCGCACCGCGGGGTAGGTGAAGATCAGCAGACCGCCGACCGACCACGCGATCGTCTTCAGCAGAGGTTCCGCGACGGGACCGCCCATCGACAGTCCCTTCATCGCGTCGATCGCGCAGGACATCGGCTGGTTCTCGACGAACGGCTGGAGCCAGGTGGGATAGGCGCCGGTGGGCACGAACCCGGAGTTGAAGAACAGCAGGAGGGTGCACAGCAGGGAGAGAATCTCGACGAGTGGCGCCTTCGCCGCGTTGACCGCGAGGGCCGTCACCATCGTCGCGAAACTCACCCCGAACAGCAGCGGCAGCAACATCAGGGCGATGCCGGCGAGAATGCCCTGGTTGAACCGGAACCCGATGGCGAAACCGACCGCGATGATCAGCACGGTGGTGAGCACGATCCGCACGGATTCGGCCATGAGACGGCTGAGCAGGCCCGACGCGCGGTGCACGGGCAGCACCCAGAAACGGCTCAGGAGCCCGTCCGCCCATTCCTTCTTCAATGACAGACCGCCCGCGATGGAACCGAACATCGCGCCGACGAGCGTGATCATCGGAACGGTCCCGAAGACACTGTTCACGCCGGTGGCCTTGGTGATCGAAATCCCGAGCACCGCCCAGAACATCAGCAACATCAACGCCGGGTACACGATCGCCTGCAGCATCGTGTACGGGTCCCGGGCCCAGCGAAGCAGAAGGCGCTTGGTCTGCAGCAGGCTGTGCGAGAACAGCGCGGTGAGAGAGTTCTCCGGGTGGGGTTCGATCACCTCCGGAAACGTCACCGTCGCCGGTGAGTCGGATCGGTACTCGGTGGTCATCCGCGCCTCACATTCGACCAGATCGACAACGGAATGAAGACCAGCGCCAGCCCGCCGCACCACAACAGGGTGGGTGTCAGCTGGTGGAACGTGATGGTGCCATCCGTCATGGCACGCATGGACGTGGAGAACTGCGAGATGGGCTGATTGCGCACGAAGCCCTGCGCCCACTCGGGGAACTGCGTCACCGGAACGAAACCGGAGGAGAACATGCCGAGGATCAGCTGGGGGAGCGTCAGCGCCTGACTGGTGACCTCGGGACTGCGGGTGAGGGTGCCGAGGGCGTCGGCGCCCGTCGTGAGGGTGAACCCGATCAGCATCGCCAGCCCGCAGAACGCCGCGGTCATCCCCAGTCCGCCGGAGAACCGGAAGCCGATCGCGTATCCGTAGCCGATCGCGGCGACGAGTGAGATCGTCGAGTGCACGAGGCACGCGGTCATGCGCGCCGACAGGGGGACCGCCGCCTTGACCGGCATCGTCTGGAACCGGGAATTCATGCCGTTCGACGCCTCGGTGGCCGCGCGGTGTGCCGCCGAGATCGCGGTGAACGCCATCGCCTGCAGGACGATGATCGGCATGACGAACTGTGCGTAGTCGATGCCCTGGAACTTCATCACCAGACGCAGCGGCAGATAGAAGCCGATGGTGAAGATCAACGGCGCCAGCACTGCGATGAAGAACTGGCCGAACACCCACATCGTGTGCAGATTCCGCTGGGACAGCGCAATCCACTGCTGGACGCTCGACGGGTGCGGCCGCCGGTGCTTACCTTCGAGGGTGCGCTCGAATCCGAGCTGGGCGGGCGCCGTCACGACGGCAAGCTCTCGTCGACGCGGACGTGGCCGGTGAGTGAGAGGAACACGTCGTCGAGGGACGGGCGCCGCAGGGCGATGTCGGCGAGTGTGACCCCGGCGAGGTCGAGTCGGCGAAGAACCTCGGCAAGGGTCTGGGCGCCGTGCTCGGCGGGAATCGACAACCGGTCGGTGCCTTCCTCGATGACCCGGCCGGGTGGGCACAGGCTCGTGAGGATCTCCCGGACGCGTGGCAGGTCGTCGAGGCTGACCGGGACGACCTCGCAGTAGCTTCCGCCGGTCCGGGCCTTCAACTCGTCCGCCGTGCCCTCGGCGATCACGGTGCCCTTGTCGATCACGACGATGTTGTCGCTGAGGAGGTCGGCCTCCTCGAGGTACTGCGTCGTCAGCAGGATCGTGATGCCCTGCTCCTTGAGCGCGGACACCAGGGACCACACGCCCTGGCGGCTGCGAGGGTCGAGGCCGGTGGTCGGCTCGTCGAGGAACACGACCTCGGGACGGATCACGAGGCCGCAGGCGATGTCGACGCGCCGGCGCATACCGCCGGAATACCCGGACACCTTCCGGTCACCCGCGTCGAGCAGATCGAACTGCGTCAGCAGATCCTGCGCGCGCGATTTCGCGGACGCCTTGGGCAGGCCCATCAGCCGGCCGAACAGCACGAGATTCTCGCGCCCGGTCAGCGACTCGTCCAGTGCGGCGTACTGACCCGTCATCATGATGCTGCGACGGACGTCGGCCGACTCCTCGACCACGTCGTGCCCGGCGACGAATGCGCGGCCCGCATCGGGGCGCAGCAACGTCGACAGCACGTTGACGGTGGTGGTCTTCCCTGCGCCGTTGGGGCCCAGGATGCCGAGCACCGTGCCGCGGGGCACCTCGAAGCTGACACCCCGCAACGCTGCTACGTCTCCGAAGGATTTCTCGATTCCCTCGACAAGAACGGCGGTGTCAGGTGCTGGCATGTCCTCGAGTATGTCACGCGAAGAGGGCGATCAAAGCAGACCGGCGAAGACCTCCCCGCCCGCGGAACACGGACTGAAATCTTGTGTAACGGGTCGAGACAGGTCCGCGATAAATGCCGGACGTCTGTACCACTTCGGCCCCGGCGGCCGCGGTGGAATCGATCCCGTCCGGCCGGAAGATCGTGCTGTGCCGCGACGTTCCGGATCCGAGCAAGTGCCACAGGGCAATTCGGGTCGCGGCCGCGACCGCCGGACCGAATGTGAGCTTCGACATGCGCCTTTCGCGTCCCCGTCGGGTGCGCGCCGACCCGTAGCCGGTCGCTCCTGCTGCTTCTGTCCCTGTCTACTTCTGTCCTTACTACTCGGGGGTGACCCACGTCGTGATGTCGGCGTGGACCACCTCGGCGCCCCGGCGGTCGAGGATGCGCACGGGCACGACCACGTCGGTGCCCGCGGTGATCGCGCCGAAGTCCGGCAGTTCTGTCAGTTCCGCGATGGCGCGCAGCGGGCCGTTCGCCTTGGCGAGGTAGTCGACGGTCATCGACTTCGGGATCCACCGGTGGGTCGACGGCACGGTCGCCTCGGACAGCATGCCCATGGCGGCCTCGGCGATGTTGCACGCGGCGATCGCATGGAACGTGCCCAGGTGGTTGCGGACGCCCCACCACTTGGGCGCCCGCACCTCGCAACGGCCCGGCCGCATCTCGACGACGCGGGGGAGCACCGAACCGAAGTAGGGGACGCGGATGCACATGCCGACGGAGAACAGCGCGTGTCCGAGCGCGTTGTCGGGGAGCTTCTGCCAGGCGGCGTAAGTGGGGCTCGAGGGTGTCATGCCCAGATCTTACTTGAAAGTAAGTTTCAGGCCCGGCGAGAGTGATCGAGCCCGGTTTGATCTCTTCTGCCCGGTACGGCATACTGGTCGGGTTGCCTTGTCTGGGACGCGATCGTTTGCGGCCCGAAACAGGTGGGGTGAAACGTCGCGGTGTAGATCGAATGACCTGCTCGCGGCCACATGCAAGACGGAAGCAGTACCTACTGGCACTCGAAACGAGTGCATCCGGTACGCGTTCCCGGCCCGAAGAGCTGAAAAGTTGCGGGTCGGAGAATGAGTGGGAGGGCGACACGCCCGACCGCGTGTACCGGAGAACCATGACAGATGAACAGCGGCAGCGGATCGGGTGTGTCCCGGTCGCCTAGCGTTCGGACAGTTGCGGCCCAGGTAAGGGACTGTGCAGACGAGGTAGTTCGGCCCGACTCGGGTGGGACTACGAAACGCGGCAAGAAAAGGACACTAAGCGTGGCGGGACAGAAGATCCGCATCAGGCTCAAGGCCTACGACCATGAGGCGATCGACGCGTCAGCGCGCAAGATCGTCGAGACGGTGACCCGTACCGGGGCCCGCGTCGTTGGACCCGTGCCGTTGCCGACCGAAAAGAACGTGTACTGCGTCATCCGCTCGCCGCACAAGTACAAGGACTCGCGCGAGCACTTCGAGATGCGTACTCACAAGCGGCTTATCGACATCCTCGACCCGACGCCCAAGACGGTTGACGCGCTCATGCGCATCGACCTTCCGGCCAGCGTCGACGTCAACATTCAGTGAGCGCGGCGGAGACAAAAACAATGACTGATACCAAGATCAAGGGAATCCTGGGCACCAAGCTCGGCATGACCCAGGTCTTCGACGAGAACAACCGGGTCGTTCCGGTCACCGTCGTGAAGGCCGGACCGAACGTCGTGACCCAGATTCGTACCGAAGAGCGTGACGGCTACAGCGCCGTGCAGCTCGCGTTCGGCGCCATCGACCCGCGCAAGGTGAACAAGCCGACTTCCGGCCAGTTCGCCAAGGCCGGCGTCACCCCGCGCCGCCACGTTGTGGAGCTCCGCGTTGCCGACACCTCGGAGTACGAGGTCGGCCAGGAACTTACCGCCGAGGTCTTCGAGGACGGCGCCTACGTCGACGTCACCGGAACCAGCAAGGGTAAGGGCTTCGCCGGAACCATGAAGCGCCACGGCTTCGCCGGTCAGGGTGCATCGCACGGTGCACAGGCCGTTCACCGTCGCCCCGGTTCCATCGGTGGTTGCGCCACTCCGGGCCGCGTGTTCAAGGGCATGCGCATGTCCGGCCGCATGGGTAGCGACCGCATCACGACGCAGAACCTCTCCGTTCACAAGGTGGACGCCGAGAACGGCCTGCTGCTGATCAAGGGTGCGATCCCCGGCCGCAAGGGTGGCCTCGTGATCGTCAAGAGTGCAGTGAAGGGTGGTGCACGAGCATGACCAGCACCGAGACATCGACGACCAAGCTGACGCTGGACGTCAAGGTCGCCGGCGGCAAGACCAACGGCACCGTCGATCTCCCCGCGGAGATCTTCGACGCGCCTGCCAACATCGCGCTTCTTCACCAGGTTGTCGTCGCGCAGCTCGCCGCTGCACGTCAGGGCACCCACTCCACCAAGACCCGCGGCGAGGTTCGCGGTGGTGGCAAGAAGCCGTACCGCCAGAAGGGCACCGGCCGCGCTCGTCAGGGCTCGACCCGTGCACCGCAGTTCGCCGGCGGTGGCACCGTCCACGGCCCGCAGCCGCGCGACTACAGCCAGCGGACCCCCAAGAAGATGAAGGCCGCCGCCCTGCGCGGAGCCCTCTCCGACCGGGCCCGCAACGAGCGCATCCACGTGATCACCGAACTGGTCGCCGGTCAGACTCCGTCCACGAAGTCCGCCCGCACCTTCCTCGGCGAGATCTCGGATCGCAAGAAGGTCCTGCTCGTCGTCGGACGCGCGGACATCGCGGCCTGGAAGAGCGTCCAGAATCTGGACGGCGTGCACCCCATCGCACCCGACCAGCTCAACACCTACGACGTGCTCAACAGCGATGACGTCGTGTTCAGCGTCGAGGCGCTCAACGCGTTCATCCACGGGCCCGCCGAGACCGCCCAGGAAGAGAACAAGGAGGAGGGCAAGTGAGCACCATCGCCGATCCCCGCGACATCCTGCTCGCCCCGGTCATCTCCGAGAAGTCCTACGGACTGATCGAGGAAGGCACCTACACCTTCCTGGTGCACCCGGACTCGAACAAGACGCAGATCAAGATTGCCGTCGAGAAGATCTTCGGCGTCACCGTGACCAGCGTCAACACCGCCAACCGTCAGGGCAAGCGCAAGCGGACCCGGTTCGGTTACGGCAAGCGCAAGGACACCAAGCGCGCGCTCGTGACCCTCTCGGCCGACAGCAAGCCCATCGAGATCTTCGGAGGACCGGTCGCGTAAGCGCCGGGACTTGACGAGACATAGAGGACGAGAAGACTCATGGCAATCCGTAAGTACAAGCCGACTACCCCGGGCCGTCGTGGCTCGAGCGTCTCGGACTTCGCCGAGATCACTCGGTCGACCCCCGAGAAGTCGCTGGTTCGCCCGCTCCACGGACGCGGTGGACGTAACGCACACGGTCGTATCACCACCCGGCACAAGGGTGGCGGACACAAGCGCGCCTACCGGCTGATCGATTTCCGTCGCAACGACAAGGACGGCGTGCCGGCCAAGGTCGCTCACATCGAGTACGACCCCAACCGCACCGCGCGTATCGCCCTGCTGCACTACGCGGACGGCGAGAAGCGCTACATCATCGCCCCCAAGGGCCTGTTCCAGGGTGCACCGGTCGAGTCCGGTGCCGGCGCCGACATCAAGCCCGGCAACAACCTGCCCCTGCGCAACATCCCGACGGGTACGACCATCCACGCGGTGGAACTCCGCCCGGGTGGCGGCGCCAAGATGGCCCGCTCGGCCGGATCCAGCATCCAGCTGCTCGGTAAGGAAGGCACCTACGCCACGCTGCGTATGCCGTCCGGCGAAATCCGTCGCGTCGACGTTCGCTGCCGCGCCTCGATCGGTGAGGTCGGCAACGCCGAACAGTCGAACATCAACTGGGGCAAGGCCGGCCGTATGCGCTGGAAGGGCAAGCGCCCGACCGTCCGTGGTGTCGTGATGAACCCGGTCGACCACCCGCACGGTGGTGGTGAGGGTAAGACCTCCGGTGGTCGCCACCCGGTCAGCCCGTGGGGCAAGCCCGAGGGCCGCACCCGCAAGAACAAGGCGAGCGACAAGCTCATTGTCCGTCGTCGCCGTACCGGCAAGAACAAGCGCTAGGAGGGAGTGAAGGATGCCACGCAGCCTCAAGAAGGGCCCGTTCGTCGATGACCACCTCCTCGCGAAGGTGGACGTGCAGAACGAAAAGGGAACCAAGCAGGTCATCAAGACCTGGTCCCGTCGTTCCACGATCATCCCGGACTTCATCGGCCACACGTTTGCGGTTCACGACGGCCGCAAGCACGTCCCCGTGTTCGTTTCCGACTCGATGGTCGGACACAAGCTCGGAGAGTTTGCACCGACCCGCACGTTCAAGGGTCACATCAAGGATGATCGGAAGGCGAAGAGGCGATGAGCAACACCGAAACCGCCAACCCGACCGCCAAGGCAGTAGCGCGCCACGTGCGCGTCACGCCGATGAAGGCGCGTCGCGTTGTGGACCTGGTCCGCGGGCGTTCGGTTGAAGACGCCCTGAACATCCTGAAGTTCGCGCCGCAGGCAGCGAGCGAGCCGGTCGCCAAGGTGATCGCCTCCGCAGCGGCCAACGCCGAGAACAACCTCGACCTCGACCCGAGCACGCTTGTCGTCGCCACGGCGTTCGTGGACGAGGGCGCGACCCTCAAGCGGTTCCAGCCGCGTGCACAGGGACGTGCGTTCCGTATCCGCAAGCGCACCAGTCACATCACCGTGATCGTGGAGAGCCTGCCGAAGACCGGAACATCGACCCGTAATCGCCGGAAGGGAAGTGCTCAGTAGTGGGCCAGAAAATCAACCCGCACGGCTTCCGCCTCGGCATCACCACCGACTGGAAGTCTCGCTGGTACGCAGACAAGCAGTACGCGGAGTACGTCAAGGAAGACGTCGCGATCCGTAAGCTCCTCGCCACCGGCATGGAGCGCGCGGGCATCGCGAAGGTCGAGATCGAGCGCACGCGTGACCGTGTTCGTGTCGACATCCACACCGCCCGCCCGGGCATCGTCATCGGCCGCCGCGGCGCCGAAGCCGATCGCATCCGTTCCGAGCTCGAGAAGCTGACCGGCAAGCAGGTCCAGCTGAACATCCTCGAGGTCAAGAACGCCGAGGCCGAGGCTCAGCTCGTCGCACAGGGTGTGGCCGAGCAGCTCTCGAACCGTGTCGCCTTCCGTCGCGCGATGCGCAAGGCCATCCAGTCGGCCATGCGTCAGCCCAACGTCAAGGGAATCCGCGTTCAGTGCTCCGGTCGTCTCGGCGGCGCCGAGATGTCCCGGTCGGAGTTCTACCGCGAAGGCCGTGTGCCGCTGCACACGCTTCGCGCGGACATCGACTACGGCCTCTACGAGGCCAAGACCACCTTCGGCCGCATCGGCGTGAAGGTCTGGATCTACAAGGGCGACATCGTCGGTGGCAAGCGTGAGCTCGCCGCCAACGTGGCTGCTCCCGCAGGCGACCGCCCGCGGCGTGAGCGTCCGAGCCGTCCCCGTCGCTCCGGTGCCACCGGCACCACCGCGACCAGCACCGAGGCCGGCCGCGCAGCGACCGCCACCGCCGATGCACCCGCTACGACTGAACAGAAGGAGGGCTGACGCATGTTGATCCCACGGCGGGTCAAGCACCGCAAGCAGCACCATCCGAGCCGTTCGGGTGCCGCCAAGGGTGGAACCCAGGTGACCTTCGGTGACTACGGCATCCAGGCTCTCGAGCCCGCCTACATCACCAACCGGCAGATCGAGTCCGCTCGTATCGCCATGACCCGGCACATCAAGCGTGGCGGCAAGATCTGGATCAACATCTTCCCGGATCGCCCCCTCACCAAGAAGCCGGCCGAAACCCGCATGGGTTCCGGTAAGGGTTCGCCCGAGTGGTGGATCGCGAACGTCAAGCCCGGTCGCGTGATGTTCGAAATGAGCTACCCCAATGAGGAGATCGCTCGTGAGGCCCTGCGTCGCGCGATGCACAAGCTCCCGTGCAAGTGCCGGATCGTGACAAGGGAGGAGCAGTTCTGATGGCTACTGGAACCCCAGCCGCAGAGCTCCGCGAGCTCACCGAAGAAGAGCTGGTCACCCGGCTTCGTGAGTCGAAGGAAGAGCTGTTCAACCTTCGTTTCCAGATGGCCACGGGTCAGATGGACAACAACCGTCGACTGCGTACCGTCCGTCACGAGATCGCGCGCATCTACACCGTTCTGCGTGAGCGTGAGCTCGGGCTGGCCGTCGGTCCGGACGCAGGTGACGCGGCATGAGTGAGGAAAAAGCAGTGAGCACTGAAGAGCGCGGCAGCCGTAAGGTCCGCACCGGATACGTCGTCTCCGACAAGATGGAGAAGACGATCGTGGTCGAGCTCGAGGACCGGGTCAAGCACCCGCTCTACGGCAAGATCATCCGGCGCACCAGCAAGGTGAAGGCGCACGACGAGAACGGCGTCGCAGGCATCGGTGACCGCGTGCAGCTGATGGAGACCCGTCCGCTGTCCGCGACCAAGCACTGGCGTCTCGTCGAGGTCCTCGAGAAGGCCAAGTAAGAAACCGAATAATGCATCCAGTACGATGGTGGGGTTGCCTTGCGGCAGACGCACGGCAACCCCACCGTTGTGCCGCCCACCCGGGCGGCCCCTCTCGCAGGGCACGGGTGCAGACCGCGCACGTCGGGTCGGAAATCTGCCGTGCAACAGTCCAGGTCAAGGAGAAGTAAGTGATTCAGCAGGAGTCGCGGCTGCGCGTCGCCGACAACACGGGTGCCAAGGAGATTCTCTGCATCCGCGTTCTCGGTGGTTCGTCTCGCCGCTACGCCGGGATCGGTGACATCATCGTCGCCACCGTCAAGGACGCCATCCCGGGTGGAAACATCAAGAAGGGCGAGGTCGTCAAGGCCGTCATCGTCCGCACCACCAAGGAACGCCGCCGTCCGGACGGGTCGTACATCAAGTTCGACGAGAACGCCGCCGTCCTCATCAAGCCGGACAACGATCCCCGTGGCACCCGCATCTTCGGCCCCGTCGGCCGTGAGCTGCGTGAGAAGAAGTTCATGAAGATCGTCTCGCTCGCCCCGGAGGTGCTGTGATGAAGGTGCACAAGGGTGACACCGTGCTGGTCATCGCCGGCAAGGACAAGGGCGCGAAGGGCAAGGTCATCCAGGCCTACCCCGCGACCAACAAGGTCCTCGTCGAAGGCGTGAACCGCATCAAGAAGCACACCGCGGTTTCCGCGAACGAGCGCGGAGCTTCCTCCGGCGGCATCGTCACGCAGGAAGCCCCGATCCACGTTTCCAACGTCGCGGTCGTCGACTCGGACGGCAACCCCACTCGCGTGGGGTACCGGACCGACGAAGAGTCCGGCAAGCGCGTTCGGATTTCCCGGAAGAACGGGAAGGACATCTGACATGACCTCCACTGAGAACAAGATCCAGCCGCGCCTGAAGACTCGCTACCGCGAGGAGATCAAGGCTGCGCTGAACACCGAGTTCGACTACGCCAACGTGATGCAGATCCCCGGCGTCGTCAAGGTCGTCGTCAACATGGGTGTCGGTGACGCCGCGCGCGACGCCAAGCTGATCAACGGTGCCGTCAACGATCTCGCTCTGATCACCGGTCAGAAGCCCGAGATCCGCAAGGCACGCAAGTCCATCGCGCAGTTCAAGCTCCGCGAGGGAATGCCGATCGGTGCCCGCGTCACGCTGCGTGGCGACCGCATGTGGGAGTTCCTGGACCGTCTCGTGTCCGTCGCGCTTCCCCGCATCAGGGACTTCCGCGGCCTGTCGGGCAACCAGTTCGACGGCAACGGCAACTACACGTTCGGCCTGAACGAGCAGTCGATGTTCCACGAGATCGACGTGGACAAGATCGACCGCCCGCGCGGCATGGACATCACCGTGGTGACCACCGCGACCAACAACGAAGAAGGCCGTGCCCTGCTGAAGCACCTCGGCTTCCCGTTCAAGGAGAACTGAGCTAATGGCTAAGAAGGCATTGGTCAACAAGGCCAACAAGAAGCCCAAGTTCGCGGTGCGCGCCTACACCCGCTGCCAGCGCTGCGGCCGTCCGCACTCGGTGTTCCGCAAGTTCGGCCTGTGCCGAATCTGCGTCCGTGAGATGGCGCACGCCGGCGAGCTGCCCGGCGTTCACAAGAGCTCCTGGTGAGCCGGTGACGCCGTCGCCGCAACGGCGACGGCGTCACCCCCACAGACTTCCGGTTCGTAACCTCGGACCGGGAAACGTAAGACCTACTTCGCGATAGGCCTGCGCCGGAAACGGCAGAGGGAACCGTTGTGAGAAAGGTAGAGGTCAACCTCATGACCATGACCGACCCCATCGCAGACTTCTTGACACGTCTGCGCAACGCCAACACGGCGTACCACGATGAGGTGAAGTTGCCCCACTCGAAGATCAAGGCGAACATCGCCGAGATCCTCAAGCGCGAGGGTTACATCGCCGACTACCGCACCGAAGACGCCGAGGTGGGCAAGACCCTCATCGTCGACCTGAAGTACGGCCCGAGCCGTGAGCGCAGCCTTGCCGGCGTGCGCCGCGTCTCCAAGCCCGGTCTGCGTGTGTACGCGAAGTCCACCAACCTGCCCAAGGTTCTGGGCGGCCTCGGCGTGGCGATCATTTCCACGTCCACCGGCCTGCTCACCGATCGCCAGGCGGCCAATCAAGGAGTGGGCGGGGAAGTCCTCGCCTACGTCTGGTAAGGGAGGCCACCACAATGTCGCGTATTGGAAAGATTCCCGTCACCGTCCCCGGCGGCGTCGACGTCTCGATCGACGGCCAGGACGTCACGGTCAAGGGTCCCAAGGGCTCGCTGGCCCTCACGATCTCCGAGCCGATTGCCATTGCGAAGAACGACGACGGCACGCTCAGCGTGACCCGTCCGGACGACGAGCGTCGCAGCCGCGCGCTGCACGGTCTGTCTCGCACCCTGGTGCAGAACCTCATCACCGGTGTCACCGACGGTTACACCACCAAGATGGAGATTCACGGCGTCGGTTACCGCGTTGCTCTGAAGGGCAAGGACCTCGAGTTCGCACTCGGCTACAGCCACCCGGTCCCGATCGAGGCTCCGGAAGGCATCACCTTCGCGGTCGAGTCGCCCACCAAGTTCTCGGTGTCGGGCATCGACAAGCAGAAGGTCGGGCAGATCTCGGCCAACATCCGTCGTCTCCGTCGTCCGGACCCGTACAAGGGCAAGGGCGTGCGTTACGAGGGTGAGCAGATCCGCCGCAAGGTCGGAAAGACGGGTAAGTGATATGAGCCAGACTGCAAACCAGAAAGCCAAGCGGGTTCCGCTCGGCAAGGATGCGTCCACGAAGCGTCGCCTGTCGAAGGTGCGTCGTCACTTCCGTCTCCGCAAGAAGGTCTCCGGCACGCCCGAGCGTCCCCGCTTGGTCGTCAACCGGTCCTCGCGCCACATCCACGTCCAGCTCGTGGACGACCTCGCAGGCCACACCCTGGCCGCGGCGTCGACCACCGAGGCCGACGTGCGTGCAGCGGACGGCGACAAGAAGGCCCTCAGTGCGAAGGTCGGTCAGCTGATCGCCGAGCGCGCGAAGGCAGCCGGTGTCGAGGCCGTCGTGTTCGACCACGGCGGACACGGCTACCACGGTCGCATCGCGGCCCTTGCGGACGCAGCTCGCGAAGGCGGGTTGAAGTTCTGATGACCAAGACCGAGTACATGAACGGAAGGACAGCCTGATGCCGGGACGTCAGAGGCGTGACGGCGGAAGCGGACCCGCCGGACAGAATGGCCCCAACACCGGGGACAACCGCGGCGGCGGCGACCGTCGTGGTGGCGGTCGCGACGATCGTCGCGGCGGACAGTCGGCCGAGAAGTCGAACCACATCGAGCGCGTCGTCACGATCAACCGCGTGTCGAAGGTCGTCAAGGGTGGTCGTCGCTTCAGCTTCACCGCTCTGGTGATCGTGGGCGACGGCAACGGACTGGTCGGCGTCGGCTACGGCAAGGCCAAGGAAGTTCCTGCGGCCATCCAGAAGGGCGTCGAGGAGGCTCGCAAGAGCTTCTTCCGCGTGCCGATGATCGGCAGCACCATCACGCACCCGATTCAGGGTGAGGCCGCAGCGGGCGTCGTCATGCTGCGTCCGGCAAGCCCCGGTACCGGTGTCATCGCCGGTGGCGCGGTGCGTGCCGTGCTGGAATGCGCCGGCATCCACGACATTCTGTCGAAGTCGCTCGGTAGCGACAACGCCATCAATGTTGTGCATGCGACCGTCGCTGCGCTCAAGGGCCTGCAGCGCCCCGAGGAAGTTGCCGCTCGCCGCGGTCTCGCCCTCGAGGACGTTGCCCCCGCCGGCATGCTGCGTGCGCGCGCACAGGCTGGGAGCGTGAAGTAATGGCCGAACTCAAGGTCACTCAGATCAAGAGCACCATCGGTACCAAGCAGAACCAGCGGAACTCGCTGCGCACCCTCGGCTTGAAGGGCATCCGTCAGACGGTTGTCCGCGAGGACAATGCCCAGAACCGCGGTCTGATCAACGTGGTGCGCCACCTCGTCACAGTTGAGGAGGTCTAACCATGACCATCAAACTGCATCACCTGCGCCCCGCGCCGGGAGCCAAGTCGGACAAGATTCGCGTCGGTCGTGGTGAAGGCGGCAAGCGCGGCAAGACCGCAGGTCGCGGCACGAAGGGCACCAAGGCCCGCAAGAACGTGCCCGCCGCCTTCGAGGGTGGACAGATGCCGCTGCACATGCGTCTGCCCAAGCTCAAGGGTTTCACCAACCCGTTCCGCACCGAGTACCAGGTCGTCAACGTCGGCGACATCGCCCGTCTGTTCCCCGAAGGTGGACAGGTCACGGTCGAGGACCTCGTTGCCAAGGGTGCCGTTCGCAAGAACCAGCTCGTCAAGGTTCTCGGCGACGGCGACCTGACTGTCGCCGTCCAGGTGACGGTCGACAAGTTCACCGGCTCCGCCAAGGAGAAGATCGCTGCTGCCGGTGGTACCGCCACCGAGCTGTGAGCTATCACCGCTAGCCAGTAGATGGCCGCAGTACAGCCTCGCGCTGTACTGCGGCCATTTGCGGCTGTACGGGAAGCACTGCCGCAGGTCTCCCAACTGTGCGTTCAGTTGCCACTGTTAGAGTTCTAGAGTTCATTCACGGACAAGTCGGTTACGACTTCGTCTCCCCACCGTCGTGCCAGGAGGATCTTTGCTTTCCGCCTTCGTCTCGGCCCTCAGGACCCCGGACCTGAGGCGGAAGATCCTCATCGCGCTCGGTCTCGTTGCGCTGTATCGCATCGGCGCGGTGATCCCGTCGCCGGGTGTCGACTACGGCAACGTCCGATCGTGCGTCGATCAGCTGTCGGGCGGCGACTCCGCGGGCATCTACTCGCTGATCAACCTGTTCTCCGGCGGTGCACTGCTGCAGCTGTCCATCTTCGCGATCGGCATCATGCCGTACATCACGGCCAGCATCATCGTCCAGCTGTTGACGGTCGTCATTCCGAAGTTCGAGGAACTCCGGAAGGAAGGCCAGTCCGGCCAGGCGAAGATGACGCAGTACACGCGCTATCTGTCGATCGCCCTGGCGATCCTGCAGGCCACCGGCATCGTGGCGCTCGCGTCGCGCGGCCAGCTGCTGCAGGGATGCCAGGAAGAGATCATCGCCGACAAGAGCATCTTCGGCCTCGTGATCATCGTGCTGGTCATGACCGCGGGCGCTGCCCTCGTCATGTGGTTCGGCGAGGTCATCACCGAGCGCGGCGTCGGCAACGGCATGTCGCTGCTGATCTTCTCGGGTATCGCGTCCCGCCTGCCGTCCGAGGGCAAGGCCATCCTGGACAGCCGCGGGGGACTGATCTTCGCGATCATCTGCGTCGCGGCGCTCGCCATCATCGCCGGCGTGGTCTTCGTCGAGCAGGGCCAGCGGCGCATCCCGGTGCAGTACGCCAAGCGCATGGTCGGCCGCAAGATGTACGGCGGTTCGTCGACGTACCTGCCGCTGAAGGTCAACCAGGCCGGCATCATCCCGGTCATCTTCGCGTCCTCGCTGCTGTACCTGCCGAACCTCATCGCGCAGCTCACCGGTGCCACGTCGTCCGCCGACCCCAGCTGGTGGCAGCGGATCATCAACGAGTACCTGGTGAATCCGAACAACCCGGTGTACATCGTGATCTACTTCGCGCTGATCGTGTTCTTCGTGTTCTTCTACGTCGCGATCACGTTCAATCCGGAAGAGCGCGCGGACGAGATGAAGAAGTTCGGCGGCTTCATCCCCGGTATCCGCCCGGGTCGCCCCACCGCGGACTACCTGAATTACGTGCTCAACCGCATCACCGTTCCCGGCTCGATCTACCTCGGCCTGATCGCGGTGCTGCCCCACTTCTTCCTGTCCGGAAGCCAGACCTCCAGCAGCATCTTCGGTGGTGCGGCCGTGCTGATTCTCGTCAGCGTCGCCCTGGACACGGTCAAGCAGATCGAAAGTCAATTGATGCAACGTAACTACGAAGGGTTCCTCAAGTGAGACTTGTCCTCCTTGGTCCTCCCGGTGCAGGCAAGGGCACCCAGGCCGCGATTCTGTCCGAGAAGCTCGGCGTCCCGCACATCTCCACGGGCGACCTGTTCCGCGCGAACATCGGCCAGGCCACCCCTCTCGGCCTCGAGGCGAAGAAGTACCTGGACGCCGGGGACCTGGTTCCCAGCGAGATCACCAACAACATGGTGAAGGCCCGCGTCGGCGAGCCTGATGCGGCCAACGGTTTCCTGCTGGACGGCTTCCCCCGGACCGTCGACCAGGCCCAGGCGCTCGAGGCGATCCTGGCCGAGCTGAACACCAAGCTCGACGCAGTGCTGTCGTTCATCGTCGACGAAGACGTCGTGGTCGAGCGGATGCTGGCCCGTGGCCGCGCGGACGACAAGGAGGACGTCATCCGCAACCGGCTCCGGGTGTACCGCGAGGAGACCGCGCCGCTGCTCGATTACTACAAGGAGCAGCTGGTGACCGTCGACGCCCTCGGTGAGGTCGACGAGGTCAACGCTCGCGCACTGGCAGCGCTGGGCAAGTAATGGGCTTCGGGCGTAAACGCAAGGTCGTTCCGTTCCGGACCGCGGGCGAGCTGGACGCGATGGCGGCCGCCGGTGCCATCGTCGGTGCGGCTCTCGTCGCGGTCCGCGAAGCGGCGAAGCCGGGTGTGAGCACGCTCGAACTCGACGAGGTGGCCGAGTCGGTCATCCGCGGCGCAGGCGCCGTGCCGTCGTTCAAGGGCTACCACGGGTTCAGCGGGTCGATCTGTTCGTCCGTGAACGATCGCGTGGTGCACGGGATTCCCTCGGCAGAAGACATTCTCGCCGAGGGAGACCTCGTCTCCATCGATTGCGGCGCCATTCTCGACGGCTGGCACGGCGATTCTGCGTGGACCTTCGGTGTCGGCGACATCATCGAAGCGGACCAGCAACTCAGCGAGGCCACCCGGCTGTCGATGGAGGCGGGCATCGCGGCCATGCTGGCCGGCAACCGGCTCACCGACATCTCGCATGCCATCGAACTCGGTACCCGCGCCGCCGAGGTCGCGCACGACCGCAAGTACGGCATCGTCGACGGTTACGGCGGTCACGGCATCGGCCGCGAAATGCACATGGAGCCGTTCCTCGCCAACGAGGGAGCCCCGGGCAAGGGACCCCAGCTGGTGGTCGGATCCGTTCTCGCGATCGAACCGATGCTGACCCTCGGGACCACGGATACCGTTGTCCTCGAGGATGATTGGACCGTCGTCACCACGGACGGCACTCGTGCCGCGCATTGGGAGCACACCGTCGCGGTCACCGAGGACGGGCCGCGCATCCTCACCCTGCGTCCGGAGTAGCGAGCGCCCGCGGGCGCGGGCCTACACGTCGATCAGCAGCGTCACCGGACCGTCGTTGACGAGGCTGATCTCCATGTGTTCGCCGAACACACCCGTCTCGACGGTGGCGCCCAGCTCGCGCAGGGCGCCGGTGAATTCGTCCACCAGTGGTTCCGCCACGGGCCTCGGCGCCGCGGCGGACCAGGACGGGCGCCTGCCCCGGCGGGTGTCCGCCATCAGCGTGAACTGACTGGCGACGAGCACCGGGGCGTCGAGGTCGGCGGCGGACTGCTCGTTCTCCAGGATGCGCATGGTCCACACCTTCTTCGCGAGCAGAGCCGCCTTCGCCGCGTCGTCCGTGTGGGTGACGCCGATCAGGACGAGCAGCCCGTGGCCGCCGGCCGGGGGAGTGATCCGTCCCACCTCGTCGCCGTCGACCCGGACCGACGCGGACGTCACTCGCTGTACCAGGGCGCGCACGCACACCATCCTTCGAGTCGTGACCGGTGGGGTTCGGAAGCGGAATTCTCGCCGGGCGGGCGGGTCCGCCGGGGACCGCATTTGGCCTGGTGAGCAATTTCCCGTAACATGGATCAACGGTGCGCTATGCGTGCCGGTTGTCTGCGTGCCCAGTGCCGGATTCGATCCGGATTGTTCATGTTTCGGCCGGTGAAGATCCCATTGGGCGCCACGGTAACGGAAACAGATGCAATAAGCACGCCAAACCACATGGATCGCGGAGGATATGGCTAAGAAAGACGGGGCCATCGAGGTCGAGGGACGAGTAGTCGAGCCGCTGCCCAATGCGATGTTCCGCATTGAGCTCGAGAACGGCCACAAGGTTCTCGCCCACATCAGCGGAAAGATGCGTCAGCACTACATTCGCATCCTCCCGGAAGATCGCGTTGTCGTGGAGCTGTCGCCCTACGACTTGTCGCGCGGACGCATCGTTTACCGGTACAAGTAAAAGCTTCCCCGCCCGACCAGGTCGGGGAGAAGTACGTCCGCTGCGGATCTGCGTAGTGGGCTGCCACAAAACAGGAGATCAGAAGACGTGAAGGTTCAGCCGAGCGTCAAGAAGATCTGCGAAAAGTGCAAGGTGATCCGTCGTAACGGCCGGGTCATGGTGATCTGCGAGAACCTGCGCCACAAGCAGCGTCAGGGCTAGATCTCCGCTTTTCGAGGATCTGCTTGGCAACAAGCAAAGATGACCTCCCAGCACCAGCCAGTACCCACGGCTCTCGAGCAGGTACTGGTTCACCCCCGGCACGGAGGCCGGGGCCCCACTGAGTTAGTTGAAGCATCGCCGGTCGCGAGACCGCCGACGTTTGAAGAGGCACAGGGGATGGACTGGGAGCAGACCTCCGCACACCGATAGGAATGCCGACATGGCACGTCTCGCAGGTGTCGATCTTCCCCGTGAAAAGCGGATGGAGATCGCACTTACTTACATCTACGGCATCGGCCGTACCCGCTCCAAGGAGATCCTGGACGCCACCGGCGTCAGCCCGGATCTGCGGAGCAAGGATCTCTCGGACGAGGATCTGGCCAAGCTCCGCGAGTACATCGAGGAGTCGCTGAAGGTCGAGGGTGACCTTCGCCGCGAGGTCCAGGCCGACATCCGACGCAAGATCGAGATCGGCTGCTACCAGGGCTTGCGCCACCGTCGTGGTCTGCCCGTGCGTGGTCAGCGCACCAAGACCAACGCCCGCACCCGTAAGGGTCCGAAGCGCACCATTGCAGGCAAGAAGAAGGCGAAGTAATGCCCCCCAAGTCACGTGGCACCGGTCCGAAGAAGACCCAGAAGGCGCGTCGCAGGGACAAGAAGAACGTCCCGCACGGCGCCGCTCACATCAAGAGCACGTTCAACAACACCATCGTGTCCATCACGGACCCCGCCGGAAACGTGATTTCCTGGGCGTCCTCGGGACACGTCGGCTTCAAGGGTTCGCGTAAGTCGACCCCGTTCGCCGCCCAGCTGGCCGCAGAGAACGCAGCCCGCAAGGCGCAGGAGCACGGCGTCAAGAAGGTCGACGTCTTCGTCAAGGGCCCCGGCTCCGGCCGTGAGACCGCGATCCGCTCGCTTCAGGCCGCAGGCCTCGAGGTCGGCACCATCTCCGATGTCACCCCCCAGCCGCACAACGGCTGCCGTCCGCCCAAGCGGCGTCGGGTCTAGCGGGAAGGATAGGTAGAAAAAAATGGCACGTTATACCGGACCCATCACCCGCAAGTCGCGTCGTCTGCGCGTCGACCTCGTTGGAGGCGACCAGGCGTTCGAGCGTCGTCCCTACCCGCCGGGCCAGCACGGCCGCGCGCGGATCAAGGAGAGCGAGTACCTGCTCCAGCTGCAGGAGAAGCAGAAGGCTCGCTTCACCTACGGCGTCATGGAGAAGCAGTTCCGCCTGTACTACAAGGAGGCGAACAACCGCCCCGGTAAGACCGGTGAGAACCTGCTCCGCATCCTGGAGTCGCGTCTCGACAACGTCGTGTACCGCGCCGGACTGGCTCGCACCCGCCGCCAGGCCCGTCAGCTGGTCACGCACGGTCACCTTCTCGTGAACAACAAGAAGGTCGACATCCCCAGCTACCGCGTCTCGCAGTACGACATCATCGATGTCAAGGACAAGTCGCTGTCGACGCTTCCCTTCCAGGTTGCGCGCGAGACCCAGGGCGATCGCCCGATCCCGGGTTGGCTGCAGGTTGTCGGTGGACGTCTCCGGGTTCTGGTTCACCAGCTTCCCGAGCGTGCGCAGATCGACGTTCCTCTGCAGGAACAGCTCATCGTCGAGTACTACTCGAAGTAGGCCTGTCGGCTCGTGCGCCTTTCCGGTAGTTCCGACTACCGGAAAGGCGCACGGGCACGAAGTGCCTTTCCCATCGTGGGCGTCAAATAGCGGACGCCCGTACAGGAGGAAATCCAATGCTCATTTCTCAGCGACCCACGCTGACCGAAGAGGTCATCGCTGACAACCGCTCGAAGTTCGTCATCGAGCCCCTCGAGCCAGGCTTCGGGTACACACTCGGCAATTCGCTCCGCCGTACGCTGCTCTCGTCGATTCCCGGCGCTGCTGTCACCAGCATCCGCATCGACGGCGTTCTGCACGAGTTCACCACAGTTCCCGGTGTGAAGGAAGATGTCACCGACATCATCCTGAACCTCAAGGGTCTCGTCGTGAGCTCCGAAGAGGACGAGCCGGTCACCATGTACGTCCGCAAGCAGGGCCCCGGCGCTGTGACCGCAGGCGACATCGTGCCCCCGGCCGGCGTCACCGTGAACAACCCGGATCTGCACATCGCCACCCTGAACGACAAGGGAAAGCTGGAGATCGAGCTCGTCGTCGAGCGCGGTCGCGGCTACGTCCCCGCCGTCCAGAACAAGGCGTCCGGCGCCGAGATCGGCCGTATCCCGGTCGACTCGATCTACTCGCCGGTGCTCAAGGTCACCTACAAGGTGGAGGCCACCCGCGTCGAGCAGCGCACCGACTTCGATCGGCTCGTGCTCGATGTGGAAACCAAGAACTCCATCACCGCTCGGGACGCGCTCGCTTCGGCGGGCAAGACCCTGGTTGAGCTCTTCGGCCTGGCCCGTGAGCTGAACGTCGAAGCAGAAGGCATCGAGATCGGACCCTCGCCCGCCGAGGCCGATCACATCGCTTCGTTCGGACTGCCCATCGAGGACCTGGACCTGACGGTCCGTTCCTACAACTGCCTCAAGCGCGAAGGTGTTCACACCGTCGGTGAGCTTGTCGGCCGTACCGAGTCCGATCTGCTCGACATCCGCAACTTCGGACAGAAGTCCATCGACGAGGTGAAGGTCAAGCTGCATTCGCTCGGCCTGGCCCTCAAGGACAGCCCCGCGTCCTTCGATCCCACCACCGTTGCCGGCTACGACGCCGCCACCGGAACGTGGAGCGACACGGACGCCGGTTCCTTCGGTGATGCCGAGGGCACCGAGGACTACGCCGAGACCGAACAGCTGTAGCTCACGGTCCTTTACTAGGAGATCATCATGCCCAAGCCCAAGAAGGGTGCTCGCTTCGGCGGGTCGGCTTCGCACCAGAAGGCGATCTTCGCCAATCTGGCTACCGCGCTCTTCGAGCACGGCCGCATCACCACCACGGAGTCCAAGGCCAAGGCCCTGCGCCCGTACGCCGAGAAGCTCGTCACGCACGCCAAGGCCGGAACCCTGGCTCACCGTCGCGAGGTTCTGAAGGTCATCCGCAACAAGGATGTCGTGCACACCCTGTTCGCGGAGATCGGCCCGTTCTACGCCGATCGTGACGGCGGCTACACCCGCATCATCAAGACGGTCCCCCGCAAGGGTGACAACGCGCCGATGGCGATCATCGAGCTCGTCAAGGAGAAGACCGTCACCTCCGAGGCCGACCGTGCTCGTCGCGTGAAGGCATCGCAGGATGCGCCGGCTGCTGCTCCCGCCGAGGAGAACGTCGTCGAGGCCGTCGAGGCCGAGGCAACCGACGCCGAGGTCGAGAACGCTGACGCCGTCGTCGAGGCCATCGAGGACGAGACCGCCACCGCGGCCGACGCTCCCGAGGCCGAAGAGGCCAAGAAGGACTAGTCCACTTGGTTTCGGCACACGCTGAATCGAACGAGCCCGTCGTCCCCCCGGGGGACGGCGGGCCCGTTTCGTATGAGACCCGTCGCTTGCGCCTGGACATCGCGTACGACGGAACCGATTTCTCCGGGTGGGCCCGCCAGAACGGCCTGCGCACGGTGTGCGGGGAGATCGAGGAGAAGCTCGGCGCCGTCCTGCGCACGCCGTTGCAGCTCACGGTGGCGGGGCGGACCGACGCCGGCGTCCACGCCACCGGTCAGGTCGCGCACGTCGACGTTCCGGTCGACGCCCTGCCGGAAGACCCGTCCCGGCTGGTCCGCAGGCTCGCGCGCTTTCTGCCGAAGGACGTGCGGATCAAGCGGATCTCCTTCGCGCCCGAACACTTCGATGCACGGTTCTCCGCGATGCGGAGGCACTACGAGTACCGCCTGACATCGGCGGTCTACGGTGCCGACCCGCTCCGAGCGAGGGACACCGTGTCGTATCCGAAGGTCCTCGACCTCGAACTCATGCGCTCGGCGTCCGCGATGCTGCTGGGACTGCACGACTTTGCGGCGTTCTGCAAACGCCGGGAAGGGGCCACCACGGTCCGCGATCTCCAGCGTTTCGATTGGGAACGCGACGGCGACGTGTTCACCGCCTTCGTCAGCGCCGACGCGTTCTGCTGGTCGATGGTGCGCAGTCTCGTCGGTGCGGTTCTCGCCGTGGGGGAGGGCAGGCGCGATCTCGGCTGGATCGAGGGTCTCCTCCGCGAGAAGTCGCGGTCGAGTTCGATTCTGGTGGCCCCCGCGCACGGACTGTCCCTGGTGCGGGTCGACTACCCCGAAGACGCGGATCTGGCGGCACGCAACCAGATCACCCGGGACGTTCGGACCGTGCCCGGCGGCTGCTGCGGCGACTGAAGCCGGATCGTCGACCTCCAGGATTGCCCCGGAAAGAAGGAGTGTGTTCATGACCGCAGTCGAGCCCGTCCGACTCGAGATCATCATCGGGTCCGTCAGAGTGGGCCGGATCGCTCCCGTCGTCGCCGGCTGGTTCGCCGAACGTGCGCGCGCCTACCCGGGACTGGACGTGGGGGTCATCGACCTCGCCGACACGCCGTTGCCGCAGGATCTCGGCGATTCCCCGGTGACGGACGAATTCCGCGAGCGGGTGGGCCGAGCCGACGGATTCGTGGCCGTCACCTCCGAATACAACCACGGCTACCCTGCGGCGCTGAAGACCGCGTTCGACAGTCTCAAACACGAATGGCGTTCGAAGCCCATCGGTTTCGTGTCGTACGGTGGGCTGGCCGGCGGGCTCCGGGCCACCGAACAGCTACGCCAGGTGGTGGCGGAACTGCACATGGTGTCGGTCCGGCAGAGTGTGAGCTTCCACCGGGTGCGCAAGAGATTCGACGACCAGGGGCAGACCACCGACGGCGCCGCCATCGACTCGGCGGACCGCATGCTGGCCCAGTTGGTGTGGTGGGCCGACGCGGTCCGGGTGCAGCGCGAGACCGCGCCGTACCCCGGCTAGTACTGGTAGGCGGGCGGGTACTCCTCCACCGCGCGCGGGCGGCCGATGAACGCAGTCTCGGACGAGATCGTGACCAGCATCAGTTCGATGCTCGTCCCTCCCGTCGACAGAAGAATCCGGTCGCCGAGAGCATTCGGCTGGACGATGGACAGGTCCGGTTCGGCGCCGGGCCACTGACTCGGCTCCCCGTACAGGTAGATCGCTGTGACCCCGGCGCGGGGCGGCAGCGCGTTGACGCCGTCGAACACCACCGTGTTGAACCTATTGTCGGACTGCGGGTTGTGACCCGCGATGCGCAACCGGTCAGGCGTGGCGATGGAGTCGATCAACGACGACCACGCGTCGGGCCGATCGGTGTGGATGAGCACCCGGGCACCTGTTGCAACGGCGCGGAACACCAGTTGCTGGGCGAGGTACAGCTCGCCCGCCACATAGACCATGCCGACGCCGGGACCTGCGATGCGGGCGGTGATTCCGTGGCCGTAGTCGTCGGAACCGATGAGCTGGCCGCACCCCGCCGGTGGCAACTGCAAGGCGCGCAGTTCCTCGACGGACATGTCGGTCAACGGCATCACGTCGTCGAGGTCCGACATCGCGAGGGGGAGATTGGACAGCAGCCCGTCCTTGTGCCTGCCCTGCATCGAGACGAGCCCGGGAATCGCGAGCGGCGCGGGCATCGTCCGGGTGGTCACCCGGCAGGCCGCACCGATCTTCACCTGGCCGTCGTACCCGCTGGGGCGGAGACGGATCGTCACCGTCGTGCCGAGGCTCGACGGAACCCACAGCTTCGCGAGCAGATCTCTCGTCAGGTACCGCGGGTCGACGCCGTAGCCGGTGTTGCACACTCCGGGCAGCGGCGCCTGCTTCCACGTCTGCGTGAAGGTTTTCGGGTCGACGCCGCGACTGATCTGCAGCGCGGCGGAGTCGATCTCGGGGGCGGTGAGAATCCGCGCGCGGCAGCCGGAATCGGCGAGGGCGCGCACGACCCGGCCGGCCGCGATCGTGATCGCGCGGGAAGCGCCTTCCTCGCCGCCGCCTCGCCGGGCCACAGCCGCGACGCTCTCGGTGGCGTCGAATCGCAGGGCGAGCCAGACCATCCGGGTCGCCGTCGCCGGGAGCGGTCCGACCAGTCTGTCGTACACATCGGTCGCGGGTGTGCCTGCCGCGGCGCGATAGCCGTGGCTGACGATGTCGATTCCGGTCAGCGAGATGTCGTGCTGCACGAGGCACGCGGCGAGCGCGTCGGTGGGGAGTTCGTGCGTCGTCTGGAAGCCGTCACGGGTGATCTGGGTGAGACTGCCCGCGGGAGGAAGGACCTCGACGACGGCGACCACGTTCCCCCCGTCCCAGCGGAGCCCGACGGACTGGCCGGTCGGCGCCTGGAAACCGACGGTGCGGGACTCCGTCCGGCCGGGTTCGGTGCAGTACCGCCAGTACGTCCGGGCCCAGTCCAGGCTCGACCAGCCGCCTACCCGGACGAGCGCGGCGACGACGAGAAGGACGGCAAGTGCGACGGCGCCCCACCAGACCAGCCCGCACAGCGAGGCCACGACGCCGCCGGTCACCCCCAGAAGTTGTGCGAGGATCACCTCGGTCGCCGAGAACCGAAGAGACGACGGCCGACGTGTGACGCGTGAGCGGTCCATGGTTCCTCCCCCGAATACCTGAACCCAGCAGACCCGTACCCGTCCGCCGTGAAGATTGTCGATGGAACTGTACTGTGTCACCCCGAGCGCTGTGCAGCACGGGGGAGGAACAATGGCTGTAACACCCACCACCCGGTGGCAGGTCAACGGGTATCGCTTTCTGGTCAGAAGGATGGAGCACGCCCTGGTGCGTCGCGACGTCCGAATGTTGCACGACCCCATGCGGTCGCAGTCACGCGCGCTCGCGGTGGGGGTTGTGATCGCGTCACTCGGCCTCGCAGGGTGCGCAGCGCTGGCGCTGTTCCGTCCGCAGGACAAGATCGGTGACGCGTCGATCGTCGTCGGCAAGGACTCGGGCGCAATGTTCGTCGTCATGGGCGACACTCTCCGTCCCGTTTTGAATCTCGCGTCCGCCCGGCTCATCGTCGGAAAGTCCGAGAATCCGGTGATCGTCAAGGAATCCGAACTCGACACCCGCGCGCGCGGTGCCCTCGTCGGGATCCCCGGCGCGCCGTCGGCGCTGCCTGCCGGAGACCCCGCGGCGAAGACCCCGTGGACCGTGTGCGATTCGATCGCGGCCGACGGAAATCATTCCGTCACAACATCGGTCATCGTCGGGAAGACGGAGGGTTCCGACGGCGGCGGGTCCCTCACGGGAGATCAGGCACTGCTTGCGTCGACCTCCGACGCGTCGTACCTGATCTACGGCGGCAAGCGGGCCAGGGTCGACCTGGACGACCCTGCTGTCACCCGTGCGCTGGGCCTCGAAGGCGCCCGGCCGCGTCCGGTGAGCAAGGGCCTCGTCAACGCCATCCCCGAGGTGCCGCCACTCGCGGCTCCCGTCATTCCGGGGGCCGGAAGCAGCCCTCGGTATCCGTTGCAGGACAAGGTCGTGGGATCGGTGTTCACGGCGCTGATCGGCTCCGAGGCCACCCACTACGTGGTCCTTCGCGACGGAATCCAGAAGATCAGCTCGGCCGTCGCGAACCTGATCTTCCTGTCGGACTCGCACGGCGACACCGAGATGTCGAGCGTCCCGCCGGACGCCACCAAGCGAATCCCCTCCGTGGAACAGATTGAGGTGGACAGCTTTCCCGAGTCGGCGCCCACGATCGTCGATGCCTCCGACAGTCCCGTGAGCTGCCTGACGTGGAAGCCTCTCCGTGCACCGGACGAGACCGGCTCGAGTGGTCCGGCGGCCGAACTGTCGCTGGTCGCGGGCCGCGCCCTCCCGATCCCGGGCGACGCCCGCGCGGTCGAACTGGCCCAGGCGGACGGCGCGGGCGACAACGCCGACACGGTCTATGTACAACCGGGAACCAGCGGTTTCGTGCAGTCCACCGGCATCGAGCCCACGAGCACGCGACGTGACAGCTGGTTCTTCGTCGCGGACACGGGAGTTCGGTTCGGTATCCCGGACAGGGACGCGGACAAAGACTCTGCCAAGGCATTGGGGCTCGACGGCGCCCAGCCTCTCGCGCCCTGGCAGATACTCGCCCTCCTGGCGCAGGGCCCCTCGCTCGGAAAGTCGTCGGCGCTCGTTGCACACGACGGTGTCGCACCGGACCTCGACCCTGCCGCTGTCGCGTCAGGATCCAGATAGGAGTTCGCGGGGGAGGACGCGGTCTCGTTCAGGCGTCCGCATCCTCCCCGTCGGGCGGAGGGTCAGTTCCGGTCGGTCGCCGAGCGGAACCGGCGGCGGAGCGGGAACGACGCCAGGACGCCGAGCACGAGCAGTGCGCTCAGCGTTCCGGTGGCCGCCACTGCGACGTTGCGCGGCCGATGGTCCGGGGGAGCAGCGGCCGGAAGCTCCTCGATCGCGACGGAATTCGACTGATCGACGATGGCATCGTCGAGGGGAACGTCGGCGGTGACTGCCGCCAGCGGATCGATGATCCCGTGCCCGACCGACGGATTCCACCCCTCTGCCGGAGCATGCGCCGTGGCCTCGATGCGGGCCATGACCTGCTGTGCGGACAGTTGCGGGAACCGCGAACGAACCAGGGCGACGGTCGCCGAGACGTACGGGGCGGCGAAACTCGTTCCCTGCACCGGCTCCGCGTTGCCCTCTGGGGCGTACACCGTGTTCGTCAGGTCGCCGGTGGTCGGGTGCAGTGACGTGAGACCGGTTCCCGGGGCTGCGACGTCGACCCACGGACCGGCCAGGCTGAAGTCGCTCGCCGAACCGTTTGGCTCGACGGAGCCGACGGTGAGCACGTAGTCGTCGTACCAGGCGGGACTCGCGATGGTGCTGACGGAGTCCCACAGATCGGCGCCGGGCCGGAGGGGGTCGACCGGTGGATTCTGAATCTTGCAGTCTCCGGAACCGAAGTTGCCTGCTGCCGCGACCACCACGGCGTTGTGCACCGTGACGGCGTACTTCACGGCAGCTCCCACGTACCGGTCGCCGCTGCCGATCCCCTCCGTAGCGGTCTTGCACGCGACCTCGGAGATGTTGATGACGGTCGCACCCTGGTCGGCCGCACGCCGGATCGCCGTCGCCATCGTCACAACGTTTCCGTATCCGCCGACCGAGTTGCCGGCGTTGTCGACCTCGTCGGCCTGGCCGGCGGGGTTGTACGCATTGCTCGACTGCCGGATCGACAGGATCCGCGAATCCGGTGCGCCACCGGAGAAACCGGAGCCGGGCACCTGCGAGGCGCCGATCAACCCGGCGACGAGAGTGCCGTGCGCGTCGCAGTCGACCGTTCCGGTCTGCGTCCCCACGAGGTCGCCGCCGTCCACGAGTCCGGGGAGACGGGGGTGCCGCGAGACGCCGGTGTCGATCACCGCGACGATCTGACCGGCGCCCCTCGTGATCGGCCAGACCGACTGGAAGTCGAGATCGCGCTGGGCCGCCGGGACGTCGGGGCCGTCGGGCACGCGCACGGCATCTTTGCAATTGCGGCGTAGCTCGGCCTTCTGGCGGTCCGTCGGTGGAACAAGTCCGACGTCCACGGGAGCGGGCACCACAGCCGAGGCGCCGCCCTGACCCACGGCGGCGGTGACCGCCACGATCGCGGTGGCCAGGACGACGCGGGTGAGCCGGCGCCTCACAGTCCACGCATCAGCGAGTAGAGACCGGTCACCCAGCACACCAGCGGGACGATCGACGCGATCACCGCCAGATCGATGAGCTCGGCCACCCGCCGCATCACGGGCGAGAACGTCCGGCGGGGGGCGAGGATTCCCAGCACCAGCCCGCCGACGGCGAACAGGATCGCGACCGCGAACGATGCGATCGCGAAGTCGGGTACGGCGACAGCCGCGGCGGTGAGCAGCAGAACCAGTATCGTCACCCCGCCCGCGATCAGCGGAACGGCCTGCTCGGCGCTGCTGTATGTGCGTCCCCGGAACATCAGGACGGTGGCGGTGGCGACGGCGAGAGCGAGTCCGGGCCAGAAGATTCCGTCGTGCACGCCCGGGTGCGCCGCGACGAGGGCGCCGGTCACGGCGAGTGCCGTCATCGCGCCGACCAGGCCCGTGAGGTACTTGCGGGCACGTGCCGCTCGCTGTGCGAGGGAGTCGAACGAGGGCATCGTCACCTCGTCGTCCGGGTCGTCCTCGGACGGATCGACCGACGTGCCCGGAGCGGGGACCGGGGGCAGCGGAAGCTTCGCCAGCAGTATCGACACCCGGGCCGAGAAGGCGAGTCCGATCAGCGCCGCCGCCACGAGGCCCGCGCCGACCGCGGCGGTCGGGTTGCCGAACAGCGTGGCCACGAGCGCGGCGATCGATCCGAACAGGGACGTCACCGACAGTGCCGTGAACAGTCGCAGCCCGACCCCGCCCAGTCGTAACGCCAGAACGGCGGTGGTACCGGCCAGCGCGAGCCCGAGGAGCAGGTGCGCAGCGCCGAGATCGCCCGGCACGAACAGAATTCCCGCGGCGAACGAGAGGGGAACGGCGCATCCGCTGAGGACCACGGAACTGGGCGCGTCGCCGTAGACGCGGCCGGTGACCGCGCCGGCGATCAGGAACAGCAGGGCCGTCGCGACGGCACAACCCGCCCCCAGGAATCCTTCCGTCCCCGCCCCGGACCACAACAGTGCGAACGAACCGACGACGGTGCCGAGCACGGCGGCGACGGAGCCCACGACCCGTGCGGAACCCCGGGTCCACTCGCGGTCGCCCTCGGCGTCGGCGATCGCCACGTTGTACATGATGTCGTCGAACAGCGGCGGCGGTGCGCCGGCGTGCACACTCTGCAGCACGAGGAGATCCCCGTCGCGGATTCCGTGCTCGTGCAACGTCAACGTGGTCGAGAGCGGCGAGTGCCCGATCTTCGCGAGAACCCACTCGCTCGGTTCGTACTGTTCGAGGGAGTCGTCGAAATCGTTGGTACTGCGATGGGTGCGAATGGTGTCGACGATCCCCGGAACGAGGATGGCAAGCGGCACACCGAACGGCACGGCCATGTCGACCTGCGAATGCGTCGACAGGACGGTGATGCGGCACAGATCGGCCGCGGCACCGGGACGGGTGGACGAAGCGGATCCCCGCGATTCGTCATGGGTGACGGACACTGCGATTCCCCCAACTCTTCCGACGCACAACCCCATCTGCGCCGTTACGACACCGATCGACGACAGATCACGGATCGTCGTCCGGTTTGATCACGGGTGACCTTACGACACTGCGGGCGGTGCCTCCAGTGTCCACCAGGGCACGACCTCCTATATGCCCGATCGCCCTCCATGGGTTAGTGTCTGACTTCGCGGATCGAGCCCAGGGGGGCGGACCCGGAGTTTCGGGATCGGATCGGCTGCACGGTTTTTTCGGGGCGGTTGTAGTCATGGGGGCGAGTAGTGAGCACTATTCGATTCGTGCGCAAAGCGCGACGGGAAGTACCACGCATTCCGGGCGGCGAAGTGAGCTTGCAGGCTCCGCCCGAGATTCCACGTCTGGTTCCCGGAAACCTTCTAACCAAGCTCCTTCCCGTGGTCATGGTCGTCGCCATGGTCGGGATGATGGCCCTGATGTTCTCGTCGGGCATGGCCCGCAATCCGATGTCGATGCTCTTTCCCGTCATGATGATGGTGTCGATGCTCGGCATGCTGGCAGGCGGCGGCCGTGGTGGCCCGAAAGCGGCGGAGGCCAACGAGGACCGCAAGGACTACCTGCGCTACCTCGATCAGCTGCGGCGCGACGTCAACGAGACCGGCGGGCAGCAGCGAAAAGCGCTCGACTGGAGTCACCCCGAACCCGGTCTGCTGTGGACCCTCGCAGGCACGGCTCGCATGTGGGAGCGCCGTATCACCGACCCCGACTACTGCCACGTGCGCGTCGGCCGGGGAAGCCAGCGCCTCGCGACCCGCCTGATCGCGCCGGAGACCGGACCGGTGGAGGATCTGGAACCGGTTGCAGCGGTGTCGCTTCGTCGCTTCGTCCGCGCGCACTCCGTCGTTCAGAACCTGCCCACCGCGGTGTCGCTGCGCGGCTTCGCGGCCATCTCCGTCGAAGGGGACCGCGGTACCGCACGGTCCCTGGTGCGGTCGATGCTCATGCAGTTGTGCGCATTCCACGGCCCGGACAATCTCCTGGTCGCCGTCGTGTGCGGTCCCGACACGGAGCACGAGTGGGACTGGGCGAAGTGGCTGCCGCACGCGCAGCATCCGGATTCGTCCGACGGTGTCGGTTCGTCCCGCATGATCTACGGCTCGATCCTCGAACTCGAATCCGCGCTCGGCCCCCAGCTGTCGATGCGAAACCGGTTCTCGCGCAACGCGCCCGCCGCGCCCGGTGTTCCGCAATTCGTCATCGTCGTCGACGGAGGGATTCTCGAGGGCGAATCGGGGATGATCACCGACGGCGGCGTCGACTCGGTCTCCGTTCTCGACATCAGCGGTTTCTGCCCGCGACTGACGGCCACGCGTGGCCTCCAACTCGTCGCGCAGGACGGATCCCTCGGCGCCCGCAGCGGAGTCGGAGTGGAGATGTTCGCGACAGCGGACCTCGTCAGCGCTCACCAGGCGGAAACACTGGCCCGGCGACTCGCGCCGTATCGGACGGCGTCGCATACGGCAGTGGACGCCGGCGACGACGATCAGCCGGTCCAGACGTGGAGCCAGATGCTGGGAATCGGCGACGTCGGCCGTCTCAACCCGGATCACGCGTGGCTGCCCCGCCAGGGCCGCGACCGGCTGCGGGTCCCGATCGGTGTGGGAGTGGACGGTCACCCGGTCGAGATCGACCTGAAGGAGTCGGCCGAGAACGGAATGGGGCCCCACGGACTGTGCATCGGAGCCACCGGTTCCGGCAAATCGGAGTTTCTGCGGACGTTGGTGCTCGGGCTGATCTCGACGCATTCGCCCGAGGCGCTCAACCTCGTCCTCGTCGACTTCAAGGGCGGCGCCACGTTCCTCGGCCTCGAGGACGCGCCGCAGGTCGCCGCGGTGATCACCAACCTCGCCGAGGAACTCGCGATGGTCGACCGGATGCGGGACGCCCTCGCCGGTGAGATGAACCGACGCCAGGAACTTCTGCGCTCCTCCGGGAACTTCGCGAACGTCACCGAATACGAGAAAGCCCGCCAGGCCGGCGCCGACCTCGACCCGCTGCCCGCGCTGTTCATCGTCGTCGACGAATTCTCCGAACTGCTCAGCCAGCAGCCCGAGTTCGCGGACCTCTTCGTCGCCATCGGCCGACTCGGCCGGTCGCTGCACATCCACCTGCTCCTGGCGAGTCAGCGGCTGGAAGAGGGCAAACTGCGAGGCCTCGACAGCCACCTGTCGTACCGGATCGGCCTCAAGACGTTCTCGGCCAACGAATCGCGCACCGTGCTCGGTGTACCGGACGCCTACCACCTGCCCGCGACCCCGGGCGCCGGATACCTCAAATGCGATTCCGCGGAGATCGTCCGCTTCCAGGCCTCGTACGTGTCCGGCACCTACGAGGGCGGTCGCGTCGACAACGTGCGGCGCCCCGGTGAGGCGGCGGTCGACCTGCGGCCGAAGATCTTCACGGCCGCACCCGTCGCCGTCGACGTCGTCGAGATCCACGACGAACCACAGTCACTCCACCTGACCGAGGAGGCGGCGGAAACCCGCACCACCATCGACGTCGTGGTCGAACGGATCAAGGACCGCGGACCGCGCGCCCACGAGGTGTGGCTGCGGCCCCTCGACGCCGCGCCGACCCTCGACCAGATGCTGCCGAGGTCCGTTCTCACCGAACCGGTTCCCGCACTGAGTTCGCTGCGTGCACCGATCGGGATCATCGACAGACCCTACGACCAGCGGCGCGACCCGCTCGTCGTGGATCTGTCCGGGTCCACCGGCAACATGGCCGTGGTGGGTGGACCACAGTCGGGCAAGTCCACTGCGATCCGCACGCTCATCACGTCGCTGGCCGCCACCCATTCCGCGGAGCAGGTGCAGTTCTACTGCCTCGACTTCGGTGGCGGCACGCTCGCCGGACTGTCGGGACTACCGCACGTCGGATCGGTCGCCAACCGCCTCGACGTGGACCGGGTGCGGCGCACCGTCGCCGAGATGAACACCATCGTGCGTCAACGCGAGGAGCGTTTCCGCGAACTCGGGGTCGAGTCGATGGCGGAGTTCCGCCGTCTACGTGCCTCCGACCCCGGCAGCGGCGGCCCGGCTGCGGGGGTCGCGCAGGACCCGTTCGGCGACGTGTTCCTGGTGATCGACGGGTTCGGCAGCATCCGTCAGGATTTCGAGGCTCTCGAACAGCAGATCACCAACCTTGCGTCCCAGGGCTTGTCGTACGGCGTGCACGTGGTCCTCACGGCGTCACGGTGGGGCGAGGTCCGGCCCGCGCTCAAGGATCAGCTCGGCACGCGCATCGAGCTGCGGCTCGGTGACCCGTCGGACTCGGACCTCGGTCGCAAGACCGCGGCACTCGTTCCCGAAGGCAGGCCCGGACGCGGCATGACCCGCGACAGCCTGCATCTGCTCATCGGGTTGCCGAGGTTCGACGGGAGCTCGGATCCGACCGCCCTGGCAACCGGGGTGGCGCACGCGGTGTCCGCCGTCGCCGCCGCGACCCACGGCAGGCCCGCTCCAAAGGTGCGAATGCTGCCGGCACAGATCGCCCGCGAAGACCTGCTCCACGCTGCCGGGGGGTGGCCGTCCTACCTGGACCCTGCGCAGGCATGTCTGCAGATTCCGATCGGCCTCGACGAGGCCGAGTTGACCCCGATGTTCCTGAACTTCGCCGAGCAGCCCCACTTCCTGGTTTTCGGCGACACCGAATGCGGTAAGACGACGCTCCTGCGGAACATCTGCGAGGGCATCATGGCGTCGAACACGAGCAAACAGGCGAAGATCATTCTCGGCGACTATCGGCGCACGATGCTCGGTGTCGTCGAAACGGAGCACCTCGCCTCGTACGCACCGTCCGAGGACGTGCTGGGGACGAACATGAGGGATCTCGCGTTCCTGCTGAAGGAGCGCATGCCGGGTCCCGGGTTCAGCCGCCAGCAGCAGCGCGACCGGTCCTGGTGGTCGGGCCCCGAAATCTTCGTCGTCATCGACGACTACGACCTCGTCGTGACCTCGAGCGGGAACCCCGTCTCCGCGATCGTCGAATTCCTGCCGCACGCCCGCGACATCGGATTCCACCTGATCATCGCGCGACGCTCCGGCGGTGCGGCACGGGCGATGTACGAGCCGGTCATCGCACGCCTGCGTGATCTGCAATCCACGGGCCTCGTGATGAGCGGCAACCGGGAGGAGGGCAACCTCATCGGCACCGTCCGTCCGAGCGCGATGCCTCCCGGGCGCGGAACGCTGGTCAACCGTGCGGGTACCGGCCTGATCCAGCTCGCGTGGATGCCCCCGCTGTGATGTCGTCGGTCGCGATTCACCTCACTGAATCCGGCATGTGGTCCTGCGTGCAGGGCGTGACGAGGGCGGTACGCGAGACGACGCCGCTGTGCTTCGTCGACGACGAGTACGTCGACGTCGACGGTGGTGTTCTCGCGGTGTCCGACGCACTGACCGCGGTGTACCGGTCTGTGATCGGCGGTGCGGGGGAGGCGTCGCCGATCGCGACGGCGGTACTGTCGCACCCGACGGAGTGGGGTTCCGCGCGGCAGAATGTGCTCGCCGCCGCGGGTTCACGGGTTGCCGCCGACACCGTGCTGGTTCCGGTCGCGGTGGCGGCGGCCGAGGGTGCTGTTTCTTCCGGCGGTCGATGGCTGGTGCTCGAAAGCCGGACGATGGGCGCGACGGCCAGTTACGTGGTCGGTGAGGTCGGCGGATACCGGGTCGTCGCATGCGAGCACGACCCGTCGCTCTGCGCGGACGAGGGGATCGACGAGTGGGCTGCGGCGATCGCGGAACTCGGTGCGCGGGCCCGCGGTGATCGCCCGGTCGACGGAATCCTCCTGACGGGGGCCGGAGATTCGCAGGAGCGCGCATCGATGCGGGACGCCGTGGTCGCGGTCGCGCCCGCGAACACCGATGTCCGGATCGTCACCGGAGAAGAGATTGCCCGGGCACTCGTCGTCGGCGTGGTCGACGCCGACGAAGCGCCGACGACGATGGCTGTCCCGCAGTCGAACTGGCTCGAACCGGCACTGCAGGGGTCGGATCGCGGGGGCCGGCGGAACGTGCGGCCCACTTTTCTCGCGGTGGCTGCGGTGCTGGCAGTGGTCGTCGGGGCCGTTCTCGTCTTCACACTTCGCGACCCCGACCCCGGCACCGAAACGGTCCGCGCACTCGACGCGAGTGCGGCACCGGCGGCCCCGGCCCCGACGCTCACGCGGTCCGCGGTGCCGACGACCACCACGACCGACGCCAGCCTCGAGGTGGGCGGCATTCGTGTAACGCTGCCGAGCGGATGGAAGGAGCGGGCACCCGCGTCGAACTCCGCCGTGCCCCGGCTGGAATTGGTGCCGGCAGGTGGGGCCGACAGGCGAATCATCATCACGCAGAACGCGGTTCGAGAGGGTTCCGGATACGACGAGGTGGCGGCGACGCTCGCGTCGAAGATCGCGCAGCGCGGCCGGCCCGAACTGTTCGGCGAACTCGAGCGCGACGTCGTGTTCGGAGGCAGACCCGGCATCGCGTACAGCGAGTTCCCCGACGAGAGTTCCGCGGTGCGATGGCACGTACTCGTCGAACGCGACCTCCAGGTGAGCGTCGGCTGCCAGTTCCTGGCCGAGGAGTGGGAGTCGATCGAGAGCGTGTGCGAGGACGTCGTGCGGTCGCTGGTGATCGTCCGGTGATCCCGTTCTCTTCGCCGAGAAATCTTCCACGGAGGTGGAACCGATTGGGCGGATGACGCGTCCAATCTTGTGTAGGGGTGAATTCGGGCAGTCCAGTGGGGGCCGCCGCACCGAGAGCAGAAGGAGTCACACATGGCGGGAGTTGTTACCGATGTCGGCCAGATGGAGGTCGCGGCCAATCACGTGCAGACGGTGAACAGCCAGCTGCAGGGCACGATCAACAGCCTCAAGGGTCGTTGCGAGGAGTCGTCTTCGGCGTGGCAGGGTGGAGCGCAGACGGCGTTCATGAACCTGATGGCACGGTACGGAGATGCCTCGCGCCGTATGCAGGAGTCGCTGGACGAGATTGCGGTGAAGATCCGCGAGAACGGCAAGGGTTACGACGCCGCCGAGCAGGCCAACCAGGATGCGATCCATTCGGCTGGAGCCTCGGGATCGCTCGACATCTAGCGCCGGCACCGAGAACAGTTACGAAGCTCGAGGGGAGCACCGAATGTTGAAGTACGGATTTGCCGAGTTGCAGGCGCTGGCGGCCGACATCAAGTCGAACGAAGCGAAGCTGCGCGAGACGCACGACGAGCTCAAGGGCTACGTCAACGGCCTCGTGGCGCAGTGGGAGAGCGGTGCGCGGGACAACTACCAGGCTGTGCAGGCCAAGTGGGACAGCTCTCACGAGGATCTGCTCCAGGTCCTGCAGACGATCTCGAAGGTCGTCCAGGACGGCGCCATCGACATGCAGTCCGCGGAAGACCGGAACGCCACGGCCTGGCTCTGATCTTCGCGTGACACACCCGAGTGCCCCAGCAATCCACGGTTGCTGGGGCACTGTCGTCGCCGCCGTGTACGACGAGGGGATCAGTCGGCGGGCGGTATCAGTCGGCTGAGGACGACGCTGCTCTTGGTCTGGAGGACGGCCGGCTCCGACCGCAGGTTCTCCAGCGTTCGTTCGAGGTGTGCGGTGTCGGTGGTGCGGACGCGGAGCAGGGCGTTGGCGTCGCCGGTGACCGTGTACGCCTCCTGAACCTCGGTGTGGCGGGACACGATCCGCGCGATCTCCACGGCCGACGTGCGACCGCTGCAGTACAACTCGACGAACACCTCGACGCCCGGGCCGAGGGCGCGGGGATCGAGCGCCGCATGGAATCCGGTGATCGCTCCGGACTCGACCAGTCGATCGACCCGGCGCTTCACGGCCGGTGCGGACAGCCCGACCTCGGCGCCGATGGTGGCGAAGCTGGACCGTGCATTGCGCTCCAGTCGCGCAACGATCCGCCGATCGAGCCCGTCCAGACGCAACGAATCATCCATGTGATGGAACGCTAGCGCATTGATCAGGCCTTTTGGTGGGTGGATACTGATGTCACCGACACCGATCGAGGGGGAGTGGAGATGGCGCCCACTGCTGGTATCGAGTCCGAGAGCCCCTATGAGGAGCCGGCGGTCGCGCCGGGCGACGCCGTCCGCCACGCCCACCCGCGGACCTACCTGATGTGCCCGCCCACGTATTTCGACGTCGTCTACGCCATCAACGACTGGATGCGCCCCGGTGAACCCGTGGACCGGGACCGTGCGATGTCGCAGTGGTCCGCGCTCGCGGACACCTACCGGCGGCTCGGCCACGAGGTGCTGACGATCGACCCCGTCGAGGGGCTCCCGGACATGGTGTTCGTCACCGACAGCGGACTCGTCGTCGACGGCGTCGCTCTCGGCGCCCGGTACCGGACCGCCGAGCGACGCGCCGAGGCCGAACACGTGTTCCGGTGGTTTCGGGACAACGGGCTGATCAGGCCCACCCTGCCGCGGTACGTCAACGAGGGGGAGGGCGACTTCCTCGTCGTCGGCGACGTGATCCTCGCTGGAACCGGGTTCCGGTCCGACCCACGGTCGCACGCCGAGGCGTCGGCGCACCTCGGTCGTCCGGTGATCACCCTGAACCTGGTGAACCCGCGCTACTACCACCTCAACACCGCGCTGGGCGTGCTCGACGACAGCACCATCGCGTACCTGCCCTCCGCGTTTTCGCCCGACAGTCGCGACGTGCTGGGGCGAATATTCCCCGATGCGGTGATCGCCGCCGGGACGGACACCGACTGGCTCGGACTCAACCTGGTCAGCGACGGCGCCAATGTGGTGTTGCCCGTGCAGGCTTCACACCTCGCCGACCAGCTGTCGGACCGCGGGTACGAACCCGTTCCGGTCGACTACTCGGAATTCCTCAAATCCGGTGGCGGAATCAAGTGCAGCACTTTGGAGCTCCGCGGCTTCCGCGGGATCCGGGACGAAAGTCAGGGGTGACCAGCAATGTCGGACGGTGTCGTTTCCGTGTCGGATGCCACGCGTGAGCAGCTGAAGAGGGCCGAGGAGCACAGCGCCCACAACTACTCCCCGCTGCCGGTCGTGATCGAATCGGGTGCCGGCGCATGGGTGAAGGGAATCGACGGCGTCGACTACCTGGATGTGCTCGCCGGTTACTCGGCACTCAACTTCGGCCACGCACACCCCGCGCTCGTCCGGGTGGCGCGCGAACAACTCGGCCGGCTCACCCTGACCAGCCGCGCGTTCCAGCACGACCGTTTCGCTACCTTCTGCGAGGACCTGAGCCGGCTGTGCCGGAAGGACGCGGTGCTGCCCATGAACACGGGCGCCGAGGCCGTCGAGACCGCGCTGAAACTGGCCCGTAAGTGGGGGTACGACGTCAAGGGTGTGCCGCCGGGGCGCGCCGAGGTAATCACGTGCGCCGGGAACTTCCACGGCCGCACCATCACGATCGTCGGGTTCTCGTCCGATCCGGACGCGTACGCCGGGTTCGGTCCGTACCCGGCAGGGTTCTCGTCCGTCGAATACGGGAACGCGGCGGCGCTCGAGGCCGCGATCACCGAGAACACGGTGGCCGTGCTCCTCGAACCGATCCAGGGTGAGGCCGGAGTCCTGGTGCCGCCCCCGGGCTACCTCGCGGCGGTCCGGGACATCTGTACCCGGCGCGGAATCCTGATGATCGCCGACGAGATCCAGAGCGGGCTCGGACGGACCGGCGACACGTTCGCGTGCGACCACGAGAACGTGACCCCCGACGTGTACGTGCTGGGCAAGGCGCTCGGCGGCGGCCTGATGCCGGTCTCCGCCGTCGTCGCCGACTGGCCGGTGATGGCGGTGATAGGCCCCGGGCAGCACGGCAGCACGTTCGGGGGTAACCCGCTCGCCTGCGCGGTGGGCAGTGCGGTGGTGGACCTGCTCGAGACCGGCGAATATCAGGAGCGAAGCCGTGAACTGGGCGCCTACCTGCACGACATGCTGTCGCAGTTGCCTCCCGAACACGTGTCGGAGGTGCGCGGGCGCGGACTGTGGGCCGGTGTGCAGCTCGCCGACGGTATGCCGGCCGCCCGGACGATCTGTGAAAGACTCCTGGCGCGCCGGGTCCTCGCGAAGGACGCGCACGAGGGCACGATCCGCATCGCCCCGCCGCTGGTGATCGAACGCGACGAGCTGACGTGGGCCGTCGAACAGCTCGCCGATGCGCTCGCCGAGTGAGTTTTGACCCTGGGGCGCCCTGACCGGTATTGTTCTCCGTTGGCGTGCCGTGCGCCGCTGCGTCTCCGTGTCGCAGTGGCTGGCGGTTCTCGGGTCTCAACTGGCCGCCGGGAATCGCTCGACGATACGCAATGGCCAGCAGCGGATTGAACAAGACGAGGAAGTTCTGTGTCTACGTACACCCCGAAGGCCGGAGATGTGACCCGCACGTGGCACGTCATCGACGCCACTGACGTGGTGCTCGGCCGCCTTGCCGTCCAGGCAGCCAACTTGCTGCGCGGCAAGCACAAGCCCACCTTTGCACCGCACGTTGACGGCGGCGACTTCGTCGTCATCATCAACGCCGAGAAGGTCGCGATCAGCGGCAACAAGCGCGAGGGCAAGTTCCTCTACCACCACTCCGGACACCCCGGTGGTCTGAAGTCCCGCTCCGTCGGTGAGGTTCTCGACAAGAACCCCGACCGCCTCGTGGAGAAGGCCATCGTCGGCATGCTCCCCAAGAACAAGCTGGGTCGCGCCATCAGCAGCAAGCTGAAGGTCTACGCGGGCCCGAACCACCCCCACGCCGCGCAGCAGCCGGTGCCATTCGAGATCAAGCAGGTGGCCCAGTGACGGCGCCGGAGGAGCAGAACGTGTCCAACCCCGAAGAGATCACCGAGGTTGTCGAGGTCGCGGCGGACGAGTACGTGTCCGTCGAGGAGCCCGAGGTCGCCGAGGACATCGAGGCCGCTGCTGCGCCGCAGGCCCCGATCGTGATCGATCGCCCCATCCAGACCGTCGGTCGTCGTAAGGAAGCGGTTGTCCGCGTCCGTCTGACCCCCGGTTCGGGCGACTTCAAGCTCAACGGCCGCACCATCGAGGACTACTTCCCGAACAAGGTGCACCAGCAGCTGATCAAGGCTCCGCTGGTCACGGTCGAGCGTGCCGAGTCCTTCGACATCGTGGCGCTGCTGCACGGTGGCGGACCGTCCGGACAGGCCGGCGCCCTGCGTCTCGCCATCGCCCGCGCGCTCATCGAGGTCACCCCCGAGGACCGTCCGGCTCTCAAGAGCGCCGGCTTCCTCACGCGTGACGCCCGCGCCGTCGAGCGCAAGAAGTACGGCCTGAAGAAGGCCCGCAAGGCATCTCAGTACTCGAAGCGCTGATGTGTCGCCGAAGCCGCCCTCCGGGGTCGGCTTCGGCACCTGTTCTTCCCGAGAGCAGGCGTCCATCGTTACCGGACGCCTGCTCTCGTGCTTTATCCGAGATGTAATGGGTTTTCTAGGTGCGAGGGGTCTGGTCTATGGGTCGATTGTTCGGGACGGATGGGGTTCGTGGTCTCGCGAATACCGAGCTGACCGCCGAGCTGGCGTTGCAGGTGGCCTCCGCCGCAGCGACGGTGCTGGCGTCGCCGGGTTCGGGCGGACGCAAGACGGCCGTGGTCGGCCGTGACCCGAGAGCCAGCGGCGAAATGCTCGAGGCGGCGGTCGTCGCGGGCCTGACGTCTGCCGGCGTCGACGTCCTGAACGTCGGGGTGCTGCCGACGCCTGCGGTGGCGTTCCTGACCGCGGAACTGGACGCGGCTCTCGGTGTCATGATCTCCGCCTCGCACAATCCGATGCCAGACAACGGCATCAAGATCTTCGCGGCAGGCGGACACAAACTCGACGACGAGGTGGAAGACCGGATCGAGTCCGTCGCCACCGGCACCGCGACACGGCGGGCGCCGACCGGGGCCGGGATCGGACGTGTCCGCACGGTGCCGGACGCCGCGGACCGGTACCTGCAGCACCTGACCACCGCACTCCCGAACAGCCTCGACGGACTGACCGTGGTGGTCGACTGCGCGCACGGCGCGGCCTCGGATGTCGCCCCCGCCGCCTACCGGGCCGCCGGCGCCACGGTCGTCGCGATCAACGCCGAACCCGACGGACTCAACATCAACGAGAACTGCGGATCGACGCACCTCGAGGGTCTGCAGAAGGCCGTCGTCCGGCACGGCGCCGACCTCGGGCTCGCGCACGACGGGGATGCGGATCGATGCCTCGCCGTCGACGCAGCCGGTTCCCTCATCGACGGCGACGCCATCATGACCGTGCTCGCCCTCGGCATGCGTGATGCGGGCGAACTGGTGGACGACACCCTCGTCGCGACCGTCATGAGCAATCTCGGTCTGCACATCGCCATGCGCGAGGCCGGAATCTCGCTGGTCACCACGGCGGTCGGTGATCGCTACGTCCTCGAGGGACTCCGATCCGGCGGGTTCAGCCTGGGCGGCGAACAGTCCGGTCACGTCGTGTTCCCCGCCTTCGGCACCACCGGTGACGGAGTGCTGACGGGACTGCGGCTGATGGGCCGGATGGCGGAAACCGGGCAGCCGATCGCGGAACTGGCGTCGGCGATGACGACGCTCCCGCAGGTCCTGATCAACGTGAAGGTCGCCGACAAGCGTGCCGTCGCCGCGTCCCCGGTCGTGCTCGACGCAGTGCTGGCCGCGGAGCGCAGCCTCGGTGAGAACGGGCGGGTGCTCCTGCGGCCGTCCGGCACCGAGCAACTCGTGCGGGTGATGGTCGAGGCTTCCGATCTCGAAGTGGCTCGTAAGCTCGCCGACGAACTGGCGGGTACCGTCGCCTCCGTGTGATGCGAGCGGACACAGCGCACCGATCGGCCGGGAACCGATCGGTGCGCTGTCGCGTCTAATGCAGTAGGTCGCGAAGAGAGGGTGGGGCAATGGGCGAGGGACTCGAGGTGGACGTCGCGGTGGTGACGGACGCGGGCACCAGGCTGCTGCGGTCGGCGGAGGTTCTGAGACAGCGGGCCGCCGAGACCGCCCGGCTGGAATTCGCCGGAGCGCAGGCGGGCCGCGACTACACCGCGAAGGGCGACGCGGTGCGGGACGCCCTCGGCGTCGTCGGGGGCGCGCTCGAGCAGTGGGCCGCGGACGCGGAATCGTTCGGTCACGCGTTCCGGGAGGCCGCGGCGCGCTACTCCGGAACGGACGCGAGCGTGGCCGCCGACGTGGACGGGGTGCAGTGGTGACCACGGATCCCAGAACGCTGATCGAAGACCCGAACCTGAGCCGCGAGTTCAAGGAGCAACTCCTCCAGGCGTGGGCCGCCTCCCGAGAGGAAGACGAGTCATCGTGGCAGCCGTACTTCGACGAGTACGGACTCGGCAAACGTGACCGGACGCCGTCCGCCGACCAGCGGTACGCGGCACTGCTCGAGCACGGCAGCGACGCCCAGACCGCCAACACATCCCGCATCGCGCTGGGAGAGCACCTGCGCCCGGATGCCCTCAACGATCCCGAGGACATGCTCGATCTCGGCGCTCACGGGCTCGAATTCTTCGAGTTGTTCCTCCCCGCCGCGAAAAAACTGGGATACGAATCCCTCGAACTCACCGACTACTACGCTCGGTTCGACGCCGAGCGGGGGATGCGCCTGCACGCGCTCGCCCGCGACATCGACACCCTCGGACGCAGCGTCGACACGGCCCGCACGGAACTCGACGACAACGAGAAATGCGTCACCGCGGTGCGAACCGGGTGGAGCGGAATCGCGGCCGCGGCAGCGATCGACGCCGCCGACCGCCGGAACGCTCAGGTCGCCGCCACCGTCGATCGGCTCGGCGACCTCGCCGAGGTGCTGTTCGAAGCGAACCTCACCCTGAGCGCCGCCGTGACGAACAAGGCGTACAAGGTGGTGTCGCTGCACCAGCCGACGGTCGGGGGATACAGCGCCGCGCAGATCGACGTCCTCGCGCAGATCTACGCCGAGGGCAAGGACGGCGAGAATTCCGTCGCGAAGGATTGCATGGAAGACGCGTCCTACTGGTTCCCCGAACTCGCCGACGACGACTACCGGCACGTGAACGGCCTGTACAAGGACGGGGGCGCCGGTGCGCTCCGCCGCCTCGACCGCGACGACGTGGTGCGGCGGGCCGCCGGAATCGCCAAGGACTGGCTCGACGCGAACTTCCGGCGCGTGTACGAGGAGAAGCAGCAGGAGTTCACCGCTGCCTGTGCGGACTGCGCCGATGCGGTGCACGCCGCCTACGACGCCGTCGTCGCCGAGGCGCGGTCGATCGAGGTGCAGCCCGGGTTCCGTCCCGAGGACACCCCCGAACCGGCGCCCGCGCCGAGTGCACCCGAGGTCCAGAACGCCGGCACCGTCCCGGCTGCGGCACCGGGACCTGCTCCCGCACCTGCTGCGCCGGCCGGACCGGCCGCGGCACCCGCGAACGACGGCCCCGCGTACGTCCCGCCTCGATCCGGTGGCGGCGACGCGACCACCGGTCCGGCGGCCGCCGCGCCCCCGATCGCTGCGGCTTCTCCGATCGGGGCTGCACAGCCGGCGCCCGTGGCCCCTCCGACGGCCACGGCGCCCATGACGACTGCCCCGGTCGCACCGGTCCCGCCCGCAATGCCCGGGCTTGCCGGGATTCCCGGGTCGCTCGTGCCGGCACCGGGCGCCGTCCAGAGCACGGGAAACGTCCCCGGCCTGGGCGATCTGGTGCGGCAGGGCCTTTCGGGCGGTCTGGTCGATCTCGGTTCCATCCTGCGCCCGTTGATCGAGGACACCCTCTCGGGCCTCACCGACAGGGCCGACGAGGACGGGAACCCCGACGACCTCCGTGAAGAACTCGACGATCCGCCTGCGGACGAAGGCGAGCCGGCTCACGGCAAGAGTCTCGAACTGGACCTCGACGGACAGTCGTGGACGGTCGCCGTCGCTGCGGACGGTCAGGGGATTCATCTCGAGATGAGCGACGGACAGGGCGGGACGGCCAGATTCGGAGTCGAGATCGGCCCGGACGGTCTGCCGCAGATCCTCGCCGAAACCGCTGCCGCCGACGGAGACCCCGACGGTGCCGACTGCGCACCCGCCGAGCCCGACCCGGAATCGCGGGTCGACGCTGGAGCAGACGCGCCGCCGACGACGGCTGAAGACGGGCCGCCGCTGGACGGAGATGCCGGGGACGACGTGCCGGACCAGGAGGACGCACCGGCACCCGTGCCTGCCGGGGACGCCTCAACCGTCCCGCCACCGCAGGTGGTGACGATGCAGGAGGAGCCCGCCCCCGCGGCGCCCGACGCACCGGCCCCGCCGCAGGAACCGCGGTCTGCACCCGAACTCGCGACCGGTCCGGTCGCCGGACTCGACAGCGGCGCCGAGCTGGCCGAGGCCGGTCCACTGTGAGCCACCGAGCCGCCCAGTTGCGGGCACAACGGGCACAGATGCGCGCCGACCTGGAACTGTTCCGGGAGCGGATCGACGAAGCCAGAGCCAGAGACGAGGCAGCCGCAGCGAACCGCGGCCGTGCCGAGCCCGCGGCCGCAGTGTCACCGGTGTTGCCGCCGCGACAGGGAACACTCGACGACGACGAGTTCTATCGTCCGCGCAGCTGGCTGGTGTGACCGGACCTCAGATGTGCGGGAGCACACCCTTGAAGCCCGCATCGGTGTGCTCCTCGTGCGGATCGACGAGGGTGGTGTGGGGAAGTTCGGCGTCCGCCTTCGCGAACACCTCATATTTCTTGTCCTCGGTGAGGTGATAGAGCAGGAAGCCGGTCAGCAGCGCGCGGGTGATCTGCTGGGTCTTGCGTTCCGAACCGCCGATGCCGAGTGCGCCCAGCAGGCGGCGACCTTCGGTGAGCCCGGACTCCGAGGCGCCGTTGACGGCGCGCAGGACATACTCCCCGCCCCACGCCTCGGCCAGCGCCTTGGCGTTGCTGTTCATGGTGTCGATGTCGGCCCCGGCCACGATGAGCCCCGGCGCTGTGATCTTGGACGCATACCTCTCGGCCTTCGGCGCGGTCGGCGCCGGGAACAACGCGGCCACCGCCGCCACGTCCCGCTGGGCGGCGGCGAGCACGGCCGCCCCTGCACCCATCCCGTGACCTGCGAAAGCGACGCGGTCGGGCCGCACGCTGATCTGCCCCGGACCGAGACGCACACCCACACAGATGTCGAGGGTGGCCCGCAGGTCGGTGGCGAGGCCGAGGTGGGAGGGTACGGGACCACGTTCGCTGTTGGGGGCGGCCACGACGATTCCCCATGACGCCAGATGCTCGAGTGTCTTCCGATAGTGGTCCACACCTGCCATCCAGCTGTGCGCGAACGCGACGGCGGGCAGGTTGAAGCCTGATTCGGGCGTGTACACGACGCCCGGCTGTCCGGCGAGGGCGAGGTCACCGCGCAGCACGCGGTGCGGTCCCCGCTTGGACAGTTCACGGGCCAGGGTCTTCGGTTTCGGCGCCACGGGGAGAACGTTATCCGATTCGCGGGCCGGCGAGAGAGCCGATGCGGCCCACACTCCGACTTCGCGGCGTCGCCCGGTCCAAGTACCCTGATGAACCATGTGCGGAATCGTGGGATACGTCGGCCACCGGCAGGCTCTGACTGTTGTGGTGGAGGCTTTGCGGCGAATGGAATACCGCGGATACGACTCTGCCGGCATCGCCGTGCTCGACGGGCAGGGCGGGATGGCGGTCGAGCGGAAGGCGGGGCGCCTCGCGAATCTGGAGGCCGAACTCGACGAGGTCGGGGCCGAGCACTTCACCGGGAGCACGGGGATCGGTCACACCCGGTGGGCCACGCACGGCAGGCCCACCGACCGCAACGCGCACCCGCACCGCGACGCGGGCAACACGGTCGCCGTCGTCCACAACGGCATCATCGAGAACTTCGCCCCGTTGCGGGCCGAACTCGAGCACGACGGAATCGACTTCGCCAGCGACACCGACACCGAGGTCGCGGTGCACCTCGTCGCGCGGGCGTACGCCTCCGGTGAGACGGCAGGCGACTTCGTCGCGAGCGCGCTGAGCGTGCTGCGCCGGCTGGAGGGTGCGTTCACCCTCGTCTTCACGCACTCCGACCACCCGGACACCATCGTCGCGGCGCGTCGCTCGACGCCCCTCGTCATCGGTGTCGGCGAGGGCGAGACGTTCCTCGGGTCCGATGTCGCGGCGTTCATCGAGCACACCCGCGACGCGGTCGAGCTGGGGCAGGACCAGGTCGTGGTGATCACCGCGGACGGGTACTCGATTCTGAACTTCGACGGGTCCGAGGCGCAGGGCCGCCCGTTCCGCATCGACTGGGACCTCGCCGCCGCCGAGAAGGGCGGCCACGACTACTTCATGCTCAAGGAGATCGAGGAGCAGCCGGCCGCGGTCGCGGACACCCTGCTCGGTCACTTCGCGGACGGGAAGATCGTTCTCGACGAGCAGCGACTGTCGGATCAGGAGCTGCGCGACGTCGACAAGGTCTTCGTCGTCGCCTGCGGCAGTGCCTACCACTCGGGGCTCCTCGCGAAGTACGCCATCGAGCACTGGACCCGGTTGCCCGTCGAGGTCGAGCTCGCCAGTGAGTTCCGCTACCGCGACCCGGTCCTGGACCGGTCGACGCTGGTGGTCGCCATCTCGCAGTCCGGTGAGACGGCCGACACCCTCGAGGCGGTGCGCCACGCCAAGGATCAGAAGGCGCGGGTGCTCGCGGTCTGCAACACGAACGGTGCCCAGATTCCCCGCGAGGCCGACGCCGTCCTCTACACCCGGGCCGGTCCGGAGATCGGTGTCGCGTCGACCAAGGCGTTCCTCGCGCAGGTCACGGCGAACTACCTGGTCGGCCTGGCTCTCGCGCAGGCCCGCGGCACCAAGTACCCGGACGAGGTGGCACGCGAGTACGCCGATCTCGAGGCCATGCCCGATCTGGTGAGCCGGGTGCTCGAGACGGTGGAACCGGTGCGGGCGCTGGCACGGGAACTGGCGTCGTCGTCGACGGTGCTGTTCCTGGGCCGCCACGTGGGCTACCCCGTGGCGCTCGAGGGTGCGCTCAAGCTCAAGGAGCTGGCGTACATGCATGCCGAGGGCTTCGCGGCCGGCGAACTCAAGCACGGGCCGATCGCGTTGATCGAGGACGGGTTGCCGGTGATCGTGGTGATGCCGTCGCCGAAGGGGCGCGCGGTGCTGCACTCCAAGCTGCTCAGCAACATCCGCGAGATCCAGGCCCGCGGTGCGCGGACCGTCGTGATCGCGGAGGAAGGCGACGAGGCCGTGCGGCCGTTCGCCGACCACCTGATCGAGATCCCGTCGGCGCCGACGCTGCTGCAGCCGCTGCTGTCGACGGTGCCGTTGCAGGTCTTCGCGGCGGAGGTCGCGCAGACACGGGGCTACGACGTCGACAAGCCGCGTAACCTCGCCAAGTCCGTCACTGTCGAATAGGCGCGACGTCGGGGGCGCGGCCGGGCCGCGCCCCTACGGAGTGACGACGACGGTGCCCGTCATGTCCGGATGCAGCGAACACGTGTACTCGTAGGTGCCCGATTCGGTGAACGTGTACGTGAACGTGCCGGTCTGCATCAGCCGGCTCCGCAGCACGCTCTTCGCGGCCCCGACACCCACCACGTCGTGGGTGACGCCCCGGTCGTCGAAATTCCAGGTGACGGTGTCTCCGGCCCGGACGGTGATCGTCGAGGGCGCATACGCCATGTTCGCGACCTGCACGACGGGTCCGGTCGTCGCCTCGGGTGCCTCCTCGGCGGGCGAACTGCACCCGGAGACGACGGCTGTCATCGAAATGCTCGCGGCGAGAGCCACTCCGGCGATCCACGACGTTCCACGTACACGCATGGCGTCGAGCGTAGTCTGACCCGGTACCGACCCTTCACTGCACAGCGGCCGGCCGTGGGGCCGGCTCGACGAGGAGTTCCCATGCGGGGCTACTACACCGCTGACGAGGTTCGAGCCGCGGAGGCGCCGTTGCTGGCGTCCCTTCCGGGCGGCGCACTGATGCGACGCGCCGCACACGGACTGGCCACGGTGGTGGCGGCGGAACTGCGGGCGCGGACCGGGGGTGTCGCCGGCCGCACGATCACGGTGCTGGTGGGGTCCGGCGACAACGGCGGGGACGCGCTGTGGGCGGGGTCGATGCTGCGCAGGCGCGGTGTCGCCACCACAGCGGTCCTGCTGAAACCGGAGAAGGCACACGCGGCCGGGCTGGCGGCGTTCACCGCGGCCGGCGGGCGGGTGGCCGCCCCGTCCGACGACTTGGGCCTGCCCGACCTGGTGATCGACGGGATCGTCGGAATCTCCGGCCGCGGACCGCTACGACCCGATGCTGCTGCGCTGGTCGACCGGATCGAGGCGCCGATCGTGTCGGCGGACCTGCCGAGTGGGGTGGACCCGGACACTGGCGCCGTCGACGGGCCCGCCGTGCGCGCCGCGGTCACCGTGGCGTTCGGTGCCCTCAAACCGGTTCACGCGCTGGGCGCGGCGCAGTGTGGCCGAGTCGAGCTGGTCGACATCGGACTGTCGCTCGGTGATGCCGAAATCACCGCTCTGGACGCCGCCGACGTGGGCGCGGCGTGGCCGGTGCCGGGAGCGGACGACGACAAGTACTCGCAGGGTGTGGTGGGGGTCGTCGCGGGCAGCGACGGTTACCCCGGAGCCGGGGTCCTGTGCACGGGCGCGGCGGTCACGGCTACGTCGGGGCTCGTCCGCTATGCCGGGGCGTCCACGGGCGAGGTGCTCGCGCATGCGCCGGAGGTGATCGCGACCACCGATCTCGCGAAGGCCGGACGCGTCCAGTCGTGGGTGGTCGGGCCGGGCATGGGCACCGACGACGCCGCCCGCCGGACGTTGCGGACGGTGCTCGACGCGGATGTGCCCGTACTGGTCGACGCGGACGGACTGACCCTGCTCGCCGAGGACCCGGACCTGGTGCGCTCGCGGACGGCTGCGACGCTGCTGACACCGCATGCCGGGGAGTTTGCCCGGCTGACGGGAAAGGGACCGGGCCCGGACCGGGTGGCGTCGGTGCGCGCGCTCGCCGCCGACTGGAACGCGCACGTGCTGCTCAAGGGGCGGGCCACGGTGATCGCCGAGCCCGGCGGCCGGGTGTTCGTCAACGAGGCGGGCGGTTCGTGGTCCGCCACGGCGGGGGCGGGCGACGTGCTCGCCGGGATCATCGGCGCACTCATGGCCGCCGGTCTCGCCCCGGACCGGGCCGCCGCGGTGGGTGCGCGCGCTCACTCGCTGGCCGCGAACCTGGCGGCCCGAGGCGGCGGCGCCGACCTCTCCGCGGGGCGCGGAACAGCACCGATCTCCGCGGGAACGCTGCTCGCGCACCTCAGGGAGTCGATCAGAGTTCTCCGTGCGGGGGTGTCACCCGACGAAATGCCGGCCACCGCGTGAATGGCAGGATCGAACATATGACGCTTGCTGAAGCAGTACCGGCCGACGACCACGGACACAGCGAACCCGCAGCGCCCGCGCAGGCGGCGCCGGCACCGCAGGCCGAGGCAGTGGTGGATCTGGACGCGATCGCGCACAACGTCCGGATCCTGCGCGACAGCGCTCGGGGCGCGGCGATGATGGCCGTCGTGAAGGCGGACGGCTACAACCACGGCGCGGTAGCCGTGGCCCGCGCGGCGCTGGCTGCGGGAGCGTCGGAACTGGGTGTGACGACCGTGTCGGAGGCCCTGACGCTGCGTCGTGCCGGGATCGACGCACCCGTCCTCGCGTGGCTGCACACCGTCGACGCCGATTTCGCCCCCGCGATCGCGGCCGGTGTCGAACTCGGCGTCTCCTCACCCCGCCACCTCGCCTCGGTTGTAGCTGCGGCGCGGACCGTCGGCACCACGGCGATCGTCACTCTGAAGGTCGACACCGGCTTGAACCGCAACGGGGTGGCACCCGACGAACTGGAGCAGACCCTCGTCGACCTGGCCCGCGCGCAGGCCGAGGGTTCGGTGCGGCTGCGCGGCGTCTTCTCGCATCTGGCCCATGCCGACGAGCCGCACCACGCCTGGATCGATTCCCAGCGGGATCGACTGGTCGCTGCGATCGCGGATGCCAAGCGTCACGGACTGGTCCCCGAAGTGGTGCACCTGTCCAATTCCGCGGCCACCCTGACCCGCCCCGACCTGCGGTTTGACATGGTTCGCCCGGGAATCGCGATATACGGGTTGTCGCCCGTTCCCGAACTCGGTCAGTTCGGGTTGCGCCCGGCGATGACACTGCGATCGAGGGTGGCTCTGGTGAAGAAGGTGGCGGCAGGTGAAGGCGTGTCCTACGGGCACCAGTGGGTGGCCCCGAGGGACACGACAGTGGCGTTGCTGCCGTTCGGGTACGCCGACGGGCTCCCGCGTTCGCTGAGCGGCCGATTCGAGGTCCAACTGGGTGCGGAGCGACGTCCGGGGATCGGACGTGTCTGCATGGACCAGGTGGTCGTCGATCTCGGACCGGACGGCGGGGGAGTCCGGGAGGGGGACACCGCGGTGTTCTTCGGCAACGGGGACCTCGGCGAGCCGATCGCACAGGAGTGGGCCGACAAACTCGACACCATCCACTACGAGGTCGTGACGGGGGTGCGCGGACGCACGGTGCGCAGCTACGTCGGTGGGACGGGCACCTAGGCATGGGTGTGTCGAAGCGGTTGGGACTCGTCGGCGGTGTGCTCAGCGCGCTGGCGCTCGGCTCGGTGGCCGGAGTCAACGCAGTGCGCAGCGCGACCCGGCCCGGCCGCGAGATCTACGGCGACGAGGACTTCACCCTGATGACGCGGGACCGGCGCAGCGTGGTGGTCGCCGAGGACGGCGTGGCGCTCGCCGTCCGCGAGGTGGGTCCGGAGAACGCCCCGGTGACGGCGGTGTTCGTGCACGGGTACTGCCTGGACATGACGTCGTGGCACTTCCAGCGCCGTCAGCTCGCCGAGCGGTGGGGCGACGACGTGCGGATGGTGTTCTACGACCAACGCGGGCACGGCGATTCGGGTGTGCCGTCCGCGGCGAGCTGCACCATCGCTCAGCTGGGCGCCGATCTCGCGACCGTCGTCGAGGCGAAGGCCCCCACCGGACCGATTGTGCTGGTGGGGCATTCGATGGGTGGGATGACGGTGCTCGCCTTCGCCGGGCAGCGGCCCGAGCTGGTTTCGGAGCGGGTGATCGGTGCGGGCCTGGTGGCCACGGCCGCGGCCGGGCTCAGCGAGACCGGATTGACGCGGAACCTGCAGAACCCGGTCATCGACGGCTTCCGGCTCGCGGTCCGGACCTCGCCCGAACTCGTCCAGCACGCGCGCGGCGCGGCCCGCGTCCTGATCACCCCCATCCTGCGGGCGGCGTCGTACGGCACGGACGTGAGTCCGCGGCTGCACAAGTTCTCCGACTCCATGCTGGACCGGACGTCGGTGGTCACCATCGTGAACTTCCTGCGCACGCTCGAACTGCACGACGAGTCCGCGTCACTCGCGGCGCTCGGACACACCCCGTCCGTCGTGGTGTGCGGCGACAGCGACATGACCATCCCGTTCGGCAGTTCCCGGAAACTGGCGGCGGACCTACCGGAGTCCGAACTGGTGCGGGTGCGCGGCGCCGGTCACCTGGTGCAGCTCGAGTTCCCGTCCGTGGTGTCGGACGCGGTCGACCGGTTGTTGCATCGTGGCCTGGCCACATTCCAATCGGGTGAGCAGTCCGATGTCGGCTGAGGAAGGAGTACTGCCCGTGAGCGGGACCGTGGTGCTGGCGACGGCGGAAGACACGGAGGAGTTCGGGCGGAACCTTGCCCGGGGACTCGTCGCCGGTGATCTCGTGGTGCTCGACGGCCCAATCGGTGCGGGGAAGACCGCACTGACGAAGGGAATCGGGGCCGGGCTCGGTGTCCAGGGGCGAGTGACTTCGCCCACATTCGTGATCGCGCGGGAGCACCGGGCGGGCACCCGGCCGGGTGGGGGTGCGCCGGTCGGAATGGTGCACGTGGACGCGTACCGACTGGGCGGCAGCGGCCCGCACGCGCTGGACGAACTCGACGCGCTCGATCTCGACACCGACCTGGCCGCAGCCGTTGTCGTCGTCGAATGGGGCGAGGGCATCGTCGAGCAGCTGGCCGATCGTCACCTGCGGGTACGCCTGCGCCGCGAACCGGAGTCGGATGTCCGCACGGCCCACTGGGAGTGGATTTCCTGACGGGTCGGGTGTCGGGAGCGTATCTGACGTGCGAGTACTCTCAGTTACCGTGCTTGTTCTCGCCATCGACACGTCCACGCCTGCCGTGACCGCCGGAGTCGTCCGGGTTTCGGCCGGCTCCGCATCGGTAGAGGCGGTCCACACGCTCGCGGTGCGGGTGACGGTCAACCCGCGCGCGCACGCGGAAGTGCTCACCCCGCACATCCTGGAGTGCCTCGCCGAGGCGCGGCACGTCCCCGCGGACCTCGATGCGGTGGTCGTCGGGGCCGGGCCGGGTCCGTTCACGGGACTGCGCGTGGGGATGGCCACCGCCGCCGCGTTCGCCGACGCCCTCGGCATCCCGGTTCACGGGGTGTGCAGCCTCGACGCCATCGCGGCGCAGGTGGACGGTGACCGGAATCTGCTCGTCGTCACGGACGCACGCCGGCGCGAGGTGTACTGGGCACGCTATTCGGCGGGAGTTCGGGTGGAGGGTCCCGCGGTGGTGAAGCCGCGCGAGCTCGAGCCCATGCCGTCCGAGGTGGTGGCGGGATCGCCGTCGCACGTCGACTTCTTCGATCTGCCGGTCGAACCGGTGGAAACCCCCTCGCCCGCAGGGCTGGTCGCGGTGGCCGCGGATGCGCTGTTCGGTAGTGCGGCCCCGGCGGCGCTCGTCCCGCTCTACCTGCGACGCCCGGACGCGGTGGAACTGGCGGACCGGAAGAAATGACTTTCCGCATCGAACCGATGGCGGTCGCCGACGCCGAACGGTGCGCGGAGCTCGAGACCCTCCTCTTCGCCGGTGACGGACCCTGGAGCGCACACGCGTTCAGGGCGGAACTCGCCGCTCCGCACGTGCACTACGCCGTGGCGCGGGACGACACCGGCCACGTCGTCGGGTACGCCGGAATCGCCCTGCTGGGCAACGGTTCGCACCCCGAATCCGAGATACACACGATCGGAACCGACCCGGCGTGCCAGCGGCGGGGGATCGGCGGGGCCCTCCTCGACGAGCTGCTGCGCGTGGCCGACACACGGGGCGGCCCCGTGTTTCTCGAGGTGCGCACCGACAACGACGCGGCGATCGCCCTGTACCGACGTGAAGGATTCGAGATCGTGGGAACCCGTAAGAAGTACTACCAACCGAGCGGTGCGGACGCGTTCACGATGCGTCGCCCCGGAACGGGTGAGGAGCCGGTGCAATGATCGTCATGGGGATCGAAAGCTCTTGTGACGAGACCGGAGTCGGCATCGTCCGGTGGAACGGCGACGGGACCTGCGAGCTGCTCGCGGACGAGGTCGCATCCAGCGTCGACCAGCACGCACGCTACGGCGGGGTGGTGCCGGAGGTAGCGTCCCGCGCACACCTCGAGGCGATCGTGCCGACGATGCGGCGGGCCCTCTCTGCCGCCGGGATCGTCAAACCGGACGCACTCGCCGTCACCATCGGCCCCGGTCTGGCCGGAGCCCTGCTCGTCGGCGTCGCGGCCGCGAAAGCCTATGCGGCGGCGTGGGACGTCCCGTTCTACGCGGTGAACCACCTCGGCGGGCACGTGTCGGTGGACACCCTCGAGCACGGACCGATGCCGCCCTGCGTGGCGCTGCTCGTGTCCGGTGGGCACACCCACCTCCTGCACGTCGAGGACCTCGCGAAGCCCATCGTCGAACTGGGCACGACCGTGGACGACGCCGCAGGCGAAGCGTTCGACAAGGTGGCCCGCCTCCTCGGACTCGGATTCCCCGGTGGCCCCGCCCTCGACGCCGCGGCGCAGGACGGCGACCGGAACGCGATTGCCTTCCCGCGCGGCATGACCGGACCGCGGGACGCACGGCACGACTTCTCGTTCTCCGGACTGAAGACGGCCGTCGCGCGGTACGTGGAATCGAAGGAACGGGCCGACGAGTCGTACTCGGTGCCCGACATCGCCGCGAGCTTCCAGGAGGCCGTGGCCGACGTGCTGACGATGAAAGCGGTACGCGCGGCTCGTGACGCCGGCGTGGACACTCTGGTGCTCGGTGGCGGCGCGACGGCCAACTCGCGTATCCGCGCGCTCGCCGAGGAACGCTGCGCCGAAGCCGGTCTGACCCTGCGAGTCCCGAAACCTCGCCTGTGCACCGACAACGGAGTGATGATCGCCTCGCTCGGCGCGCATCTGATCGCCGGCGGCGCCGCGCCCTCCCTGCTCACCGTGGCCAGCGACCCCGGGCTGTCGGTGGCGACCAGTCAGGTGTTCAGCTGACCGGAATGGTGACGGTCTGCGTGGCCGGGGGAGTCAGCGCCTCACCGGGTTGAGAGCCGCTCGGCTGCGCCCCGGCGGGAGCGCTCGGAGCGACCGTGCCCGGCGCCGGGACCATCGGGAAGAGCCCTTCGGGTGCGGCGGGCACCGATTCCGCGGGCGCAGTCGGTGCCGCGGGCGCCGCAGGCGCGGTGGATTCGGCGGGTGCACCGGGTGCACCGGTGGGCGGAGGTGCCACTTCGGGACCACCGGGTGCGGGCGCGACGGGGCGCGGTTCGTTCGGCGTCGATTCGCCGGGAACCTGCGGCCACAGCGGCGGAATCGCGGGCCACTCGATGTGCGGCCACGAGGGCTGCGGCGGCTCCGTTCCGGGCAGCGTCGGACGCGCAGGAGTCGTGGGGGTCGGCAGGGGGGTGGTGGTGCGCGGGGGCGTCGTCTCGGTCGTCGAATCGGGCGCCTGCGCAGGAATCTGGTCGGTGCGCGGTTCGGACGTGGGCGGGGCAACCTGATTCGGGTAGTACTCCGAGGTCGGCGTCGGATCGTACGACGGAATCCGCGTGGCGGGAGGCTCGTCGGTCGTCGTGGTCGCGACCTGCTCGGCGGTCTGGAAACTGTCGGTCCCCGCAGGGGAGACGTTGGGATCGGGTGCGGGCGCGAGTTCCTTCACGCCGTAACCGAGAACGAGGCCGCCGACCACCAGCGCGCCGACGAGAGCCCCCGACACCTTCGCGGCCGAACCGGGGCGGTTCGACTCGGTGGCCGGGTAGTCGCGGATGGCCGAGGACACGGCGAGCAGCGCCGCACCCTTCGCGGTCGCCGTGTCGGGTTCGGGCACCGCGATGACCCGGGCGGTGACGGCGTCGGTGACGGCGGCGGCGATCGCGGGAATGTTCGCGCCGCCGCCGACCAAGGCCAGGGCCTCGGGCCGGCGCGGAGAGTCGGCGATCGTGGCACGGATGAACTCCACCGCGACGCGGACGGTCGGTGCGACGATCTCGTCGAACCCGGTGCGGCTGATCTCGATCGGGCGGACGCCCTGCAGATCGATGTCGACGTGCGACTTCGGCTCCGAGGACAACTGCTCCTTGGCGACGCGGCACCGCGCCGAGAGCAGATCCCGGTCCAGGTGCCGCAGGGGATGCGGAGTGGTGAGGCTGCCGACGACGTGGTGGAAGATCAGGTCGTCGATACCGGTGCCGCTCACGTGGCTCGTGCGGTCGGCGTGCAGGACGGTGCCGTCCACCTGATCGACGACGGCGACGGACAACCCGGACTCACCGAAGTCGACGATCGCGACGGTGGCATGCTGTGCGACCTCGCCGGTGTGCCGCAGGTAGGTGAGGGTGGCCGCGGTCTCGGGCACGAGGTGCACACGATGGCGCTGCCTGCTGACGGCGCTGCGGATCGAGTGGGCCTGCTCCTGCGTCCGGTACGCGACGGCGAACGCGTCGGGGGTGGTGGGATCGGCGGGAACCTGGGTGGTCATCAGCGAGATCGACGAGCGGACCAGATCACCGAGGTCGGTGTGGGCCTGATCGGCGGACAGGTAACGGAACTCGACGTTCTGCGCGCCGTTGGAGGCGGTGGTGACGAGCGCGGAACTCACACCTGCCGCGCCGGTCGACATCCCCAGGGACATACCCATCACACACCCCCTCACGTTTTCGACGCGTGACCTGCTGTCTCTGCCGGAACGCCCTGTTCAGCGGGTATTCCCTGCCCGTTGAATCGGCGACTGTTATCTGAACGTTACAGAAAACAAACGGATTTCGCTCCCGACTTCCGGCCCCCGAAGACGAAGATGGCGCTCGATATCCGGTCTCACCTGCACAGTTGTCCAAAGGAATCTCATGGGACGCGCCAGCGATTTTCGCAACCTCACGAGACGCGAGCGCCGACGGCTTCTGGTGCGCGCATTCGTGCGCCCGCTGGGCACCGTCGTCCTGTGCGCGGTGGTCTACTTCGCCCTGCCGTGGACCTCGATCGGGAACATGTCCGCTCTGCTCTTCCTGGCGGGGGGCCTGCTGGTCGTCGGCTCGGCGGCGGTCTGGCAGATCCGCCGGATCTTCCGGTCCGACGTGCCTGCGCTCCAGGCCATCGAGGCACTCTCCCTGATCCTGCCGCTCTACCTGCTGGGGTTCGCGACAGGATATTGCCTGATGTCCGAAAGCGATCCGCGTTTCTTCACCGAACCGCTCACTCGGATGGGTGCGCTGTACTTCTCGCTCACCGTGTTCTCCACCGTCGGGTTCGGCGACATCGCCGCGACGACCGATGCGTCGCGAGCCGTCGTGAGTGTGCAGATCATCGGAAATCTGATCCTTCTCGGCGTCGGCATCCGCGCGGTCGTCGCGGCCGTCGACTGGGCCCGCAAGCGCCGGAACTAGCGACCCGACACCAGCACCAGTTCGACGTTCCGGTCGGCCGTCCCGCCGCCCAGGTCGGGGTCGGCGTGAATGTCGTTGAACGACAACTCCCGGTACAGCGACGCCAGCCCGAGCGGTGAGAGGTCGGTGTGGTCCACGGCGTACGGGCTGTCGGCCTCGAACAGCGTGGTGAGCAGCGACACGGTTCCGTCGACGTTGTCGACCACCTCGATGATCCGCCCGTGCTGGGGGAAGTCGATGTGCGAGGCCGTGTTGATCTCCCAGAACGACTGCTCCGGAGTGGATCCGGGCCACGGGGTGATCCGGTTCTCGTGGGTGTGTCCGTTGACCCAGGCGAGGACGTTCGGGAATCGGTGCAGCAGGTCCACCAGTCGCGAACCACGGATCCGGGGTTCCGCCGGGGCGGCGGGGTCGGGGACGACGTTGTCCATGCTGCCGCTGGTGTGGTGGCTGAACAGGACGAACCAGGTGTCGCTGCGTGCCTGCGACACAGGGTTGCCCGCGGTGTCGTAGTACCGGCTGCTGCCTGCCGCCAGGGTGTCCTCGATCCACCGGAACTGCGCGGCGCCGAGCGAGCCGTCGACGAACCCCGCCCGGTTGGTGGAATCCATGCTGATTCCGACGACACCGGGTGCGATCTCGAACGAGTAGTAGCCGATTCCGGTCTCGCCGGCGTCGGGTGCGAAGCCGTGACCGGCCGGTCCGGGGCCGGTGTTGGCCGGGTCCAGGTGTGCGGCGATGAACTGGCGGGGAGTGAACGGTGCCCGCGTGGGGTCGGGGGTGACGACCCGCGGGGGTGTGGTGAACGCGGACAGCGCAGCGGGAATGGCGCCGGGGTCGAACTTGGTGGCGATGTCGACGGCCTTCGCCTGCTCCGGCGACCCGGGGACCTCGAACTTCAGCGAACCGGTGTACATGGCTTCGAGCGGGGGGATGCCGCTCGGGACGGTGCCCTCCACCGAGTCGTCGTGGTTGCCGAAGACGCAGTACCAGGGGGTGTTCAGGCCGGGGCTGGTGACGGGGGCGATCGCCGCGCCGAGCAGGCCGGGGATCTCGGGGAACCCGGCCTTCTTGTACATGTCCTGGACGGAGGACTCCGGGTTCCAGTACAGGTCGGCCCCGGAGTTCTGCACGCCTTCGTAGCGGTCGGGGGCGCCCGTGTTGGGGACGATGGTGCCGCCGTTGAGCGCGGTGAGGAACCACCCGAGTTCGGCGAATTCCTTGTTGTCGGTGTTGTCGCCGGTACTTACGACCGCATCGAACGCGCGCTGGGTGTGCGGGCCGGACGCGAGGGCGTTGACGCGGGCGACCAGGGCGACGAGACCCTGCGCGGTGAGCGTCTCGTGCGGGCGGAACGCGGAACCGGTGAAGGGGTGGACGTATTCGAAGCGCATCGGGGACTGGGCGTCGACCAGGTGGACGTCGGTGAGCTGGACGAGGGAGGCGAGTGCGGTGCGCCGGTCCTCGCGCCCGCTGCGGGCCTCGGCGAGTTCGGTGCGGACGATCGTCGGCCACCCCGGTCCCGCGCCGAGTCTGCGGTAGCCGGAGCTTCCGAGGGGGACGGCCACCGCTTCGAGGGTGGTGCCTGCCCCGGAGGTCGGGAGCGGGGCCGCGCCCGCGTACTGCAACCCCCACGGGCGTGCTCCGAACCCCACCGTCCCGATCGCCCCGAGCCCGGCAAACGTCAGGAATTTACGCCTATTGATGTCAGACACCAGAGGAACCTTAGGTGACGACCCCTGAGACAGGACGATATTCGGCGCGGCGCGATCTACCACCCCCTTCTCCTTGAGGGTTGGCACTCTCACGTATAGAGTGCCAAGTGGCGCCGATCGAGCTCCGGCACCCGCGACGACGGGGCTGTGTGAAGTGCCGTAAACGGAACACTCAAACAGGAGTCCGGAGAAGTCTCCGGATCCGCATACCCCAAAGTGGAGGGCTCATCGTGGCGAGCGTCAACATCAAGCCGCTCGAGGACAAGATCCTCGTCCAGGCCAACGAGGCTGAGACGACGACTGCCTCCGGCCTGGTCATTCCCGACACGGCCAAGGAGAAGCCCCAGGAGGGCACTGTCGTCGCAGTCGGCGAAGGCCGCGTCAACGAGCAGGGCAACCGCATCCCGGTCGACGTCAAGGAGGGTGACACGGTCATCTACTCCAAGTACGGCGGAACCGAGATCAAGTACGCCGGCCAGGAGTACCTGATCCTGTCGGCACGCGACGTGCTGGCTGTCGTCTCCAAGTAAGCCATACGTGATCCGCCCCGGAGTCCCCACAGGATCCCGGGGCGGAGTGCGTTCACGCGCGTAACCCTGAGATCCAGGAGAAGACAGAACACATGTCCAAGCAGATTGAGTTCAACGAGATCGCACGCCGGTCTCTCGAGCGTGGAGTCGACAAGCTTGCCGACGCGGTCAAGGTGACCTTGGGTCCGCGTGGCCGCCACGTAGTGCTGGCGAAGGCCTTCGGCGGCCCGACCGTCACCAACGACGGTGTCAGCATCGCCCGGGAAATCGAGCTCGAGGACCCGTTCGAGAACCTCGGAGCGCAGCTCGTCAAGAGCGTCGCCACCAAGACCAACGACGTCGCAGGCGACGGCACCACCACCGCGACCGTGCTGGCTCAGGCCATCGTGCGGGGCGGTCTGAAGAACATCGCCGCGGGTGCGAACCCGATGGCGCTCGGCATCGGCATCAACGCCGCGGCCGACAAGGTCGTCGAGGCACTGCTCGCCGCCGCGAGGCCGGTCGAGGGCAAGACGTCCATCGCCCAGGTCGCGACCGTGTCCTCGCGTGACGAGGAGATCGGCGAGATGGTCGGCGAGGCGCTCACCCGCGTCGGCACCGACGGCGTCGTGACGGTGGAGGAATCCTCGACCCTGGCGACCGAGCTCGTGATCACCGAGGGCGTCCAGTTCGACAAGGGCTACCTGTCGCCGTACTTCGTCACGGACCTCGACGCACAGAAGGCCGTGTACGAGGACGCACTCGTGCTGCTGTTCCGCGAGAAGATCACGTCCCTGCCCGACTTCCTGCCGCTGCTGGAGAAGGTTGCCGAGAGCGGCAAGCCCCTCCTCATCATCGCGGAGGACGTCGAGGGCGAGGTTCTCTCGACGCTCGTGGTCAACTCCATCCGGAAGACCATCAAGGCCGTCGCCGTCAAGGCGCCGTTCTTCGGTGACCGCCGGAAGGCGTTCCTCGACGACCTCGCCGTCGTCACCGGCGGCACGGTCATCAACTCCGACGTCGGCCTCACGTTGAAGGACGCCGGACTGGACCTGCTCGGCAGCGCCCGCCGCGTCGTGGTCAGCAAGGATGACACCACGATCGTCGACGGCGCAGGAACCGACGACGACATCAAGGGCCGCGTCGCGCAGCTGCGCCGCGAGATCGAGAACACCGACTCCGACTGGGATCGCGAGAAGCTCGAAGAGCGTCTGGCGAAGCTGGCCGGTGGCGTCGCCGTCATCCGGGTCGGCGCGGCCACGGAGACGGACCTCAAGGAGCGCAAGTTCCGCGTCGAGGACGCCGTCAACGCCGCGAAGGCTGCAGTCGCCGAGGGCATCGTCCCCGGTGGCGGTTCCGCCCTCGTCCAGGCGAGCACCGAGCTGGCCGACAACCTCGGTCTGACCGGGGACGAGGCCACGGGCGTCAAGGTGGTGCGCGAAGCACTGCAGGCGCCGCTGTTCTGGATCGCCAGCAATGCCGGTCTCGACGGTGCCGTCGTCACCAGCAAGGTTGCCGAGCAGCCCAAGGGCCACGGTTTCAACGCCGCGACCCTCACCTACGGCGACCTGCTCGCCGACGGTGTCGTCGACCCCGTCAAGGTCACCCGCTCCGCGGTCGTCAACGCGGCCTCGGTCGCGCGGATGATCCTCACCACGGAGAGTGCCGTGGTCGAGAAGCCCGCGGAAGCGGAAGAGCAGCAGACCGGCCACGGGCACAGCCACTAGGCTCTGCCGTCGCGGCCGATCGGGCTCCGATCGTTCGAACGAGAAACCCCCGTGCGGATCACCGCGCGGGGGTTTCTCTGTGTCCGGCGGCGGCCGGATCAGCTCAGTTGCAGCACCGCGAACGGCTCCGACGTCGGCTGGGGTGACCCTCCGGGCGGTTCGACGGTGACGGCCAGCTTCGACATCGACCCCACGTCGTCGAGGACGATCGTCGTGGTCGGCTGCATGTCGCCGGCCGACATGGTTCCGGCGGGCACCGGGGCGTCCCCGGATTCGGGCATCAACCACAGCTGATACACGGTGTCCGCGCTGGGCGGGGCGACACCGTCCATCACGAACACCACGGCGTCCTGCGACTTCGAGTAGCTGGCGGTCGCGGACCCGCCTGCCGCGATCGGACTCGTCGACGAGTGCATGTCGGCGGCGTCGAGCACCTGTTCCGAGACTGTGGGCGCCGGGCCTTCCGTGAGCTGCCGGACGATCACCGTTCCGCCGGCGAGCACCCCGACGGCCGCGGCGGCGGCGACGGCGATCTGCCAGCGCCGCCTGCGGGAGCGACGCTCGGCGAGCGACGTCGGCGCGGGCGCGGGACGCCTGATCTCATCGAGGACCCGGATCCGCACCCGTGGCGGCGGTTCGACGGCGCCCACCGCGCTCACCACCGCGAACGCTTCGCGGATCCGCCGGACCTCGTCGGTGAACGTGGAGCGGGTGTCCTCGTCGGTGCCTGCGAGATCGGTGTCGAGTTCGCGGCGCTCGGTGTCGTCGAGTGCGTCGAGTGCGTACGGGTAGGCCATGCCCACGAGTTCGTCGTTCATGTCACAGACCTCCCAGGCAGCCGCGAAGACGCGTCAATCCGTCACGGATGCGCGTCTTCACCGTCGACAGCGCGACCCCCAGCTGGGAGGCGACCTCCCGGTAGGTGCGGCCGTCGTAATACGCCATCGCAACGGACTCACGCTGCATGTCCGTGAGCGAGTCGAGGCAGACGAGCACCGATTGATGCTCGAGCCGGCGAGTCACCTCCTCGGTGACGTGGTCGAACGGCCCCGCGATGTTGGTGGTCTCGTAGAGGGATTCGCGGTCGGTGCCTGCCTGCTCCGAGCGCACGCGGTCGACGGCCCGGCGGTGCGCGAGTGTCATCAGCCACGACATGACGGAACCCTTTGCCGGGTCGAAGTTCGACGCGGTGCGCCAGGCCTGGAGGAAGACTTCCTGCGTCGTCTCCTCCGCATACCCGGGGTCGCGCAGCACCCGCAGGACCATGCCGTGGACTCGGGCGCTCGTCCGGTCGTAGAGTTCGGCGAATGCGTCGGCGTCCCCGTTCGCCACGCGGGCCATGGTGTCGTGGAGCTCCGCGGATTCGGTGGCCCGGGCGCTGTGTGCCCCGGCCGCGTCCGCCGAGCACACGTCGTCTGCCGGGGTTTTGCCCTCGTGGTTCGTCACCAGCGCTCGTCTCGCTTCATCGAGAACCACGGTAGCGTGCATGTCCGCTCATCTCCTCCAGCCGGTAGGCATTCGGAGACCGAGTCGCCGTGGATGGGTGGCGAGGGGATCGAAGTGACGCGAGGAACCCTCGCACGGCGGCGAGGGGCCCTCGGTGAGTGTGGGCGAGCGGTCAAACGGCGATCCGGCCGCGTCTGTGCCGGGCGTGCATCTCGCGTTCCGTTTCGGACATTCCACCCCAGATCCCGTACGGCTCGGACACGCTCAGCGCATGACTGCGGCACTGGGCGAGGACCGGGCAGCGTCTGCACATTTCCTTCGCACGGGTTTCCCGCTGTGCGCGGGCACGGCCGCGCTCCCCGTCGGGATGGAAGAACATCGAGGAGTCGACTCCGCGGCACAGTCCGTGCATCTGCCAATCCCAGATATCCGCGTTCGGGCCGGGAAGGTGGTTGGGTGCAGGCATGTGGACTCCTTAGCTGCAAGCTCGCCTCGGGCGGCGAGTGGACCGTGGGCTCGACGTTCAAGCCGCTGAATCATTCACGTTGCTAACCGTAGAGTCGGTTCGGAAATCGCGTCAATAGTTGTTCACAGTGGGGATTTACATATCCCACGAGCTGAAAGTTAACCTGGAAAATATTTACTTTCCCGCGTTTCCGTGTTTCCGTTTCGGGTTGAAAGACCTTGGGGTACGGGTAACGATGTGCGGGTGCCCCAGCCCGCGGAGCCTGAAACGCAGACCCCCTCCGGATCTCCGGACGAGGGACCCACGATGTCGGTATCCGCGCTGGCCAGAAGGCTCGGGGTGGCACCGTCGACGCTTCGCACGTGGGACCGCCGCTACGGCATCGGCCCCTCCGTCCACCCGCAGGGAAGTCACCGGCGATACACGTCGCGCGACGTCGCCCGGCTCGAATGCATGCAACAGGCTCTGGACGGTGGTGCAAACTCCGCGGAGGCCGCGAGATATGCGATTAACGCAATGGCTACATATTCGTCAGAAAGCGGCCGCCGGCCGGGCGGCGAAAATCTGGATGACAACTCGGTGAACGGGACGAAAACAGGCTCGTCGAACCTTTTGTCGTCCTTTTCCGGCCTCGCCGACGCGGAGGCCGCCGTCCGCAATTTGTCGGGTGCGTTGCTGGCGCGAGACGTCGTGACCATCCGCCGGATCGTCGTGCGGGCGGTCGCGGAGCGAGGATTCAGCTCCATGTGGACGACGGTGGTCGCTCCGGTGCTCGAATGGGCGGACGACGGCAGGAATTCCGACGCTGCCGCTGTGAGCGTCCGTGTCTTCGCCGAATGTGTCGCGGGGATTCTGTCCACGATGACCCTGGATGCACCGATCGGCGGCGGTGGCCGGGTCCTGCTCGTGCAGGTGCCCGCGGACACGCCGGACGCGGTTCCCGCGGACCCGTACGGTCTCGAATTCCGGGCCCTGGGCGCCGCCCTGGCCACGGCGTCGGTGGACACGCGGATCGCGCTGCCACTGTGCCGGTCGGCGTTGCTCGCCGCCGTGACCAACGCCGAACCGGACGTGATCGTCCTCTGGTTGCCCGCCGCCGGATGCGACGTACCTTCCCTGCTGCGGGCGATCCGCCGCAGGCGCACCGGGCTGACGGTGCTGGCGGGCGGTCCCGGCTGCCGGACACAGTCGCTACCACGGACGATCACGGTGCTGGGAGCGCTGGATGCGGCCGTGGGCGCCGTCGCTGCGGTCACCTGACCGGTGCGAGGGCGGGCGATGCGATGATCTCGGCGTGCCCGACTCCTCTCTCCGTTCCGCAGTCACGAATCCACTGATCCGCGCGGCGTTCGGCGCCGATCCGGGCGTGAGCCCCCTGCCGGAGTCGGACGTTCCCGTCGAACGCTGGATGCGGGCGGTGGCCTGGGGTGCCCGCGGGTACTACAGCCGATCCCGCGCCGAACTGGACGCCCTGACGCGCGGCGGGGTTGCCGAACCCGCGGTCGTCTCGCTCGCCTGGAGCACGCAGGCGTCGCTGCTGAGACAGCTCGGCTGGCACGCCGTGTCGTCCGGATTCGATGGCCGGGCCCTGGCCGTCGTCGGGACGGGTCCCGGAGCGTCGGACGGTGTTCTCGCCGTGGAGGCGCGGTGCGACGCAATGACGGGACTCGCCGCCGACGCGCTGGGGTGCGGCCGGCTCGCACTGGGCAGGCGGCTGCTCGATCGGTGCGCCGAGCACCTGGACGTGCACGCCCACGGCGAACTGTGGCGGCAGCACGTCCGGAGGCACTGGGTGAGCGCGGAGTTGTTCCTCGCGGACGGGGACTTCACCGCGGCGCGCCGCCACGCCGAGGCCGCGGCAGAAATTTCGGAGGCCGCCGGATCGGTCCGGCACCACGTCAAATCGGACCTGCTGCGGAGTGCGTCGATGACGGGGGAGTCCGATTCCGGTCCGGCGGCGCGGCTCGCCGCGGATGTGCTCGACCGCTGCGATCGGTACGGCCTGATACCCCTGAAGTGGGCGGCTGCGATGTTGCTGAGTGGTGTGACGTCCGACTCACGTGCGGAGGCGGTGTCCGAGGAGTGCGAAGCGCTCATCAGGGCGCGAGGTGGGCGCTTCCGAATCTGACACCGCTGATCGGGCCCCGTGGGCCCGTGTTGTTCACGAATCGGTGCGAATCCGGGCGAATACCGTTCGGTCCGCACCGTTACTCTTGGAGTGTTCCGCTGAGAGCGGGAGCACACCCATCGGGGGAGGTGCCACTGTAACGCCAGGATATTCAGCAACGATGACTAACACGAGCGAGGAGTTGGACTCCGCCGTCGCCGCTGCAACGCAGGGTGACCGGGCCGCTTTAGCTCTGGTCCTGGAAAACATTCGGCCCTTGGTTGTGCGTTACTGCAGAGCCAGGGTCGGTGCTGCGGAGAGGGGACAACTCTCTGCGGACGACGTGGCACAAGAAGTGTGCCTCGCCGTGATGACGGCCCTACCTCGCTACGAGGATCAGGGCCGGCCGTTCATGGCATTCGTCTACGGGATCGCCGCGCACAAGGTCGCCGACGCGCATCGGAACTCCGCACGTAACAAGTCGGAGCCCGTCGCCGAAGTACCTGATGTCGTCGCCAACGATGACGGACCCGAACAGCGGGCGCTGGACTCGGAAGCGAGCAGGCAGATGAACGAACTGCTGAGCACGCTGCCGGAGAAGCACCGGGAGATCTTGATCCTCCGGCTCGTGGTCGGTATGTCAGCCGAGGAGACGGCCGCGGCCGTGGGTAGTACCGCGGGAGCTGTCCGCGTGGCTCAACACCGAGCCATCGCGAAACTGAAAAAAGAAGTGACAAAGGCAGGTGAGAGGTTTGGCTAGGGGCATGAAGCGCAACGGCAATCCCGATGCCGATCTCCCAGGAGACGACGCACCGGTGGACGTCGCGGCAGTGCGCCGCGACGACGCATTGATCGACGCGATCGCCGGTGGCGGTCCCGTCGCAACGGATTCGCCGGAGCAATACGAGCTCGCGCTTCTGCTGACCAATTGGCGTGCCGACATCGTGTCGACGCCGATGCCGACCGGGCCGCTGCTCGACGACGTGATCGCGGCGATCGACGCCTCGGACAACGCCCGTTCCGCACGCAGCGCCGCCCGCGGCAAGCTCCGGCTGTTGCGACCCATCGCAGGCGCTGCCGCCGCGATCGCGGTCGTCATGGGCGGCGCCACCATCTTCTCGTACAACGCCGAACCCGGCGATCCGCTGTGGAGCGTCAAGTCGGTCGTGTTCAGCCAGCAGGCCGATTCGACCGTCGCGCAGATCGACACCACGTCCCAGCTGCAGGAGGCCGAACGGCTGATCGCCGCGGGCGACGCGGAGTCGGCGAAGAACCTGCTCGACGGCGCCGCCGACCGTGCCGGCGGGGTACGCGACGCCGACATGCGCAACGAACTCGACGTGTGGCGGGCGAAGCTGGCCGCGGAGGTCGAGAAGATCGCTCCCACCACGCCGCCGGCGACGACGGCGCCGGGAACCACCACAACCGGCGCGCCGACGCAGGCCACCGAGTTGCCTGCCACCGTGCCGGGGACATCCGGTTCCACGACGGTGCCGGGAGTCGGGCAGTTGCCGGGAACCCTGCCGACGGATCTGCAGATTCCGGGACTGCCGCCCATTCCGCTGCCGCAGCTGCCCACCTTGCCGCCGCCGCCGCCGCCGCAGCTTCCGCTTCCGCCTGAGACGATGCCGTCCACGAGCCCGGATCCGACAATCATGCAGTTGCCGATACTGCCGCCGGACAATCCGACCACGCAGCCGCCCACTCAGCAGCAGCCGTCTCAGCAGCCCTCGACGGTGCCGCTGCCCACCACGACGACCCCGGTCCCGGTGCTGCCGCCCACCAGCTAGCGGTTAGGCGGCCCACCCGCACAGACGACTGTGGCCCGACACTTCGCGTGTCGGGCCACAGTCGTCTGTCAGTACAGGGTTTGGATCGGGTTGTGCCGGATCAGGCGTCGAAGCCGTCTCCGTGCAAAGCGTCGTTCATCGAGGCGTCCGCGTAGCCGCGGCAGTAGTCCCATGTGACATATGCCTCGGGTGTCGGGTCGTAGGCGGGCTCGTGCGGGCGCACGGTGCCGTCGACCAGGAGCTGGAGGAGGTTGGCACGGAGCATGTCCCAATCGTGGTAGTGATCTTGCTGGCAGTCTTCGCAGCAGACGACGAGACCGCGGATCCCACGATGCGCCAGCAGCGCCTCGTACACGGCGAGGTCGGCCAGATCTTCCTCCACGGCGAGACGCTCATGGGGGTCGAGTGGCTGGCCCGGTTCGATCGCATCGAGAGCTGCGGACGGGTCGGCGGGGTCGCCGGCGAAGGGGTCCGGGGGCAGACCTGGAGGCAGTTGATCGCGCACAGCACCACGGTACGCAGGTCAGCCCGGTCTGCGCCAGCCGTTCGGCGTACGCCCAGCGTGGGTGGGCTCCGTGGCGATCACGTCGAGCCGATATCATGGTGTGCGGAGCTGGGAATATCGATCGTCGCTCCGGCCTTTCCCTGTATCCGTGTTCGCGCAAGTTTCACCAGATCGAAGATCTGAATGTCCGCAGACGGCGCCACCGGCGCTGCACCTATGTTCCATGGAGGGCCCGAACCGCATGACAAGTTCAGCAGGGCATGTACACACCGGCGGTGACGACCCGAACAAGGTCGCGATGCTGGGTCTCACGTACGACGACGTCCTGCTCTTGCCGGCGGCGTCGAATGTCATCCCCGGCCAGGTCGACACGTCCAGCCAGCTGACCAGGGACATCCGGCTGCGGGTGCCGCTCGTCAGCTCCGCGATGGACACCGTCACCGAGGCGCGGATGGCCATCGCCATGGCCCGTGCAGGCGGCATGGGCGTGCTGCACCGCAACCTGTCCGTCGAGGCGCAGGCCGGGCAGGTGGAGACGGTCAAGCGGTCCGAGGCCGGAATGGTCACCGACCCGGTCACCTGCAAGCCGTCCGACACCCTCGCCGAGGTCGACGCCAAGTGTGCGCGGTTCCGGATCTCCGGACTCCCGGTCACCGACGCGGCCGGACAGCTCGTCGGCATCATCACCAACCGCGACATGCGTTTCGAGGTCGACCAGAACCGCGCCGTGTCCGAGGTCATGACGAAGGCGCCGCTGATCACCGCCCAGGAGGGTGTCACCGCCGAGGTGGCGCTGGGACTGCTGCGCCGCCACAAGATCGAGAAGCTGCCGATCGTGGACGGCCAGGGCAAGCTCACCGGGCTCATCACGGTCAAGGACTTCGTGAAGACCGAGCAGCACCCGGACGCCACCAAGGACCGCGACGGCCGGCTCCTGGTCGGTGCCGCCGTGGGTGTGGGCGACGAGGCGTGGAGCCGCGCAATGGCTCTCACCGACGCCGGGGTCGACGTGCTCGTCGTCGACAGCGCCCACGGTCATTCGGCCGGTGTGCTGGACATGATCTCCAAGCTCAAGGCCGAGGTCGACGAGCGCGTGCAGATCATCGGCGGCAACGTCGCCACCCGCAGTGGTGCGGCCGCCCTCATCGAGGCCGGTGTGGACGCGGTCAAGGTCGGTGTCGGCCCCGGCTCCATCTGCACCACCCGCGTCATCGCCGGTGTCGGCGCCCCGCAGATCACCGCGATCCTCGAAGCGGTCGCCGCGGCCAAGCCGCACGGTGTGCCGGTGATCGCCGACGGTGGGCTGCAGTTCTCCGGCGACATCGCGAAGGCCCTCGCGGCTGGCGCGTCGACGGCGATGCTCGGTTCGCTGCTCGCAGGCACCGCGGAGTCGCCCGGTGAGCTGATCCTGGTGAACGGCAAGCAGTACAAGAGCTACCGCGGCATGGGGTCGCTCGGCGCGATGCAGAGTCGTGGGGCCGCCAAGTCGTATTCGAAGGACCGCTACTTCCAGGACGACGTGCTGTCCGAGGACAAGCTGGTCCCGGAGGGCATCGAGGGCCGGGTCGCGTTCCGCGGTCCGCTGTCCCAGGTCACACATCAGCTCACCGGTGGTCTGCGGGCCGCCATGGGCTACACGGGAGCGTCGTCGATCGAGGAACTGCAGAACGCGCAGTTCGTGCAGATCACCGCTGCGGGCCTGAAGGAGAGCCACCCGCACGACATCACGATGACGGTCGAAGCTCCCAACTACACCGCTCGCTAGCAACCAGTCACGATTCACGAGAAAGGGGCGCGCGTGCGCGACCTCGTTGAGATCGGCATGGGCCGAACAGCCCGACGAACCTATGAGCTGGACGACATCGACATCGTCCCCTCCCGCCGGACCCGCTCCTCCAAGGAGGTGTCGACGTCCTGGCAGCTCGACGCGTACCGGTTCGACATCCCGGTGCTGGCGCATCCGACCGACGCGCTCGTGTCGCCGTCGTTCGCGATCGAACTCGGCAAGCGCGGTGGCCTCGGCGTCATCAACGGTGAGGGGCTGTGGGGCCGGCACGCGGACGTCGAGGCGAAGCTCGCGGAACTCGTCGCGCTGGCGGAGTCGGACGTCGACGTCGAGGCGCCGATCAAGAAGCTGCAGGAACTGCACGCGGCACCGTTGCAGCCGGGGCTCCTGGCCGCTGCCGTGGCGCAGGTCCGCGACGCGGGTGTCACGACCGCCGTGCGGGTGAGTCCGCAGAACGCGCGGGCGCTGACCCCGCAACTGCTGGAGGCGGGCATCGACCTGCTGGTCGTGCACGGCACGATCATCTCCGCCGAACACGTCGCCCACGGCGACAGCGAACCGCTGAACCTGAAGACGTTCATCTCCGAACTGGACGTTCCCGTCGTGGCCGGTGGGGTGAGCGATCACCGCACCGCTCTGCACCTGATGCGCACGGGCGCGGCCGGGGTGATCGTCGGGTACGGCTCCACCGAGGGCGCCACGACCACCGGTGAGGTCCTCGGCATCGGTCTCCCGATGGCGACGGCCATCGCGGACGCCGCGGCCGCCCGCCGCGACTACCTCGACGAGACGGGTGGACGCTACGTCCACGTCATCGCGGACGGCGACATCACGTCTTCGGGCGACCTCGCGAAGGCGATCGCCTGTGGCGCGGACGCCGCGGTCCTGGGCGCACCGCTGGCCGTTGCCGCGGAGGCTCCCGGCGGCGGCTGGTACTGGCCGTCGGCCGCCGCGCACCCGTCGGTGCCGCGCGGCACGATGCTGCCGGTCTCGTTCGGTGACCGGCCGTCGCTGGACCGGGTCCTCACCGGCCCGTCGGACGACCCGTTCGGTTCCCTGAACCTGGTCGGTGGACTGCGCCGCTCGATGGCGAAGGCGGGGTACTCCGATCTGAAGGAATTCCAGAAAGTAGGCCTGACGGTCCGCGCCTGAGGCGTACGTCCGTCACTGCTTCTCTCGTCGCCCGATGTCGCATCGGTGCAGTTCAACTGCGCCGGTGCGGCATCGGGCGACGTGCGTTTGCGGGTATCGCGACCGTTCCTGATACCTCTCGTTACAGTTAAGGTAACCCTTGTGGCAGCTGTCACAACCGCCGGGTGCATACTGGCGAGTAATAAACTCAGGTTCGTTGGAGGTCGAGTGATGAGCAAGCAGCGCACAACGGATTACGACGTCCTCATCGTCGGTTCCGGATTCGGTGGCAGTGTCACCGCGCTCCGGTTGGTCGAGAAGGGGTACAAGGTCGGCATCCTCGAGGCGGGCCGTCGCTACGCCGACGCGGACTTCGCGAAGACCAGCTGGGATCTCAGGAAGTTCCTCTGGGCGCCCGCCCTCGGGTTCTTCGGCATCCAGCGCGTCCACTTGCTCCGCGACTGCCTCATCCTCGCCGGCGCCGGCGTCGGCGGCGGGTCACTCAACTACGCGAACACCCTCTACAAACCGCCTGCCTCCTTCTTCCAGGACAAGCAGTGGTCGCACATCACGGACTGGCACGACGAGCTCACGCCGCACTACGAGCAGGCCCGCAAGATGCTCGGCGTCGTCCAGAATCCGCACATGACCCCCGCGGACGAGATCATCAAGTCGGTCGCCGAAGACATGGGCGTGGGCGACACGTTCGTCCAGACCCCGGTCGGCGTCTTCTTCGGAGAAGCGGGCAAGACCGTGCCGGACCCGTACTTCGGCGGCGTCGGCCCCGACCGCACCGGATGCATCGAATGCGGCGAATGCATGACCGGATGCCGGCACGGCGCCAAGAACACCCTGCTCAAGAACTACCTGGGCCTCGCGGAGAAGGCCGGCGCGGAGATCATCCCGATGACAACGGTCAAGGGGCTGCGCGAGGCGTCCGACGGCACCTGGGACGTGTTCACCCGGCGCAGCGGGCCGCGGAAGAACCGGAACCGCAAAACGTACACCGCGGCGAACGTCGTCCTGGCCGCCGGCACGTGGGGCACGCAGCATCTGCTGTTCGACCAGAAGGAGTCGGGCGCGCTGCCGAAGATCTCCGACCGGCTGGGTGTGCTCACCCGCACCAACTCGGAGTCGATCCTCGGCGCCGCCAAGAACAAGGTGGACCCCGCGCTCGAGCTCACGAAGGGCGTCGCGATCACGTCGTCGTTCCACCCGACGCCCGACACCCACGTGGAGCCGGTGCGCTACGGCAAGGGGTCGAACTCGATGGCGATGCTGCAGACGCTGCTGACCGACGGCGGCGGCAGGCGGTGGATGACGTTCCTCAGGGAACTCGCGAACGATCCGACGGCACTGAAGGTCCTCACCCCGTACAAATGGAGCGAGCGCACCATCATCGCGCTGGTCATGCAGAACCTCGACAACTCCATCACCACGTACACGAAGAAGGGCCTGTTCGGCCGGCGCAAGGTCACCAGCAAGCAGGGACACGGTCAGCCGAACCCCAGCTGGATCCCGGCCGGCAACGAGGCGACCCGGCGGATCGCGGAGAAGATCGACGGTCGCGCAGGCGGCACCTGGGGCGACGTGTTCAACATCCCGCTCACTGCGCACTTCCTCGGCGGCTGCACGATCGCGTCGGAACCGTCGAACGGCGTCATCGACCCGTACCACCGGGTGTGGGGTTACCCGACGCTGAGCGTGGTCGACGGTTCGGCCGTGTCCGCGAACCTGGGCGTCAACCCGTCGCTGACGATCTCGGCGCAGGCCGAGCGTGCGGCGTCGCTGTGGCCGAACAAGGGTGAAGTGGATCTGCGTCCGGCGCAGGGGGAGGGATACCGGCGCCTGAACCCGGTCGCGCCGATCAAGCCGGTCGTCCCGGAAGGCGCGCCCGCCGCGCTGGTGCTGCCGATCGTCGAGATCCGAAACGGCTCGGTGCTGCCCGACACCCGGAAGCACGGCGTTGCATAGCGCCGGCGAGGGCCGGGTCGTGGGGTCGCGCAGACCACAGAGCTGCGCCGATTAGACTGATCCGGTGGCAGATATCGAGCAACAGAGACCGGTCCTCGTCGTCGACTTCGGCGCGCAGTACGCGCAGCTGATCGCCCGGCGGGTGCGTGAGGCCAAGGTCTATTCCGAGGTGGTCCCGCACACCGCGACCGTCGAGGAGATCGCGGCCAAGAATCCGCTCGCCGTGGTGCTGTCCGGCGGGCCGTCGAGCGTCTACGCCGACGGGGCGCCGCAGCTCGATCCGGCCCTGTTCGATCTGGACGTTCCGGTGTTCGGCATCTGCTACGGATTCCAGGCCATGGCCGGTGCGCTGGGCGGGACGGTCGCCCACACCGGCACTCGTGAGTACGGCCGCACCGACCTGAAGGTGCAGGGCGGTCTGCTGCACGAGGGGCTGCCGTCCAATCAGCCCGTGTGGATGAGTCACGGCGACGCGGTCACCGAGGCCCCCGAAGGCTTCGAGGTGACGGCCACCAGCGAGGGCGCACCCGTCGCCGCATTCGAGGACCGGGCCCGCAGGCTCGCCGGCGTGCAGTACCACCCGGAGGTTCTGCACTCGCCGCACGGCCAGCAGGTGCTCAGCCGGTTCCTCCACGAGATCGCCGGCATTCCCCCCGCCTGGACGGCCGCGAACATCGCCGACGCCCTCGTCGAGCAGGTCCGCGAGCAGGTCGGCGACGGCAAGGCGATCTGCGGACTCTCGGGCGGTGTGGACTCCGCTGTCGCGGCGGCGCTCGTGCAGCGCGCGATCGGCGACAACCTGACGTGTGTGTTCGTCGACCACGGCCTGATGCGGGCCGGGGAGCGTGCGCAGGTCGAGCAGGATTTCGTCGCCGCCACCGGCGCCCGGCTCATCACGGTCGACGCGGCCGACACCTTCATCGGTGAACTGGCCGGGGTGTCCGATCCGGAGACCAAGCGCAAGATCATCGGCCGCGAGTTCATCCGCAGCTTCGAGGGTGCCGTCAGCGACGTGCTCGGTGAGAATGCCGCGCACGGCGACACGGTCGAATTCCTCGTGCAGGGCACGCTGTACCCCGACGTCGTGGAATCCGGCGGCGGCACCGGCACGGCCAACATCAAGAGCCACCACAACGTCGGCGGCCTGCCCGAAGACCTGCAGTTCACGCTCGTGGAACCGCTGCGCCTGCTGTTCAAGGACGAGGTCCGCGCGGTGGGGCGCGAGCTGGGCCTGCCGGAGGAGATCGTGGGACGCCAGCCGTTCCCCGGCCCCGGGCTCGGCATCCGCATCATCGGCGAGGTCACCCAGGAGCGGCTCGACCTGCTGCGTCACGCGGATTCCATTGCGCGCGAAGAGTTGACGGCCGCCGGGCTCGACGGCCAGATCTGGCAGTGCCCGGTGGTGCTGCTCGCCGACGTCCGCAGCGTCGGCGTCCAGGGCGACGGACGCACCTACGGGCACCCGATCGTGCTCCGCCCTGTGTCCAGCGAGGACGCGATGACCGCGGACTGGACGCGACTGCCCTACGACGTTCTCGAGCGGATCTCCACCCGGATCACCAACGAGGTTCACGACGTCAACCGGGTCGTGCTGGACATCACGAGCAAGCCGCCGGGCACCATCGAGTGGGAGTGACGCACTGTGCGCGGTGGGCGAGTCGCCTGACTCGCTCACCGCGCACAGTGCGCGTCAGCGCCTATCGTCGCCGGTTGGGTGCGAACACGAGTACCACGCCGACCAGCACCGCGACCACCACGAACAGCCAGCGGAATTCGACGTTCGCGAGCGGCTCCAGCGAGAACGGCCCCGCGAGCGCCCATCCACTCACCAGCAGTGCTGCCACCCCCGCGAGGAGCAGGAGCGGTGACGGGCGCTTGCGCGTCCGGGTCTGCTCGCCGTCCTGAGTGTCGTCGACGTCATCCACGGCGCACCTCCATACTTCCGAACCGGACATCTGCATTGAGGGTCAGGACGTGACCGTCCGTTCCGTCGGCACCGCCGTCGAGACCGTCTGGGAGACACTGTGCGTCGCCGAACTGTGCGGTGCAGTGGTTCTCGACGTTCATGCCGGGCGGCAGGAGCACCACGACCTCACCGAACTGACCGCTGACGTCGACCGTCTTGTCCTCGGTGAGCGTGACGTTCCGGAGGTCGAGCGTGAAGCTGCCGAACCCACCGGAGTAGGCGGGTTCGATGTCGGCGGCCGTCAGGGGCACCCAGGTCCGGTCGCCCATGTTCTCGCTGTTCAGGTCGAGTGACCCGACGAGCGAGGCGAGGATCACGAAACCGATCAGCGGGCCTGCGACGACGAGAAGCCCGTAGCCCTTGCGCAGGAAGCCGCCGATCAGCAGCCCCACTCCGATGACGGCGAGCGCGACCGCGCCGATGCGACCGGGATTCAGCCAGTCGGATCCGGTGGCGACCGCCAGCGCCGTCGCTGCCGCGGCTGCGAGGATGGCCAGTCCGATCACCATGGTGGTCAGGCGGGAATGCGTGCGCTCCGGTTGCACTGCGGGAGTGCTGGTTCTGGCCGGCTCGGGCAGGTCCCACGCGAACGGAGCGACACCGAGCGGGTCCCATGCGGGGGGACGCGGTTCGAGCGGCGCGAACGGCGCCGACGGTGCGTCGACCCGCGGACCGGCGGTCGGGGACTTCTCGAACGACACCGGATCGGTCTGGGCGGCAGCGGTTTCGGGTTTCAGTGCCTCGGTGGGGGCCTCGCCGGTCGCGTCCGCCGGCTGCCCCGTGGTGGGAGGCGTGCTCGGCGTGTAGGAGTCGGGAAGCTTCGTGTACGGACCGTACGCACCCGAACCGTACGTGCCCGGGCCGAACGGGTTGGCGCCGAACTGTCCGGGCGAGAAACTCGTCCCGGGATAGCCGGTGCCGACACCGGGGGCGACGGCTCCGACGGGCGACGGCGGGGGGATCGGCTGCCGCTGGTACAGCAGCCACAGGCCGCCGAGCATCAGCGCCATGCTGATCAGCCCGGAGCCGCCGAGGCCGACGCCGAAGGGGCCGACGGTGCTCACCGCGATCGCCAGTGCGACGAGAAGGACGATGGTTTTGGTGCCCGAGTCGGAGCTGTGACCGCGTCCCATCAACGACTCCGCGGGGGAGGCCGGGTCGCCCGACTTCGTGAGGGCGAGCCAGCACGCCAGGTAGAGGAGCACGCCGGCGCCGCCGAAAATGGTGGACACGACGAACGCGACTCGTATCAGTACGGGATCGACGCCGTAGCGGTAGCCGATTCCCGCACAGACACCGGCGACGTGGCCACGGCCGGGCAACCGCACCGGTCGGGTCCGCCACAGATCCTGTATCTGCTCTTGGAAGCTCCCATTGCTCATACCACCATCGTTCCGGTCGCCGCATCGCGCGTACATCGGGAAGTACCCTGATCTTTCCGGTCGGGGTGGGCCGGAACGCGGCCCCAAGTCAGGGTCGGACCCTGATGCCGCGGCCCGGGGATCGTGCCAGTATCGAAGGTGTGCAACCTGTGAACACGTCCGCGGGCGGCGCCCAGTACGCGGGCGCCGTCACCGCGCCGGTACCGCCCGGCGGTCTCCCCATGCCGCGGCTCGAACGCCGGACCGGTGGCCGCATCGTCGGCGGCGTCGCAGGTGGTATCGCCGACCAGCTGGATGTCGACGTGATGAAGGTGCGGGTCGCGTTCGCCTGTCTCGCCGCGCTCGCCGGCGCGGGCATCGTCGGCTACGGGCTGTTGTGGATCTTCACGGCCGCGGGTTCGGACACGGAGAAGCCCAGTGCGTCCGAGCGGCGCAGAGCGTACGGGCTGATCGCGATCGGTCTGGCCGGTGCGTCCGCGTTGTCGTGGTTGTTCAGCGGCCGGGTCGGTTCGGTGATCGCACCGATCATCGTGGTGGCGGTCGGCGCGGCCCTGGTGTGGCGCGAATTCGATTCGGAGGGGCCGCGCACCGTCATCGGGCTGCCGCAGCGCCCCACCGTCCTCACCTGGGCGCGGGTCCTCGGTGGCGTGACACTGATCGTGTCGGGTCTCGGCGTGGTGATCCTCGCGCAGGTCGACTTCGCCGCGCTGCGTTCGTCGTTGCTGGCCGTGGTGGTCACCCTGGTCGGCGCCGGACTGCTGACCGTGCCCCTGTGGTTGCGGCTGTGGCGGGCGCTGGGGGCGGAGCGCGCCGCGAGGATCCGCAACGACGAGCGCGAGGAGATCGCGTCACACCTGCACGACTCCGTCCTGCAGACCCTGGCGCTGATCCAGAAACAGGCCGACCATCCCCAGGAGGTCGCGCGGCTCGCCCGGGGGCAGGAACGGGAACTGCGCAAGTGGTTGTTCGGTGGGGGAGACACCGACCATTCGAGCCTGGCGGAGGCGTTGCGCATCATCGCGGGCGAGGTGGAGGACCACCACGGCGTCACCGTGCGGCCGGTGACGGTCGGCGACGTGGCCCTCGATGTCGACGGCACCGGCGAGGGACTGTCGAAGGAGAGTTTCACGGCGGTGCTCGGCGCGACGCGGGAGGCTCTGGTCAACGCGGCCAAGCATTCCGGGGAGACCGACATCAATCTGTTCGCCGAGTCCGAGCGCGAGCAGGTCAGCGTGTTCGTCCGGGACCGCGGCGTCGGATTCGACGTCGACGAGGTGTCGCCGGACCGTCAGGGGCTGGCGAAGTCGATTCGCGGGCGGATCGAACGGCGAGGCGGGCACGTCGACGTGCGGTCCACGCCAGGCAAGGGCACCGAGGTGCGAATCCACATGCCGCGGAACGGCCGGACGCGCGCGGGAGCGGGGGCCGCCGACAGCGCGGACACCGGCGTCGAGGACGTGCCGTTCAGTCAGGGCGCGTGAGCACTACTTTCGTCGTGTCGGTTCCCCTCGTGCGCAGCGCCTGCTCGCTGCTGTCCTCGTGAGGGGTAGTGTTCGCCCGCGACGCGACTGTGGGGGTCGTGCGGTCACACCGTGCTGCGGCGGGGTGCGACGCGAGACGTCAAGGGGGGATTCATGTTCGACCGTGAACGCCTGCGGGTGCGTGAGCAGGAACTGCAGGGTCAGATCGATTCGATGCTGGCCACGCTCGACCGGCAGACGCAGGATCTGCATGCCGCTCAGCGACAGGTGGCACAGCTGCGCGTTACGGGTGAGTCCGCCGACGGGCTGGTGCAGGTGGTGGTGAACTCGGTCGGCGGGGTGGTCGAGGTGCACCTGGCACCGGACGCGTTCCAGCGCTCCACCCCCGAATCGCTGGGACGCGCGATGACCGACGCCGCCGCCGCGCCGGCGAGGCCGCGCACGCCGAGTCGATGCGCATCATGGGATCGATCGTGTCCGCGACCGAGACCCTGCCGGATCTGCCGGACCTCGTTCCCGACCCCGACGACGGGTCGTGGAATCGGCCGCTGCTGCGGGACGGCTGGCAGTGAGCGCGCAGCTGTGGGTGGACCCGGCGCATCTGCGCGGCGTCGCACCCCGATTCGATGCCCTGTCGCAGCGGATGGCCGAGGTCGCCGCCACCCTGACCGCGACCCTCGACGGTGAGGGCGAGTGCTGGGGCGCCGACGAGACCGGGACGACGTTCGCGAGCGGGTATCTGCCGTCCGCGGACGCGGCCGAACACTCGCTGGGGTTCGCCGTCGCGGCGCTGGCAGCGGTCGGGTCGAAGCTCCGGAGTACCGCCGACTCGTTCGACGACACCGACCACGGCACCGCGTCCAGCCTCGCCGGGCTGTTCTGATGGGCCATCGACGAGGCCGATGCCGCGATCCGGTCGGCGTTGTCCGGTGTCAGTGGTGACGTCGAGACCGCGATGGCGAAGGAGTGGATCGGCGCGGACGGTGCGTTGCGTGAGTTGTCGGGGTTGTTCCACGAACTCGGTGACACCCTGGACTGGTCGGCCGACGACCCAGTGCACTGAACGGCACTCAGCATGAACGGCATGCTCGGCTCCTACGTGCAGGAGGAGACCGTGGGCACACCGAGGTTCGGCGACGCCGTCGTCGAGTGTGGCCGGGGGGACTGCGGGGCTCGCCGCGGTACCGGCGTGGATCGTCGTCTCTTTCGCCCACCGGACCGATTCCAGGCGCGATTCCATGCGACGTTCGGCATGTGGATGACGGGTCTGTGCGTCGTGCGGCCGGAGGACGGAACGTGGCCGAGCTTCGGATATCTGGTGAAGGCCTGGTTCCGAAGTGTCTTTGCCATCGTCGAATCGGATATCGCCACGGACGGCGAAGACGGGATGCCCGCGGTGGTGCGGCGATCTGGTGAATCGTGCGACACGCTCTACAGTGGGGTGACACTACCGCCCACGCCGAGGAACAGCCGCAGTGACTTTGCCTGAAACACCCCCGTACCGTGTCTTTCTCGTCGACGATCATGCCGTGTTCCGCTCCGGTGTCCGTGCCGAGCTCGGTAGGGAAGCGGACATGGAGGTGGTGGGCGAGGCGGGCGGTGTCGCGGAGGCGGTGTCCGGGATCAACGCCACCTCGCCGCACGTCGTCCTACTCGACGTCCACATGCCCGACGGCGGCGGTGTCGCGGTGCTGCGGGGCATCGAGTCGGGTCCGGTGTGCCTGGCGCTGAGTGTGTCCGACGCCGCCGAGGACGTGATCGCCGTGATTCGCGCGGGCGCCCGCGGGTACGTCACCAAGACGATCTCGGGGGCCGAGCTGGCCGACGGCGTCCGCAGGGTCGCCGGCGGTGACGCCGTGTTCAGTCCGCGGCTCGCGGGTTTCGTGCTGGACTCCTTCACCGGACGTTCCAATGCTCCTGAGCCGCAGCTGGATCCGGAGCTGGATTCGCTGACGCCGCGGGAGCTGGAAGTGCTGCGCCTCCTCGCCCGCGGTTACACGTACCGCGAGATCGCCGAGGAACTGGTGATCTCGGTGAAGACGGTCGAAACGCATGCGTCGAACGTGCTGCGGAAGACGCAGCAGTCCAACCGGAATGCGCTCACGAGGTGGGCGCACCGCAGGCGGATCGACTGACGTCCCCGGGGGTCAGGGCTGCGCGAGCAGGACGATCACGGCCACGAGCACGGCCAGGATCAGGATCGCGACCATGACACCCATGGCGATCGGCGCCCACGCGACCACCTGGTCGCGGACGGTGGGGGCCGGCGAACCCGGAGCGGGCTTCGCCGGGCGCGGAGGCCACTGCAACCGGCCGAGCGGACGCGGCACGTTCTTGAGCGGGGTGCTCTGATGCACGGCGGGCAGACCGGCCTGCGTGGAACCGACCAGTTTGCCGCGGCGCCGTGAGTCGGGCAACGGTGTCGAACGGTGAGCCCACGCCGGGATGGTGCCGTCCGCGGAATAGACGGGCGAGCCGACGAGGTGCGCGACGTTGCCGTCCCCGGCCATGGCCACCCGGGCCAGGGCGTCGCGGGCCTCGGCCATCGTCGGACGACGCGCCGGGTCGGGTTCGAGAAGATGCAGCAGCGTGTCGGTGAGGGGTCCGGCCTTGCTCGGTCGGTAGATCTCGGCCTTCGCGACCCGGTGCAGGAGTGCGATGGAATCGGAGTCGATCCCGAACGGCGGCTGCCCTTCGACGACGGTGTACAGCGTGGACCCGAGCGAGAAGACGTCGCTGGCCTCGGTGGGGTCCTGGCCGCGGGCGACCTCGGGGGAGAAGTACGCGGGCGTGCCGGTGATGACCCCGTTCGCGGTGTCCGCGGAGTCGCCCTTGGCCCGGGCGATACCGAAGTCGCTGATCTTGACGGTGCCGAGTTCCCGGCCGCGGTCGGCGACGAGGATGTTGCCCGGCTTGATGTCCCGGTGCACGATCCCCGCGGCGTGGGCGGCGGTGAGCGCGTCGGCCACCTGTGCGCCGATCTGGGCGACCTCGAGCGGGGGCAGGGTGTCGGCGATGTTCATCGCCTGGGCGAGGCTGCGGGACGGCAGGTATTCCATGACGAGCCAGGGCTCCCCGGCCTCGAGCGCCACGTCGTACATCGCGATGGAATGCCGGTGCGCGAGTTTGGCGGCGTTGCGGCCTTCCCGCATGGTGCGGTCGCGGACCCGGCGGGCCTCGTCGGGGTCGAGTCCGGCTGTCGTGGTGACCTGTTTGATAGCGACTTCGCGGTGCAGCAGGGTGTCCCGTGCGAGCCAGACCGCGCCCATTCCGCCGCCACCCAGTTTGGACCGCAGGCGGTACCTTCCGGCCACCAGGTATTCGGGTCCGATGCCCCTTTCGCTCTGCTCCTGCTCCATCACGCGTTCAGGTTAGAGGATTGTGCGGACACGGGACGCGCGGCCGTCCTGACCTGGTCGTTCGGCGTCCACTTGACGGGCATGCACGGACCCGCTTTACTGGGAACGGGTTCGAAAATATGTTCGAACAAAGCGTCTGTTCGAGCCGCGTCTTCCCCGTGGTTGCCGACCGCTGTTGGTGCCGAGTGTCAGGGGTGTCGAGTTGGTTGAAGTGGCCGGCGAGCCGGGGTTGCCGGTGCCGGGGGCTCCCGAGTTGTCCGGGCTGTCCCGGCAGGAGCGTCTGGACTACCTCCGGCGACGGATGGCCGCCGTTCCCGCACGCGGGGAATCGGTGGCGAGCCGGGCCCCGGTGGAGGGCGGATTTCCTGCGACGGGCACGTCCGCGGCTCCCGATTCCCACGCCGCCGGGGTGCTTCCGGTTCCGGCCGCGCTGGCAGGCCTCCTTCCCCGGGGCGGGCTGGTGCGCGGTTCGGTGGTGTCGGTGTCGGGTGCCACCTCGCTCCTGCTGGGGTTGGTTGCGTCCGTGACCGCGGGCGGCGGTCACGTCGCGGTGATCGGGCATCCCCGGCTCGGGGTGCTGGCCGCGGTCGAGATGGGCGCGCAACTGGAACGGCTGGCCCTGATCCCGGACCCGGGCGCCGATCCGGTGGAGATCGCCGCGGTGCTGCTGGACGGAATGGACCTGGTGGTGCTCGGGCTGGGAGGGGCGTCGGTGGCGCCGTCCCGGGCGCGTGCGGTGGTGGCCCGCGCCCGGAGCAAGGGGGCGACCCTGGTCGTCACGGACGGGCACTGGGACGGCGCGGAGATGCGTCTGGAGGCGCGGGTGCACGGTTATGCCGGGCTGGGCAACGGATCTCAGGACGGGGGCTGCAGGCGATTGCGGTCCCTCAGCCTGGCAGTGTACGCCCGGGGGCGGTCGTTCCAGCCGCGCACCACCCGGCTGGACGTGCGGTCGGCGCAGGGCCGGGTGGAATGGGTGAGTGCTCCGGAACCGATGGTGTCCCTCGGGAACGTCCCCTTCCCGGATCCGGTGGAGGTGGTGGGCCTGTGAGCCGGGTGCTGGCGTTGTGGTGCCCCGACTGGCCCGCGGTCGCGGCGGCCGCCGCCGCGGATCTCCCGCCCACCCATCCGGTGGCGGTGACGTCGGGCAACCGGGTGATCGCCTGCTCGGCACCGGCCCGCGCGGACGGGGTGCGGCGAGGTCTGCGCCGCCGCGAGTCCCAGGCCCGGTGCCCCCGGTTGCATGTGGTGGCAGCCGATCCCGACCGCGACGCGCGACTGTTCGAGCCGGTCGCCTCGGCAGTCGACGCGGTGGCACCCGGCGTCGAGGTGTTGCGGCCCGGTCTCGTGGTGCTGTCCGCTCGCGGCGTCGCCCGGTATTTCGGTTCGGAGGAGGCCGCCGCGGAACGGCTGGTGGACCAGGTGTCGGCGGTGGGGGTGGAATGCCAGGTCGGTATAGCTGATCAGCTGTCCATGGCCGTGATCGCCGCGCGCAGAGCAACTCTCGTGCCACCCGGCGAGGGGGCGGCCTTCCTGGCGCCGCTCCCGATGCGGGAACTTGCCGCGGAGCCGAGCCTCGCGGCGCCGCATCGCGGGGAGCTGGTCGATCTGCTGCACCGGCTCGGGTTGCGCACAATCGGTAGTTTCGCCGCGCTGTCGGCGGGCGACGTGGCGTCGCGGTTCGGAACCGATGCGGTGCTGGCGCATCGGGCCGCGCGCGGTGAGCCGGAGCGTCCCCCGTCGGGGCGGTCGCTGCCTCCGGACCTGGATGTCGAGGAACGGTGCGATCCCGTCATCGAACGGGTCGACGCCGCCGCCTTCGCGGGACGGGCGTTGGCGGAGAAGCTTCATCGCACGCTGTCGGACGCCGCGGTGGCCTGCACCCGGCTGTCGATCTCGGCGAGCACCGGCAACGGTGAACAACTGTCCCGGATCTGGAGGTGCGCGGAACCGCTGACCCCCGAGGCGACGGCGGACCGGGTGCGGTGGCAGCTGGACGGGTGGCTGACCGGGCGCAGCGAGAAGCGGCCCACCGCCGGTATCGCCGTCCTGCGGCTCGAACCGGTGGAGGTGGTGGCGGCAGGCGCCCTGCAGTTGGGGCTGTGGGGTGGGGTCGGCGACCAGGACAAACGGGCCCGGCGGGCCCTGGTGCGGGTGCAGGGCCTGCTCGGCGGGGAAGCCGTGCAGGTGGGGGTCCTCAGCGGTGGGCGGGGACCGGCGGAGCGCATCACGTTGCTGCCGTTGGGCGACGAGTTGATTCCTCGCAACGATCCGTCGGAGCCGTGGCCGGGCACGTTGCCGGAACCGGCGCCCGCCGCGGTGCTGACCGCGTATCCGGAGGTGTGGATGTCGGACGAGCGGGGTATCGCTGTGACGGTCACGGAACGTGGTGTGTTCAGCGCGCCTCCCGCGCGGCTGCGGTGGGGGAGCAGAGAGTGGGCGGTGTGCGGATGGGCCGGACCGTGGTCGGTGGACGAGCGGTGGTGGGACCCTCCGGCGGCGCGGACGGCGGCCAGGGCGCAGGTGCTGCTGGAGGAGTCGCGGGCGCTGCTGGTGATCTGCACGGCAGGCCGCTGGTCGGTGGAGGGAATCTACGAGTGACACCTCCATGAGTGACACAGGACGCGCGCAGGCATCGCTTGCGGACCGGCCGTCCGAAATGCTTTGCTGTGCAGAGGGTCGCGTGCCGGTGGCGGACAGCGTCAGGCATGGAGGCCGGCCACAGTCGCGTCGTCGGCTCGTGGCATATCCCGAAAGGGTCGAATGTGACCATTTCCTTTAACCACACCATCGTCGCCGCCAAGGACAAGCAGGAGTCGGCGACCTTCTTCACCACGCTGTTCGGGCTGCCGGACGCCGTGCCCGCCGGACATTTCCTGGCGGTCGCCCTCGACAACGGGGTGTCTCTCGACTTCGCGGAACCACCGATCGAATTCCAGCCGCAGCACTACGCGTTCCTCGTCGGGGAGGACGACTTCGACCGGATCTACGGCCTGATCGTCGAGTGGGGTCTCGACCACTGGGCGGATCCGCGGCAGACGCTGCCGGGCACCATCAACACCAACGACGGCGGCCGGGGCGTCTACTTCCTCGACCCGTCCGGACACTACCTGGAGATCATCACCCGCCCGTACGGGTCGGGCCGGTAGTCGCGGCCGGGTTGCCGGTGCTCGCTAGTCTGGACTCTCGTGGAGACGAGCAGGACTACCCCGACGCGCACCGGCATCGAGATCGCCTACCGGGACAGCGGTGAGCCGTCGGTGGCGGGGTCGGCGGACGTCCCTCCCGTGCCGGTGGTGCTGGTGCACGGGATGGGCGGTGACGGCGGCACCTGGCACAGATTCGCCCGCGCACTCGTCGCCCGCGGGCGACGCGTTCTCGTCCCGGATCTGCGGGGGCACGGTCGCAGTGCCCGCGCCGCGTCGTACCAGTTCGAGGAGTTCGGCGCCGACGTGGTGGAGGTGTGCGACAACCTGGGGCTGACGAGAGTGGATCTCGTGGGGCACTCGCTCGGCGGTCATGCCGCGTCGCTCGCGGCGCAGGCCCGACCCGGACTGGTCCGCCGGCTGGTGATCGAGGAGGCCCCGCTCCCGTTGCGTCCCGGTGACCCGGAACAGGTGTTCGCGAACCGGCTGCCGTCGCTGCCGGAACTCTGGCACGCGACGACGAGCGTCATCCGGCATCCGCGGGCCGTGTTCGCCTTCGACCGGTCGATGACGGGCTCCGCGATCGAACAGTTCCGCCGCCCGGATCCGTTGTGGTGGGACCGATTGCCGGGCATCGAGGCCGACACGCTCATCCTGCGCGGTGGACCGGGCGGGATGGTCGACCCGCACAAGCTCGAGTCCGCGGTCGCGGCGATACCGAAGTGCCGGGTGGTGGTGTTTCCCGGCGGGCACAGCATTCACCGCGACCGGTACGGCGAGTTCGCGGCGCAGGTCCTGCCGTTTCTGATGCAGCCCCAGACGAGCTGACAAAAAGTCCGAAAATGTAAACCGCAGCGGCCTCGACAGGACTAGCGTGGAAACGGAAAGCGGGGGCTCGGAACGAGGAAGAAGGACCCACGATGTCGACACTCACGCCCGGACGTCCCTACGCGCCCGGCAGGCAAGGGTTCAGCTCGCTCCGCGACGGGGGACTCAACTGGGACGCGTTCCCGTTGCGGCTGTTCACGAAGGGCAACGCCAAGTTCTGGAACCCCACGGACCTCGACTTCAGCCGGGACGCGGAGGACTGGGAGGGGCTGAACTCGGAGCAGCAGCGCAACTCCACGTATCTGGTCGCGCAGTTCATCGCCGGTGAGGAAGCGGTCACCGAGGACATCCAGCCGTTCATGAAGGCGATGGCCGCCGAGGGGCGTTTCGGCGACGAGATGTATCTGACGCAGTTCTGTTTCGAGGAGGCCAAGCACACCCAGGTGTTCCGGTTGTGGATGGATGCGGTGGGCCTGACCCGGGACCTGCACCCCTTCGTCGCCGAGAACCCGTTTTACCGGCAGTTGTTCTACGAGGAGTTGCCGGGATCGCTGAAGGTCCTCGAGACCGATCCCAGCCCGGCCAATCAGGTGCGGGCCAGCGTCACCTACAACCACGTCATCGAGGGCAGCCTCGCGCTCACCGGGTACTACGCGTGGCAGAAGGTGTGCACGACGCGCGGAATCCTGCCGGGAATGCAGGAACTCGTCCGCAGGATCGGCGACGACGAACGACGCCACATGGCGTGGGGGACGTTCACCTGCCGCAGGCACGTCGCCGCCGACGACGGCAACTGGGGCGTGGTCCAGGAGCGGATGGCGGAGTTGATGCCGTTGGCGCTGGGCATGATCGACTGGGTCAACAAGCAATTCGAGGTCCAGCCGTACGGGCTCGACGAACAGGAGTTCATTGCGTATGCCGCGGACCGGGCGCAGCGCAGGCTGGGGGCGATCGAATCCGCGCGCGGACGCCCGGTCGAGGAGATCGACCTGGACTACTCGCCCGAGGCGCTCGAGGAGAAGTTCGGCGAGGAGGACGCCAAGGCGATGTCCGAGGCCGCCGGCTGAGACACACTGCGCGGTGGCAATGGCAGGATCTGCTCATGGCGCTCACCGCACTCGACCGCAGACTCCTCGGCTGGTCCGCAGCATTCGTGATCTCGCAGGCGAACATCATCCGCCTGCTCGGTCCCGTGGCACCCCGGCTCGCCGAGATCCAGACGGCCCGCTCCGCCCGGGACTACACGGCGATCCTCGACGGAATGACCGACTCCGACACGGCGCGCTACCGCAGCCACTACTACCCGGACTTCGTCCACCCGCTGATCTACGCCGTCGCGCTGCGCACGGGCGCCCGGCGGTTGGCGGAACTGACCCCGCTGTCGCCGAGAACGCGGAAGGTGCTGGCGGCGGTGCCGGTGATCTCGGCGGCGGGCGACTACGCCGAGAACGTCGTCGGGCTATACCTGCTGTCCCACCGTGAGCACATCACCGACGCGACCGTGCGGGCCACCACCGCGGTCAGCGTCACCAAATGGGTGCTGGCGCTCGGTGCGCTCGGGTACCTGTCCCAGGGATTCGTGAGGGTCTGGGCGGGAAAGCTGTTCTCCCGCTAGATTCAGGCGCATGGGTGCTGCCGAGTTGAGCGTCGAGTACTTCACCGGCCAGGCCGAGTTCCGGGAGTGGCTCGCCGCCCATCACGCCTCCTCGCCCGGTATCTGGCTGAAGATGGCCAAGAAGGGATCGGCGCAGTCGTCGATCGACTACGACCGGGCTCTGGAGGTCGCGCTGTGCTACGGCTGGATCGACAGCCAGGTGCGCCGTGTCGACGACGACTTCTTCGTGCAGCGGTTCACCCCGCGGTCGTCGCGGAGTCCGTGGTCCAAGCGGAACCGCGAGTTCGCGGAGAAACTCGCCGAGGCCGGTCTCCTCGAGCCCGCGGGCGTGGCCGAAGTCGAGCGGGCCAGGGCGGACGGCCGCTGGGACCGCGCGTACGCAGGACAGAAGGCGGCGGAGATGCCGCAGGACTTCCTGGACGCCCTCGCGCGGAATCCCGAGGCCGAGGCCTTCTACGCGACACTCGACAGCCACAACCGGTACGCCGTCTACTACCGCCTGCAGGACGCCAAACGCCCGGAGACGCGTGCCCGCCGCATCGAGAAGTTCGTCCAGCAGCTGGCGGAGCGCAGGAAGTTCCACGACTGACCGATTTCCGCTACTGACACAATGGCAGCGTGCCTGACACGATCACCGCCACCTGCTCCGCGCTGTCCGCGACCGACGAACCCCTCGCGGGCACCGCTGCGCACGTCAGGGGCTGGGTGTGCCTGGAATTCCCCGGAGCGTGGGGCCGGGACGTGCTCGACGGCGCGGCGCTCGGCACGGACCTGGCCCGCGAACTCGACGCCCGCGCCGACGCCGCCGGGGTGCGGATCATGTTCATCCGGAGGCCTGGCCGCGGCACCGCGTCACCGGATCGGCGAACGGTGCTGCTGGCACAGTCGCACCCCACGCGGTCGTGGTGCGAGCGGCTCGAGATCGGCTACCCGGAGGACCTGCTCGACCTGGACCTCGGTCTGGTCGCGGGGCCCGCACCCGGTCTGGGCACGCCGGTGACGGACCCCGTCGCCCTGGTGTGCGCGCACGGGAAGAGAGATCAGTGCTGCGCCGTGCTCGGGCGGCCGGTCGCGGCCGGTCTGACCGCGGAGTTCGGCGACGCGGTGTGGGAGTGCTCGCACACGGGCGGGCATCGTTTCGCGCCGTCGCTGATCCTGCTGCCGACGGGCTACACGTACGGCCGGCTGTCGGTGCAGCAGAGCATCGACGCGGTCCGCGCCGCCGCCCGGGGCGAGGTGTACCGGACCGGGCTGCGCGGCCGCAGTTGCTGGGACACCCAGGGGCAGGTGGCGGAACTCGCCGTCCGCGATCTGGTGGACGCCACCGCCGACGAGCTGACGGTGGACGCGAATTCGGTTGTCACCCATCGCGACGGGCGTCGCTGGGTCGTCGACCTCGAGGAGTGGGAACTGCCGCCGCGGCCGGCGAGTTGCGGGGCGGCGCCGAAGCCGGTGCGGCCCGTCATTGCCACCGGAGTTCGCGCCCTCACCCCCTGAGGCGGTCACCAGTGGGTGCCGGGCACCAGCCTTCCGACCTTCCGGGCGGCGCGGCCGAGCACCGACGACGTGTGGTGCCGGGGTTCCGGCGTGCGCCGAGGGGCCGGCGTCGCGTCGTCCGTGCTCGTTCCCTTCGCGGCCGGTGAATCGGGGAACATGCGATACATCTGGTGCATCACGCGGTCCTTGACCGCCGGTGCGAAGACGTGGCCGAGTTCACCGAGCGTGCCGGTCGGGACGTCGATGCGTTTGGGGCGTTCGATCAGCGCACGAACGACCATGGCGGCCGCCTTCTCCGGGGACGTGATCGGCCCGATGTTGTACCGGCCGGTGGGCGCGATCATCGGCGTCTCGACCAGCGGCATGTGGATGGTGGTGAACGTGATTCCGTCCGAGAGGGTTTCGGATGCCGCGACGTCGGTGAATCCGTCGAGGGCCGATTTGCTGGCGACGTAGGCGGCGAACCGCGGGGTCGCGCCCTGGACCCCGGCGCTGCTGATGTTGACGATGTGGCCGAACCGCCGCTCGCGCATCTGCGGGAGGAAGGCGAGAACGAGTCGGACCGCGCCGAAGTAGTTGACGGCCATGGTCCGTTCGAAATCGTGGAACCGGTCCGTCGAGTGGTACAGCCCCCGGCGAATCGAACGACCCGCGTTGTTGACGAGCATGTCGACGTGATCATGTTCGGCGAGAACGGCTTTGACGGTGTGTTCGACCGACTCGTCGTCGGTGATGTCGCAGGGGTAGCCGTAGGCCTCGCCGCCCGCCGCGCGGATCTCCGCGACGACGGCGTCGAGTTCCGCGGTGCGTCGGGCGAGCAGGATGACCTTCGCGCCCTTACGGGCCGTCGCGATCGCGGAACTCCGGCCGATCCCGGACGACGCCCCGGTGATCACGACATGCCTGCCCACGAGCGGTCCGGCGGGGTGGGGCCTGCGCGCCCGGTCGGGGTCGAGGTTCTCGCGCCAGTACGACCACAGCGTGCCGGCGTACGAGGCGAAAGGCGGCACCTCGATGCCGGTGCCGCGCAGCGCCTCCCGGGTGTCGCGGTCGTCGAACACCGTGGGCAGGGTCAGGTTCTCGACGAGCGCCGGCGGGATGCCGAGTGCGCCGAGCACGGCCTTGCGGCCCGCGTCGAGGGCGGAGTCGGGGGTGGGGGTGAGGAACGGGCGGACGAGTTCGCCGGGCAGTCCGATCGCGGGGTGCGGTGCGCCTGCCGCCTCGGCGAGCGCGGCGTAGATCTCCCGGACCGGCTGGGGGCGCGGATTGACGAGGTGGAACGTCTGGCCGTCCCGTCCCGGCGCCGTCATCAGTTCCACGACGGCCGCGGCGACGTAGTCGACGGGCACGACGTTGGTCGCGCCGATCCGCGGGACGGCCACGGGCAGCGCGGCGGGGAGTTTCGCGAGCGCCGCGATGGCGGGGAAGAGGTAGTACGGGCCGTCGATCTTGTCCATCTCGCCGGTGACCGAACTGCCGACCACCGCGGCGGGGCGGTAGATGCGTGTGCGCAGGCCCTCGGCGTTGCGGACCAGTTTCTCGGCCTCGAACTTGGTGCGGTGATACGGGGTGGGGAAGCTCTGGCCGAGATCGAAATCGGTTTCCCTGAACGGCCCCTCGTGATCTCCCGCGACGGCGATGGAGGAGACGTGGTGGAGAGTCGCATCCAGTTCCCGGGCCAGCGCGATGACAGAACGGGTGCCGTCGACGTTCGTGGCGGCCTGCTCGTCGCCGGCCGTGAGGTCGTAGATCGCGCCGAGGTGCAGGACGTGGTCGGCCGTGGGCACGGACCCGAGTCCGAGGCCGGGCTCGGTCAGGTCACCGATCAGGGGATGCACGCGTTCGCCGCCGGGCATGCTGTCGACGAGTGCCTCCAGCCGCGCGACGGACGCGCGCCGGACGAGGACGTGGATCTCGGCTGATGCATCGCGGTCGAGGATCAGGGGCAGCACGTGCCGACCCAGGAATCCGGTACCGCCGGTGACGAGGTAGGTGGCCATGCCCCGAACTTACTCCAAAGTAAGATGATGTACTAGTGGCCGAGACCCACCTTGGCGTGCACCTTTTTCATCCAGGCCGGAGCCCACCAGTTGGCCTCGCCCATCAGCTTCACCAGGGACGGAACGAGGAGCATCCGGACCACCGTCGCGTCGACGAGCAGCGCGACGATCATGCCCACGCCGAGGAACCGCATGATCGACAGACCGGAGATCGTGAACGCCCCGGTCACCACCACGAGCAGCAGCGCGGCGGCCGTCACGATCCGGCCGGTGCGCTCGGTGCCGAAACGCACCGCTTCCTCCGTCGTCGCGCCCGCCTCGTGCGCCTCGACCATGCGCGACATCAGGAACACCTCGTAGTCGGTGGACAGGCCGAAGACGACGGCGAGAATGAGGACCACGAACGTCGCCTCGAGCGGTGCCGGACTGACCCCGAGCAGGCCCGCGCCGTGTCCCAGCTCGAAGATCCAGGTGAGCACCCCGAACGTGGCGGCGAGACTCAGCCCCGCCATCGCGACCGCTTTGATCGGCAGCACCACCGAGCCGAACGCCAGGAACAGCAGGACCAGCGTCGAACCCACCATGATCGCGATCATGACCGGCATCCAGTGCACGATCGCCGCGTTGCCGTCGTCGACGGTCGCCTGGCCGCCGCCGACGAGCAGTTCGGTTCCCTCGGGGACGGAGATGGCGCGGAGACCGTCCACCGCCGCGCTCTGGTCGTCGGTGGTCACTCCCTCGGAGTAGACGGCCTGCACCGCCACCAGTTCGCCGTTGGACGCGACGACGGTGGCGGCGCCGATGCCCGGCACCTGGCCGGCGGCCTGTGCCACCGCGGCTCCGTCGGCGGCGGTCGGCGCGGTGCCGTCGGTGCCGCGGAGGATCAGGGTGGCGCCGTTCCCGGTGGTGGGAAATTCGGTGGTGAGGGTGTCGGTGGCGATACGGGCGGGATCGTTCTCGGGCAGCGCCGTGTACGTGACCTCGCCGAGTGACGCGCTGAGCAGCGGCGCGGCCAGGACCATCAGACCCGCGACGATTCCGACCGCGATGGCGACCGGCCGACGCATCACCCAGGTGACGACGGAGCCCCAGAACTTGCGGGCGCGCACCTCACCGCGCTGCGCCGCGTCCTTGCGCCAGCTCAGCGCGTTGATGCGGTGACCGAGGATCGCGAGCAGCGCGGGCACCGCGGTGAGGGACAGCAGCGCCGCACTCGCGACCGCGGCCATCGCACCGAACCCGAGCGACTTGATCACGTCCTGCGGAAACACCAGCATCCCCGAGAACGCGCACACCAGAAGCAGACCGGAGAACAACACGGTGCGACCCGCGGTCAGGACGGTGCGCCGGGTCGCCTCGGCCACGTCGGCGCCGGACTCCAGTTCCTCGCGGAAACGGCCGACGATGAACAGGCCGTAGTCGATCGCGAGCCCCAGGCCGAGCAGGGACGCCACATTGATCGCGAACGAACTGACGTCGGTGAACAGGGTCAGCAGGCGCAGCGTCGCGAGGGCGCTGAAGATCGAGAGCAGCCCGACGAACACCGGAACGGCGGCGGCGACCAGTCCGCCGAAGATGAAGACCAGCAACACGAGAGTGATCGGCAGCGCGATCGCCTCGGCCAGCACCAGGTCCTGCTGCAGCCGGTTGTTGAACGCCACACCCACCACCGAGTTGCCCGCGAACTCGGTGTCGACGCCCTCCACCTCGAGCTTCGGCAGCAGATCGTTGAACGTGGCGGCGGTGATCCCGGCATCCGGGTCGACGGTGATCGCGGCCGACGCCTTGGTGCCGTCCTCCGACACCATCAGGTGCTTCCTCGTCGCGTCCGCCGTCCAGTACGACGTCACCGAATACGTCGGCACCTCGGCGGCGAACCGGTCGAGACTCGCGGTGACCTGGGGGCCGATGTCGTCGAGGGTCTTCCCGTCGGGTGCGGTGTAGATGGCGATGATGTCCGGCGTTTGCGGACCCAGATTGTCCTCGACGATTCGCGCCACCTCGGCGGATTCGCTACCGGGGTCGATGAATCCGCCGGAGCTGAGCTTTGCGAACACACCGGTGCCCCACACGCCGCTCACCACAACGGCGAACACGGCGAGGGTCAGGACCCACCATTTGCGTGAAACAACGGTCGAGGCCCAACGTGTCATGCGTCAACTCCGGGTGATCGGGGGCGGTCGGCTGCGACTGCCGACTGTAGTGCGGATCGAGGGATTGCCGGTGGGGGTGTGACGCTGGTCCCGGCAAATCGTGCATACTCGGCAGTGCACTTGCAGTCACACGCACGGGGGAAGCCGGTCCGAATCCGGCGCTGACCCGCAACGGTAGGCCACCAGAGCATTTCGGTGGCGAGCCCGATTACCCGGCGTGTGGTGTGCGACATCCTTTTCGTCGTGGTCTACGAAGCGGAGTCCCGCAGGCGCGCCTGCACGTGGGCGTCTGCCGGCTTCTCATTCGTGGCTCTGAGCCGCAATGAGGTTTACATGCACTGTCAGTTGTTCCGAAGTTCCGCTCTGGTCACGCTCGCCGTGGCCGCGCTGGTGGTCGCCGGATGTTCGCGCGGGGAGTCCGTGGGGCAGACCGCTTCCGCCGAATCCTTCGCCGAGCCGGTGTCCGTCACCAACTGCGCGCGAACGGAGACGTTCGACGCGCCGCCGCAGCGCATCGTCAGCATGAACGATCACGTCACCGAGGTGCTGATCGAGATGGGGGCCGGTGATCGCATCGTCGGCACGGGGTACGGCGACGCGACCCCGCTGCCGGAGTTCGCGGATGCCTTCGCGAAGATCCCGAAACTCGCGAAGGAATACCCGACCCGGGAACAGATCCTCGACCTCGACCCCGACCTGGTGGTCGGCGGCATGCGCAGCGCGTTCGACGAGAAGGAGGGACGCTCGCGCGAATCCCTCGGCGAACAGGGCATCCCCACCTTCCTGTTCTCCGAGTACTGCGGGCAGGGTTTCCCCGACATCGGACTGCTGCGCAGCGATTACACGCAGCTCGGTGAGATCCTCGGCGTCCCGGACGAGGCAGTCGCCGTCAGCGAACGGGTGACGTCCGGGTTGCAGGCCGTGCGGGACGAGATCGCAGGCACCGCCCCGGTTCCGACGTTCTTCTACGATTCCGGCGAGGACGTTCCGCTGACGATCGGCGGTGTGGGTGTCGGCCAGCTCATCGCGGACCACGCGGGTGCGGCCAACCTCTTCGCGGAGGGGGAGAAGCCGTATTCGAAGTCCACGTGGGAGATCATCGGTGAACGCGCCCCGGAGGCGATCGTCGTCCTCGACTACGGCACGACGAGCGCGCAGGCGAAGATCGACTTCCTGAAGTCGCACCCGATCATGTCGACGACGCCCGCAGTGAAAGCCGGCCGTTTCGTGGTGGTGCCGCTCGACGACTTCTTCGAGAGCCCGCGCCTGGTGCGGTCGGTGGAGACGATCGCGCGGGCGCTGCATCCGGACGCCGTCGGCGCGCGATGACCACGACCGCCGAACGTGCGGCGCCACACGCGTCGCCCACGCACCCCTCCCGGGCGCGCGTCGGGTTCGCGGGCCTGGTGATGCTGCTCGCCCTGACGACCCTGTTCGTCCTTGGCCTCGCCGTGTCGTTCGGTTCGGTGCGCATCCCGGTCGGCGACGTCTGGGCGATCGTCGCGCACCGGGTGGCCCCGGGTGCGTTCGAGCCCTGGTGGTCGCAGGCCCGGGAATCGATCGTGCTGGACTCCCGGTTGCCGCGGGCGCTGACCGCCGCGGTCGTCGGGGCGGCGCTCGCCCTGGCAGGAGCCGTGGCGCAGGCGGTGACACGTAATCCGCTGGCCGATCCGTATCTGCTCGGCGTGTCCTCGGGTGCGGGTTTCGGCGTGGTGGTGGTGACGGTGCTCGGGCTCGGAGTGGGAGCGCGCGGCGTGTTCACGATTCCCGCCGCGGCGTTCCTGGGCGCCATGGTGCCGCTGTTCCTGTCACTGGCGATCGGCGGCCGGTATCCGCAGCCGACCGCGGTCATTCTCGTCGGTGTCGCGTCGGCGCAGGTGTTCTCCGCCCTCATCACCTTCTCGATCCTGGTCGTCGCCGACGAGCACCAACTGAGTTCGGTGATGCACTGGCTGGCGGGCGGTTTCGGCGACTCACGCTGGTCGACGGTGATTTTCCCGGCTCTCGCACTCGCGACGGTGGGGGCGGCGATGATGCTGAGCGCGAGCCGTGTCGACCTGCTGCAGGCGGGAGACGAAGGCGCCGCCGCCCTGGGGATGAACGTGCGGCGCTTCCGCGTCGTGCAGTTGCTCGGGGTGTCGATGCTGGCAGGGGCGGCCGTGTCCGTCGCCGGCGGCATCGGCTTCATCGGCCTGCTCGTGCCGCACCTGGCCGGGTACGTCGTGGGTGCCCGCGCGGTCAGGCTGCTGCCCGTCGCCGCGTTCCTCGGCGCGATCGCGATGGTCGCGGCGGACACGGCCGCGCGGTCGGTCGCGCGGAGCATCGAGGTCCCGGTGGGCGTCGTCACCGCCCTGGTGGGAGCACCGATCTTCGTGTGGATGCTGTACCGGCAGTACGGGAGGGCCGAGTGACCGCGCTGAGCCTGCACCGGGTCCGCGCCGAACTCGGATCGCGGGAAGTGCTGCACGGCGTCGACCTCGCCGTCCGTCCCGGTGAGGTGCTGGCGCTGGTCGGGCCCAACGGTTCCGGGAAGACCACGGCGCTGCGCTGCTGCTACCGCGCGCTCACCCCGACCGCGGGCGCCGTCGTCGTCGACGGAACGGACAGCGCCGATCTGGGCAGACGAGAACTCGCCCGCACGATCGGCGCGAGCACCCAGGAACCGCGGGTGTCCGCGGGACTGACCGTGCGCGAATCCGTGTCGCTCGGACGCGTCCCGCACCGGGGCTGGTTCGAACGGGCGAACGGGGTCGACGGCGAAATCGTGGAGACGTGTATACGGCAGGTGGGGCTGGCCGAACTCGCCGGCCGCGACGTGCAGGCGCTGTCCGGTGGGGAACGCCAGCGGGTGTCGATCGCCCGGGCTCTCGCGCAGCAGCCGCGGGTCCTGCTGCTCGACGAACCCACCAACCACCTCGACCTGCGGCATCAGCTGACGGTGATGAACCTGCTGCGCGACCTCGCGCGCGACGGTCTCGCGATCGTCGTGACCATGCACGACCTCCGGCTTGCCGTGGAGTACTGCGACACCCTTGCCGTGCTGCACGATGGACGGGTGATCAGCACCGGTCCGCCCGCCGACGTCCTGGACGACACCGTGCTCGGCGGGGTGTTCGGCATCCGCGCCGTCGTGCGGTCGAGTCCGCGGCTGACGATGGAGATCCTGGGGCTGGCCGATGGATGAGCAACTGCGGCGCGCGTACGAGCTGACCGCACGCCGCGTCCCGATGATCGCCGACCAGATCGCACACCCCGGCGCAGCCTCGTTCCCGGCCGTGCGCCTGACCGATCCCGGCTGGCTCGCGGACCGGGTCGCGGACACGGCGAGGCGGTGGGGCAGCGACGATCCCCGGGTCAACGGGACGCTGTGGTGGTACTCGGCCAGTTCGACGCTGACCGGGATCCCGATCGCGACCGCGCTCGTCACGGGTGTCGCCGCCCACCCGGGGCTCGGCGACGCCGTGGCATTCCTCCGCGACGACGGGTACCTCGGGGGCATCACCGCGTCGTCGGGGCTGCCGGTCACCGAGGGGCTGTCCGAACTCGCGGCCGAGATGGCCGCGGCACTGACGCCGATCGTCGATGCGCTCGCCGCGGTGTCCGGGGTGCGGCACGCCGCGATGTGGGCGATCACCACGGATTCGATCGCCAACCGGGCCCTCGACGCGGGAACGGCGTGCGGCGACCGCGCCCGCGGCAGCATCTTCGCCCGGGGTCTGGTGGACGCACTTCGCCGCGCCGGTGTCGTGCTGCCGGACCCGCGGTTCGTCGACGTCCGGGCCGGGGCGCTGTCGCGCCGGTTCACGCAACGGGCGTCGTGCTGCCTGATCTACGAGACCCCCGGCTCGGGCAAGTGCGTGAGCTGCCCGCGAAGGCCTGCCGAGGACCGTCTGAGAGGTCTGGCCGCGCTGGTGAGGTGACCCGCATTGACCGGTCCGCGAGGGTGATGGCACACTGACAGCATTCGAACTCCCGTTCGAATGATGCGCCTTCCCCAGCGGCATCTTCTGTGATCTCGGCACGCACGTGCGCGGGTAGAAGAGGTGTAATCAGATGGGTTGGGGAAACGGTCCGCCGACGTGGTCCGAGATGGAACGCGTCCTGTCGGGCAGGCCGGGGCGGGTCGACCCGGAGTCGATGTATCCGGGCGACGGCGGCGACAGTCCCGCATGGTCGCGTAAACGGGGGGAGTACCGGGCGGGCCGTCAGGAGCGTCCCGGTTCCACCGTGCCGTACGCCGAACTGCACGCGCACTCGGCGTTCAGCTTCCTCGACGGCGCCTCCCCGCCGGAAGAGCTGGTGGAGGAGGCCGTCCGGCTCGGTCTCGAGGCCATCGCGCTCACCGACCACGACGGGTTCTACGGTGTGGTCCGGTTCGCCGAGGCGGCGAAGGAACTGAACATGCGCACCGTGTTCGGGTCCGAACTGACGTTGGACGACGCGCACCTGCTGGTGCTGGCGCGAGGCCAGGAGGGGTACCGGCGACTCTCCCGGGAGATCGCGGCGGCGCATCTCGCGGGAGGGGAGAAGGGCAGGCTGCGCTACGACCTCGACGGCCTCGCCGATGCCGCCGGCGGGCACTGGCAGATCCTGACCGGCTGCCGGAAGGGGCATGTGCGTCAGGCGCTGGCCGGTGGCGGCCCGGACGCCGCGGCCGTCCGGCTCCGGGACCTGATCGACCGATTCGGGGCCGACCGGGTCACGGTGGAGCTCACCCATCACGGCGTCGCGGAGGACGCTGAGCGCAACGCCTGCCTCGCCGAACTCGCACAGCAGTACGGACTTCGGGTGATCGCGTCCACGGCGGCACACTTCGCGGGACCGCCGCGAAGGAGACTGGCCATGGCGATGGCCGCCGTCCGGGCCCGGCAGAGTCTCGACGACGCGGCCGGGCACCTGGCGCCCGCCGGGGGAGCGCACCTGCGGTCCGGTGAGGAGATGGCGCACCTCTTCGCCGCGTACCCGGACGCCGTCCGCGGTGCGGCGGAGCTCGGCCTGGAGTGTGCGTTCGACCTGCGGCTCATCGCGCCGCAACTGCCCCCGTTCGACGTTCCCGACGGACACACCGAGGCCGGCTGGCTGCGCAGGCTCACGATGGACGGGGCCCGTCGCCGCTACGGCGCGCCTGCGGACCGGCCGGAGGCCTACCGGCAGATCGAGCACGAACTGGACATCATCACCGGGCTGAACTTCCCGGGTTACTTCCTGGTGGTCCACGACATCGTGTCGTTCTGCAAGAACAACGATATCCTCTGCCAGGGAAGGGGTTCGGCGGCCAACTCCGCCGTCTGCTACGCCATCGGCATCACCAACGTGGATCCCGTCCGCAACAAATTGCTGTTCGAACGTTTCCTCTCACCCGAACGCGACGGCCCCCCGGACATCGACGTCGACATCGAATCCGACCGCCGCGAGGAGGCCATCCAGCACGTCTACACCAAGTACGGACGCCAGTACGCGGCGCAGGTGGCGAACGTCATCACATACCGCGGAAAGTCCTCGGTCCGGGACATGGCCCGGGCGCTGGGTTTCTCGCAGGGGCAGCAGGACGCGTGGAGCAAGCAGGTCAGCCGCTGGGGTGGGATCGGGAAGGAGGCCGGCACCGACATCCCGCCCGCCGTCCTCGAACTGGCCGCTCAGATCGAGGGGTTTCCGCGGCACCTCGGCATCCACTCGGGTGGCATGGTGATCTGCGACCGGCCGATCGCCGACGTGTGCCCGGTGGAGTGGGCGCGCATGGCGAACCGCAGTGTTCTGCAGTGGGACAAGGACGATTGCGCTGCGGTGGGTCTGGTGAAATTCGACATGCTGGGCCTCGGCATGCTCTCCGCGCTGCACTACATGATCGACCTCGTGGCCGAGCACAAGGGGATCGAGGTCGATCTGGCGCAGCTGGACCTCTCCGAGGAGGCCGTCTACGAGATGCTGCAGCGGGCAGACTCGGTGGGGGTGTTCCAGGTGGAGTCGCGGGCCCAGATGGCCACCCTGCCGAGGCTGAAACCGCGGAACTTCTACGACCTGGTGGTGGAGGTGGCGCTCATCCGCCCCGGCCCGATCCAGGGCGGATCGGTGCACCCGTACATCCGCCGCCGCAACAAGCTCGAACCGGTGACCTACGACCACCCGTCTCTGGAGAAGGCGCTGAAGCGGACGCTGGGTGTGCCGCTGTTCCAGGAACAGCTGATGCAGATGGCGGTCGACGTGGCGGGTTTCAGCCCGGCCGAGGCCGACCAGCTCCGCCGGGCCATGGGGTCCAAGCGGTCGCCCGAGAAGATGGAACGGCTGAGGGGGCGGCTCTACCAGGGCATGCGGGACCTGCACGGAATCGGCGAGGACGTCGCCGACCGGATCTACGAGAAGCTGTACGCTTTCGCGAATTTCGGTTTCCCCGAAAGTCATTCGCAGAGTTTCGCGGCCCTGGTGTTCTATTCGTCGTGGTTCAAGCTGCATCACCCGGCGGCGTTCTGCGCCGGTCTGCTGCGGGCGCAGCCGATGGGGTTCTACTCGCCGCAGTCGCTGGTGGCCGACGCCCGCAGGCACGGGGTGCGGGTGCACGGCGCGGACGTCAATGCGAGCCTCGCGCACGCCACCGTCGAGGCGGGCGGGACGGAGGTGCGGCTCGGGCTCGGGGAGGTGCGGCACATCGGGACCGCGCTGGCCGAGCGGATCGTCGAGTCCCGCGGCGACGGCGGGCCGTACACGTCCTTCCTCGACCTCACCGGCCGGGTGGAACTGAGCACGGCACAGGCCGAATCGCTGGCCACCGCAGGTGCTCTCGACAGTTTCGGGTTGTCCCGGCGGGAGGCGCTGTGGGCGGCGGGCGCCGCGGCGGGAGAGCGTCGCGACCGGCTGCCGGGGATCGGGGCGTCCACCCGCGCGCCGACCCTGCCGGGGATGAGCGATCTCGAACTGGCCGCGGCGGACGTGTGGGCCACCGGGGTGTCACCGGACACGTATCCCACCGAGTTCCTGCGCCCGCAACTCGATGCGCTCGGGGTGATCCCGGCGGCGCACCTGCTCGACGTTCCCGACGGCGACCGGGTTCTGGTGGGTGGGGCGGTGACGCACCGGCAGCGCCCGGCGACGGCGGCGGGGGTCACGTTCATCAACCTCGAGGACGAGACCGGCATGGTCAATGTCGTCTGTTCGGTGGGGTTGTGGGCGAAGTACCGCAAACTCGCCAACACGGCACCCGCACTGCTGGTCCGCGGCAAGGTGCAGAACGCCGAAGGCGCGGTGACGGTGGTGGCGGATCGGTTGCAGCTGATGGATTTGCGGGTGTCCGCCAAATCCAGGGACTTCCGATGAGCCCCGCACCGCTAGCATCTGGTCATGAGGAGATACGTGTTGTCGGCGATCGTCGTGGCTACGCTGACGCTCGCGGGGTGTGGTGAGACCGACAGCGACTCCTCCCAGCAGACACCCGCCCCGTCGCCCGGGGACTCGAGTCAGATGGAAATCGGCGGGGCAGTGCAGGCGCCCGCGAAAGACCAGGCCCCCACCGACCGCCAGGAGATCATCACCGGTCAGGTCGCGCTCACCGCGGACGACCCGGTGGCCGTCGGCAGGCAGATCGTGGACAAGGTCGACGATCTGGGCGGGCGCGTCGACCAGCTCACCGAACAGCCGGGCTCCGACGACCAGGACGCCAGCAGTTCCCTGACCATCCGGGTGCCCGCCGACTCGCTCACCCGGACGTTGGACGATCTGCGGGAACTGGGCAAGGTCACCAGCGTCAGCGTCACGAAGAGCGACGTGACGATGCAGTCGCAGGATCTCGACGCCCGGATCAACGCATTGACGGCGTCCGTCACCCGTCTGCAGGGGCTCATCACGTCGGCCGCGAACACCGCGGATCTGATCGAGGCCGAGAAAGCGTTGTCGGAGCGGCAGGGCGAACTGGACAGCCTCACCGCCCAGAAGCGGACGCTGAGCGACCAGGTGGCACTGGCCACACTCATGGTCGACGTCACCTCCACCGATGTCGAGCCGCCCAGTCCCGGTCCGGACAACTTCTGGGAAGGCGTCGTCGCGGGCTGGAACGCCCTGCTGTCGGCGATCGCGGCCGGCGCCGTGGTCGTCGGGGCGCTGATTCCCTGGTTCGGTTTCGTGGCCGTCATCGCACTGGTCGTGTACGGCGCGTACCGTCTGCGCCGGATGTACAACAGGCCGCCCGGACCCCCGTCGGGACCGGCGCCGGAACGAGAAGAGGCGAAGACGCAATGATCGAAGTCGACCTGAATGCCCTGGACGGCGCGTTGGCGTCGGGTGCCCCCGTCATCGACGTGCGCGAGGCCGACGAATACGCCCAGGCCCGGGTTCCGGGAGTGACACTGATTCCGCTCAGCGAGTTCGTCGCGCGCGTGGACGAGATCCCGGAGGCCGACGTCGTCTACGTGATCTGCGCGGTCGGCGGCCGGAGCCTGCAGGCGGCGGAGTACCTGAATGCGCGGGGGATCAACGCCGTGTCGGTGGCGGGCGGGACGTCCGCGTGGATGCAGTCCGGACGCCCCGTCGAGTCGGGCGCCTGACTCCCGAGTCACGGTTCGTGGTCAGCGCGCCGAGCTGAAGGCGTGGGCTGCGGAATCGTCCCGGGCGCCGCGCTCACCCAGTCGCCCGGCGGCGTGCCGCAGTGTGTGGACCGCGACGGTGCCCCAGATGACGACCAGCGCGCACCACAGGGTCACGCCTGCGCCGACGATCACGACGGAGTCCGTCGCCAGGCCGAGGGAGTTCGCTCCCAGCGCGCAGGTTCCGACGGGGAACGTGAAACTCCACCAGCTGGGGGTGAACGTCAACCCGCGGCGAAAGGCCCTGGCGGTCACGGTGACCACGGCCGCGAGGGCGAGGACGCCGAGCGCGCCGACGGTGGTCCCGTAGACGACGCCCACCGCGTGGAGCCAGGCGTGGCCGGACGCCGCGCCGAGCAGATTGATCGCCGCCACCGACTGCCCGATCACGCCGAGCGGAATCCAGAGCGTCGGCACGAGCGGGTTGGCGGGGAGCCCGTTGCTCAGCAGATGGCGGCCGACGACGACGGCGACGGTCACTGCGGCGCTCAGCGCCAGCGCGAACAGCGAGTAGCAGACCACCAGCATCGCGATCTGAGGTGCGCCCTCGGGAAGGTGTTTGACCAGTGCGGATCCGGAGGCGGCCGACACCATGGGCGGTACTACGGGCATGAGCCAGGACGGCACCGGTGTCACCTGGTGGGGCCGGGTCAGCCTGCGGGCCATGACGGCGTAGGTGACGAGCCCGATGCCGGTCCCGATCGCCCAGAGTGTGGCCGAGGCGGGGACGGCGACGTCGCCGAGAAGTGCGTGACCCGCGGATCCGGTGCCGGCGCCGACGGTCAGCACTGCCATCGACACGGCGCCGTAGAACGGGAACATCGTGTGGCTGCGCGCGTCGGCGAGTGCGTCGTCGCGGCGGCGGATCCAGTGCCGAACCAGTGCGGTCGTCAGCAGCACGAGCAGCGTCACGGCGATCAGCCAGAAGACCTCGGAGGCCGTCCGGACCACCGGAACGCCGGCCGGAAATGCGGCGGCGACGACTGCGAGGATGCCGGTGCCCATCACTGCTGCGAACCAATTCGGGGTCATACCCAGAGCTTGCCGTCGCATCGTCGTGGCCGGTAGAAGGCTTGTCGTTGAATGCCCACAAATCACGTTTGTGGGACTAGCCTTGGGTTGTGCCGCTGTCTCCCCGAGTACCCGAACTCAGTGCCCTCGACGTCCTGTTGTCCGTCGAGCGGCTCGGAAGCATGGGTGCGGCGGGGCGCGAGCACGGGCTCAGCCAGCAGGCCGTCAGCGCCCGGGTGCGGTCGGCCGAGCGCCAGTTCGGCATCAAGGTGTTCAGCCGCGGCGCCAGCGGGGTGCGGCCCACGTCGGAGGGTGCGCTCATCCTCGAATGGGCGAGTCACATCCTCGCCACGGCGGAGGAGCTGGCGTCGGGAGTCGCGGCGCTGCGAGGGGAACGGCAGGCCGGCCTGACGGTCGCGGCCAGCATGACGATCGCCGAGTATCTGGTTCCCGGGTGGACCGTCGCGATGCGGCGCAAGTACCCGAATGTGGTCACGAACGTCCGGCTGCTGAACTCGTCGGAGGTGACCGCCCGGGTGCTGTCGGGCGAGGCCGATCTCGGGTTCGTCGAGGGCCCGGACATTCCGGCGGGACTGCAGGTGCGGGAGATCGGCCGCGACCACCTGGTGGTCGTGGTGCCGCCGGGGCACGAATGGGTGCGCCGGTCGCCGATTCCGGTGTCCGAACTCGCGGCGACGCCGATGATCCAGCGGGAATCCGGGTCCGGAACACGCACCACCCTCGAGAATGCGGTCCCGCAGTGCGTCCCGCCGCTGCTGGAGCTGACGTCGTGCACGGCGGTGAAGGCGGCCGTCGTGGCGGGCAACGCTCCGGCGGTGCTGTCCTCGCTGGCGGTCGCCGCCGACCTGACGGACGGCCGGCTCGCCTCCGTTCAGGTGGAGGGGCTGACGCTGCCGCGGCGGTTGTCGGCCGTCTGGGACCCGGTGCGCGGGGTGCAGGGTGCGGCCCGCGACTTCCTCGACATCGCCCTCGGTGCGGGCGCCGCCGCGGGCGTCGGGGCCATGGCTGCCGGAGCTACAGCGCAGCCCCGCTGAATCCGTGCTGGCGCCACGCCTCGTACGTCACGAGGGCCGCGGCGTTGGACAGGTTCAGCGACCGACGGCCGGGCAGCATCGGGATGCGGAGCCGCTCCGTCACATGCGGATCGGCCAGCACCTCCGCCGACAGTCCGGTGGGCTCCGGACCGAACAGTAGGACGTCGCCTGGCCGGTAGGCGATGTCGGCGTACGACACGGTGGCGTGCGCGGTGAACGCGAACACCCGCGCCGGTTCCACCGCGGCCCAGGCCGCCTCCAGGTTCTCGTGCACGGTCACCGACGCCAGGTCGTGGTAGTCGAGCCCGGCCCGTTTGAGTTTCGGCTCGGACAGGTCGAACCCGAGTGGTCCCACGAGGTGCAGTTCGCAACCGGTGCCCGCCACCATGCGGATGGCGTTGCCGGTGTTGGGTGGGATTCGGGGTTCGTGGAACATCACTCGGAACACCCGCACAGCTTAGGGCCACACCGGGAGGCGGCATGATGGACGCATGGATCCGGTCGAAGAGGTGGTGGGTGAGGACTACGGCGACGCACGACTCCCCGCGCAGAACTGGCAGCGGCGGCACTACACGAAATGCAACTTCCGTGACGCCGACCTGAGCGAACTCCGCACCGAGTCGGTGATCTTCACCGAATGCGATTTCACGGGCGCCGACCTCGCCGAGTCGCACCACGTGGGGACGGCGTTCCGCTCGTGCGCGTTCACCAGAACGACGCTGTGGCACAGCGAGTTCCGCAATTGCAGCTTCCTCGGTTCGGAGTTCGACAACTGCCGGCTGCGCCCGATGGTCTTCGACGAGTGCGACTTCACGCTCGTGTCGCTGGGCGGTGCCGACCTGCGCGGACTCGATTTCACGGACTGCCGGTTCCGGGAAGCCAACCTCGTCCGCACGGACCTCCGCCGGGCCGTGCTCCGCTCGGCGGACCTGTTCGGGGCCCGCACGGGCGGCGCGAAATTCGACGGCGCGGACCTGCGCGGGGCGCACGTCGACGCGAACCTGTGGACGGCGGCCTCACTGGACAAGGCGCAGATCGAACTCACCCAGGCCATCGCGTACGCGACGGCCAACGGGCTCGTGGTGGAACCGACCTGACACTGGTTCGGCGAACCTGCCTGACACTGGTTCGGCGAACCTGAGAGAATGGGGCACGTGACTGCAACGATCCTCGATGGCAAGGCGACCCGCGACGAGATTTTCGAAGACCTGAAGGTGCGGGTGAGCGCCCTGAAGGACAAGGGCATCACGCCCGGTCTCGGCACCGTTCTGGTGGGGGACGACCCGGGGTCGGCCGCTTACGTGCGCGGCAAGCACAACGACTGCGCGAAGGTCGGGATCACCTCGATCCGCCGCGACCTGCCCGCGGACATCACGCAGGAGAAGCTCGACGCCACCATCGACGAGCTCAACGCCAACCCCGACTGCACCGGGTACATCGTGCAGCTCCCGGTGCCGAAGCAGCTCGACGAGAACGCCGCGCTCGAGCGCATCGACCCCGACAAGGACGCCGACGGCCTGCACCCGGTCAACCTCGGCCGCCTGGTGCTGGGCAAGGAAGCGCCGCTGCCGTGCACGCCGCGCGGAATCCTGCACCTGCTGCGCCGCTACGAGGTCCCGATCGAGGGGGCGCACGTCGTCGTCGTCGGTCGCGGTGTCACCGTGGGCCGCCCGATCGGCCTGCTGTTCACCCGGCGCAGCGAGAACGCCACCGTCACCCTCTGCCACACCCGCACGCGGGACCTCGGAGCGGAGGTCCGGCGCGCCGACATTGTCATCGCGGCGGCGGGTGTTCCCGGGCTGGTGACGGCCGACATGGTCAAGCCCGGCGCCGCGGTACTCGACGTGGGCGTGAGCCGCACCGAGGACGGGCTGCGCGGCGACGTGGCGGCGGACGTCGCCGAGGTCGCCGGTTTCCTGTCCCCGAACCCCGGCGGGGTCGGACCGCTGACCCGCGCGTTCCTGCTGACCAACGTCGTGGAGCGGGCTGAGCGTGTCGCAGCGTCTCTCGGCTGAGATGGCCGACTGGGGGCAGTTCGCGAAGAAGAACCTGCCGATGCTGGCAGTCCTCGTCGTCATCGTCGTGGCCGTGGTGTTCGTGCTCGCGGACCGGTGGCGGCGGGGAGCGTTCGTGTTCGGTATCGCCACCCTGCTCGCGGCAGCGTTCCGGTTGACGATGCCGTCGGAGCGCGTCGGACTGCTCGCGGTGCGCAGCAAGGCCTTCGACGTGGGCGCACTCGTGGCCGTCGGCGGCGCGATTGTCTGGCTGGCCGTGTCGATCGACCCGCTCGGAACCGACTGACGGTCCGAGCGGGCGTCGCCCGGCGCGGGATCAGCGCCCGGCGCGTGCCAGTTGCATCGTTTCGGACAGCAGTTTCGCGACGGCGGCAGCCTCGGTGAGGAACCCGTCGTGGCCGTCCCGCGAGTTGAGTACCCGCAGGCCGTCGCAGGTGGGGATGTCCTCGGCCAGATCCTCCTGCAGGCGGATCGGGTACAGGCGGTCGGAGTCGACGCCGCCCACGATGACGGGTGCGGTGATCGCCCCCAGCGCCGCCGAGATACCCCCGCGGCCGCGGCCCACGTCGTGCCGGTTCATGGCCTCGGACAGCAGCACGTACGTGCCCGGGTCGAACCTGCCGACCAGCTTGTCGGCCTGGTGCTGGAGGTAGCTCTCGACGGAGTACCGCCCGCCGCGCCAGGGGTCCTCGCCGTCCTGCGGCGAGTTCGCGAACCGAGAGTCGAGTTCGCTCTCGGTGCGGTACGTGAGGTGCGCGATCCTGCGGGCGATGCGCAGTCCGGTCCGGGGGGTCCGGCCGGTGCCGTGGTAGTCGCCGCCCAGCCAGTCGGGGTCGCTGGTGATGGCCTCGATCTGCGTGGTCTGCGTGCCGATCTGATCCGCGGTCGCACGGGCGCCGACCGCGAGAACGAGCGCCGACGCAACCTGGTCCGGGTACGTCACGGCCCACTCGAGCGCGCGCATGCCGCCCATCGAACCACCGACCACGGACGCCAGCTTGTCGATCCCCAGAAGGTCGGTGAACTTCTTCTCGGCCGCGATCTGGTCGCGGATGGTGATCTCCGGGAAGCGGCTGCCCCACGGGCGCCCGTCCTCCGCGACCGAACCGGGACCGGTGGTGCCGCGGCAGCCACCGAGGACGTTGGTCGCGACGACGCACCACTCGTCGGTGTCGATCGGCGCACCCGGACCGACCATTCCGCTCCACCATCCGGGGGAGGGGTGCTCGTCGGTGACGGGGCCGGTGACGTGGGAGTCGCCGGTGAGGGCGTGCTCGACGAGCACCACGTTGTCACGGTTCGGGGACAGTTCGCCCCACCGCTGCACGGCGAGAGTCACGGACGGGATCACCGCGCCGTTCTCGAGTTCGAGCGATCCGATGTCGACGGTGCCGAGACGTCCGTCGGCCACGGGGAGGTTCTGCACTGCGCTCACGGTCAAGATGCCGCCGCCGTAATTCCGGACTCGATATCGGCGATGATGTCGTCGATCCCTTCGATGCCGACCGCCAGGCGGACCAGTCCGGGGGTGACGCCGCTGGCGGCCTGCTCCTCCGGGGTCAGCTGGGAGTGTGTGGTGGACGCCGGGTGGATCACCAGCGAGCGGACGTCACCGATGTTCGCGACGTGGCTGTGGAGGGTGAGTGCGTTGACGAACTTCTTGCCCGCGTCGATGCCGCCGGCGAGTTCGAACGTCACGATGGCACCCGCACCCCTCGGCGCGATCTGCTTCGCCCGGTCGTACCACGGTGACGACGGGAGCCCGGCGTATCCGACGGACACGATCTCCGGCCGTGCCTCCAGGTACTGGGCGACGGCGGTCGCATTGGACACGTGCCGTTCCATCCGCAGGCTCAGCGTCTCGAGGCCCTGCGCGATGAGGAACGCGTTGAACGGGGAGATCGCGGAACCGAGGTCGCGGAGCAACTGCACGCGGGCTTTGAGGGCGAACGCGGGCGGTCCGAGTTCGGAGTAGACGACGCCGTGGTAACTCGGGTCCGGGGTGGTGAAGCTGCTGTGCCGGCCCTGGGTCCAGTCGAACGTGCCGCCGTCGACGATGACGCCCGCGATGGCCGTGCCGTGACCGCCGAGGTACTTGGTGGCCGAGTGCACCACGATGTCCGCGCCGTGCTCGAGCGGGCGGATCAGGTAGGGGGTGGCCACGGTGTTGTCGACGATCAGCGGGAGTCCGTGCTGGTGTGCGACGCCGGAGATGCCGGGCAGGTCGAGCACGTCGTTGCGGGGATTGGAGATGGTCTCGCCGTAGAACGCCCTCGTGTTGTCCCGGATCGCGTTCTTCCACTGCTCGAGGTCGTCGGGGTCTTCGACGAACGAGACCTCGATGCCGAGCTTGGGCAGCGTGTAGTGGAAGAGGTTGTAGGTGCCGCCGTACAGGCGCGGGCTGGAGACGATGTGGTCGCCCGCCTCGGCGAGGTTCAGGATCGCGAACGTCTCGGCGGCCTGCCCGGACGACAGCATGAGGGCGGCGACGCCGCCTTCGAGGGCGGCGATGCGCTGCTCGACGGCGTCCTGGGTGGGGTTCATGATGCGGGTGTAGATGTTGCCGGGCTCGGCCAGACCGAACAGCGCGGCAGCGTGATCGGTGCTGTCGAACGTGTACGAGGTGGTCTGGTAGATCGGCAGCGCCCGCGCCTTGGTGGTCGCGTCGGACGTCTGCCCGGCGTGGATCTGCTTGGTCTCGAACGACCAGTTCTCGGTCATGTGCTGTCTACTCCAGTGGTCTGACGAGGCGCGGACGAGGAACTGGTTCGTTCGCGCACAGGGCTGTCTGGGGTCTATCTACGACAACAACAACGCATCATGAACCTCCGATGTCGGACCCGCGCTTGTCACCCGACTGTTGTATGAATCAGGGAACCAGGTCATCACCCGGGGCACCCCACCGCGGCGGAGGGTTGCCGGCCAGCTAGCCGGGGCTCGTTGCTGGCACTCATGACCTCTGTTGAATCTTAGCGGCTGCGGCGAAGCGACCGGAAACGGCACCGATCAGGCCCGCTGGCAGCGAAAAGTTACCAGCTGGTAGGGAGGGGGATTTCGCACCCACATCTTGCGCGCCCCGGGCATAGCAGTACGCTTGTCTTGTTTAAGTGCGGTCTCTCCAGCGGCCGCATCGACCGTCTACGTTTGACAAGCGAACCGTTCGCGGACCCACTCACGAAGTGCGCCCGCAACCGTGTAACCAGGGAATCTTCCTAGGAGGACGCGAAGCACCCATGTCCAAAATCAAGGTTGAGGGCACCGTCGTCGAACTCGACGGCGACGAGATGACACGCATCATCTGGCAGTTCATCAAAGACAAGCTGATCCATCCCTACTTGGATGTGAACCTGGAGTACTACGACCTCGGTATCGAGTACCGGGACGAGACCGACGACCAGGTCACCGTCGACGCGGCCAACGCCATCAAGAAGCACGGCGTCGGCGTCAAGTGCGCGACGATCACCCCGGACGAGGCACGCGTCGAGGAGTTCGGCCTCAAGAAGATGTGGCGGTCGCCCAACGGCACCATCCGCAACATCCTCGGTGGCACGATCTTCCGCGCGCCGATCATCATCTCCAACGTCCCGCGACTGGTTCCGGGCTGGACGAAGCCGATCATCATCGGCCGTCACGCCTTCGGCGACCAGTACCGCGCCACCGACTTCAAGGTCCCCGGCCCCGGCAAGGTGATGATCACCTACACGCCCGAGGACGGCAGCGAGCCGATCGAGCACGAACTGGTGAACTTCCCCGACGGCGGCGGCGTCGTCCAGGGTCAGTACAACTTCACCAAGTCCATCGAGGACTTCGCGCGCGCCTCGCTCAACTACGGCCTGCAGCAGAATTACCCGGTGTACCTGTCGACCAAGAACACCATCCTCAAGGCGTACGACGGCGCGTTCAAGGACATCTTCCAGCACGTCTACGAGACCGAGTTCAAGCCGGAATTCGACGCGGCAGGACTCACCTACGAGCACCGCCTCATCGACGACATGGTCGCGTCGGCGCTCAAGTGGGAGGGCGGCTACGTCTGGGCCTGCAAGAACTACGACGGCGACGTCCAGTCCGACACCGTCGCGCAGGGCTTCGGATCGCTCGGCCTCATGACCTCCGTGCTGCTGACCCCGGACGGAAAGACGTGTGAGGCCGAGGCCGCACACGGCACCGTGACGCGTCACTTCCGTCAGCACCAGCAGGGCAAGCCGACGTCCACCAACCCCATCGCGTCGATCTTCGCGTGGACCCGTGGACTCGAGCACCGCGGCAAGCTGGACAGCACCCCCGACGTCATCGGCTTCGCGCAGAAGCTCGAAGACGTGGTCATCAAGACCGTCGAGGGTGGCCAGATGACCAAGGACCTCGCGATGCTGGTCGGCGGCGACCAGGGCTACCTGACCACCGAGGAATTCCTCGGTGCACTGGACATCAACCTCCAGAAGGCCATCGCCGAGCAGTAGGCACCGACGCCGCAGCAGTACGAAACGGGACGCCCCTCGCCGGGGTCGTCCCGTTTCGCGTCTCCGGGGCCGGGTGAGTCATCTCACGGCCGCTCGCGGCGCGAAACGCGGAATCCGGGGAAGAGAATTCCGGTGTGGGTCGTTGCGCTACGAGGCGCCGTGCGCCGCGTAGTCGTATTGCTGCCTAGTCGAAAGTCCTGCTGTGAGCACTTCCACCCCGGTCCGCCCCGAGCACCTCGGTGTCATCGCGCAACATCCGTCCGTCCGCAAGCTCGCCATGATCGCGCTCGCGCTCGGCGGCTTCGGGATCGGCACCACCGAGTTCGTGGCGATGGGACTGCTTCCCGAGATGGCGTCGAGCCTCGGGATCACCGAGCCGACGGCCGGGCACGTCATCTCGGCGTACGCCCTGGGCGTGGTCGTGGGCGCGCCGCTCATCGCCGCGCTCACCGCGCGGGTGCCCCGCAAGACGCTGCTGATCGCGTTGATGGCGGCGTTCACGATCGGCAACGCCGCCACCGTGTTCGCACCGAACTACGGGGTGCTGATGGCCGCGCGGTTCGTCGCGGGCCTCCCGCACGGCGCCTACTTCGGCGTCGCGGCCCTGGTGGCGGCGCACCTCGCCGAGCGCGGCCAGCGCGCCAGGGCGGTCGCGCTCGTCATGATGGGACTGTCGGTGGCCAACGTCGTCGGTGTTCCCGCCGCCTCGTGGCTGGGCCAGGCCTTCGGCTGGCGCAGCGCCTTCGCCCTCGTCGCACTGATCGGTGTCGTGACGCTGGGCGCGATCTGGTCCTGGGTTCCCGCGCTCGCCGCGATGCGGATGACGAATCCGCTCACCGAACTCGGTGCCCTGCGCCGTGCGCAGGTGTGGATGACGCTGATCATCGGCATGGTCGGGTTCGGTGGCATGTTCGCCGTCTACACCTACATCAGCACGACCCTCACCGACGTCGCCGGGCTGTCGCGGTCGCTGGTGCCGCTGGCCCTGATGATCTACGGGCTGGGCATGGTCGCGGGCAATCTGATCGGCGGCGCGCTCGCCGACAGGGCGCTGATTCCCGGTCTGTTCGCCGCGATGACGGCGCTCGGGGTGGTGCTCGGCATCTTCGTGATGGCCTCGCACAACCCGTACACGGCGCTGCTGCTGGTGTTCTTCGTCGGCGCCGCGGGCGCGTCGATGGTTCCCGGCCTGCAGACCCGGCTGATGGACGTCGCCGCCGACGCCCAGACCCTCGCCGCGTCGCTCAACCACGCGGCCCTCAACATCGCGAACGCGTTCGGGGCGTGGATCGGTGGCGTCGTCATCGCCGCCGGCTACGGCTACACGGCACCCGCCGCGGTGGGTGCGCTGCTCGCCGTCGCGGGCCTCGTGGTCCTCACCGTGGCCGTCGCGATGGAACGCCGCAGCGCCCGTTCGTCTCGGTAGCCGCGCTGTCGTACGCGTCCGCTACGGTGCTTGCCGTGCCACACATCATCACCACCGTCAATGTCAACGGAGTCCGCGCGGCCGCCCGCAAGGGGCTCACCGAGTGGATGGAGCGCACGGAGGCCGACGTCGTCTGCCTGCAGGAGACGCGGGCGTCGGACGAGCAGCTCGCGGAGACCCTCGCGCCCGCCCTGGAGGGCGGATGGAACCTGGCGTCCGCGGAACCGTCGTCGAAGGGGCGCAACGGCGTCGCGATCCTGTCCCGGAAGCCGGCCGACGCCGTCCGCGTCGGCCACGGTGACGAGGAGTTCGCGGCCGCGGGCCGCTACATCGAGGCGGACTTCGACGACCTCACGGTGGCGAGTCTGTACCTGCCTTCGGGGGAGGCCCAGACACCCCGGCAGGAGGAGAAGGAGCGGTTCATGGACTCCTTCGCCCGGTACCTCACCGCCACCGCCGAGGCCGCCGTCGCGGCAGGCAGGCACGTCGTGGTCTGCGGCGACTGGAACATCGCCCACACCGAACTCGACCTGAAGAACTGGAAGACGAACAAGAAGAACTCCGGGTTCCTGCCCCACGAGCGGGAATGGATGTCCGCGCTGTTCGCCGAGGACGCGCACTGGTCCGACGTCGTGCGCCTGCTCGAACCGGACGTCGCCGGACCGTACTCGTGGTGGTCGTACCGCGGGAAGGCGTTCGACAACGACTCCGGCTGGCGCATCGACTACCAGATCGCCACCCGCGAACTGGCGGAGCGCGCCAAGCAGGCCGTCGTCGAGCGCGCCGAAACCTACGACCAGCGGTGGTCCGATCACGCGCCGGTCACCGTCCAGTACCGGTGACGGGCGGTATCTGATTCGTGTCGTCACGGCACACGTGAAAAGATCAATACTCATGTCGACCCCTGCAGCTCAGAAACCCACCGCGAAACCGCGGGTGCTCTCCGGCATCCAGCCCACCGCCGACTCGTTCCACCTCGGCAATTTCCTGGGTGCTCTGCAGCAGTGGGTGCCTCTGCAGGACGACTTCGACGCGTTCTACTTCATCCCCGACCTGCACGCGATCACGGTGGCGCAGGACCCGAAGGAACTCCGCCGCCGCACGAAGATCGCGGCGGCACAGTTGCTGGCGCTGGGCATCGACCCCGACCGCGCCACGCTGTTCGTCCAGAGCCAGGTCCCCGAGCACGCGCAGCTGGCGTGGGTTCTCAACTGCATCACCGGTTTCGGTGAGGCCAGTCGCATGACGCAGTTCAAGGACAAGTCGTCGAAGCAGGGCAGTGAGAACGCCAGCGTCGGGCTGTTCACGTATCCGGTGCTGATGGCCGCCGACATCCTGCTGTACCGCCCACAGCGGGTCCCCGTCGGCGAGGACCAGCGTCAGCACCTCGAACTGGCCCGCGACCTCGCTCAGCGGTTCAACACCCGGTTCGGGAAGGCGTTCGTCATTCCCGAGGCCCAGATCATCAAGGGCACCGCCAAGATCTTCGACCTGCAGGATCCGACGTCGAAGATGAGCAAGTCCGGTCCGAGCCCGGCCGGTCTGATCAACCTGCTCGACGACCCCAAGGTGTCGGCGAAGAAGATCAAGTCCGCCGTCACCGACAACGAGCGGGAGATCCGGTACGACCCGCAGGCCAAGCCCGGTGTGAGCAACCTGCTCACCATCCAGTCGGCGTTGTCCGGCACCCCCGTGGAGACGTTGGTTGCCGGGTACGAGGGCAAGGGCTACGGCGACCTGAAAACCGATACGGCCGACGTTCTCGCCGAATTCGTGACACCGTTGAAAGCGAAAGTGGAGGGGTACCTCTCGGACGAGGCGGAACTCGATCGTGTCATCGCGGCCGGTGCCCACCGGGCCCGTGAAGTGTCGTCGCAGACGTTGGCGGCCGTGTACGAGAAGGTAGGGTTCCTGACACCGAAGGGATAGCACTGTGGCTGACGAACCGAGTTTTCTCGACAAGCAGCGGGCAGCGCGCCCCTGGTTCGACCATCTGATGCGGGCCGCTCAGCGGTACCAGAATCAGAAGGGTGACTACTACGCGGCGGGTATCACGTATTTCAGTGTGCTCGCACTGATTCCGATCCTGATGGTCGCGTTCGCCATCGCCGGTTTCGTGCTCGCCGGGCAGCCGGAGTTGCTGCAGGAACTGCAGGACGGCATCACGAAGAACGTGCCCGGAAGTCTCGGTGACACGCTCAACACCATCATCGATTCGGCCATCGCGTCCCGCGCCAGCGTGGGTGTCCTCGGTCTGCTCGGTGCCGCCTACGCCGGTCTGGGATGGATGGCGAACCTGCGCGACGCGCTCACGGCGATGTGGGAGAGCCAGCGCGAAACGAAGGGTTTCGTGCGCACCAAGCTCGGCGACGCGGGCGCTCTGCTCGGACTGGGCCTGGCGATGATCGTCTCGATCGGATCGTCCGCGCTGAGCAGCGGTCCGGTGGCCCGCACGGTCGTCGAGGTGCTCAACCTCGACGAGGTGACCGGCGTCGACGCCGGACTGCGCGCACTGTCGACCGTGCTCTCGCTGGTCGCGACGTGGGCGGTGTTCGCCTGGGTGATTGCCCGACTGCCCCGGGAGCCCGTGACGTTCCGCAGTGCGATCAAGGCGGCCCTGCTCGCGGCCGTGGTGTTCGAGATCTTCAAGCAGGTCGGTGCCATCTATCTCACTGCGGTCACCGCGGGTCCGGCAGGAGTGGCGTTCGGCCCGATCATCGGTCTGCTCGTGTTCATCTACCTGACCTGCCGGATGCTGCTCTTCTCGACGGCGTGGGCCGCGACCACCAGGGCCAGCATGGCGCTCGCGTTCGTGCCTCCGCCGGATCCGGCCGTCATCACGCCGCGGATCGAGGTCCACGAGGGTCCGGGTGTGCGTGGGGGACTCGCCCTGGTCGGTGTGGGGGCCCTTGCCGCGCTCGGGTTGTCCGGACTGTTCACCCGCAACAAGCGCTGATCCGGGAGCGTCAGCGCCTGCGGGACAGCCGGCGTGCGCAGAGCACCAGCACGAGGACGACGGCCGCCCCGACGATCCCCACACCCGCCCGCAGGGCCAGCGTGTTGTCGGGATGGTCGGAACCCGAGGCGACGACGGAACTCGTGGCAGCGGCCGAATCCTGTTGCGGCGGTGCGGCGAGCACCGCGGACGAGCCGTCCTCGGCCGGGTACAGGTCCTCCAGCGAACCCACCCGGGCGTCGCGGTCGAGGGCGAAACCGTAGTCCAGCAGTCGCGCTGCCTGTTCCCACGGGCGGATCGGCTGCGCCTCGGCTCCCATCAGCGTCACCATCAGGCGGCGGCCGTCGTGGTCGGCGCCGCCGACGTACGTATGGCGCGCATCGTCGGTGAATCCGGTCTTGCCGCCCAGCGCGCCCGGGTAGTTGTAGAGCAGTTGATTGTCGTTGGCGAGCGCGAACGGCGGCCGGTCCTGGTCTTCCGGGATCGCGGGATCCTTCGGGAAGCCCGGGAACTGAACGGTTTCCGTGGAGATCAGCTCCGCGAACGTCGGGTTCTTCATCGCGTTGTGGAAGATCAGCGCGAGGTCGTACGGCGAACTGCTCATGCCGGGACCGTCGAGTCCGGACGGGGTCGCGGTCCTCGTGTCGTGAGCGCCGAGGGTGTCGGCGAGACGGTTCATCTTCTCGACCGTCGCGGCGTCGCCGCCGAGTTGCCGGGCGAGGAGGTGGGCGGCGTCGTTCCCCGACGCCATGACGAGGCCCTGCATCAGCTGCCGGTTCGTGTACTGACCGTTCTTGCCGATCCCGACCGCGCTGCCCTCCACCGCGGCGTCCTCGGCGGTGGCGGTCACGGTCTTGTCGAGGTCCAGTTCGCCCAGCGCCACGAGCGCGAGCAGCATCTTGATGGTGCTGGCCGGGCGGTACCGGCCGTGCGGGTCCTTCGCCGCGAGCACGTCGCCGCTGTCGATGTCGGCCAGCACCCAGCCGGACGCCACGATGTCGGCGGGCAGCGCGGGGGCGCCGTCGGGGAGCGTCACCCCGCATTCGGCGAGCTTCGGCCCGCCCACCGGCTGGTCGGGCACGGACACGGCGGTCGGTGCCGGATCACCGGGCTGCGGCACCTCGGACAGGTCGATCGCGGGGGCCGGGGCCGACCGGTGCGGGCAGTCGTCGGTGTTCGGGATGGTGAACGGCGCCGAGATGGGGGAGGAGGGGACCGGAGGCGGGATCGCCCCGGCAGCGCTCACCGAGAGTCCGGCCAGCAGGGTTCCGGACACAACCGCGGTACACACTCGACGCCACATCATCGAAGAGGCAGCGTATGCGACGACCGGTCGACTTCCGAAAACGGACACGTGTCGACACGCTTTCGTGACGTCGTTGCGACCGTTCCGGAAGAGTGACGCCGGATCAGAGGAAACCCATGCCCCGGACGGCGTCGCGTTCGGATTCGAGTTCGGCCACCGACGCGTCGATCCGTTTCCGCGAGAACTCGTCGATCTCCAGCCCCTCCACGACCTGCCAGGCCCCGTCGACCGACCGGACCGGGAACGAGCTGACGAGCCCCTCCGGCACCCCGTAGGCGCCGGTGGAGGGCAGCGCCACGGACGTCCAATCGCCGTCCGGGGTGCCGAGCACCCAGTCGTGCACGTGGTCGATCGCGGCGTTGGCGGCGGAGGCCGCGGACGATGCGCCGCGGGCCTCGATGATCGCGCTGCCCCGGTTCGCGACGGTGGGAATGAAGTCGCCGGTGAGCCATTCGCGGTCCGCGGCGAACTCGGCGCCGGACCGGTCCCCGACCCGCGCGTGGAAGATGTCGGGGTACTGGGTGCCGGAGTGGTTGCCCCAGATCGTGACGCGGCTGATGTCCTTCACCGCGGCGCCGGAGTGCCGTGCGAGCTGGGCGATCGCGCGGTTGTGGTCGAGCCGGGTCAGCGCCGTGAACCGCTCCGCGGGTACGTCGGGGGCGTTGTTCGCGGCGACGAGCGCGTTGGTGTTGGCCGGGTTGCCCACGACCAGCACCCGGACGCCTTCCGCGGCAACCTGATTGATCGCGCGACCCTGCACGGTGAAGATCTGCCCGTTCGCGGCCAGCAGGTCGCCGCGCTCCATCCCCTTGGACCGGGGACGCGAGCCGATGAGCAGGGCCACGTCGGTGCCGTCGAAACCCCGCTTCGGGTCGTCGTGCACCTCGACGTCGCGAAGGAGAGGGAAGGCGCTGTCGTCGAGCTCCATCGCGGTGCCTTCGGCCGCGGACACGGCGGACGGAATTTCCAAGAGCCGCAGTCGAATCGGAGTGTCGGGGCCGAGCATCGCGCCCGCGGCGATCCGGAACAGCGCCGCGTAACCGATACTTCCTGCCGCTCCGGTGACCGTGACCACTGCGGGAGTGGGCGACTGCGTCATGTGTGAACCTCGCTGTTCGTCGGGAGCATCCGTTCTCGACACTAGCGCGGGGATCTCACCGTGGGACGGCTCGGACAGTGAGCTTGGACACGACGCAGGGCGCCCCCGGCCGAAGTGGCCGGGGGCGCCCTGGAACGTGCTGAGAAGACCTCGGGTCAGCGTGCGAAGAGCAGCGCGCGCTTGACTTCCTGGATCGCCTTCGTCACCTGGATGCCGCGGGGGCACGCGTCGGTGCAGTTGAACGTGGTCCGGCACCGCCAGACGCCGTCCTTGTCGTTGAGGATGTCGAGACGCTCCGACGCACCCTCGTCACGGCTGTCGAAGATGAAGCGGTGCGCGTTGACGATGGCGGCGGGACCGAAGTAGCTGCCGTCGCTCCAGTACACCGGGCACGACGTGGTGCAGCAGGCACACAGGATGCACTTGGTGGTGTCGTCGAAACGGGCCCGGTCGTGCTGCGACTGGATGCGCTCACGGGTGGGCTCGTTGCCGGTGGTGATGAGGAACGGCTTCACGGCGCGGAACGCGTCGAAGAACGGCTCCATGTCGACGACGAGGTCCTTCTCCACCGGCAGGCCCTTGATGGGCTCGACGGTGATCGTCACCGGCTTGCCGTCCTTGGGCAGCATGTCCTTCATGAGGAGCTTGCAGGCCAGACGGTTGACGCCGTTGATCCGCATCGCGTCCGAACCGCACACGCCGTGGGCGCAGCTGCGGCGGAACGTCAGCGTGCCGTCGAGGTAGCCCTTCACGTACAGAAGCAGGTTCAGCATGCGGTCCGTCGGCAGCGCCGGAACCTGGAAGCTGTCCCAGTGCTGACCCTCGCCGGATTCCGGGTTCATCCGCGCGATCTTGAGGGTGACCATGACGGCGCCCTCGGGAACGGGAGGGAGATCCGACTTGTTCTCGCTCTTGTCGACTGCAGGTGCGCTCATCAGTACTTACGCTCCATCGGCTCGTAGCGGGTCTGGACTACCGGCTTGTAGTCGAGACGGATGTCGGAGAGCAGGCCGTCGCCCTCCTTGTATGCCATCGTGTGCTTCATGTACTCGGCGTCGTTGCGGTCCGGGAAGTCCTCGCGGGCGTGGCCGCCGCGCGATTCCTTGCGGTTCAGCGCGCCGACGACCGTGACCTCCGCCATTTCGAGGAGGAAGCCGAGCTCGACGGCCTCGAGCAGGTCGCTGTTGTAGCGCTTGCCCTTGTCCTGCACCGTGATGTGGTTGTAGCGCTCCTTCAGTGCACGCACGTCCTTGAGTGCCTGGGTGAGGCGCTCTTCCGTGCGGAACACCGAGGCGTTGTTGTCCATCGACTGCTGCAGCTCGGTGCGGATGTCCGCGACCCGCTCGTGACCGTGGTCCGACAGGATGGTGGCCATCCACTCGTCGACCATCTTCTCGGGCGTCTCCGGCAGGGCGACGAACTCGCTGTTGTTGGCGTGCTCGGCGGCGGCGATGCCGGCGCGGCGTCCGAAGACGTTGATGTCGAGCAGCGAGTTGGTGCCGAGACGGTTCGCGCCGTGGACGGACACGCAGGCGCACTCGCCCGCGGCGTACAGGCCCTGGACGATCTCGTCGTTGTTGCGGAGGACCTCACCGTTGATCCTGGTGGGGATGCCGCCCATGACGTAGTGGCAGGTGGGGTACACCGGCACGGGTTCCTTGACCGGATCCACACCGAGATACGTGCGGGAGAACTCCATGATGTCGGGGAGCTTCTCGTCGAGGACTTCCTCGGGGATGTGGGTCACGTCGATGTAGACGTAATCCTTGTTCGGTCCCGCGCCGCGTCCCTCGAGGACCTCGAGAACCATCGACCGCGCGACGATGTCACGGGGTGCGAGGTCCTTGATGGTGGGGGCGTAGCGCTCCATGAACCGCTCGCCGTCGGCGTTGCGGAGGATGCCGCCCTCACCGCGCACGGCCTCGGAGATGAGGATGCCGAGCCCGGCCAGGCCTGTCGGATGGAACTGGTGGAACTCCATGTCCTCCAGCGGGAGGCCCTTGCGGAAGATGATGCCCATGCCGTCACCGGTGAGGGTGTGCGCGTTGGACGTCGTCTTGTACATGCGTCCCGAGCCGCCGGTGGCGAACACGATGGACTTCGCGTGGAAGACGTGGATCTCGCCGGTGGCCAGCTCGTAGGCGATGACGCCGGTGGCGACCGGGCCGTTCTCCGTCTCGGTGATCGCGATGTCGAGGGCGTAGAACTCGTTGAAGAACTCGACGTCGTGCTTGACGCAGTTCTGGTAGAGCGTCTGCAGGATCATGTGACCGGTGCGGTCCGCGGCATAACATGCGCGGCGCACGGGGGCCTTACCGTGATCGCGGGTGTGACCACCGAAACGACGCTGGTCGATCTTGCCCTCGGGCGTGCGGTTGAACGGCAGACCCATCTTCTCGAGGTCGAGCACCGCGTCGATGGCCTCCTTGGCCATGATCTCGACGGCGTCCTGGTCGGCGAGGTAGTCGCCGCCCTTGACCGTGTCGAAGGTGTGCCACTCCCAGTTGTCTTCCTCCACGTTCGCCAGCGCGGCGCACATGCCGCCCTGGGCCGCGCCGGTGTGGCTGCGGGTGGGGTAGAGCTTGGTCAGTACCGCGGTGCGGGCGCGGGGACCGGCCTCGATCGCTGCGCGCATGCCGGCGCCGCCGGCACCGACGATGACCACGTCATAACGGTGTTCCTGCATGAAGTCTGTGCTCCCCTAGCTCGCCGAGATATTGGGGTCGAAGGTGAAGATGACGTACGTGCCGAGGCCCATGATCAGGATCATCGAGAGAACGAGGATCGTGGTCAGCCAGAAGCGCGTGGAGTCCTTGCGGGAGTAGTCCGCGATGACCGTGCGGAGTCCGTTTCCGCCGTGCAGCTGGGCAAGCCACAGCATGGTGAGGTCCCAGAACTGCCAGAACGGGCTGGACCAGCGGCCTGCGACGAACGCGAAGTTGATGCGGTGCACACCGTCGTCGAGCATCAGCATGATGAAGAGGTGGCCGAGCACGAGGAAGATCAGTGCGAGACCGGAGAACCGCATGAACAGCCAGGCGTACAGCTCGAAGTTGTTCTTCGAGGTCCGGCGCGGAGAGCGCGGGTTGTCCAGGCTGGCGGGACGGTCGTAGGTCTTGCCGAGACTCTTGGCTTCTGTCGTCATGTCAGTGCCCCGCAAACATGTTGTAGAAGATGCGGCCTGCGCCCGGGATCATCACCAGGAACCAGATCGCGAGGATTACCCAGAGCATCAGGCGCTGGTACTGCGGTCCCTTGGACCAGAAGTCCACCAGCATCACCCGGACACCGTTCAGTGCGTGGTACAGCACCGCGGCGACGAGAGCGAGCTCCATGAGCCCGACGATCGGGTTCTTGTAGGTCTCGATGACACTGTCGTACGTGTCGGGATTCACCCGCACGAGCGCGGTGTCCAGCACGTGCACGAATAGGAAGAAGAACGTCATTACGCCTGTGATCCGGTGCAAAACCCAGGACCACATTCCGGGGTCGCCCCGGTAAAGCGACCGTGTGCGCTCCTTGGCCGGAGCGGCTTCAGTCGTAGTACTCATCGAGTGCTGTGCCTCCAACGTCATTGGTGGACGTGTCGAGTCTGCGCAGCGTTGCGGACATACCACAACTGGGGACCCGACGTGATCCTGAACCGACTTCTCTGAACTCTAAACCCAACAGAAACGCGGGAACTAATTCGAGTCGGGGTTCGTACCGCCCCTGCAAATGAACTTAGGTTTGCCTCTCCAATACGGACCGGGCCGTCCCGGGCGATTCTCTGCATCCATTCAGCCCACGTGATTGGATGGGTAACCATGGTCGAGATCGATTGGAAACTGTTGCGCGCCAACGCGCATGAGGTGATGGGTAGGGCCTACGCGCCCTACTCCGGGTTCGCGGTGGGATCGGCGGCGCTGGTGGACGATGGACGAATCGTCGTCGGATGCAATGTGGAAAATGTCTCATACGGTTTGGGGCTCTGCGCCGAATGCGTACTGGTCGGTAACTTGTTTGCGAGCGGCGGCGGGCGATTAATCGCCTTCACCTGCTGTGACGCGAGTGGCGACATACTCATGCCGTGCGGACGCTGCCGGCAGATTCTCTTCGAGCACGGCGGCCCCGGACTGCTCGTCGACCACCGGGCCGGCGTGCGCCCATTGGAACAGCTGCTGCCGGACGCTTTCGGTCCGGAGGAGAAGGGGAGAATCACCCATGCATGACGCGTCGTCGATCATCGCCGCCAAACGCGACGGCCGAGAACTGTCCGGTGCAGAGATCGACTGGGTGGTGGAGGCATTCACCCGAGGTGTCGTGGCCGACGAGCAGATGTCGGCTCTGGCGATGGCGATCTTCTTCCGCGGGATGACGCGCGAGGAGGTGAGTCGCTGGACCACGGCGATGATCTCGTCCGGTCACCGCCTCGACTTCACTCACCTCGGCCGCCCCACCGTGGACAAGCACTCGACGGGTGGTGTGGGCGACAAGATCACGCTCCCGCTCGCACCACTGGTCGCCGCGTGCGGCGCCGCGGTGCCGCAGCTGTCGGGGCGGGGGCTGGGCCACACCGGCGGAACCCTCGACAAGCTCGAGTCGATCCCGGGCTGGCGCGCCGACCTCGACACGTCGGAGATGGCCGAGATCCTGTCCGACCCCGAGGTCGGCGCCGTCGTGTGCGCGGCAAGCTCGGACCTGGCGCCGGCGGACCGGCGGTTGTACGCACTGCGGGACGTCACCGGGACGGTCGAGTCGATTCCCCTGATCGCCAGCTCGATCATGAGCAAGAAGATCGCCGAGGGCACCGGCGCGCTGGTCCTCGACGTGAAGGTCGGTTCGGGCGCGTTCATGAAGAAGCTCGACGACGCACGCGAGCTGGCCCAGACGATGGTCGACCTCGGGAACGACGCCGGGGTGCGGACGATGGCATTGCTCACGGCGATGGACGCGCCCCTCGGTCACACCGCGGGCAATGCGCTGGAGGTGCGGGAATCGCTGGAGGTGCTCGCCGGGGGCGGCCCGTCCGACGTCGTGGAGCTGACCCTCGAGCTCGCCCGAGAAATGTTGAAGGCAGCCGGAATCGACGGCGTCGACCCGGCCGACAAGCTGCGGGACGGCTCCGCCATGGACCGCTGGCGGAGAATGATCGCCGCCCAGGGCGGCGACCCCTACGCCCCGCTGCCGACGGCCCGGCACACCGAGGTGCTGCTCTCCGAGTCCGACGGTGTGGTGTGCGGTCTCGACGCCATGGCCGTCGGGCTCGCCGCGTGGCGGCTCGGTGCGGGCCGCGCACGGCAGGGCGAGCCGGTGCAGGCCGGGGCCGGCATCGAACTGCACGCGAAGCCGGGGGAGACGGTGTCGGTCGGCACCCCGCTCGTCACGCTGCACACCGACACGCCCGAACGGTTCGCCGCGGCGAAAGCCGCACTTTCCGAAGCCTGGACCGTCGTGGCTGACGCGCCGCCGGTGACGACACCGCTCGTCATCGAGCGGATAGAGGATCCCTCACGCTAACGTCGTCCCATGACCGCACTGGATCTGTCGGCCCTGCGCCGAGCGCCGAAGGTGTTGCTGCACGACCATCTCGACGGAGGTCTCCGGCCCGAGACGGTTCTCGAACTCGCCCGCGACTGCGGCTACGACGCGCTGCCCGCCGACACCGCGCCCGCGCTCGCGAAGTGGTTCCGGGAGGCCGCGGACAGCGGTTCCCTCGAGCGGTACCTCGAGACGTTCGCCCACACCGTCGCCGTCATGCAGACACCTGCAGGGCTCGAACGCGTCGCCCGTGAATGCGCCGAGGACCTCGCCGCCGACGGCGTGGTCTACGCCGAGGTCCGGTTCGCCCCGGAGCAGCACCTCGAAGAGGGGCTGACCCTCGACGAGGTGGTGGAACAGGTCCTGCTCGGATTCGAGGCGGGGGAGTCCGCGGCGGAGGTGCGCGGCCAGAACATCCGGATCGGCGTCCTGCTCACCGCGATGCGGCACGCGGCGCGGTCCCGGGAGATCGCGGAACTGGCGATCCGGTTCCGGGACCGAGGCGTCGTCGGATTCGACATCGCAGGCGCCGAGGCCGGGAATCCGCCCAGTCGCCACCTCGACGCCTTCGAGTACATGCGGGGCAGCAATGCGCACTTCACCATTCACGCGGGTGAGGCGTTCGGCCTGCCGTCCATTCACGAGGCCATTGCGTTCTGCGGCACGGACCGCCTCGGCCACGGGGTCCGGATCACCGACGACATCACGATCGGCACCGACGGCGTCCCGGTGCTCGGCAAGCTCGCGAACTATGTGCGGGACAAGAGGATTCCCCTGGAGTTGTGTCCCAGCTCCAATGTCCAGACCGGGGCCGTGGACGCGCTAGAGAACCATCCGTTCGACCTGCTCGCCCGGCTGCGGTTCCGCGTGACGGTCAACACCGACAACCGGCTGATGAGCGACACCAGCATGAGCCAGGAGATGCTCCGCCTGGTCGAGACGTTCGGCTACGGCTGGACGGATCTCGAGCGCTACACCATCAACGCGATGAAGTCGGCGTTCATCCCGTTCGATCAGCGGCTGCAGCTGATCGACGAGGTGATCAAGCCGGGATTCGCCGTGCTGGTCGGCTGAGCGTCCCGTCGGCGGGCGCTCAGACCTTCCGCAGGCGGGCCTCGAACTCCCGCTCGAGCGTCCGCCACGCCTCGGCCTCCGCGTCGAAGGGCGCGCTCGGCGCCATCCGCGTCGGGTCCGGGTTGAGGACGAACGAGACGTACCAGCCCAGCGGGTCGGACGACACGAGCGCGGTTTCCACCGAGTCGTCGTCGGCGAAATCGGCTGCATCGGTGAACAATTCGACGGCGAGGTCCAGCTGGTCCGCGTCGACGGACTCCGGGCCTGCGGCCAGGTCGTCGGCGAGACCGGGCAGGACGTACACGTTCTCGTCGGTGACCTCGACCTCGAGCGACCCGTCGACCGCCGCCACCTGGATCTCCTCGTACGTGCTGACCTGAGCGAGGGCGTGCTCGTGGTTGTCGGCGAGGTACCGGGCCAGTGCCCGCTCGGACGTGAATACGAAGATCGCGCCGTCACGCCCGAGGAAGATCGCGTCGTCGTCGAGGTAGCACCGGAGCGTGAAGTACGTCTCCCCGGACGTGATGATCTTGACGGGGTCGACACCCACCGCACCCCAGAACGAGTCGTCTTCCTCCTCGTCGTCCTCGGTGTTCAGGTCGAGTGCGACGAACTCCTCGTCTTCCTCGGCCTCCTCGGCGACGTCGTCCACGTCGACGGTGTTCTCGTCGGCGGCCACCAGTTCGGCCTCGGCCACGGCTACCGCCTCGGCGTCCACCTCGGGGGTGGCGACGATGTTGTCGACGGCGTCGAGGACGTCATCCCAGCCCTTCGCGATCGCAGTCCCGATCTGCGCCCACAGCTCCTCGCCCTCGCGTCCCTCGAAAGCGCTGGCGCCTGCCGGGAGCGCACCGAGAATGGGATTCGCGCTGAAGAACTTGGTGACCGCGTCCAGTTCGCAGACCTCACCGATGTTGCGCACCATGTTGAGCGTGTCTTCGAGTTCGCTCACGACGACGGCGTCGGGGTCACTCGCCGCCAGTTCGGGCACACCGATCAGATCGAAGCAGAAGTTCTCGTCGGGCTCGAGTTCGGCGGCGGAGAGCCCGGACACCACGCCCCACGCGGGGTGCTCGACGAGGTCATTGTCGGTATTGGTGCGGATGAAGGCAGCGAGTTCTGCCACTGATTCGAACCCGTAGAGGTCTTCCTCGTGACCAAGGAATGCTTCCCACTCGTCGTCGCCTTCACGCCACCGTGGTGCCCACAGTGTCACGAGGTCGCCGTCGGTGAGACCGAGTTCGATCGGGACGATGTCTCCAGCCATGGCGCGAAGCCTATCGACCCCGCGGCCAAAGTTATACCCGGGCTGTGTGCGGACCGTTTCCGACGCCCGTCGCCGCCGTGCCGCAGCGGCCGCGACGCGGTCGGCGACGCTCCCCGGAACCTTCGACCCGGCACGCCACGGTCCGCGACTTCGCCGGACAGTGAGGGTCACACCCTCCCGAACCCGTCCTGCAGCGCCGCCATGACCCGGGTCCGCTGTTCGGTGGCGAGCCGGGCCGCCTCCTGGGTGGTACTCGTGATCATGGCCGCGAGGGTGCGGGCGTCGAGGCTCGAGATGGAGTCGTCCATCCACAGACCGGTCAACGTGCCGTTCCCGTCGACCTCGGCCGTCACCTGATCGGACTCGCTCGACGCCCGCGCCGCGATCGACTGCAGCCCGGCGAGGGCCTCCTCGAGCAGGTTCACCTGTTCGGTGGCCCGGCCGACGATCGCATCCATGTCGTGTTCGCTCACAGTGGTCGCATCCAGCTCGTCGGGGTGGGTTCTTCCTCGTCCTCGATCGCCTGCGCGGCGGCGACGTCGGCGCGTGTGGGCAGCCCGAGCTTGTCGAGGATCTCGGCGGGCATGCCGTCACGGGCGAGTTCGTCGCGGCGGCGCGCGCCGGCCTCCATCGCCGAGCGCCTGCAGAGCGTCAGGATCTCGTCCGCGAGCCGCTGGCCGCCGTAGCGGAGTTCGCGCGGATCGATGCGGAGTTCGAGCGGCAAACCCTGCTCGGTGGTCCGGACCGAGACGGTGCCGGAGCGATTGCTGACTGCGGCCGTGATGCCGGCCGGGGGCGGGGTGGGGGGAAACATGATTCCTGTCATTCCGTGGGTCGGTAGAAGCCGTAGAAGCCCATGCCGCTGTTGCTGGTTCGGATCGGACCGACCTGCACGGGATCACCGGCCTCGACGAGCTGGCCGTTGCCGATCACCATCGCCACGTGGCCGTCCCACACGGCGAGGTCGCCGGGCATCAGGTCGCCCGGGTCGACGGCGGTGCCGACGTTCTGCTCCTGCGCCAGGCGCGGAAGACCCACGCCCGCTTCGCCGTACGCCCACTGCGTCAGCCCGCTGCAGTCGAGGCCCTCGCCGGGCGACGTCCCGCCCCAGACGTACGGGACACCCTGCTGCGACAGCGCGTTGCGGACGGCGTCGGCCGCCTCCTTGCCTTGTTGGGGGCGACGGCGGTGCTGCCGTCGGGCAGGACCACCTCGACGCCCTCGCCGCCGTGGGCGGGATCCGAGGTGGACGGCGCCTGACCGGCTCCTCCCGATCTGCCCGTGAGGGAATCCGCCCGCCGCGCATCCGCCCGACGAGTGCGTGGCCGGGGCGGAGATGCTCGTCAGGCCCGACATCGGCGACGAACCCGAGGAACTCACGAACCCGGACGCCGCACGGCCGACCACGTCGGAGCCGCGGGTGCGACGGGGGCCGCGGAGGCGGGCGCCGTGCTCGCTGCGGTCGTGCTCGCGGGTGCGGTGGCGGCGGGCGCGGACGGGATGTCTTCGGCCGGTGTGAGGGTGACCATCTTACCGGTCTGCTCGGCGAGTTCGGCCCGCACCTTCGCGACGACCGCGGTGGCCCGGCCGAGGTGGTCGAGTGCCGCCGCGACGATCATCGCCTGACCGGGCGGGGTGACGAGGGCGGGTCCGGCCGCGACCGCGAGGGAGATGAACGACTGCAGGATCTCCTGCAACTGCAGCATTCCTGCCCGGACGATCTCGGAGGCCTCGGCGACGACGGCAGCCATGTCGTTGCCGCGATCGGAGACCGCGACCGTCGCACGCTGCGCCTCCTCGGTCTTCACGATCGCACCGGTGCCGCCCTTGCCCTGCCAGTCGCCGTAGATCGAGCTGATGCCTGTGCGCCCGGTGTCGTGCACCGCGTCGATGGCGATCGAGGACGCGCGCAGGGCGTCGGCGGGTCCGCCTGCGGGAAGGACTCCGCTGCCGAACGCGCCGAGCAGATCGAGGATCGGGCGGGTGAGGAGGTCGATGGGGATCACGGTCAGGCCTCCAGCCCGACCGCGTCCGCGGCGAGCGCGGCCGTGGTGGCCGCCTCGGTGCCCTCGTACGCGGCGGCATTCGCGAGCGCGGTCGCGCTGATTCCGCCGAGCACGCCGGACAGCTTCTCGATGGAGGCCAGGTGCGCGGCGTGCGCTGTCGCGAAGGCGGCGACGAAATCGCCGGCCGATCACCCCGAAGACCGGACCGAGCAGCAGCGGTCCCGCGGCGGCGGCCCCGAGACCCGCGGCCTGCATCTCCACGGACATGGTCGCGGCTATGGCGGCGAACTCGGCAATACTCGCGGTATCCGCCCTCAAGTCGTTCATCGTCATCCCCCCAGTCGGATTTGATCCGTGAGTCTTTCGGCGCAAACCCGGTCCTTCAGGTCCGGGATAGCCGATCTGGTTTTGTCGGACTGTGTGGCTAGTGTCTGGGTTATGGCGGGGAGGGTGGTGAAGCGGGCGTTCAAGTACCGTTTCTATCCGACTGCGGTGCAGGCCGAACAGCTTGCTCAGACGTTCGGGTGCACCCGGTATGTCTACAACCGGGCGTTGGCCGAGCGGACGCGTGCCTGGTCGCAGGAGCAGCGACGGGTCACCTACGCGGACACCTCGAAGATGCTCACCGGATGGAAGCGGGACCCCGAGACCGCGTGGTTGGCGGAGCCGTCGAAGGGGCCGCTGCAGGAATCGCTGCGGCAGTTGCAGGGCGCGTTCGAGAAGTTCTGGCGCAAGCAGACCCGCTACCCGCAATTCAAGAGGAAGGGCCAGTCGAAGGATTCGGCGACCTACTACTCGAACTGCTTCACCTACCGCGGCGGGCAGATCCGGTTGGCCAAGCAGTCCGAACCCCTGGACATTCGGTGGTCGAGGCCCTTACCTGAGGGGGCCGTGCCGTCGCAGGTGACGGTGTCGCGCAATGCCCGCGGTCAGTACCACATCTCGATCCTCGTCGAGGACACCATCAGCGAACTCGAGCCGACCGATCGGGTGGTCGGGCTCGATGCCGGGATCACCAGCCTCTACACACTCTCGACGGGGGAGAAGATCACCAACCCGCGCCATGAACGCACGGATCGTGAGCGGCTGGCGAAGGCATGTGCTGGCCAGGAAGCAGAAGGGGTCCCGGAACCGGGCCAAGGCCCGACTGAAGGTCGCGAAGATTCATGGCCGGATCGCCGATCGGCGCCGCGATTATCTGCACACACTCTCCACTCGACTGGTGCGCGAAAATCAAGTGATCGCCATCGACGATCTGAGTGTGCGGAACATGGTGAAGAATCGGTCGTTGTCTCGGGCGATCTCGGATGCGGGGTGGTCCGAGTTCCGGTCGATGCTCGAGTACAAGGCCGACTGGTACGGGCGCCGGGTGGTGGCGATCGACCGGTTCTGTCCGTCGTCGAAGACCTGCTCGGTGTGCGGGGCAATCGCCGGGGCGATGCCGCTGAACGTGCGGGAGTGGACGTGCCGCTGCGGCGCCGTCCACGACCGCGATGTGAACGCTGCGAAGAACATTTTGGCCGTCGGACTGACGGTGGCAGCCTGCGGAGACGGTGTGAGACCGCCCCGCACATAACGTGTGGGGCGGCGACTGTCGGTGAAACAGGAACCTCGAGACGTGAGTCCCGAGGGGAATCTCGGTCGTTCACGGCCGAGAGGACGTCAAACCGGTCACCATATTGGACGCGGGGGGACACCGATCCGGTTCCACCCCCCGATTCGCCGAGAATTGCGCTCCTGCGAAATCTCGACGCGCGCCCCCTTATTCTTCGAGCATGAACACGCACGTCGTCGACCACCCGCTCGCAGCAGTCCTCCTGACCACGATGCGCGATGCGCGCAGCGACAATGCCACATTTCGTGCCGCCTTGCGAAGGCTGACGCACATGCTGGTGTACGAGGCGATGCGCGAGGCTCCGGTCGACACGTTCGACGTGGTCACCCCCATCGCGACCACCGACGGGGTGCGGCTCAGCCATCCGCCGCTACTCGTTCCTGTCCTGCGCGCCGGGCTGGGCATGGTCGAGCAGGCCAGCAGCCTGATCCCGCAGGCGCGAGTCGGTTTCGTCGGCATGGCCCGCGACGAAGATACGCATCTGCCGGTGCCGTATCTCGAGTCGCTCCCCGCGGACCTGTCCGGCATCCCGGTGTACGTCCTCGACCCCATGCTGGCCACCGGCGGTTCGATGGTGCACACGATCGACCTGCTCGTCGCCCGCGGCGCCACGGACGTCACCGCCGTGTGCGTCGTCGCGGCGCCCGAAGGGGTTGCCGCCCTCACGGCGTCCGGCCATCCCGTGCGACTCGTCACCGCGGCAGTCGACGAGGGACTGAACGGGGACGCGTTCATCGTGCCCGGCCTCGGCGACGCCGGTGACCGCCAGTTCGGGCCGCGCTGACGCCTCGGCTACAGGGCTTCGGCGAACTCGCGCAACAGGTTCAACCGCGTCGCGGCCGTCTCGCGCGCCGTGGGTAGCGCCGACCGATCCGGCACCGGGACGACCACCTCCAGGTAGCACTTGAGCTTGGGTTCGGTCCCGGAGGGGCGCACGACCACCCGGACCGTCGACCCGGCGAGGACGACGGCGTCGGTCCGGGACTGCCCGCGCAGTTCCGCCAGATCGGTGGCCTCGACGGGCTCACCGGCCAGTTCGGCCGGCAGGTCCGCCCGCAGCCGGCGCATCATCGCGGTGATGTCGGCGAGGTCGGTGACGCGGCGCGACACCTGGTCTCCGGCGTGCAACCCGAATTCGAGCGCGTACTCGTCCAGCCGGTCGAGGAGTGTCGCCCCGTCCGCCCGCAGGGTGGCCGCGAGGTCGGCGGCCACCACCGCCGCGGAGATACCGTCCTTGTCGCGCACCGACTCCGGGTCGACGCAGTGACCGATCGCCTCCTCGTATGCGTACACGAGACCCTCGCCCGCCCGGACGAGCCACTTGAAGCCGGTGAGAGTCCGGGCGAAGCGGGCGCCGCGGGCCGCGGCGAGCTTCCCGAGGAGTGCCGACGAGACGATCGTCGTCGCGACGAGTGAATCCGCCGGGGCGGATGCGAGGACGTGGTCGCCGAGCAGGACCCCCGTCTCGTCTCCGCGGAGCATCCGCCAGCCGTCCGGCCCGCGTACACCGACCGCGCATCGGTCCGCGTCGGGGTCGAGGGCCAGCGCGAGGTCGGCGTCGACGTCTGCGGCGAGCGCGAGTACGGCGTCCGAAGCGCCCGGCTCCTCGGGATTGGGGAACTCGACGGTCGGGAAGTCCGGGTCGGGGTCGAACTGCGCGGCGACGGTGTGGACGTCGGTGAACCCGGCGGATTTCAGTGCGGCGAGCGCGGTCTCGCCGCCGACGCCGTGCATGGCGGTGAGCGCGATCCGCACGGATCGCGACCCGCCCCTCGGCAGGGACGCGACCCGGTCGACGTAACGGTCGAGGAGTTCCTCGGACGCCGGGGTCACCGGGATCCGGGGAACGAGATCCGCCCGCCCGATCCTTGTGATCGCCGCCTCGATCTCCCGGTCGGACGGCGAGATCAACTGGGCGCCGCCGTCGAGGTAGACCTTGTACCCGTTGTCGGCGGCGGGATTGTGGGAGGCGGTGATCTGCACGCCGGCGGCGGCCCGGAGGCGGCGGACCGCAAACGCGACGATCGGGGTGGGCAGGGGCCGGGGGAGGAGGACGACCGAGAATCCCGCGCCCGCCAGCACTTCCGCGGCGGCGACGGCGAACTTCTCCGATCCGTGCCGCGCGTCGCGCCCGACGACGACGGTGGAGCCGCCCAGGCAGCGATCTTTCAGCCATGCGCCCAGCCCGGCGGTCGTGCGAATCACGACGGCGAGGTTCATGCCGTTCGGGCCCGCCCGCACCGGCCCGCGCAGTCCTGCGGTCCCGAAACTCAGCGGCGCGGCGAAGCGGTCGGCGAGCTCGTCGGCGGACAGGTTCGCGAGTTCCGCCCGCGTGCCGGGGTCGGGGTCGGCGTCGATCCAGTCCGCGATCGGATCGTTCACAAGCGCTCCACCAGTTCTCGCAGGAGCCCGCCCATGCGATCGGCGGACGCCCGGCCGGCGGCGAGGACCTCCTCGTGGTTCAGGTGCTCGCCGGTGATGCCCGCCGCGAGGTTCGTCACCATCGAGATCCCGAGGACCCGGGCGCCGAGCGCCCGCGCTGCGATCGTCTCGTGGACCGTGGACATGCCGACGAGGTCGGCGCCGATCGTCCGCAGCATGCGGATCTCGGCCGGGGTCTCGTAGTGCGGGCCCGGCAGACCGGCGTAGACGCCTTCGCTGAGCGAACCGTCGATGTCGCGGGCGAGGGCCCGCAGTTCGGGGTCGTACGCGTCGACGAGGTCCACGAACTCGGCGCCCACGAGTGGTGACCGGGCCGTGAGGTTGAGGTGATCGCTGATCAGCACCGGCTGTCCGACGGTGAAGTCCTCGCGGATCCCGCCTGCGGCGTTCGTCAGGATGACGGTCGACGCCCCGGCGGCGATGGCCGTGCGCACCGGGTGGACGACGGACGACAGCGGATGGCCCTCGTAGGCGTGGGTGCGGCCGAGCAGGACGAGGATCCGTTTGCCGCCCACCTCCACGGAGCGGATCGTTCCGGCGTGTCCCGCGGCGGACGGCGGGGTGAACCCCGGGAGGTCGGCCATCGGGACGGTGCAGAGTGATTCGCCGAACCGGTCGGCGGCGGCATTCCACCCCGATCCGAGGACGACGGCGATCGAGTGTTCGGCGCAGTTCGTGTGCGCGGCGAGCGCGGCGGCCGCGGCGTCTGGCGTTCCCATGAGGCGATAGTCTTCCACTCATGCCCTATCTCGATCGCGACGGCGACGTATTCATCCTGTACCTCGGTACCGAGGGCGAGACGGACAACGAGAACCGCTTCCACCCGGATTGGATCGACGCCACCCACGCCGCGCTCGACGAGGTCGAAGCCCACGAGGGTCCCGCAGCGCTGGTGACGACCGCGACGGGCAAATTCTTCACGAACGGTCTGGACACCACGTGGATCTTTACCAACACGGACAAGCTCCCGGACTACCTCGACCGCGTGCACACGATCTACAGCCGCCTGCTCGCGTTCCCGATGGCCACCGTCGCCGCCGTCCAGGGGCACGCTTTCGGTGCCGGCGCAATGCTCGCCACGTCGCACGACTTCCGGGCGATGCGCGCCGACCGCGGCTTCTACTGCCTTCCCGAGGTGTCGCTGAACATGCCGTTCACCGTCGGGATGTCTGCGCTCCTGAACACGCGCCTGCCCAAGCAGACCGCGGTCGAGGCGATGACGACCGGTCGCCGCTACGGCGGTTCCGACGCGCTCGCCGCGGGCATCGTCGACCAGATCGAGGAGGGGGACGCCGTCCTCTCCGCCGCTGTGACACGGGCCGCCGCGCTCACCGCGACCCGCGGCGCCAACCTGGCCGGGATCAAGCGCGGAATCCATCACGACGCCCTCGCCGCGCTCGCCACGGCGACGGACAAGAGCAACTTCAGCTTCGGGTGAGAGAATGAGCACGTGAATGCGGATGTCGAGGCGGCGGTCAGGTCAATCGAGACCGATCTGATCGCGCTGTCCCATTCGATCCACAGCGAACCGGAACTCGCGTTCGAGGAGTTCCGGAGCGTCGCGAAGATCACCGAACTGCTCAAACGCAGCGGGTTCGACGTGCGCACGGGCATCGCGGACCTGCCGACGGCGTTCGACGCCACATTCGGCAGCGGCGACCTCGTCATCGGCATCTGCGCCGAATACGACGCGCTGCCGGAGATCGGGCACGCGTGCGGGCACAACATCATCGCGGCGTCCGCGGTCGGCGCCGGAGTCGCGCTCGCCACGGTGGCCGAACGGCTCGGGATCACGGTGCGGGTCATCGGGACGCCCGCGGAGGAGAGCGGCGGCGGGAAGATCGCCATGCTCGAGAAGGGTGTCTTCGACGGGGTCGCGGCCGCACTGATGGTGCATCCGGGTCCGATCGACATCACAGGAGCGACGTCGCTCGCGCTGGCCGACATCGCGGTCACGTTCAACGGCCGCGAAGCGCACGCCTCGGCGGCGCCGGAGTTCGGGCGCAACGCCGCCGACGCCGCGACCGTCGCCCAGGTCGGTATCGGCCTGCTGCGCCAACATCTCTCGCCGGGACAGCAGATCCACGGCATCGTCTCCGACGGCGGCACCGCGCCCAACATCGTTCCCGCCCGCTCCGAAATGCTGTACTACCTGCGCGCCGAGACGGCGTGGGCGCTGTCCGAGCTGACGGCCCGCGCGGAAGCGTGCTTCGCGGCCGGGGCACTCGCCACCGGGTGTACCCACGAGATCCGCACGGTGTCGCCCACGTACACGGAACTGACACCGGACCCCTGGCTGGTGGCGACGTACCGGGAGCAGATCCTCGACATGGGACGGACGCCGTTGCCGCTCGAATGGGAAGGTGTCCGCCCGCTGGGCAGCACCGACATGGGCAACGTCACCAACGTCCTGCCCGGAATTCACCCGATCATCGGCCTCGACTCGGGAGGTGCGGTGACGCATCAGCCGCAGTTCGCGGCGGCGTGCATCACCGAATCCGCCGACCTGGCCGTGATCGACGGAGCGATTGCCCTGGCTCGCACGGCGGTTCGCGCTGCGACGGACGACGAACAGCGGGTGCGGCTGTTGGAAGGAGTTGATCGCCGGTGAACGCGGCAGTCGACAAATGGATTCTCGCTCACACCGACGAACTGTCCCAGTGGCGGCGGCACATCCACGCCAATCCCGAACTCGCGCGACACGAGTACGCGACGACGGAATTCGTGGCGACCCGCCTGGCCGCGGCGGGACTGTCACCCGAACTGCTGCCCGGGGGAACGGGGCTCACGTGCGATCTCGGGCCGTCGGACGGTCCCCGCATCGCGTTGCGCGCCGACATGGACGCGCTCCCGCTCCAGGAACTCACCGGTGCCACGTACTCGTCGACGGTGCCGGGCGTGTCGCACGCGTGCGGGCACGACGCGCACACCACCATCCTGCTGGGAACCGGTCTCGCCCTCAGCGAGATCCCCGACCTGCCGGTGGGTGTCCGGCTCATCTTCCAGCCGGCCGAGGAGGTCATGCCGGGCGGTGCGCTGGAGGTCGTCGCGGCCGGACGGCTCGAGGGTGTGTCGCGGATCTTCGCCCTCCACTGCGATCCGCGGCTCGCGGCCGGGCGGGTCGGGGTGCGACTCGGCGCGATCACGTCCGCGGCCGACACGATCGAGGTCGTGCTCGACTCGCCGGGCGGCCACACGTCGCGTCCGCACCTGACCACCGACCTCGTGTTCGCACTGGGAACCGTCGTCACCGGACTGCCGGGCATGCTCAGCAGGCGGATCGACCCGCGGACCGGCACCGTCATGGTGTGGGGCGCCGTGAGCGCCGGCCGGGCCCCGAACGCCATCCCGCAGACCGGCATGATGACCGGCACCGTGCGGACCGGCGATCACGAGACGTGGGAGATGCTCGAGCCGCTGGTCCGGGAGATCGTCCACGGACTCCTGGCGCCCACCGGGGTGCGGTATCAGCTGAACTACCGCCGCGGCGTCCCGCCCGTCGTCAACGACGAGGTGTCGACGCGCATGTTCGAGGACGCGATCCGCACCGTCGGCCCGGACGCCCTCGCCGACACGCCGCAGTCGGGCGGCGGCGAGGACTTCTCCTGGTATCTCGAAGAGGTGCCCGGCGCGATGGCCCGGCTCGGCGTCTGGTCGGGCGTCGGCGAGCAACTCGACATCCACCAGCCCACGTTCGATCTGGACGAGCGGGCGCTCGGCGTCGGGGTGCGGGTGCTGTCGAGCCTGGTGCTGGGCTGAGGCGCAGCACCAGGCGGTTCTGACAGGCGGTGCTATTCGGTGCCCGGTCCGACGTTGCGGCTGTTGCGGGTACGCAGGTCGCGCACGTAGTCGGCGGGGGCCCCGGCGATCTCCGCGGCGTCGGCCATCACCCCGAGGTAGCGGGCCGACGGCAGGCCGCCCTCGTACGCGTCGAGCACGTACAACCAGGCGAGTTCCGGTTCGCCGACGGTGTCCACGCGGACGCGGATCTTGCGGTGGATGCCGAGTTCGGAGCCCTCCCATCGGTCGAGGCTGACCTCGTCCTCCTCGGGGACGTCGTACAGCACGACGAACACCTTGGAATCGGGGTCCTCGACCACGGTGGCGAGTGCGCCCTCCCAGCCGATGTCCCCGCCACTGAACGTCAGTCGCCAGCCGTGCAGCCAGCCCGTCCCCGCCATCGGCGAATGAGGGCAGCGCTGCAACATCTGCTCGGGATGCATGTTGGACCCGTAGGCGGCATAGATCGACACGGCGGCAAGCCTAAACGGTGGCTAGTAATCTGTTGCATGCAGTGCACGACACGACGCGCTGCGATCGTAGGAAAAGCTGGCCGGAGACCCCGGTCGACAGGTGAATTGGAGGACAGATGACCCGAATCGTGATCATTGGTGGCGGGCCTGCCGGATACGAGGCAGCGTTGGTGGCCGCACAGCACGGCGCCTCCGTCTCCTTGATCGATTCGGACGGGGTGGGCGGCGCCTGCGTTCTGTTCGACTGCGTGCCGTCCAAGACCTTCATCGCCTCCACCGGAGTGCGCACCGACATGCGGCGCGCCACCGACCTGGGGATTGCGCTCGATCCCGAGCAGGCCACGGTCGCCCTGCCGAAGATCCACGCCCGTGTGAAGAGCCTCGCCCAGGCGCAGTCCTCCGACATCCGCACGCGGCTGCAGACCGTGGGTGTCGAACTGCTGTCGGGCACCGCCGAGCTCACCGACCAGCGGCTCGGCATGGCGTCGCATCAGGTGTGTGCGACCCTTGAGAACGGCGAGAAGAAGACGCTCGACGCCGACGTCGTCCTCATTGCCACAGGCGCGAGCCCCCGGGTGATCCCCGGGGCGGAGCCGGACGGCGAGCGGATCCTGACGTGGCGCGACCTCTACGACCTCGACGAGCTGCCCACGCACCTCGTCGTCGTCGGTTCCGGTGTGACCGGTGCCGAGTTCGTGTCCGCCTACACCGAGATGGGTGTCAAGGTCACCCTGGTGTCCAGCCGCGACCGCGTCCTGCCCGGTGAGGACGCCGACGCCGCCCTCGTTCTCGAGGACGTCCTCGCCGAACGCGGCGTCACCCTCGTCAAGCACGCCAGGGCCGACGCCGTCAAGCGCACCGAGGACGGCATCGTCGTCGTCCTCGCGGACGGCCGCACCGTCGAGGGCAGCCACGCCCTGATGACCGTCGGTTCGGTGCCCAACACGCAGGGCCTCGGGCTGGAGAAGGTCGGCATCGAGCTCGACAAGGGCGGATACCTGCGCGTGGACCGGGTGTCGCGGACGCCGGTGTCCGGGATCTACGCCGCGGGTGACTGCACCGGCCTGCTGCCGCTGGCGTCGGTCGCCGCCATGCAGGGCCGCATCGCGATGTACCACGCGCTCGGTGAGGGCGTCAGCCCCATCAAGCTGAAGACGGTGGCGTCGGCCGTGTTCACCCGCCCCGAGATCGCCACCGTCGGCGTCAGCCAGGCCGCGATCGACGACGGCGAGGTCCCGGCCCGCACCGTCATGCTCCCGCTCAACACCAACCCGCGCGCGAAGATGTCCGGGCTGCGCCGCGGTTTCGTGAAGATCTTCTGCCGTCCGGCCACCGGTGTGGTGATCGGCGGCGTGGTGGTGGCCCCCAACGGGTCGGAGCTGATCCTGCCCATCGCGATCGCCGTCCAGAACAACCTCACCGTCAATGATCTCGCCGCGACGTTCTCGGTGTACCCGTCGCTGACGGGGTCGATCACCGAGGCGGCTCGCCAGCTGATGCGGCACGACGACCTGGACTGATCCCGAAATGTGAGAATCGCATTTCACATAGTGGCTCCCGCGGTGAGATAGTCGAGGCACGGTCCGAAATCATCGGCCGTGCCTCGGCGCTCTCCCGCCCCGCAGACCCAGGACGGACAGGGTGTTCCTCACCTGATCTCCGCTTTGACGTGCCTCCTGGGAGTCGACATGCCGCAATCACTTGCCCGCCGCATGGAGGGGCTGCACAGCTCCGCCATCCGTGACCTTCTCACCCTCACCGCCCGGCCCGACGTGGTCAGTCTCGCGGGCGGGCTGCCGGATCCCGAATTCATTCCGCGGGAACGGATCCGGAAGGAAGCCGAACTCGCGCTCGCGGATCCGGCGTCCGTCCAGTACGGCGAGACCACCGGGCTGCGCAAGCTCCGCGACGTGCTCGCCGCCCGCGAGGGCGCGAAGATCGGCCGGCCGCTCGACGCCGCAGACGTCGTCGTCACGCACGGCTCGCAGCAGGCGCTGAGCCTGCTCGCACAGGTGCTGCTCGACCCCGGCGACGTCGTGATCGTCGAGGAACCCGCATACACCGGAGCGCTGCAGGTGTTCCGTGCCGCGGAGGCCGACGTCCGGTCCGTCCCACTCGACGCCGACGGCATCGACACCGCCGCCCTGCAGGGCATGCTCGAGACCGGACTGCGGCCCACGGTCGTCCACACGGTGAGCAATTTCCACAACCCGCGCGGCGTCGTCCTGGCGGCCGGTCGCCGGGAACACCTCGCCGCACTGGCCGATCGCTTCGGCTTCTGGGTGATCGAGGACGACCCGTACGGCGAACTCTTCTTCGACGGGCCGCCGCCCGCGCCCGTCGCGGCGCTGTCGGACCGGGTGATCCGGTTGTCGAGCGCCTCGAAGATCCTGGCACCCGCGCTGCGGGTCGGATGGCTGCACGGCGACCGGCGGGTGTGCGAGGCCGTCGAACTGCTCAAGCAGGGTGCGGACCTCTGCGGTTCGTCACTGACCCACCAGATCGCCGCCGGACTGCTGTCGGACGAGTCGTGGCTGGACCTGCACCTGGAGATGCTGCGCGCCCGCTACGGATCCCGGGCCCGGGCACTCGCCGACGGTGTCGCCTCGACGTTCGGCGACCGCGCCGGCGTATCCTCGGCCGTGGGCGGAATGTTCTGCTGGACCGAGTTCACAAGCGCCGACGTCGACACGGCGGCGCTGCTGCAGACCGCCGTCGAGCACGGCGTGGCCTTCGTCCCCGGATCGGCGTTCGGCGTCGCCGCGGAGCACCGGAGCGCTCTGCGGCTGTGCTTCGCGACCTGTTCGGAAGACGTGCTGACGGGTGCGGCGGCGAGGCTCGGCGACGCGTACGCCGATCACGCCCAGTCGTAGGTCCGCTCGACCGCCTTGTTCCACTCGGCGTACAGCCGGGTGCACTCGGCCTCGTCCATCCCGGGCTCCCAGGTCTTGTCGACGGCCCAGTTCGCGCGGATGTCGTCCTCGCTCTCCCAGAAGCCGACGGCCAGGCCCGCGGCGTACGCGGCGCCCAGCGCCGTCGTCTCGTTGACGACGGGCCGGATGACGGGCACCGCGAGGATGTCGGACTGGAACTGCATGAGCGTCTCGTTGACGACCATGCCGCCATCCACCTTGAGCGAGGCGAGTTCGACGCCCGAATCGGCGCGCATTGCCTCGATCACCTCACGGGTCTGATACGCGGTGGCCTCGAGGGCGGCCCTGGCGAGGTGGCCCTTGTTCACGAACCGGGTGAGCCCGACGATCGCCCCGCGGGCGTCGGGCCGCCAGCGGGGGGCGAACAACCCGGAGAACGCGGGCACGAAGTAGGCGCCGCCGTTGTCGTCGACGGACTTCGCCAGATCCTCGATGTCCTTGGCCGAACTGATGATTCCCAGGTTGTCGCGCAGCCACTGCACCAGCGAACCGGTGACGGCCACGGACCCCTCGAGCGCGTAGACGGCAGGTGCGTCGCCGATCTTGTAGCAGACGGTGGTGAGAAGGCCGTGCTTGCTGTGCACGGGTGTGGTTCCCGTGTTGAGCAGCAGGAAGTTCCCGGTCCCGTACGTGTTCTTCGCTTCGCCTTCGGACAGGCAGGCCTGCCCGAACGTCGCGGCCTGCTGATCGCCGAGGATCCCCGCGACGGGCACTCCCGGCAGCGTTCCCCGTTCGCGTCCGACGCCGTAGATCTCTGACGAGCTGCGGATCTCCGGCAGCATCGACATCGGGATGCCGAAATCGGCGCAGATCTCCGGATCCCAGTCGAGGGTCTCGAGATTCATCAACAGAGTGCGGGACGCGTTGGTGACATCCGTCACGTGGGTGCCCTCGGTGATGTGCCACAGAATCCAGCTGTCGATCGTGCCGAAGCAGAGCTCACCCGCCTCCGCCCTCTCGCGGGCGCCGTCGACGTTGTCGAGAATCCAGCGGACCTTCGGCCCCGAGAAATACGTGGACAGCGGTAGACCGGTGCGCTTCTGGTAGCGGCCCGGGCCCTCGTCGCCGCCGAGCTGCGTGCACAGCTCGTCGGTGCGCGTGTCCTGCCAGACGATGGCGTTGTACACGGGTTCTCCGGTGTTCCGGTCCCACACGACCGCCGTCTCGCGCTGATTGGTGATGCCGATCGCGGCGATGTCGCGTTTGGTGAGGTCGGCCTTCGCGAGCGCGGACGCCACCACCTCGCGGGTGTTGATCCACAGCTGCTGCGGGTCGTGCTCCACCCAGCCTGCGCGCGGAAAGAACTGCTCGTGTTCCTTCTGGGCGACGCTCACCACGGCGCCGTCGTGATCGAAGATCATGCAGCGGCTGGAGGTGGTGCCCTGGTCTATCGCGGCGATGTACTGAATCACACGCATGAAGCTACTAGCCTGGGCATGAATCCGTCGTCATCTCACAGGAGCCCGAGTTGAGTAGTCAGCCTGGTGTGCAGTTCCTCGGTCCCCGGCAGCGCGATGCCGCCTGGGACGAGCTGCAGACCGAACAGTTCGACGTCGTCGTGATCGGCGGTGGTGTGGTCGGTGCCGGTGCGGCCCTGGACGCGGCCACCCGCGGGCTGAAGGTGGCGTTGGTGGAGGCGCGCGACTACGCGTCCGGAACGTCGAGTCGCTCGTCGAAGATGTTCCACGGCGGGCTGCGCTATCTCGAGCAGCTCGAGTTCGGACTGGTCCGGGAGGCGCTCCGGGAGCGTGAGCTGTCGCTGACCACCCTCGCGCCGCACCTGGTGAAGCCGCTCAAGTTCCTGTTCCCGATCACCCACAGGCTGTGGGAGCGGCCCTACATGGCGGCAGGCATCTTCCTCTACGACCGGATGGGCGGCGCCAAATCGGTTCCACCGCAGAAGCATCTGACCCGCGCGGGTGCGCTGCGGATGGCGCCCGGGCTCAAGCGCAACTCGCTGTCCGGCGGCATCCAGTACTACGACACCGTCGTCGACGACGCCCGGCACACCATGACCGTCGCCCGCACCGCCGCCCACTACGGTGCGGTCGTGCGGACGTCGACGCAGGTGGTCGGTTTCCTGCGGGAGGCGGACCGGGTGTCCGGGGTGCGCATCCGGGACTGCGAGGACGGGCGCACCGCCGACGTGAAGGCGCACGTCGTCATCAACGCGACCGGGGTGTGGACCGACGAGATCCAGGCGCTGTCGCGGCAACGCGGCCGGTTCCGCGTCCGCGCGTCCAAGGGCGTCCACATCGTGGTGCCCCGCGACCGGATCGTCAGCGACGCCGCGATCATCCTCCGCACCGAGAAGTCGGTGCTGTTCGTCATCCCGTGGGGCAGTCACTGGATCATCGGCACCACCGACACGGACTGGAACCTCGACCTCGCGCATCCGGCGGCCACCAAGGCCGACATCGACTACATCCTCGGTCACGTCAACAAGGTGCTGGTGACGTCGCTGACCCACGACGACATCGACGGTGTCTATGCCGGTCTGCGTCCGCTGCTCGCCGGGGAGAGCGACGAGACGTCGAAGCTGTCGCGCGAGCACGCCGTCGCGCGCGTGGCACCGGGCCTCGTCGCCATCGCGGGCGGCAAGTACACCACCTACCGTGTGATGGCCGAGGACGCCGTGGATCTCGCGGCCGAGGACATTCCGGCGCGGATGGCGCCGTCCATCACCGAGAAGGTGCCGCTCGTGGGTGCGGACGGGTACTTCGCGCTGGTCAACCAGACCGTGCACCTCGGCCAGCTGTACGGGCTGCACCCGTATCGGGTGAAGCACCTGCTGGACCGTTACGGCTCGCTGATCGGCGAGGTGCTCGACCTGGCGTCCGAGAAGCCGGAACTTCTCCAGCCCCTCACCGACGCGCCCGCCTACCTGCAGGTCGAGGTCGTGTACGCGGCGGCGGCGGAGGGTGCGCTGCATCTCGACGACATCCTCGCCCGGCGCACCCGCATCGCGATCGAGTACTCGCATCGGGGTGTGAACTGCGCCGAGCAGGTGGCGCAACTGGTGGCTCCGGTCCTCGGCTGGGACGCCGACGACATCGACCGCGAGGTGAAGACGTACCAGGCGCGGGTGGAGGCGGAGGTGCAGTCGCAGGCGCAGCCGGACGACCTGTCCGCCGACGCGTTGCGGGCGGCAGCACCGGAATCGCGGGTCGAACTGCTCGAACCGCCGGTCAGTGTGTCAGAAATACCTTGATCACCACGACGGCCGCTGCGACGGCGGCGAGGCCGATCGCCGCCCAGTGGGTGCCGGACGTGACCTTCTCGCGGCGGAGATGGCTGATCACGTAACTGATCGACGCGATCCGGGTGATCATCACCAGCTCGGCGATCAACTGCGCCGTCCTCGGCTCGAGCCAGCCGATCAGCGCGGTGCACAGGATGATGCTGGGGACGACGGCCGACGTGAGGATGGGCAGGCTGTCGCGGAGTTCGCCGCTGCGTTCGGCTCGGGTGAGGGTGCGGTCGAGACGCAGTGTCTGGCCGACGGACTCGGCGAATATGTGCGCGAGGAAGGTGGACAGAGCGGCTCCGACGACGATCGCGATGCCGACGGTTTCCTGCGCCTTGGTGACGGGGATCAGCGCCGCGAGGACGAGGATGTTGCCGTAGATGTAGGCGCTGATGCGCCGGGCGACACGCTCGGTGTCGATCGGGGCGTCGGTTAGCTGCGCGGGGCGGTTGAAGAGCTTCGGAAGGTCCCACTCCATGGCCCCGAGCATTCCACGCGCACGCGGTCAGCGAGTGTGGACGAGCGATTTCGGTGCGTGTGCGGCGACGACCCCGGAGAGCGCCATGACGACGAGGGCTGAAACAGCGATGAATTCCATGTGATTCAGCGTCGTCCCGGAACCCGTGAGCAGTGTGGGCGTTGTCTGTGAGCTCGCTGGGAACTCAGTCTTTCGGGCTGTAGTGCTGGGGGTCGTCGCGCCGGTCGACCGGGGGAAGATTGCGCCGCGGGGTGTGGACGAGCGGCGCGTGCGTGGGGGCGCGTCCGGTCTCGCGGTCCCAGCCGGCGCGGGCACGCGGGTGGTACCGGTACCGCCAGGGGACGAGGCGGAAGACGGCGCTCACGGCGCGGCCGACGAGAGTGTGCAGGCGCTCGTCGCGTGTGGTCCAGCGGTAGCCGAGGAGGTCGCGGACCGATGGGTCGTACATGCCGACCGTCAGCCACACGAAGCCTTTCGCCACCGGGATGCGGAGGATCGCCCACACCGGGCCGGGCAGCCACGACAGGAACGGGGGAGCGCCGAGCCCGGACAGGTCGAGGACGTCGCGGGTGGCCTTGTTGTCCTCGAGCACGTTGCGGCACATGTGATCCCAGTACTCACAAAACGCCTCCCACGTCTCCGGGACGGGGCGCATGCTCATCCCGTACAGGCGGTACCACTGAATGTGCTCGGTGAAGAGGCGGCGCTTCTGGTCTTCGGTGAGGCCACCCATGAAATTGTCGCCGGTGAGGATGGTGCCCATGAAGAACGTGGCGTGCGCCCAGTAGAACGTGTCGGGGTCGAGGGCGTGGTACCTGCGGCCGTGTTTGTCGATTCCCTTGATGTTGTCGTGGTATCCCCGGACCTGCTCCGCGGTCTGCTGGGCGCGGTCGCCGTCGAAGACGACGCCGCCGATCGGGTACAGCGACCGGTAGAGCCGCTCCCACCGCTCGTCGAAGAAGCGGGAGTGTTCCTCGACGCCGGCGCCGAGACCGGGGTGCATGTTCTGCATCGACCCGGCCCACACGCCCTGCAGCATTCCGCGCCAGTCGCCGAAATACTTCCAGGTCAGCGAATCGGGGCCGAGGGGAACGGGAGCGGAGGCCGGGACGGGCGTACCGTCCGCGTTCAAGTGACTACGCACGTTGTCAGACTAGGATCTGACAACACGTGTAGTCAAGGATTGGGGCGAGAAGAGTGACGCTGGAGGACCGGCGGGAAGCACGTCGGAATTCGCTGCTGCGGGCGGGCGTCGCCCTGCTCGGTGCGGCGGACGGGCCCGCCGTGAACGTGCGCGCCGTCTGCCGTGCGGCATCGCTGACCGAACGGTACTTCTACGAGTCGTTCCGGGACCGGGACGAATTCGTGCGCGCGGTCTACACCGCGGTGGGAGACGAGGCGCAGGCCGCGCTCGTGGCGGCGGTGGCGTCCACCGAGACCGCACGCGAGCGCGCCGAGGCGGCCGTGGACGCGTTCGTGAAGCTGATGGTCGACGATCCCGCCATGGGCCGCGTCCTGCTGCTGGCGCCCTTGTCCGAACCCGCGCTGAGCAGGCGGGGCATCGACCTGATGCCCGGCTTCGTCGGACTCGTGCACGACCAGCTCTCCGCCGTCGACGACGAGGTGACGAAGCAACTCGTCGCCGTCGGAGTGGTGGGCGCCCTCACGACCCTGTTCATCGGATATCTCGACGGAACTGTTGCCGCGTCGCGCGAGCAATTCGTCGCGCATTGCGTCACTCTGGTGGTGGAGGCAAACAAGGCCGGCCACGAGTGAGGTGCGCATGCCGTTCCAGGTGTCCGTGGACGATCCGACTCGCCCGCAACCCGAACTCCGGGTACTCGACCGCAAGTTCTTCCAACTCGTCGGCGAATTCGTCTACGTCCACGGCGACACGGTGGTGACGGTGCCCGGCTGCGCCCCGATGCCGTGCCTGCTCCGCACGGATCTCGCGTCGATCCCCGCGCCGCTGCAGGGTCTGCTCACGCCGTACGGCCGGCAACTGCTTCCCGCGATCATGCACGACGACCTCTGCAAACGTGCGAGCGCGCTGGGGCAGGAGGGAAACACGCTGCGACGCCACGCGGACGAACTGTTCCGGCTCGCCCTGCTCGACGAAGGCGTCGGACCGTTCCGCAGCCGCATCTTCTGGGTCGGCGTCGAGGTCGGCCGGTTCTGGACGTTCACCGACGTCGTCCGGTTCCTGCTGATCACCCACCAGGTGCTCGGGATGCTGTGCTGGGTGGTGGGCGTGCCGTGGGCCGTGGCGACCTCGCATTTAGGCCTGGCCGCCCTCCTGCTCGCGGTGCCGGTGCTGCTATCGCTGTTGTGGCGCAGAGACTTTCCCGTCGCCCTGCTGGGCTGCATCCTGCTGCCCCTGATCGCGCCCACGTATCTGCTGACGATCGGCACAGCCGCGGTGCTGTGGGTGCCGGACGGTGCCGCCTGGCTGCTCGGCCGCAGGCGCACGCGCCGACCCCCGCCGCTCGGGCCGCCGACGACGGTCCTCCGCTAAACCACTTTTGGCGGTTGGCAGTACGTGCAGAAGAAGATCTCCTGGCGGCCGAGGTCGTGGCCTTCGATCACCGTCCCGCAGCGGCGGCACCGTTGTCCGGCCCGCCCGTACACCCACGGCCGGTGACGGATCGAGTTGTTCTTGTCGGCGTGAATCATGCGATGCGCGAGCGTGACCATTGCGGGCAGGTCGGTCACCTCGGCCGCCGGAGTGTACGGGTGGACGCCGCGGAGGAAGCAGACTTCGTTGCGGTACACGTTGCCGAGACCGGCCAGATTGCGTTGATCGGTGAGGGCGAGACCGATGGGCTGCTCGCCGGCCGCCCGCAGATTGCGGACCGCCGTGCCTGCATCCCAGTCCGGCCCCAGCAGGTCGGGGCCGAGGTGGCCGACCGCGAACTCCTCGTCGTCACGCTGGAGGATCTCGGTGATGCCCAGCGAGAACCCGACCGCCACCCGGTCCTCGGTGGCCAGCACGATGCGCGCCTGGTGCGCCGGACGCCGCCACCTCGAGTCCGGCGCGTAGATGTGCCACGCACCCTCCATCTTCAGGTGCGTGTGGATGGAGTGGTCGCCGACCCGGATGAGGAGGTGCTTTCCCCGGCTGACCACCTCGTCGACGAGCTGGCCGGACAGGTCGACGGTGGCGTACCGCGGGACCCGCACGTCGCACCGGGTCAGCACCTTGCCTTCGAGGGCGTCGCGCAGCGAGTTGGCGGTGCGCCAGACGGTGTCGCCTTCGGGCATGTCAGGCTCGCAACCGGAAACCGCGTGGAGTGGGCGAGAACCCGGCCTCGGTCAGGATCGGTGCGAAGTCGCTGCCGTGGATGGTGTCGCCGTCCACCTTCTCGACCACGATCCTGTCGATCCCACCGCGCTTGACGACCCCGGCGAGCGTGACGGCCGCGGTGCGGAGCACACCCGGGTCGTCGGTGAACGTGAGGACGGTGCGTCCGCCGCGTTCGACGAACAGGGTCAGCTCGCCCTCCACCAGCACCACCAGTCCGCCGGCCTTGCGTCCGGGCCGGTGCGCGGGCGCGTCGTCGCCGCGCCGCGGCCACGGCAGGGCCGCACCGTACGGGTTGGCGGGATCGCTGGCGGCGAGCGTCACGGCAGGCAGTGTGGTGTGCCTGCCCTCGAGCGAATCGCCGTAGCTCCGGAGCCGGTCCACCACGGGGGGAGTGGAGAACTGGGCACCGCCGAGCGACTCGACGAAGTGTCCCCGCCGGCAGCGGCCGTTGTCCTCGAACGTGCCCAGCACCTTGTACATCAGCGCGAAGCCGCCCGGAACGTTCTCGGTCATCACGGACCCGCGGGTCACCACCCCGTACCGCTCCAGCAGCAGTTCGGCGGTGGCGCTGGCCCGCAGCGTGGCATCGGATTCGGCGGCGGGGAGAATCGACCACCGTCCCCCGGCCGTGGGCGGTGCGGTGCGCACCGGGACCGTCAGACTGCGATACGCCCGGGCGCGCGGGGGACGTCGTGGCGACCGGTGGCTCGTGGTGGTCCTGGACGTGTCCGACAGCAGGGCGCGCACCGGAGCAAGGGTGTCGTTGCCGATGTGGCCCAGCCACACCAGATCCCACAAAGCGGTGGCCAGCGTGCTGTCGTCGGACATCTCGAGGGTGTCCGCAAGTTGCCGGAAGAAGAACGCGCCGCCGCCGGACAGCGTGTCGAGCACCCGGCGCTGCACGTCGGACAGGTCCGATTCCGCGGGCGTGGTCAGCGTGAGCGGTGCGGCGTCGGCGGGGTGGAGGCACACCCACCCGTCCTTCCCGGAGATGCTGCCCGCCCCCGACCACAACACCTCACCGGTGGACGTGAGTTCGTCGAGCATGGCGGGGGAGTAGTCGGCCACCCGCGACGGCAGGATCAGTGATTCGAGTGCCGACGCGGGAACCGGAACGCCGGCAAGCTGTTCCACGACGGTCGCGACGCCGTCGATACCGCGCAGTGTGCCCCCGACGTGCTGCCAGGCCGGGAGGAAGCGGCCGAGCGTCGCCGTGCTGACCGGCTCGACCTCCTGACGCGCCGCAGCCAGCGAGCGCCTGCGCAGACGTCGCAGGACCTCGGCATCGCACCATTCGCTGCCCGTCGCGCCGGGGCGGAACTCGCCCTCGACCACCCGCTTGCCCTGTGCGAGCCGCTGCAGGACGTCGCGGGCCACCGCCGAACCGAGACCGAAACGGGCCGCGGCGTCGGTGATCGTGAACGGGCCGTGGGTGCGGGCGTACCGGCTGATCAGATCGGCGAGCGGATCGTCGACGGGTTCGATGAACGCGGCGGGAACCCCGATGGGCAGCGGCACCCCGAGCCCGTCGCGCAGACGTGCCGCATCCTCGATGGCCGTCCACCATTCGCGACCGGCGAAGGACACGCTGAGCGCCCGCTTCGCACGCACGAGTTCGTCGAGCCAGGGGGCCGGATCGGCGGTCGACCGTGCGGCGACCTCGTCGGAGGTCAGCGGCCCCAGGAGACGCAGCAGGTCGGCGACGCCCTCGAGGTCCTTCGCCTTGCGGTCGGGGAGCAGTCGCTGGAGTTCGAGTTCGGCGCGGGCGATGACGTCGGCGTCGAGCAGTTCGCGCAGTTCCACCCGGCCGAGCAGTTCCGCCAGCAGCGTCGAGTCCAGGGACAGCGCAGCGGCCCGGCGTTCGGCGAGCGGGCTGTCGCCCTCGTACATGAACTCGCCGACGTAGTTGAACAGCAGGGCGCCGGCGAACGGTGACGGCGACTGCGTCTCCACCTCGACGATCCGGATCTGGCGACGCGCCAGCCGGCGGAGCAGGTCCTTCAGGGCCGGTAGGTCGTACACGTCCTGCAGGCACTCGCGGACGGTCTCGAGCAGGATCGGGAACGTCGGATACCGGCGGGCCACATCGAGCAACTGGGCGGACCGCTGCCGCTGCTGCCACAGCGGTGCGCGCTTTCCCGGGGTTCGTCGGGGCAGCAGCAGCGCCCGGGCCGCGCACTCACGGAACCGGGACGCGAACAGCGCCGACCCGCCGACCTGTTCGGTGACGATGTCCTCGATCTCGTCGGTGTCGAAGACGAAGAGGTCGGCGCCGGGCGGGGTGTCCTCGGTGTCGGGAAGGCGCACGATGATGCCGTCGTCGGACGCCGTCGCGTTCGAGTCGAGGCCGTAACGCTCGCTCAGCCGGGCACTCACGGCCAGCGCCCACGGAGCGTGAACGCGCTGGCCGTACGGCGAATGCAGGATCAGCCGCCAGTCGCCGAGTTCGTCGCGGAACCGTTCGACCACCAGGGTGCGGTCGGTGGGGACCTGCCCGGTGGCTGTCTTCTGCTCGGTGACGAGTTGCACGAGATTGTTCGTGGCGTTCTCGTCGAGCCCACCGGTCCGGCAGCGCTCCTGCACCTCGGTCTCGTGCCCGAGCGAGATCTCCCGCAGGAACTGTCCCAGCGCCTCGCCCAGCTCCGCAGGCCTGCCCAGACCGTCGCCGTGCCAGAACGGCAGCCGACCCGGCTGGCCGTAGGCGGGACTGACCAGCACCCGGTCGAACGTGATCTCCTCGATCCGCCAACTGGTGGCACCGAGCGCGAAGACGTCACCGACCCGCGACTCGTACACCATCTCCTCGTCGAGTTCGCCGACCCGGGACGCCTTCTCACCGACCATGTAGACGGTGAACAGACCGCGGTCGGGGATGGCGCCGCCCGACGTGACCGCCAGCCGCTGCGCGCCGGGGCGTCCGGTGAGCGTGTTGGCCTCGCGGTCCCAGACGAGGCGGGGCCGGAGTTCGGCGAACTCGTCGGACGGGTAGAGGCCCGCGAGAAGGTCGAGGGTGGACTCGTACGCCGAGCGCGGCAGCGTCGCGAAGGAACCGCTGCGCCGTACCGTCTCGAACCAGTCGTCCACGTCGAGCGGTTCGAGCGCGGTGGCCGCCACTGTGTGCTGGGCGAGGATGTCGAGCGGGTTGGCGGGAACGGCGAGCGCCTCGATCTTGCCGGTGACCATCCGCTCGACGGTGACGGCGCAGTGCACGAGATCGGTGCGGTGCTTCGGGAACACCACACCCCGGGAGATCTCCCCGACCTGGTGTCCGGCGCGGCCGACGCGCTGCAGACCGTTCGCCACGGACGGGGGCGCCTCCACCTGGATCACCAGATCGACGGCGCCCATGTCGATTCCGAGTTCGAGGCTGCTCGTCGCGACCACGCACCGCAGCCGCCCCGACTTCAGGTCGTCCTCGATCAGGGCCCGCTGGTCCTTGCTGACCGACCCGTGGTGGGCGCGGGCGAGCAGCGGGTCCGCACCGAAGTTGACCTCGGACGGGGTGCCGATCTGCGAGGCCGGTTTCGGGTTCTTGTCGACCGCTGTCCCGGCGCGTTCGGCGTAGATCTCGTTGAGTCGTGCGGTCAGGCGCTCGGCGAGCCGCCGCGAGTTCGCGAACACGATGGACGACCGGTGCGCCAGGACGAGATCGACGATCTGTTCCTCCACGTGCGGCCAGATCGACCCCGCCTGCGGGGTCGCCGAGGCCGAACCTTCGGCGGGCTCGGCGAGACCGAGTTCGGTCATGTCTTCCACCGGAACCTGCACGGTGAGGTCGAACGTCTTCGGCGACGGCGGTGCCACGATACGGATGGGCGCCGAGCCGGACAGGAACCGGCCCACCTCCTCGTGTGGCCGCACCGTCGCCGACAGCCCGATGCGCTGCGCCGGGGTGTCGAGAAGCCGGTCGAGGCGTTCGAGCGACAACGCCAGGTGCGCGCCGCGCTTCGTGCCGGCCACCGCGTGCACCTCGTCGACGATGACCGTGTCGACCTGCGTCAGCGTCTCGCGCGCGGCGGACGTCAGCATGAGGAACAGCGACTCGGGGGTGGTGATGAGGATGTCAGGCGGATTCTTGATCAGCGCGCGCCGGTCGCCGGCCGGTGTGTCGCCGGAGCGGACACCCACCGAGATCTCCGGCGGCGTGAGACCGAGCCGCTTGGCCGTCTGCGTTATCCCGACGAGCGGGGCCCGCAGGTTGCGCTCGACGTCGACACCGAGCGCCTTGAGCGGGGAGATGTAGAGGACCTTGGTCTTGCGGTCCTTCCCGTCCGTTGCGGCGAGTTGGTCGAGGGACCACAGGAACGCGGACAGCGTCTTGCCCGAACCGGTCGGGGCGACGACCAGCGTGTGCGCTCGGCTGGCGATCGACTCCCACGCACCGAGCTGCGCGGCCGTCGGCGCGGGAAACGCGCCGCCGAACCACTCGCGGGTGGCAGCGGTGAACCTGCCCAGGACGTCGGTCACCGTTCCATACTGCACCGGGGGTCCGACAGGCGGCGGGCACATGCTGTGCGGTCTCCCTGCGGTCCGCTGAATGTGTCGGTGGGGCACAGTATGATTCGAACATGAGTTCGACCGGGGGGCGGCAGATCAGGTGACGGAACACCTGACTGCGCTGGCTGCTGCCGTCACGGGATTGCTCGACGTGGACCTCACGGGTGTGTCGGATTCCGACGTGATGCTGACGATGCAGCAACTCGAGACTTCCCTCCGCCGCGCAGGCGCGGTCTCGCAGCGGCTGATCGTCGAGAGTGTCGAACACTCGCTGCCCGCGACGCTCGGCTACAACTCACCGAACAAGCTGCTGGTCGACGTGCTGCGCGTGTCGGCGTCGGACGCGTCGGCCCGGGTGTCGGCTGCCCGCAACCTCGGCGCCTGGCACACGCTGTCGGGCGACGACCTGCCGGCGGCACTTCCGGAAACGGCGGTCGCGCAACGCGACGGTGCCATCGGCTCCGATCACGCCCGGGCAGTCTCGAAGATCATGCGCAAGATCCCGCACGCCGTGTCGAACGCGGACGTCGCCGCAGCCGAAGCGATCCTGGCCGGGTGCGCGCGTGGCGGCACCCCGGAAGACGTCGAGAGTGCCGGTCACCGACTGCTCGCCTACCTCGATCCCGACGGTCGTCTCACGGACGATCGCGATCGGGCGGGCCGACGCGGCATCTCCCTCGGTCGTCAGGACACCGAACTGATGTCGAAGATCTCCGGCGAACTCGACCCCACCGCGCGCGCCCTCCTCGACCCGATCCTCGCGAAGTGGGCCCGCCCCGGCATGAACAATCCGGACGACCCGGAGTCACCACGCGGCGACGCCGAGGATCCGCTCATCGATCGTGAAGCGCTGGTCGCGGCGGCGGCGCGGGACACGCGCACCGCGGCGCAGCGGAACCATGACGCCCTGAGTGCGATGTTCAGGGTCGTGCTCGAATCTCGGATCCTGGGTCCGCACCGGGGTCTGCCCGTCACGGCGATCATCATCATGACGCTCGATCAACTCGAGAAGGCTGCGGGCGGAATGGCGACCACGGCGACGGGAGGTCTCCTTCCCCTCGACGACGCGCTGAAACTTGCTGAAAACGCCCACCCGGTGCTCGTCCTGTTCGACCATGACGGCAGGCCCCTGCATCTCGGACGGCTCCGACGGGTGGCCAGCGCGGACCAACGCCTCGCTCTCATTGCCGCCGAAGGTGGATGCACACGAGCGGGCTACGCGGGACGCACCGAATGGATACCGCCACCGCACATCGACCCGGAGGGGAAACCGCGAATCAATCACCGGCACCACACCGGTGAGCAGATCGATCGTGCTCGCCGGAGGCTCCGTGACCGGGTGCGCGCCGAGGACCGAGGGCCCTAGCCCAGGCCTGTGTTCACACCGTCGCGAGATCCGCGGCGGGTACTGCTGCCGGCGCGAACGACGGCAATGGCACCTCGACCGTCGACGGCTCGTGCTCGGACAGCGCCACATACGCGCCGACGGCGAGTAGCGCCACCGCAACGACGCGGATCATCCTGAACACGTTGTCTCGCTTCGGTCGAAGGGCGGTGCGCCACGGGTGGAGCCGTCAGACAGTAGACGACGGCACCGACAGGCACGCACGCGAAGCTCCGGCGACCGCGAACACGATGCCCGTGCACGGGATCCCGCCCGGCCAGGACCGTCAGAGGGGAGCGAGGCGGGCCCGGAGCAGGCAGAATTCGTTGCCTTCGGGATCGGCGAGGACGTGCCAGGGCTCTTCCCCGGTCTGGCCGATGTCGGCGGGGCGGGCGCCGAGTTTCAGGAGGCGTTCGAGTTCGGCGTCCTGATCGCGGTCGGTGGCGTTGACGTCGATGTGCAGCCGGGGTTTCCCGGGCTCCGGTACGTCGCGGCGGCTGAGGATGATCGTCGGCTGCGGGCCGCCGAACCCTTCGCGTGGCCCGATCTCGATGCTTCCGTCGCCCTCGCGGTCGAGCACCACGAAGTCCAGGACCTCGCACCAGAACCGGGCCAGCACCTCGGGGTCGCGGCAACCGAGCACGAGTTCACTGATGCGGCATGCCATGGACGAAACCCACTTTCAGCTTGGATCTGTCGGGATACGCGGAGCCACGCGCTAGTCGCGGCCGAGGCGCTGCAGCAACGCGGACTTGATCGCCGGACGTCCCGCTGCGACGAGTGTGAAGGTGGCTTCACGCATCAGTCGTTCCGCCGTATTTCCCACGAGCAGTGCGGAACTGCCCTTCGCGGTGACGAGGGCGGTGGCGGTACGGATGGCGAGTTCCGAAGCACGGGCGCGCGCTTCGGCGATCTCCGCCCGGCCTTCGAGTGCCGCGTTCAGGTCGAGACGTGCCCGGGCAGCCTGCTCCTCGAACGGGTCCGCGTCGACGCCGAGGGCTTCCAGTTCGCTGATCGCCCGCCGGGTGATTCCCATCGCCATGCATCCGTTGATCCACGACCCGAACAGTTGGCTCTTCGCGAAGTCCTCGGGGGAGACGACGGCGCTCACCAGATCCCGCGGTACGGCGAGCCCGTCGAATTTCAGCCGGACCGTGTTCGACCCCCGCGCCGCGATCAGCGGGAGTTCCTCGGCGGTGAGTCCGCGCAAAGGTTGTGCGGGAATGATGACGTGCACGATGGAGTCGTCGAATTCGTCGCGCGCCGATACCTGGAGCAGATCGACGATGCCCCAGCCGGTGACGAACGGCGACACCCCGTCGAGCACGTAGCCGTCGTCGACGCTGCGCGCCCACAGGGTGGGCGGGACGGGAATCGCTCCGGCCAGAGCGACGCCGGCCCGCACCGTGCCGTCGACGAGTCCGTCGAGGTACCGATCCTGCAGGGTCGTGTTCGGTGAACCGGCGAGACCGGCGACGACGCCGTGATGCTGCATCCACGTGAACGCCGTCGCGAGGCAACCGCCGCACAACGTCTCCATCACGTCGACCAGCACCGACGGCGTCACTCCCTCTTCGCCGGGTGCCGCGAGTCCGTAGAAGCCGTCGGCGGCGAGAGTCTCGAAGTGACTGTCGGGAATCTCGCCGTCGGCATCGACGCTGTCGGCCACCGGGAACAGCACGTTCTCGGCGATCTCACGCGCCATCTCGGTCCAGTTGCTCACGCCCCGAGAGTAGCCGGTCGACGCTGCCGATCAGGTGAACTCCACCCCCTGCGCGAGCGGGAGTCGATCGGAGTAATTGACGGTGTTCGTCGCGCGGCGCATGTAGGCCTTCCACGCGTCGGATCCGGACTCGCGTCCGCCGCCCGTCTCCTTCTCGCCGCCGAACGCCCCGCCGATCTCCGCCCCCGACGTGCCGATGTTGACGTTCGCGATGCCGCAGTCGGAACCGTCTGCCGCCAGGAACCTCTCGGCCTCGCGCTGATCGGTGGTGAAGATCGACGACGAGAGTCCCTGGGGCACTTCGTTGTGCAACGCGATCGCCTGGTCGAAGTCTTCGTAGGTGAGCACGTAGAGGATCGGTGCGAACGTCTCCTCCTGCACCACCGACGTCTGCGCGGGCATCCGGACGAGGGCGGGCGAGACGTAGTAGGCGGAGTCGCTGCCACCGCTGCGTTCGCCACCGCAGACGACGGTCCCGCCGTCGGCGCGGGCCTTGTCCAACGCGGTCTGCATGGCGTCGAACGCGGAGCGGTTCACCAGCGGACCGACGAGGACGCCGTCGTCGAACGGGTTCCCGACCTTCAGCTGGCCGTACGCCGAAGAGATGCGCTCCACCAGTTCGTCGGCGACGGACGAGTGCACGATCAGCCGTCGCAGCGACGTGCAGCGTTGTCCCGCGGTGCCCGCGGCGGAGAACACGACGCCCCGCACGGTCAGATCGAGATCGGCGGACGGTGCCACCACCGCCGCATTGTTGCCGCCCAGTTCGAGCAGGCATTTACCGAAGCGCGCGGCGACGCGCGGTCCCACGGCGCGACCCATCCGCACCGAACCGGTGGCGCTGACCAACGCGACGCGTGCGTCGTCGACGAGCCGTTCGCCGACGTCCCCCGCACCCTGGATCAGGGCGTGGATCCCGGCGGGTGCACCGACGTCCCGGGCGGCGCGCGCCAGCAGGGCGTCGCACGCGATCGCCGTCAGCGGCGTCCGGTCCGACGGCTTCCACACCACCGTGTCACCGCAGACCAGCGCGACCGCGGTGTTCCACGACCACACGGCCACCGGGAAGTTGAACGCCGAGATCACCCCGACGACTCCCAGCGGATGCCACGTCTCCATCAGCCGATGTCCCGGACGTTCCGACGCCATCGTCTTGCCGTACAACTGGCGGGACAGTCCGACCGCGAATTCGCAGATGTCGATCATCTCCTGCACTTCGCCCTGCGCCTCGGACGGAATCTTGCCTGCCTCGAGGGTGACCAGTTCCGCCAGATCGGTCTTGTGTTCCGTCAGGAGCTGACCCAGACGGCGCACCACGGCGCCGCGCTGGGGGGCAGGGACGGAACGCCATTCGAGGAAGGCCTCGTGGGCCGCGGTGATCGCCCGGTCCACGTCCTCCGCGCTGCTCGCCGTCACCGTGCGCAGTTCGGTCCCGGTGATCGGTGTGCGCGCGACGAGCGGTCCCCCGCCGTCGGTGATCTCGGCACCGCACCTGATCAGTGCTTGCTCGGCGCGTCGGCACAACTCCTCGGGGGCGGGAAGGTTCACGATGCTGTCCTCTCTCGGGAATGGTCCTGCTGCTGTCGGTAGAGCATGAACGGGTCGTGCACGGCCCGGCCGAGTGTCTCGGAGAGCCACGGTAGGTGGTCGGGGCCGGAGCCGACCGGCATCGGCGGGAAGTCCTCATAGAGGATCGGCTCCGCGCCGGTGCGGCGGTGCGTGAAGTACGCCAGCCCGCCGGCCTCCAGTTCCGCTTCCGTCTGCGGAATTTCGTCGTCGCCGTGGGCGGCGTACAGTTCCTGTCCTTCGGGTGTCAGTGCCATGCCACGTGATTCCGCCACGAGGACGCCGCCCGGTGTGCCGGCGGCGCCGAACGACACCCGTCGCACCAGGACGTCCGGGCCGCCCCGTGCGGGCCGAGGGCCGGTGCCGTCGATCCTTCTCAGGCCGTGCCGCGCCGACCGACGGCACAGGTCGTCGATGTCGAAGACTCGCGGTGCGAGGTGCACGACCCGCACGCCCGTGCGCCCACCGAGGCCGGCGGCGACGGGTGCGACGCGTTCGAGCGCGGAGAGCCAGGATCGGTCGGCCGCGGTGTCCGACGGTGCGAACGCCGTGACCGCGAGCGCGACGAACCGTTCCGCCGTCGGCGCGGTCAGCCCGCCCTCCTCGGTCGCGAGTGCGGCCAGGTGCAACAGCTCCGTGGGAAACACGCTGCGGGCGGCGAGGACATTCTCGAGGCGGTGCTGCAGATCACCGTCGAAGAACCGGCGATCGGCCGTGGTGAGCATCGACGTGAACATCCCGAACGGGTTGCGGGCCAGTTCGATCGGGTCGACGGGACGGAACCCCGTCGAGACGACGGGCGCCGGCTCGGGTGCGTCGCGCCGGTCGTAGCAGCCGACGGGGTGCATCCCGAAGCCCGAGAACAGGATGGCGGCCTGATGAAGCTCCGTGGGTCCGCCCAAGCGGATCGCGCCGTGGCGCTCCACGGTGATCCGGGCAAGGCCACCCCGGCGTTCGGCGCCGGCCGGGTTTCTCGCTGCGAAGTCCGCGTTGACCTCTTCGGCCACCTCGACCAGCGTGTCGTAGGCGGGCACCGTCCGGCCGTACGCCGCGCCCAGTGCGCGGGCGAAGCGGGCGCGGAGCTCCCACGTTTCAACCATGATGCACCTCCGCTGGGCTAGCCTGCGCTGGTGGTGGAATCTTTCCGTAGCGACGCACCCCATACTCCTCTCGACGACATCGATCGGGTACTGATGCAGGAGCTGGTGGCCGACGGCCGGGCGACCCTGGCGACACTCGCCGAGAAGGCCGGGCTGTCGATCTCCGCGGTGCAGTCGAGGGTACGCAGGCTCGAGGCCCGCAAAGTGATCCGCGGGTACACCGCGAAGATCGATCCGGATGCGCTCGGGCACGGTCTGTCCGCATTCGTCGCGATCACCCCTCTCGATCCGTCGCAGCCCGACGACGCGCCCGCCCGATTGCGGAACCTCCCCGCGATCGAGGCGTGCCACTCGGTCGCGGGGGAGGAGAGCTACGTGCTGCTGGTGCGCGTCGCCTCGCCGCGGGAGCTGGAACACCTGCTGCAGGAGATCCGCGCCACCGCCAACGTGCATACGCGCAGCACCATCATCTTGCAAACATTTTACGACAAGTGAGCCCCGTACCGGATATGTTGCCGAATCGTCGCCGGCAGACAGGAATTTTGACGTAATCTCTCGGTATGAGCACAGCGATTCGTTTTACCGGAGATGGGGGCGAGCTGCCGGCGAGCCAGGTGCACGACGTGCTGCGCGAGCGCATTCTGGTCGACGGGTTCGACCTGGTGCTCGACCTGGACCGCTCACGCGGCACGCATCTCGTCGACCTGCGGGACGGCACCAGCTATCTGGACATGTTCGGATTCTTCGCGTCATCGGCCCTCGGGATGAACCACCCCGCACTGGCGGACGACGACGCGTTTCGCCGGGAACTGGCGGCGGCGGCGATCAACAAACCGAGCAACTCCGACATCTACACCGTCCCGATGGCACGGTTCGTCGAGACGTTCGCCCGGGTGCTGGGCGATCCCGCACTACCGCACCTCTTCTTCATCGACGGTGGCGCGCTCGCCGTCGAGAACGCGCTGAAGGCGGCGTTCGACTGGAAGAGCAGGCTCAACGAGAGCCGGGGCCTCGACCCGGCACTCGGCACGAAGGTGCTCCATCTGACCGAGGCCTTCCACGGGCGCAGCGGATACACCATGTCGCTCACCAACACCGAGCCCGGCAAGGTGGCGCGGTACCCGAAGTTCGACTGGCCGCGTATCGACTCCCCGTACCTCGCGGACGGGCGGGACGTCGAGGAAGCCGAACGGCACGCACTGGATCAGGCGCGTCGCGCGTTCGCCGAGAACCCCTCGGACGTGGCCTGTTTCATCGCCGAGCCGATCCAGGGTGAGGGTGGAGACCACCACTTCCGCCCGGAATTCTTCCAGGCGATGGAGGCACTCTGCCGCGAGAACGACGCCCTCTTCGTCTTCGACGAGGTGCAGACCGGCTGCGGTCTCACCGGAACCGCCTGGGCGTACCAGCAACTGGGGGTGCACCCCGACGTCGTCGCGTTCGGCAAGAAGACCCAGGTCTGCGGAATCATGGCCGGCGGCAGGGTGGACGAGATCCCCGACAACGTGTTCGCCGTCAGCTCGCGGATCAACTCGACCTGGGGCGGCAACCTTACCGACATGGTGCGGTCCCGCCGGATCCTCGAGATCGTCGAGGAGGACAGGCTCGTCGACCGGGCCCGGATGACGGGGGCGCACCTTCTCGGACGGCTCCGGGAACTCGCGCGGGCGAACGCCGACGTGACCGAGCCGCGGGGGCGGGGCCTGATGTGCGCGATCACGCTTCCCACCCCGCAGCGGCGGGACCGGGTCGTCGCGGACCTGAGGGACCGGGAGCGGGTGCTGATCCTGCCCACCGGCAAGTGCGGGATCAGGTTCCGTCCACCGCTGACGGTGACGACCGCGGAACTCGACGCCGCCGTGGATGCACTGGCACGGGTGCTGGGCGGTACCGTCGACGCATGACGCCGATTCCGCTCACGTCCGTGCCCAATCTGCGAGACGTCGGCGGATACCGAACCGGGGACGGCGCGAAGGTGCGCACCGGTGTGTTCTACCGTTCGACCGATCTCAGCCGGGTCGCGGACGCGGACATGCCGCTGCTCGACGGCCTCGGGATCCGGACGGTGTACGACCTGCGGACCGCCGACGAGCGTGACGCGGCCCCCGACATACTCCCGAACGGGGCCCGCGCAGTCGCGTTGGACGTGCTCGCCGACAAGGGGATCCGCTCGATCCCCGCGCAGATGCTGCAGGTGATCGCCGACCCGATGATCGCCGAACGCGAACTCGGCGGTGGACGCGCCATCGAGTATTTCGAGGGCAGCTACCGCGATTTCGTCGCGATGCCCAGTGCGGTGTCCTCGTACCGGGAACTGTTCGGCGGTCTGGCGTCGAACGGCAACACGCCGGCCCTCGTACACTGCACCACGGGGAAGGACCGGACGGGGTGGGCCACGGCGGCGCTGCTGCTGCTCCTCGGGGTCGCCGAGGACGACGTGTTCCACGACTACCTGCTGACCAACGAACTCCTGCTGCCGGCGTTCGCGGGCGTGTTCGAGAAATTCGTCGACGCGGGTGGAGATCCGGCGCTGCTCGAGCCCGTGCTCGGGGTCCGCGAGCAGTATCTGCAGGTGTCGCTGGCCGTCATGCGCGAGCGTTACGGGACGGTCGAGCGGTACTTCTCCGACGGACTCGGCCTCGACGCGGGAGTTCAGACTCTGCTGCGGGAGCGCATGATCGCGGACTGAGCGGACAACCCGATCGCCACACCCACCATGTCCGCGCAGAGATCCCAGACCGAACCGTGCCTGCCGATCGGCAGCACGCCCTGCAGTATCTCGGTGATCACCGCGAACGCCGCGAGCCAGAGCACCGTGATCCGTGGCGTCAGAAGGGCATACCGGGAGGCGGCCGCCAGCGCCGCGAACAGCAGCGTGTGCACCACCTTGTCGGCATGTTCGGGACCCGACGGTGTCGCGGACGCGGGAGACAACAACATCACCAGCGCCAGCACGGTGAGGGCCGCCACCGGAACGGAACGCATGATCACCGCTGGACCGTGAACCCCAGTGCGCCCTCCGCAAACCGTTGCACCGCATCCGATCCGCTCGCGAGCGCGTCCTCGTGACCGGCCCGCGCCCACCCGGTGAGGGTCGCGGATTCACCGGACGGAGTGAGCCCCACCTCGGCGAGCAGTTCGCCGGTGTTGGGCTGGCAGATCGCCCACGAATAGTGCTCGTCGCTCAGCCACTGCGCCGTGCGGCGGGCGATGTAGCCGGGTTCGGTAATTCCACCGTCCGCGAGCGCCGGACGGTCGTTGACGCGCTCGTCCTCGCGCAGTGCGCGCAGATACCAGCCGCCTGCATTGACCTCCACCGGTTCCATGTCAGCGGTCCCGGTCGCGGCGGCCGCGGCGACGATCTCGATCGTGCCGGTCGTCGCGGGTGCCGAACAGGATGGCGCCGGCGGCAGGGATCATCAGGAAGAACAGCCAGCTGTTGTCGACGGGGACGACGAAGAACAGCACGAGGGCGATGAGCGGGATCACCGACATCACGATGCGACGCCAGTTCTGGTCGTGGCCGGTGTCCGCTCCGTCGGCCTTGGCGGGCGCGGCGGCCGTGGTCGCGGGAAGGTCGGTGAACACTCGATCGAGTTCGCCGCGGGTGGTGGCATTCGTGACCGCGAGACTGCGCTCGTCGAACTCGGGGACCGTCAGACGGCCCGCGGCGAAGTGTTCGCTCAACGAGTTCAGGGCCTGCTCACGTTCGGCTGTGCCGATACGGATCTCGGGAACGTCAGACATGCGTACAGACTACTGTGAGTCCTTCTCGACCCCGGGGCCGAGAAGGACTCACGAGTGGTGCAGGCGCCTACTTGAGCTCGGCGAGGACGGTGCCCTGGGTGATGGCGGAGCCGGGTTCGACGGCGAGGCCGGTGACGGTGCCGGCCTTGTGGGCGTTGACGGGGTTTTCCATTTTCATGGCCTCGAGGACGGCGATGAGGTCGCCCTCTTCGACTTGCTGGCCTTCTTCGACGGCGACCTTGACGACGGTGCCCTGCATGGGGGCGGTGACGGCGTCACCGGAGGCGGCGCCGCCGTGGGCGCCGCCGCGGGTGCGGGCCTTGGGCTTCTTACGGACCGCACCGGCCGGGGCACCCGCGCCGCCGGTGCCGAGGGTGAACTGGCCGGGCAGCGACACCTCGACGCGGCGGCCGCCGACCTCGACGACGACGTTCTGCCGGGGCAGGGTGTCCTCGTCGTCGAGCGGGGCTGCGCCGGTGAAGGGTTCGATCTGGTTGTCCCATTCGGTTTCGATCCACTTGGTGTAGACGTCGAATGAGGTGCCGTCGCCGATGAAGGCGGGGTCGGAGACGATGGCCCGGTGGAACGGGATGACGGTGGCGAGGCCTTCGACCTGGAATTCGGCGAGGGCGCGGCGGGCCCGGGCGAGGGCTTCGTCGCGGGTGGCGCCGGTGACGATCAGTTTGGCGAGCATGGAGTCGAACTGGCCGCCGATCACGGATCCGGTTTCGACGCCGGAGTCCATCCGGACGCCGGGGCCGGTGGGGGGCACGAACTTGGTGACCGGTCCGGGGGCGGGCAGGAAGCCGCGGCCGGCGTCCTCACCGTTGATGCGGAATTCGAAGGCGTGGCCGCGGGGGGTGGGGTCCTCGAGGATGTCGAGGTGGTCGCCGTTGGCGATCTTGAACTGTTGCAGCACCAGGTCGATGCCGGCGGTTTCTTCGGTGACGGGGTGTTCGACCTGCAGGCGGGTGTTGACCTCGAGGAAGGAGACGGTGTCGCCCTGGACGAGGTATTCGACGGTGCCGGCGCCGTAGTAGCCGGCCTCTGTGCAGATGGCCTTGGCGGAGCTGTGGATGCGGTTGCGTTGGTCGTCGGTGAGGAACGGGGCGGGGGCCTCCTCGACGAGTTTCTGGAAGCGGCGCTGCAGGGAGCAGTCGCGGGTGCCGGCGACGATGACGTTGCCGTGCTGGTCGGCGATGACCTGCGCTTCGACGTGCCGGGCCTTGTCCAGATACTGTTCGACGAAGCATTCGCCGCGGCCGAACGCGGCGACGGCCTCGCGGGTGGCGGAGTCGAACAGTTCGGGGATTTCCTCGATGGTGTGCGCGACCTTCATGCCGCGGCCGCCGCCGCCGAAGGCGGCCTTGATGGCGACGGGGACGCCGTATTCCTTCGCGAAGGCGACGACCTCGTCGGCGTTGCGGACGGGGTCCTTGGTGCCGGCGGCCATCGGGGCCTTCGCCTTTTCGGCGATGTGGCGGGCGGTGACCTTGTCGCCGAGGTCGCGGATCGATTGCGGGGAGGGGCCGATCCAGATCAGGCCGGCGTCGAGGACGGCCTGGGCGAAGTCGGCGTTTTCGGAGAGGAAGCCGTAGCCGGGGTGGATGGCGTCGGCGCCGGACTTGTTGGCGGCGTCCAAAATTTTGTCGAACACCAGGTAGGACTCGGCGGAGGTCTGTCCGCCGAGGGCGAAGGCTTCGTCGGCCAGGTGCACGAACGGGGCGTCGGCGTCGGGTTCGGCGTAGACGGCGACGCTGCCGTACCCGGCGTCGGCGGCGGCCCGGATCACCCGCACTGCGATCTCACCGCGGTTCGCGACGAGCACCTTCGTGATGTGCGCGCTGGCATGACTGGGCACTGAGCCTCCTGTGGTTCGCATGGTCTGTCTCCGCGGTGGTCCCCGGGGGTGTTCACCGGCGGTGGGTTACGGCATCACTTCGGAGTCTAGGCACCGAACCGATCGGTGTTGCCACCGGACCGAATATTGCCGTCAGGCCTGTCCGACGCTCCGCAACCCTACCGAAGGGTAGCTGGTTGAAACCTGTTCCAGTTGCCGGCGGAGGCTCGCGACCCACGTGTGGACGCTCGCGGCGGCGATGTCGTTGCCCGGATATCGGACCGCCAGATTGACGCCGCGGGGGGTGCGATTGATCCAGGCGTACACGTCGTGGGTGTACTGCCGGCTCCGCAGCGCCCGGGCGTTGCGCTCGTGCCAGCGGCCCGCTTCGGGCACGAACCGGACGTCCATGTAGGAGACGACGAAGCGCGGCCGGATGGGGATGTCGAGTTCCTTCTCGATCTGGTCGAACGGGACCACCGAGATCGGTTTCGTCCGGGCCACGCTGTCGGCGGCCTCGCGGGCGACGGCGGCGAAGTCGTCCGAGGTCACCTCGAAGTCGATCGGGCTCAGACCCACGAACCAGCCCAGTGCGGACGCCCACTGCGGGGAGTGCCGGGTATGGACCGGGGTGACCGTCCGAAAGCGGTCATCGCCCGCCACTTCCGCGCCGGCCAGGCCGAGGCACGCGAGCAGGCCGGGGAAGAACCCCACATCCGCCTCGCGGCACGCCGAATTGAACGCCGCCGCCTGGTCGGCGTCGAGTATCCAGGCGGACAGGTTCTGCTGCGCATACGACGTGCGCGGGCCGACTTTCAGGGGGAACTCGGGGAGTCCCGGCCCCTCGAGTGCGGACCGCCACACGTCGAGCGCCTCACGCTTCACCTCGGCGTCGGTGGAGGTCTCACGCTCCTCGCGGCCGAAGTCGATGTAGCTGCCGACGGGGAACAGGTTGGCTGTGCGACCGGACAGCGCCTGCTCGTACAGGGCGGTCAACTCGTGGGCGACGAGCACGATGGAGAACCCGTCGATGATCGAGTGATCCGCCGCGAAGAACACCGTGAACCGGTCGCGTTGCACGGTTTCCAGCGTCGCGAAGACATAAGACGGCCAACTGTGCGGCGAGGCGTACTCGTCGAACAGTTGCTGCAGGTGCGCGAAGTTGTCGCCCCCGGCGGCGTCGTAACCGTGGCTGACGACCCCCACGTGCAGCCCGCCCTGCGGCACGGTCCGCCGGCACACCCGCTCGGTCTCCGTGTCGAACGTCGTGTGCGAGCGCAGCACCTCGTGACGATCGGTCCACTTCTCCAGCGCGGCCCGGAACGCGGTGACGTTCAGTGCGCCGTGGATCTCGAATGCGGTGCCCAGCCAGGATTCGCGACCCTCGGCATCGGCGCACCGGCGCAGATGCGCCTCGTGGATGTACGAAGCCGGACGGGGATCGTCCACCCACTCCGAGCGGGCGCACGGCAGCCATTCGGTGAGCGCACCCACCGGAACGGGGTAGTCGGCAAGTTCGGTGAATTCCATCGGTATGTGTTCAGACCCTGCCTAGCCGCGAAGATGCCGCTTGATTCGCGCGAGCATCGCCGACATGCCGCGCAGCCGCAGCGGACTGACGGCGTCGGCGAGCCCGAGCGCGGAGTAGAAATCGTCCGGAACGCCGAGGATGGTGACAGCACTGTGCCCATCCAGGCCCTGGTGGAGGATCGACGCGAAACCCCGCGTCGTCGGTGCCTCCGCGGGCGCGCTGAAGTGCAGTCGCACGTGCTCCGGATCGGAGTCGTCGACCGAAAGGAACAGCGGAGACTGGCACTCCGGCACCGGTTCCATCGCGTCCTGCTCGAGCTCGGCAGGCAGGGCCGCCAGTTCGCGGCTGAATTCCAGCAGCAACTGCAGCTTGTCCGAGCCGTCGACGGCGGCGAAGTCGTCGACGATCTCGGCAAGCGAATCGGGTAGTTCGGTCATGACGTTGCGCCGGGAACGTCTCCCGGCTCTTCACCCCTGACGATCGGAACGCGAACCATGTTGCCCCATTCCGTCCACGAACCGTCGTAGTTGCGGACATTGGGGTAACCGAGCAGGTGGGTGAGGACGAACCAGGTGTGACTGGAACGCTCACCGATCCGGCAGTACGCCACGATGTCGTCGTCGGCGGACACCCCGCCGTAGATCTCGTTCAGTTCACCGCGCGAACGGAAACGGCTGTCGGGTGCCGCGGCCTTGGCCCACGGAATGCTCTGCGCGCTCGGGATGTGGCCGCCGCGGAGGGCGCCCTCTTCCGGGTAGTCGGGCATGTGGGTGCGCTCGCCGGTGTACTCCTGCGGCGAACGGACGTCGATCAGCGGTCCCTTGCCGAGGTGATCGAGGACGTCGTCCTTGAACGCGCGGATCGGGGCGTCGTTGCGCTCGACCACCGGGTAGTCGGTGGGGGAGGTCTCGGGGACGTCGAACGCGGTGTCCCGGTTCTCGGCGATCCACGCGTCGCGGCCGCCGTCGAGGAGACGGACGTCCTCGTGTCCGAACAGCGTGAACACCCACAGGGCGTACGCCGCCCACCAGTTGCTCTTGTCGCCGTAGATCACGACGGTGTCGTCGCGGCTGATGCCCTTGCGGCTCATCAGCTCGGCGAACTGCTCCCCGTTGATGTAGTCACGCGTCACCGGATCGTTGAGATCGAGGTGCCAGTCGACCTTGACGGCGCCGGGGATGTGACCGACGTCGTAGAGGAGCACATCCTCGTCCGATTCCACGACCTTGAGGCCGGGTGTGCCCAGATTCGCGGACAGCCACTCCGTCGACACGAGCCGACCGGGATTGGCGTACTCGGCGAAGGACTGGGTGGGATCTGGCGCTACGGGCACGGGTGGGCTCCTGGGGCAGATGCGACGGGGACGGATCAATTCTAGGCGGACGCCGGAAGTTCTTCCGACCGGCGTTCACACTTACCTTCCGCACAGGGTGAGGACGTGAGGGCGGGCGCGTAGATTCGCACCCGAACGGAGGCCCCATGCCCGACATCGCGACGCGCGCCGACCTGGAACTGCTGCTCCGGCACTTCTACGGCCGGGCATTCGCCGACCCGGTCCTCGAACCGGTATTCGAGACGCTCATGGTGATCGGCCTGGACGACCACCTGCCCGTCATGTGCGACTTCTGGGAGACGATCCTGCTGCGCACCGGCATCTACCGCGGCAGCGTCGGTGCCGTGCACCGGGCGCTGCACGGCAGGCACGGATTCACCGACCGGCACTTCGACCGCTGGGTCGAGCTGTGGACGTCCAGCGTCGACGAGTTGTTCCTCGGCGACGTCGCGCAGCAGGCCAAAGTCGAGGCGGCCAGGATCGCAGTCGGGATGCGGCTACGGCTGTTCGAGCCCTCCGGTGGTCAGACGACCGGAGTGCCCTCCAGGCTCAGCTGACTGGTGAGCTCCGCGATGGGAGTGACACCGTTCTCGCAGACGTCGTGCATGATCTCCCGCAGCCGTACCAGGAACTCCGTGACCGCGCGCCGTGCCGTCGGCGTCTCGGGGAACCGCGACCGCAGCGCGAGACCCCGCTGGGTGCGTGAGATCCAGAACTGGGCATCGTCCGCGACCGTCACGTTGCTGATGTGATGGGCGTTCAGTTCGTCGTGGTCGTCGGTGCCCGGCAGCTTGCGGTAGTCGATGTAGGAGACCATGAACACATCGGTGCGGGTCCGGCGATATCCGTCACCGAGCGCCTCCCGCACCTGGGCCATCGTGACGCCCTTGAGCGTGAGCGCCGTGCGGAACGAGGCGTGGGTGTGCGCCAGCGAGGCTTGGAAGTCGCAGTCGGGCGTCAGTTCGACCGTCAGCGGCGCGCTCGTCGTGAGCCACCCGATCGCGTTGGCCCACTGCGGGTCCTGGCGGATGTGCAGCGGAAATTGCAACGGCATCCGGTCGGTGCCATCGATCGACTGCACGGCCAGGCCCATCGCGGTGAGCGTCCCCGTGAACAGGCTTCCCCCGGAGTCCAGGCAGATCTCCTCGAACCGGTCGGTGTCCGCGGCATCGAGGAGGGGACGCACGTCGGCGCCCTGCGGGGCGGGCCTACCGGCCTCGACACCCAGATCGAGCGGGAAACTGGGCGCGGTGCCGCCGCAGCGCTCGTAGAAGCGGGCCCATTCCCGCACCCGGGGGTCGCCGATCTCGGTGACCGGCGCCTCGGCCTCGAGTTCGCAGTACCGCAGGAAGCTCCCCGGATCACCGAGTTCCTCCGTCAGCTCCGCTTCGGTGAGTACACCCGAGCGGCCCAGCCCGATGATTCGCTGATAGATCTGCCGGAGTTCGCCCAGCGCGATGACGAGCGAATACCCGTCGACGAGCGTGTGATCGAACGCACTGACCACGGTGTAGTGCGAGTCGCGCTCGATGGTCGCGAACAAGTAGGCGGGGAACGTCAGCGGATCGCACGCCTCGGTGAACCGGTACCGCAGATGGTCGCGGAGCTCGTGCGGTGACGTCGTCACCGAGGACTCGGACGCGACGACGGTGATGTCGTCGGGGTCGAGATCCACCCGTGCCATCGCGTCCGGGCTCACGTCGAAGCCGGTCTGCAGCGTGTCGTGACGCCGGATGAAATGCACCAGCGCCTCCGCGAGCGCGTCCCGGTCGAGTCGGCCGGGGAGGTCGAAAGCCGCTGCCATCCAGACGCTTCGGCCGACACCGTGCGTGCGCGCGGTATCGAGATGGAACTGCTGGTTGTACGACGGCGGCACCGCCGAGGCCGACACTTCGCCCGGCGCGACGGACCATTCCGTCACCAGGCCGGGTTCGAGCATGTACCGGTCGATGGACGTGACGTGCACTACTCCGCCCCTGTGGCAGTCGCGGATTCCGCGGCCGCCGGCGCGAAGGGCGTCACCGTGTAATCGCCGTCGCGTGCCACGGTTTTCATGATGGTCGACAATCGTTCGGCATACGCCGTCACCGATCGGTGCGCCTCCTCGGTGTCCGGATGCGAGACGGCCATCCACGTGCCCTCGAAGACGCGATTGATCCAGATCGACGCGATCTGGGTGGCCTTGCCACCCACGATGCCGGTCGCGCGGGTCGACGTGAAATTCTCGGTCTGCGGCAACCGCCGGCCGTCGATGTACGACACGATCGGCGGCGGTGCGAGCGTGGTGTGCTGCGACGTCGCCTCGGGGCCGGCCTGAGCGAGCACGGTGTCGATCACCTGCTGCACGGACACCTCACCGAGAGCCTTGCCCGAACGGTAGGCGTCCTGCGCGCGCTGAGCGAGTCCCGTGAACGTGGTGGCGTCCTCCAGGGCGAACCCGACCGGAATGAGGTTGATGAACCACCCCTGGGACCAGTAGAACTGCGGATCGTTGCGGGTGGTGAGGGGGGACAGCGCCATGTAGCGGTCGCGCCCGACCAACTCGTGTTCGGTGATGGCAAGGGCCGCGAACACGCCGCCGATGAAGTTGGAACCGTGGGCCTTGCACACGGCACCGAACCGCTCGCACTCGTCGGCGTCGGCGAGGTCGAACCGGCTGCCGATGGCCGGTTTGGGTTCGTCGGAGGCGCCGAGGTCGAGGGGAAAGCTCGGGAAGGTTCCGCCGTTGCGGGTGAGGTGGCCGATCCAGCCGTGGACCTCGGGGGAGGCGAGGGTCAGCGTCGCCGCCTTCTCCCGTTCCCGCCGGCTGTACTCCACGTAGCTTCCCGGGTCCGGCAGTTCGGGCTCCGCGCCGTCGACTTCGGCCTGATAGAGGATCCGGGTCTCGGCAAACGTGAGGATCATCGACTGCATGTCGGTGTGCGCGTGATCGACGGCGTGGAACAGGGTGAAGCTGTCCTCGCTCCCGGGAGCCCCCGTGTCGTAGTGCTCCACCACCCCGAACACGAATGCGGGCCAGGCGAGCGCGCTCGTGTCGTTCGCGAAGCGCGCGGCGATGTGGTCGCGGACCTGTTCAGGGGTGGTGAGGGTCTCACCCTCGTGTGCCGTGAGCGCGATGGAGTCGGCAGGCACGACGTGCCGTCGGACGGCGTTGGTGGTGTCCGTGGGGTCGGCGTCCGCGTTCTCGAACGAGAACCAGCTGTGCAGCGTGTCGTGCCGCAGGACGTAACGCTCCAGGGTGCGGGTCATCGCGGCGGTGTCGAGGCGGCCCGGAAAGTCGAAGGCGATGCCGATCCACGGGGACTGGGTCTCGCCGTTGTTCGCCGCCAGACGGGCCCGCCGCAGATGCCGTTCCTGCATGGTGGTCGGCAGTGCCGGATCAACCGGCGCCCCGGCAGCCGCACGTGCACTCGCGTCCGTGACTTTCCACTCGACGACCCGCCCAGGCTCTGGCTTCCAGTGGGTGATCAAGTTCAAGTCCATCGAGCGGCTCCTGGTGTCGAATTCGAGTTGCGAGGTCGATCGGGTGTGGCACGGACTTCTCGCAACAGGATGCGGCACCGAGTGCCTTACCGCGAGAGGTAACGAAGTATGAGACTGATTACAGGTCGGTCCCGGTCCAGTCAAGTGTCGGGCAAAAGGGTTCCACGCTGCAAGTTCTTCGCGTAGCATCCAGCAATCTTTGAACAACCTCACAGCTTTCTGTGAGGTTCGAGCGGCTAACCTGTCCGGATGCCTGTGACTCAGCGTGACGCACTCTACCGAGGCGAACTCGGTCGGTGGGTCCCGTGGCTGGGTCTGGCCACCAGTCTCGCCGCCGTCTTCATGCAACTCCTGGACGCGACCATCGTCAACGTCGCGCTTCCGAGCATCGCAGTCGATCTGGGCGCCTCGGTGTCGGCGCAGCTGCTGATGGTGAGCGTCTACACGCTGTCTTTCGCATGTTCCCTGATCACGGCGGCGCGACTGGGGGATCTGCTCGGCAGGCGACGGGTCTTCCTCACCGCGCTGGCCGTCTTCATCGTGGCCTCACTGCTCTGTGGACTGGCCCAGTCGCCGACCGCTCTCGTCGTGTCGCGGGCGTTGCAGGGCCTCGCGGCGGGGTCGATGTCGGCTCAGACGTTCGCCATCATCTCGGGGCTCTTCCCGAAACGCGCCCATCCGCGGGTGTTCGGGATCTACGGCGCGACCATCGGGCTCGCCACGATCTGCGGCCCGCTCGTCGGCGGACTTCTCATCCAGTGGGACCTCTTCGGCTGGGGCTGGCGGCTCATCTTCTTCGTCAACCTCCCGCTCGGTCTCGCCGCCCTGGTCCTCGGCTACTTCTACCTCGTCGACGCGAAGCCGGACGGTGTTCGCCAACTCGACCTGGGCGGCGCCGTGCTGTCGGCAGTCGGGCTGTTCCTCCTGATCTTTCCGCTCGCGGAAGGACGTGAACGCGGCTGGCCGACGTCGATCGTGGTGATGCTGCTGTGCTCGGTGCCGGTGCTGATCGCCTTCGTCGTCTACGAGTGGCGGCTCGGGCGCCGCGGCGGCGACCCGGTCCTGCGCCTGGAGTTGTTCACCGACCGCGCGTTCTCGCTGGGCGCCGCCATCGCGTTCGTATTCTTCGGCACGCTCACGTCGCTGATCTTCACCATCTCTCTCACCCTGCAGTTCGGGTTCGGGTTCTCCCCGCTGCGGGCCGGGATGATGACGCTGCCGTGGGCGCTCGGCACCGGTCTCGCCGCGCTGGCCTCCGCCGCCGTCTACCGGCGCATCGGCAACCTCGTCCTGCCGTTGGGGATGGTGCTGTTCGCAGGCTCCCTCGTCGTGCTCGCAGCGCAACTGCAGCACGAGGGCACCGATCCGAGGTGGTCGGCGCTGGCCGGGCCCCTGTTCATCGGGGGAGCCGGGCTCGGATTGTTCGTAGCGCCGCTCCAGACGGCGATCCTCGCGACCGTGCGACCGCAGAACGCGGGCTCGGTGTCCGGGCTGCTGCCGACGGTCCAGCAGGTGGGCAGTTCGATCGGGCTCGCGGTGATCGGCGTGGTGTTCTTCAACCTCGTCGCGACGCAGTCGGCGGACGCGGTGCAGGCCGAGCGGCCGGCGCTGACCGCTCAGCTCGCCGAGGTCGGGGTGCCGCCGGGGCTGATCCCGCGCGCGGAGGAGACGTTCGTGCGGTGCGCGTCGGAACAGCTCGGGTCCACGTCCCCGATGAAGGTGCCCGACGAGTGCCGCTCACCGGTATCGGGAGGAACCCCGCGCGGTGCTGCCCAGCAGCAGATCGCCGACTCCGCGGTGGTCGCGGCGCGGGAATCGACCCGCAATGCGGCAGGCGAGGCGTTTCTGCAGGCGGAACGCCGCATCCTCTGGATCATCGCGGCGGTCGCCGCTGCCATCGGGGTGGCGTCGCTGACCCTGCCGCGCCGGAACCAGCCGGTCGACGACGGGTCAGTCGCCGCGGCCTGACGTCGCCCACAACTCGGCGACGCCGACCCCGACGTCCGCGAGCAACCTCCGGACGAGTGGCAGACCGATCCCGATCACGCTGGACGGGTCGCCCTCGATGCGGTCCACGAACCATCCGCCGAGGCTGTCGAGGGTGAACGCACCCGCGACCTGGAGTGGTTCCCCGGTCGCGAGGTAGGCCTCCAGATCGGCGTCCGGTGGGCTCGCGAAATGGACCACGGTGGCGCTGTGGTCGTGTGCGTCACCCACCACGGTGCCCTCGGTGATCCGCAGGACGCTGTGCCCGGTGAGCAGGGTCGCGCTACGGCCGGCCATCGACGACCAGCGCTCGCGCGCGACGTCGACGGTCCCGGGCTTGCCCTGCAGGGCGCCGTCGATCAGCAGCATGGAGTCGCATCCGACGATCACGGCATCCGAGATCCCGTCCCGTGCGAGAACGGGGAGGACGTCCTTTGCCTTGGCGCGGGCCAATTCGGTGACGACGTGCTCGGGGGCGGCGTCGGCACCGAGTGCCGCGATGAGGGCGTCCTCGTCGACCCCGGAGACTCGCACCACCGGTTCCACCCCGGCGCTGCGCAGCACGGCCAGCCGCGCCGGGGACGCCGAGGCGAGAACGAACGACGTCACGAGGCCCGGATCAACGCCGGTACGCCGACACGTTCGGGAACGCGTACGGCGAGAACGGGGCGACGCTCCGGTGCATCCGGGTGGGAGCACCCCAGGACTCGGGCGGGATACCCGAATCCGGATCACCGCTGCCTGCGGCGGCGGCCGCGGACAGCACCGCGACGAGCGCCGCGATCTCCTCGTCGGAGGGAGAACCCTTGACCACCTTCAGGAACGGCTCACGGGCCGCGTCGGCCGCTGCACTGTCGGCGGGGAGGTCGGTGACCGCGCCCTCCTCGAGCGTGGTGCCCGCTGCGGAACCGTTGACTGGCGACGTCGCGTCCGGGCTGGTCTCGGTGCGCACGTCGTCCTCGGTGATAGCAGTCACTCTGTCCAATGATTCGCCGACGCTCATAGCGGGATGTTCCCATGCTTCTTGGGCGGGAGGGTGACCATTTTGCGTTCGAGCAGGCGCAGGGCGGCCACGATCTGCCCGCGGGTGTGGGACGGGGGGATGACGGCGTCGACGTAGCCGCGTTCGGCGGCGACGTACGGGTTGACGAGGGTGTCCTCGTACTCCTGTTGCAGTTGCAGGCGCAGCGCATCGACGTCGTCACCGTTCTTGGCGGCCTCGAGCAGGCGTTTGCGGTAGACGAACCCGACGGCGCCGGAGGCGCCCATCACGGCGATCTGGGCGGTGGGCCAGGCCAGGTTGACGTCGGCGCCCATGTGCTTGGAGCCCATCACGTCGTAGGCGCCGCCGTAGGCCTTGCGGGTGATGACGGTGATCTTGCCGACGGTGGCCTCGCCGTAGGCGTAGAGGAGTTTGGCGCCGCGGCGGATGATGCCGTTGTATTCCTGGTCGGTGCCGGGCAGGAAGCCGGGGACGTCGACGAGGGTGATGATCGGGACGTTGAACGCGTCGCAGGTGCGCACGAAGCGGGCGGCTTTTTCGGAGGCGTCGATGTCGAGGCAGCCGGCGAAGACGGTGGGCTGGTTCGCGACGATGCCGACGGAGCGGCCGTCGACGCGGCCGAAGCCGACGACGATGTTGCCGGCGCGTTCGGCCTGGACCTCGAGGAATTCGTCGTCGTCGAGGATGCGGCGGATGACCTCGTGCATGTCGTAGGGCTGGTTCGCCGAGTCCGGGATCAGGGTGTCGAGTTCGAGGTCCTCGGCGGTGAGGGAGTCCTCGATGGCGCCGGTGATCGGGTCGGTGGGCAGCATCCGGGGGGCGGCGGCCTGATTGTTCGACGGCAGGTAGGAGAGGAGGTCCTTGACGTAGTCGAGGGCGTCCTGTTCGCCGGAGGCGACGTAGTGGGCGACGCCGGACTTGACCATGTGGGTGTGCGCGCCACCGAGGTCTTCCATGGTGACGTCTTCGCCGGTGACGGTCTTGATGACGTCGGGGCCGGTGACGAACATCTGGGAGGTCTGGTCGACCATGACGACGAAGTCGGTCAGGGCGGGGGAGTAGACGTGGCCGCCGGCGGCGGGGCCCATGATCAGGGAGATCTGGGGGATGACGCCGGAGGCCTGGACGTTGCGGTGGAAGATTTCGCCGTAGAGGCCGAGGGAGACGACGCCTTCCTGGATGCGGGCGCCGGCGCCTTCGTTGATGCCGATCAGGGGGCGCCCGGTTTTGAGGGCGAGGTCCATGACCTTGACGATTTTTTCGCCGTAGATTTCGCCGAGGGAGCCGCCGAACACGGTGGCGTCCTGCGAGAACACGCAGACGTCGCGGCCGTCGACGGTGCCGTAGCCGGTGACGACGCCGTCGCCGACGGGGCGGTTGTCGGCGAGGCCGAAGTTCACCGAGCGGTGCCGGGCGAGGGCGTCGAGTTCGACGAAGGAGCCCTCGTCCAACAACGCGGTGATGCGTTCGCGGGCGGTGAGCTTGCCCTTGGCGTGGACCTTGTCGACCGCGGCTTCACCGCTCGGGTGCTGCGCCTCGGCCTGACGATTACGCAGGTCGGCGAGCTTTCCCGCCGTCGTGTGAATATCGGGCGTACTCGCCGACTCCGCCGCGCTCGGCTCCTGAACAGTGGTCATGACAGGTCAGCTTAACGAGCGCCGGCGACCTTCTGCCAAGGGAGGTGGTCAGGCGGCGGGTTGCCCGGACCCGGCTACTGACCAGTACCTTTTCCTGCTGGTCCTAGGCTGTGGTGATGTGGACCGACCTGAACCGACCCCCTCTCAACGCCGACAATCTGCGGGCGGCACTCGTCCGCGGTGACGACGACAGCGACACCCGCAAGTTCTGGTCTCGGCTCGACGTGGTGCAGGAGACCGGGTCCACCAATGCGGACCTTCTCGCGCGCGCCGCGTCGTCGGACTGCGACCGGCACGTGCTGCTCGCCGAATTCCAGGGCAGCGGCCGGGGCCGCCACTCCCGCGCCTGGGTGAGCCCGCCGCAGGCGCAGATCGCCGTCTCGGCGTTGCTGACGATGCCGGGGATGAGCCTCCAGGACATGGGGTGGCTGCCGCTGCTGACCGGCGTCGCCGTCGTGGACGCGCTGCGCGCCACCGCCAAGGTGCCCGCGGAACTGAAGTGGCCCAACGATGTGCTGATCGATGGACGCAAGGTCGCCGGGATCCTCGCCGAGGTGTCCGCCACGGCACCGGATCCCGCGGTCGTCGTGGGGATCGGACTCAACGTGAGCCTCACGAGAGACGAACTGCCCGTCGAGCACGCGACGTCGCTCGTCCTCGAGGGCGCCGAGGTCAGTGACCGCGACACCCTGGTGCGGGCGGTGCTGCGCGCCATCGCCGATCGCTGGCGGCAGTGGCACGACTCGAACTGGGACGTCACGGAACTCGCCGCGGCCTACCGTGAGCGCTGCGGCACGCTCGGCCAACGGGTGCGCGCCGAACTGCCCGGCGGGCGTGAACTGATCGGCATCGCAACGGACGTCGACGCGGAGGGCCGGGTCGTGATCGCCCCGGACGGACAGCCCGGCACGGTCGCCGTCGCCGCAGGTGACATCACACATTTACGCCCGGTGCGCACCGAGTAGTGCCACACTGTGGTACATGAGTACCTCAATTCCGGAGTCCTCCGTCACCGCAGCCCGGCGCACGTTGACCGGCCTCACGGTGGTGCTCGGTCTGCTCACCCTGGGCCTGGGCATCGCCGTGCTCGTGTGGCCGCACGTGACACTCACGGTGCTGGCCGTCCTGATCGCCATCCAGTTCTTCGGATTCGGGATCGTCCAGATCATCCGGGCGTTCGCCGACGTCGAGGCCAGTGGAGGCGCGCGCACCCTCGTGGGCGTATCCGGCGCCCTGGCAATACTTCTCGCGTTCCTCGTGCTGAGGAGCCCGCTCCAGACCGTCGTCATCATCGCGCTCGTCGTCGGTGCGTGGTGGGTGTTCCGGGGTGTCCTCGAAATCGTCGAGGGTGCCTCCGGGTCGGTCGCGAATCGCGGTCTGACCATCGTGCTCGGAGTGATCAGCGTGGTCGCCGGGGCCTTCGTGCTCCTGCAGCCCGAACTGTCGCTCGAGGTGTTCGTGATCGTGGTCGGAGTGTGGATGGTGCTGTACGGCATCATCATCGTGATCACCCCGATCGTGCTCAGCCGCATGAGGTAGAGGCACACTCGTCGCATGGGATATCCGGAGGACGCGCTCGCCGAGGACGAGGAACTACTGCTTCACCGCCATCCGCACTGGAAGATGTTGCTGCTCCCCGCCGTCACCTTTCTGCTGGCGACGGCGGTCGCGGGTTTCGCGTCGGGCTTCGCCGAGAACAAGCTGGACGGCTCCGCGCTGACCGTCGTGCTCGTCGTCGTCCTCGTGCTGTGGCTGGGACTCGTCGGATGGCGCTGCGTCGCGCCGTTTCTCAGCTGGAAGTTCACCCACTTCATCGTCACCGACCGACGCGTCCTCATCCGCCAGGGTGTGATGACGCACACGGGGATCGACATTCCGATGGGGCGCATCAGCAACGTGCAGTTCCGGCACGGCCTCCTCGACCGGATGCTCCGCACCGGAACGCTGGTCATCGTGTCGTCCTCCGACGACCCGCTGGAATTCGACGACATCCCCGACGTTCAGCGCGTCCACTCGCTGCTCTACCACCAGGTGTTCGACGCGATGGATCTCCACCGCGAACAGGAGCGGGAAGACCCGCGCGGTGACGCCGACACCGGCAAAGGCTGGTAACCGGTCACGGCCGTCTCCGCACCTCCGTACGCTGTGGAGGTGACTGCTGTATTGCTTGCCGAAGATGACGAAGCCATCGCCGCCCCGCTGTCGCGGGCACTGGGCCGGGAAGGGTACGACGTCACCATCGAGCAGACCGGCCCGGCAGCGCTGGAACAGGCGCTCGACGGGGCCTACGACCTGCTGATCCTGGACCTCGGACTCCCGGGGATGGACGGGCTCGAGGTGTGCAGGCAAGTGCGTGCCCACAGTTCGGAACTGGCGGTGCTCATGCTCACCGCGCGCACCGACGAGGTCGACTTCGTCGTCGGACTCGACGCCGGAGCCGACGACTACGTAGGGAAGCCGTTCCGGTTGGCGGAGTTGATGGCCCGGGTGCGTGCGCTGCTGCGCCGTCGCGGCGGCGGCGAGGATTCGGTCGTCGAGGTCGGGGGCATCCGGCTCGAGCCGGCGGCCCGCCGGGTGCTCGTGAACGGAACCGAGATCGCCCTCGCCAACAAGGAGTACGAGCTTCTGCGGGTGCTGCTCGAACACGCGGGACAGGTGGTGTCGCGCGACACGATCCTCGCGGAAGTGTGGGGCGACGTGGAACTGCGCGGCTCGAAGACCCTCGACATGCACATGTCGTGGCTTCGCCGGAAGATCGGTGACGAGGGCCCCGCCGCCGAACGTCGCATCGCGACGGTCCGCGGCGTCGGTTTCCGCATCAACACCGACTAGGCGGGCCAGTGCGCCGCAGAATTCTCCAGTCGATCCTCGCAGTCGTGATCCTGACGGCGCTGCTGCTCGGTGTGCCGCTGATCTACACGGCCTGGTTGTGGGTCGAGGACTTCAATCGGAGCGACCTGCAGGTCCGGCTGGATCGGATGGCGACGGAGATCATCACCCAGGAGGGCATCAACGGCGTCGTCGAGGGCGACCTCGACACGAACTCTCTGCGACTGCTGACGCCCGCCGGGGGCCGACTCGTCGTGGTGTACCCGACCACCGACGACGGCGCCGCGCGCGTCGACATCGGCGAATCGTCCGTGCCGTCGCCCCTGGTGGAGTCTCTCGCGATGGGCACGTCCGGTTCGCTCCGCCTCGAGGTGCCGTCCGACGAGATGCGCACCCAGCAACGCCAGGCCGTCGGTGCCGTCGCGCTGCTGGTACTCGTGTCCATCGCCGCAGGCACCGTCGTGGCCTACGTCACGGCGAAGCGGCTCGCCGATCCGCTACGGGACGTCGCGAACCGGGCGGCCCGGCTCGCGGAGGGCGACTTCCGGCCGGACGTGCGACGACACGGCATCCCCGAACTCGACCGCGTCTCCGACGTTCTCGACTCGGCGACCGTCGAGATCGCGGGACGGTTGCAGCGCGAACACGCACTCGTCGCCGACGTCTCCCACCAGCTCCGCAGCCGACTCACGGCCGTCCGCCTCCGGCTCGACGAGCTGTCCGTGCATCCGGATCCGGCCGTCGTCGTCGAGGCCGACGAGGCCATGGCGCAGGTGGACCGGCTGACCGTCGCGATCGACGAACTGGTCCGTTCCTCCCGCAGCAGCGGCACGGAGACCCAGGTGTCGGTCATCCGGGAACTCAGTGTGGTCATCGCGGACTGGAAACGGCCGTTCGAGGACGCCGACCGCGAGTTGCTGCTGCGCGGAGACACGAACGTGATGGCGTCGACCACCGGTTCCCGGCTCCGTGAGGCCGTGGCGGTCCTCGTCGACAACGCGCTCATGCACGGGTCGGGGACGTGCACCGTCTCGGTGCGGCTGATCCAGGGACAGAATCAGAGGGCGCCGGGCAAGGAACTGTCGCCGCGCGAGGCGATGGTGTGTGTGGAGGTGTCGGACGAGGGTGTCGGCGTCAGCAACGACCTCGCGCCGCACATCTTCGACCGCGGTTTCTCGGGGGCCGGTTCGACCGGTGTGGGCCTGGCGCTGGCCCGCGCGCTCATCGAAGCGGACGGCGGCCGGCTGGAACTTCAGCGGCGCCGGCCGGCCCTGTTCGCGATCTTCGTTCCCATCGCCCGGGAACACGTGCCGACGCGGGTCACCGGGACCCGGGAACCGCGCTGATACTCAGGGTTGGCCGATTTCTTCCTCGGCGGTCTCGTCGAGGAGGTCCGGATCGATGAGATGCACGTTCTCGTCGGGGAAGGCGAACCGGCGGAGGGCCCAGAAGCGGAACACCATCTGCAGCAGGTTTCCGATGATGTAGTTGAGCACGAAGTCGACGATCACCAGCGTGGTCAGGTTGTCCTGCGTCTCGCGGATGTCGAACACGTTGTTGGCGATCCACAGGGGCGCGGCGGCGAGGAGGACGCCGATTCCGCTGATCGTGAAGAACAGCAGGGCCTCGTGGTGGCGTTCCCGTCCGCCGCGGTTCTTGAACGACCATTCGCGGTTGAGAATGTAACTGAGGACCGTCGCGAGAATTCCGGACAGAACCTTGGCGACTACCGGCTTCTCTTCCAGGATCGTGAGGCTCAGCGAATAGAAGATCGCGAGGTCGAAGATCATGGTGGTGCCGCCCACAATCGCGAACTTGATCAGTTCGTGATGGCGCAACGCGAGAGCCCGGAAAGGCTGGGGAACGCGTGCAAGGACGCCGTCGACAAATGACACAACGGATGAGTTTACGAAAGTCGGACCGGATACCACCAATTGGCGGCGAGATCATCAGGAGAATCACAGAAACTGCCGACCGGCCACCTCGGCGGCGGAACCCGGCACAGGACGTGACAAACTAGTGACCCGTGACCGGCAACTCTGACTCCACACCGCGTCCCACGACACCCCGCGATCTGACCGCCGGGCAACCCGTCGTGACGATGATCGGTGGCGGCCAACTCGCGCGGATGACCCACCAGGCTGCAATCGCGCTCGGCCAGACACTGCGGGTGCTCTCCGGCACCGCCGACGAACCCGCAGCGCAGGTGAGCCCCGACGTCGTCCTCGGGAGCCACACCGACCTCGACGCGCTCCGCAGGGCCGCGGTCGGGTCGCACGCGCTGACCTTCGACCACGAGCACGTGCCCACCGAGCACCTCGACGTCCTGGTCGCCGAGGGTGTCAACGTGCAGCCGCCGCCGACGGCGCTCATCTACGCGCAGGACAAACTCGCGATGCGCCGCAAGCTCGGCGAACTCGGCGCCCCAGTCCCGGCGTTCGCCGAGGTGACCTGGGCCGAGGACGTCGTGAAGTTCGGCGCCGAACACGGCTGGCCCGTCGTCATCAAAGCCGTCCGCGGCGGATACGACGGTCGCGGCGTGTGGATCACCGGCGATTCCGACGAGGCCGAGCGCATCGTCACCCAGCAACTCGACAAGGGTGTCTCCCTCCTGGTCGAGGAGAAGGTCGAGATGCGGCGTGAACTGTCCGCGATGGTGGCGCGGTCACCGTTCGGCCAGGGCGCCACGTGGCCGGTCGTGGAGACCGTGCAACGCCACGGACAGTGCGCCGTGGTCCTCGCCCCCGCCCCCGCGCTGCCCGACGCCGTCGCCGAGGCCGCCGAGGAACTGGCGCTCCGTATCGCGTCCGAACTCGGTGTCGTCGGCGCCATGGCCGTCGAACTGTTCGAGACCACCGACGGCACGCTCGTCGTCAACGAACTCGCGATGCGCCCGCACAACTCCGGCCACTGGACCATGGACGGCGCCCGCACCTCACAGTTCGAGCAGCACCTGCGCGCCGTCCTCGACTACCCGCTCGGCGACACCGCACCCCTCGCACCGATCACGGTGATGGCGAACGTGCTCGGCGCGCCGGCCGCGCCCGAGATGAGCATGGACGAACGCGTCCACCACCTCTTCGCCCGGATGCCCGACGCGAAGATCCACCTGTACGGCAAGGGTGAACGTGAGGACCGGAAGATCGGGCACGTGAACATCGTCGGCGGACCCGGCTCGATCGACGACCCCGAGTACGTGGCACGGGTCCGCGAGCGCGCCGAACGCGCCGCGCACTGGCTCTCGCACGCTGAATGGACCGACGGATGGGATGAACACGGTGAGTGACACGGCAGCACGGCAGGGCGCACAGGTCGGGCTCATCATGGGCAGCGACTCCGACTGGCCCACCATGGAGGCCGCCGCCGAGGCGCTCGCCGAATTCGGGGTGCGCTTCGAGGTCGGTGTCGTCTCCGCACACCGCACACCGCAGCGCATGCTCGACTACGCGAAGGACGCCGCCGGCCGCGGCATCCAGGTGATCATCGCCGGCGCCGGTGGCGCCGCCCACCTGCCGGGCATGGTCGCGTCGGCCACACCGCTGCCCGTCATCGGTGTGCCGGTCCCGCTGAAGTACCTCGACGGCATGGACTCGCTGCTCTCGATCGTGCAGATGCCGGCAGGCGTCCCCGTCGCGACCGTGTCCATCGGCGGCGCCCGCAACGCCGGCCTGCTCGCCGTCCGCATCCTCGGTGCCGCCGACCCCGCCCTGCAGCAGCAGATGGTCGCATTCCAGGACGGGCTCGAGAAGATGGTCCTGGGCAAGGATCAGGCCCTCCGCGACAAGCTGCTGGGCTGACGTCGTACTCAGCCGCCACTCTTCGCTCTTTCAGGGCCGAAACAGCCCGCGGCGGGCAACGAGTGGCGGCTGAGTTCACTTCCGGCGCCGACTGCGACGCCGTCTACGCACGGCGGCGATGATCTCGTCGGCGATCGCATCGGGATGGGCCAGCACGTCGTAGGCCGCGAAGCGGAGCACCATCCACCCCTCCCGGACGAGCCAATTCTGACGCCGACGGTCGCCTCTGAACACGTCGGGCTCACTGTGGAATTCGCGGCCGTCGACCTCGACGACGATCCGCGCACGTTCGTCCACGAAATCACCCACGTACGGACCGATCGGCAGGTTGGGTGCGAGTGCGAATCCGCGAAGGTTGAGCTCGCGGCCGAGTACGCGCTCGGGTTCCGACGCCGCGCGGAGGGAAGCGTGTCGCAGGAGTCGCTGCGCCGCGGGCGTCCCATGCCGACCGCGGTGGGTGAGGCAGAGGTCACGGAACTCGTCGGGATCGACGCTTCGACGACGGTCGGTTCGGGCAGCCACCCGTAGAGCCAGGCCGCTGTGCGGTGACTCAGCACCGCAGCCGACCGCCACGCGGACACCGCGGCACACCGGTCGTACATGTCGGGTTCGGCGAGGGAGTACACCGTGGGCAGCAGACGGTGGTAGCGGCCGCTCCGGCACCGGGAGGCGATGGTGCTACGCGGGATTCCCGCGTCGGTCAGTTCTTTCAGGGTTCGTATGTGTGCACTCATGATCGACAGCATGGGGTGGCGCATGTCACCTTTCCGGCGCGCGAACTGGGACTTCGGGTTCGCCTGTGGATGGGCACGAGGTTGTGGATGAACGCTGCCGCGAGCGCTTATCCTGCGCACATGAAACGTAGCCGCGGGGTGCCGATGATCCGGGCTTCGCGGGGGAATCCTCAGTCGGCGGCGATCACTCGGCTGGCGTTGGCGTATGCCCGGCTGTGGGGTGCGCGCATCTGTTTCGACGCCGAGTTCGGCCTCTTCGTGTGCAACGGCATGCGCGGTGGGTACGCGCGGGGCGGGACGACGATAGGCGGTGCGTTTCTCACCGGCCGGGAACCGGCGAGATCGCTCCTGCGACACGAAGCGGTCCACGCCGACCAGTGGGCGACGTACGGGTGGGCCTTCGCGCTGCGGTACCTGTTCGAGGAGTCGAGGCGCCGCGGCGCCTCGAACAGGTTCGAGATCGCCGCGGGCCTCGCGGACGGCGGCTACCGGGACAGCTGACGGGTGATCTTCTCGGTGTCCACGCGCCGCGCCTGAGCCGCGGTGTCGGCGTTGGCGACCTGCACCAGTGACGCGCCGGCCGCGAACACCGCCACCAGACCGTCGATCAGGGCGTCGGGGGAGTCCCACGCCTCGACGGACAGCACCCGGTCGGTGCCGGTGATCCCGTGCGACTCGGCGGACGCCAGGGCTGCGGCGAGAACGTCGTCGACGCTCTTGCCCGCCAGTGCGGGTCCGGCGACCGTCGGCCGGAACTGGTCGCCGTGAACGCGCACCGAGGTGGCGTAGTCGGTGATGCCGACGGGAAGGTCGGGAACGGGGCGGCCGAACGCGTCCAGCGACAGCGCCGCGACCTCCGGAACGTCCTCGACGTCGCCCAGGTGCTCAGCGGAGACGAGTGCGATCTCGGCGTCCGCATCGGGTTCGAGGACGACGTCGGCGCCGGCCCACCAGGCGCCGAGGAGGACCGCGGCGGTCTGCCAGTGCGCAGGCAGGAGCACTGCGACGCGGGCGCCGGGTTCGACGGCGAATTCGTCGCGCAGCAGGTTGGCGGTCTTGGCCGCCCAGTTGGCGAGGGTGAGGGCCGAGAGCTCGACCCGTTCGCCCGTCGCGTCGTCGTAGAACGTGACGCGCGGTCCGGCCGGGTCGTTCTTCAGGATGGGGTCGAGCAGGGCGTCGGTCAGCGTGCGGGACGCATGGTTCATGGACACAGTCCGTCTCTCGTTTTCTAGTTCACACAACGCGGGCCCGACGAGCCGGCATCGATGGGCGGGCCGGGCGGTGCCGGGGTGGGTGTCGTTCCTGCCGTGGAGACGGGTTCGAGGCCCGTCTCCGAGGACTCGGACGACGAGGTGGTGCTGATGGTCTCCGCGGACGTCGGCCCCTGGTAGTCACCGGCCAGCACCACCCGGACCGAGCCTTTCGGCAGGGTCGAATCGGTATCGGTGGGGAGCCCGCCGAGCGCGGCCGCGACCGCCTTGGCGCTGTCGTCGTCCGCGGAATGCGCGAAGACGGTGGTCTTGCTCACCGCTTTGCCCGTGTAGTTGCCGATCTCACCCTGTCCGTAGCCGAGTGATGTCAGGGCGTCGGCCACACCGTTCGCGAGGCCACCGACGTCGCTCGCGTTCGCGACGTCGACGGTGACGGTCGATGCGTCGATGTCGGGTGTCTCGGACTTGGTGGTGGTGTCCTCCGAGTCGGTGGGCTCCTCGCCGACGAGACCGGCCACGTACTTCTTCACGTCCTTCGGCTTGACCTCGACGATGGACTCGCCGTAGTCGGTCATGCCGTTGAGATCTGCGACCGGAATGGTCTCGAACTGCACCTTGCCGCCGGCGAGGTCCTGCAGCTGGGTGGCGAATTCGATGATGTCCCAGTCGTCGTCGAGCACGACCGAGCGCTGCACCGCGCCGCTGAGTTCGTTCAGCTTGCCCGGGTCGCTGAGAGTCTTCGCGGACAGCACCTTGCCGACGAGCGAGGCCATGAACACCTGCTGGCGCACGATGCGGTCGAGGTCGCCGCGGGGGAGGTCGTGGCGCTGGCGGACGAAGCTCAGTGCGTCCGCGCCCTTCAGCGTCTGCTCCCCGGCGGGGAAGTGGGCGCCGGACATGTCCTCGTCCACCGGTTCGTTGAGGCAGACGTCGACACCGCCGACCGCGTTGGTGAGGAGGACGAATCCGAGCAGCCCGACCTCGGCGTAGTGGTCGACGGTGATGCCGGTGAGGTCTGCCACCGAGTGGATGAGCGCCTCGCGGCCTGCCTTCGTCGACTCCTCCTCGGCCTCCTTGTCGGTGGCTCCGTCCTCGACGAGTTTCAGCCGCTCGGTTTCCTTGGTGGCGCCGTAGGCGGCGTTGATCTTCGACATGCCGATCCCCGGCACGTCGACGTACGAGTCGCGGGGGATCGAGATGGCGGTGGCGGAACTGCCGTCGTTCGGCACGCGGATGAGGACGATGGTGTCGGTGTTGGACGCCACCTCCTCGCCGGCCCGCAGCGAGTCGAGTTCCTCCTGGGACAGCGGGTTGCCGTGGGCGTCGGTGCGGCTGTCGGTGCCGACCATGAGGATGTCGACGGCGCCGTCGGCGCTTCCGCCGAGTCCGAGACCGCCCGCGGTTGCCAGATTGTTGCGCAGCGAGTCGATGCTCCGCCACGCGAATCCCGTGACGACGAGTGCGAGCACCGACAGCACCGCGACAGCGATGTGAATCGGCCGCCGAGCGGTGCTCGGGGGTGCGTCTGGTGCGGGTTGCTCGTGTGACACGGAAACCAGGCTACTGGTCGACGCGGCTGGAGCAGGGAGGCGTGGATCGGCGTGCCAGACTGGGCGCCGTGACGAACATCCTTGTGACCGGCGCCCGGGGACAGCTGGGTGGGCACCTTCTCCGACGAGCCGAGGCCTCCGGGATTCCGGCCCGGGGACTGGGCTCGGACGAGCTCGACATCACCGACCGCGACGCGGTGCTTGCGCAGATCGAAGCCGGTTCGGTGGTGATCAACTGCGCCGCGTACACCGCGGTGGACGCCGCGGAGTCGGACGAGGACACTGCGCGGGCGGTGAACGAGGACGGTCCTGCGAACCTGGCGGCGGCGTGCGCCCGGGTGGGTGCCCGGCTGATCCACGTCTCCACCGACTACGTGTTCGCCGGGGACGGCGACACGCCGTACGAGGTGGACGCCCCGACCGGTCCCGCGACGGTGTACGGACGCACCAAACTCGCCGGCGAGCGTGCCGTCCACGCTGCCCTTCCGTCCGCGCACGTCGTGCGCACCGCCTGGGTGTACAGCGGGGTGGGTTCCGACTTCGTCTCCACCATGCGCCGCCTCGAGCGTGAACGTGACACGGTCGACGTCGTGGACGATCAGGTGGGCTCGCCCACATTCGCCGGCGACCTGGCCGATGCGCTGCTCGAACTGGCCGGTCGCAGCGACATCGGAGCGCCGGTACTGCACGCCACCAACTCGGGCCGGGCAAGTTGGTTCGACCTCGCGCGGGCCGTGTTCGAGGAAGCAGGTGCGGACCCACAGCGCGTGCACCCGTGCACGAGTGCCCAGTTCGTGCGCCCCGCCCCGCGACCGGCGTTCTCGGTGCTGTCCGGCCGCGCGTGGGCCGACGCCGGGCTGACCCCGTTGCGGCCGTGGCGGGACGGGTTGCGCGCCGCTCTGCATGCCGCGGTGTGAGGGGGACCCTCTTTCAACGGCTACGCTTGCCCGCGTGAGTTCGAAGCTGGCCGTGGTGACGGTGACCTATTCGCCAGGTGAGCATCTGGAGCAATTCCTGGGCACTCTCGCCGAGGCGACGAAAGAAGATCCGCAGGTCGTGATGGCCGACAACGGATCGACGGACGGCGCCCCCGAGGCCGCGGACGCGGCGCACGAGCACGTGCGCCTGCTGCGCACCGGCGGGAACATCGGCTACGGCGGTGCCATCAACAGGGCTGTGGCGGAGATCGACGAGGACATCGAGTTCGTCGTCATCGCCAATCCGGATGTTCGCTGGGCGCCCGGATCGATCGACGTTCTCCTCGCGGCCGCCGAGCGCTGGCCGCGTGCGGGGGCGCTCGGACCTCTCGTTCTGGAACCCGACGGAAGCATCTACCCATCGGCGCGCCAGGTCCCCGACCTCGTGTCGGGAGCCGGGCATGCGGTGCTGGGCACGGTATGGCCGTCCAACCCGTGGACTGCCGGCTACCGCCAGGAGAACGAGACGGTCAGCGAGCGGTCCGTCGGCTGGTTGTCCGGTTCGTGCCTGCTGATGCGTCGCGTCGCCTTCGACTCGATCAACGGCTTCGATTCCCGCTACTTCATGTACATGGAGGACGTCGACCTCGGCGACCGCCTGGGCAAGGCCGGGTGGCTCAACGTGTACGTGCCCTCCGCCGAGGTCACCCACGCGAAGGGGCACGCCGCGGGCAAGCATCCGGAACTGATGCTGCCCGCTCACCATCAGAGCGCGTACCGGTTCCAGGCCGATCGTCATCCCCACTGGTGGCAGGCGCCACTGCGGTGGGCACTTCGGGGAGGATTGGCAGTGCGGTCGAAGATCGCCGTGGCTGCCGCAGTCCGGGAACAACGCAGAAACCAGAACGAGGGGGGAACGACTCATGGCAATTGAGAAGACGACCGATGCAGTGGTGCTGGTCGGCGGTCAGGGAACGAGGCTTCGCCCGCTGACCCTGTCGGCGCCCAAACCGATGCTGCCGACGGCGGGTCTGCCGTTCCTCCAGCATCTGCTGGCGCGGATCGGGGCGGCCGGGATCACGCACGTCGTGCTCGGCACGTCCTTCAAGGCGGAGGTCTTCGAGGAGTACTTCGGGGACGGTTCCAAGCTGGGGCTCGAGATCGACTACGTCACAGAGACCGAACCGCTCGGCACCGGTGGCGGCATCCGCAACGTTCTGCCGAAGCTGCGCGGCGACCACGCCATGGTCTTCAACGGCGACGTCCTCGGCGGCACCGATCTGGGGGCGATCCTCGACACCCACCGCAACCGGGACGCGGACGTCACCCTGCACCTCGTGCGGGTGGGGGATCCGCGGGCGTTCGGCTGCGTGCCAACCGACGCCGACGGCCGGGTCACCGCGTTCCTCGAGAAGACGCAGGACCCGCCGACCGACCAGATCAACGCCGGCTGCTACGTCTTCAAGCGCGAGATCATCGAACGGATCCCCGAGGGCCGTCCGGTGTCGGTGGAGCGTGAGGTGTTCCCGTCGCTGCTGGCCGAGGACGCCCGCGTCTACGGGCACGTCGACTCGTCGTACTGGCGCGACATGGGCACTCCCGAGGACTTCGTGCGCGGTTCCGCGGACCTGGTGCGCGGCATCGCTCCGTCGCCTGCGCTCGACGGGCCGCGCGGCGAATCGCTCGTCCACCCCGGGGCGGGTGTCGCGCCGGGCGCGCTGCTGATCGGCGGAACCGTCGTCGGCCGCGGCGCCGAGGTGGGTGCGGGCGCACGACTCGACGGCGCAGTGCTGTTCGACGGCGCCGTCGTAGAGGCCGGTGCGACCGTCGAACGGTCCATCATCGGTTTCGGCGCGCGCATCGGTCCGCGGGCCCTCGTGCGGGACGCGGTGATCGGTGACGGCGCAGACATCGGCGCCCGGTGCGAACTGCTGCGCGGGGCCCGGGTGTGGCCGGGCGTGACGCTGCCCGACGGCGGGGTGCGGTTCAGCACGGACGTGTGAGAGATGAAGCGCCCCTAGCGCAATCCGGCGAGGTGCACGAGGTGGTCGATCGTGGACTTCTCCGCGTTCGGCGGCAGTGCGTCCACCGGCCACCAGCGCAGATCCGTCGATTCGGAGCTTCGCACGATGTGGGCGCCTGCACGCGAGCGGACGAGGAACCGGAGATCCAGGTGCCGGGTGGGTTGTCCGAGTGAGCACGTGATCGGGTGGGTGTGCGCCGACAGCAGTTCGGGGTCGATCCGCAGGTCGGGAATCCCCGATTCCTCGCACGCCTCCCGCAGTGCGGCGTCGACGACGGTGTCGTCGGAAGGCTCACAGTGCCCACCCAATTGGATCCACCGGCCGACCCGGGGATGCAGGGTGAGCAGCACATGACACCCTCCCTCGTCCAGGACGAGGGAGGAGGCCGTGATGTGTCCGGGCGCGTACTCACGCAGGCACCCGAGCGGCGCGGAGGCGAGGAACGCAAGCATGGTGTGCCGCAACGATTCGTCGTTCTCGTCGAGCGTCTTCCAGCCCTCGAGCGCGGCGGTCGCGGTGCGGTGCAGTGATTCGGCGCTCATGGTGTGTGGGTCATTTCTCGATGAGGGCGTCGCCGGGGTCGGTGGGCCGGCGGGGTGTGAGTGGTTCGAGGGGGTAGCCGACGGCGATCGCGCCGAGCGGCTGCCAGTCGTCGGGCAGGTCGAGGACACCGCGCACCGTGTCCGGGGCGAAGATCGTCGAACCGATCCAGCAGCTGCCGATCCCCTTGGTCGCCAGCGACACCAGCAGCCCCTGCACGGCCGCACCGACCGCGACGGTGAACATCGTCGCCTCCGCCGCCCGCCGACGCGGATCCGGGTAGGGGTGCGCACCGTCGGGCACGCAGAACGGGACGATCACCTCCGGCGCGTCGAACAGGATGTTCCCCCGCGCCACCCGCGCCGCCACCGCCGCCCCGTCCATACCGTCCGCGGTCAGGTCGGCCTGCCACCGCTCCCGCATCGCGGTCAGCAATTCCTCGCGCACCGTGCGGGTGCGGACCCACACGAACCGCACCGGCCGGGTGTGATGCGGCGCCGGGGCGGTCAACGCCTCTCCGATCGCCGTCCGCACCGCACCCGGGTCGACCGGATCGTCGGCGAACTCCCGGACCGAGCGGCGCAGCAGCACCGCCTCCGCCCGCCCCCGCTCCACCGACTCGGCGGTCCCGAGCCAGAACAGGTCCTCCTCACCGGCCCGGATCAGATCCCGCGCCCGCGACCCGTCGTCGGCCACACCCAGACCGCGGACCACCGCGACCGGCACCCCACCGAGCTTGCCCTTCACCAGATCCCCGGCCGCGGCGATCTCGTCGGCCACCGCGACCTCCGTCACCATGAGTTCGTTGCCCTGCGAGTCCCGGGCCCCGGCGTACCCGTGCAGCACCGGCAACCCGGCCGCACCGATCGCGGCGTCGATCTGGCCGTTGCGCCATGCCCGGCCCATGGTGTCGGTGACCACCACCGCCACCGTCACACCGAGCGCCGCCGCGATCGCCTCCCGCAGCCCGCGGGCGCTGCCGTCCGGATCCTCCGGCAGCAACGCCAGTTCCGTACCCTCCACATTCGAGCCGTCGATACCGGACGCGGCCTGCACGATCCCCAACCGGTTCTCGGTGATCAACGTCCGGCCCCTGCGGGCGACCACCCGGACCGCTTCCTGCTCCACCAGCCGCCGGCGGGCTGCGTCCCGCTCCTCCGGATCGGCCGGGGACGGCACGATCCGGCCCTCCACCTTCGAGAACACCTTGCTCGTCACCACCAGCACGTCACCACCGCGCAGCCACGGCGCCGCCGCGACGATCGCGGCGGCCAGGTCGTCGTCCGGCCGGAACTCCGGCAACCCGGTCACCGGCAGGATCTCGATCGCCCCACCCGGCGCGTGATCCACCCGGGATGCACCGGTCGGTGCGCTCACAGGGTCACCCCGGCCACGTCCAGCGCCGCCCGCACCATCGCGGCGGTGGCATCCGGGTCGGACATCAGCAACGGCACACTGGCCACGGCCACCCCGGGGACGTCGGCGGTGTCGGTGTCGTGGACCAGCCACCCGTCGAGGATCCCCGTGCCACTGCGCGCCCCGTACCAGCGCCCGATCGCCTCCGCGGAGGTTTCCACCCCGATCACGTCCAAACATTCGTCGGCCATGCCGCGCAACGGTTTCCCACCCACGATCGGCGACACCCCGACCACCCGCGCGGTGGTGGTGCGCAGCGCCCCCCGGATCCCCGGCACCGCCAGGATCGCCCCGACGCTGACCACCGGATTCGACGGCGCCAGCAACACGATGTCGGCGCCCTCGATCGCCTCCAGCACCCCCGGCGCCGGGGACGCCTGCTCGGCGCCGATGTGCGCGAAGCTGTGCGTCGGGACCTGCGCGCGGTGCCGAACCCACCACTCCTGGAAGTGGATCGCCCGCTGCTCCCCGTCCTCCGGGTCGGTGATCACCACGTGAGTCTCACTCCGATCGTCGGTGACCGGCAGCAACGTCACCCCCGGCCGCCACCGGTTGCACAACGCCTCGGTGACCGCCGACAACGGATACCCCGTCCGCAGCATCTGGGAGCGGATCAGATGCGTCGCGATGTCCCGGTCGCCGAGCCCGAACCACTCCGGCTTCGCCCCGTACGCGGCGAGTTCTTCCTTCGCGTTCCAGGTTTCACCCGCATGCCCCCACCCCCGCGCGGTGTCGATCCCCCCACCGAGGGTGTACATGCAGGTGTCCAGATCCGGGCAGATCCGCAACCCGTGCATCCACACATCGTCACCGACATTGACCACCGCCGTGATCCGATGCGACGAACCCCCACCATCCGGCGCATCAACACCGAGAAGCCGCCGCACCCCTTGCAGGAACCGGGCCCCACCGACCCCGCCAACCAATACAGTCACGTTCACGGTGCAAGCCTAGGCGGTGGCCGTCGGCGTCCGGTGGGCTGCTTCCCCAGGGTGATTGGAGAGCGCGAAATAGTAATCGACTTTTTGCCGTTAGCTTGACCGCGACACGCTGGGCGTGTCTAATCACAAATATGTCATTCCAACGTTGCGGACGTGGAATCACTTGCAGCGGGGATCAATTCGAACGGTTGTTCGAACGGGGTGGCAGGGGTGTTCGGTTCGGGGTACATGATCGATCAAAATTTTCTGCGCTATCACAGGTGAGGAGGCGGAACGATGCCCAATGAGCAGCTCGAGTCGGAGACTCGCTGGAGCACAGTAAGCGACGAACCGCAGACCAATTCCGAAGCAGGCGCAGCGGACGGCGTCTGTGTTCAAGAAGTCTGTGTGCAAGAAGACGGTGTGCAACAAATCAGTGTGCAACAAATCAGTGTGCAAGAAAGCAGTGTGCAAGAAAGCAGTGCGCAAGACAGCGGTGTGAAAGAAATTCCTGTGCCGGAACTCGTCGCGCAGGAAGTCGAGACGGCGGGCCCCCGCCCGGTGTTGAGTCTGGTGACCGGTTTCGACGAATTGTTCGACACCATCGAGGATCAGTGGCAGGAACGTGCACTTTGCGCGCAGACCGACCCTGAGGCCTTCTTCCCCGAAAAGGGGGGCTCCACCCGAGAAGCGAAGCGCATCTGCCTCGGCTGCGAGGTGCGGGACGAATGCCTCGACTACGCACTGGCCAATGACGAGCGGTTCGGTATCTGGGGTGGTCTGTCGGAGCGTGAGCGCCGGCGGCTGAAGCGGGGAATCGTTTAGTCAGTCATCATCGCCCGGCAGATCCGGGTCGATGACCTCGGGTTCGACTCCGAGGTAGGTACTCACCTGCTGTACGAGCACGTCGTGCACCAGGTCGGTGAGATCGTCCGGATCCTTGGCGCGCTGTTCCAGCGGTCGCCGGAACAGGACGACTCGCGCCCGCGTCGTGGATCCGTGCCGGTCGATGCCTGCCGGGATCAACCGGGACAGCGGCACGGGCCCGTCCGCCACGACCTCGGCGGGCCAGTTGACCGAATCCGGGTCGAGCGCATGAATCTTCGGGACTTCGTCGACAGCGATGTCCAACTTCGTGAGGCGTTCACGCCAGCGTGAGTCGATCGGCGCGAACGCCTCCAGAACCACCAGATCGAATTTCTCCGCGCGGCTGCGTCGCGCCGGCGCGTCCGGGGGGAACACGGACCCGCGGATCCCACGTCCCCGTCGGTCGACGGATCGGGTGGTGACGGGACGCCTGCGTCGTGCTCTGGACATGGAGTGGACATTACGACAGCCGGACACTGTCGGTGTGTCCGAGTAGGTGTCGGGCCTTCGTGGGGCTAGGCTTCTTAGCTGTGAGATCTCTGCGTCGATGCTGCCGCCCCGGGTGCAAGAACCCCGCTGTCGCGACGCTCACGTACGTCTACTCGGACTCCACCGCCGTCGTCGGCCCGCTCGCAACTGTCGACGAGCCGCACTCGTGGGATCTGTGCGAAACGCACGCGTCGAGGATCACCGCACCCAAGGGCTGGGAACTGGTTCGGTACGAGGGCGGATTTTCGTCGAGCACCCCGGACGAGGACGATCTGACCGCGCTGGCGGAGGCCGTGCGGGAGGCGGGCCTCGGCGATCGTGGGCGGTCCGAGCGGACCGTGTCCACCGAGGAGCGCGCCGAAACCGGCACCCAGCCCGGCCCGGCTCGTACCGGCCGGCGTGGCCACCTGCGGGTTCTTCCCGACCCTGCCAACTGACGTCCCAGCTCGTCCCGGGCCTGCGGTCCGCGGCGTGCCGTGCCCGCGACGGGCAGGCATTAGGCTTGCGCCAGCACTGGTGCTCGTAAAGGAGAAAACAGAAGTGGCGCGATCAGCCGAGTCCGTACATGCCGTGATCAAGGCTTACGACGTGCGGGGTGTCGTCGGTGAACAAATCGATGCCGCGTTCGTGCAGGACGTGGGTGGCGCGTTCGCACGACTCGTCCGTGCGGAGAGTGCCACGAAGGTCGTGATCGGTTACGACATGCGTGCGTCGTCCCCGGAACTCGCCCGCGCGTTCGCCGACGGTGTCACCGCCCAGGGTCTGGACGTCGTGCTCATCGGACTCGCGTCCACCGATCAGCTGTATTTCGCTTCGGGACTGTTCGACTGCCCGGGTGCGATGTTCACCGCGAGCCACAACCCGGCGAAGTACAACGGCATCAAGCTGTGCCGCGCGGGCGCGAAGCCGGTGGGGCAGGAGACGGGCCTCGCCGCGATCGCCGCGGAGGTCGTCGACGGGGTGCCCGCGTACGTCGGCGCCGCGGGTGAGGTGTCCGAGGAGGACGTGCTCGAGCAGTACGCGAGTTTCGTCCGCGGGCTGGTGAACCTGTCCGGCCTCCGGCCGCTGACGGTGGCCGTGGACGCGGGCAACGGCATGGGCGGGCACACCGTCCCCGCAGTGTTCGAGCCGATGCCGGTGAAGCTGCAGCCGCTGTACTTCGAACTCGACGGCACGTTCCCGAACCACGAGGCGAATCCGCTCGACCCGGCCAACCTGGTGGATCTGCAGCGGTACGTCCGGGAGACCGGTGCCGACATCGGTCTGGCTTTCGACGGTGACGCCGACCGCTGCTTCGTGGTCGACGAGCTCGGCAACCCGGTGTCGCCGTCCGCAGTGACGGCCCTGGTGGCCGAGCGTGAGCTGGCCAAGGAGCCGGGCGCAACCGTCATCCACAACCTCATCACCTCCCGCGCCGTGCCGGAACTGGTCACCGAACTGGGTGGACACCCGGTGCGCACCCGGGTCGGGCATTCGTTCATCAAGCAGCAGATGGCCGAGACGGGGGCGATCTTCGGTGGCGAGCACTCCGCTCACTACTACTTCCGCGATTTCTGGGGCGCCGACTCCGGCATGCTCGCCGGGTTGCACGTCCTCGCGGCACTGGGGGAGCAGGACCGTCCGCTGTCCGAACTGATGGCCAAGTACGAGCGGTACGCGGCGTCCGGAGAGATCAATTCGACGGTGTCGGACGCCGTCGAGCGGACCGACGCGGTGGTGGCGGCGTTCGCCGATCGCACCGCGGGTGTCGACCGGCTCGACGGTGTCACGGTCGAATTGCAGGGCGACGCGTGGTTCAACCTGCGCGCCTCCAACACCGAACCGCTGCTGCGACTCAACGTCGAAGCGCCCACGACGGCAGACGTAGATGCACTCGTTACCGAGATATTGGGCATCGTCCGAGCCTGACTGCCATAGTTGGAATAACAAGGTTCTGCTCGTGCTGCGAATGTGGCTTGCACTGATGAGGCTTGCACTGACGAAGAAAGGGGGTGCGGTGTCATGACAGCGCCGACGCCCCTGCTCGATCTGGACGACGGGGACGCACTGGTTTCCGCGGACACCGAGGGCGTACTCCGTTCCGCCGCAATGGGGGGTGCCCAGATCCGGGCCACCCGGTCCGCGGTCGAGGAAGGGGCTCTCGAACGACTGCAGGGGCTGCGTCCGCGCAGCGTGGTGGTGGTCACCGGCGCGGGGCGGGCCAGTCGCGGTGCCGGGATCCTGACGGCGGTCCTCGCCGAACGGATCGGATTCCCGCTGGTGCGCGCCACCCGGACCCCCGTCTGGGTGGGTCCGCTCGATGTGGTCGTGGTGGCCGGCGACGACGCAGGCGACCCCCGTCTCGTGCAGGCCGTCGACGCGGCGGTCCGGCGCGGCGCCGAAGTGGTGGTCGCAGCACCGGACGAGGGACCCTTGCAAGCGGCAGCGGCCGGACGCGTCGTCATGTTCGCGCCGCGGGTCCGGGCACTGACCCGGCACGGTCTGCTCCGGTACTTCGCGGTTCTGCTGGCCGTCCTGCGGGTGGTCGGTTCGGAACGCTGGGGCGACGAGGTCCCCGACCTCGAGCAACTCGCCGACGCGGTCGACGGTGAGGCGCTGCGCGACCGGCCGAACAGCGAGGTGTTCCACAACCCGGCGAAGTCTCTGGCCTCCCGCATGCAGGGACGCCGCATCGTGCTGACCGGTGATACGGAGAGCACGGTGGAGTTGGCCCGGCACGGCGCCGAGGCGCTGCTGCACGCCGGCCGCGTGGCGACGGCGTCGGAGCTTCCGGACGTGCTGAGCGCGGCGGGCACGTTCCGCGTCGACCAGGCGCTCTCCGCGCACGACTCGATCTTCCACGATCCCGAACTGGACGGTCCGCCGCCGGCGAGCCCGGTGCGCACGTTCGTGCTGTCGGCCGATGCCGACCGGATGCTCGTCGAACGCAGGATCGCGGTCCTGGGCGACGTCGACCTCGTCGTCGCGTCGTCCGACGAGGGGCAGGTCCCCTCGCAGCGCCCCGAATTGGAACAGGCGGCGGTCCTGGTCGGCAGGCTCGACATGACTGCCGCGTATCTACAGTTGATCGGCGGTATCTAGTGCACCGACTCGAAGGTGCGCTCCGGTCCTACGCGTGGGGATCGCGCACCGCCATCGCACAGCTGCGCGGACTTCCGGTTCCCACGGCCCATCCGGAGGCGGAACTGTGGCTGGGCGCGCACCCCGGTGATCCCGCCCGCGTCATCACCGACGAGGGGCCCCGGTCTCTTCTGGACCTGGTGCACGCGGAGCCCGAACGTCAGCTCGGGAAGCGAAGTGTCGAGACGTTCGGCGAGCGCCTCCCGTTCCTCCTGAAGTTGCTCGCGTCGGAGGAGCCGCTGTCGTTGCAGGCGCACCCGAGCGCCGAGCAGGCGTGGGAGGGCTTCGCCCGGGAGAACGAGGTGGGAATCCCCCTCGAGTCCTCCGTGCGCAACTACAAGGACGCCAGCCACAAACCCGAACTCGTCGTGGCCCTCAGCAGGTTCCACGCGCTCGCCGGCTTCCGGGACCCTCAGCGCACGGTCAAGCTGCTCGAGGCGATCGCCGTTCCGGAACTGCAGCCCTACGTGGGCCTGATCGCCGGCCAACCCGACTCGGACGGTCTCCGCGCGCTGTTCACCACGTGGATCACGTTGCCGCAGCCCGTGCTCGGTGCGCTGATGCCGAGGGTGCTCGACGGATGCGTCGACTATCTGTCGAACACCAAGGACGGTGAATTCGCGGCGGAGGTCCGCACTGCCCTCGAACTGAGCGAGGTGTACCCGGGGGATGCGGGTGTGCTCGCCGCGCTCCTGCTGAACCGGGTCACCCTCGAACCGGGGCAGGGTCTGTACCTCGACGCCGGCAACCTCCACGCCTACCTGCACGGGATGGCGGTCGAGATCATGGCCAACTCCGACAACGTGCTGCGCGGGGGACTGACGCCGAAGCACGTGGACGTACCGGAATTGCTGCGTGTCCTCGATTTCGACACCGTCGACATTCCGATCCTGGAGGCTCGGGAGCGTCCAGGCGGGGGCGAATTCGTGTATTCGACGCCGGCGCCGGAATTCGTCCTCGCGCGGATCGATCTGTCACCGGCCGGCCCGGCGGAGCACCGGCTCGACTCGGAGGGGCCGCACATTCTGTTGTGCACCTCGGGTTCGGTGGAGCTGCGGTGCGGAACCGACGGCCTCGAACTCTCCCAGGGAAACGCCGTCTGGATCGCGGCCGAGGACCCCGAAGTGGTGGTGACGGCGGGCACCGAGTGTGCCCAGTTGTTCAGTGCGAGGGTCGGCTCCCCGATCGCGCGTAGCCTGTGAGCCGCCCTGCGATCCGGGAAGGCCTCCGCGGCCCGTCGTCGTGAGGGTCGTGTGCGACCGAGAGGAGGAGTCAGTTGTCGGCTCATGGGGGAAAGAAGGCGATTCTCGCCGCGCTCGGTGCCAATGCCGGCATCGCGGTTGCCAAGTTCGCCGGCTTCCTGATCACCGGCTCGTCGTCCATGCTGGCGGAATCCGTGCACTCGGTGGCCGATACCTCCAATCAGGGCCTGCTCCTGCTCGGCCAGAGGAAGGCCGAACGCGCCGCCGACGATCTGCACCAGTTCGGCTACGGGCGCAGCCGCTACTTCTATTCGTTCGTCGTCGCGCTCGTGTTGTTCAGCCTCGGTTCGCTGTTCGCGATCTACGAGGGCATCCACAAGATCCAGCATCCCGAGGAACTGTCGTCGCCACTCGTGGCGGTGGTCATCCTGGTGATCGCCATCGCGCTCGAGGGGTTCAGCTTCCTCACCGCCATGCGGGAGTCGCGTCCGCTCAAGGGGCAGGCGAGCTGGTGGGGATTCATCCGCACGTCGCGCAGCCCGGAGCTACCCGTCGTGCTTCTCGAGGACACCGGCGCACTGGTCGGTCTCGTGCTCGCGCTCGGCGGTGTCGGTCTGACGATGCTCACCGGCGATCCGGTGTGGGACGGGGTCGGCACCCTCTGCATCGGCGCCTTGCTCGGCGTCATCGCGATCATCCTCATCGTCGAGATGCAGAGCCTGCTGATCGGTGAGGGCGCCACCGCCGACGAGGAGGCGAAGATCCTCGCCGCCCTCGCCGACGGCGAGAAGATCGAGCGCGTCATCCACTGCAAGACGCAGTACCTCGGGCCCGAGGAAATCCTCGTGGCGGCGAAAGTGGCGATGGCCCCCGGTTCGGACATCGGCACGATCGCCGAGGCCATCGACGAGGCCGAGGCGCGGGTGCGGGGCGCCGTCCCGGCGGCTCGCCGCATCTACATCGAACCCGACCTGTTCCGGGCAACCGAAGGCATAGGCTGAACGGCAACTTTCGATTGAGGAGGCTGATGTGGCCATCCAGGACAAAGGCAGCGGAGGACCGGATATCGGCGGCAGGCCGACCGGATTGTTCCGCACCAAGTCGATCGAGCAGTCGATCCGCGACACCGACGAACCGGAGACCAAACTCCGCAAGGATCTGACGGCGTGGGACCTGACCGTCTTCGGTGTCGCAGTCGTCATCGGTGCCGGCATCTTCACGCTCACCGCGCGCACCGCAGGCAACGTCGCGGGTCCCTCGGTGTCGGCGGCGTTCGTCATCGCCGCCATCGCGTGCGGCCTCGCCGCGCTCTGCTACGCGGAGTTCGCCTCGACCGTTCCGGTCGCGGGCAGCGCGTACACGTTCTCCTATGCGACGTTCGGTGAACTGGTCGCGTGGATCATCGGCTGGGACCTCATCCTCGAATTCGCGCTCGCCGCGTCGGTCGTGGCGAAGGGCTGGTCGCTCTATCTCGGTGAGGTGATCGGCAACCATTCGCCGATCGCGCAGATCGGCTCGGTCAAATTCGACTGGGGCGCGGTACTCATCGTCGCGATCATCACCGTCGTGCTGGCGACGGGCACCAAGCTGTCGTCGCGCGTCTCACTCGTGATCACCTCGATCAAGGTGGCCGTCGTCCTGGTCGTCGTGGTCGTCGGCGCGTTCTACATCGACCCCGACAACTACTCGCCGTACATTCCGCCGTCCGAGGCGGGCAGCACGGGCGAGGGTATCCATCAGTCCCTGTTCTCGTACGCCACGGGCGCGGGCGGCAGCACGTTCGGCTGGTACGGGCTGCTCGCGGCGGCCAGCCTCGTATTCTTCGCGTTCATCGGGTTCGACATCGTCGCCACCACCGCCGAGGAGACGAAGAATCCGCAGAAGGCGCTGCCCCGCGGAATCCTGGGCTCCCTGCTGATCGTGACGATCCTGTACGTGGCGGTGACGCTGGTGCTCACCGGCATGGTCGACTACCACGAATTGGCCGGGGACAGTTCCAATCTGGCCACCGCCTTCGGCATTCACGGGATCACGTGGGCGAAGAACCTGATCTCGTTCGGTGCACTGGCCGGCCTGACCACCGTGGTGATGGTCCTCATGCTCGGGCAGACCCGCGTGCTGTTCGCCATGTCCCGGGACGGGCTGATGCCGAGGCGGCTGGCGCCGACCGGCAAGCACGGCACCCCCGTTCGGATCACCGTGCTCGTCGGTGTCGTGGTGGCCGTGCTGGCGGGCGTCTTCCCGATCGGCACCCTCGAGGAGATGGTGAACATCGGAACGCTGTTCGCGTTCGTCCTCGTGTCGATCGGCGTGATCGTGCTGCGCCGCACCCGCCCGGACCTGCCCCGCGGATTCCGGGTCCCGTTCGTGCCGGTGGTGCCCATCCTCGCGGTTCTCGCCTGCGTGTGGCTGATGGTCAACCTGTCCGTCGAGACGTGGATCCGGTTCATCGTGTGGATGGTGCTCGGTGTGATCATCTATTTCGCCTACAGTCGCCGTCACTCGATGATGGAGCGGCGGAGCCGCGGCGAGGTCTGACACGCCGGAGGGTGTCCTGCTGGGGCGCAGGGGGTTTCGGTGCCTCGCGGTGGTGTGCCGCCGTAATTCGTTGGGACGACTCCCCGGACGAGCGGAGCCGACCGGATTACGGTGCGGCGAAAGCGGGGCACTAAGGTCGTCGCCATGACTTCGTCGCGTGTCCGGGTGCCCTATCAGGAGGCTGCGCGGCTGCTGCTGCGTCAGTCGGTGCTGGACGCGATGCGGGATCTCCTGTTCGAGAAGGACTGGTCCGACATCACGATGTCGGATGTCGCGGCCGGTGCCGGGGTGAGCAGGCAGACGCTCTACAACGAGTTCAAGTCCAGGCAGGGGCTGGCGGAGGCGTACGCCCTCCGGCTCGCCGACGAACTGGTCGACGCGGTCGACGAGGCGCTGGTGACGAACGTCGGGCAGGGCCGCGCCGCGCTGCTCGCCGGTTTCACCGCGTTCTTCGCGGCCAGCCTGTCCGACCCTCTGGTGCAGTCACTTCTGCGCGGCGAGACCAAGCCCGACCTGCTGCGGCTGATCACGACCGAGAGCGCCCCGATCATCGAGCGGGCGTCGACGCGGCTCGCCGAGGTGTTCCAGCGGGGCTGGGTGCGGGCGAACCCGTCGGACGCGGGGATCCTCAGCCGCGCCATCGTGCGTCTCGCTATGAGTTACATCTCGATGCCACCCGAATCCGAGGCCAACGTCGCCGAGGATCTGGGTGCTCTTCTGGGTCCTTTCGTGGACGAGGCGGTCGGCGGAGCCGATCGGGAGTGATCGCCCGGCCGCGCAGCGTCACGTGAGTGTGACCCCCGGGCCGCAGTACCGATAGCCTTGACCGAAACAGCAGTCAACCAGGAGAGGCAGATGACGACCTCAGTTTCAACCACGCCCGTGGCCGAGAGCCGTAACGGGATCGATTTCAAGGTGGCGGACCTTTCGCTCGCCGAGTTCGGCCGCAAGGAGATCCGGCTCGCCGAGCACGAGATGCCGGGACTGATGGCCCTCCGTCGCGAGTACGCAGAGGTGCTGCCGCTCAAGGGTGCTCGCATCTCCGGTTCGCTGCACATGACCATCCAGACGGCCGTGCTCATCGAGACGCTCACCGCGCTGGGCGCCGAGGTCCGCTGGGCCTCGTGCAACATCTTCTCGACGCAGGATCACGCCGCCGCCGCGATCGTCGTCGGCCCCCACGGCACACCGGAGGAGCCGCAGGGCACCCCGGTCTTCGCGTGGAAGGGCGAGACGCTCGAGGAGTACTGGTGGGCCGCCGAGCGGATGCTCACCTGGCCGGACGCCGACAAGCCGGCGAACATGATCCTCGACGACGGCGGCGACGCCACGATGCTCGTCCTCAAGGGCGCGCAGTTCGAGAAGGCGGGCGTCGTGCCGCCCACCGACGACGACCAGGATTCCGACGAGTACAAGGTGTTCCTCGCCCTGCTGCGTCAGTCCCTCGAAGCAGACAAGACCAAGTGGACGAAGGTTGCGGAGTCGGTCCAGGGCGTCACCGAGGAGACCACGACCGGTGTCCTGCGTCTGTACCAGGTCGCTGCTGCCGGTGAACTCGTCTTCCCGGCCATCAACGTCAACGACTCGGTCACCAAGAGCAAGTTCGACAACAAGTACGGCACCCGCCACTCGCTGCTCGACGGCATCAACCGCGGCACCGACGTGCTGATCGGCGGCAAGGCCGCGCTCGTCTGCGGTTACGGCGACGTCGGCAAGGGTTGCGCAGAGGCGCTGCGCGGGCAGGGTGCCCGCGTCGCGGTCACCGAGGTCGACCCCATCAACGCCCTCCAGGCACTGATGGACGGCTTCGAGGTGAAGACGGTCGAGCAGGCCATCGGCTGGGCCGACATCATCATCACGTCCACGGGCAACAAGGACATCATCACGTTCGATCACATGAAGCAGATGAAGCACCAGGCCATCCTGGGCAACATCGGTCACTTCGACAACGAGATCGACATGGCCGGCCTCGAGCGTTCCGGTGAGATCACCCGCATCAACATCAAGCCGCAGGTGGACGAGTTCCGGTTCAAGGACGGCCACTCGATCATCGTGCTGTCCGAGGGGCGCCTGCTGAACCTCGGCAACGCGACCGGCCACCCCTCGTTCGTGATGAGCAACAGCTTCTCCAACCAGGTGATCGCCCAGATCGAGCTGTGGACGAAGCCGGAAGAGTACGACAACGAGGTGTACCGCCTTCCGAAGCACCTCGACGAGAAGGTCGCGAAGATCCACGTCGAGGCCCTCGGTGGCACCCTCACCAAGCTCACCAAGGAGCAGGCGGAGTACATCGGCGTCGACGTCGAGGGCCCGTTCAAGCCCGAGCACTACCGGTACTAGAGGCCGCGGCGTCCCCCGGTCCGTCGCGTGCGGGCCGGGGGATAGCCTTTCTCCCCGTGGGAACACTGATTGCGCTGGAAGGCCTGGACGGCGCGGGCAAGCGAACACTCGTCGGAGCGGTCGTGGCCCGCCTCGCCGAACGGGGTCTGACGGTCGGCACCCTCGACTTTCCGCGGTACGGCCGGTCCGTGCACGCCGATCTGGCATCCGAGGCGCTCAAGGGCGCGCACGGGGACCTCGCCGACTCCGTGCACGCGATGGCCGTCATGTTCGCGCTGGACCGGTCCGGTGCCGTCGGCGAGCTGTCCGCGCTGCTCGCCGGCCACGACCTGGTAATCCTCGACCGCTATGTGGCGTCCAACGCCGCGTACGGCGCGGCCCGGTTGCACCAGGCGGCGGACGGGGAGTTCGTCGGCTGGGTGGCGAACCTCGAATTCGAGCGGCTGGGGCTGCCCCGACCCGACCTGCAGCTGTACCTGGATGTTCCCGTGGCGCTCGCCGCGCAACGCGCCCGTGGCCGCGAATCGGCGGATGCCAGCCGGTCGCTCGACGCCTACGAACGCGACCGTGGGCTGCAGGAACGCACCGGTGAGGTGTACCGCGAGCTGGCCGTGAAGGACTGGATTTCGCCGTGGTGGGTGCTCACCCCGGACACCGATCCGGTCACGCTCGCCGAAAACCTGGCACTCTTGAGTGACGACACGGCACGCCGTGACGAGAAAGAACACGGCACGCCGTAACGGCGAACGGGCTGTTACGGCCTCCGAAGATGCAACGATAGGGACATGAAGCCAAGGATTCTGGTTGTCGACGACGACACTGCGCTCGCGGAGATGCTCACGATCGTGCTCCGCGGCGAAGGATTCGATCCGTATGTGGTGGGGGACGGGACCCAGGCGCTCACCGCGGTCCGGGAGACACGCCCCGACCTGGTGCTGCTCGACCTGATGCTGCCCGGCATGAACGGCATCGACGTGTGCCGTGTCCTGCGGGCCGATTCCGGTGTTCCCATCGTGATGCTGACCGCGAAGACGGACACCGTCGACGTGGTCCTCGGATTGGAATCCGGCGCGGACGACTACATCATGAAGCCGTTCAAGCCCAAGGAGCTGGTGGCTCGGGTCCGCGCTCGGCTTCGCCGGACCGAGGACGAGCCGGCCGAGCTGCTCAGCATCGCCGACATCGTCATCGACGTCCCCGCCCACAAGGTGAGCCGGGGCGAAGAACTGATCTCCCTCACCCCCCTCGAGTTCGACCTGCTGGTGGCTCTGGCGCGCAAGCCGCGACAGGTGTTCACCCGTGAGGTGCTGCTCGAGCAGGTGTGGGGTTACCGACATGCGGCCGACACCCGACTGGTCAACGTGCACGTGCAGCGCCTGCGCGCCAAGGTCGAGACTGATCCCGAGAATCCCGAAGTGGTTTTGACGGTCAGGGGGGTCGGCTACAAGGCCGGACCGCCGTGACAGGTGTTTCCCGATGGCGGCGTCGTGTCAACCGACGCGTTTCGCCGATCCTTCGGTGGGGTCACTCACTGAGCAATACCCTCGCGCACACGTGGCGTCGTTCGCTGCAGCTGAGGGTCGTCGTCTCGACGTTGACGTTGTCGCTCATCGTCATCGTCGTGCTCGGCGTCGTGCTGACGAGTCAGATCACCGACCGTCTGCTCGAGACGAAGATCAACGCGGCCACCGAGGAGATGGACCGTGCCCGGAGCACGGTGGAGGGGCAGCTGGCAGGCGCGGACGACAGTAGTTCGCCCACCACGCAGCTCGACGGCGCCAGGGCCGCCCTGACGAACCGTGAACCCGACGCCGGGCAGGCGTCGGGTTCGGCGGGGACGTTCGACCCGGTGCTGATCGTGCCCGGTGACGGCCCCCGTGCGCCGACGTCGAGTGGTCCGGCGGACCAGATCCCGGAGTCGCTGCGGGCGTTCGTCCAGGCCGGTCAGGTGGCGTACCAGTTCGCCACCGTGAACGATCCGGAAGGCTATTCGGGGCCGGCGCTGATCGTCGGGAGCCCGACCGCGTCGGCGATCTCCACACTCGAGCTGTACCTCGTGTTCCCGCTGGCCAGTGAGGACCGCAGCCTGTCGCTGGTCCGCGGCACGCTGCTGGTGGGTGGCGCCGTGCTCGCCGTGCTGCTCGCGGCCATCGCGCTCCTCGTCGCCCGGCAGGTGGTCCTGCCCATCCGGTCGGCGTCACGGATCGCGGTGCGTTTCGCGGACGGCCGGTTGAAGGAACGGATGCCCGTGCGCGGCGAGGACGACATGGCCCGGCTGGCGATGTCGTTCAACGAGATGGCGGAGAGTCTGTCCAAGCAGATCACCCAGCTCGAGGAGTTCGGAAATCTCCAGAAGCGATTCACCTCCGACGTGAGCCACGAACTACGGACGCCGCTGACGACCGTGCGCATGGCGGCCGACCTCATTCACGACGGCAGCGACGATCTCGACCCCGTGCTGCGGCGGTCCTCGGAGTTGCTGGTCGCGGAACTGGACCGATTCGAGGGGCTGCTGGCCGACCTCCTCGAGATCAGCAGGCACGACGCCGGCGTCGCGGAACTGGCCGCCGAGCAACTCGACGTCCGGATGTGTGCGCGTGCGGCGATCTCGACCGTCCGCCACCTCGCGCGCGAGAGTGGGACCGAACTGATCGTGGACCTGCCCGATCAGGCGGTGATGGCCGAGGTGGATCCGCGTCGGGTGGAGCGCATCCTGCGGAACCTGCTGGCGAACGCGATCGATCACGGAGAAGGCAAGCCGGTGCTGCTGCGCGTGCGCGCCGACGACAGCGCTGCGGCGTTCATCGTGCGCGACCAGGGCGTGGGCCTGCGGCCGGGCGAGGAGAAGCTGGTGTTCAACAGGTTCTGGCGGTCCGATCCGTCGCGCGTGCGGCGGTCGGGCGGTACCGGCCTCGGACTCGCGATCAGCGTGGAGGACGCGAATCTCCACGACGGCAGGCTCGAGGCGTGGGGTGAACCCGGCCAGGGCGCCTGCTTCCGGTTGACGCTGCCCCGGGTGCGGGGACGCAAGGTCGTGTCGAGCCCGCTGCCGCTGAAACCAGGAACCGTGAAATACGTTCAAGGACAGCCGGTTCCGGGCGACGACACGTTGCCGGTGCGCAACGAGGCCCCGGAGGCGGCGGCCGACGAGTCCCGCACGATTCCCCAGCAACGTGAGCGTGCGCACGTCGGTGACCGGGACGGTGCGCACGTGCCGGAGTCGGACCTGTGACGCCCGGCCGGCGATCCGCCCTGCAGTCGCGGTCGGTGTGCGGTGCGATCGCCCTCGCGGTGCTCGTGACCGTCAGCGGGTGCGCGAGCCTCCCGGATTCGTCCACCCCGCAGGCGATCGGCACGATCAACCGTGACTCGCCGGGCTCGAGTGTCGCGGCCCCGGCGCCGGGACGCGAACCAGACCTGCTGCTGCGCGACTTCTTCAAGGCCAGCACCGATCCGACCGACCGGCACCTCGCGGCCCGCCAGTTCCTCACCCCCGGTGTGTCCGGCAGGTGGGACGACGCGGCCAGCGCCACGATCGTCGACAAGGTCGACGTGCTCCCGGAGACCCGGTCGGCCGACCAGGCGACGTACACGATCCGCGCCAACAAGGTGGGTCAGCTCGAGCCCGGTGGGCTGTACGTTGCGGAGGAGGGCAGTTTCGAGACGAAGATCAGTCTCGAGCTGCAGGGCGGCGAATGGCGGATCTCCGAACTCCCCGCAGGCGTGATCCTCGATCGGGCGCAGTTCCTGAACACGTACCAGCGCAAGTCGCTGTACTTCCTCGACCCGGCCGGGACGACGGTCGTGCCGGACCCGCGCTGGGTGTCGGGCGCCCAGGACCAGATGGCGTCGCAGCTGATCGGCCTGCTGATCGACGGGCCCAAGGCCGCGCTCGCCCCAGCCGTCCGCAACGAGCTCGGTGACGGGGTCTCGGTGCGCGGCCCGATCACGAAGGCCGACGGCCGCACCGCGCAGGTCGGGGTGGGGCTCGGCGGGATCCGGATCGACTTCGCCGGCGTGCCGCCGATGGACGCGCAGCAGAAGCAGCTGTTCGCGGCGCAGGTGATCTGGACGCTGGCCAACGCGGAGATCTCGGGCCCCTACGTGCTGCTCGCCGACGGCGAGCCGTTCGACGAGCGGTTCCCGAACGGGTGGACCACCGCCGACGTCGCGTCCATGAACCCGTTCGCGACGTCCAGCGCCACCGTCGGCCTGCACGCGCTGCGCGAGGGGTCGATGGTGAGCGTCACCGAGACCGGCGTCACCCCGGTGCCCGGGTACTTCGGTTCGGCCCGCAACATGCGGTCGCTCGCGCTGTCGCAGGACGGGAAACTGGTCGCCGCGGTCGCGGACACCGGGCGTCCCGCGCCGGAACCCGCGAGTTCGCTGATGGTCGGGGCGTACGAGGACGGTGCCGCATCGGTGCTCGAGGGTGGCGCGATCACCCGCCCCACGTGGGCGCCCGACAACTCGGCGATCTGGGCAGCGGTCAACGGCAACACGGTCATTCGGGTGTTGCGCGAGCCCGGCACCGGCCGGACGTCGGTGGTCAACGTCGACGCAGGCGCCGTCACCGCACTGGGCGCCACGATCACCGAGTTGCGCCTGTCCCGCGACGGGGTGCGTGCGGCACTGATCGTCGACGGCAAGGTCTATCTCGCCATCGTCACCCAGACGCCGGGTGGTCAGTACGCGTTGACGAATCCCCGTGCGGTCGCGATCGGGCTGGGCAGCCCGGCGCTGTCCCTGGACTGGAGCACGAGTGACACGATCGTCGTCGCGCGTGCGGCGTCGGACATCCCGGTGGTGCAGGTGGCCGTCGACGGTTCGCGGATGGACGCGCTGCCGAGTCGCAACCTGACCGCGCCGGTGGTGGCCGTGGACGCGTCGACGACCACGGAGTTCGTCGCCGACTCCCGGGCGGTGTTCCAGTTGAACAACAACGATCCGGCCGGCGACCGGTACTGGCGGGAGGTTCCCGGGTTGACGGGTGTGAAGGCGATCCCGGTCCTGCCGGGCTGAGGCCGCCGCTGCGGGCCGGCTGTCGGTGCGAACGCGGATACTGCCCGCATGCGCGCCCTGCCCGGTCTCCGCACCCTGCTCGACCTGATCCTGCCCGCCGAGTGCGGCGGGTGCGGGGTGCCGGGCACCCAGTGGTGTGCCCGCTGCGCCACGGAGTTGGCCGACGATCCCGTGCTGCTCCGGCCGCGGGTGGACCCCGGCGTCGGGGTGTGGGCGCTCGGGCCGTACTCGGGTGCCCGCCGCCGGGCCGTCATCGCCGCGAAGGAGCGTGGGCGGCGCGATCTCGCCGCGCCGCTCGGATCCGCCGTAGCGGGCGCTCTGAGCCGTCTGCAACAGTGGGGTGAACTCGACCCGCCGGACGTCGCCCCGGTGGTCCTCGTGCCGGCTCCGACGCGTCCGCGGGCGGCCCGTGCACGCGGCGGTGACCCCGTCACGCGGATCGCCGTCGCCGCGGTAGGGGACAGGCGCGTGTGTCCCGCGCTCGTGATGCGGCGCGCCGTGCGTGATTCGGTCGGACTGAACGCAGATCAACGTCGAGTAAACCTAGAGGGTGGCGTTCGGTTGACGCGCAGCGGCGCAGCATTCGCGCGACATCTCGAGTCGGAATCGCCGTCATTGCACAGGGTTTCGGTGGTTCTTCTGGACGACGTGTCGACCACCGGCGCGACCGCGACCGAGTCGGTTCGGGTGTTGTCGAGAGTGGGTATCCGGATCAGCGCGGTGGTCGTGGTGGCGGGTGTTGGATGAAATTCTGCCGAACAGTGGCACTCGCGCGCGTTACGTACTAGCGTCGCGGACACACCCGAAAACACAGGTAGGAGGTGGAACTTCGAACCTGGTGCCGGGCGGACCCCCTTCCGGCATTGCTCAAACTCGCCGCCGCCCATCAAGGGGCGGGGCCGTAATCGGGAGGTACGAGTGACGACCCCTTCGCAAGCCTCGGTTTTCGTCGACGACCGCACCACGGAAGCACAAGAGAAGACGGATACCCCCACCGCCGAGATCGTCGTCAAGGGACGCAACGTCGAGGTACCCGACCACTTCCGCGTGTACGTCTCCGAGAAGCTGTCGCGCCTCGAGCGCTTCGATCCCTCCATATTCCTGTTCGATGTCGAACTTCACCACGAACCCAATCGGCGCCAGAGGAAGAACTGCCAGCGCGTCGAGATCACTGCCCGAGGCAAGGGGCCGGTAGCCCGAGCCGAGGCATGCGCCGACAGTTTCTATGCAGCATTCGAGTCGGTGACCGCCAAGCTCGAGAGCAGGCTCCGCCGCACGAAGGATCGCAAGAAGGTCCATTACGGGGAAAAGACCCCGGTGTCGGTGGCGGAGGCCACCGCCGCACTCGCCGAGGACGACAGTCTCGGCATCAGTCCCGACATCTCCCTGGACGGTCAGGTGTCGGACGAGCACACACCGGGTCATGTCGTGCGTACCAAGGAACACAAGGCCACGCCGATGACCGTCGACGACGCTTTGTACGAGATGGAGCTGGTAGGACACGATTTCTTCCTGTTCCACGACAAGGAGTCGGACAAGGCGACCGTCGTCTACCGGCGGCACGCGTTCGACTACGGATTGATCCGTCTGGCGTGATGTACTCCCGTTCCGCCTGACGATCCGAGCGGTCGGTCTACTCGTCCGATCGCGGAAGCGCCTACCATGGAATCCGGCCGGGGTTCTCGGACCTCCGGCCGGATTTTGTGTGTCACCCATCCACTGCCGAAGATTGAGGACGAACAAGACTGTGCCGTCGCTGTCGCTATCGAAGCTGCTCCGTGTTGGTGAAGGTCGCATGGTCAAGCGGCTCAAGCACATCGCCGACCACGTTTCCTCGCTGTCGCCCGAGGTCGAAGACCTGACCGACGAGCAACTCCGCGCGAAGACCGAGGAGTTCCGCGCCCGCTACCGTGACGGCGAGACGCTCGACGAGCTGCTGCCCGAGGCGTTCGCGGTCGCCCGCGAGGCGTCCTGGCGGGTCATCGACCAGCGGCACTTCCACGTGCAGATCATGGGCGGCGCCGCCCTCCACTTCGGCAACATCGCCGAGATGAAGACGGGTGAGGGCAAGACCCTGACCTGCGTGTTGCCCGCATACCTCAACGCGATCGCCGGGGACGGCGTGCACGTGGTCACGGTCAACGACTACCTCGCCAAGCGCGACTCCGAATGGATGGGCCGCGTCCACCGCTTCCTCGGACTCGACACCAGCGTGATCCTGTCCGGCATGTCGCCCGCCGAGCGTCGCGCGGCCTATGCGGCGGACATCACGTACGGCACCAACAACGAGTTCGGGTTCGACTACCTGCGCGACAACATGACGCACTCCCTGGACGATCTCGTCCAGCGCGGTCACAGCTTCGCCGTGGTCGACGAGGTCGACTCCATCCTCATCGACGAGGCCCGGACCCCGCTCATCATCTCCGGCCCCGCCGATGCGTCGAGCAAGTGGTACGCGGAGTTCGCCCGCATCGCGCCGCTGCTCAAGCGTGACGTGCATTACGAGGTCGACATCCGCAAGCGCACCATCGGCGTCCACGAGGCCGGCGTCGAGCTCGTCGAGGACCAGCTCGGCATCGACAACCTGTACGAGGCCGCCAACTCGCCGCTCGTGAGCTACCTGAACAACGCCATCAAGGCCAAGGAACTGTACACGAAGGACAAGGACTACATCGTCCGCGACGGCGAAGTGATCATCGTCGACGAGTTCACCGGCCGCGTCCTCGTCGGCCGCCGGTACAACGAGGGCATGCACCAGGCGATCGAGGCCAAGGAGAAGGTCGAGATCAAGGCCGAGAACCAGACCCTCGCCACGATCACGCTGCAGAACTACTTCCGCCTGTACGACAAGCTGTCGGGCATGACGGGTACGGCCGAGACCGAGGCCGCAGAGCTGCACCAGATCTACAACCTCGGCGTCATCCCGATCCCCACCAACCGGCCGATGGTCCGCGTCGACAACGGCGACCTGATCTACAAGACGGAGGAAGCCAAGTTCGACGCCGTCGTCGACGACGTGGTGGAGCGGCACGAGAAGGGCCAGCCGGTCCTCATCGGCACCACCAGCGTCGAGCGGTCCGAGTACCTGTCGAAGCAGTTCACCAAGCGCGGGGTGGCACACAACGTCCTGAACGCGAAGTTCCACGAGCAGGAAGCCCAGATCATCGCCGAGGCCGGCCGGTCGGGCGCGGTCACGGTGGCCACCAACATGGCCGGTCGTGGTACCGACGTCGTGCTCGGCGGCAACCCCGACATCATCGCGGACATCGCGCTGCGCAAGCAGGGCCTCGACCCCGTCCACACCCCCGACGACTACGAGGCGGCGTGGGACGACGTCCTCGACCAGGTCAAGGCCGAGGTGAAGGCCGACGCCGACAAGGTCCGCGAGGCCGGCGGGCTGTACGTCCTCGGCACCGAGCGGCACGAGTCCCGGCGCATCGACAACCAGTTGCGCGGCCGGTCGGGTCGTCAGGGCGATCCGGGTGAGTCGCGGTTCTACCTGTCACTCGGCGACGAGTTGATGCGACGGTTCAACGGTGCGGCGCTCGAGTCGATCATGACCCGGCTCAATCTGCCCGACGACGTCCCGATCGAGGCGAAGATGGTCTCGAAGGCCATCAAGAGCGCTCAGACGCAGGTCGAGCAGCAGAACTTCGAGATCCGCAAGAACGTCCTCAAGTACGACGAGGTGATGAATCAGCAGCGCACGGTCATCTACAACGAGCGCCGTCAGATCCTCGAAGGCAAGGACATGGAGGGCCAGGTCGAGAAGATGATCACCGACGTGGTCACCGCCTACGTCGACGGCGCCACCGCGGAGGGCTATGTCGAGGACTGGGATCTCGAACAACTGTGGACGGCGCTCAAGACGCTGTACCCGATCGGTGTCGACTACAAGGAACTGGTCGGCGACGGCGACGACGAGACGAAGGACATCACCGCCGACGAGCTGCGCGAGACCCTGCTGAAGGATGCGCACGACGCCTACGCGCGGCGTGAGGCCGAGATCGACGGCGTCGCCGGTGAGGGATCGATGCGCGAACTCGAGCGCCGGGTCCTGCTGAGCGTCCTCGACCGGAAGTGGCGTGAGCACCTCTACGAGATGGACTACCTGAAGGAGGGCATCGGCCTGCGGGCGATGGCCCAGCGTGATCCGCTCGTCGAGTACCAGCGCGAAGGTTTCGACATGTTCGGTGGGATGCTCGAGGGCCTGAAGGAGGAGTCGGTCGGATTCCTGTTCAACCTCCAGGTCGAGGCGGCCGCCCCGCAGGCGGCGCAGGCCCCGGGTGTCAGCGTCACCGCGGCTTCCGCCGCGGCGACGGCGTCGGCTGCACCCGCTCCGGCGGCACCGCGACCGCTGCCCACCCAGGAGGCAGCGCAGCAGGCGCAGGGCACGGCGGCACCGTCGGCCCTCCGCGCGAAGGGACTGGACGACGGTGAGCCCCGTGGGCTCACGTATTCCGGGCCCGCCGAAGACGGCAACGCCCAGCTCAGCCGCCGCGGAGCGGCCGAATCGGACGATTCCGCCGACGCCGGAACCCGTCGCCAGCGGCGCGAGGCCGCGCGGTCGCAGTCGAAGGGCAAGAAGGCCCCGCGTACCAAGCGCAAGCGCTGACCGCAGCGGGGACGATCAGCCGATCACCAGCGAGGTGACGGTCCAGCCCGTGTCGGACTGTTGTTCGACACGGGCAGCGATCACGAAGATCCGTGGCCCCCGGCCGTACGTGCCGAAGGCCTCGAAGACGCAGGGCTCCACCGCGCGCAGATGCACGCGGACGAGCGCCGCCACACCGAGTCGCCGGGCAGGCGACTCCGCGAGCGCGAACGTGCGCACCACGTCGACGAGCGACGGCGCCACCAGCGGCCGCAGTTGCCGGACGTTGCGCCGCCGATCCAGCACTTCGAGAACGAGCCGGAACGCCTGCTCCGTGAACCGCTGAACGTCCGGCGACGGAATCGGCAGTGTTCCCGGGTGCGTCGCGGCGGTGCGCGGCGACGCCCCCGAGTGCGGCGACGACCGGTGTCTGCCGTGCCCGAGCGGGTGCCGCGCACCCGACTGCGCCGCCGAACCTCCCGGCAGGATCGGCGCGGCGTCGTCGCCGGCCGCCGGCTCGAAGCGCGGCACCCGTGACAGGAACGTGTAGGACTCACTCATTTCTTACCCCCCGGTTTCGGCATGAGACAGCCGTCGTAGCGGTCATAATCGCACGGATCCCGGCGTCGTGTCGCCGTACCGCGGAGCGGACTCGTGTCGCCGAACCGTGGAGCGGACCCTAGGGTGGGGACGTGCGGGGATTGATATTGGACTTCGGCGGAGTTCTCGCGGGTCCCGGTTCGGACATGGACGGCCTGTCGTCCGTCCTCGCCGGTGCCCGGACCCGTGGTGTGCGGACCGCGATCCTCAGCAACGATCCCGGCGGTCCCGGCGCGCAGTGGTTGCGGGAACTCGGCGACGGCCGGCTGGTCGATCAGGTCGTGCTGTCCGGGGATGTCGGTGTCGCCAAACCTGATCCGCGGATCTACCGGCTGACGGCCGGCGCGCTCGGTCTGGAGCCGGGCGACTGTATCTTCGTCGACGACCTGCCGGCCAACGTCCGGGGCGCAGTGGCTGTCGGGATGGTGGGCATCCACCACGTCGACGGCGCGGCCACGGCGGACGAGATAGCGATACTTCTCGAGGTGGATCGAGACGGGATGCAAGGGGGACAGGCGCCGACATGGTGACGAGACTGACTACGCAGGATGCATCGTTCTACTTCCTCGAGGCGAGCAGTACGCCGATGCACGTGGGATCGCTGGCGATCTTCCGGAAGCCGCGAAACGGGTTGTCCTACGAGGAATTACTGAGCCTGGTCGAGGAGCGGTTGAGCCTGGTGCCGCGCTACCGGCAAAAGGTGCGGGAGGTGGCGCTGGGACTGTCGCGGCCGGTGTGGGTGGACGACCAGGACTTCGACATCGAGTACCACGTCCGGCGGTCGGCGCTGCCGAAGCCCGGATCGGACGCCCAGTTGCACGACCTGGTCGCACGGCTCACGTCCCGGCCCCTCGACAACACGCGTCCCCTGTGGGAGATGTATCTGGTGGAGGGGTTGTCGAACAACCGCTTCGCGATCTTCACGAAGTCTCATTCCTCGCTGGTCGACGGCGAGACGGCGCTCGAGATCGGTCAGGTGATCCTGGACCCGGCGAAGACCCGGCGGCCGATGGCCGAGGAACTGTGGATGCCGAGCCCCGCCCCCAGTGAGTCCACTCTCATCGCGGGGGCGCTGGCGGAGATGGTGTCGAGGCCGGGCGAGGGTCTGGCCGCGCTGCGGATGACGTTGGGTGACATGGCGTCTGCGCTCGGCGAGACCGTGCGCACCGTCGGTAAGCTCGCCGCCGTGGTCCGCACCGCGACGCAGGTGGCGCCGTCGAGTCCGCTCAATGCGACGATCTCCCGCAATCGGCGGTTCGCGGTGGTCAAGACCGAACTGGGCGACTACCGGAAGATCCGCGCGCAGTACGGGTGCGAGGTCAACGACGTCATCCTCGCCGTCGTGTCGGGTGCGATGCGGTACTGGCTGCTGTCCCGCGGTGAACCGGTGGCCGAGTCGACCACGGTCCGGGCCATGGTCCCGATGTCCGTGTACGCGACGGATCCCGAGGCCGACGACGAGGCGTCCCGCCGCGGCGAGTGGGCGGATCCGCGGAGCATGGTGTCGTCCTTCCTCATCGACCTGCCGGTCGGGGAACCGAACGCGGTGGTGCGGCTGTCGCACGTGGCGCACGCCATGGAGGCGCACGCGAAGCAGAGTCAGCGGGTCACCGCGGAGACCCTGGTGCGGTTGTCGGGGTTCGCGCCCGCCACGCTGCACGCGATGAGTGCCCGTGTCGCGAGCAGCTTCTCGCAGCGCATGTTCAATCTGATGATCACCAATGCTCCGGGTCCGCAGATGCCGTTGTACGTCGGGGGAGCGCGGATGCTCGAGATGTACCCGGTGTCGCCCCTGCTGAAAAACCAGACTTTGAGCATCGGCCTCACGTCCTACGACGGCAACGTCTACTACGGTTTGAATGCAGACCGTGACGCCATGGCCGACGTGGACGTGGTGGCGGCGCTGCTGTACGAATCTCTCGAGGAGTTGTTGGATGCCAGCCGGTGAGAAGTCCGCGGTGCGAATGACGGGTGACGCATGACGAGGGTGTACGTTCCCGCGACGATCGAGATCCTGCAGCGGCTCGTCGCCGACCAGGAGTTCGATCCGATGAGCCGTACCGCCTTCGCCGTCACCGCCACGCTCCGCGAGGCGTACTCGTCGGGCGACGACGACGAACTGGCCGAGGTCGCGATGGCCGAGGCCGCCCGGGCGTCGCTGCGTCTGATCGCGGGCCGGGTGGGGGAGAGCGGGCGCGACGGGGTCCGCTTCCGCCGCGCCGTGGTCGCCGCGGACATCGACGACGTGACACCCCGTCCGGACCTCGACGACGCCGTCGTCCGGTTGCCCGGTCCGGTGACTATCGGCCGGGTCGCGTCGGTGCACGTGGACCTCGCGGAGGCCGAGCGCGACATCGAACGGGCCGTGTCGGCGATCGACGAGGCGGATCTCGGGGATCCGGACGCCGAGTTCGTTCTCGGTGACGCCGAGGATCACGTTCTGGCGTGGTACGCCACCCAGGAGCTTCCGTTCCTGCTCGAACTGCTCTGACCGGTGCGTCCTCTTACCTTGGGGTAACCTACGGTACCGTAACTTGAAAACCTACGGTAGCGTAGGTCGTGACGGAAAAGGTGGAGGTCGGATGGGTCTGAAGGATTGGATCGAGGCGCCCGCAGCAGCGGTCGTGCCCGCCAAGCGGTCCAAGCTCAATTGGTTGCGCGGTGCGGCGGCACGTCTGACGACGCCGTTGCTGCCCGACGACTACCTGCACCTGGCCAACCCGCTGTGGTCCGCCCGCGAGCTGCGTGGACAGATCGTGGACGTGCGCGCGGAGACGGCGGACTCCGCCACGATCGTCATCAAGCCGGGCTGGGGATTCGACTTCGACTACGAGCCCGGCCAGTACATCGGCATCGGCCTGCACATCGACGGACGCTGGCACTGGCGTTCGTACTCCCTCACCTCGCCGCCGAACTGGGACGACAAGCGCATCTCCATCGCAGTCAAGGCGATGCCTGAGGGATTCCTGTCGAGTCACCTCGTCAACGGTGTGCCGTCCGGGACGATCGTCCGGCTCGCGACGCCCACGGGCAACTTCGCGTTGCCCGACCCGCCGCCGCAGCGCATCCTGTTCCTCACCGCGGGCAGTGGCATCACTCCCGTCATGGCGATGCTGCGCACGATGAACCGGCGCGGCCAGCTCCCCGACGTCTTCCATGTCCACTCGGCGCCCACCGACGCCGACGTGATGTTCGCCGACGAACTCACCCAGCTCCACGAGGAGCACGACGACTTCCGGTGCAAGATCCAGCTCACCCGCAGCCAGGGCAAGTTCGCGTTGTCCTCGCTCGACGAGGTGTGCCCGGACTGGCGCGAACGGCAGACGTGGGCTTGCGGGCCGCTGCCGATGCTCGACGAGATCGAGACGCTGTGGCGCGACGAGAACATCGAGGGCAAGCTGCACCTCGAGCGTTTCGCCGTCTCCCGCGCGGACACGTCCGGCGAGGGCGGAACGGTGACGTTCGCCAAGGCCGACAAGACCGTCACGATCGACGGTGCCACCACTCTCCTCGAGGCCGGTGAGCAGGTCGGGGCGCTCATGCCGTTCGGTTGCCGGATGGGGATCTGCCAGACCTGTGTCGTGCCGATCCTCGCCGGGCACGCTATCGACCTGAGGTCCGGCAAGCAGCATGCCGAAGGTGACCGAGTCCAGACTTGTATCTCGGCGGCGGCAGGGGACTGCACGCTCGACGCGTGAGCGTGAGCGTGTTGTTCACCTGACTCCGCTATTCTCGGACTCTCACCAGACGGAGGAGCACGGTGGCGATCACCGACATCAAAGAGTTCGCGCATCTGACCGAAGCGGACATCGAATCGCTCGGGCGTGAGTTGGATGCGATCCGGCTCGACGTGGAGGATTCGCGCGGCGTCCGCGACGCCCGATACATCCGCCGGGCCATCAGGGCGCAACGACTGCTGGAGCTCGGTGGCCGGCTCGCACTGTTCGGGAGCCGGTACCGGCCGGCCTGGCTGGCGGGCACCGCGATGCTCTCCCTCTCGAAGATCATCGAGAACATGGAACTCGGCCACAACGTGATGCACGGCCAGTGGGACTGGATGAACGATCCGGAGATCCACTCGATGTCGTGGGAGTGGGACCAGACCGGCCCGTCCGAGCACTGGAAGCGGGCCCACAACTACTCCCATCACACGTTCACCAACATCGTGGGAATGGATTCCGACGTCGGTTTCGGCATCCTCCGGATGACCCGCGACGAGGAGTGGCGGCCGATCAACCTGCTGCAGCCGTTCGCCAACATCGTCCTGGCCGCCACGTTCGAGTGGGGGATCGCGCTCCACGACCTCACGTTCGCGGCCGAGTTGGAGGGCGCGGAGAAGGGGCAGCTCAACTCGCAGGCCAACAAGGATTTCGCCCGCAAGATCTTCCGTCAGGTCGGCAAGGACTTCCTCCTGTTCCCGGTGCTCGCGGGACCGGCGTGGAAGTCGACGCTGACGGCGAACACCACCGCCAATCTCGTGCGGAACCTGTGGGCGTATGTGGTGATCTTCTGTGGGCACTTCCCGGACGGTGCCGAGAAGTTCACCGTGGACGAATACGAGAACGAGACCCGGCACGAGTGGTACCTCCGGCAGATGCTCGGCAGCGCCAACTTCGACTCCGGCAAGATCATGGGTTTCATGAGCGGGAATCTCAGCTACCAGATCGAGCATCATCTGTTCCCCGATCTGCCGAGCAACCGGTACCCGGAGATCGCCGTGAAAGTGCGGGCGCTGTGCGAGAAGTACGACCTCCCCTACACCACGGGGTCGCTCGCCAAGCAGTACCTGCTGGCCCTGCGCACGATCCACAAACTCGCCCTGCCCGACCGCTTCCTGCGCGCGACGGCGGACGACGCCCCCGAGACGTCCTCGGAACGGAAGTTCCGCGATGCTCGCGACGCGGGTGCCGCGATGGTCGAGACGCTGCGCACGGATCCCGTGACCGGACAGCGCCGGGGTCTGCTGTCGGCGCTGCGCGCCCACGCGGAGGCCAAGATCTCGCGCCGTCGTCGGTGATTTCACTCACACCTACACTCAAGTAACCTACGGTGTCGTAACTTACGGTACGGTAGGTCATGTCAGCGCCTATCCGGTGTGAACTGTCGACCCAGCCAGGAGGAGGTCCCCCATGGCGATTGCAGATGTCAAGGAATACGCACATCTCACCGAAGCCGATGTCGAGGCGCTCGGGCGCGAGTTGGATGCGATCCGCCGCGATATCGAAGAATCTCGCGGGGAGCGCGACGCGCGCTACGTGCGGAACACCATCAGGTTGCAGCGTGGACTCGAGATCGGCGGCCGCGCAGTGCTGTTCGCGAGCAAGCGGCGCCCTGCCTGGCTGGCGGGCACGGCCTTGCTCTCCCTCTCGAAGATCATCGAGAACATGGAACTCGGCCACAACGTCATGCACGGCCAGTGGGACTGGATGAACGATCCGGAGATCCACTCCACCTCGTGGGAGTGGGACGTGACGGGACCGTCCGCTCACTGGAAGCAGACGCACAACTACATCCACCACAAGTACACCAACGTCCTCGGCATGGACGACGACGTCGGATACGGACTGCTGCGCGTCACACGTGACCAGCGGTGGAAGCCGTTCAATACCGGCAATCTCCTCTACAACACCCTGCTGGCGCTGTTCTTCGAGTACGGCATCGCGGCGCAGCACCTCGAACTCGGCAAGGTCGCCAAGGGGCGCGTACCGAGCGAGGAAACCCAGCGCAAGCTTCGCGAGGTCGGCGAGAAGATCGGCAAGCAGATCCTCAAGGACTACGTGATCCACCCCGCGGTCACCGGTCCCGCGTGGAAGAGCACGCTCACTGCCAATATCGCCGCGAACATGATCCGCAACGTGTGGACCAACGCGATCATCTTCTGCGGGCACTTCCCGGACGGCGCCGAGAAGTTCACGAAGGCCGACATCGACAACGAGACGCAGCCCGAGTGGTACCTGCGCCAGATGCTCGGTAGCGCGAACATCGACGGCGGCAGGCTGATGGACTTCATGTCCGGCAACCTGAGCTACCAGATCGAGCACCACCTGTTCCCCGACCTGCCGAGCAACCGCTACGCGGAGATCGCCGTCCGGGTGCGGGAGTTGTGCGAGAAGTACGACTTGCCGTACACCTCCGGCCCGTTCCTGGTGCAGTACGCGAAGTCGTGGCGCACCATCGCCAAGCTGTCGTTGCCGAACAAGTACCTCAAGGCGACCACGGACGACGCGCCGGAGACGGCGTCGGAGCGCAAGTTCGGTGGAAACACCACGGCGACAATCGATCCCGTGACCGGCCGCCGTCAGGGGTTGAGTTCCGCGATCAAGCGCACCCGCAAGCGTCGCGGTCTGCGCGCGCTGCTTTCCCGCTAGACAGTTCCGCCACGGCGCGGTTCGTCCCTCACCAGGCCTCGTTGGACGCGATGGCCGTGAGGAGGTGACGGACCGCGTCGACGCGTTTGGCGGCCTTGCCCTCGAGGTGGTCGAGCGCGCATTCGGGGTCCGCGGGCGGGCCGAGGTGGGTACACCCTCGCGGGCAGTCCTCGATGGCCGCGGCCAGATCGGAGAACGCGGCAACCACGTTCTCCGGGGAGATGTGGGCCAGTCCGAACGACCGGATGCCCGGGGTGTCGATCACCCAGCCGCCCGACGGGAGCGGCAGCGCGACCGATTGCGTGGACGTGTGCCGGCCCTTGCCCACGCCGGACACCACGCCGACGGCCCGGTCGGCGTCGGGCACGAGACGGTTGACGAGAGTCGACTTCCCGACCCCCGAATGCCCGATCAGCGCGGTGAGCCTGCCGGACAGCATGGACAGGACCTCGTCGACCGGATCGTCGCGGCCTGCCACGACCACGGGGACGTCGAGGTCGGCGAACGCGCTCGCGAACTCCTCGGGCGGCTCGAGGTCGCTCTTCGTCAGGCACACGATGGGGCTCAGCCCGCCCGCGTACGCGGCGACGAGCGCGCGTTCGACGAATCCCGTCCGCGGCGGCGGGTCGGCGAGCGCCACGACGATCAGCAACTGCTGCGCGTTGGCCACCACGATCCGCTCGTACGGGTCGGTGTCGTCGGCGGTGCGCCGCAGCACCGTGGCGCGCTCGGCCACCCGCACGATCCGCGCCAGGGTGTCGGGTTTGCCGGACAGATCGCCGACGACGCTCACCTCGTCGCCCACCACGATGGGGGTGCGGCCCAGTTCGCGGGCGCGCATGGTGACAAGGGGACGCTCGGGGTCGCCGCCCAGAACGCAACCCCACCGGCCGCGGTCGACGGCGACGACCATCGCCGACTCGGCGGCGAGGTGCTCCGGCCGGGTTTTCGTGCGCGGGCGCGTTCCTCGGCCCGGGCGCACCCGGACGTCGGACTCGTCGTACTGCCTGCGACTCAGAAGCTCGCCTTCCGACCGGTGCCCGCAGCCGCGGACAGCATTGTGGCCCACAGGTTCTCGAAACCGGGCAGCGTCTTCGCCGTGGTGTCGATGTCCTCGATCTCGATGCCGTCGACCCGCAGCCCGACGATGGCTCCGGCCGTCGCCATCCGGTGGTCGGCGTAGGAACGCCACCTCCCGCCGTGCAGGTCGGCGGGCACGATCGTGAGGCCGTCCTCGGTCTCGGTGACGTTTCCGCCGAGCGAGTTGATCTCGTGCGCGAGCGCGGCCAGCCGGTCGGTCTCGTGTCCGCGCAGATGCGCGATGCCGCGCAGGCGGGACGGGCCGTCCGCGAGTGCCGCGAGCGCCGCGACGGTCGGGGTGAGTTCGCCGACGTCGTGCAGGTCGATGTCGATGCCGGTCAGCTGCTGGGGGCCGCGGACGGTGAGGTTCGCCCCGTCCCGCCGGACGTCGGCGCCCATCGCCAGCAGGATCTCGCGAATCGCGTCGCCGGGCTGCGTCGTCTCGGCAGGCCACAGCGGAACGGTCACCTCACCGCCGGTGACGGCGGCGGCGGCGAGGAAGGCGGTGGCATTCGACAGGTCGGGCTCGATCACCCGGTCGACGGCCCGCACCGGACCGGGGCTCACCCGCCACGTGTCGGCCTCCCCGCCCGTCGCCGGGGTGGAGACCTCGACACCCGACTCGCGCAGCATCTCGACCGTCATGTCGATGTGCGGCATCGACGGGACCGTCTTGCCGTCGTGATGAACCGTGACGCCCTCGTCGAACGCGGCGGCAGACAGCAGCAGCCCGGACACGAACTGCGAAGAACCGGACGCGTCGATCGTGACCCGGCCACCGCGCAGGGAGCCCGCGCCGCGGACGGTGAACGGCAGGGAGTCGCCGTCGATGTCCGCGCCGAGACCGCGCAGCGCGTTCAGGATCGTGTCGAGCGGGCGGGTACGCGCCTGCTCGTCGCCGTCGAAGTCGACCGTTCCCTCGGCGAGCGCGGCGACCGGCGGAAGGAACCGCATGACGGTGCCCGCCAGGCCGCAGTCGACCGCACCGCCCCGGAGGCGTCCGGGAGTGACCCGCAGCGTCGTGTCGGCGCCGGCCGTCTCGATGCCGATCCCCAGCGTCCGGAGTGCGTCGATCATGAGGTCGGTGTCCCGGCTGCGCAGTGCCCCGGTGAGGGTGGACGGAGCGTCCGCGAGTGCGGCGAGGATCAGCGCGCGATTGGTGATCGACTTCGATCCGGGGAGGGCGACCGTCGCGACGACGGGCGCTTCGGCACGGGGGGCGTTCCACAGGCTCAGGCTCACGGTCTCCATCTTCGCCTATCGGGCGGGTCGCCGGGCGGGGTGGGCGGCGTGTCGCGGGTGTCGGTGGTTCGTGCCACTCTGGTGGGCATGTGCGGCAGGTATGCGACCACTGCGAATCCGGCGACACTCGCGGCCGACCTCGACGCGATCAACGAGGCCGGCGAGGACGAGAGTCCGCCCGACTTCAACGTGGCGCCCACCACGCAGGTCCTCACGGTGGTCGACCGGCACGACGCCCGTCGGATCCGGCGGATGCGGTGGGGTCTCGTGCCGTCGTGGACGAAGGAGCTCGGCAAGGGCCCGGTGCTGTTCAACGCCCGGGCGGATTCGGTCGACAACAAGCCCGCCTTCCGGACCTCGTTCAAGTACAAGCGCTGCCTCGTGCCGATGGACGGCTGGTACGAGTGGCAGACCGAGACCGAGCCGGCGGCCGCCGGGAAGAAGGCGGGCAAGGCGAAGAAGATTCCGTACTACATGTCGCCGGAGGACGGCTCGCGCCTGTACATGGCCGGGCTGTGGTCGGTCTGGCACGATCCCGCGGTCGAGGAGTCGCCGCCCGTCCTGAGCTGCAGCATCATCACGGTCGACTCCGCCGCCCAGCTCGAGAACGTGCACGACCGGATGCCGCTCGTGATGCCCCGCGACCGCTGGGCCGCGTGGCTCGATCCCGAGCACCCCGCGTCCACGGACCTGCTCGAGGTGTCACCCGACGCCATCGCCGACATCACGGTCCGGCGGGTGTCCACGCTGGTGAACAGCGTGAAGAACAACGGTCCGGAACTCCTCGACCCCGACGCGGCCGGTCGCGACGACGCGCAGGTGGGGGAGCAGATCAGCCTGCTGTGACCGCCGCGGTGACAGCTCCGCTGAGCCGCACCAGATCGGCGGGTGCGAGTTCGATCTCGAGTCCGCGCCTGCCCGCGCTGCACAGCACCCGGTCCCAGTCGAGCGCCGACGCGTCGACGACCGTCGGAAGTGTTTTCCGCTGTCCGAGCGGGGAGATGCCGCCGAACACGTAACCGGTGGAGCGCTCGGCCTCGGTGCGGTCCGCCATCACGGCCTTGCCTGCGCCCAGCGCCGCGGCCGCCGCCTTCAGGGACAGTTTCTCCGGCACCGGCAGGACCGCCACCGCCAGCTTGCCCGTGTCGAGTTTGATCACGAGCGTCTTGAACACCTGGTGGGCGGTGACGCCGACCGTCTCGCCCAGCGCGTCGACGGCCTCCGAACCGTACGACTCCGCCCGCTCGTCGTGCGCGTAGCTGTGCACGGTGTGGTCGATGCGCTGTGTGACGAGCAACTTCGTCGCGGGAGTGGCAGTTCCGGCCATGGACGAACACTCTGCCACGCGGTGCGGGAACACCGCGGGCGGGAGTCGTGTTGGTACCTGCAGAAGACCCGTGCATCGAAGGGAGTGGTCCGTATCGTGATGTCCTCGGTAATCGAGCCCACGTCGCGTCTGCAGTTGGCGGTAACGTTGACGCCCACGGCGACCGAAGGGATCAGCGTGCAGGAACATGACCGTCCGACGGCAGAGAAGGCCGAGCCACAGGACGAGTTGATCGCGCGTTTCGAAAGGGATGCGCTCCCACTTCTGGATCAGCTGTACGGCGCTGCTCTGAGGATGACCCGGAACCCGGCGGACGCCGAGGACCTCGTGCAGGAAACGTACGTGAAGGCCTACACGGCGTTCCGGTCGTTCCGCGAGGGCACCAACCTCAAGGCGTGGCTGTACCGGATTCTCACGAACACGTACATCAACTCGTACCGCAAGAAGCAGCGGCAGCCCGCGCAGTACCCGACCGACGAGATCACCGACTGGCAGCTGGCGGCGACGGCGGAGCATTCGTCGACCGGGCTGCGGTCCGCCGAGGTCGAGGCACTGGACGCGCTCCCCGACGACGACATCAAGGAAGCCCTTCAGGCCCTGCCCGAGGAGTTCCGGATGGCCGTCTACTACGCCGATGTCGAGGGCTTTCCCTACAAGGAGATCGCCGAGATCATGGGCACCCCGATCGGGACCGTGATGTCGCGACTGCACCGCGGGCGCAAGCAGCTCCGGGGTCTGCTCGCCGACGTCGCACGCGAACGAGGATTCAACCGTGGCGGCACCGACGAGGTGGCCGGCGACAGTGTAGTGAGTGCGGAGCAGGAGGTTTCTCGGTGAGCGAGCAGGACGAATTCGAGCAGCTCGACTGCTCCGCCGTCATCGCGGACGTCTGGCTGATGCTGGACAGTGAATGCGACGAGGCCTCGCGGGCGCGGCTGCAGCGGCACCTCGACGAGTGCGGGTCGTGCCTCGAGGCGTACGGCATCGAGGAGAAGGTCAAGAGCCTCGTGAACCGCAAGTGCGGCGGTGAGCACGCACCCGAGAGCCTGCGTCAGAGGCTCTCCATCGAGTTGCGGCGGACGATCCTCATCACGAATACCGAACCCGAGTCGTAACCCGTCAGAACAGCAATCAGGGGCCGGAAAGCATCGCTGCTTTCCGGCCCCTGGTGCGTTCTACGGCGCGTCAGGCGTTGGGACGCTTGCCGTGGTTTGCGGCGTTGCCCTTGCGACTGCGCTTCTTGCGACCACGCTTACCCATGAGTAGATCTCCCTTCTTTTCACCACAGTCTTCCACGTGTGGTTGGGTGTCCTTGCAACAGGGCTTTCTCGACACCCGGGAGTGAAGGATCACAATGGCAGAAGACGTGCGCGCCGAAATGGTTTCGACGGTGTATCAGGTTGTGGTGAGCGCGGGTGACGAGGTGAAGGAAGGCGACACCCTCGTCATCCTCGAGTCGATGAAGATGGAGATCCCCGTCATCGCCGAAGAACCCGGCACGGTCACCTCCGTGGACGTCAAGGTCGGCGACGTGATCCAGCAGGGCGACCTGATCGCGGTCATCTCCTGAGCTGACTGACACACCCCACGATGTCGACCCTGAGCGATCTGCTCGCCGAACACACCGACCTGCCCGGCGAGGCCGTCGACCACCTCCAGCGCGTCGTCGGCGAATGGCAGTTGCTCGCCGACCTCTCCTTCGCGGACGTTCTGCTGTGGGTCGGAGCGGACTCCGCGGTCACCAACCCGACCGGCACCGTGATCTGCGTCGCGCACTGCAGGCCCACCACCGCGTCGACCGCGTTCCCGGAGGACGTCGTCGGGACCGTCGTGTCGGAGTCGGAACACCCGCAGGTGCTGCAGGCGCTGCTGGAGGGCAACGTCGTGCGCCCCGAGGACGGCGGCGGGCACGCGGGTCTGCCGCCGCGCGGCGACGCGGTCCCGGTGCGGTGGAACGGCGAGGTGATCGCCGTCCTGAGCCGCGACACCAACCTGTCGCACCAGCGGGCGCAGAGTCCGCTCGAGGTGGCGTATCTCGACTGCGCGGAGGACCTGTGCCAGATGATCAGCGACGGCACGTTCCCGATCCGTGAGGCCCGCTCGGACACTAACTCGAGCCCCCGCGCCGGCGACGGCTTCATCCGCCTGGACACCGACGGCAGCGTGGTCTACGCGAGTCCGAACGCGCTGTCGGCGTACCACCGGATGGGTCTGAGCTCGGACCTGATCGGCCAGAACCTCGCCGCCACCACACGATCACTCGTGACGGATCCGTTCGAGTCGCAGGAGGTCGCCGGATACATCCGCGACACGATCGCCGACAAGCCGGGCCGCCGCATGGAGATCGAGGCCCGGGGAGCGACCGTCCTGCTGCGGGCCCTGGTACTCAAACCCGGCGGCAAGCGGGTCGGCGCCGCCGTCGTCGTGCGGGACGTCACGGAGGTGAAGAGGCGGGATCGTGCCCTGCTCAGCAAGGATGCGACGATCCGCGAGATCCATCACCGGGTGAAGAACAATCTGCAGACCGTGGCGGCGTTGCTGCGGTTGCAGGCCCGCCGCACCAACAACGAGGAGGCCCGTCAGGCGCTCAGCGAATCGGTGCGCCGCGTCACGTCGATCGCCCTCGTGCACGACACGCTGTCGATGTCGGTGGACGAGGAGGTGAACCTCGACGAGGTCGTCGACCGGCTCGTGCCGATCCTGTCCGATGTGGCGACGGTGAGCACCCCGATCAAGGTCCGCCGGGAGGGCAGCTTCGGGGTGTTCTCCGCGGAGCGGGCCACACCGCTGGTGATGGTGCTGACCGAACTCGTGCAGAACGCGATCGAGCACGCCTTCGAACCGGGCGCCGCGGGCACCGTCACGATGAGGGCGGAACGGTCGGCGCGCTGGCTGGACGTCGTGATTCACGACAACGGCAGGGGACTGCCGCCCGGTTTCAGCCTCGAGCGGTCCGACCGGCTCGGTCTGCAGATCGTCCGGACCCTGGTGGCCGCCGAACTGAACGGTTCGCTGGGTCTGCACCCGGGGGCGGAGGGTGGAACGGATGCCGTGTTACGCGTACCGCTGGGCCGTCGTGGACCGCGGTACTGACCGGCGGGCAAGCAAAAGGCCCGGCACCATGTGGTGCCGGGCCCGTCTCCTTCTGAAGTATCAGACGGTGGTGCGTGCACGCGTCCGAGCGTTCCGGCGCTTGAGTGCGCGACGCTCGTCTTCGCTCATGCCGCCCCACACACCGGCGTCCTGGCCCGACTCGAGTGCCCACGAGAGGCATTCGGCGGTCACCGGGCAGCGGTTGCAGACAACCTTGGCATCAGCAATCTGCGCGAGAGCCGGACCGCTGTTGCCCACGGGGAAGAACAACTCGGGGTCTTCGTCGCGACAGATTGCCTTGTGGCGCCAGTCCATCCTTCTGCTCCTTAACTGGGTGCGTCATGCACCGTTTCGTCTTCATGAGTTCATGTGTGCGTAGAGAATGTTTCCGCACTGTTGCTTGTGAATGCTTTCACGAACTGGCGGGATGTCAATAGAAAACCGCCGCACCGTGGGGGAGCTCACGTAGTTAGGCTGCCCTTCGAGGCGCGCCGTCCTTTTTACCTCGCGCCGGCGCTTCCCGCTAGGTGAAAACGGGGATTCTCGAGAATTGCTCAGGGTCGCGGCGGCGCGACGACATCCAGCGCGTCGGGCACCGACACGAACTCCACCACGTTGCGAAGTCCGATGTAGTCGCCGTCCATCTGCAGTCCGATCGGCTCCGACGCGGAGATCCGCACGCACGGGACGTCGTCGACCCGGACGAGTTTCTTCGCTTTCGGCCGGGTGCCGGGGGTCAGCAGCTGGCGGGCCACCCGCAGAGTGGTGAGGATCGCGGTGGATCGCATCGCGAACACCCCGAGGCCGGTGTCATAGGTGGTGTCGGGATTGGTGTGGACTTCCCGCTTGTTCAGATACGTCCAGGGACTCGCGTTCGACACGAAGGCGTAATGAACGCCCTCGACCGGATCGCGATCGGGAACCTCGACGGTGAGGGTCGGCTCCGCGTACTTCGACCGGAAGAACACGCGCACCGCCGCGCGGACGTATTGCGCCGGTGTGGCGGGGCGCCCGTTCTTGCGGTGCATGTCGACCGCCTCACACACCTGGGCGTCCCAGCCGACGCCCGCGTTGAACGTGAACCAGCGGTGGTCACAGTGGGCGAGCCCGATCCTGCGCCGCTGCCGGTGGGAGAGGAGATCGATGAGCTGGTTGGTGGCGTCCACCGGGTCGGGAGCGATGCCGAGCGAGCGGGCGAACACGTTCGCCGATCCGCCGGGGACGACGGCGATCGGGGGTATCGGCCCCACCGTCACCGCGCTCATCGACTTCGGGTCCGGGGTGCCGAGCAGCCCGTTGACCACCTCGTTCACGGTGCCGTCGCCGCCGTGGACGATGATCAGGCCCATCCCGTCGACGCAGGCCTGCTGCGCCAGTTCGGCGGCGTGGCCGCGGTGCGTCGTGTGCGCGACCGTCAACCGCACCCGGCTCGACAGCGCGTGCGCGAGCAGGTCCCGCCCGGCCGGGGTCGTCGATGTGGCATTGGGGTTGACGATCAGCAGCGCGCGCACGGGGCCCAAGCCTAGCCGGGGCGGCACGTGTCACCGTCCGAGGCCGCCGGCGGCGGGGTGTTCTAGGCTGGCCGACGTGCCGAAGCCGTCTCTCAGCAAGTCCACGCCCACCACGGTCCGCGCGGCGGGCGCCCTGGTGTCGCTCGAGGGCGCGGTGGCGGTCGGTGTCGCCGTGGTGCTGGTGGTCCGGGGGCTGCTGGGGCACGACCAGAGCGTCAGCAGCGGATACGGCACCGCCGCCTGGTTCGCCATTCTCGGTGGCGCCGTGCTCGCCGCCGGGCTCGCCCTGATCTTCGGCAGGCGCTGGGGGCGGGCGATCGCGATCGTCGCCCAACTGCTGCTGCTTCCGGTGGCGTGGTCGCTGCTCACCGATTCCCACCAGCCGTTCTTCGGCGTGGTGCTCGGCGTCGTCGTGGTGGGAGCCCTCGGGTGCCTGTTCAGCAGCCCGACGTCGAAATGGATGGCCGCCGAGTACGGCCAGGAAGCCGACGCCGACAACCCGTCCGAGCGCTAACTCACCTCGGACGCGAGGCGGCCGAGCGGACCCCCGGTGAGCCGGTACGTCGTCCACTCGTCCTGCGGTCGCGCGTCGAGTGACTCGTAGAACGCGATCGACGGCTTGTTCCAGTTGACCACCGACCACGACAGCCGCGTGTAGCCGTTGTCGACGCACTCCTTCGCGAGCGTGGCGAGCAGGGCTTTGCCGTGACCGGAACCGCGTTCGGACGGGCTGACGAACAGGTCCTCGAGATAGATGCCGTGCGTTCCGTCCCACGTGGAGAAGTTCCGGAACCACACCGCGATCCCGACGACCCGGTCGTCGTCGTTCGTCGCGACGTGGGCGAACGTGGACGGCTGCGGACCGAACAGGGCGTCGTCTATCTGGTCGGCGGTGACGGTGCACTCGTCCCGTGCCTTCTGGTATTCGGCCAGTTCGTAGATCATCGCGGTGATCGCGGAGACGTCCTCGGGTACTGCGCGTCTGATCATCGGGCACCTTCCGTCGTCACGTTGTGGCTGACCACCTGTTGCGCCCCGTGCTCGAAGCCGAGGACGGAGTACGCGCCCGGCGACATCGCGAACCGGCGCCCCTCGCTGACGGGAAGCTCCGCCCAGCGCGCGATCAGCGCGCGGGAGAAGTGGCCGTGCCCGACGAGGATCACGTCACGGTCGACCAGTTGGGAATGCGCGACGGACAGGACGAGGTCGCAGCGGGTGTGCACCTGCTCGGCCTGTTCGCCGCGCGGGCACGGGTGCGTCCACACTGTCCAGTCCGGCACCTGCTGCCGGATCTCGGGCGTCGTCATGCCCTCGTAGATCCCGTAGTCCCATTCGGCGAGCGCGTCCCAGGTGCGCTGGATCTTCAAACCCGCCAGTTCCGCCGTCTCCTGGGCGCGTTGCCGCGGGCTGACGATGACGAGGGGGTCGCGTAGCGCGAGGGCGTCCATCGCCGGGCCTACCTGCCGTGCCTGGGATTCACCCAGTTCGGTGAGGTGGACGTCGGTCCGGCCGGTGTGTTTACCCCAACGGGCCCATTCCGTTTCGCCGTGCCGGAGGAGGACGATCCGACGGCCGCGCGGCGAATCACTGGGTGGCATCCATCCATCATGTCAGTCAATCTGCGTGTATGGCTCGCCTCCGGCGACGAAGTAGGTAAGGATCGAGCCGTGACAACGGTTCTTGCAGTGGCAAATCAGAAGGGTGGGGTCGCGAAGACCACCACGGTCGCCTCACTCGGCGCAGCTCTCGTCGGGCTGGGCCAGAAGGTTCTGGTGGTGGATCTCGACCCGCAGGGGTGCCTGACCTTCTCCCTGGGGCACAACCCGGACCGCCTGGACGCCTCCGTCCACGAGGTGCTGACGGGTGACCTGGGGGCGCGCGAAGCGGTGATCGACACCGAGGACGGTGTCGCGCTCCTGCCCGCGACGATCGACCTCGCGGGCGCGGAAGCGTTGCTGCTCATGCGTCCCGGTCGTGAGTTCGCCCTCAAGCGCGCTCTGGCGCCGCTGCTGGACGACTACGACACGGTCATCATCGACTGTCCGCCGTCGCTCGGTGTGCTCACGCTCAACGGGCTCACGGCGGCGCAGTCGGTACTGGTTCCGCTGCAGTGCGAGACGCTCGCGCACCGCGGTGTGGGGCAGTTGCTGCGGACGGTCACCGAGGTGCAGCAGATCACCAACCCCGACCTGGTGCTGCTCGGTGCGCTGCCGACGCTGTACGACGCGCGCACCACCCACAGCCGGGACGTGCTGTCCGACGTGTCCGACCGCTACAACCTGCCGGTCCTCGCGCCGCCGATCCCGCGGACGGTGCGGTTCGCGGAGGCGACGGCGTCGGGTGCGACGGTCCTGGCGGGGCGCAAGAACAAGGGCGCCCAGGCGTACCGGGACCTGGCCGAGAACCTCGCCAAGCACTGGGCGGGATCCGAGCTCGCTACGTTCTCGCCTGGAAGTGGCGAGTAAGTTCCTCCGGCGTGGGATTCCACGCGGCGGGCCAATCCTGTTGGCGTAGCTGGGCATCCGTGCCCCCGTCGGCGAAGACGACGCTTCCGCAGAACAGTGTCGACCCCGGTCCGAGCAGGAATTCGACGAGCGCCGCGATCTCGTCCGGGCGTCCGCGCCTGCCGAGCGGCACCGGATAGAAGTCCAGGGCCTTGGCCAGTTCGGGGTCGAGGTCGTCCCCGCTGGTCATCGGCGTGTCGATCATGCCCGGGGCGATCGCGTTGAGCCGAATTCCGCTGCCGATCCATTCGGGCCGCACCGCTTCTCGCCGAACCCACCAGGCCAGCGCGAGCTTGGACGCCGGATACGCGGGAATGGCGGTCACCTCGTCGCCGATGCGCACCGCCTCCGCCTCGTCGCCTCGCAGGCACGCCGTCACCAGATTTTCGGGAACTCCGGGCTGGGTGGTGGTGCTGCTCGACGAGATCACCACCACCGAAGCGCCGTCCGCGCGCTCGAGGGCGGGCTTCAGGGCCGTCACGAGTTCCACGGCCCCGAAATAGTTGACGGCGATCAGCTTGCCGCCCGGGACGTGGGACAGCGATCCGAGTCCGGCGCAGCAGACGAGGCCGTCCACGACGCCGCCGCTCCTTTCGGTCACTGCGGCCGCCGCCGCGGCCCGGCCGCCGGGGGTCGACAGGTCGGCTGTCACGTCGGTGTGGCCGAGGTCGACGCCGATGACGGTGTGGCCGCCGGCCTCGAGGGTGTGGCGGCTCGCCGCCCCGATGCCCGAGGCCGCGCCGGTGATCACGTAGGTTGCCATGCCGTGAATTAGAACACGTTACACCGCGCAGCGGGTGGGGACTTCGGCCTCCGGTCCGTGCGCCGCGGAATCCGCGTCGGCGTAGTGGGCGCGCAGTCCCGTGACGCCGGGTGCCCGGTCCTCGCGCAGCACGAACCGTTCGTCGTAGTCGCCGCCGTTCTGTGAGCGGAAGGGCAACGGCGCGTCGGTGAACAGGCCGGACACGCGATCGATCACGCGGGCCGCGACGCCGGGGTAGTGCTCGGCGCGCAACCGGTCCGCGCTGTCGATCAGGACCGGGGGCAGCACGGACATCCCCGTGTACCAGAAGATTCCGTGGTGGATGGGGAACAGGACCTCGTCCATCTGGCCGTTGATTCCGCGCGGGCCTGCGCTGTCGGCGCTGCCGCCGAAACTGACGACGGTCATCGCCCGCTTGCCGGCGAGGGTCCCCTCGCCGTACCGCCGGGTGGAGCCGTCCTCGCGGCGCACCCCGTATCCGTAGCCCTCGACGAACACCCGGTCGAACCAGCCCTTGAGGATCGCGGGCATGCCGTACCACCACAGCGGGAACTGCACGATCACCGCGTCGGCCCACCCGAGTTTGCGCTGTTCGGCGAGGATGTCGGGGGCCAGGGTGCCCTCGGCCAGTGCCTGCCCGGACCTCGCTCCCACCAGGAGGCGGCCGCTCGGATCGTGCGCGAAGTCGTCCGCGGTCACGACCGGATTCCATCGCATCTCGTACAGGTCGGAGGTCCGGATCTCGTGGCGGGCGCCGCGCAGTGCCGCGAGGGCATCACTGCGCAGTGCCGCGTTCAGGGACTTCGGCTCGGGATGTGCCGACACCCAGAGGATCTTCATGGTCCACCTTTCGCTCGGTCGCCGTCGACCCTTCCGATCATGGATCGGCGTGCGTCGCCGCACCAGTGGCCGGTGAGACACTATGTGAAATAATCGGGCCATGTCCGAATCGAGCGGCAACCGGCCCGGGCGACGCCACCGCGTCGTCGTGTTCGTGCGCGACGGCCTGCTTCCCATTGAATTCGGAATCGTCCACCGATTGTTCGGCGAAGCGCGATCGCGGGACGGCGAACCGCTGTACGAGGTCCTCACGTGCGCCCTCGAGCCCGGCACCGTCCGGACCGACACCGACGTGACGCTGTCGGTCGAGCACGGCCCGGCGCTGCTCGGCACCGCCGACACGGTCGTGGTTCCGGCGTCCGATCAGGACTACGACCCACCGGAGGACGGCCGACTGCCCCGCCACCTCTCGGACGCTTTCGCACACATCCGGCCGGGCACCCGGGTGGCCTCGATCTGCACGGGATCGTTCGTTCTCGCCGCCGCCGGCCTGCTGGAGAACCGGCGAGCCACGACGCACTGGAAGTCGGCGGACGCGTTCCGGAGGCTCTACCCGGACGTGCACCTCGACCCCGGCGTGCTCTACACCCACGACGGCACCGTGCTCACCGCCGCCGGTGTCGCATCCGGAATCGATTTGTGCCTGTACATGATTCGTGTCGACCACGGTGCGTCGGTGGCCAACGAGGTGGCGCGGGGAACGGTCGTACCGCCTCATCGCAGCGGCGGTCAGGCGCAGTTCGTCACCGCGCCTGTCCCGGAGGCCGACGGTGCGTCGACGTCGGGTGCGCGGGTGCGGGCGCTGGCCCGCCTCGATCAGCCGCTGTCGCTGCGGGAACTGGCGGCGGGGGAGTCGATGAGCGTGCGCACGTTCACCCGTCGATTCCGCGCCGAGACGGGGATGTCGCCGACGCAGTGGATTCTCGAGCAGCGGATCACCCGCGCCCGTGAACTGCTGGAGAACACCGACCTGCCCGTCGACGACGTGGCCGGGGCCGCGGGATTCGGCACCGCGACCTCCTTGCGGCAACACCTTGCGCGCACCGTCGGCGTCTCACCCTCCGCGTACCGCGCCACCTTCCGCTGACGGGCGCGCGGTGCCCATTCGTCCAAGAGCGGGGGAGCGTCCGGCGCTAACGTTCGGCGCATGACGGTCTCGGACACAGCTCGGAACAACACGCTGACGATGCGGGCTCAGCCGCTCCTCGCCGTCGACGACGTCGAACCTGCAGGCGAGTGGTACCGGAAGGTCCTGAACGCACGCAGCGGTCACGGTGGGCAGGACTACGAGCAACTCCTCGTCGACGGGCACATGATCCTGCAACTGCACCGACTCGACGAAGGCCACCACCACGGCCCCCTCGGCGATCCGTCACTCGCGCGCGGAAACGGGGTGGCGATCTGGTTCGAGACGACCGACTTCGACGGCACCGTCGCGCGGGCGCGGGAGGCGGGAGCCGACGTGGTCACGGACGTGCACGTCAATCCCAATGCGGGACATCGCGAGATCTGGCTCCGCGATCTCGACGGCTACCTCGTGGTGTTCGCCGAACCCGCCTGAGCGGCGACCTCAGCGCAGCGCCACCACACCGTCGCCGCGCTGTTCGAGCACGACGTCGCCGGCCACTGTCGTGGTGATCGGCCCGGTCGTGGTGTCCCGCGCGACCGGGATCGTGCGCAGCAACGCGCCGTTCGACAGATCGAGCACTGCGATCCCGGACTCCACCGGAACCAGTAGGTTTCCGGCCATCACGGCGCCGGGGCCGAGAGCGCCCGGGAAGGTCCAGCGGGGAACGAGATCGGACGCGCCGAGCGAGACGACATCCGAACCGGTCCACCAGGTGACCACCGAACTGCTCGCGGACGTGACCGGATCCGGTCCGATCTTCAGGGCGAGCGCGTATTCGGACACGGCGTTGCCGGTGCCGTCGAACAGGCCGATCCGCGGTCCGGTCGTCCTGCCCGCGGGCAGATAGACGGCCGTGGTCTCGCCCGACACCCCGAGGATGCGCGCACCCTCGACGCCGGCGTCGACACCCGCCAGGACGCTCGACCCGTACTCCTCGGGTTCCTGATTGTCCTTCGGCGAGGGGTTCATGACCGTCAGACGATCGGCCACCTCGCCTGGGCAGCGCTCGAGCACGGACAGCCTGCTGCTGCTCGAACCGGCGTCGATCAGCGCGCATCCACTGCGGGGTTGCTTCTTGGGGTTCACCGGCGCGTCCACCCGCCCGTACTCGACGGTGCGGACGAGGTCGGAGCGCCACAGTTCGAGACGGCGGTCGCCGCGGGACGCGACATAGGTTCCGTCGGCCGTCAGCGTCACCGCGGGATCGGCGTCGCTGTTCCGCTGCGCCAGACGCTCACCGGTGCCGCCGTCGAGTTCGGTGACCTGGGAGCATCCGCGGTCGTCGCGGTAGACGGCCACGACCTTCTCCCACGACGCCGTCACACCGCACAGGTCGAGATCACGCTCGTACCGCCACAGCTCGGCGCCCGACATCCGGTCCCGGCCCACGACGTCGCCGCCCTCGGCGGTGACGACAGCACCACCGACGACGAGGGGCGCGGTGGTGGCGGAACTGGCGGAGTCCCAGATCGGGCTCAGTGTTTCCGGGACCGTCAGGGCCGTGACGAGCGCTGGCGGCGGCTCGGCGGCGGTGACCGAGGTGGTGCCCCGGGCATCGCTGCGGAACCACACCACGGTGAGGGCGACCACGACCGCGACAGCGATTCCGGCGGCGACGACGAGATCGGCGCGTGAGCGCCGCTCAGGTGCGAGCACGGTGGTTGGTTACTCCGCGTTCGTCGCGGCGGCGCCGACCTTCGTGGTCCGGCGGCGACGGCGGCGGCGGGGCTTGGAATTCTCGCCGTCGGCGTCCGTGCTCGGAGCTGCCGATTCGGGTGCGGTCGGCTCCGGCGACTTGGGGCCCACCGAGTCCGCGGGACGGCCACCACGGGTGCGGCGACGGGTGCGGGTGCGTGCCGGACGCTCCGTGCGCTCGGCCTTCTCACCGTTGTCGGTGTCGGTGTTCTCGCGCCGCTCGGTGTCGGTGTTCTCGCTCTGTGCGGGCGCAGCCTTCTCGACCCGGGGGGGCTTGATCGTGCCGGTCGCCTCGGCCGGGATCGACAGTTCCTCGTACAGGTGCGGGGAGCTCGAGTACGTCTCGACCGGATCCGGGATACCGAGGCCCAGAGCCTTGTCGATGAGCTGCCAGCGGGGGATGTCGTCCCAGTCCACGAGCGTAACGGCGATGCCGGTACGCCCCGCGCGGCCGGTGCGGCCGATCCGGTGGACGTACGTCTTCTCGTCCTCCGGGCACTGGTAGTTGATGACGTGCGTGACATCGTCGATGTCGATACCGCGGGCCGCGACGTCCGTCGCGACGAGCACGTCGATCTTGCCCGAGCGGAACGCCTTGAGTGCCTTCTCGCGGGCAATCTGGTTGAGGTCGCCGTGCACGGAACCGACGGCGAAACCGCGCTCGGCGAGTTCGTCGGACACCTTCTGCGCGGTCCGCTTGGTGCGGGTGAAGATCATCGTCGCGCCGCGGCCGTCGGCCTGCAGCACGCGGGCCACCATCTCCGCCTTGTCGAGCGCGTGAGCCCGGTAGATGTGCTGGCTCGTGCGGTCGTGGACCGCCGAGTCGTCGGCCTGCTCGGCGCGGATGTGCGTCGGCTGGGTGAGGAACGTGCGGGCGAGCGTGATGATCGGGCCCGGCATGGTCGCCGAGAACAGCATCGTCTGGCGCTTGTCCGGCACCATGTTCAGGATGCGCTCGATGTCGGGCAGGAAGCCGAGGTCGAGCATTTCGTCGGCCTCGTCGAGAACGAGCACCTCCACCTTGCCGAGGATCAGATGGCCCTGGTTGGCGAGGTCGAGCAGACGGCCGGGGGTGCCCACGACGACGTCGGCGCCCTTCTGGAGCGTCGCGATCTGGGTCTCGTACGGGCGGCCGCCGTAGATGGCGAGGACCTCGAGGGGCTTGTTCTTCTCGCCCTTCAGGTACTTCGCGGCGCCCTCGAGGTCCTTGGTGACCTGGATGCACAGCTCGCGGGTGGGGACGATGACCAGCGCGCGGGGAGTGCCGTCGAGCGCGGCCGTCCCGGTGGTGCCGGAGGAGATGCGGTGAAGCAGCGGGACGCCGAAACCGAATGTCTTGCCCATGCCCGTGCGGGCCTGACCGATCAGGTCGTCGCCGGCGAGGGCGAGGGGGAGCGTCAGCTCCTGGATGGCGAACGTGCGCTCGATGCCGATCTCGTCGAGAGAGCGGACGATCTCGTCACGCACTCCGAGTTCGGCGAAAGTGGGGGCGACGTGTGTGGAGTCGAGTTGCGCCGACAGCGTGGTCTCGGTGGCGTCGTCTTCATGGTCGACAGTGATCTTGCTCAGGGGTCTGGCCTTCCTCGTAGCTGCACGCACGCACGAGGTAAGGGCCAGGCCGCTGGTCGGCCCGATTTCCCAGTCGACGCTCGTCGATGTCCTCTTCCGAGTCGATCCTGCCTCTGCCTCAGCGCAGAAATCGAAGATTTCGGCGAGGCGCGGCTGGGACCGTCGATCAGGTGCGCGCACATTATCGGTGGGAACCGCCGATCGGATCGTGATCGATCATCACTCGAACCGCGTTCTCTGCGGAGACGAACGTGGTGACGAGCGGTTGCCCACGATCATTGTAGCCGGAGAACGCTCCACAACTGGTTACGCATGGCAAACATCACTGCTCGACGCATTAGGCTGTGGCGCCATGGAGCCCAACACCCCTGCATCCACTGATTCCACGATTCCCGCTGATCACCCCGGCGTCGGTGAACTCTTCGCGGTCCTCGCATACGGCGAGATCTCCGCGTTCTACCGGCTGTCCGAGGACGCGCAGATGGCGCGGACCCTGCAGGGCAAGGTGGCGCTCGCGAGCATGGCGGCCGCCGAGATGGGCCACTTCGAGATGCTCGAGAAGGCGCTGACCGCGCGCGGCTTCGACATCTTCGAGGCAATGGATCCGTTCGTCCGCGCCCTCGACAACTACCACGCGTCCACCACCCCCTCGACGTGGCTCGAGGCGCTGGTGAAGGCGTACGTCGGTGACGGGATCGCCGCGGACTTCTACCGCGAGATCGGGCACTCGCTGCCCGCCGAGGTGTCGCGCACCGTCGAGGAGGTGCTCTCGCAGACCGGCCACTCCGAGTTCGTCGTCCACGAGGTGCAGCAGGCGATCAAGGCCAGCAACCGCGACAAGGACCGCCTCATGCTGTGGGGCAGGCGACTGCTCGGCGAGGCCATTACCCAGGCGCAGTTCGTCCTGGCGCAGCGGGAGGCCCTGACCGAACTCGTCATCTCCGCATCCGGTGACCTCAACGGCGTCGTCGCACTGTTCGACCGCATGCAGGAGATGCACGCCGAACGCATGGCCGTGCTGGGCCTGGTCTAGGCGGCACCGTCGTCGGGGCAGGTCCGTCGGTGTGTTCGCTCAGGGCACAGCCCACAGACGCGCACCGGCGGCGGCCACTGCATTAGCCTGGCCAGGACAGCTGATGTTTCTCGGAGAGTTCGGAGGTTGACCGTGGAGGTCAAGATCGGTGTAATCGACAGCCCGCGTGAGCTCATCGTCAGCAGCGAGCAGACCCCGGACGAGGTCGAGACATTGGTCTCGGGCGCCCTCACCGGTGGCGACGGGATCTTGTCCCTGGAGGACGACAAGGGGCGTAAGTACCTCATTCAGTCCAGCAAGATCGCCTACGTGGAGATCGGCCCGTCCGATATCCGCAAGGTCGGATTCGCACCGACGAAGTGAACGCAGTCGGATTCGCTCCGACCACGTGAACACACGAGAAAGGGCCCGCAGTCGAATAGACTGTCGGGCCCTTTCTCGTGGGTGTCAGCGCTGTTCGGGATGCAGCGGCACGCGGGACAGACCGCCCCACGCGAGCGTGACCGTCGTGTCGACCGCTTCTTCCTTCGGGATCGGGCGCGCCGCCTCGAGCCAGTACCGCGCGGTGAACTGGCTGGCGCCGACGAGGCCGACGGCGAGGATGCGGGCCCGGTAGGGGTCGAGACCGGAGTCGTGGCTGACGAGGTCGAACACGGCGTCGACGCACGCCTCGGTGGCCTGCTCGACGCGGCTCTGCACCTGCGGCTCACCCATGAGGTCGGACTCGAACACGAGCCGGAAGCCCTGCGAGTCGTTGTCGACGAAGTCGAAGAACGCCTGCACCGCGGCGCGGACACGCTGCTTGTTGTCGGTGGTCGAGCGCAGCGCCTGCCGGACACCCGAGATCAGGCTGTCGACATAGCTCTGCAGCACGGCCACGTACAGCTCGAGCTTGCCGGGGAAGTGCTGGTAGAGGACGGGCTTGCTCACACCGGCGCACTCGGCGATCTCGTCCATACCGGCAGCGTGGTATCCGCGTGTGACGAAGACCTCGCTGGCTGCGGCGAGTAGCTGCAGTCGCCGGGCATCGCGGGGGAGTCGCGTGCTGCGACGGGCCCCGGTGCCCTTTCCGGTGTTGGCATCGCGATCGGAGTTCGTCCGATCCGCGAGTTCAGTCATAGCGCTTCCAATCTGCACAAGTATTCCGCGTCACATTCTGTGTAACTGTGTGAACGATACCCGCGCGTAGTGAACCGTTCATGGTGGACTCGCAGGACTCGCCCGGTCAAGGATATTGCCTGTCCGGTAACTGGGGTACCGCAGGGGTTCGGGACACCTGGTGACCTGGGTAGCCGCGACGTTGCGGGCCGCATCCAGGTGACACGCCGAATGACCTGCGGACGATGCACTGGGACGAGGCGGTGCCGGACTGTGAGATTCTGGGCTGCGTGACTGACCGAGGAGGACCGCGTGTTCGCGGCCGGGCTCCCCAGAGTTCCGAGGACGGGGAGCGACGATCGCGAAGCATCGACCAGCGTGACGTCGGTCCCCGCGCCTCGCAGTCGGCACCGCAGTCGCAGTCGCATCAACCGCTCCGCGCGCAATGGGACCCGACGAGCCGCGACGTGGGCCGTCCCCGCAACCCGCGCCCCGAGCGGCAGGCCCGGAAGCAGAGCCGCATCGGCCGGTTCGTCTCCACCTACGGCTGGCGGGCGTACGCGATCCCGATCCTCCTGGTGGTCACCGTGCTCGTCGTGGTCGACGCGGTCCGGGACACCGGCGGCGGCGAGACGACGGCGGAGACCGATTCCCCCGGATTCGGCACTCTGTCCCGCGACACCGACGGTTCCAGCGTCATCGGGGTCCCGCCGGAGGCTGACGGAAACTTCGCCGCCGAACTTCCCTCGGGCGCGTTGCCCGAGGGTGGTCCGTTCACGGCGGTGGGCGCCGGCACCTGGCACGTGGTTCCCGGCAACGGGGCCAAGGTCGGGCAGGGCACCGAACGTGAATTCACGTACAGCGTCGAGATCGAGGACGGCGTCGACACGTCCGGATTCGGCGGCGACGAGTCGTTCGGCCGGATGGTCGACCAGACGCTGTCGAATCCGAAGAGCTGGACGAAGGACCCGCGGTTCGCCTTTCGCCGCGTCGACCAGGGGGATCCCGACTTCCGGGTGTCGCTGACGTCGCAGATGACCATTCGCGAGGCGTGTGGCTACGACATCCAGTTGGAAGTGTCCTGTTACAACCCGGGCATCGACCGCGTCGTCCTCAACGAGCCGCGCTGGGTGCGCGGCGCCATCGCGTTCCAGGGCGACATCGGGTCGTACCGGCAGTACCAGATCAACCACGAGGTCGGGCACGCCATCGGCTACCAGGACCACCAGCCGTGCGAGACCGAAGGCGGCCTCGCGCCGGTGATGATGCAGCAGACGTTCGGGACGGCCAACAACGACATCGCCCAGCTCGACCCCGAGGGCATCGTGCCGATGAACGGGCTGACCTGCCATTTCAATCCCTGGCCCTTCCCGCGGGCATGAGTCTGGACCGGTCCCGCGCGACTGCGGGCAGGAGGGGAAGAATGGACCCTGTCGGGGCGTTGAAGTCAATGCTGTCCGACACATCGGAAGCCGTCGCGCAATCGTCAGGAGTGGGCCGTGTCGCTTGACCGTTCTGTGAAGACCACCGAGGCGCTGCCGCCGCTGGTGGAACCGGACGCCGAACTTTCCCGCGACGAGGTGGCGCGGTACAGCAGGCACCTGATCATCCCCGACGTCGGCATGGCCGGCCAGAAGCGCCTGAAGAACGCGAAGGTCCTCGTCATCGGGGCGGGTGGCCTCGGCTCACCGGCCCTGCTGTACCTCGCGGCCGCGGGGGTCGGGACCCTCGGCATCGTCGAGTTCGACGAGGTCGACATGTCGAACCTGCAACGCCAGGTGATCCACGGACGCTCCGACGTGGGCCGTCCGAAGGGCGAGAGCGCGCGCGACTCGATCCGCGAGATCAACGACAACGTCGACGTCCGGTTGCACGAGTTCCGGCTCGAGCCCGACAACGCCGTCGAACTGTTCGAGCAGTACGACCTGATCCTCGACGGCACCGACAACTTCGCCACCCGGTACCTCGTCAACGACGCCGCCGTCCTCGCGCACAAGCCGTACGTGTGGGGCTCGATCTACCGCTTCGAAGGCCAGGCGTCCGTGTTCTGGGAGGACGCGCCGAACGGCCGCGGACTCAACTACCGCGACCTGTACCCGGAGGCGCCGCCGCCGGGCATGGTGCCGTCCTGCGCCGAGGGCGGCGTGCTCGGTGTGCTCTGCGCGTCGATCGGCTCGATCATGGCCACCGAGGCGGTCAAGCTGATCACCGGCATCGGCGAATCGCTGCTCGGACGGCTGATGGTCTACGACGCGCTCGACATGACATACCGCACCATCGCGTTGCGCCGGGATCCGGCGCGGACTCCGGTCACCGAACTGATCGACTACGACGCGTTCTGCGGGGTGGTGTCCGACGAGGGGCAGGCCGCGGCGGCCGGTTCGACGATCACGGCCACGGAGCTGCGCGACCTCCTCGACTCCGGCAAGGAGATCGAACTCGTCGACGTGCGCGAGCCCGTCGAATGGGACATCGTCCACCTGCCCGGTGCGGTGCTGATCCCCAAGGACCGCATCCTGTCGGGGGAGGCGCTGTCGGAGCTTCCGCAGAACAAGCCGATCGTGCTGCACTGCAAGACCGGCGTCCGGTCGGCGGAGGCGCTGGCAGCGCTGAAGAAGGCCGGCTTCTCCGACGCCACCCATCTGCAGGGCGGCGTGATCGCGTGGGCGAAGCAGGTGGACACGAGCCTGCCCGTCTACTGACCACTGCCTGTCTGCCGGCCCGGTCGCGGCGTGATTGACGTCTTCGGGCCAGCGCGCCTTGCGCTGTCACCGGCCCACCCGGCGGTAGCGTTGAGTACGTGAGCACCGGCCAACCCCCTCAGCACGTGTGCTCCACGTTCGGCCTCCGGGAAGTCGAGCCCATCCCACTCGGTGCGGACTGGGACGGCGGGTGGCTCTGTGGAGACGTAGTCCTGTCAGCCGTCGCCGACCACGCGCGCGCCGCGTGGTCCGCCAAGGTCCGCGAGACGCTCGAGGTGGAAGGCGTTCGGCTCGCCCGTCCCGTGCGATCCACCGACGGCAGGTACGTGGTGTCCGGGTGGCGCGCCGACACGTTCATCGAGGGCACACCCGAACCGCGTCACGACGAGGTCGTGTCGATGTCGGGGCGACTGCACGCCGCCACCTCGCAACTCGACCGTCCCCGGTTCCTGGTGCAGCCCCCGGTCGCGCCGTGGGCGGAGGTCGACGTGTTCGTCGCGGCGGACCGGGCGGCCTGGGAGAAGATCCCGTTGCGCAGCGCGAAGGGCGCCGAACAGCTCGAGACCCCGTCGCCGGACGGTCGCAAGAGTCTCGAGCTGATCACCGGGCTGGCGACATTGCGCAAGCCCGTCACGTGCCCGGATCAGCTCGTCCACGGCGACCTGTTCGGCACCGTCCTGTTCGCCGGTGCGCTCGCGCCGGGGATCACCGACATCACGCCGTACTGGCGCCCCGCGTCCTGGGCGGCGGCCGTGGCGGTGGTGGACGCCATCTCCTGGGGCGGGGCCGACGAGGCCCTCATCGGGCGGTGGGAAGACCTGCCCGAGTGGCCGCAGATGCTGCTGCGGGCGGTGCTGTTCCGGCTCGCCGTCCACGTGCTGCACCCGCGGTCGACCGCGGAGGCGTTCCCCGGACTCGCCCGCACCGCCGACGTGGTGCGCCTCCTGCTCTAGGTGGTGAGCAGCTCGGCGAACAGGTCGCGGGCGGCGGTGGTCGCCGCGGTCTCGTCGCCGTCGACGATCGCCTGGATCAGGTGCCGGTGCTCGTCGTGGAATCCCGCCCCTGTCGCGTGCACGTGCCGGTCGACGGTCTGGGCGATCGACGGCAGCAGCGAGTCGTAGAACTCGAGATACACGGCGTTGTGGCTCGCCTCGACGATCGCGCGGTGCAGGGTGATGTCGGCCGCGACGGCGGCCTCGGTGTCGGACTCGGCCCAGCATCGGAACCGCTCGTCGAGCATGCTCTGCAGTCGTGTGATGTCGTCCGGGGTGCGTCGGCGGGCGGCGAGCGCGGCGGCGGTGACGTCGAGCGCCTGCCGCAGTTCCGTGACGTCGCGCTCGTGCGCGCCTGCGAAGTATTTGCCGAGTGTGCCGCCGACGTCCGAGGTGGCGACGACGTACGTGCCCGATCCCTGCCGCCGTTCCAGCAGTCCGGTGTGGACGAGGGCCTGCACTGCCTCACGGACGGTGTTGCGTCCCGTTCCGGTGAGTTCGGACAGCGCGGTCTCGGTGGGGATCTTCGCGCCCACCGCCCACCGGCCACTGCAGATCTCGTCGCGTAGCTGCTCGGTCACCTGTGAGATGAGACTCGAGCGACGTACGGGTTTTCCAAAGGTCATCCTGTCATCCTATGATTTCTCTCGTGACTCTTCTACGCGGCCGCCTCCTCGTCTTCTGCGCGATCGCCGTGTCGGCTCTCGTCCTGAGGCTCGCGGTCACCTCGTTCACCCCGCTGGCCTCGCAGATCCGGGAGGACATCGGATTCTCGCCCACCGTGGTCGGAGTGTTCGGGATGGTGCCCACGGCGATGTTCGCGCTGTTCGGCCTGGGAACGCCGCTCATCGCCAAGCGGTGGGGCCTGGAACGGACCGCGCTCGTGGCGATGGTGATGGCCGGAGTCGGCATGCTCACGAGAGCGCTGATGAGCGACACCTGGTCGTTGCTGGCGCTGTCGGCCCTCGCGCTGGCCGGCATGGGAATCGGCAACGTGGTGATTCCGCCGCTGGTCAAGCGCTACTTCTCCGACCGGTTGGCCGTGATGAGTTCGGTGTACATCGTCGGGGTGCAGATCGGCACCATCGTGCCCGCCTTCGTGGCCGTCCCGCTCGCCGAGGCGTTCGGCTGGCGGTTCTCGATCGGGGTCTGGGCGCTCCTCGGCTTCGCCGCGGCGCTCCCGTGGATCCTCCTGCTCACCCGCGAACGACGTCGCACCGTGGTCGTCGCGGCGGAACCGCCCGCGGGTGTGCAGGCCGAACGCCCGCACGGGAAGGCCTGGCGTTCGCCCGTCGGCTGGGGGATGGCCGGCATGTTCGGAATGACGTCGATGATCACGTACTCGATGTTCACCTGGATTCCCGACATCCTGTCCGACGCCGGGGCGAGCGAAGCGTTCGGCGGTGCCATGGTGGGACTGTTCTCGTTCATGGGTCTCGTCGCCGCGTTCGGCGCCCCCACGCTGTGCGCCCGCATGCGCAATCCGTTCCCGATCGTGATCGGATGCGCGGTCTGCTACCTGGTGGCCTTCAGTGGACTGCTGTTCGCTCCGATGAGCGCACCGATCCTGTGGATCGTGCTGCTGGGGCTCGGGCCGAGCACGTTCCCCATGTCGCTGACGCTCATCAATCTGCGCACGCGCAGCCACCTCGGCTCGGCGACGCTGTCCGGTTTCACCCAGGGTGTGGGCTACGCCGTCGCGTGCCTCGGACCGCTGCTGTTCGGGGTGTTCCACGACGCCTCCGGCGGATGGACCGTGTCGTTCGGATTCCTGACGTTCGGCGTGGTGATCCTCCTCATAGCGGCGTTCCAGGCGTGCAAGCCGCGCATGCTCGAGGACAGCTGGCACGTCGAAAAGGAGCCTGAGAACGCTCTTCGACACGTCTAGGAAACATGCAGGAAACCTCACATCGCCCCAGTTGAAAAGTGAGGATCAGTTGACGCCCCGGTCACCGACCGCAGCACCGCCGCAACACCGGTTTTCTACCTTTGGGTCTCCCACACAACGAGGAGGCCCGGGTGAAGAAGCACTACATCGAGCACTGGGACGCGGAAGACGTCGACGCCTGGGAGGCGGGCGGCAAGGACATCGCCAAGCGGAACCTGATCTGGTCGGTAGTCGCTGAGCACGTCGGCTTCTCCGTCTGGTCGATCTGGTCCGTCATGGTGCTGTTCATGCCGACCGACATCTACGGGATCGACGCGGCGGGCAAGTTCTTCCTCGTCGCCGTCCCCACTCTCGTCGGCTCGATCCTGCGGATCCCGTACACGGTCGCGACGGCCCGCTTCGGTGGCCGCAACTGGACCGTCTTCAGCGCCCTCGTCCTGTTCGTCCCGACACTGTTCACCCTCTACCTGATGATGAACCCGGGGGCGTCGTACACGACGTTCATCCTCGTCGCGGCACTCGCCGGCGTCGGCGGTGGAAACTTCGCGTCGTCGATGACCAACATCAACGCGTTCTACCCGCAGCGGCTCAAGGGCTGGGCACTCGGTCTCAACGCGGGCGGCGGCAACATCGGTGTCCCGGTGATCCAGGTGGTCGGTCTGCTCGTGATCGCCACCGTGGGCAACACGGACCCCTGGATCGTGTGCGCCGTCTACCTGGTCTTCATCGCCGTCGCCGCGGTCGGCGCGGCCCTGTTCATGGACAACCTCGGCAACCAGAAGTCCGATCTCCGGGCGATGGCCAAGGCGCTGAAGTTCTCCGACTCGTGGGTCATCAGCTTCCTCTACATCGGCACGTTCGGATCGTTCATCGGATTCAGCTTCGCGTTCGGCCAGGTGCTGCAGATCAACTTCCTCGCCGGTGGCGCCACCCCCGCGGCGGCCGCCCTGCACGCCGCGCAGATCGCCTTCATCGGACCGCTGCTCGGCTCCATCGCCCGGCCGATGGGCGGCAAGCTCGCCGACCGCATCGGCGGCGGCAAGATCACGCTGTACACCTTCGTCGCCATGGCGCTCGCCGCCGCGGTGCTGGTGACCGCGGGCACCGTCGACGACGGCACGCCCGGCGCGGCCACGGCCGGAGTGCTGGTGGCGTTCGTGGTCGGCTTCATCACCCTGATCCTGCTGGCAGGCATCGGCAACGGCTCGGTCTACAAGATGATCCCGTCGATCTTCGAGGCCAAGGCGCAGGGGCTCGAAGGACTGAGCCGCGACGCCAAGGCGGCGTGGTCGCGGGCGATGTCCGGGGCCCTCATCGGCTTCGCCGGCGCCATCGGCGGCCTCGGCGGCGTCGGAATCAACCTGGTGCTCCGCGCGTCCTACGGCGGCACCGCGAAGTCGGCGACCATGGCGTTCTGGGTGTTCCTCGCCTTCTACCTCGCCTGCATCCTCGTCACCTGGTTCGTCTTCCTGCGCCGCCCGTCCGTCACTCGTGCGCTCACCGTCACCGACGGCGACGACGAAAAGGTGTCGGTCTCGGCGTGACCTCCCGCAGTACCGCATGAACTCGAGTAATTCAGCTAGAAGGAGCGACGGCATGAGCCGCAAGTCAGCAGTGGTCATCGGACACGGAATGGTCGGACATCGATTCGTCGAGGCGTTGCGTGCACGCGACGAGTCGGACGACTGGTCGGTGACGGTGCTCTGCGAGGAGCCCCTCCCCGCGTACGACCGGGTGGGACTGTCCTCCTACGTGGGGGCGTGGGACCCCAAGGAGCTTGCGCTCGCGGGTAACGACTACCCGGACGACGCGCTCGTCGACCTCCGGATCGGCCGCCGGGCCGCGACCATCGATCGGGAGGCCCGCAAGGTCACCACCGATTCGGGTGAGGTCGTCGGGTACGACGCTCTCGTGATGGCCACCGGTTCGTATCCGTTCGTGCCGCCGATCCCCGGCCACGACCGGCCGGAGTGCTTCGTCTACCGCACGCTCGCCGACCTGGACGGCATCCGGAAGCGTGCCGACGCGGCCGGGCCCGGCGCCGTCGGTGTCGTGGTCGGCGGTGGTCTGCTCGGACTCGAGGCCGCGAACGCCCTCAAATTGATGGGCATGACCCCGCACGTGGTCGAGTTCGCTCCCCGGCTGATGCCGCTGCAGGTCGACGAGGGCGGCGGCGCGCTGCTCGCCAACCTCGTCACCGACCTGGGTCTCACCGTCCACGCGGGTGTCGGCACCGCAGGCATCACCGAGGGCCCGGACGGGATCAGCGTCGAACTGTCCGACGGCTCGGTGATCGAGGCCGCGCTGCTGGTGTTCTCCGCGGGTGTGCGGCCGCAGGACCAGCTGGCCCGCGACGCGGGACTCGAGGTCGGTGAGCGCGGTGGGATCATCACCGACCTCGGGTGCCGCACGTCGGACGAGAACATCTACGCGGTCGGCGAGTGCGCCGCGGTGGAGGGCAGGTGCTACGGCCTCGTCGCTCCCGGGTACACCACCGCGGAGATCGTCGCGGACCGGTTGCTCGGCGGGGCGGCGGAGTTCCCCGGCGCCGACCTGTCCACCAAGCTCAAGCTGATGGGTGTGGACGTCGCCAGCTTCGGCGACGCCCACGCTCAGACCCCCGGCGCGCTGGAGGTGGTTCTCAGCGACGCCGCCAAGGGCACCTACGCCAAGCTCGTCGTGTCCGACGACGCGAAGACGCTGCTCGGCGGCATCCTCGTCGGTGACGCCTCCGCGTACGCGTCGCTGCGTCCCCTCGTCGGCCGCGAACTGCCCGGCGATCCGGCCTCGCTCATCTCGCCCGCGGGGGAGAAGCCCGGCGCCGGATCCCTGCCCGACGACGCCGAGGTGTGCTCCTGCAACGGTGTCACCAAGGGCGCGATCTGCGGGGCCATCGCCGACGGCGCCTGCGACATCGCGCTGGTCAAGAGCTGCACCAACGCCGGCACCACGTGCGGTGGCTGCCTGCCGACCATCAAGCAGCTGCTCGCGTCGTCCGGAGTGGTGATGTCGAAGGCGCTGTGCGAGCACTTCGAGCAGTCCCGTGCCGAGCTGTTCGAGATCGTGCAGGCCACCGACACGCGCACGTTCTCCGCGCTGATCTCGAAGTACGGAACGGGCTCGGGCTGCGACATCTGCAAGCCCGTCGTCGCGTCGATCCTGGCGTCCACCGACTCGGACCACATTCTGCACCGCAACCAGGCGGGACTGCAGGACACGAACGACCACTTCCTGGCCAACATCCAGAAGAACGGCACCTACTCGGTGGTGCCGCGGATGCCCGGCGGCGAATGCACGCCCGAACAGCTCATCGTCATCGGCGAGGTGGCCCGCGACTTCGGCCTCTACACGAAGGTCACCGGCGGTCAGCGCATCGACCTGTTCGGCGCCCGCGTCGAGCAGCTGCCCGCGATCTGGAAGCGCCTCGTCGACGCCGGCATGGAGTCGGGCCAGGCGTACGGCAAGTCGCTGCGCACCGTGAAGAGCTGCGTCGGATCCACCTGGTGCCGGTACGGCGTGCAGGACTCCGTGGGTATGGCGGTCGACCTGGAGAACCGGTATCGCGGCCTGCGGTCCCCGCACAAGATCAAGTTCGGTGTGTCGGGCTGTGCCCGTGAATGCGCCGAGGCGCGCGGCAAGGACGTCGGCGTCATCGCCACCGAGAACGGCTGGAACCTGTACGTCGGCGGCAACGGTGGCCAGTCCCCGAAGCACGCCCAGCTGCTCGCAGGCGGGCTCGACGACGAGACCCTGATCCGGTACATCGACCGGTACCTGATGTTCTACATCCGCACCGCGGACCGGCTCCAGCGCACCGCGCCGTGGGTCGAGTCCCTCGAAGGCGGGCTCGACCACCTCAAGGCCGTGGTGTGCGAGGACAGCCTGGGCATCGCCGCCGATCTCGAGGCGGCCATGGCCAAGCACGTTCTGGGATACAAGGACGAGTGGGCGGGTGTGCTCGAGGACCCGGAGAAGCTGTCGCGGTTCGTCTCGTTCGTCAACGCGCCCGACGAGGCCGATCCGACCGTCGCGTTCGACGACACGGGTGTCCGGAAGGTCCCGGTGTTGATGGGAATGCCGAAATTCGCAGCTTCTACATCGGAGTAATCCCCGCTTAACGCTGCGGAAACACCCACCACGAACTATGTATCCAAGCACGGATACACACCAGCCCGAAGGAGGACTGTGATGACCGTCGTCGACATGAACGTCCACAGTGCCAGTGGAACCAGGTTCGAAAGCGTCAAGTCAGGCCGTCTCGAATGGACGTCCGCGTGTCCGCTCAGCCAGCTGATCCCCGGTCTCGGGGTGGCGGTGCTGCTGCGGGGCGGAGAGCAGGTGGCACTGTTCCTTCTCGAGGACGGGTCCCTGCACGCCGTCGGCAACATCGACCCGTTCGGGCGCGCGGCCGTGATGTCCCGCGGCCTCGTGGGTGACCGGGCAGGAGAGCCCACCGTGGCGTCGCCCCTGCTCAAGCAGGTGTTCTCGCTGGTCGACGGTCGCTGCCTCGACGACGAGTCGGTGCGGCTGCCCGTGTACGACGTGCGGGTGTGGGCCGGCGTCGTCCAGGTCCACAGCACGCACGCGTGAACGACGCGGCGCCGCTGTGCGGGTTCACGATCGGGATCACGGCGTCCCGGCGTGCGGAAGAGTTCGCCACGCTGCTGACGCGGCGCGGTGCCACCGTGGTGCACGCTCCGGCCATCCGCATCATCCCGTTGGCCGACGACACGGAACTCGAGCGGGTCACGCGCCAGATCATCGACAACCCGCCGGAGATCGTCGTCGCGACCACCGGGATCGGTTTCCGCGGCTGGATGGAGGCGGCGGACGGCTGGGGTGAAGCGGAGGAGCTGGGCCGGGCCCTGGCCGCGAGCCGCCTGCTGGCCCGCGGACCCAAGGCGAAGGGCGCGATCCGGGCGGCGGACCTGCGGGAGGAGTGGTCGCCCGCGTCGGAGTCGTCGGCCGAAGTGCTCGATCACCTGCTCGGCGAGGGCGTCGAAGGCAAGCGCATCGCGGTCCAGTTGCACGGCGCCACCACGGAATGGGAGCCGGTCGCGGACTTCTGCGAGGTGCTGCGCTGCGCGGGCGCCGACGTGATCGCAGTCCCCGTCTACCGGTGGACGCCGCTCGAGGACCAGGCCCCGATGGACCGGATGATCGAACTGATCGCCTCCGGCGGTCTCGACGCGGTCAGCTTCACCAGCGCACCGGCGGTGGCCTCGCTGCTGACCCGCGCCAAGGAGACCGGAATGATCGAGATGGTGCTGCACTCGTTCCGGCACCGGGTTCTCGCGGCCTGCGTCGGACCGGTCACCGCCGGACCGCTCCGCGAACTCGAGGTCCCCACGACGATGCCGGCACGCTCGCGACTGGGTGCGCTCGCCCGGCACATCGCCGACGAGCTGCCGCGGCGGGCGAACAAGATCCACACCGCCGGACACGAGTTGAGCATCCGCGGCGGATGCGTCGTCGTCGACGGCGAGGTGCGCCAGCTGCCGCCCGCCGCGATGTCGCTGATGCGCACGCTCGGCGCCCGGCCCGGCCGGGTCGTCCCCCGGGACGAACTGCTCGCGGCACTGCCCGGCGGCGGCGGCGACACCCACGCCGTGGAGACGGCGGTGGCCAGACTGCGCGCGTCCCTGGGCGCACCGAAGGCAGTCCAGACGGTGGTCAAGCGCGGATACCGCCTCGCGCTCGATCCCGTCGACTGCGCCGATTCACGTGAGGAGGGACAGCAATGAACGAGACAGCACTGGTACTGGTGGCACACGGAACGCGGAGTCCCCGAGGCGTGGAAATGATCGCCGCGCTCGCCGACGCCGTCGCCGAGCAGGTCGGACCGACCCGGGTGTCCTTCGTGGATGTACTCGGGCCGTCACCCGCCGAGGTGCTCCGCGACATCACCGGGCCCGCCGTCGTGGTGCCGGCGTTCCTCGCGTCGGGCTACCACGTCCACACCGACGTTCCGCGGGAGGTCGCCGACAGCGGCCATCCCTCCGTGGCCGTGACCCGGGCGCTGGGACCGGACCCCGTTCTCGCGGACGTCCTGCTGCGGCGTCTCGTCGACGCGGGCTGGCGGCCCGGCGACGCGGTCGTGCTCGCCGCGGCAGGCTCGTCCGACCCGCGGGCGCTGCGCGACGTCCGGCGCGCCGCGGCGATGCTGTCGGAACTCGTCGCGTCGCGGGTCCGGATCGGCTACGTCGCGACCGCGCAGCCGCGCGTCCCGGACGTGGTCGAAGGATTGCGGGCCGGCGGCGAGAAGCGGGTGTTCGTCGCGTCGTACCTCCTGGCCCACGGACTGTTCCACGCCCGCCTCGCCGATGCCGGTGCGGACGGGGTGGCCGAGCCGCTCGGCGTCGATCCGGCGATCGTCGATCTCGTCGCGGACCGCTACCGCAGCGGAATCCCGGCCGCGGTCCGCGCGCTGTCGTACCAGCGCTGAACCGTCCGGTCAGCGCGGTAGGGGCACCAGCTCGGCGAGATCACCGTCGGCGGCCCCCGCCGGGACCAGCGCCAGCGCCTCGCGGTCGATCAGGCCCGCGAGATGCGCCGTCCGGATTCCGGGGTCCACGCGCCACGTGCCGTCCGGTTGCGGGACGGCGGGCAGGATGCGGGTGGCGTCGCCGCTGACCTCGGACGCATTCGCGATGCGCCCCAGCTGAATCGGTGCCGGGGTGCGACCGGTGAGCGCGGCTGCGATGAACGGAACCGTGGTCAGCAGTGTCACGACCGCGGCGTACGGGTTGCCGGGCAGCCCGAGGACCACCCGGCCGTCGGGCAGCAGGGCGGTCACCTGCGAACCGCCCGGGCGGCACCGCACCCTCCCCACCACGATCCGGGCGTCCGCACGGTCGAGCGCCGCACGCAGCTGGTCGGCCGCGCCGCCGCCGGTGGCCCCCACGATCACGATCAGGTCGGGCCGGCGGACTTCCCGGAACAGCTCATCGAAGCTGTCGGACGTGTCCCGCAGGTGCGTGTCGGCGACCGTGTGGATGCCGCACCACGAGAGGAACTGGGGGAGAACGGGTCCCAGTGCATCCCGGGTCTGCCCGTGGCGCAGCGGGCCGTCGCGCCGGATCTCGTCGCCCGTGACCACGACGTGCGCGCGGACCGGTCCGCGGACCCCGGCGGTGGTCACCTCCGCGCTCGCGGCCGCGGAGACGAGCGCGGGCGTGACGGCCGTTCCCTCCGCCGCGAGCCGGTACCCCTCGTGCCAGTCCTCACCGCGACGCCGCGCGTCGTCGCGCACGGGAACGCCGTGTCTGCGGGACAGTCGCGGCCCCTCGGAAGTGTCTGTCGTCACGGCGAATTCGTCCCGCACGACGGTGGAGGCGCCGCTGGGCAGATGTGCACCGGTCGCGATCCGCGCCGCCTCGCCCTCTGCCAGTTCGAGTTCCTCGTCGCTGCCGGCGTACCGGATGGCGTCGCGCAGCACCCACGGACCGTCGCCCGCGACGGCGTACCCGTCCATGGCGGACACCGCGATGCGCGGCAGGGCGTCGGCGGCGAGCAGCGGCTCGGCGAGCGTGGCGCCGAGCGACGTGCCGAGCGCCGCGGCGCGCGGTGGCAGTGGGGGGACCGCGGCCTGGATCGCGGTGCGGGCCTCGGCGATGGTGACCGGCGCCGCCGCGGACGTGCTCCGGGCCCGCTCGACGTCCTCCGGTGTGTCGCAGTCGGTGACGCCGCGGAAGAGCACCGTTCCGAACGATTCCGGAACGAGGGCCTTCATGGGCTGGTTCACGGCGGAGCCGAGCGCGCGGAGCCGGTCGGTGAGCGCGCCGACGCGCCACGCGGACAACAGGAACTGCAGGCGGCCCGACTCGTCGACCGCGAACACGGTGTCGGCGTCCTGCACGGCGGCGGCGAGGGCCTCGGCCATCGCCGGTTCCGCGAACGGCAGGTCCGACGCGAGCAGGATCACCCGGTCGGCCGGGTCGGCGTCGAGCACGGCCAGCCCGGCGGCCACCCCCGCGACCGGGCCTGCGCCCGGCGGCGTCTCCTGCGTCTGGAGCACCGTCGAATCGAGGTCGGCGCGGCGAGGTCCCACGACGACGATGCGCTCACAGTCGTCGACGGCGTCGAGGGCGGTGTCGAGCATCCGGCGTCCGCCGACCACTACGGCCGGTTTGTCGACGCCGCCCATCCGAGTGGCTCGTCCACCGGCGAGGACTATCGCGTGAACGGGCGCGGCAGAGTTCATTCCCTCATGCTGCCGCACTCCCTCAGTCGCTGTGCAGGTGGCTGCGCGGAGGGCCTGCCGGCCCGGACCGTCCGCCCTGCGCCGTGCTGACGCAGAGCCAGGCCACCGACGCCAGACTGAGGGCCGAGAGGATTCCAATTACCAACATGAATCGATTGTCGGCCGGAAGTGGACCGCGATTTCCAGTCCTCTGTGGAAAAGTGGCCTGTATGAGTAGCGAACCGGTCCGAACCGTCTCCGCGGCCGAGTTGGCGGTGCTGCTCGGTGCGGCGCCCGCCGGCGGGCAGCCCCTGTACCGCGGGCTCGCCGACGCCCTGCGCGAGAGGGTCGCCGACGGGTCCATGGCCGTCGGAGTCCGGCTGCCCGCCGAACGGGCCCTCGCGGAGGAACTCCGGCTCAGCCGGGTGACCGTCAGCGCCGCCTATCGCGAACTGCGAGAGGCCGGTTGGGCGTCGGCGCGGCACGGATCGGGGACATTCGTGGCGATGCCGTCGGGTCCGCCCGCCTGGGGAACCATGGTCGGGGCGCCGGTCGACGGCGTGATCGACCTCGTCAACGCCGCACCGGCGGCCGCTCCTGAACTCAAGGAGGCGTACCTCGACGCCGTCGACGAGTTGCCCCGCTTCATGCCCCAGCACGGCTACCACCCCGGCGGACTGACCACACTCCGGGCGGCGATAGCAGACCGCTACAGGCGCCGCGGTCGCCCGACCATCGCGGACCAGATCCTCGTCACCGGGGGCGCGGGTGACGCCACCGAGGTGGTGTTCGAGGCACTGGTCGAGGCGGGCGACCGTGTCCTGATCGAGCACCCGACCTACCCCGGCGCGGTCGAATCCGTGCAGGCGGCCGGCGGCAGACCCGTTCCGGTGCCGATCGACGCGACCGACCCGGACGCGTTCGTCGCCGACGCGGACCGGGCCGCCCGGCAGAGTGCCCCCACGGTGGCGTACGTGATGCCGGACTTCTCCAATCCCTCGGGAGCCAGGGCAACTCCGGAGGGCAGACGGCGGCTGGCCGCGACCCTCGCCCGCCACGGAGTGGTGACTGTCGTGGACGAAGTGGCGGCGGACATCGTGCTGGACGGTCCGGACGACCTGGAGCCGTTCGGTGTCCCGGTCCCGGAATCGGCGACGGTGGCGATCGGCAGCCTCAGCAAGACCGTGTGGGGAGGTATCCGCATCGGCTGGGTGCGTGCGGAGGCTGCCCGCACCGCGCAGCTGGCCAAGATCATGGCCCGCAGGCAGCTGTCGGTCTCCGTGCTGGATCAGCTTGCGGCCGTGCGCCTGTTCGCCTGGCACGATCGACTGGTCGCGCAGCGCCGCCGCGACCTCCGGGTGCAGCGGGACGCGCTCGCGGCGGCGGTCGACGAGCGGTTGCCCGGGTGGAGTTACGTGCTGCCCGCCGGGGGACTGTCCCTGTGGTGCAGGCTGCCTGCCGATACGAGTTCGACGGACCTCGTCGCGGCCGCGCGGTCGCGGGGGCTGCTGCTGGCGCCGGGGCCGCGGTTCGGCACCGGCCATCTGTTCGACGACCATCAGCGGATGCCGTTCACACGGCCGGTGTCCGAACTGACCGCCGCCGTGAATGTCCTTGCCACGCTGGTCGTGTCCGCCAACGCCTCGATGTCCGTGACGCCGACGCTCGTCGTGTGACGCGCGGGTGTGTCACGGAAAAGTATCTGTAAATCGAAGTATCGGTCAGAGACCTGTTCGGTACCGGGAAAGGGGCGGATCTTTATCGACGCTCTGGCATAGTGATGCCGTCGACCCGTCGCTGAAATGTGGGGTATGTCATGGGCTCGTTGTTCCGCAGATCCTTCGGCACCGCCGTAGTCGGCCCGGTCCTCGCCCTGACTGCCGCCCTCGTCGGCGCAGGAATTTCCGCGGCACAACCGCTGGTGCCGTTGCCGCCCTTGCCGACCCCGCCCGCTGCCGACGTGATCTTCCCGGTCGCCGACCCGGACCCCTTCTACATCCAGCCCACGGACATCGCCGACCACGCCCCGGGTGACGTGCTGAAGATCCGCCAGCTGCCGCCGTCGTACTACTTCCCCGGTAGTGCGATGTGGGAGTTGCTGTTCCGGACCACCGACTCCGAGGGCAGACCGATCGCGGCGAACACCACGTATGTGCTGCCCCCGAACCACGTCCCGGACGGCCCGCTGGTGTCGTACCAGCACATCATCAATTCACTGGGCAACAAGTGCAAGATCGTCACCGAGCTGTACACCACCGACCCCCTGCACCAGATCCGGGAGGCGGCAGGCCTCAACATCGCTCTCGCGCGCGGGTGGGCGGTGGCGCTGCCCGACCATCTGGGACCGCGGATGGCGTACGGCGCAGCCAAACTCGGCGGCCAGATCACGCTCGACGGCATCCGTGCCGTCCAGCGGGTCCCCGAACTGCAGGTACAGAACAGCAAGGTCGGACTGGGCGGGTACTCCGGTGGCGGCATGGCGACGGCATGGGCGGCGGCGCTGGCGCCGAGCTACGCCCCCGAACTGAACCTCGTCGGCGCCGCCGAGGGTGGAACCCCGATGAACCTGGTGAAGATGGCGGAGGCGCTGGGCACCAATCCGCACCCCGCGTTCGGTCTCGCGATGGCCGCCGCACTGGGTCTCGAACGCGAATACCCGGATCGCGTCGACGTCAGCGGCCAACTCAACGACGAGGGCCGCCGGATGAAGCAGATGATCGGCAACGGATGCACGAACGAGATCATGCTGTTCGGAATCGGGCACAGCGCTTCGGAAATGACCGACAACCAGAACTTCATGGACGACCCGGAAGCGTGGAAGGTGATGGAGGAGAACAGCCTGGAGCTGTACCCGGGCGTGCCCACCGTACCGATCTTCGAATGGCACAGTCCGACGGACGCGCTGATCCCTGTCGATTCGATCGACACCACCCTGCGGCGGTACTGCGACGCGGGCACCCCGGTGCAGACGCTGCTCACGCCGACACCCGACCATCTGTCGGCGGCGGCGCTGGGACTGCCCCAGGGGCTGGACTGGATGGACGCCCGGTTCCGCGGCGACCCCGCGCCGAGCACCTGCTGAGGCGGGTGGAACCGTCAGCCGGGCGGATCGAACCGGTACCGCGCCGCCGCGAGATCCACGCGGCCGTCCCGGATGGGCACGCCCTCGAGTTCGAGCTTCGCGATCTGCTTGTGCGCGAGGTGCGGCGCCGGCCGCCCCGAGGCGCCCAGCACGCGGTGCCAGGGGAGGTCGGCGGAGTCGGTGCGCATGATCCAGCCCACCGTCCGCGCACTGGACAGCCCGGCCGCCGCGGCGATGTCGCCGTAGGTGGCCACCCGGCCGGGCGGAATCGACGCGACCAGCGCGCGCACCGCCTCGACCTGTTCCTCCGTCGTCGCGACCATCAGAGAAGTGTGCGGATGAGCTCGGCCACCTCGTCGGGCCGGGCCTGCGGCACCATGTGATCGCAGTCGAGGTCGACGGCGGTGAGGTTGCCGCCCAGGTGGTCGACGAGGGCCTTGCGGAACGCGGGTGTGACGTACGGCGGCTGCACCTTCGACGCCTGCACGAGCACGGTCGGCAGATGCGCGGGCGGCAGGACCGCCTCGCGGGCCAGTTCGCCCCACGCCGTGACGACGGCGGGGGTGGACAGTCGCCAGTTGACCCGGCCGTTCTCGAGGGGCACCAGGTGTTCGGCGATCTCGTCCTCGAGGACGTCGCGGGCCACCTCGCCCCACGAGCCGTGCAGCTTGTCGGACCGGGCCTCCTCGACGTCGGTGTAGTCGGGGGAGGAGATGGTGAGATCGGCCACCGACTGCATCTGCGCGGGGTCGAGCCCGATCGCCGGGTCGAGCAGCACGAGGCCGCGGATCCGGTCGGGGACCGCGCGTGCCAGGTGCAGCGCCAGGGCGCAACCGAACGAGTGGCCCACCACCAGGACCGGTCCCCGGGCGTGCGCGTCGAGGGTGTCGACGAGGCTCGCGACGTGGGCCTCGAGGTTCCACGGCGGCGACCACGTCGAGCGGCCGTGCCCGAGCAGGTCGGGGGAGATCCACCGGGCGTCGGGCAGCTGGTCGGTGGCCAGCGCCTCCCACCGTCTGCCGTGGCCGGTGAGTCCGTGCAGGGCGAGGATCTCCGTGCCGTCCTCGGCGCCGAACAGGTACGTATTCAGTGCTGACACGTGACCCATGATGCCGGATCGGGCCGCCGCAGGAGATGTCGGACCGTTCTGGTGGAATGCTGCCCATGACGGAATCGGCGGTGCGCACCAGGACGTCGGCTCCCCGGGCCCGGCTCGTGCACCGCCCGAGCCCCGACCGCCCGGCCCGGGTGTGGGACGACTCCACGCAGCGGGTCCTCACCGCACCGCCCCTCGGCATGGGCTGGAATCCCTGGCAGGTGCTCGGCGGCCCGGGAACCGGCAAGACGTCGCTACTCGTCGACGTCGCGGTGGACCGGATCGCCGGCGGCGAGGACCCGGAGTCGGTGCTCGTCCTGACGCAGTCGAAGCGAGCGGCGGGCCGGGTGCGCGAAGAGGTGACCGCCGCCCTCATCGGCCACGACGAGCACCACGGGCCCCGGGCCACGCGCGAACCGCTCGTCCGCACCGTCCACTCCTACGCGTTCGCGGTGCTGCGGTTGCAGGCCGCCGCCCACGGCAATCCGCCGCCGCGCCTCATCACCGGCGCCGAGCAGGACGCCGTGCTCCGCGAGATGCTGCAGGGCGACATCGCGGACGGCGGCGAGATGTGGCCCGAACGGCTGCGTCCCGCACTGGCGCTGGGCGGCTTCGCCGTCGAACTGCGCGACCTCATGTTGCGCGCGAGCGAGCGGGGCCTCGGCCCGGAAGATCTGATCACGCTGGGCCGGCGGCACGACCGCTCCGAGTGGGTGGCGGCGGGCATGTTCGCCGCCCGGTACGAGCACGGCATGCTGCTGCGCGGAGCGGTGGGTGTCGAGGCCCCCGAGGCCACGGCGCCGGCGCTGGACGCGGCCGAACTCATCGGTGCGGCCCTCACCGCGTTCGCCACCGACCCGGACCTGCTGCGCGCGGAACGGGACCGGGTGCGGCACCTGCTCGTCGACGACGCCCAGCACCTCGATCCGCAGGCCGCGGAACTGGTCCGGCTCGTCGGCACCGGTACCCGCACCACGGTCGTGGCCGGCGACCCCGACCAGTCGATCTACGGGTTCCGCGGGGCCGACCCCACGTTCCTCGCCGACCTGGCCGACAAGGGCGATCCCCGGCAGGTGCTGTTACCGGTCAACTTCCGCAGTTCGGCGGAGGTCGCGACCACTGCGGCCCGGATCACGTCCCGCCTGCCAGGGCATCTGCCCCACCGGATCTGGACCCCGTCTCAGGACGGCGGCAGGACGTCGGTCCGGGTCCTGGGCACCGCGGCGAAGGAGGCGGCGCTGATCGCCGACACCCTGCGCCGCGCCCACCTCCTCGACGGGGTGCCGTGGTCGGAGATGGCGGTGATCGTGCGCTCGGTTCCGCGGGCGCTGGCTCCGCTCCGGCGGGCGCTGCTCGGTGCGGGTGTGCCGGTCACCACCGCGGCGTCCGAGTTGCCGCTGGCTCGTCAGCACGGGGTGTCGGGGCTGATGCTGGTGCTGCGGGCACTGTCGGGGCAGGAATTCACGGGCGAGGACGCGCTCGCCCTGCTCGCAGGCCCGGTCGGCGGCGCGGAACCCGTGGCGCTCCGGCGTCTTCGCCGGGGTCTGCGGCGCGCCGAGCTGGCCTCCGGCGGCGACCGTGACTCCGCGGAACTGCTCCGTCTCCTGCTGGTCGGCGAGACGGGCAGCACCCGCAGGGTCACGGCGAAGCTGACCGACGTCGAAGCGGCGTCCCTGAACCGGGTGCTGTCCGTGCTGCGCAAGGCGAGGGTTCCGCTCGAGCGGGGGCGCGGCATCGAGGACGTGCTGTGGGCGGCGTGGCAGGCCACCGGACTCGAACGTCGCTGGTCGGCGGCCTCCGCCCGCGGCGGTCCGATCGGGGCGCAGGCCGACCGCGACCTCGACGCCGTGGTCGCCCTGTTCGACGCCGCGGCGAGTTACGTCGACCGTCTCCCTCGCGCGCAGCTCGCCGGGTTCGTCGACTACCTGACCGGGCAGGCGATTCCCACCGCGCGCACCGTCTCCGTCGTTCCGGGCGACGCCGTGTCGGTGCTCAGCGCCCACTCGGCGGCCGGCCGGGAGTGGGACGTCGTCGCGGTCGCGGGTGTGCAGGAAGGGCTGTGGCCGAGCCTGCGGGCGCGCGGAAGCCTGCTCGGCACCGAGGCGCTGATCGACCTCACGGGCGGCGTGTCCGACGGCAGCGAGACCGCCGCCGACCGGATGTCGCGCACCGCACCGCTGCTGGCCGAGGAACGCAGGCTGTTCCTGGTGGCGTGCAGCCGGGCGAGGCGGAGTCTGCTGGTCACCGCGGTCGACTCGGCCAGCGGCGACGCCGATCTCGTCCACTCCCGTTTCGTCGACGAACTGCTCGCCGGAGAACAGGATTCGGACGCCGAAGAGGTGGTGGTTCCTGCGGAGGATCCGGCGACCCGGGTCCTGGCCCTGCCCGCCCTCGTCGCCGAATTGCGCAGCGTGGTCTGCGATCCGGACGTCGCCGAATCCGACCCCGCCCGCCAGGAACGCGCCGCTCGCCAACTCGCCCGGCTCGCCGAAGCCGGGGTGCGCGGCGCCCACCCGGACCAGTGGTACGGCACGGCCGAACCGAGCACCGGCGTGGCGTTGTGGAACGCGGAGGACGGACCGGTGTCGCTGTCGCCGTCCACCGTCGACCTGCTCAACACCTGCCCGTTGCGGTGGCTGCTCGAACGCCACGGCGGCCGGGACGGCGACAACACCCACGCCATCGCCGGAACGCTCGTGCACACGCTGGTGCAGGCGCTCGCAGGCCGCATCCCACCCGATCAGGTGGAACGTGCGCTCGAGAACGCCTGGGAGTCGATCGATCTCGGCTCCCAGTGGTACTCGCGGCGCGAACTCGACCGCACCCGGGACATGCTCGCCACGTTCACCGCCTGGCTCGGGAACACCCGGTCCGAACTCACCGAGGTCGGAGTCGAGGTGGCCGTCGACGGCGTCCTCGAGCCGCGGGAGGAGGGTTCCCCGCAAATCCGGCTGCGGGGGCGGATCGACCGGCTCGAACGCGACGCCGAGGGCAGGCCCGTGATCGTCGACGTGAAGACCGCCCGCTCACCCGTCACCAAGGACGACGCCCAGCAGCACGCCCAGCTGGCGGCGTACCAGGTGGCGGCGGCCACCGGTGCGATCGACGGGGAGCCGGCGTCGAAACCCGGTGGGGCGCGGCTGGTCTTCGTCGCCAAACCACACAAGAAGGAAGGCGCGACGCAGCGGGTGCAGGCACCGCTGTCGGAGGAGGACCTCGAGACGTGGCTCGCGGTCATCCATGCGGCGGCGGCCGCCACCAAGGGGCCGGAGTTCCTCGCCCGCGTCAACGACGGATGCAGGCACTGCCCGGTGCGGACGAGTTGTCCCGCGCACGACGAGGGACGGCAGGTGACGTCGGAATGACCATCCGAATCGACCCGGTGGAACTCGCGATCGGACTGGGGCAGCATCCGCCGACCCCGGAACAGGCCGCCGTCATCGCGGCCCCCCTCGGCCCGACCCTCGTCGTCGCGGGGGCAGGCGCGGGCAAGACCGAGACGATGGCCGCCCGCGTCGTGTGGCTGGTGGCCAACGGGGTCGTCGACCCCGAGGCGGTGCTGGGTCTGACGTTCACCCGCAAGGCGGCGCAGCAGCTTACCGCCCGGATCAGGAAACGCCTTGCCCGTCTGGCGGGTTCGGACCTGCTCCGCCGGGTCGACCCGAGCGGTGACCTCCGGTCGCGCATCCTCGCCGGCGAACCGGAGGTCAGCACGTATCACTCCTACGCCGGGCGACTGCTGTCCGAGCACGGGCTCCTGTTGCCCATCGAACCGTCGGCGACGCTGCTGTCGGAGACGGAACTGTGGCAGCTGGCGCACCGGGTGGTCAGCTCGTGGGACGGCGACCTCGACACCGATAGAAATCCGGCGTCCGTCACCGAGGCGGTCCTCGCGCTGGCCGGGCAGCTCGCCGAGCACCTCGTCGAACCGGACGACCTGCGGGAGGCGCACACCGAACTCGACAAGCTCGTCCACACCCTGCCCGCCGGACCGCGGCAGCGCGGTGGTCCCGGTAAGGAACTGCTCGACATCCTCGACACCCAGCACCGCCGGGTGGAACTCTTGCCGCTGGTGCAGCGGCTCGCGGACACCCTGCGACGGGAAGGCGCGCTCGACTTCGGCAGTCAGATGTCGCTGGCGGCACGCGTCGCCGCGGACCACCCCGAGGTCGGCCTCACCGAGCGCACCCGTTTCCGGGTGGTGCTGCTCGACGAGTACCAGGACACGGGACACGCGCAGCGGGTGCTGCTGTCGTCGCTGTTCGGCGGCGGACTCGACGGCGAACTTGCGCTGACCGCGGTGGGCGATCCCATGCAGTCGATCTACGGCTGGCGCGGTGCGTCGGCGGCCAACCTGCCCCGCTTCGCCACGGATTTCCCGCTGACGAACGGGGATCCGGCGCCGACGCTGGAACTGCTCACCAGCTGGCGCAACCCGCCGGAGGCCCTGGCGCTGGCCAACATGGCGTCGGCGTCCCTGCGGGAGCGGGGCGTGGCGGTCAGCATGCTGCGGGCGCGACCGCAGGCCGTACCCGGGGACGTGCGGCTGGCCCTCACCGGTGACGTCGTGCAGGAACGGGAATGGGTGGCCGACCGCATCGCCGAACAGTACGCGGACGCCGCGAACCGGGGCGAGGATCCGCCGACCGCCGCGGTGCTGATCCGCCGCAACGCCGACGCGGCACCGGTCGCGGAGGTGCTGCGGTCGCGGGGTCTGCCGGTCGAGGTGGTCGGTCTCGGCGGTCTGCTCCACACGCCCGAGGTGGCCGACGTTATCGCGATGCTCCGGGTCGTCGCCGACCCGATGGCGGGCAGTGCCGCCGTCCGGATGCTGACCGGCGCGAGATGGCAGATCGGGGCCGCCGACCTGACGGCGCTGTCGCGGCGAGCGTCCGAACTGGCCATCGGAACGGGCTACGGAACCACCGGCGCCGTCACGGATTCGGCCGCCCTCGCCGACGCCGTCGGCGAGGCGCTGCCCGGTGAACACGCGGAGCAGGCGGGGCTGGCGGACGCGCTGGCGGATCCCGGCCCCGCAGAACGCTATTCGCAGGTCGGCTACGCACGGATCACCGCGGTGGCGGCGGAGTTGGCGTCCCTGCGCGAGCGGATCGGGCAGCCGCTCACCGAACTGGTGGCGGAGGTCGAACGGGTGCTGGGGATCGGCATCGAAGCGCAGGCCCGGACGCGGCAGTCGGCGCGGGGGAGTGCGGGCCGGGAACATCTCGACGCCTTCGCCGACGTCGTCGCCGGTTACGCGAACCGCACGTCGGCCACCGTCACCGGACTGCTCGCCTTCCTGTCCGCCGCGGAATCGGTCGAAAAAGGCCTGGCGCCCGGCGAAGTCGAAGTGGACCCGCACCGCGTCCAGGTGCTGACCGTGCACTCCGCGAAGGGGCTGGAGTGGGAAGTGGTGGCGGTGCCGCACCTCACGGCCGGTGTCTTTCCGTCGCGGACCGCGTCCGGGTCCTGGCTCGGTGCGCTCGGCGAACTGCCGCCGTCGCTGCGCGGAGACCGGGAGCGGCCGGGTGAGTCGGCAGACGGTGTACCCGTCCTCGAACTCGAGAACCTGTACGACCGGAAAGACCTCGAGGAGGCCGTGAAGGCGCACAAGTCGGCGCTGGCGGCCCGCAGACTGGACGAGGACCGCCGGCTGTTCTACGTCGCCCTCACCCGCACCGAACGGGTGCTGTTCGCTTCGGGTCACCACTGGGCAGAATCGGGAACCGAGCCGAAGGGGCCGTCGGAGTTCCTCACCGAACTGCGCGACACGGTGACGGACGAGGAGCACGAGGGTATCGGGATCGTCGATCTCTGGGCGCCCACGCCCGAACCTGAGGAGCAGAACCCGCTGACCAGCACTCCCAAGTCGGCTGTGTGGCCGCGGGATCCGCTCGGTCTCCGCCGGGAGGCGGTCGAGCGTGGTGCGGCGCTGGTCGTCGCGGCACTGAAGAACGTCGGCAAGCAGGCGCCGGCGGACGAGGAGGACGACCCCGAGAACTGGGCAGCCGACGTCGACGCCCTCCTCGCGGAGCGGGAAGCGCGGGCGAACGCCCGGACCGAGGTGGTGTTACCCGGCCAGCTTTCGGTGAGCCAGCTCGTCGAACTCGAGGCCGACCCGGACGCCCTGGCCGCCCGGCTGCGGCGGCCGCTGCCGTTCCCGCCGAATCCGCTCGCGCGGCGCGGCACCGCGTTCCACGCATGGGTGGAGCGCCGCTTCGGGGCCACCCGGCTGCTCGATCTCGACGAGCTGCCCGGTGCCGCAGACACGGGTGCGGGCCCGGACGCCGATCTCGCGACCTTGCAGGACGCGTTCCTGCGCTCGCCGTGGGCCGACCGCAACCCGACGGAGGTCGAGGTGCCGTTCGAGACCTCGGTGGCGGGGACCGTGCTGAGGGGCCGGATCGACGCGGTGTTCACCGACCCCGACGGCGGGTGGACGGTGATCGACTGGAAGACCGGCGCCGAACCGAGCGCGGCCAACGAGAAGGCCGTCGTGATGCAGCTCGCCGCGTACCGGCTGGCGTGGGCCGAACTGATGGACGTTCCGATCGAGCGGGTGCGCGCCGCATTCCATTACGTGCGGACCGGACGGACGATCGCGCCGGACCGCCTCCCCGGCGCCGACGCGCTCGCCCGACTCCTCCGTACCGCCGGCGCCGGCGAACCGGATCCCGCCGACGGAGGTCCCGAAGACGAGCTCAGGCGTGACGCCGAGCTTTGAGGGCCTCGGTGATCAACGGGATCTGCAGCGGAAGACGCAGCAGCGCACCGGTTTTCTGCACGGTCGTCGTCTTCGGGCTCTTCAGCCAGTCCACTGCCATGTTGATGTTGGCGGGGAAGACGGCGACGAACAGCAGTGCGGCGAGACCGCCGCCGAGCCTGCGCGTGCGCGGCACGGCCAGCGCGGTGCCGATCGCGAGCTCGGCGACCCCGGACACATAGGTGTAGGTGCGGGCGTCGCCCGGCAACTGTGTGGGGACCGTGGAATCGAAGAACTTCGGGGCGGCGAAGTGCATCGTGCCCGCGCCCAGCAGCAGTGCGGCGAGACGGAGTGCGGGCTTCTGGCTCGGTCGTGGTGTGACGCTCTCTCGTTGCATGACGCCAGCTTGCCCGAACCACCCTGTTCGCGACAACGAGGCTCCGACGTGTGTCCGGTGGGACAATCGGGGTTAGGCTGCCAGCCGATGTCGGAGTTCAGTGCAACGTGGAGACGAACATATGGCCGGTAGGCTGCGTGAGAGATTGAGCAGGTCGGACACCCTCACCGACCGGCCGGACTTCGCGTTGGTGGGTGTGCTGCGGATTCCGGAGTTGCAGACGAGTCCGGCGCGGGCGATCTACCGCCGGGTGGGGATCGCCCTGGCGGCGTTGGCGTTGGCGGTCCTCATCGTCTACATCGACCGGGCGGGCTATCGCGACGTGCAGGACAACGAACTGTCGTTGCTCGACTGCATCTACTACGCGACGGTGTCGTTGTCGACGACGGGATACGGCGACATCACGCCGTTCACACCGTCGGCGAGGCTCGTCAACGTCCTCCTGATCACGCCCCTTCGAATCTTCTTCCTCATCGTCCTGGTCGGTACGACTCTCTCCGCGCTCACGGCGAGCTCCCGGCAGGCGTTCAAAATTCAGCGTTGGAGGCAGCACGTGCGCAATCACACCGTGGTGATCGGCTACGGAACCAAGGGACGCACCGCGATCGACGCGATGCTCGGCGACGACGTTCCGCCGTCGGAGATCGTGGTGGTCGATACCGACCACGCCGTGCTCGACTCGGCGGCCAGCAAGGGCCTCGTCACGGTCCACGGGTCCGCCACCAAATCGGACGTGCTGCGGTTGGCGGGCGCGCAGAACGCGTCGGCGATCATCGTCGCCGCCAACCGCGACGACACCGCGGTGCTGGTGACGCTGACGGCGCGCGAGATCGCACCGAAGGCGAAGATCGTCGCCGCGATCCGCGAATCCGAGAACACGCATCTGCTCCGCCAGTCCGGCGCCGACTCGGTGGTCGTGTCCTCCGAGACCGCGGGCCGGCTCCTCGGCATCGCCACGAAGACGCCGAGCGTCGTCGAGATGATGGAGGACCTCCTGACTCCGGAGGCGGGTTTCGCGATCGCGGAACGTCCCGTGGAGCGGGACGAGATCGGCGGCTCCCCACGCCACCTCGCGGACATCGTGCTCGGTGTGGTGCGGGACGGCCGGTTGATCCGGGTCGGCTCGCCGGAGGTCGATTCGATCGAGGAGAACGACCGACTGCTGTACATCCGTCGGGTCGCCAACTGATCGGCAGTAGTGTCGACGGCGTGACTGCATTCCGGCTCAACGACACCCCGCTCCTGTCCCGCTCCGCCGTCGGGCGGGCCGAGGAATTGCGTTCGGACACGGACGCGCTGCGTGCGGGCTGGCGGGATGCGCTGCTGCTGCGCGTCAATCACCGCGGACAGGTGCGGGTGGGGGACGACGGTCTGGTGTTCGCGGAGGCCACCGAACTCGGCCCCGAACCGAAACCGGGGGCGGTGTTCCTCGGCATTCGCAAGGACCGGCACGTGTGGGCGGTGCGGGTGCAGGCGCTGACCGGCGAGCTGGCCGATCTCCGGATTCTGGGCGGCACGCTGGACGACGCCGACGCCGGTGTACTCACCGGCGCCCTCGCGATGCTCAACTGGCACGACAGTGCCGGCTTCAGCGCGCTCGACGGCGCGGCGTCGGAACCGACGATGTCGGGATGGTCGCGGATCTCGACGAGCACCGGTCACGAGGAATTTCCCCGCACCGATCCGGCGGTCATCTGCCTCGTGCACGACGGCGGAGACCGTGTGCTCCTGGCCCGGCAGCCCACGTGGCCGCCGCGGCGGTTTTCGATCCTGGCCGGATTCGTCGAGGCCGGAGAATCCCTCGAGACGTGCGTCGTCCGCGAGATCAAGGAAGAGGTGGGCGTCGACGTCCGTGACGTGCGCTACCTCGGCAGCCAGCCGTGGCCGTTCCCCCGTTCGGTGATGATCGGGTTCGCGGCCGTCGGCGATCCCGACGCCCCGCTGACGTTCGCGGACGGCGAGATCGCCGAGGCCCGGTGGTTCACCCGGGACGAGGTGCGCACGGCACTCGAACTCGGTGACTGGGCGTCGGATACCGACGCCACGCTGCTGCTGCCGGGCTCGATATCCATCGCGCGCGGAATCATCGAGTCCTGGGCTGCGGCAGCGACGGGGTCCTAGACGCCGAGAAGCTGCTTGACCTGCGCCAACGACGGGTTGGTGGCGGTGCTGCCGTCGGCGAACTTGACGGTGGGCACGACGTGGTTGCCGCCGTTGACGCTGCCGACGAACTCCGCCGACGCCGGATCGTCCTCGATGTCGATCTCCACGTAGCCGATGCCGGATTCGTCCAGCTGCGTCTTCAGGCGCCGGCAGTAGCCGCACCAGGTGGTGGAGTAGATGGTCAGGGCCGGGGTGTGGGTAGCAGTCACGGCGGATATAACACCACGAGTCCGCCGTGTGTTCCCACTGCGGTGTTCGTCCGCTTCGCGCCGTGTCGGTCGCCCCTGTCATGATGGACGCCATGTCAGCAGCCGGCGCAGCAGAGGTGACGACTACCGGTCTCGATCCCGAACAGTCCGCAGCGGTCCTCGCTCCCCGGGGGCCGGTGTGTGTGCTGGCCGGTGCCGGAACAGGCAAGACCCGGACCATCACCCGGCGGATCGCGCACCTCGTCGCCAGTGGGCACGTCGCCGCGGGGCAGGTGCTGGCGGTGACGTTCACGGCGCGCGCGGCAGGCGAGATGCGCGGGCGGCTGCGCAGCCTGGGCATCGGCGACGGGGGAGCGCAGGTCCAGGCACGTACTTTCCACGCCGCCGCGCTGCGGCAGCTGCGGTACTTCTGGCCGCAGGTGGTCGGCGACACGGAATGGCGGCTGCTGGACCGCAAGTTCGCGGTCGTGTCGTCCGCAGCCGGACGGGTCGGCCTGTCCACCAGCACGGAGAGCATCCGGGACCTGGCGAGTGAGATCGAGTGGGCCAAGGCCTCGCTGATCGCGCCCGAGGACTACCCGCGGGCGGTGGCGAAGTTACGCCGGGAAGCGCCGGTCGACGCCGCCAAGGTCGCCGAGGTTTATCACGGCTACGAACAGCTCAAGGCCCGCGGCCAGGACGGGATGCTCCTCGATTTCGACGACCTCCTGCTCCACACGGCGGCGGCACTCGAAGAGCATTCGGCCGTCGCGGAGGAGTTCCGCGACCGCTACCGCTGCTTCGTCGTCGACGAATACCAGGACGTCACCCCGCTGCAGCAGCGTGTCCTCGATGCCTGGCTCGGCGAGCGGGACGACCTCACCGTCGTCGGCGACGCCAACCAGACCATCTACTCGTTCACCGGCGCCACCCCGAACTACCTGCTCGACTTCTCGCGCCGGTTCCCCGAGGCCACCGTCGTGCGCCTCGAGCGCGACTATCGTTCGACCCCCGAGGTCGTGTCGATGGCGAACCGGGTGATCGGAGCGGCGCGCGGCCGGATCGCGGGCACCCGTCTGCAACTGATCGGGCAGCGCGACTCCGGGCCGGAACCGAGTTTCGTCGAGTTCGACGACGAACCGGCCGAGGCCGCCGGGGTGGCGCGCACGATCAAGCGGCTCATCGCGTCCGGCACCCCGGCGGCGGAGATCGCGGTCCTGTACCGGATCAACGCCCAGTCCGAGGTGCACGAGCAGGCGCTGACGAAACTCGACATCCCGTACCAGGTGCGTGGCGGTGAGGGTTTCTTCACCCGCACCGAGGTGCGTCAGGCCGTGGCGGCGCTGCGCCAGGCCGCGGGCCGCGACGACCTGCCCGACGCGGTCGGCGCCGACCTCGTCACGCTCGTCCGCGCCGTCCTCGTTCCGCTGGGGCTGACGGACGCCGAACCGGCGGGTGCGCAGGCCCGCGAGCGCTGGGCCTCCCTGTCGGCGCTCGTCGCGCTCACCGAGGAACAGCTGACCCAGGATCCGGAGTTGACCCTCGACGCACTGTTGCGCGAGCTGAGTCTGCGGGCGGAGGCGCGGCACCCACCCGTCGTGCAGGGCGTGACCCTCGCGTCCCTGCACGCCGCGAAGGGTCTCGAATGGGACGCCGTGTTCCTCGTCGGCCTCACCGACGGAACACTGCCCATCCAGCACGTGCTCGGCGACTCCAACTCGGCACCCGACGACGCGGCCGTCGAGGAGGAACGCCGGTTGCTGTACGTCGGCGTCACCCGCGCCCGTGAGCACCTGCAGATGTCGTGGGCGCTGTCCCGGAACGAGGGCGGCCGCAAGTCGCGGCGCCGTTCGCGGTTCCTGCACGGGCTCATCCCCGAAGACTCACCGGCCTCGCGGATCGCGGCGCCCGTCAAGAGCAACAAGAAGCGTCCCCGGTGCCGGCTGTGCGGAAAACAGCTGATCGGGACGACCGCGACCATGCTCGGTCGCTGCGAGGGGTGCCCGTCGAACGTCGACGTGGAACTGCTCGAATCGCTGCGGTCGTGGCGGCTCGAGAAGTCGAGGGAGCTGAAGGTCCCGGCGTACGTGGTGTTCAGCGACAACACGTTGACGGCTCTCGCCGAGCAGCGCCCGCAGGACGATCGCGGGCTCGTCGCGATCCCCGGGATCGGTGCGAAGAAGCTCGAGCAGTTCGGCGAAGACGTCCTCGGTGTGATCAAGGGAAGCGGTACTCGCTGAACGACTCCCGCACACGGGCGAAGTAGCACGCATCACTGCAGGTCAAAAATAGGTTGTGCGGTTCTGGAGAATTGCCTACTGTGGTTTCAGTGCGCGGGGAGACCCGTGTGGTTCACATCGGATCGAGAAGAAATGGAGGTGGCAGTGAAATGACGAAGTTCCAAGCACATGAGACGGCAGTCGCTGCTGCCTCCGCGTTGTTCGGCATGAACGCGGCGGAACAGGCACCGGCGATCGTCTGGTCGGCAGCCCGTCGTCGTCCCGCAACAGCAGTCGAGTCCGTGTATCGGAGTTGTCGAGGAATTCCTCGATAGATCAACTCCCACCGTCTTTTCAAGGCCACGGACCCGCATCGCGGACCGTGGCCTTCGTAGTTCGAGCACCCTTCCCGCTCGCAGCCTCGGCTCTGGTTCGCATCCATTTCAACGAACCGAAGAGAATAACCGTCGCAATGAGAGCAGAGGAGAACGACGTGTCTACCGTGACATGCCGAGGGGTATCCGAAACCTCAACCGCCACAAGCGGATTTGTTCAGATCGCTACCGCACGTGGTGACCTGCCGTGCCGGGTCGACGACCCCGACCTGTGGTTTGCGGACTCTCCCACCGAGCTGGAGCAGGCGAAGGCGCTGTGCGCGTCCTGCCCGATCCGCTCCCGCTGCCTCGACGCCGCTCTCGATCGAGGTGAGCCGTGGGGCGTGTGGGGTGGGGAGATCTTCGACCAGGGTGTCGTGATCGCCCGCAAGCGTCCCCGTGGACGTCCGCGCAAGACGCCGGCTCTGGTGTGTGCGTAGCACCTGTGAGTACTTGTTAACCGCCCGGGGGATGTTGCGGAATTGAGTGACGGTGGTGTGGCTGTGTTCGGCGCGTTGGGCGGGTGCCGGTGCGGGCGGGGGTGGCCCCGCCTGGTCAGGTGGTGGCCGGGAGGGTGTTTCCTGCGGTCAGGTGGGTGAGGATCTTGCCGATGTTGTGGACCGCGGCGTGGAAGGCCCATTCGCTGCGGGCCCGGTCGAGGCCGCGGCTGGTGAACCGGCGGAATCCGAGGTTGTGTTTGGCGTGCCCGAACACGGTTTCGGCGATGGGTGAGCGTTGGCGGTAGGTGGCGATGCCGGCCTCGGTGCGCAGTCGGTGGGTCATCGCTGCGATCGGATCGGCTTGTGGTGGTGGGGATCCGGTGACCGGGTTCTCGGCCGCCGCGGTTTCGAGGTCACGGGCTTTGCCGGTGGCGATCAACCGGTCCGGGCCCGGGGCGGTCAGATTCTCGCGGGAGCAGTAGCCGGCGTCGAAGAGCATCACCCCGATCAACTCCTCCGGAGCCGGAGCCGGAGCCGGGGCCGGAGCCGGGGCCGGAGCCGGGGCCGGGGCCGGAGCGGGGGCGGGGTTCGGGTTGGTGTGGCGGCGGGTGGTGTCGATCAGTTGCGCGGCCTTACCGGCCTTGTCGACCATCTCGGGGAAGTAGTCGTAGTCGGCGGGGCCGGTCCCGACCCCGGTGGCCAGGATCACCCCGTCCACGCTGGTGAAGGCCTGGCAGTTGTAGCCCTGCAGCCAGCCGCCGCCGCGTAGTGGCTGCAGCCGCGAGTCGGGGTCGGTGGTGTTGCGGCGACGCTGCCCGGCGGTGGCATCGCGTGCGGCCTGCTTGCGCAGGGCGGTGTCGAGTTCGGTGCGCCGCCGCCGGACCAGGTGGTGCTCGTCGACCGGTTTCGGGACGAACCCGCCCCGGGCCCCGGACGCGGTGCGCTCCTCGTATCGGTCGAGCACCGCCTGCTGGGCGGTGACCGCCGCGTCCAGCCGCCGGCGTGCGGCGGCGACCTCGGCCCCGACCGGGACCCGGCCCATCACCGTCTGGCCGGCGTCGAGCCGGGCCAGGTAGTGCCGTGACTTCCCGTCCCGCTCGGCCTGCTCGGCCTGCTTGTCCGCGTCGAGCTGCGCCAACGCCTCCGCGATCCGCGCCGACCGGGTGCCCGGATCGGCCAACTCCGCCGGCACCTGGCCCGGGCCCGGATCGTCCTCGCCGTAGAGGTCGTCCTCGGCGTCATCGGTGGCCGCGTGCGCCGCCGCGGCGGCCGCGGCGATCCGCGCGGCCTCGGCGGCGGCGGCCTTGCGGAGCCCGGCCTCGGTGCGGTTGGCGTCCTTCGAGGCGTTCGAGGCGATCTTCACCCCGTCCAACGCGATCGTTTCGAGCCGCCCCAACCCCAGCGACGCCGCCAGGATCAGGACCTGCGTGAACAGGTCCTGACAGGCGGTGTGGTTGTCCTTGCGGAACCGGGAGATCGTCACGTGGTCGGGGGTGTCGCCGGCGCAGATCACCCGGTAGGACACCACCTCGGTGCAGGCCCGCTCGATCTGCCGGGAGGACCGCATCCCCCGCGACCACGCCCAGATCAGCAGGGTCACCAGCATGTCCGGGTCGTACCCGGCCCGGCCGGCGCCCCCGGTGCGACGAGAAGCGTGGAACGCCGAGGTGTCGAGGTGCTCGTCGACGATCTCGATCACCGTCCACACCGGATGCGTGGGCGGCACCCACTCCCGCATGTCCGGCGGCAACAGGAACTGCTGATCACGATTCACCGGTCGATATCCCTTGGCCACCAACACATTATCCAGGAAACCCCAGGTCAGACCATGGTGACACGCGGACACCCCGACCCGGAATTTTGCAACAGCCCCCCCGCGGTTAACAAGTACTCACAGGTCGGGGGCCACGAACCCGGGGAGCCACCGGGTGAGGATCGCCATGTACGGCGCGTACGCGTCCAGTTGGGCGCAGATCCCCACCGAGCCGACGAGAACCCGGAAGATCATCAGATACTCGGCGGGCAGATTCAGCGCCCGGGCGGTCCGGAACTGCGCACTGTTGAAGTCGGTCGCGGAACCCGCCGCCTTCTGCAGCCAGGCGCGGGTGAAGTGGAACGATTCGGTACGGATCGGATCGGTGACGGGACGCAGGTAGTCGGCGATCTCCTTGTCGGTCACCGTCCTGCCCGGCAGGACGAATCCGTTGGCGTGCAGCAACTCCGTCAGTTCGTCGAACTGCTCGTGGACTGCCAGCCGGACCATCGCCCCGAGCACCGGTGGGAGACCGTGCGGAAACGGTGCCGCGGCACCGAAATCGATGACCCCCAGGCGGCCGTCGCTGTGCAGCATGAAGTTACCCGGATGCGGGTCGCAGTGGAGCAGGCCGACGCGGGTGGGGGAGGCGAAGTGGAACTCCGCGAGCAGTGCGCCGGCAGTGTTGCGTTCCTCGGGGGTGCCGTCGGCGATGATGGCCGACAGCGGTTTCGCCGACATCCATTCGGTGACCACCACCTTGGGGGCGCTGGCGACGACGTGCGGAATCGCGAACTGCGGGTCCCCGTCGAACACCTTCGCGAAGCGGCGCTGATTGTTCGCCTCGATCCGGTAGTCGAGTTCTTCTTCGGTGCGGGCGGTGAATTCGTCGATGACCGGCCGCACGTCGACCCCGGGCATGACCGAAGCGAACAGACCCGCGAATCGTCCCAGTGTCTTCAGGTCGGCGCGCAGCGCTTCGTCGGCGCCGGGGTACTGAACCTTGACGGCCACGTCGCGGCCGTCGGCCCACACGGCGCGATGCACCTGGCCGATGCTGGCCGACGCGGTCGGGGTGTCGTCGAACGACTGGAACCGCTCCCGCCACTTGGTGCCCAGTTGCTGGTCGAGCATCCGGTGGACCGCCTTCGCGGGCAGCGGAGGTGCCTGCGCCTGCAGCTTGTTCAGCGATTCACGGTAGGGTTCCGCGAACTCCTCGGGGATTGCCGCCTCCATGACGCTGAGCGCCTGGCCCAGTTTCATGGCGCCGCCCTTGAGTTCGCCGAGGACGGCGAATAATTGCTCGGCGGCCTTCGCGCTCAGCTGGGCGTCGATCTCGTCCCTGTCGCCGCCGGTCAGCTTCCGGCCGAACCCCATCGCGGCACGCCCCGCGATCCCCAACGGGATGCTCGCGAGTTTCGCGGTGCGGGCAGAACTCCTGCGGGGGATGTCGGGCACCCCACCATCATGCATCATCACCGATGCCGGTTCGATTCGCCCACGGCGGGCGCCAGATACGTGCAGCTGCAACTCGCCTGCCTCGGCCAGCGCCGCGTCACCAGACGGTGCGCCCCCAGATCGATCTCGAGCGTGGCGTCGAGACTGCTGGGCGGCGCGCCGCGCGGGGCGGACAGCACGGCCTCGAGTTGGCCGAGGGCGACTGCGGCCGTGGCCATGATCACGGCGGGACTCGCATGCCCGACCGTCCCCAGGAGCTGAGCGGACAGGTGCGGCCAGTCCTCGTCGTACGCGGCGCGGAGGAGATCGGCGCACCGCAGGCAACTCGTGTGGCCCGGCAGCACGAGCGGACCGACCACACCGCGACCGTCCCGCAGCCGGACCTGCAGGTGCGGTATCCCGTTCTGGACCAGATCCGCAGCGAGGCGAGGGTCCGCCACCAGGTCGTCCGCGAGCACGACGCACAGGGCGTTCCACCGCCGGACATCGCCGTCGGCGGAGTAGCGGAACGAGCGGGAGACCCGGATGCCGCCGTCGGTGAGCCCGGTGGACACCGCATCCGACAGCGGTCCGCGCCCGTGTACGCGGATGGTGATCGTGTCCGCGACGGGGGAGGTGCCCGCGACGTCGATCAGACCGGCGCGGTCCAGATCGCCGAGCAGCTTCGACACGTCCGTGGGCGCCAGGCCGTATCCGACGGCCGTCCACAGGATGTACGGCCGCGTGTTCTTGCCGTCGAGCAGTCGGACGACGGCGAGGAGTTGCTCGGTCCGGACTCCGGGCGGTGGGGAGAGGACGAGTGCGCGCTCGGGATCCCAGCCGAACTGCACCCGCCCGTCGGGGCGGACGAGCACGGCGATCCGAGGATCGAGGGTGACACCGACGGGGTGCGGGTGCGAGATGGTCACGCACCGAGGATTCCAGGCCACGACTGGTCGCCGGCCCGGAAAAGGCGAGTTGTCCACAGGTCGAAACGTGCTCCGACCTGCGGACTTCCCGCTACCGACACATTGGTGCGATCAGGGGGTCAGGACTCCGGCTCGTCGTCCTTACCGGACTTGCCGCGTTCGGCCTCCTCGGCCCGCTCGCGGGCCTCCGTCGCCTCCAGCTGCGCCATCGGATTGTCGAAGTCGCCGCCGTCGCCGCCCCCGAGTACCCGTTCGACGAACGCGTCCGGGCTGTCGAGGTCGGACGAGTCGGGCAGCAGGTCGGGGTGGGCCCACACGCCGTCACGGGCGTCGACGGTCGACTCGGACGTCAGGCGCGTCCACAGCTGCGCCGCCTCCCGGACCTTGCGGGGACGCAGTTCGAGTCCGACGAGTGTCGCGAACGTCTGCTCGGCGGGTCCGCCGGTCGCGCGCCTGCGGCGGAGCGTCTCGCTGAGTGCCGCGACGCCGGGGAGGCGGTCGTTCAACGCCGACGCGACGACGACCTCGACCCAGCCCTCGATGAGGGCGAGCAGTGTCTCGAGTCGCTCGAGGGCCTGCTTCTGCTCGGGTGTGGTCTGCGGTTCGAAGGCACCCTGCTGCAGGATGTTCTCGAGCTGCGACGGATCGGTCAGCGCGGACGGATCGAGCCCCTTCGCCATGTCCTCGATGGCGGAGAAGTCCATGGTGATGCCGCGGGCGTACTCCTCGACGGTGGCGAGGAGACGCTGACGCAGCCACGGGACGTGGCTGTACAGGCGCTGGTAGGCGGCCTCACGTGCGGCGAGGAAGACGAGGATCTCCCGGTCGGGCTGTTCGAGCCCCTTGCTGAACCGTTCCACCGCTGCGGGAAGCAATGCGCCCGTGCCCGCCGGACCGAGGGGGAGACCGATGTCGGTGGAGGTGAGGACCTCCTTCGACAGCTGGCCCAGCGCCTGGCCGAGCTGGGAGCCGAACGCGAGGCCACCCATCTGGCTCATCATGCCGAGCATCGGTCCTGCCATCTGCTGCGCCTCTTCGGGCAGCCCCTGCACCCACATGCCCGACACCTTCTCCGCCACCGGGTCGCACAACCGCTTCCAGGTGTCGAGGGTGTTGTCGAGCCAGTCGTTGGGCGTCCACGCGACGGTCTTCGACGCGCCCGCAGGCAGCGTCGTCGCGGCGTCCAGCCACAGTTCGGCGAGCCGCGAGGCGTCGGCGATCGCCTCGGAATTGCCCTGCGTGATCGGAGCGACGGACCCCATCTGCTGGCGGGCGAGCTTCTTCGCGACCTCGTAGTTGACCGGGCCGGTCTGCTCCCCGGACCCCATCGACGTGCCCATCCCGCTCAGCATCTGGCCGAACTGGGTGAGCATCTGGCCGAGGGCGGCCGGGTCGAAGCCCCCGGCGGGGAAACCACCCGCCCCGAAACCGAAGTCGCCGGAACCGCCCGCGTTCTTGTCGCGGTCGGGCCCGTTCTGATCCCCCGTGTTCTTGTCACGATCGGGATCGTCGTCGGGTTTGGAGAAGCCGAAGGGCGGATTGCTCATGACTCAACGGTACAAGGCGCATGGTTCGGTGGCTGCCGACCGCGTCACGCTGACGGCGAACACGCGGACGGCCGACAGCGGTGCCCGCCGGTTCGCGCTCTACGCTGGTCCAGGTGAATCGACGGATCGTGACGCTTCTGGCTGCGCTGGCCCCGATCGTGGTACTCGGCATTCTCGGCACCGTGATCACGGTGCCGTTCGTGGCTCTCGGGCCGGGACCCACGTTCAACACCCTCGGCGAAGTGGGTGGTGAGCAGGTCGTCGCCATCGCGGGGACGGACGTGGACGACACCACCGGCCACCTCAACATGACGACGGTCGCCGTCCGCGACGACCTCAACGTGTTCGAAGCGTTCGGACTGTGGGCGAGTGGACGCCAGGGCATCGTGCCCCGCGAGGAGGTGTACCCGCCGGACAAGTCGAAGGACGAGGTCAAGCAGGAGAACGACGCCGACTTCCAGCAGTCGGAGGACAGCGCCGAACTCGCGGCGCTCCACTTCCTGGGCAAGCCGGTGGACCTGCGGATCGCCAAGGTCGGTGAGGACGGCCCCTCCCAGGGGCTGCTGCGCGAAGGCGACGTGCTGGTCAGTGTCGACGGAAAGCCGGTGTCGACTGTCGGCGGCGTGCAGGAGGCGGTGGCCGACGTGCCCCCGAACACCGAGGTGCCGATCGTGATCCGGCGTGACGGCGCCGAGACCACGGTGCGGGTGGTGCTCGGTGCCCGCCCGGACGACGAGGCCAAGGGCTACCTGGGGATCACGCCGGAGGAGGTCCCGGACGTCCCGTTCACGATCGACTTCAACCTCGCCGACGTGGGCGGCCCCTCGGCGGGACTCATGTTCACGCTCGCCGTGATCGACAAACTCAGCCCGGGCGAACTCAACGGCGGCAAGTTCGTCGCCGGCACCGGCACGATCGACTCCGACGGCGACGTCGGCCCCATCGGCGGCATCAAGTACAAGTTGATCGCCGCGTCCGAAGCGGGCGCCGAGACATTCCTCGTGCCGGCGAAGAACTGCGACGAGGCACGCCAGGGGGCACCCGACGGGCTCCGGCTGGTGAAGGTCGAGAACCTCGACGGGGCCGTCGACGCGCTCGAGGCCGTCAACGCCGGAGCCGACGCGCCGCACTGCTGACTGCGGCGCGGTCGGTCCTTCTCGACTGCGGAGCGGTCAGTCCTCTTCGGTCGCGTCGAGGGTGGCGTACAGCGCGCTGACGAGATTCGGCGCCAGGTCCTCGTAGGTGAGCAGTTCGATTCCGGCGTACGGGTCGGCGTCCTCGTCGGGGCGCAACTGCATCAGGCACAGCGACGGTCCGTCGCGCAGCACGGCGGCGATGAGCCGGGCGGCCCGGCGGTCGGGATGCGACTCGGCCGCGGCCCGTGCGGCGTCGTCGGCGGCGTCGCGGTCGGACAGGAGGGGGACGAGCGCGTCGTCGAGATCGGATTCCGCCTCGGGAGGCAGGACCACGATCTCCTGGACGAGGGCGCACCCGACCACGGACTCGGGCCAGCTGGTGGTGGCGAGGAATTCGTCGAGTGCGCGTGACCCGCCGTCGATGTCGCCGGGGAACGGATCCTGTTCCACCGGGGTCAATTCCGCACCGTCGGCGAGTTGGTCGAGCAGGCTCGGTTCGGCGGCCGCGAGGAGTTCGGTCGGGACGAGTGCGAACATCTGGGGCGGCTGATCCCACCCTCCGGCATCGACGAATTCGACCACCTCACGCACGCAGCGGGCGAGGGCGTCCGTCTCTCGGTTCACATTCTCTTCACTCACAGGACCCATCTTCGCACCCCCGGAACAGGACCGACGGCGCCAACTCTCGGTTGTTACGTAGAGTGGGACGAAACGGTCACGCCCTCGCTGTTCGGGGTGTGGACGACCGAACGGTGCAGTTGACCGCGGCGTGAGAACGTCGCCGAGTTCTTGGAGTGTGGCACGTGGGCATGCGGCCCCCCGCAGGTTTACCGTCGTTGTCCAAACGCAGTCGAGTGCTGCTGGTGCTGGCGCTTGTCGTCGCGGCCCTGCTGCTGGTGGGTCCTCGGCTGATCAGCACGTACACGGACTGGTTGTGGTTCGGTGAGGTCGGATTCCGTGGTGTCTTCACCACGGTCCTCGTCACCCGTCTGCTGCTCTTCCTCGTGGTGGGGGTGGTGGTCGGCGGAATCGTCTGGCTGGCACTGCTGCTCGCGTACCGTTCGCGGCCGGTGTTCGTCCCGGTGTCGGGTCCCAACGATCCGGTGGCGCGGTACCGCACCACGGTGATGACCCGGCTGCGTCTGTTCGGCCTCGCGATTCCGATCGCGGTGGGACTGCTCGCCGGCCTGATCGCCCAGTCCAGTTGGGTGACGGTGCAGTTGTTCGTCAACGGCGGCGCGTTCGGCGTCGCCGATCCCGAATTCGGCCTCGACGTCGGCTTCTACACGTTCGATCTGCCGTTCTACCGTTTCGTCCTCAATTGGCTGTTCGTGGCGGTGCTGCTGGCGTTCTTCGCGAGCCTGGTGACGCACTACATCTTCGGTGGGCTCAAGCTCGCGGGCCGGGGCGGCGCGCTGACCAATGCGGCGCGAGTCCAGTTGGCAGTGCTGGCGGGAACGTTCATTCTCCTCAAGGCCGTCGCGTACTGGTTCGACCGGTATTCCCTGCTGTCGAGCAGCCGCAAGGAGCCCACGTTCACCGGTGGTAGCTACACCGACATGAACGCGGTGCTGCAGGCGAAGCTGATCCTGCTGGCCATCGCGGTCATCTGCGCGGGCGCGTTCTTCGCGGCGATCTTCTTGCGCGATCTGCGGATTCCCGCAATGGCCACAGCCCTTCTCGTGCTCTCGTCGATCCTGGTCGGCGCGGTGTGGCCGCTCGTGGTGGAGCAGTTCTCGGTGCGCCCCAACGCCGCCGACAAGGAGAGCGCGTACATCGAGCGGAACATCGCCGCCACCCGGCAGGCGTACGGCATCACCGACGACAAGGTCGAGTACCAGGACTACCAGGGGTACGGGACGACGCCGCCGCGCGACGTGCCCGCCGACGTGACGACGATCGCGAACACGCGACTGCTCGACCCGAACATCCTGTCGCGGACGTTCACCCAGCAGCAGCAGCTGAAGAACTTCTACGGTTTCCCGCCGACGCTCGACATCGACCGGTACGACATCGACGGGGAGATGCGTGACTACATCGTCGCGGCCCGCGAGTTGTCGTCGAAGAGCCTGACGGGCAACCAGACGGACTGGATCAACAAGCACACCGTCTACACGCACGGCAACGGACTGGTCGCGGCCCCCGCGAACCGGGTGAACGCCGCCGCAGGCGAGTCCGCGGAGGAAGCCGCCAACAGCAACAGCGGTTACCCCGTCTACATGGTGAGCGACATCGCCTCACAGGCCGCGGGAAATCAGGTCATCCCGGTCGAGCAGCCGCGCATCTACTACGGCGAGGTCATCGCCGACACCGATGCCGACTACGCGATCGTCGGTGGTTCCCAGGGTTCGGATCCGCGGGAGTACGACACCGACACCTCGCGCTACACGTACACCGGTTCGGGTGGTGTGCCGATCGGCAACTGGTTCAACCGGCTGGCGTTCGCGGCGAAGTACACCGAACGCAACATATTGTTCTCCGGTGCCATCGGTTCGGATTCGAAGATCATCTACAACCGGGACCCCCGGGACCGGGTCACGCACGTCGCACCGTGGCTGACCGCGGACGGCGACTCCTACCCGGCCGTCGTCGACGGCAAGGTCGTGTGGATCGTGGACGCCTACACCACGCTGCAGGACTACCCGTACGCTCAGCGCAGTTCGCTCGACGGACTGGTGGAGGACAGCATCGACCAGAACACCGGCCGCCTGCTGCCCCGCAAGGAGGTGTCCTACATCCGCAACTCGGTGAAGGCCACCGTCGACGCGTACGACGGCACCGTGAAGCTCTACCAGGTGGACCAGAACGATCCCGTGCTCGACGCGTGGATGGGTGTGTTCCCCGACGCGGTTCAGCCTGCGGACTCGATTCCGGACGAACTGCGCGCGCACTTCCGTTATCCCGAGGACCTGTTCAAGGTGCAGCGCGAGATGCTCGCCAAGTACCACGTGGACGATCCGAAGGAGTTCTTCACCAACAACGCGTTCTGGTCGGTGCCGAGCGATCCCACGATCGACACGAGCGCGAACCAGCCGCCGTACTACGTGCTGGTCGGTGATCCCGAGACCGGAAAACCGTCGTTCAACCTGACCAGTGCGATGGTGGGTTACAGCCGCGAGTTCCTGTCCGCCTATCTGTCGGTGAAATCGGACCCGGAGAACTACGGCAAGTTCACGGTGCTCCAATTGCCGACGGACACCCAGACCCAGGGTCCGCAGCAGACGCAGAACTCGATGATCTCCGATCCGCGGGTGGCGTCGGAGAGAACGCTGCTCGAGAGATCGAACAAGATTCAGTACGGCAACCTGCTGACACTGCCGATCGCGAACGGCGGCATCCTGTACGTCGAACCGATGTACACGGAGCGAAGTTCGACGGGCCCGAACACGTCGACGTTCCCGCAGCTGTCCCGAGTGCTGGTGAGCTACCGCGAGCCGCCGCCGAGTAACAGTGTGCGCGTCGGGTACGCCCCGACTCTGGCACAGGCGCTCGACCAGGTGTTCGGTGCGGGAACGGGCTCGGTGGCCACGGCGCCCAGCGCCGAGGAGGGGACACCTCCGGAGACCGGCACGACGCCGCCCGTCGCCCAGGGTGCGGCCCCGGCAGCGCCCACCGCACCGGCGACTCCGCCGTCCGGCACGGACGTCTCGGCGGCTGTGGCGGAGCTGGATGCGTCGCTCGACGCGTTGACGTCGGCGCAGCGCAGCGGTGACTTCGCGGCGTACGGTGCGGCCCTCGCCCGGGTGCAGAAGGCGGTCGCCGCGTACGAGGCGATCCCGAAGTAGAGGCGTTTCACCGGAGAGCGAACGAGGCCCTGTCATCCGAACCGGATGACAGGGCCTCGTCGTATACGAGCGGAAGATCAGCGCAGTGCGTCGACCAGCTGCGGGTTGGCGTTCACCAGCTGCTGGAACTGCTGTCCGTAGCCGTTCTGCTCGGCGACCTGACGCGCGGCGTCCAGTGCCTGCTGCGCGGCGGGCTGGACCGGAGCGGGCGCCTGGACCTGTGCCGGTGCCGCGGGGGCGGGCGCAGGGGTGGGCGCCGGAGCGGGCGCGGGGGCCTCGGCGACGGCGCCGCCACCGGTGGTCAGGTACTGACCGCACACCGGCCAGGCACCCTGGCCCTGCGTCGCGAGAACATTCTCGGCGACACGGACCTGCTCGGCCTTGCTGGCGTTCGACGCCGAGCCGCTGCCGCCGTTGGCCTCCCAGGTGCTCTGCGAGAACTGCAGGCCGCCGTAGTAGCCGTTTCCGGTGTTGATTCCCCAGTTGCCGCCGCTCTCGCACGCTGCGACGCCGTCCCAGTTGTGGGAGGCGGCGGAGGCGGTGCCGGTGCTCAGGCCGAGCGGAACGGCGACGACGGCTCCGGTGACGGCGATCCATCCGAGGGCACGCTTGCTGATGCTGTGATTGGTCATGCGGGGTCAATCCTCTCCGCGCTTGCTGGCGTGGCCGGCCTGCGGGCGACGACGTTCGCGTCGTCGCGCCGGGCTGCGATTCTGTGCCGCGTCCCTGCCCCTCGAAGGTTTCGGGGATTCCGAACCCGCGGGGCAGAGCTAGCAGCGGCGGGCCGGCTTTCGCCCGGTTGTTTCGGGCCGAGAGCGACCGTACGGGAGCTTCGCCCGCAGTTCACCTGGCGAAAATGGTGGACAGGTGTCCGGCGTCGAGGGCGAATTTTCCCTGTTTCCGCAGTTCAGAAGCGCTTGATATCGTTTCGGAGTCGATTCGTTACACCGTTGTTATGTGGCGGGGATCACTGCTAATTTGTGCAGCGGCTCACGCGTAAATGGCGGGGAAACGGATCTCGGTGGTGTAGGTCGATGCCGTGCAATGCCCGAGCGCCCTGCGCGCAGTCGTGCTGCGCGCCAGGGCGCTCGGGCAAGTGTGGGGTGCAGATCAGAGGTACTGTCCGCAGACCGGCCAGGCGCCGGGTCCCTGGGTCGCCAGGACGTTCTCGGCAACCCGAATCTGCTCCTCGCGCGAGGCGTTCGAAGGCGAGCCGGAGCCGCCGTTCGCGGCCCAGGTGCTGTCGGTGAACTGCAGGCCGCCCGAGAAGCCGTTTCCGGTGTCGGCGCCCCAGTTGCCGCTGCTCTCGCATGCTGCGACAGCGTCCCAGTCTCCGGAAGCGGCCGAAGCGGTGCCGGTGCTCAGGCCGAGCGGCACTCCGATGACTGCTCCGGTGAGTGCGACTGCGCCCATGGTCCGCTTGACGATGCTGGAATTGAACATGTGGTTGATTCCTCTCCGCGCCTGCCGACGAGGTGGTCGTGTGGATGACGGCTGGTGTGCCGACCCGCTGGTCGATCTGTCCTCGTCCTGCCCCTCGAGGTGTCGGGATTCCGGATCCCGCTGGGGCAGGTCGAGCTGCGGCGGGTCGGCGTTGCCCGTTGGTTTCGGGCTGGCAACGAACGTACGCGGCGATCACGGAATGGTCACGGGCCGATTTTCTGTGACGGGCGTCCAAATACTGGGATGAACGCACGGTGTTTTCGCAGGTCGACCCACTAGTTGCGGATTCCGAAAACGTTACAGATTTTCCCAAAAGTGTGACGCAGGTCATAACTTTTAGGTAACGGATGTGACTCGGGTGGTGCTGAAAGGTTGCTAGTCGGCCTCTTTCCGGGCGATTTGCAATCCGTTCGTTCGCTCGTGTAACTTTGTTCATGCAGCGCGGGGTGGAGCAGCTCGGTAGCTCGCTGGGCTCATAACCCAGAGGTCGCAGGTTCAAATCCTGTCCCCGCTACCACCGAAGAACCGGTGTCCTGGAATCCAGGGCACCGGTTCTTTTTTGTTTCCGTATTCAGTTCCGTGGCCGGCGACGGAGCGCCGGGTGGGGCGCAGGCCGGTGGATCAGCTTTCCGTGACGTCCATCTCGATCAGGACGCGGCGCAGCAACTTGCCCGTCGCGTTGCGGGGTAGTTCCTCGATGAAGATGATCTCGCGGGGCACCTTGTACCGCGCCAGGTTCGACTTGACGTGAGCCTTCATTTCCTCGGCGTCCTTCGCGGACCCGGGGGCGGGCACGACGAAAGCCCTGAGTCGATGGCCGAACTCGGAGTCCTCGATACCGATCACGGCGGCCTCGAGCACGTCCTCGCGGTCCGCGAGCAGGTTCTCGACCTCGAGCGGGTAGACGTTCTCGCCGCCGGAGACGATCATGTCGTCGTCGCGGCCGTCCACGAAGAGCAGGCCGTTGCGGTCGAAGTGCCCGACGTCGCCGGTCGACAGCAGGCCGTTGATGCGCTCCTTGTCGCGACCGTCGGTGTATCCGGAGAAGCTGAGACCGCTGGCGACGAAGATGCGTCCGACGGTCTCGGGTTCGGTGATCCGCCGACCCGACTCGTCGTACAGCTCCACGTGGCACGTGACGGGTGCCCGTCCCGCGGTACCCGGCGCCAGTTCGAGGTCGGCGGGTGTCGCGACGGTGGCGACGGCGACCTCGGTGGAGCCGTACAGGTTGTGGAGCACCGTGCCGAACGCGGCGGTGGTGCGCTTGCAGAGGTCGGGGGAGAGCGCGGACCCGGCCGCGAAGATGATCTTCAGGCTCGACGTGTCGTACTTCGCCAAGGTCTCCGGTCCGAGATCGATGATGCGCTGCAGCATGGTGGGAACGACGACCAGCGTGTCGCACCGGTGCTTCTCGACCAGGCGAATCGTGTTCTCCGGATCGAACTTCCGATGCATCACCACGGTCTGGCCCAGCGCCAGCGCGAGTGCGAACTGGGAGACTCCCGTCCCGTGGAAGGCGGGGGCCGCCATCATCATCGTCTGGCCGCGCCGCAGCGGAACCCGGTCGAGGAACTGTGCCGACGCGAGCGGCGACGTGTGTCCGCGGGGAGCGCCCTTCGGTGTGCCGGTGGTGCCACTGGTGAGGAGGACGAATCCACCGAGCGCGGACGGTGCGGGCAGCGAAGCGCGGTCTCGGCCCTCCATCGCGTCGTCGAGCGTGCGGACCCGGGACGTCGAATTTTCCTCCGCCCACGAACGATAGACGATCACCTCGTCCGGGAGGGCCTCGGCGACCTGGTGGAATTCGTCGTCGTACACGAAGGCCTGCACCTGCTCGCGGGCGGCGACGTCGACGAGTTGCGGCCGGGCGAAACCGGTGTTCATCAGCACCAGCTTGGTGCCGTTCTTGGCGGCGGCGAGCATCGTGAGCACCAGGCCACGATGATTGCGGCACATGCATCCCATGACGGAGCCCGCAGTGATGCCGTCGGTCTGCCACGCACGCACCAGGGCGTTGGACTGTTCCTCGATGTCGGCGTAGGTGAGGGCGCCGCGCTCGTCGATGATGGCCACCGCATCCAGGCCCGCCTCGGCGTTCGCGTGGACGGGTCCTGCGAACGGGCCGTACTTCCGCACCGCCAGAATCGATCGGACACCCTGGTCGACGCGGGGAAACGGAACGAGGCCTGCGCGGTTCATCACCCGTACAGCTCCCACGGCGTCCGTCAGCTTGGTGAGAACGTGCTGCACTGACATGTCGAACCCTTCGGATAGGCGGACCGTGTCACCAGTCAGGGTAGAGGACAGCGGCACCGGTGCCGGTCGTAACCGAAAGTCACCGGAATGCCTCGCCCGGGTCCAGTTCGACGGCCCTCAGGCCGTCCGCGTCCGCGCGACGGACGAACTCGCGACCGGGGCCGTGGAACCGGCGAGGCCGGACCGCGTCCATTCCGATCGGCCACAGCGTGCCGAAGTGGATCGGGATCGACACCACGGCGGCCACGGACCTCGCCGCGGCGGCGGCCGATTCCGGATCCATGTGTCCCGGTCCGAGATTCGGCCCCCACCCTCCGACCGGCAGCAGCGCGACGTCGCAGCGCGGAACCCACTCCGCCATCGCGGGATCGAGGGCGGTGTCACCGGCGAAATACGTGGACGCCGCGCCGTCGACGACGTACCCCAGCGCCTGCGCCCGCTGTGGGCCACGGCGCCACCGTCTGCCGTCGTGCACGGCCGGCACCGCGCGCACCGTCACCGAACCGAGTCGCACGTCCTGCCCGGGCGACATCTCGATCAGCCGGTCGCCGAACACCCGCAGTCCCGCAAACGCGTCCACCGCGCCGCGGGGAACGACGATCGGAATGTCGTTCCCGATCAGGGCGAGCGAGGGCAGGTGGGTGTGGTCGGCGTGCAGATGGGACAGCAGCACGGCGTCCGGCCGCACCGGGTCGGCCATCGGGTCTGGGCCGCGGCGACGCCGCAGGTGCGCCACCCGTGCCGTCAGCACCGGGTCCGTCAGGATCGTCGTCCCGCTGTCCGTGATCTCGACCGTCGCATGCCCCCGCCACCGGATGAGCACCCCTGCGTTCTCGGTCATGGCGGTCCCGTTCGCTCGTCGCGGTGACGCTGCTGCGATGAGTTCCGCCGCGCCACTCCCTGTCAGACCTTACGATCCCCCAAAAGGGAGGTCTGCGATGCGCTCTCTGGGCTCGGCGGCCAGGACGGTCACCGAATTTCTCGTGCTGTGGCTCGTCTCCGCCGTCGCACTGGTCCTGACCGACCTGATCCTGCCGGGGGTCCGGCTGCGTCCGACACCTGCGGGCGGCCCCTTCGACACCATCCCGGCAGCATTGTTCCTCGCCCTCGTGTACGGACTGCTGTCGGTCACCCTGTGGCCGTTGCTCGTGCGCGCGATGCTGTGGGTCGGTCCGGCGCTGCTGTTCCTGGGCGTGTTCGCCGGGAACTGGCTGATCATGGTGCTCGCCGTGCGGGTCGTACCGGTCGCCACCACGGAACGGGTCGCCGACGTGCTGGTGCTGGCCCTGGTGATGTCCGTCGTCGGTTCCGGTGTCGCCGGAGCCATCGCGGCCAGGCGCGACGACACGTACCGTTTGATGCTGGTGCGCCGCAACCGGTCCCGGCTACGACGTCGCGGCGGTGCGGACGCGGCGGCGGGGGAACCCGGACTGCTCTGCATCCAGATCGACGGCCTCGGCCACGCGGTGCTGCAACGCGCGATCCGCGACGGCGTCACGCCGCACCTCGCCGGGCTCGTGCACCGGGGCTCCCACGTCCTGACGTCCTGGCACACGGACTGGAGCAGTCAGACCGGTGCGAGCCAGCTCGGGATCCTGCACGGTGACAACCACAACGTGCCCGCGTTCCGGTGGTACGACAAGCCCCGCGGCACCGTCGCCGTCTTCAGCAATCCCGCCGACAACGCCGCCCGCGAACTCGAGCGCGCGCACCGGCCCGGTCTCCTCACCGGGGGCGCCAGCCGCGGCAACCTGGTCACCGGCGGCGCCGACGACAACGTCCTCGTGGTCAGCCGTATGCGAGGCGCCCGGATGGGGGGCAGGGCAACCGGATACGCCGACTACTTCGTCGACCCGGCGAGCGCCGTGCGCACCGCGGTTCGGCTCGTCGCCGAGGTGCTGCGGGAGAACGTGCAGGCGTACCGGCAACGCCGCGCCGACGTCACCCCGCGCGTCCGGCGGGGTGGGCTGTATCCGCTGGTCCGTGCGTTCACGACGGTCGTCGAGACGGACGTCGTCGTCGCCGCGGTCGTCGGTGATCTCATCGCGGGCCGCAGCCCCGTGTACGTCGACCTGGTCGGGTACGACGAGGTCGCCCACCATTCCGGTGTCGAACGCCCCGAGACGCGTAAGGTCCTGCGCACACTCGACGACGAGATCGGGATGATCGCCGCCGTCGCCGCCCAGGCGGGCAGGCCCTACCGCATCGTCGTGCTGTCGGATCACGGGCAGAGTCAGGGTTCCACGTTCCGCGACCGCTACGGCAAGGGCCTCGAGGACGTCGTGCTCGACGCCTGCCACGCCCCGGGTCGCCGTGAGGGCGACTCCGTCACGCTCGGCAGCCGAGGGCGCGGCGCCGAGGGCCTCGGCTATGCCGAGGCCAGCCTCCGGTCGGAAGCGAGTCCCGACGTCGTCACCCCGGGCGAGAATCCGGTGGTTCTCGCGTCCGGCAATCTCGGGCTGGTCAGCTTCCCGCGGGTGCCGGGCCGGGCCACCCGCGAATGGATCGACGCCCGTTACCCGGACCTGATTCCGGCGCTCGTCACACATCCCGGTATCGGGTTCGTGCTCGTGGCCCGCGACGACGACGGCTCGGTCGTGCTCGGATCTGCCGGCAGCGCCGACGTCGCCACCGGTGAGGTCGACGGCGTCGATCCGCTCGCCGATTTCGGGCCCGGCGCCCTCGACCGGGTCCGCCGCACGGACACGTTCGACAACGTCGCCGACCTGATGGTGGGCGGGCGGTACTGGCCGGACACCCGGGAGGTCGCCGCGTTCGAAGACCAGGTCGGATCGCACGGCGGGCTCGGTGGACCCCAGAACACGCCGTTCCTGCTGTATCCCGCGGACCTGCCCGCGCCACCGAACCCTCTGCAGGGCGCCGAGGCGGTGCACGAGGTTCTCGTCCGGTGGCGCGATCTCGCGTGAATCCCGTTTCCGGACGGCATGAGCCGTGCGCCGGTGCTACTTCAGCTCTGCCGACGACTTCCCGAGTAGACGGCGGGCCACGATCAGCTGCTGGATCTGCTGCGTGCCCTCGAAGATGTCGAGGATCTTCGAGTCGCGTGCCCATTTCTCGAGCAGCGGTCGCTCCGAGTATCCCCATGTGCCTGCGAGTTCGACGGCCTTGAGGGAGATGGCGGTTCCGGTGCGGCCGGCCTTCGCCTTCGACATCGACGCCTCGAGTGAGTTCGGCTTCTTGTTGTCCGCCATCCACGTTGCCCGCAGGGCGAGCAGGTAGGCGGCTTCCCAGTCGGCCTCGAGTTGCAGGAACTCGGCGGCGGCCGCGTGCTGGTTGTATGCGGGGGTGTCGTACGAGATCTCCACACCGGCGTCGGAGAGGATGCTGCGCAGTTCCTCGAGCGCGGCGCGGCCCAGGCCGACGGCCATGCCGGCGACGATCGGGCGGGTGTTGTCGAACGTCTGCATGACGCCGGCAAAGCCCTTCTCGACGTTGACCTCCGGCGTGCCGAGCAGGTTGTCCTTCGGGATCCGGCAGTCCTGCAGCAGCAGCACTGCGGTGTCCGACGCCTTGACGCCCAGCTTGTGCTCGAGGCGGGCGACGCTCAGGCCCGGGGCGTCGCGCGGGACGACGAACGACTTGATCGCGGCGCGGCCCTTGGTCTTGTCGACGGTGGCCCACACGACGATGTGGGTGGACCGCTCGCCGGCGGTGACGAAGATCTTCTCACCGTTGAGGACGTATTCGTCGCCGTCGAGGACCGCGGTGGTGGTGACGGCGGCGGAGTCGGAACCGAAACCGGGTTCGGTGATCGCCATCGACGCCCACACCTTGCCGAAACGCTCGAGCTGCTCGTCGGTGGCGACCGCCGCGATCGCCGAGTTGCCGAGACCCTGGTACGGGATCGCCAGTGTGAGGCCCACGTCGCCCCAGCAGGTTTCGATGACATTCATCAGCGAGGACATGTTGCCGCCGTTGACGTTCCCGATGACCTTCGGTTCGTCGCCGCGTCCGAGGGCGGCTCCCGCCGCCCCCTTACCGGAGTCGTTGAGGCCCTCCACCATGGCGGCCATGGTGTCGAGTTCCTTGGGGTAGGCGTGCTCCGCGAGATCGTACTTGCGGGAGATCGGCCGGAAGATTTCTGCCGCAACCTGGTGCGCCTGGTTCGCGGAGGCTTTGAGCTTCTTGGGAAGTTCGAGGTTGATCATGACTGTTTCCTTAGTTCGAATCCGGCCGCTCAGATCAGGACGATGCCCTCGGCGACGCCGATGGCGCGCAGATCGCGGTACCAGCGCTCCACGGGATGTTCCTTGGTGTAACCGTGGCCACCGAGCAGCTGGACGCCGTCGAGACCGATCTGCATGCCCTTCTCGGACGCCAGCTTTCGGGCGAGGGCCGATTCGCGGGCGAACGAGAGCCCCTGCTCGGCGCGGGAGGCGCCGCGCAACGTGACCAGGCGCAGGCCGTCGAGTTCGATGCCGATGTTCGCGACCATGAACGCGACCGCCTGACGGTTGCTGATCGGCTCACCGAACGCGACCCGCTCGTTGACGTAGGGGATCACGTAGTCGAGAACGGCCTGCCCGGTGCCGATCGCGAGCGACGCCCAGCCGAGGCGGGCCAGCCGGATGGCGTCGGCGTATTCGGCCTTCCGCGCGTCGGCGTCGGCGGCGCCGAGCAGACCCGACTCGGGCACGGCGACATCGGTGAGGTTGAGCCGGCCGAGCCCCGCGGCGCGCAGGCCCATGCTCGGGTCCGACTCCACGACGAGTCCCTTGGTGTCGGCCTCGACGATGAAGAAGGAGGGCTTGCCGTCGAGTTCGGCCGCCACGATGAACAGTTCCGACGAGGCCGCGGCGGGAACGAGGCTCTTGACGCCGTTGAGCCTGTAGCCGCTGGGGGAGCGGACTGCCTTGGTCTGCAACGCGAATGGATCGAACAGTGCGCGGGGCTCGTTGACGACCACGGCCGCGTTCGGAACCTGCTCGCCCGTGAACGAGGGTAGGTAGGTCTTCTGCTGGGAGTCGGTGCCCCACTGGGTGAGGGCGACCGCGACGCCACTCGGCGCGAGAATCGGCAGCGCGAGCCCCATGTCGCCGTGGGCGAGGGCCTCGGCGACGAGGGAGTTGGTGACGGCCCCGCGCTCGCTGGCGGCCCCGTCGAGTTCCTCGGGAACGTTGATCAGGGTGATGCCGAGTTCGGCGGCGCGCTTCACGAGATCCGCCGGTGCGGCGGCGGCAGCGTCGGCGTCGTGGCCGGCGGGCCGCAGGATCTCGGCGGCGAACTCGCGCACGGTCTCGACGATCATCTGCTGCTCGTCGCTCGGGGTCAGGTCGAAGTAGCCGGCCTTGGCGGTCGGGTTGTCGGGCAGGCGTTTCGGTGCGCCGCCGCCGGACACCTTCTGGAATCCGCGGGTCGCGGCGCCGAGCGTCTTGAAACCGGTCTTCGTGCCTTCGTAGGTCACCCGGTCGATCGTCTGGCGCAGGTTGTACTTCTCGGCCAGATCGGATCCGGTGATCTTGGTCAGCACGCGCATCGCGGCACCCATGGCGTCGCGCTTGACGGGATTCAGTCCGACGGCGGACGTGTCACGGGGGTTCCGCTTCGCTCTGCCGTTGGGGGCAACAGTGTCTTGCTTGCTCATGATCACCAGCTGTTTCTCGGTGTTCGGGCGTGGACACCAACTATCTTACTTAGCAGTAAGGTGGGTGTCTACTATCGAGTAAGTTCCGGTGCCCACGAGCTCCCCACCGCGTCGGGTTCGAGCCCGATTCTCGGGGGCGGGGGGTGCAGACAGCGGACATACGAAATCCGCCCTCCTCGGGAGCCGAGGAGGGCGGAGGCCTTGTCAGGACTGCTGCCTGTATTACTGCATCAGCGCAGTCGGGACAGCGCCTCGTCGTGCAGCAGAGTATTGGTGGCCAGCGCACTGCCGCCGTGCGGGCCGTCGGCGCCGGCGAGATTGGTGAACCGGCCGCCGGCCTCGCGCACCAGGACGTCGAGGGGCGCGAGGTCCCACAACGACACCTCGGGCTCGGCGGCGATGTCGACGGCGCCCTCGGCGAGCAGGCAGTAGGAGAAGAAGTCACCGAATCCGCGGACCCGCCACACGTCGTCGGTGAGGGAGAGGAACTGCTCGCGGATGCCGAGTTCCTTCCATCCGGACAGGCTCGAGAACGTGAGGCTGGCCGAACCGAGACGGTCGACGGCCGAGACGGCGATCCGAGTGGGCTCGGAGCCGTCGAACGTCGACCAGGCGCCGCGACCCGATGCCGCCCACCAGCGGCGCGCGAGTGCCGGGGCGCTCACGACGCCGACGGTGGGAACGCCGTCCTCGAGCAGCGCGATCAGCGTGGCCCAGATGGGGACGCCCCGCACGAAGTTCTTGGTGCCGTCGATCGGGTCGACCACCCACTGCCGACCCGAGAACTGCGCGTCGCCGCCGAACTCCTCACCGAGGACGGCGTCGGCGGGCCGCTCGGATTCCAGCGTCGCCCGGACCGCCCGTTCCACCGCCAGGTCCGCGTCCGTGACCGGGGTGAGGTCGGGTTTGTCGTCCACCGACAGGTCGAGTGCCCCGAAGCGGGCCCTCGTGATCGCATCCGCCTCGTCGGCGATTCGGAGGGCGAGCTGCAGGTCGGCGTCGAGATCGGTCACGGTCGCACAGATTACTCGTACCGCGCGGTCGTACCGCGCCCGCGCGGACCTCAGTCGATCTTCACTTCGGCGAGCTTGCCGGTGGCGACGTCGAAGACGAACCCGCGGAGAGAGGTGGTCGCCGTGACGAAGGGACTGGCCTGGATGCGGCGCAGCGACTGCCGGACGTCCTCGTCGAGGTCGGAGAACGCCTCGGCTGACCAGGCCGGTTTGATCCCGACCTCGTCCTGGATGGACTTCTTGAAGTCGTCGTCGGTGAACGTGAGCATCCCGCAGTCCGTGTGGTGGATGAGGATGATCTCGGTGGTGCCGAGCAGCCGCTGGCTGATCGCGAGCGAGCGGATCTCGTCGTCCGTCGCCACCCCGCCCGCGTTGCGGATGACGTGCGCCTCACCCTCCTGGAGACCGAGGATCCGGTAGACGTCCAGACGTGCGTCCATGCAGGCGAGGACCGCGACGTGCTTGCTGGGGGGCAGGGGGAGCGGCCCGGTGAATCCGGCGGCGTACTCCTCGTTGTTCTTCAGGTACTGGTCGGTCACGGTCATCGTCGACTCCGTCCGGGATGGCGGCACAAACAAGTGCGTACCCGTGCATGCAACAAGGCACTTCCGGGGTCCGCAAGGCTTTCGCGCCACGTGATCGGAAGGGGTGACTTCGGCCGGAACGAAGGGGTGACAGGGCACCTGTCCGCACCCGGTAACCTTGGGAACCGTGCATCCCGACGTATCCGCAGACCTGAGCGAGCTCGACACCACCCTCCGCACCGTCGAATCGGTGCTGGACGTGGAGGAGTTGCGCCGCCGTATCGACGAGCTCGAACACCAGGCTGCCGATCCGGAGCTGTGGAACGACCAGGAGCACGCCCAGCAGGTCACCAGCCAGCTGTCGCACTCCCAGGCCGAACTGCGCCGCGTCGAGGAACTGCGCTCGCGGCTCGACGACATGCCGGTGCTCTACGAACTCGCCGAGGACGAGGGCGCGGAGGCCATCGCGGACGCCGACGCCGAGCGGCACAGCCTGCGCGAGGACATCGCGGCGATGGAAGTCAAGACGATGCTCTCGGGCGAATACGACGAGCGTGACGCGCTGGTCAACATCCGCTCCGGCGCCGGTGGCGTCGACGCCGCCGACTGGGCCGAGATGCTGATGCGCATGTACATCCGCTGGGCCGAGAAACACGGTTACGGCGTCGAGGTCTACGACACGTCCTACGCGGAAGAGGCCGGCATCAAGAGCGCGACGTTCGCGGTCAAGGCGCCGTACAGCTACGGAACCCTCTCCGTCGAGATGGGCACGCACCGGCTGGTCCGGATCAGCCCGTTCGACAACCAGGGCCGCCGCCAGACGTCGTTCGCCGAGGTTGAGGTCCTGCCCGTGGTCGAGACCACCGACCACATCGACGTCAACGAGAACGACGTCCGCGTCGACGTGTACCGCTCCTCGGGCCCCGGCGGGCAGTCGGTCAACACCACCGACTCCGCGGTCCGGTTGACGCACATCCCGACCGGCATCGTCGTGACGTGTCAGAACGAGAAGTCGCAGCTGCAGAACAAGGTGTCGGCGATGCGCGTCCTCCAGGCCAAGCTGCTCGAGGTCAAGCGCAAGGAGGAGCGCGCCGAAATGGACGCGCTCAAGGGCGACGGCGGCAGTTCCTGGGGCAACCAGATGCGGTCGTACGTGCTGCACCCGTACCAGATGGTCAAGGATCTGCGCACCGAGTACGAGGTCAACAACCCGTCGGCGGTGCTCGACGGTGACATCGACGGCTTCCTCGAATCCGGCATCCGGTGGCGGATGCGCGAGAGTCAGGCGTCCTGATCTCCATGGAACCGGCGGCGGCAGTGTTCGCTCCCACCCAGAACCTCCTCGACTGGCTCTCGTCGACGGGGCTGGCGGTGTCCCTCACCGTCCTCGGAGCGATCCTGATGGCGCGGTTCGTCAGTTGGGGCGGCGGCAAGGTCACCGACCGGATCGACAGCAACTACATGCAGGGCGACGCCCTCGTGCGGTCCGAGGCGACCAAGCACCGCCACTCGGTGGCGCAGGTGATCACCTGGGTGATCATCACCATCATCTACGTGATCGCGACGATGAAGGTCCTCGACCAGCTGAGCCTGCCGATCGGCAGCCTGGTGGCCCCGGCCACCGTGCTCGGTGCGGCGCTCGGTTTCGGCGCGCAGCGCGTCGTGCAGGACATCCTCGCCGGCTTCTTCATCATCACCGAACGCCAGTACGGATTCGGTGACACGGTGCAGCTCGCGGTGACGGGGTCGTCGGAGGACGCCGAGGGCGTGATCGAGGACGTCACCCTCCGGGTCACCCGGATGCGGAACTCGGACGGTGAGGTCATCACCGTGCCCAACGGCCAGATCGTGAAGGCGATCAACCTGTCCAAGGACTGGGCGCGCGCCGTGATCGACGTTCCCGTTCCGGCCACGTCGGACATCAACCGCGTCAACGAGGTGCTCCACCAGGTCGGCGTCGAGGCCTTCGCGGATCGCGGACTGAAGAAACTACTGCTCGACGAGCCGACGGTGATGGGAGTGGAGAGTCTGACGGTCGACGAGGTCAGCGTCCGCGTCGTGGCGCGGACCCTGCCGGGTAAGCAGTTCCAGGTCGGTCGCGCACTGCGCGTGCGCATCGCCACCGCGATGCGACGGCAGGGGATCACCGTCGAACCGGACCTCCAGACGGTCCGGGCAGCGGAGGGCGAGGGATGACCGACGAACCCCGGCGCGGACTGGACCGGATTCTGCACTCCTCGTTCCTTCCCGCCAAGATCCTCGGCGGCCGGGTGCGGACGTCGACGCTGGTGCTGTGCATCCTGTGGGTGGTGCTGTACACGCTGTACACGTACCTCAATCCCGCCGAAGAGGTGGTTCAGGGACCGGTCGCTCCGGCTGTCGTCCCCACCCGGGAGGCGCCGATCCAGGAGACCACGCCGCCGACGTCGGAGTTCGAGACGACGATCGAGTCGACGACGGAGACCGCCACGACCACCGAGTCGACACCCGAGCCGACGCCGGAGCAGACGGCGCCCACCGGGACCAGTCAGGTGACGTCGACGCCGACGCTGCCGTTCGGGATTCCCAATCCGTTCCCGCCTCCGCAGACCACCACGCCGCCGACCACGTCTTCCGTCCCGACGACGTCGGCGACACCGCAGACGGGGCGATGACGCGCGCGTCGCTCCATTTGGTCACTGTTCGATAACGTCTAGACTGGCTCCTCGTGATCAGCGTCGAGAATGTGTCGAAGTCGTACAAGACCTCCACGAGGCCCGCCCTGGACAAGGTGAGCGTCGAGGTGGACAAGGGCGAGTTCGTCTTCCTGATCGGCCCGTCGGGCTCGGGAAAGTCGACGTTCATGCGCCTGCTCCTCAAGGAGGAGTCGCCGACGTCGGGTGACATTCACATCGCGGATTTCCACGTCAACAAGCTGTCCGCCCGGCGTGTGCCGAAGCTGCGGCAGAGCATGGGCGTCGTCTTCCAGGACTTCCGGCTCCTGCAGAAGAAGACCGTGTCCGAGAACGTCGCGTTCGCGCTCGAGGTGATCGGGAAGCCGCGCGCGATGATCTCCCGGACCGTCCCCGAGGTGCTCGAGATGGTCGGGCTGTCCGGAAAGGCCGACCGGCTCCCCACCGAACTGTCCGGTGGTGAGCAGCAGCGCGTCGCCATCGCGCGGGCGTTCGTGAACCGGCCGCTGGTGCTGCTGTGCGACGAGCCCACCGGCAACCTCGACCCGGAGACCAGCCAGGACATCATGCTGCTGCTCGAACGGATCAACCGCACCGGAACGACGGTGGTGATGGCGACCCACGACCACCACATCGTCGACTCGATGCGTCGTCGCGTGGTGGAACTGGACCTCGGCAGAGTGGTGCGCGACGAGGCTCGGGGTGTGTACGGCGTGGGGCGTTAGCCGCCCTCCCTGCACTCCAAGCTTCAGTACTGTCCCCAAGTCTCCTACGAAGGACTCTGATTCCCCGATGCGTGCCAGTTTCATTTTCAGTGAGGTCCTGACCGGACTCCGCCGCAACGTCACCATGACCATCGCGATGATCCTCACCACCGCGATCTCCCTCGGCCTGTTCGGGAGCGGGTTGCTGGTGGTGCAGATGGCCGGCAAGACCCAGCAGATCTTCCTGGACCGCGTCGAGGTACAGATCTTCCTCACCGACGACATCTCCACGTCGGACCCGGGCTGCGAGGGGGAGATCTGCAAGTCGCTGCGCACGGAACTGGAGGACACGCCGTCGGTGGTGTCGGTGGAGTACCTCAACCGGGACGACGCGGTCAAGGACGCGACCGAGCGGGTGTTCAAGGATCAGCCCGAACTCGCCGCGCTCGTCAGCCCCGACAGCTTCCCCGCCTCGTTCAAGGTCAAGCTCAGCGACCCGGAGCGGTTCGGCGTCATCAACGAGAACTTCGGTACCCGCCCGGGCGTCGAGAGCGTCCTCAACCAGCGCGAACTGGTCGAGCGGCTCTTCAGCGTCCTCAACGGGGTGCGCAACGCCGCGTTCGCGATCGCGATCGTGCAGGCCGTGGCGGCAATTCTCCTGATCGCGAACATGGTTCAGATCGCGGCCTTCACCCGTCGCACCGAGGTCGGCATCATGCGGTTGGTCGGTGCCACCCGCTGGTACACACAGTTGCCGTTCCTGCTCGAGGCGGTGGTCGCCGCGCTGGTCGGCGCCGTCCTGGCCATCGTCGGCCTGTTCACCGCGAAGAACATGTTCATCGACGACGTGCTCGCGGACGTGTACGAGGCCAACATCGTGGCCCGGATCTCCAACAGCGACGTGCTGTTCGTGTCGCCGGTGCTGGTGCTGGTGGGCGTCGGAATGGCGGCGGTCACCGCATACGTGACCCTGCGCTTGTACGTCCGCGAATAATCGGTTTGCCCCTTCTCCTATGCTGGAGGGTACGAACTGTTCACCTCGGACATCGCGGACTGAAAGGCCCGGAACGTGAAGGAAAAGGGCCGCAAGGTCATTGCGACCAACCGCAAGGCGCGTCACAACTACACCATTCTCGACGTCTACGAGGCGGGGATCGCCCTCGTCGGTACCGAGGTGAAGAGTCTGCGCGAGGGCAAGGCGTCGCTGGTCGACGCGTTCGCCACAGTCGACGACGGGGAGGTGTGGCTGCGCTCCCTGCACATCCCCGAGTACACGCAGGGCACGTGGACCAACCACTCGCCGCGCCGCACCCGGAAGCTGCTGCTGCACAAGCGGGAGATCGAACACCTCGTCGGCAAGACCCGCGAGGGCAACCAGACTCTGGTTCCCCTGTCGATGTACTTCTCCGACGGCAAGGTCAAGGTGGAGCTCGCGCTCGCCAAGGGCAAGCAGGACTACGACAAGCGCCAGGACCTGGCCAGGCGGACCGCCGAGCGTGAGGTGACCCGCGAACTCGGACGCCGAGTCAAGGGCATGCGCTGACGTCCATCCTGCTCGCGCTCGTGGCCGCGATCGGCTACGGCGTGAGCGATTTCGTCGGCGGAGTCGCGTCCCGCAGGGTGGCGGCGCTGCGCGTCGTCATCGTGTCGTACCCGCTGTCCCTGCTGATCGTGCTCCTGATCGCCCCGTTCGCCGGCGGCACTCTCACCTCGTCCTCCCTCGTGTGGGGCGCGGTGGCGGGAGTGGCAGGCGGCGTGGCGGTCTGGTGGTTCTATCTCGCGTTGGCGTCGGGACCGATGTCGGTGGTGTCGCCGCTGACGGCCGTGCTGGTCGCCGGTATTCCGGTGTTGATCGGGCTCGCGTTCGGCGAGCGGCCCGGGCCCGTCGCGTACATCGGGATCGCAGTGGCCCTCGTCGCCGTCGTCCTCGTCAGCCGGGAATCGCCCGACGAGACCGCGGGCGAGGTGGCAGGCGGCAGGGTGCTGCGCTTCACCCGCACCGTGGCGCTGCTCACCGTCGGATCCGGCATCGCGTTCGCGCTGTCCTTCGTCTCGCTGCACCAGATCGGCGAGGAGGGCGGAATGTGGGCGCTCGCCGTGTCCCGCGCCGCGGCGACCGCGGTGGTGTGGCTCGTCGCCCTCGCCGCCGGCCACTTCGTGCCACCCCACGGCGAACCCCTCAAACTAGCCGTGTACGTGAGTTTCCTCGACGTCCTGGCCAACGCGGCGATGATGTACGCGTTCCAGGGTGGCCTGCTGTCGCTCGTCAGCGTGATCGGGTCGCTGTACCCCGCGGCCACCGTGCTGCTGGCGATGGTGATGCTCGGTGAACGGGTGAGCAGAATGCAGCAGGCGGGGATGCTCCTCGCCCTCGCGGCCGTCGGAATGATCGCCGTGGCCAGCTGAAACACGCCCGTCGACACTCCCAGGGGAAACCGGGATGAAACCGGGCGGGGTTCGCGTTACACTAGGTGGCCCCGCGAGACTCGTGGGGCACGTACGGGGCTGAACGGTTTCGACTGCGTACGTTGAGGTAGGGGAAGCGTGTCGGTGCAGGCAAGAGACCACCGTAAGCGTCGCTGCAAACATATAAGCGCCGATTCCAATCAGCGCGACTACGCACTCGCTGCCTAAGTAGCGACTGCGTGTCTGTCAGTCCGGGTTCGCCCTCGGTCCGGGTACTGGCATCAGCTAGAGGGCTTTACCGTTCGACTCGGTCGCGGAGTCGAATGGGACAACCAACAGCGACTGGGATCGTCATCCTGGCTTGTTTGCGAGACTGGGAGATCCAAGTAGAGACATAGCAAACTGCACACGGAGAAGCCCTAGCTTTGCTGCGGAGGACCCGGGTTCAATTCCCGGCAGCTCCACCAAGGTCCGGGCCGGACACCACCAGGTGTCCGGCCCGGACCTTTTTGTGCGCACCGGAGTTCGACCATCCTGGCGGGCCGCCGTGACACGATGTGTGCCGTGTCCCTGACGAAACCGGTGGCCGTGGTCGCCCTGGGCGGTGCGCTCGGTGCGTCCGCGAGATTCCTCCTGTCCGAGCTGTGGCCGGGCATCTGGACCGTCCTGCTGATCAACGTGATCGGGTCGCTGCTGCTCGGCTACCTCGCCGAGACGGTGGGACCGGACCGGTTGTGGCGGCTGTTCCTGGGAGTCGGCGTCCTCGGCGGTTTCACCACGTTCTCGACCTTCGCCGTCGACGCGGTGCGGGAGGACGTGGTGACCGCGAGCCTCTACGTCGTGGCCACCCTGATCCCCGCCCTGCTCGCGGCGCGGCTGGGGATGCTCGTCGGTCACCGCCACCGGCTGGGGCGGAAGGCGGCGACATGATCGTCCTCCTCGTCGCGGTCGGCGGCGCGCTCGGTGCGACGACGCGGTACCTCGCCGGCCGGTACGTCGACTCGTACCGCAGTTTCCCGGTCGCCACCTTCCTCGTGAACGTCGCCGGGTGCCTGATCCTCGGACTGCTGTCGGGGGCGTCGATGTCCGCGCAGGCGTTCGCGTTGCTGGGCACGGGCTTCTGCGGGGGACTGACCACGTACTCGACGTTCGCGGTGGAATCGGTGGGACTGCTGCGGATCCGGCTGGCGCTCACGTCCGTCGTCTACACGATCGCGAGTGTGACGGCCGGTCTGGCCGTCGCCTGGCTGGGATTCCGATTGACGTCTTGAGGGCACACTCCGGCGCGAGGGTGCAGGATGGGTTGGAGCCGAGTTCGATCCCGAAACGTTTCCAGGAGGTCTCGTGGCGCACGACAGGGCGGGTCAGGTGGCACTGCCGGAGGATCTCGTAGACATCGCGCACCTGGTGACCGCGTACTACAGCGGCGTGCCCGACCCCGAGAACCCTGTGCAGCAGGTGCTGTTCGGGACGTCCGGCCACCGGGGGTCGAGCCTGGACACCGCGTTCAACGAGGCGCACATCCTCGCCACCACTCAGGCCATCGTCGAGTACCGGGCGTCCCAGGGCATCGACGGACCTCTGTTTCTCGGGCGCGACACCCACGCCCTGTCCGAGCCGGCGTGGACGTCGGCGCTCGAGGTGCTGGCCGCGAACGACGTGACGGTGCTGATCGATTCGCGGGACCGCTACACGCCGACTCCCGCGGTCAGCCACGCGATTCTCCGCTACAACCGCAGCGGCCCGGAGTCGAAGGCCGACGGCATCGTCGTGACGCCGTCGCACAACCCGCCCCGCGACGGCGGCTTCAAATACAACCCGCCGCACGGTGGCCCCGCCGGCTCCGAGGCGACGACGATCATCGCCGACCGGGCGAACGAGCTACTCCGGCGGGACCTCTCGGGGGTGCGGCGGATCCCGGCGGCCCGGGCGATCGCGCGGGCCGAGCGGTACGACTTCCTCCGCTTCTACATCGACGACCTACCGAGCGTTCTCGACCTCGACGCCATCCGCAGCGCCGGGGTGCGGATCGGCGCCGACCCGCTGGGCGGCGCGAGCGTCGACTACTGGGGTGCGATCGCCGACATCCACCGCCTCGACCTCGAGGTCGTCAACCCGCTCGTCGACGCCACGTGGCGGTTCATGACCCTCGACACCGACGGCAAGATCCGCATGGACTGCTCGTCGCCGAACGCCATGGCCTCGCTGATCGGAGCCCGGGACCGGTTCGACATCTCCACCGGCAACGACGCCGATGCGGACCGGCACGGAATCGTCACTCCCGATGCGGGACTGATGAATCCCAACCACTACCTCGCGGTCGCCATCGACTACCTGTTCTCGCACCGACAAGGGTGGAGCTCGGGTGTGAAGGTGGGCAAGACGCTGGTCAGTTCGTCGATGATCGACCGGGTGGTCGGAAGCCTCGGCCGTGAACTCCTCGAGGTCCCGGTGGGTTTCAAGTGGTTCGTCCCCGGGCTGCTCGAGGGTTCGCTCGGTTTCGGCGGCGAGGAGAGTGCGGGTGCGTCGTTCCTGCGCCACGACGGCGGGGTGTGGACCACGGACAAGGACGGGATCATCCTGGCCCTGCTGGCCTCGGAGATGACGGCGGTGACGGGAAAGACACCGTCGGTCCGGTACCGGGAACTGACGGAGCAGTTCGGCAGCCCCGCCTACGCCCGCATCGACGCCCCCGCCACCCGGGAGCAGAAGGCGGTGCTGGCGAAACTGTCGCCCGAACAGGTGTCGGCCACCGAACTGGCGGGGGAGCCGATCACCGCGACGCTGACGAGCGCCCCGGGCAACGGGGCGGCCCTCGGCGGGCTGAAGGTCACCACCGCATCGGCGTGGTTCGCGGCGCGGCCGTCGGGCACCGAGGACGTCTACAAGATCTATGCCGAATCGTTCCAGGGCCCGGATCATCTCGTGCAGGTGCAGGCGGCGGCCAAGGAACTGGTGGCCGACGTCCTGAAGTAGGTGTTCGGCGGGGTAGGTGCCGTCGCGGAAGCGGGGGCACCTACCATCGGGTTCAACTATGAACACTCGCGCAGCCGGGCTGCCCGCCGGGCGCAGCCCGCGGCTCCCTTCGGAAATCTGGGTGCTGGTCTCGGCCAGCTTCGTCATCGCACTCGGATTCGGGATCGTCGCACCCGCTCTCCCGCAGTTCGCCCGCAGCTTCGACGTGAGCGTGACGGCGGCCACCGTCGTGATCTCGTCGTTCGCGTTCATGCGTCTGATCTTCGCCCCGGTGAGCGGCCGGCTCGTGCAGAAGCTGGGGGAGCGGCCCGTCTACATCACCGGGCTCCTGATCGTCGCGGCCTCGACCGCCGCCTGCGCGGTCGCGGGGGACTACTGGCAGTTGCTCGTCTTCCGCGCACTCGGGGGCATCGGGTCGACGATGTTCACGGTGTCGGCGATGGGCCTGGTGATCCGCATCGCACCGGTGGACAGCCGCGGTCGTGTGTCCGGGCTCTACGCGACCAGCTTCCTGATGGGATCGATCTCCGGACCTCTCGTCGGCGGGTTGCTCGTCGGATTCGGGCTTCGGGTTCCGTTCGTGATTTACGCGATCGCCCTCGTCGTCGCGGCCGCTGTCGTGTTCGTGAGCCTGCGGGGTTCGCACCTGACGGCACCCGACGCCACTGCTGCCGGTGCCACCATGACGCTGCGGGAAGCACTCGGGCAGCCCGTCTACCGGGCGGCGCTCGGCTCCAACTTCGCGTTCGGTGGTGTGATCTTCGGAGTGCGGGTGGCGATGGTGCCGCTGTTCGTCGTCGAGGCGCTGCACCGCGACGCCGCCCTCGCCGGTATCGCCCTCACCGTGTTCGCCGTCGGCAATGCGCTCGTCCTCATCGTGTCCGGGCGGTTGTCGGACGTCTACGGCCGGAAGGTGTTCGTCCTGCTCGGACTGCTGGTGTGCGGCGCCAGCACCGTCGGAATGGGACTCAGCGAGAACCTGCTGGTGTTCCTGGTGCTGTCCGGCATCGCGGGCATCGGATCCGGAGTGATGAGCCCCGCGCAGCAGGCCGCGGTCGCCGACGTCGTGGGCGCGAAATCCCGCGGCGGCCCCGTGCTGGCCGCGTTCCAGATGGTCGCCGACGTCGGCGGGGTCCTCGGCCCGGTCGGCGCGGGTCTGCTCGCTCAGCACCTGTCGTACGCGGTCGCATTCGGGGTCACCGGAGGGGTCATGCTCCTCGCCGCCATCGGCTGGCTGCTGGTCCCGAACAAGCCGGCGCCCAAGGTGTCGGTCGAGGCGGTCTGACCGGCGTCTTCGGTACGCTCGTCCGGGTGTGGATCAAGGTCGTCTCCCTGCTCGCCCGGCTGTCACTCGCTGCCGTCTGGCTGGTCTCCGGCGCACTCAAGGTCGCCGACCCCGCCCAGACGATCATCGCGGTCCGGGCGTACCAGCTACTGCCCGAAGACCTCGTCCGGCCGGTCGCCAACACGCTGCCGTTCTTCGAGATCGCCCTCGGTCTGCTCCTGCTGATCGGGCTCGCCGTCCGCGCCACGGCCTCGGTGTCCGCGGTGCTCCTGCTCGTCCTCATCGGCGTGATCGTCTCGGTGTGGGCGCGCGGGCTGTCCATCGACTGCGGATGCTTCGGCGGCGGCGGTGCGGCCGACGTGAACGGCTGGGACTACACCAAGGAAATCCTCCGGGATGTGGGCTTCCTCGCACTGGCGGTGTGGCTGATCGTGTTCCCCCGTTCCCCGTCCGCGCTGGGGCTCCGCTCCCGCACCACTTTCTCAGTGACCCCTCAGCAGACGGTGGCAGAGTAAGCATTCGGTAAATCGATCCGACGTCGAAGGACTGCATCCACGTGAGCTCGAAGAACAAGTACAACCCGCAGCCGGAATCCAGCCGGTCCACCTACATTCTCGGTGGGCTCGCCGTACTGGTCATCGCCGTACTCGTCATCGGTGGTGTGATCTGGCAGAGCAACCGCAGCAAGCCGCGCAACGACGGTTACGGCGGGGTCCAGAACTCCGAGGTCCAGGTGGCGTTGCAGGGTGACGGCGTCGTGCTCCTCGGCCGGCCGGATGCGGCCACCACGGTCGACCTGTTCGAAGATCCCATGTGCCCGTACTGCGCCGAGCTCGAGAACAAGAACGGTCAGGAACTCGCGCAGTCCATCGACGACGGCAAGGTGGCCGTGCGCTACCACGTCCTGAACTTCCTCGACCGGCTCTCGGCCACCGGCGACTACTCCACCCGCGCCGTCGCCGCGTCCGAGTGCGTCGCCGAAACCGGTGACGCCGTGGCGTATTCGGCATTCCATGCGGCGTTGTTCTCGCCGGCGAACCAGCCGAAGGAGAACGGCAGCTCCGATCACACCAACGAGGAACTCGCGCAGATCGCCCGCGACGCCGGAGCATCCGACGCGGCCGCCGAGTGCATCACCACCGGGGCGAAGGTCGAGCAGGCCCGGGCGCACGCCGAGGCGGGCCGTCAGGCCCTCGCCGCGAGCGGTGCCACCGGCACGCCCGCCGTCGTCAAGGACGGCACCGTGATCGACGCGCTGTCCAACGAGAACTGGGTGTCGCAGCTGTAGGCGGCTCCGCCGCCCGTGCGTGGTTGACGAGTGTCTGGACTCGTTAACCACGCACGGGCACGAAGCGCCCCTGACCAGGCGATTTGTTGGCCCGGTCGGCAATGGTGTAACTTTCTTCGAGCACGGAGGAAGTCATTCCGAGTGCGGAGAACAACCGAATACGGGGCTATGGCGCAGCTGGTAGCGCACCACACTGGCAGTGTGGGGGTCAGGGGTTCGAGTCCCCTTAGCTCCACTTTCGAGAGAAGCCTCTCATCCGCAGACGATGCGGGTGGGGGGCTTTCCTCATTCATCCCTCTTGTCCCGGTGGGACACTGGCGTCATGACATTCACTGTGACGCATCGCTCATTCGACCAATTGGCGGAGTTCGCCGTCACCGACTTCGGCGACGACGACAGCTACAGCATCCACGAGTCCGGGGCGCTCGTCATCGTCCGCGCCGCGCGGGAGCTGATCTACGCCCCCGGGAGTTGGTTCCTGGTGGAGCGGGAAGACGGCCAGGAGGACGGTTCGCCCGGCAATTACATGTGACGCTTCGGGCAGCGATTCGCACATCTGTTCGACTGCCGGGTAGATTCGACGTGTGGCCGCCCGAACCGAGACCGCGCCGGGGTGCTGTCCGAACGGGCACCCGCTGGCCGCGAATACGTGCCTGGTGGGGTGGGAGGTGTGCGGGTGTGCGACGTCCAGCAACGGTGGGCACCGCACCCATTTCTGCCGGCGATGCGGCGCCACCGTTCGGACTCCGCCGTGCTGCGGCGGTTCCGACGACGGCCGGTGAGCGGACGGTTATCGGATCGGCTGCCTCGCGGCCGTGGGGTTGCCCCAGATCGTGTCGGACTCGTCCTGGAGCACGAGGGCGACCAGTCTCTCGGTGCCTGCGGTGAACGTGGACGCCGCGACGAGCACCCAGATCCAGTGGCCCTCCCGGTGCCGGATGCGCAGATGTGCTGTCGCGCTGGGGCTTTCCTGGCTCAGTACCCGGGCGAGCATGGTGCCCCACAGTGCGGCGTCGTCGGGGTGGAACAGTTGCTCGTGATCGAGGTCCGCGAATTCGTCGGCGTCGTAGCCGATCAGGGCCGCGCAGGCGGGGTTGCTGAACACGACGTTTCGTTCGCGGTCGTGAACGCTGATCGCGTGGGGAATGGATTCCATCAGCGCAGCGAATCCGTCGCTATCCAGTTGTCTCACGGTTCCCCCCTCGTGCTTTTCGATGGCGCCCACATGGTACGCCGCACCGTGCAGTTTCGTGTGGTGAAATAGTTAATGAATAGCAAACCTCGATCGCGAACGTGCTCCGCGGGGCTAGGGTGACGGGATGCGGTTCGTCACCATCGTCCAGGCCTCCGCGTTCGTCCCCGTGTGGTTGCGGGTCCTGCTGCTGATGGCCGCGGGAGCGAAAGTGTGGGGAGCCGGCATCTATTCGGGCTGCTATTTCGGCAGCAAGGACGTCACGATGGGGCTGGGGACCTTCGTCAACCGCGGCGTCCTGTTCGACGGCACCGCGCCCATCACGCTCGGCAGGCAGGTCGCCGTCGGGCACCGCGTCCAGTTCGTCACGAGCACCCACGAGATCGGTCCGAGCTCCGGCCGGGGCGGGCGCGTGGTCGACCGTCCGATCGTGATCGGCGACGGGTGCTGGATCGGCGCGGGCGCGATCATCCTTCCCGGAGTGACGGTGGGCGAAGGGTGCGTCGTGGGGGCGGGCGCCGTGGTCACCCGCGACTGCGAGCCGAACGGGCTCTACGCGGGGTCGCCCGCGCGCCGGGTTCGCGACCTCGACTCCGCCCCGTCCGTGCGCTGAGGGCCGGCCCGGCGTTCGACGGCGACCGCGCGGTTCACGCCGTCGAGAAACCGTGAAATGGTGGCTTTTTCGACCGCGTCGAAGTCGTCGAGGACGGCGGCCGTCCGGTGGATGAGCGGCCCGAAGAACGTCTGACCGAGATCGACGGCGCGGGGTGTGACCGCGAGCAACCACCTGCGGCGGTCGTCGGCGTCCCGGTCGCGGCGGATCAGGCCTGCCTTCTCCATGCGGTCGAGCAGGGCGGTGACCGAGGCGGAGTTGATGCCGAGCTGGCCTCCGAGCCATCCGGGTGTGGCGGCGAGGCCCGCCCGGTCGGCGTCGAGGATGCAGATCAGGGCGCGGAGATCGGTGGTGTGCAGTCCGTGCAGTTGCGCGAATTCGGCACCGAGCAGGTTCAGCTCCACTGCGAGTGCACGCAGCCGGTGCACTGTCTGTGCGCCTTCGTCCGGGTCCACGCTCCGCAATCTACTGCGACCTTTCCTTCGATTGTCTAGTATCTCGATTATCGAGATATTTCGAGGAGGATGCGATGACGGCAGTCGGCGACTTCGTCCGCGCCTACGACTCGCTGCTGGCCGACTGGCCGGTGGACGTCACACCCGTCGACGTTCCCACACCGTTCGGGTCCACCCGGGTGAACGTGTGCGGACCGGAGTCGGGGGCGCCGCTGCTGCTGCTTCCCGGCGGAGGGGCCACGTCGACCGTGTGGGTCGCCAACGTCGCGGCGCTCGCCCGCAGTCACCGGGTGCTCGCGGTGGACGTCATGGGCGATGTGGGGCGCAGTGCGAACGACGGTGCACCGCTGCGCACCGCCCCGGACCTGTTCGAGTGGCTGGACGCGGTGCTCGACCACCTCGGGGTGACGGCGCCGGCGGTGGTCGGCCATTCGTACGGTGCGATGATCGCGCTCGCCTACGCACTGCACGATTCCCGTCGCGTCGACCGTCTGGCGCTGCTCGACCCGACGTCCTGCTTTGCGGGCCTGAGCGCGCGGTACCTGCTCCACGCGGCGCCGGTGCTCATCCGGCCGACGGAGAGACGGCAGCGGAGGCTGATCCGCTGGGAGACGGCGGGTGCCGGAGTCGACCCGCGGTGGCTCGGCGTCACCGCGCTCGGGGCGGCCGCGTTCGGCCGCACCACGCTCGTCGTGCCGTCGCGTCCGACAGCCGACGCGCTGGCGGGCCTGACCGTCCCCACGACGGTGGTGCTGGCGGGTGGCAGCCGGGCGCACGACGCGGGCAGGGTCGCGGAGAACGTCGGGCGGCTGCTCCCGTCGGCCACGGTCACGACGATCCCCGGAGTCACCCACCACACGCTGCCGATGGCGCCCGCCGCCGACGTGGACGCGGCGATCCTCGCCGCGGTCGGCTGACGCGCGCCCGGGTGCCGGGCGTTAGGATGGGCGCCCGGTAGCTCGTCGAGGTCCCACGGAGGTCGCAGCGTTGGCGAAGAAGCGGATTCCCGTCGTCATCGTCGCCGGATTCCTCGGTTCGGGAAAAACCACCCTGCTCAACCATGTGCTGCGCAACAACCGCGGCGTCCGGGTCGGCGTCATCGTCAACGACTTCGGCGCCGTGAACATCGATTCGATGATGGTGGCCGGCCAGGTCGATTCCATGGTGTCGCTGAGCAACGGCTGCATGTGCTGCGCCGTGGACGTCAGTGACATGGACGAGATGCTGGACCGCCTCGCGCATCCCGCGTCGCAGATCGACGTGATCATCGTCGAGGCGAGCGGGCTTGCCGAGCCGCGCAACATGATTCGTCTCGTCCTCGGAAGCACCAACCCGCACGTGATGTACGGCGGTCTCGTCGTGATGGTCGACGGCGAGCAGTTCGAGGACATGTCCGAGCAGCACCCGGACCTCTGCAAGCACGTCACGCTCGCCGACCTCGTGATCCTCAACAAGACGGACCGCATCGACGACGACCGGCGCGCCGCCGTGCAGGCGATGGTCCGCGGCTACAACGACCGCGCGCCCGTCCTCACCACCGCGCACGGCCGGATCGAGCCCACCCTGCTGTTCGACCGGGAACCCGGGCGTGAACCGGCGCCGGGGGAGCAGCTCACCCTCGACCAGCTCCTGCTGGATCAGCACGACCACTGCGAAGGCCACGACCACCTGCATTCGTCGTACGAGGCAGTCGATTTCGCTTCGGACGAGCCGATCGATCCGCGGCGGCTCGTCGAGTTCCTCGAGAAGCGACCGGTCGGGATCTACCGGATCAAGGGATTCGTGCATTTCGCGGTGCCGGGGCAGTCCCGAAAGTTCGAGGTGCAGACCGTCGGGCCGCACATCAGATTCACGTCGACGCGCTGGGAGCCCGGCGAGGAGCGGGCGACCCAGCTGGTGCTCATCGGTGCCGACATCGAGGGCGAGCACGTGCGGACCCGGCTCGCGGGCTGCGTCGTGGCGGTGGGCGAAGATGCGGACCCCGGCGCGATGCTGGGTGTGCACCGCTATACCGTGACCGCGTGACCGAGTCTGCGTGTAGTCCCGATACGAATCCCGAGCCGGCGCTGTCGGTGTACGACGCGATCCGCCGCCGCCGCGACGTGCGGGCCGAGTTCACCGGGGAGCCGATCGCGGAGGAGGTTCTCGACCGCATCCTGGGCGCCGCGCACTGCGCGCCCAGCGTGGGCAACACCCAGCCGTGGGATTTCGTCGTCGTACGCGACACCGGCACGCTGACCACGTTCGCCGACCACGTGGCCGGCGCCCGCAGGCGGTTCGCGGAGTCGCTGCCCGAAGATCGCAAGAAGACGTTCGACCCCATCAAGATCGAAGGGATCTGCGAGAGCGGAATGGGGGTAGTCGTGACGTACGACCGGAGCCGCGGCGGCGAACACATCCTCGGCAGGCACACGGTCGACGACACGGGCCTGTTCTCCGCGGTGCTCGCGATCCAGAATCTGTGGCTCGCCGCGGCCGCCGAGAACGTGGGCGTCGGCTGGGTGTCGTTCTACGACGAGCCCTATCTCACCGAACTGCTGGGCATCCCCGAGCCGGTGCGTCCCATCGCGTGGCTGTGCGTGGGGAGGGTCGCCGAGTTCCAGCAGGTGCCGGACCTCGAGCGCTTCGGGTGGCGGGGGCGCCGGCCATTGGCCGACGCCGTCCACCTCGAGAAGTTCTAGCCCTGACGGCGGCGTGAACCGCCGGCGGACGCCGTGCGGGTTCCGCCGCCCGTGGAGGAGGCTGCGCGGGGGCGTCCGGCTCCACCCGAGCGGGAGCGACGTGCGCCGCCGCCCTGACCGTGTGCGCGGCCGCCCTGACCGGCTTGACCGCCGCGTCCGCCCTGGGCGCCGCCCGGCCGCTGATTGCGTCCGCCGCCGCCGTTCGACGCCGGTGCCGCCTTGGGGGCCGGCGCGACGTGCGGTGCGATGTCGCCGACCAGGTCGAGCACGTGTGCGGAGTCCGCGGTGCTGCGGACCGGGGTCACCTTGATCGCGGCCTTGCGCATGAGGACGGCCAGGTCCTTGCGCTGCTCGGGCAGCACGACCGTGACGACGTCGCCTGCGCTGCCCGCGCGTGCGGTGCGGCCGGAACGGTGCAGGTAGGCCTTGTGCTCGGCGGGCGGATCGACGTGGACGACCAACTGGACGTCGTCGACGTGCACGCCGCGCGCCGCGACGTCGGTGGCCACCAGCACGCGGGCCTCACCGGCGGAGAACGAGGCGAGGTTGCGGTCGCGGGCCGCCTGCGACAGGTTGCCGTGCAGGTCGACCGAGGGGATTCCCGCCTCGGTGAGCTGACGGGCCAGCTTGCGGGCCTGGTGCTTGGTGCGCATGAACAGGATGCGGCGTCCGGTGCCCGATGCAAGCCGCTCGACCAGCTTGCGCTTGGCCTCGACGCCGTCCACGTCGAACACGTGGTGCGTCATGGCCGCGACGGGCGAGTTCGCCTCGTCCACCGAGTGCAGCACCTCGTTCTTCAGGAACCGCTTCACGAGCTTGTCGACGCCGTTGTCCAGGGTGGCGGAGAACAGCAGTCGCTGCCCCTGCTGGGGGGTCGCAGTGAGGATGCGGGTGACGACGGGCAGGAAGCCGAGGTCGGCCATGTGATCGGCCTCGTCGAGCACGGTGATCTCGACGGCGTCGAGGCTCACGAACTTCTGCTTCATCAGGTCTTCGAGCCGTCCGGGGCACGCGACGACAATGTCGACGCCCGCCTTGAGGGCGCTCACCTGACGGTTCTGGGAGACACCACCGAAGATCGTGGTGACTCGCAGGTCGTACGCGGCGGCGAGGGGCTCGAGGGTTGCGGTGATCTGCGTGGCGAGCTCGCGGGTGGGGGCGAGGATCAGGCCCACCGGGCGGCCCGGCCGGCGCTTTCCGCCGGACAGTTCACCCGCGAGGCGGGACACCATCGGAATGGAGAATGCCAGCGTCTTGCCGCTGCCCGTCTTGCCGCGGCCGAGCACGTCCCGTCCCGACAGTGTGTCGGGGAGGGTGTCGACCTGGATGGGGAACGGGGAGGTGATCCCCTTGTCGGCGAGTGCTTTCACCAGCGGTTCGCGGACACCGAGCGCGGCGAACGTCGTGTCGGGGGTATTCGTGTCAGACAAGTGGTCAGGCCTTTCGAGCACAGGGTTGTGCCCGGAGGGCCGATACGGAAGGTCTCCGTCGGAGCTCGAGCACAGGTTGGCGGCGTTGCCGGTCGGCAAGCTTCTTCGCCGTAAGAAGAGCGGATGCGGTGGTGCACATCCAACAGGATTCGGGTGACCGAACTGAATGCGTTCTACGACGCTGGATGACCGTCGTGGTCATCTAGTGATGGCGAGTCTACCTGGTGACGGCCGGCCGGTCCGACCGAGGAGTCACAGACCGACCCATTCGGACGCCCCGTCGGCGAATTTCTGCCGCTTCCAGATGGGTACCTCGTGCTTGATGCGCTCCACCAGTTCGGCGCACGTGGTGAACGCCTCGGCGCGGTGGGGAGCGGCGACCGCGGCGACCACCGCGAGGTCGCCTACGGTGAGGGATCCGACCCGGTGGATGGCCGCCACGGGGAGTCCGGACGAGGCCGCGACCTCCTCGCAGACGGTGCGGAGGAAGCGTTCGGCGTCCGGGTGCGACTGGTATTCGAGTGCCGAGACCGATTGTCCGCCATCGTGATTGCGGACGACGCCGGTGAACACGACGACGGCGCCGTGTTCGGGCCCGGCCACGGCGGCGTCGACGACGGCGGGATCGAGCGGCTGATCCGAGATCTGGGCGAGAATGTCAGGCATCGTGCGCACCTCCACCTGCGACCTGAGCGAGAAGATGATCGACGATGGGGTCGAGGACGGACAATCCGTCCTTGACCCCGCCCGGCGAGCCGGGGAGATTCACCACGACTGTGCCGTTCGCCACACCGGCGAGTCCGCGGCTCAGCGAGGCGTGCGGGGTCACCTCCGTGCCGCGGTTCCGGATGGCGTCGGCCACGCCGGGCAGTTCGCGGTCGAGCACCGCGCGGGTGGCCTCCGGGGTCGCGTCCGTGGGGGAGACCCCGGTGCCGCCGGTGCTGATGATCAGTGCCGGGCTCCCGGACAGGGCGTCGGCGAGTCCGGACGCGATGTCCGCGTCCGCGTAGACGAGCGGACCCCGGGTGGTGAAGCCACGTTCCTCGAGCCACGCGGCGATCACCGGGCCGGTCGTGTCTTCCCGCGTGCCCTTGGCCCCGCCGGTCGAGGCGACCAGTACGGCCGCGGATCGTGCTGTCACCGTGGGCGTTCCGGTGCTTGGCTGCTCGCGCGTCCAGTGCCCGCGTTTGCCGCCGTCCTTGGTGAGCAGCCGGACACCGTCCAGTGTCGCGGCGGGGTCGACGGCTTTCACCATGTCGTGCAACGTCAATCCGGCCACCGCCACGGCTGTGAGGGCCTCCATCTCGACGCCGGTCGGGCCCTTCGTCTTCGCGGTGGCCTCGATGGTGATCGCAGTGTCGGTGAACCCGAACTCCAGCTTCACCGACGACAGCGCGAGTTGATGGCAGAGCGGAATCAGCTCGGACGTCTTCTTCGCCCCGGAGATCCCGGCGATCCGGGCCGTCGCGAGAACATCGGCCTTGGGGAGGTCGTCGGCCCGGACCAGTTCGATCACCGCGGGGGTGGTGACCAATTGCCCGGCGGCCACCGCGGTTCGGGTCGTGTCCGCTTTCGCGCTCACGTCGACCATGCGCGCGCGGCCCTCGCTGTCGAGGTGCGTCAGGTCGCTCATAGGGGGATCACCTTCACGAGTTGGCCGGCGTCGAGCGCGGTGACGTCGGCGGGAACGTCGAGGAGGACGTCCGCCCACGCCATCGCGGCGACGAGATGGGAGCCGGGGCCGGAGACGAGTTCGACTCCGGCGTCGGTGCGGCGCGCCCGGAGGAACTGCCGCTTGCCGGGAATGGAGGTGACGGCCGCGGCGAGCGGCAGTTCCTCGGGTTCCGTCGGCGGGAGCCCGGCGGCGCGCCGGATCTCGGGACGTGCGAACACCTCGAAGGAGACGAGGGTGCTGACCGGGTTCCCCGGAAAGTTGAGGACGGGCGTGCCGTCGACGACGGCGGTGCCCTGCGGGCCGCCCGGTTGCATCGCGACGTGCCCGAAGTGCGCGCCGAGCGGTGAGAGCGTCTCCTTGACCACCTCGAAGTCGCCCATCGACACCCCGCCGGACGTGAGGACGAGGTCGGCGGTGGTGGTCGCCTCCGCGAGCAGGGTCCGGAATTCGGCCGGGTCGTCGCCGCTGCGCGCGATCGACACGACCTCGGCACCGTTGGCCCTGGCGCTGGACGCGAGGGCGATTCCGTTGGAGTCGTAGATCTCTCCGGGGTGCAGCGTCGTTCCGGCGTCCACCAGTTCGGCTCCCGTGGTGATCACGGCGATGCGCGGGCGCGGGCGCACGGGGACGCGCTGCAAGCCGACGGCGGCGAGGACGGCGATGTGCCGGGCGGCGAGCACACTGCCCGCGGGCAGCAGGAGCATGCCCTCCCGGACGTCGCTGCCGCGCTCGCGCACGAACTCACCGGCGGTGCGCGAGCGTTCGATGCGGACCTGTCCGTCCGCGGCCTCGGTGTCCTCGACCGGGACGATCGCGTCGGCGCCTTCGGGGATCGGCGCACCGGTCATGATCCGGTAGGCGGTCCCGGGAGTGTGGACGGTGGTGCCTGCCGGTCCCGCGGCGATCACGCCCCGGACCGGCAGCACCGCCGGGATGGACGTGACGGAGGCGGCGTCGACCGCGTATCCGTCCATCTGCGAATTCCGGAACAACGGCAGGTCGACGGGGGAGCGGACGTCGGCGGCCAGGGCGCGCCCGAGTGCCTCGCCCAGCGGGATCTCCTCGGGCGGGCGCCCGTGCAACGGCGCGAGGAGTTCGGCGACGTGCTGGGCGTGCTGCTCCACAGAGCGTGCGGTCACGATATTCCTCCGGCCATGATCACCAATCCTAGGCACCTCCCGGCGGAGTGACGCGCACCGCATCGGACAACGCTCACCCCCGCGCGGCATACTGGACAGATGCAGCGAAAGGCGACTCGATGACGACGGTGGAGATGGGGATCCCGACCGTCCGGTCGTCGGTCTCGCTCGACGGCAGACCGGACGTCGACCAGCTGGTCGACCGGTTCGGCCGCGTCGCGCGGGATCTGCGGGTGTCGATCACCGAGAAGTGTTCGCTGCGCTGCACGTACTGCATGCCCGAGGAGGGCCTGCCCGCCATTCCGGCGCAGAATCTCCTCACCGCAGACGAGATCGTCAGGCTCGTCGACATCGCCGTCCACCGGCTCGGTGTCCGCGAGGTCCGGTTCACCGGCGGCGAACCGCTGATGCGGGTGGATCTCGAGCGGATGATCGCCGGATGCGCCGAGCGGGTGCCGGGGATTCCGCTCGCGATGACCACCAACGCGGTCGGTCTCGAGCACCGCGCGGCCGGGCTCGCCCGCGCCGGGCTGACACGGGTCAACGTCTCCCTCGATTCGGTCGATCGTGAGCACTTCGCGAGACTGACCAGGCGCGACCGTCTGCCGTCGGTGATGGCCGGTATCCGCGCCGCCGCCCGAGCCGGACTGGCGCCGATGAAGATCAATGCGGTGCTGATGCCCGAAACGCTCAGCGGAGCGGCCGATCTCCTGGAATGGTGCCTGCACGAGGGCGTCACGCTGCGGTTCATCGAGGAGATGCCGCTCGACGCCGATCACGAGTGGGCACGCGACAACATGGTCACCGCCGACCGGTTGCTGGCCGTCCTCGGCGAGCGGTTCACGCTCACCGAACACGGGAGGGAAGACCCGTCGGCGCCCGCCGAGGAGTGGCTCGTCGACGGCGGACCGGGCACGGTCGGAATCATCGCGTCCGTCACCCGGTCGTTCTGCTCCGACTGCGACCGCACACGCCTCACCGCCGAGGGAACGGTACGTTCGTGCCTGTTCAGCGACCAGGAGGTCGACCTGCGGTCGGCGCTGCGGTCGGGTGCGGGCGACGAAGACCTGGCGCAGTTGTGGCGCGGCGCGATGTGGAACAAGTGGGCAGGCCACGGGATCAACGCGGCGGGCTTCGCCCCGCCGCAACGCAGCATGGGAGCAATCGGTGGTTGATGTGACAGGCATTTCGGTTCGGTACTTCGCGGCCGCCGCCGACGCGGCGGGCTGCACGAAGGAGACCCTCGACCTCCCGGCCACCGCGGATCTCGGCCAGGTGAAGGACCTTCTCCTCGCCAAGTACGGTCCCGACATGCAGCAGGTGCTCTCGGTCTCCGCCTTCCTGGTGGACTCCGAGTTGACCCGCGATCTGACGCGCACCGCCGGCGCCCAGGTGGACGTGTTGCCACCGTTCGCCGGCGGCTAGTCCGCTGTCCGCCGGGCCGTTCAGTGGATGGACTCGGCCAGCCACCGGTCGAAGGTGATCGTTCCGAACCGGTTGTCGGGCACCAGGTTCGATCCGTTTCGCAGGAACTGCCCCAGCGCGCCGGGAAGCGGCACGTTCACGACGAACCCGTGCGTTCCGGTGGCCTTCTTCCACGCCGTCGTCAGATCGCGGGCGGTGCGCACCTCCGGGCCGCCGATGGTGATCGTCCCCTTCGGCGCGTCGGCGGCCAGGGCGGCGTCGACCAGGGCGGTCGCCACGTCCCTCGTGTCGATGGTCTGAAAGCTCGTCTTCGAGAACGCCGGGATCAGCCCCGCCCGGCTCGCCGGCTTCGCGATCATGGGAATGAAGTCGTGGAACTGGGTTGCCCGCACGATCGCCGTCTCCATCGCGGCACTCTCGTAGACCCGCTCCTGGGTGCGCTTCGCCTGGTAATAGGCGAGTTCGGCCTGGTCGACGTTGACGATGGAGAGGAGGACGGCGCGTCCGACGCCCGCGCCGTCCGCGGTGGCGAGCAGGTTCTCGGCGCCCTTCTCCAGCACCGCCCGGGTGCCCTTGGTCTTGCCGTCGGTGGTGTCCACCACGACGTCGACACCGTCGAGCGCCTCGTCGAGGCCGTCGCCGGTGACGAGATCGCCGTGGAAATGCGCGATCTCGCTACCGGGCGCCCCGCCGTGCCGGGTCAGGACCCGGACGGAATGACCGCGGGCGAGGAACTCCTTGACCACCTGCCGGCCTGCAGTGCCGGTACCGCCCGCGACCAGCGCCTGGACCACCGGGTCACCGCCACCACGTGTCGAGCGGGGTCACCGGGACCGTGCGCTTGTGCCGGGTGCTGCGGAACATCGCCTCGAGCTTCTCGGCCACGGCGTCCGGGACGTCCTTGCCCTCGAGGTAGTCGTCGATCTGCGCGTACGTCAGGCCCAGCGCCTCCTCGTCGGGAAGCGCGGGACGGTCGTCCTCGAGGTCGGCGGTGGGAACCTTCTTCCACGTGCTCTCGGGTGCGCCGAGTTCGCGGAGCAGCGCGGCACCCTGACGCTTGGACAACCCCGTCAGGGGAGTGACGTCCACGCCGCCGTCGCCGAACTTGGTGAAGAAACCGGTGATCGCCTCGGCGGCATGGTCGGTGCCGACGACGAGATACCCGAGCTGACCGGCGATCGAATACTGGATCACCATGCGCTCGCGGGCCTTGATGTTGCCGCGGACGAAGTCGCGGAGTTCGCCGCCGTCGCCGATGATGTCGCGCAGGGCATCGGAGGACTCCTTCGCGGTCGCGTCCGCGCCGGGCTTGACGTTGACGACCACCGACCGGTCGGGCTTGATGAAGTCGAGGGAGATCTGCGCGTCGGATTCGTCGGCCTGCGTGCCGTAGGGCAGCCGCACGGCCACGAACTCGGCGTCGTGGCCCTCCTCGCGCAGTTCGCTCGCCGCGAGCTGGGCGAGGCGCCCGGTGAGGGTGCTGTCCTGACCGCCGCTGATACCCAGGACGAAACCCTTGGCCGGGGTCGACAGCAGGTAGTCCTTCAGGAACTGAACACGTTTGCGGATCTCGCCGGCCGCGTCGATGGTGGGCCGGGCACCGAGTTCCTCGAGGATCTGCGCACGTAGATTCGCCATGACAGAACTCTAGCGAGTGCCCCTGACGGGCGCAGGGTACGGTTCCGCGCATGAGTAGATCGGACGTTCTGGTGGTCAGCGCGACCAAGGCGGAGGCGGTGCACGTCCCGTCCGAGTTCGAGGTCCTGATCACCGGGATCGGCAAGGTGAGCGCCGCCGTGGCCGTGGCGTCCGCGCTCGCCGACTACCCGCGAACCGGCAAACCGCTCGTCGTCAACATCGGCACCGCGGGGGCGCTCCACGAGCATCACAGCGGGCTGTTCACGCCGTCGACCGTCCTGAATCACGACATCAGCGGCGACGCCATCCGGGCGCTCGGGCACGACGTGGGCGATCTTCTGGCCCTGCCCGACGGCGACGGGTCCGTGCTCGCGACCGGAGATCTGTTCGTGTCCGACGCCGGCGTGCGCGACGAACTCGCCCGCAGAGCCGACCTCGTCGACATGGAGGGTTTCGCCGTCGCGTATGCCAGCGCCCGCGCCGGCGCCCGGTGCCGGCTCGTCAAGCACGTCAGCGACACGGCGGACGACTCGGCACTGGACTGGCCCGCCCGGATCGATGCGAGCGCCCGCGAACTCGGGCGCTGGCTCACCGCTCTCTAGCTCGCGCGTAGTTCCAGCCCGGTGCCGTCCGCGTTGACCACGCGCATCGAATCCGAATGGACGCTGTATCCCGTCTCCCCGGTCAGTGCCGCGAGGACGGCGCGCTCCACCTCCGTCTCGTCCGGCGGACACGCCATCCGGGTGGTGGCCCACGACCCGAACGTGATCGAACTCTGCTGCACGTCCGCGGTCCCGGTCATTCGGTTGCAGCCGGTGAAACCGGACGCCGAACCGTCGGCTGCGATCAGCAACTGCGGTGCGGTCCGCTCCAGCGCCGCTGTCGTGGTGACGGCGTCCGGGCTGATCAGCGCGGTCACCGTCCACGTGGTCCCGACGACGGGCCGGTCCGGCCGGGCGACCTTCTCGTCCGTGAGCGTCACCGAAGCGGTGGGCGTGGTGAGGGTGAGCGTGTCGCCGCCGAGGGTCCAGTTCGGTTGCGCGTCCAGCAGGGCCGCCACCCAGGCGTCGGCGCCTGCCGCCTCGCCGGGGCACGCCATCAGCGTCATGGCGAGCGGTCCCGTCACGATCTTCCCGTCGGACAGGTCGACGTCGGCGCTGCCCTGATTGCATCCGGCGTCGACGGACAGCCGCCCGGGGTCGGTGAACCCGAGCACGAGCGGCCCACCGCCGGGAATGGGGTCGCCCTCGACGGAGGTGGAGACGAACGTGCGGCCGGTCGGGTCGGGGGCCTCGGGCTGCGCATCCCCGCCGCAGGCGGTGAGCGAGGCGAACGTCAGGAGGCCGAGAACGGCGGCGGTGGTGCGCATTCCCCGAGGTTAGACAAAATGTCCGGATCCGGGATCAACATCGGGTGACGCGCCGGATCAGGTCCTCCCAGGCGTCGCCGAGCCGTTCGACGGACATCCCGAGGTCGCGCAGTTCGTGCAGTACGAGTGTGGCCTCCAGGGGGGCGAGCAGCGAACAGGCGAGCAGTTCGTGATCGCCTTGCACGCCGGCCGCGCGGAGGAGGGAGACGACATGGCGCACGGACACCGCCCGCGCGGGAGCGGCGAAACGGAACTCGAGAGAGTTCTCGGCCGCGCGCTGGACCTCGCCCTGCACTTCGACGATCGCGATGCGGGCGTGCCCGAAGGCGATCAGCCGGTCGATCGGGTCGGCGCCAGGCCCGAGGGGCGGCGGACCGAACATGAAGGACTGCTGGAGTTCTCGTTCGGTGTGGTCGAGGAGTGCGTGCATGAGTCCCGACCGGCTGCCGAACCGGCGGAACACTGTGCCCTTGCCCACACCGGCCTTGCAGGCGACGGCGTCCATCGTGACGGCGTCGACACCACGCTGGGCGACCAGCAGCGCGGCCGCATCGAGCAGAAGACGCCGGTTACGTGCGGCGTCTCCGCGTTCCGGGGGATCGACCCCGATCTGGGGCAGGAGGGGGCTGGTCACACTCCGCATCCTACCGCGACGGGAACATAAGTGGACCGCGGTCCGTTTAGTTGCTATACATGTTCACGAGTCGCCCTACGCACCATCGAAGGATTATTGACATGTCACAGACCAACGTTCTCGTTCTCGTCGGCAGCCTCCGCGCCGCCTCGGTCAACCGTCAGCTCGCCGAGACCGCGGTCGCCGTGGCACCCGAGGGTGCCGAGGTGATCGTGTTCGACGGACTCGGTGAGGTCCCCTTCTACAACGAGGACATCGACGTCGCCGGTTCCATCCCCGCCGTCGAGGCGCTGCGCGACGCCGCAGGCCGCGCCGACGCCCTCCTGCTGCTCACGCCCGAGTACAACGGCACCATCCCGGCCGTCCTCAAGAACGCCATCGACTGGATCTCCCGGCCGTACGGCACCGGCGCCGTCAAGGACAAGCCCGTCGCCGTCATCAGCGCCTCGCCCAGCGGCAACGGCGCGCAGTGGGCGCACGAGGACACCCGCAAGGCCGTCCGCATCGCAGGCGGCAAGGTCCTCGAAGACGTCACCCTCGCCATCGGCGGCACCATCGACAAGTTCGGTGACCGGCACCCGCGCGAGAACGCCGAGGTCGCGCAGCAGGTCGCGGGCGTCGTCGCCAGCCTGGTCGACGCCACGAAGGAACTCGTCGACGCCTGACGATCCGTACGCGGAACGCCGTCGTCGTTACAGCCCGGTCCGATCCAGGGCTGCGTCGACGGCGTCCCGCACCGCGTCGAAGTCTTCACCGGCCGCCAGGGCATAGTCCCTGGCGGCTTCTATCTGTTCGCGCACCGTCTCGTACCGCGCGACCCACTCCTCTTTGTTGTCGCGCCAATAGCCGATGACGTCGTAGCGGTCCGCGGGCCAGCCCAGGTCGCGGCGCAACCAGCGTCGCACCATCCGCGACACCTTCGCCTCACCCGCGAACCACACGTATCCCGGCGAATCCGGGAACGGCCGGTCGCGGGCCGCCTCGGCCAGCAGGCTGTCCCCGGCGCCGTTGCCGCTTCCGTCCAGCCACGTCACGGTCAGCGCCGCATCGGTCGCGAACTGCTGCCGGTCCGCCGGGGTAGTGACCTCCGCGATCACGTGCACCCGCGCCGAACCTGGTAGTTCCTCCAGGATCCGTCCGACGGCGGGCAGTGCCGTCATGTCGGCGACGAGAAGCTGCCATTCGGCGTCGGCGGGCGGCGCGTACCACCCCGAGGCGGTGGAGAACCCGAGCATCTCGCCCGGACGCGCGCTCGCGGCCCAGTGCGCCGCGGCCCCGCCCGCGTGGACGGCGAAGTCGATGTCCATCTCCCGGGCGTCCGGGTCCCAGCGGCGGACGGTGTAACTGCGCTTCTCCGCGCCGTCCGGCGGGAACGCGAGGAGCAGGCGCTCGTCGGGCGTCCCGCTGGATTCGAATCGACCCAGATCGCCGCCCGCGAGGGTGATCCGCTGCATGTTCGGGGTCACCCGCCTCGTGCGCGCTACGGGCGCCGACCAGACGAGGTCGTCCAGGGGGTCGTCGGACATTCGCTCACGGTACCGGGAGGGGGAGTCGGGGCCTGCAGTTACCGGCCGGCAAGCGTGGGAGCGGTGGCCGGGTACGACGCCCGGTGCGCCCGGCCGCGGCAGGAGGGAGAGGGGGTGTGGGGTGCGGCGGGGCCGGGTCCCGGAAGGACCGGCGTCGTTCGGCGGAAGTGGTGTCCGGCCGGTCCGGACGGCGCTGTGCGGGAGCCCGCGCCGCCGATGCGGGCGTGTCCTCGGAGGTGACGTAAGCTCCCGAAGCCTCCAGTGCACGAGCGCGATGCGAGGGGTGTTCCGCGTCACGCGGAAAATGTGATGTGCGACACGCCGGAGCGAGCACGAAATTTATGGTCCGAGGGATGACGACCAGGGAATTTCATCAATGTGACTCACAACATCTCGGGTTAAGTGTTTCTGTCGGCCACTAGGTGTAGTGTCTTGAGCACTGAGAGACCACAACGAGAACCGACTCGGTGAGCATCTCCATCGGGGGTCACCGCCATCTCGATCCGGGGAAGTCTCAGTGCGCTGAACACACACTTCGTCAGCTCCATTCGGCAGTGGAAAGAGGGACTTCATGAGCATCACCGTCTACACCAAGCCCGCTTGCGTTCAGTGCAATGCCACCTACCGGGCCCTCGACAAGGCGGGTATCGAATACTCCGTCGTCGACATCACCGAAGACCCCGAAGCCCGGGACTACGTCATGGCACTGGGATACCTGCAGGCGCCTGTGATCGTGGCCGGTGACGAGCACTGGTCGGGCTTCCGCCCCGACCGCATCAAGACCCTCTCGGCAAACGCTGCTTGAAGCGAAGCGATCGCACCGCCCGAGGCGGAGAACGAACCGATTCCCGGGCGGCAGTAAACGGTAGTACTAGTCCAGATGGTGGAAACCGATGACATCGCTGGTGTACTTCTCCAGCGCCTCGGAGAACACGCACCGATTCGTCCAGCGGCTCGGGCTGCCTGCGACGCGCATACCCATTCATGACCGCGAGGGCACCTTCGAGGTGCACGAACCCTACGTGCTGATCCTCCCGACCTACGGCGGGGGGACGACGGCCATGGGCCGCGACACCAGCTACGTCCCGAAGCCGGTCATCCGATTTCTCAACAACACACACAACAGGTCGCTGATCCGAGCAGTGATCGCGGCGGGAAACACCAATTTCGGTGAATCCTATTGCTTTGCAGGAAACATCATTTCTCAGAAATGCCACGTTCCCTACCTCTACCGCTTCGAACTCATGGGCACAGCCGAGGACGTCGAGCGGGTCAGGGCCGGTCTGGGTGAATTCTGGGATCACTTAGACGACGAGGAGCACGAGAAGTGGCGCCGACCATCACAGACACCATCGACGCGGGGAGCGTAGAGCGCGACGCGCGCGGTGGAGACTCGACGAACGGTCTCGATTACCACGCACTCAACGCGATGCTCAACCTGTACGGGCCCAACGGCGAGATCCAGTTCGACAAGGACGTCGCGGCGGCCCGGCAGTACTTCCTGCAGCACGTCAACCAGAACACCGTCTTCTTCCACAACCTCGACGAGAAGCTCGACTACCTCGTGGAGGAGAACTACTACGAGCCCGAGGTCCTCGACCAGTACTCGCGCGCGTTCGTGAAGTCGCTGATCGAGCACGCCTACTCGAAGAAGTTCCGCTTCCCGACGTTCCTGGGCGCGTTCAAGTACTACACCTCGTACACGCTGAAGACGTTCGACGGCAAGCGGTACCTCGAGCGATTCGAGGACCGTGTCTGCATGGTCGCCCTGACGCTGGCCGCCGGCGACGAGGATCTGGCCACCAAGCTGGTCGACGAGATCATCGCCGGCCGCTTTCAGCCCGCCACCCCCACGTTCCTCAACTCGGGCAAGAAGCAGCGCGGCGAACCCGTGTCCTGCTTCCTGCTCCGCATCGAGGACAACATGGAGTCGATCGGCCGCTCCATCAACTCCGCCCTGCAGCTGTCCAAGCGCGGCGGCGGAGTCGCGTTGCTGCTCAGCAATGTTCGCGAGCACGGCGCCCCGATCAAGAAGATCGAGAACCAGAGCTCGGGCGTCATTCCGATCATGAAGCTGCTCGAGGACTCCTTCTCGTACGCCAACCAGCTCGGCGCGCGTCAGGGCGCCGGCGCGGTGTACCTGCACGCCCACCACCCGGACATCTATCGCTTCCTCGACACCAAGCGGGAGAACGCGGACGAGAAGATCCGCATCAAGACCCTCTCGCTCGGTGTGGTCATCCCGGACATCACCTTCGAGCTGGCGAAGAAGAACGAGGACATGTACCTCTTCTCGCCGTACGACGTCGAGCGCATCTACGGAGTGCCCTTCGCGGACATCAACGTCACCGAGAAGTACTACGAGATGGTCGACGACAAGCGGATCCGCAAGTCGAAGATCAAGGCGCGTGAGTTCTTCCAGACCGTGGCCGAGCTGCAGTTCGAGTCCGGGTACCCGTACATCATGTACGAGGATACCGTGAACCGTGCCAACCCGATCGCGGGCAAGGTCACCCACTCCAACCTGTGCTCGGAGATCCTCCAGGTCTCCACGCCGTCGGAGTTCAACGACGACCTGTCCTACAGTCATATCGGCAAGGACATCTCCTGCAACCTGGGTTCGCTCAACATCGCCAAGACGATGGACTCGCCGGACTTCGCGCAGACCATCGAGACCTCGATCCGCGCGTTGACCGCCGTCGCCGATCAGACTTCCATCGACTCGGTCCCGTCGATCAAGAAGGCGAACGACGAGGGACACGCCATCGGTCTCGGGCAGATGAACCTGCACGGATACCTGGCACGCGAGCGGATCTACTACGGCTCCGACGAGGGCATCGATTTCACGAACATCTACTTCTACACCGTGGTGTTCCACGCGATCCGGGCGTCCAACGAGATCGCCAAGGAGCGCGGCACGTACTTCGCCGGCTTCCCGGAGTCCAAGTACGCCTCGGGTGAGTTCTTCGACAAGTACACCGACCGGGCCTGGGAGCCGCAGACCGAGCGGGTGCGGCAGCTGTTCGCCGATGCGGGCCTGCACATCCCGACCCAGAACGACTGGCGTGAGCTGAAGGCTTCCGTGCAGCAGCACGGCATCTACAACCAGAACCTGCAGGCGGTGCCGCCGACCGGATCGATCTCCTACATCAACAACTCCACCAGCTCCATCCACCCGGTGGCGTCGAAGATCGAGATCCGCAAGGAAGGCAAGATCGGCCGCGTCTACTACCCGGCGCCCTACCTGACCAACGACAACCTGGAGTACTACCAGGATGCCTACGAGATCGGGTACGAGAAGATCATCGACACCTACGCCGCCGCGACGCAGCACGTCGACCAGGGGCTGTCGCTGACGCTGTTCTTCAAGGACACCGCCACCACCCGCGACATCAACAAGGCGCAGATCTACGCGTGGCGCAAGGGCATCAAGACGCTGTACTACATCCGGCTGCGTCAGCTCGCGTTGGAGGGGACTGAGGTCGAAGGTTGCGTTTCCTGCATGCTGTAGGCGGCTCCGCCGCCCGTGAGTACTTGTTAACCGCCGGCGGTTAACAAGTACTCACAGCCGAACGAAGTGAGGAATCAATGGTCAAGCTGGTGAGTCGCGTATCCGCGATCAACTGGAACCGCGTCCAGGACGAGAAGGACGCCGAGGTGTGGGACCGTCTCGTCGGCAACTTCTGGCTGCCCGAAAAGGTGCCGGTGTCCAACGACATCCCGTCGTGGGGCACGCTCACGGCGCAGGAGAAGCAGCTCACGATGCGGGTGTTCACGGGGCTGACGCTCCTCGACACCATTCAGGGCACCGTGGGAGCCGTCAGCCTCATCCCCGACGCCATCACGCCGCACGAAGAGGCGGTGTACACCAACATCGCGTTCATGGAGTCGGTGCACGCGAAGAGCTACAGCTCGATCTTCTCGACGCTGTGCTCCACCCGCGACATCGACGACGCCTTCCGCTGGTCCGAGGAGAACCCGAACCTGCAGCGCAAGGCCGAGATCGTCATGGACTACTACCAGGGCGACGAACCGCTCAAGCGCAAGGTGGCGTCCACCCTGCTCGAGAGCTTCCTGTTCTACTCCGGCTTCTACCTGCCGATGTACTGGTCGTCGCGGGCGAAGCTCACCAACACCGCCGACCTCATCCGCCTCATCATCCGTGACGAGGCCGTGCACGGGTACTACATCGGCTACAAGTACCAGAAGGGTCTCGAGCAGCTCACCGAGGCCGAGCGCGACGACCTCAAGAACTACACGTTCGAGTTGCTCTTCGAGCTCTACGACAACGAGGTCGACTACACCCAGGACCTCTACGACGAGGTGGGCCTCACCGAGGACGTCAAGAAGTTCCTGCGGTACAACGCCAACAAGGCGCTGATGAACCTCGGCTACGAGGGTCTGTTCCCGAAGGACGAGACAGACGTCAACCCGGCAATCCTGTCGGCACTCTCGCCCAACGCCGACGAGAACCACGACTTCTTCTCCGGCTCGGGCAGCTCCTACGTCATCGGCAAGGCCGTCAACACCGAAGACGAAGACTGGGATTTCTAGAACGAACTTTCGCGTCGCCCGATGTCACACCGGTTCGGTTCTGCTGCACCGGTGCGGCATCGGGCGAATTGCGTTCAGCGGCGGAACCACGCCTCGGGGACGTCCTGCACTGCCTTGTCGAGGCGCAGCCGCGACGACGGGGTGAGGTCGTCCGGCAGCGAGTCGGGGGAGAACCAGGCCACGTCGTGGTTCTCGTCGTCCGACACGGCGGCCTCGCCGCCGACGTACCGGGCGAGGAAGCACACGTCGAGATACTGCGCGACGTCGCCGTTGGGGTAGGTGACCGGGTCGGTGACGTCGACGCTCGTGATCCGGACCAGTTCGGCGTCCACGCCGGTTTCCTCGCGGATCTCCCGGAGCGCGGCCGGTCCCGGTTCCTCCCCGGGTTCGAGGATGCCGGACACGACCGCCCACTTGCCGTTGTCGACGCGCCGGGTCAGCAGCACCCGTCCGTCGTCGTCGCGCACCACGACGCTCACCCCGGACAGCCACAGCGGTGCGGTGCCGACGTGGCCGCGCAGGGCGGCGACGAACTCGGGCACGGGCATCGAGCCTCCTAGCCGACGTAGCCGTTCAGCGTGTTCCGCAGGTCGGTGAGCATTGCGCGCGCGGCGACGACGCCGTTTCCGCCCCACACGTCACCCTCGACGGCGAAGACCCGTTTGTCGCGGGCGGCCTCGAGGTCTTCCCAGGCCTCCCCGGACATGACGTCCTCCGCGTGCGCGGTGCCGTCCTTGCCGTCCAGGACGGCGTAGATGAGGTCGCCCTCGGCCTGGTCGATGTCGGCTTCGGAGATCGGTTCGGTGACGGCGCCGTCGAGGTTCTGATAGGCGGGCCGCCGCACCCCGGCGTCGGTGAGGACCTGGCCCGCGAACGTGGCCGGGCCCTCGACCTCCATGCTGTCGGCGTCGAAACGCACGACGGACGCCTGTGTCTGCGCGGCATCGATGTCGATGCCGAGTTGCTTCGCGCCCTGCTGGTACTGCTCGAGTGCCGCGGTCGCTGCGTCGGCCCGGCCCATCGCGTTGCCGGCGAGGAGGAACTGCGCTTTCCAGTACACGGGGTCGGAGCCGACGAACACGGTGGGCGCGATGGGGGAGAGCGTGCCGTACAGCTGGTCGGACGCCGGACTCGATCCGAGGATCAGGTCCGGGTCCGCCTGCGCGATCCTGTTCACGTCCGGGGCGTCCACGGATCCGACGCTCGGAATCTCGGAGACGCCGGTGCCGAGGTAGCCGGGCTGCGGCGACTCGCCGTCGAGGGTTGCCGCGCCGACCACGTTCTCCCACAGGCCGAGGGCGCACACCGCGTCCAGCGCGGCGCTGTCGAGGACCACGATCCGCTGCGGATCGGACGGGACGTCGCTCTCGCCCTTCGTGTGGACCACCCGGTGCGTCGAGCCGGCCGCGAGTGCGGCGTCGACCGGGGCCCGCTCGGCGCAGGCCGTCGTGGTGTCCCGCTCGATGCCGACCACGCCGGCTCCGGCGATCTGCGTGGTGGTCCGGACGATGGACGCTGCGGGATCGTCGTCGGACGGTTGAGAGCAGCCGGCCAGCGCGAGCGCGGCGACGGCAGCGACCAGACCGGTGGACGCGCGGCGGGCGGAAAACCTACGAGGGGACAATTCGGCGACTTCCTGTGTGTGCGGGCGCGTTCAGGTTAGCCGCTGTGCTTGTCCACCCCGAACGTGTCCGACAGGTCGTCGAGGATCAGGTGCGCGCCCTGGACGCTGACCGGCGTCATCCAGCGGGCGTCGTCGACGTCGACCTTGCGTCCCTTCAGCGTCTGCCACAGCGGGCTCTCCAGGAACGGCTTCGCCGCTTCGGCGCTCTTGCCTGCCGGGTCCTGCCAGGTGCTGATGAAGATGACGTCGGCCTCCGCCTCACTGATCAGTTCGGGGCTGACGGCCTGCATGATGTTGTCCGGGTCGGCCGGATCGGGGCCCTGGCTCTGCGGACGTGCCAGCCCGGCGTCCGCGAGAACGATCCCGCTGAACGAGCTGGTGCGGTAGAGGCGTGCCGTCGGCTCGCCCGCGAACCGGACGACCGAGATCACCGGATTCGACGCCGTGCCGTTGATCTCCGCGCCGACCGAGGCGGCCCGCTCCTCGTAGGAACCGATCTTCTGCTCCGCGAGTTCTTCCTTGCCGAGCGCCTTTCCGACGAGCCGGATGTTGTCCTTCCACGTGGGCCCGGTCGTCTCGGTGAAGATGGTCGGCGCGATCGCCGACAGTTGCTCGTAGTTCTTTCCGTCGCGCACCTCGGCGGAGATGATCAGGTCGGGTTGCAGCGCGGCGATCTGCTCGAGGCTCGCGCTGCTGACCTTGCCCACCGACTTCGCGTCTGCCGCGTACTCGTCGCGGGTGGTGCCGAGGTAGTCGGGCAGGCCGGGCTCGCGGTAGTCGACGTACCCGACCAGGGGCGCCTCGAGGAGGAGGACGGCGTCGGTGAAGCTGTTGTCGAGTGCCACGATGCGCTGCGGTGCGGCCGGGATCTCGGTGCTGCCGCGGAAGTGGTCGACGGTGCGGGGGAACTGCCCGGGCGACGACGTGGTGCCGGCGGCGGCGGAGTCGTCGCTGCTGGAGCAGGACGTGATCGAGAGGGTGGCTGCCGCGGCCAGCGCGACCGCGCCGGCGACTACCCGGCGGCGGGAGAGAACGTTCACATGGAGCTCCTGATAGAAGTTAGGTGAGCGAAACCTTAACAGCCCGGTTCCGGCGTGCCGGAGCCTCCGCGGGACCGCCTCGACCGTCCCCACGCGACACGCCGGACTGCGTGACAGTGAGCACTCCCCGGTGCTCCCCGGTGGAACAAACCGCAGGTCGCCCGCGCCCCGGTTTGCTCTGAGTCCGGGTAAGTACGACAGTGGGTAGGACCCAGTCGGAGGCCGCAGAGGGCACGGTCTACGATTCGATGAGCGCAAGCCAGAGACCGTTCGCCTCGCAGCCCGGGGTCGGACGCGCATTCAGGAGGATCAGTGACTGCCGTAGCGCCCCAGCCAGTCCCCGCGATAGCTGCAGCCAGGCCTTACCCGCCGCGGCAGGGACCCAAGGGCTCGTTCATCTTCAAAATGATTACGACCACCGACCCCAAGGTGCTCGGAATCATGTACTTGACGACCTCGATCGCGTTCTTCCTCATCGGTGGTCTCATGGCCCTGATGATGCGCGCCGAGCTCGCTGTGCCCGGTATGCAGTTCTTGTCGAACGAGCAGTTCAACCAGCTGTTCACGATGCACGGCACGATCATGCTGCTGCTGTACGCGACGCCGATCGTGTTCGGGTTCGCCAACTACATCCTGCCGCTGCAGATCGGCGCCCCCGACGTGGCGTTCCCGCGACTCAACGCGTTCAGCTACTGGCTGTACGTGTTCGGCGCGATCATCACGACCGCGGGCTTCATCACCCCCGGTGGTGCCGCCGACTTCGGCTGGACCGCCTACACGCCCCTGACGAGTGCGCTGCACTCCCCGGGCGTCGGCGCCGACCTCTGGGTCATGGGCCTCGCGGTCGCCGGCCTCGGCACCATCCTCGGTGGTGTCAACATGATCACCACCGTCATCTGCCTGCGTGCCCCCGGCATGACGATGTTCCGGATGCCGATCTTCACGTGGAACATCTTCATCACCAGCATTCTGATTCTGCTGGCGTTCCCGCTGCTGACCGCCGCGTTCATGGGTCTGTTCGTCGACCGTCACCTCGGTGGCCACATCTTCGACCCGGCCACGGGTGGTGTGCTGCTGTGGCAGCACCTGTTCTGGTTCTTCGGTCACCCCGAGGTGTACATCATCGCGCTGCCGTTCTTCGGAATCGTCTCGGAGATCTTCCCCGTCTTCAGCCGTAAGCCCGTGTTCGGTTACAGCGGCCTGGTCTACGCGACGCTGGCGATCGCCGCGCTCTCCATCGCGGTGTGGGCTCACCACATGTACGCCACCGGCGCCGTGCTGCTCCCGTACTTTTCGTTCATGACGTTCCTGATCGCCGTCCCGACGGGTGTGAAGATCTTCAACTGGATCGGCACCATGTGGAAGGGCCAGTTGACGTTCGAGTCGCCGATGCTGTTCTCGATCGGCTTCCTCATCACGTTCCTCTTCGGTGGTCTGTCGGGCGTCATCCTCGCGAGCCCGCCGCTGGACTTCCACGTCACGGACACCTACTTCGTGGTCGCCCACTTCCACTACGTGGTCTTCGGCACCGTCGTGTTCGCCACCTACGCGGGCATCTACTTCTGGTTCCCGAAGATGACCGGTCGCATGATGGACGAGCGTCTCGGCAAGTGGCACTTCTGGACCACGTTCATCGGCTTCCACGGCACGTTCCTCGTCCAGCACTGGCTGGGTAACGAAGGCATGCCCCGTCGCTACGCCGACTACCTGCCCTCGGACGGCTTCACGTTCCTCAACTCGTTCTCGACGATCTTCGCGTTCGTCCTCGGTGCCTCGACGCTGCCGTTCATCTGGAACGTCTTCAAGAGCTACCGATACGGCGAGGTCGTCACTGTCGACGACCCGTGGGGTTACGGCAACTCCCTCGAGTGGGCCACCAGCTGCCCGCCGCCGCGGCACAACTTCACCGAGCTGCCGCGCATCCGCTCCGAGCGCCCCGCGTTCGAGCTGCACTACCCGCACATGGTCGAGCGGATGAAGGCCGAGGCGCACGTCGGACCGGGCCACGGTGGCAAGCACGCCAGCACCGTGCTCGAGAAGGAACGCCACGAGCCGCTGACCATCGGCGACGAAGGCGACCCCGGCACCGACACCGGCCGCTGACACATCAGTTTGAGAAAGGCCCCGCCCCAGCAACGGGCGGGGCCTTTGACTTGGCACAATGGGTGCCGGACAAGCCGCGCGAGCAACATGATCGGAGTACATCGGTGGGTGCAGCTGACACCACTGTCCTGGTGACCGTGACGGGCCCCGACCGACCCGGCGTCACCTCGGTGCTCTTCGGGTCGCTCTCCCGCCACGACGTGAGCCTTCTCGACGTGGAGCAGGTGGTGATTCGTGGGCGACTGACCCTCGGCGTCCTCGTGGCGTGCCCCGAGAACGGCGAGGCGCTGCAGGAGGAACTCGAGGAGGCGATGGCCACCGTCGGGATGTCGGTCGACGTCGAGATCGGCGCGGATCCCGGCAGGCAGTCGCTGTCCACGCACGCCGTGGTCGTCCTCGGCAGCCCCGTGTCGGCTCGCGCGCTGCGTTCGGTGGCCCGGGAGATGGCGACCCTCGGGGTCAACATCGACTCGATCCGCGGAGTCGCCGACTACCCGGTGACGGGCCTCGAACTCCTCGTGAGCGCTCCCGGCACGGCGGAGGCGGACAAGAGCCTGCGCACCGTGCTGGCCGAGGTGGCCGTGCGGGAGAACGTCGACATCGCGGTCGAACGCGGGGGCCTGGCCCGTCGCGCCAAGCGGCTCATCGTGTTCGACGTCGACTCGACGCTCGTCCAGGGTGAGGTCATCGAGATGCTCGCCGCCCGCGCCGGTGTCGAGGACGAGGTGCGCGCCGTCACCGAGTCGGCGATGCGCGGGGAGATCGACTTCACCGAATCCCTGCACCAGCGGGTCGCGACCCTCGCCGGCCTCGACGCGTCGGTGATCGACGACGTCGCGGACGGTCTCGAGCTGACACCGGGCGCCCGCACCACCATCCGGACGCTCCGCAGGCTCGGCTTCCACTGCGGTGTGGTGTCCGGCGGTTTCCGGCAGGTCATCGAGGGCCTGGCCCACGAACTGGAACTCGACTTCGTGCAGGCCAACACGCTCGAGATCGTAGACGGCAAGCTCACCGGCCGGGTGATCGGCGACATCGTCGACCGGGCGGCGAAGGCGACCGCGCTGCGCAAGTTCGCCGGTCAGGTCGGCGTCCCGATGGAGCAGACGGTGGCGGTCGGCGACGGCGCCAACGACATCGACATGCTCAACGCGGCCGGCCTGGGAATCGCGTTCAACGCCAAGCCCGCGCTGCGGGAGGTCGCGGACACCGCCCTGTCGCACCCCTTCCTCGACGCCGTGCTGTTCATCCTCGGGGTCACCCGCGACGAGGTCGAGGCCGCCGACGCGGTGGACGGCGTGGTGCGACGCGTCCCGCTGCCGTGACGGAATCGTGCCGCGCCGCGGTCACCGGGGAGGCCGGTGCCGATTCCGGGTGGGCGGCGCGTCACGCCGTCCTCGCGGCCGGATACGGCGGCCGGCCGGATCCGGACGACCCGGCGCAGGTCCTCGCCATGCCGATCGTGCTGCACATCCCGAAGGCCGACCCTCCGCCGCGCAGTGCGCTGCTGGAGGCAGCCGCGACTGCGACGGTGGCGTTGTGCCTCGACCCGCGAGTCGGCGCCGACGAGACGGGCGCGCCCGGACCGTGGCAGGCGGACTACCTCGCTTGGGTGGGGTCCCGGATCCGCAAGGTGTCGCGGAGGGCCCGGGGAGCCGGCTGGCGGGCGGCACAGGAGGTCGACGGGATCACCGTCGATGTCGACGGTGCACAGGCCCGCGCCCTCGTGCCCGTTGCCGTGGGCGCGCTCGATCCGCGCATCAGAAAGCTGCAGATCGGCGGCACCGACCTCGACCACGACGACCCCGGGGAGATTCCCGACGGCGTTCCGGTGCTGTGGATCAACTCCGTCCTGGACATGACGGTCGGAAAGGCCGCCGCGCAGGTCGGTCACGCCTCGATGCTGCTCGCCGGCGCGATGACCACCGAACAGGCCCGCGCCTGGGCGGCCACCGGCTACCGCTGCGCCGTGCGTGACGCCGACGTCGGATTGTGGGAGACGCTGACCATCGAGGTGGTGCGGGGCAGGGCGATCGCGGTGCGCGACGCCGGCTTCACCGAGGTGGCACCCGGATCCATGACCGTGATCGCCTGCCCCTGAGAGCAGCGGCCGACGCGTCGACAGTCCAGTAACGCCGTCCTGGCTATGGGGTACCGCCCTGGTTCACGACAGACTGGTGGTCATGCTCGCTCGACGCCTGATCGCACTGTTCGCCGGACTGTGGCTGTACGGCTTCTCGATGGCCATGATGATCACCGCCGGCCTCGGCCTCGATCCGTGGGACGTGTTCCATCAGGGCGTTGCCGGTCGCACACCCCTCAGTTTCGGTGCCGTGACCGCGTTGACCGGCGTTCTGGTGCTCGCACTCTGGGTCCCGATCCGCCAGAAACCGGGATTCGGCACGGTCGCCAACGTGGTGGTCATCGCGGTGTCGGTGGACACGTCGCTGGCATGGCTCGAACCCGCCGACTCCCTCGCCGTGCGGATCGCGGTGATGCTCGGTGGTGTCGTCCTCAACGCGCTCGCCACCGTGCTGTACATCGGTGCGGGAATGGGCCCGGGCCCGCGGGACGGCCTCATGACCGGCCTGGTTGCGCGGACCGGGCTGTCGGTGCGGGTGATCCGCACGTCGATCGAGGTGACCGTGCTGGCCACCGGCTGGGTGCTCGGCGGCACCGTCGGGGTGGGCACCGTCGTCTACGCGCTGGGCATCGGCCCGCTCATCCAGTTGATGATGCGTTTCGGCGGCATCTACCCGACCGCGCGGAAGACGAGCAGTGCGGGACCGGACACCGCGACCGTGGAGTCGCCGGAGATCGGGCCGCCCGGTGCCGGTGCTCCGTCCGGTGAGGCCGAGTCGAACTCGGCGAGCACCGTCCCGTAGAACCATTCGGGACACCCCAGGGTGATCGCGGCAGGCCCGCCCGAGTGGAAGACGAGAAGCCAGCTGTCGTCGGTGAGCTGGTGCCCGTCCTCGGTGTGGGAGCGGATGTCGGAACCGTCGATCCACGCCTGCAGGGTGCGCCGGGAGTCGTCGTGCCACGCCGAATCGTCCATCTCGGCGCCGTCCGCGCCGAACCACACGAGGTCGGGATGGCCGGTGGGTGTGCGCCTGCCCTCGAAGAATTCCGGCTGACGCAAGGCGGGGGAGGCGCGCCGGAGGTTGAGGGCCCGGGTGACGAACGCGACAAGGGCCGGGTCCCCGGCGCTCCAGTCGAGCGGCCAGGAATCTTCAGGCGAGGTGCCTTCGGGGACGCAGTACGCGTTGTTGTTGCCGCCCAGGGTGTGACCGAATTCGTCGCCCGCGGTGAACATCGGTGTGCCGGTGGACAGGGCGAGGGTGGCCAGCAGCGCGCGGACGTGCCGGGACCGCGCCCCGGTGACCGCCGGGTCGTCGGTGGGGCCTTCGACGCCGTGGTCGACGGAGTCGTTGTGATCGGCGCCGTCCCGGTTGTCCTCGCCGTTGGCTTCGTTGCGTTTGCGGGTGTACGACACGAGGTCGGCGGCGGTGAACCCGTCGTGGGCAGTGACGAAATTGACGGTGGCCCAGGGGCGCCGGGTGCCGAAGACGTCCTCCGAGCCCGCCACCCGGGAGGCGAGTTCGCGCACCCCGGTGCCGCCGTTCCAGAACCGTCGAACGGTATTGCGGTACTTGTCGTTCCACTCGGACCACTGAGAGCCGAATTGCCCGACCCGGTATCCATCGGGCGTGGCGTCCCACGGTTCGGCGATCAGTTTGCAGCGCGTGAGAACGGGATCCGCGGTGATCGCGGAGAAGATCGAAGCGCGCGAATCGAATCGGCCGCCGCCGGGCCGGCCGAGCGCGGACGCGAGGTCGAACCGGAAGCCGTCGACCCCCATCTCGTGCGCCCAGTAACGCAGGCTGTCGCCGATCATCCGGACGACGACGGGCGACTGCGCGTCGACCGTGTTCCCGCAACCGGTGAGATCGATGTCGCGCCCCTCGGTATCGAGAAGGTAGTAGCCGGGGGCGTCGAGGCCGCGCCAGCTGAGGCTGATGCCGTCGACGCTCTGCTCGCAGGTGTGGTTGTAGACCACGTCCAGGACGACCTCGATCCCCGCGGCGTGCAGCGCGTCGACCATCGTGTGGAACTCGGTGATCTCCTCGCCGGGCACGACCGCGTACCCCGGGTGGGGGGCGAAGAACGCTGCGGTGGAGTATCCCCAGTGGTTGCGCATGCCCCGCGAGCGCACGGTGGCCTCGGAGACGTACGCCTGCACCGGGAGCAGTTCGACCGCGGTCACCCCGAGGCGCACGAGATGACCGACGACGGCCGGTTCGGCGAGACCCAGATACGTTCCGCGGTACCGCGGCGGCACGTCGGGGTGCCGCGCCGTGAACGACCCCACGTGGAGTTCGTAGACAACGGTTTCCTCCCACGGCCTTTCGATCCGCGGTCCGCTCGTGCGGGCGTGATCGGCCGTCACCACCGACAGTGGTGTGTGGCCGAGGCTGTCGATGAGCGACGGGCCGCCGAACGGGTCGCCGTCGTGGGAGAGCAGCGCCTCGTGGTCGCCGAGTTCGCCGGTGATGCGTGTGGCCCACGGATCCAGAAGTAGTTTGGCGGGGTTGAGGCGCACGCCGCACGCGGGATCCCAGCGACCGTGCGCGCGGTAGCCGTAGCGCTGCCCCGCGCCGACACCCTCGACGATGCCGTGCCAGATGCCGTACGTCCGCTGGACCAGGTCGATCCGGGTCTCGTCGCCCTCCTCCGAAATCAGGCACACCTGTACCAGTTCGGCGTCGGGGGCGTGAACCGCGAACTGCGTTCCGGTGCCACGCACTTTCGCTCCCAGGGGAAACGGCGACCCGGGCAGCCGCAGACTCGGCGGGAGAGACGACATCTCGCCGGGGTACGGATCGATGTGAGGCGACACGCAACTGATCCTGCCGTGAATGCCCGGAAGATGTGCGGGAAGATGGGTCCGTGCATGAACCTGATCCTGATCTCCTCATCGAATTCGACGACGTTCTCCTCCGCCGCGGGGGCAACACTCTGGTGGGCCCGGTCACCTGGAAGGTGGAACTCGACGAACGATGGGTCGTCCTCGGGCCGAACGGGGCAGGGAAGACGTCGTTGCTCCGCATCGCGGCCGCCGAACTGCATCCCACGAGCGGAAGCGCCTACCTCCTCGGTGAGCGGCTCGGCCGCGTCGACATCAACGAACTCCGGCCGCGGATCGGACTGTCCTCCTCGGCGCTCGCCAACCGGGTGCCGTCCGAGGAGGTCGTGAGCGATCTCGTCGTCTCCGCCGGCTACGCGGTGCTCGGGCGGTGGCGTGAGCGTTATGACGACATGGATACCGATCGTGCCGTAGAGATGCTCGAGAGCCTCGGCGCCGAACACCTCGCCAAGCGCACCTACGGCACGCTGTCCGAGGGCGAGCGCAAGCGCGTCCTCATCGCCCGTGCGCTGATGACCGACCCGGAACTGCTGCTGCTCGACGAGCCCGCCGCCGGTCTCGACCTCGGTGGGCGCGAGGAACTGGTCGCGCGCCTCACCGACCTCGCCGCCGACCCCGACGCCCCCGCGACGGTCCTCATCACCCACCACGTCGAGGAGATCCCGCCGGGATTCACCCACGCCATGCTCCTCAAGGAGGGGGCGGTGGTCTCGCAGGGGCTCTTGGACCAGGTCATCACGGCCGAGAACCTCAGCGAGGCGTTCAGCCAGTCCATCAGCCTGGACAAGGTGGACGGCCGGTTCTTCGCGCGGCGGACCCGCGTCCCCGGCGCGCATCGGAGAGGCTGAGGACCGGGGACCGACTGCGACGCGCGTCACCCGTCGGCGTAGGTTCCGAGGCATGGTCTCGAAGCAAGAGCAGACGCCCCGCGACAGTACCGACGTGGCGCCCAAGGACGCGTCCACCGTCATTCTCATCCGTGACGCCGCGGCAGGTGCCGCGGCGTCCGGCATCGAGGTGTTCCTCCTCCGCCGGGTGAAGGGGATGGCGTTCGCCGGCGGAATGACCGTGTTCCCCGGCGGCGGCGTCGACCCGTCCGACGCCGAGGCCGAGGTCGACTGGGCGGGACCGTCCGTCGACTGGTGGGCCGGGCGGTTCTCCACCGACGCGGCGCGCGCGAAGGCGCTCGTGTGCGCGGCGGTGCGCGAGACGTTCGAGGAATGTGGCGTGCTCCTCGCGGGACCGAGCGCGGACACGGTCGTGGCGGATACGTCGCGGTACGCCCAGGCCCGTACGCAGCTCGAGACACGCGAACTGTCGTTCAGCGACTTCCTCAAACGCGAGAACCTCGTCCTGCGGGCCGATCTGCTGCGGCCCTGGGCCAACTGGATCACCCCGGTCGGCGAGGGTCGCCGCTACGACACGCGCTTCTTCGTCGCCGCATCGCCGCACGGCCAGATCGCGGACGGCGCGACGTCCGAGGCCGAGGAGGTGCAGTGGCAGAGTCCGGCCGCGGCGCTCGCGCACTGGCAGGGCGGCGGAAGCATCCTGCTGCCGCCGACGTGGAGTCAGCTCACGGCGCTCAGCGCGTTCGGGTCGGTCGCGGACGTGCTGGCCGCGGAGCCCGAGATCCCGGTGATCCTGCCGACGCTGATCACCGGCGAGGAGCAGCTCCGCGTCGAGTTCCCGGGACAGGACGGCTACTACGAAGCCGGTCCGCATCCGTGGGCGTCACGCGGCTGATCGCGATGGGGCGGGCCGCGAAACCGGGTCGGAGGCAGACAAGTAGCCTTTTGCCTCATGGCTGAGTTTGTCACCCTCGAGGTATCCGAAGGCATCGGCACGATCCGGCTCGCGCGCCCCCCGATGAACGCTCTGAACCGTCAGGTTCAGCAGGAGTTGCGGGCGGCTGCGCGAGAGGCGACCGTCAATTCCGACGTGAAGGCCGTCATCGTCTACGGCGGCGAGAAGGTCTTCGCCGCGGGCGCGGACGTCAAGGAAATGTCCGAGATGACGTTCGGGCAGATGGCCGACGTGATCGGCGACCTGCAGTCCGACCTCGCGGCGGTCTCCGAGATTCCGAAGCCCACCGTTGCCGCCATCACGGGGTACGCGCTCGGCGGCGGCCTGGAGGTTGCGCTGTCGGCCGATCGGCGCATCGTGGGCGACAACGCGAAGCTCGGCGTGCCGGAGATCCTGCTCGGCATCATTCCCGGAGGCGGTGGCACCCAGCGTCTTGCCCGGCTGATCGGACCGTCGAAGGCCAAGGATCTGCTGTTCACGGGCCGGTTCGTCGACGCCGAGGAGGCCCTGGCGATCGGTCTGGTCGACGAGGTCGTGGCGCCGGACGACGTGTACGAGGCGGCACGCACCTGGGCGTCGCAGTTCACGAAGGGGGCGGGCCGCGCACTGGCCGCGGCCAAGGCGGCCGTCGACCGCGGGCTGGACGTCGACCTGGGCACCGGGCTGGCGGTGGAGCGTCAGCTGTTCACCGCGCTGTTCGCCACCCGGGACCGCAAGATCGGGATGGAATCGTTCATCGAGAACGGCCCGGGTAAGGCTCAGTTCACGGGCGAGTAGTCTGAAGCCCGAAACTAGAACCTGTTCACTCTTACCAGCGAGTAGGATTTGCCGCATGACTGCAAGCGCCCATGACGACCCAGCTCCTCATCCGCACGCCACCGCCGAAGAGGTCCAGGCTGCGCTGAAGGACACCAAACTGGCCCAGGTGCTGTACCACGACTGGGAAGCCGAGACGTACGACGAGAAGTGGTCGATCTCGTACGACGAGCGGTGCATCGACTACGCGCGCGGACGTTTCGACGCCGTCGCGGGCGATCAGCCGCTGCCCTACGAGCGGGCGCTCGAACTGGGCTGCGGCACCGGATTCTTCCTCCTCAACCTGATGCAGGGCGGAGTCGCGAAGACCGGTTCGGTCACCGACCTGTCGCCCGGCATGGTGAAGGTCGCGCTCCGCAACGCCGAGGGTCTCGGACTGTCCGTCGACGGCCGCGTCGCCGACGCCGAGACCATCCCGTACGAGGACGACACGTTCGACCTCGTCGTGGGACACGCGGTCCTGCACCACATCCCGGACGTCGAGCAGTCGCTGCGCGAGGTTCTGCGCGTCCTCAAGCCGGGCGGGCGTTTCGTGTTCGCCGGTGAGCCGACCACGATCGGCAACTTCTACGCCCGCTGGCTGGGTCGCGCGACGTGGGAGGTCACCACCCGGGTCACCAAGTTGCCGTTCCTCGCCGACTGGCGTCGCCCGCAGGCGGAACTGGACGAGTCCTCGCGCGCGGCTGCGCTCGAGGCCGTCGTCGACCTCCACACATTCGATCCGAGCGACCTCGAGAAGATCGCGAAGTCGGCAGGCGCCGAGCAGGTTCACGCGGCCACCGAGGAATTCGCCGCCGCTCTGCTCGGGTGGCCCGTCCGCACGTTCGAGGCCGCGGTGCCCCCGGAGAAGCTGGGCTGGGGCTGGGGACGTTTCGCGTTCACCGGATGGAAGACGCTCAGTTGGGTCGACGAGAAGCTTCTCCGGCACGTGGTGCCGCGTGGATTCTTCTACAACGTCATGATCACCGGCGTGAAGCCCGGCAACTGAATTGGGTTATGCGTTCACTCCCGGGGACGTGGAGTTCCTGCAGAGTGCGGACGGGGCAGACGCTCTCGCGGAAGTGGACGCCCTCGCCCTGACCGCGTCGACGCGCCTGGCCGACATCGGCCGGGCGCGTACACGTTTCGGCTCACACGTGGCGTTGCTGGTGGAGACCGTGCTGCTGCGACGGAAGGCGGCCGCCAAACTACCCGGCACCGAAAACTGGTTCTTCACCGACGACGCTCTGCAACAGGCGACGCCGCGTGCGGTCGCCGCACATCGTGCGTCGCGGCTGTCGGACCGGAACGTCCACGACGTCACCTGCTCGATCGGTGCCGAACTCGACGCGGTGGTCGGGACGGCGGCGACGGTGATCGGCAGCGACCTCGACCCCGTCCGCCTCCTGATGGCGCGGCACAACGTTCCTGGGGCGACGGTTGTGCGCGCCGACGCGCTCGTCCCGTGCACCCGCGGCACCGTCGTGCTCGCGGATCCGGCGCGACGGTCCGGTGGCAGGCGCACGCACGATCCCGCCGCGCTGGAACCGCCGCTCCCCGATCTGATCGACGCGTACCGCGGACGCGATCTGGCCGTGAAGTGCGCCCCCGGACTCGATTTCGACCGGCTCGGCTGGGACGGCGAGGTGGAGGTGGTGTCCCTCGACGGCGGTGTGCGCGAGGCCTGCCTGTGGTCGCCGGGGCTGTCCGGCGCCGGTGTCACGCGGCGGGCGAGCGTCCTCGGCTCCGACGGAACCGCGTGGACGGTGACGGACGCCGAGGACGACGACATCCCCGAACGCGCGCCGGGGGAATGGATCGTCGACCCGGACGGCGCCGTCGTGCGCGCGGGCCTGGTGCGGCATTACGCGGCCCGGCACGGACTGTGGCAGCTGGATCCCCGGATCGCCTATCTCACCGGCGATTCCGTTCCTGACGGCGTGCGGGGCTTCCGCATCCTCGACCAGGTGAAGTATTCGGAGAAGTCGCTGCGGCAGGAACTGGCCCGTCACGATTGCGGTGTGGCGGAAATCCTGGTGCGCGGCGTCGACGTCGACCCCGCGGTCCTGCGGCCCAAGCTGAAGCTGCGTGGAAGCCGTTCGCTCAGTGTGGTGATCACGCGGATCGGCCGGGCCGGCGTCGCCTTCATTTGCGCTTCGCGCCCGTGAGTACTTCTCAACCGCCCGCGGTTAAGAAGTACTCACGGGTCAGCGGAGGACGAACAGCTCCCCGAGCAGGGTGGGCGTGAGCACTTCGCCCTTCGGCCCGACGGACGTGCCGACCGTGAACCCCTTCGCCCCGGGCAGGGTCTCCTGGTCGAGGGTTTCGCCGGTTCCGGTGTCGAACGTGAGCATCGCCAGTCCGTCCGTGCCCTCGCGGACCACCGCGTACCCGGTGGACCCGGCCGTCTGCACCGGGACACCCAGCTGCAGCAGATCCTTCCGCTCCCAGACGAGTTCGGCGTGATCGCCCTTGTCCTGCAGTGCCAGCAGGTGGCCGTCGGGACCACCGGCGGGGATGATCAGACCGTCCGCGGACGTCGACGGGCTGCCTGCCGCGGCGTACCCGATGTCGTAGCTCCACTTCGGATCACCGGTCGCCGAGTCGATCGCCCACATCGTTCCCCAGTTGTCGTTGGCGTAGACGACGGAGCCGTCGGCCGACAGGTCGGGGCTGGACGCGCTGCCGCCCGGCAGAGTGTCGCTGGACCATTCCTGGGTGATCGCCGGGTTGTCGCCGCCGGAGTACTTCATCGCGACGAGTTCGGCCTGGGGTGCGCCGGGCGCGAAGAGCGTGAAGTAGAACTTGCCGGACTCGAGGTCGATGGCGGGCATGTTCGCCACCGGGCAGTCGGGGGCGCCGAAGAAGCAGCCGCGGAGGCCCTTGTCGTCGGGGAGGATGTCGATGTTGGCACCGTCGACGGGGGAGGGCGGCGGCACGAGATCGTAGGGCGCCACGACCTTCTGGCCGTTCTGCGTGTTCACGACGTTGATCTGGCCGAGCTGGGTGATGAAGAGGAGGTTGCCGTCGCCGGTGAACTGCGCGGACAGCGGGGTCCCGACCACCGGTGTGCGCCAACGCAGCTGGCCGTACTCGTTGAACGAGTTGATGGCGCCGTCCTCGCCGACGTACACGTTGGCGGCGCCGTCGACGACCGGTGTGGACGCCACGGCGCCGGGGGCGAGTTGCCGGCACCAGCGTTTGCGGCCGCTGTCCATCTGGTAGGAGAAGAGGTTGCAGCCCTTCTCGGTGCGCGCGGTGACGAAGATCTGGCCGCTCGCCGCCACGGACGCGTAGTTCGCGACAGGGCCGCCGAGCGGGCGCGACCATGCGAAGGAGAGGTCGCGGGAACCGGTGACGGGGCTGGTGTCGCTGTTGCGGGCGTCGGCGTGCATGCCGGGCCACCCGCCTGCCGAGAAGATGTCGTCGACCTGCGGTCCGCTGCTGCAGCCGCTGAGGACGACAGTCGAGATCGTCGCCAGCGCCAGTACTGACGAACGTAGGACCCGCCGCATTACATCTCCTCGTCTTCGATAACGCTCGGCCCAGAGACTATCCCGCCGAGGCGGGGCCGAGCACACGCCCCGAGGCGGGGCCGAGCACACGCCCCGAGGCGGGGCCGAGCACACGCCCCGAGGCGGGGCCGAGCACACGCCCCGAGGCGGGGCCAGCGTCACACCCCGATGGCGGTGTCGGAGTCCGGACGCACCCGAACGGGGGTACGGGCGGTGAACGTAGGCTGACAGGCTATGACGAGCATGTGGGGCGCACCGTTGCGTACGAGGTGGCGAGGATCCCGGCGGAGCGACAGCGAGCAGGCCCGCTTCCTGACACGCGCCTCGCTGCGATGGGTGCTGGCGAACAAGGCGTACACGCCGTGGTACCTGGTGCGGTACTACCGGCTCGCGAAATTCAAGCTCGCCAACCCGCACGTGATCCTGCGCGGCATGGTGTTCCTCGGCAAGCGGGTGGAGATCCATTCGACCCCCGACCTGTCCCGGCTCGAGATCGGCCGGTGGGTGCACATCGGCGACGGCAACGCCATCCGCTGCCACGAGGGTTCGCTGCGCATCGGCGACAAGGTGGTGTTCGGCAAGGACAACGTCGTCAACACGTACCTGGACATCGAGATCGGTGCGTCGACGCTCGTGGCGGACTGGTGTTACATCACCGACTTCGACCACCGCATGGACGACGTGAATGTCCCGATCAAAGATCAGGGCATCGTGAAGGGCCCGGTCCGCATCGGTCCCGACACGTGGGTGGCGGCCAAGGTGACGGTCCTGCGCAACACGCGCGTGGGGCGCGGCTGCGTTCTCGGTGCGCACGCCGTCGTGAAGGGCGATATCCCCGATTTCAGCATTGCCGTCGGGTCGCCGGCCAAGGCCGTGAAGAACCGCAAGGCGGAGTGGGAGGCGGGCGCGGCGGACCGCGCGAAGTACATCGCGGCCCTCGAAGACATCGCTCGCAAGAAGGCGGCGCAGGAGAACTGAGCGGCGCGGTGGCATAGTCGGCAGCATGACCTCGGCGGACGGCGAACTCGAGGACCGCATCCGGGCGCTCCTCGACGCCCGGGCCGACACCGCGAGCATTTGCCCGTCGGACGTCGCGCGAGCCGTCGCCCCCGGCGACTGGCGGCCCCTCATGGAGTCGGTGCGGGAGGCCGCGCGGCGTCTGGCCGCCGCCGGCGAAGTCGAGATCACCCAGAAGGGTGATGTGGTGGATCCGGACTCGGCTCGGGGTCCGATCCGGATCAGGCGGGCCCGCACGAACTGAGCGGCGAATGTATCGCTCGCGCACCGAACGCGCCGAACGGTACATTCGCCCGGTCAGCGCCAGGCTCAGCGTCCGGGCAGGGGGCGCTCGGGAATCTCCGGCCGCGCCAGCGGATGCCGCACGCGACGTTTGGCGCCCGCGTAGACGTGGACGGTCTCCTCGGCCACCTTGTGCCAGTCGAAATCGGCGGTGAGGCGGTCGCGGGCGGCGACTGCACGCTGTTGCGCCCCGGCCGGGTCGTCGAGGACCTCCCGGACCGCGGACGTGAGTCCGGTGACGTCGCCCGGCTGGAACGACATGCCGGTTTCGCCGTCGACGACCGCTTCACCGAGACCGCCAGCGGTGGACGCGACGAGGGGGGTTCCGGAGGCGGCGGCCTCGAGCGCGATGATGCCGAACGGCTCGTACCGGCTGGGCAGGACGATGGCGTCGGCGCCGTGCAGCCACCCGAGCAGTTCGACGTGGTCGAGGTTGCCGAGGAAGTTCACGGCACGGGCGACGCGATGCGTGCGGGCCTGCTGATAGAGCCAGGTGAACTGGGTGCCCTCCCCGGCGATCGACAGCGTCGTGCCGGGGTGGCTGCGGCGGATGCGGGGGAGCGCGGCGATGGCGTCCTGCACGCCCTTCTCGTATTCGAGGCGGCCGACGAACAGCAGTTTCGGCGGTCCGGACCGTGGCGCACGCTCGCGGAAGCTCCACGTGGTGAGGTCGATTCCGTTGCGGATCACCGTGATCGGCGGGAGCTGCGGACCGTAGAGTGCGGTCACCTCGTCCTGCATCGACGCGGAACACGTGATGAGCGCGTCGGATTCGTTGGCCAGCCACCATTCCACCGAATGCACCTGCCGGTTGATCCGACCGGACACCCAGCCGCTGTGCCGTCCGGCTTCAGTGGCGTGGAGCGTGGAAACCAAAGGGACGTCGTAGAATTCGGCCAACGCGATGGCCGGATGCGCCACCAGCCAGTCGTGCGCGTGCACCACGTCCGGATGCCAGCCTTCCCCGACACCCGGCTTGTGCAGTGCGACGCCGGCCCGCACCATCGCGTGCCCCATCGCGAGCGTCCACGCGAGCATGTCCTCGCCGAACACGAAGTGCGCGGGGTCCTCGGCGACGGCGACCACCAGGACGCCGTCCTCGATGTGGGTGACGGTGGGATGGGTCGACGCGTCGGTGCCCGACGGCCGCCGCGACAGCACCACCACTTCGTGTCCGGCGGCAGCGAGTTCGGTGGCCAGGTGGTGCACGTGGCGGCCGAGGCCGCCGACCACGACGGGTGGGTACTCCCACGACACGATCAGGATCTTCACGACGCCCCTCCCTCGGTGCCCGTCAGCCGGTGGTCCCCGGCGGGCAGACGTCGCGCGTCGAGCCCGGGAAACAGGCCGTCGGCGCGGTTCCATCCCTCTGCGAGTCTGCTCGCGGCCGCTTCCTTGCCCGCCGACACGGCGGCGGCGATCTCACGGGTGGCGTGCGCGTGCTTGTGTGCCCGGTCGCGGGCGTACCCGGCCGCCGAATCCTTGCTGACCATGAACGCCCAGTCGCTCGACACCGTCATCAGTGCCTCGCGCAGCATCTGGTCGTTCACGCGGTTTCGCAGCGCGGGACGTCCGGGGGCGGCGTCGTGGTCGTGGGTCTTGTCGACGGTATCGAGTGCGGTCCCGACCACCTCGGAGTTGAGTTGCACCAGGTCCGCGACCTGATCGCCGGCCCACACCCGCCAGTCCTTGCCGGATCCCCACGACGAGTTCTCGAGCTGGACGGGTTCGCCGACGTAGCCCTGGCTGCGGGCGTCGTCGAGGGTGCCGACCCGGATCCCGGCCTCGGGCAGCGCGCGCAGCACCTTCTCGAGCCATTCGGGGCCCTCGTGCCACCAGTGCCCGAACAGTTCCGTGTCGAACGCGGCGACGACGAGTGCGGGCCGGTCGATGCGGCCGGATTCGTCGCGCAGCCGCTTGCGGACGGTGGCGACGAAGTCGGCCACGTGCCGGTCGACCGCCGCCGACGCGAGGGCGGGGTCGTACGGCGCCTTGTCGGCCGAGTCGACCGTGCGGCCGGTGACCCGGGCCGGTTTGAGTCCCGTGGCGTGGTCGTACGTGTGGAAGTCGCGATAGGCGCCGTGGCCGGGGTAACCCGACTTCGGCGACCACACCCGGTAGCTGACCTGCAGATCGCGTCCGAACGCGACCACGTCCGACTCCCGGACCGGCCGGCCGAGGGAGGTGTCGCCGCGCAGCGCGGGACCGTCGACCATGAAATGCGTGACGCCGGCCTCGGCGTATCCGGTCTCCATGCCGGGGGTGTACCCGCATTCGGGCCCCCAGATACCTGTCGGCGTGCAGTTCCACCGGGCGGCGGCGTCGGCGAGCCCCTCGCGGAGGGAGAACGACCGCAACCGCGGATCGAGCAGCGGCTGGAACGGGTGGGCGAGCGGACCGCCGAGCAGTTCGAACGACTCTCGGTCGAGGAGGTCCCGCAGCACTGGCGAGCCGCCGTGGCGCCAGCGCACCTCGAAGTCGGCGAGGGCGGCGGCGGACGCACGGTGTTCGCGCGCACCGAGTTCGCGGTGCGCGTCGTCGGGCATGCCTGCCGCCTCGTGCGCGCGGATCTGCCAGTTCCCGAGCCAGTGGTGCATCCCGGCGAGGCAGTGCGGGTCATCGAGCTGAGCTGCGAGAACGGGGGTGATGCCGAGGGTCAGCAGATGCGAGCGACCCTCGTCGGACAGCCGCCGCAACATCGCGGTGAGGGGGAGGTACGACGCCGCCCACGACTGGTAGAGCCATTCCTCGCCGACGGGCCAGCGGCCGTGGTTGGCAAGCCAGGGCAGGTGGGAGTGCAGGACCAGGCAGAACATGCCCGGTTCCGTCGCTTCGCCCGCTCCGGTGCGGTTGTCGGATTCGGTCACCGAACAGGATCCTTCACCGCGATGGCCACCAGGTCGAGGCTGTCGTCGATGTCGCCTTCGTGCAGTGCGAAATCGTCGACGGTGATGCCCTCGACGTCGCGGGTCAGTTCCTCGGGCCACGGTTCGCCGGCGAGTGCACGGTCGATCTGCGCGCCGATGAACGAGCCGCCGTGCTTCGTGTCGAGGGCCTTCAGCCGCGTGCCGTGGTGCACGCCGGTCATGAGGGCGACGGTGAATCCGGCCTCCTCGAGCAGTTCGGTCAGCTCGGCCGCGTCGAGTTCGCGGGTGTGGAACGGATTCAGCGGCGTGTCGCGGCCCGGCGAGAACGTGATGCGGTTGGGTGTGCTGACGAGCAGTTCCCCTCCGGGGGTCAGCACCCGGAAGCACTCGCGCAGGAATTGGGCCTGGTCCCACAGGTGTTCGATCACCTGAAAATTGACGACGGTGTCGACGGATTCGTCGCCGAGGGGAAGCTCCGCGAGATTGCCGTGCAGCATTTCGACCCGGGGGTACCGCGCGCGGACGTGTTCGACGGCGGAGATGTCGTAGTCGAGTCCGGTAACGCCCTGTGCCACATCGGCAATCATGTTGGCGCCGTAGCCTTCTCCGGATCCGGCCTCGAGTACCCGGCGTCCCGCGCAGCGGGGGAGGAGGTCGCGGTAGACGACCTCGTGCCGCCGGAACCAGTAGTTCTCCTCGGGGATACCGGGCACGGTCCGCTCGCCCGTGAGGGGCAGTGGTGCGTCCTCGCGGTCGCCGACAAATGATTCGCTCACCGGTGCGAGGTTAGTGCCCCCGGCAAGGTCGCTCGTCCAGGTGGTCTACATCACAGCGGTGAAATGCGGTTTCGGCCGTTATGGTGAACGAGACTTTCACGCAAGTTACCGATGGGTAACTTAGCGTGGGGTAATCTGTCGCAGAGCAATCGTGCGACGAAATATCGAAGGCGAGAGCTCGGCCCACGCGGAGCGACTCACGATAACCACGCAAGAACACACAGGAGGTCGACGAAGACCCATGACGAACATCGTTGTTTTGATCAAGCAGGTCCCCGACACGTGGTCCGAGCGCAAGCTGACCGACGGCGACTACACGCTTGACCGCGAGGCCGCCGATGCAGTGCTCGACGAGATCAACGAGCGCGCCGTCGAAGAAGCGCTCCTGATCAAGGAGGCTCAGGGCGGCGAGGTGACCGTCCTCTCCGCAGGTCCGGACCGCGCCACCGACGCCATCCGCAAGGCCCTGTCCATGGGTGCCGACAAGGCAGTGCACATCAACGACCCGGCCCTCCACGGCTCCGACGCGGTGCAGACCGCGTGGACGCTGGCCGCGGCGCTCGGACAGATCACGTTCGAGAACGAAGAACCTGCCGACCTGATCATCGCCGGTAACGAGGCCACCGATGGCCGCGTCGGCGCCGTTCCGGCCATCATCGCCGAGTACCTGGGCATCCCGCAGCTCACGCAGCTGCGCAAGCTCACGGTCACCGACGGCACCGTCACCGGCGAGCGCGAGACCGACGAGGGTCTCTTCGGCCTCGAGGCGAGCCTGCCGGCCATCGTCAGCGTCACCGAGAAGATCAACGAGCCCCGCTTCCCCTCCTTCAAGGGCATCATGGCCGCGAAGAAGAAGGAAGTTCTCGTCTACACGCTGGCCGACCTCGGTGTCGACCCGGAGACCGTCGGTGTCGCCAACGCGGGCACCACCGTCACCGCCTCCACCCCCAAGCCCCCGCGTACCGCTGGTGAGCGCATCGTCGACGAGGGCGACGGCGGCAGCAAGATCGCTGCCTACCTCGTGGGCCAGAAGATCATCTGATCGCGCCCCTCTACAGACCAGCAGACACACACAGGGAGAGTTAGACATGGCAGAAGTACTGGTGCTCGTCGAGCACGCAGAGGGTGCGCTCAAGAAGGTCAGCACCGAACTCATCACCGCCGCTCGCGCGCTCGGTGAGCCGGCCGCAGTGGTCACCGGTCCCGCCGGTACCGCCGACAAGCTCGCCGAGGGCCTCGCCGCCGCAGGCGCGGCCAAGATTTACGTCGCCGAGTCGGATGACATCGACGGCTACCTGATCACCCCGAAGGTCGACGTACTCGCGTCGCTCGTCGAGTCGGCAGCTCCGGCCGCGGTGATCACCGCCGCCAGCGTCGAGGGCAAGGAGGTCTCCGGACGTCTTGCTGCCCGCATCGGCTCCGGCCTGCTCGTCGACGTCGTCGACGTGAAGTCCGACGGCAGTGCCGTGCACTCCATCTTCGGTGGCGCGTTCACCGTCGAGGCGAAGGCCAACGGCGACGTCCCGGTCATCTCGGTCCGCCCGGGCGCCATCGAGGCGAAGCCCGAAGCCGGTGCAGGCGAGAAGGTTTCCGTCGAGGTTCCGGCCCAGGACGAGGGCGCCGTCAAGATCACCTCGCGTGATCCGATCGTCGGTGGCGACCGCCCGGAGCTCACCGAGGCGACGGTCGTCGTCTCCGGTGGTCGCGGTGTCGGCAGCGCCGACAAGTTCACCGTCGTCGAGGAACTCGCAGATTCGCTGGGTGCCGCTGTCGGTGCTTCGCGTGCCGCGGTCGACTCGGGCTACTACCCGGGCCAGTTCCAGGTCGGTCAGACCGGTAAGACGGTCTCCCCGCAGCTGTACATCGCGCTCGGCATCTCCGGTGCCATCCAGCACCGCGCCGGTATGCAGACGTCGAAGACCATCGTCGCCGTGAACAAGGACGAGGAAGCCCCGATCTTCGAGATCGCGGACTACGGCATCGTCGGCGACCTGTTCAAGGTTGCGCCGCAGCTCACCGAGGCAGTCAAGGCCCACAAGGGCTGATTGTCGACCGACGGCGGCCCCGTTCCCTTCGAGGGAGCGGGGCCGCCGTCGTATCTTCCGTCGTTCATCCGGGCTGCATCGACACGACACCCGGGCGATGCCCCCACGCCGCCCCTGCTCGGTAAACCTGCGCCATGACAACTTCGTCAGTTCTCCGCGCACCGAGTGAGACCGCCGATTCTGTTGTAACCGCGCCCCGATACTCCCTGGTCGTCTCGTCCGACCGCGAACACCGCGTGGCAGCCCAGCGGCTGCGCTACCGCGTGTTCGCCTCCGAACCCGGATTCTCCGTCCCCGCACACGCGGATGCCCTCGACGCCGACCGGTTCGACGACTTCTGCGACCACCTCCTCGTTCGGCACGAGGAGACCGGCGAATTCGTCGGGTGCTATCGCATGCTCCCGCCCGACGCCGCCTCCCAGGCCGGCGGCTATTACACCGCCACCGAATTCGACATCTCGGCACTCGATCCCGTCGGCAACCGCATCGTCGAGATGGGCCGGGCGTGCGTCGACCCCGATCACCGTTCCGGTTCGGTCCTGAGCCTGATGTGGGCCGGGATCCTCCACTACCTGCAATTGACCGGATACGAGTGGGTGATGGGCTGCGTCTCCGTGCCGATGCGGGAGCACCCGGACGAGGTGGCCGGTTCCAACGTCCGCGGCGTGCGTGATCTGCTGCTCCGCAAGTACGGCAGCGACCCGGCCTCCCGGGCCGTGCCCAGGAACCCGGTGCGCGTCGACGGGCGATCACTCGACGAGATCGACCCGCCCGCCCGCCCGGTCCTGCCGCCGCTGCTCCGGGGATATCTGCGCCTCGGCGCCAAGGTGTGCGGCGAGCCCGCGCACGACCCGGAATTCGGTGTCGCCGACTTCGTCGCCCTGCAGGGACTGCACGGCGCGAACGAGCGGTACCTCGACCGCCTGCGTTCGGCTTCGGCCACTTTCGAGGCGGGGGCGCAGGCATGAGCGCCGCGGTGCCGGAGACGGCCGCAGTGCCCGTGCATTCGTGGATGCCGTCGAGTCCGTGCGGCGCGGGATGCCTGCCCGCGGAGGCGAACGCCGTGTCGATCCCGACCGTGGTCGTGCGGTGGTGCCTCGTGGTGTCGGCGCTGGCGACGGCGCCGCTCCTGACCGCAGGATGGTTGCTGCCGCGGTCGTGGCGGACCGGTCTGCAGCGTCGGTACGCGGCGATGCTGTTGCGCTGCGTGGGAATTCGCCTCGTCGTGGTCGATCACCGAGGAAAGCGTCGGCACGACGGCGGGCTTCTGGTGGTGGCCGGCCACGTGTCCTGGACCGACGTGCTGGTGCTCAGCGCGCTCGCACCGGCGAACTTCGTCGCCCGCGGCGATCTGCTGGACTGGCCGGTGCTGGGTTCGCTCGCCCGGCGGATGCGGGTCGTCCCGATCGAACGGCAGAGCCTGCGGGCGCTCCCGGGCACGGTGGCGACGACGGCGGGCAGGCTGCGCGACGGCGAACGAGTCGTGGCGTTCCCCGAGGGCACCACATGGTGTGGACGGGCGTACGGCGGATTCCGGCCCGCGCTGTTCCAGGCGGCGATCGACGCGGAGTGCCCGGTTCAGCCGATCTCGCTGCGATACACCGGACGGGGCGGGGAACTGACGACCGGGCCGTGCTTCGTGGGCGAGGAGACGATCGGCCGGTCGATCCGGCGCATCATCCGTCAGAAGGGCGTCAACGCCGAGGTCCGGCTGGCGCCGATCGAGTATCCGGGGGAGTGCCGCCGCGATCTGGCGGCCCGATGCGAACGCGCCGCCCGAGGCGACGAACGCATCGATCTCGCAGCGCACGACATCGTCGATCCGCTGCAGAGTGCGGTCGGGGCGGCGGCTGCGGACATCGAGGCGGCGGAGCGTCTCGTCGCCTGAGCTATCCTGGTCACGTCATGACCTCTGCCCGCAGTGCCGATCACCCCGTCTACCTGGACCACGCAGCCACCACTCCCATGGTGCCGGCGGCCGTCCGGGCGATGACCGACATCTTCAGTACCGTGGGCAATGCGTCCTCGCTGCACGGTTCCGGGCGCGCCGCCCGCCGTCGCATCGAGGAGGCCCGCGAGTCCATCGCCGCCGACCTCGGCGCCAGGCCGTCCGAGGTCATCTTCACCTCCGGTGGCACCGAGAGCGACAACCTCGCGGTCAAGGGCATCTTCTGGGCGCGGCGTGACGCCGACCCCGGACGGGTGCGGATTTTGGCCAGTGCCGTCGAGCATCATGCGGTGCTCGACGCGGTGGAGTGGCTCGAGAAGCACGAGGGCGCACAGGTCACGTGGCTGCCCGTCGACGAACTGGGCCGGGTGTCGCCGCAGGCGCTGCGCGACGAACTCGCCGTCCATGCGGACGAAACCGCCCTGGTGACGATCATGTGGGCCAACAACGAGATCGGCACGATCATGCCGATCACCGAACTCGCCGCGGTGGCGGCCGAGTTCGGTGTGCCCATGCACAGCGACGCCGTCCAGGCCGTCACGCACATCCCCGTGGACTTTGCTGCCAGCGGGCTGTCCGCGCTGAGCATCGCCGCGCACAAGGTCGGCGGACCGCAGGGTGTCGGTGCACTCCTGCTGGGACGGCAGGTGCCGTGTGTGCCGTTGCTGCACGGCGGGGGACACGAACGCGACCTGCGTTCGGGCACCCCGGACACCGCCGGTGTCGTCGGCATGGCGGCGGCGCTGCGCGACGCGACCACGAACCTCGACTCCCGCGCCGCGGACCTGTCCGTCCTGCGCGACCGCCTCATCGAGCGCGTCGGGGAGATCGTCCCGGACGCCGTGCTGAACGGTCCGGTGGGCAGCGCGCGACTGCCGGGCAACGCCCACTTCACGTTCCCCGGTTGCGAGGGCGATTCGCTGCTGATGCTGCTCGACGCCGCCGGGATCGAGTGTTCGACCGGTTCGGCGTGTACCGCCGGTGTCGCCCGCCCCAGCCACGTCCTGACCGCGATGGGCGTGGAGGCCGCGACCGCGCGCGGATCGTTGCGCTTCTCCTTCGGGCACACGTCGACGGTCGCGGACGTGGATGCAGTCATCGCGGCACTGCCGCAAGTTGTGGAGCGGGCCCGCGCCGCCGGGCTCGCCGGTGTCGGAGCGCGTGGAGGGAATCGTTGATGCGAGTACTGGCGGCCATGAGCGGCGGCGTCGATTCCGCCGTGGCGGCGGCACGGGCAGTCGCTGCCGGACACGACGTGGTGGGTGTGCATCTCGCACTCTCCGCCGAGCCGGGCACGCTGCGCACCGGTTCCCGGGGCTGCTGCTCCAAGGAAGATGCCGGTGACGCCCGGCGTGCCGCGGACGTGCTCGGAATCCCGTTCTACGTCTGGGATTTCGCCGACCGCTTCAAGGAAGACGTGATCGACGACTTCGTGGCGTCCTACGCGGCGGGGGAGACCCCCAACCCGTGCCTGCGGTGCAACGAGAAGATCAAGTTCGCTGCGCTCGCGGACCGCGCGATCGCCCTAGGGTTCGACGCGGTGGCCACCGGTCACTACGCGCAGCTCGACAACGGTGTGCTGCGCCGGGCCGTCGACGCGGACAAGGACCAGTCGTACGTGCTCGGTGTTCTGACGGCCGAGCAGCTGTCGCGGGCGATGTTCCCCGTCGGCGACACCCCGAAGGACCGGATCCGGGAAGAGGCCGCCGAACGCGGTCTCGCCGTGGCGAACAAGCCCGACAGCCACGACATCTGCTTCATCCCGTCCGGTGACACCCGGGCATTCCTCGGCGCCCACATCGGTGTCCGTCCGGGCAGTGTGGTCGACGCCGATTCGGGTGAGGTGCTCGCGGAACACGAAGGCGTGCACGGGTTCACGATCGGACAGCGGAAGGGCCTCGGCGTCCAGGGCCCCGCGGCCGACGGGCAGCCGCGGTACGTGACGTCGATCGAACCCGAAACCGGCACCGTCCGTGTCGGTTCGGCACGCAACCTCGAAGTGCACGCGATCAGCGCGGACCGCGCCGTGTGGACGTCCGGGAGCGCGCCGGCCGGACCGGTCGAATGCACCGTCCAGGTGCGCGCGCACGGCGGACTCGCCGAGGCGGTGGCGGAAGCCGTCGACGGAGGTATTCGCATCTCGCTGCGCGAACCGCTCACCGGTGTGGCGAAGGGGCAGGCCGTCGTTCTGTATCGGACCGACCCGGCGGGCGACATCGTGCTGGGCAGCGGAACCATCTCGGGCACCGACGCGCATCCGAACACGCAGTGACGCAGGATATTTCATTGGCCGGTGGCGTCACCGGCGTCGGCTCGTGGCCCGGAGCGGACCCGCGTGAAGCCGCCACCGTCGTCCTCGGCGAGCTCGGCAGGCTCCCGCACCTGGTGGAGCTGCCCGCCCGCGGGCTCGGCGCCGACATGATCGGCCGCGCCAGCGCCCTGCTCGTGGATCTGCAACTGGACGTGTCCACGTCCGCCTACCGCGTGGTGCAGCGTCGCGGCTCGGTGGCCAAGCGGGCGACCGACTTCCTGAACCAGGACCTCGACGCGCTCGAGGAAGCGTGGGAGAGTGCGGGCCTCGTCGGGGCCGATCACGTGGTGAAGGTGCAGTCGGTCGGTCCTCTCACGCTGGCGGCCGAGGTGGAACTCGGCACCGGAAGGCGCGTGCTCACCGACCCCGGTGCGGTGCGCGATTTCGCCGAATCGCTGGGGGAAGGACTCGCGCGGCATGCCGCGGAGGTCACTCGGCGTCTCGGTGCGCAGGTGCTGATCCAGTTCGACGAGCCACGACTGCCAGCTGTGCTGGCGGGCACGCTGTCCGGTCGGTCGAGGCTCGAGACCGTGCGGGCGATGCCGGAGCCGGAGGCTCTCGCCGTGCTCGAGGCCGCCCTCGCCGGGTCCGGCGGAGTGACCATGGTGCACTGCTGCTCCGCGGACCTGCCCACGGACCTGCTGCGGCGCAGCAGTGCGCGCGCGGTCGGTCTGGACGTGTCGCAGCTGGCGCCTTCGGACCTGGACGGCATCGGCGAGTTGCTCGACGCGGGCAAGGAGCTGGCGCTGGGGCTGATCCCGACCACCGCTCCCGCCGTGCCCGCCACCTGGCGCGACCTCGCCCGACCTGCGGTGACGCTGATCGACCGGCTCGGATTTCCGCGCACGACGCTGCGGACCCAGGTCGCCGTGACACCGGCCTGCGGACTCGCGGGCGCCGACGGCTCCTGGAGCCGCGACGCGCTGAAGTTCTGCGCCGAGGTGAGCAGCGCGTTCACCGACGACCCCGAATCACTCTGAGTACGGCGTTCGGTGTCGGCCGGACCGGTTAATCTTCGATGGTGAGTGAATCGACCGAAGCCCCGACACCGGCCCCCGGACACGTCCGGGAGCACTGGAACGAGCTGGCCGAGGAAGTGCGGCAGCACCAGTTCCGCTACTACGTCCGCGACGCGCCCATCATCTCCGACGGAGAGTTCGACGTGCTGTTGGGCGAGCTGAACGACCTCGAGAACCAGTACCCCGACCTGCGGACGCCGGATTCGCCGACTCAGCTCGTCGGCGGCGGATTCGCCACCGACTTCGCCTCCGCCGACCACCTCGAGCGGATGCTGAGCCTCGACAACGTCTTCGCGACCGATGAACTGCGCACCTGGATCAGCCGGGTGGAGCAGGAGACCGGCCCCGACCTGCACTACCTGTGCGAGGTGAAGATCGACGGCGTCGCGCTGAACCTGGTGTACGAGAACGGCAGACTCGTCCGCGCCGCCACCCGCGGCGACGGCCGGACCGGTGAGGAAGTGACGCTCAACGCCCGGACCATCGACGATATCCCGGAAAAACTCACCGGCACAGACGAATACCCGGTTCCGGCGCTCCTCGAGGTGCGCGGCGAGGTGTTCTTCCGGCTCGAGGACTTCGCGGCACTCAACGCGGCGCTCGTCGAGGAGGGCAAGGCGCCGTTCGCGAATCCCCGGAACTCCGCGGCCGGGTCACTGCGGCAGAAGAATCCGGCCGTCACGGCCCGCAGGCGCCTCGGGATGATCTGCCACGGCCTCGGCCGGAGCGAAGGATTCGAGCCGGCCTCCCAGTACGACGCGTACACGGCGCTGGCGGCGTGGGGCCTGCCCGTGTCGACCCACACCGTCCGCGTCACGGGCGCGGACGCCGTCGTGGACAGGGTGCAGTACTGGGGCGAGCACCGGCACGACGTGGAGCACGAGATCGACGGTCTGGTGGTCAAGGTCGACGAGACGTCGCTGCAACGCCGGCTGGGGTCCACGTCGCGGGCGCCGCGCTGGGCGATCGCGTACAAGTACCCGCCGGAGGAGGCCACCACCAAGCTCCTCGACATCCGGGTCAACGTCGGCCGCACCGGCCGGGTCACTCCGTTCGCCTACATGGAGCCGGTCACCGTCGCCGGATCCACCGTCTCCCTCGCCACCCTGCACAACGGCTCCGAGGTCAAACGCAAGGGCGTGCTGATCGGCGACACGGTGGTGCTGCGCAAGGCCGGCGACGTGATTCCCGAGGTCCTCGGGCCCGTGGTCGACGCCAGGACCGGCGACGAATACGAGTTCGTGATGCCGGCGAACTGCCCGGAGTGCGACACGCCGCTCGCTCCCGCCAAGGAGGGCGACGCGGATATTCGCTGCCCCAATCAGCAGTACTGCCCCGCGCAACTCCGGGAACGTGTGTTCCACGTCGCGGGCCGCGGTGCGTTCGACATCGAGGTGCTCGGCTACGAGGCCGCGACGAGCCTGCTCGAAGCGAAGGCGATCGGCGACGAAGGCGACCTGTTCTCGCTCACCGAGGACGATCTGCTGAAGACGACGCTCTTCCGGACCAAGGCCGGCGGGTTGTCGGCCAACGGCCGCAGGCTGCTCGACAATCTCGATACCGCCAAGGACAAGCCGCTGTGGCGGGTGCTGGTCGCCCTGTCGATCCGCCACGTCGGTCCGACGGCGGCGCGGGCGCTCGCGGGCGAGTTCGGGTCGCTCGACCGGATCCGGGAGAGCTCCGTCGAGGAACTCGCGGCGGTCGACGGGGTCGGCGGCACCATCGCCGCGGCCGTCGTCGAATGGTTCGGCGTCGACTGGCACCGGCAGATCGTCGACAAGTGGTCGGCGGCCGGTGTGCGCATGGAAGACGAACGCGACGAATCGATTCCGCGCAACCTCGAGGGCCTGTCGATCGTCGTCACGGGTTCGCTCGAGACGTTCTCCCGCGACCAGGCGAAGGAGGCGATCCTCGTCCGGGGCGGCAAGGCCGCGGGTTCGGTGTCGAAGAAGACGGCGTTCGTGGTGGCCGGCGAATCCCCGGGGTCGAAGCACGACAAGGCCGTCGAACTCGGTGTGCCGGTCCTCGACGAGGACGGGTTCCGTCGACTGCTGGAGGGGGGACCGGACGCGGTCGCGGATTCCGGAGTGTGACGGGAACCTCACACTCGAGTTTTGGGCGGCGTGAGCTGTCCTGTCATAGTTCTGGACATGATCGAGATTCGGAATGCGACACCGGACGAGTACGAGGCCGTCAGCGACCTCACGGTGATCGCCTACGTGGGCGGCGGACACGTCGAGGCACACGATCCGTACACGAACCGGTTGCGCGACACCGCTGAACGAGCGGACAAGGCGGAGGTCCGGGTGGCGGTGTTGGAGGGCCGGGTCGTGGGTTCCGTCACGATCGCGGAACCGGCGTCCCCGTACGCCGACGTCGCGCAGCCGGGGGAACTCGAATTCCGGATGCTCGCCGTGTCACCCGACGCCCGCGGTTCCGGCGTCGGGTCGGCGCTCGTGCGGCACGTGCTCGACACGGCCTACGACCGCGGCGACCGCGCGGTCGTGATGTCGACCCAGTCCGACATGGAAGACGCCCGCCGCATCTACGACCGCAACGGGTTCGTGCCTGTGCCCGACCGCAATTGGGCGCCCGTCCCCGGTGTCGAGCTCACCGTCCTGGTCCGCGAACTCGTCTGAGGCGACCACGGCCCCGGACCTTCCGGCCCGGGGCGGAGGTCAGCTCAGCACGGTCGCGATGATGCCGGCGAGGTAGCCCAGCCGGGCGATCTCGGACGGACGGAACTCCGGGCCGCCGGGGCGGCCGAGCATCAGCACCCGGCCGGTGGTCCCGAGGGGAGCCGCGGCGAGTGTGGTGTTCATGTCGCGCCACACCTGCGGCACCCAGTCGCCCTCGCCGTCGAGCGCGGTGGGCTTCTCCAGCGGCATCCACGGGATCTCGGTGGCGTGCGTCTCGGGCGCTCCCGAGCTGCCGACCACCCGGTATGCGCCGTGCGGGCCGAGGTCTGCGACCACGGACCAGCCGACCCGGAGCACCCGCGGGGCGCCGTCGACGAGGACCTGCAGTCGATCGTCCGCGGCGGTGGCGACCTGGTCGATGAGCTCGAGCTCGCGGTGGGTGTCGAGTATTCCGGCGTACGGCCGGATGGAGTCGACGGTGACGCCGGGCAGGTTCTCGGCGGCCGTGATGAGGGTGTCGGGGAGCGATCCCGGCTCGACATCGACGACGAGGTCGTCGATGGCGAATCCGGCACCCCGTTCCACCACGTCGAGCGACAGAATGTCAGCACCCACCGAGCCCAGGGCGACGGCGAGAGAGCCGAGGCTACCGGGACGGTCGGGGAGCTGGACGCGAAGCAGATACGACACGTGCGTCCCTTTCACCACGAGATAGACGCGGGAGTACCTGCGACCCCCGTCGCTCACCATCCTTGCACTTTCGTTCCCGAGTATGCGGTCCCCCCTGCGGCTTCGCCCGGGGCGGGACGGGGATTCGCAGGTCGCGTTCGATTCGTGACATCGCCGATACGGATTCGCCTCGTGCGCGAAACACGACGGCCCAAACATGGGTGCATGAACACCACGGCAACGGGAGTGACGACGTCCGTCTCGAGGCGGGTGGCGGCGGGCCGGGAGCAGGAATTCCTGCGCTGGACGGACGCCGGGATGGCGATGGCGGGCACGTTCCCGGGGTTCCTCGGCGGGGGCTGGCTGCGCGCGGCGTCCGACCCCGAGCAGTACCACGTGGTGTACCGGTTCGCGGACGAGCACACGCTCGCCGCGTGGACCACCTCGCCCGCGCGGAAGGTGTGGGTGGGGCGGGGGACGGGTCTGGCGCAGGACACGGTGACGCACCGGCTGACCGGGGTGGAGGGCTGGTTCGAACCGCAGTCGACGCTCACCCACGCCGTGCGGGTCAGCGTCCCACCGCCGCGGTGGAAGCAGGCGGTCACCATCTGGCTCGGCTTCTTCCCGATCTCGCTGCTCGTCGCGGTGTTCGTCACTCCCCGGCTGGCGCCCCTGGACGTGGTGACCCGCACCGTGGTGGCGACGGTGCTCACGACTCCGGTGATGGTGTTCGTGGTTCTGCCGTTCCTGACGGCCAGGTTGCGGCGCTGGCTGCACGGCTGATCCGGGCACTGCTCTAGGCTGGGACCCACTTGTGTACGTCCGAATGTGTACGTCCGAACCGAAAGGGGCCCCGCGGTGCCTGCCATCTCCCGTGACGAGGTCGCGCACCTCGCGCGGCTGTCTCGACTCGCCCTGACCGATGCCGAGCTCGACGAGTTCGCCGGTCAGCTGGACTCGATTCTCAGCCACGTGAAGGTGGTCACCGAGGTGCCCGCCGAGGATGTTCCGCCGATGGCGAACCCGAACGCCGTCACCAACGTGACCCGTCCCGACGTGATCGTTCCCGGCCTGACGCCCGAGCAGGCGCTGTCCGGCGCGCCGTCCGTCGAGCAGGATCGTTTCGCCGTCCCGCAGATTCTTGGAGAGGGCGAATGAGCGCCGAACTGACCACTCTCGACGCCGCAGACCTCGCGTCGAAGATCCACAGCCGTGAGGTGTCCTCCGTCGAGGTCACCCAGGCGCATCTGGACCGCATCGCCGCGGTCGACGGAGAGCTGAACGCCTTCCTGCACGTGGCGGGCGAGCAGGCCCTCGTGTCGGCGAAGGAGGTGGACAGCAGCCTCGCCGCAGGTGATGCTCCCGCCTCCCCGTTGGCGGGAGTTCCGTTGGCGCTCAAGGACATCTTCACCACCACCGACATGCCCACCACGTGTGCGTCGAAGATCCTCGAAGGCTGGATCGCGCCGTACGACGCGACGCTGACGAAGAAGCTGCGCGACGCAGGCATCCCGATCCTGGGAAAGACCAACCTCGACGAGTTCGCGATGGGCTCGTCCACCGAGAACTCCGCGTACGGCCCCACCCGCAACCCGTGGGACACGACCCGCATCCCGGGCGGCTCCGGCGGCGGCAGCGCCGCGGCCCTCGCGTCCCGGCAGGCCCCGCTCGCGATCGGCACCGACACCGGTGGCTCGATCCGCCAGCCCGCCGCCGTCACGGCGACGGTCGGTACCAAGCCGACGTACGGCACGGTGTCCCGGTTCGGTCTCGTCGCCTGCGCGTCCTCGCTCGACCAGGGTGGTCCGTGCGGTCGCACGGTGCTCGACACCGCACTGCTGCACGAGGTCATCGCCGGGCACGACCCGCGCGACTCCACGTCGATCGACGCGCCCGTGCGTCCCGTGGTGGCGGCTGCGCGCGAGGGCGCAGGCGGCAACCTGAAGGGCGTGAAGGTCGGTGTGGTCAAGGAACTGCACTCCGACAGCTACCAGCCCGGGGTCATCTCCTCGTTCGATGCCGCCGTCGCGCAACTCACCGAACTCGGTGCCGAGGTCGTCGAGGTGTCGTGCCCCAACTTCGAGTACGCGCTCGCGTCGTACTACCTCATCCTGCCGAGCGAGGTGTCGTCGAACCTCGCTCGCTTCGACGCCATGCGGTACGGGCTGCGCATCGACCAGGGCGACATGAGCGCCGACCAGGTGATGGCCGCGACGCGTGCCGCCGGCTTCGGCCCGGAGGTCAAGCGTCGCATCATGATCGGCACCTACGCGCTGTCGTCCGGCTACTACGACGCCTACTACGGTCAGGCGCTCAAGGTGCGGACGCTCATCGCCCGGGACTTCGACAAGGCCTACGAGAAGGTGGACGTCCTGGTGTCGCCCACCAGTCCGTTCACGCCGTGGAAGCTGGGCGAGAAGGTCGGCGACCCGCTCGCGATGTACCTGTCGGACCTGTGCACGCTGCCCACCAACCTGGCCGGGCACTGCGCGATGTCTGTTCCGTCGGGGCTGTCCGCGGACGACGGTCTGCCGGTGGGACTGCAGATCATGGCCCCCGCGCTCGCCGACGAGCGGCTGTACCGGGTCGGGGCCGCCTACGAGGCCGCGCGCGGTCCGATCGGCTCGCCGAGCTAGGAGCAGTCGGGCAGGGCGGTGCCCTGCTCGTTGCCGTACCGGTGTCCGTGCCCGGACGCGAAGTTCAGCGCGGACACCAGGTCGACACTCGTCTGCAGGAACGTGATGCCCGGAATCCATCGGGGGACCGGCGCATCGCGTACCGCGAGCGAGAGGTCGGGCCGGCGCAGGATCAGGTCGGGCGACCACCACACCACCGGGTCGGACGTGTTCGCCAGCACCGTCGCGCCGTCCGTCAGCACGGAACCGGCGGGCGGGCCCGACCACAATGCGCCGCAGGCGCGTTCCCGGAGTTGATCGGCGCCGGTGAAAATCGCACTGCCGCCGACGGATCCGAGACTCTGGCCGTAGACGTAGAGTGCCGGGCGAAGGACGTCGGGTAGGTCGGCGATCCGCTCGGCGACGGCATCGAACAATGCTGCCGCCGAGTCGTCTGCAGCGGAACGTCCGAACACGAACGTGATCCAGCTCGGCAGATACGAGTACTGCATGCCGACGATCGCGACGTCGTCGGCGAAGCGCTCCTCGAATCCTTCGGCCGCGTTCTCGTCGATCCATCCCGAGCCGGTGGGTACCGTGACGACGATGGCGGACCGGGTGAACCCGCCCGCCCGCTCCAGCTCCGAGACCGCCAGTGCCGCACGTGATTCGACGTCGGGAGCCGAATCCATTCCCACGTAGGTGCGGATGGCGGCCGACTGCTCGCCCGCAGCCACGAACCGCCGTCCCTGGCGCCCGAGCGACTCCCAGCTGATCGCGGACTCCGGACTGCCGGACGATTCGGCCGACACCGGCCGGTGCAGGGACACGTCGACGAGCGCGTTGGAGTCGCTGTAGGAACGGGACATCATCCCCCACAACGCGGGTCCGGCGACCAGCTGCAGCCCGGTCGCGAGTACGACGGCGGTGGTGGCGCTGCCGATCCAGCCGAGACGGCGGGCGACCGCGGCGACGACGCTGCCGATACCGGCGAACAGCAGGAACGTCAGCGCCGCCCCGATGATCGCCTGCATCCAGTGGTCCGGCCCGATGCCCGGCATGCCCATGGCGGCGCGCAGCGAATCCTGCCAGTGGTCGGCGAGGACGATCGCCCACGTCACCACGATCATGGCGCCGATCAGGACCAGCAGACGCACCGAGTCCCGCGGAGGGTGATGCGGGTGCGTACGCGTGACGAATCGCCGCAGCAGGCGGACGAGGACGACGATCCCGAAGCCGACCGCGGCGAGGAACCCGGTGAACAGCGCCTGCGTCAGGGCGCTCCGGGGGAGCAGGGAGGGGGCGAGCGACGCGAGTGTCGCGGTGGTGACGGCGATCGTGGAGGAGGTGCGGGGGAGCGCCGAGATCGGAATCGTCGTGGTCAGTGTGCGGCGCAGGGCATTCGGCTCGGTACGCGAGCGAGAGTGCGCCGGGCTCCGTCCCGGACCGGACAGAGCCGCGGTGGTCATGCGATCGCCCCGACCGGACGCGGGCGGCGGCGGATCGACCAGGCCGCGCCTGCGAGCAGTGCGGCGCCGGCGGTGCCGGCCAGCGCGTACGGGAGCCCGGATTCGGTGATCGGCGTCGAATAGCCTTGACGCCAGCTGTTTCCGGTGACGAAGGTGGCCGCGACGTTCGCCATCACGAAGCACTGCGCCCGTGCCTGCTCGTCGAGACGGCTGTCGCACGCGGTGTGGATCCGCTGATCCAGCTGCGCGTCGAGGGACTGCCGCGCCCAGGGTCCGAGATCCTCGCCGGACCGCGATGCGTACCGCAGGAGGTCGTAGCCGAGGTCGTGGGCCTTGCATGCGGTGTCGAACTCGAGCGGCAGCGGCACCGGGGAGGAGCAGTCTCCGCCGGGGTTGGCGAGCATGCCGTCGATCCGCACCGGTGTGTACCCCATCACCGATGCGAAGTCCTCGGGAATGGAGTCCTCGGTGAGCGCTTCCGGTGCGGTGAGCGTGTGCACCGCGGCGGAGGCGGCGACGTTCTCGTGGCGGGGCGTGCTCGCCGCGCCGGTACCGGCGAATCCTGTGGTGGTCAGCAGTGCGGTGGCGGCGCACGCCACCGCGGCCCAAGTCGTTCTCCGTGTCCCCGTCGTTCGCATGACGAGAACGTTATGAATTCGTGTTGCGCAGCCACATCACTCCCGGGTCCGGTTCGGTCACTGGCCTCGTGGGGGGGAGGGGACTCCGATCTCATACTCCGGTACTACGTCGACGTGAGTCCGGGGTATGAGGACAGGCCGTGACCTGTGTTTCTAGTGTCGAGGGTGTGAAGACGAAGACGCGCATCCGGAGAGCCGCCGAAGGTCAGTGGCTGAACGTGGCAATCGTCGTGGTCACGGCGATCCTGTTCGCCGTGGCGTGGCCGACCCTGCAGCTGACCCACCAGGTCAGTCCCCCGATTCAACCGTTCGTGGCGGCGCTCGCGACGTTCCCGTTCCTGCTCATCCGGTCGAACCCGGCGCTGGCCTGGGCCGTCTCCGCGATCTCGGCGCTGGTGATTCCGCGCGTCTTCGCCCTGCAGGACGGCTACGACTACCCCTGGCAGGTGGTCCACATCCTCGTGATGCTCGCCCTGCTGGCCGCGGTCAGCATGCGGGCCGCGATCCCGGTCGTGGGTGTGGCATGGATCTCCACCGTCCTGCTGTTCCTCGCCGACACCCCGGGCACCAACGGTCGCGGGTGGGCCGTGGGACTGACCGCCATCGTCGTGTTCGGTCTGCTGATCCGGTGGCTGGTGCTGTCCCGGCGGCAACTCGCGCAGCAGGAGGAGCTGAGCGAACTCGAACGCACGCGCCGGACGATCCTTGAGGAGAAGGCCCGCATCGCCCGGGACCTGCACGACGTCGTCGCGCACCACATGTCGATGGTCGTGGTTCAGGCACAGAGTGCGCCGTACCGCATCGCGGGCATGTCGGACGAGACGCGGGCCGAGTTCGAATCGATCGGAGCCGCAGGCCGCGCCGCGCTGAACGAGGTGCGCGGACTCCTCGGTGTGCTGCGCAGCGACGGCCAGGTCGCCGAGCATGCGCCGCAGCCCGGGGTCCAGCAGATCAGCGAGCTGCTCGAGGGCAGCCGCAGGGCCGGCATTCCCGTCTCCTGGCACACCGACGGCGACCCGCGGCACGTGTCGGAGTCGGTCGGGCTGGTGATGTACCGCATCCTGCAGGAATCCCTCGCCAACACGGCCCGGCACGCAGCGGGCGCCGCGGTCGAGGTGACGATCGCGTACGAGACGCCGATCGCGTCCGTGTCGATCGTCAACGGCCCGCCGCGACGGAGCCTCGTCTCGGCCCTGACCAGGCACGAGTCGACAGGCGGCAACGGCATCATCGGGATGCGCGAGCGTGCGCAGGCGGTCGGCGGCGTACTCACCACGCACCTGCACGACAACGGCGGATTCGAGGTCCACGCCGAGTTCCCGGTCGCCTCCGCCTAGGCTGGCGGCGTGGCCATCACCGTATTCATCGCCGACGACCAGGCTATGGTCCGGCAGGGTTTCGGAGCCCTGCTCGCCTCCCAGCCCGACATCAGCGTCATCGGTGACGCCCCGGACGGCGCGGTGGCGGTGAGCGAGGTGAAGCGCCTGCGACCCGACGTGGTGCTGATGGACGTCCGCATGCCGGAGATGAACGGACTCGACGCCGCCCGCGTCATCCTGTCTGCGGGGTTCGATCCGCCGGTGCGGGTGCTCATGCTCACGACGTTCGACGTGGACGACTACGTGTACGAGGCGCTGAGCATCGGGGCCAGCGGCTTCATGCTCAAGGACGCGCCCGCGGAGGAACTCATCCGTGCGGTGCGGGTGGTCGCGGACGGCGAGGCGCTGCTCGCGCCGACCGTCACCCGGCGTCTCATCGCCGACGTGACCAGCCGCCGCAGCACGGCGCGCCGTAAACCGGCCGCGCTGTCGGCGCTGACGCCCCGCGAGCGCGAGGTGCTCGAACTCATCGCCCGGGGTATGTCCAACACCGAGATCGCGGAGCGCCTGTTCGTCGCCGAGCAGACCGTCAAGACGCACGTCGGAAAGGTGCTGTCCAAACTGGATCTGCGCGACCGCGCACAGGCAGTGGTCCTGGCGTACGAGAGCGGTCTCGTCACACCCGGCTGAGTGAACACACCGATCCGAGGTGCTCGAACACGGTTCGAGCGGCAAGATGTGTATGAGAACCACCATCACCACACGAGACGACGAGGGGTGCTTGGATGCGGATCGGAATGCTCACCGGAGGCGGCGACTGCCCCGGACTGAATGCGGTGATCAGGGCGGTGGTTCGGACCGCCGCCGGCCGATACGGCAGCTCGGTGGTGGGATTCCGTGACGGCTGGCGCGGACTGCTCGAGGATCGCAAGGTCGTGCTGTCCAACGACGACCGGATCGATCGCATCCTCACCCGCGGCGGCACCATCCTCGGCACCGCGCGGGTCAACCCCGACAAGTTGAAGGCCGGCCTCGACCAGATCCGGCAGACTCTCGACGACAACGGGATCGACGCGCTGATCCCGATCGGCGGGGAGGGCACGCTCACGGCCGCGAGCTGGCTCGCCGAGAGTGGGGTGCCCGTGATCGGGGTTCCGAAGACGATCGACAACGACATCGACTGCACCGACGTCACGTTCGGTTTCGACACCGCGCTGTCCATCGCGACCGATGCGATCGACCGCCTGCACACCACCGCCGAATCCCACCAGCGGGTGATGCTCGTCGAGGTGATGGGACGGCATGCGGGCTGGATCGCGTTGCACTCCGGGCTCGCGACCGGTGCGCATCTCACCCTCGTTCCCGAGGTCCCGTTCGACGTCGGCGAAGTCTGTTCTCTCGTGAAGAAGCGATTCCAGCGCGGCGATTCGCATTTCATCTGCGTCGTCGCCGAGGGCGCCACTCCCACCCCGGAGTCGATGAGTCTGCGCGAAGGCGGTATCGACGAGTTCGGTCACAAACGGTTCACCGGCGTCGCACAGCAGCTCGGCGACGAGATCGTCCGCCGCATCGGCAAGGAGGTGCGGACAACGGTGCTCGGGCACGTGCAGCGGGGCGGAACCCCGACGCCGTACGACCGGGTGCTCGCCACCCGCTTCGGGGTGCACGCCACCGACGCCGTCCACCGCGGCGACTTCGGCAACATGGTGGCGCTGCACGGCACGTCGATCGACCTCGTGCCCCTCCAGGAGGCGACCCGGCGTCTCAAGACGGTGCCGAGGGAGCGGTACGACGAGGCGGCCGCATTTTTCGGCTGACCGCGTTTTCCGGCGAACCGCAGGACGCATAAACTCTGTGGCATGACTGCTGTCGACACTCCGGACCTCCTCGACTACGACGACGTGCTCGCCAAGTACGAGCCTGTTCTCGGCATGGAGGTGCACGTAGAGCTCGGCACCGACACGAAGATGTTCTGCCCGTGCCCCACCGAGTTCGGCGCCGAGCCGAACACGCAGGTCTGCCCGGTGTGCCTCGGTCTGCCCGGCTCGTTGCCCGTCGTGAACGAGGCGGCGGTCGAGTCCGCGATCCGGATCGGACTCGCACTGAACTGTTCCATCACGCCGTGGGGCCGGTTCGCGCGGAAGAACTACTTCTACCCGGACCAGCCGAAGAACTACCAGATCTCGCAGTACGACGAGCCGATCGCGACCGACGGCTACCTCGACGTCGTCCTCGACGACGGCACCACGTGGCGCGTCGAGATCGAACGCGCGCACATGGAGGAGGACACCGGAAAGTCGCTGCACGTCGGCGGCGCGACCGGTCGCATCCACGGTGCCAGCCACTCGCTGCTCGACTACAACCGCGCCGGGGTCCCGCTGGTCGAGATCGTCACCAAGACGATCAGCGGCGCCGGTGCCCGCGCCCCCGAGGTGGCCCGCGCGTACGTCACCGCGCTGCGCGACCTGCTGAAGTCGCTGAACGTGTCGGACGTCCGCATGGACCAGGGTTCGATGCGGTGCGACGCCAACGCGTCGCTGATGCCGATCGGGGCGACCGAACTCGGTACCCGCACCGAGACGAAGAACGTCAACTCCCTCAAGAGCGTCGAGGTTGCGGTCCGGTACGAGATGCGCCGCCAGGCAGCGGTGCTCGAGGCCGGCGGCGAGGTGATCCAGGAGACCCGGCACTTCCAGGAAGCGGACGGCACCACGTCGCCGGGCCGCCGCAAGGAGACCGCCGAGGACTACCGCTACTTCCCGGAGCCCGACCTCGAGCCGGTCGCGCCCAGCGCCGAGTGGGTCGAGGAACTGCGGGGCACCCTGCCCGAGCTGCCGTGGGTCCGCCGCGCCCGGATCCAGGCCGACTGGGGTGTCTCCGACGAGGTCATGCGTGACCTGGTCAACGCGAACGCCCTCGACCTCGTCATCGCGACCGTCGAGGCCGGCGCCTCGCCGGAGGCCGCACGGTCCTGGTGGGTGTCGTACCTGGCGCAGCAGGCGAACACCCGCGGGGTGGAACTCGGTGAATTGCCGATCACGCCGGCCCAGGTCGCGCAGGTGGTCGCGCTGATCGACAGCGGGAAGCTGAACAACAAGGTGGCCCGCCAGGTGGTCGACCACGTTCTCGCCGGTGAGGGCGACCCCGATCAGGTCGTCGCGGATCATCCCGAGCTCGTCGTCGAACGCGACGACACGAAGCTGAAGGCGGCCGTCGACGAGGCGCTCGCCGCGAACCCCGACATCGCCGAGAAGATTCGCGGCGGCAAGGTCGCGGCCGCGGGCAAGATCGTCGGCGACGTGATGAAGGCCACGCGCGGTCAGGCCGATCCGGCCCGCGTCAAGGAGCTGGTCATCGAGGCCTGCGGCGGCTGACCCCCTCTCTGCACCAACGGGACGCTCGTTCGGATCAACCGAACGAGCGTCCCGTTCGTTGCGAGGGGGACGCGAAGCAGGGGAGGGCCCGTCAGTCGAATCCGCCGCCACCGGAGGGCAGGGGCATCTTGATGACGCGGTCGTCGTTGGGTCCGGGCTGACCGGCGGTCTTGTTGACGGTGCTCACCCAGATGAGCCCGTCGGGACCGAGTGCAGCGCCGCCGAGTTGGCCGTACCGGTCCTGGACGATGACACCCGGTGCGGTAGTGACGGCGCCCGTGCCGGGGTCGGCGGCGAGCGCCGACATGGCCTTCGCGGTGCTCAGTGACACCGCCACGACGTCACCGGCGGCGACGCAGCCGCCGACGCCCGGCCGCTCCGGCCACGTCCACACCGGAGACGACACCGCTCCGTCCGCGCTGACCCGCACCAGCCGATCCTCCAGCGGTGTGCGGTCGGTGACCCACACGGCCACACCCGGGTCGACGCAGACCCCGCCCGCGGTCCCGATGCCCGACAGCACCACCTGCGGCCGGGGCTGTGCCGGCGTCGGTGCGGGCGACAGCGCGGTGACCTTCAGCAGTTTCCCGGCCAGGGACGCCGGATCGGCGGCCGCCGCCACGTTGTTCGCGTTCCCGGTCAGGACCATCAGTTCGTCGCCCGAGAATTCGAGCGACCCCGCATTGCCCGTGTCGCCGCGCGGGATCCCGCCGAGAACCTCCTTGGCGGAGTCGCCCGGTGCGATCCGTACCACCCGGTTGTCGGTCGGGGTGGTGACGTAGGCGTAGATGAGGTTGTCCTCGACGAAACTCGGGGACAACGCGATGTCGAGGAGGCCGCCGTCCGTGCTGCCGTCGACGTCGACGTGCGCGATCTCCTTGGGGGTCTGCCCCTGGGCGACCTGCAGGATGCGGCCGGTCCGGCGCTCCGCGACCAGAGCGGTCGCCCCGTCGGGGAGGACGACGAGTCCGCCGGTGGTGTCGAGGCAGGTCGCGATGACACTGGGATCCGGATCCTGGCACGGTCCCAGCGGGCCGCTCGGCGGTGGTGTGGTCGTGGTGGACGGCGGCGGGTTCTCGGGTTCCACTTCCGCGCCCGACGCACCCGTCGGCTCGGGTGTGAAGGGGGAGGACGCGGAGTCGTCGAATTTCGCGCACCCGGCGGCGAGGACCGCCGTCACGCAGAGTGCGGACATCGCCATCTTGCGGGACACCGTGCGGCGCCGCCCACCCACCATCATGATGGAGACGTTACGGAAGAGTGCGAGGTCGCCGCCACGCCGGTTCCGCCTACCAGCGATGTCCGGCGGATCGACCTAGGCTTGACGGTGTGACTGACATGCGGAAAGACCCCAGCGAGTCGTCGGACGACGGTGCCGCGCAGCAAGGCGCCTCACCCGGCTACGGCAGGGTCTCGAGCCCTTACGACCTTCCCACCGAGAGGTTTCCGTCGGCCACGCCGACATCCGGTTCCGCGGGACAGGGTCTCCCGCACACCGACGACGAACTCGATCACGGCGATGCGCGCGGCGCCGGTCTGCCCACCGAACAGATCCCCGCGTACCGGCAGTCGGCGTCCGACATGCCGGACCAGCCGACGCAGGTGATCGGCGCGACCTCCGGTGCGTCCCTCGGATCCACGGCGGGTGATCCGTCGACCGACCGGCTCGGCGAGGGGGACGTGAAGATCGGCCGCGGCACCCTGGACCTCGGCCTGCTGGCACTGCGACTCGCGGTCGGCGGCACGGCGCTGGTGCACGGTCTGCAGAAGCTGACCGGACTGTGGAACGGTCCGGGCCTCGACGGTTTCGAGGAGGTGCTCGTGAACGCGGGCTTCCAGCAGGCGAAACTGCTCGCGATGCTCGGTGCCATCGGTGAGGTCGCGGGCGGTGCGCTGCTGATCCTCGGCCTCGTCACGCCGCTTGCCGCCGCCTCGGTGCTGGCCGTGATGATCAACGCGTGGGCGTTCCGGCAGATCGCGGAACCGGGACTGGAGTACTTCGCGCCCTCCGGCACCGAGTACGAGACACTCCTGGGTGTGTGCGCGGGGGTGATCATTCTCACCGGGCCGGGCCGGATCTCACTCGACGGCCGCCGCGGCTGGGCCACGCGGCCGTTCATCGGGTCGTTCGCGGCACTGATCCTGGGCGTCGCCGCCGGTGTGTGCATCTGGATCTTCCTCAACGGCGCCAACCCGCTCATCTGATCGTCTCCCTGAACCACGACTGCGCCGCACCCCCGATCGGGAGTGCGGCGCAGTCGTTTCTGCCGGATCAGTGCCGGCCGAGAGTCAGCGCTGGACGAGTTCCGGGATGTTCTCCTCCTCGGGCGGGGTGGCCTGGGCCTGTGCGGCGAGCTTCTGTCCGAGGACGGACTTGCGGCGGCCGTAGGCGAGGTAGACGACGACGCCGAGGGCCATCCAGACGAGGAATCGGATCCAGGTCTCGACGGACAGGTTCAGCATGAGCCATCCGCAGGCCAGGACGGCGAGGATGGGGACGAGCGGGACCAGCGGAACGCGGAATCCGCGCGGCAGGTCGGGGCGGGTGCGGCGCAGGATGACGACGCCGATGCAGACGAGGACGAACGCGAAGAGGGTGCCGATGTTCACCATCTCCTCGAGTGTGCCCATCGGGAAGAAGGCGGCGAGGAGTGCCACCACGGCGCCGACGAACAGGGTGATGCGGACCGGGGTGCCCTTCTTGCCGGTCTTGGCGAGACCGCGGGGGACGAGTCCGTCGCGGGACATGGCGAACAGGACGCGGGTCTGGCCGAGCATCATCACCATCACCACGGTGGTCAGGCCTGCGAGTCCGCCGAAGTTGATGGCGGTCTGCGCCCAGGTGATGCCGTGTGCCTCGAAGGCGGTCGCCAGGGTGGCGCTGCTGTCGCCGACGAGCGGGCTGCCGGTCTTGAGGTCGGTGTACTTCACCATGCCGGTGAGCACGAGGGTGACCGCGACGTAGAGCACGGTGACGATGGCGAGCGAGCCGAGAATGCCGCGGGGGAGCGCCTTCTGCGGGTCCTTGGTCTCCTCGGCGGTGGTGGCGACGACGTCGAATCCGATGAAGGCGAAGAACACGAGGCTCGCGGCGGCGAGGAGGCCGTACCAGCCGTAGCTGCTGCCGTCCGCTCCGGAGAGGAAGGAGAACAGGGTCTGGTGGATACCGTGTGCGGCGCTCTCGTTGCCCTCGGCCGGCGGGATGTACGGGGCGTAGTTCTCCTTCTTGATGTAGAAGACGCCGACGGTGATGACGAGGAGGACGACGGCGATCTTGATGGCCGTGATCACGGCGGACACGCGTGAGGACACCTTGGTCCCGATCGCGAGCACGAGGGTGATGCCGCCGACGATGATCAGCGAGCCCCAGTCGAAGTCGATGGGCCCGAGGTGGGCGGTGGTGGATCCGCTGAATCCGAGGACGTTGCCCAGGTACAGCGACCATCCCTTGGAGACGACGGCCGCCGCGAGGGCGAATTCGAGGATGAGGTCCCAGCCGATGATCCAGGCGACGAACTCGCCGAAGGTGGCGTAGGAGAACGTGTACGCGCTGCCCGCGACGGGCACGGTGGAGGCGAACTCGGCGTAGCAGAGGGCGGCCAGGCCGCACGCGATGGCGGCGAGGACGAAGGCGAGCGAAATGGACGGCCCGGCAACGTTGCCTGCGGTCCGGGCGGTGAGCGTGAAGATACCGGCGCCGATCACGACGGCGACACCGAAGACGGTGAGGTCCTTCGCGGTGAGTTCCCTCCGCAGCCGGGTGTCGGGTTCGTCGGTGTCCGCTATCGATTGCTCAACGGATTTCGTTCGCCATATGCCGACTCCTGGCATGTGTCGCTCCTAGGTTGTGTTCCCGATGGCCTCGTGGGCCGGAGATGTTCCGGTAGTGCTGCCGATTGTGATGTAGGTCTCAACGGCCAACTGAGGGAACCACTACTGAGCGCCGTGTGCAAGAAGCGTGGGCTCAACTGATCAAATCGATCAGTAGAACCTGTTCACGGGTGTCGCCGCTTGAGCGAGTTGATCACCCGTGAGCGCCGTCACACCCGAGGCGGATTTCGCGGTCGCACCGACGACGGAAGCCGGGTGCCGCGGCAGGAAACCTGCTGCGGCACCCGGCTTCGTGAGTGCCCGGTGCTGTCGGTGCGTGCGGTCAGGGAACCTGGCGGACCGCGCCCTTGTCGGCGGACGTCGCCAGTGCGGCGTACGCGCGCAGGGCCGTGGTGACGGTCCGTTCGCGGTTCACCGGCTGCCACGGACGCTCGGACGACTCCATCTTCGCGCGACGCTCGGCGAGCACCGCGTCGTCGACGAGGAGTTTCAGGGTGCGGGTCGCGATGTCGATGAGGATCTGGTCGCCGTCCTCCACGAGGCCGATGGCGCCGCCGCTGGCGGCTTCCGGGGAGATGTGGCCGATGGACAGCCCCGAGGACCCGCCGGAGAAGCGGCCGTCGGTGATCAGCGCGCACTTCTTGCCGAGGCCGGAGCCCTTGAGAAATGCGGTGGGGTGCAGCATCTCCTGCATGCCCGGGCCGCCCGCGGGACCCTCGTAGCGCACGACGAGGACCTCACCGGGCTGGATCTTCTTGCCGAGGATCACCGACACCGCCTCCTCCTGGGATTCCACGACACGCGCGGGTCCCTGGAAGTGGAACAGGTCTTCGTCGATGCCTGCCGTCTTGATGACCGCGCCGTCGACGGCGATGTTGCCGCGCAGCACGGCCAGGCCGCCCTCGACCGTGTGCTTGTGCTCGAAATCGCGGATGCAGCCGTTCGCGGCGTCCGTGTCGAGCGACGACCAGCGGTTGTTCGTCGAGAACGGCTCGGTGGTGCGGACGCCGCCGGGAGCGGCGTGGAACAGTTCGACGGCCTCGTCGGATGCCTTGCCGGACCGGATGTCCCACGTGTCGAGCCACTCGTCGAAGCTCTTCGTGTGCACGGTCGACACGTCGCTCTCGAGCAGTCCCGCCCGGCGGAGTTCGCCGAGGATCGCGGGGATTCCGCCCGCCCGGTGCACGTCCTCCATGTGGTAGTCCGAGTTGGGCGAGACCTTCGACAGGCACGGAACCTTGCGGCTGATCTCGTCGATCTTGTCGAGGTCGAAGTCGTAGACCTCACCCTCCTGCGCGGCCGCGAGGGTGTGCAGCACCGTGTTGGTGGAACCTCCCATCGCGACGTCCAGCGCCATCGCGTTGCGGAACGCGGCAGGCGTCGCGATGTTGCGGGGGAGGACGGAGTCGTCCTCGTCCCGGTAGTACCGCAGGGCGGACTCGACGACGGTGGTGCCCGCGCGGGTGAACAGTGCGCGCCGGGCTTCGTGGGTGGCGAGCGTCGAACCGTTGCCCGGCAACGCCAGACCGAGCGCCTCGGTGAGGCAGTTCATCGAGTTGGCGGTGAACATGCCCGAGCACGAGCCGCACGTCGGGCAGGCGCTGCGCTCGACCTCGGACAGCCCCTCCTCGTCGACCTCGTCGTTGGCGCTCGCCGAGATCGCCGTGATGAGGTCGGTCGGTGCCTGGGCGACACCGTTCACCACGACCGCCTTGCCCGCCTCCATCGGCCCGCCCGAGACGAACACGGTGGGAACGTTCAAACGCAGTGCGGCATTGAGCATTCCGGGGGTGATCTTGTCGCAGTTGGAGATGCACACGAGTGCGTCGGCGGTGTGCGCGTTGACCATGTATTCGACGGAGTCGGCGATGATCTCCCGGCTGGGAAGGGAATACAGCATGCCGCCGTGTCCCATCGCGATGCCGTCGTCGACGGCGATCGTGTGGAATTCGCGAGGTACACCACCGGCGGCGCGGACGGCGTCGGCGACGATGTCGCCGACGTTCTTGAGGTGGACGTGCCCGGGAACGAACTGCGTGTACGAGTTGGCGATCGCGACGATCGGCTTCCCGAAGTCGGAGTCGGTCATTCCGGTGGCGCGCCACAGTGCGCGGGCGCCTGCGGCATTTCGTCCTGCGGTGGTGGTTCGGGACCTCAGCGGGGGCATGAGCGTATTCCTTAGTCAGCGTACGGAAGTACTGACAAACGCTACTCGCGCACTATTCCCCGTCTGTGTCCGGCCGGTTCTTCGCCGGCTGCTCGCCGTTCGATTCGGCGTCGGCATACTGGGCCGCTTCCTCCGCCGCGGCCGCTGCCGCGTAGGGGTCGGTGATGCGGCCGCCGCTTGCCTCGGCGATGTCGGGGAGCCGGTCGAACGTGACGACGGGAAGGGTGACCTCGCCGCCGTCGGCCAGTGTCGCCCGGGCCCAGCCGCGCTTGGGGAAGCGGAATCCGGCGATCTCGGACCATGAGAGGGACCGTCCGCCGAACAGCCGGCGCACCTCGAGTCCGTCGGGCGTGACCGTGGTGCGCACCCGCGCGACCCAGGCCACCGCGACGATCGGGGCGATCACGAGCCAGCCGAAGGCGGCGGGCCAGCCGAAGACGGGGAACGAGACGGCGAACAGGAGGAAGGCGCATCCCAGATAGGCGAGGGGAGAAATCCGGATGACCTGCTTGGGCGGGTTCGTCGTGTGGGATGATGATTCTGGTGGCACGGGCTGCTGCGGAGTTGACACCTCTACATCTTCGCACCGCAGCCGACGTATCTCATATTCTGGGACGGCCGACTCACCAAGTTGACTGTTCACCATTAGCGCGCCTACCGTCGAGCGCGTGAAACAGAATGAGTTGCTCGTAATCGGCCGGCGCGTCGTCGCCTGAGTCGATTTCTTCAACTCGCCAGATAACGACGCGCCACCCTCGTACAGCATCAGCTGACGGGGGTTTTTTGTTGCCCGGAGCCAGAATCAGAGGATTTCCCAGTGAGCGCACCAACCGCACGGCCTCAACCCACGCCGCGCAAGTCGGGGGCAGCAAGCCCGACGACCGCGGCCGCCGCGACGCAGACCGGTAGCCGCCGCCAACTCGCCCCCGAGCGGGTCAGCGGTGCCCAGTCCGTGGTCCGAGCCCTCGAGGAGCTCGAGGTCGACACGGTATTCGGCATTCCGGGTGGTGCCGTTCTGCCTGTCTACGACCCGCTCTTCGACTCGAAGAAGGTCCGGCACGTGCTCGTCCGTCACGAGCAGGGTGCAGGTCACGCCGCCACCGGGTACGCCCAGGCGACCGGCAAGGTCGGCGTCTGCATGGCGACGTCCGGTCCCGGTGCGACGAACCTGGTGACGCCGCTCGCCGACGCGCAGATGGACTCCGTTCCGGTCGTGGCCATCACCGGTCAGGTCGGCCGCGGGCTCATCGGCACGGATGCGTTCCAGGAAGCCGACATCTCCGGCATCACGATGCCCATCACGAAGCACAACTTCCTCATCACCGACGGCGTCGACATCCCCCGGATCATCGCGGAGGCCTTCTACCTCGCCTCCAGCGGTCGTCCCGGCGCGGTGCTCGTCGACATCCCGAAGGACGTCCTCCAGGCGCAGACCACGTTCTCGTGGCCGCCGGAGATGCGGCTGCCCGGATACCGTCCCGTCACGAAGCCGCACGGCAAGCAGGTCCGCGAGGCCGCTCGCCTGATCGCCGACGCGAAGCACCCGGTGCTGTACGTCGGTGGCGGCGTGGTCAAGGCCGAGGCGTCTCCGGAACTGCTCGAACTGGCCGAGCTCACCGGCATTCCGGTGGTCACCACCCTCATGGCGCGCGGCGCGTTCCCGGACAGCCACACGCTGAACTGCGGCATGCCCGGTATGCACGGCACGGTCGCGGCGGTGGCGGCACTGCAGCGCAGCGACCTGATGATCACGCTCGGCGCGCGCTTCGACGACCGCGTCACCGGTCAGCTCGATTCGTTCGCCCCCGACGCCAAGGTCATCCACGCCGACATCGATCCGGCGGAGATCGGCAAGAACCGGTACGCGGACGTCCCGATCGTGGGCGACTGCAAAGAGGTCATCGTCGAGCTGATCGAGGCGATCAAGGCCGACCTGGCCACCGGAACCACGCTGGACCTCACCGAGTGGTGGGCGTACCTCGACGGGATCCGCCGCACGTACCCGCTCAGCTACGACCGTCCCTCCGACGGCGCGCTGTCCCCGGAATACGTGATCCAGTCGGTCGGCAAGCTCGCCGGTCCCGACGCGATCTACTGCGCCGGTGTCGGCCAGCACCAGATGTGGGCCGCGCAGTTCGTCAACTACGAGAAGCCGCGCACCTGGCTGAACTCCGGCGGTCTCGGCACGATGGGTTACGCCGTGCCCGCCGCGATGGGCGCCAAGATGGGCATGCCCGACACCGAGGTGTGGGCCATCGACGGTGACGGCTGCTTCCAGATGACCAATCAGGAACTCGCCACCTGTGCGCTCGAGGGCATCCCGATCAAGGTTGCGCTCATCAACAACGGCAACCTCGGCATGGTGCGCCAGTGGCAGACGCTGTTCTACGACGAGCGTTACTCCAACACGAACCTCGGCACGCACGGCGCAGTCCGCATCCCCGACTTCGTGAAGCTCGCGGAGGCGTTGGGCTGCCACGGCATTCGCGTCGAGCGCGAAGAGGACGTCGAGGCGGCGATCCGTGAGGCGCAGGCCATCAACGACAAGCCGGTGGTGATCGACTTCATCGTCGGCGCCGACGCCCAGGTGTGGCCGATGGTCGCGGCGGGCACGAGCAACGACGAGATCATGGCGGCGCGGGGCATCCGTCCGCTGTTCGACGACGACGAGGCGGCCGCCGAGCCGGCCGTCATTCACGAGGCCATGGAGCGCGAGCAGCGTTCGGGCACGGCCGCAACGGCCGGGGAGGAAGATCAGTGAGCACCAGCCACACCCTCAGTGTTCTCGTCGAGGACAAGCCGGGCGTGCTGGCCAGGGTGGCCGCGCTGTTCTCCCGTCGTGGGTTCAACATCGAGTCGCTCGCCGTCGGTGGCACCGAGCTTCCCGAGATCTCCCGCATGACCATCGTCGTGACCGTCGACGAGTTCCCGCTCGAGCAGGTGACCAAGCAGCTCAACAAGCTCATCAACGTCATCAAGATCGTCGAGCAGGACGGTGAGGCCTCCGTCGCCCGCGAGCTGGTTCTCATCAAGGTGCGAGCCGACGCCAGCGTGCGCACGCAGGTGATCGAGACGGTGAATCTGTTCCGCGCCAAGGTGATCGACGTCTCCCCGGAGTCGGTCACGATCGAGGCGACTGGAACGCGATCCAAGCTGGATGCGCTGCTGCGGATGCTCGATCCGTACGGCATCCGGGAGATCGTGCAGTCCGGGGTCGTGGCCGTGGGACGGGGGCCTAAGTCCATCACGGCCACTCGCTAGTACTTTAGATACGCAAATCCAAGAAAGAGGTTGAACTGTGGCAGTCGAGATGTTCTACGACGACGATGCCGATCTGTCGATCATCCAGGGCCGTAAGGTCGCTGTGATCGGTTACGGAAGCCAGGGCCACGCGCACTCGCTGAGCCTGCGCGACTCGGGCGTCGATGTGCGTATCGGCCTCAAGGAAGGCTCGAAGTCCCGCGCGAAGGCCGAGGAGCAGGGCCTGACCGTCGGTACCCCCGCCGAGGTCTCCGAGTGGGCCGACGTGATCATGGTGCTCGCACCCGACACCGCGCAGGCGTCGATCTTCAAGGCGGACATCGAGCCGAACCTGAAGGACGGCGACGCGCTGTTCTTCGGACACGGCCTCAACATCCACTTCAAGCTGATCGAGGCTCCGGCCAACGTCACGGTCGGCATGGTCGCCCCCAAGGGCCCGGGCCACCTGGTGCGTCGTCAGTTCGTCGACGGCAAGGGTGTCCCCGCGCTCATCGCGATCGACCAGGACCCGAAGGGTGAGGGCCAGGCTCTCGCGCTGTCCTACGCCAAGGCCATCGGTGGCGCCCGCGCCGGCGTCATCAAGACCACGTTCAAGGAAGAGACCGAGACGGACCTCTTCGGCGAGCAGGCCGTGCTGTGCGGTGGCACCGAGGAACTGGTCAAGACCGGTTTCGAGGTCATGGTCGAGGCCGGCTACGCGCCCGAGATGGCGTACTTCGAGGTCCTGCACGAGCTCAAGCTCATCGTCGACCTCATGTACGAGGGTGGCATCGCCCGCATGAACTACTCGGTGTCCGACACCGCGGAGTTTGGTGGCTACCTGTCCGGCCCGCGCGTCATCGACGCCGGCACCAAGGAGCGCATGAAGGCGATCCTCGCCGACATCCAGTCGGGTGAGTTCACCCGCCGTCTCGTCGCCAACGTCGAGAACGGCAACACCGAGCTCGAGGGTCTGCGCAAGGCCAACGCCGAGCACCCCATCGAGGTCACCGGCAAGAAGCTGCGCGACCTGATGAGCTGGGTCGACCGGCCGATCACCGAAACCGCCTAGGTTTCACCGCTTTACAGCTCCACCGCAACACCGGCCCGATGTCGCGTCGGCCTCGTCGGAGGTCTCCGCAGCGACATCGGGCCGGTGTTGTTTCGTGCCCGTTTCCGTTGTTGCAGGCGTCCACTATGTGGTATCGCAGACCAGGATGCGGTTTCCCTGTGAGGGCGGACTAAGCTGTGTGTGGTTAAAACACCCCCACGCCCACCTATTCAGGGAGTTTGCACGTGAGCCAGCCAGGCCGTCCTGTAGTTCTGATCGCCGACAAGCTCGCGCCGTCCACCGTCGAGGCATTGGGCGACGGTGTGGAGGTGCGATGGGTCGACGGACCTGATCGCCCGGCCCTGCTCGCGGCGGTGCCCGAGGCCGACGCGATCCTCGTCCGTTCCGCCACCACCGTCGACGCCGAGGTCCTGGCGGCCGGTACCAAGCTCAAGATCGTCGCCCGCGCCGGCGTCGGCCTCGACAACGTCGACGTTCCTGCCGCCACCGAGCGCGGTGTCATGGTCGTCAACGCCCCGACGTCCAACATTCACACGGCCGCCGAGCACGCCGTCGCGCTGATGCTCGCCACCGCCCGCCAGATCCCCGCCGCGGACGCCACCCTGCGCGACCGCGAGTGGAAGCGCAGCAAGTTCAACGGCGTCGAGATCTTCGGCAAGACCGTCGGCGTCGTCGGCCTCGGCCGGATCGGGCAGCTGTTCGCGCAGCGCCTCGCCGCGTTCGAGACCCACGTCATCGCGTACGACCCCTACGTGTCGGCCGCGCGCGCCGCGCAGCTCGGCATCGAACTCGTCACGCTCGACGAACTGCTGAAGCGCGCCGACCTCATCTCCGTGCACCTCCCCAAGACCCCCGAGACCAAGGGGCTGCTCGGCACGGAGAACCTGGCGAAGACCAAGAAGGGCGTCGTCATCGTCAACGCCGCCCGCGGCGGCCTGATCGACGAGGCCGCGCTGGCCGAGGCCATCAAGTCGGGTCACGTGCGCGCCGCGGGCCTCGACGTGTTCGAGACCGAGCCGTGCACCGACAGCCCGTTGTTCGACCTGCCCGAGGTCGTCGTGACGCCGCACCTCGGCGCGTCGACGAGCGAGGCCCAGGACCGCGCGGGCACGGACGTCGCGAAGTCCGTACTGCTGGCTCTCGCAGGCGATTTCGTCCCGGATGCCGTCAACGTGTCCGGTGGCGCCGTGGGCGAGGAAGTTGCCCCGTGGCTCGAAATCGTCCGCAAGCAGGGTGTGCTTCTCGGCGCACTGTCGGGCGAACTGCCCGTCAGCCTGTCCGTCGACGTGCGCGGCGAGCTCGCATCCGAGGACGTCGAGGTGCTCGCGCTCTCGGCTCTGCGCGGCGTGTTCTCCGCCGTCATCGAGGACGCGGTCACGTTCGTCAACGCCCCCGCCCTCGCGGAGGAGCGCGGTGTCACGGCAGAGGTCACCAAGGCGGCCGAAAGCCCCAATCACCGCAGCGTCGTGGACCTGCGCGCCGTGTTCGGCGACGGCAGCGTCCTCAACGTCTCGGGCACGCTGACCGGCCCGCAGCAGGTCGAGAAGATCGTCAACATCAACGGCCGCAACTTCGAACTGCGCGCCGAGGGTCTCAACTTGCTGGTCAACTACACCGATCAGCCCGGCGCACTGGGCAAGATCGGCACGCAGCTCGGCAATGCCGGCATCGACATCCAGGCCGCGCAGCTCAGCCAGGACGCCGAGGGTGAGGGTGCGACCATCCTTCTCCGCGTCGACCAGGAGGTGCCGAGCGAGGTGCGGGACGCGATCTCCACCGCCGTCGGCGCCACCAAGATCGAGCTCGTCAACCTGGCCTAATCCCCACTGTGCGCGTGCCACGACCCTGTCGTGGCACGCGCACGGCTCTATGTGAAGTGAGGCGTTCATGAAGCTTGCGGTCATTCCGGGTGACGGCATCGGTGTCGAGGTCACGGCCGAGGCGCTGAAGGTGCTGCGGAAACTTGTCCCCGATCTCGAGACCACCGAGTACGACCTCGGTGCCCGTCGATACAACGCCACGGGGGAGTTGCTCCCGGACGCCGATCTCGCGGCGATCCGCGAGCACGACGCGATCCTGCTGGGCGCCATCGGCGACCCGTCGGTCACGCCGGGCGTGCTCGAGCGTGGTCTGCTGCTGAACATGCGGTTCGCGTTGGATCATCACGTGAATCTGCGTCCGTCGCAGCTGTATCCGGGATCGAAGTCGCCACTCGCGGCGCAGCCGGACATCGATTTCGTGGTGGTGCGCGAGGGCACCGAGGGCCCGTACACCGGTAACGGTGGCGCGATCCGTGTCGGCACTCCGCACGAGATCGCGACCGAGGTGTCGATCAACACGTGGTTCGGCGCCGAGCGGGTGGTGCGGTACGCGTTCGCCCTCGCACAGACCCGGCGCAAGCACGTCACCCTGATCCACAAGACGAATGTCCTCTCCAACGCCGGTGCGATCTGGACGCGTGCGGTGGAGACGGTGTCGGCCGAGTATCCGGACGTGGAGACGGCGTACTGCCACATCGACGCGGCCACCATCTACATGGTCACCGACCCGTCGCGCTTCGACGTGATCGTCACGGACAACCTGTTCGGCGACATCATCACGGACCTCGCGGGTGCGGTCACGGGCGGTATCGGCCTGGCGGCGTCGGGGAACATCGACGCCTCGGGGACGAACCCGTCGATGTTCGAACCGGTGCACGGCAGCGCCCCGGACATCGCGGGCCAGGGGATCGCGGATCCCACGGCGGCCATCCTGTCCGCGGCACTGCTGCTGCGTCACCTCGGCCGGGAGGGCGACGCGGCGCGCATCGAAGCCGCGGTCGAGGCCGATCTGGCGTCCCGGGGTGACTCGAAGGTCGTCACGTCGGAGGTCGGCGACCGGATCGCCGCGGCCCTCTAGGTCCGGGCTTCGGCCCTGTCTCCCTCGATCCCCGTGGCCCGGTCTTCGGACCGGGCCACGGGGATCAGTGGTATCGAGGCGGCCGGGAATCCCGCGGCTATCGCGAAAGTCACCGGGAATCCGACGATTCCGATCAGTGCGCCGAACACCGGGGGAACGATCGAGGCCGCGACGAACTGTCCGGTGTTCTGGACTCCGAGGGCGCGCCCACCCCAGAACGGGCCCGCGATCTCGGCGACGGCGGTGAAGGCGAGCCCGTTCGGTGCCACCGTCGCGACGGACGCCGCGAGCAGCGCCACGATCGCGAGAGGCGAATCCATCGCGTCCGTCACGGCGAGCGCCGCCATCGACAGTCCGCCGCCGGCCGCGACCCAGCGGAGCGGACGCATGCGGCTGCCCACCACGTCGGACCAGAAACCGACGCCCATCCGGCCGAACGCGCCGAGGATCTGGGCGAGGGTCACGATCAGGCCCGCCGCCGTTGCTTCCCAGTGCCTTTCGGAGATCAGCCACACGAGTGCGTACGTCCACACCGTGTACTGCGGCACGACGAGCAGCACGGAGACGGCGTGGATGCGCCACAGTGTGCCGCTGCTGCGGTACGGATTCGTGAGCATGCCGAGATCCGCCGCGTCGCTGCGACTCGGCCGGGGCGGATCGACCACCCAGAGTGCGCAGGCCAGCGCGGCGGCGGCGCACAGGGCGGCGGGCAGCGCGAGCGCCCATCCGATGCCGTGGTCGTGGGCGACCGAGGGGAGCGTCAGCGCAGCGCAGGCGATGCCGAGCGGCAGTGACATCTGCCGGATGCCCATGGCCAGGCCGCGGCGCTCGGGAGGGAACCATCCGACGACGACGCGTCCGCTCGCGGCATTCGCCGAGGCCGCCGCCGTGCCGCCGAGCAGCAGGAAGACCGCGGTGGCCGTGAGCGATCCGGCGAGGGCCGCGCCCACGCCCGCAGCCGCGGTGGTCGCCATGCCTGCGGCCAGCACCCTGCGTTCGCCGTAGCGGTCGGCCAGTGCGCCCCACGCGATCAGCGTCACCATGACCCCGAGGGTGGGTGCGGCGACGACGAGTCCGGTGCGGGCGAGGCTGAGCCCGTGGTTCGCCTGGAGTTCGGGGATGAGGAAGGCGACGCCGTTGACGAAGACCGCCTGTGCGGCCTGGGCGAACATCCCGAGGGCGAGCATCCACCATCTGCGAGCAGTTCCGACGGCGGACGCGGTGTCGATCGATGCAGTCATGTCATCTCAATATCTAGGATTCGATTCTCATATAGTGGCGCTGGTTCGGAGTCTATACCCCGCGTCGTCCGGCGTCCCGGCACGGCGGTGAACCCGGGCCGATAGACTCGGCGCCATGCGTCTTGGTCGAGTGGCAAGTCCCGATGGTGTTGCGTTCGTCAGTATCGAAGGAGACGGGGAGTCCCGGATCGCGAAGGAGATCGCCGAGCATCCGTTCGGCAACCCGACTTTCACCGGCCGGAGCTGGCCGCTCGCCGATGTGCGACTGCTGGCCCCGATCCTCGCCAGCAAGGTCGTCGCCATCGGAAAGAACTACGCCGCCCACGCCGCCGAGATGGGGGGAGAGGCACCGGCCGATCCTGTGATCTTCCTCAAGCCCAACACCTCGATCGTGGGCCCCGACGCTGCGATCGTCCTGCCGAAGTCCTCCAACGAAGTTCACTACGAAGGGGAACTCGCGGTCGTCATCGGGCGCCCCTGCAAGGACGTGCCCGCGGCCAAGGCCCTCGACGTGGTGCTCGGCTACACGGCGGCCAACGACGTGTCGGCCCGTGACCATCAGCGCCACGACGGTCAGTGGACGAGGGCGAAGGGCCATGACACGTTCTGCCCGCTGGGGCCGTGGATCGAGACCCAGCTCGACGCGTCCGACGTCGACATCACCACCGAGGTCGACGGGGTGGTGAAGCAGCGGAGCAACACTTCGCTTCTGCTGCACGACATTCCGAAGATCATCGAATGGGTGTCGGCCGTGATGACGCTGCTCCCGGGCGACGTCATCCTCACGGGTACCCCGGAAGGAGTCGGTCCGATCGTCGACGGCCAGAGCGTCAGCGTGACCATCGGCGGCATCGGCACCCTCACCAACCCGGTGACCGCCAAGCGCTGACGGCTCTCGTGTCGATATCGGGAGCGGACTAGCCTGTAGGAGTCCGTTTTCCCAGCGTCGACCCAAGTGAGCCATGACCACAAGCGAAGTTCGCGTCCGTTTCTGCCCGTCGCCCACCGGAACCCCGCACGTGGGGCTCGTCCGAACCGCCCTGTTCAACTGGGCGTTCGCCCGACACAACGGCGGGTCGTTCGTGTTCCGCATCGAGGACACCGATGCTGCCCGTGACAGTGAGGAGTCGTACCAGGCGATCCTGGACGCGCTGCGCTGGCTCGGACTGAACTGGGACGAGGGCCCGGAGGTCGGGGGACCGTACGAGCCGTACCGCCAGTCCCAGCGACGTGACCTGCACCTGGACGTCGTCGCGAAACTGCTCGCAGCGGGCGAGGCGTACGAGTCGTTCTCGACGCCCGAGGAGGTCGAGGAGCGGCACAAGGCCGCCGGCCGCGACCCCAAGCTCGGCTACGACAACTTCGATCGTGACCTGACGCCGGAGCAGCGGCAGGCGTTCCTCGACGAGGGCCGCAAGCCCGTGGTCCGGCTCCGGATGCCCGACCACGACCTGACGTGGGACGACCTCGTGCGCGGTGAGACGACGTTCAAGGCCGGCACCGTGCCCGACTTCGCGCTGACCCGCGGCAACGGGATTCCGCTGTACACGTTGGTCAACCCCGTCGACGACGCGTTGATGAAGATCACACACGTCCTGCGCGGCGAGGACCTGCTGTCGTCGACGCCGCGGCAGCTCGCCCTCTACGAGGCGATGCAGCGGATCGGCGTGGCCGATTTCACACCGAAGTTCGGGCACCTGCCGTTCGTCATGGGGCAGGGCAACAAGAAGCTGTCCAAGCGCGATCCCGAGTCGAACCTCTTCATCCATCGCGACCGCGGTTTCGTCCCCGAGGGATTGCTGAATTACCTGGCGCTGCTGGGCTGGGGTATTTCGGACGACCACGACGTGTTCTCGCTGGACGAGATGGTCGCGGCCTTCGATATCTCCAAGGTCAATTCCAATCCGGCCCGGTTCGATCAGAAAAAGGCCGACGCGATCAACGCCGAGCACATCCGGCTGCTCGAGCCCGCCGATTTCGCCGCGCGCCTGCGTGCGTTCCTCACGCTCCACGGCCACCTCGGGGAGACGGTGGACGAGGCCGTCTTCGCGACCGCCGCCGATCTGGTCCAGACGCGCATCGTGGTCCTGTCCGACGCGTGGGATCTGCTGAAGTTCCTGTTCGTCGAGGAGGCCGACTTCGCGATCGATCCGGCCGCCGCGGCGAAGAACCTGGGGGCCGACTCCGCGCCGGTTCTCGACGCCGCCCTCGCATCGCTGGACGCAGTCGGTGCGTGGGACGCAGCGTCGCTGGAGGAGGCCCTCAAGACCGCTCTCGTGGACGAACTGGGCCTCAAGCCACGTAAGGCGTTCGCTCCGGTGCGGGTGGCCGTCACGGGCTCGCACATCAGCCCGCCGCTGTACGAATCGATGGAACTGCTCGGTCGCGACGTGTCGCTGTCCCGGCTGCGTTCCGCGCGGGCCGGCATCGCCGGCTGACACCGCCGCCCTCGGGCCGAAAAGGGTGCAAAAACAGCCTCTGACCATACGATTTGGTAAATCCCGGCAGTAGGCTGGTAATCTCTTCTTCGGCCCGAGGCGGGCCGCAGAGCCCAGAAGCTCAGCGGTTCGAGAACGGCCATTGGGGTATGGTGTAATTGGCAACACAGCGGTTTCTGGTACCGCCATTCTAGGTTCGAGTCCTGGTACCCCAGCGGAAGTTCGGCCGATTTTGACTCCGAACTTCTGGAAGCTATGCTTGCTGAGCTTCCAAAGCAAGACAAAGTTCCTGGCCCCGTCGTCTAGCGGCCTAGGACGCCGCCCTCTCAAGGCGGTAGCGCGGGTTCGAATCCCGTCGGGGCTACAAAGAGAAACACCCTCCGAGTAATCGGAGGGTGTTTCTTCATATAAACGGACGGTCCGTCGTTTATCCGGTCTTGCGGCGGAATTCGCGTTTGTGATCGGCAGGCCCGTGGGCCTCGTGCACCTTGGAATGCGCGTCCTTGTGATCGGCGGACAGACCGGCCTGATGATTCTTCCGCTCGAGTGCTTCGCGGAATTTCTTTTTCGTGTCCTCGTTATCGGCGTCAGTCACGGTGAACTCCCTCGGGTAGTCGGTTCACTCTGTGAAGCTACGCCGAGGGCACCGAGAATTCTCCTGTTTTTCCGCCCTGCCCGGTGTCAGGAGCGACGGTCGGCCGTCTCCAGGTACGCCGCGGTGGTTCCGCCCACCGGCATCGCGGGAAGGCCGAGCTTGGCGTGGTCCCAGCTCCTGATGCGTTCGGGAACGATCCGCACGACCACCCGCTTGTGCAGCAGCTGATCGATGGCGGGACGCAGATCGTCGGTGTAGGGCCCGGTGTAGCGCTCCCACACGCTGACGCCGACGGCGAACATCGCATCGGGGTCCTCCACGATCTCCGCCCGGCCCTCGACCGAAATTCCACGCAGGGTGTCATACGTCTGGCCGTCCTCGATCAGGACAGTGACCCGGTCGTCGCGGCGCAGGTTGACCGCCTTCTGCGATTTCGTCTTCGTCTCGAACCAGATCTCGCCGTCGATCACGGCGTACCACATGGCGACCAGATGGGCCCTGCCGTCCGCTGCCACCGTTGCCAGGGTGGCGATCCGGCTCCGGTCCACGAATTCGGCGATCTCCGAATCCGTCATCGTGATCTGCGATCGTTGGTTCTTCCCCATCGGCTTCTCCTGTCGCGGTGAGTGTCGGTCGTGAGAGGTCAGAGTCTCTTGTGCAGCGCCTCCGCGGCGGCGAGGAGGTCGGCCGCCCACCGGGCGCCGGGGCGCCTGCCCATCCTGTCGATGGGGCCGGACACCGAAATCGCCGCGATGACAGCGCCCGCGGAGTCCCGCACGGGTGCGGCGACACTGGCGACGCCGGGTTCACGCTCGGCGGCGCTCTGTGCCCAGCCGCGGCGGCGGACCTCGAGCAGGACGCGCTCGCCGAACGCCGCGTCGGGAAGAACCGTGCGCTGGGTCTGCGGGTCGGCCCAGGCGAGGAGGACCTTGGCGCCCGAGCCGGCGCTCATCGGGAGGCGTGCCCCGACGAGAACGGTGTCTCGGAGGCCGGTGGGTGGCTCCATCGCCGCCACGCAGATGCGTTGCGTGCCTTCCCGGCGGTACAGCTGCACGCTCTCGCCGGTGATCTCGCGCAGACGCGGAAGGACGAGAGCCGCCGCCGAGACGAGCGGATCGTTAGCCGTTGCAGCGAGTTCGGCGAGGCCGGGACCGGGGCACCACAGCCCGTCGGAGTCACGCGTCAGGAGGCGGTGGACCTCGAGTCCGACGGCCAGCCGGTGGGCGGTGGCGCGGGGGAGTCCGGTGCGCGAGCACAGTTCGGTGAGGCTGCAGGGCTTCTCGGCCACGGCGTGGAGTACGCCCACCGCTTTGTCAAGGACCCCGATGCCGCTATGCTGTCTCATAGGTCGATACCACTTTCTCGCATACTGGGATCATAGCGCACCTTCGTCTCACGTCGAGTGCGTGTCCGGGAAGAGGGTAACGACAACAAGCGCACGGCGGACCAGTCCGAAGCCCGCGGTGCGAGAGGACACACAGAGGTGGAGAAGATGGCCGAGAAAGCACGCACCCTGGCAGAGAAGGTGTGGGACGACCACGTCGTGGTCCGGGGTGAGGGAGACAACCCCGACCTCATCTACATCGATCTGCATCTCGTTCACGAAGTGACGAGTCCGCAGGCATTCGACGGACTTCGACTGGCGGGGCGCCCGCTCCGCAGGCCCGACCTGACGATCGCCACCGAGGACCACAACGTCCCCACCGTCGACATCGACAAGCCGATCGCGGACCCCGTCTCCAAGACTCAGGTGGACACGCTCCGGCGCAACTGTGAGGAATTCGGCGTCCGGCTGCACCCGATGGGAAACATCGACCAGGGCATCGTCCACGTCGTCGGCCCGCAACTCGGTCTCACCCAGCCCGGTATGACCGTGGTGTGCGGCGACAGTCACACGTCCACCCACGGCGCCTTCGGTGCGATCGCGATGGGTATCGGCACCAGTGAGGTCGAACACGTCATGGCGACGCAGACGTTGTCGCTGCGTCCGTTCCGGACGATGGCGATCACCGTCGACGGCGAATTGCCCGAAGGCGTGACGAGTAAAGATCTCATTCTGGCCGTCATCGCGAAGATCGGAACCGGCGGAGGCCAGGGCTACGTCCTGGAGTACCGCGGCGAAGCGATCCGGAAGATGTCGATGGAAGCGCGGATGACCATCTGCAACATGTCGATCGAGGCGGGCGCGCGGGCGGGCATGATCGCCCCCGACGAGATCACCTACGAATTCATCAAGGGACGCCCCCACGCGCCGAAGGGCGCCGACTGGGACGCCGCGGTGGAGGCCTGGGAGCAGTTGAAGACCGACGAGGGTGCGGTTTTCGACAACGAGGTCCACATCGACGCGAGTTCGCTGACGCCGTTCGTGACCTGGGGCACAAACCCGGGGCAGGGTCTGCCGCTCGGCGAGACCGTGCCGGATCCTGCGCAGATCGTGGACGAGAGCGAGCGTCACGCCGCGGAGAAGGCGTTGACCTACATGGGTCTCGAAGCCGGAACTCCGTTGCGTGACGTGGCGATCGACACGGTCTTCGTGGGTTCGTGCACCAACGGCCGGATCGAGGATCTGCGGGCCGTGGCCGACGTGTTGCGCGGAAGGCACGTCGCCGACGGGGTCCGGATGCTGATCGTGCCGGGTTCGATGCGCGTCCGCGCCCAGGCCGAAAAGGAGGGTCTCGGCGAGATCTTCACCGCCGCCGGCGCCGAATGGCGGCAGGCGGGCTGCTCCATGTGCCTCGGCATGAACCCGGATCAGCTCGCGCCCGGCGAGCGTTCAGCCTCCACGTCCAACCGCAATTTCGAAGGCCGTCAAGGCAAGGGCGGGCGGACTCACCTGGTTTCGCCGCTGGTCGCCGCCGCGACCGCAGTCCGGGGAACCCTGTCCGCGCCGACAGATCTGGCCTAGGACCCAAGGAATTTAGGAGATTTTTCGATGGAATCCTTTAGCACACACAAAGGTATCGGCGTTCCGCTGCGGCGATCCAACGTGGACACGGACCAGATCATCCCGGCGGTCTACCTGAAACGAGTGACCCGCACCGGTTTCGAGGACGGTCTGTTCGCCGCGTGGCGGAACGATCCGAACTTCGTCCTCAACGTCGCCCCGTACGACAAGGGCAGCGTTCTGGTCGCGGGACCGGACTTCGGCACGGGCTCCTCCCGGGAGCACGCCGTGTGGGCGCTATCCGACTTCGGATTTCGGGTCGTCATCGCGTCTCGGTTCGCGGACATCTTCCGGGGCAACGCCGGCAAGGCCGGTCTGCTGGCCGCCCAGGTGTCCCAGTCGGACGTCGAACTGCTCTGGAAGTTGCTCGACGAACAGCCCGGTCTCGAATTGATCGTCGACCTCGAGAACAAGACCGTGACCGCCGGAACCACCGTGGTGCCCTTTGCGATTGATGACTACACACGGTGGCGTCTGCTCGAAGGTCTGGACGACATCGGATTGACATTACGGCAGGTAGAAGCCATTTCCGAGTTCGAAAAGGCAAGGCCTTCTTGGAAACCTGTGACTCTTCCGGAGCCCACTTCCGCCGACTGAAAGTTGGAATCGGAGCCCTGTCTCCCAGATAATAAGTTCCTGAGAATGGTGCCGCGTTGTTTGAGAATTGGCGTGGCACATAGACTCCTGCGGTATTCAGGTTTACCGTAGTTCGTAGTCGGTCCGATGATGGACCATTAGTTCGCGGAGGAATTTCAATGAATAAGGCAGAGCTCATCGATGTTCTGACCGAGAAACTGGGCACGGACAGGCGCACGGCAACGGAAGCTGTCGAGCATGTCGTGGACACGATCGTCCGGGCAGTGCACCGCGGCGACAGCGTGACCATCACCGGTTTCGGCGTCTTCGAGCAGCGGCGTCGCGCGGCACGTGTCGCACGTAACCCGCGCACGGGTGAGACCGTCAAGGTCAAGCCGACGTCGGTGCCGGCGTTCCGTCCGGGCGCTCAGTTCAAGGCGGTTATCGCTGGCGGCCAGAAGCTTCCGGCCACCGGTCCGGCAGTCAAGCGCGGCGCAGCGGCGCCCGCCACCAAGGCCGCCGCCAAGAAGGCTGCTGCCAAGAAGACGGCCGCGAAGAAGACCGCCGCCAAGAAGGCTGCACCGGCCAAGACGGTTGCAGCGAAGAAGACTGTCGCGAAGAAGGTCGCTCCCGCCAAGACTGCGGCAGCGAAGAAGACTGTCGCGAAGAAGGTCGCTCCGGCCAAGACGGTTGCCGCGAAGAAGACTGCAGCCAAGAAGGCTCCGGCCAAGACTGCGGCGGCGAAGAAGACCGTCGCGAAGAAGGTCGCTCCGGCCAAGACGGTTGCCGCGAAGAAGACTGCAGCCAAGAAGGCTCCGGCCAAGACGGCTGCAAAGAAGACCGCAGCAAAGAAGGCTCCCGCGAAGCGCGCCAAGTAAGACAGCGCACACGGGTCTTCCCGAACACAGACAGGCGCCGACCCTGGGGGTTGGCGCCTGTCTGTGTCGTTGTCGTTCCCGGACGAAATCCGGCCGGCGGCTCTCAGTCCTTGCGCGTGGGAGGCAGGGGACTGTCGAGGTGGTCGGCGGCGATGAGTTTGCCCCCGGACAGTGAGAGCACCCAGGTGCTCGCCTTTCTGTTCCGTGCCGGGGGGAGTGCGACGCCGTCGATGTCCGCCCACCAGTCGAGCAGATCGGGAATGACGCCACCCTGGCTGCAGATCACCTGAACCCCGCCGAGTGCGGCGATCTTGCGGACCCGGGTACGGGTGGCCGCCGGGTCGGCGGTGTAACTCTCCTCGGACAGCAGCGGATCCAACCGGACGGTCGTGTCCAGCGCGCGGGCCAGCGGCTCGACCGTCTGTGTGCACCGCGTTCTGTCGGCCGACGTGATGTCGGTGGCCCCGAACGCCTCGAGCTGGGCTACGAGGGCGTCGGCCTGGAGTATGCCGTTCGCATCCAGGGGCCGTGTGGCGTCGTCGCCCCTGTACCGTTTCCGGCTTCCCGCCTTGGCATGCCGGACCAGGAGGACGGTCGCGGTGTCGGGCGGTTGAGCCGTGAAACGGCGGAGCATCTTGCGATCCATGGGATAGGACAGCTGATCGGCCACGTCGGATACGGGAAGCCACCGCATCAGGTCCACCTCGCTGTTGGGGACGAATTCGCCCGCGCGGGCCTCGGCCGCCCAGTATTCGACTCGTTTCAATCGGCGGTGCCCGGGAATCGGATAGGTCAACGCGCCGAGATGCCTCCCGAGACGCCCGCGAATACCCGTCTCTTCTTCCACCTCGCGCAGTGCTGCCACCACCGCGGTTTCGCCGGGGTCGAGTTTTCCCTTGGGAAACGACCAGTCCTCATACTTGGGCCGGTGAATGACCGCGATCTCGATCTCGTCGGGATTCTCGGGAGACTTTCGCCACAGCACTGCTCCCGCCGCGAAGATATTGGCTTTGACCGGTTTGCCGGGTGTGCTGCTCACCGAGTTCCTTCCCTACTGCCGCGGGTACGCCGCGATCAGGATCCGGTGCCCATTCGTTTGCGCATCATGGCCTCCTGGTGGTCCCGGACCTCCTCGCCGTGCGCGGGGGACGGAACCCACCGGCCGTCGGGTCCGAGCACCCAGCACCGCGTGACGGGATCGAGCGCCGAATCGACGATCTCGCCGATCTGAGCGGTGAGGCGAGGATCCTTCACCTGCGCCATGACCTCGACGCGTCGGTCGAGGTTGCGGTGCATCATGTCTGCGCTGCCGATCCAGAATTCGTCGGCGCCGCGGAAGTGGAAGACTCGCGAATGCTCGAGGAAACGGCCGAGGATCGACCGGACGTGGATGTTCTCGCTCAGTCCGGGAACTCCGGGCTTGAGGGCGCAGATGCCGCGGACGACGATCTCGACGGGCACGCCGGCCTTGGACGCGCGATAGAGCGCGTCGATCACCTGTTCGTCGACCAAGGCGTTGGCCTTCAGGAGGATTCCGGCGTCTTCGCCCCGCAATTTGTGCGCAATCTCACCGTCGATCCGCTCGATGATGCCCCGGCGCACACCGTACGGCGCGACGAGGAGGTTGCGATACTGGGTTTTCCGCGAGTAGCCGGTGAGCGAGTTGAACAGGTCGGTGAGGTCGGCGCCGATCTCCGGTGCCGCGGTGAGCAGACCGATGTCTTCGTACAGCCGGGCCGTCTTCGGGTTGTAGTTTCCGGTGCCGATGTGGCAGTAACGCCGGATGGTGGACCCCTCGCGGCGGACGACGAGGCACGTCTTGCAGTGGGTCTTGAGCCCGACCAGTCCGTACACCACGTGCACACCCGCGTGTTCGAGCTTGCGGGCCCATTTGATGTTCGCCTGCTCGTCGAATCGCGCCTTGATCTCGACCAGTGCGACAACCTGTTTGCCGGCCTCGGCGGCGGTGATCAGGGCGTCGACGATGGGGGAGTCGCCGGACGTGCGGTAGAGCGTCTGCTTGATCGCCAAAACCTGGGGGTCGGCGGCGGCCTGCTCGATGAAGCGTTGCACGCTGGTGGAGAACGAGTCGTACGGGTGGTGGACCAGGACGTCGCCGTCGCGAAGGGTGGAGAAGACGCTCTTGGGTGTTTCCCGCTCGCCGAACGCCGGATGCGTTGCGGGCACGAACGGTGCGTCCTTGAGGGCGGGCCGGTCGACGGCGTACACCTGCCAGAGGCACGACAGATCCAGCAGTCCGGGCACCTGGATGACGTCGCCGGGGTCGACGTCGAGTTCGCGCAGCAGGAGGTCGAGCATGTGTTCGGTCATGTCGTCGGCGACCTCGAGCCGGACGGGGGAGCCGAAGCGTCGCCGTGCGAGTTCCCGCTCGAGGGCCTGCAGGAGGTCCTCGTCGCGGTCTTCCTCGACCTCGAAGTCGGCGTTGCGGGTGATGCGGAAGGCGTGGTGTTCGACGATCTCCATGCCCGGGAACAGCATGTCGAGGTGGGCGGAGATCAGATCTTCCAGGGGCAGGAACGCGTCGATGGAGGACGGTGTCTCGTCGCGGCGGACGCGGACGAACCTGCCCACGTTGTCCGGAACCTTGACCCTCGCAAAGTGTTCGCCACCGGTGAGTGCGTCTTTCACTGTCACGGCGAGGTTGAGACTCAGGCCGCTGATGTAGGGGAACGGGTGGGCATGGTCGACGGCGAGCGGGGTGAGGACGGGGAAGATCTGGTCCTGGAAGTGCACCGACAGGCGGTCGCGGTCGTCGTCGGTGAGGTCGTCCCATCCGATGATGGAGATCCCTTCGGCGGCAAGCGCAGGACGCACCGAGTCGAGGAACACCCGCGCGGCCTTCTCCGAGATCTCCTGGGTACGGGTCGCGATCAGCGAGAGTTGCTCGCGAGGGGAGAGGCCGTCGGCTGACCGCACGGACAGGCCGGTCTCGTCGCGGCGCTTGAGTCCCGCGACCCGGACCATGAAGAACTCGTCCAGGTTGGAGGCGAAGATGGCGAGGAATTTGGCGCGCTCGAGCAGCGGCAGCGACGTGTCCTCGGCGAGTGCAAGTACTCGTGAATTGAAATCGAGCCAACTGAGTTCACGGTTGAGGTAACGATCTTCGGGGAGCCCGTCCGTCAGCGCGCTCGTGAGGGCACTCGTCGCAGCGGGGGGAGCCATCGGAACGTTCGTGGGGCTGGCCGTCACGATGCCGTCGCGGGTTCCGTTCTTTCCGTCGACGTCGGTCGGGTGATCGAGTGCTTCTCGGTTGCTCACTCCACGATCATCCCTCGAGAATTCGGCGGCGGACAATTGATGGGGCAAATTCACTCGGCGTGCGCGGGCTACTCGTTTCCGCAGCGCGAGGGCGCGGTGTGTTCGAGGGCGTCGAGTGCGGCTCGCGTCGCAGGTCCGACGCCGAGCGCCTGCGCGGCATCGAGATCGTCGGCGGTGTCGACGTCGGTCCGCAGCCCCGGCCAGTGGCCGTCGAGGGGACGTGCCCCGGAGTCGAGATGCCGCTTCGCCGATCCCGGTCCGAACCGGGGATCGAGGGGAATCGCCGGGTCGCAGGAGAACAGTGCGGCCGTTCCGGTGCCGTGATGATCGACGACCACCGACCTGCCGCCGGTTCTCGCCGCGGCGAGTGCTTCGCCGAATTCGCCTCCGCGCAGTGACGGAAGGTCTGCCTGCAGTGCGACGACGTCGACTCCGCTCTCGTTGCGGCGGACGTGCTCGGCCGCGGCGGCCAGGGCCGCGTTGAGTCCGTGCTCGGTGCCGCCCTCGTCCGGCAGATTTTCGGCGTCGACGGGGGTGGGGTCGGCGTAGACGTTCGCGCCGACGCTGCGGGCGAGCCGGGCCACCGCGGGATCCGGCGTGACCACGGTGACGCCGACGACCGTCGCGACGTCGCTGACGACGGCCAGGGTGTCGCGCAGCATCGACAGCACCAGTCCGGTGCGGTCGTCCGTGTCGAAGACACCCGACAGTCGCGTCTTGGCCGCGTGGAGTTCCTTCACCGCGACGAGTACGTGCGCGCGCGGCGCCACGGATCGGGTCGCTGTGCTCATGCGGATATCTTGCCAGCCCGCGCGGGGTGGTGCGCCGGACGCCCGGTCGCGGCTGAGCAGCGGACGAGTTCGGTAGCGGAGCGGCGCCCGACCTCGGCATCGGCAATACTGTGGGCGACGCATCGGGTAACGAACGACGAGGGGGCTGTGTGAGCAAGGCTGCGGTACTGGGAGCGGGTTCATGGGGGACTGCATTTGCGAAGGTCTTGGCCGACGCCGGGACCGATGTCACCATGTGGGCGCGACGCGCTGAGGTCGCCGAATCGATCGTGTCGCGGCACGAGAACGAGGATTACCTGCCGGGCATCGCCCTGCCTCCGTCGTTGACCGCCACCGACGACGCGCGGGCCGCGCTCGACGGCGCCGACATCGTCGTCCTCGCGGTGCCGTCGCAGTCCCTGCGCGACAACTTGCAGGTCTGGAGTCCGATGATCCCCGCGAACGCGACCATGCTGAGTCTCGCCAAGGGCATCGAGACCGGCACCCTCATGCGGATGAGTCAGGTGATCATTCAGGTCACCGGCGCGGATCCGGGGCGCGTCGCCGTGCTGTCCGGGCCCAATCTGGCCCGGGAGATCGCGATCGGCCAGCCGGCGGCCACGGTCGTCGCGTGCACGGATTCGACGCGGGCGCTCGAATTGCAGAAGGCCTCGGCCACCGGATACTTCCGGCCGTACACGAATTCGGACGTCATCGGCTGCGAGATCGGCGGCGCCTGCAAGAACGTCATCGCCCTCGCCTGCGGTATGGCATCGGGAATCGGTTTGGGAGAGAACACGATTGCGAGCATCATCACTCGCGGTCTCGCCGAGATCATCCGGCTCGGAGTTGCGCTCGGCGCGAAACCCGCCACCCTCGCGGGTCTCGCCGGGGTGGGCGATCTGGTCGCCACGTGCACGTCGCCCCTGTCCCGGAATCGGTCGTTCGGGGAGCGTCTCGGTCAGGGCGGATCGATCGAGAGCGCTCAGGCGGCCACCCACGGTCAGGTCGCCGAGGGCGTCAAATCGTGCTCGTCGGTGCGTGCTCTGGCCGCCAGTTACGACGTCGAGATGCCGCTGACCGATGCCGTGCACCGAGTGTGCCACGAGGGTCTCGTGGTGCAGGACGCGATCGGACAGTTGCTCGGCCGCCGTACGAAGCCGGAGTGAACACGTGAGTGGTGATTCGACCCGCTGCGTCAAAGCTGTTGCAGCAGAAAAGATTCCTGGTTCGCCGATGCAGAGGGGCCCGGTCTTCGCGGCGCCCTACCAGCTGAGCGCGGACGAGGGGAGTGAATCCGACACCTACGCGCGGGCCTCCAACCCGGGCTGGCGCGACCTCGAGTCGGCACTGGCGGCGCTCGAGGGCGCCGCGGGCGCGCTCGTCGTCGGCTCCGGGATGTCGGCGATCACCGTCGTGCTGCGGAGTCTGCTCACCGCCGGCGACACCGTCGTCGTACCGTCCGACGGCTACTACCAGGTGCGCGCGTACGCGCGGGAGCGTCTGGAGCCGATGGGCATCACCGTGCACGAACTGCGGACCGCCGACATGGCCGGCGAGGCGGCCGCAGCACTGCTGGCCTCCGCCGAGGGGACGACGGTCGTGGTGGCCGAGACCCCGGCCAACCCGTCCCTGGACGTGGTGGATCTGCGGGCCGTGTCCGAGCAGTGCGCGAACGCGGGCGCCGTTCTCGTGGTGGACAACACGACCGCCACCCCGCTCGGCCAGCAACCACTCGAGCTGGGTGCAGACGTGGTAGTCGCCAGCGGCACAAAGACTTTGAGCGGTCACAGCGATCTGCTCATGGGGTACATCGCCGCGTCCGACGCCGACTTCCTGGCCGGCATGGAACGGGAGAGGGCGCTGTCGGGCACGGTGCTGGGCCCCTTCGAGACGTGGCTCGCCCACCGGAGCCTCGGAACGGCGGGGCTGCGATTCGAGCGGCAATGCGCCAACGCCCTGGCGCTCGCGACCCTGCTGGAGACGCACCCGGCGGCCCACCACGTCCGGTACCCGGGGCTGCCCGGTGACCCCGCGCATGCCGTCGCCGCCGGGCAGATGCGCCGGTTCGGCGGGCTGGTGACGTTCGAGGTGGACTCCGCCGAACAGTTCCACCGGCTGGTGGCTGGCAGCGACCTCCTCGTACCGGCGACGAGTTTCGGCGGTATCCACACCAGCGCCGACCGCCGGGCCCGATGGGGCGACCCCGTGCCCGACGGGTTCGTGCGGCTCTCGTGCGGAATCGAGGACACCGACGACCTCGTCGCCGATCTCGAGAGTGCACTGTCCGCATTGTGACGTGCGTGCCGCCCGTCGTGTCCTGAGGTCGGCGAAGAAAACGTGAGGAGAGGTGGGTGCGGTGAGTCGGTCACGGCGACGGTACGGTTTGTGTCGTGAGTAAACCGCGTACCCGGGTAGCCGTCATCTTCGGTGGCCGCAGCAACGAGCATTCCGTGTCCTGTGTGTCGGCCGGAAGCGTCCTGAAGAATCTCGACCCGGAACGGTACGAGGTGGTGCCGATCGGCATCACCACCGAGGGTTCATGGGTTCTCGGCTCCACCGACCCCGAGACGCTGTCCATCCGCGGCCGGGCGCTGCCCAGCGTCGATGCCGACGGGTCCGCACTGGCGCTCACCGCCGACCCGACGCGATCCGGCGACCTCGTCGCCCTCGACGACGGCGAAGCGGGCAAGATCCTGGCGTCCGTCGACGTCGTCTTCCCGGTCCTGCACGGCGCCTACGGTGAGGACGGCACCATCCAGGGCCTGCTCGAACTCGCCGGACTTCCGTACGTCGGTCCCGGCGTGCTCGCGAGCGCGGCAGGCATGGACAAGGAATTCACGAAGAAGCTGCTCGCCGCGGAAGGCCTGCCGATCGGGTTCCAGGTCGTCCTGCGTCCCGGCACTGCGACGCTGACCGACGAACAGAAGTCGCGCCTCCACCTCCCGGTGTTCGTGAAACCGGCCCGCGGCGGGTCGTCCATCGGCATCACCCGGGTGGCCGAGTGGGCCGCACTCGACGACGCCATCGCCCATGCCCGCCGGCACGATCCCAAGGTGATCGTCGAATCGGGGATCGCCGGCCGCGAGGTCGAGTGCGGAGTCCTCGAGTTCCCGGACGGCGAGGTGCGGGCCAGCGTCATCGCCGAGATCCGGATGCCGGAAGGCGCCGACGACGACGAGGCGTTCTACGACTTCGACAGCAAATACCTCGACGACGTGTGCGAGTTCGACGTGCCCGCGAAACTCGAGGACTCGGTCAGCGACGAGATCCGCGAACTCGCGGTGCGCGCATTCTCCGCGCTCGACTGCCAGGGACTCGCACGCGTCGACTTCTTCGTCACCGAGGACGGCCCGGTGATCAACGAGATCAACACGATGCCGGGATTCACGTCTATCTCGATGTACCCGCGCATGTGGGACGCGGTGGGCGTCGACTACGGCACCCTCGTCTCGACGCTGGTCGACACCGCCCTCGCGCGCGGCACCGGCCTTCGATAGCGAAACGGCGGTCCGGCGGTCAGGGATTCGCGACCGGCGCCGGATCGAGGGGCTTCTGCGGCAGTGCCTGCGATACCGCGCCGGAGATGTCCTGGAGCGGAGTCGGGCCCACACCGATGGGAACGGTGAGTCCGACGTACACGCCGCGGTCGACGGCGAAATAGCTGCTCGCGTCGATTCCGGCGCTCGCACCGGAGATCTCGAACCACTGCACCCCGTCGATCACCTGAAGCGCGGACGCCTGATCGAACTCCGCGGGACGGTCCAGGCCGCACCGCAGCACGAGGGGTTCGCCCTCGGCCGGCTGCCACGCGGCGGTCGCCTCGGGTGCGGGTTCGGTAAGTTCCGCCCGGGTGTAGTCGCCGAGCGCGTCGGGGAGGCCCGCCATCAGGGCGGCGCACTCCGCGGACCCGGACGCCGGCGCCGGCGCCGGCCCCAGCGACACGGGTTCCTTGGCAGGGTTGCGGCCGGCGAAGACCGCGGCCACGACGATGCCGATGATCAGGGCAACGGGCAGTGCCACGGCCGTCGCGATGAGCGCCGGATTCCGTCGCTCCGCGAGGGCCGGGCCGGGAGTGCCGTCGGATGCATTCTGTTCGGGTTCGAGATCGGACATGCTCAGTTCTTGTTCGCAGACTTTTCGGGGACGTCGCAGGTGAGGGTGCGGGTGATGCCGGCGACCTGACGGATCTCCTTGACGACGGGAGCGACGTCGTCGGCGGACACCCGCACGATGACGTCGTACGGTCCGACCACGTCCTCGGCGGTCCGCACTCCGGTGATCTTCGCGATCTCGGTCGCGATCGCCGCAGCCTTGCCGACTTCGGTCTGGATCAGGATGAACGCTTGCACTCTCGCTCCGGCCCTTCCCTGCTCCGCCCCGCAGGTATCTCGGTAGAGTCGCGGGTGCTTCGGCGCGCTGATCGGTCACGTGCCGAGTAGTCCCGGCAACAGCTTGAAGGTACCGCAGTCGCACATTCCGTCGACCGGACCCACGGCCGTCGCGCGGGTCACCCGACACTACGGCGCGCCTGGAGGCACACCATCACACCGACGGATTCCCCGGACCCGACTCCGCCCCGCACCGTCGCCGACGTCGGCGAATTCGCCGTCATCGGCCGCGCGGTGCAGGGCCGGGTGCAGCCCCCGACCACCCTGATCGGCCCCGGAGACGACGCCGCTCTCGTTCGGGCGGCCGACGGTCGGGTGGCGGTGTCCGCCGACATGCTGGTGCAGGACAGGCATTTTCGACTCGACTGGTCTTCGCCGCGAGACATCGGTCGCAAGGCGGTGGCCCAGAACGCCGCCGACGTCGCGGCGATGGGTGCGCGACCGACAGCTTTCCTGGTGTCCCTCGGCCTGCCGCCGGACACGCCGATCGACGTGGCGGACGGCATCTCCGCGGCGATCGGGGAGAGCGCCGAGGAACTCGGAGCCGGTGTGGTGGGCGGGGATCTGGTGCAGGCCGCCCAGGTCGTGATTTCCGTCACCGTCCTCGGTGATCTCGGCGGCAGGAGCCCGATCCGGCGGTCGGGCGCGCGGCCGGGTGACGTGGTCGCGGTGGCCGGGGAACTCGGCCGATCGGCGGGCGGTCTCGCGTTGCTGCTCGGCGGATCCACGGATTTCCCGGACCTTCTCGCCGCGCACCGGGTCCCCACCCCGCCGTATGCCGCGGCGTGGGCCGCCGCGGACGGCGGTGTTCACGCGATGACCGACATCTCCGACGGGCTCCTCGCCGATCTCGGCCACATCTGCGAACAGTCCGGAGTCGGGATGTCGCTCAGCCGATCCGACGTGACCGTGTCGCCGGAACTGGTGTCGGCGGCGAAGGGTCTCGGCGCCGACCACTGGGAATGGGTGCTCACCGGGGGAGAGGACCACGGCTTCGCCGCCACCTTCCCCGGCGACGTCCCGCTCCCGGCGGGGTGGACCCGGATCGGTGTCGTCCACGACGGGTCCGGCATCTCGGTCGACGGCGAGACCTGGCCGGGGGCCGGCGGCTGGCAGAGTTTCGCGGTATAGGTTGCACGCATGGCTATCTACGCGCTCGGGGACCGCGAACCCGACATCCATCCGGACGCCTACGTCCACCCCGACGCCGTGGTGATCGGAAACGTGACCCTGGCGGCGGGAACCTCGGTGTGGCCGCAGGCCGTGCTTCGCGCCGACTACGGCACCATCACCGTCGGCGCCGACACCAACATCCAGGACGGCACCGTGATCCACTGCACGGTGTTCGATCCCACCGTCATCGGCTCGGGCTGCGTCGTCGGCCACGCGGCGCACATCGAGGGGTCGACGATCGGCGACCACTGCCTGATCGCGTCCGGTTCGATCGTGCTCAACGGTTCGGTCATCGGCGCAGGGTCGATCGTCGGAGCAGGTGCCGTCGTCCCGTTCAAGTTCGAGGTTCCGCCGCGGAGCATGGCGCTCGGTGTCCCCGCGAAGATCCGGCAGGGCTACGAGGTCCCCGAGGGGCACCTCGACAGGAACGTGAAGATGTACGCCGCGAACGCGGCCTACTACCGCGAGTCGCTGCGCAGGCTCGACTGATGGCGGCGCCGCTGTCGGACCTCGTCGAGGCAGGATGGGCCGAGGCGCTCGAACCGGTGGCCGGGCGGATCACGGAGATGGGCGCGTTTCTGCGCGCGGAGATCGCCGACGGTCGTGAGTACCTGCCCGCCGGGGAGAACGTCCTGAGGGCGTTCACCCACCCGTTCTCCGAGGTCAAGGTCCTGATCGTGGGCCAGGACCCGTACCCCACACCCGGTCACGCCGTCGGTCTCAGCTTCTCGGTGGCTCCGGAGGTGAAACCGGTGCCGCGCAGTCTCGGCAACATCTTCACCGAGTACAGCAAGGACCTCGGTTACCAGACGCCGACCACCGGCGACCTCACCCCGTGGTCCCGTCAGGGCGTGCTCCTGCTGAACAGGGTTCTCACCGTGCAGCCCGGACTCCCGGCCTCGCACCGGAAGAAGGGCTGGGAGGCGGTCACCGAACAGGCCATTCGCGCTCTCGTGGCGCGCCCCGAACCCCTCGTCGCGATTCTGTGGGGCCGGGACGCGTCCACCCTGAAACCGATGCTCGGCGACGTGCCGACGATCGAGTCGGCGCACCCCTCACCGTTGTCGGCGTCACGCGGATTCTTCGGTTCGCGGCCGTTCAGCCGCGCGAACGAACTCCTCGACGGCCTGGGCTCGGAACCGGTGAACTGGCAGCTGCCGTAAGCCGCCCGCCCGCGGGACGGCGAGGGCGGCGCGGACGGGACCGTCAGTCCTGCGTGTCCTTCACCGACGCGAAATCCGCACGACGCTTCACTTCACTGATGCGAAATCGGCACGCCTCTTCTCCACGAACGCGTCGACGCCCTCGCGTCCCACCGGGCTGTCGGCCGCGGCGGCGATCGACTCGGCCTCCGCGTCGAGTTGCTCGGCGAGCGTGCGCGACCGCGAATCGCGCACGAGTGTCTTGATCCCCGAGTACGACGACGTCGGGCCGGCGGCGAGGGTGCGGGCGAGCCGGAGCGCCTCGTCCTGGACGACGTCGTCGCCGACGAGGCGGCTGAGGATGCCGAGGCGAACGGCCTCGTCACCGCTGAGAACGGCGTCGGTGATCAGGATCTCACGCGCACGGGCGTCGCCGACGATGCGCGGCAGCGTCCAGGACATGCCGCCGTCCGGCGTGTAGCCGATCGACGGGTAGGCGGGGCGCAGCTTGGTGCCGGGGCCACCGATCGCGACGTCCGTGAGGCAGACGAGGCTCATGCCGGCGCCCGCCGCCCAGCCGTGGACACCGGCGATCACCGGAACGGTCACGGCGTCGAGAGCCCGAACGAAGTCGTGGAAGACGCCCGCCACCTCGGCGACGCACTCGCTGCGCACCGGTGCGGACGCGAAGGCGCGGACGTTGCCGCCCGCGCAGAAGTTCGGGCCCTCCCCGACGAGGAGGACGCTGCCGATCCGGTCACCGACCGCTTCGAGCGCGCGGGCACCCTGCACCAAACCCTCGCCGTCCAGCGAGGTGCCGTTCTCCGCCGTCGCGATCGTGACGCGCAGGACGCCGTCTTCGAGCTGTACTTTGCTGAATCCATCGAGAGAAGTCACCGTTGCACCCTACGTGGGCCCCTGCCGGTGCCCGTCGTGCCCCGATGCGCTGCGACGATGCCGAATCGGGCCGCAGTCGCGACAGAAAAGAACTGCGCCCCCGACACCGAAGTGTCGGGGGCGCAGTGACATCGCACGCAGCGTCGGGTCAGCCCCGAGCAACCTTTCCAGCCTTCAGGCAGGACGTGCAGACGTTGACCTTCCGGGTGTTTCCGGGGGCAACCTCGGCACGAACAGTCTGGATGTTCGGGTTCCAGCGACGGTTGGTACGCCGGTGCGAGTGCGAGACCGACTTACCGAAGCCGGGCCCCTTGGCGCATACGTCGCAGACGGCAGCCATAGTCGCGAACTCCTTCAAGATAGTGAACTGTGAAATTTGCTGGCCTCGTGGAAACAGGGCACAGCAAGTGCGCCCGTAACGAGGCAACCGTGCAAGAGTAGCCGCTCGAGTGGGGAATGGCCAAACCCGGTCCCGAACGGCTCGGACCGCGGGCCCGATCACCGTCCCCCGACTAGTCTGGCGGCACCTTCACCATTCCCCGGCCGGAGAGGACGACTGTGGCCCCTGAGCTCCCGATGGACGGTCGAGTCCTCGAGTTGTGGGCGCGGACCGCCGTCGCGGGACTGGAACGGCGGTGCGAGGAGATCAACAGCCTCAACGTCTTTCCGATCCCGGACTCGGACACCGGCACCAACCTGCTGTTCACGATGCGCGCGGCGCTGGGTGCGATCGACGAGTACGCGGGCGCCGACGGCGGCACCAAGGACGTCCGCCAGGTGGCGATCGCCCTGGCGCGGGGTGCGGTCGCCGGCGCCCGCGGGAACTCCGGGGTGATCCTGTCGCAGGTGCTGCGGGGGGTCGCGGAAGCGGCCGTCGCGTCCGCCGTCGACACCCGGACGGTCCGGACCGGACTGCTGATGGCCACCAACCTGGTGACGGACGCGGTGAGCTACCTGGTGGAAGGCACCATCGTCACCGTGCTGCGCTGTGCCGCCGACGCGGCGGCGGAGTTCCCGAACGAGGCTCCGGTCGCGGACACCGCCCGCGCGGCCGCCGACGCGGCGGCGGCCGCGCTCACCAGGACGCCGTCGCAACTCGAGGTGCTGGGCACCGCAGGCGTCGTCGATGCGGGCGGACTCGGACTCGTGGTCATCCTCGACGCGCTCGTCACCGCCGTCACGGGCGCGCCGCCGGACCGCCCTCCGATCGCACTCCACGTCCCGCGACGCACCCCGTCCGCGCGCCGCGCCGAACCCGTCGCCGTCGGCGAGGTGCAGGCAGCGCACGCGCATCCGGGACCCGGACCCGACTGCGGCGAGGGCTCGGACCAGGACTTCGAGGTGATGTACCTGGTCGCGGAGTCCGACGAGGCCCGGATGGCCGGGCTGCGCGGCGCGCTGAACGACCTCGGGGACTCGATCGTGATCGTCGGCGACGGCGACGGCGGCTGGTCGGTGCACGTGCACTGCACGGACGCGGGCGCCGCCGTGGAAGCCGGACTCGCGGCGGGACGCATCCACGGAATCCGGGTCAGCAGCTTCCTCGTGGACGCTCGGGACCAGGGGCTGCTCGTTCCGCCGGTCCGGACACGGCCGGATCAGGGCGAGCGGGGAATCGTCGCCGTCGTGGCCGGAGACGGCGCCGCCGAACTGTTCGCGAGCGAGGGCGCGACGATCCTGCGCTGCGACGACGCCCCCGTCACCCGCGCCCAGCTCCTCGGCGTCATCCGGCAGATGGGACGCACAGAGGTGCTCGTCCTCCCCAACGGCGCGTTGACGGCGCAGGAACTCGTCGCGGTCAGCGCCGCGGCGCGCGACGCCCGGCACGAGGTCCTGTTGCTCGCGACGTCCGCGATGGTGCAGGGACTCGCCTCCCTGGCGGTGCACGATCCCGAGCGCGAGGCGGTGGACGACGCGTTCGCGATGTCCGAGGCCGCCGCCGCCACCCGCTGGGGGTCGCTGCGGATCGCCCGCGAACGTGCCCTCACCTACGTGGGCACGTGCGAGCCGGGAGACGGCATCGGACTGATGGGTCACGAGGTGATCGTCATCGAACCGGACGCGGTCGCCGCCGGACGCCGGCTCGTCGACCTCGTCCTCGGCGCTGGTGGAGAACTGGTGACACTCCTGATGGGCTCGGAAGCGCCGGAGGGGCTCGACACCGAACTGGCCGATCACATCTCGCAGCGGCACCCCGGCGTCGAGGTGATGATCTACCACGGAGGACAACCTGGAGATCTGTTGCAACTCGGGGTGGAATGAGGAATTCGATGGCCACATTGTCCGACCGGCTCGATCATCTGCTGGGGAAGAAGACCGCCGACGCGCTCGAGGAGGCGTTCGACATCAGCACGGTCGAGGACCTGCTGCGGCACTACCCGCACCGGTACGCCTCGCAGGGCCGGGAGCTCGCCGAGAAGGACCCGCCGGAGGGCGAGCACATCACGATCATCGCCCGGGTCACGTCCGCGGCCGTCGTGAAGATGAAGAACCGGCCGGGCAGCATGCTCAAGGTGGTCCTGTCGACCGACACCCAGAACGTGGACGTCACCTTCTTCAGTCCGCAGAAGGTCAAGCACGTGATCAAGCCCGGCGTGCGCGCGATGTTCTCGGGAACGGTGAAGTACTTCCGCAGCAAGTGGAGCCTCACCCACCCGAGCTACCTCGTCCTTCCCGAACCCCGCGCGGGCAGTGAGGACCCCGTCGTCAACGTCGGCCGGATACGCGGCGCCGGCGACCTCGCGGGCATCGCCCGGGCGTCGCAGGAAGCCGGAGCCGGGGTCGACATGTCGGTGTTCGACCGCGCGCTGATCCCGCTCTACCCCGCCACCCGGGACGTCGAGAGCTGGACGATCATGAAATGCGTCCGCCAGATCCTGGACCAGCTCGACCACGTCGACGACCCGCTGCCGGAGAACGTCCGGGCCGAACGGGACCTGATCGGACTCGACGAAGCGCTGCGGTCGGTCCACCTGCCCGACACCCGCGAGGACGTCGAGAACGCCCACGACCGGTTGCGGTTCGACGAGGCGACCGCGCTGCAACTGGTGCTCGCCTGTCGCCGCCACGACAACGCCGAGCGGGTCGCACCGGCGTGCTCGCCCGTGCCCGGCGGGATCGCGGACGTGTTCGAGAGCATGCTCCCGTTCCAGCTCACCGACGGTCAGCACTCGGTCGCCGACGAGATCTCCGCCGATCTGGCGCAACCACACCCGATGAGCAGGCTGCTGCAGGGTGAGGTCGGTTCGGGCAAGACGATCGTGGCCCTGCGCGCCATGCTCCAGGTGGTCGACGCCGGCTACCAGTGCGCGCTGCTCGCGCCCACCGAGGTGCTCGCCACGCAGCACGCCCGGTCGCTGCGGGCGATGCTCGGCACCCTCGCGACCGCCGGGGAACTCGGCGCGCACGAGAAGGCGACACGGGTGGCGCTGCTGATGGGGTCGATGGGCGTCGCCGCCAAACGAACGGCCATGAACGAGGCGATCACCGGCGACGCCGGAATCGTCATCGGCACGCACGCCCTGATCCAGGACAACGTCGAATTCTTCAACCTCGGGATGGTGGTCGTCGACGAGCAGCACCGGTTCGGTGTCGAGCAGCGCGACCGGCTGCGGTCGAGGGCGCGGGAGGGCCTGAGCCCGCACCTGCTGGTGATGACGGCGACGCCGATTCCCCGCACCATCGCGATGACCGTGCTCGGCGATCTGGAGGTGTCGACGCTGCGCCAGCTGCCGAAGGGGCGTTCCCCGATCAAGAGCAGTGTGGTACCCGCGTCCCAGAAGCCGCAGTGGGTCGCGCGGGCGTGGGAACGGATCCGCGAGGACGTGGCCGACGGGCGGCAGGCGTACGTCGTGTGTTCACGGATCGGCGACGGCGAGAAGGGCGACGGCGAGGACGCGTTCGACGAGAAGGCGCCCGAGACGAAGTCCGCCGTCGACGTGTTCGAGGAACTGAGCGGCGACATCATGCCCGACCTGCGGGTGGGACTGCTGCACGGCAGGCTGCCCGCGGACGAGAAGGACGCGGTGATGCGCGACTTCACGGCCGGCGACATCGACGTCCTCGTGTGCACCACGGTGGTCGAGGTCGGAGTCGACGTCCCGAACGCGACGATCATGGTGATCGTCGACGCGGACCGTTTCGGCGTCAGCCAGCTGCACCAGCTGCGCGGACGCGTCGGCCGTGGCAAACACCAGGGGCTGTGCATTCTCGTCACGGAAATGAACCCGGGCGGCCCCGCCTACGAGCGACTGTCGAACGTGGCGTCGACCAACGACGGCTTCGAACTCGCGCAGCTCGACCTCGCCACCCGTCGCGAGGGCGACATCCTCGGTGCGGCGCAGTCGGGCACGACGTCGACGCTGCGGCTGTTGTCGCTGCTCGGCCACGAGGACGTCATCGCGGCGGCGTCCGAGTTCGCGCGGTCGGTGATCGCGGACGATCCGCGGCTCGAGAATCACCCGGGGCTGTCGGCGATGGTGACGTCGGCGCTCGACGCCGACCGCATCGAATATTTGGAGAAAACGTGAGAACTTCGCACGTCTGTTTCGGGTCTGTTGCAGAATTCGCACACGTCAGGGGGGTCTTTGTGAAGTTTGTGGAGAATCTTGCAATGTGGGATGCCTGTTCTCCACGGCCGTCTTCGACGGGGTAGTTTGCTCCAATGTTCTCCAAAGTCCTGGTCGCCAACCGTGGCGAAATTGCGATCCGCGCTTTCCGTGCCGCCTACGAACTAGGTGCTGGAACGGTTGCGGTGTTCCCGTACGAGGATCGGAACTCGATCCACCGTCTGAAGGCCGACGAGAGTTATCAGATCGGCGAGGAGGGACACCCGGTTCGGGCGTACCTCTCCGTCGACGAGATCGTCTCCGCGGCCAAGCAGGCAGGCGCCGATGCCATCTACCCCGGCTACGGCTTCCTTTCCGAGAACCCGGATCTCGCCGCCGCGTGCGCCGAGGCGGGCATCACGTTCGTCGGTCCCTCCGCCGAGGTGCTCGAGCTCACCGGAAACAAGGCGCGCGCGATCGCCGCGGCGAAGGCGGCCGGTCTGCCGGTGCTGGCGTCGTCGGAGCCGTCCGCCGATGTGAACGAGTTGCTGGCCGCGGCCGAGACCATGCAGTTCCCGCTGTTCGTGAAGGCCGTCGCAGGCGGCGGTGGCCGCGGCATGCGCCGGGTCGCCGAGCGGGCACAGCTCAAGGAGTCCATCGAGGCGGCCGCCCGCGAGGCCGAGTCGGCGTTCGGTGACCCGACGGTGTTCCTCGAGCAGGCGGTCGTCGACCCGCGGCACATCGAGGTCCAGATCCTGGCCGACGGTCAGGGCAACGTCATCCACCTGTTCGAGCGGGACTGCTCGCTGCAGCGCAGGCACCAGAAGGTCATCGAACTCGCGCCGGCCCCGAACCTTCCGGAAGAGCTGCGGGCGAAGATCTGCGCCGACGCCGTCGCGTTCGCGAAGGAGATCAACTACTCCTGTGCGGGCACCGTCGAATTCCTCCTCGACACCCGCGGCAACCACGTGTTCATCGAAATGAACCCGCGCATCCAGGTCGAGCACACCGTCACCGAAGAGGTCACCGACGTCGACCTCGTGCAGTCCCAGCTGCGGATCGCGTCGGGGGAGACCCTCGCCGATCTGGGCCTGAGTCAGGACAAGATCACGCTGCGCGGTGCGGCGTTGCAGTGCCGCATCACCACCGAGGACCCGGCCAACGGGTTCCGTCCGGACACCGGCCGGATCACCGCGTACCGCACACCGGGCGGCGCCGGCATCCGTCTCGACGGCGGTGCCACCCTCGGCGCCGAGGTGGGCGCGTACTTCGACTCGATGCTCGTCAAGCTCACCTGCCGCGGCCGCGACCTCGAAACCGCGGTCGCCCGGGCCCGCCGCGCGGTCACCGAGTTCCGCATCCGCGGCGTGTCGACGAACATCCCGTTCCTGCAGGCCGTGCTCGACGACCCCGATTTCAAGGCGGGCCGGGTCACCACCTCGTTCATCGAGGAACGCCCCGAGCTGCTCACGCTGCGCAGCTCCGCCGACCGTGGCACCAAGATCCTGTCCTACCTCGCCGACGTGACGGTCAACAAGCCGCACGGCGAGCGGCCGTCGGCGGTGTACCCGCGCGACAAGCTGCCCCAGATCGACCTGTCCGCCCCGCCGCAGGACGGCAGCCGCCAGAAGCTCCTCGCCCTCGGGCCGGAGGGATTCGCCAAGGCACTGCGGGAGCAGAAGGCACTCGCGGTCACCGAGACCACGTTCCGCGACGCCCACCAGTCGCTGCTCGCGACCCGTGTGCGCACCAGCGGTCTGCTCGACGTCGCCGGGCACGTCGCCCGGATGACCCCGGAACTGCTCTCGATCGAGGCGTGGGGCGGTGCCACCTACGATGTGGCGCTGCGGTTCCTGCACGAGGACCCCTGGTACCGGCTGTCGGCGCTGCGTGAGGCCGTGCCCAACATCTGCCTGCAGATGCTGCTGCGCGGCCGGAACACCGTCGGGTACACCCCGTACCCGGAGAAGGTGACGCGGGCGTTCGTCGAGGAGGCCACGAACAGCGGCATCGACATCTTCCGCATCTTCGACGCCCTCAACAACGTCGACCAGATGCGGCCGGCCATCGACGCCGTCCGCGAGACCGGCACCTCGGTCGCCGAGGTCGCCCTGTCCTACACCGGCGACCTGTCGAACCCGAACGAGAAGCTGTACACCCTCGACTACTACCTGCGCCTGGCGGAGGAGATCGTCGAGGCCGGTGCGCACATCATCGCGATCAAGGACATGGCCGGACTGCTCCGCGCCCCGGCCGCCACCACGCTGGTGACCGCGCTGCGGAAGAACTTCGACCTGCCCGTGCACGTGCACACCCACGACACCCCGGGCGGACAGCTCGCGACGTACCTGGCCGCGTGGCAGGCGGGCGCGGACGCCGTCGACGGCGCGTCGGCCGCACTGGCGGGCACCACCAGCCAGCCGGCGTTGTCGGCCATCGTGGCCGCGGCGGCGCACTCGGAGCACGACACCGGCCTGGACCTGCAGGCCGTGTGCGACCTCGAGCCGTACTGGGAGGCGCTCCGCAAGGTCTACAAGCCGTTCGAGTCCGGGCTGCCCGCCCCCACCGGGCGTGTCTACACGCACGAGATCCCGGGCGGTCAGCTGTCGAACCTGCGCACACAGGCAGTGGCCCTCGGGCTCGGCGACAAGTTCGAGGAGGTCGAGGCCAAGTACGCGGCCGCCGACCGGATGCTCGGCCGCCTCGTGAAGGTCACCCCGTCGTCGAAGGTGGTCGGCGACCTCGCCCTGCACCTCGTCGGCTCCGGTGCCTCCACCGAGGAGTTCAAGGAGAACCCCGCGAAGTTCGACATCCCCGACTCGGTGGTCGGGTTCCTGCGCGGCGAACTGGGCACCCCGCCCGGTGGCTGGCCGGAACCGTTCCGCACCCGGGCACTCGAAGGCCGTGGCGACGCCAAGCCCGAGGTGCCGCTGTCCGCGGAGGACGAGAAGGCCCTCGCCGGCACGTCCGCGGAGCGCCGCGCGACGCTGAACCGGCTGCTGTTCCCCGGCCCGACGAAGGAATTCCTCGAGCACCGGGACAAGTACGGCGACACCTCGCAGCTGTCGGCGAACCAGTTCTTCTACGGACTGCGCCGCGGCGACGAGCACCGGGTCCGCCTCGCGCAGGGTGTCGAGCTGCTCATCGGGCTCGAGGCCATTTCCGAACCCGACGAGCGTGGATACCGCACCGTCATGGCCATCCTCAACGGGCAGTTGCGTCCGGTGTCGGTGCGTGACCGGTCGATCTCCAGTGAGATCCCCGCCGCGGAGAAGGCCGACAAGAACAACCCCGGCCACGTGCCTGCGCCGTTCGCCGGTGTGGTGACCCTCGCCGTCACCGAGGGCCAGCATGTCGCCGCCGGCGACACGATCGCCACCATCGAGGCCATGAAGATGGAAGCGGCCATCACCGCACCCCGCGGTGGCACCGTCTCCCGGCTGGCCATCGGTTCGGTTCAGCAGGTGGAGGGCGGCGACCTCCTCGCCGTCGTGGCGACGGGGGAGTCCGCGAGCGAGTGACTCGGATCATCGCGGGACTCGCAGGCGGTCGACGCCTGCGGGTCCCGCCGAGCGGGACCCGGCCCACCTCGGACCGGGTCCGCGAGGCATTGTTCAGCGCCCTGCACAGCAGGATGGACCTCGAGGGCGCGTCCGTCCTCGATCTCTACGCGGGATCGGGGGCGCTCGGCCTCGAGGCGCTGTCCCGGGGTGCGGATCGCGTCGTCCTCGTCGAGTCCGACTCGAAGGCGACAGGCATCATCAAACACAACGTGACGACGGTCGGCCTGCCCGGCGCGGAAGTCCGCGGCGCCCCGGTGGCCGCGGTGCTCGCGGGCACCGCCGACCGGCCGTACGACCTGGTGATGGCGGATCCGCCATACGCCGTCGACGATGCGGCGGTGCAGACGGTCCTCGGTCACCTGCGGGTGAACGGCTGGGTCGGCGACGGCTCGATCGTGGTGCTCGAGCGGTCGTCGAGGTCACCCGAGACGGCCTGGCCCGACGGCTTCGCGCCCGTCAAGGCGAAGAAGTACGGTGAGGCGAGAATCGAATTGGCGACCTGCTACGGTCTGGACTCATGACTGGCGCTGTCTGCCCCGGATCCTTCGACCCCGTGACCAATGGCCACCTTGACGTGATCGGCAGAGCTGCCGCGCAGTTCGACGAGGTCATCGTGACGGTCATGGTCAACAAGAACAAGCGTGGCCTTTTCACCGTCGAGGAACGCATCGAGATGCTCGAAGACTCGACCGCCGATCTGCCCAACGTGCGGGTCTCCTCCTGGCACGGCCTGCTGGTGGATTACGCCAAGCAGCAAGGGATCACGGCGATCGTCAAGGGCCTGCGCGGTGCCAACGACTTCGACTACGAGCTGCAGATGGCGCAAATGAACCAGAAGCTCAGTGGTGTCGACACCCTCTTCATCCCGACCAACCCCACTTACAGCTACCTGTCGAGTTCGCTCGTGAAGGAAGTGGCCACCTTCGGTGGCGACGTCTCCGACATGCTCCCGGAGAAGGTGCACGCCCGCCTTCTCACGAGGATCGCCGAGCGCGCCGCCGAGAGCAGCTGATACCCGACACACCGGCTGCCAGGACCCGCCCGCGGCGTCCGGTCGTGCAGACTTGCACGAGGAAGGCTGCGCCGACCTGCTGAGGGTCACGGACGATTGGGGTTGCTTGTGTACCGGGTTTTCGAGGCGCTCGACGAACTTGTCGCGATTGTCGAAGAGGCACGCGGCGTACCGATGACCGCCGGCTGCGTGGTTCCCCGCGGCGACGTCCTCGAACTGCTGGACGACGTGCGCGATGCGATTCCCGGTGAACTCGACGACGCCCAGGACGTCCTGGACCACAAGGACAAACTGGTGGGGGACGCCCGCGCCAACGCGGAGAAGACCGTCTCCAGCGCCAACGCCGAAGCGAACTCCACCATCGAGAACGCCCGCGACGACGCCGACCGCATCCTGGCGGATGCGAAGGCGCAGGCCGACCGGATGGTCGCCGAGGCCCGCGCGCACGCCGAGCAGTTGGTCGCCGACGCGCGTGCCGAGGCCGAGTCCTCCGTCGCCGAAGGCCAGCGCGAGTACGACACGCTCACGGGTCGGGCGCGGTCCGAGGCCGATCGCATGATCGAGTCGGGCAAGGCGTCCTACGAGAGGTCCGTCGCGGAGGGCACGGCCGAGCAGGCGAGGCTCGTCTCGCAGACGGAGGTCGTCCAGGCCGCCCACGCCGAGTCGGCCCGGGTGATCGACTCCGCGCACGCCGAATCGGATCGTCTCCGCTCGGACTGCGACCTGTACGTCGACACGAAGCTCGCGGAGTTCGAGGACTTCCTCAACGGCACGGTCCGGTCCGTGGGGCGGGGGCGTCAGCAGTTGCGGACGGGTTCGGGTGTTCCCGACTACGCATCCGACTACGACGTCGACGACCGCCGCGCCGAGCGTCGACGCTGAGCGGCGGAACCCTCGATCGAATTTGGCTCCACCGCGCTCATTGCGTATCGTGGAGTGGTTGCCCTTTGTCGTTTTCCTTTTCTCGAAAGTGAAGCCTGTTGTCATCCCATCGCCACAGCTCATCGCGTTCCCGTCGGGACGCGGACTTCGTGCTGGACACGGTCAAACTCGGCCGTCGTCCCGGTTCGATGCGCACCGTGGACCGGGTGGTGACGGCGCCACAGCGCATCGGTCTCGACCTGATCGCCATCGAGGAAGGATCGGAGATCGATCTGGATCTCCGGTTGGAGGCCGTATCCGAGGGGGTCCTGGTCACCGGTTCCTTGCGAGCCGACACCGTCGGGGAGTGCTCGAGATGTCTCGAGCCGTTCTCCGGCACGGTGGACCTGACCCTCACGGAACTGTTCGCGTACCCGGACAGCACCACGGAAGAGACCACGGAGGAGGGGGAGGTCTATCACGTCGTCGACGACGAGATCGACCTCGAACCCGTCGTGATCGACGCCGTCGGCCTTGCACTGCCATTGCAGCCGCTCTGCAGTGACGACTGCCAAGGATTGTGCCCAGAATGTGGCGTTCGCCTGGCGATTGCCGAATCTGGCCACGGGCATGACATACTTGATCCTCGCTGGGCTGGTCTTGCAGCCAAATTTGGCGTGGATTCGGAACCCAGCAAGAATCTTGTGAACAACGAAGCCGAGGAGAAGTAGAAGTGGCTGTCCCCAAGCGCAGAATGTCGCGATCCAACACGAGGTCGCGTCGCAGCCAGTGGAAGACCACTGTGCCTACCCTCGTCACCTGCCCCAACCGTGGCTGCGGCGAGAAGACGCTGCCCCACGTCGCGTGCCCGTCGTGTGGCACATACAAGGGCCGCCAGGTCACTGCCGCCGTCTAATTCTCCACGGAGAGGCGTTGTGACGAGCGACATCAGTAATACACCCGCCGGCGGCGAGGAGGATCACGCATCCCTCCTCGCCGCCCTCGGCGTAGAAATCGAGCCTTCACTGCTCACCCTGGCGCTGACGCACCGCTCGTATGCGTACGAGAACGGTGGTCTGCCCACCAACGAGCGTCTCGAGTTTCTCGGTGACTCCGTACTCGGAGTCACCGTCACGGAGAAGCTCTACCTCGCGCACCCCGATAAATCCGAGGGCGACCTCGCGAAGATCCGGGCGAGCATCGTGAACATGCACGCGCTCGCGGAAGTGGCGCGCAGCCTCGGTGAGGGCGGTCTCGGTGCCCATCTCCTACTCGGGAAGGGCGAGGAGATGACCGGCGGCCGCGACAAGCCGAGCATCCTGGCCGACGGCATGGAGTCGATTCTCGGCGCCATCCACCTCGAGCACGGAATCGAGACGGCGCGACGCGTCGTACTCGATCTCTTCAGCGACCTCCTCCAGCGAGCCCCCCGCCTCGGCGCGGGCCTGGACTGGAAGACGAGCCTGCAGGAGCTGACCGCGGAGCGTGGCGTCGGAGTTCCGGCGTACGAGATCACCGCGACGGGTCCGGATCACGACAAGGAGTTCACCGCCACCGTGATCGTCGGCGGCAAGCCCCTCGGCGTCGGTATCGGCCGCTCCAAGAAAGAGGCCGAGCAGAAGGCCGCGAGCACGGCGTGGAACGCGTTGTCCGACGCGGGCCCCGACGTAGCGACCGACGACGTCAGTGCCTGAACTACCCGAAGTCGAGGTGGTCCGGCGCGGACTCGAACGCCACATCGTGGGGGCGTCGATCGATTCCGTGGACATCCTGCACCCGCGGGCGATCCGGCGTCACCTGCCCGGCGCGGCCGACCTCGCCGGACAGCTCACCGGCGAACGTATTGCGGGCGCCGACCGCCGCGGAAAGTATCTGTGGCTGGTCCTCGAACCCAGCACGGTCGCACTCGTGGTCCATCTGGGTATGAGTGGTCAAATGCTCGTGCAGCCACCGGAATTGCCGACCGAGAAGCATCTGCGCATCCGGGCCCGGCTCGATTCCGGTCTCGACCTCCGGTTCGTGGACCAACGGACGTTCGGAGGCTGGGCGCTCGCGCCCCTCGTTGAGGTCGACGGCTCACTCGTGCCGGACTCGGTGGCGCACATCGCCCGCGACCCACTGGATCCGCGTTTCGACCTCGCGGCCACCGTGAAGGTGGTGCGCGGCAAGCACACCGAGATCAAACGTGTGCTGCTGGACCAGACCGTCGTCTCCGGCATCGGCAACATCTACGCGGACGAGGCGTTGTGGCGCGCGCAGATCCACGGAAATCGGCTCACCGACAGGCTGACCGGTCCCCGGATTCGTGCTGTGCTCACCGCCGCCCAGCAGGTCATGCGCGAGGCACTCACCCAGGGCGGCACGTCCTTCGACGCGTTATACGTGAACGTCAACGGCGAGTCGGGCTACTTCGACCGCTCCCTGTCCGCCTACGGTCAGGAGGATCGCCCGTGCCCTCGCTGCGGCACCGCGATCCGGCGGGAGAAGTTCATGAACCGCTCGTCGTTCAGTTGCCCGAAGTGCCAGCCGGCGCCACGGAGAAGCCCGGCGCGATGACCTGGGTGAGTTCGGCGGGCGCGGGTTCCTCGACGACCTGTCCGTCGGAGTCGTGGCGCGGCGTCGCCTTGGCGTCGAAGTAGTCGCCGCCCTTGCGTTTCACGTCGTCGGTTCCCCATTCGCGGTGGCGGGGAACCGGTGCCATCCTCGGAATGTGCTTGCGGCAGTGGATGTATGCCTCCTCCACGTCCACCACCACCCAGCGTTCGGGGATCCGCCCGCCGGAGTGGTCCACCGGCAGGTCCGCGATCTCGGAGCGAAGGACCTCGTCGTCGACGATCCGGGCCGAACCGTTCACGTGCAGTCCGATGAGGTCCTGCACGAAGTCCACGAGAATGATTCCGACGTGCGGGTTTTCCAGGATGTTGCCGAGGCTCGCCATGACGCCGTTGCCACGGTACTCCGGGTACGCGAGGGTTTTCGAGTCGATGACGTGCATGAATCCCGGTGTCCCGGCACGCAGGCTGTTGTCGCACTCGCCGGACGCGTCGGCGGTGGCGATGAACGCGATCTCCTGGCGTCCGACGAACTCGATCATCGTCGGATTGAGATGGTCCAGCATCTGATCCGAGTAGAACTTGGCGGCCCGATCCCCGGTGCCGTACTCGGATTGGAGTCGGCGTTCTCCCGCACTACCGATCTGGCCCATCTGCATTCCCCGCTACGTCTCGGCGTCATTGGTCGGTTCACCCTACGGCCCACCGGTTCCCACTGCCGAGAATCGGCGTTCACAAATCAGTGGAAACCGCTGCCGCCCACCCGCCTACCTGGCGTTGTGCCCGTCGGTGGCAGGATTGAGCGCATGGCAGAACAGACTTCCGACACGACGGCGCCCACCTCACTGTGGGTCGAGCGAACGGGCACCCGGCTGTACACCGGCCGCAGCTCCCGCGGCGCCGAGGTCCTGATCGGCTCCGAGGGCGTGGAGGGCGTGTTCACTCCCGGGGAACTCCTGAAGATCGCGCTCGCCGCGTGCAGCGGAATGAGCTCGGACTTCCCGCTGTCGCGGCGCCTGGGCGACAACTACGAGGCCACCATCCGGGTGTCCGGCGCCGCCGACCGGGAGAACGAGGTGTACCCGCAGCTCGACGAGGTGCTCGAGCTCGATCTCAGCGAACTCGACGCCGACGCGCAGGAGCGTCTGGTCACGCTCGTGGAACGGTCGGTCGACAAGGTGTGCACGGTCGGGCGGACACTGAAGGCCGGGACGAAAGTGACGTTGACCGTCGAGAAGGAACAATGATGCGGCGTGAGCTCGCCGCACTCGCGGGCGGGTCTGCCCTCTGCGCCGGTCTGCTCGTGGTCGCGCCTGCTGCGGCCGGGCCCGCGTTCTCGCCCCCCGGCGGCGCCTGCACCCCGTGGTCGGTGTCGGAGGTGACGTCCGGCGCGGGCGTGCTCGAGAACCTGGCCTTCGACGGCGCGGGCACCATGCTGGTGTCGCGGACGGGCCTGGTGGGCGGCGGAGCCCTGGACGGCGTCAGCCCCGACGGCACCGTCACCCCGATCGTGCCCGAGGTCGAGTCGCCGGGCGGGATCGCCGTGGACGGCGCCGACGCGTACTTCGCCACGGGGAATTCCTTCGCCTCCGGGGTCACGGGTTCGACGACCGGCACCGTCGACGTCGTGAACATCGACACCGGTGACACCAGCACCGTGGCCGAGGGGCTCGTCATGCCGAACGGGCTCGTCCGGCTGAGCAACGGCGACATCCTCACCGCGCGGAATCTCGGCTCCGGCGCCGGACTGACCCGCGTCCCGGCCGAGGATCCCCACACACCGGAGGTCGTGCGCACCGATCTGGGAACGGTCGACGGACTCGCCGTGCACGACGGCAACGTGTACACGGTCACGACGTTCGACACCACGACCACGCTGCGCATCCTCCGCGAGGACGACCTGCGCGGTCCCGTCGTGTCCGTCGAGTTGCCCGGCTCCGGGCCACTCAACGCGGCCGACGACCTCACCGTCGGACCGGACGGGATCGTGTACGTCGCGTACAACGGCGGCGGCAAGGTGGTCCGCGTCGATCCGGCGACGGGGGAGAGCTGCGCGCTGGCGTCCGGACTGCCCCTCGTGTCCTCGGTGCGCTTCGGCGCCGGACCGGGCTGGGACCCGGACGCGCTCTACGCCACCAGCTTCACGGGGAAGATCTACAAGCTCGAACGGTCGTGACGGACATGGAGAGAATGACCGCATGGGTGCACGGGTACGTGCAGGGCGTCGGATTCCGGTGGTGGACCCGCGCCCGCGCACTCGAGCTCGGCCTCGTCGGATACGCGGCCAACCAGAAGGACGGCCGGGTACTCGTCATCGCCGAGGGACCCCGGGACAAGCTGGACACCCTGCTGACGCTGTTGCGGTCGGGAGACACGCCGGGCGCGGTGGATCTCGTCGTGGAGCAATGGGATTCCCCCCGCGGCGACCTCACCGGGTTCGTCGAACGGTGAACCGAAGGTAAAGTTCTCCGTCATGCATCTGAAGAGTCTGACGCTGAAGGGATTCAAATCCTTTGCGTCCGCAACGACTCTGCGATTCGAGCCGGGAATCACCTGTGTCGTAGGGCCGAACGGGTCGGGTAAGTCCAACGTCGTCGACGCCCTCACCTGGGTCATGGGTGAGCAGGGGGCGAAGGCGCTGCGCGGTGGCAAGATGGAAGACGTCATCTTCGCCGGCACCGCCGGGCGGGCGCCCCTCGGGCGCGCCGAGGTGACGCTGACCATCGACAACTCCGACGGCGCCCTGCCGATCGACTACTCCGAGGTATCGATCACCCGGCGCATGTTCCGTGACGGCGCCGGCGAATACGAGATCAACGGCAGCTCGTGCCGGCTGATGGACGTGCAGGAACTGCTCAGCGACTCCGGTATCGGCCGGGAGATGCACGTGATCGTCGGGCAGGGGCGCCTCGCCGCCATCCTCGAATCGCGCCCGGAAGACCGGCGCGCGTTCATCGAGGAGGCCGCCGGGGTGCTCAAGCACCGCAAACGCAAGGAAAAAGCGGTCCGCAAACTCGACGCGATGCAGGCCAACCTGGCGCGCCTGAACGACCTCACGGCGGAACTGCGGCGCCAGCTCAAACCACTCGGGCGGCAGGCCGAGGTGGCGCGCCGCGCGCAGACCGTGCAGGCCGACCTGCGCGATGCGAAGCTGCGGCTCGCGGCCGACGACCTGGTGACGCGGCGTGAGGAGCTGGCCGACCAGGCGCAGGACGAGAAGGTCGCCCGCGAACAGCACGACCAGGTCACCGAGGCGCTCGACGAGGCCAATCTCGAGTTGGGACGGCACGAGCAGGAACTGTCGAGGCTCACACCGGGTGCCGAAGCGGCCGCGCAGACGTGGTTCCAGCTGTCGGCGCTCGCGGAGCGCGTCAACGCGACCATCCGCATCGCCCGCGAGCGGGCGCGCCACCTCGACTCCGAGCCGTCCGCGAACCGCGGTCAGGATCCGGACGAGATGGAGACCCGCGCCGACCGGATCGCCGCGGAGGAAATGGAACTCGTCGAAGCCGTCGAAATGGCCCGCGAGGCGCTGGACGCGGCCAAGGAGCAACTGGCGCTGGGGGAGGAGACCGCTGCCGACGCGGAACGGGCCCACATGGCGGCGGTGCGGGCGATCGCCGACCGCCGGGAAGGCCTGGCCCGGCTGTCCGGGCAGGTCGACACGCTGCGCACCCGCGCCGACTCCGTCGACGCCGAAGTGTCCCGGCTGACCGTCGCGATCGACGAGGCCCGGCAGCGCGGCGACGCCGCGCAGTCCGAGTTCGAGGTCGTCCAGGACGAGATCGGCGACCTCGACGCCGGTGAACTCGGGCTCGACTCCCACCACGAGCGTGCCGTCGAGGCGCTGCGTCTGATCACCGAACGCGTCACCGAACTCCAGGCCGAAGAACGCGCCGCCGGGCAGGAAGTGGCGTCGCTGCGCGCCCGGATCGACGCGCTGTCGATGGGCCTCGAACGCAAGGACGGCGCCGGCTGGCTCGTCGAGAACCGGGGCGCGCACGGCATCCGGGGACCGATCGGTGGCCTCATCACCGTCGAGAAGGGGTACGAGGGTGCCGTCGCGGCAGCGATGGGCCCCGCCGCGGACGCCGTCGTCGCCGAATCCCTCGATGCCGCCCGCCGCGCGGTCGGTGCGCTGAAGGAGACGGACAGCGGTCGGGCGTCCCTGGTCATCGGTACCGATCAGGCCGTGCCGGACGGCGGGCACCTGGATTCCGGCGCCCGGTGGGCCGTCGACGTCATCGACTGCCCCGCCGAACTGCGGACCGGGCTCGCGGCTCTTCTGGGCGGAGTGGTCGTGGTCGATTCCCTCGACGACGCCGTCGCACACGTCCGGCGCAGACCCGACGTGCGTGCCGTCACCCGCGACGGTGATCTCCTCGGGGCGGGCTGGATGAGCGGCGGCTCGGACCGCCAGCCGAGCACCCTCGAGGTCCAGGCCGCCATCGACAACTCGGTGCAGGACCTCGCCCGCGCCGAACGTCGCGCCGAGGAATTGTCCGCGGCACTGTCCGGTGCCGTCGCGGAACAGGCCGACCGCCAGGAGAACGCCGAGCAGGCACTGGCCGCGCTGAACGAGTCCGACGCCGCGATGTCGGCCATCTACGAACGCCTCGGCCGCCTCGGCCAGGCCGCCCGCGCCGCGCACGCCGAATCCGATCGACTCATGGCGCAGCGGGACAAGGCCGAGAGCGGTCGCGAGGACACGCTCACCGCGCTGGCCGAACTCGAGGAACGGTTGCGGATGGCGGAACAGGACGCCTCGCCCGCCGGCGCCGACACGGGTGGTTCCGATTCGACGAGCATCGATCGCGAGATGGCGGCCGCGGCCCTGGCGGAAGTGCGGGCCGTGGAGGTCGAGGCGCGGCTGTCCGTGCGCACGGCCGAGGAACGGGCCGAGTCCGTGCGCGGCAAGGCCGATTCGCTGCGCCGCGCCGCCCAGGTGGAACGCGACGCGCGTGCCCGCGCGGAACGCGCGATGAAGGCCCGGCAGAACGCCGCCGCCGTCGCAGCGGCGGTCGCCGAGTCCGGACAGCGGGTCGCCGAGCACCTCGGAGAGGTCGTCGACTCGGCGATGGCACACCGGGACGAACTCGCCCGGGCCCGCACCGAGCGGACGACCCAACTCGAACAGGTGAAGGAGAGGGTGCGTCAGCTGGCCGGACAGCTGGCGTCGCTCACCGACGCCGTGCACCGCGACGAGGTGGCCCGCGCCCAGGCCGCACTGCGCATCGAACAACTCGAGGAGGCGATCCTCGACCAGCACGGGATCGGCCTGGACGATCTGATCGCCGAATACGGTCCCGATGTCGCGCTGCCGCCGTCCGCACTCGAGATGGAGGAGTACGAGCAGGCGAAGGAGCGCGGCGAACAGGTCACGATGCCCGCACCGGTTCCGTACGACCGAACCACGCAGGAACGTCGCGCCAAACGTGCCGAGAAGGACCTGGCGACGCTCGGGAAGGTCAACCCGCTGGCGCTCGAGGAGTTCGCCGCGCTCGAGGAGCGCTACAACTTCCTCTCGACACAGCTCGAGGACGTGAAGACCGCCCGCAAGGACCTCCTCGGTGTCGTCGCCGACGTCGATGCCCGCATTCTGCAGGTGTTCACCGAGGCCTATGCGGACGTCGAACGCGAATTCGTCCAGGTCTTCGCGAAACTGTTCCCCGGCGGCGAGGGCAGGCTGGTGCTCACCGACCCGTCCGACATGCTGACGACCGGCATCGAGGTGGAGGCCCGGCCGCCCGGCAAGAAGGTCAAGCGGCTGTCGTTGCTCTCCGGCGGTGAGAAATCGCTCACGGCCGTGGCGATGCTCGTGGCGATCTTCCGCGCCAGGCCGTCTCCCTTCTATGTGATGGACGAGGTGGAAGCCGCGCTGGACGACACCAACCTGCGTCGCCTCATCGGATTGTTCGAGCAGCTGCGGGAGAAGTCCCAGCTGATCGTCATCACCCACCAGAAGCCGACGATGGAGGTGGCCGACGCGCTGTACGGCGTCAGTATGCGCGGCGACGGCATCACCACCGTCATCTCCCAGCGGCTCCGTGGCCAGGACATGGTGGCTGCAGACGCCTGATTCCGGCACCGACGGGGACCCTGCGCCCGGCGAGGCAGTGCGCGACGGAATCCGGAGCCTGAAACAATGGGCGGCGTGACTACCGGAGCTTGGATTGCCATCGCGGCCGCACTGGCCGTACTTCTCGTCGTTCTCGTCGTCGGGTCCCTGCTGTATCGGCGTCGCCGGATCTCCCTCAAGGCGCCGGACACCCCACAGGTCACCACGGCGGAGAAGGACCGTTCGGGCAGTTACCGCGCCGACGGCGGCTTCAACTTCAGCCAAGGGTCGACGGCGACGGCGCCGCCCCGCGAGGTGGTGCCGGAGCCGGTGCTGCCCGAACCGGTGCCGGAACCCACGATCACCCCCGAACCGGAGGTCGTGGCGCCTCCGGAGCCGGAGAAGGCCCCCGCACCGGAGAAGGCACCCGAAAAGGAACCCCAGAAGCCGACTGCCCCGCCGGAGCCGGTCACGTACGAACCGGTGGTCTCCCCGGAGGTCGAACCGGAACCCGAGGTCGCGCCCACGCCCGAGCCCGAACCGGCTCCCGCGGCACCCGCGCTCGACGTCATCGCTCCCACCGAAGGCCGCCTCGACCGTCTGCGTGGGCGTCTGTCCCGTTCGCAGTCCGCGGTGGGCAAGAGCCTCCTGGGACTGCTCGGCGGCGGTGACCTCGACGAGGACTCCTGGGAAGAGGTGGAGGACACGCTCCTCATCGCCGACCTCGGCTCGGCGACCACCACGAAGATCGTCACTTCGCTGCGTGAGCAGATGGCGTCGCGCAGCGTTCGCACCGAGGCCGACGCTCGCGCACTGCTTCGCGAGGTCCTGGTCTCCGAACTCCGTCCGGAACTCGACCGCTCCATCCGCGCCCTTCCACACGACGACCACCCGGCGGTCCTGCTCGTCGTCGGCGTGAACGGCACCGGCAAGACCACCACCACGGGCAAGCTCGCACGTGTTCTCGTGGCCGACGGCAGGCGCGTCCTGCTGGGCGCCGCCGACACGTTCCGTGCGGCCGCCGCGGACCAGTTGCAGACGTGGGCCGAACGGGTCGGCGCCGAAGTGGTGCGCGGGAAGGAAGCCGCGGATCCGGCGGCCGTCGCGTTCGACGCGGTGGCCAAGGGGATCGACAACGGCGTCGATGTCGTGTTGATCGACACCGCGGGCAGGCTGCACACCAAGACGGGCCTGATGGACGAGCTCGGCAAGGTCAAGCGGGTCATCGAGAAGAAGGCGTCGGTCGACGACGTCCTCCTGGTCCTCGACGCGACCATCGGCCAGAACGGCCTGGCGCAGGCGCGGGTGTTCGCCGAGGTCGTCGACATCACCGGTGTCGTGCTCACCAAGCTCGACGGCACCGCCAAGGGCGGCATCGTGTTCCAGGTTCAGCACGAACTCGGGGTCCCGGTGAAGCTCGTCGGACTCGGTGAGGGTGCCGACGATCTGGCGCCGTTCGAGCCGGGAGCCTTCGTCGACGCGTTGCTCGGTTAGCGGGGATCCCGCGGTCTTCTCGGGGTCCCGGACGGCTCCGGGGACCTGAAACCGACTGCAAATCGCCTGGCGAAACGTGTACGCAACAAAATAGGCCAATGCGTTCACGCGCGCGAAACAGTGCAGTGGCACAGCCGAAACACCAACTGAGCACCCTTCTTCTCAGGTCGTCAGCCGCAACCGGCTGGGCAGAGAAGGAGGAGGCTCAAGGTGGATTTCCCCACTATCGGTGCACCGGACACCGGGGACACAGCGTGGATGCTGACCAGCGCCGCGCTCGTGTTGCTCATGACTCCGGGTCTTGCGTTCTTCTACGGCGGCATGGTGCGGGCCAAGAGCGTGCTGAACATGCTCATGATGAGCATCAGCGCGATGGGTGTCGTCGGCATCCTGTGGGTTCTCTACGGCTACTCCATGGCGTTCGGAGAGGACAAGGGGAACCTTGTCGGTGATCCGTTCCAGTACTTCGGCCTCAAAGGATTGATCGGCGGGTCCTACCTCGCCGAGACCGACGACGCCGGTTCGGTCATCGCCGATTCCGCGATCCCGCTCGTCGGCACCATCCCCGCGACGGTGTTCGTCGCGTTCCAGGCCATGTTCGCGATCATCACAGTCGCCCTCATCTCGGGTGCCGTCGCAGATCGCCTGCGGTTCGGTTCCTGGCTGCTGTTCGCCGGGCTCTGGGCGACGGTCGTGTACTTCCCCGTGGCGCACTGGGTCTTCGCCTTCGACGGCGTCACCGCCGAGAACGGCGGGTGGATCGCCAACAAACTCGCCGCGGTCGACTTCGCGGGTGGTACCGCTGTCCACATCAACGCCGGCGCCGCAGGCCTCGTTCTCGCGATCATCCTCGGCAAGCGCAAGGGATGGCCGGGAACCCCGTTCCGTCCGCACAACCTGCCCTTCGTGATGCTCGGCGCAGGCCTGCTGTGGTTCGGCTGGTTCGGCTTCAACGCCGGTTCAGCCGTCGGTTCCAACGGAATCGCGGGCGCAACCTTCATCACGACGGTGATCGCAACGTGCGCGGCGATGCTCGCCTGGCTCCTGGTCGAGCGGATTCGCGACGGCCACGCCACCACGCTCGGCGCGGCTTCCGGAATCGTGGCCGGCCTGGTTGCCATCACGCCTTCCTGCTCCTCGGTGAACGTCCTCGGTGCACTCGCGATCGGCGTCGTGGCCGGCGCACTCTGCGCTCTCGCCGTCGGACTCAAGTTCCGCTTCGGGTTCGACGACTCGCTCGATGTCGTCGGTGTTCACCTGGTCGGTGGCATCGTCGGAACGCTGATGGTCGGCCTGGTCGCGACGGCCGAGGCGCCCGCGGGTGTTGTCGGACTGTTCTATGGTGGAGGCCTCGACCAACTCTGGCGTCAGGCAGTGGGCGCCGGAGCAGTACTGCTTTACTCGCTCGTCGGTACGGCCGTCGTCGCATTGATCGTGAAGTTCACGATCGGGCTGCGGCTCAGCGACGAGGGTGAATCACTTGGAGTGGACGAGTCGGAACACGCAGAAACCGCCTACGATTTCGCCGCTCTCGGCGGAAACTCGGCAGCCGCTCGTGTATCCGGCAAGGAGGGATGAGGAAATGAAGCTGATCACAGCAATTGTCAAGCCGTTCACTCTGGAGGACGTCAAGACGGGACTCGAGCAGGCGGGCGTCCTCGGCATGACTGTCAGTGAGGTTCAGGGGTACGGCCGGCAGAAGGGCCACACCGAGGTCTACCGAGGCGCCGAGTACTCGGTCGATTTCGTACCGAAGGTCCGGGTCGAGGTCGTCGTGGACGACGCTGCTGTGGACAAGGTCGTCGAGGTGATCGTCGAGGCGGCACGCACCGGCAAGATCGGTGACGGCAAGGTGTGGGTCTCACCGGTCGAGTCGGTCATCCGGGTACGCACCGGGGAACGCGGCGCGGATGCGCTCTGACCCCAACGGGTCCGGTAAGACCGGCCCTGGTCCCGTCGCCAAGGCGACGGAACCAGGGCCGGTTGCGTCAGGCGGATCGGACGAAGCGGCGGACCTGGCCCGCGCACGCAGGCAACTGCTCACCGGCGGCCCCGAGACCGGCCCCGGCACAAGGAATCCGGCAGGTCACGGACGTCGGCTCGACGCGGCTGCGCTGCGTCATGCGCTCGTCGACCTGCACGAGTTCTGGTTGACCACAAAGGGTGCCGAACTCGGCATCAAACCGGACAGCGGGTTCGCGCTCGTCGCGGTCGGAGGGCTCGGCAGGCGGGAGATGCTGCCGTACTCGGACCTCGACCTCCTCCTGCTCCACGACGACATGGATCCGGCGGTGGTCTCGCAGGTGGCCGACCAGCTCTGGTATCCGTTGTGGGACGCGCACATCAAGCTCGACCACAGCGTCCGCACCATCCCTCAGGCACTGCAGGTGGCGGACACGGACATCACCGCGGCCCTGGGAATGCTCGAGGCGCGCCACATCGTCGGCGACGTCGAGCTGACCAATCTGCTCATCAGCGGCGTGCGCAGGCAGTGGCGCACCGACATCCGCAACCGCTTCGACGGCCTCATCGAACAGACGCAGGCCCGCTGGGAACGCAGCGGCCAGATCGCCCACCGCGCCGAGCCCGACCTCAAGAGCGGTCGCGGTGGACTGCGGGACGTGCAGTTGCTCAACGCGCTGTCCATCGCGCAGCTCACCGACGGCATGCCCGGACTCGGTCCGGAGTCGCCCGGCGGGGGACTGGCGCTCGCGCATCGGCGGCTCCTCGACGTCCGCACCGAACTGCACCGGGTGGCAGGACGCTCGCGCGATCAGTTGCGGGCGCAGGACGCCGACGAGATCGGCGCCGCACTCCGGATCGGCGATCGGTTCGACCTCGCGCGCATGCTCAGCGACGCCGCGCGCACCATCAGCTACTCCGTCGACGTCGGGGTGCGGACGGCAGGCCATGCACTGCCGCGGCGCGGACTGGCGCGGTTGCGCCGACCACCGGTGCGGCGGCCCCTCGACGAGGGAGTCGTCGAGCACGCCGGTGAAGTGGTGCTCGCCCGCGACGCCCGGCCCGCGAAGGACCCCGGCCTCGTGCTGCGGGTCGCGTCCGCGTCGGCGACGACGGGGATGCCGATGTCGGCGTCCACTCTGAATCGCCTGGCCGACAACGCCCCCGAGCTGCGTGAGCCGTGGCCGAAGGAGGCCCTGAACGACCTGCTGGTGATGCTCGGTTCCGGTAGCCGTGCCGTCGCCGCGATCGAGGCCCTCGATCGCACCGGACTGTGGGGCAGGCTGCTTCCCGAGTGGGGTGCCGTCCGGGACCTGCCGCCGCGGGACGCGGTGCACACGTGGACGGTGGATCGCCACCTCGTCGAGACCGCGGCCTACGCCAGTGGGTTCACCACCCGCGTCGCCCGCCCGGATCTGCTGATGCTCGGCGCGCTGCTGCACGACATCGGCAAGGGCCGCGGCGGCGACCACAGTGTGGTCGGCGCGGAACTGGCCACCCAGATCGGCAAGCGGCTCGGTTTGTGGCCGTCCGACGTCGCGCTGCTGACGGCGATCGTGCGCCACCATCTTCTGCTGCCGCACACCGCGACGCGGCGGGACCTCGACGATCCCGAGACTGTCGAGAGGGTGGTGGAGGCGCTCGGCGGTGACGGCGTTCTGCTGGAACTGCTGCACGCGCTGGCGGAGGCGGATTCGCTGGCGACCGGTCCCGGGGTGTGGGGCGACTGGAAGTCCTCGCTCATCGGGGAACTCGTGCGCCGCTGCCGTCTGGTCATGGCGGGGGAGGTGCTTCCCGCACCCGATCCGCTCGATCCGGAGCACGTCGCTCTGGCGGCGACGGGGGGCGTGCACGTCGCACTGGTCCCCGCCGACAGTCCGCACACGTTTGTGGTCACGGTCATCGCGCCCGACCAGCGCGGTCTGCTGTCGAAGGCGGCGGGCGTGCTCGCGCTGCATTCCCTGCGGGTCTATTCCGCCTCGCTGGGCGGTGCCGAGGGTTCGGCGGTCAACTCGTTCGTCGTGTCCCCGCGGTTCGGGGCGCCGCCGCAGGCGGGACTGCTGCGGCAGGAGCTGATCCGCGCACTGGCGGGGGAGCTGAACCTCTTGGAGATGCTGACCGCCAAGGAGGAGGAGGCCCGCGAGAGCCAGCGCGTGGCCGCCGTCGAGGAACGGGGCGAGGCCGCGGTTCCGGTGCAGTACGCGCAGGCGCCGCCGCGGGTCATCTGGTTCGACACGGCGTCGCCCGGCGAGGTGATCCTCGAGCTCAGGGCCGAGGACCGGCTGGGGCTGCTGTGCAGGCTGGCCGACGCGTTCGACACGTGCGGCGCGGACGTCCGGTGGGCGCGGGTGACCACTCTGGGTTCGTCGGTGATCGACTCGTTCTGCCTCGATGTCGGCGGCGGGGACACCCGGGCGAGCCGGGAACAGGTCGAGAGCGCGATCCTCGGCGTCGTCCCGCTCACCAAGCCGAAGAAACGGGAGGGCAGCGGGGGAGAATGAACGACCGGACGTGAGCGGCTAGGCTGGTGCCCGAGAATATCCACCGCACACTCGTATGACTTCAGGAGCGCACTCGGTGTTCGAATCCCTTTCCGACAGGTTGACCGGAGCCCTCAAGGATCTGCGTGGCAAGGGTCGCCTTTCCGGAGCCGACATCGATGCCACCTGCCGTGAGATCCGGTTGGCCCTGCTCGAGGCAGACGTCGCGCTGCCCGTCGTCCGCTCGTTCATCGCCAAGATCAAGGAACGCGCCAAGGGCGTCGAGGTCTCGGCGGCGCTGAACCCGGCGCAGCAGGTCGTCAAGATCGTCAACGAGGAACTCGTCGGGATCCTCGGTGGCGAGACCCGCCGGCTGGTGTTCGCCAAGACACCGCCGACGGTCATCATGCTCGCCGGTCTGCAGGGTTCCGGTAAGACCACCCTCGCGGGCAAGCTCGCGAAGTGGCTGCGCGACCAGGGGCACACCCCGCTGCTCGTCGCCTGCGACCTGCAGCGTCCCGGCGCCGTCACCCAGCTCCAGATCGTCGGTGAGCGCGCGGGCGCCACGGTGTTCGCGCCGCACCCCGGCACGTCCATCGGCGGCGGCGACAACGAGCTGGGCATCACTGCGGCCGACCCGGTCGAGGTGGCCCGGGCCGGTGTCGAGGAAGCCCGCACCAAGCAGTTCGACGTGGTCATCGTCGACACCGCGGGTCGCCTGGGTATCGACGCCGACCTGATGGCGCAGGCCGCGGGGATCCGCGACGCCGTGAACCCCGACGAGACGATCTTCGTTCTCGACGCAATGATCGGTCAGGACGCGGTCAGCACCGCCGAGGCGTTCCGCGAAGGTGTCGGATTCACCGGTGTCGTGCTCACGAAGCTCGACGGCGACGCCCGCGGTGGCGCCGCGCTCAGCGTCCGCGAGGTCACCGGGCAGCCCATCCTGTTCGCGTCCACGGGTGAGAAGCTCGAAGACTTCGACGTCTTCCACCCCGACCGCATGGCCAGCCGCATCCTCGGCATGGGTGACGTGCTCAGCCTCATCGAGCAGGCGGAGCAGGTCTTCGACCAGAAGCAGGCCGAGGCCACCGCGCAGAAGATCGGCTCCGGCCAGCTGACCCTCGAAGACTTCCTCGAGCAGATGATGGCGGTCCGCAAGATGGGTCCCATCGGCAACCTCCTGGGCATGCTCCCGGGTGCGGGGCAGATGAAGGACGCTCTGGCGAACGTCGACGAGAAGCAACTCGACCGGGTGCAGGCGATCATCCGCGGTATGACTCCCGCCGAGCGCGACGACCCGAAGATCATCAACGCGTCCCGCCGCCTGCGGATCGCCAACGGTTCCGGCGTGAAGGTCTCCGACGTCAATCAGCTCGTGGACCGCTTCTTCGAGGCCCGCAAGATGATGGCCGCGATGGCCGGGCGCATGGGCATGCCGGGTGCCCGCAAGCCGCAGCGCAGCAAGAAGGGCAAGAAGGGCAAGAAGGGCGGCAAGGGGCCGACGCCGCCGAAGGTGCGCGGAGGATTCCCCGGTGGCCTGCCCGGCGGGTTCCCGGGTATGCCGCCCGGAGGTCTCCCCGCGGGGATGCCCGACCTGTCGAACATGCCGAAGGGCCTCGACGAGTTGCCGCCCGGACTGGAGGGCATCGACCTGTCCCAGCTGAAGCTGCCGAAGAAGTAGCCGATGGCTGCACTGCATTTCCGGGGCACCGGTCTGCCCGACGAACAGCCGGTCGAGTTCTGGGTCGACGGCGGTGTGATCTCGACGGAGCCGATTCCCGGCGCCGAGACTGTCTGCGAGTCTGGGTGGATCGTTCCCGGTCTCGTCGACGCCCACTGCCACGTCGGCATCCGGTTCGGCGGCGGTGGTGGTGAGAGCGTCGAGGGGTTGATCACGCAGGCGGAGACCGAGCGCGACTGCGGTGTCCTGCTGATTCGCGACGCCGGTTCGCCGGTCGACACCCGCTTCGTCGACGACCGCCCCGACCTGCCGAGGATCGTCCGCGCCGGGCAGCACATCGCCGCCCCCAAGCGATACATCCGCGGACTGCCGGTCGATCTCGAGGACGAGTCGCAGCTGCCGGACGAGGTGGTGCGCCAGGCCCGGGCCGGCGACGGGTGGGTCAAGCTCGTCGGCGACTGGATCGACCGCGCCGCGGGCGACCTGGCGCCGTTGTGGAGCGACGACATCCTGGTCGAGGCGATTGCGGCGGCGCACCGCGAAGGGGCTCGCGTCACCGCGCACGTCTTCGCGGAGGATGCGCTCCCGGGTCTGATCAACGCCGGGATCGACTGCATCGAGCACGGCACCGGGCTGACCGACGAGACGATCGAGCTGATGGTTTCGCACGGGACCGCGCTCGTCCCGACGCTGATCAACATCGCGACGTTCCCGGAGATCGCCGAGTCCGCCTCGCGGTTCCCGGTCTACGCCGCGCACATGCGCGACCTGCACTCACGGGTGAAGGACACGGTCGGCGCCGCGCACGACGCGGGGATCCCGATCTACGCAGGCACCGACGCGGGCGGATCCATCGTCCACGGACGCATCGCCGACGAAGTCGAGGAACTGAAGGCGGTCGGGCTGACCCCGTCCGAAGCGCTCGGCGCCGCGTGCTGGGATGCGCGCGCGTGGTTGGGGCATCCGGGTGTCGAAGCGGGTGCGCCCGCGGATCTGCTGGTCTTCCGGAACGACCCGCGCGCGAGCAGCGACACCCTCGCCGCGCCCGACGTAGTGGTGTTGCGGGGCGTCGTCGTCAAGACCCGGTGACCTGGTTTCCCCCGGACGGGGTTCGTCTGGCAGAATGAACCGCTGTTCGTCGCATCCGGTTACGCACCGCGCGGCGGTCACAGATTAGAGGCAAAACCGGGCGCGCTATTCCTGCGCGTCGCCGAATTGCACGTGACACGTGGGCACATTCGTGTGCGCACTGAAGGAGAAGTACAGCAGTGGCTGTCAAGATCAAGCTCACCCGCCTCGGCAAGATCCGGAACCCGCAGTACCGCATCGTCGTCGCCGACTCCCGCACCCGCCGCAACGGCCGTGCAATCGAGACCATCGGCAAGTACCACCCCAAGGAAGAGCCCTCGCTGATCGAGGTCGATTCCGAGCGCGCGCAGTACTGGCTCGGCGTCGGCGCCCAGCCCACCGAGCCCGTCGAGGCCATCCTCAAGATCACCGGTGACTGGCAGAAGTTCAAGGGCCTGCCGGGCGCCGAGGGCACCCTCCGCGTCAAGGAAGCCAAGCCGTCCAAGCTGGAGCTGTTCCAGGCTGCGCTCGCGCAGGCCGAGAACGAGCCCGTCGGCGAGGCCATCACGCCCAAGAAGAAGAAGGCGAAGGCCGAGGACGCCGACGCTCCCGCCGAGGCAGCTGCAGAGTCCGAGGCTGCTGACAAGTGAGTGCCGTCGTCGCCGATGCCGTGGAGCACCTCGTTCGTGGCATCGTCGCCAACCCCGACGACGTTCGTGTCGAGCTGATCACCGGGCGTCGGGGGCGCACTGTCGAGGTGCACGTCAACCCTGACGATCTCGGCAAGGTCATCGGCCGCGGTGGTCGCACCGCGACGGCTCTGCGCACGCTGGTCTCCGGTATCGGTGGCCGCGGGATCCGTGTCGACGTCGTCGACACCGACCAGTAGAGGCCTTACAACAGTGGAGCTCGTGATCGGCCGTGTCGCCAAGTCGCACGGCATCAAGGGTGAGATCGTGGTCGAGGTTCGCACCGACGAACCCGAGGATCGATTCGCCGTGGGTGCCGTGCTGCGGGGACACAAGCCGCGCGAGCAGACTGTGAACACGTACACGGTGGAAGCCGCCCGGGAGCATTCCGGGCGGCTTCTGCTGCGCCTCGAGGGCGTCCCGGATCGCACCGCCGCGGATGCCCTGCGGGGCACGTTGTTCGTCATCGACAGCGCCGAACTCGTGCCCTCCGACGACCCCGACGAGTTCTACGATCACGAACTCGAGGGACTGTCGGTGCGCCTCGCGGACGGCACCGAGGTGGGTACCGTCATCGAGGTATTGCATTCCGCGGCAGGCGAATTGCTCTCGATCCGTCGATCCGGTGAACAGTCCGGCGAACTTCTGGTCCCGTTCGTGGCCGCGATCGTCACGTCGGTGTCCGTGGCCGACGGCGTCGTCCTGATCGATCCGCCGGAAGGGCTGCTCGATCCCGACTTCGGTGAATCCGCCGACGGGAAGTGAGTCGGTAGGCATGCGCCTCGACGTGGTCACCATCTTTCCCGAATACCTCGAACCGCTTCGCGCGGCGTTGCTCGGCAAGGCCATCGACAAGGGCCTCATCTCGGTCGAGGTGCACGATCTGCGGGATTGGACGCACGACGTCCACAAGGCGGTCGACGATTCGCCGTACGGCGGCGGGCCGGGGATGGTCATGAAACCCACCGTGTGGGGGCCCGCGCTGGACGATGTCCTCACCGCCGGCGGCGAGAACACCGACACGCTGCTCGTCGTCCCCACACCCGCCGGTGTCCCCTTCACGCAGGCCACCGCCGAGCGCTGGGCGGGGGAGAAGCACATCGTCTTCGCCTGCGGGCGTTACGAAGGCATCGATCAGCGGGTGTTCGACGACGCCGCCCGCCGGGTGCGCGTCGAAGAAGTGAGCATCGGCGACTACGTCCTCATCGGCGGGGAGGCGGCCGTGCTGGTGATGACGGAGGCGTTCGTGCGCCTGATTCCCGGAGTCCTCGGCAATCAGCAATCGCACCAAGAGGATTCGTTTTCCGACGGCCTCCTCGAAGGTCCCAGCTACACCCGGCCCGCCACGTGGCGCGGACTCGACGTCCCGCCCGTCCTCCTGTCGGGCGATCATGCGAAGGTGGCGGCGTGGCGACGCGAGCAGTCGCTGCACCGCACCGCCGAGCGTCGTCCGGACCTGTTGCCCTGAAACGTTTTCCGGGACCGGGGGCTAACCCTGGGGCTGCGTCCAGTCGTCGACGACCCCGGTGGGGAACAGGGACTTCACGATCCCGGTCATCGTGTCCCGTGCGTGCTGCGCACTCGAATCCTCGGTGACATCGGTGATCGCGGTGTCCGGATACGACTCCTCGTCGTCCTCGTACCGGATGTCCTCCCGCGACGCGACCGCCACGATGTAGCGGTTGTCCTCCCCGATCACCCCGGTCGACGCGTGGATCCACCGGTCACCCACACAGCACATCCAGCCCTGCTTCACCCCGACGACGTTCTCGCCCGGCAACCCGTCGGGGATGCCGAACCGCTGGTCGTAGCCGTCGATGCCCTCGGGTGTCGACGCGCGCAGGTAGCCCACGAACTCGGCGATGCGCCCGGGGCCGAGGCCGTCACGGTCGTCGAGGAGCCCGGTGTAGAACGTCACGAGGTCAGCGGCCGTCGTCTCGGTGTTCCACCACAACCCGTCCCCGGGCGGTGCGGTGGCGGCGAGTCCGTATCGCCGCGCGATGTCGACGACCAGGTCCGAGCCGCCGAGATCGTCCCAGAGGGTGTTGGCCGCGTCGTCGTCGGAGGATTCGAGCATCCGCTTCAGGAGGAGACGGTCGAAGTCGGACAACGGCCGCTCACCGAGCGCGTCGAGGTGATACATCTGGGCGGCGACGAAGAGCTTGGCCAGCGACGCCGTTTCGACCGGTTCGGTGGCGGCGTCCTCCAGATAGCTGCCGGTGGCACGGTCCAGGACGGCAATCGACACGTCGGCGCCGCGCTCGGCGGCCGCCGTCGCGACTGCCGCCGAGATGCGTTCGGCGAGGGGTGCGGAGACGGGAACCCGCGCGGAGGGGAACGGCTCGGGGCTCACGGTCACGCCGTCACCGGCGGGTTCCTCGGCGGGGAGAACGTCGGGGGTGGCGACCGCCGGTGAGGTCACCGGGATGTCGACCACGGAGTTCGTCTCGGTCGGGATGGTGCAGGCCTGCGTCGCACCCAGCAGGAGGACCATGACCGTCAGGCAGCGGATCAGCCTGGACATGAAATTCTCCCGAGATTTCCGTGACGGCCTCACCGCCGACGATATTGTCCCAGAGTAGCGGTAGGGTCCATTTCCGTGACTCTCAAGACCGTGAACCAGCGCATTGCCGAGGAGCTCGACGTCCGGGAGGGACAGGTCGCGGCCGCCGTGGACCTCCTCGACGGCGGAGCGACCGTGCCCTTCATCGCCCGGTACCGCAAGGAAGTCACCGGAACGCTCGACGACGCTCAGCTCCGCCAGCTCGAGGAACGACTGCGGTACCTGCGGGAACTGGACGAGCGCCGGGACGCCGTGCTCGAGTCGATCGACTCGCAGGGCAAGCTCGACGATCAGCTCCGCGGGCAGATCATGACCGCCGACACGAAGGCGCGCCTCGAGGACATCTACCTGCCGTTCAAGCCGAAGCGGCGCACCAAGGCGCAGATCGCACGCGAAGCCGGTCACGAGCCCGTCGCCGACGCGCTGATCACCGATCCCAGGGCCGATCCGGCGTCCTACACGGCGGAACAGCTCGAGGGTGCGCGCGCGATCCTCGTCGAACGCTTCGCCGAGGACGCCGACCTGGTGGGCGAGCTCCGTGAGCTGATGTGGACCCGCGGGCAACTGGTGTCCGCAGTCCGTAAGGGCAAGGAAACCGAGGGCGCGAAGTTCGCCGACTACTTCGAGTTCTCCGAACCGTTCGGCAAGCTCCCCTCACACCGGATCCTCGCGGTTCTGCGCGGCGAGAAGGAAGAGGTGCTCTCGCTCACCCTGGCACCCGACACGGAAGAAGCCGTCCCGGGCGAGCCCACCGTCTACGAGGGCCGGATCGCCGGACGGTTCGGCATCGCCGACCGCGGCCGACCGGCCGACCGGTGGCTCCTCGACACCGTGCGGTGGGCGTGGCGCACCAAGATGATCGTCACCCTGGGCATCGACACCCGGATGCGGCTGCGGCAGTCGGCGGAGAAGGACGCCGTCGACGTGTTCGCCACCAACCTGCGCGACCTGCTTCTGGCGGCGCCGGCAGGCACCCGCGCCACGATGGGCCTGGACCCCGGTTTCCGGACCGGCACCAAGGTCGCGGTCGTGGACGCCACCGGCAAGGTGGTGGCCCACGAGACGATCTACCCGCATCAGCCGCAGAACAAGTGGGACGCCTCCCTGGCCACACTCGCCGGCCTCGTCGCCAAGCACGGCGTGGAGCTGATCGCCATCGGGAACGGCACCGCCTCCCGGGAGACGGACGCGCTCGCGAGCGAGCTGATCGCCAAGTCCGGCGCCACCAACCTGACGAAGATCGTCGTGTCCGAGGCCGGCGCATCCGTGTATTCGGCGTCCGCGTACGCCTCGGCGGAACTGCCGAACCTCGACGTGTCGATCCGCGGCGCCGTCTCCATCGCCCGGCGTCTGCAGGATCCCCTCGCCGAACTCGTGAAGATCGACCCGAAGTCGATCGGCGTCGGCCAGTACCAGCACGACGTGTCGGAGACACTGCTCGCACGTTCGCTCGGCGCCGTCGTCGAGGACGCGGTGAATGCGGTCGGCGTCGACGTCAACACCGCGTCCGTGCCGCTGCTGTCCCGCGTGTCCGGCATCGCCGGGTCCCTGGCCGAGAGCATCGTCGCGCACCGCGACCAGAACGGCCCGTTCCGCAGCCGCAAGGGTCTCAAGGACGTCGCGCGACTCGGGCCGAAGGCGTTCGAGCAGTGCGCCGGCTTCCTGCGCATCCCCAACGGCGACGACCCACTCGACGCGTCCAGCGTCCACCCCGAGGCCTACCCGGTGGTGCGCAAGATCGTCGAATCCAGCGGCACCGGCGTGCGCGAGATCATCGGCAACACGTCCGCGCTGCGCAGTCTGAACCCTGCCGACTTCGTCGACGACCGGTTCGGACTCCCGACCGTCACCGACATCATCGGTGAACTCGAGAAGCCCGGCCGTGACCCCCGCCCGGAATTCAAGACGGCCACGTTCGCGGCAGGCATCGAGAAGGTGTCGCACCTGAAGCCCGGAATGACCCTCGAGGGCGTCGTCACCAACGTGGCGGCGTTCGGCGCGTTCGTCGACATCGGTGTCCACCAGGACGGCCTCGTCCACGTGTCGGCGATGTCCCACAACTTCGTCAAGGACCCGCGGGACGTCGTGAAGTCCGGTGACGTGGTGACGGTGAAGGTCCTCGAGGTCGACGAGGCGCGTCAGCGCATCGGGTTGACGCTGCGACTCGACGACGAGGTCGGGGCGGGCGGCCGCAAGAACGACGGGCCCCGCGGTGGCGGGCAGCGGCAGGACCGGCGGGGAGGCGGGCAGCCGCAGGACCGGCGCGGCGGAGGCAAGCCGCAGCAGCAGGGTGGACGCGACCGCGGGCGGGACAATCGCCCGGCGCCCGGCGGGTCGATGGCCGACGCGCTGCGAAAGGCGGGGTTCGGCAAGTAGGAGGTCACCATCCCGACACGAGCGACCACTTTCCCGTGGAGTGACCAGTTCTTTACTGGGATAGTGGATGCCGATGTACGAATGGCTGGATAGGGAAATCGTCGGGCACGGGCGCCTGCCTCTGCTCTTTTTCCTGCTCGGGTTTCTCGCGGCATTCCTCTTCATCCGGCTGAGCGTGCGGATGATCCGCGCCGAGGTCTCGTGGTGGCCGGGCAACGTGAAACCCGGCGGGCACCACGTCCACCACGTGGTGTTCGGCGTCGTGACGATGCTCATGTCCGGTGTCGCCCTCATCGCCGTGTACGAGGACGGCACCCAGACCACCGGCGCCGTCCTCGCCACGTTCTTCGGGATCGGCGCCGCGCTGGTGCTGGACGAGTTCGCGCTGATCTTCTACCTGCAGGACGTGTACTGGGCGGACGAGGGCCGGACGTCCGTCGATGCCGTGTTCGTCGCGATCGCCGTCACCGGTCTGCTGCTCCTCGGGCTCCGTCCGCTCGAACTGATCAACGTCACCGACTTCCGGGACTCCCCGGATCCCTGGGTACGGGTAGCGATCGCGCTGTCTTCGGTGATCAACCTGCTCATCGCGGCGGTGGTGCTGCTGAAGGGGAAGATCTGGACCGGACTGCTCGGATTGTTCGTCTTCCCGATCCTGCTGATCGGGGCGCTCCGGCTGAGCAGGCCGAGCGCGCCGTGGGCACGGTGGCGCTACACGTCCAAGCCGAAGCGGATGCTGCGGGCGCTCGAACGGGAGCGCAAGTGGCGGCGTCCGGTCATCAGGGCCAAGATCTTCGTGCAGGACTTCATCGCCGGCACTCCCAGCGCGGTGCACGTGAAGGAAGCCGCGGAGCATGCCAAGGTGGCGGCCGAGGTGGAACTCGACCACGTGGTGCATGCGGCGCCACCGCCGATTTCGCTTCACCCCGTGGCGTCTGGCACAATGGACGGGTTGCCTGGACCAGGCAGCAGTACTTGATCTGGGCACGAACCAGACGAGCACCGGTGTTCTCCGAACGTCCGGGTGCCGCTCGGTTCCTCTGCTCCTGCGAAAACGCAAGGATGGAACACCGATGAACACTCTCGATTTCCTGGACAAGAAGTCCCTCCGCGACGACATTCCCGAGTTCCGTCCCGGCGACACCCTCAACGTGCACGTCAAGGTCATCGAAGGCTCCAAGGAGCGCGTGCAGGTCTTCAAGGGCGTCGTGATCCGCCGTCAGGGCGGCGGCGTCCGCGAGACCTTCACCGTCCGCAAGGTCTCCTTCGGTGTCGGCGTCGAGCGCACCTTCCCGGTTCACAGCCCCAACCTGGCGCAGATCGAGGTCGTCACCCGCGGTGACGTCCGTCGCGCCAAGCTGTACTACCTCCGCGATCTGCGTGGCAAGGCCGCCAAGATCAAGGAAAAGCGCTGACCTTTCCGATGAGCCCGGCACTGCGTACGCGCAGTGCCGGGCTAATCTGATTTCGTGACAGATTCTTCGAAGGAGCGGGCATTGTCGTCGGAATCCGAGACCACCGGCGATTCGGCCGCCACCTCCGCAGCGAACGGCGGTGCGGCGGAGCCCGAGAAGAAGCCCCGCTCCTTCCTCCGCGAGTTGCCGATCCTGATTCTGGTCGCGCTCGTCCTGAGTTTTCTGCTGCAGACGTTCGTCGCGCGGGTCTATCTCATTCCGTCGGAATCGATGGAACCGACGCTGCACGGCTGCGCAGGCTGCACCGGCGACCGCATCGTGGTCGAGAAGATCGGTTACCGCTTCGGTGATCCGAAACCGGGTGACGTGATCGTGTTCCGCGGCCCCGATTCGTGGTCACAGGATTTCGTCTCCACCCGCTCCTCCAACGTGGTGATCCGCGGTGCGCAGGAAGTCGGTTCCCTCGTCGGACTCGTCCCGCCGGACGAGAACGACCTCGTCAAGCGTGTGATCGCCACCGGCGGTCAGACCGTCGAATGCTGCGACGACCAGGGTCGCATCCTGGTGGACGGTCAGCCACTCGACGAGCCCTACGTCGTCATGGACTTCCCGTTCGTCCCCGGCTCCCAGACCTGCGACACCGCGCTGAAGTCGGCGCGCTGCTTCGGTCCCGTCACCGTCCCCGAGGGGCACCTGTGGATGATGGGCGACAACCGCAGCAACTCCGCGGACTCGCGGTACCACGTGGGCGACGACATGCAAGGCACCATCCCGCTCGACAACGTGATCGGAAAAGCGGTCTTCATCGCGTTGCCGCCGTCGCGGATGGGCACGATCAGTTCACCCGATATCCAGGGCAAGTGACTTCCTGGCCTCCACGCATCGTCATTCGCAGGTCGTCCGGTCTGCGGACGATGGAGTCGGCCCTGGTCCGCAGCGGACTCGGGCCGGTGGCCGGTGTCGACGAGGCCGGGCGGGGTGCGTGCGCGGGCCCGCTCGTCGTGGCGGCGTGTGTGCTCGCACCGAAGCCGTATCCGGCGCTGGCGCGGCTCGACGATTCGAAGAAGCTCACCGAACGCACGCGCGAGGAGCTGTTCCCGGCCATCACCCGGCTGGCAGTGGCGTGGAGCGTCGTGTCCTTCCCGGCGGAGGAAGTCGACCGCATGGGCGTCCACGTCGCCAACATCGAGGGCATGCGGCGTGCGGTCGCCGGGCTCTCGATGACCCCCGGTTACGTTCTCACCGACGGTTTCCGCGTCCCGGGGCTCCCGGCCCCGTCGCTGCCGGTGATCGGCGGCGACGCCGCGGCGGCATGCATCGCGGCGGCGAGCGTCCTGGCCAAGGTGTCGCGGGACCGGGTGATGGTCGCGATGGACGAGACGCACCCGGGTTACGGTTTCGCGATCCACAAGGGGTACAACACGCCCGCCCACCTGGCGGCGCTCGAGGAGCTGGGCCCGTGCCCGGAGCACCGCCGCTCGTGGTCGAATGTCGCGGCGCTGCTACACCGAGTGGATAACAGTTCCGGAAGTGCGAGATGATGACAATTCACACCAGAGCAGGAGGACTCCGAGACCGATGAGTGCCGAGGATCTCGAGAAGTACGAAACCGAGATGGAGCTGTCGCTCTACCGCGAGTATCGGGACATCGTCGGTCAGTTCTCCTATGTCGTGGAGACCGAGCGCCGGTTCTATCTGGCCAACTCGGTGGAGTTGCTGCCGCACAACGCAGACGGCGAGATCTACTTCGAGCTGCGCATGTCCGATGCCTGGGTGTGGGACATGTACCGTCCCGCGCGGTTCGTGAAGTACGTCCGCGTCATCACGTTCAAGGACGTGAACATCGAGGAACTCGACAAGCCGGACCTGCGGCTCCCGGACAACGGTCTGTCCTGACGATCCGAAGTTCCCGGCCGCGTACGATCATCCGATGACCGGACCGAGGCGCGTCGCGCTGGCTCTGGGGAGTGGCGGCGCCAGGGGATACGCCCACATCGGCGCGATTCAGGTACTCGAGGAGCGCGGATTCGAGATCGTCGGAGTCGCAGGATCGTCGATGGGCGCCCTCGTGGGTGGCCTCCACGCCGCGGGGAAGCTCGACGACTTCACCCGGTGGGCGATCGGTCTGACCCAGCTGGACGTCGTGCGGCTTCTCGACCTGTCGGTGTCGGCACCTGGCGCCATCCACGCCGAGAAGATCCTGCACCGGGTTCGGGAGATCCTCGGCGAGATCCGTATCGAAGACCTTCCCATTCCGTATACCGCCGTGGCCACCGATCTCGCTGCGGGCCGGTCGGTGTGGTTCCAGCGCGGCCCCGTCGACGCGGCGATCCGCGCGTCGATCGCCATCCCCGGCGTCATCACGCCGTATGTGCTCAACGGCAGGGTCCTCGCGGACGGTGGGGTGCTCGACCCGCTGCCGATGGCGCCGCTGGTGTCGGTGAGCGCCGACCTGACCGTCGGGATCAGCCTGGGCGCGGAGGATCGGGACGGTCGTTCGCTGGCCCCGGAGAACGTCAGCGCGGACTCGCGGCCGGTGGACGAGTGGATGGCCCGCTTCCGTCGCAGCGCCGCGCAGCTGCGTGACCTGGACATCGTGCGGTCGGTGGTCGGACGGTTCGGCGCCGCGCACACCGACCCGGATCCGTCGGAGGAGCCGGACGGCCCCCTGATCGGTGATCAGCCCGTGGTCGAGGGCGACGCGGTGGCCGTCCCGAAGTTCAGCCGGTTCGCGGTGATGAACCGCTCGCTCGACGTGATGCAGGCGACGTTGGCCCGGTACCAGCTCGCCGCGTACCCACCGGACGTGCAGGTCCGGGTTCCCCGGAACGCGTGCCGCAGCCTCGACTTCCATCGGGCCGCCGAGATGATCGAACTGGGCCGGGTGCTCACCGGGCGCGCGCTCGACGACGCCGGACTCACCTCGACGACGGTCGCCGCGTCTCCGGCCGATTCGGACGGCGAGCCCGGCTGACGGCGGAAGGGCCGGTGCTTCGCAGCACCGACCCTTCCCGTCACGGGGGTGTCAGCTGGTGGCCCGCGCCCGCGCGGCGCCGAGGTCACCCACGGACTCGTCGTCGGCGTGATCGACGTGCTGCGGAGCCACGAGCAGGCAGAGGATGCTGACGGCGCACATCCCGATCAGGAGTCCGATCACCGGCCACACGCTGCCGGTGGCCTGGTACATGAGTGTCGAGACCAACGGCGACAGTCCACCGAAGAGCGCGCCGGCACCATTTGCATCGGTGTGAACCCCGGATCGCGGGACCGGGAAGCGTGCGCGCAGATCGAGGCCCTGCCGGGTATCGAATTCCTGATGCGATCGCTCGGCAGATTCGACCTGATCGGCACCGTCGCCGCCGATTCGTCGGGCGATCTCTACTCCCTCGCCGAGCAAATCCGGACGATCGACGGGTGGTGGCGCTGGAGACCTGGACGCACCTCGAGGTGTTCAAGGAGCACTACGCCAGGAGCCTCGACGTGCGCGGATAGGTGCGTCCCGGAACCGGGCACGTCGGCCGGGCAACTGTGAGACGATCGGCCGATGCGCCTCGGGTTGCACGCCCTCGGAATCGGCACCGGCGCTCGCCGCGCCGTGATCGACGCGGTCGCGGTAGCCGCCGAGAACAGCGGATTCGCCACGCTGTGGGCCGGCGAACACGTCGTGATGGTGGACCGATCGGCGTCGCGGTACCCGTACGCGGACGACGGAAAGATCGCCGTCCCCGCTGTCGCGGACTGGCTCGACCCGATGATCGGGCTGAGCTTCGCCGCGGCAGCCACCCGGACGATCGGCGTCGCCACCGGGATAGTGCTGCTGCCCGAACACAATCCCGTGCTCATGGCCAAGCAGGCGGCGACGCTGGATCTGATGAGCGGTGGCAGGCTGACGCTCGGCGTCGGCATCGGCTGGTCCAGGGAAGAATTCGCTGCGCTCGGCATTCCGTTCGAGCGCCGCGGCGAGCGCGCCGCCGAATACGTCGCGGCGATGCGCACCCTGTGGAGTGACGACGTTGCGACGTTCGACGGCGAGTTCGTCCACTTCGACTCGATTCGGGTCAACCCGAAACCCGTCCGCGAGCGCCGGATTCCGGTCGTGCTCGGCGGCAACACCGATGCCGCTCTTCGTCGGGTCGCGGCGTGGGGCGACGGCTGGTACGGCTTCAACCTGGACGGCGTCGACGCCGTCGCCGAACGGATCCGCACGATCCACGCACTGTGCCGCGACGCGGGGCGCGATCCCGCCGGCTTGCGCCTGGCCGTTGCCCTGCGCGAAGTGGACCCGTCCGACGTCGGCGCCCTGGCCGGTGCGGGAGTCGACGAACTCGTCCTGGTCGAATCACCACCCGAGGATCCGGGTGAGGCCGCCGAGTGGGTGGCCGGTCTCGCACGCCGCTGGATGCCGGCCGTCGGCTGACCGTCTTGACAGCCCTGGCCTGGCGTTTCCTCGCGCACGGCCGTCGCGGAATGCCGAGTTGTCCACAACGTGTGATCCATCCACAGCCCAAAGTGTTCGCCCAGTTCGAGCACTTCTTCCGGAATCCGGGTCGGCCACGGTGGTGCGAGAGGCGCGGTTCGCATCGGTGGGCCGCCGCGGGACGGGGTGGAGGCTGCTGTGGCGCACAATCTCGCGCTTGGTGCACATGGGGAGGATCTGGCCGCCCGGTACCTCACCGAGGCGGGCATGGAGATCGTCGAGCGCAACTGGCGATCCCGGTACGGTGAGGTCGATCTCATTGCGACGGAGGGGGACTGGCTCGTCTTCGTCGAAGTGAAGACACGGCGCGGTCTGGGATACGGCACTCCGGCCGAGGCGGTGACGTTCTCCAAGCAGCGACGCATCCGTTTGCTGGCGGTGGAATGGTTGCGGGAGTCGAGCCGGCACTGGTCGCGGGTGCGGTTCGACGTCGTCGCGATCATGATCGGGCACGGTCCGCAACCCCAGATCGAGCACGTCCGGGACGCGTTCTGATGGCATTGGGGCGCGCGCATTCGGTGGCGGTGACCGGGGTGGACGGTCAGCTCGTCGAGATCGAGGCCGACATCGGCCGTGGGCTTCCCGCAGTGCATCTGGTCGGGCTGCCGGACACCGCGCTGTCGGAGGCGCGTGACCGGATCAGGGCCGCGGTCGCGAATTCGGGTGAGGAGTGGCCGGATTCGAAGGTGATTCTCGCGTTGTCGCCGGCGACCCTGCCGAAGGTCGGGTCGGTCTACGATCTCGCGCTCGTCGCCGCCGTGCTCGATGCGGCCAAGCAGGTGAAGCGGCAGCGGCTGCGCGAGACCGTTCTGCTCGGCGAACTGGCGCTGGACGGGCGGCTCCGGTCGGTGCGCGGGATCCTGCCCGCGGTGCTGGCAGCGAAGAACGCGGGATGGGCGACGGTGGTGGTCCCGGTGCAGTCCCTGCCCGAGGCGGGGCTGGTCGGTGGTGTCGAGGTGCTCGGCGCGCACGATCTGAGGGCGGCGATCGCGTGGCTGCGAGAGGAGCGTGAACTCGAGTACCCAGAGCCGGCGCAGTGGGTCGCGCAACCGGTGCGTGCCGATCTGAGCGAGGTGGTGGGTCAGACGGAGGCGCGCTGGGCCATCGAGGTCGCGGCGGCCGGAGCGCACCACCTCATGCTCACCGGCCCACCCGGCGTCGGGAAGACGATGCTCGCGCAACGTCTTCCGGGAGTTCTGCCGCCGCTCACCGAGAGTGAATCGCTCGAGGTGACGGCAATCCACTCGGTGGCGGGGCTTCTGCCGCCCGAGCGCCCCCTCATCGACGTGCCGCCGTTCATCGCACCACACCACACCGCGTCGGTGAGTGCACTCGTCGGCGGCGGCAGCGGTGTCGCGAAACCCGGTGCGGTCAGTCGCGCCCACCGCGGGGTGCTGTTCCTCGACGAGTGCGCCGAGATCGGAACCAAGGTGCTCGAGGCTCTGCGGACCCCACTCGAGGACGGGGAGGTGCGGATCGCGCGACGGGATGGGGTCGCCCGCTACCCGGCGCGTTTCCAGCTGATCCTCGCGGCCAATCCGTGCCCGTGCGCGCCGCCGCGGGAGGCGGACTGCGTGTGCGCGCCGACCGCCCGGCGACGCTATCTCGGAAAGTTGTCGGGACCACTGATGGCCGCGTTGACCTGCGTGTGCGAATGCAGGCCGTCGCGACCGGAGCGTTCATCGACGACGTCGGCGAGAGCACCGAGGACGTCCGGCAGCGGGTGGCCGAGGCGCGCGCCGCCGCCGGCGAGCGGTGGAGCGACTACGGGTGGCGCACCAACGCGGAGGTGCCGGGCCCGGCCCTGCGGCAGAAGTTCCGGTTGGCGCGCCCGGCGCTGGCGCCGGTGGAGCGAGCGCTGCGCAAGGGGCTGATCACGGCCCGGGGGGCCGATCGCGCATTACGAGTGGCTAGAGCAGTAATCTAGCGGTTATGAGAGTAGCGGCGTACCTGCGGCAATCCATGGACCGAGACGGCAACGAGTACGGCGTCGACCGTCAACGCGGTGACGTCGAAACCTTTGCGGCACAACGGGGGTGGACGATTGTTGAGTGGTTCGTCGACAACGACGTGTCGGCCACGTCCCGCAAGCCGAGGCCCCGGTTCGAGGACATGTTGCGCCTCGTCGACGAGGGCGGCGTCGACGTCATCGTGGCCCGCCACATGGACCGGCTACTGCGCAAGCTGGCCGAACTCGAACACGTGATGAACCGGTGCCAGCCTCACGGCGTCACCGTCGTGACGACGTCCGACGGCGTGGACACCTCGACCGACGGGGGCCGCCTCGTGGCCCGGATCCTGGCCTCGGTGGGCCAAGGTGAGGTCGAGCGTAAGTCCGCCCGCCAACGGTCGGCGGTGGCGCAGGCGGCCACACAGGGCCGGTGGGTGGGCGGCCGCCGGGCGTTTGGTTACGAGGCCGACGGGGTGACGATCCGCCCCGACGAGGCCGCCGCCATTCGCGAGGGTTACGCCGCCGTCCTGGCGGGCGAACCGGTCACGGCGGTGGTGCGCGCGTGGAACGCGGCGGGCCTGTCGTCCACGCAGAACAAACGGGACGGCACGCCGAACACGTGGGCGCGTGAGGGTGCCCGAGACGTCCTACTCAACCCCCGCAACGCGGGCCTGCGCCGCCACCGCCCCGAGGGGGCGAACGGCACGTTTCGCAAGGATCCCGAGGCGTTCGTCGTGGGCAAGGCCGAGTGGCCCGGCATCGTCGACGAGGACACCTGGCGGGCGGCGGTACGCGTCCTCGTCTCACCCGACCGGCGGCGGGAACCGCTCAACGCACAGGCCCTACTCACCGGCGTGGCCCGGTGCGGTGCGTGCGACGACGGGGCCTCGGTCCACACCGGGGGAGCACGGCGTCACTATCGGACGTACCGGTGCCGCCAGCGTCCCGGCCACCTCGCGCGCAAGGCGGATCCGATCGAGGAATACGTCGAGGCCGTGATCGTCGAGCGGTTGTCTCGTCCCGACGCCCTCGAGGTGTTCGCCCCCGAGGTCGAGGAATCGACCCGTGACCTGTCCGCCGAGGCCGACACCCTGCGCCGCCGCCTCAAGGCCCTGGCGATCGACTACGCCGACGACGCAATGACCCGTGAACAGTTTCGCGCCGTCAACGACCGCGTGCGCACGCGCTTGGCGGAACTCGAGTCCGACATGGCCAGCGCCGGGGCCGCCGACCTCGTGGCCCCGCTCGTCACGAGTGGCGACGTGGCGGCGGCGTGGGCGGCCCTGTCGACCCCGCGCAAGCGGGCCGTGATTGACGCCCTGGTCACCGTCACGTTGCACCCGTTGGGCCGTGGCCGTCACTCGTTTACGGCCGAGTCGTTCGCCGCCACGATTGGGATTGATTGGCACAACGTTGATGCATAATCAAGTGACACAAGGGATTTCGGTACTTGCGGACCATGCGCGCCGCACGTAGTCTCTTGGACACGGCGCTAGTCGGCTGACACCCCGGCGGCGCGAGGTTCAATTCCTCCAAACGAGTCACGGAAACGCCCCACCTGTCCGTGACTCGTTTGGAGTAGCAATGGCGACCACCGCCCCAACACGCCGCCTGGCGTCTATCGCGGCCACAGCGCGTTATACAGGCGTCAGCAAGACCACCATTCGCCGACGCCTCGAAGATCGCACCTTGTCCGAGATTCGGTTCGGCCCCCGCACGGTGCGTATTGATCTCGACGAGGTCGACCGCGTGTTCGGCCTCGGTGACCCGTCGTGACCCCCGAAATGGCCGCCGTCGTTCGCGCCGTCGTCGACAAGGCCCCGCCCCTCACCCTGGCGCAACGTGACCGCCTGCGCATCGTCGTCGGCACCTCGACGCCGCCTCGACCGGTGAGGGCCGCCGCGTGATTGCCGCGTACGCCGTCCTCGGCATCGTGGCCGCGTGGTGGGGCTACGTCGCCTCGTACGGCCACACCAGACCGCAGTGACCCGCCAGCGCACACCTGTTCCGCCCGCCACGAGGGGGCTACGCCCCCGTAAAACGCCAATGCCGCCAGGGGACCAACCCGGCGGCAACGGCCTAGCGAACAGGAATCTCAACGTGTCCCATGATACCGAAACCGCGTGGCATTACCTGCCGCCGTGCCGTGAGTGCCGGTCACAGTCGATCGTGTGCGAGGTCGGCCCCGTCGCTACCGCCGATCTGCCCCTCGGGGCGTGGGTGTTCGTCTTGCGCCACGCCGCCACCTGCACCAAGGCGGTGACCGAGTGAACGCCGAACAGGTTCTCGGATCCCGCAAACCCGGCGACAAGGCGGACCTCGGGGCGTACGTGCGGGCACTGGCCGAGGCCGGTTTGCACATCGTGCTCGTCGAGCCGAACGCCAAGGCCCCGTTGGATATGCGCTCACCTGCGGCACGCCGCGAGGACGACGAGGTGGCACAGGCCGCCGCCAAGGCCGCCGGTAACCCCCGGTGGGCCAACGTGCGGTCGTCCGCAGGCGTTCACCTGGCCACGACGGACACCGACCGCCTCGACGCCTACGTGGCCGCCGCAGGCAAGCGGTACGGCGTCGACACGGTGAACCTCGGTGTCGAGGTCGGCCGGTCCCGCCTCGTGATCGTCGACGCCGACAACGGTGCCGACGTCGAGGCGTTCCAATCCGCTCACGCCGCCGAGGCCGGGGAGACGATCACCCCGACGGTGGACACGCCGGGCAAGCGTGACGCCTCGGGAACGTGGGTGCACAAGGACGGCGGGCACTTTTGGTTCACCGTGCCCGAGGGCGTCGAGTTGCCCGAGGGCACCGGCGCGTACACCGTCGACGGGTGGACGGCGTACTACGCCGACCGCCAACTGTTGATCGCCCCCTCGGAACGCCCCGAGGGTCCGTACACGTGGCGCGGGGGTATCCGTCCCCTGCCGACGTGGCTGCACGCCAGGATCACCGCACAGGCCGACGTACGCACCGCCAAGGCCGCCGAACGCATGGCCACCATGGGTGACTCACCGATCGACACGTGGTCGGCGGCGACACCGTGGGCCGACGTCCTCGAACCGCGCGGGTGGGTCGACTCGGGGCGGGTGTCCAACTGCGGGTGCCCCGAGTGGACGGCACCGGGACCACACGACTCCCACAAGTCGGCCACGGCGCACGATCTCGGGTGCACCGACGGCCGGTACGACGGGGCCAACGGTCACGCGCCACTGCACGTGTGGACGGACAACCCGCCGGACGGTATCGCCGCCTACGTGCGCAAGTTCAACACCCGCACTCTGTCGAAAGTGCAGTACATCGCGTGGACCGACCACGCCGGTGACCTCGACGCCGCGTGCACCGCACTCGGTATCCCGTACTCGGACGAGGCGGGGGCGATATGGGACGTGGCCGAGGCGGTCCTCGACGTGCCGGTGGCCTCGACCGACCCGCACGACCCCGAGTTGATGCGCCAGGTATTCGGGTTCTCACCGGTGACGGCGCACCTTCTCGAACAGGCCCGGATCCGCCTCGTCGGCCCGTGGTCGGCCCTGCTGGTGGCCCTGGCCCACGCCACCGTGTTGACGCCGTGGTGGGTGCGCCTGCCCGCCATCGTGGGCGGTGACGCGTCGATCAACTCGTTGGTGGCCCTCGTCGGCGGTTCGGGTGCGGGTAAGGGGATCAGTGCCGGGGGCGGGGGTGTGCCGATCCTGTCCTGGCACCGTGACCCCACCGTGGACGACGGCCTAATCGACGCCGGGCAAACCGTCGACGACGCCCTCACGCCGATCACGGTCGGTTCCGGTGAGGCCCTGGCCACGTTGTTTCGAGACTGGCGCAAGGTTCCGCACACCGACGAGGACACCGGCAAGGTCACCGAGCGGTTGAAACTCGTCACGATCCGGCGGGCGGCGTGGGTGGATTTCTCGGAAATCGACCAAGTGACGGCCCTCATGCGCCGTGAATCGTCGACGTTGAGTAGCGAACTGCGCAAGCTGTGGGACGGCAAAGCCCTTGGGGTACACACCAAGTCGGTCGAACGCCGGTCCGAGGTGGCCGCGTTCACCTACCGGGCGGCGGTGACGTTCGGCGTACAGCCCGAGCGGGCCGAACCGTTGCTTGCGGGTGAGGACGGCGGACTGCCGCAACGCCTCGTGTGGGTGTCCACGTCCGATCCGGCCGTGCCCGACGAGGACGACGGGGTGCCGGACACGTTGCCGGTTCCGGCACCCTCATGGAAGCGCACGGGCGACGACGAGTACGTGTACATGGGCGTCACCGAGACGGTGCGGAAACAGATCCGGGCCGATCGTCGGGCGGTACAACGTGAGGCCGCCGGTGCCCTCACCGGGATCGACGCGCACCGCAACCTCGTACGCCTCAAGTTGGCGGCGGCGGTGGCTGTCCTGCACGGCCGCGCCGACGTGACCGATCCCGATTGGGAACTTGCGGGCCTGTTGCTTGAGCACAGCGACCGGGTGCGGGCGGCGGTACGCAAGTCGATCACCACGGCCCACAAGGCCGCACACGAGGCCCGTGGGGCCGCCGACGTGCACCGCGCCGAGGGCGAACGGGCGACACGGGATAAGGCGATCGAGGCGGCGGCGGTGTCGATTCACGGGTACCTGTCCAAGCGCAAGGGGACGGTGTTCACGACGCGCGATATCAAGGCGTCGGGCAAGCCCGGTAGCCCTCGGCGGCTCTACTGCGCCGAGGCCCTGGCCGTCCTCGTCGACGAGGGTGCCGTGTGCCACGGCCCCGACTCGCACACGAAGACAACCACCTATCAGTGGAACGCCGACCGAGGGGCCGAGTCGTGACGAAGTGTGGACCCGTGGACCCGTGGACCCTACGGGGGGTCTGTCTGAAAAGCGGTCAATTCTGCCTCACCCGTGATTCATATAAATACATACATTTACCTGGGGTTTTGCGGTTCGGGGGCCGTGGCCACCGATTGACCCAAATCCCATGGGGTCGAGGGTCCACGGGTCCACGGGTCCACACTTCGCGCCCCACCAACGAGAGGAACCAATCGTGACGAGTGAATCCGTCACCGGGATCAAGGTCACCGGGATCAACGGCACCGTGTTCGATCTCGTCAACGGCACCGAGGGGGCCGTACTCACGGCGGGCCTTGGCGGTGTCCTGTTGCCGTCGTTTGACCGCCAGGACACGAGGACGGCGCGGGCACCGGGGCGACGTGTCGGCGGCATCAAGTGGGATCCGTCGACCCTGCGGGCACGGGTGACCGTTGCCGACACGTGGTTGAGCCGCCCCGACGGCCGGTTCCGCAAGGGTGCGGCGTGGATCGACCTCGACCGCACGTTCAAGGGGGCGTTCTCACCCCTGGCGGCGTCCCTCGTCACCGTGGCGGCCCCGAACGGCCCTCGGACCCTCCGGGGCCGCCTCGAGGCCCTTGAGGACGTCACCGAGGGCGGTGGCCCCCTGCGAGACGTGCACGGCCGCGCCGACTATGAACTCACTCTCGGGGCCGATCACCCGTTCTGGCAGGGTGCGCCGATCGTGCTCGACTTCCCGTACGCGGACACCGGCGCGGCCAACTACTACGGGCCGACCAACGCCGCGCCGCCGTTCGTGATCTCACGGGCCAACGCGCTGGCCCGTGCCACCGTCCTCAATCCCGGTGAGGCCCCGGCATATCCGACGTGGGAGATCACCGGCCCCGCAACGGCCACCGTCGGGGTGGGCGACCACGTCACCGAGGTCGAGGCCCTGGCCACCGGCCAACGCCTCACGATCCTGACCGAACCCAACGGGATGGACGTCACCGACGCCGAGGGGAACCGGGCGTGGTCGTTCCTGCGGACGTGGGATTTCGCCGCCCTACCGGCCGGTGAGTCCTCGACAGTCCTGGCCGGCATCGTCGGGGGCGGCCCCGGCGCGAGTATCCGCATGACAGTCACGCCCAACTATTTGTCCTGGCAGTAACCACAATCGAAGGGATCCACCCATGTCCGAGCACTTGACCACCACACCCGTCGACCACGTGCGCGCCACCCGGTACGCCCTGGCCCTCGTTGCCGCCCACAGGGGCGACCCGTTGCCGTTCGTGGCGATCACCGAGGAACTGGCCGAGCAACCCGAGGAACGGCGCATAGCGCGCACGATGAACGCACTGGCCGAGATAGCCCTCGGCATCATCGGCCAGGTCAACGGGTACGAGAACGTCGAGGACGAACTACGGCAGGCGTTGGCCGTCACGCAGGCGGCGGCCGATCAACAGGCAGCGGCACAGGCCGACGAGGGCGGTGACGATGCCAGGGCGTGACGATCCGTGGACGATCGAGGTCAACGAGGCGGTGCGCCAGTACCGCCGCCGGACTCGGCTCAAGTTGTCGCCCAGTAAACGACGACGTGACGAGCGCGAGAATGCCAACGATCGGCGAATGCTCGAACGCCGCGAACAGGCCCGCCGAGACATGGCGGGCACGATCGCGTGGTTGCAGTCCATGAATGACGATGAATAAAGATGCACGATCTGTTCGAACGGTTGATAACGAATAGATCACGCAGACTCTTAAGGTCGGGGGGTATGCGAGATTCGGGCCAATACCCTAGGGGGGTACCGGGTAGGGGTCGGAATCACGGCAGCAGTCGCTCTCGTTCACCCCCCTCCCTCGCCCCCCATTCGCGTGCACAGATGGGGAGCAAAATGTGACAACGAACGGGCCTGGCCCGTCGTCGCGTGAGGTCGACTGTGCAGGTAGGGCCTCAGCGTGGCCCTGAGGGCCGGGAATCGGCACCCCTGCGGGGCTGGTCCGAGCGCCCTCACGTGGCACTTAGGGTTACCTACTAAACAGGTCTCGGCAAACAACGCCGGATTAGTGGAGGAAGGGGTGGGGTATGCGCCGTCGTCCAGGGTACCCCCCCTGGGGTATTAGGTAACGGTGTCGTTATCTAATGTTCGAATGGGTGCATAGTCATGCACCGAATATGCACGCGCCGAGTACGATCGGGGCATGACGCCGACCCCGAAAACCATACGCGCGGGCGGTGGCCTGCGGTGAACAACGCCGACGAACAGGCCCGCCTACTCGGCATCGTGGACGCCGAGGCGGCCCGCCGTGCGGCCCGTTCCGAGGCCCCACAGGACGACGCCGACGATAAACCGGCGGCCCCGGCCATGGTCGAGGTGCCGGTGCGCGACGTGGGCGAGGTCTACATGTCCGCCGAGGCGGCGGTTGGGTTGGACGATCGGTATTGGAGTCACAGTCCCCAGGGGTAGGGCTACCCCTCGAACCGATTGCCGCGCAGCGGGTTACGACAACGCTGCGCCTTGGCGTGTGTATTGTCATGGGTGCGAACGGATATGCCACGCGGACTCTAGACCGAACCCCTCTAGGCAAGCCGAACCGTTGCCCGTTTCGCCCCTGCCATACGAAGGATGGTCCGCGAGATACCGGCGTCGCCGGTCAATCCGCCAGCCATATAGCGGGTCGTAGGGACTCCCCAATCACGCCGTGCCGTATCGGCACGCGAGTCCTTAAGGATCACCCATGAATCTGCACGAACAGCGCAACGCGCTTATCAAGGCGGCGCAGGCGATCACCGCCAAGATCAAGGCCGAGAGCCGGGCGGCCACGGCCGAGGAAACCGCCGACCTCACCGCCAAGGCCGCCGAACTCGACGACCTCGACACCAAGATCAAGGCGGCCGACAACTCGTCGGACACCCTGCGCCGCCTCGACGGACTCGTCAAGAGCGGTGACAACGGTCCCGAACGTTTCCTCGGCCTGTCGACCCGACAGGGCCGCAAGGCCACGGTCGAACCGCTGATCAAGGCCATGGCTGGCCCGGATCCGATGGTCAAGGCCGTGGTACCCGACGGCACCGCCGTCGGTGATATCACCATGGTCGGGATCTACGAACGGCCCGAGTTGCCGACGTCGATCCTCGACCTGTTGCCGTTCCAAAAGGTCGGCGCGCACTGGGCCTACATGAAGGAAATCGAGCGCACCGACAACGCCGCCGTGGTGCCTGTCGGTGAGGTCAAGCCGAGCTCGAACTACCGGTACGAGCGCGTCGACGAAAAGTTGCGCGTCGTGGCCCACCTGTCGGAACCGATCGACAAGTACATTCTCGAGGACGCGGTTGTGCTCTCCGAGCACTTGCAGAACCGCATGATTCGGGGGCTGTACCTGGCCGTCGAGCAGGCGATCTTGGTCGGTGACGGCGCAGTGGCGGCCGGACCCCCGAAGGTCGACAACATTCGGGGCATTCTCAATATCTCGGGTATCCAGGCGCAGGCGTTCGCCACCGACCTGTTGACCGTGATCCGCAAGGGCATCACCGCCCTCGAAACCCTCGGCCACGAGGCCACGGCCCTCGTGCTGTCGCCCTCGGACTGGGAGGCCCTGGAACTCACCCGGCGCACCGGTGACGGTGGGTTCGATCTCGGCCCCGCCAACCTGCCCGTGGACCGCGCCAAGCGTCTCGTGTGGGGCGTGCCGACGGTGATCTCGAACAACCTCCCGGCCAAGACCGGCGTGTTGCTCGACACCTCGGCCGTCACGTTCGTCGGTGACGGCCGCGTGGCCGTCGAGTGGAACCGGTTCTCGGGGTTCTCCACCAACGAGGTCGAGATGCGTACCGAGGGCCGGTTCGGCGTCGCCCTCAACTCGCCCCTCGGCGTGGTCAAGCTGGCCACCAAGGCGTAACCCGCACCCGTCCACACAGGCCAACGGCCCCCGCCTTACTCGGCTAGGCGGGGGCCGTTGCTGTGTGCTAGCTGGTTGCCGCCACCACGTCACCGGTGAGCGTCGCGGTGTTTCCACTCTTAGAGCGGACGACGGACCCGTCACGGACGAACCGCTCCCACAGGCCCGGCGCAAACACGGCCACGACGTCGCGCGGAATTCCGTTGCCGGATTCGTAGACAAACAGGTGGCCTTCGGAAACGGTCGCGAACGCGCCCTTCTCGATGGAGTACTTGGTGTTGCTGGAATAGACGATGACAGCCATGTGGGGCGTGCCCTTCTAACTTGAACGAATAGCAGACCGGCCGGTCTGCCACGAGAACTCTAAACGGTCCGGCCGACACCGAGCCGACCGTGCGCCGGGGCCTCGGCTACCGTGCAGCCAACGACCCGAGGACAGGGGAGGGAAGCCCCTGCCCTCGGGTCGTCCTACGCGGTGTCGTCGAGGCGGGTGGGACCGCCGTTGTCGGTGCGCGTCCACCGGTAACCGGCCTCGTCGGTGAACGTGATCTCGACGCGCAGGCGTGCACCCTCGGCCGAAACTGAGTACGCCATGACGGCGTTCTGATCCGGGGTGAGGGTCGTCATCCACTCGTCGGCCAGGTGGCCGTTCAGTGCCTCCTGCAATGCCGGTTGAATCCGTGGCGCAAGTTGGGGTCCTGCCAACGCGCCCATCTGTGCCCCGTTCATTCCACCCATTCCGCCCAACATGCCCGCCAACGGGTTGGCCCGGCCCACCGCCGTTCCGACTGCGGCACCGATAGCGTCCGACAACAGATTGGAGAACAGTTCGCCGGTTGCGATCTTGCCGTTGGCCTGTTCGCACGCATCGGGAATCTCGGTGCCCTGCACGTCGATCGCCACGACACGGACGCCGAGGTCGGTGATCGGTGCATTGCTGAGGTTCGACACCTTGACCGACCACATGCCCTTTCCGAACACGCTGGTCGGGACTGCGGTTGGCACCACCTTGCGGGCCTGCGCGGCGATCCGGTCGTTCTCGGCGCGTAGCAGTGCGCTCATCTGTTCGTCGTGCCGGTCACGTTCGATCTGCGCCTTACGGTCACTCTCGGCGCGTTCGGCCCTGGCCTTGCGCGGTTCACGCCACGCTGCGATATACAGCGCGATCAACACGCCGAGTGTGGTTGCGGTCGATTGGGTGACGGCAAGCCATGTGGGAACGGTGGACAACGGGCCTCCTAGTGGTGGGGTCGGCAAAAGGGTAGGCCCGGCGTCCGACAGTTGAAAGCGGAACGGTGTCGTCCTCGAGTCCCCGCCTCGGCAAAGCAGCGGCAAATCTCATTAGTCCGCTATCCGCGTGCACTAGCGGTGGCGTGGACGGTGAGCGATCTGGCCGGGCTGGGCATGCCGGGCCCGGAGCAGGTGGTCACCGCGTTGGGTTTTCGTGATCGGAGCTTTCAATGACGGTGGAAATTCGAAGTGACGCAACGGATCCGAGTGGAGTTCACGATCCGCGCCGGTTGGCGTGGGCGTATCTGTCGAAGGTGGTGCAGGGGCCGTGTCCGGCGCTGTCCCGTCTCGTGGAGGAGGTGGGGCCGGAGGAGGCTGCGCGGGCCGTGCGGGTAAGGGATCTGTCGGACATGCTGGGGGAGCGGACGGTGGCCCGTGCCCATGTGGACACGGCCGCGGACGATCTCGAACTGGTGGCGGGAATGGGTGGCCGGATCGTGACGCCGGACGACGACGAGTGGCCTCAGTGGCGGCTCCTCGGTTTCGGGAATCTGTCGCGGTCGCGGGACGAGGGTCCGCCGCTCGCTCTGTGGGTGCTCGGTTCGCGCCCGGTGGCCGAACTCACCGATCGGGCAATCTCGATTGTGGGGACACGGGCGGCGAGCGGGTACGGCGAGCGCGTGACAGCGGAGATTGCGGGTGATCTCGCCGTCGACGGGTGGACGATCGTGTCGGGCGCAGCATTCGGGGTCGACGGCGCCGCGCATCGTGCGGCGCTGAGTGTCGGGGGCCTGACGGTGGCGGTGCTGGCGTGTGGTGTGGATCGCGCGTACCCGGCGGGGCATGCGCGCTTGCTGCGGCAGATCGCGCAGAACGGTGCGGTGATCAGCGAGTACGCGCCGGGCACGACTCCGGCGAAACATCGGTTCCTGGCGCGGAACCGGTTGGTGGCGAGCCTGTCCGACGGGGTGGTCGTGGTGGAGGCCGGCTGGCGCAGCGGCGCCCGGAACACCGTGAGCTGGGCGCGCAAACTGGGGCGTCCGGTGATGGCGGTGCCCGGTCCGGTGACGTCGGCGTCGTCGACCGGGTGCAATCGGATGATTCGGGAGGGTGAGGCGAGGTTGGTCGCGAACGCCGGTGACGTGGTGGAGGAGGCCGGGCCGATCGGGCTGCGGGACGGCCCCGAGGTGGTCCGCGATCTCGACGCGCTGTCGGGCGACGCCCTGCTGGTGTACGAGGCGTTGCCGACCGCCGGACCGCGCGGGGTCCGGGAACTGTCCGAACTGTCCGGAGTCGCGGTGGAGCAGGTCCGCGCCGTGCTCCCGCTGCTGGAGATGGAGGGCTTCGTCGGCTCCGACGACACCGGATGGTCGCGGCAGCGGTGAGACGGGGCCGGCTCGGGGGCAGGCGACCTGAATGCATTCTCAGGCGTGGCCGGTGTTCCGCGCGTGCTGTGCCTCGACTTTCGCCCATTCCGTGCCGCGGTAATTGGCGAGGCGCAGTTCCTCGGCTTCGTCGAAGGTGTACCACTCGGTGCTGGGGCGGTCCGGCAGGACGCCGCGCAGGTACTCGCCGAGATAGTGCAGGGGACCTTCCCAGCCCGTTCCGACGCCGTAGCAGCCCGTGTCCGGGTCGTTGCGGAAGACGTCGGCGACGGAGGCGTGTTCCAACTCCAACCACGTCGCGTCCGGACCGTCGGCGGTCAGCCGGACCTCGACCTGGTCGCTGTAACCAGGGTCGCCGGGCGGAGTCCACTGCAGCCGCAGCAGATGTGGGGCGTCGCAGGCCAGGATCTCTCCACTGGCCTGGCCCTGCAGGGCGAAGGAACCGCCCGCGCGCAGATCGCCGCTGAGCGGGAGGAAGAAGCGGTCGACGCGGTCCGGGGTCGTGATGGCATTCCAGACGTCGTCGATCGGCGCGTCGTAGCGTCGCCTGAGCACCGCCGTTCGCGCTGCACCCTCGGCGATGTCCCGGTTGCCCATCCTCCGCTGCACTGTCGTCAGGCTGGTGTCCTGACCGGCGATCTCGTTCACTGTCGGTCTCCTTCTGTCGATGATTCGGGGTGTGCGGCTCGGCTCGGCCGGGGATCCTGACGACTCCCGCGGGCGAGTTCGGTGGCCAGGGCGTCGAGCGGCTGGCTCCAGAACCGGCGGAACCCGTCGAGCCATCGATCCACTTCCTGCAGCGGTGCAGGCTCGACCGCGTAGAGACGTCTGGTGCCTTCGCGCCGGACCGTAGCGAACCCGTTCTCCCGAAGCACCCGCAGGTGTCCGGACACCGTCGGCTGTGAGATCCCGAACTCGGCGGCTGCGACTTCGGTCACCTGACCGGCCGAGAGTTCGCCCTCGGACAGGAGTTCCATGATCCGCCGCCGAACGGGGTCGCCGAGTACGTCGAACGCATGCACACACCCTTTATATCGGTTGTCGCCAATATAGGCAAGGACCGAAGTGTGGCGCGGTTCGACTCTTCGTCACGCTCCGGCCTGCGCAAAGGGTGAGTCGAACCGACCGATCGGCGACGAGGTGGAGTAGAAACGTCTCTGGAACGCACCTCGCAAACCGCATGCGATACCCACAGGTGGATCAGCGTCACGTCAGGAGTGAGATATGGGGTCAGCCGAGGATTTGTGGCGGAACTTCGTCGCGCACGTGTTGAGCTTGTTGTTCGCTTCCGGCTCGTAAACGACTCCGGCCGTTGCCGGCAGTCTCTCCTGTACCGTAGTTAGGTAACACTAACCAACTTGAGTTCATTGGAGAGATGCCTGTGGCAAAGCCGACCGCAACACTGACCGTGCTCCGGACCGAATGGCTGACCCCGCACATGGTGCGGGTCATCCTCGGCGACCCGGGATTCGACAGCTTCGTTCCCAACGCCTGCACCGACGCGTACGCGAAACTCGAATTCGGAAGCCCCGAAGCGCCGGTCCTGCGCACCTACACGATCCGGTCGGTGGACCCGTCGGCGCGGGAGATCGCGATCGACTTCGTGGTCCACGGCGACGCCGGCGTCGCCGGACCGTGGGCTGCGGCCGCGGCGGCCGGTGACATCCTGACGCTGCGCGGCCCCGGAGGGGCGTTCGCACCGGACCCGGCGGCCGACTGGTACCTGTTCGCGGGCGACGAGACCGCGATTCCCGCCATCTCGGCATCCGTCGAGAAACTCGACGCGTCGGCGGTGGGGAGGGTGATCATCGAGGTCGCAGGCTCGGACGACGAGATCGCCTTCGACGCGCCCGCGGGTGTCGACGTCACGTGGATCCACCGCGGCGACACGGCGGACCGGATCGGGGACGAGGCGTCGGGAGACAACGCCCCCCTCGTCGCCGCGGTCCGCGACACCGAATGGCTGCCCGGAGACGCGCAGGTGTTCATTCACGGTGAGGCGCAGGCCGTGATGCACAACCTCCGCTCCTACGTGCGCAACGAGCGGGGCGTCCCCGCTCGTTCCGCGTCGATCTCCGGATACTGGCGCCGCGGTCGCACCGAGGAAGGCTTCCGGGTGTGGAAGTCCGAGCTCGCCGCGAGCGAGGGTGCCTCCCGCTGACACGCTGACCCGGCGGACGCGCTACGACGTGCGCGTCCGCCGCGTCAGCACCAGCAGCGACAGCATGGCCACGGCGCCCGCCGACGGGATCGCGACAGCCATCGGGACGGCACTGTCGGGTCCGGCGATCCCGACCAGCGGCGAGACCACCGCGGCGAGACCGAACTGACCTGCCCCGAGGAGCGCGGACCCGGTGCCGGACGCCTTGGTCACCTCGCCCTGAGCCAGCGCCGTCGCGTTGCCCATCACGAAACCGATGCTCGACACCGAGACGAACAGCGGGATCAGGATCGCCCACCAGGGCGGCGAATCGATCGTTGTCGCGGCGAGCAGCAGTACGGCGCCCGCCGCCAGGAGCAGCGTGACCCCGAAACCGAGCAACTGCCGGGCATGGAACGTGCCGACGAGCCGTGTGTTCACGATCGCGGCGCTCACCATGCCCGCCGCGTTCACGGCGAACACCATCGAGAACTGCCCCGGACTGAGGCCGAGGACGTTCTGCACGACGAACGGGGACGCGGAGATGTACGAGAAGAGCGCGACGAACCCGAACATGAACGTGAACGCGTAACCCAGGTACACGCGGTTGCCGACGACGTAGTGCAGGTTCCGGACGAGTGCCGTGAGCCCGCCGCCGTGCCGGTTCTCCTCGGGAAGCGTCTCCGGGACGAGGATCAGCACGCCCGCGAACATCGCCACCCCGGCGGCGGTGAGGACCCAGAAGATCCCTCGCCAGCCGACCGGCCCGAGCAGGGCCCCGCCCAGCAGCGGCGCGACCACCGGTGCGACGCCGCCGATGATCATCATGATGCTGAAGAGCCGGGCGGCGCTGTCGCCGCGGGCCCGGTCGGCGATGCAGGCGCGGGCGAGCACGATCGCCGCGCCGCCGCTCAGTCCCTGGAAAAGTCGTGCGGCGATGAGGGTTTCGACGGTCGGGGCGAGAGCGCAGGCCATCGCGGCGAGCGTCGTCACGACGGTGGCGCCGATCAGCAGGCGACGGCGACCGAGGCCGTCCGACAACGGTCCGACCACGAGCTGGCCGATCCCGAGCCCGGCCATGAATGTGGTCAACGTCAGCTGCACGCTCGGCGCCGACGTGTTCAGGCTCTCCGTCATCAGGGGGAGACCGGGGAGATACATGTCGGTGGCGAGTGGAGCGATCGCGGACAGTAACGCCAGAACACACAACATCGGGATGGAGATCGTTCGCTGCACAAAAGAACTCTAGCGGCGCGGCTGCTTGATTCATGTCCCGCCCGAGTCGACTGCTGCCTCTGTGAGCAGCGACCTGCCGGCACCGTTGGAGCTGGTACTCGAGGCGTACACCCGGCATCTCGGGCTCGAACGGGGTCGATCGCCGCACACCGTGAAGGCGTACGCCCCGGACGCGAAGTCGCTGCTGCAGCAATGGTTGTCGACGGCACCGGACGAATACCTCGGAGAGCTCGACATCCAGGTGCTGCGGTCGTGGCCGGCGAGCCGGTCCGCGGCCGGCATCGCCGGACCACACTCGCCCGGCGGACGTCGTCGGTGCGCAACTTCACAGTCTGGCTGCTGCGGACCCGGCGCATCGCCACCGATCCCGGCGCCCGGCTGGGCGCCGCGAAGGCCCATCGGGCACTGCCCCCGGTGCTGCGGCAGTCGCAGGCGGCCGACGTGATGGACGCCGCCGAATCGGGCGCGCAGCAGAACGATCCGATCACGCTGCGGGACCGCCTCATAGTGTCCCCGGTGCGCCGAACCTTGAGCCCGCACGGGCCGCGTCACACGGCGGCGACGCACCGACTCGAGGGGCACCGCCGACCTGCGCGTGGTGCAGGAACTGCTCGGGCACGCCGGCCTCGCCACCACCCAGCTCTACTCGCACGTGTCCGTGGCGAGGCTGCGGTGCGGTGCACGATCAGGCGCATCCCCGGGCCTGATCCGGTTTGGTAGCGTCGCCCCACGAATCTGCAGTTGTTTCTGCACTATCCCGGGGGAACAGTGGACCGCGAAGACTTGACTCGATCGCAACCGTCCTGGCTGAACGACGGTGGCGGCACCCCGGTGGGCGATGCCACCGCTCCTGCGCCGAGTCAGCATCAGGTGACCAATCAGGATCTGGTTGCGGATGCGCTCCTCGAGCGAGCGCGCAAGGCGCCGAGCCGGGGATGGCGGCGCGGGCTGCACCGGCTCACCGGGGGAACGGTGAACCTGGGTGAGTCGGCCGGGGAGGCTCGTGACGCCGCACTCCTCGACCGGATCCGGCAGCCGATCCAGGGGGACTATCGAATTGCGTTCCTGTCCTTGAAGGGCGGCGTCGGGAAGACGACGACCACGATCGGGCTCGGATCGACGTTCGCGTCGCTGCGCGGCGACTGCGTGATCGCTGTCGACGCCAACCCCGACTTCGGGACGCTCGCGCAACGGGTTCCAGTGCAGACACATTCGACCGTCCGCGACCTCATCGCGGCCGAGGCGGACATCCGGCGCTATTCGGACGTGCGGGCTCACACGTCGCAGGCGCCGAGCCGCCTCGAGGTGCTCGCGAGCGAGCAGGACCCGGCGATCTCCGAGGCGTTCAGCGAGGACGACTACCGGCGGGCCATCGACATCCTGCAGGTGTACTACAACATCATCCTCACCGACTGCGGCACCGGGATCATGCATTCGGCGATGAACGGCGTTCTGCAACTCGCCAATTCCCTGGTGCTGGTGAGTTCGCCCGCGATCGACGGCGCCCGCAGCGCCGCCGCCACGCTGGACTGGCTGCAGCACCACGGTTACGGGCACCTCGTGTCCCGCACCGTCGTCGTGATCAGTGCCGCCCGGCCCGGCTCGAGCATGATCGACATGACGGAACTGACCAACCATTTCCTGCTCCGGTGCCGTGCGGTGAAGGTGGTGCCGTTCGACGAGCACCTCGCCGAGGGCTCGATCGTGGATCTGGATCTGCTGCGTCCCGAGACGCGCAAGGCGTTCGTCGAACTCGCCGCGATGGTCGCGGACGATTTCCCGGAGTCGGCGGGCAGACACGCCGTCGCTGAGTGGCGCTAGCCGCGACGATCTGCGCTGAGTGGCGCTAGCCGCGACGATTTGCGCTGAGTGGCGCTAGCCGCCGCGATCACGGGGCACGACGGGGAGGAGCCGGACCGGCGCCACCCGGACGAGTCCGAGTGGGTCGAGGTATTCGCGGTCGCGGCGCAGACCCCAGTGCAGGCACGCGGCGACGGGGGCGATGCAGCCCGGGTGCCCGGGTTCGAGTGTGCCGAGGACGGTGCCGCGGCCGACGCGCAGCCCGGCGGTGACCCGGGCGGTCACCGGTTCGTACGTGGTGCGCAGACCTCCCGGGTGGTCGACGGAGACGACGGGTTTACCCGCGACCGTGCCTGCGAACACCACCACGCCCGCGCCCGCGGACAGCACCGCCTCGTCGGGCACGCCACCCAGATCCACGCCGCGATGGCCGGGAAGCCAGTCGTGCTCGGGATTGTCGAAGGCCCGCACCACCCGAGGCCGCGGGTGCAGCGGCCAGTCGAAGTCGCCGGTCGGCGCAGCTTCGGCGGCCGGGGAGAGGAGTACCGCGGCGCTCAGGAGGGTCGTCGCCGTGACCGTCGCGGTCAGGACCCGCAGGATCGCCCCGAACTTCGTCATGGCTCGACGATCCCGCACGTCCGGGGCAAATATCGGGCGGCGGGTGACATTGTGGATGGATCCCGATCCGTCCACAGATTCCGCAGAACCCTTGCACGCGTGGACCGGGTGTGGCAGGGGCGGTTAGGGCGTGGAACGTGGAGGCCGTACACTGATCGAGCGGTCTGTGTTCGCACAGTCCGACTTCGCGCGTCCGCGCAGTATACGGATCGTCGGCTGGTCTCGCATTTCGATGTGAGTCCGACGGTTCACGGGCGCCAGGGCGGAACGTCACCGACGTTCGGCATCAACCGGCAATGAAAGAGAGATACACAGCCATGGCTGTCGTAACAATGAAGCAGCTGCTGGACAGCGGCACGCACTTCGGTCACCAGACCCGTCGCTGGAACCCGAAGATGAAGCGATTCATCTTCACCGACCGCAACGGCATCTACATCATCGACTTGCAGCAGACGCTGACGTACATCGACAAGGCGTACGAATTCGTCAAGGAGACCGTTGCCCACGGCGGCACCGTCCTCTTCGTCGGCACCAAGAAGCAGGCCCAGGAGTCCATCGCGGCCGAGGCCACTCGCGTCGGGATGCCCTACGTCAACCAGCGTTGGCTCGGCGGCATGCTCACCAACTTCACCACCGTCCACAAGCGTCTTCTCCGCCTCAAGGAGCTCGAGGCGATGGAGCAGACCGGTGGCTTCGAGGGTCGCACCAAGAAGGAAATCCTCATGCTCACGCGTGAGATGACCAAGCTGGATCGCACTCTCGGTGGTATCCGCGACATGGCCAAGGTCCCCTCCGCGGTGTGGGTCGTCGACACCAACAAGGAGCACCTGGCCGTTGCCGAGGCGCGCAAGCTGAACATCCCGGTCATCGCGATCCTGGACACCAACTGCGACCCCGACCTCGTCGACTACCCGATCCCGGGCAACGACGACGCCATCCGCAGCGCCGCCCTGCTCACCAAGGTCGTCGCTTCCGCAGTGGCCGAGGGCGTGCAGGCCCGTGCCGGACTGAGCGCCGACAAGGACGCGAAGCCCGAGGCCGGCGCCGGCGAACCCCTCGCCGAGTGGGAGCAGGAACTGCTCTCGCAGGCAGCGCCCGCAGCAGAGGCCGCTCCCGCAGCGGAGGCCGCTCCCGCAGCTGAGGCACAGGCGGCTCCGGCTGCCGAGGCCCCCGCAGCAGAGGCTCCCTCCACCGAGGCCTGATCCGATGCACACGGCCCTGACCAAGAGATCTTTGGTCAGGGCCGTTTCACGGTCTGCCCCGAGTACTACCCTGACTTACGTCCCAACAGACATATGAGGAGGCTCGCTCACCATGGCGAACTACACCGCCGCTGACGTCAAGCGGCTCCGCGAGCTCACCGGCTCCGGAATGATGGCCTGCAAGAACGCTCTCGCTGAGGCCGAGGGCGACTTCGACAAGGCTGTCGAGCAGCTGCGCATCAAGGGCGCCAAGGACGTGGGCAAGCGTGCCGAGCGCACCACGGCCGAGGGCCTGGTCGTTTCCAAGGACGGCGTCCTGCTCGAGCTCGACTGCGAGACGGACTTCGTCGCGAAGAACGAGGACTTCCTGAAGCTCGCGGAGTCGATCGTCACGGTCGCCGCAGCAGCGAAGCCCGCCGACGTCGACGCCCTCAAGGCACTCGAACTCGACGGCAAGACGGTCGACACCGTCATCCAGGAGCAGTCCGCGAAGATCGGCGAGAAGCTCGTCCTGAGCAAGATCGCCTCCTTCGACGGACCGGTCGCGGTCTACCTGCACAAGCGCAGTGCCGACCTGCCGCCCGCCGTCGGCGTCCTCGTCGAGTACACCGGTGAGGGCGACGCTGCTGCGGAGGCCGCTCGCGGCGCCGCGATGCAGGTCGCGGCGCTCAAGGCCAAGTACGTCACGCGCGACGAGGTCCCCGAGGACATCGTCGCCAACGAGCGTCACATCGCCGAGGAGACCGCGCGCGCCGAGGGCAAGCCGGAGCAGGCTCTGCCGAAGATCATCGAAGGCCGCGTCAACGGCTACTTCAAGGACGTCGTGCTGACCGAGCAGTCCTCGGTCCAGGACTCCAAGAAGTCCGTCAAGGCGATCCTCGACGAGGCCGGTGTGACCATCAAGCGCTTCGTCCGCTTCGAGGTCGGTGCTTCGTAACTGCTCGTGTGAGTCGTATGGCCCCGTCGGACGAGTGCGCTCGCCCGGCGGGGCCTACGTATACCGCCACCGTCCTGATGAGGCAGGATGAGGATGGCCGTCTGAATGGGCCGGGTAGCCGCGTGGGTGCGCTCGGCCGCTGTCGAAATCGACGAGTGCTGTGGAACTGAGGAGAGCAATGTCCGAACCAGCCAACGAACGTACGGGATTCCATCGAGTCCTTCTCAAACTCGGCGGAGAAATGTTCGGTGGTGGCAAGGTCGGTCTCGACCCCGACGTGGTGACCAAGGTCGCGGAGCAGATCGCCGAGGTCGTGCGATCCGGGGTGCAGGTGGCGGTGGTCATCGGCGGCGGCAACTTCTTCCGTGGTGCGGAACTGCAGCAGCGAGGTTTGGACCGCGCGCGTTCCGACTACATGGGCATGCTCGGCACCGTCATGAATTGCCTTGCTCTGCAAGACTTCCTGGAGAAAGAGGGCATCGACAGCCGCGTGCAGACGGCGATCACCATGGGTCAGGTGGCGGAACCGTACATTCCGCTGCGCGCCCAGCGTCACCTCGAGAAGGGACGCGTCGTGATCTTCGGTGCCGGCATGGGCATGCCGTACTTCTCGACCGACACGACCGCGGCGCAGCGGGCCCTCGAGATCGGCGCCGAGGTGGTGCTGATGGCCAAGGCCGTCGACGGTGTGTTCACCGCGGACCCGAACCTCGACCCGAACGCCACGATGTACACGCAGATCACGCACCGTGAGGTCATCGAACAGGAGCTGAAGGTGGCCGACGCGACGGCCTTCAGCCTGTGTATGGACAACCAGATGCCGATCATGGTGTTCAATCTGCTGACCGAGGGGAATATCGCTCGGGCGGTGTCCGGTGAGAAGATCGGAACGCTCGTCAAGTCATGACGCGCGTGCCACGCTCGACACAGGGTTTTCTCGAAACAGAGGCAGTGACGAATCGATGCAGAACGACATGGAGGAACAGCCGTGATTGATGAAGCTCTCTTCGAAGCCGAGGAGAAGATGGAGAAGGCTGTCACGGTGGCCAAGGACGATCTCGGATCGATCCGTACGGGCCGCGCGAATCCTGGCATGTTCAACCGCATCGGAATCGACTACTACGGCGCGTTCACCCCGATCACGCAGCTCGCCAGCATCAACGTGCCGGAAGCGCGTCTCGTCGTCGTCAAGCCGTACGAGGCCTCGCAGCTGAATGCCATCGAGACGGCGATCCGGAACTCCGACCTGGGCGTGAACCCGTCCAACGACGGAAACCTGATCCGCATCTCTGTTCCCCAGCTCACCGAGGAACGCCGCCGCGAACTGGTGAAGCAGGCCAAGTCCAAGGGTGAGGACGCGAAGGTGTCCGTGCGGAACGTGCGCCGCAAGGCGATGGACGAGCTGTCCCGGATCCAGAAGGACGGCGAGGCCGGCGAGGACGAGGTGGGGCGGGCCGAGAAGGAACTCGACAAGACGACCGCCCGGTATGTCGCGCAGGTGGACGAACTGGTGAAGCACAAGGAAGCCGAGTTACTGGAAGTTTAGTCACGAGACGAGGAGTGGATCGGGGACAGTGACCGTGCCAGCAGAACACGGGACCCCAGGGGGACCCATCTCCGAGGGCGACCCCTCGGGACCGGTCTCCGAGGGGAAGCCCGCGCCGGAACCGGCCACGGCCGCGAAGTCCAAGGCCGGGCGTAACCTCCCCGCGGCGATCGGCGTCGGCGTCGGGCTCGGCGTCGCGCTCATCCTGATCCTCGTCTACGTGCCCCTCGTGTGGATCGGGGTGGTCGCGGTCGCGATGGCCGTCGCCACGTGGGAGGTCACGAAGCGGCTCCGCGAGGCCGGCATCAGCGCCCCCCGGATCCCGCTGATCGCCGGAGGGCAGGCGATCCTGTGGCTCGGGTGGCCGTTCGGCCCGGTCGGAGTGCTCAGCGCCTTCGCGGGCACGGTGCTGGTCTGCATGGTCTGGCGCCTGTTCGACCACGGGTTGAAGGCGACACCGCAGAACTTCCTCCGGGACACCGCGATCACCGTGTTCGTGGCGTCCTGGATTCCGTTGCTGGCGTCGTTCGCCGTGCTGATGGTGCTGCAGGACGACGGCGCCGGGCGAGTGTTGTGCCTGATGATCGGCGTGGTCTGCTCCGACGTCGGTGGTTATGCGGCGGGTGTGCTGTTCGGCAAGCATCCGATGGTGCCGGCGATCAGCCCCAAGAAGTCGTGGGAAGGGTTCTTCGGCTCGCTGCTGTTCTGCGTGATCGGAAGCCTGCTGACGGTCACGCTGATCCTCGACGAGAACTCGATGATCGGTGTGCTCCTCGGTGTCGTGCTGGTGGTCACCGCCACGCTCGGCGATCTCATCGAATCCCAGGTCAAGCGCGAGCTGCAGATCAAGGACATGGGCACTCTGCTTCCCGGGCACGGTGGGATCATGGACCGTCTCGATTCCCTGCTGCCGTCGGCGTTCGTGACGTGGCTGGTGCTCACGGTCCTCGTGTGACCGCGCTGTCGTGACCATTCCCAGCCCGAACATCTGGCACTGGCCGGAGTGGTACGAGGTGGAGAACCGTGCCCAGGACGTGGACGGTGCGATCTTCCGGCACCTGCGCGGGGCCGTGGACTGGACGGGCGGCGTCGTCGCCGACGTGGGCTGCGGCTCCGGTTTCCATCTCCCGGTCTTCGCGGAGTCCGCGGCCACGGTCTACGGCATCGAACCCCATCCGCCGCTGCTGGAACGGGCCCGCGCCCGCGTGGGGCACCTGCCGAACGTCCGCGTGCTCGACGGCTCCGCGGAGGGCATACCCCTGTGCGATGCGTCCGTCGACGTCGTGCACGCGCGGACCGCGTATTTCTTCGGACCGGGCTGCGGCCGTGGAATTCGTGAGGCGATGCGGGTGCTGCGCCCGGGCGGCGCACTGGTCGTCGTCGATCTCGACGCGACGGCCCATCCCTACGGGGAATGGATGCGAGCCGACCTGCCGCACTACCACCCGGCGGCCGTGGAGGCCTTCTTCGCAGCGCAGGGGTTCGACCTGGCCCGAGTGGAGACACGATGGCGCTTCCCGAACCGGGAAGCGCTGCACGCAGTCCTCGGCATCGAGTTCACCAAGAAGACGGCGTCCACGGCATTCGCGCAGACCCCCGGCGTGGCTCTCGACGTGCGCTACCGCGTGCACGTCCGCCGAAAGCCCGCCGGGCTGGAATTGCTCTGACCGGTGTCGTTACCGCGGTGCGATGTGGAAGAGCTTGGCGAGCGCGTTGATCTTCTTGGCCTTCGCCAGCTTGGGGAGGTCGCTGCCGTCCCGCACCCGGGAACCGTCCTCGCCGAGGTCCGCGATCACGTCGCGTGCCCATTCGGCCTCGGCCGGGGACGGACTCAGTGCGTCGTTGACCGGAGCCGTCTGCGCGATGGTCATGCACAGCTTCCCGGTCATCCCCATCGACAGGGTGAGCGCCGACGCGCGGATCAGCGCGTCGATGTCGGTGCCGAGGGTGGGGCCGTCGATCGGCGGTGCGATCCGGGCGGCCCGGCTGGCGACCGTCAGCCGGGAGCGGGGATACGCCATCGCCAGCGGTGAGTCGTCCATGCCGGTGTCGCGACGGAAGTCGCCGCTGCCGAACGCCAGGCGGAAGGTGGCCTCCGTCCGGGCGATCTCGGGTGCGGCCTCGAGCCCCATCGCGGATTCGACGAGAGCGAGCACCTTCGTGCCCTCGGGGAGTCGCTCGGCGGTCGCGTCGACCTGCATCCCGCTCTCGGTCTTGGCGAGCATGACGCCCTCGAGTCCGGGCACACCGTGCAAGGCTGCCAGGTCGTCCGCCCAGTAGGGCGTGGTGGCGTCGTTGATCCGCACCCACGCGCGGCGGTTCTCGCCGAGCCAGGCGACCACGTCGGCCCGGGCCCGGGGTTTGCGGTCGGGAGTGACGGCGTCCTCGAGGTCGAGGATCACCGCGTCGGCGGCGCTGGTGTGTGCCGCCTCGAAACCCTCGGGTTTGCCGGCGGGAACCAGCAGCCAGGATCGTGCTTGTTCAGCCGCGATGCGCGGTGCCACAGTCGTCTCCATGTCGGCCTTCACAGTCGTGCCGTTCCGGTGATATCCACGACAGTAATTCTGCTCGCAAGGCGGCGGCGCAATCCACTTGCGTAACTATTGTTCAGTTAGAAATTACTGTTCAGGCGCCGCTGCCGGTTCGCCGCCCGCCGGATCTGGATGATGCGGACACCGCCCGCGAGGGCCATGATCACCGCGCCCGCAATTGCCGCGAACAGCAGAGTGACGCCCAGCGGGAGCGTGAAATCCCAGGCGAACAGTTCGAGGGTCACGCTGTCGAGGTTCTGCAGAATGAACACGAGAAGCAGTACCAGAACGACGATTCCGATCACCAGGCCGGTCCAGGTGGCACCCACCCGCGTGTGCTTGATGCCCTTGCGGCGGGCGACGTCGGGATGCTCGGTGCCTGCCGGTGACGTGTCGGGCTGTGTCGGGTCCGTGGGCGCCGCTCCGGTACCGGGACCACGACCGGCCGGGACGTCCGGTGGGAAGTTCGAAGGGTCGTCCGGTGTTGTCGACATGAGTTGATCTTCACCCACCTGGGCGGGTTCCGCATGCGCATCGGGCGGCGAAACAACGTCGATCAGGCATCCGCACGACAACGACCCCCGAATCAATGGGACAATGGAGAAACTATGGCTGTCTCGCTTCCCCTCGTTTTCACCGCGCCCCGGCGTGGGATGCCCCCCAAGCATCTCGCGGACCTCGACTCCACCGAGCGGCGGGAGGCCGTCAAGGAGCTGGGTCTGCCCGGGTTCCGGGCCGACCAGCTGGCCCGGCAGTACTACGCGCGGCTCGAGGCGGATCCGGAGAAGATGACCGACCTCCCGGCCGCCGTGCGCGAGCAGGTGGGCGCGGCGCTGTTCCCGACGCTGCTCACCCCCGTCAAGCACCTGGCCTGCGACGGGGGCGACACCCGCAAGACGCTCTGGAAGGCGAACGACGGGACGCTGCTGGAAAGCGTCCTCATGCGCTACCCCGACCGCGCGACGCTGTGCATCTCCAGTCAGGCCGGGTGCGGAATGGCGTGCCCGTTCTGCGCGACCGGTCAGGGCGGGCTGCAACGCAACCTGTCGACCGCCGAGATCGTCGACCAGGTGCGTGCCGCCGCGGCCGCCCTGCGCGACGGTGACGTCCACGGCGGTCCGGGCCGGTTGTCGAACGTCGTGTTCATGGGCATGGGGGAGCCGCTCGCCAACTACAAGCGCGTGGTCGCCGCCGTCCGCCGCATCACCTCGCCCGCCCCCGACGGCCTCGGGTTGTCGCAACGCTCGGTGACGGTGTCGACGGTGGGGTTGGCGCCCGCGATCCGCAAGCTCGCGGACGAGGACCTCAGCGTGACGCTCGCCGTGTCCCTGCACACCCCGGACGACGAACTGCGCGACACCCTGGTCCCCGTGAACAACCGCTGGTCGGTGGCGGAGGTCCTCGACGCGGCCCGCTACTACGCGGACAAGTCCGGTCGCCGGGTCTCCATCGAGTACGCGCTGATCCGGGACGTGAACGATCAGCCGTGGCGCGCCGACCTGCTGGGCAAGAAACTGCGCAAGGCGCTCGGACCGCTGGTGCACGTGAATCTGATCCCGCTGAACCCCACACCGGGCAGTGAGTGGGACGCGAGCCCGAAGCCGGTGGAGAAGGAATTCGTCCGGCGCGTGCTGGCGCAGGGTGTGTCCTGCACGGTGCGGGACACCCGCGGCCAGGAGATCGCCGCCGCCTGCGGCCAGCTCGCCGCCGAGAACTGAGTATTTCGTCACGCAGGCCCATACGACGAAACCCCTCGTCCCCGAGTGATCGGGGCGAGGGGTTTCGTTCGTGGTTCGGTGCTACCGGGGCTTGCGCCGCAGGACGATGTCACGAATGAGGATGAAGAACATCACGGCCGCGCAGCCGATCAGCCACAGGTCCTCGACGAAACCCCTGTGGTTTCCGATGATCATGAGCAGCAGGAACACGGCGAAGAACCATCCGAAGAACCGGAACGTCTTCGGCGCCTCACCGCTCCAGCCCCATGCCGCCGACGGGACCTCCGCGGTGTCGATGTGTGCGGCCACGATGGGGTCGCTGGACGAGGGCTCCAACTGGGTACCGGCCACGATCGATCCTCCTGCAGATTCGGTTGCGCTACTCGACATATCGTGACATACGACTGCCCGTCGTATGTAGTGGGGCCATCCATGGCGGGCGGTCCGCATTCGATCAGGAACAATGGGCGGGTGGATGAAAACAGGCCCACTCGCGTCCTGCTGCTCGGCAGCACCGGTTCGATCGGCACCCAGGCGTTGGAGGTGGTGGCCGCCAACCCGGACAAGTTCACGGTGGTGGGGCTCGCAGCCGGTGGCGGAAACGTCGAACTGCTGGCCCGGCAGATTCGCGAGACGGGTGTGTCGTCCGTCGCAGTCGCGGATCCGGGCGCGGCCGCAGCGCTGGATCTGCCCGGGGTGCTGGGCGGACCGGGCGCCGTCACCGAACTCGTGCGCACCACGGAAGCGGATGTCGTGCTCAACGCACTGGTCGGTTCGCTGGGCCTGGAGCCGACCCTGGCCGCGCTCGAGTCCGGTGCGCGGCTCGCGCTGGCGAACAAGGAGTCGCTCGTCGCAGGCGGGCCACTCGTGACGGCGGCCGGGGCGCCGGGACAGATCGTGCCGGTCGACTCCGAGCATTCGGCGCTGGCCCAGTGCCTGCGCGGTGGCAGCGCGGACGAGGTGGACCGCCTGGTCCTCACCGCCTCCGGCGGACCGTTCCGCGGCTGGACGGCCGACCGGCTGGAATCGGTGACACCCGAGCAGGCCGGCGCCCACCCCACGTGGTCGATGGGGCCGATGAACACGCTGAACTCGGCGACCCTCGTCAACAAGGGGCTCGAACTGATCGAGACCCACCTGCTGTTCGGCGTCGACTACGACCGGATCGACGTCACCGTGCACCCGCAGTCCATCGTGCACTCGATGGTCACGTTCACCGACGGCTCGACGCTCGCGCAGGCCAGCCCACCGGACATGAAGCTCCCGATCGCGCTGGCCCTCGGCTGGCCGCACCGGGTGGCGGGCGCCGCCGCGGCCTGCGACTTCAGCACCGCGTCCACCTGGGAGTTCGAGCCACTCGACTCGCAGGTTTTTCCCGCCGTCGACCTCGCCCGCGAGGCGGGCAAGGGTGGGGGATGCCTCACCGCCGTCTACAACGCTGCGAACGAGGTCGCCGCTCAGGCATTCTTGGACGGGATCATCCGGTTCCCGCGCATCGTCCGCACCGTCGCCTCCGTGCTGTCCGAGGCGGACGAGTGGTCGGCGCCACCGGCTACCGTGGAAGACGTACTGGCCGCCGACGGCTGGGCACGTGAGCGAGCACGTCAGCTCGTGAAGCAGGAAGGCTAGAACTGCATGGTGTTCGCAGTGGGCGTTGTTCTCTTCGCCCTCGGGATCGCGTTGTCGATCGCACTTCACGAAGCGGGGCACATGTGGGTGGCGCAGGCCACCGGCATGAAGGTCCGCCGGTACTTCATCGGCTTCGGGCCCAAGGTCTTCTCCTTCCGCCGCGGTGAGACCGAGTACGGGCTCAAGGCGCTCCCGCTCGGCGGGTTCTGCGACATCGCCGGGATGACGGCGCTGGACGAACTCGAACCGGACGAAGAAGACCGGGCCATGTACAAGAAGCCCACCTGGAAGCGTCTCGCGGTGATGTCCGGCGGCATCGGCATGAACTTCGTCCTCGGCCTCGTGCTGGTGTACGTCCTCGCCGTCGGCTGGGGCCTGCCCGATCTGAACCGGTCCACCGACGCGGTCGTCGGGTCGGTCGGGTGTGCGGCGCCGACCCAGGGGCCCGGCCCCGACTTCGCCCTGTCCGAGTGCACCGGCCCGGGCCCCGCCGAGCAGGCGGGCATCAGGACCGGCGACGTCATCACCGCGGTCGACGGCAAGGACACGCCGACGTTCGCCGACGTGGCCGCCGCGACCCGTTCGCTGTCCGGTCCGGTCGACTTCACGGTCGAGCGGGACGGCGAGGAGCAGACGATCGTCGTCCCGGTCCAGCAGGTGCAGCGCTGGGTCCAGGAGAAGGGCGAGACCGAACCGCACGAGGCGACGGTCGGTGCGATCGGCATCGGCGCGACCCCGAGCGTCGTCGAGCACTCGGCCCTCTCCGCGGTTCCCGCGTCGTTCGAGTTCACCGGCGACATGTTCGTGATGACCGCCGAGCGGATGGTGCAGATGCCGAGCAAGGCCGTCGACCTGTGGCACGCGGTCACCGGCGGCGAACGGGACCCGGAGACCCCGATCTCGGTGTACGGCGCGAGCGTCATCGGCGGTCAGATCGCCGAACAGGGCATCTGGGAAGCATTCGTGCTGCTGCTGGCGAGCCTGAACTTCTTCCTCGGAATGTTCAACCTGCTTCCGCTGCTGCCGCTCGACGGCGGGCACATGGCGGTCACCGTCTACGAACGGGTCCGGGACTGGTTCCGCAGCAGGCGCGGGCTTCCGCGCGGCGGACCCGTCGACTACATGAAGCTCCTGCCCGTCACCTATGTGGTGATCGTCATAGGCGGCGCATACATGCTCCTCACGCTGACCGCCGACATCGTCAACCCGATCAAGCTCTTCCAGTGATCGCTGGGCCTTTCGGCGCTATCCCGGTCCTTGTGGTCCGGGATGGCCGATCTGGTTTTGTCGGACCGTGGGGCTAGTGTCTGGGGCATGGCGGGGAGGGTGGTGAGGCGGGCGTTCAAGTACCGTTTCTATCCGACTGCGGTGCAGGCGGAACAGCTTGCTCGGACGTTCGGGTGCACCCGGTATGTTTACAATCGGGCGTTGGCGGAGCGGTCGCGGGCGTGGTCGCAGGAGCAGCGTCGGGTGACGTACGCGGATACCTCGAAGATGCTCACCGGATGGAAGCGGGATGCCGAGACGGAGTGGTTGGCGGAGCCGTCGAAGGGGCCGTTGCAGGAGTCGCTGCGGCAGTTGCAGGGCGCGTTCGAGAGGTTCTGGCGCACGCAGACCGGCTACCCGCAGTTCAAGAGGAAGGGGCGGTCGAAGGAGTCGGCGACCTACTATTCGAACTGCTTCACCTACCGCGGCGGGCAGATCCGGTTGGCCAAGCAGACCGAACCCCTGGACGTTCGGTGGTCGAGGCCACTACCGGAGGGGGCGGTGCCGTCGCAGGTGACGGTGTCGCGTAATGCTCGTGGTCAGTACCACATCTCGATCCTCGTCGAGGACACGATCACCGAACTCGAGCCGGCCGATCGGGTGGTCGGGCTCGACGCCGGGATCACCAGCCTGTACACGCTGTCGACGGGGGAGAAGATCACCAACCCGCGCCACGAGCGCGCGGACCGTGCGCGGTTGGTGAAGGCGCAGCGGGCACTGGCCAGGAAGGAGAAGGGATCGCGTAACCGGGCCAAGGCCCGACTGAAGGTCGCGAAGATTCATGGTCGGATCGCCGATCGGCGGCGCGATTATCTGCACACACTTTCCACTCGGCTGGTGCGCGAAAATCAAGTGATCGCCATCGAGGATCTGAGTGTGCGGAACATGGTCAAGAATCGGTCGTTGTCTCGGGCGATCTCGGATGCGGGGTGGTCCGCGTTCCGGTCGATGCTCGAGTACAAGGCCGACTGGTACGGGCGGCGGGTGGTGGCGGTCGACCGGTTCTATCCGTCGTCGAAGACCTGCTCGGTGTGCGGGGAGATCGCCGGGGCGATGCCGCTGAACGTGCGGGAGTGGACATGCCGGTGCGGCGTCGTCCACGATCGGGATGTGAACGCGGCAAGGAACATTTTGGCCGTCGGACTGGCGGTGGCAGCCTGCGGAGACGGTGTGAGACCACCCCGCACCTAAGGTGTGGGGAGGCGACTGTCGGTGAAACAGGAACCTCGGGACGCGAGTCCCGAGGAGAATCTCGGTCGTTCACGGCCGAGAGGACGTCAACGCTAAACTCGGACTTGAAGCTACGAAAGAAGGCACCCACGTGACCAGCCCTGTCGGATTGGGTATGCCCGAAGGCCCGGCCGCCGTTCTCGCACCTCGCCGCAAGACTCGCCAGCTCCAGGTCGGATCTGTCGGTGTCGGCAGCGACTTCCCGGTATCCGTGCAGTCGATGTGCACCACCAAGACGCACGACGTCAACGCCACGCTGCAGCAGATCGCCGAACTCACGGCATCCGGTTGCGACATCGTGCGCGTCGCCTGCCCGCGGCAGGAGGACGCCGACGCGCTCGCGACCATCGCGAAGAAGAGCCAGATCCCGGTCATCGCCGACATCCACTTCCAGCCGCGGTACATCTTCGCCGCGATCGAGGCCGGCTGCGCCGCCGTCCGCGTGAACCCCGGCAACATCAAGGAGTTCGACGGACGCGTCAAGGAGGTCGCGAAGGCGGCAGGCGACGCCGGCATCCCGATCCGGATCGGCGTCAACGCCGGATCCCTCGACCCGCGGCTGATGCAGAAGTACGGCAAGGCCACGCCGGAGGCGCTCGTCGAGTCCGCGCTGTGGGAGGCGGGACTGTTCGAGGAACACGGGTTCGGCGACATCAAGATCTCGGTGAAGCACAACGACCCGGTGATCATGGTCGAGGCCTACCGGCAGCTGGCGGCGCAGTGCGACTACCCGCTGCACCTGGGTGTGACCGAGGCCGGTCCCGCGTTCCAGGGCACGATCAAGTCGGCGGTCGCGTTCGGCGCGCTGCTGGCCGACGGCATCGGCGACACCATCCGGGTGTCGCTGTCCGCCCCGCCCGCCGAGGAGATCAAGGTCGGCACGCAGATCCTGCAGTCGCTGAACCTGCGGCCCCGCAAGCTCGAGATCGTGTCCTGCCCGTCGTGCGGGCGCGCCCAGGTCGACGTGTACACGTTGGCCGACGAGGTGACCGCCGGACTCGAGGGCATGGAGATCCCGCTGCGCGTGGCCGTCATGGGGTGCGTCGTCAACGGTCCCGGTGAGGCCCGCGAGGCCGATCTGGGCGTCGCCTCCGGCAACGGCAAGGGACAGATCTTCGTCAAGGGCAAGGTCATCAAGACGGTGCCGGAGGCGCAGATCGTCGAAACGTTGATCGAGGAAGCGATGCGGATCGCCGAGGAGATGGAGGGCGACGCGACGTCCGGATCTCCCGTCGTGACGGTCAGCTGACCCGGCGCCCGCAGCGGGCGACGAAACGTCTCCCGTTTCCGGCGAGTTCGTGGCAATCTGGTGGGCAGGTCCACTAGCTGACAAGGTTGGGTAGATGCTCAAGCTCCTCGGTGCCAAACAGTTGAGCAGTCGGGACGCAGCACACGTGCTCCGCGTTCTCGACGCCGATCCTGTCGCCGCCTGCATGGTTGCCGCTCGCGTGGAAGAGGGCGGTATCGATCCCCGGATGATCCACGGAGAGTTGTGGAGTCGGGGCGGGCCGCTCGAATCGTTGTGCTTCTCCGGCGCGAATTTCGTGCCGCTGCGGGGCAGCATCGACGACATGCGGGCGTTCGCCGACCGCGCCTGTCGCACGCCGCGCATGTGCTCGTCGCTGGTCGGGCGGGCCGAGTTGACGTTGCCGTTGTGGGAGATGCTCGAGCTGGATTGGGGGCCCGCCCGCGAGGTCCGGCCCGATCAGCCGCTGCTGGCGCTGGCGAGTACGCCGCAATGCCGCCCGGATCCGTTGGTCCGGCAGGTGCGGATGCACGAACTCGAGCAGTATCTGCCTGCCGCGGTCGCGATGTTCATCGAGGAGGTCGGCATCGACCCCCGCGCCAACGACGGCGGTCGAGGATACCGGCGCCGCGTCGCCAATCTCATCGCCGCAGGCCGGGCGTGGGCGAGATTCGAGGACGATCAGGTGGTGTTCAAGGCCGAGGTCGGTTCGGTGTCCGCGCGGGTCGGGCAGATCCAGGGCGTCTGGGTGCACCCGATGTACCGCGGGCACGGGTTCGGCGCGGCGGGCACCGCGACGGTCGCGGAGGCCGTCATCGCGGAGGGCCGCATCGCCAGTCTCTACGTCAACAGTTTCAACACGGTGGCCCGCAGTGCGTACGCACGCATCGGCTTCAGGCAGGTCGCGACGTTCGCCACAATTCTCCTGGACTGACGCGCTGGCCCGCCTACCGTGTCGGCGGTGTCCGCCGACATAGCATGGGCGGCGATGAACCTGCGGCCACACTCTCGCTCCCGCGTCGTCCAGTCGATCGCCCTCTGCGGCGCCGCTGTGCTGACGGCGGGTCTCGCCGCGTGCACGCCGAGACCGGACGGTCCGGAACCGGCGGCGCAGGCGTTTCTGACGGCGTTCGCCGAGCAGGATTCGGAGCAGGCCGCCGACCTGTCGGATCGCCCGGACGTGGCCCGCCAGGCCCTCGAGTCCGCGTGGACGTCGCTGCAGGCCGAGTCGCTCGACGCCCGGACGACGGACGTCGACGTCAGCGGTGACACGGCCACCGTCGGGTACACGTACGAATGGCATCTGCCGAAGAACCGGGTCTGGGCGTATTCGGGTGAACTGCAGATGGGGCGGCGCGGCGGCGACTGGGCCGTGCGGTGGAGTTCCACGAACGTCCATCCCCGGCTGGGGGACCGGCAGACGATGTCGCTGCGGTCCACCGCAGCTCCCCGGGCGCGAGTCAACGAGCATTCCGGTTCGGACGTCCTCGTCCCCGGCGTGGTGTACCGCGTGAAGTTCGATGCGGCGCAGTCGGGCAACGTGATCGGCAGCGCCCAGTCCCTCGCGTCGGCGCTCGTCACGTTCGACAACACGCTCACCGCGCAGTCGATCGCCGAATCGGCGACGGCGGTCAAGGGCGACTACCTCGTCACCCGGTTGCGGTCGGACGATTACGAACAGGTCGCCGGTGTGCTCGGCGCCATTCCCGGGGTGAGCGTGTCCGACGAGGCGGACCTCGTCGCCACCGACCGGAACTTCGCACCGGATTTGGTCGGCCAGGTGAAGAAGACCGTGATCGACGAAGTCGACGGCAAGGCCGGCTGGAGCGTGGTCACGGTCAACCAGAACGGGGTGGACACGGACGTGCTCACCGAGACGGCGCCGCAGACCTCCCCGTCGTTCTCGATCAGCCTGGACCGTCCCATCCAGATCGCCGCGCAGAACGCCGTCAACGCCCGCACCGACCAGACCATGATGGTCGTCATCCAGCCGTCGACCGGCGACGTGCTGGCCGTCGCGCAGAACAGGGCGGCGGACAAGGACGGACCGGTTGCGCTCACCGGCCTGTATCCGCCCGGTTCGACGTTCAAGATCATCACCGCCGGCGCCGCGATCTCCTCGGGCATCGCGACACCCGACACGATGGTGCCGTGTCCCGGACGCATCGAGATCGGTGAACGCAGCGTCCCGAACTACAACGAATTCGCGCTCGGCACCGTGCCCATGGCGACGGCGTTCGCCCGTTCGTGCAACACGTCGTTCGCGAAACTCGCCAGCGAGATGCGGCCCGACGCACTGACGGTCGCGGCATCGCAGTACGGAATCGGGCCCGACTACGACGTGGTCGGCCTGCCCACCGACTCGGGTTCGGTGCCGCCCGCCGACGACCTCGTGCAGCGGACCGAGGACGGGTTCGGTCAGGGCAAGGTGGTGGTCAGTCCGTTCGGGATGGCGTTGGCCGCGGCGACCATCGCGCACGGCACGACGCCGGTGCCGCGGTTGATCGCGGGGCGGGAAACCAAGATCGACGGGGAGCATCCGCCGATCAGCCCGGAGATGGTCGACGGGCTGCGCGGAATGATGCGCCTCGTGGTGACGAGCGGTACCGCCGAGCGGATCGAAGATCAGGGCGAGGTGTACGGCAAGACCGGTGAGGCCGAGGTCGAGGGCGGCTCGCACGCCTGGTTCGTCGGATACCGCGGCGACCTGGCGTTCGCGACACTGGTGGTGCGCGGCGGCAGTTCCGACAACGCCGTCGCCGTCACCCGCGACATGTTCGCCGCCCTGCCCGAGGGGTACTGACCCGGCGGCTGTCCACCGATCGGGGGACGCGGAATTCATCCTGTTCGGGGGCTGATCGGTGGACAGACGTCACCGTCGGCGCCGTCCATAGTTGGTTGCAGACGGAAGAACCCGCACAGCCGGGATCGAAAAGCCAACGTGGACAGGAAGTCGGACCATGACCATCAGTGCAGAAGTGAATTGCGTGGAGACAGCGAACCGCACCCGGCGGGTGTTGTTCGTCGGGCGCCCGGGCGCCGGCACCGAGCTGACGCGGTGGGTTGCGTTGCGGCAGTGGGCTTCCGACCGTGGAGTCGAATCGATCACCGAATGTGAGGGTGACGTCGTCTGCGCGATCGCGACCGAGGACGTTCTGGACGGACTCTGTTCGCCATCCGATGCGATGGCGATGCAGCTGGCGCGGGCTCGAGGGGTGCCCTGCGTCGGCGTTCGCGACGCACACGTGCTCGAGGACGCGATCTGACATGTCATTCGAGATCATCGAGCGCGGCGAAACCCTCGTAGCCGGGCTGCCCGTGCGCAGCCCCCGGCGGGCGTTGGGACAGCTGAGCGACCCTCGTCTCGACCGCGCCTGGACGAGGGTGCTCCACCACGAGGTCGGCGGGCCGCTCGCGTCCACCTACATCGACTTCGCGCCCGACGTCGAGTCGTATTACACCCAGATCGTCGGGTACGAGTGCGCGACGGTGGACGACGCCACGCGGGGCCACGTCATTTCGCGGATCCCGCCCGGCACGTACGCGAAGTTCTCCTCGCGGGGCATGTTCCCGGACGTCATGTTGCGGCTGTGGGCGCAGGTCAGCGAGGCGGAGGCGCACGGCGACATCGAGCGGACGTACACCGGCGACCTCGAGGCGTATCCGCACGCCTACGCCGTCGACCTGTACATCCCTATCCGCGTGGACGAGTCCGCCGGACCGTCGAAGGCAACAGGTGAGAAGTGATGATCGAGATCGTCAAGAGGCAGGCCGAATCGTTCGTGGGCCTGACCATCCCCGAAGGAAAACCCGGACGTCCCGGGCCGGGCCGGGAACTCGTCGACTTCACCGTGGAGCGGATCAGGGATCGGGGGATCTCCGAGATCTTCGTCGTCTACGCGGCATCCCCGCCGCCGCGCACGTTCACGGTCGTCGTCGGATACCCGTGCGATTCGACCGACAAGATGGAGCCCGGCGACGTCCTGGTCGGCGTTCGTTCCGGCTATTTCGCCCGATTCCGGTGCGAGGACGAATCGGAACCGGACGCGCTCGCCGAGACGTGGAGCGTCGCGGACTACGCGGCGGCGCGCGGCCGGATCGAACGCGCGTTCACCGAGGATCTGGAGGTGCATCATCCGGACGGGTCGGTCGAGCTGTTCCTCTCGCTGCACTGAGCGGCGGACGGCCGGAAGCGAAAACCAGTACTGCCGTGTCACTCGTGCTCGGCGAGTTTCTCGGGGTCGATCTCGGGCCCGCCCTTGCCGAGCCTCTTGTTCACGACGACGGTCCCGGCCCACAGCACGACACCGATTCCGAGGAGGATGCCCGCGATCTGGTACTGCACCGCGGGGCGGTCGGCGAAAGGAGTGACGAGGAAGCCGCACGTGAGGGCGCCGATGATCGGCAGGACGGTCGGTACCCGGAAATGCTTGTGCTCCACCGGTTGCCTGCGCAGGACGAGCACGGTGACATTGACGATGGTGAACACGCCCAGCAGCAGCAGCGCCGTCGTGCCGCCCAGTTCGGGGACCTCACCGACGAACGTGATGAGGCCGAACGCGAGGAGCGTCGTGAAGACGATCGCCACGTACGGGGTGCGCCTCGTGGAGTGCACGCGGCCGAGCGGGGGCGGCAGGACGCCCTCCCGGCTCATGCCGTACAGCAGCCGGCTCGCCATCAGCATGTTGATCAGCGCCGTGTTGGCGACGGCGAACATGGTGATGAACGCGAAGATCCCGATCGGGAAGCCGGGCGCCCCGGCCTGAACGACCTTCAGCAGCGGAGTGTCGCCCTCGCCGAGTTCGCTCACCGGCACCAGTGCGATCGCGGTGACCGACACGAACACGTAGATGCAGCCGGTGATGATGAGACCGGTCAGCAGGACCTTCGGGAAGATGCGGCTCGGTTCCTTGCATTCCTCGGCCATGTTGACCGAGTCCTCGAACCCGACCATCGCGAAGAACGCGAGGGCGGTCCCTGCGACGACCGCGCCGAGCGCGGATCGGTCGCCCGTGTCGAACGTGGTGACCCGCGAGAAGTCGCCGTCGCCGACGCCGAGGGCCCACAGCCCGATCATGATGATGATCAGGAGTCCGGACAGTTCGACGCAGGTGAGCACGACGTTGGTCTTGACGCTCTCGCTGACCCCGCGGAAGTTGACGAGACCCACCAGCGTCATGAATCCGAGACCGAGCAGGGTGATGCCGATCCCGGTGGAGAAGTCGAGGTGGAACGCCTCGACGAAATTGGCTGCGAACGCCCGCGACGCCGTCGACGCGGACGTGATTCCCGAGCACATCACGGCGAACGCGACCATGTACGTAAGAAAGTGCACCCCGAACGCCTTGTGCGTGTACAGCGCGGCGCCGGCGGCCTTCGGGTACTTCGTGACCAACTCCAGGTAACTGAACGCGGTGATGATCGCGACGACGAACGCCACCAGGAACGGCAGCCACACCGCGCCCCCGACCTGATTGGCCACCTTGCCGGTGAGCGCGTAGATGCCGGTGCCGAGGATGTCGCCGACGATGAACAACAGGAGCAGACCCGGGCCCATGACCCGCTTGAGGCTCGGTTGTTCGGGCGAGTTCGAACCCGGGGTGTTCGAATTCGTGGCGTCCGTTGTCGATCCCATCACCCACCGCCTTTCACTACCGCCTGCGTCCCTCGTTCGAGGAGACGCGTTCGCTAGGGGAGCAGCCCGAGCCTGCGTGCGGTGACCACCGCCTCGTGCCGCGACCGTGCGTCGAGCTTGCTCATGGCGCTGCGCAGATAACTCTTCACCGTCTCGGGCCCGACCGAGAGTCGCTGGGCCGCTTCACTGTTGGTGCACCCCAGGGCGACGTGGGACAGGACGTCGATCTCACGCGGGGTGAGGTGGATGCCGGGGTCCTCGTCGGCGCCGCCGGCATCCGGCCGCAGGATCCCGGCCAGCCGCTGCGACAGCCCGCGGAGTCGGGCCTGCAGCGAGGTGTCGGTGACGGTCTGCGCGACACTCCGCAGTTCCGCGTGGATGTCCCGGAGTTCCTCGGTGGTGGCGCCGCCTGCGCCGTTGCCCTCGAGCGTCTTCATCATCTCGAGGCGGCGATCGACCTCGTCCCGGATGGCGATCTCGGTACCGAGGCGCCGCGACGCCGCGACGACGATGTCCGCGGTGCGGTCGCCGATCGGCGCGCAATCGCGGATGGCGGCGTACAGCACCGCGCGCGAACTGCCGTGCACCATGACGGGCACCGCCAGGATGGACCGGAGTCCCTCACTGAGGACGGGCCGGTCGTAGTGGTGCGTGATGGTCGAGGCTCTGCCGTAGTCGTTGACCGACGCGGGTGTGCGCTGGGCGACCACGCGACCGCCCAGTCCGGACCGCGCCGGGATGGCGAGCCCCTTGAGGTTGTTGGTGCGGGTGCCGACGAACTCGCTGAGGTGGAGTGTGTCGTCCTGGACCTCGCCGGCGAACAGGACCGGCGCAACGCCGTGAGCTGCGATGGCGCGCAGCTCACCACGCAGTGCGTCCCCGTCCCGAGGGCGCAGCAGCGACGGTGCACGAGCAACCAAGTCGTCACCCCTTTCCGGGGGTAGTCACAGCGGTCTGTGAGCTAGATCATAACCGTAGTGGGTTCGGGCGACGGCCCGGCCTCTTTACCTGGCCATGAGAACACGAGGAGTACCGCATGACCACCGATCCCGCCGCACGCGTGCGTGAGCTGCTGGACCAGTACGACACGCCGACGGCGTCCGCCGCGGAACTGCTGTGTGATCGACACCCCGCCGACGACGTGGCGTTCACCGTCGTCGAAGCCGACCTGTCGTCGACGGACCTCACCTACGGCTACCTGCGCGAGCAGTCGTCACGCTTCGCCGCCGCACTCGCGGACCTCGGGGTGGAGCCGGGTGACCACGTCGCGACGCTGATGGGCAAGTCGGCGGAACTGGTCGTCGCGCTGCTCGGGATCTGGCGCCGGGGCGCCGTCCACGTCCCCCTGTTCACCGCGTTCGCGCCGCCGGCGATCGCGTTCCGGCTCGGCGCCAGCGGCGCGAAGGTCGTCGTCTCCGACGCCAATCAGGTCGACAAGCTGGCCCCGGGGGAGGACATTCCCGCGGACGCGCCGTGGCAGGTCGTCGTCGTGGGTGGCGGCTCCGGCGCGCTCGATTTCGCGACGCTCGTGGAATCGCGCGACGCGGCGGACGCGAAGGGCGCGGCCGTCACGGTCGGCGGCGCGGGACCCCTCGTCCAATTGTTCACCAGTGGCACGACCGGGACCCCGAAGGGCGTTCCGGTGCCCCTGCGCGCACTCGCGTCGTTCCACGCCTACCAGGAGTTCGGCCTCGACGTCCGCAAGGACGACGTGTTCTGGAACGCCGCCGACCCCGGCTGGGCGTACGGCCTCTACTACGCGCTGCTCGGGCCCCTTGCCGCGGGGACCCGCAGCATCCTGCTGCACGCCGGGTTCTCCGCGCCCCTCACCTGGCAGGTGATGGAGCGCTTCGGCGTCACCAACTTCGCCGCCGCGCCCACGGTCTACCGCAGCCTGCGGGCCGATCCCACTCCGATCCCCGAGACGGTGAAACTGCGGCGCGCGTCGTCCGCGGGCGAACCCCTCACCCCCGACGTGATCTCCTGGGCCGAGGCCAACCTGAACGTGTTCGTCCGCGACCACTACGGCCAGACCGAACACGGCATGTTCATCGCCAACGCCTGGGCCGACGAGCTGCAGGACGAGGTGCGCGAAGGCTCCATGGGCAAACCCCTGCCGGGGTGGGCGTGTGCCGTCCTCGAGGACGATTCCGACGCCGTCGCCCCGCCGCGCACCCCGGGGCGGGTCGCCATCGACACCCTGGGCAGCCCGCTGATGTGGTTCACCGGCTACGTCGACGCACCGGAGAAGACCGCGCAGCGGTTCACCGCCGACGGTCGCTGGTACCTCACCGGCGACGCCGGCCAGACCGACGAGGACGGCTTCTACTTCTTCTCCGCCCGCGACGACGACGTGATCATCATGGCCGGCTACCGGATCGGGCCCTTCGATGTCGAGAGCGTGCTCGTCATGCACGACCACGTCGTCGAGGCGGCCGTCGTCGGGATGCCCGACGAACTGCGCGGTGAGGTGCTCGAGGCGTTCGTCGTCCTGCGCGACGGCATCGACGGGACCGGCGAACTCGAGGTCGAACTGCAGACGCTGGTGAAGAAGAAGTTCGCCGCGCACGCCTACCCGCGCACCGTGCACTTCGTCCCGAGCCTGCCGAAGACCCCCAGCGGCAAGGTGCAGCGGTACCTGCTCCGCCAGAAGTAGTAGGTGGCTCCGCTGCCCGTGCGCGGTTGAGGAGTGTCAGGACTCGTTAACCACGCACGGGTGCGTCAGCGCTTGCGGAGGCGGCCGACGACCAGCAGGGCGAGCAGGGTGACCGCCAGGAGCAGGGTGGTGTCGGCCGCGGCGAGGAACACCCGGCCGCGGTCGGTGAGACCGAAGATGCTCACCGGCAACGTCTTCCAGGTCGCCGGGTACACCATCACGGTCGCGCCCAGTTCGCCCATCGACAGTGCGATCGACAGGCCGGCCGCGGCACCGAGGGCCGGGAGCAGCAGCGGCAGAGTGATCCGCAGCAGGACGCGGGCAGGGCCGGCGCCGAGGGACTCGGCGGCCTGCCGGTACGCGGGATCGAGCCGGTCCAGTGCCGCCGAGACAGCGCTGAACGTGAACGCCAGCACGAGGATGGTGTGCGCCAGGATCACGATCCACTTGGTTCCGCCGAGCAGCAGCGGCCGCGAGTTGAACGCGATCAGCAGACCGAGACCGATCGCGACGGACGGGATCGCGATCGGCAGGTGGAAGACGGCGTCGGTGACGCGGCGCAACCACGCCGGCGCCTCCCGCGCCGCCAGTGCCGCCCACGTCCCGACCGCGAGTGCCAGTGCACCCGCGATGAACGCCGTCTGCAGGCTGACGGTCAGGCTGGCGACATTCTCGTCGGACAGTGCCACCGCCAAGTTCCGGCCACCGAGGTCCGAGGGCAGTGGACCCGTCCAGGATCCGGCGAGGCCCGCGGCGACCACGGTGGCGATCGGTGCCGCGAAGACGACGGTCACCACGAGGCCGAACAGGCTCATGGCCAGCGCCCTAGATCTTGTCGTCCACAGCAGCACGGCTGCCTCCCGTCAGTGTCGCGAACAGAAATCGGTACGTGCAGTACAGGGCCAGCGACAACGCCACCTGGACCGTGGCGATCACGGCCGCGCCCGGCAGGTCGAACGTGACGATGCCGCGTGTGTAGATCAGGACGGGCAGTGTCACCACGTCCTTGGCGCCCGTGAACAGGACGATGCCGAACTCGTTGAGGGTGAGCAGCAGCACCAGCGAGCCACCGGCCAGCAGCGCGGGCCAAGCCTCCGGCATCACGACGGTCCGCAGCACCCGCAGCGGCGACGCCCCGAGACTGGCGGCGACGTCGAGTTGTTCGCGGGGGATCTGGGTGAACGCGGCGAGCAGAGGGCGGACGACGAACGGGGTGAAGAACGTGATCTCGGCGGCGATCACTCCGAGTGGGGTGCCGACGAAGTTCAGCGGCCCGTCGGCGTCGCCGGTGATCCGCGTGATCAGTGCGTTGACCGCCCCGGCGGTGCCGTAGAGGAAGGTGAACGCCAGGGTGATCAGGAACGACGGCAGCGACAGCACCGCGTCGATCAGCCGGCCCACGACGGTCGATCCCGCGAATGGGACGAACGCCAGGACCAGCGCGAGGAATGTGCCGAGGACCAGGCAGCCGAGCGTCGAGAGGGCGGCGATCTGCACTGTCCGCCACAGCGCCGTGCGGAACAGTTCGGAGCCGAGGACGCCGGACCAGGCGTCCAGACCGGAACCGGTGCCGGAGTCGAGGGATTCGGTGAGCACCCGCGCCATCGGGTAGACGGCGAATCCGAGGACGAGCAGCAGGGGTGGGAGTGTCCAGGCGATGGCGCGCCACCGGACCGGTTCGGGACGGGGCGGGGCCGCCTCGGTGGGCGGACGTTCGAGTGTCGCGGTCATGCCGCCGGCACCAGGACGCTGCCGTCGGAGGGGAACTGGACGCCGACGACGGCGCCCGGTGTGCGCTGGTCGTGACCGGCGACGTCCGCGTCCACCTGCACGCCCTCGAGTTCGTCGACGGTGAGGGTGATCCGTGTGGTCGACCCGCGCCACACCGTCGAGACGATCCGCGCCGCGAACGATCCCTTCGCGCCGGGCGCCGTCAGCGTGACCGCGTGCGGGCGGACGCACAAGAATGCGGGCAGGTCCGACTCCCACGCGACGTGCCCGATGTCGGGTTGCGGGGCCGTCGCGGTGACGGGGACGCCGCCGATGGACACGAGCGCCGACGTTCCGATCACCCGGGTGACGGTGCACGGCAACAGGTTGGCGCCGCCGAGGAATTCCGCGGTGAAACTGCTGGGCGGCCGCTTCCACAGGTTCTCGGCGGTGTCGACGTCCGCGAGCCGGGAGTTGCGCATGACGGCGATCCGGTCGGCCAGCGCCAGCGCCTCGCCCTGGTCGTGGGTGACGTAGAGCATCGCCGTGTCGGGCAGGGCCGCCCGCAACCGGGTGAGCTCGCCGAGCATGGTCTCGCGCAACTGCGCGTCGAGGGCGGCGAGTGGTTCGTCGAGCAGCAGGACCGCGGGCCGGATCGCCAGAGCCCGGGCGATCGCGATCCGCTGCTGCTGTCCGCCGGACAGTTCGCGGGGCAGGCGCTTGCCGTAGGCGGCCATGCCGACCATCTCGAGGGCCTCGGTCACTCGCGCGCCGATCTCCGCGCGCGGTACCCGCCGGGCGCGGAGCCCGAACGCGACGTTGTCGGCGACCGTCATGTGCGGGAACAGCGCGTAGGACTGCACGACGACACCGATTCCCCGTTTCGCAGGCGGAAGCCCGGTGACGTCGCGTGATCCGAGCCGCACCGAACCCGAAGTGGGACGGACGAATCCGGCGAGGGCCTTCAGCGCGGTCGACTTTCCGGAACCGCTCGGTCCGAGGAGGGCCACGGTTTCACCGCGGGCGACGCGGAGGGTGAAGTCGACGAGGGCGTGGGTGACACCCCTGCCGCGTCCGTAGGCGACGGTGACCCGGTCGAACGTAATGGCGGGTGCGGAGTACTCGGTGGCCCCGCGGACCGCGGGGGTGTGGGACGGGTGCGTCCGCCCGGTGGGAATTCCCGACACGATCAGCTCCCGGTGGCCTTCTGGTACGCGGCGACGTCCGAATCGAGTTCGGTGAGTACGTCGTTCCAGTTCGGCGACCACACCTGGACGCCCTGCAGGGCGCGCGCCGGGGCGCTGTCGCTCGCGGCGGCGCGCACGTCCTCGCGGACCGACACGCCGCGCGCCTCGTCGGCGACCGTCTTCTGTGACTCCTCGGACAGCAGGAACTCCATCAACTGCCTGCCCTGCTCGCTGCGCGGCGCGCCCTTCGCCAGGCCCATCACGTACGGCAGGGCGACGGTGGTGCGGGTGCCGTCGGCGGCGGCGGGGAAGAAGAGGTCGAATGTCGAGCCGTCGTCGGCGATGGAGGTGAGGTTCATCTGGACGTCGCCGTTGGCCACGAGCAGTTCGCCGTTGCTGACCTTCGACTGCAGCTTGCCCGTCGAGGACGACGGTCCCACGTTGTTGGCCTGGAGCTTCGCGAGGTAGTCGAGCGCGCCGTCCTTGCCTATCAGGTGCTGCAGGAGCAGCAGCACCGCGGTGCCGTCGCCGGCCTGACCGGGGGTGGAGTACTGGATCCTGCCCTCGAGCCGGTCGGACAGCAGGTCGTCCCAGGTGCGGGGAGCGGGCGACGCCGCAGGGTTGGCGATGAAGGACAGGTAGTTCCCGACGACGGGAACGAAGCGGCCGGCCGGGTCGGTCTCGGCCGCGGGGACGGCGGAGGTGTCGACGCCGCTGGGGACGAGCAGTCCCTGGGCGTCCGCCTTCTGGATGAACGGCGGGAGCGTGACGACGACGTCGGCCTGCGGGTTCGACTGTTCCTTGTCGAGGCGGGAGACGACTTCGCCGGATCCGGCTTCGACGAGGTTCACCGCGATCCCGGTCCGTTCGGTGAAGGCGTCGAAACGCGACTGGTACCACCCGGAGAGTCCGTCGGCGCTGTACACGGTGACGGTGTCGGTGCCCGAGTTCGCGGCGGTACCGGTTCCGCCGCAAGCGGTTCCGAGGGTGAGGACGGTCGCGGCCAGGGCGGCGGCGGCGATCCGTGGGCGAAGACGCATGGCGAATTCCTAACGATGAGGGGGTCGGTGCCGAGGAGCCTGCCGTTTGGTCTAGACCATTGGGCCACCGTTGGGGGAACGCCAGGTGAACAATTGGTATAGACCATTTTTCGGGTACGCTCGGCCGCATGAACGACGACGGCGACGCGTCCGGTGAGTCCGTGCCGATCGGCACCGTCACGCGATGACCCGGACGCCGAACGTCCCCAAGTACTACCGCGTCCGCACCGAACTCGAGTCCATCCTCGCCGAACTCGAGGTGGGGGACGCGGTGCCCGCGGAGCGGGAACTGGCCCTGCGGTTCACGGTGTCCCGCGAGACGGTGCGGCAGGCCATCCACGAGTTGCTGGTCGAGGGACGCGTCGAGCGTCGAGGCCGCGGCACCGTCGTCGCCAGCCCCAAGCTCGTGCAGCCGCTGTCGCTGCGGTCCTACACCGAGGGTGCCGTCAGCCAGGGGCGGGTGCCCGGGCGTGAACTGGTCACGTTCGAGGAACTCGGCGCCGACGCCGACCTCGCCGAGGCGCTCGGTCTCGCGATCGGCGCGCCGGTGATCCACCTCGAACGGGTCCTGCTCGCGGACAACGAGAAGATCGGGCTCGAGAGCACCCATCTGCCCGCAGGCCGCTTCGGGGAGATGGCGCGCGCATTCGACCCGGGCACCTCGCTGTACGCGGCGATCCGCGAGACGGGAGTGGTGTTCGCGTCCGCCACCGAGCGGATCGAGACCGTGCTGGCCTCGCCGCGGGAGGCCGCGCTGCTCGACTCGACCACCGCCATGCCGATGCTGCTGCTCCACCGGCTCTCGCTCGACACTGCGGGTGTTCCGATCGAACGGGTGCGTTCTCTCTACCGCGGCGACCGGATCGCATTCCTCACGACCCTGCGGGACTGAGAACCCGCGCGGCGGGTCCCGAGGCGCCCCGGCCAGGTGCGGGTCTAACCTGGTACCCATGTCTGTCCGCACAGCACTGAGCCCCGGAACCGTGTCTCCCGTCCTCGCCGTACCGGCGGGGATCGAGCGTCCCGAGTACGCGTGGAAGCCCACGGCCAAGGAAGGCAACGAGCCGTGGGTCCAGACCCCGGAGACCATCGAGGCCATGCGGGTGGCGAGCAAGATCGCCGCGCAGGCCCTGCAGGAGGCCGGTAAGGCGGTGGCGCCGGGCGTCACCACCGACGAACTCGACCGCATTGCGCACGAGTACATGATCGATCACGGCGCCTATCCGTCGACGCTCGGCTACAAGGGATTCCCCAAGTCGTGCTGCACCTCGCTGAACGAGGTGATCTGCCACGGCATCCCCGACTCGACGGTGATCCAGGACGGTGACATCGTCAACATCGACGTCACCGCCTACATCGGCGGCGTGCACGGAGACACCAACGCCACGTTCCTCGCGGGCGACGTCGCCGAGGAGAACCGGTTGCTGGTGGAGCGGACCCACGAGGCGACGATGCGCGCCATCAAGGCCGTCAAGCCGGGCCGGGCGCTCAACGTGGTCGGCCGTGTCATCGAGTCGTACGCGCACCGCTTCGGATACGGCGTGGTCCGCGACTTCACCGGACACGGCATCGGCACCACGTTCCACAACGGCCTCGTCATCCTCCACTACGACGAGCCTTCCGTGGACACGGTCATCGAACCCGGCATGGTGTTCACGATCGAACCGATGATCAACCTCGGTGACATCGGCTGGGACATGTGGGACGACGACTGGACCGTGGTCACCAAGGATCGCAAGTGGACGGCCCAGTTCGAGCACACCATCGTGGTCACCGAGACCGGCAACGAGATCCTCACCCTGCCTTGATCGAGAGCCGGTGGAGGGGCGCCCTGCTCGTTGCCGGCACCACGTCCGACGCGGGCAAGAGTGTGCTCGTGGCCGGACTGTGCCGGATGCTGGCGCGGCGGGGTGTCCGGGTGGCGCCGTTCAAGGCGCAGAACATGTCGAACAACTCCGTCGTCACGCTGGACGGCGGCGAGATCGGCCGGGCGCAGGCCCTGCAGGCCGCGGCCTGCGGACTCGAGCCGAGCGTCCGCTTCAACCCGGTTCTGCTGAAACCGGGCAGTGACCGCACGTCACAACTGGTGGTACGGGGGCGTGCCGTCACGTCCGTCGGGGCCCGCGACTACATCGAGCATCGGCAGCACCTGCGCGCGGTCGTGGCCGAGGAACTGGAATCGCTGCGCGCCGAATACGACGTCGTGCTGTGTGAGGGCGCGGGGTCTCCCGCCGAGATCAACCTGCGGGCCACGGACCTCGCGAACATGGGGCTCGCCCGCGCGGCGGACCTCCCGGTGCTCGTCGTCGGCGACATCGACCGCGGTGGGGTGCTGGCTCACCTGTTCGGCACGGTGGCGGTCCTCGCGCCGGAGGACCAGGCGTTGATCGCGGGTTTCGTGATCAACAAGTTCCGCGGCGACGTGTCGTTGCTGGCGCCGGGTCTGGAGCAGTTGACGGCGATGACGGGTCGCCCGACGCTCGGGGTGATTCCCTTCGCCGAGGACCTGTGGCTCGACGCGGAGGATTCGCTGGGTGTGGTGGGGGACGCCCCGGTCGGACGTCCGGCACCACCGGTCGGCGACGACTGGCTACGCGTGGCCGCGATCCGCCTGCCCCGCATCTCCAATTCGACGGACGTCGAGGCGCTCGCGTGCGAACCGGGCGTGTCGGTGCGCTGGGTCGGCGATCCGTCGCGGCTCGAGGACGCCGACCTGATCGTGCTGCCCGGCAGCAAGTCGACCGTGTCGGATCTGGAGTGGTTGCGCCGCACCGGCATCGCGGACGCGATCGCCGTGCATGCGAAACGCGGCGGCCCGGTTCTCGGCGTGTGCGGCGGCTACCAGATGCTCGGGTCCGTCATCGTCGACGACGTCGAATCCGGCCGGGGTGCGGTACCCGGGCTGGGACTGCTCGACCTCGAGGTGGAGTTCGCCCCGGACAAGGTGCTCGCGCAGGTCCGCGGCGACGCCCACGGAGTTCCGGTGTCCGGGTACGAGATCCATCATGGGCGGGTGAGCCGCAACGGCGATCCGCCGCTGCTCCACGCGAGCAGCGGCGCCGCGGAGGGCAGTATCCGCGGCGCCGTGTACGGCACGCACTGGCACGGTCTGCTCGAGACCGACCGGTTCCGCCGGCTTCTGCTGGACGACGTGGCCGAGCACGCGGGGAGAACCGGTTTCGTCACCGCCCCGGACACGGACGTCGCTTCGATCCGGACCGCTCAACTCGATCTGCTGGCGGACCTCGTGGAGCAGAATCTCGATCTGCACGCCCTCGAGGCGCTGCTCGGGGCGGGCGCCCCGACCGGGCTGCCTGCTATAGCGTCGACCCTGCTGCGCTAGGCCGTCGCGCGGCGGACGACCGTCCACGCGGCGAGGATGCCCGCCGCGGCGGCCAGCGCGGGCAGCCACACCATCGGCGCCGATCGGGGCGCATCGGCGAACCAGTGGCCGATGTCCGGCCACCACTTCTGCCACGTGATCACGAATGCGGCGCCGCCTGCGGCGAGGAGAGTGCCGACGCCGAGCGTGAACAGGCCCACCACCCGCCACCGGTGATGCAGTGCGCCCAGGAACAGTCCCGACGCCGCGGTCAGCGACAGGCCGTAGAGCAGTATCCCGAACACGAGAACCTGGACGGCGGCGACCAGCAGGGTGGCCGCGAAGTAGTCGCGCCGGGTGACGCTCGTCCCCAGTGCGAACGGGAACGTCTGCGTCATGGCCTGCAGGTAGAACGCGAGGGCGAACCCGAACAGGGAGAAGACGCCGCCGCTGAAATTGATGTCGCTGCCGGTGTCGCCGACCATCGCGAAGATGGCCGCACCGATCGTGAACGATCGACGAGCACAGGCCCTCGTCCACCGCCCGGTCCCGTTCGGCGTCCGACAGCGTGGTCTGCACCGTCGCCCGTTCGTGACTGCCGAGCGATTCCCGGTGCAGCACGGTCTTGTTCGAGGTGAAGGCGGCCACCAGTGGCGCCAGACCGGAGACGACGACGGCGCCCTCGCGGAGTGCGCCGGCGTCCTCGTCGAGGACGATCCGCCCCTTGTCGATCAGGATCACGTGTTCGATCAGGTCGCTGACCTCGTCGATGAGATGCGTGGACAGCACCACCGTGCGCGGGTGTTGGGCGTAGTCGGCGAGCAACCTGTCGTAGAAGAGGTGCCGTGCGCTCGCGAGGACGTGCCGGACTTTGAAGTCGTCCGGGTACTTCTGGCTCTCCTTGACGTAGCAGACGTCGGTGAGCACCCGAGCATTCTCGTGCGGCGCCTGTGCGAAGACCTCGACCGCGCCCGAGGTCGGGAACTCCTGGCCGGTGAGGATCTGCATGAGCGTGGTCTTGCCTGCGCCGTTGCGGCCGAGGAGGCCGTAGATCTTGTTCTCCTGCAACGAGAAATCGATATCGTCGAGTGCGGTGACGTTGCCGGATCGCTTGCCGAGGCCCCGCGCCGAGGCGATGGTCTTCGTGTCGGATACCGTGCCGATCATCGTGCTCCCTCCCGTTGGTCGAGCATGGTCTCGAGTTCGGCGATGCTGACGCCGAGTTTGTCCGCCTCGGTGACGAGCGGATCGATGAACTGTTGCGCGAACCGCTCGCGTCGCCTGAAGCGCAGCGCGTTCCGGGCGCCGGAGGTGACGAACATCCCGATTCCCCGCTTTTTGTAGAGGATCCCGTCGGCGGCGAGCTGATTCAGGCCCTGGCTGCGGTCGCCGGTTGATCCGGTGGAATGCGGCGAGTTCGTTGATGGACGGCACCTGGCCTTCCTCGGGAAGGGTTCCGTCGATGATCGAGTTCTCGATGAATTCCGCGATCTGCCGGAACAGCGGTCTGCCGAGTCGATCATCGACGCCCGCCTCGTCGGTTGATCGGTTCATTACTCAGGTAAGGAACCAGAGAACTAGGGCGGTTCGAGCGCAAGAGGTCCCCGATCGCGTAGTTTTTAGCCCATGGAACTGACGCACGTGGCGGTGGGAAATGGAAATTGCACGGTCCGGATCGACGGACCGGAGAGCAAACACACCGTTCTGCTGCTACCGGGGGCCGGCGACGGGCCGGATGTCTACGACGGCGTCTGCGAGCGCCTGCACAATTCGGACCTGCGCACGATCGTGCCCGAGGACATCACCGGTCTCGACGAAGCGGCGGTCATGGGCCTGCTCGACGAGCTGAAGGTCGGGTGGGTCAACCTCGTCGGCAGCCGGGAAGGGGCCGAACTGGCCTGGTCGCTGGCGGCGCGCCAGTTCGGGCGCTTCGCGAGCCTCGTCGTCGCCGACCGGGGGCATCCGGCGGCGCCCGACGCCGCGGGTGCGGTGCGCGGATCCGACTGTCCGGCGGTCGAACTCCCCACGACCGTGATGGTCGGGGACCCCGACCGGCGCGCCGAGGCGGATGCCAGCGGACGCTTCGTCTACTCCGACTTCCGCGTCGTCCAACTCGACGGCGTCAGCAACGTCCCCGCGGCCGCGGCCGCGGAGCTGGCCACCGAGATCGTGCTCCGCACCAGCCCCTGGTAGACCTGCGGCCCCACGCCGAGCCCGGCCGGGCTCAGCGTGGGGCGTACATGATGACGGCCATGCCCAGCAGGCAGATGAGGGCGCCCGAGACATCCCAGCGGTCCGGGCGGAAACCGTCGGCCACCATGCCCCAGATCAGCGAGCCCGCGACGAACACCCCGCCGTAGGCGGCGAGGATGCGGCCGAAGTTGGCGTCCGGCTGCATCGTCGCGACGAACCCGTACGCTCCCAGCGCCGCGACACCGGCGCCGATCCAGATCCAGCCCCGGTGTTCGCGGACGCCCTGCCACACCAGCCACGCGCCGCCGATCTCGAACAGCGCCGCGACGGCGAACAGCGCGACGGATTTGGCGACCGTCACTCGAACGGCAGGTCGAGGCCGAGGAGAGCGTTCTCGACCACCTCGGGCATCGCCGGGTGGATCCAGTACTGTCCCCGCGCCATCTGCTGCGCCGTCAACCCGAAGCTCATCGCCTGGATCAGCGGCTGGATCACCGTCGGCGCCTGGGCGCCGATCACGTGTGCCCCCAGCAGACGCCCGGTGCCCCGTTCCGCGACGACCTTGCAGAGACCCTCGTCGTCCTCCATCGCCCACCCGTACGCGACGTCGCCGTACGCCTGTACCTTCACCGTGACGTCCCAGCCGGCCTCCCGGGCCTCGGCCTCGGTCAGCCCGACGTGCGCGATCTGCGGGTCGGTGAACACGGCGGCGGGAACGAACCGGTGGTCCGAGGCGCGCAGCCCCGACGTGTCCTTCCACGCGTCCTGCAGCAGATTGTGCTGAACGACCCGGGCCTCGTGGTTGGCGACGTGCTTGAGCTGGTACGGCGAGGAGACGTCGCCGAGCGCGTAAACACCTTCGGCACTGGTCCGTTGGAAGTCGTCGACCACGACGCGTCCCTCGTCGTCGAGATCGATGCCACCGGCGGCGGCCCCGACGGCGTCGCCGTTCGACTGCCGTCCGGTGGCCACCAGGAGAACGTCGCCCGAGACGACGGTGCCGTCCGCGAGTTCGACGGCGACGCCGTCACCGTCCCGGCGCACGGCCGTCACGGCGTGCCCGCGGTGCACGTCCCACTTCTGCTCGGCGAGATCCGTGAATCGGCGGGAGACATCCTCGTCGAGGTGGCGCAGCAAGCGTGTGCTGCGCGCGATCAGCGACACCCGGGTGCCCAGCGCGGAGAACACGTGCGCGAACTCGGCGGCGATGAATCCCGCGCCGATGATCACCATCCGCTGGGGCAGTTCCGGCAGCCGCATGATGTCGTTGTTCGTGTAGAACGGCACGCCCGACTCCCGGACGACGTCGGGAATGATCGGCCGCGATCCCGCGGCGACGACCACCTGGTCGGCCGTGATCACCTCCCCGGTCCCGGTGTCGAGGGTCCGCGGGCCTGTGAACGTCGCGTGCCCGCGGAACAGCGTCGTGTTCGGGCTGTCCTCGGCGCGGTAGCGTTCCCCGCCGGCCGAGATCGGGTCGATGCGGCCGAAGACCCGTTTGACGATGTCGGGCCAGCGCACACCCTCGAGTTGGGCGTCGACGCCGTACTTGGCGGAACCCGTGACCGTGCGGGCCACCTCCGCGGCGTACACGAACATCTTCGTCGGGATGCAGCCCACGTTCAGGCACGTCCCGCCGTACGTGCCCTCCTCCAGGATCGCGATCTTCCTGTCCGCGAACCGTTCGTCGGGCAGCGAGTTGCCGGACCCCGAACCGATGATCGCCAGATCGAAATGTGTCACCGGTTCGCCTCCGCCGCGTTGTGGCCGTGCAGCCACTCGAGCCACAGGTCCACCTCGGCGAACGCCTCGGCGCGGGGCTGGTCGGCGGACAGGAACACGTCGTGCCGGGCGCCCGCGATCGGCACGATCGTGGTGCGGTCGCCGAGACACCCCGCCCAGCGTGCGATCTGCCGGACGTCGAGGACGGCGTCCGCGGTGTCGACCCGGGGGTCGTACCGCGGCGCGAAGTACGACGCCTTGGAACGCAAGACCAGGGCGGGAACCCCGATGTCGAGTCCCCGGTGCAACTGCGCGTGCCCGCGGCGCACCGCGCGCAGCCACCCGAATGTCACGGGGAAACCGCTCAGCGGCTTCCAGTCGAGGTTGTAGTTCCAGATGCCGTTGCCCTCGACATGCAGGCTCACGCCGTACGTGTCGAGCCCGGTCTTCGGGATGATCGACTTGCGCTTGACCCGCCCGACCGCGTCGACAGCCACCGTCCCGACGTTCCGCAGGTACGACGGACCCTGCAGGTCGAACCACGGGCTGTTGAGGATGACTCCGCTGATGCCGAGGGCTGCGGTGCCGCCCGTCCTGCGCTGCAGGCGGTGCAGCCACAGCGGCAGCACCAGGCCGCCCGTCGAATGCGCGACCAGCAGGACCTCGCCGTCGGCGGTCTGTTCCCGGACCTGGCGCAACGCCTCGTCCAGTTCGGCGTCGTACAGGCTCAGGTCGGAGACGAAGTGCGGCGTCTGCCCCGGTTCGAGCGAGCGCCCGCACTTGCGCAGATCGAGTGCGAAGAACGCGTAACCCTGTTCGGCGAAGTGCTCGGCCAGGTGTTTCTGGAAGAAGTAATCGGTGAATCCGTGGACGTAGAGCACGGCGCGGCCGGTCTTCTTCGTCTCCTGCGGGGGCTGGTAGCGGATCAGCGTCGCCTTCACCTCGCCCTCGCCGTCGGGGTCGGTGCCGAGAGGGATGGTCAGCTGTTGATAACCGTCGCCGAGAACGTCGGGAACCCAAGTAGTCACAGATCACAATCTAATGTGCGTTTCGGGGGTGCGGGGAGGCGCACAATTGGGGCAGGTGATTTTCGCTCATACGCGCGGGTAACCTATCCGGCGAACACGGCAGGCGTATGCGCGTACGGCTATGGACAAGGAAGTCGATACTCCAGTGTCAGATCAGAATGCGGTAGAGACGAAAACGGATGTAGTGCTGGTTGGCGCGGGCATCATGAGCGCGACGCTGGGAGCGATCCTGCGTCAGGTGCAGCCCGATTGGTCGATCACCACATTCGAGCGGCTCGACGCAGTAGCCGCCGAGAGCAGCGACCCGTGGAACAACGCGGGCACCGGCCACTCCGCACTGTGTGAGCTCAATTACACCCCGCAGAACGCCGACGGCACCGTGGACATCACGAAGGCCGTCAACGTGAACGAACAGTTCCAGGTGTCGCGGCAGTTCTGGGCGCACGGCGTCGAGAGCGGTGTGCTGACGCAGCCCAAGGAGTTCATCAACCCCATCCCGCACGTGAGCTTCGTGCACGGCGAGGCCAACGCGAAGTACCTGCGGGCCCGCTACGACGCCCTCGCCGGTCACCCCCTGTTCGCGGGCATGGAGTACATCGACGCCCCCGACGAGTTCACCCGCCGGCTGCCGTTGATGGCGAAGGGCCGCGACTTCAGCGATCCGATCGCCCTCAACTGGACCCAGGACGGCACCGACGTCGACTTCGGCGCCCTCACCAAGCAGCTCCTCGGCTACGTCGGCGCGTCCGGCGGCGTCGTCCACTTCGGGCACGAGGTCACCGACCTCACCAAGCAGTCCGACGGCAGCTGGGTGGTCAAGGTCACCAACCGCCGCAACGGTGCCAAGAAGGTCGTGCGCGCCAAGTTCGTGTTCGTCGGCGCCGGCGGCGGTGCACTGCACCTGCTGCAGAAGTCCGGGATCGCGGAGGCCAAGGGATTCGGCGGGTTCCCCGTCAGCGGCGCGTTCCTGCGCTGCACGAACCCGGAGCTCATCGACCAGCACCGCGCCAAGGTCTACGGCAAGGCCGCTGTCGGCGCGCCCCCCATGTCGGTGCCGCACCTCGACACCCGCGTGATCGGCAGCAAGCCCGGACTGCTGTTCGGTCCGTACGCCGGCTGGTCGCCCAAGTTCCTCAAGCAGGGCCGGGTCACCGACCTGCCCAGCTCGGTCAAGCCGAACAACCTGCTGTCGATGCTCGGCGTCGGCGTCAGCGAACTGGGTCTCGTCAAGTACCTGATCAGTGAGCTCGCGATGTCCGAGGCCGGCCGCATCGACACCCTCCGGGAGTTCGTCCCGAAGGCGCTCGGCAAGGACTGGGAGCTGATCACCGCGGGCCAGCGCGTCCAGGTCATCCGCCGCGCCAAGGGCAAGGGCGGCGTCCTCGAATTCGGCACCGCCGTCGTCAACGCCGGCGACGGCAGCATCGCAGGCCTCCTCGGCGCGTCGCCGGGTGCGTCCACCGCGGTGCCCGCCATGCTCGACGTGCTGCAGCGCTGCTTCCCGACGCAGTACGAGTCGTGGAAGCCGAAGCTCCAGGAAATGGTGCCCTCGCTCGGCGTCAAGCTCTCCGACGACACCGGCCTGTTCTCGCAGGTGTGGGACTGGACGTCGAAGGTGCTCCAGCTCGACACCAGCAAGGTCGAGGACGCGTCGGTCGCGGTCTGACGGACCGCTCGGCCCGGGTCCACGGGCGCGCGCACTCACGGGTGCTGTGCGATAGTTGCCTGTCATGACGGCAACTGCAGCACTCAAGCGTTCGTGGGCACTCGATCTCGACAACAAGACGCTCTACGAGTTGCTCCAGCTCCGCGTAGAGGTCTTCGTCGTCGAGCAGGCGTGCCCGTACCCGGAACTCGACGGCCGGGACCTGCTGGCCGAGACGCGCCACTTCTGGTTGGAGCAGGACGGTCAGGTGGTCTGCACGCTCCGCCTCCTCGAGGAGCACGCCGACGGCAACAAGTCGTTCCGCATCGGCCGGCTGTGCACGGCGCGGCCGGCGCGCGGTCAGGGGCACACGACGCGTCTGCTGCGCGCCGCGCTCGCCGAGGTCGGTGACGCGCCGTGCCGGATCAACGCGCAGACGTACCTGGTGGACATGTACGCCAAGCACGGTTTCCGGCCGGACGGCGAAGAGTTCGTCGAGGACGGCATCCCGCACGTCCCCATGCGGCGCGGCGGCGGTGCCGCCCATGATGCCGGCGGCGGTGCCGCCCATGATGCCGGCGGCGGTGCCGCGGCGTCGGAGGTGGCGGAGGCGGCCCCGTCGAGCGCCGGGCAGTGAGCGCCGACTAGGGTCGTCAGGTGAATGTCCGCGGGGAAGTCCTGTTCGAATCAGGCGCGGTCCCGCCACTGTGACGGATCTCTGACCGGCTGCCACCACCCTGGTTGCCGATCCGGTCTCCCAGCCAGATTGCCGCGGCGTTCGTACCGGCCAAAGCTCTCGGCGAGGAAACCGGGACGTGAAGGGATGCAGCGTGCGTACGGATCGTGAAGTGGATCAGGTTCGACCCGACTTTTCGTGGGGATTTCCGTTCAGTGCGGTGGTCGGTCAGGACCGGTTGCGGCTGGCCCTCGTCCTCTGCGCGGTCCATCCCGGTATCGGCGGCGTCCTCGTCCGCGGTGAGAAGGGTACGGCCAAGTCGACGGTCGTTCGCGCTCTCACCGCCCTGCTGCCTGCGGTACAGGACGAGAACGGCACCCGCCCGGCGCGGCTGATCGAACTGCCGGTCGGAGCCACGGAAGACCGCGTCGTCGGTTCCCTCGATCTCGAGAAGGTGCTGCGCGACGGTGAGCGCGCGTTCCAACCCGGACTGCTGTCGGCTGCTCATCAGGGTGTGCTCTACGTCGACGAGGTCAACCTCCTGCACGACCATCTGGTCGACGTGCTCCTCGACGCCGCGGCGATGGGCCGCGTCCACGTCGAACGGGACGGCATCTCGCATTCGCACGCCGCCCGGTTCGTCATGGTCGGCACGATGAATCCGGAGGAGGGCGAGCTCCGGCCGCAGCTTCTCGACCGGTTCGGGCTGGCCGTCGACGTCGCGGCGTCGCGGGAGGTGGACGTGCGCATGGAGGTGGTCCGGCGGCGGCTGGACTTCGAGCGTGATCCCGCAGGGTTCGTCGAGCGCTACGCCGCGCAGGACGCCGCCCTCGCCGCCGCCATCCTCGAGGCCCGCGACCGGCTCGACTCCGTCGTGCTCGACGACGTCGAGTTGCGCCGAATCGCTTCTCTCTGTGCGTCGTTCGACGTGGACGGCATGCGCGCCGATCTCGTCCTCGCCCGCACCGCGACCGCGCACGCCGCATGGCGGGGCGCCGGGGCCGTCGAGGCGGAGGACGTGCGGGTGGCCGCTGAACTGACCCTGCCGCACCGTCGCCGCCGGGATCCGTTCGACGAACCCGGTCTCGACGAACAGCAACTCGACGACGCGCTCCGGCAGGCCGACGAGGACGCGCGGTCCGGTGCCGGGGAACCGCCGGAGCAGGAACCCGGATCTTCGCCCGGCGCACCGCCCGCGGCGGACGGCACGGATACCGACCCGGAGGGACCCGACGATCCCGACGGGCCCGGAGGCGGCGCACCGGCGCCGCCGGAGCGCCCGGCCGGACCGACCGGCACCCAGTTCACCACCAAACTTCTCGAGGTACCCGGGGTCGGGGAGGGCGCGCCGGGGCGGCGTTCCCGTTCCCGTTCGTCGCGCGGTCGCGCGGTGCGCTCCACCGCCGAGTCGGGGCACGGACTCCACCTGGTCGGCACGCTCTTCGCCGCAGCCGGGCAGCAGGTTGCCCGCGGCCGGACCGCCGGACGGATGATCCTCGATTCCGTCGATCTGCGCGGAGCGATCCGCGAAGGCCGCGAGGGCAATCTCGTGGTGTTCGTCGTCGACGCATCCGGGTCGATGGCGGCCCGTGACCGGTTGTCGGCCGTGACCGGCGCCGTCGTCTCGCTGCTCCGCGACGCCTACCAGCGCCGCGACAAGGTGGCGGTGATCACGGTCCGCGGTCGGGCCGCGGAACTCGTCCTGCCGCCCACCTCGTCGGTCGACATCGCCGTCCGTCGTCTGCAGGGAATGAAGACGGGTGGCAAATCGCCACTGGCAGAAGGATTTCTGCGTGCGCGCGAGGTCGTGCTGCGGGAACGGCTCCGCGACCCGCAGCGCCGCGCTCTCGTCGTCGCGCTGACCGACGGACGGGCGACCGGCGGCAAGGACGCACTGCACCGGGCGAAGGTGGCCGCGGGCCTGCTCGCGGACAGCGCGGTCGCGTCGGTGGTCGTCGACTGCGAGACCGGGATGGTCCGGCTCGGGCTTGCCGCGGAGCTGTCCCGCCGGCTGCGGGGTGGTTACGTCCGGCTCGGCGAATTGTCCGCGCAGCAGGTTGCGGGCGTCGTCCGCGCCGCGGCGTGACCCGGACGCGGATTCGGTAGGGAGAGAGAAGGCACATGCCCAAGGGTGTTCCCGAGAACGTTCCGAACGACGGCCTCACCACGCGTCAACGGCGCAACGCTCCCGTGCTCGCGGTCCACACCGGACCGGGCAAGGGGAAGTCGACGGCCGCGTTCGGCATGGCGCTGCGCGCCTGGAATCAGGGATTCGACGTCGGAGTGTTCCAGTTCGTCAAGAGCGCCAAGTGGAAGGTGGGGGAGGAAGCCGCCTTCCGTGCCCTCGGCCAACTGTACGACGACACCGGTGTCGGCGGGGCGGTGCAGTGGCACAAGATGGGCGAGGGCTGGTCGTGGACGCGTAAGCACGGCAGCGAGGAGGACCACGCCGCCGCGGCCGCTGAGGGGTGGGCTGAGATCGCGCGCCGGCTGGGCGCCGAGGAGCACCGCTTCTACGTGCTCGACGAATTCACATACCCCCTGAAGTGGGGATGGGTCGACGTCGACGAGGTGGTCGAGGTCCTGCGGAACCGGCCGGGCAACCAGCACGTGGTGATCACGGGCCGCGACGCCCCGCAGGCGCTGATCGACGCCGCGGATCTGGTGACGGAGATGACCAAGATCAAGCATCCGATGGACGCGGGCCGGAAGGGCCAGCGGGGAATCGAGTGGTGACCACCCTCGCCGCTGTGCCCGCGGTGGTCATCGCCGCCCCCGCATCGGGTAGTGGAAAGACCACCGTCGCAACCGGTTTGGTGGGGGCGCTGCGTGAGTCCGGCTACGCGGTGGCACCGTTCAAAGTCGGCCCCGACTACATCGACCCCGGGTACCACGGGCTCGCGGCCGGACGTCCGGGACGCAATCTCGACCCGGTCATGGTCGGCGCGGAGCGGATCGCCCCGCTGTACCGGCACGGGAGTTCGGGGTGCGACGTCGCGGTCGTCGAGGGTGTCATGGGCCTGTTCGACGGCAAGATCGACGCCGCGTCCCACGAGCCGTCGGCGGAGGGATCGACGGCCCAGGTGGCAGCGCTGCTCGGCGCCCCCGTGGTGCTCGTGGTGGACGCTCGCGGCCACAGTCAGAGCCTGGCCGCCGTCCTGCACGGCTTCTCGACGTACGACTCCGGGGTTCGCATCGGCGGGGTGATCCTCAACCGGGTGGGCAGCCCGCGGCACGAACAGGTGCTGCGGCAGGCGTGCGAGCGCGTCGGGCTCCCCGTGCTCGGCGCCGTGCCGCGGATGGCCGAACTGGAGGTCCCGTCCCGCCATCTCGGGCTGATCCCGGCCGCCGAGCACGGAGCCGACGCGGTGGACGCCGTCGACGCCATGACCCGATTGGCAGCCCGCCACCTCGACCTCCCCGCCATCCGCGCACTCGCGTCCTCGGCGGTCGACGGGCCGGCGTGGGACCCCGCCGACGAGGTCGGACCGATTCCGCCCGGCCCGCGCCCGACCGTGGCGATCGCCGGGGGCCGCGCGTTCACGTTCGGGTACGCCGAGCACCGCGAACTCCTGGACGCCGCCGGTGCGGACGTGATCACGTTCGACCCCCTGCACGACGCGTTGCCGACCGGCACGAGCGGCGTGGTGCTGCCCGGTGGTTTCCCCGAGGAGCACGCCGTCGCGCTCGCGGAAAACTCTGCGCTCCTGTCTCAGATACGCGCACTCGCCACATCGGGGGCACCGATCCATGCGGAGTGCGCCGGTCTGCTCTACCTCGCCCGCAGCCTCGACGGGCACGCGATGGCCTCCGTGGTCGGGGTCGACGCCTCGTTCGGGTCTCGTCTCACGCTCGGGTACCGCGAGGCGGTGGCGGTCACGGACTCCACGCTCTTCGCGGCCGGTGAGCGGGTGGTCGGCCACGAGTTCCATCGCACGTCGCTCACCGCGGCGGAGGCGGACGGCTTCGCGCCGGCCTGGGGCTGGCGGCCCTGGGACGGTGACCCTGCGCGCGAGGGTTTCGTGCGCGACGGCGTGCACGCCTCGTACCTGCACACCCACCCCGCGGGCCACCCGGCGGCGATCACCCGTTTCGTGGCCGCGGCCCGCACCTTCGCCGCGCATGGGTGATCTCTGCGTCGGCGTCGGGTTCCGCGCGGCCGCGGGCAGCGCGGACATCCTCGCCGCCGTCCGGCACGTGCTGACGTCCGCGGGCCCGGATTCGGACGGGACTCTGGACTGCCTGTGCACCCTCGACCGTAAGTCCGTGGACCCGGCTGTCCGGGATGCGGCGGCGGCGTTGGGTGTCCCCGTCCGCGGATTCGCGGCGGCGGAACTCGCCGCCGTCGAGGTGGCGAACCCGTCGGACCGGGTTCACTCGGCGACGGGATCGCCGAGCGTCGCGGAAGCGGCGGCCGTGCTCGGCGCGGGCGGCGGGCCCCTGATCGTGACCAAGTGGTCCGCGAATGGCGTCGTCGTCGCGGCAGCCCGTAAAGTTTCGTAGGTTCGAGACAAGACGTGCAGGATTTTCTGGAGAAACGGGGAGAGCGCGTGACTGCTGCCACCGGAGACGAGACCAACTACCTGGTCGGACTCAATTTGGCCGATCGTCGTGTGGTCGTGGTCGGTGGCGGAACAGTCGCACAGCGCAGGCTCGGGCTCCTGATCGCATCGGGTGCACGGGTCCACCTGATCAGCCGCGCGGTCACGCCGGCCGTCGAGGGAATGGCCACTGCGGGACAGATCACAGTGGAACTTCGCGAGTACCGGGACGGCGACCTCGCCGACGCCTGGTACGCCATCGCGTGCACGGACGAACCGGACACCAACGCGGCGATCGTCGCGGAGGCAGAGCGGAACCGTGTCTTCTGCGTCCGCGCCGACAACGCCCGCTACGGCACCGCCGTCACTCCGGCGAGCGCGAGCTACGACGGGATGAGCATCGGCGTGCTGGCCGGCGGCGACCACCGTCGGTCCGCCGCCGTGCGCACTGCCCTCGTCGAGGGCCTGCAATCGGGTGCGGTCGCCGACACCGCCGACCATCCGGCAGCCGGTGTCGCGCTGGTGGGCGGCGGTCCGGGCGACCCCGACCTCATCACCGTGCGCGGCCGTCGACTGCTGGCCCGGGCCGACGTGGTGGTCGCCGACCGCCTCGCCCCGCCCGAACTGCTCGCCGAACTGGGCTCGGACGTCGAGGTCATCGACGCCGCGAAGATTCCGTACGGCCGCGCGATGGCGCAGGAGGCGATCAACGCCGCCCTCATCGACGGCGCGAAGGCCGGCAAGTTCGTGGTGCGGCTCAAGGGCGGCGACCCGTACGTGTTCGGGCGCGGCTACGAGGAACTGGAGGCGTGCGCCGCGGCGGGTGTGCCCGTCACGGTCGTCCCCGGGATCACCAGCGCCATCTCGGTGCCGTCGGCCGCCGGCATCCCGGTCACCCACCGGGGCGTCACCCACGAGTTCGTCGTCGTCAGCGGTCACGTCGCCCCCGACCACCCGGATTCCCTCGTCGACTGGTCGGCGCTGGCCCGGTTGAAGGGCACGATCGTGTTGCTGATGGCCGTCGAACGCATCGAGGCGTTCGCGACCGTCCTGATGGACGGCGGGCGTCCCGTGGACACCCCGGTCACGGTGATCCAGGAGGGCACGCTGCGGACGCAGCGCACCCTGCGGGCCGATCTCCAGACCGTGGCCGCGCGGGTCAAGGAAGAGCAGATCCGTCCCCCCGCCATCGTGGTCATCGGGCCCGTGGCCGGGTTTTCTGTGGACGCTGGGTAACGTGAACCCCCGTGTCTGAATCCCGAGTACCCGAAGGCGCGCCGGCGTCGAACCAGTCTGCGGCGAGAGCCACGGTGAATCCGCCCGCCGCCACCCGCGTGATGGGGCTGGCGATCGTCGTGCTGAGCGGGCTGCAGATGATGGTGGTCCTCGACGGCACCGTCGCGAATCTGGCGCTCGCGCCGCTGCAGGCCGACCTGGGTCTGAGCGACAGCGGCCGCAACTGGGTGCTGACGTCGTACGCGCTTGCGTTCGGTGGCCTCATGCTGCTGGGCGGACGGCTCGGTGACGCGTTCGGCCGGAAGAAGATGTTCGTCGGCGGTGTCGCCCTGTTCACGATCGCCTCGCTGCTGTGCGGTCTGGCGGTGGGCGAGTTCATGCTGATCGCGGCCCGGTTCCTGCAGGGCGTCGGCGCCGCGGTGGCCTCGCCGACGGCACTGGCCCTGGTCGCGACGACGTTCGCGGCCGGACCCGCGCGCAACCAGGCCATCGCGATCTTCGCGGCCATGACGGGCATCGGGTCGATCGCGGGCCTGATCATCGGCGGCGCGCTCACCGAGGTGTCGTGGCGCCTGATCTTCCTCATCAACGTGCCCATCGGCGTCGTCATCGTGGGGTGCGCGTTCGTGGCGCTGAAGGAGACGGCGGGCGAGCGCCTGGCCCTCGACGTTCCCGGCGCGGTCCTCGCGACGGTCGCGGCGACGGGCGTGGTGTTCGCGCTCACCGAGGGCCCGGAACTCGGCTGGGGGAGTCCGTACGTGATCGGTGCGCTCGTCGCCGGGCTGCTGCTGTTCGGCGCGTTCCTGTACGTCGAACGGACCGCCGACAACCCGCTGCTGCCGTTCTCGCTGTTCCACGACAAGAACCGGGTGGCGACGCTCGTCGCGATCTTCTTCGCCGGTGCCGTCATGTTCACGGTCGCCGCGTTCGTGGCGTTGTTCGTCCAGGACATCCTCGGCTACAGCCCGCTGGAGGCGGGCCTCGCGTTCATCCCGTTCGCGTTCGGCCTCGGCAGCGCGGCCGCGGTGGCGTCCAAGCTCGCCGTGCGGATCCAGCCGCGGTGGCTCGTGGTCGCCGGCGCCACGATCATGGTGGTCGGGCTGCTCTACGGGTCGACCCTCGACAGTTCCGCCACCTATCTGGCCAACCTGTTCGTACCGGTCATCGGCATCGGGTTCGGCGTCGGACTCGCCGTGGTCCCGCTCCCGCTGTGCGCCATCGCCGGGGTGTCGGAAACCGAGATCGGGCCGCTCGCCGCCATCGCGCAGGTGGCGCAGACCCTGGGCGGCCCCCTCGCCCTCGCCGTCATCGGGGCGATGGCCACGTCGCGCACCCTCTCGCTCGGCGGCATCTCCGGCAAGGTCGCGGACATGAATCCGGCGCAACTCGAGGCACTGGGCAACGGCTACACCTTCGCCCTCGTCGGCAGCGCCGGCTGCGCCCTCATCGCGGGATTCGCCGCGCTGTTCATCCGCTTCACCCCGCAACAGGTCGCGCAGGCGCAGGCCGCCGAGAAGGCCGCGCAGCAGGCGTGAGCGTTTCGGCCCGGTGGCCGGAGACCGTCGCTAGCATCCGGTCATGGACTACAAAATCGAGCTGATCATTCTGCCGGTGTCCGATGTGGACCGGGCCAAGGCGTTCTACGCCGACCAGGTCGGCTTCGTCGTCGACCACGATCACCGCGTGGATGAGAATGTGCGGTTCGTCCAGCTCACTCCGCCCGGGTCGGCCTGCTCGATCGCCGTCGGCGAGGGCCTGGTCGACACCCCGCCCGGCTCGGTGCACGGGTTGCAGATCGTCATCGACGACGCCGATGCCGCCCACGCGGAACTGTCCGCCCGCGGTGTGCCCGTCAGCGAGGTGCAGGATCTGGCATGGGGGCGCTTCGTGTATTTCGCCGATCCCGACGGCAACCAGTGGGCGCTGCAGCAGCTTCCGCAACGCGGCTGACTCCGGCGGCGGGTGGCAGAAATCCGCCCGCCCGCGCACGTCGGGCGGAGCATGATGGTCCTGTGCTCACGCCCACCCGCACGTCCGTCATGGGGGCAGTCGCAGTAGGCATGCTGCTGGCTGCCTGGGTGGCCGGGGTTCCGGCCACCGCCGCGCCCGCCGCACCGGACCCACGCGTCGGTCCGCTGTTCCTGGCCGGGACGCCGATCCACGTCTGCACCGGATCGGTCCTGGACAGCACGGACGGCGACCTCGTGCTCACCGCCGCGCACTGCATCGCAGGGTCCGGCGGTGCCCTGTCGTTCGCGCCCGGATACGACCGCGGCGTGGCCCCGTTCGGACTGTGGACGGTGTCCCAGATCTACGTCGACCCCGCCTGGCTGGAGTCGCAGGACCCCCAGCACGACTTTGCCGTCCTCCGGGTGGCGCCGAGTGGAACCACCGTGCCCGCCTCCGTCGAATCGGTGGTCGGTGGCGGCTTCGAACTGGCGCCCGCCCCGGCAGCCGAGACCACCGTGGCGGTTACCGGCTACCCGACGCTGGGTGACAGTCCGGTGTCGTGCACAGCCGCGACCACGTCGACGGACAGCTATCCGACGGTGGTCTGCGACGGTCTCGGCGACGGAACGAGTGGTGGCCCGTGGGTGGCGGGTCCGCGGGTCGTCGCCCTCGTCGGGGGCCTCGACCACGGCGGGTGCACCGACTCGGTGTCCTACTCGCCGGCCTTCGGCGCCGCCACACTCGACCTGTTGCAGCGCGCGGAGAGCCGCGGCGCGGGCGACTCGACACCGTTCGCACTGCCCGGTACCTGCACCCGATCCTGACGGAGCCTGAGGTCAGCGGGGTGCCGGCCGGTACCGGCGCACGGGTCTGCCCGCACCCCCGTACTCCAGCCGGACCTCCAGCAGTCCCTCGGACAGGTAGTGCTCGAGGTAGCGGCGGACACTGACCCGGGACAGTCCGGCGAGTTCGGCGCACTCGGTCGACGACAGTTCGCCCTTCGACCGCAGGATGTCGAGCACCAGGCGGCCGGTTTCGGCGCTGAGCCCCTTCGGTAGCCGGCTCGGGTCCGGATTCTTGCCCTTGCCCCCGAACAGGGAGTCGATCAGGGATTGGTCTGCGCCGGACTGTGATTCGAGCGCGCGGGCGCGGCGCCGGAAGTTCTCGAGTTTCTCCTGCAGCTGCGTGTAGTCGAACGGCTTGACCAGATAGTCGGAGGCGCCGCCGTGCAGTGCGCGGCTGACGGTGTCGATCTCCCGGGCGGCGGTGATCATGATGACGCCCACGGCGTTGCCCTCGGCGCGCAGTCGCTGCAGGACGTCGAGGCCGGACATGTCCGGCAGGTACACGTCCAGGAGCACGAGGTCGGGGTTGCCGGTGCGCACCGATTCGAGGGCGTCCGCGGCGGTCCGCGCCACCCCGACGGTGGTGAACCCCGGTGTCTTGTCGACGAATCGGCGGTGGATCTCCGCGACCATGAAGTCGTCGTCGACGACCAGGACCTCATACATCGCCGCGCCGTCCCGTCATGATCGGAGAGTCTAGCTACGCGGCACGTGGACGGTGAACAAGGCACCACCGGTGCCGGGTGCGTCCGAGACGGCCGCGGACCCGCCGTGCTGGGAGCTGACGAGACGGACCAGGGCGAGCCCGATTCCGCGGCCGCCGGGCGTGCCGGGCTTCGAGGTGACCCCGCGGGAGAAGATCTCCTCCCGCATCGTCTCGGGAACTCCGGGGCCGGAATCGGCGACCTCGATGAGAATGCCGTCGTCGTCGGTGATCCGGATCGAGATCCGCGCGTCCCGGCCGCCCTCGGAGACGTCGACGGCGTTGTCGATGAGGTTGCCGAGCACGGTGATCACGTCGGTGGCGAGTTCGGGGTCGAGGGCGTGCAGGTGCGAGTCCGGTTCCAGCGTCAGCGACACCCCGGTCTCGGCGGCGAGCGACGTCTTCGCGATCAGCAGCGCGGCCACGGCGGGATCCGAGATGCGTTGCGTGACAGCATCACTGATCTCCGCCCGACGGCGGGTGAGGGTGCCGACGAACTCGGTGACCGCGTCGTAGTCGCCGAGCTGTGTCAGCCCCGAGATCGTGTGCAGCTGGTTGGCGAACTCGTGCGTCTGCGCCCGCAGGGTGTCGGTGACACTCTTGTGCGAAGACAGCTGGCTCTGCATCGACGCCAGTTCGGTGCTGTCGCGCATCGTGGTGACGGTGCCGATCTCGTGGCCCTGGCTGGTCGCGGCGCGGCGGCTCAAGGCGAGCATCCGCGACGACGTCGACAGCACCACGTCGCGGCCGTCCTCCCCGGTGAGGAGGTACTGCCGGACGGCCGGGTCGAGCGCGATGTCGTCGACGTGCCTGCCGACGGCGTCGCCGGTGAGGTCGAGCAGTTCCTGGGCGCTGTCGTTGAGCACGGTGATCACCCCGTCGGGGTTCACCGCGACCACCCCCTCGCGGATGCTGTGCAGCAGGGCCTCGCGATGGTCGGCGAGACTTGCGATCTCGGCGATTTCGAGTCCGCGGGTGTGGGTCTTGATCCGGCGGGACAGCAGCCACGAGCCGAGAAGCCCCAGACCGGCGCCGATTCCGAGATACAGCAGCAGGCGCGCCCCCGCGCTGCTGAGCAGGTCCCAGATGGACGGGTAGTCGTCGCTGACGGAGACGACCGCCAGGACGTCCCCGGTCGCGGACAGGATCGGGACGTGCCCGACGATGGCGCGGCGCCCGTCGACGTCCACGTCGCCCGACCAGGCGCGTCCGGTCATCACGTCGCTGGCCCCGAGTTCCGCGGGAACCCCGAGCCGGGTCGGATCCGACGACACGGTGACCGCCCCGTTCGGCGCGACGATCTCGGCGAGCGTGGCGCCCGACAGGTTGACGGCGCGATCGACCTCCGGTGCCAGCACCCGCTCGACCGAGCGGTCCGACAGCTGGTCGCGCACCACCGGCGTCGACGCCACGTTCTCGGCCACCGCGATCATGCGCTGTCCCTGGAGGTCGCGGAACTCCACGGTCGACTGGTGGACCGACACCGCGGCCACCGCGAGCAGCACGACGGCGACGACGACGAGCTGGAGGAGCAGGACCTGGCCCGCGAGGCTACGAACGCGGGGATGAAGTGGTGACCACAATGAACTTAAGTTCCGTTTCGTTCGCATAGGTGACGTGCATCACGCCGGAGGTTCAGTATTGCGGAAGATCACATTCATGGCGAAATGGGGAACGATGTCGAGAACAGGTAGCGGGAGCAGGGTACGCGCGCTGCTCCTGCTCGCGCTCGTGGGCCTCCTCGTGGCCGGCTGCGGGGTCACCCGCGGCGAGGACGAGGGCCTGCACAGGGTGCGGATGATGGTTCCGAACAGTCCGGGCGGCGGCTACGACCTCACGGCGCGGACCGCGGTGAAGATCATGGAAGACGAGGACATCACCGGCCGCGTCGAGGTCTTCAACGTGATCGGCGCAGGTGGAACGGTGGCGATGGCCCGGCTGATGAACGAGGCCGGCAACGACGACCTCATGATGATGATGGGCCTCGGCGTCGTCGGCGCCGGATACACCAACGGCTCCACCGCACGCGTCTCCGACGCCACCGCCCTGGCCAAGATGGTCGAGGAGCAGGAGGGCATTCTGGTGCCCGCGGATTCGCCACTGCAGACCATCGACGACTTCGTGGCGGCCTGGCGTGCGGACCCGGCGTCGATCACCATCGGCGGCGGTTCCTCGCCCGGCGGCCCCGACCACCTGTTCCCGATGGAGACGGCACGCGCGGTGGGAGTGGACCCGAACGCGGTGAACTACGTGTCCTACGACGGCGGAGGCGACCTGCTGACTGCCCTTCTCGGTAAGAAGATCACCGCGGGCACGTCGGGCCTCGGCGAGTACGTGGACCAGATCGAGGCCGGCCAGGTCCGGGTCCTCGCGGTGTCGGGAAACGAGCGGGTCGAAGGTGTCGACGCGCCGACGCTCACCGAGGCCGGAGTGGACCTGACCTTCACCAACTGGCGGGGCGTCCTGGCGCCGCCCGGGCTGTCCGACGGCGCCAAGGCCGACATGGTCGAGGCGCTTCAGAAGTTGCACGACACACCGGAATGGAAGGAGGCCCTGGTGAAGAACGGTTGGAGTGACGCCTTCATGACGGGACCGGAGTTCGAGCAGTTCCTCCGGGACCAGGACGAGCGGGTCTCGTCCACGCTGGCCGAATTGGGGCTGGCATGACCGCGCCCGCAGAACCGTCCGCCGTCTCCGTGGACACGGCGCCGAAGCGGAGGGACCACGCGCAGTTCGTCGTGTGCGCGGTGCTGGCCGTGATCGGGGTGTTCCTCGTCGTCGACGCGCTGTCGCTCAGCGAGGGCTTCGCGAAGGTGGACCCGGTGGGCCCGCGACTGTTCCCGCTCGTCATCGGTGGGGGACTGCTGGTGTTGTCGGTGGTGTTCGCCGTCGCGATCCTGCGTGGCTCCACCGGGGATGCGGACAGCGGAGAGGACGTCGATCCGGACTCTCCGGGCGACTGGAAGACAGTCGGTCTGCTCGTCGGGTTGTTCGTGGTGACCATCGCGCTCGTCGACTTCCTGGGCTGGGCGATCATCGGCACCGTCCTGTTCGCCGGGGCCGCAACAATTCTGGGCAGCAGGCACTGGGTGCGCAACATCGCGATCGGGGCCGTACTCGGATTCGGCAGCTTCTACGCGTTCTACGTCGGGCTCGGAATACCGCTGCCCGCAGGCATTCTGGACGGAATTCTCTGACATGGACAATCTGAACTGGCTGCTGCAGGGGTTCGAGCAGGCGGCCACCCCCATGAACCTGCTCTACGCCTGCATCGGCGTCCTGCTCGGCACGGCGGTCGGTGTGCTCCCGGGCATCGGACCGGCCATGACCGTCGCCCTCCTGCTTCCCGTCACCTACAACGTCAGCCCGAGCGCCGCGTTCATCATGTTCGCCGGCATCTACTACGGCGGCATGTACGGCGGGTCGACGACGTCGATCCTGCTGAACACGCCGGGCGAGTCCTCCTCGGTGATCACGGCGATCGAGGGCAACAAGATGGCGAGAGCAGGCAGGGCCGCGCAGGCCCTGGCGACCGCCGCGATCGGGTCGTTCGTCGCCGGGTCCATCGGCACGATGCTCCTGGTGCTCTTCGCGCCTGCCGTCTCGAGTTTCGCGGTCACCCTCGGTGCGCCGTCGTACCTCGCGATCATGCTGCTCGCTCTCGTCGCCGTCACCGCGGTCCTCGGAACCTCCAAGCTCCGCGGCTGCATCTCCCTGCTCCTCGGTCTCGCGATCGGGTTGGTCGGCATCGACTTCCTCACCGGCCAGCCGCGTGCCACGTTCGGCATCCCGCAGCTGTCGGACGGGATCGACATCGTCGTCGTCGCGGTCGCCGTGTTCGCGCTCGGCGAGGCCCTCTGGGTCGCCGCGCACCTCCGTCGCAAACCGGCCGAGGTCATCCCCGTCGGCAGGCCCTGGATGGGCAAGAGCGACTGGAAGCGTTCCTGGAAGCCGTGGCTGCGGGGCACCGCCTACGGGTTCCCGTTCGGTGCGCTGCCCGCCGGCGGCGCCGAACTGCCCACGTTCCTCTCCTACATCACCGAGAAGAAGCTGTCGAAGCACAAGGACGAATTCGGCAAGGGCGCCATCGAGGGTGTCGCAGGCCCCGAGGCCGCCAACAACGCGTCGGCGGCAGGCACGCTCGTGCCGATGCTCTCGCTGGGTCTGCCGACCAACGCCACGGCCGCGGTCATGCTGACGGCCTTCGTGTCGTACGGAATCCAGCCGGGCCCGACCCTGTTCGAGAAGGAACCGCTGCTGATCTGGACACTGATCGCCAGTCTGTTCATCGGCAATTTCCTGCTGCTGGTGCTCAACCTTCCGCTCGCGCCGCTGTGGGCGAAGCTGCTTCGCACCCCGCGCCCCTACCTGTACGCGGGCATCCTGTTTTTCGCCGCCCTGGGCGCGTTCGCCGTCAACCTCCAATGGCTCGACCTGGCGCTGCTGCTGACGTTCGGGTTGCTGGGTCTGATGATGCGGAGGTTCGGGCTGCCGGTGCTGCCGTTGATCATCGGCGTCATCCTCGGGCCGCGCATCGAACGGCAACTGCGGCAGAGCCTGCAACTCGGCGGCGGCGACTGGGGCAGCCTGTTCACCGAGCCCGTCGCGATCATCGTCTACATCGTGATCGCCGTGCTCCTCATCGCACCCCTCGTCGCCAAGGTCGTCCGCGCGCACTACCCCGTCGCGGCCCCCGATTTCCCCGACGGACCGGCCGGCGGCGACTCCACCGACACAAGAGAGAAGGCACACGCATGATCGTCGTCGGATACACCCCCGACCAGTTCGGAGGGGCGGCCCTCGAACACGGCGTCGCGGAGGCGCAGCTGCGCGGAACGTCGCTGCTCGTGATCAACTCGTCGAAGGGCGACTCCCTCGCCGATCAGTCGTTCGCCGACAACGCGCACCTGCAGGAACTCGAAGGCAAACTGGCCGCGAGCGGAATCGACCACGAGGTCCGGCAGATCGTCGGGGACGAAACCGTCGACGTGATCCTCGAGGCGATGACGGCGCCGAACGCGGAACTGCTCGTGATCGGCATCCGCGACCGCACCCCCGTCGGGAAGCTGCTGATGGGAAGCACCGCCCAGCGGCTGCTGCTGTCCTGCCGCAAACCGGTCCTCGCCGTCAAGCCCGCCGAGCGCTGACGCACCCGTGAGTACTTGTTAACCGCCCGCGGTTAACAAGTACTCACGGGTGGCGGTCAGTCGGTGAGGATGATCAGCTCGCGGTCTGACGCCACCTCGACGCGCAGTCCGGCCTTCGACGCCACCCGCGCCACCCCGCGAACGTCCTGGGGTTCGGCACGGGACACGGTGAGCGCACGGGCCAGCAGACCCTTGTGGTGCTTGTTGAAATGGCTGACGACGGTGCGGGTGCCGTCCGGCTTCTCCGTGAGAACCGTGGCGATCACCGCCTCGGGGATCGGTCCGAGCTGCTGGTACGTCCCCGAGCGCAGGTCGACGACGAGACCGTCCGCCTCGGCCGTGATCGCCCGGGACAGTTCCGGCTTCCACAACGCGCGGAGGGTGCTCAGCCCGGGCAGCTTCGACCCGCCCGACAGCCGGTAGGCGGGGATCAGGTCACCGGCGCGCACCGCGCCGAACAGTGCGGACCCCATCGCGAGCCGCGACAGCGCCTTGGACTTCTGCGCCCTGGTGAACGACTTCGCGTCGAGCGCGTCGAACAGCACACCCGTGTAGCGCTCGAGTGCGGGCCGGGTGGGGGAGACCCACAGTTTGGCGTTGCGCTCGATCTCGTCGGCCTGCGTGGGGCCGAGGCCGAGCGCGAGCTGCGACGCCTCCCCGTCCGCGGCGAGCGTCACCAGCGCCTGGACCAGCATTTCACGGGTTTCGGTGAGCTGCGGCATGGACAGCTCGGCCAGGTCGAGGGGCGCGTCGGCGCCGCCGTCGGACTTGGTTTCGGAGGGAGGAAGTAGCACCAGCACGCACGAAACCCTACCGACGCGCCCGGCCTCGTCCCAGCCGACTATTCTGGTATCCCGTGATTACCCGCCTGTCCCACCTGTTCCTCCGCACGCTGCGCGACGACCCCGCCGACGCCGAGGTCGCCAGCCACAAGCTGCTGGTCCGCGCCGGTTACGTGCGTCGAATCGCGCCCGGTGTCTACTCGTGGCTGCCGCTGGGTCTGCGCGTGCTGCGCGAGGTCGAGCGGGTGGTGCGGGAAGAGATGAACGGCATCGGTGCGCAGGAGATCTCCCTGCCCGCGCTGCTGCCGCGGGAACCGTACGAGGCGTCCAACCGCTGGACCGAGTACGGCGACGGACTGTTCCGCCTGAAGGACCGCAAGGGCGGCGACTACCTGCTCGGACCCACCCACGAGGAACTGTTCGCGCTCACCGTCAAGGGCGAGTACAACTCGTACAAGGATTTCCCGGTCACCCTGTACCAGGTGCAGACCAAGTACCGCGACGAGGAGCGCCCGCGGGCCGGCATTCTGCGCGGCCGCGAGTTCGTCATGAAGGATTCGTACTCCTTCGACCTCACCGACGAGGGGCTCACCGAGTCGTATCAGGCGCACCGCGACGCGTACGAGCGGATCTTCGCCCGGCTCGGCGTCAAGTACGTGATCGTGTCGGCGACGTCCGGGGCGATGGGCGGCAGCGCGTCGGAGGAGTTCCTCGCGGAGAGCGAGATCGGTGAGGACACGTACGTCCGCTGCCTGGAGTCCGGCTACGCCGCCAACGTGGAGGCCGTCAAGACGCTCGCTCCCGAGCCGATTCCGTTCGACGGACTGCCCGCCGCGAAGGTGTACGACACGCCGGACACTCCCACGATCGCGACGCTCGTCGCGTGGGCGAACGACGCCGACCTGGGCCGGACCGTCACTGCCGCGGACACGCTGAAGAACCTCCTCGTCAAGACCCGGCAGCCCGGCGGGAAGTGGGAACTGCTCGCCATCGGTGTCCCCGGCGACCGCGAGGTCGACGACAAGCGTCTCGGCGCCTCGCTCGAGCCCGCGGAGTTCGCACTGCTCACCGAGGCGGACTTCGAGGCCAACCCGTTCCTGGTGAAGGGGTACGTCGGACCGAAGGCGCTGCAGGCCAACGGTGTCCGGTACCTCGTCGATCCCCGCATCGTCGACGGCACCAGCTGGATCACCGGTGCCGACGAGAAGGGCAAGCACGTGGTCGGGCTCGTCGCGGGCCGCGATTTCGTCCCGGACGGCACCATCGAGGCCGCCGAGGTCCGCGGAGGCGACCCGTCACCCGACGGCGCCGGTGAACTCGTCGCGGCGCGGGGCATCGAGATCGGTCACGTCTTCCAGCTGGGTCGCAAGTACACCGACGTGTTCTCCGTGGACGTGCTCGGCGAGAACGGCAAGCCTGTCCGGCCCACCATGGGGTCCTACGGCGTCGGCGTCTCCCGTCTCGTCGCCGTGATCGCGGAACAGCACCACGACGAGAAGGGCCTGCGCTGGCCGGCCGAGGTGTCGCCCGCCGACGTGCACGTGGTGATCGCCAACAAGGACGACACCGCCCGGGAAGGCGCCGAGGGACTCGCCGCCGACCTCGACAAGGCCGGTCTCGAGGTCATCCTCGACGATCGCAAGGCGTCGCCGGGCGTGAAGTTCAAGGACTCCGAACTGCTCGGTGTCCCGCTGGTCGTGGTCGTCGGCCGCGGCTGGGGCGAGGGCAAGGTGGAGGTGCGGGACCGCTTCACCGGCGAGAGCCGCGAGGTGGCCGCCGAGTCCGCGCTGAGCGAGATCGTCAAGACCGTCAGGGGCTGATCAAACCGCCCCACGCCTTTCGTCCGGACTGTTAGCTTGGCCTGACACGTCCGGACGAAAGGCCTGCTGTGACGAACTCCCTGCTGTTCGATCCGAACTCCTACGATCCCGAGCATTTCGATCCGGAGACGCGCAGACTGCTGCGGGCGCTGATCGAGTGGTTCGAGTCGCGGGGCAAGAAGCGGCTCCTCGAGGATGATCTCGAGGCGGTCTGGCCCGAGGACTTCCTGGAGTTCGTGAAACGGGAGAAGCTGTTCGCCACGTTCCTCACGCCTGCCGAGTCGGCGGGCGGCGATCCGGGTAAACGCTGGGATGCCGCACGCAACGCCGCGCTCAGTGAGATCTTCGGGTTCTACGGGCTGGCGTACTGGTACGCGTGGCAGGTGACGGTTCTGGGTCTCGGCCCCATCTGGATGAGCGGGAACCGGGCGGCGAAGGATCGCGCTGCGAGGCTCCTCGACGATGGCGGGGTGCTGGCGTTCGGTCTGTCGGAGCGGGAACACGGTGCGGACGTCTACTCGACGGATATGCTGCTGACTCCCGCCGAGGGTGACCCGGATCTCGCGTTCACCGCGAGCGGCGACAAGTACTACATCGGCAACGGCAACGTCGCGGGCATGGTGTCGGTGTTCGGCAGGCGCACCGATGTCGAGGGCAGCGACGGCTACGTCTTCTTCGTCGCGGACAGCCGCCACCCGGCGTACCACCTGCAGGGCAACGTGGTGCACGGCCAGATGTATGTCAGCACGTTCCGGCTCGAGGACTATCCGGTGCGGGAAGAGGACATCCTGCACACCGGGGTCGCCGCGTTCGAGGCCGCGCTGAACACGGTCAACGTCGGCAAGTTCAACCTGTGCACGGGTTCCATCGGTATCTCCGAGCACGCGTTGTACGAGTCGATCACCCACGCGCACAACAGGATTCTGTACGGAAACCCCGTCACCGATTTCCCGCACGTGCGCGGCAACTTCGTCGACGCGTACAGCAGGCTGGTCGCGATGAAGTTGTTCAGCGCCCGCTCCGTCGACTACTTCCGCAGCGCCAGTCTCGACGACCGCCGGTACCTGCTGTTCAACCCGATGACGAAGGCGAAGGTCACCTCCGAGGGGGAGAAGGTGATCGCGCTCCTGCACGACGTGATCGCGGCGAAGGGCTACGAGAAGAACACCTACTTCCGGGAGGCCGCCCAGCTGATCGGCACCCTGCCGAAGCTCGAGGGCACGGTGCACGTCAACGTCGGTCTGATCCTGAAGTTCATGCCGAACTACCTGCTCAATCCCGCGGAGTACCCGGAGATCGGCACCAGGATCGACGCCGCCGACGACGCCTTCTTCTGGGCCCAAGGCCCGACCCGAGGTGCGGGCAAGATCCAGTTCCACGACTGGACGACGGTGTACGAGGCGCATTCGGACGTCCCCAACGTGGCCCGGTTCCACGAGCAGGCGACGGCGCTGCGGGAACTGCTCACCACCGCCCCGCCCGACGCCGACCAGCAGAAGGACCTCGACTTCCTGCTCGACCTCGGGCACCTGTTCTCGCTCGTGGTCTACGGGCACCTGATTCTCGAGCAGGCCGGCATCGCCGGCGTCGACCGCGACTTGATCGACCAGATCTTCGACTTCCAGATTCGCGACTTCTCCGGTTATGCCGTTGCGCTGCACGGTAAATCGTCCGCCACCGAGGCTCAGCAGGAGTGGGCGCTCGGCGCGATCCGCCGGCCCGTCGTGGACGCGGAACGATTCTCGCGGGTGTGGGCGCAGGTGGAAGGGTACGACGGGGCGTACGAAATGCGGCCGTAGGCACGGCTCCACGGGGTGGGGCGGCGTCATCCCTCGGGGTGCCGCTTGCGCCCCCTGGGGTATCTGTCCGGGTGGGCGCTCTCAGCGCATTCTTATGTGGCAAGCAAAACCCCACCCCCACAGAAAGATCCACACATGGCACACACCTTCAAGCGCACCCTTTCCGCTCTCGCGATCGCGGGCTTCGCCCTCACGGCCGGAGCGGGAATCGCCTCCGCCGATCCGGGTGGTAACGGCGGCACGGCACCGGGCGGCACCTCGCAGGGTGGCAACGGCGGCACTTCTCAGGGCGGTGCCGGCGGCAACGGCGGCAACGGCTCCGGTGGAAACGTCGTGCTGGGCGGTCCGGTCATCGGCAGCCCGGGTACCACGACCGGTCCCCAGAACGCCGGCAACGGTGGCAACGGAGGAAACGGCGGGAACGCCGGGGACGCCAATGGAGGCAATGCCGGGGATGCGAACGGTGGCTCCGCGAACGGAGGCGCGGGCGCCGGTGACACGACCACGACGGACAACACCCAGAACTGCGGGTTCGTCTTCTGCTTCTGACCGAGTCGTGATCGCTCGATCTCGCTGAACACCCGAGGGGTCGACACCGCCAGGTGCCGGCCCCTCGGCGCCATGCCATACCGACTACTCCCGCCCCCTGCCACGCACTGCGAAAGGTTCTTCCCATGTCGACTTCCTTCGGCTTCTCCACTGTCCTCACACGCACGGGTGCCGCCGTCGCGGCCGCGTTCTTCGTCCTCGCGGCGGGCGCGGGCATCGCGTCGGCGGCACCGGACGCACCCTCCGACGATCCCTCCGTGAGCACCCTTGCTCCCGGACCGAACGCGCAGGGCGGCAACGTCGACATCGGCGGCCCCCATGTCGGGCCGATCGCGGTGGACGGGATCAAGGCCGGGCCCGGCGGAACGAGCGTCGGCGGCCACGACTTCGGCGGACAGGGCGGCGCGGGCCTTCCCTGGGGGTGACGGGTTCCCCACCCCGGGGTGCCTGGTGGTGCCCGTCCGGACACCGCATCCTGAATCGGCAGCAGAGAACACCCCTCCAGTCGCGAGCGACCCGGACCGGTTGCTTCGTCGCGGTGAGGACCCCGGAATCGGAACTCACGAGGGGAAGAGTCCGGGGTTCTTCCGCGCCGGCACTCGTTGCCGGATGCCCCCTCGCCGAGGGGGATCTCCGGCATGCCCGTGTCCACCCACCCCAGGGGTGGAATGCGCGACACCTCCGGGTGCGGTGGCCACCACTGGGGGTCCTGGTTGGTGCCGACGGTGCGCGGCAAAGTAGGGGACAAGCAAGAACGTAACGCTTCACCAGCCGCGAGCGAAGAAACCGAGGAGGCCATCATGACGAACACCCCGGTTGCACATGAGCACGAAGGTCGTCGCCTCACGGTCAGGACCGACGACGGGGTCCCGCTCGCGGTTCGCGAGTTCGGTTCGCCCGACGCGGCCACCACGGTGGTGTTCGTCCACGGTCACTGCCTGCGCACCGAATCCTGGTGGGCACTGCGCGAACAGCTGGTCCGCTTCTGGCGCAACGATGTTCGCATGGTCTTCTACGATCACCGGGGGCACGGTGAGTCGGGGGAGGCGCCGGCCGCCACCTACACGATCGATCAGCTCGGCCGCGACCTCGGTTCCGTCCTCGACGCCGTCGCACCGCACGGTCCGGTCGTCCTCGTCGGGCACTCGATGGGCGGGATGACGGCGCTGTCCTACACGCGGCAGAACCCGCACACCATCGGTTCGCGGGTCGTGGGCATGGCCCTGATCTCCACCGCGGCGTGCGATCTCGCCGAGGCCGGTCTCGGTCGGCACCTGCGCAGCCCGGCAGTGTCGCTGTTCCGCACCGCGGTGCGACGGGTACCGCGGGTCGTGCACGGATCGAAGCGGGTGGGTCGCACCGTCTGCACGGCGATCGCCCGCGCGGCAGGCGCCCGCAACCGGGTCGTCGACCCTCGCCTGGCCGCACTGGTCGCGGCGATGGCCAACACCACGTCCGTCGTCACCATGTCGAGCTTCCTCGAATCCCTGCTCGGGTTCGACGAGCGGCACTCCCTCGCCGCGCTAGCTCACATCCCGTCGCTGATCCTGTGCGGTTCGGTGGACATGCTCACCCCGCTCCAGCATTCGGTCGCGATGGCCTCGAAGCTCCCCGCTTCGGAGCTCGTGAGCGTCGACGGGGCCGGTCACTCGGTGATCCTCGAACGTGCGGCCGACGTCGCGCTCGCCATCATCGGCCTCGTCGAGCGGATCGCCCACGGTGAGACGGCCGCGCACCGCGAGCTGATGGCCGCGTGCTGATCAGAGATCGCGCTCGTTGATGATGCCGCTGCGCATGGCCCGCTCGGCCAGGCTGACCCGCTTTTGATTCTGCGGGAGATCGCCGACGCCGAACTTCGCGAACAATGCGCGCAGATGTGTCTTGATCGCGTCGACGCTGAGGAACAACTCCTGCGCGATCTGCTGGTTCGACGCGGGATTCGCGAACGCGGCGCCGTGCTTGTACGGCCGGCACAGCGCCGTGAGGACCGCCCGCTGGGTGTCGGTCAGGGACCGGACGTCGGGCATGTCGGTCCCCATCCGGGTGGCCTCGTCGAGAGCGCCGCCGAATTCCAGGTACCGGATCTTGGTTCCGCCGATGCGGATGCTGTCGCCCTGCCGGAGCCGGCGCCTGCCCGCGAGTCGCTCGCCGTTGACGAACGTGCCGTTACGGGAGAGTCCGTCGTCGAGGATGGTCCAGTGCGAGCCGACGCATTCGAGCACGGCGTGGAGTCGCGAGACCTCGTCGTCCTCCGTGAGGAGTAGATCGGAGCCGGGCGACCGTCCGATCGTGACGCGCGCGGAAGTGGGGGAGAGGTCCACGGTGTGGTGGTGACCCTCCCTGTCGGAATAGCTCAGTCGAGACTCAACGGCTCGGTCCACGGCTACACCCCTTCCGCACGCTTCCATCGTGCCCCGCCGTGTGTCCGATGAGCAAGATCAAGAGCGGAAATCGCCGATCACGGATCAGTTCTCGGAGCTTGCGGCGTCCAGGGTGTTGCCGAATGCGCACACGGCGAGTTCCTCGAGCGCCGGATCCTGCCCGGCATGTTCGGGTACCTGCATGGCGAGCAGGGTGTTGAGCAGCATTCCGTTGGCGATGAAGGTGCGGGCCCGTTCGGGGCTGCAGCCGGTGCGTGTGCGGATCTGTGTGTAGAGCCGGGACATCCAGTCGCGCGCCAGTGCGCCGATCTCCGGGTTCGCGCCGGACGTGAAGCCGTGCATCATCACGAGCAGGAGGTCGCGGTCCTCGAGCAATTCGGTGTACGCGACGCCCATCGGGAGCCACGATTCGTCGTTCTCGGGGTCGGCGGCGACACCGTCGAACCAGGGTTCGAAGGTCTCGAGAATCCGGGACATCGCGCGGTCGAAGACATCGGCGAACAGCCGCGATTTCGAACCGAACATGCGCACCACGTACGGCTGCGACACCCCGGCCTCGCGTGCGACGGCGTCGGTGCTGGTGCCGTGATAGCCGTCCCTGGCGAACGCGCGGGAGGCGGCGGCCAGTACGAGTTCACGCCGTTCCGTCGCGCTCATGCGGGTCTGTTTCACGGGCGAGGCCATGTTGACATGTTATCAGTTGATTACTAGTCTCCGAAATAAGTAATCATCTGATGCTTACAACTTCTGGTTTCCTCTACCCACGACTCGGATGTGAGGTCCCGTCATGACGACACTCTCCGAACGCCTCGACCACGAATCGGCGGCGCCGCCCCCGGGGCATCTCCGCGGCCGGACGGTGCCGGTGTGGCTGGCGATCGCCGCCGCCTCGATCCCGATGTTCATGGCCACCCTCGACAACCTCGTGATGACCAGCGCCCTGCCGGTGATCCAACGCGACCTGAATGCGTCGGTGGGGCAGTTGCAGTGGTTCCTGAACGCCTACACGCTGGCCTTCGCGACCTTGATGCTGACGCTGTCGGCGCTGGGCGACCGGCTCGGGCGCCGGCGTGTATTCCTCTGGGGCATAGTGCTCTTCGCGCTGGCATCGATCGCCTCGGCGCTGTCGACCACCTCCGAGATGCTGATCGCGGCGCGGGCCGTCCAGGGTGTCGGCGCGGCCGCGATCATGCCGCTCTCGCTCACCCTGCTCGCCGGGGCCGTGCCGCTCGCCAAGCGAGCCCTCGCCATCGGGATCTGGGGCGGCGTCTCGGGGCTCGGAATCGCTCTCGGCCCGGTGATCGGCGGCGCCGTCGTCGACGGGGTGTCGTGGCAGGCCGTGTTCTGGATCAACGTTCCCGTCGCCGCGGTCGCGATCCCGTTGGCGCTCTACGCGCTCGGCGAGTCGAAGGGGAAGCGGCAATCGCTGGATCCGCTCGGCGTCGTACTGGCCGGGGCCGCGGTGTTCCTCGGAGTCTGGGGCATCGTGCACGGCAACGACGACGGCTGGACCAGTGCCACTGTTCTCGGTGCCCTCGTCGCAGCGGTGGTGCTGCTCGCGGCGTTCGTGGTGCGCGAGTTGCGCACACCGTTTCCCGTGATGCCGCTGCGGTTGTTCCGGTCCCGTCAGTTCTCCCTGGCCAACGTGATCGGGCTGACGTTCACGCTGGGAATGATGGGTGCCGTCTTCCTCCTGTCGCAGTACCTCCAGATCGTCATGGGGTATTCCCCGTTCGAGGCCGGCCTGAGGACGCTGCCGTGGACGGCGGCACCCATGGTGGTGGCGCCGATCGCGGGGTTGCTCGCGCCTCGGCTGGGCGTCCGGACGCTCCTCGTCACCGGACTGGTGCTACAGGGACTGTCACTGCTCTGGATGGCGTCGCTCATCGTTCCCGGCGCCACCTACGGCAGCATGGTTCCGGCGTTCGTGATGGCCGGCGCGGGAATGGGTCTGACGTTCGCCCCCAACGCGACCGCCGTCCTCGCCGACATGCCCGAGGCCGACCACGGCACGGCCAGTTCGACCAACGCGACGCTCCGGGAGATCGGAGTCGCGCTGGGGATCGCGCTGCTGACCGCGGTGTTCCTCGGTGCGGGCGGCAGCCTCACACCGACCGGGTACATCGACGCCCTCGCGCCGGCGCTGTACGTGGGAGCCGGGTCCGTGGCGGTCGCGGTCGTCGCCGCCGCCCTCATGCCGGGACGGTCGAAGGCGGTCCTGGCGTCGATGTGATGGGGCCGGACCGGGCGTCAGTCCTGCCAGCCCGGCCGGACCAGGCCCCACTCGTACGCCATGACCACCAGTTGTGTGCGGTCCCTGGCGCCGAGTTTCAGCAGAATCCGGCTGACGTGCGTGCGGGCGGTGGCCGGGCTCAGGAACAGTCGCGAGCCGATCTCGGCGTTGGTGAGGCCCTCGGCGATCAGGAGCATCACCTCGCGTTCACGATCGGTGAGGTCGTCGAGGCGGCCGGAGTGCGGCGGCCGTTTGGCGTGGGTCGCGAACTCCGCGACCAGTTTCCGCGTCACAGACGGCGACAGCAGGGCATCCCCGTCGGCCACCACGCGGACCGCCCGCACCAGTTCGGCGGGTTCGGTGTGCTTGACCAGGAAACCCGTCGCCCCCGCGCGCATCGCCTCGAAGACGTACTCGTCCAGTTCGAACGTGGTGAGCACCACCACCCGCACGCCGGACAGCGCGGGATCGGCGGCGATACGCCGGGTCGCCTCCAGTCCGTCGAGCACCGGCATCCGGATGTCCATGAGGACGACGTCGGGAACCAGCGTCCGGGTCAGGCTCACCGCTTGCTCGCCGTTCTCGGCTTGACCGGCCACGGTGATGTCCGGCTGGGCGTCGAGCAGGGCGGCGAAACCCGCCCGCACGAGGGCCTGGTCGTCGGCGACGAGTACGCGAATCGTCATGCCCGGTCAACCATGTCGTGCCCGAGGGGGAGCGTCGCCTGCACCCGGAAGCCGCCACCCGGCCCGCTCCCGGCGGTCAGTTCACCGCCGAGGGCGCGGGCGCGTTCCCGCATGCCGGGGATGCCGTTGCCGCCGCCACCGGCCGACGCGCCGTCCGGGCCCCGTCCGTCGTCGTCGATCCGGACGCGGACGGACGTGGGCGAGTACGTCACCGTGACATCGGCCGACGAGCCGCCGGAGTGGCGGGCCACATTGGTCAGCGACTCCTGCACGATGCGCGCGGCAGCGACGTCGACCACGGCGGGCAACGGCCGCGGTGCGCCCTCGACGATCGTCGTCACCGCAAGACCCGCGGCGCGGGCACGCTCGACCACACCGTCCAGGTCCCCGATCCCGGCGGTGGGCGCGGTGGGCGGGCTGTCTTCGCCGCGCAGCGATGCCAGCAGCGCGTGGACGTCGCCGATCGCGTCACGGCTCGCGACCTTGATCGCGGACAGTGCCTCCTGTGACTGTTCGGGTCTGCTGTCCCACAGCTCGAGTGCGACCGACGCCTGCACGTTGATGAGCGAAAGACTGTGTGCCAGAACATCGTGCAGCTCGCGGGCGATCGCGAGCCGCTCCTCGCTGGCCCGGCGGCGCTGCTCGTCCAGGGTGCTGCGTTGCGCCGCCTCGGCGCGTTGCCTGTGGGCGTCGAGCGTCCCGCGGCGCTGACGGATGATCTCGGCGGCGGCAAGGAGCACCAGCAGCCAGGCCGCGATGCCGGTGAGGGCGAGGAGCGACGGAGCCTCGGCGGCCGAGACGGCGGGCACGGCGAAGACGATCATCACGTAACCGACCGCGAGGATCGGATACGTGCGCCAGCGCGACCCGGCCGTCGCCGCGCCGAGGAACGCGACCACGAGCGACAGGAACACCGGGCCGTACCCGTAACCCCGGACGACGTACAGGACCGTGACGGCGAGGACGACGAGCAGGACCGTGACCGGCGACCGTCGCCGGAAGAGCAGTGCGAGCGGACCGCACACCAGCAACACGAAGCCCGCCGCGTCCAGCGGCGTCGCCCACGACTGGTTGTGGTTGGCGCCGACACTGCCGACGACCTGCACGATTGCGACGCCCAGGGCGATCAGGACGTCCCGCGGGGCGATCGACGTGTCCCTCCGGTCGGTGTGCACCACCCGAACGTAGACCCGATCCGGCGACGCTGTCATCGTCCGCGGCACGTACGCGAGAAGACGCGCGCAGGCGGATGTGCGCGCCGTCCGCGGGGCCGAGGCTGGAGCCATGACTTCCGACATCGTGGTCACCGACAGGTTGACCAAACGCTACGGCGAACACGCGGCGGTCGACGCCGTCAGCCTGACCGTGCGGGCGGGCGAGGTGTACGGGTTCCTCGGACCGAACGGCGCAGGCAAGACCACCACACTGCGCATGCTCACGGGCCTCGTCCGGCCGACCTCCGGGACCGCGACGCTCTTCGGGTGCGCACCCGGTGACAGCGCGGTGGCGGCGCGCACCGGTGTGCTGATCGAAGGCCCCGGCTTCTTCCCATACCTGTCCGGGCGCGACAACCTGCGGGTGCTGAGCAGATACCGCCGGCTGCCGGACGATGCGGTGGAATCCGCGCTGCACCGGGTGGGCCTGCGCGATCGCGGACACGACCGGTTCCGCACCTACTCGCTCGGGATGAAGCAGCGACTCGGTGTCGCGGCCGCACTCCTCGGCGAACCCGATCTGCTGATCCTCGACGAACCCACCAACGGTCTCGACCCGGCGGGGATGGCCGAGATGCGGGAACTGATAGTCGAACTCGCCGATTCCGGGCATTCCGTGATGCTGTCCAGCCACATGCTCAGCGAGGTGCAGGAGATCTGCGATCGCGTCGGCGTGATCTCACGCGGCGAGCTGATCGCGCAGTCCACCGTCGCCGAACTGCGCGGCGGCACCAGCCTGCTGGTACGCGCCGATCCGCGGGAACGGGCCGCGGCGGTGCTCGCGGAACTGCTGGGGCGCGACGTCGTCGACACAGTGGGTGACGCGCTCGCCGTCGCCGTGTCGCCCGAACTGGCCCCGAAGGTGGCCCGTGTTCTCGTCGACGCGGGAATCGACCTGTACGAGTTGTCCCGGCGGGAGCGATCGCTCGAGGACGTCTTCTTCGCGATGACGTCCGACAGCAATCCCGGCGACCGCACGGCGAGCAACGAACCGAGGAGAATGTCATGAATGCAGTGATCGCCGGCACGCGAGCAGAGCTTCTCCGACTGCGGCAGTGGCCGTCGATGTGGGTGCTGCTCGCCGCGTGGATCGTGCTGAACCTGGTCTTCGTCTATCTGTTCAACTACATCACGTTCAAGACCGGCGGCACCACCGACATGGCGTCGTCGGCGCCCCCGGACGTGCTGCTCGCGCAGATGCTGCCCTCGGCGGTGCCCCAGGTGTTCACCCAGGGCATGGCCATGTTCGGGGGTGCGCTGATGCTCATCCTCGGCGCGCTCACCATCGGCAGCGGCTATGGGTGGGGGACGTGGAAGACCGTGTTCACCCAGGGCCCTTCGCGATCGGCCGCGCTCGCCGGAACCCTCCTCGCGCTGCTGACCGTGGTGATCGGACTCGTCCTCACCGTGGCGGCCGTCGACGTCGGGGTGGCCACCGTCATCGCCGCGGTCGAATCGGAACCGGCGAATCTGCCTGCCGCCTCGGCGATGCTGAAGGCGCTCGCCTCCGGGATGCTCATCCTCGCCATGTGGACCGCGGCGGGTGTCCTCGTCGGCGCCCTCGCGCGGGGGCCCGCGTTGTCCGTCGGTCTCGGCCTCGTGTGGGTGCTGGTGGTCGAAAACCTGCTCCGCGGAGTCGCCGCCGTCCTCGACACCGTGTCGGTGGTGACGGACTTCCTCCCCGGCACCGCCGCGGGCTCGCTGGCAGGCTCACTGCGCGACTTCGGCGGCGACACCACCCCGGGAGTCCTGAACATCCTCGACGGCAGCACGTCGGTGCTCGTCCTGGCCGCCTACGTCGCCGCGTTCGCGGCAGGCACGATCTGGCTCGTCCGCCGCCGTGACGTGAACTGACGGCCACGGCTCAGAACAGGGGACCGCCGCCGAACGGTTCCCGGTGCGACGGCGGGGTGCGGCCCTGCGTGTCGGTGATGCCGTATTCGACGGCCAGCTCCGCCGTCACGAAGGTGTGGCCGCTGCGGTCCGGCAGGGTGGGGTCCGCGGTGAGGGCGCAGATCACCTCGCCGACGAACTCGGGAGACTCGGCGTCCGCCACGGGAAAGCCGGCAATGGTCTCCATCCCGCTGGCGACGATCATCTCCGTGCGCACGATGCCCGGCCACAGCGAGACCGCACGGACGTCGTGCGGAGCCAGCTCCGCCGCCATGTCGCTGGCCATCTTGTCCAACCCGGCCTTGGACATGCCGTAGAGCACCGAGTGGAGATGTCCCCGGGTCCCGAACGACGAGATGTTCGCGATCAACCCGGACCGCCGGGGCACCATCAACCGCGCTGCCTCCACGGACGCGACGTAATGGGCGCGCAGTCCGACGCCGATCAGCGAGTCCCAGTCGCCGAGGGGCCGTTCCCAGAACGGTGTGCTGAACCCGCCGAATCCCGCGGGGGCGGCCCACACGTTGTTGACCAGCAGGTCGAGTCGGCCTGACTGCTCGTCCGAGATCCGGGCGAACAGGGCGTGCACCTCCTCGTCGACGCGGTGATCGCACGCCACCGCGATGCCGGTGCCCCCGGCGTCGGTGACCGCCCGCGCGGACGCCGACAGCGGGCTGTCCGCGGTCACCGGGCCGCGTCCGGTGACGTAGACAGTCCACCCGGCGGCCCCCAGCGCGGTCGCGACGCCCTTGCCGACGCCGCGGCTTCCCCCGGTGACCAGTGCTACCCCGGCGCTCACTGGACGACCACCGTGTCCTCGGTGAGCGGGCGGGTGATCGACCATCGAGTGGTGAAGTGGCATCGCGACATTCGCCATTCGCCGTCCTCGAAGCGGTAGGCGTCGTCGTACTCGCCGGCGGACACGGTTTCCGTCCGCTTCAGCAGATCGACCTGGCGGAACTGCAGCGTCCACGTACCGGTCGCCTCGGTGTCGCCGCGCAGCACGATATCCGGATGGAAGCCGTGGTGCATGTCCAGGATCACGTGCTTGCCGTCCACCTCGTGGAGCGCGATCCTGCGGAAGACGTCCGTGAGCCGGTCGGCGTCGTCGAACCGGCCGAGGGGGCCGAAGTCGACGGACGCCCCGGACGCGACGAAGCAGGCACGGAACGCGTCCGGATCCTTGCCGTCGCACGCTCGCCAGTAGCGGTACTTGAGGGCCTTGATCGCGGTCACCCGCTCCAGGTCCGCCACACGCTGCTCCACCGAGCGTTCGTCCACGCCGCCGTCCTCCCGTTGCCGTTCAGTGTGTCGGGAGAGACGCTAAGCCGGGAGCGCGCCGGGTGGGGGCACAATCCCGGTGGGCGGGAACCTCCGTGTCAGGGTTGGCCGGGAAACGGGTCGACCACCGGATCGGTTCCGAGTGCCACCCGCCAGGTGGCCTCCCGGACGGCGGCGTCGGTCAGCGCGGTCACGCCGAGCGTCCGGGTGTCCGCCGTCTCGCCGTGTTCGACGACCGCCCGCCACGCGACCGCGGTGTCCGCCTCGACCTGGGCCGCGAGTTGCGCGGCGGTGATCGGGTCGGTGACCGGGAACGGCAGCGTGTAGCCCGCTTCGGCGGCCGGGGCCGTCAGACCCGCCGCGGTCAGCGTGTCCAGGAGTTCGTCCCGGCGGGCCCGGTGGGCCGCGGCGGCGGTGGCCACCTGCGCCGCCCGCGTGGGATTCGAGAAGGCGGCGACCACCCCGTAGGCGAACACCGCGGAATGTTCGGCGGCCAGCGCGTCGCCGAGGCTCCTGCTCTCGGCTTCGGTGGGTGTCGTCACGGCAGCACCACCGCCAGGTACGTTCCGCACGCGGCGCTGATCGACGCACACAGTCCCGCGCGGTACGCGGTCAGCGCGCGTGCCGAGTCGGCTGCACTGCGCTGCGACTCGGCCAGGTCGGCCCGCAATTGCTCGAGACCGGGCGGAGGCGCGGGTGCGGTCGGTGTCGCCGACGGGGGAGCGGATGTGGTCGGCGCGGTGCCGTCCGGGTAAGTTCCCGCGGCCCTGGCGATTTCGGCGTCCAACGCGTCGGCGTGCGCGGTGCGCTGGGCGCGGACGAGTTCGAGTGCCGCGCCGCGGTCGGGCAGTAGTGCGATGGTCGCCGCCGCGCCCGCGGCGTCGCGACGCGCCAGACGCGACTGCGCGACCAGTGAATCGACCTCGGTGTCGGCGTCCTCGCCGTCTGCGCATCCCGCCAGCACGGGGACGCTCGCGACGCCGAACGCGGAGGCTGCTGCGAACCGGAGAGCGGTGCGCCGGGACACGGCCGGACCGGATGTCGGGGGCCGGGAGACGGTGGGCATGAGCACCGGTCCATGGTGCCAGGTCGGGCCGCGATCCCGGGAATCGAGCACCGGGGCTGGTCACGGGCGCCTCGAATCGGCGTTACTCTTAGATGCTCGAACCCGTCCCGACGGGTTCGAGGTGCTGCCCTGTGCGGCACGGTGACCTGCAGACCACGACACACGACGAGCGACAACTGAAACGAGGAGCTTCCCCGATGCCGGTTCCATCCAAGGAGAGGGTGACGGAGCTCATCTCCGATCTGGTCCAACGCCAGGGCTACGACTTGGAGGACGTTGCGGTCACCCTCGCGGGCAGGCACAGCGCAGTCCGGATCATGGTGGACAGCGACGCCGGGCTCGAACTCGACGCGGTCGCGAACCTCAGCCACGAGATCTCCGAGGTGTTCGACTCGGTGTCCGATTTCGGGGAGTCCCCGTACACGCTCGAGGTCACGTCTCCCGGCATCGACCGGCCGCTCACGCACGAGCGGCACTGGCAGCGGGCCCGCGGCCGCAAGGCCCGGATCGACCTCGCGCACGAGACCGTCGTGGGCCGGATCGGGGCCCTCGACGGCGACTCGGTCGCGGTGGTGATCGGCTCGCGCACCGGTCCGGACGTTCGGCGCATCGCGCTCCCGGACATTCAGAAAGCTGTTGTGCAGGTGGAATTCTCGAAACCCGACCCGAGGGAGCTGGAACTCGCCGGCGGAATACCCGAGGGTCGCGTGGCACCTGCGGACGCAGACGCGTCGGAAGATGAAGTAGTAGAGGGGCTGGACAAGTGAATATCGACATTGCGGCGCTACGCGCCATCGAAGCCGACAAGGGCATCTCGATCGAGACCGTCATCTCGACCATCCAGACGGCGCTGCTCACCGCCTACCGGCACACCGAGGGGCATCGGCAGCACGCCCGGATCGACGTCGACACCAAGAGCGGCATCGTGCGGGTGATGGCGCACGACGTCGACTCCGACGGCAACATGGTCGGCGAGGAATGGGACGACACCCCGGAAGGTTTCGGCCGGATCGCGGCGACCACCGCGCGCCAGGTCATTCTCCAGCGGCTGCGCGACGCCGAGCACGAGCGGAGCTTCGGCGAGTACTCCACCCATGAGGGTGAGATCGTCGGCGGCGTGATCCAGCGCGACACGAGGGCGAACTCGCGCGGCATGGTCGTGGTGCGGATCGGGAGCGAGGCCAGCGGCGCCGAGGGCCTGATCCCGCCCGCCGAGCAGGTGCCCGGGGAGAATTACGAACACGGCGAGCGGCTCAAGTGTTACGTCGTCGGTGTCGCCCGCGGGCAGCGCGGGCCGCAGATCACGTTGTCGCGCACCCACCCGAACCTCGTGCGCAAACTGTTCGCGCTCGAGGTTCCGGAAATCGCGGACGGCTCGGTCGAGATCATCGCCGTCGCCCGGGAGGCAGGCCACCGGTCGAAGATCGCCGTCCAGTCGCGGGTGCAGGGGCTGAATGCGAAGGGCGCATGCATCGGGCCGATGGGTCAGCGGGTGCGCAACGTGATGAGTGAGCTCGCCGGCGAGAAGATCGACATCATCGACTTCGACGACGACCCGGCCCGGTTCGTCGGCAACGCGCTGTCACCGTCGAAAGTGGTCTCCGTCACTGTCGTGGATCCGGAGGCCCGGGCCGCGCGTGTCGTCGTCCCCGACTTCCAGCTGTCCCTCGCCATCGGCAAGGAAGGGCAAAATGCCCGTCTTGCTGCGCGCTTGACCGGGTGGCGAATCGATATCCGCAGTGACGCCGCACCCGCTCCCGAGTCGGCAGGCGGACCCGCCGCGACCAGTCGTTGAGCCGGGAATGCGGAGATCGGGGCAAGTCGGCGGTAGAGTGGTCAATGGTTCAGCATGAGCATCCCGATTCCGCGCGCGTTCCTACCGGTTCACCGGTCCGAACATGCATAGGATGTAGGGAGCGCGCGCTGGCTGTCGATCTGCTCAGGGTTGTGGTTAGTGAGAGCGGGCCGCAAGGTCATGTTCTCGCCCCGGACCCGAGGCGCAGGCTTCCCGGTCGAGGTGCGTGGCTGCACCCCGTCGAGGTTTGCCTGAGTCTCGCGGAACGACGCCGAGCATTCGGCAGAGCGCTGCGAGTGTCCGGAAGTGTCGACACGTCAGAAGTCGACCACTGGGTACGCGCAGGGCACCCACCCAGAGCAGTACCTCTCGAACAGAACAGGCACAAGCACTCATGAGCACACCGTGAAGCACCAGCGATGATCGTCCATCGGAGATAACCCGAGGTCGTGCGGGCCCCTCTCAGGGGAGCCTCCTGCTCGACCTCATCAGTGAGGAGAGCAGTGGCAGGCAAGGCCCGCGTGCACGAGTTGGCTAAAGAACTCGGTGTCACAAGTAAAGAACTACTCGCAACGCTCAAGGAGCAGGGCGAGTTCGTGAAGTCGGCGTCCTCCACAGTGGAGGCGCCCGTCGCCAGGCGTCTGCGGGAGTCCTTCCCGTCGGCGAAGTCGGCCGATTCCGCAGCCCGTCCGGCTGCCAAGCCCGGCGCGCCCGCGCCGAGCGCCCCCGTGACCTCGGCCAAGCCGGGCGGACCCCGTCCCGGCCCCAAGCCGGCAGCCCCGGCTCCGGCCGCACCCGCTGCAGCAGCACCCGCGCCCACTCCCGAGGCTCAGGCCCCGGCACCGGCCGCACCCGCAGCGAGCGCAGTCACCCCGGCTGCACCGGCGAGCAATGCTCCCAAGCCCGGTCGCCCCACCCCGGCTGCCCCGGCTCCGGCCGCACCCGCAGCCCCGGCCGCCCCGGCGGCGGCCAGTGCTCCCGCGGCTCCGTCCACGGGCGCCAAGCCCGGCGGACCCCGTCCCGGCCCGAAGCCCCCGCGCGTCGGTAACAACCCGTACTCCTCGGCTCCGGCCGAGCGTCCGGCACCCCGTCCCGCTCCCGGCGCGCCGCGTCCGGGTGCACCCCGTCCGGCTCCCGGCCAGGGTGGACCTCGTCCGGCACCGGGTCAGGGCGGTCCTCGTCCGGCTCCCGGTCAGGGTGGACCCCGTCCGGCTCCCGGCCAGGGCGGTCCCCGTCCGGCACCGGGTCAGGGTGGACCTCGTCCCAGCCCCGGCTCGATGCCTCCTCGCCCCAACCCGGGCGCGATGCCCGCTCGTTCGGCACGTCCCGCTCCCGGCGGTCGTCCCGGCCGTCCCGGCGGAGCCCCCGGCGGTCGTCCCGGTGGCGGCGGCGGTGGATACCGCGGCGGCGGAGCCCCCGGTGCCGGCGCAGGCGCGCCCGGTGGCGGAGCACCCGCAGGTGGTTTCCGCGGTCGTCCCGGTGGCGGTGGACGCCCCGGTCAGCGCGGTGCGGCAGCAGGTGCCTTCGGTCGTCCCGGTGGCGCCCCGCGTCGTGGTCGCAAGTCGAAGCGGCAGAAGCGCCAGGAATACGATTCCATGCAGGCGCCCGCCGTCGGCGGCGTGCGGTTGCCCCGTGGCAACGGCGAGACCATTCGCCTCGCCCGCGGTGCTTCCCTGTCGGACTTCGCGGAGAAGATCGACGCGAACCCCGCAGCGTTGGTGCAGGCACTGTTCAACCTCGGCGAGATGGTGACGGCGACCCAGTCGGTCAACGACGAGACGCTGGAACTGCTCGGCGGCGAGATGAACTACGTCGTCCAGGTTGTCAGCCCGGAGGACGAGGACCGCGAGCTGCTCGACAGCTTCGACCTCACCTACGGCGAGGACGAGGGCGGCGAAGAGGACCTCGAGTCCCGGCCGCCGGTGGTCACCGTCATGGGCCACGTCGACCACGGTAAGACCCGACTGCTCGACACGATCCGCAAGGCCAACGTCCGTGAGGGCGAGGCCGGCGGCATCACGCAGCACATCGGTGCCTACCAGGTGCTGACCGAGCTCGACGGCAACGAGCGTCTCGTGACGTTCATCGACACCCCCGGTCACGAGGCCTTCACGGCCATGCGTGCCCGTGGTGCCAAGGCCACCGACCTCGCGATCCTGGTCGTCGCCGCCGACGACGGCGTCATGCCGCAGACGGTGGAAGCGATCAACCACGCCCAGGCGGCCGACGTGCCGATCGTGGTCGCGGTGAACAAGATCGACAAGGAAGGCGCGAACCCGGACAAGATCCGGCAGCAGCTCACCGAGTACGGACTGGTCACCGAGGAATACGGCGGAGACACCATGTTCGTCGACATCTCGGCGAAGCAGGGCACCAACATCGACGCGCTGCTCGAAGCAGTGCTGTTGACGGCGGACGCCGCCCTGGACCTGCGGGCCAACCCGGACATGGACGCTCAGGGTGTCGCCATCGAGGCGCACCTCGACCGTGGACGCGGCCCCGTCGCGACCGTGCTCATCCAGCGCGGAACGCTGCGGGTCGGCGACTCGATCGTGGCCGGCGACGCATACGGACGTGTGCGCCGCATGGTCGACGAGCACGGCGACGACGTGCTCGAGGCCCTGCCCTCGCGTCCCGTCCAGGTGGTCGGCTTCACGTCGGTCCCCGGTGCAGGCGACAACCTGCTCGTGGTCGACGAGGACCGCATCGCCCGTCAGATCGCCGACCGGCGCAATGCGCGGAAGCGCAACGCTCTGGCCGCGAAGAGTCGCAAGCGCATCAGCCTCGAGGACCTGGATTCGGCTCTCAAGGAGACGTCGCAGCTCAACCTCATCCTCAAGGGCGACAACTCGGGAACCGTGGAGGCCTTGGAAGAGGCGCTGCACGGCATCGAGATCGACGACGAGGTGCAGTTGCGGGTCATCGACCGCGGTGTCGGTGGCGTCACCGAGACCAACGTCAACCTGGCCGCTGCGTCGAACGCGATCATCATCGGGTTCAACGTGCGCGCCGAGGGCAAGGCGACCGAGTTGGCGAACCGCGAGGGCGTCGACATCCGGTACTACTCGGTGATCTACCAGGCCATCGACGAGGTCGAGAAGGCTCTCAAGGGCATGCTCAAGCCGATCTACGAAGAGGTCGAGCTGGGCAAGGCGGAGATCCGCGCGATGTTCCGTTCGTCCAAGGTCGGCAACATTGCCGGTTGCCTCGTCACCTCGGGTACCATCCGTCGCAATGCGAAGGCCCGGCTGCTGCGTGACAACACGGTTGTCGCCGAGACCGTCACCATCTCCTCGCTGAAGCGGGAGAAGGAGGACGCTGTCGAGGTACGCGAGGGTTACGAGTGCGGTTTGACGCTCACCTACTCCGACATCAAGGTCGGTGACGTCATCGAGGCCTACGAGCTTCGGGAAAAGCCGCGCGACTAGTCGCCATCCGTTTGGGGTGACGCAGCAGCGTCATCCGGCGTGCGCTTCTCCGGCCGAGTCGATCGGCCGGGGGAGCGCACGTCTCCCCGAAGGAGGAAAGTTTGTACGTCGGTGCGCTCGAGCTCGACATCTTGCTCGGTGACGTGCGATCTCTGAAAGAGAAACGTGCAATGGTCAAACCGGTTCTGGCGGAGCTGCGACGTTACGGCGTCTCGGCGGCGGAGACCGGGGAACAGGATCGGTACCGCCGGTCGATGCTCGGCGTCACGATGGCGAGTTCGGCGGTCGATCACGTACACGAGGTGCTCGACACGTGCGAACGGCACGTCGCCGGGATGCCGGAACTGCAACTCCTTGCGGTCCGGCGGAGGATTTTCGGCCCCGAGGACTGATTCGGAGCGCCTTGCCCGCCCCGCCGCATGCGCGGCCCGGCGTGCAGAATGAACTACAGCTACACCGCAACTTCACAACTTATCCAGCGGCCAGGGAGAGGAGTCTGATTGTCATGGTGGATCCCGCCCGGGCACGCAAACTCGCCAAGCGCATCGGCACGATCGTCGCGACGGCGATCGACCACGAAATCAAGGACCCTCGCCTGGCGTTCGTCACGATCACCGATACCAAGGTGACGGCCGACCTTCACGACGCCACTGTCTACTACACCGTGATGGGCGCCGACCTCGAGTCCGAACCGGACCTCGTGTCCGCGGCTGCGGGACTGGAGAAGGCGAAGGGTGTTCTGCGCTCGAAGGTGGGCGCAGGCACCGGAGTCCGGTTCACGCCCACGCTGACGTTCGTCGCGGACACGGTCCCCGACACGGCGCGGCACATGGAGGAACTCCTCGCCCGCGCTCGCGCCGCCGACGACGAGGTCGCGCGGGTCGCGGCCGGTGCGTCCCCGGCCGGCGACCCCGACCCGTACAAGGAACCCCGAGTCGAGGACGCGGACGACGCCGAAGTCGACGAGCCGTCCCGGTCCCGCCAGGCGGACTGACACGAACCGACATGACCCACACTCAGGAGACGTCCCTGTCTGATCTCGATCGTCACGAGGTGTTTCTGCCGCAAGCGGTCGCCGTTCTCGAGAACGCGACGTCGGTGACGATTCTGTGTCACGTCCAACCCGATGCCGACACGATCGGCAGTGGACTCGCCCTGGCATTGGTGCTCGAGCGCAAAGGGATTCCGGTGCAGGTCGCGTTCGGCGCGCCCGATGAACTGCCGGAGTCGATGCGGGAACTGCCGGGCACCCACCTGCTGGTGCCCGCGGACCAGGTGCGCCGCAACGTCGATCTGCTCGTGACCGTCGACTGCGGGAGCGCCGGACGTCTCGGGAAGCTCGCCGGCCGGCTCGCGAACGCGGGGGAGACCCTCGTCATCGATCACCACCGGTCCAACACCCGGTTCGGTCGCATGAACCTGATCGACGAGTCGGCGGAGTCGACGACCGCTGTCGTGGCGCAGATGTTCGACGTGTGGGGTGTGGACATCGACGCAGACCTCGCGCACTGCCTGTACGCGGGTCTCGTGACCGACACCGGTTCGTTCCGCTGGGTGCAGCCCGGCACCCACACCCTCGCGGAGCGGCTCCTCGCCACCGGCATCGACGGGGCCCGCATCGCCCGTCGCCTGCTCGACACCCACCCGTTCGGCTGGCTGCCGATGCTGTCGTCGGTGCTCGGATCGGCGACGCTCGTCCCGGAGGCGGCGGGCGGGCGGGGACTCGTCTACGCCGTCATCCGGCAGGCCTACGTCGGGGATCTGCGCTCGGAAGAGATCGAGAGCGTCATCGACATCGTCCGGACGACGTCCGAGGCGGAGGTCGCGGCCGTCCTCAAGGAGGCGGTGGACGGCACGTGGTCGGTGTCGCTGCGGTCGAAATCCGACGTGGACGTCTCGGTCGTCGCCGGGTACCTCGGCGGCGGCGGTCACCGGTTCGCCGCCGGCTACACGGCCGTGAACTCTGCGGACGAGATCGTGAACTCGCTCGTCGAATCGCTCGGCTGAGGTCCGAAATCGTTGGCTGAGGTTTCGGAAGTCACGGGCGACGCGACCGCCCGGACGGTGTTCGGGCTGGCGTTGCCGGCGCTCGGTGTGCTCGCGGCCGAACCGATCTATCTGCTCTTCGACATCGCTGTCGTCGGCCGTCTGGGTGCGCTGGCGCTCGCGGGTCTTGCCGTCGGTGGCCTCATTCTCGCCCAGGTCAGCACCCAGCTGACGTTCCTGTCCTATGGCACGACGGCGCGCGCGTCCCGCATGCACGGGGCCGGCGACGAGCGCGGCGCGGTCCGGGAGGGTGTCCAGGCCACCTGGCTGGCACTGGGCATCGGCGCGCTGGTGATCGCGCTGGTCCAGCTGTTCGGACGCCCGGTCACGTCGGCGATAGCGGGTGGCTCCGACATCGCGGCGGCCGCCGGGAGCTGGTTGCGGATCGCGGTGTTCGGCGCCCCGCTGATCCTCATCGCGATGGCGGGCAACGGCTGGATGCGGGGTGTGCAGAACACGGTGCGGCCCCTGCGTTTCGTGATCGCCGGTCTGGTCGTGTCGGCTGTGGCCTGCCCGGTGCTGGTGTACGGATTGTGGGGCGCGCCGCGGCTGGAACTCGAGGGTTCGGCGGTCGCGAACGTGACCGGGCAGGCCGTGTCCGCGAGTCTGTTCGTCGGGGCGCTGGTGGTGGAGCGGGTGCCGTTGCGCCCGCGGTGGCACGTCATGCGCGCCCAGATGGTTCTCGGCCGCGACCTGATCCTGCGTAGTCTGGCGTTCCAGGCGTGCTTCCTCTCGGCCGCCGCCGTCGCGTCCCGGTTCGGCGCCGCCGCGGTCGCCGCCCACCAGGTGGTACTGCAGCTGTGGAACCTCGTGGCCCTCACCCTCGACTCCCTGGCGATCGCCGCGCAGGCGCTCGTCGGTGCCGCACTCGGTGCCGGGCACGCTGCAGGCGCCACGCGACTGTCGTGGCGCATCACCCGGTGGTCCACGATCTTCGCGGCCGGACTCGCCCTGATCTTCGCCCTCGGTCACGGCGTGATCCCCGAACTGTTCACCTCCGACCGGGCCGTGCTCGACGAGATGGCGGTGGCGTGGTGGTTCTTCGTCGCGATCATGCCGGTGGCCGGCGTCGTGTTCGCGCTCGACGGAGTGCTGCTCGGGGCCGGGGACGTCGCCTTCCTCCGGAACGCCACGCTGGCCTGCGCGCTGGCCGGGTTCCTGCCACTGATCTGGCTGTCGATGCTGAACGACTGGGGCCTGGCGGGAATCTGGACGGGACTCACGGTGTTCTTAATTCTTCGGATGCTTGCGGTCGTGTGGCGGGTCGGATCGGGCCGCTGGGCAGTGGTCGGGGCCGACCTGCAGGCACGGCACGGATCGGACAGCGATCCGGCGGCGGAGCACGATCGGAAAGGTGGTTGACGTGGCACCCAAACTGATGGCGGTGAGCGACACCCATGTGGGGCACCGGGGAAACCGCCCGATCACCGAGGACATCTACCCGGACTCGCCCGAGGACTGGCTGATCGTCGCCGGGGACGTGTCGGAGAAGACCGACGACATCCGGTGGGCGCTGAAACTTCTGCGGAGTCGTTTCGCGCAGGTCATCTGGGTTCCCGGCAACCACGAACTGTGGACGACGGCGAAGGACCCGGTGCAGATCCACGGCGCCGCCCGCTACGACTACCTCGTCACCATGTGCCGCGAGATCGGGGTCATCACCCCCGAGGACCCGTTCCCGGTGTGGGAGGGGGAGGACGGCCCGGTCACGCTGGTCCCGATGTTCCTGCTGTACGACTACACGTTCCTGCCCGACGGCGCCACCACCAAGGAGGAAGGCCTCGCGATCGCGCGGGAGAAGAACGTGGTGGCCACGGACGAGTTCCTGCTGTCGAGCGAACCGTACGGAACCCGGGACGCCTGGTGCCGCAACCGCGTCGAGACGACGAAGGCCCGGCTGGACGCCCTCCCCGCCGGCACCCGCACCGTTCTGATCAACCACTTCCCGCTGGTGCGTCAGCCCACGCAGGTGCTGTGGTACCCGGAGTTCTCGCTGTGGTGCGGCACCGAACTGACCGCGGACTGGCACACCCGGTACAACGCCGTCTGCGCCGTGTACGGGCATCTGCACATTCCGCGCACCACCTACTACGACGGGGTGCGGTTCGAGGAGGTATCGCTGGGCTACCCGCGGGAGTGGCAGCGGCGGGGACTCCCGGACAACCTGCTGCGGCAGATCCTCCCGGTGCCGGAGTATCCGCCGGGCACGCTGAACAAGTGGGGCGGCCACTTCAAGGTCACTCCCGAACAGGAAGCCGAAGTGGAGAAGATGCGGGCGAGGGGGGCCCTGTGATCGAGAGAATTCTGCCGGCCGGCGTGGTGTCCTCCGAACTGTTCGAGGACCCGGCGGGGCTGCGTCCGTACCCGCAGGAGGAGGCGCTGATCGGGCGGGCGGTGGAGAAGCGGCGACGCGAATTCACCACCGCACGCTACTGCGCCCGCCTCGCGATGACGAAGCTGGGTGTGGACCAGGCCCCTGTTCTGCGGGGCGACAAGGGTTCCCCGGTGTGGCCGCGCGGCGTGGTCGGAAGCCTCACCCACTGCGACGGTTACCGCGGCGCGGCGCTCGGCTACGCGATGCAGGTGCGGTCCGTCGGCATCGACGCCGAACCGCACGACGCGCTGCCCGACGGGGTGCTGGACGCGGTGAGCCTGCCCGCCGAACGCGACTGGCTGTCGGGTGCGGCGGACTCCGGGCAGTGGCGATCGGCGACCGGCGGTCCGGTGCACCGGGACAGGCTGCTGTTCTGCGCCAAGGAAGCCACGTACAAGGCGTGGTTCCCGCTCACCGCCCGGTGGCTCGGGTTCGAGGACGCGCACATCACGTTCGAGGCGTCCGGCGACGGCACCGGCACGTTCCATTCGGATCTCCTCATCTCCGGGGAGACCGTCGACGGACCACCGCTGGCGTCGTTCGACGGACGGTGGATGGTGTCCGACGGACTCATCATCACTGCCATTGCGGTGCACTGATTTCGGGACTGTGCGGTGCACTGATTTCGACGCCGTGACGGCGGCTGGCAGAATCGGGCCTCGTGTCTGCACGTGAAAAGCCCTCTTCCGGTCTCGTCGGCGCCGGACTGCTCATCGTCGACAAGGACGCGGGCGTCACCAGCCACGACGTGGTGGCCCGGTGTCGCAAGCTACTCGGCACCCGGAAGGTCGGCCACGCGGGCACTCTGGACCCGATGGCCACCGGGGTGCTGGTGCTCGGTGTGGAGCGGGCGACGAAGCTGCTGGGGCTCCTCGCGCTGACGACCAAGGCGTACACGGCCACGATTCGGTTGGGGCAGGCCACCACCACCGACGACGCCGAGGGTGACGTCGTCGCGTCGGCCGATGCGTCCGGCGTGAGGGACGAGGAGATCGCGGCGCAGGTGCGCACCCTCACCGGGGACATCCAGCAGGTCCCGTCGAGCGTCAGCGCCATCAAGGTGGACGGCCGGCGGGCGCACGCGCTGATCCGCGCGGGTGAGGAGTTCGAACTCGCGCCCCGGTCGGTCACGGTGTCCCGGTTCGAGGTGATCGCGAGGCGCACCGAGGGCACGTTCGTCGACCTCGACGTCGAGGTGGAATGTTCGTCCGGAACCTATGTGCGGGCGCTCGCCCGTGATCTGGGGATCGCGTTGATCGGTGTCGGCGGGCATCTCACGTCGCTGCGACGGACCCGGGTGGGACCGTTCACCCTCGAGCACGCGCGCACGCTGGAACAGTTGGCCGAGGAGCCGGGCGTCAGTCTCGACATCGACGCCGCCGCGCAGACCGCGTTCCCGCACCGGCAGATCGACGCGGACGAGGCCGAAGCGATCAGTCAGGGTCGCTGGCTCGAGCCGATCGGAATCAAGGGCGTCTACGCCGCGATCGATCCGAGTGGGCACACGATCGCGCTGCTCCAGGAGCGGGGAAAGCGGGCGAGTTCGGTGATGGTGGTCCGTCCCGCGACCCTGAGGTAGCGGCTCACACCAGCCAGATGGCCTGGGCTGCGGGGTTTCCGAGCTCGACGGTGTCCTCCTGGACGCCGATCCGGACCGACACGGTGCCGGCGTAGTCGCGTCGCTCCAGCACCGTCACCGTCACGTCCAGTGCCACACCCACCGAGTCGAAGTACCGCAGCATGGCCGGGTCGGAGTCCGAGATGCGGGCGATGCGGCCGCTCTCGCCGTTGACGAAGTCGCTGAGCTGACGTGCCGGGGGAGTGGGCACCGACCCGTCGACCGCGGGGATCGGATCGCCGTGCGGATCGCGTTCGGGATGGCCGAGCTTGGCGTCCATCCGGGAGATCATCAGGTCCGAGACGGCGTGCTCGAGCACCTCCGCCTCGTCGTGTACCTCGTCCCAGCCATAGCCGAGTTCGTGCACCAGGTACGTCTCGATGAGGCGGTGCCTGCGGACCATTCCGACGGCCGCCACGCGCCCCGCCTCGGTCAGGGCGATCGACCCGTAGCGGGCGTGGTCGACGAGGCCCTGATCGGACAGTTTCCGGATGGCCTCCGACACGGTGGACGCGGACACCCCGATCTTCTCGGAGAGCAGTTTCGTGGAGACCCGCTCCTGCGACCACTCCTGAACGGTCCAGATGACCTTCAGGTAGTCCTGCGCCACTGCCGAGAGCGCCCCGGTCTCGGAGGTCGAGTCCTCGGTCACGCTCTGGTCATTCTTGTTCACGGCCACGCCAACGAGCTTAGGCAAGTCTTACCGGCGAGACACATCGACACACCTGATCTGTCCCCGGGGGACGTCACCGTCGACCGCGAACCGCGAGGTCGTGACGTTTCCCGGCCACGCCGGACCGCCGGACAGCCGGTCCGAAGATGAACATCGGCGCGCGGCACCGTAGGCTGCCACTCGTGCTGAGATGGCGTGGTCTCGACGAGGTTCCTGCCGACTGGGGTCGTTGTGTTCTCACGATCGGCGTATTCGATGGCGTGCACCGAGGTCACGCCCAATTGATCAGTCGAGCGGTGGCGGCTGCCCGCACGCGTGGAATACCCAGCGTGCTCATGACTTTCGATCCTCATCCGATGGAAGTGGTTCGTCCGGGCAGTCATCCCGCCCAGCTCACGACGCTGGCCCGCAGGGCGGAGCTCGCGGAGGAGCTGGGCATCGACGTGTTCTGCGTCATGCCGTTCACCGCCGAATTCATGAAGCTGACGCCGGAGCGGTACGCCCACGAGATCCTCGTGGAGCGCCTGCACGTGGCGGACGTCGTCGTCGGTGAGAACTTCACGTTCGGCAAGAAGGCCGCGGGCAACGTCGACCTGCTGCGGCAGATCGGCGACCGGTTCGGTTTCGCGGTCGACGGTGTGACGTTGCTCGCAGAGCATGCGGTCACGTTCTCGTCCACCTACATCCGCTCCTGTGTGGACGCCGGCGACATGGCCGCCGCGACGGAGGCCCTTGGCCGCCCGCACCGTGTCGAGGGCGTCGTCGTCCACGGCGACGGTCGCGGACGCCAGCTCGGCTACCCGACCGCGAACGTCGCGCCGCCGATGTATGCCGCGATTCCCGCGGACGGCGTGTACGCCGCCTGGTTCACCGTGCTCGGGCACGGAGTCGACCTGGGCACCGTCACCTCCGGTGAGCGGTACATGGCTGCCGTGTCGGTGGGTACCAATCCGACGTTCTCCGGGCGGACGCGCACCGTGGAGGCCTTCGTCCTCGACCGGGAAGCCGACCTGTACGGCCAGCACGTGGCCGTCGACCTCGTCGAGCGACTCCGCGGGATGGAGAAGTTCGATTCCGTCGACGACCTGATCGTCGCGATGGGCAAAGACGCCGAGCGTGCGCGCGCGATCCTCGCGGCATCGGAGGACGTGCGGTAAAGCACCCGCATTTCAGCTGGTAAAGTAGGCCGCTGGCGTGCGCTGCGGTTCGCGGTGGCCGCGCCGAGTTTCGATCCTTGCACGCGAACGTCATCACCAGGAGTGAACCAGTGGCATTGACCACCGCAGAGAAGAAGCAGGTTCTGAGCGAGTACGGCCTGCACGAGACCGACACCGGTTCGCCGGAGGCGCAGGTGGCCATGCTCACCAAGCGCATCGTCGATCTCACCGAACACCTCAAGATGCACAAGCACGACCACCACTCCCGCCGCGGCCTCCTGCTGCTGGTCGGACGCCGTCGTCGTCTGCTCAAGTACGTCCAGAAGGTCGACATCGAGCGTTACCGCTCGCTGATCGAGCGTCTCGGCCTGCGTCGCTGAGTTTCGCAACATCGCGGTCATTTCGATCGCAAATCACTCCGGTAGCCGGCGGGGCCTTGCTTAGACTGGGCCTCGCTGGCTATCGGTGTTAGCTGCCGAGGGCAGCACTACCGTATGCACCCGAGAATGTGGTGTCGGTCTTCGGTAGTGGTCTTCCGGACACGGTCCGGCGGACTTCGATCGACGGCCGCCTCCGCACAGTGACATCCCGAGAACTCGAGAGGGGGATGTCCCTCAGGTGCGCAGTTCTCGCCAGGAGGGTGAGAACGCCCCCGCGGGTACGGCGAAGACGAGAGGGAAGTGAAAAGAAGAGATGACAGAGAATTCCGCAGTAGAAGTCGATGAGGGCGTGTTCGAATCCACCGCCGTGATCGACAACGGGTCCTTCGGAACCCGCACCATTCGTTTCGAGACCGGTCGCCTCGCGCAGCAGGCCGCCGGCGCCGTCGTCGCCTACCTGGACGACGAGACGATGCTGCTGTCCGCGACGAGCGCCAGCAAGCACCCCAAGGAGCACTTCGACTTCTTCCCCCTCACGGTGGACGTCGAGGAGCGCATGTACGCCGCGGGCCGCATCCCCGGCTCGTTCTTCCGTCGTGAGGGCCGCCCCTCCACGGACGCGATCCTGACCTGCCGCCTGATCGACCGGCCGCTGCGTCCGTCGTTCGTCGACGGCCTGCGCAACGAGATCCAGGTCGTGGTCACGGTGATGAGCCTGAACCCGCAGGACCTGTACGACGTGGTCGCGATCAACGCCGCGTCGGCCTCCACCCAGATCGCCGGACTGCCGTTCTCCGGCCCCGTCGGTGGCGTGCGTGTCGCACTCATCACGTCGGACGAGAACAAGGCCGGCCAGTGGGTCGCATTCCCCACCGTCGAGCAGCTCGAGAACGCCGTCTTCGACATGGTCGTCGCCGGTCGCATCGTCTCCGGCAGCGGTGACGACGCCGACGTCGCGATCATGATGGTCGAGGCCGAGGCCACCGACAACGTGATCTCCCTGATCGACGGTGGCGCACAGGCTCCCACCGAGACGATCGTGGCCGAGGGCCTCGAAGCCGCCAAGCCGTTCATCGCTCGCCTGTGCACCGCACAGCAGCAGCTCGCGGTCAAGGCGGCCAAGCCCACCGGTGACTTCCCCGTCTTCCCGGCGTACCAGGACGACGTGTTCGCCGCCGTCGAGGCCGCCGCAGCGGAGAAGCTCAGCGCGGCGCTGACCATCGCCGGCAAGCAGGAGCGCGACGACAAGACCGACGAGGTCAAGGTCGAGGTCCTCGAGCAGGTCGCCCCGAACTTCGAGGGACGCGAGAAGGAACTCGGCGCGGCATTCCGCTCGCTGACGAAGAAGCTGGTCCGTCAGCGCATCCTGCGCGACCAGTTCCGCATCGACGGCCGCGGCATCACGGACATCCGTTCGCTGTCGGCCGAGGTCGCCATCGTTCCGCGTGCCCACGGCTCCGCTCTGTTCGAGCGCGGCGAGACCCAGATCCTGGGTGTCACCACCCTCGACATGGTGAAGATGGCGCAGCAGGTCGATTCGCTCGGACCCGAGACGACCAAGCGGTACATGCACCACTACAACTTCCCGCCGTACTCCACCGGTGAGACGGGACGCGTCGGTTCGCCGAAGCGCCGCGAGATCGGTCACGGCGCGCTGGCGGAGCGGGCTCTCATGCCCGTGCTGCCCAGCGTCGAGGAATTCCCGTACGCCATCCGTCAGGTCTCGGAGGCCCTCAGCTCCAACGGCTCCACCTCGATGGGCTCCGTGTGTGCGTCGACGCTCGCACTGCTCAACGCTGGTGTGCCGTTGAAGGCTCCGGTCGCCGGTATCGCCATGGGCCTCGTCTCCGACCAGGTCGACGGTGAGACCCGTTACGTCGCGCTCACCGACATCCTCGGTGCCGAGGACGCGTTCGGCGACATGGACTTCAAGGTCGCGGGCACGAAGGACTTCGTCACGGCTCTGCAGCTCGACACGAAGCTCGACGGCATCCCGTCGAAGGTCCTCGCCGGCGCGCTGTCGCAGGCAAAGGACGCGCGGGCCACGATCCTCGAGGTCATGGCCGAGGCCATCGACACCCCGGACGAGATGAGCCCGTTCGCCCCGCGCGTCACGGCCATCAAGGTCCCCGTCGACAAGATCGGTGAGGTCATCGGCCCCAAGGGCAAGATGATCAACTCCATCACCGAGCAGACCGGCGCCAACATCTCCATCGAAGATGACGGCACCGTGTTCGTCGGTGCGACGGACGGCCCGTCCGCGCAGGCCGCGATCGACATGATCAACGCCATCGCCAACCCGCAGCTGCCGAAGGTCGGCGAGCGCTTCCTGGGTACGGTCGTCAAGACCACCGCCTTCGGTGCGTTCGTGTCGCTCCTCCCCGGCCGCGACGGGCTGGTGCACATCTCGAAGCTGGGCAGCGGCAAGCGCATCGCCAAGGTCGAGGACGTCGTGAGCGTCGGCTCGAAGTTGCGTGTCGAGATCGCCGACATCGACAACCGCGGCAAGATCTCGCTGATCCCCGTCGAGGAAGACGGCGCTGCGGCTCCGGCCGAGCAGAGCGAAGAGGCGGCTGCCGAGAAGTAGTCTTCTCCCGGTCACCACGCCGGCGGCCCCGCACGAATCTGTGCGGGGCCGTCGGCGTTCTCGGTCGTGCCGGTGGGTCGTGTCAGGATGCGGTGGTGAACCGTCCGACATACCGCCGCTGCCACGGCGTCTCGACCGCGTGACGGTGATAGTGCTGCCGGACGAACGCGACGGCATCCTTCGCAGGCACCCCGTCGAGCACGGCGATGCAGGCGAGGGCGGTGCCCGTCCTGCCGCGGCCGCCCCCGCATGCCACCTCCACTCGCTCGGACGCGGCGCGGCGCCACACCTCGCCCAGCGCATCCACAGTGTCGCGGCGGTCCCGGGGCAGTGCGAAGTCGGGCCACCGGACCCACCGTGAGTCCCACTGCACCGGCGGCGGTGTGCGCCCCAGCAGGTACACGGCGAAATCGGGCAGGGGGCCGTCGGGGAGCGGTCGTCGCAACCCCCGGCCGCGGACGAGGCGCCCGGACGGCAGGCGGAGGATTCCGGGAGCGTCGGCATCCCAGGTGTCGATCATGGTCGTCACTCTATGCGGGGAATCTGTCCTCATGACGCGCCCGGCCTCGTTCATGCATGCATCACGTTTGCGGCTCTCACCGTGTTTTCGCAGTTCACCCGCGGTTACGCCTCCTCGCTAGCCTTGCAGCACGAGCTACCGGACATCGAGGCGGCGCATGGCGTCGAGGAGTGACCAATGGAGTTCAGACATCTAGTCTCATTCATCACCATCGCCGAGGAACTACATTTCGGACGGGCGGCGTCACGGCTGCATCTCACCCAGCCGTCCCTCAGTGCGCAACTGCAGAAGCTCGAGAAGTCTCTGGGTGTGCGACTCGTCGCGCGGAGTTCGCACGAGGTCAAGTTGACCTCTGCGGGCCAGGAATTCGAGGCTCAGGCCCGGTTGATCGTCTTCCAGATGGAGAAGGCCGCGCAGATTGCAAAGGCCACCGCGGAAGGGCGCTCGGGAACCCTGAACATCGGATACAACATGCCGGCGAGCCGGCACGTGCTGCCGTCCGCGCTCGCCAAGATGAGTGCCGTGCATCCGGATGTCGTGGTCTCGTTGTGGGAGAAGCGAACCGGACCGCAGCTTGCGGGCCTCGCGGACGGCACGCTCGACGTTGCTCTCGTGTACGGGCATCCGAGGACGGCGGACTTCCGGTACCGGCTGGTCCTGCGGAAGATTCCGCTCGTCGCGGTCGTGGGCAAGGGGCATATCTGGGCTGGACGCGCCGCGGTCCCGTTCGCCGAGTTGGCGAATCAGGCGTGTGTGATCTTCTCGCGCGATCAGTGTCCGGCCATGTACGACTCGATCTTCGGTGCGGCGTCGGACAGCCGGATCTCGCTCGACGTCGCTCAGACCGCCGATGATCCGGGCGCGACCGCGCACATGGTGTCGGTCAAGCCGTTGGTCGGATTCGCGTCGCTGCCGCGCGCCAGTTCGGGAGGACTCGGTGCGATGGGCGCGAATTCGGTGGCGGTGAAATTGTTCGATCCGATCCCGACGATCGACCTGTATGCGGTATGGCGAACGGCCGAGGCGAACCCTGCCGTGTTCTCATTCCTCGACTGCATCGACGATTTCGACGAATTGAAACGCAGCGATCGTGGCCTGGTCGCTATGTGATTTCGGCTGTGTCTCCGGCTGGGTATCCGCAGTCTTTCGAGTCCTATTTCAGCCCGGATCGAACGAAGGCGTTGACGATGTGCCGCTGCAGGACGACATAGAGCGCGAACACCGGCAGGCACGCCAGCCCGGCGACGGCCATCATCGGCCCCCAGTCGTTGCCCTCGGTTCCCATGAAACTCCGCAGCCCCAGCTGAACGACGGAATTGCTGCGCTGCAGGACCACCGCGGGCCAGAAGTACTCGTTCCAGGCATTGATGAACAGCAGGATCGCCAAGGCCGCCAGCGCGGGACGCAGATTCGGTACCACGACGGTCCAGAGAATGGACCACGAGGATCGGCCGTCCAGCTTTGCCGCCGCGACCAGTTCCTTCGGGAAGCCGGCCATGTGCTGGCGGAGCATCAGGACCCCCAGCGCGGAACACAGGGTCGGCACGATCACTCCCGCGAGGTTGTTGACGAGTCCCAGCTGGTACAGCAGCACGTAGTTGGGAAGCATCGTGACCTGGAACGGCACCAGCCAGGTTCCGACGAATGCGAGGTAGAGCAGGCGTTGGAAGCGGAACGAATACATCGCGAACGCGTACGAGGCGAGCAGCGCGACGAGGAGCTGACCCGCCGCCGAGACCGCCGCGACTGCGAACGTGTTGGCGAGCAGGCGGATCACGTCGACCTTCTCGGTCGCGTCCACATAGTTGCCCAGTGACAACGGCCACGGTACGGGGGAGAGGGAGCCGACGTCGTCGGGGCGCCGCAGTGACGTTGCGAGCAACCAGTAGATGGGAAATGCGCACACGAAGGTGATGGCGAAGAGGACGGCATGTCCCCGCGCCCGCCGCCACAACGGTTCGGGTACGACTGCCTCGCTAGTCGTCATGGAACGAGATCCTTTCCGAGATCCACACGAGCACACCGGCAACGAGACCGAATCCGACGAACAGCATGATGCCCGCAGCGGCACTCAGGCCCGCGTCGAAGCTGTGGAACCCGTAGTCCCACAACAGGTAGTAGATGTTCGTCGTCGCCTGTGACGGTCCGCCCTGGGTGAGGGTGTCGATGAGTGGGAACGTCCACTGGGCGCTCAGCAGCACCGTCATGAGTCCGAGGAACACCAGCGTGGGCGACAGCAGCGGCAGCGTGATCCACCAGTCGATCTGGCGCCGTGTCGCACCGTCGACCTGCGCGGCCTCGGCGTAGTCCCCGCTGATGCCGGCCATTCCGGCGGACACCACGAGCACGGCAAAACCCAGGAAATGCCATCCGGTGACGGCGACGATCACCCACGGCGCCGAGGCAGGTTCGTGGATCCAGTTGGTGTCCGAGCCCAGCACCCGGTTCACGATCCCGGCGCCCGGGTCGAGGAGCCACTGCCACACGGCCGCGCTCGCGACCGGGGCGACGAGAAAGGGCGCGAAGATCAGGCTCTGGTAGACCGCCCGGGCCCGTCCGTGTACACCGCGTGTGGCGAATCCGACGACTACCGGTAGCACGAGCGTGAACGGCAGCAGACCGACAATGAGGACGACCGTCCGCCACACGGAGTCACCGACCGCGGGCAGCTCGAGCAGCCGGCGGTAGTTGTCGGCGCCGACGGAAACCATGGGCGTGGTCGGAAGCAGGTTCCAGGAGTAGGTCGAGAGTTGGGCCGCCTGAGCGAGCGGGCGGTACGTCCACACGATCAGCAGCGCGACAGCCGGTGTCAGGAACAGGTACGGCTCTGCCACCCGCACCACCCTCCGCAGAGGGTGGGTACGGGTGGCAGGCACCGTCACCGGTTCCCGGACGGGCGTTGTCGCGTCGGCAAGATCCGGTACGGCGACGAACACGATGTTTCCCTCACCCCTCCTGCAGCGCGAGTGCGTGCAACCGGGCGAGCATGTCCTGCTCGGGTATGTCGTAGACCACCTCGGCCGGGGTCGCCTCGATCGCGGTGGCGACCACCGTTGTATCGAGGACATCGATCCTGCTGAAACCGTGGCCGGCGACACCTCGGTGGCTGCCCGCCGCCGCGATCGGATCCACCCGGTAGGACAGCGCCGGACCGACCCACACCGGGATCCCCGCCACCGCCCCTGAACTCGTCAGGTGGGAATGCCCGCAGAGGATCATCCGCACATCGGATCCGGCCAGAACCGCCTCGAGCCGGTCCGGACCCTGGAGGCGAAGGTAGTCGACCGTAGCGACCGGCGACGGAATCGGTGGGTGGTGGAGTACGAGGAGCGTTCCGCGCTCACTGGGCCGGGACAGTTCCTCGTCCAGCCAGGTCAGCTGCTCGTTCGTCAGCCAGCCCGCGTGTCGACCGGGGGTGGTGCTGTCGAGGACGATCACCCGGAGACCGTGGATGTCGTGGACCGCGTCGTGCGGTGCCTCGAGATCACGACCGCCGGAGTCGAGCCCGAGCAGTTCGGTGTGGAAGGCAGTGCGGTCGTCGTGATTGCCCATCGCGTAGATGATGTGCGCACCGAGTTCGGCGGCCGCGGGCTCGACAACCGTGCGCAATCGCCGGTAGGCCTCCGGTGCCCCGTTGTCGCTGAGATCGCCCGACAGCACGATCGCGTCGACCCGCTGGCGGGATCCGACTATCCGGTCGAGTGCGCGGGTGAGGTTGTCGAGGGTGTCGATCGTGTCGTGGACGAGGTCGCCGGCGGCGCGGATGTGGGTGTCCGTCAGGTGAATGACCGTGACGTGTGCGGGAGTCATTCGCTGGGCAGAAGCGCGGCGGCCTGCTTCTGGGCGGCTTCGAGGGTGGATTTCGGGTCGGCGTCCTGGTACACGACCGCCTCGACGGCGTCCATCATGCCGTCCCGGATCTGCAGGTAGTTGTTGCCGGGCATCGAGATCCACGGCTCCATCGAGCCGAGTTGGGCGATGTTCGGTGCGAGCAGCGGGTTCTTCTGCGACCACTCTTTCAGCCCGGCGGGATCGTCGACGAGTCCGGTGCGCAGGGGGAGGTATCCGATTCCCTGCGCGATCTTGGTGTAGGCCTCCTCGCTGGTGAGGAACTTGATCAGTTCCCAGGACGCGCGCTGCTTGGCAGGGTCGGATGCAAATGTGAAGAGGGAGGCGCCGGAGTTGGTGGGAACAGGGGTCGTGCCGGCGAAGGTGGGCATCGTGGTGGCGCGCAGGTCCCACTTGTCCTTGGCGCCCTTGACGAAGGTGCCCTGGATCGCGCTGGTCTCGAGGATCATGCCGACATCCCCGCGGGCGAAGGCCTCGTAGCCCTGCTGCTGGCTGAGCTTGGGTGTCGAGCCCGACTGCACCAGGTTCTGAGCCATGTCCGCGACCTGAACGGCCGGGTCGTCCGCGAAGGTGAGCGACGACCGGTCCTCCGCGATGACCCGTCCGCCGTTGGACCGGACGAGACTCTGGAAGCACCAGTCCTTCGCCGTCTTGGTCAGGCAGTCGAGGTATACGCCGCCCTTACCGGTCTTCGTCGTGATCGTGGACGCTGCGGCCGCGACCTCGTCCCACGTCTTCGGTGGTGCCGCCGGGTCGAGACCGGCCTGCTCGAACAGTGTTGCGTTGTAATAGAACACGGGCGTCGAGAAGACGAAGGGCACGCCGTAGGTGGAGCCCTCCCAGTCACCCAGGGTGCGCGCGGTGGGGGCATACGGGTATTTCGCACCGTCGAAGTTCTTCTGCACGGAGGCTTTGCCGACGAGGTCGTCGAGCGAGTGGGCGCCCAGCTGGTGGATCGTGAAGTCCAGGTCACTGAACCCGAGCTGCGCGACGTCCGGGGGCGTTCCGGCCACGGTCTGGCTCTGGATGCTCGAGATCGTGTCGGTGGCCGGGTTCGGACTGTTGCCCTGCGGCTTCTGCGCCGTGACGTGGATGTTCGGATTCTGCTTGGTGAACTCGTCGATGAGGGCATTGAAGGTGTCGGTCCACGCGCCCGCCATACCGTAGTTGTAGCTTTCGAACACGATCGACACCTTCTGGTCCGGAGCGAGTTCCGGCACCGGATCGGTGCTGCTCGCCGCGGAATCGGTGGTGGTGGTGCCGAGTCCGCCGCAGGCGGTCAGGACCAACGCGCTGGTCACCAGCACGCCCAGCCCGGGCAGGGTCTTCTTCACTGTGGTTCTCCTGTTTGTTCGTTGTGGGAGGGTCTCGTGAACGCGCCGGTGCTCATGCCACGACAGCGAGGCTGTTCATGCCACCGACAGCGAGGCACTGTGAGGCGATGCCTCGTGCTCGTGGGGACCGTGCCAGACCAGTCGGCGGCCGGTCACGGAATCGAAGAGTTGAATGTCGGCCGGGTCGACACTGAGTGCGGCGGTGTCGCCGATCCGGGCGGGAACGGGGCGCGGAGAGCGGACGCGGATGACGGTGCCGCCCACTGTGACGTGCAGGATCTCTTCGCTGCCCAGGTTTTCCGATGCGGTGACGACACCGCGGAGTTGGGCATCGGTGCCGTTCAGCCGAATGCGTTCCGGCCGGATGCCCGCGGTCACCTTCTGCGGTCCGGTCGCCGTGCCGGCGGACAGCCCCAGGGGTGCGTCGACGCCGTCGGTGACGAGGTGGAGTTCCCCTGCCCGATAGATCATTGTCGCGTCGAACAGGTTCATCGGCGGCGCGCCGAGGAAGGCGGCGACGAACGTCGATCGGGGAGTGTCGTACAGCTCGGTCGGTGTACCGACCTGCTCGACCCTGCCGTTGTTCAGCAGCGCGATGCGCGTCGCCATCGTCATCGCCTCGACCTGGTCGTGGGTGACGTAGAGGAACGTCGACCCCAGGCGGTGGTGCAGGTCGATGAGCTCGGTGCGGGTCGCGCTGCGCAACGCGGCATCGAGATTCGACAGCGGCTCGTCCATGAGGAAGGCCCCTGGGTCGCGGACCATAGCCCGGGCCAGCGCCACCCGTTGACGTTGTCCGCCGGAAAGCTGGGCGGGACGCCGATCCAGGTGATCGTGCAGACCGAGCGCCGACGCCACGGTGCTGATTCGTTCGCGGATCTCGTCCTTCGACCGCCGGCGGGCACGGAGAGGGAAGCCGATGTTCTTCGCGACGGTCAGGTGCGGGTACAGGGCGTAGCTCTGAAAGACCATCGCAACGTCCCGTCGGCGGGGCGGTGTTCCGGTGATGTCGTTCTCGCCCAGAAGGATGCGTCCCGCGGACGGACTCTCGAGGCCGGCGATCAGACGTAGCAGCGTCGACTTCCCGCACCCGCTCGGTCCCAGGAGAACCATCAACTCTCCGTCGGCGATGTCGAGGTCGATATCTCGCACGACCTGCGCAGCGCCGAACTGTTTCGACACGCCTTCGAGTCTTATCCGCGCCACCCGCACTCCTCGGTTGTTCCGTGTTCTCCGGAAGACACCACAGCAGCCGGGGGTGACGGTGCGGTGAACACCGCACCTCGAATTCCCCTCCCGGTACCGCGCCGGGCGGGGTCACGCAGCGACGATAGGGGGAGTGGGCCCGCGCGATAGAAAACGTCTCATACCTGCGCCACCCGGGCGATAGCCAAGTTCTATCGGGCGCAGTGAAAACCAATGCAGAGTAGTGGCTTTCGCTCAGCAATCCTACGCTGGCTTCGTGACTTCGCATTCAGACACCGGCCTGCGCCAGCCATCCTCCTCGTCGGAATCTGCGTAACGTTCGTCGTCTGTCTCGACACCAGCATCACCCCGGTCGCGCTGCACACACATCTCCGACGCCGCCGCGAGGGCGAGGGAAATCGGATCGCCTCGCCTGAACGGATCGTGAAGTGGGTGCGCCCGTGTATCGGTCTCATTGTGATTACCCGGAGTTGAACACACCATGAACACCCAGGTGGAGTCTGGTGTGCCGGGTACGCCCCGACGAGACTGGAACAGTGAACGCAGAATTTCTCGTTCTTCTCATCGTCGTCGTCACCGCCCTCGGTTTCGATTTCACCAACGGCTTCCACGACACCGCCAACGCCATGGCCACCTCGATCGCTACCGGGGCGTTCAAACCCCGTGTCGCGGTGACACTGTCCGCGATTCTCAACCTGGTCGGCGCGTTCCTGTCGGTCGAGGTGGCGGCGACCGTTGCCAAGGGAATCGTCAACCTCACCGACACCGGCGGGCAGGCGTTGCTGATCATCGTCTTCGCGGGCCTCGTCGGTGGCATCTTGTGGAACCTCGTGACCTGGCTGCTCGGCATTCCGTCGAGTTCGTCGCACGCCCTCTTCGGCGGGCTGATCGGCGCGACCATCGCGGCCCTGGGGATGAGCGGTGTCGAGTGGTCGGGCGTGATGAGCAAGATCGTCATCCCCGCCGTCCTCGCACCCGTCGTCGCAGCTCTGGTCGCTGCCATCGGCACCTGGCTGATCTACCGCATCACCGCCGGCGTCGAGGAAAATGCCAAGGAGGAAGGATTCCGCTGGGGGCAGATCGGGTCGGCGTCCCTGGTCTCACTCGCCCACGGCACCAACGATGCTCAGAAGACCATGGGCATCATCTTTCTGGCGCTGGTGGCGCACGGCACCATCACGGCCGACACCGCGATGCCGTTCTGGGTGAAATTCTGCTGCGCCCTCGCGATCGCGCTGGGAACCTACCTGGGCGGTTGGCGGATCATCCGGACGCTCGGCAAAGGTCTCGTCGAGATCACGTCGCCCCAGGGTATGGCCGCCGAGTCCTCCTCGGCCGCCATCATCCTCACCTCCAGTCACTTCGGCCTGCCGCTGTCGACCACGCAGACGGCGACCGGATCCATCCTCGGAACGGGAATCGGCAAGTCCGGGGCGGAGGTCCGGTGGGGCGTCGCCGGACGCATGGCGGTCGCGTGGCTGTTCACCCTTCCCTCGGCCGCTGTGGTCGGAGCGGTGTGCTGGGTAATCGCCGACGCGATCGGTGGGCTGCCAGGTGTTCTCGTGGTGTTCGCGCTGCTCCTGGCAGCAGCAGGAGCCCTGTATCTGCGCTCGCGGCGGAACCCGATCGACACCTCGAACGTCAACGAGGAGTGGGACGGCGGTCTGACCCCGCCGTCCGAGAAGGCGCCCAGCTCGCATTCGGCTCAGATCTGAGAGGCAGGCAACGTGGATCTGTTCATGGACACCGTGGACTCGCTCTGGCAGGTCGTTCTCATCGGCCTGCTCTTCGGCGCCGGGCTGCCCGCCATCTTCGCGCTCGGCATCCGGTTCCTGACACTGGGCGTCACGACATCCGCGAACGGTAACGGTGCCACACGGACACCGGCCGCTCTGATCGCCGGTCTGGCGTGTTTCGCGGTGGTCCTCGTCGCGATCGTCGCCGGAATACTTTTCATCATGAAGGACTTCCTCGCCCACGATTTCGGGATCACCGTTTTCTGAACCCGGAAAGGACGCGTGCAGTGCCACGACAACCGATCACTTCAGTTCCGGCGAAGGTCCTGCGCTGGGTGCGAGAGGGCTACCCACACGGGGTGCCCCGCGAGGACTACATCGCGCTGTTCGCCGTCCTGCACCGCAGGCTCACCGAGACCGAGGTGAGTGAGATCGTCGACGAGCTGTCGGCCCCGGACGGGCATGCCCTCGAGGACGGCAAGATCGACCGCGCGGAGATCGAAGAGGCCATCGCCCGCCTGGCCCATGAGCATCCCGGCGACGACGACGTCAAGCGGGTGGCATCTCGCCTCGCCGCGGGAGGCTGGCCGCTGGCTGCGCCGATCGAGGAGAAACCTCCACTCGTGAAGGTACTGCCGCCCCTGTTGACCAACATCATCGAATGGCTGCGCGCCGGCTATCCACTGGGTGTGCCCGAGACGGACTACATCCCCCTCATAGCCCTGCTGCGCCGGCGGCTGTCCGACGAGGAGGTCCGCGAGATCACCGCAACACTGGTCGAGCAGGGCGATCTCCCGATCGGCAAGCCGGACATCCAGGTGATGATTGCCGAGGTCACCGACGAGAAGCCCCTCGACGCCGATGTCGACCGGGTTCACGCCCACCTCGTGGCCGGTGGCTGGGCCATCCCGGACGAGGCGGCGATCGACGAGTCGCACTGACCGGGCGCTGATCAGCGAGGAGGACTGGTGTTCCTGCGTGGAGACACCGTAGCCGACGACCCGCACGCGCTGGACGAGTCGCTGCTCATCGAGCCCGAATGGCGCCGGCCCTCCTGGCGGGGCTTCGTCGCATCGACCCCCGGGCGCCTGTCGGTGATCGCCCTGGTACTCGTCGCTGCCGCCCTCGCTGCAGGAACGGTCACCTCGGCGATCAACGGGGCGCGTCAACAGGAAATCAACGCCTTGCGGACCCACTCGGAGCCTCTCGCCGACGCGGCACAGAGCCTCTACAGCTCGCTGTCGATCGCAGACGCCGCCGCGACAACGTCCTTCATCTTCGGCGGGGTCGAACCGGTGGCGGTACGTGAGGATTACAACCAGGCTGTCGGTGATGCCTCCAACGCGTTGGTGACCGCCTCGAACGGCGTCGATCCGGCAGACACGGAAGCTTTGGGCCTGCTGTCGGAAGTGTCGCGGCGTTTCGCCGAATACACCAGTCTGGTCTCCACCGCCCGCGCCAACGATCGCTCGGGAAACCCGATCGGAATCACGTATCTGCGCAATGCGTCGTCGATGATGCAGAGCACTATCCTGCCGCTGGCGCACCGCCTCTGCACCGAGCAGTGGAAGTCGGTGGCCGCCACACAGATGCGGACAACCCGACTGCCGGTGGCCGCGTTCGCTGTCACGACCTCCGCTCTCGGCGCGCTCGTGCTCGCGCATGTGTACCTGACCAGCAAGAGCCGGCGGCTGTTCAACCCCGGCCTGATCGTGGCCACACTCCTCATGGCGAGCCTCCTGACGTGGTCGGTGGCAGCGTTCGGGATATCGACGTCAGCGGGTGAGCGCGCGAGGACTGATGGGGCGCAACCACTCAGCGCGATCGCTACGGCCCGGATTCTGGCGCAACAGGCCCGGGCGGACGAGATGCTCGGAGTGTTGCAACGCGGTTCGGACCCCCAATCCGAGGTCGACTTCTCGCGGCATTCGACGGTGCTGTCCGAGATACTCGAACAACACCGGAACGCATCCGGCGAGGCCGGGAACGCCGCGATCGCCGACGCCGCCGCGGCGCTCGAGGGCTGGCGGAGCACCCACGAATCGCTGCAACAGAAACTCGTGAACGGGGATTACCCGGCGGCCGCCGCCATGGCGGTCGATCCGGGGGCACTCGCACCGACTGCCCGGTTTCTCGCGCTCGACGACGCGTTGCAGTCCGCGATCAACGAATTGAGGAACGAGGAACGTGAGGCCACGGCCGAGGCGTATCGCTCGACGTCGCTGTTGGGCGTCGGTGCGGTCGTGCTCGGCGTGCTCGCCGGGTTCTCGGTCGGCGGAGGCATCTGGCCCAGACTGAACGAGTACCACTGATGTCCCGGCGAGGTGAGTGGATGCTGACGAATCCCCGCGTCGAGCATGCACACGGGCGCCGAAGACCTCGTGTTCGTGGCCTCGTCGGCGTGCTCGTCACCGCCGCCGCGGTGCTCGCCGGTTGTGGGACACCCGCGCCCGACACCCCCGCCGTCGCAGGCAACTATTCGGAACTGTCGCTGCCGAACGGAACGCAGATCATCCCGCCGTCGGGTCTCGTCCCTCCGGCGCCCGTTCCGCCGTCGACGTGCGGGGCGTCGGCGAGCCTGCGTCCGGGACCCCCCGTTCCGGCGGGTGCGGTGCCACCGGGGAGGCTGGTCGCCGACATCGTGGCGCGGGACCGGCTGATCGTCGGCGTCGATCAGGACACCAACTTGTTCAGTTTTCGTGACCCGACCACCGATACCCTCGAGGGATTCGATGTGGACATGGCGCGAGAGGTCGCCCGCGATCTCCTCGGCGACCCGGCGAAGGTCGAGTTCCGACTCCTCACCCCGGTCGGCCGCCTCGACGCGCTCGAGAAGAACCAGGTCGACATCGTCGCGCAAACCATGACGATCACGTGTCAGCGCGCCGAGCGGGTGGCGTTCTCCACCGTCTATCTCGAGGCGTACCAGCGTGTGCTGGTGACGGAGGGGTCGGGGATCGCGGGGTCTGCGGACCTGGCAGGCAGGCGGGTGTGCGCCGCCACGGACACCACGTCGCTCGCGACGATCCGGCGGGTCCAGCCGCAGGCCACGATCGTCGCGGTTCCCGATTGGGCCGACTGTCTGATGGTTCTCCAGCAGCGTCAGGCGGATGCCGTCAGCACGGACGACGCCATCCTCGCGGGTCTGGCCGCTCAGGATCCGACCCTCGAGATCGTCGGACCATCGCTGGAAACGCAGCCGTACGGCATCGGCATCAACAAGACCAACACCGATCTGGTGCGCTTGGTGAACGGCACCCTCGACCGGCTGCGCGTGGACGGAACGTGGATGAGGCTCCACGACCGGTGGTTGACCGTCCTCGGTCCGGTCGCCGGCCCGCCTACGCCGACCTATCGGGATTGAGGATCCGCCGGTCGATCCGACCAGCAGAGCAAGTTCACAATTAGTGGGGATTATCTATCATCTCAAATCCCCATTACTGCTACGGTGGGGTTCATGTCTTCATCCACGACGCCCCCGGAGCGCCTGCTGCGAAACCCCACGTTCGTGGTGGCGCAGCTGCATCGGGTGGGGCGCGAGGACCTCGAGGGTGTGCTGGCGGCCGAGGGGCTGAATCTGCGTACGCACTGGATTCTCTGCTGCCTCGAGGAGCCTGGTGAGCTGTCCCAGAAGCAGCTCGCCGACGTGCTGGGCGTCGATCGCAGCGACATGGTGCGACTGCTCGACGACCTCGAGAAGCGCGGGTTCGTGGCCCGCACCAAGAACGCCAAGGACAGGCGCAAGCACGTGCTGTCGTTGACGTCGGCAGGCCGGCAGGTCCGGGAGCGCAGCGACGAGTTGGTCGAGAAGGCATCCGATCAGCTCTACGGCAACCTGTCGGCGAAGGAACGCCGAAGCCTCCAACGCCTCGTCCTGAAGGCGCTGGGCCTGCCGAAGAAATACGCCGCCCCACCCACTTAGCCGGCACAGCCCCGGTTTCCACGGTGTCCGTTGCACCGTTCTCATGCCGGCCCCGCGGATTCCTTCGCGCTGTCCGGGGTCGTTCCAAAAAGGAGCCCGCACATTGTCTGCCCCCACGCGTCTCGACCCGTTCACCGCCGGTGATCTCGCACCCGTCCCGCGGACCCTGATCGATATCCTCACCGACACTGCCGAGCACCATCCCGACGCTCCCGCGATCGACGACGGCGAGGTCGCGCTGAGTTACACCGAACTGGTCGACCGAATCACCGAGGGCGCCCGCCAGTTGGCTGCCGGTGGTGTCCGGCCGGGTGACCGGGTCGGCATCCGGATGCCGTCGGGTTCGCGGGAGCTGTACCTGGCGATCCTGTCCGTTCTCGCCGCCGGCGCCGCCTACGTCCCGGTCGATGCGGACGACCCGCCCGAGCGGGCCGTACTCGTGTTCGGCGAGTCCGCGGTCCGGGCGGTTCTCACCGCCGACGGCATCGAAACCTCGGGGAGTAGCGCGGTCGACGTCCGGGTCCCGGGGCCGTCCGACGATGCGTGGATCATCTTCACCTCCGGGTCGACCGGAAAGCCGAAAGGGGTGGCCGTCACGCACCGGAACGCCGCCGCCTTCGTGGACGCCGAGGCGAGGCTGTTCGTACGCGACGCCCCCCTCGGACCCGGAGACCGGGTGCTGGCCGGCCTGTCGGTGGCGTTCGACGCATCCTGCGAAGAAATGTGGTTGGCGTGGCGGCACGGCGCCTGCCTGGTCCCGGCGCCCCGCTCGCTGGTGCGCACCGGTATGGATCTGGGACCGTGGCTGATCGCCCGATCGATCACCGTCGTCTCCACGGTCCCGACGCTGGCCGCGCTGTGGCCTGCGGAGGCGCTCGACTCCGTCCGGCTACTGATCTTCGGCGGCGAGGCCTGCCCGCCCGAGCTAGCCCGGCGGCTCGCGGTCGACGGTCGCGAGGTATGGAACACCTACGGCCCCACCGAGGCCACCGTGGTCGCCTGCGCCGCACAGCATGACCGGTACCGGCCCGGTGCGCATCTCGCACCGACCGCTGCCGTCGAACCCCGCACCGTCGTCCCGACGCCGCGGGCTACCCAATGGGCGCAGATCGCGGCGACCGTCCCGCTGACCACCCTGACCGGCCTGCAATGGATCACCTGGTTGGCGGTCGCGAACAATATTCTGGCCTGGGCTTCGCCCGCACCGTGGGCGCCCGCGCTGTCGTGGTGGTCCGTACTGGTGATGTTCCTCGTCTTCATCACCCCGGTCGGCCGGATGGCGATCGCCGCGACCGGTTCCCGGTTGCTTCTGCGGAAGATCGCACCGGGAACCTATCGGCGCGGCGGTTCCGTACATCTCCGTATCTGGGTGGCCGAGCGGCTGGTCGAGGCGAGTGGGGCGGCGAACCTGTCCGGCGCCACCTGGATGGTGTATTTCGCGCGCGCACTCGGCGCGAAAATCGGGCGGCGGGTGGACCTGCACACCCTGCCGCCCGTCACCGGAATGATCGAACTCGGCGAGGGCTGCTCGATCGAACCCGAGACGGATCTGTCCGGGTACTGGATCGACGGCGACGTCATCCATGTCGGATCGATCGTCATCGGAGCCGGGGCGTCGGTCGGTGCCCGCTCGACCCTGTTTCCCGGAGCCCGCATCGGGGCGCACTCGGAGGTGGCGCCGGGGTCCGCGGTCACCGGAAAAGTCACGGCGGGTCAGCGGTGGGCGGGCTCGCCCGCGGTCAAGGTCGGCAAGGCGGTACACCCCTGGCCGGAGGACCGGCCGCCACGTGCCTCCAAATGGGTACCCGTCTACGGACTCACCTCCCTCGCGGTCGCGGCGATGCCCCTGCTCGCCCTCGCCGGCGGTCTCGTTCTGCTCGGGTGGTCGATCCGCGGCGCCGGCGACCTCGGCGTAGCCGTGACGAGGGCCCTGACGATGCTGCCGGTCGCGACCATCCTCACCTTCCCCTGTTCGCGGGGATGACGGTTGTCTCGGTGCGCCTGCTCGGCCTCGGCCTCCGCGAGGGCTATCACCCGGTGCGCAGCCGGATCGGGTGGCAGGCATGGTCCACCGAACGGCTGATGGACTCCGCCCGCACCTTCCTGTTCCCGTTGTACGCCAGCCTGTTGACCCCGCTCTGGTTGCGGCTGCTCGGCGCCAGGGTCGGTAAGAACACCGAAATCTCTACGGCACTGGTTCTTCCGCGATTCACCACGGTCGCGGACGGCGCGTTCCTCGCCGACGACACCATGGTCGGGGGCTACGAACTCGGCGGCGGTTGGCTGCGTATCGAGCCCGCCAAGATCGGTAAGCGCGCATTTCTCGGCAACTCCGGCATGACCGGCCCCGGGCGTACCGTGCCGAAGAACGGTCTGGTCGCGGTGCTCTCGGCAACCCCGGAAAAGAAGGGCAAAACCGGTTCGTCCTGGCTGGGAAGCCCGCCGGTCCGGCTGCGCCGCTCGGCCACCGAGGCCGCGGCCTCGCGCACGTTCGATCCGCCGACCCGTCTGCGGGTCGCCCGGGCGATATTCGAAACCTGCCGGCTGATCCCGATGATCATCACCTTCGGGATCGGGCTCGGTGTGCTGGCCGCCCTCGAGGCGCTCGCAGGCAGCATCGGATTCACGTGGGCAGCAGTGATGTCCGGGCTCGTGCTCCTCGTCGCCGGCGCCGTTGCCGGCGGCATAGCGGCCGCGGCCAAGTGGGTCGTTGTCGGCCGCATCGGCATCGTCGAGCACCCACTGTGGAGTTCGTTCGTGTGGCGTAACGAGGTATCCGACGCATTCGTCGAGACGGTGGCCGCGCCGTGGTTCGCCCGCGCAGCGTCCGGGACCGCAGTGCTCAACCTGTGGCTGCGGGCGATGGGCGCGTCCATTGGGCGCGGCGTCTGGTGCGAGACGTACTGGCTCCCCGAGGCGGACCTGGTCACCCTCGGTGACGGTGCGACCGTGAGCCGCGGCTGCGTCGTGCAGACCCACCTGTTCCACGACCGGATCATGAGCATGGACACCGTCACCCTCGGCGCCGGCGCCACGCTCGGCCCTCACAGTGTGGCATTGCCTGCATCGACCATCAGTCGCGGCGCCACCGTCGGACCGGCATCTCTCGTGATGCGCGGGGATCGAGTGCCCGACTCGACCCGCTGGCAGGGCAACCCCATCGCACCGGAGCCCGAACACCGCCGATGACCGTGCGTGGGGGACCAATCGCGTGACGCGCCGTCGGCGTCATGGGGAGGCCGCACCGACCGCGGTGTCGAGGTCGGTCAGTGCGGCGTCGAGGTGGCCGATGATCCGATGCAGGTGGGGGACCGCGGTGCGGTCGCCGACCACCGCGACGTGCAACTGCCCGGATCGACTGGTCAATGTGATGCTCAGCGCCTGGCCCCGCGCGAGGGTCGGGATCGGGTAGACGGCGTCGAGATGGGCACCGTTCCAATACCGCGGTCGGGTCGGTCCCGGGGTGTAGGAGATCATCACGTTGAACGGCGGCGGGATGTCGTCGAGGACCCGGCGGACCGGGTCGAGCATGATCGGACTCAATGTCAGGGCGCTGATCAGTTGAAATTGGGTACGGCTCAGGGCGGCGACAACTCCACTGGTGTGCGCTACGGAGTCGGCGATCCGGTTCAGGCGGGCGAGTGGGTCGCCTTCGTCGGTGGCCAGGGACACCACCATTGCCCCGATCCCACGGTCGCCGCCCGGCCTGATGGTGGGGCCCTCGCCGAGGTCGAGCGGGACGGGGAGCATCGCGGTCAAAGGCGCGTCGGGAAGGGCGTATTGGTCGAGGAGATACGTGCGCAGCGCTCCCGCGCACATCGTCAACACCACTACGTCCAACGGTGCGCCGGTGCGGGCGGCGAGCCGGCGCAGCCGTTTCAGGGGCCAGGATCGGGCGGCGACTTTACGGGCGCGGCCGGTTGGGGCGTTGAAGGTCGTCAGCGGGGACTGCAGGGGCAGCGTGAGGGTTTCCTCGGTCAGGCCGTGGTAGCCGGCGCGGACCAGAGTAGGGACGGCGGCGGCCATCTCCCGCGTGATGACCAGGCCGGACCACAGCACTCCGCGTGGGTCCAGTGACTGATGTGGAGCAGGGGCCGCGACGGACGGGCTCCAAGGCGCTGGGCAGTCCCGGCTGTCCGGATCGACCGAGAGCGTACGGTGCAGCAGCCGCATCCCGGAAGCGCCGTCGGTCAAGGACAGGTGAAATTTCGTGTACACGGCGGTGCGCCCGTCGGTCAGGCCCTCGATGACGTGCATCTCCCACATGGGGTGCTGCGGATCGAGCGGGATCGAGTGCATCTGCGAGACCAGCCGCAGCAGCTCGGCCATGGTGCCGTCGCCGGGAACGGCGCTGTGCCGCACGTGGTAGCCGAGATCGACGACTCTTTCCGACCGCCACCACGGATACCCGTGCAGGGGTCGGATGGGCCATTTGCGGAATAGCTCGGAGGCCTCGGTGTTCGCGTGCAGGCGCGCGACCATGTCGGCGGCGTGGGCACCGGATGCGGTGTCTTTCGGGGGATCGAACAGGGTCAGTGTGGCCACGTGCATCGGGTGCGACGGGGATTCGAACAGCAAGAACATCGCCTCGGTCGGGCTCATCGGCGCCAGCCCGCCGATCCCAGCTCGCACGTCCCACCTCCCGGCCTTGTGTGGTCCCAGCAGAGCACACCGCGTCTACGAGGATCGTGGTTTCCGTCGAGACCACAGACACCGGACGGCACTGATTCCACGCAGGCACGCAGGTCCGCGGAATGTGGGATTCGCGCGGGTTCTCGCCGTCGGGGCAGCGTGACGACTAGGGCGACTCGTGCACTCTCGGGTACGCGCTGGACGGCGCGATTGTCAGGGATTTGTCGAGTGCCTTCACCGCGGCGCGTTCGACGAGCAGGGGCACGAAGTCCCGGATCCGGCAGCTGTCGAATCGATGATGGGCGGTCTCGACCGCATTCTCGACCCGGCCGGGGTCGAGGTATTGATATCGCTGGATCAGGTGTGCGCGCACCACGTCGATGTGCTGCCGCTCGGTGACGTCCATACCAGAAATTGTCGTCCCGTCGGCCGCTGTGAGGAAGGGGTTTCCCCAGGTTCACCTGGGGAGCACAGACGTCGCCGGCCGTGTCCGGGACGAGGGGCGGGTTGACGCCGGTCGGCGGGCTCGACAACGATGTGCCGGTGGATTGCAGCGGCGCAGTCTTGTCACGCACCGCGGCACCGCCGGTTTGGATCCGGCCTCACCGAGCAGGAGAACCGGATGACACCGACCGAGCACGTCGACCCTGATGCCGCGCAGGCGCAGGTGTTTCGCGACCTGCTGAACGAGGAGATCGCGGCGCTCACCGCCCGCATCGAGTCCACCCCGCGATACACCGGTGCCGAAGACTCCGAAGGCACAAGTCTGCGCGGGCAACGCGGCGAGGCGTGTCAGTTGTTGGCCCGTCTGACCGCCCGGTACCCCGAGCTGGACGGCCCTGGACCCGCCCGAGGATGATCGCCGCCCCGCATCAGGCGTGACGCTGCGAAGGTGGCGTCGGATAGTCTCACGCGATGAAATCGGCGGCGTCACCGTTGCGTTCGTCAGTGTTGCCGGTGACGGCGCTGTGCGTGGCGTTGAGTGTCACAAGTTGTGTCGGCGCTGTTGATCGAGCGGATTTCGATGCTGCGATGCGGACACGTGGCGGGGGTATGACGGGCGCACTCGTCCGTGACGGGTTGGCGGAGCTTGCCACCCGGTACGGCGTTACAGACGTGGAGGTGACGAGTGTCGATGTGGCGCCGGTCGAGACGCTGGATGTGACGGTCCGGAACCCTGCGAAGCCGGATCAGCTCGACCGGTACACCTTTGACGCCGAGTGGTTGAGCGACGCCAGTCCGGTGATGGTCTCCGCTGTGGAGGATCTCGATGCGCGGGCGTTCCGGCTCGGCGACGTTCCCGCGCTGGGTCGTGTCGAGGAGCTCGTGGATGATGCCCTCGCGCACACTGGATTCGATGGGGGAGCAGTAGCCGGCATTTCGGTGAACAGGACCGAGGGGCTGTGGCCGACAGTGGTGGTCGAGTCACCGTGGTCGCGGGCACTGGTCGTGTTCGATGCCGAGGGAACGGTGATCGGGGTGCAGCGGCTGTGACCGGACCGGTGGAGTTGGGTGTGGAGCCCGCACCGCGGCGGCGACGGAGGGTGATGCCCGCATTGTGGTGGGTGGGGACCGGGGGGAAACGGTCGACGAGGGATGGCTGCGTCCGTTCCTTCTGATCTGGGCCGCGTATCTGGCGGTCGTGGCAATCGTGTTCGCGGTCGGACGCATGTCGCGGGTGCTGCAGCCGGCAGGCCCCGGAACCGAAATACGGGATTCGGCGGATTAGTCGGTGCCTCGCCGGTGTTGAACCTAGGACGGAACGGCAAACATCGTTCCTGAGGAGCAACGCACCGATGCACTCCTCACGAGGGAGTGCATCCTCAGCGATCCGACCTGGACCGGTGGGTATCGGAGCGGTAAGGAGTGGTCATGACCATGGCACGCTCACCCGTGTGCTGTGATCCGGAAATCTGTCTCGCCAAGCATCTGCCACGCGATGTCACCCGCAGCGCGCTCGGCCACCGGCGGGTCACGATGAACCTCGACATCACCGACCACGGCAAATGGACCGTCCGCATCGACGAAGGCACCGTCACGTACCGACGCGGCGGGGTTGCGCACCCGACAAGCACCGTCCGCACCGACGCGGCCACTCTCGGCGACCTGCTCGCCGGCCGCATCAGCGTGGCCGACGCTTTCCTGTCCGGAGCACTCGAGATCCGCGGCAGCATGACAACGGTCCTCGCGATCGGCGGTACCTTCGCGCCCGACGTCGAATTGCCGACACGGGCACGTGCCCGCGAGACCAGCGCCTACGGGGTGCACACGGGATACCTCGAAGCGGGTGACCCGGACAAACGGCCGGTGGTGCTGCTGCACGGTCTCGGCGCCAGCAACTCCTCCATGCTGCCGGTGCTGGCAGACCTGGCATCGGACCATCGGGTGATCTGCCCCGATCTTCCTGGGTTCGGATCCTCGGCGGCCCCGGCCTGGCGTTACACCCCCGAACAGTTGCATCGCTGGTTGCGGGCCTTCCTCGATGCGGTCGACGCCCGCGGCGCCGCGCTGATCGGACATTCTCTCGGCGGCCGCGTCGCTCTCGAACTCGCGCTGCGCGACCCGGATGCTGTTACCGGGTTGGTGCTGGTGTGTCCGGCGATGGCCTTTCGTCGCCGGCGCCGACTGACCTCACTGGCCCGGTTGCTTCCGCTGGATGTGGCGCGGCTTCCCCTCGCCGTGCCGCCGCGGCTCCTCCACGCGGGGGCCCGTGCCGGGCTGCGGGCCCTGCTGGCGGATCCGGGCGTGGTGCCGCGGCACTGGTACGAGGCCGCAGCTGACGAATGGGAGCTGTCGTTGCGGCATGCCTCCCGCCGCCGGGCGCTGTGGTCGGCGCTGCTCGGCCTGTATCTCGACGAGCCGTTCGGGGAGACAGGCCTCTGGGACCGGATCGCGGGCCTCGAGGTGCCCGCGCTATTCCTGTGGGGCGACCGCGACACACTCGTTCCGGCCCGATTCGCCCGGCACGTCACGAGCGCCGTTCCCACCGCCCGGTCGGTGACGCTGCACGCCTGCGGGCACGTACCCCAGTTCGAGCGGCCCGAGATCACGCTCCGTCTGATCCGCGAGCAGCTCGCCACCACAGCCCAGCGGGGTGCGGTCAGGCAGCGACAACCGATGAGCGCACGACGCGGCGCGAGACGATCCCCCCACTCTGCCGGAGCCCGTGGCCGACGTGAGTCGACCCGCTCGAACACTGGGCGCATCGCCTGAGTTCCGAAACCACGACCTGGCTCTACTGCGGTGGCACGGGGTCGATATAGCGCAGTGGGGCATGTGCATTCAGCAGCCAGGCTCCGCCCTTCGCAGTCTGCCCGATGGGGTACATGCGTGTTCCGTCATCGCGCGTGCATGCGGCCAGCCCGGTGAGGACTTCGCCGTGGGTGCACCACAGGGTGCCGGCGAGTTCGCTGGTGTCCAGCGCGGCACACAGGTCGTCGGGAGCCGCATCCGGGGCGAGCAGCGGATGTTCGTGGATGGGCAGGCGGTGGGCAGCGGCCAAGGGGGCGAGGGTGTCGAGGCAGCGGGTCGTCGGGCTGCAGTACAGGATGCGCAGCTCGACTCCGGCGAGTGTGCCGACGAGGCCGGTGGCCTGGTCACGTCCCAGGGCGCTGAGGGGCCGGTCGGCGTCGGGCCCGCCCCAGTTCTGCTTTCCTATCGCATGGGCGTGCCGAAGCAGGACGAACATCCCAGGGCCTCCCTCGACGAGAGCGTGCGTGTGCGGGTCAGCATAGGCGTCGGGGCCGAACGGATCGTGCAGATTCGCGCAGCACGGAACGGGGGTGCGAGAGGGCGTCCGGCATTACCGAGAGGACCCTGGCCGATACGCGAGGCGTGACTCCCACTCGGCCAGTGATGCGGTGGCGTCAGCGTGCCGTTCGGGGGATCCCAGAGGGGGACATGCGTCCATCGCGAGATCTACCAGAGCATGGGCGACGGTCAGCACACTGAGGTGATGACGGTGCGCGACGCGGAGCAATTCTTCGAAGGCATCGGTTTGGCTGCAACGGCGTAGTGCGATCACGATGCCTTCCGCCACCGACAGCGTTTGCCGTCCATCCATCGCATGATCGACGCCGACCCCATCACGTTCGGTGATCGAGTTGGATTCGGGCACAGTCGTCATGGGCATCATCTCCGCGATGTGCCTTCAGTGTACGACCGCGGATCGGGCCTGCGACTCGACTTTGCCCGCCTGCGCATGCCGGCGTTTCCGCCCCAGGTGGGGCTGTAAACCTGCGTATGTCGGAATTGACCATGCCTATCTGCGGGTTCCATCGGCCCGGAAATCGGGTACCAACTGGACATGGACAGCACAGAGGGTCGGCGCGACGCCGCATGGAACCGCCGGGTCCGCGACGAAACCGAGGTCCAGCGACTCGACCGCAATTGGAGCAACCTGCTGCAGGAACTGCGCGTCGTGCAGACAGGTGTCCAACTCTTGACCGGCTTCTTGCTGACCCTGCCGTTCCAACAGCGGTTCGAGGAAGTGTCGGATGCGCAGGAGGTGATCTACCTCGTGACCGTCGCCCTCTCGGTCACCGCGACGATGATGTTGGTCGCGCCGGTCGGCATTCACCGACTGCTGTTCCGTCAGCATGCCTTGCCCACCCTCGTGGCGACCGGACAACGACTTGCGATCGGCGGCATCGCCGTCCTGGGTGTCGCCCTCGTCGGCGTGGTTCTGCTGATCTTCAGCTTCGTGGTCGACATGGCCGCCGGGATCATCGCGGCCGCGGTGGCGCTGTTGATGTTCTTCGGATTCTGGATTCTGCCGGCGCTGTCGCACCGCCGCTCCATCGACGACGCCGAGCGGTGAGGTGCAGACCGAACTCATGGTGTCGACACAGCGCGAGCGGGAACACAAGTACGACGTGGACCGAGATCTACTTCGGTCGTCCGGCTTTGGTCGGGCGTCGCTGTGGCGTCCGGGAACCCTTCGGTCTCAGGCGCGATCGATCGCGGCGCTCTGGTGTCTCGCCGCGGTGTGCCTCAGCGTCACGGTGGCGCTCCTGCGCCCTGGTCTACTGTTCGCATTTCCTCGCGAGGACCCGCTGATCTGGGCGCTCGTGATGGTGTTGTACCCCTTGCTCAGTGTGTATCCCCAGGAGCTGATCTTCCGTGGGTTCGTGTTCCGCAGGTACGCAACGGTTTTCGGCGAGGGTGCTCGGATGGTCGCTGTGAGTGCCGTGGCATTCGGCTTTGTACACATTGCGTTCGGCAGCTGGATATCGGTTGCGATGACGATCGTCGGCGGGTGGATTTTCGCTTCGAGATATCGTCGCACTCGATCGCTGTTCACGGTCTCTGTCGAACACGCGTTGTACGGCATGCTCGTCTTCACGGTTGGTCTCGGCCAATACTTTTATCACGGAGCGGCGGGCGCCCAGCTTTGCCCGGCCGTATCGGTCGCCCCGCTCGCGGGTGGACCGTCAGCGTGGTGGCCAACCCACGGCGTCGAACACGGCGATCGGGTCGAGGTAGTCCCGCCAGTGCGAGATCTCGCCGTCACGGAGTGTGAGCACGGAGATGTACCGGTTGGAGTATCGCTGTCCCGTTCCCACCACGTGGCCCTCGGACGCGTACTCGAGCACCACAATTCCTGTGGTCTGGTCGTGGTGGACGGCCAGGTCGAAGCAGCGGTCGAGAACGATGGTGGTGCCGTAGGGGCGGTAAAGCTCGGCGACCGCGGAACGGCCCTCGACATGCCGGGGGTACCCGGGAACGGTGATCACGTAGTCGACGGTGATGTCTTCTGCGAGGAGGTCGAAGAAGTGACCGGGCTCGACCAGTCCGTCCACACCTTGTTCGATGATTCGAAAGAACGGTTCGAGCGCGGCGAAGTCCGCAAGGTCGGCAATGGGCGCCTTCACAATGTCACCCTACTTCCACATCCCGTCCGTTCGGCGTCAGATTGAGCGATGATGGGATCAATCGCGGCGACGATCTCGGAGTGCACGCGGGAGGAGGAGCTACCGGTGAAGGCAGTCACGTACTCCGAGTTCGGGCCGCCGGAAGTCCTCAGTGTCCGTGAGGTTGCGCGACCCACACCGAAGCCGGACGAGGTGCTGGTGCGAGTGCACGCGACGACGGTGACGAGGGCCGAGACCCTCATGCGCAGGGGGTCGCCCCGCTGGGGACGTCTCGTCCTCGGCGTCTCTCGGCCGCGGAGGAATCGGCGGATTCCCGGGCTCGAGTTTGCCGGAGAGATCGAAGCGGCGGGCGCGGACGTGCGCCGATTCGCTGCCGGCGACCAGGTTTTCGGATTCGCCGGATTCCATCTGGGTGCGTGCGCCGAATACGTCTGCTTGCCCGAGTCCGCGTCGCTCGAACGGAAGCCCGCCGGTATCGGCTTCGAGGAGGCGGCCGCCGCAGTCGACGGACCCTCGACGGCGCTGTACTTCCTTCGCGACAAGGCGCACGTCCGCAGCGGCAGACACGTTTTGGTCAACGGCGCCTCCGGGAGCATCGGTACCGCCGCGGTGCAACTTGCCAAACACCTCGGCGCCGAGGTCACCGCGGTGTGCAGCTCCCGTAATGCCGATCTGGTCACCGACCTGGGCGCCGACCACGTCATCGACTACCACACGGAAGACTTCACCGCCCACTACGAGACCTACGACGTCATATTCGACACCGTCACCGCGACCTCCTTCGCGCGATGCCGACGGGCGCTCACCCCGCGCGGCTGTTACGTCCCCACGACCGGCCTGATCAATTGGCCGCTCGGTGCGTGGACTGCGCTGCGCGGCGGGCGCACCGTTCGGCCGGGGATGTCCGTTCAGAAGCAGGGAGCACTTGCCTATGTGAAGGAACTGATCGAATCCGACGGATTCCGCATAGTCGTCGACCGCAATTTCCCGCTGGATCGGATCGTCGACGCGCACCGATACGTCGACCTGGGCCACAAGGTCGGCAACGTCACGGTCACCGTCAACGGTTGACGTGTCCGGTCAGGACGAGTGTCTCGTCGTACCCCAGTGGTCGACCTCGGCCGTCAGCCTCCCGATCGAGGCGGCACCGCTTCGTCACTCTTTCTTCGGCGGAACGCGGAATGTTGCCCATTCCCGTCTGGTCATCACTAATACAACCGCTGTTTACCGAGACGGATTCGATCCCAGCCGAGACGAGGCAGTCGCTCCGGCGGTCAACCGACTGCGCGTCCTCGGAAGACCCGGCTCTCGAGGACGGGGACGGCGGTGCTCCGGTCGACTTCGGCGGCGATGGCGACGTCTTCAGGGTATCCCGATGCGCGCAATTCTCGTCCTGACGCAGACTCCGCGAGGGACTGCGGGAGGGTGTCCGCGACGGCGCGCCAGGCGGTGATGGCCATCAGGGCTTCCGGCGAGACCTCGGCGTCCCAGCCCGTCGCGGTCAGTGCGCACATCACGGCGCCGGCACCCCACAGGTCTTCGATCGCCGGCCGGAGTTCGCCGCCCGGCCACTTCTCACCGGCGGCGATCACCGACACCACCGACCTCGGCGTGTAGTGCCGGGCGATCCAGCCGGCGACCGCGGTCGCATTCCGTAGCGAGGCTCCGACGCACACCCCGGATCCGGCGCCGAGTTCGAAGCAGATGCTCGATCCGTTCGGTGAGGGGAGGACCAGGCGGCGCGGCGCGGTGGTGCGTCGAATCGTGTTCGGCGACAAGCTGATCTGACCGTGCGCCACGCGGCTGCGCCTGACGGCGAGAACCGCGTCCGACTCACTGGCGTAGCGCTCGGCGGAATCGTCGTTCCATCGGTACGGCAGCACGTCGATGCCGGCATCGACCGCCACGGTCAGAGTGGTGGTGAACGAGAGGACGTCCACCACGACCGCGACGTCGGCGGCGGCCCCGACGGCTTTCGCCCCGGGCAGGCCCCAGTCGAACCGCAGTCCGTACTCCAGTTGGAGACGTTCGCGATTCACGGCGACTCCCTCGGATTCGGTTGCTCGTCGTGACGGTTCCCCGTCGAGGTGAGCGCGACGAGGGCGGTGAGCACCGTGGTGACCGCGGCTCGCGGGGCGCCGGGCAGCAGCGCTGCACCGATGTCTCGGGTCGCCCGGGGATCGTCGAGGAGTATCTGCGCGCAGCCGGGTGGGGGAGTGTCGGCGGCAGGCATGATGCCGACGCCCAAGCCGGATGCCACCAGGCCGGACACGGTCCGCAGGTCCTCGCCTTCGAACGCGATCGTGGGGAGGGCGCCGGCTCGCGCGAACAGGTCGTCGACGGATCCGCGGAGGCCGTAGCCCGGCTTGAGCGTGATGATCGGTTCGGATGCGAGGTCGCGGATCGTCGTCGATGTCGAGGCGGCCTGCGGGTGCTCGGCGGGCACCAGGACGACGAGTGGCTGTTCGAACAGCGGCGTGACCGTCAGTCCGTCCGGCGGAGGGTTGAGACGAGAGGCGAGGGCGATATCGGCCTCCCCGTTGACGAGGGTGTTCAGGCACGTGCGCCGCGCGCCCTGGCTGAGGACGAACCGGATCGCCGGATCCTCCGCGCGGACGATCCGAATCAACTCGGGCACGAGGTGCTCGCCGAGCGACGTCTGAAAGGCGATGCGAACGGTTGCTCGCGTCCTTCGGTCCTGGGACCGGACGGCGTCGAGGCCGTCCACCACCGCCTCGAGTGCGCGTTGCGCGTACGGCACCAGTGTCCGGCCTGCATCCGTCAACCGGACGCCACGCCCGTCCGGTTCCAGGAGTGGTGTGCCGAGTTGCTTCTCCAGCCGGCGGACTATCCGGCTGACCGTGGGCTGGGGCATTCCGAGCATCGCGGCGGCAACGGTCACGTGTTCGACCTCGCCGAGGGCGACGAGGACGGGAAGGTGCGGCAGCAGGGCCTTGACCGCCTCGCTATTCATGACTCAACTGTATGAGCCGCGTGCCGAAAGTGCATTGGATTCATCGGTTGTGTCGCCATACCGTCGACTGCATGTCCGCCACGCATTTCACCGAGAAGGACACCGACGAGCCGGCCGCCTCTGGAGATGTACCGAAGGAGTCGAATCGGGACCGCCGGCTCTCGGCGGCCCTGTGGTGTGCGGGCCTTGCGACCTTCGCGCTGATGTATGCGCCGCAAGGACTCCTCACGCAAATCGGGCACGACGCGGCCGTCAGTGCCGCACAGGCGTCGCTCCTGGTCTCGGCGGCCACCCTCGGGCTGGCGTTGTCGGTGCTGCCGTGGACCCGGTTCTCGGATCGAGTCGGACGCCCCACCGCGATGCGGTATGCGGCGGCAATCGCCGGGCTGCTCGCCGTGGCCGTCCCCTGGCTACCCACGTTCGAGGCCCTGGTGGCGGGACGATTCGTCCAGGGTGTGGCACTCGGAGGACTACCCGCACTGGCGATGACGCTGCTGCACGAGGTCGCGGCCCCGGCGCGGACGGCCGTGCTGGCCGGTTCCTACGTTGCCGCAACATCTTTGGGTGGGTTGGGTGGCCGGCTTCTGGTCGTCCCGGTGGCGGATCACCTCGGGTGGCGTCCCGCGCTCGTGATTCTCGGAGTGGGCCTGGCCATTCTGATGGCCGTCTTGATCGTGCTGTTACCAGCCGGGCAGGGGCAGCGCTCCACCGTCCCGTCCGGTGGCAGTCTCGCCGTTCACCTGCGGGATGTCCGGCTGCTGGCACTGTTCGGCATCGGTGCGCTGCTCGTCGGCGGCATGGTGGCGGTCTTCAACTACCTTCCGTTCCGCCTCGAGGCGGCCCCCTACCATCTGGCGCCGACGGTGGTGTCGCTCATCTTTCTCGCATATCTGGCGGGTACTGCGGGCTCCCGCGCCGCGGGCTGGCTTGTCGGCAGGCTCGGCCACCGAACCGTGCTCGTGCTGGCCTGCACGTTCATGGCAGGTGGGACGGTGCTCAGCCTCGACGCGTCGCTGACTCTGATCCTCGTCGGTCTGGCCGCGGTGACCGCCGGACTGTTCGTCGGCCACGCCGTCGCGTCCGGCATGGTCGGCGCACACGCGACAACGGGCCGTGCACAGGCGACGGCACTGTACAACGTCTCCTACTACGCCGGATCCAGCCTGTTCGGCTGGGTCGGAGGTATCGCCTGGGCGAGCGGACACTGGGCCGGCGTGGCCGTGCTGGTCCTCGTCCTGACGATGCTGGCCCTCGTACTCGCCGTTCTCCCGAAGACGAACCCGCCGCGGTGAATCTCTGCGGTGGGCCGGGGCTACTGTCCGCGGGCAGACCTGTTGTAATGGGGGACAAGAGACAAGGGGGAGGGCGCTTGATGACTGACGTATTCCTACTCGGTGCCGTGCTGTCCGGCGGCATCGGTTTCTTGGGTTTGGCGGTCGCACTGTTCGGGGGAGCGGAACCGAACCCTCTGTGCGCGCGTACATTCGACGGCCGTACCGAAGTCTGTGACGATTTCCGGTCCTGACCGGACACGTGAACGTCGGTCGGCCAACCGATTTCTCGTATGTCGATCGGCAGGTGGATAGCGCGTCTGTTCGGAGAATTCGACCTATCGGCGGTCCAGTCGCGATCTTTGCGACTGGACCGATGATTTTCTGCGGATCCGGGAGTCCTACTCGTCAGACGATGTGGCCGACCGAAGGAGAGAAACGTGGAAGATGTCTGGTCGATGGTGCACGCGGAGCGTGCCGCGCTGATCGACGATCTCGGGAACTTCGACGACGAGCGGTGGGACGAGCCGTCGCTCTGCGGGGAGTGGACCGTCCACGACGTGGTCGCTCACCTGGTCGACACCGCTCGGACGACGCGACTCGGTTTCGTGATCGGGCTCGCCCGGGCGCGGTTCGACTTCGACCGCCAGAACGCTCGCGGCGTGGAACGCGAACGCGGGGCCTCGCCGCAGGAGACGTTGGAGCGGCTTCGCCGGGTGGCGTCGCGCACGTCGACGCCCCCGGCGCCCCTCGACAGCCGGCTCGTCGAGGAGGTCGTCCACGGTGAGGACATCCGTCGACCGCTGGGCCTCACCCGCTCCTACCCGGCGGACGCCGTCCTCAGATCGCTCCGCCTGCAGACGCGCACCCCGGCGTCGTTCGGCGGCGCCAAGGAACTGGTTGCCCGTGTCCGGCTGACGGCCACGGACGCCGACGTATCGATCGGCGACGGTCCGGAGGTGAGCGGCACCGCCCTGTCCCTTCTTCTGGCCGTCTCCGGCAGGAGGGTGGCGCTGGACGACCTCGACGGACCGGGAGTCGGCACGCTGGCGATGGCGATCTGAGATCGTCCTGCAGGGATGCGGCGTCAGCGGCCCCGGTACGTCGTCATTCGAAGGTCACCTCGGTTCCCCTCATGGTCGGCGCGCCGACGAGTGTCGTCCAGCTCGGCACGTCCTCCGGTGCCATGCCCCCGGCCTGGCCGTAGACGACGTCGAGGGTGTCCTGTTCCATCTTCGAGCCCGCGTAGCTCGCGGGCGTGACCTGAGCTCCGTACCCGGGGACCTGGTCGGGGACGCCGGCGGGCGCGGGGAAGTACCCGATGGTCGACGGTCCGGGGTTCCGCGACGGCACCTGGTAGGAGCCGTCGTTGAACGATCCGCCGGGGTATTGAGGGAAGTTCGCACCCGGTGCGGTGACGTTGTCGTAGCAAGCCGGTCCGCGGTTGTCGAGCAGGCGCGGCTCGTCCTGGTTGGGCACGTAGCGGCCCTTCGGGTTGACGAACTGCACAGTGCCTCGGCCGCCGGGATACGGATCGTCGAGCGCGAGCAACTCGAGGGCGATCGTCGCCGCCCTCACGAAGGCCGCCAGGGTGCAGCCGAAGCTCGGTGAGTAGCGGCCGAGGAGCTGCAGCGCTTCCCGCGAATCGGCGGCGATCGTCACGATGCTCCGGGCGTTCGCCTGCACGAGGTCCGCGGTGGACGCACTCGTTCCGGTGAGTGTCACGAGCAGGGTGGAGATCTCACCTTGCTTCTCCACCAGAGTGTTTCCGGGGGTCCGCAGATTGTCGAGGGCGTTGACCAGATCGGGCGCCGCCTCGGAATACGTCTGCGAGAAGTCCGCCAGACCGCGCAGATCCTCCTCGATGGCGGGAAGTTCGGTGTTCAGCCCACCGAAGATCTCCTCGAGCCGGTCGAGCGTCAGGCCGAGTTCGGCGCCGCGGCCGCCCAGTCCCTGGGACAGCGCGCCGAGCGTGTTCGCCAGGTCCTGCGGCGGAATCGCTTGTAGGAGCGGCAGCAGGCCGTCCAGAACCTCGCCGACCTCGACGGCGTTGCCGCTCTTGTCCTGACGCAGCGTGTCACCGGCTTGGATCGGCGGAGCCGTGTCGCCCTCCGGAACGATCAGCGACACATAGCGTTCACCGAACAGCGTCTTGGGCAGCAGACGCGCCGTCGCGTTGGACGGGATCAGCGGTGCCTTGTCCGGCTGGATCGCGAGAGCGAGTGTGACCTCGCCCTCCTCAGAGGTCGCCGAGCGCACCTCGCCGACGATGAGGCCACGGACCTTCACCGGATAAATCAGAGGAAGCCTGGCCCTTCAGGGCCGGGAGGAAGCTGATTCTGTACTGTGCGATCGCGCGTAGCGGGGTCGCTTTCTTGGGGTGGGTTCGGGTCGTTTTTGGTTGGTGATGTACTCGGCGACGATGGCGAGTGGGGCTCCGCCTGCGGAGGCGGCGAAGTAGGACGGTGACCAGAAGTGATTGCCCCACAGGTATTTCTGAATGTGGTCGGGGAACTCTTGGCGCAGGTATCGAGCGGAGACGCCCTTGAGGCTATTGACCAGGGTGGAGAGTTGCACGGTAGGTGGGTAGTGGATCAATAGGTGGACGTGGTCGGTTTCTCCGGTGAACTCGGTCAACGTTGCGCCGAACTTGTCACACACCTCTGCCATGATCTACCCGCATCGGGTCAGCATCGGGTCGGTGAACGGAAAGGCGCAGGGTGTGAAGCGGATCGTCGTCGTCAAGCTGGCTCCCACCCCGGAGCAGTATGTGGCGCTGAAATCGACACTCGAGTTGTGCAATGCGGGGGCGAACATGGTTGCGCAGCTCGCGCACACCGCCGCTGATCGACGCCCGTTCGCGCTGCAAAAGCAGGTCTATGCCCAGCTCAAAGCGTGCGGGTTGTCGGCGCAACCGGCGATCCGGGTCATCAAGAAAGTCGCGGATGCGTACGCGACCCGGACAGCGAACCTGCTCAACGGGAATTACGGCACGCCAGGATCGACACGGTATGCGAAGGTTGCAGGTAAGGCGATCGTGTTCCGTCAGGACGCGGGCCAACCGTTCGACGATCGGTGCTTGTCGTGGCAGATCGATCGATCGACGGTGTCGATCTGGACGACCGCGGGCCGGATGCGCAACGTCGGATTCGTGTGCGCGCCGTGGCAGCTGACAATGCTCGCCGACCGCACAGGCGAGTCGGATCTGATTTTCCGCGACGGATGTTTCTACCTGCACGCAACCGTCGACACCGACGCACCGCAGCAGCTGGTCCCCGCCGACGACCCCACCGGGTGGCTGGGCGTGGACTTGGGGATCGTGAACCTGGCTGTGACCACCGCAGACGACCCGGCCGAACTCGACGTCCGGTGGTCCGGTGGTGCGGTCACCGCCCGCCGGAAAAAGAACGGAACCATCCGGTCCGCGCTGCAGAAGGTGGGGACCAGGTCCGCGAAACGGAAACTGAAGAAACGGCGGAGGAAGGAGACTCGGTACGCCACCGACATCAATCACCAACTCTCGAAAACGATTGTTGCCCAGGCACAACGCACCGGTCAAGGAATCGCGGTAGAAGACCTGTCGGGAATCCGGGACCGGGTACGGCTCGCACGCAGACAACGGCAACAATTGCACTCCTGGGCATACGCGCAACTGCGCGACCAGATCACCTATAAGGCGCACGCCGCAGGAGTGCCGGTGCAGGTGATCAACCCTCGCAATACCAGCAAGACTTGCCACCTCTGCGGGCACTGCGACACCGCGAACAGGCACAGTCAAGCACTCTTCCGGTGCCGCGGCTGCGGATGGACCGGTCACGCCGACCATAACGCCGCCGCCAACATTGCCGCACTCGGACACACCAACTACCGGGCCGCCCAATCAACCGTGCCTAAAGCAGCCACCCCTCTCACAGCCAGTGAGAACGTGAGCAGCAAACCCGCGTCCTTCAGGACCGGGTAGTTGATGTCCGCGTCGGGTGCCAATGCGCTTCCGGTGCTGTCGGTGACGAGGTCGATCTCGACGACCGTGGTGAACGACTTGTCGAACAGTGCGAAGGAGACTGCCAGGAACAGCGCGAGAACGAGGAAGAACGCCAGCCCCAGTACCCGTCGGCCCACGACAGACGCCGTGTCGTTCATTCGACCACCCTCATGATCGCGGTCGGTGGTAGCCGCCGAGACCGCGTCGGCATGCGACCAACCTCCCGGTCCATCCTGCCTCGCGCCGGGTGGGGTTGGTGCTGAATCGCCCTGGATCGAGTGGAGACTTCGTTCAGGCCACCTCGGGGGTTGAGGTAGCCGGGGGACGCTGTTCACGATAGCGGGTCTCGTACCAGGTCGGCGAGAGATAGTCGATCGCCGAGTGCAACCGGTCCGCATTGAACCAGCGAACCCACTCGGCGGTTTCCCGCTCCACCTCGGCCCGACCGCTCCACGACGCGTCACGGTCGATCAGCTCGGTTTTGTAGAGGCCGATCGTTGATTCCATCAGCGCGTTGTCGAGGGCGTCCCCGACACTTCCGATGGATCCGGCGATCCCGGATTCGACCAATGCCTTGGTGAAGGCCAGAGACGTATACTGACCAGGCTCAACCGGTGGAAGCAACACCTCGATCATGGAGGTGTGGGAATGGGACGACCACCCGGGTGGGCGGCAGCGTTGACGGGGCGTGCGGTGATGCGGTCACCGGGACGGCCTCCGGTGCGCCGAGATCTCGAGCGGGCATTCTGGGCGCGGATCGCCGAAGGCCTCACGAGCGACGACGCAGCGACCGCGTGCGGCGTGTCGGGGCCGGTAGGGACACGGTGGTTCCGCCAGGCTGGTGGGATGCCACCGATCGAGTTGACCCCGGTCTCGGGGAGATACCTGTCGTTCGCCGAGCGCGAGGATATCGCGCTGCTACGGGCTAAGGGTATGAGTATGCGCGACGTCGCCGTTCACATCGGACGGTCCCCGTCGACGATCTCCCGAGAGTTGCGGCGGAACGCCGCCACCCGTAATGGGAAGCTCACATACCGGGCGTCGACCGCGCAGTGGAAGGCTGACCTCGCCGCCCGGCGCCCAAAACCGGCGAAGCTCGCAGAACACGACCGGTTACGAGAGTATGTGCAGGACAAACTGTCCGGTGTGATTCGTGACGACGATGGGACCGTGGTGGCAGGCCCAGATGCGGCATGGATCGGCCGCAACAAGCCTCGGCGCGGTGATCGTCGGTGGGCGACGGCATGGAGTCCGGAGCAGATTTCCAATCGCCTGCCGATCGACTATCCGGATGACCCGTCGATGCGCATTTCACCTGAGGCGATCTACCAATCGCTCTACATCGAAGGGCGTGGTGGCTTGGAACGGGAGCTCGTCGCGTGCTTGCGCACCGGTCGGGCGCTACGTAAGCCTCGTGCCCGAGCACGGAAGCAGCGCACCGGATTCATCACCGAGGACGTGACCATCAACGCCCGTCCGGAGGAGGTCGAGAGCCGGAAGACGCCGGGGCATTGGGAGGGCGACCTCATCATCGGTCTGACCCGCTCCGCGATCGGCACACTGGTCGAGCGCACCAGCAGATTCACGATGTTACTGCACCTGCCGCGCCGACCGGGTTATGGGGCTGCGGCGAGGGTGAAGAACGGGCCGGCGCTGTCCGGATATGGTTCCGAGTCCGTTCGTGATGCTCTGGCCGCGACGCTGACACCGTTGCCCGAGCACCTCCGCAGATCCGTGACATGGGACCGCGGAAAGGAACTCGCGCGTCATGCCGAGCTCACGGCATCAACGGGTATCCGAGTCTACTTTTGCGATCCGTACAGTCCATGGCAGCGCGGAACGAACGAGAACACCAATGGTCTGCTGCGGCAGTACTTTCCGAAGGGAACTGATCTGGCCCGATACAACTTCCGTGAACTTCAGGCGGTCGCCGATGCGCTCAACAACCGCCCCCGGAAAGTGCACGGTTGGAGAACTCCAGCGGAAGTGTTTGCCGAACAGGTACACTCGTCCTCACGGCACGGTGTTGCGACGACCGGTTGAATCCGCCCTGGCTCCCCGCATCGCTGTGATGCACCAAACCCGTTGATGTGAAACGGATGTCGGTTCTCCTGCGGGTGAACAACGCCTGCTCGAGCACTCCGGTGACCAACACGGTGGTCTTGGATGTCATCACCTGCCACCCGAGGATCCGGCGGGAGAACACGTCGACACAGAACGCCGTGTACACGAATCCGGTGAGTGTCCAGACGTACGTAAAGTCCGCGACCCACCACTGATCGGGACGGTGCGGGGTGCCCCATTTCCTGTTGATCAGATCCGGGTGCCGTGGCGCCCGCTCGTCGCGCTCGGTGGTGGTCGTGCGGCGTTTGCCGCGTACCACCCCGCGGATCCCGCAGATCTTCATCAGGCGAGCCACCTGATCGCGCCCGATGTCGTGGCCGGCGTGTTTCATCGCCCACCAGATCTTGCGGGCACCGTAGAGGCGCTTGTTGGCCACGTACACCGTGTGCACGGCGTTGGCGGCGTACGCCTCGCCCAGGTCGTTGTCCGAGATGGGTCCGCGCTGCTTGGCCTTGTAGTAGGTGGACGGGGCGATGCTGATGCCGTGCTCGGTGAGCACTGCACAGATCGGGTCGACCCCGAAACGGGAACGGTAGGCGTCGATGTAGTCGACGATCACCGCAGTCGGCGGTCGACCTCCGCCGCCGCGAAAAACGCGCTCGCGGTCTTCAAAATCTCGTTGGCTCTGCGTAATTCGGCTACTTCTCGGCGAAGTCTGGCGACCTCGGCCGACACGTCAGGTGCCGAAGACGATGCGCCGGGGGCCTGGCGGCTCTCCTCCCGCTCGATCCAGTTCCTCAGCGTGGCCGGCGCGATGTCGAGCAGCTCGCCGACATGTCGACGGGCTGCGACCTTCGAGCCTCCGTGCTCGTCGATCCGGTCCCGATACATCCGGACGGCGCGATCCTGGGTCTCGGCGTCGTACTTCTTCGGTGCAGGCATACCAGCATTCTCCTTGTTAGATCAGGAGTCTCCACCTCGTCCAGGACGGTTCAGTGCCGCATCGGCGCAGGTGCCGACAAATTCTCGGCCAGGCTCCGCCACGACTGTGCGGTCACCGCCGCTTTGCCGCCCGTGCGCTCGCATCGGAGCGATACCCTGGAGCGAGGAGATTCGGCGGAAGGACACAATGTGGGGCAACAACGACCCGTCGCCGCACCGCGCGTAGCCGCCGTGTGATCGCCCGGGGCTGCACTCCGAGTAACCGATGTACGAGCCGACCGACCTGGTCGAATCCGCAGAACGAACCCGCACAGCGCTGGCCACCGTCGTGGCACGGTTTTCGGACGCGTGGGGGTCCGGGTCCCCGCCTGACCTGTCCGGATTCCTACCCCGCGAACCGGCAGAACGACGTTCGATACTGATCGAACTGATCAAGATCGACCTCGAATACCGCTGGCTTCGCTACGACTTCCCCAAACGACTGACCGAGTACCGAGCGGAGTTCCCGGAACTGCAGGACGGACCGTTTCCCGCCGAGTTGATCTACGAGGAATTTCACGCCCGGCGCCGCAGTACGCCCGAAGCCGATGCGGCGACGATGGCCGTCGAGGCTGCCACCATGGCGGGCGGCCGCGGGTCCGAGGAGTTCACGGATGACTACTGCAGCACGATGATCGCTCGACCGCGGGCACAGGTTGTTCTCGGCAACATCGACGTCGGCGACCGCGTCGACGACTTCGACCTGCTGATGAGGATCGGGTCCGGCGCCTTCGCCCAGGTGTATCTTGCGCGGCAACAATCGATGCAGCGGCTCGTCGCGGTCAAGATTTCCCACAACCACGGCATCGAGCCGCAGACCCTCGCGCAGTTGGATCACGACTACATCGTGCGCATCTACGACCAGCGACTGATCGCCGACGGCGAGCTGAAGTTGCTCTACATGCAGTATCTACCGGGGGGAACGCTGCTCGACGTGGTGCATCTACTGCGCTCGACACCCGCGGAACACCGGAGTGGGCAACTGCTGCTCGATGCCGTCGACGGCGTCCTTGCCGCCAAGGGTGAGGTGCGGCCCACCGAATCCGCTGTTCGAACACGGATCGCCTCCTTGACGTGGCCGGAGACCGTCGCCTGGCTGGGCTGCCGCCTCGCGGACGCGCTTCAGCACGCCTCCGAGCGAGGGGTGCTGCATCGGGACATCAAACCGGCGAACGTGTTGCTGAGTGCCGAGGGGATTCCGAAGCTGGCCGACTTCAACGTCAGCTCCAGCCAACGCATCAAGGGCACCAGCCCGCTGGCGTACTTCGGCGGCTCGCTGGCCTACATGTCGCCCGAGCAGCTCGAAGCCTGCCACCCGGGCTCACCGGCCACCGCCGCCGACCTCGACACCAGAAGCGACATGTTCGCGCTCGCTGTCATGTTGTGGGAGTTGCTCACCGGACGCCGACCGTTCGCGGACGAAACGACAGCCGGTGAGTCGGAGACGTCGCTGGCTCGCATGCTCGAACTGCGGCGCAGGCCCGTGGACGCGCAGTTTCTGTCGGAGCTTCCGCCTGATTGCCCCATGGCCCTGCGCCGCGTGCTTCTGAAATGCCTGTCGCCCGACCGCGACGACCGCTACCCGAGCGGTTCGGAATTGGCCCAGCAGTTCGACTTGTGCCTCGAGAAGCGGTCCCGGGACCTGGTCTATCCGCCCCCGAACAGTTGGCGCGCACGACTGTCGCGATGGCCCACCCCCATCCTGTGGTCGTCTTCGCTGGTCGGCATCGGCCTGGCGACGATCTACCTGGCGGTGCATCTGCAGGAACTGCTCAACGAGCGGCTGTCCGATGCCACGTACTCGAAGCTCTACACGAGCACCGTCGTCTTCAACCTCATCGCCTGGCCGCTGGCCGTCCTCATCTATGCCTACATGTCCCGCGACCTGCTCGCGGTTCCCCGCGGCCTGCGTAGGGGCAGACGGTACGGCGAGGCTGTCCTCGCACGGGTGCGGTCGCGAACTCTGTTCTGGGGCGATCTGTGTGCGCTGAACACTTTCGTGTTCGCCGTCTGCGCATCCGTGGCGGGGGTGATGTTTCTTCGCTGGTTCACCGAGCTTCCGTCGCGGCTGCTGGTTCATGCGGCGACGACTGTCCTGGTGGCAGGCACCATCTCCGTTGCCTACACATTCTTTCTGTCGACGTTCTATGTCGTCCGCTGCGTCTATCCCATCTATCTGCGACACGGCCTCACGACGGCGCACGACGCCGACGTTCTCGACGGGCTGCGTCGGAGAACGACGGTCTATCTGGCGGTGACGGCGTCTGTGCCGCTCGTCGGTGTATTGGCCGGATTCAGCACCCTCGAACCCGCGGAGCTGCCACTGGTGCGCGATTCGGTCCTGGGATTGTGCGCGGCCTCCGGGCTCGCGTTCGTCGCCGTGTACTGGTTGTACAGGAAGCTTGATGCAGACGTGCGCGCACTCGAGCGGGTGGTCTGACGCAACCGAGCATCTCTGAAGCGGGCCACTTTCGACGGGTGCGATCCGGTCCGCATGCGCGCAGACTGGAGCCAGGAGGTCATCATGCGTCTGTTAAAGGGCCTGCTCGATGTGGTGCTGGGGATCGTCACGGCCGTAGTCGGCACGGTGCTGGGGATCGTCGCGGCCGTCGTGTGGCTCGTCGGCGGGATACTGTGCGTGACGATCCTCCTGATTCCTCTTGGCCTGCCCGTCATGCTGCTCGCCCGCCGCCTGTTCACCCTCGCCGGAAAGCTGATGCATCTTCCCTGACAGCGTCTCCCTGGCCGGCATGGGCTGGTGGTCGTCGCTGCGCAGGGAGAAGAAGATGAACGGGGCTTCACCGCTGAGCTGCTCGAAGAGTTCGGGGGAGCGATCGCGCACAGCGGTACCGGGGCGCGGCTCCGAGACGCGTTCGACGGTGAATCCTGCCGCGGTGAAGGCGTCGAACATCGCGTGCAACGGCCGGTGCCAGAACCTCATGAGGAAGGTTTCGCCGGACTTCACCCATTCCTCGGTGAACTCGAACGTTTCGAGGTAGTCGCCCTGCCCGGACGGCCTGAAGTCCACGAACGGGTGATGCGTCGAGATGACGACGCGCCCGCCCGGCGCGAGAACCCGTCGAAACTCGGACAACGGTCCCGGCCAGTCGTGGAGGTAGTGCATCACCAGCGACGCAACGACGACGTCGAAGGTCGATGACCGGATGGGCAACTGCTGCTCGAGATCTGCCCGGATCAACGGGACGTCGGGTCCCAGGCGGTTTCGGGCGATCTCGAGCAGGTTCGTGCTGACATCGACGCCGGTGACCGCAGCGCCCGCGGAGACGAGCGCCTGCGACAGCACACCGCTGCCGCAGCCCGCATCCAGCACCCTCCGCCCAGCGACGTCGCCGACCAGCGCCAGCGTTGCGGGTCGCTCGTACAACGCGTTGTACACGTTGTCCTCGATGTCGGCGTCGTACGCCGACGCGTACTTGTCGTAGTCGTTGAATGTGGCCACGATCCGATCATGTCGCATCGGAGCCGTCGCCGGATCCAGGCGCGGCGTAGCCGAACTCGTCACCGGCGGCATGACTGCCGCGTTGGTCGTGTCGGTCGAATTGTTCAGGAGCGGCGGGTGCGCGGTGCGCGGTACTGCTCGTCGGTGACTTCCTCGAGCCAGGTCGTCTCCGGCGCGCCGGATCCGTCGCCTTCCCAGATCGCGAGGTGTTCCATGAACCGGTCTTCGGCGGCGCCGTGCCAGTGCTCCTCACCGGCAGGGCAGGTCACGGTCTCGCCCGGGTGGGCTGCGAAGACGACACCGTCGCGGGTGCCGACCAGCGCGACACCGGAGACGACGTGCAGGGTTTGTCCGAGGACATGGTGATGCCAGAACGTGCGGGCGCCGGGGGAGAAACGGACCATGTTCGTCCGCGCCCGCGAGGGTTCCTTGCCTGCGTAGATGACGTCATACCAGACGTCGCCGGTGAATTGTCGGGCCGGTCCCTTGCCCGTGGCGACGGGGACGCTGAACTCCATGAGGTACTCCTCGGTTGTGGATATCGAAGCCGAGCTCGCGGGAGGCCTCGGCGTGCGCGGTGATCTGCGGGATGCGCCCGGCAGGTTCTCGTTCCAACCAGTTAAGGTGGGCGAGCGCGCTCGCGGGAGTGCCTGCTTTTCCAGGTAACCGCAGAACCCCCCTCGGTCCTGAGGCCCTGCGGCTCGCCCGCCGTGGCCACGGTATACAGCTATGGCGGCAGACAACGCTCGCACCGGGTGAATTAGTGTTCACCCTGTGGTGCACCATGGAGGAGAATGCTCGACTCGACCTTGTTGGTGAGGAACCCCATGGATCCCGTAGTCCCACAATCCGAATTCGCCGGTGATGGCGTCACGCTTGTCGCCGACCGGTGGGACCCGCCGACACCGGGTGACGGATCAGGCGCCGACAGAAAGGGCTTGGTCCTGTTGCTGCACGGCGGCGGGCAGACGCGGCATTCCTGGCGAAACACCGGTCGCAGCCTCGCGGCGGACGGCTGGTCCGCCATTGCGCTGGATGCGCGTGGGCATGGAGACAGTCAGTGGGCGCCGGATGGGGACTATGGCATCGATGCGTTGGTCGCCGACTTGACCTCGGTCATCGAAGAGCTGGGGGAGAAGCCAGTTCTCGTCGGTGCCTCGATGGGCGGTATGACGTCGTTGATCGGGCAGGGTGAGAATCCCGATCTCGCTCGCGGCTTGGTCTTGGTCGATATCGCACCGAAGGTCGAAACGAGCGGTACCGCGGAGATCATGGCCTTCATGCGCAGTGGCCTCGAGGGTTTCGCGAGCCTCGACGACGCGGCAGCGGCGATCGCGGCGTATACCCCGAACCGTGTCCGCAAGCCCAACCCACAGGGTCTGCGTAAGAACCTTCGGCTGCGTGATGGCCGTTGGTACTGGCATTGGGATCCGGAGTTCCTGCGCGTCGGCGACGAACCCACTCGCCAGTCCGACTCGATCGTGCGATACGAACGCGCTCGGGACGCCGCGGCCGCGATCACCGTTCCCACGATGCTCGTTCGTGGCAAGCAATCGAATGTGGTCAGTGAGGAAGGCGCGAAAGAGCTGCTCGAGCTGATCCCGACCGCGAAACTGATCGACGTCACCGGTGCGGGTCACATGGTTGCTGGCGACGACAACGATGTCTTCAGTGGCGGGTTGAAGGAATTTCTCGACGAAGACGTTGTCGCGGCCCGTCGCTGAAGACGTCGAGCCCCTCGAACGTAACCGACCATTGCCTCAGGGGCCGTCTTGCGCCGGTCACGCCGCACCATTCGGCGATGAACAGGGCCATCGTCTTGGTGACCTTCTTCAAGGAATCCAGGTTCGTTACTCCGCGGACTCGAGGTTCTGTCGGCGTCCGCTCGCAGCCAACTGCGGCACACCATCGACACCTACATGCGTTCGGGGTCACTGGCGGGTACTGCGGATGCCTTCGTCTGTCATCGCACTACGATCCTCGAGAGAATTGCGCGATTCAAGGAACTCACCGGCCTCGATCCCGCCGTTCCGTGGGATGCTGCAACAATTCGCATCGGATTCGCAGTCCCACCGCAGGGCACGGCGCGCAGCGATGACGCAGACTGAGCACTCGTCTGGATGTCGGGCGGGTTCCCGCACACCGCGAGAACCCGCCGATACCCACACCGACCAGAGGTGTCGAAAGTCGGGAATCGATGGTTCAGCTGACGCGGATGAGTTTCTTGTTTACGAATTCGTCGATCCCGTATTTACCGAGTTCACGACCGAAACCGGAGCGTTTGACGCCGCCGAACGGCAGCTCGACTCCCTCGGCGCCAACGGCATTGACGAACACCATGCCCGCGTCCAGCGAGTCGGCGACGCGGGACGCCTGATCGGGGTCGGTGGTGAAGACATACGAGCCGAGACCGAACGGGGTGTCGTTGGCCAGTTCGACGGCCTCGGCCTCGGAGCCAGCCTTGTACACGGTTGCAACCGGCCCGAACAGTTCCTCCCGGTAGGTTCGCGAATCCGGTGACACGTTTGTCAGCACGGCGGGTGGGAAGAAGGCTCCCTGCCGTTCACCCTCGGACACAATGGTGGCTCCCTCGGCGATCGCCTGCTGCACCTGCTCGGCCAGTCGGTCGGCGGCGGCCACCGACGACAGTGGCGCGAGCCCATCGGCAGTGGCGAGAACCTCCGAAGTGAATCTGCCGACGAAGTCGTCGTACAGGTCCTCGGCGATGATGAATCGCTTCGCTGCGTTGCAGGCCTGCCCGGTGTTTTCGAAGCGACCTTCCACCGCTGCCTTCACGGTGGCGTCGAGGTCATCGGAACTGAGCACGATGAACGGATCGGAACCGCCGAGCTCCAGCACCACCTTCTTGAGGTTGCGTCCCGCGATCTCGGCGACCGCCGCACCCGCACGCTCGGACCCGGTCAGCGACACGCCCTGGACCCGCGGGTCGGCGATCGCGTCGGCGATCTGCTCGTTGGTGGCGTAGACGTTGACGTAGGCGCCCTCCGGGTATCCGGCGTCGCTGAAGATCTGGTGCAGCGCCGCCGCCGATTCCGGACACTGCGGTGCGTGTTTGAGCACGATCGTGTTGCCCAGTGCCAGATTCGGACCCGCGAACCGGGCCACCTGGTAATAGGGGTAGTTCCACGGCATGATGCCGATCAGCACACCGATCGAGCGTCGACGGATCAGCGCGGTACCCGAGCCGTCGACCAGGTCGATGGGCTCATCGGCGAGGAACTTCTCGGCGTTGTCGGCGTAGTACTGGTAGATCGCGGCGCTGAAGTCCACCTCCCCCAGCGACTGCTCGAGTGGCTTGCCCATCTCCCGCTGGATGATCTTGGCCAGTTCGTCGCGGCGTTCGGTGTGTAACTCGGCGACTCTCGTGAGCAGTCCGGCGCGCTCGAGCGTCGTCGAGCGCCGCGACCACTCACGGTGTGCCTTCTCCGCAGCGGACAGCGCCGCCTGCATCTCCTCGTCGGTGGCGGTCGGGTATTCGCGCACCGTCTTCCCGGTGGCCGGGTCCACTACTGCGTACAGGCTCATGTCGCGTCTCCTCGGAAGGGTCGGATACCCCAGTATTACGCGTGATGAGGTGCTGCGGTTGGTAGTCACGGCCAATACTCGATCACGGGTCTCGGCGGTACCCCTGTCGAAAGCCTGAACCTCCCGACGAGATCCGGAGCCTGCAGGCACGGGAGGCATCCAACCGACCGGGCCACTTGCCCTCGACATCACCGGGACTATCCGGTTGTGAGCTCGTGCATGCGGCCGTGGGCGACGGAGACGGCAGCGGCCGAGCCGACCAGATCGCTGCCGTCGCGACTGACCAATGCCACCACGTCTCCGGGCCTGACATCCTGTGCCAGAACCACTCCGGAACGGCGCGGTGCCCCGATCATGCTGCCGCACCGCATGATCGAGAACTCTTCCGCCGGTCCGAAAGGGTGGCGATTCGCGACGGCCGCCGCGACCAGCTCACCGGTCGTCACGGCTACGACCGAGCCGGCGCCACTGTCCAGGACGACAACCGGGCCGCCGGGCGTGCGCTCCACGTGGTTCACCCGGCACACATTCACCGCAGCCCGTGCAGTGACCGATCGTCCGGCATCCACCGAAAGACGTGGCCGCGGAAAGCGGTTCCGGATACACGCGTCCTCGACGGCATCGGCGATGGCATCGCCGAGATCGGATGAGCCGACGATGTCGGTGGCGCCGCCCGCGATACCGAGATGCAATTCGGTACACAGAACGCGGTGCTCTCGATATGCATCACACATCACCGCCACTGCGGTCAGGACCTGCTCACGGATGTCGCCGACAGTCGGCACGCAGTCGCAGCGTATGCCGATGAGATCGAGACCGGGCGCGTCGACCACCCGCCGGATGGTCGCCCCCGCACAGCAGGTGTCCCGGACACCGACGATCGTCTTCTGCCGCCCCGACTCGGGCCCGGGCGCGGCGACCGAGTCGATCCGGACACCGGCGCCGACGACGATGCGACCGACTCCCCCCTTCCAGGGCGACACTTCCGAGTGGGAGCGCGAATCGGCGGCATCGACCACAAGCACGGTACTGTCCGGGTCGAGCCCACCCTGCCGCGCGACCGCCACGTCGCGGCGAGAGTGCACCACCACCGTCAGGCGCCGCTCTGCGACCGACCGTGCCACGCCGCAGGGCAACAGAGGTGCCGTGCGGTAGAGCATCTCGGCATCGCGTAGCCCCTGCACGAACGTCTTACCACCGCCGCCCACACTCTCTTCGTCGAGCACATACGTCGGCACGCCGAACAGGTCCGCGATCTCGTCCAGGCCAACCCCGCCGACCGTGATGCGCCCATGGTGATAGTGCGTCGTCACCGGCCACACCAGTGGATCCAGTCGCGGGGTGGTCGTTCCACGAAGTGAAGGAAGGATGTCGAGAAGCGTCACTGTGGACTCCTACGCACGGTGGGCGAACGCGGTCGTTCGCCCTACCGGAACCAGTGTCAGACCTTCCCGATCGACCAGGGGTCTCGTTGACGCGATGCTGACAGCCCGGTGAGAACCACTAACGCTGCCCTGACATCGGGACGCCGGGGCTGTGCACACGCCGTGAACCGTTTGTCGGGCACCGCGACGCTGTTACTGCCACAAATGGGCCGAGACGGAGGACCATGGGGTGCGGACCGAACCAAGGAGCCCGCCGTGCCCACAGAGTCCGAAGCTCCGTCGCCGATTCGCGCGGTCGGCGGCCGCGACACCGTTCGAGCGGCCGTTGTCGTCGGCGCACTCGGCGTCGTCTTCGGAGACATCGGCACCAGCCCGATCTACACCATTCAGACAGTGTTTAACCCGGACGACCCGCATCCCGTGCCGATCAGCACGAACAACGTCTACGGCGTCGTGTCGCTGATCTTCTGGTCGGTAATGATCGTCGTCACGCTGACCTACGTCACGCTGGTGATGCGCGCCGACAACGACGGCGAGGGCGGAGTCATGGCGCTGATCACGCTGCTGCTGCGCTGGGGTGGAACGCAGGGGCGCCGGGTTGCCGCGCTGCTGGCCGGCCTCGGGATCTTCGGTGCCGCTCTGTTCTTCGGCGACAGCATGATCACCCCCGCGATCTCGGTGCTGTCCGCGGTGGAAGGGGTCAAGGTCGTCGAGCCGAAATTGGAAGAGTTGATCGTGCCGATCACGGCGGTCATCATCGTGCTGCTCTTCTCGGTCCAGCGCCGAGGCACGGCCACGGTCGGCCGGTACTTCGGGCCGGTGATGATCCTCTGGTTCGCCTCCATCGGCGCCTGCGGCGTGGGAGGGATCGCCCAGCACCCGGAAATCCTCAAAGCGTTGTCACCGACCTATGCGTTGGGCTTCATGATCGGGCACTTCGAAATCGCCTTCTTCGCGTTGGCCGCGGTGGTGCTGGCGGTCACCGGCGCGGAGGCGCTGTACGCGGACATGGGTCACTTCGGACGGCGGGCGATTACCCGCGGCTGGTTGCTGCTCGTGCTGCCGGCGTGCGTCCTGAGCTACTTCGGGCAAGGTGCGCTGGTTCTCGGTGACGAGACCGCGGTGCACAGCCCCTTTTTCCTGCTCCCTCCCGAATGGGCGCGGGTGCCGATGGTGCTGCTGGCTACCGCGGCCACGGTGATCGCCTCCCAGGCGGTGATCACCGGCGCCTACTCGGTAGCCGCGCAGGCCGCCCAGCTCGGCTATCTGCCGAGATTGCGCGTGGCGCACACCTCGGAGGCGACGATCGGCCAGATCTATGTGCCGTGGATCAACTGGGTGCTGATGGTGTCGGTGCTGACGCTGGTATTCGCCTTCCGCAGCTCGGCAGCGCTGGCGTACGCGTTCGGCATGGCGGTGACCGGGACCATCACGATCACCACGCTGCTGTTCTTCTACATCGCGCGCACCAGATGGCGTACTCCGCTGTGGCTGGTCGTGCCCGGTGCTGGGCTGTTGCTGCTGGTCGATGTGCTGTTCCTGGCGGCCAATCTGACCAAACTGGTGCACGGGGCGTGGCTTCCGCTGCTGATCGGCATCACGGCGTTCACCGTGATGACCACGTGGCAGCGTGGTCGGGTGATCGTCACCCGTGCGAGGGAGCACGCGGAGGGGCCGCTGCGCCAGTTCATCGACGAGTTGCACGACCACCGGCCGCCGTTGCAGCGGGTCCCCGGCACTGCGGTGTTCCTCAACCGCGGCAAACAGACTGCGCCATTGGCGATGCGAGCGAATGTCGAACACAATCACGTGCTGCACCAACACGTGGTGATCATGTCGATCGGCACGCTGCCGGTGCCCCGCGTACCGGAGACCGAGCGGACGGAGGTCGACACTCTCGGCTATGCCGAGGACGGGATCCTCCACATGACCGCGAACTTCGGGTACATGGAAACCCCCAACGTCCCGGCCGCATTGCGCCTGCTCGACCCCACGCAAACCGAGGGGCCGATCGCGATCGAGGACGCGTCCTACTTCCTGTCGAAGATCGAACTGAAGAAAGGTTCGGCACCGACGATGGCGCCGTGGCGCAAGCATCTGTTCATCGCGACGTCGTACATCACGGCCGACGCCGCCGAGTACTTCGGTCTCCCGGGTGACCGGACCGTGACGGTAGGTTCCCGGATCGAGGTATGACGGCGCGGCAGCGTCGCGCGGGGCTTCGTCGTCGCGATCCAATCGTGCGTGCGGGGCAGGTGTCGTCGGCCGCGCGACCCTGGTCGGTTGCCAGTCAGTGAATAACCGGTTCCGTCAACGCTGTCGCCGGTTGAGGGCGCATACACTGGGGCAATGACACCCCCGTCAGCGCCTGTCGCCCCGTTCGGGCGCGTACTCACCGCGATGGCTACAGCATTCACCGTCGATGGCGAGATCGATGAGGAGGCGACTGCTCGGATCGCCCGACACTTGGTCGACCACGGACACGATGGACTCGTCGTCTCCGGGACAACCGGTGAGGCCGCCACGACTACCACTGTCGAAGATGGTCGGATACTGCGAGCGGTCAAGGACGCGGTAGGCGACCGCGCCAAGATCATTGCCGGGGTGGGCACAAACGACACCCGCCACACGCTGGAATTGGCGCGCCAGGCTGTCAAGCAGGGTGCCGACGGGCTGCTGCTGGTAACGCCGTACTACAACAAGCCGAGTCAAGGCGGGATACTGCAACATTTTCGCTACGTAGTGGATGCCGTCGATGCCCCTCTCATGCTCTACGACATCCCGAGCCGGGCCGGCACCAAGCTGGCACCCTCGACATTCGAGGCGATGGCGGACTGGCCGTCCGTGGTCGCGGTGAAAGATGCAGCTGGAGACCCCACACAAGCGATCATGCTGCGCGAATTGGGCTACGCGGTGTACTCGGGAGACGACAGCCTCACCCTGGGTTTCCTCGCGTACGGGGCATGCGGGGTCGTCTCTGTTCTCGGTCACGTGGCGGGCGACGAGATCCGCGCCATGATCGAGGCCTTCTTCTCGGGGGACGTCGAAACCGCGCGGGCGATCAATGCCCGCCTGCAGCCGGCTCTGCGTGCGGTAATGGGTGTCCCCAATTACGGTGCGACGACGGTCAAAGGGGCGCTGCAGTTGCTCGCTGTCCTGCAGAACAGAACCGTGAGGTCCCCGCTACTTGCTCTCGACGACGGCGAGTATGAAGCGCTTCGGACGGGGCTGTTGGCTTCAGAGTTGCTGCGCTGACCAGGCCTGAGTGTGTACTCAGATCTGTCGACACGACCTTCCCGCCGCACGTGCTGCTTCTATGCGGCACTGCCGCCGACCACGGCGTGGGTTGATTCTGAGGTTGGAGACAGGGGTTATAGGCCCTCGACCGCCAGAATGTGGAACATGGTGTGTTGTCCGCCCGCCGCCGATCGTGCACCAGCACCCCGCCCGTGGCAACCGGCGTGGAAGAGTCAAAATGACTGTACGCGTGAGTAACAGCTGCATGCGCACTTCGCAGACCGGGTCGCCCGGAGACGTTTGCGTGCATATGCTCTGACGAGGTTCGCTGAACGAAGAGGTGCATGATGGGCGACACAGGCGACGACGGGCCGGGGCCCGACCCCGAATTGACGGTCGGCACTCGGGTACTTGTCCGCAGAAAGTCCGAGGCCGACGTCACCGGCGAGATCGTCGAGGACTACGCGGCCCTGACCGAGTCGGGCGGCACCGGGCACGAGTGGGCGCCGGCGCATCGGTGGGCGATCGCCCTCGACGACGGACGCCTGGTCTTCGCCGACACCGACGAGGTGACCGTCGATCCCAGCCCTCACCGGGATGGGACCCACCGGCGCCGAGAGCACTGAGGGGTAGTCGGCAGGCGGCGAAAAGCAGGGCGAGGGCGGATCGAAATCTGGAGCGTTCACCATGGTGAACACACGCTTCGGCGACGGAACCACGGCGACTGTTCGCCTACCTGTGGCACGTCGCGGAGAAACGACAGCGGCGGTCGTGCGTCAGCCGGCGCCCGCAGCGGACCAGCGCATCTCCCTCAGTGCCGGTGACCAACTGCTGGCGATCACGCGGCGGCGGGTGGACCGGTGAGCCACCGGTGCCGTCCCGTGGTCAGGACCCGCTGCCGGCTCGAGTTCGCATGAGGGCCTCCTGATGTTCGCGGACGTCCTCGCCGTGCGCGGGGGACGCCACCCAGCTGCCGTCGAGGTGCAGCACCCAGCACCGGGTCTTCGGATCCAGCGCCGAATCGAAGAGGTCGCCCAACTGCGCGGTGAGCCGGGGATCTTTCACCTGAACCCCGGCCTCCACCCTACGGTCGAGGTTGCGGTGCATCATGTCTGCGCTGGCGATCCAGAACTCGCCCGCCCCACGGAAGTGCAGGATTCGCGAATGTTCGAGAAAGCGCCCGAGGATCGACCGGACGTGGATGTTCTCGCTCAGTCCTGGCACCCCGGGTTTCAGCGTGCAAATGCCGCGGACGACGATCTGCACGGGCACACCGGCCTGCGATGCGCGATAGAGCGAGTCGATCACCTGTTCGTCCACTAACGCGTTCGCCTTCAAGCGAATACCCGCGTCCTCGCCGCGAAGTGCGCGCGCCACTTCGCCGTCGATCCGCTCGATGATGCCCCGCCGTATGCCGTAGGGCGCGACGAGGAGATTGCGATACTGGGTTTTCCGTGAGTAGCCGGTGAGGGAGTTGAACAGGTCGGTGAGGTCGGCGCCGATCTCCGGTGCCGCGGTGAGCAGACCGATGTCTTCGTACAGCCGGGCGGTCTTGGGGTGGTAGTTTCCGGTGCCGATGTGGCAGTAACGGCGGATGGTGGACCCCTCGCGGCGGACGACGAGGCAGGTCTTGCAGTGGGTCTTGAGCCCGACCAGTCCGTACGCCACGTGTACGCCGGCTTTTTCGAGTTTGCGGGCCCATTTGATGTTCGCCTGCTCGTCGAATCGCGCCTTGATCTCGACCAGTGCGACGACCTGTTTGCCGGCCTCGGCGGCGGTGATCAGGGCGTCGACGATGGGGGAGTCGCCGGAAGTGCGGTAGAGCGTCTGCTTGATGGCCAGAACCTGGGGGTCGGCGGCGGCCTGTTCGATGAAGCGTTGCACGCTGGTGGAGAACGAGTCGTACGGGTGGTGGACCAGGACGTCGCCGTCGCGGAGGGTGGAGAAGACGCTCTTGGGTGTTTCCCGCTCGCCGAATGCCGGATGCGTTGCGGGCACGAACGGTGCGTCCTTGAGTGCGGGCCGGTCGACGGCGTACACCTGCCAGAGGCACGACAGATCCAGCAGTCCGGGCACCTGGATGACGTCGCCGGGGTCGACGTCGAGTTCGCGCAGCAGGAGGTCGAGCATGTGTTCGGTCATGTCGTCGGCGACCTCGAGCCGGACGGGGGAGCCGAATCGTCGCCGTGCGAGTTCCCGCTCGAGGGCCTGCAGAAGATCTTCGTCGCGGTCTTCCTCGACCTCGAAGTCGGCGTTGCGGGTAATGCGGAACGCGTGGTGCTCGACGATCTCCATGCCCGGGAACAGCATGTCGAGGTGGGCGGAGATCAGATCTTCCAGGGGCAGGAATGCGTCGATGGAGGACGGTGTCTCGTCGCGGCGGACGCGGACGAACCTGCCTACGTTGTCCGGAACCTTGACCCTCGCAAAGTGTTCGCCACCGGTGAGTGCATCTTTCACTGTCACGGCGAGGTTGAGACTCAGGCCGCTGATGTAGGGGAACGGGTGGGCATGGTCGACGGCGAGCGGGGTGAGGACGGGGAAGATCTGGTCCTGGAAGTGCACCGACAGGCGGTCGCGGTCGTCGTCGGTGAGTTCGTCCCATTTGATGATGGAGATCCCTTCGGCGGCAAGCGCAGGACGCACGGAGTCGAGGAACACCCGCGCGGCCTTCTCCGAGATCTCCTGGGTGCGGGTCGCGATCAGCGAGAGTTGCTCGCGAGGGGAGAGGCCGTCGGCTGACCGCACGGACAGGCCGGTCTCGTCGCGGCGCTTGAGTCCCGCGACCCGGACCATGAAGAACTCGTCCAGGTTGGAGGCGAAGATGGCGAGGAATTTGGCGCGCTCGAGCAGCGGCAGCGACGTGTCCTCGGCGAGTGCAAGTACTCGTGAATTGAAATCGAGCCAACTGAGTTCACGGTTCAGATAGCGATTTTCGGGGAGCCCGTCGGCGAGCGCACTCGGCACTGTGCTGGTCGCGGCAGGTGGCGCCCCGGGAATGGTCGGCGGGGGCGCGAGGACGCGACCGTCGCGCGAACCGTCCTCCACGTGCACGTCGGTGTTCGGATGGACTGCTTCGCCGTTGCTCACCCCACGATCATCCCTCGAGAATTCGGCTCTGGACAGTCGACGGCGGCGTCCACGCCAGTGCCGCAATGTCTGCCGTGCCGCTGCCTCGAGCGCACGATCGCCGCGGTATACGGCAATCGGGCCCGCACTGTTCGTCCAAGCCGTTCGAAGAAGAGCTTGAGCAGGTCAATATCGGGGAGTGTGGCGGCGAGCTGGAGCAGAAGTCATGTCGACCTCACCTTCGCGAAACGCACTGGTTGCTCCAGGCCGCAATGATGGTAATTCGCTCCCCGTACCGTCAAGTACATCAACTGGACGAGGCACCGCACTCATGACGAATCAGGAATCCCGCAACCCACGCCCCGATCGCATCCCGATGTCGGCGAGTTCTGAGTCGCGGCCGAGGCGGTTGACCAAATATCTGCCCTTGACCGACATCGCAGTGGTCGTCGCGGTCCTCACCGCCGAACGGCAACTTCCATGTCTCGCCGCCGAAGACGATCCCCGCACACCGTGACGGGCCCGCCGATGCGCGGAGGAACCCAGCGGCCCCGCACCTTCGCGGTCGGCGGCAACGTTTCGACCACCGAATCGACGCCGCGGCATCGGCATGGTGCGGTTGGGCGGCGTGACGTGATGGGTCCGCGAAGAGTACTGGGGACGGTGCCGGTGGTCCGGGTTGTGACGGCGTTGGCGGGAGGGGTTTGCCTGGCGATGGGTGGGGTGTCAGGTGTCGCGTTCGTGCTCGGGACCGGTGTGATGACCGCGCCGGCGAAGGTTGTGGTCGCGGTGACCACCGCCGGGTTTCTCGTCTCGGGCGTGGTGCTGGTTGCTCGTGCTCGTTCTCGTCGACCCGAATGATGCGCGACAGAGGACTATTCGGTCAGCGCCGTCGCCTTCGGGTATCCCACGGACGCAGACGGCGTTCATGGCTGACGTATGACTTCGCAACGGGTTGCCCTGCCGAATAGTGGACAACGCGAAACCCCCGGCTGCCCCGGTCGATCGCCGTCTTCTATCGACGCCGTCGACCGGGTGGCGCCGTGACTTCTGATATTCAGCCGCATCCGATTGGGCGTCTCATGTCGGGGTTGGCGTGATCGTGTGCGCGCTGGAGCAACACCGCCGATTAGCACAATGATGGCTTTTTCTGTGTTCTCCAGAATGGGTGAGATTCTGACGAGGGGGTGAATGTGTTCGGCAAATTAGTGCGCGGCTCCCGCCGACGCTCCATGTGCGAATTCCGCTCGCTCCTCAGCCCTCCCATTCCAGCAACGGCGCTCTCGTGGCGGTCGTCAATGAGCAGCGTCGTACGCTTCTGTGATCTCGATGGGAATGCGCCCTCGGCCCCCGATGTCATAGCCCTGTTTCTGTGCCCATTCCCGCACTGCCCTCACCTGGTCACGGTCCCGCCGCACAGGTTTCTGCGTGACGCCACCACCCGACGTCAGTGTGCCCGCGGATCGACTCGTGCGACCACCCACCTTTGTGGCGTGATCGATGTAGTGGTCGAGTTTGTTGTGGAACTCCTTCGCATTCTTCGCCGACAAGTCGATCTGGTAGTCGATTCCATTCACGGAGAAGGCGATTGTCTCTCCCTTTCCCTCCGCTATGGAAGTTCCGTCGATATCGTCAACGTGTTCGACAACTATTTGGCGCGCCATTCCAACTCCTCAGTCGCTTTTGCAAACCCACTCTACGTCCAGTGCACAATGCGCGCCTCGGTCGACACAAGGACATTCTTGGCAGAAAAAGACCTCATGCCCGAGACAGGTCAGCAGTCGAATCCATAGCCGAAGTGTTCGCGGTCGAGGGACGGCGATACTCGATGCCCGCAGGTCGGCTGCGGGCAGCGAAAGGGTCCTGTCGAATGGGAACGGTCACCAGCGTTCGATTGTTTCCCGGCCGCCGACCACCCGGGACGAGCTGTCCTTCCCCCGAAATGGCCTCGCAGCGCGAACGAAGGCGGTCGGACGGCCGTTCCTGACTGTCGAGGTTCGGGGGAGATGATGGAGGTGGTGGGTGTCAGCCGTTGGCGTGGAAGGGGACGCCGTGTCCGCGGCGGCGCGGGGTAGGGCGGCGGAGGATCGCGTGGACGGCGGCGGTGCCGCCGAGTAGCAGTATGAGCAGTGCCTTGTGGATGTTGATGGAATTCCTTCTACTGGGCGGACGCCGGTGTTGTGTCGGTGGCGCCGGTGGAGTCATAGGCCGACGACGCGTTCGAGGGCTCCGAGTTCGGTGTCGAGGTGGTCGAGCATCGGGTGCAGGTTCGGGACGGTGCGCCTGCAGCCGGTCAACCCGAACACGAGTTGGTCGTCGCTGCTGGTGCAGGTGATGTTCAGGGCTTGTCCGGTGACCGGGATCGACAGGGGGTAGAGGGAGTCGAGGTGGGCGCCGTTCCAGTACAGCGGGGTGTCGGGTCCGGCGACGTTGGAGATCACCAGGTTGAACGGCGGCCGCTGTGGTCCTCGGCGGCCGAGGAGCATTTCGATACCGAGGGGGGCGGCGCCGACGGCGCTCATCGCCAGCACTTGGGCGGGGCTCATCGCGCGGAGGGCGTGTTTGCCTTCGCGCATGCAGGTGCGCACGGTGTCGAGGCGGTGGGCGGGGTCCGGTAGGTGGGTGGCGAGGTTGCACATCAGGACCCCGATCCGGTTCCCGTTTGCGGATTCCGTATCGGTGTTGGGGCGCAGGGACACCGGGACCATGGCGATCAGCGGTTCGGCGGGCAGCGCACCGAGGTCGTGCAGGTAGCCGCGCAGTGCCCCTGCGGACATCGCGAGGATGATGTCGTTGACGGTGGCGTCGGCGTGCTTGGCGAGCAGCCGTATCCGTTCGAGTGGCCAGGTGCGGGCGGCGAAGTGGCGGGCGCCCCCGATCGCGACGTTGAACATGGTGTGCGGTGCCTGCGTCGACAGGGGGCCGCCTTTGGCGCGTAGGGCGCGTTCCACGGTGCCGGCCAGCACCGGTGCCAGGCCGGCGACCTCGCTCGACGCGTTGCGGGCGCCGCGCAGGACCTGGCCCGGAAGGTCACGCAGGTTCGGCGGCGTCGATGATCCAGGTTCTGGCGGGGCTGCGTCGGTCGCGGTCGCGGGTGCGGCGGGTTGCCAGGGGGCGGGCATGCCAGTGCGGGTGGGGTCCTCGCTCATGCTGCGGCGCAACAGGTTCATCGCGGATGCGCCGTCGGCGAGGGCGTGGTGGATCTTGGTGTATACCGCGTAGCGGCCGTCGGCGAGGCCTTCGATCAGGTGCATCTCCCACAGTGGGCGGGTGCGGTCGAGTGAGGTCCCGTGCAGTCGGGCCACCAGGGTCATCAGTTCGGGCATGCCACCCGGTTGGGGGAGGGCGTTGCGGTGCACGTGGTAATCGACGTCGACGTCGGTCGCGGTGTCCCAACCCCACTGTCCCAGGGTGGTTACCGATCGTCGGGCCTGCTTGCGGAAGAGCGGTGCCACCTCGTCGGAGGTTGCAGCCGTCTCGAACATCGCTCCGATGTCGGCTGCGTCGGTGCCGTCCGGTGGAGTGAATACTGCCAGGCCGCCGACGTGCATCGGATGTTCCCGCGACTCGCCGAGGAGGAACAGTGAATCGGTCGGCGACATCGGCAGCAGCATGTCGGGTGTCCCTTCCGGCCCCGCTCGCACACCCGCACTGCCACTGCGGGGTTCCCGGGAACCTTGTATTCAGCTCTAGGTAATCGAGTCGTAAGATAACGGTCAGGTGTGGTTCATGTCACAATCTGGCATCTCCCATTCAGTTGTACAGGACGCGCGGACATCCGCGCGAGGCCGAAAGTCCCGGATAGGACAAGTCGGGCAAGCGATCAGGTCGGCCAGACGGGGCGGGCGGACTCGGCGCCTGGTGGTAGTGGTCTCCAGGCGCACATTTATCCGACCGCTCTGACGAGATCCTCGACGATATTTGGATCGCTGCAGACACCCGCGCCGATATCATTCCGCCGGGTCGGCAACAGTGAAAACCGTTGGAAAGTAGGTAATTCGATCGAGGAAGGCCGGCAGTGAGATTGTTCGGTGTCAGGTGCGACTCTCCGGATCCGTAGACAGAGGCGATGTAGCGAAGTCGGCGGGAGAGTCAACACGCCCCGACGTATTCCTCCCTGCGATGCAGCATGGCCACTACCATTGCGGGGAGCATCAGCACGTGGCCGGCGAGCATCAGACCGTCGCCCGAGAGCAGATCGAGCCACAGCAGTGGGAACAGCACGACGAACGCGAGGTGCATCGCCAGCCCCATTTCGGCGATCGCGGCCACGAATGGCGCCGCCATGCCATCCATGCGGCCATTCCCGCGGTCATCGAGGTAGCCATCAGCAACGCGTGCACTTCGATTCGTGCATCGTCGCCGACGAGCGCCGACAGGGGCGCGAATGCTGCCATCCCCGCCAGCATCGCGAGCAAATCTGCAGGTAGTGGACCACGAACGTGCGGTGGGTCAGGGCGGCGCGCCGGGTGGGGCGTTCCGAATCGACGGTGCTCACGGCCTTGTCCTTGCACTGTGGGATCAGGGTGCGGTGGCGGCGAAGTGTCGCCTGTATTGGTCGGGCGCGACGCCGAGGCGTCGCAGGAATGCCAGCTTCAGTTCTGCGGCCGGCGGGCGGGCGCGCTGCGGGCCTCGTCGGCGACGGTGCGGCGTCGGCTTATCGCGGAGGAGTACTTCGATGCGGGGGTGCGCGGGTCGAGGACGGCTGCGGTGGTGAGGGCGTCGTCGATGGCGGGGGAGGCGCCCTGGCCCGCTGCCGGTGACATGCCGTGGGCGGCGTCACCGATGATCATGGCCCGTTGATCACCCAGGAAGGTAGGTCGGGTACGCGATCGGCGTTGCAGGCGAAGATCGTCGGGGTCGCCTCGAGATGGGGCGGACGCCGGCGACCGGGGCGGGGAATGCGGCGGTCAGCTCGCGCGTCTAATCCTGCGAGGGGTGCAGGCCGACGCCGGCCGGGGGGAGCGCCGGGCGGGTCAGCCGGGCGAACCAGAAGGTCCCCGTGCCGCCACCGTCGAGAATGCCGAAGGTGTGTTCTGCGTGGCGGAAGAACGACAGCAGCCCGGGTTCGGGGTCGGTGTGGCCGGGGATGCCGGTGTGGTGGGCGTAGAGCACGACCTGGTCGTCGTAGACCGCTCCGGTCGGGCCGACGATGATCTCTCCGCGCACGATCGAGGACATTCCGTCGCACCCGACGAGCACGTCCGAGTCGACAACCCGGCCGTCGGCCGTGTGCAGTCGCGCACCGTCGGGGGAGGTGTCCACCGCGGTGGCGGTCGCGCCGTGGACGATGGTGGCGCCGAGTTCTCGGCACTGCCGATGCAGTGCGCCGATGAGGTCGCGACGCCAGAAGTTGTGGTGGCCGATCCCGTCGACAGGTGTCAGGGGTGCGCGTCGACTCCGGCCGTCGGTGGTCACCGAGATCGTGTGGACCGGAAGCCCCGTGGCGCGGAGTGTGACGCCGACGCCGAGGGTGTCGAGGTCGGCGAGTGCCTGACCGGACACCGTCAGGTAGGCGCCGTCCTCGCCCGCGGAGTCCGGTTCCCGCCGCTCGTACACGGTCGCCGGCACCACCCGGTCGGTCGCGGTTCTCGGACCGGCCACACTGTGCCTGGAAGGGGCGCTCCTCGACCGTGTTCGGGTACGGACGGGCGCGTCGCCGAAATGACTTGAACAGGGTTGTATTGAAAACTCATGCGTTCTAAGATTGGGTATGGCAACGGTCGAGCACGACTCGGCGGTGCCGGGCGGATCCGGGACCCGCCGGTACCGATCTCCGCTACGCCGCATGCAGGCGGCGAAGACGCGGGCGGTCGTGCTCGAGGCCGCCACCCGGTTGTTCGCCGAGCGCGGCTGGGTCGCGACAGGAGTGCGGGATGTCGCGCGGGCCGCGGAGGTTTCCGTCGAAACCGTCTACGCGACATTCGGATCCAAGGCCGACCTGTTGAAGTCGGCACTGGAGGTTGCCATCGTCGGAGACGACGCTGAGGTGCCGTTGGCCGACCGGCCCGTCTACACGGCGATCCGAACGGGGCGCACGACCAGTGACCGCATCGAGTCGGGTGCGCGCATGATCGCCACGATCAACGAGCGCATCTACCGCCTGGCCGTCGCAATCCGCCAGGGTGCGACGACGGATGCCACGCTCGCAGCGGTGGCCGCCGACCTGGAAGGGCAGCGCAGGCGCTCGGTCGCCGACGTCGCAGACCTGATCGTGGGTCGTCACGCCGATCCCGGTCAGGTCGACGAACTGTGGGTCCAGGCCCACGACCAGGTCTACGCCCTGCTCGTGGACGAATGCGGTTGGAGCCGTGTCCGTTACGAGTCATGGTTGATCGACCGCATCGAAGAAATCCTCGACCGCCCGGTGTGACACACCGGCGCCTTTGTCTGGAGTAGGTCATGACTACCGACACTCGGCATTCTGCCGACACTCGCATCATGCGCATCGTCCACAACGCGCTGCGCCGCGATATCGCTCGCGCCGCGGAGGCGCTGCACATGGCACCTCCGCCCGCGCAGACCCAACGGGTCGCCCTCGCCGATCATCTCGTGTGGATGATGCATTTCCTGCACCTGCACCACAGCGGCGAGGACCGTGGGCTGTGGCCGCTGGTCCGCGAGTTGAACCCGGACGCCGGGCCGCTGCTCGACGTGATGGACGCCGATCATGCGCGAATCGTCCCCGAGATGGAGCGGGTCGCCGCCGCGGCAACCGAATATCGTGCGCATCCGGCTGCCCGAGAGGAACTTTCGCGTTCCCTCGCCGCTCTCGGGCAGGTTCTGCTGCCGCATCTGCAGCGGGAGGAGGACGAGATGATGCCGGTCGTCGCCCGAACCCTGACCCGTGGTCAGTGGGACGACGTGGAGCAGGAGGTGTTCATTGCCTCGAAGACCAAGCGGGAGCTGGGGATCGAAGCTCACTGGCTTGTCGACGGTGTCGATCGGGAGGACTACGACGTCACCGTTCGCAAGGTCGGTCCCGCCACCCGGTTCATGCTGCTCCATGCGTTCAAACGACCGTATCGGCGGGCGTGCGCCGCCCGGTGGGGCGCCGACCTCGACGTGAGTCCGCGGCACCACCGGCCGGCCCTTACCGAGGGCTCGGCAGAATTGTGGATCGACGTCCCGGCCCGGCCGCTGTACGACGTGGTCGCCGACGTCACCCGCATCACCGAACGCAGCCCCGAGTGCCGCAGCTGCGCGTGGCTACCGGGACGGTCGCCGGGGGCCGTGGGCGCCCGATTCCGGGGACACAACCGCGCACATCACATGCGGTGGTCCCGCGTCTGCGAGGTGACCGCCGCCGATCCGGGCAGGAAATTCGCATTCCACACGGTGTCGGATCGGCGCAACCCGCTGTACCACGACTCGACCACCTGGTCGTACACGTTCAGGGCGGACGGCGACGGGACCCGGGTGACGCACTCCTATCGGATCGACGTACTGCCGTACCGCCCGCTGCTCTCGCTCTACTCACACCTCCAGCCGCAGCACCGCGACATGCGGCCGCAGATGCGGCAGAACCTGGAGGCGTTGCGGCGGCAGGCGCACGCCGACACGGCTACCGGGTCCCTGCCCCGAACGGCCTAGCGGGAGCGGACGAGGTGATTCAATGGTGGTCATCGATCCCCACGGCAAGGAGAGCGCATGCTGGTGGCATTCAGCGTCAGCCCGATGGGCGGGGACTCCGACAGTGTCGGTGCCGCGGTCGCCGCGGCCGTGCGTGTTGTCCGCGAATCCGGGCTGCCCAACGAGACCACGTCGATGTTCACCACCGTCGAGGGTGAGTGGGACGAGGTGATGGCAGTCGTGAAGCGCGCGACGGACGTTCTGCTGGAACAGTTTCCGCGGGTCAGTCTGGTGCTGAAGGCGGATATCCGGCCGGCGCGCAGCGGTCAGCTTCGGGCGAAGGTCGAGACCGTGGAGCGTTACCTGGCCGAGTGACCGTTCTCGCCGGAGTATTGCCGGAGTATTGGTGGGTGAGTTCCGTGCCGATCCGGGCGAGTTCGGTGCGGACCAAGAAGGCGGACACCAGGGAGCGGCGGATCGAACGGACGGTCACGCTGGCCGCAATGAATCTGCGGGCCAACCATCCGGGTGTCCGGATCCGGGACGCTGCGCGGTAGCACGTCACGAGATATTCCGACGTCCGGTTGGCGACCGGGAGAGGGGAGCACGAATGGACTGGCCGCACGAACTTGCCGATCAGCTCAGCTGGCACTGGGACCATCAATTGCGCCCACGGCTGGCGGGGCTGACCGATGAGGAGTACGTCTGGGAGCCTGCCCCGGACTGCTGGAGTGTGAGACCGAGAGGCCGCTCGCAGGCTCCCGTTCAGGCCGGCAGCGGCGAGTTCACCATCGACTTCGCCTTTCCCGCGCCGGACTCGCCGCCGATCACGACCATCGCCTGGCGGCTCGGGCACATCATCGTCGGTGTCTTGGGCATGCGGATCGGAAATCACTTCGGCGGCCCGCTCATGGACTATGAGACGTTCGACTACGCTGGCACCGCCGCGCGGGCGCTCATCCAACTCGACGAGCAGTACGACGCCTGGTGCGAAGGCGTGCGGGGCCTGGGAACCAGCGGCCTCGCCGAGCCGTGTGGGCCCAGCGAAGGACCGTTCGCGGACTACCCGATGGCGGCGCTGGTGTTGCACATCAATCGCGAGGTCATCCACCACGGTGCCGAAGTGGCGCTGCTGCGCGATCTGTACCTGCGACGACCGGCCTAGCGTTCGCCCGCGACGCGGGCGAGCCGGCGGACGAGGGTCCGCACGACCGGGCCGTAGGTGATGCCGAGCATCGCATCGAGTGGCCCGGGCGCGGACATCGTCATCGTGATCCGCGAACCGGTGCCGCGGGGCTCGACGAGGTGATCGAGCGTCATCGGTCCCACCCGCCAGGTCCAGGAGCGGCCGGGTGTCGTGGCCGAGATGGATACGGGAACCGGCACGATCCAGAGCAATCGGGCCGCGCCGCACCGGCCGGCCTCGACCTCGGGGGAACCGAGACCCCACGCGCCGCGCATGTGCGGCGCCCACTCGGGCCAGCGCGAGGGCCGAGCGACGAGCGCCCACACGGTCCCCACCGGGGCGTCGGAATCGGCTGAGAAGGAATGTGGCACGGAGGAGGAGTACCCGTTTTCGGCCCCGGCCGACGGCGAAGGGGGGTGGACGTGAACAACGGGTGAATTGGGCCGTGTCGAGTTGCGTGTAACTCGCGGTACTGGCCACGCTTGTAGGGAACGGCGAGGGAGGGAGCCGATCATGCTCGTTCGTCTACCCGGGGTGTATCGCCCCCAGCGCGACACGTGGCTGCTCGCTGAGGTGCTGGCCGCCCGAGAACTCGGGCCGGGCACCCGTGTGCTCGATCTCTGCTGCGGCACAGGCGTGTTGAGTGTCCAGGCGTGTGCGGCGGGGGCCGGCTGGGTGACCGCGGTCGACGTGTCCCGCCGCGCCGCGATCAGTACGTGGCTCAATGCCACACTGAACCGGCGGACGATCCGTGTGGTGCGGGGCGATCTGGTGGAGTCCGTCCGGACCCTTCGCTTCGACGTGGTGGTGGCCAACCCGCCGTACGCGCCGGCGACCGACGACGGCAGGCCGGGCCGGGTCCTCGCGCGGGCTTGGGACGGGGGCGTCGACGGGCGCGCCGTGCTGGACCGGATCTGCAGCGAAACCCCGGACCTCCTCGCTCCCGGTGGCACCCTGCTCCTCGTCCAGTCGACGCTCAACGGAGTGGGCAAGACGCGGGCGATGCTCGAGGAACGGGGACTGCGGGTGGACGTGGTGGCGTCGGAGGACGTGCCGTTCGGTCCCGCGCTCGCGTCCCGCACGAGGATGCTGGAGGCGCGGGACATGATCCGGCCGGGCCAGCGCATCGAGCGCATCGCGGTGCTGGCGGCGACCGACCTGCGGTCCGGCGATACGCGGCACTGACCCGGCGAGCGCGTCGATCCGATTCCGGTGTTTGTCCGATTCGCCACGATCCCGCGGCAACTGCGGTTCCATGGACGGGTGCGTTCAGGACTTCGTGAGGTATCGAATTCGACGCGGACCCCGAGTCCGGCGTCGGCCCACTCGACCTGAAGGAGAGCAGACGTGGTCATCCCGCACACCGGTGGTCCCGCGGAGGAAGCCCTGCTCAGGGGAGGGCGGTTCTTCACCCCGGGTGTGTTCTCGGACGACCTGCGCACCGTCACCCGGGAAGGCGGGCGGCAGGGCGACGTCTTCTACCGGGACCGCTGGAGCCACGACAAGGTGGTGCGGTCCACCCACGGGGTGAACTGCACCGGATCGTGTTCGTGGAAGATCTACGTCAAGGACGGGATCATCACGTGGGAGACCCAGGAAACCGACTACCCGTCGGTGGGTCCGGACCGCCCCGAGTACGAACCCCGCGGCTGCCCCCGCGGTGCGGCGTTCTCCTGGTACACGTACTCGCCGACACGCGTGCGGTATCCCTACGCGCGCGGTGTTCTCGTCGAAATGTACCGGGAGGCGCGTGAGCGTCTCGGTGATCCGGTGGACGCGTGGGCCGACATCCAGGCCGACCCCGCGCGTCGCCGGAAGTATCAGCAGGCCAGGGGCAAGGGCGGGCTCGTGCGGGTCACCTGGGCCGAGGCCACCGAGATGATCGCCGCGGCGCACGTGCACACGATCAGGGAATACGGCCCCGACCGGATCGCCGGGTTCTCGCCGATTCCCGCGATGTCGATGGTGTCGTTCGCCGCGGGATCGCGGTTCGTCGAACTTCTCGGTGGCGTCATGACCTCGTTCTACGATTGGTACGCCGATCTTCCGGTCGCGTCGCCGCAGGTGTTCGGGGATCAGACCGACGTTCCCGAGTCCGGAGACTGGTGGGACGCGGCGTATCTGATGATGTGGGGGTCCAACGTCCCGGTCACCCGGACTCCCGACGCCCACTGGATGGCCGAGGTGCGGTATCGCGGCACGAAAGTCGTGTCGATCAGCCCCGATTACGCCGACAACACGAAATTCGCCGACGAGTGGATGCCGTGCGCGGCGGGCACGGACGGCGCGATGGCGATGGCGATGGGACACGTGATCCTGTCGGAGTTCTTCGTGACGCGGCGCGAACCGTTCTTCGTCGACTACGTGCGGCAGTACACGGACCTGCCGTTCCTGATCGCGCTCGAGGAACGCGACGGCCGCCTCGTTTCGGGAAAGAATCTCACCGCCGCGGATCTCGGGGACACGAGCGAGAACGCCGCGTTCAAACCCGTCCTGGTGGACGGCGCGACGGGCGAGGTGGTGGTGCCGCACGGCTCCCTCGGATTCCGCTACGGCGACGAGGGCGTGGGGAAATGGAATCTGGACCTCGGTGACGTCGTTCCCGCGCTGACGGTCGCCGCGCCCGACGGCGAGGGCGAGACCGCCGCCGTGCACCTGCCGCGGTTCGACACCCCGGACGGCCACGGCGAGACGCTGGTGCGCGGTGTGCCGGTTCGCCGGGTCGGCGACCTCCGGGTGTGCACTGTCTTCGACCTCCTGCTCGCCCAGTACGGCGTTGCTCGACCCGGGCTTCCCGGCGAGTGGCCCGGCGGCTTCGACGACGCGGCCGTCCCATACACACCGGCGTGGCAGGAACCGATCACCGGGGTCGCGGCGGCGCAGGTGATCCGGATCGCCCGCGAGTTCGCGACCAACGCCGTCGACTCGGGCGGGCGTTCGATGATCATCATGGGCGCCGGGATCTGCCAGTGGTTCCACGGCGACGCGACGTACCGGGCGGTGCTGAGCCTGCTGTTGCTCACCGGGTCGATGGGCCGCAACGGCGGCGGGTGGGCCCACTACGTCGGGCAGGAGAAGTGCCGTCCCGTCACGGGATGGGCGACGGTCGCGATGGGCACCGACTGGAGTCGCCCGCCGCGCCAGATGGCGGGCACGTCGTATTGGTACGTCCACACCGACCAGTGGCGGTACGACGGGTACCGCGCCGACGCCCTCGCGAGCCCCACCGGCCGGGGAAACTTCCGGGGCAGGCACACGATGGACGTGATGACGTCGGCCGTCTCGATGGGGTGGACGCCGTTCTACCCGCAGTTCGACCGCTCCAGCCTCGTCCTGGCGGACGAGGCCGAGGCCGAGGGGCGTGACGTCGTGGAGCACGTCACGAGCCGATTGGCTTCGGGGGAGCTGAAATTCGCGCTCACCGACCCGGACGATCCGCGGAACTGGCCGCGCGTGCTGAGTGTGTGGCGCGCGAACCTGCTCGGTTCGTCGAGCAAGGGCAACGAGTACTTTCTCCGGCATCTCCTGGGCACGACGTCGAATCTGCAGGCGGAGCCCACCCCCGAGAACCTTCGTCCGAACGACGTCACCTGGCGCGACGACATCCCGGAGGGCAAACTCGACCTGCTGATGTCGATCGACTTCCGGATGACGTCCACCACGTTGCTGTCGGACGTCGTCCTCCCCGCCGCGACCTGGTACGAGAAGTCCGACCTGTCCAGCACCGACATGCACCCGTACCTGCATGCCTTCACCGCGGCGATCGACCCGCCGTGGGAAACCCGTTCCGATTTCGACGCTTTCGGTGCGGTGGCGCAGGCGTTCAGCGTGCTGGCGCGGCGGCACCTCGGTGTGCGCCGCGACGTCGTGATGGGCACGTTGCAGCACGACACCCCGGGAGCGATGGCATACCGGGGCGGCACCGAACAGGATTGGCGCGCACACGGTCAGACGCCCGTCCCGGGCAAGACGATGGGGCCGCTGGTGGTGGTCGAACGGGACTATCCCGCCGTCGCCGAGAAGTGGGCGGCGCTGGGGCCGCTCGTCGAGTCGGCGGGGCTCACCACCAAAGGCGTCACCACGCATCCGGACCGGGAGGTACGAGAACTCGCCGCCGAGCACGGCGTCCTCGACTCCGGCGTCGCCGCGGGTCGTCCGGCGCTCGACACCGCAGAGAAGATGGCCGAGACCATCCTCGCGTTGTCGGGGACGTCGAACGGCAGACTCGCCGTCCAGGGATTCCGCGAACTGGAGAAGCGGACGGGCACGCCGCTCGCGCACCTCGCCGAGGGGAGCGAGGAGCGCCGGATCACGTTCGCCGACACCCAGGCCCGGCCTGTTCCGGTGATCACCAGCCCCGAATGGTCGGGCAGCGAGACCGGCGGCCGCCGGTACGCACCGTTCACAGTGAATATCGAGGAACTGAAGCCATTTCACACGCTGACCGGGCGCATGCACTTCTTCCTCGACCACGACTGGATCGAGGAACTGGGGGAGCAATTGCCCATCTACCGCCCGCCGCTCGACATGGCCCGGTTGTTCGGCGAACCCGCCGTGGGCGATCGGCAGGGCGGGATCGGGCTGAGCGTGCGCTATCTGACCCCGCACTCGAAGTGGTCGATCCACTCCGAGTACCAGGACAACCTGTTCATGCTGTCGCTGTCCCGGGGTGGGCCCACCATGTGGATGAGCCCGAACGACGCCGCGAAGATCGAGGTGCGCGACAACGACTGGGTGGAGGCGGTCAACCGCAACGGCGTGGTGGTGTGCCGGGCGATCGTCTCGCATCGGATGCCGGACGGTGTCGTCTACGTGTACCACGCGCAGGAACGCACCATCGACGTGCCGCTCACCGAGACCACCGGAAAGCGTGGGGGCATCCACAACTCGCTGACCAGGCTGCTGATCAAACCATCCCACCTGGCCGGTGGCTACGCCCAGACGTCGTTCGCGTTCAATTACCTCGGGCCCACCGGAAACCAACGCGACGAGGTGACGGTGGTGCGTCGTCGCTCGCAGGAGGTGACGTACTGATGCGTGTCATGGCTCAGCTCGCGATGGTGATGAATCTCGACAAGTGCATCGGCTGCCACACCTGTTCGGTGACGTGCAAGCAGGCGTGGACCAATCGCTCGGGCACCGAGTACGTGTGGTTCAACAACGTGGAAACCCGCCCCGGTCAAGGCTATCCGCGCACGTACGAGGACCAGGAGAAGTGGCGCGGCGGATGGGTACGGGACGGCAAGGGGCGGCTGCGCCTGCGTGACGGCGGCCGGTGGAAGAAGCTCTCGCGGATCTTCTCGAACCCGAAGATGCCGTCCATCGACGACTACTACGAACCCTGGACCTACGACTACGAGAACCTCACCCAGGCCCCGCTCGGCGAGCACATGCCCGTCGCGGCGCCGCGCAGCCTGATCAGCGGTCGGCCGATGAAGGTGGAGTGGTCGGCGAACTGGGACGACGACCTCGCGGGTTCACCCGAGATCCTCCCGGACGATCCGGTCCTGAAGAAGGTGAGTGACAAGGTCAAGCTCGAACTCGAAGAGACGTTCATGTTCTACCTGCCGCGTATCTGCGAGCACTGCCTCAACCCGTCGTGCGTCGCCTCCTGCCCGTCGGGGGCGATGTACAAGCGGTCCGAGGACGGCATCGTGCTCGTCGACCAGGACAAGTGCCGCGGATGGCGGATGTGCGTGTCCGGATGCCCGTACAAGAAGGTGTATTTCAACCACAAGACCGGCAAGGCCGAGAAGTGCACGTTCTGCTATCCGCGCGTCGAGGTGGGACTGCCGACGGTGTGCGCGGAGACGTGCGTCGGCCGGCTGCGCTACATCGGCCTGCTGTTCTACGACGTCGACAAGGTCCTCGCCGCGGCCTCGGTGGAGAACGACACGGACCTGTACGAGGCGCAACTCGATCTCCTGCTCGACCCTCGCGACCCCGCGGTCGTGGAGGGCGCCCGGGCGGAAGGGATCTCGGACGAGTGGATCGAGGCGGCCCAGAACTCGCCCGTGCACGCCCTGATCAAGGACTGCCGGGTTGCGCTGCCGCTGCATCCGGAATTCCGGACGATGCCGATGGTCTGGTACGTGCCGCCGCTGTCGCCCGTCGTCGACGCCGTCAGCCGCGACGGTCACGACGGCGAGGATGTCGGCAACCTGTTCGGTGCGCTCGACTCGTTGCGGATCCCGGTCGAATACCTGGCGGGACTGTTCACCGCGGGCGACACCGAGGTGGTGGGCGGCGTCCTGCGGCGTCTCGCGGCCATGCGGTCGTACATGCGTGACATCAACCTCGGTCGCGAACCGCAGGCCCATATCCCGGAGGCGGTGGGGATGACGGAGGAAGAGATCTACCAGATGTACCGGCTCCTGGCACTCGCGAAATACGAAGAACGGTACGTGATCCCCACCGCCTACGCCGCCGACGGACACCGCCTCGAGGAGACGGCGACGGAATGTGCACTCGACTTCGAGGGCGGCCCCGGCATGCACGAGTCCGGCCCCTTCGGCGAAGCCAGCGGCGGCCCGGTACCCGTGGCGGTCGAGACGTTCCACGCGCTGCGCGAGCGGCAGACCACCGACGAGATGTCCGCCAACGCGAGCCATCCGTCCCGGGTGAACCTGCTGAACTGGGACGGCAAAGGCGCCCCGGCCGGAATGTTTCCCGAGCGGAGTGATCGGCGGTGACCCCTCTGTTGCGGCGTCGGCGCGACCGCGTCCGGGACCGGCTCGTGTGGCACGCGGCGGCACTGCTGCTCGCGTATCCGGACGACGGCCGAGACGAGCGTCTCCACGTCGTCGCGGACATCCTCGGACACCTACCGCCCGATTCGGGGCGGCTCCTCGCGGAGGCGCATCGCTTCCTGTGCGAGACGGACCCGTACGTGGCGGCGGCGCAGTACGTCGAGACGTTCGATCTCCGCCGCCGCACGACGCTGTATCTGACGTACTGGACGGCGGGCGACACCCGCAACCGCGGCCGCGAGATCCTGGCCTTCGCCGACACCTACCGCCGCGCCGGCGTCGAACCGCCGAAGGACGAATCGGCCGATCACCTGACGGTGGTGCTCGAGTTCGCCGCGCTCGTCGACGCCGCCGCGGGTGCGGGACTCCTGTCGGCGCACCGGGTTCCACTCGACATGCTGCACGCGGCGCTCGGCGAGACGGGCTCGCCGTACGCCGCCGTCGTCGCGGGCGTGTGCGGAACCCTGCCGCCCGCCTCCGACCGGGACGTGGTGCGGGCGCGGCAACTCGCCGCGGCCGGGCCGCCCGCCGAGGCCGTCGGGCTCGAGCCCTTCACCCTGACCGTTCCACCGCGCCGAGAAGGAGCGACCTGACATGTCCGCCGGTGAACTCTTCTGGGACATCGTGCCGTACGTCACGCTGGCGATCTTCGTGGTCGGCACGTGGTGGCGGTACCGCTATGACAAATTCGGCTGGACCACCCGCTCGTCGCAGCTCTACGAGAGCCGATTGCTGCGGATCGGCAGCCCGCTGTTCCACTTCGGCATCCTCGTCGTGATCGCCGGACACGTGATCGGCCTGGTCGTCCCGCAGTCGTGGACCGATGCGATCGGGATGAGCGAGCACGCCTATCACGTCCAGGCCCTCGTGCTCGGTGCGATCGCGGGTGTCGCGACCCTGGCCGGTGCGCTCGTTCTGGTGTATCGCCGCCGTACCCGGGGTCCGGTGTTCACGGCGACCACCTGGAACGACAAGCTGATGTACGCGGTGCTGCTCGCCGCGATCGTCGCCGGGCTGGCGACCACCCTGCTCGGATCCGGCGTCGTCGGCGAGGAGAGCAACTACCGCGAGACGGTGTCGCCGTGGTTCCGGTCGATCTGGATTCTGCAGCCCCGCGGCGACCTCATGGCCCAGGCGTCACTCGCCTTCCACATCCACGTCGCGATCGCGCTGGTGTTGTTCGCCCTCTGGCCGTTCACCCGGCTCGTGCACGCCTTCAGCGCTCCCGTGGGCTATCTGTTCCGCCCCTACATCGTGTACCGCAGCCGCGACGTCGCCCGAAACGGCGAGCTCATCGGCTCGCAACCCCGTCGTCGAGGCTGGTGACCCGCTGTCGGGGGCCGCGTGTAAAGTTTGCCGTTCGACGACGCCCAGCTTTCGAGGACCGCTGAACCACTACATGGCCAAGATCGATCGCAGCCGCACTGCCGCACTCACCCAAGCGCCGACCCTGCACGAGCCGGATGTCGGCGTCCGGCGCACCGTGCTCCCCGGCGGGCTCCGGGTGGTCACCGAATACGTTCCCGGTGTCCGATCCGCGTCCGTGGGCGTCTGGGTGGGTGTCGGATCACGTGACGAGCAGCCCACCGTCGCCGGGGCCGCGCACTTCCTCGAGCACCTGCTGTTCAAGGCCACGCCGTCGCGCAGCGCTCTCGACATCGCGCAGGTGATGGACGGCGTCGGCGGCGAGCTCAATGCCTTCACGTCCAAGGAGCACACCTGCTTCTACGCGCACGTGCTCGACGACGACCTGCCGCTCGCCATCGACCTCGTCAGTGACGTCGTCCTGCGCGGCCGCTGCCGGTCCTCCGACGTCGACGTCGAACGCCAGGTGGTCCTCGAAGAGATCTCGATGCGCGACGACGACCCGGAGGACCTCCTCGGCGACGCGTTCCTGACCGCCCTGTACGGCGACCATCCCGTCGGCAGGCCGGTGATCGGCAGTGTCGAATCCATCGAATCGATGACCCGCACCCAACTCCACTCGTTCCACGTGCGGCGCTACACGCCGCAGCGCATGGTGGTCGCCGTCGCCGGCAACGTGGAGCACGAACATACGGTCGAGCTGGTGCGGCGCGCGTTCGCCGGGCACCTCGAATCGGCGTCCGAACCAGCTCCCCGACGCGCAGGCACCCTGCGCCTGCGCACGGAGCCGGCGCTCAGCCTGACCAACCGGGACAGCGAACAGGTCCACCTCTCGCTCGGGGTGCGCGCGTTCGGGCGGCACGAGGCCCATCGCTGGGCGCTGTCGGTCCTCAACGCCGCCGTCGGCGGCGGGCTCAGTTCCCGGCTCTTCCAGGAAGTGCGGGAGATCCGTGGCCTGGCATATTCCGTGTACTCGGGCATCGACACGTTCTCCGACACGGGTGCGTTCTCGATCTACGCCGGGTGCCAGCCCGAGAACCTCGGCGAGGTCACCACGGTGATCCGCGAGGTGCTGTCGAACGTGGCGGCCGAGGGCATCACCGACGCCGAGTGCGCCCGCGCCAAGGGTTCGCTGCGGGGCGGACTGGTTCTGGGACTGGAGGATTCGGGTTCCCGGATGCACCGCATCGGTCGCAGTGAGCTCAACTACGGCAATCACCGCAGCATCACCGAAACCCTGAGCAAGATCGACGCGGTCACCACCGACGAGGTCCGCGACGTCGCGAGGGTCTTGCTGCAGCGCCCGTTCGCCGCCGCCGTCGTCGGACCGTATCGTCGCAAGCGCGACCTGCCGGCCTCGGTGCGCGGCATCGTCCGGTAACGAGGATTCGCCGAACACCGACAGGAGCAGCCTGAGATGAAGATCCGTGGAGCGGTACTCGAGGAGATCGGGAGAACGCGCCCGTTCGCCGAGTCGGCGCCGATCTCGATCTCCGAACTCGACCTCGACGAACCCGGTGCGGGCGAGATCCTGGTCCGGATCGAGGCGGCGGGTCTGTGCCACTCCGACCTGTCCGTCGTCGACGGCAACCGGGTGCGCCCGGTCCCGATGCTGCTCGGGCACGAGGCAGCGGGGCGGATCATGCAACTCGGCGCCGGCGTCGACGACGTCACGGTCGGACAGCGCGTGGTCATGACGTTCCTCCCGCGCTGCGGAGAGTGTGCCGGCTGCGCCACCGGCGGTCGCATGCCGTGCGGGCCCGGCACCAGCGCCAACAATGACGGAACCCTACTCGACGGGGGAGCGCGACTGCACCGCGGCGGCGCCACCGTGCACCACCACCTCGGGGTGTCCGGATTCGCGACGCACGCGGTCGTCAACCGGCGCTCGGTCGTTCCCGTCGGCGACGACGTCCCCGCCGACGTGGCGGCCGTGCTCGGATGCGCCGTCCTCACCGGCGGCGGCGCCGTCCTCAACGCGGGCGACCCGCAACCCGGCCAGGCCGTGATGGTCGTCGGGCTCGGCGGGGTGGGAATGGCCGCGATCCTGACGGCCGTGTCCCGGGGTGCCGGCGAGGTCATCGGCGTCGACGCCGTGCCCGCGAAACTGCAGACCGCCCGCGAACTCGGAGCGACCGCGGTCTACACCCCGGCGGAACTCGAAGAAGCCGGCGTCCGGGCGCCCATCGTCATCGAGGCCGCCGGGAACGCCCGCGCGTTCGAATCGGCTGTTCGCGCAACCTCTCCCGGGGGCAAGACGATCACCGTCGGACTGCCGTCCCCGGACGCGCGGTCGTCGATCTCCCCGCTCACCCTGGTGGCCGAGGCCCGCACGATCATCGGCAGCTACCTCGGCTCGGCGGTGCCGTCCCGGGACATCCCGATCTACGAGGACCTCTGGCGCTCCGGGAAGCTTCCCGTCGAGAAGCTCATCTCCTCCCGCATCACGCTCGACGACATCAACCGCGGCATGGACGAACTCGCCGACGGCAGGGCGATCCGGCAGATCATCGTGTTCGACTGATTCGCGCGGATTGCGTCAGTCGGAGTCGCCCGGGTGCCCCGTGACGTCTTCGGCGGACAGTGCCGACAAGGCGATCAGGCCGGCCAGAAAACCGGCCCGGTCTCGCTCCGGCAACCGGGCGAGGAGCCGCTCCTCGCCCCGCCGGATCGCCGCCTGTGCCGAATCGCGCACCCGATGCCCGTCCGGGGTCAGCGACAGCAGCCGGGCCCGGCGGTCCGCGGGATCTCGCTGCCGGTCGATCAGGCCGCGGTCCTGCAGTTCGTCGAGCACGCCGATGATCCGGGTCTTGTCGGCGCCGATCGCCTCCGCGAGCGCGGCCTGGGTGCGCAGCGGGTGCTCGTCGAGTGCGAGGAGTACGACGTAGCCCCACATGGTCAGCCCGTGCTCGGCGAGCACGGGAAGTTCCGCCGCCACCAGTGAGCGGTTCAGGGTGGTCGTCATCGCGGCGAGGTCGGGGCGGGTGCGCTCGTGCTGTCCGTTCTTCGGGTCGGGGCTCGGCATACCGCAGAAAATACACCTTGACCGATCATCTACTCGAGTAGATGATAAGCGATAGCTTACTAATCCGATTCGAAGGGCGAGGTACCGACGATGGATGTCGACGAGATCCGGCGCTGGGATGCCCGCGCCGTGGAGACGAGTGTGGAGATCGTGTCGCACGTGACGAGTCGCGACCTGCAGCGCGCGACACCGTGCGCGCAGTGGACCCTCGGCGAACTGCTGGCCCACATGACCGTGCAGCACCTGGGGTTCGCCGCGGCGGCCGCGGGCGACGGGCCCGACCTGTCGCGCTGGCGGCCGCATGCGTCGGCGAACCCGGTTGCCGCCTATCGTGCGGCGGCGGACACCGTCGTCGAGGCCTTCGCCCGCGACGGTGTCGGGGAGCGGCAGTTCTGGCTACCGGAGATCAGCACCGAGTTCCCGTTCCCCGCGGCCACCGCCGTCGGGTTCCACTTCCTCGACTACGCGGTCCATTCGTGGGACGTCGCGCGAGCACTCGAACTCGACTTCGCACCCGAAACCGGCATGGTGGCCGCGGTTCTCCCCATCGCCCGTCGCGTGCCGGACGGTGCGGACCGGCTGCGCGAGGGCGCCGCGTTCGCCCCGGGATTGACCGCCGGCGCCGACTCTGCGGATTTCGGCGCGGTGCTGTCGCTGCTCGGCCGATCACCGCACTGGCACCCGGAATACGAGCCCCGCCGCGTGTGAGGACGAGACGCAGGTCTCCCACCCCGCCCCTGCGCAGCGGTCGGCACCCGGCGATTGCGTAGGCTTTCGGGCGAATCGTTGTGACTGGACGGAGCGTGGAGAAGTGAGCGCAGCAGCACCCATCAGGGTCGGGGTTCTCGGGGCCAAGGGCAAGGTCGGACGGGCGATCTGCGAGGCGGTGGAGCAGGCACCGGACCTCGAACTCGTCGCGGAGGTCGATCACGGCGACCGGCTCGAGTCGTTCGGCGAGGCCGGCACGCAGGTCGTCGTCGACTTCACCCACCCCGACGTGGTGATGGACAACCTGAAGTTCCTCGTCTCCAACGGCATTCATGCCGTGGTGGGCACCACCGGGTTCGACGACACGAGGCTCGACACGGTGCGGTCGTGGCTGATCGAGCGCCCCGACGTCGGGGTCCTGATTGCCCCCAACTTCGCAATCGGCGCCGTCCTCTCCATGCGCTTCGCCGAAGCGGCAGCACGATTCTTCGATTCCGTCGAGGTCATCGAGTTGCACCACCCCAACAAGGCGGATGCGCCGTCCGGCACCGCCTACCGGACCGCCGCCCTCATCTCCGAGGCACGCCGCAAGGCCGGCGTGGGACCGAGCCCCGACGCGACGACCACCGAACTGGACGGTGCGCGCGGCGCCGACGTGGACGGCGTGCGGGTCCATTCCGTGCGGCTCGCAGGTCTGGTCGCCCATCAGGAGATCATCCTCGGCACGCAGGGCGAGACGCTGACCATCCGCCACGATTCGATCGACCGCAACTCCTTCGCCCCCGGCGTCCTGCTCGGTGTGCGGGAGATCGGCAACCGCCCCGGTCTCACCGTCGGTATCGACCCCCTTCTCGACCTGTGAAGGACGGCTCGACCAAGACCGTCGTCACGATCGGACTGCTGGTCGCAGCGCTGGCGTTCTACTTCGTCCTTCTCGGCCGGCGTGGGATCGAGCTGATCCAGGACGGCGGAGCAGCCGCGATCGGCCTGGGGATCGGCGTCCTGATCCTGCCGTTCCTGGGCGCCTGGATCGTCTACGCCACGCTGCGTGCCGGATTCCAGCACCAGCATCTGTCCCGCCGCATCGCCGACGAGAGACTCGAACTGGATGTCAGCGATCTGCCGAAGCGCCCCTCGGGCCGCATCGACCGGGACGCCGCCGACGCACTGTTCCAGCAGGTCAAGTCCGAATGGGAAGCAGACCCGGACAACTGGCGGAACTCCTACCGGCTCGCGCGCGCCTACGACTACGCCGGCGACCGCGGCCGGGCCAGGGAGACGATGAAACGGGCTGTGGAACTCGAACGTGTCGAACGGGAAGGCGAGCCCGGCCGGTAGTAGACGGACCCGGTCGTACGCTGACGACTGTGAAGTCACTACTCGTCGTCCACCACACGCCGTCGCCGGTGACCCGTGAGTGCCTCGAAGCCGTACTGAAAGGCGCGCGGGACCCCGACATCGACGGCGTCGAGGTGAAGTCGATCCCCGCACTCGGCGCGACCGTCCCCGACGTCCTCGCGGCCGACGGGTTCCTGTTCGGGACCTCCGCCAACTTCGGCTACATGTCCGGTGCGCTGAAGCACTTCTTCGACACCGTCTACTACCCGTGCCTCGACGCGGTCGCCGGGCGCCCCTACGGACTCTGGGTGCACGGCAACAACGACACCGCCGGGGCCGTGAAGTCGGTGCAGAAGATCGTGACCGGGCTGGCGCTCACCCAGGTCGCCGAGATCCTGGAACTGACCGGATCTGTCGACGCGAGTGCGCGGGAGCGGTTGTACGAACTCGGCGCGACGGTGGCGGTCACGCTGGCGGAGGACGCCTGACGACGTCGCCGTCGACCGTGTCGGTGGCCGATGGCAAGCTTCGGTCATGCGTGAGATGACCGCCGCCGCGGCCCGGAGAACGGCGCTCTGGGCGCAGGGTTTCGCCGACCGGAAGCCGGCCGGTACACCGACGCGCAGGCACGTCCGTTCGGTTCTCGACCGCGTGCGGTTGTTCCAGATCGACTCCGTGTCGGTGGCCGTGCGCGCCCACTACGTCCCGCTGTTCAGCCGTCTCGGGGTGTACGACCGCGGTCTGGTCGACTCGGCGGCGTGGTCGCACTCCGCCCGTGCACCCCGGATGCTGGCGGAGTACTGGGCGCACGAGGCGGCGTTCATCCCGGTCGAGGACTGGCCGCTGCTGCGCTGGCGGATGCACCGGTACCGGCACGGACGCTGGTCCGGCGAATCCCGCGTACTCGACCGCAATCCCACGCTCGCCGCCGACGTGCTCGACGTGATCGGCGCCGTCGGTGCGTGCAGCGCGGGCGACGTGGAGAAACACCTCGAGGTCGACCGGCCCGACCGCAAGGGTCCTTGGTGGGATCGCAGCGACACCAAAGTGGTGTGCGAGCAGCTGTTCGCGTCCGGTGCGCTGGCGGTCGACAAGCGCGTCGCCTTCACCCGTCACTACGACCTCACCGAACGGGTGCTGCCGGAAGCGGTCCTCGCCGAGAACGTTTCGGAGGAGGACGCCGTCCGTGGCCTGGTGCAGCGGTCCGCGCGGGCCCTCGGGGTGGCCACCGAACCCGATCTGCGCGACTACTACCGGCTGTCGCCGGCGCAGACCGCCGCGGCCGTCGAGGACCTCGTCGAGGACGGTGTGCTCGAACGGGTCGGCGTCCGGGGCTGGGAGGCATCGGCATTCGTCCACCGCGACGTCCGGGTTCCCCGGAAGGTGGAGGGGGCGGCGCTGCTCTGCCCGTTCGATCCGCTGGTTTTCTGCCGGCCCCGTACCGAGCGGGTATTCGACTTCCGGTACCGCCTCGAGATCTACACCCCCGCGCACAAACGTGTCCACGGGTACTACGTCTTCCCGTTCCTGCTGAACGGTGAACTGGTGGCGAGGGTCGATCTCAAGGCCGACCGCGCGTCGGGGACGCTCGAAGTGCGATCCGCGTTCGTCGAACCCGACCGGAGTCCGGGGCACGTGGTGGAGGCGCTGGTTCCGGAATTGCGAAGAATGGCAACGTGGTTGGGCCTGGACGACGTCCGAGTGGACGATCGCGGCAACCTCGGTGCCCTCCTCGCGGCCGAGGCGTCGCGGCCGCGAGGAGAGTGAAGAACTGGAGGCTCTCGACTGCCTACAGGCTCTCGACGAACTTCGTCAGGCCCTTGCTCGCGGTCTCGAGCGCCGTCTTCTGCGCCTTCTTCACGAGGAACCCCGGCAGCGGAATCTTCGGGTCGACCGTCAATTCGAACGTCACCTTGGTGCCGGCGCCGGACTCGGTGAGGACGTACGACCCGTCCTGGGCGTTCTGCTGGCCGCTCTCGACGAGGTGCCACGACACCGTGTTGTCGCCCTCGAACGTGTAGTCGACGACCTGCTCGTCGCTGATCCCGAGGATGGAGACGCTCATCCGGACTCGGTGGGGGCGGCCGTCGTCGTGTGTGCTCTCGATGGTGACCGACTTGTGGGCCGAGGACCACTCGGGCAGGCGATCCACCGCAGCGATCGCGGCCATCACCGTGGCCGGATCGGCCTTGATCTCGAATTCCTTGACGCCGGAAACGGCCATGTTCTTCGCTCCTTCGAGCCCGTGGCGACTCTCACCGTGTGGCTGATGCGACGTAATTACATCACCGCCGCCGACGGGCGCGTGGAGTGAGTGCACCGGCGCTCAGAAATCGCCTCTCCCGTTCCGGCGCATCTGGTCCTTGAGCGCGCCCTGGACCGCTTGCGACACCCAGGAATTGAGCGACACCCCGTTCTGGGAGGCGGCCTCCTCGGCCTTCGACTTGATCTGATCCATCAGGCGGAGGGTGACGCGGCTGATGTCACCGGTGACGTCATCGAACGCGGCACCGATGTCCTCGGCGGTGGCGGTGCGTTCCCCGTCCGGCCCGGGCTGGGCGGGAGTGCGGTGCACGTCGACCGCCACCTCGCTGCCGTCCAGGCGCACGCCGACGGTGCGATTGCCGAGTTCGGAAGACACCTCTCCCGCAAAGTCGGTGAGCGCCGACAGGAGGAGCAGGCGCGCGGCGGGTTCGACTGCGGCGGCGAGCGCCGCAGCGGTCGCCCGCGTCTGCTCGTCGCCGAGTGCGGCTGCTGCGTTCAGGTCGTCTCGCAGCCGGGAGACATAGATGCCGAGGTCCATGACGCCAGCATGACGTCAACCGTGACGCCAGTCAAGCAGTCGTGACCTCAGCTTGGTGATGTCACCCTCGGACAGTGTCAGGCCGATGCTGCGACTAGGGTCGATGCATTCAGGAGGGACTCCCGACCAGGGAGTTCGGTAGGAGGATCAGCGCAGTGCCGCAGACCGTGCCGCTCAGGGTGCAACTCGTCGCGAAGACGGAGTTCTTTCCACCGGCGGACATCCCGTGGGAGACCGACGCCGACGGCGGCGAAGCGCTGGCGGAATTCGCGGGCCGGGCGTGCTACCAGAGCTGGTCCAAACCCAACCCCCGCACCGCCACCAACGCCGGATACCTGCGTCATCTGCTCGAGGTCGGGCACGAGTCGGTCCTCGAACACGGCACCGTCAGCTTCTACATCACCGGCATCTCCCGGTCCTGCACCCACGAGTTGATCCGGCACCGCCACTTCTCCTACTCGCAGCTGTCGCAGCGCTTCGTGCGGGAGAACGAGGGGAACGTCGTCGTCCCGCCCGCGATCGCCGGCGACCCCGAACTCGAGGAGCTGTTCGCGAAGGCCACCGACGCCAGCAGGGCGGCGTACGGCGAACTCCTCGAGGCCCTCGAATCGAAACTGGCCGACACCTCCAACGTGCCGCTGCGCAACAAGCAGGCGAGGCAGGCCGCGAGGGCCGTCCTGCCCAACGCGACGGAGACCCGCGTGGTGGTCACCGGCAACTACCGCGCCTGGCGGCACTTCGTCTCGATGCGGGCCACCGAGCACGCCGACGTGGAGATTCGCCGTGTCGCGGTCGAGTGCCTGAGGCAGCTGCAGGCGGCCGCACCGAATGTCTTCGGCGACTTCGAGGTACTGGACTGGGGCGACGGCACCGAGGTGGCGCGGAGCACGTTTTCCGCCGACGCGTGACTGGTGTGCAAAAGTACCTGGGTCACCGGGTAGCCTTCTGACCATGACCTACGGTGATTCCGCTTCTCCAGTCGAGCGTCCGTTCGGCACCGTGTCCACAGCGATGGTGACGCCGTTCACCTCGGACGGAAAGCTGGACGTCGACGCCGGTGTCCGCCTCGCGGCGTACCTCGTCGACAACGGGTGCGACTCCCTCGTGCTCGCCGGCACGACCGGTGAGTCGCCGACGACCACCGAAAACGAGAAGCTCGAGCTGCTCCGGGCGGTCATCGACGCGGTGGGCAACCGCGCGAAGATCATCGCCGGCGCGGGCAGCAACGACACCGCGCACAGCGTCGAACTCGCCCGTGACGCCGCCCGCGCCGGCGCGCAGGGCCTCCTCGTCGTCACCCCCTACTACTCGCGTCCGCCGCAGGCCGGACTGTTCGCGCACTTCACCGCTGTCGCCAACGCCACCGACCTTCCGGTCATGCTCTACGACATTCCACCCCGCTCCGTGGTCCCCATCGAGACGGAGACCATCCGGCGCCTCGCCGAGCACCCGCGCATCGTCGCGGTCAAGGACGCCAAGGGCGACCTCAACGCGGGCGCCGAGCTGATCGGCACCACCGACCTCCAGTTCTACTCGGGTGACGATCCGCTCAACCTGCCGTGGCTGTCGGTGGGCGCGACGGGATTCGTCAGCGTCATCGGGCACCTCGTGCCCGGCCGGCTGCGTGAACTGCACACCGCCTTCGCGGCGGGGGACATCGCCCGCGCCCGCGCCATCAACCTCAGCCTCATCCCGGTCATCCGCTCGGTGGCGCGTCTCGGCGGCGTGAGCGCGTCGAAGGCGGGTCTGCGCCTGATCGGCCTCGACGTCGGTGAACCCCGGTTGCCGCAGGTGGCGCCCACGCACGATCAGATCGATCTCCTGGCCGCCGATCTGCACGCAGCGGGGGTGCTCGCGTGACCCGACCGCCTCGTCGTCGCAGCGCCAGCCGCCAGGCAGGCCCCCCTTCCCCCACAGCGAGCGAGCCGACGACGCCGGCCCCCGCCGCCGAGCTGGCGACGCCGGCCCCCGCCGCCGAGCCGGCGAAGTCGGCGCCCGTCGTCGCCGACGAGCCGAGTGCCCCGAAGTCGGAGCAGGCCAAGTCCGCGCCCGTGAAGGCCTCCTCCACGAAGGGGGGCGCCGCCAACAAGTCGTCGTCGCGCTCCGGACGGCGCGCCGGCAACAAGCGTCAGGACTCGCGGCCGGCCGCGGTCGATCCGACGGCCCGGCTCGGCGCCCCGCCGAAGGCCCCGTTCAAGGGGCTGCGGGTGGTGGCTCTCGGCGGCATCGGCGAGATCGGTCGCAACATGACCGTCTTCGAGCACCAGGGCAAACTGCTCATCGTCGACTGCGGTGTGCTGTTCCCGGAAGACCAGCAGCCTGGTGTCGACCTGATCCTCCCGGACTTCCGGCACATCGAGGACCGCATGGACGACGTCGAGGCAGTCGTCCTCACGCACGGCCACGAGGACCACATCGGCGCCATCCCGTTCCTGCTGCGCCTGCGTCCGGATCTGCCGGTCGTCGGTTCGCGGTTCACGCTCGCGCTCGTCGCGGCCAAGTGCCGTGAGCACCGCCAGCGCCCCAACCTCGTCGAGGTCGTCGAGGGTCAGCGCACCGAACACGGCCCATTCGAGTGCGAGTACTTCGCCGTCAACCACTCGATCCCCGACGCCATTGCCGTCGCGATCCGGACCGACGCCGGCGTCGTGCTGCACACCGGCGACATCAAGCTCGACCAGTTGCCGCTCGACGGCAGGCTCACCGACCTCGCCGGCTTCTCCCGTCTCGGCGACGAGGGCGTCGACCTGTTCCTCGTCGACTCCACCAACGCCGAGGTGCCGGGATTCGTCACCCCCGAACGTGAGATCGGGGGAGTGCTCGACAACGTCATCGGCAAGGCCCGGCAGCGTGTGATCGTGGCCTCCTTCGCCAGCCACGTGCACCGCATCCAGCAGGTCGTCGACGTCGCGCACCGGTACAACCGGCGGGTCGCGTTCGTGGGCCGGTCGATGGTCCGCAACATGCAGATCGCGCAGGATCTCGGCTACCTGAGCGTCCCGGACGGTCTGGTCGTCGACATCGACACCGCGGCCAACCTGCCCGACGACCGGCTCGTCCTCATCTCCACCGGCTCGCAGGGCGAACCGCTGTCGGCGTTGTCGCGGATGGCCCGCGGCGAGCACCGGCAGATCAACATCCGGGCCAACGACCTCGTCGTGCTGGCCTCGTCGCTGATCCCCGGCAACGAGAACTCCGTGTTCGCCGTCGTCAACGGCCTCGCCAAGCGCGGCGCCACCGTCGTCACCCAGCAGAGCGCGAAGGTGCACGTCTCCGGTCACGCCTCGGCGGGTGAGCTCCTGTACCTGTACAACGCGGTCCGGCCCACCAACGCGATGCCGGTCCACGGCGAATGGCGCCACCTGCGGGCCAACGCCGCCCTCGCGAAGGCGACCGGTGTGCCGGAGGAGCGGATCGTGCTCGCCGAGGACGGTGTGGTGGTCGACATGGTCGACGGTCTCGCCGAGATCGTCGGGCAGGTTCCCGTCGGGCACGTCTACGTCGACGGACTGTCCGTCGGCGACGTCGGCGACTCCACACTGTCGGACCGGTTGGTCCTCGGTGAGGGCGGGTTCATCGCCATCAACGTCGTCATCGACGACCACACGGGCCGCGCGGTCAGCACCCCCGAGGTGTCCGGACGCGGATTCTCCGACGACCCGACGGCCCTCAAGGACGCGGCGCAGTTGGTCGAGGCGGAGCTGCTGCGCCTGGCCACCGAAGGCATCAACGACGCTCACCGCATCGCCCAGGCGATCCGGCGTGTCGTCGGCAGATGGGTGGCCGACAAGTACCGTCGCCGGCCGATGATCGTTCCGACCGTCATCGCGGTGCCGTCGGCGGAGGGCAAGTAGTTCTCCGACAGGTAGATTCGGTCGGGTGACCTTTGCCCGCGATGAACGCCTCTCCCTCGTCGACTCGATGGCCGAATTCGGTCCCGACGCCCCGACCCTCTGCGGGACGTGGACCAACCGGGACCTGGCCGCCCACCTGATCGTGCGCGAACGACGCCTCGACGCTGCCCCGGGCATCGTCGTGGGCCTGCTCGCCGGGTACACCGAACGCGTCCAGAACGAGACGGCGACGCGTCCGTGGAGCCGGCTGCTGGACGAGGTCCGGTCGGGTCCGCCGATGTGGTCGCCGATGTACTGGGTGGACGCGCAGGTGAACCTGGGGGAGATGTTCGTCCACCACGAGGACGTGCGCCGCGCCCACGACGGGTGGGAGCCGCGCGTGCTGCCCGCCGACCGTCAGGACGCGCTGTGGGGTCTGGCGCGCAAGGTCGGCAAGCTCGGCTACCGGCATGCCCCGGTGACGGTGGTACTCGAGCGGCCGTCCGGGGAGCAGGCCACCGTCCGCACGGCCGGCGCCGGCCGGGTGATCCTGCGAGGGGAACCGTCGGAACTCGCCCTGCACGCGTTCGGCCGGAATCAGGTGCGGATCGAGACCGAGGGCGAGGCCGCCGACATCGAGGCCGTGACCTCCCTCGACCGAGGGTTCTGAGGCCATTTCGACGCAGCTCTGGCCGTGTTACGGGTGTTGCGGATGGTCCGGAAGGTGCCGTAGCGACTAATCTGAGAGCCATGGCAGGTAAGGCGAGCGCCCGCGGTTCGAGCACGACGTCCAAGCCGAAGTCCCGCACGACCCGGACGGTCAGCACTCCGCGTAAGTCCACGTCGCCGCGCGGCGGCGCCCGGAGGCCCGCCGCGAAGAAGGCGTCCGCATCCGGTCCCCTGAAGTCGGTGGGCCGGGGAATCGGCGGCGGCTGGTCGCTCGTGGCGAAGGGCGTCGGAGCCACCACCCGCACCGTCGGCAGGGCGGCCGAGATCGAGCAGGGACACCGGCGCGACGGCATCGCCCTCGGACTGATTGCGATCAGCGTAGTGGTCGCCGGCGGAATCTGGTTCTCCGCCGGCGGTCCGGTGGGCGAGTGGATCGAGACCGGAGTCCGCGCCGTGTTCGGCGGGGCGTCCGCTGTCCTGCCGCTGATCGGTGTCGCCGTCGCGGTGATCCTGATGCGGACCGAACCGAAACCCGAGATCCGGCCCCGGCTGGTGCTGGGGTCGCTGCTGGTCGGTCTGCCGGTTCTCGGCCTGTGGCACATCGCGACGGGGTCGCCCGCCGACGCCGACGGCAGGGCACGCGGCGCCGGCTTCGTCGGGTACGCGGCGGGCGGTCCCCTGACCGACGGTCTCACCGTGTGGCTGGCCGCGCCGCTGCTGCTGATGGCGGCACTGTTCGGTGTCCTGCTCCTGACCGGGACCACGGTCCGCGAGGTGCCCGGCAAGCTGCAGTCGTACTTCGGAACATCGTTCGGCCGCGATCACTACGGCGACTACGACAGCGAGTACTACGAGGACGGCGAATACGACCCCACCCTCTTCGATGCCGACGGCTACCCCGTCGACGACTACAAGACCGGGGTCCGGGGTGCCCCGGCCGACAACTATCCCACCGACGAGTACGACGTCAGCGACACCGCGAAGACGGAGGTGCTCGGGCTGTGGGAGACCGAACCCGCCACGGAACCCGTGCCCGCTCCGGCACCGGCCCCGAAACGGCCGCCCGCCAAGGCCAAGCCCGTCGTCGCCCCGAAGCCGGAATCCGAACCGGAACCGCTACCCGACGTCGACAAGTTCGTCACCGACCGGGTGGTCGAGGGCGACTACACACTGCCACCGACGTCCCTGCTCATCGAGGGCGATGCGCCGAAGAAGCGCAGTTCGGCCAACGACGCGATGATCGAGGCCATCACCGAGGTCCTCGAACAGTTCAAGATCGACGCCGCCGTCACCGGATTCACCCGCGGCCCGACCGTCACCCGCTACGAGGTGGAACTCGGCCCGGGTGTGAAGGTCGAGAAGATTACCGCGCTCGCCCGCAACATCGCGTACGCCGTCGCCACCGACAACGTGCGCCTGCTCGCGCCGATCCCGGGCAAGTCCGCGGTCGGTATCGAGGTCCCCAACTCCGACCGTGAGATGGTGCGCCTCGCCGACGTGCTCACCGCCCCAAGCACCCGCAAGGACCACCACCCGCTGGTGATCGGTCTCGGCAAGGACATCGAGGGCGACTTCGTCAGTGCCAACCTCGCGAAGATGCCGCACCTGCTCGTGGCCGGTTCCACCGGTTCCGGTAAGTCCAGCTTCGTGAACTCGATGCTGGTGTCGCTGCTGTCCCGCGCGACACCCGACGAGGTCCGGATGATCCTCATCGACCCCAAGATGGTGGAGTTGACGCCGTACGAAGGCATTCCGCACCTCATCACGCCCATCATCACCCAGCCGAAGAAGGCGGCGGCCGCGCTGGCCTGGCTGGTGGAGGAGATGGAGCAGCGCTACCAGGACATGCAGGCCAACCGGGTGCGCCACATCGACGACTTCAACGCCAAGGTGAAGTCGGGAGAGATCACCGCGCCGCTCGGTAGCGAACGGGTCTACCGGCCGTATCCGTACATCCTCGCCATCGTCGACGAACTCGCGGACCTCATGATGACCGCGCCGCGCGACGTCGAGGACGCGATCGTGCGGATCACCCAGAAGGCGCGCGCCGCCGGTATCCACCTCGTGCTCGCCACACAGCGGCCGTCGGTGGACGTCGTGACGGGTCTGATCAAGACCAACGTGCCGTCACGGCTCGCCTTCGCGACGTCCTCCCTGACCGACTCACGGGTCATCCTGGACCAGCCCGGCGCCGAGAAGCTGATCGGTATGGGTGACGGGCTGTTCCTGCCGATGGGCGCAGGCAAGCCGACACGCCTGCAGGGCGCGTTCATCACCGACGAGGAGATCTCCGCGGTCGTCGATTTCAGCAAGAACCAGGCGGAGCCGGAGTACACCGACGGCGTCACCGCCGCCAAGGTCGGGGAGAAGAAGGACGTCGATCCCGACATCGGCGACGACATGGACGTGCTGTTGCAGGCGGTGGAACTCGTCGTCTCCAGCCAGTTCGGCTCCACGTCGATGCTGCAGCGGAAACTGCGTGTCGGTTTCGCAAAGGCAGGCCGCCTGATGGACCTGATGGAGACCAGGGGAGTGGTGGGCCCCAGCGAGGGTTCGAAAGCCCGCGAGGTGCTCATCAAGCCCGACGAACTCGACGGTCTGCTGTGGTCGATCCGCGGCGGCGACCCGGACGAGGCCCCGTCCGACCAGGAGTAGCCCGCGTGCGCGTGTCCGAAATGGGCGATTCTCGCGCAGTGTGGTTGAATGGTCACCGAATTGGAGGGGAGTATCCCCACCTCTGTGACAGCATCGTCAACACGATCGGCACCATTGCCGATCCGGGGCTGTCAGTCGCTCGGACAGAAGGTTCCGGCGCGGCGGGAGAGACCTCCGGTACCCGCTAGGTCTACCGGAGGTCTGTGTTCATGCATGTGTCACCGCTGGTCTGGGTCATCACCTGTGTGGTGATTCTCGGACTGTTCGTCTTCGACTTCTTCGCTCACGTACGCACCCCGCACGCCCCCACGTTCCGTGAGTCGGCGTTCTGGTCGTCGGTCTACATCGGCGTCGCGATCCTGTTCGGCCTGATCGTGATGTGGCTGTGGGGAAGCCAGTACGGCGGCGAATATTTCGCCGGATACGTCACCGAGAAGGCGTTGTCGGTCGACAACCTCTTCGTGTTCGTCATCATCATGGGAACGTTCGCGGTGCCACGGGAGTACCAGCAGAAGGTGCTGCTGATCGGCATCGTGATGGCGCTGGTGATGCGCGGAATCTTCATCGGCGTCGGCGCCGCGGCGATCAACGCCTACAGCTGGGTGTTCTACCTGTTCGGCGCGTTCCTCATCTACACCGCGTACACACTGGTGCGTGATCACGGGCACGAGAAGGAGGTAGAGGAGGAACGCGACAGCAAGATCGTCGCCATCGCGAAGAAGATCCTCCCCACCACGGACACCTACGACGGCGACAAGCTCGTCACGCGGATCAACGGCAAGCGCGTCGTGACGCCGCTGCTGCTCGCGCTGGTCGCCATCGGATTCACCGACGTGCTGTTCGCGCTCGACTCGATCCCCGCGATCTACGGGCTCACCCAGGAGCCGTACCTGGTGTTCACGGCCAACGCGTTCGCGCTGATGGGTCTGCGTCAGCTGTACTTCCTGATCGGCGGTCTGCTGGATCGCCTGGTGTATCTGTCGTACGGCCTGTCGATCATCCTGGCGTTCATCGGCGTCAAGCTGGTTCTGCACGCTCTGCACGAGAACACGCTGGGCTTCATCAACGGTGGGGAGCACGTGGCCGTCCCGGAGGTGTCGACGGTGTTCTCGCTCGCCGTCATCATCGGTGTGCTGGCAGTGACGACCGTCGCCAGCCTCCTCAAGACGCGGAACGCGACGCCGGCGAAGTAACTCCGCCGGGCGTCGTGCTCGAGGGGTCCGGTGCTCGGCGGTTCAGGAGCTGAATTCGCCGAGTACCGGAACCCATTCGACGATCCGGGTGGCCGTCACCAGGCCGTTGCGGGCGAACGGGTCGTGGGTGAAAAGCTGTTCCACGGTCGCCGCGTTGGCGGCGTCGACGATGATGAACGCGCCGCTACCGTCCGCGAACGGGCCGGACGACACCACCGTCTTCTGCTCGGCCAGTTCGCCGAGCCACTCCCGGTGGGCGGGGCGATGCTCGTCGCGTTCGGCGACGGTATCGGCCGAATACGTGTACTCCACTACGAACAGGGACATGTTCTCGCTCTCTCGGGACGGGTTCATCGAACAAAAATGGGATCAGGGCCCATCTGTCTCACGCACTGGGATTTCAGAGAGTGAGAAGCATTCGGGTGTTGCCGAGGGTGTTCGGCTTGACGTAGCTCAGGTCGAGGAACTCGGCGACACCGGTGTCGTACGAACGGCACATCTCCGCGTACACCTCGGCGGTCACGGGTGTGCCGTCGATCTCCACGAATCCGTGCTTGCCGAAGAAGTCGACCTCGAACGTGAGAACGAACAGGCGCTCGAGTTCGAGTTCCCGCGCGACCTCGATCAATTTGGCCACCACGTGATGGCCCGCACCCTGGCCCTTGGCCGACGGATCGACTGCGATCGTGCGCACCTCGCCCAGGTCCGCCCACAGGACGTGCATTGCGCCACAACCGATCACGTTGCCGCCGCGCTCGGCCACCCAGAACTCCTGAACGGATTCGTACAGGGTCACGAGGTTCTTCTCGAGCAGGATCTTGCCGGAGTAGATGTCGATCAGACGCTTGATCTCGGGAACGTCGGAGGTTCGTGCTCGCCGCACGATCAGCTGATTGTCGGCGGTGTCCGGCGTCCGAGAAGTCATGTCGTGAACATTAGCCAACGGCCGTACCGATATTCTTAGGCACGTGCCGGTACGACCTACGAATCCCTCCCACTCCCCGCCGCGTCCCGGGGTGCAGTTCGACGCTGCGGTGCTCCGATGAGCGCGCAGCGCGAGGATTGGACGGCCGCCGACAACCCGGCGGTCCCGGATCCGTCGGTCGAGCCCGCGAGTGAGACGGCCGTACCACTGCTGAACATCGCGAACATCCTGACAATCCTCCGGATCCTGCTGGTCCCCGTCTTCCTGGTCGTGCTGTTCGTCGGCGACGGACACTCGACGACGTGGCGCCTGATCGCCACCGGCGTGTTCGCGGTCGCCGCCATCACCGACCGGATCGACGGTCAACTCGCCCGCAAGTACGGCCTCGTCACCGATTTCGGCAAGCTCGCAGACCCCATCGCGGACAAAGCGCTGATCGGTGCCGCCCTCGTGGGTCTGTCGATTCTCGGCGACCTGCCCTGGTGGGTGACCGCGGTGATCGCGGTGCGGGAACTGGGCATCACGCTGCTCCGGTTCGCGGTCTTGCGGCACGCGGTCATTCCCGCGGGCAGGGGCGGCAAGCTCAAGACTCTCGTCCAGACGATCGCGATCGGGTTCTACCTGCTGCCGCTGCCGGACGGATTCGACGTCCTCGGATGGGTCCTGATGGGGGCGGCCGTGCTGCTGACAGTGGTGACCGGGCTGGACTACGTCGTGCAGGCCGTCCGGCTGCGAGCCGGGGTGCACAAGGTCGAGGCGAACGCGAGCACCGGGGCGTGACCGACCCGTTGGTGGACGGCACGCGGGCCGCCGACCTGGTTGCCGTGCTCACCGCCCGCGGCGAGACCGTCGCCACCGCGGAATCGCTCACCGCGGGACTGCTCACCGCCACCATCGCCGGTGTGCCCGGCGCGAGCAACGTGCTGCGCGGCGGACTCGTCGTCTACGCCACCGACCTGAAGGCAACTCTCGCCGGTGTCGATCCGGCCCGGCTGGCGGAGGACGGGCCGGTGGCGGCGTCCACGGCACAGGCGCTCGCGGACGGTGCCCGCGCCCGCTGCGGCGCCGACTGGGGCGTCGGTCTGACCGGCGTCGCCGGCCCCGACACGCAGGACGGACATCCCGTGGGCACGGTGTTCCTGAGCATTTCCGGGGCGGCCGGAACGTCGGTCCTCGAGCTCGGATTGACCGGCGGCCGGTGGCAGATCCGTAAATCTGCGGTTTCCGCCGCCGTGTCGGGACTCCTCGATCGTGTGCAGGAAACGTCCGCAGGCTAAGGTCGGGAACCAATCGGTCCTGTTCGTGCGTTGAGATAGGCGAGACAGGTGACGGATGAAGGAGGAGCGAGATGGCGCTGCTATTGCGTGAGGCAATCGGTGACAGTCTTCGGCGTACGCGCGTTTCGCAGAGCCGGACCCTGCGTGAGGTCTCCAACAGTGCTCGTGTGAGCCTCGGGTACTTGTCCGAGGTCGAACGAGGGCGCAAGGAAGCCTCGAGTGAGCTCCTGGCGGCGATCTGCGACGCGCTGGACGTCCCACTGTCCGACGTGCTCGTCGACGTCAGCGAATCGCTGTCCGACGGGTCTTCGGCCAAGCGTGCGGACACCGAGCGGCACGCGGTCGAATCCGCGCCCGCAGAGGCCCCCGCCGCGAGCGCACGACCGGGTTCGACGACCATCGCCCGCGACACCCGGGTGGTCATCCCTGCACCCGCGCAGGCGCTGGCTGCCGCATAGCAACACCCGTGCCGAACCGATAGATTTCAGTCAACCGCCGATCTCGTCGGCGGGTGAGCCAGGTAGTCGGGGCGCAGCCCTTGTTCCGGTGCGTGACGGTCGCGTATCGGGTCGCGCATCGCGCGGCGCAACAGATGGAGGCAGGATCAAACCCATGGCTAATCCTTTCGTCAAGGGATGGAAGTACCTGATGGCGCTCTTCAATTCCAAGATCGATGAGAAGGCTGACCCCAAGGTTCAGATTCAGCAGGCGATCGAGGATGCGCAGCGTCAGCACCAGGCCCTGTCGCAGCAGGCCGCGTCTGTCATCGGCAACCAGCGCCAGCTCGAGATGAAGCTCAGCCGCCAGCTCGACGAGGTGGAGAAGCTCAACGCCAACGCCCGTCAGGCCGTCAACCTGGCCGACCAGGCGCAGGCCGCCGGCGACACCGAGAAGGCCATCCAGTACACCAATGCCGCCGAGGCGTTCGCCGCACAGCTCGTCACCGCCGAGCAGGGCGTCGAAGACCTGAAGGCACTGCACGACCAGTCTCTGCAGGCAGCTGCCCAGGCGAAGAAGGCCGTGGAGCAGAACGCGATGGCTCTGCAGGCCAAGGTCGCGGAACGCACCAAGCTGCTCAGCCAGCTGGAGCAGGCCAAGATGCAGGAACGGGTCAGCGAGTCGCTGCGCTCGATGGACAGCACCCTCTCCGCTCCCGGCAACACGCCCAGCCTCGATGCCGTGCGCGACAAGATCGAGCGGCGCTACGCCGATGCCCTCGGTTCTGCGGAGCTGGCACAGAACTCGGTGTCGGGCCGCATGATGGAAGTGCAGCAGGCGAGCATCCAGATGGCCGGACACAGCCGCCTCGAGCAGATCCGGGCCTCCATGAAGGGCGATGCACTGCCCTCCGGCGGTGCGGCCGGCGCGCCGGCGACGCCCGCCGCCAACCCGAGCCTCGACAAGCAGCCGCCGGCAGCAGGCCAGACCGGCACGGCGCAGTAACCGAATCGCCTGTGAGCATGAGTTCCACCCGACGTGGCCGACCTGGACGTTCAGTCCGGTCGGCCACTGTCGTGTCCGGGCTCGCCGGGATCCAGGGCGCACTGCGCGAGGCCGGTGAGTCCGTCGCGGACGCGGCGCAGCGGTGGCGCGACCCTCGTGAACGTCTCCTGCGGAAGAAGCGGCGGGCCCGGCGTCGTGCGAAGCGCTACGGCATCGTGTCCGGAACGTCGGCCACCGGCGCCGCCGGTCTCGCTCTGATGGCTGCGCCGGAGTGGTCGATGCTGATGGCCGGTGGGGGCGCGGTCGTGTTCGCGGTCCCCGCGGTGCTGGCCGTCAGCCGGTACCGCAAGCTCGACGCCGTGACTTTGCCGCCGGGTCTGCCTGCCCGCCGGGTGCTTCCGGCGCCGTCCTCGGTCGCCCGGGAGCCGATGGAGCGACTCGTGCACAGCGAACGAGCACTGCACGGCATCCTCGGCGTGCTGTCCCGGTCCGGGACCATCAGCGGCGAGGACATCGAGGACACCCATGCCACGGCCCGCTCCGCGGCAGCCGCGTTGCAGGCGGTGGCCCTCGACATCACGTCCATGGAGGACGCCGCCCGGGGGAGCCGGGCCGCAGCGGCGCCGCTCCACCGGGCGATCGCCTCGGCTGCCGCGCAACTCGGCGTCGGCGTCGAACAGTTCGAAGAACTGGTGGCCGCTGCCGCCGAGGTCGCGGTGCCCGGAACGGCGAGTGCCGTCGGCGAACTCGCCTACGAACGCGCGGAACTCGTGTCGGCGACCGAGAAACTCGCCGGCCTCGCGGCGGCCCTCGGCGAGATCGACGACATCGTTCGCCGCTACCGCTGACCTCGTCGGTCGACACACGGCCCCTCGGGACCTCGTGTGGGGGAGAACCCTGATCTTTCCCTGATCTTTACGTTGACCTGGTGATTTACCCGAGCCGGCGTGCCAGGCTGGTGTGCGTACCCGATAAATGGGGTCGACCGGACGTCGGGCGCAGAAATCGATCGGGGAGACGTGAGTGGAGGAAACCATGTTCTGGAAGATTGTTCTGGCTGTCGCGGCGATCTGGATCGCCCTCGCAGTGGTCGGTGCCCTCGTCAAGGGCCTGTTCTGGATTCTCGTCGTCAGCGCCGTCGTATTCGGTGTGTACCTGTTGATCAAGGCGATGTCGGGATCCGGCGAGAAATCGGACATCACGCGTAGCTGACGGGCATGCTCTACCCATGGAACCGGTACCGGAGGGCTGGCATCGTGGGCTCGTCGTGGTCGCGCACCCCGACGACATCGAATACGGCGCAGCGGCGGCTGTGGCGCGCTGGACCGGGCAGGGCAAGGACATTCGATACGTGCTCGCCACCAGCGGAGAGGCAGGGATCGCGGGCCTGCACCCGACGGAGTCGGGCCCGCTGCGGGAGGCGGAGGAGCGGCGCTCCGCGGCCGTGGTGGGGGTGACCGACGTCGAGTTTCTCGGTTATCCCGACGGCACCCTCGTCGAGAGTCTCGCACTCCGCCGCGACCTCGCCACGGCGATCCGTCGTCATCGTCCAGATCTCGTGGTGACGGCGAACTTTGGGGACACCTGGGGGCCGGGCCAGCCGAACAGTGCGGACCACCGCGCTCTCGGGCGAGCCGTCCTCGACGCCACCGCGGACGCCGCGAACGAATGGATCTTCCCCGAACTGGGGGAGTCGGGGTTGCCGCCGTGGCGCGGAGTCCGGTGGGTGGCGGTCCACACGATGACCCCCACCCACGCCGTGGATGTCACCCACACGGTGGATCGGGCGGTGCTCTCTCTGGCTGAGCACGTCCACTACCTGGAGGCGCTCAGCGACGTGCCGGTGGGGCAGCAGGCGCGGGCTCAGGTCGAGATGGTGACCGGGCCGCAACCGGGATTCGACGCCGAACGCGCGGTGGGGTTCGAGCTCTACTACTTCGGCTGAGTTCGTGAAGCGCTCGCGATCGTGGTCATGCGTGGGTCATGCCGATTGTGAGTCCGACCTGGACGGAACGGTATGATTTACCGAATTTCGTAGGAGTCACGCCGTGCCGTCATCCGACGTGCGCACCAATCCTGTCGTCACACCTTCCCGCACTGCTCACGCAGCCCGAATCTCCGACCACGGACGGCTCGAGGCGCCCGCCGTCGGCCGTACGCGAGGTGATTCGAATGCCGGTGAGGTGCCGGCGGGGGATTCATGCGTTACGGTGTTACATACAATGTCTATTCGTAATCCACCGTCGCGTGACGACACCTCAGCGAGCGTCGAAGACTCCATTCTCGACGCCGCACGCTCGTGCATCCTCGATTTCGGACTGCGCCGTACCACCCTGGCGGAGGTCGCGCGGAGGGCCGGGGTCAGCAGGCCGACCGTCTACCGGCGCTGGTCGGACACCAGGGCAGTGGTCGCCGACCTCATGACCCGCGAGATCGCTGCCGTGATGCCCGAATTCTCCACCGAGGAATCGGTTCACCGCCAACTGGTCGACGCCGTGGTCCACGTGTCCACCGAGGTGCGTGGCCATCCGCTGTTCGTGAAGATCCTGCGCTCGGATCAGGAACTGTTCACCACCTACATCCTCGAGCGGCTGGGGACCAGCCAGCGGGCGATCATCGACCAGGTCTCGGTCGCGGTGTCGGCGGGGCAGCGCCAGGGCTCGATCCGCGCGGGGGACAGTCGTCAGATCGCCACCATGGTGCTGCTGATCGCACAGTCCGCGGTCCAGTCGGCCGTGATGGTCGCCGAGGAACTTCCCGGAGACGCCCTGACCGAACAACTCCGGCACGCCGTCGGCGCCTATCTGGCACCCGCATCAGCCGACACCCACCCGACAGATCGAGGAGACCGGTGACCCACCCCAGCACGCCGCCCGTGAGCCGCTCGTCGGCGCTGAACGCCGCACGACGGACACGCGAGCTCGACCAGCTGTCGGACGGCGCGCGCGTCGACGTCCTGGTGATCGGCGGCGGAGTGACCGGCGTCGGTGTCGCGCTCGACGCGGCATCACGCGGCCTCGACGTCGTGCTCGTGGAGAAGCGGGACCTCGCGTTCGGGACCAGCCGGTGGAGTTCGAAACTCGCCCACGGTGGGCTGCGGTACCTGGCGTCGGGCAATGTCGGCATCGCCCGCGAGAGTGCGGTCGAACGCGGAATCCTGATGACCCGCACCGCGCCCCACCTCGTCCGGGCGCTGCCACAGCTCGTCCCCGTCCTCGATTCCACGACGCTGTTCGGAAAGTCTCTCGTCCGCACGGGATTCCTGGCCGGTGACCTGCTCCGTGCGAGTGCTCGCACGCCGTCGACGGTCCTGCCGCGATCGCGGACGGTCCGGGCGGACCGGGTCGTCGAACTGGCCCCCGCTGTGCGCCGGGACGGACTTCGGGGCGGCCTGATGGCCTTCGACGGCCAGCTCGTCGACGACGCCAGGCTCGTGGTGTCCCTCGCGCGCACCGCGGCGCTCCACGGCGCGAAGGTGCTCACCCGGACGGGCGCCTACGACGTGACCGGGACATCCGCGACCCTGCGCGACGAACTGACCGGCTCGGAACTGTCGATCACCGCGCGCGCCGTGGTCAACGCCGCAGGCGTGTGGTCGGGTGAGATCGATCCGTCGATCACGCTCCGGCCCAGTCGCGGAACACATCTGGTCCTGCCGGCGGAACGGCTCGGGAACCCGACCGCGGCGCTCACGGTTCCGGTCCCCGGTGAGACCAATCGTTTCGTCTTCGCGCTGCCCGCACAGCTCGGCCGCGTGTACCTCGGCCTGACCGACGAGGCGGCGCCGGGACCCGTCCCCGACGTTCCGGAAGCGTCGGAGCAGGAGATCGACTTCCTGCTCGACACGGTCAACACCGCACTCGAAGTGCCGTTGCGGCGTTCGGACGTCCTCGGCACGTTCGCCGGACTGCGACCGCTGCTCGACACCGGCGACGGATCGACCGCCGACCTCTCGCGCAACCACGCCGTCCTCCGCTCGGACACCGGTCTGGTCAGTGTGGTGGGCGGCAAGCTGACCACGTACCGGAAGATGGCGGAGGACGCCGTCGACGCCGCGGTGGCAGCGGCGGGACTGGACGCGCTCCCGTGCCGGACCCGCGCCCTCCCGCTCGTCGGCGCCGCGACTCCCGAAGCGCTGCGCCAGGTTTCGGCCCCGCCGGCGCTGCTCGCCCGCTACGGAACGGAGGCGGCACTGATCGCCGCCGCCGACCCCGAACTGCTGACCCCGATCGCCGAGGGCGTGGACGTGAGTCGAGCCGAGTTCGAGTTCGCCGTGACCCACGAGGGAGCACTCGACGTCGACGACCTCCTCGACCGGCGCACCCGGATCGGCCTCGTCCCCGCCGACCGTGCACGGTCTCTCGCCGCCGCGGAAGCCGTGTTCGAGAAACGGTGACGGCGACGGTGTGACACCCTGTGCTTCGTGCGAGTCGCCGTGGTCGCCGGGCCTGATCCCGGACATGCCTTTCCCGCTCTGGCGTTGTGCCTCGCCCTCATCGAGGCCGGGGACGAACCGGTCCTGTTCACCGGCACCCGGTGGGTCGAGCCCGCGCGGGCGGCCGGTGTGCCCGCCGAGTTGCTGAAAGGTCTCGCGCCCCGCCCGACGGACGACGACCTCGATGCGGGCGCGCGCATCCACGCCCGCGCCGCGCACATCTCCACCGAGTTGCTCCCCGACCTGCGCGCGATGGGACCCGACCTCGTGGTCTCGGACATCCTCACCGCAGGTGGCGGCATGGCGGCGGAGCGGCTGGGGATCCCCTGGGTCGAGTTGTCCCCGCACCCGCTGTACGCGGCGTCCCGGGGATTGCCGCCCATCGGAAGCGGGTTGGCTCCGGGGGCGGGAATCCGGGGCCGGGCCCGCGACACGCTCATGCGGGCGGCGACGGCGCGGTCGATCCGGCAGGGCGAGCGGCAGCGTTCCGAAGCCCGCGTCGGCGTCGGGTTGCCGGCGAAGGATCCGGGACCGGTGCGCCGGCTGATCGCGACGCTCCCCGCGCTCGAGGTGCCGAGACCGGACTGGCCCGCGGAGGCGCACGTGGTCGGGCCACTGCTGTGGGAACCGACGAACGAGGTGCTCGAGCCGCCGGACGGTACCGATCCGCTGGTCATGGTGGCTCCGTCGACCGCGTTCACCGGTGCCGAGGGCATGCTCGAGACGACGCTCGCCGGTCTCGACGGGGCCGGCGTCCGCGTGATCGCGTCGATACTGGACGGATCGCCGGCCGCGGTTCCGCCCTGGGTACGTGCGGGTCTCGGCCGTCAGGACGCGATGCTCCGCGAGGCCGCCGCCGTCGTCTGCGGCGGTGGTCACGGGATGCTGGCGAAGGCCCTGCTCGCAGGGGTCCCGGCGGTGGTGGTCCCCGGGGGCGGCGATCAGTGGGAACTCGCGAATCGCGCCGCGCGGCAGGGGAGTGCCGTCGTGGTGCGTCCCCCGAGCGCCGAGGCGCTCCGTTCGGCGGTCGAACAGGTGCTCTCGCACGGCGCGCACGCGGAGGCCGCGCAGCGGGCCGCGTGGAGCGTCGCGGACGTGGCGGATCCGGTGGAGGTGTGCCGCGACGCGCTGCGGTGAGAGCCTCGCCCGGGGTTCGGCTAGCGTGGAAGCGTGCGACTGACTGAATTTCACGAACTCGTCCGCGAAGAGTTCGGGCAGATGCGCGGCGACGCACTACTCGTCGACCACGTGCTGCTCAGTCTCGGGGGCAAGACCGCCGCCGAGGCCATCGAGGACGGCCGGGAACCCCGCGAGGTGTGGCGTGAACTCTGCGCCGAGTTCGACGTTCCACCGCAGCGCCGGTAGAAATCCGGCGTGTCGAACGGGCCGGTCGCACCAATCGAACACACGTTCCCCTATGCTGGAGATGTTCGGTGGTCACGGTTCTTGTCGGTACCTGGATCTAACCTGACCGCAGATCACTGATGAGACTCGAGAATGGGGACGACGATGGCACCACAGGCACACGATCGAGACAAGGCGCTCGACCTCGCGCTGGCGCAGATCGACAAGAACTTCGGCAAGGGCTCGGTGATGCGCCTGGGCGAAGGTGTCCGTCAGCCGATCGCCGTCATCCCGACCGGCTCCATCGCGCTGGACGTCGCCCTCGGCATCGGCGGGCTGCCCCGCGGCCGTGTCGTCGAGATCTACGGCCCGGAGTCCTCGGGTAAGACCACCGTCGCTCTGCACGCGGTCGCCAACGCCCAGGCGGCCGGCGGCATCGCCGCGTTCATCGACGCCGAACACGCGCTCGACCCCGACTACGCCCAGAAACTCGGCGTCGACACCGACGCGCTGCTGGTGTCGCAGCCCGATACCGGCGAGCAGGCGCTGGAGATCGCAGACATGCTGATCCGCTCCGGCGCCCTCGACATCCTCGTGGTCGACTCCGTGGCCGCTCTGGTCCCGCGCGCCGAGATCGAGGGCGAGATGGGCGACAGTCACGTGGGTCTGCAGGCCCGTCTGATGAGCCAGGCGCTCCGTAAGATGACCGGTGCGCTCAGCAACTCCGGCACCACCGCGATCTTCATCAACCAGCTGCGCGAGAAGATCGGCGTCATGTTCGGTTCCCCCGAAACCACCACCGGTGGTAAGGCATTGAAGTTCTACTCGTCGGTGCGCCTCGACGTGCGGCGGATCGAGACCCTGAAGGACGGCACCGACGCGGTGGGTAACCGTACCCGCGTCAAGGTGGTCAAGAACAAGGTCGCGCCGCCGTTCAAGCAGGCCGAGTTCGACATCCTCTACGGCCTGGGAATCAGCAAGGAAGGCTCGCTGATCGACATGGGTGTCGAACACGGGTTCATTCGCAAGTCGGGCTCCTGGTACACCTACGAAGGCGACCAGCTGGGACAGGGCAAGGAGAACGCCCGCAAGTTCCTGTTGGAGAACACCGACATCCGGGACGAGATCGAGAAGAAGATCAAGGAAAAGCTCGGAATCGGCGCCGACGTCACTGCCGCTACGGACGACGCCGCCCCGGTCGAATTCTAAGGCGCCGCCGTGCGTCCGACGGGCGAGGGTGGAACGGAGACGCAGGCCAAGGATTTGTGCCTGCGTCTCCTGACGGACCGTGCCCGGAGTCGAGCGGAGTTGTCCGACCGTCTGGCGAAGAAGGGGTACTCGGCCGACATCGCCGAGCGCGTACTGGATCGACTCACCGAGGTCGGGCTCGTCAACGACGCCGACTTCGCCCAGCAGTGGGTGCATTCGCGGCACACGTACGCCGGTAAGGGAAAACGTGCGCTCGCACTGGAACTGCGCCGCAAGGGCATCGGTCAGGAAGACGCCACCGAGGCGCTCGCTCAGATCGACAGCGAAGACGAACGAGCGCGAGCCACCGAACTGGTCGCGAAGAAACTGCGCACCATGTCAACGGACGACCGTGACCGGGCGGTCCGCCGGCTGGTGTCCATGCTGGCGCGTCGCGGGTTCCCCCAGGGCATGGCGTTCGAGGTCGTCAAGGAGCAACTCGATCGTGCCGGCGCGGAAACCGAAGGCCTGTTCGACGAGACCTGAATCGGACTCAGCCTGACCATGATCATGACCTGACCACGATGAACGACACTGCGGTCGGACGGGAACCGAGTTCCCATCCGACCGCAGTGTCGTTCGTGTCAGAAGCAGTGCCGGGTCACAACCGCTTGTCGGTGATGTCCATACCCGGAACCGACACCGCCGGAAGCTCGGGAGCAGCACCCTGGGGACCTCCGCCCTTCCGGGCGGCCCGCAGCCGCTTCTCCACCCTGGTCGCCACCACGGTGAGCGTGTAGTTGAGGATGATCATGATGATCGCCACCACGATCAGCGCGGGCAGGTAGTTGCCGTAGAACGCGCCGAGTTGCTGGCCGGACCGCACCACTTCGACGTAGCCGATGAGGTAACCGAGCGCGGAGTCCTTCAGGGCGACCACCATCTGCGAGATGATCGCGGGGAGCATCGCCGTGACGGCCTGCGGAAGCAGGATGGTCCGCATGACCTGGCCCTTGCGCATGCCCAGCGCCTTGGCGGCCTCGCTCTGTCCCCGGGGGAGCGAATTGATGCCGGCCCTGACGATTTCGGCGATCACCGAGCCGTTGTACAGCGTGAGGCCCACGATGACCGCGGCAAGCGCAAGATATTTCGACTTGAACACCTCGTACTCGGCGAACAGCTGGTACGAGAAGATCATCAGGATCAGCACCGGGATGGCGCGGAACAGTTCGACGATCCCGCCCGCCACCCATCGCACCGGTCGGTGGTCCGACAAGCGTCCGATGCCGAGGATCGCGCCGAGGATCAACGCGAACACGATCGACACGGCCGCCGCGACGAGGGTGCCGCGGATACCGGGAATGAGATATGTGGTCCACGAGGTCGATTCGGTGAACGGTTCCCATTTCGCCGCTGTCAGCTGGCCCTTGTCGTCGAGCGCGGCGTAGACGAGGTAGCCGATTCCCAGCAGTGCGAGGGCGACGGCGACGGAGATCAGGCGGTAGAGGTTCTTCGCCTTCGGGCCCGGCGCGTCGTAGAGGACGGTGGCGGAATTGCTCATCGTGCAACCTCGAATCGCTTGCTCAGGTATCCGAAGAGAAGCCCCATCGGCAGGGTCAGGATCACGAATCCGAGCGCGAAGATGCCACCGACGACGAAGATGGCGGCCTCGTTCTCGATCATTTCCTTCATCAGGAGCGATGCCTCCGCCACACCGATCACCGAGGCGATCGTCGTGTTCTTCGTCAGGGCGATCAGCACGCTGCCGAGGGGTGCGGTGACCGCGCGGAATGCCTGCGGCAGCACGATGAGCCGCAGATTCTGGGAGAACGTGAGACCGAGTGACCGGCCCGCCTCCGCCTGGCCGACGTGCACGGTGTTGATACCGGACCGCAGCGACTCGCAGACGAAGGCCGCCGTGTAGATGCTGAGGCCGAGCACGGCGAGCCGGAAGTTGTTCTGCTCGAAGAACGTCGGCGACTGCTCGGGGGCGAGCTTGACGCCCATCGTCTGGAAGAGCCCGAACGAGCAGAAGATGATGATGAGGGTCAGGGGAGTGTTGCGGAAGATCGTCACGTATGCCGCGCCGACGCCGCGCGCGACCGGGATCGGTGACACCCGCATCGCCGCGAGGATGGTGCCGAGTATCAGAGCACCGACAGCCGAGAACGCGGTCAGCTGCACCGTCGTCCAGAACGCGTCGATCAGCTGATCGCTGTATTTGCTCAGTAGGTCCACTTACCGTCTCCCCAGGTCACCGGTGGTTGGTGTCGAACCGGGCCGGACGACTCCACGAAAGGGGAGTCGTCCGACCCGGATGAGTGAGTTGCTCAGTACCGATCGACGGTCGGCGGTGCGGGGATCGGGTAGCCCGACGCGCCGACGGTCTCGTTGAACGCACGCGCCCACGAACCGTCCGCGATCATCGCCTCGATGGCGTCGTTGATCTTGGCCCGGGTCTCGTCGTCACCCTTGGCCAGGCCGACGCCGTAGCGCTCCTCGGTGAACGGCGCGCCGACCACCTTCAGCTCGCCCGGATACTGCGCCGCGTAGCCGGCGAGGATGATGTCGTCGGTGGTGACGGCGTCGACTGCGCCGTTCCGCAGCGCCTCGACGCAGGCGGAGTACGTGTCGAACTCCTGCAGTTGCACGTCCTTCGCGTACTGGTCCTTCACCTTCTGCGCCGGGGTGGACCCGGTGACGGAGCACAGCTTCTTGCCGCCGTTGAGCGACTCGGGGCCGGTGATGTCGGTGTTGTCGGACTTCACCAGGAGCGACTGTCCGGCGATGAAGTACGGCCCGGCGAAGTCGACCTTCTCCTTGCGGGCGTCGGTGATCGAGTAGGTGGCGACGATGTAGTCGACCTCACCGTTCTGGATCAGCGTCTCGCGCTGAGCCGACGGGGACTCCTTGAACACGATGTTCTCGGGCGCGACACCCAGCTTGCCCGCGATGTACTCGGCCACCTCGACGTCGAAACCGCTGAAGGAACCATCGGGGTTGCGCAGTCCGAGGCCGGGCTGGTCGTACTTGATTCCGACCGTGAGCTTGCCCTCCGACGCGCTCTGGGAGGCGCTCTTCTCTTCACCTCCGCCACAGGCCGATGCGACGACGGCGAGCGCCATGACGCCGATTCCCACACGAATCGAGCGGTTGATCCTCATCGAGTTCCTCCAATTGAAATGACGGGTGTTGCCTGTGGAGCACGGTCGACCGAGAGGGCACCGCGGCGGCGCCCTCTCCGATCAGTGGCTGAGAATCTTGCCGAGAAAGTCCTTCGCGCGCTCGGATTTGGGAGCGGTGAAGAACGTGGCGGGCTCAGAGTCCTCGACGATCTGGCCGTCGGCCATGAAGAGAACACGGTCGCCGGCCTTGCGGGCGAAGCCCATCTCGTGGGTCACCACGAGCATGGTCATGCCTTCCTTGGCGAGCGAGGTCATGACGTCGAGGACTTCGTTGACCATTTCCGGGTCGAGCGCGGACGTCGGCTCGTCGAACAGCATGACCTTGGGGTTCATGGCGAGTGCGCGGGCGATCGCGACACGCTGCTGCTGACCGCCCGACAACTGCGCCGGGTACTTGTCCGCCTGGTTGGCGATGCCGACCCGCTCGAGAAGCTCGTAGGCCTTCTTCTTCGCGTCGGCGCTGCTCTTCTTCCGCACCTTGACCGGTGCCAGCATCACGTTCTCGAGGATCGTCTTGTGGGCGAACAGGTTGAACGACTGGAACACCATCCCCACGTCGGCGCGCAGCGCGGCCAGGGCCTTGCCCTCGGCCGGCAGCACCTTCCCGTCCACGGCGATCTCACCGGAGTCGATGGGCTCGAGGCGGTTGATGGTCCGGCACAGCGTCGACTTCCCGGACCCGGACGGTCCCAGGACGATCACGACCTGCCCCCGAGGAACTTCGAGGTCGATCTCCTGGAGGACGTGGAGGGCGCCGAAGTGTTTGTTCACCGATTTCATCGAGATCATGGACGGGGCCGCGCCCGTGGAGGGCGTCGGCGTCGCGTCGTCGGCTTGCGTCATAGTCGAGACCCTATGTGCTGGGAGCGGGAGCACCGGTCATTTGCTCCGAGAATCCTCGGGATGTCACGGAAACTTTACTGTCCGGCGTCGGTCGTGTGTCCTGACGCACACCGGCCGCGACGAGGCGATTTGGCGCGGGCCGTACCCTGGCATACGTGGACACGATCGACCAGACCCCTCACCGCAGCTATGAGGTGCGCACGTACGGCTGCCAGATGAACGTGCACGACTCCGAGCGGCTGTCGGGGCTCCTCGAGGACGCCGGCTACACGAAGGCGGCCACCGGGCAGTCGCCCGACCTCGTCGTCTTCAACACCTGCGCGGTGCGGGAGAACGCCGACAACAAGTTGTACGGCAACCTGAGCCATCTGGCGCCGGCGAAGGAACAGAACCCCGACATGCAGATCGCGGTCGGCGGGTGCCTGGCGCAGAAGGACCGCGACGTCGTCGTGAAGAAGGCGCCGTGGGTGGACGTCGTGTTCGGCACCCACAACATCGGTTCGCTCCCGGCGCTGCTGGACCGGGCGCGCCACAATCAGCGGGCCGAGGTCGAGATCCTCGACGCGCTCGAGGCGTTTCCGTCGACGCTGCCCGCCAAGCGGGAGTCGGCGTACGCCGGCTGGGTGTCCATCTCGGTGGGATGCAACAACACGTGCACGTTCTGCATCGTCCCCGCGCTGCGCGGCAAGGAGGTCGACCGGCGGCCCGGCGACATCCTGGCCGAGGTGCAGGCCCTGGTGAACGAGGGCGTCGTCGAGGTCACGCTGCTCGGGCAGAACGTCAACGCATACGGCGTCTCCTTCGCCGACCCCGACCAGCCCCGCGACCGCGGCGCGTTCGCCGCGCTGCTGCGCGCGTGCGGCGAGATCGACGGGCTCGAGCGCGTCCGCTTCACGTCCCCGCACCCGGCCGAGTTCACCGACGACGTCATCGAGGCGATGGCCGAGACCCCCAACGTGTGCCCGCAGCTGCACATGCCGCTGCAGTCCGGTTCGGACCGCGTCCTGAAGGCGATGCGCCGCTCCTACCGGAAGTCGCGGTTCCTGGGGATCATCGAGAAGGTCCGCACCGCGATGCCGCACGCGGCGATCACCACCGACATCATCGTGGGCTTCCCCGGTGAGACCGAGGAAGACTTCCAGGACACGCTCGACGTCGTCCGGCAGGCGCGCTTCACCAGCGCGTTCACCTTCCAGTACTCCAAGCGTCCCGGCACCCCGGCAGCGGACATGGACGACCAGCTGCCCAAGGCCGTCGTGCAGGAACGGTACGAACGTCTCATCGCGTTGCAGGAACAGATCACGCTCGAGGAGAACCAGAAGCTCGTCGGCGCCGAGGTGGAACTGCTCGTCGCCGCCGGGGAGGGCCGCAAGAACGCGGAGACCGCACGGATGAGCGGGCGCGCCCGCGACGGGCGGCTCGTCCACTTCCGGCCGGAGGGAAACCTCGACGGAAACGTCCGGCCCGGCGACGTCGTCACCATCGTGATCAGCGCCGCCGCTCCGCACCACCTCGTCGCGGACACCCCGGTCCTGACCCACCGCCGCACCCGCGCAGGCGACTCCTTCGAGAAGGGCGTCACCCCGAAGACCCCGCCGATCGGCGTGGGACTCGGACTGCCGCAGATCGGTGTGCCCGCACCACTACCCGCTCAGATGGGATGCAACGCATGACCCCGCAGTTCGACGACCAGCGCCACGACGACCCGAGTGACGCGAACGAGCCGATCGAGAGCTACCTGAAGGATTTCGACGCCGCCGAGAAGAAGGTGGCCGGTGAGATCGACCCCGGGGCGCGTGCGCTCGTCGTCGCGGTCGCGGTGGTCGTGCTCCTCGGCTCGCTGACGTTGCCGCATTCCGGCATCGCCAACGGCTGGGAGGTGCTGGTGTACGGGGACGACGCCCGCGCGGAGACGATCGCGCTGCCGTCGCGGCTGTTCGTGTGGTTCGAGGTGGTGTTCGGGGTCGTCGTGTCGATGCTGGCGCTCGTCACCCGTCGCTGGGCGCTCGCGTGGGTGGCCCTCGCCGGAACCGCCGTGTCCATCGTGTTCGGCATGCTCGCCATCTGGTCGCGGCAGACCCCGGCGCCGGGCGTCGAGGCGGCCGGACCGGGCATCGGCCTGATCATCGGCTGGCTCACCGTCATCGTGCTCACGTTCCACTGGCTGAAGGTGGTCTGGAGCCGGACCGCGCTGCAGCTGGCCGCGGAAGAGGAACGCCGCGCCGCTGCCGCCGAAGCGGAGCGACGCGGCGACTGGAACGTCGGCTGATCGTGCCTACTGGCCGCTGACGGCGCCCTCTGCCGCCTCGGCCCATTCGCGCCACTGCTTGGCCTGGGCGAGTGCGCTCTCGGCGTCCTTCGTCTTGCCCGCCGCAGAGGCCTTGGCGGCCTGCTCCTCGAACTGCGTGACCCGCTCCCGGAACTGCGCGGCCCGGGCGAGCGCCTCCGGGTCGGTGCGGCGCCATTCCTCGTCGGCGGCGTCGCGGACCCGCTTCTCGATGGCCCGCAGCTTGCCCTCGAGGTCGTGCATCCGCTCGCGGGGCACCTTCCCGATGGCGTCCCACTTCTCCTGCAGGTCGCGGAGGGCGGCCCTCGCCCCGTCGATGTCCTTGGACGGATCGATGTGGCCGGCGTTCTTCAGCAACTCCTCCTTGGCGACCGCGTTCTCCTCGAACTCGGCGTCGCGTTCGGAGGACGCGGCGTTGCGGGCGGCGAAGAACACGTCCTGAGCGCCCTTGAACCGCCTCCACAGGTTGTCGTCGGCTTCCCGCGGCGCGCGTCCGGCGGCCTTCCACTCGGCGAGCAGATCGCGGAAGGCTCCGGCTGTGGGACCCCAGTCGGTGGAGTCGGACAGTGCCTCCGCCTGCTCGACGAGTTCTTCCTTCTTGGTCTTGGCGGCGGCGCGCTCACGGTCGAGTTCGGCGAAATGCGCGCCGCGGCGCCGGTTGAACGCCTCCCGAGCCTTGGAATACCGCTTCCACAGGGCGTCGTCGACCTTCCGGTCGATCCCGCGGATCGTCTTCCACTCGTCCAGGATCTCGCGCAACCGGTCGCCGGCGGCCTTCCACTGCGTGGACTCGGCACCGATCTGTTCCGCCTCGGCGGCCAGTTCTTCCTTGCGTTCGGTGTGCGCCTGCCGCGACAGTTCCTTCTCGTGCTTGGCGTGGGCGGCCGCCTCGTCGGATCCGGCGATGATCACGTCGAGTCGCGCGGAGAGCGAGTCGACGTCACCGATCACCGCGGCGGTCGGGAGCGATTCGGCGAGTGCGGTCGCGGCGGCCTTCGTCTTCTTCGCGTCGCCCGCACCGGAATTGAGCCGGGCCTCGAGGAGGGCCACTTCGGTGGCGAGATCGTCGAAGCGCCGACCGAAATGCGCCAGGCCTTCCGCCGCGTCTCCGGCCTGCCACGACCCGATCTGCCGTTCACCGTCCGCGGTCTTCACCCAGGCGGTGCCGTCGTCGTCGACGCGGCCGAACTCGCTCGGATCACTGTGGGCGGGGGCGGCGACGGCGGGGGCGGAGAGGGCATGCGTCGGTGTGGGGTGGGGCTTGGGTGCACCCGGTTTCGCGGCCGCGCCCGGCTTCGGGACGCTGGGCTTCGGTGTGTCGTGCTGCTGAGCGGCAGGCTCCACGGCGGGCTTCGCGTCGCTGCTGTCGGTCATCGGTTCCTCATCTCTGCCGCGCGTCACGGCTGCCTGAACGCAATACTGGCTCCATACGACCCGGGACGGGTGCTGGCTCCATTCAACCCGGTACGGGCCCTGTGGACTATTGAATCAGGTCGGACGGTCCGTGTTGGTACCGATTGACGGCAGTGCCCGAATCGGATGTCGGGTCCGTGCCCGCGGTCGACTAGCGTGACTGTGTGTTCACCGCCGCCATCCTCGTGCCGTCCCCACCGCTGCTGGTACCCGAACTGACCGGGGCGGCCGCTGCGGAGACGGCGCCGCTGCGGGACGCGGTCCAGGCGGCCGCGAAGGCATTGTCCGCGATCGCCACCGAATGGGTGGCGATCGGCGCGGCGCCCACCGCGGTGGAGGTGCCGGCCGACGCTCAGGGCACCTACCGCGGCTACGGCGTCGACGTGCGGGTCACACTGCGGCCCGGTCCCGCCGGCGAACCCGACCCGGACCTGCCGCTCGCGGCGCTGACGGCCGGGTGGATCCGGGGAGCGTGCGCGCCGGACGCCGTCGTCGACGCGCGGATCCTCGCCGCCGACCTGTCGCCGCAGCAGTGCGCCGCGTACGGCGCAGAATTGCGCGCGTTTCTGGACCGGGACCCCGAGCCGCGCGGGCTGGTGATCGTCGCGGACGGGGCGAACACCCTCACCGCGAAGGCACCGGGCGCGTTCGACCCCCGCGCGGAAGGCGTGCAGGCCCGTGTCGACGCGGCCCTCGACACCGGCGACCGGGAGGCGCTGCTCGCCCTCGACCCCGCCGAATGCGCCGCCCTCGGCATCGGCGGGCGCGTCCCGTGGCAGGTCCTCGCCGGCGTGTTCGACGCTGCGCCCGCCTCCTGCCGGACGCTGTACAGCGCGGCGCCCTACGGAGTGGGCTACCACGTGGGGGAGTGGCGTCCGTGACCTCACCCGTGCCGATCGCCGTCGTCGGACCGACCGCCACCGGAAAGTCGGATCTCGCGCTGGACCTGGCGGAACGCCTCGGCGGCGAAATCGTCAACATCGACGCCATGCAGCTGTACCGGGGCATGGACATCGGCACCGCCAAACTCGCCCCGGCCGAACGCCGCGGAATTCCGCATCACCAACTCGACGTGCTCGACGTGACGCAGACGGCCACCGTCGCGAACTATCAGCAGGCCGCGGTCCGCGACGTGGAGGCGATCGCCGCCCGCGGCGCCGTGCCGGTCATCGTCGGCGGATCGATGATGTATGTGCAGTCGCTGCTCGACGAGTGGAGCTTCCCCGCCACCGACGCGTCGGTACGGGCGCGGTGGGAAGCCGTCCTCGCCGAGAAGGGCGTCGCGGCCGTCCACGCCGAGCTGAGCCGGGTGGATCCCGACGCCGCCGCGTCGATCCTCCCCACCGACGGCAGGCGCCTGGTCCGGGCCCTCGAAGTCGTCGAGATCACGGGCAGGCCGTTCGCGGCGTCCGCCCCGCGCATCGGCGAACCGCGCTGGGGCACACACATCGTCGGCGTCGACCGCGACACCGCCGCACTCGACGACCGGATCCGGCTCCGCACCCGGCTGATGTTCGAACAGGGACTCGTCGACGAGGTGCGCGGGCTGATCGACGTGGGACTGCGGGAGGGCGTCACCGCGCCCCGGGCCATCGGCTACGCACAGGTCCTCGCCTGGCTCGACGGCGAATACGACCTGGCCGAGGCGGAGGAACGCACGTTCATCGGCACCCGGCGCTACGTGCGCAGGCAACGGTCCTGGTTCCGCCGCGACCCCCGCATCCACTGGGTCGACGGAAACACCCCCGACCTCGCGGACACCACGATCCACACCCTCGACGAGACGCGAACACTGGGAGAACGATGAGCCGAACACCGTCCGCACGGCACCGTCCGGCCTCGTCCGTGCTGGTGACCACCCGCAACGCCCGCTTCCAGCAATGGCAGTCGTACCTCACCAACCGTGCCAAACGGACGAAGGCGGGACGCTTCCTGATCCAGGGTGTGCGCCCCCTCAACCTCGCCCTGGAACACGACTGGCCGATCGAATCGCTGCTGCACCGCATCGACGGCCCACCGCTGTCCGACTGGGCGCGAGAGCTACTCGCGACCCGATCCGTCGAACAGATCGGTGTCAGCGCCGAACTGATGGCCGAACTCGGCGAGAAGACCGACACCGCGCCGGAACTGATCGCGGTCGCGAAGACCCGCGCCCCGCGACTGAAGGACCTGCGGCTGCAGTCCGTCCCCCTGATCGTCGTGTTCGACCGGCCCACCTCACCCGGAAATCTGGGCACCCTCGTCCGCTCCGCCAACGCGTTCGGCGCCGACGCGGTCGTCGTGGCCGGCCACGGCGCCGACCCGTTCGACCCCCGGAGCGTCCGCGCCTCCACCGGATCGCTCTTCGCGATGCCCGTCGTCACCGTGTCCTCCGTCGACGAGATCCTCGCGTTCCGCGACGCCCGGCGAGCGTCCGGAACCGAACTGCACATCGTCGGGACGGACGAGACCGGTTCCGTCACCATCGACGCCCACGACTTCGGTGGCGGCACCGTGCTCGTGATCGGCAACGAGACCCGCGGGATGAGCGCCGCGTGGCGAGGCGCCTGCGACACGGTCGTCAACATCCCGATCGGGGGCGCAGCCAGTTCCCTCGGTGCCCCCTCCGCCGGCGCCGTCGCCCTCTACGAAATCGCCCGGCAGCGCAGATGAACCGCACCGCGGCAGCGCAGATGAACCGCACCGCGGTAGCGCAGATGAACCGCACCGCGGTAGCGCAGATGAACTGCACCCCCTCGGCGGTTGGTTAGAGTGGTGCGCATGGATTTCAGCAAGGGACACGGCACCGAGAACGACTTCGTGGTCCTCCCGGATCCCGACGTCCGCATCGATCTGTCCGCCCCGCGTGTGGCAGCGCTGTGCGATCGCAGGCGTGGACTCGGCGCCGACGGAATCCTGCGCGTCGCCAAGGCCGGTGCGCTGGCCGCTGCCGGCGTGCTCGCCGAACTCCCGGACGGCACGTCCGAGGACGACTGGTTCATGGACTACCGCAACGCCGACGGGTCGATCGCGGAAATGTGCGGCAACGGTGTCCGCGTCTTCGCCCACTACCTCCGGTCGACCGGCCTCGAGACGCGCGACGAGTTCGTGGTCGGCAGCCGGGCCGGCGGCAAACCGGTGATCGTGCACTCGGCCGACGGCTCCGTCGGCGAGGTCACCGTCGACATGGGGGTGGTGCGGGATCTGGGAACGAGCGCCGCGACCATCGACGGCAAAGTGTTCAACGGCATCGGCATCGACGTCGGCAATCCGCACCTGGCGTGTGTCGACGCGCATCTCACGGCGGCCTCCCTGTCGGCCCTCGACCTGACGGCCGCACCCGGCTTCGATCCCGGTTTCTTCCCGCACGGCGTCAACGTGGAGATCCTCACCCGCATCGATTCCGGCGCCGTGGACATGCGGGTGCACGAGCGCGGGGTCGGCGAGACCCGGTCGTGCGGCACCGGCACGGTGGCCGCGGCCACCGCCGCGCTGCGCTTCGACGGCGCCGATTCCGGTGAGGTGAATGTCCGCATTCCCGGAGGTCAGGTCACGGTCGCGCTGTCCGGCGGCCGGGCGACGTTGCGCGGACCGTCCGTCCTGGTGGCGTCCGGGAACCTCGACGACAACTGGTGGAACGGCCTTGCCTGATCGCCCTGCGCGAAATGCACGTGCACGCCCTCGACATTCCGTGGGATCATGAGGGTGTATGACGAAAACACATCGCACAGAAGAATCGCCGATCTCCGACTCCACTGAGTTCGCCTACGACGACGGGCGCCCTTCGGTCGGCGAGATGCAACTCGAGGACCGCAGCGCGCTGCGCCGGGTTGCCGGGCTCTCCACCGAGCTCACAGACGTCACCGAAGTCGAATACCGGCAGTTGCGCCTCGAACGCGTGGTGCTCGTCGGTGTCTGGACCCAGGGAACCGCGGCGCAGGCCGAATCCAGCATGGCCGAGCTCGCCGCACTGGCCGAGACCGCCGGATCGGAAGTCCTCGAGGGCCTCGTCCAGCGGCGGGACAAACCCGACGCGGCCACCTACATCGGTTCCGGCAAGGCCGAGGAACTCCGCGAGGTCGTCCTCTCGACCGGCGCCGACACCGTCATCTGCGACGGTGAACTCACCCCCGCGCAGCTCACCGCGCTGGAGAAGGTCGTCAAGGTCAAGGTCATCGACCGGACCGCCCTCATCCTCGACATCTTCGCCCAGCACGCCACGTCCAGGGAGGGCAAGGCGCAGGTGGCGCTGGCCCAGATGGAATACATGCTGCCCCGACTGCGTGGCTGGGGTGAATCGATGTCCCGGCAGGCGGGTGGTCGCGCCGGAAGCAACGGCGGCGTGGGTCTGCGTGGTCCCGGTGAGACCAAGATCGAGACGGACCGCCGTCGTATCCGTGAGCGGATGGCCAAGCTGCGTCGCGAGATCAAGGGCATGAAGGCCGCCCGCGACACCAAACGCACCAGGCGACTGCGCAGCGAGACCCCGTCCATCGCGATCGTCGGCTACACGAACGCCGGCAAGTCGAGCCTGCTCAACGCGTTGACCGGGTCCGGGGTGCTGGTGCAGAACGCGCTGTTCGCCACCCTCGATCCCACCACCCGCCGGGCGGCGCTGGACGACGGCCGCGAATACGTCCTCACCGACACCGTCGGGTTCGTGCGGCATCTGCCGACGCAGCTGATCGAGGCGTTCCGCTCGACGCTCGAGGAAGTGACGGACGCGGATCTGCTGCTGCACGTCGTCGACGGTTCCGATCCGCTGCCCACGGATCAGATCAAGGCCGTCCACGAGGTGATCACCGAGGTGATCCGGGAGAACGACGCCGCGGCACCGCCCGAGCTCATCGTGGTGAACAAGATCGACGCCGCCGACCCGGTCACCTTGACCCAGCTGCGTGGCCTGCTGCCCGGTGCGTCGTTCGTCTCCGCCCGGACCGGGGAGGGCATCGCCGAGTTGCGTGCACATCTGAGCGACGTCCTGGTCCGCCCGGAGATCGAGGTCAGCGTTCTCCTCCCGTACAACCGGGGCGATCTGATGGCCCGGATCCACTCGGACGGTCAGATCCTCGACTCCTCCCACGAGGAGGACGGCACACGCGTCCACGCGCGGGTGCCCGAAGCGCTGGCGTCGGCACTGGTCGAGTACAGCGGCAGTGCCTGACCGCTCACGGTGGTCCGCCCGCGTGGCGGTCGCCGTGCTCGCGACGTGCGCACCGCTCGCCGCGGCGGGAACCGGATTCGCCGAGCCGTTCTTCCGCGACCAGACCGCCGTCGACGCGTCGGAGTTCGGTCCGCTGTGCACTCCCGACGATTCCGCGGTCGGCACCCCGGACGAGGCCTCGCTCGAGGAGCTGTCGGGGCTCGTGTCGGCCGGCGGGCTGCTCTACGCGGTCGGCGACAGCGGGTCCGACCGCGCGGTCGCGGTGATGGACGGGAACTGCGCCGTACAGCGCTGGCTTCCGCTGCCGGTCGATCCGTACGACGTCGAGGACATGGCCTCCGGCTCCGACGGCCGGCTGTGGCTGGCCGACACCGGCGACAACGGACGCCGGCGCGAGACGGTGGCGTTGATCGCGATGGACCGTGATACGGGCGCGGGAGAACTGCATCGGCTGACGTATCCGGACGGCCCCCACGATGCCGAGACCGTCCTCGTCCAGCGCGACGGCACCCCGCTGATCGTCACGAAGGAAGTGTTCGGGGCGGGCAACGTGTACCGGCCCGTCGGGGGTGTCGCCGTGGGCGATCTCGCGAGCCCCGGCCCGACCCCGCTGGAGAAGGTCGGAACGCTGGACGTCTCGGCGACGAACGGCGTCGACGACGCGACCACCGGCAGCGGCACCACGGCCCCGGCCGTGCATTCGACGATGTTCACCGGCGGGGCCGTGTCCGCCGACGGGACCGTCGCCGCCGTGCGCAGCTACTCCGATGTGTTCCTGTTCTCCGCCCCGGACGGCGACCTGGCGGCGGCGTTCGCGGCCGGACCCGCCGTGCGCGCCCACGTGCCGGAGCAGCCGCAGGGGGAGTCGGTCGCGTTCACAGAGAACGGCGACCTGTTGATCGCCTCCGAGGCCCGGGAGGGACCCGTTCCACCGATTCGGGTGCTGCTCGGGGCGGTGTCGAGGGTGCAGGATCAGGCCCGTGCCCAGGCCGTTTCGGACGAGGCGTCGACGCAGTCGCCGGGAACGGCGTGGGGGATCGGCGTCGCCGGCGGCGTGGTCGTGCTCGCCGTGGTCGCCGGCTCTCTCGTCCGCCGTCGTGCCCGATAGGTCTGATTTGCGAGAAATGTTGCGAGCCTGATTCTTTCGGTGGGTGACGCGGTGTGAATACTGTGCGCTGTGCAGGCCCACGAGTTGTTGTCGCGTATCGCCCACCTGTCGCTCGAGCACGGTCGCGCCCGGGCCGCGTCGACGGCGGCCGTGATGGTGGGCCTCGTCGTGTTGCTCGCAGTGACTCGTTCCGCCAGACGTCCGGTCGTCGGCGCAGCGGCGGTCGCGGTGCCCGTGACCGCCGTGATCGGAGGCGCCGTGTGGGCGGCGTACCGTCCGCTGCCCAACCAGATACCCCTCACCGGGTACATCTGGATCTGGCTCGCCGTCGGAATCCTCGTCTTCGCCGCGGCGCTCCTGCTCCGGAAACCCGGAGTCCGGCGGGCCGGGGTGATCGCTGTCGCGGCTGCCGCAGCCGCGGCCGCGGCGGTGGGCCAGGTCAACGCGGAGGTCGGCGTCTTCCCGACCGTCGGCTCGCTGGTGGGGCACCGTCCACCGACGAGCGTGCAGCCGGTGTCGTTCGGTGACGTCCCCGGGTTCGAGGACGCGGTGCAGTCGGGGACCCCGCTGGACTCGGCGTGGACACGTCCGGTGCGCACACCCGGCTCCGGTGTGGTGACGGAAGTGGAGATCCCGGGCACCGAATCCGGATTCGCGGCCCGGCCGGCCGTGCTGTACCTGCCGCCGGCGTACCTGACGTCGCCCCGGGCGGTGCTCCCCGTCCTGGTGATGATCGCGGGACAGCCGGGGCGGCCCCAGGACTGGTTCAGCAGCGGACGACTGGGATCCACCGTGGACGCGTATGCCGCACGGCACGACGGACTCGCACCGGTCGTCGTGGTGATCGACGCGCTGGGCTCGCAGGACGCGAATCCGCTGTGCCTCGATTCGGCGCTCGGCAACGCCGCCACCTACGTGGCCCGCGACGTGCCCGCCTGGATCGAGACGTCCCTGCAGGTGTCGCACGATCCGGCACAGTGGGCGATCGGCGGATTCTCCTACGGCGGGACCTGCTCGATCCAGCTGGCGGTGAACTATCCGCGGATCTTCCCGACCTTCCTCGATTTCCTCGGTCAGGACGAGCCCTCGCTCGGCGATCACGCGGGGACGGTCGCGGCGACATTCGGCGGCGACGAGCACGCGTTCGCGGCGGTCAATCCGGCTGACGTGCTGAAGACACGACAGTTCCCGGAGTTGACCGGGGTGTTCGTGGCCGGGGCCGCCGACGACGAATACCGCCCGCAGCAGCAGCGGATGTTCGCTGCCGCGCGGGCGGCCGGTCTGAACGTGCGGTACTACGAGCTTCCCGGTGGCCACGAGGGCGCCACCTGGAGTGCGGCACTCGAACGCGAGATGGACTGGACCGGCCGTCAGCTGGGGCTCACCAGCTGACGGGCCGGGTACCGGTCAGGCGTCGAGATCGGCCGCCACGAGCTGCGCGACCTTCTCGACGGCGTCGGCGTCGTCGCTGGTCACGGTGACGTCGGTGCCCTTGGTGGCGCCGAGCGTCATGATGAGCAGTGCGGAACCGGCGTCCACGGGTTCACTGTCCGCCACGGCCAGCGTGACGGGCACACCGGCGGCGGCAACCGCTTCGGCGATGACGGCGGCGGGACGGGCGTGCAGGCCGATGGACGAACCGACGGCGACTGTGGTGCTGGGCATGGACTCTCTCCTCTGTCGGTGGGGTTGGTGCGGGTCGAGCGGGTCGATCTGTTTCTCTTACGCTGCGACTGTCGCAACGTCGGGGTCGAGTTCGGCGTCGGACGCGCCGGGCTTGATGAATTCCTTCGCACCGACGACGCACAGGGCGGCGACGACGACACCGGCGGCCAGCGACACCAGGAACCACAGCAGGTTGCCGATGGCGAAGAAGACGAAGATTCCGCCGTGCGGTGCGCTGAGGGTGACGTCGAACGCCATGATCAGGGCGCCGGTGACGGCGCCGCCGGCCATCATCGAGGGGATGACGCGCAGCGGGTCTGCGGCGGCGAACGGAATGGCGCCTTCCGAGATGAACGCCGAGCCGAGGAGCCAGGCCGCCTTGCCGTTCTCCCGTTCCGCCTCGCTGAACAGGCTGGGACGCAGGACGGTCGATGCGAGGGCCATCGCCAGCGGCGGGACCATGCCCGCAGCCATCACGGCCGCCATGATCCGCAGCGAGGCGGGGTCGTTGACGTTGAGGCCGGCCACCGCGAACGCGTATGCGGCCTTGTTGACCGGGCCTCCGAGGTCGAAGCACATCATCAGTCCGAGGATGATGCCGAGGAAGATGACGGAGCTGCCGGACAGTCCGTTGAGCCAGTCCGTCAGGCCGTTCGTGATCGCGGCGAGCGGTCGGCCGAGGACCAGGAACATGAGTGCGCCGACGATCAGCGTCGCGAACAGCGGGATGATCACCACGGGCATCAGGCCGCGCAACCACTGCGGCACCGGGATCCGGCTGATCCACAGCGCGACGATACCGGCGATCAGACCGCCGACGAGGCCTCCGATGAATCCGCCGCCGACGAAGACCGCCACCGCACCCGCGGTGAAGCCCGGCGCCAGACCGGGCCGGTCGGCGATCGCGAAGGCGATGTAACCGGCCAGCGCGGGGACGAGGAAGCTGAACGCCAGCGAACCCAGCTGGAACAGCACGGCGCCCAGGTACGTCGTCAGGCCACCGTCGGGGAGTTGGCCGAGGGAGTTGTTGAGGACGATGTCCTCCGCGGGACCGGAGATCTCGTAGCCGCCGAGCAGGAACCCGAGGGCGATCAGCAGACCACCCGCGGCGACGAACGGGATCATGTAACTGACACCGGTGAGCAGCACCTGACGCAGGTGGGTGCCCCAGCCGACCGACCCGGCCGGCTCGTCCGCGGCACTGCCCGCGCTCCCCGCGTCCACGGTCGCCGCGGACGGGTTCATGCCCGCGCGCAGCGCCTCGGTGATCATGGTGTCGGGTTCGTTGATCGCGCGCTTGACGCCCGACGCCACCACCGGCTTGCCTGCGAAGCGTTCCTTGCCCTTCACCCCGACGTCGGTGGCGAAGATGACGGCGGACGCGCCCGCGATCACTCCGGGTGCCAGCGGTGTACTTCCGCTCGAACCCTGCGTCTCCACGTGAACGACGACGCCCGCGCGTTCGCCGGCGGCGACGAGCGAGTCGGCCGCCATGTACGTGTGGGCGATGCCGGTCGGGCAGGCCGTGACCGCGACGATGTGCTTCGGCCCCGCCTCGGGCTCCGGTTCCTTCTCCGGGGCGACCGGTTCGGGCGTCGTTGCCGGAGCCGGGGCAGCAGCCGCGGCCGCAGCGGCGGCGGGTGCTGCAGTGGCCGTCGCGGCAGCAGGTGCGGCGGCGGGCGCGGGGGCCAGGACGTCGTTGACCAGGGTGACGATCTCGGCGGGGGTCTTCGCATCACGCAGGGCGCCGACGAAGGCCGGGCGTACCAGCGCCCGGGCGAGCGAGGACAGCAGCTTCATGTGCTCCGCGCCCGCACCCTCGGGTGCGGCGATGAGGAACACCAGATCGGCGGGTCCGTCGGGGGCGCCGAAGTCGACCTTCGGGGCGAGCCGGGCGAATCCGAGAGACGCCGCCACGACGGCCTCCGAGCGGCAGTGCGGGATCGCGATCCCGCCGGGAAGTCCTGTCGCCGATTGTGATTCACGCGCCAGCGCGGCATCGCGGAGAGCGTCCGCTTCGGTGGCGCGACCGGCGTCCGCGAGACGCTGGGAGAGCGCGGAGATCACGTCCTCCTTGGAGGCTCCGAGGTCGGTGTCCAGGGAGATCAGATCTTCGCTGATGATCTGCGGCCCCGAATCGCGGTCGGGTGTCGAGTGAGACATGGTGTTTCCTTCTGGTTCAGGCCGGATCGGGGGCGGGGGAGCTGAGGGCGGTGACGGTGACGGCGTCGATGTCGACGTGTTCGGGGGTCGGCAGGGTGGTGCCCGGGAGGGCGGCCGCCGCGCTGCCGTAGGCAACGGCGGATCGGAGGCAGTCCGCGGGCGACGCGCCGGAGATCTGCGCTGCCAGGTAGCCCGCCAGCGAGGAGTCGCCGGCGCCGACGGTGCTGCGGGCGACGATCGGTGGTGGCGTGGCCCACCAGGCGCCGGCCTCCGTCACGAGAACGGCGCCCGCGGCGCCGAGCGTGGCGAGGACGGCTTCGACCCCACGGTCCACGAGTTGCCTGCCCGCGTGGGCGGTGGCCGTCGGGTCTCCCCGCAGCGCGGACTCCTCGAGCAGGTGCCCGTCGGCGCCGGTGAGTTGCGCGAGTTCCTCGCTGTTCGGTTTCACGAGGTCGGGGCAGGCCGCCGGGAACCGGTCCGCGAGTGCGAGCAGCGGGGCGTCCGAGGTGTCGACGGCGACCCGGCACGAGGCCGAACGCAGCGCCTCGACGAGCGTGGCGTACCAGTCGGTGGGGATGCCCGGGGGTAGGGAACCGGACAGCACCACCCATTCGGCCCGGGACCCGCGTTCGATGATCTCCGACTGCAGATCGGCGAGGGATCCGGCCGACATCGTGACACCGGGTTCGTTGATCTTGGTGGTGGTGCCGTCGGGTTCGGTGATGGTGATGTTCGTGCGTGCCGAACCGGACGTCGCCACGGTCACGTGCTCGATCCCGTGCTCGGACAGGGCGGTGAGCAGGGGGTCGCCCGCGTTGCCGGGCAGCACCGCAACTGCGTTGACGCCGGCGGACGTGAGCGCGCGGGCGACGTTGACGCCCTTGCCTCCCGGGTCGCTGTGGGTCGCGGCTGCGCGCAGGACGGTTCCCCGTTCGAGGCGCCCGAGCAGGTTGACGGTGCGGTCGATGCTCGGATTGGCGGTCAGCGTGACGATCATGCGATCACCACCTCGATTCCCTGGTCGTGGAAGTGGGCTCGGTCTGCGGGCGTGATGTCGGCGTCGGTGACGAGGATGTCGACGCTGTGGATGGGGGCGAAGCTCACGAGGTGCTCACGGCCGACCTTCGACGAGTCGGCGACCACTACGACGTGATTGGCGCAGCGGACCATCGCACGCTTCACGGCGGCCTCCTCGGTGTCCGGTGTGGACAGGCCGTGGCCGACGCTGAGCGCATTGGTGCCGATGAACGCGACGTCGACGCGGAGGACGTCGAGGATGCGCAGCGCCTCCTCGCCGACGGCGGCCTGCGTGATCCCGCGGACCCGGCCGCCGAGCATGTGGAGGGTCACGGAATTGAGTCCGGCGAGCCGGGCCGCGATCGGCACCGAGTTGGTGATCACGGTGAGGTCCAGATCGGACGGCAGTTCCGGGATGATGCGCCCGGTGGTGGTTCCCGCGTCGAACAGCACGCTGCCACCGGACGGCGGCAGGTAGGCGGCGGCGCGCTTGGCGATCCGATCCTTCTGCTCGGCGCGGGTGTGATCGCGCTCCGTCATGCCGGGTTCGGTGACGGTGAGGGAACCGGCAGGGACCGCGCCGCCGTGCACGCGACGGATGTGGCCGAGGCGTTCGAGCAGCGCGAGGTCGCGGCGCACGGTCTCGGTGGTGACGCCGAAGGTGTCGGAGAGGTCGGCGACCGACATGCGCCCCCGCTGCGAGATCAGCGTGGTGACCGCTTGCTGGCGTTCTTCCGGATACACCGTGACCCCGTTCCTGTTCTCGTCGATGAAGTGTTCGGTGACGAGATCCGTTATGGTCTGCATCACACGAAATGTTGTGTCATGTTGTTTTACGCCCGAGTGTGTTGACATGTCAAGAGTTGAGAGTAATCTCCGTCACATAGTCGATTCGCATTTCCGATTGTGTGACGACAGAACGAGCCGGCCAGGAGGACCCGATGACCGAAGACCGTGAAATCGTGCGAGGTACGCCGGTGGTACCGGGCATTGCCTACGCGCCGGTGATCTGGCCGGCCCCGCGGCCGGAGGTCGCACCCGGATCCGCCCGGATCGACGAGGCGTCGCGCGACGCGGAGAAGGTCCGCTTCGAGGAAGCGGCCGCCGTGGTGTCGCAGCGACTCCGCGACCGCGCGGCGAGCGTCTCCGGCGCCGCGGCAGAGGTGCTGCAGGCGAACGCGGCGATGGCCGCAGACCGCGGCTGGCTCGGTGCGGCGCAGAAGCTGATCGCCGGCGGAACCCCGGCCGGGGAGGCGGCAGCGGAGGCCACCGAGCAGTTCGTCACCCTGTTCACCAAGATGGGTGGGCTGATGGCCGAACGCGTGACCGACCTGCGCGACATCCGCGACCGCGTCGTCTCCGAACTCCTCGGCCTGCCCGAGCCGGGCATCCCCGTGCCCACGACCCCGTCGATCCTCTGCGCCCAGGACCTCGCGCCCGCCGACACCGCCGGTCTCGATCCCGAGCTGATCGTCGGACTCGTGACGGTTCTCGGCGGCCCGACGAGCCACACCGCGATCATCTCGCGGCAGCTGGGCATCCCGTGTGTCGTCGCGGTGCGTGATCTCGAATCCGTCGTCTCGGGCACCCCCGTCCTCCTCGACGGCTCGGCGGGCGAACTCGTGATGGAACCGGACCCCGTCGAGGCCCGCGCAGCCGTGGAGCACGGGCGCGCCGAACGGCTTCGCATCCAGTCCTGGGAAGGGCCGGGCCGCACCAGCGACGGGCACGCCGTCTCGATTCTGGCCAACGTGCAGGACGGGGCCGGGGCGCGGTCGGCGTCCGGGACCGCCGCCGAGGGCGTCGGACTGTTCCGCACCGAGTTGTGCTTCCTGGACCGCGATTCCGAGCCCGGCGTCGATGAGCAGGCCGAGATCTACGGCGAGGTGCTCGACGCGTTCGCGGGCCGGAAAGTGGTGATCCGGACCCTCGACGCGGGATCGGACAAGCCGCTGCGCTTCGCCAACCACGCCGACGAGGCGAACCCCGCGCTCGGGGTCCGCGGCATCCGCATCGCCGAACAGAACCCGGGCATCCTCAGCAGGCAACTCGACGCCGTCGCCGCCGCGGCGAAGCAGACGCAGTCGCAGCCGTGGGTGATGGCGCCGATGATTTCGACTCCCGCCGAGGCTGAATCGTTCGCGGCCGAGGTCCGCGCCCGCGGTCTCGTGCCCGGGGTCATGGTCGAGGTGCCTGCCGCGGCGCTACTAGCTGACCGCCTCCTGCGTCACGTCGACTTCCTGTCCATCGGCACGAACGACCTCGCGCAGTACACGATGGCCGCCGACCGGATGTCGTCCGATCTGGCGTCGCTCACCGACCCCTGGCAGCCGGCCGTTCTCGCGCTCGTCGCGCGCACGGCCGAGGCCGGCGTCGCGGCGGGCAAACCGGTCGGCGTCTGCGGCGAGGCTGCCGCCGACCCGCTGCTCGCCTGCGTCCTGATCGGACTCGGTGTCACGTCGCTGTCCTGCGCGGGCGCCGCCGTGTCCGGTGTGGGGGCGAAGGTGGGATCGGTCACGCTGGACGACTGCCGCCGGGCCGCCGAGGACGTGCTCGCCACGAGCGATCCCGCGGAGGCGCGGGCCGCGGCGGTACGAGTGTTGGGCGCGTAGTCGACCGCCGGATTCCGGCCACTCACCGCCCGATGGGCTCGAGGAATTCCGTCCTCGAGCCCAGCTCTCAGGTCGTCACTGTGTCGAGTGAGTCGTAGTCCGGTGACGCGAGCAGGCTGTGGAGCTGGCGCCGGCGAACTCCCATATTTCCGCCGTCGAACAGCGGCAGCACGATCGCGTCTTGCAGGAGCCCTGCGAGAGGCAGGTTGTGGTTGTAACTGTCGATACCGACGACGCGCATGAGGTCGGTGATGACCTTCACCGCGGTCTCGGAGCCGTAGATCTTCGCCTGCACAGCCAGTTCGAGGGCACTGGGCAGTTCGTGGTCGAGAGCATTGCAGGCCTTCCAGCTCAGGTACCGGGCGGTCTCGATCGCGATCTTCGCGTCGGCGAGCGCATACCCGACCGCCTGATGTTCGATTATCGGCACCCGGCCGGCGCGCCGCTCACGCTTGGCGAACGCGAGGGTGAAGTCGAAGGCTGAACGCATGAGTCCCACGCCGAAGATTCCGACGAGGGCAGCGGTGCCGGCGAAACTCGCCTCGACCAAGGCCTTGCCGCCGCCGACCTCGCCGAGGACGTTCTCGCGCGGAACCCGAACATTTTCGAAGTGGAAGCGCGGGGTGAGATGCCCTCGGTGGCCCATCGTCTCGAAGTTCTCGTCGGATACGAAGCCATGGTCGGGTGTAGGCACGAGAAGGACGGACAGCGAGTGGTCGGCGGCCGCTCGGGTCTGGGGATTTGGATCGGTGCGGCACACCACCGTGAGAATGTCCGCGCCCTTCGAGTCCCAGCCGGTTGCGCTGCTGATCCATTGCTTCGCGCCGTTGATCACCCACTGATCGCCGTCGAGTACCGCGGTGGTGCGGGTCCCTTCAGCCGGCACAGGTTCGTCGAAGTTGGCGATCCCGCCCGGCTCGCTGTGGCAGAAGGCGGCGAGCGGGGCGCCGGTGCCGGACAGGAAGGGGCGCAATGTCTGCTGGACTTGGTCGGGGCTGCCGGCGTTGAGGACGGGGAGCAGCCCGAGTAGTGAGGCGAACAGCGTCAGCGACACGTTCGCATCGACTGCGTAGAACTCCTCGGCGATCAACGCCAGGTCGACCATCCCGTTACCCTCTCCGCCCGCGGGCGCGGGGATGACCTTGCGAAGCCACCCCTGTGCGACAACGTCTTCGTAGGCAGGGCGGGTGGCGAGGAATCTCTCTTCGGCCGTGGGCAGATGGCGAATCGTCTTGCCGACGTCTGCCAATGCCTTACCGGCGAAATCGCGGGCCGAGAGTTGGAGCTCACGCTGCTGTGGGGTCAACGTGAAGTCAATGGCCATGATGTTCGTCTCCTGTGGGTCGAGTACGCAGCAGCGCGGCATCGCGCAGTATCGCTGGGATCCGGCGGGCGGCCACTCGAATCGGCCACCGCTGTGTGAGCGACGTCACTCATCATGCGTCGATCGGAACGTCGGTGTCTTGTCGGTTTACGCACGACTGTTGCCGTGGAGCGAACGAGTAGGCAATCGAGCGCGCGGGGTGAATGTCGCCGAATCGGTGGATCCGGTCCCGGCGGCGCGAAACTCCCAGATCGTGCCTACTATTGGCGAACTGTGACGAAAAGAGAAACAGACGCCCCCGACGGTCCGGTCGGCGGCTCTGACGGCCCGTCCGCTACCACGCGCGCGTTCGGGTGGACGCTGCACGGCGACGGCAGGCGGATCAGCGAGGGCGAGGTGGTCGCTCCCGGCGAGCGCCTCACCTGGCCGCGCACAGTCGGAATCGGGATGCAGCACGTCATCGCGATGTTCGGCGCCACCCTCCTGGTGCCGACGATCACCGGGTTCCCGGTCACCACGACCCTGCTGTTCTCGGGTATCGGGACGGCCCTGTTCCTGCTCATCACACGCGGACGCATCCCCAGCTACCTGGGGTCGTCGTTCGCATTCATCGCGCCGCTGACGGCGTCGCAGAGTTCCGGTCCCGCAGCGCAACTCGGCGGTGTCGCGGCCGCAGGTCTGCTGCTGCTCGTCATCGGTGTCGCGGTGAAACTGGCCGGGTCGCGGGTCATCGACGCGGTGATGCCGCCGGTCGTCACCGGCGCCGTGGTGGCGCTGATCGGGCTCAATCTCGCACCCACCGCGGTGGATTCGTTCGAGTCACAACCACTGATCGCCGGGGTCACCCTGCTCGCGATCCTGCTCGTGACCGTCCTCGGCCCGGGGTTGCTGGGCCGCCTCGGCATCCTCGTCGGCGTCGTCGTCGGCTGGGTGTTCGCCGCCGTGATCGGCGGTCTCGCGGAGGAGCGGGTGACGGCACTGCGGGACGCGGCCTGGTTCGGTGTGCCCGAACTGCGGGGACCGACGTTCGAATGGTCCGTGATCGCGCTGACCCTGCCGGTGGTGATCGTCCTGATCGCCGAGAACGTCGGCCACGTCAAGGCGGTGTCGGCCATGACGGGTCGGTCCCTCGACGACGTCGCCGGCAATGCGCTCGTCGCGGACGGACTGGCCACCACCCTCGCCGGGTTCGGTGGCGGGTCCGGCACCACCACCTACGCCGAGAACATCGGCGTGATGGCCGCGACGCGGGTGTACTCCACCGCTGCCTACTGGGTCGCGGCCGCCACGGCCGTGGTTCTCGCGTTCTCACCGAAGTTCGGAGCCCTCGTGTTCACCGTGCCTAACGGTGTCATCGGCGGCGCCACTCTCGTGCTGTACGGACTGATCGGCGTCCTCGGTGTGCGCATCTGGATGGACGCCGAGGTCGACTTCACCGACCCCGTGAATCTCACTGTGGTCGCCGCCGCGCTCGTCGCCGGCATCGGCGACCTGACTTTGACGATCGGATCGGTGGAACTCGGCGGCATTGCGTGGGGTTCGGTGGGCATCCTCGTCGCCTACCCGGTGATGCGCTGGCTCGCGGGGTTCCGCAAGCGCTGACACCGGTGACCGGATGGGTCACGAATCCCGATCACCTGGGTCATTCACCCCGTAGTTCCCCGCCTCTACCGTCGAACCAGACGTATCTCGAACGAGACGTAACAGACAGTTGATACGAGGAGTCGGCGTGGAGCGCACCCTGTTCGAACCGGAGCACGAACTGTTCCGGGAGTCGTACCGCAAGTTTCTCGCACAGCACGCCGAGCCGAACCACGCCAAGTGGGAAGAGCAGAACATCGTCGACCGCAGCCTGTGGGTGGAGGCCGGAAAGCAGGGCTTCCTCGGCATGGCCGTGCCGGAGGAATTCGGCGGCGGCGGCGTGCGCGACTTCCGGTACAACGCGATCATCACCGAGGAGACGACACGTGGCGGGTACAGCGGCATCGGCTTCACCCTGCACAACGACGTCGTCGCACCGTACCTGCTCGAACTGAGCAACGACGAGCAGAAGCGGCGGTGGCTGCCCGGCTTCGCGTCGGGTGAGCTGATCACGGCGATCGCGATGACCGAACCGGGGACCGGCAGCGACCTGCAGGGCATCAAGACGCGCGCCGTACGCGACGGCAACGACTGGGTTCTCAACGGTTCCAAGACCTTCATCACCAACGGCATCAACGCCGACCTCGTGATCGTCGTCGCATGTACCGATCCCGACAAGGGAGCGCAGGGATTCAGCCTCCTGGTGGTCGAACGGGACATGCCGGGCTTCGAACGCGGCCGCAACCTCGACAAGATCGGGATGAAGGCACAGGACACCGCGGAGTTGAGCTTCACCGACGTACGCGTCCCCGCCACCAACCTCCTCGGTGAGGAAGGCATGGGCTTCCTCTACCTGATGAAGAACCTCCCGCAGGAGCGGTTGTCGATCGCCGTGGTGGCCGCCGCCGCAATGGAATCGGCGCTGGACATGACGATCCAGTACTGCCGCGACCGGAAGGCCTTCGGAAAGTCGATCGGCAGCTTCCAGAACACGCGCTTCGTACTCGCCGAACTCGCCACGGAGACGACGGCCGTCCGGGTCCTCGTCGACAAGTTCATCGAACTGCTCAACGACGAGAAGCTGTCGGTGCAGGAAGCGGCGATGGCCAAGTGGTGGACCACCGAGGCGCAGGTCCGGCTGATCGACCGGTGTCTGCAGCTGCACGGCGGCTACGGGTACATGAAGGAGTATCCGATCGCGAAGGCGTACATGGATTCTCGTGTCCAGACCATCTATGGCGGGACCACCGAGATCATGAAGGAAATCATCGGTCGCGGACTCAATCTCTGACGAGGCACGACCTGCGTATCTGCAACGAACTCCGGCCTCCGGCCGTACCGGGGTGGATGCGAGTGGGGCTCCACGGCGATCGCCGTGGGGCCCCACTCGTGTCTGCCGCCGGCAGTGACTAGATCTTGCGCATGACGGTGACGACCTTGCCCAGAATGGCCGCATCGTTGCCGGGGATCGGATCGAACAGCGGGTTGTGCGGCATCAGCCACACCTCGTTGTCGGTGCGCTTGAACGTCTTGACGGTGGCTTCGCCGTCGATCATCGCTGCCACGATGTCCCCGTTGTCCGCCACGTTCTGCTGCCGGACCACCACCCAGTCGCCGTCGCAGATCGCGGCGTCGATCATCGATTCGCCGACGACCTTGAGCAGGAACAGCGAACCCTGGCCCACGAGTTCACGGGGGAGCGGGAAGACGTCTTCGACGGCTTCCTCGGCGAGAATCGGGCCACCGGCGGCGATCCGGCCGAGGACCGGGACGAACGTGGGCTCCGGCAGGGGTGTGCCGTCGGTACCGGACTTGACCGCTGCCAACTCGACAGTGGTCCCGGCGTTCGCGGCGACGCCCGCCGCGACCTCGTCGAGACCGCGCACGTCGACGGCGCGCGGACGGTTCGGATCCCGGCGGAGGAAACCCTTCCGCTCCAGCGTCCGCAGCTGATGGGCGACGGACGACGTGGAGGTGAGCCCCACGGCGTCGCCGATCTCGCGGATGCTCGGCGGGTAACCGCGCTCGTTGACGGACGTGCGGATCACCTCGAGGACGCGGCGCTGCCGGTCGGTCAACCCGGCGGCGGAGCCACCGCTCACACGTGGAGTCGAACCGTCGGTCGAGCTGTCGTCCTTCATGGCGAGGTGCCTCCGTCTGTGTGTCGATCTTCTCGGTATGGGTCGCATGTGACTGCTGTGCCGCGTGACACGAATCTATCCCGCTTTCCTCGGAGTTTCAAACATCTGTTCGACATGTGTCGCGAGAAGTAGAGACTTTGTCGGAGGGCCGTGGTAGAAATCGAACATGTGTTCTTTCGAACGCGTGATCGAACACCGGTCCGGATCTGGTACCCACCGGTTCGGCAGCGGGTACGGCAACGGTTCTCGACCTCAGTTTTCGACAGCAGTTCTCGACATCAAGAGCCCGGCATCAAGAGTCCGGCATCAAGAGTCCGACATGGATACGAGCAGCGGAGGTACCGATGAGCAACGCAGTTCTCCATCGGCAGGCAGTGCTGAACCGGCAGGCACTCGAGCGGGGTGTCGTCCGTTCCGGCGCCGCACGGTCGTACCGCACCGAACCGTGTCGCCGGCGCACCGACGGGGAGTTGCGACGTCCGTCGTCCGGCGCCGTCGCGTACCGGCCCACCCACACCGGCGTCTCCCGCGCCGACCACGAACGCGGGGCGAACGATGTCGGCTGGCGGACGGTGCTCGCCGGTGTCGTGATCACCGCCGGTGTGTTGTGCGGGCTCGCCGGGGTGGCGCAGCTGGCCACCGGCGGCAGTGTGAGCAATTCGGCGGCCACGGAGGTCGTGCAGGTGCAGCAGGGCGAGAGCCTGGCCGCGGTCGCTGCGCGGATCGCGCCGGAAATGCCGGTAGCACAGGTGGTCGAGCGGATCATGGAGCTCAATGCCATGTCCAATTCGGCGTTGCATCCGGGCCAGAGTCTGATCGTCCCGTCTTCCGCGACCCGGTGACGGGGGTGGCTCTGCATGACTGTCCCGCCGGGCGGCCGAGTAGTCTCGGAGGCTGTCAGTCCCACCACCGCGTGTGGTCGCGTCGAGATCGTGCATCCGCTGCGTGAATCCGTTTTCGTCGGTTCGCCATCGGGGGAGGCGAACAGTTGCGGCCACGACGGCTACGACGAAGGAATCGCCATGCACTGCCCGTTCTGCCGGCACCCCGATTCACGTGTGGTCGATTCGCGCGAAGCCGACGAGGGACAGGCCATCCGCCGCCGCCGTTCGTGCCCGGAGTGTGGTCGACGGTTCACCACCGTCGAGACCGCCGTCCTGTCGGTGGTCAAGCGCAGTGGGGTCACCGAACCGTTCAGCCGGGAGAAGGTGGTGCGGGGTGTCCGCCGTGCCTGCCAGGGCCGGCAGGTCGACAATGACGCACTGAATCTCCTTGCCCAGCAGGTCGAGGACGCGGTCCGCGCATCGGGTTCCGCGGAGATCCCGAGCAACGAGGTGGGCCTCGCCATCCTCGGTCCCCTTCGTGACCTCGACGAGGTTGCGTACCTGCGGTTCGCGTCCGTGTACCGGTCGTTCAGCTCAGCAGAGGACTTCGCGCGCGAGATCAAAGAGCTACGCGAACACCGCGAATCCCGCGACGACGCCTGAGCCTGCGCGTCCGCGCATTTCTTGCATTGCCCTGCGCGTCAGCGCACCTTCTGCATGGCGCTCAGTACCCGCTTCTCGGAGACCGGGACCGGGGTTCCGAGTGTTTGAGCGAACAGGCTGACGCGCAGTTCCTCGATCATCCAGTGAATCGCGTCGACCTCGGGTGAGTGCTGCCGTTCTTCCGGCAGGCCGGCGAGCATCCGTTCGTATCCGGCGTACACCCGGTCGAGGGCATCCATCCCCTTCTGGTCGCGCGGTGCGCTCCCGGGCAGGGCTTCCAGTCGTGCGACCGCGGCAGCGAGGTAGCGGGGCAGTTCGCGGAGGCGGGTGGCGCCGATGTCGGCGACGAATCCGGGAAACAGCAGCGACTGCCGTTGTTCCCGCACGTCGTCGGCGGCCTCGCCGGTGGCGCGTTCCAGCACGACGGCGAGCCGGTGGTCCGCTTCGAGCACCGGCGACACGAGTCGCACGAGTACCGCCACGTTCCGGGCCATCTCCGCGCGTGCCTTCGCGACGAGGGCGTCGAATTCCTGCGGCGTGCGTACCGGGGTGCCGTGTGCGGCGATCAACTGATTCGCGGCGGCGGTGCGGCAGTCGTCGATCAGGGCGTCGAGGCTGCCGTCGGGGTTCTGCCCGAGCGCCAGCCGCTGCGCGTTGCCCAGACCGGATGTCACCGTCTTCGCCTGGGTGGGAACGGCGGCCAGTAGCAGTCGTCGCGTTCCGTCGCGCATCGCGGCTCGCTGGGCGGCGGCGGTGCTGAGGACGCGGACGGCGACACCGTCACCCTCCGGGACCAGCGCGGGGTAGCCGGTGACCTTCTGACCGCCGAGTTCGCGCGTGACGGTGGCCTCGAGGGAACCGAGGGTCGCGGGGGTCCACGTGAGTGCGGGGGGCCGCTCCGAGTTCGACGCCGCCTTCGCCACTTCCACCTGGACGCGGGGTGCGAGCGACTTGCGCAGCGACACGAGGTCCTTGTGCCGCCCGAGGACGGCACCTTTCTCGTCCACGGCGACGAACGTCATGCGCAGGTGGTCGGGGAGGGCGGTGACGTCGAAATCCTTGGGGTCGATGCGGCAGGCACCGAGCCGCGACAGTTCGCGTGCCATCGCCGCGGTGAGCGGTTCGGAGCGCGGTTTCACCGCGGCCAGTGCGGCGGCAGCGAAGTCGGGTGCCGGAACCACCTGTCGGCGAAGGGTCTTCGGGAGCGTCTTGATCAGTGCGGTGACGAGTTCGACACGCATGCCGGGGACCAGCCAGTCGAAGCCGACGGCGCGCAGCCCCGCGAGCAGGGCGATCGGGATGCGGGCGGTGACGCCGTCGTCTTCGTTGCCGGGTTCGAACTGGTAGGTGAGCGGGACCTGCATGTCGCCCTGACGCCAGGCGTCGGGGTATTCGCCGCCGAGTACCGCGGCCGAATCGGCGTTGACGACCGTCGACTGGGTGAACGTGAGCAGGTCCGGATTCTTGCGGCGGGCGACTTTCCACCAGGAGTCGAAATGCCGGGCGGAGACCGCCTCCGGGCCGACGCGCTGGTCGTAGAAGTCGTAGAGCGTGTCGTCGTCGACGAGGATGTCGCGCCTGCGGGCGCGGTGCTCGAGTTCCTCGACGTCTTCCAGGAGTGCGCGGTTGGCGTGGAAGAACTTGTGCTGGGTCTGCCATTCGCCCTGCACCAGGGCATGGCGGATGAACAGGTCCCGGGACGTCTCGGGGTCGATGGTGCTGTAGGTGACCGCACGGCCGGCGACGAGGGGGATCCCGTACAGCGTCACGCGTTCGTAGGCCATGGCGGCGCCGCGTTTCGACGACCAGTGCGGTTCGGAGTAGGTGCGTTTCACGAGGTGCGGCGCCAGCTTCTCGGCCCATTCGGGTTCGATCCTGGCCGACATCCGCGCCCACAGCCGGGACGTCTCGACCAGTTCGGCGGCCATCACCCATCGCGGTGGCTTCTTGAACAGGCTCGAGCCGGGGAAGACCGCGAATCGGCTTCCGCGTGCCCCGAGGAAGTCCCGTTTGTCACCCTCGCGCAGCCCGATGTGTGACAGCAGACCGGCGAGGAGCGACTGGTGGATGGCCGCCTCGCCTGCCGGGGCGCCGGTGGTCTCCCAGCCGAGTCCCCGGGTGATCTGGCGGAGTTGACCGTGCAGGTCCTGCCATTCGCGGATGCGCAGCCAGTGCAGGAACTCGTTTCGGCACATCTTGCGGAACTGGTTGGACGACAACTCGTTCCGCTGCTCGCGCAGGTACTTCCACAGTTCGAGGAAGGCGAGGAAGTCGGAATTCTCCACGGCGAACCGGGCGTGCTTCTCGTCGGCCGCCTGCTGGAACTCGGCGGGACGTTCGCGCACGTCCTGGATGGAGAGTGCGGCGACGATGACGAGCACCTCGGACAGGCAGCCGTTGCGGTGCGCCTCGACGAGCATCCGGGCCATGCGCGGATCGACGGGGATCTGCGCGAGTTCCCGTCCGACCGGGGTGAGGACGGGCTGCTCGTTCTGGGCTTTCCGTTCGATCGCGCCGAGTTCCTCGAGCAGGCCGATGCCGTCGCGGACGGCCCGCGGGTCCGGCGGCTGCACGAACGGGAACGCGGCGACGTCGCCGAGTCCGAGCGCCGTCATCTGCAGGATGACGGACGCGAGGTTGGTGCGCAGGATCTCCGGCTCGGTGAACGCGGGCCTCGACTCGAAGTCCTCCTCGGAGTAGAGGCGGATGCAGATGCCTTCGGCGACACGGCCGCAACGACCGGAACGCTGGCGGGCGGAGGCCTGCGAGATAGGTTCGATCGGCAGGCGTTGCACCTTGGTGCGCACCGAGTAGCGGGAGATGCGGGCGGTGCCCGGGTCGACGACGTACCGGATGCCGGGCACGGTGAGCGACGTTTCGGCGACGTTCGTCGACAGCACGACCCGCCGCCCGGTGTGGGGGGTGAACACCTTGTGCTGCTCCGCTGCCGACAGTCGCGCGTACAGAGGCACGATCTCGGTGCCGCGCAGTCTGCGGTCGCGGAGGGCGTCGGCGGTGTCGCGGATCTCCCGTTCGCCGGAGAGGAAGACGAGGATGTCGCCGTCGCCCTCGCCGGAGAGCTCTTCGACGGCCTCGCACACCGCGTCGACGGGGTCGCGGTCGAATGTCTGCTCGCCGACTTCCACCGTGAGCGGGCGGTACCGCATCTCGACGGGGAACGTGCGCCCGGACACCTCGACGATCGGCGCGGGCACGCCGTCGGCGGCGAAGTGTTCCGCGAAGCGTTCCGGGTCGATCGTCGCCGACGTGATGATCACTTTCAGATCGGGCCTGCGGGGGAGGAGCTGGCGCAGGTATCCGAGGATGAAGTCGATGTTGAGGCTGCGTTCGTGCGCCTCGTCGATGATGAGGGTGTCGTACCGGCGAAGCATCCGGTCGCGCTGGATCTCGGCGAGCAGGATTCCGTCGGTCATCAGCTTCACCAGCGTGCCGTCCGACACCTGGTCGGTGAATCGCACGGTGTAGCCGACGGTCTCACCGAGTTCGCTGTGGAGTTCCTCGGCGATGCGCTCGGCGACCGTCCGCGCCGCCAGACGGCGGGGCTGGGTGTGTCCGATGAGACCGCGGACGCCGCGGCCGAGTTCGAGGCAGATCTTCGGGATCTGCGTCGTCTTGCCGGATCCCGTCTCACCGGCCACGATGACGACCTGATTCTCGGCGATCGCCTTCGCGATGTCGTCGCGGCGCCGGCTCACCGGCAGTGCGTCAGGGTACTCGATGGCGGGGACGCTGTCGAGTCTTCGGGTGACGCGGCCGCGCGCGGCGTCGATCTCGTCGGACAGGGAGGCGAGGGCGTCGGGCGTGCGGGCACGGTCGAGTCGCCGGCGGAGCCGGTGTTCGTCGCGCAGAGTGAGTTCGCCGAGGCTGTTCTTCAGTTCCTGCCGGCTGGGTGCTGTGGTGGACATGCTGGACCCCAGCCTAGCCAACCCGGTGGATCGCCCTGTGCCGCGCCCGCCCGTGTGCGAATATCGGCGGATGGACGCCGCCGTCGTCACGGAGCTGCGAGGTCAGGGGATCGTTCGGGTTCTGCGGGCGGGGTTCGCCGCCTACGGGCTGGTCGCGTTGCTGTGGATTCCGCTCCGCAACGTCGGCAGCGACGACTTCTCGACGGCCGACTACCTCAGCTATTTCACCATCGAGAGCAACATCCTCGCTGTCGTCGTCCTGCTGATCGGCGCGATCCGGGATCCGCAGTCGCGGCGCTGGCAGCTGTTCCGCGGTGCGACGACGCTGTACATGGTCATCACCGGAATCGTGTATGCGGTGCTGCTGGCGAACATCGACGTCATGCTGCAGGACGGCTGGATCAACACGGCCCTGCACCGGCTGCTGCCGCTCGTCCTGCTGCTCGACTGGGTGCTCGCCCCGTCCCGGGTGCGGATCTCCGACGCCCAGAGCCTCGGCTGGCTGATCTTCCCGGCCGTGTACGGCGCGTACTCCCTGATCCGCGGCCCGATCGTCGACTGGTACCCGTATCCGTTCCTGGACCCCCGGAACCAGGGGTACGTCCAGCTGGCCGTCACCGCGGTCGTGTTGCTGCTGGCCATGGCGTTGATGGCGCTCGCCGTGAACGCGGTGGGCCGTCTCGGTGCGCGCCGCCGGTACGGCGAGGACCGGTAGCGGCGAAGCCTCGCGCAGCCGATTCGCGGGCCGCGCTATCCTCCACACGACAGGCGTCCACGCGATCATCCGTGACTTCGGCAACGGCTGGGAGACTATGTTCGACGAGTTCGCAGGGGAGACCTTCGACCTGCTCACCCGCGACCGCGGCAGTGTCGTCGCCGCCGACGACGGGGTCCCCCTCGCGGTGCGCGAGGTGGGTCCAGCGTTCGCCCCGCTGACCGTGGTGTTCGTCCATGGGTTCTGCAACCGGATGACCGGCTGGCACTTCCAGCGGGTTCAGCTCGAGGAGACGTGGGGCTCGACGATCCGCATGGTGTTCTTCGATCTGCGCGGCCACGGCAACTCCGGGGTGCCGCGGCGGGACACGTGCACGATCCCGCATCTCGCGCAGGACGTCGACGCCGTGATCCGGGCGCTGGTGCCGGAGGGGCCGATCGTGCTGGTCGGCCACTCGATGGGCGGCATGGCCGTCCTCTCGTACGTCGGCCGGAATCCCGATCTGATCGGATCTCGCATCGTCGGGGTGGGGCTGATCGCCACCGCGGCGGAGAAGCTGGGTGACGTGGGGCTCGCGCGCACCCTCAACACGCCCGTCGTCGCCGGTTTCAGCACCGCGGCCCGTCACCTGCCCCGGGTGGTCCAGAGCGGTCGCGGCGCGAGCAAGCGGGTGCTGGCGCCGATCCTGAGGTCGGCGTCGTTCGGTGACCGCAGCATCAGCCCGGCGATCATGTGGCACTCCGAGCAGATGATCAACGACACCTCGCTCAAGACGCTCGTCGACTTCCTGCCGTCGTTCAAGAACCACGACGAGACGGCGGCGGTGCCGTTGCTGGCACCGATCGAGACGCTCGTCGTGTGCGGCGACCGCGACCTGCTGACCCCGTTCCGGTATTCGAAGGCCATCGCCGGGCATCTGCCGGACGCGGAACTGGTGAAGGTGCCCGGTGCGGGACACATGGTGCAGCTGGAGCGGGCGCAGCTGGTCACGGACGCGATCGATCGTCTCCTGATCCGTTCCGTCGAAACCCTGCCCACACCGAGTGCCTGGAGCGAGTGGGTGCGGGTGGCCACGGACTACGTGGACCACGTGCGGCACTGGCTCGCCCACGGCGGGCCTGCCGCCTGGTGGCGGGGGCTACGCGGTCGTCCCGTCGTCGGCCCCACGTTCCGGTAACACGCAGAATTCGTTGCCCTCCGGGTCGGCGAGGACCACCCAGGGAACGTTCGGGTCGTCGCTCAGGCGGTGGGCGCCGAGGGAGAGCAGCCGCCGCACCTCGTCGTCGCGGGATCCGGACGACGGTGCGATGTCGAGGTGCAGGCGGTTCTTCCCGGACTTCCGGTCGTCGACGGGCTGGAAGAGCAGTGACGTCGACCCCGGTGCGCTCGCTTCGACGTACTCGCGGCCGTATGCGTCCATCCACCGGCGGGTCGACGGGTAGCCCAGGGCCTCGCACCAGAATCGTGCCAGTGATTCCGAGTCCCGGCAGTCGACGGTAATGGCGATGATTCGGCTGGTCATGGGTTGCGGTTACCCGCGCATCGGCGACTGATCACCGTCCCGGGCGGGTACTCGGTGTCCGTGTAAACAGCAAAGCGACGACAACACGTGTCACTCGGGACACAATGAGGGCACGCGAACACCGGCCTCAGGAGGCGGGATCTATGGCATCTGCGGATGCGTCAGCCGAGCAGGAAACGCTCCCACCAGGTGTTCTCCGACGCGCGATCGCGGCGTCGGCGATGGGAAACGCCACCGAATGGTTCGACTACGGTGTGTACGCGTTCACGGTGTCGTACATCTCGGCCGCGTTCTTCCCCGGCGACACCGGTTCGGCCACCCTCTACGCGCTGCTCGTGTTCGCGGTGTCGTTCGTCGTGCGACCGCTCGGCGGTCTCGTGTGGGGTCCGCTGGGTGACCGGCTCGGCCGTCGCCAGGTCCTCGCTCTGACGATCATCCTGATGGCGGGTGCGACGTTCTGCGTCGGCCTCGTGCCGAGCTACGACGTCATCGGTTTCTGGGCGCCGCTGCTGCTGGTGCTGCTGCGCATGATCCAGGGCTTCTCGACCGGCGGCGAATACGGCGGCGCGGCAACGTTCATGGCCGAGTACTCGCCGGACCGCAAGCGCGGCTTCTGCGGAAGTTTCCTCGAGTTCGGCACCCTCGGCGGGTACGCGCTCGGCGCGATCGTGGTTCTGGCGGTGGAGTTGTTCTCCAGCGATCCGTTCATGTCCACCTGGGGCTGGCGTATCCCGTTCCTGATCGCCGGGCCGATGGGCCTGATCGGCCTCTACCTGCGGACCAAGCTCGAGGAGACACCCGTCTTCCGGGAACTGGACGCGGAAGGCGCGGTGGAGTCGGGGACGACCCACGAGTTCAAGGACCTGATCACCGAGTACTGGAAGCCGTTGCTGCTGCTCGGCGGACTCGTCATCGCGTTGAACGTCACCAACTACACCCTGCTGAGCTACATGCCGACCTATCTGGAAACGCAGATCGGCCTGTCGTCCACCGCATCGCTGACGTTGTTCATCGTGGGGCAACTCGTGATGATGGCCGTCATTCCGTTCGCGGGCGGGTTGTCGGACCGGGTGGGCCGAAAACCGTTATGGTACGGCTCACTCGTGGGATTGATCGTGTTCGCCGTCCCGATGTATCTGCTGATGCGTCAGGGTTTCGGATGGGCGATCCTGGCGTTCGCGGTTCTCGGGTTGCTGTACGTGCTGCAGCTGTCCACGATCTCGGCGACCTTCCCGGCGATGTTCCCGACACACGTGCGGTTTGCGGGTTTCGCCATCGCGTACAACGTGTCGACGTCGTTGTTCGGTGGCACTGCCCCGGCGGTCAACGAACTGCTCATCGAATGGACGGGCAACTCGCTGATGCCGGCGTTCTACATGATGGCCGCGTGCGGGATCGGTCTCGTCGCGCTGTACTTCGTGGCCGAGACGGCCGGCGCGTCCATCCGCGGTCGTGGGATACCGGGTGTCGACACGGAAGCGCACCCCACCGCACTCGTGCAGAAGTGACGCGGCCGGATCCGAGCCGGGGCGCCGTGGCATAGTCGCCTGGGGTGGGGTTTCACGAAGGGATGAGCATGGCGTCGGCACTGTGGCACGGATTCGCGGATATGGGCGCGGTGGAACGGAAGGGCGCCTTCGTGGTGTCTCGCGGCGAGGGCGCGTACATCTGGGACAACCGTGGCAACCGCTACCTCGATGCGACTGCGGGTCTGTGGTTCACCAACGTCGGGCACGGGCGTGCGGAGATCGCGGACGCCGTCGCGGAGCAGTTGCGGACGATGGCGCACTTCTCGAACTTCGGTGACTTCGTTCCCGAGACCACCGCGACCCTGGCCGATCGGCTCGCCACCATCGCGCCGGTGCCGGGCAGCAAGATCTTCCTCACCTCGGGTGGCTCGGATTCGGTGGACACGGCGGCCAAACTCGCCCGCCGCTACTGGCACGAAATGGGCAAGCCGGCCAAGACGATCGTGGTCGGCCGTCAGAAGGCCTACCACGGGATGCACGTCGCGGGCACTGCGCTGGCGGGTATTCCCGTCAACCGCGAGGGCTACGGCGAGCTGATGGCCGACGCCGCGACAGTCGCCTGGAACGACGCCAAGAGCCTGCTCGAGCTGATCGAGAAGGTGGGTGCCGACACGATCGCCGCGTTCTTCTGCGAACCCGTCATCGGCGCGGGCGGCGTGTACCTGCCGCCGGAGGGGTACCTCGCGGAGGTCCGCGACATCTGCCGCGAGCACGACATCCTGTTCGTGGTCGACGAAGTGGTGACGGGATTCGGCCGCATCGGCGGCGAGTGGTTCGCGTCGACGCGATTCGATCTGCAGCCCGACATGATGACGACGGCGAAGGGTCTCACGTCCGGGTACGTCCCGATGGGTGCGGTGTTCATCGCCCCGCGGGTGGCCGAGCCGTTCTTCGCCGGCGGGGTGTGGTGGCGGCACGGCTACACCTACGGTGGGCACGCGGGTGCCGCCGCGGCCGCACTCGCCAACCTCGACATCATCGAGCGCGAAAACCTGCTGGCGGAGTCGAAGCGGCTCGAGTCCTCGTTGCACGTGCACCTCGCGCCCCTCGCCGACCACCCGCGGGTCGAAGAAGTGCGCAGCGGTCTCGGTGCGGTCGCGGCCGTGCAGTTGGCCGATCCTGCGGAGGCACTCCCGTTCGTGAACACGTTGCGTGAGTTCGGCATCTCGGGCCGCGCCGCCGGTCAGGGCGCCATGCAGATCTCGCCGTCGTTCGTGATGACGGACGATCAGGTCGCTCAGCTCGCGGACGGGTTCCGCCGGGCGCTGGGCTGATCTTGGCCGGCGCCCCGCCTGCGGATGCGGTGCAGGGCGCCGGTGACCCGGTCCCGCCACGTCGGCGACGCCAGCGCGATCTCCTGCTGCCCGTCGTGCGCGGCGTACGCGCGGGTGTAGCGCTCGTGCAGACGGGCCCGCACCTCGTCGGGCGTGTACGCCTTGCGGTGCCGATCCGCGCGGACCGCGACGACCCCGGTCGCGGCGACACCCACCACACCGGCGAGTCCGAGAAGTTTCCACCATTGCCTGCCATGCAGTCGCATCCTTCTAGGCTAGGGCCCATGGACGCGCCACGGCACACGGACGCACGACGACACCGTTCCACCATCGACCTCGACACCGCGGTCGAGGTCACCCGCACCGGCGACATCTGGATCTTCCGCGGAGAGTCCCCGGCCGACAGGGCCATCCAGACGCTGACGAACAGTCCGGTCAACCACGTCGGCATGTCGGTGGTGCTCGAGGACCTTCCGCCGCTGATGTGGCACGCCGAGCTCGGGCATTCGTTGCAGGACATGTGGACGGGCCGCTTCCAGCGTGGTGTGCAACTCCACGACCTGCGCGCCGCGGTCCAGGTGTGGGGTGCGCGGTACGGGCAGCGGGGATGGCTGCGTCAGCTCGCCGAACCCGCGACGCCGCAGCAGGAGGACGCGTTGATGCGGGCGATCGCGCGGCTCGACGGAACGCCGTTCCCGTCCACCGCGAGACTCGCGTCGCGGTGGTTCGGCGGGCGCCTGCCCGGGTCGCGCCGTCGCCGGGAGCAGTCGGCGAGCCTCGAAAGCGCCTATTGCGCCGAGGTGGTCGCGCAGACGTACGAGGAGATGGGTCTGATCAGCGGTCGCAGGCGCACCAACTGGTACGACCCCGGCAAGTTCTGGAGCGGCGACCGGCTTCCGCTCGCTCCCGGTGTGACGCTGGGCCGGGAGATCGAGGTCAGCCTGAGCGAGGCCGACCTCGCCGCGGGGCGGGGAAGGCGGCCGACGTCAGAGGGTGCGTGACTTCTCGGGGTGTACCCGTCCGCCGACCTCGATCCAGCCGGCGGGGTCGTACGTTGTGCGCAGTTCGGACCCTTTGCCCTGGGTGATCAGGAGGGCGTGCCGCAGGTGCGCGGTGATCCGGACGGCGGCGGCTCCGGTGGCCTCGTCCTCGGTGATGCCCATGTCGGGGGCGAACATTCGCGACCGGATCGAATGCTCGACCTTGTCGGTCCACGCCCACAGGTAGTGGTGCCCGGCCCCGAACTTCTTCGGGTCGGCGGCCTGGACCTCGCGGACGCTGTCCATGGGGTACAGCGAGAACTCCGGCGCCCACTCGGGCCGGGCCCGCACCCAGGTGATCGCGCCGGAACGCCGGGTGGTGACGGGGCCCGCAGGGACGTCGAGTGTGGTGACCGCGGCACCGCGCTCGTGCAACCACCAGGACAGTCCGACGGTGGGATGTCCGGCGAAGGGCAGTTCGGTGGTGGGGGTGAAGATCTGGGCGCGCGCGTGCTCGTCGTCGGGCCCGGGGATGTCGACGAAGATCGTCTCGCTGTATCCGAGTGTGCGAGCGACGGACTGCCGGTCCTCGGGCGGGACGGCCGAGGAGTCGACGATGCCGAGCGGATTGCCGTGGCGTCCTTTGTCGTCGGTGAACACCCGGACGACGTCTACGTGGATGGGCATTGACGCACCCTATCGCTCCGGGCGTTCCTGCATTGTGCAGGAACCCGTCCAAAAGGCCGAGGCGATGGAAAGCATTAGGCTGATAGGCATGGCCGATCAGAGTTATCAACCCACACTGTCGCAGCTGCGTGCGTTCGTGGCAGTCGCGGAGTACCGCCATTTCGGCACGGCGGCAGCACGATTGAGTGTGAGCCAACCCACACTGTCGCAGTCGCTGGCCGCCCTGGAGAACGGGCTCGGTGTGCAGCTCATCGAGCGCAGCACCCGGCGCGTCCTCGTCACCGCGGCGGGGGAGCGGCTCCTCGGTCAGGCCAAGGTGATCCTCGAGGCCGCGGACGGTTTCGTCGCGACGGCCGCGGGTGTCGGCGACCGGTTGGCCGGGCCCCTGCGGATCGGGCTCATTCCCACCGTCGCCCCCTACGTGCTGCCGGCGCTGCTGCCGGCGCTGCGCGAGGAGATGCCCGCACTGGAGCCGCAGGTCATCGAGGACCAGACGGCGCGACTTCTCGAGGCGCTGCGTGTGGGTTCACTCGACGTCGCAGTGCTGGCCCTGCCGAGCGGTGTCAGCGGTCTCGTCGACATCCCCTTGTACACAGAAGATTTCGTGATGGTCGTCCCGAAGGGGCACCCGCTGGCCGGTCGCACCGACATCTCGCCGCCGATGCTGGACGAGCTTCCTCTCCTGCTGCTCGACGAGGGGCACTGCCTGCGCGACCAGACCCTCGATCTGTGCCGTTCGGTGGATGCGCATCCGGTGGCGGGCGACACCCGCGCCACGTCGCTGTCGACGGTGGTGCAGTGCGTCGCCGGCGGACTCGGCGTGACCCTGGTGCCGGAATCCGCCGTCCAGGTGGAGACCGGACGGGGTCCGCTCGCGACGGCCCGCTTCGCCGCTCCCGCGCCCGGTCGCACGATCGGCCTCGTGTTCCGGTCGTCCAGTGCCCGCGCGGACGACTACGGGCAACTCGCGCGCCTGTTCACGAAGACGGCGCCGGTGGGCACCCCCGCCTGACGGCCGGGGAGTGTCAGGACCGCCGACGCGGTTTGCCCTTCTTGCCACCTTTGGGCTTGCCGCCCTTGGCTCCGGTGCCGGAGCGCGGCGTCCGCGTCCCCGTGGCCGGTTTCTGTCGTGCGGCCGCCGCGGCGGGACGCTTCTTCCTCGGCTCGGCCGCCGCCGGGGTGCGACCCCGGGAGCTGTTGACGGTGCGACCCCGGACGATGCCGATGAACTCCTCCACCAGTTCGGTGGTCTCGTCCTCGGGCCACGACAACGCGATCCGCGACTCCGGGCCGTCCGACACCGTCCGGTAGACGAGGTCCTTGCGGTGGTGGAGCCGGGCGAGCGACTGCGGGACGACCAGCAGCCCGACCCCCGCGGCGACCAGTTCGATCGCGTCGGCCGTCGTGGCCGGACGGTCCGCGGCAGGCAGTCCCGGCAGCCGGTCCCACACGAGGACGTCGTCGAGGGGGTGCTGGATGATCTCGTCGGCCAGATCCGCGATCGACACCTCGTCCACCGCCGCCACGACGTGGTCCTTCGGTGCCACGACCACCGGGATCTCGGTGTACAGCGGGATGGCGCTGAGACCGGTCCGGTCGATCGGCAGCCGCACCAGGCCCACGTCCGCACTCCGGCCACGCAACTGATCGGGTGCGTCCGAGGCGGACACGGGGACGAGGGTGAGGGGGACGTCGGGCAGCCGTTCGGCCCAGATCCGTACCCACTTGGTGGGGGTCACGCCCGGGACATACGCGAGCCGGAAGGGAGGGGATGCATCCGCGTCTGTCACTCCGTCAGGCTACCGGGCGTGGTCAACGGCACCGCACACGCTCGTTACTCTTGACACCATGACGTCGCACAAGAGCCCTCAGACTATGAAGCCCGCCACCGCGGCGAAGAAGCTGGGTGTGTACCTCGAGGCCACCCCCGCGGAGTTCCAGGAGGGTGTCGTCTCCCGCGACGAGCTCGGCGCACTGCAGAGCGATCCGCCGGAGTGGCTGCTCGAGCTGCGCCGCAACGGCCCGCACCCGCGTCCGGTGGTCGCGGCGAAGCTGGGGGTGTCCATCGCGGGCCTCGCGCGCGGCGGCATCACCGAGGCGCTCACCACCGAGCAGATCGACGCCCTCATGGCGGATCGCCCCGAATGGCTGCAGCAGGAGCGCGCCACCCAGGCCGAGGTCCGCAAGGAGACCGTCCGCATCAAGGAGAAGAACGCGGCACGGCGTGATCAGCCCCGCCGGCCGCGTTCGTGACCGCTATCCCTCGACGATGCTGAGCTCGTCGAAGATCACTTCACCGGCCGCGTCGGACTCGGGGAGGTCCACGACCGCCGTCAGCGCCCACCCGTGATCACCCTGCGGGTCCTCGAGGACCTGCCGGACCCGCCACAGCTCGGGCGCGGTCTCCACCTGGAACAGCTGGGGGCCGCGCGCCGAGGGTCCGGTGCCGAGCGAGTCGTATTCGTCGAAGTACGGCTGGAGCTGGTCCTCCCACTCCTCGGCGTCGATGCCGTCGTCCAGCCCCTCCAACTCGGCCCACCGCCGCCGCGAGGCGAGGTCGATGCGCCGGAACATGGCATTGCGCACCATCACCCGGAATGCCCGCGTGTTCGCGGAGATCGGGCGCGGCACGTCGGCGCCGAACGCGACCTGCTGGTCGTCGCCCTCGGCACCGGGGTCGGTGAGTGATTCCCACTCGTCGAGCAGGCTCGAATCGACCTGACGGATCAGCTCACCCAGCCACTCGATGAGGTCGTCGAGTTCCTCCGTCCGGGCCTCGGTCGGAACGGTCTGGCGCAGTGCGCGATACGCGTCCGCGAGATACCGCAGCACGAGGCCTTCCGAACGGGCCAGACCGTAGTGGCTGACCATTTCGGCGAACGTCATGGCCCGCTCGACCATGTCCCGCACGACCGACTTGGGCGACAGCGCGAACTCCGTGATCCACGGATGCCCACCCCGGTACATCTCGAACGCCGGGAACAACAGGTCCGCGAGAGGCTTGGGCCAGGTGACCTCCTCGAGCAACTCCATGCGTTCCTCGTATTCGATCCCGTCGGCCTTCATCTGCGAGACCGCCTCGCCGCGGGCGAAGTGCTGCTGCGCCATGAGCACCTGCCGGGGGTCGTCGAGGGTCGACTCGATCACCGACACCACATCCAGTGCATAGGAATCGGATTCGACGTCGAGGAGTTCGAGGGCCGCCAGCGCGAACGGCGACAGCGGTTGGTTGAGTGCGAAGTCCCGCTGGAGTTCCATCGTGAGCCGGGCCATCCGGCCGTCGGCGTCGGGCTCGTCGAGTCGCTGCACCACACCGGCGTCGATCAGCCCCCGGTACAGCGACAGCGCCTTGAGGATGTGCTTGCGCTGCGCCGGCCGCGGCTCGTGGTTGTCTTCGAGGAGGTGCCGCATGGACTCGAAGCAGTTACCCGGCCGTGCGATGACGTTGAGCAGCATGGAGTTCGACACGGAGAACCTCGACACGAGCGGTTCCGGCGATGCGGCGACGAGGCGATCGAACGTGGCCTCGCCCCACGACACGAATCCGTCCGGCGCCTTCTTGCGCTGCACCTTGCGGCGTTTCTTCGGGTCGTCGCCCGCCTTGGCCAGCGCCCGCAGATTCTCGACCTCGTGTTCGGGGGCCTGCACCACCACGGTGCCCAGGGTGTCGTAGCCGGCGCGTCCCGCACGTCCCGCGATCTGGTGGAACTCGCGGGCCCGCAGATGCCGCGTGCGGGTGCCGTCGAACTTGGTCAGCCCGGTCAGCAGCACGGTGCGGATGGGGACGTTGATCCCCACGCCGAGCGTGTCGGTGCCGCAGATGACCTTCAGCAGACCGTCCTGCGCCAGTTTCTCGATGAGGCGCCGGTATTTCGGCAGCATGCCCGCGTGGTGGACGCCGATGCCGTGCCGGACCAGACGTGAGAGCGTCTTGCCGAATCCGGTGGTGAACCGGAACCCGCCGAGGGCGTCGGCGATGGCGTCCTTCTCCTCGCGCGAACAGAAGTTGACGCTCGTCAGGGCCTGCGCTCGTTCCAGGGCGGCGGCCTGGGTGAAGTGGACGACGTACACCGGGGCCTGATTGGTGGTCACCAGTTCCTCGATCGTCTCGCTCACGGGTGTCGTCGCGTACGAGAACATCAGCGGAACGGGACGCTCGGTGCCCGCCACGACGGTGGTGGGCCGCCCGGTCCGGCGGGTGAGGTCGGACGAGAAGAAGTCGACCTCCCCGAGGGTGGCCGACATGAGCAGGAACTGGGCGTGGGGGAGTTCGACGAGGGGGACCTGCCACGCCCAGCCGCGGTCGGGTTCGGAGTAGAAGTGGAACTCGTCCATCACGACCTGGCCGATGTCGGAGTCGGGGCCCTCGCGCAGCGCGAGGTTCGCGACGATCTCGGCGGTCGCGCAGATGATCGGTGCCCGCGAGTTGACGGCGGCGTCGCCGGTCATCATGCCGACGTTCTCGGCGCCGAACACCTCGCACAGAGCGAAGAACTTCTCGCTGACAAGGGCTTTGATCGGGGCCGTGTAGAACGTGCGCTTGCCGGTGGCCATGGCGTAGAAGTGGGCGCCGACCGCCACCATCGACTTACCGGATCCGGTGGGCGTCGCCAGGATCACATTGGCCCCGGACACCAGCTCCATGACGGATTCTTCCTGGGCGGGATAGAGCGTCAGTCCTCGTTCTTCGGTCCAGGAGGTGAAGGCGTCGAAAACGGAATCGGAATCCGCGTTCTCGGGGAGCAGGTCGGAGAGAAGCACTGCTACAGGCTAGCCGGACGGCCGTGCGCCGCTGCCGGGCCTATGTCGCGCTGCGTTCGTCCGATCCCATCGCGTCGAGAACCGCCATGCGGGTGGACGCGCTGCCGGTGATGGTGCTCTCACCGACCCCGGTGACGAGCATCTGCCGCCACTTCGCCTCGTCGAACTGCAGGGGATGGGTTCCGGACAGGAACTTCTCGATGGTGCGCAGGAACCGCATCGGGTCGTCGCGGAACGGGAAATGTCCTGCGCCGCGGAAGATCTCGAGGTGGGAGCCGGGCATCGCCGCGTGCGCGAGGTGGGCGTGGCTCACCGGAATGACGGCGTCCTGATCACCCCAGATGAGCTGCACCGGGAGGTTCTCGGTCAGATAACATCGGTCGAGCATCGTGACGACCTGCCCGCGCCAGTCGACGACCGCGCGGAGGGTGCGCAGGTACGCCTCGTACGCGGTGGGGTCGTACAGCTCCGCGAGTACCCGCACCAGGTCGGGTGTGTCGTGGAGCATCGCACCGGGGCGCAGGCGCGTGCCGTTCAGCTGACTCAGCACGTTCCCCACCAGCCGCACGGTGGGCATCGCGCCGGGAATGCGCAGCAGCTTCAGCGCCTCGTTGACCACCGGGACGGACGCGAGCCGCAGCAGCGGGTGGACGTCCTTGGTGACGCCGCCTGCCGACACCAGGACGAGGCGGTCGACCATCTGCGGGAACTGGTAGGAGAACTGCATGGCGACACCGCCGCCCAGCGAGTGACCGACGACGGTGACCTTGTCGATGCCCAGGGTGGACAGCAGGTCGCGCATGCCGTTGGCGTACGCCGCCACCGAGTAGTCGGCCCGCGGCTTGTCGGAGCGTCCGTGACCCAGCAGGTCGGGGGCGATGACGGTGTAGTTCTTGGCGAGATGCGGGATGATCTCGGTCCACGTGGACGAGTTGTCGCCGATGCCGTGGATCAGCAGCAGCGCGGGACCCTCGCCCGCCATGCGGAACGCGCGACGGTAGCCGTGGATGGTGCGGAACATCATGCGGGTTTCGGCGTCCGGAACAGGCCTGAGCTTACGAATGCGGTTGTCGCTCATGTCGCCTCCTGAACTAGGTGCACTTCCCGAATGTTGACAGCTCAATCATCGGCTTGGTCTCGACGCTATTGCACGGGTCCCGGCCGAACAACTGGACCGTGCGGTCGCACAGTGCCGGGAGGGCGACCGCACAAACCGCTACCCGGTCAGGCCCCGCCCTGTGATCCGCCCTCCTCCTCGGAGTTGCCGCTCTCGCCGTCCTGCATCGCCTGTTCGGCCAGGAAACGCTCGAATTCCGCACCGAGTTCGTCGCCACTCGGCAGGTCTTCCTCGCTGGCCAGGAGCGTGGATTGCTGTTCTTGAGCCGTTACGTAGGCATCGTACTGACGTTCCAGGGCGTGGACGACGGTTTGTACCTCGTCGTTACCTGCGATGTGCTCGTCGACCTGTTCGCGGACGCGGGCGGCGGCCTCGCCGAGCGCGGCCAGTGGCAGATCCAGGTCGGTGACGTCACTCACATTCTCGAGGAGGGTTTCCGCCGCCCCCGGGTAGTCCGTCTGAGCCAGGTAGTGGGGAACGTGAACCGAGAATCCCACCGACTCGTGCCCGTGCTGCGCCATCCGCAACTCGATCAGCGAGGACGCGCTGCCCGGCACCTGCAATTCACCCGACCAGCGCTGGTGGTCCTTGATCAGGTCCTTGTTGGTGGAATGTGCGGTCACACCGAGCGGGCGGGTGTGCGGGATGGCCATCGGGATGGCGTTGATGCCCACGGTCCGGCGCACACCGAGCTGCTCGGCCAGCAGGCGCACCGCCGTCGTGAACCGCTCCCAGCGCAGATCGGGCTCCATGCCGGCCAGCAGCAGGAACGGGGTACCCGCCGTGTCCTTCAGCGCATACAGGTTCAGCTCGGGCTGGTCGTAGTCCGAGAAGTGATCGGCCTTGAACGTCATCGTGGGCCGACGGGAGCGGTAGTCCACGAGCTCGTCGACCGCGAAGGAGGCGACGAGTTCGCTCTCGAGACTCTCGCGGAGATGCGTCGTGGCGAGTTTGACGGCGTGGCCTGCGTCGGAGAAGCCCTCGAGTCCATGGATCAGCACGGGTCCCTGCCCGTCCGCGGAGGACAGCTGCGGTGCCGGGAACTCCAGCTCGTACATCTTCGACTGTTCGTCCATTACAGACCTCTTCTCCTTCGTGCCTGGCCTCCAGTGTCCCCTATCGTCTCCGGCATCGATACGTCGGACTTTGCTCTCGGAGGCCCTGCTCTGGGGGAACACGCCACGCGCGACCGATAATTCCCGCCGGACGGCCTCCGGTGTTCGCCCACAGCGAGATCCCGCGCACGGTCTGTGGCAATGTGAGGAACGGCACGATCCGAGACGGACGACCCTGGAGGTGCGCGATGTCGACACGGGTACGAGCGATACGGGTACGAGCGATACGGCGATCGAAGGTCGAGTCGTGAGCGTGCGCATCGACCGAGTGGTCACCTCCGGCACCTTCAGCCTCGACGGTGGCACCTGGGACGTCGACAACAACGTGTGGATCGTCGGTGACGACGCCGAAGTCGTGGTGATCGACGCAGCTCATACCGCCGCCCCGATCGTCGCGGCCGTCGGCGGCAGGCGCGTCCGGGCGATCGTCTGCACCCACGGTCACAACGACCACGTCACCGTGGCCCCCGAACTGTCCGCGGCACTGGACGCCCCGCTCTTCCTCCATGCGGCCGACGACGTGTTGTGGCAGCAGACGCACCCCGCCGTCGCCTACACGCCGATCGAGGACGGGCAGGAGATCGCGGTGGCCGGGACCGACCTCCGCGTGCTCCACACGCCCGGGCATTCTCCCGGTTCCTGCTGCCTGTATCTGCCGGAGGTGGGGGAGTTGTTCAGCGGCGACACCCTGTTCTCGGGCGGTCCGGGAGCCACCGGGCGCTCCTACTCGGACTTCCCGACGATCATCGGATCCATTCGCGATCGCCTGTTCGCGCTGCCGGCGTCGACGACGGTCCGCACCGGGCACGGCGACGGCACCACCATCGGCACCGAGGCCCCGCATCTGGAGGAATGGATCGCCCGCGGCAGCTGAGCCGCAGCCTCCCCGCTGTCGGTGTGCCGGCGTGGCAGAGTGGCGGAGAGGGTACATCCGACACGGGAGGACGACGGTGACATCTCGGCGCACAGCGGTACGGACGGCCGTCGCCCCGGTGGTCGCGCTGGCCGCGGCAGCGATTCTCGCCGGGTGTGCCTCGACCGTCTCCGGTGAACCGCAGCCGAGCACCACCATCGTGGCGGGTTCGCCGTCCGGAAAGGGACTGTCGAAGCTGCTGGTCGATCCGGCCGACTTCCCCGCCCGTTACGAGGCGATCGTCCTGCCCGCTCAGGCCGTGTCGATGGCGGCGCCCGACCTGACGGGGGTTCCGCAGGGCGCGGTGGTCGACCCCGCGGACTGTGCGCCGCCTGCACAGGACTACGGACCGACCGGCACGGTCATGGCGGTCGGTACCGACAATGCGAGCCGCTCGACGATCTCGGTCGAGCTCGCCAGGACCGATACACCCCTCGACGACCTGGCGGAACAGACGAAGAGGTGCGGTGAGGTCACCGTGACGGACAACGGGGCCGAGTCCACCGTCACCACCGAGATCACTCCGGCCCCTCCCGTCCGGGCGGACGACACCCTCGCGCTGCGGCGGACCGTCAAATCCGGCACCGGGAGCGAACAGGTCACCCAGTCGATGGTGACGCTGATCGCGCAGGTGGGCGACGTGCGGGTGTCCGCGACCTTCATGTCGTTCGGCGATGCGAAGGCCGACACCGTCGCGCTCGACGAAGTGTTCACCGCCGCCGTGCAGAAGGTGCAGAACAGCTGAGCGGGCCCTAGCACAGGGCTCCGACGACTTCTCGGACGAACGGCGCGTCCGCCCGGCGCGGCGGCCGGGTTGTCCACAACCCGTCGCCCATCCACAGCCCTCTGTGTTTGCCCAGCTCGCCCGCCGGCCCCCGCGGGGTCGACCCGACAGAGTCTGGGGCATGACGACACCCGCATTGCCCCACGGTTCCGGCTTCTCCGACGATCCCGGCGGGGAACCGCCCCCGCAGCAGCACACGGTCACGCTGTCCGCTCCGGACGACCTCCTCGCCTCGATTCCCGCACTGCTCGGATTCCGGCCGGCCCGGTCGATCGTGGCGGTGTGCCTGACCGGGAAGCGCAACTCGTCGGTCGGCGCCGTCATGAGACATGACCTGGTCCTCGGAGGTGCCGGAGGGCCGAGCCCGACGATGTGCGCGGCGCTGGGCCAGTTCGCCACCGTCTGTGAGCGCGACCGCGCCGGCGGGGTGATCCTGGTTCTCGTCGACGACCGTGTCACCGGCCCGTCCGCGCTCTGCCTCGACGAATTGTCCGCGATCGTCGACGAATTCGAGGAGCTCCTCGAATTCACGCCGACCGACCTTCTCGACGTCTTCCTCACGGCGGAGATCGCTTCGGGCGGTGCATGGTTCAGCTTCTTCGGCGGCAATTACGGTGTCCAGTCCGATCCGGCGTCGTCCCGCGTCGCGCTCGCGCGGGTCCTCGAGGGCAAGCCCATCCGCGCCTCGCGCGAGGAGATGGAGGCCACGATCGAGGTGGGGCCGGTGCTCGAACGGATGCAGATTGCCGCCCTCATCGAACGTGGCCGCCCGTCGTCGCTTCTGCGAAGGCAACTGGCCGAGCGGTCGCCCATGCCGGATCGCTGCCACCGACTCGAGCTCGAACTGGTGCTGACACACGTGGCGCGGGTGTCGTCCGGTGAGAGGCTCCTCGCGCCGGAGTACGCGGAACTCGCGCTCGCACTGGACAACGTCACCGTCCGGGACAGCGTGCTCGCACTCGCCGTGGGCCCGTACGCCGACGATGCCGAGCAACTGTGGATTCTCCTGGCCCGCAACCTTCCCGACCCGGAACGCGCGAACCCGGCGGCGCTGCTCGGCTACAGCGCCTACCTGCGGGGGGACGGGCCGTTCGCCGGCATCGCATTGGCCGCCGCGCTGGACTCGGAGCCGGGGCACAGGCTGGCCACCCTGCTGGACGGTGCACTGCACAGCGGAATGCGGCCGGCCGAGGTGCGGGGACTGGCCGACGTCGGTTACGAACGCGCGAGCGCGGTCGGTGTCGTGCTGCCCCCGCCGCTCGCCGGCTGAGCCCGCGTCAACGACGTGCCGCGTGCGACCGGTCGCCCAGCTCCTGCAGGTAGGTCCAGGCGTCGGCGACGATCTCGTCGAGGTCCGTGTGCTCCGGCCGCCACCCGAGTTCCGCGATCGCACGATCACTCGACGCGACGAGCACGGCGGGATCGCCTGCCCGGCGCGGCGCGTCCTCGACCGCGATGGGGAGCCCGGTGACCCGCGCGCACGCCGAGATGACTTCGCGCACACTGAAACCCGCGCCGCTACCGAGATTGTAGATGCGGTGCCTGCCCTCGATCGACGACTCCAAGGCCAGCACGTGCGCCTCGGCGAGGTCGAGCACATGGATGTAGTCGCGGATCGCCGTTCCGTCCGGGGTGGGCCAGTCGGTTCCGAAGATCGAGATCTTCTCCCGCTGGCCGAGCGCCACCTGGAGCACGAGAGGAATCAAATGCGTTTCGACGACCCGGTTCTCGCCGGCCGACTTGTACGCTCCCGCGACGTTGAAATACCGCAGGCTGGTCGCCGCGAGCGAATGCGCCACCGAGTACGAGGTGATGGCATGGTCGATCGCGAGCTTCGTCGCCCCGTACGGGTTGGTGGGACGCGTCGGATCGGCCTCCGTGATCGGCGAGTGCTCCGGTTCGCCGTACGTCGCGGCCGTCGACGAGAACACGAGTTTCTGCGTCCCCGAGTGCCGCATGGCCTCGAGGAGTTCGAGCGTGGTGACGACGTTGCCGCGCCAGTACTTTTCCGGGTACTGGACCGACTCGCCGACGAGCGACTGCGCGGCGAAGTGCAGCACCCCGTCGAACCGGGGAGTGCCGCTCGTGCCCAGCACCTCCGCCGCCACGTCCGCGACGTCGCCCTCGATGAACTCGGCACCGAGCGGCACCGCGTCGGCATTACCCGTCGACAGGTCGTCGATGACGACGACCTCGTGTCCTCGTTCGAGCAGGACCGTGCTGCAGACGCTGCCGACATAGCCGGCGCCGCCGGTGACCAGAAGTTTCATCGACTATCCCTGAACCTGCTTCACCTGGACGGCGTGCGCCATCTCCTCGGACAGATCGAACCCGCTGTGGCCGGGCACCGTGATCGTGACCGACCCGGGCTTGGTCTCGACGGTGACGCGCGCGTCCGGAACGACGCCCGCCTCACGCAACTGTCCGATGACGTCCGGATCCGACTGGACGTGCTCGGCGAGACGGCGGACGACGACCGCGGTCGGCTTGCCGGGCGGCACGTCCGTGAGGCGGATGAGCGTCTCCGGGGGGTCGACCGGGCGGTCCAGCCCAAGCAGAGCCAGTCCCGGAATCGGGTTGCCGTACGGCGAGGTGGTGGGGTTGTTGAGCACCTCCACCAGGCGCCGCTCCACTTCCTCGCTCATGACGTGCTCCCACCGGCACGCCTCCGCGTGAACCTCTTCCCACCGGAGACCGATGACGTCCACGAGGAGTCGTTCGGCCAGGCGGTGCTTCCGCATCACGGACACCGCAAGCTCGCGGCCCTTCTCCGTCAGTTCCAGGTGGCGGTCACCGGCGACCAGGAGAAGGCCGTCACGTTCCATCCGGGCGACGGTCTGGCTGACCGTCGGACCGCTCTGCTCGAGTCGTTCGGCAATACGTGCTCGAAGTGGGACGACGCCCTCTTCTTCCAAGTCATAGATCGTCCGGAGGTACATCTCCGTGGTGTCGACCAGATCCTTCACACTCACACCCCTTCGTCTCGGTTGATTCTACCGGTGATTGCCCGGCACCGGCGCCGTCCGTCCCCGCCGCGCGTCGGTGCCGGTCCGGCGGGGTCTGCTGACACCCTCCACGGGGGACCAGTAGCGTGAGTCCATGACCGCGTCGTTCAGTTCCGGGGAGGATTCGGCTGCACTGGTATCGAACCGTGCAGTCGTGTGGAGTCCGGACTATCTCAGTTATCGGTGGAGTGCGGACCATCCGATGAATCCCACGCGGCTCGAGCTGACCATGTCGCTCGCGCGCAGCCTCGGGACTCTGGAGGGAGTCGAACTGTTGCGGCCCGCCGCCGCCTCGGACGCAGATCTGTTGAGGATCCACACTCCCGCGTACATCGAAGCGGTCAAACAGGCCGGTCACTCCGCGACGTCCGGTGTGCTCGGCGCGGAGGCACCGCACGGGCTCGGCACGGAGGACAATCCCGTTTTCCCCCAGATGCACGAGGCGAGCGCGATCCTCGCCGGCGGATCCCTCGCCGCGGCGCAGGAGATCGCCGCGGGCCGCACCCGCCGCGCCGTCAGCATCGGCGGCGGCATGCATCACGCCATGCCCGACTGGGCCTCCGGCTTCTGTGTGTACAACGATGTCGCCATAGCCGTTTCCTGGCTGCTGGACAACGGTTTCGACCGGATCGCCTACATCGACGTCGACGCACACCACGGTGACGGCGTCCAGCACGCGTTCGCGAACGACCCGCGGGTCCTGACGATCTCGCTGCACCAGCACCCGGCAACCCTCTGGCCCAACACGGGGTGGTCGAGCGAAGTCGGCGAGGGATCGGGGGAGGGCACGGCGATCAACCTGCCCGTGCTGCCCGGCACCGTCGACGCGTTGTGGCTGCGTGGTTTCCACGCCGTCGTGCCGGGTGCCCTCGCCGCGTTCCGGCCGCAGATCGTGATCAGTCAGTGCGGTGTCGACAGCCACCGGGAGGACCCGCTGGCCGACCTCGCGCTGACCGTAGACGGCCAGCGGGCCGCGTTCCTCGCGATGCGCGACCTCGCCGACCGCTACGCCGAGGGGCGCTGGCTCGCCGTCGGCGGCGGCGGTTACGGCCTCGTCCGGGTCGTTCCGCGTGCGTGGACCCACCTGATCGCCGCGGCGCTCGACCGGGAGATCGACACGGCCCGTGCCGTGCCCGAGGCCTGGCAGGAGCGGGCTCACGCCCTCGCGCCCAGCGTCGACCTGCCGGACACCATGGGCGACGGCGGGGAGGTCGACTACCTGCCGTGGGACGGTCCCGGTGGCACACCGGAAACCGGGATTCCGTCGGTCGACCGCGCACTGACGCGGATCGACTCCGCCGTCATCGCCACCCGCCGCGCCTGCTTCCCGCTACTCGGACTCGACCCGGAGGATCCCCGTGACTGAGCAGGCGGACGACAGCGAAACGACCGGCGCCACGGAGTCGTCGGGCGGCGCGGAGACGGGCAGCACTGAGTCGTCGGGTAGTGCCGGGGCGACGGGGAAACCCGACCCCGCGCACAACTACCCGCGGCACTGGGTCGCCGACGTGCTCGCGGCGGACGGCGGGGCGGTCGCGCTGCGGCCGATCGTGCCCGAGGACGCCGACAAACTCGTTGCGTTCCACTCCAAGCTGTCCGAACGCACCCGCTATCTACGGTATTTCGGTCCCTACCCGACCATGTCGCAACGGGACGTCGTTCATTTCACCACGGTCGACCACCACGACCGGGTCGCGTTCGTGGTGCTGCTGGGGGACGAGATCATCGCCGTCGGCCGGTACGAGCGGCTCACCGGCGAGGGGGACGGCAAATCCGCGGAGGTGGCATTCGTCGTCGCCGACGCGCACCAGGGCCGCGGACTCGGGCCGATCCTGCTCGAGCACCTGGCCGCGGCGGCCGCGGAGAGCGGTCTGACGATGTTCGTCGCCGAGGTCCTCGCGGAGAACCGGAACATGGTGACCGTCTTCCGTGAGGCGGGATATCAGGTGAGTCGCAGCTTCGAGGGCGGCGTGCTCAGGCTCGAGTTCGCGATCGACCCCACGGAAGCGATGGTGTCCGTGCGCAATTCCCGCGAGCGGGCCGCCGAGGCGCGGAGTATGCGCAACGTGCTCAGTCCGCGTTCGGTCGCGGTGATCGGCGCGTCCACCGACCGGGCGAAGGTCGGCAACGCCGTCCTGACCAACCTGCTGCGGGCCGGATTCACCGGCCCGGTGTATCCGGTCAACGCCGAGCACCGTTCGGTCCACGGGGTGCGGGCGTACCCGACGGTCCGGGACATCCCCGACGAGGTGGACCTCGCGGTCGTCGCCGTCCCCGCCGAATCGATCAACGCCGTTCTCGACGACTGCCTGGACAAGGGGGTCAAGGCCCTCGTCGTCGTGTCCTCGGGATTCAGTGAAACCGGAATGGACGGACGGCAGTCCGAGCGCCGCCTCGTCCACGCCGCCCGCGCACACGGGATGCGGCTGATCGGTCCGAACGCGCTCGGCGTGGCCAACAACGACCGAGAGGTGTCGTTGAACGCCACCCTCGCGCCGGTGCTGCCGAGCCCCGGCAACGTCGGATTCTTCTGCCAATCCGGCGCCCTCGGCATCGCCATCCTCGACGAGGCCGCGCGGAGCCGAATCGGGTTGTCCGCGTTCGTCTCTGCAGGCAACCGCGCCGACGTCTCCGGCAACGACCTGCTGCAGTACTGGGATTCGGACCCGGCCACCGAGGTCGTGCTGCTGTATCTGGAGAGCTTCGGCAATCCCCGCAAGTTCTCGCGCATCGCGCGGAGGGTGGCGAGAAACAAGCCGATCGTCGCGGTCAAGAGTGGGCGGCACGCCGTCCCGCCCGCGCTGGCGGCCAGCGGCGGCGAGATGGACGATTCGATCGTGCGTGCACTCTTCGAGCAGGCCGGGGTGGTGCAGGTCGGGTCGATCTCGCAGCTGTTCGACTGTGCGCTGCTGTTCGGGTACCAGCCGCTGCCCGCAGGCCCCCGGCTCGCCGTGGTCGGGAACTCCACCGCGCTCGGTGTCCTGGCGGCCGACGCGGCCCGCAGCGAGGGTCTGCAGGTCGGCGACCCCGTCGACCTCGGCCCGCAGGCCGGTCCCGAGGAATTCGCGACGGCGGTGCGGACGGCGCTCGCGTCCTTCGACGTCGATTCGGTGATCGCCGTGTTCGTTCCCCCGGTCGCCGTGCCCGCCGAACCGTATGCCCAGGCGCTGCGGGAAGCGGTGCGGGACGCCGACAAACCCGTCCTCACGACGTTCCTCGCGGCGGAGGGTGTGCCCGACGTCCTGGCGGTCCGGGGTGAGGACGGGCATCCGACGCGCGGTTCGGTGCCGTCCTATCCGGGTCCGGAACGCGCGGCGCTGGCGCTGGCGCGGGCCTGGCGGTACTCGGCCTGGAAGAGTAAGCCGTCCTCGAAAGTCTTGCGCCCCAACGGAATCGATCCGGAGCGGGCGAAAGCGCTGGTCGACGGCTGGCTCGGGGCGTCGTCCGGACGCTGGCTGTCGGACTTCGAGGCGTCGCAACTCCTCGCGTGCTACGGCGTGGACGTCGTGGAATTCCGGTCCGCCACCACCGAGGAGGAGGCCGTGCAGGCCGCCGAGGAACTGGGATACCCGGTGGCGGTGAAGGCGACGGGGGAACAGTGGCGGCACCGGCCCGACCTCGGCGGCGTCCGCCTCGACCTCGTCGGACCGGACTCGGTCCGCTGGGCCTACCGCGACCTCGCCGCCGCATCCGGTGAACCCCTGCTCCACGTGCAGCGGATGGCCACCAAGGGAATCGGCTGCGTCGTCGGCGTGCAGGACGACCCGTCGTTCGGCTCGCTCATCTCGTTCGGGCTCGCCGGCGTGATCTCCGACCTGCTCGGTGACCGCGCCTACCGGGTGCTGCCCCTCACCGAGGACGCCGCGGCGGAGCTGATCGACGCACCGAAGGCCGCGCCGCTGCTGTCCGGCTACCGCAGCGCGGTGCCGGTGAACAAATCGGCCCTCGTCGACCTCGTACAGCGGATCTCCGCTCTCGCCGACGACCTGCCGGAGGTGCGGGAACTGGCCTGCGAACCGGTGCTCGCGTCCGCCGAGGGCGCGCTGGTCACCGATTCGCGCGTGCGGATCGGCCCTGAGCCCAGCGTCGCCGACCTCGGACCCCGCCGGCTGCGCTGACCCGACACACGGTCCCGCAGACAGAAGCTCCCCGCACGGCACAGCGCCGGTGCCGGTCGCGTACGACCGGCACCGGCGCTGAATCGGTGGTGGACTGGGGGTCAGCTGGCGTAGGAGCGCAGCCGCTCGGCGCGGTCGCCCTGGCGCAGCTTGCCCATCACCTCGCGCTCGATCTGACGGACACGCTCGCGGGAGAGCCCGAAGAGCTTGCCGATCTGGTCGAGGGTGCGCGGCTGACCGTCGTCGAGTCCGTAACGCAGGCGGATGACCTGCTGCTCACGTTCGTCAAGGGTGGCGAGCACGGTGCGCACGTCGCTGTGCAGGAGGCCGGCGATCACGGCGTTCTCCGCGGACGTGGCCTCGGAATCCTCGATGAAGTCGCCCAGCGGGGCTTCCTCGTCGTTGCCGACCGGCATGTCGAGGCTCACCGGGTCGCGGCTGTGGTCGAGGAGATCCGCGATCTTGTGCGCCGGGATTCCCGATTCCTCGGCCAGTTCGTCGTCGGTCGCCTCACGCCCGAGTTGCTGATGCAGTTCACGCTTGATGCGGGCCAGTTTGTTGACCTGCTCCACGAGGTGCACTGGGAGCCGGATCGTGCGGCTCTGGTCGGCCATGCCGCGGGTGATCGCCTGACGAATCCACCAGGTGGCGTACGTCGAGAACTTGAACCCCTTCGCGTAGTCGAACTTCTCCATCGCGCGGATCAGGCCGAGGTTGCCCTCCTGGATGAGGTCCAGCAGGGGCATGCCGCGACCGGTGTACCGCTTCGCGAGCGACACGACGAGCCGCAGGTTGGCCTCGAGGAGGTGCGCGCGGGCAGACTGTCCTTCCCGGACGACCGTCGCGAGGTCGCGCTTCTTGGCGGGGGAGAGGCGCTTCCCGGTCTCCATGATGTGCGCTGCGTACAGCCCAGCCTCGATTCGCTTGGACAGTTCCACCTCGTCTGCGGCCGTCAGCAGCGCTGTGCGGCCGATGCCGTTCAGGTAGACGCGGACCAGGTCGGCAGCGGGGCTCTGGGCGTCCAGATCGGCAGCGCTGGGGCGAATGCGAGTAGTGGTGCTGGGGCTTGTCATGACTTGCCTCCTCATCGGTGGTGTCTCATATGGATCAACGCACCGACGGCCCGGGAAAGTTCCCGGCCGGTAATTTACGAAGAGGCTGTGACCTGCGGGTTCCTCGATTCGGTCCTGAGAAGTTGCTGAGAACACGTATAAGGGGGACGGATCGGGAACCCGGCGGCTACGCGGGGAGCACCAGTCCGTGCCGGACGAGGGCGTGCACGAGCGGCACCGCCGACTGCGCGAGTTCTTCCGCGTCGACCCCGTGCGCGGCGGCGAGGAGTTCGATCAGTTCGCCCAGTACGAGGCCGTCGCCGCGCATGCCCGCGACGAGCGAGGCGACGAGATCGTCGACCTCGTGCTGCCACGCCGGGCCGTTTCCCCGGTGCAACCGGGCGACCACCTGCGTCCATCCCTCGTCGCCGGGCAGGAACACCCGCTCCAGGGCGGTGCTCTCCTCGACGCGGAACCGGGCGGTGAGCACGTCGTGGTCGCGCAGCCACGCCACCCGATCGAAGTACGCGAGCGCCTCCGCGCCGAGCGGATCGGTGAAGCCGTGGGTGAGGTCTTCCGCCATCAGATCGGTGGGTGCGTCGGTCCGGCGCAGGTAGACGAACCCGAAACCGACCCCCTCCACGTCCGCGCTCGCGAGGTGGTCCAGCCAGTCCCCGGCGATCGTGGCAGTGGCCGGGTCGCGGGTGTCGAGGCCGCCGTCCCGCATCCAGGTGCCGACGTACAGGGCCGGGTCCGCGACGTCCCGCTGCACCACCCACGCGTCGATCCCGTGGGCCGGCAGCCAGGACGCCACCCGGGCACGCCAGTCCTCGCCCTCGACGTGGATCCACGACGCCAGCAGCGCCGCCGTGCCGCCGGGCGCGAGGTAGTCGGCCACGCGGGAGATCATCAGTTCACTCGCGCCGTCGAGGTCGAGGCCGGAGTCGCGGTAGGTGTGGCCCACCGTGGCGCGGCTCACGACGAACGGCGGATTGGCCACGACCTGATCGAACGTGCGGCCCTCGACCGGCTCGAACCACGACCCGGCGAGCAGTTCCACCTCCTGCTCGTTGAGCGCCGCCGTGACGGCCGCCAGGTCCACCGCCCGGACGTTCAGATCCGTCGCCGTGATCGCGTCGGCGTAGGACGCGCCGTGCAGGGCCTGGATGCCGCACCCGGTCCCGATGTCGAGCAACGTCCCGACCGGTGCGGTCGGGGTGGCCTGCAGCAGCGACAGCGACGCGTGCCCGACGCCGATGACGTGGTCGACGGGCGTCTCGCGGGGGCGGAGGGAGCCGTCGAGGTCGGAGAGCACCCAGCGGTTGCCGCCGCCGATGTCCAGCGGCCGCAGGTCGAGGGCGGCCCGGACGACGTCGCCCTCGGATTCGAGCAGGCCTGCGGCGAGGGCGTCGTCGACCGCGAGGGGGGCCAGCGCTTCGGCCACCTCGCCGGCGGGACAGTCGTCGGTGAGCAGGAACAGGCGGATCAGGGTGCCGAGTTCGCCGCAGGACGCGCTGGCCCGGCGCACCGGGACCGGTTCGTTGCGGCTCAACGCCGCGTGGACCTCGGGGCCGAGCGCATCGAGCAGGGTGTCCGTGTCGTACCGATTGCGGAGGAGGGCCGCACGCAGAGATGGGCAGATCGACAGCAGTTCGTCACGGTTCACCCGTGCATTGTTGCAGGACGCCCGACGGCGTCAGCCCTCGATCGTGTGGTGCGGCGGCGCGGGAAGGGCCGTGGACGGCGAGTCGCGGTGGTCGTACCGGCTGGGCTCGTCCTTGGTGCGCGGCGGCCGGTCGTTCGCGATGAGGACCGCGATCCACGGCAGCGGGATCGACACGCCGATGATCGCCATCGAGATCCACGGGTTCTCCCAGATGCCGTACGCCACCGCCGCGAAGATCAGCGCCGGGAACCGGAACGACATGATGAGCAGGTACTTGCGGACACGGGCACGGTGTTGATCCTCGATGGATCGCGCTGCCTCGGTGATGAGAACCGGATTACTCGGTGAGCCGGCGTCGTGGGACCCACCGAACCCTGCACTTCGTGCCATGTCTCCACTGTTCCACTGTCGGGCGGCAAATGCACACGGGGGGTGGGATCACTGGCCGGTTGCGGCATTATTGAGGGGTGAGCACTCAAACCAAGGAACGGCCCGACGTCACCACCGACGAGTCGACCGATGACGACACTCCCAAGTTCTTCCATTACGTGAAGAAGAACAAGATCGCGGAGAGCGCCGTCATGGGCACTCACGTCGTCGCGTTGTGCGGCGAGGTGTTTCCGGTGACGAAATCCGCGAAGCCGGGATCGCCGGTCTGCCCCGACTGCAAGAAGATCTACGAAGGATTGCGCAAGGGCGACTGAGGCTTCGCCGGCGCTCGCCGCACACCCGGTGGCTCGGGAGATTCTCGTACCGGGCCGTCGGGCTTTTCGTCGTTCCCGGACCCTTGCCCGGCCGGATCGGGACGGTTGCGGTCGCCGACGACCTTGATCGGCCCGGTGGCGATGCGGCGTGTGAGGCTGGTCACCGGACCCGCCGACGGTGAACTCTCGGCCTGCGCGGCGATCCAGTCCCGCATCTGGTCGATGCGGGTCGCCCTGGCAGGCCAGAACTCCTGCACGGTGGCGTTGAACTCGGCGCCGAGCACCACCGCGAAACCCAGGAAGAACGTGAACAGAAGGAACGCGATCGGCGTGGCCAGCGCCCCGTACGTGTACCCGGTTCCCGCCACCCACGAGAGGTAGCGGCGCAGGCAGGTGCTCGCGCCGAGGAAGAACACTCCCGCGACGAGCGCGCCGCCGAGCAGCCGGTGCCAGGGCAGCGACCGGGGGAGCGCCACCTTGTACAGCGTCGTCAGGCCGACGATGAGCAGCAGTCCCACGCCGGGGTAGTAGAACGTGTCGACGATCTCCGTCCCGATCGTGCGCCACGCCTCCGGGAGCACCCTCCCGACGAGTGTGGGCCCCAGCGCGACCAGCGGCAGGGTGAACACGGCGAGAATCAGGAACATCACGTAGAGCAGCAGCGCGAACAGGCGCTGCCACACGGGGTGCCGCGCCTCCTGCTGGCCGTGGGCCTCGACGATCGAGTCCACGAACGTGGAGATGGCCGACGAGCCCGCCCAGAGGGACAGCAGGAAACTCAGGGACACGATCTCGGGACGTCCCCGTTGGAGGACGTCCCCGACCGTCGGGCGGATGATCTGTTCGACGACGCTGTCGCTGAACACGGTCCCGCTGAAGTTGATGATCTTCGACTGGATGATGTCGACCGTGTCGGGTCCGAACCACCCGCCGACGTAGCCGAGCATGCCGAGGAGTCCGAGCAGGAGCGGGGGCAGCGACAGTGTCTGCCAGAAGGCCGCCGTGGCCGCCTTCCCGAAGATCGAATCGTCCCACGCCTTGCTCGCTGTGCGACCGATCACGCTCAGTGCGCGACGTAGCGGATGCCACCCGGACCGGGGTGGATCACCGCCACTCTGCGGTGTTGTCGAGGGTGTTTCGGTCATGATGTTTCCAGCATCCCTGACGACACGCCCGGTTGCCCACCGCTGCTGTCCTCGTGTCGCGACAAATCTGTCAGTATCGGAACTCGCGAATGCGGTTCGCGTCGGATCCGGGCGCTAGGCTCCTTGACGGACAGCGCCTTCGGGTCTGGACCGGATGTGTCGATCGATACCGAGGAGTGCGAGCAAACAGTGCCATGCCAGCGGAGGGCAGCCCGTGAGTGCTGAGACAGTGGGCTCCCAGTCGGCGCCGACAGTGGAAACCGAGGCCGCGCAGATCGTGGGTACCGAGGCCTACCTCGCACAGACCGAACCAGCCAGGCCCGCGGGATCGCTGCGCGCCTGGCAGCGTCGTGCGCTGACCAAGTACCTGTCCACCGGACCGCAGGATTTCCTCGCGGTCGCGACGCCGGGCGCCGGTAAGACCACCTTCGCGCTGCGCGTCGCGTCGGAGTTGCTGCGCGACCGGACCGTCGACCAGGTGACGGTGGTCGCGCCGACGGAGCACCTCAAGCACCAGTGGGCGGAGTCCGCGGCGCGCAACGGCATCGCGCTGGACTCGTACTTCTCGAACTCGACCGGGCAGACGTCCAGCGACTATCAGGGTGTCGTGGTGACGTACGCGCAGGTCGCCTCCCACCCGTTCAAGCACCGGGTCCGCACCGAGAGCCGGCGCACGCTGGTCATCCTCGACGAGATCCACCACGGTGGCGACGCGAAGAGCTGGGGTGACGCCATCCGGGAGGCATTCGGTGACGCCACCCGCCGTCTGGCCCTGACCGGTACGCCGTTCCGCAGCGACGACAGCGCGATCCCGTTCGTGACGTACGAACCCGACCGCGAGGGTCTGATGCGCTCGAAGGCGGATCACTCCTACGGGTACTCGGACGCGCTCGCGGACGGCGTCGTCCGGCCCGTCGTGTTCCTCGCGTACTCCGGCGAGGCACGCTGGCGGAACAATGCGGGCGAGGAGTTCTCCGCGCGGCTCGGGGAGCCGCTCAGCGCGGAACAGACGGCCCGGGCGTGGCGCACCGCCCTGGACCCGTCGGGTGACTGGATTCCCGCGGTCCTGCACGCCGCCGACACCCGCCTCGGACAGTTGCGCACCGGCGGCATGCCCGACGCGGGCGGCCTGGTGATCGCCACCGACCAGACCGTCGCCCGTGCCTACGCGCAGACCCTGAAGGCGGTCACCGGCGAAGACCCGGTCGTGGTCCTCTCCGACGACCCGACGGCGTCCAAGCGGATCGCCGAGTTCGGCGCGAGCACCCAGAAGTGGATGGTCGCCGTCCGCATGGTGTCGGAAGGCGTCGACGTCCCCCGCCTGGCCGTCGGCGTGTACGCCACCAGCGCGTCGACCCCGCTCTATTTCGCGCAGGCGATCGGTCGTTTCGTGCGGTCCCGCCGCAAGGGTGAGACCGCGAGCGTGTTCCTCCCGTCGGTGCCGGTGCTCCTCGACCTGGCCAGCCAGCTGGAGGCGCAGCGCGACCACGTGCTCGGCAAGCCGCACCGGGAGAAGGACGGCTTCGACGACGACCTGCTCGCCGACGCGAACAAGCAGAAGGACGAACTCGGCGAGGAGGAGAAGGCGTTCACCTCACTCGGTGCCGATGCCGAGCTCGATCAGGTGATCTACGACGGCTCGTCCTTCGGGACGGCCACGTTCTCGGGATCCGACGAGGAGGCCGACTACCTGGGTCTGCCCGGTCTGCTCGACGCCGATCAGATGCGGGCCCTGCTGCGTCAGCGTCAGTCGGAGCAGCTGGACAAGCAGGAGCCCGCCGCGCCCGCGCCCGCGCACACGCCGGTTCCACAGGTCGCGGACCGGGTGGCTGCCGCCGGGCAGCTCGCGCAACTGCGCCGCGAATTGAACAGTCTCGTCGCGATGCACCACCACCGGACGGGCAAGCCGCACGGCACGATCCACGGCGAACTCCGCCGGGTCTGCGGGGGACCGCCCACGGCCATCGCCACCGTCGAGCAGCTCACCGAGCGGATCTCCACCCTGCGGCAGTGGTGACCCCCGTCACCGCGTGACGCGAACGCACAAGAGACCGGCGAGTGCACTGCACTCGCCGGTCTCTTGTTGCTGAAAGAGGTGAGCCTGGGACGGGTCACCCGGGCTGACGTATCAGATTGCAGCTTCGGCTTCGGACACGATCGTGGCGTTCATCTCGCGAAGACGGTCTGCGTGCTCGTTGGCGTGGTGACCGCAGAAGAGCAACTCTCCTCCGGTCGGAAGGACCGCGCGAACGCGGGCTCCCGCACCGCACCGGTCGCACCGGTCGGCTGCGGTCAACGGGGGGCTGGTCAGTGTTCCGGGCATGACTCCTCCGTACTGGCTTTCGACTGATGCCGAGTGCCTGGGGCCTTGGTCCGCCGCGTCGGGGGTGGCGCGGTGGATCTACTCTGTCAGACGTTTGGGGTTTACGCGTTGTTCCCGACGGCGTTTCTCAGTGTTGCATCACACACGAAACCGGCCCGAAACGTGCCGACAGCGACGTGACGAGCGCCGATGCGAACAGACCGATCGGTCCGAGTTCGCTGACAGCTGATTCGATTTCGGCCGTGACGCTAGTCTCACCGTGTGAAATCCGAAGACCAACTCGTTCACATCTGCAGCCGCGACGAATGGCGCGCCGCGGAACGCGAAGGCGCTCGCGTGCCCGCCGCGTACGCCGCGGACGGATTCGTGCACCTCTCCACACCCGCTCAGGTGCATCTGCCCGCCAACCGGTTGTTCGCCGGGCGCACGGACCTCGTCCTCCTGAGACTCGACCCCGACGCGCTCGGTGCGCCGGTGAAGTGGGAGCCGGGCGTGCCGGCCGATCCGGCGTCGATGCTGTTCCCGCACCTGTACGGGCCGCTGCCCGTCACGGCGGTCACCGCCGTCGAGGAGTACCTCCCCGAGGCCGACGGCACGTTCCCGGCCCGGCGCTGACGCGAGCCTTCCGCTGTTGGTCACCCCCATCGGACTACCGTGGAGGCATGAACGTTGAAGTGACGCCACTACCCGGTATCGGGGTGCGTAAGGACTTCGAACTCGCCGCCGGTCGCCGCATCGGTGTCATCACCCATCGCGACGGCCGCACGGACCTGATCGTGTCGAAGGCCGACGACCCCGACGCCTGCGCCGCGTCCGTGCCGCTCACCACCGAGGAGGCGGCCGTGCTCAGCAATCTGCTGGGAGCGCCGCAACTGGTGGCGCAGCTGGAGGAGGAACACCGGGACCTGCCCGGCATCCGCACCAAGCAGCTGTACATCAAGGAAGATTCCCGATTCGACGGCCGCCCGCTCGGCGACACCGCGATGCGCACGCGCACCGGGGTCTCGATCGTCGCGGTCATGAGGGCGGGCCAGGTGTACCCGTCACCGAAGCCCGACTTCCTGCTCACCTCCGGCGACCTGCTGGTCGCCGTCGGAACCACAGACGGACTGGACGCGTCAGCCAAGCTCCTGGCCAACGGCTGACAGACCCGTGAACACCACCACGCTCGCGCTCATCGAACTGGGCGCGGTGTTCTTCGCGCTCGGCCTGCTGGGCCGTCTGGCAGCTCAATTCGGGATGTCGCCCATCCCGTTCTATCTCCTCGGAGGCCTCTGCTTCGGCAGCGGCGGATTCGTCAACCTCGGCGACATCAGCGAGTTCAGCCACCTCGCGAGCGAGATCGGGGTGGTCCTCCTCCTGCTTCTGCTGGGGCTCGAGTACACCGCATCGGAACTCGTCACCGGGCTGCGACGGTCGTGGATGGCCGGTGTCGTGGACGCCGTCCTGAACGCCGCGCCCGGAGCGGTCGTCGCCCTGATGCTGGGGTGGGGGACCACCGGTGCCGTCGTGATGGCCGGTGTCACCTACATCTCGTCCTCGGGCATCATCGCGAAGGTGCTGAGCGACCTGGGACGGCTCGGTAACCGGGAAACGCCGGTCGTGCTGTCGATCCTGGTGTTCGAGGACCTCGCGATGGCCGTGTACCTGCCCATTCTGACGGCCCTGCTCGCCGGCGTCAGTTTCGCCGGTGGACTCGAGGCGGTGGGCATCTCCCTCGTCGTGATCTCCGTCGTCCTCGTGATCGCGCTGCGGTACGGCCGCTACGTGTCCGCGCTGCTGGACAGCCCGGACAGCGAGACCCTGCTGCTGAAGCTGCTCGGTGCCGCGCTTCTGGTGGCGGGGATCAGCTCGGCGATGCAGGTCTCGGCCGCGGTCGGGGCCTTCCTCCTGGGGATCGCGATCTCCGGCACCACCGCCCACAACGCGAGCCGCGTCCTCGAGCCGCTCCGCGATCTGTTCGCGGCGATGTTCTTCGTCGTGTTCGGGCTCAACACCGATCCCCGGGCGATTCCGCCGGTCCTCGGCTGGGCCGTGCTGCTCGCCGTCGTCACCGCGCTGACGAAGATGGTCACCGGTGCGTGGGCGGCGAAACAGCAAGGGGTCGGGCGGCTGGGCCGGGCCCGCGCCGGGGTCGCGTTGATCGCGCGCGGCGAGTTCTCGATCGTCATCGCCGGGCTGGCGTTGTCGGCAGGCGCAGTGGAGAGCGAACTCGTGGCACTCGCCACCGCGTACGTGCTCCTGATGGCCGTCATCGGCCCGGTGGCGGCACGGGTGGTCGAACCGGTGGCGGGCGCCTGGATCCGGGTTCGCACCACCGCGTGACGGGTGCCCGCCGGATGCCCCGGCGCACGAACGACGATGCCCCCGGACTCGCTCGGAGTCCGGGGGCATCGCAGTCTGTGCGTCAGTCCAGGTAGTCGCGCAGCACCTGCGACCGCGACGGGTGGCGCAGCTTCGACATGGTCTTGGACTCGATCTGGCGGATGCGCTCACGCGTGACGCCGTAGACCTGTCCGATCTCGTCGAGGGTGCGGGGCTGCCCGTCGGTCAGGCCGAAGCGCAGGCGCACGACGCCCGCTTCACGCTCGGAGAGCGTCTCGAGCACCGACTGGAGCTGGTCCTGCAGCAGGGTGAAGGACACGGCGTCGACGGCCACGACGGCCTCGGAGTCCTCGATGAAGTCGCCGAGCTGACTGTCGCCTTCGTCGCCGATGGTCTGGTCGAGGGAGATGGGTTCACGCGCGTACTGCTGGATCTCCAGCACCTTCTCGGGCGTGATGTCCATTTCCTTGGCGAGCTCTTCGGGCGTGGGCTCACGGCCCAGGTCCTGCAGGAGTTCACGCTGGATGCGGCCGAGCTTGTTGATGACCTCGACCATGTGCACCGGGATGCGGATGGTGCGGGCCTGGTCGGCCATCGCGCGGGTGATGGCCTGGCGGATCCACCACGTGGCGTAGGTCGAGAACTTGTAGCCCTTGGTGTAGTCGAACTTCTCGACGGCACGAATGAGGCCCAGGTTGCCTTCCTGGATCAGGTCCAGGAACGCCATGCCGCGGCCGGTGTAGCGCTTGGCCAGCGACACGACGAGCCGGAGGTTGGCCTCCAGGAGGTGGTTCTTGGCGCGGTTTCCGTCGCGGCAGATCCAGCTCATGTCCCGGCGCTGGGCGGCGGGGAGCTTCTCGCCGGAGTCGGACAGCTCCTGCATGATCTGGGTCGCGTACAGCCCCGCCTCGATCCGCTTGGCGAGCTCGACCTCCTCTTCGGCGTTGAGGAGGGCGACCTTGCCGATCTGCTTGAGGTAGGCGCGGACGGAGTCTGCGGATGCGGTCAGCTCGGCGTCCTTGCGGGCCTGGCGGAGCGCTTCGGACTCCTCCTCGTCCCACACGAAGTCGCCGGACGCCTTGTCCTTCTCGGACGGCTCCTCGGTCTCTTCGTCCTCGCCGACTGCGACGACCTCCACGACATCGGACTCGACCTCGGCGAGGTCGCCCTCGGTGATGTCGATGTCTTCCATGTCGGCGGCATCCTCGTCGAGGTCCTCGCCGTCCGCACCCTTACCGGCCGTGGCCTTCTTGCCGCCCGCCTTCTTCGCCGCCGCCTTCTTGGCGGGGGCCTTCTTCGCTGCTGCCTTCTTGGCGGGGGCCTTCTTCGCCGCTGCCTTCTTCGCGGGAGCTGCCTCGGCTGCCGGAGCGGTGCCGGTGGCTGCCGCTGCGACTGGTGCTTCCGGTCCTGACTCTGAAGTCGAATCAGCAGTCTGACGTGTATCGGTGGCTGCCACGTACGCCCTTTCGTGACGGTGTCGTGCGGCGTCACGCCAGAGTGGTCATCCGGCGGAGAGGTCTACTGGTTTCGCCGGCGCGCAGCCGGGCTCTTCCATTGTAACGACCCATCCGAAATAGTTACGGAGCGATGCCCGTTTCGACCGCGAGCGCTGCACCGACGATTCCCGCCGTGTTGAGCAGCGCAGCAGGTACGACGGGTGTCCTGTTGGTCAGATGGGGGATCCACTTCTCGTGTTTGCGGCTGATTCCGCCGCCGGCGATGAACAAATCCGGCCACAGGAGGTTCTCGAACCGGGTGAGCACCCGGCTGACCTCGGCGGCCCACTCCTTGTACGACAGATCCTTCTTCTCTTTCACCGAGGACGCCGCCCGGTGCTCGGCCTCCTTGCCGTCGACCTCCATGTGCCCGAACTCGGTGTTGGGAAGCAGTACGCCGTTGTGGAGGATCGCCGAGCCGATGCCCGTGCCGAAGGTGAGGAGGATGACGACCCCCTTCGCGTCCTTGCCCGCGCCGAGCGCGTCCTCGGCCATCCCCGCCGCGTCCGCGTCGTTGAGGACGGTGACGCGCCTGCCGCCGAGTGCGTCCGAGAACAGCGCGCGCGCGTCGGTCCCGATCCACCCCTTGTCGATGTTCGCGGCGGATCGTGCGACGCCGCCGGTGACGACGCTCGGCAGAGTGATACCGACCGGTCCGTCCCATTCGGCCTGGCGGATGATCTCCGCGACGGTCTTCGCGACCGCCTCCGGGGTGGACGGATGGGGGGTGAGGAGCTTGATGCGGTCGCCGATCAGTTCTCCGGTCTCGAGATCCACGACGCCACCCTTGACGCCGCTGCCTCCGACGTCGACACCGAACCCCGTTTTGGCCATGGCGTGTGCTCCTCCGTGTCGACGACGACGTGTTCTCCGGGCGCGCTTCTGCTGCCCGTCACACTAGTGCGTCGAGGCGGGTTCGGTGGGTGATGACACCGGACGACGCTGTGGCGCCGGAAGGGGAGCGCGGACCGTCAGCGGTGGTGTGAGGCAGCGAAAGTGTGTTCCGATGGGTGTGTGCATGCACCCCAGAGTTCAGACACCGCGCCCGGCCACGTCGGCACCGATCCCAGACGACTGCTCGAGGTCGCCGTCACGGTGGCCGAGGAGGCCGCCGCACACGTCCGGGCACGGCGGCCCGAGGTGTTCGGAATCGTCGGGACGCGAGCGGAATCCGGCGACTCGGTGGCGTCGAAGAGCACTCCCACCGACCCGGTCACCGTCGTCGACACCGAGAGCGAGCAGGTCATCCGCGACCGCCTCGCGGAGCTTCGTTCCGAGGACGCGATCCTCGGCGAAGAAGGTGGGGGAGAGGGCGATTCCGTCGCGGGCGTGCGCTGGATCGTCGACCCGATCGACGGCACCGTCAACTTTCTGTACGGGGTGCCCGCGTACGCCGTCTCGGTGGCCGCCCAGATCGACGGAGTGTCCGTCGCCGGGGTCGTGGTCGACGTGGCGGCCCGGTCGACGTACGCGGCGGCGCGCGGCGGAGGGGCGACCCTCACCGACGCCGACGGACGGGTCAGCGCACTGCGGTGCAACCCCGTCACCGACGTGTCGATGGCGTTGCTCGCCACCGGATTCGGATACGGCGCGGCCCGGCGCAAGGTTCAGGGCGCCCTCATTGCCGACATCCTGCCGAGGGTGCGGGACATCCGCCGGATCGGCTCGGCGGCCCTCGACCTGTGCATGGTCGCGGCCGGCCGTGTCGACGCCCATTTCGAACACGGGCTGAGCCCGTGGGACTGGGCGGCGGGCTCGTTGATCGCGACCGAGGCGGGCGCCCGCGTGCGGATCCCGTCGCCGCACACGTCGAGTGCGGACGGTGAGGTGGTGGTGGCCGCGGCCCCCGGCATCGCGGACGCGCTGGACGCCCTGTTCGCCGAGATCGGGGCGGACAGGGCGATCCCGGAGGAGTGACCGGCGGTCAGCAGCGGGCGGTACGCGCCGCCTTCAGGAGATCGATGTCGAGAGGTGCGGGCTGGGTCCCGAACGGCGGATCCTTCAGGGACCGCAGAACCTCCTCGGCGTCGGCGTTCGGCGAGATCTTGCGGAAATAGGTTCCGAGGGCGAGATCGACCGTGTCGTCGGTGCGGGTGTCCTGGATGAGTTCCGCGCACGGGGCCACCAGCCAGAGCGCGCTCGCGGCGGCGGCGCCGTTCGGGCCGAACCGCAGCTGCCCCTGGCACTGCATGTTCTGGTCGACGTAGATCGGGTCGTTGCCCGCCTGGACATCGGGTGCGCTCGCGAACCCGTAGTCGCTCAGCTGCGCGGCCACCTGCGCCGCCTGGCCGTGCTCGCCGTTGGCGTTGAACACGCGCACCTTCGTGGCGGACAGCGCGGCGGGCTCCACGTCCCGCAACGTCGAACCGTCGACCCTCTCGCCCAGCGCCTGCGGCGGCGGGGCTGCGGGATCGACCGGCTGCGCGGCCGGTTGCGGAAGATTGCAGTCGACCGTCGCGGCCAGGTCCTCGTCGTCGCCGAGGACGCCGATCCACACGACGGCTCCGAGCAGGGCGAGGATCGCGAACACCACGAGGATCGGCATCGCCCGTCGCCGCCGGAACGGACGACCCTTGTCGTCGAGCGGGCTGCCTTCGGTGATCAGTGAAACCACAGTGTGCCTCGACCTCTCCTACGAACTGCGCTTCGAACGTTTCGCCCGTCCAGCGCACCGATACAGGGCCCGGCCACACGTCGTGGCGCAGGTTCGGCACCTACCTTAGATCCCTGCGGCGTCATAACCCCGAACCCGTCCCCGTTGTGGAATGTCACAGCTTGCTGTGGTGTTGGTGACGATTAGCAGACAATTTGCGCGATCGGTCGATTCGGTTACGTCTTTTGTACTTCCTTCGGCTACTGTCTGGCGGCCCCAGTCGTTCAAAGCATGCAGAACGAGGGTCGGCAGAAGATGACAAAAGAGGCGTAGATCATGTTTCCGGAGCCTGGTATCCGGGCACGTATCCATCCGCTGCAGCGTTGTGCAGCCGCAGGGTGTGGTCTGCGCCGAGGCGGTTTTCGTGTGGACGGTCGACCGGCACTCGGTTCGACGCGTCGCACGGGCCGGGATACACGGAAGAAGATGAGGGGAAGGCGACATGGCAACTGACTACGACGCACCGCGGCGAACAGAGTCCGACGAGGTTTCGGAGGATTCGCTGGAGGAACTGAAGGCGCGACGCAACGAGGCTCAGTCGGCTGTTGTCGACGTCGACGAGTCCGACACCGCGGAGTCGTTCGAACTGCCCGGCGCGGATCTGTCCGGTGAGGAACTGTCGGTGCGGGTCGTGCCGAAGCAGGCCGACGAGTTCACGTGTTCGAGCTGTTTCCTGGTGCACCACCGCAGCCGGCTCGCCAGTGACGCGGGTGGAGTGCTGGTGTGCAGGGACTGCGCGGCCTGACCGGCGGCGAGTTCGAGAGGCGGACGGTGGGGGCCCACCGTCCGATCAGTCTCCGTCCGTCTGCGGGCGGGCACGGTCGAGCGCGGCCAGCAACTCCGCGGGCCGGCGCGTGCTGATCAACCAATAGGGGGTCGGGTCCTCGGGGTCGTCGAGCACGATCAGTGCCATCGGCTTGACCCAGACCCGGTGTTGCACGAAGGCGGCGGGGTCGAGCTGACGGCCGAGCGCCGCACTCTTCGCCGAACCCGGTACCTCGGCGACCCGCGCGATGACGTCCACCGGCAGATGCGCCTGTCCGACGCGCAGGTGGACGCCGCTCGGTTCCTCGACGACTTCGACCCGCAGGCGGCTGAGCCAGACGAGCCCCCACACGGGCAGGGGCAGGAGCAGGACGTACGGCAGCCACGCGCGCAGGCCGGGCGCACCCATGTGCACCTCCGCGGCGAGCAGTCCGGCGACGAACAGGCCCACTGCCCACCACCAGACGGGCACCCACAGGCGCTCGGAGTACAGCACGGGCGAGGCGTTATCGGTGGGCGCGACTTCGGGCCGGGACGTTTCTGACACCCGACCAGGATAGTCGGTGTCTGAGAGTAGGCTCGGTGCACGTGAGCGACCTATCTCCCGGCCATTCTCCCGCCGCGACCCCCACCATTCCGCCCGTCGCCCTCCAGCGGCTGGACCCGGGCATTCCGGTTCCGCAGCGCGCGCACGACGGCGACGCAGGTGTCGACCTCTGCAGCACCACCGATGTGACCATCGAGCCGGGGCGCCGGGTCCTCGTCGGAACCGGCATCGCGGTCGCGTTGCCCCTGGGCACCGTCGGGCTGATCCACCCCCGATCCGGGCTGGCGGCCAAATCGGGATTGTCGGTGGTCAACACCCCCGGCACCATCGACGCGGGATACCGGGGCGAGATCAAGGTGTGCCTGATCAATCACGACCTCGAGACCCCGATCGAGATCCGGCGGGGCGACCGGATCGCCCAACTGCTCGTGCAGCGGGTCGAACTGGTGTCGTTCGTCGAGGTCGAGTCCCTCGACGGCACCACCCGCGGCAGCGACGGGCACGGGTCGAGTGGAGGCCACGCCAGCCTCGTCGGCAATGCCAGTGAAGGAGCCTGATCATGTTCGGACGTCGTAAGAAGGCGGAAGCCGAGGCCGACCGGCCCGATTTCTTCGAGGACGCGGAGACGGACGCCGCGGATGACGACGCCGACGCCGCGGACTACGAGGACGACTACGACGCCGTGACCGAGGTGGACGGCGGTCCGTACGACGCCGACGACCTCGAGTCGGGCGCCGACCTCACCGTCGGCGAGGTCGGGACCCGCCTCGACCTCGGTTCGGTCCTCGTGCCGATGCCGCAGGGCGCCCAGTTGCAGGTCGAGATGGCGCCCGACGGTTCGCCGCAGGCCGTGCATCTCGTCACCCAGCACGGACGCATCACGGTGGCCGCGTATGCGGCCCCGAAATCTCCCGGTCAGTGGCGCGAGGTCGCGGGTGACCTCGCCGAATCGTTGCGCAACGACAACGCGACGGTGAGCGTCGAGAGCGGACCGTGGGGACGTGAGGTGTTCGCCGTGACCCCGAACGCCGACCTGCGCTTCATCGGCGTCGACGGCTACCGGTGGATGGTGCGCTGCGTGGTCGCGGGACCGAGCGGTGGCAACACAACCGACTCGGAACTCGTCGCGACCGCCCGGGCGATCCTGCGTGACACCGTGGTGAAGCGGGGAAACGAGCCGAACCCGGTGCGGACCCCACTGCCGGTGGTGCTGCCCGACGCCCTCGCTCAGCAGCTGGCCGCCGCCCACCAGCAGCAGCTGGCGCAGCAGCAGGGAGGCGCCCCGCAGCAACCGGCTCCGCAGCAACCGGCGCAGCAACCGGCCCCGGGTTCGCAGGGCGAGCAGCAGCAGCCGCCGCAGGCCCCGGCCCAGCCGCAGCAGCGTCGCGGCGAATCGGGTTCGGCGATGCAGCAACTCGGTCGCTGAGCCCGCGTCCGGCTGGGGATTGCGGGGGGATTGCGGGGATGACGACGCTCAGGCCGTGTGCAGGATCGAGTCCAGCGCGCTGAGGCACGTGTAGCCGAGAACCGCCGGATCGGCGCCGATCTCGTCCAGTGTGACCGTGACGAGGCCCGCGTGCGGTAGTCGTTCGGACCAGGTGCGGGCGACCTCGAGGGGGTGCACGGCGTCGTCGGTCGCGGCGGCGATGCCCACCGGCGCCGTGATGCGCTCGAGGTCGTCGAGACCGGGCGCGTGATACTCCGACGCCTCGTCCAGTGCCGCGGGGAGGTGCGGCCACTGGGATCGCCAGGATTTCGCCAGTTCCCGGCCCAGCCACGGTGGGCTGGAGGCGATCATCTCGGCGGTGACCTGTTCGAGGCCGTCCGCCCGCAGCCGGGCGGCGGTGAACCGGGCGCTGGCGGCGGCGGGGGCGTCCGCGGCGGTCCCGGTCCACGCGGGCAGCGCCGCGAGTACCCCCGCGACACGATCGGGGTGTGATCCTGCCCACTGCAACGCCACCGCGGCGCCGATGGAGACCCCGCCGACGAGGATTCTTCCGTGCTGTGCGGCGGCGCCGTCGAGCGCGTCGAGGTAGCTGCCGACGACCCTCCGGGGATCGGGTTCGACTGCGACCGTACGCACTCCACGGCTGGTCAGGGGCTCGGTGAAGGCACGGGCGACGAAGTCCGCATCGGACCCCGTACCGGGGAGCACGACGGCCACGGACGGCCGGTCATCAGAGGGCATGAGTTGATCCTGCCTGGTGCGTCACAGCGGCCTCCCGGTGGTGTGGTTGCGGGGAACCAATGGGTCTACAGTGGCGAATACACAGCCCTACGAGCGGCGCGAAGATCTCGCGTCGCACATGCTCCAGGAGCGCGCAATGGCACCCGCCACGGCAGGATATTTTCGTCGGCTGACTCGAAGGCTCACCGAAGACCTCGAGCAGCTGGACGCCGAGGAAATGGCCGAGACGTCTCAGGCGTCCGGCGCACAACGTGCCTGCGACTGCAGCCGCGGCGAAGAGGTCACCATGCTGGGACGGCTCCGCAGTGTGGAAGCCTGTCCGAAGTCCGGAAACGCCAGCATCGAGGCGGAATTCTTCGACGGCACGGAACAGATCAAGTTGGTGTGGATCGGGCGGCGGCGAATTCCGGGTATCGAGCCGGGCAAGACGCTGCTCGTGCGTGGACGTGTCGGTGAACGCGACGGCCAGAAGGTGATCTTCAACCCGTATTACGAGCTGCGCGGCGACTCGTAGGGTCCGCCTTGTGTGGCACTCTCGTTGAGTGACCGAAACGAAGCAGCAATCCATACTCGACCAGCTCGGTGGTATCAGCGGGCTGATCTATTCGACCCTGCCCATCCTGGTCTTCGTTCCGGTCAACGCTGTATGGGGTCTGGGCCCGGCGATCTGGGCGGCCCTCGGCGTCGCCGTCGCGATTCTCGTCTGGCGTCTGGTCCGCCACAGCCCCATCCAGCCCGCGGTGTCCGGGTTCTTCGGCGTCGGTATCTCCGCGTTCATCGCCTACCGCACAGGCGATGCCAAGGGGTACTTCCTGTTCGGCATCTACACGAGCCTCGCGTACGGGGCGGTTTTCCTGGTCTCGATTCTGGTGCGCCGGCCGCTCGTCGGCCTGATCTGGGGCTTCCTCAACGGCCACGGCAATCTCTGGCGGCGCCATCGCGGCGCTGTGCGCGCCTACGACGTGGCCACCGCCGCCTGGGCGCTGGTGTTCGCGGCCCGATACCTCGTGCAGTCGCAACTCTATGATTCGGACCAGACCGGCTGGCTCGCGTTCGCCCGCATCGCGATGGGCTGGCCGCTGGCCGGATTGGCTCTCCTGGTGACGATCTGGGCCGTGCGCCGGGCCGACCGGATCGTCGAGCCGGGTCCGACCGAGGCCACGGGCGTACCGACCGACGACACGGAAGCGGGCGGCCCCCGGGAGGAAACCGACCGCCCCTGAGTGCGGTCCCTACCCGGGGCCGCCTGAGCGCTGACCGACTGTGCCGGAGAAGAATTCGGCGCTGCTCGCGCCGGGCGGCTACGAGAGCCCGACCGCCGCGCGCAGGTCGTCCTCGACGTCCACCGCGGCGACGAACAGCAGCTCGTCACCGCCCTCGAGCGGATCGTCCTGCTGCGGCACGATGACTCGTCCACCGCGCAGGATGGTGACCAGCGCGGCGTCGCGGGGCAATTGCAGCTTGCGGACGGGTTTCCCGGCGAGGGGCGTGTTGTCGGGCAGCGTGATCTCGACGAGGTTGGCCTGCCCCTGGCGCAGCGTCATCAGCCGCACGAGATCGCCTACCGACACCGCCTCCTCCACCAGCGAGGCGAGCATCCGAGGTGTGGACACGGCGACGTCGACGCCCCAGGACTCGTCGAACAACCACTCGTTGCGCGGATCGTTGACGCGGGCGACCACGCGGCTGACCCCGAACTCGGTCTTCGCGAGGAGGCTGAGGACGAGGTTGGCCTTGTCGTCACCGGTGGCCGCGATCACGACCTCGTAGGTTTCCAGGGAGGCCGTCTCGAGGCTGCTCAGCTCGCACGCGTCGGCGTGGACCCAGGTCGCCTCGGGCACCGACTCCTGCTCGACGTGCTCGAGTTTGCGCTCGATCAGCATGACGTCGTGTTCGCTGCGGACCAGTTCGCGCGCGATCGAGCGTCCGACTGCGCCGGCTCCTGCGATTGCGACTCTCATCGATTGCTTCCGTTCGGGTGGTCGATCGTGAACATTCTCACTGCCGTCTCAGCTCGCTGCCGTCTCAATTGTCCGAAGGCGGGGGATTGCCCGCGAGTGCCACGGCCTCGGCCACCGTTCCCGACACGGCCGCGATGTACACCTGGTCGTCGGCCTGGAACACCGTCTTGCGGTCCGGCAGGACGCCGGTGCCGAAGCGGATGATGAACGCGACCCGCGAATGGGTCGCCGCCTCCAGTTCGGCGACGGGCCTGCCGATCCAATCCTCGTGCAGGGACAACTCGGTGACCGCGACCGTTCCGGACGGGTCGCGCCACTTGGTGGTCTGGCTGTCGCGGGTGAGGGTGTGCAGGAACCGGTCCGTCGACCACGGGACGGTCGCGACGGTGGGGATCCCGAGCCGCTCGTACACGGCGGCACGCTTCGCGTCGTAGATCCGGGCGACGACGCGTTCCACACCGAACGTCTCGCGGGCGACCCGCGCGGAAATGATGTTGGAGTTGTCGCCCGACGACACGGCGGCGAACGCCTCCGCACGCTCGATACCGGCCTTGACCAGCACGTCACGGTCGAAACCCATGCCGACGACAGTGTGTCCGGGGAAGTCGGGTTCGAGGCGCAGGAATGCGGCGGGGTCGCGATCGATGACCGCGACCTCGTGGCCGATCCGGGTCAGCGAGCCGGCGAGGGATGAGCCGACCCGGCCGCATCCCATGATGACCACATACACCTTGTACTCCGTTTCTGGGCTCTGGTTTCACGTCTCGAGTACGTGCGTACCGAATCGAACCGTACAGTGCCCGGACGGAAGAGCAACCGGGACAGAGATCGCAATCCGGACACATTGGTGGGTGAGGGTCCAGGTTTTCTGCGGACGGCTTACGCTTTGGCAGTGTCAAAGCTCTCGACCGCCACAAAGCGGCTACTGCTAGGCAGACCCTTCCGGAGCGACAAGCTCGGGCACACGCTGCTTCCCAAGAGAATCGCCCTCCCCGTCTTCGCGTCCGACGCGATGTCGTCGGTGGCGTACGCCCCCGAGGAAATCTTCCTGGTGCTGTCGGTGGCGGGCATCTCCGCCTACGCCTACACCCCCTGGATCGGGCTCGCCGTCGCCGCCGTGATGGCGGTGGTGGTCGCCAGCTACCGGCAGAATGTGCACGCCTACCCGTCGGGCGGCGGCGACTACGAGGTCGCGACCGTCAATCTCGGTCCCACCGCCGGTCTGACCGTCGGCAGCGCCCTGCTGGTGGACTACGTGCTCACGGTGGCCGTGTCCATTTCGTCGGCGGCGTCCAACATCGGTTCGGCGGTCCCGTTCGTCGCCCAGCACAAGGTGCTGTTCGCGGTCGCGGCCATCGTCCTGCTGACCGCCATCAACCTGCGGGGCATCCGCGAATCCGGTGCCGCCTTCGCGATCCCGACGTACGCGTTCATCGCCGGCATGGCGCTGATGCTGCTGTGGGGGTTCGTCCAGATCTACGTGTTCGGCGACGACCTGCGCGCCGAATCGTCCGGGTTCGAACTCGAAGCCGAGGACTCACACCTGTACGGGATCGCGTTCGCGTTCCTGATCGCGCGGGCCTTCTCGTCCGGGTGTGCGGCGCTGACCGGTGTCGAGGCGATCAGCAACGGTGTTCCCGCGTTCCAGAAGCCGAAGTCCCGTAACGCGGCGACCACGCTGCTGCTGCTGGGGTCGATCGCCATCGTGTTGCTGATGGGCATCATCATCCTGGCTCAGAAGATCGGGATCGTGTACGCGCACAGCCCGGCCGAGCAGCTGATCGGCGCGCCGGCCGGCTATCACCAGAAGACGCTGATCGCGCAGATCGCGGAGACGGTGTTCGGCGGTTTCCCCATCGGGTTCTACTTCATCGCCATCGTGACGGCCCTGATCCTGGTGCTGGCCGCGAACACGGCCTTCAACGGCTTCCCCGTGCTCGGCTCGATCCTCGCGCAGGACCGCTACCTGCCGCGTCAGCTGCACACCCGCGGCGACCGTCTGGCGTTCAGCAACGGCATCCTGTTCCTGTCCGGGGCGGCGATCGCGTTCGTCGTCCTGTTCGGCGCCGAGGTGACCAAGCTGATCCAGCTGTACATCGTCGGCGTGTTCGTCTCGTTCGTGCTCAGCCAGACGGGCATGATCCGGCACTGGACCCGGCATCTGAAGACCGAGAACGATCCCGCTTCGCGCCGGCGGATGCAGCGCTCCCGGGTGATCAACTCCATCGGCCTCGCCATGACCGGTGCCGTCCTGATCATCGTGCTCATCACGAAGTTCGCGGCAGGCGCGTGGATCGCGATCGTGGCCATGGTCGCGATCTTCGTCGTGATGAAGATGATCCGGAAGCACTACGACAGCGTCGCGCGGGAACTCGAGGAACAGGAATGGGACGGGGTGCTGCCCAGCCGCACGCACTCCATCGTGCTCGTCTCCAAGCTGCACATGCCGACGATGCGCGCGCTGGCCTACGCCCGGGCGACACGGCCGGACACGCTCGAGGCGATCACCGTCAATGTCGACGAACCCGACACCCGGGCGCTCGTGCGGCGGTGGGAGAAGAGTGACATCTCGGTGCCGCTCAAGGTGATCGAGTCGCCGTACCGCGAGATCACCAAACCCGTGCTCGACTACGTGCGCCGCGTCCGGAAGGACTCGCCGCGGGACGTCGTCACCGTGTTCATTCCCGAGTACGTGGTGGGGCACTGGTGGGAGCAGATCCTGCATAACCAGAGTGCACTGCGGCTCAAGAGCCGGCTGCTGTTCCAGCCGGGTGTGATGGTCACCAGCGTGCCGTGGCAACTGAACTCGTCCGAGAAGGCGAAGACACTGAACATCGAATACACGGCCGGGGCCTCGCGCCGCGGCTACGAACCCGACGACAAGTGACGGACGAGAAGCGTTGAGTGAGAACTGGTCGGACCGCCACCTCGAGCTGCGGCTGGGAAATCCCGGGCACGGCGGTTTCGTCGTCGCCCGCCACGAGGGCCGGGTGGTCTTCGTCCGGCACGGGCTGCCGGGCGAGCGCGTCGTCGCCCGGGTCACCGAGGACCGCGGCGGGTCGTACTGCCGGGCCGACGCGATCGAGATCCTCGACGCGTCCCCGGAGCGGGTCGCCCCGGTGTGCCCGGTGTCCGGTCCGGGCGGCGCGGGCTGCTGCGACTTCTCGCACGCGAGCCTGCACCTGCAGCGGGACATGAAGTCGCAGGTCGTGTCGGAGCAGCTGGTGCGGCTCGCGCGGGTGCAGCGTGACGTGGACGTCGAGGAACTGCCCGGCACGGGGGACGGCACCGGCTGGCGCACCCGGGTGCGGCTGGCCGTCGACCCGGACGGCCGTCCCGGCTACCACCGGCACCGCAGTTCCGGGATCGTCACGGACCTCGCGTGCCCGCAGATCGAGGCCGCCGCCTACGACGGTGTGGGCGAACACGATTGGAAGCCCGGCAGCGAGGTGCAGATCGTTCTCGACGGCGCGGGGGAGCGGCACGTGGTCGAGATCGCGCCGCCGAAGGTGTCGCGGACCGGCCGCACGAGTCCCGGGCGGCGTGGTGCCATGGCACGGCGGGCCGCCGGCGGTGCGCCGCGCGCGGAGCGGGTGGTCGTGGGATCGGGCCGCCCGGTGGAGCGGGTGCGCGACCGCTCATGGGAACTGGCCGCCACCGGGTTCTGGCAGGCGCATCGCGGGGCCGCCGAAGCGTATTCCGCGGTGGTCTCCGAATGGGCCGGGCTGTCCGCGGGTGAGACGGCATGGGACCTGTACGGGGGAGTCGGGGTGTTCGCCGCCGCCCTCGCCGGGAGCGCCGGGTCGTCGGGACACGTGGATTCCGTGGAGTCCGCGCGCCAGGCCGTGGCGGACGGGAAGGCGGCGCTCTCCGACCTCCCGCAGGTGCGCTTCCACGCCGACCGGGTCGAGCGCGCGATCGCCGGGTTGGCCTCCCCACCCCGGGTCGTGGTACTCGATCCGCCGCGTGCGGGTGCCGGGCGTGCGGTGATCGAGACGGTCGCCGCCGCCGGCGCCGAGCGGGTGGTGCACGTGGGGTGCGACCCGGCGTCGTTCGCCCGCGACATCGGTCTGTACCTCGGGCAGGGATATCATGTCGACGAGTTGCGCGCGTTCGACGCGTTCCCGCTGACCCACCACGTGGAGTGCATCGCGCTGCTCACGCGCTGACGAAGTTCGTTACCGAACGCAACAATACGTATAGTCGAGCCCGCAGGTAGTGGGTGTTCGGGACGGGGACAGGATGTCGGTACAGGCAGATACTGCGCAGGCGCTCGTCGATGCGGTGTTCGCGCTCGGGCGGTCGTTGCGGGCGGTCGTCTCCGCGAGCGGCGAGACCCCGATCGCGCCCGCACTGACGAGCGTGCTCTTCGTGCTCGCCGCGCGCGGGGAGTGCCGCCAGAACGAACTGGCCGCCGACCTGTGCGTGAGTCAGTCCTCGCTGAGCAGGCAGATTTCCGAACTGGTCGACGCGGGATACGTATCCCGCGCCGCCGATCCCGACGACAAGCGGGCCTCCCGGATCCGGGTGTCGCCGAGCGGGATGGACATTCTGGCCGAGACCACCGCGCGCCGGGCCGAACGGTTGCGCGGCATGCTCGAAGACTGGTCACAGGAACAGGCACTGGCGGCAGTGACGTCGCTGACCCAGCTCACCGACACGTTCGCCGCCTCGGTGCAGCAGCGCGGCCCCCGGGCCTAGACCAGCCGCCACCGCACGCGCACGTCCACCCGCGTCGGCTTCTCACCGCGTTCGACGGCGATCGCGGAATCGGCCGCCGCGAACGCCTTCGCGACCGGTCGCGGGGATACCTCACCGATGTCGACCTCCGCGATGTCGAGCACCTCGCCCAGTGCGCTCCCCGACAGCGAGGCGTACTGCTCCGCCTTGCCGAGGGCATCGGCCCACGCCCGTTCCCGGGCGGTCGCCGTCAGCGCGGCCGGATCGGAGAAGTCGAATTCGAGTCCGCCGAGGCGGATGTCGTCGCCACCCGCGCCGACGCAGGCGGCCACCACCTGCGCCGGTGACGGTGCGGATGCGCCGGCCGCACGGACGGTGATCTGCAGTGTCGTCGCCGCGGTGTAGCCCGTCACCTCGTTGCCCCGGCCCTCGGCCCACGTGGTCTCGGAGTGCACGGACAGCCCGGTGGTCGCGAGGTCGGGGCCCGAGACGCCGTACCCGCGCAGGGTGTCGGTGACGGCAGTGGTGGAGCGGGCGACGGCCTCGAACGCATCGGCCACCGCGGGACGCGTCGCCGTCACGGTGACGGAGGCGCGGACGAGATCCGGAACCGCGGAGACGATTCCGGATCCGCGCACCGTCACCGCATGCTCGGCGGGACCGGACACAGGCGCCGTCACGACTTACGGTTGTACAGGCGCATCGTCAGCGGTCCGAAGATCACGACGAATCCGGCGCACCACCCGAACACCACGGCGAGATCCGCCATCTCCACCGTTCCGGCCATGAGCCCGCGAATGGACGTCACCAGCTTGCTGATCGGGTTGACGCCGACGAACGCCTGGAGCCAGCCCGGCATGGTCGCGGGGTCGACGAAGATGTTGCTGGCGAACGTCAGTGGGAACAGGATGAACATCGACACCCCCATGACCGCCTGCTCGGTGCGCATGAGCATCGCGAACATCGTCCAGATCCACGACAGGCTGAAGGAGAACAACAGCAGCAGTCCGATCGACGCCACCACACCGACGAGCCCGCCATCCGGGCGGAATCCCAGGACGAGCCCGAGGATCAGGACGATGATCGAGGCGATCGTGTAGCGGACGACGTCGCCGAGCAGCGCGCCCACGAGAGGCGACGGACGCCAGATCGGGAGCGACCGGAACCGGTCGAAGACGCCCTTCTCGATGTCCTTGTTGAGCGTCAGGCCGGTGTACATGGTGATCATGACGACCGTCTGCACGAGGATGCCCGGCAGCAGGAACTGCACGTAGGCGCTGGTCGATCCGGCCAGCGCACCCCCGAACAGATACGTGAACATCAACGTGAACATGATCGGGAACATCGTCACGTCGAACAGTTGCTCGGGAACGTGCTTGATCTTGAGCAGGGCCCGCCAGCCGAACGACAGCGACGTCGACAATGCGGTGGGTCGCGCGGGCCTCGGGCCGGGCATCTTCAGGACGTCGGCGACAGCCGCTGCGGTGTCGGCGGTCCGGTCGGTGGTGGAGGTCATGCGTGCTCCTCGGTGGGTCGGCCGGTGAGGGAGAGAAAGACTTCGTCGAGGCTCGGCTGCCCCAATGCGAATGTGCTGACTGCGATTCCGGCGTCGTCGAGTGCGGGCAGCGCCCGCGAGACCCGGGCCGGGTCGTCGATGCGGGCGGTGAGTGCGGCGGGATCGGCTTCCTCGGTGACCGGCACCTCGAGCACGTCCCGCAGCAGCGCCGCCGCCGCGGGACGGGTGGCGATGTCGGTGACCCGCACGTGCAGCGCACCCGATCCGACGGAGGCCTTGAGTTCGCCGGTGGTGCCCTCGGCGATCACCTTGCCGTGGTCGATGACGGCCACCCGGTCGGCGAGTTGGTCGGCCTCGTCGAGGTACTGCGTGGTCAACAGCACCGTCGTTCCGCCGGCCACCAGTGCGCGGACGATCTCCCACACCTGATTGCGGCTGCGTGGGTCGAGACCGGTGGTGGGTTCGTCGAGGAAGATCATCTCCGGGGTGACGATGATGCTCGCCGCGATGTCGAGCCGCCGGCGCATGCCGCCGGAGTAGTTCTTCACCTGCCGGTTGCCCGCCTCCTCCAGACCGAACGCGGACAGCAACTGCTCGGACCGGGTGCGGGCCGCCGCGCGGGAGTACCCGTACAGCCGGCCGAGCAGCAGCAGATTCTCGCTGCCCGTCAGATCCTCGTCGAGCGAGGCGAACTGCCCGGTGAGGGAGACCTTGCTGCGCACGGCGTCCGGCTCGGTCGCGACGTCGTGTCCCAGCACGGTGGCGGTTCCACCGTCGAGGGGCAGCAGCGTGGCCAGCATGCGGATCGCGGTGGTCTTGCCCGCGCCGTTCGGTCCGAGGACGCCGTAGACGCCCCCGAGGGGAACGGCCAGATCCAGGCCGTCGACCGCGTGGGTGGATCCGAATGTCTTGACGAGTCCCGTCGTCTCGATGGCCAGCTTGGTCGCTGTGAGCATTGCACCCTGCTTTCGATTCGAGCGTCGTCGGTTCCGAGCCCCAAGCCTGTCCGATTTTTCCGGTTCGGGCAACGGGTTTTCCCGTGAGCCGGTCAGAGTCCGCCGCCCTGGCGCAGCAGCGCCCGCAGCATCACGTCGAGTTGCTCGTACGCGCCCGACGCGAGACGTTCGAGCAGCGCCAGCTTCAGTTTCGGTTCCTCCGAAGCCATTTCGGTGTAACGCTCGGTGGTCAGCACCGCAACCGTCACCTCGGTGTCGGCGCGGACGTCGTTGAGGAAACGGGAGTCGATCATCATCGTCATCTCCCCGAAGCTCATGCCGGCCGACAACGTCATGATCCGGTGCACCGCACCCGACTGGTCGGTGACCGTGGAACTGACGCTGCCGGACAGGATGAGGAACAGCCCGGCGGCCCGGTCGCCCCGGTGGATGACGAGGTCGCCGCGCGCATACGACTGGGTGACCAGATCGCGGGTGAACCGTTCGAGTTGCTTCGCGCTGAGGGTGGACAGCATGGGGTGCTCGGCGATCGTGACGGACGACGGCTGACGTGCCGTGCTGCAGTGCCGGTCGAGGAGGATGTCCTCACACCACTGCACGGCGGCATCCAGGTCGGCGAACACCCGGCCCGCCCGTCCCGACAGGTCGGAGCGGGTGTTGCCGAGCAGACCGGCCGGGTCGACGAACGCCAGCGCGCACCCGCTCTGTCCGAGGTCGGCCCGCAGGGTCTCGAACATCCGGCGTGCGACCCCGCTGACGTCGTCGACGCGCCGGACGTCGATCACCACCGCTTCGAGGTTCTCCTCGACGCCGCCGATCTCGCGGACGGCGCTCTCCGCGCCGGCGAACAGCAGATCCCCGTGCAGTTCGTAGATCCGGCTGCGCTTGCCGACGTCGTCGAGGGCGGCGCGCTCGGCGGGGGACCGCCGCATCCGGGACGGGGCGTCCGACACGGAGTACCGGGCGCGGACCGCGGAACGGGCGGCGCGGGTGACGTGCAGGAAGTGCAGTTCCAACTCGTTCGACAGGGCGCGGCACGACTCGACTCCGCGGACGCTGTTGCCGTGGGAGTCGAGGCGCGGCGAGTAGATCGCGATCCCGATCTGCCCGGGCAGGACGGCGAGCACGCCGCCTCCGACGCCGCTCTTGGCGGGCAGCCCGACCTCGTAGACCCATTTGCCCGCGGCGTCGTACATGCCGCACGTCGACATCACACTCAGGACCCGCTCGACCAGGGCCGGCTCGAGGACGGTCTCCTCGGTGACGGGATTGACGCCGTTGTTCGCCATCGTCGCCGCCATCAGGCTCAGGTCGCGGCACGTCACGTCGAGGGAGCACTGACGGAAGTAGAGATCGACCGCCTCGTCGGGGTCGCCGGTGATGATGTCGAACGAGCGCAGCATGTGGCCGATCGCCCGGTTGCGGTGCCCGCTCCGCGACTCGGACTCGTAGACCGCCCGGTTGAACGTCAGGTCCCGCCCTGCGTACCGGGAGTACGTGGACCGGATCCGCTCGAATCGCGTGTCCAGGTCCGGTCCGGCCACCAGCGACGTCGCAGTGATCGCCCCGGCATTGATCATGGGATTGCGGGGCCGTTCCGTCCGTGGGTCGAGGCTGATCTCGTTGAACGGTTCCCCGGACGGTTCGACGTCGATCTTCTCGGCGACGGCGGCGGACCCGCGATCGGCGAGCGCCAGGGCGTACGTGAACGGTTTCGAGATGGACTGGATCGTGAACGGCAGACGGGTGTCGCCGACCTCGTACACATAGCCGTCCACGGTCGCGACGCAGATGCCGAACGAGTCGGGGGCGACCGCGGCGAGCTCGGGAATGTAGTCGGCGAGCTGTCCGCCGCGGTTCTCCCGGGTCTCGGTGAAGACTTTTCCGATCAGCGCGTCCACGACGGTGCTCATGAGAAGACCCTAGAGGCTGCTCACGACGAAATCGGCTGTTCCGCCGGGTCCGCCCGGCGACACAATTGTGTGAAGCCGGTCACGGCTGTGGCCGGAATGCCCGAGGACGAAGCCGCACCACGCCGCCGCCGCGACCGGTACCGTGTGTTCCGCCCTTCCGCGGCTCCGTAGACTGGTTCCACTGTGACGTGACACGAAGCCACGTGGCAGAGGCACGCAAGGCAGCGTGCATCACGGAGGGAGCGATCTCGTTGGGTGTTCTTGCCCGTATCCAGACGCCTGACGATCTTCGTCAGCTGAATCCGGCGGAGATGAAGCAGCTCGCCGCGGAGATTCGTGAGTTCCTCGTGCAGAAGGTCGCGGCGACCGGCGGGCACCTCGGCCCCAACCTGGGCGTCGTGGAGCTGACCCTCGCGCTGCACCGCATCTTCGAGTCGCCGGCCGACCCGATCATCTTCGACACGGGCCACCAGGCGTACGTCCACAAGATCCTCACCGGCCGCAAGGACGATTTCGACTCGCTCCGCAAGCAGGGCGGCCTGTCGGGGTACCCGTGCCGGGCGGAGAGCGATCACGACTGGGTCGAGTCGTCCCACGCGTCGGCGGCGCTGTCGTACGCCGACGGCCTCGCAAAGGCCTTCGAACTGACCGGCCAGGCCCGGCACGTCGTCGCCGTCGTCGGTGACGGCGCCCTCACCGGTGGCATGTGCTGGGAGGCGTTGAACAACATCGCCGCGGGCAAGGATCGCTCGGTGGTCATCGTCGTCAACGACAACGGCCGCTCGTACGCCCCGACCATCGGTGGTCTCGCCGACCACCTCGCCGCCCTCCGGCTCCAGCCGGGCTACGAGCGGATCCTCGACAGCGGCCGGCGGATGGTGAAGAAACTTCCGTGGGTGGGACGCACTGCCTACTCGGTGCTGCACGGGATGAAGGCGGGACTCAAGGACGCCGTCGCCCCCCAGGTTATGTTCACGGACCTGGGCATCAAGTACCTCGGACCGGTCGACGGCCACGACGAGGCCGCGCTCGAATCCGCGCTGCGCCGCGCGAAGGCGTTCGGCGGTCCGGTCATCGTGCACGCCGTCACCCGCAAGGGCATGGGTTACGCGCCCGCCGAGAACCATGTGGCCGATCAGATGCACTCGACCGGCGTGATCGATCCGGTCACCGGTAAATCGGCCGGATCGGCGTCCGCCGACTGGACGTCGGTGTTCTCCGCCGAGCTGATCGACCAGGCTGGCCACCGTCAGGACATCGTGGCGATCACCGCCGCCATGGCGGGCCCGACCGGTCTCGCCGCGTTCGGCGAGAAATATCCCGACCGCATGTTCGACGTCGGGATCGCCGAGCAGCACGCCGTCACGTCGGCCGCTGGCCTGGCGCTCGGCGGCCTGCACCCGGTGGTCGCCGTCTATTCGACGTTCCTCAACCGTGCCTTCGACCAGTTGCTGATGGACGTGGCCCTGCTGAAGCTGCCCGTCACCCTCGTCCTCGACCGCGCGGGCATCACCGGCAGCGACGGCGCCAGCCACAACGGCATGTGGGACATGTCGCTGCTGGGCATCGTGCCCGGGATGCGGGTCGCGGCTCCCCGCGACACGGCCACCCTGCGGGAGGAACTGAGCGAGGCGCTGGCCGTCGACGACGGGCCGACCGCACTGCGCTTCCCGAAGGGCACGGTCGGTGACGACGTGCCCGCCGTGAGCCGGCTCGACGGCGTCGTCGACATCCTGCGCGCCCCCTCCGGTCGCAACGACGTGCTCATCGTGTCGGTCGGCGCGTTCGCCGGTCTCGCGCTCGCCGCGGCGGAACGTCTGGAACAACAGGGCATCTCGGCGACCGTCGTCGACCCGCGGTGGGTGCTGCCGGTCCCGGAGTCGCTGCTGAAGCTCGCCGAGGACTACACGATGGTGGTCACCGTCGAGGACAGCGGCCTGCACGGCGGTGTCGGGTCCACCGTGTCCGCCGCGCTGCGGTCGGCCGGGGTCGATGTGCCCTGCCGCGATCTCGGTGTTCCGCAACGGTTCCTCGACCACGCGTCCCGCGCGCAGATCCACACCGAGTTGGGACTCACCGCGCAGGACGTCGCCCGGCAGATCACCGGGTGGTTCGCCGGCCTCGGTAACGTGCGCCCCGGGCAGCAGAACGGTGTCGTCGCCGGCCTCGATGCGCAGCGCGCGGAGAACAGCGGCCAGTAGGACCGACCCCGTCCCACACGAGAAATCCGGCCGAATCACACTGTGATTCGGCCGGATTTCTCGGTACCGGGGTCAGGTGTGCATCTCCTCGAGCTCCATCCCTTTCGTCTCCCGGACCTTCGACCGGACGAAGAAGTAGGACAGCAGCGCGAAGAACGCGAACAGTCCGTACAGGAACCACAGCCCCACCGACCGGGTGAGCGGCGGGAACGCCAGTGTGACCGTAAAGTTCGCGATCCAGTTCGCCGCCGTGCTGATGCCGAGTGCGTAGGCGCGCATGTTGTTGGGGAACATCTCGCCCAGCATCACCCACATGACCGGGCCCCAGGTGGCGGCGAAGAAGATCACGAACAGGTTGGCGCCGATCAGCGCGACCGCCCCCCACGGGCTGGGGAGTGTGACGTCGTCGCCACTGCCCGTGGCCTGGGAGAAGGCGATTGCGGCCATGAGCAGGCTCGCGAACATCCCCAGCGAGCCGACCTCGAGGAGGATCTTCCGGCCGATCCGGTCGACGAAGAGGATGGCGACGAATGTCATACCGACGTTGATGATCGCGGTGATCACCGACGTGGTGAACGACTCGTTCTCGGTGAAGCCCACCGACTTCCAGAGCGTGGTGGAGTAGTAGAAGATCGCGTTGATGCCCACGAACTGCTGGAAGATGGCCATGAAGATGCCGACCCAGACGATCGGCTGCAGCCCGAACTTCGGGCCGCGAATGTCGTCGAACGACGCCGTCGATTCGTGGCGCAGGGTCAGCCGGATCTCGGAGACGCGCTCCTGCGGGTCGACTTCGCCGGTGATGTTCGCGAGGATGTCGGCCGCTTCCTGGTCGAGGTGCTTGCCCACGAGGTACCGCGGCGACTCGGGAATGAGCAGGGCGAGAATGCCGTACACGACCGCGGGGACCACACCGACGATGAACATCCAGCGCCAGGCCTCGAGGTTGAGCCACAGCTCTTCCGACGCGCCGCCCGCGGCGTTCTGCAGCACCGCGTCCGACAGCAGCGCGGCGAAGATGCCGAGAGTGATGGCCAACTGTTGCAGCGACGCCAACGCGCCGCGGTAGCGGGCCGGCGCGATCTCCGAGATGTACGTGGGCGCAATGACCGACGCGATACCGATGCCGAGACCGCCGAGGACGCGCCACAGCATCAGGTCGGGGACGCTGAACGCGAGACCGGACCCGAGCGAGGAGACGACGAACAGCACCGAGCCGAGCAGCATCACTTTCTTGCGGCCCCAGCGGTCGGCGAGGCGGCCCGCAAACCACGCGCCCACAGCACATCCGAGCAGCGCGATCGCCACGGCGAAGCCCGTGAAGAACGACCCCAGCTCGAAGTGGCCCTGGATGGAGTCGACGGCGCCGTTGATGACCGAGCTGTCGAAACCGAAGAGAAATCCACCCACCGCGGCGGCGACGGTGACGCCGATGACCTTCGCGGTGTGTCTTTCGGACATCTGCGTCATCGCATACCTGCTTTCGGCGAGCGTTCCTGATGCGGGCACAGCGGAAATTTGTGTCTCGGATTACGCTACGCTCGACACCGCCTGTCAGGCGGGAGTTCAGGCACCCGCTTTCTTCGCGGCCTCGCTCAGCTGAGGTGTCAGCTTGTCCAGAACCCACGGTGTCGCGAGAACGCTGGTCTGGCTGAGCCCCGAGATGATCTTCGTGTCCGACAGCGCGACCGCGGTTCCGCGCCCGATGGCACCGAGATTCGCGTAGGCCGGGTTCGCGGCGACGGTGGTGTTCTCCGGGACGAACGCGACCACGACGTCGGCGTCGACGTCGGAGATGTTCTCCACGGAGATGTCGGCGAAGAACTTGTCAGGATCGTTCGCCGCGGCCAGCTTCTGCACGCCGGGCGACACGGTGAAGCCGAGCTCGGTCAGCACCTGGACGCGGGGATCGGAGGGCATGTAGACGTTGACGGTCGCGGCGTCGGTGTCGAAGTTGACGACCGAGATCGTCTTGCCTGCGAACTCGGGATGCGCGGCGGCGGTCTGGGCGAGGGTGTCGTCGAGACCGGCGACCAGCTGCTCGGCCTCGGCACTCTTGCCGAGTGCCTGACCGACCAGTGCGGTCTGGTCCTGCCACGTGGTCTGCCACGCCTTGTCCGGGTACGCCACGGTGGGGGCGATTCCCGACAGTTTCTCGTACGTCGCCTCGTCGAATCCCTCGTACGGTGCGAGGACCACATCGGGCGCCAGCGCGGCGACGCCCTCGATGGAGGTGGACGTGGCCGCGTCGAGCAGCGTGGTCGCGGACGGGTCGAAACGGTCCTGCAGCCAGGGCATCACGCCGTTCGCCTCGGCGCCGTACGTGTATTTCGGCATGCCGACCGGTGTCTGGCCGAGGGCGTAGACGACGTCCTGGGCGTTCCATCCGAGGGTGACGATGCGTTCGGGTGCCGCGTCGAGCGTGGTCGATCCGAACGTGTTCGCGATCGTGACCGGGAATCCCTCACCGGACGCCTCGGTGCTGCCGCCGCCGCCGTCGCCGGACGAGCAGGCGGCGAGGAAGAGGGACGAACTGGCCACGGCGAGTGCGACGGCGAGCTGACGTCTGGCGGTGGGTGCGAACACGGCAACGACTCCTTCGGGACAAATATGGAAGGTAAGCCTAACCTAGAGTTGCGCGCTCGTTCGGCGGACGCCGCCACTTCGAATCACCGTGATTGGAATTCCCGGGCCCGCCGCCGCCTGGCGCATTACCCGGGCACTGCCGTGTTCGCGCTGGTGAGACGAGTCGCCGCCGGCGCGGACCCGGCCGATTCACCGAGGCGTCCGGGGGGCGTGTTCGCCGCGACTCCGGGCCCCGCGGACTGCCGTTAGCGTGTGTCTTCGTCCAGCTCACACGCACAATCGACGAAGGAACCATGGTGGTGAATCCGACTCCCCTCCCGACGGCGTCACGCAGTTCCCGTGCGGACCATGCGCGCAGATTCGCCGACCTGCTGCGGCAGCAGATCCACGCGGAGTCCTTCGCCGAGCGCGGATTGCCGTCGGAATCGGAGTTGGCCGCCGAGTTCGGCGTGTCGCGCAACGCGGTGCGCGACGGACTGGCGCTGCTGAAGCAGGAGGGGCTCATCGACCGCGCCCCCCGCGTGGGAACCCACGTGGCGCAGCGCAAGTACGACCACGGCCTCGACGCCCTGCTGGGGCTGAAGGAGACGCTGAAGGGGCACGGCGAGGTCCGCAACGACGTCCGCGCCGCCGTGGAGATCAGCCCGCCGCCCGCCGTCGCCCGCCGGCTGCAGCTGGAGCCGGGCGAACCCGCCGTGTACATCGAGCGGGTGCGCTACCTCGGAGACCTCCCGCTCAGCCTGGACCTCACCTACCTCGTCCCCGACATCGGCGCCGAGATCCTCGGCCGCGACCTCGAAACCAACGACGTGTTCGCGCTGATCGAGGAGGTCTGCGGTCAGCCTCTGGGTTCCGCCGATCTGGCGATCGAATCCGTCAATGCCGACGCGCACTCCGCCGCGAACCTCCAGACCCCCGAGGGCGCGGCGCTCCTGCTGCTCGAGCGCCTCACCCGGCTCGTCGACGGACGGCCGGTCGACCTCGAATACATCCGCATGCGCGGTGACCGGATCACCATGCGCAGCAACCTCGTCCGCAGACCCGACATCACGAACTGGGAGCTCACCTCATGACCTTGGTCAACCAACGCGCCGACGTACCCGTCACCATCGACGAGTCGCTGTGCATCGAGGGCTGCACCCTGTGCGTCGAGATCTGCCCACTCGATTCCCTCGCCATCAACCCGGAGAACGGCAAGGCGTTCATGCACGTCGACGAATGCTGGTACTGCGGCCCCTGCGCGGCGCGCTGCCCGACCGGCGCGGTCACCGTGAACATGCCGTACCTCCTCCGCTGAGCGAAAGACCACACAGATGAAGCGACGTTTCCCCACCTTCGCGATCGCCGCCGCGGCACTGACACTCGTGGCGACGAGTTGCTCCCTCGAACCGTCGGCCGGAAACGGCGACGCGGTCACCGTGGTGATCGGGTACCAGTCCAAGACGATCAACACCGTCACCGCCGGAACCCTGCTGCGGGCGCAGGGCTACCTCGAACAGCGTCTGCAGGACGTCACGGAACGGACCGGGACGAAGTACTCCGTCGAATGGCAGGACTACGACACCGGTGCGCCGATCACCGCCCAGATGGTGGCAGAGAAGATCGACATCGGATCGATGGGCGACTACCCGATGCTGATCAACGGCTCCCGAACCCAGGCGAACCCGCGCTCGAAGACGGAGATCGTCTCGGTGACCGGATACAACCCCGAGGGCGCGCTGAACATGGTGGTGGTGCCGCCGAACTCACCGGCGACCACGCTCGGCGACCTGGCCGGACAGAAGGTGTCCGCGAGCGTCGGCTCCGCGGGCCACGGCACCCTCGTCCAGGCACTCGACCGCGCCGGGATCGACCCGACCACCGGCGTCGAGGTCCTGAACCAGCAGCCGCAGGTCGGATCCTCGGCACTGGAATCCGGTCAGGTGGCCGCGTTGTCGCAGTTCGTCGCGTGGCCGGGACTTCTCGTCTTCCAGGACAAGGCGAAGCTGCTGTACGACGGCGCCGAACTGCACACCCCGACCCTGCACGGTGTGGTGGCCCGGGAGGCGTACGCGGACGAGCACCCCGAGGTACTCGACGCGTTCCTCCGGGCACAACTCGACGCCACCCGGTTCGTGCAGACTGAACCCCTCGAGGCGTCGCGGATCGTCGCCGACACCAGCGGGCTGCCGCAGGAGGTCGTGTACCTGTACAACGGCCCGGGCGGCACCTCGTTCGACACCACGCTCAAGCCCGGTCTGATCGGTGCACTGAAGAACGATGTGCCGTATCTGAAGTCGATCGGCGACTTCGCCGACCTCGACGTCGACGGTTTCGTGAACGACGCACCGCTGCGGTCGGCATTCGCGGCGGACGGGCAGGACTACGACACCACGCTCGCGTCCACCGCCAACCCCGCCGCCGTCACCGGTACCGACCCCGTGTGCGCCGCGCCCGCGAGCGACCCGGCATTGGCCGGGGAGGTGTGGTTCGACGGCACCGGCGAGACCCAGCCGGCCGCGAACCCGACCTGCCTGCTCCGGGCGGTGAAGCAGGCCCGCGCCGAGGGCCGCACCGTGCGCGCCGGCTACGTTCCCGACGCCGAACTGGGCACCCGATGGTTCGCGGACAAGGCCGTGTGGGTGCGCGACGGCGACACCTTCCTGCCGTTCACCACCGGCGCCGCGGCCGACCGCTACCTGAGGGCGCACCCGTCGGGGGCCGTGGTCACCTACGACCGCGCCGTCGAGGAGGTCCGGCCGTGACCACACTGGAACAACCGGAAGTCCTGTCCGACGCCGAAGGCGTTGTGGAAGAACATGATCCGGAGACCCGCCGACGATCGTCGCCGTGGCGGTCCCCGCTCGTGCGGGTCGCCTCGGTGCTGGCTGCGATCCTCGCGTGGCAGCTGCTCACCGCTTACGACGTCCGGTTGTGGCTGCGGTTCGACACGCTCCCCACCGTCACCGACGTGGTGTCCGCGTTCGGCACCCAGCTGCAGACCGATCTGTTCTACCTCGACCTCGGACAGTCGCTGATCCGCATTCTCAGCGGATTCGGACTCGCCACGGTTATCGGGGTGGCCACCGGAATCGCCCTCGGCAGATCGGAACTGTTCGCCGACGTCCTCGGCCCGCTGACCGAACTCGCCCGGCCGATCCCCGCCATCGCGGTCGTACCCGTCGCGATCCTGCTGTTCCCCAGCGACGAGGCGGGCATCGTGTTCATCACGTTCGTCGCCGCATTCTTCCCGATCATGGTGAGCACCCGGCACGCCGTCCGGGCACTGCCCACGCTGTGGGAGGACTCGGTGCGCACCCTCGGCGGCGGACGCTGGGACGTGCTGGCCAGGGTCGTGCTGCCCGGGATCCTGCCCGGCGTGTTCGGTGGACTGTCCGTCGGGATCGGGGTCGCCTGGATCTGTGTGATCTCCGCCGAAATGATCTCCGGCAGGCTCGGTGTCGGGTACCGCACCTGGCAGGCGTACACGATCGTCGACTACCCCGGCGTCTTCGTCGGCATGATCACGATCGGCATCCTCGGATTTCTCACGTCCGGGGCGGTCGAACTGCTCGGCAGGCGGGTCACCCGCTGGCTGCCACGAGGGGAGCGCGCATGACCGCCACCACCGGAACGTCCGTGGCCGCGGGCATGTCGCTAGTCCTCGATGACGTCACCCTGTCCTACACCGGGAAACCCGTCATCCGTTCGCTGTCGCTGACCGTGGTGCCCGGCGAGATCCTGGTGCTCACCGGACCTTCGGGGTGCGGCAAGTCCACCGTGCTCCGCGCATTGGCGGGGCTGCTGCCGCCCGATTCGGGGCGGGTCGTCGCCGACGGCGCCGCGGTGGAGTCGACCTCCCGGGACCGGGCGGTCGTCTTCCAGGACAACGCGCTCCTCCCGTGGCGCACCGTGCGCTCGAACATCGAACTGGCCCTCGCGCTGCGCGGCGAACCCCGCAAGGGGCGCCGTGAGACCGCCGACCGCTGGATCGCCGAGGTGGGTCTGACCGGGTTCGGCGACTACCTGCCGAAGAACCTGTCCGGCGGCATGCGCCAGCGGGTCCAGTTGGCGCGCGGCCTCGCCGGGGCGCCGCGGGCCGTGATGATGGACGAACCGTTCGGCGCCCTCGACACCCAGACCCGCGGCGTCATGCAGCGACTGCTCGTCGACACGTGGAGCACGCACCCGACGACGGTGGTGTTCGTGACCCACGACGTGGACGAGGCGGTGCTGCTCGGCGACCGGGTGGCGGTGCTGGGCCGGGCAGGTGAGCCGCTGCGGGCGCTCGTCGACATCCCGCACCCCCGCGACCGCGACCACCTCGACCATCCCGGCACCCGTGCCGCCCGCGCCGACGTTCTCGGCGCGCTGAACCACACTCCGGAGACCTGATGGACATCCCCGACCTCGCCGACACCGTCCGCCTCGACTGCGACGTCCTCGTCATCGGCGGCGGCACGGCAGGCACGATGGCGGCGCTGACCGCCGCCGAGAACGGCGCGAACGTGCTGCTGCTCGAGAAGGCGCACGTGCGCCATTCCGGTGCGCTCGCCATGGGGATGGACGGTGTCAACAACGCCGTCATCCCCGGCAAGGCCGAACCCGAGGACTACGTCGCCGAGATCACGCGCGCCAACGACGGAATCGTCAACCAGCGCACCGTATACCAGACGGCGACCCGCGGTTTCGCGATGGTGCAGCGCCTCGAGAAGTACGGCGTCAAGTTCGAGAAGGACGAGTACGGCGAATACGCGGTCCGCCGTGTGCACCGCTCCGGTTCGTACGTGCTGCCGATGCCCGAGGGCAAGGACGTGAAGAAGGCGCTGTACCGGGTGCTGCGGCAGCGGAAGATGCGCGAGAAGATCCGCATCGAGAACCGGCTGATGCCGGTCCGGGTCCTGACGGAGAACGGCCGGGCGGTCGGCGCCGCGGCGCTGAACACCCGCACCGGCGAGTTCGTCGCGGTCGGCGCGAAGGCGGTCATCCTCGCGACCGGCCCGTGCGGCCGGCTGGGGCTACCGGCGTCGGGGTACCTCTACGGCACCTACGAGAACCCCACGAACGCCGGCGACGGCTACTCGATGGCCTACCACGCGGGCGCCGAACTCAGCGGCATCGAGTGCTTCCAGATCAACCCCCTGATCAAGGACTACAACGGCCCGGCCTGCGCGTACGTCGCGAACCCGTTCGGCGGCTACCAGGTCAACGCCGAGGGGGAGCGGTTCGTCGACTCCGACTACTGGTCCGGGCAGATGATGAGCGAGGTCAAGAGCGAGATCGAATCCGCCCGCGGCCCCATCTATCTCAAGGTCAGCCACCTCCCGGAGGAAACCCTCGACACGCTCGAGTCGATCCTGCACACCACCGAACGCCCCACCCGTGGCACGTTCCACGCGAACCGCGGCCACGACTACCGCAGCCACGACATCGAGATGCACATCTCCGAGATCGGCTTGTGCAGCGGGCATTCCGCGTCCGGGGTATGGGTGGACGAGCACGGCGCGACCACCGTCCCCGGCTTGTACGCGGCAGGCGACCTCGCCTGCGTCCCCCACAACTACATGATCGGCGCATTCGTGTACGGCGACCTCGCCGGAGCGCACGCCACCGGCACCCTGCCCGGCGTCGAGGCGCCGGCCGCGCTGCCCGCAGAGCAGCTGGCCGCCGCGCACGAGCTGATCTACCGGCCGCTGCGCCACCCGGACGGGCCGCCGCAGCCGCAGGTCGAGTACAAGCTGCGCCGCTTCGTCAACGACTATGTCGCGCCGCCGAAGACGGCGACGAAGCTGTCGATCGCCGTCGAGACGTTCGAACGGATGGCGGGGGAGATCGCCGGGATGGGCGCGACCACCCCGCACGAGCTGATGCGCTGCGCGGAGGTCACGTTCATCCGGGACTGCGCGGAAATGGCGTCCCGCAGCTCCCTCACCAGAACCGAAAGTCGCTGGGGGCTCTACCACGAACGCGCGGATCTCCCGGAGCAGCGGGACGACGAATGGGGATACCACCTGAATCTGCGGCGCGGTGAGAACGGCGACATGGAATTCCTCAAGCGCCCCGTGGAACCGTACTTCGTGCCGGTGCCCGGACTCGATTCCCTTCCGCCGGTGGACCGGACGGTCGTACCCGTCGCGCAGCCGCCGCTGGTCGGCGGGCGGGCCCCGGTGGAGGAGCGCTCGCGCATCGCGGCGCCGGTCCGGCAGGAGCCGTCGTCGCCGGCCATCGTCGCGGTCCTCGGACTCGACGCGCCGAGCGTCGCCGAACTCGCACCGTATCTGGGCGACGCCGACCCGCAGGTCCGGGTCACGGCACTCTCGGTGCTGACCGAAGGAACCCCCGACGGATTCGGGGCGGCTCTCGTCGACGCCCTCGGCGACGCTGCGGTGACGGTGCGCCGCGCCGCCGCCGACGGCCTGCGCGAACTCGTCGAGGTGCTGCCGTCCGCCGACGGACTGGCCGATCACCTGGGGTCGGGTGACGCCGTGGTCCGGGCCGCCGTGATCGACGTATTACGCGCTCTGCACGCAGGTTCGGCGGAGCAGTTCCTGGCGGCACTGTCCGACGGCGATCACCACGTCCGGATCGAAGCGGTGCGGGCGCTGGTGTCGCTGGACCGGTGGGAGTCGGTGGCGGCGGGGGCGCACGACGAGAACCGCGAAGTGCGGATCACCGTCGCGCACGGACTGGCCACCATCGGAATCGGCGGTGTCGACACGGTGCGCTCACTGGCCGGCGACCGCGATCCGCTGGTGCGCGCCGCCGCGCTGACGGCGTTCGCGAGCCTGGGCTGCAGCGGAGACGACGTGACCCTCGCGGTGGCGGCGTTGCGGGAGTCGGCCTGGCAGATCCGGCAGGGCGCCGCGCGGGCACTCGCCGGAGCGGACCCCGAAGTCGCGGTGCCCGCGCTGGCGGACGCCCTGACGGATGCGCACCTCGACGTGCGCAAGGCCGCCGTCCTCGCACTCGGCCGGTGGTCCGGCGACCGCGCCGCCGTCGGCGCGCTCACCACTGCACTCGACGACACGGACGCCGACGTGCGGGCCTACGCCCGCCAGGCCCTCGTCGCCGCAGACCCCGTCCCCGTTCCCTGAGCACGTGAGTGGCGATGTGTGCCGGGGCACACATCGCCACTCACGTGGGGGTCAGACGCTCGCGACGCCCGGCGCCAGGAACCGCTTGCCGTTGACGGCCTCGGACGTGCCGGTGCGGTCCAGGTACGGCGTGATGCCGCCGTTCCAGAAGCCGAACCCGCCGCCGAGGATCAGGCAGAGATCGATGTCCTCGGCCGCCGCGACGACGCCCTCGTCGAGCATGATCTGGATCTCCTCGGCGAACGCGCGCCGCGTGCGATCGAGGACCTCCGCGGACGTGGACGCCGTGTCGCCCTGCTTCCACAGCGTCGCGACCTCGGGGTCGACGACCTGCGTGCCGTCGGCGCCGTAACTCCACACCGCCGGCTTCTTCGCCTCGACGAGCGCCTCGAGCCCGGGGGAGTTGTGGAACCGCTCCGGGTACGCCGCGGCGAGGGTCTCGCCCGTGTGCAACGCGACCGCCGGACCGACGAGCGCCAGCAACGTGAACGGGGTCATCGGCATGCCGAGTTCGGCGATGGCGTTGTCGGCCACCTCGAACGGGGTTCCCTCGTCGACCGCGTTCATGACCTCACCGAGGGTGCGGATCAGGAGCCGGTTGAAGACGAACCCGGGCAGGTCGGCGGAGCCGACGGCCGACTTCTTCAGCGCCCTGGCGGTGGCGAATGCCGTTGCCAGGGTGGCGTCGTCGGTCTTCTGGCCCTTGATGACCTCGAGCAGCGGCAGCACGGCGACCGGGTTGAAGAAGTGGAAGCCCACCACCCGCTCGGGGTGCTTCAGGTCCGCGGCCATCTCGGTGATCGACAGCGAGGACGTGTTGGTGGCGAGGACCGTCTCGGGGGCGATGTGCTCCTCGAGTTCCACGAAGATCTTCTTCTTCAGGTCGAGGTTCTCGAACACCGCCTCGATCACGAAGTCGGTGTTCGCGAACGCCGCCTTGTCGAGCGACCCGGACACGAGTGCCTTGAGACGGTTGGCGGCGTCGGGGGACAGCCGGCCCTTGCCCTGCAGCTTGTCGATCTCGCCGTGGACGTAGCCGACACCCTTGTCGATGCGCTCCTGGTCGATGTCGGTGAGGACGACCGGCACCTTCAGCTGGCGGACGAACAGCATCGCGAGCTGGCTGGCCATCAAACCGGCCCCGACGATGCCGACACCGGTGACCTTGCGCGCGAGCGACTTGTCCGGTGCGCCCGCGGGCCGCTTGGCCCGCTTGTTCACCAGGTCGAACGCGTACAGCCCCGCGCGGAGTTCGTCGGCGAGCAGCAGGTCGGCGAGCGCCTCGTCCTCGGCGGCGAAGCCCTTGTCGAGCGACGCCGGGTCGGTGAGATCGGTGGTCCGGGCCAGCTCGAGGAGTTCGACGGCCTTGACCGGTCCGGGTGCGTTGTTCTTGGTCTTGCCCTCGACGATTGCCTTCGCGCGGGCGATCGCGTCGTCCCAGCCCTTGCCCCGGTCGATCTCGGGACGCGCGGGGGTGATCTCGCCGGCCAGGACCTGCGCCGCCCAGGCGAACGACTGCTCGAGGAAGTCGGCCGAACCGAACACCGCGTCGACGACGCCGAGTTCGAGGGCCTTCTTCGGGGTGAGCGTCCGGTTCTGGTTCAGCGCGTTCTCGAGGACGACGGTGACCGCGTTCGAGGGACCGATGAGGTTGGGCAGCAACTGCGTTCCGCCCCAGCCCGGCACCAGCCCGAGAAATGTCTCGGGCAGACCCAGCGCGCCGGCGCTCTCGGAGGCGGTGCGGTAGTGGCTGTGCAGCGCGACCTCGAGGCCGCCGCCGAGCGCGACGCCGTTGACGAATGCGAATGTCGGCACGGACGATTCGCGTAGCCTGCGGAACACCTTGTGCCCGAGGCGGCCGAGTTCGAGCGCCTGGTCCCGGTTCGTGATGCTCGGAACACCCTTGAGATCCGCGCCGGCGGCGAAGATGAAGGGTTTGCCGGTGATCGCGATCGCGACGGGGTGGGCGGCGAACGCCTCGTCCAGGGCCGCGTCGAGGGCCGCCAGGCCACCCGGGCCGAACGACGACGGCTTGGTGTGGTCGAAACCGTTGTCGAGGGTGATCAGCGCGACCGGGCCCTCGATGCCCGGTACCGCGACGATCTTGGTGTACGCGTTGGTCACGACCTCGTCGGCGAATGCCGTTGCAATGTCGGTCATCTACTTGGCTCCATCGAAGTTCGGGTTCTCCCAGATCACGGTTCCGCCCATGCCCAGACCGATGCACATCGTGGTCAGGCCGTAGCGGACGTCGGGGCGCTGGGCGAACTGGCGGGACAGTTGGGTCATCAGGCGGACGCCGGAGGACGCGAGGGGGTGGCCGCACGCGATGGCGCCGCCCCACTGGTTGACTCGCGGATCGTCGTCGGCGATGCCGTAGTGCTCGAGGAATGCGAGGACCTGGACGGCGAACGCCTCGTTGATCTCGAACAGGCCGATGTCCTCGATCTTCAGACCGGTGCGGCCCAGCAGTTTCTCGGTGGCGGGCACCGGTCCGATGCCCATCACCGCGGGGTCGACGCCCTGGAACGCGAATCCGACCATGCGCATGCCGATCGGCAGCCCGAGTTCGAGCGCGGTGTCCTCACCGGCGAGGAGAGCGGCCGTGGCGCCGTCGTTCAGGCCGGCCGCGTTGCCTGCGGTGATACGGCCCGCGGGACGGAACGGCGTCTTCAGCTTCGCGAGGTCCTCGAGGGTGGTGCCCGGACGCGGCGGCTCGTCCTCGGTGGCCAGCCCCCAGCCCGCGGCGGAGCGGGTGGCGACGGGCACGAGGGTGTCGGCGATGAAGCCGGCCTTGCGGGCGGCCTCGTACTTGTTCTGGCTGGCGACGGCGTACGCGTCGGTGCGGTCCTTGGTGATGCTCGGGAACCGGTCGTGGAGGTTCTCGGCCGTGTTGCCCATGACGAGTGCGCTGGGGTCGACGAGGCGGTCGGCCAGGAACCGGGGGTTCGGGTCGGCGCCCTCACCCATCGGGTGGTGGCCCATGTGCTCGACGCCGCCGGCGATCACCACGTCGTACTGGCCGAAGCCGATGCCCGAGGCGGTGGTGGTGACGGACGTCATGGCGCCGGCGCACATGCGGTCGATGGCGAAACCGGGGACCGTCTCGGGGAGCCCGGCCAGGATCGCGGACGTGCGGCCGATGGTGAGGCCCTGGTCGCCGGTCTGCGTGGTCGCGGCGATGGCGACCTCGTCGATGCGCGCGGGGTCGAGTTGCGGATTGCGGCGAAGCAGCTCACGGATGGTCTTGACGACGAGGTCGTCCGCGCGGGTCTCCGCGTACATGCCCTTGGGGCCGGCCTTGCCGAACGGAGTGCGGATGCCGTCGACGAAGACGACGTTGCGTTGAGTTGTGGTGGATGGAGCCACGCGAATTCCTCCTGATGGAGCAGTTTGGTTCCGGATCACGGCCAGGCGTCCGGCCTCCAGACCAGCGTACCCCTACCGTTACTCGCGGGTAACTTAATGGGTACCTCATCGGGAATTCACGCGCTCACCCCGCGTGTCGGTGCTCGCGATCAGTCGTCGCCGGAGCCCTTCTGCTCGGCCGCGGCGCGCAGTGCGGTCGCCAGCCGGGGCACGGTCAGCATCCGCTGCCAGGGTCGCGCCCCGCCGGCGTCGAGCACCCGGTCGATCGCCGCCTCGGCGCCGTCCTCGGGAGCCGCCCAGTCCCAGCACAGCCTCCGGACGAGTTCCGGGGTCACCAGGTTCTCCACCGGCACCGACGCCTCCGCCCCGAGTGCGGCCAGCGCGGCGCGGGCCGCCGTCAGCCGTTCCGCGGCGTCGGGGTCGTGCCGCGCCCACCGGCTCGCGGGCGGGGGGCCCGTGAACGGCGGGGTCTTCGGGGGAAGTTCGGAGTCCGGCAGCGCCCCGGCATCCTCGAGCGCCTGCAGCCAGATCCGGGAATGCCGCCGCTGCCGGGGACCGCCGAATACGGGCAGCGCCCGCAGCGCCTCGATGCTGCGGGGGTCCTTGGTCGCGGCGTCGATGATCGCCGAATCCGGAAGCACCCGGCTGGGGGAGACGTCGCGTTTGCGGGCCAGGTCCTCCCGGGCCTGCCACAGCGACCGTGCGGCGGCGAGTTGCCGCTGCGTCTTCAGCGACGTGATGTGCGACGTCCGCCGCCAGCGGTCGGCCTTGGGCTTCGGTGGTCCCGCGAGCCGGATGTGCTCGAATTCCTGTGCCGCCCACTCGCTCTTGCCCTGCTCGTCGAGTTCCGCGGCCATCACGTTCCGCAACTCGACCAGGACCTCGACGTCGAGGGCCGCGTAGTTCAGCCAGGTGTCGGGCAGCGGCCGCTTCGACCAGTCGGCGGCGCCGTGCCCCTTCCGGAGTTCGAGGCCCAGCGTCCGCTCGACGATGGCGGCGAGGCCGACCCGTTCGAACCCGGCGAGGCGCCCCGCGAGTTCGGTGTCGAACAGCGTCGCCGGCGCCAGGCCGATCTCCGCCAGCCCCGGCAGATCCTGGTCGGCGGAGTGCAGGATCCACTCCAGCGGGTTGATCACGTCCGCCAGCGGGGCGAGATCGGCGGCGGTGGGGATCGGGTCGAGGAGCACCGTCCCCGCGCCCTCCCGGCGCAGCTGCACGAGATACGCCCGCGCCGAATAGCGGAAGCCGGACGCCCGCTCGGCGTCGACCGCCAGCGGCCCGGTGCCCTCGCTCAGCGCGGCCGCGGCCTTCGCGACACCCTCCGCGGTGGTCACCACGTCGGGTACGCCGTCCCGGGGTGCGAGCAGGGGTACTACCTGCCTGCCGGGTTCTTCGGCGGGGACGGGTGACGAGGCGTCGTCGGTGACTTCGGACATGACAGCTGACTCTACGTCGCTTCGGGATTCCCGCAGCGCACCGGCGGGTTCACGGCCGGTTCCCCGCTGCCTCGACGAGCTCGTCCAAGGCCGCCGGAAACGCGTCGACGAGGTCCCAGAGGTGGGGCGCGAGTTCGGGGCAGCTCATCAGACCGACGTCGAGTTGACCGTTCAGCGACATCACCGTCACGTTGAGCCCCGCGCCGTGGAAGATCGGGCCCAGCGGATACATCGCCCGGATCAGGGCGCCCAGGAAGTACAGCGGGACCGCAGGCCCCGGCACATTCGAGATCACCAGGTTGTGGACCACCGGATGCCGTTCCGCCAGGCCGAGGGTCGAATAGAGGCGCATCGCCGTGCCGAACACGGCCTGGCCGGCGAACTGCGACCAGTCCTGCAGCAGGCTCGGGCCGAGCGTCTCGTTGTGTTCCTTGGACGTCGAGTTGTGCTCGCCGATCGCCAGCAGGCGTTCGGCGGGATCCTCGATCTGCGTGCCGAGTTGGGTGAACATCCCGGACACCTGGTTGGTGCCGGGCCGGTCCGATTTTCCGTGGACCGACACCGGGACGATCGCGACCAGCGACTTGTCGGGCAGTTCCCTGCGGCTGTGCAGGTACTTCCGCAGTGCGCCCGAGCACAGGGCGAGAACGACGTCGTTGACCTTGACGTCGAACGCGTTCTTGACCGTCTTGACCTTGTCGAGGTCGAGCTGGGTGAACGCGAGATTGCGGTGGCTGGTCAGCGTGCCGTTGAGGGACGTGCGCGGTGCGGTGAACGGCGCAGGCATCGCCTCGCCGCGCCGGGCCCGGCCGATCCAGCGGGGCAGCAGCGTCAGGCTCTGCGGGACGATCCGCAGCAGTTTCGCGGGCCGGGACGCGACGGCGAGCAGCCCGCCCACGGCGATGTCGAGCGTGCTCGCCTGCCCCGCGCTCTCGGCGGAGTCGTCGCGGTCGGGCCGCGGGGCGTCCGGTTCGAGGCCGCACAGCTGGGCCATCATGTTGGCGCCGGTGATCCCGTCGACGCCGGCGTGGTGCATCTTCGACATCACGGCGACGGAACCGTCCTCGAGGCCCTCGATCACCCACATCTCCCACAGCGGCCGGGCGCGGTCGAGGGGGATGCCCGCGATGTCGCCGCACAGTTCGGCCAGCTCGTCGCGGCCGCCGGGGGCGGGAAGGGCGACGCGGTGGCAGTGCCGGTCGATGTCGAAGTCGGTGTCCTCGACCCACACCGGGTGGTCGAGGTTGAACCTGGAGTCCTGCAGCTTGCGCCGGAACGCGGGAATCGCCTCGGTGCGGGCGCCGAGTTCGGCCTTGAGCCCGGCGAACGTGTAGCCGCCGGGAATCGTCGAGACGTCGAGAACGATGACTCCGCAGACGTGGAGGAGTTGCGTCGACGTTTCGAGATAGAGGAAGGACGCGTCGAGACCGCTGAGTCGCTGCATGAACCGATACTAGAACACGTTCTAGAATCTGGTTTAACGAATCGCGGAACCGCGAGGTCCGCGCGGCGGTGGGCCGACGAGGCGGCGCTCGATGTCGTTCTCGATCCGCCCGCGCAGGGGTGCGGGGCGCGCAACCGCGCCATTAGAACATGTTCTACGGTGGGAGGTATGACCCGAGGCTTCGTTCTCCGGCAGGCCGTCGGCGCCGCACTCGCCGCCAACGCCCTGCGTCCCCTGCCCGGCGCGCCCACCTCGGTGGTCGCGTTCTTCTCGGGGTGGCTGACCACCGAACTCGCACCCCACCTCCTCGCCGTGACCGCCGCCGACGCCGCCCAGCACGCGGCCCGTCACGGAACGCGGACCCGCAGCGACCGTGTCGGTCTCGCGCTGGCCGCCGCCTCCGCCGCCGGGCTCGCCGCCGTCATCGCGACCGGCCGGGGCGCCGGAGCCGAAGCCGAATCCGCGCTCGTCGAGACGCTCGGCGAGAACTACACCGACCGCGACCACGCCATCGACCATCCCGGGCGACCGGTGTGGCGGCAACTCCTCAATCCGTTCTGGATGCGGAACAAGGCCGTCACCCGGGTCCGCAACCTCGCGTACGGGCCGGGCGGGCGCCGGGCCCGCCTCGACATCTACCACCGGCAGGACCTGCCGTCGAAGAGCCCGGTCCTCCTCCAGATCCACGGCGGAGGCTGGGTGATCGGGAACAAGGACCAGCAGGGTCTGCCGCTGATGCTCGAGATGGCCTCGCGGGGGTGGGTGTGCGCGGCCGTCAACTACCCGCTGTCGCCGAAGGCGAAATGGCCGGAACACCTGATCGCGATCAAGCAGGCACTGGCCTGGTTACGGGAGCACGTCGAGGAGTACGGCGGCAACCCCGACTTCATCGCCGTCACCGGCGGTTCCGCGGGCGGCCACCTCGCCGCCATGGTCGGCCTCACCGCGAACGACAGCCGGCTGCAGCCCGGATTCGAGGACGTCGACACGTCGGTCCAGGCGTGTGTGCCCTACTACGGCGTCTACGACTTCGCCGGCGACACCGGAATCAAGGCGGTCCTCCAGCGCGTGCACTCCGGACTGATGCCGATGGTGCTCGGCAAGAACGCCGCGTTCCCCGACGACTACCGGGCCGCGTCGCCGCTCGCGCACCTCCGGGCGGACGCACCGCCGTTCTTCGTGATCCACGGCACGAGTGATTCGCTCATTCCCGTCGCCGAGGCGCGGATCTTCGTCGACGAACTCCGGCAGGTGTCCGGCAACCCCGTCGTCTACGCGGAACTGAAGGGCGCGCAGCACGCGTTCGACGTGTTCCCCTCGATCCGCAGCATCTCGGTCACGCAGGCGGTCGGGCGGTTCCTGGAATGGTCGCGCAGCGCCACCACCGACGTGCCCGCGGCGGGCACGGAATCGGCCTGACTACTTGCCGCCGAGCGTCTTCAGCTGCGCCACCCCGGCGGGCGGCAGACCGGCCGCGTACGCCAGCACCTCGCAGAACGCCTCGACGTGCGCGGCCAGTTCGACCGACGTCGCCGTCCACGACGCGCGCAGCTCCAGCTGATGCGCATGCGGGGGACCGGCGATGTCGCCGTACCGCACCGACGTCGTCGCGGTCACCGTCCCGCCGAGCGCGTTGAGGGGTTCGTGGCGCGACTCCAGCGCGTCGACGAGCCAGCTCCACGCCACCTCGGGAAGCAGGGGGTCGGACGCCACGGCGGCGTCCAGGTCGGCCTGAATGTAGGCGACCAGCCGCATCGTGCCGTTCCAGGCCTCGTCGCCCTCGGGGTCGAACAGGAGGATCAATCTGCCGAACGCGTCACCCTCGCTCTGCTCGGCGACGACCCCGGTGTCCTCGTGCACGACCTCGGCGCCGACGGCGTAGCTGAACGGCGCGAGTCGTTGCGGGGGCCGGATGGGACCCAGCTCGATGTCCGCGCGGACCTGCGCGGAATTCATCGCTTCGACGGCGGCGCGGAACTCGGCCGGTTCGGCGGGCGATCCCGAAGTCGTCACAGCCCGGGACGTTAGACCCGGACCCACGCATCTCGTCGGAGGCGCGCCGAGCAGGGCCGATCGGCGGCGGAGCCGCGGCATGGCAGCATGAGAGCTGCCGAAATTCGAGCAGGCAGAGAGCGCGAGGACCGATGAGCGGGTTGGAAAGCACCAATGCAGGCATGAGCGAACGGGCGACGTACGCCGCGAGGCGGGTGCTCCCCGACGCACCCCTCCTGGCGGCCGCGGGAGGCCGCGCTCCCGGCCGACGCCCGGTGTGGTTCATGCGGCAGGCGGGCCGCTCGCTTCCCGAGTACCGCGAGATCCGGTCGGGGATCGGCATGCTCGAGTCGTGCTTCGATCCGGCACTGGTCTGCGAGATCACCATGCAGCCCGTGCGCAGGCACGGGGTCGACGCCGCGATCCTGTTCTCCGACATCGTGGTGCCGCTGAAGGCAGCCGGCATCGATCTCGACATCGTGGCCGGCACCGGTCCCGTCGTCGCGAATCCGGTCCGGTCGATCGCGGACGTCGCAGCCCTGCCCCGCCTCGTGCCCGAGGAGGTCGGTGCCGTCGCGCAGGCCGTGCAGCTGCTCACCGCGGAACTCGGGTCGACGCCGCTGATCGGCTTCGCCGGCGCCCCGTTCACCCTCGCGTCGTATCTGGTCGAGGGCGGACCGAGCCGCAATCACGAGCGCACGAAGGCGCTGATGCACTCCGACCCGAAGACGTGGCACGCGCTGCTCGGCACGCTCGCCGACACCACCATCACGTTCCTGCAGACCCAGCTGCGCGCCGGCGTCGACGCGATCCAGCTGTTCGACTCGTGGGCGGGTGCGCTGTCGCTGGCCGAGTACCGCGAATTCGTGCTGCCGCACTCCGAGCGGGTGTTCGCCGAGGTGGCGAGCGCGAAGGTGCCGCGGATCCACTTCGGTGTCGGAACCGGTGAACTGCTCGGCGCGATGGGCGAGGCGGGCGCCGACGTAGTCGGCGTCGACTGGCGCATCCCCCTGGACGTCGCGGCGCGCCGGGTCGGCCCGGGCAAGGCGCTGCAGGGCAACCTCGACCCCGCGGTGCTGTTCGCGGGACCGGCGGCCGTCGAGAAGCAGGTCCGCCGCATCACCGCGGAGGCCGACGCCGCCCTCGCCGCAGGCGCGACGGGACACATCTTCAACCTCGGGCACGGCGTCCTGCCCGATACCGACCCGGGCGCGCTGACCGCGCTGGTCGAGTTGGTGCATTCCCTGTGACCGGGTCGTCGCCGAACGTACTCGTCGTCGGCGGCGGCATCTCCGGGCTCGTTGCCGCGTACCGCCTGCGGCAACGGCTCGGCGCCGGTGCCCGGATCGTCGTCGCCGACGGCGCGCAGCGGCTCGGGGGCAAGCTGCGCACGGTGGATCTGGCCGGGGAACCCGTCGACGTCGGGGCGGAAGCCTTCATCGCGCGGCGCCCGGAACTGCCTGCCCTGCTCGGCGAACTCGGTCTCGCCGACCAGCTCGTGTATCCGGCGGGGCTGCGTCCGCTCATCTGGTCCGAGAACGCTCTGCACCCGCTGCCCGCCGACACCCTCATGGGGATCCCCGCGGACGAGAACAGCCTCCGGGGACTCGTCGACGAACGGACCCTCGCGCGGGTGGCGGGGGAGCGGACGGTGCCCCTCGACTGGACGCCGGGTGACGACGTCTCCGTCGGTGCGCTGGTCGGCGACCGGTTCGGTGCGCAGGTGGTCCGGCGGTCGGTGGATCCGCTTCTCGGAGGGGTCTATTCGGGGCTGGCGGACACCATCGGTGTCCGCGCCGCCCTCCCCACCCTCGCGGCCGCCCTCGACCGCGGTGCCACGAGCCTGTCCGCGGCCGTGGCGGAGGCACTTCCCCCTCGCGCTGCAGGACCGGTGTTCGGGGCGCTGCGCGACGGCTACGGCGTCCTGCTGCGCGCCCTGACGGACGCCGCGGGCGCAGAGATCGTGCACGAGCGAATAGAAGCGCTCGACCGCGACGGCGACGGCTGGTCGGCGGACCCGGTGGGCCGGGTGGACGGTGTCGTGCTCGCCGTGCCCGCTCCGCAGCTCGCCGAACTGCTCGCCGGCGTCGCCCCCCGCGCGTCGGCGGCCGCCGCCGACATCCCGCTGGCCTCCTCGGCCGTAGTCGCGCTGGCCCTGCCTGCCGGCACCGACATCCCGCAGAACTCCGGGATCCTGGTCGCCACCGACACGTCGCTCGGCGCGAAGGCGTTCACCCTGTCGAGCCGCAAGTGGCCGCACCTCGCCGAGCGGGAGGTCACCCTCGTGCGGGCATCGTTCGGACGGTTCGGCGACGCCGCCGTCATCGACGCACCCGACGACGAGCTGATCGCCGCGGCCCGGCGCGACCTCGCGACCGTCACCGGGGTGTCCGCGGAGCCCGTCGCCGCGCACGTCCAGCGCTGGCACGGCGGACTGCCGCAGTACGGTCCCGGCCACCTCGAGCGGGTGGCGGTGATCGAGCAGGAAATCGCAGGTCTGGACGGTGTCGAGGTGTCCGGGGCGCTCCTGCGGGGGGTGGGTGTACCCGCGTGCGTGGCCGCTGCGACGACGGCGGCTGCACGGCTCTCCGGGCGAGTGGCACGATAGACCCATGGCACGCCTCGACTTCGACGCATTGAATTCTGAAATCCGCTACCTCATGTTCTCGGTGTTCCAGGTGGAACCCGGTGTACTCGGGGACGACCGGGAAGCTGTGATCAAGGAGGCACGGATCTTCTTCGAAGCTCAGGCCGAGAAGGGTGTCGTGGTGCGCGGGCTCTACGACGTGGCGGGACTGCGCGCCGACGCCGACTTCATGATCTGGACGCACTCGGCGAGTATCGAGGCCCTGCAGGCGACGTACGCCGACTTCCGCCGCACCACCGCCCTGGGCCGCGTGAGCAAGCCCGTGTGGAGCAACGTCGCGTGCCACCGTCCGGCCGAATTCAACAAGAGCCACATCCCGGCGTTCCTGGCAGGCGAGGATCCGGGCAACTACATCTGCGTGTACCCGTTCGTCCGCTCCTACGAGTGGTACCTGCTGCCCGACGACGAGCGCCGGAAGATGCTCGCCGACCACGGCATGGCGGCCCGCACCTACAAGGACGTGCGCGCCAACACCGTGCCGGCGTTCGCGCTCGGCGACTACGAGTGGATTCTCGCGTTCGAGGCGCCCGAGCTGTACCGCATCGTGGACCTCATGCGCGACCTGCGCGCCACCGAGGCCCGGCTGCACGTCCGCGAGGAGGTGCCGTTCTTCACCGGCCCGCGGGTGGATGTGGAGAAGCTCGTCGCGGCTCTGCCGTGATCTGACGCACGAGAAATGAGTGACGCCGACGGGGCCCACAGGGCGCCCCGCTACCAGCACATGTCGCACTGGGGCATGTTCGAGGCCGAGGTCGCCGACGGCGACGTCGTGGCCGCGCACCCGTACACCGGTGACGCCGACCCGTCACCGGTGCTGGGCAACCTCGCCGGGTCGGTCCGAACCAAGGCGCGGATCACCGGTCCGGTCGTGCGCCGGGGGTGGCTCGAGAACGGCCCGGGACCGAGCACCTCCCGCGGCTCCGACGAGTTCGTGCCGGTCGACTGGGAGGAGCTGACCCAGCGGCTGGCGAACGAACTGCGCAGGGTGGTCGACACCCACGGCAACAGCGCGATCTACGGCGGTTCGTACGGGTGGGCCAGCGCGGGCCGGTTCCACCACGCGCAGAGCCAGGTGCACCGGTTCCTGAACACCCTCGGCGGCTACACCCGTTCGGTGCACAGCTACTCGCTGGGCGCGACGGGCGTCGTCATGCCCCGGGTGGTGGGCACGCACTGGAAGATGTTCGCCCGCTCCACGTCCTGGAGGCTCATCGCCGAGCACACCGACGTCATGGTGTGCTTCGGCGGCGTCCCCCTCAAGAACACCGGCGTCAATCACGGCGGCACCAGCGACCACCCCACCCGTGACGCCCTCGATGCCCTGCGGCGGCGCGGCGGATCCGTCGTGTCGTTCAGTCCGTTGAGCGACGACGTGCACGGCGTCGCCGAACGGCATGCGCCGGTGCCCGGCACCGATGTCGCGATCATGCTGGCCCTCGCATATGTTCTCGCGTCGGAAGGCCTGCACGACACGGCGTTCCTCGCCAGCCACTGCGTCGGCTACGACCGCTTCGAGGACTACCTGCTCGGACGCTCCGACGGTGTCCCGAAGTCGCCGGCCTGGGCGGAGCAGATCTCCGGCATCGCCGCCCCGGACCTGGTGGCCCTCGCCCGGCGGATGGCGGCGGGCCGGACGATGGTGACCGTCACCTGGTCGCTGCAGCGGGTCCGGCACGGCGAGCAGGCCCCGTGGATGGGGGTCACCCTCGCGGCGATGCTGGGCCAGATCGGCCTTCCCGGTGGAGGTTTCGGTCACGGCTACGGTTCCATGAACGAGCCCGGGCTCGCCCCGGTCCCGTACCCGCTGCCCACGCTTCCTCAGGGTCTGAACCCGGTCCGCGACTTCATCCCCGTGGCCGCGGTCTCGGACATGCTCCTGAACCCGGGCGCCCCGTTCGACTACGACGGTCAGCGTCTGACGTACCCGGACATCAAGATGCTGTACTGGGCGGGCGGCAACCCGTTCCACCACCATCAGGACATTCCGCGTCTGCGCCGCGCACTGGCCCGGCCCGACACGATCGTCGTCCACGACCCCTACTGGACGCCGATGGCCCGGCACGCGGACATCGTCGTCCCGTCCACCACGTCGCTCGAGCGGGCCGACATCAGCTGCACCCGCAACGATCCGCTGCTCGTCGCCATGCACGCCGCGGTGACGCCGTACGCCGACGCGCAGGACGACTACGACACGTTCGCCGCCGTCGCCCGGAAACTGGGTGTCGGCGAGAAGTTCACCGAGGGCCGCACGTCCGGGCAGTGGCTCGAGCACTTGTACGGGCAGTGGCGGGACTTCGTCCGGGCGGACGGCGGACCGGCGCCGAGTTTCGACGACTTCTGGACGCAGGGCCACGTGCGGATGCGGACCGAGGACGACCTGATCCTGTTCGGCGACTTCCGGGCGGATCCGGTGAAGTTCCCGCTCGGCACCCCGAGCGGGCGGATCGAGATCTTCTCCGAGGACATCGACGGATTCGGCTACGACGACTGCGCCGGCCACCCCCGCTGGTACGAGCCGGAGGAGTGGCTCGGCGGCCCGCGGGCCCGGCAGTTCCCGCTGCATCTGATCGCCAACCAGCCACGCACCCGCCTGCACAGCCAACTCGATCACGGCGGCACCAGCCAGAAGTCGAAGATCCGGGGCCGCGAACCGCTGCGCATCCATCCGGACGACGCCGCCGACCGCGGACTGACCGGCGGCGACGTCGTCCGCGTGTTCAACGACCGGGGCGCGTGCCTCGCCGGTGTGGTGGTGGACGAGGGTGTCCGCCGCGCGGTGGTGCAGCTGTCGACGGGGGCCTGGTACGACCCGCTGGACGCGACCGACCCGGATTCGCTCTGCGTGCACGGGAACCCGAACGTGCTGACCCCGGACGTGGGGACGTCGTCACTCGCCCACGGCTGCACGGGCCAGCACGTGCTCGTGCAGATCGAACGCTACGACGGCGAGCTGCCGCCGATCCGGGCGTTCGATCCGCCCGCGATCATTCGCCGGCCGGTTCCAGAACCAGCGAGATCGAATTGATGCAGTACCGCTGATCGGTGGGGGTGGGGTAGCCCTCGCCCTCGAAGACGTGGCCGAGGTGGCTGTGGCACGTCGCGCAGACCACCTCGACGCGGCGCATGCCCAGCGAGGTGTCCTCGCGGAGGATGACGGCGTCCGAGTCGGACGGGTCGAAGAACGACGGCCACCCGCAGTGCGATTCGAACTTCTCGGTGCTGCGGAACAGTTCGGCGCCACAGGCCCGGCAGTGGTAGACGCCTTCCGTCTTGGTGTCGGTGTATTCGCCGACGAAGGGGCGCTCGGTGCCGGCCTGGCGCAGCACCGCGTACTCCTCGGGAGTCAGTTTCTCGCGCCACTCGCTGTCGGAGAGAGCAACCTTCGGGGCGGACTGCGTGGGATCCTGCTGCTGCGAACTCATGGCTCCACGCTAATACGTTTCGCCGGTTCCGGCCGTGAGGCCCCGGCGTGTGACAGAGCTACGTCTTGGCGGCGGCCGACTCGATGTGCGGCTGCCGGTCCGGTTCCGGCTCCCGCGGAGTCTCGGGGGCCTTCTCGCCCGGTTCGAGGAGGAACGCCGGATCGATGCCCCGGTCGAGGCGGCCTTCGCGTCGCGCCGTGACGTAGCGGACGGTGAGCACACCGAAGATCACGAGGAGCATCAGACTCCACCCCAGCGTGGTCTTCATGTACTCGGCGGTCCGGCCGGCCTCGATGAACCGGCTCGACAGCCAGCTGTCGTAGCTCATGAAGCCGTACACGGCCAGCCACGCCGGCCAGTTCCGCATCACCGAATTCTTCAGCACCACGGACATCAGGAGCGGGAACAGCATCATCGAGTAGTACATCTGGCCCAGCGAGCCGAGCAGCCACGACGCGGTCAGCAGAACCCCGGACGTGGTGACCACGAAGAACAGTTCGTCGTGGCGGTAGAAGCGGTGGAGCAGCCACAGCGACGAGAGCACGATGGCGGCGAAGACGCCGCGCAGCGCCCAGATCATGCCGGTGGGCAGACCGTAATACTTGCCGTTGCCGACGATCGCGCTGTTGAAGTAGTCGCGCGACTCCATCAGGTACGGCACCGTGTGGTGCACGAAGTCCATCGGGTCCGCGGACAGCGGCCACGCGACGGCGGTGAGGATCAGGGGGATGCCGATCGCGGTGACGAACACCTTCCACTGTCCGCGCACCAGAGGCAGCAGCAGAAGTGGGGCGAGGATCGGTTTGACCGCGAACGTCAACCCGATGGCGACGCCGGACCACATGTCCTTGCGCTTCATGAGCAACACCAGGAACGCGATCTCGCCCAGCAGGACGAGACCGTTGATGTTGGTGAAGACCAGGGTATTGGTGACGGTCTCGGACGAGAACGTGGCGAGCAGCAGGATCGGGGCCGCGATGGAGTTCAATCCCAGGCCGAACAGCCGCAGCAGCAGGTACAGCGCGATCACGATGGCGATCGCGTTCGCGATGATGAACAACCAGCGGGACTTCTCGGGGTCGATCACCGCGATCGGCGCCATCAGCAGCGTCCCGGACGGCGGATACAGGTAGTGCGGATCGACCCAGTTGAAGTTGGCGGTGTAGACGGGACGCCCGTTGAGGAAGGCCAGCGCTGCGTTGTAGACCGGCCGGAAGTCGTCGGTGATGTACCCGTTGACCGCCTTGACGACCACTCGATGCAGCACGGTCATGACGGCGATCGGCCACAGCGCGAAGTTGATTACCTCGTTGGCAGTCCGCCCGGTGCGCGGTTCGAGTTGTCGAAGGAACACCACGGCACGGTACACCGAGATGCCCTGACGTGCGGTCACGCACCCCCTGTGGGTGTCGGGCGGAACACCTCCGCTAAGCGGGGCAGGCGCTGCCGTCCGGCGGCAGCTTCCCGTCCGTGACGTAGGTGACGATCGACTTCTGCGCGCAGTCCGAATGGGTGGCGGGGTGGCCGCTGCCGTGCCACGTCAGCGTCGCCGTCGCGGCGCCGGCACTCGACACGGCCCCCGTCACCGTCCCCACCCCGGCGTTCCCGACGACCGGGTCGGCGGTGCCGCTGAGCACCAGGACCGGCAGTGTCAGCTCGCCGGGCAGGGCGGGGGGCGCGGTCGCGGGCCAGGACGTGCACGTGAGCAGGCCGACGGCGGCGTTCGGGCCGAACAGCGGGAACCGTTCGCCCCACAGCTTCTGCAGTTCCCGGACCCGGTCGGGTGCGGGCCACTGCTGGCCGTCCGTGCAGCGGGTGATGAACTGGCCGTCGCTCTCGTAGGCGGCCTCGGCCTGCGCGATCGCCGCGAGGATCGGCGCCGTGTTCCCGGCGAGGGCGGCGGACACCGCATCCGACAGGGCGCGGACACGGCCCTGCTGGTCGCCGCCTGCCGCGGCGAGCGACCCGGACACCGCGGTGAGGAGGGCGTTCGCGGAGACCCGCGGGATCTGGCCGTTCGCGGCGCGGGTGACGGCGTCCGTCACCGCGGCGCGGGGATCGGCGCCGAGAGAGCAGTTCAGGGCGGTGCACTGGCGGGCGAACGCGTCGAACGCCGCCTCCTGACCCGCCACCTGCTGCTCCGTGACGGTCGCGGCGTCCACCGTGGTGACGGCGGGGGAGTCGAGGACGAGCCGGCCGACCCGGCCGGGGTACTTGGCGGCGTAGCTGAGCGCGACGGCGCTGCCGTTGCCGGTGGCGAGGATCCCGAGCGCGTCGACGTCCCAGGTGCGGCGCAGTTCCTCGATGTCGTCGGCGGCGTGGGTGCTGTCGAACGCGAGTTCCTGCGGCTGCAGGTAGTCGGTGCACGCGATGGTGGCGTCGCGGCCCAGCGCGGTCACCTTGTCGACCTGGTCACCCGTCCCCGGGTCGAACTGCCCGAGATTCGCCAGGCTGCTGCGGAGTTCCGGGGTGAGGCACTCGATCTCCTGCGAGGCGGCGATCCCGCGGCGGTCCACCGCGACCACCGGACGCGTCGACAGCAGCGACGTCAGACCACCGGTGCTCAGCGCCGCGAGCGTCGCGGTCGACGACCGGTCCGATCCCGACGTGAGCACGAGCGGGGCCGCGTTCTCGGGGGTGTCCGCGAGCCGCGCCCGCATCGCGCCCATCGTGAAGGTCCCGGGCAGGGTGCCGCTCTCGTCGACGGCCGCCTCGTAGGAGCCGCATTCGAAGATGAGCCCGGCAGGGGGTGTCGTGCCCGGGCCCAGGGCGCCGAGCGTGCTCTGCGTGCAGTCCGTCCACGCCACGTCGTTCTTCGGGGTCTGCAACACGGGCGGGGCAGCGTCGGGGTTCTCGCTCTCGGTCGCGGTGGGTTCGCTGCCGCCGCCCTCGCGCTCGACTGCTACGTGCGGACGGTTGGACGGTCCGGCTCCGCACGCGGTGCACACCACGAGAACCATTGCGAGCAACACCGATCTGCGCATGGCGACCACCCTGCCAGGTTCCCCTACGGGCGGGGCATCCGCACCCATCGGGTGAGGACGGTGCCATCGGTGTCGGTGAGGATGTGCGCGGGAGTCATCGAGGTGATCCGGGCATTCGGTGCGGTCGCGACGCGACCGGCGGTTCCCCCGGCGAGCACCGGCGCCGTAGTCAGGCAGACCTCGTCGACGGCGTCGTCCGCGATCAGCTGCCCGAACAGGCTCGGGCCGCCCTCACAGAGCACCCGCCGGAGTCCGAGGTCGTCCAGCGCCGCGAGCAGTCCTTCACTGGTGATCTGCCCGTCGCCGGCGGTGACGATCCGGGCGCCCGCGTCGGTGAGGGCGCGGATCCGCGCCGGGTCCGCGTCCGCGCACGTGACGACGATAGGGGCCACCTCGGTGTCCGTGAACAGGCGGGCCTGCGGGTCGAGGTGGGCGCGAGCGGACACGACGGCGATCGGCGGGACCTCCGGCATCCCCGAGGCCACCCGGCGACGCCTGCCCTCGGCGCCGACGCGCGCCCCGCCGTAGTTCTCCGCCCGGACGGTTCCGGCCCCGACCAGGACGACGTCGGCCAGTTCCCGCAGGGTTGCGAAGACCAGTGCGTCCGCGGGGGTGCCGAGCGCCCCGCTGACCCCGTCGACCGAGACGGCGCCGTCGATGCTGCTCACGAAGTTGACGCGGATCCACGGTCGAGGGGTCTCCGCCGGGTAGGCATACAGTTCGCGCAGCGTGTTCGCGGCCGATTCGCTGGACTCCTCCCGGACGGGCGGGCGGTCCGGTGTGAAAAATGTCGCAATATGTACACGGTGCATGTTGGTGATCACAACACGTGGATACCCTGCTTGTATGCATGCACGTCTTGTCGATCGCAGCCCCGTGGTCCCCGCTGATCAGTTGGTAGCTCAGATGGTGCCCCCGGCCATGTTCGACGAGGTGAGCTTCGCGTCGTACATTCCCGATCCCGCAGAACCCAGCCAGGCCGCCGCGGTCCAGAAGGCGGAGGAGTTCGCGAAGAAGGTCGTGAAGATCCGCAGCGGCGGTCGACGCGGTCTGTTCGGGAAGAAGACGCCGGCCACCGGTGCCGGTCTCTACCTCGACGGCGGCTTCGGCGTCGGCAAGACCCACCTCCTGGCCTCGATCTTCCACAGCGTCCCGTCGCCCAAGGCGTTCGGCACGTTCGTGGAGTTGACGCACGTCGTCGGCGCCCTCGGCTTCAACAAGGCCGTCGAGCAGCTGTCCGACCACAGCGTCCTGTGCATCGACGAATTCGAACTCGACGACCCGGGCGACACCATGCTGGTCTCCCGCCTGCTGTCGGAGTTGTCGGCTCGCGGCGTGTCCATCGTGGCGACATCGAACACGCTGCCCGGCCAGCTCGGTGAGGGCCGATTCGCCGCACAGGACTTCCTGCGGGAGATCAAGAAGCTCGGCTCCATCTTCGAGACGATCCGCGTCGACGGACCCGACTACCGCCACCGCGACCTGCCGCCGGCCCCGGACCCGATCTCCTCGGAGGAGCTCGCCGAGCGCGCCGACAGCATCCCCGGCGCCACGCTCGACGACTTCGACGCGCTGTGCAAGCACCTCAGCACGCTGCACCCGTCCCGCTACAACAAGCTGGTCGCGGGTATTCCGGCCGTGTTCCTGGACGGCGTCCACCCCGCCGAGGACCAGTCGGTCGCGCTGCGGCTGGTGGTCCTCGCCGACCGCCTCTACGACGCGAGCATCCCGGTCACCGTGGCCGGGGCCAAGCTCGACGCGATCTTCACCCCCGAGATGCTGGCCGGCGGGTACCGGAAGAAGTATCTGCGTGCCACGTCGCGCCTGCTGGCGCTCTCGCGTTTCGAGGTCGCGGCGAGCTGACCCGGCCGCTACAGCGCCCGCTGCATCACGAAATCGTGGTGCAGCTGGGTGCCGACGACGAACGTCTTCGTTCCGACCTGCGCGAATCCGTGCTTCGCGTAGAAGCGCTGGGCTCGCACGTTCTCCTGGTTCACGCCCAGCCACAGCCCGGCGCACCCCGCCGCGACCGCGCGTTCGACGATCGCATCCATCAGCGCGGACGCGACACCGGTCCCGTGATTGCCGGGCAGCACATACAGCTTGCTGATCTCGGTGGTCGGCCGCAGGGTCACGACCCTGCCGACGTCCGGGTCGGCGGGTTCCCCGTCGATCAGCATCGCGTAGCCGACGATCGCCCCGCCGTGCGTGACCTTGAGGACGGTGCGGTCGGGGTCGGTGAGGTACTCGGAGAACCGCTCGGCGGACAGCACGTCGTCGATGAACGTGGCGATGTCGTCCTGCGTCGCCCCGGGCGGGCACGCGAGGGGGAACGTCGCCGCGGCGACGTCGGCGATCGCTTCGGAATCCCAGATTCCCGCCGGGTCGATTTCGACAGTCACAGCTGATCCACCGCGTCCTTCGCTTCCCGAAGTGTCATCCCCGTACTGTCCCGCAGCAGGCCGGCCGCCGCAACGGTCCGGCCGTACTCGACCGTGGCCTTCGCGTGCCGCACGCCGATTCCGTCCCGTGCGACGAGAAGCTTGATCGCCTCGGTGGTCCGGCCCCGGTCCAGGAGGCACGTCACCTCGTCCCGGGTGGCGTCGTCGAGTTGCCGCCACGTCGATGCGGGATGCAGGTCGGGTGGGGTGTGCGAGCCGCCACGACAGGACCGCGACGAGACCAGAACCGCGATGTAGACGTTTCCCACCGCGATCACGAACCATCCCCAAGTCGGCATGACCTAAGTAGAACATCTGCTGTCAGTCGCGATCCGGGGCCCACTTGGATTGCTCGTCGCGGTCCCGGTCCGGGGCGAACGCGGGCGCGAGGAGCAGGAGCCCGACCGCGAACAGGAGCGGGACCACGAACCCGATCCGCAGGCTGGTCGCGGCGGCGACGCCGCCGATGATCGCTCCGCCCACGAGGGTTCCCGCGTAGTTGAACAGGTTGATCCGCGCCACGACGTCGTCGACCTGTCCGGCGGGCGCCAGTCGTCCGGCGGCGCTGAAGCACAGGGGAGCGACGACCGGGACACCGAGGCCCACGACGAGGAATCCTCCGATGGCGACGGCCGGGGACCCGGCGAACACGACGACCGCCATTCCGGCGACACCGACCGCCGAACCCGCACGGACGACGGCGATCTCGCCGTACTTCGCGACCCAGAAGTCGCCGCTGAGCCGCGACACCAGGGCCGCGCACTGGTACGCGGCCAGGGCCAGCGCAGCGGTGCCCGCATCCGCGAGCAGCACATTCCTGACGTACAGCGCGGACCAGTTCGCGACACCGAAATCGATGGCATAGAACAACGCCATCGCGGTACCGAGTGCGAGCAGGGCGCGGATCGGAACCGGAACGGCCACAGGGCCGGTCGCCGGTGCGGCGGTGCCCGCCGGTTCCCGGCGGCGGAGGAGCCGGGGCCCGCAGCCGGCCAGACCGGCGGTCACGACGAACGCCGCCGTCAGCTGGTCGGCGGCGACACCCACGCCGAGTGCCGACGTCGCGGCGACGAAGAGCGCGCCCGCAATGGCGCCGACACTCCACACCGCGTGGAACGACGACAGGATGAAGCGGCCGTAGGCGTGCTGGATCGTCACCGCCTGCATGTTGGCGGCGGCGTCGACGATGCCGAGTCCGGCGCCGTACGCGGACAGGCAGACGAAGAAGGCGGCGGTGTTCGGGCTGAAACCGAGCACCCCGCCTGCGGCCGCGATCGTCGCGAGCCCGAGTTGCAGTGCCGTCCTGCTGGAGAATCGGCGGGCCAGGTGCTCGGCGAGGATGCTGCCCGCCCCGGCGATGAGGGACACGGTCACGACGGCGACCACGATGACCGTGTCGTCGAACCCGAATCGGTCCTGGTACTGCGGCAGCTGGGTGAGGACGGCTGCGAGGAGAAAACCCTGCAGTCCGAAGGCGGCCGCGGCGGCGATCCGTGCCGATCGGTGGTCGGTGGACACTTCCGCGCGTGGTGGATCCGTCATGGGGCCGGCCTTCGATCGTGGACATCCGATGATTGGACGAGTGTCCAATACTTTGCGGGGATGCGCAGCGTTCTCCGGATCGGCGGGCGATATGTCCGAAAGCGACGGTCGGTGAGGTGCCCGGAACAAGACTGAGCCCCAGCCTTGGATGGGGGGTCATGGCTGGGGCTCATTGCCATCGGGGGGGTGGATGGCAAGTTCGACGATACATGAGGAATTCCTCACGTTCCAGAAGCAGGGGTAACGATTTCGTCACCCGACCGTCGCCGGCACTACCGCACGCACCGGGGTTGTCTCGGCGGACGGTTGTCGCTTACAGTGTCCTCCATGCAGCGCATCCTCGTAGTTCTCCGCCGTAGCGGGGTCTGATACGGACCGACCCCTCGCTGCGGGTCGTTGAGCTACGCGTTGGTCCTCCCTCCTTTCAGGAAGACCACGAGAATGAGCGCCAACACTTCTTTCGCTTCGACCTTTCCCTCGTCGGCACCGGCCGCCGACCCGTTCGCCGCCCGCCACGGCAAGTCGCTGCCGTCGGAACTCCGCACCGAGGCCGCCGGAATGGCCTGGAAGGCGTTCGACACCGTCTACGCGCCGTCCAACGGCCCGTTCCGCCTGGGTAGCTGGTCGGAAACGAAGACCGGACCCGGAATGTGGGATTTCGAAGCTACCCTCGGCATCGGCGAATCGATCTGCAAGACCGGTGCGAGCGCGCCCGGCCCCGTCGCCGCCATGACCTCGATGCTGTACGACGCGGGGTGTGCGATGGAGATCCTGTCTTTCCATCAGCACGAGATCGGGCACCGCACAGCGACCTTCCTGCTGTGTGAGAGTGCCGGCATCCGGCTCTGGGCGATGGGAATCGGGGAGTCCGGCACGGAATCGACTCTGCGGGCGATGATCTCCGGCGCCAACCGGCTCCGGCCCGCCTGACGCACAACGACGTGCGGCCCCGGTCTGTGACCGGGGCCGCACGTCGTGAACTGTTCTGTTGAACGCGAAATGGTGCGCGATACTGGGATTGAACCAGTGACCTCTTCCGTGTCAGGGAAGCGCTCTCCCGCTGAGCTAATCGCGCGGGACGGAAAAAAGAGAGCGGACGACGGGATTCGAACCCGCGACCCCAACCTTGGCAAGGTTGTGCGCTACCAGCTGCGCCACGTCCGCATTCGTGAAGGCCCCTTGCGGGGCCGTCACTGTCGAGCAAGTCAAACATCTAACAGTCGAGCATCTAGCATCTATCTCGGTGCGCGATACTGGGATTGAACCAGTGACCTCTTCCGTGTCAGGGAAGCGCTCTCCCGCTGAGCTAATCGCGCGAGGTGGAGACGGGAATCGAACCCGTGTGCACGGCTTTGCAGGCCGTTGCCTCACCACTCGGCCACTCCACCGTAAAGGTTGAGTCCAACCTCTCGAGCGGACGACGGGATTCGAACCCGCGACCCCAACCTTGGCAAGGTTGTGCGCTACCAGCTGCGCCACGTCCGCATGCACCGTGTAACTCGCGGAGAATGTTCTCCGTGGTGCGGTTGAGAACATTAGCCGACCATCCGCGATAGTTACAAATCTGCAGGTCAAGGCATCAGACGGTGAACTGCGTGTGAACGGGACCGGGTCGCGGGCGCGCCGTATGCGGGGTCCGGCACGAATCCCACACGAATCCCATCGGGGTGATTTTCGTTCGGCCGCCGGGTCTGTTAATGTTCCAACTCGTTCGAGCGCGAGTGTCTGGCGCGCCTCGGTCCCGTGGCTCAGTGGAAGAGCGTCCCGTTCACACCGGGAAGGTCGCTGGTTCGATCCCAGCCGGGACCACCGAGAGAAGAGGTCGTTTCCGAAATCGGAAACGGCCTCTTCTTTTTCGTGTGCGCACTCGGAAAATCGGTTGTTGCCACTCTCCGGCGCGACGGACAATGAACTGAGCCGGCCGAAATTTCCCGGGTGATCCGCTACCGAAGGATTGAAGTCCCATGTTCCCCGTGAGGCTGGAAGGCACCACCGCGCCGACATTGATGTGGGCGGAGGAGCAGACCATCGAGCAGGCGGCGTTGCAGCAGCTGCGGAACATGGCGGACCTGCCGTGGGTGCACGGGGTCCGCGTCATGCCCGACGTCCACGTGGGCAAGGGCGCGACGGTCGGTTCCGTCATCGCGATGCGGGCGGCGGTCGCCCCCGCGGCGGTCGGCGTCGACATCGGCTGCGGAATGACGGCGGTCCGGACCGATGTGACCGCGGGCGACCTGCCCGACAGCCTGCGGTCGATGAGGTCGCACATCGAGCGGGCGGTGCCCGTCGGTTTCGCCATGCACGAGCACTCGGTGAACGTCGGCGCGCTGGGTACGGATGCCGGGGGAGTGAAGAAGGGGTGGCACCGCTTCTGGCAGGAGTTCGGCGACCTGCATTCCGGCGTGCAGTCCCGGGAGTCGCGGGCGATGAAGCAGATCGGCACCCTCGGCGGCGGCAACCACTTCATCGAGGTGTGCCTGTCGGACGCCGACGAGGTCTGGCTGATGCTGCACTCCGGGTCACGCAACATCGGTAAGGAGCTGGCGGAGCGGCACATCGCGGTGGCGCGGGCCCTGCCGCACAACCAGCGGCTGGTCGATCGCGATCTCGCGGTGTTCCTCGCAGGCAGCAAGGAGATGGACGCGTACCGCCACGACCTGACGTGGGCGCAGGAATACGCGGCCCGGAACCGTGCCGTCATGCTCACGTTGGTGATGCAGGCCTTCCGGCAGTCCCTGCCCGGCAGGACGGTGCGCTTCGACGAGCCGATCTCCTGTCACCACAACTATGTGTCGGAGGAGATCGTCGACGGCGAGCCGATGCTCGTCACGCGTAAGGGCGCGATCCGGGCGGGCCGGGGTGATCTCGGACTCATCCCCGGGTCGATGGGCACCGGTTCCTACGTGGTGCGGGGCCTGGGCTCCGAGTTGTCGTTCAATTCGGCGTCGCACGGGGCGGGACGGACGATGAGCCGCACCAAGGCGAAGAAGAGGTTCACCGTCGACGACCTGGTGCGGCAGACGTCCGGCGTCGAGTCGCGCAAGGACGCCGGCGTGATCGACGAGATCCCCGGCGCCTACAAGGACATCGAGCAGGTGATCGAAGCGCAGGCCGATCTCGTCGAGGTCGTGGCACACCTGCGGCAGGTCGTCTGTGTGAAGGGGTGACCGCAGGTCGCGGTCGGTAGGGTGGACTGGTGACCAGCAGAGAAGCTCGACCGGGACCCGCGCCCGAGAACGGGGATGTGGACGACTCGGATCTGTCCCCGTTCCAGGAAGCGGAGAGCCGCTGGCGCCGGTGGCGGGCACACGTCGCCGCGCGCCCGAGCCTCAACCTGGCGTACCGCATCGTGGTGGGGGTGATCGGCGTTCTCGTGCTCGCCGCCGGGATCGTCGCGATCCCGTACCCCGGCCCCGGCTGGCTGATCGTATTCGCGGGGCTCGGCATCCTCGCGTCCGAGTTCGCGTGGGCGCACCGGTTGCTGCACTACGCGCGGCAGCGCTACGACAAGTTCATGGACTGGTTCTCGCGGCAGTCGCTGGTGGTCAAGGGGGCGGGCGCGTTGCTGACGTGTGCCGTCGTCCTCGCCACGCTGTGGTTGCTCGGGACGTTCGGGCTCGTCGGGACGTGGATCGGCCTCGACTACCCGTGGCTGGAGAGCCCGCTCTAGCCGGACGCATGATTGGGTGTCAGTGCTGGGCCGATAACATGGGCTGGCACATTCACCATGTCTGCACCGCACACCTCACCTAGGAGAACATCGCCGTGAGCACCCCCGCATCCGCCGCCCCAGCCACCCTCGTCCGGGTGCCCGCGGGGACGACGGCCGGTACAGCGGTTCGGGAGGCCGGCTACCCGAGCAAGGGCCCGGACGTCGTCGTCGTGGTCCGTGACGCCGAGGGCCAGCTCAAGGACCTGTCCTGGGTGCCCGACGCCGACGTCGAGGTCGAACCGGTCGCGGCGAACACCGACGACGGCCGCAGCGTCATCCGCCACTCGGCGGCGCACGTGCTCGCGCAGGCTGTCCAGCAGGAATTCCCCGAGGCCAAACTCGGCATCGGCCCGCCGATCAAGGACGGCTTCTACTACGACTTCGCCGTCGAACGCCCCTTCACTCCCGAGGACCTCGCGAACCTCGAGAAGCGGATGAAGAAGATCGTCAAGGGATCACAGCGGTTCTCGCGCCGCGTCGTCGATTCGCTGGAGGAGGCCCGCGCCGAACTGGCGAACGAGCCCTTCAAGCTCGAACTCATCGACGACAAGTCGGGAATCGACGATCCGGAGATCATGGAGGTGGGCGGCAACGAGCTCACCATCTACGACAACCTGGACCCGCGGACCGGCGAGAAGGTGTGGGGTGACCTGTGCCGCGGCCCGCACATTCCCACCACCAAGCACATCCCCGCGTTCAAGCTCACCCGCAGCTCGGCGGCGTACTGGCGCGGCAACCAGGACAACGCCGACCTCCAGCGCATCTACGGCACCGCGTGGGAGTCGGCGGAGGCGCAGGAGCAGCACCTGGAACTGCTCGCCGAGGCCGAGCGCCGCGACCACCGCAAACTGGGGTCGGAACTCGACCTGTTCAGCTTCCCCGACGAGCTCGGCTCGGGACTGCCCGTGTTCCATCCCCGGGGCGGGATCATCCGCACCGAGATGGAGGACTACTCCCGCAAGCGCCACGTCGAGGAGGGGTACGAGTTCGTCAACACCCCCCACATCACCAAGGGCCACCTCTACGAGGTGTCGGGTCACCTGGACTGGTACCGCGACGGCATGTTCCCCGCGATGCACATCGACGAGGAACTGAACGAGGACGGCACCGTGCGCAAGCCGGGCCAGGACTACTACCTCAAGCCGATGAACTGCCCGATGCACAACCTCATCTTCCGGTCCCGCGGACGGTCGTACCGCGAACTGCCGTTGCGGCTCTTCGAGTTCGGTTCGGTGTACCGGTACGAGAAGTCGGGTGTCGTCCACGGACTGACCCGCGTGCGGGGCATGACGCAGGACGACGCGCACATCTACTGCACCCGCGAGCAGATGCGCGACGAACTGGCGACCACCCTGCAGTTCGTCCTCGGCCTGCTGAAGGACTACGGACTGGACGACTTCTACCTCGAGCTGTCCACCAAGAACCCGGACAAGTTCGTCGGCGACGACGCCGTGTGGGAGGAAGCGACAGCGACGCTGGCCGAGGTCGCGGAGTCGTCGGGGCTGAACCTCGTTCCCGATCCGGGTGGCGCCGCGTTCTACGGCCCGAAGATCTCGGTGCAGGTGCAGGACGCCCTGGGGCGCACCTGGCAGATGTCGACCATTCAGCTCGACTTCAACCTGCCCGAGCGGTTCGACCTCGAATACACCGCCAACGACGGCACCAAGCAGCGGCCGGTGATGATCCACCGGGCCCTGTTCGGCTCCATCGAACGGTTCTTCGGTGTGCTCACCGAGCACTACGCGGGTGCGTTCCCCGCCTGGCTGGCGCCCGTCCAGGTGGTCGGCATCCCGGTGGCCGAGACGTTCGCCGATCACCTCTTCGACGTGGTGAAGCGGCTGAAGGCCGCCGGTGTCCGCGCCGAGGTCGACGCGAGCGACGACCGCATGCAGAAGAAGATCTTCAACCACACGGCGCAGAAGGTGCCGTTCATGCTGCTGGCGGGTGCGCGCGACGTCGAAGCCGGCGCCGTAAGCTTCCGATTCCGCGACGGCACCCAGGTCAACGGGGTGTCCGTGGACGACGCCGTGCGCATCGTCACCGAGTGGATCGGCCGCCGCGAGAACGCCTCGCCGACCGCGGAACTGCTGCAATCCGGTCAGGAAGGGTGACGCACATGACCGGAGGTGACGACCTGACGGCCGACGAGATGCTCGGCGGCCCCGGCCGCCTGGTCGACCGCGGCCCCGGCGAGCCCGATCACCTTCAGCGGATCTGGTCGCCGCACCGCATGTCGTACATCGCCGAGACGCCGAAGTCGCGGGACACCCCGAACGAGCCGTTCATCGACATCCCGAAGATGGACGACGAGGACGGGCTGATCGTCGCCCGCGGGGAGCACGTGTACGCGGTGCTCAACCTGTACCCGTACAACCCGGGGCACCTGATGGTGGTGCCCTACCGCAAGGTCGCGGCGCTCGAGGACCTGACGGAAGAGGAAAGCGCCGAGCTGATGTCGTTCACACAGCAGGCGCTGCGCGTGATCAAGCGGGTGTCGCGGCCGGACGGTTTCAACGTCGGCCTCAATCTCGGTGCGGCGGCGGGTGGTTCGCTCGCCGAGCACCTGCATCAGCACATCGTTCCGCGCTGGGGCGGAGACGCGAACTTCATCACGGTCCTCGCCGGGGTCAAGGTCATGCCGCAATTGCTGCGCGAGACCCGGGGGCTGCTGGCGAAGGCCTGGAATGAATGACGCGATAGATGAATGACGCGCGAGTCGCTGACTCACGCGTTCGGGGTTCCTGTCGGGAAGTGAAGAACGGGGTGGAGAGGTGCTGAGCTTCTTCGGGCGGGCATCGGTGTCCAAGGTGACGGCGCCGCTGGGGAAGGCCCTGGTCAAGACCGGGCTCACCCCCGATTCCGTCACCGTCATCGGCACCGTCGCGACCGTGGCGGGTGCGGTCACACTGTTTCCCAGCGGACATCTGTTCTGGGGAGCGATGTTCATCTGGCTGTTCGTGATGTTCGACATGCTGGACGGCGCGATGGCACGCGCGCGGGGCGGCGGGACCAGGTACGGCGCCGTGCTCGACGCCACCTGCGACCGGGTAGCCGACGGCGCGATCTTCGCCGGCCTCGCCTGGTGGGCCGTCTACCACGAGAACAGCAAGCCGCTGCTGATCGCGACGCTGCTGTGCCTCGTCACGTCGCAGGTGATCTCGTACGCCAAGGCGCGCGCCGAGGCGAGCGGACTGTCCGCCGACGGCGGCCTCATCGAACGGCCCGATCGGCTGATCATCGTGCTCGTCGGCGCCGGCGTCACCGGGCTCGGAGTGCCGTGGGCCGTGCACGTCGCGATGTGGTTGCTGTCGGCGGGCAGCGTGATCACCGTGTTCCAGCGGGTTCTGGCGGTCCGCCGGTCGCCGGGGGCGCGGGACGTGCTGCCCCTGCCGCCCGCAGATCCGACGCCGGAAGACGGACAGGCGACCGCGCAGTGAGCGGCGTGTCCGAACGCCTCAGCGACCTGGGGTACGCGGCAGGCTGGCGGCTGGTGCGTGCCCTGCCCGAGAAGGCCGCGGTCACCCTGTTCGACAGGGGAGCCGACTTCGCCGTCCGGAACGGCGGCCCGGACCAGTTGCGCCGCAACCTCGCCCGGGTGCTGGGGGTGACCCCCGCCGAGGTGCCCGATGCGCTGATGCGGGCGTCGATGCGGTCCTACGCACGGTACTGGCGGGAGGCGTTCCGGCTGCCGTCGATGGACCTGGTGAAGACCGGCGCCGCCCTCGACGAGCTGATCGAGGGACAGAAGCACCTCGACGCCGCGAAGGAAGCCGGCCGGGGCGCGATTCTCGCACTTCCGCACAGCGGCAACTGGGACATGGCCGGTGTGTGGTGCGCCCAGCACTGGGGTGGCCTGTCCACGGTCGCCGAACGGCTGAAACCCGAATCGCTGTACCAGCGGTTCGTCGACTACCGCGAAGGCCTCGGCTTCGAGATCTTCCCGCTCAGCGGCGGTGAGCACCCCCCGTTCGTGGAACTGTCGGAGCGGCTGCGGGACAACGGCATCGTGTGTCTCCTCGGTGAACGCGACCTGGCGAAGAAGGGGGTCCCGGTGACGTTCTTCGGGGAACCGACCCGCATGCCCGCCGGTCCCGCCAAGCTGGCGATCGACACCGGTGCGCCGCTGCTGCCGGTGCACTGCTGGTTCACCGACAGCGGGTGGGGTTTCCGCATCGACCCGCCGATCGACACGACCGCGGGCGTGGCCGCGGCGACCCAGGTCCTGGCGGACCGGTTCGAGGCCAACATCGCCGCACATCCCGAGGACTGGCACATGCTTCAGCCGCTGTGGCTGTCCGACCTGTCGCAGGCGAGGCTCTCCCGTATGGAGAACTCGTGAAGATCGGCATGGTCTGCCCGTACTCGTTCGACGTCCCGGGCGGAGTGCAGGCCCACGTCGTCGACCTCGCGGAGGTCCTGATCGAGCGCGGGCACAAGGTGAGCGTCCTGGCGCCGGCGTCCGACGACGTCGACCTGCCCGGTTTCGTCGTGTCGGCGGGACGCGCCCTCGCGATTCCCTACAACGGTTCGGTGGCCCGGCTGAGTTTCGGCCCCGCCGCGAGTGCCCGGGTCCGGCGCTGGATCTCGGACAACGACTTCGACGTCCTGCACATCCACGAGCCCAACGCGCCGAGCCTGTCGATGCTCGCCATGCGGGTGGCGGAGGGGCCCATCGTGGCGACGTTCCACACCTCGACCACGAAGTCGTTGGTGCTGAGCACGTTTCAGGGTGTGCTCCAGCCGTACCTGGAGAAGATCAGCGGGCGCATCGCGGTATCGGAACTCGCGCGGCGCTGGCAGGTGGAATCGCTCGGCTCCGACGCCGTCGAAATCCCCAACGGCGTCGACGTCCCGGCGTTCGCGCACGCCGAACCGCTGCCCGGCTATCCGCGCCCCGGCAAGACCATCCTCTTCCTCGGCCGCTACGACGAGCCCCGCAAGGGCATGGCCGTGCTCCTGAAGGCGCTGCCCGCGCTGGTGGAGAAGTATCCCGATCTCGAGGTGCTGGTGGTCGGCCGCGGCGACGAGGACAAGTTGCGCCGCGAGGCGGGCCCGGTGTTCGGGCATCTACGTCTGCTCGGCCAGGTCGACGACGCCGAGAAGGCGTCGGCGCTGCGGAGCGCCGACGTGTACTGCGCCCCCAACCTCGGCGGTGAGAGCTTCGGCATCGTGCTGGTGGAGGCGATGGCCGCCGGGGCCGCCGTCGTGGCGAGCGAACTGGACGCATTCCGCCGGGTCCTGCGGGACGGGCAGGCGGGCGTGCTGGTGCCGGTGGGGGATGCGGCGGCGCTCGCCGCCGGGATCGACTCGGTGCTCGGCGACCCCGAGCGCAGCGCCGCGCTCACCGACGTCGGCCGCACGGTGGTCACCGAATACGACTGGCCGGTGGTGGCCGAGCAGATCCTGCGTGTCTACGAGACGGTCACCGTCGGCCGCGACGGCGTGCGGGAGGTCGGCTCGTGACGCTCTCCGCCCTCACGATCCTGGTTCTCGCGCTGGTCGCGGCCGTCGTCCTCGCGATCGGCCTGTGGGCGTACGGCACGGCCAACCGCCTCGACCGCCTGCACGTCCGCTCCGACCTGTCCTGGCAGGCCCTCGACGCTGCCCTCGCCCGCCGGGCGGTGGTCGTCCGTGCGGCGGCCGCGGCGATGGACCCACCCGAGGGCAGGTCGCTGGCCGCGCTGGCGGCCAGGGCCGAACGAGCGGACCGGGCCGACCGGGAGATCGCCGAGAACGCGTTGTCCAGCGCACTCTCGTCGCTCGACCCGGACACCCTGCGCCCCCAGTTGGTGGCGGAACTCGCCGACGCCGAGGCGCGGGTGCTGATCGCCCGCCGATTCCACAACGACGCCGTCCGCGACACGCTCGCCCTACGCACCCGGCGGCCCGTCCGATGGCTGCACCTCGGGGGCACGGCCCCGCTGCCGACGTACTTCGAGATCACCGAACGTTCGTCCGCCGCCGCGGTCACCGAGGGACTGTCCCTCGACTCGGTCCGCACCTCCGCCCGGGTGGTGCTGCTCGACGGTGAGGGCCGGGTGCTGCTGCTGCGTGGACACGACCCCACCGTCCCCGACATCTACTACTGGTTCACGATCGGCGGCGCCGTCGAGAAGGGCGAGAACCTGCGGGCGGCCGCCGTCCGGGAGATCGCCGAGGAGACCGGGCACACCGCGTCGCCCGAGTCGCTGCGCGGACCGATGTGGCGTCGGGTGGCGATCTTCTCCTGGAACGGGCAGCTCATCCGGTCCGAGGAGCTGTTCTTCGCGTTGCGCACCGACGGGTTCGAGCCGCATCACGGCGGCTTCACCGAACTCGAGAGCCGCACCATCACCGGTCACCGGTGGTGCACCGCGGACACGGTACGGGAACTGGCGGCGGCGGGCGAAGCCGTGTACCCGCACGACCTCGCGGATCTCCTCGACGAGGCCGAAGCGGTCGCTGTTGCCGCCGACGACCCCGAGGTGCGCGCGATCACCTGAGCCGCCCGCAGATCCGGAGAAAGCCAGCAATCGCGGACTGGCTACGGAAGTGGACTGGCGTTCGTCCTAGAATCAAGTACTGCAGCGTGAACGTCGTCGCTCACGCATGCCGCTATCGCAATCAATCCACGCCACACCTCAGGAGTTCGCTGTGAGCACCCCCGACACCACCCCCACCACCGGTACGGCGCGCGTCAAGCGTGGCATGGCCGAGATGTTGAAGGGCGGGGTCATCATGGACGTCGTCACCCCCGACCAGGCGAAGATCGCCGAGGACGCCGGTGCCGTTGCGGTGATGGCACTCGAGCGGGTGCCCGCGGACATCCGCGCCCAGGGCGGCGTGTCCCGGATGAGCGACCCGGACATGATCGATGGCATCATCTCCGCCGTGTCGATCCCGGTGATGGCCAAGGCCCGGATCGGGCACTTCGTCGAGGCGCAGATCCTGCAGTCGCTCGGTGTCGACTACATCGACGAGTCCGAGGTCCTGACGCCCGCCGATTACGCCAACCACATCGACAAGTGGAAGTTCACCGTTCCGTTCGTCTGTGGTGCCACGAACCTTGGTGAGGCGCTGCGCCGGATCACCGAGGGTGCGGCGATGATCCGCTCGAAGGGTGAGGCCGGCACCGGGGACGTGTCCAACGCGACCACCCACATGCGCACCATCGGCGGGGAGATCCGCAGGCTGACGTCGCTGAGCGAGGACGAGCTGTACGTGGCGGCCAAGGAGCTGCAGGCCCCGTACGACCTGGTCGTCGAGGTCGCCAAGGCCGGTAAGCTGCCGGTCACCATGTTCACCGCCGGCGGCATCGCCACCCCGGCGGACGCGGCGATGATGATGCAGCTCGGCGCGGAGGGTGTGTTCGTCGGTTCCGGCATCTTCAAGTCGGGCAACCCGGCCGAGCGCGCCGCGGCGATCGTCAAGGCGACCACGTTCTTCGACGACCCGGACGTCCTCGCGAAGGTGTCCCGCGGGCTGGGCGAGGCGATGGTCGGCATCAACGTCGACGACATCCCCGTCCCGCACCGGCTCGCCGAGCGCGGCTGGTGATCCCCCCGCTCGATCACTGATCGAGCGTCGGCGCTCCCGGCGCTGTTCCTCCGCTCGCACCGCACGAGGCCCCCACCGGGGCCCGTGCGGTGCGGCCCGGTGCCCGGGACCGTGGGAGAGTGTCAGCGGACGAGCATCGGAAGGGGCCGTGGATGGCGACGATCGAAGAGATCCTGGAAGTGGAACGCCTCGAGGAGAACATCTTCCGGGGCATAGCGACCGAGACCATGCTTCCCCGCACCTTCGGCGGGCAGGTGGCCGGTCAGGCGCTGGTGGCGGCGGTCCGCACCGTCGACCCCCGCTTCGCGGTGCATTCGCTGCACGGCTACTTCCTCCGCCCCGGCAATCCCACGATGCCGATCGTGTACCTCGTGGACCGCATCCGGGACGGCCGCTCGTTCGTCACCCGGCGGGTCAGCGCCGTTCAGGACGGCCAGGCCATCTTCACGATGTCGGCGTCCTTCCAGGTCGACGACGTGGGCATCGAGCACCAGGACGAGATGCCCGTGGTCCAGCCGCCCGACAATCTGCCGTTCGCCGGCGAATCCGACGACCCGGAGATCGCCTGGCTGGCCCGGGAGTGGTCCGACTGGGACATCCGGATCGTCGGACACGGCGAGGTCGACCGCATCCGCGGTGCGGCCGCGCAGCAGCAGGCGTGGTTCCGGTCCCGCAGGACGCTGCCCGACGACCCCGTCTTCCATGTCTGCGCGCTGGCGTACATGAGCGACATGACGCTCATCGGTTCCGCGATGACCCCGCATCCCGGTGTCGAGATCGACAGTGCCTCACTCGATCACGCGCTGTGGTTCCTGCGCCCGTTCCGGGCCGACGAATGGCTGCTGTACGACCAGACGTCGCCCGCCGCCGGCTTCGGCCGGGCTCTCGCGCAGGGACGGATCTTCGACCGGAAGGGGAACCTGGTCGCCGCCGTGGTGCAGGAAGGGCTGACCCGGTTCCTGCGCACGACGTGAGCGGCTCAGCGGCCTGCTCGGACCGCGGGTTTCGGCGGATGGTCGTACCGCACCAGCAGGTCGGGTTCGTCGGTGACGTCGGCGGCGCGGCGCAGCAGTGCGGGCACGGTCCATCGTTGATCGTCCGGAGTACGGCGCCGCAGGGCCCCTTCACTCAGGTGGAGTTGCACGGTGACGTCGAAGTCGAGGTCCCGGCCGAGCAGCATCGGGCCTGTCACGAGAAGCACCTGCCCGTCGGCGGCGGGCACGCGGGCGCAGCGGGCGGAGCGATCCTCGGCCTCGTCCCACAGCCGCGGCAACCACCGGCGGTCGGCGCGGACCGACCGCACCACCTCCCGGTTCAGTGCGTCGTAGTCGAACCAGAGCGTGCGGTAGCTGAGTTCGTCGTCGCGTCCGTGCTCGAACCGCAGGGAGGCGGGCCGGACGTAGTCGTGGACGGACACGACGTCGCAGGGCCGGCCCTGTTCGCGCAGCGACGCGCAGATCGCGTCCGAGAGGGGGAGCGGCTGCGCGGCGTCGGGGGCATCGATCGCGACGACGGCGGTGCCGTCCACCGCGAGACAACGCTCGGTGACGAGTGCGACGAGACCGTCCGGGCTCGTCGGTGTGAACATCGTCATGGCACCCATGGTGCCTCGAGCCCGAACCGGGCGGATAACCTTGACCAGGCACAGAAGGAGGGCGGATGGCGAGCATCGAGGACATTCTCGAACTCGAAGCGCTGGAGAAGGACATCTTCCGCGGGTCGGTTCATCCGTCCGTGCTGAAGAGGACGTTCGGCGGGCAGGTCGCCGGTCAGTCGCTCGTCTCCGCCGTCCGCACCGTCGACGAGATATTCGAGGTGCACTCCCTGCACGGGTACTTTCTGCGCCCCGGAAATCCGGCGGAACCCACCGTGTACCTGGTCGACCGGATCCGGGACGGCCGGTCCTTCTGCACCCGGCGCGTCACGGGCATCCAGGACGGCAAGGCGATCTTCACCATGTCGGCCTCGTTCCACTCGCAGGACGAGGGCATCGAGCACCAGGACACGATGCCGTCGGTCCCCGAGCCCGAAGAGCTCGTCGACGCACAGACCGTCGAGGAGATGGCCGCCACCGATCTCTACCGGGAGTGGAAGGAATGGGACGTCCGTATCGTTCCGGCCGACTGCACCAGGAAGACTCCCGGAATCGCCGCGCAGCAACGCGTGTGGATGCGTTACCGCAACACACTGCCCGACGATCGGGTCTTCCACATCTGCACCCTCGCCTACCTCAGTGACATGACGCTCCTCGGCGCGTCGAAGGTCCCGCACCCCGGAGTGGTCACCCAGACCGCGTCGCTCGACCACGCCATGTGGTTCCTGCGCCCGTTCCGCGCCGACGAGTGGCTGCTCTACGACCAGACCTCACCCTCCGCCGGCTTCGGCCGCGCCCTCACCCAGGGCCGCATGTTCGACCGGAACGGCACCATGGTCGCCGCCGTGGTGCAGGAGGGGTTGACCCGCATCCAGCGCGATCAGGACCAGCGCGACATCGAGACAGGAAACATGGCATGACCCGTCCCCTCGTCGGAGTGCTCGCCCTGCAGGGCGACGTCCGTGAACACCTTGCTGCACTGAATGATTCGGGCGCCGACGCCGTGGGCATCCGTCGCCCGGAGGAGCTCGAGAAGATCGACGGCCTGGTGATCCCGGGCGGTGAGTCGACGACGATGAGCAAGCTGCTGCAGATCTTCGAACTGCTCGAGCCGCTGAAGGCCCGCCTGCGCGACGGGTTGCCCGCCTACGGGTCGTGCGCCGGGATGATCCTCCTCGCGAGCGAGATCCTCGACACCCGACCCGACGCCCAGCACCTCGGCGCCATCGACATGACCGTGCGCCGCAACGCATTCGGCCGTCAGGTCGATTCCTTCGAGTCCGACCTCGAATTCGAGGGCATCGTCGGCGACCCGATGCGGGCCGTGTTCATCCGGGCCCCGTGGGTGGAGCGCGTCGGCGACGACGTCCAGGTCCTCGCCCGGGTGCCCGAGTCGGGTGGCGCGGCCGCCGGACGCATCGTGGCCGTGCGGCAGGGTTCCGTGGTGGCGACGTCGTTCCACCCGGAGGTCACGGGGGATCGGCGAGTGCACGAGTTGTTCGTCGACATCGTCCGCGGGGTCTAGGGCATCTTCCCCGATCCCCGTTTCGGCGCTCCCGAGAGGGATCGGGAGACACGCCCTAACCCGCCGGACGGGGTGCGGCGAGCGAGTTGAGGAGCGCCGCACCCTGAGCGGCGCCGTCGACGGTGACGGCGAACGGGCGGCCGCCGGCGCGGGTCACTACGATGCCCTCGCCGCCGCGGATCACCACCGCGGTTCCGCGCGGTGAGAAGCGGTATCCCCAGCCGCCCCAGTCCGCGGGGCGGATCTCGGTCACCTGCGCCTCGTCGACCGCGTCGAGTGGGATGTGCCGCCAGCGCACGTTCCACGACGCGAGGCTCAGCCCGGTGCGGTCGACCTGCACGGTCACGGAAGCGAAGGCGCCGCCGGCGACCACCAGGACGAGGAACAGCGCCGCGAGCCAGAGTGCGCCCACCAGCGCGGACACGAGCGCGGCGACGGCCATGGCGAGAGCGAGCACGCCCGCCCAGCGCCCGCGCGCGTATCCGGTCCAGGACGCGCGTTCGCCGGGCGCCAGGGGGACGGGCAGTGTCGGCGCGGGGCCGTTCTCCGTGGCGTGCGACGGCCGGGGGAGCAGGACGAACGTGGCGACCGCCCACAGGATTCCCAGCAGGGGGATCACGATCCACCAGCCCAGCGTCGCCGCGTCGGGCGAGCCCGCACGGACGGTGGCGGCGACGCTGACGATCCACGTCGTGGCCACCGTCCACCCGGTGAACACGGTGGCGGGGAGCCAGAGCGCGGCGTCGGTGCGGATCCGGGCCGCGGCGACGCCGGCGGTGCCCGCGGCGATCGCGCAGACGGCGAGGGCGATCCAGAAGTAGGTGGTCGTGTCGCTGAAACCGTCGGGTCGGGTGCCGGACCAGTGGCTGGCCACCACCGGCGGCAGATCGCCGCCCCACGCGAGTCTCGCGATCACGAGGGCGAGGAGGGGTACCGCCGAGGTCGCGGTGAGGAGGCGCGTGCGGGAGGTCGTCATTGTTCGGTGGTCTCCTTGATCACGTCGAGCATCTGTTCGGTGTCGAGTCCGAGGCGCCGTGCCTCGGCGACGAAAGTGCGTGCGGCTTCGGTCAATCCGGTACGAATCGGGTCTGTGTCGGCGCGGACGACCGCGCCCCGGCCCCGGCGGAGGTCGATCAGCCCCTCGTCGCGGAGGGTGGCGTAGGCGCGCAGCACCGTGTGGAGGTTGACGTCGATGGACTCGGCCAGTGCCCGGGCGGAGGGCAGCCGGTCGCCCGCGTCGATCTCGCCGCGCAGGAACGCGCCGCGCACATTGGCGGCGATCTGTTCGCCCAGTGGGGTGCCGGAGCTGTGGTCGACTCGCATCAACATGTTTGCATTCTATGCAAACAATGGTGACTTTTGCGAGTTGTTACCCCGGGATAGCGCAGGGGTGGCCGGGCTGCGGGTAACATCGTCAAAGCTGAAACCGCGCAGTCGGCGTGCCAAAAGCAGCAGGAAAGGGGCTTGAATCGCATGAGCGGCCACTCCAAATGGGCCACCACCAAGCACAAGAAGGCTGTGATCGATGCCAAGCGTGGCAAAGCCTTCGCGAAGCTGATCAAGAACATCGAGGTGGCGGCCCGTACCGGCGGTGGCGACCCTGCGGGAAACCCCACCCTGTACGACGCTATCCAGAAGGCCAAGAAGACGTCGGTCCCCAACGACAACATCGAGCGCGCCCGCAAGCGCGGCGCCGGTGAAGAAGCGGGCGGCGCCGACTGGCAGACCATCATGTACGAGGGCTACGGACCCAACGGCGTCGCCGTCCTCATCGAGTGTCTGACCGACAACCGCAACCGTGCGGCCGGCGAGGTGCGGACCGCGATGACCCGCAACGGCGGAAACATGGCCGACCCGGGTTCGGTGTCCTACCTGTTCGCCCGCAAGGGCGTCGTCACCCTGGAGAAGGGCGACCAGACCGAGGACGACGTGCTCATGGCGGTCCTCGACGCGGGCGCCGAAGAGGTCACCGACCTGGGCGAGACGTTCGAGATCGTGAGCGAGCCCACCGACCTCGTGGCCGTGCGCAGCGCTCTGCAGGAGGCGGGCATCGACTACGACTCCGCCGAGGCCGACTTCCGCGCATCCGTCGAGGTCCCGGTCGACGCGGACGGGGCCCGCAAGGTGTTCAAGCTCGTCGACGCACTCGAGGAGTCCGACGACGTGCAGAACGTCTACACCAACGTCGACCTCTCCGACGAGGTGCTCGCCGAACTCGACGACTGATCGCACGGGCGCACGGCGCGGGGCGGGGGAGCGGTGCTCGCCCGCCCCGCGCCTTCCTGCGTGTTGGTGCGCCGACACGTCCGACGCCACGGCTAAGCTATCGAACAGCTGTTCGGCGTGGGAGAGGTGGCTTTGCGTGCGTGTGCTGGGTGTGGATCCCGGTCTGACCCGGTGCGGATTCGGAGTGGTGGACGGCGGCAACGGCCGCACCGTCACCCCGGTGGCCGTCGGCGTGGTCCGAACCCCGGCAGACCTCGAATTGTCGTCACGACTGCTGCGGATCTCGGAGGCCGCCGAATCGTGGATCGATCTGCACCGGCCGGAGGTCGTGGCGATCGAGCGGGTGTTCTCCCAGCACAACGTGCGCACCGCGATGGGTACCGCGCAGGCGGGCGGCGTCGTCGCCCTCGCCGCCGCGCGCCGCGGCATCGGCGTGTGTTTCCATACCCCCAGTGAGGTCAAGGCGGCCGTCACCGGAAGCGGATCGGCCGACAAAGCTCAGGTGACGGCGATGGTGACACGCATCCTCAAGCTGGCGGCCGCGCCCAAACCGGCCGACGCCGCGGACGCGCTGGCCCTGGCGATCTGCCATTGCTGGCGGGCGCCGATGATCGAACGCATGGCCCGCGCCGAGGCCGCGGCCGCCGAACAGAAACGTCGCTACCAGGCCCGGCTGGCCGAAGTGAAGAAGGCAGGTACACGATGATCGCGTCCGTCCGCGGCGAGGTGCTCGAGATCGCCCTCGACCATGCGGTGATCGAATCCGCGGGAGTGGGATATCGCGTGAACGCGACCCCGGCCACCCTCGGCGGGCTGCAGCGGGGAACCGAGGCCCGGTTGGTCACGGCGATGATCGTCCGCGAGGACTCGATGACGCTGTACGGGTTCCCCGACTCTGAGTCCAAGGAGTTGTTCGGGCTGCTCCAGACGGTGTCGGGTGTCGGTCCACGCCTGGCGATGGCGACACTCGCCGTCCTCGAACCCGAGGCGTTGCGGGCCGCGCTCGCCGAGGGCAACGTCACGGCACTCACCCGGGTGCCCGGCATCGGCAAGCGCGGGGCCGAGCGGATGGTCGTCGAACTGCGCGACAAGGTCGACGCGGTCGCGTCCACGTCCGGGGCGGTGCCGCTCGGCGCGGGCGGCGGCGGATCGATCCGCGATCAGATCGTCGAGGCGCTCGTCGGGCTCGGCTTCCCGGCCAAGCAGGCCGAACAGGCCACCGACTCCGTCCTCGCCGAGGCCCCCGAGTCGACCACCTCGTCCGCGCTGCGCTCCGCCCTGTCCCTGCTCGGGAAGACCAGATGAATCCGGAACCCGGCGGCGACTACGACGACGAGTCCCCGGTTTCGGCCGATCTCGTCGCCGGCGACGGCGACATCGAGGCCAGCCTGCGGCCGAAGAACCTGCACGATTTCATCGGGCAGCCGCGGGTCCGGGAGCAGTTGCAACTCGTCCTGACCGGCGCCAAGATGCGCGGCGGCACCCCCGACCACATCCTGCTCTCCGGACCTCCCGGGCTGGGAAAGACCAGCATGGCGATGATCATCGCCGCCGAACTGGGTTCCTCGCTGAGACTGACGTCGGGTCCGGCGCTCGAGCGCGCCGGCGACCTGGCCGCCATGCTGAGCAATCTCGTCGAGGGCGACGTGCTGTTCATCGACGAGATCCACCGCATCGCCCGTCCGGCGGAGGAGATGCTCTACCTCGCGATGGAGGACTTCCGGGTCGACGTCGTGGTCGGCAAGGGTCCCGGCGCCACCTCCATACCCCTGGAGGTCGCGCCGTTCACCCTGGTCGGGGCCACCACCCGCTCGGGGGCGCTCACCGGGCCGCTGCGCGACCGGTTCGGGTTCACCGCCCACATGGACTTCTACGAACCGGCGGAGCTGCAGCAGATCCTCATGCGATCGGCGGGCATCCTCGGGGTGCAACTCGGCGAGGAGGCCGGCGCCGAGATCGCGAGCCGGTCCCGGGGCACACCCCGCATCGCGAACCGCCTGCTCCGCCGCGTCCGCGACTACGCCGAGGTCCGCGCGGACGGCGTCGTCACCCGCGAGATCGCGCACGCCGCCCTCGCCGTGTACGACGTCGACCAGCTGGGACTCGACCGCCTCGACCGTTCCGTCCTCAGCGCCCTGGTGCGCAGCTTCGGCGGCGGCCCGGTCGGGGTGTCCACCCTGGCGGTCGCGGTGGGTGAGGAGCCCGCCACCGTCGAGGAGGTGTGTGAGCCGTTCCTCGTCCGCGCCGGAATGATCGCGCGCACACCCCGCGGCCGTGTCGCCACCGCGGCCGCGTGGATACAACTGGGCCTGACCCCGCCGCCGGACGCCGTGACCGGCGGAATCGAGGTCCGCGTCAACGAACCGCAGGCCTCCCTGTTCGATCCGGAAGACCCCTGATCGACTCCCGGAGAAACGCCCGCCTCGTGCCGACCGAACCGGTGTCCGGGCCGGTGATGGCACACTGGTGTATTGCATCGGTCCAACCGGGACCAGTGCTTCGGACCGTGCGACATACCTCGAGGTTGACTTACAGATGGATTTTCTCTTCCCGCTCCTGATTCTGGCGCTGCTCGTCCCGATGTTCCTGGGGATCCGCCGGCAGAAGAAGGAGGCGGCCAAGGTGACTGTTCTGCAGGACTCGCTCTCGGTGGGCGACCGCATCCTCACGACCGCCGGTCTGCACGGCACCGTCGTCGCGCTCGGCGACGACACGATCGACCTCGAGATCGCTCCCGGCGTGGTCACCACGTGGTCGCGTCTCGTCGTCCGCGAGCAGATCGTCGACGCCCCGCTGCAGGGTGACGGTGCCATCGACCACGAGTCGATCAGCACCGAGGCCCCCGCCACCGACATCGTGCGCGAGGATCGTGAGAACGGCGGCGACACCACGCCGCGGCTGAACAAGGATTGACCGGCGCTTCCGCGGTGCACCCACGCAACCGTCGCGTCGCGCCCCGGGCGCGGTGACCGGGGCACAGCCCTGCGTCCGCCGGTCCCGTGCGCTGTGAGCGTTCCCACCCGAACTGCACGTACTGAGGAGACATAGAGATCGTGGCACCTTCCACAGGATCGGTGCATCCCGTCCGCTACCTCACCGTTTTCGCGGTGCTCGTGGCGGTTCTGTATGCCCTGGTGTTCTTCACCGGCGACAAGTCCGCGACACCCAAGCTGGGCATCGACCTGCAAGGTGGGACCCGAGTCACCCTCACCGCACGCACCCCGGACGGCAGCAAGCCGACGCCGGACAGCCTGCGGCAGGCGCAGGAGATCATCGAGACCCGTGTGAACGGACTCGGCGTGTCCGGCTCCGAGGTGGTCATCGACGGCGACAACCTGGTCATCACCGTCCCCGGCGACGACAGCGCCCAGGCCCGGTCGCTCGGCCAGACGGCGCGGTTGTACGTCCGCCCCGTCCAGACGTCGCAGGCCGCGGCCGCTCCAGGCACGCAGGCGCCCGCCGCCGGTGAGACGCCGGCCCAGGCGCCCGCCGGAACCGAGACTCCCGCGCCGCAGAACCGGCCGTTCCCGGCACAGGACCCGTCCACGTCACCCGCGCCCGCCCCCACGGTGGAACCGGCGCCCACCGACGAGTCCGGGACCGAAACCGCCGAGGCGGCTGACGAGATCGCGGCCGCCCGGGCCACGCGCCAGAGCACCGACCCTGCCGTACAGCAGCAGGCCATGGCGACCCTCGACTGCAGCGTGCCCGACCCGTTGCGCGGCAACGACGACCCGGCTCTGCCGCTGGTTGCGTGCTCCACCGACGGTCAGGCCGTGTATCTGCTCGAACCGGCGATCATCGACGGCCAGGAGATCGCCGACGCGACGTCCGGGTACAACTCCCAGCAGTCGCGGCACGAGGTGAGCCTGACGTTCAAGTCCGAGGGCAGCAACACCTGGGCCACGTTCACGTCGCAGAACATCGGTAAGCAGGCCGCGTTCACACTCGACTCCAAGGTGGTGAGCGCGCCGGTCGTCCAGGGCGCGACACCCGCAGGCAGTTCGACGTCGATCACCGGTTCGTTCACCGCGGACAGCGCGAAGGAACTCGCGAACACCCTGAAGTACGGTTCGCTGCCGCTGTCGTTCGCGGCGTCGGAGGCCGAGACGGTGTCCGCGACCCTGGGTCTCGCCTCGCTGCAGGCCGGTCTCATCGCCGGTCTGGTGGGTCTGGTCCTGGTGCTGCTCTACTGCCTGCTCTACTACCGCATGCTCGGAGTGCTCACGGCGCTGTCCCTGGTCCTGTCCGGTGTGATGGTCTACGCGATCATGGTGCTGCTCGGCCGGTACATCAACTTCACCCTCGATCTCGCCGGCATCGCCGGTCTGATCATCGGCATCGGCATGACGGCCGACTCGTTCGTGGTGTTCTTCGAGAGAATCAAGGACGAGATGAGAGAGGGACGCAGTTTCCGGTCCGCGGTTCCGCGCGGCTGGGCGCGTGCGCGCCGGACCATCCTGTCCGGTAACGCGGTCAGCTTCATCGCCGCCGCGGTGCTGTACATCCTCGCGATCGGCCAGGTGCGCGGGTTCGCGTTCACCCTCGGCCTGACCACCATTCTCGACGTCGTCGTCGTGTTCCTGGTGACGTGGCCGCTGGTCCACCTGGCCTCGAAGTCGCCGTTCTGGTCGAGGCCGGGCGTCAACGGACTGGGTGCCGTGCAGCAGATCGCCAAGGAACGCAAGGCTGCCGCAGCGTCGGCGAAGGAGTCACGAGTATGAGCGAATCGACCACGTCGTCCAAGTCTGCGTCGCAGACGGACCCCGAGTCTTCGCTGTCCGATTCGGGCGTCAACCAGACATCGATGCCCCGGCACAGCTGGCTGTCCCGGCTGTACACCGGAACCGGCGCCTTCGAGGTGGTCGGCCGCCGCCGCTTCTACTACATCCTGACCGGCACGATCGTGCTGATCTCGCTGCTGAGCATCCTCGTCCGTGGATTCACCCTCGGTATCGACTTCGAGGGTGGATCGCGGATCCAGTTCCCCGCGGGCGACGGGGTCGACACCACACAGGTGGAGAACGTCTACTCCGACGCGCTGGGAATGGACCCCGTCTCGGTGCAGACCGTCGGCTCGGGTTCGAGTGCGACCGTGCAGATCCGCTCGGAGGCGCTCGACGCGGCCCAGGTGGTGAAGCTGCAGAACGCGCTGTACGACGAGTTCCAGCCGAAGGACAGTGACGGCACCGTCAACGAGAACGTGATCAGCGTCGCCGACGTCAGCGAGACGTGGGGCGGGCAGATCACCCAGAAGGCGCTGATCGCGCTGCTTGTGTTCCTCGTGATCGTCAGCGTGTACATCGCCGTCCGGTTCGAGCGCGACATGGCGATCGCCGCGATCGTCGCATTGTTCTTCGACATCGCCGTCACCGCCGGTGTGTATTCGCTCGTCGGCTTCGAGGTGACCCCGGCGACCGTCATCGGCCTGTTGACGATTCTCGGATTCTCGCTCTACGACTCGGTGGTGGTGTTCGACAAGGTCGAGGAGAACACCCGGGGAATTCTGCATCTGACCCGACGCACGTACGCCGAGCAGGCGAACCTCGCGGTCAACCAGACGTTGATGCGCTCCATCAACACCACACTGATCAGCGTGCTGCCGGTGCTCGCGCTGATGGTGGTCGCGGTGTGGATGCTCGGTGTCGGAACGCTGAAGGACCTGGCGTTGGTGCAGCTCGTCGGCATCATCGTCGGTGCGTACTCGTCGATCTTCTTCGCGACACCGTTGCTGGTCACCCTGAAGGAGCGGTGGGGTCCGGTGGCCGCGCACACGCGGAAGGTCCTCGCCCGACGGGCGACCCTGGCCGAAGGCGGAGCGCAGAAGGCCGGCGCGCCGGCGACCGCATCCACCCCGGAGGCGGCCGTGCCGCGTTCCCGAACCGCGTCGACCGCACCTGCTCCGGGCTCACGTCCCACCGGGAAGCGCAACAAGAAGAGGCACTGACATGCCCGCATCGCACAGCACCCGGCGCGGTGCGCCCACCCGACGCGGCCGGACGGCGGCCGTGTCGGGTGCCGGTCTCCTCGCGGCCGTGCTCCTCGCAGGCACCCTCGTCGGATGCGCCGAGGAGGGCGAGCAGATCCCGTCGATCGGCTACGCCATCGACAACACCGTCACCACCTACAACGCGAACAGCGTCGCGGGTGCGGTGTCGGGGGCGCGTCAGGCGTTCGCGCGGGTCCTGCCCGGGTTCAACTACACCGGGCCCGAAGGCGGACCGGTGGCCGACACGGACATCGGCACCGCCAACGCGATGCCCGGGGACGCCCTCACCATCCAGTACAAGCTGAACCCCAACTCCGTCTACTCCGACGGCGTCCCGATGTCCTGCGACGACCTGGTGCTCACCTGGGCGGCGAACAGCGGCCGCTTCACCCGCCGGAACGACCAGGGCGCGACCGTCCCGATGTTCGATGCGGCGAGTACCGCCGGCTACACGGACATCGACCGGATCGACTGCCAGACCGGTGCGAAGGATGCCGTCGTCACGTTCAAGGCGGGACGGAACGTCACCGACTGGAAGTCGCTGTTCGGTGCGACGTCGATGATGCCGGCGCACGTCGTCGCCACTGCCACCGGTGTCCCCGACATCGTGTCCGCCGTGCAGAATTCGGACACCGCGGCCCTCACGCGCGTCGCGGACTTCTGGAACTCCGGATGGACGATGACACCGGGCGACCTCGATCTCACGCTGTTCCCGGCATCCGGCCCCTACAAGGTCGAATCGTTCTCCGCGGACGAGGGTCTGGTGCTGGTGGCCAACGACCGCTGGTGGGGGAACCGTCCCGCCACGTCTCGGATCGTGGTGTGGCCCAAGTCTTCCGACATCAGCGCGCGGATCGGTGACGGTGCGGTCGAGGTCGTCGACGTCGCCGCGGGATCGGCGCCGGATCTGGACCTCGGCGGGTTCGAGGTGACCGAGGTGGCCTCCCGCAGCGTCGAGCAGTTCGTCTTGTCCACCTCGGGGCTGTTCGAGAACGCGGCGGGACGGCGGGCGTTCGCGGCTTGCCTGCCCCGCGACGAGCTGGCGGCGAAATTCGGGCTCGCCGCGGAACCGGACGCGGACGGCGCCGGCTCCGGCGGTCCGGTCGGCACGCGGGTCACCGCACCCGACAGTCTCGTCCACCAGTCGGTGGCCGGCGCTGTCGGCGGCCGGTACGAGACGGCGGACACGGCGGCGGCCACCGCCGCGCTCGCCGACACCGACAACACGTCGGCGACCGTCCGGATCGGATACCTGGGCCCGAACCCGCGGCGCGCCGACATCGTGTCCGCGGTCGCGGCGGCATGCGCCCCGGCCGGGATCACCGTGCAGGACGTCGCCTCGCCGGAGTTCACACCGTCGATGCTGCGCGGCGGGCAGGTGGACGTGGTGCTCGCGGGGACGGCGTCCGCCCCCGGTGCGGCAGGCACCGCCGCGGCCACCACCGCGATGTACGCCCTCCGCAGTGGAAACGGATCGAACTTCGGCGACTACAGCAACAGTCGCGTCGACCGGATCGTCGATCAGCTCGCCGTCGACGACTCGACCGCCACCCAGCTGTCGCTGTCGACGGAGGTCGAGAACATCCTGTGGTCGGACGTGCCGACGGTGCCGCTGTTCGACCAGCCGCGAACCGTCGCGTTCGCGTCGGGTCTGCAGGCGGGAACGGTCAATCCGACTGTTTCGGGCGCCGGGTGGAACATGGACAGGTGGGTTCTGCGCCGGTGATCGATCATTCCGCGGCCCGTGACGCCGTCACCCGGCTCACCCGGTGGGCCGACGACTTCCCGCAACCCGGCGTGCGGTTTGCCGATCTGACGCCCGTCTTCTCCGACGCCGACGGTTTCCGTGTCGTCGTCGACGCCCTGGCCGCGTGCGCGCCGGCGGCGGAGGTGATCGCCGCCGTCGACGCGCGGGGGTTCCTCCTCGGCGGCGGCGTGGCCCGGGAGCTGGGATCCGGTGTGGTGGCAGTGCGGAAGTCGGGCAAACTGCCGCCGCCCGTGCTGTCGCAGTCGTACACCCTCGAGTACGGAACGGCCACGCTGGAGATCCCGGACGGATCGATCGGCCTGGAGGGGCGTTCGGTTCTCGTCGTCGACGACGTCCTCGCCACCGGCGGCACCCTCGACGCGACGGCGCGGCTGGTGGAATCCGCAGGTGCCCGTGTGATCGGCATCGCCGTGGTCCTGGAGATCGCCGCGCTGGGCGGCCGCGAGCGCCTCGGAAAGTACCCGCTCACGTCCCTCGTCACGGTCTGAGTACTAAAGTTGGGCCTGGTGGTCGTCACGGCCACCGGGGCGCATGCCCGAGACCAGCCAGGGCCCCAGAGCCCGAGCCATTTCAGTGGTAGGAGGTGACGGCATGACTTCGAATCTTGATCGGTCGCAGAACACGGGAACACCCGCGTCTGCGCAATCCGATGCCGAGTCACCTGCAGCGAACCCGGCTTCCGGTAACAACCGTGGAGCACAGGGATTCGCCGTTCCGGCGTCCGCATCGCGCCGGGTACGAGCGCGACTCGCCAGGCGCATCACAGGTCAGCGGAACACGACCATCCGGCCGGTTCTCGAACCCCTCGTCAGTCTGCATCGCGAGCTCTACCCCAAGGCGGACCTGGCGCTCCTGCAGCGCGCCTACGACGTGGCCGAGGAACGGCACGCCAGCCAGCGCCGCAAGTCGGGCGACCCGTACATCACGCATCCGCTCGCCGTCGCCAGCATCCTCGCCGAACTGGGGATGGACACGACCACCCTGGTCGCGGCCCTGCTCCACGACACCGTCGAAGACACCGGCTACTCCCTCGACCAGCTGACCGACGAGTTCGGCGAAGAAGTCGCGCACCTCGTCGACGGCGTCACCAAACTCGACAAGGTGGTGCTCGGCAACGCCGCCGAGGGCGAGACCATCCGCAAGATGATCATCGCGATGGCCCGCGATCCGCGCGTGCTGGTGATCAAGGTGGCCGACCGGCTCCACAACATGCGGACCATGCGGTTCCTGCCACCCGAGAAGCAGGCCCGCAAGGCCCGCGAAACGCTCGAGGTGATCGCGCCGCTGGCCCACCGGCTCGGCATGGCCACCGTGAAATGGGAACTCGAGGACCTGTCCTTCGCGATCCTCCATCCCAAGAAGTACGACGAGATCGTGCGGCTCGTCGCCGACCGGGCGCCGTCCCGCGACACCTACTTGGCGAAGGTGCGCGCGGAGATCAACGCGACCCTGACCGCGTCGCGGATCAACGCGGTCGTCGAGGGCAGGCCCAAGCACTACTGGTCGATCTACCAGAAGATGATCGTCAAAGGCCGCGACTTCGACGACATCCACGACCTGGTCGGGGTGCGGATCCTGTGCGACGAGGTCCGCGACTGTTACGCGGCCGTCGGTGTCGTCCACTCGCTGTGGCAGCCGATGGCCGGCCGGTTCAAGGACTACATCGCGCAGCCGCGCTACGGCGTCTACCAGTCGCTGCACACCACCGTCGTCGGACCCGAGGGCAAACCCCTCGAGGTGCAGATCCGCACCCACGACATGCACCGGACCGCGGAGTTCGGCATCGCTGCGCACTGGCGGTACAAGGAGACCAAGGGCAGGCACTCCGGTGACGTCGCCGAGGTCGACGACATGGCGTGGATGCGTCAGCTCCTCGACTGGCAGCGTGAGGCCGCCGACCCGGGTGAGTTCCTGGAGTCGCTGCGCTACGACCTCGCGGTCAAGGAGATCTTCGTCTTCACCCCCAAGGGCGACGTGGTGACCCTGCCCGCCGGGTCGACGCCCGTCGACTTCGCGTATGCGGTGCACACGGAGGTCGGGCACCGCTGTATCGGCGCCCGGGTCAACGGCAGGCTGGTGGCGCTCGAACGCAAGCTCGAGAACGGCGAGGTGGTGGAGGTCTTCACCTCCAAGGCCGTCAACGCCGGTCCGAGCCGCGACTGGCAGACGTTCGCCGTGTCGCCGCGCGCCAAGACGAAGATCCGGCAGTGGTTCGCCAAGGAACGCCGCGAAGAGGCGCTCGAGGCGGGCAAGGACGCTATCGCGAAGGAGGTGCGGCGGGTCGGCCTGCCGCTGCAGCGCCTGATGAACGCCGAGTCGATGGCGTCCATCGCACACGAACTGCACTACACCGACGTGTCGATGCTGTATACGGCGGTCGGCGAGAGTCACGTGTCGGCGCAGCACGTAGTCCAGCGTCTGGTGGCCCATCTGGGCGGGGTCGGCGACGTCGAGGAGGAGCTGGCCGAGCGGTCCACCCCGTCGACCATGCCGATGCGTCCGCGGAGCACCGGCGACGCGGGTGTGCTGGTTCCCGGCGCGGAGGGCACGGTCGCCAAACTCGCCAAGTGCTGCACACCCGTTCCCGGCGACGAGATCATGGGCTTCGTGACCCGGGGCGGCGCGGTCAGCGTCCACCGCACCGACTGCACCAACGCCGGCTCCCTGCAGGAGCAGTCGGAGCGGATCATCGAGGTCAAGTGGGCGCCGTCCCCGTCGTCGGTGTTCCTGGTGGCCATTCAGATCGAGGCGCTCGATCGGCACCGGTTGCTGTCGGACGTGACGAAGGCGCTCGCGGACGAGAAGGTCAACATCCTGTCGGCGTCGGTGACGACGTCCGGCGACCGGGTGGCGATCAGTAAGTTCACGTTCGAGATGGGCGACCCGAAGCACCTCGGGCATGTGCTGAACGTGGTCCGCAACGTCGAGGGCGTGTACGACGTGTACCGGGTGACGTCCGCCGCCTAGCGCTTGTTCCCGGCGACGAACGGGACGGTCGTTCGAGCAGATCGAACGACCGTCCCGTTCGTGCGGTCGGGTGCGGGGTCAGCCGACCTTCGCGGTCTCGATCTGTACCGGGGTGTTGGGCTTGCCGCCGCCTGCGGACATGGATCCGTCGTCGCCGTCGGCCGCGATCTTCTCGACGGTCGCGAGGCCCTCCTCGGAGATCGAACCGAAGACGGTGTAGTTGGGCGGGAGCACCGAGTCGGCGTAGACGAGGAAGAACTGGCTGCCGTTGCTGCCGGGCTGCCCGCTGTTGGCCATCGCGACGGTGCCGCGGGGGTAGACCACCGGATTCGCGAGTGCCGGATCGTTCGGCGCGAACGCGGTCTCGGGGTACTCCGTGTCGAATCCGTAGCCCGGGCCGCCGGTGCCCGCCCCGCTCGGGTCGCCGCACTGCAGCACCTGCAGACCCACTTCGGTCGTCAGCCGGTGGCAGGGGGTGTCGTCGAAGTACCCCTGCTGGGCCAGGCTCGTGAAGCTGTTCACCGTGCACGGGGCCTCGGCGCGGTCCAGGACCAGGCCGATCGGTCCGGCGCTGGTCTGGAGATCGACGGGAACCGTGCCCACGGTGGACACACCGGACGTGGGCGGCGGGGTGACGTCCTTGACGGCGGGCCGCCCCGCCGGGTACGTGCAGTCCACGGTGGCCCCGGCGGGAGCCGGGACCGCGGGGAGCGTGCCGAACTTGGACAGGTCGAGCGACTGCTCCGCCGCGCTCGTGGCGGCCGCCTTCGACGAGGTGCTGGTCGACGAGCCGCCGGAGTCGGACGAATCCGAACAGCCGGCGAGGAGGACCGCGAGGCTCACGCCTGCGACGAGAATCGAGGTGCGTTTCATCGGTCCATCCTCACACGTGACGTCAGTCCATCCGGACGGACGTGATGTCGATGGGCAGGTTCGGCTTGCCGCCGCCGGCCTGCATCGATCCGTCGTCACCGGCCGCCGCCACCTTCTCGATGGTCGCGAGACCGGTCTCGTCGACCTTCCCGAACGCGGTGTACTGCGGGGGGAGCTGCGAATCCGCGTAGACGAGGAAGAACTGGCTGCCGTTGCTGTCGGGCTGACCGCTGTTGGCCATCGCGATCGTGCCGCGCGGGTAGGTCACCGGAACCTGCAGCGCCGGATCCGACGCCTCGTACTGGTCGGTGGGGAATTCGTTGGCGAACCCGTAGCCCGGACCGCCGGTGCCCGCGCCGGTGGGATCGCCGCACTGTAGGACCTTCAGTCCCTCGGACGTGACGAGCCGGTGGCAAGGGGTGTTGTCGAAGTAGTTCTGGCTCGCCAGGCTCAGGAAGTTGTTGACCGTGCACGGGGAGTCGGCGTTGTCCAGGACCAGACCGATGTTTCCCTGCGTCGTCTGCATGCTGACGCTGACTTCCCGGAGCGTGGTGTCGATCTCGTCGGTGCGCGGCGGGTTAACCTGCTTCGCCGGCGGCTGACTGTCGGGGGTGTACGTGCAGGACACCTTCTCGGGCAGCGGTTCGGACCGGCCTGCGGGCATCACACCGGGCGACTGCGGTGACGCCGACACCGACTCCGCCGCCGATGCCTCCGTCGCCTCGTCGTCGCCGCGGGTGAGGGAGAAGACGACGGCGCCGGCGGCCACCACGAGCACGACACCGAGCACCGAACCGGCGATGGTCAGCTGCTTACGCTTGCGTGCTCTGTCGGCGCGGCGTTCGAGCTGACGCTCGAGCTTTCGTTTCGCTGCTTCCCGGCGCTGCTCGTTGCTCGGCACTGCGGTGGTCCTCCCGTGTCGGTCTGGCTGGAAGTCGGTCGATAGGGCCGTTGGCCGGTGCGAACTGCCCCCGGCACACGACCTCCAGAGTCTGCCATCCGAACCTGAGAACATCCTGGCGGGGCGGCGGCTTAGGCTGTAGCGACTGCAATGACCACTCGAACAGGAGCGTCGCGCGTGCTCGTCACAGGATTCCCGGCCGGGATGTTTCAGACCAACTGCTACATCCTCGCGCAGGACGATGCCCCGGAGTGCGTCGTCGTCGACCCAGGGCAGGATGCCGCCGAACCGTTGTTCGAGTTCCTGGACCAGTCGAATCTGACCCCGACGGCGGTGCTGCTGACCCACGGACACCTCGACCACGTCTGGAACGCCTACGACGTCTGCGAGAAGTTCGGGATCCCCGCGTACATCCACCCCGAGGACCGCTACATGCTGTCGGACCCCGGCCGCGGCATCGGCCCGACGATGAAGCCGTTCATCGAGGGCATGACGTTCGTCGAGCCCGGTGAGGTGATCGAACTGGCCGACGGCGACGTGATCGAGCAGGCCGGGATGTCGTTCGCCGTCGACCACACCCCCGGGCACACGCAGGGGTCCGTGGTGTTCCGCACCCGGGTCGTCACCGAGAACGGCCCCGTCGAGATCGCCCTCACCGGTGACACGCTGTTCCAGGGATCGATCGGCCGGAGCGACCTGCCCGGCGGCAACCACGAACAGTTGCTGCAGTCCATCGCCGACAAGCTTCTGGTCCTGGCCGACGACACGGCGGTCCTCCCCGGGCACGGCGGTTCGAGCACCGTCGGCGCCGAACGTGGGTCGAACCCGTTTCTCGTTGGACTCCCGGGATCGAAATAAGGAAAAGTAACGACAGTGAGCAAAGCCAGCACCTTCTCCGCCCCCAAGGGCGTCCCCGATTACGTCCCGCCGCAGTCGTCCGAGTTCGTCGCGGTCCGTGACGGACTCACGCGCGCTGCGCGTCTGGCCGGATACGGCCACATCGAACTTCCCATCTTCGAGGACACCGGGCTGTTCGCCCGCGGTGTCGGCGAGTCCACCGACGTCGTCAGCAAGGAGATGTACACGTTCGCCGACCGCGGTGACCGTTCGGTGACACTGCGGCCCGAGGGCACCGCGGGTGTCATGCGGGCCGTGATCGAGCACGGCCTGGACCGCGGCCAGTTGCCGGTCAAGCTGAGCTACGCCGGCCCGTTCTTCCGTTACGAGCGACCGCAGGCCGGCCGGTACCGCCAGTTGCAGCAGGTCGGGGTCGAGGCCATCGGCGTCGACGACCCGGCACTCGACGCCGAGGTCATCGCCGTCGCCGACGCGGGTTTCCGCGGCCTCGGTCTCGAGGGTTTCCGGTTGGAGGTCACGTCCCTCGGCGACGACACGTGCCGTCCGCAGTACCGGGAACGGTTGCAGGAGTTCCTGTTCGCGCTTCCCCTCGACGAGGAGACCCGTCGGCGGGCGGAGATCAACCCGCTGCGGGTGCTCGACGACAAGCGCAAGGAGGTGCGCGAGATGACGGCGGACGCCCCGCTCATGCTCGATCACCTCTCGGATACGGCGAAGGCGCACTTCGACGAGGTGCTCGCGCACCTCGACGCGCTGGGGGTGCCGTACGTGGTCAACCCGCGGATGGTCCGCGGCCTCGATTACTACACGAAGACGACGTTCGAGTTCGTCCACGACGGTCTCGGCGCGCAGTCGGGAATCGGCGGCGGCGGACGTTACGACGGTCTGATGGCCCAGCTGGGTGGTCAGCCGTTGTCCGGCATCGGTTTCGGGCTCGGCGTCGACCGCACCGTCCTGGCGCTCGCCGCCGAGGGCAAGACCGCGGGCTCGACGGCCCGCTGCGAGGTCTTCGGCGTCCCGCTGGGCGAGGAGGCGAAGGCGAAGCTGGTGGTGATCGCGCAGCAGTTGCGCGCCCAGGGAATTCGAGTCGATCTCGCGTACGGCAACCGCGGCGTGAAGAGCGCGATGAAGGCCGCAGACCGGTCCGGCGCCGCGCTGGCGCTGGTGCTCGGCGACCGCGACATCGCCGAGGACACGGTGGGAATCAAGAATCTCGCCACCGGCGATCAGGAATCGGTGTCGTCGGCGGATGTTCTCGCGCGCGTCGGAGCCATCCTTGGCGCCTGACGACACCGCGCCGGTGTCGCTCGACCTCGTCCCGATCGCGTTGATCGCGCCGCGGCTCAAGAAGGTCGCGGCGATCGCCGTGCTGATCGGTGTCGTGGTCGGCGTCGTCGTCGGGTTCTTCGGCCCGGTGTGGGTCGGCGTGACGGTCGGGGCCGTGATCGCAGTCCCGACCGCCGCGTCCGCGCTCCTCACGTTGCGGCGTCGCATCACGCTGCAGGCCGGGCGGATCCGGTCGACGGGGGGATTGCGCAGCCGGCACGTCGACGTCACCCACGCGGTGGCCGCGGAACTGGTGGTCCGTTCGGCCCGGGTCAGCGAGGTGAGTGTCCGGATCACGGATCCCGACGGGAGCCTCGCGATTCCGCTCGCCCTCTACACGACGGACGGCGGCCGGGAACTCGAGATCCTCGGGCTCCGCAGGCTGGCGGACGCCCTGACGACCAGTGAGCTGGTACCGGCTGCGGCGATCGCGTCGGTCCTCATCGAGCAACTCCGTGCGGAAGCGCGCGGCGCGGCCCTCCCCGAACGCGCGTTGTTCCGGGCCGTGGAACTGGTGCGTTCGGAGGGCCGCGTGCCCACCACCACGCTCACCGATCACGAGGTGGCGGCACTGCTCGACTGAGCGATCAGCCCCGATCGCCGAACGCGGCGTCGTCGAGATCCTCGCCGCCGATCACGGCGGGCGCGACCATCGGCAGGTCGCCGACGAACGCGTTGTTCTCGCCGGCGTTGACGAGGTAGCTCGGTGTGGACCGGCCGCTCAGCTGTTCGTCGCCGCCGCGCCCCGCGCCCGCCATGCCGGCGCCGCCCATTGCCCCGCCCGGTGCGAGAGGGGACGAGGCGGCCGGAGTGGCGCCGGGTGCCGGAGCGGTGCCCGGTGTCGTCGGGGTCGCAGTCGCCGGGGGCACGACCGCCCCGGAAACCGCTCCGCGGGGTACCGAACTGCTTCCCGCCGAGGTGCTTCCGCCCGCGCCGCCGCCGTACATGCCGATGCCCGCGCCGCCTGCCGTGCCCACCGCGCCGGGTACTCCGCCGACGGCACCGTGTGCCGGGGTGACGGCGGATTTCGCCGCGACGGTGTCGGCGGGCAGATCGGACGAGGAGACACTGGCCGCCTGGGTACTCGCCGACACGAGGTCTCCGACGCCGTCGGTGACGGTGGAGATCATCGGCTTGCCCACGCCCTCGATGACGGTGGACGCGAAAGCGAACGGTGACGTCGGTGCCGCTCCCGCCACGGCTCCGGGTGCCGGGGGCGGCGGTACCGGGACCGGCGCGGCGAGACCGTTCATCGTGAGGGTCTGCTCGTTCAGTTCGGTGCGGGTCTGCGTCACCACTCCGATGGCCGCCTTGATGTGCTCGGCCGCGGACGCGAGAAGCATCGCCTGCCCAGGCGGAGTCATCACCATCGGCGCGGCGGCGACCGCGGTGGCCGCGAACGACTCCGTGATCGTCATCAGGTTCGCGTTGCCCCGCGCCACGGACGCGGCGGCGGTCTGGGTGGTGGTCGCGATCTCCGTGCCACGTTCGCTCAGTTCGGTGCCGCTCGCCTGGGCCTGCACACCCTGGGACTGCGCCGCCTGCGCCGCCTGGCTCTGCCAGATCTGGTCGAGGACCTTCAGACCCGACAGGCTCATCGACATGGCCTGGTCGATCAGGCCCGAGGACATGTCGAGGACGGACGTCGGGTCGAACGAGCCGAACGTGCCGGTGCCGAAGCTCCCGGCGAGATCGGTGAGCGGCTTGAACAATTCGTCCACACCCGGCAGTGCGGGCAGAGCGTGCCCCTGCAGCAGTGCCTCGACCGGGTTCGGTGGCAGGGGCGGCAACGACGGCAGGGCCGGCAACGGTGGCAGCTCACCGAGCGGCGCATCCAGCAACGGGCCGAGCGGGGAATTCTGCAGGGCCTCGAGCGGGGTGCTCGGCAGTGGTGTGGCGAGGGCGTCGCCGACGGGCGAGCCCTGGATCAGGTCGAGAACAGATCCGGGCTCGGCGGGATGACCGGCGGCTTCGGGGGAGGTCATGCGAGGCCCCCGAGCCCGTCGCCGACGGCGCCGAGCGCTGCGCCGTTGGCGCCGTCGACGGAGTCGTAGGACCGGGCGGTGGCGTCGGCCGCGATCGCGGTCTGCGCGTAGTGCGTTGCGAGTTCGGCGACCGATGTGGCGTGACGTGCCTGCGCGGCAGCGAAGGACGCGAGAAAGTCGGCTCCGATCGGGCCGAACACGGGCGCGAGCGCCGCGAGATTCGCGCCGAGATCGAGTGCGGCGGCGCTGCTGATCTGTTCGGCGGCCTGCGCAGCGGTGGCGCCGTATTTCCTGATGCCGTCCGTGACGACGAAGACTTCGCTCAAGATAACCCCCCAGTGTTAAGCGTTCGCCAGACTTTATCGCACGGGAACGACATGCCCGGCTAGAGGTGAAGGGGTGTTCCGCCCTCGGTCTCGGCGAGCAGTGCGCGCGACTTCGCCCGGATTTCGTCCAGCGGGTCCGTCCATCCGAGTGCGCGGAGGCAGGCGTCGGCGAGGAGTCCGGCAGCGCCCTCGTTCTCGGGCCCGGGCAGCAGTCCGCGTTCGATGTCGGCGCGGGTTGCGATGGCGCTCTCGACGATTCGGAACGGCAGGTCGGCCAGGGCTGGGGAGGTGCTGCCGGATTCGCCGGTGATTTCCGTGAGCGCCCGGTCCGCCAGCTGCCGATAGTGCCCGCGGAGCAGGGTGCGCTGGGTGCGGAACGGCTCGAATCGATCGGTCAGCAGTTCCGGGAGAAGGTACAGCGCACCGAGATTCCATCTGGTGGCCGTGAGTTGTGTGACGTCGTAGGTGGCCAGCGCGTGCAGGCGCACCGTGGCGGGGGCGTCGGCGCCGGTGAGCCGCTCGGCGGCGGCGAGCGCGGGGGAGACCGTTTCCTCGAGCAGCGCCGCCAGGATCTCCTCCTTGTTGGGAAAGTGGTGGTAGAGCGACGCCTGCCGGATGCCGACCATCTCCGCGATCCGCCGGGTCGAGGTGGCGGCGAAACCCTTGGTGGTGAACAACTCTCCGGCCGCGTCGAGGATCTCCTCGGGAGTGGTCTGCCCTGGTCTGCGCTGACTGGTCAGTCGGGGTCGTCCCGGCCCTGTGGTCACCGCTCCATGATGTCAGGTCGCGTCCGGAGCCGACCCCGACCACCCTCCGTGAGGGTTTCGTCACGCGACCGAAACGTAGGCAACGATGCTGTTACGGCCGACCGCGATCTGGATACGCGGGCGTCACCCATCGGGGCCTCTCCGCGAGAAAACTATCGAGCGACAGATATTGCCCTCGCCGAAGGAGTACGCCCTTGAGTACACCCACAAGGACTGCGCAGGTGCCGACCGCGCCGGCTCCCGCACCTCTCCGCCCGTCCGGCGTCGACGACACGGGCGACCTCGGCGAATTCGGCTACGAGCAGCAGCTCCACCGCTCCCTGGGCAAGTTCGCGTCGTTCGCCGCCGGCTTCTCGTTCGTCTCCATCCTCACCACGATCTTCCAGCTCTTCGGGCTCGGATTCGGGTTTGCCGGGCCCGCCTTCTTCTGGACGTGGCCGGTGGTGTTCGCCGGCCAGTTCATGGTGGCGCTCAACTTCGCCGAACTCGCCGCCCGGTACCCCATCTCGGGGGCGATCTACCAGTGGTCCCGCCGGATGGGCGGCGAGGTGGTCGGCTGGTTCGCCGGCTGGTTCATGATCCTCGCGCAGATGGTGACGGCGTCCGCCGCGGCCATCGCCCTGCAGGTCGTTCTCCCCAACGTGTGGAGCGGATTCCAGATCATCGGGGAGGACAGCACACTGACGTCCGCGAGCGGTGCCGCCAACGCGGTGCTCCTCGGCTCCGTCCTGCTCGTGCTGACCACGTTCATCAACTGCATCGGCGTCAACTGGATGTCCCGGATCAACAACATCGGTGTGACCTGCGAGATCGTCGGGGTCATCGCGGTGGTCGGGATGTTCCTCACTCACGCCCGGCGCGGACCGGACGTCGTGTTCGACACCGGCACGGCGGGCGCGTCGCCCGGCTACGGATGGGCGTGGATCGTGTCGGGGCTGATGGCGGCATACGTGATGGTCGGGTTCGGTTCGGCGGGCGAACTCGCCGAGGAGACCAGGAACCCGCGCCGGGTCGCACCGCGCACGATCCGCCTCGCGCTGTCCGTGTCGGCGCTCGGCGGCGGGCTGATGATCATCGGCGCCCTGATGGCCGCGCCGAGCCTGACGGACGGCCGTCTCGCCGCCGAGGGACTGCCGTACGTGCTCTCGTCGATCCTCAGCTCCCCGTGGGGAACCCTGCTCCTCGTCGACGTCGCGATCGCCGTCTTCGTCTGCACGCTCGCCATCCAGACGGCGGCATCACGGCTGGTGTTCTCGATGGCCCGGGACGGCCGGCTGCCGGCCTCGCGGATTCTGTCGACGGTGAACCCCCGCACCGGAACACCCATCGCGCCGTCCGTGCTGATCGGCCTCGTGTGCATCGGCATCCTCGCCGTCAACGTCGGGAACTCCGCGATCTTCGCGACCCTCTCGAGCGTCTGCATCATCCTGATCTACCTCGCCTACCTGATGGTCACGGTGCCGCTCCTGCTGCGCAGGCTGAAGGGCTGGCCGCACGGGGGACCGCAGGTCGACGCGGACGGTCGGACGCTGTTCTCGCTCGGACGGTTCGGACTGCCCGTGAACATCCTGGCCGTCGGCTACGGCGCGCTGATGGTCGTCAACCTGTCCTGGCCGCGCGCCGAGATCTTCGACCCCAGCGGCGACTACCCACTCCTGCGGTGGGCCGCCCCGGTCACCGTCGCCGCCGTGGTCGCGCTCGGGATCGCGTGCTTTCCGCGCGGCCGCACGACCCCCAACCCCGTCACGATCGGAGCCTGACATGACCTCAGTGGACACCTCGACCACCAGTGCCGCGAAGGAACACGCGCGTGCCCAGTCGGGCGTGGTCACCGACTCGATGCCGGTGGTCCCCGCGTCGTCCTGGCCCACCCCTCCGTCCGGTGTCGATCCGGCGCTGCTCACGTGGGCGGAGACCGTTCCCGGCGGCCGGTACACCACGAAAGTGCTGGGCCGCGGCACCCGACTGCGACTGCGGGACCTCGACGGCCGGGCCTGCGCCCACCTGCTGCTGTACCGGGCGGACGCGCCGTGGGAGCGGCTCAACGTCGCCGACACGGTGAAGGTGCCGTGGCAGGCGTACACGGGGACCGGGCATCCGCTGCTCTCCGATCAGGGGCGCGTCCTCGCGACCGTGGTGTCGGACGGGTCCGGCCGGCACGACGCCCTCTGCGGCACCACCTCGCTCGCCACGAACACTGCGAAATACGGTGACGGCAGCCTGCATTCGGGGTCTCCGGCCGGCCGTGAGCTCTTCACCGTGGCGGCCGCGAAGCACGGGCTCGAGCGTCGCGACCTCCCGCCCTCGCTGTCGTTCTTCCACGGGGTGCGGGTGGGCGCGGACGGATCGCTGAGCAGCATCGGATCCGCCGGCGCGGACACCGCCGTCGAACTCGTGATCCACCTCCCGGTGATCGTCCTGATCGCCAACACGGCGCACCCCCTGGATCCGTCGCCGACGTACGACACGACCGCGCTCGAGGTGCTCGCCTGGACCGGCGCCGACGTGGCCGAGCCCGTCGACGCCGACCCGGAGTACCGGCGCGCCTTCCTCAACACCGAAGACGTCTGGGCTGCAGCGCAGCGCCAGGGACGGGAGCAGGCATGACCACCACCATCGAGACCGCGCCGCTGGTACCGGGAACGGTGATCCTGGACGAGGAGGTCGGCGCCCGCGGACCCTGGTCCGCCGTCGTCGCGGCCGGCGACGTCCTGACCATCGTGGATCTGTACGGCAACCAGGCCGTCGACACCCTGATCTACGCGGCCGGCGACCACCGGCAGCGCTACTCGGCCGCCGCGACGGTGTCGGCGCAGCGAAATCTGTTCCTGACCACGGGAAGTGTGCTCCGCACCGACGATCACGACGCGCTGATGACACTCGTCGCCGACGAGGTCGGCTCCCACGACACGGTGGGCGGCGCCTGCTCCCAGGAGTCGAACACCCTGCGGTACGGCCACCACACCAAGCATCAGCACGCCTGCGTCGAGAACTTTCTCGCGGAAGGGTCGCGGTGGGGAATCGGCAAGCGGGATCTGGTGTCGAACATCAACTTCTTCATGAACGTCCCCGTCGACGCCGACGGCACACTCGGCATCGTCGACGGCCTTTCCGCACCCGGCCGCCGGCTCGCACTCCGCGCGGACCGCGACGTTCTGGTACTGGTGTCCAATTGCCCGCAGATCAACAACCCCTGCAACGGGTTCGACCCGACGCCGGTGCGGATGATCGTGACCCGGCCGGCGGGAGCACCCGCATGAGCGCCAAGATCACGGTTCAGCGGCCCGGCATGCTCACCACGGTCCAGGACTTCCCGGGCCGGACCGGGTACTGGCACGTCGGGGTGCCGCCGTCAGGTCCGATGGACGACCTGTCGTTCCGGCTCGGGAACACCGCGCTCGGCAACGACGAGGGCGCCGCCGGAATCGAATGCGCCATGTCCGGCCCCGCGTTGCAGTTCGACGAGGAGACGGTGGTCTGCGTGACCGGTGCGCCCGCCCCGGTCACCGTCGACGGCGTGCTGCACGCGCAGTGGCGACCGGTACGGGTTCCGGCGGGCGGGACCCTGGATGTCGGCGCGGTCGCCGGACCAGGGCTGCGCATCTACCTCCTCGTCCAGGGCGGGCTCGACGTCGACGACTTCCTCGGCAGCGCCTCGACTTTCACACTGGGCAAGTTCGGCGGTCATCAGGGCCGCACGCTGCGGCAGGGCGATGTTCTCGCGGTCGGTGAGCACACCGGCGCCCGCGCGGCCGCCGTTCCCGCCGAACACGTCCCGGCCCTGTGCCGTCGCTGGGAGATCGCGGTCACCGAGGGCCCGCACGGCGCACCCGAATTCTTCACCCGCGCCGACATCGACACGCTGTACCGGACCGACTACGAGGTGCATTTCAACTCGGACCGCACCGGGGTGCGGCTGATCGGGCCCAAACCCGACTGGGCTCGCACGGACGGCGGCGAGGCAGGCCTGCATCCGTCCAACATCCACGACAACGCGTATTCGGTCGGCGCCCTGGACTTCACGGGAGACACCCCGATCCTCCTGGGCCCGGACGGGCCGAGCCTCGGCGGGTTCGTGTGCCCCGTCACGGTCGTCTCCGCGGAACGCTGGAAGCTCGGACAACTGGCCCCCGGCGACACGGTGCGCTTCGTGCCGATCCGGGCCGACCGGGCCGCGTCCACGCGTGCGCTGGGGCCTGCCCGGCGGGCGGCGTTCTCGACGGTCTTCTCCACCGCCGGTGACCGGGACGACGGCGTGATCGCCCGGCGCGACGGAGAGACCGCCGTGACGTACCGGCGATCCGGCGACGACAACGTCCTGGTCGAATACGGCGACATGAGCCTCGACCTCGCACTGCGGGCCCGCGCACATGCGCTGCACCAGCGGCTCGAGGTCGAGAAGCCGGCCGGGCTCCTCGACCTGACACCGGGCATCCGGTCACTGCAGGTGCGGGTCGACCCCGACGTGCTGCCGATCCCGAAGCTGATGGGGCTGCTCGCCGAGGCGGAGGACGCGCTGCCCGCGGCGAACGAACTCGTGGTGCCGAGCCGGTCCGTGCGGATGCCGCTGTCGTGGGACGACCCCTCGACGCGTGAGGCGATCCAGCGGTACATGCACGGTGTCCGCGCCGATGCGCCGTGGTGCCCCTGGAACATCGAGTTCATTCGTCGCATGAACGGCCTCGGCAGTGTCGACGACGTCTTCGACACCGTCTTCGGGGCGGAGTACATGGTGCTCGGACTCGGCGACGTCTACCTCGGCGCGCCCGTCGCGACACCCCTCGACCCACGGCATCGGCTGGTCACAACGAAGTACAACCCCGCCCGCACGTGGACGCCGGAGAACGCGGTCGGGATCGGTGGGGCATACCTCTGCATCTACGGGATGGAGGGCCCCGGCGGCTACCAGTTCGTCGGCCGCACCACCCAGGTGTGGAACCATCGGCACCCCGAGAAGTCCGGACCGTTCGAGGACGGCACCCCCTGGCTGCTGCGCTTCTTCGACCGGATCTCCTGGTACCCCGTGGAACCGGACGAGCTGGTGGACCTGCGATCCGACGTCGCCGCCGGCCGCGGCGGCGGAATCGAGATCACGGAGGGCACGTTCTCGCTCGCCGAGCACCAGCAGTTCCTCGCGGCCAATGCCGAATCGATCGGCGGATTCCGAGCCGAACAGGCCGTCGCGTTCGCCGCTGAGCGGCAACGATGGTCCGCAGCAGGGGAATTCGCGACGGTGGGCTGATCGCTCGTCACGCGAGCAGGTCGGTGAAGCTCTCCGGCCGCGGTGCGTCGTCGTGCTCGCGGGGCACGTAGTGGACTTCGACCACCCCGTTGCCGAACGACTCGGAACCGACCAACTGCAGGCGCCGCTGATCGGGGATCTCCGAGAACCAGGGCGCGCCGGGCGAGACCACCGGGTAGACGAAGAAATAGAACTCGTCGACGAGACCCGCCGCCACGACCGAGCGTGCCAGGGAAGATCCGCCGGACAGATGAATGTCTTTGCCCGGCTCCGCCTTCAGCTTCTCGAGGTAGGTCACCAGGTCGCTGTCCGCGGCCACGACGACCTGTTCGGTGTTGGCCCATTCGGTCAGCGGAGTGTTGCCGGAACGCGAGAACACCAGTTTCCGGTAGGTGTTCATTCGCTCGGCCATGACCTGATTGGTCTCGGTCCCTTCGTGTTCGGCCAGTGCGCGGGGCCAGTACGCGGCCATCTCCTCGTAGGTGGTGCGCCCGACCAGCACAGTGTCGTAGGTCGAGTAGATTCGATCGATCTCGCGGTACTGGTCGTCGACGACGTCGTGGACCCACGCTGTGGGGTCGTCGAGGCGGCCGTTGAGGGTCGTCATCATCTGCAGGACGATCTTGCGCATGTCCGGCCTCCTCGGTTACGCCTGTCGCTCGGCGAGTTCGGCGAGTTGCTCCGTGACGGTGCCCCAGCCGTCGTAGAAGCCCATTTCTTCGTGGGTATTCCGGTCGGCGTTGTTCTTGTGCATCACGTGGGCGACGTATTCGGTGCCCGTCGGATGGTCGGTCAACGTGATGATCGCGGTCATGAACGGCTGTTCGGCGGGTCGCCAGCCACCGACGAGGGAGTTGGTGAACACGATGCGTTCGAGTTCGTCGACGGCGAGGAAGCAGCCATTCATATGGGGCACGAATTCGCCGCCGTCTTCGCTGATCTGGGTGGTGAGCGCGCCGCCCGGGCGTAATTCCATGTCGACGACCCGGCACCGGGAAGGCGCGGGAACCCACCATTGTTCGAAGCTGGCAGGGTCGGTCCAGGCGCGCCACACGACGGCCCGGGGCGCCCGGATGATGCGCGAAATCGTGAGGTCGAGATCGGGTCTCGCAGTGTCGGTCATTGCGGTGTGTCCTTCGCGTGAGTGGTGACTGTGTGTTCGGTGACGAATTGTTCGAGCCTGTCGGTGCGGCCCTCCCAGAGTTCCTGTTGCTCCGCGAGCCAAACTCCGACCGCCGTGAACGGCGCCTTCTCGATCGCGCACGTCCGTACCCGGCCTTCCTTGCGTGTCCGGATCCACCCGCTGTCCTCCAGGAAGTGGATGTGCTTCATGAAGGAGGGCAGGGCCATGTCGAACGGTTTCGCCAGTTCGCTGACCGTCGCCGGGCCGCGGCTCAGGCGGCCCAGCACGGCCCGCCGGGTGGGGTCGGCGAGCGCTTGGAAGATACCGTTGAGCTGCTCCGGATACTGAGCCACAAGGCAAAGTATTTACCGCAACGATGGTTAGCGCAAGGGCTAACTGTTTGGCTGGTGTCAGCCGAGCTTGCCGTGACCGGGGACGAGCGGGACATCCAGGGCGTCGTAGAGCCCCGGCGCGGCCGTCCGCAGCCACGGAATCGCGTTGACCAGGCGCCCCACCGCGGTGGCATTGCCACCGGCCGCTCGATTGCCGCCCTCGTCGGTGGCCTCCACATTGACCTCGATCCGCGGACGGCCCTCGATGATCACCTTGTGGGCGCCGTCCCCGCCGTCCGGTGGCACGGGCCAGTCCGGGGCGCACGACGGGTGGATCCGCGTGACGTGCTCGATGACGATGCGGGGTTCGCCGCCCACGATGCCCTGAACTTCGAAACGCAGTGCCCCCTGGGTTCCCGCCTCGAACTCGCCCATGAGTTCGGTGGCGATCGTCTCCTCGAGCGGCCGGCGTAGCAGCGTCTCCCGGATCTCGTCGAGTTCCACCCCGAGAGCGCGGGCGATGAGCCGGATCTGGCCGCCCCACACCATCGTCGGCACCGTCGCCGCGACCATCGGCGGTTCGTAGTCCATCGGCTGGCCCATGCCGACGAGGTACCGCACCGAATCGTGTTGGTCGTACGTGGTGTAGTCGAAGATCTCCTGGCACCGGATCCGGTCGATCGTGCCCGCCAGGCCCGTCATCAGGATCGGCAGGATGTCGTTGCCCCATCCCGGATCGACACCCGACACGAACAGCGCGCCGCCACCGGACTTCGCGGCCGCCTCGATCGGGTCGCGCAATTCGGCCGGCGCATTACGGTGGTCGTAGAGCGCATAGATCGACGGGGTCACGACGACCGCCCCGGCATTCAACGCGCGGGTGATGTCGGCCGCGGCCTCGTCCGGGCGGATGTCACCCGACGCGGCGTAGACGACGGCGCCGGGAGAGTTCGCGAGCACTGCGTCGGCATCGTCGGTTGCCGCCACCCCGAGCGAGCGGCCGAGGCGCGCGAGGTCGCCGGCGTCGCGTCCGACCTTCTCCGGGTTCGCCACGAGCACCGCGGACAGCTCGAGTCCGGGGTGGGCGTCGACGGCGCGGATCGCGGCCCGCCCCACATTCCCGGTTCCCCATACCACGGTCCGGATCTTCCCCTGGTCAGCCATGGAATCGGACCCTACCCAGTTTGCGGGCCGGTCATAGCCCGAATCGGGCAACACCGGTCCCATTCGTCGACTGTTCCCGGCAGCGCTAGACCGTGTCCAGGTGGACCGTGTTCAGGTGGACCGTGTTCAGGTGGACCGTGTTCAGGTGGACAATGGGTAGATGCACCCGCACGGGACGCTGCCCGGCTCGGAAAAGGGACTGAGCAGAGCCGAACTGCTGGCCTCGGTATCGCTGGCGATCGACCTCGGTCTGGGTCAACCGATGGAACACATGCTTCGATCGTCGTTGATCGCGACACGGATCGCCGAGCGGATGGGGCTCGACCCCCGGCAGCGAGAGACCGTCTATTACGCCAATCTGATCGGGTGGATCGGTTGTCACGCCGACTCCCACGAACTCTCGGCGCTCTTCGGCGACGACATCGCCTTCCGCGCCGACACCTACGCGGTGGACATGACAGGCCTGCCGTTTCTGCGGCTGACGATGAGTCATGTGGGACGCGGATTGCCGGGCTGGGAGCGCGGTATCCGTGCGGCAGCATTCCTGGTCGCCGCGCGCGGTCAGGTCGCCACGCTGATCCATTCGCATTGCAGTTCCGCCGGGGTTCTTTCCGATCGGATGGGTTTGGACGGGCAGGTCGGAAAGGCGCTGGCCTACGCCTTCGAACGCTGGGACGGCCGCGGATTGCCGAACGGTTGTCGCGGGGAGGGTATCCCGGTCGAGATCCACATCGCTCACGTAGCAGACGTCGTCGAGGTGCACCTGCGGACGGGTGGGCTCGCGCACGCGAAGGACGTTCTGCGTTCCCGGCGCGGCAGCCAGTTCAGCCCGGCCGTGGCGGAGGTGTTCGAACGTGACGCGGCGGCGATCGTCGACGGGGTGCTGGAAACAGACGTGTGGATCGCGGCGTTGGCCCAAGCGCCGGATCGTGACCGAACCCTGACGGCCGACGAGAGCGACGAGTTGCTCAGGGCCATGGCTGATTTCGTCGATCTCAAATCGCCGTTCACCCTGGGGCATTCGCGTGGCGTCGCGAATCTGGTCGCCGGGGCGGCCCGACACCTGGGCATGTCACCACCGGACGTCACGAATCTCTACCGTGCCGGTCTCGTGCACAGTCTCGGCAAAATGGGGGTGTCCAACCAGATCTGGGAGAAGAAGAAGCCTCTCACCACGGCCGAATGGGAACGGGTACGGATGTATCCGGATCTGACCGGCCGGATACTGAGCCGCGTCAATGGCTTGGAATCGGTGGTGTCCGTCGCGATGAAGCACCGGGAACGGATCGACGGGTCCGGCTTTCCCCGGGGGATCGCCGGCGCGGAGTTGACCGCGCAGGACCGGCTGCTTGCCACGGCGGACGCATATCAGCGACTGCTCGAACCGCGTCCACACCGGCCGGCGCTCGATCCTCGCGGCGCTGCGGATCGGCTGCGCGAGGAGGCGCGTGCCGGACGCCTCGACGCCGAGTCGGTGGCGGCCGTGCTGGCGGCGGCCGGGCAACGGCTGTCGAGGCGCACGCCCTGGCCGGCCGGGCTGACCGACCGCGAAGTCGAGATCCTGCGACTCGTCGCGCAGGGCCGGTCCAACCGGGAAATCGCCGCCGAACTGTTCATTGCAGAGAAGACGGCACGCAACCACGTCGAACGTGTCTACGCCAAGCTCGGTGTCAACAACCGCACGCAGGCCAGTCTCGCCGCGATCGACCGGGGTCTGGTGGGATTCCCGGTCAATGCAGTCGTGGGGAAGTGACGCGTCCGCCGTCCGGCGGGACCGACCGTGCCGGGCCGTCATCGCCGGGATGCGCCGGGCCGGGACCGCCGGTCCAGTACCCACACCGTGGCGAGTGTGAGGCCCACGGCAAACGAGGCGAGCGCGAGGAGACTGCCGCCGGTGCCACCCCGGAAGGTGTCGCCGTAGGCGGACATGGCCGGCACCGTGGCGCTGTACCGGTCGAGATCCAGGTCGCGACCCAATGCTTCGAATGCGTGGCGGTTGGACAGGCCGAGGCTCATCAGGCGTCCCGGGACGGCCATCTCGTCAACGGGAACTATGGCGCCACCGAACAGAACCTGAGGGAAGCAGAGCATCGGCAGGGCGAGGGCGGCCTGCGCGGCGTTCGAGACCGCGGCCGAGGCGAGCAAACCGAGGACCAGCGCGGACGTCGCTTCGATCACAATCGTCACGAACAGGAAGGCGTACACGTGCCATCCGACCGCGGGGAGCCGACCGAGCGCCCGCAGAACACCGAGCAGCAGCCCGCTCACTCCCGCCAGCACCGGAAGCAGCGCTGTCACCTTGGATGCCACGTAGGCGCTCACGCTGAGCCCGGCCAGGCGCTCCTGCCGGAAGACGGCCATCTCCCCGACGATCTGGAGCAGTCCGTACGTGAGGCCGAAGAAGAAGCCCGCGAAGGCGATCCAGAACACGATCTGGGCGGGGCCGAGGTCGGCCGCACTGCGCGGATCGAACGCGCCGCGCTGGAACAGCGTCGCCATCATCGCCGTGACCAGCACCGGTGAGCCGAGCAAGACCGCCAGGGTCAGCCGGTTGCGAAGGAGAACGTCGACATTGCGTCGTGTGAGGAGCCACCATTGCTGCACCATGCCCGTGCGTTTTACGTCCGAACGGGTGGCCGGGAGGGGCGGTGGTGCCGAGCCGGGCCGGGCGTCCGAATTCTCACCGCTGTCCGCGAATCGCTCCGCCCAGATCTGAGGGGTGTGCTCGCGTGCCAGCCGGTCGTACACCTCGGCCAGATCCTCCACACCGAAGTAGCGTCGAGCCTCGGTCGGGCTGCCGGTGAAGGCCAGGTGGCCGTCGCGAGCCAGGAACACCACCCGGTCGCACCGGTCGATGCCGGCCGGCTCATGTGTCGTGAGGACGACTGTGACCCCGCGCCGGCTGAGTCGGTGCAGCAGGCGCATCACGTCGGCTGCGGTCGACGGATCGAGCCCGGAGGTGGGTTCGTCGAGGAAGAAGAGGCGTGGCCGGGTGAGTAGCTCCACGGCGATACTGGCCCGCTTGCGTTGGCCGCCGGACAGCGCACGGACCGGCACCTCGGCCCGATCGGCCAGGTCGAGGTCCTGCATGGTCTCGTCGACGATCCGGTCCGCTTCGGCCGCCGACGTGCCCGCGGGCAGCCGGAGCCGCGCCGCGTACCGCAGCGTGCGGCGTAGGGGCATCTCGAGGTGGATGATGTCGTCCTGGGGTACGTAGCCGATACGCGAATCGGCGACGACCCGGGCCCCGCGAACGACGCCGTCGTGCCGAACCTCCCCGGCCGACGGTGGTTGCAGTCCGGCGAGGATTTCCAGCAACGTGCTCTTTCCTGCTCCACTGCCGCCGGCAATGGCGACCAACTCGCCCGGTTCGACCGATAGCGACAGCTCCTGGAGGATCTGCCGCCCCCCGACACTCCTGCTCACGTCGACCGCATCGACCCGCCCGCCGTCCGCCACTTCAGGTGCGTGATCCGACAGGCAAATACCGACCCGCCCGACGGTCGGTGGTTCGAACGCCGATTCGGTCGTGACCGGTGATTTCCGTGATTCCTGAACTCGCTTTGTCATGCCCTGATCATCGGTCCGCCGGTTCCGTCGTCGCATGAGGCGTTTGCCTCAAATCGCGAGGTCCGTCCGGGGCGCGGGTGCTGGGAACCGAGTGGACGGCGCTCACCGCCGCGGAGTCGCTTGGTGTGCCTTCGCCGGTCCGTTTCCGTCATACCACCCCACACGCCGTAGGGTTCACCCACCGTGAGCGCGTGATCGCGGCACTGTTCGAGCACGGGGCAGGGCAGGCAAATCTGCCGGGCCTGCGCTTCGCGCCGGGCACGGGCGTTTCCGCGTTCGGCATCGGGGGCGAAGAACACTGCCAGATCGTTACCGCGGCACGCGGCACGCGCCTGCCAGTCACCGGAATCGTGTGTGACGTTGCCGCTGGGCGTGAAGGGGTCCGCGGTGGACAGTAGCTGTGCACGTGCTTCCTCCGGAGGGTTCCGTCCGGCTGCAGCGGAGGTGTCAGGTGGCACGGAGAGTCCTTTCGCTGTGTCGGCGGTCCAGGCGACCTGGGCGACCACTTCAGGGTCGTCGGCGAGACGAGCAGAGAACACCGACATTCACCTAGTCGTTCCCAGGCGTGCGGGCGGCGAGATTCGAGAATCGCGGCGCCCGAATCGGTAGCAGTAGTTGGTGTGATGGTCTGCGGCGACGGACGTTCCATCGATATGGTCGACGAGGTGGATTGTGGGACGTTTGTGGGTTGACAGGCCTGTGGGTCACGGCGAGCGGCATGAAGTGCGCACGCCGGACCCACACTTCGACGGAGGTGGGTATGACGGTCGCTGACACGGTGGCTCCGCTGGTTCGCGCGGTGCTCGGTACACAGGTCCCGGTGGGGATCAGGTGCTGGGACGGTAGTCGCAGTGGGCCTCCGGACGCGCCGTGGCAGGTGCACCTCGTCAATCGGCGGGGTCTGCGGCGGTTGCTGTGGGCGCCGAACGATCTCGGTTTCGCCCGGGCCTACGTGTCCGGCGACATCGACATCGAGGGTGACCTGCTCGCCGGACTGGACGCGCTGGAGGAGGTGGCGGACCCGAGCCGGGGCCCCGGTGTGCGGATCGACGGGCAGACGAAGAAGGCACTGGTGACGGCGGCGCTGCGCCTGGGGATCGTCGGGCTGCCACCGAAGCCGCCGGCGGAGGAGATGAAATTGGCGCGCGGGCGCCGGCACGACAAGGCCCGGGACGCCGCCGCGATCAGCCACCACTACGACGTCGGCAACGATTTCTATCGACTCGTGCTCGGTGAGTCGATGACCTACTCGTGTGCGTACTGGGCGGAGCCGGGCGGGGATCTGGACGCGGCCCAGTACGCCAAATGCGATCTGGTGGCCCGCAAGCTCGGACTGACCGCGGGGATGCGGGTACTCGACGTCGGCTGCGGGTGGGGGACTTTCGCGCTGCACGCGGCACGTCATTACGGTGTGCACGTCGTCGGTGTCACCCTGTCCCACGAGCAGGCGGACTACGCCGCCAAACGGATGGTCGACGCCGGGGTGGGGGAGTTGGTGCAGATCAGGGTCCAGGACTACCGCGACGTCGCGGACGGCCCCTACGACGCGATCTCGAGCATCGGCATGGCCGAACACGTCGGCGAAACGATGCTGGCGACCTACGCTGCGGACCTGTTCGCACTGTTACGCCCGGAGGGCCGGTTGCTCAACCACGCGATCTCGCGGCGACCACGCAAGACCGCGGACAGTTTCTCCACGACGTCGTTCATCGATCGCTATGTGTTCCCCGACGGTGAAATCGAACCGATGGCACCGATGATCGACGCGCTCGAAGGTGCCGGCTTCGAGGTGCGCGACGTCGAGTCGCTGCGCGAGCACTACGCGCTGACCCTGCGGGCCTGGGTGGCGAACCTGGAGGCGAACTGGGACGAGGCGGTGGCCTCCAGCAGCGCCGGGCGGGCACGGGTGTGGCGGCTGTACATGGCCGGAGCGGCCTTGGCCTTCTCGGCGAACCGGCTCGGGATCAACCAGATTCTGGCAGTCAAAAGCACCGATCGGGGCAGCAGCGGCATGCCCGGCACCCGCGACGAACTCTTGCGGGCGCACACCTGAGGGGCGGCGTGCCGAACCCGGGTGGCGCTGAACCGCACAGGGGTGGAGGCCCGCTCAGGTCGTCGCGGGCCTCCACACCACCCGGTCAGCGGGCGTAGCGCGGGTCGATCGGAGGCAGGGCGGTGGGGCCGAAGTTGTTCGCGATCGGCATCATCGCCGTGAACCAGGTGCGGGCCGGCTCGGTGCCGCCGAACAGGTTTCCGTCCCCGCACGCGCGCAGCGGGCTGGTACAGATCTGGCCGGGGGTCGGAGTGTCCCCGAACACGTAGACGCTGCCGGCCAGGTTGTTCGTGTACCCGACGAAAGCCGACGACATGTGCGATTCGGTGGTCCCGGTCTTGCCGGACATCGGCAGTTTCCACCCGGCGGCGCCGGCCGCGGCCGACGCCGTGCCACCGGGCAGGTCGTCCTTGCTGAGCGCGTTGGACAGGGTGTCGGCCAGGCCGGGATCGATGACCTGCTCACACGCCTGCTGGGTGAGCGGGACCGGCCGGCCCTGCCGGTCGACGATGGAGTCGATCGGGCTCGGCGGGCACCACTTGCCGTGTGAGGCCAGGGTCGCGGCGACATTCGACAGCTCCAGCGGATTGATCCACACCGGGCCGAGGGTGAACGACCCCAGATTCTGGTCTTTCTGCATGTCGGCCAGGCTCTGGTCCCCGAACCCGGACGTGCCCGGTTCGTTGTAGGACCGCATGCCGAGGCGTACCGCCATGTCCACCGTCGCATCGACCCCGGTGGCCTGGAGAAGTTTCACGAACGCGGTGTTCGGTGACTGGGCGAGGGCGTCGGTGAGCGACAGTGCCCGCGGATACGGGGCGGCGTTCTGCACGCAGTAGGCGCCGCCGGGACACCCGGGCGCGCCGCCGTCGCCCATCCCGTAGGCATCGAACCGGCCCGGTACGTCGAGGATCGCGTTCAGACGCAGCCCCTTCTCCATGGCCGCTGCCGTGGTGAAGATCTTGAACACCGATCCGGCGCCGTGCCCGGAGAGGGAATAGGGCAGCTCCTGCACCGTCTCGGCGGCGGCTGCGTCCAGGCCGTAGTTGCGGCTGCCCGCCATCGCCAGGACTCGGTGTTGGTCCTGCCCGGGCTGCACGACGTTCATCACGCTCGCGATGTCCGGGAGTTTCGGGTCGGCGTAGGTGGACACCGCCGACTTCACCGATCCCTGTACGGCCGGATCGAGGGTGGTGCGGATCAGGTAGCCGCCCCTTTCGAGTTGCTCCCGCGACAGTCCGGCGTTCTGGAGGTACTGCAACGCGTAGTCGCAGAAGAACCCGCGGTCGCCGGCGGCGATGCATCCGCGGGGCAGGTTGTTCGGTTTCGGGAGCACCCCGAGCGGCGTCTCCTTCAGGGCGCGGATCTCGGCGGCCCGGTCCGGAACATTCACGACCAGGGTGTCCAGGACGACGTTGCGGCGCTCGAACACCCCCTCCGGGTTGGTGTAGGGGTTGAGTGCGGAGCTGGACTGCACCATGCCCGCGAGCATCGCCGACTGCTCCAGGTTCAGGTCCTTGGCGTCGATGCCGAAGTACGTGCGGGCGGCGTCCTGCACACCGAAGGAACCGTTGCCGAACGGCACCAGATTCAGATACCGGGTGAGAATTTCCTCTTTGGAGAGTTCCTGGTCGAGGGTCATCGCCATCCGGATCTCGCGGATCTTGCGGACCGGCGTGGTCTCGATCGCGGCCCGGCGTTCGCCGTCGGTCTTGGCGACCACGTGGAGCAGGTAGTTCTTCACGTACTGCTGATTGATCGTCGAGGCACCCTGTTCGATCTGACCGCTGGTGGTGTTGGTGAAGAACGCCCGCATCGTGCCCTGCCAGTCCACCCCCTGGTGTTCGCCGAACCGTCTGTCCTCGATGGAGAGAATCGCCAGTTTCATGTCGTTGGAGATCTGGTCGCTCGGGACCTCGAATCGGCGCTGGTCGTACAGCCAGGCGATCGGGTTGCCGGTGACGTCGGTCATGGTCGTCACCGCAGGCACCACCCCGTCGGCCAGTTCGGCCGAGGAGTTACCGACGCTGTCGGCGGCGCGGTTGGATGCGTACCCCAGCCCGGCGGCGATCGGGAACATCACCCCGGCCAGCAGCACTCCCGCGGCCACCGTGGCGCCGGTGAGTTTGAGAACGGTCCTGGATTGCAATTCGGCACCTCCTGCGACGATGCACCGGCAACGACGCAACCGGTGCTCGCCCGATTATCGGGCCACTCGGCGCGGTTGGGGCGCGAATGACACGCATCCGCCACAACGTGACGGGTGACCAACCGGCCGCGCGGCCTCTCATGGGCGATGCCTCACCCCGCGCATTCATCGCATGTGTGTCCTCCTCCGGCCAACCCGGATGGTCAGGACGGTGACGCCGGGGAAGGGCGGGGCGGAGGCCGTCGACCTCGATCGGAATCTGTCACTCCGCGGCCGCGACCGAGTTCGTCGAGTCCGGATCGTTGGGAAACCTGATGAAGCCGAGGTTGTTTCGGCAGAGAACACAGGGAGGTGACCCCTCGAGAGCCGCCCACATCGGTTCGGTGTGAGCCCTCGGGTAGGCCGGTGATCAACCCGCGCAGGGAGTTACGGGTTGACGTGGTGGCGTGCCGCATCGAGTTCGTCGGGGGTTCCGAGAGCGATGAGGATCGTTTCGGGTTCGAGTTGGATAGTGGGCGCCGGATTGGCGACGAACTGACCGGAGACGGTGCGAATCGCAAGCAGCAGTGCGCCGCTTACGTGAAGTCCCATCTGCGCGAGCGTGTATCCCACCCAGGGTGAAGCGGAACCGACGGTGATCTCTTCCATTCGGTAGTCGAGGGTTTCGTCGTGCATCACCACATCGAAGAATTCGGCCACGTGGGGTTGCAGTGCAAAGGAACCCATTCGGCGGCCGCCGATCAGTTGCGGGTTTACAACCCGGTTGGCGCCGGCGCGTACCAGTTTGGACATCGACCCCTCGTTCCGGGCGCGGGCGATGATGATGAGATCCGGGCGCAATGCCCGGCTCGACAGCGTGACGTACACGTTGTCGGCGTCGGTGTCGAGCGCGGAGATCAAGGCGTGTGCATGCGCGATCCCGGCTGCTTCGAGGGTCCGGTCGTCGGTGACGTCGCCGATGACGGTGGGATGCTCGATATCTCGGAGTCTGTCCGGTACGCGGTCGATGACGACGATCTCGCGGCCGAGTGAGGTGAGGTATTGCGCGCTCGCAGTACCCACCCGGCCCCATCCGCAGATGATGATGTGGCCGGTCATCCGGCTGATGCGTCGATCCATTCGCCGTCTCTCCATGTGGTGGCGTAGGTGGCCCTCGATGAGCGCCTCGAGGAGGACGCCGAACATGTACAGCGCGGTGCCCACCCCCGCAAGGATGAGTATGATCGTGAATATTTCTCCGACGCGGCTGAGCGGATGTACTTCGCGGAATCCGACGGTCGTGATCGTGGTGACGGTCTGGTAGAGCGCGTCCAGGAGCCCGAAGCCGAGGACGATGTATCCGACCGTGCCGATGACAACGACCAGCGCGAACGCGAGGAGCGCTCGACCGATTCGTCCCAGGGGGCTCACCGCGACAATTGTTCACCCAATGTCGTCGAAGAGTGGGTACTTCCGGTGGACCACTGGTAGGCGGGGAGGCGGACGTGGGCTCGTCGGCGTGGTGCCGCCTCCCCGGACGGTCAGTCGCCGATGACGGCGTCGGCCTCGATCTCGATGAGCAGGCCGGGGGCGATCAGCGCGCTGACCTCGAGGATTGTCGTGGCGGGACGGATCTCGCCGAAGACCTCGCCGTGTGCGATGCCCGCTTCTTCCCACCGGCTCATGTCGGTGAGATACATGCGGGTGCGGATCACGTCGGTCGTGCTCGCGCCGGCCTCCGCGAGCGCCGCCTCGATTCGGCGCAGCGCCTCGCGGGTCTGCTCTGCGAGATCATCTCCGCCGACGGGGCCGTCGGGACCCGACGCGGTGGTGCCCGACACGGACACGAGCTGCCCGATACGCACGGCACGGGAATAGCCGATCTTGCCTTCCCACTCGGAACCGGACGAGACGTTGTTTCTGTTCGACATGAGCGACATTGTCGCAAGCCCCGATCCGGCGCTCACCAGCGCGGTCGACGGTGACGATCTCGTGTCCACCCGGTGCGAAGTCTTGACACCGGTTAGAACAAATGTTCGCATGTACTCATGAGGTGGGATGGGCAAGCGGTCGACGCCGACGACGGTGCATTGCCGGGGCTGGAACGCGCCGGACTCGTGCGGAGCGTGCAGACACCCGAGTTCGACGGCATCACCTTTCACGAAGTGCTCTGCAAGAGCGCGCTGAACAAGATGCCCGAGGAGTCGCAACTACCATTCCGGTTCACCGTCAATGCCTTTCGCGGGTGCTCGCACTCGTGCCGCTACTGTTTCGCCCGGCCCACCCACGAATACCTCGACCTCGACGCGGGCCGCGACTTCGACAGCCAGATCGTCGTGAAGACCAACGTCGCGGCGGTGCTGCGCAAGGAGTTGGGGCGCAGGTCGTGGAAGCGTGAACACGTGGCGCTCGGCACCAACACCGATCCGTATCAGCGCGCCGAGGGCCGGTACCGTCTGATGCCCGGCATCATTCGCGCGCTTGCCGAATCCGCGACCCCGTTCTCGATTCTGACCAAGGGGACGCTGCTGCGGCGCGACCTCCCGCTACTGACTCTCGCCGCCCGGCAGGTCCCGGTGAGCATCGGCGTCTCGCTGGCGATCCACGATCCCGACCTCCAGAAGTCGATCGAGCCGGGAACACCCACCCCGAAGGCGCGCCTCGATCTGATCCGGGCGATCACCGACGCCGGGCTGCCGTGCAATGTGATGGTGGCCCCCGTCATTCCGTTCCTCACCGATTCGGTGCGGCACCTGGACGGCCTGCTCGAATCGATCGCCGATGCCGGCGCCTCGGGCGTGACCGTCTTTCCGATGCATCTACGCGGCAGCACGAAGGGCTGGTTCATGAACTGGCTGTCGACGGAGCATCCCGCGCTGGTCCGTCAGTACCGGCAGTTGTACGGGCGGGCGGCCTACGTTCCGCCCGAATACAAGTCGTGGCTGAGGCAGCGAGTCGACCCACTCGTCGACCGATACGGTCTCGGCGGCGGTGCGAAACACCGGGAGGCCGGACAACCCGAACCGGATCGCCGTGAACTGGTCGGGGCGGGTCGTCCCGGACCGGCGCTCACCCTCTTCTGAGGCCCGTTCCACCGGCTGATCGGCCGCGCCGTAGGCCCGGATGGATCGCGCGACGAACGATACGTCGACCCCGGCGGTGCGGACGCGTAACGCGCCCCGCATTCCCGGGAGACACACGGGGGAGGGGTTCGCCCGCCGCACACGACCGAGGAGCGCCATGACTGTGGGAAATCTGGTAGGCCGTTCGGCGGTGGTGGCGTCGCTCGCCGCTGCCGCGCTGATCGGCGCACCCACTGCTGCCGTTGCGGATACGGCGACGCTGACACCCACGTTCACGATCGGGCACGGTCTGAACCCCGGCGACATCAGCGTGTGCGGTGGCCGAATCGACGCCCAGGCGTCGTCCGGCTACCCGGGGCCGTACGGGCCGAACTACGTCATGCTGAGGACGCATTTCGTGGGCAGTTCCCGGGTCTGCATGGTCGACGGAACGTTGCGTTGGCGCAACCTCGACACCGGCGCCTCCGGAACGAAGCAATGGGCGTTGAGCGGATGGGACGGTCCGGAGGCTCCGACAGCCGTCTACTTCGATCCGGGGGCGGGTCGCGTCCGTGTCGAGATCACCCCGAGCACGCCGAACATTCCGGGGACAGGCGAGTTCACGGCCTCCTGAACTCGGGCACCACGGAGAGTCACGCGAAGACGTCGTCCAGCCACGACGTCCACGCGTCCTGCGACTTCTCCTGGTCGGCGCCCGCGGCGAACAGGTGGTGCGCCGCGTCGACCGTTCCGCCGAATGCGTTGCGACCGTAGAACCGGTACAGCGCGTCGGCGGTCCGGATGCCGATGAAGTGCGGCGTCAGGTAGTCGACGACGCCGTCCACTGTGCCGAATCCGGGGACGTCGACGGTGACGGTGTCGCCGGCGGTCGACGTGTCGGACAAGCCGAGCGCGCCGCGGAGCGTGATCATCGCGCCGGGATCGGCGGAGGCCGCCGGGCCGCCGGTCGCGATGTAGGTGGCTGCGCGGCCCGCGAAGTACCGGACGTACTGGCCGAGGCTGTGCAGGTAGAACGTGGTGTGCTTGTCGGCGCCGTCGTACTGGGCGTCCCAGTCGTCGGTGAAGATGCCGCTGTGCACGTAGCGCAGCACCGCGGTGCCGCCGTCCCGCGCCTCGATGAGGTACTCGAGAGCGTTGAACCAGCCGTCAGGGCCCTCCTGGCGGACCGCGAACTTCTGCGGCGGCTCCCAGGCGATGACGGCGGGGTCGTCCGGCCCCTCGCTGCCGACCCCGGGATCGAGTTCGGTGGGGAACATCCAGCCGCCGGTGCCGGTGGTGACGGCGGCGAACACGTCCTCGGGGGTGGCGTTCAGGACGACTTCGCGACGGATCTCGAAATTCTTCGACATGGCTAGCTCTCCTCGTGGCGGTTGTCGGATGACTTCGCTTGCGCGGGCGGTGTTTTCAGGCTCGGATGCAGTGCGACGACGAGGCGGTGCCTGCGCCCGTTCGGGGCGTTCTCGTCGTGGTAACGGGACACCAGGTTCTTCACGGACTCGCCGAGTTCGTCGGCGAACGCGGACCGGTCGGCCGCCGACGAGAACCGGATCTCGCTGTCGATCGCAAAGGTGGCCAGCGGCTGACGCGCCGCGGTGGCGCCGGCGATCAACTCGCCGACCTCACGCACCAGTCGCGCGGCCAGTGCCACCAGCCAGCGGGCCGACAGTTGGTCCGGTGCCCGGTCGGGATCGGGCGCGAGGGCGGCGAACGCGGCGGGGGAGATGACGTACGACGCCGCGGTGGCCTGGAACAGCCGCTCGGTGACGTTGCCCTTCTTGCGTTCCTCGACGAGTTCGACGAGGCCGTGCTCCTCGAGCGCCCGGAGGTGGTAGTTGGCCTTCTGCCGTGTCAATCCCACCTGCACGGCGACGGAACTCGCCGAACCGGGTTCGGCGAGCGCCGCCAGCAACCGCGCCCGGACCGGGTCCAGGGAGATCTCGGCGGCGGCCGCTTGATCGATCACTGCTAGGTCCAACATGCGTCCACTGTCGCACCGACAGTAAATTCTGTCAAGACAAAAAAATTTGTCGGGCGGATTCCGGTCAGCGGAGCGCGGGCGGGTTGTTCAGATCGCGTGCCGAGTAGGTGTCGCAGGCCTGTACCTGGCCGGTCCGGTATCCGGTGGCGAACCATTTCTGGCGCTGCTGCGAGGAGCCGTGTGTCCAGCCCTCCGGATTCACCCGGGCGCCCGCGGACTGCTGGATCCGGTCGTCGCCGACCGAGGATGCGGCGGAGAGGGCGTCGTCGATGTCGGTGTCGGTGAGGGTGTTCAGGAACGGTGGTCCGCCGTCGGGGCCGGGGAGGGTGTCGGCATAGTGGGCCCACACGCCCGCGTAGCAGTCGGCCTGCAGTTCGGTTCGCACCGCGGCCGAGTCGGCGCCCCGCGGGTCGGCCTGTGCCCGTCCGATGTCGCCGAGCTGGTTCTGGATGTGGTGGCCGAACTCGTGGGCCACGACGTACTCCTGCGCGAGCGGGCCGCCGCTGGACCCGAAGCGGTCGACGAGGAGCTGGAAGAAGCTGGTGTCGAAGTACGCCGTCGAGTCCGCCGGGCAGTAGAACGGCCCGACCTCGCTGGTGGCGTTGCCACAGCCGGTGCTGACGGAACCGGAGAACAGCACGACTTCCGGCGGCACGTACGCGGTGCCGGTCTGTTGCGCGAGTTCCTGTCCCCACACCGAGTCGAGACTGCCCGCGGTGAACACCACCCGGCAGTTCACGTCGCGGTTGGCGTCCGCGCCGGTCTCGCACCCTTCGAGGCCCGCGCCGGAATTCTGGCCGGACTCGGTGGCACCGCTGAGACCGCCGAGCAGCGAACCGGGATCGCCACCGAGGAGCAGCGCCAGAACCAGCACGATCAGCCCGCCGGCGCCGCCGCCCAACGCGAACTTGCCGCCGAGGCCACCGCCGCCCCCACCTCCGGTCGACACCCGGCCGGAGTCCATTCGGGCGCCCTCGTTGAAGGTCATGTGTCTTCGCTTTCTCGTCAGTTTTCCGGTGCGTGCCGATCGAGCCTCGCACGTGAAGCGGGTATGCGTTTCCGCTCACGCACGGTGTCTCCGTAGGATCTCAGCCAACGAAGTAGCTTGCCCCATGTTTCGAAAGGAATCCCGTGCTGCGCACACATCTCGCCGGTTCATTGCGAGCCGAGCAGGCCCAGCAGACCGTAACCCTCACCGGTTGGGTTGCCAGGCGTCGTGATCACGGCGGGGTGATCTTCATCGATCTACGTGACGCGTCGGGCGTGTCCCAGGTGGTGTTCCGGGAGGGTGCCGCCGCCGAGCAGGCTCACCGTCTGCGCGCGGAGTACTGCGTCAAGGTCACCGGTGTGGTCGAGGTGCGTCCCGAGGGCAACCAGAACTTCGAGATCCCGACCGGGGCCATCGAGGTCAACGTCACCGACCTCGAGGTCCTCAACGAGAGCGCGCCGCTGCCGTTCCAGCTGGATGACCAGGCCGGTGAGGAAGCGCGCCTGAAGTACCGCTACCTGGACCTGCGCCGTGAGGGCCCCGGCCATGCCATCCGGTTGCGGTCCAAGGTCAACGCCGCGGCCCGCGCCGTGCTCGCACACCACGAGTTCGTCGAGGTCGAGACGCCCACGTTGACGCGGTCGACGCCGGAGGGCGCCCGCGACTTCCTGGTTCCCGCGCGTCTGCAGCCGGGCAGCTTCTACGCGTTGCCGCAGAGCCCGCAGCTGTTCAAGCAGCTGCTCATGGTCGGTGGCATCGAACGCTACTACCAGATCGCGCGCTGCTACCGCGACGAGGACTTCCGCGCGGACCGCCAGCCCGAGTTCACTCAGCTCGACATCGAGATGAGCTTCGTCAACCAGGACGACGTCATCCTCCTCGCCGAGGAGGTGCTGGCCTCGCTGTGGAAGCTGGTCGGGCACGAGATCAAGACGCCGATCGCGCGGATGACGTACGCCGAGGCGATGCGCCGCTACGGTTCCGACAAGCCGGACCTGCGCTTCGGTGTCGAACTGGTCGAGTGCGCCGAATTCTTCACCGACACCACGTTCCGGGTCTTCCAGCAGGAATACGTCGGGGCGGTGGTCATGCCCGGCGGTGCGAGCCAGCCGCGGAAGCAGCTCGACGCCTGGCAGGAGTGGGCGAAGCAGCGCGGGGCGAAGGGCCTGGCCTACGTGCTCGTCGGCGAGGACGGCACCCTCGGTGGACCGGTGGCCAAGAACCTCACCGACGCCGAACGTGAGGGCCTCGCCGCGCACGTCGGCGCGAAGCCGGGCGACTGCATCTTCTTCGCCGCCGGCACCACCAAGTCGTCCCGGGCGCTGCTCGGTGCCGCGCGCGGCGAGATCGCCCGCAAGCAGAACCTCATCGACCCGGACGCCTGGGCTTTCGTGTGGGTCGTCGACGCACCGCTGTTCGAGCCGACGGCGGATGCCACCGCGAGCGGCGACGTCGCACTCGGCTACAGCGCCTGGACGGCGGTGCACCACGCGTTCACCTCGCCCAAGCCGGAGTCGATCGACACGTTCGACACCGACCCGGGGTCCGCGCTCGCGTACGCCTACGACATCGTCTGCAACGGCAACGAGATCGGCGGCGGCAGTATTCGTATCCACCGCAAGGACATTCAGGAGCGAGTGTTCAAGGTGATGGGCATCTCCCACGAGGAGGCCGAGGAGAAGTTCGGCTTCCTGCTCGACGCGTTCGCGTTCGGCGCCCCGCCGCACGGCGGCATCGCGTTCGGCTGGGACCGCATCACCGCCCTGCTCGCCGGTGTCGATTCGATCCGTGAGGTCATCGCGTTCCCGAAGTCGGGTGGCGGCGTCGATCCGCTGACGAGTGCTCCGGCTCCGATCACCGCGCAGCAGCGCAAGGAGTCCGGGGTGGACGCCAAGCCGGAGCCGAAGGGCGACGCCGCGGCGGCCAAGCCCGACGCACACGCCGACAAGTAGGCGGGTCCTCCGGCACGATCTGCCGGCGGGACTCGATGACCGGACGACGCGGAACAGCCGGGGGACACGATGTTGCACCTGCGAGTGATCTGTCCGGCCGAGCACACCGAGGACGTCCTCGGTGTGCTCGCCGCGGAACCCGGCGCGACCCACGTGGTGGTGCTGCGCGACGCCGCGATCGACCCCGCCGGTGACGCGATCCAGACCGATGTGGCCCGCGAGTCCGCGAATGACGTGATCGACGCGCTCGAGGCCCTGGGAATCGATCGCACCGGCGCGATCACGGTGGAGCCCGTCGACACGGTGCTCTCGAAGTCCGCACACGAGGCGGAGAAGGCGGCCCCGGGCGATCCCGCGGACAGCGTCGTGTGGGAGGAACTGGTCAGCCGGACGCGCGAGGAGTCGACGCTCAACGGCACCTTCCTCGCGTTCCTCACCATCGCGTGCCTGCTGGCCGCGGTGGGTGTGGTGACCGACTCGCCGATCACCGTCGTCGGGGCCATGGTGGTGGGACCGGAGTTCGGACCGCTCGCCGCGCTCGCCGTCGCCCTGATGCGGCGCAAGCTGGGGCTGGCGCGGCGGTCGCTGATCGCCCTGCTGTTCGGTTTCCCGTTCGCGATGGCGGCGACGCTGGTCGCGACCCTGCTGATGGAGCAGGTCGGCTGGATGGAGTTCGAGAGCATCGAGTCCCTCGACCAGGTCGACTTCATCTACCGGGTCGGACCGCTGTCGCTGATCGTCGCGCTCCTCGCCGGCGCGGCGGGCATGCTCGCGCTCGTGTCCTCGAAGTCGGCGGCGCTCGTCGGCGTCTTCATCTCCGTCACCACCGTTCCGGCCGCCGGATTCGCCGTCGTCGCGGTCACCGTGGGCGAATGGCGCGTCGCGGCACTGGCGGCGCTGCAACTCGGGGTCAACATGGTGGGCATCGTCGTCGCCGGCGTCCTGGTCGTGGCGCTGCGACTCCGCAGCGGCGGCGATCCCCGCCGGCTGCTCGAGCAGGCGCGGAAAGAACGCTCCGTGGCGCAGCGGCGGAGGGCCTGATGAGCGTCTCGCCGCACGACGGCGCGGGCTACGACGAACTGTTCGACCACGACGGCGGCCTCCGGGAACCGTGGGCGGAGTTGGCCCAGGACTTCACGGACGGCGGGCCGGACTCCGTCCGCCGCCTGCAGTCCCGCATCCGGTTGCTCGTCGACAACCACGGGATCACCTACAACCCCCTCGACGGTTCGGACGCGCCGATCGCACCGCCACGATGGGAGATCGACGCCGTCCCGCTGATCGTCGCGGCCGAGGAGTGGGAGCAGCTGGCGGCGGGCTTCGTGCAGCGCTCCCGGCTTCTCGACGCGGTACTCGCGGACCTGTACGGACCGATGACCCTCGTCCGGAGCGGCGCCGTCCCGGCCCGCACGGTGTTCGGGCACCCCGGCTACGTCCGTGCGGCGCACGGCATCACGGTGCCGGGCCGCCACCAGCTGTTCCTGCACGGACTCGACGTCGGCCGCGGGGCGGACGGCACGTTCCACGCGCTGCGCGACCACACGCAGTCCCCGGCGGGCGCCGGCTACGCGATGGCGGACCGCCGCGTCATCGCACGGGCGATGCCCGGTATCTACGAGACGGTCGGACCGCGCCCGCTGTCCTCGTTCGCCCAGTCGATGCGGCTCGCGGCGATCGACGCCGCTCCCGCGGGCACCGAGGACCCGCTCGTCGTCGTCCTCAGCCCCCGCACCCGGTCCGAGGCCGCATTCGATCAGGCGTATCTGGCGACGGTCCTCGGCTTCCCGCTCGTGGAGAGTGCCGACCTGGTGGTCCGCGACGGCCACGTGTGGATGCGGTCCCTCGGCAGTCTGGAACGCGTCGACGTCATCGTCCGGCGGGTGGACGCCGACCTCGCCGACCCCCTCGACCTGCGCCCCGGCTCCCGGTCCGGGGTGGTCGGTCTCGTCGAGGTGCTGCGGCGGGGCGCGGTGACCGTCGTCAACACCCTCGGCAGCGGAATCCTCGAGAACCCCGCCCTCACCCGGTTGCTTCCGGACCTGTGCCGACGGCTGCTCGACGAGGATCTGCTGCTGCCGTCGGTTCCGAGCTTCTGGGGCGGCGACCGGTCGGAGCTGTCGCACATCCTCTCGAACGCCTCGTCGATGGTGCTGCGCGCGGTGCACGGGGGTGCGCCGATCGTGCCCGCCGACCTCGGTGCCGCCGACCGGGACACCCTGCTGGACCGGGTGCGGGCCGAACCCGGGCGGTGGGTCGGGCAGATCGTCCCGGACCCCTCGTACGCACCCGCCGCCGGTGGATCCGGGGACGTCGTGCTCGCACCGGTCGGGATGCGGCTGTTCAGCGTCGCGCAGCAGGTGGGATTCACGCCGATGGCCGGCGGTCTCGGCACGTCCCTCGTTCCCGGGGCCGAGCGCGGGGACCGGCGCCACGCCGGGGCGAAGGACGTGTGGATCCGGCTGGCCCAGCGCACGGCGTCCACCGACCCGGGCGACGGCGCCGAGCGGGACGGGGAGACCCTGCCCACGTATGCGGCGACGACGTCCGACCTGATGACGTCGCCGCGCGCGCTGACCGAACTGTTCTGGATGGGCCGGTTCGCGGAGCGCGCCGAGGGTGCGGCCCGGCTGATGATCGCCGTGGGGGAGAAGTACCGCGACTACCGCCTGCGACCGTGGCTGGCGGGCGGCGGAAGCCTCCCGATCCTGCTGAACACGGTCCTGCGGGTCGCCGACGCCGGGAACCGCGCCGTGGCCGACTCGGGTTCCGATCCGGTCACCGACCAGCGGCGGGTGCGCTCCGAGTTCCGCTCGCTGACGGCGGACCCGGACCGGGACGGGTCGCTCGCCCACGCGGTGCGCGGCGTCGAGCAGGCCGCGCGGGCCGTGCGCGGGCAACTGTCGAACGACATCTGGGCCGTCCTCAGCTCCGTCGAACGCGCGCTCGGACAGGTCGCGGCCGACACCGTCGACGACGGGTCCGCGCTGTTCGAGGCGCAGTCCGCGGTGCTCGGCGGCATGCTCGCGCTGTCCGGGGTCGCCGCGGAGTCGCTGGTTCGCGACACCGGCTGGCACGTCATGGACATCGGCAAACGGATCGAGAGGGCATCCACCTTGATCGCGCTGGTGGACTCCACCCTCGGGCGGAGGACGGATCCCGCGACCGAACGGGCGGTGATCGAATCGCTTCTCGTCGCCACCGAGAGTTCCGTGGTCTACCGCCGCCGCAACCGCAGTATCCGCCCGGCGGCCGTCGCCGAGTTGCTGCTGTTCGACGTGAAGAACCCGCGGTCGCTGGCGTTCCAACTGGAGGCGCTGCGCACGAATCTGGCCGCACTGCCGGACGCCTCGGGTGCGTCCCGTGCGGAGCGGCTCGCCGAGGACATGGTCAACACCGTGCGGCGCGTCGACCCCGTCCGACTCGAATCGGTCGACGCGGGCGGGTCCCGGAAGGAGCTGGGCGAGCTGACGACCACGATGCGCGCACTGCTGAGCGAACTGTCCGACGTGATGCTGAAGGGTCAGCTGTCGCTGCCCGGCGGCACCCAGCCGCTGTGGGGCAGCGGCACCTCGTGGAGCACCTCCCCGGGCGGAGTCTCTGCATGACCGACACGACGCCCCGCACGGACCCGGCAGCGGAACGTCCGGTTCTGCGCAGATACAAGATCACCCACCGCACGACGTACACCTACTCGGGGCCGGTGACCTCGTCGTACGGCCGGGGTTACCTCCTGCCGCGCGACACCGAGGAACAGCGGTGCGTCGCTTCCGTCGTCGACATCACACCGCCGCCCGCAGACCGCTCCACCGGGTCGGACGTGTACGGCAACCGGGACCTGTACTTCCAGGTGAGCACGCCGCACGAGGAACTGGTGGTGGCGGCCGAATCCGAGATCGAGGTCTACGGACCGGACAAGGCGAGGCTCGCCGCCGCACCGGCGAACGCGCCGTGGGAGCTGTCCCGGCCCGTGGGCACCGAGGGCGCGATGGCGCAGGAGTTCGTGCTCGACCTCGATCCCCCCGAGATCGGCGACGCGGTCCGCGAGTACGCGGCACCGAGTTTCCCGCCGGAACGGCCCCTCGTCGACGCGGTGGTCGATCTCACGACCCGCATCCACCGCGACTTCGAGTACAAGTCGGGGTCGACGTCGGTCTCGACGCGGGTCGCGGAGGTGCTGGAGAAGCGGTCGGGCGTCTGCCAGGACTTCGCCCGGCTCGCCATCGCCTGCCTGCGCTCACGCGGACTCGCGGCCCGGTACGTGTCCGGGTACCTGGCGACGCAGCCGCCGCCCGGCAAGGAACGGATGATCGGAGTCGACGCGACGCACGCCTGGGCCGCGGTGTGGATGCCGGGGGACCGGTGGCTGGCCTTCGACCCCACCAACGACCAGCTCGTCGACGAGCGGTACACGGTGGTCGCGTGGGGCCGGGACTACGCCGACGTGCCGCCGCTGCGCGGTGTCATATACACAGAGGCACGAAACAGCACCATTGCGGTGTCGGTTGACGTGGCGCCGATGGAAGTACTCGCACCGGATCAGCCGAAATGCTGAAATTCATCGGGGCTTCCGGAGGAGGACTCGATGATCCGTGTCACTAGCAGGTAAGTTGGTCCGCGATGACTGCAATACTGGCAGACCCCGTTTCAGAGGTAGTTGCCGCAGCCGAGAAGCTGCTCACCCGTCGCACAGGGGCACCCGTGACACTGGTGGATCCCGTGGATCTCGGCGGTAGTGGCCGCACCATCGTGCTCCGTGTGCGGGTGGCGGAGAATCCGTTCTCCCTCCCCCGGACGTTGGTGATCAAGCAGGTCCGCGAGGAGTCCGGTGTGTCCGGCGCGCGGGCCGTCGATCCCGACGACCTGTCCGGCGACAGCCGCAGCGCCTTCCTCCGCGAGGCCGTCTCGTACCAGTTCGCCACGGCGCTGGCGACGGACAGCCGCCCCGGAGCCGAACTGCTCGCATCCGACCTCGAAGCCCGGCTCCTCGTGCTCAGCGACCTCGGGGACGCCACCCCGATCAGCGCGCTGCTCGAGCACTCCGATTCCGACACCGTCACCAACACCCTGATGGCCATGGCCCAGGCGCTCGGCCGCATGCACGCGGCCACCGTGGGCCGCGAAGAAGACTTCACCGCGCTGCTGCGCCGCGCCGAGGTGGCGCACTGCGACGACACCGTGGCCGAGCAGGTCGAGCGTGCGGTGCCCGCCGTGCCCGGTCTGCTGTCCGACATTCTCCGTGTCGACGTCTCGCCGGAGCTGACCGAGCAGGTGGCGCGGGCCGCGAAGCTGTTCGAGAGCGGGCGGTTCCGGGCGTTCAGCCCGTCGGACCTGTGCCCGGACAACATCATCGTCAACGACGAGGGCGTCCGGTTCCTCGACTACGAGTGGGGCGGGTTCCGCGACGCGATGCTCGACATCGCGTACGCGCTGGTCTCGTTCCCGGGTTGCCTGTGCAGCATCGAACTGTCCGAGGACCGCACCCAGGCGATGATCGAGGCCTGGCGGGCGGAGGTCGTGGGGATGTGGCCCGCGCTCGCCGACGACAACGTGCTCGCCGCCCGCATGGTCGAGGCGCAACTGATCTGGGTGTGGCTCAGCACCTACCTGTTCCTGCCGGACAACCACACCCGGATCGCCGCCGTCCGCGAGCATCACCTGTCGGTGCCGCGGTCCGAGGCGCTGACCCAGCGCTGGGACAAGCTGGCCCGTTCGGCGGATCACGCGGGGAACACGGTGGTCGCCCACGACGCCCGCGTCATCGCCGACAAGATCCGGGGACTGTCCGTCGGCTGACGCGAGGTCCGGCCGGACTGGGTCGGACGGTGCGGGTTCCAGTAGCGTCGAACTTGTGAGCGATCTTTTCGGTTCGGATGTCGGCGAGGACGAGTCGGCGGGCCTGTTCGAGACGGCGCAGCCGGACGAGGCGGCGGCTCCGCGCTCGGTTCCCGGTCCGGTGCCGGTCGACCACCGCGCACCGCTGGCGGTGCGCATGCGTCCCCGCACGCTCGGCGAGGTGGTCGGGCAGCAGCATCTCCTCGGCCCCGGTGCGCCGCTGCGGCGGCTCGTGGAGGGGTCGGGGGCGGCGTCCGTGCTGCTGTACGGTCCGCCCGGCACCGGCAAGACCACGCTGGCGTCGCTGATCTCCGGTGCCACCGGGCGCCGCTTCGAGGCGCTGTCCGCGCTGTCCGCCGGTGTCAAGGAAGTGCGTGGCGTCATCGAACTCGCTCGCCGACGGCTCCTCGCGGGCGAGCAGACGGTGCTGTTCATCGACGAGGTGCACCGCTTCTCCAAGACCCAGCAGGACGCACTGCTGGCGGCGGTGGAGAACCGGATCGTGCTGCTCGTGGCCGCCACCACCGAGAATCCGTCGTTCTCCGTGGTGTCCCCGCTGCTGTCCCGCTCGCTGGTCCTGCAACTGCAGTCGCTGACGGCGGACGACATCGAGAACCTCCTCGAGCGGGCGCGCACCGACGAGCGGGGTCTCGGCGGGGACATCGAGATCGCCGGCGACGCGATGGACCATCTGGTGCGCCTCGCGGCCGGTGACGCCCGGCGGGCGCTCACCGCGCTCGAGGCGGCGGCGGGCGCGGCGCTCGACCAGGCCGGTGACGCGGACCGTCCGGTGCTGCTGAACCTCGCGACGGTGGAGGCCAGCGTCGACAAGGCCGCCGTCCGCTACGACCGCGACGGCGACCAGCACTACGACGTGATCAGTGCGTTCATCAAGTCGATCCGCGGTTCGGACGTCGACGCCGCCCTGCACTATCTGGCGCGGATGCTGACCGCGGGCGAGGACCCCCGCTTCATTGCGCGGCGGCTGGTCGTCCATGCCAGCGAGGACATCGGGATGGCCGACCCCACCGCGTTGCAGACCGCGACCGCCGCCGCGCAGGCGGTGCAGCTGATCGGGATGCCGGAGGCCCGCCTCGCCCTCGCCCAGGCCACCATCCACCTCGCGACCGCGCCGAAGTCGGGGGCCGTCATCGCCGCGCTCGGCGCCGCGATGGCGGACGTCGCGGCGGGAAACGCCGGGCTCGTTCCACCGCACCTGCGCGACGGCCACTACGCGGGGGCGGCCAAGCTCGGCAACGCCGTCGGCTACCGATATCCCCACGACCACCCGGACGGGGTACTGGCGCAGCAGTATCCGCCCGACGAGCTCGTCGGCGTCGACTACTACCAGCCCACCACCCACGGCGGCGAGCGTGACATCGCGGGGCGCGTGGACAAACTGCGGGCCATCGTCCGCGGCACGAACCGTCAGGGTGGCCGGTTAAGCTGAATGTTGCCGAACCGCCGGGTGTGCCCAGCCACCCGGCGACCGTAGTTGCCCTCGAGACAGACAATAAGGATCACTGACGTGCAGACCCACGAGATTCGCCGGCGCTTCCTCGACCATTTCGTCAAGGCGGCCCACACCGAGGTACCCAGCGCCTCGCTGATTCTCGACGATCCGAACCTGCTGTTCGTCAACGCCGGAATGGTGCAGTTCGTGCCGTTCTTCCTCGGCCAGCAGACGCCGCCGTACCCGAGGGCGACCAGTGTCCAGAAGTGTGTGCGCACCCTCGATATCGAGAATGTGGGCATCACCACACGGCACAACACGTTCTTCCAGATGGCCGGCAACTTCTCCTTCGGCGACTACTTCAAGCGCGACGCGATCAAGCACGCGTGGTCGCTGCTGACCTCCGGCGTCGACGACGGCGGCTACGGGTTCGACCCGGAGCGGATCTGGGTGACGGTCTACCTCGACGACGACGAGGCCCGCGACATCTGGCGCGACGAGGTCGGCGTTCCCGAGAGCCGGATCCAGCGCCGCGGCATGGCCGACAACTACTGGTCCATGGGCATCCCCGGGCCCTGCGGCCCGTGCTCGGAGATCTACTTCGACCGCGGCCCCGAATTCGGTGTGGAAGGCGGCCCCGAGGCCGACGAGGACCGCTACATCGAGATCTGGAATCTCGTGTTCATGCAGAACGAGCGCGGTCTCGGCATCAGCAAGGACAACTTCGAGATCCTCGGGCCGCTGCCGAAGCAGAACATCGACACCGGCATGGGCGTCGAGCGCGTCGCATTCCTGCTCCAGGGCGTCGACAACGTGTACGAGACGGATCTCGTGCGCCCGGTCATCGCGAAGGCCGAGGAACTGTCGGGCCGCAAGTACGGCGCCGACCACGACGACGACGTGCGGTTCCGGGTGATCGCCGACCACGCGCGCACCGCCGCGATGCTCATCGCCGACGGCGTGAACCCCGGCAACGACGGCCGCGGCTATGTCCTGCGCCGCCTGCTGCGGCGCATCGTCCGCTCAGCGAAGCTGCTCGGCGCCGACAAGCCCAGCATGCGGGAGTTCATCACCGTCGTCCGCGACACGATGGCGCCGTCGTACCCGGTCCTCGACACCGACTTCGGCCGCATCGAAACGGTCGCAGTGGGGGAGGAGACCGCGTTCCTGAAGACCCTCACGTCCGGTTCCAAGCTGTTCGAAGGCGCCGCCGAATCGGTGAAGGCGTCCGGCAAGTCGACGATCGGCGGCGAACAGGCGTTCGCGCTGCACGACACGTACGGCTTCCCGATCGACCTGACCCTGGAGATGGCGGCCGAGGCCGGTCTGACCGTCGACGAGGAGGGTTTCCGCGCGCTGATGGCCGAACAGCGGCAGCGCGCGAAGGACGACGCCCAGGCGCGCAAGCACGCGCACGCCGACCTCACCGTCTACAAGGAACTCCTTGACCGCGGACCCACCGAGTTCACCGGATTCCACGAATTGGTTTCCGAGGCACACGTTCTCGCGCTGATCTCGCAGGGGCAGCGCGTCCCCGTCGCGACGGTCGGCCAGGACGTCGAGGTCATCCTCGACCGCAGCCCCCTGTACGCGGAGGCGGGCGGCCAGATCGCCGACCTCGGCACCCTCACCGGTCCGGGGCTGCGGGTGAAGGTCAACGACGTCCAGAAGATCGCCAAGAAGCTGTGGGTCCACAAGGTGACCGTGCAGGAGGGGCAGATCACCGAGGGTGACGTCGTGCTCGCGCAGGTCGACGCCGCGTGGCGCAAGGGCGCCACGCAGGGGCACTCCGGCACGCACATGGTGCACGCCGCGCTGCGACAGGTGCTCGGCCCCAACGCCGTTCAGGCCGGCTCGCTGAACAAGCCGGGCTACCTGCGGTTCGACTTCTCCTGGCAGGGTGCGCTGACTGAAGCGCAGAAGCAGGACATCGAGGTCGTCGCGAACGAGGCGGTGGCCGCCGACTACTCCGTGAACACGTTCGTCACCGACCTCGACAAGGCGAAGTCGATGGGCGCGATGGCGTTGTTCGGCGAGAACTACGGCGACGAGGTGCGGGTCGTCGAGATCGGCGGACCGTTCTCGATGGAGCTGTGTGGTGGAACTCACGTGGGCAGCTCCTCGCAGATCGGCAACGTCACGCTGCTCGGTGAGCAGTCAGTCGGCTCCGGCGTGCGTCGCGTCGAGGCCTACGTCGGGCTCGACTCGTACCGCTACCTGGCCAAGGAACGGGCCCTGCTCGCCGGGCTGTCGTCGTCGCTGAAGGTGCCCTCGGAAGAGGTGCCCGCCCGCGTCGAGGCACTGGTGGAGCGACTTCGGGTGGCGGAGAAGGAACTCGAACAGACCCGCGCGCAGGCGGTTCTCGCCTCGGCGGGCACCTTCGTCGACAAGGCCCAGCGGGTCGGGCCGGTGCTGCTGGTCGCGGATTCCGCCCCGGCCGGTGTCGGCGGCAACGACCTGCGCGGGCTCGTCACGGATATCCGCGGCCGATTCGGCACCCAGCCCGCCGTCGTCGTGCTGCTCGGTGATGTCGACGGCAAGGTGCCGTTCGTGGTGGCCGTGAGCAAGGCCGCGCAGGAACTCGGCCTGTCGGCCGGCGACCTCGTGAAGGAATTCGGTCCGAAGATCGGCGGCCGCGGCGGCGGAAAGGCCGACATGGCACAGGGTTCCGGTTCGGACACCAGCGGAATCGCGGCCGCTCTCGACGCGGTCCGGGGACAAGTCGCGGACAAGGTGGGGAGCCAGTAGCGGTGGATCACGCGGAACAGGGTCCGGATCGACCGGGAGTCGACGACCCTGGGCGTGGTCGGCGTATCGGCATCGATGTGGGCAGCGTCCGCATCGGCGTCGCGTCGAGCGACCCCGACGGGATCCTCGCCACCCCGGTGGAGACGGTGCCCCGGTCCAAGGAACGCGGGCCCGACGCGCCGGATATCCGGCGCATTGCCGACATTGTCGAGGAATACGAGGCGGTGGAGGTTATCGTCGGTCTGCCGCAGACCCTGCGGGGTGAACGGGGAAAAGCCGCCTCGATCGCTACTGTGTTCGCGAAGCGATTGCGAAGGAAGGTCGACCCGATACCGGTGCGGATGGCGGACGAACGTCTGACGACGGTCACTGCAGCGCGGGCGCTTCGCGAGAGCGGTGTCAGTGCGAGGGGCCAGCGTCCTGTGATCGACCAGGCTGCGGCGGTGGCGATCTTGCAGGGATGGTTGGACGAGCGGAGCAGGTCGGTGAATGCAGGGGATTCAGGTGGGGACGTGCAGCTACCGGAGGCAGGCCAGTGAGCAATCACCGCCGCCCCGCAGGTGAGCGACCCGACTTTCAGTACATCCCCCGCGAACCCCGACGGCACCGCTACCTCGACGGGGACGACGACGAGGTCGACTACACGCCACCCCCCGACGACGACCTCGTCACCACCGGCCGCCACGCCGTCGTGTACGACGAGCCGCACTACGAGGAACAGCACCTCGACGAGCCGCACTACGAGGAACAGCACCTCGAGGAACCGCAGCGCTACGAGTCGCACCGCAATTACGCGGAGCCGCGGTACGACCCGCGCTACGACCCCGAACCCGTGTACGAGGACGGATACGGTCCCCGCTCCTACGGCGACGCCCGCTCCTACCGGGAGACGCCGGCCGACGACCACCCGTATGTGGACGACCATGTCGACGAGCCGGACGAGGCCCACACGTACCCCGACGACGGCTACGACCGCCCGCACGACGAACCCGACGTCGCGTTCGCGGAGGCCGAGACGCAGATCATCTCGGCGATTCCCGAGGAGATCCCACCCTCGGCGACTCCGGAGGAGTTCCCACCGACCCGCGCCGCTGCTCGCACGCAGGCCCGCAGCCGCAAACAAACCAGGGGACGCGCACGCCGGGGCAAGGTGTTCGGCGTCCTCGCCGCCGCGGCGGTCCTCATCGTGCTGGTCGGTGTCGTGTTCGTCGGCGGCAAGTTGTTCTTCGGCGGGTCCGACGCGCCCGCGGACTACGCAGGCCCCGGCGGTCCCGAAGTGGTCGTGCAGGTCCATCCGGGCGATACCGCGGAGGAGATCGCCACCACCCTGGCGGACCGCGACGTCGTCGCCAGCGGATCGGCGTTCTTCAACGCCGCAGTCCAGAGCAACGCCATGAACTCGGTGCAACCCGGTTTCTACAGCCTCTCCACCCAGATTCCGGCGGACGACGCCGTGCAGGAACTGGTCGACCCGGCCTCCCGCGTCGGGCAGATGATCATCTCCGAGGGCAGGCAACTCCACGACACGACCGACGTGCAGACCGGCGCCAAGAAGAAGGGGATCTACACGCTGATCTCCGAGGCCAGCTGCTTGGGTGACGCCGGTCAGCAGAAGTGCATCAGCTACGACGACCTCAACGCCGCCGGCGCGGGCGACCTGTCCGCGCTGGGTGTGCCCGACTGGGCGAAGGACTCGGTCGCGGGTGTCCCGGACCGGGATCGCCAGCTCGAGGGACTGATCGCCGCGGGCAGTTGGGATTTCGATCCGACGGCGGGTCCCGCCGCCATTCTGCAGAAGCTCGTGTCCGAGAGTTCCGCGAGCTACGAGAAGACCGGGATCCTCACCGCGGGCAACCAGGTCGGTCTCACCCCGTACAAGATGCTGGTCGCGGCGTCGCTGGTGGAACGCGAGGCGATGCCCGACGACTTCTCGAAGGTCGCGCGCGTCATTCTGAACCGGCTCGCCGTCAACCAGGCGCTGCAATTCGACTCCACGGTCAACTACGCGCTGGACACCACCGAACTGGCCACCACCGACGCCGACCGCGCGCAGGTGACCCCCTGGAACACGTACGCCAGCCCCGGCCTGCCCGCGACGCCGATCTCGTCGCCGAGCATCGGGGCGCTCCAGGCGGTCGAACAACCGGCGCCCGGCGACTGGATCTACTTCGTGACGGTCGATTCGAAGGGCACGACACTCTTCACGAAGAGCTACGACGAACACCTGGCCAACATCGACCAGGCTCTGAACAACGGGATTCTCAACAGTGGACGATGAGTTGGTGACCGCACGCAAAGCTGCGGTGCTGGGCAGCCCGATCGCGCATTCGCGATCACCGCAACTGCACCTCGCGGCGTACCGGGCGCTCGGTCTCACCGGGTGGACGTACGACCGCATCGAGTGCGACGGGGAGCGACTCCCCGGGCTGGTGTCCGGGCTCGGCCCGGAATGGGTCGGTCTGTCCGTCACGATGCCGGGCAAGATCGCCGCGCTCGAGTTCGCGTCCGAGCGCACCGACCGGGCCGTGGCGATCGGCTCCGCGAACACCCTCGTGCGCATCGAGGGCGGCTGGCGTGCCGACTGCACCGACGTGGACGGGGTCAGCGGCGCGCTCACCGCGGGCGGCGTCGGTGCCGTCGCGGGCGCCGAGGCGGTCGTCGTCGGCGCCGGGGGAACGGCCAGGCCTGCGCTCGTCGCGCTCGCCGACCTGGGCGTGAAATCGGTGACCGTGGTAGCCCGCGACGCGGGTCGCGCGGCGGGTGCGCTGGGGTGCGCGGAATCGGTGGGGCTCGAGGTCCGGTTGCTCGGCTTCGACAGCCCCGAACTCGGTGCCCGGTGCGCCGCGGCCGCCGCACTCGTCAGCACCGTTCCGTCCGCCGCGATCACCGACTACGCGGACGTTCTCGGCCGGGCGCCGTTCGTGCTCGACGCGATCTACGACCCGTGGCCGACCCCACTGGCGGCCGCGGTCGAGGTGGCCGGGGGAACGGTCGTCGGCGGTCTGTCGATGCTCCTGCACCAGGCGTTCGGGCAAGTCGAGCAGTTTACCGGCCGCCCGGCGCCGCGCGAGGCGATGGCGGCCGCTCTGGGCTAGACAGTATGAGGGTATGGGCTGGGGCCCACTCCACATGTGAACGTGGGTTGCCGACAGGAAACGGGTCCTGGCCGGTAGAGCCACAAGATGTGGGAGGCCCCAGCAATGAATCAGCGTACGAGTGTCGGATTGGATGTGCACGCACGATCGGTCGTCGCGTGCGGCCTCGACGGGCGGACCGGTGAGCTGTTCGAGCGCCGATTGACGCCCGATCATCGCGACATACTCGAGTGGATCCGGTCGTTGCCGGATCCGGTGAAGGCGACGTACGAGGCCGGGCCCACCGGGTTCGGGCTGGCCCGTTTCCTGGACACAGTCGGCATCGAGTGTCTGGTGGCCGCGCCCTCGAAGCTGCAGCGCCCGTCCGGAGATCGGGTCAAGACCGACGCGCGAGATGCACGGCATCTGGCGAGATTGCTGCACCTCGATCAGATCACCTCGGTCACGGTGCCGAGCGTGGCGCAGGAGGCCGCCCGGGATCTGGTGCGCGCCCGTGAGGACGTGCGCCGGGATCTGATGGCGGCTCGGCACAGGCTGTCGAAACTTCTTCTGCGGCAGGGGATCGTCTACTACGGAGGGCACGCGTGGACGCAGGTGCACGACACCTGGCTGCGCAGCCAGCACTTCGATGAGCCCGGTCTGCAGTTGGCGTACGAGACCGCGTACGACACCATGCTCGCCGCCGTCGGCCGGCGCGACCGTTTGGATGCCGCGATCACCCGGATGGCCGCCGACAGCGCCTTCACCCCGGTGGTGACCCGGCTCGGGTGCCTGCGGGGGGTGTCCACGTTGACCGCGTTCGGGCTGGCGGTCGAGATCGGGGACTGGCACCGGCTGACCGGCCGCTCGATCGGCGCGTACCTGGGACTGGTGCCCACCGAGTCGTCCTCGGGCGCCTCCCGCTCGCAGGGGGCGATCACCAAGACCGGCAACGGGCACGCGCGCCGGTTGCTGATCGAGGCCGCCTGGCATCACCGGCAGCCCTATCGTGCCGGGGTGGATCTGCGGCGCCGCTGGGACAAGGCCTCACCGGCGGCCCGAGCCCGCGGGCAACGAGGCAACCGGCGCCTGCACGAGCGCTGGGCCGGGTTCGACGCCCGCCGCAAGCGTCCCGTGCTGGCGAACACCGCCATCGCCCGCGAGCTCGCCGGGTGGTGCTGGTCGTTGGCCGTGCTCGACGACTGACCCACGGGGCCTTCCCCCCGTCGCGGCCATTCTGGTCGTTGCTCGTCGGGCGGCAAGGTCGGTTCTCCTCGCTTGCGCTGCGGGGACTCCACCTTGCCCCCGCTCCTCGGCGACGACCGATGGGGCACGGACCGGGGGGCCGAAGGCCCCACGAACGTCCCGGATGATCACACGGTTGGTGACAACAGCGCCTGGGAGTGACCCGCGAGACAACTATGAGCAATCCTCAACTGCACGTTGGGATCACGCTCGAGGTTAGACCAGCGATCCACTCCAGCCGAACAACTGTCTTTGCGGTAGCCAACCCGCGCATATCAGACTTCGACAACGCGTCGACAACCGACACGCTCGCCACCAACCAACAGATTCATCCGGGGCCACCCGAGGCGGACGTCCCTCGACGACGGTCCTGGACGTCCGCCTCCTGCTGCCCTCTTGACAAATCTGCGTCCATATCAGTTGTCCACAGGCCCGGCCGCCATCCACAGGGCGATCGTTCCCGCAGGTCGCCGCGAGGGGTCCGGGTGTCCGGTCCCGCACGCTGGTCGGCATGTGGTGGCTGATCGTGACGAGTGTGGTGGCCGGTGCGGCTGTGGGGCGGTGTGCGCGCCTCACCGCGGGCCGGTTCGTGGGTCCGGTGCCGCCGGGCTGGTGCGAGGCGATGTGCGCGGTCGGCGTCGCCGCCGCGGTCTGGGCCGACGCCGGCCGCAACCCGGTGTGGATACTGCCGGGTGCGCTCGCGTTCTGGTGGTGGTGTGTGAGTCTCGCCGCCACCGACCTGTGCGCCCGGAGGCTGCCGAACCTGCTGACGCTGCCCGGGTTCCTGGTGATCGTCGGCATCGGTGTCGCGACCGGCGCCGCGTCCGCCGCCGTGATCGGCGGACTCCTGCTGGCGGCGGCCTATCTCGCCCTCTACCTGGGAGCGCCCGGTGCGATCGGCGCGGGCGACGTGAAACTTGCGCTCGGCGTCGGCGCGGCCGCCGGGCTGGCCGGGGGAGAGGCTTGGGTGTTCGCGGCCGCGCTCGCGCCGGCACTGACCGCAGTGGCGGGCTGCGTCGTCCTCGCCGTCCGGCGCTCGCCGCCGCCGCTCCCACACGGACCCGCCATGTGTGCCGCGACGCTGGTGGCGTTGTTCGCCGGGCACCTCACCTGACCGAGTCCGCACCCCGCGCGCGCCCCGAGAGGACCACCGTCACTGCCGGACGCGGCGACATGGAAGGATATTGGCGTGCTGCGCTGGATAACTGCCGGAGAATCCCATGGTCCCGCCCTCGTCGCGATGCTCGAGGGGATGGTCGCGGGCGTCGAAGTGACGTCCGAGGACATTTCGACCCAACTCGCGCGACGCCGCCTCGGCTACGGCCGCGGTGCGCGGATGAAGTTCGAGGCCGACAAGGTCACCATCGTCGGTGGTGTCCGACACGGCCGGACGCTCGGCGGCCCGATCGCTGTCGAGGTGGGCAACACCGAGTGGCCCAAGTGGGAAACCATCATGTCCGCGGACCCGGTGGACGCAGACCTGCTCGCCGACCAGGCGCGGAACGCGCCGCTCACCCGTCCGCGCCCCGGTCACGCCGACTACTCGGGCATGCTCAAGTACGGGTTCGACGACGCGCGCCCCGTTCTCGAACGCGCGAGTGCGCGTGAGACGGCGGCCCGGGTTGCGGCCGCGACGTTCGCCCGGGGTTTCCTGCGCCAGGTGTTCGGCGTGGAGGTGCTGTCACACGTGATCTCGATCGGCGCGTCCGACCCGTACGTCGGCCCCGAACCCACCGCATCGGACCTGGCGGCGATCGACGCCAGCCCGGTCCGCGCGTTCGACAAGGCCGCCGAGGAATCGATGATCGCCGAGATCGAGGCCGCCAAGCGTGACGGCGACACCCTCGGCGGTGTCGTCGAGGTCGTCATCCACGGTCTCCCCGTGGGTCTCGGATCGTTCATCAGCGGCGCGGACCGCCTCGACGCCCGCCTCGCGTCCGCCCTGATGGGAATCCAGGCCATCAAGGGCGTCGAGGTCGGCGACGGCTTCGAGACCGCGCGCCGCCGCGGCAGCCAGGCGCACGACGAGATGCGGCCCGGCCCGGACGGAATTCTGCGTTCGACCAACCGCGCCGGCGGTCTCGAGGGCGGCATGACCAACGGCGAGGCGCTCCGCGTGCGCGCGGCGATGAAGCCGATCTCGACGGTTCCGCGCGCGCTCGCCACCGTCGACATGTCGACCGGTGAGGAAGCCGTGGCCATCCACCAGCGGTCCGACGTGTGCGCGGTGCCTGCCGCCGGTGTCGTGGCCGAGGCGATGGTGGCGTTGGTCGTCGCCCAGGCCGCGCTCGAGAAGTTCGGCGGCGACTCGGTGGCCGAGACGGCCGCCAACTACGAGCGTTACGCGTCGGGTGTCGCAGCCCGGCTCGCGCGATGACCAGCCCGTCTGCCGTCGCGCCGGGGCGGTGACGGGTGATGGCACCGAAAGCCGTGCTCGTCGGTCCGCCGGGAGCAGGTAAGTCCACGATCGGGCGTCGCCTCGCGCAGGCGCTGGACCTGTCGTTGTTCGACACCGACGTGGCCGTCGAGGAAGAGGCGGGACGCACGATCGCCGAGATCTTCGTCCAGGAGGGTGAACCAGCCTTCCGGGCCCTCGAGGAAGAGATCGTGCGGAAGGCCATCGAGAGTCACGAGGGGATCGTCTCGCTCGGTGGTGGGTCCATCCTCTCCGAGCGCACCCGTGAGTTGTTGAAGGGCCAGACGGTGATCTACCTCGAGATCAGCGTGGCCGAGGGGCTCAAGCGCACGGGAACCAACACCGCGCGCCCGCTCCTCGCCGGTGGCGACCCCCGCCAGAAGTACACCGAGTTGATGCGCAAGCGCCGACCGCTGTACCGGGAGGTGGCGTCCATCCGGATACGCACGGACGGGCGGAGTCCCGCCCGCGTGGTGCAGCAGCTGGTGGCGAAACTCGCCGAGTGATCGGCGACCCCGGCGGAGCCGCGGAGTGATGGGCGACCCGGCGGAACAGAGACATCCGAGAACCTCGGACAAGACGGAGCGGAGCAGCAGACAGTGACCGAACCGGTACGCGTACAGGTGCAGACGGCGAACCCCTACCCGGTCATCATCGGGCGCGGATTGCTCGGCGAGCTGGTGGACGAACTCGCCGGCACGAGGACGGTGGCGATCTTCCACCAGCCGCCGCTGGCGGAGACGGCGGAGGCGGTGCGCGCGGCGCTCGCCGAGAAGGGGATCGATGCGCACCGCATCGAGATTCCGGACGCGGAGGACGGCAAGGATCTGGCCGTCGCCGGGTTCTGCTGGGAGGTCCTCGGCCGGATCGGCCTGACCCGCAGCGACGCGGTCGTCAGTCTGGGGGGCGGCGCGGCCACCGATCTGGCCGGGTTCGTTGCGGCCACGTGGATGCGCGGGGTGCGCGTGATCCACGTGCCCACGACGCTGCTCGCGATGGTGGATGCGGCGGTCGGCGGAAAGACCGGCATCAACACCGAGGCCGGCAAGAACCTGGTGGGCTCGTTCCACGAGCCGTCGGCGGTGCTGATCGACCTGGCGACGCTCGAGACGGTGCCCCGCAACGAGATCGTCGCGGGCATGGCGGAGGTCGTGAAGACCGGATTCATCGCCGACCCCGTGATCCTGGAGCTCATCGAGAAGGATCCCGAGGCCGCGCTGGACCCCACGGGAACCGTTCTGCCCGAACTGATCCGGCGGTCCGTGGAGGTCAAGGCCAAGGTCGTGGCCGCGGACCTGCGCGAGTCGGATCTGCGGGAGATCCTCAACTACGGGCACACGCTCGGGCACGCGATCGAGCGGCGTGAACGCTACCGCTGGCGTCACGGTGCGGCGGTCGCCGTCGGGCTCGTCTTCGCGGCCGAGCTGGGACGGCTGGCGGGACGTCTGGACGATGCGACGGCGGACCGGCACCGCACCATCCTGGAACTGGTGGGGCTGCCCACCACGTACGACGCGGACGCGTTCGGCCAGCTGGTCGAGGGAATGCAGACGGACAAGAAGAACCGGGCCGGCGTGCTGCGGTTCGTCGTGCTCGACGGGCTCGCGAAGCCCGGACGGCTCGAGGGCCCGGACCCGTCTCTGCTCGTCGCCGCGTACTCCGCGGTGGCCCGAGAGGCGACGCCGGGCGCCGGCGGCGCCGTTCTCCTGTGACGTAACCTCCTGTGACGTAGCGCGAAGAAGCAGGGACGCGGCGGTGTGAGCGAGTGCGCTCACACCGCCGCGCCGTCTGTCGGTGTGTCGTCGGTCGGGTATTGGAGAGTCGAACGGCTGCTACTCGCCGCGGCGCGGGTCGTCCGTGGTCCGCTTCCCGAGGTCGACCGGGTCCTGCCAGGTGGTGTCCCCGCCCTGCGACTGATCGAGGTCCGATGTGTCCTCGCGGTAGTTGTGCACCGGTTCGAACACCGCGGTGTCGGCGTCGGAACCGGCGTACCCGGTGTCCGGGGTCTGCTCGTATGCCTGGCCGGGGTAGTTCTGTCCGTACCCGTCGTCGTCGGCGACGGCTGCGGCTGCGGTTCCCCCCGCTGCGGCTCCTGCGGCCACTCCGGCGCCGTGCGCCGCCGGCCGGCGTTCGCCGCGGTCCTTCACCGTCTTCCTGGAGTCCCGGCCGACGAAGAACCGGCCGAGGAACACGGCGAGCATGGCAGGAACGAAGATCAGCAGGACCGTGAACGCGGCCCCGGACGTGATCTCGAAGAAGAACGAGTTCTGGGTGACGTTGAGGTTCGGCACCAGGTTGGCCAGCCAGCTCCCCACACCCGCGACGACTCCGCCGAGCAGGGCCGCCTTCAGCCACAGCATCGTCAGGTCGGCGCCGTCCTCCGGATCGGGGTTCCGGCGACGGTCCCGGATGCCGTCGATGCCGGCCCAGATCAGTGCCACGAACACCACGATCAGCAGTGCGAGCCATCTCAGAGCGGAACCCTGAAGCGGCCACTGTGTAATCGACACACCGAGGATCACACGAACGAAAACATGTATCAGGGCCATGCCGAGGCCGCGTACCACCCACGCATTCATGGGCACAGCGTAACGAGCGGGTTTTCGCCCGTGTGGCCTAACCCACACGGGGGCTGTCTGGAACCTGTTCTCGCCGCTGCACCGGTGCCGTCGATCCGCGCCCTCCCGGCGGCGGATTGCCGGTACGTTTGACGACATGCCTGCTGATCATGGTTCGCGGCGCGCGGCGCTGCGTGCGGCCCTCGCCGCCCGGGATCTCGACGCACTTCTGGTGACGAATCTGGTGAACATCCGGTATCTCACCGGGTTCACCGGCTCCAACGCCGCGCTGCTCGTGCACGCGTCGGACGCGGAGGGCGCCGAGGAGCGCACCGTCATCTGCACCGACGGCCGCTACCTCACGCAGGTCGGAGAACAGGTTCCCGATCTGCGGGCCGAGATTGCCCGCGCCAGCGCCGCCCACCTCATCGAATCGGTGAGGCGGCAGAGCCCCTCGTCGCTGGCGTTCGAGAGTCATGTCGTCACCGTGGACGAGTTCGCCGCCTGGTCGGTGCTCGCGCCGGACGCGCGGCTCGACCCCGTTCCGGGTCTCGTCGAGGAACTGCGGATGGTGAAGGACGACTTCGAGGTCGGACTGCTGCGCGCGGCGTGCGCGGCCGCCGACTCCGCGCTCGCCGAGCTGATCGAGCGCGGTGGTCTCCGCCCAGGGCGCACCGAGAAGGAGGTCGGCCGGGAACTCGAGGCGCTGATGCTCGCGCACGGCGCCGACGGCATCTCGTTCGAGACCATCGTCGCGGCCGGCGCCCACTCGGCGATCCCGCACCACCGCCCGACCGAGGCGGTGCTCGGCAGCGGCGACTTCGTCAAGCTGGACTTCGGGGCGGAGATCGGCGGTTACCACTCGGACATGACCAGAACGTACGTCCTGGGGCAGGCCGCGGACTGGCAACGCGACGTGTATGCGCTGGTCGCGCGGTCGCAGGAGGCCGGGCGGGACGCGCTGCGCCCGGGAGCGGAGGTGTCCGCGGTGGACGCCGCCGCCCGCCGGGTCATCGACGACGCCGGCTACGGGGAGCTGTTCCTGCACGGGCTCGGACACGGCGTCGGCCTGGAGATCCACGAAGCTCCGGGAATCGGCAAGCTGGGCACCGGTACACTTCTGGACGGTGCGGCGGTGACCGTCGAGCCGGGCGTGTACTTCTCCGGGCGCGGAGGCGTGCGGATCGAGGACACGCTCGTGGTTCGTGAGCAGGGACCGGAACTGCTCACACTCACCACCAAAGACCTGACTGTCGTGTAGACGGTTTCGACCTTATCGAGGAGACGCGAAGCAAGTGGCTTCCACCAGTGATTTCAAGAACGGCCTGGTCCTGCAGATCGAAGGCCAGCTGTGGACGATTACCGAGTTCCAGCACGTGAAGCCCGGCAAGGGTCCCGCGTTCGTGCGCACCAAGTTGAAGAACGTGCTCTCGGGCAAGGTCGTCGACAAGACGTTCAACGCCGGCGTCAAGGTGGACACGGCCACGGTCGACCGCCGTGACATGACGTACCTGTACCACGACGGCACCGACTACATCTTCATGGACGGCGACACCTACGACCAGATCTCGATCAGCGAGGCCACCGTCGGCGACGGCGCCCGCTTCATGCTCGAGAACATGGCCGTGCAGGTCGCGACGCACGAGGACGTTCCGCTGTTCGTGGAACTGCCCGTCACCGTCGAACTGGTGGTCCAGCACACCGATCCCGGCCTGCAGGGCGACCGCTCCACCGGCGGCACCAAGCCCGCCACCCTCGAGACCGGAGCCGAGATCAACGTTCCGCTGTTCATCAACACCGGTGACAAGCTGAAGGTCGACTCCCGCGACGGCAACTACCTCGGGCGTGTGAATTCCTGAGTGTCCGGTACGCATAAGAAACTCGGCGCACGGCACAAGGCCCGCAAACGCGCCGTCGATTTCCTCTTCGAGGCCGAGGCGCGAGATCTCGATCCGGTCGATCTCGCGACCGAGCGCGCGGAATTGTCCGGCAAGGACGATGCGGTGGCACCGGTCGCCCCGTACACCGTCACCGTGGTGACGGGTGTCGCGGAGAACCTGGACCGTCTCGACGAGGTGATCTCGTCCCACCTGCAGGACTGGACGCTGGAGCGGCTTCCCGCCGTCGACCGCGCCATCCTGCGGATCGCCGTGTGGGAGCTGTTCCACGCCACCGACGTGCCTCCGGTCGTGGCCGTGGACGAGGCGGTGGAGCTCGCCAAGCAGCTCTCCACCGACGAGTCGCCGGGTTTCGTCAACGGCATCCTCGGTCAGGTCGTGCTGGTGGCCCCGCAGGTGCGGTCGGCTGCGGCCGCGACGTCGCGCCGCGCCGAGACCGCCGACGGCGAGTCGAACGACGCCCGCTCGTAAGTTCGTGTCCCGCTGCGGGCCCGCGTCGGCGGGTCCGCAGGTCAGGGGTCCGGGCCTGGCGCAGTCGACGCGCTGATAAGCTGTCCGCGTCAGGCATCCTTTAACGATCCGTCCAGTGAGGCGGAGAAGGAGGTCGTTGTATGCGCGTGCCCGAAGGGTCTCGCCCCGCCGGGGAACCGGCGGATTCAACACCAGAAGAGTCCCCGTCCGTCGAACCCGCACGAGAGCTGCTGTCCGCAGCCGATGTGGGACGGACCATTGCGCGAATCGCGCACCAGATCATCGAGAAGACCGCGATCGACGCCGCGGACGGTGAAGCGCCGCGTGTCGTTCTGATCGGCATCCCGACCCGGGGCACGACGCTCGCCGCGCGGCTCGCCGGGAAGGTCGAAGAATTCTCCGGGGTGCGCCCACCGGTCGGCTCCCTCGACATCACCCTGTACCGCGACGATCTGCGGACCAAACCGCACCGGCCCCTCGAACGCACCTCGGTGCCCGAGGGCGGCGTCGACAACACCCTGGTCGTCCTCGTCGACGACGTGCTGTTCTCCGGCCGCACCGTCCGCTCGGCGCTCGACGCCCTCCGCGACCTCGGTCGGCCCCGTGCCGTCCAGCTGGCCGTCCTCGTCGACCGCGGGCACCGTGAACTGCCGCTGCGCGCCGACTACGTGGGCAAGAACGTGCCCACCGCCCGCACCGAGGACGTCAAGGTGCTCCTGAGCGAACACGACGGCCGCGACGCGGTCATGATCTCCGGGGGGAAGAGCTAAGTGAAGCACCTGTTGTCGATCGCGGACCTGACACGGGAATCGGCCGTCGAACTTCTCGACGAGGCCGAACGCTTCGAACAGGCCCTCCTCGGGCGTGAGGTGCGGAAGCTCCCGACGCTGCGCGGCCGGACCGTGATGACCGTGTTCTTCGAGAACTCGACCCGCACCCGGGTGTCGTTCGAGGTCGCAGGCAAGTGGATGAGCGCAGACGTCATCAACGTCAGCGCGTCCAGTTCGTCGGTGTCGAAGGGTGAATCGCTCCGGGACACGGCGATGACGTTGCGCGCCGCCGGCGCCGACGCCCTGATCGTGCGGCACCCCGCGTCGGGTGCGGCCCACCAGATCGCGAGCTGGACCGGACGTCAGGACGACGGCGGACCCGCGGTGATCAATGCGGGCGACGGCACGCACGAACACCCCACCCAGGCGCTTCTCGACGCGCTCACACTGCGTCAGCGCCTCGGCGACATCGAGGGCAAGCGCATCGCCATCGTCGGCGACATCCTCCACAGCCGGGTCGCGCGGTCGAACGCGCTGCTGCTGTCGATGCTCGGCGCCGAGGTCGTCCTCGTCGCGCCGCCCACGCTGCTCCCGGTCGGTGTGTCGTCGTGGCCGGTGTCGGTGGCGCATTCCCTCGACGCGGAGCTGCCCGGTCTCGACGCCGTCCTCATGCTGCGGGTGCAGGCGGAACGGATGAACGGCGGGTTCTTCCCGTCCCAGCGGGAGTACTCGATCAATTACGGCCTGTCGGAGAAGCGGCTCGCGCTGCTTCCCGAGCACGCGGTGGTGCTGCACCCCGGTCCGATGCTGCGCGGCATGGAAATCGCCTCGGCGGTGGCTGATTCGTCGAGAACCGCCGTGCTGCAGCAGGTGACCAACGGTGTGCACATGCGGATGGCGGTGCTGTTCCGGCTGCTGGTCGGGGCGGAGGAAGTTGCGGGATGAGTGACAGTGCAGTGACAGGAGAGACAGTGCTCATCAAGAACGTGTTGCTGTACGGCGAGGGCGAGCCCACCGACGTTCTGCTCGGTGACGGCGTCATCGCCGCGATCGGAGCGGACGCGGGCAAGGACGCCACGCCCGACGCCGAGGTGATCGACGCGGCGGGGCAGATCCTGCTCCCCGGTTTCGTCGATCTGCACACGCACCTGCGGGAACCCGGCCGCGAGGACACCGAGACCATCGATTCCGGTTCGGCCGCCGCCGCGCTCGGCGGGTACACCGCGGTGTTCGCGATGGCCAACACCAGCCCGGTGGCCGACTCGGTGGTCGTCACCGACCACGTGTGGCGCCGCGGCCGGGAGGTCGGGCTCGTCGACGTGCACCCCGTCGGCGCCGTCACCGTGGGGCTCGAGGGCAAGCAGCTCGCCGAGATGGCCACGATGGCGTCGGGGGCCGGCCGGGTGCGGATGTTCTCGGACGACGGCCACTGCGTCTACGACCCGCTGATCATGCGCCGGGCCCTCGAGTACTCGAGCTCGCTCGGAGTGCTCATCGCGCAGCACGCGGAGGAGCCGCGACTGACCGTCGGGGCGATCGCGCACGAAGGACCCACCGCCGCCCGGCTCGGGCTGGCGGGGTGGCCGCGCGCCGCCGAGGAGTCGATCGTCGCCCGTGACGCACTGCTCGCCCGCGACGCCGGGGCGCGGGTGCACATCTGCCACGCCTCCACCGCCGGCACCGTCGAACTGATGAAGTGGGCACGCGGGCAAGGTATTTCGATCACCGCCGAGGTCACCCCGCATCACCTGCTGCTCGACGACTCGCGGCTCGAGACGTACGACGCCGTCAACAAGGTGAACCCGCCCCTGCGGGAGGCGAGCGACGTCGCCGCGCTCCGGGCCGGACTGGCCGAGGGGACCATCGACTGCGTCGCGACCGACCACGCGCCGCACGCCGAGCAGGACAAGTGCTGCGAGTTCGCGGCCGCCCGCCCCGGAATGCTGGGGCTCGAGACCGCGCTGTCGATCGTCGTGCAGACGATGGTCCGCACGGGGCTGCTCGACTGGCGCGGCGTTGCCAGGGTGATGAGTGAGCGCCCGGCCGAGATCGTCGGACTCGACGACCAGGGTCGCCCGCTCGAGGTGGGCGAGCCCGCCAACCTCGTGCTGATCGATCCGGACGCCGAATGGACGGTCCACGGCCCCGATCTCGCCAGCGTCGCCCACAACACGCCCTACGAGTCGATGACCCTTCCGGCCCGGGTGACGACGACGATCCTGCGCGGCCGGATCACCGCGAGCGACGGCCAGGCCCGCGTCCGGGTGCGAAACGGCAGGGGATGACGGTGGAGAGAATTCTGTGGGTAGTCGGCCTCGTCGCGTTCTGGGCGCTGGCCATCTTCCTCATGTACGTCGGCTGGCGCGGTCGCGCCCGGCGGCAGGCCGACCGGGTCGGGCAGCTTCCCGGCGTGCCCGCGCACCTCGGCGCGCAGACGATCGCCCCGGCCACCGGACTGTACGTGGGCAGCACCCTCGCCCCCAGCTGGCAGGACCGGATCGCGGTCGGTGACCTCGGCTTCCGGGCGACGGGTGAGATCTCCCGCTACGAAACCGGGATCCTGCTCGAACGGGACGGGGCGTCGGCGATCTGGATACCGCAGGACGCGGTCCGCGCCGTGCGCACCGAACGCGGCCTCGCGGGCAAGGTCATGAGCAAGGACGGCGTCCTGGTGATCCGGTGGGAGCTGCCGACCGGCACCGAGATCGACACCGGATTCCGCAGCGACGACAAGTCCGTGTACCCCGCCTGGGTGGGCGCAGGGAAGCCGGACGGCAAGACAGACAGTGAAGATTCAGCGAATGCGGCGAGCTCTGGTGAGGTCGAGCAGAACGGAGAGAACGCATGAGCGGCTACGACACCGACTCTGCAGTACTGGTCCTCGAGGACGGACGGGTATTCCGGGGCACCACTTTCGGTGCCGTCGGTCAGACGCTCGGTGAGGCCGTCTTCAGCACCGGCATGACCGGGTACCAGGAGACGCTCACCGACCCCAGCTACCACCGCCAGATCGTCGTGGCCACCGCGCCGCAGATCGGCAACACCGGGTGGAACGACGAGGACGACGAGTCCGTCGGGCCGACCGGCAGCAGCGCCGAGGCGAAGATCTGGGTCGCCGGGTACGTCGTCCGCGACCCCGCCCGCCGCACCTCCAGCTGGCGCGCCACCGGATCCCTGCAGGACGAGCTCGTCAAGCAGGGAGTCGTCGGGATCGCCGGCATCGACACCCGGGCCCTGGTCCGCCACCTGCGCACCCGGGGCTCCATGCGCGCCGGCGTGTTCTCCGGCGACGCCCTCGCCGACACCGACGTGCTGCTCGAGCGGGTGAAGGGCCAGCCGTCGATGCTCGGCGCGGACCTGGCCGGCGAGGTCAGCACCACCAGCGGGTACGTCGTCGAGCCGACCGGGGGAGACGCGCGCTTCACGGTCGCGGCCATCGACCTCGGCATCAAGACCAACACCCCGCGCATGTTCGCCGAGCGCGGCATCCGGGTGCACGTGCTCCCGTCCGACGCCACGCTCGCGCAGATCCTGGACCTGAAGGCCGACGGCGTCTTCCTCTCCAACGGTCCCGGCGACCCGGCGACCGCCGACGGCGCCGTGCACCTGACGAAGGAAGTCATCGGGCAGGGTCTGCCCCTGTTCGGCATCTGTTTCGGCAACCAGATTCTCGGGCGCGCACTCGGTCTCGGCACGTACAAGATGAAGTTCGGTCACCGGGGCATCAACATCCCGGTCGTCGAACACGAGACGGGACGCATCGCGATCACCGCACAGAACCACGGGTTCGCGCTGGAGGGGGAGGCCGGACAAGAGTTCGACACCCCGTTCGGCAAGGCCGTCGTCAGCCACACCTGCGCCAACGACGGCGCCGTCGAGGGAGTCCGCCTGCTCGACGGATCGGCCTTCTCGGTGCAGTACCACCCCGAGGCCGCGGCGGGCCCGCACGACGCCGCGTACCTGTTCGACCGCTTCACCAGCCTGCTCGAGGGAGTCAAGAACTAATGCCACGCCGTACAGATCTCTCCCACATCCTGGTGATCGGCTCCGGGCCGATCGTCATCGGCCAGGCCTGTGAGTTCGATTACTCCGGAACCCAGGCCTGCCGGGTGCTGCGCGAGGAGGGCCTGCGGGTCAGCCTCGTCAACTCCAACCCGGCCACGATCATGACCGACCCCGAATTCGCGGACGCCACGTATGTGGAGCCGATCACCGCCGAGTTCGTCGAGAAGGTGATCGCCCTCGAGGCCGAGAAGGGGCACCCGATCGACGCCGTCCTCGCGACGCTCGGCGGCCAGACGGCCCTGAACACCGCGGTGGCGCTGCACGAGCAGGGCATCCTCGAGAAGTACGACGTCGAGCTGATCGGCGCCGACTTCGACGCCATCCAGCGCGGCGAGGACCGGCAGAAGTTCAAAGACATCGTCGCCAAGGTCGGCGGCGAGTCGGCGCGCTCCCGCGTCTGCTACACGATGGACGAGGTCCGCGACACGGTCGCCGAACTGGGCTTCCCCGTCGTCGTGCGGCCGTCGTTCACGATGGGCGGACTCGGCTCCGGCATGGCCTACGACGACGAGGACCTCACGCGGATCGCCGGCGGCGGCCTCGCGGCGTCCCCCACCGCCAACGTGCTGATCGAGGAGTCGATCCTCGGGTGGAAGGAATACGAGCTCGAGCTGATGCGCGACGGCCGCGACAACGTGGTGATCGTGTGCTCGATCGAGAACGTCGACCCGGTCGGTGTGCACACCGGTGACTCGATCACCGTCGCCCCCGCCATGACCCTCACCGACCGCGAGTACCAGGCGATGCGCGATCTCTCGATCGACATCCTCCGCGAGGTCGGCGTCGATACCGGCGGCTGCAACATCCAGTTCGCGATGGACCCTGCCGACGGGCGTCTCGTCGTCATCGAGATGAACCCGCGCGTGTCCCGGTCCAGCGCGCTCGCGTCCAAGGCGACCGGCTTCCCGATCGCGAAGATCGCCGCGAAGCTCGCCATCGGCTACACGCTGGACGAGATCGTCAACGACATCACCAAGGAAACCCCGGCGTGCTTCGAGCCGACCCTCGACTACGTCGTGGTCAAGGCGCCCCGGTTCGCGTTCGAGAAGTTCCCCGGCGCCGACGACACCCTCACCACCACGATGAAGTCGGTCGGTGAGGCCATGTCGATCGGCCGCAACTTCACCGAGGCGTTCGGCAAGGTGCTGCGCTCCCTCGAGACCAAGCGGGCCGGGTACTGGACGGGTCCCGACGTGGAGGCCGACGACCTCGACAGCCTCCTCGCGGAACTGAGCATCCCCCGCGACGGTCGCGTGTACGGCCTGGAGAAGGCGTTCGCGCTCGGCGCCACCGTCGAGCAGCTGTTCGACGCCACGAAGATCGACCCCTGGTTCCTCGACCAGATCATGCAGATCCACGAACTCGGGGACGCGCTGCGCGAGGCGCCCGAGGTGACCGAGCGGGTCCTGCGCCGCGCCAAGCACCATGGCCTGTCGGACCGGCAGATCGCGGCCCTGCGCCCCGAGATCGGCGGCGAGGACGCGGTCCGCGCGCTGCGTGAGCAGTGGGACGTCCACCCCGTTTACAAGACGGTCGACACCTGCGCCGCCGAGTTCGAGGCGAAGACGCCGTACCACTACTCCACGTACGAACTGGACCCGGCGGCCGAGTCCGAGGTGGCCCCGCAGACCGAGCGTCCGAAGGTCCTGATCCTCGGTTCCGGACCGAACCGCATCGGTCAGGGCATCGAGTTCGACTACTCCTGCGTCCACGCCGCCCTGACGCTGTCGGAGGCCGGCTACGAGACCGTGATGGTCAACTGCAACCCGGAGACCGTCTCCACCGACTACGACACGGCCGACCGGCTGTACTTCGAACCGCTCACGTTCGAGGACGTGCTCGAGGTGTACCGGGCGGAGTCGATCTCGGGCACCGTCGCCGGTGTGATCGTGCAGCTCGGCGGTCAGACCCCGCTGGGTCTGGCGAAGCGGCTGAAGGCGGCGGGGGTGCCGATCGTCGGCACCAGCCCCGAGGCGATCGACCTCGCGGAGGACCGCGGCGAGTTCGGGAAGGTGCTGGTCGACGCCGGCCTGCCCGCCCCCAAGTTCGGCACCGCCACCACGTTCGCCGGGGCCCGCGACATCGCGGCCGGCATCGGATACCCGGTGCTGGTGCGGCCGTCGTACGTCCTCGGTGGCCGCGGCATGGAGATCGTGTACGACGAGGCGTCCCTCGAAAGCTACATCTCCCGCGCCACCGAGATCTCCGACGACCGGCCGGTGCTGGTCGACCGCTTCCTGGAAGACGCCATCGAGATCGACGTCGACGCACTCTGCGACGGCACCGAGGTGTACCTCGGCGGCGTGATGGAGCACATCGAGGAGGCCGGTATCCACTCGGGCGACTCGGCCTGTGCGCTGCCGCCGATCACCCTCGGCCGCGCCGACCTCGAGAACGTCCGCCGCTCGACGGAGGCGCTCGCGAAGGGCATCGGCGTGAAGGGCCTGCTCAACGTCCAGTACGCACTCAAGGACGACATCCTGTACGTCCTCGAGGCCAACCCCCGCGCCAGCCGCACCGTGCCGTTCGTGTCGAAGGCGACGGCCGTGCAGCTTGCCAAGGCGTGCGCCCGCGTCATGCTCGGCGAGTCCATCGCCGATCTGCGCGCGAGCGGCGTGCTCCCGGCCACCGGCGACGGCGGCTGGACCCCGGCGGACGCGCCCGTCGCCGTCAAGGAGGCGGTGCTGCCGTTCAACCGGTTCCGCCGCGCCGACGGCACCGGGGTCGACACCCTGCTGAGCCCGGAGATGAAGTCGACCGGCGAGGTCATGGGCATCGACGCCGACTTCGGCACCGCGTTCGCCAAGAGCCAGACGGCCGCGTACGGTTCGCTGCCCACCTCGGGCTCGGTGTTCGTCTCGGTCGCCAACAAGGACAAGCGGTCGCTGATCTTCCCGGTCAAGCGGCTCGCCGACCTCGGCTTCCGGATCCTGGCCACCGAGGGCACCGCGGCGGTCCTCCGCCGCAACGGGATCACCTGCCAGGAGGTGCACAAGCACTCCGGCGAGAAGCTGGAGGCGGGGGAGCGCACCATCGTCGAGACGATCCGCGACGGCGAGGTCGACATGGTGATCAACACGCCGTACGGCAACTCCGGACCGCGTGTCGACGGCTACGAGATCCGCAGCGCGGCCGTCGCCACGAACATCCCGTGCGTCACCACCGTGCAGGGCGCGTCCGCCGCGGTGCAGGGCATCGAGGCCGCGATCCGCGGCGACATCGGCGTTCAGTCGCTCCAGGCGCTGCACGCGCGGCTGCGCTCGCCCGCCGTCGTCGTGGCCCCCGCGAGCGGGGCCGTCTCGTCGTGAGCGGACACCATCACCACCACCACTCCTGGGTGCATCGGCTGACGTCGGCGGTCGAGCACCGGGGGCGGTTGTGTGTCGGCATCGACCCGCATCCCGGGCTGCTCGAGGCGTGGGGCCTTCCCGTCTCCGCCGAGGGGCTGGAGACGTTCGCGGAGATCTGCGTGGAGGCCTTCGTCGGTGAGGTGGCCGTCGTGAAGCCTCAGGTGGCGTTCTTCGAAGCGTACGGCTCCGCCGGGTACGCGGTGCTCGAACGCACCATTTCGGTCCTCAGAGAGGCAGGGACGCTCGTCGTCGCCGACGCCAAGCGTGGGGACATCGGGTCGACGATGGCGGCGTACGCGCAGTCCTGGCTGGGCGCGGAGTCCCCTCTGTCGTCCGATGCCGTGACGGTGTCGCCGTACCTGGGATTCGGTGCCCTGGATCCGGCGCTGTCGCTGGCGGCGGAGCAGGGCCGCGGGCTCTTCGTGCTGGCGCGGACGTCCAATCCCGAGGGCGGCGATCTGCAGGCGGCAGGGACGGCCGCAGGGGTGTCCGTGGCCCAGTCCGTGGTGGACGCGGCAGTCCGGCACAACGACGCGCAACCGGGTCTCGTGGGTCTGGTGGTGGGCGCGACACGCGGACACGGCCTGGATTTGTCGAATTTTTCCGGGCCGATTCTCGCGCCCGGTCTCGGCGCCCAGGGGGCGACTCCCGGTGATCTCGCCGACATTTTTCCCGATTCCCGTAAACTGTTGTTGCCGAACAGTTCTCGTGGTGTTCTTCGGGCGGGACCGTCGGCGGCGGCACTGCGTGAGGCGGCCGTGAAGGTGCGTGACGAGATCGAGTCCGCACTCTCATAGCCCACCTGAATCCGGCTCTGACCTCGGGGGGTGGGTTCGCAATCGGCGCCTGGCGTGAGTACGGTCGCTATCGCTGCTGGTTATCCAGTGGTTTGGACTATTTGCCAACGACGAGACGGAGGAACCGTGGCCCTTCCCCAGTTGACTGATGAGCAGCGCGCTGCTGCTTTGGAGAAGGCAGCTGCTGCCCGCAAGGCCAGGGCTGAGCTCAAGGAGCGCCTGAAGCGTGGTGGCACCGACCTCAAGCAGGTTCTCAAGGACGCCGAGGACGACGAGATCCTGGGCAAGATGAAGGTGTCGGCACTGCTCGAGGCGCTGCCCAAGGTGGGCAAGGTCAAGGCGCAGGAGATCATGACCGAGCTGGAGATCGCTCCGACCCGTCGCCTCCGTGGCCTCGGCGATCGGCAGCGGAAGGCCCTGCTCGCGAAGTTCGACTTCGAGGCCTGAGCACGACAGTGGTAGCTGACGCACAAGTGTCAGAGAGCAAGACCGCAGTGCGGAGGGGTCGGCTGGTAGTACTGGCCGGCCCCTCGGCCGTCGGTAAGTCCAGCGTGGTGCGACTCCTGCGTGAGCGGATGCCGGAGCTCGTCTTCAGCGTGTCCGCGACGACGCGTGATCCACGCCCGGGCGAGGTGGACGGCAAGGACTACCGGTTCACCTCTCGTGGCGAGTTCCAGCGGATGATCGATTCCGGTGAGCTGCTCGAATGGGCCGAGATCCACGGCGGACTCCAGCTGTCGGGAACCCCGGCCGCACCCGTCCGCGCGGCGATCGAACAGGGCAGACCGGTGCTGGTCGAGGTCGATCTCGCCGGTGCGCGGGCCGTCCGTGCCGCGATGCCGGAGGCGCTGCTCGTCTTCATGGCGCCCCCGAGCTGGGACGTGCTGGTCGAGAGATTGACCGGCCGGGGCACCGAATCCGCGGAGGTCGTGGAGCGGCGTCTCGCGACCGCCCGGGTCGAGCTGGAGGCGCAGGACGAGTTCGACGTGGTCGTCGTGAACGAGGATGTCAGCCGAACGTGCGACGAGTTGGTATCCTTGTTGGTTGGACGACCGGAACAGTCCGAGTCGACCCACTAGATCTCACATCAACTAGCCAGAACAATTTCAGGAGATACCGAGTGAGCAGCACCCCCGCAGCAGCGTCCGCAACACCCAGCCACGGCGCCCTGCCGGCTTACGACACCCCGCTCGGCATCACCAACCCTCCGATCGACGAGCTTCTCGCTCGCACGTCGTCGAAGTACGCGCTGGTGATCTACGCGGCCAAGCGTGCGCGTCAGATCAACGACTACTACAACCAGCTCGGCGACGGCATCCTCGAGTACGTCGGCCCCCTCGTGGAGCCGGGCCTGCAGGAGAAGCCGCTGTCGATCGCGCTGCGTGAGATCCACTCCGATCTTCTCGAGCACACCGAAGGCGAGTGAGCGGAGGACCTGCAGTGCCTGACCAGGCAGCGGGCCCGGACTCCGGGCGCGTGACGGATTCACCGGAACCGGGGCCCTCGGGGGCGCGCAAGCGGATCGTCGTCGGTGTCGGCGGCGGCATCGCCGCGTACAAGAGCTGCGCCGTCATCCGAGCCTTCACCGAGGCCGGACACCACGTGCGGGTCATCCCGACGGAGTCCGCGCTCGAGTTCGTCGGCAAGGCGACGTTCGAGGCGCTGTCGGGCAACCCCGTGCACACGGGTGTGTTCACCGACGTTCCGCAGGTCCCGCATGTGCGTCTCGGGCAGGAAGCGGACCTCGTCGTCATCGCGCCCGCCACCGCCGACCTCATGGCGCGGGCCGTGGCGGGACGCGCGGACGACCTGCTCACCGCGACGCTGCTCACCGCGCGATGTCCCGTCGTGTTCGCACCGGCGATGCACACGGAGATGTGGGAGCACCCGGCCACCGTCGCCAACGTCGCCACGCTGCGCGACCGCGGCGTGACCGTCATCGAACCCGCATCCGGCCGTCTCACCGGCAAGGACACCGGCGCAGGCAGGCTGCCCGAACCCGACGAGATCGTCGGATTGGCGTCCTTGCTGGTCGAGCGTCCCGACGCGCTGCCCCGTGACCTCGTGGGCCGGCGGGTCCTCGTGTCCGCGGGCGGCACCCGGGAGCCGCTCGACCCGGTGCGGTTCCTCGGGAACCGCAGTTCGGGCAAGCAGGGGTACGCCATCGCCCGGCTCGCCGTGCAGCGCGGGGCCGAGGTCACCCTCGTCTCCGGGTACACCGCCGGCCTCGCCGACCCGGCCGCCGTCGACATGGTGCACGTGCGCACCGCGGAAGACATGCGGGTCGCCGTCGCCAAGCACGCGCCCGGGTTCGACGCGGTGATCATGGCCGCGGCCGTCGCCGACTTCCGGCCGACGACGACGGTGGCGAGCAAGATCAAGAAGGGCGCGGGCGAGCCAGACTCGATCGCACTCACCAAGAACGAGGACATCCTCGCCGGCCTGGTGCAGTCCCGGAGGGACGGCGAGATCCCGGCGAAGACCGTGATCGTCGGATTCGCGGCCGAGACCGGCGACGCCGACGGCGACGTCCTCACGTATGCACGGGCCAAGCTCGCCCGGAAGGGCTGCGACCTCCTCGTCGTCAACGCGGTCGGTGAGGGCAAGGCGTTCGAGGTCGACCACAACGACGGCTGGCTGCTCGGAGCCGACGGCTCCGAGTCCGCGCTCGAGCACGGATCGAAGGCGTTGATGGCGAGCCGGGTACTCGACGCCGTCGGCCAGCTTTGCCGGACACTCTGACGGAATATCCGGCAGAGTTTCGGTGATTCGAAGGGTGGTCACTCCCGCCGGGGTGGCGCTAGGGTCGTTCGTTGTATTACGCAGCTAAGCTGTTTTCACGTGCTGTTCAGGACAACTGTCGAGAGGGAATTCTGTGAGCCAGTCCGGTAGTCGGCTATTCACCAGTGAGTCTGTGACCGAGGGGCACCCGGACAAGATTTGTGATGCGATCAGCGACTCCATCCTCGACGCGCTCCTCACCGACGACCCGCGTGCCCGCGTCGCCGTCGAGACGCTGGTGACCACCGGACAGGTCCACGTCGCCGGTGAGGTGACGACCACCGCCTACGCCGACATCCCCAAGATCGTGCGCGACACCGTGCTCGAGATCGGGTACGACTCCTCGGCCAAGGGCTTCGACGGCAACTCCTGCGGCGTCAACGTGGCGATCGGGGCGCAGTCCCCGGAGATCGCCCAGGGCGTCGACCACTCGCACGAGGTTCGCACCGGCGAACTGAGCGACGACGAGATCGACCGTCAGGGCGCGGGCGACCAGGGACTGATGTTCGGGTTCGCCACCACCGACACCCCGGAACTGATGCCGCTGCCGATCGCGCTGGCGCACCGGTTGTCGCGTCGACTCACCGAGGTCCGCAAGTCGGGGGTCCTGCCGTACCTGCGTCCGGACGGCAAGACCCAGGTCACCATCGAATACGACGGTGACAAGGCGGTGCGCCTCGACACCGTGGTCATCTCGACGCAGCACGCCGCCGACATCGACCTCGACAACCTGCTCACCCCGGATCTGCGGGAGAAGGTGCTCGGTTCGGTTCTCGCGGAGATCGACATGCCCGAACTCGACGTCTCGGACATCCGCCTGCTCGTCAACCCGACCGGCAAGTTCGTGCTCGGCGGCCCGATGGGCGACGCCGGGTTGACCGGCCGCAAGATCATCGTCGACACCTACGGCGGCATGGCCCGCCACGGCGGCGGCGCGTTCTCCGGCAAGGACCCGTCGAAGGTCGACCGGTCGGCGGCCTACGCCATGCGCTGGGTGGCCAAGAACGCGGTCGCGGCGGGTCTCGCGGACCGGATCGAGGTGCAGGTGGCGTACGCGATCGGCAAGGCCGCGCCCGTCGGCCTGTTCGTCGAGACGTTCGGAACCGAGAAGACGGACCCGGTTCGGATCCAGCAGGCCATCACCGAGACGTTCGATCTGCGTCCGGGCGCCATCATCCGCGACCTCGACCTGCTGCGCCCGATCTACGCGCAGACCGCGGCGTACGGTCACTTCGGTCGCACCGACATCGACCTCCCGTGGGAGAGCATCGACCGGGCGGAGAAGCTGCGGGCAGCCGCAGGCCTCTGATCGGTAGTCACGGCCCGGCGGGCGCCGCTGCGGTAGGGGCCGCCGCGTGAGCGCGGACAAGGTCGCGGCGGAAGTCGACCCGGTTGCCCGGGTGCTGCCGCTGCTTCCGCTCGCGCACCTCGACCGCGAGTTCGACTACCTCGTGCCGAAGGACCTCGACGAGCAGGCGCAGCCCGGGGTCCGGGTCCGCATCCGGTTCGCCGGGCGCCTCGTCGACGGATTCGTCGTGGCCCGCACCGCGACGAGCGACCATCAGGGCCGGTTCGGCTGGCTCGAACGGGTGATCTCACCGGAGCGGGTGCTGACCGAGGAGATCACCCGGGTCGTCGACCTCGTCGCCGGCCGCTACGCCGGAACCCGTGCCGACGTCCTGCGGCTCGCGATTCCGCCGAGGCACGCGCGGGCGGAGTCCGAGGCCGCGTCCGAACCGCCCGAGGCGTCCGGCACCGCGATCGCCACCGACGCGTGGGACCGGTACGTCCACGGCGCCGCTTTCCTGACGGCGCTGTCCGAGGGGCGCGCCCCCCGCGCGGTGTGGCAGGCACTCCCCGGCGAGGACTGGCCGGCGCGTCTCGCCGAACTGTCCGGGCTCGTCGCCGCCATCGGGGCGAGCACCGTCGTCGTGGTCCCCGACCAGCGCGACCTCGACCGGGTGGTCGCTGCCGTGGAGACGCTGCTGGGCAAGGACGCCGTCGTCGGACTCGCCGCAGGTCTCGGGCCCGCCCTGCGGTACCGGCGTTGGCTGGCGGCGCTCCGCGGAACCGCCAGGGTCGTCGTCGGGACCCGGAGTTCGGTGTTCGCGCCGACGCCGCGTACCGGACTGATCGTGGTGTGGGACGACGGGGACGACAACCATTCCGAACCGCGCGCACCGTACCCGCACGCCCGCGAGGTGGCGCTGCTCCGCGCGTACGCCAGTGGGTGTGCGGTGGTGCTGGCCGGGCACGCGCGCACCGCGGAGGCCCAGGCCCTGGTCGACTCGGGCTGGGCGCACGACCTCGTGGCCTCCCGGGACTCCGTGCGGGCGGCCGCCCCGAAGATCACCGCACTCGCGGACAGCGACCACGCCCTGGCCCGCGACCCCGGAGCGCGGGCCGCCCGGTTGCCCGCCATCGCCTTCGCCGCCGCCCGGGAGGCTCTCGGCGCCGGCCGGGGAGTGCTGGTCCAGGTCCCCCGGCGCGGCTACGTCCCCAGCCTCGCGTGCGGCAAGTGCCGGGCGCCCGCGCGGTGCCGGCGATGCAACGGACCGCTCGCGTTGCCGTCCGCGGCCGGTCCGGACGGGGCGGGAACACCCGCGTGCCGGTGGTGCGGCGTCGCCGACGCCGCACATCGCTGCCACGCGTGCGGAGCGCGGGCGCTGCGGGCCGTCGTGGTCGGCGCGGGACGCACCGCCGAGGAACTCGGTCGTGCCTTCCCCGGGGTCGCCGTGCGGATGTCCGGAGGGTCGGACGTCGTCGACGAAGTGAAGCAGGGCCCGACCCTCGTGGTGTCGACGGTCGGGGCGGAACCGGTGATGCCGGGCGGTTACGGCGCGGCATTGCTGCTCGACGGCTGGGCGCTCCTGGGCCGCCCCGATCTGCGTGCCGCCGAGGAGACGATGCGGCGGTGGATGACGGCGTCGTCGCTCGTGCGCTCGTTCGCCGACGGCGGTCAGGTGGTCGTGGTCGCCGATTCGGGCATTCCGACGGTGCAGGCGCTGGTCCGCTGGGATCCGGTCGGTCACGCGCGTGCGCAGTACGAGGAGCGGGCCGAGGTCGGATTTCCGCCCGCTATCCATCTCGCGGCGATCGACGGCAGCGCGAAGGCGATCGCCGACCTCCTGGACCTCGCCGATCTGCCGGCGAACGCCGAATTGCTCGGCCCGGTCGAGCTGCCTGCCGGGGAGCGGCTGCCGTTCTCCGGTGACGCGCCGGAGCCGGCGGAGGTGGAGCGCATGCTGATCCGGGTGCCCCGCGGGGAGGGGAAACCGCTGGCCAAGGCGCTGGGCGAGGCGCAGTCGGTGCGCAGTGCGCGGAAGGATTCGCTACCCGCGCGGGTACAGATCGACCCCATTCGCATCGGGTAGTTGACCGCCGTCACAGAAAAGGGGCCTTGTCGCGTCGCAATTGACGATATATCGTTGATGCATCAGCGATACAGAAGGAGGCTGATGATGGAAGACTTCCATTTCGAACACAGAGGTTCCCGACGGGAACGATTCGGACGCGAACGGATGGCACGGCCCGACGGGCCGCACCGTCACGGACACCGCCGAGGCGGCTTCGGCCCCGAGGGCGGTCCGGGCTTCGGGCCCGGAATGCACTTCGGCCGCGGACGCGGGCGGGGTGGCAGGGGACGGCGCGGCGATGTCCGCTCCGCGATCCTGCTGCTGCTCACCGAGCAGCCGATGCACGGCTACGAGCTGATCCAGCAGATCGTCGAACGCAGCGACGGGGTGTGGAAGCCCAGTCCCGGTTCGATCTATCCTGCGCTGTCGCAGCTCGAGGACGAAGGTCTGGTGCTCATCGAAAAGGTGGCGGGCCGCAAGACCGCGCGCCTCACGGACGAGGGCAAGGCCTTCGTCGAGGCGAACAAGACCGAACTCGGCACCCCGTGGGACGACGTGCGGGAGAGCGTCGGCAGGCCGGCCGAGGACTTGCGGGGCCTGATCGGGCTGCTGATGGGCGCTGCGGGGCAGGTCGCCGCGGTCGGTGACGACGAACAGGTCCGGCGGGCAGGCGAGATTCTCACCGAAGCGCGGCGTTCGTTGTATCGCCTTCTCGCAGAAGACGATCAGAGCGAAGCCGGCAAGGATGTCACCGACTCGTAGGGCGCCGCACCCCGCCGCGGACCCGCCGGCTCGACGCGACAGCGCGTGCACATTCTGGGAAGGTTCACAGCAATGTCTCAGTGAAGTCGGGAGAGATCATGAGGTTTCGGGGTGCCGGTGCGGTCGTCGCGGGTGTCGTCCTGCTGATGTCCGGCGCAGTGTCCACCGCCCAGGCGGACGACGCCTCCCCGCCCTCACTCGTCGTGCCCGCCGGCGCCGGGCTTCCCCAGACCGGTCGTAGTGCCGCCGCTGCGTACGCGCACGACCACCCGGGCAGCGCACCCGCCGGATCGAACGACTTCACGTGTACGCCCTCCGCGGACCACCCCGAGCCGGTCGTGCTCGCACACGGCACCGACGCCAGCGCGTACGCGGACTGGGCCGCCCTGTCGCCGATCCTCGCCGCGGACGGATACTGCGTCTTCGCCCTCAACTACGGCGGCGCGCCGGGTGCCGATTCGTTCGGGACCGAGGACATCGTCGCGAGCGCGGGTGAGTTAGGCCGGTTCGTCGACCGGGTCCGCGATGCGACCGGCGCCGACAAGGTCGACGTCGTCGGTTATTCGCAGGGCGCGAACGTCACCAGGTACTACGTCAACAAGCTCGGCGGTGTTCCGTTCGTCGACCACTGGGTCGGACTGGCGTCGCCCAGCTATGGGGGAGTGATGTACGGCCTCGTTCCGGTCGTGCAGGCGCTGCCCGGCGGCCCGGACTTCGCCCGCACGGTGACGTCGGTCGCCGTCAGCCAGCAGATGCAGGGCTCGCCGTTCATGAACGCCCTCAACGCGGGCGGCGACACCGTGCCCGGCGTCTCGTACACGACGATCGGGTCGCGGTACGACGAGATGATCCAGCCGTACACGAACATGGCGCTCCGCGGCGCCGGGGCGGTCAACATCCTGATCCAGGATCGATGCCCGGAGGACGGCACCGGGCACTTCCGGGCACCCTACGATCCGTTCGCGCTCGACCTGGTCCGTGCGGCGCTCGATCCGGATGCGGTTCCGCTCGCTCGCTGCGAGTTCGTGCCGATCGGTGCGGGTATCCCGGAGGTCGTCGTCGACGGCAACCGCTAGCCCTCAGGGACAGAGGCGGGGAGCCGTGCAGTGCACGGCTCCCCGCCTCTCGTGTGTGGCTGCTACTCCGCCAGTTTCGCGACGGCCTGCGCCCACAGGAAGTACTTGTTGGTGCCGAGGTCCTTCACGGTCTTGATGTTGAAGGCGGCCGCCAGGTGTTCGGCGTCGGAATCGCTCACGCCCTGCAGGGCGGCGACGGGGGCGCCTGCCAGTTCTTCGATCGGTTTCGTCTCGTACGCCTTGTCGAACTTGCTCTCGATTCCTGCCATCGTTACCTCCAGAGGTTCGAAAACGGGACACCGGCCCGACCGTTCGCGCCGGCCTCAGAACAGTCAATACCCGTCCGCCGTCGCTGTGGGCGGTTCCGCGGAATCGCTTCGCCGAGTGTCATGGCCCGTGTGCGACTCCCTAGACTGGTCGGCACATCGTCGATCCAAGGGGAGCTTTCTTCGTGAGTACCGTTTCGGCCCGCGCAGCGGTCCACCATCCGTCGTGTGGGTCGCCGGCGTGCGCATAGTCTTCGCCGGAACCCCCGAGCCCGCCGTTCCCTCACTCGAGCGACTGATCCGTTCGCCGCGCCACGACGTCGTGGCGGTGATCACGCGTCCCGACGCGGTCGCCGGACGTGGACGTAAGGTGGTCCGCTCACCGATCGGCGCGCTCGCCGACTTCCACGGCATCGAGGTGCTCACCCCGGAGCGGCCCACGGAACCGGAGTTCCTGGCGCGCCTCACGGACCTCGCACCCGACTGCGCGCCCGTCGTCGCCTACGGGGCGCTGCTGCCGCAGAAGGTGCTCGACATCCCGGCCCACGGCTGGGTGAACCTGCACTTCTCGCTGTTGCCGGCGTGGCGCGGGGCCGCCCCCGTGCAGGCCGCGATCGGCGCGGGCGACGACATGACGGGTGCGAGCGCGTTCCGGTTGGAGGCGGGGATGGACACCGGCCCGGTCTACGGGGTGGTCACCGAGCGGATCCGCGACACCGACACCGCGGGCGACCTCCTCGGACGCCTCGCTGACAGCGGCGCCGTGCTCCTGGAGTCGGTCCTCGACGGGATCGAGGACGGCGCGATCACCGCGGTCCCGCAACCGGCCGAGGGGGTCTCGCACGCCGCCAAGGTGACGGTCGAGGCGGCTCGGATCCGGTGGGACAGAACGGCTGCGGTGGTGGACCGGCACGTCCGGTCGGTGACCCCCGCGCCCGGCGCCTGGACGACGATCGGTGATCTGCGCGTCAAGGTCGGCCCGGTCACCGTGACGGACGAGCGACTGGAGCCGGGGGAGATCTCCGTGACCAAGTCCGGATTTCTGATCGGGACGTCCACGGTGGCGGTGCGGCTCGACCGCGTCCAGCCGCAGGGCAAGAAACAGATGGCCGCCCTGGACTGGGCGCGAGGCGCACGACTCGACGCGGAGGTACGGGCACAGTGAGCGAATCCAGAAGGCCCGCACGTCGCGGCCAGTCCGGCTCGGGGGGCCGCATCAACCGCCCCCGTCAGGCGCGCCGCCCCGACGCGTCCCAGTCCGGACTCGACCAGCCACGGCTCGCCGCGAGGGACGTGCTGCGCGCCGTCCGGGAACGCGACGCCTACGCCAACCTCGTCCTGCCCGGGCTGTTGCGTGAGCGGCGCCTGGACGGACGCGACGCCGCCCTCGCCACGGAACTGGCCTACGGCGCCGCCCGTGCCCGAGGGCTCCTCGACGCCGTGATCGCTGACTGCGCGGGCAGGCCGATCGCCGAGATCGACGGACCGCTCCTCGACGTTCTCCAATTGGGCGCCTACCAGCTGCTGCGCACCCGCGTCGCCCCGCACGCCGCCGTCGCCACCTCCGTCGACCTGGTCCGTGCGGAGGCCGGTCCGGGGAAGGCGGGGTTCGTCAACGCCGTGCTGCGCCGGGTGTCGGAGCGGTCGGAGGCGGAGTGGGTGGAGCGTCTCGCCCCGGCCGACCCGGTGGGCCGGCTGGCGTTCGAGCACGCGCACCCCACGTGGATCGCGCAGGTGTTCGCGGACGCGCTCGGCGCCGACGCCGGGGAACTCGAGGACGTGCTCGTCGCCGACGACGCGCGGCCCGCGGTGCATCTCGTCGCCCGCCCGGGGGAGATCTCGTCGGAGGAACTCGCGCTCGCCACCGGCGGCGAGGTGGGCCGGTACTCGCCGTATGCCGTCTACCTGGACGGCGGCGACCCGGGTCTGCTCGACGCGGTCCGCGAGGGACTCGCCGGAGTGCAGGACGAGGGCAGCCAGCTCGTCGCCCGGGCACTGTCGCTGGCGCCGCTGGACGGCCCGGACACCGGCCGGTGGCTCGACCTGTGCGCGGGCCCCGGCGGCAAGGCCGCCCTGCTCGGCGCGCTCGCCGGGATCGAGGGCGGGCGTCTCGACGCCGTGGAGCCCGTGGCGCACCGTGCGGACCTGATCCGCAAGACGACGAAGGAACTTCCGGTCGACGTGCACGTCGCCGACGGCCGCGATCCCGGGCTGGAGGGCGGGTTCGACCGCATCCTGGTCGACGCGCCGTGCACCGGACTGGGTGCGCTGCGCCGACGTCCGGAGGCGCGGTGGCGCCGGCAGCCGTCGGACGTGGCGGGGCTCGCGAAACTGCAGCGGGAACTCCTCGCGTCGGCCGCCGAGCTGGTTCGCCCGGGTGGCGTGATCCTGTACGCGACATGTTCGCCGCACCTGTCCGAGACGGTGGCCGTGGTCGCGGACGCGGTGCGGCGCCACGGGCTCACGGCGCTCGACACGCGTGAGCTCGTTCCCGGGGTGCCGGGTCTGGGGGACGGTCCGAGCGTCCAGCTCTGGCCGCACCGGCAGGGGACCGACGCGATGTTCATGGCCGCGTTGCGCAAGCCCTAGGCGGTCGCCTTCCCGCTGCCCGGTCCTCCGCCCGACACTCGGTAGAACCTGTTTCACTTTTTACTGTGAAACGTGTTCTAATTCTTCTCGCGACAGAGACGTACGTCACGAAGCGAGTGGAGGACTTCAGATGAATCGGGTAGCGGGGAAGGTCGTTCTGATCACCGGAGCGGCGCGGGGCCAGGGTCGTAGTCATGCGGTGCATCTCGCCGACGAGGGCGCCGACATCATCGCCTTCGACCTCTGCGAGGACATCGCATCCAACGAGTACCCGCTGGCCACCGAGGCCGACCTCGCGGAGACGGGACGGCTCGTCGAAAAGGCGGGGCGCCGCGTCGTCACCGCCAAGGTGGACGTGCGCGACCGGGCGGCGCTGCGCCGCGAACTCGACGCCGCGGTCGCGACGCTGGGACGGCTCGACGTCGTGGTCGCCAACGCGGGAATCGCGCCCCTCGGGAACGACGTGCCCGTCGAGGGTTTCGTCGATGCGTTCGACGTCGACTTCGTCGGTGTGATCAACACGATTCACTCGGCCCTCCCGCACCTGGACGCCGGCGCGTCGATCATCGCGACGGGGTCGGTGGCCGGGCTGGTCCCGCAGACCGGCCTGAACGGCCAGCAGGCCCTGCAGGGGCCGGGCGGCGACGGCTACGGCCTCGCCAAGAAGATGCTGTGGACGTACACCAACTCGCTCGCGCTCACCCTGGGCCCGAAGTCCATCCGCGTCAATGCGATCCACCCCACCAACTGCAACACGGACATGCTGCAGAGCCCCCCGATGTTCCGCACGTTCCGCCCCGACCTCGAAAACCCGACCGCCGAGGACGCGAAGGTCACGTTCCCGTTCATGCAGGCGATGCCCACCCCGTGGGTCGAACCCGAGGACATCTCGCACGCGGTGGTGTTCCTGTCGTCCGACGAGTCCCGGTTCGTCACCGGTCAGCAACTCCGGGTCGATGCGGGGGCGGGCCTCAAGCTCGGCGTCTGACGCCGATCCGATGAGGGTCCGGGCCGGTGTGCGGGCGCCGACCCGTCAGATCTGGTCGAACTGCCTGCGCAGCTTCGCCGGGGCCTTGATCCGCCAGGCGTCCCGCAGCAACTCGGTCAGCTGCGGGACGTCGATGTTCTCGAGGTCCACGAGGATCGAACCGTGGCCGTCGTAGTGCGCGGTGGTGTAGAACGGCGCGCCCTCGGCGAGCAGGGCCGCCTTCTCGTCGAGGTCGCACATCACCACCAGGCCGCCGTCCGACTCGGCCCGCAACCGGGCGAGCAACTTGCCCGCCACCTTCAGTGCCGGGGTGTTGTACGAGGTGCTCTCCTGCACCTCCGGCAGAGACGCACCGATCGCCACGACGTCCGTCCAGGTCGGCATGCGCCCAGTATGGACCGCGTGACCCGGCCCCCACACGCGTACGACTAAACTTCGGCGCGTGGCAACCCCGATGATCGCACCGTCCATTCTGTCTGCCGATTTCGCGCGTCTCGCCGAGGAGGCGGACGCGGTCGCCGGTGCCGACTGGCTGCACGTCGACGTGATGGACGCGCATTTCGTGCCCAACCTGACCCTCGGCCTCCCCGTCGTGACGAGTCTCCTCGCGGCGACGGACATCCCGCTCGACTGCCACCTCATGATCGACGACCCCGGCCGCTGGGCGCCGCCCTACGCGGAGGCCGGCGCGCACAACGTCACGTTCCACGCCGAGGCGACCGACGACCCCCGGTCCGTCGCCCGGGACATCCGCGCCGCAGGCGCCAAGGCCGGCCTCAGCGTCAAGCCCGGCACGCCGATCGAGCCGTACCTGGAAATCCTGAAGGACTTCGACACACTCCTCGTCATGAGCGTCGAACCCGGCTTCGGTGGTCAGTCGTTCATCCCGGAGGTCCTGTCGAAGGCGAAGGCCGTCCGCCGCCTCGTCGACTCGGGTGAGCTGCGGCTGGTCGTGGAGATCGACGGCGGCATCAACGCCGACACCGTCGAGGCCGCCGCCGAAGCCGGCGTCGACTGCTTCGTCGCCGGCTCCGCCGTCTACGGCACGAGCGATCCCGCGGAGGCCGTGCGCGCGCTGCGGGCCAGCGCCGCGAAGGCGTCGCCGCACCTGAGCCTGTCGCGGTAGCGGCACCCGGCACATCGTGAACCCCCACGTGCGGCACGAGAATTCGGCTGCGGACCTCGACGCCGCGATGCAGATCGCGATCGGCGCCGCGGAGTCGGCGCGCGGATTCACCAGCCCGAACCCGGCGGTCGGCGCGGTGGTCCTCGACGCCGCCGGGCGCATCGCCGGCGTCGGGATGACGCAGCCGCCGGGCGGCCCCCACGCGGAGGTCGTCGCGCTGCGGGAGGCGGGGGACGCCGCCCGCGGCGGCACCGCCGTCGTCACGTTGGAACCGTGCAACCACCACGGCCGCACCGGGCCGTGCTCGCGGGCGCTCCTCGACGCCGGTGTGGTCGCCGTGCACTACGCGGTGGGCGACCCGAACCCGGAGGCCGCGGGCGGCGCCGAGACCCTCGTCTCCGCGGGCGTCGAAGTGACGTCCGGTCTGCGCGCGCAGGACGTCGAACGCGGCCCGCTCCGGGCCTGGCTGCACCGGCAGCGCACCGGACGACCGCACGTGACCTGGAAGTACGCGGCCACCCTGGACGGGCGCAGCGCGGCCGCCGACGGCACCAGTCAGTGGATCACCGGCCCCGAGGCGCGCGAACGCGTGCACGCCGACCGCGCGAAACTCGATGCGATCGTGGTCGGGACGGGGACGGTGCTGGCCGACGACCCGCGCCTGACGGCCCGGACGCCCGACGGGTCGCTCGCGGCGCACCAGCCGGTGCGCGTCGTCGTCGGACTCGGCGACATCCCGCCCGGCGCCCGCGTCCTCGACGACTCGGCGCCCACGCTGGTGCTGCGCACCCGGGACGTGGACGAGGTCCTCGCCGCGCTCGCCGACTACACCGACGTGCTGCTCGAGGGCGGGCCCCGGCTGGCGGGCGCGTTCCTCGCCGCGGGCCGGGTCGACCGCATCCAGGCGTACCTCGCCCCGCTGGTCCTCGGTGCGGGTGCGTCCGCGGTGTCGGAGGCGGGTGTGCAGACGATCGACGGCGCCCTGCGGTTCCGGCACGAGTCGGTCGAAACAATCGGCCCCGATCTGTTGTTGAGTCTGGTTCCAGCAGTGTCCGAAAACCCTGACAGTCACCGAACGTAGGAGAAGCCACAGTGTTCACCGGGATCGTCGAAGAGTTGGGTGAGATCGTCGCCAAGGAGGAACTGGCCGATGCCGCACGGTTCACCGTGCGTGGTCCGGTCGTGACTTCCGATGCGTCGCATGGCGATTCGATCGCGGTGAACGGTGTGTGCCTGACCGTCGTCGAGGTGCTCGCCGACGGCTCCTTCACCGCGGACGTCATGCAGGAGACGCTGAACCGGTCGAGTCTGGAGAAGATCGACGTGGGCAGCCGCGTCAACCTGGAGCGGGCCGCCGCGCTGAACAGCCGCCTCGGCGGCCACCTCGTCCAGGGCCACGTCGACGGCACCGGGCACATCATCAGCCGCAGCCCGTCCGAGAACTGGGAGGTCGTGCGCATCGCCCTTCCGGACGCCATCTCCCGGTACGTCGTGGAGAAGGGTTCGATCACGGTCGACGGTGTGTCGCTGACGGTGTCGGCGCTCGGCGGGGAACGCGGCGCCGAATACTTCGAGATCTCGCTCATCCCGACCACGCTGCAACTGACCACGCTCGGGGCGGCGTCCGTCGGGACGCCCGTCAACCTCGAGGTCGACGTGATCGCGAAGTATGTGGAGCGGCTGCAAGCGGCCGGCCGCTGAGTCGTACTGTTGAGGAGCATCCCACGGATGCATCCGTTGTATTCGAAGATGCGTCAGTCAAGACTTTGGAGACCGAGCACGTGACCAGGTTCGACACTATCGAGCGCGCCGTTGCGGATATCGCCGCAGGCAAGGCTGTCGTCGTCGTCGACGACGAAGACCGCGAGAACGAGGGAGACCTCATCTTCGCCGCGGAGAAAGCCACCCCCGAGTTGGTTGCCTTCATGGTTCGATACACCTCCGGCTACCTTTGTGTGCCGCTCGACGGCGCCGACTGCGACCGCCTCGGCCTGCCCCCCATGTACGCCACCAACCAGGACAAGCACGGCACCGCGTACACCGTCACCGTCGACGCCCGCGAGGGCATCGGCACCGGCATCTCCGCGTCCGACCGCGCCGCCACCATGCGGTTGCTGGCCGACCCGGCCAGCGGCGCCCAGGACTTCACCCGCCCCGGCCACGTCGTGCCGCTGCGGGCCAAGGAGGGCGGCGTGCTGCGCCGTCCCGGTCACACCGAGGCCGCCGTCGACCTCGCCCGGATGGCCGACCTGCGTCCCGCAGGCGTGATCTGCGAGATCGTCAGCCAGAAGGACGAGGGCCACATGGCCCAGACCGACGAGCTGCGGGTCTTCGCCGACGACCACAACCTCGCGCTGATCTCCATCGCCGACCTGATCGCGTGGCGCCGCAAGCACGAGAAGCACGTGGAGCGGGTCGCGTCCGCGCGCATCCCCACCCGGCACGGCGAGTTCACCGCAGTCGGGTACCGGAGCATCTACGACGACGTCGAGCACGTGGCCCTGGTCCGCGGCGACCTGCCCGGCCCGGACGGCGACGGCAGCGACGTGCTGGTGCGCGTGCACTCCGAGTGCCTCACCGGCGACGTGTTCGGTTCGCTGCGCTGCGACTGCGGTCCCCAGCTCGACGCCGCCCTGGACATGGTCGCGCAGGAGGGCCGCGGGGTGGTCCTGTACATGCGCGGGCACGAGGGCCGCGGCATCGGCCTGATGCACAAGCTGCAGGCCTACCAGCTGCAGGACGCCGGCTCGGACACCGTCGACGCCAACCTCGAGCTCGGCCTGCCCGCCGACGCCCGCGACTACGGCATCGGCGCTCAGATCCTGGTCGACCTGGGCATCTCCTCGATGCGGCTGCTCACCAACAACCCGGCCAAGCGCGTCGGACTCGACGGCTACGGGCTGCAGATCACCGAGCGGGTGTCCATGCCGCTGCGGGCGAACGCCGAGAACCTGACGTACCTGCGCACCAAGCGCGACCGCATGGGCCACGACCTGATCGGGCTCGACGACTTCGAAGCGGGGGAGATGCTGTGAGCGGCGAGGGACTGCCGGAGCTGCAACTCGGGGAGGCCGGCGACCTCCGGCTCGCCATCGTCGCAGGCAGCTGGCACGCCGAGATCTCGGAGGCGCTGATCGCCGGCGCGCAGCGGGTGGCCGCCGAGGCGAACGTGAAGAACGTGACGCTGGTCCGCGTCGCGGGCGCCATCGAACTGCCCGTGGTCGCGCAGGCGCTCGCCCGCAGCCACGACGCCGTCGTCGCGCTCGGTGTCGTGATCCGCGGCGGGACCCCGCACTTCGAATACGTCTGCGACGCCGTCACGGCCGGTCTGACCCGGGTCTCGCTGGACGAAAGCACCCCGGTCGGGAACGGTGTGCTCACCACGGACACCGAGCAGCAGGCCGTCGACCGCAGCGGCCTGCCCGGAGCCGTCGAGGACAAGGGCGGGCAGGCATGCGCGGCCGCACTCGACACCGCCGTCACGTTGGCGCGGCTGCGCCGGGCCGAGGAGTCCTTCGCATGATCCGGATCCACCCGTGACCACCCCCGAATCCGAGTGGACTCTCGTCGCGAAGCCACGCAAGTCCCGCCGCTACGCGATCGGGGTGGCGGTCCTGCTCGTGGTCGTGCACGTGACGTTCGCGATCCTGTTGCGCGGCGATTCGACGGGCGTGTACTTCCGGCTCGCCGACCAGTTGGCGTTCGCGGGCATCGGCTGCCTCTTCGCGGCCGCCGTCCTGCTGCTGACCCGCCCGCGGGTGCGCATCGGGCCCCGCGGCATCGGCGTGCGCAACGTGCTCGGTGAGCGGATCGTCGACTGGGACCTGTACGAGGGGCTGTCCTTCCCGGACGGCGCGGCGTGGGCCCGGATCGAGCTGCCCGACGACGAGTACCTGGCCGTGATGGCCATCCAGTCGAACGATCGCGAGTACGCCGTGGACGCCGTCGACCGGTTCCGCGCGCTCGCGTCGGAGTACGCGCCGTCCTGACCGGCGGCCACCCCTCCGCGACGCCGCGGATGCGGGGTTGGTCGGTGGCGCCGACTAACGTGGAGGGGTGCCCGATCCTTCGACATATCGCCCCGCGACCGGAACGATTCCGGTCGACCCTGGGGTGTACAAGTTCCGCGATCCGCACGGCCGGGTCATCTATGTCGGGAAGGCGAAGAGTCTTCGATCACGGCTGAATTCCTATTTCGCCGACGTCTCGACGCTGCACCCGCGCACCCGCCAGATGGTGACCACGGCCGGCAGCGTCGAGTGGACCGTGGTGAGCACCGAGGTCGAGGCGCTTCAGCTCGAATACAACTGGATCAAGGAATTCGATCCCCGGTTCAACGTCCGCTACCGCGACGACAAGACGTACCCGGTTCTCGCGGTCACCCTGAACGAGGAGTACCCGCGGCTGTTCGTCTACCGCGGCCCGCGGCGCAAGGGTGTCCGCTACTTCGGCCCCTACTCGCACGCGTGGGCCATCCGCGAAACCCTCGACCTGCTGCTGCGGGTGTTCCCCGCCCGCACCTGCTCGGCAGGGGTGTTCAAGCGGCACAACCAGATCGGCCGGCCCTGCCTGCTCGGCTACATCGACAAGTGCTCCGCGCCGTGCGTCGGACGCGTGTCCGCGGCCGAACACCGCAAGATCGTCGAGGACTTCTGCGACTTCCTGTCGGGGCGCACCGACAAGCTGGTCCGGCAGCTCGAGGCCCGGATGCAGCAGGCGTCCGAGGAACTCGACTTCGAGACGGCGGCGCGACTGCGCGACGACGTGGGCGCGTTGCGGCGGGCGCTCGAGAAGCAGGCCGTCGTGCTCGGCGACGGCACCGACGCCGACGTCGCCGCATTCGCGACCGACGAACTCGAGGCCGCGGTCCAGGTGTTCCACGTCCGGGGCGGCCGCGTCCGCGGGCAGCGCGGCTGGGTGGTCGAGAAGGCCGGCGACGTCATCGACTGGGCCAGCGTCGATTCCGAGGCGGGCTCGGACCTGCCGTTGCTCGTCGAGCAGTTCCTCACCCAGTTCTACGGCGAGCAGGCGGCGCTGTCGGGCGCGGCCGACCAGGAGGCGGGCAGCGGCGGGGTGCCGCGGGAGGTGCTGGTGCCGGTGCTGCCGCCGGACGCCGAGCAGGTGCAGGAATGGCTCAGCGGTCTCCGCGGTTCCGCCGTCCGTCTCCGGGTGCCCCAGCGCGGCGACAAGAAGGCGCTCGCCGAGACCGTGCAGCGCAACGCGATGGAGGCGCTGCAACAGCACAAGCTGCGCCGCGCCGGAGACTTCACGTCGCGGTCGGCGGCCCTGCAGGGCATCCAGGAGGCCCTCGACCTGGATTCGGCGCCGCTGCGCATCGAGTGCGTCGACATCAGCCACGTGCAGGGCACCGACGTGGTGGCCTCCCTCGTCGTCTTCGAGGACGGGCTGCCGCGCAAGTCCGACTACCGGCACTACGCCATCAAGGAGGCCGCCGGCGACGGCCGCTCGGACGACGTCGCCAGCATCGCCGAGGTGACCCGGCGCCGGTTCCTCCGGCACAACCGTGACGTCGGGGTGCTGCGCGCGGAAGCGGCCGGGACGGACGCCGACCAGGTGTCCGGCGGCGACGGCGGCGACCTCGCCCCCGAGGCGGCGATCGACCCGCAGACCGGCAGGCCGCGGCGGTTCGCGTACCCACCGAACCTGTTCGTCGTCGACGGCGGCGCCCCGCAGGTGGCCGCGGCCTCGGCGGTGCTCGACGAACTGGGCATCACCGACGTCGCCGTGATCGGGCTGGCCAAGCGGCTCGAGGAGGTGTGGGTGCCGGGGGAGGAGGACCCGGTGATCCTCCCGCGCACCAGCGAGTCGCTGTACCTGCTGCAGCGGGTGCGGGACGAGGCGCACCGCTTCGCGATCACGTTCCACCGCAGCAAACGGTCCCGCCGGATGACGGCCTCCGCACTCGACTCGGTCCGCGGTCTCGGCGACACCCGCCGCAAGGCCCTGGTGACGCACTTCGGCTCCGTCGCCAAACTCAAACAGGCCTCCGTCGAGGAGATCACCGCCGTGCCCGGCATCGGAACGGCCACGGCGAAGGCGGTACTCACCGCTCTCGGGGCGGAGGAACCGTCTGCGGACGTCGTGGGAGTGGGGGATGATGAAGCAGATCGGAACGGGCCGGGCACGGCAGAACGCAACGGCGCGGACCTACCCCGCGAACCGGTAGGACAGCACGGCCCGGCAGCACAGAGCGCATCGCAACGGACAGGTGTCGAGTGAACGAGCAGCACGCGCAGAGCGACCGTCCGCCCACGGTTCGGCCGATGGACTTCCTTCTCGTCACCGGGCTCTCCGGGGCGGGTCTGCAGACGGCGGCGAAGGTCCTCGAGGACCTCGGGTGGTACGTCGCGGACAACCTTCCCCCGGAACTGATCTCCCGGATGGTGGATCTGAGCCTGGAATCCGATTCGCGGCTCGAGCGGCTCGCCGTCGTCATCGACGTGCGCAGCCGGTTGTTCACCGGCGACCTCGGCTGGGTCCTCACCGAACTGGAGAGCAAGCCCGTGCACACGCGGGTGCTGTACCTCGACGCGTCGGACGAGGTCCTGGTCCGCCGATTCGAACAGGTCCGCCGCAGTCACCCGCTGTCCGGCGGGGGCGCCGAGGGCACCCTGTCGGAGGGCATCGCCGCCGAGCGCGACCAGCTCGCGAAGGTGAAGGCCGCCGCGGATCTGGTGATCGACACGTCGTCCCTCGCCGCGCACCAGTTGCGGCAGAAGATCGAGGACGCGTTCGGCGACGCCGAGAACCGCACCATGCAGGTAACAGTCCAGTCGTTCGGTTTCAAGTACGGTCTTCCGATGGACGCCGATCTCGTCTGCGACGTCCGGTTCCTGCCCAACCCGCACTGGATCCCCGAGTTGCGTCCGCACACCGGGCAGAACGCGGACGTGCGGGACTACGTGTTGTCGCAGGACGGTGCGGACGACTATCTCGCCACGTACCACCACCTGCTGGATCTGACGATCGCCGGATATCGTCGGGAGGGGAAGCGCTACATGACCATCGCGGTGGGATGCACCGGGGGGAAACATCGCAGCGTCGCGATGTCGGAGGCCCTGGCGGGCCGGCTCGGAAAGGACTCCGGGCTGAACGTGCGTGTCGTCCATCGTGATCTGGGGCGCGAATGAGGCCGGTGCGCCAGGCGCCCGCGATCGTCGCGCTCGGCGGGGGCCACGGGCTGTTCGCCACCCTCAGCGCCGCCCGCAGGCTCAGCCGTGACGTGACCGCCGTCGTCACCGTCGCGGACGACGGCGGATCCTCGGGACGGCTGCGGGCCGAACTCGGCGTCATCCCGCCCGGGGATCTGCGGATGGCGCTCGCCGCGCTCGCCGCGGACGACCCCGAGGTGCAGGACTGGACCGACACCATCCAGCACCGATTCGGCGGAATCGGCGCCCTCGCCGGACACTCGGTGGGCAATCTCATCCTCGCCGGTCTCACCGAGGTGCTCGGCGACCCCGTCGCCGCGCTCGACGAACTCGCCCGGCTGCTGCGGATCGACGGGCGGGTGCTGCCGATGTCGCCGATCGCCCTGGACATCGAGGCCGACGTGCAGGGCCTCGAGGCGGACCCCCGGGTCAGCCGCTGCATCCGCGGTCAGGTCGCGGTCGCGACCACCCCCGGCAAGGTGCGCCGCGTGCGGTTGCTGCCGGCGAATCCGCCCGCCTGCCCGGACGCGGTCCGGGCGATCGACGTCGCCGACATGGTCGTCCTCGGCCCCGGGTCGTGGTTCTCCAGTGTCATCCCGCACGTTCTCGTGCCCGAACTCCTCGACACGCTGATCGCCACCCCCGCGCGGAAGGTGCTGGTACTCAACCTGGCTCCGGAACCCGGCGAGACCGCGGGATTCTCCACCGAGCGTCATCTGCACGTACTGTCCCAACACGCACCCGAACTCACCGTCGACTTCGTCGTCGTCGATTCGGGTTCGGTTCCACCGGGGCGCGAGCGCGAGCACCTCGCCCGCGCCGCCGGACAGTTCCGGGCACGCGTCGTCTACGCCGACGTGTCCGAGCACGGCACCCACACGCACCATGCAGGAAAACTTGCGTCCGTTCTCGAACAGCTCTGGAGCGACCCCGATGCGGGGTCTCGGGGGAGCGAAGCGGCCGAGACACCAGAGGAAAGGGAGAGCGCTTCGTGGCAATGACAGCAGAGGTCAAAGACGAACTCAGTCGTCTCGTCGTCACTCACGTGAGTTGCCGGAAGGCCGAGGTCTCGTCGCTGCTGCGGTTCGCCGGGGGATTGCACATCGTCGGCGGCCGGGTCGTGGTCGAGGCGGAAGTGGATCTGGGGTCCACGGCCCGCCGGTTGCGGCGCGAGATCTTCGACCTGTTCACCTACAGCGCCGACGTCCACGTCCTCAGCGCGGGCGGGCTGCGCAAGTCGTCCCGGTACATCGTGCGGGTCGCGAAGGAGGGGGAGGCCCTCGCCCGCCAGACCGGGCTGCTGGACCTGCGGGGACGCCCCGTGCGCGGGCTTCCCGCGCAGGTCGTCGGCGGTAGCGTCGCCGACGCGGAAGCCGCGTGGCGCGGTGCGTTCCTGGCGCACGGTTCACTGACCGAGCCGGGACGCTCGTCCGCGCTCGAGGTTTCCTGCCCCGGCCCGGAAGCGGCGCTCGCCCTCGTCGGGGCGGCGCGCAGGCTGGGCATCTCCGCGAAGGCCCGCGAGGTCCGCGGCACCGACCGCGTCGTGATCCGCGACGGCGAGGCCATCGGCGCGCTGCTCACCCGGATGGGAGCCCAGGACACCCGCCTCGTGTGGGAGGAACGGCGCATGCGCCGGGAGGTCCGTGCCACCGCCAACCGGCTCGCCAACTTCGACGACGCCAACCTGCGCCGCTCCGCGCGTGCCGCGGTCGCGGCCGCGGCACGCGTCGAGCGGGCCCTCGACATCCTCGGTGACGAGGTCCCCGACCACCTGGCGGCCGCGGGGCACCTGCGGGTGGAGCACCGGCAGGCGTCCCTCGAGGAACTCGGCCAGCTCGCCGACCCGCCGATGACGAAGGACGCCGTGGCAGGCCGCATCCGGCGACTGCTGTCGATGGCGGACCGCAAGGCGAAGGAGACCGGCATCCCGGACACCGAGTCGGCCGTCACCGCAGACCTTCTCGACGACGCCTGACCGGACGAACGGGACGCTCGTCGCGTCAGATCGAACGAGCGTCCCGTTCGTTCCGGTCGGGGCGGCCCGGCGGAGGGCGCCCCGAGGTGACTGCGCGCGCGCGTGGCTCGCGCACTAGGGTAAGAACCACATCGACCGATGAAACCCGCGCCGGCCACCCGTCGGTGGTGTCGTAGCGGCGCGGGAGCAGAGCTGCACAACCAGAATCATGCGCAAAGGAGCAGATTGTGACTGTCCGGGTAGGCGTAAACGGTTTCGGCCGTATCGGACGTAACTTCTTCAGGGCGGTGGATGCGCAGAAGGCGCTCGGAACCACCGACATCGAGATTGTGGCGGTCAACGACCTCACGGACAACGCTTCGCTGGCGCATCTCCTGAAGTACGACTCCATCCTTGGTCGTCTCCCGCACGACGTCTCGCTCGAGGGTGAAGACACCATCGTCGTCGGAAGCCAGAAGATCAAGGCGCTCGCCATCAAGGAAGGCCCCGCGGCGCTTCCCTGGGGCGACCTGGGCGTCGACGTCGTCGTCGAGTCCACCGGCATCTTCACCGACGCAGCCAAGGCGAAGGGCCACCTCGAGGCCGGCGCCAAGAAGGTCATCATCTCCGCCCCGGCCAAGGGCGAGGACATCACCATCGTGATGGGCGTCAACGACGACAAGTACGACGGCAGCCAGAACATCATCTCCAACGCCTCCTGCACCACGAACTGCCTCGGTCCCATCGCCAAGGTGCTCGACGACGAGTTCGGTATCGTCAAGGGCCTCATGACGACGGTCCACGCGTACACCCAGGACCAGAACCTGCAGGACGGCCCGCACAGCGACCTGCGTCGCGCCCGCGCCGCCGCGCTGAACGTGGTCCCCACCGGAACCGGTGCCGCCAAGGCCATCGGCCTGGTCCTCCCGCAGCTGCTCGGCAAGCTGGACGGCTACGCGCTGCGCGTCCCGATCCCCACGGGTTCGGTCACCGACCTCACCGCGAACCTGCGGAAGTCGGCCAGCGTCGAGGACATCAACGCCGCGATGAAGGCTGCCGCCGAGGGACCGCTCAAGGGCATCCTGAAGTACACGGACGCCCCGATCGTGTCGTCCGACATCGTCACCGACCCGCACAGCTCGATTTTCGACTCCGGCCTCACCAAGGTCATCGAGGATCAGGCCAAGATCGTGTCCTGGTACGACAACGAGTGGGGTTACTCCAACCGTCTGGCCGACCTCATCGGTCTCGTCGCCAAGTCTCTCTGAGCGAAGGTCCGGTATAACAGTGGCAGTTCAGACTCTCGACGATCTGCTGAACGCTGGGGTCGAAGGGCGTGCCGTGCTGGTGCGCTCCGACCTCAACGTTCCGCTCGACGGTGACCGGATCACAGATCCCGGGCGCATCCTCGCTTCCGCGCCGACGCTGAAGGCGTTGGCGGAGGCGGGCGCCAAGGTCATCGTCACCGCCCATCTGGGTCGCCCCAAGGGCGAACCCGACCCGCAGTACTCCCTCGCACCGGTGGCGGTGAAACTCGCCGAGGTGCTGGGGCGCAACGTCCAGCTCGCCGGCGACGTCGTCGGCCAGGACGCGCTGGCACGCGCGGAGGGACTCACCGACGGCGACGTCCTCCTGCTGGAGAACATCCGCTTCGACCCGCGGGAGACCAGCAAGGACGAGGCCGAGCGGACGAAGCTCGCCAAGGCTCTGGTCGAACTGGTCGGCGACGACGGTGCGTTCGTGTCCGACGGGTTCGGTGTCGTGCACCGCGCGCAGGCGTCGGTGTACGAGGTCGCGAAGCTGCTCCCGCACTACGCGGGCAAGCTCGTCGACGCCGAGATCGAGGTGCTCGGCAAGCTCACCGAGGAGCCCGAGCGGCCGTACGCGGTCGTGCTCGGTGGATCCAAGGTGTCGGACAAGCTCGCGGTGATCGAGGCGCTGGCCCCCAAGGTCGACACCCTCGTCATCGGCGGCGGCATGTACTACACGTTCCTCGCGGCGCAGGGCGTCTCGGTCGGTAACTCGCTGTGCGAGGAATCGATGATCGACACGTGCAAGGCGCTGCTCGAGCAGTACGCCGACGTAATCCACATCCCGCAGGACGTGGTCATCGCCGATTCGTTCTCGGCCGACGCCGAATCGAAGATCGTCTCGGTGCTCGAGATCCCGGACGGCTGGATGGGACTCGACATCGGACCGCAGTCGGTTCGCCGGTTTGCGGCGATCCTGACCAGCGCGAAGACCGTGTTCTGGAACGGCCCGATGGGTGTGTTCGAGTTCGAGAAGTTCGCCGCGGGCACCAAGGGTGTCGCCGAGGCGATCATCGAGGCCACCGGCAAGGGCGCGTACAGCGTCGTCGGTGGCGGTGACTCCGCCGCGGCGGTGCGCCAGCTCGGTCTGCCCGAGGACGGGTTCTCGCACATCTCCACCGGTGGCGGCGCCTCCCTCGAGTACCTCGAGGGCAAGGAACTCCCCGGCATCGCAGTTCTGGAGGGCTGAGGCATGGCACGGAAGCCGCTGATCGCCGGCAACTGGAAGATGAATCTGAACCACCTCGAGGCCATCGCGCTGGTACAGAAGATCGCCTTCTCGCTCCCGGCGAAGTACTTCGACAAGGTCGACGTGACGGTGATCCCGCCGTTCACCGACATCCGCAGCGTGCAGACCCTCGTCGAGGGCGACAAGCTCCTGCTCACCTACGGTGCGCAGGACGTGTCGGCCCAGGATTCGGGCGCGTACACCGGCGAGATCAGCGGATCCATGCTGGCCAAGCTGGGCTGCACGTTCGTCGTCGTCGGGCACTCGGAGCGCCGGACCCTGCACGGTGAGGACAACGACACCGTGCTGGCCAAGACCAAGGCCGCGCTGAAGAACGGGCTCACTCCGATCGTCTGCATCGGTGAGGGCCTCGATATCCGCGAGGCAGGCGAGCACGTGGCCTACAACGTCGAGCAGTTGCGGGGCTCCCTCGCCGGACTGTCCGCCGATGACGTCGCCAAGGTCGTCATCGCGTACGAGCCGGTGTGGGCCATCGGCACCGGCCGGGTGGCCAGTGCCGCGGACGCGCAGGAAGTCTGCGCCGCGATCCGCGCCACGCTCGGCGAGCTGGCCTCGCCGGACGTCGCGTCCGGTGTCCGTGTTCTGTACGGCGGCAGCGTCAACGCGAAGAACGTCGGCGAGATCGTCGGTCAGACGGATGTGGACGGCGCCCTCGTGGGCGGCGCGTCACTGAAGGCCGACGAGTTCGCCACCCTGTCGGCGATCGCCGCGGGCGGACCTCTGCCGTAAGGCGCCTTCGGCGCTCGTGCGCCTTTCCGGTAGCGGTGGGTACCGGAAAGGCGCACGGGCGCGGAGCGCCTGTAGGGTGTACGAGGTCGTAGTTGTTCCTACTGGATGGGTGGACGTAGACAGACATGGAACTGTTCCTGGATATCTTGCTGGTGATCACCAGCTTGCTGCTGATTCTGCTGGTGCTGCTGCACCGCGGTAAGGGCGGCGGTCTGTCCAGCCTGTTCGGCGGCGGCGTCCAGTCCAGCCTGTCCGGTTCCACCGTGGTCGAGAAGAACCTCGACCGGCTCACCATCTTCACCGGTCTGATCTGGTTCATCGCCATCATCGGTATCGGTCTGGAGATCAAGTTCGGCTGATCCGCTTCATCATGCAGAGGGGCCGTCACCGGTCGATACTGGATGCATGATCGAAACCCCACGTGAGGCCACTGAACCACTCCGCGAAGACATTCGGCTCCTGGGCGGCATCCTCGGTCAGATAGTGCGGGAGCAGGCCGGAGACGGCGTCTTCGACCTCGTCGAGAAGGCCAGGGTCGAATCGTTCCGGGTTCGTCGTTCCGAGATCGACCGCGCCGATCTGGCCGACATGTTCACCGAGGTGTCCACGAGCGACGCCATTCCCGTCATCCGGGCCTTCAGCCACTTCGCCCTGCTGGCCAACCTCGCCGAGGACAACCACCGCGAACGCCGGCGCGCCGTCCACGTCGCCGCCGGTGAACCCGCGCCCGACAGCACCCTGACCGCCACGTTCGCCAAGCTCGACGCCGCTCATCTGGGCAGCGACGTCGTCGCGGACGCGTTGCGCGGGGCGCTCGTGTCGCCGGTCATCACCGCGCATCCCACCGAGACCCGTCGCCGCACGGTGTTCGAGACCCAGACGCGGATCACCGAACTGATGCGGTACCGCGAACGCACCGCCCTGACCGAATCCGAGACGGCGGACGTCGACGTCCGGTTGCGGCGGCAGATCCTCACCCTGTGGCAGACCGCGCTGATCCGGTTGTCGCGGTTGCGGATCCAGGACGAGATCGAGGTCGGGCTGCGGTACTACGACGCGGCGCTGTTCGAGGTCGTCCCGAAGATCAACGCCGAACTGCGCAGTGCCCTGCAGTCGCGGTGGCCGGACGCCGATCTGGGCCGGGAACCGATCCTGCGTCCCGGATCGTGGATCGGCGGGGACCGCGACGGCAATCCCTACGTCACCGACGAGGTGGTCCGTCAGGCCACGACCCAGGCCGCGGCCACCGCGCTCGAGCATCATCTCGGGCAACTCGAGACACTCGAGCGGGAACTGTCCATGTCGGCCCGTCTCGTCACCGTGACGCCCGCCCTCGACCTCCTGGCCGCGGCGTCCCAGGACGATTCACCGTTCCGCGCCGACGAGCCGTACCGGCGCGCGGTGCGGGGCATCCGGGGGCGGCTCACGGCCACGGCGCACCGCATCCTCGGGGCGGCGCCGGATCACGGGCTCGACCTCGGGCTCGCACCCTACGACACGCCGCGGCAGATGCTCGGCGAACTCGACGTCGTCGACGACTCCCTGCGGCGCGGCGGCGACGGCACGATCGCCGACGACGGACTGGCGACGTTGCGGGACTCGGTGGAGGTGTTCGGTTTCCACCTCTCCGGCCTCGACATGCGGCAGAACTCGGACGTGCACGAGACCGTCGTCGCCGAACTGCTGGCGTGGGCGGGGGTGCACGCCGACTACTCGTCGCTGTCCGAGGACGAGCGGGTGGAATTGCTGTCGGCGGAACTGTCCACCCGGCGCCCCCTGACCACGGCGAACGCCGAGTTCAGCGAACTGACGGCGAAGGAACTCGCCATTCTCCAGGCCGGCGCCGACGCGGTGCGGACCCTCGGTGCGGGCGCGGTGCCCAACTACATCATCAGCATGTGCACCTCCGTCAGCGACATGCTCGAGGCTGCGGTCCTGCTGAAGGAGGTCGGCATCCTCGATCCCGGGTCGGGGGAGGCGCCGTCCTGCCCGGTGGGCATCGTGCCGCTGTTCGAGACGATCGAAGACCTGCAGCAGGGCGCCGCCACCCTCGAGGCCACCCTGGAGGTCCCGATCTACCGGGCCCTGGTGTCGGTGCGCGGCGACGCCCAGGAAGTGATGCTCGGGTACTCCGACTCCAACAAGGACGGCGGCTACCTGGCGGCCAACTGGGCGCTGTACCGCGCCGAGCTCGACCTGGTCGATGCGGCCCGCAAGACGGGAATCCGGTTGCGGCTCTTCCACGGTCGCGGCGGCACCGTGGGCCGCGGCGGCGGACCCAGCTACGAGGCGATCCTCGCGCAGCCGCCCGGCGCGGTGGCCGGATCGCTGCGGATCACCGAACAGGGCGAGGTGATCGCCGCCAAGTACGCGGAACCCCGCCTCGCGCAACGCAATCTCGAAACGCTGCTCGCCGCTACCCTCGAGGCCACCCTGCTCGATGTCGAGGGCCTCGGCGACGACGCCGAACCGGCGTACCGCATCCTCGACGAACTCGCCGCGCTGGCCCGCCGCGCCTACGGCGAATTGGTGCACGAGACACCCGGATTCGTGGAGTACTTCGAGATGTCGACGCCGGTCGCGGAGATCGGGGCGCTCAACATCGGCAGCCGTCCGGCCTCCCGCAAGCAGACCACGTCCATCTCCGACCTGCGGGCCATCCCGTGGGTGCTGTCGTGGAGTCAGTCCCGGGTCATGCTGCCCGGGTGGTACGGCACCGGCGCCGCGTTCGAGGAATGGACGCAGGGCGACCCCGAACGGGTGGCGATGCTGTCCCGCCTCTACGAGACGTGGCCGTTCTTCCGGACCGTACTGTCGAACCTGGCGATGGTGATGTCGAAGTCCGACATGGGTCTCGCCGCCCGCTACGCGGAACTCGTCCCCGACGAGGAACTGCGGCGACGGGTGTTCGGCAAGATCGCCGAGGAGCACGAGCGGACCATCCGGATGTACAAGGCCGTGACCGGGAACGACACGCTGTTCGCGGACAATCCCGGTCTGGAGCGGTCGGTGCACAACCGGTTCCCGTACCTCGAGCCGCTCAACCACCTACAGGTGGAACTGCTGCGCCGCTACCGGGCCGGGGACGACAGTGATCAGACGCGCCGCGGCATCCAGCTCACGATGAACGGGCTGGCGACCGCACTGCGCAACAGCGGGTAGCGAGGGCGGTTCCCGCGCCCCGCGAGAAAGTGCATGAACTTTCTTCCGGGGCGGGGGAACCGAACCGTCCGTCCCTGCGTCAAAACGGGAAAGAGCACAACGTTTCCGAGACGAAGTGGGGCGACGGATGAGGCGATGCGCGGGTGACCCGGTCTATTGGCGCGGCGGAATCGGGCGGCGGGGGACGCGGACGGCGAGCCCGCGTCGGGCCGGCCGGATCGTCACCGAATGCCGGGTCACCCGGACACCCGTCGAACGGGACCCCCGGTCGCCCGCCGGGTTACCGGCGGACGACGACGAGGACCCCGTCGGATGAGAGCCTCAGTTCGGCGAGGGTCAGTTCGGCGAGGGTCAGTTCGGCAGCCGGGACGCGGCCGACGTGTCGAGCAGCCACCGGGTGGCCGAGAGTCCGCGCGCCCCGGACGCCGGGATCTCGACGGGCGGTGCGCCCGCGATCGCCGCGGCCACGGCCTCGGCCTTGGCGTCACCGGACACGACGAGCCACACCTCGTCGGCGTGCCGGACGGCGGGCAGGGTCAGCGTGACCCGCACCGGCGGCGGCTTGGGGGAGTCCGTCACCGCGACGACGAACCGGTGCTCCTCGCGGACCGCGTCGGTGTCGGGGAACAGCGAATTGACGTGTCCCTCACCGCCCATGCCGAGCAGGTGGACGTCGAAGACCGGGACCTGCCTGCCGTCGGCGTGCGCCCCGAGCACCTGTGCGTACGCGACGGCGGCCGCCTCCGGGTCGTTCTCGTAGATCCCGTCCGCGACGGGCATGGTGTGCACGCGGTCGGGATCGACGTCGACGTGGTCGAGCAGCGCGGCCCGCGCCTGCACGTCGTTGCGCTCCGGATCGCCGGCGGGCAGGAAACGCTCGTCACCCCAGAAGATGTCGATCGCGCGCCAGTCGATGTCGCCCGGGTTCTCCCGGACCCTCTCGAGCAACCCGATCCCGGTGCCGCCGCCGGTGAGGACCACCGACGCCGACCCGCGGTCCTTCTGGGCGGCGACGACGGTGGCTACGAACCGCTCCGCGGCCTTCGTCACCAGCGTGGCGGTGTCGGGGTGCACTTCTACGTGGATGTCACTCATACGTCACCTTCGTCAGCCCGGCGAGTGCGGCCTCGTAGGCCTCGTCGGGGTCCAGTCTGCGGAGTTCTTCGGCCAGGCAGTCGCGGGTCTCCCGCCTGCCCAGCGCCACCAGCGCATCCGGTTTGCCGGTCCGCGACAACGTCGCGGTGGTGCCGGTCTGCGGGCGGCTGATGGTCAGCGTGCCGCCGTCCGCGAACTCGAGGGTCACGAACAGCGGTCCGACCCTGCGGCTGACGGGCGCATCGAGACGGCCCGCCAGCCATCCGGCGATCATGTCGACGGCGGGCTCGTCCACGAGCCCCGACACCACTGCCGATTCGATGCGCGAGTGCGGTGGCTGGTCGACGGCCGAGGTGATGAGCCCCCTCCACATCGTGATGCGGCTCCACGCCAGATCCGTGTCTCCGGACGTGTAGGAGGCGAGGCGGCCCTTGATCTCGGCGGCGGGATCCGCACGGTCCGTGGCGTCGGTGATGCGCCGGATCGCGAGCTTCCCGACCGGATCCTTCGCGGGGACGGCGGGAGCGGTCTCGGGCCACCAGACGACGACCGGGGTGTCGGGGAGCAGGAACGGCACGACCACGCTGCTCTCGTGGTCGGCGAGTTCGCCGAACAGGCGGAGCACCACCACCTCCGAGGCGCCGGCGTCACCACCGACCCTGATCTGGGCGTCCAGCCGGGGCTCGGCGTCGCGGGAACCGCGGGCGACGACGATGACACGGCAGGGATGCTCCCGGCTCGCCTCGTTGGCGGCGTCGATGATGTCCTCGGAGTTCTCGCTGTCCCGGGTGCACACCACCAGGGTGAGAACCCGTCCCAGCGTCACCGCCCCGCCGGTCTTCCGGAGCTCCACCAGCTTCTTGTTGACCTGGCCGGTGGTGGTCGAGGGGATGTCGATGATCATCTACGGCCTTCTCCATTCGCGACCGGTGCGGTGCATCATTTCGTCCGCGGACGGGGGACCCCACGTGCCTGCCTCGTACGGTTCCGGTTTGCCCTCCGCGGCCCAGGCGGCGAGCGCCGGATCGAGGATCTCCCAAGACAATTCGACCTCGGCGTTGACGGGGAACAGGGAAGGTTCACCGAGCAGCATGTCGAGGATGAGGCGTTCGTACGCCTCGGGGGACGATTCGGTGAACGCCTGACCGTAGCTGAAGTCCATGTTGACGTCGCGGACCTCCATGCTCGATCCCGGGACCTTGGATCCGAAGCGCATCGTCACACCCTCGTCCGGCTGCACCCGGATGACGAGCGCGTTCTGCCCGAGTTCCTCGGTCATCGTCCGATCGAACGGCAGGTGCGGCGCGCGCTTGAAGATCACGGCGATCTCGGTGACCCGGCGGCCGAGCCGCTTCCCGGTGCGGAGGTAGAACGGCACACCCGCCCAGCGGCGGGTGTCGACCTCGAGGGTGATGGCGGCGAACGTCTCCGTGGTGGAGTCCTGCGAGAAGCCGTCCTCCTCCAGCAGACCGACCACCCGGGTGCCGCCCTGCCAGCCGCCCGCGTACTGGCCACGCGCGGTGGTCTCGTCGAGCGGCTGCGCGAGTGTGGTGGCGGAGAGCACCTTGATCTTCTCCGCCTGCAACTCCGACGGTTCGAAGCTGATCGGCTCCTCCATCGCGGTGAACGCGAGGAGTTGCAGCAGGTGATTCTGGATGACGTCGCGCGCCGCCCCGATGCCGTCGTAGTACCCGGCCCGGCCACCGAGACCGATGTCCTCGGCCATGGTGATCTGCACGTGATCCACGTAGTGGGCGTTCCAGATCGGATCGAACAACTGGTTGGCGAAGCGCAGCGCCAGGATGTTCTGAACGGTTTCCTTGCCGAGGTAGTGGTCGATCCGGAAGACGGTGTCCTCGGGGAAGACCTCGTTGACGACCGCGTTGAGCTCACGTGCGCTCGCGAGGTCGTGACCGAACGGCTTCTCGATGACCACCCGGCGCCACTGGCTGTCGTTCGACCGGGCGAGGCCGGCCTCGGACAGCTGCTTGAGGACCACCGGGAACGCGTCCGGCGGAATCGCGAGATAGAACCCGTGATTGCCGCCGGTCCCGCGTTCGCGTTCGAGCGTGGCGAGGGTGCTCGCCAGTTCCTGGAAGGACGCCGGGTCGTCGAAGCTGCCCTTGACGAAACGCAGGCCCTCCGACAGCCGCTCCCACACGTCCTCCCGGAACGGGGTCCGGGAATGGTCGCGCACGGCATCGTGGACGATCTTGCCGAAATCCTCGTCCGACCAATCCCTGCGGGCGAACCCGACGAGAGCGAACCCGGGCGGCAGAAGACCACGATTGGCCAGATCGTAGATGGCGGGCATCAACTTGCGCCGGGCCAGGTCGCCGGTGACACCGAAGATCACCAGCGCACACGGCCCGGCGATGCGTGGTAGGCGCTTGTCCCTACTGTCGCGAAGTGGATTGACCCAATCGTCTGACGCTGCGGGCTCGCTCACGTATCAGCTCTTCTGCCCTGCTGCGCGCAGCTGCTCCGCGGTGGCCTCCAGGAGTTCGTTCCAGGACACCTCGAACTTGTCGACGCCCTCGTCCTCGAGCACCTTGAACACGTCGGGCAGGTCGATGCCGACGGCGGTGAGCTGGTCGAAGATCTCCTGCGAGGCGACCGCGGTGCCGGAGACGGTGTCGCCCGCGACCTCGCCGTGGTCGGCGAACGCGTCGAGGGTCTTCTCCGGCATCGTGTTCACGGTGTTCGGGGCGACCAGGTCGGCGACGTACAGGGTGTCCGGGTAGTCGGGGTTCTTGACTCCCGTCGACGCCCACAGTGCGCGCTGCGGGCGGGCACCGGCCGCGAGCAGACCCTGGAACCGCGGCTGCACCTCGAAGACCTGCTGGTACGCGGCGTACGCGAGGCGGGCGTTCGCGACGCCGGCCTTGCCACGCAGCGCGAGGGCGTCGGGGGTGCCGATCTTGTCGAGCCGCTTGTCGATCTCTGTGTCGACGCGGGAGACGAAGAACGAGGCCACCGAATGGATGCGGGAGACGTCGTGGCCGGCGGCCTTCGCGGCCTCGAGGCCGTCCAGGTAGGCGCCCATGACGAGTTCGTAGCGTTCCACCGAGAAGATCAGCGTGACGTTGACGCTGATGCCCTCACCGAGCACCTTGGCGATCGCCGGGATCCCCGCCTCGGTGGCCGGGATCTTGATGAACAGGTTCGGGCGGTCGACGATCTTCCACAGTTCGACGGCCTGCGCGACGGTCTTGTCGGCGTCGTGGGCCAGGCGCGGGTCGACCTCGATGGACACCCGGCCGTCGACGCCGTGGCTCGCCTCGAACTGCGGGGCGAGGACGTCGCAGGCGGCGCGGACGTCGTCGGTGGTCACCGTGCGGATGGTGGCCTCGACGTCGGCGCCGCGCTCGGCGAGTTCGCGGACCTGTGCGTCGTAGACGTGGCCCTTGCTGAGCGCGGCCTGGAAGATCGACGGGTTGGTGGTGACACCGACGATGCTCTTGGTCGCGATGAGCTCGGCGAGGTTGCCGGACTCGATGCGGTCACGGGAGAGGTCGTCGAGCCACACCGAGACGCCGGCTTCGGAGAGCTTCTGGAGGTTGGGGTTCTGAGTCATGGCGTTCTATCCCTTCACGCGTGCGAGCGAGCGCTGTGCGGCGGCGGTGACGGCTTCGGCGGTGAAGCCGAACTCGCGGAACAGGGTCTTGTGGTCGGCGGAGGCGCCGAAATGCTCGATGGAGATGATTTCGCCTGCGTCACCGACGAAGCGGTACCACGGCATCGAGATGCCGGCCTCGACGGCGACCCGCGCCTTGACGGTCGGGGGCAGCACGCCGTCGCGGTAGGCCTGGTCCTGGGCGTCGAACCACTCGACGCAGGGCATGGACACGACCCGGGTGGGGATGCCCTCGGCCTCGAGCGCCTCGCGGGCGGCGACGGCCAGCTGCAGCTCGGAGCCGGTGCCGATGAGCACGACCTCCGGTGCCCCGGCGGACGCGTCGGCGAGGACGTAACCGCCGCGGGAGACACCCTCGTAGCTGGTGCCCTCGAGGACCGGCAGGTCCTGGCGGGTCAGGGCGAGACCGGCGGGAGCGCGGGTGGCCTCTTCGGCGCCCTTCTCGAGAACGGCGCGCCACGCGTGCGCGGTCTCGTTGGCGTCGCCGGGCCGCACGACGTACAGGCCGGGGATGGCGCGCAGCGCCGCGAGGTGCTCGATCGGCTGGTGGGTGGGACCGTCCTCGCCGAGTCCGATGGAGTCGTGCGTCCACACGTAGGTGACCGCGGTCTTCATGATCGCGGCCAGCCGGACGGCGGGACGCATGTAGTCGCTGAAGACGAGGAACGTGCCGCCGTAGGGGCGGGTCGGACCGTGCAGGGCGATGCCGTTGAGGATCGAGCCCATGGCGTGCTCGCGGACACCGAAGTGCAGGGTGCGACCGTAGGGTTCCGCGTTCCACATGCTGGTGGAAATGGACTTGGGACCGAACGAGTCGGCGCCCTTGATGGTGGTGTTGTTGCTCTCCGCGAGGTCGGCGGAGCCGCCCCACAGCTCGGGCAGCACCGGTCCGACGGCGTTCAGGACGGCGGCGGACGCCTTCCGGGTGGCGAGACCCTTCGCGTCGGGCTCCCACATCGGCAGCACGTCGGCCCAGCCGGCGGGCAGGTCGCGTCCGATCAGGCGGTCGAGGAGTTTCTTGCCCTCCGGGGCGCGCTGCGCCCACTCGTCGTACTGGGCCTGCCATTCCTTGTGCGCCTGCGCACCGCGCTCGACGACCTTGCGGGTGTGCGCGATGACCTCGTCGGCAACCTCGAACGTCTTGTCCGGATCGAAGCCGAGCGCCTTCTTGACGGCGGCGACCTCGTCGGCGCCCAGGGCGGCGCCGTGCGCTGCGCCCGTGTTCATCTTGTTCGGTGCCGGGTAGCCGATGATCGTCCGGAGCAGGACCAGCGACGGCTTGTCGGTGACCTCGCGGGCCTTGTTCAGGGCCTCCTCGATGGCGACGACGTTCTCGCCACCCTCGACGATCTGCACGTGCCAGCCGTACGCCTCGTAGCGGGCGGCGGTGTCCTCGGACAGCGCGATGGCGGTGTCGTCCTCGATGGAGATCTTGTTGTCGTCGTAGATCAGCGTCAGGTTGCCGAGCTGCTGCACACCGGCGATGGACGACGCCTCGGAGGTGACGCCTTCCTCGATGTCGCCGTCGGAGGCGATCACGTAGATGTGGTGATCGAACGGGCTGTCGCCGAGCGCGGGCTCGGGATCGAACAGGCCGCGCTCACGGCGGGCGGCCATGGCCATGCCGACGGCGGAGGCCAGACCCTGACCCAGCGGCCCGGTGGTGATCTCGACGCCGCGGGTGTGGCCGTGCTCGGGGTGGCCGGGGGTCTTCGAGCCCCAGGTGCGCAGTGCTTCCAGGTCTTCGAGTTCCAGCCCGTAACCGGCGAGGTACAGCTGAATGTAGAGGGTGAGGCTGGAGTGTCCACAGGACAGCACGAACCGGTCGCGGCCGATCCAGTCGGCGTCGGTGGGGTCGTGACGCATGACGCGCTGGAACAGGGTGTAGGCGAGGGGGGCCAGGCTCATGGCCGTGCCGGGGTGGCCGTTGCCCACCTTCTGCACTGCATCGGCGGCGAGCACCCGGATGGTGTCGACGGCCTTGGTGTCCAGTTCGGTCCAGTCGGCGGGATGAACCGGTTGCGTGAGGACGTGGATGTCGTCTGTGATCGACACGGGCAGAAGTCTCCTGACATGGGTGAACGTGGAGCCTGAGGATGCGTGGGCCTCTTGTGCGACTCCAGCCTAGTGCGCGGTCGTATCCGGGTCGATTCGGTTCGCGCATTACGGCGGTCTACCATCGTTTGTAGTAGAACGGCCGGCCGTCGCGAAGGACTTCGGGAGCAGGCACCGGCATTCGGATGTGGAATTACGCGTGGTGCGAGGAGAGAACGTGCGGACAGGGCATCAGCCGAGCGGACACGGCTTCGGCAGCCCCAGCCCCGCCCCCCGCGCGACCGGCACCGACACGGTGCTGGGTCGCGTCACGGGCAAGGTCTTGGCCTACATCGCGTTGACCAAGCCGCGGGTGATCGAACTGCTGCTGGTCGCGACCATCCCGGCGATGCTGCTGGCCGACCGCGGCAACGTCGACATCCTGCTGATCCTCAGCACGCTGTTCGGCGGATGGATGGGTGCGGCGAGCGCAAACTCCCTCAACTGCGTCGTCGACGCCGACATCGACAAGGTCATGAAGCGCACCGCGCGGCGGCCGCTGGCCCGCGACGCGGTTCCGACGTCGCACGCGTTCGTGTTCGGCATGACCCTCGGGGTCGCGTCGTTCCTGTGGTTGTGGTGGCGGGCGAACCTGCTCGCCGGGTGTCTGGTCGTCCTGACCATCGCGTTCTACGTGCTCGTGTACACGATGGTGCTCAAGCGCCGGACCTGGCAGAACGTCGTCTGGGGCGGCGCCGCGGGCTGCATGCCCGTCATGGTCGGCTGGTCGGCGGTCACCGGATCGCTGAGCTGGCAGCCCATCGTGCTGTTCCTGGTCATCTTCTTCTGGACGCCGCCGCACACCTGGGCGCTCGCGATGCGCTACAAGGAGGACTACAAGGCGGCCGGTGTCCCGATGCTGCCGGTGATCGCCACGGAGGAGCACGTCACCAAGCAGATCCTGCTGTACAGCTGGGCGATGGTGATCACGTCGCTGGTGCTCGTCCCCGCCGCCGGAGTCGTGTACGCGGCCGTGACCCTCGTCGCCGGCGCCTGGTTCCTGCTCATGGCCCATCAGCTGTACCGCAGCGTCCGCGGCGGAGCGGCCGTGAAACCGCTCCGCCTGTTCCTGCAGTCCAACAACTACCTGGCCATCGTCTTCGTCGGGCTCGCCGTCGACTCGGTGCTGGGACTGCAGACCGTCGGCAGCCTGCTGAGCTGACCCCGCTTCGTCTCAGGGCACCAGCACGATCGATCCCGTCGTCGCCCGCGCCTCGAGGTCGCGGTGCGCCTCCTCCGCCCGCTCGAGCGGGTACTCCGCTCCCACCCGGACCGTGAGTGCACCGTCGGCGAGGGCGGCGAACACGTCTCCCGCCCGCCACGTCAGTTCCTCCCGGTTGCGGACGTGGTGCGCGAGCGTCGGCCGGGTGAGGAACAGCGAACCTGCCGGGTTCAGTCGCTGCGGATCGAACGGCGGCACCGGCCCGCTCGCCGCACCGAACAGCGCGACCGTTCCCCGGATCCGCACCGACGCGAGACTGGCCTCGAACGTGGACGCGCCGACACCGTCGTACGCGGCTGCGACGCCCTCGCCGTCGGTCAGTTCCCGCACCCGGGCCGCGATGTCGTCGTCGTAGCGCAGCACCTCGTGGGCTCCGGCGTCACGGGACAGCTGCTCCTTCGCGTCGGAGGACACCGTGGTGATCACCCGGGCGCCCAGCGTCGTCGCCATCTGGGTGAGGATCAGACCGACTCCGCCCGCCCCGGCGTGGACGAGGACGGTGTCGCCGGACTGGATTGGGTACGTGGAGTGGGCCAGGTAGTGGGCGGTCATGCCCTGCAGCAGCGCAGAGGCGGCCTGCGGGGCGGGCACGGAGTCGGGGACGGCGATCGCGGCCGCCGCGGGCACGGCCACCTTCTCCGCGTAGCTGCCGGGAGCGGCGCACCAGGCCACCCGGTCGCCGGGCGCGAAATCCGCAACATCGCCGCCGACGGCCTCCACGACGCCGGAGCCCTCGTCGCCGGGAACGTAGGGCAGCGGCCGCGGATACAGCCCCGTCCGGAAGTACGTGTCGATGAAGTTGATGCCGATCGCGTCGGTACGAACGAGCAGATCCGTCGCTCCGATCTCGGGTTCGGGAACCTCTACCAGTTCGAGGACGTCGGGACCACCGAGACGGGAAACCTGTATAGCGCGCATGGTTTCAGTTCTACACGGCGCGGCCCGCCGCACGGAGCCTGGCGGACACGGCACGACTACCGCCCAGTATTCTCGGACCATGAGTACCGACACCCATGCGGAACAGGCCCCCTCGAGCCCGGCGCCTTCGCTGCCGTCCCACACGGTCGACGCGATCAAGAAGTTCGTCGCCGAGCACGGCGGTTCGGCCAGCGCCGTCATCCAGCCCATCGGGCTCGCCGGCGTCCGGATCACCCTCGTCGGAGCCGACGGCATCCTCGGTGACCAGGTCGTCGAGGATCTCGCCACCGCGAACGCCGTCGTCGCCTCGCTCGACGCCGTCACCGTCTCGGAGTGGGACCGCGCGATCACCAGCATCGTCACGCCCCGCAAGGGTCACATCCAGAAGATGGCCGGCTGGGTCGCGCGGCAGACCCGGTTCCCGAAGGCCCGCAACGAGCGCTAGACGCTCGCGGTGTCGGGCTGCGTGACGTACTCGCGGGTGCGTCCCGCGGCCCACACCGCCGCGGTGGCCGCGGTGCACAGCCCGGCCCCCGCGACGTGGAACGCCACCAGGGCGGCGGGAACGTCCGTGAAGAACTGGACCAGCCCGATCAGCGCCTGCGCCACCACCAGCGCGAGCAGAACCTGCACCCGGACCTTCACCGCGCGGCCGGCGCCGACGGCGTACAGACCGAAGCACAGGCCGACCAGCAACGCCAGATAACCCACGAGCAGTTGCGCATGCAGGTGCACGAGCGTGACGATTTCCACCTCGAGGCGGGGAACCACGCGGTCGAGACTCTTGTCTCCCGCGTGCGGTCCCGCACCCGTGACCAGCGTTCCGGCGGCGAGGACCCCGGCCAGCGCGACCGCCGACAGCGCGGTGAGCCAGCGCAGCGGTGCCGGGATCACGTCGATCGCCGGGGCGTCGTCCGGTTCGCAGATCTTCGCGTACATCACGGTCGCCAGCCACACCATCGCCATGGATGCGAGCAGGTGCACCGCGACCGTCCACCACAGCAGTCCGGTGAGCACCGTGACACCGCCGATGACGGCCTGCACGACGGTGCCGAGAGGCATCATCCACGCGTAGACGAGGACCTCTTTGCGGCGGCGCGCGCGGGTGACCGCGAGGACGATCAGGGCCGCGGCCACGACGACGACGAACGTCAGCAGCCGGTTGCCGAATTCGACCGCCTGGTGGACGACGGCGACCTCGCCGTGCCCGACCGGCACGAAGCTGCCGGGGAAGCACTGCGGCCACGTGGGGCAGCCGAGGCCGGAGGCCGTCACCCGGACGACGGCCCCGGTGACGGCGATGCCGCCCTGCGTGAGGATCACCGCGAACGCGATGACACGCTGCACGGTCAGCGACGGAAGGGGGAGACGGTCTACCAGGCTCAGAAACCCGCGATACAGCACGGCATCGATGGTAGAGGGCGGTCAACTACAGCGTGTCGTTGGGCCGGTGGCGGCGCAGCCGACTTCGTGCTACTCGCCGCGAATGCGCAGGATGCCGGTCACCGTGCCCTGCCAGAAGTCGCCGGTATCGGTGACGAGTCCGGACATCTGCAGGGTGTCGTTGACGGCGGTGCCGGGGAGTGGGCTGGTGTGCTCGACGGAGCCGTCGGACGGGTCGATCACCGCGAACGCGAAACCGTCCAGGGGTGTCGTGACGTCGAACCCCTGGCGGATCACGGTGTACAGCAGGCCGTCGCCGGTCGACAGGTGCGGGACCGCGGCGCTGCGGACGTCGTTGCTCCACACCTGGTGGCAGCCGATCGGGTCGATGTCCACCCGCGTCATGCCGCCGGTGAAGGGCGCGTTCGTCGGAACGGCCGGTCCCGCCCCGTCCGGGACGGTGGGATACGGGTAGCCGTACGTCCCGGCGACGTACACCGAGTTGCCGATGCCGATCGGCGAGTTCTCGCTGCCGCCCGGGTTGCCGAGCACCGGGAGGGTGCAGATCTCGTCGCCGGAATCGGCGCGGAAGACCCGGAGATTCACCTGCGGGTCGGCGTTGTCGACGATCGCGACGAAATCGCTGCCGGTGGACGGTCCGAAGTAGGTGGGGGTGGAGCCCGTGCCGTGGCTCAGCTGCCCCGGCTTACGGTCCGGTCCGCGGTCGTACTCGCGGCGCCAATCCAGACGGACCTCGCCGTCGCGGAGCGCGAACTGGTACAGGGCGTGCGTGGTCGCGACCGCGGCGCCTGCCGGCGAGGTGGAGATGCTGTTCTGCACCTGCTCGCCCGCGGCCAGCGGCAGGGTGTGCGCGACACCGCCGCGATCCACGGCTCCGACGACACCGCCGCCCGTCGCGAACCAGACGTTGCCCTGCCAGTCCGGAGTCAGCCCGGTCACGTTGTCGCCCTGGGGAACACTGCCGGACAGATCGACGTGCGAGTCGACGGTGATCCGCCACTGGCCTGCGGGGTCCTTCGAATGTCCGAGGCGCAGTAGCTGACGGTTGCCGTCGACGACGACCAGGCGGTTGTCGTTGTCGAGGAACGCGTACACGCCACCGAGCAGGCTGCCCTTCGCCAGCGCGAACGTGGCGAGCGAGCCGCCGAACGGCGCCGCCGGGGCCGCGGGGTCGATCAGGTGCACGGTGGGAACCTGGCCGGCCACGGACGTGCACAGGGCGACGACGAGCCGGTCGGAACCCTGCAGGAGGGTCGGGCACGCGGACACGAGCGGGTACGCGGACAGCGTGACCGGGCCGGTGCCGGGACCGGGCAGCGGCGTCACGTCGGTGGACCCCGCGTCGCCGTGCATCGTGGACGTGCCCGCGGGTCCGAGGAACGGATTCGGCGCCGCAGGCGGACCCCACTGCGGTGCGGCGCCCGCGGGCAGCGCGCCACCCCAGAGAACGGCGAGCAGAACAGCGAGAACGGTGCCCGCGCGGCGGGCCGTGAGTCGACGGATCACGTGAATCGGAACGTCCTTGCGGCCAGGGCCCCCGCGGCCGCGCCCCAGACGGCGAGGACCACGACGCTGAGCACGTCCACCGAACCCGACAGTGCGGCGTCCAGCGCGTGCGCGAGCGCTCCGGACGGAATCAGCCGGGCCCCGGTGTGGAGAAGCCACGGGAGGTCGCCGGTGGCGAACACCACACTGCCGACACCGACCATCACGAACCACAGGATGTTGGCGAGGGCGAGGACGATGTCGGCGCGGAGGGTGCCGCCGAGCAGCAGGCCCATCGCCGCGAACGTCACGGTGCCCAGCGCGATGATCACGGCGCCGAGGACGAGTCCCCACGCACTCGGACGCCAGCCGAGAGCCAGCCCGATCACGCCGAGGAGGACGGATTGCAGGGCGACGACGATGACCACCGCGGCGCTCTTCCCGGCGATGATTCCCCACTTGGGCAGGGGAGTCGCGCCGAGCCGTTTGAGGGCACCGTACCGGCGGTCGAACCCGACCGCGATCGCCTGCCCGGTGAACGCGGTGGACATCACGGCCACCATCATCACGGCGGGCACCACCTTGTCGACGCGCGACGTTCCGAGGTCGCCGATGGGCAGCAGGCACAGCCCGATCAGCAGCGTGATCGGGATGAACATCGTCAGGAGCAGCTGTTCGCCGTTACGCAGGAGCAGTTTCAGCTCGAGCGCGGTCTGCGCCCGCAGCATGACCGCCGCGCCGCTCGGGCGGGGATCGGGGGTGAACGTGCCGGGGGCGAAACGATTCTCCGTCAGACGGTCACTGGTGCTCATCGTCATCCCCTCAGTTCCCGGCCGGTGAGTTCGAGGAAGACGTCCTCGAGGCTGCGCTGGTCGACGCGGATGTCGCTGATCAGGGCGTCCAGATCGGCGCACCACGACGCGACGGAGGCCACCACCTTCGGGTCGATCGGCCCCTCGACGAGGTAGGTCCCCGGTCCGGACTCGGCCACCCGGAAGCCGTCGGGGAGGGTCCGTGCGAGCGGTCCGGTGTCGAGACCGGCGGGCGCGGTGAGCCGCAACTGGCCTTCGGCGCCGCGGCTGGTGACCTCGGCGGGCGTTCCGGCAGCGACGATCGACCCGTGATCGATGATGACGAGCCGGTCCGCGAGTTCCTCGGCCTCGTCCATCAGATGCGTCGTCAGCAGCACGCTGACGCCGTCGCGGCGCAGCGCGTCGATCAGTTCCCACACCAGCAGGCGGGCCTGGGCGTCGAGCCCGGCGGTGGGTTCGTCGAGGAAGACCAGTTCGGGGCGGCCGACCAGCGCGCAGGCCAGGGAAAGGCGTTGCTGCTGCCCGCCGGACAGCCGGCGGTACGGGGTGCGACGCGCCTCCTCGAGGCCGAGGCTGCGCAGCAACCAGTCGGGGTCGAGGGGGTCGGCGGAGTAGGCGGCGACCAGGTCGAGCATCTCGCCGGCGCGGGAACCGGGGTACGCGCCGCCGCCCTGCAGCATCACACCGATCCGGGCCCGGACGGCGCCGGCATCGGCGATGGGGTCGAGTCCGAGGACGCGCACGGTGCCGCTGTCGGGGCGGACGAAACCCTCACACATTTCGACGGTGGTGGTCTTACCCGCGCCGTTGGGACCGAGCAACGCCACGACCTGTGCCGGTTCGACGGTGAGATCGAGCCCGTCGACGGCCCTCACACCGTCGAAGGTCTTCACCACGCCTTCCAGGCGTACAGCAGGTTGCGCCGATCCGGGCGTTCGCGAGGTCACGGGGAATCAGCGTAAGCCCTGGCCGGGTGTGACCCGGCCGGTGCCCCGGCTTTCCGCGCCGGCGTCGTCCCGGGGCGGATCCTGCGGTTCCGGCACGGCCTGTTGCTGCCCCGGACCGACCCGCCACGGCAGGCGGTTGCGGGTGATCACGATCAGCGTTCCCGCCGTGAAGATGGTGGCGATGGCGGCCTGGACGATGACGAAGGGCTGGTACTCGCCGCCGTTCGGCATCAGGATGACGCTGACGATGGACGAGAAGACGATCGCGGGGACCCGGAACGCGGGTGCAGTGGCCCAGGCGGCGAGCGGCAGGACCGCCCACAGCAGATACCAGGGCTGCACCACGGGGAACAGCAGGACGACCGCGCCGAGGGACAGTCCGAGCGCGCCGACCGCGTGGATGCGGCCGACGAGGGTGGCGACGAGCATCCGGAGTGTGATGAACGCCGCAGCGACGGCGGCGATCGGCCGGGTCAGGCTCAGCACCGCCGTCGTGTGATCGCCGAGGCCCAGCAGAACCCCGGCCAGTCCGGTGCCCAGCCCGAGGAGCGTGGGAATCGACATCCAGCTGCGGACCGCGTTCGCCGTGCCGAGCGTGTGCACCCAGCCGATGCCGAGCCCGCTGGACGTGCTGATGACGAGGGTGACCACCAGGGCCACCCCGCCGAGCAGTGCGGCCGCGGTGAGCACCGCTTTCGGGGTTCCGCCCCATCGCCTGGCCAGCGCCATCCCGACGAATCCCAGCGCGAGCAGGGAGGGGATCTTGATCGTCGACGACAGGGCGATGAGCGCCGCCCCCGACAGCAGCAGGAGAAGGGACTGCCCGCGGATCGGATCCGCCCGTTCGACGGCCCGCAGCGCCAGTTCGATCCCGGCCAGCATGAGGCCGAGCATCAGCGCCTCGTTGTGGATCCCGGCGACCAGGTGGAACAGCAGCAGGGGGTTGGCGGCGCCCAGCCAGAGGGCGCTGACCTCGGCGACGCCGCAGCGGCGTGCAAGGCGGGGGAGCGCCCACACGATCATGGCCACACCGGCGAGCGCGAGCAGCCGGTGCAGGAAGATTCCCGCGACGATGTTCTCGCCGGTCAGCCAGCTGATCCCGCGACCCATCCAGAGGAACAGTGGGCCGTACGGCGCCGGTGTGTCCCGCCAGATCGTCGGCACGGTGCGGGTCAGGACGTGATCGACGCCGAGAGCGCCCGCGGGACCGATGGCGTAGGGGTCGAGCCCGCGGGCCGCGATCTCGCTCTGCGCGAGGTACGAGTACACGTCCTTGCTGAACATCGGCGGCGCGACGGACAGCGGGATGATCCACAGCAACAGGGTGCGGTCGAGCTGGGACCGGTTGAGGCGGCGCACGGCCCCCGACTGCAGGCTGCCGATCGCGAACCGTCCGAGCAGCAGCCACGCAAGCACGATCATCACCGTGCCGGTCATGGCGAGGGTCAGCGCGACGCTGGGGATCCGGGCGGGAAGTCCGATGATGCGCAGCCCTTGGACGGGGTTCTGCAGTACCGGTTGGGCGCCGGCGCCCAGTGCGCCGACGGCCATCAGGACGGCGCCGGTCGCGCCGAACCGGCGGATGCCGCGGAGCTGCGCGGTCTCCTGCCCGTTCAGGCCTGCGGTCTCCGGTTCGTCGCCGTGCAGCGCGGCCGCCACCGACGAGCGGGGGGAGGGTCCGTCGATGCCCAGCGCCCGCCGGACGAGCTCGGCCGGATGTCGAAGAGCGGCGCGAGCCGTCAAGGTCGGCTCCGCGCGGGTCGGCTCCGGGTTCTCGGGGGTCTGCGGCACACAGGCAGCGTAGCGGTGCGCCGAACACGGCCGGTTCGGCCAGTATTCCCGCGCCCGGGCGGCACATAATCACAGGTGTAAGGCAGGGCACCCTTAGTAGACCTGCGATCGGAATTCCGTCACACTGGTGTTGTGAAAACGGATACGACACCACGTGCAGCGAAGGAAAGCGCAGTTCACGCGCCTCCTTCGGCGGCGCCTGTCGCAACCGCGTCACCCGTCGCCGTGGGCCACGAAGGGCACACCCGCGCGGCCGTCGTGAAGCTCCTCCTCGAGGAGGGACCCATCACCGCGTCGGAAATCGGAACCCGCCTGGGCCTGAGCGCCGCAGGCGTCCGTCGCCATCTCGACGCACTCCTCGAATCCGGCGAGGCGCGCGAGGCGTCCTCCGTCGCCGTGCGTCACCGCGGACGGGGACGGCCCGCCAAATACTTCCAGATCACTGCCAAAGGCCGCGGCAGACTCGGTCACGCGTACGACGACCTCGCGGGCGCGGCCATGCGCCAACTGCGGGAGGTCGGGGGAGACGCCGCGATCACCGAATTCGCTCGCCGCCGAGTGCAGGCGATCGTCGGCGACGTCACCCCGGCCGCGGATCAGAGCGCCGAAGGCCTCGAAACCACCGCCGACGCCATCGCCGACGCGTTCACCACCGCCGGATTCGCGGCCTCGACCCGCCCGGTCGGCAACGGCGTGCAGATCTGCCAGCACCACTGCCCGGTCTCGCACGTCGCCGAGGAATTCCCGGAACTGTGCGAAGCCGAGCAGGCCGCGTTCGCCCAACTGCTCGGCACCCACGTCCAGCGGCTCGCGACCATCGCGAACGGCGACTGCGCCTGCACCACCCACGTTCCACTCGTCCCACCGTCCGGCCCCAAATAGCAACGCTATCCCGATAGATCCCCTAGTCAGCAACCTGTTTTCCACCGGCGACCAGCCCTCGCCGGTCTCGTAACAAGACTCCGGAAGGAGCTCGCATGACCGTCACATCAGACCAGGTGACATCCACTGCGTCGGCCAACGCCGAGCCGCTCACGCAGGAAGAGACCATCGCGTCACTCGGGCATTACGGGTACGGCTGGTCCGATTCCGACGAGGCCGGTGCCAGTGCGCAGCGCGGTCTGTCCGAAGACGTCGTGCGCGACATCTCGGCGAAGAAGAGCGAACCGGACTGGATGCTCGACATCCGTCTGCGTGCGCTGAAGACCTTCGACAAGAAGCCGATGCCGAACTGGGGATCGGACCTCGAAGGCATCCACTTCGACAACATCAAGTACTTCGTGCGCTCGAGTGAGAAGCAGGCCGAGAGCTGGGAAGACCTGCCCGAGGACATCAAGAACACGTACGACAAGCTGGGCATCCCCGAGGCCGAGAAGCAGCGCCTCGTCGCCGGTGTCGCGGCGCAGTACGAGTCGGAGGTCGTCTACCACTCGATCCGTGAGGACCTCGAGTCGCAGGGCGTCATCTTCCTCGACACCGACACGGGTCTGAAGCAGCATCCCGAACTGTTCCGGGAGTACTTCGGCACGGTCATCCCGGCCGGCGACAACAAGTTCTCCGCGCTGAACACCGCGGTGTGGTCGGGTGGCTCGTTCATCTACGTCCCGCCGGGCGTGCACGTCGACATCCCGCTGCAGGCCTACTTCCGCATCAACACGGAGAACATGGGCCAGTTCGAGCGGACCCTGATCATCGTCGACGAGGGCGCCTCGGTGCACTACGTCGAGGGCTGCACGGCACCGATCTACAAGTCCGACTCGCTGCACTCCGCGGTGGTCGAGATCATCGTGAAGAAGGGCGGCCACTGCCGCTACACGACCATCCAGAACTGGTCGAACAACGTCTACAACCTGGTCACCAAGCGGACCAAGGTGGAGGCCGGCGGATCCATGGAGTGGATCGACGGCAACATCGGTTCCAAGGTCACCATGAAGTACCCGGCCGTCTGGATGATGGGCGAGCACGCCCGCGGCGAGGTTCTCTCCGTGGCATTCGCCGGTGAGGGCCAGCACCAGGACACCGGTGCGAAGATGCTGCACCTCGCGCCGCACACGTCGTCGACCATCATCAGCAAGTCGGTGGCCCGCGGCGGCGGCCGCGCGTCCTACCGCGGACTCGTCCAGGTCAACAAGGGCGCCCACGGCTCCAAGTCGACGGTCAAGTGTGACGCCCTGCTGGTCGATCAGATCAGCCGCTCGGACACCTACCCCTACGTCGACATCCGGGAGGACGACGTGACCATGGGTCACGAGGCCACCGTGTCGAAGGTGAGCGACGACCAGCTGTTCTACCTGATGAGCCGCGGGCTCACCGAGGACGAGGCCATGGCCACGGTCGTGCGCGGCTTCGTCGAGCCGATCGCCAAGGAACTCCCGATGGAGTACGCCCTGGAACTGAACCGCCTGATCGAACTGCAGATGGAAGGGGCGGTGGGTTAGTGACCACGCCAGAAACTGGTGTCCAGAATCTCGGAGTCACGGGAGCCGTCGCCGGCGAGAATCCGCGGATAGCGCGGACGTCCACCGGCTCGCCGATCGCCAACAAGGGCGAGGTCTTCACGTCGTTCGACGTCAACGCGTTCGAGATCCCCGGTGGTCGTGACGAGGTCTGGCGGTTCACCCCGCTGCGCCGTCTGCGCGGACTGCACGACGGATCGGCCGTGGCGAGCGGCACGGCCACCGTCGACGTCGCAGGCCCGGACTCCGTGAAGGTCGAGACCGTCGGCCGCGACGACGACCGGCTGGGCAAGGCCGGCGTTCCCGCCGACCGTGTTGCCGCACAGGCGTACTCGGGTTTCGAGACGGCGACCGTCGTGACCGTCGGCCGCGAGGTCGAGGTCGCGGAGACGATCAACATCACGATCACGGGCCCGGGCGAGGGCAAGGTCGCCTTCGGGCACCTGCAGATCCGGCTCGACGCGTTCGCGAAGGCGACCGTCGTCATCGACCAGCGCGGCAGCGGCACGTTCGCCGAGAATGTCGAATTCGTGCTCGGCGACAGCGCCCACCTCACCGTCGTCGCCGTCCAGGACTGGGCGGACGACACCGTGCACGTGGCGTCGCATCACGCGCGCCTCGGCCGGGACGCGGTCCTGCGGCACAACGCCGTGAGCCTCGGCGGCGACCTCGTCCGCCTGTCCGCGACCGTCAAATACGACGGTCCCGGCGGCGACGCCGAACTGCTCGGTCTGTACTTCGCCGACGCGGGACAGCACTTCGAGCAGCGACTGCTGGTGGATCACTCGCAGCCGCACTGCAAGTCCAACGTGGTCTACAAGGGCGCCCTGCAGGGTGATCCGGAGTCGGGGAAGCCCGACGCCCACACCGTGTGGGTCGGCGACGTGCTGATCCGTGCGGCGGCCGAAGGCACCGACACGTTCGAGCTGAACCGCAACCTCGTCCTCACGGACGGTGCCCGCGCTGACTCGGTCCCGAACCTGGAGATCGAGACCGGCGAGATCGTGGGTGCCGGCCACGCCAGCGCCACGGGTCGATTCGACGACGAGCAGTTGTTCTACCTGCGCGCCCGCGGAATCCCCGAGGACGCGGCACGGCGACTCGTCGTGCGCGGGTTCTTCCACGAGATCATCAACAAGATCGCCGTCGCCGAGATCCGCGAGCGTCTCGAGGCTGCCGTCGAGGCGGAACTCGCCGCAGTCGGCGTCTGAGCCGCGCCGCCGGACCATTACTTCCCATTTCTTCGAAGGATCACAATGTCTACCCCTGACGCTTCCACCCCCGAAACCTCGGTCCTGGAAATCAAGGACCTGCACGTCGACGTCGCGAACACCGACGAGAACGCCGAACCGATCAACATCCTCAAGGGTGTGAACCTGACGGTTCGGTCCGGCGAGACGCACGCGATCATGGGGCCCAACGGTTCCGGCAAGTCGACGCTGTCGTACGCCATCGCGGGTCACCCCAAGTACCAGATCACCTCGGGGTCCATCACCCTCAACGGTGAGGACGTCCTCGAGATGAGCGTCGACGAGCGGGCCCGCGCGGGACTGTTCCTCGCGATGCAGTACCCCGTCGAGGTTCCCGGCGTCTCGATGTCGAACTTCCTGCGCACCGCGGCCACCGCCGTCCGTGGCGAGGCCCCGAAGCTCCGCCACTGGGTGAAGGAGGTCAAGGAGGCGCTGACCGAACTCGACATCGACCCCTCGTTCGGCGAGCGCAGTGTCAACGAAGGTTTCTCCGGCGGTGAGAAGAAGCGCCACGAGATCCTGCAGCTCGGCCTGCTGAAGCCGAAGATCGCGATCCTCGACGAGACCGACTCCGGACTCGACGTCGACGCCCTGCGCGTCGTCTCCGAGGGTGTGAACCGCTACAAGGAGCGCGAGCACGGCGGAATCCTGCTGATCACGCACTACACGCGCATCCTCCGGTACATCAAGCCGGAGTACGTCCACGTGTTCGTCGGCGGTCGCGTCGTCGAGTCGGGCGGGCCGGAACTGGCCGACGAGCTCGAGGCGAACGGCTACGAGCGCTTCACCCAGGCTGCAGCAACGCAAGGAGCATAAACGCAGATGACCACCTCGGTGCGCGTATTCGACGTCACCCGGATCCGGGAGGACTTCCCGATCCTGGCGCGTACGGTCCGCGACGGAAAACCGCTGGTGTACCTCGATTCGGGTGCCACATCGCAGCGCCCGAATCAGGTGCTCGACGCCGAGAGGGAGTTTCTCACCACCTGTAACGCCGCCGTGCACCGAGGCGCTCACCAGCTCGCCGAAGAGGCCACGGACGCGTACGAGAACGCGCGTGCGGCGATCGCCGAGTTCGTCGGCGCCGACAGCGACGAACTCGTGTTCACCAAGAACGCGACGGAGTCCCTCAACCTCGTCACCCACGTCCTCGGCGACGATCGCTTCGAACGGCACCTCGGTCCCGGCGACGAGATCGTCATCACCGAGCTCGAGCATCACGCCAATCTGGTGCCGTGGCAGGAGCTTGCGCGCAGCACCGGTGCCACGTTGCGCTGGTACGGCGTCACCGACGACGGCCGCATCGATCTCGACTCGCTCGAGCTGACCGATGCCGTCAAGGTCGTGTCGTTCACCCACCAGTCCAACGTGACCGGGGCGGTGGCACCGGTCGAGGAACTGGTCCGCCGCGCCCGCGCGGTCGGCGCACTGGTGGTGCTCGACGCCTGCCAGTCCGTCCCGCACATGGCGGTGGACTTCCACGCGCTCGGAGTCGACTACGCGGCGTTCTCCGGGCACAAGATGCTCGGCCCGTCCGGCGTGGGTGTCCTGTACGGGCGCCGCGAACTGCTGAACGCGATGCCGCCGTTCATCACCGGCGGCTCGATGATCGAGACCGTCACGATGGAACGCACCACCTACGCGCCGCCGCCGCAGCGGTTCGAGGCCGGCGTTCCGATGACTTCGCAGGTGGTCGGTCTCGGCGCCGCGGTCCGGTATCTCGACGAGATCGGGATGGACGCAGTCGCCGCGCACGAGCACACCCTGGTCGAGGCGGCACTGGCAGCGCTCGGCGCCATTGACGGCGTGCACATCATCGGACCCACGACCGCCGAGAACCGTGGTGGGGCAGTGTCGTTCGTGGTCGACGGGATCCACGCGCATGATCTCGGCCAGATCCTCGACGACGAGGGCGTCGCCATCCGCGTCGGCCATCACTGTGCCTGGCCCCTGCACCGGCATTTCGGTGTCGCGGCCACGGCGAGGGCGTCGTTCGCGTTGTACAACACGGTCGACGAGGTCGCCGCTCTTGCGGCGGCGGTGCGGCGTGCCCAGGAGTTCTTCGGGGAGGTTCCTGCATGAGAATGGAACAGATGTACCAGGAAGTGATCCTGGACCACTACAAGCATCCCCACGGCCGCGGCCTTCGTGAACCGTTCGGCGCCGAAGTCCATCACGTCAACCCGACGTGCGGCGACGAGGTGACGTTGCGCGTGCAACTCGCCGACGACGGCACGGTGGTGGATGTGTCGTACGACGGCCAGGGCTGCTCCATCAGCCAGGCGTCGACGTCGGTGCTCACCGATCAGGTGGTGGGGATGCCCGTCGAGCAGGCGCTGCAGACCGTTGCCGCGTTCAACGAAATGGTCAGCAGCCGCGGTACCGTCGAGGGTGACGAGGACGTCCTCGGGGACGGCATCGCCTTCGTCGGCGTCTCGAAGTACCCGGCCCGCGTGAAGTGCGCGTTGCTGGGATGGATGGCATTCAAGGACGCGGTTGTTCAGATAGTGGACGACCGCGTCGTGGACGAACAGGATTCGGCCGTTCCGACAGCAGACGGCGAACCAGCTCGAATCGGAGGACAGGCATCATGAGCGAGACGCAGACGCCGCAGGCGGACGCCGCAGCCGCACCGGAGCAGGCGCCGGCGGACCAGGGCGGCGAATCCGCGCCCGCCGCATCGGGTGCGATCACCGACCCGAAACGCCTCGAGGAGCTCGAGGAGGCGATGCGTGACGTCGTCGATCCCGAACTCGGCATCAACGTCGTCGATCTCGGCCTGGTGTACGGGATCACCGAGGACGAGGACGTCGTGACCCTCGACATGACCCTCACGTCGGCGGCGTGCCCGCTGACCGACGTCATAGAGGACCAGTCTCGCGGTGCACTCGTGCGCAGCGGGCTGTGCAACGAATTGAAGATCAACTGGGTGTGGCTCCCGCCGTGGGGCCCCGACAAGATCACCGAGGACGGCCGCGAGCAGTTGCGCGCCCTCGGTTTCACGGTCTGACGACCCACCACCGTTGACGGAGGGGCTCGGCGAGAACCATCTCGCCGAGCCCCTTTTCTCGGTGCCCGAACGGTATGACGATCGATGCCGTGGCCTACTCGGAGCGGGACATGACACCATCACTGCTGTGATGGCGGCGAAACCGCGGCACGCGCGGGTCGAAGATGTCCACGAACTCGCCCTGAGAATGCCTCACGCCGAGGTCGAATACGGGCCTCGCGGCAACCCCATCTCCCAGGTGGGCGGTAAATCGTTCGTGTTCTTCCGAACCCCGCGCCCCGACGCCGTCGTCGACCCTCTAACCGGAGCGCGATTCACGGACGAGCTGCCGACGCGGATCGTCCATGCCCAGTGCGACCCGGTGCCGACCTCGGTCCCGGTGCACCGCCGGGGCGGTGAGCACGGGCGACTCCGGGTCTGATGCGTCGGTATCGGCCGGTTGGGGTGGCGAACGCGAGCAGCGCGGATCTCTTGCGGACCAGTGCTGCACCGAGGGCGGCGATCGCTCCGAATTCCAGGCGCAGGCTCCATGTGCCGATGACATGATCTGGGAGTCGAGCACGATTGCGATTGCGGCGAGCGCGGTGGTCGGCGTCGACTCGTTCAAGAGCGTCAGCGCCATGGTTTCCCAGAACAACTGCGTGTTACTTGAATTCTCATGAAAAACGCCGAAACATTCGAGATCAATTCAGTGGATGCCGCAACCTGATCGTCGAGTCGGTGGCGGGGTACGCTGCGATGGCTGTTGTAACCGACTCGAATGCCGGGCGGAACACAGTTGAGACAGAGCGCAAGGTGAGTTTTTGCGCCCGAGATAATCACATTAGCTCTAATCGATTCGAGATTCGATTGGAACGGAATATAGGAGTAAAGAAAGGATGACGACATCCGGAAGCGATGCGATATTCGAGACTCTCTTGGAATCGGCCAAGCGCCTCTCATTCGATCCGCGGGACCCCCTAGTTTGCGAACCCGATTCAGGTGGCGTCGAATTTCACGGGATGACACCTGAGTGGTCGCCTCTGTTCGGCACCGCTACGTGGGACTCCATGACCGAGCCGGAGCGCGTCCGCCTCACCAGAAGCGAGGTTGCGCAGTTCCTGGGCGTCGGAATCTGGCTGGAGGTGGGATTGCAGGTGGCATTGCTGCGGGCGAGCCACAGCGCGGACCCCGCCCGCTCGGACGTCAAGTTTCTGTTCAATGAATGCGCCGACGAGAATCTGCACTCGTTGATGTTCGTCAACGTCATCGACAGCATCGGATCGCATTTCTATAGGCGCGACCGCTCACTGGATTTTTTCGGATGGCTGTTTCGGACCATCGCGTGGGACGAGGTGGCGTACGGAATCGTGCTGGCCGGAGAAGAGATCTTCGACGTCATGCAACGCGACTGGATGGCGAGCGAAGACGTTGCCGCGCCCATCCGCAGGGCTTGCTATATCCATGTTATCGAGGAAGCCCGGCACATGGCGTACGCGCGTCAGAAAATCCGGACTCGGTTGATCACGATTTCGCGCGTCCGGCGGTTTATCAGCACCTTGGTCATCGCGATGGGAACGCATCTCATCGCGAAGAGCCTGATCAATCGTCGAATGTACGAGGATCTCGGCCTGGATTGGAAGGTCGTGGGCGCGGAAATCGACGCAAACGAACACCACCGGATAATGTTCCGCAGGGCCGCAGAACCGTTTATCGAATTCCTGAGCAGAGAAGGGCTGCTGAATTTCGGCGCGCGATGGATCTACCGAAAATCGAATCTTCTCTGAGCAAGCAGGAGTCGTTGTGACCCACGTTGTCCTGGGGCATTGCTGTAAGGATGCCTCGTGCGTGCGAGTGTGCCCGCAGAACTGCATTCATCCCGCCCCGGGTGAAGCGGGTTTCGAGTCGGCCGAGACGTTGTTCATCGACCCGCGCTCGTGTATCGATTGCACTGCCTGCGTCGAGGCCTGCCCGGCGTCTGCCATCAAACCCGAGTGGACGTTGACCCTCACCGAACGACGCGACGCGGCCCGCAACGCAGAGTTCTTCGAGCAGGCTCCCGAGTCCCGGCCCCTGTCGCGACGGATCCGCTTCGAGCAACCGCTGGGCAGGCCGAGTGACAGGCTGAGGATCGCCGTCGTTGGATCCGGGCCGGCGGCGATGTACACCGTTCGCGAACTCCTCCGGCGATCGACCTCGGTACGCATCACCGTCTTCGAACAGCACGGCGAGATCGGGGGCCTACTGCGCCGGGGTGTCTCCCGGGACCACATCGGCGTTCGCGACATGATCCGGCTCTTCGACGTGCCCTTCAACGACGATCGCGTCACGATCATCCACAACACAGAAGTCGGTGTGGATGTCTCGGTCGACGATCTCCGGACCAGATTCGACGCCGTAGTGCTCGCGTGTGGCGCTTCACAACCGCGCAGACTCGGACCTACGACTGCGGATCGCGGCGAGGGTGTCTATGAGGCCATCGACATTCTGGTGGCCGAGAACTGTGGGGTGTCCGGCTTTCGCCCGCGCGGGCCGCTGGGACCGAGATCCATCGTGATCGGGGCGGGAAACGTCGCCTTCGATGTCGTCCGATGGATGGCCAAGACACGCGACCGAGGTGCCGCGGCAGAAGCGGTGACGGAGGTGGTCGTGTTGTCGCGATCGGCCCCCGATCGCGCCTCCTTCACGCCGTCGGCGTTCTACGAACTTCTGGACCTCGAGAATGCCGAGGTGCTGATCGACCGCTCCGGCCGCCGGCCGGTCGCCGCTGCGGACACCCCGTTGCTCCGTGACCTTGCCGCCCTGCCGGCTGCCGATATCTGGGCGGCAGACGGCCCGACCGCCACCGCCGCGGGCCTGCTGCGCGTGGTGTTGTCCTTCGGACAGGAGGTGACCGATCTCGGGAAGACAGCGGCCGGCGGCGTCGCCGTCACCACGACGACCGGTCGGACCTTCCTCGCGGACTCCGCGATATGCGCGACCGGATTCACGACGAAGCAGATCGACGGCATCCCCGTCGACGGGCGGGGGCTGGTGCCCAACCGCCGAGGACGAGTGATCTCTCTCGAGACGGGCGAACCGCTCGACGGACTGTATGTCGTCGGCTGGGCGAAACGAGGCGCCTCCGGCGGCGTCGGCGACAACCGCAGCTGCGCCTCGGGGACCGTGACACAGCTCGCCGCAGACCTGCACTCGCGGGTGTGACGCCCGGGTCGGCCGACCGACTACGACCACCCAGAGTTACCAACACCGACGACGAGCCATCCGAGCGCTCGCTCGACCAGCTCGAGGCCAGAAGGAACGAATCGCAGTCGGCCGTCGTCGACGTCGAGGAGACGGACACCGCGGAGTCCTTCGAGCTGCCCGGGGCCGACTTGTTCGGCGAGGTATTCCCGGTACGGGAGATTCCCGAGGAGGCAGACGAATTCACCTGCACCAGTTGTTTTCTCGTCCATCACCGCAGCCGCCTCGCGGGCACGGCCGGTGGGCAGATGATCTACCTGGACTGCGCCGGCTGAGCACATCCCAGTATGCTGGGATTTCAGAACCGGACCGTGTATGACTGCATATCTATGCGGGATTCCCGCAAGTGCTGGAGTTGCCGGGTCGAGCCGGTTCCGCCCGTCGTCCGCTTCTCCTATCCTTAGTGGGTATCCATGTCCCGATACGCGGTAGACGGGCGGGTGTTTGTGCGCGCAGACGGGTTTGGTGTACACCGAGAGCCCGTGCGTCCTTTCTCATCGCTGCGACCCCGTGGGCGCGGGTTGCGGTACTTGTAGCAGGAGGTATGAGCGGGTCTCGTCGTATCGATACGAAGGAGGCTGAGATGAGTCAGCCAACTATGGACCCGACCTTCTATCGCAGCGCAGCCGAGGCGGCCGCCGCCGCACCGGAGCAACTGGCCTACGTGGTCGCGTTCGATCGCGCAGCGGAGAAGCCCGATGCGCTGAGCGTGATCGACGTGGATCCCGGCTCGGGCACATACGGCCGGGTGGTGGGCTGGACCGAGGTACCCCATCGGGGCAACGAGTTGCACCACTTCGGCTGGAACGCCTGTAGCAGCGCGCTGAAACACGAGGGTCACCACATGGAGGGGTTGGCTCGCCGGTACCTGATCGTGCCGGGTCTGCGCTCGTCCAACCTGTATGTGTTCGATACTCAGCCCGATCCACGTCAGCCCACGCTGGCCAAGATCGTGGACAGCGCCGAGCTCGCAGCCAAGGCCGGTTACTCCCGACCACACACGTTGCACTGCGGGCCGGACGGCGTGTTCATGACCTGCCTCGGCGGTGCCGACGAATCGGACGGGCCGGGCGGGATCGCACTGCTCGATCACTCCACATTCGGTGTGCTCCGGCAATGGGAGACCGACCGGGGGCCTCAATATCTCGCGTACGACGCCTGGTGGCACCTCAACCAGAACACACTGATCAGCAGCGAGTGGGGCACGCCGTCGATGATCGAGGACGGGCTGGTACCGGAGCTGTTGCTGGAGAACAAGTACGGCCACGCGATCCATTTCTGGGACCTCGGCACCGGCAAGCACCAGCAACGAGTGGACCTCGGCGCGCAGCACCAGATGCCGCTCGAGCTGCGCCCGTCGCACGACCCGGAGGCCACGTGGGGATTCCTCGGCGTGGTGATCTCGACCGAGGATCTGTCGGCCTCGGTGTGGCGTTGGCACCGCGACAGGGACAGCTGGGCGGTGGACAAGGTGATCACTATCCCGGCCGAGCCGGCCGATCCCGACCTGTTGCCGCCTGCGCTGAAACCGTTCGGTGCGGTGCCACCGCTGGTGACCGATATCGACCTGTCGGTCGACGACAAATTCCTCTACGTCTCGTGCTGGGGTATCGGGGAACTCAAACAGTTCGACGTGCACGACCCAGCCAGCCCCATAGAGACCGGGTCCGTCCGGCTCGGAGGGATCGTGGGCCACAGCACTCATCCGGCGGCACCGAACCGGTCGCTGTCCGGTGGCCCACAGATGGTCGAGATCAGCCGTGATGGTCGGCGGGTCTACGTCACCAACTCCCTTTACGGCGCCTGGGACGACCAGTTCTACCCGGACGGGGTTGGTGCCTGGATGGCCGAGATGCACGCCGATCCTCGCGGCGGAATGACCATCGACGAGGCCTTCTTCCCTCATGACGAGGACTTCCGGGGTCTGCGGGTGCACCAGGTTCGCCTCCAGGGCGGCGATGCCTCGTCCGATTCATACTGCTACCGGTAGCAGTCGGCGTCGGCGCGCCGTACGTGATCACGCCCATCGCCGACACCTGATGAGGGGCAGCCGGATTCCCCGGCTGGCAACGGTTCCCAGTAACACATATGGTGACGTGTCGTGGTGGAGGATCCGCTCTACAGGGCGGCCTCCACGCGAGATCGTGTCCGGGTAGAGCTGTGACTTTCTACATGTTCGGGTCGGTATGGTGGCGCCGATGACGAGAGCGGTTACCTCGATACCGGGGGACGGCCGGGGCGCAGGTTTTCGACGTTGCGGGTGCACGCGGTCAGTTCGGAGAGGGCCTGGTGCAGCTGCTCGGTCACGTCCCACACATCGGGGACGAGGTTTCGGCAGGCGATGATGCCGACGTCGAGGTGCCGGCCGTAGGACATGGCGGCGACGGTGATGTCGCCGGCCACGTCGCTGACGGCGGAGACGGGAAAGTTCCCGGTCACCTCGATGCCCGCGGTATAGAGCGGCTGAGCAGGGCCGGCGGCGTGGGAGATGATCAGGTTGACCCGTGGCGTGGGCATGGTCAGCGCCCGCAACGGTGTTCGCGAGATCAGACCGCGCAGCGCCCGCGGCAGCGCGGCGCCGAAGTCGCGGGCGAGGGTGGCGGGTGCGGTGCGGAAACGTCGGGGTGCCGCCGTGAGCGAGGTGTGCACCTTTCGGAGGCGGTGGCCATGTCTCCCTCGAGCCCCGTAATCCGGCCTACACCGCGATTGACGGCGACGACGCAGTCGTCCTGGGCAAGGTGGTATCGGTGATCCGCCGGATCTGAGGAGTTCCGGGTCCGTCCGGCCGCGCCCTGTCGTCGATTCAGGCGCGTTTGCGTTCCGAGGTGGACGACTTCGCTGTGGCCTTCTTCGCCGCGGTCTTGGCCGGGGCCTTCTTCGCCGGCGTCTTCTTGGCGGGTGCGGCCTTCTTCCCCGCGGCATCGACGCTGCGCTGCAGTGCGGCGACGAGATCCACCACTTCGGCGTCCTCGCCGCTCTTCTCGACCTCGGCGACGGGAATGACCTTCTTGCCGCCCGACTCGATCATCTCGTCGAGCAGTTCACGCAACTGCACCTGGTAGTCGTCGGTGAATTCGGTGGGGTCGAAGTCGTCGGCCATGCTGTCGACGAGGGTCTCGGCCATCGCGAGTTCCTTCGCCTTCGGCTTGTCCACGTCGTCGAGTGAGGAGAACTCGGCCGCGCGTACCTCGTCCGGCCACAGCAGAGTCTGGATCACCAGCACTCCGTCTCGCGAGCGCATCGCGGCCAGTCGGGTGCGCTGGCGGAGCGTGAAGTGGACGAGAGCGGTGCGGTCGCTGTTCTCGAGGGCCGTGGCGAGTAGGACATAGGCCTTCGGAGAGCTGGAATCCGGTTCGAGGAAGTAACTCTTCTCGAACAGAATGGGGTCGATCTGTTCGGTCGGCACGAACTGCAGAACGGGAATCTCGTGTTTCTCGGCGGCGGGTAACTTGCCGAAATCGTCGTCGGTCAACACCACTCGGACGCCGTCATCGGAGTCGTAGGCCTTGTCGATATCGGCGTATTGGACGACGTTGCCGCATTCGGAGCACACGCGGTTGTATTTGATCCGGCCGCCGTCCTTGGCATGGACCTGGTGAAATCTGATGTCGTGATCTTCGGTTGCCGAATAGACCTTGACCGGCACGTTCACGAGTCCGAACGCTATCGAGCCCTTCCATATCGACCGCATGCGTTCCATGATGGTCTCCTTTTCGCGTTCGCGCGACAGTTCATCGAACTTCCCGGCGAAGCGTGGAACGGAGAATCACACCGCGGATATCGCCGGAGGATGCGAGAAACATCCGGCCCATTGCCGACAGTGTTCCACGCGGATTCGACCGTTCGGACAGATATGCGGCCTGCAGTTGCGGCGGCAGATCGAAGAAATGCCCGAAGAATTCGGGGACGTGCTCGGGCCCCAGATCCAAAAGGACGCGCAAACCGATCGATCGCAGTGACGCGACGGCGCGAGCCTTCCACGGCCACAGTCGCGCGTTCGAGCCGTCACGAAGGTCCCGGGCCAGGGCATCTGCGTACAGAAGTGACGCGGCGACGCTGTAGCCGGTGCCGGGGTGCATCAGCCCGGCGCGGGCTCCGAAGCGCACCTGGTCCGAGCTGTGGGAACGACCGGCCTCGGGTGGTGGCTCCACGGCGAACCTCACGCGCTCGACGTCCGAATGGGACGGCACGGTGATGCCGCGCGCCCGGAGCCGGTCGTGGAGTCTGGTGGCGAGTTCGGAGATCGGGAGTGGGGGCCGGCCGACGAGGCAGGTCTCCTCGAGCAGGAACCGGTCCCGGGTGAGCGGGACCCCGTAGAGGAAGGACGGCGCGTCCATGGATGACGTGCCGTTGTCGCGGCGCCAATCCATGAACACCGCGGCCTCGCCGCCCAGTGCGTGCGCGGCCGTGCCGGGGTCCACTACGACGCCGTACGCCGTCTGCTGGGCGAGGTCGGGGCTGTCGCCCGTACCCCGGGCATCGACGACGGCGTGAGCGTTCAGCGTCGAACCGTCGTCCAGTCGGACGGAGGTGGGGGAGATGTCCATCGCTCTACCTGCGATAACAGTTCCGCAATTGTCACCGAGTATTGATTGCAGCCTAGGTGTATTCAAAACGCAGTAGGTGCGATCGATAGTGTGGCGGCGCATTGTCCACGCTGCCGGGCGGTCGGTTCTCGTCGCGACGGCATCCCGCGGGAGCCAGTCGGGGAGTTCGTCTTCCCAGGCGGCGTACGTCGCGGTCCACGACCGACGGGGGAGCGGATCGACCGATACGACTGCCGAACCGAGGGCGGTGGCCCGGTGGGCGAGGGCGCGGCCGGCGGGGCCGAGGCCGACGATCGCGACGTCCCAGATCGGCGGACGGGAAGTGGCTGTCACGCCGCCAGCCTGTCACGGCTGCCGAGTTTTCCGCCGCCATGCGACCCGATTCCATAGTCGGACCGTGACGGAACGCTGCAGTTTCCAGAATTCTAGATTGGGCAGCTCACCATCGAACCAACCGAACTCACCACCGTGCACTGGTCCAGACAGCATTTTTCACGTTCCGTCCAGCAGCGAAGGCCGGGGCGGAGGTCGCCGGGGGATCGGATACGGCGGCGAACGTTAGCGGAATCACTGACGGGCGTGTTCCGAGTGGGCGGCAGTCGGGTAAAATTGCTGGTTCGTGTGTTCTTTGCGCAGTTTCTCTCATTAAGCGCCTGTGTCATATTCCTAGGAGTTCTTGTTGATCACCGCTACCGACCTGGAAGTTCGAGCTGGAGTGCGGACGTTGCTGTCTGCTCCCGGGCCGGCTTTGCGGGTGCAGCCCGGCGACCGCATCGGGCTGGTCGGCCGTAACGGTGCCGGCAAGACGACCACCCTCCGCATCCTCGCGGGGGAGGGGGAGCCGTACGCGGGAGCCGTCGTACGCACCGGCGACCTCGGGTACCTCCCGCAGGACCCGAAGGAAGGCGACCTCGACGTCCTCGCGAAGGACCGGGTGTTGTCCGCGCGCGGTCTCGACTCGCTGCTGCGGGACATGGAGAAGCAGCAGATCCTGATGTCGGAGGTCGTGGACGACGCCGAACGCGACAAGGCGGTCCGCAAGTACGGCAACCTCGAAGACCGGTTCTCCGCCCTCGGCGGGTACGAAGCCGAGAGCGAGGCGGCACGCATCTGCAACAGCCTCGGACTGGCCGACCGCATCCTCGGTCAGCAACTGCACACCCTGTCCGGTGGTCAGCGCCGCCGAGTCGAACTGGCGCGCATCCTGTTCGCCGCGTCGGACGGCAGCGGCGGACGGTCGGACACGACCCTGCTGCTCGACGAGCCCACTAACCACCTCGACGCCGACTCGATCACGTGGCTGCGGGGATTCCTGCAGAACCACGAGGGTGGTCTGATCGTGATCAGCCACGACGTCGATCTGCTCAACGACGTCGTGAACCGGGTGTGGTTCCTCGACGCCGTACGCGGCGAAGCCGACGTGTACAACATGAGCTGGAAGAAGTACCTCGACGCCCGCGCGACCGACGAGCAGCGTCGCCGGCGTGAGCGCGCGAACGCGGAGAAGAAGGCCGGAGCGCTCCGCGCGCAGGCCGCGAAGCTCGGCGCGAAGGCCACCAAGGCCGTGGCGGCGCAGAACATGGCGAAGCGCGCCGACAAGCTGATGTCGGACCTCGACGCGGAACGCGTGTCCGACAAGGTGGCCCGGATCCGGTTCCCCGAGCCGGCCGCGTGCGGCAAGACTCCGCTGATGGCGGAGAACCTGACCAAGGTCTACGGGTCGCTCGAGATCTTCACCGGAGTGGACCTCGCGATCGACCGTGGGTCACGCGTCGTCGTGCTCGGCCTCAACGGTGCGGGTAAGACGACGCTGCTGCGCATCCTCGGCGGCGTCGAGACCCCCGACGCCGGTGGACTCGTCCCCGGCCACGGACTGAAGATCGGCTACTTCGCGCAGGAACACGACACCCTCGACGACAACGCGTCGGTGTGGGAGAACATTCGCCACGCGGCGCCGGACACGGGGGAGCAGGAGCTGCGTTCGCTGCTCGGTGCGTTCATGTTCACCGGCCCGCAGCTCGAGCAGCCGGCGGGCACACTGTCCGGCGGAGAGAAGACCCGCCTCGCGCTCGCGGGGCTCGTGTCGTCGGCGGCGAACGTCCTGCTGCTCGACGAGCCGACGAACAACCTCGACCCCGTTTCCCGCGAACAGGTGCTCGACGCGCTCCGCAGTTACACCGGTGCCGTCGTGCTGGTGACCCACGACCCGGGTGCCGCCGAGGCGCTCGACCCGGAGCGGGTCATCCTCCTGCCCGACGGCACCGAGGACCACTGGTCGCAGGACTACCTGGAACTGATTCAGCTCGCCTGAGCCGGCGCGTAGATATCGCGGTCGCTCCGCTCTACCGTGGAAACCACCGTCGCTCGCCGACTGGAGGAGTTCATGGCTGACATCGGGGTCTTCGCCAAGAGCGCTCGGATCACGGGACCGTCGCGTGCCGATCTGCAGGCGGAGCTGAAACAGCGCTATCAGGCCGGGGCGAGTATTCGTTCCCTCGCCCGGGAAATGGGGCGATCGTACGGATTCGTCCGCAACATTCTCGCGGAGTCCGAGGTGGAGCTCCGCGGACGAGGCGGAGCTCACCGTCGTAGGACCTGACCGGCGTCGGTGAGGGAGTGCCGTGTCAGTCGCGGCGTCGGACGGATTCCTCGACGAGATCGAGCACGGCCGACAGGTTCTCACCGGCGTGCCCGGAGGCGATGCGCGCGACGAGGCCGTCGAGCACGAGGTCCAGGTAGCCGATGAGGACGTCGGTCGGCACGTCGTCGCGGAGGCGGCCGGCCGACTTCTGCCGCGCGAGGCGTGCCATGGTCGCCTCGGTCAGTTCCGCCGACCGTTGCGACCAGCTTCTGCGGAAGTCGGGATCGTTCCGCAGCCGCCGGGCGATTTCGAGTCGGGTTCCCAGCCAGTCGAACTGGTCGGGCTGGGCGAGCATGTCCCGCATCACCTGGACGAGACCCTCGTGGGCGACCACGTCGGCCATCCTGGTCGCGTCCTCGTGGGCGAGCGCCAGGAACAACCCGTCCTTGTCCTTGAAGTGATGGAAGATCGCCCCGCGTGACAGTCCGGTCACTTCCTCGAGCCGGCGGACGGTGGCGCCGTCGTAACCGTATTCTGCAAAGCATCGGCGGGCGCCGTCCAGGATCTGACTGCGCCGGGCCGCGAGATGGTCTTCACTGACCTTGGGCAAAGTGCCTCCTTCGTCGGCCTGTGCAATGTTGTCGGCCCTTCGCGAGAAAAGGTGACCTCAAGCACTGAGCGCGCACGACCAGTCATTCGGGACGGTGAGATCCGCTCGAAGTGGTCGTGCGCGCTCAGTGCCTGTTCAGGCCGGAAACACGCACAGGCGCGGAGCGCCTAGAGCGCCTAGCCCTTGATCATGTTGCGGAGCACGTACTGCAGGATGCCGCCGTTGCGGTAGTAATCCGCTTCACCGGGGGTATCGATGCGTACGACTGCGTCGAACACGACCTTCTCGCCGTTCTCGCGCGTTGCCGTGACCTTCATGGTCTTCGGGGTGACGCCCTCGTTGAGCTTCTCGACGCCTTCGATGTCGAAGGTCTCGGTGCCGTCGAGCTTCAGCGACGCAGCCGACTCGTCGACCGGGAACTGCAGCGGAACGACGCCCATGCCGATGAGGTTGGAGCGGTGGATGCGCTCGAACGACTCGGTGATGACGGCCTTGACGCCGAGGAGGCTGGTGCCCTTGGCGGCCCAGTCACGCGACGATCCGGAGCCGTACTCCTTGCCGCCCAGGACGACCAGCGGGATGCCGGCTGCCTGGTAGTTCTGCGACGCGTCGTAGATGAAGGCCTGCGGGCCGCCGTCCTGGGTGAAGTCGCGGGTGTAGCCACCGGAGACCTCGTCGAGGAGCTGGTTGCGCAGACGGATGTTCGCGAACGTTCCGCGGATCATCACCTCGTGGTTGCCGCGACGCGAGCCGAGCGAGTTGTAGTCCTTGCGCTCGACGCCATGGGAATCGAGGTACTGCGCGGCGGGGGTGCCGGACTTGATCGGACCTGCCGGGCTGATGTGGTCGGTGGTGACCGAGTCGCCGAGCAGGGCGAGGACGCGAGCGCCCTTGATGTCCTTGACCGGAGCCGGATCCTTCGGCATGCCGTCGAAGTACGGAGCCTTGCGGACGTAGGTCGAGTTCTCGTCCCACTCGAAGGTGTCACCCTCAGGGGTCGAGAGGTTCTGCCAGCGGCTGTCGCCCGCGAAGATCGTTGCGTAGGACTTGCGGAACATGTCCTGGCTGATCGCCGTCTTGATGGTCTCTTCGATCTCCTGTGTGGACGGCCAGATGTCCTTCAGGAACACGGGGTTGCCATCGCTGTCGTCGCCGAGCGAGTCGGTTTCGAAGTCGAAGTCCATGGTTCCCGCAAGGCCGTAGGCGATGACGAGCGGCGGGGAGGCCAGGTAGTTCATCTTGACGTCGGGGGAGATGCGTCCCTCGAAGTTGCGGTTGCCCGAGAGCACCGCGGTCACCGACAGGTCGTTGTCGTTGATGGCCTTGGAGACTGCCTCGGGCAGCGGGCCGGTGTTGCCGATGCACGTGGTGCATCCGTAGCCGCCGAGGTAGTAGCCGAGCTTCTCGAGGTACGGCCAGAGGCCGGCCTTCTCGTAGTAGTCGGTGACAACCTGTGAACCGGGTGCCATGTTGGTCTTGACCCACGGCTTGGTGGCGAGGCCCTTCTCGACGGCATTACGCGCAAGCAGCGCAGCGCCGAGCATGACCGACGGGTTGGACGTGTTGGTGCAGGACGTGATGCCGGCAACGACGACGGCGCCGTGATCGAGAACGAACTCGCCTGCGTCGGACTTGACGACAACCGGCTTGCTCGGGCGGCCTTCTGCGCCGTTGGCGGCGGAGTGAACGTCGACTGCTCCGTCATCGGCAAACGACAGAACTGCGGGATCGGACGCCGGGAAGGATTCCTCGACGGCCTCGTCGAGCTGAGTGTGCTCGGTCGGATAGTTCTCTTCCACGTAGTTGTGGATGTCCTTGCGGAACGCGGTCTTCGACTCCGACAACAGGATTCGGTCCTGAGGGCGCTTCGGGCCGGCGATCGAGGGAACAACGGTTCCCAGATCGAGCTCGATGTACTCGGAGAAGACGGGCTCCTTGTCGGGATCGTGCCACAGGCCCTGTTCCTTGGCGTAGGCCTCGACGAGGGCGAGCTGCTCGTCGCTGCGGCCGGTGAGGCGCAGGTAGTCGATCGTCTCGCTGTCGATCGGGAAGATCGCTGCGGTGGAACCGAATTCGGGGCTCATGTTGCCCAGGGTTGCGCGGTTCGCGAGCGGAACCTCGGCAACACCCTTGCCGTAGAACTCGACGAACTTACCGACCACGCCGTGCTTGCGGAGCATCTCGGTGGCGGTGAGCACGACGTCGGTCGCGGTGACGCCGGGCTTGATCTCACCGGAGAGCTTGAAGCCGACAACGCGGGGGATGAGCATGGAGACCGGCTGGCCGAGCATGGCTGCCTCGGCCTCGATGCCGCCGACGCCCCAGCCCAGCACGCCCAGGCCGTTGACCATGGTGGTGTGCGAGTCGGTGCCGACACAGGTGTCGGGGTATGCCTGGCCGTTACGGGCCATGACGGTCGGTGCCAGGTATTCGATGTTGACCTGGTGAACGATGCCCATTCCCGGGGGGACGACCTTGAAGTCGTCGAATGCGCCTTGGCCCCAGCGGAGGAACTGGTAACGCTCGCCGTTGCGCTCGTATTCGAGGTCGACGTTGCGCTCGAGTGCATCGGCCTGGCCGAAGATGTCGAGAATGACCGAGTGGTCGATGACCATGTCGGCGGGGGAGAGCGGGTTGACCTTGTTGGGGTCGCCGCCGAGGGTGGTGACAGCCTCACGCATGGTGGCGAGGTCGACGACGCAAGGAACGCCGGTGAAGTCCTGCATGATCACGCGAGCCGGCGTGAACTGGATTTCGATGCTCGGCTGAGCCGAGGGATCCCAGCCTGCAATTGCGCGGATGTGATCCGCGGTGATGTTGGCTCCGTCTTCGGTGCGGAGAAGGTTCTCGGCGAGAACCTTCAAGGAGTAAGGCAATTTCTCGGTGCCGGGGACGGCCGCGAGTCGGAAGATCTCATAGGAGTTCTCACCGACCTCGAGGGTTCCCTTTGCTCCGAATGAATCAATACTGGTGCTCACGTCAGCTCCACTCGTCTATGTGAGGGTCGCCACCGACGGGGCTGTGTCGACGGCTGCAGGCACTGCGGGCACGGCTGATCCGTGTGCGCTGTCGAGCTAGCGATGTACGGAATCGGCCCCTACCGCGGTACCTCCGGTAGTCTAACAGTACGCTTGTCCTGTGAGAATTCGGGGCGGAAACGGGCCCGTACTCCCGGCGATTCTCCACTACCGCGGCGGGGATGCGGCCGGACGGAACGGAACTTCGGGGACTCCTCACGTAGTGTTCACGCGAGGCTTACGTTCCTACAGCACACCCGGATGAGAGATGCCTGCCCCTATCGCCACCGCACTTCCTGCCCGTGTCACGGTTCCCGTCCATTCGGCCCTCCCGTTGTCGACGGACCTTCCGGAAGAGATCGACGTCTCCGACGTGGTCGCGGACGTGTCCGACGACGGGGTGTCGGCACCGTCCGACGAGACCGGTGAGCTCGCCGCCGTCGTCGACCGCGCGGCCGAGCACGGCATCAAGCTGAGCATCGTGGTGCTGGACGAGGATCCAGGCCGCGACTCGCAGCTACGCGACCTCGCGACCGAGGTCGGCGCAGAGGAGGGCGGCACCGTTCTGGTGCTGAGCCCCAGCTGGGTCGGCACGTACAGCGATTCGATCAGCCGGGTGCTGCTCGAGTCGGGTCAGGACCGCACGTATACCGGCGACGCGGTGGTCTCCGCGAATCACTTCGTCGACGAGGTGATGGAGCCGGGACCGCCGTGGGCCCTGTTCACCGCCGTCATCGTGGCGATCGTCGTCATCGCGTCGGCCGCGACGTTCTTCGCGAAGTCGCGCCGGGCGTCCGGCTCGAAGGACGGCGACGCCGCGAAAAAGGGTGATGGTGCCGCGGGCGCCGGCACGACGTACGAGCGACAGAAGCCCTGACGCCTTCCGAATTCCCGGGATAACTCGGCGGCATTTTCACGATTCGCCCGTGTGCGGCCGCTGCCTGCGTCGATGCGCGTAAATGGCGCCGACGATTCACAGTTCGACATTTCCGCTGGTCAAATTACTCATGTGTTATTTGTGACTAAAGTTTCCATAGAGTCCGGAAGTGTCGTACGGTGCATTTGGCGCTCTTGGGGAAGAAGTGTCGCAGGCTGGTGATTGACGTCCAGAGTGACGGCGTTCCGGCGTACGTCGGTGTCGCCGAAACACGGAAGGTGTGACTGCCGCAAATTCTCCCCACGACGAGCACAGCGCGGCCTGCGCGATCGGTGCAGAACCGAGGGAGAGAGTTGTGAAGCGACAAGCACGAGCTGGAGTGGGGCACCGTAGCTTCTCCCGCAGGCGCGCTCGCGTCGTGCGCCTCCTGATCGGACTGGGCATCGTCGGCGCGCTGGTCGGCAGCACGCCCGGCCTGGCCGCCGCAGTGCCGCCCCCGCCGCCGAATCCGTCCGACTCCGACATCGCGCAGGCCCAGACCCAGGTATCGGCCGGCCTCGGGCAGGTCAGCGAACTGATCAACCAGGTCGCCTCCGCGGATCAGCAACTCGCCCAGCTCGACAACGAGGTCGCCATCAAGCGCGAGGACGTGAACCGGGCGCTGGTCGATCTGCAGAACGCCCGCAGCGCCGCCGATCTGGCCGCCAGTGTGGTCGGCGCCTCCCAGCAGGCGCTGCGCGACGCCGGCGCACAGATCGAACTGGCGCAGAAGGACTTCGACAAGTACGCCCGGTCGAGCTACACGCAGGGCACCAACGTCTCCGCGATCTCGACATACCTGGGCGCCCAGGGGCCCGGTGACGTCCTGGACCGCGCGCAGGTTCTGAAACTCCTCGCCACCAGCCAGAACGCGGTGCTCGAGGGCCTGCAGCGCGCCCGGACCGCGCAGGCCAACAAGGATTCCGCGGCGCGCGAGGCGAAGCAGCAGGCGGACGTGGCCGCCGACCAGGCCGCGTCGAAGAAGTCACTGGCCGAGCAGGCGATCGCGATCGCCCGGTCGGCGTTGCAGGACCAGGCGGCCAAGAAGGCGCAGATCGAGAGTAACCGGGCGGCCGCGCAGGCCCAGCTCGACGCCGCCCGAGGCAACGTCGCGGGGCTGCAGGGGCAGCGTGAGGCGTACGCGACGTGGGAGGAGCAGAAGCGCGCCGAGGACGCGCAGAAGGCTGCCATCGCCGCCGCGGCCCGGGAGGCCGCGACGCAGGCTGTCGCGCGGGTCGCCGCCAACGAGGCGGCACGTCAGCGCGCGGCGGAACTCGCCGCGGGGCAGCGGGCGCACACCACGATCGAGGACGATTCGGAGGACGAGGACTCCGCCACCGGCGGGGGAACGACCACGCCGAAATCCACCCCCAAGTCGAAACCGTCGACCAGCGGTGAGAACCTGACGGGTAGTGAGGCCATCGAAACCGTCATCGACCGCGGCCTGTCCCAGATCGGTGTGGAGTACGCGTGGGGCGGCGGCGACGAGAACGGCCCCACCCTCGGTATTCGCGACGGCGGTGTCGCCGACAGTTACGGCGACTTCAACAAGGTCGGTTTCGACTGCTCCGGTCTGATGATCTACGCGTTCGCCGGGATCGGCATCTCCCTGCCGCACTACACCGGGTACCAGTACACCGCGGGCGAGCAGGTTCCCTCGGAGGAGATGCAGCGCGGCGACATGATCTTCTGGGGCCCGAACGCCAGCCAGCACGTCGCCCTGTATCTCGGGGACGACCAGATGCTCGAGGCGCCCGAGTCGGGGGACGTCGTCAAGATCTCCCCGGTGCGATGGGACGGCATGACCCCTTACGCTGTCCGTATGGTGTCGTGATCCATGATGTCGATGAAGTAGTCCGCGGTGCGGATCGTGCTTGGTTGCGGCGGGGGTTGCTTGCACCTGGAATAGTTGAGCAAGTACGTGAACGGGCGGAACGATCTAGGTGAAAGCGGTGGATTCTTGGTGACCTCACGTGATGATGCGGTATCGGAGGGTGCAGCCCGGAAGGAGTCGCCCGCGAAGGCCGCTCCCGAAGGTGTGAAGAACGGGGGTGCGTCCAACGGATCGGGTCCCCAGAACGCCACCGCGCCGACGGCACCCTCACAGGATGCGGGCACGCAGGCCGCGCTGACGAAGTCGGTCGCGCCCAATCTCGCCGCCGACGTTCAGACGCTGGAACGCGCGATCTACGAGGTCAAACGCGTGATCGTCGGGCAGGACCGGCTGGTGGAGCGGATCCTGGTCGGTCTGCTCGCGAAGGGGCACGTACTGCTCGAGGGTGTGCCGGGTGTGGCGAAGACCCTGGCCGTCGAGACGTTCGCGAAGGTGGTCGGCGGGTCGTTCTCGCGCGTCCAGTTCACCCCGGACCTGGTGCCCACCGACCTGATCGGTACGCGCATCTACCGGCAGGGGCGGGAGGAGTTCGACACCGAACTCGGCCCGGTCGTCGCGAACTTCGTGCTCGCCGACGAGATCAACCGCGCACCGGCGAAGGTGCAGTCGGCGCTGCTCGAGGTGATGGCCGAGCGGCACGTCTCGATCGGCGGCAAGCGGTACCATATGCCCGACCCGTTCCTGGTGATGGCGACGCAGAACCCGATCGAGAACGAGGGTGTGTACCCGCTGCCGGAGGCGCAGCGCGACCGCTTCCTGTTCAAGATCCTCGTCGACTATCCGACGGTGGAGGAGGAGCGCGAGATCGTCTACCGGATGGGTGTCGATGCGCCGGAACCGCACCAGGTTCTCGATCCCGAGGAACTCGTCCGCCTGCAGAAGGTCGCGAGCGGTGTGTTCGTGCACCATGCGCTCGTCGACTACGTGGTCCGGGTCATCGCGGCCACCCGCACGCCGGCGGAGTTCGGTCTCCCCGACGTCGACGGCTGGATCGCGTACGGCGCGTCACCGCGTGCGACGCTGGGCATCATCTCCTCGGCGCGGGCGCTGGCGTTGCTGCGCGGGCGTGACTACGTGGTGCCGCAGGACGTGCTCGAGGTGATCCCGGACGTTCTGCGTCACCGTCTCGTGCTGTCCTACGACGCTCTCGCCGACGAGGTGAGCCCGGACGACGTGATCTCCCGTGTGCTGCAGACGGTGGGTCTGCCGCAGATCGCCGCACAGCCGACGACGGTCCCGGCCGCTCCCGCCGGTCACAACGGACCGCCTGTCCCGTCCACGTCGGTGCCCGGACCGACGGCGATGAGCCAGCCACGGTGAGTGCGCGTACCGCCGGTGCGCAGAGTTCCGGCCCGCCGCCGTCGTTTCGCTCCGGCGAACTCCGTGATCCCAAACTGTCCGCTGCGCTGCGGACGCTGGAACTGACCGTCCGCCGACGCCTCGACGGTGTGCTGCACGGCGACCACCTGGGCCTGATCCCGGGTCCGGGCTCGGAGCCGGGTGATGCGCGCGAGTACCAGCCGGGTGACGACGTCCGTCAGATGGACTGGTCGGTGACCGCCCGGACGACGCACCCGCACGTCCGGCAGTCGGTCGCGGACCGGGAGTTGGAGACGTGGCTCGTCGTCGACTTGTCGTCGAGCCTGGACTTCGGTACCGCCGGGTGCGAGAAGCGGGATCTGGTGGTGGCTGCGGCCGCCGCCGTCACGCATCTGACCAGCGGCGGCGGCAACCGGATCGGGGCGATCGTCTCCACCGGCGCCCAGACCACCCGGATCCCGGCCCGCGGCGGCCGGATCCACGCGCAGGCGATGTTGCGTCAGATCGCGACCACCCCGCACGCCCCGGACGGGGTGCGGGGCGACCTGCAGGGGGCGGTGGAGTCGCTGCGCCGGCCGCAGCGCCGCCGCGGTCTTGCCGTCGTGATCAGTGACTTCCTGGGACCGATCGACTGGGAGCGGTCGCTGCGGGCCATCTCAGGGCGCCACGACGTACTCGGTGTCGAGGTGCTCGACCCGCGAGATCTGGAATTACCCGACCTGGGGGATGTAGTGCTGCACGATCCGGAGTCCGGACGGACCCGCGAGTTCACGACCACACCGCAACTGCGCGCCGACTTCGCGCGCGCCGCGGACGAGCACCGCCTGCAGGTGGAGCAGTCGTTGCGGGGGTGCGGTGCCCCGCTGCTCAGCCTGCGGACTGACCGGGACTGGATCTCGGACGTGGTGCGGTTCGTGTCCGCCCGGAAACACAGTTACGGGACCGCGACGAACCAGAGGTCCCGCCGGTGAGTCTTTCGCAGTTCACCTCACCGTGGTGGTTGCTGTTCCTCCTGGTGGTCGTGGCGTTGGTCGCGGGATACGTGTGGGTACAGCGGCAGCGGCAGAAGCACACCCTGCGGTTCACCAACTACGCGTTGCTCGAGAAGGTCGCGCCGTCGCGGCCGGGCCGGGCCCGGCACATCCCGGCGCTGCTGATGGTGCTGGCGCTGGTGTTCTTCAGTGTGGCGCTGGCCGGCCCGACGGAGGACAAGCGGGTTCCGCGGAACCGGGCCACCGTGATCCTCGTCATCGACGTGTCGTTGTCGATGAAGGCGACCGACGTGGAACCGACCCGTCTGGCCGCCGCGCAGGACGCCGCGAAGTCGTTCGCCGACGGGCTCACCCCCGGCATCAACCTCGGTCTCGTCGCGTTCGCAGGCACCGCGTCGGTGCTGGTATCGCCGACCACCAACCGGGAGGCCACCAAGGTCGCGATCGACAATCTGCAGCTGAGCGAGCGGACCGCCACCGGTGAGGCGATCTTCACATCGCTGCAGTCGATCGACACGCTGGCCGCGGTGCTCGGCGGCAGTGATCAGGCGCCGCCCGCCCGCATCGTGCTGCTCTCGGACGGCAAGCAGACGGTCCCCGAGAATCCGGACGATCCGCGCGGCGGGTTCACCGCGGCCCGGCAGGCGAAGGACAAGGACGTTCCCATCTCGACGATCTCGTTCGGCACCAGCTACGGCAAGGTCGAGATCGAGGACGAACGCATCCCGGTGCCCGTCGACGACCCGTCGCTGCGGGAGATCGCGAATCTCTCCGGCGGCAGCTTCTTCACGGCGTCGAGCCTGGAGGAACTGCGCGACGTCTACGACACCCTCGAGGAGCAGATCGGGTTCGAGACCACCCGCGGCGACGCCAGCCGCCCGTGGCTCGTGCTGGGTGTCCTCTCCGCCACGGCGGGGCTGATCCTCGCGCTGGTCCTGCGTCAACGGCTGCCGTGATCTGCGTTCCGCCGGCGTTCTCGGCATCAGAGCCCTGCTGACCGCGGCCCCGCGCTTCCACTCCTGCACATCTGAACAGATAGGTTTATCCGCATGTCTACCCCAGAAACTACTGACGCGTCGGTGAGGACGGTGTCCACTCCCCGGTCGGTGCTCGTCACCGGCGGCAACCGCGGGATCGGCCTCGCTGTCGCGCAGCGCCTCGCGGCGGACGGGCACAAGGTCGCGGTCACGCACCGCGGTTCGGGTGCGCCCGAGGGTCTGTTCGGCGTCCAGTGCGACGTCACGGACACCGAGTCGATCGACCGTGCCTTCAAGGAAGTGGAGGCGCACCAGGGTCCGGTCGAGGTCCTCGTCGCGAACGCCGGCATCACCGACGACACGCTGATCATGCGGATGACCGAGGAACAGTTCACCTCCGTCGTCGACGCCAACCTGACCGGCGCGTTCCGCGTCGCGAAGCGCGCCACCCGGTCGATGCTGCGGTCACGGTTCGGCCGGTTCGTGTTCCTCGGGTCGGTCGTCGGGCTCGCCGGCGGTCCCGGCCAGGTCAACTACGCGGCGTCGAAGGCCGGTGTGGTCGGCATCGCGCGGTCGCTGACCCGCGAACTCGGGTCCCGGTCGATCACCGCGAACGTGGTGGCCCCGGGATTCATCGACACCGACATGACCGCGGTCCTCGACGACAAGTACAAGGACATGATCACCGGCGCCGTCCCGCTGCAGCGGCAGGGCAAGCCCGAGGAGGTCGCCGCGGTGGTGAGCTTCCTGGCCTCCGACGATTCCGCGTACGTCTCCGGCGCGGTGATCCCCGTCGACGGCGGCCTCGGCATGGGCCACTAGAACTCCCACACCACTTCCCGGACTTTTCTTCACAGGAGGACACCTCATGGGCGGATTGCTCGAAGGTAAGACCATTCTCGTCACCGGCATCATCACGGACGCGTCCATCGCGTTCCACGTCGCCAAGGTCGCCCAGGAACAGGGCGCCAAGGTGATCATCACCGGATTCGACCGTCTCCGGCTGATCGACCGCATCGCGCAGCGGCTGCCGCAGCCGGTGCCGCCGGCGCTCGAACTCGACGTGCAGAACCCCGAGCACCTCGCGAGCCTCGCCGACCGGATCCGGGAGATCGCGCCGGAGGGTGTCGACGGCGTCGTGCACTCCATCGCGTTCGCGCCGCGGTCCTGCCTGGGCAGCCCGTTCTTCGACGCACCGTGGTCCGACGTCGGGGTGGCGTTCGAGGTGTCGGCGTACTCGTACGCGTCCCTGTCGAAGGCGCTGCTGCCGGTGCTGAACGACAACGCGTCGATCGTCGGCATGGACTTCGACCCGGCGCGGGCGGTGCCGTTCTACAACTGGATGGGCGTCGCCAAGGCCACCCTCGAGTCGGTGAACCGGTATGTCGCCAAGGAGGTCGGCGAACGCGGTATCCGCTCCAACCTCGTCGCGGCGGGCCCGATCAAGACCCTCGCCGCCAAGGCCATCGCCGGCACCGCCACCGACGACGCCAAGCAGATGAACGAGCTGAACACGGCGTGGGACGAGCGCGCGCCCATCGGCTGGAACGTCGACGACCCGGAGCCGGTCGCGAAGACCGTGTGCACCGTGCTGTCCGACTGGCTGCCCGGCACCACCGCGTCGATCATCTACGTCGACGGTGGCGCCCACGCGATGGCCGGCTAGGGCACTACCCGGGGAGTGCGCCCCGAACGGCAGCACGGAAGATGGGGATCATGATCGCTGTGAATTCGACGGACGGTTCCGGTTCCCGGTTCGACGCCCTTCTTCTGTTGTCGTTCGGGGGTCCGGAGAAGCCCGAGGACGTGCGCCCGTTCCTGGAGAACGTCACCCGGGGCCGGGGGGTGCCGCCCGAACGTCTGGACGCGGTCGCCGAGCACTACCTGCATTTCGGGGGTGTGTCGCCGATCAACGCCCTCAACCGCGACATCATCTCCCGCGTCGAATCCGAATTGGCAAGCGCCGGAATCGATCTGCCCGTCTATTTCGGTAACCGGAACTGGCATCCGATGGTCGAGGACACGGTCGCCCGGATGGGTGCGGACGGTGTCCGCTCGGCCCTGGTGTTCCCGACGTCGGCGTGGGGCGGGTACTCGGGGTGCCGGCAATACCACGAGGACGTCTCCCGGGCGCGGGCCGTGGCCGGCGACGGGGCGCCGCACCTGCTGAAGCTGCGGCAGTACTACGACCACCCGCTGCTGATCGGGGCGTTCGCCGACGCCGTCCGGGCGGCCGCCGCGCAGCTCCCCGCCGAGCACCGGGCAGACGCGCGACTCGTGTTCACCGCCCACTCCGTGCCGGTCTCCGCGGACGTCAACGCCGGACCGCCCGCGGAGGGCGGCCGCCTCTACAGCCGGCAGGTGGCCGAGGCCGCGAGGCTCACCGCCCGCGCCGCCGGCTTCGACGACTTCGATCTGGTGTGGCAGTCCCGGTCCGGGCCACCCCAGGTGCCGTGGCTCGAACCGGACATCTGCGACCACCTCGACACCCTCGCCGGCGACGGCGTGCGCGCGGTGATCGCGTGCCCGGTCGGATTCGTCTCCGACCACCTCGAGGTGGTGTGGGACCTGGACACCGAGGCGCGGGACAAGGCCGCCGAACTCGGCATCGACTTCGTGCGCGCGGCCACACCCGGGACGGACCGGCGGTTCGCGGAACTCGTGGTCGCACTCGTCACCGAGCAGCTGACCGGCGCGTCCGCCGCGCGGCTCGGATCCGAGCCGCTGCTCGGGTCCACCCTGGACGGCGAATCCTGCGCGGTCGACTGCTGCAAGGCCGTCGTCAGGCCGTCAGGCCGTCCCGCGCACACGCATTGACGGCGGCGGTGCGCGCCGAGCGCACCGCCGAACGCAGCGGCCGCAGCAGGTCCTCGAGGGTGGCCGCGCCCGACGCGGACACGGTGCGGGCGGGGGCCATCTGCTCGGCGACGGTGAGGATCGCGGCCACCTGATCGGCCGAGTCCAGGATCCGCAGCGCCCGCGGCGCGATCGTCGTCGGGTACCGGTGCAGCGCGGACTTCGCCAGCGCATCGGCGATCAGGGCGCGCGGATCGGCGCCGAAACCGGAGTCGAGCATGTGCAGGGCCTCGAGCGCGGCCGCGGCGTCGCGCACCGCCTCCCGCATCGTGAACTCGGCCTCACCCAGACCGGTGTGGTGGGCGTCGAGGGGGAGCCGCTCGATCGTCGACACCGTCCACCGCAGCACGTCGGGACCCTCGACGTGCGGGACGAGCCCCGTCCCGGACCGGCCGGGCGGCCCGACGAGGACACCTTCGCCGGTGCCGATCGCGGCGGACGCGAACTCGGTGCCCGCGGGCAACCCGCGCACGTCCCCCGGCCCGGGCAGGACCAGCCGGATCTCGGTCTCGGGTTGCGACACGGAACGGCGCATCGTCTGCAGCAACGCCGTCACCCCGGCGTCCTGCGGGTCGGGCCACGGCAGTCCGGTGCGCCGGGCCGTGTCCTGATCCTCCGCGCAGGCGAGATGCATCGGCGCCCACGCGTGGAGGGCGTCGATGACGTCGTCGGGTGCACTGTTCCCGGCGAGCCAGGAACTGGCCCACACGGTGAGAGTGGCGCTGGGTGAAGTCACGATAAACGAGCATATGTCGGCGTGGCGGCGTGTGTGTAACGGCGCCGCTGGCATAGCGTCAGCGCCCGTGAGCGGAGGCGACAGATACGGCGACATCTTTTCCGGACACCCACGCGCGAGGAAGCCGGTGACGCCGACGGTCCCGGCCGAACGGGACCTCGTGGTCGAGGACGCGGGCACCGGGTTCTGCGGGGCGGTGGTGGGGTTCGAACGCACCTACGACGGCGATTTCGTCCGGCTCGAGGACGGGGCGCGGCGCACCCGGTTGTTCGCGATGCGGGAGGCGGCGTTCCTGATCGACGGGAAACCGGTCACCCTGGTGCGCCCCGCGGCCAAGCCCGCCGGTCCGCCGGCCACCCGGTCGGCATCGGGGTCGACGAAGGTCGAGGGGCTGCGGGCCCGGACCGCGCTGGCCAGCCGGATCTGGGTGGAGGGCGTCCACGACGCCGCCCTGGTGGAACGGGTGTGGGGGCACGACCTGCGCGTCGAGGGGGTCGTCGTCGAGCACCTGGAGGGCCTCGACAACCTCGGGGAGCGGCTCGCGGAGTTCCGCCCCGGACCGGGACGGCGCGTCGGCGTGCTCGTCGACCACCTCGTCACCGGGTCCAAGGAAACCCAGCTCACGCAGGGGCTCGGTCCGAACGTGCTCGTCACCGGGCACCCGTTCATCGACGTGTGGGAGGCGGTCCGGCCGTCGGCGGTGGGTATCGCGGCCTGGCCGAAGATTCCGCGCGGTGAGGACTGGAAGACCGGGGTGTGCCGCGAGTTGGGCTGGGGGACACCGCGCGACGGGTGGCGCCGGGTGTACTCGGCCGTCGACACGTTCCGCGACCTGGAGGCGCCGCTGATCGGGGCGGTCGAACAGCTGGTCGACTTCGTCACCGTCGGTTCCGGAGATTCTGGTTAGATGGTGTTGTGGCTGCATTGATTTGGCTGGTAGCGGGGGTGCTGCTCGCCGCCGCCGAAGCGTTGACGGGGGACTTCTTCCTCCTCATGCTGGCGGGCGGTGCGCTGGCCACGGCCGGGGTCACCGCGATCACCGACTTCCCGGTCTGGGTCGACGCGGTGATCTTCGGAATACTGTCCCTCGCGCTGATCCTCGGGGTACGCCCGGTGTTGTTGCGCAAGTTCGAGACACCGCCGCCGACCCCGACGGGGATCGAGGCGCTCACCGGCAAGCAGGCCCTGGTGCTCGAGGAAGTCGCCGAGCACGCCGGGCAGATCAAACTCGGCGGGGACGTGTGGACGGCCCGCCCGCTCGACAGCACGGAAGTGTATCCACCGGGAACGACCGTGACGGTAATGCAAATTGACGGCGCGACCGCCGTCGTATGGAGGGGACCGTAGATGGCAGCACTCATCGTGTTGATCGTGCTCGTGTTGTTCGTTGCGCTGGTGGTGGCCAAATCGGTGGCGCTGGTGCCGCAGGCCGAGGCCGCGGTGATCGAGCGACTCGGCCGGTACTCGCGGACCGTGTCGGGTCAGCTGACGTTCCTGATCCCGTTCGCGGACCGCATCCGGGCCAAGGTGGATCTGCGCGAACGGGTGGTGTCGTTCCCGCCGCAGCCGGTGATCACCCAGGACAACCTGACGTTGAACATCGATACCGTGGTGTACTTCCAGGTCACCAACCCGCAGGCCGCGGTGTACGAGATCAGCAACTACATCGTCGGTGTCGAGCAGTTGACCACCACCACGCTGCGCAACGTCGTCGGCGGCATGACGCTGGAGGAGACGCTCACCTCGCGTGACTCCATCAACGGGCAGCTGCGCGGGGTGCTGGACGAGGCCACCGGCCGCTGGGGTCTGCGCGTCGCCCGGGTCGAACTCAAGAGCATCGATCCGCCGCCGTCGATCCAGGAGTCGATGGAGAAGCAGATGAAGGCGGACCGCGAGAAGCGGGCCACCATCCTCACCGCCGAGGGGCACCGGGAGTCGGCGATCAAGACGGCGGAGGGCGACAAGCAGTCCCGCATCCTCGCCGCGGAGGGCGCGAAGCAGGCGTCGATCCTCACCGCGGAGGGTGAGCGGCAGTCCCGGATCCTGCGAGCGCAGGGCGATCGGGCCGCCAAGTACCTGCAGGCGCAGGGTCAGGCGAAGGCGATCGAAAAGGTGTTCGCCGCAATCAAGTCCGGCAAACCCACCCCCGAACTCCTCGCGTACCAGTACCTGCAGACATTGCCGCAGATGGCGCAGGGCGACGCGAACAAGGTGTGGCTGGTGCCCAGCGACTTCGGTGACGCCCTCAAGGGTTTCGCGAAGACCCTCGGCGCGCAGGGGCAGGACGGGGTGTTCCGGTACGAGCCGTCCACCACGGACGAGGATCTGCCCAAGCCCGAGGACGATTCGGAAGAGGTCGCCGACTGGTTCGAGACCAAGTCCGACCCGGCCATCGCGCAAGCCGTCCGGGCCGCGGAGGTCGAGGCGCGGCAGCCCGTCGACGGTCCGGGACCGCTCACGAAGCCCGGCGGCGCCGACGAGCACGCGCCGCTGTACCCGGGGGGAGCGCCCGGGCAGTTGCCGCCGCCCGTCCCCCCGCACGGCTGACCCCCGCCTACCCGGCCGCGGCGTAGCGGCGCAGCAGCGGCCGGAGTACCCGGAAGAGCTGTTCGGGTGCGTGGTCGAGGTAGAAGTGATCGCCCGCCAGCATGCGCACCCCGGACAGCCGTGTGGTGTGCCGATCCCAGGCGTGCAGTTCCCGCTCGCCGACCAGCGGGTCGGCGTCCCCGCCGAACACGTGCGCCGGGCAGCTGAGCGGCGGGTCGCCGGGGTCGCGGAAGGCGGTGCACAGGCGCAGATCGTCGCGCAGCGCGGGAAGGTAGCGGTCCAGGAAGTCCGGCAGGTCCGGGAGGCCGGCGGGAACACCCCCGGCGGCGCGCAGCACCGCGATCAGGGCCGCGTCGTCCAGGCCGTCGACCGGCGGTAGCGGTGCGGGCAGGTGCGGCGCCGCGTACCCGGACAGCAGCAGCGCCCGCGGGAGTGGGTGACCGCTCGCGCGCCGACGGCACGCGAGCCGGTACGCCACCAGCGCACCCATGCTGTGGCCGAAGAACACATGCGGCGCCGTGAGCTGTTCGGCGAGTTCGGAGTCGAGTGCGGCGACGAGGGAATCGACGTCGGTGAACCCGGCCCCGCCCGCGCACCGGGGCAGGTGCACGGGCCGCACCGACACGTGCGGGCCCAGGGCGCGGTGCCAGTGGCGGTACGTCGTGGGCCCGCCGCCGGCGTGCGGGAAGCAGAACAGCCGGAGGGGCACGGCGCTACGCGGCCGCGGCGAGCGCGCCGAGTTCCTCGGCGAGAGCCGCCACGGTGGACCGGATCTGGTCCTCGGTGTGGCAGGAGGTGACGAAGAAGCGCAACCGCGCGAGATTCTCCGGCACCGCCGGGTAGAGGATGGGGTTGACGTTGATGCCGCGCCGGAGCAGCGCACCCGACAGCGCGAGGGTGCGTAGTGAATCCCCGACGATGCAGGGGATGACCGGGGTGTCCCCGCTGTCCCCGGTGTCGATTCCGGCGTCCGCGGCGAGTTGCAGGAACAGCCGGGAGTTGCGACGCAACCTGCCGAGGGCCTCGGGTTCGGCGCGCATCTGCCGGATCGCGGCCAGGGACGCCGCGGCATTCATCGGCGTCATCCCGACGCTGTAGACGAAGCCGGGCGTCGTGTACTTCAGGAACCGGATCAGTTCGGCGCTGCCCGCGACATAGCCGCCGCACCCGGCCAGCGCCTTCGACATCGTGCCCGACCACAATTCCACGTCGTCGCGGTCGACGCCGAAGTGCTCGCCGATGCCGCCGCCGGTGGCGCCGAGCACCCCGATGCTGTGCGCCTCGTCGATCATCATCAGCGCCTGGTGCTTCTTCTTCACCGCGATCATCGCGGGCAGGTCGGGAATGTCGCCGTCCTGGCTGTACACGCCCTCGATGAGAATGAGGACCCGCCGGTACCGCGAGCGGATCGCGGTGAGCAGGGCATCGAGCGCCGCGTGGTCGTTGTGCGGGAACGGGCGCCGGGTGGCGCCGGACAGTGCGCAACCCTGCAGGATGCTGTCGTGCGCGAGGCTGTCGTGGACGACGAGGTCACCCTCCCCGAGGAGGTGGCCGATGACCGTGACGTTGGTGGCGTGCCCGCTGACGAGGGCGATGGCGTCGTCGGTTCCGAGCAGCCCGGCCAGTGCGGCCTCGAGTTCGCGGTGTACCGGTTTCTCCCCGGACAGCACGCGGCTGGCCGAGCAGGAGCTGCCGTAGCGGGCGACGGCGTCCTGGACCGCGGAGACGACGGCCGGGTGCCCGGACATGCCGAGGTAGTTGTAGCTGGAGAAGTTGAGGACCTCCGCGCCGTCGATCGTCGACGTGTCCCGGGTGACGCCGTCGTTGACGAGGAAGTACGGGTTGGTGACGCCGAGCCCCTCGGCGGCGGTCAGCCGTGCGGCGAGCGCCTGCACCTCCGGGAAGTCGGCGATGCGGAACTCGGGTGCCACCGCCGGTTCCGGGTCCGGGACGGGCGTCACGGCGGGCCGCGACCCGGGGACGCGGTGCGCCGTCACGTGGTCGATCACCTCGCCGAGCGTGCGGCCCGGTGTGAACCAGTCCGGTTCGACGACGAGACCGGGGAATGCGCGGCGCAACCCGCCGAACAGGTCGGTGATCATGATCGAGTCGAATCCGAGGTCGCCGGCGATCGTCTGCGTCGCGGTCAGCGCGGCCGCGGGGAATCCGCTGACCCGTGCGACTTCCGCGCGCACCCGGGTCGCGGTGTCGCCGGCCGACGCCGCTGGACCGGGCGCGGTGTCCGGTGTCGCCCCCGGGACGGACAGTCCCGTCCCGGGGACACCGGCGGCGGCGGCGAGCACGGCGGCCTGCTCCCGGAACAGAGCGATCAGGTGGTCCATGGTGGTGTCCTCGGGCTCGGCAGCGACGGTGGGTGGTGCGGGTTCGGCGGGTTGCGCCGCGGTGGGTGCGTTCTCGGGTGTCCAGAAGCGGGCGGTGGTCGCGAACGGGTACCCGCGCAGTCGCCGGCGGACCCGGGCGCCCGGCTCGTACAGCGCGTCCCACGCCGGGTCGTGGCCGTCCCGGTACAGGGCGGCGACGGTTGCGGGGAGTTCGTCGCCGGTGGCGGCCGGGCCGGGGCACGGCGCCAGGTGCCGCGCCAGCGAGCCGGGATGGGCGCGGGCGGTCAGCGGCAACAGGATTCGTGCGGGGCCCACCTCGATCAGGTGGGTGGGATCGCAGGTCAGGGCGGCCGCGGTGGCGTCCGCGAAGCGCACGGTGGCCGTGATGTGGTCGGTCCAGTAGGTCGCGTCCATCGGTTCGTTGACGTCGAGGAGCCGCCCCCGGGTGGTGGAGAAGATCGGGATCTCGGGCGGCCTGTACGTGCAGTCGGCGGCGACCTCGGCGAACGCGTCCCGGATCGGTGCCATCGCGGGGGAGTGGAAGGCGTGCGAGACGGTGAGCCTGCGGACGGGGACTCCGGCCGCGGTCAGCGCGGCGCCGATCCGGTCGACGGCGTCTGCCGCCCCCGACAGCACCACGTCCCGCGGCCCGTTCACCGCCGCCAGTGCGGCCGCGGGTTCGCCGGCGAGCAGGGCGGCGACGTCGTCCGGGGTGGCCCGCACCGCCAGCATCGTGCCGCCGGCGGGTAGTTGCTGCATGAGCCGTCCCCGCGCGACGATCAGCCGGCACGCGTCGTCCAGGCCGAACACGCCTGCGTGGGCGGCGGCCGCGTATTCGCCGACGCTGTGGCCGATCAGCCACGCCGGTTCGATGCCCAGTTCACCGAGCGTCCGGGCCAGCGCGTACTCGACCGCGAACAGGGCGGGTTGCGCGAACTCGGTGCGGTGGATGTCTTCGCCGGTGCCGAACAGCACGTCCCGGACCGAGCGGCCCAGGTGCGGGGTCATCCGCTCGTCCACGTCGGACAGCGCCCGCCGGTACGCGCCGTGCTTCTCGTGCAGGGCGCGGGACATTCCCGGGTACTGCGCGCCCTGCCCGGTGAAGAACCAGCCGACGCTGACCGGGCGGGCCGTCCCGGACAGCGACTCGAGCAGGTGTTCGTCACCGGCCGCCGCGCGCAGCGCCGCGACGGCCTCCTCCCGGTCGTGGGCGGGGAGCGCGAGCCGGTGGCGCCCGGATGCCTTGACCGTGTTCGTGCTCCAGCACACCCGGCCCAGTTCGGCGTGGGGGTGGGCGAGCAGATCGTCGGCCAGGGCGGCGGCGGTGCGGGCGAGGCCGTCCCGGTCGTTCGACGACAGGGTGAGCACGCCGCCGCCCGTGCTCGCCGCGTGCTGCTCGCCGGCGGGCGCCGCGGCGAGCAGCAGGTGGGCGTTGGTGCCGCCGAGCCCGAAACTGCTCACGGCGCCGTGCACGTCGCCGACGGGCAGCGGCATCGGCTCCGACAGGATCTGAAGACCGTTGTCCGCCAACCGGAGCCGCGGGTTGACATCCGCCGCGCCGCGGCTGGGCGGCACCACCCGGTGGTGCAGCGCCAGGGCTGCCTTGATCAGTCCGGCCACCCCGGCCGCGCCCTCGGTGTGACCGAGATTGCCCTTGATCGACCCGATCGCGCACGGCCGCGGGCGGGGCACCGCGTGGACGTGACCGAGGGCCTTGATCTCGATCATGTCGCCGAGCACCGTCCCGGTGCCGTGCGCCTCGACGAACGCGACCTGTGCGGGCGTGACACCCGCACGCCGGTACGCCTTCTCGACGACCTGCTGCTGGGCCCAGCGGTTGGGGGCGGTGATCCCGTTGCTGCGGCCGTCGTTGTTGACGGCGCTGCCCTTGATCACGGCGTAGATCGGCAGGCCCTCCGCCTGCGCGTCCGCGAGCCGGCGCAACACGAGTACCGCGACCCCCTCGCCGCGGCCGATTCCGTCGGCCGCACCGCTGAACGGTTTGCACCTGCCGTCCGGCGCGGACAGCCCGGCCTGCGTGTAGAAGACGTTCACCGTGGGGGTCAGGGTCAGGTTGACGCCCCCGGCGAGGGCCTGGTCGCAGTCCCCGGACCGCAGCGCCGCGCAGGCCAGGTGGACGGCGACGAGCGACGACGAGCAGGCGGTGTCGATCGCCATGCTCGGGCCCTGCAGGTTCAGCTGGTAAGAGACCCGGTTGGCGGTCATGAAATAGCCGTTGCCGCTGCCGAGCTGCGGAGTGATGCGCGGGAGGTCGCGCATCTGGAGATTCCACTCGTTGGCCATGACGCCGACGTACACGCCGGTGTTCGAACCGGCCTGGGCCCGCGGATCGAGTGCGGCGTCCTCGAACGCCCGCCACGCCGCCTGCAGCAGCAGCCGCTGTTGCGGGTCCATCGCCGCGGCCTCGCGGGGTGCGATGCCGAAGAAGTCGTGGTCGAAGGCGTCCGCGTCGGCGAGGAATCCGCCGCTGCGGTTGTTGACGGTGCCGGGACCACCGGCGGCGTCGAACACGACGTCCGCGTTCCAGCGTCCGGCGGGGACGTCGGTGATGCCGTCGCTGCCCTCCATCAGCAGCGTCCACAATGCGGCGGGGTCGGGGGCCTGCGGGAAGCGGCAGTCGAGGCCGACTATCGCGACGTCGGTCATGAGGCCTTCCGGTGCCGCAGTGCGGTTTCGCCGACGACGAAGACGGCCATCTCGGCGATCGTCGGGTAGTCGAACACCACGGTCGGATCGAGTTCGAGGTCCCACCGGTCCTCGATCTCGCCGCACAGGCTCACCGCGGACACCGATTCGATTCCCAGCTCGGCGAGGGGGAGGTGCGGATCGACGTCGTGCACCGGCCGTTCGGTGTGATCGGCGACCCGGCAGGCGAGCCAGTCGATGACGGGGGCGAGGTCGCGGCGGGTGATCTGCTCGGGGACGGGCATCGGGTACTCCTGGTCGGTGATCGGGGTCAGGCGGGCACGGCGGTGGTGGTCCGGAGGCGCTGCACCGCCGGGTCGATGTCCTCGTGCAGGACGGCGTCGACGCGGGACCGGAGGAACGAGGCGCGCATCGATCTGCGCTGGACCTTCCCGCTGGTGGTGCGGTGCACGCCGCGGCGGTCGACCAGCACCACACTCGGCGCGTGGACGTCGAAGGTCCGGGCGACGCCGAGCCTGATCCGGCGGGCGAGTGCGGGCAGTGTCAAGTCGTCGATCAGCGCGGTCCTGACCTCGTGGATCACCAGCAGCCGCTCGTGCTGCCCGGTGTCGAGCGAGAACACCACCCCGGCGGAACCGGTGAGCGCCGGATGCAGGTCCCGCACGGCCTCCTCGATGTCCTGGGGGTACAGGTTGCGGCCGTTGACGATCAGCAGGTCCTTCAGGCGGCCGGTGACGTAGAGGTGCCCGTCGTCGAACACCCCGAGGTCGCCGGTGCGCAGGTACGGTCCGTCGCCGTCGAGAGTGGCGCGGAACTTCTCCGCGGTCTCGTCCGGCCGTCTCCAGTAGCCGGCGGCGACGCTGCCGCCGGAGATCCAGATCTCCCCGACCCGCCCGCGCGGTTGCTCCCGGCCGGTGTGCGGGTCGACGATGCGGATGTCGCACCCGAACGGCCTGCCGCTGCCGACCAGCCGGGCGCCGCCGGCCTTCGGCGTCAGTTCGTGACGCTCCAGTGCGGCGGCGTCGACGTCGAGATACTTTGGGGCGCAGCCGACCTCGCTGGCGGTGGCGAGCAGGGTCGCCTCGGCCATGCCGTACGCGGTCAGGAAGGCACCCGCCCGGAAACCGACGGGCCCGAGCCGGTCGATCACGGCGTCGAGGGTGCGGGGCCGGATGGGTTCGGCCCCGTTCAGCGCCACCCGCACCGAGGACAAGTCCAGCCCGGCCAGTTGGTCGTCGGGGATCCGGCGGGCGACGAGGTCGTACGCGAAGTTCGGGCCGAGGGTCATGTCGGCGCGGTAGCTGTCGATCAGCTGCAACCAGCGCACCGGCCGTTTGAGGAAGGTCATCGGCGACATGAACGCGAGGTTGCCGCCGAAGTAGAGCGGCAGCAGCAGCATGCCGATCAGCCCCATGTCGTGGAAGTGCGGGAGCCAGCCGACCCCGGTCACCGTGTCGTCGGCGCCGTTGGCCTCGGTCATGGCGGCCGCGTTGTGCAGCAGGTTTCCGTGGGTCACCATCACGCCCTTCGGTTCGCTGGTGGAACCGGACGTGTACTGGAGGAAGGCCAGGGTGCCGGCGTCGAGTCCGGGCAGGCGCCAGTGGTCGGGGTCGGGGTCGCCGAGTTCGGCGGTGTCGGTGGCGGCGACGGAAACCGTGGCGGCGAGCCCGGACTCGCGGATCCAGCTGTCGAGCGGTTCGGCGACCGCGGACGTGGTGAGCACGAGGCGCACGTCGGCGTCCGCGAACATCGTGGCGACGCGCTGCATGCTGCGCTCGTCGTGCGGGACCGGTGCGGGTACGGCGACCACCCCGGCGTAGAGGCAGCCGAGAAACGCGCGGAGGAAGTCGATTCCGTCGACGTACAGCAGCATCACCGGGTGTTCGGCCTCGGGCCGCGTCGACAGCCACACCGCGAGTGCGCGGGCGTCCCGGTCCAGTTCGCGGTAGGTCACTTCCTCGGCGACGAGTTCGCGGCCGACCTCGCGGTGGTAGGTGTAGGACCGGTCGTCGCCGTAGACGGCGACCTGGGCGCGGACGTGGGACACGAAATCGGTAGGCAAGGATGCTCTCTCCCTCGGATTGGACGAGTACGACTCTCGTCCGCGCCGAGGCGGGAACCCATCACCCCCAGGGCTGGTTTCGCGCACCCCCGGGGTGAATGTCCCACACCGGTGGAGGTCACCGGGACGGGCTGCTACGTGATGAGGGCGCGGCCCGTTCCGCACACCGCGATCGCCCAGAGCACGCTGGTGAACGTGCCGATGATGAATTGTTCCGAGGCGTGCGCCTCGCGCAGTTCGGGGTAGCGGGCCAGTCCCTTGACCGCCAGTACGACGGCGATGCCCTCCGGCCAGGCCGCGAGGATCGAGACGGCGACGGCGGCACGCTCGAGGAGGCCGATGATCCGTCCGCCGCGCAGCGGCCCGGCGTCGGGTCGCGGGTCGGATCCGGCGTCGGGCTGGCGGCGCGCGATGCGGAACGCGGCCAGCACGAGCGGCGCCCCGCCGGTGGTCGCGGCCGCGACGCACAGGACGAGGGTCGCGGCGAGGGCGAACCCGGTGACCGGTGTGGTGGCGGATGCGGCGACCGCCGCGACGGTCAGGGCGAGCACGACCACGATCGGCGCCGCCCACTGCGACATCCAGCGGGGGCCGCGGGGCCCCGCGAGCACCAGGGGTGCGAGCGCGGCGACGCCGAGGGCGATGAGGGCCAGGGTCGTCACGTGTCCGCCTTGCGTAGGAGTCGTTCGGCCAGTCGTCGCCCCGCGGTCTCGACGTGCCAGCCCGCGGTGGAGAGTCGTTGGGAGACGGCCTGCTTGCTGATGCCCAGCGCGCGGGCCGCCTCGGTCTGGGTGGAGCCGCGCCGCATCTGCTCGACGGCCTCGCGGCCCTCCTCGGTGCGGCGCGCGACGAGGACCGCGACGAGGGCGAGCGCGGTGTCCGCGTCGGCGGCGCCGTCCGGGTCCGGACCCTCGACGGCCACCCGTCCGGGGGCGCTCTTGGCGCGGTCGACGGCGATCCGCGCGGATTCGAACGCGGGGCCGCGCCCGGCCCGGGTTTCGCTGGGGAGGGGTTCCTCGACGGGTCCGGCGCCGATGCCGATGCTCCAGTGTTCGCGGGCGACGAGGTCGAGGGCGAGGTCGACGACGGTCGCCGGGTCCGCGACGACGGCCTGGACCTCGTCGCCCGCGGTCCGCTGGAACGGGCGGACGAGGTCGCGGTGCGCGAATTCGGAGAGGAGTGGGGCGACACGGTCGATGTCGCGGCGGCTGCCGCGCTGGTCGACCGTCAACACGAACATGAGTCAAGGCTAGAAACTGGATATCACGATGTCAATACTCAAAGCTTGACTTCGCGGGTTCAAGACTGCGGGATTGACTCATCCTCGGCGGGGCGGTCGACAACCGGTTCCGGCACCGCGTCACCGGAACCGTCCAGCGGCCGCCGGGAATCCACCACCAGCCCGGCGATTCCGACGGCGATGCACACCGCGGACAGCACCAGGAGTCCCGGCTTCGTCTCCCCGGTGAGCGCGTCGCCGAGCACGACGATGCCGACGGTCCCCGGCAGCACACCGATCACCGTGGCCAGCACGTACGGGATCAGCCGGATCGAGGACACGCCTGCGCAGTAGTTCACCACGGAGAACGGGACGAACGCGATCAGCCGCAACGACCCCACCGCGAGCCAGCCGCGCCGGGCGATCCGCTCGTCCACCCGCCGGATCGTCGGGTTGGAGATGCGCTGCCACACCACGTCCCGGCCGACGGCACGCACCAGGTAGAGGGCGAGCACGGCGCTCACCGTCGACGCCAGCACCGCGATCGCGATGCCCAGCCACGCGCCGAACAGCAATCCGGCGCTGAGCGTGAACACCGTGCGGGGGAACGGGAACACCGTCACCACCGCGTGCACGGCGAAGAAGACGAGGGGAAACGCCGGACCGACGGAGTGCGCCCATTCCCGCACCTGCAGCACGGACGGATGCGGGGCCAGCAGCGCCACGACGACCAGCGCGACTGCCAGTACTGCGACGCCGATCACCCTGCGGTCCCCGAGGCGTCTCTTCACAGGGCACCAGGCTACCCGGGAGACCGGTCCGGGGCGCCGCGAGCGCCGGTCAGGGCAGCCGGCGGCGCCCGGTCACCGTCGCCTCGACGCAGACCCGCCCGCCCGACGTCCCGGCCACCCGGGTCGTCGCCACCGCGCGGCCCGCCCGCACCACGTCCGCGGTGAACGTCGTGTCGCAGCCCAGCGGAACCGGGCGGAAATAGTTGATCCGCACGGAAGCGGTGTCCATGTCCGCGCCCTGCCCGCTCAGGGCCGCGCTCGCGGCGAGGTCCGTCGCGCAGGCCTGGACGCCGCCGTGGACGAACCCGAGCTTGTTCGCGATCAGCGGGTTCGCCGGCACCACCACCCGCGTACCGGCGTCCTCGACCCGCCCGCCGATCCAGTCGAGCGGCGCGACCCCCGGTTCCGGGAACTCGGGGAGGGCGCCACCGTCCGGCGCCGGCGCCGGCAGGTCCACGAAGTTGCCCCACAGGGTGCCGGTGGCGATCAGGGTCCCGGCCGCATCGTGGACGCGGGCGGTGGAGATGCCGCCGTCGGCGGTGACCGCGAGGAGCCGGCTCTCCGCCCACAGCGCCGGGCCCCGCCACCGCCGGGGCGTGACGACGTCCATCGACAACTCGGCTGTGACCAGGCCGTCGCGTGTTCCGCGCCGGTCCCACACCGTGAATCCGAGGAGGTCGTCGAGCAGCACGGCGAGGACGCCGCCGTAGGAGATGTCGGCGGTCTTCGCGGCGAGCGCAGCGATGTCCATGCTCATACGATTGAGTGGTTCGCCGCGGTCGTCGACGTCCCGGGTCGGCGCACCGAGCCCGAACAGCCGCTGGGTGTTCGTGCGACCGGTCACCGCCGGTTCGTGCGCAACGCTCATGACCTGAGGTTATTCATCGTGTGGTGATCCTCACGATAGGGGGCGCCGAACTGCGGCTAGCATCACAGTCACACAACGTATTGATCGATCGCTCATCAGGGAGAGGAAGCCGACACCGTGTCACTAGCTTCAGAAACCGAGGAAGCTGCGCGGGCGTACGCCGACTGGCAGCACTCCGTGGCCGGAGTCCTCGCGAAGTCGCGTCGGATCGACGCCGCGGAACTCGGTCCGGAACCCCAGAAGCTCCTCGAGACCGTCACCTACGACGGTGTCACCATCGCACCGCTGTACAGCCCCCGCGACGAGCGCCCGGAGCAGCCCCTGCCCGGCACCTTCCCCTACGTGCGCGGCGCCGACGCCACCCGCGACGTCAACGCCGGCTGGCTGGTCAGCGCCCGCTTCGGTGAGGGTGCGGAAGCCGCGGACGTCAACCGCTCCGTCCTGGACTCCCTGGAGAACGGGGTCAGCGCCCTGTGGCTCGCCGTCGGCGGCGCCGACCTCCCCGTCCGGTCCCTGGAGACGGCCCTCGACGGTGTGCTCCTCGACCTCGCCCCGCTGACCCTCGACGCCGGTACCGACGCACCGCTCGCGGCGCGGGCGCTGTTCGCGCTGCTCGACGCCCGTGCCGCCGCCGGCGACGGGGTCACCGACCGCACCGCGGTCCGTGTCGACCTCGGCGCCGCACCGCTCACGAGCGCGTTCGCCGGTACTGCCGACGTGGAACTCGGCGACGCGGTGACCCTCGCCACCGAGTCCGCGGCCCGGTCCGAGAGCGTGCGGGCGATCGCCGTGGACGGCACCGTATTTCACGACGCAGGCGCCTCCGACGCCGAGGAACTCGGTGCGTCGATCGCGGCGGGGCTCGAGTACCTGCGGGTGCTCACCGCGAGCGGGCTGACCATCGGGCAGGCCCTCGGGCAGCTCGGCTTCCGGTTTTCGGCCACCGACGACCAGTTCCAGACCATCGCCAAGTTCCGTGCCGCGCGGCTGGTGTGGGCGCGGATCGCCCAGGTGTGCGGCGCCTCCGACTTCGGTGGCGCCCCGCAGCATGCCGTCACGTCCGCCGCCATGATGGCGCAGCGCGACCCGTGGGTGAACATGCTCCGCACCACCCTCGCCGCGTTCGGTGCCGGCGTCGGCGGCGCGGACGCCGTCACGGTGCTGACGTTCGACTCCGCGCTGCCCGCCGGGGCGCTGGGGGTGTCGAAGACCTTCGCCGCGCGCATCGCCCGCAACACCCAGCTGCTGCTGCTCGAGGAGTCGCACCTCGGCCGGGTGCTCGACCCCGCGGCCGGGTCCTGGTACGTCGAGGACCTCACCCAGCAGGTCGCGGCCAAGGCGTGGGAGTTCTTCCAGCAGATCGAGGCGGCCGGCGGCTACCTCGCCGCGCTCGACGCCGGCCTGATCGGCGAACGGATCGCTTCCACCCGCGCGCAACGTGATTCGGACATCGCGCACCGCAAGACCACCGTCACCGGCGTCAACGAGTTCCCGAACCTCGGCGAGGCACCGCTGCCCGCGGGCGCCGCGGACACCGGCCGCGTCGCGCGGTACGCCGCCGCGTTCGAGGTGCTGCGGGACCGCTCCGACGCCTACCTGGCGGCCAACGGTGCGCGCCCCACCGTGTTCCTGGCCCCGCTCGGACCCGTCGCCGAGCACAACGTGCGGACCACGTTCAGCGCGAACCTGCTGGCGTCGGGCGGCATCGAGGCACTCAACCCCGGCCCCCTCGCGGTCGGTGACGGCAGCATCGCCGCCGCCGCGAAGGACTCCGGCGCCGGCATCGCCGTGATCTGCGGCACCGACAAGCGGTACGCCGCCGAGGCCACGGCCGCGGTGGAGGAACTGCGCGCCGCCGGAATCGGCACCGTGCTGCTCGCCGGCCCGGAGAAGGTCGTCGCCGACGCGGACGGCGCCGCCCGGCCCGACGGATTCGTCACCGCCCGCATCGACGCAGTCTCGGTCCTGTCCGGCCTGCTCGACACCATCGAGAGCCCGAGCGACTCCTCGGGCGACACAGGGAGCAAGAAGTGACTACTCGCGAGGTCAAGCACGCGATCGGCAGCTTCGCCGAAGTGCCACTGGAGGATCCGCAGTCTCCTCAGCCGTCCGCTCCGACGCCGGAGCAGACGGACGAGCTGATCGCGTCCGCCGCGGCGGCGAACCACTACAGCCCGGAACAGGTGGTGTGGTCCACCCCCGAGGGCATCGACGTCAAACCGGTCTACACCAAGGCCGACCGGGACGCCGCCGAGGCCGAGGGCTACCCGGTGGGCAGCTTCCCGGGCGCCGCACCGTTCGTGCGCGGGCCGTACCCCACCATGTACGTGAACCAGCCGTGGACGATCCGCCAGTACGCGGGCTTCTCGACCGCCGCCGAATCCAACGCCTTCTACCGCCGCAACCTCGCGGCCGGTCAGAAGGGTCTGTCGGTGGCGTTCGACCTGGCGACGCACCGAGGCTACGACTCCGACCACCCGCGGGTGCAGGGCGACGTCGGCATGGCCGGTGTGGCGATCGACTCGATCCTGGACATGCGTCAGCTGTTCGACCACATCCCGCTCGACAGTGTCAGCGTGTCGATGACCATGAACGGTGCGGTGCTGCCGATCCTCGCGCTGTACGTCGTGGCCGCCGAGGAGCAGGGTGTCGCCCCGGAGCAGCTGGCCGGAACCATTCAGAACGACATTCTGAAGGAGTTCATGGTCCGCAACACCTACATCTACCCGCCGAAGCCGTCGATGCGGATCATCTCCGACATCTTCGCGTACACCAGCGCGAAGATGCCGAAGTTCAACTCGATCTCCATCTCCGGCTACCACATCCAGGAGGCCGGAGCCACCGCCGACCTGGAGCTGGCGTACACCCTCGCCGACGGTGTCGAATACATCCGCGCCGGCCTCGACGCGGGCATGGAGATCGACAAATTCGCGCCGCGGCTGTCGTTCTTCTGGGCGATCGGCATGAACTTCTTCATGGAGGTCGCGAAGCTGCGCGCCGGCCGCCTGCTGTGGAGTGAACTGGTCGCGAAGTTCGAACCGAAGTCCGCGAAGTCGTTGTCGCTGCGCACCCACTCGCAGACGTCGGGCTGGTCGCTGACCGCGCAGGACGTGTACAACAACGTGGCCCGCACGTGTGTGGAGGCGATGGCGGCGACGCAGGGGCACACCCAGTCGCTGCACACCAACGCACTCGACGAGGCCCTCGCCCTGCCGACGGACTTCTCCGCCCGCATCGCCCGCAACACGCAGCTGCTGCTGCAGCAGGAGTCGGGGACCGTCCGTCCCATCGACCCCTGGGGCGGTTCGCATTACGTCGAGTGGCTCACCCACCAGCTGGCGAACCGTGCGCGCGCGCACATCGCCGAGGTCGAAGAGGCCGGCGGCATGGCGCAGGCGATCAGCGAGGGCATCCCGAAGCTGCGCATCGAGGAGGCCGCGGCCCGCACCCAGGCCCGTATCGACTCTGGCCGGCAGCCGCTGATCGGCGTCAACAAGTACGTGCCGGACGAGGCCGACGAGATCGAGGTCCTCAAGGTCGAGAACTCGCGGGTCCGCAAGGAACAGCTCGAGAAGCTGGACCGGCTGCGCGCCGACCGGGACTCGGGAGCCGTCGAGGCGGCGCTCGCGGAACTGAGCCGCGCCGCCGCGGCCACCGAAGGCGGCATGGAGAACAACCTGCTGGCGCTGGCGATCGACGCGGCCCGGGCGAAGGCCACGGTCGGGGAGATCTCCGAGGCGCTCGAGAAGGTGTACGGGCGTCACCAGGCCGAGATCCGCACCATCAGCGGGGTGTACCGGGACGAGGCCGGGAAGGTCGACAACATCAACAAGGCAACCGAACTCGTCGAGAAGTTCGCGGAAGAGGAGGGCCGGCGTCCCCGTGTCCTCATCGCCAAGATGGGGCAGGACGGTCACGACCGCGGCCAGAAGGTGATCGCCACGGCCTTCGCGGACATCGGATTCGACGTGGACGTCGGACCGCTGTTCCAGACCCCGGAAGAGGTCGCCAACCAGGCGGCCGACAACGACGTCCACGTGGTCGGTGTGTCGTCGTTGGCCGCAGGTCACCTCACGCTGGTGCCTGCGCTCCGGGAAGCACTCGCGGCGGTGGGACGCCCCGACATCATGATCGTGGTCGGTGGCGTCATCCCGCCCGGCGACTTCGCCGAACTGTACGAGGCCGGCGCCGCGGCGATCTTCCCGCCGGGGACGGTCATCGCGGACGCCGCCAGCGGTCTGCTCGAGAAGCTGGCCGCGCAGCTCGGCCACGACCTGACGGGCACCCCGGAATAGCATGGGGCGGCCTCCAGTCGACATCGATGCCCTCGCCCAGGCCGTGCGCGCCAACCAGCGCGCCGGCCTGGCGAAGGCCATCACCCTGGTCGAGTCCACCCGCACCGATCACCGTGAGGCGGCGCAGCGGCTGCTGCTCGAGCTGCTGCCGGAGTCGGGGAAGGCGCACCGGGTCGGGATCACCGGGGTGCCCGGCGTCGGGAAGTCCACGTTCATCGACGCGCTCGGGATGCACCTGATCGGGCAGGGGCACCGGGTGGCGGTCCTGGCCGTCGACCCGTCGTCGACACGCACCGGCGGGTCGATCCTGGGCGACAAGACACGGATGGCGCGGCTGACCGTCGAGAAGGACGCCTACATCCGGCCGTCCCCGACGTCGGGGACCCTCGGCGGGGTCGCGAAGGCGACCCGCGAGACGATCGTGCTGCTCGAGGCGGCCGGCTTCGACGTGATCCTCGTCGAGACGGTCGGTGTCGGGCAGTCCGAGGTGACGGTCGCGAACATGGTGGACTGCTTCTGCTTCCTCACCCTGGCCCGCACCGGCGACCAGTTGCAGGGCATCAAGAAGGGGGTCCTCGAACTCGCCGACCTCGTCGCCGTGAACAAGGCGGACGGCAAGCACGAGCGGGAGGCGAAGGGCGCCGCCCGGGAACTCGCCGGTGCGCTGCGCCTGATCTACCCACACGACGCCGTCTGGACGCCGCCGGTGATCACGATGAGCGGTCTCGAGGGTGTCGGTCTCGAGGACTTCTGGAACACCGTCTGCAAGCATCGGGACGTGCTGACCGCGGCCGGGCAGTTCGAGGAGAACCGGCGCCGCCAGCAGGTGGACTGGACGTGGACGATGGTCAACGACCAGCTGCTGCGCCGCCTCGCGTCGAACACGAGGGTCAAGGCGATCCGCGGCGACGTCGAACAGCGGGTGCGGGACGGATCCCTGACGGCGGCGCTGGCCGCCGCCGAGATCCTCGACGCGTTCGACGGTGCGGACGCGTCAGCCGACTGATTTCGCGAAGCGCCCGACCCGGTCGACGAGATCGTCGAAGAACGCGGCCGGGTCGGTGCTCACCGCGACGTCGACGTTGGGTTCCCGGTTCCAGTGGCCCACCCAGTCGGCGACCGTGGTGCCCCGGGTGAGCCGGCCGTGCAGTTCGACGTCGACGGTCGCAGGCCGGGTCCGTGCGATCGCCGGGTTCAGTGCCACGGCCGCCGCGAACGGGTCGTGCATGTGCGCCAGGAAACCCTGGTCGTGGGTGCGGTGGAAGTCCATGTAGAACCGGATGGCGTCGGACAGGTGCCGGATCACCGCGTTGCTGGCGGTCGAGCGCACCTGCGGGCCGTCGTCGGGGGAGATGATCTCGGCGGGGGTGCTGCCGGCCGCCTCCGCGAGCCGCCGCACGTGGTCCGGTGTCATCTCGATCGTCTCGGTGACGTCCAGCCCGCACAGGATGGGCCGCCTGCCCTCGGGCAGACCGGAGAAGGCGTCGAACACCTCCTTGGCCGCCTCCGGATCCACCGACACGTTCCATTCACTGGTGGGGGTCGTGTTGCCGGGGTGGTTGAACGCCCCGCCCATCACGACCAGGCGCCGCAGCATCCGGGGCAGTTCCGGTTCCTCGCGGATCGCGAGGGCCAGGTTCGTCAGCGGCCCGGTCACCAGCCCGGTCAGCTCCCCGGGAGCGTCCCGGACCAGGTCCACCCACAGGCTGGTCGCGTCCCGCTCGGACAGCGACCGGCCGGACGGGGGGAGGACGGCGTACCCGATGCCCTGCGGGCCGTGCGTGTCCTCGGTGGTGCGCAGCGGGCAGTCCAGCGGCACCCGGGCGCCGAGCGCCACTTCGACGTCGGGTGCCCCGCACAGTTCGAGCCAGTTCAGGTTGTTCGCCGCGACCTGCTCGACGGGCACGTTGCCCGCGGTGCTGGCGATGCCCGCGATCTGGGCCTCCGGGCTGGCCAGCAGGTACAGCAGGGCGAGGGAGTCGTCGATGCCGGTGTCGACGTCGACGATCAGCCGCTGCCTGCTCACGCCGTCACCACCGTCGGCCGGTGGTGCACGGGGAACGCGACCGACCGGGCGATGAAGCACTTCGCGTGCGCCCGGGCGTGCAGCGACTCGGCGCGCGCGGCCATCGCCGCCTCCGCGACGGTGACCGTGGGATGCAGCACCACCTCGGTGAATTCGCCTGCGCCGTCCGGGTGTTCGACCATCGTGCCCGTCGGGTCGTCCCGGTAGTCGACGACGACCACACCGGCCGCGGCGGCCAGGCCCAGATACCAGAGCATGTGACACTGCGACAGCGACGCGACGAGCAGTTCCTCCGGATTCCAGCGGGCGGCGTCGCCGCGGAACGACGGGTCGGCGCTGCCCGGCAGATCCGGTTTGCCGGCCGCCGCGATCACGTGGTCCCGGTCGTAGGTGTCGGGGCCCGACGTCCCCGCGCCGCGGTTGCCGGTCCAGGTGACCGTCAGCGTGTAGTCGTGTGTGCTCACGCGATCATTCTTCACGGCCGTGCGATGAGTTTCGCGGGCGGGCACGGTCTGTTCACGTAGAGCACGACACGGCGACCGGAGGAGACGGACATGGCACGGGACACGGCCCCGGACTGGGTCGCGGGGGAGCGGCGCGACCTGGCGTCGATGCTGGCGGGACTGACGCCGGAGCAATGGGACGCGCCGTCGCTGTGCGCGGGGTGGCGCACCCGGGAGGTGATCGCGCACATCACCATGCCGTATCGCCTGTCGACGCCGCGGATCCTGCTGAAGATGGTGAAGGCGCGCGGCAAATTCAACCGGATGTCGGACGCGCAGGCTCGCGAGGACGCGCGGACCCTGACCGCCGGCGCGCTACTGCGCACACTGGAGGAGAACGTCGCGCACCCGTGGACGCCGCCGGGAGGCGGCTTCGAGGGGGCACTGTCCCACGACGTGATCCACGGTCTCGACGTGTCGGTGGCGCTCGGCCTGGGCAGGCGGGTCCCGGACGACCGCCTCGACCGGGTCCTCGGCGGCGTCGGCCCGAAGCACGTGAAGTACTTCGGCGTCGACCTGACGGGCGTGCAGTTGACGGCGGACGATCGAACCTGGACCTTCGGTGTGGGTGCGCCGCTGCGCGGTTCCGCCCAGGACCTGCTCCTCGTGCTGTGCGGTCGCCGGTTGCCGCCGGGACATCTGCGCGGGGAACCGAGCGCACGGTTCACGGCGACGGGGTGAGCCCGGGCCAGGCGGGGACGTCGCCGCCCCAGGGACGGGCCGGGAACGGGTAGTCGTCGAATTCGGCCAGGGCGGGGCGGGCCGTCACCAGGTCGCCGTGCGCGGTGAGGCAGCGGGGTCCGGGCACCGCCGGCGGCGGCGGATCCTCGGATCGGCCGTCCGCGGTCAGCAGCCACGCCGCGGTGCGGGCCAGGGACACGTCGACGGAGCGGCCGCGCCCGTCGGTGTACCCGGCGGCGAGGGCGTCGACGATGCCGGCGGCGAGCAGATACCCGGTGGCGTGATCGAGTGCCTGCGCGGGCAGCGCGCCCGGAATGTCGCCGACGCCCTCGATCGTCGCGATCCCCGACGCCGCCTGGACGATGCTGTCGAATCCCCGCCGGTCCGCCCAGGGACCGGAGCCGCCCCACGCGCACACCCGTCCCCGCACCAGATGCGGTGGGGCGTGGTCGAACAGCCCGTCCAGCGCGCCCGGACGGTAGCCGGTGACGACCACGTCCGCCCCGGCGAGCAGGCGGTCCCACACCGCTCGGCCGTCCGCGGACCGCACGTCGAGCAGCGCGGACCGCTTGCCCTGCCCGGTGTCGCGGTGCTGCACGACGATCTCGGGGAGCGACGGGGGATCGATCCGCAGCACCTCGGCGCCGAGCAGCGCCAGCGTGCGGGTGGCGACGGGGCCCGCGATCACCCGGGTCAGGTCCAGAACCCGCACCCCCGCCAACGGTCCCGGACCGGGAACGATGCGGGAGCGCTGCCCGGCGGCGTGCACCACGGTGGACACGAGGTCGCCGGCCGCGGCGGCCGCCCCCTGCGGGCTCGCCGCCCACTCCGCCGCGGTCCGCACCCGCACCGCGACGGCCTGCGCGGCGGCGGCCCGATCCTCGATCTCGGCGGCGGTGAGGGTCCCGATCCGGGCGGCCACCGCGTCCCGGCCGGCGTCGGCGGACAGGTCGAGCGCCGACAGCAGCCGGGTGCGGTGGTGCGGGTAGTTGGCGTGGGTCCGCACCCAGCCGTCCGACGCCGGAAAGAACCCCGACAGCTCCGCGAAACCGGACACCGGGGCGCCCGACAACCGCAGCAGACGGTCGCTCGCGAACGACGCGGCGATCCGCTCGGGGTCGAGCCGCCACTGCCGGGGGTCGCGGCCGTGCGCGCGGTCGAACCGGTCGACGGCGCCGGTGAGGGCGGTCAGCGAGCCCGCCGCCACCGCGTACACGGGGAGGCGGGCCGCCAGGTAGTCCCCGGCGTGGACGGGCACCGGGGGAGTCACGGCCCCACGGCGGCGAGCAACCGGCGGCACCGGTCGTGCAACGCGGCACGCAGCGGTGCGGCGCGGGCGGCCAGCGCGGCCTGCTCCCGGACGTATTCGGCGCGGCCGTGCGGGGTCTCGATCGGGATCGGGGTGTAGCCGTATCCGCTCAGGTCGTACGGGCTGGCCCGCATGTCGAGTTCCCGTGCGGCAAGCGCCAGTTCGAAGCAGTCGACGGTCAGGTCCGAGTCGATCATCGGCGCGAGCTTGTAGCAGTACTTGTACAGATCCATCGACGCATGCAGGCACCCGGGCTGCTCCCGGCCGAGCTGGTCGGCCCGGGTCAGCGGCACGCTGTTCCGGGGTTCGGCGGCCGGGGTGAAGAAGCGGTACGCGTCGTAATGGGTGCAGCGCAGTTGCAGCGACTCCACCACGGAGTCGGTGCCGCCCGCCCCGAGCCGCAGCGGCACGCCGCCGTGCCGCACCTCCTCGGACCGGTACACCATCGCCCACTCGTGCAGGCCGAAGCAGGACAGGTGCGGGGGCCGCCCACCGGTCGCCTCCATCAGTCGGGCAGTGAACGCGACCGTGTCCGCGCGGCGCCGCAGGAACTCCGGGTCGACGGTGACACCGCCGTCGGCGCGGTGATAGCCGCGGAGGTCGGCGTACTCGTCCGCGCCGGCGAGGACGGTGCCCCACCCGGCGTGCCAGCGGAGCAGCTGGTTCGGCCGGTAGCTGTAATAGGTGAACAGGAAGTCGTTCACCGGGTGGGTCGCCCCGCGGTCCCGCCGCTCGAGGTGCGGCCCGATCAGCGCGGACACCCTCGCCCGGTGCCGGTCGCGGCGAGGGATCCATTCCGACGCGTCCAGAACGTTCATCCGATCAGCTCGTTCGCTGTCCCGGATTGACGCCGTTGTTCCGGTGGGTGCCGTCGCGGACGGTGCCCACGTATTCCTCGACGAGGTCCTCGAGGGCGACGATGCCGACGATCTGCCCCGACGGGTCCGCCGCCGCCCCCAGGTGGGAGCTGGCGCGGCGCAGACTCGCCAGTGCCTCCGCGAGCGGGGTGGTGGTCGACATCCGCGGCAGCGGGCGGATGTCCGACCGCGGAATCAGGGTGTCGGGTCCGGCCTCCTCGTCGAGGATGTCGTCGAGCACGTCCTTCAGGTGCAGATACCCGACCAGCGACCCGTCCTCGGCGCGCACCGGGTACCGGGAGTAGCCGGTCTCGACGACGGCCTGCTCGATGGCGCCGAGCCGGGTACCACCCTCCGTCAGGGGTATGGTCCGTGCCTCGCTGAGCGGGATCATCACCTCGGTGACGGTGCGGTCCGTGGTCTCCAGCGCCTGGGTGAGCCGGCGGTGCTCCTCCGCGTCGATCAGCCCCTCGGACCGGGATTCGCCGATCATCTCGGACAGTTCCACCGCCGACACGGTGACGTCGAGTTCGTCCTTCGGCTCCACCCGCAGCAACCGCAGCGTCAGGTTGGCGCACAGGTTGTAGAACGAGATCAGCGGCCGGGCCAGCTTGATGAACACCAGGTGCACCGGGACCAGCAGCATCGCCGTCCGCTCCGGGCCCGCCAGGGCGATGTTCTTCGGCACCATCTCACCGAGCAGGATGTGCAGCACCACGACGAGCGCCAGCGCGATCGTGAACGCGATCGGGTGCAGCAGCCCGGCGGGCAGCCCGACCGCGTGCAGCGGGACCTCGAGGAGATGCGCGATCGCCGGTTCGGCGACCTTGCCGAGCAGGATCGAGCAGATGGTGATGCCGAGCTGCGCGGCGGCCAGCATCAGCGACAGGTTCTCGCCCGCGAGGATCACGGTGCGGGCGCGTTTCTTGCCCTGCGATTCGAGGGCCTCGAGCCGGTCGCGGCGCGCCGAGATCAGCGCGAACTCGGCGCCGACGAAGAAGGCGTTGCCCGCGAGCAGCACGAACGTGAGCAGCACACCGAAGAGGTCACTCATCGTCGTCCTCCTCGCTGCCGGTGCCGGTGGTCCGATCGGGTTTCGGGGTGAGCAGCACCCGGTCGATGCGCCGGCCGTCCATGTGGGTCACGGTGGCCACCCACCGGCCGCCGGGGTCGTGCGCGCCCTCGGCCAGCGGGAGTTGCACCTCGTCGCCCTCGTCGGGGATCCGCCCGAGTTCGGTGAGCACGAGACCGCCGAGGGTTTCGTATTCCCCCTCGGGGGCGGTGTAGCCGGTGGTCTCGGACACCTCGTCGACGCGCAGCAGCCCGGAGCAGGACCAGCTGTCGCCGATCCGCTGGACGTCGATCTCCGGTTCGTCGTGCTCGTCGCGGACGTCGCCGACGATTTCCTCGATCAGGTCCTCCATGGTGACCATCCCGGCGGTGCCGCCGTATTCGTCGACGACGAACGCGACCTGCATGCCGTCGGACCGGATCCGTTCCATCAGCGCGTCGCCGTCGAGGCTGGACGGCACCACCGGCACCTTCTGGGCCAGCGTGTTGAGGCGGGTGGTGCGGCGGCGTTGCGCGGTCACCGCGAACGCGTGCTTGATGTGGACGATGCCGACGGCGTCGTCCAGGTCGCCGTCGACGACGGGGAAGCGGGAGAACCCGGTGCGGGCGGCGGTGTCGATCAGATCGGCCACCGTGTCCGTGGTGGACAGGGTCTCGATCTTCACGCGCGGGGTCATCAGTTCCTCCGCGGTGCGTTCGCCGAAGCGCAGCGAGCGGTTGACCAGCAGCGCCGTGCCCTTGTCGATGGCGCCGCGCTGCGCGGACGTCCGCACGAGCGAACCGAGTTCCTGCGGGGACCGCGCGGACCGCAACTCCTCGGCCGGTTCGATGCCGAGGCGTCGCACCAGCCAGTTCGCGCTTCCGTTGAGCCCGTTGATGGCCCATTTGAAGATCAGCGAGAACGCGGCCTGCATCCCGGCCGTCGCCCGCGCCGTGGGCAAGGGGTGCGCGATGGCGAGGTTCTTCGGCACGAGTTCGCCGAACACCATCGAGAACGAGGTCGCGAGAATCAGGGCGATCACCAAAGACGTTGCCGCAGCGGCAGATTCACTGAAGCCGATCGCGGACAGCACCGGGGTGATGAAGCGTGCCAGGACCGGTTCGGACAGGTAGCCGGTGATCAGCGTGGTGATGGTGATGCCGAGCTGGGCCCCCGACAACTGGAACGACAGGGTGCGGTGCGCGTGCTGCACCTGCCGGGCCCGCCGGTCACCGGTGCGGGCGTGCGCGTCGACGGTGCTGCGTTCGAGGGCGGTGAGGGAGAACTCGGCCGCCACGAACAACGCGGTACCCGCGGTCAGGGCGAGAAAGCCGAGCAGGGCGAGAATGCTGAGCGCGATGTCCATCGGTCATCGCCGCCGGGCGGAGGAACGGGGGTCGCCGGGTTTGTCACCCGGCTCGATAGAGGAGCCCTCCGAACCGGCGGAATCGGAGTCCGATTCCACGGAGCAGGAGGGGACGACACTCCCGGAGACGGCGGGTGGAGCGCTTGCTGCGTATGTGGGTGCCGCGGGCACCGGAGTCCTCTCGTTCGGCCTCGACGGCCCGGACGGGTCCGGCGCCGAGAACTGGTGTGGTTGAGCGACCCATGATACCGGGGGATGTCCGGTTCCGTGGAACAGGACACCCTCCGGCACTTCAGGATGCAGTCCTCACCAGCCGGCCGGCAGCGGGCGACCCTCCGCGAACCCGGCGGCCGACTGCACACCGAGAACGGCCCGCTCGTGCAGTTCCGCCAGCGTCCGCGCGCCCGCGTACGTGCAGGTGCTGCGCACCCCGGAACAGATGTGGTCGATCAGGTCCTCGACGCCGGGACGCTCCGGGTCCAAGCGCATCCGGGAACTCGAAATACCCTCCTCGAACAGCCCTTTCCGGGCCCGGTCGAAGGCGGTGTCGGTGGCGGTGCGCGCCGCGACCGCGCGCTTGGAGGCCATCCCGAAGCTCTCCTTGTACGCGTTGCCGGACTGGTCCACGCGCAGGTCGCCGGGCGACTCGTAGGTGCCGGCGAACCACGATCCGATCATCACGTTCGCCGCGCCCGCGGCCAGGGCGAGCGACACGTCGCGGGGGTGACGGACGCCTCCGTCCGCCCACACGTGCGCACCCATCGCGCGGGCCTGCGCGGCGCATTCCTCGACGGCGGAGAACTGCGGCCTGCCCACCCCCGTCATCATCCGGGTGGTGCACATCGCGCCCGGCCCGACCCCGACCTTCACGATGTCGGCGCCCGCGTCGATCAGGTCCCGGGTGCCGGCGGCGGACACGACGTTGCCTGCGACCAGCGGCACCCCGAGATCGGCCTTCTTCAGTGCGCCGAGGACGTCGATCATCTTCTGCTGGTGGCCGTGCGCGGTGTCGACGACCAGCAGGTCGGCCCCGGCATCGACGAGGGCGCGCGCCTTCGCGGCGACGTCGCCGTTGACGCCGACGGCCGCGGCCACCCGCAGCTTCCCGTTGCCGTCGACGGCGGGCTGGTAGATGCCGTCCCGGATGGCGCCGGTGCGGGTGAGGACACCGGCGAGGGTGCCGTCCGGGTGCACGATCACGGCGAGGGAGTCGTGCGTGCCGTCGAGGAGTTCGAACACCTCCCGCGGCGACGCGGAGTCGGGGGCGGTGACGAAGTCGGTCAGCGCCACCGCGCGCAGCCGCGCGAACCGGTCGACGTCCGCGCAGGAGGCCTCGGTGACGACACCGACGGGGCGGTCGTCCTCGACGACGACGACGGCGCCGTGCGCCCGCTTCGGCAGCAGCGCCAGCGCGTCGGACACGGCGGCGTCGGGGCCGAGGGTGACCGGGGTGTCGGCGACCAGGTGCCTGCTCTTGACGAAGGCCACGGTCTCCGCGACGGCACGGGCGGGAAGGTCCTGCGGGAGGACCACCAGACCACCACGGCGGGCGACGGTTTCGGCCATGCGGCGCCCGGACACCGCCGTCATGTTCGCGACGACGATCGGGATGGTGGTGCCCGAACCGTCGGCGGTGGCCAGGTCGACGTCGAATCGCGACGTGACCTCGGTGCGGTTGGGCACCAGGAACACGTCGTCGTACGTCAGGTCATAGGGAGGGCGATGCCCGTCGAGGAACTGCACATTTCAGGACGATACCGGGGAAATTGCGGCGATGCCGGATGTCCGCTGAGCCTGCGACCTGGACAGTCCGATCGTGGCCACCAGCATCACCGCGACCGAGCAGCCGACCACCACCAGTCCGGGTCCTGCGACCCGCAGGCGTTCGTCGAGGACGGTCATGCCGAGGAACACGGCGGCGAGCGGTTCGGCGATGGTCAGCGCGGGCAGCGACGCGGACAGCGGCCCCACCTGGAAGCCGCGTTGCTGCAGATACACCCCGGCCAGCCCGGCGGCGACCAGCGCCCACGCCTGCCAGCTGCTCAGCACCGCCCACAACCCGCGGGGGACGAGTTCGACGACGTACTTGGTGAACGCGACCGCCACCCCATACAGGATGCCGCCCGCCCCGCCGAGCAGCAGGGCCCGCCACCCGGGGTCGATCTTCGTCATCCCCGCCGCGGCCGCGGCCGCCACCACGGCGAGCAGGATGCCGAGGGGCACCACCCATTCCCGGAACGGGGCGTCGATGTTCCCCTCGGTGGGGTCGCCGATCACCAGGAAGATCGCGAGCGCCACGGCCAGCGCGACGGCGAGGGCCCACGTGGTGCGGCTGAGCCGGTACCCGGAGAACTTCGCCGACAGCGGCAACGCGAACAGCAGCGCCGTCACCAGCAGCGGCTGCACCACGAGCACCGACCCCAGCGCCAGCGCCACCGCCTGCATCACGTAGCCGCCGCCGTCCCCGACGATGCCGGCCCACCAGCGGGGACTGCGCAGCAGGGTGGCCAGGAACGCGGCGTCCTCGGGGACCTCGGACGCGGCACTCTGCTGCGCGACCGACGCGCACGCGAACAGCAGCGCCGCGATCAGCGCGCACACGACCGACGCGAACGGCAGGGACATGCCTCTCAGTGTGCCCCGCGGTTGCGGTGTCCGTGGGGAGTTGACGCAGGTCCGGGTTTCCGGCCGCGGCGCGCACCCGACCGGGCCGCTCCGCCGTCGCCGGGCCTGCCGCGGCGGGCGGCGCGACCCGCGGGGTCGTGCGCCTGCCTGCCCTTCTTCGGGGTGTCCTGCGCCTGCGCCCGGGTGTCCGGTGCGGGGACGGCCTTCCCGGTGGGACGGCGGGCCCCGGTGAGCTCGGCCAGCACCCGGTCACCCGGCCGCACCGGGGTGCCGGTGACGTCGAGACCGGCCTTGCGGGTCAGCTTCTCGACCGCGGCCCGCTCGTCCTCGGTGACAAGGGTGACCACCACCCCGGACTCGCCCGCGCGGGCGGTGCGCCCCGCCCGGTGCAGGTAGTCCTTGGCCTCGGTGGGCGGATCGACGTGCACGACGAGCGTGATGCCGTCCACGTGGATGCCGCGGGCCGCCACGTCGGTGGCCACCAGGACCGGGGTGGTGCCGTCGGCGAACGACTCCAGGGTGCGGGTGCGGTTGTTCTGCGCCTTGCCGCCGTGCAGGGCCCCGGCCGCGATGCCGGCGGCGTGCAGTTCCTGCGCCACCCGGTCCACACCGTACTTGGTGCGCACGAACATCAACGTCCGCCCCGACCGTGAACCGATATGTGCCACAACGGAATACTTGTCCTGCCGGTCGACGTACAGCAGGTGGTGCCGCATCGTCGGCACCGCCGCCGCGACCGGCGCCGTCGAATGCGTCACCGGGTCGTGCAGGTACCGGCGCACGAGGGTGTCGACCTCCCCGTCGAGGGTCGCCGAGAACAGCAGCCGCTGCCCCCCGGCCGGCGTCTTGTCGAGGATTGCCGTGACCTGCGGCAGGAACCCCAGGTCCGCCATGTGGTCGGCCTCGTCGAGGGCCAGCACCGTCACGTCGTCGAGGGACACCGAGCCCTGCGACAGGTGGTCGGCGAGGCGCCCCGGCGTCGCGATCAGCAGGTCGACACCCCGCGACAGCGTCTCGACCTGCCGTTTGATCGGAACCCCGCCGACGACGTTCGCCACCCGCAACCCCACCGACAGGGCCGGCTCGTCCAGTGCGCGTTCGATCTGCACAGCCAGCTCGCGGGTGGGCACCAGCACGACGCCGCGCGGGTACCCGCGCCTGCTGGCGGCGCCCTTGAGCCGCACGAGCATCGGCAACCCGAACGCGAGGGTCTTTCCCGACCCGGTCGGCGCCCGGCCCAGCACGTCCCGGCCCGTGAGGACGTCGGGAATGGTGGCCGCCTGGATCGGGAACGGCGCGGCGATGCCGCCGCGGTCGAGGGCGTGGGTCATCACCGCGGGGAGACCGAGCGCGAGGAACGTCTCACCCACCGGTGCGGGCGAGGAGAACTCGTCGTCGGGCATATCGAGAAGGCTACCGCCTCGAGCGCGGGGCCTCCGACGCCTCGGCCGTGACGTACACGGGGTACGTCACGGCCGGGGACGGTCGATCGGGGAGGGTCAGGCCTGCACTTCGCTGCGGTCACCGCTCCAGAGGGTGTGGAACTTGCCCTCGGCGTCGACCCGCTCGTAGGTGTGGGCGCCGAAGAAGTCCCGCTGCCCCTGCGTCAGGGCGGCGGGCAGCCGCTCGGCGCGCAGGGCGTCGTAGTAGGACAGCGAGGACGCGAACGCCGGCACCGGGATCCCCAGCAGGGTGGCGGTGGACACCACGCGGCGCCAGCTGTCGATGGCCGTCTCGATGGCGTCCCGGAAGTACGGGGCCAGGATCAGGCTCGGCAGCTTCGGGTTCTCGTCGTACGCGTCCTTGATGCGATTGAGGAACCGGGCGCGGATGATGCAGCCGCCACGCCAGATCGTCGCGAGGTCGGCGGGGTGCAGGTTCCAGTCGTATTCGGCGCTGCCTGCCGCGATCTGGTCGAATCCCTGCGCGTAGGCCACGACCTTCGACGCGTACAGGGCCTGCCGGATGTCCTCGGTGAACTGGGCGGCGTCGGCGGGCTTGTCGGCCAGCTGACCGGACGCGAGACCGACCGCGGCCTTGCGCTGCTCGCGGGCACCGGACAGGGCACGGGCGAACACGGCCTCGGCGATGCCGGTGACGGGGACACCGAGGTCGAGGGCGGACTTGACGGTCCATCGGCCGGTGCCCTTCTGCTCCGCGGCGTCGACGATCACGTCGACGAGGGCCTTGCCGGTCTTCGCGTCCTTCTGCCGCAGCACCTCGGCGGTGATCTCGACGAGGTAGCTTTCGAGGTCGCCCGCGTTCCACTCGGTGAACACGTCGGCGACCTGGTCGGCGTCGTAGCCGAGGGCGTCGCGGAACAGGTTGTACGCCTCGCCGATCAGCTGCATGTCGGCGTACTCGATGCCGTTGTGGACCATCTTCACGAAGTGCCCGGACCCGTCGGGGCCGATGTGCGTGCAGCAGGGGGTGCCGTCGACCTGCGCGGCGATCGACTCGAGCAGCGGGCCCAGGGCCTGGTAGGACTCCTTCGGTCCGCCCGGCATGATCGACGGGCCGTTCAGCGCGCCCTCCTCGCCGCCGGAGATGCCGGCACCGACGAAGTGCAGGCCACGGTCCCGGAGGGAAGCCTCGCGCCGGATCGTGTCCGTGTACAGGGCGTTGCCGCCGTCGATGATGATGTCACCGGGCTCCATCGCCGAGGCGAGTTCCTCGATGACGGCGTCGGTGGGGTCGCCGGCCTTGACCATGATCAGCACGCGGCGCGGCTTCTGCAGCGCTGCCACGAACTCCTCGATCGTCTCCGTGCGGACGAAGTCACCTTCGCTGCCGTGCTCCTCGATGAGGGCGTCGGTCTTGGCGATGCTGCGGTTGTGCAGCGCGACCGTGTGACCGTGCCGGGCGAAGTTGCGGGCGATGTTCGAGCCCATGACGGCCAGTCCCGTGACGCCGATCTGCGCGCGGGCACCCTCAGTGTTGTCGATAGTCATGGATACAGCATTCCCTCTCGCTCGGCGGTAGTGAAATCGGCGGCTACGAAAAGCTCGACCGGCTAAGCCAAACACACGAAGGCCGGCCGTCGCACATGCGACGGCCGGCCTTCGTGTCACGGCATCGTTCGATCAGCTGCGGCGCTCACGGCGCGGGCCGTCGAAGCCGTCGTAGGAGCGACGGTCGGTACGGCTGCGGAACCCGCCGCCGGTCGACGCGGGACGCCGCTCCGACGTGGCTGCGGGGCGCCGATCGTCCCGCCGATCGTCCCGGCGGAACCCGCCTGCGGCGCCGCGGTTGTCGCCGAAGTCGCGGCGCGGTGCGCTGCGGTCGAAGCTGCGCTCGCCGGAACCGCGGTGGCTGTCGCCGCGGTCCCCGTAGTCGCGCCGGGGTGCGCTGTCCCCGAAGTCGCGGCGCGGAGCCCGATCGGAGAACGTCCGGTTGTCGCGGTCACCGCGGTACCCACCGCGGTTGTCGCCGTCACGCTGGGGGCGGTCGCCCCGGTAGCCGCCGGACCGGTTGTCGGTCTGGTCGCGGCGCGGGCCGCGCCCTTCGTAACCCCGCCCCTCGTAACTCCGGCCCTCGTTGCCGCGGCCCTCGAAGCTGCGACCACCCGACGGGCGGTCACCGTAGCTGCGCTCACCGGCGTCGCGGCGGGGGCCGCCCCGGTCGGAGGAGCCGCGACCGTCGAAGCCGCGGTTGCCGCGGTACCCGCCGCCGTCGCGGCCGGCGTACCCCCCTTCGCGGCGGGGCCCGCGGTCACCGAACTTGCGGTCGCCGCCGCGCTCGCCGCGGGAGTAGGTGTCGCGCACCGGTTCTCCGCTGGGCGCCTTGGCGCCGGTGATGCTGGCCAGCTTCTCCGAGCCGGGGGTGACGGGCACGGCGGTGGCGTCGACACCCGCCATGCCGGTCAGGCGGCGGAACGTGCGCTTCTGGTTGGGGAGCACGATCGCGACGACGGTGCCCTTCTCGCCTGCGCGGGCCGTCCGGCCTGCGCGGTGCAGGTAGTCCTTGTGGTCGGCGGGCGGATCGACGTGCACGACCAGGTCGATGCCGTCGACGTGGATGCCGCGGGCGGCGACGTCGGTGGCGACGAGCACCGGGGTGCGGCCGTTCTTGAAGCGTTCGAGGACCCGGGTGCGCTGGTTCTGCGCCTTGCCGCCGTGCAGGGCCTCGGCGGCGATGCCCACCGCGCGGAGGCGGTCGGTGATGCCCTCGCAGCCGAGCTTGGTGCGGGCGAACATGATCGTGCGGCCGTCGCGGGCACCGATTTCGGCGAGAACGTTGTCCTTCTGGCCGCGATCGACGAGCAGCACGTAGTGCTCCATCGTGTCGACGCTGGCGCGACCGTCCTCGGTGGAGTGCTGCACGTGGTCGGGCAGGAACTGGCGGACCAGCGACTGCACCTCACGGTCGAGGGTGGCGGAGAACAGGAGACGCTGGCCGTCGGCCGGGGTCTCGCCGAGGATGGCCCGGACCTCGGGCAGGAAGCCCATGTCGGCCATCTGGTCGGCCTCGTCGAGCGCGGTGATCTCGATGGAGTCGAGGATGCAGGTGCCCTGACGCAGGTGGTCGTTCAGCCGGCCGGGGGTGGCGACGAGGATGTCGACGCCGCGGCGCAGCTGGTCGACCTGCTTGGTGAACGGGGTGCCGCCGACGGCGGGGCGGACGGTCAGTCCCATGGCCCCGGCGTACGAGTTGAGGGAGTCGACCACCTGGAACGCGAGTTCACGGGTGGGGACGAGCACCAGCGCGCGGGGACGCTTGGGTGCGGGCCGGTCCTCGTGCCGGGACAGGCGGGTGAGCATCGGCAGGCCGAATGCGAGGGTCTTGCCCGATCCGGTCTGTGCGCGGCCGAGCACGTTGGTGCCGGCCAGCGCATCGGGGACGGCCAGCGCCTGGATCGGCGACGGGACCGTGATGGAGTTGCGGGCGAGGGCCTGCACCAGGGGTGCGGGCAGGCCGATCTCCGCGAACGTCACGGTGGCGTTCTGATCAGGGGTTTCGGTCTCGGTCTGCTCTAGTGGGGCAGACGTCGTCTGGACAGCGTTGGTCACGCAAATACCTCTCCGGGCATAGGGCGCGTCGCGGAGCGGGGGCTGTCATGCAGCACGCACAAAGGGACGAGCCAGGGCACATGTCACCTGGTCAATCCATTCGCGGAAGTGCGGGGAATTGGGCTGTGTGCCGTTTCAGTGTTGATGGGCCGCAGTGGCGACCGCCGACCAGTGTACGCGACGGGGCACCCGGTTATCGAACCCGGCGGACTGTGAGGTGGGCGACTATACGGCGCTGAACAACCGACTCAGCTCGGTGAGCCAGGGGACGGCGACGGCGATGGTCGGCACCACGAGGATGGCCACGGACGCCGCGTAGGCGGCGAGCGCGACCCGGGTGCCCTGTTCCGTGGACGCCAGGCGCTGCACCCGCAGCAGGGTGCTGGGACCGCCGGCGGCCATGGCACCCTTCGGGGCGACCGACCCCGAGCAGGCGACGAGTGCGCGAGCCAGTGCGGTCGGCCCGGTGGCGCGGACGGCGGAGTCGTCGGCGAGCATCTCCACCAGCAGCTGCACCGATCCAAGCGCGGACTTGCTGCGCACCACGGTGGGGAAGGCGGCGTTGACGGCGGTGAAGGCCTCGAGGACGAGGTCGTGCCGGGCCCGCAGGTGGGACCGCTCGTGGGTGAGGATCGCGGTGATCTCCGCGTCGTCGAGGCTGGTGAACGTGCCCTGGCTCAGCACCACCCTCTGCCGCAGCCCGGGCAGGCAGTAGGCGATGGGCTCGGTGACGTCGAGGACCCGCAGGTCGGGGGTGCGGGCGAGCGGGGACGACGAGTCGCAGCGGTCGAGGAGGTCGACGAGCATGCGGTGCCGGGCGCGCCGACGCCGGGTGCGGACACCGACCTGCACGATCGCGAAGATCAGTTTGGCCCCGACGAGGAGGGTCAGCGCGAACACCACCACGTACAGCAGCCACAGCGGCAGGCCGAGGGCGTCGATCTCGGCGACCGGTGCGGTGGTGGGGCGGCCGTCCGGTCCGGGGACGAGGAGCTGGCTGGCGATCGCGAGTCCCGAACTGAACGCGGACAGGACCGCGGCGAGGGCGATTGCCTGCCACAGCACGAGTGCTGCTCGGGGGGCGTGATGCGGCCATCGGGCTCGACTCAGCAGCGCAGGGACAGGCCCTGCGAGAAGAAGTGCGAGTACTCCGAATACCAGCGCGGTGGTGGCGTCCATGTCCTACTCATCATGCATGACGAACGTCAGCCGGCGCGAACGGTTCCCGACTGATTGTCTCCGGTGGTCCGTTCCTTGGCCTCGAGCGCGGCGAGGGCCTCGCGGAGCGCGTCGGCCTCGTCGGCGCCGACCTGGCCGACGAAGTGCACGAGTGCGGCGGCGCGGCTGCCGGACTTGTCGGCCTGCTGCAGGGCGTCCACCATGAGGCTCGCGACGAGTTCCTCACGCTGGTGCACCGGCAGGTACCGGTGGGCGCGGTCGTCGCGCTGCTGGATGACGAGGTGCTTCTTCGCCAGCCGCTGAAGCACTGTCATGACAGTGGTGTACGCGAGTTCACGGCGTGCCGCCAGTGCCTCGTGCACCTGCCGTACCGTCTGCGGTTCCGAAGTGGACCACAGGTGATCCATCACTGCGCGTTCGAGTTCGCCGAGTCCAGCCATAAATCGATTCTACGGATACGACGACGCAGATACGTACTACTGGTAGTAGTAAAACTGCGTCACGGCGTGTGGTATTGGCCATAGTCCGAACGGGTGGATTACGGTCGGGTTGGCTAGCGGCCGACCCGCCGGGCAAGCTTTCGTTCTCGACATCGCGGAGAGAGTGGGGACCTGGCGGATGAAGACCGACGACAGCGCGGCAACCGGACACGGTATGGCAGCGAGGGTCAAGGGTCGGACGGGGCGGGCCGCGGAACGGGTCTGGGGCGGGGTGCGGGGCGCGCCGGTCAGCATCTCGCTACTGGTTGCGATCTGGATTCTGGCGATCGCCACGTCCAGCGTGATCGGCGGGCCCTCCCACGACCTGTCCCAGCACGTCGCGATCGGGATCCGGGCGTTCCAGAACGGCTGGGTGTGGACGCTGCTCACCGCCGGGCTGTGGGGCGACGACGTCCTGGCGTACCTGTCGACGACCGTGCTGCTCCTGGTGGTGGCCGCGCCGCTGGAACGCCGGATGGGGTCGGCGCGGTTCACCCTGGCCGCGGTCGCCACCCAGGTGCTCGGCGGGTTGCTGGCGCTGTCGGTGGCCGCGGTCGCGAAGGTCGTCGACGCGAACTGGGGTTTCCGGCTGCACGTGGGGATGGCCGTCGGCCCGAGCACCTGGATCGTCGGCGCCGCGATGGTGGCCAGTTCCAACATGGGCACGCTGTGGCGGCGGCGGATCCGCGTCGGAGTCCTCGCGTTCACGATCACCCTGGCGCTGTTCAGCGGGTCGCTGCAGGACGTGGTCCGGCTGGCCGCGGCTGTGGTGGGGCTGGTGATCGGCCGCTGGATCGTCGGCCGCTCCGCCCGCGGCGAGCGGATCGCGGGCACCCAGCGGGAGGGCCGGGTGCTCGTCGCGATCGTGGTGGCGGCCAGCGCGATCGGTCCGATGATCGCCGCGCTGTCCGCGGAGGCGGTCGGGCCGCTCGCCGTGCTGCGCGACCTGTTCCGCGGCGTGCCGTACACGGCCGGCGAGGTCCGCGACCTGTGCGAGGTGTCGGCGGCGGACCCCGAATGCCGGCGCGGGCTGCTCGAACTGCGCCTGTCCGGGGTCGGGCCGACCCTGCTGAGTCTGATGCCGTCCCTGTTCCTGCTCACCCTCAGCGACGGCCTCCGACGGGGCCGTCGCTTCGCGTGGGTGGCGTCGGTGATCGCCCAGGTCGTCCTGCTGGTGCTGTCGCTGCTGAACTTCGCGGTCCGGTTCGTCGACTCCCTCGACGAGGACTCCCTGTTCTACGGTCTCGCCGACCCGAACCTGTACCGGACGCTGGTGCCGTTCCTGACCCCGCTGGCGATCCTGGTCGTGCTGCTCGCGACCCGGCGGTTCTTCGACGTCTCCGCCCCGGCCGGGACGTACCGGCGGCTGGCGGGCGTCCTGGTGGCGCTGGTCGCCGGTCTCGCCGTCCTCTACGTCCTGGGCGGATTGTGGGCGCGGCACGGGTTCGACCCCCGGCCGGGAACGACGACGCTGCTGGCCGACTTCCCGGAGCGGCTGATCCCGCCCGTGTACCTGCAATGGCTCGACCCGCGGCTGCTGCCGGAGAGCATCCCCGCGACGCTGCTGTACGAGTGGACCGGGGTGGTGTTCTGGGTCGCCCTCTGCGCGCTGGTCGCCGCGACATTCCTCAGCCCCGCCATCGGCTCGGACTCGAAGTCCACCGAACGCGCCCGGGCCCTCCTGAAGTCGGGGAGCGGGAGCCCGCTGTCCTGGATGACGACGTGGCGCGGCAACAACTACTGGTTCTCCGCCGACGGCACCAGCTACGTCGCGTACCGGGTCATCGCCGGTGTCGCCCTGACCACCGGCGACCCGGTCGGCCCACCGGACCGGTTGCGGGACACCGTCGAACACTTCGCCGAGTTCGCCGCCGCCAACGGCTGGATTCCGTGCTTCTACTCGGTGACCGGTGAGGTCCGCGACATCACCGACGCTCTCGGCTGGAGCGGCATCCAGGTCGCGGAGGAGACGGTGCTGGATCTGGGGCAGATCGCGTTCACCGGCAAACGGTTCCAGGACGTCCGCACCGCCCTGAACAAGGCGAAGAAATCGGGGATCACCGCCGAATGGGTCAGCTTCCCCAGCGCCCCCCGGGCGATCACCGATCAGATCACCGCGATCTCCGAGGAATGGGTGGCCGACAAGGGCATGCCCGAAATGGGTTTCACACTCGGCGGACTCGACGAGGTCGACGACCCGGAGGTCCGCTGCCTCATCGCCGTCGACGAGGACCGCACCGTCCACGGCATCACGTCCTGGCTGCCGGTGTACCAGGACGGGCGGGTGGTCGGCTGGACCCTCGACTTCATGCGGCGGCGGGCCGAAGGGTTCCGGCCGGCGATGGAGTTCCTCATCGCGTCCGCGGCACTGAAACTGGAGGAGGAAGGGGCCCAGTTCCTGAGCCTGTCCGGCGCCCCGCTCGCGAAGGTCGAGCAACCGGACGGCGACGCCGACGAGCGGGAACGGTCGGAGTCGTCGAGCCTGTCGGCGGTGATGGACAGCGTGCTCGATCTGCTCGGCCGCACCCTGGAACCGGTGTACGGGTTCCGTTCGCTGCTGGCGTTCAAGTCGAAGTTCCAGCCCCGGTACGTGGCCATGCACATGACGTTCGCCGACCCGGCCGCCCTCCCCAGCATCGGCAACGCCGTCGGCAGGGCGTACCTGCCGACGGTGTCGCTGGGGCAGAGTTACCGGCTGGTGCGGACGATGATCGGCGGGCGGCGCTGACGGCCGCTACTTCGCGTCCGGTCCGCCGATCGCGCCGTACACGTGGCGGGTGCCGATCGGCACCACCAGCGGGCGGTCGGACACCGGGTCGGCGATGACCGCGGCCTCCAGGCCGAACACCTCAAGCAGCAGTTCGGCGGAGATGACGTCCTTCGGCGCGCCGGACGCGACGATGGTGCCGTCCCGCATGACGATCAGCTGGTCGCTGTAGCGGATCGCGAGGTTGAGGTCGTGCAGCACCATCACCACCGTGCGGCCCAGTTCCTCGTGCATCCGGTCGACCAGGTCGAGGACCTCGACGGAATGCGCCAGGTCCAGGTAGGTGGTGGGCTCGTCGAGCAGCAGGATGTCGGTTCCCTGCGCGAGGGCCATCGAGATCCACGCCCGCTGACGCTGACCACCGGACAGCTGGTCGACGGGGCGGTCCGCGAGGTCGGACACCCCGGTCAGGGCGAGCGCCTCGGCGACCTCGCCCTCGTCGTCGGAGGACCACTGCCGCAGCCACGACTGGTGCGGGTGCCTGCCGCGGGCCACCAGGTCGGCGACGGTGAGGCCCTCGGGGGCCACCGGCGCCTGCGGGAGCATGCCGAGGGTGCGGGCGACGTCCTTGGTGCGCATCGACCCGATGGCCTTGCCGTCCAGCAGCACCGAACCGTTGCGCGGCTTCAAGAGTCGCCCCAGCGCGCGCAACAGCGTGGACTTGCCGCAGCCGTTCGGCCCGATCACGGTGGTGATCACCCCGGTCCGCACCTCGAGGTTCAGGTGGTCGACGATGACCCGGTCGCCGTACCCGAGGCTCAGGTTGTCGGCGATCAGTCGAGAGTCAGTCTGCACGGTCATGCCGAGACCTTCCGATTGTTGCGAACCAGCAGATAGAGCAGGAATGGGCCACCGAGTGCCGAGGTGACGATACCCACGGGCAGTTCGACGGGCAGGATGGTGCGGGCGACGACGTCGCTGCCCACCACGAGCACGGCGCCGGTCAGCGCCGACGCGATGAGTGGCGGACCGGCGGACCGCACCAGTCGCAGCGCCACCTGCGGCGCGGCGAGCGCGACGAATCCGACCGGGCCTGCCGCGGCGGTGGCGATGCCGGCGAGGGCGACGGACATGAGCAGCAGCCGGGCCTGCGACCACTGCAGCCGCACCCCCAGCGACACGGCGTTGTCGTCGCCGAGACGCAGCGCGCCCATCGTGAACGAGGAGATCACCGCGTAGCCGCCGACGAGGACGACGGCGATCGTGACGGGCCACACCTGACTCCAGGAGGCGCCGTTGAGGGACCCGTTGAGCCACACCTGGGCCCGCGAGGCGTCGTTGATGTCCGCCGAGATCAGCAGCCACCCGGTGACCGCGATGAGCATGGCGTTGACACCGATGCCGATCAGGATCAGCCGGTACCCCTCCACCCCGCCGCGCCACGCGAGCAGATAGATGACCAGGGCGGTGAGGAGTCCGCCGACCAAAGCGGCCAGCGGGATCCCCAGGGTGGCGAGGATGCCGACGAAGCTGCCGCCGCCGCCGAGGACGATCAGCGCGACCGCGGCGGCGCTGGCACCGGACGTGATGCCGAGGATGTCGGGGCTGGCGAGGGCGTTGCGGGCGATCGACTGGGTGATGGCGCCTGCCAGGCCGAGGGCCATGCCGATGAACACCCCGGTCAGCGACCGCGGCAGGCGGAGGTCCATGACGATGAAGTTCTGGGCCTTCGTGCCGCCGCCGAACAGCACCCGCGTGACCTCGGGGATCGACAGCGGGTAGTCGCCGCGGCCGATGTTGAGGCACAGCACCAGGAACAGGGCCGCCAGCAGCGCGACGTTGACGGCGATGCCGAGGGGGCGCAGGACCAGGGAGATCGGTCCGAGGCGGAACGCGGGGCGGGCCGGCACCCGGGCCGCAGGCACGGCGCCGAGGTCGGGGCGCACGTCGTCTCGAGTGCTCACAGGCTTGCCAACTTTCTGCGCCGAACCAACGCGATGAAGAACGGTGCCCCGAATACGGCGAGCACGATTCCCACCTGCAACTCACCGGGCCGGACCACGACCCGTCCGATGACGTCGGCGGTCACGAGCATCACGCCGCCGAGGAGCCCGGCGTAGGGGACCAGCCACCGGTAGTCGGGGCCGGTGATGGCCCGCGCGACGTGGGGGACGACGAGGCCGATGAACGCGATCGGACCGCATGCCGCGGTGGCCGCACCGGTGAGGAGGGTGATCGCGACGATGCCGAGCGCACGGCTGGCCGCGATGTTGGTGCCCAGCGACCGGGCCACGTCCTCGCCGAGGCTGAGGACGTTCAGGCCCGGCGTGCTGACGAGGGCGAGGATCAGCCCGAGGACCAGGAACGGCAGCACCTGCCACAGCACGTCGAAGCCGCGGCCGGCCACCGACCCGACCACCCAGAACCGGTAGGAGTCGAGGCTGGACTGGTCGACGATGATGATCGCGTTGGTCATCGCCTGCAGGAAGAACGCGACGGCGGCGCCGGCCAGCGCCAGACTCAGCGGGCTCGCCGCCCCGTTGCCGATCGACGAGAGCCCGAACACGATCACGCTCGCCGCGAAGGATCCGGCGAACGCGAACCACAGGTATTCGCTGGGGGCGCTGAACCCGAACAGGTACATCGACAGCACGACGAGGAACGCGGCGCCGGCGTTGAGGCCGAGGAGTCCGGCGTCGGCGAGCGGGTTGCGGGTGTGCCCCTGGATGAGGGCGCCCGCGACACCGAGCGCCATTCCGACGACGAGGCCGAGCACGGTGCGCGGGCCGCGGAGCGTCCGCACGATGATGTCGGTCTGCGAGCCGTCCGGATCGAACAGTGCGTGGAAGATCTCCGCGAACGACAGCGGCCGCGCCCCGACCGCGACGCTGGCGAGCAGGACCAGTCCGAGCAGGATCACGAGGACGCCCAGACCGATCAGCCGGCGCCGGCGGATCGCGGCGACGCTGACGTCCCTCTCGCGGACGGCGAATCCCTCGTCGGTGGCGGTGCTTTCCCGGACGACCTCGGTGCCGGTGCGCCGGAACGCCCGTTGCAGCGACCGTTTCGGGCCGATCGCGTCGCCGGTGTGGGTGTCGCGGGTCACGAGGCCGACCCAGCCCTTGCCCGAACTCTGCCCGGTGTTGCCTTCGCGGAATCCGCGGTTCCACAGGGCGAGTCCCAGCGCGATCGCGACGGCGGCGCCGCCGAACACGACCCGGTCGGCCTCCCCGCCGCCGTTGTCGTCGCGGAGGGAGTCGACGATGTACCACCCGAGAACGAGCGGGATGGCCACTATCCCGATGTCGAGCACTCCCGCGAGTGCCCGGAGGTACAGCGGGGCGGGACCGCGCGGAACGTCGCGCTTTCCGTAGGGCTCGTCGGTCGGCAGGTGCGGGATGTCGCTGCCGAACTGTCTCGTCGTCGTCACTGGCGGGGGAAGCTCCTGACGTGTGTGCCTGTGCACGGGATCTGCACTGATTCAACTACTTAGGTTACGGAACCCTATCCCCGATGCCACATCCGGCGGGGCGTCCCGGGTGCCACGGTTCGCGGGGGTGCCCCACATCACACGATGTCAACTCTTGATATTTGGTTAGGCTCACCTATGTTTGGTGGAGTTCCATCCCGACCGATTGGAGTGCACGGTGACTTCGACCCTGTCCGCCCCCGCGACCGCACTGGACGTGTCCTGCACACGACTTCGCGCGCTGAACGCCGAGTATCCGCGCATGTACGCGGTCGCGACGATGGCAGACGAGGGTAAACGCAGGTGGTGGTCGCTCGCCGGCGACCTCGACGGCGACCGGGTGCCCCGGATGTGGGCGCGTTCGCTCGAGGACGTCCCCGACCCGGACGTCGCCGCGATGCAGGTGGCCACCGCGCTGATCCACGCGGTGGTCGGGCGTGTCACGGCCCTCGTCGTGCTGGAGGGGCGGGCCTGGGACCCGGGGCTCGAGAACCTGTGGATCCACATGGACAGTGACGAGGGAATCGACTGGGCGGGCCTCGCCGACGACACCATGCGCGTGCTGCCGGACGACCCCTACGCCGGCGCGCCCCGGACGGTCACCGTGCCGTGCGAGCGGGCACTGCTGCTCTGGACGGTGCATCGCAGTCTCACGTCGCTGCACGCGGTGTTCGACGCGATCGCCCGGCTGACGCCGATCGATGCGTCCCGATTCTGGGGGCTCGTGGGGGAGTCGGTGCTCGGCGCCGCGACGTACGTGCCGATCCTCGCGTGTGGCGGTGAGGCTGCCGCGCAGCGCCGCGGTCAGGGCATCCTGGACGCCTTCGTGGCTGCCGGCGTACCGGTTCGCTCGAAGGGCCGGATCACGCGCCCGCACTGCGGTCGGCTGGGTCAGGCGCGGAAGCGCTTGCTTAATTAGGGAAGCCTTGCCTATACTCATGGCAGACGTCGAGCGGAAACGCCGGCGCCGAGAACCGAACTACCGGACCGCGCAGGAGTCCTGAGGGCTGCAGTGACTCCCAGGTCCATCCCACGGCGGGCCTCACGCTGAACAAGCGTGAGGCCCGCCGATCCGTTTGCCCCACCTGCTTCCCCCGCCGCCCGTCCCGTCGTGTAGGCAGGAGTGCGGGTGCGCCGCGAGAGCGCACAGCGATCCGATGGAGAGTGCGATGGTGGATTCCGGGCAGCAGCAGGCATCGAACGGCGACGGGCACGGCGACACCGCCGCGCTGGCCGATCAACTGGGCAAGGGATTCGACGCCCTCATCGGACTCGAATACCTCGAACTCGGCCCCGACCGCGTGCGCGCGCAGTGGACGGTCACCACCGACCTGCAGCAACCGGCCGGAATCCAGCACGGCGGCGTGTACTGCTCTGTCATCGAATCGGTCGCCAGCACGGCGGGCACGGTCTGGCTCGGCGGCCGCGGCCACGTCGTCGGCGTCAACAACAACACCGACTTCCTCCGCGCGACGCGGGAGGGAACGCTGACCGCCGAGGCCAGCCCCGTCCACCGCGGCCGCACCCAGCAGTTGTGGGAGGTCCGGATCACCGACGAACAGGATCGGCTGGTCTCCAAGGGACAGGTCCGGCTCGCGAACATCACCGACACCGGACGCCTCGGCAACTGACACACCCCGGACACGGCGGAGGGGACGGACCCGATGGTCCGTCCCCTCCGCCGTGGTCAGCTCAGGTGGATGACCGTGTCACCCGGCGGCCTTGCGCTGCTCGCCGCCGGACGACTTCTCCGCGGTCTCCTTCTCCCGTTCGTGCCGCTCCAACTGCTCCATCGCGTTGCGGGCGAACACCCACTGCTCGGTGGACGCCATCTGCGCGCGTCCGCGACCGAGGAACGTCACCGTCCACGACAGCACCGTCGACAGCCGGCTGCGGAACCCGACCAGGTACATCAGGTGGATCGCCAGCCACGCCACCCAGCCGATGAATCCGCTGATCTCGAGCTTGCCGACCTTCGCCACCGCGCTGAACCGCGAGATGGTGGCCATGCTGCCCTTGTCGAAGTACTTGAACGGCGGCCGGTCCGCCGGCGTCTGCCCGCTCAGCCCCGCCTTGATCTGCTTGGCCGCGTACTTGCCGCCCTGCATCGCGACCTGCGCCAGACCCGGCAGCTTGTCCAGCGACATCATGTCGCCGATCACGAACACGTCCGGGTGCCCGGGCACCGACAGGTCCGGGTTGACCAGGACGCGTCCGGCGCGGTCGATCTCGGCGTCGGACTGGTCCGCGATCTGCTTGCCCAGCGGGCTCGCCTGCACACCGGCCGACCACACCTTGCACTGCGACTCGATCCGGCGCTGCGTGCCGTCCTTGTCCTTGACGACGAGGCCGTCCACGTCGACGTCGACGACCATCGCGCCGAGCTGGATCTCGATTCCGAGTTTCTCCAGCTGCTGGCGGGCCTTGCGGCTCAGCTTGCCGCCGTAGACGGGCAGGACGTCGTCCGCGCCGTCCAGCAGGATCACCCGGGCCTCGCGGGGGTCGATGTTGCGGAACGCCCCCGACAGGGTGCGCCGCGACAGTTCCGCGATCTGGCCGGCGAGCTCGACACCGGTCGGGCCTGCCCCGACGACGACGAACGTCAGCAGCCGGGCCCGCTCGGCGGGATCGCTCGACAACTCGGCCTGCTCGAACGCGCCGAGAATCCGGCCGCGCAACTCCAGTGCGTCGTCGATCGTCTTCATGCCGGGCGCGAACTCGGAGAAGTGATCGTTGCCGAAGTACGACTGTCCCGCGCCGGCGGCGACGATCAGGCTGTCGTACGGGGTGACGGTGGTCCGGTCCAGGAACCGGGAGGTGATCGTCTTCGCCTCGAGATCGATCTTCTCGACATCGCCGAGCAGCACCTGCGTGTTCTTCTGCTTCCGCAGCACGAGCCGGGTGGCGGGGGCGATGTCGCCGACGGAGAGAATGCCGGTCGCCACCTGGTACAGCAACGGCTGGAACAGGTGGTGAGTGGTGCGCGCGATCATGGTGATGTCGACATCGGCATTCTTCAGCGCCTGTGTGCCGAACAACCCACCGAAGCCGGATCCAATGACCACGACGCGATGGCGGCGTGACTCAACCGACTGGATACTCATTCCGTGCTCCTCGAAAAATAGGCGACTCCTGTCACGGTAGTCGCCTTGTCCTCGAGCGTCTCAGTAAGGCGTGCTTCCCTGCGCCCGCGGCCGGAATCGATCCAGAAGACCCGCCGCCCCCGCCACGTACGAAGGCGGGCAGCCCCTCCGTGAGGGACTGCCCGCCTTCCGGTGCTCGACGCGGCTATTCCGCCCGGCCGATCCGCTTCCTGCCCGAGGGGGTTCCGGTGGAGTCCGGGGGGATGAAATCCGATTTGATCGAGAACACGAACAGGGCCGTCACCCCGACCACGACGACAAGAATGGTGAGGACTACGACCACGTAGCCGAAACCGACACCAATTGCTGTCAAGTCCATCAGACCTACCTCCTCAGTCGCTGCTCACGCTACTGCGGAGGGTAGCCGCTATCGCCGCGTCGGCGGGGAAGAACGATTACAGTGCCCCCTCGAAGGCGCCGCCCGGCGCCGTGGCCGGTTCCGCGACCGTCACGTGAGGTGATCGAACTCCCCGGTCACCCAGGCGCAGTGCCGGGTCGCCGAATACTCGAGCGCCTCCCGGCCGTCGTGGTCGATGACGTTGTCGAAGTTGCCGATGATGCGGTCGAACTCCAGGTGCGACAACTGGTCCGCGATGCGCCGCACCACCGCCGCGGACAGCGGCAGCCGGTTGGGGTACGACCGCAGGAACGACACGGTGCGGCGGTCCGGGTTGGGGAACACGCCGTCGCCGGTGAGCAGCACACCCCGGCCGTCGCCGCCGCCGCGCCAGTGCGCGACGGCGCTGCCCGGGAAGTGCCCGCCGATCTGGTGCAGGGTCAGCCCCGGCGCCACCTCGTGGGTGCCGGACCAGAACACGATCGGCCCGTCGGAACGCGCCAGCCAGGAGCGGTCCGCCTCCGCCACCAGGATGGGCACCTCACCGAGCGCCGTCGACCACTGCGTCTGGACACCGAACATGTGCGGGTGACTGCCCGCGACGGCGATGACCGGGCCGTGCGCGGCGACGGCGTCGACGGCCGCAGCGTCGACGAATCCGATCGGATCCCACAGCAGCGACCCGGCGGGGGTGCTGATCACCAGGGACTGCTGACCGATCGCGGTCTTCGGGTCCACGTACAGGCCGTGCAGTCCCGGCTCGACTTCGTGTTCGACGGCGCGGTACCCCGCGCCTGCCAGCGCCTCGACGGTGGTCCACTCCTGCCCGCCGAGCGGAATGTACTGGCGTTCGTCGGCGCAGATCGCGCACTCGTCGGGGAGCGGGGTGTTCGGGTCCTGTTCGACGCCGCACGTGGCACAGAGATGAAATAACACCCCTCGATGATGCATCCTCACGGCACGCCGAGGAGCCGCAATCCGGCGGCCGCGGCGGCAGCGGACAGGACGATGACGACGAAAGGCGCCTTCCGCCAGGCGAGTAGGCCCGCGACGACGACCCCGGTGGGACGCGCCACTCCGGCGAGGTCGTGGCCCTCGGTGAGCGCCGCCGTGCCCACCAGGGCGGTGAGCAGGACCACGGCGGCCGACGCCATGGTCCGCTCCACCCAGGGCCGGGTCGCGATCCGCGGCCGCAGCACCGGCCCGGCGAATCGGAACGCGAACGTGCCCGCCGCGAGCACCCCGACCGACCCGATCAACACGAGGTGCCCGGTCACCGCAGCACCGTCCGCCGCACACCCGCGAGCAGACCCACCAGCGCTGCGAGCACCGGAAGCCCGGCGGGCAGGACCGGCGTGGCCGCCAGGGCGACGACGGAACCGATCAGCGCAGGCACCCGCACGTCCCGATCACGCAGCGCCGGCAGCACCAGGGCCAGCAGCACCGCCGGGAACATCGCGTCCAGACCGAGCGCGGCGGGGTCGCCGATCGCGTTGCCCGCCAGCGCGCCGAGCAGCGCCCCGAGCGGCCAGCACACCGCGATCCCCACACCGCACGCCCAGTACGCGGCGCGCCTGCGGTCCGGGTCCGTCTCTCCGAGCGCGAACACCACCGACTCGTCGTTCATCAGGTGACTGCCCGCGACGCGCCGGAGCCCCCGCCCGAGCACGTCACCGACCGCCAGACCGAACGGCAGGTGCCGCGCGTTCACCAGCAGTCCGGCGATCGTCGCCGCGATCGGGCTGCCGCCGGCCGCGACGATGCCGACGAACAGGAACTCCGCGGAACCGGCGAGGACCAGCACCGACAATGCGACGGGCAGCCATGCGCCGAGCCCCGAGCCGACCGCGATCGCGCCGTACGACATGCCGACCAGTCCGTCGGCCAGGCACACGAGCGCGATGTTCCGGAGGTCCCGCGAGCCGAGTGTTCGCTTCATCGAACGCATGACTTATATACTGAACAGGTGGCGTATTGTTCGTCAAGTCGAACGAGACGACCGAAATAATGAACAGCCTCGGGAAGGGAATCATGGACGGGCAATCCCCGCTGGGATACATCGGCCCCTCGCTGCGCCGCGAGCGCGAACGGTCGGGCATGTCCCTGACTGAGGTCGCCCGCCGTGCCGGGGTTGCGAAATCCACTCTGTCCCAACTGGAATCGGGAGGCGGGAACCCGAGCGTCGAAACCCTGTGGGCCCTGTGTGTGGCGCTGGATGTGCCGATGTCGCAACTCCTCGATCCGCCCCGCCCGCGCGTCCAGGTCATCCGGGCCGACGAGGGACCGGAACTGACCTCCGACCGGGCCGACTACCGCGCCACCCTCGTCGCGTCCTGCCCGCCGTCCGCGCGCCGGGACCTCTACCGCCTCGCCGTCGAACCGGGACCGGCCCGCGAATCCGAACCGCACATGCCCGGCGTGGTCGAGCACGTCATCCTCAGCGCCGGGCGCGCACTCGTCGGCCTCGCGAGCGCCCCCGTCGAGCTCGGGCCCGGTGACTACATCGCCTACCCGGGCGATGTTGCACACGTGTTCGAGGCGCTGGAGCCGGGGACCCGCGCCGTGCTGGTGTCCGAGCACAACTGACGGCACCCGGGGCAACTTCGTCGTGCACAGTGTTTCCTCGTGCACAGTGTTTTTCGTGCACAGTGTCGATTCGGGGGGCCGGCGTTCGTATAGGAGGTGGCGGCCGGCCACAGCACATCCCGAGGAGCCGACCTTCCGATCCGAGGAGGAACCCGACATGACCCAGTACCTGTTGAGCGTGTACCAGCCCGACGGTCCCGCTCCCGAACCCGACGTCCTCGCGAAGATCGCCGACGACCTCGACGCCCTCAACCAGGAGATGGTGTCCGCAGGCGCCTGGGTGTTCAGCGGGGGACTGTGCGCCCCGACGACCGCGACCGTGATGCGGGCCCGCGGCGGCGACGTGCTCGTCACCGACGGCCCCTACACCGAAGGCAAGGAGTATCTCGGCGGATTCACCATCGTCGAGGCCCCGGACCTGGACGTCGCGCTCGGGTGGGGTCGCAAGCTCACCCGGGCGACGACGCTGCCCATCGAGGTCCGGCCGTTCGCCCACCACGCCGGGGCCGGAAGCCACTGACGTGATCGGCACCGCCGACATCGAACACGTGTTCCGCACCGAACACGGTCGCGCGGTCGCCGTCCTGGTCGGCGTGTTCGGCGACATCGATCTCGCCGAAGATGCCGTCCAGGACGCCTTCGCCGAGGCGGTGCAGCGCTGGCCGTCGGCCGGGCTGCCACCGAGCCCCGCAGGGTGGATCATCACCACCGCCCGGCACCGCACGATCGACCGACTCCGGCGCGAGGCGTCCCGGCACGACCGGCACGCGCAGGCCGCGCTGCTGCTCGCCCGCGACGAACCGACGGAGGAGGGCGCCGTGCACGACGACCGGCTACGCCTGATCTTCACCTGCTGCCACCCGGCGCTGGCACCCACCGCCCAGGTCGCACTGACCCTGCGCCTCCTCGGCGGACTCGGCACCGCGGAGATCGCCCGCGCCTTCTTGGTGCCCGAGCCGACCATGGCGCAGCGCCTCGTCCGGGCCAAGCGGAAGATCCGGGACGCCCGGATCCCGTACCGGGTGCCGGACGAGACCGATCTCCCGGACCGTCTCCGCACCGTCCTGGCTGTCGTCTACCTGATATTCAACGAGGGGTACACGGCGAGTTCGGGGGACCGGCTGACGCGGGCGGATCTGTGCGCCGAGGCCCTCCGACTCGGCCGGGTCCTGGCCGCCCTGATGCCCCGCGAACCGGAGGTCACCGGGCTGCTCGCGTTGATGCTGCTGATCGAATCGCGGCGCGCCGCCCGCACCGACGCCGACGGGCGACTCGTGCTCCTGCCCGACCAGGACCGCAGTCGGTGGGATCGCGACCTCGTCACCGAGGGACAGTCTCTGGTGCGGGACTGCCTGCGACGCAACAAACCGGGCCCGTATCAGATCCAGGCCGCGATCAACGCCGTCCACAGCGACGCCGAGACGGCCGCCGACACCGACTGGTGGCAGATCCTGCAGCTGTACGACCAGCTGATGTCGCTGGCGCCGAGCCCGGTGGTGGCGTTGAACCGGGCCGTCGCCGTGGCGGAGGTACGGGGTCCGGCGGAGGGGCTGGCGCTCGTCGACCAGCTCGACCTCGACGACTATCACCTGTACCACGCGGTGCGGGCCGACCTTCTCCGCCGCCTCGGGCGCCCCGTCGAGGCCGCCCGCGCCTACGACGCGGCACACGACCGCACCGAGAACGCGGCCGAGCGGGAATTCCTTCGGACACAGCGCGATTCGATCGGATGACGCGCGCGCTCAGAGACCCAGCCCCGGCGGCAGGCACAACGATCCGAAACACGTCTGCGTTCGCACGGTGACGGGGAGCGGTTCCGCCGTCGCAGGCTTCGCGTACGCGGCCTCCGGAAGCGGCGCCGAACCCCACACCTCGTCACCGGGACCGGCGTTCTCGCTGCAGATCCAGTGGATCAGATAGTCGCCGTCGGGTACCGCCTCGAACACGAACTCCCGCGGTCCCGGCCCGATCACCACATTCGATCGGTGAAACACCGCCACGGACTCGGGGTTCACGATGTCGTCCGCCGCCCGCAGTCCGCCGAGTCCGCACACGATGTCCGCACCGGTGTCGTTGGTGAGCGTCGTCGTGACGGTGCTCCCGGCAACCGCGGCGGCCAGGGTCACGTCCGGCGGGTCCGCGGCGGCGGGCGCGGCCAGGAACAGGGCGAGTGGGCCTGCGGCGATCAGCGCGACCGCGACCCGGGGCACGAGTGTCATCAGCGGAACCTTCGTTCTCGGCGGTCTCACTCCGGACGTCACCGTATTGATACCCGCCGCGGAGGCCGGTAAACGGCGCGAAGGGACGGACATCGAATCCCGCTCGCCGGACCGGTGCCGCGGCCTACGATTGAATTTCGAGGCCCTGCGGCCGAAGCCCCCCCTCGACGTCGCCCAGCCGAACCACCCTTCGGACTCCGACAGTCGGTCTCGCCAGGAGCGAGCACGCCGGCGCGTGAAGCATCGGAGGGATGACATGAGCGGAACACCCGCACTGAAGAAGGCGCTGAGCCAGCGGCAGCTGACGATGATTGCTATCGGCGGCGTGATCGGCGCAGGCCTGTTCGTCGGCTCGGGCGTCGTCATCGGCGACACCGGGCCGGGAGCCTTCATCACCTACGCTCTTGCCGGGGTCCTGATCATCATGGTCATGCGGATGCTGGCCGAGATGGCGGTGGCCAATCCGTCGACCGGGTCGTTCGCCGACTATTCGCGCGCCGCGCTGGGTAACTGGGCCGGTTTCTCCGTCGGCTGGTTGTACTGGTACTTCTGGGTGATTGTCGTCGGCTTCGAGGCCATCGCCGGCGCGACGATCATCCAGTACTGGATCGACATCCCGCTGTGGCTGTCCGCGCTTGTTCTGATGATCCTGATGACGGCGACGAACTTGTTCTCCGTGTCGTCGTTCGGCGAGTTCGAATTCTGGTTCGCCGGCATCAAGGTCGCCGCGATCGTGGTGTTCATCGCGCTGGGCGCATTGTTCGTGCTCGGCGTGTGGCCGAACAAGGCACTCGACTTCTCCAACCTGTGGAGCCACGGCGGGTTCCTTCCCTTCGGCGCCATGGCCGTCACCGTCGGCGTCGTCACGGTGATCTTCTCCATGGTCGGCGCCGAGATCGCGACGATTGCGGCCGCGGAGTCGGCGGATCCGGAGCGGGCGGTGACCAAGGCCGCGAACTCGGTGATCGTGCGGATCGCGGTGTTCTTCGTCGGCTCCACGTTCCTGCTGGCCACCATCCTGCCGTGGAACGACGAGGATGCGGCCGCGTCCCCCTTCGTCGCCGCGTTCACCGAAATGGGGATCCCGTACGCCGACCACATCATGAACGCCGTGGTGTTGACGGCCGTGTTGAGCTGTCTCAACTCGGGCATGTACACCGCCTCCCGCATGCTGTTCGTCCTCGCTGCGCGCCGGGAGGCGCCTGCGCAGCTGGTCAGGGTGACGCGTCGAGGGGTGCCCGCTATCGCGATACTCGCGTCCTCGGTCATCGGTTTTCTGTGCGTCATCGCCGCGGCAGTGTCACCGGACACCGTCTTCGCCTTCCTGCTGAACTCCAGCGGTGCGGTCATCCTGTTCGTCTACCTGCTCATCGCCGTCTCGCAGATCGTGCTGCGGTACCGCACCCCGGACTCGGAGTTGCGGGTCAAGATGTGGCTGTTCCCGGTGGTGTCGATCATCACCGCGGCCGCGATCGTGGCGATCCTGGTGCAGATGTATCTGCAAGACGATGTGCGGTCGCAACTGGTGCTGAGCCTGCTGTCGTGGGCCGTCGTCATCGTGCTGTTCCTCGCGAACAAGTGGTTCGTGGGCCGGCGTCCCGTCGTGGAAGGGGTCGCGGCAACGGCACGACCTCACCGCGTGCTGGTGCTGGCGAACCAGACCGTCCAGTCCAAGGAAATGCTCGACGAGCTCCGTCGCATCGACGCGGATCGGGATGCCACCTACTTCGTGGTCGTGCCTGCCAGCCCGATCGAGACCGGAACCGCCGCTACCCACGGCCCGCTCGACGTCGCGGAAGCGACCCGGGAAGTCGCCCGGCAGCGACTCGACGACACGCTGTCGACGCTCCGCTCGGAGGACCTCGACGCGGACGGCGAGGTGGGGGACTACCGGCCGCTGCGCGCACTGGCCGCCGGCGTCGAGTCGTTCCATCCGGATCAGATCGTCATCTCCACGCTGCCACCCGAAGAGTCGGTGTGGCACCGGTTCGACGTCGTGGACCGCGCCCGCGCCGAGCACGATGTGCCGGTGACACACGTGGTGGTCAATCCGATCGGCGCAGGGAAATCCGCTCGATGACGATCATCGCCGGATTCAGCTCGAGCCGTCAGGGGACCGCGCCGCTGCACCTGGCGGCACGGATAGCGCGCTGGACCGGGGAGACGGTCGTCGCCGCGGCGATCGTGGAACAGCCGTGGCCGGGGAAGGACGACCCCATCGACCGCGAATACCTGCGCTACGTCACCGCGGAGGCGTCACGGGCACTCGACGGGGTGGTCGGCGGTCTGCCGGGCGACCTGGACATCCCCACCGTCGTCCACCGATCGACCTCGATTCCCACCGGGCTGATCGAACTCGTCGCCACCCACGACGCCACCCTCGTCGTCGTCGGGTCGTCGTCGTCCGGTCTGCTGGGCCGGGTGGCGCTGGGCAGCGTCACCGAACGGCTCGTGCACACCGCGGCAGTGCCCGTCGCGATCGCGCCGCGCGGCTACCCACCGGCGCCCGGACCGATCCGCAGGCTCACCGCCGCCTACGGCGGCGAAGCCGACGTCAACGGCCTCATCGCCGCCACCGCCGAGATGGCCGCACGGTGGCCGGCGACATTGCGGATCGTGTCGTTCACGGTGCGGCCGGTGTCCAGGTTCGGTGGCGCGATCGAGCAATCGACCGAGGATCTCGTCGTCCAGCAGTGGACGCGCCGGACAACCGACGACATCGCCCGGCAACTCGACGCGGTTCGCGCCCGCATCCCGGTTCCCGACGTGGACGTGGAGATCGGCAGCGGCACCGACTGGCGCGCGGCGGTCGAGGCCGTGTCCTGGGAACCCGACGACATGCTGGTGCTGGGGTCGGGAGCCGCCGGACCCGCCGCGCACGTGTTCCTCGGCTCGGCCGCCTCGAAAATTCTGCGGCACGCTCCCGTGCCCGTGATGATCGTGCCGAGACACGCACCGGCGGCATAACCGTCAGCGCTCGGCCACCACCGCCGCGGACGTGGATGCCCGGCGACGCCGGGACGCGGTGATCCGGCGACCGATCACGCCCTGCCGCGGCGCGAACAGATAGACCAGCGCGAAGGCCGCGCCCTGGGACAGCACCACCATGCCGCCGCTGGCGGTGTCGAGGTGATAGCTCAGGTACAGGCCGATGACGGCGCAGGATGCCGAGACCGCCGGGGCGATGATCAGCATCCGATGGAAACTGTCGGTCAGCAGGTACGCCGTCGCCCCGGGAATGATCAGCATGGCCACGACCAGGATGACGCCGACGGCCTGCAGAGCCACCACCGCCGTCAAGGCCAGCAGCCCCAGCAGCGCCGCCCCGAGCAGCCGCGGGTTCAGGCCGATGGCGTGCGCATGGGTGGGATCGAAGGCGTACAGCGTGAAGTCGCGGCGCTTGACGATCAGTGCGATGAACACGAACGCCCCGAGGATCGCGATCTGGACCAGGTCGGACCGGCTGACGCCCAGCAGGTTGCCGAAGATGATGTGGTTCAGATCGGTCTGGCTGGGGGTGACCGAGACCAGCACCAGTCCGAGGGCGAACAGTGTGGAGAACACGATGCCGATCGCGGCGTCCTCCTTCACCCGGCTGGTGTCGCGGACCAATCCGATCAGTGCCACGGCCAGGAATCCGAAGATCACCGCGCCGATCGCGAACGGGGCGCCGACGATGTAGGCCAGGACCACGCCGGGCAGGACGGCGTGCGAGACCGCATCACCCATCAGCGACCAGCCGATCAGCACCAGCCAGCACGACAGCACCGCACACACCACCGCCGCGATCAGGGTGGTGATCAGCGCGCGGACCATGAAGTCGTAGCGCAGGGGGTCGACGAAGAAATCGATGACGTCCATTGATTCTCAGGTCCTTGTCATCACGTCGAGGCCGAACGCGGCCGCCAGATTCTCCGGTTGCAGCACGACCGCCGGGTCGCCGTGCATCAGCACCGTGCGCAGCAGCAGGATCGCTTCGTCGGCCAGATCGGGTAGCGCATGCAGGTCGTGGGTGGAGACCAGGATCGCCGCGCCCGCGTCGGCGAGTTCACGCAGCAGCGCGGTGATGGTGGCCTCGGAGCGTTTGTCGACCCCGGCGAACGGTTCGTCGAGAGAAGATGGTGGCGCCCTGCGCGATTCCCCGGGCAACGAACGTGCGCTTCTTCTGGCCGCCGGACAGTTGCCCGATTTGCCGGTCCGCCAGGTCCGTGAGTTCGACGCGTTCGAGAGCGTGATCGACGGCCTCGCGGTCGGCCTTTCCGGGCCTCCGGGTCGGTCCCATGCGCCCGTACCGGCCGGTCATCACCACGTCCCGCACCGAGAGCGGGAACGTCCAGTCGACGTCCTCGCTCTGCGGGACGTACCCCAGCACCCCGGCCTTGCGCGCCGCGGCCGGCGCCGCGCCGTTGATGCGGACCGCGCCGGCGTCGGGTTTGACCGTGCCCATGATCGTCTTGAACAGGGTGGACTTTCCTGAGCCGTTCATGCCGACGAGTCCGCAGACGCGTCCGGGGCGAAGGGCGAGGGAGACTCGGTCGAGCGCGAGGACGTCGCCGTAGTGGACGGTGACGTCCTCGACCTCGACGGCCGGCTGCGCGGTCACGACCGCTGCCCGTTCAGTGCGGAGGTGAGGGTGTCGGCGTCGTGCCGGATCAGATCGAGATACGTCGGCACGGGCCCGTCCGCCTCGGACAGCGAGTCGACGTACAGGGTGCCACCGAACGCGGCGCCGGACGCTTCGACGACCCGTTGCATCGGCGCATCCGACACCGTGGACTCGCAGAACACCGCCGGAACCCGGTTCTGCTTCACGAACTCGATCGTCGACGCGATCTGCTGGGGAGTGGCCTGCTGCTCGGCATTGACCGGCCAGATGTACTTCTCCGTCAGCCCCGCGTCACGGGCCAGGTACGAGAACGCTCCCTCGCACGTGACCAGCGCCCGTTCGTTGACCGGCAGTGCGCCCAGTTCGGCGACCAACTCGTCCTGCACGGCCTGCAACTGCGCCTTGTACGCGTCGCCGTTGGAGCGGTAGTCGGCGGCATGAGCGGAATCGAGTTCGCTGAACGCGGCGACCATGTTGTCGACGTAGATCTGCACGTTCAGCGGTGACATCCAGGCATGCGGATTCGGTTTCCCCGCGTACGCGTCTTCACCGATGGCGATCGGTTCGACGCCCTCACTGACGACTACGTGCTCGACGTCCACCCCGTCGACGAACTGGCCGAACCAGGCCTCCAGGTTCATGCCGTTGTCGAGGATCAGGTCGGCCTGCGCGGCCTTCTTGATATCGCCCGGGGTGGGCTCGTATCCGTGAATTTCCGCGCCCGCCTTGGTGATCGACTCGACGGTCAGGTGCTCGCCGCCGACATTCGCGGCGATGTCGGCGAGCACGGTGAACGTGGTCAGCACCACCGGTTTGTCGTCGGCGGGCCCGTCGCCCTTGCCGCACCCGGACAGCATCAGCGTCGCGGCCAGCACTGTCAGTACCGCGGCAGCGGTCGCCGGCCGTCGTCGCGCACCCACCTTGAAGGACGTTGTTTTCACGTGGCGAATCATAATGTTTGGCTCGCCGAAACCACAAGTGCGGATCTTCGAGCTGCGTGCCCGGCGGGGCGAGATCGCGTCGTTCACGACGCGCGCCCACGGCGGACGAGACCGTCAGCTCGCCTGCGCGACAGGGGCGTCCGCATCCTCAATACGACGCTCGAGGCTGTGCAGCTGCGCGATCGCATTGCGGGCGGTGATCTGCTGATGCGTGTTGGTCAGTTGCCCGCGCCAGGTGCCGAGGAAGGTCCAGGCCCACGACAACAGGGTGGCGACACGGCTCCGGAACCCGACGACGTAGACCACGTGCACGGCCAGCCACATGATCCACGCAAGGAAGCCGGTCAGCTCGACGCCGCCGATCTGGGCGACCGCGTTGAACCGGGAAATGGTGGCCATCGAGCCCTTGTCGCGGTATCGAAACGGTGGCCGTTCCGGCGCCGGGCGTCCCTTGGCCGCCGCGGCGACCTCGGCGGCGATCCGCTTCGCGGCGTAGCGGCCCCCTTGAATCGCGACCTGGGCGACGCCGGGCAGGCGATCACGCGACATCATGTCGCCGACGACGAACACGTCGGGATGGCCCGGCAGGGTGAGGTCTTCGTCGACGGCGACTCGGCCGGCGCGGTCGAGGGCGGCACCCGACTGGGCGGCGAGCTGCGCGCCGAGTGGGCTCGCCGCCACCCCCGCGGACCAGACCTTGCAGACGGACGCGATGCGGTGCTCGGTGCCCTCCGCATCCCGGACGGTCAGTCCGCCGGCGTCGACGTCGGTCACCGACGCACCCAGTCGCACCTCGACACCGAGCTTTTCGAGGGTTTCCGCCGCCTCCGAACCCAGGTTGTCACCGAATGGCGGCAGTACCGCGGAGGCCGCGTCGAGCAGGATGATCCGCGCGTCGCGGGGGTCGAAGTTGGTGTAGGCCCCGACGAGGGTTCGGTGGGCGAGTTCGGCGATCTGACCGGCCATCTCGACGCCGGTGGGCCCGGCACCGACCACCACGAACGTGAGCAGGCGTGCCCGCTCCTGCGGGTCGGCGGTCACTTCCGCCTGCTCGAACGCGCCGAGGATGCGGCCGCGGAGTTCGAGGGCGTCGTCGATGGACTTCATCCCCGGGGCGTGTTCGGCGAAGTGGTCGTTGCCGAAGTACGACTGCTGTGCCCCGGCGGACACGATGAGGCTGTCGTACCCGGTGACGGTGGCCTGCCCGAGGTGTTCGGACGTCACCGTGCGTTCGGTCAGGTCGATGCCGGTGACCTCACCGAGACGGACGGCGGCGTTCGCTTGGTCCTTGAGGATCATCCGCGTCGACGGGGCGATCTCGCCCTCGGAGAGGATACCGGTCGCCACCTGATACAGGAGAGGCTGGAACAGGTGGTGGGTGGTGCGGTCGATCACCGTGACGTCCACGTCCGCGCGGCGGAGGGCCTTGATCGCGAACAACCCACCGAAGCCGGATCCGATCACCACGACGCGGTGGCGTGCGGGCGGGGACTGGGGGTTGCTCATCATGAGCCTTTCCGATCACGCTGGGAAGCGACGATCTCGGTGTCGGGGCATTTGCAGCCGTGGACCAGGGGAGTGGGACGGTGGTGCGGGCGGTGCTTGTGGTTCGTGAAGGTCTGCCGGAAAATTCGGCTGACAGGCACCAATGGTGAACAATCGGCGCACCGAATCCAAGGTGAAAGAAGAAAATTCTCTAGACTGGGCCGATGAAGAAGAATGTTCCGGGCACGCCGTATGCCGAAGGCCCGCGATCGAATGATGTTCGAGCGGGGGCGCCGATCGACGACATCGACAGGATCCTCCTCGATCAACTCTCGCGGGACGCCCGTACGCCCAACAACGCCCTCGCCGCGCTCGCGGGCATCGCCCCGTCGACCTGCCTGGGTCGGGTGCGCTCCCTGATCGACCGTGGAGTGATCCGCGGCTTCCACGCCGACATTGACCCCGCCACCCTCGGCAGGGATCTGCAGGCGATGATCGCAGTTCGCGTGCAGGCCAATGCAAGACAGCACCTCGGGCAGCTCGCCGAGCAACTCGCCACCCTCGAGGACGTGCTGAACGTGTACTTCATCGCGGGCGCCGACGACTACCTCATCCACGTCGCCACCGGCAGCAGTGAGGAGTTGAGGCGTTTCGTCCTCGACCACCTCAGCGCGCACCCTGCGGTCGCCTCGACCGAGACCATCCTGATCTTCGAACATGTGCGCCCGCGGCTCCGGGCGCCTCAGGTCGAGCAATCTTCAGGCCGCTGAGGGGTGGGCGCGCCTCGGTCAGGCCGCGGTGAGGGCCTTGATGCGGTCGGGCCGGAAACCGGCCCAATGGTCGTCACCGGCCACGACGACGGGCGCCTGCAGGTAACCGAGAGCCCGCACGTAGTCGTGGGCGTCGAGGTCGCGGGTGATGTCGACGACCGTGTAGTCGAGGCCTTCCTTGTCCAGGGCGCGGTAAGTGGCGGTGCATTGCACGCAGGCCGGTTTGGCGTAGATCGTGATGGTCATCGTGCGCTCCGCTCTGTCTGATGTGTGCCGGCGGGGGACCGGAAGCATATGCGTTCCGGTCCCGGTTCGCCCGGCGAGCGGCGACGGCGGAGCCTCGTGGGCGATTCCCAGCGAGGTCGAGACCGGTCAGCTGGCGGGGTCGTACCCGAACGCGCGCACCTCCTGCGCGCACCGGCAGGCAACTGCGAGCTTCGCGGCCCATTCCAGTGCCGCCTCACGGGACGGCAGTTCCAGTACCGCGTAGCCGCCTTCGAGCTGAGTCGTCTGCGGGTACGTGCCCGCGGTCACCGTTCCGTCCCCGTCGACCATGACCGGTGGAACACTTTCGTCGATGCCACCGCCGAACACCCAGACGCCGGCGTCCTTCGCCTCTTGAACCACCGCGTGCGACGCATCGGACACTGCCTGCAGATCCCCGTCGGGAATGACCATGGCACCACTCGGGAACGAGATCAGGTACTTCGTCATCGGGTCGACTCCTTCTTCGCGTCGGAATGGCGGACTCAGGATAGACACGACATTAGGGGACCACGCCGACAAGCGATTTCAGTCGAACGCAAGTTCGATCATCTGCCACGGTGACGGTTCGGCGGTCGGGCGCAGTGGATGACATCCGATGTTGCGATGCCCGCGTGCACCCAGAATGTCGTGACCGCATCATCGACACCGTCCAGGTTCGTCGGCGACGTCGCGACCGGTCTCGGCCAGGTGGAAGAGCTGTTCGGCTCGGTCCATCTGGTGACCTCGGCCATCAGTTCCGCCACCTGCTCATCCCACTGCTCATCCGAGGCGTGATCCGGCCGGACCAGGAAGAGGTCGATGTCACTGTCGATCGTCATCGTTCCGTTTGCCGCCGACCCGAACACGGCGGCATACCGTGCCCTGCTTGCTCAATCGTTGCAGCACCTTCTGTATCCCCTCTTTCGAATGGCGGTGCAGCACCCGGTGCAACTGGCCGGTCGTGAACCTCGCCTCGGATGCGGCGCCCAGTGCAGCGAGCACGTCACCGTCGAGCGTGGGCCTCACTGTTTCAGGTACTCTCCGCCGCCCCGACTGTCGTTGTCTCGGAATCGGTGGATTCTGTAATCGAAAAGTCATACCCAACAGCGTATTTGGTGCTTTGTTCGATCTTCCGGCTGCGGGGTGATGTCGTGGTGCTCGGGTTCGGCGGGGACGTCGTGCATGCCGTTTGCGTGCGGAGTGACCGCCTGGTGGCCGGCGCCGTACGGATCGAGTACCGGCCGGCGGGGCCGCGTCACCGGTGAGCTGCCATTCGGCGAGTCCGGTGTGACGGTCGGCAGGTCGGTCGAAGAAACTCGTGTACCAGGTAACGGCGGCCTCGACGTCGACGACAGAGGCTACTGCGCTGACGTGGCTGGGCTTGATGGTCATTTTCTCCAGTGGACCTGAGTAGTGATCGATCGACCGTCGATTCAACGCCCGGTCCATCCATGTTGTGCGGGCAGTGAGATCGATGTGACGCTCCGTCGGTCCGGGGTGTTCGGCGTGAGGCACGGTGATGCGCGATAGTGGCAGGGGTTCGGACTCGGGCCGCCCACTTCGAGGAGGACTTTGCGGTGTCACTGTCGCTGGCCGTGATGGCGGACCTGGCCGAGGAGCAGGGTCGGGGCACCGTTGAGTTGGTGTCGCCGCGGGTCCTGATGCGGAGTGTGCGCAGAGTGCCGCGCTCGACGGTGTCATCGGACGGCTGTCGGACCGCTGTGGGCGGTGTGGGTTGACACCGGTCGAGTCGGCGCCGTGGCCGCCTGGGGATGTCGACTGCCTTCGAGGCGTGTGGGGTGGCACGGTCCCGGCTCGGTGGGGTCCGCGCGACCACGGTGTCGTTGTCGCTCGGTCAGCTTCGGGCCGCTTCCCCGCCCCCGGTGCCGGACGAGTAACCGAACCCACGCCATATCATCCGCCCGATATCCAGGAGAATGCCGATGCGCAGCTTCGTCCATGTGGTCCTGTTCGCGTGCGCCATTGCAGTCGCGATCGGTGCCTTTCTTCCCGTGGTCGGCGGCATTTCCCCGGGCGACGTCGCGGTGATCGATCTGCGCGACGGCTTCCCTGCCGGAATCACCGTCGAGCAGATCGAGAATCAGGCCGTGACCTTCTACCGGTCGATGACGGTATTGCTGTTGGGGGCTGCGGCCTTGCTGCTGGTCGCCGCGTGGGTGGGTTCATGTGCGGCCGAGTGGGTGGGGGTGATCGGGGGGATCGGCACCCTCGCGGTGTTCGGGTGGCGGCTCAATGACCGTGTCGGCGACTACCTCCGGGACAACTCCGACACCGTGTTCACCGATCGCTGGGGGTTGTATCTCGCTGGTGGTGGCCTGATCGTCGCGCTGGTGGCGTTACTGGTGCCGAAGGAACGACCGGCGGCGGCGTGATCCGGGTGTCTGCCTCGGTTCACAGGGACTGCACCTGGACCGGCGACATCGCCCACTCCACCCGGGTCGGCGGCCGCACACACCGCTCGGATCGGCCTGCCGCGGGGCGAATCCAAGAAGATCCGCGCCTGGCGATCGAGCGGGGCTACGAGCTGTCTTCCCGTGGCCGGATTCCCGCCGAGATCGAGCAGGGGTTCCACCACGCGCACTGACAGGCCTCGCCCGCCTCGTCGGTCGGTCGGTCGGTCGGTCGTGGCACGTTATCGGTAGGTGCGGTCGCTACGCATCGACGACGAGTCGGAACACGCTGCTCGAGACCTTCGAGATCGACCCGGACCGGGCCTTCTCGCGGCAGCATTGGCGCACCGCGGCGATCTGCGTGTCGGTATCGCGGCCCAGACCCGCGAACAGGCAGTGGAGATTGCGCGGCGGCTGCGAACCCTCACCGATCGCGCTGCACTGATGTGGAAAGTGAAACCGCCGAAACCCGACAGCAGGCAGACGCCAGCGGTGTCAGGGCAGAAGGTGCGGTGGCCCGGTGCGTGGCGGCAGGCGCGTCGCAATGCGTGCCGACACACGAGTAAAGCTGCGTGTGATTCAGCGACCACTTCTCTGGCTGGAGTTCGGACCTACGCGGCCGAAGCAGGGTTGGTCAGTGGCCGTCCCGGAGTGCAGCGGACCAGTTCTGATTCATTTCGTCCACATCGACTCCGTCCACATCGACTGGATCTGACAGTCCTTCACCTCGCCGAGCACCGAAGCATGTGCACCGGGTGCTGGTCCGGACGCTGTGTCCTTCACCTCGTCGTGGGCGCGGCCGACTGGGATGGGCGCTACCCCTGCCCGCCTCAGAGACCACGACTGTCGATCTGTCTGAGGGACGGGTGGTGGGGGCTATCGCATCGGGTGCGCTGATAGTCGTGGTCCCCGTGGGCGCGGCCCGGGGGGACCACACGAGGACTGCGAGGGGGCGCCGCTCGTCGTCCGGCAGTGCGTTGGCTCACCACTTTTTCGCTGCCTGGTAGCGCCACTTGCCCACCTGTTCACCGTCGGCGGTGACAGAGTTTGCGGGGACGAGTGCGTCGCCGTGTTCTTCGCGGTAGGCGGCGATTTCGGTGAGCATCCGTCGCCGCTTACCCTCGGCCGGCGGCACGTCAGGTAGCGGCGCGCTGTCCTCGGTCCACACGAAGCCGATCGCATCGAGTTGCGCAATGCGTTGCGGCGGCAGGGTGCCGAGCATGCGGGCCACTCGCTGGCGGTCCTGTCATCGTCCCAGTCGGAAGCCGCATTCGGTAACGTAGTCGGCGGGCATCACGAGTGCGGGGTGACGGCGGCGAAACTCGGCGTAGAGCTGCAGAGGTGAGGCCGCCGACCGGTGTGCTCGCATCGAGATCACATCCCTGGGAAAGCCGTCCCGTGTTGCCCGGTAGTCGTGAAGTCAAAGTATGTCCACCTCTGTGACGATCTGTCACGGAAGTCGACGCGTCTTGGATGGCACCTTGTGCACAGGTCGTGACAACTGGTGGAACCCAGAAGCTGATCGGCAGCGCGAAGGATCATTCCGCGCACGCGCACCGGCCCGCCGGGATCGGTGGCTGCCCCCGGTGCAGGGAAGCGCCCGCCCCGTTCTGGCGTTGGCCTGATCACTCCAGCCTGTGCCCGCGGCGATCTCGGTGCGCCGTCGCCGTCGCCGGTCATGTCGTAGGCACGGGGTCGAGCCGGGAATCGTGCGGATCGGGTCACAGGTTCCAGAGTCGAAGCAGCGCGGCCCGCAGGCTGGCGGAGACGATGCGGTGGTCGGTGCGCAGCCGGGGGCCCGGGTGCCCGAGGTCGGCGAGCAGTACTTCCGCGTCGGTCACCGCGATCGGCTCCAGGTCGATCCGGGTACGCAGGTGGTGTGCCACCGCTGTGCGGGTGTGGGGGATCGCGATCGGGTCGGAGTCCACGACCGCGGGCGGGTAGAGCCATTCGTTGTCGGCTGTGACCTGGAGCAGGACGTCGCCACGCTGGAGCCGGCCGCGGCCGCGGCCGGCGGGGGTGTCGATGCGGAACCATTCGAGCTGGTATTTCGCCGCCGGACCCGCGGACGTACTGTGGAGGCTGGTGTGGGCTGCGCGCTCGTGTTGTTCCGCGGCGCCGGGCTGGTAGTGGGTGATGTGCCACAGGAACATCCGAGTTACCGGGGTGGGGAGGAAGTCGGGTTCGGCGCGGTTGCGGCCGCCGATCCCGGGCAGGGGTACGGCCCGGCCGATCTGCCAGATGGCGGTGGCGTTGTCGAGGAACAGCTGGTCGACCTCGGTGATCTCGTCGATACCGTTGATGAATGTCCGGACGGCGGCCACGATCTCGGGATCATCGGTGATGACCACGGCCTCATCCGAGATCGTGGAGCTGTGGGAGGCGCCTGCGGAGCCGATGACAGCCCACCTACCGGTGGCGATCACGCCTGTGTGCAGGTTAGGCGACGACAGCACCCGCACCCCGGCGGCCACGTAGTGCGCGAGCGCGGCCGGGGAGGTGGCGTGGGCGCGCACCGCGGCCCGCGAGGCGTTCACGACGAGGACGTCTCCGGCGCGCAGCGGCAGCAGGGTGGGGGCGTCCTGGCCGAGGTAGGCGATCGCGGCGTGCCGAGGTCCGCGCGTGCGGATGGCGCGGGTGATGTGCGGCCAAGGGCTCGGCCCGTGGAAGGTGGTCCCCATACCCGGAAAGAGTAGCGGGATGATCACGGTTAGCGTCTTTGCAGCAGTGTCGGCGGCCTTCCTCCCTCACAAGGTCCGAGGCTCCCGTAGTTCTTCGGCGGAGACGGGGCGCGGCGCGGGTCGGGATCTCGGAATTCGCTCGAGGAGTGACATAGAGCGTGTGGGACTGGGCTGTAGATGATGCCGACGTTTGAGCTCGTATACGTTCGACGTGATCACCCGGGTGTCGCCCGTCGCGCCTCTGCATGTCCCCAGCGCCTTGATGCACAAGTCGAGGCGTTTCGTAGCCGGCCGCTCGACGCCGGCCCATACATGTTCGTCGCCGCCGACGCCCCCGCCCTCGAGGTTCACGAGAACGGGCGGGTGGTCAACATGCACACCCTGGTCGCGGTCGGCGTCAACGCCGAGGGCTACCGGGAGATACTCGGTGTGGATGTGACCTCGTCCGAGGACGGTGCCGGCTGGCTGGCGTTCTTCCGCCCGCTCGTGGCACGCGGCCTGTCCGGGGTCGGGTTGGTGACCTCCGACGCCCACGCCGGGCAGGTGGCGGCGATCGGCGCGACCCTGCCCGGTGCCTCGTGGCAGAGGTGCCGAACGCATGCTCGACGAACCTCATGGCGGTGACCGGAGAAGGCGTCGTGGCCGTGGGGGTACCGCCCGCTTGCGGGGGGAGGGTGAAGACACTGCTGCATTCGGTCTACGACCAACTCGACGCCGATTCCGTTCATGCTCAACATGATCGGATCATCAACGCACTGCCGAGAAGCTGCCGAAGGTTGCCGACCACCTCGATGCCGCGCGATCGGACCTGTTGGCGTTCACCGCATTTCCCATGCAGATCTGGAAACAGATCTGGAGCAACAATCCACAGGAGCGTCTCAATAAGGAAATCCGCCGGAGAACCGATGTGGTCGGGACCTTCCCCGGCCGCACCGCGTTGATCCGCCTCGTCGGAGCCGTCCTCGCCGAGCAACACGATGAGTGGATCGAGGGGCTCCGCTATCTCGGTCTCGACGTGCTCGCCCGTTCTCGTGGCGACAACACCACGACCGAACCTGACCAGGAGGTGACACCCGCGGAGCTAACCGCATACCCCCCACGAGGAGTCACGCGATGAACTCGTACACCACGCCTCGGGACTCGACCCGATTCAGCGTGATCCCGCTTGTGTGGAGCGTCCCGATGCGTAGCTGTACCGATCCGCCTCCGGCGGGCGATACACAGCGCAGGAGGTGGTTGCCGTGGATCTTTACTTCTGGTCTCCGTTCTGGCCTGCGGTGCCCAACTTCCTTGCGTGGTGAAACGCCCTTCTTTTCACCAACCGGAGGTGATGACGGTGATTCCGATCCCGCCGTATGGGTTAGACCGATCGGCAAATAGGACTGCTCTCAATAGCATCGCGGGGGCTTCGGCAGCCTCTGCCAGACGCGCGACCAGCAACGGATCCGTCCGGCTACGCGCAGCTCGACGCCTGACAGGGGGTGGACCATGTTTCGAACCGCTTCGATGCCCCGCAGCATGACTACTCTCGCCGGGATCGCACTCGCGGCACTGCTGCTCGCGGCTCCGCCGGCGAGCGCAGCCCCGACCGACACGGTCCTGCCGATCCCCTTCGCGGGACTGACCAATGGACCGACTGGATTCACCAACCCGCCGTCCAGTACGTTCATCTCTGTCCTAACTGACCCAGACGAGCCGGGAATCACTCGATTCCGCTGCGGCGCATACCCCTACTGCGATCTAGTCGTCCACTGGCGGAACCTATCGACCGGCGCGAGTGGCGCTGCGGACCTCTTGTACGGACCTTCTCGGGGGGTCGCCCAGACTGGATCCGGGACGGTGGTTGCTGCCTTCACAGCGGGCGGTATGCCCGGTTACCTGGGCACGCCCACCACGCTGCTACCGGGCGCCGGCGTTTGGCCAGTTCCTTAACCTGGATCCGCTGCTCGAGCGATCTGGACCAGGCATCCGCGGCGATCATTGCCGCTCCATTGACCGGATTCTGAGAATGGGCGTGTCTCACAACGTGTGGAGTCGGGCAGTTTTCTGCATCAAACATGCGTGCACATCTGCGCGTAATAAAGCGTGCGAACTTGCGTGTATCGACTAGGATGGGTTGCAGTGGCGGCCGGCAACACGCGCGGCGGCCAAGGCCAGTGGGGCAAAGGAGTGGGCATGGCGCAGGCCGGAAAACGTGGAGGCCACTCGTCGCGACCGAGTGAGAGAGGCCGAACCTCGAAGCTGCACAACGATGCCCGTGTGTCGGGAGGTAGCCCCGAGGTGGAGCCGTCCATTGCAGGTTTGACGTCGAAGCTCGAGTCCCGCAGGGGTCCGGTGAAGGTGCAGCTGAACACCTGGGTGCTGGCGTCGACGGAGGCCCGGCTGAAGTGGCTGGTGAAGAACCGACAGTTCACGGTCACCAGCGTCGTGGACGTGGCCCTGCAGGAGTTGCTGGACCGCTACGACGTATCGCCGGCCGATCCTGATGGTCGGATCGGGGAGCAGTAGAGCGATGAGCCGTCCGTGGGAGCAGATTGCCCTGTTCGACCTGCACCAGCCCTCCGCCCCGGATCCTGCTACCGACGATACCGACGAGATCGACGCGGAGGAGGCCGCTGTGGCGGAACCGCCGGCACCGACCGTTGCCGTGGAACCGCCGACTGCACCGGCACCCGAGCCGACACCACCGAGCCGGCCGGTGTGGGAGTCGCTGCCGGTGGGTGCGGAGGCGGATGAGCACGCGCTGATCGTGACCGCCGACGGAACGTACACGCCGTCGGGGCGGGAGTTGACCGGTCCGGTCGATTCGGTGGAGAAGCTGGACAAGCTGGTGCGCTGGGCCGCCCTGACGCCGTTGGGTTCGCCGCCGCAGGTGTGGATCGTGGGCCAGGGCGCGTGTGAATCGTTGGGGTGGGTGATCGACCCGGGCAGTGAGGACGACTTCGACGACATGGAGGCACTGCGCACCCGCGCCGCCGCCGACCTGACCGCGGTGCTGCAGGCGACGTTGACGCCGATGCTGAGCGCGGGGTGGGAGTTGCGGGGAGATCCGGGGCATGTGGTGCACCTGTCCCGCAGCATCGGCAAGTTCACCTCGATGGTCGATGTGGTGATTGAGCCGTACGTGTGGACGTACTGGAACAAGGACTTCGGCTGGAACAACCGGGTCGGGGAGATGGGGATCCTCGGCTCACCGACGGCCGGCACGTATCTCCCGGACGATGACCTGCCGGCGGCGCGGGAGTTGGGTCGCCGGTTGGCGTGGTCCGCGAAACACCTCGGCGTGCTTCCGGGGCCGACCCCGGCGCGGACCGGTGCGGCGATCGTCGACAAGATCAAGCGTGAACGCACCCGGTCGGGCAATGGTCTGGTGGTGGCGACGGCGGGCCCGGTGCCGCCGCTGGACGGGGCCCCGCGCGGGGACCTCGAACCCGCGGTGGGGTGGACACGCGTCCCGGAGGCCGATGAACTCGACAACGTCCACCGGTTGGTGTCCATCGACCAGCGGGCCGCCTATCTGGCGTCGGCGGGGATGCTGGAATTCGGGTACGGGCAGCCCGCCCATTTGACCGGCGGGGCGGCGGCCGCTGCGGCGGTGGGGGAGAAGGGGGCCCCGTTCGGGTTGTGGCGGGTCACCCTCCCGGCGGCGCAGACGTTGTCGCTGCCGGAGAGGCTGCCGCCCCCGCACCCGCACATGCTCGCCGATCAGCCGGTGCAGACCTGGGTCACTACGGTCAGCCTGGACGGGTTGTGCGCACCGGTGGCGGATGGGGGGATCGGCGCCGACATCGATGATCTGGATGTCACCGAGGCCTGGGTGTATCCGCAGCAGGGCCGGGTGCTGGACAAGTGGGCGAAGATTTTGCGGGAGGCGCGGAAGGTGTCGGTGGACACCGAGGATGCGGCGACGAAACGATTCCTCGGGTCCTGCTACAAGGGCTACATCGGGCGGATGGTGAACCCGGACATGTGGACCGCGACCCGGATGGCCCATCACCACCAACCTTTGTGGCGGGCGGCGATCATCGCGCACTGCCGGTGGCGGGGCCGGCGGGTGGCGATGCGGATCGGCCGCGAGCGGGGGCGGTGGCCGATCCGGACGGTCACCGACTCCTGGGTGTACCTGCTCGCCGAGGGGGAGGATATCGCCGATCCGAGTGCGGCGTTGGGGAAGATGTCGGTGGAGAAGGACACCCCCCTCACCGACCCACTCCTGACCGCGTTGGCGTCGGCTCAGGATGTGCACGAGGTGAATCTGGCGATCCGGGCGGCCTTCGCCGACGACGACTTCGCCGACGACGAAGGGGAGGGGGCGCTCTGATGGCCCTGCACTTGCCGAAGCCGCGCACCACGAAACCGGCGCAGCAGGCGGTCGGTCTCGACGGCCTCAAGGTGTCCGTCGCCAACGCCGCGACCAGCGGTGTCGAGAAATCCAAGCAGGTCAAGAGCGGGGGTTTGGCCGGGCTGACCAGCAAGGTCTCGGTCACGCAGCTGCGGAAGGAGCTCGGCAACGAGGGTTTGCGGCAGGCGGCGATCGATGCCGGCCGCACACCCCCATCCGCGCGCACACTGCGCCGGTGGGCGCAACAGGGCCGCATCCCGCACCCGGACATCCTCGAGCGTGCCCAGCGCCGTGCGGCGATCGAACGATTGGGTGGCGTCGATGCGGTGGCCGCGAAGATCGGCCGGTCTCGCTCCGCCGTCTCTCGGTATCGGTCGGGGGAGACGAACGAGTTGCGGGCCGATGCCAGCAAGAAACTCAAAACCGTGAAGGCGCAGGACATCATGAAACGGGCCGGGGTGTTGCGGCCCGACGGAACCCCGAAACGGGCAGTCATCCGGGTCAGGGGCGGTGTCATGGTCCGCAACGGCGCCGACGAGGGCTACGACTACCGGGTCCGCACCCTGGACTTCGCGAACTCCGACACACCCTTCACCAGTGACGAGTCCCGCGAACTCGCCGCCGCGCTGGCCAACGACGATCACGCCCGGGTCGTCGCCTTGCTGGAGCGGCACGCCACCCTCGATTACCCGGAGAACAAGGGCTTCGACAAATACAGCGACCAGTTCGGGTTCCACTTCGACCACATCGATTCCGTCCACATCGACTGGATCTGACCACCGGACGGACCCAATCGCCAGCGGAGAAGTCGTTTCCGCAGGTCAGGTTACGGAAGGCGCTGCTATTGCGGCTAGCGTTTCCTGTGTTCCGCGCAATACGCGCGAACGGCAATATCAGTGCGGCACCGCTGTCCGGTTCAGCGATTCACGCTGCGATAGGCGACGCGCAGCCCTCGCGGGCTATTCGGATGAGGTGGTCAGCAGGGTCGGGGGTCAGTCGTTGAGGGCCGGCGCTGCTGCAGAGCGTCTACTCGACAGTTCGCATTTGTCGTGATCCACTGGCACTTTGCGGGCTGGGGTCACGCCTGGTGTTGCGCAAGCAAGTGAACCAGCTTTTGCCCGAGGGTAGTCTTCATGGCGACACAGACCCTCCGAGGCGTGATTGGCGGCCGCGGATTGCCTAACCTTGAGCAGTGACCAACGGCCAGACGGAATTCACAGGCGGGCAGAATGTTTCCGCCCTGTTCGGCGATAAGGATCAGGGTTCGGGCCATCGATACGACTGGGCGTTGTTCGCTGATTGGTGCGCAGCGTTCCAGGCATCTGCATTGCCCGCAGATCCTCTCGCTCTTGCGAGCTTCCTCGACGAAAATCCTGTACGTGGGCGAGGGTAGACCTCGGCTAGCCTCCGCACGGATTGCGCGGCGCACTTCATGTCCGAGACTGCCTTCCAGAGTCGGACAGAGAATTGGGAAGCCGACATGCCGAAATGCAGAAATATCTCGGCGTTTGGTGCCCCACCGTATGGGATCCACATCTGGGCGAAGCCGACAATTTCCTCGGTTTCCCGCGGGACACGACGACGAGTTCTCTCAGCTGTGACGGCCTGGAGCCTTCGGCGGCGCGCTTGCTTGTACGCGCGAATCTGAGTCGCGAGCGCGGGACCTCTGTCTGTTGGACGCCCATTATCGCCGTTGGATTGATGTAGGGGAGGGATGGTGGTCATCAGTCGTCCTCATGAATGGGATCCGAGAAGTGAACCGCTCACCGGTGTACACGATGCACAAGCGCGGACTGCGAGAGTAGGGACAGCGGGGTGCGCACCAAATTCCTGGCGAACGGCGTGACCGTTTGCCGGCCGTTCATCGACACCTGCGGGCCTGACGAAGCGATCCATCGTCCGTCGGAGCTGTTCGGCCTCGAGTGGCCGTCGTCTATTCCTACCACCGGTCGATGCAGAATGCATTTAGCATTGACTGGGTGACTTGAGGCACTTACGCTTCTATCTGTCCGGGCTGTCTCAGTCCGCTGGCACTTCAAAACCCCACGTCATGGGTTATGCACAAGGAGCTTTGCATGACAGCGATAACCAACTCAGAGTCCGGGCACGTCGGGCGCAGGGTCGATCCCTCGAAGCGCCGGAAGGCAATCGTCGGCGCCTATCAGGGGTTACTGGTCGACTTCATCGACATATACCTCCCCGTGATCGCCCTGGTTCCCGCGATCATCTACTTTCAGCCGGCCGACTTGTCACCGGCGATGAAGTCGACGATCTACTTCGTGACGTTCGCGGCCACACTCCTCGGCCGCCCGATCGGCGCACTCCTTTTCGGTTCGATGGCCGACCGAATCGGACGTCGTCGGATCACGATGATCTCGGTCGCGGGCTTCTCGGTGTGCACTCTCCTGATCGCTTTTCTGCCGGGGTACCAGACAGTGGGCATGTGGTCGATCGTTCTGTTGGTGGGGCTCCGGTTCATCGATGGCATTTTTCTCGGTGGTGAGTACACCGCGGCCGTTCCGCTTGCCTACGAATATTGCGACCGCGAGAAGCGAGGCCTGGTGGGAGGGATTTTGGCCGGTGCCTATTGCGCAGCGTTCGTGATCATTTCGCTCGTCACACTCGTGATGCTGAGGGTTGCACCTGCTGGTGGGCTGGACTCTCCGTACGTGCAGTGGGGCTGGAGAATCGCGTTCTTGTTCGGTGCTGCATGCGGATTCGCGTTCCTGGTGTACCGGAGGAAGCATCTTCCCGAGTCGGACCTTTGGGAAGAGTCCGCCAAGGCTAAGTCACCGCTACGGCAGGTGATGTTCGGGTCGGAGAAGCGCTCGTTTTGGCAGGTGTTCGTGCTGATGACAGGACTGTGGCTGACGTCGTCGATGGTGGCCTCCGTGGTGCCCGACAAGCTGAAGAACTTTCACAAGATCGATGCGACGACGGTGACGTGGGCGCTGCTGGTCACGAATGTTGTGTTGTACGCAGGATTCGTGGCGGCAGGCGTGACGAGCCAGCGGGTCGGTCGACGCAAGTTTCTCACCGTGATGGGGTTCGTTATCGCCGTTGTCGGAAGTGCGGCGTACTACATCTTCATGTCGGACTTGATCGAAGGAACGCTCGGTATCATCGCTGCTTCCATCGTGGTTCAGGTTGTGATCAGTTCGGTGTTCGGTGTTGCGACCGTGTATGTCAACGAGCGGTTCGGTACCAGTGTTCGCTCGTCGGGTTTCGCGATGGGATACAGTCTTTCCCTGTTGATTCCGAGTTTTTACAGCTTCTATCTGTTGGGGTTGGCTACATTCCTGCCCGAAACGGTGACGGCGATTCCGCTGATTGTCGTCGGAGGGGCTCTCATTGTCATCGGGGCGCTGTGGGGTCCGGAGACGAAGGATCTCGAGTTTCGGCCGACGGGTCGGGTCGAGTACGCAGCTGAGTGAGCGGCATCGGCTCTGTTGCGGCATTTGTCGGCAGGGCCTCAATTTCCAAGCACAGAATGCATCCTGCATTATAGGAGGTGAGATGGCACTCGATACGGCGACGCAGAAGTTGCTCGCGACAATCGCAGCTCTCGGAGAGAAGCCACTGCACTGCATGACCCTCGACGAGGCACGTGCGTTTCCGACCCGCCTGGCCCGTGGAAAGGGCACCTTGCCTGCTGATCGGCGGCAAATGTCGTCGGTATCCGACCACATGATCGTGGTGCCGGGCGGCGGCGTGCGTGTGCGAATGCTGGTTCCGCGCGGGGTGGTTCGCGCCGTGGTGGTGTACTACCACGGCGGCGGCTGGGTGCTCGGAGGAATTGAACAGTCGGAGCTTCTCGGCCGCTTCCTGGCGGATACGACCGGTTGTGTTGTCGCGCTCGTCGACTACCGGCTTGCTCCCGAGCACCGCTTCCCGACCGCGGTAAACGATGCGTGGGCGGCGCTACTGTGGGTGCACGAGCACATCGAACAGTTCGCGGGATCGTCTGTGCCCCTGATAGTGGGTGGCGACAGCGCCGGCGGGACCCTCGCTGCCGTCGTCACACATCGTGCCCGGAACGCAGGATTCCCACGCATAGCTCTTCAAATATTGGTCTACCCTGCAACCGATTCCGACTTCGACCGGGATTCGTACCTGAAGAGCGAGAACCAACTTCTCGTCACCCGCGAAACCCTGATGTGGTTCTGGAATAACTACGACCCAACCCAATCGGCCCGGTCCGACACCGAGGCCGTCCCCCTGCATGAGCCGAATCTCGCCGAGCTTCCACCCGCGATCGTGGTCACCGCCGAACACGATCCGCTCCGCGACGAGGCGATCGAGTATGCCGACCGACTGAGGAGGGCAGGTGTGCCGGTGGTATCTCGACATTTCGAGGACCAGATGCACGGCTTCTTCACCCTTTTCGGGGCTCTCCCCGCCAGCAGGATCGCGCTCGAATTCGTTGCAGACGAAATAGCTCACTTCCTCACCACTACCGCGAAAGAGATCTCCCGATGACTCTCCTCGACACTTCGACGTCACCCACGAACCATTACGCCCCGAAAGCGTTCGATGCAGTGATTGTGGGTGCCGGGTTCTCCGGCATGTACATGCTGCATCGGCTGCGTGGAATGGGCTTGACTGTGCGCGTGTACGAACGCGGTGCGGACGTGGGCGGCACCTGGTATTGGAACCGGTACCCGGGCGCGCGGTGCGACATCGAGAGCGTCGACTATTCCTACTCTTTCTCGACCGAGTTGGAGCAGGAGTGGCGGTGGTCCGAGCGCTTCGCAACTCAGCCGGAGATCCTTCGATACGCCAACCACGTCGCGGACCGATTTGGTTTGCGTACCGATGTCGAATTCGACACGCAGGTGCTGTCGGCCGTCTTCGACGAACACGACGAAACATGGAGGATCACCACCGATTCCGAGGAGGAAGTGACGGCGACATATTTTGTTCTCGCGACAGGATGCCTGTCGGTCGGGAACGTCCCGGCAATCCCCGGGATCGACGCCTTCTCGGGGCCGACGTACCACACCGGGGCCTGGCCGCACGGCGGGGTCGATTTCACCGGGCAGCATGTGGCGGTCATCGGCACGGGATCGTCCGGTATTCAGTCCATCCCTCTCATAGCGGAACAGGCCTCCCGAACCACTGTCTTTCAGCGAACTCCGAACTTCAGCCTCCCGGCGCGCAACCGACTGCTCGACGACGACTTCGTGCGCGACGTGAAGGCGAACTACCCAGATCGCCGACGTGTCGCCCGCTACAACTCCGGCGGGGTATTCCGGATCGACAACACAGAGAACGCGATCGACGTCCCCGGGGATCGTCGACGCGCGCGGTACGAACTACTGTGGGAGGAGGGCGGTCTGAACTTCGCCAACGCCTACTCGGACTTGAAGACGAACCTCGAGTCGAACGAGACAGCAGCAGATTTCATCCGCGAGAAGATCCGTGCGATCGTGTCGGACTCGGCCGTCGCTGCGGCCCTGACGCCCACAAGCTACCCTTTCGCGACGAAGCGGCCGTGTGTGGACACCGGGTATTACGCAACGTTCAACCGCGATGACGTCGAACTCGTGGACATTCGAACCGATCCCATCGACACCATCACCGAGCGTGGGGTGCGTACCGCCACCACTGAGTTCGAGGTCGATGCGATCGTCTTCGCCACCGGTTTCGACGCGATGACCGGAGCGATCAACAACATCGGCGTCGTCGGGCGAGGTGGTGAGGTCTTGCGTCAGACGTGGGCGGCGGGCCCGCGAAGCTACCTCGGTGTCGCGTGCGCGGGGTTCCCGAACATGTTCACCATCGCGACCGCCGGTAGTCCGTCGGTCATGAGCAACATGATGACGTCGATCGAGCAGCACGTGGAGTGGATATCCGACCTGGTCGAGCGCTCGATTGCGGACGGTGTGGGAATGATCGAGCCCACCCGAGAGGCTCAGGACGGCTGGGTCGACCATCTGCGCGAACTTGCAGACGACACCCTGTTCCCCATGGCGGCGTCGTGGTACATGGGCGCGAACATTCCGGGCAAACCGCGCGTCTTTCTGCCGTACGTGGGCGGCGTCGGTACCTACCGCGAATTGTGCGACTCGGTGGCTACCGAGGGGTACCGCGGGTTCAGCCGTGTGAGGCAGTCCGTTGCGCACTGAACGAGCGACTGGCCGGACCCCGGTCGTAGCAGCGTCAAGGGTTTGCCGGGGAGTTGGAGCTGGGTGCACCCAGGATGTACCCGTGGGCTTCGGGCCCCAGCGTCGTCTCCCGGATCGTGGTGGCCATTTCACGCACCCGTCGTCCGGCCAGGTCCGCGTCACGCTTCTGGACGGCGGCGAAGACTTCGGTGAATCCGTCGAGCCAGAGCTGCCACAGGTTGCTCGTCGCGGTCAGTCCCATGAAGCGCCGGCCCCGGCCGAAGACGAGATTCCACACGCCCGACAGTTCGGCGTTTCCGGCGCGGGCGATGGTGAGTTCGAAGAACTGGGCGACCGCCTTCGCGGTGCTGGCGGGTTCGCCGTCAGCAATTGCGCGGCGCATCTCGGCCACGTTCGCTTCGAGTTGTACGACGTCTTCGTCGGTGAACTGGGGGACCGCACGTTCGACGGCGCCGCCGAAGAGGATGAATTGAATGTCGATCGTGGCGACGGCCTGTTCGAGGGTCATCTCCGCAACTCGCCGCCATCGGTTGGGCGAGACCTCGACGAGTCCTTCTCTGGCGAGTTCTGCGATCGCCTCCCGTACCGGGGTGATGCTCACGCCCAGGCGGGTGGCCAGTTCGGCGTCTTTGAGTATCTCCCCGGGGGCGAGTACGCCACCGACGATTTCGGCTCGCAGCTGGTCGAGGACTGCGGCGGCACGTGTCGGGGGTGGGGCGAAAGACATAGCCCGATGCTACAGACCGCAGGATGCATTCTGTCCGGGCAGGTCGATGCATTTCGGAACATTCTTCGGAGCCACGCATGACCTACAGAAGTGAATACGAACTCAGCACCACCGACCCCATCGCATTCTGGTCGGGAGCTGCCCGTGCGATCGAGTGGGCCCGCCCGCCCGCAGTGACACTCGACGACCGCACCGCTCCGCTCTATCGCTGGTTCCCGGACGGTGTGCTCAACACCTGTTTCAACGCTCTCGATCGGCACGTGCGTGCTGGGTATGGCCCACGAGATGCCCTGATCTACGACTCGCCGGTCACCGGATCGAAGAGGTCGTTCACCTATGCAGAGCTGACGACCCTGACCGCGAAGTTTGCGGGAGTCCTTCGGCACCTGGGTGTGGGCCAGGGCGATCGCGTTCTGCTGTACATGCCGATGATCCCTGAGACTGTCGTGGCGATGCTGGCTTGCGCGCGTATCGGTGCAGTGCACTCGGTCGTCTTCGGCGGATTCGCCGCCCCCGAGCTTGCGGCGCGGATCGACGACGCGGAACCACATGTGATCGTGACGGCGTCGTGCGGCATCGAGCCCAATCGGATTGTCGAATACAAGCCACTGCTCGATGCCGCCCTCGACCTGGCCGGGCACGCGCCTGCACGGAGTGTGGTGGTGCAGCGCCCGCTGTGCGAGGCGCGGATGAGTGATCGTGACGTCGACTACACCGAGTTGATGAACTCGCAGATCGAGCCTGCGGCGTGTGTCCCCGTCGCAGCGACCGATCCGTTGTACATCCTCTACACGTCGGGCACCACGGGAAAACCCAAGGGCGTCGTCCGCGACAACGGGGGCCATGCCGTCGCCCTCGCCTGGTCGATGGCGAATGTGTACGACATCGGGCCCGGAGATGTGATGCTCACGGCGAGTGACGTCGGGTGGATAGTCGGACACTCCTACATTGTGTATGGGCCCTTGCTGGTCGGTGCGACAACGATTCTGTACGAGGGGAAACCGGTTGGAACACCGGACGCGGGGGCGTTCTGGCGGGTCGTCGAGGAACATCGCGTCCGGGCTGTGTTCACCGCCCCCACCGCGATCAGGGCACTGAAGCGGACCGACCCGAGCGGTGAGTATTTTCAGAGGTACGACACCTCCAGCCTGAATAACCTGTTCCTCGCTGGCGAACGGCTCGATCCCGACACGTACAACTGGGCGACAACAATATTCGATGTCGACGTGACCGACCATTGGTGGCAGACCGAGACCGGGTGGCCGATCGCTGCCAATCCTCGCGGGCTCGAGTCCCTCCCGAGCAAACCCGGGTCGGCCGCTGTGCCGCTACCCGGCTATGCAGTGCACATACTCGATGACAGCGGTGACAGGCTCGGTGCTGACCACGAGGGAGCGATCTGCTTGCGTTTGCCGTTGCCCCCGGGAACGCTGACCGGCATTTGGGGTGACGAGGCCCGATACATCGATGGCTACCTCAACCGGTTTCCGGGCTACTACCTCACCGGCGACGGGGGTTACCTCGATCGCGACGGTTACCTGTTCGTGCTCGGCCGCACCGACGACGTGATGAACGTTGCCGGTCATCGACTCTCCTCGGGGCAGATCGAAGCCGCGATCGCCTCCCATCCGGCAGTTGCCGAATGCGCCGTCATCGGCGAGCGCGATCCGCTCAAAGGACAAGTGCCACGGGCGTTGGTGGTGACGAAGGTCGGCCACGACACCACCGGGCTGTCGGAGGAAATTTTGCACCTTGTCCGCACCAGGGTGGGTGCGATCGCGTCGCTGTCACGGGTCGATGTGGTCGGCGGCCTGCCGAAAACACGGTCCGGAAAAATCCTGCGCCGCACACTGCGGCAACTCGTCGATGGGGAGTCGGCCTCCATTCCGTCGACCATCGAAGATGCCGGCGTCCTCGACGAACTCGGCACGATCCTCGCCGACCGATCTCCACACGAATCCGCATGCCCTGACCAAGGAGTAGTACGACCGTGACCTCAACCGTTGCCATCGACAATCAGCTTCTTCCTTCCGTCCGCAACTTTCTGGGCCAGCCGAAAAGGCTACTGATCGGAGGGGACTGGGTAGATCCCGCCGCCGGAGAAACGTTCCCCACTGTCGACCCCGCGACTGGCGGTGTGCTGTGTCAGGTACCTCGTGGACGTGCGATCGACATCGACCGCGCCGTGCACGCGGCACGAGTGGCATTCGAGACCGGACCGTGGACGACGATGCGCCCGAACGAGCGCGAACGTCTGCTGTGGCGCATTGCCGACGCAATCACCGCCCGTGCCGACGAGTTCGCCCAGATCGAATCCCTCGATAACGGCAAACCGGCCTCGATCGCCAAGGTCTCGGACGTCGCTCGCACCGCGGATCTGTTCCGCTATTACGCGGGATGGGCCACGAAACTCGAGGGCAGCACCGTCAATGTGTCGATGACCAGAGTCCCGGATGGCGAGTTCCACGCATACACGCTGCGCGAGGCGATCGGTGTCTGCGGACAGATCATTCCCTGGAATTTCCCCATGCTGATGGCCGCGTTCAAACTGGCGCCTGCCCTCGCCGCCGGTAATACCGTAGTGCTCAAGCCTGCTGAGCAGACCCCCCTGACGGCGCTGCTGCTCGGGGAGGTGTTCCTCGACGCCGGTCTGCCACCCGGCGTGGTCAACATCATCACCGGGTTCGGTGATGCGGGTGCGGCACTGGCCGCCCACGACGATGTCGACAAGATTGCCTTCACAGGTTCTACCGAGGTTGGAAGGAAGATCGTCGACGCGGCCAAGGGCAACCTGAAAAAGGTCTCCCTCGAACTCGGCGGCAAGAGTCCCAATATTGTGTTCGCGGACGCTGATCTCGACAAAGCGGTGCCCGGATCGGTCAACGCGTGGCTCAGCAACCAGGGCCAGGCATGTGTCGCCGGCACCCGGCTGTTCGTCGAGGACTCCATTTTCGACGAGTTCACCCGAGCGGTTGCCGAGCACGTCGCGAGGACGAAGATCGGGCCTGGGCTCGACCCGGACACACAGATGGGCCCGCTCGTCTCGCAGGAACAGTTGGACCGGGTCACGGGGTACATCGACCAGGGAATCGCGGATGGCGCCCGCGTCCTCACCGGTGGGAAGCGTTGGGGCACCGAAGGGTACTTCGTCGAACCCACAGTCCTCGTCGACGTGCATCCCGACTTCAGCGTGGTGCGTGAGGAAATCTTCGGCCCGGTCGTCGCAGCTATGCCCTTCTCTGCGGCCGATGGCGTGGACGAAGTCATTGCACACGCCAACGACACGATCTACGGGCTCGCGGCGGGTGTCTGGACGACCGATCTATCCAACGCGCATCGTGTCGCCAAGCGCATCAAGGCTGGATCGGTCTGGGTCAACCAATACAACGCCAGCGACCTGGCGCTGCCCTTCGGGGGCTACAAGCAGTCAGGTTGGGGCCGGGAGCTGGGAGCAGACGGCATAGCCCTCTACACCCAGGTCAAGGCCGTCAACATCGCATTGTGAACCGAATCGAGACGACGAGATGAAGACCAAAGCAGCCGTCCTCACGGCATTGAACACACCATTCGAGATCATGGAACTCGACCTGGACGGGCCACGAGAGGGTGAGGTGCTCATCCGATACGAGGCATCGGGAATGTGCCACTCGGATCTGCACCTGACCGACGGCACCATCGGCACCCGATTTCCGATCGTTCCCGGACACGAAGGTGCCGGCGTGGTCGAGGACATCGGACCAGGAGTCACACGGGTGCGTCCCGGGGACCACGTCGTGTGCAGCTTCACCCCGAGTTGCGGCCGTTGTCGCTACTGCGCGACCGGGCACCAGAATCTCTGCGATTCCGGGGCACGCGCAACCGAGGGCTGTATGCCCGATGGCACCTTCCGCCTCCACCGCTCGGGAACGGACGTCGGCGCGATGTGCGCCCTGGGCACCTTCGCCGAATACGGAGTAGTACGCGAGAACTCCGTCGTCAAGATCGATGAGTACCTCCCACTCGACAGTGCCGTGCTCGTCAGCTGCGGTGTACCGACCGGATGGGGAGCGGCGGTCTACGCCGGGAACGTCCGCCCGGGCGACACCGTCGTTGTGTATGGAGCCGGCGGAATCGGCATCAACGCCGTCCAAGGCGCCGCCCTCACTGGTGCCAAGAACATCGTCGTGGTCGATCCGGTGTCGTTCAAACGGAACACCGCACTCAAGCTCGGCGCTACTCACGTCTTCGAAGCTGCCGACCAGGCACACGCCGCGGTCATCGACATGACCTGGGGGCAGGGAGCAGATCAGGCATTGGTCGCCGTCGGTGTGGTGGACGAGGACACGGTTGCGCATGCCTTCGACGCGATCGGCAAGGGAGGCACGGTCGTCCTCGTCGGCCTGTCGGGTCGCGAGGACCTCAACGTCAAGATTCCCGGCGCCATGATGGTGGTCCTGGAGAAGACCATCAAGGGCACCATGTTCGGTTCGGCCAATCCCCAGTACGACATCCCCCGCCTACTGGGCCTCTACCAGTCCGGCGACCTCAAGCTGGACGAGCTCATCACCACGCGTTACACCCTCGAGCAGATCAATCAGGGATATCACGACCTGCTGGAAGGGAAGAACATTCGAGGAATTGTCCTGCCTCACGGGTCATGACTGCACTGGTTTCACGGAACGAGGAACACATGGAAGATCAACACATACCGGACAGCAGCCTCGAGGTTCGACTCGCCTCACGCCCGGCGGGGTGGCCGCTGCCGGAGAACTTCGACATCGTCGAAACGCCGATCGTGCAGCCGTCCGACGGCCAGATCCTGGTCCGCAACCAGATCATGAGCGTCGACCCCTACATGCGGGGTCGGATGAACGACACGAAGTCCTACGTACCCCCATACGAGATCGGGCGGGCACTCGACGGTGCCGTCGTCGGAGAAGTCGTCGCCAGCCGCGCGCAGGGGATCCCCGTAGGCACGACAGTCCAGCACCGGTTGGGTTGGCGCGAGTACGCCGTGCTCGACCACGCTGCGGCTACGATCATCCGCGACACCGAGGTACCGATCAGCACCCACCTCGGGGTGCTGGGAATGACGGGATTGAGTGCCTACGTCGGGCTCTTCGACAAGGCGTCGTTCACGCCGCGAGACACCGTGTTCGTCTCAGGTGCGGCAGGTGCCGTCGGCTCACTGGTTGGTCAGATGGCGAAGTTGCGTGGCGCTCCGCGGGTCATCGGCAGCGCCGGCTCAGCGGAAAAGGTTCGCTACCTCATCGACGACCTCGGATTCGACGCAGCATTCAACTACAAGGACGGGTCGGTGCTCGAGCAACTGCGAGACGCTGCACCGCATGGCATCGATGTCTATTTCGACAACGTGGGCGCAGAACACCTCGAAGCCGCGATCGCGGTCCTCAACGTCGGTGGACGCATCGCGGCATGCGGAGCCGTCGCTCAGTACAACTCCGAGGGGCCGGTAACGGGACCGAGCAACCTGTTCCAGGTGGTCACCAAGCGCCTCATCATGCGGGGATTCATCGTCAGTGACAGCCTCGACCGCCGTCCCGACTTCCACCGCGAGGTCGGCAAGTGGGTCCGGGAAGGGCGACTGCGCTACGACGAGACCGTTGTCCACGGCATCACGAACGCACCTGTCGCCTTCCTGGACATGCTGCGCGGCAGGAACACCGGGAAGATGCTCGTCACTCTCGACAACAAGAACGGAACCGAAAATGGTTGAGGACACTGTCTCCTACGAGTCGGTCGACAACATCGCAATCATCACGATCAATCGGCCGGGCAAGAAGAACGCCGTGAACAGCGTGGCCGCGGTCGGGCTGGAGGACGCGTGGCTGCGTTTCGACCGGAGTGAGGACCGCGTCGCTGTCCTGACCGGTTCGGAGGGCAACTTCACGGTCGGCGTCGATGTCACCGACCCGCCGACCACATCGGCGTGGGCGCCGCACCTGGGTCCGTCAACGAACAAGCCGATCATCGCGGCGATCGATGGTTGGTGTGTCGGCGCAGGAATGATCTTGCTTCAGCAGGCCGATCTGAGTGTGGCAACGACGAACGCGAAGTTCAGGTATCCCGAAGCGCGACTGGGTCTGTCCCGCGGTCTGGCCGCTGGGTTGGCCACGAAGATCCCGCACAAGCTGGCGATGGAGATTCTCCTTCTCGGGCATGTACTCGGACCCGACACCCTGTTTCGGGCAGGGTTGGTAAACAAGGTCGTCGGCCCGGGTGAGGTCCTCGACGTTGCACTGGGGTGGGCAGGGGAGATCGCAGCAGCAGATGCGGACGCGGTGCGGTTCATCAAGGAGGGAGTTCTCGCCACGGTGCCGAGAGGAGCCGGCGAACACGGGGAGCATGCTCGGTGGCTGGCCGCGCAGTTGCCCGGCAACCAACGGTTGATGGGCGGCGGACTGTCGCTCGCCGAGCTGAAGGGACTGTGAGCGATGGCAATCCATGACCCCGCCCATGCGGCGTCGCAGCAGCTACCGTTGACCGGCTTGAAAGTCTTGGACCTGTCGCATTTCCTCGCGGGACCATACGCGACGATGCTGCTCGGCGACCTCGGTGCCGAGATCATCAAAATCGAGCCCCCGACAGGCGATCCCGTTCGGGGCATCCCTCCTCACGAGATCGACGGCGCCAGCACCTTCTTCTTCAGCGTCAACCGCAACAAGCAGAGCGTCGTCCTCGATTTGAAAGCACCGGAGGGCAGAGAAGCGTTTCTCGGTCTCGTCGAATCGGCGGACGTCGTATGTCACAACTTCCGGCCGGGCGTCCTCGAACGACTCGGTATCGACTTCACATCGCTGCACGCCCGAAACCCGGCCATTGTGTTGTGTTCGATCTACGGATTCGACAACGAGGGGCGGTTCGCGGACTACCCAGCGGTGGACAGCTTGGTACAAGCACTCAGCGGGGTCATGGCCCTGACCGGCGAGGCCGACGGCCCGCCGGCGCGGGTCGGATATCAAATCGGCGACACCGCCGGAGGTCTGTTCGCGGCCGTCGCGATCCTCGCCGGAGTCCACGGACGACGCATCGATGGGCAGGGCCGCCACGTCGAGATCTCCCTGCTCGATGCCCAACTGAGCCTGCTCGTGTGGCAAGCGCAGGACTACCTCACCCACGACATCGTCTACGAAAGAATGGGGACCCGGCACGCGACCTTGCCGCCGAGCCAGGCATTCGAGTGCGGCGACGGCCGCTACGTATACGCCACCCCCAGCGCCATCCCACGATGGTGGACCGGCTATTGCCGAGCGATCGGGGAACCGTGGCTCGAAACAGACCCACGATTCGCGGATCTCGCTTCCCGCCAGACAAACAGGAAACAACTCGAGGAGATTCTCGGTAAGAAGTTCCTCTCCGAAACGTCCGAGCATTGGGTGACTGAATTCCACAGTCAGGGTGTGCCGGTCGCGCTGGTGCAGTCGATCGCAGAAGCCTTCGACTTCCCAACTGTGAGGCGGCGGGACATGGTTGTCGAGGTCGACCTCGCCGATGGATCCACCGCCAGAATGGTCGGCAACCCCATCAAGACAGGTGCCGCGGGCATCTTCCGGGCACCCCCTCGTCTCGGGGAGCACACCGCTGACGTACTCGGTGCCACCACGTCCACAACTGAAGAGGCAATCGGATGACACACATCGATCACACTGACCTCGTCCACTATGAACGAGCGGGCAAGGTCGTGACCATCACGCTCAATCGGCCCGAAGTACGCAACGCACAGAACGGAAAACTCCTCTACGCACTGGATGAGGCATTCCAGCGATTCGCCTATGACGACGAGGCCGCCGTCGCGATCCTGGCCGGCAACGGACCGCACTTTTCCTCCGGCCACGACCTCGGACCGACCGGCGACCGTGATACGAGTTTCGACAGGCGCACCCTGTGGTGGGATCACGTCGGACAGGCAGGAGTAGAGAATCGATTCGCACGGGAGTCGGAACTGTATGTGGGACTGTGCCGTCGCTGGCGAGAACTGCCCAAGCCGACGATCGCTGCCGTTCAAGGCGCTTGCATCATGGGCGGGCTGATGGTGGCGTGGTCGTGCGACTTGATCGTCGCCAGCAGCGACGCGTATTTCGCCGACGCTGCCGTCGACTTCGGAATTCCCGGTGTGGAGATGTTCGGACATCCGTGGGAGCTCGGTCCCCGGCGGGCGAAGGAATTTCTCTTCACCGCCGAGCGATTGACCGCGGTCGAGGCCCACAAACTCGGTATGGTCAGTCGTGTCGTCGAACGAGACGACTTGATGGATACCGCTATGACCTTGGCGCACCGGATTGCGCAGCGACCCCGCCTCGGCCTCGCGCTCGCGAAGCAAGCGGTCAACCAGTGTGAAGACCTGATGGGCTACCGCAGCGGAACCGACTCGGTCTTCGGACTGCACCAACTCGCCCATGCGCACAATGCCGAGACCAGCGGAGATTTCAACGGTGGCGGCTCCCCCCAGATCGTCAAACGAGCTCTTGCGGGCGAGACCGCGGGGACCGCATCGTGACGACAGGTACGCGGTACATCCAGAATCGATCACATCACCGGAAGATTGCACTCATGACAGGACGACCTACGCCGTGACCACCTTGCACCAGATCGCGGTGATACCGGGTGACGGTATCGGCCGCGAAGTCATCGAGCCGGCAATGGAAGTACTCGAGCAAGCAGCTCGGCAGTGGGACTTCAGCTTGGCTTGGACCACATACCCGTGGAGCTGCGCGTACTACACCGAGCACGGGCACATGATGCCCGGTGACGGGCTCGATCGACTTGCCGAAAGCGACGCCATCTTCCTGGGCGCCGTCGGCGATCCCTCCGTCGCCGACGACGTCTCGCTGTGGGGACTGCTCATCCCGATCCGGCGAGCGTTCGATCAATACGTGAACTTGCGGCCCCTGCGCCTGCTCCGAGGTATCGACAGTCCCCTCGAGAGCCTCGGCGGTGCCGTCGACCTCCTTGTCGTGCGCGAGAACAGCGAGGGGGAGTACTCCGAAGCCGGCGGTCGACTCTTCGCCGGCACGTCGATGGAAACCGCGATCCAGGAATCGGTGTTTACCCGCCGCGGCATCGAACGCATCATGCGCTATGCGTTCGATCGAGCCGAGGAGAGAACGGGGCGGCTCGTTTCGGCGACGAAATCGAACGGCATCATTCACACGATGCCGCTGTGGGATCAGATCTGTGGCGAAATTGGTTCCGAGCGCCCTCGCATCACGGTCGACAGCTACCACATCGACGCCCTCGCCGCGTACTTCGTGCAGCGGCCTGAGACACTCGATGTTGTGGTCGCGTCCAATCTTTTCGGCGATATCCTGAGCGATTTGGGAGCGGCGATCGTCGGAGGAATCGGCTTGGCCCCCTCCGCGAACGTGAACCCCGACCGCACGTACCCCTCGATGTTCGAACCAGTGCACGGTTCCGCGCCTGACATCGCGAATCTCGGTGTAGCGAATCCCATCGGCCAAATTTGGACCGGAGCATTGATGCTCGAACACCTCGGGCATCCTGAAGCCGGTGCCGCCGTGGTAGCGGCGCTCGAGGATGTTCTTGCGGACAGCGATATCCGTACGCAGGACCTTGGCGGATCGGCCAGCACTGCTGAGTTCACAAGAGCCGTGCTGGATGCATTGCGGAGCAAGCGGCCGGCGTTTGTGAACCACGCCGACGAGGCCGGCCCATTCGCCTAGGGAATGCACGAACCGCTGTTCATTGCATTGCAGCGCAGGATGTCTCATGTGGTCCCGCCCCGGCACCGCCGTGCGTCGCACGTGGTAGCGGAGGTCGGTGCTGTGACAAGGGAGATTGACAAACACTCGAGGTCGAGGTGATCGACCTCGAGTGTTTACCCAATGGACGATGGCGCGCAGATGGGCGGCAGTATGCGGACAGCATCCTCTTGGTAGCGCCGAAGTGTCACGAACTCTGCTGCAGTAGTGAGGGGGTGGAAATTTGTTCGCGGAGGATGTCTCCATGACCTGCGTGTCTGGCGAACTCTTGGATCATGGCGAGCAATGTCCATCGCATGCTGACGGTTCCCTCGCGGGGATTGTCCTTGGTGGCGTCGAGATCGAAGCCGGACGCGATCACTCGTGATCGTTCGCTTGCCCGCTCGAACTCGGCGATGACGTCGGTAAGCGATTCGTCGTCGGCGACGGCGAAGGTACGTTCATCGCGGCGCGAGTATCCATCGCATTCGGATTCGTCGAGGCCCGCCCAGAATCGTTGAAACCAGATCCGTTCCGCGGCAGCGGCATGCTTGATCAATGAGATCGGTGTCGTCAACGACGCGACGAGTCGACGGCGGGCATCGGCATCGGATAGGCCGCGTGTGGTCTCGATAAGTGCTTCACGATTGCGGTCGAGCATGTTCTCGATGATCGCGCGCTCGGTACCGTTGGTGATTCCGTGGGTGCTCATGCTTTCACTCCATTCTGTTGTGTGTTTGATGCCCGGCTCGTGCGATTTTGGGTCGGTCGGGCTGAATGACAGCAGGCGCGGTGCGGCGATCGATCTCGGATGAGGGACGAAATGTCCGGCGCCGGGAACGACCCGGAGAGGAAGAAGGGAATTCGATCCGCTCGCCGCACGAGGCGCGGTTGGGAAGCGGCAGGCGGGTCGGCGTCAACACTGTCGCCCAGGTCCGTCAGGATCCGTTGCCGTCTGGGCCGAGCATATCGCAGCGCCTGTCTCTCGTGGGCAGGGTATTCCGCTTGATCCGTCCTATGTCTGGTGCGTGGAGCAGCGGAGTGTCGAGGGATACGGGGGTGGTGGAGGTTGGCGTGAAGCAGCGCACGAAGTGCAAGTGTGCGGGCGCACGTGGTGGGTGACGGGTCCGGTCTCGCCGGTCGGGGCGTTGTGGAAGGGGACACTCCGCAGTCGCTATTGAATTACGTGCTTGATCGTTTGACCTGCGCTGGCTCGCTGTGCTCGTTTGCGCTACGAGTTTCGATGGAACGGTCGTACATCGGGTGATCTCGATCGTTCTCGGCATGATCCGGCGTGCATTCCTGTACCGAGCCGTGCGGACCGAAAGTTACTGTCGCCGGGCAGGTCCAGGGACGAGACCGGTGATCAGGGCGGCAAGCGCCATCGTGACGAGGACCGCGCCGTAGACGAGTTCGGTCTGCAGTAAGCCGAACGGTGCGACCATGCGGCCGGCGATGATGGCTGGAATGCTGAATGATAGATAGCTGACGACATACAGCGCCGCAAACAACTCGGCACGCTGGTGGGGTTGCACGAGTGGGCTGAGGCATTGAATGCTGCCGGAGAAGGCGGACCCGAAGCCGACGCCGGCCACTGCGGTGCCGATGAAGAACACGGGGCCGGAGCCGAAGACGACGCCGGACATTGCGATTGTCACTCCCGCCGCCAGCGCACCTGCACCGATGAGCGTGGTGGTTCGGCTGTCACGTTTGCGCAGAATGATGGGGGCCAGTGCGCCCACTCCGTTGAGAACGGCGATGGCAACCCCGCTGGCGAGTCCTGCGTGGATGTGCAGAATCTCGGTCATCGTCGACGGGATCAGGGAGAGGTAGAGACCTCCGAGCATCCACACGCTGATGATGGCCGGGACGCTGGCGAGAAAGACCGTGCGGGCCGCGGGTGGAATCGACACTCGGGGGATGAGCGAGGTGAGGGCGCCCGGGCGCGGTGTAGCCGATTCGGGGATGAAGAAGGTCAGCACGCTGGCGACGGCGAAGAACACGGCGAGTGGGATGAAGGTCGACAGCACCGGCGTGTCGGAGAACTGAAGGATCAACCCGGAACTGAGCGCGCCGAGCGCGAGGCCGGCAAGTGGCGAGACGCTGCCCAGCATGGCTCCGATGTGCTTCTTGTCCGGTGGGGCTGCCTCGACGATCGCCGCGGTCAGGGCGCCGGTGACGATGCCCGTCGCGAGTCCCTGCACGATTCGTGCGGCGATGATCCAGTGGACGTCATCGGCCGCGACGAACATGGCCATGGCGCCGACCTGTACGAGAATGCCGGTGACGACGACTGGTTTTCGTCCGATGTGGTCGGACACGGCACCGGCCGTCAACAGTGCGACCAGCAACGCGATCGCGTACACGGCGAAGATGATGGTGAGGGTGGACGCGCCCAGGGACCAGCGGTTCTGGAAGACGACGAACAGCGGCGAGGGAGCGCTCGCTGCGAAGAAGAACGCGAGCAGTTCCACGCTCAACAGCGGCAGGGCGAGGACTCCGGAAGTTCGTGCGGTGCGCTCGCGCGTGTGGATGGAGGTGGACATCCCTCTCCTTAAGGCGAAGATATGTGCATTAAGGATGACCCTAGATCGCATCGAACCCTTAAAGCAAACTACTGTGCGTTAAAGTAGCCTCATGTCGTCCGATTCTGTTCCCACCCGCCGCACCGGCGGCCGAAGCGCACTGGTCATCGCGGCGGTACGCGACGCCGTCGAGGATCTGATCGCCGAGAGCGGCGCGGACAAGGTCACCGTGCCGGCTGTCGCTGCTCGTGCGGGCGTGAGCCCCTCGAGCATCTACCGACGATGGGGGGACGTCGGAAGTCTCGTGGCCGAGGTTGCAACACTGCGCTTGGACCCCGATCGGCCGCTCCCCGATACCGGGAACATCGGCGACGACCTGCGGGCGTGGGCACGGGAGTTGTACGGACACCTCGCTCGCCCGACGAAGGCGTCACTGTTGCGGGCCTCCGCCGTGCTCGCCGACGACGGCGAGACCAACTGCCTGGCATCGCGCCGAGACGAAGCGGAGCGACTCGTCGAGCGTGCGCACGCGCACGGTCAGTTCACTCCCAGTGTGCGGCAGATCATGGACCACCTCGTTGCCCCCATCATCTATCGCATCACCTTCGAACCCGACACCGTCGACGCCGGATTTCCGGAAACACTCGTCGCCGAACTGGATCGGATCACAGAAACGGGGTGATGCGAACGGTCCGCGGGCGATTTCGTGGTGCAGTACCAACCGAATTGGTACCCGGACAACAAACCGAACACACGATGGTGAAGCACCGGCAGCCGCTCTACCTCCGAGAGCTCAGGACTCGCGACCGGACGGACCACGCGGGGTGTCCTGGCGCGCGTGCGGGGTGAGCAACTTGACGGCGACGAGGAGATCCAGGACGTCGTCGAAGCGCCGAAGGTCCTTTCCGGTCCGCTCCGCGATACGGTCCAGCCGGTAGTAGGCGGTGTTGCCGTGGACATACAGTGTCTCGGCTGCCGCCTTCGCATTGAGGTTGGCCTTGGCATAGGCCTCCAGGGTGTCGATGTACACGCGATCGGCGGCAAGGTCGTCTTCCACGAAACGCCGGACTGCGGGATCGATGAGACGGCGCGCGGTGTCGTCGCGTTTGGTGATGAGGTATTCGAAACTTGTCAGATCGTTCAGCGGCTTGACGCCCGGGCTGTCGGACAACGCTTCGCGGGCGGTGACGGCTTCGCCGTAGGCCCGAGGCACTGCACCGAGACCGCGGTGCACCGTGCTGATGCCGATCGTGAGTTCGATGCGCTGTGCGCGCAAGGTGTCGAAGGCATGAGACAGGCTCTGGGTGACCGTGTCGCTGCTGCCGTCATCCGCCGGGAAGATCCCGATGAATTCCCCGTGCCGGAAGGCGATCAGGCCGCGGGTACGGGTGTGGTCTGCGCCCGTGACGCCCAACGCACGGACGATTGCCTGTCGGCTTCCCCCGTCCGAGGCCGCGAGACCGGAAGCGACAACGATCGCCGAGCCGAGTTCGAGTCCCGCGGTCCGCAGCGTCGCCTGCCGGGAACCCACGGTGGGAGTCTTGCCGGCGAGCAGGTCGTCGACGAGGTCCCGCGCCGCCCTGGCCGCGTCCGCGAGTAGGAACTGCTGCGCCTCCAGGTACCCTTCTGCGGCGATCGTGCTGCCCGCTTCGATCACGCCCATGATGAATTTGACGGAGTCGGTCGCCGCGGCCTGAAGGTCGGGGTGTTGCCGGGCGATTTCGAGGACGCTCTCCCAGAGGGTCGACTGGCTGATCCGGAACGCCTGGAGGAAGTCGGCGAGCGGAATCGACTGTGTCACCCGGCGCAGGGCGTGGTTTCCGGTGATCCGGAAATCGTCGCGCGACGGGAATCGGTCCTGCGCCAGACTGTGCGCGAAGGTGTCGAAGACATCGCGGCAGTGAGCTGCGACGTCCTCCCGCAAACCGGGATCGGCATTGTCCCGATAACTCGGCACCTGCTCGCAGATCCGTGTCGCGGCGAGTGCGGCTACCTCGTGCACGGTGTCCTCGACGTGCTGTGCGAGTTCGCACGTGAGGTTCTGTGCGTCGGAGTGCGGTCGGTCGACCACGGGCGTCACCCCTATCGAAGTGCCGAAGACGACGTGCGTCCCGGTACGACACCACACGCCATACCTGGGTGCCGTTCGGAATTGTGGATACCTCACACGCTAGCCCGGTGCTGCGGCGTCCGGTCGCATAAGGCCTTGGTGCCGGTCAACGTACCCGCGCCGGGATCACTGCCGGCGCCCAGGGTGTCGGGCGTGGATAGTGGCCCACATCGATGCCCGGCCGTTGTCGATCGTTCACAGGGCAGTCTGTGATTCGGGCACTGTGTCCGACCGGATCAGTCTGCCTATCGTGTCGGTGGTGCGTCCATCGGGCCACTGCACATGGGTGCTTGTCGATTCCCGAGGGGTGTCATGGTTCGCGAACTCGCACAAATCGATGTCGACGCCGGAACGGCCGACTCGTTCGAAGCGGCGGTCGGAAGAGCCGTTGCACTGTTCGACGCCACCGCAGGGTGTACGGGCATTCGCTTATACCGGTCTGTCGAGGTCCCGAACCGATATTGGTTGGTCGTGGAGTGGGGCACGATCGACCAGCACACCGAATTCCGGAACTCTCCCACGTTCGGGCACTGGCGTGTCCTGGTCGGGGAGTTCTTCGCCGCGAGTCCGGTCGTCGAACACCTCGACCAGGTCGTGCTCGGATTCTGAAAGTCCTGCTGGAGCCTCATCCTGCGCAGGCAGATCTGCGACATGAATCGACGACAGGGCGATCCGAGCGGCGAATAATGTGGCAGGAGGCACGCGCCGTGGAATCGTTCGACGGGAGCATCCATGAGTCTTACCGAGTCGGAATACGAGTTCGTGATCGTCGGGTCGGGTGCCGGTGGAGGCCCACTCGCGGCCAACCTCGCCGCCGCGGGACATCGAGTGCTCCTGCTCGAGGCTGGTGACGACCACTCCTGCGTCTACTACCAGGCGCCGATCTTCCATGCCCAGGCATCGGAGGACGAAGACATGCGCTGGGACTACTTCGTCCGTCACTATCGAGACGACCACGCGCAGGCCGAAGATCCGAAACATACGCCCGACCGCGACGGCGTTCTGTACCCGCGAGGCGGGACGCTCGGCGGGAGTACCGCAATCAGCGCCATGATCACCGTCTGTCCCCACAACAGCGACTGGGACCGGATAGCGACCACCGTCGGCGACGACTCGTGGCGTGCCGAACGGATGCGGCCTCTGTTCGAACGAATCGAGCGGTGGCGGGACCCGACGACACCCGGAGCGGACCCTCCGGAGAACAATCCCGCACGTCACGGCTACAGCGGGTGGCTGGGAACCACGCGTGCCGACCCTGAGGCCGGCGGCCGTGAACCCTACTTCCTCGACATCATCGACACCATGGACCAGGCATCCCGCGAGCACGAACCGCCCGACGAAGACTGGCGGGAACCCCCGCAGGATCCCAACGACTGGCGGGTCGTCAAGTCCGGAGGAACCGGGATGATATTCATCCCGGTCGCCGTCACCGACGGCGTCCGCAACGGGAGCCGCGAGCGAATCCTCGGCGCGCAACGCGACCATCCGCAGAACTTAGAGAGCGTCTGAGAACTCCCGTTCGTGTCACGCTGTGCGGGCGAGTCGGCGTGACATGGTCGCGATCATGGCGATGTAGACCATCGCTTCGTGATGGTCGGGCCGCGTCTCGTAGTCACGGACACAGCGTCGGTGTTTGCAGATCCAGGCGAAGGTTCGCTCGACTACCCAACGCCGGGGAAGAACCTTGAACCCTTTGACACCGTCGGTTCGCTTGACGACCTGAACTGTCAGGGACACAACCCGTTTCGACCATTCGATCAGCCGACCGGCATAGCCGCCGTCCGCCCACACCAGGCTGATCGTCGAGAATCGGGCACGCAACGCGGCCAGCAGTCGGATGGCACCGTCGCGGTCTTGAATCCCGGCCATGGTTACCACGACCGCCAGTAGCAACCCGTTGGTGTCGACCGCGATATGACGTTTGCGGCCGTTGATCTTCTTGCCCGCGTCGTATCCCCGGCTCGACCGGGCAACGGTGTCGGCGCCCTGCACCGACTGGGAGTCGATGATCGCCGCGGACGGCAGCGGTTTCCGGCCGCCGTGGACCCGCGCCCGATCACGTAACGCGTCGTGGATCCGCTGCCATACTCCCGCGCGGACCCAGCGGGCGAAGATCGCGTACACCGTGGTCGCGGGCGGGAACTCCGACGGCAACTGCCGCCAGGCGATCCCACCTCGAACGACATAGAAGATTGCATCGAGTACGAGACGGCGGCAGTGTTTTTCGGGTCGGCCACCGCTGCCGGTGGTGTTGCCGGGTGGAGGCAGCAGTGGTTCGAGAATCGCCCATTGAGCGTCGGTCACCGAGGATGAAGAGTACACCGCGCACCGATGCCCGATCCCCGGATCCGGGGTAGGGCATGACGGACACAGTGCGATGAGCGATGATGGCAAGTGAACTCCTGGTCGGGTCGTGGCGTAAGCACCTACTGACCTACCAGGAGTTCACCCATTCCTCACCAGTCACACGCCGATCATCCCGAGTTTTCAGATGCGCTCTTACACATCGAATATTCGGCACTCGCCACCAAGATCGTGTTCGACGGAACGAGAGCCGTCGGCGTCGAATACATACGTGGGCGGCACGTGTACCGCGCCGACCCCCGAGCGAGACAGACGGACGGAACCTCTATCGCACCGCGCCGGATTGCGACCGCCACCGCCGAAGTGATCATCTGCGCGGGCGCGTTCAATACTCCCCAGCTCCTCAAACTCTCAGGGATCGGACCACGCGCCGAACTCGAATCGTTCGGAATCGACGTGGTAGTCGACCTGCCCGGAGTCGGGGAGAACCTCCAGGATCGATACGAGATCACCGTTGTCGACGAAACAGCCCACAACTAGCCCATTTTCGAGGGTTCGACCCTGGATGCGCCCAAACGTGGAGAGCACCCTGATGGCCTCTTCACCGAGTGGCGCGACAAACTCACCGGGCCCTACACGACCAATGGCACTCTCGCCGCATACGTCAAACGGTCGAGCAGTGCCCACGACGACCCCGACTTGTTCGTCTTCTCGCTACCGGTGTTCTTCCGCGGCTACTACCCGGGTTACTCGAGCGATTTCACGAAGAGTCACAACAGCATTTCGTGGGTCGTTCTCAAAGCACACACGAACAACACCGCCGGCAGCGTCCAATTGCGGTCCCCTGACCCCTTCGACACCCCGGACATCTGTTTCAACTATTTCGCCGAAGGAAGCGACGACGGCGGCGACGACCTGGCCGCGGTGGTCGACGGTGTCGAATTCGCACGCGCCTTGAGTGCCCGACTGCGCGGATTCGTCGCACACGAGGTTCTACCCGGTCCCAGCGTCCGCACGAGGGAGGAGATAGGTAACTACATTCGGCAACAGGCGTGGGGCCATCACGCGTCCTGCTCGTGCAAGATCGGGGCCGACGACGACCCGATGGCTGTTCTGGACGGACGGTTTCGGGTGCGCGGAGTCGAGGGACTCCGCGTTGTCGATGCATCGGTATTTCCCCGCATCCCTGGCTTCTTCATCGCCGCGGCGGTATGGATGGTGTCGGAGAAGGCATCCGACACCATCCTCGCCGAGTACTCCGGATAGCCGCGTTGCATCGCGCTCCACGCCCACCACTGTGAATTTTGTTTTCCGCGAGAGAAGGCGTACAACATGTCGGAATCGACTCGAATCCTGGTCATCGTGACCAACGCAGGGCAATACGAGAAGGTCGGCTACCGCACGGGGTTATGGCTGGGAGAACTGACGCATTTCTACGATTACGTCACCGATCACGGCTGTCAGGTGGACATTGCCAGCCCGGTAGGAGGATTCGTCCCCATCGATCCGGAAAGCCTCGCCCACGACGTCCTCGACGAACTCGGAACAGGCAAGCGGTACCGCGATCGCGAGTTCATGACTCTGCTCGACGATACGATGAAGGTTACCGACGTCGATGTAGGGGACTACGCCGCCATCTACTTCACCGGTGGGCACGGTGTCATGTTCGACTTCCGGGGTGACGCATTGGGTGCCGTGACGGCCAAGTTCTACGACACCGGCCGCGTCGTGTCCGCCGTCTGTCACGGCCCGGCCGGTCTGCTCAATGTGCCGCTCGGGAATGGGGATCCGCTGGTCAAGGGAAAGAATGTCACCGGATTTTCATGGCCGGAAGAAGAGGCGGCGCAGCGAGCCGATGCTGTCCCCTTCCGATTGCAGGACGAGCTGAAGAAATTGGGTGCCAACTACAGCATGGCCGACAAACCCTTCGAGACCTACGTCGTCGAAGACGGTCGCCTGATCACCGGGCAGAACCCCGGGAGTGCCCGCGCAGTCGCTGAAGCGGTCGTGAAGGCGCTTCAGTCAACCTGAAATCCGGCCACGCATCAAGCGGCCCACCGGCCAGGAGTCGCGACGGACTCCTGGCCGACGGCCACACTCAGCCGAGCTGGCGGATGACGGCCTCGCCGACCTTGCGGGCACTGTTTGGATTCTGCCCGGTGATCAGGTGGCCGTCCTCGACGACGAACGGGTCGAAGGGATTCGGTGCGAGGGTGAACCGAGCTCCGCGGCTGCGCAGTTCGTCTTCCAGACTGAACGGTACCGCGTCGCCTCGCTGTGCAAGTTCCTCCTCCTTCCACGTGAATCCTGTCACCGAGCGGTCTTTCACGAGGTATTCGTCGTCGCCGACTTTGACATTGAGCAAACCCGTCGGACCGTGGCACACCGCGGACACGATCTTCCCGGCCTCGTAGAACTGTGCGATCAGTTCAGCGAGTGTCCGGCTCTGCGGGAAGTCGAACATCACTCCATGTCCGCCGGCCAGGTAGATCGCGTCGAAGTCCGCCGCATCCACCTCGGCCACAGACATGGTCTTGTCGAGAAGATTCATGAAATCGCGATCCGCATACCGGTTTCCGGTTCCGAGATCGCCGAGGAAATCGTGGGACAGGCTCTCGGGGTCGATGGGAACGCGTCCGCCCGCAATGCTGGCGATCGTCAGTTCCAGTCCGGCCTCTTCGGCCACATCCCAGAAGTGCGTGAGTTCCCCGAGCCACAGACCGGTGCGGTAACCCACCTTTTCGTACTCGCCGATGCTGGTGACGATGACGAGAACCTTCGAACGAGTTGTCATGTGCTGTTCTTTCGTGTCGTGAGTTGAGTGTTGTCAGGTCAGGTCGTCGCGGGAACCACGTGCAACTCTGCCGAGTAGCGAACGGAATACAACTCGCTCGTCCGCGGCGAGCACGCGGAGGACGGACTCTTCGGCGATGCGCACATCGTGTTCGAGGGCGGCATGGTGAGCGGTTCCGCGGTCCGTCGGGACGATCTTGCGGGCACGACGGTCCGCCGGATCCTGTACTCGCTCGACGAGACCAGCTTCTACCAGGGCATCGATCACGTAGGTGATGACGGTGCGATCGATTCCGAGGTAATCGGCAAGTCCGATCTGGGTCGGCAATTCCTTGCGCAGCACGGTGTGCAGCAATTGGTAGCCCCGCGTGCCATGGGGGAGATCGGCAACAGCCGGCGCCACGAGATCACTGAAGTGGCGCTGAAGTGTGCTGACCGACCAACCCAGGTCGCAGTCGACGTCCGCGGCACTCCCCGGCAGACTCGGCGGTTCCCCCGATGAATTGACCATGGAACGAACTGTAGGAATCGGCGTTCTGCGTCACCAGTGGATTGGTGACAAACTCATCTGTGCGCCCACACAAGTGAGAGGGACTGCGCCCCCGGGACTGTGACGCAGACCCAAATCGTCCCGTGGATGCTCACAATCTTCGCCGCCGCATCTCGCCGCCAGGTGAGAGGGCGGTCACAGTATGGCAATGACTTACACCGCCACTGCCGCCCCGCCCAGCCTCCGCGCCCAAGCCCGGAAGGCCTCGGTCGCTGCTGCGCTCGCCTCGTCGCTCGAGTGGTACGACTTCTTCATCTACGGCACCGCTGCCGCGCTCGTCTTCAACAAGACCTTCTTCGATACCGGGGACCCGGTAGTGTCCGCAGTCAATTCTTTCGCAACATTCGCCGTCGCGTTCGCTGCCCGGCCATTCGGTGGTGTGATTGCCGGGCACTTCGGCGACAAGGTCGGCCGCAAGCCGGTGTTGATCACCGCGATAGTCCTGATGGCCGTCGCGACGTTTCTCATCGGATTTACCCCGGACACCCAACTGATCTGGCTTGCACCGACATTCCTGATCATCCTCAGAGTTACGCAAGGACTGTCTCTCGGCGCCCAATGGGGAGGAGCGATGCTCCTTGCCACCGAGTACGCCCCGGAAAATCGGCGCGGCTTCTACGGGAGCTTCGCGCAGATCGGTGTGCCGATCGGCGTGCTCACGGGAAATCTGGTCTTCCTTGTGTTGAACGGGACTGTCGGTGAACCCGCCTTCCTGGCGTGGGCGTGGCGGATACCGTTCTGGATCAGCATCGTGATGCTCGGAGTCGGGCTCTACATTCACCGGTACCTCGAGGAAACCCCGGCATTCCGTGCCGCCGAGACGTCCCTTGCTTCCGCGGCGAAATCCACCTCACCCGTGCTCGAAGTTGTACGGAACAACTTCGCGACGATTCTGCAAGCGGCAGGCACGTTCATCGTCGTGAACGCCATCTTCTACGCCACTATCATCTCGTCGTTGCAGTACGCGAACGTGGTGCTGAAGATTGCGACACCCCAGGTCCTGCTACCAATCCTCGTCGGCGCGGGTGTGCAGGTAGTTCTCATGCCGGTGGCTGCGCTCGCCTCGGACATCTTCGGCAGACTACGTGTCTACGCGATCGGAGTCGTGGCGATCGGACTGTGGTCCGTACCGATGTGGTTGATTTTCAGCCAAGCGACCCCGCAGAACACTGTGCCGATCTGGGTGGCCGTCGTCGTCGCGTCGGCCTTGATCAGCATCTGTTACGGCCCACAAGCCGCGCTCTTCGCGGAGATGTTTCCCCCGCACGTGCGGTACTCAGGTGCATCGTTGGGATACCAGATCGCCACGGTCGTCGGAGGCCTCACACCAATCGTCATGGTGGCCTTGATCGACGGAGAACTCGGCAACGCGTGGAGATTCGCCGCATACGTCGTACTCCTCGCGTTGGTGGCGCTCGTCAGCGTCGGACTAATCCATCGCGGACACAACAACACGCACGGCGCCACCAGCAAGGGGATTGCCCCCACCTCTCGCAGCACCGCCGAAACTTGGTGAAGTATTGATCGACGTCGGAGAGGAGCGACACGCCTTGACGCTGCAAGCAAGGGGAGTTCGTGTGTATGCGTCGCTCTCTTGACCCTCGTGTTGTGGCTCGTGATTGAGGTGTGCTCATAGAACTCGACGCCACACCGGTCGAACAGGCCCACCCGTGTACTGGTCTCCGCAGGTGACAGACGGGCTGCCGCACCTCTCCGATAGCTGAAGGATTATCAGCCAACGATTTTCACCGTCCCTCCGGCGGCCACTTCCAGCCGCGGAGGGCGTAGTACTTCTCGCGGGGCTCACCGGTCCAACCATTGATGCCTTTCCGTGGAAGCCACCAGGCGTGGACCAGCAGGACGATCATGACCAAGGCGCCGAGCAGCACGAAGAACCAGAATCGCCCCGCTGTGCTGGAGACCAGGACCGACAGGCCACAAAACACGACCATCTTCCCGATCCGCCGCCATTTCGGGGTGTGCTCCTCCCAATGTCCCCACACGATGGTGCCTACTGCGGTGATCCCGCAGATCACGGCGATCTCAAACCAGTAGGGCCAGCTGCTCATCGTTCACCTTCCCATGATTCCGCAGCTACCGCAGCACCGATCCACACAATGCCTGACCCAACGTCATGGTGTAGCCGTCCCGGCCCATTCAAGGGTGCGATCACACAACTCGCGGGGCCGCCCTCGAGCGGACGGCACGGTCTGCGTGAGCTATCCGAGGAGCCCGCTGCGCTGGCAGGGTCGCCGCGCGGCTCGCGGCAATGTCCGTGCCCGGCGGCCCACCGGTGGTCGTCGGCTCCACGCTGGTGGCGATGGTCAACGCCAACCCCGTCGCCCCGTGTATCGGCCCGGAGATCGGCACCAACATCAATTCGATTGTCGCCGACATGAATGCAACGGGCGGGTACGGCGCCGGCTACCGGCCCATCTCAGTAGGCGGATACATAAGCTCCCGACCGACTGGCGGATCCGTCGTTGCACAGGCGCATCCAACCGCATCACTGTCCCGCCGGTCAGCACCCCGTCGGTGAAGGCGAAGTTGCCGTGGAATCGGGTGTTGATCGTGGCCAGTTTCGACCACCTGAATATTGCGGTGTTCCGTCGATCGAGTGGTTCGATCAGATGCCCTGGCACCATCGCCTCCTGGTGGGTCGTGTCGGGCGAGATTCGACCCCCATGGTTCGACGGGGTGCCCCGGTCCTCCAGCCCGCGCACGGGTCGTGTTGTTCCCTCCTTCGATGAGGTGGGACGCGGTGGTGCCGCGGCATCCGACGAACACTCCAATGTTGAGCGTCTAACGCTCAATTCTTCTTGACCTCATTTTAGGTCCGAGGGAAAATTGAGTCGATAACACTCAGGTTCGGTGGGTGTGAGGTCTAGCGGTTCCGCGAAGGACCACGCCCGCCAGGTGTGGTGCTGGAGGCGGTCATGGCTCGCGCGGTGGGAATCGATTTGGGGACCACAAACTCGGTGGTGTGTGTACTCGAGGGTGGCGACCCGGTGGTGGTCGCCAACTCGGAGGGTTCGCGCACGACACCGTCGGTCGTGGCGTTCGCGAAGAACGGTGAGGTGCTGGTCGGCCAGCCCGCCAAGAACCAGGCCGTCACCAACGTGGACCGGACGGTGCGGTCGGTAAAACGGGAGATCGGCACCGACTGGCATGTGGCAATCGACGACAAGAAATACAGCGCTCAGGAGATCAGCGCCCGAGTGCTGATGAAACTGAAGAGGGACGCGGAATCGTATCTGGGTGAGGACATCACCGACGCCGTGATCACCGTCCCCGCGTACTTCGAGGACGCCCAGCGTCAGGCCACCAAGGAAGCCGGCCAGATCGCCGGCCTCAACGTCCTGCGCATCGTCAACGAGCCCACCGCGGCCGCACTGGCCTACGGCCTCGACAAGGGCGACAAGGAACAGACCATCCTGGTCTTCGACCTCGGTGGCGGCACCTTCGACGTCTCGCTGCTCGAGATCGGCGAGGGCGTCGTCGAGGTCCGGGCCACGTCCGGCGACAACCACCTCGGTGGTGACGACTGGGACGACAGGATCGTGAAGTGGCTGGCCGAGAAATTCAAATCGCACAACGGGTTCGATTTGACGAAGGACAAGATGGCGATGCAGCGGCTGCGAGAGGCCGCGGAGAAGGCCAAGATCGAACTGAGCTCGTCGCAGAGCACGTCGATCAACCTGCCCTACATCACCGTCGATGCGGACAAGAACCCGCTGTTCCTCGACGAGCAACTCTCGCGCAGCGAGTTCGAGAAGATTACGTCCGATCTCCTCGACCGTACCCGGGCTCCGTTCCAATCGGTGATCAAGGACGCGAAGATCTTGGTCAAGGACATCGACCACGTCGTGCTCGTCGGCGGTTCCACCCGCATGCCCGCTGTGACGAATCTGGTGCGCGAGTTGACCGGCGGGAAGGAACCGAACAAGGGCGTCAACCCGGACGAGGTCGTCGCCGTCGGCGCCGCCCTGCAGGCCGGCGTGCTCAAGGGCGAGGTCAAGGACGTGCTGCTCCTCGATGTCACCCCGCTGTCCCTCGGCATCGAGACCAAGGGTGGCGTGATGACCAAGCTCATCGAGCGCAATACCACCATCCCGACCAAGCGGTCCGAGACCTTCACCACGGCTGACGACAACCAGCCCTCGGTGCAGATCCAGGTGTTCCAGGGTGAGCGAGAGATCGCCTCGCACAACAAGCTGCTCGGCTCGTTCGAGCTGGCGGGGATTCCGCCGGCACCGCGTGGCGTGCCGCAGATCGAGGTCACCTTCGACATCGACGCCAACGGCATCGTGCATGTGACCGCGAAGGACAAGGGCACCGGTAAGGAGAACACGATCAAGATCCAGGAGGGCTCGGGCCTGTCCAAGGAGGAGATCGACCGGATGATCAAGGACGCCGAGGCACATGCCGCGGAGGACGCTCAACGCAGAGAGGAGGCGGAGGTCCGCAACCAGGCCGAGTCGCTGGTGTATCAGACCGAGAAGTTCATCAAGGACAACGAGGACAAGGTGCCCGCCGACGTCAAGGAAAAGGTCGAGGCGTCGATCACCAATGCCCAAGAGAAGTTGAAAGGCAGCGACGTCGCGGCCATCAAAGAGGCCATCGAAAAACTGACCACCGACTCGCAATCCCTGGGCCAGGCGATCTACGACGCACAGGCGAAGGACTCGGCCGCCGCCGGCGGAGGGAACGGCGCCTCGGAAGGGGCCGGTGAAGTCTTCGACGCTGAGGTGGTGGACGAACCTGGACGGGAGGACACCCGATGACCAGCAGCGAGCGGCGCAACGGCGACAAGCCGCCGCGGGAACCGATCGCGATCACCGACAAACGCCGTGGCGATCCGGACACCGGCCGGGTACGCGAGCACACCCCGAGCGAGCCCGTCACCCCGACCCCACAACGGGAACCCGACCCGACCACGCCGGACGCCGAGATGCACCCTGGGTACCGGACTGATCGGGAGGCGGGCGAACACCCTGATCGAGTGGCGGAGTTGACCGCCGATCTGCAGCGGGTGCAAGCCGAGTACACCAACTACCGGCGCCGAATAGAACGCGACCGGCACCTGGCGGTCGCGGCCGCGATGGCATCGGTGGCGGCGAAGTTTCTCGGGATCCTCGACGATCTCGACCGAGCCCGCGAGCACGGCGACCTCGAATCCGGACCACTGGCTGCGATCGCGGCCGAACTCGGTGCGATCCTGAGCGGCCTGGGGGTGGCCGCATTCGGTGAAGAGGGCGACCGCTTCGATCCCACCCTGCACGAAGCAGTCCAGCACGAAGGCGCTGGGGGCGATCCCGTCGTGGGCAGGGTGCTGCGACGCGGCTACACATTCGGTGGCGGCAAGGTGCTGCGGACCGCGACAGTCACCGTGGTCGAGGGACCCGCTCGGCCAGGGGACGTCACGGGCACAACATCGGGCGACGATTCCTGAGACGCCGCCCACGAACCCGTCAACGCCGTTCTTGGCGCGTAGCCCTTTTCCAGCTACCGGCCAGAGGGAAAGGAGGATTCTCGGTGACGCAGCGGGAATGGCTCGACCGCGACTTCTACGCCGCTCTGGGTGTCCCTTCAACGGCGTCGGCCGAGGAAATCAAGAAGGCATACCGCACATTGGCTCGGGAGCTGCATCCGGACGCAAACCCGCACAACACCCAGGTAGGGGAACGGTTCAAGGCCGTCAGCGAGGCGTACGCGGTGCTATCTGACCCTGCCAAACGCAAGGACTACGATCGCACGCGCCGGCTGTTCCGATCCGGGGCGTTCGCGAGGACGGGTTTTCGTCCTGAAGCTGGCACCACCACCACCGCCGCGCGCGCCGGGTCGGGCGGCTTCGACTTCGGGGACCTGTTCGGGAGCCATTCACCCTTCACCGTGGGCGATCCTCTGGGCGGGGTGGGTGATGTGCTCGGAGACCTGTTCCGGCGCGCCGGAACCCGAGCGGCGTCGGCCCGGCCGAGGCGGGGCAGGGACGTCGAGACCGAGACCCGGCTGTCCTTCCGGGAGGCGGTCGCCGGGATGGTGTTGCCGCTGAGGGTGAGTGGGCCGATGGTGTGCACCAGCTGTCACGGCTCCGGCGCACGACCGGGAACCCGGCAACGGACCTGCCCACACTGCCACGGCGTCGGGACGCGCAACCGGAATCAGGGCGGCCTCGGGTTCGGCGAACCCTGCGACGATTGCCGGGGCACGGGATCGATCGTCGACACCCCCTGCCCGGACTGCCAGGGCGCCGGGATCGGGGACCGCACCCGCACCATCTCCGTCCATGTCCCGCCCGGAGTGAGCGACGGGCAACGCGTCCGGCTACCCGCGCAGGGTGAACCCGGTCTCGCCGGGGCACCGTCGGGGGACCTGTATGTCACCGTGCGGGTGGACCCGGACCCGGTGTTCGCCCGCAGCGGCGATGATCTCACCGTCACCGTTCCCGTGTCCTTCGCCGAACTTGCCTTGGGGACAGTGCTGTCCGTGCCCACCCTCGATGGCCAGATCAGTGTGAAGATCCCGCCAGGCGCCCAGTCCGGGAAAACGTTCCGGCTGCGCGGACGCGGGGTGGCCCACCGCGGCGCCGCGGTCGGCGATCTGCTGGTAACCGTAGAGGTCGCGGTCCCGCCCGAACTTGACCACGAGGCTGCCGAGGCGCTGCGTGCGTACGCCCGGGCAGAGGAAACAAGCGGATTCGACCCCCGCGCCGGATGGGCCGGAAAAAGATAATGCCGAGAAAAGAGGTCGGCGTGATCGCCTCGGGCAGTCCCGTCGGAGCCGTTCTTCGGGATAGGGGACTACGAAGTCCTGGTCTCCCTGAGGTCGAGCTTGCCGTCCCGCGGATCCCAGTTGTCGATCACCACGGTGTTACGGAATGCCGCAGGCTCGAGCACCTTTCGGATCGTGTGGGCGGTCGGGTCGAGCGCGAGCGGTTCGGTTTCCATCGGCACGGTGACGTGTGCGGTGGACAATTCTGCGGTGGGACAATGAAGTGTCGTCACGACCACGCGCCCGTCGAGGAGGCGCATCCGCAGTGACATCACGAAACGAAGGTCGGCGCCTCGACCGCGTCCACGCGATCGACTGGAACCGGGTGCCCGATGCGACGGACGCCGCCGTGTGGGATCGGCTGACCCGCAACTTCTGGCTCCCGGAGAAAGTGCCGCTGTCCAACGATCTTCGCTCCTGGCAGACGTTGACCCCGGCCGAGCGGCAGATGACCGTCCGGGTGTTTACAGGGCTGACGCTGCTCGACACTGCCCAGGCCACCGTGGGGGCAGTCGCCATGATCGCCGACGCCGTCACCCCGCACGAGCGGTCGGTGCTGACCAACATGGCCTTCATGGAGTCGGTGCACGCCAAGAGCTACAGTTCGATCTTCTCCACCCTGTGCTCGACACGGCAGATCGACGAGGCGTTCACCTGGTCGGAGGAGAACGCTCACATGCAACGCAAGGCCCAGATCGTCCTCGACTACTACCGCGGCGACGACGCGCTCGCACGCAAGGCGGCCTCGGTGATGCTCGAATCGTTCCTGTTCTACTCGGGGTTCTACCTGCCTCTGTACTGGTCCTCACGGGGCAAGCTCACCAACACCGCCGACCTGATCCGACTGATCATCCGCGACGAGGCGGTGCACGGGTTCTACATTGGCTACAAGTGTCGGCGCGTGCTCGAGCGGATGCCCGTCGGCCTGCGGGCCGCCCACCACAACTACACCCACGAGCTGCTGCACGCCCTGTACGAAAACGAGGTCGGGTATGCGCGGGATCTGTACGATGAGGTCGGCTGGACCGAGGACGTGCTGCCGTTCATGCGGTTCAATGCGAACAGGGCGCTGGCGAACCTCGGCTACCACCCCGCGTTCCGGGACGACGAGTGCCAGGTGAATCCAGCGATCCTCGCTGCCCTGGACCCCGGCGGCGGGGAGACGCACGAGTTCTTCTCCGGTGCCGGCAGCTCGTACGTGATTGGCAAGCACCAGCACACCGAGGACGCAGACTGGGACTTCTGACCCGTGTGGTTGCCTCGTCACGGTCGGAGATCGCTTGGGATGGGACCAATCCCGAGGAGAAGCGGCTCGGCCGATCCGTGACGATGTCCGCGATTACGTGGTCGACTGTCTCGGTGACCGCGCTGGGGCGTTGATCGTCGGCGACACCGGTTCGGAGAAGAAGGGCGCGCCCCACGATCGAGGCGTGGCGCCATACGGCGGAGGTGTACGCCGATCCGGAGCTCGCTCGGATCCTGTCGACGCCGTCCATGGGTGATGTGGGGGCCCTGCCACTGCGAGAAAAAGGGGTGGAGTAGTCCCCGGACGGTGGTTCGATCTTCGGCTACTGAGCCGACTATCCCGTGGATTCGGATCTTCACCACCCGTACCTTCGTCACCGGCGTATTCCTGGTGATGAGTGTGTACGCCATGTCGTCCGTCATCCTCGCTTGGTTGCCGTCCTACTTCGAGGTCGGCCTCGGTTACAGTCGTCTGCAGGCTGGATCCATGTTCGCTTTCCCCAGCATCACGGGGTTGATCCTCATGCTGCTGACGTCGACGATCGGCGACCGTCTGATAACTCGAGGAGTGTCGAGTCGCAGGATTCGGATCGTGCTCCCCGCCATCGGTGTGTTGGTCTGTGGTGCCTTTCTTCTCGTCCTGCCAGCCATCACTTCCCCGGCCCTGGCAGTCCTTGTAGTCTCGCTCGGCTACGGCTTCGCATCGCCGGTGTTCACCATGCTCAACGCTGCGATCGCGGAAATCTGCCCATCGCACCAAACCGCAGGAACTCTAGGAGTGTTTTTGGCGCTCATGGCGATCGGTGGACTCATCGCCCCCTATGGCACCGGACTCATCGTCGACGCCGCGAGCACACCGGCAGCCGGTTACGCGACGTCCTTTCAAGTCCTCGGTGTAATCGCCGCGGTTTGTGCCTTGCTCGCGATTCTCTTGGCGAATCCAGATCGAGCAAGGCACTCGCACGCGCCGCGCGCTAGTGCTGATCGCGGCGTACCCGATCCTCACGCGCGCATAGCCTGACCGGAAAGAGCGCCCGAACGGACAGGTGCCGAGACCCCTACCGCCGCTCGCACTTGCGGACGTAGGGGTATGTGGCCCCCGAGGCTCAGATCAACCGAGAATCGGTTGATCTGAGTCTGGCGTTTCCCTGCCGAACTCCGCTTGGCGGGGAGGGCGAGATCATGACCGAGACACTCGATCCCATGGTCGGGGTCGGCGCTGCCTTGGCTGAAATGCTGTGTGCCGTGAGGAGCCGTCATCAGGGTGTCGCGGTGCTCCGGGTCGGGTTCACTCCGGAATCGGTAGCGGCCACGGATGACCCTTCTGGTGTGCTGGAAAGTGAACGGTCACAGGTCGATGGTGAGTGGGGTGGAGTTCGCGCGGTCGGTGCAGAGCAGCATGGTGTCTGGTTCATCGAGGAACGCCGATCGTCCGCGGCGGTCGACGTCACCGGAGACGACCCGCACTCGGCATGTGCCGCAGAATCCTTGCCGGCACGAGTACGGCACGTCGGGCTGTACCTCTTGCACGGCGGCGAGGGCCGATGTATCCGCGGGGACGTGGACGAATTCCGTGGCGCGGGCCAGGAGAATCTCGAACGACCGACCACCGACGACCGGTTCGGGGCTGAATCTTTCGAAATGCAGTCCGGCGGCACCGGTGTGGTCGAATGCGGTGTGAATGTCGGCAAGGAGTCCGGGCGGTCCGCAGAAATAGACCGAGGTGCGGGAACCGGCGTGTGCCAGCAGCTCGGCGGTAGTGCGGCGCGGACCGGTGAGGATCCGGACCCGATCGGAATCGAGTTCGCCGATCTCGTCGAGAAATGCCATGGTCGCGGTGTCACGGCCGAGGTAGGTCAGGTGCCAATCGACACCCGCCGCGGCCGCCGCGCGCACCATGGGCAGGATCGCGGTGATCCCGATTCCTGCGGCGACGAACACGGCCCGGGAGAGGTCGGCCCGTGCCAGGTGCGGATAGGCGAAGGGGAAGGCGTTACGGGGACCAGCCGCGGTGACCCGACTGCCGACGGGCAGTCGGTCGTGGATCTCGATCGATGTGCCGCCGCCGTCGGGGATGCGCCGGATCGCGATCCGATAGCTTCGCCGATCGGTGGGATCGCCGCACAGTGAGTACTGACGGACCTTCCCTGAGGGCAGTGTCAGGTCGATGTGGGCGCCCGGGTGCCACTGCGGCAGGACGGAGTGATCCGCGGATTCCAGTCGCAGGCTGAGCACCCCGTCGGCCTCGAGGCGCGTGTCGGCCACGACGAGGCGCAGCATCCGATCGATAGGTGTGGGTTCGATGATCCGCACCCGGCTGGTCACGGCGCCGTATCCACGGACCACCAACTGTAGGCCGGACATCAGCCGGTCGGGTTTGTTCGGCCGGCGCAGCGATGGGGGGACGGGTGGGGGACTGAATCGGGTCATGAGCGGACTCCAGATCGGACGATGGTGCTCAGTCGGCGGCACGAGCCGCAGGTGAGGAGGCGAGATAGGCGACTGCCTGGCTGGTCGAGCCGTACCGGGAGGGGTGGTAGCGGGGTCGGAAGTACTCGACGAACATTCGTGCCAGGCTCCACGGGCTCGGAAACAGACCTTTCCGCCAGGTCCGCCGAGCAGCACGAAACCGGATGCGCCGGTCGGCCTCGTCGAGTTCGGGGTCGACGGACATCAGATAGCGGATACCGCGGGCCCACAAGACCACCAGAAACGGTGCGGCGATCAGCCACGCGCGCACCCTGCGCGGGTAGCGGCCGTCGAGGTGGGTGAACAGGTCGAACGCCACGTGCCGGTGTTCGACCTCCTCGGCCAGGTGCCAGCGGAACAGGTCGAGCACCTGCGGGTCGAGGGCATCGTCCCAGGCGCGCGCGTTGAGCCCCCAGTCCCCGAGATAGGAGGTGAAGTGTTCGAGGGCGGCCACGACGGCGACCCGCTCGAGCAGCCAGGAATGGGCTTTGCGGCCGGTCAATTCGCGGTCGCCGAGCAGACGGCGGAACATCCATTGGATCTGCGCGACGTACGGATCGGTGTCGAGTCCTTGCGCCTTCAGATGCTCGAGCAGTGATTGGTGCGACGACGAGTGGGTGGCCTCCTGGCCGATGAACCCGATCACGTCCGCACGGACGGCGTCGTCCTTGATCAGCGGCAGCGCTTTCTGGAAGACCTCGACGAAGAACACTTCTCCCTCGGGCAGGAGCATGTTCATCCCGTTCGCCAAATGCGTTGCGAACGGGTTGGCGTCGAAGTAGTGCATCGGCAGCCCGGTCCAGTCCCAGGACACGTTCCGGGCGGTGAGGGCGACCTTGTCGGCCTCGGGTTGGGTGGTCATCGTGCTTCTCCGATCGAGTTGGCGTCTTCTGAGACGAAGGACCGCACGTGGTCGGCGACCGCAGTCGGGTTGAACAGGGGTATCCAGTGCCCGCCGTCGACGGAATGGACCCGTGAATTGATTGCCCAGCGACCGATGTCGACCTGGCTCGCGGGAGTGATGAAGATGTCCCGGCGCGGAGCGAGCACCTGAACGGGCACCTCGGTGGTGCGTTGCTGCGGGCGGAGCAGGCGCGGGAGCAGGTTCGCGGTGTAGATCCTCAGCGCGCCGCGGTTGTCGCGGGCGCGGTGCGCCGGCAGGCCTGCGGGGCGGGCCCCGGTTTCGAAGTGTCCGGCCAGCGCGATCGCGGCGTCGACCAGTCCCAGCCGGCACGCCAGCGGGGCGACCCAGGGGATCTGGAAGAACCCCATGTACAGCGGCGACTTCCACTGCCCCAGAAGGTCTTTCCATCCTCGGGGGCCCGCGGCAAGCCGGGACCGGATCCAGTAGGGCACGTGATCGAGACACGGCCCGGAGATCGAGGTCAGCGACGCGATGCGATGCGGTTGCGCCGGATCGGTGGCGGCATGCCACGCCTGCACCGAGCCCCAGTCGTGCCCGACGAGATGCACCGGCCGCCCCGGCGAGACCGCGTCGATGACCCGGCCGATGTCGTCTGCCAGCTGGTCGAGGCGGTAGTCCCGGATTCGTCTCGGGTGCCCCGACGCTCCCGACCCCCGTACGTCGAATGTCACCACACGCACCGTTGACGCGAGTTCGTCCGCCACCTCGTCCCAGACCCGGTGATCATCGGGAAACCCGTGCACACACATCACCGTCGGCGCGTGGGGGTTCCCGCGTTCGTGTACCGCCAGCGGCACCCCGTCCGAGGCGTGAACGAGCCGCGTCGTCACGACGCCCTCGCCAATACCGTCGGGGTTCACGGTGCGATGCGTCGATCGATTCCTTGGTGTCATGCGAAGTCCTTCGTGGATGTGTCGGCGGGTGACCCCGTATGGTCAGCGTCCGGTGAAGACGGCGTCGCGTCGCTCGATCAACGATTGGATGCCCTCGGCGCCGTCGGCGGAACCGAACAGGCGGGCGACGTCGGATCCGAGTTGGGAGATTGCGGCGTCGTCGCCGAGCCGGCGGGCGCGGTGCGCGCTGGCGAGGACGGCGTCCACTCCGAGAGGCGCGGCCTTGTCGGCGATGGTGTGCGCGATGTGGCGTGCCCGTTCGACGGGGTTGTCGGCGATCTCCTGGACGAGGCCGATGCGGTGGGCTTCGGTGGCGTCGAATTCGTCGCCGGTGAGCATCCAGCGCATGGCGTTGCCCCAGCCGGTTTCCCGGGGGAAGCGCAGCGTGGCGCCGCCGAACGGGTAGATGCCGCGGCGGACCTCGAGTTGGCTGAACCGGGTGCCGGCCGCAGCGACGCGGATGTCGGCGGCGAGCAGCAGTTCGATGCCCAGCGTCATGACCCAGCCGTGGGCTGCGGCGACGAGCGGTGTCGTCCAGTCGCCGTCCAGTCGCCAGGGGTCGCGCCCATCGGCGGGGTACGGAGTTTCACCGGCCGCGATCGCTGGGGCGACGTCGACGAGGTCGAGTCCGCCGGTGAAGTGCTCGCCGTGGGCGAACAGGACGCCGCAGCGCAGTTCGGGGTCGGATTCGAGCAGGGCATACGCACGGGACAGATCGCCGAGCATAGCGAGGTTGAACGCGTTGCGTTTGTGGGGTCGGTTCAAGCCGATCAGCAGGACGTGTCCGTCGCGTTCGAGCGTGATCGTGTCGGGTTGAGCGGTGTCGGTCATCGGGATCCTTGTGGTGGGTCGGCGAGGTTGCGGGTGAACGTGATTCGGACGGAAATCGGTGCACTCTGTAGTGCGCGGAAGGTAGCGGCGGTCATCGCGGCGAAGTCGGGATGGGATGTGAAGGTGCGTGTGCGGGCGTCGACATCGTCGCCGGGTTCCAATCGCGCGGTTCCGGTGCGCCAGTGGGCGCCGTGCCGGATCCGCACCCGTGGGTCGGCGGTGATGTTCGCCGTCCATCCGGATCGCGTGCCGTGTTGCGAGATCAACCAGGCCCCGGTGTCGTCGAAGGTTGCGGCGACCGGCACACGACGGTATCGGCCGGTCTTGCGTCCGATCGTTTCAAGTTCCGTGGCGAGTGTGGTGCCGATCCCGATGCGATTGAGCGCTCGCACGGTGGGATTGGCGACGTAGCGTCCCATCAGGCGCTCGATACGGAACTTGCGGCGGGACCGCTTCTCTGGGGTCTGCGTCATCGAGTCTTCCTCTCGACGTTTCGGGAGTCAGTCGTGTTTCTTGCGGGCGACGCGCATGGTGATGCGGGCGCGTACGGCGACCGTGCCGTCGGTCGTGAGTACCTCGACCGGGACTTCCAGGTCGACCGGATCGTCACCGAATGCGGGAATCGCATCTATCGCCGCGACGGCGCGCATGTCGGTGGCCGCTTTCGCGAGGTACTCGACGGTCATGCCCACGGGGATCCATCGGTGCGTGACCGGAACGGTGACGTCGGTCATCATGCCCGCCGCCAGTTCGGCCATGTTGCACGAAGCGATGGCATGGAATGTTCCGAGATGGTTGCGTGAGCCGCGGCGGTTCGGGGCCCGCACTTCGCAGCGCGCCGGCTCGAGGATCGTGATTTCGGGATGAATGGTCCCGAAGTAGGGGGCCTTGAAGCAGACACCCGTGGTGAAGAGTTGTTTGCCCAGGGGCAGCTGCCGCAGCGTATTCCATAGTCTGAGACTCGTGCTCTTCGTCGAACCAGTCGAATATTCCTGCACCGTTGGGTTATTCACTGAGACAACCTGTTCTCTCTGTTCGGTGTTCCGAGTCGGGCATGTCGTGGCTGGACCCGTGGACGAGCTGGGGTCGAGATCCGCGAAGTCGGAGCTGCCGGGCCATCTGGTGACGCCGCACGACAGGGCGCCGGGGTGGTCGGGTGCACCCTTCGATGAAGTAGGTGTGAACCCAAGTTACGTGTTTCACGCAACCATAGTAGAATGATCGTGCTACCGCAAGGATTGTTCGCTCAACGCAAGGAGGGATGCCGATGACACCGAGTCCCCGCGATCGGCTCATCGCCGGCACGATCGCGCTCGTGCGGGAGCGCGGCGTCGCCGGCACCGGAATCACCGAACTGCTGGCGCGTAGCGACACCGCGCGGCGGTCCGTCTACCAGAACTTCCCCCGCGGGAAGGCAGAACTCATCGAGGAATCCACCCGGGTGGCCGGCCAGCTGATGAGTGCGATCATTGCCGAGTTCGCCGCGTCCGACAGCCCCGCCGACAGCCTCATTGCGTTCATTCGGATGTGGAAGGACACGCTGGAGGCCAGTGACTTCACCGCCGGATGCCCGATCGTCGCCGCCGCCCTCGGCGGCCCGGAGGCACCGTTGGCGCCCGCGGTTGCCGCCGAGGTATTCGATAACTGGGCGAGTCTGCTCGCCGAGCAACTCGAGCGCACAGGGGTTGATGAGGCTGCCGCCCGGTCGCTCGCGACCACCGCAGTGTGCGCAATCGAGGGCGCCGCCATCCTCGCCATCTCCTCGCGGTCGGTGCGCCCACTCGACCAGGTCGGCGTCCACCTCGCCGAGCTCGTGTCCCTTCATCTGGGCGACAGTCGCCCATAGACGCGGCCCGGGCGAGATCAACTACCGCGCAAGCATCATCAGTCACAGGGCCGTCGGTATCGGACACAACCACATGCGGCGATATGCTGAGGGGAAGTGTCGGGAGGTTTCGCATGTGGTATTTCGACGATCGCCTTCCCATGACTCACGTGCAGCGGGGTTTCCCGTATTTCGGGGCACACGTACTGCGAGACGACAGCGTGGTAGGCCGTTTCGATGGACGACAGTGACCCGCTCGCCACCCAGCGGTCCACGGATCCCCCGGTCGCCGCGGAGCTGAGCGCGGCCGGGTTCGACGACGCCCACGAGATCGGGCGCGGTGGTTTCGGGGTGGTCTACCGCTGCACGCAGGCCGCCCTGGACCGCACGGTGGCGGTGAAGGTGCTCACCGTCGAACTCGACGAGGAGAACCGGGAGCGGTTCTTCCGGGAGCAGCGGGCGATGGGACGGCTGACCGGGCATCCGAACATCGTCAATGTGTTGCAGGTCGGCGCCACCGACAACGGGCTGCCCTACCTCGTGATGCAGTACCACCGGCAGGACTCCCTCGACACCCGTATCCACCGCGACGGTCCGCTGCCGCTCGGTGACGCGCTGCGGTTGGGGGTGAAGATCGCCGGCGCGGTGGAGACCGCGCACCGGCTCGGTATCCTGCACCGTGACATCAAGCCCGCGAACATCCTGCTCACCGACTACGGTGAACCCGCGCTGACGGACTTCGGTATCGCGCACGTCGCCGGCGGCTTCGAGACCGCCACCGGCACCGTCACCGGGTCCCCGGCCTACACCGCGCCGGAGGTCCTCACTGGTGACCCGCCGACCACGGCGTCGGACATCTACGGCCTCGGCGCCACCATGTTCAGTGCACTCACCGGTCATGCGGCGTTCGAACGCCACAGCGGTGAACAGATTGTCGCGCAGTTCCTGCGGATCACCACCCAACCGGCGCCCGACCTGCGTGAGCACGGCGTCCCTGAAGACGTATCTGCGGCGATCGCCTGCGCGATGTCCGGCACTCCCGGCGAGCGGCCGGCCACTGCCGCAGATTTCGGTGAGCAACTGCGCCGGATCCAACACGATCACGGGCTTGCGGTCGACGAGATGGCGCTGCACGCCGAAGCGGGCGCAGCCTCGTCAGGCCAGGAGCCGCCACCGGCGCGGACACGATCCGCGACGTTTCGTCCTCAGATTGCGCACCCAGTGCCGGCCCGAGCGTCGAAGGGGAATTTGTCGTTGGGGTTGACGAGTTTCGTCGGTCGCCGGCACGAACTCACCGAGGCGAAGAACCTGTTGACCGGATCCCGGCTGCTGACGTTGACCGGGATCGGCGGTGTCGGGAAGACCCGGCTGGCGCTGCAAGTGGCCGCGAACGTACGACGTGACTACGGCGGCGGGGTGTGGCTGGTCGAGCTCGGTGAGCTCGGTACCCCGTCGCTGCTGGTGGATGCGGTGGCCGGCGCGCTGGGGTTGCGGGATCATCAGGCGCGGCCGCTACTCGAGGTGCTGGTGGAGTACCTGGCCGCGCGGGAGCTGCTGCTGGTTCTCGACAACTGCGAGCACGTCATCGACGCGGTCGCCGTGCTGGCCGTGGCTCTGCTACTGGCGTGCCCCGGGCTGCGAATCCTCGCCACCAGCCGCGAACCCCTCGGCATCGGAGGGGAGGCGGTGCTGCGGGTGCCCCCGCTGACGGTCCCGGATGGTCATCGGGAACCCTCGCTGCGGGGACTGCCCCGGTATGACGCGGTGACCCTGTTCGCCGAACGCGCCGCCGCCGCTGTCCCGGGTTTCGAAATCACCGAGGACAACATGGTCGCCGTGGCGCGGATCTGCCACCGGCTGGACGGGTTGCCGTTGCCCATCGAGCTGGCGGCGGCCCGGCTGCGGGCGATGTCGCCCGAGCAAATCCTCGAGCGCCTCACCGACCGCTATGCCCTGCTGACCCGCGGAAGTAGGGGCGCGCCGTCGCGGCAGCAGACCTTGCGGTTGTCGATCGACTGGAGCTTCGAGCTGTGCACCGTTCGGGAGCAACTGGTGTGGGGGCGGGTATCGGTATTCGCGGGAAGCTTCGAACTCGATGCGGCAGAACAGGTCTGCGGCGCGGGTCTGACTTCGGCCGACCTGCTTGACGCGGTGACCTCGCTGGTGGACAAGTCGATCCTGATCCGCCAGGAAGCCGGCACAGTGGTGCGGTTCCGGCTACTCGAGACCGTCCGCGAATACGGCCGCGAGAAACTCGAACAGACCGGTGAAAACGTGACTCTGCGCCGCCGGCACCGGGACTGGTACCAGGCACTGGCGGTCGACGCGGAGGTGGACTGGATCAGCGCACGCCAGCTCGAGCTGACTTCACGCCTGCGACGGGAGCAACCGAACATCCGAGAGGCGCTGGAATTCTGCGTCACCGACGATCCCGCCGCCGGCCTCCACGTCGCCGCCGCACTGTTCCCGTTCTGGCTTTCTCAGGGTCTCTACAGCGAGGGCCGGCGCTGGCTCGACCGCTTCCTGGCCACCTGGGCCGGCCCGTCGAGCGTCGAACACATCAAATCGCTGTATGCGGCGAGCGTGCTGGCTGGGATGCTGGGCGACCTCCCCGCCGGCGCCGCGCTGATGGCGCAGGGACGCGCGATCGCCGCGCACACGAGCGACCCGATGACGCACGCGTTTATCGATTACGCCGAGGGCACATTGGCCCTGCTCGGCGGTGACCTCGCTCGCGCGTGTTCGTATTTCGAACGTGCCCTCGCAGTATTCGGCACCCGAGAGGATCGCACCCTCGAGACCGGTGCTCTGAGCATGCTGGGGATGGCCTACGAATTGCGCGGCCAGACGGAGCGGGCAATCGAGTGCCACGAGCGCGTGCTCACGATCACGGAGGCGTGCGGCGAAGCCCTGCACAGGGCGTACTCGCTGTGGGCGCTGGGCGTGGTCGCGTGGCAGCAGGGTGACGCCACGCGTGCGGAGCGGCTCGTCGAACAGGCGTTGCAGCTGACCCGCGCGAACTTTCCCCGCGTCGCCGCATCCTGTCTCGAGGCACTGGCCTGGATCGCCGGGGAGCACCGCGACGCGAGGCGGGCGGCAGTCCTGATGGGAGCGGCAGAGGAATTGGGGCGCTCCGTCGGCAGCGTCGCGGTCATCTACCCCACCCTGCTCGTCTATCACGACGCCTGCGCGGAGAAGGCACGTCGGGACCTCGGCGACAAGGCATTCGAGGCGGCTGGTCGCGAAGGACGCCACCTGGATTTCGACGCAGCCGTCGCCTACGCCCTCGACGAGCGTGCCCCGCACACAACCGATCCCGCTGCCGGTTCGGCGGTGAAACTGACCAAGCGTGAGGAACAAGTCGCCGAACTCGTCGCCGAAGGCATGACCAACAAGGCCATCGCGGCGAAGCTGGTGATCTCCGAACGCACCGCGCAGGGCCACGTCGAGCACATCCTGACCAAACTCGGGTTCACCTCCCGCGCACAGGTCGCCGCCTGGGTCGTCGAGCAACTCCAACGATGAGCGCAGCCGACGTATCCGGGTTAGCGATGACACTTGAAGGCAGTCGATCCAAGGTCGCCTTCACGGGATTGCTGTCCAGGAGGACCGCGGGCGGTCCACTCCGAGACGAGAGGATCACCCTCGACGTGTGTGGGGTGGGGCGCAAGGTCTGCTGTGACTGTCAGTGCCGCTTCACGTTTACCGAAGGCTTGGAGGCATGCGCTCTTCAGTGAGCGGCGAGGGCTAGTGCCTCGACGGCGGCGAGAAGTGCCGTGGCAGACGATAATGCCAGTGTCGCTCGGCCGCGACGGGGCCGTCGGGAGCGGCCCTGAGACTCGCAGAATGCGCAGAGACTGAGTGTGATGGCGAGAGCGAGGATGGCGAAGGCGAGGAACCCGAGGCGGCCGAAAGTCAGTCGATCGAGGCTGGCACCTCCGGCGGCGATGGCGAGGGCAGTGCGTTGCCAGGCGAGGAAGGTAGGTTCGTTCGCGAAGCTAAAGCGTTATTCGGGCTCTTTGGCGGATTGGACGTATACCCATTTGGGCCAGCGCTTCTGGAGTTGCGTCACGAGCAAGCCTCTCTGATCAAGTGGCGACACAGAATACCCGGTCGGGGTGTCTGTGGAGCGGATTGACGCGAGAACCGTCCGCTCCATCGTCATGACCCGATAGTCCGGTTTCGTTTTTCTCTCGTCGCGATGCTGGACGCCGAGTGTGCAAACGCGCAGATACTCAAAGATGTTGCGGCCGAAATATTGTGGCGGCATCCTGACCATGCGATCATCACCAGTTTTTCAGGGCTCGCCGATGTTACCGGTGCCCGGGTGCTGGCCGAGATCGGCGACGACCGCGGCCGCTCCGCCCGGCGCACGTGGGCTGAAGGCGTATGCCGGGTCGGCACCGGTCGCTCGTGCATCGGGGCGCAGCATCGCAGTCACTCGCCGCCACGTGAAGAACAACCGGTTCGCCGTTCTCAGGTTCGTCTGGCATTCGTCGCCGCCGGCCGGGAATGCCGGCCCGCGCGCACTACCTTGCCCGGCGTGACCGTGGTGATCGCCACGCGGCTGCACTGTTCAACCGCATGCTCGGTCAACTTCATTGCTGCCTGCAAACCGGTCGGATGTACGACGCGAGCACAGCATTTCCCTGCCCGCGAGCACGCCGAACGCGCCTTCTGCGACATCGGTGCGGCCCGGTCGAGGTCGCCCGCCACCGGCGGGCCCGCCCCGGCTCCCCGCAGATCATCCTTGACTCTCATGAGCCGTCGATGAGAATTCGCCGGATGGCTCTGCCGGTCTGTCGGGGTGACTGCTGCAAAAGATACTCGCTGTAGGAGCACGTCCGCCGAGAATCTCGTGCAGGTGAAGGCAGGATCAGTCGTGGCGAGGCGCAAGGGAGGCCCGCGGCCTGTCGCGTTGTCGCGAACGCTTGTCCAGGCGACTTCTCCGCGCGCAGAGAGCGTGTGGAACCCGGAGACTAAAAGGACATGTTGAAGTACCATTAATGGCGAAATGAACTTCGATTCGGGAGATGGAATGCGGATTCTCGTTGCGGGCGGTACCGGCAAGGTCGGCGCGGCCGTCGTCGAAGCGCTGAGGGGCAAGCACGAGGTGCTGGTGGCCTCTCGGACGAGTGAGTATCGGGTGGACGTCGGTGACGGAGCATCGATTGATCGCCTGTTCGGTCAGGTCGGCACCGTCGACGCGGTGGTCAGTGTGTTGGGATCGACGCCGTTTCCGCAGTTCACGGACCTGACGACGGACCACTTCCGGGCCGGTATCGCGAACAAGTTGCTCGGACAGATCGACCTGGTGCTGCGCGGTCGTCCGTTCGTCGCCGACGGCGGATCGTTCACGCTGGTATCGGGCATTCTCGCCCAGCGAGCCCATCCGTTCCGGAGCCGTAGCATCGACTGTCAACGGAGGGCTCGAGTCCTTTGTGCGCGCGGCAGCGACGGAACTGCCGCGGGGCATCCGCATCAACGCGGTCAGCCCGACGGTGGTCACAGAAGCCCTCGACGTGTACGGCGATTTCTTTCCCGGATTCGCGCCGGTGCCGGCCGCAGATGTTGCCCGGGCGTTCGTGAAGTCGGTGGAAGGTGTTCATACGGGGCGCATCTATGAACTCGACTGAGCTGCGGACCCGGCGCGTCGCGTCGTATCGCCAAAGGTCGGACGGTTCGAGTGTGGGTGCGGGGCATGGCGGGACGGTGCGAGCCGGTGGGCAATCGATCGACCGACACCCGCCGGTCCCGGTGTCCGGCGAAGCGGATCAGGGCAACGCCGAGTGGCAGCAGTTCTCGGCGTGCCGCGGTTCGAATACCGAGTTGTTCTACCCTCGAGACGGTGAAGCGCAGCATGTTCGGCTGAGGCGTGAACGAACCGCGAAGCAGCTGTGTGACGCCTGCCCGGTGGCGCGTCATTGCGCGGATTACGCGTTGATGAGCAAGGAGCGGCACGGTATCTGGGGTGGCATGACCGCTCAGGAACGACGCAACCATGAACGGCGCGCGCGTTTCGCGGTGGCGCGGAATTCTCGGCCGGTCTCGCTCTGATCGGCCGGTCGGGGCATTGTTGTATCCGGGACATCGGTAGCAAGGAGGTTGTATGCCGGAACACCGTGAGGCTGCTCTCCTGCCGGTGGCCTCGACCACACGTCGCGATGGTGTGATCGCGCAGATCAAACGCGCCATCGTGCTCGGTTCGCTGCAGCCCGGGGAGAAGCTCACCGAGGCGCGACTCTCCTCCGAATTGAACGTGAGTCGTCCGACCGTCCGGGAGGCGCTGGGTCAGCTGGCGCAGGAGGGCCTGCTCGTCCAGGAGCCCTATCGCGGGTTGCGGGTGGCGTCGCTCGACGATGCGGCACTGCTCGATATCGCGGAAACGCGGATGGCGCTCGACATGCAGGCGGTGTCGGCGATCTTGGCCGATGCGTCCGGGCATCGGATGGAACTCGTCCTGCAGGCCTGGCGCGACTTCGACGCCCGCGCATTCGATCCCGATCCGCTCGTCTATCACGAAGCCCACCTGGCGTTTCATCGAAGTATCTGGGCGGCGTCGGAAAACTACCTGCTGATGCGGCTGTGGCCGGTCACGGAAGCGCATATCACCATTGCGCTGCTGCACGACCAGTACACGCGCGCCGATCCCGCGCGCGCCCACGCGGTGCATGCCGCGTTGATCGAGGCTTTCGAGACCTGTGACCTGGAGCAGATTCGTGCCGCCTTCACGGTGCACACGATCGGCAGTGCGCGAGAGCTGGTCGCTCTGCTGGCCGCGCGTCGCGCCGCGACCTGACGATGGCTCCGTCTCACGCCCGAAAGACGTAACCGATCCCCCGGACGGTGTGGATCAGTCGTCCGGCTCCGGTGGCCTCGAGTTTGCCGCGTAGCGAACTGAGACACACGTTCAGCACGTTCGACCGTGCTGCCATCGACACCGGCACCGCCCAGACGGTGCGGAGGAGATCTTCGCGGGAAACGACGCGCCCGGCCTCCTTGGCGAGGACGACCAGGACATCGAATTCCTGTCGGCTCACCTCGACCCATTGGCCGTGGGAGTACACCGTTCTCCCGGTCAGGCTAATGGTCATCGCGGGGAAGACGAGGTCCTCGATCGGTGTCCAGCGCGCACGACGAAGGACGGCGCGGAACCGTGCTGCGAGTTCGGGCACGGTGCAGGGCATCACCACGTGGTCGTCAGCGCCGGCATCGAGGATGGCGATGCGGTCGGCGCTCGACGCCGTGCTGCTGATGACACAAATTCCCGCACCGACTCCGTCGAGTCGCTGCCGTTGAACCGTGGACGCGATCTTTGCCCCTTCGCGTTGGAAATAGGCGATCAAATCGGGGCGCAGTGCGTTGAGCCTGCTCGGTGTCAGGTCGCCTTGGTCGGTGGTGGAAACGCGAAGACCGTGGGTGCCGAGCTTGCTCAGCAGGGTCGGCGATCCGAGGCCTACCAGCAGTACCGAGGGTTGTGTGAGCTCATCTGACGCGAGGCAGGTCACGGATCCGATCCTCTTCGGGAAGCACCAACGGCGATGACATCTGCAGCGGCATGCTGCAACACATCTCGCGAAGAAGGTCTCGGCACAGCACCGCCCAGGAAGGTGAGAAAGGTCCACCTGCGGTCACATTCATCTACGAACTCCGGATTGATCGGGGGCCCTGTGGCGCCCTGGGGACGTGCCAGTCCGTCGGCGACACTTCCCGGCTTCATCGTTACCCCGATTACATCCCATGCTTGCCGTTTTTGGCAAGTTTCACTTACCATTAATGGGTCACTTGCTCCCCAGGAGGTATCCATGTCAAAAGTTCTCAAGGGCGTCTACTCGGCGGTCGCCACTCCCTTCACCCAGGATCAGCAGATCGACGAGGCCGGTCTGCGCCGGTTGGTCGACCGCACCATCGAATCCGGGATTCACGGGCTCGTTCCGCTGGGGTCGACGGGTGAGTTCTTCGCCCTGAGCCGCGGCGAACGCGAATGCGCCCTGGAGGTGGTGCTCGAGCAGACCGCAGGACGGGTGCCGGTGGTACCGCACACCGGGGCTACCAGCACCGCCGAGGCGATCGCGCTGTCCCAGCACGCGGAGAAGGCGGGCGCGACCGCGCTGATGCTGGTGGCGCCGTACTACGAGCCGTTCAGCATCGACGAGGTCAAGAGCTACTACAAGGACGTCGCCGGATCGGTGTCGATCCCCGTGATGGCCTACAACCTGCCGGCCGCGACCGGCGTGAACCTGACCCCGCAGATCCTCGGTGACCTGATCGACGAGGTTCCCAACGTCAAGTACGTCAAGGACACCAGCGGTGACTTCACCGCCGCGGCGCAGCTCATCCACGAGTTCGGTGACAAGGTCTCGGTGTTCGTCGGCTGGGACACCCTCTTCTACGCCGCCCTGCTCGAGGGTGCCGCCGGTTCGGTCATCGGCGCGGCGAACGTGGTGCCGCGTCAGCTGGTCGATGTGTACGACGCCATCGCGGCGAGTGACCTCGAGCTGGCTCGCAAGCTGTGGGCCAAGCTGTTCCCGGTGATGAGCACCCTCGTCAGCGGTGGATACACCGCGGCCGTCAAGGCCGGGATGGAGCTGGTCGGACACCCCGCCGGCCCGCAGCGGGCGCCCGGTGCCGCCCTGGCCGGCCCGCGCCTCCGCGAGCTCGAAAAGGCCCTCGCGGCACTGTAAACGGGGACGCACCGTCCCGCCCACAACGATGATCGCCGGCCCCGTCTCGGGGCCGGCGATCATCGTTGTGGGCGGGCTTTTTTCGACTCGGGAGGTCGCATCGGCCACGCCGAGACCGGCAGATGCAGGGCGTCCTTCTGGGCCGCGTCGTAGCTGGATCACGCTGTCGGCGATCAGGTCTCGCACTTGCCATACCGACTGGAACCGAGTGCGTTTTTCCATCATCGGGCGCGGGGCGGGGCTGTCGATGACGAGGTGCGTCCACCGATTGCCTCGGGACCGGTCGTGCGCCATGTGCGTCGAGCGAGCCCGCGCCGCAGGTGCTCGACGCGGCGGCCTCGCGACAGCTCCCCCCGGGATGTGCGTCAAGAGGTGTGCACTGATGCACGGCAGAACGGCGGGGGACGAAGTCGTGACTTCGTCCCCCGCCGTCGGGATTTCGGATTAGTGGCCGTCGCGGTCCGGTCTCACGCGCGGCCGGCGCGGAGCCGTTCGGCGACCTCGATGGCATCACCTTCGGGTGCGGTGGAGTCTGCGCCCGGCTTTGCGATCACCAGGTAGAGGAACCCGGCGACGGTGATGATGGAGAACCCGATCAGCGCGATCCAGCGGTCGACGAACGGGAGGCTCTCGTCGCCGCTGGGCCGGGCCAGGATGATCATGGCGATGATGCCGTAGACCAGGGCGGCGATGTTGACGGCGACGCCGAGTTTGCCGAGGGTCCACGGACCGCCGGGCTTCCAGCCCTTGAATCGCATCCGCAGCGCGGCGAGGACCACCATCTGGAAGGCGAAGTAGGCGGCGATGACCTGGAATGCGGCGATCCGGAACAGGGAGTCGGGGAAGAAGTACACGAAGACGGTGAGCAGCACCGGTGCAACGTTGATGCCCAGCAGGGCGTTGACCGGGATGTGGCTCGACGAAGTGCGGGCGAAGAAGTGGCTGCCGGGGAACATGTCGTCGCGGGCGAATGAGTACACCAGGCGGCTGACGGCAGTCTGCTGGCCCATGACACCGGCGAGGAAGGAGGTCAGTGCGATGACGAGGAACGCCTTGGAACCGACCGTGCCGAGGCTGCCCTGCAGGATCGTCGGGATGGGGTTGGCGTCCTCCCCGGCCACGACGGCTGCCAGATCCGGGCAGGCGAGGACGAATCCGGAGAAGGCGAGCAGGGCGGCACCGCCGCCGACGAGAACCGTCAACGCCATCGCGCGGGGTATGGCGCGGGCCGGGTTGGGGGTCTCCTCGGCGACCTCGCCGCAGGCCTCGAAGCCGTAGAACATGTACAGGCCCACCAGTGATGCCCCGATGAAGGCGTAGATGTAGCTCTGCCCGCCACCGGCGCCCATGGTGTCGAAGAAGACCGAGAAGGGCTGCTTGCGCTGGAAGATGAGCAGGTACAGGCCGATCGCGACGACGCCGATGAGTTCGGCGGTCAGGCCGACGACGGAGATCCGGGCGAGGGTCTTGGTGCCGGTCAGGTTGAACAGCAGGCAGACGGTCAGCACCGACAGGGTGATGATCAGTTTCTGCAGTCCCGTGGCCGAGACCGACGGCTCGTCCGCGGTGCCGAATAGCAAACTTGCGATGAAGTCGGAGCTGAACATGGCGGTGGTGGTGATGCCGATGGTGATGGCGCAGATGTAGACCCACGACATCAGCCAGGCGTACTGGCCGTTCCAGAGCCGGCGCGCCCATTGATACAGGCCGCCCGCGAGCGGGAACTGGGAGACGACCTCACCGAAGACCAGTGCGACCAGCAGCTGTCCGAAGCCGACGATGAAGATCCAGAACACCGCCGGCGGTCCGGCAGTGGAGATTCCCAGCGCGAAGATCGAGACCACGCCGACCATCGGGGACAGGTAGATGAAGCCGAGGGCGAAGTTCGCCCACAGGTTCATCTTGCGCTCGAACTTCGGTTCGTAACCGAGGGCGCGGAGATGCTCGTCATCTCCATGGGGGGCGACTTCGCGGCTGTTACCCGTATCGCGCGTCTCTAGCATGTTTCCTCCGGGGATGGGGACCGACCGAGTGAATCGAAGATCGACGCAGTGTGCGGATCGACTTCAACTCGACCTCTCAGTGATGCATGTCACTGTGCCATTAAGGTTAATTCAACTGGCCATTTTTGGCAATACGTTGCGGTAAACATTGTGTGACAGGGGTGGGGCTGCGAGAGAGCGAGACTGCACGCTCCCAAATGTGGGGGCGTGCAGTCTCGTTCGGTGTTCTGTGTTCGTTTGTTCAGAGCGCAGTGAGCCAGGTGTCGCCCAGGGTGTATCCGTTCGGGAAGGGATCGCTGGGGTCGAGTCCGAGCTGGGTGGTGCCGGTGATCCAGGCCCGTCCGGCGACGCTGGGGATGACCGCGTCGTACCCGCCGATGGTGGTCACGGACTCCACGCGGGAGTCGAACTTGGTGCCGATCAGCGATTCGTGGACGAACCGCTCGCCGACGGCGAGGTCGCCGCGGGCGTGCAGGACCGCCACTCGTGCCGAGGTGCCGGTGCCGCACGGGGACCGGTCGATCCGGCCGGGGGAGACGACGACGGCGTTCTTCGACGTCAGATACTCGCCGCTCTCGTCGGTCTGTCGGGACAGCTGCCCGGTGAAGACCGTCTGGGTGATGCCGGGGATCTCCGGGTTTTCGGGGTGCTTGACCTCGTACTGTTCGGCGCCGGCCTTCTTGATGCGCTGGCCGAGTTCGCACAGGGCGCGGGCCTCGGAGGGCACCAGGTCGAAACCTGCTTCGGCGGCGTCGACGACGACGTAAGTCATTCCGCCGTAGGCGATGTCGACGGTGAGCTTGCCCAGATCGGGGACTTCGAGGGGCACCTGGGTGTGGTAGACGAAGGCCGGCTGGTTGGTGAGCCGAACGTTTTCGACCTTGCCGTCCTTACATTCGCACTGCACCTTGATCAGGCCGGCCGGGGACTCGAGGACCACCTCGGTGACCGGCTCGGTCATCGGCAGCATCCCCGTCTCGAGCAGCACGGTTGCCACGCACATGGTGTTCGACCCGGACATCGCCGGGTACTCCGTCGACTCGAGGATGACGTAGCCGAGGGGGGCGTCGGGGTGGTTGGACGGCAGGATGATGTTGGCGTTCTGCACCGCCGCACCGCGGGGCTCGAACAGGATCAGCTGGCGGATCTGATCGAGGTTCTCCTCAAGGTAGACGCGCTTGTCGAACATCGTCTGGCCGGGAACGTCGCCGATGCCCCCGACGATGACGTTGCCGACCTCGCCTTCCGCGTGGCAGTTGACCACATTGAGTACGCGGCTGAATCGCATTGTTCGCTCTCTTCTTTCGGCGCTACCGACGCGCGCTGATGTTGTCTTTCGGTGTCCGGTGGGCAGACGGACTTACCGGTCACCGAAGATCGTCCGGTGCCAGTCCTTGCGGGCGACGCCGGTGATATCCGACATCACATGCTTGATGTTGGTGTACTCGTCGAGCGAGTAGGTCGACATGTCCTTGCCGTAGCCGGACTGCTTGTATCCGCCGTGCGGCATCTCGCTGATGATCGGGATGTGGTCGTTGACCCACACGCACCCGGCGGCGATATCGCGGGTGGCGCGTTGCGCCCGGTACAGGTCCCGGGTCCACGCCGACGCGGCCAGACCGAACGGGGTGTCGTTGGCCAGCGCGATGCCCTCGTCGTCGTGATCGAAGGGGAGCACGACCAGGACCGGGCCGAAGATCTCCTGCTGCACGATCTCGCTGTCCTGCGCGGCGCCGACGACCAGGGTGGGCTCGTAGTAGAAGCCGTCGGCGAGGTCGCCACCCGGGATTGTTCCGCCCCGTACGATCGTGGCACCGCCGGCGCGGGCGCGGTCGACAAACCCTGCGACGTGCTCCTGCTGGCGGCGCGAGACCAGCGGCCCCTGATCGGTGGCCGGATCGGAGGTCGGCCCCAGCCGGACGGTGTCCATCACGGCAGCGACACCGTCGACGAACCGGTCGAACAGCGGACGCTGCACGTACGCGCGGGTCGCGGCGGTGCAGTCCTGGCCGGTGTTGATCAGCGACGCGGCCACCGCCCCCTGAATGGCGGCCTCGAGGTCGGCGTCGTCGAAGACGACGAACGGGGCCTTGCCGCCCAGTTCCAGGTGCAGTCGCTTGCCGGCCGCGGCGGCGGCGATGCTGTGTCCGACCGGGGTGGAGCCGGTGAACGAGACCATGCTGACATTGCGGTGGGTCACCAGGGCGCTGCCGGCGGTGGTGCCCTTGCCGGTGATCACGTTGATCACGCCGTCCGGAATCCCGGCGCGGGTGGCGGCCTCGGCGAACAGCAACGAGGTCAGCGGGGTGATCTCGGCGGGTTTGAGGACGATGGTGTTTCCGGCGGCCACCGCGGGCAGGATCTTCCACGCGGCCATCTGCAGCGGGTAGTTCCACGGGGCGATCGATCCGACGACGCCGATCGGTTCGCGGCGGATGCTCGAGGTGTGATCGCCCGAGTACTCGCCCGAGGCTTTGCCCTCGAGGTTGCGTGCCGCGCCGGCGAAGAAGGTGACGTTGTCGATGCTGCCCGGCACGTCGAACTCGGTGGTCAGCTTGATCGGTTTACCGGCCTGCGCCGACTCGACGGTCGCGAGCTGATCGGCGATCGTCTCGAGTTCGCGGGCCCACCGGGTCATCACCTCGGAGCGGTGGGCCGGGGTGGCGCCGGCCCAGTCCGGTAGGGCGCCGGCGGCGGCGGTGACGGCGTCGTCGACGTCCTCGGTCGACGCGAGGGGGCCGGTGACGACGGTCCGACCGGTGGACGGGTCGAGTACGTCGAACGTGTCGGCGGACTTGCCGTCACGGTAGCGGCCACCGATGTACTGCGCGGGGCGGTCCCAGATATGTTGCGCCACAGTGATTCCTTCGTTCTTCCGGACAGGGGAGGGGTGGGGTCGGGGTCGCGGTGGGCCGGTCAGCGGTTGTCCACCATGACGTGCTTGAGGCGGGTGTACTCGAGCAGTCCGGCCTCGGCGTTCTCGGTGCCGATGCCCGAGGCCCCGAATCCGCTGACGGGCAGGTCCGCGGCGAAGACCAGGTGGTTGTTGACCCACACGGTGCCGAAGTTCAGGGCGTTCTGGACGCGGGTGGCGGTGCCGACGTTGCTGGTGAACACCGACGACGCCAGTCCGTACCGGGTGCCGTTGGCCAGCGCGATCGCCTGCTCTTCGGTCTCGAAGGTCTGCACGGTGAACACCGGGCCGAAGATTTCCTCCTGGACCAGTTCTTCGTCATCGGCGACTCCGACGACGATCGTCGGGGGGAAGAAGAACCCGTCACCCTCGCAGTTCTCGCCGCCCGCGACCACGCGGGCGCCGGAGGTGCGGGCCTCGATCTTGGCGAGTACCCGGTCGCGCTGCTGGGCGGAGTTCAGGGGCCCGATGGTGGTGGTGGGGTCGAGGACGTCGCCGAGCTTTTCGCGGCTGCACCGCGCCTTCAGTCCGTCGACGAATGCATCCAGCAGGGACGCGTGCACGATGACCCGGCTTGCGGACATGCACTCCTGGCCGGTGTTGTACAGCCCGCCGATCGCGATCGCGTCGAGCGCGGATTCGAGGTCGGCGTCGCCGAACACGATGACCGGGGAGTTGCCGCCGAGCTCCATGATGGCCTTCTTGACGCCGTCGGCGGCCGCGATTCCGACCTTGCGGCCCGTCTCGATGGAACCGGTGAACGAGACCACGTCGACCTTCGGGTGCCGGGCGAGGGCGTCACCGGCGACGGCGCCGGTGCCGAAGACCACGTTGAACACCCCGTCCGGGAGAACGCGGGCGACGATCTCGGCGAGCCACGCGGTCGAGTACGGAGTGGTCTCGGCGGGCTTGAGGACGTACGTGTTGCCGGTGGCGAGGGCCGGGAACACCTTGGCGACCGCCTGCAGCAGCGGGTAGTTCCACGGTGTGATGCCGGCGGCGACGCCGACCGGTTCGCGGCGCATGATCGAGGAGACACCCTCGAGGTAGTCACCACTGGAGGGGGCCGGCAGGGTGCGGGCGGCGCCTGCGAAGAACCGCATCGCGTCGATCACCCCGGGCAGTTCCTCGTCCCGGACCGCGGTGATCGGCTTGCCTGCATCGACTGCCTCGATGATCGAGATTTCCTCGAGCAGTTCCTCGGTCAGGGTGGCGATGTCGAGCAGGAACTTCGAGCGGGCCGCGGGGGTGAGGGCCGCCCACCCGGGCTGCGCGGTGCGGGCGGCGGCCACCGCAGCGTCGATGTCGGCAGCGGACGAGGCCGGGACCGTGCCGATTTCGCGGCCGGTGGACGGGTCGAGCACCGTGATGGTGTCGGGCGAGCTCGACGGGGTCCAGCGACCGTCGATGAAGTTGCCGGTCACTCGTCCGGCGAGCGTGCGCAGCACCGAACGCTGATCGGATCCGATCGTGGAGAGGGTCATGGGTGAGGTCCTTTTCTTTTCAGGCAGGTCTGGGGTGACGGGGCTATCGAGGTGTCGGTCGGTAGGAGCCGGGGTAGTTCATCGCTGCCTCGAAGACCTCGTCGGAGAGTTCCTCGGCGGCGTCCTCCAGGCGCGGCGGGTTGCGGTGCTGACCGGGGTAGCCGATCAGCTCTCGGACCGCGGGCACGAGGTAGTAGGCGCCACTGACCGCGGTCGCCAGCACCTCGAACCGCGCCCGGTCGCTCTCGTGCAGGTCGATGACTGCCGGTTCGAGGTCGGGGACCGTCTCCAGTTGTGTCAGCTCCGTCTGCAGCGCACCGACCAGGTCCGCGCGTGCGGTCAGGGCCCGCTCGAGCCAGATCCCGTCGGGGTCGGCGTCGCGGAGGCCGGGCCGGGTCGCCGTGGCGGGGATGAGGACGTCGGCGACGCGCCAGAGCGTCTGCCGTTCCTGCTCGCTCAGGTGTGTCATTCGGAAATCTCCTGCCAGCGTGCGTTGTTCGTGAGGTGTTCGGCGGCACGCAGCGCTAGTGCCGTGATGGTCGCGGTCGGGTTGACCGCACCCGAGGTGGGCATCACGCTGCCGTCGACGATCGCCAGGTTCGGCACGTCGTGCGCGATGTTCCACTCGTTGACCACCGACGTGGCGGGATCGGTGCCCATCGTGGCCGTGCCCAGCAGATGTCCGGGCTGCTCCGGCCACAGGTCGGTCGCCACCGTGCGGACCGCTCCGGCGGCCTCATGCGCCTCGACGGCGCGTTCGAGATTGAACTGCAGAAGCTTCTTGGTGTTCTCCGACAACCGGTAGCGCACACGGGGAGCCGGGATGCCGTTCGAGTCGGTGAGCGTTGGGTCGAGATCGACGTGGTTGCTCTCCTCCGGCATGTCCTGCGAGTTGATGCCCCACTGCAGGCCCCGGCCGAGCGTTTCGTCCATACGGTCGTGCACCGCCGGCCCCCATTTCTCGGCGAACGGACGCCGGTCGTGCAGCGACAGTGCGCGCAGCGGCCCGCCGATGGGCATGACCTGCCACTTCGCGCCGCCGACGAAGCCGCGGGATGCGTCGGTCTCGTAGAACTCGAGCGAGTGAATGGCCTGCCCGGCCGGTCCCAGCCAGCTGTCGAGCGGCTCGTCATAGATGCCGGTGACCTCTGCGTTGGGATGCAGCATCAGCCGCTTGCCGACTAGACCGGACGAGTTCGCCAGCCCGTTCGGGGCGCCGCCGTGCGCGGAGAGCAGCAACAGTCGTGGGGTGCCGATACCGTTCGCGGCGACGACGACAAGTCGGGCCTTCTGCCGGTGTTCGCGGCCGGCGGCGTCGACGTAGACGGCGCCGTCCGCGCGCCCCTCGGCGTCGACGGTGATGGTGGAGACCCGGGCGCCGGTGATCAGCCGGGCGCCGTGCCGGATGGCGGTCGGCCAGTGGGTGAGATCGAAGGACGACTTCGCCCCCTCCGGACAACCGGTCTCACAGGTGCCCCACCGGGCGCAGCGCGCGAACTCACCATGCTTCTGGGAGGCAATCGCGTTGGGGGAGGGCCACCAGTGCCAGCCCAGCTTGTTCATCCCGCGAGCCGCGATCCGCCCGATCTTGCCGATCGGATGCGGCGGCAGCGGCGGCACCATCCCGTCGGGGTACATCGGGTCGCCCTCGAGTCCGGCGAGGCCGACGGCGGCGTCCATCCGGTCGTAGTACGGGGCGAGGTCCTCGTAGGTGATCGGCCAGTCGTCGGCGACACCGTTGAGGGTCTTGACCCGAAAGTCGGAGGGCAGCAGGCGCATCCAGTGCGCGCTGTAGATCAGCGTGCTGCCACCGACGCCCGCGAACATCACCGGAGAGACGTCCGACTCGGACACGTTCGTCGGATAGTCCTCGGCGTTGCCGCGCACGTTCGGTTCGGGGTACCACTGCTTCTGCGCCAGCAACTCCCATTCCGGCTTGACGGCAGGAAACTCGCCGCTATTGACCCAGCGGCCCTGCTCCAGGCAGACCACCGTGAACCCGTGCCGGGCCATGTGCTCGGCCACGACACCGCCGGATGGGCCGGCGCCGATGATCAGGACATCCGCCCGATCCGAAGGTGTAGGTGTCCCATCGCCGATTGTCATCGGGATATCTCCTCCCGGCCACGCGGGCCTTGGGTCGTACCGGAGCGGCAACCGCAGGTCGCGCATTCGCTCGTCAGTTCACTCACGCGGCGCCGAGACGCCGATCACACCTAAGAGGATAATTAACTTGGCCATTTTTGGCAAGATAGATGCAACTGAGGCGGATGATCGTCAGATCATCCGCCTCAGGAAAGGGAAAAAGGGGGAGTGGGTCAGTGGACGCCGGCGGTGAGGAAGGCCGGCAGCTGCCGGTGCGGGGTGCGCTGGAGGACGTCCGCGACGATGCTCTCGAAATGGCCGAGATGCCGGTACATCTCCTGCTCGATCTCCACTGGGTCGCCCCGCTTGAGCGCTGCCAGCGTCGCTTCGTGCAACTCCACCCCGCATTCGTAGTCTTCCGGGGTGCGCAGCATCATGTCGTGGACGGGGGCGAGCTCCTTTTCGAGTCCCTTCATCATCGCCTCGAGGGACGGGTTGCCCGCGGCGCGCCAGATGGTCCGGTGGAACAGCAGTTCGGCCTGAGCTGCCCGGCTGAGGTTGTCCTTGTGGGCGCGCAGTAGATCAATCGAGTGCTGCATCAGCTGGTAGTGCTCGTCCGTAGCGCGCACGGCGGCCAGTTGCGCCACGCGCGGCTCGAGGGTCTTGCGCGCCTCCAGGATGCGGAAGATCTCGTCCGCCTGGAGAGGGTTGGCCTCCGGCAAATTCTCGAGGCCCTCGGGAATCCAGATCGAGATCACCTCGGGGTTGCCGTGCCGGCCCGGGCGGCTGCGGAGGATGCCCGCCTCGACGAGCTTGGAGATCGCGCTGCTGACCGTCGGACGCGAGACGTCCATCTGTGCGGCGAGCACCCGCTCCCCGGGGAGGACATCGCCTTCGCGCAGCTCACCGGACTTGATGCGGTCGATGATCTGGTGCATGACGTCACCGCCCGCGCTTCGGCTCCGTACCGGCCTGAAGTCCCTCACCATTGCCTCCTCGTGCGTTGCCGTGCCCGCTCCATTACATGGTAAGACATCTGCCAAATATGGCCAGTCATTGTGTCCGCTGAAGATGTGGATCGGTTGCGGTCCCGCTACGGGGGTGACGCCCCCGCCAGCACCGCGATCGCGCTGGTGGTGAGACCGAGGGTTGCGACGAGGATGCCGAGGAGGGCCCACAGCGACGCGGACTCGTCATCATTTGCGGAGTGGGCTGCGGTGCCCAGAAGGCCGGCGGCGAGTCCACCGACCCCCAGGACGACGCCGACTCCCGGCATCCAGAACGTCACGACGGACAGCATGCCGAACACCATCGCGACAACGGGGAGCAGTGAGGTGCCCATGCGCTGCGGTTGTTCCACCATCATATGTGTAAGGTAAATGAAACTATCCTTTAATGGAATGGGAGAGCGATGTCTAACTTTGGATGGATGCCGAGGAACGGCGTCGGTTCCTCAGCGAGAAGCACGTGGCGGTGATTGCTGTCGCCCGAGACGGCGCGGCGACCCTGGCGGTGCCAGTCTGGTACCGACTCGACGAGTCGGGGGACCTCCTGGTGTGGACAGAACGCGGAACCGTCAAGGAACGACTGGTCCGCGCAAGCGGTCGCCTCAGCCTGGTCGTCCAGGACGAAAAGCCGCCGTATCGATACGTCAGCGCCGAGGGACCGGCCACGATCGTCGACGCAACGACACGCGAGGATGTCCGCCCGATCGCGCACCGGTATCTCGGGCCCGACGAGGCCGAGGCCTACCTTGCAGAGTCGTACAACGACAAGGCCGTACTGCTCCGAATGAGCCCGATTACCTGGCACACCGCCGACTACAGCAAGCCCACCTCTTGACGGGGCCGGAGCGGGATCCGCACTCACAAACGTAGAAACAGCTCCACGGTAGAACAGCTCCCTATATGCCGCGGGGTCAGTTCGTGTACAGCGCCGCGCCGAGTCCGCCGTCGACGACGATGGCCGCACCGTTGACGAACGACGCGTCGTCCGAGACGAGGAACCGCACCACATTGGCGACTTCCGCGGGTTCGGCGATCCGCTCCACTGGATAGGCGGAGGCAATTTCCTGCCGTGCCAGCTCAGGGTCGGCATGGGCAGCAAAGTACTGCTGGACCATCGGGGTGTTCATGTCACCGGGAAGCACTGCGTTGGCGCGGATTCCGGCGCGCGCCAGTTGGCGCGTGACGGCGATACTGCGAGTGAGTCCGAGAACCGCATGCTTGCTGGCGGTATATGCGGTCAGCATCGGGTCTGCGCTCACCGACAGGACGGAGGCGATGTTGACGATGCTTCCTCCGCGTCCGTGTCGCAGCATCGCGGCTGCGGCATGTTTGCACACCCAGAAGGGGCCGCGCACGTTCGTCAGATCGATGGCGTCCCAGTCCTCGTTTGTGGTCTCCAGAAAGTTCCGTTCGATCTGACGTCCGGCATTGTTGACCACGAAGTCGAGCGTTCCGAAGCTGGTCTCGACCTGTGTGAGGGCGTCGACCACGCTCGGTTCGTCCGTGACATCGGCCTGTAAGGCGACGACGGTCCCTTGCAGACCCCGGGCCATTCGCGCGGTTTCCTGCAAGGTGTCGGCGTTGCGGCTCAGGGCGATGACATTGGCGCCGTGGGCGGCCAGCGCCAGCACTGTTGCCCGGCCGAGACCACCGGAAGCGCCGGTGACGAGTCCGGATTTAGCTGTGCAAGAGAGCATGTGGCTCCTCAACTAGGGCGAGATCGCGACTGACGGGCCCATTGCGAGATATCCCGCTCCGGGCGCGTGACTGCGAGACACGGCGACCAAACCCAGGGTCATCGACACCGGGCACTCGTCGGGTTCCGCGAATGACTCGGTTCGGGATTCGCTGACTGGGATGGGAAGAATGGTTGTTGCCCGAAAACCTACCGTGGCAAGCGGCCGATGGCCCAGGTTTGCGCAACCTATTTATGTCCCGCTTATCTCCCGTTACAGAAGTGCCCACACTTGATCCTGCGAAGATTCGACGCTGACGTGACCATCTCCGCGTCAGTGATGAGTTGTGCTGTGTGACCGTGAAAAGCGCGTCTGCGTCATTTCAGAACGATCGTCACCACGTTGGGCACACAAGGGCATCAGTGGCCTGCTCGCCGTTCAGGCGCTCGGCGACACCATCGGCAAGCCGCGCCATCTCATCGCCGACCGCGCCTACAACTACGTCACCAACGACACGTTCGCCCTGCCCGTCTGGGAGCTCGGCTACACCACCATCTACGACCTGCACCGCTCCAGCGCTCGCGGCACACACCCCGGCCCCGGGAGTAGCGACACCACGATGGACGTCGGCGTGCGTGCGCGACTCGCACAGCATGCCGACGACATCCCGCACACCGGGCACCCCGTGCGGCTGCGGGTGCACCATCACATTGTCCGACGCGGACTACCCGGACCTGCGGATGCCGTTCCAGCGCGGCACCCTCGTATGGGAGGCGTCGTATCACCGCAGGGTCGGGATCGAGAGCCTGTTCGCCGACCTCAAACGCAACCGCCTCACCGCGGATACTGGCTGAACATCCTCAATCTTCACGACTGGGTCACCCGGCGGGAGGTTCTCGATTCCTGGGGTCGGTTCCTCGACGAACCCGAACCCGAACGCCGACCTCGACGGCGGCGGCGCAGCACCCACTCCGCCACGCGCTACGCAGCATCTCTGGCCGCCACGGGACCGGGCAGATGACTGCTCCGCCCCGCCGCCGGAATGCACGGATCCCGGTAGCCGACCTCGACCACCCACCGAAAATGACCGGTTATCAGGCACGGGTTCGCCAGATTCACCGCCCCACAGCGCCGAACATCGGGCACACCGACCGAAGATCCGCTCGAAACGGGCATCACAGCGTCGAATGCGCAGAAATAGGGGTCCGAATCCGATCCCGGGCCAAAATTGGATGAGAGGCGCGCGCTCGAGCCTGCTGCCGCTACCGTCGATACGGGCCACGCTTCGCCAAGAGGCCGTCACGCCGACGTTGCGCATCAGATGCACCTTCCTGACGTGACTTGGAAGATACTTGCGTCAGTCGGTCGAGCAAGAGGCGGCTCAGCCCAGTTCGCTCCATCCCAGTCGCCGGCGGAAGCGCATCTCATTCGGTGCCAGGCCGGCATCGATCGAGGATCATCTCTCGAAACCGGCTCGAGATGATCGGTGACATGTGGATGATGTCGAATTAGGATGTGGGATACCATTGTTAGATGTCGAGATCGCGTCTACTACGGTCACCGCAGCGCCCGCCGTAGCGACTCGTCTGAGACTCACGCACGGGGGTGGCAGGGTCCTTGCTTGCTGCGTTGCGTGGCATGTGCTTATCGGATCGTTGGGCGTGCGAAGTAGGCAGTGTGTATTCGGCAGGCGATACTGGGATCGCAGTCTGACAGGTATGTCGCCTGTCGGAGGGCTTCGGAGAAGCGGGCTGCGGTCATCCCGAACTGAACCATGATTTCATCCGCCGGCGGGCCTCCGTACGGGAGCCAGGTCAATGCAAGGCGAATCAGCTGGTCGGCCTCTCGCGGTATGCGGGAGTGTTTTTCCGTGCGGAGTTTGTCGCGCAGACGTTGTCTGCGGGGGAGTCGGTACGCTGCGGGGTGCTCGTCGTCGGCGGCGGTTGTGTCGGCGAGATGGCTTCTGCTGGATTTGGGGTCGGGACGGAAGTTGCGGGTCTTGGTGGGCGGTTCAGGCATGGGAAACCAGCTGTCTCGGGAGTGTGTTCATTCGAAGTGCGCGGGATCGGCCGGCGCCGGTCGCTACAGTCGGGCGGCGGTCAGCTTGTGGCCGGTCGGGGCGGCGGCCGCCGCCCCGGTGCAGATGTCGGCGTCCGCCGCCCGCCTTCACGGGCGGTTGATACCGTGCCGGGAGGGCGACGGCAGCTTCACAAGGGGAATGCTTTGTTGGGGAAGGTGTTGTTCCAGATTTCGGCGAGCGTGCCGTCTGCGATCAGATGCTGGATCGCCCCGTTCAGACTGTTGCGCAAAGCATCTGAATCCTTGCGCACCGCAATGCCGTACGGGTTTCCTGTGGGTGCGATGAATGCGACCCGCAGCTTGCCGGTGGCTTCGAGTGCCGGTAGGACGATTTCGTCGTCGACGAACGCATCGATGGTGCCGTCGATGGCGGCGTCGGCCATTTCGTGGAATGCATCGTCACCGGAACCGAATTGGACGACCTCGGCGCCGGCGAATGATGCTGCCAGTGCAATGTTGGTGGTGCCCGTGATGGCTCCGACCTTGCGGCCGACGAGGTCGGCGGCCGAGCAGACGGGGCTGTCGCTCCGGACGACCACTCCCTCGTCGAACCGTCCGTAGGGGATGGTGAAGTCGACAATCTTCTCGCGGTCGGCAGTGATGGCCTGGTTACACAAGATTGCATCGCACCGCCGTTCGGTCAGGGTCGGCACGAAATCGGACCACCGACGTACGTCGACCCACTGCAGGTCGAGGCCCAGGTAGTCGGCCAGCGCACGGCCGAGGTCGGGTTCGTAGCCGACTCGCACGCCATCGACGACCGATGTCATTGGGGGAGCGGCGATGTCCGTCGAGCACAGGACGAGAGTTCCGGATTGAATGAGTTCGAGATCGCTCACGGTAAGGATCCTTCTGAAGGTGATACCGGCATGGAGGATCGGACCCCGCCCTGGGGCGGGGTCCGACATGATGAGTTACGGGGTGTAACGCAGGTAGGTGTTGAAGTCCCAGTCGGTGATCGCGCCCGAGCGCCGGTTGCATTCGTCACGCTTGCAAGAGGTGAAGGTGTCGTAGAGCGACCCGGGCAGAACGGAGCGGACCGCCTTGTCTTCCTCGAGGGCGTCGAGGGCTTCGGACAACGTCAGCGGCGGCGGCGCGAAGGTTGAGGGAGCATCGTCGCCGGAGGGTGCGTAGGCGTTGCCGAGTTCGGGTTTGCCGGGGTCGACGTTGCGACGGATGCCATCGGCCATCGCGCCGATCAGCGCGGCGTGGGACAGATAGGGATTGACGGCTGCGTCGGGGGACCGGACTTCGACGCGTCCGGGCAGCACGCGATAGTTGGTCGTGCGGTTGTCGTATCCCCAGTTGGTGACCGCCGGGGCGAACAGTCCAACGTCCCAGAAGCGGGCATAGGAGTTGGTCGTCGACGCGAACACCGCGGTCATTCCGCGGGTGTGCTCGAGCAGGCCGCCGAGCGCGTGGCGTCCCAGTTCGGTGAGATCGTCGTCGTCCGCGAACACGTTTTCCTCGCCCCGCCACAGGCTCGCATGGTGGTGGCAGCCGTTGGCCATGATTCCGGGGACCGGCTTGGGCATGAAGGTGGCCAGAACACCGAACTCCTTGGCCACCGCCATGCAGATTTGCCGGTAGGTGATCAGTCGGTCGGCCGTCGCGAGGGCGTTGTCGTAGAGGAAATTGCACTCGAGCTGACCAGGGTCTTCGTAGTCGGACTGGATCATCTCGAAGCCCAGTTCCTGAGCGTACTGCGTGATGCGCTTGAGGATCGGCATCATTTCCGCGATGTGCTCGAGGTGGTAGGACGGGCCCACCCACTCGGGGAAGAAGGAGGCGGAGCGGTCGATGGCGTCCGGACCGCTGAACCAGCTCATCTCCGGTTCGCACCCGGTCCGGAGTTCGAGCCCCGTCTCTTCCCGGAAGGCGGCGATGACGCGCTTGAGGTTGCCGCGAGCGTCGGCCTCCTCCGGCTCTCCAGGCCCGACCTCCTCACGCAGCGAGCGGTAGTGGTCGCAGAACACTCGTGCCACGCTCCGGTCCCACGGCAGGATCTGCGCCGTGCCCAGGTCGGGCACCAGCAAGCCCTCCCGGGTGCTGATACCACCTGGTCCGAGCAGCTCACCGGCCAGGCTCGCCTGCAGGCCGCCGGCGGCGGCGTAGCCGAACGGCACGCCCTTGCGGGCCGCAGTGTCGAGGAAGTATTTGGCCGGCATCACCTTTCCGAGGACGCGGCCCTGCACACTCACGTACTGGCAATGCACGTGCGTGACACCGCGTTCGTCGAACAGCTGCCGACACCGATCCAGTTCGGATTCGCGGGCGGGATCGCTGAGCGCCAGCTCGAGTGGGGTCGTGTGTTCGCGGGGGGTGGGCATACTTTGGCCTCCGGGTCTCAAAGATAGTGTGCTGCGCCGCACCCCATCAAGAGGATTCGGTCGATGGTGCGTGCGGCACGGGAACCCAGGGTCGAACCCTGGGTGGTTAATTTAACATCTGACATTAGATGTTAGGCTTTTGTTTCCTGTTTCGCAAGCCCCGAGTGCCCGTGCATTCGGCATCGAGACCGGTCTGTACGAATGTTCCGGCGCCGCGAGTGCTGCGCCGGGACATCGGGTCTCAGGGCTCAACCGTGCTTGATCCACAGGTGTTTGACCTGGGTGAACTCGTCGATGCCGTAGCTCGAGCCTTCGATGCCGTAGCCGGAGTCCTTGAGCCCGCCGTGCGGCATCTCGGGAAGCATCGACAGGTGGTCGTTCATCCAGACGGTGCCGCACTCGAGGCGCGGGGCGGTGTTCATCGCCCGGTTCAGGTCGCGGGTCCACAGCGACGCGGCCAGCCCGAAGGGGGTGCCGTTCGCCCATTCGACCGCCTGGGCGTCGGTGTCGAACGGTTGCACGGTCACGACCGGCCCGAAGATCTCCTCCTGAACGATCGTGTCACCCTGCTCGACGCCGGTGATCACTGTCGGGGTAACGAAATTGCTGTCGGTGTCCGGGTCGAGGTGCCCGGTCAGGATCTTCGCGTTCTGGGCGCTGTGGATGTAGTCGACAACCCGGTCGCGGTGCCCGCGATAGGCGAGCGGCCCCATCTCGATGTGCTCGCCCTCCTCGGGTGCGCCAACTTGGACCGACTCGAACGCGGGCACGAGGCGATCGAGAAAATCGTCGTAGCAGGACTTCGCCACCAGAAGCCGCGACGCGGACAGGCAGACCTGGCCGGAATTGACCGTGGCGGCATGACGAATGCCGGCGACCACCGCATCGAGATCGGCGTCACCGAACACGATGGCGGGACAGTTCCCCCCCAACTCGAGATGCACCCTTTTGAGGGTGTGGGCCGCCGCGGCGGCCACCGCCTTTCCGGTGGCGACGGCGCCGGTGACCGACACCATGCGAATCTTGGGATGCTGGGAGAGCGCGGAGCCGACCGGATCGCCCTGTCCGGTAATGACGTTGAGGACTCCGGGCGGCAGGATCGGGGCCGCCAGGTCGGCGAGGGCCAGTGCCGTCAACGGGGTCTGCTCGGCGGGTTTGAGCACGCACACGTTACCCGCGGCGAGTGCGGCACCGGTCTTCCAGATCGCACCCATCAGTGGGAAGTTCCACGCCGTGATCAGGCCTACCACCCCGACGGGTTCCCGGCGCACAATCGAGGTGGCACCCCGGCGGAATTCATTGGACGCCAGTCCTTCTGAGCTGCGTATCGCACCTGCGAAGAAGCGCAGGCCGTCGATCGCCTCGTCGACCTCGCCGCGGGCATTCAGGATGGGCTTGCCTACATTCGCCGATTCGAGATCGGCCAACTCGCTCCTGTGTGCGGCCATCGCGTCGGCGAGGGCGAAGAGGTACTCCGAGCGCTCCCGCGGGGTCGTCTCCCGCCAGGTCTGCCAGCCGGTTTCGGCGGCCTCGACCGCGTGGTCGACGTCGACGCGGGAACTCGCTGCCACCTCGCCGAGGACCGTGCCCGTTGCCGGATTCGTGATCGGCGCTCGTGCGCCGTCGGCGGGGTCGACCCACTGTCCGCCGATGAAGTTCCGGCTGCGTATCTGCTTCATGAGGTCGCTCCTTCGTTGACATTCATATATCTAACCTATAATGTCAGAGGTTAGAAGGCAAGATTCCCCGAGACTGAGTCAGAGTGGAGGTAGTCGAGTTGAGTACGAATCCCGTGCAGACCGTCGATTCCGACCCGAGCAGGCATCTGTGGATGCATTTCAGCAACATGGGTGCGTATGCGCAGGGGGTCGAAGTCCCGGTCATCGTCCGCGGAGAGGGTTGCTACGTGTGGGACCAGCACGGGAACCGATACCTCGACGGCCTGAGTTCGCTCTACTGCGTGAACGTCGGCCACGGCCGCACCGAGCTGGCCGAGGCTGCGGCCAAGCAGGCTACCGAGTTGGCCTTCTTCCCGACGTGGTCCTTCGCTCATCCCCGCGCGATCGAGCTCGCGACCAAGATCGCCGACCTGGCGCCTGCGGATCTCAACCGCGTGTTCTTCGTCGGCGGTGGCGGCGAAGCCGTGGACTCCGCCTTCAAGCTCGCCCGGCAGTACCACAAGATTCGCGGCAAGGCCGGCAAGTACAAGGTGATCTCCCGCAACACCGCCTACCACGGCACCACCTTGGGCGCACTGGCGGCGACCGCGTTGTCGCCGGCAAGGGCCCCTTTCGAGCCGCTGCCCATCGGCGGAAGCCACGTGACAAACACCAACGTCTACCGGCTGGACCCGCAGGCGGTCGATACGCTCGCCGAGGCGATCCGGGAAAGAATCGAGTTCGAGGGACCGGACACCGTCGCGGCGGTGATCCTCGAACCGGTCCAGAATTCGGGAGGCTGTTTCGTCCCGCCGGAGGGCTACTTCCAGCGCGTGCGGCAGATCTGCGACCAGTACGACGTCCTGCTGATCTCCGACGAGGTCATCTGCGCCTTCGGACGACTGGGCGAGTGGTTCGGCGCCCAACGGTTCGACTACGTGCCCGACATCATCACCACAGCCAAGGGCCTCACCTCCGCCTATGCACCGATGGGGGCGGTCATCGCCTCCGACCGCGTCATCGAGCCGTTCCTCACCGACAACAACGTGTTCGCCCACGGTGTCACCTTCGGTGGGCACCCGGTCGCCTCGGCGGTCGCGCTGGCGAACATCGAGCTGATGGAGAGCGAGAAGATGCTCGAAAACGTGCGCGCCAACGAACCAGTGTTGCGCGGAATGCTCGAGTCGCTGCGCGACATTCCCCTGGTCGGTGACGTGCGCGGGGCGGGCTACTTCTGGGCGATCGAACTGGTCAAAGACCCCGCGACGAGGCAACGCTTCTCGCCGGCCGAGGGCAAAGCGCTGCTGGCGTTCCTGGCCCCCGAACTCTATCGGCGGGGACTGATCTGCCGCGCGGACATGCGCGGAGACCTCGTGGTCCAACTGGCGCCGCCGCTCATCGCCGGCCCCCCACACTTCGCCGAGATCGAAACCATCCTGCGATCGACACTCGTCGACGCCGCGGCGCTCTCGTTGCCGACCGACTGACCCAGGAGAAAACCGATGAGCACGATCGACACCACAGGTCTGCCCGAATACCAGATGTACATCGACGGGCACTGGGTCCCCGCCGGGACCGGAGCCCGCTACGCCACCACCAACCCCTACACCCAGGAGCCGTGGTCGACGGCCCCCGACGGCGGCGCCGCCGACGTCGACCGCGCCGTCACCGCCGCCCGCGCCGCCCTGACCACCGGGCCGTGGTCGACCACCACCGGCGCCGAGCGCGCACGGTTGATGCGCACCCTCGCGGATCTACTCGAGCGCGATGCCGCCGCACTCGGCGCTATCGAGACCACGGACAACGGCAAACTGTTACGCGAAATGGCCGCCCAGATGGCCTATCTGCCCCAGTGGTACCGGTACTACGCCGGAATCGCCGAGACACTCGGCGGCGACACACTGCCGTCGGATCGCCCGAACTTCTTCATCTACACCCGACGCGAGCCGGTCGGTGTCGTCGGCGCCATCCTGCCCTGGAACTCACCCCTGATGCTGCTGGCGTGGAAGCTCGCGCCCGCGCTCGCGGCCGGCTGCACCCTCGTCGTCAAACCCTCCGACTACACCCCCGCCTCGACCCTCGAATTCGCCGAGCGCATGGACGAGGCGGGCTTCCCTGCGGGTGTCTTCAACGTCGTGACCGGCATCGGATCGGAGGTCGGCAAGGCCCTCGCCGGCCACCCCGGCATCGACAAAATCGCCTTCACCGGTTCCACCACGGTCGGGGTCCAGGTCGGCCGCGCGGCTCTCCAGAACATGACCCGGGTGCTGCTCGAACTCGGCGGCAAGTCCGCCCAATTGGTGTTCCCCGACGCGGATCTGGAAGCCGCCGCCAACGGTGTCATCGCCGGAGTATTCGCCGCCACCGGGCAGACCTGCCTGGCCGGCTCACGCCTGCTGGTCCACGAATCCATCCACGACGAGCTGGTCGAGCTGATCGTGCGCCGCGCACAGACCATCGTGCTGGGCGACCCGACGGATCCGGCCACCGAGATGGGACCGGTGGCGAACGACACGCAGCTCGCCTCGGTACTCGGAATGATCGACAAGGCGGTCGCCGACGGCGCCACCGTCGCCACCGGCGGTGGCCAATCACATAGCCGCGGCGGACTGTTCGTCGAACCCACCGTGCTCACCGACGTCCGGCCGGACATGCCCGTCGCGCAGGAAGAGGTCTTCGGCCCGGTACTCGCTGTGACACGCTTCTCGACCGAGGACGAAGCACTCGAATTGGCCAACGGCACCCAGTACGGCCTGGCCGCCGGAGTGTGGACCCGTGACCTGCAGCGCGCACACCGCGTCGCAGCCGCGGTCACCGCCGGCACCGTGTGGATCAACGCCTACCGCGTGGTCGGACCGGGCGTACCGTTCGGCGGTTTCAAGAGCAGCGGATGGGGCCGAGAAAACGGGCCCGAGGCGGTCCTCGAATACACCGAAACCAAGGCGGTCTGGGTCGAACTGACCGGCGCCACCCGCGACCCCTTCACGATCGGCTGAGGTGACCACCATGGACTCCGCCAATTCCGGGCGCGTGAAGGTAGGCATCGTCGTCGGCGTCGAACACGGGGACTTCGGTATGTGGAAGAACATCCCCACCGCGATGCTGCCGACCACCTACGTCGAGGCCGTCCGGCGCGCCGGGGGGACTGCGCTGCTGTTCCCGGCCGACGGCGACGTAGCCGAAAACCCAGACCAGGTACTCGATCTCGTCGACGCGGTCATCCTGGCCGGGGGACGTGACATCGGCCCGGCGACCTACGGCCACTCCGCCCACGCCGCCACGGCCGAACCCGACACCGCGCGCGACCTCGCCGAGCTCGCCGTGGCCCGCCGCGCCCTCGAGCTCGACATCCCCATCCTCGGCATCTGCCGCGGAATGCAGCTGCTCAACGTCGCCTTCGGCGGAACACTCGACCAGCACGTGCCCGACTCGCTGGCCCACGACGATCACGCCGCCCACGACGGTGTGTTCGGCATGCACGAGGTCACCCTCGTCCCGGACACGGTCGCCGCGGGCGCCTACCAGTCCGACACCGCGACCGTGTACTCCGCACACCACCAGGGCGTCGGCCGGCTCGGCGCCGGGCTGACGGTCAGTGCGCGCTCGGTGCCGGACGGGGTGATCGAGGCCATCGAGTCCCCTGCGCACGCGTTCGCGCTCGGTGTGCTGTGGCATCCCGAACAGGACCCGACGACCCCCCTGTTCCGGGCGTTCCTCGACCACATCGACAGCCGGGCACGCCACCAGCGCACCGGCTCCTGACCACCCCAGAACACCCGGCAGAAGACAACGACCGTACCCATCGCGGTACAGCCACCGACCACTCAGGGAAGAGAGGCCCCAACATGAAAGTCACCGTAGACACCGGAGTGTGCGCCGACCACGGACAGTGCATCTTCAGCGCACCGAAGGTATTTCAGTTCGACGACGACGGGAGGCTGGTCTGGGAGCCGGCGCCCGACGAATCCCTTCGCGCGTCCGTCGAAGAGGCCGCGGACGTGTGCCCCGTCCAGGCGATCCGTGTGGACGATTAACCGATGACACCACGGATTGTCATCGTCGGCGGCTCCCTCGGCGGACTGCGCGCCGCTGAGCAACTACGCGTGCACGGCTGGTCGGGTGAGCTCACGGTGGTCGGCGCCGAGGCTCATTTGCCCTACAACCGTCCACCGCTGTCGAAGAACGTCCTGGTCGCCCCCGACGCCAGTGCACTCAGCGCCACCGAACTGGTCAACTATCCGGGGGTGGCCCTGCGCCGGCGCGCGCACGTCGAGGACGTGTCCTGGGTGACAGGCACCGAGGTAACCGGGGCCGTGCTGGCGGACCGAGTCGTGCACACCGCCGACGGGCGCACGCTCGCCTATGACGGTCTGGTCGTCGCCACCGGTCTGCGGCCCCGCCGACTGCCGATCGATGGTTTCGGCTCGCAGCGGCACGTACTACGCACCCTCGACGATGCGATCGCACTGCGTGAGCAGCTGACCACGGGAGCCTCCGTGGTGGTCGTCGGCGGCGGTTTCATCGGCTGCGAGGTCGCCGCCAGTGCCCGCCGCGCCGGATGCCGCGTCAGTGTCGTCGAGCCGTTCGTCGCACCGATGCTGCGCCCGCTCGGTTCCGAACTCGCCCGCACCCTGCAAACCTTCCACGAAGAGCAGGGCGTGGTCTTCGAGCTGGGCAGGTCGGTATCGGCCCTGATCGGACGGCCATCGGATCTCGAGACGCTGGGTACGGTCATCCTCGACGACGGGACCGAGCTCGAGGCCGACGTGCTGGTCGAGGCAGTCGGGTCACGGCCCAACGTCGAATGGCTGGACGGGAACGGCCTGGACCTGTCCGATGGCGTCCTCTGCGACAACCTGATGCGCGTCGAAGGGCGCGGCGAGGTGGTGGCGGTCGGAGATGTGGCTCGATTCCCGAATCCGAGATTCGACAGCACCCCGCGTCGCGTCGAACACTGGTGCGTTCCCGCCGACACCGCGCAGCGCGCCGCCACCACCTTGCTCCGCGGGCTGAGCCCCGCCGACAGCGGCGCCGAGGCTCCGGCACCGTTTGCGCCGCTGCCGGCCTTCTGGAGCGACCAATTCGACGTCAGGATCCAGGGTTTCGGGCGCACCGACCACGCAGACCGTATCGAGGTCCTGGAGGGCGGCTTCGCCCCCGGGTGGGCATCGGACGGTGTCGTGGTGGGCTACTTTCGAGAGTCCACGATGACCGGGGTCGTCATCGCCGGCGGCACGCCCGCGCAACGGTTGCGGCACAAAGCTCTTCTCGAGGCCGTGGGCTGAGCCCTCGCCCGCCGCCACGCGGTCCCCACACCGTGTGGGCCACGGTCGGAGAAACCCCACCCGTCTCGACAAACCAACAAAAGATCGAAGTGAGGGTCTTGTGAAGATCAGCATTCCCAAGGAAATCAAGAACCACGAGTACCGAGTCGCTATCACTCCGGCAGGTGTGCATGAACTCGTGTCACACGGGCACGAGGTGTTCGTCGAGGAGTCGGCCGGGGTCGGATCGTCGATCCCGGACGAGGACTACCTCGCCGCCGGCGCGAAGATCCTCTCCTCGGCCGACGATGTGTGGGCCAGCGGTGACCTGATCCTGAAGGTCAAAGAACCTATCGCACCCGAGTATCACCGGATGCGCGAGGGACAGGTCCTGTTCACCGGATTAATCAGAGGAAGCCTAGCCCTTCAGGGCCGGGAGGAAGCTGATTCTGTACTGCGCGATCGCGCGTAGCGGGGTCGCTTTCTTTCGTGGGTTCGGGTCGTTTTTGGTTGGTGATGTACTCGGCGACGATGGCGAGTGGGGCTCCGCCTGCGGAGGCGGCGAAGTAGGACGGTGACCAGAAGTGATTGCCCCACAGGTATTTCTGGATGTGGTCGGGGAACTCTTGGCGCAGGTATCGAGCGGAGACACCCTTGAGGCTATTGACCAGGGTGGAGAGTTGCACGGTAGGTGGGTAGTGGATCAATAGGTGGACGTGGTCGGGGCTTCCCCCCGAAATGTGGACACCAATTCCTATGCGGCGGTGGCCAGCGATCCTCTACTGCGTGGCGAACGCCCGGCGCCGTGCCCCATACCTCCACCTACGCCCTGACCAACGTCACGCTGCCCTACGCCCTCGCCCTGGCGAACAAGGGCTGGGAGCAGGCTCTGAACGACGATCAGTCGCTGGCCCGGGGCCTGAACACCCACGCCGGGCAGGTGACCTACGCCCCCCGTCGCGCACGCGCACGGACTCGAGTCGGCTCACCTCGTCACCGTCTGACCAATCCGCACCTCTCCCACATCCGAAGGCTGGCCACGGGCCGCCGAACGGTCTCTTCCCCGCGCCCACCCCTGTCAAACGAGGGGCGCGGGGAACGGGCGCGTTCGGTGGCCCTTTCGGCATCTTCACTACAGAAACGCGGGGTGCAACGCATGACGCCGACGCGAAATATCCATCGGCACAAAGACTTCGTCGACGATGACGACTACGCCAGCGCGCCGGCCCGACCGGGAGCAGGTGTGCGATGCCGCGGAACACCGGCGCGCTACCTCCGAAACCCACCGGAGCGCAGAAAGCACGACCTCAAAGAATTAACACTACAACCTCTAGTATATGAGGTTATGTGATGTTAGATTGTGATCGCGCTCATAGTTGATGAAGGAGAGAGTGTCGATGAACGAAGTATTTGACGTAGTTGTCGTGGGGGCCGGATTCGCCGGCATCACCGCCGCCCGGGATCTGACCGCGGAGGGAAAGTCGGTCGTCGTTCTCGAGGGACGCGATCGCATCGGGGGCCGCACCTACACCGATGACAAGATCGGGCGGGCGGTGGAACTCGGCGGCGCCTACGTGCACTGGACACAGCCGAACCTGTGGCGAGAGATGCAGCGTCACGGTCTCGAACTGTCGACACCCGTGCCGATCGACCGCGTCCACTGGCTGGCCGACGGCGCCCTGCACTCGGGCACCGAGGCGGAATTCGACGCCCTCGCCGGCCCGGGCATGGAGCGGTTCGTCGAGGACGCCCGCGAGCATTTCCCGTATCCCCACGACGTCCACACCACGGACATCGGGGAGATCGATCTGGAGACCTTCACCGACCGGATGAAGCGACTCGATCTCGACCCGGCCGACCGCGACATGCTCGACGGCATCCTCTCCTACACGGTGGCCGCACCCGACCAGCAGGCGGTATCGCAAGTTCTCCGTTGGGCCGCACTGTATTTCGGAGACTGGCGCGCGCTCTGGGAATCGGGTGCCTACTGGCGCATCGCGACCGGAACCAAAAGCCTGATCGAAGCGATTGCCGCCGAATCCTCCGCCGATATCCGGCTGTCGACTCCGGTGTCGGCCATCGCGAACGACGGCGACGGAGTGCTTGTCACCACCCGGGCGGGGGAGACGATCCGCGCCAAATCCGTCATCGTGACCGTCCCGGTCAACGCCCTCAACACGATCGAGTTCTCGCCCGCGTTGAGCGAGGGCACCCAACGCCTCGCCGACGAGGGCCATCCGATGCTCAACCGCAAGATGTGGGTCCGCGCCAAGGGCGAGATCGAAGCGTTCACCGCCTACGCCCCGCTCGGGGCCAACCCCATCACCATCGCCATGACGGAATACCGTCTCGACGGCGACACCTTGATCGTGTGCTTCTGTCCCGACGCCACAGCGATCGACCCCGATGACAAGGACGCAGTCCAGGACGCGTTGCGCGCATACGTGCCCGACCTCGAGGTCGTGGACACCGACGGGCACGACTGGGCAGACGACGAATTCTCGCAGGGAACCTGGATGATGATGCGTCCCGGACAGCTGTCATCGGCAGTCCCGGACATCCAGAAGCCGCACGGCCACGTCTACTTCGCCGGCAGCGACATCGCACCCTCGTTCGTCGGGTGGATCGAGGGTGCTCTCGAAAGCGGCGCCCTCGCCGCCCGGAACGTGGTCCGCGATCAGAAGGCCGCCCAGCGGGCCTGAGAGCCCGACCCGAACCTCCAGAAACCCCACACTCGACCACCATTTTCCCCGGGTGTGCTGTGCGTGAACACGGCCCACCCGGGGGGCACAGAAGGGAATCCCCGTGCGCACCGGCTTGCACAACTTCGTCAAGGACATGGACAAGGCATGGGCGGCCGAGCAGCCCCACGAGGCTATCGCCGCCCATTTCGCGGAAGACGGTGTCCTGCACGACATGACCTCACCCGGCCCGGCCACCGGCCGAGCTGCGATCGCCGAAGCGATGAGCGCCTTCACGAACGCCTTCTCCTCGATGGAGTTCCACAGTTCCGTCGTCGCCGACGACGGTGAGACGGCCACCGTCGAATGGACCGTGACCGGGGTCCATACCGGGCACCTCGACGGAATCGCACCGACCGGCAACCGCATCGAGGTGCGCGGCGTCAACCTGCTCAAATGCAACCCCGCCGGACAGTTGCTCGAAGAGCGCTCGTACTGGGACTCCGGGACGCTGCTCCGTCAGCTCGGAGTCTTCGACAACTGATCAAAACGCAAACACAGCGGCGCCCGGGGACCCCTCAGGGCGCCGTTGCTGTGCGCGCCGCCGCGCCCCCACGTTCGCGGCGGCAGCACCCCCCTGCAGCTCACACCCCGAACGCCCACTCCCACCCCTTCACTATGGAGACCCAATGATGATCACCCGCCTCATTGCGGTGACCGCCTTCGCCGTTACGGCAGCGGTCGCCACCACCAGCACCGCCAGTGCCGCCCCGGAACAGGCCGACCCCCACCATGCGTCAGCCCTGGAAACGGAGATCCTTCCCGGTATCCACTACACCGCGAGCATCGTCGACAAGTCCGTCGTCCTGACCACCGACGCCGGCTCTCTGACCACCCAGGGCAACCAGTTCCAGGTACTCGATGCCGCCGGGAATCTGGTAGCCGGCTTCCCGCTGACCTACGCCCGGGACGGGAAAGAATGGCCGATCGCCGCCAAGATCGACGGCAGGAGCGCCACCCTCGCCCCCAGCACTGAATCCTCTACTGCCACAACGCTGAAGGATGCAGCACTCCCACTGCAGCCCACCGCATTGGACGTGCGGTCACCGGAATTCAGCGCTGCCATCATCAACTTCGGCACCGAAGTTGCGCTCGGCGTCGGGATGGGCAGCCTGATCGGCACGGCGATCGGTGCCGGGGTCGGATGCATTGCCGGAGGAGCCCTCGTCGGATCCGCGGTCGCCGTCCCGACAATCGGCATACTCGCGGTCCCCGGTTTCCTCGGCGGATGCCTGGTCACCGGAGCCGCGGCAGGGGCGATCGGAGCGGTCGCCGGAACCGTCATCGTGGGTGGGCCCGTCGCCGTTGCGAGCGCACTGCAGTTCTATGACGCGATCAACGCCCCCGCCGCCGAACCCTTGGCAGGCTGACGACGCACCCTCCAGGGCCATCGACACCACCTACGCGGAGCGCCCGACGAGCGCCATCACGCGGTCGACCAGGGCGTCATCGCGCGCCGCATTGGAGATGACCAGTGTCTGCAGGCGGGGGGCGTCGGCGGCAAGAGGCCGGTAGGCGACCCCCGGAACGGTCCCGTCACGGATCTCCCGTGGGACCAGACACACGCAGTCGGCGGACGCGACCAAACCGAGCATCCCCATCAGGCTGTCCGCTCGCCCGCCGTCCCGGGGTTCGAAACCCCCGGCGCGGCACCCCGCGTAAATCAACTGACTGAGCCCGGGCAACGCGGTCGCGGATGGCAGCGCGAAATGCTGGTGCCGCAAGTCGGCCAGGACGATGTCGTCCCGAGAGGCGAGATCGTGCCCGGCGGGCAGAGCGCACACCAGGGGTTCGTCGTGCAGGAGACGGATATCGAGGTGGTCCGGGTCGGCCAGTGGAGCTCGCACCATGGCGACGTCCAACCGCCGGCTGCGCACCATGTCGGCGAGTTCGGCGGAGGTGCGTTGATAGAGGTGGATGCGCAGTCCCGGCAGGTTGTCGTGCACCATGCCGATCAGACGGGGGACCGAGACGTAGGAGGCGCCGCTGACGAATCCGAGGCGTAACGTTCCCTCCGCACCTTGCGCGATCCGTCTGGCACGTTCGGCCGCGGAACTCTGCGCGTCCAGGAGGTGCCGTGCATCGAGAGCGAACGCCTTCCCGGCGGGGGTGAGTTGCACCTGGCGGGTGCTTCGTTCCAGCAGCGGCACCCCGATGGCCTTCTCTAGGCGTTTGATCGCCTGAGTGAGGGGCGGCTGACTCATGGACAGTCGCTCGGCAGCGCGGGTGAAGTGCCGCTCTTCGGCGACCACGACGAACTGCTCGAGCAGCCGCCGCGAAAAATCCATATCGTCCATAATATTAATGGTGCCATAATTAGTATTGGATATAGATCGTCATCGGGGCTTTCATTATGGGGTGAAGCACGACAACACCGGTTCGATCGCATCGAGCACATCCATTCCCCCCGGCCCGCGGGAACCATCCACCCATCCCGTTGCGAAGGGCGGTCCCCTGCAAGGACTTCGCGTGATCGAACTGGCCACGGTCATCATGGGCCCCTACGCCGGTCAGCAATTCGGCGACCTCGGCGCGGATGTGATCAAGGTCGAGGCTCCCGGCGGGGATCCGACCCGGCAGTTCGAACCGAAACGCCATCCGGGGATGGGCGGCCCCACCCTCAATCTCAACCGCAACAAGCGAAGTGTCACACTCGATCTCAAGGATGCATCCGATCGAGATTCGCTACTCGCGTTGCTCGAGACCGCGGATGCCTTCATCACCAATGTTCGCCCCGGCGCCCTCGCGCGACTGTCACTGGGATGGGCGGACGTGGCCGCAGTCAATCCACGTCTGGTGTACGCCACCGCACAAGGATTTCGTTCCGACTCGGCGATGCGGGACAATGCCGCCTACGACGACATCATCCAGGCGGCCACCGGGCTGGTGTGGCTCAACGAGCAAGTCTCCGGACAGCCGAACTACATCCCCTCGGTGGTCGCCGACAAGGTGTGCGGGCTGATGATGGTGCAATCGGTACTCGCCGCCCTGCACTACCGGGACCGCACCGGACGCGGACAGCACGTCGAAATCCCGATGGCGGACACCATGATCGCCTTCAACCTCGTCGAGCATCTCGCCGGAGCAACACTCGATCCGTCCCACGAGAGCGATTTCGGTTACCGGCGGGTGCTCAGCCGCGAACGCAAAGCCTGCCGAACCTCGGACGGGTGGATGTGCATTCTGCCCTACAACGACGCGAACTGGCGGGACTTCTTCGAGTTCGCCGGCGACCCCGAAGCGGCAACCGATCCCCGGTTCACTACCATGGCCGGCCGCATCGCGAATTCCGATGCTCTGTACGCCAGAATGCGCTCCCTGACAGCACAGTTCAGCACCGCCGAGTGGCAGCGCCTGTGCGACGACGCAAGCATCCCGGCGCATCCGGTCTACAGCCTCGCCGAGAGTGCGACCAGCCGCTACGCGCAGGACGGCGGGCTGCTGACCTTCGCCGAACACCCCACCGAGGGGCCGTACCAGCTGATCGGGCACCCGGTCCGGTACTCCGAGACACCGGCCCAACTGCGCCGGCACTGCCCGGCGCAGGGGCAGCACACCGAGTCGGTCCTGGACCGACCATCGCAGCGGAGCCCGGGCATGACCACTGTTGGTCGGCCCCCGACCCCCACCGGGCATATCACCGTGAATGGAGACGCACTGTCATGACTTCCTCCGGAGGTGACCTCGTCGTCACCATCGACAACCACATCGGGCGCATCACCCTCAACCGGCCCGAGAAGAAGAATTCCTTCACCGTGGACATGCTCGAGGACTGGGCGCGGGCGCTGCGCGAGTTCCAGCGGGACGAGCGGGTGCGGGTGATCGTGGTCCGCGGCACGGGTGAGGCCTTCTGCGCCGGCGCCGATCTCGCCGACATCGGCGAGATCGATCGCACACCGCTGACCAACCGGAAACTGATGACCGACACGGTCCACCAGGTCGCCCGCGCGGTCGACGACCTGACCAAACCACTGATTGCCGGGGTGAGCGGGCCCGCCGTCGGCGCCGGGATGGACATGGCCCTGATGTGTGACTACCGGATCGCCTCGGCGGCGGCCCGGTTCTCCGAGGGGTACATCCGCGTCGGCCTGGTACCCGGTGACGGCGGCTGCTTCTACCTCCCGCGGCTGATTGGCAGACCCCGCGCGCTGCGTCTGCTGTGGACCGGAGAGTTCATCGCCGCCGAACAGGCCCTCGGCTGGAACCTCGTCGACGAAGTCTGCGCCGCCGACGAATTCGACACCCGACTCGACGCCTTCGCCACCCAGATCGCCCGGCAGCCACCCGTGGCCGTCCAGATGATCAAGAACGCGGTACGCCAATCCGATACCGGCGATCTGCGGTCGGCGCTCGATCTCATCGCCTCACACCAGGCGGTGGCGATGACCACATCCGATTCGATCGAGGCGCTCGACGCCTACACCACCCGACGTACCCCGACCTTCGAGGGCCGATGACAAGCCAGGACACGATGACTACACGAGAACAAACGCTGCGTGCGGCGGTGCGCGAATTGTGCGCCGAGTGGGACTACGAACCCCGATGCGATGCCTGGGGCGGCGACGCCGACCCCGAGTTCAGCCGGGAACTCGGGCGGCGCGGACTCCTCGCGCTGACCTGGCCGAAGGACCTTGGCGGCGCCGCGGAATCGAACCTCTCCCGCCTTGCGGTCACCGAGGAACTGCTCCGGGCCGGCGCCCCGGTTTCCTACCACTGGGCGGGCGAACGGCAGATCGGCCCGACCCTGATCCGTCACGGCAGCCGGACGCTCCAGGACGAATTCTGTCCGCGACTGGCCCGGGCCGAGATCAGCTTCGCGCTCGGGATGAGCGAACCGGACGCCGGCTCCGACCTGGCCGCCGTCCGCACCACCGCCACCCGCACCGACGAGGGCTGGGTCATCAACGGCCGCAAGGTCTGGACGAGCGGCGCCCACTTCGCCGACTACCTCTACGTCCTCGCCCGCACCTCCACAGATGGGTACCGGCACGCAGGCCTGAGTGAGTTCGTGGTCGACACCTCCGCGCCCGGGGTGCACGTGCAACCGATCATCGGCATGGACGGCGGACATCACTTCAACGAAGTCGTCTTCGACGACGTGCACGTGCCCCACCGGTGGCTGATCGGCACCGAGGGGCACGGCTGGCAGCAGGTCATCTCGCAGCTCGCCTTCGAACGCGGTGGCCCCGAACGGTTCCTGTCGATGTATCCGGTCCTGGGCGCAGTCCTCGACGCCGAAGTGCTCGACGACACCGACCGCGCCGCACTGCGCGTGCTGACCGCACAATTGACGGTTCTGCGCTCACTCGCGCGGGACATCGCGGCCGCCTTGGACGCCGGACGCAGCCCGGTCGCCGAGGCCGCCACCAGCAAGTACCTCGGAAACCGACTCGAGTTGGCCACGCTCGACTTCGTCCGGCCCCTGCTGGGCCGGTGCGATGAGCGAGTGCGCGCATTGTTCGACGCCGCCGTGATCGCCTCCCCGAAGTCGGGCCTGCGCGGCGGCGCCGCCCCGGTCATGCTGTCCATCGTCACGAAGGAAATGCAATGAGCACGACAATTCTCACCGACGAAGCCGCGCAACTGGCGGAAATCGTCGCCGATGTGGTGACTACCTGGGAACTCCCGGTTGCCGGCGGTCTCGTCTCGGAGGCCGAACACTTCCACGAACAGTGGAAGGTTGCCGAAGAATTGGGATGGACCACGATTCTCGACGACGTCGATTGCACCAGCTTCGAGGCGCTGGCCGGGTCGGCCGAACTCATCGACGCCGCTGCCGCCGCCACCCGCGCCCTCGCCCACGCAGGCGCCGCCCTCCCCGTCCGCCAGACCCTGGTTGCGCGCGCCCTCGCCGTCCAGCCGACAGCCCCCGGGCAAATCGTTGTCAGCGCGCACTCGTTCGGGGTCTGGGATCCGATCGCGACCGTCGTCGTCGGCGCCGACGGCACCACCGAAGCCCGGGCGGTGCCGGGTTCGGTGGACCGTGACGTCGCGGGCCGCCCGCTGCACCGAACCGACCCCCCGGAGGACCTCGGGGATCGACCCGACGGTGTGCTGGCCCAGTTCCTGCTCGTCCACGAAATCGCGGGCGCGGCTTCCGGCGCGATCGAGCAGGCCCGCGCCTACGTCTCCAGCCGGGTCCAGTTCGGCCGGCCCCTGATCAAGCTTCCCGCCGTGGCACAGGAGCTGGGCCGACTGACAATCGCGCAGCTCCAACTCGACGAGGCGATCGCCGAGTTCGCTCGCCGACTGCACACCGCAGACCCCGAGCGGATTCGCTTCGCTGCCACCGCGGCCCGAGCGCTCGCGGGCGATGTCGCCTCTGACGTCGCCACCCAGGCACACCAACTGCACGGTGCCCTCGGATTGACCGCGGACGCCACGCTCCGGCACCGCACCCTGCTGCTGTGGGCCGACCGGGACGAGGGGCTGCACCAACGCAGCTGGGGCGGGCACACCCTCCCGACCCGCGAGGTCGACCTGTGGTCGCTGAGCGAGCCGGAGCACGCCCACCGGCTCTAGATGGCCGTCACGCCCTTCCGCCCCGACCCTATGTCGGTCAGGCATGCCGAGCGAGCGGCACCCGGGATCCCCGCGGGCTCTCGAACAGGCGTGGAGGAGGTAGTGCGCCGGCGATCAGAAGGGTGGCGCACTCCGTCGATCCCGGGCCCAGGCGTGCGTGTTTCGCTTATTCGCGCGCCTGGGCTTCGGGGATCCGGCAACCGGCAAAGGGTCGACAGACCCCTGAAACACAGTGGCGCGCCGGGCACACTCTCGCGCGCGACCGACTGAGGTCGGGTTAACTGCCGGCGCTTGCTGCGGCGCGGGTAAATCCCAGAATTGCTTCCGCGCTGCTCGTCATGTGCTCGGCCATCAGGCGGCGCGCTCGCTCGCCGTCTCCGGCTTCGATCGCCGCGAAGATCTTGCGGTGCTGGTCATTGGAGGTGCGCCGGGCTTGCGGGCCCACTCGGAACGCCCCCATCAGTGGGGACAACTCGGCCTGCAGCTCCGTCTCTGCCCGGGCCAGCCTTTGCGACCGCGTGCACGAGGCGATGGTGACGTGAAAGGTTGCGTCACACTTGCGAAATTCCTCGAATGCCTCTGCGGCGTCCATACGTTCGATCAGTTCCCGCATCCCGTCGAGGTCCTCGGGCGTCGCGCGTTCGGCGGCCAGCGCCGCGCTCTCACCGCCGATGGCGACGCGGTAATCGGTGAGGTCGGTGATGTACTCGTCGGTGATCGTCGCGATCCGCTTCTGCGCCTCGCGTTCGGGAACCGTAAGTGCCAGCTGTTTGACGTAGGTGCCGCCCTGGCGCCCGCGTCGGGTCTCGACGTAGCCGGCTTCGCGCATCACCGCGAGTGCTTCGCGCAAGGTCATCGCGGAGATCCCCAGCTGGTCGGCCAGTTCCGACTCGGAGGGGAGTCGTGCTCCGACGTCGAAGATGCCCAGGCCGATGGCATCGCCGAGCCGGCGAACGGTCTGCGCGACCAGCCCCTCACCGCCGATCGGGGACAGGATGACACTGCGAACGAGCAGGGACGCCGGTGAGGGGGTCCGGGAGTCGGACGCCGAGTCATTTGTATCCATTATCTTCACAGCATATAGGTCTCGAGAATGCAAAGTCGAGTACTTGCAACTCTAACATCTAATGTTAGAGTTAAAACATGAGTATCACATCTGCCACCGACGGCAATCTGCTGAAGATCACCGACCCGGGTTTCTCCGCGATGGGCGAGGAGATCCGTGCTGCCAGGAAGCGAAACTGGTATGCCCGAACTAATTACGGTATCGCGGTCCTACGTCACGGTGAGGTGGGTGCCCTGCTCAAGGATCGCCGCCTCCGGCAGGGAAGCTGGTCCTGGCCCGCGCAGAACGGCATCACCGACGGTGTGCTCTCGGACTGGTGGAAGAGCTCCCTGGTCGGCATGGAGGGTGAGGACCATGCCCGCATCCGCAAGCTGGTCAACCCCGCGTTCTCGCACTCGGTCATCGCGACGATGACCGAGAGTTTCCGCGAACTCGCCCACGATGTCATCGAGCAGTTCGCCGACTCCGGCGCGTGCGAGTTCATGACGGACTTCGCCGAACCGTACTCGTCTCGCGCCCTGTGCCGGCTGCTCGCCCTACCCGAAGAGGATTGGCGCGAGCTCACGCAGCTCTCGGCCGACATGGGGCTGGCCTTCGGCCCCGAGATCGCCGAGCAGCGTGCCACGATCGAAGCCGCAATCCTCGCCCTCTACGCCCGCGCCGACGAACTCGTCGCCCAGCGCCGCATCCAGCCCACCGAGGACTTCGTCTCGCAACTGGTTATCGCAACGGACGAGAACGGGGACCGGCTGAGCGATCAGGAACTTCGGGAGCTGATCACCAGCCTGATCTTCGGCGGCATGGACACCACCCGCAGCCAACTCGGTTTGATGATGCAGGCCTTCGTCGATCACCCCGATCAATGGGCGCTGCTCGCCGACCGGCCGGAACTCGCCGCCCAGGCCGTCGAGGAAGTCATTCGCTTCAATCCGACGATCCACTGGACCACTCGACTGGCCATCGAGGACTTCTCCTTCCAGGGCGTCGACATCTCGGAGGGGACGGTGCTCCACCTCATGTCCTACTCCGCCGGCACCGACCCCCTCGCCGTCGGAGAGGCGAGCTTCGACATCACGGCCAAGCGCGCCCCCCACTTCGGTTTCGGGGGAGGGCGACATCACTGCCTCGGGCACTTCGTCGCCCGCCTCGACATCCGCGAAGCGCTGCAAGCCCTTTCGCAGCGCGTCACCCAGCCGCGATTCTCCGCCCCGCCCAGCCATCGGCCACCGACCGGGAACACCGGCCCGATCGAGCTCCCCGTGAGATTCGTTCCAGCACGCCCGAACTGACGGCAATGGTGACCGGCACGCCGTCTCGCCGGGCGGAGGGCGCGGTCGTCCCCGGCGAGAGGGTGGGGGCGGGAAACCCACCCGCTGATACTTTTAACATAAAACCTCTTGTGTTAGCGGTATCACGGCAGTAGCGTTCTCGCTCATCGATCGGAGTGCGCGTCGTCACACCCCGGTCAAGTCACCCTCACCGAAGGAGCTCACATGACCGAGCAGGAATCCACCGTCGACAGAACCGGATCACACCGAAAGCACCCGGCGTGCATCGCCACAGCGTCGAAGGCGGCCTGACATGACGAACCCCTCCACCCCCACACCAGGCGGCGACCCCACCACGGAGGCGCATCTCGAAACGGGACGTTTGGGCAGGGCCTCACTCGTCTCGTTGTCCCTGGCCTCCTTCTTCCCAGCAGTCGGCATCGCCTTGGTGCCCCTGCTCGTGTTCAGCACCGCCGGCACCAACGCATGGCAGGCGTCACTTCTCTCCACGATCGCCGTCGTCTGCGTCGGGCGAGCAGTCACCGCCTTCGCCCGGCGATACGTCGCCACCGGATCGCTCTACTCCTACATCGGAGAGGTGTTCGGCCCCTGGGCCCGATACCTGACCGCGGCCGCTCTACTCGCCGGGTTCATCGCCGCGATCGGAGCACTCGCCGCCGTCGTCGGGATCTTCGCCGGTAGCTTCTTGCTCTCCCACGGGGTCGATAGCGCCCTGTCCTTCGGGCCGCAACTGGCAATCTTCCTCATCGCTCTCGCGCTCGCCGCCGCGATCGCCTACCGAGGCCTCGACACCTCGGTGTGGATCGCAGTGACCCTCGCCGTGCTGTCGTTCCCCCTCGTCCTGGTCATCACCATCGCCAGCGCCGCCAAGACTGGACTCGATCTCGCGGACCAGTTCAGCCTCAGCGAGTTCAGCCTCAGCGGAACGCTCCAGGGCATGGCAGTCGGTGCGGCCTTCCTGGTCGGCTTCGAATCCTGCACCGCACTCGCCGCGGAGACTCGCAATCCTCGCCGCAACGTTCCTCTCGCGGTCATGTCCGTCCCAGTCCTCCTCGGCGGCCTCTTTCCCCTGGTCACCATTCTCCAGGTCCCGGGACTGCAGGCCGCATCCGCCGAACTGGAGGCCGGAATGTCGGCACCCGCGGCGCTGGCGCTGCATGCCGGACTCGGCTCCGGCGTCGCCACCGCCAGCGATCTGGTCCTCGCGGTCGCCACCTTCGCCGCACTCATCGGCTTCATCAACTACGGTGCGCGATTCGCCATGACCCTCGCCGGCGACGGAATCCTGCCCGCTCCGCTGGGCAAGATCCATCCTCGCCACCACAGCCCCTTCGTCAGCATCGCGGTCATGTCCATCGCCGGATTCGTCCTCGTCGCCGCCCTCGTCTTCACCGCGGGAGATGTGGTGTCGGCGTACTACACGGTCGCACCACTGGTCGTGTACCTGTGGGTGCTTCCGTACGTCCTGATCACCATCGGCGCCATCGTGCTCACCGTCCGCGCGCACGAGTACCGGCCTTTCCTGATCGGTACGTCCGTCTTCGGAGCCGTGGCGACCGCGTGGATGTACATCAACGGGGTGATCAATCCACCGCCCTCGCCGGCGAACGCCATGTCTTGGGTCGTGCTGATCGTCCTCGTCGTCCTCCTCGCCGTCTTCGCGATCACCAAGCGCAGAGCACCGAGCGCCGCGGTAGAAGTCGCACCGCAACCCGCTGCGGTCGAAGAAGTCTGACGAGTTCGAATCTGAGAAACCGTGGTGGCTGGAAGGACACATCCTTCCAGCCACCTCACCGTGCCCCACCGGTAAACGCAGAGGCCAAGACCAACGCCCCGCGCGCGGCTCCCGACTGCGGAGCCCCGCGCAACGACACCATCCGAGAAAGAAACATCATGAACAAGCACACACCCTCCTGGCACGACGACGAGGTGAGGGCTCTGTCCGAACTCGCGGTCGGGTTCTTCGAACGCGAGGTGGTCGCGCACCACCAGAAGTGGGACGCTCAGCATCGCATCGACCGCGAGGTATGGCTCGCCGCAGGCAAACTGGGCTTGCTGCTGTGCTCGATCCCGGAGGAGTACGGCGGCGGTGGCGGCACGTTCGCCCACGACCTCGCCGTGTTCGAGGCCCAGGGCTATGCCGGCGACCTCGCGCTCGGCATCTCGGTGCATTCGGGGATCGTGGCGCACTACCTCCTCGAGTACGGCACCGAGGAGCAGAAGACGGCGTGGCTGCCGGGGATGGCGACCGGGGAGATCCTCGGTGCCATCGGCATGACCGAGCCCGGCGCCGGGTCGGATCTCAAGGCGATCAAGACCACCGCGATCCGGGACGGCGACGAGTACATCGTCAACGGGTCGAAGACGTTCATCACCAACGGCGCGTCCGCGGACATGATCGTGCTGGCGGTCAAGACCGACCCGAAGGTCGGCGCGAAGGGGGTGGCGCTGCTGATCGTGGATCTGCGGGACTGCCCCGGGTTCGCCGTCGGGCGGGTGTTGGACAAGGTCGGTCAGCACGGCGCCGACACGTCGGAGTTGTCGTTCACCGATGTGCGGGTGCCGGTGTCGAATCTGCTCGGGGCGGAGGGGCAGGGTTTCGGGCAGTTGATGGCGCAGTTGGTGCAGGAGCGGTTGATCATCGGCGCGCAGGCGTCCGGGGCGATGACTCGTGCGGTGGAGGACACCGTGGCGTACACGAAGTCGCGGCAGGCGTTCGGGCACAGTCTGTTCGAGTTCCAGAACACGGCGTTCGAGTTGGCCGAGTGTCAGACCATCGCCCGCACGTGTGCGGTGTTCCTGGACCATTGCATCGAGGCGCACCTGCGCGGGGAACTGGATCCGTCCGAGGCGGCGATGGTCAAGTACTGGCTCACCGAGCAGCAGTGTGCGGTGATCGACCGGTGCGTGCAGTTGCACGGTGGTTACGGGTACATGCGTGAGTACCTGATCGCCCGGATGTACGAGGACGCCCGCGTCCAGAAGATCTACGCGGGCGCCAACGAGGTGATGAAGGGAATCATCGCGAAGTCGCTGTAGCGGCTAGGGTCCGCGGCGGTTCTCGACCAAGAGCTGGCCGCCAGCCCTCGGGCTCGCGTGTACCCAGCGGTCCCACGAGGGGAAGCGAGGTGAATCCGAGTTTGGTGAGTCTTCCTGCGGGGCTGCACGACATCGAGCCGATCGACACCAAGATGGACGTCGGCGTGCGCGGGCGGCTCGACCGCCGGCACCAGGCCCGCCAGGCCTACGTCTTCGTCACGCACGACGCCCGCCAACCCGACGGGGCACGCCGTTACCGCGGGCCCGCCGTCCATCCTGCCCGGGTACACCCTTCGGCTGCGGGTGCACGATCACCCTGTCCGACACGGACTACCCGGACCTGCGGATGCCGTTCCAGCACGGCACCCTGGCCTGGGAGGCGCCCTATCACCGCAGGGTCGGTATCGAGAGGGTGTTCGCCGACCTGAAGAAGAACCGGCTCGGTGTGCACCGCGGGTACTTCCGAGGCTGCGGACTCCGCCGCTATACCCTGCTCGCCGGATTCACCCTCGCCGCCCTGAACATCCTCAATCTCCACGACTGGGCCACCCGGCGCGAGGTTCTCGATTCCTGGGGGCGGTTCATCGGCGAGCCGGAACCCGAACGCCGACCCCGACGGCGGCGTCGCAGCACCCACTCTCCGTCACTCGCCACGCAGCATCTCTGGCTGCCAGGGGACCGGGCAGATAGCTACCCCGCCCCGGCAACGGAATCCACGGATCCCGGTGGCCGACCTCGCCTGTCCGTCGAAAATGACCCATTATCGGGCACGGGTTCGCCAGATTCACCGCACCACAGAGTCGAACGTCTCGCACACCGACCGAAGAAGCGGGCGTCACAGCGTCGAATGCGCAGAAAGTAGGGTCCGAGTCCGATCCCGGGCCTAATAGGTGAACCCAACATGGCCTATTGGGTGAACACCCGAGGGATGGAGGGATCTTCACCTGTGGCGAGCGATGGTGCATGCCTTGGTATCTCCCCGAACTGATGGTGCGGCAATCACGCGTAAGAGGGGCTGCCAATCACACCTGTTTCGCTGCGTAGCGTTGGGGCGCGCGGCCCAAGTCTTGCTGCAGCACCTGTGCGACCCACTGGGAGCGCCACCGTCAGGGTGAAATAGGCGCAGCAGGTGGTATCAGACCTGTGGGAAGCGTTTGCTCACGGCGGATGTGAGTTGACTGATAGACGTACACCATGGGTACTGGCGCTGGTCGGCGTGCCGGGAGTGTCGGTGGTTAGGACGTCACGACGCCAATTGAGTCTTCGGTGCCGGTGCGCGGCGGTAGTTGGTGGAGTCGACCATTGCGAAGAGCAGTCCGCCGAACATGGCGACGTTCTTGTGGAATTGGGTCCGTTGCAGCTTGCGCGCGGCGGGATCGTCGATTGCCCAGAAGTTGTGTCCGGCGATGGTCGTGGGAATGAGGGAAAGAACCAAGGCCAGTGCGGAGGCTCGGGGGTAGACGCCGACCGCGAGGAGTGACCCTCCGACTGCTTGTACCGAAGCGTTGCCGCGGACGATCAGTTCGTCGTTCTGTGGCAACGGCAGGATCTTCCGGATCGCGTCGAGAGCGCCGGTGGCCATCTGCACACGTGCGCCGGGGGTGCGGAGGGCGTCCCAGCCGAGCACAGCGTAGGTGGATCCGGTGGCTATCCGTGCTCCGACGCGGAGCAGTGTGGCGGTCTTCATTTGGGGGTGAACCTTTCTTGTTGGGTCGATGCGCATGGAGTTGCGGCTCTGTGCCGAGATGATTGGCGCGTCGGCCCGTGGTGGTGTGTCAGACGCCGAGGAGCTTTTCGGTGTTCTGGTGGGCGATCTGGTGTTTCGCCTCGTCGGGTAGGTTTGCTTCTTCGAGGAAGGCGACCGCACCATCGTTGCCGAGGAAGGGATAGTCGACGGAGTAAAGGATCCGGTCGACGCCGAGGGTTTCCACGCAGAACTGCAGTTGCGCCTGGCTGAACATCCCCGACGGGGTGATGTAGACGTTGCCTCGGACGTAGTCTGAGATGGCGCGGTCGAGATTGGTCAGTGACTGCGGCAGGGCTTCGTCGAGCCGGTCGAGGTAGAAGGGGATCATCTCGCCCCAATGCCCCAGGATGAACTGCAGGTTCGGGTAGCGGTCGAGGACTCCGGAGAGCACCAGGTGCAGAAAGTGGACGGCGGTTTCCTGATGCCAGCCCCAGGCGCTGGTCTGCAGCCGCGCGGTGACCAGCGGCGCCAGCCCCGCGTAGTTGGAGTCGGAGGTTTCGCGGGGCGGCACCGCCGGGTGTAGGTAGATCGGCACATTGCGGGCGGCGGCGGTGGCCAGGATCGGGTCGAAGCGGGGTGCGTCGAGGAACTGTCCGTCGGTGCGGCCGTTGATCATGGTGCCGACGAATCCGAGGTCGTCGATGCAGCGGGCGAGTTCGGTGGCGGCCGCGTCGGGGGCGGTGGTCGGCAGGGCGGCGAACGCGGCGAAGCGGTCCGGGTGAGCGCGGACGGCGGCCGCGGCGGTGTCGTTGGCGGCGCGGACCAGTTCCGGTGCCACGTCCGCCGGGACCTGCTGGGTGGTCAGGCACGACAGGACCTGCATGCTGATGCCGTGGGTGTCCATGTCGGCGATCCGGCCTTCGCCGAGATCCTGCAGTACCTGTGCCGTGGGGGTGTAGCTGAGTCCGCTGGCGGGATCGTAGGCGGCCGCGAAATCGGGGCTCAGCTCTCGGGCGAGGGGGGCGCTGGCGGCGGCGATCGCGGGGTCGAGGTAGTGCTCTTCGAGGGTGATGATCTTCATGGGTGCTCCCTATTCGGTGGCGGATCGGAGAACGGGTACTCCGGCGATGTAGACGGCGCGGATGTTGCCGGTCGCTGCGATCGAGGCGGTGGGATCGCCGTCGACGAGCAGCAGGTCCGAACGCAGACCGGGACGGATGCGGCCGCGGTCGGGTAGGTCGAACACGTCGGTGGTGCGGCTGGTCGCCGCGCGCAACGCCTCGATGGGAGTGGAGCCGGCGTCGACGAGCAGTTCGAGTTCGTGGTGCAAGCTCGTCCCGTGTGCGACCTGAGTGGGGGCACCGGGTTCGGTGTTGGCGTCCGTGCCCGCCAGCACCGTGACGCCTTCCTGCTGCAGTGCGGTCACGCTGCTCAGCGATCCGGCGAACGCCTGCGCGTTCCCGTGTGACGATGCGATCCCTTCCATCAAGGTCAAGGTGGGGACGGCAACCGCGTCGTTGTCGGCCATGCGTTTTACGGTGTCGGCGTCCAGGGGCGACCCCAGCGGAATGTGGGTGAAAATGTCGGCCCCGGCGTCGAGTGCCATTGCGAAGGCACCGGGAGTGGCGGCGTGCGCAATGACTTTCTTCCCGTGTTTGTGCGCAGCGTCCACGAGTGCGGTCAGGGTGGGCTGATCCGGTCCGCCATCGCCGGGTGCCTCGGCCACGATCTTGATGTAGTCGGCGCCCTCGGCGTTGCGTGCGTCGACGAATCGCGCTGCCTGGTCGGGGTTGGTGACCACAGCCTCTTCGGGAACGAAGCGGGCATGGTTGCCGGCAGGACCGATCGCAGGCAGGCCGGGGCTGCGGAGGTCGGCGAGACCCTCGCGTCCGGCGATGTCGCGGAGTGAGGCGAGTTTCCCGGCCGGCCAGGTGGCCATGTCGAGGCCGGTGGTCACGCCGAAGCCCGCGAGCTGCTGGAGAGTGTCGCTGCTGTGTAAATGAATGTGTGCGTCTATAAGCCCGGGCAGCAGGGTGGCGCCGGAACCGTCGATGTCGGTGACGGTTTCGCGTCCATGGTTGGTGCCTGCGGGGTCGATGGCGAGAATCCCGGTGGCGTCGAAGGTGACATCCTTGCGGTCGGGGAGTAGCTGTTCGCCGTCGAACACACGGACGTCGGTGATACGGGTGGTCATTGCTTGTCCTCCAACCACAGCTGTGCTGATTGTTTGATGGTGGTTTCGAGGTCGCTGCCCTTGGTGGCGAAAGCGCCGGTGACGGGGAAGCCGCTCTTGTCGAGCAGGTAAGCCAGGGCGGCGTACTCGGGCGGGTACTTCGCGACGGTGTCGGCGTCGATGTCGACGATGCCGCAGGGGAAGGTAAATGAGCCCATGTCGTAGATGCTGCGCCGGTCGATGATCTTCCAGGTGCCGTCGCGTTTTTCGATGCGGTCGTAGAAGCGGTTGTGGCTCTGGCAGCCGAGTCTCAGTTTCCCGTTCTCAGCGACCACGATCGCGTTGGTCTCGGCGACCGCTCGGTCCCCGTGGAACGTCACGACTGGCGCGGTGATCACGTGCTTGGTTCTCAGGTCGGAGGCACCCATACGAGCGGATGCGTCGACGAAGTCGGTGAACAGTCCTCGGAACCAGGTGATTTCGATGACTCCGTCCGGGTGGAAGAGTTCCCGCATCGAATCCCACTGGGCGAGGTCGCGGCGCATCCAGCCGGTCATGAGGTCGTCGATCGCTCGTCGGTCGGCGAGGTAGGAATCCATTCGTTCTTCGCTTTCGTGGCGTAGGGTGTCGGGCCCGAGGTGTCGGGCGGTCCTCTTTCAGCGTGCTCCCCACCCGTCATCACTACAATGAGAAAGATCTGACTGATTGATCATTTGAAATGATGAGTGGTGGTGAGCGGTGGAATTGCGTCATCTGCGGTACTTCGTGGCGGTCGCCGAAGAGCGGCACTTCGGCCGCGCCGCGGAGCGGCTGCATGTGGTGCAGCCGACGCTGAGCATGCAGGTTCGGGCGCTCGAGAAGGAACTGGGTGGGCCGTTGTTCGTGCGGACCAGCCGCCGCGTCGAGTTGACCGAGGCCGGCACCGCCTTCCTGGTCGAGGCTCGGCGCGCGCTGGCCCAGGCGGAGTGGGCGAAGACGACGGCGCAGCGCTCCCTGCGCGGTGAGATCGGCTCCGTGCGTGTCGGTTTCGCGGGGGTGGCGGTGCTGATCGGCAAGCTCGGGCGGGACCTGGAGGTGTTCCACGGGCGGTACCCGCAGGCTCGGATCGAGTTGCGGGAGCTGGTGCCGCGGGCGCAGGGGGAGGCGATCCTGTCCGGTGAACTGGACGTCGGGTACAGCCCGGGATTCGGTGCGGTGGTGCATCCGGACCTGCGCGCCGACCGAATCGGGACCTCGCCGCTGGTTGTGGCGATGTCGGATCGGCACCGGCTTGCTGACCGAAGCACTGTCCCGTTCCGGGACCTGGGGGCGGAGCTGCTGCTCGTGTATTCGGAGGGCGGCGAGGATGATTCGACGGTTGACGACCTGAAGGCGCAACTCGGTGGACATCCCCCCGACCGCGTTCGGCACCTGTCGAGCACTCTGAGCGTGCTTGCCATGGCTTCCGCCGGGCTCGGGGTGGCGCTGGTTCCGGCGCAGACCGCGCACATCGCGATCCCGAGTCTGACATTTCGTCCCCTGGAAGAATCGGGCATCGTCGCGGAGTTGCTGGTCCTGAGCAGGCGTGAGGAGACCAGCGGGGCGGCGCGAGCGCTGCTGGAGATCGCGCGCTCGGCGACCGCGTAGCCGGGTCCCACCACGGATGGTCCGGGCGGGTAGGGCGGGGTGGACGACACGGCGATCAGGACTCGGCCGGCATCGGGGTGGACTGGAACAGCTCGAGACGGATTCTGTCGTCGTATCGCCGCCAGACCGCGGTGGCGCGGGCATGGATCTGGCGTGGACCGGTGGGGAAGATCAGCTGCGCGTGCATGCGGTAGGTGAGCGCGATGGTTGATCCCAGAGCGGTTACGTGAGGATTCTCCGCGGTGACCGCCGCATACCTGAATTGGCCGGTGGCCAGCTTCGTCAGGTACTCGCGCTTGGTGTCGATCTCGCCCGAGGAGTGAATGTAGCGCGCGCCGTCGGCGATCAGCGCATCCAGGGTGTCCAGGTCGCCATCGGTCATCGCCACGAGCCGGGCGCTGTCGGCGTCGAGAACATCTGTCCGGTAGCCGGTGTCGCAGAATTCGGTCAGGTGTCCGGTCACCGGGTCGGCACCTGATCGCTGAACGGAGCGTCGGGCAGTCTGTTGCGGCACAATCCGGTGAGAATCTCGCGGACACCGTGATCGAGACGGGTGTGGCCGTCGCGGAGGATCTCCGCAAGCCGTCGATAGAACGTCGCAGGCGTGATCCCGAACTGGGGAAGGATGTATTCGTCACCGCTGTCGAACGGCGCCCAGCGCAGGGCGAATCCGACGATCTCGCGTGTCCCTCCGCTGGAGGAGTGTGAATGCTGTTCTGGCTGCAAGATCGTCGCCATGGTGTTCACCTCTGGTGTGTCGCGTGATGGACCGGCGCGGAACCGTCGGCAGAAATGGTCGCCGACGCATGGCGGGCATACGCTTCCCGTACCGCGGGAAGCAGCCCGGCGGCGGCCACGGGATCTGCCCGTTCGGTGACGAGTTTGAGGATGTTGCCGCTGCGCCGGTCGGCGGGAACGTCGTCCCCTCGGGCGGCGATGAGGGCATGGAAGTGCTTGTGGTTTTCCCCGAAGACCATCAAATAGGTCGCGGGGGCGCCGGTGACCTCGGTGACTGCTGCGGTCAGATCGCGCGCCCGGCGGCCGAGGGTGTCCAGTTCGGTGTCGTCGAGGCCGGTGATGCGTTCGGCGTGCCGGCGGGCTCGCAGCACGAACCAGCCGGGCACCTCCATGCCGGTAACGATTTCCCCGGCCCACAGGTTGTCGCGGAAGACGGCCGCGTCTTGACCGGACTTCTCTTGGACGCACATCAGGCAGTCGGGATGGGTGGTGTTGTCGGACATGGCTTTTCTTACCTTCGATTCGGTGAGTCAGCGTGCAGGAGCAGAGACGCCCCGGCGTGGGCGCGTGGAGTGGGAAGCCAAGGCACAGTCGAGGGCGAAGGCAAGCTGCCGCAGATGCAGGGCAGCGCCGGTGAGGTGGTGGTCGAGGCAATGGCCCACACCTGGGACGATCTCGGACGTGACGCGGAGCTCGCCGGGGAACTTCGAAATGAAGAGTTCGCGGGCGTCGCTGGAAGAGTCCCAGAGTGCATCGAATTCGGCGAGGGCGTGGTGTACCGGGACGTCGATGTCGGCGGCGACAGGGTCGAGCCGTGTGGCCGCCCACCTCGGTGCAGCGGCCAGTTCTACCATGGGCGCCGGGGCATAGGAGTGCCGTGCGGCCTCGACTGCCGCCGCGGTGTAGCTGCCCTCCGGTCCGTACCACAGCTTTTCCCGCTCGGGTATCGGGACGTCCACGATCCCGTGCAGGGGCAGGGCGCCGAGTTCTTCGGCCGCGCCGTGAGAGGGAATGCGTGCGCCCATCCCCGTGGCCGAGATCCCGAACAGACACCAGGAAGGACGCCGGGCGGCGATCTCGAGGCCAATCATCCCGCCGATGGAATGCCCCACGAGTACGACACCGGCAGCGTTGTCGTCCGAGGCGAGTAGTTCTTCGATGCCGTTGTCGAGTAGTTCGGCTTGCCGGGCGAACGTGTTCTCTTCCGCGAGAAGAGGGTCACTGTCGCCGTATCCGGGGCGGTCGATGGTGATCAGGTCGAATCCATTGCGGTTGGCGATTTCCGCGAACGATCCGGCAGCCGAGCCCGGCACATCGAAGTACCGCCCGGTGTAGAGACCACCGTGCAGGGCAACGAGCAGCGGCACTTGCGGGTTCCGGTGCTCCGAGGGATACAGGTGCGCCGCAAGGCGGTGGCTCTGTACCACAGTGCTGAGTGTACGCATGAGGTCGTCTCCGTTCGAGTGAGGCGGATGCGTGTGAGCGCCGTCGGCCGCCTCACCCGCGGGTTGGATGGTCAGATGAGAGGAGTGATCTGGTCGTCGCGGCCGAGGAGGGCCTTGCCGTAGACCTCGTAGTTGACTGCCGGCAAGGTGACCGCATGGCGTGCAGCGACATTCGAGTCACGCCAGATGCGTTGCAGCGGGTTGTTTTCCCCGAAGCTGCCGGCGCCGTGTGCGGAGACGAGGATGTTGATGGCCTTGGTGATGTGGTCGAGGACCCAGCCGGTGTCGGCGCGGACACGGGTACGGGCGATCACGTCGGGGTAGACGCCGCTCGCCGCGGCGGTGTCGATGTCGTCGGCGGCCCGGTAGGCGTGCAGGTGGGCGGTGTCGATGAGCATCGCGGCCTCGGCGATCTGGAGCTGGAAGGCCACCGAGTCGGACTGGGCGGTGTAGAAGGTGTAGGAAATGGCCTTCGTGTCGGCTTTGGCGGTGACCAGTTCGAGGGCCTTGCGTCCCATGCCGAGCTGCGGGCCGGCAAGCACGAGCGAGAGCAGCGGAACGAACGCCGACCGGTACAGGATCTCGTCGGTGTGCTCGGTGGCGTAGTCGCCGCCGATCGCGGCGGGGACGGGCAGGATGCGGTGCTCGGGGACGAATACGTCGGTGGCGATCAGGCAGTTCGACCCGGAGGATTTCATGCCGGCGACGAACCAGGTTTCCTCGAAACCGAGATCCGTGCGGGGGATCAGCGCGAGTCCCTGGTCGATCACCTCGCCGTCCGCGTTGGTGATCGGGATGCCCAGGACCGCCCAGCTCGCGTGCCAGGAGCCGGAGTTGTAGTACCAGCGGCCGGTCACCTTGAAGCCGCCATCAACCTTGACTGCCTCCGAGGTCGGGGAGAGCACTCCGGACACCTTCGCATCAGGCGTGTCGGCCCAGACGTCGTCCTGTGCCTCTTCGGGGAACAGGCCGGTCAGCCAGGCGCAGACGTTGCAGAGGGTGACCACCCAGGCGGTGCCGCCGTCGGCCTCGCCTACTGCCGCGGACACGTCGAGCATGATGCGCATCGAGGTCTCGTAGCCGCCGTAGCGGCGGGGCTGGGCGATCTTGAAGGCGCCGGCGTCGGTGAGGGCGGTGATCGACTCCTCGACGACGCGGCGGTCCGCTTCCCCTTGGGCGGAGTTCTTCGCCAACAGCGGTTGCAGATCGCGGACGCGGCCGACGATCTCGTCGGCACTGGGGACGGTGGTGTGCGGGGTATCGGTGACGGTAGTCATCGGGAATTCCTTCGAAGTTCTTCGGACGGGGGGAGGGCGGCCTGACCGGACCGAACGGGGGCGTCAGTCCGGGGTGCAGGCGGTGATGTGGTCGATGATCGGTCGGCGGGGACGTTCGGTGAACCGGGAGTGGGTGCCGAAGGTGCGGTTGGCGTAGACCAGTGGCGGCCGTTCGACGTTGCAGGCCTTGGTGACCAGACCGATCAGGAGCAGGTGGTCGCCGCCCTCGACGGTGTCGCACAGCTCGCAGGTCACCCAGCCGGCGGCATCGTCGAGGCGGGGAAGTCGGGTGTCGGTGTGCCAGGAGGTTCCGGTGAATCGTTCGCCGCCGGTTCCACGGCTGGCGAAACGCATCGCGAGGTCCTCTTGCCCGTGGTGGAGCAGGTTGACCCCGAACCGGCCCGCGGCCACGATCCTGGCCAGCAGTGCCGACCGGCGGTCGAAGGCCACGGTGATCAGCGGCGGATCCTGGGACAGGGCCGCGAACGAGCTCGCCGTCGCCCCGTGCGGGCCGTCGCCGTCGGTGGTGGTCACGATCGTCACCGGTGCGCAGACCCGGGCCATCAGATCCCGGAAACGCTTCGGATCGATGCCGGACTCGGTGGTGGGCGCGATGTCGGAGGTGGTGGTCATGATGGGCCTCCCCGGGTCGTGGGTGGGTGGGTCAGGTCAGTGGGCGCCGACGAGGACGGTCATCGGGTCGGGCAGATCGGCCTTCAGCGCCCAGGCGCGGTTGGTGAGCTCGTCGACGGATGCACCGCTGCGGCGGGAAACCAGCATCGCCTCGGGGTCGAACGCGGGCCCGACGGAGTCGCCGGCGTATTCGGGACCGTGCATGTACTCGGTGGCCTGCTCGGGTTCGGCGAAGTTGTCGATCTGCATCTCGACGAAGTTGTCGTCCGGGTCCTGGTAGTACAGCGAGGTGGTCACCCCGTGTGCGATGGAGACGGCGGGCAGAACCCCTTTGCCGCGGAGCAGCTCGTATCGGTCGAGGAGGTCGTCGAGGTGGTCGAAGGTGTAGGCGACGTGATGTGCGGCCGCGGTGATCGGGCTCTTGCGTTCGAGGGGCATCGGCGGGGTCAGCAGGGCGACGCGGTGGTGCTCCTCGTCGAAGGTGATGAAGCACAATGCCTTGTCCTGGTAGACGACGTGACCGTCGAGGACGGCGCAGTAGAAGTCCCGCATTTCGGTGGGCTGGGCGGTCTGGAAGACAACGTGCGCGAATTTCGGGGTTGCCGACATGACGGTTCACTCTCCTGTGGAGGGGTGCGCAAAGCACCGCTGGCTACGTTGGTGAGACGGGTGAGCTTGTCCGGCAACGGGTTCGCGCGTGCATCCCAGGGCCGGGACCCCTTCGGGGCGATCGGTGACCTGAGACGGCCTCTTCGTTTCCTGTTACCTAGCTCACTTCCGGTTGAGATTCACGTTAGAGCCGGCGCAGGGGTCTGAATATCCGGTTTGCGCTACTGTTCGTCCAGTAGGCGAACCGGCGCAGAGAGCGTCGCTGACAGGGCAACGGCGCCGTCGTCAGCTCTGGCGGGTGCCGAGTGTCCGCGAAGGAGTTTCGCCGAATTTCTGCTCGTAATACTGCGCGAACCGGCCGAGGTGGTTGAACCCCCACCGGAACGCGACCTCACTCACCGTGCAGTCGGGGTCGCGTTCGAGCAGATCTGCCCGCACCCCGTCGAGGCGCAGATTGCGCACATACTCCGACGGGCTCATCTCGAACCGATCGAGGAACAGTTTTTGCAGTTGTCGCACGCCGACCCCGGCGGCCTCGGCGAGATCGGGGACAGTGTGCTGGGCCCCCGGTGCCGCCTGAAGTAGGTCGAGGACTTTGCGCACCGCTGCCGGATTGTCGGAGTCCTCGCCGCTCCTGAGGATCGCTTCGCTCATCGAGTGCCCCTGATTGGCCAGCAACCCGCTGATCAGGGCACGTTCCAGGTGGCCGATCTGCGCGATCAGGGCAGGATCAGGAATCGGCCCGGGGTCGGCGATCGTGTCGAGCAGGATCTGCAGCGTCGACGCCCACCGCCGGCCGGCGGTGGTGGTCAGGTCGAAACCGATGTCGAAGCGCACTCGCCCGTTCACCGGTCTGCCGAGGATCCGACCGAGTTCCTGTTCGAGCGCGGCCCGATCGATCTTGATGCTGACCTGGGTGTTGTCGGCGGCCCATCGCGACAGGAAGGTGTGCTCGCCGGGGGTGTACACCGCCGCCCGCTGCGGGGTCGCCACCACATTCTGCGGGCCGCAGCTGGTTTCCAGCGAACCCGTGAGCGGTAGGTCGATGTGATAGCCGCCGACGGCGCCCGGGTCGATCAGGACATCGGCGCCGAATCGGACGATGCCGACGGTCATATGGGTCAGGCGTACCGCCAGCATCCGCGCATCCGACAGCTGCTGAGTCCCACCGACGATCTCGAGCCGCGCCGGGTAAAAGGCCTCGTTGATGTTGGCCCGATAGACGTCGAAGTCATCGGTGGCGCAGAAGATCCCGCGCCGAGACCGAGCGGTCTCGTCGGTGAATGCTGACGCCGGCACATCAACCATGGTTGATCCTTGCTTTCTGGTGTTCTCGGTCCCATGATACGAGGCCCGGTTGTGACGGAGCCCACAGTCCCACCGGTAATACTTCGCGGGTCGGACGTTCCGGTGCGCGTATCGGATAGCCGCGGGGGCGGGTCTCCGCTTAGGTTCGAGTCGGCCATGACCTGGGTCACACTTTATAGCCCACTGTGCGGGACGTTGTCATCCCGCCTCTGGCAGTACCACGACGAAATTGAGGATTTCATGCGTTTAGCCAATATCGACGATCGTGCCGCTCTGGTGGCAGGCGAGGTCGGAGCCGAGCGGGCGGTGGATCTGGCCACCGCGTCGCGGGGCCGATTCGGTCCCGCACTGGCCGACGTCTACCCGGTGTGGGACGAGGTCATCGCGTGGGTGGAGGGCGAGGACCTTCCCGCCCTCGCCCGGGACGCGGTCGCGATCGACCGGAGCCGGCTCGGGGCCCCGTCCCCGGCCCCGCGGCAGGTGTTCGCTATCGGCCTGAATTACCACGATCACGCGGCCGAATCCGGATTCGACTCACCCACTGCGCTGCCGCCGGTGTTCACCAAGTATGTCTCCAGCTTCTCCGGACCGGACAGCGCGGTGAGCATCCCGGTCGGCGGTAATGTCGATTGGGAGGTGGAGTTGGTCGTCGTCGTCGGCCGCGAGACGAGCCGCGTCGCCGTCGCCGACGCCTGGTCGCACGTGGCGGGTCTGACGGTGGGGCAGGATATCTCCGAACGCATCTCGCAGCTGCGTGGCCCGGCAGCCCAGTTCGGCCTGGGCAAGTCCTTTGCCGGTTTCTCCCCGCAGGGGCCGTGGCTGGTCACACCCGACGAGTTCGCAAACCCCGACGACCTGGAGTTGGGCTGCGCCATCGACGGCGAGGAGGTCCAGAAGAGTCGCACCAGCGACCTGATCTTCCCGGTGTCGTCGGTGATCGCCGCCCTGTCGGAAACTGTGACCCTTTACCCGGGAGACGTTATCTTCACCGGCACTCCCGCCGGAGTGGGTATCGGGCAGAAGCCGCCGCGGTTCCTGCAGCCGGGTGAGCAGCTGACCAGCTGGATCGACGGAATCGGCGAGCTGCACCAGCGGTTCGTCGCCGATCGAAGTTAACTGGCAGCCAATAGGTTCGCCCCGGACGCTTGGTCCAGGGCGAACCTATGTTCGGTCATCGAGCCCAGGAACTGCCGGGTGTCTACCGGCAGAGGACCCTCTGCGGCAGCATCATTGGCGAAGCCGGTGAGACCGTATCGTCGTCGGGCACTGCGGAACGTCCGCCTCCAGACTGTGGTGGTGCGCGAGGTTCCAAGCGATGCTCACCACGGTCGGGCGATTTCACTCCTCCGTTGCGGACGGTGTCTGCAGCGGTCCGTATTCCGCTGCATCTTCGTCGTCGTCGAAGAGGGGGCGGATGTCTTTGGCGGCCATGATCTGGTCGTTGCTCGCGCCGGCGGCGATCATCGGCCACACGAGGGCATCGTCGCTGACGACGAAGTCGATCACCACCGGCCGGTCGTTAATCGCTCGCGCTTGTGCGATGACGGATTCGACATCGTCCTCCCGCTCACAGCGCAGGGCGACGCAGCCGAGTGCGTCGGCCAGTTTGACGAAGTCGGGTATCCGACGCGAGTGGGTGGCGAGGTCGATGCTGGAGTAGCGTCCGTCGTAGTGGATGGCCTGGAGTTGCTTGACCATGCCGAGGTTGCCGTTGTTGATGACGGCCACCTTGATCGGAACACCTTCGATCGCGGCTGTGGCGAGTTCCTGGTTGGTCATCTGGAAGCAGCCGTCGCCGTCGATCGCCCACACTTCGCGTTCGGGCGCAGCAATTTTCGCGCCGAGCGCGGCCGGGACCGCATATCCCATCGTGCCGAGGCCGCCGGAGTTCAGCCATGTCCGAGGTTTCTCGAACCCGATGAAGTGGGCCGCCCACATCTGGTGCTGGCCGACACCGGAAACGTAGATCGCGTCGGGGCCGGCCGCCTTCCCGACCGCCTCGATGACCAGTTGCGGTGAGAGCGTCCCGTCGGCCGGCCGGTCGTAGCTCACCGGGTAGGTGTGTCGCACCTCGTCCAGCGAGGCCCGCCACCCTTCGCGATCCTGGGCGGCGTCGGTTTCGAGGCGGAGGGCGTCAATGAGTGCGCGGACGATCTTCTTGCAGTCACCGACGATGGGGACATCCACCCTTCGGTTCTTGCCGATCTCGGCGGGGTCGATGTCGGCGTGGATCACCTTCGCGTAGGAGGCGAAGGATGCGGCGTGACCGGTGACGCGGTCGTCGAACCGTGCGCCGAGGGTGATCAGCAGGTCACTGCGCTGCATAGCGGCCACGGCGGCCACGGTGCCGTGCATGCCCGGCATGCCGTAGTGCAACCGATGGCTGTCGGGGAACGCGCCGAGCGCCATCAGTGTGGTGACGACGGGAATGCCGGTCAGTTCCGCGAGTTCACGCAATTCGGTTGCGGCACCGGCCTTGATCACGCCGCCGCCGACGTAGAGCACCGGGGCGGCGGCGGAGTTGATCAACGCGGCTGCCGCGCGGATCTGCTTGGAGTGCGGTGTGGTGGTCGGGCGGTAGCCGGGCAGACACCGCTCCGGCGGCCACGAGAACGTGGTCGTCGCTTGCAGGACGTCCTTCGGTATGTCGACGAGCACCGCGCCGGGCCGACCGCTCGACGCGATGTGGAAGGCCTCGGCGATGGTTCGGGGAATGTCCGCGGGGTCGGTGACCAGGAAGTTGTGTTTGGTGATCGGCATGGTGATGCCGCAGATGTCGGCTTCCTGGAAGGCGTCGGTGCCGATGAGCCCGCGGCCGACCTGTCCGGTGATCGCGACGACGGGGACGGAGTCCATCTGCGCGTCGGCGAGTGGGGTCACGAGGTTGGTTGCGCCGGGGCCTGAGGTGGCCATGCAGACCCCGACCTTGCCGGTGGCCTGGGCGTAGCCGGTGGCGGCGTGCCCGGCGCCTTGCTCGTGGCGGACCAGCACATGCCGCACCCGGGTCGATTCCAGCAGTGGGTCGTAGACGGGCAGGATCGCTCCGCCCGGAATCCCGAACACGCAGTCGACGTCGAGTTCTTCGAGGGACCGCACGACGGCCTGCGCTCCGGTGACGCGTTCGGGTAGGTGTCGGATCTCGGCGTGGGTTTGCTGTTCCTCACGGAGTCGGGTGGGTGCACTCACGGGGATGTCCTCTGAATCTGGTTCGGCTGTCGAATCGGCACAGCCGGGCGAAGGAGCAGATTTCTGGCTTCGCGGCCTGCCGGACATCCTCGGGATCGGAGGATGGTGCGCAAGAAGGGTGCAGTGCTCGCGGATGGGTGAGCACGAGTGCCGAGTGAAACACGAACTTCGTTCGACGGCAATCGGCTCCAACGAGTTTCAGCAATCTGCGCGAAACCTCCGCGTCGAGGCGCGTGACCGTGGGCAGAATGCCCAACGCGAGTTGAGATCAGGACGGATTGGCGAGTGAGGTCAGCAGCTGCGTCACGCGGTAGTCGACTAGCTTGCGCATTACGAGAGAAGTGGTGGTCTGCTCGACGCCGTCGATGTCGAGTATGCGGCCGGCGATGCGGTAGAGGTCGTCGGCGTCGCGGGCGACGACATGTACGAGAAGGTCTGTGGCGCCACTGAGCCCGTGCACCTCGACCACTTCGGGAACGTCGTCGAGGGCGTCGGCGATTCGGGTCAGTTTGCGCTGGGTGACGCTGGTCAGAATGAACGCGGTCAGCGGGTATCCCAGCGCACCGGGGTCGATGCGGCGCTCGAATGACTGCAGCACACCCTGCTTCTCGAGTTTGCCGAGGCGCGCCTGGACCGTGTTGCGGGACAAGCCGGTCTTGTCGGCAAGGGCGATCACCGTGGCCCGGGGTTCCTCTGTCAGGGCAGCGAGGATCTTCGCGTCGATCGAATCGACGGTGGTCGTGGTGGGCATTCTGCCAACCTCCAGCAGGGTCCATGAGTGGATGGTTCGCAGAATGCTGAAATTCTGCGGTCGGTATTGCGGAAGTGTATGCCGGTGGTCGACTGTAGCGGGAGATCTGCACATGAGATCGCAACACACGGACGGTGCCATGCCGCCCGCAGGTCGGTTCGGTGCCCACAGGTCCGACTACCCGTCACCACCTCTCCGCCTCGCTCATGACCTGGGCGCCGCGGAAGTACCGGCCTCTTGTGGTTCTCGACGTAACACCGAGGCAACGATCGCAACGGTGGACACAGTTCGTCTAGTGGACGGCTCATCGCGCAAACCGGCTAGTTGCGACCGTGGACCGGCCCTAGCGTAAGACTCGAGCGTGACCTAGGTAACAACCCGTCGTAGACCGCACCACGGTGAGGCCTTCTACCGACCAAGAGATATCGAAAACACACCCGCAGCCCCGCTGCGCTACAGCCAGGAAGTGACCCATGACCGCGACGACCTCGTCCGCCGACACGCACGCCCCGATCGCCGGTGACAACTTGGAAACGCTGCGTGACATCGAGCAGCGCGTGTTGTGGCTCTCGACCGCAATGATCCACCACGCCAACCGGGTTCGCCCGAACCCGACGGGCCTGAAGGTGGGTGGGCATCAGGCGTCGTGCGCGTCGATCGCGACCATCATGACCTCGCTGTGGTTCGAGCAGCTCCGGCCGGGGGATCGGGTGTCGGTCAAACCCCACGCCTCCCCGGTGCTGCACGGCATCAACTACCTGCTCGGCGAGCTGGACGAGAAGTATCTGACGACGCTGCGGGAGTTCGGTGGCCTCCAGTCGTACCCCAGCCGGTCGAAAGATCCTGATCCGGTGGACTATTCGACCGGTTCGGTCGGCATCGGCGCGACCGCCCCGATCTGGGGTGCCATCGCCCGCCGCTACGTCGACACCACCATCGGCGGCGCCGGGACGGGCCGGCAGTACTCCCTCGTCGGCGACGCCGAACTGGACGAGGGTGCGGTCTGGGAGGCGATCCTCGACACCTCCGTCGCCGAACTCGGTGAGATCGTGTGGATCGTCGACCTGAACCGGCAGTCTCTGGACCGGGTGGTGCCGAACATCGCCGCGGGCCGGCTCGAATCGATGTTCGCCGCCGCCGGGTGGCAGGTGCTCACCGTGAAGTTCGGAACCCTGCTGGAGTCGCTGTTCACCCGGCCGGGTGGCCCGGCGCTGCGTTCCCGGATCCTGGACATGCCCAACCCCGAATACCAGCGGCTGCTGCGCTGTGACGCCGAGGAGTTGCGGCTGAGGCTTCCTGGTGCTGATGGGGACGCGAAGGCTATCACCGAGTTGATCAGTGAACTCGACGACGACACCCTCCTCGCGGCTATCCGGAACCTCGGCGGCCACGACCTCGACGCCCTCCGCGCGGCGTACGGGCAGATCGACGACACCCGCCCCACGGTGATCATCGCCTACACCATCAAGGGCCGCGGCCTGCCCACGCAGGGGCATCCGCAGAATCACTCCTCGCTGCTGACCGTCGAACAGTACGAACAGCTCGCCGCCGAACTCGGGATGGACCCGAACGATCCGTGGGCCCGGTTCGACACGGACAGCACCGCGGGCCGCGTCTGCGCCGCCTCCGCCGAATGGCTCACCCGCGAGCCCGTCGAACCGGCAACCCCGCCTTCGGTGCCGGCGGACATCGGCCGCACCCCGTCCGGGACGTCCACCACCCAGGCCGCCCTGGGTCGCGCGCTGCTGGACCTGTCCCGGGAGGCCCCGGAGGCGGCGAAGCGGGTGGTCACGGTCAGCCCCGATGTCTCCTCCACCACCAATCTGGCGGGGTGGCTGAACAAGGTGGGGGTGTGGTCGCCGAACGAGCGGCGCAACTGGTTCGACGACGACGCCGAGACGATCATGCACTGGCGGGAGAAGCCCACCGGGCAGCACATGGAACTCGGCATCGCGGAAACCAACCTGGTCGGGTTGATGGGGGAGCTCGGTGCCACCTGGAGTCGGTGGGGGCAGCCGCTGTTCCCGATCGGGGTGATGTACGACCCGTTCGTCGAACGCGCCCTCGAACCCTGGTCGTACGGGATCTATGCGGGTGGGCAGTCGATCCTGGTCGGCACCCCGTCCGGGGTCACCCTCGCGGCGGAAGGTGGGGCACACCAGTCGATCAAGACCCCGTCGATCGGCCTCGAGCAACCCGGGTGTGTGAGTTACGAGCCGGCGTTCGCGATCGATGTCGAATGGACGTTGCTCGACAGCATCTCCCGGTTGGGCCGCCCGGACGGTTCCTCGTCGTATCTGCGCCTGTCGACCCGACCGGTCGATCAGACCCTCGCCGCCGTGCCGTCGGATCCCGCCGCTCGGGAACGCCGACGCCGTCAGGTGGTCGCCGGCGCGTACACGCTGCGGCACACCGACAATCCGGCCGTGACGCTGGTCGGGATGGGTGCGATGATCACCGAAACCCTCACAGCCGCAGACCGGTTGGCCGAGCAGGGCATCGCCGCGGATGTCGTGTGTGTCACCAGTCCCGGGCTGCTGTTCGAGGCGGTGCAGGCCCGTCGAGGGCTCGCCGACGGGCCGTCGTGGATCCTCGACCAGGTGTTCCCGGTCGATCGGGCGGCGCCGATGGTGACCGTCCTCGACGGGCACCCGCACACCCTGGCGTTCCTGGCCGGCATCAACCACGTTCCCGGTGCCGCGCTTGGTGTCAGCCGGTTCGGGCAGGTCGGATCCCTCGACGACGTCTACCGCTACCACGGCATCGACACCGACAGCATCCTCCGTGCCGCCCTCAACCTCGTCGACTGACCCCGAAAGACGTGACATGACCACAACCCACAACGGCACCGCGATGGTATTGCCGTCACTCGGCGAGAATGTCACCGAGGCGACCATCACCCGCTGGCTCAAATCCCCCGGTGACCGCATCGAGCACGATGAACCGTTGCTCGAGGTGGCCACCGACAAGGTCGACACCGAAATTCCGTCCCCCGCAGCCGGCATTCTTCTCGAGATCGTCGCGCAGGAAGACGCGCTGGTCGAGGTTGGTGCGGTGGTCGCGGTGCTCGGCGCGGAGGAAGGCGCCGCCGCGGCCACACCGGCTCCGGCTCCGGCCCCCGTGGCCACGCCGACCCCGGCACCGGCAACGGACCCCATCCCGCAACCCGCCCCGACGCCGGCACCGGCACCGGCATCGACCGTTGCGCCGGCAGTCGGTGGCGATCGGGTGGAGAAGCTTCCCCGGATTCGCCGCACCATCGCCAGGCGGATGGTCGAATCCCTGCAGACATCAGCGCAATTGACCACCGTGGTCGAGGTCGACGTCACCGGAATCGCCCGGCTGCGCGGCCGGGAGAAGGCGGAATTCCACCGCCGGACCGGGGTGAAATTGTCGTTCCTGCCGTTCTTCGTCGCCGCCGCCGTCGAGGCGCTCGACGAGCACCCGGTGATCAACTCCTCGCTCGATGCCGACTGCACCGAGGTGACCTACCACTCGGCGGTGCACCTCGGGATGGCCGTCGACAGCGACAAGGGTTTGATGGTGCCCGTCATCGGCGATGCAGGTGCGCTACGCATCCCGGAACTCGCCCGGCGGATTGCCGATTCCGCGGACAGCGTGCGGTCGGGAACGATCCGCCCCGACGACCTGTCCGGCGGCACGTTCACCATCACCAACACCGGCAGCCGCGGGGCCTTGTTCGACACTCCGATCATCAACCAACCCCAGTCCGCCATCCTCGGCATCGGGACCGTCGTCGAACGCCTCGTCCCCACCCGCGGCGAGGGCGGAGCACTGCAGATCGAAGTCCGGTCGATGGCGTACCTGTCGCTGTCCTACGACCACCGCATCGTCGACGGCGCCGACGCCGCCCGCTACCTGAGCGCCGTCCGGCAGCGTCTGGAAGCCGGGTTCGACCCCTCGGAACTGCAGTGAGCACGCTGAGTTCGCGGACCAGCGCGGCGCTGGACGGGCGACCGGTCTGGTCTGACGCCGTTCGCATGGTTGACTTCGCAGCGCAGTGGATGTCGTTCGACGGGGGTGATGAGTACATCCTCCCCGAGTTCGGAATCGACCCCACGACCTACTACCGGCGGGTTCTCACGATCTTGCAGACTCCGCCCAGCCCGCCGCTCGACCCCGTGGATCGGCAGCGCATCGTCGAGCTCTGCCAGCAGAAACTCACGCTAGCCAAATCCCGACCTTTGTGGTGAACAACTCTCATCCTGTGCCCGTGTTACGCGCGCACAGGTTGAGAGATCGGCGTGTGCCGGCTCCAACCGGTGGGGGGCTCGGCCGGTCACGAATGCGTATTACACCCGAACGGGTTATGTGGTGTGGGCCCTGGTCGGAACGAAGGCGGTGCGGATTTCGCCGACGCCTCGATCCGACTGATCAGCGTCTCGAGGAGCCCATCGCCAGCCTCGACCGTGCGGACGACCAGCGATGGGGCGCCCGTGCATGCAGCCTCTTCGAGACCTCGGCCGTCTCGAGCTTGTCTGCATCAACAGAAAGTCGTCGCGAGCATGACAAGAAGATTCTTCCTGTGGACACGTTCCACTCCGGGATGCGACTACGAGGTGCTCACGCGACCAATGTCGACGAAGCGGTGCGTTTCGTGATCGGAGAATCGCCGCGTCCTCGAAATCATGATATCGATCGACGGAAAGAACACTGGCACCCACCGATCGACGACGCCGAACCTGCGTAACCGATGACAATATAACGATATTCGATCATCCGCATGATCAAAAACCAACCTCCTGCATCGAGTTCGCCCGCACAATCCCAACCAACGATGGCGGCCGCTCGGTCTGAGTATCTACGTGAGTCGGGTGTGCTCGCCACGGGATCGGCCGTCAGGATGCAGGAGCCATCCATTTCTCTTGCGGGTGCGAAGTGTCACCGAGCTGTCGGCGATCTCGCCGGGATGGAGTATCTGCTCCAGGCGTGCCTGAGTGGCCATCAGATCAGCCATATCGCTGACCCACGCCTGGACGGCGAAGTTCGACGGACCGGTGAGCGACATGCACATTCGGACGCTGCCGTCATTGCGTAAGTGAGCGATCGTCTCCTGCAGCTGTACACCGGGAAGGCGGCACCACCACGTCACTGTGATAGGCCACCGAGTGTGCAATTGCGCAACTTCACAGCGGATAGCCAGGTGTCGTGACGCCAGCACGGTGGTGAGCTGGCGACGAATTGTCGACGGCGGACGGCTCAGCCGTTCCGCCAATTCCGCAGCAGTGAAACGGCCATCGTAGGCGAGTTGCTCCTCCAGAGTGGCGATCCGGGATGAGATCGCCGATCGAACATTCGCGGGTTCCCCAACCGCCTTCGACTCGCGCAGCAAGGTCGTCACCGCGTCGCATTGGCTGGGATCCAGTGCGTCCAGACGCCACTGGCTTCCCTCCATATGCACGCGGACGGCCAGGTGTGTCCGCGAGGATGTCACACCGGGAATTCGATTCAACTCGTCGACGAGGAACGCGGCGAGGGTATCGAATGACGTGGCGCTCACGGTCAATAGCAGGTCCCGGCCGCGCGCGGCATGCTCGATCGCCACCACGTGTTCCATTCGCTCCAAGCGGGCAACGACATCGTCGAACAGATCTCTTGCGCAGTCCACTTCGACGAGCGCCACCGACGTGTAACCGCTGTACAGGCCGCGCACCGGGACTGTGGTGACCCACGCCAATCCGGCGTCGCGGAGCCGGCTCCAGCGGTTCGCCAGGGTAATCCTGGAAGCACCGATTGGTATGAGCGCGTGAGAGTGTCATAAAAGCGAAATGCCCTGTCGTAGTGGAAGAATGAGACTTCTCGAGGGTCAGATTCAGCCACGCGGAAGGACATCTCGCGGATGCAACTATCTCACACCCGACCCGTCTCGGCGGCGAGGTTCGACGATCCGAATTTGGTGGCGACCGCGGGACTGGTCCCGGTGATGGCGTTGGCGCAGGCCAGCGGCCTGCTCACGCTCGCCGATCAGCACCTGAGCGTGCCCACCGACAAAGGCGCCAACCCGGGCCGCAAGATCGGGTCCCTGATCGGCGGGATGGTCGCCGGCGCCGACAGCATCGCCGACCTGGCGATCCTGCGGCACGGGGCAATGGGGACCGTCTTCGACCGCCCCTATGCACCGTCGACGCTGGGATCGTTCCTCCGCGAGTTCACCTTCGGGCACGTGCGGCAACTCGACGCCGTCGCCTCACGGTTCCTGGGCGCTCTCGCCGAGAAGACCCCGCTGGTCAGCGGCATCGACACCGGGCGAATCATGGTCGATATCGACGACACGATCATCGAGGTCCACGGCCACGGCAAACAGGGCTCCGGATACGGCTACTCCGGCGTCCGCGGGCTCAACGCCCTGCTCGCCACCGTCACCACCGACACCTGCGCGCCGGTGATCATCGGTCAACGCCTACGCCGAGGAGCCTGCGGCTCCGCACGCGGCGCCGCCCGGATGGTCGCCGATTCGCTGGCCACCGTCGACCGGCTGCGTTCCCAGGCCGGCGGGGCGGACGGCCACGGCGCGTCGAAGCCCCTGGTCCGTGGCGACTCCGCCTTCTACGGCCATCCCACCATCAGTGCCGCGATTCGCGCCGGCGCCGATGTGTCGGTCACCGTGCGCCTGACCTCCACCATCAAACGTGCGATCGCATCCATCGACGACGAGTCCGCGTGGACACCCATCGAATACACCGACGCCCTCTACGACGAGGACACCGACACCTGGATCTCGCGGGCGGAGGTCGCCGAGATACCGTTCACCGCGTTCGCCTCGCAGAAGAAGGCCCACCAGATCCCCGGACGGCTGGTGGTGCGCCGCATCCCCGACCTGCGACCGCCCAAGGACCAGGGCCAGGGCACGTTGTTCGACATCTGGCGGTTCCACGCCTTCTTCACCACCACCGACCCCGACGACCTCGACACCGTCGACGCCGACAAGACCCACCGCCAACACGCCGTCATCGAGCAGGTGCACGCGGACCTGAAGAACTCCGCCCTCGCGCATCTGCCCTCGGGCCGGTTCGCCGCGAACGCCGCCTGGCTGGTCTGCGCGGTGATGGCGTTCAATCTGACCCGTGCCGCCGGCACCCTCACGGCTGACCCGAAGCTGACGAAAGCGACCACCGGCACCATCCGGCGCACCCTCGTCTCGGTCCCCGCCCGCATCGCCTCCTCCGCCCGACGGCTGACGCTGCACCTACCGACCGACTGGCCGTGGGAAACACCATGGAACACACTGTTCGACAGAACGTTCGGCCGCAATCACCCGATCATCGTCTAACGTCCGCGACACCTGCCCGCCCTCGACGCGAAAGAGCCAGTGGAACAACCCGACACGCAGGTCGGACGATCACCCACGTCCGTAACCAACTCGCTGCCGCACAACGAAACTCAGCACGGACACATCAGTCGATCGGTGGATTTAGGGTAATCGGGGAGGCGGCCAGGATCGGAGCGAGTGCGCTCCAACTCGCACGAGGCCAAATCTGGAGGGCATGGATGAGCGCCAGGTCCTCCTCCGAGAGGGCACTTTGCACGATCTCGCCATCCTTCCGCTGTCGAATGAGCATATCTATCGATTCTCGGGCTCAGTGCGGCCTCGCGATGCAGTATGACGCAATCGCCATTCGCACCGTCGCGAACCCACACTGCCTGACTCCGAACTTCCGAACCTTGGAGGCGTCCCCATGGACCCACATGACGAGACCGTGATTCTGGAACCCGGCCGCTCACCGAGCGCCGAGACGAACGATCATGCCGCACCCGCCGAAGCGCAACGCCGGCCTAGATCCGCCAGGACACTGGTGAGCCTGGGAGCAGGCGTTGCAATCGAATGGTACGACTGGAGCGTCTACGCCACGTTCTCGGTGTTCTTTGCTGCCCAGTTCTTCTCGGGGACTGGCAGCGCGGCTCTGCTGAAGACTCTCGCCGTTTTCGCCGCGGGCTTCATCGCCCGACCGATCGGGGGTTTCGTGTTGGGCTGGCTGTCGGATCGGCGGGGCCGGAAGTTCGCGATGATGTGGTCGATCAGCCTCGCCGCGGCCGGCAGCCTGCTCATCGGCCTCACACCCACGGCGGCGTCGATCGGCGTCCTGGCACCGATCGTCCTGGTCTCCGCCCGGCTGCTCCAAGGTCTGGGAACCGGCGGCGAAGTGCCGACGGCGCAAACCTATCTCGCCGAGGCCGCACCACCGCGAACACGGGGCCTGTGGTCGAGCTCGATGTACATCTCCATTTCAGTTGCCGTGCTCTTCGGCACGCTACTCGGAGCATTACTGAGCGAACTGCTAACGAAGGACCAGATGTTCGCGTTCGGTTGGCGAATCCCGTTCCTGATCGGAGGTGCGCTCGGGCTCGTCATCTTGATTCTTCGTTCCGCCCTCCCCGAGACGGAAGCCTTCGAGAGCACCCAGTCGGACGACTCACACCAGGCGAGCGATTCGATCTGGAAAGAGATCCGTCGGCGCCCGAAGTTGCAGGTACGAGTCGTCTGCTTCTGCGTCGGGGGAACGGTCATCTACTACGTGTGGGCCGTGGCGACACCCGCGTTCGCCATCGCCGAACGGGGGATCAACCCGACATCGGCACTGTGGATGGCCTCGATTGCGATGGTGCTGTTCATGATCGCACTTCCGCTCTGGGGGGCACTGTCCGACAGAATCGGTCGACGTCCAGTCCTATTGACTTCCTTCCTATCACTCATCGCCTTGATGTTTCCGCTGAACTGGTTGATCCAAGGAAGTGCCTGGCAATTGCTTCTCGCGATGGGCATCGCACTGATCTTCATCGCAGGTTTGGCCTCGATCACGCCAGCCGTAATCGCGGAGATGTTCCCCACGAGAATTCGTACGACAGGCGCCGCCGTCCCGTACTCCATCGCCACCGCGATCTTTGGCGGAACTGCCCCGTACCTGCTCTCCCTGTTCGACCAACTGCACATGCCCGCAGCCTTCAACCTGTACGTGATGGGCCTGATGGCTGTCTCGGCCATCACGGTGTGGTTTATGCCCGAGACCCGCGCAATCTCACTCGACGACTAGGACACCTCATGCAGAAGACACTGACTACGAACGCGACCCACACAGAGCTCAAGGCAATGGCGATCGCCACAATCGACGAGCAGACCAACAGAATCGTTGAACTCAGCCGCGAGATCCAGCGAAACCCCGAGGTCGGGTTCCGTGAACATGGAACGGCACAGCGGCTCGTCGAACAACTGGAGCACATGGGGCTCGATTATCGCACCGGTCTGGCCCGCACTGGTGTGAAGGCGCGCATGCGTGGCCGATCGGATCGTTTCACTGTGGCGATCCTCGGCGAACTGGATTCCGTCATCACACCCGATCACCCGCTTGCCGACCCGGATACCGGTGCCGCACACGCGTGTGGCCATCACATCGAGATCGCAGCCATGATCGGCGCCGCAATCGGTCTCCAAGCGGTCATGGAACACCTCGACGGCGACGTCGTACTCTTCGGCGTGCCCGCTGAGGAACTCATCGACGTGGACTGGCGACTGTCACTACGCGACGCGGGAGAGCTCGAGTTCGTCTGCGGAAAACCTGAACTCATCCGCCTCGGCGAGTTCGACGACATCGACCTCGGAATGATCACGCATCCCGGCACCAGCGGCCAGGAATCGCTGTTCGAAATGGACCATAGCTGGCTCGGCGCTATCTTGAAAAAGGTCCGCTTCCATGGGCTCACCGCCCACGCCGGCGAGAACCCGCACGAGGGGATCAACGCCCTCAAGGCGCTCACCCTCGCCATGACAGCCATCGACAGCCAGCAGGAGACCTACCGGGACGAAGACTCGATACGGGTGAGTCAACTCGTCGTCAACTCCGGCGACATGGTCAGCACTATCCCCGGAACAACCGATCTGGAAGTCATGATCCGAGGACGCTCAGTAGAGGCGATGCAGGACGCATCGGCGAAAATCGATCGCAGCATGCACGCCGGCGCCATCGCCGTCGGCGCACGCGTCGAAATCGACACCGTAGTGGGCTGTTTCCCCTTCGCACAGGACGAGCCACTGGTAGAAGTCGTTGACGCCAATGCCCGCACCCTCTTCGGTGACAGCGAGATCGACAGTCATGCTGGTGCGCATGGTGCGTCGACGGATTCCGGTGACTTGCAGATGCTCATGCCGATGGTGCTTCCCATCGTGCGCAGCGGTTGCGACGGCCTAATCCACTCCAAGGACTATCAGATCGACGATCACGTCCTCACGGCGGTCAACAACGCGAAACTGCTCGCGAGTAGCGTCATCGACCTGCTCTGCGACGGGGCCGCGAACGCTGCCTCGGTCATCGATCGGAGTGGACCCAAGCTCACCCGCGACGAGTACTTGACCATTCGCCGGAGCATGGAAACCAAGAAGACCTTCGGGTGACGAGAGCAAGGACACCAGTGGACACCGTGACAATAACGACCGTGCCCGTGCCCGGCGCGGCAGCCGCACACGCTGTGCAGGCTGTCTTGGAAGCTTTGCCGGACGTCCGCGGATGGCAGGAGGACTTCTACCGCGACGTCCACGCACACCCTGAGCTGTCGCACCGCGAGTACAAGACCGCGAAGGTGGCTGGGCGTCTGGACAGCTTCGGCTATCACGTCCACGAAGGCATAGGTGGCACCGGAGTAGTCGGCATTCTCCGCAACGGCGACGGCCCCGTTGTACTGCTCCGTGCCGAAATGGATGCACTGCCGGTCCTCGAAGCGACCGGACTGCCCTACTCGAGCACCGTCACCGACACCGATTCCCATGGAAACGAAGTTCCGGTAGCACACGTTTGTGGGCACGACATGCACACCACATGCCTTCTCGGCGCCGCCCAGTTGCTCGCGGACAGCCGCGAGCACTGGAACGGCACCCTGGTAGCACTCTTCCAGCCTGCGGAAGAGGTCGGTGACGGTGCCCGCCGCATGATCGACGACAACCTCGCCGCGATCATTCCTCGACCAGACGTCGCTCTGGCGCAACATAACTACCAGTTACCCGCCGGGCTGGTAGGCACCCGACCGGGGCCGGCTCTCGCGATAGCAGACAACATGCGGATCACCGTGCACGGGCGCGGCGGCCCGGGTTCGATGCCCCACACCACCATCGATCCGGTGGCTCTCGCTGCGATGATCGTTGTGCGACTCCACACCGTGGTGTCACGCGAAGTGCCACCCTCGGAAACGGCGGTGCTGACCGTAGGTAGCATCCGGGCCGGGAACAAGAGCAACGTCATCCCCGATCGCGCCGTCTTGGAACTCAACATTCGAAGCTACAGCGACCACACGCGAAAAACACTACTGGACGCCATCTACCGGATCGTCGCGGCAGAGTGCCAAGCATCAGCCTGCCCGCGAGACCCCGAGTTCATCCTGTTCGATCAGTTCCCCCTTACGGACAATGACGAGGCCACCACATCGCGGGTGGCGGACGCCTTCACCAGCTTCTTCGGTGACAGAGCGCAATCGATCAATCAGGTGCCCGCGAGCGAAGACTTCAGCGACATCCCCAACGCATTCGGTACTCCGTATACATATTGGGGCATCGGTTGCATCGACCCGGACACCTACCGCAAAGCTGCTGACGCCGGACGAATCGCGCAAGACATCCCGGCGCCGCACGCCCCCAACTTCGCGCCCGTGATCCAACCCACATGCGACACCGGCACCCAGGCATTGGTTGTGGCGGCGCTGGCGTGGCTCGGTGGTCGCGACCAACAGAATAGGGGCGTTGACTGATCACCGGCGCCACGCAGTTCGCCTAACGGACAGTTTATCTCGCAGACCGGCTAGTCGCCGCACGGCACCGGCTTCTACCGTTGGTCTTCAGCGTGGCCGAGGCTATCACCACACCAGGATGTGCATGTGAGGACCAAGAGTTGCCGAAACCCACACAGAATGAAAACGCACACCCTCAGCTTCATCCAGGAAGTGACCATGACCACGACGACCTCGTCCACCGATCCGCATGTCAATGCCAATGCCAATGCCAATGCCGATGCCAGGACGGACAGGTGTCGTGCCTCGATCGTGACGTTGATGCGGCGGTGGCGGCTAGAACGAAATTCATCGGCGCGCAACGCTCAACAGGTGATCGAGCCGGGCACTCGACTTGGTGAACCTGACGGAAAAGTGGCCCTCCCCACCATGGCGATGATGGAGGGGTATTCCTGCGTAATTTGACTTGATAACGGGATCGCAATCTCGAAGGTTGTACCGCGTTGCCGCAGCAACGGACTCGTCTTCCAGTGTGCGCATGAGCGCACCTGGTACACCCGGGTGCTGCCGACCCCATCGAGAGAGAAGAGATGAACGGACAGTCGAGCGTCGATGGATCCGCCGACGCCCAAGGCCCGCGGCGGACGGCCGGATGGACCCCCGCCCTCATTGCCGAGGGCGTCGGTCCCCGGCTGCGCTCCGTGCTTGCGGGGATCCCCACCTACGAGCCCGGCAGGCCCGCCCCGGTGGGCGAACGACCGGGCTGGAAGCTGTCCTCGAATGAGAATCCCTATCCGCCCCTGCCCGGTGTGTTGGATGCTGCAGTTGCCGCCGCAGGGCAGCTCAACCGGTACCCGGATCTGACCTGCGCCGCTCTGACTCGTGCTCTCGCCGAGCACTGGGACGTACCGATGGACCACATCGCCTTCGGAACTGGTTCGATCGGCCTGATCCAGCAACTGGTGCAGATCAGTGCCGAGTCGGGGGACGAGATCATCTACGCCTGGCGTTCGTTCGAGTCATACCCGATAGTCGCCGAGATCAGTGGCGCCCGCTCGATCCAGGTGCCACTCACCGAGGACGAGGCGCACGACCTCGACGCAATGGCCGACGCGGTCACCGACCGCACGCGGCTGATCTTTCTGTGCACCCCGAACAACCCGACCGGTCGAGTGCTGCACCGGACGGACGTGGTTCGATTTCTGGACCGGATACCGGAGCAGGTGCTGGTGGTGATCGACGAGGCGTACGTCGAGTTCGTCCGCGATCCCGACGCTGTGAACGCGCTGGACATGTATCGGACCCGGCCGAACGTGGTTGCCCTCCGCACCTTTTCCAAGGCATACGGTTTGGCCGGGTTGCGCATCGGCTATGCGGTCGCGCATGAGCCGGTGGCCGCGGCGCTTCGCAAGACCGCGGTGTCATTCGGGGTGTCCACGATCGCTCAAAGCGCCGCTCTCGCCTCACTGCAGCGCGAGGACGAACTTCTCGAGAGGGTGTCGCGGCTTGTCGCCGAGCGATCTCGGATGCGTGAGGCATTGCTGGCACAGGGCTGGAGCGTGCCGGACAGTCACGCGAACTATCTCTGGCTTCGCCTCGGCGAACGCAGCGATACGTTCGCCGCCGCGTGCGAGGCGGCTGGGGTAATGGTGCGGCCCTTCGCCGGTGAGGGTGTCCGGATCAGTATCGGCGAGCTCGGCGGGACCGACGCCCTGCTTCGGGTTGCACAGGACTTTGCGCCGCGCTGATCGCGTTCAGCGCATTGGGTAGCGCCCCATTTCTCTCCAACGCGGCGCGGACCAGGTGCGGTGACGTCGACGGGCCGTTCCCGAGCAGAGCCTCGGAGAGCGGCCCGTCGATCGTCGCGGCTAACCGAGTGGTTACGTCGTGATGGCCGGAGTCTCCGCAGCCCAGGCGAAGCTGGTGCGGTAGAGGTCCTCGACCTCGTCCGACCGGTCGTCAGCGTACAGGTCTCCAGTGATGTCGTAACCACTCTGGACGAGGTAGTAGCCGAGGAACCGATAGGGCGCGCGGACGGCCGCGAGCGCGGCCCGGTCGATCTGTGGAATTTCCCCGGGCACGGTCGGAACAAGGCTGTCGCGTTCGTAGATCGGATCCAGGGACACGATCTGCCAGGTTCCGGCCGTCTTTTCGAGTCGGTAGATCAGTCGGGTGAACGAGGTGAGGTCTGCCTCGACTCCTCCGATGACGTCCCGGAATTCGATCCCGGCCGAGATCTCGACAACTGCCCGATCCCCGTGCACGGCGACGACCGGCGGGGACAGCCGGTGCGTGGCCTTCTGGCCTCGGCTGCTCATCTTCTGCGATTCGGCGACGAATTGAGCGCCGGTGCCCCGGAACCAACTGAGCCGGATGTGCGCCTCGGGGTGTATGCACTCGCGCATTCGGTCCCACCACCCGCGATCACGCGCCTGCCGTTCCCGGAGGACGATCTGGGTGACCTGTGTGACGTCATCGCTGTTGTCGTTCATGGCTGGACTCCTTCGGCAAGATGAAGTGGTAGCAAGTGATTGCGCCCCGGTTGGGGTGGCGCGGGACGGTTAGCCCGCGAGGTTGCGTGCCAGTGCACGTAAATCAACGGTCTCGTCTGCCTGGTCGGGGGTGAGGGTGCCACCCGCGCCGAGAATCTTGCGTACGGTCAGGTGCGTCACAGGGTCATTGATCGATTCGACGGCGGCAAGCTCGTTGCCGTGAAAGCGGAAGATGGAGAACTTGGTATCGGTGCCCCGGATGACGGTGCGATCAGAGCGTGCAGCATGGCCCACGATTTGCAGTTTCATGCCGAACTGATCGCTCCAGAAGTAGGGCACCGCACTGTACGTCCCGGTGTGCCCGTTGATCCGTCGGGCCACGTAGCGTGCCTGATCGACCGCGTTCTGTATTGATTCGAGGCGGATTCGGTCACCGCAGGGCACAGGGAAGTTTGCGCAGTCCCCGACCGCGGAAATCCTCGGGTCGCTGGTGGTCAGGTATTCGTCGACGACGACGCCGTTGGCGACATCGAGGCCGGCCGCCGCCGCAGGCGCGACGTTCGGCACGACACCGATACCGAGGACGACGACATCGGCGGCGAGGCGCTGCCCGTTCGAGGTGGTGACGGCGTGAACGCGCCCTGCGCTGCCTTCCAGTGCGGACACCGCAGTGGAGCAGATCACCCGAACGCCCTGCGCAGTATGCAACTCGGCGAGATGGGCTGCGGCGGTGGCGGACAGGGCCCGACTCATCAAAGTGGGCATCGCCTCGAGCACGGTGGCATCGGCGCCGCGCTTGCGGGCGGCGGCCGCAACCTCGAGTCCGATGAATCCACCGCCGACCACTACCACCCGGCAGCCCTCGCGTAGGTGTTCGCGGAGCGATTCGGCGTCGGCGCGGGTGCGCAGCTCCACCACACCTCCGAGGTCCCGCCCCGGTATGTCGAAGGGCCGCGGGGATGCACCAAGCGCCAGGACGAGATGGTCGTAGGCGAGGGGACGGTCGTCAGCGAGGACGACTCGGTGGGTGGTCCGATCGATCTGCCTGACCGGGATACCGAGGTGGGTGGCGACCTTGTGCTCGGTGTAGAACGCCGGCGCGCGCAGGCTCAGACTGTCCGGATGCGCTGTGCCCGCGAGATAGTCCTTGGACAGTGGTGGGCGGTGATACGGCAGATGGGGTTCGTCACCGATCAGGGACACGGCCCCGTCGAATCCGGACTCCCGCAGGGCGGCCGCGAGGTGGTGCCCTGCCGTGCCGGCGCCCGCGATGACGATGCGCGGTGTGTTCACAGCTGGGTCCGCGGTGTCTCGACGATCAGGCCGTCCAGCTCTTCGGACACGGTGATCTGGCAGGACAGCCGACTGGTCGGCCGAGATGGCTCCGAGGTGGATTCGAGCATTTCCTCCTCCATCTCGCCACGCTCGCCGACTTTCTCCATCCAGTCTTCGTGGACGTAGACGTGGCAGGTGGCGCACATCATCGACCCACCACATTCGGCGACGATGCCGACCACGTCACCCAACATGGCGGTCTGCATCAGGGTGGTCCCGGGGGAGGCGTCGACGACATCGTCGATGCCGTCGTTGTGGATGAACGTTACTTTCGGCATGACTGTTCTACCTTCGGATGGATGATGCTGGACGTCGATGGCAAAATCCCGACGATCTCCGAAACATCTTCCGTATCCGATTGCGACTCGAGCCCGAACTCGCCGCGCTCTCCGCGACGCGGCGGTCCGACAGCGATCTTGATGAGCTCGGCGAGCTCGTTCGGGAGACCTTCTCCGCCAAGTCGGAAGACACCCATTGGGAATTGCATCGGCAATTCCACACCGCATTGATCAGTCCCGCAGCCAACGAATGGGACCTGCGAGTACTCGAGCCCTTGTGGGACGCTGCCGAACGCTACATCCGGATCGTATTCGAGCCGTTCGAGGCCGCCCACGTGACAGTGGAGCAACGAGAACGCATCCACAACACGCTGTTGATCGCCGCGCAGAGCAGAGACCCCGAACAGATCCGCGATCGGCTTCACGAGCATCTGGAGAAGAACCTCGCCACCACCTTGAAGCTGATGGAATCCATCGCGCCTCCCAGCACCTCGGCATGGTTCACCCAGCACGAACCGGCCTGAAGTCTTCGGGTGAGGAGCGAGTGCCAACTACTCAGAGTAGGTCCTGCGCGAGGGTTGCCGCGCGACGGCGTTCAGGCCTGGACTCCTTCGGGGCTCGTACTCATGATGGATACCTGTTGCGGTGCGGGAATTTTGATCGCTGCAACAAGTGCAGCGCCAATCAGGAGCGGGATCGCGAAGAGGGTGAACAGTGACGACGGTGTCCAGGATCGGTCGATCAGGACGCCGGCCAGGATCGGCGAGATGATGGCCCCGAGTCGGCCGACTGCCGACGCCCAGCCGACGGCGGTGGCGCGGACGGACGCCGGGTAGCAGTCCGGCGCGAGTGCGTAAAGACCGGTGGCGCTGGCATTGACGAAGACACCGACCGCGACGGCCGCGAGGAGCGCGGTGGTGAGGCTGCCCAACGCCGTGCTCATCGCGAGGAAGGACACGCTCGCGCCGACGAGTGCCGCGATGGTCAAAGTTCGGCTGGTCACCACGATCGCAAGGACGCTGAATGTCAAAGTAGCCGCCGCCCCGCCGAAATTGAGCAGCATTCCGCCGCTGATGCCCTGCTGGGCGGACAGGCCGCTCTGCTGCAGGAGCTTGGGAGTCCAGCTCGCGGCGAAATAGAACGCCGCCATCATGATGAAGAAGGCAGACCCGAGGAGCAGCGATCGGATTCCGTTGCGCCCGCTGAAGATCGCCGCCTTCATGCCCTGTTCGGCCTGCGGTTCCGGTTCCGGCAGTGCCTCGATCGGGGCAAGTCCCATTTTCGGCAAGGTGGTATTGATCGCCTCGAGCGCGCCCGCGGGACGGCGCACCAGCAGATAGTCGATCGACTCGGGCATCCGTGCGTAGACGAGAACGAGCAGCAGAAGGGTCAAGACGGCGCCGGCGACGAAGCTGGCGCGCCAGCTGAAGGTGGAGGTGAGCAGCGCGGCCACCAAGCCCCCGATCACTCCGCCCAGCGGCAACCCGGTGGTGTACAGGGCGATCATGGTTCCCCGGCGGCGGCGGGGAGAGAACTCGGCGGTCAGGACCGGCAGGCTCGCCACCAGGCCGCCGATGCCGAGCCCGGTCAGCAGCCGGCACACTCCGAGTTGCGCGAAGCTCGTTGTGATCGACGCCAATGCCATGGTTACGGTCACCAGGAGTAGACATGCCAGGGTCAGCGGTCTCCGGCCGGTGCGGTCGGCCAGTGGTGCGATGAACGCCGATCCCAACGCCATACCGACCAGGGCACTGCTGAGCAGCAATCCGGTCTGGGAGCCGTTGAGCGCGTACTCCTGTGCGACACCGGAGGCAGCGAACGCCATCAACAGAAGGTCATAGCCTTCCGACAGGACGATCACGAGGCAGATCCCCACGACCATGACCTGGTATTTGCTCATGGGAGCTTGATCTATGGATTCTCGGATGGACATGGATGCGGCCCTTCTGATTGACGAATCGATTTCGTGGTAACGGCAGCGCCGAGTGCTGATGGCGCCGCGGGCTGTGAGCGCGTCGGGATTTCGAAGGTTGACCCCACGGAATAACCAGCTCATGTGGGGCGTGTGCGTCCGCGGGACGCCGGCGAATGTTTGTCGATGTGTATCTCATCGAAGGCGCCGCCCGGGTCCCGGTAGCACAACGAGGTGGTGCCCCGTGCGCGATGCCACTTCCCCCGAAGCGGTAGGTGCAGCTCGTAGAGGCCACCGATGTGGACGAAGGTGTAGCGAAGTTGCATACGACTCGCAGGTTTATAGCAGTTGCACTGCAACGTTATTCGCGGGCTGTCTCATGACTGGTTCCCCGATTGTCGGCGCCGCGAGATCCGTCCCATGTCATCCTCCTCGTTCGTGTTTCATATAACACTCGATGGCCTGGAGTTACTTGACTCACTAGTTGAATGGGACTCACGCTAGAGATGACAGAACTCGACGAATAGCCGCATTGCGCCCTCGATCGTCCACTTCGCGAATTCTTGACAAGCACATCGCACGGATGGCGGAGCCGACGAAAAAGGTCTCGCTGCGCGGCGACCGCGGGCTGCGCCGGGGGAGCGATCAGATGCGCATGTCTCACACATCGAACCACCCCGCGATCTGCGCACGAGAGGGGAATCCGAGTTTGGGGAGAATGTGCTCGACGTGCCCTTGGGCCGTTCGCGGAGAGATCACCAACCGGGACGCGATCGCACTATTGGTCAGTCCTTGGGCAACCAACTCGGCAACCTGCCGCTCACGTTTGGTCAACGTCACCGTCGGAGCCATCACGGCCGGCTGAGATTCCGGTTTCGACTCGCCGAGCGCGTACGCGACCGCCTCGTCCAAGCCCAGATTCCGGCCCCGTCGATACGCTGCCTCGTATAAACGCTTATCGAGGGCCCTACACGCAGCCTGAATACATTCGGTGTGGTATCTGATCAAGCTCGGGAACCACACCGAGAAGGTGCCCACCGACGACGCCAACTCTTCGGCGGCGCCCATCAGGACCACGGCACGCGAGGCGTTCTGTCCGTCGGCGACCATCCAGGCAAGGGCCTCGAGGCACGTGCGGTTGTCCGAGGATTATTCACTTGTCTGCTCAGCCGCAGAGCCTGTTCGATCAGCTCGCTCGCCCGCGCCGGCTTGCCCTGCCGCCAGGTCACAATGGCCATGGCTCTCAGCGTGTACGACCGATACACCGATTCGCCACACGCTGTCGTGACCGCGAGCAACTGCTGATATTGCGCGATAGTCCGTTCGGTCTCACCCAACTGCTCGTACGCCACACCGAGAAAATGCAAAACGCTGATCGGCGGGGCATCCCGTCGGCGCTCGAACAGCCCGAGGGCACATTCGAGGCGTGCGCGCGCGTGCGAAATCACCACCAAACAAAGCCAATAGGCCCTCGGCGTGGGCCGCGATTGCCTGGGCATCCGGATCGGTCATTCGCTCCGCAAGTACTCCGACCTGCTCCACCAGAGCCGTCGCGGTCTCGAGGTCGCCCTGTAATTCGGCGAGGATGCTGTCGGCGTCGCGGTCCTCGCCCCGGCGATCCAGCAGATCCTTTGTCCCAGTCAACCGGCTGGATCGAAATGACCGAAAGAAGAGGAGCGACGCACGACTTCGGTCGGGGGCCCGTCGACCAGCCGTAGTTTGAATATGGAAGTCCGCCGCCGTCCATCGGATCGAACCCTGGAAGTTCACGCGGGTGGTCGCGGTGATCGAGCACTGTGCGGCGAGGGAGTTCGTACGGGACGTGTTCGACTACCATCGCGGCGCGCACCGGGTCGTCACCGCTGATGCGTTCCTCGCCGCGTACCTGCTGACACCGATGCTGGGGTTGCCGATGCACCTGATGAAGGTCGCCGAGGTCGTGCGGGATGGTCGTACTCGCAGCGCCGGGAGGTGGGACTGCCCGCGCACGTCGAGATCAGCTATGGGCGGACGGACGGACGGACGGAGCCGACGACGGGAATCGAACCCGCGTATTCAGCTTGGGAAGCTGATGTTCTGCCATTGAACGACATCGGCGCGCACGATATTGGGCGCCCGTAAGCACACAGTTGGACACCCAACTGTGAGCACACTTGCGGGGGATATGTACATCCGCTCACTTTCGATTGCGGAAGTCCCTGGTCCGGGCGTCATTCCTACTCGAACATGCTTTCGGGAAGCCAGTCTGCGTCGAACAGCCGCGCGAGCTTCCCGAACGCCTCGAGATCACCGTCGACACTGGCTGATGTCACCATGAGCCGATTGATCATGATCCGAGCCGCCTGCTCCTCCACCGTTTCGGTGGCGAACAGGAGTGACCATGAGCAGACCTGCCCGTCGCGATGCGCACGGCCCATGGTTTGGCGTGCGGCAATTCCGGAGTAGCGAGGCTGGTGGAAGAACCCGATGCGGCGTGCCGATGAGGCTCGGGAACCGTCGACCATCAATTCGGACGCCTGCAGGTTGATCGCAGATGCGGTGTTAAACACTACGACCGGGTTGTGGCCGCGCTGAAATCTGATGCGTTCCGTCTCGAGATCGCCGCCGCCGAAGATGCGTGAGACGCCGATGCCGTGCTCCTCCACGAGGTTGGCTACCGGGTCGGCGGCCGTGGTGACCAATTCGACGGCGACGAGTACCTGGTAGCCGCGTTCGACGTGTGCGGCTACCAACTCGGCGGTCTGCGGGGCTCTCAGCATGCCTGCCTTCTGCCGGAACCGCATCAGAGCGGCACGGCCGCGGGCGGTGTCGTTCCCCTGGCGGGCGATCCTCATCGCGCTCCGGAACTCACTCCAGTCCTGGTGGTACGCAGCCCATTGGGTGGCGGTGAAGTCGAGTGGCAGGCCGTCGATGGGTGGCGGCCCCCAGGGCGCGTCGCGATGCACCATGACGGGCGGGTCGCAGTCGGTCATCCATTTCCGGACGCGGGTGAGGGCGTGATGCTGCAGCCGCTGAGAACCTTTTGCTTGGTCGTTCCAGTCCCATTTGCCCTTGTCCCACCCGGGAGCCAGGGGAAGTCCATGCTCGACCAGCTTCTTGCCAAGATCGGCCCACTCGCCCGGCGGGTCATCGTGCAGTTGCGCGAAAAGCGAAGACAAGTAGGTGTATTCGCCTGGGTGATGACCCGGCGTCGCCGTCACGGTGATCACGAACGGCGCCTTCTCCGGCGTCGCGGAGAGGCGGTTGACGCGCCGCTGGTACTGGGTGCGCTGGGCGGTGAGGTTCCTGAATTGCTGTGCCTCGTCGTTGATGATGACGGAGAAGGAGTACTTCGGTTGGCCGTTGCGTCCGAGCAACTTCTTGAGCTGGTCCGGGGAGATGATCAGCCACCGATAGCCTCCGTCGCCGAACGCAGCGAGGGCGTCGCGCCACGCGGCGATGGTGATCTGGGCTGGCCGGTCCACGGCGATGAGTACGGTGTCGCCGCCCCCCAATTTCAGCGCAGCCTTCGCGCCGATGATCGCGCTGCCGGTCTTGCCTACACCGGGCTCGTCGGCCAACAGAAATCCGCGCTTGCCGTGGCGAAAGGCCATCGCGATCGCCTTCGCGGCGTCCACCTGTTCTGGCCGCGGTATCTTGTGGAAACCAGTAGCGCCCGGTTGCCGCACGCCGTTGATGTCCTCTTCGACCCAGCGAGCGTACGAGTACGGTTTCGACGCGTAGACGGCGAGTTCGTCGGGCAATTGAGCGCCGATGTAGGCATACGCTTTGAGCGCCTTGTAGTACTTGGCACCGGGTGCGGGCGCCCGGTATGGGACGTCGAGGATCCAGATGCGCTCCCCGTTCCCCGGGGTGGGTATCAGCGGGGCGGCGCTGGCTCGTCTGGGCTTGGAGCGTCGCTGGGTGGTCTTCCGTGCGGACATGAGTGCAGGCTATTCCCAGGGCGAGTCGCCAGGGTCGACTGCGGTGGATGTGGCGGCCCGTCGCGGCGGCTGGCGCCGAGGAATCGCGGGCGCGGGGGCCGATGCAACGGCAGGTCGATCATCTACGTCGATAGTCTCCACAACCACAGGTTCGGCCGACGGTTACAACGCTGTCGACACTATATTGGTTGGCGGCGCAGCCACGAAGTCTGGCGGCCCCGGGGCGTGAGTCGCGGCCGGTGAGTGCGTAGACCCGGGCGATGTCCCGGAATTCGGGCAGGTTCGCGGGTTCCTTCAGTGGTCCGGAGGGGTCGAGGACGACTCCGTAGGCGCCGGCGCGGACCGCCTGGTAGACGATCATCCCGGCGAGGAACGTCTTACCGGACCCGGGCACCGCGACGATGAGGGTCAGACCGGACTTGTGCTTGATCTCGTGCGCGGCGAACAGGTCCCAAATCACCGGGCGCGGCGCGATCGACGAGGTCTCCCCGAGCACCACTCCGCGGCGGTCACCGATTCGGTCACCGGCGGTGGCCATGCCCGCGGCAACTGCTTCGACATCCATGTGCCGCTTGCTGGCGAGCGGCTGGCCGGGGATGAATTCGCGCAGTAGCAGGAACTGTCCGTGCTCGTGCTCGAGGGCGATGTGCGGCTTGTACATCTTCCGCAGACCGGCGACCTTCTTGCGGGCCTCGTCCGGGGTCGTGCCGACGACGGCGACCCGGTACCAGCCGGAGGTGCGGGTGGAGAGCCCGGAGTGGTCTTCCTCGACGTCGGAGATGACGTCCTGGACGCGGGCGTGCTGCTCGGCCAGTTCCTTCGGCGGTACCTGATCGTGTTCGACGGTGTAGTGGTCGAACTGGTGCTCGATCCTTCCCGTCAGCGAGCGCATGGTGCGGATGGTTTTCGCCTTGTCGTGCAGTTCGATCCGATCCGACCATTCCAGCGGCTCCCCGGAGGGGTCGCCGATGACCTGCCAGGGCAGCATCCGCTCCGGAATCGGCAGCGGGGCCATGCGCCCGACCGTCAGGATGATGACGGCACCGGTGTAACGCCGGCCGTCGACCACGCCGGAGACGGTGGTGTAGCCATCCCCGGGTGTCAGGGACAGGTCGGTGAGGTCTTCGAGGGCGGCGACATCACCCTCTTCCCAGTCGCCGCCGCCGGCCACTGCACCCCCCGCCGCGAGCGGCAGACCGATGGTCGCCGACCGCCGGAGCAGGTAGTCGATCGCCGCCGCGTTTTCGCGATCGGCAGGCGACTTCCCGCGGCGCTGGGAGGTCTTGCGCTGCCGCTCCCGCGTGCGGGTGTCTTCCGCGAGGGTGGTGGGGTCCGAGGCGCGGGCGTCGACCTCGGGCGCCTCGGTGACCGGGTGCGGGGGGAGTTCCACTTCCGACCATGCGCGCGGACCCGGCTGCGGGGCCGGGCGCTGCCGCCCCGCTGCCCATGACGGCGGCAGCGCTCCCGGTGGGATCACCGGCACCGGATCTTCGAGCTGAGGGTCGAACAGTGATGCGATGTCGTTGTCGTTGTCGTCCGTGGTCATCGGTGTGCGTCCTCACCGTCGATGCGGACCGTGTCGGGTCGGGTGCCAGCGGTCAGCCGGTCGGGGAGAGTGACGAACACCGTCTCTCCTGCCTTCGGAGGCCGTGGGGCGTTGAGATCGTTGAAGGCCGCCCGAAGCACCGATCGCAGGGGTCGGTCCGGGGTGACGTACTTGGCGATGTGGTGGGTGACGAACACGGTCACCAGGAGCATCAGCATCAGCGGCCGGAACCCGAGCGGCAGGTGCAGGATGGCACGGGCGATCAGGAACACCGCGATGAAGACCAGGACGCCGACCGCCAATGCGGTGTAGCGGATCCGCACCGGGAACGTGTATCCGGTCGGTCCGAGATAGTGCCGGTCCACCCGGTAGAGCAGGTCGTCGTTGTTGATCACCTAACGCTCCCCCTTTCGTCGTGCAGGAACGATCACGGGGTCAGACGTTGATGCCGAAGAGGCCGAGGGCCCAGTTTCCGAGGCCGTTGGCTGCGGATGCGGAGGTGGCGATACCGAGGTATGCAAGACCCACCAACGTCAACCCGCCGACGGTGACCACTTTCGACAGGTTCCCGCGCAGGCCACCGGTCAGGAGGACGCAGGCAATGACGATCAGGATGGTGAAGACGATGTTGTCCTCGATCCACGTCCTGAGACCTCCGGTGCTGACTTCCGTTTGCTGGGCAACGGTGGTGACATCGGGTGCGGGGTAAGTCGCGTTCGCGAGGTCGACGGCGGTGGAAGCGAGTGCGGACATTGTGCCTCTCCAACAGGTGCGTAGCTGACATGGGTGAACGTGGTTGTGCGGGACCGTAGAAGAGGCGCACCGTGAGAATCAACGTGACCTGTGGATAACTTTTCACTCAGACGCGTGTCGGGCAGGTGCCGGGTGATTCGGTGGCCGGGCACGATGAGAGCAGGGCGGTGACCGGAAAGAGGTTGGGCCGCTGCGTGTGTGCCGCCCGGTGCTGCTCGCCGCTCGGAATCGCGCACGTGGCGTCCGCGCATCATGTGCTACGAAACCGGCACAAAAAGCAACGGATCACCCTGCAATCGGGCTGGGAGTCGGCTGGGCCCGGACGAGTGCCGGGCAGTCCGTGTTCGGGCACGGCACCACGACCGATCGACCATCACACCCTTCACCGTGTCGCACAGCAGACGCAGTTGAGCATCGCGAACCGGGCGCGAGAGAGGAGTCAGGATTCGCCCGAAACGGCGGAGCATTCACACCGTGCCACCGCCCGCGTGCGCGGGGCAATGGTGGAGAGGGCGGATTTCGGCGATGCGTCGGCGCGCCTCGAAGGGCGGGTGAAAACGCCGTCCCCTTCGGGGTCACTCCCCGGACCTTCGGGCCTAGGGGAGTGTACCTGGGAAAAATGCTCCGCGCCAACCAATGTCACAGCATGCTGTTCACGCGCTATGGCGAGCGCTCGCCGGACCGCTCCGCGGATCGCCGCAGTGACACGCCCGAGGGCGATCGCCGACCGCTCCCGAGGAGCGGGTGAAACCGCGTGTGATGTCCGCCGGATCACCCGGTGTCGGGATCGCTCTGTCGCGCACGTGCACGCGCGCCTCGGCACGTCCCTCAAGCGCCCGCGAAGCCATTGTGAGGTTGGTCGACTACCGACTCGCGCAGCCGTCTGAACGCGACTCTCACAATCGCATGTGGACTAGGGGTAGCCGAGGCTGACGAAGGGCACTGTGCGCCCGCCTCCCTGCGTGTCAGGCTGAGTTGAGTCCAACGGTTCACAGCAACCCCGCCTGCAGGGCGAGATACGGATCAACCCGACAATGACAATTTCCAGCCTGGCCGTAGCCGGGGACAATGGTCACATGGAGTCTTCCCACCCACGTTCCGACGGACCACGCCGACGCTCATTCGCCCCGGCGGACAAGCTCGCGCACCTGGCCGCCTACGAGCAGGCCTGCCAGACGAACGAAGGCGGCGCCTACCTGCGCCGAGAGGGCCTCTACTCCTCTCTCATCACTGAGTGGCGCAAGCAACGCGACGCCGGCGTCCTCGACGGCAAACCCGCCGTCGCGAAGGTCGGCAAACTCACCGCCGAGCAGGCCGAGATCGCTCGCCTCAAGCGGGAACTCGACCGCACGAACAAGCGACTGGCCACCACCGAAGCCGCCCTGGACATCATGGGAAAAGCGCATGCTCTCTTGGAATCGCTCTCCGAGAGAGCGGATTTGGACGACAAGCCAACCAAGCGCTGACCGCAGCATGGACCGAACTGACCGACGTCGGGATGTCGACGAGAACAGCAAGCGCAGTGACCGGTGTAGTCCGGTCGACCGCGGTCCGGCGTCGCGCCGCAGCCGCCGCACCGACACCTTCCGTTCCAGCCCGACCTACGCATCCGCCGGCGAACAAGCTCACCCCGATCGAACGCCGCCGCATCCTCGACACACTCAACAGTGACCGGTTCGTCGATCAGGCGCCGCTCGAGGTGTACGCGCAACTCCTCGACGAGGGTGTCTACCTGTGTTCGGTGTCGACGATGTACCGCGTCCTGCGGGAGAACGCGCAGGTCAGCGAACGCCGCAGGCTCGCCCGGCACCCGGCGAGAACCTGCCCGGAGCTGGTCGCGACCGCCCCGCGGCAGGTGTACTCGTGGGACATCACCAAGCTCGCCGGGCCGGACAAGGGCCGCTACTACGACGCCTACGTGATGATCGACATCTACTCGCGGTACATCGTCGGTGTGCACGTCCACGCACACGAATCGGGTGTGCTGGCACGGGAGTTGATGGAGCAGATCTTCGCGGTGCACGGCATTCCGCAGGTCGTGCACGCCGACCGTGGCACGTCGATGACCAGCAAGTCTGTCGCGTCACTGCTGTCGGATCTCGACGTTACCCGCTCGCATTCGCGGCCGCGGGTCTCGAACGACAACCCGTATTCGGAGGCGGTGTTCAAGACCCTCAAGTATGGACCGGAGTTCCCCGAACGGTTCGGATCGCTGGGTGAGGCAAGGGAATTCATGATGCAGTTCACCGAGTGGTACAACCACGAGCATCGCCACACCGGCATCGGGCTACACACTGCCGCCGACGTCCACTTCGGTTTGGCGTCGGCGAAGGCCGCCGAACGTCGGCAGGTACTCGAGGCGGCACGGGCCAGGCATCCGTACCGCTTCGGCACTACGACAGCGCCGAAGATCCTCGACCTGCCCGACACCGTCTGGATCAACCGCCCCGCCGACGATTCTGCGGAGGCCGAAACGTCAGCCGCTTAACACCCGGTGGACTCAACTCCCTTGACAAGTTCCGCCTCGTCCACGTCGGTATTCGTTGTGGAAGTCGACCGAGCGCAGTCCTTGCCGCACCGGTGGCACACGCGATCCGGTGGGTGTGAGCATGCGCACCTGCACCATCCGGCCGTGACGCCGCGCCCTATCGGCGCAGTGTCACGTACAGGTCGTGAGCAGCCTCTGAGCGAAGTTATCCACAGATCACGTTGAGTGAGATCACCCGAATCTGCCAGTGTGCGCATCCATCACACCCGACCGCATTCCGACGCGGGCATCAATCGAGCAGGAAAGGGGAGAAGCGATGGCGCAGCGGGATCCGCTCAAGGACCTCCTGATCGAACTGTTCGGCCCGCCCCCGGCGCCCGCAATCGGCCGAGCAGTCAGTCGGCACCCGAGCCCGCCGTCGGCGCGTACCGAACCCTCGCCCCGGTCGCGGTCGCCTCCGCGGCCCTCGCGTTCTACGCACCCCAACTCGCCGACACCGCGCTCACAGACGCGGTCGACCAGGCCGGCCAGCTCATCACCACGCTCCACAGCTATCGCTGGCCGCTCGCCGTCCTCGCCGCCGCGTGGATCGCGGTCGACATTCTCCGGTGGCGCGGCCACCGACAGGGCCTGGCGCTCGAAGCGCAGTTACGGCAGACGACGCGGCACCTGCCGGTCAAGGTGACCGTCGCGTTCCCACCCGGAATCGGTGCACTGCGCAGCGCAAAGATCGGACTTCCGCGGGGTGCGATCATCCGCCCCAAGGAGATGGACGAATTCACCACCGCCGTCCGAGGAGCAGCCGGCCGCACCGGCACGCACACCTACACCGTCCGCCACCACGCGCACCGCGACCTGATCCTGATCACCCGCACACCCATCGAACCCGACACCCGATCGCCCCGCCACAAGGCCCGACAAACCGCGTTGTCCGCCGGCACCATCTTCAAAGAACCCGCCGTCACGGTCGACGCCTGCGACGACGACGGAATCGAGATCGGCTACAAGATCACGTTCACCCCCTCCGAGGGATACCTGGTGATGTACCTGCGGGCGCCGCTGCCCACCCGCGTAGACCACCCCCCGCCTTGGTCGACGAGAACCTCCGCCACCTGCCCTACGCCACCGGCGCAGCGAACCTCAGCCTGTACTGGGATGTCTCGACCAAATCGAACAAACCGCACTGCCTGATCGTCGGCCCCACCGGCGGCGGCAAGACCTCAGTCATCCGCACCCTGCTCACCGAGGCCTCACGCCGCGGAATCCCCTTCCTCGGGGTCGACCCGAAGATGATCGAACTCGACGGTCTCGAGGGCTACCCCGGATGCGCGGCCATCGTCTACGACGCCGTCCGCTCCGCGATCCTCGTGCGCGCCCTGCACGCGGAAATGATGGCCCGCAACCACTACGTGCACGTGAAAAAGATCGAACCCTCGCAACTGCCGTTGCTGATCGCCGTCCTCGACGAGTTCTTCATCCTCTCCGGCAAATGGCAGCGACTGGCCAAGGACGAGGACGAGGAGATCCGCGCCCAGATCAAGCAACTCGACCCGCTGGGAGCGTGGGCCGACCTCGCGGTCCTGGCCCGCTCGGCCGGCATCCGCTTGCTGCCGGTTCCAGACGTTGTGGGCTGTGCCCGTCAACGGTTGTCCGTTGTGCGGCAATGGTGCTGGGGTTGATCGGTCGTCTATCGCAGCGGTGGTCTCCCTGGTGTATCGGCGCGATTCGTGGCGGGCATTGTTTGATCCCGGACGGGGATCTGATCAGTCCTTGGCTGTTATGTGGGTTGGCTAGCGTGGGGGTTTGTGACAGCAGGTAGTGCGGGGCGTGCGCACAAGATGGCGCCCAGCCCCGAGGTTGCGCTCGACTTCGCTCGGGAATGGGTCGAGTTCCTCGATCCCGACGACGCCGAGCATCTCATCGCCGCGGACATGACGTGGCTGCTCTCGCACTGGACCTGTGTGTTCGGCACCCCGGCCTGCCAGGGCATCATCGCGGGCCGACCCGACGACGGCTGCTGCTCGCACGGCGCGTTCTTGACCGACGAGGAAGATGTCGAGAGGTTGCACGAGTCGGTGAAGCTGCTCAGACCTGAGGATTGGCAGTTCAGGAAGGAGGGTCTCGGGAAGCAGGGGTACATCGAGGAGGATGAGCTCGAGGACAAGCCGGCGCTGCGTACCCGCCGCTACAAGGGCGCGTGCATCTTCCTCAACCGTCCCGGCTTCGAGGGTGGGATCGGGTGCGCGTTGCATTCGATGGCACTGCGGCGTGGGATCGAGCCGCTCGAGGTGAAGCCGGACGTGTGCTGGCAGCTGCCGATCCGGCGGACCCACGAATGGGTGGAGCGACCCGACGGTGAGCAGGTCCTGAAGACGACGATCACCGAGTACGACCGCCGCGGTTGGGGTGAGGGCGGCGCGGATCTGGACTGGTACTGCTCCGGCTCGCCGGATGCGCATGTCGGCGCCAAGGCGGTGTGGGAGTCGTATGCGCCCGAGCTCACCGAGTTGCTCGGTGAGGCCGCGTATCGGGAACTGGCGCGACTGTGCAAGCGACGCGAAGGACTCGGCCTGATCGCCGTGCACCCGGCGACCGCGGTCGCCGCGAAGAATTCCCGGTAACGGAGCGGCGAACCCTGAGGACGGCGACCCCGGTCACCCCGTTGTGTGCATCTACCACAGGGTCGACGTACCAGTCGATTCCGGGTAATGAGCTCCCAGGCTCCGGCTTGAGTGGCCTCATTTTCGGCCGGGCAGGCGGAGGACCTCTGAGACGTCGAGCTCGGTGATCACTGAGATGGACGGTTCGACACATGGTCGCGGGACCTTTGCTGACCTGGGACGATGGTTAGGGGTCGGTGCGCCGTCGGTGCTGCCGTGTACCGCGGCTGGGCAGGTGAACGTCTCCTCCACGTACCTATTCGAAAGATTCGAAAGGTGTTACGATTCTTTCGAACGGAAGGAGTTCGTGATGGGTGCGCAGGCGTTGGATCAGCACACGTATCTGCCGCAGGCGGCGGGTGTGGGGTTGGCGGAGGTCGTTGGCTTCCTCGATGCGCACGAGCGGCGCCGTGGCGACCGGGTGGAGCCGCGGTATCTCCTGGTGGGTGCCGGTGAGCACGATCAGGTGGAGTTGCCGGCAGAGGTGCATGCCGCGCTCAAGCAGGTTGTGGCCGCCTTGCAGGCCGGACGTGCGGTGACGGTGGCACCCCAGGCGACGATGTTGACGACGCAGCAGGCCGCGGATCTGCTGGGGGTGAGCCGACCGACGGTGCGCCGATGGATCGACGTGGGGGAGTTGCCGGCGGAGAAGGTCGGCACTCGACATCGGCTGTTGTTGCGCGATGTACTCGAGTACCAGCAGCAGCGTCGTGCCCGCCAATACGAGGCACTCGCGCAGACCGCTGTCGAGATCGACGACGAGGACGATCCAGCGGCGGTCGCGGAGCAGCTGAAGGCCGCGCGGAAGGCGGTCGCGGAGCGCCGACGCTCCCGCAGCGCGGGCCGGTCAGCCGCGGCGGGTGGTCGATAGGCAGCCGGGGTGTTCGCAGCAGTTCTCGATACGTGTGTTCTCTGGCCGAGCCTGCAGCGGGATTTCCTGCTGTCGATGGCCGTTGAGGGCTTGTACCGGCCGTTGTGGTCGGAGGTAATCCTCGACGAACTCGAATTCCACGAGGCCGCGAAACTGGAACGACGCGGGCACAGTGCGGCGGCAGCCCAAGCCGCTGGTGCGCGGCTGGTGGGAACGATGCGCGAGCACTTCGACGACGCCCTGGTGACCGGCTGGGAGCCACTCGAGGGTGCGTTTTCGCTGCCCGATCCCGACGATGAGCATGTCGTTGCGGCCGCCGTGGTCGGCGGGGCCGGGGTGATCGTCACGCTGAATCGGAAGGACTTTCCTCGTGAACGAGTTCCGGGGAACATCCGGGTGATCTCGCCGGCGGAGTTCGCAGGCGACACGGTGTCGGTGTCCCCGGCCGCGGCGGCGCGCGCGGTGGATATGCTCGCGGCCCGCCTGGCGCGGCCACCGATGACCGCCGATGAGGTCCTCGATCAGTTGGTGACCCGGTACGGGATGGACGATGCCGTTGCACTGCTGCGCGATCGCGAATGATGTCTCGCGCCGGACTTGCACGAGATTAATCGTATTGTGGCGTGGTGACTTCTGGTTCGTAGTCCGTCCTTCCGCGCCCCCGCATCCGTTCGACGTTTCCGTGGCACCGGTATCTGTGGCTGGCCTGGGCGCCGCGGGGTCTATTCCCGTGCGGTCGGGCAGCCTGGTCACACCCGCGTCCCGCCGTCTTGACGGCGGAGTAGGTGGTGATGGTCAGCAGCACTGTGGAGGCGAGGTCGAAGGGGAACACCGACGCTCCGGTGACGGGGCGGTAGACCGTGAAGTGGTGCCGGAATTCCGCCGGTTCCATGGCACGCCAGGTCGGGACGAAAAGCCGCTGCCGGTAGTTGAGCCACTTGGGGTCGATCGCAGCGCCACAGGAGATTTCGAGTCCTGGCCGCATCCGACTGGGTCGCACACCAGCTTCGCCCTGCACTCGCCGCCGCTGGCGACGAACTGCCGTTCGCGGTGGCGATGGCACTGGCCATCGGTACGAAATCACCACCCGCGTCGTACAACTCGCGGAGCACCACGCCCGTGTCCGCGGGCCCGTCGAGGAAGACCTGAGCGTGCTGCACTAGCCGCGGACCGGTCCGGGCCGGGCCGGGCCGAGAACCCCAGGAGTGACCTCGAACACCGAGAACAACTCGTATCGGACGGTGGCATCGAGGGCCAGGCACAGCCGGTCGCGTCCTCCTCGCCATGAACCGGTCACCCGTGCTGGCGGGCGGTGACGAACTGGGAGATGCCGCGCAGCTGCTGGTCGACGTCGAGCAGTCCAGCGGCGGCGAGGAAGGCCGGGACGGTGGTGCGGTCGAAGACCCGTACCCCACACAGCGTTGCGCCCAGCTCGAGTCCCTTCCGCACGAGGAAGGATTCGCGACCGTAGCTGGTCATCACCGCGATCCGCCCACCTGGCGCCAACACCCGCACCATCTCGCGGAGCACGGCACACGGCTCCGCCACGAGGTACAGTGCCGCGAAACAGCACACGGCGTCGAATGTCCGGTCGTCGAAGGGAAGCTCGAGCGCGTCGGCGTGAAGGTAGACCGCGCGCGGGCGGGGGTTGTCGTGGACTGCGCGTTCGAGCATTGGCAGTGAGGTGTCCAATCCGACGACGAATCCGTCGCCGGCGAGCCTGTCGGCGAAGAAACCGGTGAAGTTTCCCGGACCGCACGCCACGTCGAGCACTCGTTGCTCGCCGTCGAGATGCAGGGCCGCGGCGGCCCTTGCGCGCTCGTCAACCACGGAGAGTCCGTGCAGGCTCAGCGCCGCGACGACGATCGGCCGCCACAGCCGCTCGTAGACGGCGGCAACCCGGTTGTTGGTCATCGCACGCTGCGCGAGAGCGCGCCGGGCCGGTGGACCCGATTCGAGCAGGTCGATATAGCCGGTGTCCGAGTAGCTCGACGAGCGCAGCGCGTCCTCGCGGATCAGCCCGCGGACCAGCGCCGTCGACCACATCCCGTCGTACTCCGGGGCCGCCCCGGATTGTTGAGCGGTCATAACCTATTTCACGAAACCGGACCCCCGAGGGTTCACGCGGACCCCCGAGGGTTCACGGATATTCCGGGTAGCCTTGTCCAACGTGCAGGAACCGTCCGACTGCGCGCGATCGACGCCGTCGTCGATGAGCAGAACCATCGCGTCGAGTTCACTGCAGCCATGATCACGAGACCGGAGATGTCGAGCGTGCCCGCGAGCGCCTCATCCACCGTGCGCGGCGCGGGCAGGTAGCTGCGCATTCCCATCGGGTGGAACCTGGATCGGCGATGACCTCGTCACCCGACGGTCAAGTCGCCGTGCATGTTCGAGTGATATGTGCAATGGAACGGGTAGGTACCGGGTGCCGGTGGCACCGTCAATGTCGCGGTTTCGCCGTCTGAGGTTCCCCCCGAACGGTGGACAAGGGGGTTGCGTGCCTCAGGCGACTCCCACCTGAAGCAACTTCTCGTAGCTGTCGGGACTGTGCATCCCCACCGTAGAGTTCCGTCGAACAGTGTTGTAGAAGACAATCCAGTTGTCAACGCCAGCAACGAGATCAGCCTTCGTTGCATAGACGTGCCGATAGTATTCTTCATGCTTGAAGATCGACCAAAACGATTCGGATGGACTGTTGTCCCAACAAATCCCGGTCGCACCCATCGACCGACGCAACCCGTGCTGCACACACGACGCCGCGGTCAGGTGGGCAGTGTATTCCCCACCCCGGTCCGAATGCAGGATCGTCTCGCGACACCGCCCACCGCGCGTGGCCACGGCTCGATCGATGGCGGTGGTGACCATCTCGGCGCTGATGTGATTAGCAATGCTGTATCCCAACACCTTCCGTGAATGACCGTCCCGGATCGCACACAAGAACATGTCCCCCTCACCGCACGTGAGGTAGGTGATGTCGGTAAACCAGACCGCATCGAGCCGGCCCCGATCGAAGTGCCGCTCGATCAGATCCGGCGGGAACGACGCCTGCGGATCGACCACCGTGGTCTTGACCTTGAACGTGCGCGGGCTGATGCCCTCCACACCGAGCGAGGCCATGATCTTGGCCACGGTCTTGGCGTTCACCACCTCACCACGCGCCCGCAACTCGGCCGTGACCCGCGGCGACCCGTAGGTACCCTTCGATTCCCGGTGGATCTCGACGATCTTGACTTCGAGGTCGGCGCGACGCTGTTGCCTCGGCGTCAACACCGTGGCGACTCTGCGCTTGACGTACTGGTAGTAGCCCGATGTGGACACCTCCAGCAGTCTCGCCATCCGCAGGATCGAGAACCGTTCACCTTCCGGCGCGGCGGTGCCGGCGGTCTCTTCGATGTTGTCGGGGCCGGCGTACTTGGCCATCAGATCGAACCGGGTCGGTTCTTCTGCATCGCGGCAAAGTACGCCGAAGCTTTTACCAGGAAAGCGTTGTCCTTCTCGAGTTCGCTTACCTGCCTTCGCAATCGGAGTAGCTCGGCGTGTTCGGCCGCGTCCAAAGGCTTCTCTCCGTGGGACTCTGCGGCGGCGATTCTGCGCCGCTCGAGTTTGACCCATTCACCCAACAGACTCTCGTTGAGGCCGAGTTCTCGGGCGACCTCTGCGATGGTGCGACCGGAGTCGATCACCCGGTGGGCAGCCTCGACCTTGTACTCGGTCGTGAACGACCGACGCTTGCGAGGGGGCATACGGACATCCTTCCAGCGGGACCGGTGTCCCGCCAAGTCGGTGTCCACTTTCCGGGGGGAACCTCAGCCCTCGATCTCGATGTCGAACGTGCCGCCGGTGTCTGCGGTCACCGTGTGTTCGGCCGTGTCGGTGTTGCGAATGGTGACCTGCGCGCCGGGTGCCACCGTGGCGGGCACCGTGTACGCGAATCCCGAGATGACGATCTCGTTCGCTCCCGCCGCCACCGCCCCGTCGGAGGACGGCATCGCCATCGTGTCGGTGACCGTCGGGGTGGGTGCGTAGTCGACGGTGCTGCCGCCGTCATCGCTGCAGGCGGTGAGCGCACACGCCGCGACGACGGCAGCCGCCGGCAGAGCTGCGGAGAGCTTCATACCCGATACCACGAATCATCGACCCATTCCGTTCACCGAACACGCGAGAGAAATTCGCTCGCCCCGGTGAACCTGTTGGACTGTCGTTCGGGTTGGTATCCAGAGGGCGACCGGACGTTCGTCTTTCGGCGGGTGATCCGCCTGCCGGCCTGCCCGGCCACCTCCGGTGTTTCCCTGTCTCAGTGCCTGTTCGACAACTGCTCACCTAGAACCGGAACCGCACAATGCGGGTGGATCGTTTCATGCCCGGCAGCAGGTTCAAGAGGCGGAACATGCGGCGTACGTTCGCGGGCACCTTGGCCATCAGCACCGGTGAGTCGTTCATCGGTGCCTCGTCGACGTACTCGAGCCGCGGGTGCCAATCGGCCAGCGCGGCCGGATCGTTGAAGCCGCAGTGGAACTGGGTGTCGTATTTGCGCAGCATCGGGTCCCATTTCGAGGTGCGCCACACCCAGACCGCCACCGTGTCGAACTGTAGTCGTCCGGTGGGGAAGGCGTCGACGATGCTGGTCAGTAGCCGCCGGAGGTCGGCCTCGGTCAGATAGGGCACTAGGGCGTGTCTCCCAATAGTTTGAGCCATTCGACGATGCCGGCGAGGAGGAATCCAGCCCGGTAAGTCAGGGCAAGCTTGTCATACCGGGTTGCCACCGCTCGCCACTGTTTTGCCTTGTTGAAGGCCCTTTCCACCACGTTGCGGCCCTTGTACGACTCGGCATCGAAGTTCGGTGGCCGACCGCCCGCGCTGCCCTTGTTCTTGCGGTTGGCCACCTGATCGGACTTCTCGGGAATGACCGCCTTGATGCCCTTGCTGCGTAGCAGTTCTCGATTGGCCTTGGATGTGTACGCCTTGTCGGCACGGACCTCGTCCGGGCGCGTACGGGGTGCGCCGCCACCGATGCGCGGCACGCAGATGCCCTCCAGGAGCGGGCCGAACATCGGGCTGTCGCCGGCCTGGCCAGGACCCACCAGCACCGACAAGGGACGTCCGTCGCCATCGCACGCCAGGTGGACTTTGCAGGTCAGCCCGCCGCGGGACCGGCCGATGCCGTGATCGACCGGTTCGTCAAGCAGATTCGTGTAATTCGGTAGATCCCCCTGTGTCACGCGCGGCGTTGGCGCCGTGCTGGTGCACCCGCACCACGGTGGAATCCACCGACACCGCCCAATCCAGGTCGCCACCGGCATCGGCCATCGCGGCCAGGGCTATGAGTACCCGATCCCACGTTCCATCCCCGGCGTAGCGTCGATGCCGTTTCCACACCGTCTTCCAGGGGCCGAAATGCGCAGGTAGATCCCGCCACGGGAGCCCGGTACGCAGCCGGTAGAGCATCCCCTCCACCACGAGTCGGCTGTTCTGGAACTTCCGCCCCCGCAGCCCATCCGAACTGGGCAACAGCAGCGCAAGCAACTCCCACTGCTTGTCCGTCAACACCTCAAACCGATTAACAACGTCTGCCACAGCGAAGAGTCTGCAGCACAACACCCCAAATCATTGGGAGACACGCCCTAGTACTGCAACGGCACTTGCTTGACAGGTAGACGATACTGGTTGGGTGGTCCTTGATCTGGTTGTCGCCGAGTTGGAAGCGTTGCATGAGCGGATCTCCGGTCGGTTCGCCCGGTCGGAACCGCGTTCCCGGGTCCGTGAATATGTGACGGGTTTGGTTGCGGGTCTGGAACGCAAGAACGGGTGGACCCTCGCCGAGCGGGCCGGCGAGGTGAGCCCGGACGGGATGCAGCGGTTGCTGCGGCGGGCGGACTGGGACGTCGACGGGGTCCGCGACGATGTGCGTGACTACGTGGTCGAACGCCTCGGTGACCCGGCCGGGGTGTTGATCGTCGATGACACCGGATTCCTGAAGAAGGGCACCCGCTCGGCCGGGGTGCAACGCCAGTATTCGGGCACCGCCGGGCGGGTGGAAAACTGCCAGATCGGGGTGTTCCTCGCCTATGCGAGCGCGGCGGGGCACGCGCTCATCGACCGGGAGTTGTACCTGCCCGAGTCGTGGACCTCCGACCGGGACCGGTGCCGCGCCGCCGGGATCGGTGACGAGGTGGAGTTCGCGACCAAACCGAGACTGGCGCAACGCATGATCGAACGCGCCCTCGACGCACAGGTCCCGTTCTCCTGGGCCACCGCCGACGAGGCGTACGGGCAGGTGAAGTACCTGCGGGTCTGGCTCGAGGAACGCGATGTCTCGTATGTGTTGGCCACCCGTTGCAACGACGATGTGTTCACTCCGCACGGTCGCGCCGGTCGCGCCGACGAGATGATCGCCGCGGTCCCGGCGAAGCAGTGGCGCCGGATCTCCGTCGGCGACGGCGCGCACGGCCGGCGCGAATACTCCTGGGTGCGGATCCCGATCCGGATCGCCTGGGCACCCGGGCGTGGGCACTGGCTGCTCGCCCGCCGATCCCTGTCGGATCCGACCGAGATCGCGTACTACATCTGCGCCGGACCCCGTCGTACCACGCTTACCGAACTCGCCGCCGTCGCCGGCTCGCGGTGGCGGGTCGAGGAATGCTTCCAGCAGGCCAAGAACGAGGCCGGCCTCGACCAGTATCAGGTGCGCACCTACCGGGCCTGGTACGCCCACATCACCTTGTCGATGCTCGCGCTCGCCTGGCTCGCCGGGGCGAAAACCGAAGCGGTAAAGGGGGAATCGGAACCAATGATCAGGGCATGATCGGCTACACGGTACCCGAGATCCGCCGTCTACTCGTGTATCTGATCCTGCGACACGCCCACCCCGACGAGCACTTCTGGTCCTGGTCACACTGGCGGAGACGCCGACAACACCAGGCCCGCGTCTGTCATTACCGAACCCGCGGCCACCTGCCATAAGTGCCGTTGCAGTACTACCGGGGCTGCGCCCCAGCCCGACGAGTCGTGTGGTGGCGGCTGCGCTCCGGGGGCCCCGGCCGGTCGGGGTGATGACCCTGGTCGACGACGTCGATCGGGTGTATGAACCGTCGTAGCGGTTGGTTGGCCTGCCGGCCGCCCGATCGTCCGGAGCTCATCATGACCATACCGCGCAGCGTCGCCGACGTGCTCACCACGCACACGCTCTTCGACGTCGAGTGCATCGACCGGATGTACCTCAACGTCTACGTTCCCGGCCTGCAGTACGCTCCCGGCCTGGTCGCCTACGTGCATCGGCAGCTGGGATTGCCGGTCGCCTCCACCGCACCGCTGGCCAGGATCACCGACCGCTTCGCTGCGGCGGTGCACCGCTTCGCCGACACCGGGCACATCCCGTGGGTGGACTTCGCGAAGGGCCAGCGCAAGGACGACGTGATGCACGAGTACCTCGAGCAGTTCACCGCACCCGAGGGGGTGGTGTTCATTGGCCGGGCGCAGGAGAGGACACCACTGTTCCGCACGGAGAAACGACGCGACGCCGACGGCAAGAGTTATCCGTGGATCGTCAAGTCCACCGGCGTGGTCAACCATTACTACTTCTACTGCGTCGACGCCGACTTCGGCCCGTTCTTCCTCAAGTTCTGCTCGTACTTCCCCTACAACGCCAAACTCTGTATCAACGGCCACCACTGGGCCCAGCGTCAGGCCGCGAGGGCCGGGCTCGGGTTCACCGCGCTCGACAACGCCTTCGCCGCCGTCGATGACCCCGACGCGTTGCAGGCGATCTGCGATCGGCTGACCGGTCCACGGATCGACGCCCTCCTCCGGAAATGGCTGGCGATTCTGCCGGATCCGTTCACCGACGCCGATCGGGACGCCGGCTACCGCTACGACCTGTCGGTGTTGCAGGCGGAGTTCTCCCTGACCCAGATGCTCGACGCCCCGGTTTCCGGTCGGGTCTTCTTCGAACAGGTCATCCGCGACAATCTCGATCTCGGCCGCCCCGACCAGGTCACGTTGGTCTTCGACCGGCGGTTGATGCGCCGCGGCCCCCGTGCCACCCCCGGGCGATTCCGCACCCGGGTGATCACCGAGGGCGTCACCCCCAGCCTGCACGTCGATTACAAACACACCACCATCAAGCAGTACCACAAGGAGGGACGCGCCCTGCGCACCGAAACCACCATCAACGACACCCGCGATTTCCACCTCGGGAAACGACTGACACATCTGCCCGCCCTGCGGGAGATCGGCTTCCACGCCAACCGCCGCCTACTGCGCGTCCAACGACTCAGCCACGACCCGATCATCGGCGCCGACGCCCTCGCCGCCATCACCGCCCCCGTCATCACCACCACCGGCACCCGTGTCCCGGGACTACGGTTCGCCGATCAGCGCAGCCACGCCCTGCTCTCCGCACTGCTGGTCTTCCGGCTGCACCCGAACGGCTTCACCAACAAGGACCTGCGCACCCTCACCGGCGAGCTGCGTGGACTCGACCCGGACGAAGTGTCCGCCGGGCAGATGACCTACGACCTGCGCCGGCTGAAAACCCGCAGCCTCATCGTCCGGATCGAGGGCACCCACCGGTATCAGGTCACCGACCTCGGACTCGACACCGCGAAGTTCCTCACCTGTATCCACGATCGGGTCCTGCGCACCGGCCTGGCCGAACTCGCCGCTCCGACAACCACTCCCGGCCGCCTGCGATCAGCTGCCACCGCCTACCGCACCGCCGTCGATACCCTCACCGCCACAGCGCAACTCGCAGCCTGAAATATCAAGCAGTCGAACGTGACCCACACACCACAAACTTGACCCCAAAACCCGGCTACGCCGCTTCTAGCTACCTAGTACTGCAACGGCACTTGCTTGACAGGTAGACGATACTGGTTGTGTGGTCCTCGATCTGGTTGCTGCCGAGTTGGAAGCGTTGCATGAGCGGATTTCCGGTCGGTTCGCCCGGTCGGAGCCGCGGTCCCGGGTCCGTGAATATGTGACGGGTTTGGTTGCGGGTCTGGAACGCAAGAACGGGTGGACCCTCGCCGAGCGGGCCGGCGAAATGAGCCCGGACGGGATGCAACGGCTGCTGCGGCGGGCGGACTGGGACGTCGACGGGGTCCGCGACGACGTCCGTGACTACGTGGTCGAACGCCTCGGCGATCCGGCCGGTGTGTTGATCGTCGATGACACCGGATTCTTGAAGAAGGGCACCCGCTCGGCCGGGGTGCAACGCCAGTACTCGGGCACCGCCGGGCGGGTGGAAAATTGTCAGATCGGGGTGTTCCTCGCCTACGCGAGCACGGCCGGGCACGCGCTCATCGACCGGGAGCTGTACCTGCCCGAGTCGTGGACCTCCGACCGGGACCGGTGCCGCGCCGCCGGGATCGGTGACGAGGTGGAGTTCGCGACCAAACCGAGACTGGCGCAACACATGATCGAACGCGCCCTCGACGCCCGGGTCCCGTTCTCCTGGGTCACCGCCGACGAGGCCTACGGGCAGGTGAAGTACCTGCGGGTCTGGCTCGAGGAACGCGATGTTTCGTATGTGTTGGCTACCCGGTGCAACGACGATGTGTTCACCCCGCACGGCCGCTCCGGCCGCGCCGACGAGATGATCGCCGCGGTCCCGGCGAAGCAGTGGCGCCGGATCTCCGTCGGCGACGGCGCACACGGGCCGCGGGAGTATTCCTGGGTGCGGATCCCGATCCGGATCGCCTGGGCACCCGGGCGAGGGCACTGGCTGCTCGCCCGCCGATCCCTCTCCGATCCGACCGAGATCGCGTACTACATCTGCGCCGGACCCCGCCGCACCACGCTCACCGAACTCGCCACCATCGCCGGCTCCCGGTGGCGGGTCGAGGAATGCTTCCAACAGGCCAAGAACGAGGCCGGCCTCGACCAGTACCAGGTACGCACCTACCGGGCCTGGTACGCCCACATCACCTTGTCGATGCTCGCCCTCGCCTGGCTCGCCGGAACGAAAACCGAAGCGGTAAAGGGGGAATCGGGATCGAAGATCAGGGCATGATCGCGTACACGCTACCCGAGATCCGCCGCCTGCTCGTGCAACTGATCCTGCGACACGCCCACCCGGACGAGCACATCTGGTCCTGGTCGAACTGGCGACGGCGCCGACAACACCAGGCCCGCACCTCCCACTACCGACGTCGCGGACACCTCCCATAAGTGCCGTTGCAGTACTAGTAGCGTGTCGCTGCTTAGTTCTGCCTTGTTTCGTTTAAGTTGGAGGCGGCAGACTTCCCCTTCCCCTCTGCCGGTCAGGACCGTTGTCAATGCCTTCGCAGAAGAAGCGTCCGGTGACGTTGAGCTCGGCTGATCGTGAGTTCTTGGAACGGTTGACCACGACCGGGGTGCATCCGGCTTCGATGATCCGGCGGGCCCGGGTGTTGCTGGCGCTGGACACCTCGGTCGGGGCGGTCGATGAGAAGAAGGTGATCGCGGCACGGTTGGGGGTCTCGGGTGAGACGGTGCGACTGGTGGCCAAGCGGTTCGCTGAGACCAGTCAGGACGTGGAGGCCACGATCGGGCGCAAGCAGCGCGACCTGCCACCGGTGCCGTCGCAGATCACCGGCGAGATCGAGGCCAGGTTGATTGCGTTGGCGTGCACACAGCCCCCGGCGGGACATGCCCGGTGGTCGCTGCGACTGCTGGAGAAGCACGTCGCCCTGATCGACGACATCCCCGACCTGGACCACTCGACCATCGGCCGGATTTTAAAAGAACGAAACTTCGTCCTCACCTGAAGAAGTGCTGGACCATCCCACCAAAGGCGAACGCGGAGTTCGCAGCCCGGATGGAAGATGTCCTGTCGGTCTACGCCCGCCCCCACAACCCCTCTCGCCCGGTGGTGTGCATGGACGAAAAGCCCTACCAGCTCCTCGCTCACGTGCGTGACCCGCTCCCTGCAGGCCCGGGACGCGATCTGAAGGAGGACTCCGAGTATGTGCGGCACGGGACCTGTTCGATCTTCTGCTGGGTCGAGCCTCTGGCCGGCTGGCGGCGTGTCGATGCCCAGCCCCGGCGCACCAAGATCGACTGGGCTCGGCAGGTCAAAGAGCTTCTGTGCGTGGACTACCCGGACGCGGAGACGGTGGTGCTGGTGATGGACAACCTCAATACTCACGGCATCGGATCGCTCTACGAGGCCTTCGAGCCGGCCGAGGCGTTCGCGCTCGCGCAGCGACTCGAGATCCACCACACCCCCAAACACGGCTCGTGGCTCAACGTCGCCGAGATCGAGCTCTCTGTGCTGACCCGCCAGTGTCTGGACCGGCGCATCGAGGACCTCGAGACCCTGGGCGCCGAACTCGCCGCCTGGCAACGACAGACCAACGCCGATCAACGCCAGGTCCAGTGGCACTTCACCACCGACGACGCCCGCATCAAACTCCGCCACCTATATCCCAACACTTAGCCGCGACAGTCTACTAGTCCCTCGGCGATCATCAACACCGGCCGTCCGCGGAGGATACGGTCCAGCCAGGTCCGGTCGGTGACGCTGGAGCCGGTCCACCGGCTCGTCGAACTCCTCCCAGCCCTGCAGGCGGACCTGGGCGGTCCGCGTCCCCGGCAGACCTGACAGGAGTTCGGTGACGCGTCTGGTATTGGTTGTCGCTGAGGGTGAGGCCGATGACGTTGACATCGTATTTTTCGTGGGCGCGGAGCATGGTCGAACCCCAGCCGCAGCCGATGTCGAGCAGCGTCATGCCCGGCTGCAGGTCGCATTTGCCGAGCGAGAGGTCGATCTTGGCCCGTTGCGCTTGTTGGAGCGTCATGTCCTCGCGCGGGAAGTAGGCGCAGCTGTAGGTCATGCTCGGATCGAGGAACAGCCGAAAGAAGTCGTCGGACAGGTCGTAGTGGGACTGCACCTGGGTGAAGAAGGGCTTGAATTGCGACATTCCAGCTCCTGACCTCAACCCGTCGGGAAAACTCGTCGGCCGACTCACCGTCGAACGCCGCGCACCCGCGCCTGCATGAAGCTCACGTCTTGCCCCACGACCGGCAAGGCGAGTGACAGCGACGAACTCGTCGACCCTGACTATGGATGACCCGTGCGGTCGGCGGCGACCCCGAAATAGTCACCGCCCTTGCGTCGTTGGTCGTCGGTGCCCCAATCGCGGTCGCGGGGGACGGGCACCATCTGCGGTATGTGCTTGCGGCAATGGATATATGCCTCGTCGACCTGCACCAGGACCCACCGCTCGGCGGCGCGATCGCGCACCCGCTCGAGCGGCAGGTCCGGCTGTGTGCGGCACAGTTCGTCGTCGGCGACGATGCGTGCTGTTCCGTTGACGTGCAGGCCGATCAGGTCGTCGGCGAAGTCGGCCATGAACAATCCGATGTGCGGGTTCTCGACGATATTGCCCAGGCTGGCCATCACCCCGTTGCCCCGGTATTCGGGGTATCCGAGCAGGTCGGGGGAGAAGACATGGATGAAGCCGGGCGGTCCCGCCCGCAGCGAGACGTCACACGAACCGTCTGCTGCCGCAGTCCCGATGAAGAGCAGTTCCATCCTGTCGATGAACTCGATCATCGCCGGATGCAGAACCCGGCACATTTGGTGGGCGTAGAACCGCTCCGCGCGGCACTCGGTTCCCAGCTCCGCTTGCATGACCTGTTCGCCACGGGTTCCTCGCGCCGGGGTGTCGACCTCGGCGCCCTCGAGCACGGTGTGATCGGCGCCGGACATCTGCGTCTCCCTGATCTGTCGAGAAACGTGTTGCTGTGTAACAGCCGTATCAGCATCGCGCCGGGCGCCCGGCGCGAACAGCCACCCCAGGGGTGAAAACGCCTCACCAAGGTGTGAAAAGTTCGCCCCGGGCGATGTCCTCGACCGCCGTCCAGTCCCCTCGACCTCCGTCCGGCACGGCCAGTACATCCCCAGAGAGGTCGAGTCCGCCGATCTCGGTGACGCCGTCGAATGCTGCAAAGAACGCGGCATCGTTCGGCGACGACGTACCGCACACTGTCGCGGTCGTCCCACATGTGACGATGACCGTCTCCCAGTTCTGATGCCGACGGTTTGTGCACGCCTCGTGCGGGGTCTATCGCCCCTGGCGCTTCCGAATCTCAGGTCAGGGACGGGGTTCGGGACCTGGCGGACGAGATGTTCGGCACGCGCCGGTTCTGGCACAAGCGGATCGTCCGTTCCGGGGTCAACACGCTCGAGCCGTACCGGTCGAACCCGCCGGATCTGAGGATCGCTGACGATGACGTCGTCTTCCTCGATTTCGGGCCGATCTTCGGGGGGTGGGAGGCCGGTTTCGGACGCGCCTATGTGCTGGGCGAAGATCGCGCTGCGCGACGCTGTGGAGCCGGTGTGGCAGCGGGGTCGCGATTGTTTTGATGCGCATCCGGACATCACGGGTGCGCAATTGTGTGGCGCTGATGGTCGAACTGGCTGGTGAGGCGGGGTTCGAGTTCGGTTCTCCGATCTCCGATTGCTGGTCATCTGGTCGGGGAGTTCCCGCACGAGAAGGTCGCCGGGGACAGTTGTTCTCGTACGGCACCCTGCGTGTGCGGGAGGTGCAGGTGGCGATGTTTGGGCGGGAGTGGGCTGCCGGGGACGGTAAAGATCGCCGGGTGCCGGCTTGGGGAGGTTGTGATCACCGATCCGGTGGTGATCGTCCGCAGCGGCGGTGATCGGCATCCGTTCCCCTCGTCCGCCGGTTCCTGGTCGTGGATTGAGGGTGCGGTGTTCTCCGTCAGCACAGCCGATCTCGCCGCGCGGAGAGGATGGTGCGACGGCTGCCGGATTCTGGTCACCGGGAATAGGGCCGTGCGGCGGACTCTGTGCGTCACGTAGTTCGTTCTGTTAGGTGGTGCGGCCCAGGAAGTTCAACAGCTGGGTCTGGGCGTCGGCGTTGTCTGTGGGCGCCACCTTGGCCCCGAAGGCGTGGGGGAGCCGGATCTGGTCGTCTTCTGCGATCAGAAAGGTTCGGGCCAGCTCGACTGCCTCGGGATCGAGGTGTTCGTCCTGCCCGGTGGCGTGCGCGAAATCCCAGGTATGAATCAGCGTGTCGGCGCACGCCATCCGCCGGACGAATTGCTCGAAAGGCAGGTTGCCGAACTCGGCACCCAGTACCTGCTGGGCGGTCGCCTCCGACTTGAGGGCGGCCTGTACCCCGGCCGTCGCATCCAGCCATGCGGCCACCACGTCCTCCCCGGCGGTCGGCACCCGGTAGTCGTGTCCCCTGAGCCCTGCGCAGGCCCGTCGGTGGTTACCCACCACATGGGCGGCGACGTCCCAGGCGGTCCAGCCCGGGCAGGGGGAGGCCGAGTTCCAGCGGTCCTGCGGGCAGCCCAGGAGACGATCGGTGAAGTCCTGCGCCACGCGCGCGTACAGACTGGTGATGGGCGATCCCATCCCCACACCGTACGTCAACCGCGCCTCACCGAATCTGTGCTGGTAGAGGGCAGTTTTTGCGCACGCAGCGGCCCACACCGGCCGCCGCTCAGCCTGAACCGGGAGATCTTCCGCCCCCGACACGGGGGCTCCGGGGCCCGATGCCGAGCCGTGACGATGGGCCCCGAGACCTGTCAGCGCTGAAGGGAACAGCTGCGATGAGGGGGGCTGACCGCGGTGTATCTCGGTCTGTCCGTCGGCGCCGTGGTTGCCGAGGGGAATACTGCGCGGCCAGGACATCGCACCGGACCGGATCATCCGCACGCGACCGTGGGCCGACAAGTCGTTGACGGAACTGGTTGCTCGACGAGGATGTCGAGGTGGAGGTCCTGGGGGTGGCCGGCGAACATCATCAGGCTCGGCCGGGACGCCTCGCTGACGGTGTGCACGTGGGTGGGACTACGCGCAGACCCGCCGAACCGCGACCGACATTCTGGCCCACACGATCGTCGCGCCGGGGCTGCATGACGAGTGCCGGCACGGATGCACTGAACTCGCGCTCATGGCGGTCGACGGACGAAAAACCACCGACGCTGACGGTGCCCGTGGCGGCGCGACGTGGCGCCCGGAAGGTTCGGCCGCGAGAGGTTTGACGCGCTCGCCGCCACGTCCGGTGGTCCCGGTCGCGAGGTGGAGGTCGGGGGTGCGATGTTCGCCTGCCACAAGTCGCCCGAGGGTGCCGAAGAGGCCTGTGCAGGGTGGCTGGCCGTCGCGGGAGTCGAGCACCTCGGGGTTCGGCCGGGGCCGACGTCCCGCGCGACCGGCACCTTCCAATGCCTCGTTGCCTCCTTCGATCCACTGTCGATGCCAGCGTGAGGCGGTCTGCTGGGAGACCTCCAACTCGACCGCGACATCCACCTGCCGCCGCCCTGCGGCGAACATCTCCGCGGCCTGCATCCGCCGGTCACGCAACGCCCCGAGGTCACGGCGACCGCCGCGCCGCTTGACTTTCCGGGCGTCGGACCCAACGCCGGAACCGGTTTCCTTCCCTGCCATTCATCAATGATCAAGCAGCACGGTGCGAATCACGCGCAACGACACACCCTATTACCGAAACATCTTTAACTAACTAACGAGTGGGTTCACGGTGGCGTCCGAACAACTGCCGCACGCGTGGTTTCGCCGGCGCGGTCGGCTGGTCAGTCGGGTGAGCGTCCTCGCGTCGTGGATACTCCCCAGTGCGACCGCCGGCACGGATAGGTGGAGGAAAGCGCACGGACGAGATGCGGATCGCAGCGAGTATCCTGCACTACTGTCCATAGCCTGTCGATGAACTGGTGCTCGGTGATTCCGAATGTCTGGAAGACAAGCTCTGCGGGAACCCCGCCGTAAGGAATCCATTGCCGAGCGAGGGTGATGAGTTCGCGTGCTTCGCGGGGTAAGTCCTGGCAGTCACTCATCGGGCGTCTTCCCTGGAGCCGTCGCTGTCGCTCGTGTCGAGGCCGCCAAAGGCGTCGACCGGTCTTCTCGGATCAGGTGTGGAAGCCGGGCTGGTCATGGCAGTCCAGAACTCGAACTCTCGCGCGGCCACACGAGTGTGCGCGAGAACGCGAAAGGATTCCGTAATTCTCTGTGCAAGAGCGAATGTCATTCGGCACTACTCAATTCATTGGTCATTGGCGGCCGGACGATTATGCGGTGACGAGGCACCACAGGTTCTGTCGGCCTGCCGTGATGGATGCGGTGGTGAGCATGTCGTCCCAGTGGAGGAGGGAGCCGAATTCGGAGCGCCACGCGAGGGCAGGTTGGGTGAACTCGTGCAGGCGGTGCTCGCGGGTGGTGCCGATCGCTCCGTGCACCTGGTGGGCATTACGGACGACGATGGAGGCGGCGTGCCCGGCGCAGGAACGGGCAACAGCGACAAGGACGTCGAGGTTCGGTGCGGACCAGTCGGTGCGGACGGCTTCGTTCAGGGCGGCTTCGGTGGCGGCCCGGGTGAGTGCGGCTTCGGCGGCGATATCGGCGACGAGGTTTTGTATGGCCTGAAACTTCGCGAGCGGTCGCCCGAACTGGGTGCGTTCGGTGGCGTGCGTGATTGACAGGTCGAGGATGCGATCGAGGGCGGCGCTCGTCTGCACGGATCGGATCAGTGCGCCGCGCAGGAGTAGTTGGTCGACGACCGCGTCAGCTACCGGAGTGCCCGAGTGGGCGCTGTCGATGGTGACGGTGTCCCTGGGTTCGCCGGCGATGTTGGCCTCCGGCGTGATGGTGAGCATGTTCGTCTCGATGTCGGCGACAACGTACGTGTGGGTGTCGCGCCAGACCGTGACGATCTTGTCGGATTGGGCGGCCCAGGGCACCCGGTGGGCAGTTCCGGCGTGATCGAGCAGGCAGACGGTGCGGCGGGCGTCGTCTGCGGGAAGCCCGGCGGTATCGAGCAGCCAGCCGGCGAGCAGGTCGTGTTCGGCCAGCGGGATTCGGACGCCGTTGGCTGCGGCGGCGCGGAGCAGTTCCGCGGCTTCGAGCCATCCGGCTCCGCTGCCGCCGGATTCCTCTGGTCCGGTGAGGCGGGTTAGGCCGAGATCGGTGAGGTGGGACCAGAGGATTGGGTCCCACGTGGCGGTACCGGCGTCAGGTTCATTCTGGTCGCGGTAAGCGGCGAAGACCGCAGACATCATTTCCACAAGATCGGGGTCGACAGTGGTCGGTGTCGTCATCAGCGCATTCCCAATCCCCGCGCGATCACGCCGCGCAGAACTTCGTTGGTGCCGCCGCGAAGGGTGAATCCGGGGCGTTGGGCGGCGGCGTCCTCGATCATTGCCCGGTAGCGGCGGGGGGTCGGACCGGTGTCACCGGTGATGACGTCGGCAAAATCGGCGATGTCGCCTTCGGTGGTGGTTCCGAGGACTTTGACGACGGCCGCGGCGACGTCGGCGGATTCGTGGCGTCCGAGGGCTCCGGCGACCGCGGTGGACATCTGGTGCAGCCCCATTGTTCGGGCGAGATACCGGCCTAGGTCGGGGTGTCGGGGTACTGCCCCTGTCCGCATCTGTTCGGCGGTGTCGGCGAGGAGGGGGAATGTGGACAGGAAGCGTTCGGGTCCGCTGCGTTCGAAGCTCAGTTCCGAGGTGACCTGCTGCCAGCCGCTGCCGATGGTGCCGAAGACCATGTCGTCGGCGACGAAGACGTCGTTGAGGATGACTTCGTTGAAATGGTGCCCACCGTGCATCGAGACGATGGGCCGGATGTCGACGCGGGGGGAGCGCAGGTCGACGATGAACTGGCTCAGTCCGTCGTGCCGATGTGCGGGGTCGACGGGGGTCGTGCGGGCGAGGCAGATGAATGCATGGGCATGGTGGGCGCCGGACGTCCAGACCTTGGTGCCGCTGAGGACCCAGCCGTCGTCGACGCGGGTGGCTTTGGTGCGGACGCTGGCGAGGTCGGATCCGGTGTCGGGTTCACTCATGCCGATGGCGAAGTAGCACTCGCCATGGGCGATCTCGGGTAGGTACTTCTGTTTTTGAAATTCGGTGCCGTACAGAAGGAGTGACGGTGCAATCTGGCGGTCGGCGATCCAGTGCGCGGCGACCGGGGCGCCTGCAGCGAGGAGTTCCTCGGTGACGACGAAACGTTCGAGGTGGCTGCGACCGCGGCCACCGTACTCGATTGGGATCGTCATGCCGACCCATCCCCGGTCGGCGAGTGCGCGCGAGAAGTCCTCGTGCCAGCCGGTGAGCCAGCTGTCGATCCGCGGAGTGATGCGCCCATCAGCGAACTGAGCGTCGACGAATTGCCGGACTTCGGCGCGTAAGTCGTCCATGTCGTGGGGGTCCGACGCTATGGGCGGAACCAGTCGCGGATCTCTCATTGGAGAATCCCTTCGGTTGTGGCTGAGTCGGTTTCGGGTGTTGCGTCACGTTGGGTCCCGGCGCCTGCATGTCCGTCTGCAAACCGGTTGGAATGTTGGTCGATGTTGAACGCCGCGTGTCTTGATTACGCACTATGGCAAAAGTGGGCGATATACGCAATGCTGGTGGCTAATTCGGCGCAGGTACCGAGATCTGCCACGTGAGTGCATCCTTTTGCTTGACGTACCGACCGGGCGGTACTAAGGTTCCGTGAACGGTAGCCGATCGGCAAATTGCTTCGAGTCGGAGTTCCGCAATGAATTCTCGAAAGGTGTCCCATGGCCGGACTGTGGTTCGACGACGTGGAAATCGGAATGACGTTCGAGACTCCGCGTCGCACTGTGACGGAGGCGGACGTGGTCAACTTCGCCGGAGTGTCCGGTGATTTTCATACGCTGCACACTGATGCGCAGACTATGCGCGAGAGTCAGTTCGGCGAACGGATCGCTCACGGAGCGCTCGTTCTGTCGATCGTGACAGGCCTTCGGGGCCGGCTCGGAATCTTCGACGACACCCTGGTGGCGTTCGCCGAGATTCGTCGCTGGCGCTTCGTGCGTCCGGTGCTCATCGGCGACACGATTCGCGCGGCCAACGAGGTCGTGGAGCTGACTCCTACGTCGAAGCCCGACCGTGGCGTCATGGTCCAGCACGTGCAGGTACTCAACCAGCACGATGTCGTCGTACAAGAAGGAGAGATGGTGGCATTGGTGAAGCGGGAGGCGAAGGTATGAGGGTCCGCGCGGACGATCCGCAACTCAATGAGGTGTTGACCGGCGCGGGGACTGCGGGAAAAGACCCCCGTGACGGTCTCGTATTCGTCGCACGGACTGGTCTTCGTGAATGGGCGGAGACCGAGGACGAACTGGCTCAGGCGTTCGACATGACCCGGGAGGCAGTCGCGGCCGGTGGTGCAGTGGTCTACGTCGTGCGCTCGGCCGCACTGCTGGGACGAACCGAACCGCTGGACGCGGCTGTCGCAGCCGGCCTACTCAGCGGCGCACGCGCACTCGCGCTCGAGCGCCGAAAACACAACGGCTACTCGACGGTCGTCGCCGTGGCCGACGATGTGGAACCGAAGTCGGTTGCCGACGCGGTGGATCTCCTCGTTGCCACTCGCGGGGCCAACGGTCAAGCCTTCGTACTCGGCGAGGAACATTTAGGAGCAGCTCTGCCATGAAGATTGCAGTGGTCACAGGCGCGGCCCGGGGTATCGGCTTCGAAATTGCCCGGCGTCTGACGAAGGACGGCTATCGCCTGGTCCTGGTAGACGTGGATCCGAGGGTCGGGGACAGCGCAGCATCGATCGATGCCACGCCAGTGAAGGCCGACATCGCCGATCCGGAGGGCCGTGCGCAGATTCGCTCCGCAATACGGTCCGAAGAGGGGCAGCCGACCTTGTTGGTGAACAACGCCGGTATCACGCGCGATGCTCTGATCGGCGACATGACCGAACCGAACTTCCGACTCGTCAATCGAATCAACCTGGGCGCGACCTTCGAGTTGACGTCCGAACTGGCCGACGAGATCGTCGATGGTGGCGCGGTGGTCAATATCAGCTCACGCGCATACCTCGGCAACGTCGGCCAGTTCAACTACGCCATCTCCAAGGGCGGCGTAGTCGGTCTGACCCGGTCACTGGCGTTGAGCCACGCGCCGCGCTTGCGCGTCAACGCCGTGGCACCGGGCTTCATCGCCACCGACATGACCGATGCGGTACCCGCGAGGGTGCGTGACCGCATCATCTCGCGCATTCCGCTGCAACGCCCGGGCAAACCCATCGATATCGCCGAAGCCGTCGCTTGGTTGGGCTCCGACCAGGCGGCATATGTCACGGGACAGGTATTGCCGTGCTGCGGAGGTCGCAGTCATGGCTGAAGGCGGTCATGGCAGATACGTAGTGCACAGGTAGTGGATAGGTAGTTTCCCGCTGGCATCGGGGCTGGTCCGCAGGGACCCTCGTGTGATGGTCGTCACGAAAGGGTGCGGTGTGATGTCAGCCCTCGAAAACCGGTTGAAGAAACGACGGTCGTTCTCGTCGGGAAGCGGCGGTCGGCCACAGAGACTTGGAGTGAAGTATGAAACTGGATTTGCTGTATGCGTTGACGAATCGTTCGGGCGAGTTGTCCTGGCATGAGGTGCTGGAGGCGACGCGGCGACATGCCGTAATGGCGGACGAGCTCGGATATGACCGTATTTGGTTGGGGGAGCATCACTTCGATGTCGACGGGACCGATGCGAGCCCGAATCCGATCATGCTGGCGACGGATCTGGCCGCTCGGACGAGCCGCATCCGGTTCGGGATGGCGGCGGTATCGCTGACCCTGTGGCATCCGCTGAGGGTGGCGGAGGATCTTGCCATCCTGGACCACTTCAGTGACGGCCGCCTCGATGTGGCGTTCGGTCGGGGAATTCTGCCGATCGAGGTGATGAACCTCAATCCCGAGGCGAACCGCTGGAACGGCAGCGAGAACAGTTACGGGATCTTCGACGAAAACCTGGCGATCGTGAAGGGGATCTGGACCGACCGCCAGTTCAGTTGGAAGGGGCCGCGCTACACATTCCCGGAGCCGGGGACGAAGTTCATCCACTCGCCCGGTGCGCCCGATCCGGAAGGCTGGGTCGGCGAGGATGGCCTGCTTCAAGCGTTCGGGATCACTCCGCAGCCGTACCAGCAGCCGATGCCGCCGTTGTTCGCGGTCACCGAGACTGTCGAGGGCTTCCGGCGCGCCGCTCAGAAGGGTATGAAGCCGATCACCTGGTACCCCACCGGTCAGGTTCTCCACAACCTCTGCGAGCTCTACCGCGACGAGCGGGCCAAGGTCAGCGGCGTCACCCCGGCACTCGGCGAGGATGTGGGTGTGCTGCGCATGGCGTACGTCGCGGATACGGACGAGGAGGCGCGTCGCATCGCCGAGCCGGCGGTGGTGGAGTTCTTCGAGCTTATCTGCCGGGTTCGCGGTATCGGGGTCTTCCTCGACGCCGACGAGGACCCGAGCGATCCCAAGTACAAGGCGATGGCCCCCTGGGATCTCATGTTCGATCGTGATCACCTCTTCATCGGTTCGCCGGACACCGTGCTCGAGAAGATGACGCGGATGACGAAGTCGCACGGCATTCAGAACTGGCTGTTGCAGATGGGCGTGCCGGGCATCGCACACGACGACATCGACAGATCCCTGAAACTCTTCGCCAGCGAGTGCATGCCGGAACTCCGCACACTCGATTCCACGGCTGTCGCCGCGAACTGATCCACCGGATCCGAAGGAATACTCATGACGGAATACCTCAACCCCGGAGACCTTTCCTACCCTTGGTTCGGAATGAATCCGGGTGTGGCGACCAAGGACTACGTGTTCTGCGGCGGCATGGCGCTGGATCTGGAGACGCTGGCGCGTAGGCCGGAGGCCGACACCATCGCGAACGAGACGAAGATTGCGCTGGAGGAGATCCAGGGGATCCTCGAGACTGTCGGCTGCACGCTGCGGGACGTGGTGAAGACGACGTGTTACCTGGCCGACGATTCGTATCGCAAGGAGTTCTGGACCGCGTACACCGAGGTCTTCGGGGAAGGCCCGTACCCGGCGCGCACCACGCTCGTCGTGGGCATTGCCGGCGACTGCCGCGTCGAGATCGACGCCGTCGCGCTCCGGCCGAAGAGAAAGGGATAGCCGCGATGCCCGACCGCCCGTTCACCGACTGGCACACGCACATCTATCTGCCCGAACATCTGGGCCCGGTATGGACCGACCGAGGAACCGAGCTCGTCGGGCGGCCAGGCTTCGGCCGCGCGGACCTCGCCGAGCACACCCGGGTGATGGCGGAGTCCGGTGTCGAGAGGTTCCTGGTTTTGGGCCTGCAGGTGGCCCGGATCGGGATGAAGGTGCCGAACGACTATGTCGGCGAGTACCTCGACGCCAACCGGGAACGGGCGATCGGGGTCGGCAGCGTCGACCCGACCCAGCCCGGCGCGGCGGACGAACTCCGCCGCGCCGTGCGCGAATACGGCCTTCACGGGGTGAAACTCTCACCGCCGTATCAGGGTTTCCATCCGCACTGCGACGAGGCCTACGAGGTCTATCGTGCTGCCGCTGATCTCGGTATCTTCCTCATGTTCCACCAGGCGAGCGTGTTCGCGCCCGACGGGTGCAACGAATACGCGTACCCCATGTTCCTCGACAAGGTCGCCCGCGAGTTCCGGGACACGAACATCCTCGTTGCCCACTTCGGGAAGCCGTGGATGAACGAGACGGTCGAACTGATGATGAAGAACCGCAACGTCTTCGCCGACGTGTCGACGCTACCGGTGAAGACCTGGCAGCTCTACAACGGGCTCCGACTCGCCATCGAGGGCCATGTCACCGACCGCCTGGTGTTCGGCTCCGACTTCCCGTCATTCTGCCCGGAAGAGTCCGCCGATCAGTTCCTGGCGATCTCGGAACTCGACATGCCACTCCCGATCCCACACGACGTGGTCGAGGATATCCTCTACAACCGGCCACTCGACCTCATCCTCCCGAAATAGCCCCCCACTCAGCGGGCCGCTGTGATCACCAGCGATCCACCCCCGCCCCGAATCCGGAGACCGCAATGAGTACTCTCGACGGCACTTCCTCCCCAAGGGCAACTACGGACAGGCCCAACGACGATCTTGTTCGCCAACGGCGCCGCGTCTATATCGCCAGCGCGATCGGCAGCACGATCGAGTACTACGACTTCCTCATCTATGCGACCGCGGCGAGCCTGGTGTTCGCCCCGGTGTTCTTCGCGGGATCATCGCCCGCCGTGGCGCTCATCGCCTCGTTCGGCACGCTCGCCGTCGGATACCTCGCCCGCCCGCTCGGTGGAATCATCTTCGGCCACTTCGGCGACCGGTTCGGCAGGAAATCCTCGCTCATCTGGACCCTGAGCATCATGGGGGTGGCAACCGTATCGATCGGATTGCTGCCGACACCCGACAAGATCGGCGTGCTCGCCCCGATCCTGCTCGTGGCGCTCCGTCTCATACAGGGAATCGCCGTCGGCGGTGAATGGGGCGGCGCCGTCTTGATGGCTGTCGAACATGCGAACACGAAGTCCCGCGGATTCTACGGCAGCGCAACCCAGATGGGAGCCTCGGCCGGACTCCTACTGTCCTTCGCGGCCTTCGCGGCGCTCGGCGGGCTCTCCGAGGACCAGTTCCTGTCCTGGGGTTGGCGTCTACCCTTCCTCGTGACGGTCGTCCTCGTCGGAATCGGCATGTACATCCGGGTCGGCGTACGCGAGAGTCCCGTCCTGCTGGCCGAGAAGAAGGAGCGTAACGAAGAGGAGCCGCGCCGCGCGCCGCTGTTCGCGCTACTTCGGGAACGCCGGGGTCGCGTGCTACTCGGAATCGGCGTCTACGCCGGACCGTTCATGGCGTACGCAGTGGCGACGTCACTGCTGGTGACATACGCGCACAAGGACTTCGGGATCCCGCGCCAGACGCTGCTCAACGCGATGATGATCGGTACGGCTGGCATGCTTCTCACTGTCCCGTTGTTCGCGTGGCTCTCCGACCGATACGGCCGGCGACCGGTCTACGTCACCGCAGCCCTGCTCACGGCGATCCACGCGTTCGCGATGTTCCCATTGGTGACGTCGGGAAGCTTCCCACTGATCCTGCTCTCGTATGTCATCAGCATGACCGTGCTCAACGCGGCGGCGAACGGCCCGGTCCCTGCACTGCTCGCGGAGCTGTTCCCGACGGCGTCCCGCTACACGGGCGTATCCCTGTGCTACCAATTTGCCGGCATGATCGGTGGCGGCCTCGGCCCGCTCCTCGCTGCAACCTTCATCGCGCCGGGAGGCCCGGGCAGCATCGCGGTTTCCGTGATGATCTCCGCGCTGTGCATCGTGGCTGCGCTGTCCGTCAGCGCACTCGGTGAGACCCGGACCGTCGACCTACGCACGGCGTGAGCGCCGCAAAGGAAACAGGCGGTCCTCGCGACTGGGACGGCCAAAGACAGGGCTGAACCCGAGAAAGACAGATCCCAACCAGATCGTACAAACGAAAGACGAGGTCGAAATGATCGACTACTTGAATCCAGCCGACCTGGGAGATTTCAGCCCGCAGGGCCTGTCGTCCGGTACCGCGACCGACGTGTTCGTCTATGCCGCGGGTCTGGCGATCGACCCCGAGACGATGGCGAGGCGTAAGGAGGCGGAATCGATCGCCGACGAGACCCGGATCTGCCTCGAGAACGTCTCCAGGATCTTGGCGGACGCAGGCCTCACACTGCGAGACGTCGTCAAGACCACCTGCTACCTGCAGGACGAGGCATATCGCTTCGAGTTCCTCGATGCATACAAGGGCGCTTTCGGTGAGGGACCGTACCCGGCACGGTCGACGTTCGTCCTCGGTATCGCCTCGAACCTGCGTGTTCAGATCGAGGCCGTCGCGGTACGTCCCGACGCAGGCTGAGTCGGTAACGAACGCCGACGGTCGGACCACGTTCATCGGTGTCGACCGGAACCTCGCAGAAGGACTGAGAAATGACAGAATTCGATAAAATTCGCATCGAGCGCCACGACGACGGCGTCCGGGTTCTCGTACTCGACGACCCGGAGAAGCGGAACGCCATCGGCCCCGCCATGCGCCTCGAGCTACTCGACGCAGCGGACCAGCTGTCGACCGACACTGAAACGCGGTGCCTGGTGGTGACCGGATCCGGGACCTCCTTCTGTGCCGGGGCGGATCTCATGGCGATCTTCGGCGTGAACGGCGCGACCCCGTCGAGCATGCGGGCCCGTCAACTGTCGTACTACAAGAGCTTCCTGTGGCTGCGGGAGCTTCCATACCCCACGGTTTCCGCCGTCAACGGTCATGCGATCGGTGCCGGGTTGAATCTCGCGTTGGCCTGCGACATCACCATCGCGGGGCCGAACGCCAGATTCGGCGCCACCTTTGCTAAATTGGGCTTGCATCAGGGAGGCGGATGCACCTATTTCCTGACGCAGAAGCTGGGGCGGGGACGTGCACTGCGCACGGTTCTCCTCGGCCGCACACTCGACGGCGTGCAAGCCCATGACGAGGGACTCGCAGACGTCTACGCCGAGGACCCGCTCGGAGAAGCGTTGACTCTCGCACATTCGGTCGCGGATCTGCAGCCGTCGCTCGCTCGCGACATGAAACAAGCCGTGAATCTCGCCGCCGAGAATTCCTTCGACGTGACGCTGGGATTCGAGTCCTGGGCTCAGGCAGCCAGTGCGTACAACCCCGGTGTCCAGGACGCGATTCGCGCCGCGGGCCGCACCACGTCATCCCGATCCAGCTAGGAGAAACGAACAATGATCGACCTGGGCAAGTTCAAAGACATCATGGCGTATGCACCAGGCCCCGCCACAGTCGTCACTGCCACCGGTGACGACGGCAGGCACCAGGGTCTGACGATGTCCGCGGTGTGCTCCGTCTCGCTGGATCCCCCGCTCGTCCTCGCATGCCTCGACCACGGGTCGAACACCCTGCAGGCGGTGCGTTCGTCGGGATCCTTCACCGTCAACTACATCGCCGACGGCCACGAGAGCGTCGCGCTGGCCTTCGCGGTCAAGTCGGACTCGAAGTTCGACGGACATGCATGGTCGGCCCCGGACGGAGGACTGGGCGGGCCGGTGCTCGCGGAGAACACCGCGGCGTTCGCAGTGTGCCGGGTCGAGCAGATGGTCGAGGCCGGCGATCACACGATCGTGGTCGGTGCCGTGGTCGACGGGGGAGTGCGCGAGGATTGCCATGCCTTGGCCTATGCGCGCCGGGAATTCTTCACGGCCGTCGGATCGCAGGTATGAACCGATACTCGTTGACGATCAATCGAGGAGAGTCCATGTCGCACAGCGACATCACAGTCGGCGTTCTGGTCGGAAACCCGCGGCCGGCATCGCGGACGGCAACCGTCGCACTGGAGGTGGGCCGTCAAGTTGCCGATGCGGTCGGAGGCAGGGTCGGCCCTGTCGTCGATCTGGCGATGCACGGCGGGGACGTTCTGGACCCCGACTCCGCGACGGTGCAACGGGACATGGAGCTCGTCAGCGGAGTCGACACTCTCGTCGTCGCGTCGCCGACCTACAAGGCGACCTACACGGGCCTGCTCAAATCCTTCTTCGACCGTTTCGGCTCCGTCTCACTCGACGGCGTCGTAGCGGTGCCTGTGATGGTGGGCGGTGCCCCACACCATGCCATGGCCGGCGAGGTCCACCTCCGTCCGCTGCTGGTCGAACTGGGTGCCGTCGTGCCCACTCGGAGTCTCTACGTCGTGGACTCCGAACTCGACCACCTCACGGACACGGTCAGCACCTGGCTGTCCAGGGAAGGTGCCTCGCTGACGAACGCACCGCGCACTGCGCACTGCGCCGGCGTAAATGAACGCGGGACACCCGGCGACGCCGCGGCCCCAAGTACCTCGAAGGAACAATCATGCCCGATATGCCCGGCCCCGCCCGACGGGCACTCGGTTCGTTCGCTCCGAAGCTGGCCGAACTCACCGACGACACCTTGTTCGGCGACATCTGGAAACGTCGTGAACTGACACCTCGAGACCGAAGCCTCATCACCGTCGCTGCCTTGGTTGCTCTCTACCGCTCCGAGCAGCTGCCCTTCCATCTGCGGACGGCACTGGACAACGGCCTCACCGTCGACGAACTCGTGGAAGTCGCCACTCACCTCGCGTTCTACTCCGGCTGGCCCACCGCGATGACGGCAGTCCAGATCCTTCGGGACCTCCCCGGCCCCGAAGCCTCTCGATAGGTCGGCCGGGCGCATAGTATGCCGACTGGTACGAATGTATAATTGATCGGTACGCCGACAAGCCGTGGGTGTACTGGACGTGCTGTCGGTTCTCAGCCGATATGGCGAGTTATCAGGCGATCTGTCGGCGTGGTGGCGAGTTCTCATCGAATGTGGCGAGGATGATGTCCCGGTGCTGGATGGACAGATAGGACAGGCGGGGTCTGCCGGGGACTTCGAGGCGGTGTTCCTCACCGAGGGCGGCGAAGAGCGGCGGGTGCCGTGGGAGTGGCTGCCTGAGGTGGTGGCTGAGCTGGGACGGCCGGCGCGGTCGTTCCCGTCGTATCGAGGTCAGCGGAATTTTCCGGGCTGGTATTGGGCGAGCACGATGGCCCGCCGGATCGGGTTCGAGTCGTGGGTGGAGCGAGATCACCTGGTGGCGTTGGATTTCGACGCCTCGGTGGTGAGGATCGTGTCCCAGCCGTTCTGGCTGCTGTGGCCGCACGGCGGCAAGCAGCGGCGACACGCTCCCGACTTTCTGGTGTCCTCGGCCGATGGGAGTGTGCTGGTGCTGGACTCGCGTCCGTGGGAGCTGATCGGTGAGACCGACCGCGAGGCGTTCGAGGCGACCGGCCGGGCGTGCGCGGCGCTGGACTGGCGGTACGCGGTGTGGGACCGGCTGGACGGCGTGGTGGTGAACAACCAGCGGTGGTTGGCGGGATACCGGCATCCGCGGTGTTTCGACGAGCCGGTGGCGGCGAAGCTGCTGGAGGTGTTCGAGCGGCCGCGGCCGTTGGTGGAGGGCGCCGAGATCGTGGGCGACCCGCTGGGCACGTTGCCGGTGCTGTACCACCTGATGTGGAGGCAGCTGCTGGTCGCGGATCTGTCGCTGGTGCTGTCGCACCGCACCGTCGTGCGCTGTGCGCCGCAGGTGGCGAATCTGGCGAGAGTGGCGAATCTGGCGGACGAGTTGGCGGCGGCGGGGGGCAGGGCATGATCCGGCCGAGCGCTCTGCGGGTCGAGGACCGGGTGATCTTTGCCGGGCAAGCCCACACGGTGGTCGCGTTCTCGGGCACGACGATCCGGTTGTTGTCGGATGCGGGCGCTACCACGGTGGTCGCGTTGTCGTATCTGCTGGCGGCCGAGGATTTCGAGCTGATCGGCGCGGCCCCGGCGCCGAGGGTGGAGTCGGTCAGGCTGCTCGAGGCGATGCCCGAGCATGTGGTGGCGGCCGCGCGGGAGTGGGAACGGCATCTGGTCGAGATCGAGACCGGGTTGCCGCCGGGCGCGGCGGCGGATGCGCGGCCACGCCCGGAATACGACCCGATGACCCAGACGATGGCGGCGAGGGATAAGGCCAAGGCCGCCGAGTTGACCGCGGCGGGGTCCAGGACCGGCGTCCGCACCGTGCAGCGGATGCGCGCCCGCTACCGCGACCAGGGGCTGTGGGGGTTGGTCGACACCCGCTCGGCCCGGGCCGCGAAGCCGACCGGGCATGTCGACGAGCGGGTGGTCGCGGCGGCGGTCAGGGTGATCGGGTCACAGACCGGCACCTCGACGGGCACCAGGTCGCGGGCGATCCGTCAGATCCGTGAATTGCTCGACGACGAGCACGGTCCGGGTGTGGTGGAGCTGCCGTCGCAGGCGACGTGTTACCGGCTGCTCGAGGTGTTGTCGAAGGGGCGGCACACGTTCGGGTCGGCGGTGACGCGTCGCCAGACCGCGAACAAGCCGCCCCGGCCCTACACCGCGACGACGGCGGCGCGGCCGGGCGAGCAGGTGCAGCTCGATGCCACTCCGCTGGACGTGATGGCGGTGATGGACGACGGGGTGATCGGACGCGCGGAGCTCGTGCTGTCGATCGACATCGCGACCCGCACGATCTGTTCGGGGGTGCTGCGGCCGGTCGGGGCGAAGGCGGTCGACGCGGCGCTGCTGCTGGCGCGGGCGACGGTCCCGGAGCCGATGCGACCGGGGTGGGACCAGGCCTTGGCGATGGCGGCGTCGCGGATCCCGCACCAACGTTTGGTCGCGTTGGACGCGCGGATGGCGATGGCGGCCGCCAAGCCGGTGATCGTGCCCGACACCGTGGTCATCGACCACGGCAAGGTGTTCCTCTCGGAGGTGTTCCTGCGGGCGGCGGACACCCTGGGCATTTCGGTGCAGCCGGCCCACCAGCAGACGGCCACCGACAAGTCGATCGTCGAGCGCACCTTCGCCTCGATCAACACCCTGTTCTGTCAGCACGTCGCCGGCTACACCGGCCGTGACGTCACCCGCCGGGGCGCCGATGTCGCCGAGCGCGCCGTCTGGTCGCTGCCCGAGCTTCAGGAGCTGTTCGACGAGTGGGTCATCTGCGGGTGGCAGACCCGTCCCCATGAGGGGCTGCGACACCCGTTCAACCCCGATCAGGCGACCTCGCCCAACGATGCCTATGCCGCGCTGGTCGCGGCCGCCGGCTACGTCCCGGTCGCGCTGACCGGCGAGGACTACATCGAGTTGTTGCCCGCGGACTGGCGGGCGATCACCGACACGGGCATCCAGATCGAGTACCGCACCTACAACAGCCCGGAACTGCGTGTCCACGCGCACCAGAGCTCCGGGGTGACCGCCAAGGGCGGCCGGTGGGAAGTTCACTACGACCCCTACGACGTGTCACGGGTCTGGGTGCGCAACCACCACGGCCACGGCTGGATCACCGCGCCGTGGACCCATCACACGGTGGTGGGCCAGCCGTTCGCCGACTTCACCTGGCGGGCCTCCCGCAACATCGCCGCGCAGCGCGGCGTCGACGACACCAACGAGATGGCCGTCGCGGTGATCCTCGCCGCGCTGCTGCGTCGCGCAGAAACCGGCCCCGGTGCCGATCGGGTGTTGGCGCGCACCCGAACTGCCCGCGAGATGACCAACCACCTGCCCACCGAACTGACCGCTCCGCCGGCGGCGGCCACCGTCCCGGCGTTGCCCGCCGGGGCGGGAACCGGTGAGGAGAGCGCCGGTGAGGAGTCCGGCGCGGTGGAGGTGGTGGTCGGTGAGGTGGTGCCGTTCGGGATGTTCGATCCGTTCGCCGACGACCTGGGGGCCCGCCGGTGACCTTGACGTCGACGGATCTGGAGGTTCGCCACTCGTTGGCGACCAAGCAGGGCTGGGCGTCGTTCGCCGCCCAAACCACCCCCGAGCCGCCGCGGCTGCTGCCCGGCGAGGACTGGAAGCGGTTGGACCCGTTGGAGCGTGAGCTCTACGACGAGGCCCGCCAGGACTACCACTCGGCGCTGCTGCTGGTCGCCACCCCGGACATCCGCACGATCATCCACACCGGAACGAAGCTGGTGATCAACAACCGCGGCAAACAGCTGGGCCGCCGAGGGTTGCTCGTGTCCGGTGCCAGCGGCACCGGCAAGTCCACCTCGATCACGCAGCTGGGCAAGAAGTTCCAGATCGACCTGCAGCGGCGAAGCCCGGGAATCACCGACCGCATCCCCGTCGTCTACATCGTGGTCCCGCCCGATGCGGGTCCGAAAGCGCTGGCCACCGAGATGGCAGGCTTCCTCGGCCTGCCGGTCGGCCACCACGACAGCCCGCAGTCGGTCGCCCACAGTGTCGTCGAGGTGATGCGCCGGGTCGGCACCGGCATGGTCCTGGTCGACGAGATCCACCGACTGGATCTGACCACCCGCAAGGGCAAGGACGCCTCCGACCAGCTCAAATACTTCTTCGATACCATCTCGGCCACTTTCGTATACGCCGGACTCGACCTCGAGGAAAGCAGCCTGTTCTCCGGGGTCCGGGGCCGTCAGATCCTCGGCCGGTTCATCCCGGTCACGACCGGGCCGTTCACCCACCGCAGCGCCGAAGACCAACGGGACTGGGCCAAGCTCGTCGCCGCGATGGAACAGACGCTGCGGCTGCACCGGCACAAACCGGGAACCCTGATCGAGCAGGCACCCTATCTGCATGCCCGCACCGGCGGCATGATCGGCAGCCTCGACCAGCTCATCTACGAAGCCGCCAACGACGCCATCAGCGACGGCACCGAGAAGATCACCAAAACCCACCTGGACGCGGTACTGCTCGACGGCGCCGCGATGGCCCAGTTCGAGCCGCCCCGCGGCCGCAGGAGGGGCAGATGAGGATGTGGGAACAGCCCGCCCAGATCCTTCCCGTCCGCGTCCGCCCGGTCGCCGGCGAGACCGTGGTGTCCTTCGCCTTTCGGCTCGCCGACGCGAACGCGCTCACCCACCCCACCACACTGCTGCGGGCCCTGGGAGAACCGGCCGGCGCGCCCCCGACCCGATCATGGATCGACAAACATGACATCACGCTCAACCCGGCCGCGCTGCACAGACTGGAAACCTTCACCGGCATCCCCGCCCCACGACTGCGCAAGGTACTGCCCACCCTGGCGCACACCACAATCCGGGCCGACCCCGGCAGAGGAAAGCCGATGATCCGGGGCCACCGGTCGGTCCAGCTGCGTGAGCACTGTGACGAGTGCATCGCACGACTACCCGGACACCCGCGCATCAGAGTCCGCGCCAAGGTCGCACCACAGATATGCCGACGGCACCGCCGATGGGTGAACACGACCCCACACCGGCCCCACCAGGTCGACCTGTCCAATACGGCCGGAATCATCAGGGCGCATCGCCGTTTCGACCGGCTGTGCTCGAGAACCGGTGACGGCGACTGGACACAGGGGCAGCTTCAGCACGCCGACTACATCGTTCGGGAATGGTCCAGGAGCCGCCCAAACCATGTCCACAAACACCTGCACGCGCGGTGGGACCAGCGGGAGACGGCGATGCAATCCGTCTCCGGACCGGAGACGGGCCTGCTCGTGCTGCCGGAGGCCGTCGCGCTCGCCGAAGTGCTCTGCGACCTCGAATGGCGTCGCCACGTCGCGATGGTCGACACGAACACCGAACTCGCCCGGTTCTACAGCCGAGTCGGCCGCCAACTCGGACAGTCACCGAACTTCGGCGACCGGATCGCCTGGACGGTCTACATCGATCCGCTCAAGAGCTGGGTCATCCAACACCGGCGCAACCACCAGAAGACCCGCGATGAGTTCTGGAGACGGGTCCGCACCCACTACCCCTTCAACCCATACATGAACCAAGCCATCTACCCATCAATTCGCCACTTCAAGTGAGAAACGATGACCAATGACGACACCACCCCCAACTGGCGAACCCCAGGTCAACCGACATCAACCTCGCCAGAACAAACGAGAAGGGACACGTGCCGTAGCATCGCGCCTACCCGCTCCGCGCAGAGTGTTCGAGATGGAAGGCGCACTCGGCGATGGACGGCGGGCTGAACAGCCAGGGAGGAAGTTTCATGGCGAGGCCGAAGGTTTCGAGTGGCAAGACGAGCGGCCGTAGGGTCCGCGACCCCGAGGGAGCTCGGCGTGCCCTGCTCGAGAACGCGGTCGAACTTTTCGAGCGGAACGGATACGCGGCAACGTCTGTCCAGAGCATCGTCGATGCAGCGGAGCTGACCAAGGGCGCCTTCTATCACCATTTCGAGAGCAAAGAAGACCTGCTATACCGGGTGCACGACGAGTTCATCAATTATCAGCTCGGGCGTGCGCGCAGTGTCATGGCGGACAAGGAACAGAGTCCGGATCAGATCCTGCGACGACTGATCACCGAGGCGTTACTCGAACCGATGTCGATCTACAAGGCGGAGATCACGGTGTTCATGCAGGAACGGAAGTTCCTGCCCACTGACGTCTTCGCCGAGATCCAGCAGAAGCGTGACGAGTTCGAGCGCTTCTTCGTCGACGTGATCGAGCGCGGGATGCAGGAGGGTGTGTTCCGAAAAAAGGGCCCGGCACGACTGGTGGCATTCGGGATCATCGGCATGGGGGCGTGGACACACGTCTGGCTGGACCTGAAGGGCTCGGTAACCCCCCGCGAAATCGGCACCATCTACGCCGACATCCTCATCGACGGACTGATCGAGCGACCAGCGGACGCCTGAGCTGCACTCTTCGACCACCCGGCCTCCACGATTGTCCCTTCGTGGAGGCCGTACTCGTTAGCGCCTACCGTGATGCGGCGGGTTCGCGGTATCCGGGTGAACCGCGGTCCCAGTAATACGGTCACGATCTCTTGACCCCCTGACGCGTAGTGCGGTAACGTCATCTCACAACGTTACGTACCGCCCGGTTAGTATGTAAGCGCAGATGAACTTCGTTTATCTGTTGAGCCGGCGGCACGCTTCCTGGCTGGAAGGCGTTCCACTGTTGTCGAGAAGCCTCACGCACCGGACGCGCTCCAGCCTGAATCAGTGACTTCAGGCGGTCGTTCCGCGAGATATCCGAGATCGGTGCTCCGTTCTTGAGAACGATGAGAACCTTTCTATCCGTACGACATTGAGGATTGGATCATGCCAGCAACACTACTCGGTGAAGTTCCGAACGCGAATACCGTGATGGCGGGCGCGGTGCAGCCGGTCGGGGTCGGGCGGTAGAGCATCATGGACACCTACGACTACATCGTCGTCGGCGGCGGAACCGCCGGGTGCATCATTGCTGCGCGACTCACCGAGGATCCCGAGGTCCGGGTCCTGCTCCTGGAGGCCGGCGGCTCCGAGCGACGACCAGACATCGAGAACCCAGGTGCCTGGCCGAGTTTGGCTGGCAGCGAGCTGGATTGGAACTACGCGACGGTTCCGCAGAAGGCTCTCGGGCGGACGGTCCCCGCGACCCGCGGCAAGGTCCTGGGCGGCTCGGGCTCGATCAACGTCATGGCGCACCTGCGGGGACACCGAGTCGACTACGACTCGTGGGCTGCGGAGGGCGCTGAGGGTTGGGACTACGACTCGGTGTTGCCCTACTTCATGCGCTCCGAGGACGTCCCCGATGGCGACCCCCGATTCCGGGGTCGGGGCGGACCACTGGCGCCGCGGCCGATCGACTCGCCCCACCCGTTGTCACTCGCCCACGTCGAGGCCGCGCGGCAGGCGCAGCACGCCGTCGCAGCAGACCTCAACAGTGGCGAGTTACTCGGGGCAGCGTGCCATGAGCTGCTGATCAGTGGGAACCGGCGACAGAGCACCGCGAGCGCCTACCTCAGGCCGGCGCTCGGCCGGACAAATCTGACAGTTCGCACTGGGGCGATCTGTCGACGCCTCGTCATCGTGGGCGATCGCTGTCGCGGGGTGGAGTACGCCTGGGACGGTCACTCGATCCGGCCCGCGGCGGCGGGCGAGGTTGTCTTGTGCGCCGGTGCAGTCGATTCCGTGCGGCTGCTGCTGCATTCGGGCGTCGGACCGGTCCGAGACCTCGAGTCGGTCGGCGTGCAACCGGTGATCGATTCGCCGGAGGTCGGCCTGAACCTGCAGGACCACATCCTGCTGGCGGGAGTCCGGATGCGCGCGGATCGACAGCTGCCCCCACCGAGTGGCAACTACGCCGAGTCGACGCTGTTCGCGAAGACGAACCCGTCTCAGACCCGGCCGGAGCTGCAAATCGTGCAGATCCAGGTCGATTACCACACGCCGTGGCAACGGCCAGCCGCGAACAGTTTCACCTTCGGGATCGGGCACATGCGCCCGCGAAGCCGCGGAAGCATTCGCCTGGCGTCGTCCGACCCGGAGGCGCCGCTGCTGATCGATCCGAAATACCTCAGCGACCCGTACGACATCGAACAGCTCATCGCCGGAATCGAGGTGGTGAACACACTCGCCGAGACGAGCGCATTCGACGAATGGGGTGGCACTTCCGACGCCCCCGCACTACTTCGCCTCGACCGCCCGGAGTTGGAGAAGGCGATACACGACAGTATCAGCAGCTTCTTTCACCTTTCGGGAACCTGTCGCATGGGCACTGACGCGACGGCGGTGGTCGATCCGCACCTTCGGGTGCGCGGCGTCGACGGGTTGCGCGTCGCAGATGCGTCGGTCATGCCGAGCATCGTCTCGTGCAACACGAATGCTGCGACCGTGATGATCGGTGAGAAGGCCGCCGATCTGCTGTGCGGCAGACCCGCGGGGTGATTCCGGGCGCGGTCCCACGAATCAGCTGATTCGACGGTGATTTGCCTCTGGCGCCCCGAGGTTTCGGTCGCTACACTACGTACCAACCGGTCGGTAGGACCGATCGCACTACTCGACGAAGGAGGAGAGATGCACACCGGCATCACTCTCGTATTTCAGAACATCGACGGAAACGTCTCGGACGCGGAGACCTACCGCAACGAGCTGGATCTCGCGGTGCGGGCAGAGTCCGCCGGATTCGATTCGGTATGGACGCCGGAACATCACTTCACTGCTTACGGCATGACGCCCGATGTCCCGCAGTTCCTCTCGTGGCTCGCGGCCAAGACGTCGACGGTCAAGCTGGGGACGATGGTGTCCGTTCTTCCCTGGCAAGACCCGGTTCGAACCGCTGAGAACTTCATCCTGCTCGACCATCTCTCGGGCGGCCGCTCGATGCTCGGCATAGGCCGAGGTCTCGGCCGGGTGGAGTTCGACGGCTTCCGGGTGGAGATGGGCAAGTCTCGCAGGCTCTTCGCGGAGTATGCCGAAGCGATCCTGAACGGTCTCGAGTCCGGAGTCATCGAGGCCGACGGCGAACTGTACAAACAGCCGGCCATGGACCTGCGCCCCGCGCCGTACGCGTCGTTCCGCGGTCGCACCTTCGCATCGGCGGTGTCTCCGCAATCAATCGACCTCATGGCAAGTCTGCAGGTCGGACTCATGGTCATCGCACAGAAGCCCTGGCACAAAGCCGAAGCCGAGATGCGCGACTACCGCGCCCGCTACCTCGAGATCAACGGCGAGGAGCCGGCCAAGCCGATTATCTGCGTCTTCGTCGGAGTAGGAGAGACAGAAGCCGAGGCCCGGCAGATGCGAGATGTCTACCTCCGGCGATACGCCGAGTCGACCGTCGAGCACTACGAATTCGACAACGTCGGCTTCGCGAAAATTGAGGGTTACGAGTACTACGCCGGGCTGAGCCGCAACATCGAGAAGCACGGAGTCGACGGCTTCTGTGACTTCCTCGCCGATCTCCAGGTGTGGGGAACGCCGGATCAGGTCGTCGACCGGATTCTCGAGTATGTCGATCGACTGGACGCGGGCGGGGTCCTGATCGCACCGTCCTTCGGCGGCATGGCGCCCGAAGTGTCATCCCGAAACTTCGAACTGCTCGCCTCCGAGGTGCTTCCGCGCCTCAAAGCCCACGATGTGGGCGGCGAACTCGGTGTTACCTACGGTGTCGACCGAACACTGACGCCGACGTCATAGCAACTCATCGGCTTCTCGGGGCCGAACCGTCCATACGTGTTCGTCGAGTCGGCGGCACCTACCAACGATTTTCGAGTAGTGAGGGTTTGAATAGTGACAATCACCGATGTGGATTTGACGGCTGCGTGTTTGATTGGTGGTCGGTGGGTGCCGGGGTCGGGGACGGATGCCATCGATGTGTTCAATCCTGCGACGGGGCAGGTGATTACGGAGTTGGTGCCGGCGACGATCGAGGATGCGGAGGCGGCCGTGGTGGCTGCGTCTCGCGCGTTCGCCGAGTGGGGTTCGCGGCCGTTGTCGGAGCGGGTGCGGTTCTTGTATCGGATGAAGGTGATCCTCGAGGACAATGTCGAGTCGTTGGCGCGCACGATCACGATCGATCAGGGTAAGACGTTGGATGAGGCGCGCGGTGAGGTGGGGCGGGCTGTTGATTTCTTGGAGACGGCGATTGCCGCTCCGATGCTGTATCACAGCGACGCGGTGAACGTCACCACTGGTGTGGATGCGCGGCGGGTGCGGGAGCCGTTGGGGGTGTGTGTGGCGGTGACGCCGTCGAACTTCCCGGTGATGAACACGGTGCAGTTCTCGGCGTGGGCTCTGGTCACCGGTAATGCGTTGATCATCAAGGCGTCCGAGCAGGATCCGCTCGCGTCCACCGCGGCGATTCGGTTGCTGCAGCAGGCGGGTCTGCCGGATGGGGTGCTGAACTTGGTGCACGGCCGGGCGGATGTGGTCAAGCACCTGATCGCCCACCCGTCGGTGGCGGCGGTGTCGTGCATCACGTCATCGCCGACGGCGCGGGCGATCTACGGGGCGGCGGCAGCGGCCGGGAAGCGGGTGCAGGCCAACGGTGGTGCGAAGAATCCGATCGTGGTGGCCCCGGATGCGGATCTCGACAAGGCGGCGGCCGGGATCGTGTCCTCGTCCTATGGGATGGCGGGTCAGCGTTGCCTGGCGGGGAGTCGGGTGGTGGTGGTCGGTGACGTCTACGGCGATCTGATGGACCGTGTGGTGGCGTTGGCCGATCAGTTGGTGGTCGGCGACGGTATGGACGAGGGTGTGACGATGGGCCCGGTCGTCAGCGCCGAGAGCAAGGAGCGGATTCTGGCGGCGTTGGGGGAGGCGCAGGATCTGGGTGCGACGTTCGTTCTCGATGGTCGGAACGTGAAGCCGGTGGGTGGGGCGGGGTCGGAGAACGGCTATTTCATCGGGCCGACCATCGTTGCCGATTTGGATCCGCGGCACGGGGTGGAGGGTCGGGAGTTGTTCGGTCCGGTGATCAATGTGCATCGGGTGGACACGCTCGCGGAGGCGATCGCGTTGTCGAATGACACCGAGTTCGGTAACGCTGCAGCGGTGTTCACCAGCTCTGGTGCGGTGGCGGCGGAGTTCGAGCGTGGTGTCCGGGCCGGCAATGTCGGGATCAATGCGTTTCCGGCGCCGCCGGCGAATGTGACGATGGGAGGGTACGGTGCCTCGTTCTACGGTGACCTGCATGTGTGTGGTGCGGCGCCGTTGGATTTCTTCACCGATCAGAAGTTGGTCGTTACCCGATGGTGAGCACCATGCGGCGCACCGGTGGGAGCGCGACATGAACTCCGCGGTCGTCATCGACGCGGTCCGGTCGCCGATGGGCCGAGCCCGCCCGGCTGGCGCACTGGCCGGTGTTCATCCGGTCGAGTTGCTGGCGCAGGTGGTTTCCGCGCTGGTGGAGCGAACGGCGGTGGATCCCGGCGAGGTCGACGATCTTCTGGTCGGGTGTGTCACGCAGTCGTCCGAGCAGTCCGGCAACATCGGGCGGATGGCGTGGCTGGCGGCGGGGCTGCCGGAACAGGTGCCGTCCGTGACCATCGAGCGCAAGTGCGGCTCCGGTCAGCAGGCGTTGCAGTTCGCGGCGCAAGGCGTGATGGCGGGGTCCTACGACATCGTGATCGCGGCCGGCGTCGAGTCGATGAGCCGTGTGCCGATGGGATCGAATCGTCAGGGTGCTGACATCTACGGTCCCTCGGTGAACGAGCGGTACGCTCCGGGACTGCTACCCCAGGGTGTCGCAGCCGAACTCATCGCGCACCGGTGGAATCTCGACCGGAAACAACTCGACGAGTTCGCCGCGCGTTCACATCAACTCGCAACACGGGCGGACTCCTCAGGTGCTTTCGTGCGCGAGATCGTGCCCATTCGCGTGCCGGCCACGGATGAGACGGTGAACCGGGACGAGACCATTCGTCCCGGTACCACCCTCGACTCGATCGGGGCGCTGACACCATCCTTCCGCACCGAGGCGCACGCCGACCGGTTCCCGGAATTGCGATGGCACGTCACACCGGCGAACTCGTCCCAATTGACCGACGGTGCCAGCGCGGTGCTGATCGCCAGCGAACGGGCAGCCAGACGAATGGGCTGGCATCCCCGAGCCCGACTCCGGTCCTTCTACGCCTGCGGTGACGATCCGTTGATGATGCTGACGGCGCCGATCGCGGCGACACGGGAGATTCTGGCCCGGACCGGTCTGGGCATCGATCAGATCGATCACTTCGAGGTCAACGAGGCCTTCGCCTCGGTGCCGCTGGCGTGGCAGTCGGATCTCGAGGTCGACATCGACCGCCTGAATCCGCGAGGGGGAGCGATCGCGCTCGGTCATCCGCTCGGAGCGACTGGTTGCCGGTTGCTGACAACGATGTTGCACGCGATGGAGGACGCCGACCAGCGACGCGGGTTGCAGACGGTATGCGAGGCGGGCGGCATGGCAAACGCACTCATTCTGGAAAGAGATTGACGGGTGCGGGACGCCCTTCTTAGAGCGTCCCGCCCCTCCCATTGAGAAGGCAGGAGCACTCCCATGAGCGACAGAGTCCGTCTGGACAGTGTGGAGCGGGCGATCGCCGACATCGCGGCCGGTAAGGCGGTCGTGGTCGTCGACGACGAGGACCGGGAGAACGAGGGTGACATCATCTTCGCCGCGGAGAAGGCCACACCGGAGCTGATGGCGTTCACCATTCGGTATTCCAGTGGGGTGATCTGTGTGCCGATGGCGCCTCAGATGCTCGACCGGCTGGACATTCCGTTGATGACACCGCACAACCAGGACCGAATGCGCACGGCGTACACGGTGTCAGTGGACGCGGCCGACGGTGTGAGCACGGGGATCTCTGCGGCCGATCGGGCACGGACGGCTCGGGTCCTTTCCGATGCGGGCTCGGTGCCCTCGGACCTGACGCGGCCCGGTCACGTATTCCCGCTCCGCTACCGCGAGGGCGGGGTGTTGGTGCGGCGCGGCCATACCGAGGCCGCAGTGGATCTGGCCACGATGGCGGGGTTGGCCCCGGCCGGTGTGCTGGTGGAAGTCGTCAACGACGACGGCACCATGAAACGGGCTCCTGACCTACGGGACTTCGCCGACACCCACGGTCTGGCGATGATCTCCATCGACAGCCTGGTGGGATACCGGCGCCGGCACGAGTTACTCGTGGAGAGAGTCGCCGCGACCCGGCTGCCGACACGGCACGGCGACTTCACTGCCTTCGGATATCGCGTGGAAACCGACGGCACCGAGCACATCGCGCTGGTGCACGGCGACATCTCCGATGCCGGCCCGGTGCTGACAAGAGTGCATTCGGAGTGCCTGACCGGTGACGTCTTCGGATCGTGTCGCTGCGATTGTGGGCCGCAACTGACCGAGGCGATGGAGCGGATCCGGTGCGAGGGCCGCGGTGTGGTGATCTATCTGCGCGGGCACGAGGGGCGCGGCATCGGGTTGGCGGCGAAGCTGCAGGCCTACAGTCTGCAGGACTTCGGCCGGGACACCGTCGATGCAAATCTGGATCTCGGTCTGCCCGTCGACGCCCGGCACTACGGTACGGCTGCGCAGATCGTGCGGGACCTGGGTATCGGGTCTGTGCGATTGCTGACGAACAATCCGCAGAAGGTGACGTGTCTGCAGGATGCGGGCATCGAGGTGGTCGCACGTGTACCGCTGATGCCGCGGCCGAACGGCCACAATCTGGGCTACCTGCAGACCAAACGGGACCGGATGGGGCACGACCTCCCCGACCTGTGCCCGCCGGCGACACCTGCGTGGGAGCACAGCATCACCGCCTTCGGCTGAGCAATAGCCCGGCTCGTCACAGCAAAGGAAAACGTCGGCCGGGTGCGCTGCGTGCTTGCTCGATCGGGTCGGAACGCCCGCCGTGAAATCGGACTGCTAGCCGACCGTTGGAATCGGAACGGATAGTCCGTTCACGAGGGAACTCCCTCGCTGCATCCGACGACCGGGGCGACGCGTGAATCTCGCGGGACTGGCCATCACCGCGGTGACGCCCGCAGTCGAGCGGGCCAGTGGAGTTGAACTCGCCGTCACCAGGCTGTAGAACGTACATCGTATAGCGGGCACGATTTGTCAAGAGGTGGCGCATGACTGTACGGCCGACTTCTTTCGGATTGGCTGATCGGCTCGGCGCATCGGACGCGCCCGTCAATTCAGCCTCCTCCGTAATGTGCCGGTTCGATAATGGATGCGGCCATGCCCGAAAATGAGCCCCCCGCGCACATCGGAGTGCATGCCAAGTCGAGGCGAGGCAAATCCGGAAATCTTCCACTGGACCTGACCAGCTTCGTCGGCCGTCGGCATGAGCTGGCAGACACCCGCCAACTGCTGTCCGGATCGCGGCTGGTAACTCTCATCGGCGCCGGCGGCGTGGGCAAGACCCGGCTCGCCCTGCGGATCGGCGACGTCTCGCGCAGGACATACGACGACGGTGTCTGGTTCGTCGAACTGGGTGAACTACACGACGGGGACCTGCTCGGACAGGCTGTGTCGGGTGCGCTGGGTTTACAGGATCACTCCGTCCGGCCGCCCATGACTGTGCTCACCGAACAGCTGGCGGAAAAAAGGATCCTGTTAGTCCTGGACAATTGCGAGCATCTAGTCGAGGCAGTTGCAGGTGTTGCACAGGTCGTACTGCGGACGTGCCCGGGTGTCCAAATCCTCGCCACGAGCCGTGCGTCTCTCGACATTCGTGGGGAAGTGGTGGTTCGAGTACCCCCGCTGTCGCTGCCGGAGCTGACGCGATCGACGGCGACGCTACGCGAGATTTCCCGATATGACGCGGTGACCCTGTTCGAGCAGCGTGCGGGTGCCGCAGTGCCGGGTTTCAGGCTCACCGAGGACAACATGGGCACGGTGGCTGAAATCTGCCGGCGTCTGGAAGGCCTGCCCTTGCCGATCGAACTGGCGGCGGCACGATTGCGGGCGATGTCGGTCGAGCAGATAAGGGAGCGCCTCGGCGACAGACTCCGACTTCTCACTCTAGGCGGCAGAGGAACACCGACGAGGCAGCAGACCTTGAGGTTGTGCATCGACTGGAGCTATGACCTGTGCTCGTCGCAGGAACAGTGGTTATGGGCTCGGCTGGCGGTGTTCGCCGGTGGTTTTGAGCTCGACGCTGCCGAGGGGGTCCTCGCCGCGGACCCGCCTGACGGAGAGTTACTCGATCTGCTCACGTCTCTGATCGATAAGTCGGTCTTGATCCGCGACGAGGTCGGCTCGGTGGTGCGGTATCGACTGCTGGACACGATTCGTGAATACGGACGAGAGAAACTACACGAAGCCGGCGGATACTGGGAGCTTCGAAAAAGGCATAGAGATTGGTACGAGCAACTCGTGCTCCGCGCGAAGACCGAATGGATCGGTCCACTGCAGGTGGAGTGGATCGCCAGACTGGAGCGTGAGCAGCCGAATCTGCGCGACGCGATAGAGTTCTGCCTCAGCGAGGACGGCGAGGCAGAAGCGGGCATGCGCATCGTCACCGCGATGTATCAATTCTGGTTCGTGCGAGGGTTGTTCAGCGAAGGCCGTCACTGGCTCGATCGTGCACTCACGAGTCAGGAAGATCAGCAACCCTTCGACCGGATCGAGGCTTTGTGCACCAGCAGCATGCTGGCCGCGTTGCAGGGCGACGTTGCCGCCGGCACCGTATCGACGGACCAGGCACGACTGCTGGCTGCCCGGGTCGGGGATGCCGACCTCGATGCGTTGGTCGCCTTCGCGGAGGGGTGCCTCGCCGTCTCCAACGGAGAGCTTCGGACAGGTATCGCCAGCCTCGAGAACGCGATCAACGTCTTCCGTCCCGAAGACGATCTCAACCAGCTGGTGCCGGCACTGGTCTGGCTGGCGCTCGCCTTCGAGATGACCGGCGACATCCAGCGAGCTACAGAGAGCTACGAGGAGCTCATCGCGCTCACCGAGTCGCGGGAAGAAAGAATATGGCGAGCAATGGCGCTGTGTGACTATGGTTTCGCGATGTGGCAGCACGGAGAACGTGAGCGTGGAACCGCGCTCCTCGAGGACGGTCTGCGGCTGTCCCGGATGGTGGGAAGTCAGCTGAGCTACGCCTGGGCGCTCGAGCAATTTGCGTGGACCGACGTCGAACAGAGGCCGGAACGGTCCACGGTGCTGCTGGGCGCTGCGGACGTGCTGTTCAGCGCTACCGGTGGTCGCGCACCCGCTCTGACAAACACTGCCACTTTGCACGAGAAGTCTCGGCAGCACGCTCGAACCTCTCTCGGTGAAAGAGCATTTGAGGCCGCAATGAAGCGAGGCGCAGCGCTGAGCGCGGACGCGGCGGTTGCCTACGCCTTGGGTGAAGAAACGCGGACCGAGGTGCCCGCGACGAGTGGCGAGGCCCTCAGCCTCACCCGACGCGAGCAACAAGTGGCTGAGCTGGTCGCCGAAGGACTGAGTAACAGGGCAATTGCCGACCGGCTTGTAATTTCCCAACGCACCGTCGAAGGTCACGTCGAGCACTCTCTCGTCAAACTCGGCTTCACCTCGCGTACGCAACTTGCCGCGTGGGTCCACGAACAGAAACCCGGCCGCTGAGCCACGTTCTCGTCCGAGCTGGGGCTGATCCGAGAACGGACCGTCCGCACGGCGAGTGCGCGTCTTTGGTGATCCCAATTGACGCGCTGACAGCGGCACCATGTCCGCACCCTGTGCGACCACAGAGGTCACTCGTGGACATAGGAAACTGTCCGCGTGCCGGTCGCCGGCTTTCGTGCACCTACTCGAATGGCTGTCCAGATCCAGAGGCCCGCGATCTAGACGGCGTCTCTCTGGTCAAGTGAGGGCGCATGTCCGGCGGCAAAGTGGCCCGTGGCTGGTCCGAGGGAAGTGGCTGGTCCGAAGTGCCGGTGTGCGGGGTGCCAGCCGGCCGCGCAGGACGTGAGAGTCGCCCCGAGGGTCCGTCCGGGCTTGCCGTCGACTGTCGTTGACCAGCCAGCAGTCAAAGCACTCGGCTTCGGCAAGTTAGTACACGCCCTTCCAGTAGGTGCAGGTGGATTCCATCACCACCCGCCGCACGTGCCAGTGCCGCAACCAGGCCACCATCACCAACAACGTGCGGTGGCCGTGCGGTAACCGCGCAGCTCCGGCATTCGCCTACCGGGCCGCTTGTGGGTGCGGCACCCGCACACACGCCTCGAGAACGGCCTTGCCGAGATCCAGCGCCGCGACCCGTTCCACGAACAGTTCGACATCGGCGACCCATCGATGACGAAAATCGTTCCCACAAAACCGATTGCATGAACGCGGCCGCCCGCAGGAACCGAACAGGTACAGACAATAGGTGGACCCTCGTGGTCATGGCAACAACGCGGCCCCACCATCGGCTCCCCGGATCAAACCGATATTCGGGCTCACCGGCGCCAAGAATGATCGACCTCGGTGAGAGACCGCACCCGATCTTCCCGCATGCGCCCGCGTCCCAGGAAGGGGACCATAGAACTGACATGGGCGGGTGGCCGCTGCCGACCAGCCGGCGACCTGGGCATACCAGGGCACCCACCCTCACCATCTCCACCTACGTAGTACGTGGGTACGGCCAATAGGTAGCGGATAGGTAATTTCCCGCTGGCACCAAGGCGTGGCTGCAGCGATTCTCATGTGATGGGCATCACCTGAATGGTTGGGCCCCGAGGTCAGCCTTCGGGTACGGGCTTGGAAATGCAACACGGTCCTTGCCTGAAATATCGGCGAGAGCCAATGAACTTGGAGTGAAATGAAAATCGATCTGCTGTATGCGTTGACAAACCGTTCGGGCGAGTTGTCCTGGCATGAGGTGCTGGAGGCGACGCGGCGTCATGCCGTGATGGCGGACGAGTTGGGGTTCGACCGGATTTGGTTGGGCGAGCATCATTTCGACACCGATGGAACGGATGCGAGCCCGAATCCGATCATGCTGGCGACTGATCTGGCCGCTCGGACGAACCGGATCCGGTTCGGGATGGCTGCGGTGTCGCTGACGTTGTGGCATCCGCTGAGGGTGGCGGAGGATCTTGCGCTGCTCGATCACTTCAGCGAGGGCCGGTTGGATGTGGCGTTCGGTCGGGGAATTCTGCCGATCGAGGTGATGAACCTCAATCCTGCGGCGAGTCGGTGGAATGGTTCGGACAACAGCCGGGCGATCTTCGAGGAGAACCTGGAGATCGTCCGCAGGATCTGGACGGAGGATCTGTTCAGTTGGTCGGGAGAGCGGTACACGTTCCCGGAGCCGCGGACGAAGTTCATTCACTCGCCAGGGGCGCCGATGCCGGAGGGCTGGGTCGACGAGCAGGGCTACCTGAAGGCGTTCGGGATGACGCCGCAGCCGTTCCAACAGCCGATGCCGCCGCTGTTCGCCGTGACCGAGTCGGTGGAGGGGTTCCGTGGTGCGGCGCAGAAGGGTCTCAAGCCGATTACCTGGTATCCGACCGGTCAGGTGCTGCGCAATCTGCTCGACCTCTATCGGGACGAGAAGGCGGCGGTCACGGGCACGACGCCGGACCTGGGGGAGGATGTCGGGGTGCTGCGACTGTGCTACGTCGCCGAGACCGATGAGCAGGCGCGCCGGGTCACCGAGGCGAGTGTGGTGGAGTTCTTCGAGTTCGTGTGCCGGGTCCGTGGCATCGGGGTGTGGCTCGACGCCGACGAAGATCCGGAGGATCCGCGGTTCAAAGAGATGGATCCGTTCGATCTGCTGATGGAGCGCGATCACCTGATGATCGGGTCCGCGGCGAGTGTGACCGAGAAGATGACCCGGCTGACCAGGTCGCATGGAATTCAGAATTGGTTGCTGCAGATGGGCTTTCCCGGTGTGGCACATGACGAGGTTGATCGTTCCCTAGAGTTGTTCGCGGCCGACGTCATGCCTGAGGTGCGCAAGCTCGACTCCACGCTCGCGACTGCGCAGTGATCGACGAAGCCCTCACGGAAGGAACAACAATGACGGAATACCTCAACCCCGGAGACCTTTCTTACCCTCGGTTCGGAATGAATCCGGGTGTGGCGACCAAGGACTACGTGTTCTGCGGCGGCATGGCACTGGATCTGGAGACGCTGCGCCGTAAGCCGGAGGCCGACACCATCGCGAACGAGACGAAGATCGCGCTGGAAGAGATCCAGGGGATCCTCGAGACTGGCGGCTGCACGCTGCGGGACGTGGTGAAGACGACCTGTTACCTGGCCGACGATTCGTACCGCAAGGAGTTCTGGACCGCGTACACCGAGGTCTTCGGGGAAGGCCCGTACCCGGCGCGCACGACGCTCGTCGTCGGTATCGCCGGCGACTGCCGCGTCGAGATCGACGCCGTCGCGATCCGTTCACGGAACCAGCGGTAGAACCGCGCGAAGAAAATGTCGGGCTGTGCGACCGACACGTCGTCGACCCGACGCACGACTCGACCGTGAAGTCATCGGTGAGACCGCTCGACCGGAACAGACAAAATCTGCACAAGCACAGGAAGAGCCCGCGCCGAAAGAGAGCCGCCGCCGAAGTCAGCACGGTGCCCAAACTGCACGCTGAAGCTGTACATGCTTCCTGCAGGGTTCTGCGACGACCACGGCGCGACATGACGGCGACAACAGCTCCCCGTCCCCACTAACACCGTCCTGCCCAGGACGCCCGAATCCGAAGTCTTGTCCTAGTCGGATTGCCCTCGAATCAGAGGCTCCGCGCATTATTCGACCGATCCGTGAGAAGGCGGGTCGCCAAAGAGAGGAACACCTGCGATGGAGTTCGGTATTTTCATTCCCAGTGCTCGGAATGGCTACATCATTTCTGAGGCTGCTCCACAGTATTCGCCGACGTACTCGCACATGAGGGAGATCATCCAGGCGGGTGAGGAAAACGGGTTCTCGTTTGCCCTGTCGTTGTCGGCGCTGCGCGGGCACGGGGGTACGACGGGGTTTTGGGACGACGCACTGGAGTCGATGACACAGATGGCTGCCCTTGCCCGGGACACGACGACGATGAAGCTGATTGGCTCTGTGAATATTCTGGCGATCCATCCGGCGATCGCGGCGCGGATGGCGGTGACGATCGACCAGATCAGCGAGGGACGTTTCTCACTCAACATCGTTCCCGGCGGCTGGCACCCCCGCGAGCTCGAGGTCATGAAAGTGTGGCCCGGCTATGAGTACAACAACTACCGCTGGGAGTACGCGGGTGAGTACTGCCAGGTGGTGCGCGAGCTCTGGGAGAACGGCGTCTCAAACTTCAAGGGCAAGCACTTCCAGTATGACGATCTGCGGATGGGCCCGAAGCCAGACAATCACGTGAACATCGTGTGCGCCGGCGCCTCGGACGACGCCATCGCATTCACCACGAAGTACGCCGACTACTCGTTCCGCCTGGCCTGGGGAGGCGTAGACGCCCTCGAGGAGGTCGTGGGCAGGTTCAACGAGCAGATGGAGAACGCGGGGCGGACCATCCGGCCGTTTGTGGCATTGGGTGTTGTCCTCGCTGACACCGACGAGGAAGCGGAAGCAAAACTGCAGAGCTACATCGACAGCCCGGATCGGGGTGTGATGGAGTACATGATCGGGCAGGCATCCACCGATTCCGCCAAGGGCGGCACCTCAGAGATCCTCGCCGGGGTGGACGCCAAGGGATTCGTACAGTTTTCGACAGATTTCATCACCGGCTCCCCGGAGAGCATCGCGCGCCAGCTCGACGAGTGGGCCGAACTCGACGTCGCTGGATACATGCTGATCTTCCCGGACTACGTGGAGGACATCAAGCGGATGGGTCGTGAGGTGTTCCCGCTGATGAAGAACTTTACGGCGGTGCAGGCGCTGCAGAACGCCTGAGCCTTACCCGCGCCTCGAGCTCCCAAATACGGGCCGCCACATGCACTGGCCAGGCTGTGTGGCGGCTTAGGACGGCACCTTCCCTCGTGAGAGTGCCGAGAACCTGATTAATGCGATGAAGATGAGGATGGAACCATGCCCACAACGCTGCTCAGTGAAGAACTGAGGACGAACATCAAGAAGGCCGAGAGGATGCTGATCGGCTTCGAGTGGGTCGACGCATCCACTGCCGAAACGATCGCGGTGGAGGATCCCGCGACCGGCGAGGTCGTTGCCCATGTCCCGGCCGGTAACGCCCAGGATGTCGACCGCGCGGTCTCGGCTGCGTGCGCAGCATTCCGCGGCCCCTGGCGCCGGCTGACTCCGCAGGAACGTGGCCAACTGCTATGGAAGCTGGCGGATCTGATCGAGGACCGTGCGCCGGAGTTCGCAGAGTTGGAGTCGCTCGATGTGGGGATGACCATCGGCGAGGCCAGATACGTCGATGTGGCGTTCTCGGTCGATGTGTTGCGGTATTACGCGGGATGGCCGACCAAGATCACCGGGGACACGATCCCGGTGTCGTTTCCGACGAACTTCGGCGGGCCCTATCACGCGTACACGCTGCGCGAGCCCCTCGGCGTGGTGGGGTGCATCGTGCCGTGGAATCTCCCTTTGATGATGGCGGTCAAAAAGATTGCGCCGGCGCTCGCGACGGGAAATACGGTGGTTGTCAAGCCGGCCGAGCAGACTCCGCTGTCGATCGCACTATTGGGGGAGTTGGTGCTGGAGGCCGGTTTCCCCGAGGGTGTCTTCAACTACGTCACCGGATACGGGGAGACGGTGGGGGCCGCCCTGGTCGAGCATCCAGACGTGAACAAGATCAGTTTCACCGGCTCGGGTCCGACGGGGAAGGCGATCATCAAGGCGGCCACAGGAAACCTCAAGCGCGTCTCCCTCGAGTTGGGCGGGAAGTCACCGAATATCATCTTCGGCGACGCCGATCTGGGGAAGGCGATTCCATCGGCCGCGCTGGCGATCTTCGCCTGCCAGGGTGAGAGTTGTGTCGCCGGGTCGCGTCTGTACGCGCACCGCTCGGTGTTCCAGGATGTGGTCAACGGGCTGGTCGAGGCGGCTGACAGCATCCGGTTGGGCCGCGGCTTGGATGCGGCGTCGCAGATGGGTCCGCTGATTTCGGCGGAGCACCGGAACCGGGTGCTCGGTTTCATCGAACTCGCCCGCAGCGAAGGAGCCGAGATCGTCACCGGCGGCTCTGCGTGGGGGAGCGAAGGCTATTTCGTCGAGCCGACCGTCTTGGCGAACGTCGGCTCGGACTCGAAAGTCCTGCGGGAGGAAATCTTCGGTCCGGTTCTGACGATTGTGCCATTCGACACCGAGGACGAGGTGCTCGCGCTGGCGAACGATTCGCACTACGGACTCGGTGCGGGGGTGTGGACCCGGGACCTCGGCCGCGCGCACCGCGTGGCCGCGGGAATCGAAGCGGGTCAGGTTTGGGTGAACTGCTATCAGACGGTGGATGCGGCGTTGCCTTTCGGTGGGCATAAGCAGTCGGGGTTGGGTCGGGAGACCTGCAAGGAGAGTCTCGACGAGTATCTCGAGCTCAAGACAGTCGTCGTCGATCTGTCGTAGACCACGGGCACATATGGCTCCATGGTGGTCGGTGGCGCCGGTGCGGGGGCGTAGCCGGTCACGTCTGACCGAGGACCTTCAGGTGTCGTCTTACCGGTCGCGGTCGTCGGCGGCACCTACCAACGATTTTCGAGTAGTGAGGGTTTGAATAGTGACAATCACCGATGTGGATTTGACGGCTGCGTGTTTGATTGGTGGTCGGTGGGTGCCGGGGTCGGGGACGGATGCCATCGATGTGTTCAATCCTGCGACGGGGCAGGTGATTACGGAGTTGGTGCCGGCGACGATCGAGGATGCGGAGGCGGCCGTGGTGGCTGCGTCTCGCGCGTTCGCCGAGTGGGGTTCGCGGCCGTTGTCGGAGCGGGTGCGGTTCTTGTATCGGATGAAGGTGATCCTCGAGGACAATGTCGAGTCGTTGGCGCGCACGATCACGATCGATCAGGGTAAGACGTTGGATGAGGCGCGCGGTGAGGTGGGGCGGGCTGTTGATTTCTTGGAGACGGCGATTGCCGCTCCGATGCTGTATCACAGCGACGCGGTGAACGTCACCACTGGTGTGGATGCGCGGCGGGTGCGGGAGCCGTTGGGGGTGTGTGTGGCGGTGACGCCGTCGAACTTCCCGGTGATGAACACGGTGCAGTTCTCGGCGTGGGCTCTGGTCACCGGTAATGCGTTGATCATCAAGGCGTCCGAGCAGGATCCGCTCGCGTCCACCGCGGCGATTCGGTTGCTGCAGCAGGCGGGTCTGCCGGATGGGGTGCTGAACTTGGTGCACGGCCGGGCGGATGTGGTCAAGCACCTGATCGCCCACCCGTCGGTGGCGGCGGTGTCGTGCATCACGTCATCGCCGACGGCGCGGGCGATCTACGGGGCGGCGGCAGCGGCCGGGAAGCGGGTGCAGGCCAACGGTGGTGCGAAGAATCCGATCGTGGTGGCCCCGGATGCGGATCTCGACAAGGCGGCGGCCGGGATCGTGTCCTCGTCCTATGGGATGGCGGGTCAGCGTTGCCTGGCGGGGAGTCGGGTGGTGGTGGTCGGTGACGTCTACGGCGATCTGATGGACCGTGTGGTGGCGTTGGCCGATCAGTTGGTGGTCGGCGACGGTATGGACGAGGGTGTGACGATGGGCCCGGTCGTCAGCGCCGAGAGCAAGGAGCGGATTCTGGCGGCGTTGGGGGAGGCGCAGGATCTGGGTGCGACGTTCGTTCTCGATGGTCGGAACGTGAAGCCGGTGGGTGGGGCGGGGTCGGAGAACGGCTATTTCATCGGGCCGACCATCGTTGCCGATTTGGATCCGCGGCACGGGGTGGAGGGTCGGGAGTTGTTCGGTCCGGTGATCAATGTGCATCGGGTGGACACGCTCGCGGAGGCGATCGCGTTGTCGAATGACACCGAGTTCGGTAACGCTGCAGCGGTGTTCACCCGGTCGGGTGCGGTGGCGGCGGAGTTCGAGCGTGGTGTCCGGGCCGGCAATGTCGGGATCAATGCGTTTCCGGCGCCGCCGGCGAATGTGACGATGGGAGGGTACGGTGCCTCGTTCTACGGTGACCTGCATGTGTGTGGTGCGGCGCCGTTGGATTTCTTCACCGATCAGAAGTTGGTCGTTACCCGATGGTGAGCACCATGCGGCGCACCGGTGGGAGCGCGACATGAACTCCGCGGTCGTCATCGAAACAGATCTCTAGGATCGACGACGAGACTCACTCGAAAAATCGCTCTATCCAGGATCAAACGAAGTTGCGCGGCAATCTTTGCAGTTAAGGTCGCCGCGCATCCGGTGGGGGACCAGACTCAGAAACGTCTCACACATCGTGAGAAATTTGACGGCGGCACGCCATACAGCGGCTGGCCTGATTCGTATAGATGGTTCCTTTTGACAAGGAACCTCTTATGGAATCAAGAGGCAACCGCGTCTTACCACTCCACTCTCAGATAGAAGGATGCCATGTACCTTGATCAAGTTTCTATGGCGGCGCAGTTTCCGACGGTGGTCTACATTATCGGGCTGATCGCCATCTTGCTGGCCATAGCCGGGATACTTTTATTCGACGCCGGCCTCAGTCGCGCAGGAAACGTGATGCACACGTTGACGCAAAAGCTTGTCGCCGCATTCGTTGCTGCGGCGGGCATGTCACTGATCGGATTCGCCATCTGGGTCACGCAGTTCAACCAGGCTTTCGGTGTTGCTAATCCGCTCGGCCAGGCGATCAAGTCGTGGTGGCTCGGAGGAACGGGCATCAACACCCTACCCCAGGATCTCGATCCAGCGGCCGTGCCGAATGCTGACTCCTTCCAGGCCTTTTACGCGCTCTTCATTCTCTTCGCCGCCTTCTTCGCGGCGCTGTTGGCCGGGTCTGTGATCGAACGGGTCAAAACGAGTTCCTTGGCGTTGATCGCATTACTCTTCGGGGCCGTAGTCATCCCGGTCGCTGGGTACCTGGTCTACGGCTCTGTCGGGCCGCTGTCCAACGCCGGCACCCACGACTTCGGCGGTGCATTCTTCTATATCTTGCTTGGGTGTTGGGCGCTCGTATTGGTGTGGCGAGCCAAGCCAAGGGTGGGTGTTTTCGACGGCACCGCGACCGAGCCTGCCATCCCGCACAACATGTTGTATGTAGTGGTCGGAATGGTCCTCTTCCTTGCCGGAATCTGCGGCTACGCGCTTACCAACGGTTATCTGGTACCCGGATCCGGATACTTCGGGATCACCCTCAACGAGAGCGGCATGGGGCTGATTGTCACGAATCTTATGATGGCCTTCGCGGCCTCGGCGATCGGCGGCCTGCTGGTCTGGAAGGTAGGGAAACACCCGTACTTCTTCTTGGTGTCACCGGTGGCCGGCTGGATCTCGGTGTCGGGGCTGATCGACGTCGTCAAGCCCTGGCAGGCAGGTCTGACCGCCGTGTTTGCGCCCTTTATCCTGCTCGGCGGTTACAAGCTGATGATCAGGCTCCGGCTGGACGACGTCAAAGTTGTACCACTTACGCTGGGCCCGGGAATCTACAGCGCTTTGATGGCCGCGGTGTTGGCAGGTGGCGTCAAGCAGGGTGGATACTTTGGAATTGCGCAGGGTGAGTATGCCTTCCAGCACGCCTCGATCAACATCGGGCACCAATTGTACGGAGTTATCGTTTTCCTGGCGCTCGGTCTCGCGTCGGCACTTGTCGTGGTCTTCGTGGTCGAGAAGACGATCGGGCTGCGTGACGGGCGAGTCGATGAAGGCCTGGAGGCGAAACTGGATCGCGCAGTCCTTGGCGAGGTCGCATATCCTGACCGGACACCTGCAGGGCTACAACAAGAGGACGTATCCGACCAACCGGCTGCCGAGGTCAGCTTAGTGCCTTGACGGCACGCGAGAACTATTCGTTCGCCTGAGCAGAATGAACGCGTCACCAGAATGCGAGTTGGGATCGCCAACAGATCGCCAGCACGACGCGTTCATCCCGGCTCCGGTACTGTTGCGCGCCTGATGGGAGTCGATCAGCGAGCCTTCGACAGGTCGCGGATCGTCCGGGGGAAGCTGATTACTGAGCCGCCGGCCGGTGAGCACTGTTCGCGCCCGCAGTAAGCGTCGAATCCTAGGGTGAGACCGTGCCCTGGCCGGTGAGGTCGCCTGTAGCGCTGATGGGGTGTCGTGCCGTGCGAGCACTGATCCATCAGGTTGTCGCCGGGTGCCATTGGGCTCGAACAGGGTTCACCCAGAAGAAGAGAACCGAAAGGGGCGATCGATGATCCTCATCGGAGACAACTGGGCGAAGACCATCACGACGTGGACCTGATGGTGAAACCGGCCGGCGGCCGGCATCCGTGAACTGCACGAACTGGTAGCCGCCCACGCCGAAGAGCCAGGGCAGGTCGTGGTCGGCATCGAAAGCGACCGCGACCTGTGGGTGCAGGCGCTGACGGCGGCCGGGTACCAGGTGTACGCGGTCAACCCCCTCGCGGTCCCTCGTCGAGTGACTCGAGACGGTCTCTCGAAGAGTCACGCGATGGCCGCCTTCGTGGTCGACGACGCGCTGGTGAGACTTGGATCCAGTTCGTGCACCATCCGCGTGATGCTGCGACGAGGAACGCTTCCGGTGCCAGCCTCGTCGTCACGGGCGCGACCTCGAGGACGGAGACCGAACCTTCCCCGTTACTACACGGTCACGCGTTCTCGGTTACGAACCATGCCGCAATCTGGGCTCGGGAGTTGAATCCGAGTTTGGTGAGGAGGTGTTCCACATGACCCTGTGCGGTCCGCGGCGATATGGTCAGTCTGGTCGCGATCTGACGATTGGTTAGCCCTTCGGCGACCAGCGCAGCGACTTCGCGTTCACGTTTGGTCAACCGGACAGACGGCTGGCCGGATTGTGACGAGTGCGGTCGTTGCGAGGATTCCACAGCCTCCCCCTCGAGCGCGTAGGTGATTGCGTCGTCCGTGCCGAACTGGCTGCCCTTGCTACGAGCCGCGCTGAAGGTGCTGGTGCCGAGTTCGCGAGAGGCGTCGGTCACACATCGATCGTGTTGCTCGTTGAGGGCGGTGAACAGCAGTGGGCTACTCCCGACGGAATGCGCGAAGTTCGCCGCGGCGCCCAAAAGTGTGGCGGATCGTTGAAACTGTCGCTTCTCGCCCGCTGTCCACGCGAGCGCCTCGAGGCACACCGCCGCGGCCAAGCGGTCGTCCACACGTCGAATCAGTACCAACGCTTCTTTCAGAAGCCTGCTCGCCCGTTCCAACTCGCCTCGGCGCATGATGGCCACGCCCATCGCCCACAGGGTGTACGACCGGTACATGATCTCGTCGTGAGCTTCCGTAATGGAAAGGGCATCGTTGAAACACGTGATCGCCTGATTCGACTCTCCGAGCAGATCGTAACCCACACCTAGCATCACGAGTATCCAAACATGTTGTGTGAGATCGTGATCGATGGGCAAGGCGGCGCGCGCCTTTTCGAGTTCGGCGCACGCGGGAGTGAGGTCGCCCTTGTAGACTCCGACCACGCCCTCGGCACGGGAGAGAAAAATGCGGACAACGGGGTTTGTTGCGTCCTCGGTCAGCGTGCGTGCCTCCTCCATTAGGGTCGACGCAGTGTCGAAGTCTCGCTGTACCGCGGCAAGCGAGCTCGCAGCGTAGAGCGCTTTGATCCTGGTGGCGGGATGCTGCCCTGTCTCGCACGCCAGTAGGCGGTCGAGCCAGTATCTGCCCTCGTTGAACAGGCTGTGGGAGAACCAGAACGCGAATAAAGATGCAGCGATATCGAGACCCTTTTCGGGGGCGTCGCCCACGGAAAACTCCATTGCCTCACGTAGGTTCGACTGCTCACGGGTCAGTTGCGTGATCCACTCGAGTTGGCGGGGGCTGATCCAATCGGCTGCCGCGCCAGCGGACAGCTGCCGACACCATTCTCGATGCTCATGGCGCAGTTGCTGAAGTTCGCCCGACGCCTGCGCCTTCTCTTTGCCGTAGACGCGTAGGATCTCGAGCATCCGGAATCGCACATCCCGGCCGACCTCTTCCCGCATCAGGATCGACTTGTCCACCAGAGAGGTAAGCGTGTCCAGGAACTCGTCGGACGAGATGTCGCGGCCGCAGATAGTCTCTGCCGCGGTGAGTTCGAAGTGACCCGCGAACACCGACAACCGGGACCACACGATTCGTTCCTGCGGTGAGCACAGCTCGTAGCTCCAGTCGATACACAATCGCATCGTTCTCTGTCTCGGCGGTCCGGCCCAGTGCCCGCGGGACAACACTTCGTAGCGATCCTTCAGCCGATCCCGAATCTGCTCGGGGGACATCGCCCGCAATCGTGCGGCCGCCAACTCGATCGGCAGGGGCAGACCGTCTAGCTGCCGGCAGATCTGCGCGACCGTGCTCGTGTTGTCTTCGGTGAGAGCGAAGGTGGGGACGGCAGCAGCGGCCCGGTCGGCGAACAGTCTTACGGCGTCGAACTGGGGAAGGCCTCCCGGTGTCGTCGGGTGGCTGTCGGTGGGGACGCTGAGTGGTGGAACGCGCAGAACGGCTTCCCCGCTGATTCCCAGTGGTTCGCGGCTGGTGGCGAGGATGTAGAGGTTGGGGCAGAAGTGCAGAAGTTGGTCGACGACTTCTGCTGTTTTCTCCAGCACTTGCTCGCAATTATCGAGCACCAAAAGAAGCTTCTGCGAGCCTAGGAACTCTTGCAGAATGTCGATGAGCGGTCGCGCCGTCTGATTGCGTAGCCCGAGTTCGGATGCGACGACGACCACGACGAGCGAGTCGTCCTCGACGGCGCCGAGCTTGACTATCCGCACACCGTCAGTGAACGCTGCCTGTACCTTCGCCGCCACACGCAGCGCCAGCCGAGTCTTGCCGACCCCACCGATACCGGTGAGGGTGACAAGCCGCGAAACCCCGAGCAGTCGTCGTGCCTGAGCGAGTTCGTGACGACGACCGACGAAGCTGGTCAACTCAAGAGGAAGATCACCCTGCGCGGACTTGCCAGCACGGGGCATGGAGTGCGATCGATGCTCTCTCGTGCCGGCGTGCGACCCGGCGGGCCCGCCTCCCGGTTCGACGCGGACCGCCATCACATCCATTGGAAATCCGTAGCGTGCCTGGATGCCCCGAAGTTCGTCACCGAACGCAGCAGCAGTGGGCTGGCGCTGGTGTGGCTCGGCAGCCATTGCACGTTCGATAACGGTGCTGACGTCATCGGGGATTCCGGCGATCCGTGGGTCGGGGACCGGGTCGGTCGTGACCCGCAGAAACTGCGCGATCATGTTCTCTCCGCTGCGACGTTCGAACGCGGCATGACCAGTGAGGGCGCAGAATACTGTGGCGCCGAGACCGTAGATGTCGGACGCCGCGCTCGGCTCGTCCCCTCGCAACACTTCAGGTGCGGTGAAGGCGGGCGATCCGGTGATTACTCGCTTGGTGGTGGTGAATCCGCCAGGTATATGTGCGATTCCGAAATCAGTCAAGGCAGGCTCGGCATAGTCGGTGAGCAGAATGTTCGCAGGTTTGACGTCACGGTGAATGATCCCGAGGTGGTGGGCGCTCTCCAATGCTCCGGCGATACGTATCCCGATCCGGAGAGCCTCGTCCAGTGGAAGTGAACCCTGACGGCCAATCCATGCTTGCAGTGAGCCCTGGGCATGGAATTGCATCACCAGGTACGGCCGCCCACTTCCCGTGGTGCCCACCTGCAGCACGTTCACGATGTTGGGGTTGCCGGTGAGTCGCCCCATCGCCCGCTGTTCCCGGAAAAACCGGGCGCGGTTCTCGTCGTCGAGCTCCGAGGTCATGACCTTCACGGCAATCGTGCGATCGAGGGAACGTTGGCGGCACCGGAACACGACACCGAACCCGCCGCGGCCGATCTCTCGAGGGTCGTCGAATCCGGCGTCTCGAAGTTCCGTAGCGACGGCGTGTACTTCGTCGCGTTGGGTCGATAAGGGATCGTACTCAGCCGGCGGCATGGCTCACTCCGTCGGCTTATCCATCACGTAACACCGGAACGTACCTGCCACCTCAATCACCTCTGTCGAGTCCTCCAAGGATATCGCGCATGATCGGAAGCCTTTGAGCGAACAATCACCGGCGTACCTGACCGGAGCGTTCGGTGGAACGCAGCTCGCGGTGATCGTCGGGGCAAACCGACAACGGGTCATCCGCGGCCACCTGCGGCGACCTGCCGCCGTGGCCGCTCGCCCGCGCTGTACGCCCTCCGTGGAACCCGCCATCGGTGAAGAACAGACCAAATGTCGGGACCGCAAGCGCACGCTCTCTTCGAGGAGGTGCTGCGACCGGCCGCAGCAAGCGTCGACCTCGACGGCAAGATCCCGCAGTCACACTTCGAGGCCTTGCGCAGCCGAGGCTTCTACGGGCTGGCCTTCGCCACCGACAGTCCGGTCACAGCCCTCTCGGATGTCGGCGAGATCCTGGTGAGCGGGTGCCTGTCGACGGCGTTTGTCTGGGCACAACCACGGCACGTTGGTACAACCCTACCGGCGCGTCCTCGAACTGATGGAACGCTCCTTCGCCCTGGCCGACCCGCTGACCCGGAAGATCACCCTCCCATTCCGCGAGACGACCTTGCCCGCGCACTTCACCCGACCCGACCACGTCGACGGCCCGGTTCCCTGCATGATCATGTGGAACGGGCCGACAGCACCAAAGAACACCAGTACCTGTCCGGTTCTGCCACGATCTCTCCGACCGCGGCATCGCGACCCGCATGGTCGACTGCCCCCTGCAGCGGCGAAGCGCTGCACGCAGGGCTGACCGCCCAGATCGAGACCGAACAGTGGGCGGCGGCGTGCGTCGCGTGGGGCGCCAACCGCGACTGAGGCAAAGTCCAACGCCGCGTCCGGAACGAAGGCGAGCGCCCTGTGCCGCACTACTGGAAGCATGTCATGTGGGTGTGGGGGCACGACGACCTCGGCGAATTTCTCGCCTACCCCGACGGGGTGAACCTCGACGGTGTGATCGAGAAGATCAGCGTTCCGATATCGATCACCCACGGTGAGAACGACCGACAGATCCCGTTCGAGTTGGATCTGCGGCGTAACGGTCCGAAGCGAACGACTTTGACTGGTGAACAATGGTGTTCGTGCACGAGTCGGAAGCCCCTGCCCGGTTCGGGTAGCGATTGTCTGTGTCATGTCCGGGCGGCGAAAGAGGCGGCGCCGAGAATGGGCATGCATAGTGGACGAAGGAGATGGGGTGAGGAGTGACTCGCTTCGCGGGTGACACGTCAGCCGAGGGTCGCCGCGTCGAAGGTGCCCACAGGGGCGGCGGCACCGGTTGATGTGTGGTTTAGCGGCCAAGCGCAGCCCTCGCCAACGATGCACATCAGGACAACCTGCACGTCGTAACGAGCAGCGCATCACTGATCTTCGTGAGCCGGAGCCTGGAAGTCCAGGGAGTGTGATTCACGCCATTGCACTATTTTCGCATCACTCAATAGCCGACCAGTGAGTGTGATCTCGAGTGGTCTTGTGCTGTGTCCAGACCCAATCCTTCGGACCCGATTTCGGGTATGGGTGTAGGTAGTTCGGCCGATGTGCAGGTGTCGACGTCGGTCCAAGGTAGCTGGTACGCCGCCGTCGACGTGGCAGCCGAGAATATCTGCACGTGAGAGAAGAGTTGTCATGGCACGAAATACCGAGAGCATGGGTGCAAGTGTGCTGAATACGTTGCGGGTCGGTGTGGTTGGCACTGTTCTGTACGCCGGTCTGATCATGGGCGTGGTTGTGGTGGCGGTGTGGAAGTTCCCGATGCCCGGCGTGTAGGCCCGCGGCGTCTGTGGTCCTGCGCCGGCGCCTGGCGTTGCAGAGTGAAACACGTGGTGGCAGTTCGGCGATAGAGCTGACAGGGGCGTGGTTCTGCCCGTGGCTCAGCGTGGCCGGCAAATCAGCGCGCGATACCCGTGACGGGCCCTGATGCTGTGGAAGGGACGATGTTGTTCGGGACGGGCGTAGCTCTCATGGTTGGTCTGCTGGTGGTGGCGCTTCTGGTGGTGCCCGTCTCGTTTGGTGTGGCGGCACGAGCGGACGCGAAGGTCCGCCGCCCTGCGGAGTCCCGGGCATCGTATCCGAATCCGGTGGGCGCGGTCGCTGTTGCGGATGTAAATGTGCGGTGTGATCGATGGCGGCAGTTGGCAACCCGAGCGTGGCTGATCTGCGGCGGCGCCTCGCTGGTCGCAGTAGCGGTCGTGGGTGTACTGATCTGTGTCGGGTGACGGTGACGGCATGTGCCGAAAGTGCGCAATTTGGCGGTTGCACCTGTCGGCGGGTCGGGCTGAACCATCGACATCGCGCCCGCCTAGGGAGTATCCCCGGAATCTGAAACCATAGAGTCTCCAATGGCATACATGCCGAAGGCCGCCAGAACTGCGGTGGACGCCCAGGTGAGCCGAAGCGGCCCGGTCGGAGCGTTGTCGGCTCCGGCCGGACCTCGCCGGGACATACAGCAGGACGGCGCCGACGGTGAGTGCCCAGACCCCGCAGGCGGCGGTCACCGCGACCACGGTGTTTTCCCGGCCGCTCGGGATGGGGCAGGTGAGGTTGCCGGCGGCGTCGACGCTGATGGTGATGGTCTGACCCCCCTTCGCGGGCGTGTCGGTGGGCACGGCGGCGACGTGATCCCCGTGGGGTGTGGTCCAGCGGGCGCGGGCGGTGTTCTCGGTGCCGACGAGTCGAATCGCATAGTCGGGGGGTGTCGGCGGCGAGGTAGGTGTCCTCGAGCAGCACTGCGGGTACGTAGTGCACGCCGGCGGCCAGTGTCTGGGCTTGTCGCTCGAGCCGGGTGTGCGTCGCGGTGCCGAACGCGGCGGCGACGGGGATCAGCAGCAGAACCGCGGCCGCGGTCAGCAGCATGAGGGTGGCCTCGACGCGGTCGCTGGCGCGCATCAGGTGGTTGCGGCTCCACGGGCGCAGCCGCCACCACCGAATCGGTGCAGTCACCGGTGCTGGTGGCGGTTCCTCCCGACGCATGGTCACCTTCCGCAGGATCACTTCCTTCGATTGTGCGACGGAGTCCGAGGCGGTGTTTCCGCACGTTGCTTCGTGAGCGTCGGGACATGTTCACCCGAGGTGTTTCAGCCGGAGTGCTCTGGCTGTCCTCCTCGACTGGCTCGTGCATGAGTTCGCGGGGCTTGCGGTGCTGGCGCTGCGTGAGCTCGTCGAGCTTGTTGCTCAGCGGCCAGCGGCCAGCGGCAGTGGAAGTCGGATTTGCCGTTTGGGTGGCGCCACTGACGCCCGGCTCCTGCGGCAGGACGGACGGCCGGCGCCAGCCCTCTCGTGCAGGTCTCGGCCCGCCGCACGGCGTCGTTGCCGTGCATGACGGTGGCCGAGTCCATCCGAGGAGCCATGTCGTGCTCGGACTGCGATTGGTGGCGGCACCTTCGCGGTCGTCGCGTCGAAGTGGGAACTGGGGCACAGGTAGCGGCCGCCGACAACACCACCGCCGACTGCTTCGGCGGTGGTGGTGTTCCCGATCGTGGATGGTGTTCGTGCAGGTCGGGTCGCGTACTGGGCCGGGCGGTGCTTATGCTCGATCCCGGGAGTTTCGCCGAGCGAAGGGGTGCATCAGCATGGCGCGAAGCAGCGGCAACGGGCCGGTCGATGGTCCGGAGTTGACGGTCGGTGTCCGGGTGCTGGTCCGCAGGAGCGCCGGGGCCGATCTCACCGGTGAGGTGGTCGAGGATTATGCGGCGGTGACCGACCCGGGCGGTGGTGGGCACGAGTGGGCGCCGGTGCATCGGTGGGCGGTCGCGCTCGACGACGGTCGGCTGGTCTTTGCCGACACCGAAGACCTGACCATCGATCCGGGCTCTTACCGCTCCGCCCCGGCCCCGGACCCGAATTCGGTGGTGCGCACACCCGGCCGACACCGGGGAGAGTGATCGGCGGCGGACCGCGCCGGCCGCGGACGCGGCCCGGTCTCAGAATTTCGGGATGCGGGCGTCCCGTGCAGTGCGGAGTCCGGAGGCACCCGAGGCGCTCGGATGTATCGATGGTCTTTAGGCGCAGTCCCGGCAGATCAACTGCTGAGCGTCGGCGAGGCGGCTGCGGTGGTGGACCAAAAAGCAACTGGTGCAGGTGAATTCGTCCGACTGCTTGGGGATGATGCGGACGGTGAATTCTTCACCGGACAGGTCGGCGCCGGGCAGTTCGAAGGACTCGGCGGTGTCGGTGTCCTCGACGTCCACGACGGGTGACTGGGTGTCTTTTCGGCTGGCGGTCAGCTGTTCGAGGGACGTGTCCGTCTCGTCGGATTCGGTGACTCGCGGTGCGTCGTAGTCGGTGGCCATGACTGTGTACCTCATGCTCTGGGTGTTCGGATCCGCCAGGTTAGAGGGTCCGGCGCCGCGACACACATCCGGGGTTACGGGTGCCATGGCCGCTCGCCGTCACCGATCAGGCCGCTTCACCGGTCTCGCCGGTGCGACGAGGCGATCGGCAGGAGCTGTCCTTCGGATCGGCGTCGACAGAAAAGTCGTGTCCACCGACCAGGGAAGTTGGTCCGGTCACCGAATCCCCCGGAGGGCTGTCGGCTCAGTTCGCGGTCGCCCACGATTCTGTGTTGCCCTCGGATACTCGTGTGCCGATAACCTGTGGCACTACTTCCGATTGTGTGGTGGGGTGTCGTGCCATGCGCGGAGGAGGTCGGTGCAGAGGGTTGCCTTGACGTTGCGTAGGTGCCCCAGGTCCGATGGTCGCGGGGTCATCGCGGTTTGGAGTAGGTGGAGGAACCTGTTGCGTTGTACGCCGAATGTGACGAATAAGTCCTCGGCGTCGGCTCCGCCGTAGGGTGCCCATTCGATGGCGAAGGCAACGAGCGCCCGGTCCGCGGGGCTGATGGAGTGCACGCTGGCGAGTAGGTCGCAGACACGCAGGGATTGCCGTAGCCAGTCGAGCTCGGGAGAGCCGGTGGGAACGCCGATGCGGGCGGCGCGCCGCCGACGGGCGCCGCGGTTGCCGATCCGGGTGCGCTCGGGGTGAGCCCGGCACGGGACGCCGGCTTCTGCAGCGGATGGCGTCAAGGTTGCCGGTGACGTCCTCGGCGGTGGGGCGGGGTTTTCGAGCATGGATGCCTCTGGCGGGTGAAGAACTGATCGGGTTCTTTCATAGTTCGCGATCACCCACGGATCCGGACCGGCCATCCGGCGGGGTGGGGTGCCTGTTTTGGTGCCCGCGCGCAGGTCGGGGGATCGGCTCGGTAGGTGCCCACTCGGGTCCGCTGGCACCGCCGCGGGTCTGTCGGGATTTGGGCGTCGTTGTCGCGGCGCTGAGTGTGGTCCGGGGATCCGCCGGTTGCCTTCCAGTCGCGCCCGTGAACGATGTGCTCGAGTTCAACGCGCAGCTCCTGCGTGAGTATCGGGTCGTAGTCGCTGAGATTTGTTGTGAAGTAGAGCTATTCGCTATCGTCCGTAGTCGGTCGGTGAGTGTCGCTTGCCAGGGTGATGGGACCACCTCGTTGCCACGAGCATGGGACCACCCGAAGGTGTCATCGAGCATCGACCTCGCCTTCTGAACTGTCAACCACGCCATGCCCCAGACGGGTGCGTTGCCGGTAGGACGGGCCCTCGATGACGAGGGTGTGTGCCGAGGAGGTGAGCCGGTCGATCGCCGACTGCGCGAGCAGGGCATCGGTGGTCATCGACAGCCACTCATCAGGGGCCCTGTTCGAGGAGACGATCGTCGGCTTGCGGCGGTGGCGCTCCACGACCAACTCGTAGAAGTCGTTGGTCTCGGTCGCGTCCAGGGGCCGCAACGCAAAATCATCGAGGACCAGCAGATCGACGGTGGCGATGCGCCGCATCTCCGCCTCGACCGAGTTGTCGAGCCGGGCGGCGCGCAGCCGGGCGAACAGTTTGTCGGCGCGGGCGCAGAGCACCGTCATCCGGCGCCGGATCGCGACGTGCCCGAGGGCGGTCGCCAGGTGCGTCTTGCCGACCCCGACCGGTCCCAGAACCAGGACCGAGTGGCCGGCCTCGGCGAACCGCAGTGAGACCAGATCCGAGAGCAGGGATCGGTCGTAGCGGAGGTCGTCGAGGGCGTTCCAGGTGTCGATCCGCATCGACTGATCCAGACCGGCCTTCGCCGACCGCAAAGTGGCCGAGCGTGATTCCCGCCGGGATACCTCGTCGGCGAGGAGCAGCTCCAGGAATGCGACGTGGCTGAGCTGGTGCTGGCGGGCCAGGGCGAGTCGCTCGGGCAGGGTGTCCTTGAGGGCGCCGAGTTTGAGTGTTTTGAGAAGGGCGATCAGGTCGGCGCCGATCGGATCGACCGGGCCGGAAATGGGTGCGGGCGGGGTGGTCATCGTGGCTCCTTCGTGTCGGTGTTGCCGCCGGCGATCACCGTCAGATGCCCGGTCCTCTCGGTGGCGACGCCGGTCCCGGCAGTGGCAGGGGTGGTCCTCTCGGTGGCGGAGGTGGTCCCAGAGGTGGCAGGGGTGGTCCCAGAGGTGGAAGGGGTGGTCCCAGAGGTGGCGAACTCGGCGGGGTCGCGGGTGAAGCGGGACGGGGCCGCCGACCCGGCGGCCGGCAGCAGCGGTGCGGTGGTCTCGGTGGCGCGTTCGAGCATCGAGGCGATCTTGCTCACCGACACCACATCCAGATCCAGTGCCGTGCTGCACGCCGCTTCGACCGGGCCGGGCCCGTAGCGGCGGACCAACCCGAGCAGCCGGTAGACCGCCCGCATCCGGATCCAGGGCAGCGGATCGTCGAGCAGTCGTTCGGCGTAGATGCCGACGCAGCGGCCGTGCCCGGCGCAGGTGCCGATCAGCCGGTCCAGATCCCGCATCGCGTATCCGACCTTCTCGGTGGGCAGATCCTCCGGGTCGGTGCTGCGCCCACCGGCGGGCTGGCGCGGGTGCACCTTCACCAGGGTTCCGCGGGCGTAGAACTTCACCAGCGCACTGTCCGCCCGCACCTCGAGGGTGGACCCGATCCACTGTCCCGGTATCGAATACAACGCCTTGGCCACCTCGGCATGAAAGTCGCGGTGCACCTTGACCTGTTTGAAGATCGGCACGTCGTAAACCGGCGGAACCGGCAGCACCATCGGCGCCTCGTCCTCGTCGAACACCTCGAGCGGGCGGGCGGCGGTGGTGCCGTGCGTCCGCATCCCGGCGGTGTCACGGCACCACGCCTCGGCGTGGCGTTGCGCCTCCGCTAGATCCGCGAATTCCTCACCGGCCCAGTAGTTCCCGCGCACATATTGAACTGCGCGCTCGACCCTAGGTTTGTCCTTCGGGGACCGGATCCGGGCCGGGTCCGTGACGAACCCGGCGTGCTGGGCGTAGTCCAGCCAGCCCTGCGACAGCCGCGGATTGACCGCGTCCGCCTCGGTCACCACCGGCTTGAGGTTGTCCGGGATGAGGACCTTGAAGACACCGCCGAAGAAGGTCCACGCCGCCTCGCAGCCGGCGATCACCGCCGCCAGGGTCTGCGAGTAGGTCAGCCACACGAACATGTGCCGCGAGTACACGGCGGTGAAGATCAGTGCGTGCACCTTGCGGCGCCGCCCGGTCTCCGGGTCGGTCAGATAGCCCAGGTAGCCGAAGTCGATCTGGCATTCGCTGCCGGGATCGCCGTCGACGATCCGGACGGTGGTGTCCCTGCGGCCGAAACCGCACCGCTCGGTGGCGAATCGGTGCAACGTCCGATACGGCACCACGCAGCCCTGGCGGGCCAGCAGCGTTTCGATCTTGGTGATCGTCAGCGGTGGATGGTTCCCGTCGCCGGCGACCCACGCGGTGATCTGGTCCTCGAACCCCAGCAGCCGGTCCCATGCGGGCCCGTGTCCGCTCGGGCGGGCCGGGCGCACCGCCTCGATCACCGTCCCGATCAGCCCGTCGTCGAGGGCCCAGGCGCCGTCGCTGCGCTGCAGGCCCGCGGCCTGCGCGGCCTCGATGTACCGCCGCGCGGTCTTGCGGTCCACCCCGCAGTGCGCGGCGATCGTGCGCAGCCCCGGTGGCCGGGACCCGGGCACCCCGAGCCAGACCCGGAGCACTTCCTTGACTTCGTTCACGTTGACCTCCCGAAAAGCCATGCCCGTCCGCCTTCGTGACCGGGGATACCGACACGACGATCAAACGAGTCATCCGGCGGGACTTCGGCGCGACGCGCCGGGTGGTCCCATGACTGGCAATCCGAGTGGTCCCATGAGGGTGGCAGAAATCAGGTCAGACCGGTCCCATGCTCATGGCAGGCGACAGTGAGCATTTCCGCTTTGACTTTGCTCCTCCGGAAGACCGGTGAGCAGTGTGCGCGACATCCCTGGGGTCAGGTGGGTGAACCATCCTTCGTGGTTTGTGCGCACGCACTTTCCGGGTGGTCGCTCGCACCGACGGATCATTCACAGAGACAAGGGCGACAGCCGCTCGTCGAGGTCGGTACGCATTGATGTCGGTGCCGTGTGTCGGAGGGCGTTGACGTTGGTGCGGTTCGGGTGGGGGAGAGGATGGCGCTGTGGTCGGCGATGATGCGGGCGACGAGGTCGCGGCCGGGGCCGTGGTCGAGGGGCCGGGGTGTGGTGGTGGGGTGGACGGTCAGGTCGGGGTGGGGTGTGATCGCGGGGTCGGTGGTGAGGACCCAAGGCGAGGGTGTCGTCGTTGCGCCGGGGCCGGCAGGCGAGTCCGTCGAGGTCGAGGTCGGGGTCGGCGGCGCGGATGGCGTGGGCCCACCGGCGGGTGGTGTACAAAATTGCCGGGCTTCGCATTTGGTGAGCCAGAGGTCTTGTCCGACCGCGGCCGGGTGCGGGCCGTTGAGTGCGGCTGTGGTGACGGTGAGGGCGGTCGCAATACAGGAGCCACGACCTATCCGAGAATTCGATCAGCTGCCGGTACTTTCCGGCAATGATGCAGCATTGCCGCTTCTTCGGATCGACGCCCCGAGGCGCTAATCAGGAACTCCTTGGCTCCGCGACCGGTGCGGTGGTTCTGCGTCGGGGGATTGGGTGGTTGCCCCTCCAGCGTCTCCTTAGGCGTTGATTGCGTATGCAATCCTCAACTGGCTCGGCAGATGCCGGTGCACCGAGTGTGTGCCGAATCTCCGCCAGTCACTGGGGGTTTGACTGGCGGAGACGGCATCGGCAACCTGCACTCAGTGTGTACCGGTGCGAGGGAAATGGTAGGCCCACCCGACCGCGTATCGCAGAAATGTGAGCTACGCCACACGCATATTTCTGCCGGCGCGTCCCCGGCGGGACGCAAGGGATCTGGTCGGGTGGTGTTCGCCCGGTGCATCGACGACCCGGAGGCCGGGCACAGACCGTGACGGTGAAACCACCTCGCTCACGATCAATCCTGCGCTCGGTGTGGTTGGCGGCGGCCGGCTGTTCGGCATACTCCTGCAGCTGGGGTCTGGGTCGATCCGGGTGCGCAGGTACGCCAGGGTTTCCTGGTGCGGGGGATCGGAATGGGCCGGAGTCCGCGAACGTCGGTGCTGCATCGCCCTGACATCGGCGAGGGCGTCAGGCCCGGGCGACACGCGGAACGTCATTCGTCACGAATTGGCCCTCGGGGACGTTCGGTTTGTGGTTCCGGTGTGGCGTCGGCGGCGTCCTCGGCTGGTGGCGAAGTCACACCTCGACAGCCGGCGGGGAACCTGGTCGCCAGCGCCCTGCGCGGGATCGTCGAGGCTCGCCGCCACCATCCGGCGCGGGAGAAGGTATAGGCGGTCGTACCAGCTACTTTTTGAGCAGTGCCGCGTCTGTGTGCATGTGCGGGAGTCCCTCCGGTGTGGGTCTATGGTCCGCACTTGGCACCTGCCTCCGCATGCGGTGCATTTCGCGTAGCCGCCGTAGGAGAAGGTCGCCCGGTGGAATGAGCGTGACGGAGTAGAACACCGCACCGTCAAGAGAATCCTCGATCACGCAGGAGAAGACTCCGAAGGAGGAGAAAACCAACAGGCCGCACGCGAAACTCGTCGCCCGATACCTGAACGCCATCGTTCACCCGTCCTTCGATGCTCACTCAGTGAGGAGCGAAACAAATCCAGCGTGCCGTGAGAGTGCAAAGCCTCGCCCAGGCGGCGACGCGAATCGTGATCAGACTGGCGGAGCCGTGCTCCCCGGTGCCAGGGAGCGTCCCCCTTGTCGGTCACCGATTGCGAAACCGCCGGCTGGGGAGGCGAGAACAGATCACCACGCCCGCGGTGGCACCGCAAGGGTTTCGTCGGGGTCGGAGGCACGAATGCGTCACACTGGGGGAGGGTGCCCGGCGGTGGCGGTGGCGGTGGCGCTGGTCGTTTGTGCGGGGCGCGCTGTTCGGGTCGTGGACGCCGATGTGAGAGACATTAATCGAGAATTGTGCTGTCTCAATTGCCGCGTTCAATTTCGTCGGTCGGTCGGGCGGATATCGCGAGGATGCCGTCCTCTCGCGTGGGCAGTACAGTCGACCGGTAAAGAAAATGAGGGAGTGGGCATGGCGCGCCGAATAGTGGTCGAACACGTCGACGATATCGACGGAACTTCCATCGACGCCGGAAAAGGTGAGACGATCGCCTTCTCCGTCGACGGCATCGATTACGAGATTGATCTGTCGGCGAAGAATGCGGCAGAGTTCCGCAAGACGCTCGATTACTACATTGAGCATGCGACAAGGGTGGGTGGCCGCAGGCACCGGACCGCAGGCACCATCCACTCCGGCGGTGGCCCGGCGACGCCGGCCCGGCGAGACCGCGAGCACGTGCGAGCGGTCCGTGAATGGGCGCGCGAGCAGGGCTACGAGGTGGGGGTCCGGGGGCGGATGCCCACCGATATCGTGGAGGCGTACAACGCGGCTCACTGACCCGCTGCGATGTCCGTGCAGCGCACCGGTCACCTCGCGGCGGCGTCGACGAGTGCCTTCCGCTGATTCGGCCCCAGACCACCGATCCGGCGCGTATCGGAGATCGACAGCTCCTCGAGCAGTTGAGCGGCCTTGATCGGACCCACGCCGGGGAGTGACTTGACGAGGGCGGACACCTTCGTTTGCTTCACGATGTCGTCGGATTCGGCCTTTTCGAACACCGCGCTCACGGTGAGGTCACCCGACTTCACAGCCGAGAGAAGTTCGCTGCGCAGCTTCCGTGCCCGAGTTGCCTTCGCCAAGGCTGCCGCTCGCTGTTCCGGTGTCAAAGTGGGCAATGCCATGAGAACTCCTCCGAGTATCCGCGACAAAATTGCTGCTGCCGGATGGGATTGCGTGTGCAGTAACGGCATCAGCAACGCCCATTGCTGCATCGATCGTAACAATCCACGGAAACGCACTACAGCGGATCGCACCGAAATCGGAAACTGTCGCCCGACCAAATTTGGGTTTCGATCACCGTGGGATATGGCACGAGTGAGTCGATATCCGGGATCGGGATCGGGATTGGGGGAGGGCAGCCGATCGGGCGAAAGCCACCGCGCGGCACCATCGCCGAGATCGACACCGCGACACCGCGACACCCGGTAGGTTCTCACCCCGTGCGGGTGACTGCGACCGTTGTGATCGGCACCGGACCGGCACCACCCGGGAAGCTATGCCGCCGTGCGAGGACCCCGCGGCCGGGCCGCCGGTGACACCCCTAGCACTGCGAGCGGTGCACGTTCCTCGTCCGGCAGGGTGTGCGCGCGCCATTTCTTCACCGCCCGATACAGCCACTGCCCCACCTGCTCGCCATCGTCGGTGAGGTAGTTGACGGGCACCAGGGCGTCACCGTGCTCCTCGCGGTAGGCGGCGATCGCCGTCAACATGCGCCGACGCTTCGAATCCGTCCTCGCGACCGCCGGGAGGGGCTGCCCGTTCTCGGCCCACACGAAACCGATCGCGTCGAGCTCGCTGATCCGGCTGGCCGGCAGTGTTCCGAGCATCCGGGCGACACGCTGACGGGTCTGCCACCGCCCGAGACGGTATCCGTTCTCGGTGACGTGGTCGTCCGGGACCGGAGAGTGCGGGTGCGTGCGACAGAACGCTGCGTACATCCGCAGCGGCGACAGTGAATCTCGGGCGAGCGCTGGTCGCATCGACATCGATCCTTCCGCGTCCATCATCAGGTCCGGTTGTCCAATCGTCGTGCATTCAAGTATGTCCACCACATCGCATATATAACAGCACCCCGCCCTCGCAATCACGATGCAGTGCCTGCCCCGGAGGACAGACATTCCTCGCGACGTGGTGTGCACCACGACCGCGCCGGAAACTATTCCGTAGACCTGCCGTGGAAGTGAGTTAGGAGTCGTTCGCTCCCGCAACCGGACTGAGCCGGAAATCGGAGGTTGAGGAGGAGGTGCACCATGGGGTGTCGGATCGGCGATACCACCTCCGCGTGCTCGGATCCTGGTGCGCTGCGGCGTCGTCAACTGGTCTCACGCGGCCACCGTCGCCGCCGACGCCCTTCCCTCTGCGGTGGGGTGGCAGCCGGGTGTCGCCCCGCACACGAGAGAACTCATCCAACTCCTGCTGGGCTCGTTTTGCGGTGAGATCGTCGGACAGGGCGCGCCACCAGTACTGGGCAGCAGTGTGATTAGCCATCCACCACTCCTGCGCGGTTCCCGGACCGGGGTGGACAGATCGCCACCGGGACGCCGCATTCTGTGCACTCGATTCGGGTGCTCGCCGATCCGTTGTTGGCGGTCAGGAGCCGGTCGGGACGGACGGAGGTCCGAGATCGGTCGCGGTGTTGCGGGATCGTGTGTCGACTTGGGCGAGTTTGTCCTTGGCCGCGACGAGGCTGACCTTCGCCTTCGCCGGGCAAGACTTGTGGAACTTTAGGCCGATCATCTGCGAGTTCATCTTTGGTGCAGCATCATTGGTGTCGCTTTCTGTTGCTGATGTTCTGGCGCTACGCGACAAGGCTGGTCGTGTTGCGGATCGTGTGGTGCGCTACTCGCGCTTGCGGCACTCGAGTTGCTCATTCGCCCGGCCCGCACGTACGGCACTCCGGACGCCACCGTCGAGCAGGCTTCGTCCTGACCCGCGACATCGAGGTCAAGGCGATCGGTGAGTTTCGACGGCCGCACCGCCGCCGCGGAGGCAGCATTGAAGGCGAGGGCGAAGAACGACTGGGCCACCGCACTTGTCGAGCCCTGTTCGCAAGGTAGGGGTCCGCGTTGCAGTAGATTCCAGCGAATGTTCTCGCGGCAGTGGCCGTCGTAACGTTCGTGTGGAATCGATGTCCCTGTGTGATCGCACCGACCGTCTGCCCGCGTGGACAGCGGTGACCCATACAGTTCGCTTGGCGAGATGTGAATTGAGGGAGCGGTTATGGAGTGGTTCGTATCGTTCTGGGATCGGGAGACCCAGCGAACGTCGGTGCGGGCGGGGGAGGCGCCCGACCGCGGCGACGCACTGACGCAGATCGTCTCCGCCGGAGGCGAGTTGGCGCGCCGCGAGGACGGGTCGGTGGTCAACGAGGTCGCCCACCTCCGCGTCGGGGACGATCTGGCCGTGGTGGGCGGGTTCGATAGTCCCAGCCTGAGCGATGAAGTGCTGCGGAGCCGTATCGAGGCGGCGATCGCCGCGACGAAGGAACACGCCCGCACCGTGCAGCAACAAACGTCGATCGAGTAGTCGGCCCCGGTCCGTACCGGCCCACCGACCCGACGAGGTACCTGACCGCGCCCGGATCGGTGGCCGATCGGTGGGAACGCGTCGCGCACTGGCTGGAAACCCACATCCCGTCCGCGCAGATCACCCCACCTGTGAGGAGCCGATCGCCGTCGCGGTCACCGCCACCGAGCAGCACTGGAAGCTGACCGCACTGTTGGCTGGTCGGCGGGTTCGGCGTCGTCAACGGGGTGCAACTGTTGCCGTGGTGCGCGAGTTGTTCGACCTGGACCGGGTCGTTGAGGAACGGCAGACGGACATCGACGTCTGGGGTGAGATCGGTGAGGAGATGGGCGCCGAACCGGCCACCGTCGGGGCTGCGGGGGACCCGGCGGGCAGTTTCTGCCGGATTTTCTGCCCGTCGCCGGCCGCACCGGCAGTGCGTCGAGACCCGACCCGGCCTGCTGCACGGCTGCGCCACCGAGTTCGACAAGGTCGGTGCCGGCGAGGCCGGTCCTCGATGGTCCTGTCTGAGTGTGATGCTCACCGATCTGGCGAACAGCCTGCACACCGGCGCGTGTTCGACGATCGACGGACCCCGGCCGTCAACGATGGACAGCTGAGCTGGGAATACCAAGGCTGGGCTGTTCACCGGTCGGCATGCCTGCGTATCACTCACCTTCCATCCGTCCTACCAGTACGCGACCACCTTCAGCGCGATGAACGTGCCCGCGTGAGGTTCCCCCCGGAAAGTGGACACCGACTTGGCGGGACACCGGTCCCGCTGGAAGGATGTCCGTATGCCCCCTCGCAAGCGTCGGTCGTTCACGACCGAGTACAAGGTCGAGGCTGCCCACCGGGTGATCGACTCCGGTCGCACCATCGCAGAGGTCGCCCGAGAACTCGGCCTCAACGAGAGTCTGTTGGGTGAATGGGTCAAACTTGAGCGGCGCAGAATCGCCGCCGCAGAGTCCCACGGAGAGAAGCCTTTGGACGCGGCCGAACACGCCGAGCTACTCCGATTGCGAAGGCAGGTAAGCGAACTCGAGAAGGACAACGCTTTCCTGGTAAAAGCTTCGGCGTACTTTGCCGCGATGCAGAAGAACCGACCCGGTTCGATCTGATGGCCAAGTACGCCGGCCCCGACAACATCGAAGAGACCGCCGGCACCGCCGCGCCGGAAGGTGAACGGTTCTCGATCCTGCGGATGGCGAGACTGCTGGAGGTGTCCACATCGGGCTACTACCAGTACGTCAAGCGCAGAGTCGCCACGGTGTTGACGCCGAGGCAACAGCGTCGCGCCGACCTCGAAGTCAAGATCGTCGAGATCCACCGGGAATCGAAGGGTACCTACGGGTCGCCGCGGGTCACGGCCGAGTTGCGGGCGCGTGGTGAGGTGGTGAACGCCAAGACCGTGGCCAAGATCATGGCCTCGCTCGGTGTGGAGGGCATCAGCCCGCGCACGTTCAAGGTCAAGACCACGGTGGTCGATCCGCAGGCGTCGTTCCCGCCGGATCTGATCGAGCGACACTTCGATCGGGGCCGGCTCGATGCGGTCTGGTTTACCGACATCACCTAATGGGTGAGTCGGACCAAACGATCCGACACGCACAAGGCGACTGGCGGGAGGTCCCTGAGATATTACCGATCCGGGCGCAGTCTGAGCAGTGAGCCGCTGGGAGGTGATCACTGCTGTGAGGGCATCCGACTGTGTGAGAGGTCTCAAGGTAGACGGTGACCCTGCCAGTCGCTGGGGGCACGTGATCGGCTTGTGAGATGCCGCGCCAAAGAGCGCTTTCCATTAGGTCGCCGCACAACCCCCGGAGCTCACAACAGAATACGCCGCTGGACAGGAGGTCGCACATGAGCATCAACTGCGGGATCGATTGGGCCGAAGTGCATCACGATGTCGCCCTGGTCGACGAGAACGGCACCGTCATCGCCCGGAAACGCATCGACACCGGCACAGCGGGATTGACCGCACTGCTGGAGGTAATCGCCGAGAGCGGAGGCGCACCGGGCACCACCCCTATCGCGATCGAGACCGACAAGAATCTGCTCGTCGTGGCGCTGATGGAAGCAGGATTCACCGTCTACCCGATCAACCCCCGTGCGGTGGCCCGCTACCGCGAACGCCACGGACAGGCCGGCGGCAAGTCCGATCCGGGTGACGCCGCGATCCTGGCGAACATTCTGCGCACCGACCGAGCGATGCACCGTCCGATGCCGGCGATCAGCGAACACGGCCGGGCGATCAAGGCCCTCGCACGTCAGCACCAGGAGGCGATCTGGGCGCTGCATCAGACCATCAGCCGACTACGCTCTGTGTTGCTGGAGTTTTATCCTGCTGCACTGCAAGCATTTCCGAATTTGAAGCACCGCGCCGCGGTCGCGACGCTCTCCGCGGCGCCCACCCCGGCATCGGGTCGCGCCCTGACCCGCCGCAAAGTTGTGACGGTGCTGCAACGCTGTGGCCGGCGCAACGACCCGAACCTGGTCGAGCGGATCCTGCAGGAGCTGAAGACGCCCGCGCTCGGGCAGCCGCCGCAGGTCGAGGAGGCACTCGGTCACGCGGTCACCGGTCTGCTCGCCGTCATCGCCTCGATGCAGCAGTCCGTGGACAGCCTCGAGGACGCGCTGGGTCGCGAATTCGACAGCCACCCCCTCGCGCCGATCCTGCGGTCGGCTCCGGGACTTGGTCCGATTCTCGCCGCCCGGGTCCTGGCCGAGATCGGCGACGATCCTGAACGGTTCGCGACGGCAAACGGGTTGCGCGCGTTCGCCGGTACCGCGCCGATCACCCGAGCCTCGGGCCGATCGCACTACGTCAAGGCGCGCAAGGTCCGCAACAAGCGACTCGGGGACGCCTGCCACTGGTGGGCGTTCGTCACCCTCACCAAATCAGCGGGTGCACGTGCCCACTACGACAAGCGACGAGCCGCCGGCGACCATCACAACGCCGCGCTGCGCAACCTCGCCAACAAGCTCCTCGGGCGCATGTGGTGGTGCCTGCAACACAACGAACCCTGGGACGACCACGCCGCCTGGCCCGACCTCAATTCTGGGCCGAAGCCGGCGGCTGCTTGACACCTGACCCGCGTGGGATGTCTACCTCACGTGCGGTGAGGGGGACATGTTCTTGTGTGCGATCCGGGACGGTCATTCACGGAAGGTGTTGGGATACAGCATTGCTAATCACATCAGCGCCGAGATGGTCACCACCGCCATCGATCGAGCCGTGGCCACGCGCGGTGGGCGGTGTCGCGAGACGATCCTGCATTCGGACCGGGGTGGGGAATACACTGCCCACCTGACCGCGGCGTCGTGTGTGCAGCACGGGTTGCGTCGGTCGATGGGTGCGACCGGGATTTGTTGGGACAACAGTCCATCCGAATCGTTTTGGTCGATCTTCAAGCATGAAGAATACTATCGGCACGTCTATGCAACGAAGGCTGATCTCGTTGCTGGCGTTGACAACTGGATTGTCTTCTACAACACTGTTCGACGGAACTCTACGGTGGGGATGCACAGTCCCGACAGCTACGAGAAGTTGCTTCAGGTGGGAGTCGCCTGAGGCACGCAACCCCCTTGTCCACCGTTCGGGGGGAACCTCAGCGAGCACCGCGAGCTGGATCCGGGCTGCCCACTTCTTCCGTGTGGGTGCCCCGCCGCTCGAAGGATCCGAGTTATCAGGAGGCGCCGTGGCCGGGGGACCGGTGCCCCGCCCTCGGGGCAACAACTCCGCCCGCCCGCCCGCCCGCCCGCCCCGTCAGTGCCCGTGCGCCCTTTCGAAGACCCGACCCATGCCGCCGAGTCACCTCGCCGGCATGACCCGTCGGCACGAACGATACGGGCGGGTCCATAGCGTGATCGAGGACCCTGGCCCGGCGTCCTCGCGGGGACGGATCGTTACCCGCCGGTTGGTGATCACCACCGGTGACCCGCTGTCCGCTCATCGCTCGCTCCCGCATGCGCCTTCGCCACGGGAGATGTACGGCCCGTTCAGCTTCTACCCGGGCCGGGCGCTGCCGGAGCGCACGATGGCATCCACGGTGTCGACGAACCCGGGTATTTCCTGTATTTCCTGCGGCAGCGCGGCGGACGCCCTTCCGACGGTCGGTGTTGAGGAGGAGTTCCTCCTCGACGAGTCCGGAACCGGGACACCGTGCCTGTGCAATACCGCCGTCGCGGAGACCGGTAGCGACCTCGGCATCGCGCTGCAACTCGAGCTCTCGCGTGCCATCGAAACCGCCACTCGAGCCGGTCGGTTGAGGCGTTGATCCTCGGCGCCTACGTCGCCGTTGCCCTCCACCGAGGCCGTGCAGCGTTGATCCGACCGCGTTGACCCCGGTAGGTTCGGGGCAGAGGACAGCCAATGACTGGAGTACATGTCATCCACAAGGTCACAGCCAATTACGGCCGACGGCAGGGGCAAGATTGAACAGCCGCGATGAGGGCGAACCGGCGCTGGCGCGTGACCGCGTCGCCGACCAGATGGAAGAGCTTCGCGCGCGTCGGGAGCGGATGGCGGCCGAGCTCGCCGAGCGTGACCGGGTTGGTGACAGCGCCGATGACGCCGACGCATTGGAGCGCGGTGATGCACTGGCGGAGGTCGACGATCGGATCGCGGAACTGGGCGCCTGGCTCGAGGGTGATCGCTCGACGACGGGCACCGCGGACACGCTCCCTGTGGGGAACCGAGTTGTCCCTGCGGTTCGCCGACACCACGGTCACCGGGGTGAGGATCGTATCGATCACCGAGGAGATTGCCGGCGGCGACGAGACCACCGTGACCGCCGACAGCCCGCTGGGCCTGGCCCTCGCCGGGCATCGGCCCGGCGACACCGTCATCTACACCACGCCGCGGGGACCCCAACGGGTCCAGCTGCTCTCGCTGACCCTGCCCGCTGGAACCCCTGAGGGTCCCGCGGACCGTTAACCTCAATGTCGCGTTATTAGACGGTGAGGATCCCGCCGGCGATCGACATCGACACGAACGGCATGGCCAGAAACAGCAGCCCGCTGCCCAGGAACACGGTCGCGAAGAACCGGTCCCGCGAGTCCGCCGAGCCGGTCACGCAGCACTCCGACGAACGACAGGAACGCGACCCCGCGAGCGGATCCAGCAACCAGGGCCGCGGTGATCTGGGTGCCGTGGCGGGGTCCAGGGGTTTGCGCGGACCCGGCCGAGGGGCAGTCACGGGGCATGTCCCGGACAGGGGTTCGGCCGGGAATGCTGTCACATTCTCGGCCGGATCTCTGCTTCACAAGGTCACCGAGACCCGCGGTTTCCCTGATCCGCACACATCACGGTACCCGCTCTTCGACAACCCCTACAAGGTCCTGACCTGCGGATATGAAGGATCTCCGGCGGAACCCCCTCGCCGACAGGTGCCGCCCCCCGTTCAGGCCACCGAGCACCCGCCGGACCCCAAAAGTGTGACACCGCGGCGCCGACGGTGCCGACCGAGCTCACGGCGATCGTGGTCAGCCGCGGTCACTGGGCGGATCATCGACCTCGCGGTACGCCGGTGGTGGGGTGGCGGCAAGTTGGAGTTCGTCCGGGCTGGCGTGCTGGACGCGGCCGTTGGCGAAATACACGGCCAGTAATCCGTCGAACCCGCACCCGATGACCACACCCGGCGTTCCGCGCCGGATGCGGGGGCGGAGGAAACCGCCGAGATCTGCTGCCGCGAGCACTCGGTCGCCGACATCGAGTGGCTCGCCCGCACCGGCGCCGTGCCCGCTGGTCATCATCGGATTATCGGCCTCGCCGGCACCACCCGCACATACCGGGAGATGCTGCCGCTGACGACATCGACATCGAGCTGGCCGGCTCGGCTGGTGAGGGTGATGGACAGCGCCTGACCGCCGAGCAAGCCGAGCAGGTGCGCGCCCCTGGCGGCGGCCGACGAGGAGATGCCGAGCAGCGTCACCTCGTCGAATCCCGGCGCACCCGCGCCACCGAACTCGCCGACGAGGTCGCCCGGGTCCGGGGTGGGGCGGACCGCGGTTCCGCGGCCGCCGCCGCGACGATCGACCGGCTCGAGTCGGACCTCGACGACGCCCGGGCCGCCAGTCGGGCCGAGCGGACCCGCACCGACGAGATCCGGGGCGAACTCGGCACCGCCCGTGCCGATTTCGCTGCCTCGCGCACCCAAACAGTGGCCGTCTGGGAGCGGGGCGAGGAACTCCGCGCGGAACTTGCCGAGGTCCGCCGTCGCCCCACCTCGACGACGCCCGGGCCGCCACTCGGCGGAGCGGACCCGCACCGACGAGATCCGCGGCGAACTCGGCACCGCCCGTGCCGATCTTGCTGCCTCGCGCACCCAAGCAGTGGCCGTCCGGGAGCGGGGCGAGGAACTCCGCGCGGAACTTGCCGAGGTCCGCCGTCGCCCCACCTCGACGATCTGACGGGACGCCCGGTGGCACGACACGGCGACGCCCCACCTCACCTGGGGCGGATTACCGGTGGTCGATCCCGAAGGGGGCGGCCGATGAGCGGCAATGTTCCGGCACAGGCGGGTTCGCGGTGCGAAGGCGACGGCTGCGGTCGATCTCTCCCATCATGGCCGGACCGAGGAAGGCGGTGCCTGGGAGATCGACCGCGGGGTCCGCTCCGTTACCTGGGCTTCTGCTCGGCGGCCGCGGCGGCCGCGGTGGCCGGGTGTACGGCGATCAGACCGAGCCCGGCCCGGCGTTTGCAGAGCTTCGCCAGTTCGGCGTACGCGGCCGTGCCGAGCAGTTCCGTCAGCTCCGGCGCGTATGACTGCCAGACGGCCTTGCTGCCGACGTGGGCGTCGGGGGAGCCGGAGCAGTACCAATCCAGGTCGGCGCCGCCTTCGCCCCAGTCGCGGCGGTCGTACTCGGTGATAGTGGTCTTGAGGATCTGTTCGCCGTCGGGGCGTTCGACCCATTCCTGGGTGCGCCGGATCGGGAGCTGCCAGCACACGTCGGGCTTCACCTCGAGGGGTTCGATGCCGCGTTTGAGCGCCATCGAGTGCAGCGCGCAGCCGATGCCGCCCTCGAAGCCGGTTGAGGAAGATGCACGCGCCCTGGTAGCGGCGGGTGCGCAGCGCGGGCTCGTCGTCCAGGTCGTCCTCCTCGATGTAGCCCTTCTCGCCGAGGCCCGTGTCCATGAACTGCCAGTCCTCGGGTGTGAGCAGCTTCACCGATGCGTTCAGTCGCTCGAGGTCCTCCTGGTCGGAGAGGAAGGCGCCGTGCGAGCAGCAGCCGTCGTCGGGTCGGCCGGCGATGATGCCCCGGCAGGCCGGGGTGCCGAACACGCAGGTCCAGTGCGAGAGCAGCCACGTCATGTCCGCGGCGATGAGGTGCTCGGAGTTGTCGGGATCGAGGAACTCGACCATTCCCGAGCGAAGTCGAGCGGAACCTCGGGGCTGGGCGTGATCGTGTGTGCACGCCCTGCTTTACGTGCTGTCACAAGTCCCGACGGTAGACCCGGTACCAGTCATGTGCGACTAGGGGTTACTCGACGTCGGAGGCAATACCGTCCATGGGCTGGTGCTGACCGTGCCTGGTCGTCGGCCCGGGGCGAGGTCACCGTGCGGGTGTCCCCTGAACGGGGCGGTAGGGTCTCGCTGCCGGTGACTTTGAGACGCTGCGACCTGCGCGTTTCTCATGTGTCTCACGGTATTACCACCGCGATCTGTCTCCACTTTCCTGGGCATTTCCTCGGGAACAGCGCGATGCGGGCGGGCCGTGCTGAGGCGGGCGGACGGGATGACCCTGACAACTGGACGTCGGGAGTGGTTGGGGCAACACGCGCTGGTCCATTGGTGGGGCCACAGCGAACACCCGGTGGAAGTTGTGAAGGACAGTCATCGTTGCGGCGGGTGGCGGATCTGATCAACCCAGCGGGTGGTGTTCGCCCACCTCGAGCGCACCCGGCCCACGTATACCCCGGATCAGCAGGCGGCGCTCGGCGCGAACCGCAACTGCCGCGCTCGTGTGGTGGGGGAGACCAAACGCACCCATGTCAAGCACACCGCCCGCCGGCTGGGCGCCCAGGGCGCCGCCCGCGATTTGATCGCCCCAGCGGATCGCGGGAGTGGGAGCGAGTGATGGGTGTCACCGTGCGGGATGGGTGTGTGATGACGCGCTGCCGACCTCGCCGCCTGTCACGGTGGGGGGCGGCGGGGGCGCAGGTGTCGGACGTTGCGTGTGCATGCGGTCAGTTCGGCGAGGGCCTCGTGCAGGTGCCCGGTCACGTCCCACACGTCGGGAACCAGTTCGCGGCAGGCGAGGATTCCGACATCGAGGTGCCGGTCGTAGGACATCGCGGCGATGGTGATGCCGGCGTGGTCGGTGACCGCGGAGATGGGAAAGTTCCCGGTCACCTCGGCGCCCGCGGCGTACACCGGCCGCGTGGGGCCGACGGCGTGGGAGATGACCAGGTTGACCGGTGGTGTGGGCGTGGTCAGCGCCCGCAGCGGTGTGCGCGAGATCAGACCGCGCACCGCCTGCGGCAGCCGGGCGCCGAAGTCACGCACGAGCGTGGCGGGTGCCGAGCGGAAACGCCGGGGCGCCGCGGTCAGCGAGGTGTGCACCCTCTGCAGGCGCCGGGCCGGGTCGTCGTCATCGGTGGGCAGCGCGACGGGGACCAGGGAGAGCCGGGTGCGGGCGGTCGCGAACGGTCCGGTCTCGGTGCGCACCGAGACCGGCATGGCCGCGGCCAGCGCTGTGCCGGGCAGGGCGTCGTGGTCGATCAGCCAGCGGCGCAACACGCTGGTGCACAGCGCCGTCACCACGTCGTCGGCGGTGAACCCCAACGCGGCCCCCACCGCCTCGACCTCGCCGAGCGGCAGTGAGGTGAACGCGAAACGCCGGTTGGCCGTGACCGGGCCGTTGAACGGGGTCTCGGGCGGGGTCGGCGACGCGGGCGGTGGCGCCGGGGGCAACCACCGTTGCGCGAACCGGGCCAACCTTCGAGTGAGCATGCCCGCGCCGGGAACGGTGCTGGTGCCGGCGAGTTCGGGCAGGTGCGGGGCCATCTCGAGCGAGGACCACAGCAGCTGGGCGGGCAGGGTTCCCAGGTGCCATACGCTCTTGCCGACCATTCCCAGGACGCCCGCAGCCTGGTACTGCTCGTCGCTGAAGCGGTGCGGCACTACGTGGGGTCGCGGGCTGGTGTCCATCAGCACTGCGAGGGCCTGCGCCGCGGTCAGACCGTCGATCACCGCGGGGTGCACCTTGGTGTAGATCGCCTGCCGGCCGCCGGTGAGACCGTGGACCAGCCAGCACTCCCACAGGGGCTTGTTGCGGTTGAGGGGGCGTGCTGCGAGACGGGCGATCTGATCGGCGAGCTGTTCGTCGGTGCCCGGGCCGGGCAGGGTGGCCTCCCGGACGTGGTAGCCGAGATCGAGGGACTCCGAGTCCACCCAGTAAGGCAGGTCGAGGCCGAGGGGTACTTCCTGCAGCCGCCACCGCAGCGGCCCCACCAGGTGCAATCGGCTACCGACCAGCGCCCGCAGATCCGGGGCCGCGAGCCCGCGGCCCGGCGTCGTGGGGCCGAGGACACTCAGGGCCCCGACATGGGTGAAGGTCGTCGAGGTCTCGGCGTCGAGTAACTGCGCATCGAGGGAACTGAGCTGGTGCATGAGCGGTATCGGGATTGCGTGAGCCACGGCGCCCGCAGCTCACAGGGCGTACAGCTCACGCTACCGCGCGGATCTGACCTCCGGTGCCTCCCAACAACGAGTTAACCCAATCCTCACAATGAGCCGACAGTGGGGGTGAACGGCACGCGGTGCGGCGCTTCCCCGCCGTCAGCGATGCGGTGGAGACCTCCCGCGGTCCGCGAGGAGACGGAGGACCCGAGATGTGCGGGCAGGACTACATCGACGTGATACTGGGCGCGGGGACCGAGATGGGCGGCGAACCCGGCCGCATCATCGTCACCCCGACGGCCGATCGCGATCTTCACGTCTCCCTCGAGTTCGGGCCGATCGACGACACCGCCCGCAAGGCGCCCGACCTGTGGCCGCGACGGATCACGATCACCCATCAGAGCGGCGCCGCAGACCGCCGGCGGTGGACACACCACGTCTGCAGCGCCCTCGCGGACCGTTGCAACTACGGAGCTGCCCCAGTCCTCGGGTGATCAACCCGACTCTCCCGCCCCGAACGCATCGGACTCGACCGCGCCGCGGGCACTCTCACACAAGACGCCCAGGGCGCCGCACGTCGGATCACCGATCGCCCGAGCGGTGACACCGCAACGACACCGACGGCAGCGGACGAAATGCGGCCCCGTCGGCTACCGGTTCACCCGGGACTGGGCAGCATCCATCCTCGACGGGACCGAGGGGTTCTCGGTAGCAAATACCGGGCACGCAACGACGCGGACAGGTTCTCCGTCGTCATGACGAGCAAGTCCAGCGCCGGTGTGGGGCTCCGCGATCTGATGACGGTGTCCCAGGGGCCCGACCATGCTCGATGACCGAGCCGGGTTGGGCTGGTCAGATCCCATTTCGCGACGTACAACGCAACACTCATCTACGTCGAACTCGAGCCGCGCGCGGCAATGACGGCCCCACCGGGCGGTCGATTCAATTTTCGACGTCCCGACGGGTGTCGCACCGAACACAAACCCCGGGGCGCTCTCCGGAGTCGAGGCCCGGAATCGGCGTAGCGTGTTGAGACCCACAGCGAACGCCGATTCGGGTCGCGCCCGCACTCAGGTGATCGAAGGAGAGTTTGGATGGCTAAACGGACCTTCGTGCGGGCGGCCGCGGTGCTCGGCGCGGCATCACTCGCACTGGCAGGTTGTAGTTCGGACAGTGGCGACGACTCCGCGGACGGGAGCGACAGCTCTGCCTCGGCCACCACTGTTTCCACCGACTGCACCCCCGAAGAAGCGGCGGCAGCGGGTGCCCCGTCCACGGCGCCGCTGAAGATCGGCACCCTGCTCCCCGACACGGGAAGCCTCGCCTTCCTCGGACCGCCGATGGTGGCGGGCACCCAGCTCGCCGTCAACGACGTCAACGCCGCCGGTGGGGTCCTCGGCCAGCCGGTCCAGCTGATTCCCGGCGACTCCGGCGACACCACCACCGATACGGCGAACACCACGGTGGACCGGGAACTGGCCGCGGGCACCCAGGTGATCATCGGTGCGGCGTCGTCGTCGGTGTCGCTGAAGGTCATCGACAAGGTGTCCAGCGCCGGCGTCGTGATGTTCTCCCCGGCCAACACGTCCGACCAGTTCGTCTGCTACCCGGACAAGGGGCAGTACTTCCGCACCGCCCCCACCGACGTGTTGCAGGCTCAGGCTGTGTCGCAACTCATCTCGGACGACGGCGGCCAGCGCGTGTCCATCCTGGCCCTCAACGACCCGTACGGAACCGGGCTCGCCGACAACATCGTCAAGAACCTCGTCGACGCGGGCATCCCCGAGGACCAGATCCAGAAGATCATCTACGACCCCAACGCGCAGTCGTTCAACTCGGAGATCGATCAGGTCAAGGACTTTGCCCCGGACGCCATTGCGGTGGTCGGGTTCGAGGAGTCGGCGAAGATCATCACCCGTATGCACGAGGTCGGCATCGGCCCGTCCGACGGCATGAAGGTCTACGGCGTGGACGGCAACATGGGTAACGCACTCGGCGAGTCGGTCGCCGTGCCGTTGCTCGACGGGATGCAGGGCACCACGCCCCTCACCGACGTCGGCCCGGCCTTCCAGGATCGCCTCAAGGCCATCAACCCGGGGTTGATCGACTTCAACTACGCCGGCGAGGCGTACGACGCCGTCGTCATTTCCGCGCTCGCCGCCGAGCAGGCCAAGTCGACGGCCGGTCGCGACATCGCCGCGAACATCAACGCCGTCACCGAGGGCGGCACCGCGTGCACGTCGTACCAGGAGTGCCTGCCGCTCGCGGCGGCCGGCACGGATATCGACTACAACGGCATCACCGGCAAGCTCGACTTCACCGCCGCGGGTGAGCCGTCCATCGGTTCGTACGGCAAGCTGAAGTTCGGCGCCGACAACAAGCTGACCACCGAGGGATACATCGTCGTCGGCGGGTGATCGCCCATCCCGCACAACGGCTGCGACCGGGTGGTGCTCTCGACGCTCGTTCGCGGCCACGAACAGCACCGGGTCCACCCCGAGGACCGGCCGTCGTGCTCTCACTTTTGTCCACGGTGTAACGCCACGACCACGAGTACACCCTGCATGTGAGGATGGTACGTGCAGTGGAACGGGTAGGCCCCCGACCGTGTGGGGGCCGTGAACACGGCGGTGCCGCCGCCGTCGACGTCCCGACCGAAGGCGTCGCCCCGGTCGGCGGTGACGCTGTGCTCGACGGTGTCCTCGTTCTTGACGGTGACCTGCGCGCCGGGCCCGACCCCTATGGGGGTGGCGAAGCGGTAGCCCTCGATGGTGATCGCCGCCGCCGCGTCGGGGCCCGGTGTGGTGCCGGATTCGGCGGCTGCCGACGGCGTCGAGGAATCGGTGGCCACCGACGTGGCCGGTGTGTGGTTCGCCGATGAGCTGCAGGCCGCGGCCAACCCGACGGCGAGCGCGCAGACCATCATCGCGCCGCATCCGCCCCGACGCTCGTGCGCGCACGCTACCGGTGCCGCATTGGCATGCAGCACCCGTCGACCACGCGATCGGTGCACCGTCACGGTGAGCCGCCCAAGACAATCGAAATGAACCGGACAATGTGAACCCGACAAGGCAGGACAGTCTTCCGCCGTTGAGCATAGGACCCGGAGAGCACCGCCACATTCGGTCTCGGCCACCCCGATCTGCCGAGGCCACCCGAGCCGACTCCTTGTACCGCTGCGCCGGTGCTGTCGCGGCTCTTCACCACGAACCCGGACCGGGTGACCTGAACCCCTCGTCGCTGCTGGCAGGGGCCTTCTGAGCTGCCGAGATCACTCATCAACGGATTCAGGCTCAAATGGGCCGGTAGCCGGCGCCGTACCCGCCCGTGGCGTTCATGTCGGCGACGATCGAACTGATGTTGGTGCCGACCTCCGGGCCCACGCACGACGCGACGAGGTAGGCGTTGACCATCGCCACCAGCGTGGTGCCGACGACCACCGGTGCGCCCGAATCACCTTCGACGACGCACGCCTGCGTCCAGGTCTCCCCGGTACCGAGCAGGTCCCCGTACACGATGCCGCAGGTGTTGCCGGTTGTGCGGCCCTCCTTGCACGCCACCTGCGGGAACCCGGCCGGTGCACCGATCCCCGTGATGGTGACGCTGCCGACCCGGTTCACGGGAGTCACCTTCCCGGGATCGAACTGGATCACCGCGTAGTCGAGAGCCGGATTCGACACCACGAAACGGCCGACCACACCACTGTCCTGCGAGGTCTCCGCCACCACGGACGCACCGACGGCACCGCAGTGCCCCGCCGTCAACCCGACCAGCCGGCCCGAATTGTCGTGACCGATCGTCGTGAGCGAGCAAACCAATTCGTCGTTGACGATAATCCCCGTCCCACCGCCCATCACCACCGGCGGCGCCGCCGTCGCGACACCCACCGCCACGGTCCCCAGAAGGCCGATCGTCGCCGCGACCACCGCCGCGAATCGTGTCAACATTGCTCGAGCCCTCCCGGTACGACCCCGACGGTCGCATCTGCCTCGACCAGGATCGACCCATACACCTGGCCGGTCTCGGAGATCGATTCCCGCGCACCGCGGGTGCTCCACATCCATCACCGACCACCGTTCCCGGGCTGGGCCCGATTCGCATTCGCTTGTGTGGGTGCATGTTCCGGAAGCTCGGGATGGATACCGGATCGACGACCCGCCCGCCACCCACCGAAGCAACCCACGGGCTCGCCGGCACACAGGGGGTCGGGGTCGACCGGAACACACCCTGTAAGTGTCCTCCGATCAGCATCGATCCCACCAGACCGGCGCGGACGGTGACGATGGAACCCGTACGGCACTGGGATATGTAGGAGGGGCCTGGACGAGGTTTTCCTGACGATCAACGGGGCACGCCGGTACTTGTGGAGGGCCGTCGACCCGCATGGGGCCGTCCTCGATATCCTGGTGCAGGCTCGCAGGGACGGTAGGGCTGCGACTCGGTTCTTCCGGAAACTGTTGAAGAAGCAAGGGTGTCGGCCGCGGGTACCAGTCACCGACAAACTCGGCTCCTACCAGGTCGAGCACCGGAACATGATGTCGTCGGTGGAGCATCGGCAGTCGAAATGTTCGAACAATCCGGCGGAGAACTCCCATCAATCTGGTCGGGAATGCTGCCACGATCTCAGCGCCTGCACACCGGTGTGCGAGAAACTGCAGAGGCGACTGCTTCGGTGGTCAACGCGTGTCGTCCGGTCGTAGCGTTGTAGGGGAGCGGGACTGGCCGGTGTGCACGCTCATCCCCACAACTGCGTCGGTTATCAGCGAGGCGGGACGGGGTTTGAGTGCGTCACGCAGATAACGGGAGTCAATCATGAATGAACGGCCACCGTATCTGTTGACCGGGGTGGGGGCGGCTACAGCAGTATCAGCTGGCTGGTCGCCGAGCTGCTTCTGGGTCGCGGCGCACCCGTGCGGGCGATGGTTCATCGCGACGACGGCCGTGTCGACGCCCTGCGGGAGTGGGGAGCGGACATCGTGGTGGGCGATCTGACTCGCCCTGCCGAGGTTGCTGCGGCGCTACGCGGCGTGACGCGGGTGTTCTTCAATATGAGTGTCTCCGCGGACTACCTGGAGGCCGCCGCGGTTGTCTGCGAGATCGCCGACGAGCGGGGCGATCTCGAGGTGGTGAACATGTCGCAGATGACGGTGTCGCAGATGACATCGACGAGCACCGAGGAGTCCCGGCACCAACGACTGCACTGGCTCGCCGAGCACCTCGTGAACTGGTCCGGTCTGCCCTGGCAAGCCAATACGTACCCGGGTAGATGTAGGCGGACTGCACCCCGTCGCCCTCGAGGTCGACAGCGGCCTTGCCGGAGACCCAGACGTTGCGGTGCCTGCACCTCGACGGCCGCCACCGGGTCCGCGAGCGACACCACTGCGCCCGCTGCCAGCCCGACGGCCACGTCCTGGTGATCAGCTGTAGCCGATGTGGCGACGGCCCCCTGGTCACCGGCACCGACGAGGCCAGCGTCGAACTGCCACAACCAATCCTTACCTGGCTCGAAGGCCACGGGTGGACGACAACCCAGAGCTCGTCTGCGGCAACCACAACAGGTGACGACCACTCGATACCGAATCCGGCGAACGCGGCGCCGCGGTCAACGGAAGCGAGAGATCTGTGTCTGGAGAATTGGGAAACTTCAAGTACTGTATTGCGCCAATAACATACCACAAGTATGTTTGATGTTGGCAAGTTCGCCGCACCGACGGAACGGTGTCGGGGCTGGCTCCGACCACGGGTGGGCCGACCATGTGCGAGCGCGGGGCGTGCCCAGCGACAGCTGGGACGCGGTTTCGGGCGGGCCCACACTGTGCGGCGAACTGGTCGCTGACGTTGGATGTGCCGATCCGGTAGACCACGCTCCTTGTGGTGCTGTGCCCGGACGAGGTGTTCAGGAGACGGCCGCACGATCGAACAGTCGATCCGCGGGTCGTTGTAAGCCCCGGTTTCGGTGCAACAACACCGAAAGGCGAACAAGATGATGCACACACAGCACAGCGCGGTCGCCACCGTGCCGATCGACGTCGCGTTCGACTTCATCGGCAACTACCGCAACGTCCCCACCTGGGTGTTCGGCATCTCGCGATTCGATCCCACGGGCACCCTCGACCACGGCCTCGGCGCCACCTTCGACGCCGCCATGCAGGTCGGCTTCAAAACCCTCCATTCGATCCTCACGATCACCGCCTGGGAAAGAAACCGACTGATCGCCCTCGACTCGATCGACGGCTTCAGGAACACCTCGATCTGGCGCTTCACCGCCACCGGGGTCGGCGAGACCCAACTGACCGTGGACTTCAGCTACCAACTCCCCAGCGGACTGACCGGAAAGGCCCTCGGTCGACTCCTCGAACCCTTCGCCGCCCAAGCCATCGGCTACACCGAATTGAACCTGCGGCGCCGGATCGAGGACTTCAATGCCGACATCCGTGCGACCCACCCCTGGGATCCGGGAAGCGCGGCGACCGGATGAACGCACCGCCGACGCACTTCAGCACACAACACCCCCGCGACCTTGATCAACTGCGGCCCCAGCATCCCGCCCGACACCTGTCCCCGCGCCGCGGCGGCGAGCCAGCCTCGACCGCCACGGGGGCGCTGAAGCGTACCCGGCGAATCGAGGCGGGTCCCCAGCGACTTCTCCACGCGTACCGCTGCGTCCCGCCCGCCGCGCAGGACTCCCGGGTCGCCGAAATCGCGCATCCGCGGCGACGTTGATCCTCCCCACGCACACCGCACGATCGGCGTGCGCCGCCGGCGGATGCTCTCGCTTCCCGGCGCTGGCGAACCGGCTCCAGCTCGGGTCCGCCCCCGCGACGACGCCGCATGCCTCACTCGATCCGGCGGATGATCGAATCGACCTCGCATCTCGAGGCAGTAAACCGGACACCCCGGCATCGGAGGGTCTCGAGTCACCGTCGCCTACAGCCGGGATCTGCACGTTCACCCAGCGTGACCGAGCAGGACTCTCGCCGTGGGGGCATGTCACCGTCGGCATCCGATCGTGGATCGACGTGCCACCGAACCTCATCGACACGCAGCGTGTCGAGGAAGGATAACGATCGTTTCCCGACACGTATCGTGACTGCGCGTGGAACTCCTGCGCCCTATGGCGGGTCGTATGCCGAATTCCGGCCGCTGCACAGATTCGGAACGGATGCGTAGCGCTCGCCGGGATCGACGGCGCGCTCCGGTGCGTGTGGTTCCCCGCGAACCGCCTCCCGGAGTGGCACTACGTCAGGAGAAGACTCCGTCCCCGATATCGCGGTGCACGAGTTCGAACCAGGCACTGGTGCCGCCGTGAATGTGCGGATCCGGGTAGCACAGGGCCAGACGTTGCCCGTCGAATACGGTGAACCATTCATGCCAGGAAATAGGCTCGAGTCCCGAGGTGCCGTGACCGGGGACGTCGATGCGCAGGACACCGGCGGTCGCCGTGTTCGCCATGCGCGCCGGTGCGCCGTGGTGCGCCTCGACCCAACGGCGGATCTCGTCATGATCTGTGGTGATGTGCCGGTGTGAAGTCTGCATGGTCATCGGATCGGTTCCTGGGGGTCGCGTCACCCGTGGCAGGGTGTTGTCGGGGTGGATTCCTTCCCGGCTTACCCACCACAGCAGCAAGCGAATCGACCGCCAGCTCGCGGGGCGAAACTGGACGGGCCATTCCAGGAAATCCGGTTCGCCCCTGGTGGGGAGCGTCGACGCCCGGGCGCGCTGGTGCTGCTCCCGGCGATCATTCGAGGCCACCTCCACAGTGTCCGACTGACGGGTGGTCACCGGACAACCGAGGAGGCACCCGAACGTCCGTTATGAGCGGGGTCCGATATGTCCGCAGGTGGTCAGAGGTCCCACTGCCCCAGCCGTGCGGCCCGGAGGGTGGGGAGCGGGCGTAGCGATCGGTCCGCAGCCGTGGCCGGCGCCCGAGGTCGGCGAGTACCTTCTCGGCGTCGGCCGGGGGGAGTAGGGGCAGGTCGGTGCGGATGCGGAGCAAGTACAGCACCGCTCCGCCCGACCGCGGGTTCCGCATGGGATCGGCGACCATCCCTCGACGCCGCCGCCCGGCAACCCGCCGACGAACGGCGGCAGCCACTAGTCTCGGGCCGGTGCCCGTTCATGACGTCGACGCGTTGCTCGCCCATTTGAGGTCACTCGACGAGAATCGACTTGCCACGGTCCTGCGTCGGCGCCCGGACGCCTTGTCGTTGCCGTGGCCCGCGGACGTCGCCGATCTGGCCGAGCGACTGCACAGCCGGGAATCGATCGTGACCGCCTACATGCGCCTGCCGCAGCCGCACACCGAGGTGCTCGGCGCCCTCACCCTTGTCGAGCAGCTGGGGCTCCCGGTCACCGCCGCCGGTGTGTCGACGTGGCTGGGCAGCGACCCCGGGGTGGTCCAGGCGTTCCTCGACGACCTGCACGAGCGCGCCCTGACCCTGGTCACCGCCGACGGCGAGCTCACGACACCCGCCCAGTTCCCGGCGGTCGGCGCGGGGCTGGGCCGGCCCGTACGCGTGCTGCTCGCGGACACCACGCTGGAGAGGCTGCGCGCGCTGGCCGCGAAACTGAAGATCAGGGGCGACGGTTCCAAGAAAGTCGTGGTCGATCGCCTCGCCACCTATTTCTGCGACCCCGATGCGGTCCGCACCCTCGTCGACGCCGCGCCGCCCCGTGAGCGTGATCTGCTCCTCCAGTGCGCCGAGCAGGGGGCCGCGCTGGAATACTTCCCGACGTACTTCGGGTCCTACCCCGCGACCGCGCGGGAGCAGCCCGGGGACTGGGCTGTGGCGCGCGGGGTGCTGTGGCCGAGCCACGACGGCGCGGCCGACCTGCCGCTGGAGGTGGCGCTGGCGCTGCGCGGGGAGCGGTGGCGGCTCCCGTTCCATCCCGAACCGCCGCCTCTCGCGCACCACCCGGTGCCGACCGAGCACGTGGACGCCGAGGCCGCGGCGCGCCTGCTGCGCATGATCGAGCGGGTTACCGCGCTGGTGGATACGGCGACGACCGAGCCGATTCCACTCATCAAGTCCGGCGCGGTGGGACTGCGGACGCTGCGCACGTTCGCGAAGAACTGGGCCGTCGAGGTGGAGGAGGTGCGGCTCGCCGTGGAGCTGGCCCTGGCCACCGCGGTGCTCGCGCCGGCACCGCCACCGGAGTCCCCGAGGAGCCGTGGGCGCAAGCGGCCGCCGCCGCAACCCTCGCCCGGCCTGATCCCCGGTCCCGCGGTGTCGGCGTGGCGATCCGCCGACGCCGCGACGCGGGGACGCGCCCTCCTCGACACCTGGTGGCAGTCGGACCGGTCGGTGCTGATGGATTCGACGGTGGCCGCCGAGCTGGGCGAGAGCGCCGTGTACCGGCACCTGCGTCACGAACTGGTCGACGTGTATGCCACCTTGGGGCCCGGGCGGGGAGTGTCGGACATCGCGGAACTGGCCGGTCTGCTGGGCTGGCGGGCCCCGCTGATCGGGGAGGACATCGTCGGGGACGTTCTCACCGCGGCCGTCCGCGAGGCCGAGCTGCTCGGTCTACTGGCGCTGGGCGCCGCTACCGCGCTGTGCCGGGCCCTGCACACCGGCACCCTCGCGGCCGCGACCGCGGAGCTGACCTCCGGCGCCCACACGTCCGCGGTGATCGGTGCCGATCTCACCGCGGTGGTCCTCGGCCCGCCGGCCATCGACCTGTCGCGATTCCTGGACGGTGTCGCCGCCCGGGAGTCCCGCGGGGCGGCCACGACCTGGCGGTTCACGCCGGACAGCATCCGGGCCGCGTTCGATCGGGGAACAACCGCTTCGGACCTGATCGGTGAGCTGACGTCCATCGCACCCGCGGGCCTACCCCAGGCGTTGGAGTACCTGATCGGCGATGTGGCCCGCACCCATGGGCAGGTGGGCGTGGTGGAGCTCGGCTGCGCCGTCGTCGCCGACGACCCGACGCTGCTGCGCGAGCTGGTGGGCAACCGGAAACTCGGCAAGCTGGGACTGGCCACGCTGGCCCCGACGGTGCTGGCCTCGCGTAGCGACGCCGGCACGATGCTGTCCGCGCTGCGCGCGGCCGGCTACGCGCCCGTTGTCCGCGAGGTCGACGGCAGCGTGCTGATCTCGGCGCCGCCGACCACCGAGTCCGCCGCCGGCGGCCGCGAGCTCGACGCTATCGGGATCGCGGCCGCCGATCCCGACCGACATGCCCGCCACCTCGCCGCCACGGCGGACCGCGCACCGCTCGACCCCGCCGGACGGTTTCCCTCCTTCGCCGCGCTGCGCGGCTGTGGGGAGGCCGAGGCGATCTGGGAGCTGGTGGCGGGCCGGCCCGCGCACATCACCCATGAGGGGCGCACGCAACTGGTCCACAGTGCGAAGTTGCGGGGGGACACTCTGACCGCGTGGAGTGCCACGACCGAACGGTACGAGGACTTTCCGGTGGCGCAGATCTCGATTTCCGGACCACCCGGGGCCGGGCTCTGAGATCACGCGTTCGGGAAACAGCGAGGCAGCGCGATCCGACTGCTCGGCGGCACGCGGATGCGGTGAGGTGAACGCCGCACGGCCGACAAGCCGACAAATCCTCCGCGTCCACCATCGGAGAAGACGCTGCTCACGGCGTCCTTGAGGGCACTGGTAGCGGTGGCATCAGCGAGCGGGTACACGGCGCCTCGATAGCTCGCCTCGTCACTCACGATTTTTCTTCCGTTGTTGTGGCGGTAGTAGACCAAACTTCGTCAGCCAGAATTCGACGATTCGCCTCCTCGTTACGCCGGCGACTCCGCTCGCTATTCGTGGCAGCAATGAGCCGAACCCCAGTCTCATCCGCAGCTGGTGCCCAGCCGAAGCTGAGCGATGCCTCACGCACGATGGCCCGCATGTCGTCGCGGATGAGGGAACTCGGCTCCGCCCGCTCGCCCGCGTTCACGCCACTATCAGGAGAATGCTCGTGCCCAGGCTCATCTTCAACGGCGTCACCTATGACGTCAGCCAAACCCGATTCGGGGCCACCCGGGACGTGCTCCGGAAGCTCGTCGAGGGACAGTCCATGGGCGTGGCCATGTCCCTCACCCACGACGGTTCCTGGCACCACCTCTTCATCACCCCCGGGGTACCGGTCACCCTCATCGAGTGAGGTCGGCAGAACTGCCAGGCTCGCTCGGTCAGCGCCTCGTCGGCGTCGTTCGGCTCGGGGCCGCCGATGTCGACACCGCGACGGCTGTACTCGTAGAGGATCATGTGGACACTGCCTCGGTGCGTCGTGACTGAACCCACCGGTCGAGATCGTCAGCGGGGCCCCACGGGTTCGGCGCGCCCGACCGGACCCGCCCATAGGCGGGTTCTCGCCCGTCGGTACATGCGGCGGATCGCCTTCTCATAGAAGTCAATCCGTCACCGTGGCGGCGTGTCAGTGTGACGTATCGGCCGGTCCCGTATTCCATGTCGATGACGAGGTGGCAGTCGCCGGGATTGATCGACCACGGGACAGCGCGCCGACCGTGAAATCGGGCCGCGGCGTCCGCGAAGGACACGTGGGTGGCGTGGCCCATGGCAATGACACTCCATCCGATGCGGGTGATCGGATCGATGCCCTCCGCTTCGAATGCGAGAAACTCCCCGTCGAAGCGTTCGAACCACTCGGCATCGGTGGGGATGACGACTTCGCCGCCGACGGCGGCGAAAGTCACGGGACGCAACGCCGGGACCGCGTTCTCGGTGAAGACCATTCGCCGCACCGGAACCGACCGCAGCAGGCGTATGCATTCGGCCACGGGGAGCACCGCGTCCGGGGCGGTCGTGGTCATGACGGTCTCCTCCGCTCGAAGGGTCCGACCACTACAACAATCAACTCACCCCCGGGTGTGGCAACAGGCGACAAGGTCACCCCGACGCGCCAGTCCCCGAGTCCCGACTGGGGCCGGGTGCGCCGGGGGTTCCGCGGTCGGCGAGGGGCGTCTGGTCTTCGCCGACGAGGGTGACGTCGAACCCGCCCCATCAGACGGAGCACTGCGACGTCGTGCTGTGCCGCCGCGGGCCTCGGCTCTCGCGCTGACACGATGACCACCCACGCCGGTGATCGTCCACTCACTGTCGGCGGGGGGAGCGTCCTTCGCGGGGCAGTGATGGTGGTTGCTGGGGTCGGGTGCGCCCGGGCCGCCGGCAGGACGGGATCAGCGGACCCGGTGCGGGGGTCGTCGCAGTGGTAGGTCGAATTGATTCCATTCGCGGGCCCAGTGCCGCATGCGGTTTCGGTCGAGGATCGCGTGTGCGAGTGCCGTGGGAGTAGGAGTGCGCCGGCTGCGAGTGCCCATGCCCCGCACGCGGTGGTCGCGGCCACGATTGTGTTCTCCCGGTTGCTGGGGATGGGACCGGTGAGGTTGCCGTCGGCGCCGACGCTGATGGTGATCGCCTGGCCGGCCTTCGCCGGCGCGTCGGTGGGTACAGCCGCGGTGCGCTGCCCGTCGGGTGTCGACCAGCGGACTCGGGCACTGTCCCGGTTGCCGGTGGCGCGCGGCGAGTATTCGGTGGTCTCGGGTGCCGGGTGGGTGTCCTCGAGAAGGACTGCCGGTATTTGGTGGACGCCGGCGCGCATTGCCTGGGTTTGGTGCTGCAGCCGGGTATGGGTCGCGGTGCCGAATGCGGCGGCGAACGGGATCAGCAGCAGTACCAGCACCGCGGTGAGCAGCACAAGTGTGGCCTCCTAGCGGTCGCTTCGGCGCATCAGGCGGTTGCGGCTCCAGGGGCCGAGTCGCCACCACCGGATCGGTGTGGGCGCCGGTGCCGGTTCGTCGGGGCGCATCACCCACCTCCCGCAGGATTCCGCTTCGTCTCCCTCGATTGTGCGGCGGAATCGGAGGCGGTGCATTCCCGCGCGCTGTTCTTCGGAGGACCTCAGACAAGAGGGGTGGACCGGGTGGCGGTGATCGCCGCAGTGGTCAGCGTGAGAGCTGGGGGAGGCGTTCGCGGAGCCGTTGACCGTGGTTCGGTGGGTGGTGATGACGGTGGGACGCAGGTTCGGCGAGGGACAGGACCCCGGCGTCGACGTGGTGCGGTGTGCCGGACCCGGCCTCGTGCGGCGTGTGTTGTGTCAGAGGCCGACGGCGGTGTCGAGGAGGTCGAGTTCGCTGTCGAGGGAATCGAGCATGGGATTCAGGTCGGGCAGGGCGCGGCGGCAGCCGGTGAGCGTGACGACGATCTGGTCGTCGCTGCTGATGCAGGTGATGTTCAACGCCTGCCCGGTGGTGGGGATGGACACCGGGTACAGGGCGTCGAGGCGGGCGCCGTTCCAGAACAACGGCGTTCGCGGCCCGGCGAGGTTGGAGATGACCAGGTTGAACGGGGGACGCCACGGGCCGCGGCGTCCGATCAGCATCTCCACTCCCAGCGGTGCCGCACCGAGCGCGGACATGGCCAGTGCCTGTGCCGGGCTCATCGCCCGCAGCGCCGCCTTGCCCTCGTGCATGCAGGTGCGGACGGTGTCGAGCCGGGAGGCCGGTTCGGGGAGGTGGGTGGCCAGGTTGCACATCAGCACCCCCACCCGGTTGCCCCCGGGTCCGGAGTCCGGTGTGGTGTCGGTGTCGGTGGGGCGCAGCGAGACCGGGACCATCGCGATCAGCGGCTGGTCGGGGAGGGCGCCGCGGGCGGACAGGTAGGCGCGCAGGGTTCCGGAGCACAGAGTCAGGACGATGTCGTTGACGGTGGCCTGGGCGTGCTTGGCCAGCAGCCGGATCCGCTCGAGCGGGAAGGTGCGGGCGGCGACGTGGCGGGCGCCGCCGATCGGCACGTTCAGCAGGGTGTGTGGGGCGGTCAGTGACATCGCCCCGCCGCGGCCGTGGGCGGCGCGGTCCAGGGTGCCGATCGCCGCGGGGACCAGTCCGGCGACCTCGCCGGCCACGGTGCGGCCGGCGCGGAACGCTGTTCCGGTCAGACCGGCCGCCGTCGACAGACCACCCGCCGCCGTCGACAGACCACCGGCCGCCGTCGGTGGACCACCGGGCGTGGCCGAGGGCCGCCTCCCCTGGTGCGAATGGACCGGGGTGAGTCGGGGTATCGGTTGCCAGGGGGCGGGCATGTGCCGGCGGTGCGGGTCCTCGCTCAGCGTCTGCTGCAGCAGACGCATCGCCGACGTGCCGTCGGCGAGGGCGTGGTGGATCTTGGTGTAGACGGCGTAGCGGCCGCCGGTGAGGCCCTCGATCAGGTGTATCTCCCACAGCGGGCGGCTGCGGTCGAGCAGGGTGGCGTGCAGCCGGGAGACGAGGGTCATCAGCTGGTCCATTCCGCCCGGGGTGGGCAGGGCGTCGCGGCGTACGTGATGTTCCAGATCCACGTGCTGCTCCGGCAGGGTGTCCCAACCCCATTGGCAGAGTGAGGTGAGTGAGCGGCGGGCCCGTCTGCGCAGCAGCGGCGCCACCCGGTGGTCGGTGAGGGCGGTCTCGAACAGTGCCCGCATGTCCGCCGCGGATGCCCCCTCGGGTGGGGTGAACAGGGCCAAGCCGCCGACGTGCATCGGATGGCCGGGGGATTCTCCCAGCAGGAACAGTGAATCGGTCGGCGCCATGGGCAGCAGCACTGCACATCCCCTTCTCTTTCCGGGGGGAGAGGACCGGCGGAGCGCGCCGGTCCCGCTCCTTCCGGGCCTGGTGTTTAGGAAAGGTAATGACGTTCTTTAAGTCACGTTGAGGTGTGGTTTATATAACAAACCGATATCTCTCGGTGGAGTTGTATCGCATTCCGGCGCCCGCGGCTACTGGACGCCTGTCCACCGCTCTTGTAGTCGCCTGCGGTGATGGGTCGGCGGACGCATTCCCGGGGAAACGCTCGCGCCAGGCCCCCGCATGCTTCACAATGGCCACCGAAAAGGCCCGAGTCGCAACACATGTCGAATCCATTCTCACTGCAGGGAAATTCGAGAGGTAGGAGACCCGATGCCCGTTTCGTCGCACACGTTGTTGCAGCATGTGCAGGACCGCACGACCGATCTGCGCCGATGGTTGGATACCGGTGGCAACGGTGCGGCCCTGAACGCGTATCTTCGCGACGAACCTGTCGACGACCGGTGGCTGATCACCTATCAGCGGCTCCGCCGCGACTTGCTACTGGCAGTCGGTCACGCCTGCCCGCCTTCGGCTCCGCGCGAGAGGCCGATGTCGACGGTGAGGCGCCGGCCCGGCGGCCGATGAACCAGGATCAGCGCCGGGCGCTGGAGCGGGTGCGCGACACCTGCGCCGTGCTGCACAGTTTCATGAACACCGACCCGGGTGATCCGCCCCGGGAACGGGTCCGATCCGCGACGTTCCGGCAGCTCGCCGACGACCTCCTCGACGCTGTCACCGCGGCGGAGACGGTGGGTGTCCCCGAACATCTCATCTTCGACAGCATGTGAGATAACCGGACCGACCCCCGGTCCGTGCTCGCCGCGGCGGCGGTATTCCCGCCGCCCTCATCGGCCCCGATGCGGTGTCCCTGTCCCCATCCGTCGCGGGTGCACCCCGCTTTCGCGGTGGCACGTGGCATCCCATTCGCAGTCGCCGGAACATGTTTGCGCACCGCACCGCTGATCGGGTCCGGTCATGCCGAATCCTCCTCAGAACGCCATGCGTGCGCGCTACCGCGCCTTGCGTCATGCTCCGCGGCGACCGGTTCGAGCTCGCGAAGCCGAGCGCCGTTGTGGGACACCGTCAAAACTCACACCACCGCAGGGTGATGCGGGTAGCAGTGGACATCCCTGTCGTCCAACGCCCGGCACACCGCGCGCTGGCGATCCCGTCGCTGAGGACCTGGCGGGCCTGGAGTGCGGGGTAACAGGATCGCGGCACCGATTGCGGTGGCCACCAGCACGACACACCCGGCGGGCAGCAGTCGGCGGGCCCGCGCACCATAGAAGCGGGTGAGCCGGCGGACGCCACATCCCGCCACAGCAGCCCGGTGATGAGAAACCCCGAGACGACGAAGAAGATGTCGACGCCGGCGAAGCCGCCGTCGATCCCGGGCACGCCGACGTGGAAGAGGACCACGGCCAGCACGCGACAACGCGCAGACCCTCGATGTCCGCGCGAAAGCCGGATTCAGGCGGCCGCGGCCGCACACCGCCGGAACCAGCGTCCCCGTCCCACGCCGCGCAGTCCAGGCGGCGGCGGCCAAATCGCCGCGGCCGCTCCGGAACAGCAACGATATTCACTCGACCACCAGCGATCTCCGCACGAAGCAGCCCCTCATTTTCCTGGGCCGCCAGAGCCACCGAACCGAACGAATCAGAAGGACACATCGGCGTGACGCTCAACGTGAGACGGCCGGTGCCATCTCGACGTGTTGCGGGGGGAACTGGACGCCGAGTAGATGCTGGTCCTCCTGCCCAGTTTCTCGACCCGGTCGTCAGCCCCTTCGCCAAGGAGCCCGCGTCCTCGTCCCTCTCCGTCCGGCCCCATTGTCAGCCAGTGAGGCGACTTCGACACCTTGTCCCCTTTCATCAGTGCGCCGGCTCATCAGTGCGCCGGCCTCGCGCGGTGTGCGACGCCTGCCCCAGTGGTGTTCATCCAACTGGTCATGCTGCGTGGACTGTGATGGGAGGGTCCGCGGTGCGGCCCGCCAGCGCGGGCCGCACCGGGGGACGTAGTCCAGCGATGGCGCTGCGGGCGGTGTTATTTCTTCGGGGCCGGGGGTGCGTTCAGTAGCGTGATGAACGGCTGCGCGTTGGCTGCCATGGCGCCGAGGCCGCCGATGGCGGTGCCGGCGAGGGAGGCGCCGGCGCCGACCAGTAGTGCGCCGCCGATGCATCCGGCCACTGGGCCGGCGCCGAGCAGCAGTGCGGCCGGTGCGGAGATGACGGCCCCGGCGACGGCGCCGAGGAGGCAGCCGCCGACCAGACCGGTTGCGGCGCCGAGGAAGCCGCCGACGGCTGCGGTGAGGGTGATGTTGTCCTTGACTCCGGCGGTTGCGGCGGGCAGGTCGACCTGCCGCAACGGCAGGGTGACGGGGGTGGCGGTGGCCGGGTTGGTGTCGGTGGTCAGGGTTGCGGTGCGGCCGTTGATCTGTGCGGCGACGGGGTGCGCGAAGCCGTCGATAGCGATCGCCAGTGGTACCGACTCGACGGTGGCACCCGAGGCGTCGCGGACGATCAGGTGGTTGTTCTCGTTGCTCAGTGACCCGGCCGTGGTGTTGACGATGACCTGGTCACCGGTGCGGGTGAGGTTCCACCCGACCCCGGGAGCGGAGGGGGCGGGGGTGGGTTCCGCGTGGGCGGTGCCGGCGGCGATTCCCATCGACGCGATGGTCATGGCGGCGACGGCCATCAGTGTGGACATTCTCATGCTCGTGGATTTCCTTCTCGATATTGTGTCGGGGACCGAATGGTCCCTGCTGTGCTGGATGAAGCCGGCGGATGACGGCAGCGTCGGTCGACGCGGCCGAAGAGCTGAGTCATTGTCGTGAGGGTGTTGACGCCGCACACTGGCTGTGCAGCAGCAAGGCGGGGATGGTGCTCTGCTGAAATCGATTCCGCGGGTGGGATCGGCGACCCGTACGTTTCCGTACGTTTCCGTACGTTTCGTAGGTTGTTGTTCAGGCGGCAGGGGTGAGGGTGCCGGCCGGTGAGGGTGTCGATGCAGTCGGTCGCCGCAGGTACATCGTCCAGGTGATCACCGCACAGATGATGTAGAACGCGGCGAACACCCAGAATGCTGTCGTGGCCGACTTGTGTACCCCGAGGTAGGACGCGCGCAGGACGAGGTTGATGCCGACTCCGCCGAGTGCGCCGACGGCGCCGGCGATTCCGATCAGTGCCCCGGACATGGTGCGTGACCACGCGGCGGCGGAGTGCGGATCGAGGGGGTGCAGCGCCTCGGCTTTCGCCGCGAAGATGGCCGGGATCATTTTGTAGACAGACCCGTTGCCGATGCCGGAGATGACGAACAGCAGGATGAATCCGAGGACGTAGGCGGTCATGATGGTCGTGTTCGCGGCCCCGGGGGTGGCGTCGTCGACGGTGCCGGCGACGACGAGGATACCGGCGGCTGCCACCATCGCCACGAAGCTGTAGAGGGTGATCTTGCCGCCACCGATCTTGTCGGCGAGGCGTCCACCGAGTGGGCGGGACAGTGACCCGAGGAGCGGTCCGATGAAGGCGATCTGGGCGGCGTGCAGGGCGGCGGTGGCCTGCATGGCGGGGGTCGCCGGAGCGCCGTTGGTCAGTCCGGCGAGGAAGTTGAGTTGCAGGATCTGGCCGAAGGCGAAGCTGAATCCGATGAAGGATCCGAAGGTGCCGATGTAGAGGAACGAGATGATCCAGGAGTCGCGGAAGGCGAGCACCTCGAGCAACGATCGTGCGCCGGTCTTCTGGTCGGTGAGGTTGTCCATGTGCAGGGCCGCGATGACGGCGGCGATGCCGATGAGCACCAGGTACACCGCGCAGACGATCTGTGGGCTGCGGTTGCCCCAGGTGGCGATGACGAGCAGGCCGATCAACTGGATGGCCGGGACGCCGATGTTCCCGCCGCCCGCGTTCAACCCCAGGGCCCAGCCTTTGAGTCGTTGCGGGTAGAACGCGTTGATGTTGGTCATCGAGGACGCGAAGTTCCCGCCGCCGAGTCCGGCGAACGCGGCGACGATCATGAACGTGGTGTAGGAGGTCTCGGGCCGCGAGATGAAGTACAAGGTCAAGGTCATCGGCACCGCCAGGGCCAGTGCACTGATGATGGTCCAGTTGCGGCCACCGAACGTGGCCGTGGCGAAGGTGTAGGGCAGGCGGAGAACCGCGCCGACCAGGGTGGGTACGGCGACGAGGAAGAACTTTCCGGCGGCGTCGATGTGGTAGACCGCGGCGGGCATGAACAGCACCATCACCGACCACACCGACCACACCGAAAACCCGATGTGCTCGGCCAGGATGGAGCCGGCGAGGTTGCGGCGGGCGATGTTCTTTCCGCCCGCCTCCCACGCGGCCACGTCCTCGGGGTCCCAGTTGTCGATCCGATGCCGGACCGATACGGGGGAATGGGATGAGTTCGAAGGTCGCTGAGATAGTGTTGTCACGGCTTAGCTCCTGAGGTTGAAGATTCGCAGAACCATAGGGGCGGAATGTGTCCGCTCGATGGCGTGTGGTGTCGGTGCGCTTACACTTCGCTCACCCGGGCACATGCACCGAAGACAGCACCCCGAAACGACACCGTGACCATCGGGCAACACGCTCTACACATGCATATGCCCTGGTCGGGGTCATGTTCTCCGACGGAGGCGATGCGGTCTTCCGTCGCAGCGCGGGCGGTGTCGATCGTCGCGATCCTCTTGTGGGTGTCGGCGGGGGCGGGTGTGGTGATCATGGGGGCAGTGCGGGACCGGAGGCGATATGCCCGAACGCTTCAGGATTGCCCGGAGTGGGGCGAGGTCGACCAGGCATGCCCCACTGAGGGTGAGCGTTATAGCAAGGTAGGGCAGGACGTCGCCGATCATGCCTGGTCAGGGCCTGCGCCACGGATCGGCAGCGCTCTACGGTCCCACGGTCAGTCCGACCTTCTCGGCCGTGCCCAACAGTATGTGCGCCGGCGTGCGACACCGGTTCCGGTGGCCGACAATTGGACGTGGACTAACGCATCGGACAGACATCGAAGTTAGCTGTGATGTCAAGCTGTGGAGGATGATTCGTCACATACCGCGGCCACGCAACTCGCCGCGACGTGGCGGGTGCGGTGTGAGGCAGTCGTGCAGGCTCCAAGCGAGCGGTTGGCCACCTGTCGGCCGGAGTGCGCCGTCGTGGTCAACGCCCCGGACTCTCAGATGAATGTCGTTGGCGTCGTGCGGGTTGCGGAACGGATCGGCGGAGATGTAGGACCGACAGCCTTGCGGGCGGGACGGCGTTGCCGGTGCCGGGCCCGCGTTGGGTCTGGACTGACCGCGAGTGAGACGCCGGTGTCACAGGTTCCCGAGTCGGAGCAGTGCGGCACGCAGGCTGGGGGAGACGATTTGGTGGTCGGTTCCCGGCCGTGGGTTGGGGTGTCCGAGGTCGGCGAGAATGTTCTCGGTGTCCCGCACCGGAATGATCCAGGTCGATTCGGGTGCACAGGAGAGGGGCGACCGCGCGGCGGGTATGGGGAATGGCGATGGCCTCGGAGTCCACGACCGCGGGCGGGAAGATTTACGCGTTGTCGTCAGTCACCTGGATGATCGCCTCACGCCGCTGCAAGCGGCCACCGGGTTGGTCGGAGCCGCAGTCATTCCATTTGGTATGTCGCAGCAGCCACGCGGGGGGAGGGGTGCACGCCGGTGTGGAGGCCACTCCTGGTCCGCCGCTGGTCATCGCGTACGCCCTCGCACGTTGGCGCCGGGTTGTTAGACGGTGGTGTGCCACAGGCGCATCCGGGTGACCGCGGAGGGGAGGAAATCGGGTTCGACGCGAACGCGGCCGCTGACCCCCGCGTCGGTTGGCGCGGACCCCAGCGCGAAGTCCGGTCTGCGGTTGCCGTGGCTGCGTTCGGTGGCGGTCCGGCCGCGCTCCAGACGGAGCTTCCTGACACAGCACCCTTCACGGCAGCCGCACCGTGGGCAACCTGCGGGTGACGAATTGTCGGAAGTAGTCGATCTTCGGTGTGGTCACCAGCACCGGGAGCAGCAGCTCCCACGCCATCGCGGTACGCGTCGGCAGGGTGGCGGGGTTGTCGGTGGCCGTCGCCAGCAGGCGTGCCCCGGCGAAGAGTTCCACCAGGAGCTGCCCGACAGCGTCCGGATCGGTGTCCTCGCGCAGGTCACCCTCGTCGATTGCTCGGCGGGCCAGGAGTTGGTAGGTGGATATCCAGGTCGCGAAGGTGTCCGTCTCCGGACTGCGGTAGTCGCCCATTTCGGTGATGAGGCGGAACGTTGCGCCCATCACCGCGTCGTGGAGGGCGGCGTCGACCGTGACGAAGGAGATGCCGATCATGGCCTCGAATGCCGGCGTGGGGGAGGCGAGATACGGGGTGCACACGGCAGTGAACCGCCTCGTGCCCTCCTCGACGACGGCGCGGGCGAGTTCTTCCTTGGAGGCGTAGTGAAAGTACAGGGCCCCCTTGGTGACCCGGGCCTGGGTGAGGACCTCGCTCAGCTTCGTCTCTGCATAGCCGCGGCGGGTGAACACCTCGGCCGCGGCATCCAGCAACGCGCGACGAGTGACCTCCGCCCGCTTCTGGGTGGCCATTCACCTGCCCTTCGAGTAACGAGATCATCTGGCCGGACGGCTGTCGTGAACCGTCTTGAATGGGTTGAACGACGCCCTGAACAATGCATACCCGATGTGAAGGTTCGTCGCATGATGTTCGGTGCGGCCCGTGTGAGGCTTTGCGGGTCTCGCAGAAGATGCCGTGCCGCCCGATTCCGGTCTTCGTCGACACTGGCCTCACGGGGTCGTCCCCAGGGGTAAGTCCGGACGGGCGACGACGATCAGGGCGGTGACCAGCGGCCGCACCCCGATACTCGAACACACTTTCCGGTTTCATGTCGGGGTCCGTTGGGCCCGACTCGGTCCGGCTCATCAGGCCGTAGGAATCCGCTCAGCGGGCGGGGGCAGGCGCCCTCGGTCAGCTGGACCGGTGCGTTCTCGACTGAGGAGTAAACCAGTCAGTTGCGGGTATCCGATGGGCGTGCTGCCGCGTGACCTCGGAACGTCAAACCCCGCGACGGCCAGACCCTCCGGCCGCCGGACCCCTTCGGTCGGAGGGTTCACATCTGGCGCTGATTCTCATGCCGATGGAGGCCGTGGGTCCGGATCGGATTCGACTCTCCGCGAACGATGGCTCCTGTAGTACCGGATTGCGGTGCCGGGGTCTGATTTCTGGCGAGAGGACGGCCGGTTGATCTCCGTGGCGCATCGACGGACCACTCGCATGGAAGGGGCGGGTGGGTTGCCGAGTTCGAGTGTTTCGCGGCGGAGGTGGACCGTTTCCGGGCCGGCGAGGTGGACGCGTCCACCGTCGATGAGGTCTTGCACCACTATCACCTCGCGGCGAGGGAGCTGTGGACGGTCTGCTGGTCCGGTTCCGGCCCAGGTCGAGTTCACCGCGCGTTCGTTGGAGAGGCGTGTCGCCGACGGCGAGGGGATCGACTGGTGGGAACGCGCCGCACCTCGCTGCCGGGAGTAGTTCCTGTCTGTCCGCTCGGCGCGAGTGTCGGTGCGATCCGGGGACGGTGAACGTCTGTCGCCGTAGTGTGGTCAGCGCCGCTCGCTCCCAGACTCGGGCGGTCTCGACCCCGCCGGCCGGTACACAGTGCGACTCGCGATTGGCCGACGGGGCAGGGACCGGCAACACGTCGGTCTGTGGGAGGGGTTCGTGGTGACGATGAGCGCCCGCTGACTGGTGGCGATCACGTGGGCATGCAGGTTCGGCGACGACAGCACCAGGAGACCGGCGTCCACGTAGTGCGCGAGTGCAGTCGGCAATGTCGCGTGTGCGCGCACCGCGGCGCGGGAGGCATTGTCGAGGACGTCGCCGGCACGCAGGGACCGCAGCTCGGGTGCGTCCTGGCCGAGGCGGCCGGACCCATCCTGGGAGAGAGCGGCGTGTGGTGCGTAGGCACATCGCTCTCCCGTTCGACGCCGGCACTCCTGCGGGAGAGCCGCAGGGCCCGGCGCCATCACACGCGGTGGCCGGGCCGGACGCGGGTGCTCGAAGAGGCCGTGGCACACACCGGCCCCTCACCACCGGGGGCCGGTGCGGCGCGCGGCGGGTGGTTGTCGCTACCGCGACGCGGAGACCAGCATGGGCTCGCGCAGGTCGAAGTAGTCGACCTCGCCCATCAGCCGGCCTTCCTCCTCGAACAGCGAACGCAGATCGTCGGGGACGGTGACCTTCTCGTGTGCGCGGGCCTCGGGCTCGGTGGTGAAGTACACCGCCTCGACGTATCCGCCGTCGCCGGCGGCGGCGAACGTGCCGCCGAGGATTTCCGGCCGCACCCCGGGTAGCTTGTCGCCGGCCTGGGCCATCAGCTCAGACAGCCGGTGCGCGTCGGTGGTGCGGCCCTCCATGATCTGCACGAACCCGGCATCGTCGGAGCCGCCGCCGAGCCACTCCATCGCGTCCGGGCAGTCCATGAAGGTGACCGGGCCGTCGAAGCACCGCTCGGTCTCGGCCCACCAGGTGCCCTGCTCGGGACGTTCGCTGTTGCGGCGGGCCGCCTCCTCGGAGTCGAACCGAACCAGGGCGATGTACGTGCCGTCATCGCGGGTGCCGGAGGTGGAGCCGAGGTAGCCGGTGGCCCCCGGTTGCAGTTCCTCGTTCCACCGATCCATGCATTCGCGCAGCCGCGGCTGATCGGCAACCTTTCCCTGGATGACTTGGATGAACATCAGTAACCTCCTCCCGCGGGGACAATAGGTCCCCTCGGTGAGTGCAACGGTGGCCGACCCGTCGCGGTCCACCGCCGGCGGGCGTCGACGGCCCGCGGCCGCAGCCACTGCGTACCCAATTTTTCTCCGCCGCACCGCGTGGGACAAGGGCACGCACCGGCAGCTCGCCCGACCCGGTGGAGGTCGAACGGGCCGTACACCTTCCGCGGCGGGAACGGGCGCGTGCAGAGCGAGTGGTGATCGGACGGCGGGTCATTCGTCCGCCGTGCGGCCTTCTGATCGACGTCTCCGACGTGCGGTCGGTGTTCAGGTTTCGGGTGATCGCGCACCGGCACCGCCTGGTTACTCGGATGCCTCGATCGTCGATCGCATCACCGTCAACGCGCACATCCTCGAAACCGGCACCGCCTGGTTACTCGGATGCCTCGATCGTCGATCGCATCACCGTCAACGCGCACATCCTCGAAACCGGCACCGAATCCTATCAACTGCGCACCAGTAAGACCCACCACCGAAAACGCGCCTGACCCCACCAGTGGGGCCGAATTTCATGCCGATCAACGGGGCCAGACCACTTGACGAAACTCACCCGCATGCAGGTGTGCCCGTCTACGGGTGCCAGCTCCGCAGAGCGGGACACGGGACCGTGTTGCCCGCCGGCGCACGGCGGCTCGGGACGGTGAATCTCACGAGTGTGGGCCGCCGAGGTGGCGGGGCAGATCGAAGGCGAGCACCCGGTCGAGGTGGACAAAAATCTCGAATTTGGCGCCCGGGGCGATCGCGGCGTCGGACTCGACGTGTCGCATCAGGTCGAGGACCGCCGGCACGTCGAGGTTTCGGTCGAAGGCACGATACGCGGCCTCGAGGATGTCTGCGGGCATCGGGACGGAGATGTGCGTGCTCCAGTCGACGACGCGCTGCCGCCATCGATGCAACAGTCGCGCGCCGTCGGCGATCCGTTCCATGGTCAGCGGCGCTTGCTGCCGGTACGGCGTCGAGAGCAGCACACAACGCAGCGTTAACGGGTCATGACCGGCGTGGATCAGATCGTCGAGCGGCTCGGGCCCGGTCGCGGCACCGACAGTCAGCGCCGACTCGGCAGTGTCGTCCTCGGCGACGGTCACCATGAGCCCGACCGGGGCACCGACTCCGGCTGCGGCGGCGTCGACTGACTCGAAGACGCCCGCCGGTGGGCGGATCATCCACGCGTCGAAATCGCCTGGCGCCACGGGTGAACCGGGGCCGGGGGCGAGCAGGGTGAGTGCGACCTGTGAGCGGTGCACATCCTCGAGCACCCGTCGGGTCAGGTCGGCCACCAGGAGTGTGCGGACCGCCCCGGCTGTCGAGGAGCGGTCCGAGACGGGCACGCGTACACACAGGTGCACGACGCTGCCCGGCCTACCGAGTGTGGCGGTGGGTGGGGCGTTGGCTCCCGAGAGGATCAGCATCTTCTCAGTCTCGTCCCTGGCCGACTCGCCCGGGACAGCCCCGCCCGCATTCGGGACGGGCGCCGGTGCCAGACCGTCCCGTGGCCAATCGTCGTCGCTCAGCCCGTGAGACCCCCACGGCCCGTGTTGCGCTCGCCGACGGTGAGCGCCGGACCGGCCGGTGCGAGCGGGACGGCATCGCGGGAGATCGCGTCCAGGGCGCCCACCCGGAGAATGGGACGCTCGATGCGACGGAAGTGCGGGAGGCGCGGGATCGGGCGGAGGGAAGTGCCGATTCCGCCGCGCCGGTCGTGCGGAGCTCGGTGCACCGGCCATCTGGTCGGGCTCGTGTGCGCTGCGGGATTTCCGCCGCGGATGCGACATGTCCGGCCGTTGTGGCGGCTGGGCCCTCAGGCATCGAAGCTGGCGCCGTGCGCGGCGTCGTTCACCTGGGCATCCGCGTACCCGCCGCAGTAGTCCCAGGTGGCGTACGCCTCGGGGGTCGGGGCATAGGCCGGCTCGTGCGGGCGGACGGGGCCGCCGGCCAGAAGCTGGAGGAGGTCGGCGCGGAGCATGTCCCAATCCTGGTAGTGATCGTGCTGGCAGTCCTCGCAGTATTCGACGAGACCGCGGATCCCCCGATGTGCCAGCAGCGCCTCGTATACGGCGAGGTCGGCCAGATCTTCCTCCGCCGCGAGCCGCCCCTGGGAATCGAGTGGCTGGCCCGGCTCAATGGCGTCGAGGGCTGCTGCCGGGTCGGCGGGGTCACCGGCGAACGGGTCCAGCGGGAGGCCGGGAGGCAGTCGATCGTGCACGGCACCACAGTACGTGTTGAGATGCGGCGAAGATTGACCGGAGATGGATCGGTGATCTGGCCCGCCGATCAGGTCGTGTGCTCGGTGTCCGACGTACTCGATGCTGGCCACCATCGAACTCGCCGCCTGGCACCGGGCTCCTGCCCACCCAGCGCGAGAATGAGATCGCGAACGCACTGCGCAAGCACAGCGATGCGAGGGTGTGCCAGATCGCGTTCCGCATCGACCCAACGCACCGGGACCTCACACGGCGCGAGTTATCGACGGTGACCGCCGTGAGCACCGGGGCCACCTGACAGGCGCACTTAGCCTCGGTGACGCCACCTGCTCGGGTCCGCGCTTCTGAACTGCTAGTTCAGCGCACTGTTGCCGGGAGAACGCCCCGCGAATCTATTCGGCAGGGATTCGCTGCGTTCGGCCGTGGGCGATGGAGGCAACTCTCGCCGAGTTGTCGAGCGCGGTTGTCGGCCTCGCGCGCGGCCGGTGGATACGGCGGAGTCAATTGGCCCTGCGGTGCGCAGCATGGTCACGGCCGGTTGTTCGCGGCCGGTGTTTTCGCCGGGATGGTTCCGCGGCGGATGTCGCCGGGGGCGGGCCGGGCCGTCGGATACGTGATGTGTTCGGCCGAGTCCAGCAGCCAGGGCACGCTGGTGACCATCACTCCCGGGGTATACAGCAACCGGCCCTTGAGCCGCAGGGCGCTCTGGTTGTGCAGCAGGTGTTCCCACCAGTGCCCGACGACGTATTCGGGGATGTAGATGGTGATCACCTCGCGGGGGTTGTCCCGGCGGATGTTCTTGACATAGTTGATGATCGGCCGGGTCACCTCCCGGTACGGGGACGCGAGCACCTTCAGCGGCACCGGCATACTCTGCTTGTCCCACTCCCTCTGTAGGCGGGGGGTGTCGTCGCTCTGCACGGTGACGGCCTCGAGGATCGAGGGCTGGGTGGCGCGGGCATAGGCGAGGGCGCGGGCGGCTGGTTTGTGCAGCTGGGAGATCAGCACGATGGCGTGCACCCGGGAGGGTAGGTCGAAGCTGTCCTCGTCGAGGACCAGGGCGGCGGCGACCCGGTCGTAGTGCCGGCGGATGGCCTTCATCATCACGAACAGGATCGGCATCGCGATGACCACCAGGTAGGCGCCCTGGGTGAACTTGGTGGCGGTCACGATGATCAGCACCAGCCCGGTGAGGGCGCAGCCGATCCCGTTGACGGTGCGCCGCAACCGGATGCGGTGCCGTTCGGCCCGGTCGGGTTCGGCGCGCAGGAGACGGTTCCAGTGCCGCACCATCCCGGCCTGGCTGAGGGTGAAGGAGGTGAACACCCCGAGGATGTAGAGCTGGATCAGGTGGGTGACCGAGGCGTCGAAGATGACGATCAGGAGGCCGGCGGCCAGGGCCAACAGCACGATGCCGTTGCTGAACGCCAGCCGGTCGCCGCGGGTGTTGAGCTGACGCGGCAGGTAGCGGTCGCGGGCCAGGATCGAGGCGAGCAGCGGGAACCCGTTGTAGGCGGTGTTCGCCGCGAGGATCAGGATCAGCACGGTGGCGGCCTGGATGTAGAAGAACCCGACATTGGTGGTCCCCCCGAACACCGCGGCCGCGATCTGCGCGATCACGGTGCGCTGCGGATCCGTCTGGCAGTTGCCGGTGAACCCCACCAGGTCGCAGGTGTGTTCCGCGATGCGAACCTTGCTGATGATGGCCAGTGCGGTGATGCCGGCGAACATCACGATCGCGGTGGCCCCCATCGCCACCAGGGTCTTGGCGGCATTGACGCTCTTGGGTTTGCGGAAGGCGGGGACCCCGTTGGAGATGGCCTCCACGCCGGTCAGCGCGGTACAGCCGGAGGAGAACGCGCGCAGCGCGAAGAACACCAAGGCCAGCCCGGTGATCCCGGAGTGTTCCGGGGTGATCGAGTAGGCGGCGCTCTCGGCGACCGGCGCATCCCCGAGGAGCACCCGGATCAGGCCGGTGACGATCAGGACCAGGACACCGGCAATGAACCCGTAGGTGGGGACCGCGAAGGTTTTGCCGGATTCGCGGACCCCGCGCAGGTTCATCGCGGTCAACAGGACCACGAAGCCGACCGCGATCGCCACCCGGTACGCGTTGAGGGACGGAAAGGCGGAGATGAGGTTGTCCACCCCGGCGGCCACCGACACCGCGACGGTCATCACGTAGTCGACGAGCAGGGCGGCGGCGACCGTCAACCCGGCGGATGGCCCCAGGTTGCGGTTCGCAACCTCGTAGGATCCGCCGCCGCTCGGGTAGGCGAACACCACCTGCCGGTAGGAGAGCACCACCACCACCGCCAGCAGCACCACCACCGCCGCACCCAGGTACGGGGTCAGATACAGGTACGCCAGCCCGCCCAACGAGAGGACCAGCAGAATTTCCTGGGTGGCGTAGGCCACCGACGAGAGGGGTCGGAGGCGAAGATCGGCAGCGCCAGCCGCTTGGACAGCAACTGGTCACCGAGATGCTCACTGCGCAGCGCACGCCCCAGAATCAGACGCCGCGCCGCATGGACGGCTTTGGACACCGCCGAAGCCTAGACGCGGTTCGGCACTGCACTCGGCTCTCGGGGCGTAAGGATTTCGCTAAGAAACCAGCCGGCTGCGGAGGCGCTCTGCTACGACGGAACGATGGCATGCCGGAGATCTGCACAACGGACACGAGCCGACCAATCGGGCCGAGGCCGTCCATCAACGCGCCGACCTCGCCGTCATCTGGCTCCATCCGGACCCGCACCGTTCCGGTCACCTGATCAGTCAAAGCCAGTGCCGCCATTGCGAACCCGACCAACAGGCATTCGACATCGCCTGCACCATGTGGCGACGGTCTCATTCGCACCGATGCACTCGCTGAACTCCCGCAGCCGGAGGTGCTTACCCGAGCCGGTTCAACGGTGGCCCAATGCCGCAAATGGGTCCACCACTCCGACCCTGCTCTGCCCCGCAGATTGGAAGAACATCTTGCGTCGCCGGCTTCGTGAAGGCCCGACCTCACTGAAACGAATAAGCAGCATTCGAACAATGGATCTCCACCAGCAAAATTTGGATTCGTGCACCGGGTGCTGCCACGCAACGAAATCTTGCCGCGCAACGACCGACAACGCGTTGTGCGCCCGCACCGCGTCGGCAATCGACCTCGGCCCCGCCTCCGATCGCACGATGGGGTTGCGTCGCAGCGTGTGGACGGACGTTGGATATGCAACCGGGTGGCGCCGACATCGGCTTCTCCGGTATACCTCACAAACAGGGTATTCGGTTTTGTTATCTGAAACGAGTCGTAACCGATACCCGACGCCGATAGAAGAAACATTCCCGAGGTGGCGGATCCGTCTCGACGGCTCCGCTGCGTGGGAACGGAAGGAACCACAGTGCTGTCCGTAGGACCCTCATCGCTGCCGCCCACCGAGGGGACCGCCCCCGGTGCCGGGGTCTGGCGGGAGGACGCCGCGTGCCGCGGCATCGAATCGTCGGTGTTCTTCTCTCCGGACGGGGAACGCGGTCAGGCCCGGGCCCGACGCGAAGAACGGGCCCGGCGGATCTGCGAGGACTGCCCCGTGCTCAGCCGGTGCCGCGACCACGCCCTGGCCACGGGCGAACCCTACGGAATCTGGGGCGGCATGACCGAGACCGACCGCAGACGGCACGCCCGCCGGCTACGCCGCGGCGAGTACCGGCCTCTCACGCCGCGGCACGCGCGACCGGAGTCCGGCGGAACCGGGGACGCGGCTCCTGGTAACTAGCACTAGCGGCCTTCTGGTAGCTACTCGGGATGAGCGCGGAAGCCCCGGCGGCCGGCGGAGTGCACGATGATGATGCGTATGCGGATGAAGTTTCACGAGCAGCTCGACGGCCTGACCGACCGGTTGGCGTCGATGTGCCATCTGGCCGGGGAGGCCATCGAGGTGGCCACCGACTCCCTCGTGCGGGCCGACCTTCCGCAGGCGGAGCGGGTGTTCGACCTCACCGAGCAGATCGAGCAGTTACACGGTCCGTGCGAGGAGCAGGCGCTGGCGCTGCTGGCGTTGCAGGCCCCGGTGGCCCGGGACCTGCGCCAGGTCGTCACCGGGGTGCATCTGGTGTCGGATCTGAGCCGGATGGGCGGGCTGGCGCAACACGTCGCCGAGAGCGTGCGCCGCCGGCACCCCGACCACGTCGCCTCCGGGGAGGCGGAGGAATTGCTCGCCCGGATGGGGCGGGTGGCGGGCGAGTTGGCCCGAGGCGCCGAACAGGTCCTCCGCACGCATGATCCCGAGCTGGCCGCGGAGCTCGGCAGGCGCGACGACGAGCTCGACGACCTGCACCGGCGACTGCTCACCCTGATCCAGGACCTGGCCTGGACCGGCAGCATCACCGCCGCGGTCGATGTCACCCTGCTCGGGCGCTTCTATGAACGGTTCGGCGACCACACCGTCGTGGTCGGGCGCCGGGTGATCTTCCTCGTCACCGGCGAACAGCTGAGCTCATAGACGGGCACACTCGGGAGGCGCGGTGGTGGAGTCCGCGGGCGGGGCGCCCCGCGGCGGACACCCGAGATGTCCGACCCGCCCGCCCGCCGCAACCTCGTCGGCAGCACCGGTGACGAGTCGATCCGCGGCATTGCGGTGGGCCGCGGGGCGCGCGTAGATTGAGATTCGCGGATCGAGAGAGTCATCGGTAACGGTGAAAAACTCGAGAAGCAGAGATCCGGCCGAGAATGCGAAAGCCTTCCCGGCCGAACCCCTGTCTGGGGCATGTCCCGTGACTTCCCGGTGTTCAGTACTCGGGGACGTTCGCCACCCGTCCGCCTCGGTCGCCGCGGCACGCAACGCAACGTACAAAGATGATTGCGATGGTATTTCTGCCGAAAGCCAAGTACCCCTAGGGCTGGTCATGTCTGACCCATGAGGTGGGATGTGGTGACCGCCTGCATGGCCGTCGATTATGCACCGACCCGCCCTGAGCACCGAGAAGAGAGAGCGACTCAATGCTCAGCCCAATTCTCACCCCGCGGCCCCTTTCCGGCGTGTGCGGTTCCACCCCTAACACCCAGGTGAGGACGCCATATATGTGTTGCATGGAGAGGCGAGCACCGAATACGGAACTCCGCTGCGCTATCTGGAGCAGTTGTCTGCGTCGGGTGTTGCTGGAGTGGCTGCCGGTTCCGGTGCTCGCCGCCACGACGGCGGGCTCGTCGTGCAGGCGAATTCGGCGCTCGAGCGCATGTCGGGCTGCTCCGCCAGCGGGCTCGAGGGTCGGTCGATCGCGGAGTTGTTCGCCCCGGAGTCGGTGGTGAGTGGCCTGGACGCGGTAACTCGTCTGCATGAGTTCGCCGGCACGGTTGTCGAGTTGCGCCATCGGGAGGGTTTCGTGGTGTGGGCCGCGTTGAGTCGGTCGGTGCGGATTCCGACGATGTTGGTGAGTATCGTCCGCTGACGGGATCGGTGAATATCCACAGGTCGGCTCGCACAGGATCCGACAAATTGGGTGAGAACCAGCTCAACCATGTTTGACCAGGGTGAACTGCATGACGTCGACGCGTCCGCTGCGGAACTGGTCGGCGCAGCCGGTCAGGTATTTCATGTACCGCTGGTAGATCTCTTCCGAGGCGATCGTCACGGCGGCGTCATGACGGGCGGCGAGCGCGGCTGCCCACCGGTCCAACGTGCGCGCGTAGTGCAACTGCAGCGGCTGAATCTGGTCGACACCGAACCCCGCCCGCTCCGCCGGGGCGGTCACCCAATCCGGTTCGGGCAGTTGAGCACCCCGGAAGATCTCTCGAACGATAAAGACGGCGAAGCGCACGTAGGCCTCGGTGATGGGGATGCCCATCTTCTCCAGGGTGCCGCGCTGGTAGGCGATGATCGAGTGCAGCAACATCCGTCCATCCGCGGGCAACAGGTCCCGGCACCTGTCGAAGAACGCTTCATAGCGGTGGCGGCGGAAGTGCTCGAAGGCACCGATGCTTACGATGCGGTCCACCGGCTCGTCGAAATCCTCCCAGCCCTGCCGGCGGACCTGGGCGGTCCGCGGCCCCGGCAGACCTGACAGGAGTTCGGTGACGTGCCGGTATTGGTTGTCGCTGAGGGTGAGGCCGATGACGTTGACATCGTATTTTTGGTGGGCGCGGAGCATGGTCGAACCCCAGCCGCAGCCGATGTCGAGCAGCGTCATGCCCGGCTGCAGGTCGCATTTGCCGAGCGAGAGGTCGATCTTGGCCCGTTGCGCTTGTTCGAGCGTCATGTCCTCGCGCGGGAAGTAGGCGCAGCTGTAGGTCATGCTCGGATCGAGGAACAGCCGAAAAAAGTCGTCGGACAGGTCGTAGTGGGACTGCACCTGCGTGAAGAAGGGCTTGAATTGCGACATTCCAGCTCCTGACCTCAACCCGTCGGGGAAACTCGTCGGCCGACTCACCGTCGAACGCCGCGCACCCGCGCCTGCATGAAGCTCACCTTATGCCCCACGACCGGCAAGGCGAGTGACAGCGACGGGGTCGTCGACCCTGACTATGGATGACCCTTGCGGTCGGCGGCGACCCCGAAATAGTCACCGCCCTTGCGTCGTTGGTCGTCGGTGCCCCAATCGCGGTCCCGGGGGACGGGCACCATCTGCGGTATGTGCTTGCGGCAATGGATATATGCCTCGTCGACCTGCACCAGGACCCACCGCTCGGCGGCGCGATCGCGCACCCGCTCGATCGGTAGGTCCGGCTGGGTGCGGCGCAGTTCGTCGTCGGCGACGATGCGTGCCGTTCCGTTGACGTGCAGGCCGATCAGGTCGTCGGCGAAGTCGGCCATGAACAATCCGCTGTGCGGGTTCTCGACGATATTGCCCAGGCTGGCCATCACCCCGTTGCCCCGGTATTCGGGGTATCCGAGCAGGTCGGGGGAGAAGAGATGAATGAAGCCGGGCGGTCCCGCCCGCAGCGAGACATCACACGAACCGTCTGCTGCCGCAGTCCCGATGAAGAGCAGTTCCATCCTGTCGATGAACTCGATCATCGCCGGATGCAGAACCCGGCACATTTGGTGGGCGTAGAACCGCTGCGCGCGGCACTCGGTTCCCAGCTCCTCCTGCATGACCTGTTCGCCACGGGTCCCTCGCGCCGGGGTGTCGACCTCGGCGCCCTCGAGCACGGTGTGATCGGCGCCGGACATCTGCGTCTCCCCGATCTGTCGAGAAACGTGTTGCTGTGTAACAGCCGTATCAGCATCGCGCCGGGCGCCCGGCGCGAACAGCCACCCCAGGGGTGGAAACGCCTCACCAAGGTGTGAAAAGTTCGCCCCCGGCGATGTCCTCGACCGCCGATGGGCGGCACGCTCGGCGCGGCGGTACCGGGACGCTCTCCGTCAACGGAGAACCGGTCGGTGCCGGTGCTCTCCGGGTCGACGACGACGTCGGCGGCGCCGCGGGCGGGTGCGCTGCCGTGCGAGGCCACTCCGATGCTGACGCCAGCGACACATCGTGCGGCCCGCCGACCGACACGTCAACCCGACGACCCGGACACTCGCCGGTGTCGGAGCCCGTGTTCCACCCGGAGGGCGGTGAGAAAGGCCCCACCACGTGGAGTGCGGAGGAGGACAATTCTTGCCATGGACGTCACCGAGAAGCAGCATCTCGACGCGGTGCGCGCACAGCTGGTCCGCCGGTACCCGTTCCTCGATCCGCACCTGGTCGGCGAGATGGTCGACACCGCTCATCACCGGTTTGACGGATGCCGGATCCGGGACTTCGTCCCCCTGCTGGTCGAACGGGCCGCCATCAGGTCTCTCGACGCCGCCCTCGCGGCTGGGGCGGCAACACCCGCCACCGTGCCCGTGGCGGTCCCGGCTGAGCACCACCACCTGCTCTAGACGGATCCGGTCGACGGTCACGAGCGGCCGGCTGGAGTCGCCCGGACCTCGCTCCCGGCAGGTCAGATCCCCGGAGGAGTGATCGGCGTCAGACGTCGCCAGGCCACCCATGGCTGTGGTTCCACTACCGGTTCCGGCGCCCCTGTTCAGGCGGACGGGCGGTGGGGTACTCCCGGTCGGACAGGATCGGCGCCGGTCGTCGATCTCGGGCAACGGTTGAGGCGGGGCGAGAGACTATGAATGTGGTGGGTGGTACGGCACGGATAGTGACCGGGGCGGGTGAGGCCGCGACGGCCACCCTCGGCGCGGTCAGCGGAGCGGCGGTCGGCGGTCTGGTCGGCAGCATGAAGGGTGCGGTCGTCGGGGCTGCGGAGGGAGCGCGGCGCGGAAGTCATTCGACACCGGCAGCCGTGGTGACCTTGGGTGCGGTCGCGGTGACCGGTGTGGTGCAGTGGCCGATTGTGGCCGCGGTGGGTGGGACGGCGCTGGTCCTCGATCAACTCAAACCCCGTACGAAACCTGACACGCCGGGAGCCGGTACCCCGGCCACACCTGATGCAGGGGCGAAGCCCGCAGCACTGTCGGCGCCGCCGACCGGAACCCTGACCGTGGCGAAAACGCCTGCTCCGGCGAGAAAGTCGTCGACGCGGCGACGTACGCCGGCGAAGACACCGCCCTCGTCAACACCGTGACGGTTGAGGTTCCCCCCGAACGGTGGACAAGGGGGTTGCGTGCCTCAGGCGACTCCCACCTGAAGCAACTTCTCGTAGCTGTCGGGACTGTGCATCCCCACCGTAGAGTTCCGTCGAACAGTGTTGTAGAAGACAATCCAGTTGTCAACGCCAGCAACGAGATCAGCCTTCGTTGCATAGACGTGCCGATAGTATTCTTCATGCTTGAAGATCGACCAAAACGATTCGGATGGACTGTTGTCCCAACAAATCCCGGTCGCACCCATCGACCGACGCAACCCGTGCTGCACACACGACGCCGCGGTCAGGTGGGCAGTGTATTCCCCACCCCGGTCCGAATGCAGGATCGTCTCGCGACACCGCCCACCGCGCGTGGCCACGGCTCGATCGATGGCGGTGGTGACCATCTCGGCGCTGATGTGATTAGCAATGCTGTATCCCAACACCTTCCGTGAATGACCGTCCCGGATCGCACACAAGAACATGTCCCCCTCACCGCACGTGAGGTAGACATCCCACGCGGGTCAGGTGTCAAGCAGCCGCCGGCTTCGGCCCAGAATTGAGGTCGGGCCAGGCGGCGTGGTCGTCCCAGGGTTCGTTGTGTTGCAGGCACCACCACATGCGCCCGAGGAGCTTGTTGGCGAGGTTGCGCAGCGCGGCGTTGTGATGGTCGCCGGCGGCTCGTCGCTTGTCGTAGTGGGCACGTGCACCCGCTGATTTGGTGAGGGTGACGAACGCCCACCAGTGGCAGGCGTCCCCGAGTCGCTTGTTGCGGACCTTGCGCGCCTTGACGTAGTGCGATCGGCCCGAGGCTCGGGTGATCGGCGCGGTACCGGCGAACGCGCGCAACCCGTTTGCCGTCGCGAACCGTTCAGGATCGTCGCCGATCTCGGCCAGGACCCGGGCGGCGAGAATCGGACCAAGTCCCGGAGCCGACCGCAGGATCGGCGCGAGGGGGTGGCTGTCGAATTCGCGACCCAGCGCGTCCTCGAGGCTGTCCACGGACTGCTGCATCGAGGCGATGACGGCGAGCAGACCGGTGACCGCGTGACCGAGTGCCTCCTCGACCTGCGGCGGCTGCCCGAGCGCGGGCGTCTTCAGCTCCTGCAGGATCCGCTCGACCAGGTTCGGGTCGTTGCGCCGGCCACAGCGTTGCAGCACCGTCACAACTTTGCGGCGGGTCAGGGCGCGACCCGATGCCGGGGTGGGCGCCGCGGAGAGCGTCGCGACCGCGGCGCGGTGCTTCAAATTCGGAAATGCTTGCAGTGCAGCAGGATAAAACTCCAGCAACACAGAGCGTAGTCGGCTGATGGTCTGATGCAGCGCCCAGATCGCCTCCTGGTGCTGACGTGCGAGGGCCTTGATCGCCCGGCCGTGTTCGCTGATCGCCGGCATCGGACGGTGCATCGCTCGGTCGGTGCGCAGAATGTTCGCCAGGATCGCGGCGTCACCCGGATCGGACTTGCCGCCGGCCTGTCCGTGGCGTTCGCGGTAGCGGGCCACCGCACGGGGGTTGATCGGGTAGACGGTGAATCCTGCTTCCATCAGCGCCACGACGAGCAGATTCTTGTCGGTCTCGATCGCGATAGGGGTGGTGCCCGGTGCGCCTCCGCTCTCGGCGATTACCTCCAGCAGTGCGGTCAATCCCGCTGTGCCGGTGTCGATGCGTTTCCGGGCGATGACGGTGCCGTTCTCGTCGACCAGGGCGACATCGTGATGCACTTCGGCCCAATCGATCCCGCAGTTGATGCTCATGTGCGACCTCCTGTCCAGCGGCGTATTCTGTTGTGAGCTCCGGGGGTTGTGCGGCGACCTAATGGAAAGCGCTCTTTGGCGCGGCATCTCACAAGCCGATCACGTGCCCCCAGCGACTGGCAGGGTCACCGTCTACCTTGAGACCTCTCACACAGTCGGATGCCCTCACAGCAGTGATCACCTCCCAGCGGCTCACTGCTCAGACTGCGCCCGGATCGGTAATATCTCAGGGACCTCCCGCCAGTCGCCTTGTGCGTGTCGGATCGTTTGGTCCGACTCACCCATTAGGTGATGTCGGTAAACCAGACCGCATCGAGCCGGCCCCGATCGAAGTGCCGCTCGATCAGATCCGGCGGGAACGACGCCTGCGGATCGACCACCGTGGTCTTGACCTTGAACGTGCGCGGGCTGATGCCCTCCACACCGAGCGAGGCCATGATCTTGGCCACGGTCTTGGCGTTCACCACCTCACCACGCGCCCGCAACTCGGCCGTGACCCGCGGCGACCCGTAGGTACCCTTCGATTCCCGGTGGATCTCGACGATCTTGACTTCGAGGTCGGCGCGACGCTGTTGCCTCGGCGTCAACACCGTGGCGACTCTGCGCTTGACGTACTGGTAGTAGCCCGATGTGGACACCTCCAGCAGTCTCGCCATCCGCAGGATCGAGAACCGTTCACCTTCCGGCGCGGCGGTGCCGGCGGTCTCTTCGATGTTGTCGGGGCCGGCGTACTTGGCCATCAGATCGAACCGGGTCGGTTCTTCTGCATCGCGGCAAAGTACGCCGAAGCTTTTACCAGGAAAGCGTTGTCCTTCTCGAGTTCGCTTACCTGCCTTCGCAATCGGAGTAGCTCGGCGTGTTCGGCCGCGTCCAAAGGCTTCTCTCCGTGGGACTCTGCGGCGGCGATTCTGCGCCGCTCGAGTTTGACCCATTCACCCAACAGACTCTCGTTGAGGCCGAGTTCTCGGGCGACCTCTGCGATGGTGCGACCGGAGTCGATCACCCGGTGGGCAGCCTCGACCTTGTACTCGGTCGTGAACGACCGACGCTTGCGAGGGGGCATACGGACATCCTTCCAGCGGGACCGGTGTCCCGCCAAGTCGGTGTCCACTTTCCGGGGGGAACCTCAGGTCCGCCCGACACGGACATCACCGGCTCGCCTTCGCTCGGCGGATCTGCCGGACACGGTGGCGCCGTCGAGCACCTCAGTTGCGGTGCCCGACGGCGCGACTGCCGGGTTCAGGTGTTGTTCGCCGTCTTGGGGCTGTGGTTGCGGGCTTCGATGGCCTTGACGGTGTTGTCGAACGGCTTTCCCAGGACGCGGGTGCCGAAGACGCCGAGCAGGGCCCCGAGCGCTCGTCCTTTGAGGTTCTTGCCGTCGCGGACCACGACGGCGTCGACGTCGGTGGTCCCATCGGGCATCGGGGTGAGGGTGTAGGTGTGGCCGGACTTTCCGCCCCACAGGTTGGAATCGGTGGTCGTCATGACGATGCGGTGGGGGTCGGTCCAATCGTAGTGCAGGCGTTCCCAGGCCCCGCCGGAGCCTTCGGTGACATCGGCCTGGGTGGTGCCGAGTTCGTGCACCTGCAGGTAGTCGTCGGCGCTGTTACCGAACAGCGTCTCGCGGCCGGGCCCGAAGTCGGTGAGCGCGTCGAGGAATTGTTCCGGGGTGGCGGTGGTGGTCTGGTGCAGGTGGATCGTGGACATGGCGTTCTCCTTGGAGAGCAGGGCAGGGTGAGGGGCAAATCGGTGGTTGATTTCGAGGACAGTTAGGCGGGCAGCTCTGCTCCGGCCTGTTCGGCGACCATGTAGGCGGCGTACCAGTCGGGCCAGTTCGGATCCTCTGCCCCGGTGCGCTTCTCGTGTTCGCCGTGCGCGATCGCCGCGCGAATCAGCGCACTGGTCAGGTCGGCGGTACTACTGAATGTGGTGGCGGCGGTGGTGCCGGCCGTCTCGGTCGTGCGGGTGTCGGTCGTGCTCATGATGGTCTTCTCGCCGGGTTCGAAAAACGGGTGACGTCGGATGCGAGCCAGTCAGGCCTTGTGGGAAAGCGGTTGATCGCCGCAGGCCCCTGGTCAGGCGGCCGCGCTACAGCTGGGTGCTGCTGCTGGCCGCGCCGTCGAGGAGGATCTGGTCGAGGATGGTGGTGTCGGCGCGCCGGTCCTGCCGCTGGTCCCGCTGGCGGTCGTGCTGACGTTGCTGCTGCATGTCGTTGTCGCGGTCGAGAGGGTTGTCGTGGGTGACGGCGGCGGCGACGGGCTGCGCGGGGGCCGGTGCGGTGGTGGTGGCGTTCGCGGCGGCGACCGGGACGAGGCCGACTGCGACGGTCGCGGCGGCGACGGTAGCCAGGCGCTTCCAGGAGGAAGTGCTGGTGGCGGAACGGGTGATCGGGTGAAGCTGTGTGGTGCTCATGCTGATCGGTGGTCCTAGTTCGGATGCCGCGGGCCCAGCGTCTGCGGCTACTCGAACGGTGTCCGGAAGGGCCGGGAACGTTACGCCGACCACCCCCAGATCTAATGTGACGCCCGTCACTGACGCAGCGGCCGCGTGCCACCGTCGGAGCTATTGAGGCGGGTCGGGGTCGATGTACCGCAGCAGGGTGTGGGCATTGAGCAGTCAGGTCACCCTTTGCGGCACACCGGCCGACCGCAAACCAACCGCGGCGGATCCACCCACGGCGACTGTCGTCGCGACAGGACCGCGACCTTGACCCCAGCGGCCCGGAACCGTCATCCAGCGCGCGGGTCGGGCGGAAGGCCTGCTACGCGGTGTGACCATAGGGTGCGCCTCCTCCACCCCTGTGGTGGTTATCAGTTCACCCGTGCAGGAACGAGAGTGGAAGGGTGGTCCGCCGGGTCACGTTCGGAGCCTTCGAAGGGACTTAGCCATGTCCGACACCGACATACTCATGGTCATCTATGCGATCAAGCCGAACGGTGATCTGCAGTGGTACCGCCACGACGGGTGGCAGGACGGTAGCGGAGCCTAGACTGCGGGTGGCGGCGGCGTGACGGTGAATTCCGGCTGGGACATCTACTCGAAGGTGCTCTGCGCCTTTGACGGCGTCATGTACGGAATCAAGCCGAACGGCGACATGCACTGGTTTCGACACGAGGGGTGGCGAGAAGGCACCAACGACTGGGCCGGAGGCCCTGCCGGGATCAAGGTCGGCACCGGATGGCAGTCGTACGCGACCGTTCTGCACGGCCCTGGTGTGATCTACGCGATCACACCGAACGGCGACATGCGGTGGTAGCGCCACGACGGGTATGAGACCGGTAGCCAGGATTGGACGGCCGGCGGTGGAGGTATCCGCGTCGGAACGGGTTGGAACTCGTATTCCGCTGTCTTTTTCGGCTCCAGCATGCACGTCGGTGGTTACGAGGAGCCCGACCTCCCGCGAATGCTCTACGCCGTCAAGCCGAACGGCGACCTGCAGTGGTATCGCCACGACGGGTGGCAGAACGGAGGTCAGGAGTGGACCGCGGGCGGCGGTGGGAAGAATGTTGCTACCGTTTGGACCTACCCACAATCCTTCGGCGGATATTTCGGCGTGCTGTATGGAATTAGGCCGAACGGCGACATGCAGTGGTATCGCCACGACGGTTTCAGGGACGGCAGTCCCCTGTGGACTGCGGGTGGGGGCGGCAAGACCGTCGGTACCGGCTGGAATTCCTACACGAAGGTGTTCAGCTGACGTCACAGGCGGGGGCTGATCACCTCGGCCCAGCCGACGAGGCGGTGCAGGGAATCGTCGGAATCGCCGTGAACCAACAATCGACATGCTCGAAAAGCGGCGACTCGGGTGTCGCTCCGTGTCACTCATGGTTCATGCGGGGTGACTGCTGTAGGAAACCTTCCGCAGCGTCTCGATTGAAAAAGCCAGGTGAGTACACTTTTTACTACAGAGAACCGCGCAGCGCCTCGACCACGAATTTCGTGCAATTGAGGCCGGGAAAGTCCGTGACGAGCCCGCGCCGGGAAGCTCGGTAACAGCACAGCCGATGATGCGAAGTTGATCTTGTGCGAACACTGATGCTGATCGGAGCAGCCCTCGGACTCGGTGCGGGCCTGGTGTGTACGAGCCTGTTCGCTTGGTGGCTGTCATACCCGGCGCACTTCTACATCGGCAGATACGAACCGCTCGGCGCCGACGAGACCACCGGGAGGATGGAATCGGTGAACCCTATCCCGTTTCTCGCGGCCGGCTTGATCATCAGCGCGGTCCTCGGCGCGATCTCCGGTTTCGTTACCGCACGCCGCGGGTGGCGGCTGATGCAATCCATCGACTGATCAACGGCGCATGGAGGGCAGGGCGGGCGCTGGACCGACCCGGCCTGCGCGGGCTGCGGATCTGGCGGTCAGCTGGTTCAAGAGTGCGGGCCGCAACTCGTATCTGTTCACGGTGGCGCACCTACCTTTTCGATGCGGCCCGGCGGGGGCCACACCCAGCCACCGCTGGTTGCGCATGACTCGGTGGTCCTACCGTCTACCGCCCACGGCCACACACGACGCAAAAGGTAGCGGGTCGTCCGGGTGTTTGCGTCGGTAGAAAGCCGCCGCAGCAGAGGCGAAGGACCCCGTGCAACGCGCATTCGCCGGTCTCGGCCGACTCGAACTCCTGAACAGCGGCCAGGGGGAGCGAGTAAGTCCACCATGCAATTCGGGCTCGCACGGTCGGGTGGCGGCTGTTGGATTGGCGCTCAACAAGACGGACGCGGAGCAAACATCGGCGCGTTGCGCGTTGTCGCGGGAATAGACGAGGTTCTCGAATCGGTGCATTACGTACATCTGGTGTTGCACGGAGTATGAGCGTTCCACGCTGAGAGAGCGCTGAGAACTGAGATTTGGCGGAGAACACCTCCGCCCCTATCATGCATGCCGTTGCCCACGAGTGGAATTCACCGTGCGCGGCGGTTCGCTGTAACCGTGCGGTGGCACGTCGGTCCCCGCCCTGCCACTCCTCAGCGTGGTGGCGCGGGGGTCTCGAGTGCCGATCGTGTGACGAAGGGCGTTGCACACACGTCGAGGTTGATGGCGACCCTACAATTCGGCCGTGGATCGACGCCAATTCTTGACTCTCGCCGCGGCAACCGTCGTCGGCGCCGCCGGGTGCAGCATCAGCAGCGCAGAAACCCCGGGTACCGCCGTGCCCGACCCCACCGATCCGGGCATTCCTTCGACGCCGGCGGCGTCCCCTGCGCCGGCGGTACTTCCACCACCGCCACCCGCATCCCGCATCCCGTATCCCGTCGCCCGGCGGCGGCGCCTTGACCGCGTTGCCCGGCAACGGCGACCTCCTCGCGCTCACCGTCGACGACGGCGTCAACAGCGACGTCGTCCGGCTCTACACCCAGTTCGCGAAGGACACCGGGGTCCGACTCACCTACTTCGTCAACGGCCAATACGACTCGTGGACCGACAACGCCGTACTCCTGCGGCCTCTCGTCGAGAGTGGTCAGATCCAGCTGGGCAACCACACCTGGTCCCACCCGGACCTGACGACCGTATCGAAGAGTCGGATCGCCGACGAACTGACCAAGAACCACACGTTCCTGACGAACACCTACGGCGTCGACGCCGCACCGTACTTCCGGCCGCCGTACGGAAAACACAATGCCGCCGTTGATTCCGTGGCCGCCGACCTCGGCTACACGGTGCCGACGCTGTGGTACGGCTCGTTGTCGGATTCCTCGCTGATCACCGAGGACTACATCGTGAAGATGGCCACCCAGTACTTCACGCCGCAGGCAATCGTCATCGGGCATCTCAACTATCTGCCGGTCACCCACGTCTACCCGAAACTCGTCGAGATCATCCGGAACCGGAACCTGCGCACCGTCACCCTCAATGACGTGTTCAAAAAGCCATAACGCCCACGGTCGCGAGCCCGAACCTATTCGGTGTGCGCGGCCGCCAGCGCCAACCCCACGCCGGCGTTGTGTCGTGCCACGCAGCAGGACCTGCGTGGTTGGTTCGTAGCGTGGATTGGTGTTGATGAGGTGATTGTCGGGACGTCGCCAGCGGGATGCGAATACCGTCCATCAACGACCACTTCTCCGGACTCAGGAGACTCGCAGCGTCGGTCCGGTATTCCGTCGTTGCCGACTACAGCCGACCTCGGTCCCGAGGTCAGGGCGTGGGTGCGCGTTCGAGGAGGGCGGGATGGCTTCCGGTTCCGGTGGGCACCGGATAGTAGGTGTGGTGGGTGCTCTCGTCGACCGCGACGACGTGTGCGCCGTCGGCGAGGTGCCCGGACCCGATCGCGGTGAGGTGTCCGCCCTGCTGGTCGAACACACTGACGGTGCCGCTCTCGGCGGCGACGTAGAGGCGGTGCGCGCCTTGGTCGTAGGCGAGGACATCGGGTCGTGTGCCGACCCCGGCGGTACCGGTGACTTGCCAGTTCGTGAGGTCGACGGTGAGTAGGGTGGCGTTGTCGTCGCAGGCGACGAACGCGAGCCGCGCTTGCGGGTCGAGGGCGAGCCCGTGGTCGTGGCGGCAGCCGGGCAACGGGATCCGGCGGGTAACGGTGAGTGTTTCGGGGTCGATGGCGGCCAGATCGTCTCGGCCCTGCACGGCGACCAGCATCTGGTCGGCGACCGGATCGTAGACGACGTTCCCGACGTCGTCGCCGAGGTCCACGGTGCCGCGCACCTGCGCGGTGGCGGCGTCGATGACCGTTTCGGTGCCGCCGGATTCGTTGGTGGTCCACACTGCACCGCGTTCCGGGTCGTACGCGATCCCGTCCGGGTAGTCACCGGTGGGGGCCTGCCCGAGCACGGCGGCGGTGTCTTCGTCGAGGATGACCAGGCGGTTGTCGCCGGTGGCGGTGACGTACACCCGGCGCAGCTCGGGCACGACGAGGACGCCGTGCGCCTGGGACAGGTTCGGGATCGTCCGGACGACCTGCCGGCTATGAATATCGACTTCGATGACCTCGCTGGCACCGAGGTGTGCAATGAACAGCAGTCCCCGCTCGGGGTCGAGACTGGCGTAGTCGAAGCGTGAATTGTCTCCGGGGAGGGCAATTTCCGCGACCGAATGCAGCGGCAGCGGGCGACTGTCCGGCGACGATGGCTCGGAGGAACAGGCGCAGATCAGGGTCGATGCCATCATGAGTGCGGGCAGCAGCCGGGCTGGTCTCGGGCCGTGCCGGTCACCGGTGCGGGTGTCCATCCGGCTCCTGTCTGCTCTGGATGGTCAGGTTCCGGGCGTGACGTCGGAGATCGCCTCGCACATCGTGGTAGCCAGGGTGAGGCTGTCGCCGACGGATGAGAAGTGCGGGGAGAACGGGCGGGGCTGGTCGTCGAGGATGTGGTTGTGGGCCTCGACGACGTCGAGGCCGCCGCTGCGCAGTGTGTCGATCACGTCTGGGATCTCGTTGCCGGTCATGAGGTTTCCGGTCATGACGATGTCGCCGTTGATCGGGGCCTGACCGCCGACGGCGGGTTGGACGGCGGCGGGACCGGCACGGATCGCCGGAACCTACAGCTGCTGATCGTCGATTCTCGACGCACCGTACGCCCACGTTTACTCACCGTACTCGCACGTTGCGCCCACGTGTACTCGCGGAACGCGCCGGACCCACACGATCACTGTGGGTAGACGAGTGAGACCGACGATGCGGCGAGCGTCTCGGATGCACGGCAGTCGCTCGGTCGGCGTTACGGGGCTGAGCCGGTGGGGGAGACGGCGTCGCTCCAGGCGGCGCGCGAACCCGATTCGCCGATGCGGTAGACCTGATCGATGCTCCCGGCTGCCACGACGAGCGCCAGGACGGCGACGAGCAGCGTGAGCGGACGCGACGGGTCCGTCTTGTGTTCGCGAAGATGGACCGCTGCGATGGCCAGAGCGACCAGGAGGAGGGTGGCCGAGCAGTAGATCATCGTATCGCCCTGCTCGGTGTGGGTGTGTGCGGTAGCCGACCGATCGAGATGTTTCTGGAGCCGTTCCCTGGATTCGGTGGTCGCTGAGTCCCGCGAGGGAATGGCGAGGGTCAATTTGTGCAATGACAGGGCGACCTGGGAAAACGGGTGGATCGTCGCGTGCGGGGTGGCGCGACCGGCGCCGGTCGGTGGGCGATGCGGCACCCGATCGCTGAGGGCGATAATCGAGAGCGACAATGTGGGTATGCGAATGTCGCAGGGCCCGCGTTGGGGTGGTGGACACGGTGGATCGAGGGCGATCCGTCGGTTCGCCGTGATCTGGATTTTCACCGCCGCCGAGCGCACGGCGGACTCCGTCGCCTTTCGGGTCATGCCGTTCTGGCCGATCATCGTCGCCGGAGTGGCGATCGTGGTGCTGCTGTGGGGTGCGTACGCGCTCATGCGGAGGCGGTGACCGATGAGCTGCTCGTCGCAGCGAGGAGGGGTTCTGCGGCTCGTCCGGCTCGGGTCGGATGCTCGATCGGTGTGATCGCCTTGTCCGGGTTTCGAACGTCGTGGCCGACTGGAAGCGGCTCGTGGGGTGTGCGGTGGGGACGGACCGCTCCCTGCGCCTGGTGTTCACCTGTCTGCCGGAGGCCGACGGGTTTTTTTCCCAGCCTCCCACCCGCTGATGGTGCATAGGGCCCGTCTTCCCGGGTAGGTCCCGAGCACCTGACGCGTACCACCATGGACCCCTCGCGCGTGGATGCGAGGTGGCGGAAACGAAGGCCGGCCCGCGCTGGCCCTCTGTTACGGGGCGGTGATGGTGGCGGAACCGGTTGGCACCGAGACGGTGCGGGCGACGCGGCGTCATTCGAGGTGCGGTCAGACCCGGGCCCGTAGGAGCAGTTCCGGCGGCCTGCGCGGAGCGTAGGGTGAATCGCGTCGTCGTTCAGGGGTGTAGAAGCGGTCTACGTGAACGACCCCCGCTGCCACGTCCGGGGAGGTGTCCGGCGGGGCCGAGATGCCACGTATCGGTTGCGACGAGCTGCGGCACGAGGTGAATCCTACTCACGGGCAACGGTGTGCACGATCAGCGCGACGTATTCTCAGATAAGTCCAACGTATCAGCATTTTCTCAGCAGCGGACGGTCATACACCGCGCAACACACCCGATTTCAGTGGTGCTGACCAATTTCAGACGGCTCGTGCATGCTCTCGATCTCGCCTATTCGGTGCGATCGCCGGCAGAATCATTATCATCCTCGTCGGTCTGCCGCTGGGGGTGTTCCCTGCCCGCCGAGTGGACCTGGCGGAACACCCCGGGACGCTATCGACGCAGTTACGGCCGTGGCGGAGGATTCCTGCTCGGGGTCGTCGTGGGGTGCGCGGCCGAGCTGATCGAGGAGACATCGAGGCGACGGTTGCCCTCGGTGGCCGACGGGCTCCGGCGGACGTTCATCGTCAGGCTCGCCGTCGCAGGCGGCTCTCCGCGGCCGCCTGCGACTGTCTCGCGACTAGTTGAGTTTCTGCGGCACACCGTACGTGGTGACGGTGTCACCGCTGGAAGTCACGGCGGTGGCGTACGGCCGGATGGTGACCGCACCGAGCGCACCGGAAATGGAGCCATGGACACCCTGCATGCGCACCGACGCCGACGGTCCGTCGAACGACTGGTTTTCCAGCAGCGGGACGGTGGTGATGCCGCCCGGTGCCAGGTCGATGTCGAGTTCCTGCGACGGGATGATGTCACCGACGAGTCCGACGTTGGTGCCCGCGTTCAGGCTCAGTGATGGATCGGGGAGGATCCCCAGGTTGATCCCGTTGCTCGAACCGATCACGAACCCCAGCCCGGGTGAATTGAGGACGATGGTCGCGCCGGACAATGCGATCGGGTAGCCGATTTGGTAGCCGACGGTGAGCTTGGTGCCCGTGAACTCTGCCGCGTTCGGGCCGGTGATGTTGACCCCGGCGTAACCGTTGTGGAAGAACTCGACACTGGTGGGAACACCGTCCAGCGGCCACCTGATACTGGGTATCACCCTGTAGAACCTCGATCCGATTGCCTCGCGCGTCGACGACGGAGCTGGAATTGTCCACGCCGGCCGAGGCGGTGCCGTTGCCCATGACCATGGCGAGCACGGCGATCCCCGCGACCGCCAAGGCCCGCGTAAACCTCTTGTTCCCAGATCGAGAAGTGCTGATGACCGTCATGACTACCCCATTCAGATTGCACCGCAACAGATACGACAAATCATCCTGAGCGTAGCCACCGCGGCGAAAGGGTGCCGGTATATTGACCGGAAGTTCACATCGACATTTCGTGGTGTGCCCGATGGCGCCTGGACGTGAGGTACTGAGCTGGCGTGATGTCGCCGAACTACTCGATCCTCCTCCGGTTCATCGTGTCGGAGATCCTCCATCTCGGGCGATCCGTAATCCACGGGCACACAGAACCCGATCTTCTTGAATGCTGAGAACCGTGAACGTGACGATTACCTACGCACCGCTGACATGTCGATGTCCAAAGCCAGGGACGGTGAAGGCCTTCCGCCGTAGTGTGGTCAACGCCGCTCGCTCCCATTCTCGGGCGGTCTCGACCCCGTCGGCCGGTACGCATTGCGACCCGCGCTCGGCCGGCGGGGAGGGGCAGCACGGGAACGTCGGTTCACAGCCCAGGGTCACGGGGTCGTCGCACCGCCGCCCTGTCGGATCGAGAGTTGATGATCGTTGAGGGCTTCGGCAGGAGTCCTCCATCCGAATGCCTTCCGAGGCCTGCTGTTGAGCGTCGCGGCACCGGCTTCGAGATCACTCGCAGTGCGCTTTGCCCGGATCGGTACCCCGGGAAGTACGGGCGAAATGGCCCGTTGGTGGACGGTCGCCTCGCCGTGCCGGGGCGTCTCCGAGCGGAATCGTCGAGGAGGGTGGGGCCCCGAGACCAGCAGCGGTGTTCCGATCCCTCGACACATTGACCTCATCGGGTAACACGCGACGGACGGGTGGCGTCGACCGCCGACGATCCGGAATGCTACAGCCCGGACCTGACTCTGAAAATTGTTGCTGCATCACGTCCTGCTTCGTCGCGCCCATGTGGTCCGGAATGTCCGGTGACCGTGGCCCGCTCTCAGCGAATTCTCAACCATCATCGCGTACCGTCATGCAGCCATCTGTGGATATGGCGAAAACCCCTGCCCCACAGCGCTGGAACCGAGCCGCACCGAATTCTCGGGCGGGTGCCGTCCGGGTTGCCGATGGTCACCGCGGCGTCCATGCTGTCCGGGTGTCTGCACTGACCTACCCCCAGTCGATCGTCCTCGGCGCCCTCCAGGGCGTGACCGAACTGTTCCCGATCTCGAGCCTGGGCCACTCGGTCCTGCTGCCCGCGTGGCTCGGCGGCTCATGGGAAACCCTGGTCACCGAGGGCGACTCCGACTCCGGTACCCCGTTCCTCGCCTTCATCGTCGCCCTGCACGTCGCGACCGCCGTCGCACTGCTGATCTACTACGCCCGCGACTGGGCGGCAATCATCGGCGCGTTCGTCACCACCGTCCGCACCCGCAGCATCGAGACCTCCACCGAGCGGCTGGCCTGGCTGATCGTCGTGGCCACCATCCCGGTCGGAATCCTGGGTCTGCTCCTCGAACACCCGCTGCGCACCCTGTTCGCCACCCCGCTGGCCGCCGCCATCTTTCTGACGGTTAACGGTGTCGTCCTCGCGGTCGGCGAGGTGCTGCGACGGCGGGCCGCCGCGGCGGTCGAGCCGGTCGTGGTCGGGGCACCCCCGCACGCGGTGTCGGACGAACCGCGGGAGAGGGCCCTGGCCGCCCTGAACTATCGGGAAGCGGCGGGCATCGGGGTGATCCAGAGTCTGGCCCTCCTCGCCGGGATCAGCCGCTCGGGCGTGACCATCGTCGGCGGCCTGCTCCGCGGACTGAGCCACGAGGACGCCGCCAAGTTCGCCTTCCTACTGGCCACCCCGGTCATCCTGGCGGCCGGTGTTCTCAAACTGCCCACCCTCGCCGGCCCGCAGGGCGACGGCATGCACGGGCAGATCCTGGTCGGGGCGCTCGTCGCCGGTGTCGCCGCGTACCTGTCGGTGAAGTTCCTCACCCGCTACTTCACGACCAGGACGTTGACCCCGTTCGCCGTCTACTGCCTGGTCGCCGGGGTCCTGTCGATCATCCGATTCGCCTGACTCAACCAGTCCGGGCGTCGCCACTGAACCCAGGCCTGTTCGGCGTATCGGAGGGTGTCGGATGCGCAGTGGTTCAGTGGTGAGCGGTGGTCAAGTCGGTGGCGATTGCGGCCTGCGCGGCCACCAGGGGCACCCGACCGGAAAGCCGATCAGTGAGTGGAATGTGTTCTGCACCGTGCCCGTTCCGCATGCTGTCGTCCCGGCGTACCACCTGGAGAATCCTTGGTGGCATTGCACCTGCCCCTGTGCTGCGAAGAAGGCGGGAGCGGTGCACACTTATTCTGATGGACGTCCCCCTCTCGTCAGGACTTCGGTCCTTTCTGCGGGCCGCGTGGATGTATGTTCGGCGGGCGCCGGGGACCTACATCTGGTTGGCGATACTGCTGGTGACCTCGGTGGTGATGAGGTACCTGCCCTCGGACGCCTTGGACGTGGTGCTGGGTAATCGATCGACCAACTTGCATCATCTTGCCGAGGACCCGGTTCGGGTATTGATCTCGAGTGCCTTCTGGCTCGCCGGCGGCGGATGGTTCACCTATTTCATTTCGTTCAACGTCTTCCATGTCCCGGCGGAGCGTTGGCTGGGGACTCTTCGGTGGTTGTGTGTGGTGGTGATCGCGCACGTCGGCGCGACGTACATTAGTGAGGGGGCACTGTACTGGGCGATCCGCCACGGCTACGCCCCCACGTCAGCGGTCGACACCCTCGATTACGGTGTCAGCTACGGATTGGCCGGGGTGATCGCGGTGCTGACGTACCGGATTGCGGCGCCGTGGCGGTACGTCTATGTCGCGGGGGTGCTGGTGTTCTACGCGCTGCCGCTGTTCGTGGATCTGAACTTCACGGCGGTCGGGCACTTCACCTCGGTCCTTCTCGGTCTGGGGTGCTACCCGCTGGTCCGATCACGCAAGGGCACCTGGTCCCCGGTCGATGCGATCCGAAGCGTGCGCAGGATGCGGGGCGATGCGTAGACAGTGTGCCGCGCATCTCACGGGGACCGCCGGACCTCTTCGCCCGTGGCCGACGCGGACGTCACAGGTGAGGTCGTCGAGGACATCACGGCACCGACCGACACTCGGGACCGCGACCAGTGCGTCAATTCCCTGGCGGGCCGACTGTGCGCGACTCAGTTGGCGCTGCGTCGTTCAAGCCGTGGCATGATGCTTCGCGCCTTGCGTGCCGGGCGGCGACCACGTACGCCGCGTATCTCGGCGGCGGGATCGCGGCCGCGGACACCAGTGCGGACATCGCCGCCCAGTGCGCCCGCGCCACCATGCAAAACCGGCCGGTGGTCGGCGAGCCGATCATTCGCATCATCACAATGCCAGCGCTGGGCCGGTGTATGTGTCCTCCCTCCGGCGTCGCGCATGCATGGACCCTGCACCGCGCCTGGCGTGCAGCTGCCTCATTTCACGCACGGTACGTCGGCGCCGGAGAGGCTGGTCAGATCGGTGGGAGCGGGAGCATTCTCGCCCGTGCCGGTGGCTGGTACCGGGGTCATCGGGGCGGGTGGCGTCGTGGTGCCGGTGGGCGCAGATGATGTCGAGGTGGGGACGGACAGAGCGGCTGGCACTGTGAAGTCGGTTCCGACGGTCAGTCGCACCGTGTGAGCTGGGAGGTCGGTGCGCGCGACCGCTGCAAGTCCGGTGATCTCGCCGAGCTGCTGCGCGGGTTGTTCAGCGCCGGAGCCGTATTCGAGGGTGGAGGCGGGGTGCACCGCGCCCGTGGTCGCTGAGCCTTGGGTGAATCCGCGCGCGGAGAGGTCTGCTTCGAACTGCGCAGCCAACCCGGTCCGGCCGCTGGAATTGACGATGTCGAGCACTGTCCCCTCGGCGCCGTCGACAGGGCCCGTTCTGGTGGGCGTGGGGGTGGATTCGATATGTGTCGATCCGGAAGTGGATCCATGTCCGAGCAGTTGCGCGACGGTGGTGTGGATTGCGGAGAGATCGACGATGTTGACGTCCTCACCGTTGTCGTTCTGCCCGAAATGATCGATGGGAAGGGTGTAGAACGCGATGTTGCCGCCGGTGAGTTTGCTGGCCGTCGTCGCGAACGAGGCCACATCGGGGTCACTGTCGACGGCGATGTTCTGCTTCGCGACATCGAGGATTCCCTGCAGCTTGCTCATGCTGGTCAGTGTCCCGTTCTGCTGCAATTTCCTCGACAGCGAGACGATGAATGCCTGCTGTCGGCGGTCCCGATCCAGGTCGGTGAAGTTCAGATCGGTGTTCGGGTCGCGTCGTTGCCGCACGAATGCCACCGCCTGCGCGGCATCGATTTCCTGTACACCTTGATGGAATTTCGCCCCGGAATAGCTGTCGGAAGTATCTTCGTTCAGGCACACCTCGATCGGTTGCACCACCTGTGCGATCTGGAAGAAGGCGACCAACGTCACTTCGACGAAGTGGTCGATCGGCACGCCACCGAGGAACTTTCTGACGGTGGCGATCTCGGCCCTCCGCCCCGCGTCGCGGGATTGCTGTTCGAGTTGCGTCGCATCCGTCACGCCGCGTGCCGACATCGCTTTGCGGGCGGTGTCGGCCGCCTCCCCGTACGCCTGTTTGATCTTGCCGGTGCATGGATTGGCTGTGCACCCGGCCAAATCGACGTAGTCGTCGCGGGGAATCGAAATTGCGGTTGCCTTCGAACCGTCGCCCGGGATATGCAGCAAGATCAACACGTTGGCGTTGTAGCCGCCGACGCTGTCGTCACCGGCGTGCAGTGCATCGTAGATGTCGGCCGGAAGTGGCTGCCCCTTTTCATCCAGCCTGCTGTCGAGGCCCATCACCAGAATGTTCTGATCGCTACCGCTGGAGGTGGGCTCCCCGACAAGCGCCCCGGACTGGGTCAGCCCGGCGGCGACGCCGTGATAGACATGCCATCCAAGGCCGGTGACAACCAGGACCGCGCCCGACAGGACCGCGGACAGGACCCGCAGGCCGGTCACCGCACTACGGCTGCGTCGGCTCAGATGCGGTTGCCGCAGGGCGTGACGCGGCGCCGGATTCCGTCGTGTCTGACCTGCCACCGTCCCGAACCTCCGAATGTGTCATCCGACCTGCATGGGAATCGTGGCCACCGAACCCAGGGGTTACATCGAACCATCCGCGGTGCCCGCGGTCCGCGCCGCCTCGCCCAGGCAATCGGCAGCCCAACGGTGATCCGCCGAATAGTAAAGCCATTCGGTAAGCGCCGGTGCATCGACCTCGCGCATCCTCCACCGGCCCCGCATTTGTCCCGAGCCCGGTACAGGTGTGCCGAAACGGGGTCGCCGGTCGCGAGCGCGCTGACGTACCCTCGCCAGCCCCCAGGTCTTTACGGACAAGCCCGGCCGTGCCGTGGACCGTCAGTACGCAACCAGAGGTTGAGTAAGGGGAGAGGGCAAAGCCTTCACCATCCGCTCCATCCCCGACATCCGTCGGGTCGTGGAATCTATGGAAGTCGTAGCGGGTCAGGACGTTGTAGATATCGGGCGGATTACGGGCCGAAGAAGGGGGCCTTTCGGCGGCAGGATCAGAAGTAGCACCGACGGCCCACCGGGAACCTTAAAAATCATGGGTCAGCCATACATTCGGATTCGGCGAGCGGCTGGTCGAACGGCAAGATACTCGGGGGTGAGGTTGCCCAACCCCCTACGGCCGCGTTCGCCGAGAAGCTGGTGCAGGTCTGTGGGACCGAGTTCTCAGAGTTTCTTCAGACGCGATTACCGTGATCTGAAGGTATGCCTCCTAGCCTTCCAGTGTGCGGCCGAGGGCCGGATGTTCCACCAAGACGGGAGTGCGGAGATGGCACGGATGAACAGGATTGCTCGGCGGGCAGCGGTCATCGCAGTGGGAGTATGCGCTGTAGGGGCGGTGACGATCTCCGCAGCTCAGGCGGCACCGACCTCCCACCTCGACGACAGGACGAAACCGGCCACCGTGTGCACGGTGGGCCAGATCGCCGCCGCCCGCGCCGACAGTGCCCCGAAGGTGTCGGCGTATCTGCAGGCGCACCCCGATGTCGACCAGGAACTGACCGCTCTGCGCGGGGAACCGAAGGACCACCGCAAAGAGGATGCCAAGGCGTACTTCGGTGCACACCCCGATGTCGCTGCCGCGTTGAAGGACGCCCGGTCGGCCGAACACGCTCTGCGCCAGCAGTGCCGGATGCGATAGCCCCGACGTGGATGATCGGCGGCAAGATTGTCGGGTATGAGCGCTGATCCGAGGATCTTGATGGTGGACGATGACCCCGATGTCCGGCATTCGGTGGGCCGCGGCCTGCGGATGTCGGGGTTCACAGTCGACACCGCTGTGGATGGTCGGGATGCGCTGCGTCAGGTCGCCGCGGATCCCCCGGACGCGGTGGTGCTCGACATCCAGATGCCCGGCCTCGACGGCGTCGCAGTGGTCACCGCGTTGCGGGCGATGGGCAACGAGGTGCCCATCTGTGTGCTCAGCGCCTTGGACACCGTCAACGATCGGGTCGCCGGCCTCGAGGCGGGCGCCGACGACTACCTGATCAAACCGTTCGACATCGCCGAACTGGTGGCCCGGCTGCGTGCGCTGCTGCGCAGGGGCACAATGCTCCAGCATCGCGGCAGCGCGCGCACGATCGGTTCCGTGCATCTCGACCCGGCCAGTCGGCTCGTCTTCGTCGACGGCGTCCGGGTCGATCTGACCAAGCGGGAGTTCGAATTGCTCGCCGTGCTCAGTGAGAACATCGGCGTCGTCATCACGCGGGAGCGGTTGATGGAGCAGGTTTGGGGATACGACTTCACCGCCGACACCAACGTCGTCGACGTGTTCATCAGCTACCTCCGCAAGAAACTCGAGGCCGGAGGCGCCGCCCGGGTGGTCCAGACCGTGCGCGGTGTCGGGTTCGTCGTCCGCGAGGAGCCGACGCGGTGACGAGGCCGCAGCGTTCGTTATCGGTGAGGGCCCGGGTCGCGTGGGCCGCCGGGCTCGCGGCCGCGCTCGTCGTGCTGGTCGGAGCCGGGGCGTCCGCGGTGACCTGGGTGAACAACGAGTATCAGCAACGCGACCGCCGGGTCGACGCGGTGGCACAGGCGTTGGCGAGTGCCGGTAATCCGATCAGCCGCGGGCAGGGGTACGTCGCGACCCTGCGATCCGGCGACACTGTCCTCGAGTCGACACCGGTGACCCTGCCACCGGCCCCGGCCGGGTTGACCACCGAAGTGGTTCGCGGGGTCACCTACCGGGTGCGCACCGTTCCGGCGGACCGTACTGACGGCGCGCTGCTGTCGGTGGGAGTTCGCGACAACCCCACCAGCGCTCTGGTCGGCCCGCCGGCCCGCCGGTTTGCGCTCGCCGGAGCTGCGGCCGTGGCGTTGGCTGCGGTGCTGGGCTGGGTGTTCGCGGGTCGGGCGGTGCGCCCGCTGCGCCAACTGATCGCTCAGACACGCACTCTGACGTCGAACACCTACCCCACGCCTCCCCGGGTGCGCGGCGCCGCCGAGGCCGAGGAACTCTCCGACGCGATCACCGATATGTGGGCGCGCATGACAGCAGCGCAGGACCGCACCCGGATCGCCTTGGACTCGGCCCGCGGATTCGCTGCCGCCGCCGCCCACGAACTCCGCACCCCGCTCACCGCGATGCGCACCGATCTGGACATGCTGCGCACCCACCAGCTTCCGCAACGCGACCTCGACGAGATCGTGGGCGACCTGATCCGCACCCAACGCCGCGTCGAATCGACCGTCACCGCGCTCGGCCAGCTCGCCGCCGGCGAGCTGATGCGGCCGGAAGATCGCATCTCCTTCGACGTCACCGAATTGCTCGATCGAGTGGCACGGGAGTGCGCACGCACCGACCCGAACGTACGTGTCACGATCCGCGGCGACGAGCCCATTTACGTCACCGGATGGCCCGACGGAATCCGGCTCGCAGTCGACAATCTGATACGCAATGCGATTACGCACGGGCGGGCCACGGAAATCGAGTTATCTGCCGCCCCTTCCGGATCGGTCGAGCACGGGCATCTGCTCGAGCTGCGCGTCGACGACAACGGTGTGGGCCTTCCCGTCAGCGAGCGTCAACGAGTCCTGCGCCGGTTCGAACGAGGACCCCATCCGCAAGTCGGCGGTTCCGGGCTCGGACTCGCCCTCGTCGCACAACAGGCCTCCCTCCACGGCGGCACCATCACCCTCTCCGGCAGCGCCCTCGGCGGTCTCCGCGCCCTTTTGACCATCACTCCGTAACGACAACCCACTGCACATCCCATTGAGCTCGCGGCGTGGTGCCCGACCGACGATGCGCTGGTCCAGTGTTCTCGGACCGTGCGCAGTCGCTTCGACGATGCCGTCCGGTATGCGGCCGCCACCGTCCACGCCGACGTGTCCAGGAAGGGCAATCGCGCACCGATTCGCCGTGACCGATGACGGCCCCGGCATCGCCGAAAGGGATCGGGAAACGGGTAGTCGAACGGTTTGTGAGCCTCGAACACGCGCGGGGACGAGCGACGGGCGGTTCCTGCCTGAACTTTGGCTATTTCCTCGGAAGAGGCTGCGGCACAGCGAGTATCCGCTCGCATTGCCGACAGCGGGGCGGGGTTGCGGAAGTGGTGGTCATCGTTCCGGTGGGTGGGCCTCGGGGGCGGTGAGTCGGCGGTGGGCTGATAACCGATCAGGCGGCTCGGTCAGCGGGCAGGAGCGAGATCGCGCTCGCGGGCCCGGTCCACCAACTCGCCGACAATTCGGGAGAGTTGCCCGATCTGCTCTATGACGTCCGACGACAGTGCCTGGCGTTCGCTGTCACTGAGCGTCGGCACTGCGTTGTCGCTGGCCATGATCAGAAGTTCGAGGTTGGTGCGCAGCGCGGTCAGCGGGGCGAACAGGTCGCGGCCGGCGTCGACGATCAAGGCCCGCTGATGGTCACGGGAGTGGGTCAACGCCTCGAGCATCAGGTTGAAACTTCGGGTGAACTGGGCGAGTTCGTCGTGACCGTGCACGGGTATCGGCTGGAGTTCCTGGGTGCGGGCGATTCGTTCGGTGGCGAGCACGAGCCGGCGCACCGGCCGCAACCCCGTGCTGATCGCGGCCGAAGCCGCAAACACCGACAGGACGATGATCAGGGCGCCCAGCGAGGACAGCGCGAGCAGGAGCTTGCTCAGCATCTGCTTGCTCGGTTGCAGGGACTCGGCGACGACCAGGGTCTGCCCGTTGGGCAGTTTCCGGGCAAGCACCTGATAGCCCGCGAGTTCCCGGCTGGTGCCGGATCCGTGGCCCTGCGCCACCGCCATCTCCGGGCCGGTTCGCAACGCGTCCCTGTCGTCGAAGGGAGCGTCGTGGGTGCCCGCGGTGATCACATCTCCGGCCTCGGTGATCAACGCGACCTTGAGCGTTTGTGATCCCCCGAGCCCGAAGAACGCCAGCGGGGCACCCGAGGCCGCGCTGGCGGCGAGTGCATCGACGTTGGCGCTGAGCCGGTCGTTGACCTGAGCACGCAGGGACTGCTCGGTCACGAAGTAGATCGCCACGACGGACACGAAGACCGCGGCCGCGGCCAGCGACGCGGTCAGCAGATTCACCCGGGCCCGCAGCGACATACCGCGCTTCCTCATTCCCATGATCATCGGGAAAGGCCCCCGAATGCGAGCGGGTTCGACCGTATGCGACTGGCGGTCCAACATCGGCCGAGTATGCCGCAGCGGCCTGAGATGCCGCTGAGAAGGCCGATGCCGGCAGGGTCGGTCAACGGCGCTGTTGTTCGCGGTAGGGCATTATCCGAATTGACCGGCTGATCGGGGCCGAGGTAGCAGCAACGTCGTGCCGAATGATTCATCTCCGTCGTGACGATCACCATCAGCCGACACCCTGCTGCAGGGGACGACTGCGACCTGCGGCGGTGGCGTTCCCTCCGGACAAGTAGCCGAACAACAGCATCGAGCGAGCCAGGGCCATTCTCGCCGGGTAAGACGCCGGTGAGGAGGTCGGTGGTCTTTCGCCGATCCGCATCAACGGCATCTGCGTTCGACCCCATTCCGGCAGGCGGGGGTCAAACGCGAATTCGAGTAGTTGTTGCAACACTCGCGGTTCGTGGTGCCAGACCCTTTACGAAAAGCTGTGCTGGCGTTCGCCAGTCGAGGTTCCTTCGTGGTCGCTTTGTTCAGGTGCTCCTCTACTTCGCGCGGCACCTCGGGCGGCGTTGCGAGTGTCGTCGGTGCCCGTTGTCGGGCACATCGTCTTCACGGCTGGCGTGTGGGTGGCGTGTTGAGTCCGATTGTGTCGGGCTCGTCCTGGGACGGGGATTGGCTGAATCCATCGCGCAGCGAGTCATAGATGGCCAGCCCCTGCCCGACCAGGCCGGTTGCTATTTCACCGAGGCCGTCGGCTCCGTTGAGTACTGTCAGATTCGCCCCAGACAGGCCCTGGGCGGCCTGTTTGACGATTTCGGGTAACTGGTCGATCAGAATCCGGTCCAGGGCCACCCGGTTGTGTGAGGCGGCCGCTTCGGCTTGGATCTTCATCTTCTCGGCGTCGGCGACCGCCAGGATCCGGACGCGTTCGGCTTCGGCCTCGGCGGGCTTGACGACCTCCGAGATCAGCTCCTGCTGACGTAACTCGGCGGCACGCTGGGCAAGCTCGGTCCGCATGGCGAGCACCTCTCGTTGGGCTTGCGCCTCGGCGAGTGGTCCCGCCTGTGCGGCCACAGCTTGTGCCTTGTCGACCTCGGCCTTGTACTGAGCCCGCACGATCGCGGTCTGCCGAGCGAATTCGGCCTGGTTTCGTTGTGATTCCTGCTCGGCCTCGGCGGCCGCCTGATTGGCTTTGGCCTGGGCGATCTGAGCCTGCTGTTGAATGGCCGCGTTGTGCGGTGCGGACATCGCGAGGATGTAGCCGAGTGCACCGTCGTCGATGGACTGGATCTGCAGGGCATCGACGGTCAGTCCGATCTTGATCATTTCCTCCTTGGACCCGTCGAGTACCTCCGAAGCCAGCTTCTGTCGTTCTTTGATGATCTGCTCGACGGTCATCGACCCGATGATCGACCGCAGGTGACCGGCGAAGATTCGCCCGGTCAGGACCGACATCTGACTTTGGTCCGACAGGAATCGTTGCCCGGCGCTGACGATGCTTTCGCTGTCGTTGCCGACCTTGAAGGCGATGACGGCACGCACGTTCAGGGTGATTCCCTGCTGGGTGACGCATCGTTCCTCGACCTCGGCCTCGCACATTGCCAACGTGAGGAACCGGACCTTGCGGAACAACGGCATGATGAAGGCGCCGTGACCGGTCACCACGCGGAACGGCGCGTCGCCTTCGGGTCGGCCCCCGGAGACCAGCATCGCCTCGTCCGGTGCGGGAACTTTGTAGCCGAACATGTTGGACTCCTTTGCCGATCCGCTGTGTGTGTCGATGAGGCTTGTCAGAAATCCACACCGGGCCAGGGTTCCACCTGAACCGTCCGGGAGCCGCGAACATCTATCACCAGTACCTCGGTGCCCTTCGGCAGGGGCTGGTCCGACCATGCCAGGTAGGCCTCCTTCGACCCCCGCACCTGCAGCAGGACCTCACCGGCCCCCGCGATACCGCGGGTCGCCACGGTCAACGACCCGATGGAGCCGATCAGCGAAACCTCATCCACCCTTCGAATGCTCCTCCAGCAGACCCTGCCGCGCATCCTCGCTCCACCGGGGCAGGTGCATAGTGCGCGAGTGGCGTCGCGGTGGCGGGGAGAAACCACCGTGTTCCGGCAGTTGGAGGCGGCGAGACGACCGCCAATACCGACGCGGACGTCGACTTCGCTGTCGGCCGACGGCGGTCAGGTCCGTATCCGTCACGTATCGCGTGGAACCCGGGGGATCGGGTATCCGCCCTGAATGGAAATCGTCGGGATACTCATTCTGGTCGGGGTCGTCGCCTACGTCCTGTACGTGAAACAGGGTGGAAAGAAGGGGCCATCGGAACCCCTTTAGATCCACCCAAGTGGAAGGCAGAGCCCGATATTTGAACCGGTCCTATCGCTCGTGCCGGTTCCTATCGCTGCCAGCGTGGCCCTGCCGCGCACCTGCTCAACGATGAGGCCGCCGGGGTCCGTGCGGCCGGTCTGCGCCGACATGCAGCCGCCATCCCCGGCGAGGACGCGCGTCACAGTCTCGGTGGCCGGTGAGGCGGCCGGGAAGGGCGTCAGGTTTGCGGGCAGGTGCTGGACGACGGCTCGGCGTCGAGGCCGACGTCGGCAACCGGTCACCTGCGTGCCACGCCGCTCGTTGGCCGGCACGAGGTCGGGGCTTCGCCCTCCGTCGCAGAGGGACGCGCCCACTCTTGCACCACACGACGCGAGACCACCGGGACGGGTGGACGACTACCGCATTGGCGGACTGGGCGCACGTCGGCCTCACCCGCGCCCGCGCAGCGGGTATCGGTCGACACCGAGAGGTGAATCGACGCCACACCCCCAGGGGGCTCGCGATCGGTGCCTCTCGTGGACGATGTCCTCCCGGTGGGCCAGCGGGTCTTTTCGAGGCCTGCCTGGCGGCCTCGATCCTCATCGTCGACGACGAGAAGGATCATGACCGAGAAGGGCCATGACACTGTCATGCCGCATTCGTGTCTCGGATCGCCCGGCGAGAGTGGTCTCTCTCCAAAGCTGCTGGAATGCAAATGTATTCACCGTGCATATTCTCGCGTTCGGTGCGCACCACCCTACGCTGCGCACGTTGAGAATTCGCTGAGAGTGACGCGCTATGTCCGCTTTGCGTACTGTGTGGTGCCGGCTACCGACTCGGTCGCCCCTGCGGATCCGGCGTTACTGAGACTCCGCTAAGAATCACGAGTTGTCGGGTTCCGTATGAGATTGCGCTGGAATAGCATTCAGATGCTGTCCATCGATGCAACCGATACCAGGCAGCCCACCGGCCGCCGTTCCTTGGCGAGAGATGACCGGTCGGTGAAAGCGGCTCCTACCGGTGCCAACCCCATTGGGCCGGTGGGAGCTGCCCGCATACCCGATGACACGTGTCCTGCGATAGGCGGCTGTCGACTGGTCCGTATAGTGAGCCGGGTGCCGAAGGCCGTGGGAAGTGCCGTGTCTCGGTGCGTCGGCCCCGAAATTCCCGTGGCATCGACCGCATGGGCATGCTCGAAAATTCGGGCGTGCAGCTGAGGCAAACTCGTCGGACGAAGGCTGCTGCGAGAGGTGCGGGGACCCGCCTACGCCACCGAAACCCATTATCTGCGGATGTATCCGGCACAGCTGCTGCGCGAACTCGAGCATAGTCCGGAGCACCCACGGCATGTGATCACCGTGCGCTCGATGTCCCGGGCGACAGAAGCCGTGCGAGTCCGGTGGCGATCCCCCGGGAGGATTAGATGGCGGGAGCCCGTTCCGAGAGGCGTGAGCGCGCCCACCGGCGAGAGACGAGCGTGGCGACAGGGTGGGTGGCGAAGCCGATGGCGATCGCGGCGAGGTGCCCATAATCGGTGAAGGACTGCCCGTACGACGCAGCCAGGGTCAGATAGCCGATCAGCGCGGTCGCCCAGATCAGCCGGCTGCGGCCGGTGAATTGCATGGTGAACGCGGCCGCCACGGCGTAGAAGCCGTAGCTGGTGCCGACGTCCGCGGTGCGCGCGATATTCACCGCCAGCAAGTTGTGATCGAGCGCCCAGGCGATGCCGGTGACGGTGACCAAGGTTGCCCCGACGTGACCGGCAGCGAAGGTGGCGATCCAGCGGCGGGTGCCGAGCCGACGTTCGGCGGCGACCATCACGAGCAGAAATCCGGCAATCATCAGCCAGGGAAACCCCGTGGAGTCGGTCCAGAACGCGGAGGCGACGAGGACCTGCAACGGGTCGGCACGCATGTTGTGCAGGTTCGTCGATGCGCTGACGATGAGATGATGCGTCAGGCTGGGATCGGTGCCTTGCATGGTCCACCACGTGACCAGCAGCGTGAACAGGTACACCAGCGTCGCGGGTGCGCCGGTGAAGTAACGGCGTGCACGTATGGCAAAAGCGCGGCAGTGCTCCGGCGAGACAAGAGCGATTCCAGGCCTGGCCGTGCCGGGCATGGTGGCGGGCGCGGTCATGTCGAACTCCGTACGGTGGGGGGCCGGTCCAGATTAAGCGTCGACGCTGTGAGGTCGCTGTGAACAACCTGCGAATCGGCGGTAAGCGAACAGCACCCATTATGTAACAGTTATATAACAGAACTGTCACGAATCGGGTACCCTCGATTGGGATCGAAGCTGCCGGGCTCCAGGAATCGTGTGTGCACCCGGCGGCTCCCTCCCCGCGCATTCGCAGGAAGCAGAGTATGACGACGTACGACTATCGACGGGTTGCGGGCGGCATCGTGTGGACCCTTGCCATCGGGTACCTGTTGTCGGAAACCCTGACCGCAGAGGCGTGGAGGACGCCGTACAGCTTCGTCTACAACTCGATCAGCGATCTCGGTGTCACCAACTGCAGCCAGGTGTGTTCACCGCTCCATTCCTTCATGAACCTTTCGTTCGTCGCCATGGGACTGTTGATGACGGTCGGCGCGATTCTGCTGCGCGGGCACCTACCTTCCGGGCGCCTACACGGATGGACGATGACGCTGGCAGTGGTCACCGGATTGAGCACCGCTGCGACGGGACTGTTTCCCACGAACTACGGCCCCATGATCCATCTCGCTGCGGTGTTGCCCGCGTTCGTGGCCCGGCACGTCGTGCTCGGCCTCGTCGCGTGGGGATTGTGGGACCGGAGGCGGTGGACGGCGATCTGGTCGACGGTGTGCGCTCTCGCCGGACTTGCCGGTGGCGTACTTCTTGCCGTTCCGAGTGTGCATTTCGGCGTGACCGAGCGGATCATTCTGTATCCGTTGCCGATCTGGATGGTGGTGACCGGGGCGATGGTGTTGCTGTCGGTGGTCAGGGCGGCGGCATTCTCCGGTCGCACCTCGGTCGGTCCCACCCCATGTGTTAAACCTCGGGTGTTATACAGCTCAGCGCCCCAGTAGGAGTCAATTGGGGGACGAGCGCGGGAATACGCCGTGGCGGGCTCAGCCGGGTCGGCGTCTCAGCGTCGCAGGCGGCTCCGACATCCGACGAGTCGGGACGACTATTGAGGACCGACTCTGCGTGATGAATCGTCGCCCGACTCGGCGATCTACTTCGGGTCGGTCCCGTTGAAGGTATCGCTTTGAACCGGCGACCAAAAATGTCGAACACCCGACCAGTTGTGATGGCTTCCACCGGCCGTGGCGGTTCGTCACGCGGAGCGTGACCAGGCCATCCCGTGTGCCATTGGATTGAGTGATTCGCGGATGGACTCCGTGCACGAGGCGTCACGATCTAGGAATGTCGGAAGTTTCCTTGCCAGATCGCCCAGAAAATGGCCATCGACAACCCCGGGGAAATCACCGAGACGCGGTGCGGTTCCAACGCTGCGGGGCAGTGGGTTTCGCTTTGGCCACAGAGATGGCGGCTGAACGGTACGCGATGATCGTTGACAATTCACTGAGAGCGGCTACGTTACCGGACGTCTCGGACAATTCGTACCGAGAAACTCGAAAAGTCTGCGACACGAATATGTTTCGTCGCATCGTTCACTGTTATCGTGTTCGCAACGGTGATCTGCTCGACATTGTCTGTGCGGGGTGTGGTACCCGATGGGGGTGACGCTTTCCCGGGATCTACAGAAGTCCTGGCTTGGGCCGCCCTCCCCGTCGGTCTGCTCGGATGCCGCGCCCCATCCGGGCAGCGCGATTGCCCGGATGGGGCGCTCGGATTCCGGGCCATTGTTCTGTCCTCTCCTGTCATCTTTTCCCTCATCGGGAACCCCGCCGCCGATACGAGTACCGACACCAACTACTGGTCAAGCGCGCGCCACCCGTGGTTGTCGAATCGCCACCGGGTCCGCCGCACTGCGAGTCGAGCCGGCCCGGTTTGAGTGAGGGGTCGGCACGGGCCGCCCGCGGCCCGCGGTGGCTCCACAAGGGTTTCGCCGGCGTCGGAGGCACGAATGCGTCAGACCCGGCAAGTGAGCCCGGCGGTGGCGCTGTCGTTGTGCGGGCACGCTGTTCGGGTTGTGTTCATGGAGTTGTTCCGGGATCGGTGAGGGCCCGCTCTGGCGGGCGGTTTAGTCTCGGCGCATGTATGCGCGAGCGAATCGTCGGGCGGTGTTGCTGGGGCTGCTCGGCGGGGGTGTGGCTGTTGCGATGCAGAGCTACGTCGACCTCGCCGGTCCCGCGGTCGCTGAGGCGTCGCCGATTCCCGGGGTCCCGGACGGGGTGATCCCCGACGGTTGGCTCCCTGCCCCGCCCCGCCCCTGCCGCCGGATACGGCGGCGATCGCGGCGAAGTATGCGGGTGCCGTACCGCACGAATGGGGTGTCGCTGTCACCGGCACCGCCACCAGGCTCGCGGCGGCGGAGCATCGGATCGCGCTGACCTTCGACGCCTGCGGTGGACCTCAGGGCGATGGCGTCGATGCGGATCTGCTGGGACTGCTCGAACGCGAGAGATTGCCGGCCACCGTGTTCGTGAACGGCCGCTGGATCGATGCGAACCCCGGGCTCACCGCGCAGCTGGCGGGAAACCCACTTGTCGAGCTGGCGAACCACGGCACCCGGCACCTGCCGCTATCGGTGACCGGGAAATCCGCGTACGGCATCGCGGGCACCAGGTCGCCGGCGGAGGTGATCGACGAGGTGTGGGTGAACCACAACCGGCTGCTCGAGATCATGGGCCGGCCGCCGCGGTGGTTCCGCCCCGGCGCGGCGCATTGTGATGAGGTGGCGGCGGCCATCGTCCGGGATCTCGGCGAGCAGGTGATGGGATTCACGGTGAACGGCGATGCGGGGGCCACCCTGCCCGCCGCGAAGGTGCAGGCCGCGGTCACCTCGACGGCGCCCGGTTCAGTGGTGATCATGCACGTCAACCGCCCGGCGGGCGGGACCGCGGAGGGTCTCGCTGCTGCTGTGCCGCAACTGCGTTCGGCGGGCGTCGAGTTCGTCACCCTCAGCGGTGCCGGAAGCCTGGCCTGATCCGACTGTCGGCCGAGCTCTGGGCTTCGGTGCATGGTCGGGGAACGGCGGCGGACTGCTCACCGGGGGCGAGAGTTCCGAGCGATTGCTCGACGATGGCGGCGTTCCCATGGTTCGGGCGTCGGATGCTCGACGACTACCTGGGCACGGTCGCGGCCCGATCCCTGCCGAGCACGGTGCCGGCCACCGCGTACGACTGAAGGTGTTCTTCGTCATGATCGGAAAGTCGCCGGAGGGGTCACTGAGGCGGACATGCCGACGTTCAACGGTTACGGAGGTCATCTCGCCGTGTGGGGTGCCGCGGTGCGGATCGGTGCCGGTGTGGCGGGGTATTCGCGCGGACGATTGTGCGCCGTCAGGCGGCGGTCACCGGGCGGTGCGAGCACCGTGATTGTGGTGCAGTTGGCGTAACGTCGGAACTGGAGGCTGCGGTGAAGTCGAGGGTGTGGACGGGGCCATCCCGGGGGAGGGGGAGATGGGCATGTGGTGGATCCGCGTGCACGTTGTCGCAATCTCCAATTCGCGCTGATTGTTATGGTAGAGAGGGCGTTTCGGATGATTCGTTTCCTTCTTCGGGTCGTGGTCTTTTTGGGGTCGGCGGCGATCGGTTTGCTGGTGGCGCAGTGGCTCCTGCCGGGGGTTTCGATTGCTGCGTCGGGATTTGTCACCGCGGTGGTGGTGTTTGCGGTGGCGCAAAGTGTGCTGTCTCCGTTCATCGGGAAGGTGGTGGCGCAGAACGCGTCGGCGTTTCTCGGTGGTGTCGGGCTCGTGTCGACGTTGGTGGCGTTGGTGATCGCATCGCTGGTCGGTGGTTTGAGTATCGATGGGTGGCGCACGTGGATTCTGGCGACTCTGGTGGTGTGGCTGGTGACCGCGGTGGCCACTCTGGTGCTGCCGTTGGTGGTGTTGCGTAACAAGAAGTCGGGTGCGTGAAGGGACGGCGGGGCGCGTAAGAGGCGATTTCGGGTGTCGTGGACTTCGTGCCGCGGGCGCCTTGCGGCCGTCGGTGCGGGCCTGTGGTGGTGACGGCCCGCCACCGTAGTGTGGTTAGCCTGGATTTTTCGTGCGGGAGCGCGGACCGGGGTGTGCAGATAAGCGAAAGTGCCTGTCCTGCACGGCATAATGGGACTTCTCTAGGGTTCCATAATGCTGACGGGAAGGCACTTCGCAGGTGAAGAGTATCGCAGCGGGTTCACGGGTGAAAGTCTCCGCCGACGGACGGGGCGTGGTGTCGCATGCCGGGGTGGGGATGCTGCGGGAGATGGCGGACCTGACGGGGCTGTCCGCACAGGTCACGGCGGTGCTGGCCGATACCTACCGCGGGCAATGGGCCCACGCCCCGGGTGCGGTGTTCGCCGACCTGGCCGCCGCGGTCGCCGACGGCGCCGACTGTGTCGACGCCGCAGCACGAAGCTGTGGTGGCCGCGAGCACGTGTTCGGCCCAACGGCGTCGACGACCACGATGTGGCGGCTGGTCGACGAACGCATCGATGCCGCCCACCTGCCCGGAATTCGTGCGGCGCGCGCCCGGGCCCGGGAGCAGGCGTGGGCGGCCGGCGCCGCCCCCGCCGACGTGGAGTGGTTGCGCATCGACGTCGACGCGACCATCACCCTCGACCATTCCGAGGGCAAGGAGAACGCGGCTGCGACCTGGAAGAAGACCTACGGGTTCCATCCGCTGCTGGCCTTTCTGGACCGCCCCGACATCGCCGGCGGGGAAGCCCTCGCCGGGCTGCTGCGCCCGGGGAACGCCGGCAGTAATACCGCCGCCGACCACGTCACCGTCCTCGGCTGGGCACTCGAGTCGTTGCCGCCGGCGTATCGGCCCGATCCGACTGGCCCGACCGGGCAGAAGATTCTGGTGCGCAGCGACTCGGCCGGGGCGACCCACGCCTTCGCCGACGCCTGCCGCGCGGCCGGGGTCGGATTCTCCTTCGGCTACGCCGTCGACGACCGCGTCCGCGACGCCACCGAAACCCTCAACGCAAAAGCCACGTGGGTGCCGGCGATCGACTCCGACGGCGAGATCCGCGAGGGTGCCTGGGTGGCCGAGGCCACCGACCTGGTCGGCCTCGATTCGTGGCCGGACGGGACCCGGCTGATCCTGCGCAAGGAACGCCCGCACCCGGGCGCGCAGCTGCGGTTCACCGATTCCGACGGGCACCGGATCACCGGGTTCATCACCGACACCGGCACCGGCGTCATCCCCGGTGGACTGGCCGGACTCGAACTCCGACATCGACAGCACGCCCGGGTCGAGGACCGGATCCGGCAGGCCAAGGCGTCCGGGCTGCGGGGCTTGCCGTGCCACCGATTCGACGCGAACGCCGCCTGGCTCGAGGCCGTCCTAGCCGCCACCGATCTCGTCGCGTGGGCGAAGCTGATCGGGTTCCCCGACCACCCCGACCTCGCCCGCTGCGAGATCGACACCTTCCGCTACCGGGTCCTGCACGTCGCGGCCCGCATTACCCGCGGAGGCAGAGCCGTCCGGGTTCGGATCGACTCGAGTTGGCAATGGGCCCAAGCCATTGCCACAGCGTGGTATCGCATCCGCGCCGCCTTCACCTGACCGCAGCCTCCTACTCATACGACACACGAATGCCAAACCCCGGCCGGTGGAACCGGGCACCCACCCGAGCGACATCGGGCGCACACTCACACCCACACACCAAAATCTGTCCCGCACCAGCACACCCCAGCCGAAACCCACCCACCAATCAGAGGGCACGAAAAATTGAGGTTAGCGCCGCGCGCTCCCATTCTCGGGCGGTCTCGACCCCGTGGGCCGGTACACATTGCGACTCGCGATCGGCCAGTGGGGCAGGGGTCAGCACTGGTAAGTTGCCCCACCGGACTGGTCGTGCTGTGGTTCGTCCTCATTGGCCTACTCGCGCTCGCGGCACTCGAACTACTCATCCGCCCGGCCCGCACATCCGCCCCGCCGACGGATGCTACGCCAGCGTCTTCTCCTTGATCGCCCGGAACACTTCGCTATCGAGTTTGTCTGATGGCCGTTTGATCTTGATCCGCGTCCGACCTCTGTTGTGGCGAGTGTCCGTCGCAGGGCCGATGGTACTGACTCCGCGGCTGATTGGGACGATCTAGCGGGGTGGTGTGTCGGCGGCGGTATGTTCGGCGCCGGGGTGCTGATGTTGGAGAGGCGGCGGGTGCGTTCGGATCCGTCGTGGCCGGCGAGGTGACCGCATGTTCGAGGGCGGCGTCGACCATGGCCGGGTTGCGGGATGCGCCGCCGCGGATCAGCCGGGTGATGAGGCGGCACGCTCAGCAACGGACAACTCGCATGTGATTCATCCGCCGTGTCGTCGTCCACACGCTCGCGAATCGCTGGGCTCGGCGCCCCGGTGAGGGACAATCTCCGCATGCCGAAAGTGCGGTGGCGCGAGGCGCCCGAGGAACACGATTACCCGGCGGCTGCCGCGTACCTGGACCTGCTCACCTCCCGGGATACCGTCGAACGTATCGTCGCGGGTTTGAGGACGGCTCCGGTCACGCTCCACAAGGCCAAGGACATCCTGCGCGCCTCGCGGCTGCGGTTGCTGCCTCCGGACAACGCGCATGTGGCCGCCGACCTACGGAAGATCGAAGACGGCACACCCCTTTCACCCATCCTGCTCGTGCGTGGCGATCTCGCTGCAGGCACCGCACTCGAAGTGGCAGATGGCTATCACCGCGTGTGCGCGAGCTATCACACCGATGAGAACACACAGATTCCGTGCCGGCTGACGAGCGTGCCGCCGACGAGCTGAGGTCCACCGATGTCGTTCGAGATCCTCGCCCTGATCTCGGCAGCCGCCCTGGCCGGTCCCTTACTCGCGGTTCGTCGGGAGTGGCACCTGCCGGTGATGCTCGGCGAGCTGCTCGTAGGGATCCTTCTGGGCACGACGGGTCTCCGATGGATCCACCCAGAAGATCCCACCTTCACCTTTCTCGCGGACATCGGATTCGCGCTGATCATGTTCGTTGCCGGCACCCATGTACCCGTCCGCGATGCGACCATCCGGCCCGCTCTCACACAGGGCACCGCGCGGGCTGCAATCGTCGGGGTCCTCGCGGCGGCAGCCGGGTTCGGGATCGCCCGGGCATTCGGCACCGGCCACGCGGCCCTGTACGCGGTCCTCATCGCGTCGTCGTCGGCCGCCCTGGTACTTCCGCTGATCGACTCGTTGCGGCTCGAGGGCACACCGGTAGTGCAGACCATGGCCCAGGTCGCGGTCGCAGACACCGCGTGCATCATCGCTCTCCCACTCGTGATCAACCCCGCCCAGGCCCCCCGCGCCGCGATAGGTGCTGCCGCCGTCGCCGCGACGGCGGCACTGTTCTACACGTTCCTGAAGTACGCAGACGGCCGCGGCTGGCTGCACAGTCTGCACCAGGAATCGAAGGACCGCCGCTTCGCGCTGGAGCTGCGGATCAACCTCGGCGTGCTGTTCGCCCTCGCGGCGCTGGCCGTTCACACCCACGTATCGATCATGCTCGCCGGTTTCGCCCTCGGGCTGGCCGTCGCGGGCGTGGGCGAACCGCGGCGCCTGGCCAAGCAGCTGTTCTCGATCACCGAAGGGTTCCTCGGTCCACTGTTCTTCGTGTGGCTGGGCGCCTCGCTGAACCTGCGCGACCTCCGCGCGCACCCTTCGCTGATCCTGCTCGGCGTCGCGCTCGGACTCGCAGCGGTTGCCGTTCACTGCGCGATACGCCTTCTCGGGCAGCCACTGGCCCTTGCCGCATTGGCCTCGGCTCAGCTGGGTGTCCCGGTCGCGGCGGCGACCATCGGAGAGCAATCGCATATCCTGCAGCCCGGTGAACCCTCGGCGCTGATCCTCGGTGCCCTCCTCACCATCGGCAGCACCACATTCGCGGGCGCAATGGCAGCACGCCACGGTTTCGCTTCGCCCTCCGCTGCGAAACCGGACCAAGGACCCGAGCGCCGGTGACAACCGCGGTCGAGACACACCACCGTTCGAATCGCCGCGGCCACTTCGCCGAGCTCGCCGAGGACGGCAATCCGGCCAAGCCGGTTCAACGATGGCTCACCACTGGTCTCCTCACGGTGCCACCGCCCGCCGAGACCTCGTCCCGCACCGCGCCGACCTCGCGACCGTCTGGTTGCACCTGGCCTAGCGCGGCGATCTGCGCCAGGCAACCCTGCGCCCATTGCCAGCCCTACGCGCCCGTCCCGGTGATCGGCTGCTCCCGGTGCGGGGAAGGCCCGCTGGTTACCGGCACCGATTCCGACACCGACGAAGTTCCGGAGCGGGCGCGGGACTGGCTCACACAGCACGGCTGGTCGGTGGATTCAGATCTACTGTGTCTCAACCATTTCTGAACATCACTGGGTCGCGTCGTCGAGCTCGTCGAGCAGGTGCTGTAGCCGCCGGCATGTCGCTTCGTGCCGTTTGACTTCCCGGCCCCAGCCGCGGGATCGGGTGTAGTCGATCAGGACTTGCTCGGTCGCCAGACGCGCACTGATCGTGTACCGGCGCCGCTCGGCCGGTTCTGTGAGTGCGAGAGGCACGTACGAGAGGCACGTAATTGCGAATTCGAGCGCGGACGCCGCGCGGGTCTCGTTGCGGACGCTGCTGTGGCTGGCTATCGGGATCCTGGTGACGTTGTTCGCGGTGTCCGCTGCCTTTTCGGTGTACGGGAGGTTGGCGGTCCAGGCCGCCGTCGACGACTTGTCCGAGCAGCTGCTGCCCGCGCAGCGGGCGGTGGCCGAGCTGACCACATCGTATCTGAACCAGGAAACGGGACAACATGGGTACACCCTGACCGGTGACCCGCAATTCCTCGAACCCTATGACGCGGGCCGGCGTGACGCGGCCGCACTGCACACCCGCCTGGACACCCTGCTCGCCGACGATGCGGCCGCGCAGGCAACACTGCAGACGACCGCCGAGGCGGCGCAGGCGTGGCGGACGCGGGCAGCGGAGCCGCAGATCGCCGCGCGCCGCGACAACGCGAGCGAACCAGATCGGATCGGGTCGACGACCGCGACGGGCAAGGAGTTGTTCGACGATCTGCGAGCACGACTCGCGGCATTGAGTGCCCGCACCGACATCCTGGTCACCGAGCAGGTCGAACGAGTCACGTTCATCCTCGCCGTGGCCATGGTCGTGACCGCGGTGTATCTGACGCGGCGGCTGCTGACACGCCCGATCGATCGCCTTCTCGCCGACATCAGCGCGGTGGCCGGCGGCGACTACGAGCGGGAGATGAACACCGACGGGCCCCGGGAGGTGGCGATCATCGCGGGTGCGGTCGACACGATGCGGACCAGCCTGTTGGCCCAGAACACACAGATCATCGCGGCGGAGCGGGCCCGCGCCCGCCATGACGAACAGAGCCGGATGGCGGCCGATCTGCACGACGTGACCCTCCAACGGGTGTTCGGTCTGGGCCTGGCGCTGACCTCGCTGGGCGTCCGGCATCCACGCTTGTCGGCGGATCTGGACCCACTGATCGACGAGACAGACAGCATCGTGCGTGGATTACGGGCCGTCATCTTCGATCTGAACTGTGGCGCCGCGGCCGCGCGGTCCGGGGAGGAGGGCAGCCTGAGTGCCGAGGTGAGCGAGATCGTCGACAACAGCGCCGCAGCCCTCGGTTTCACCCCCGATGTCATTGTGGAGGGACCGGTCGACCGGTATTTCGGCCGCGAGGCCGGACCGGAACTGCAGGCGGTCCTGCGTGAGGCCCTGAGCAACGTCGCCCGCCACGCACAGGCGAGCGTGTGCAGTGTCCGGGTCGCCGCCGATGACGACGGCCTCGTGTTGACCGTGAGCGACAACGGCACCGGAGTCGCGGCGGGAGCTGCGCACGGGCAAGGACTGACGAACATTCGCAGCTGTGCCGAGCGACTCGGCGGCCACGCGGACTTTCGCGACCCGGAGCAGGGGACGACGGTCGAGTGGGCGATACCTGCACCGGATGCGCCCTCACCAGTGACTGATCGACCCCCGACCCGCTGACGTGTGCCGCCACCGCGACCCGAACGGCCGGTTCACTGGACAGCTATGAGAACGTACTTTCCGGCGGTGCGGTCGGTGACCTTCGCCGCCCCGGGCGGGCAGGTCGTCATGCCGGACGGTGACAATCGGTTCTTCCCTCGCATCGAATAGCACGCTCCTCGCTTTCGAGGCCGGGAGCATCGCGTCGTTGACGCGCTCGGGTTGGTGGGTGCTCGCGATCGACCTGGCCGGTGCAGGTGGCCTCGACGTGTTCGAGGACTCCGGTCCTGCTCCCTGGAGTGGTCCTTCACGGTCCGAACGGCTAGCCCTCCGGACTCCTCTGGATATGCGATCGAACGTCCCACTGCGTAGTGCACGTGCTGGGGATTGCCCCGATTGTGGTGGCGGCTGTCGGATCCTTCGCCCGGCGTTCAAGAATTCGGCAAGGATTCGATCAGGGTGATCGCCGAGGCTTTTCCTTGTCAGCTTCCCCCGACGAGACAAGGAACGCATCCGATGTCCATCACCCGCATCACCACCGTCGCCCGCACCCTCACCCTGGCCGCCATGATCGGCGTGAGCGCCCTCGGTACTGCCACGGTCGCCAACGCACAATCCGCCACGTCGATCTCCGCCCAGGACGCGACGTTCCTCGACGGGATGGCCGACGAGGGGATCACCTTCACCACTCCCGGCGCCGGGGTTGAACTCGCCCAACACATCTGCGGTGAATTCGGTGATGGTGCCAGCTTCGAGGAGATTGCCGCCGAAGGTTTGGAGAACTCGTCCCTGTCCGCTTACGACGTCGGTTACCTGATCGGTGGTTCGGTGGCGGTGTACTGCCCCTGGTACACCGATGAGCTCCCGGTCTGACACCCGGTGCTGCGCCCCCGCGCCCCGGTTCGGTGCGGGGCCCCGGTGGTTCGTGCGCGTAAGTGAGGGGTGGAGTGGTTGCGCTGTCGGGACGTCGGTACCGCCCGTGCTGGCGGCGGAATGACATGATCGGGGCAGCAAGACCATCCACTTCGGCACCCATATTCCCGACATGCGAGCACTGCTGGCTCGCTGCAAGGCCAGCGGCGACAGTGGAAATGGAAGCACGTCGCATCCTCAAACGCAGACCCTCGGACCTCGTCTTCACTGGCCGCAGATCTCTCACCAATGGTCATCGCGGCGACCGTCCCGACCGGAGGCGGGAGATCGAACGCCGCTCCAGGTCATGAGTGCGGCGGCCATTGCGGCGGATAGTGCATTGGCGGTGGCTGGTTGACGCGAGCGCGGCGGACCATGGTGACGATCACAGTGACGATGCCTGCGATGACCAGCACGACGCCCGTGCCGATAGCCAACAGCAGGTAGGTGAATTCGCCGGCCGTGACGTACCCACCGATGCCGTAGCGAACGTCGGAGGGAGCCCCGGAACAGCTGATCGTGTAGTCGCCGCTGTCTTTGACCGTGAAGGAGAACGCCGGTCGCCACTGGGTGACGGGGATGTTGAAGTGGGACCGGCTCAGGTACAGCGTGTCCTCCCGCGTGGGGAAGGGTTTCGCGGCGCTTACCGAGCACCTGATGCTGCTGTCGGACGTCGTGTTGGTGTACATCGTGTCTGTGTAGATCGTTTTAGATCCACCGGCGTCCACGTGCACCATCGTGGCTTGGTCGTTCCCGAAGCTGTGGTCGTCGGTCGGGGCCCTGCCTGTCAGCTGAACCGCAAAGACGACGGACGCGGTGATGGCGACGAGCACGCCGATCGCGATGAGCGCCGCGCCGACTGCGTACCCGAAACGGCGCGGGCGCTGCTGAGATGACATGGCGTTAACTCCTTCCCACCGGAATGGTACTCGAGCTACTTCACGCCATTGGTGCCTTCACAGGCGACCGGCCGCCACGGACCCCTCGACGCAGTCGCCCTATGTACCGCAGCTCCCACCACCAGCGTGACACTATCCGGCCCCTGTAGCGCGCAGGCCCGCTTGGGCCCTGGGCGTCGCCGGCTGGGTGCTGGGGTGCGGTGGCTGGCCGGGACCAGCTACGCCAATCGATCCGCAAAATTTTGTGGCTGTTCTTATTTGGGTATTCGGTGGTGATGCGGTCTGTACACGAGGACGGAGACTGCTGCGAGACCGACGCCGAGGACAATCAACCCCACGGTAGGTACCTGTCGGCCCTTCTTGCGTCCGGAATTGGTCGAGGCCGAGTCGACGCTCACCGGTCAATCATCGCGCGACCGGCACCTTTATGGACGCGCTTTCGTGCCTTCATTCGAGAGGTCTACCGAAGTCTTTCCGCACGAGGTGATTTCGCGCCAGTGGGCATCGACCCAGGTGTGGGCGGGCGGCAGCCGTGCGCACGCGCCGGTCGCGGTCAGCGTTGATGCCGTCGCCCAGGACACCCAGCCGGAGAGGCCGGGGTGACGGATTGAGGTGACCGGGGGAGCGCAGGCTTTGGGGTATGAACGCTGCGGAGGAAGCCCGCCAGATTTCGCAGGTAACCGTGCGGTTGCTGAACAAGTCGGTGCCGGCGCGATCGCTGGATTCTCCGCTCTCGCCCTGGTCGCGAACCCCGCCATCGGCTCGGCCACGGTCACCGGGTCGTCGACGGTGACCAACAGCGCCACCACCATCACCGTTGTCCTCCACGACATCGCGACCACCGAGGCGCTCAATCACTGTGAGGCGCAGATTTTCCCCTTCGACGCTGCGGTCTACGACAAGACCACCCGGGTCGACGAGATCAAGTACCCCGGTTTCACCGGCGGTGAGGCGACGGGTACCTCGATCGAGTTGCCGGCGGGCAGCTACGCGGTGATCACCCAGTGCAAGGAGGGCGCGAGCACCAACCCGTACGTCAAGCTCGGCCCGGTCGCGCAGGTGACCCTGACCGGGACCCCGGCCCCGGGCGGCACCGGCAGCCTCGGTGACCTGGGCCTGGATGATCTGCTCGGTCTTCTCGGCGGGCTCGGCGGCTAGCAACAACCGGGTCGTCGTCGCTCGTGCGGAGACGACGACCACTTGCTCGGCCTTTCGCCGGCCGGCGGCCGCCCGCGGACTGCGCGAATGTTGTTCGGCGACGTCCCGGTTGAGTGACCGACAGTCCGGTGGGGGCGCCGGACTGTCGGTGCCCGGGGGGTCGGGCCGCGGCGAACGAACGACTCGGAATGGAAGAGCCGGGACAGGCAGGGGGAGGAGGCCTGGCTGGATCAGGGTGTCCGGCACGATGGACGTGAGGTGGTCGATCCATTCGGATTGCACTCCGCGCACCTGACAGTGCGTCAGGCGTCTTGATCGGGTATCGGGTCGAGCCAACCCGCAGGTGCCGAGGCCGCGGCCTGACGGGTGACCATGGCGGGATTTGATTGTCGATTCGCTGGTGCCGCCGGTGGGTCGTTCCGGTGCTGGGTTATCGCGGTGATGTGTCGATCCGGGTCCACTCGCGGGCCCATTGCCGCATCCGGGTCCGGGTCAGTAATGCGTGTCCGAGTGCGGGGACGACGGCGATGCCGCCGGAGCCGAGGGCCCATGCTCCGCATGCGGCGGTCACGGCCACCACTGTGTCGTCTCGGTTGCTTCGGATGGGGCCGGTGAGGTTGCCGTCGGTGTCGACGCTGATGGTGATGGTCTGCCCCGCCGTCGCGTTGGCTTCGGTGGGTACGACGGCGGTGTGGTCCCCGGTGGGCGTCGACCAGCGGACTCGGGCACTGTCTTGGCGGTGGCTGGGTCGAGGTTCGTCATCGGGGGTGTCGGGTGTGGGGTGGGTGTCCTCGAGCAGGACTGCGGGTACTTGATGCAGGCTGGTGCGCTGTGCTTGGGTTTGTTGTTCCAGCCGGGTGTGGGTGGCGGTTCCGTATGCCGCGGCGAACGGTATCAGCAGCAATATCAGCGTGGCGGCGAGTAGCACGAAGGTGGCCTCGTAGCGGTCGCTCCGGCGCATCAGGTGGTTGCGGCTCCACGGTCCGAGTCGCCACCAACGGATCGGGGTGGGTGCCGGTGCTGGTTCCTCCCGACGCATCATCCGTCCTCCGGCGGGATTGCGTTTCTCTCCTTTTTAATTGTGCGACGGAATCGGGTGCGGCGCATCCCCGTGTCTGGTGGTTGTGGGCACCTCCAACCCTGAGGCGGGGCTGCGGGCGGTGCACGATGAGCGAGCCACGCAATCGCGAGATCGTCCGTCGATGTCCTCGCCGCACGAAGCCATCGCTGTCCGTTGTCCCCGCTCATGTCGGGGCGGGGACAGCGGAGGCTGTTGCGAGGTTCGAGCCCCCGGCGACGGTGGGTATCGGGCGTTGAGGTGCGACGAGAGTCGTCATCCGAATACCGCATCGAGATTGTCGGAAAGTGTTGTGCGACTGATTGAATTGCCCCTGCCGTGGCCCTTTTCTGGTGGGTTACCGCACGCGACGACTCTGCTACTCCGGACGCGTCATCGCGCGCCGTGGAGGCCGAAGCGACCGCTACGAGGCCACCCTCGATACTCGCCGCGGTCACCGCGCAGTGCGCAGGAAGGTCGCAGTGGTCGCCGTCGCCGCGGCGATTGTTGGACTCGGCGGCCCGCGGCGCTCGGCTGCGGCGGCGGCGGCGTTGTCGAGGACTGAGCGGCCCCGAATCCGGTGTGAGGGCCCCTGCCCCTCGTGCCGCGGCCGAGACGGCGACCGGTCCGGGGCATAGATGACATGCTCCGATCATCAGGCGGTATGACTGCGGATGTCGATCGATACGATGACCGGGGCGAGGTGAGGGTGTGCCAATGTGCCAGGTCCGGCGGAGGTGGGCTGTTGGGGGCGGTGGGTCGGCATCGTCGCGGTCGCCGAGCCCCGGGAAACGCGGGCATGACTTCCAGATCCCTAACCTCGAAGTGGGCGCATGCGCGCCTCGACACGGGTGCCTGTCGGGGGAGCCGGTCGCGGCCGAGGGGCAGATGCGGGCGCGATCCGGCGGCGGTACGGGAGATCGGCGACCGGCTCACTGACCGGATGAGAAGGTGGGTGCATCGGCACGTGCGCGGCGGTCACCGCGCCACGGCTGTTCGATATCGACGTTTGGGCGGACTCGGTGGTCTCCAGTGTCCGGCGCCGCAGGCTGCGGTGGGCGTACCGCACCGAGCGAGTGGGGGGACCGAAGGTATGTCGATCATTGCGGGCTGCGGGAAGGCCGGCTCCGCCGAGCTTTTGGTTGGACAAGCGGCGGTCGGAGTCGACGGACGGTTCGCCCGGTTCCTGAGCCATGAGCGGAAACGAGGAGGGTGCGCTGGCGTGGATCGGGATCGACTTGTCGGCCGTACCGGGGGATGTGCGCATCCTCGTCTCTGTGGGGCGGTGTCGGTACCGATCCCTCGCCCTGCACGCTCAGGTCGGTGGACACTGGACCTTGACACAATCGCGAGGCTTCCCTCTTGCAAAGGATCACCGATGACTGACACCGCCGTCGACGCCGCAGCATCCGTCCAAGTGACCGAGTACTGGGTGGTCGAGGTGGACCGCCACGATGGGGCGTGTTGCACATTCGGGCCGTTCTCCGCCGAGGCGGCCTGGGCCAGAATGGAACACCGGACCGCGCCCACCCGGTTCGCCGCCGTAGTAGGGAAACGATGAGCATCAAGGACAGCGGCGACGACCTCCTTCGCATCGCGGACGGCCCGGAATTGAGACAACGCGTTCGGGGGCGGGGCGGGTCAAGGAAAGTGACGTTGTGTCGCGTGGTCCTGGTCGTCGTGGCACTGCTGGCGATGCTGCTCGCATATGTAGTAATTGCGATGTCCTGGGCCTCGTACCGACGCTGAAATCGTGCTTCTATCTGCCCCAGAATTCGAACGGCTGTCAGCGAAAACGGGCATTCACGCCGCCAGCGGCGGCGGCGGACGATGGCGTCGGCCGGGTGCGCACAAACCATGAGTGACCACGGACATCGAGACCCTGCACAGTCTGAATGCGAATTTCGCGTGCCAGAGCTCGCTTCCCCAGGTCCGTGCATGATGACAGCCGCGACCTACATGCCCGATTTTGGGCGGTTGCTCACTGAAGTTCGGTCAACAGTGCGGTGAGAGTCTGGTTCTCGGCCGCGGGGTCGGGTGTGCTCGCCCGCATGACTTTGAGGACGTTGTCGATCCGCCCGTCGAGGACGGTCCAGGCGGTGGCGTCCAGGGGGCGTAGGGTCGCCTCGTCGTCGTCCCACGCGGTTTCGAGGTCCTTGATCCGGGCGGTCGCGCCGGTCTGGTCGCCGGCCTGCACTTTCGCGAGCGTGTCCTGGGTGATGGTGCGGAATTTCGTGATCTCTGCCGCCGGAAAATGTGCTGTCACCTGCCCGGGGGTGAGTGTCGTGGTGACGGGGTCGGTGCCGGTTTCCTCCTCGCTCGCGATGGTTTCGTGCGGCTGCCCGGCGGCCCAGATGAGCAGGGCGCCGGTGGCGACGCCGATGACGGCGTAGTACCCGAGCATGAGCCGCTCGCGGCCCGGTGTGGTGGTCACGGTCGCGGTGAAGGTCCGTTCGTTCTCTTCGATGACGTCGCTGCGGGTGAGGGTGAGGTACACGACGGTGGCGAGGATCGCGAGAAGGAAGACCACGCTGGTCAGCGCGGTACCCCAGCCGAGTCCGTGATCGGTGGACGGGGACGCGAGCCAGTCGCCGAGGTTCGCACCCAGCGGGCGAGTCAGGATGTACGCCAGCCAGAAGGAGAGCACGGCGTTCGCGCCGAGTCGCCAGCCGATCGCGATCAAGACGATCAACCCGGCCGGCAGGAGCACCGAGATGCCGGGTCCCCAGCCGGTGAGCTCGAGTACCCAGTCACCGATTGCTGTGCCCAGGGCGAAGGTGACCAGTACGGCGAGCCAGTAGAACACCTCTCGCGGCGTGGTGACGATGCTGTGGATCGACAGGGTCCGCTCGCGGGCGAACCACACACCGAAGACGATGGCCAGGACCGCCGCGAAGGCGCTGGTGCTCACCGCGAGCGGGACGCCCAGGGAATCGGTGAGGATGTCGGTGTAGAGGGTGCCGGTCACGCTGAGCACGACGACCGCCAGCCAGTAGACGAACGGCACGTACCGGTTCAGGCGCAGCTGCCATCCCAGCACCGCGACGAGGACGACCGTGAAGATGAGCGCGGTGGTGTTCAGACCCAGTCCCAAGGTCATGTTGATCCAGTCGGCGAAGCTCTCACCCACGGTGGTGCACAGGATCTTGATGATCCAGAACCACACCGTGATCTCGGGGACCTTGCTCAGCATCACGCGCCGGGTCGTGGCGGAAGCAGACTTCGTTGACTCGGTCATGACCCCTGACCGTAGGGGGATCTTGCTGAAGGCACGCTGAGAGTCGGTGACGGCGACCGGACGAAAGGGGGACGAGCACGGCAACGCCGTCGTGCTGTCGGCGCAGGTTGACATGCCCGACACATCGCGCCTGGCGGGTTCCACAGCTGCTCAGCCTGCTGCCACTGGGTGGGACGTCGGTGGATGGTTCTCAGCGTGTCCACAGCATCGTCCGCGCACCCTGATGGGTGGATGCACCGCAGATGGGAGGCATCGATGATCAGCGCACGAGATCGTTGCGTGGCCACGCTGTCGGTGGGTGCCGCCCTCTTTGTTGTCACGGCGACCCTGGTGACCGGCTGCTCGGGTGCGGGCGGCCCTGCCACTCCCGGACCGGATGTGGCTGCGCCGGGCGATATTCCGGACGATCAGGCCTTTGTCGAGGTGACCCCGTTTCCCGGGTTCGCGGTCACGGTGCCCGAGGGGTGGGCGATGACGGCGGCGGGGCCGGCGGTGACGTTCACCGACAAATTGAACGCGATTACCGTCGATTCACGGTTCGCGGCGACGGCCCCGTCCGAGACCGCGGTGCACCAGGACGTCGATCAGCAGTTCGCTTCTGCCGCCGGATATGTGGCGGGCACCGTGACGTCGGTGACCCGGCCGGCCGGCACTGCGGTGGAGGCGACCTACCGGATCGCCGGGCCGACCAATCCCGTCTCGGGGAAGTCCGTCACGGATGAGGTGGAGCGGTACGAGTTCTTCCGCGACGGCCAGCTGGTGACCTTGACGATGTCGGCTCCGGTCGGGGCGGACAACGTCGATCCGTGGCGCACGGTCACCGATTCCTTCCGGTGGACCTCGTGACCGCCGACCCCGGGGTTGGGGTGATCACCGCCGTGGAGCTCTACCGGTTCTACCGCGCCGCCGGCGAGGAGACGCTGGCGCTGCGCGGAGTGTCGCTGGGGGTTCGCGGGGGTGAGATGGTCGCCGTGGCGGGCCCCTCGGGATCTGGTAAGTCCACGCTGCTGGCGTGTCTGGCGGGCCTGGACGAGCCCGACGGCGGGATGGTGCGCGTGCACGGCGAAGCGCTCAGCCATCGACCCGAGACCGTCCGTGCCCGGCTCCGCGCCGACCACATCGGGGTGCTGTTTCAGCAGGACAACCTGTTCGAGCACCTGACCGTAGCCCAGAACGTGCGCCTGGTACGCCGACTGGTTGCTCCGGTCCGCCGGGTGCCGGTGCCTGATCTGCTGTCGCGGCTCCGGCTCGCAGCGGTGCCCGATTCGTATCCGTCCTCGCTGTCCGGGGGCGAGACGGCCCGTGCCGGGCTGGCGGTTGCCCTGGCGAACGATCCCGCCGTGGTCCTCGCCGACGAACCGACCGGGGAGCTCGATCCCGCGTCCGAACATGCGGTGCTCGAACTCCTGCGGGCGTGGTGCCGGCGCGGGGCAGCGGTGCTGGTCGCCAGTCACAGCCCGGCGGTGCGGGCGAGGGCGGACCGGGTGATCGAACTGGTCGACGGCCGGGTGCTGTGATGAGCACCCGGCCGGGCAGTGCCGCAGCCGGGCCGGTGCTGCGGTGCCGGGATCTGAGCCGGGTCTTCGGGTCCGGGCGCACCGCGCGGGTGGCGGTCGACTCGGTGAGCGCCGACATCGACCGCGGTGCCCGCATCGCCCTGACCGGCCCGTCCGGCTCGGGGAAATCGTCCCTGATCCACCTGTTCGCGGCCCTCGACGCCCCCAGCGCGGGGCACATTTCCTGGCCGGGGCTGGGCGCCGATCCCCGCCGCGACCGCACCCGCATCGGGGTGGTCTTTCAGGCCCCGAGCCTGATTCCGGCCCTCGATGTCACCGAAAACGTGGCGCTCCCTCAGGTTTTGGCCGGCCGCTCGGACACCGCGGCGCGGGCGCGGGCGAGGACCGCGCTGGCTCGGCTGGGGCTCGAACCGCTGGCCGGGCGGCTTCCGGAGGAACTGTCCGGTGGGCAGGCGCACCGGGTTGCGCTCGCCCGCGTGCTGGCCGGCACCGCGCGACTCGTCCTCGCGGACGAGCTGACCGGGCAACTCGACCACCGCACCGGCGCCGAGGTCCTCGACGTGCTGTTCGAGACCGTCGACATGCTCGGCGCCGCCCTGGTCGTGAGCACCCATGACGACACGATCGCCGGGCGCTGCCCGGTCCGGTGGTCGATGCGCGGCGGCCGCCTGCAGATCCGGTCACCGACCACCCCGGTCCCTCCCACGCCATGAGCACAGGTCTGGCCCTGGCGGGGATGTGGCTGACCGGCTTGCTGCGCCGCCGCCGCGGCAGACTCCTCGGCGCCGCCGCCTGTATCGCGATCGCGGTCAGTCTCCTCGCCGCCCTCGGCGGGTTCCTCGCCGCGTCCAAGGCCACCATGACCGACCGGGCCACCCGGGCGGTCGCCGTCGACTGGCAGATCCAGGTGCAGCCCGGCGCCGATCCGGGCACCGTCCTCGATCAGATCCGGTCCTATCCGGGGGTTCGGGTGGCGGACCCGGTCCACTTCGGTGACAGCGCCGGGCTCTTCGCCACCAGCGGGGGCGGCGCCGTGAGCACCGGGCCGGCGGTCATAGTCGGTATCCCGGATCAGTACCGGCAGCATTTTCCCGGCACGATCCGCACCCTCAGCGGAGCCGACTCCGGGGTGCTGCTGGCGCAGCAGACCGCATCGAATCTGCGGGCGACGGTGGGGTCGGTGATCACCGTCCGGGTGCCCGGCGGCGCCACCGCCGCCGAGACGGTGGCCGGGGTGGTGGATCTGCCGCAGGCGGATTCACTGTTCCAGACCGTCGCCGCCCCGGCCGCCGCGCAGCCCCAGGCACCCCCGGACAATGTGCTGCTGCTGCCTATCTCGGAGTTCGACGCCCTCTTCGCCCCCGGGCTGCGGGACGATCCGGCGGTGGTGCGTGCGCAGGTGCATGTCGCCCGGGACCGGAATCTGCCCCCGGATCCGGCCGCCGCCTACGCTGCCGACATCGGCGGTGCCCGCAACCTCGAGGCAACCCTCGCCGGCGCCGCACTGGTGGGGGACAACCTCGGCGCCACCCTCGACGCGGCCCGCCAGGACGCCCTGTATTCGCAGGTGCTGTTTCTGTTCCTGGGCCTGCCCGGTGTCGCGTTGTCCGCGGTCCTTGCCGCGGTGATCACCGCCGACGGGGCGCCGCGCCGTCGCCAGGAGTTGGGGTTGTTGCGCGCCCGCGGTGCCGGTGGCGGGCAGCTCACCGCTGTGGCCGGGTCCGAGGCGGTGGCGGTGGGGCTGATCGGCGGTGTGGTCGGCGCCGGGGCCGGCATCGTCGTCGACCGCGCGGTGTTGGGTTCGCCGGTGTCCCTGTCCTGGTTGCTGTCGGCCGCCACGGCGGGTGTGGTATTGACGGCGGTCACCGTTCTCACTCCCGCCCTGCGTGATCTGCGGTTCTCGACGGCGGCCGCTGCCCGCGCCGCGATCGGCCGCACCCGGCGCCCGCTGTGGCGGCGGGCCGGGGTCGACTTCCTCGCGCTGGCCGCGGCGTTCGCCGTCTACCGGGTCACCAGCCGCGCCGGGTACGCCCTCGTGCTCGCGCCGGAGGGGGTGACCGCGTTGTCGGTGAGCTATTGGGCCTTCGCCGGACCCGGGCTGCTGTGGATCGGGACAGCTCTGCTGACACTGCGACTGGCCGATCTCACCCTCGGTAGGGGCCGCCGGTTCGTCGCAGCACTGTTGGGGCCGCTGGCGGGCCCGCTGTCGAGCACGGTGGCGGCGATGCTCGCCCGCAATCGCCGCGCACTCGCCCGGTCGGTCGCGGTCGTGGCGTTGGCCGGGATGTTCGCCCTCTCGACCGCGGTGTTCAACAGCACCTACCGGCAACAGGCCGAGGTCGACGCCCGGGTGACCAACGGCGCCGACGTCACCGTCACCGAACCTCCCACCGCCACCATCGGACCGGACCTCGCGGGCGAACTGCGCCGGATTCCCGGCGTCCGAGATGTCGAACCGCTCCAACACCGCTTCGCCTATGTCGGCGCGGACCTGCAAGACCTGTACGGGGTCGACCCCACCACCATCACCGGAGCGGCGCTGCTGCAGGACAGCTACTTCGATGGTGGTACCGCCGCACAACTGATGGACCGCCTCGCTGCCCAACCGGACGGGGTTCTGGTCGGCGCCGAAACCGTGGCGGACTTCCAACTTTCCCCCGGCGACCCGGTGAAGCTGCGGATCCAGAACGCCGCCACGACGACATTCGAGACCATGCCGTTCCGCTTCATCGGGGTGGTCAAGGAGTTCCCGACGGCACCGAAGGACAGCTTCCTCGTTGCCAACGCCGCCTACCTCACCCAGGTGACCGCGAACCCGGCGGTCGGCGCGTTCCTCATCGATACCGGTGAGGCAGACACCCCGGCGGTTCGCCAGGCGGTGTCCGATGCGGTCGGTACCGGCGCCACCGTCACCGATATCACCACGGTGCGGGGCACTGTCGGCTCCACACTCACCTCCGTCGATTTGCGGGGGCTGACCCGACTCGAACTGGGTTACGCCGCGGTCCTCGCCGCGGCCGGGTCGGCGTTGATGCTGGCGTCGGGGTTCGCGGAGCGTCGGCGCACCTTCGCCATTGTCACCGCGCTCGGCGGCACCCGGCGTCACACCGCGTCGATCGTGCTCGCCGAGGCCGCCGTCGTCACCGCCGGCGGGGCAGTACTCGGGGTAATCGGCGGTGTCGTCCTGTCCCATCTGCTCGTCACGGTGCTGTCCGGGGTCTTCGACCCACCCCCGGCGACACTCACGGTGCCCTGGGCCTATCTGACCCTGGTGGCCGCGGCGACGGCCGCAGCCATCGCCGCCGTCACCACCGCCGCCGCGCACACGGCCGCCCGCTATCCGATCAGCGTGCTCCGCGAATAGCCGACCCGGCTGGCCGCGCGACAGGCTGCGACCGTCTCAGGGTGTGCACGGTGCCGGACCGCCGCACCCGGGTAACGAAGGGTCGACCGGGGCTTTTCCCGCCCCGCGCTTGATCGAGGCGTGTTCCACCGGACGCTCACCTGCCAGGGCGAGCCCGGGTTCCGACCCCAGCTACCGGAGCCGAAGACTTCTCCACCGGCAGTTAGTGGATCCGCCGGGCCTGGGCAACACCACACCTGAAGCTGATTTCCGCCCGACGGGGCCGTCGATGAGGTCCGCGCCGCTGGTGACCGAGACTGTCGTTGGTCGGATCCGGCTTACACACCGCACCAGCGGAATTGGCGTGCACCGCCACAGTGCGGGGTGAGGCGCAAAAACGGCCCCCGCCACCGATGGGGGTAGTGAACGGGGGCCGACGTGCCGCCGTATCGGTTGCAGCGACCTGCAGCACACGCGCAATCCTACGCACGTGCAATGGGCGGACAGTCACGAATTCCCCTCTTCTCAGCCACATCTCAGTTCTCAGCATTCTCTCAGCGGCGTCGGGTCATACTCCGCGCACAAATTGCTGACCTCGGATTCAGCGTGCCGATGAAATCCGCGCTATCGCAACCCCCTGTGCCAGCGCGGGGGTTCACCGTCGTGCGCCACGATCGGGCTGCCGAACCTCCCCTTTCTGGGACAGGGCCGGTCCACGCGGGCGGCCGGTCACGCCGCGCTTACCTGCCGGTACGTGAGAATCCGCAGGCCATTCGACCGAACCGACGCGATGTCTTCACCGCGCCCGAAGCGATGCGCCGACCGTTGCGGGTGTCGTGCAGTAACTGACCAGGGGTTCTGTCGATCGTCGATAGTGAACAGCCCTGACGAGCTGTGCTGATCCGATTCATCTGCCGTCACAACGGACGAACCGATGAAATGCGCCGTCGATCCTTGCCTTACAACGGACAATCCGGTCTCCTCTCAGCGATTTCACAGCACCCGCGTCATACCATCAGGCGGGTTCTCTGTGTCGTTGTAGCCGTATTTGCGGTGCTGACCGAGCTTGAAAGGGTAAGCGCTGCAGCGGTGTAGGTTGACGGGCAACCGAATGGCCCTGATCGGGCAAACCTGCTATCGGAGACATCGATGATCAATGTGCTGATGATGTTGCTTCTCTTGCTTGCGGCCGTCGGAGGAACGGCTGTCGTTCAACGCCTCTTCGACAACCGGTGAAATCGTCGCTCACACCGGCGACTCGACCTGTCTGCGGTGACCGCACCCCCTGTCCGGGCGCCCACCCAAAACTGGCCGACGCGACTACCGTCGCGTCGGCCAGCTGTTGTCGTTCTCTTTTCCGTCCCAGGACCACGGGTCACTGGGCGGCGAGGCGCTTAGTTGAGCTTCTGCGGCACACCGTACGTCGTGACGGTGTCACCACTGGAAGTCACGGCGGTGGCGTACGGCCGGATGGTGACCGCACCGAGCGCGCCGGAGATGGAGCCGTGAACTCCCTGCATCCGCACCGACGCCGCCGGACCGTCGAACGACTGGTTCTCCAGCAGCGGGACGGTGGTGATGCCGCCCGGCGCCAGGTCGATGTCGAGTTCCTGCGATGGGATGATGTCACCGGCGAGTCCGACGTTGGTGCCCGCGTTCAGGCTCAGTGATGGATCGGGGAGGATCCCCAGGTTGATCCCGTTGCTCGAACCGATCACAAACCCCAGCCCGGGTGAATTGAGGACGATGGTCGCCCCGCTCAACGCGATCGGATAACCGATCTGGTAACCGACGGTGAGCTTGGTGCCCTTGAACTCCGCCGCGTTCGGGCCGGTGATATTCACCCCGGCGTAACCGTTGTGGAAGAACTCGACACTGGTGGGAACACCGTCCAGCGGCGGGACCACTTGATACTGGGTATCACCCTGCAGGACTTCGACCCGATTGCCTCTCGCGTCGACGACGGAGCTGGAATTGTCGACGCCGGCCGAGGCGGTTCCGTTCCCCATAACTATGGCGAGCACGGCAATTCCTGCGACTGCGGCTGCGCGGGTGAAGGCTCTGTATCCAGAGCGAGATGTGCTGATGTCCGTCATACCGACCCCATTCAGAGTGCTTCAAATCAGAGATGAAGAAGTATGCGAAGCGTAACCACAGGGGGCGCAGAGAATCTCAGTATTGATCAGAAGTTCACGACCTCGCTTCCTGCGCCCGACGGTGGCACGGCGTGCGGACCGTTGATCGAACAAGATGTTGATAGGCAACGGAATTCGGTCCTATCGGAACAATGCCCGATATCGGACATCGGCGGCAACCACCCGCACAAGGGCACAGTGCGCATGGTCCGGGCACACGCGGATCCGACTCACCTCAACCGCTCGCACCCAGGGTGCGGCGAAGGACAGCGCGGCTTGTATAGGTGTCCACGCGAGCTGAGGAAGCGTAGGCCTTCGTTGCTGAAGGAACGCTGAGAATCGGACTGGGCTGAAAATTGCATCTCAGCGTGAAAGGCGCCCGATGGGACTCGACTCATGCGTGTTCCGCCGCAACCGATACGGCGGCACACGCGGGACCCTCAGCGCCACCCGTGGAGCCCGCGCCGCACACCATCGACGTTCATCGCACACCCCTATAATGCGGCCGTGGATCGACGCCAATTTCTCATTCTCGCCGCGGCAACCGTTGCCGGCGCGGCCGGGTGCAGCATCAGCAGCGCAGAAACCCCGGGTACCGCCGTGCCCGACCCCACCGATCCGGGCATTGCACCCACGCCGGCAGCATCCCCGCCACCGACGGCACTTCCACCACCGCCCCCGGCGTCCCGTATCCCGTTGCCCGGCGGGGGCACCTTGACGGCGTTGCCCGGCAAGGGCGACCTCCTCGCGCTCACCGTCGACGACGGCGTCAGCAGCGACGTGGTCCGGCTCTACACCCAGTTCGCGAAGGACACCGGGGTCCGTCTCACCTACTTCGTCAACGGCCAATACGACTCGTGGACCGACAACGCCACTCTCCTGCGGCCACTCGTCGACAGCGGTCAGATCCAGCTGGGCAACCACACCTGGTCCCACCCGGACCTGACGACCGTGTCGAAGAGTCGGATCTCCGACGAACTGACCAAGAACCACAAATTCCTGAAAACGACGTACGGCGTCGACGCCGCACCCTACTTCCGGCCGCCGTACGGAAAACACAATGCCGCCGTTGATTCCGTGGCCGCCGACCTCGGCTACACGGTGCCGACGCTGTGGTACGGCTCGTTGTCGGATTCCTCGCTGATCACCGAGGACTACATCGTGAAGATGGCCAACCAGTACTTCACCCCGCAGGCGATCGTCATCGGGCATCTCAACTATCTGCCGGTCACCCACGTCTACCCGCAACTCGTCGAGATCATCCGGAGCCGAAACCTGCGCACCGTCACCCTCAACGACGTATTCATCAAGCCGTAAGCCCGGGATCCGCCCCATTCCGCGATCCAGGACCCAGATCCCGGCACCGCGGCGGGCACTGCTCTCCCCACACCGCGGCCGGCGCCAACCCACCGGCACCTGCGCGTTGCAGTCCAGGTCTGGGGTGCGCGCCCGGCGTCCGATGCGACGGTGGTCAGGACGTCAGCCCCAGCCGGGTGGCCAGCCAGTCCATCTCAGTGGAGAGTGCGGCCGACCACACGGCGAAGTTGTGGCCGCCGCGAACCTCCGCGTAGGTCACGTCCATCCCCGCCAGCCGGGCGGCGTCACAGGCTTTGCGGATCGACGGTTTGAGCTCCTCGTCGTCGCTACCGACTACGAAGACACCGGCCGAGTCGGGATAGCGGTGTTCGGCGAGCAGATCGAGGGGATTGACCCGAGTGAACGCGGCCTGGTTGCCGCCGAACGCGGCGTCGAGGGTGCGTTGATGATCACCGAGGGTGGGTTCGGGGTCCCCGGAGAGGTCCAGGAACGTCGGATACGTCTGGGGGTAATTGGTGGCCATCTGCAGCGCGCAGGTTCCGCCCAGCGACAGTCCGCCGATGGCCCATGCGCCCGGGTCGGGGTCGACCTGAATATGAGCTTTGATCCACGCCGGCACGTCCTCGGCGAGGTAGGTTGCGGCATGGCCGAGTGGGGAATCGACGCAGAGCGGGTTGTCCCAGGTCGATCCGGTTGCGTCGGCGACCACCACGACTGGTCCGAGCCCCCCGTGGTCGCGGGCGAAGTTGACCATGGTGGTACCGAGCCTGCCTCCGGTGAGCCAGTCTTTCGGTTGGCCGGGTTGACCGGCCAGCAACACGAGAACCGGGAACTGCGGTCGCGGTTCGGTGAAATAGGCGGGCGGAAGATAAATTTCGGCGCGGCGAGCGTGGAACCCGGAATGGTCCCCGGGTATGTTCACCGAGGTGATCTTGCCCGCCCGCGGCATGTCCGCCGGTGGCGTCCACACGGATTCGAGGGGCAGGCCCGCGATCGGTGTCGGTGTGAGCGGGGGAACTGCCTGGAAGTCGATGCGGGTCACATGCTCGAACCCCAGGGCTGCGCCGACCGTGGGATAGGCCGCGAAGAAAAGATTGATCTGTACGGCGCAGGCCACGACCACCGCGGCGGCGGCCGCCACCGACACCGCCGCCGCCCATACACGGCGGGGGGCGATGAGGATGCGGGGGACCAGCAACGTCACCGCCCACAGGGCGAGGGCCGTCCACAGGTAGACGGTGAGGGGTATCGGGTCGGGAAGTGGACGCCACACCCGCTCCACCCAGAACCAGAGGCAACCGGTGAGTACGCCTGCCCCGGCTGCGCACAGCGGTATCGCCCGGCGCCGAAACCACCCCGCCCGCCCGGTCAGTAACCACACACCGCCCGCCGCGCCCATGGCGGCGACCACGAGCGGGATCGGCCCCGACAGCAACGACAGATCGGTCAATGTGTGCTCCTGCAGAATGTCTGAAGTTCCTGAGATCTCGCTACCAACCGTTCTACTACGGGTCGTAGCCCCCACCGTCCCGGACCGCTTTTCCGCCAATGGTGTGAGGACACCCGGGACGGTCGCGGGGGTGCCGTCGACCTGTGGCGTTCCTGAGAATTCGGATTCGGCTGTGAGGGCCCGGCCTACGATGAAGGTGGACCGAGCCTCGATCTGCCCTCGAACCGCCACCGCGGATCCCGGACATCCACGCGACGGTCACGATTACGCCAGGACGACATCGGTCGAGAGGTGCCCTCTCTGACGGTTTCATGGCCGCCCCGAACTGTGGGGACTGACCATCATGAACATGAACACGACCGTCAAGAGGGGCTCACGCCTGCTCGCAGCAATCGTGGTGGCCGCCACGCTCGCCGCGCTGGCAGCGGGAGCGGCATCGGCCGACGCGACGATGACCGCAGTCGGCGGACCGGGCAAGGTGACGGTGACCGCCAAGGGCGACAACACCGCGCGAGACTGTGACGTCGGCGTGCTGGATCAATCGAAAAGGTCAATCGCTTCGCAAGAGGCCAGTCTGGCGCCGAATAAGACTCACACTGTGACGCTCACCAGCCTTCCTGCAGGAAGCTCCTACACCGTCGTCATGCGCTGCGGTGGCCAGAAAGAGACTGGGGTCGAAGGCGTCGCAGTCCGCCCTGCGCCCGATCCGCATTGAACCGAGATACCGTCAGCGAGGTTGGGGGGCATGGATTTCTTCGCGGCGAGGGGTCGACCAAGAGCGGGTCGGGCGATATTGATCGGTTGATCGTTGAAAAGGCCTTATTCGACGATATCGGAGCCAGCAAATCCTAATCCGAAAATGAGGTGACCTTGCTCGTGGTGCCGGCACGCGGGTTGTCCCGGCGGAGCGCAGCGGAGCCGGGAAGGTCGTGGTGGTGTTGTTGTGCGGGTCAGGCGGCCGGGGTGAGGGTGACGGTGTAGCCGAGGGCTTCGAGTTGACGGATGTGGTTGCGTTTCTTGGTGTCCGGGTTGATATGGCGGGTGTAGTGGTCGGGGCCGAGGTCGTGGAAGGTGGTGTGGTCGTCGGAGAACAGGTGCCAGACGATGACCAGGATGGAGCGACCGACGGCGACGATGGCCCGTTTCTTACCGCGTCGTCTGGCGATGCGCCGGTACCGGGCGCCGAGGAAGGTGTCGGTGCGGCCGGCCACGACGGCGACCTCACCGAGGGCCCGGGCGAGGTAGCGGTTGCCGTGCCCGGTGGCACCGTTGCCCTTGGACTTGCCGGCCGAGGAGCTGATTCCGGGCGAGAATTTCGCCCACGAACACAGGTGCCCAGCGGTCGGGAACCGGGACATGTCCACCCCCACCTCGGCGAGAATGGCGGCGGCGGCGACGGGACCGATGCCGGGGATCTCATCCAGGCGTGCCGCCGCCGATCCGAAAGGGGCCAGCTGCGCCTCGATCTGCTCGTCGACCGCGGCGATGTCGGCGTCGATCGCGTCGATCCGGCCCAGCATCCGGGCCAGCAGGAAGGCATGGTGGTCGTCGAAGTGCCCGTTGAACGCCTCCTCGAGCCGGGCGATCTTCACCCGCATCCTCGACCGCGCCAGCTGGGCGAGGACCTTCGGGTCCCGTTCGCCGGCGATCAACGCGTCCATCATCGCGCGTCCAGATACCCCGAAGATGTCCGAGGCCACGACGGAGAGTTTGATGCAGGCGCTCTCGAGGAGTTTTTCGACCCGGTTCTTCTCTGCCGTGCGCGCCCCGACCAGATCGGTGCGGTAGCGGGTCAGGTCCCGCAGCCGGCGGATCGGCCAGGGCGGCACGAAGCTGGGTCGTAGCATCTGCCGTTCGGCGACCTTGCACAACCAGACAGCGTCGAGGACATCGGTTTTGGGCCTACCGGGCAGGTGTTTGACGTCGCGGGCATTGACCAGCCACGGATCGAGGCCGTGCGCCTCCAGAAGATAGAACACCGGTTTCCAATAATCCGACGTCGCCTCCATCACCACCCGCTCGACACCCAACTCGACCAGATGATTCGCCAGCTCGGTCAACGCCCGGGTCATCGTCGAGTGCGTGGACACCTCCTGCAACCGTTTCTTCCGTCCAGCCTCTGCCGGGATCCGGACGCAGCACACCACCTCCGCCTTGCCGATATCCAGGGCCGCGACCCGGGCGATGATCTGTTCCTCGTCGTGCGATTCCACCAGCATCGTCGTCCTCTCCTCACCGGCGCACACACCGATTGATCAGGCGTGGTCACCCGTGGGGATCACCGGGGTGAAACGGAATCTAATCCTCGTGCTCGACAACGACGGCAACAGTGAAGGGCCCACGGCGTGATCCCCAACGCCCGGCTAGATGACGGCCTCGAAGAACCATAGGGGGACGGCGTCGACGGGCGACCACCACACCATTTTCAGCCTGGAACGGGCGTCCCACCAGGGACAATTTGGCTAGATGATTGATTCCTTGAACGGATCAGTGGTCGTAGGCGATCAATGATCGCTTGGCAGTGGCGCCGATGTTCCAGTTGTGCCAGATGCCGGCGGCCATCGCCAGCACACGCTGGGCGACGCGGGCGAACACCCCGTGCGTGGTACGGCCACCGTGTTCCTCCAGGCCAAGCTGCCCTTTCAACGTGTGGTTGACCGATTCGATCCACTGCCGCACCCCGCCGAGATTCCCGTTCTTGTACGTTTCGTCCTTACGGTCCGGGCGTAGCAGCTTCAGACCCATCGCGGCGGTGGTATCGGCGAACTGTGCGCCGGAAAAGCCTTTGTCGGCGAGCAAGATCTGCCCCGACCGAATCAGGTGATGATCGCGTTCGAGCAGCGCGGTCACCACCTCACGCTCACCGAGCTTCGGATTCGCCAGGCACCACATGATCGGCATCCGTCGCCCGCACAGACCAGATACAGCTTCAGCCCCCAGTAGAAGCGCGAATGGGAAGCGCAATAGCCGTACCCGGCGTGTCCGGCCAGGTCCGATCGCTTCACCGTTTCACGAGACATCCCGCAGGGCACAGGGGTGGCGTCGGTGATCCACAGGTCGTCGAACCAGGATGGTGAGATCCGCGCCAGCGTCTGAATTGCCTTGCACAGCAACCCTCGTGCCGCCCTGACACGTTTGTTGTAGTCCGACTGTCCGGGAATGTAGGGAAACAGGGCACGCAACTCGACGCTGTGGTGGGCGTGCCGGATCCACCGGCGTTCACAATCGAACCCGAGCAGCATCTGTGCCACGGCCAGGGTGAGCAGTTCGGCATCGCTGAGCACGGGCCGCCGACCCCGACCGGTGCGGGGTTCGACGACATGATCGTCGATGAGCACATACAGTTCGGTCAGGAGGGTTTCCAGTTCTTTGGTCACGCTTTGATCTTGGAAACCCTCCGCCTACCACCCCCGCAGTGACACACCTTCAAGGAATCAACCATCTAGCCAAATTGTCCCTGGTGGGACGCCCGTTCCAGGCTGAAAATGGTGTGGTGGTCGCCCGTCGACGCCGTCCCCCTATGGTTCTTCGAGGCCGTCATCTAGCCGGGCGTTGGGGATCACGCCGTGGGCCCTTCACTGTTGCCGTCGTTGTCGAGCACGAGGATTAGATTCCGTTTCACCCCGGTGATCCCCACGGGTGACCACGCCTGATCAATCGGTGTGTGCGCCGGTGAGGAGAGGACGACGATGCTGGTGGAATCGCACGACGAGGAACAGATCATCGCCCGGGTCGCGGCCCTGGATATCGGCAAGGCGGAGGTGGTGTGCTGCGTCCGGATCCCGGCAGAGGCTGGACGGAAGAAACGGTTGCAGGAGGTGTCCACGCACTCGACGATGACCCGGGCGTTGACCGAGCTGGCGAATCATCTGGTCGAGTTGGGTGTCGAGCGGGTGGTGATGGAGGCGACGTCGGATTATTGGAAACCGGTGTTCTATCTTCTGGAGGCGCACGGCCTCGATCCGTGGCTGGTCAATGCCCGCGACGTCAAACACCTGCCCGGTAGGCCCAAAACCGATGTCCTCGACGCTGTCTGGTTGTGCAAGGTCGCCGAACGGCAGATGCTACGACCCAGCTTCGTGCCGCCCTGGCCGATCCGCCGGCTGCGGGACCTGACCCGCTACCGCACCGATCTGGTCGGGGCGCGCACGGCAGAGAAGAACCGGGTCGAAAAACTCCTCGAGAGCGCCTGCATCAAACTCTCCGTCGTGGCCTCGGACATCTTCGGGGTATCTGGACGCGCGATGATGGACGCGTTGATCGCCGGCGAACGGGACCCGAAGGTCCTCGCCCAGCTGGCGCGGTCGAGGATGCGGGTGAAGATCGCCCGGCTCGAGGAGGCGTTCAACGGGCACTTCGACGACCACCATGCCTTCCTGCTGGCCCGGATGCTGGGCCGGATCGACGCGATCGACGCCGACATCGCCGCGGTCGACGAGCAGATCGAGGCGCAGCTGGCCCCTTTCGGATCGGCGGCGGCACGCCTGGATGAGATCCCCGGCATCGGTCCCGTCGCCGCCGCCGCCATTCTCGCCGAGGTGGGGGTGGACATGTCCCGGTTCCCGACCGCTGGGCACCTGTGTTCGTGGGCGAAATTCTCGCCCGGAATCAGCTCCTCGGCCGGCAAGTCCAAGGGCAACGGTGCCACCGGGCACGGCAACCGCTACCTCGCCCGGGCCCTCGGTGAGGTCGCCGTCGTGGCCGGCCGCACCGACACCTTCCTCGGCGCCCGGTACCGGCGCATCGCCAGACGACGCGGTAAGAAACGGGCCATCGTCGCCGTCGGTCGCTCCATCCTGGTCATCGTCTGGCACCTGTTCTCCGACGACCACACCACCTTCCACGACCTCGGCCCCGACCACTACACCCGCCATATCAACCCGGACACCAAGAAACGCAACCACATCCGTCAACTCGAAGCCCTCGGCTACACCGTCACCCTCACCCCGGCCGCCTGACCCGCACAACAACACCACCACGACCTTCCCGGCTCCGCTGCGCTCCGCCGGGACAACCCGCGTGCCGGCACCACGAGCAAGGTCACCTCATTTTCGGATTAGGCGAATCGCGCAGCCGTGCAGGTATCGCAGTGAGAGAGCTGCACCGTCCGAGAAGCGCCCGCCCTTGTCCGACCACAGCCAGGCTCACCGCAACGCTGACGAGCCACCCGCGGATCAAGAATCGGATACCGGTGCGGACGTGGATGTTCGGACCCGCGGTCGCCCTGTTTGATGTTCTGGCGGTATCTAACCGGGTGGCCGAGGTGGGGATCGCCCTCTACGCGCTACTGATGCCGAAGTTGGTGATCCAGCCTGTCGGCGAGGACACCCGAGATGCTGCCCGCCGATGCGTCGGACGTGATGATCGCTGCGGCCTCCGAGACGGTGGCCTCGACCGGGCAGCACGGGCACGATCCCGGTCTCACCGCCGCGGTCGAGCAACGCATACGACGCGGGCCCCGCCATCAGATGCGCCCTGGGTCTGACGCGTGATCGACACACAGAGCTATCACTCCGGTTCAGCGACCCCAGGGCGATCCGGTGCACACTGAGTCGATGGACACCGCCATCTCCTCATGCCTGCGATCCCTTCCGCGGGCAGCGTGGACGTACGTTCGGCGGGCACCCGGGACCTACATCTGGCTGGCGATACTGCTGGTGACATCGGTGGTGATGAAAAACCTGCCGCCGGACGACCTGGCCCGGGTACTGGGCAATCGATCGACCAACTTGCATCATCTTGCCGAGGATCCCGTTCGGGTACTGATCTCGAGTGCCTTCTGGCTCGCCGGCGGCGGATGGATCACCTACTTCATTTCGTTCAACATCTTCCACGTCCCGGCGGAGCGTTGGCTGGGGACACTTCGGTGGTTGTGTGTGGTGGTGATCGGGCACGTCGGCGCGACCTACCTCAGTGAGGGGGTGCTGTACTGGGCCATTCGCCACGGCCACGCCCCCGCGTCGGCGGTCGACACCCTCGATATCGGGGTCAGCTACGGACTGGCCGGGGTGATCGCGGTGTTGACCTACCGCATTGCCCCGCCCTGGCGTTACCTCTACGTCGCAGCTGTGCTGGCGTTCTTCGCCGTCCCGCTTTTCATAGACCTGAACTTCACGGCGATCGGGCACTTCACCGCGGCACTTCTCGGTCTGGGATGCTATCCGCTGGTCCGCTCGCGCAAGGGCACGTGGTCCCCGGTCGAGGCGGTCCGCCGTGTCCGGAGAATGAGGGCGGTCTCGTGAATCCGGATGGATCGCCGCGCGCCGCACGCCGAGTGGAGTGCCGTTTCGACACTGCAGTGCCCTGTTATCCGGTCACCGACCACGGTGCCGTGGGTGTGTGGATCGCAGCGGTCCGCGTGTTCAGGGAAGGCGTTGGTGGAGAACGAGTGCGGTGCCGGCCGCTGCCGCGATCAGGATGGATCCGAGGATCAGCCATGGACGGCTGGCGTCGCCGAGGTGGGTTTCGTAGCCGATCTGCTGTTGCAGATTCTGGTAGCTGGCTTGCAGTTCGTCCGCGCTGGTCGCGGTGAAGAACGAGCCACCGGACAACTCCGCGATCCGTCGCAGAGACTCGTCGTCGACGGGGACGGGGATGTGGCTGCCGTTGAGGTCGATCGCACCGGCAGTGGTGCCGAAGGAAATGGTGGAGATGGGGACGTTGCGCTCCTTCGCAAGACGGGCCGCGGTGAACGCGCCGCGCGGATCGTTCAGGTCGGCGGGCACGGTCTGCTTGCCGTCGGATTCGAGGACAATCCGTGCCGGCGGCGGCGTGCTGCCTCCGCCGAGTACACCGGCGAGGGTGTCGATCGCCTGGAGGGCGGAGAAGATCGCTTCCCCGGTCGCGGTCCGTTCGGCGAGTTGCAGATGGTCGAGGGCGTTGTCGGTCGCGGTGTGATCGGTGACCGGTGAGACCAGCATCGACGCCGTCCCCGCGAACGCCTCCAGTCCGAGGTTGATGCCGGGGGTGAGGCTGTCCGCGAACGTTTTGGCGCCGGCCTGGGCTGCGGCCAGCCGCGAGGGTGGCACGTCGATCGCGCGCATCGACAGTGACACGTCGATCGCGAGGATCACCGTGGCACGGTTGCGCGGAACCCTGGTCTGCGCCAACGGTCCGGCCAGCGCGACGGTCAGCAGCAGCAGCCCCACCAGCAGCAAAGCCGGTGGGATGTGCCGCGACCAACTGGGCCGGGCCGGTGCGACGGTCTCGAGTAGTTCCAGATTGGTGAACCGCAGAGTGTATTTGTGCCGTAGACGCAGTACCCACACGTAACCGATCGACAGCGCGCCGACCACGGCGGCGAACACCAGCCACCCCGGTGTCGCGAGAGCGGAGAACCTCATGTCTCACCTCCGGCATCTGACACCGCCCGGCGGATCCGGAGGTCATCATCGGCTCGAAAATCTCGCGAACCGACCGACGATCGGCATGGCACCATCATCACCTGCCCACAGTCGGTTGCCGCAACTCGGGCCGAGTGTGGTGAGCGCGGACCCCTTCCGGTGAATCATCCAGCAGCCGGTACGAACCCAGGCTCGGAAGCCGCTTCGAGAGGGCCGGGTGGCACCCGAGAGGCGAACGCCGCCAGCAGTGCGTGCCCCACCGTCAGACAGATCGCCGCGACCAGCACTCCCGCCACCACCCCGGTCAGGGGCACTCCGGCATACAGACGTGCACCGGCGAGAGCGACGACGCCGATCACCACGGCGGCGGCCAGCAGCGTCCGGAGGTTACGGCTGCGGCCGATACCGGCGATCACCGCCGCCATACCCAGCACCGCGGCGGTCCCGGCGAGATTCGCCAGCACCGCGTTCCCGGTGTCGACCGGCTGCCACACCCCGGCAACTGCCCGGCCCGGCCCGAGCACGGTGCTGAGGGCCGCGCCCGCGAACACGGCGGCCATCACCGCACCCAGCATTATCGACGCAGCGGGCGCCGGCCAATCGCGCCGGATCAGGACCATCCCGATCGCCGCGGCCACGGCGATCGCAACCGCCGGGGCGCCGAGCGCGACGCCCACGATCGCAAAGTGATCGAGTCCTGCACTGTGGTGGGCCGCCAGCACGGAGGTGATGGAACGGTCGGCACCGGTCAGCCAACCACCGTCGCGGATGTGAACGCAGACAATGCCCAGCGCCAGGGCCAACGCCGCGGTGCGCAACCCGATCGCCTGCCCGGACCCGGCGACCACCATACCGGCGACGAACACCGCGAGAGCGATCCCGAGGACCGGAAGAGCGATCTCCATCGTCGCGGTCTCGGTCACGACCTCGGTGACCATCTCCTGAACGAGGGGCACAGTGCCGGACACTCTTCCAGTCTGGTGCTCGGGTGCTGTGGAGACGCTGAGAGCGGCTAGCGCAGACGGACTCTCTGTGTTCTGCTCGGGGCCGTCGGGGGAGCGTTGGGCACCCTCGCTCCCTCGGCTCGAAGGATGCACGAAAGTCCATCGCTCACCGCAGAGTATTTTCTCCCGGGGTCAGTCGCGCATGCGGTGGTGCCAGTCGCCTCCCTCGCCGCCGTGCGCGATCAGAACAATCGCGGCGATCGCGTAGAGGACGATCGCCAGCAGCAGCAAGCCGCCGAAGATCCACAGCGACAGTTGCCCGAGCTTGCGCACCCGGCGGGAGGCGTACTCGGCGCCGTCGATATCGCCCTCGGCCCAACGGGGGTAGACCTCGAACGCGTGGTGGAAGGCCGAGAACGCCAGCGGCCAGAAGAACAGCAACGAGGCCACCGCCCAGCCGGCATTGCTGATGGGTCTCGCCCGGGCCGATGGGACCGCGGCTGCGTCGGCGGCGGGCACGCTTCGGGTGGGCCGATCGTCCGGCGCAGGTTCGGATGCTGGATTGACCATGGTGACTCCGTATCCGTCATAAGGGCATCCGTCATAAGGAAACCCGTTCCGACGGTACGTCTGCCACGCTGAGGATTGGCTGAGAGCTGCGAACGAGGTACCGGCATCCTCGGGCGGCAGACCGCGGCGGTGACGGACCCGCAGTCACACTTCCTGCCCCGGCCTGTCCCAGCAGGGACGGAAGGTTTCTCTGCGGCCGCAACACCATCGGTGTCGGGTTGCGGCTGAGGAACGTCCCTTGGCCGGGCGCTTCCTCGTGCCGAAATTCGCCCTCCCGGGCTGGCCGGGTGTGATCGTCGTCCCGCTCTCAGCGGCTCCACAGCGGCCGACTCTGATACTGCGGGTGTGAGTGAAGTAGTACAGCCCGCTGTGTCATTGGCGTCCGCGCACGATGCATCGGTTCGTGCCAACCTGGTCGGCCGGGCCCACGAGGTGGTTGCCGACATCCATCAGGGCGGAGCCGCGACGCTCGTGCTGGTCGTGGTGGCCGGGGGTGCGGCGATCTTCCTGGGTGCGTCGGTCTGGCGGAGCCTACAAGGTGATCGCCGGGGTCAGGCCGCGGCGGCGATCGCCATGCAGTGCACCGGATTGGCGGCGGTGCTTGTCGCGTTGGCCTATCAGGTCAGGGCTGGGGGCTGGTTGACCGGTGCGGACCCGGCAGTCCTGGGCTGGTTCACCGGGCACCGATCGGACTGGGTGACCGGACCGGCCATCGCGGTGACCGATGCCGGCGGGCCGGCGGGCACCATCATCCTCGCCGTCGCCATCGGCGCGGTGCTGTCCCGGCGGGCCCGCTCACCGATCCCCGCGCTGATTCTCATCGGGACCGCCGGTGCGGCGGCACTGGCCTCCACCGTGACGAAATCTGTCGTCGGGCGCGCTCGCCCCCCGATCGTGTCCCAGGTGTTGCTCGAGACGGACCATTCGTTTCCGTCCGGGCATGCCACCGGGGCCATGGTGCTGTTCACGATGGCCGCCTTAATGTTCGGGTACGGTCTGCCGCCGGCCCGTCGTGCCCTGTTGCTGGTGCTGGCTGCGGCGGTGACCGTGGTGGTGTCGGTGACGCGGCTGTACCTCGGTGAACACTGGCTCAGTGATGTGGTCGGCGGGATGCTCCTCGGTGGCCTCGCCGCGGTGATCGGCGGGGCGCTCTACACGACCTGGATGGACCGAACCCGCGCCCGGGGAGCTGCGAGTCCGGACGAGAACTACACGCACTCGGGTCGCAGCGACCCGACGACGATGGGATACGCGGCATGAATGTGGCACTGGGACTTGGCTTACTGGACGCTCCGACGCTGCTGGGCACCCTGGGGTTGCTCGGTGTCCTCGGCGCCGTGGTCATCGAAACCGGTCTGCTCGTCGGCTTCTTCCTGCCAGGGGACTCGCTGCTGTTCACGGCCGGTGTCTTCGCCGCCCAGCCGCATCCGTTCGCACCTTTGTGGGTGCTGCTGCTCACCATCCCGGCCGCGGCGATCGTCGGTGACCAACTCGGGTTTCTGATCGGCCGGCGGGCCGGGGACACGGTGTTTCATCGGCCCAGCGCCAAGCGCATCGGCCCGAAACAACTCGAGCAGTCGCAGCGGTTCTTCGACCGCTACGGGCCGCGCACGATCCTGTTGGCCCGCTTCGTTCCCGTCGCCCGCACGATCGCACCGGTGATGGCCGGCGCGTCCGGGATGCGGTACCGCACCTTCGCCGTCTACAACGTCATCGGCGGCATTGCCTGGGGTGTCGGGGTGCCGGTCCTGGGTTATCTGCTCGGCGGAATCGCATTCGTACGCGGTCACATCGAGGTGATTCTGATCGCCGTCGTGCTGGTGTCGATTCTGCCGCTGGTGATCAACGGACTGCGGGCCCGGCGTCGAGGACAGGGCGCGGTCCTTCAACCGGACAGCATCCCGACGCCCACCGGCGATGCGGGCCAGTGCGCCCGTCCCGGCGCACCATTCACCCGATGACCTTGGCCAGCCGATGACCTTGACGGTCACCGAAGACATTCCCGACCACCTCGTTCCCGAACCGACCTCGTTCCCCACCGAACTCGTCCTCGGCCTGCCCGGAGACAAGTGTCGGCGGGTGCGCTCCGCACGGATTGGAGACCTATAAAGAAGCTGCCACAGGTGACCGCGGTCTTCTGGATCATGAAGATTGCCGCCACCACCCTGGGCGAGACCGGCGGCGACCTGATCGCCCAAACCCTCAACGTCGGGTACGCCGTCTCCTCGGTGCTGTTCATCGCCCTGTTCCTCGTCAGCCTGATCACGCAGATGAAAGCGAAGAAATTCCATCCCGCGCTCTACTGGACCGTGATCGTCTCCACCAGCACCGCGGGCACCACCATGTCCGACTTCCTCAACCGGTCCGCCGGCCTCGGCTACGCCAAGGGCGCCCTCCTGCTGATCACCTGCTTGGCCTGTGTGTTCGTGATCTGGATCCGGTGCGGAGAAACGTTCGACGTCGAACAGATCACCACCTTCCGCGGTGAGCTGCTCTACTGGATCGCGATCTTGTTCTCCAACACCCTCGGTACCTCGCTCGGGGATTTTCTCGCCGACAGTTCCGGTCTCGGCTTCGCCGGCGGGGCCGCACTGATCGGTGTGCTGATGGCCCTGATCCTGGTGGCGCACTACTTCACCCGGATCAGGGGCACCGTGTTGTTCTGGGCTGCGTTCGTGCTCACCCGCCCGCTGGGGGCCACAGTGGGAGACCTGTTCAGCAAGCCGAACGACAAGGGCGGTCTCGAGCTCGGCACCGTCGGATCGTCGGCGGTCCTGGCTGCGATCCTGCTGGCACTGATCGTCTACACCCACCTGCGCCACCAGCAGAACGCAGCCGAGCGGGAACCCGTACACCAACCTTCCTGACCGCCTGAGCGCCCATCCGAATGTGAGGGGTTCCGCGATGTCGTCCACCTCACCGTCAACGGGGAAACACCAGAAAACCCCGGCCGGAATGAGAATCCACCTCCGAGAACCCGCCTCGATCGGCGGTCGATCTCGGTGCAGCGGCCGGACCGGGGAGCGGGAGGTAGCAGCACGAGATGGAAGGTGACAGCGTGAGCCACTGCTCAATGGCCTGCCTACTCGGGGGATGCACCCCAGTCGGTGAGGACGCGGGCGGCGATCGCCCGCATTCCGGCGGTGGTGGGGTGCAACGACTGGGCGAAAGACTGTGGGAGCAGGCCTTCGAACCATCGCTGATCGGGTCCGGCGCAGGCATCGTGTCCGATGGCGGCGGTCGCAACGTCCACGAACCGGGCGCCGGTGGCAGTGGCCGCGGCGGCGAGAACCTGATTCATCCTCACGAAGAAGCCCGAGATCCAGGCTGCGTCGGCGTCGCTGGTGGGAATGTTCGGCCAGCAACCGTGGGCTCCGAAGATCCCGCCGTGACCGACGAGCAGCACCCGGGCAGTCGTCGCACGTTGCTCGATGGCGGCCAGTGCCGCGGACACCTTCGGCTCCAGCGCGGCGAGTGCGGAAGTCATTCCACCGATGGTCTCCGGGTCGGTGCGACAGTGCGCGTCGGCGGCTGGGACGGTGGTGTAACACGGTGCCACCAGGGACTGCCACGCGATGTCGTTGCCGCCGATACTGACTGTGACGAGCGTGGTGTCAGGTCGCAGGGCATCGATCTGCGGTGGTACCGCACCGGTGACGGTGGATTGGGACTCGGTGGTGAGAGTCTCGGTTGTCGCGCCCGAACAGGACACGTTGGTGAAGGAATCGGCGTGCAGCGCCCCGGCCACAACCCCCGGATATCCCTCGACCGACCGGAAGCAACCGTCGTGCAGCGAGATCGGCGCCAGGTAGGGGCCCGCGGCGCGGGAATCGCCCATGGCGACGTAGCGGATCGTCGAATCCGGCACCGGGTCGGACCACAGGACGGCGAGCGCGGCCATGCCCCCCCACCAGAGCCGTCCGCATGGTCCGCGCCAAAATCAGTGTCCAATCCTGACGTGGCGGCGTTCCCACACCGTCAGTGTCTGCCCGCGCCGCTGTGATGACGCTGAGAGGAGCGCCGACCCATCTGGTGTCCGCCGCTGCGTCGGTTGTCGTCGGCCTCCCGGAAGGACCGGATGGCGGATGATGGCCGCATGAGATCCGTACCCGAGTGGCTCAGACCGTCGCTGTGGGGGCTGGCGATCCGATCCGCACTGGTCGCCGGTGCGGTCGTGACCATCGCCCTGGGGCTCGGGGCGGCGGCGTTGCTGTTCGTACTGGACCGGTCCCTGCTCTCCGCCCTCGACGACGCCGCAACCGCCCGAGCCCAGGACATCACCACCAGCCTGCGGTCGGACTCACCCGCAGACCTCGACAGTCAGCTCCTCGACACCACACAACGCATCACGCTCGTTCAGGTCGTCGACCGGGCCGGACAGGTGGTGCGGACATCGGACACCGACCCCGGAACTCCGGCGACCGATGTGCGGCCACCTGCCGGTGGTCCGCCGGTGCCGGGACTGACCGGGCGGGCCGAACCCGGTGCGGATCTGCGGATCACCGTGCAGGGCGCCCGCGGCGTCGGAGGTGAATACACCGTCCTGGTCGGAGCGAGCGAGGAACCGGTGGAAGCCACCCTCGCCACGGTGGGTGGGCTGCTCGCCCTCGGTGGCCCGGTCATCGCCCTCGTCGCCGCAGTGGTGACCTACAAACTGGTACGGCGCTCCCTGCGGTCGGTCGAACAAATCCGCACCCAGGTCGCCACGATTTCGAGTACCGACCTCGGTGAACGGATTCCGGTGCCCGCGCCCCGGGACGAGATCGCGGCGCTGGCGCGGACCATGAACGACATGCTCGCCCGACTCGAGGCCGGCCACGCCGCGCAACGCCGATTCGTCGGCGACGCATCACACGAGCTGCGCAGCCCACTGGCCACCGTCACCATGGCCTTGGAACTGGCCGACGGCCGACCAGAATTACTCGACCGCGAACTGGTAAGGGACACGCTGCTGCCCGAGGTCACCCGGATGCACCTGCTGGTCGACGATCTGCTGCTCCTTGCCCGCGCCGACGAGCGCGGCTTGCCGCTGCGGCTCGGTGACGTGGACCTCGACGACGTGGTGGACACCGAAGTCCACCGCGCCCGAGGCGAGACCGGTAAAACGGTCACCGCATCACTGGCTCCCGTGCGGATCCGCGGCGACCTCACTCAACTCGAGCGTGTGATGCGCAACCTCATCGACAACGCCGTCCGGTTCGCCGCACATGCTGTGCACGTGGAGGTCTCGCTGCGCGGGAACACCGCGCAGATCACGGTGTCCGACGACGGGCCGGGCATCCCGCAGCCCGACCGGGCCCGGGTCTTCGAACGGTTCGTGCGACTGGACAACGCCCGTGAACGCGACCGCGGCGGTTCCGGACTCGGCTTGGCCATCGTCGCGGAAATCGTGTCCGCCCACCGAGGTTCGGTGCGGATCGGTGAGAGTGCGCAGGGCGGGGTGCAGGTCGTGGTCACCCTTCCGGTGACTCCGGTGACTCCGGTGTCTCCGGCCGAGTCGTGAGCCGATATCCGACGCCGCGGACCGTGTCGATGGTGTGCGCGCCGAAGGGGGCGTCGATCTTCCGGCGGAGATACCCGACGTACACCTCGACGATATTTTCGTCGCCGTCGTTAGTGCGCGTCCCACACGTTACGCAGAATTTCGCCCTTCGTCAGGGCAGTGTCCGGGTTACGCAACAGGAATTCGAGGACCCCGAATTCCCGGGGAGTCAGGGCCAACTCTTCGTTGCCACGCATGACGCGTCGCCGCGCCGGGTCGAGGCTCAGATCACCGGCGGTGAGTAACACCGGGCGCGCTGGTGCGCCGCGCCAGCGCGCGCAAGCGGGCGACGAGCACCACGAACGAGAACGGTTTGACGAGGTAGTCATCGGCGCCGAGATCGAACGCGTCGGCCTGGTCATACTCGCCGTCCTTGGCGGTCAGCATCAAAATCGGGGTCCAGATTTGCTTGGCGCGAAGTTGACGGACAATCTCATATCCGTTGATTCCCGGCAGCATGATGTCGAGAACGATCACGTCGGAGGTGTCCTCGGTGGCGCGCCACAGACCGTCCTCACCGGTAGCGGCGGTAACCACCACGAACCCCTCGAGTTCGAGGCCGCGGCGAACCATGTTCGCCAACCGCGCTTCGTCCTCGACGACCAGCACCCTCATCAGACTGCCTCTTCCTGCCGCATCCGGTGCTATCGGTTGGCGTTACCGGGCGGAGTCGGTGGTGGTGATGACATCGCTCCACGCGGCCCGGGAACCCGATTCGCCGATTCGGTAGACCTGAACGATGGTTCCTGTGGCCACGACCAGCGCGAGGGCGGCGACGATCAGCGTGAGCGGCCGGGACGGGTCCGTCTTTCGCTCGCGCAGATGGACCGCAGTGAGCGCCAGGGCCACCACGAGGAGAGCGGCGGAGAAGTAGATCATCGTGTCACCCAGCTCGGTGTGGGCGTGCACGGCAGCCGACCGAGCAACGTGCTTCTCGAGCCATTCGCCGGCGTCGGTGGTCAGCGGAGTCACGACGGTGGTCACGGCGGCGAGGACGAGGGTGAGCCAGACGAGTCGGCGCCGGGCGGCGGGCCACACACCGCACACGATGACCAGGATCGCCGTCAATGGAGCCAGGACCACGATGAAATGGACGAGCAGCACGTGGGCGGGCAGGCCGCTGACAGTGGACATGACGCCAGTATTGCGGGGGGCGCTGAGAAAGCGCTGAGGCCGGAGGCACCTGCCGGTGGGGAGTGGCAGGCAGACCCGGGCGGTGCAGGGTTCATGGCGTGATCTCCGCGAGGACGGCGCGGAGGCCGTCGAGGAACGACCGGACGGTGGAGGCGTCGAACAGGTCCGTCGAGTACACGAGTTCGGCAGCGATACCGGCGGGCCGACCGTCGGTGTTGTGGCGTTCGGTGAAATGAAAGTGCAGGTCGCATTTCGCGATATCGAGGGGCCGAGGGGTGATCTCGAAGCGCAACGTCTCGGCAACCAATGTGGCGGGAGTGAAGTTGTTCAGCGACAGCGCGACCTGGAAAAACGGATGCAGCGACGGTGAGCCGGGTGGATCGAGCACCTCGACCAATCGCTCGAACTGCACCTCGGACTGGGCGAGGGCACGCAGTTCCACCTCGCGGGACTGATCGATGATCTCGGCGAAACCCATGTCCGGGTCGAGGCGGGTACGCAGCACGATGGTGTTGACGAACATGCCCACCACGTCGTCGAGCGCGGGATCCCCGCGCCCCGCGACCGGGGTGCCGATGGCGATGTCGTTGTCCCCGCTGAGGCGCGCAAGCAGCATGGCCACCGCCGAACGCAGCGCGGTGAACAGTGAGGTGTGATGGTGGTGGGTGAGGGACAGCAGGGCGCGGTGGGTGCGCTGATCGATCTGAAAGCTTTCGCGTCCTCCGCCGTAGGTCCACTGGCGAGGTCGTGGCCGGTCGGTCGGCAGTGAGAGTTCGCCAAGCCCCGCCAATTCTGTTTTCCAATAGTCGATTTGGCGTGATACGAGGCTCTCGGGGTCGGTCTCGGCGCCGAGGAGTTCGCGCCGCCACACACTGTACTGCGAGTACTGCACCGCGGCGGGTCCCCACATCGGGGCCGCGCCCGCGGCGCGGGCGGTGTACGCGGCGACGAGATCGCGGGCCAGCAACGCCAACGACCAACCGTCCGCCGCGATGTGGTGGATCACGCACGCCAGGACGTGCTCGCGAGGGGTCAGCTCGAACAACCCGGCACGCAGCGGCGGTTGCTCGCGCACATCGAACCCGGTCTCGAGCAGACAAGCTATCGGTTCCCCGGCATCTCGAGCCGAGATCTTCACGGGGGCGAGATCGGGGAGGGCGTCAGCGACGTCAAGGACACACTGGTGCGGCCCGGTGGGGGAGTCGGGGAACACCGTCCGCAACGAGCGGTGCCGCTCGAGAACATCGGCGGTGGCCAGTTGCAGTGCGTCGGTATCGAGTTCCCCGACCACCCTGACGGTGAACGGAATGTTGAACAGCGCGGGTGTGGTGACGGTGCGGTCGATGAACTGTTGCGACGGCGAAAACGGCACGCGATCGGGAACCGTGACGTCACGCACCCGCGGTCGGGGCGGAAGGTCGCCGGTCCGGTGGTGACCGGCGTCGGTGACGACCCGCGCGAGCGCGGCCACGGTGGGCGTGTCGAAGAGGTCCCGCACCCCGAGCGTGCTGCCGTGTTCGGTGTTGATCGCCGCGACCACCCGGGTGGCGGACAGCGAGTCCCCACCGAGGTCGAAGAACGAATCGTCCGCACCCACCGGATGCACTCCCAGTATCAGGGCGAACACGTCGGCGACCATGCGTTCGGCTGCCGTCGCCGGCTCGCGGCGCGAGGCCAGGGAGGAGCCGAACTCGGGCGGAGGAAGGGCGCCGCGGTCGAGTTTTTTGGTCGGCGTCAGCGGAACCGTGTCCAGGACCATGATCGATGCGGGGACCATGTAGTCCGGCAGGAGCCGGGCCGCTTGAGCTTTCAGGGATCCTGGTGTGGCTGCCGCCTCCGGTCGAAGCGTCACGTAGGACACGAGGACTGGGTCACCGGCCGGGTTCCGGTGCACGACGGTGACGGCGAAGGTGACGTCGTCGTGTCGGTGCAGTGCTGCGTTGATCTCGCCGAGTTCGATGCGGAACCCGCGGATCTTGACCTGTGCGTCGGTGCGGCCCAGGAATTCGAGGGTGCACTCGCCGGTCCAACGGACCCAGTCGCCGGTGCGGAACAGTCGGGTTCCGGGTTTACCGAACGGGTTGGCGACGAACCGTGCCCCGGTCAGTGCGGGCCGCTGATGGTAGCCGCGGGCCACCCCCGCGGTGGCGAGATAGAGCTCGCCGACCGCGCCCGGTGGCAGCGGACGTAATCTGCGGTCGAGGACCACGGCGCTGACCCCGCGCATGAGGGATCCGATCGTCACTTTCTGCTGTGGTGTGATCGGGTCGGTCAGGGTGACGCTGCAGGTGGTTTCGGTGGGCCCGTAGGCGTTGCGCATCGTCCGGCCGCCGGCCCAGCGCTGCACCAGCTCCGGCGGGCACACTTCGCCGCCGACCAGGACGAGTTCGAGGTCGTCGAGCCCCGTCGGGTCCACGGTGGCCAACGCGGACGGTGTCGACAACAGGTGGGTGATGTGTTCGGCGCGTAAGAGCGCCGCTAGCTCCTGCCCGCCGTACACCTCGGGCGGGGCCACCACGAGGGTGGCGCCCGAGATGGCTGCAGCGAGGACCTCGACCAGCGCGGTGTCGAAGCTGGGCGAGGCGAAATGCAGGACACGTGAGTGTGCGGTGACCGCGTAGTTGTCGCGGATCTCCTGGGCCAGGTTGGCCAGACCCTGGTGGGTGACGACCACACCCTTGGGCCGGCCGGTGGACCCGGAGGTGTAGATCACGTACGCGGAGTACTCGACCCGCAGCGAACGGACACGATGCTCGTCCGCCACGCCCAGGCCAGGACTATCGCCCCAGGCACTGTCGTCGTCGAGGATCAGCCACCGGACGTGATCGGGCAGATGCCCGATCTCGGCGGTGACGGTGAGCCCGACTGCGGCGCCGCAGTCGCCGAGTGTGTACTCGATCCGCTCGGCCGGATGAGTCGGATCGATCGGAACATACGCGGCGCCGGTCTTCGCGACCGACCACAGTGCCAGGACCGACTCGTACGACCTCGGTACCGCCACCGCAACCAGGTTTTCCGGTCCGATTCCCTGCCCGATCAGGGCCGCGGCGACCTGGTTGGCGCGGCAGTCGAGTTCGGCATAGGACACCGCACGTCCGCGGTCGCGGACCGCGATGGCCTCCGGGTGGGACTCGACTGCCGCGGTGAGAAGCCGATCGAGAGTGATCGGATCACTGTCCGCCAGACCGCTGGCCGGCACGAACTCGTCGCGTTCACCCGCGGCGAAGAGGTCGAGATCGGCGACCGGGAGATCCGCCGCGGTCGCCGCGGTGAACGATGCGAGGAAGGTAGTGAATCGGCGGTGATGGCTGCGCAGCTCGGATGCGTCGTACAGGGCCGGATTCCCCTCGAAATCAATCCGGGGAACCGAATCCGAAAGTCCGGGGTAAATGTTGACCGCCAGATCCGCGGTGGGCCCGGTGGTCAACACCCGCACCCGGCCGGTCACCGCGCCGAGGGTGATCTCCTGCCTGAACAGCATGAGGTTGAGTACCGGTCCGAAATGCGCGAGACCGTTTCCCTCCGAGCCCATCTCCCGCCCAATATCCTCACGGCGATACCGTTGATGGCGCAGTGTTGCCGTCAACGCGGCTCTGGCCATCCCGATCGCGCCGCCCACCGTGGTAGCTCCGATTCCCTCCAGCCGCAGCGGAAGAACATTCGACACCGAACTACCCGCCGCCCGGAGCCGGGCCGAGGTGCGTGCAGAAACGGGCAGTGACAGAACGACATCGTCGGCACCGGTCAACCGGGCGAGATACGCCGCGAAGGCGGCCACGATCAGCGCCGTCGGATTATGACCGGTCCCGGGCGCGAGTCCCCGGGTCGAAGGCTCCAAAGGAAGGGAATCCCCGGCCACCCGAACCGTGGCGCCCGGTGGCGCGGTCTGCGGGCTCAGGCTGACCACGGGGGGAAGCTCGTGCACCTGGTGTTGCCAGTAGTCACGATCCCGACCGAACCGGGGGGAGGACCGATATTCCGCATCCTCCTGCATGATCCGTTCCGGGTCGATCACCGGGCGCTGCGGGGCGTCGATACCGTCGATTGCGGCGACGTACAGTTCGGCCGCCCGGCGCATCGACATCATCGCCGCGTACCCGTCCAGCGCGATGTGGTGGGCGCGCGAATACCAGTAGAAGTGCTCGTCAGCCAGGTGCAGGATGTGCGAGACGATCAGCGACTCGCCGTACATGTCGATGGGCGCTGCGCTCTCGTCCCGCATCCACGCCTGGGCGGCCTCGACGGAGCCGCCCCGAAAGTCGGCAATGGGCACCGGCTTCGCCGGCCTCGTGCCCAGGGCCTGGTGCGGTTGCCCGTCGACGTCGACCAGCCGGATGAATCCGCCGCCGAGTTCGCGCAGCGCTCGCTCGCTCGCCCCGGCCAACAGGTCGAGGTCGACCGGCCCGCGAAGCTCCACATACTGGGCGATGACGTACGGGACGTCGGGGGTGAGTTGCTGGGCGAACCATATGGAGCGCTGCGCCGCCGTCAGAGGGATCACTTGTGCGTGCCCCGGCTCCGGCAGGTTGGTACCGGAGATCACATCCGCCTCGCGATTCTCGTCGCATCCGGTCCGTCACCACGCGCACAGGGCGGTGCCGGGGATGAGGTGTCCTCGACTCGAGGCCATGGGCGGGGAGTCACAGTCTGGGCGCCGGCACCCGCAGGGCCCCTCACTTGACCGCCCGCAGCACGACGAGCTCTTCGCTGCGCTGCCCGGGACCGATCACTCCACGCTGTGCGAGCATGTCCCGGCGGGCCGCGAGAACCGGCCCGAAGGGGACCTCGACCCGCGACACGACATCCACGCGCAGACCCCGTTCTTCGAGCATCGTCTGGGACTTCTCGATCCCACTCAACGCGGACTGCACGAGCAGCAGCACCCCGCCGGCATTAAGAACGTCCGGGACCTGCACGCAGATCCGGTCGAGTACCGCACGGCCGTCGGTGCCCGCATTCCAGGATCGCGCGATCCCGCTGTGCGGCAGCCCTGCAGCCTCGGCGGGGACGTAGGGCGGATTGGACACCACCAGATCGAAACGTTCGCCGCGGACAGGCTCGGTGAGGTCGCCGCGCACCACTCGCACCGAACGACGGTGCAACCGGGCGTTGATCCACGTAGTCGCGAACGCGCGCCGCGACACGTCGACCGCCGTCACCCGCCCAGCACCCTGCTTGGCGGCGCAGACACTGAGCACCCCGCTCCCGGCACACAGATCCAGCACTCGGGAATCGGGCCCGAGAGTCACCTGTTTCAGAGCCCCGACCAACGCCCACGTATCATGCTGCGCGGGGTACACGCCCGGCAGTCGCACCAGCACCGGAGCCTCCCTTTTCGCTGTCCAGACTCCGCTCCAGAGGTCGTTTCGAGCGCCGATGGAACTATACAAACTCCACAACATGCGCTTGACCACCCACGCCGCGGCGTGAGCACCGACACCCTTTGACCTTGGCATTTCGTCGACGACCCTCAACCTGACGCCCAAAGCTCGGCTGTGGTTGCACGTGTCGCGGAAGGTCGGTCTCCAAGAAAACGATGCTACATACAGGATGCCAAACCTAACCATCCGGATCCTGGTGGACCGCGTAACAGCTGGAAGGTTGATCATCGGCAACCCGGACGGCACCCGCCCGAGAATTCGTTGCGGCTCGATTGGGACGCTGCGGGGCAGGGATTTTCGCTGTATCCACGGAGATGACCTACCGACCGTACGCGATCCTCGTTGAGAATTCGCTGAGAGCGGGCCCGTTACCGGACATCCCGGGCTAATCGGACAATTTGAACCAAATAGAATGTGTGGCAACGCACCTCGCTGGTCATGTCCAGTTTGTTACGTTCACGATGGCCATGCATTCGCCGCCGTCCGTCCATCGAGTGCTACCCGATGGACGGAGGTTCGCGTTCGGGCTGCTCTACGGACTCGATACTTCGGGCAACGTGGGTCGGCTGGCGATGTGGCGATGGCGGCCCCTGTAGCCCCGTTTCGGGGCCGGTGACCACAAGGGACTCGACGTACTCAGCCCCCGCGGCGTCCACCTGCCGCGTTTCGGAATGATCCATCCGCTCCCGGTCCCCGCCTCAGGACAGAAAAGTCGACTGAACGGTGGGGTTGGCCCGGGCGTTAGGATGACGCCTGGCCGACCGGGAGTTTTACTGCGTTCCAGCGCGTCTCGCAAGTGATGCGGCGGATGTCGGTGTACCCAAACTGTCAGGGACCTTTCGTGCGGTGCCGGACCGGCCTACGGCTGCCCGGTTATGTGCGCCAAGGCCGTCGCACCACCCGCGCCGGGAGGCTCTCATATGTCGTACGCCACGGCTTTGCCGAGGACGCGGATGCCGACGCGGTCGCCGGGGGTGAGGGCGGTGGCGCCGAAGCGGCGCACGGTGACCCGTTCGGGATTCTCACTGTCCGCGGTGTCGAGGCGGATGCCGAGCAGCATCTCCGATCCGAGGTACTCGACGTCGACGACGGTCCCCGCGACGCCGGCACCGTCCGTGGTCAATTCGATCTGTTCGGGCCGCAACATGATTCGGGCGTTCCCGTGGACGCCGTTCGGTGCCACGGCGACGTCGCCGAGGGCGCAGTGGGCCCTGCTGCCCTCGATTTGCGCCGACAGCACGACGGCGTCGCCGATGAATTCGGCGGTGGGGACGTCGATGGGGGTGGAATAGATCTCGCGTGGGGTGCCGATCTGGGCGAGTCGGCCCGCGCTCATCACCGCGACCCGGTCGGCGAACGACAGTGCCTCGGGCTGGTCGTGGGTGACGAGGATGGTGGTGATCGCGGCCTTCGCGAGGACGTCGGCGACGATCCTGCGGGTGTTGGCTCGTAGGCCGGCGTCGAGGGCGGAGAACGGTTCGTCGAGCAGCATGAGTTCGGGTTCCCGGGCCAGCGCCCGCGCAAGTGCCACGCGCTGCTGCTGCCCGCCCGACAGCTGGTCGGGGCGCCGGGCCGCGTAGGACGGGTCGAGCGAGACCATCTCGAGGAGCTCGGCGATCCTCGCCGGGGTGCGGGCCCGGCGGGGGAGCCCGAACCCGACGTTCGCGCCGACCGTGGCGTGCGGGAACAGCGCACCGTCCTGGGCGACGTATCCCACCGACCGCCGGTGCGCGGGCACCCAGCCGCCGCCGGCGACGATCCGGCCGGCCAGTGCGATGGTGCCGGCGTCCGGCTTCTCGAAACCCGCGATCAGGCGGAGCAGAGTCGTCTTGCCGCAGCCGGACGGTCCGACGATCGCGGTGGTGGATCCCGACTCGACCGCGAACGCAACCTGTCGGAGGATGGTCGCGCCGCCGAACGACTTGTCGAGCCCTTCCACTTCGAGTGCGTAAGTCATAGTCCCGCCACCTTTTTCGACTGGGAGAAGAGCACGTACGTCATCGGCAGCGACAGCACGATCATAATCAGCGCGTACGGTGCGGCACCGGCGTAATCGATCTCGCTGCTGAGCGACCAGAACTGCATGGACAAGGTGCGGGTACCGGTCGGTGCCAGCAGGAGGGTGGCGGTCAGTTCGTTCACGATCCCCAGGAACACCAACGCCCCGCCCGCCGCCGTCGCCGGGGCGGCCAGTCGCAACGTCACCCGGAAGAACGCCGACAGCGGAGAGATACCCAGCGACTGCGCCGCCTCCTCCAGCCCGACGGGTGCCTGCGCGAGCCCGGCCCGCTGATTGATCAGGGCACGCGGCAGGAACAGCAGCGCGTAGGCCGCGATCACGACGGTGACCGTCTGGTAGAGCGGATGCAGGTAGCGGATGGAGACGGTGACCAACGCCAGCGCCACCACGATGCCGGGCAGCGAACTCGAGATGTACGTGCCGCCCTCGAGGAAACGGCTGAATCGTCCGCGGTGGCGGATCGAGATCCAGGCGATCGGGAACGCGAGTACACATGTCACGACAGCGCCGGCGATGCCGAAGCCGAGGGTCTGGACCAGCGCGGCGGCAACGGTATCCAGTTCCCAGACCGCGCTCCCGCCGATGACGAGCCAGCGTAGGACACTGACCACCGGGACACCGACGGATGCGGCGATCAGCACCCCGAGGAACAGCATCACGATCGGCGAATACCGCCAGCCGAGTTCGGCGGGGACGGCCCGGCGCGCGGCCCCCGACCCGATCCGGGCGTACCGGGCGCTGCCGCGGACGACCGATTCGATCACCAGCAGGGTCAGGCACAGCAGCACCAGGACCCCGGCGAGCATGGTCGCCGCGGCTCCGTTGAACGTGGACTGGTACTGCTCGAAGATCGCCGTCGTGAACGTGTCGAACCGGATGAACACGAAGGCGCCGTATTCGGCGAGAAGGTGCAGCGAGACCAGCAGCGCGCCGCCGGCGATGGCGAGCCGCAGTTGCGGCACCACGACGCGGAAGAACACCGCCCACGGGTCGGCGCCGAGGGCGCGCGCCGATTCCTCGACCGCGGGGTCCAGTCGGCGCAGCGTCGCCGCAGTGGGGATGTAGACGAGCGGGAAATACGAGAGGGTCGCGATGAGGACACCGCCGTGCAGCCCGCCGAGGGAGGGAATCGCCGTCACCCACGAATAACTGTTCACAAACGCCGGAACGGCCAGTGGCGCCGCGAGAAGCACTGCCCACACCTTCGCCCCGGGCACCCGGGTGCGCTCGACGAGCCAGGCGGCCGTGACGCCGACGGCGACGCAGATCGGCACCGTGACCAGGACCAGCATCACGGTGTTGGTGAGCAATTCGCGGACCCGGGGCCGGAACAGCAGCGCCGACGCGGTGTCCCAACCGGTGGCGATGCTCTGCGCCACCACGTATCCGAGCGGGATGAACGATGCGGCCACCACGATCACCGCGGCAACGGCCAAGGGCAGTGGCATGCCAGGCCGGGCGGACGGACGACGCGCCGTGTCCGCGTCCCCCGACCGCACTCGGCCGATCAGTGCGAGATTCAGAGCAAACCGGCTTCCGTCATCAGTTCGGTAACCTGCGGGCTGTTGAGCTTCGCGGGGTCGACCTGCGGCGCCTGCAGTTCGGCGAGGGGAACGAGCTTCGGGTTCGCGGGCACACCGCTGCCGACGGTGTATTCGAACGACGTCCCGGTCTGCAGGACCTCCTGCCCCTTCTGTCCGGTGACGAACTTCAGGAACTGCTGCGCCGCATCCTGTTTCGTGCTGGACTTCAGGACGCCACCACCGGAGACGCTGACGAACGCACCGGGGTCCTCGTTCTTGAAGTAGTGCAGAGCGACGTTGTTGCTGTTCTCACCGGTCTTGGCCTGATCGCCGAACCAGTAGTAGTGGTAGATGACGCCGCCGGGGATCTCCCCGGCGTTGACAGCCTTCATCACGGTGCCGTTGCCCTTGTAGGTGCGGACGTTGTCCTTCATCCCGGCCAGCCACTGCCGGGTGGCGTCCTCACCCTTCAGTTCGAGGAGTGCGCTGACGATGGCCTGGAAGTCGGCCCCCGACGGGGAGGCGGCCCAGCGGTCCTTCCATGCGGGGTCCTGCAGATCGAGCAGCGACTTCGGCAGCTGGTCCTGGGGCAACATGTCCTTGTTGTACGCGAAGACGGTGGAGCGGGCCGCGATGCCGGTCCACTTGCCGCTCGACGGCCGGTACTGGGCCGGGACCTGGTCGAGGACGTCCTGGTTCACGTCGGTGAAGAGCCCGGCGTTCTCGACCAGCGCCATCGCGGGGGAATTCTCGGTGAGGAACACATCGGCCGGCGACTGACCCCCCTCGGCCACGAGCTGGTTGCCGAGCTCGGTGTCACTGCCGTTGCGCAGTTCCACCTCGATGCCGGTCTCCGCGGTAAAGGCGTCGGCCCATTCCTGAGTGAGCGATTCGTGCTGCGCGTTGTAGACGGTGATCTGGTTGGCTCCGCCGGAGTCCGTCGCGGTGTCCGAACCGGAATCCGAGCATCCCGACACCGTCATCACCGCGGCGGTGGCCAGTGCCAGCCCCGACATCAGTCCGATCCGCATCCTCATCGTCCGTCCTCCTCCGCAGCGGGACCTCTCCCGGCCGTCTCCAGGAAAATGATGCCACGTGCAGGATTGGCAAACCTAACCATCTGGATTTTGGTGGACCGCGTATCAGGTGGGGAGGGCGTGCCTGCAATCAATGCGCCTGTCGGTTGGCAGTCATTTGTCCTGTTGCCGTGACACGCTGGATCGAACCAAAGATCGAGGCGATCCGGATCCGGTCGAGTTCCGAACGCAAGGCAGCGGGTCGTCGGCACAGGACGAGTACGAATGTCACCGCCTGCCAGTAGAGAATGCCGACCAGAATCGACAAGGCCAGCGCCAACCAGGGATGGTCGGCGCGCAGCGGCAGATACACCTGGAAGTGCGTCAGGTAGATGTACAGGGACGCGCTCGCCAACACCCCTGCGACCCGGCTCAACAGGGTGGGGCAGGGGACGGATCTGAGCCACACCAGCAGGCAGAGCCCACCGACGACGATCATTTCCCGCCGAGTCTCGCCGAAGAAGAACCCGGGAACCGTCGCCACGATCACCGAGGTGACGCAGAGGCGGTGCCATACGGTCGTCGCCGTGGCGGCGGCCCAACCGAGGGCGAACAGCCAGAAGACCACCGACGCGGTCAGGATGCGATTGGGGCCGTCGTCGACGTCGACTAGCCCGTACCGGGTGAGCAGGCCGAGGGCCACGAACCCCATCGCGAACCAGAACGGGTGCCTGCGCTCGATGCGGTCGAGGAGCGGGATGTACAGCACGGCGGCGGCGGCGAGCACGATGTACACGATCGCCTCGACGAACCAGTATCTCCACTCGGCGGACCACCCGTCCGGACCGAGAATTCCGTTGAGCAAGAACGCACTGGTGATGCGGTAGTCCCCGGTCACGGCGATGATCGACCCGATCCACACCATGCTGGGAACGGCGATCCGGGCGACGCTCGCGAGTGTGTGGCGGACACGTTCGGTCCGTTCGGCCGTACCGAGGTGGAATCGGGCGAAGTTGTAGCCGGCGATCCCGAGGAGCACGTGCGCTCCGCCGAGCACCGTGAACAGGTGAATGTGCGAGCCCGCGATCAGAACGATCGCGACCGCGCGGAGCAGAACATTGGTTTCCACTGTCCGCCACCGGCGGCGCAGCCGCGGAGCCGGCGCGAAGTCCCCGATCGGAGTCGTATGCCAGTTCTCGGGAAGGTAGGCGAGGATCTCCTCGAGCCGCAGGGACATCCGCACATAGGACAGGGAGTCGCCGCCCAGGTTCACGAACGTGCTGTCGTCGGTGACGTGCGTGCAGTGGAGGATCTCGGCATACAGCGCACGTAGGGTGTTGGTGTCGGGGCCGGTCCTCGGAGACGTGGCGCGCGGGGACTCGTACCCGTGCGCGAGCTCGGCCACGGCTCGGAGGTCGGGTTTGCCCGTGGAGGTCCGCGGAATCTCGTCGACGAGGCACACACGCACCGCTCCGAGCGGAAGGCCGCAGGCCCGCGCGGTCGCGCGCCGGACGCCGTCCACGTCGCCGCCGTCCTGGACGGCCACGATGAGCTCGTCCGTCCCGCCCGCGCAGCAGGCCGTCAGCCCGTGCTGCGCGAGTGCCGACTCGACGTGCTGCACGTCGATCCGCAGTCCGAAGACCTTGACGAATCGGCTGCGGCGGCCGACCACCTCGTACAACCCGTCACCCGTGTGCCGGGCGAGGTCCCCGGTCCGCAGTTCGCCGCCGAGATCGTCACCGAGGCGCAGGTCGTCGGGGGTGTGGGCGTAGCCGAGCATCACGTTCGGCCCCGTGTAGATCAGCTCACCGGTGCCGTCCGGGGCGTCGGAGACCGGTTCGAGCCGGAAGGATCCGCCGGGAATCGGCCGGCCGATCGTGTGCGGGTGGCTGGGCGCGAGTTCCGGGGGCAGGTACGCCATCCGGGCGGTCGCCTCGGTCTGCCCGTACATGACGAACAAATCCCAGCCCCGGCGTCGTCCCAGTTCCGAATAGTTTCGGACGCGGTCCGGCGGGAGCCGCCCGCCGGCCTGCGTGATGTAACGCAGGTCGGGCAGATCCATGTCGTCGAACCCGATCCGGTCCAGGAGATCGAAGGTATAGGGCACCCCCGCAAAGGTGGTGCCGCGGTGGGTCCGGACGAGGTCCCAGAATCCGGGGTCGGTGACCGAGAGAGTCGTGAGGATCAGGGCGGCGCCGCGGACCAGGTGGCTGTGGATGACCGACAGCCCGTAGCAGTAGTGCATGGGCAGCGTCGTGACAGCACGGTCGGTGTCGCAGATGTTGAGGTACTCCGCGATCGACTCGGCGTTGGTCTGCACGTTGCGGTGCGAGAGGCGGACGAGTTTCGGTGATCCGGTGGATCCGGAGGTGCTCAGCAGCAGCGCGAGGTCGGGGTGCAGCAGGTGCGCGGAGCCTGCACGCTGCTCCTCGACCACCGTGCGTCCGTCGGTGCTGCGCACCACCACGTCGGGCCGGTACGCGGCGATCAGGCCGTTGAGGCTGTCGGGATTGTCGCCCGGTGCCAGCAGCACCGGATGCCCGGCGAACAGGGCCGCGAGGTAGGTGACGATCAGATCGATCTCAGGGGTGCCGGCGACCAGCACCAGACGGCGGGTCCGGCCGAGCTGTGAGGCCGCCCGCTCGACACGATCCGCCAGTTCGCGGTAGGTGACCGTATCGTCCGGTGTGACCAGTGCCGGGGCGTCGCCGAATCCTCCCAACGCGCGCGCGAAGCCCACACCGCGGAGCTCTACACGGACGGACTGGCTAGGCACCGACCGAGTCTATAAGGCATGCCGTACCTAACTCACCTGTCGGGACAACGGCAGCCTCTCCGAGACCGCCCTGTCCGGGGCGTCGGTGCACGCGCCGATCCGCCGGCGCGCCCTGGCCGCCGGGTACGGCGCGAACGTCGTCGCCCAACTCGGCGGGCACTCCCCACCGCGCGGGGTTCGTCACCCAGCCGGTCATCTACTCGCATTCTCCGACACACTCGACGGTGCGATGAGATCCTCCCGGAACTGGCGGGGGCGGCGCCGTGCCGTCACGATCTGAACCCGGCAGCGCCCGGGGTTGGCCGGCCCGCATTTTTCAGCCGTGAGTCAGTTTCGGCCTGCGATCATGGACTGCACGATGCGGTTACTTGTGGTCGAGGACGAGCGGCGCCTTGCCGCCGGGCTGCGCAAGGGGCTCGAGGCGGAAGGTTTTGCGGTCGATGTCGTGCACAACGGCACCGACGGCCTCTGGATGGCGCGCGAGAACCCGTTCGACGCGATCGTCCTCGACATCATGTTGCCCGGGGCGAACGGTTACCAGGTGTGCCGGACCTTGCGTAGCGAGGGCAATTGGACCCCGATCCTGATGCTCACCGCCAAGGTCGGAGTCTGGGACGAGGTGGAGGGTCTCGACACCGGCGCCGACGACTACCTGGCCAAGCCGTTCTCGTACGCGGTGCTGCTCGCCCGGCTGCGGGCACTGCTGCGCCGGGGCGCGAGCCCACGCCCCACCGTGATCGAGGCCGGGGACCTGCGGTTGGATCCGTCGGCCCGCCGGGTGTGGCGCGGCGGCGAGCAGATCGAGTTGACGACACGTGAGTTCGCGGTCCTGGAGTTCCTGCTGCGCCATCCCGGCGAGGTGCTGCCGAAGGCGGACATCCTGGGTCACGTCTGGGACTTCGACTTCGACGGTGATCCGAACATCGTGGAGGTCTACGTGCGGCGGTTGCGCACCAAACTGGGGCGGTCGACGGATCCGCCAGTGATCGAAACCGTTCGTGGAGCCGGATATCGGCTGGTCGCCCATGGCGGTTGACCGTGTGGTCGCCCGTATCCGCCGGGTACGTGCGCGCGTCGGCACGGTTCGGGCGGGCACCACGGCGGTGGCGACCGTGATCGTCGCGGTCGCACTCGTCGTGGGCGCCGCCGCGCTGATCGCGGCGCTGCGCGGCACGCTGATCGACGAGGTCGAGGAGTCTGCCTGGGCGCAGGCACACGAGGTGGCGCGTCAACTCGAATCCGGCCGACCGCCGACATTGGAGGTCGCCGGCAGCGATGAGCAGTTGATCCAGGTGCTCGACCCGGACGGCGAGGTGCTCGCAGCGAGCCGCAACGTCACCGGCGAAGCCGCGGTGGCGCGACTGGAGCCCGGCGAGTCCGCGCGCGTCGTGACACCGCTCGACGACGACCCCTTCGTCGCGGTCGCGGCGGGCGCGCAGACCCCCGCCGGGCCGCGGACGGTGGTGGTGGCCAGGGCGTTGATCGGCGTCTTCGAAACCACGAGCCTGATCACCAGGCTGCTGATCGTCGGACTGCCGATAGTGCTGTTCGTCGTGGCGGGCACGACCTGGCTGACGGTGGGCCGAGCGCTCACACCCGTCGAGGCGATCCGGCGCGAGGTCGACGAGGTCTCGGCCGCGCAACTGCACCACCGGGTGCCCCAGCCCCGGACCGACGACGAGATCGGGCGATTGGCGTCGACCATGAACCGGATGCTGGCCCGCCTCGAGCGCGCCCGAAATAGTCAGCGACGCTTCGTTTCCGACGCCGCGCACGAGCTGCGCTCACCGATCACCACGATCCGCCAGCACGCGGAGGTCGCGCTCGCGCATTCGGACCGAACCACCACCGAGGAGCTGGCCGAGGTGGTGCTCGCCGAGGACCTGCGGATGCAGCACCTTGTCGAGGACCTGTTGCTGCTGGCCCGCGCGGACGAACACGTCCGGCCGCCGAGCGCGCCGGTCGACGTCGACGACCTGGTCTTCGACGAGGCCCGCCGGCTTCGCTCGATCACCTCCCCGCGAGTCGACACGGCGGCCGTGACGGCGGCTCGGGTGCGCGGCGATGCCGAGGCACTCGGCCGCGTGTTGCGCAATCTCGGTGACAACGCCGCCCGGCACGCACAGAGTCGGATCGACTTCGTCCTCGCCGATCGGGGCGGCGACGTGCTGTTGACGGTCGACGACGACGGACCGGGAATCCCGGAGCCCGAACGGGGGCGGGTGCTGGAGCGGTTCGTCCGGCTCGATGCCGCGCGATCCCGGGATGTGGGCGGCAGCGGTCTGGGCCTGGCCATCGTCGACGAGATCGTCCGGGCACACGGTGGGTCGGTGTCGATTTCCGAATCGCCGTTGGGCGGCGTGCGCGTCGCGGTGATACTGCCCGCGGGCGATGGCTGAACACGTTTCGACGAGCGTTCAGGCTGCCGTCAGGTGACCGGGGGCAGCCTTACCGCACGGGGAGATTCAGCGAGGGAAGTTGTGTGATGAGGATCAAACATGTCCGACTTGCGGCGGTTGCCGTCGGCGTCGTGGTCGCGATCGGAACGGGTGTCGCGGTGGCCTCGAGTGGTGACCAGGAAACACCCATCACCGGGGACGCCCTCACGAAGGCCAGCGCCGCCGCCTTGGCGCACACCGACGGCGGAACCGTCACCGGCACCGAGATCGGCGACGAGGAGAGCCTCTACGAGGTGGAGGTGACTTTGCCCGACGGCAACCAGGTCGACGTCCAACTGGACCAGAACTTCACCGTCGTCGGTACCAAGACCGACGGGCCGGGCACCGACGACGGAGCCGGCGTACCGGACAACGACGGCAACTGAATAGGCCCCGGGATGAACACCGGCCCCGTGCGCCGCCTCGTCGCGATGGTGCTCTGCGCGGTAGTCGGTGTCGCCCCGGCCGCGTGCGGCAACGACTCCGCCCCCGCGGACTGCATCGGGGTCGTCGACGAATCCGGCGACCCGACCGACGAGTGCCTGCCCCTCGCATCGGACACTGCGCGCGTCGACCTCGGCACACCGACCTTCGCCGCACCGACCTCGATCACGAACCGGCTGCATCCGACGAGCGCGCTCGCGCAGATAATCTACGGCGGTCAGGTGGGCGGCGAGCCGCTGCGCACCGAGGTGACCCGGATGCCCGGGACAAAGACAATCCCGTGGCGCGGCACGCCGGTCGAGACGGTGATCGTCCAGTACGTCGCATATTGGACGGGCGCATCCACGAGGTGGCGATCGACTGGTTCGCCCAGGCCGGCGACGGGTCGGTGTGGTACTTCGGCGAGGACGTTGTCAACTTCGAGAACGGGAGCGTCGCCGACACCGAGGGGACTTGGATGGCCGGCGACCAGACACCGGACGCGATGATCATGCCGGCGCAGCCGCGCGTCGGTGACGTGTACCGCCCGGAGAATGCCCCGGAGGTGGTGTTCGAGGAAGTGCGCGTCGAGAAGGTCGACCAGGATGTCGCCGGCCCGAGCGGAAACATCGGCGGCGCCATGGAAGTCAGCGAGCTGCATATGGACGGGACACGGGAGGGGAAGATCTTCGCTCCCGGGTACGGCGAGTTCTCCACCGGAAGCCCCGCTGGTGACCTCGAGGCGGTGTCGCTGGCGTCGCCGACCGACATGCGGCCGGGTCCGGCTCCCGCGGAGTTCGGCGCGCTGTCGATCGCCGTCGGCGATGTCTTCGCCGCGGCCGCCGACCCCGAGCGCGTGGGGCAGACCGTTACGGCACTCGATCAAGCATGGGATTCGGTGCGTAACGTGGGCATTCCGCCTCAGGCGGAGCTGCAGATCCAGCGCGACATCGACACCCTCACCCGTGCCGTCGGCAATCGGGATTCGAGGTCCGCACAGTCGGCTGCGCAGCGCATCGCCCAGAACGAGCTCGACCTTCGACTGCTGTACCGGCGGGTGATTGACGTCGACGTGGCCCGTCTCGCACTGTGGGCACGCCAGCTTCCGGTCGATGTGGCCGCCGCCGACACCGGTGCGGTCCGGGGTGATACGGCGGCGCTGGATCGGGTCTGGGAGCGCACCCGGCCCGGGGTCGAGGAAACCGAGGATGTGGACACCGCCCTCGACGAGGTGCGGCGGGCGGCCGACGGCGAAGACCTTCCCGCGGTCGGCCGGGCCTCGGCGAACCTCACGCAGGCGGTTGCGGGATTGCACACCAGGTGAGCACCGGCCGATCCGAGCCGTGCCGAAGCGAGCGTGGGCGCTCGAAGTCGCCGATCTCGGGAACACGTGAGGCTCGGCCCAACTCAGTGGGCGCGTGCGCAGTCATGGGCTGACCATGCAGTGGGGACGCGGATGCCGAGTTTCGCGCAGTTCCATCGCGCGACCGGACGGAACGAAGGTTGCGGCGCGCGAGAGCCCGCTGCCCGCGAGCCGCTCGGTGTTCGTGGGCCGGGTCGCGTCGGAACCGCGGGGTGGGTGTCCGCGTCAGGAGGAGCCGAAGCTCGGCGGCGGAGACATCCTGAAGGGTGCCGGCGGGTTATTTTGCTCGCGGTTCCGGTCCCGTTGCATTTGGCCGCCATTGTTGCCGCACATATTCATCTGCTGCTGAATTTGGTCCGGAGGAGCCAGTTGTTGTTGGGATCGCACGGGTCCTGCCCCGGCGGGGCGGTCGATGCGGCGGCGGACGCCACCGCGGGTGCGGCGACCCGAGGCCACCGCGGGTGCGGCGACCGAGGCCACCGCGGGTGCGGCGGCGAGTCCCGCCGGTAACGTGACGATCGATCCGGCCACCACCAGCCTGACCAGAAGGCTAAGTCGGCGATCGTGAAGCTATTGATCGAGCATGAGTTCTGGCCGATCGGTGCGCGTTCGACCCTGATGGCGCGACGCCCGGTTCCCGGGCCCGGTTGGTGGTGGCCCCCCTCGCTGTCGGGCCGTTCTTCGTCAGCCTGAATCAGGTGCCGTCGAACTCGAACCGTACGGGGTCTCCGCTGGCGAAGTTGATCCCGGCCGTCAGGGCGGCGAGGTCGGTCATGCCTTGCGCGCCATACCCAGCCGTGAGCCCCGACGCGTTGGAGTGCCTCGAGAGGAAGCACTTGTTCGAGGAGATGTTTCGGCTCTTCCGTTCGTTGGTCGCGGATCGAAAATGCGCAACGGTGCGCAAGATTGACCGATTACCCTGCGAATCAGCGGCACCTGCCACACACTGAACCCGGACCGCGGAAGGGGGAAGGCCCGATGACATATGTGTCCGTTCGACAACAGATGCACACCGTGCAGGACTGCACGACCGCACCGCGCATGTGGTTGGACACCGACCAGGGCAGTCTGACCGCGTACCTCCGCGACGAGCCGGTCGACGAGACGTGGCTCGCCACCAACCGGCGGCTCCATCACGAGCTCATGTCGGCCGTCGGCAACGCACATCCGGGATCGGCACCGCAGGAGGCACCTGCCCGACCCCCGATGACCGCCGAACAGCGCGGGGCGCTCGAGCAGGTCCGGGACACCTGTGCGGTCCTGCGGACCGACGACCAGTTCCAGACCATCGCCAAGTTCCGTGCCGCGCGGCTGGTGTGGGCGCGGATCGCCCAGGTGTGCGGCGTCCTGCGGGCCGACAACACCGGTGTTCCGGCGCGGGTACAGCATGACACCTACCGACAGTTCACCGGCGACCCCATGCACGCCGTCAAGACAGCGCGGGCGGCCGACGCGCCCGAGAACGTCATCGTCGACTGCATGTCAAACGCCCGGTCACGGGCGATGAACGTGATCTGTCGGGGTCGCCGAGTTGCATTTCAAGCGTTCCTCCGCCGAGCGTGTTGTTCGCCCGTGTGGCGGGTACGGAATCGGCTGACAGGCTCCCGTTCCACCTGGTGGACGCCTTTGTGGTGGCCGTACTCCTCGACGACGGGGCACCGACCCGCCTGGGCATACGAGTGGCTTCTCGTCGCCGCCGACGATCTCCTCGACGATCAGAACGCCGCCGCGCGTGCCGAGGAACTTCGTGGCCGCAGCCGCGGCATCCGGTACTCCACCGCCCGCGAGCAACACCATCTCCAGCGTCGGGGCCTCATTGTCCTCGACGAGCAGCGGGGCACGTTTCCATCGACGTCGCCGCCACCGCGTGGGCATCGATCCGGCGTGACGGTCGCCCGACCTGCTGCACCCCCTTCGCGCGAACGGCCGCCCGCTCGATCGCCAGATTTGTCGTCGTCAACTGTCTCCTCCCGTCGGTGCTCCTGTTCCGGCGTGTCGGGGTTGTAAATTTGGGCAGCCACCTTCGTGCCCCCACCGACCGGGGTGGTAGTCCCTCGCCGTCCACGGGACATCCGGGCGGCGAGGGGCGCGGGGGGTTGCGACATCTGCCGACGGCGGTGTGCGGGCTTGGGTGAGTTGTCCCGCTCGGCATGCACGTGGTGTGCTCGGTGGGTTACGGGACCGCGAGGGCGTGGGTATGCGTTTCGACCGCACGCTTCAACTCGGCCCTCGACAGGGTCCTCGAACCGCACGCGCACCGGGCCGGCACTTCGTCGTCCTCGAACCTGGTGGACTCGAGCATGTCGACATACTCGGAGCCGAGCCGGTCGCCGTGATGCGCGGTATCGACACGGTCGCGTGAGCCGTGGGCGCCGGGACCACCGCCGGCCACGATCACGGGGCCCTCGTCGGTTCGATACACGGTGGCCACGCGATGACTGGCCGGGCATGTGACACGAACGATCGCGTAATCACCGCGCCCAACGCCGAGAGCCTCCACGGCCTTCCGGGCTATCCGGCGACGGTCGAGGGGCGAAGGTTCCTTGGTGTCCATAGATCCATTGCACACCTGTTTGCCGTTGACTTGAAGAGCAGGACGGCCGTGCGATCGGGAGCAATGATCAATAACTGGTGGGTGCGACGCGATGGTGCGCGTGTGAGTGAGCTCGTGGATGGGAGGTCGGCGATGCAGGTCGCGTAGTTCTCCGAGCGCTCGGTGGACGAGTGAGGGCGCCCTCTCCGGTACTGGCCGCTGGCGGTGGCGGCAAGCGGCGACCGGAGGCCACAGGCCGGTCGTTCGAGTTCCGCCCGGCCGGGCAGCGGCGGCAGCGTGTCCTTTGGCTGTGGCCAGGCTGCGCTCGGCCTCGGCCAGGGCGGCGAGCTTGGTCTGCCAGCGGGCCTCCAGGCTGCGGGCGACGAGCCGGTTCTCCGGCGGCATCGTCAACTTGAGTGATAGTCGCAGCGGCGCAGTCGGTTTGGGCTCGCCTCTGCCCGGAATTTATTGGCTGGGTGCGTTGTTCGGGCAGCGGTGGCGGCCGCGGTGATTTCGCGCCACACCGCGAAGCGGTCCGTCATCTCGCGACGCCAGTCGGATGCCGACAACATGTGCCGCCGCAGCTGGAAGTGCCCCGTGATGCCGGAGAACGCGGACAGGAACCGTTGCGTCTGTCCGGGTGAGGCGAACCGCTTCATCCGGCGCTCCCGTTGCCGAGTCGGCTGATGCGAGTTCTCGGCCCGATTGCTGACGATACTTCGACCGGCGATGTTCGACCGAGGCCAGCATCTCGCGGTGCGCCACCTGGTAGCTGGCCGGCTTGTCTGTCACGAGCACCCGCGGCACGTACCGCAGACCCTTGAGCAGCTTGCGGAAGAACTGCTTGGCAGCCTTGGTGTTTCGACGCGACTGGACGAGGATGTCGAGCACCACACCGTCCTGGTCGACCGCACGCCACAAGTACATCCGCTCGCCGTTGATCGGGATGAACACTTCGTCGGGGTGCCACTTGTCGCCAGGGCGCGGCCGGCGGCGGCGCAGCTGGTTGGCATAGGACTGGCCGAACTTCGCGCACCACTGCCGGATCGTCTCGTGCGAGACCACGACGCCGCGTTCGAACATCAGTTCCTGCACGTCACGCAGGCTCAACGCGAAGCGGGGATACAGCCACACAGCGTGGCTGATGATCTCCTTCGGGTAGCGGAAGCCCTTGTACGACGAATCTGCGCTGGGCACGGTCGCCCATCCTCCCAGCGGTCACCCGCACAGCCAAGTTGACGATGCCATGGCACGTGGGTGGACCTGCCCCCGTTGAACGAACCGCGGGCGGCTGGTGCCGCGGCCGTGGTCGGCGACAGGATCGTGGTCGCCGGGGGACAGGCGAACGGCGCACTGGTACCGACGACGGAAGTGTTCGACGGAACGAAGTGGACGACCGTCTCGGACATCCCGACGCCACGGGAGCATCTGGCCGGAGTGTCGGACGGGACCTACTTCTATGCGATCGGTGCGCGGGACCTGGCGTCGGACCAGAACACTGCCGCGGTCGAGCGGTTCGACCCGGCCGCGGGAACGTGGACGACGTTGCCTGCCATGCCCACTCCCCGCGGTGGGCTCGGTGCGGCGTTCATCGACGGTCGCATCGTCGCGGTCGGTGGTGAACAGCCGACCCGGGTGCTGTCGACGGTCGAGGCCTACGACGTCGCGTCGGGGACCAGGTCACCGTTGCCGCCCATGCCCAGCGGGGCGCACGGGATGTCCGTTGCGACGGTCGGACACACCGTCTACGCCATCGGCGGTGCACTACGGCCCACGCACGCGGAGTCCACCGCGACTGCACAGGCCTTGGATTTCTGGTGAGTGTGCCGGTACCGACGGGTCGAGATTCCCGCGGTCACACAGACTAAATGTCTTCTGTCAGTGTGGTTGTGCTCAGTAGAGGGGGACTAGACTTGGCGTTGGAGGGGCGAGTTTCGCACGAGATGCGGGCCGGGTAGGAAGTGGTTCGTGATGAAGGTGACGGCGACGGCCACCCGTCGCGGCGGCTGGTGGGTGGTGGAGGTTCCGGGAGTCGAAGGCGTGCTCACCCAGGCTCGGCGGCTCGATCAGGTGTCTGCCATCGTGGCGGAGGCCGTGCATCTGGTCGAGGATGTGCCGGCCGAGGACGTCGAGGTGGAACTCGACTACGAGATCGGAGATTCCGCGGCGCTCATGGAGGCCCGAGCGGCCCACTTGCAAGTCGAGTCCGCCGCCCACGCGCAGGAATGTGCGGCGCGGGCCTCGCGGGCCGCGGTGGCGCATCTGCGCCGATCGGGTCTGTCGGTGCGTGATATCGGTGTCATCCTCGAGCTGAGCCCCCAACGGGTCTCTCAGCTCGACCGAGCCGGCGTTCGTGCCTGACACCATCACGATGTTCCTCGCCGGCGACGTGATGACCGGTAGGGGAGTCGACCAGATCCTCCCGTTTCCCGGCGACCCGGAGTTGCGGGAGCGTTGCGTTCGCGATGCCCGCGAGTACGTGGCGTTGGCGGAGAAGCGGAACGGCTCGATCCCCGGCCCCGTCGGGTTCGGGTGGCCGTGGGGTGAGGCGCTGCGCGTCCTCGACGCGGCGGAGCCCCACGCCCGTGTGATCAACCTGGAAACGACCGTCACCACCTGTGCGCGCTTCGCGCCCAAGGGAATCAACTACCGAATGCATCCGTCGAACCTGGGGGTGCTCACCGCTGCGCAGATCGACGTCTGCGTTCTAGCGAACAATCACCTTCTCGACTTCGGTGCCGATGGGCTCGTGGAGACCCTGGACGCGCTGGCCCGCAACGGCGTGCGGACCGTCGGTGCGGGGCGCACCGTGGCGCAGGCGTGGTGTCCCGTGGTCGTGAAGGCCGGGACGAGTCGGCTGCTGATCTGGGCGGCAGGTATGTCGTCGAGCGGGGTCTCGCCGCACGGGGCGGCCCGCCGGGGCCGGCCCGGTGTCGCGTACCTTTCGGAACCCACCGGCGCCGAGGTGGACCGTGTGCTCGACCGGACACGGCTGATACGGCGGGACACGGACGTGGTGGTGGTCTCTCTGCACTGGGGTTCGAACTGGGGATACGACGTGCCGAACGCGCATGTCGAGTTCGCGCATCGGCTCGTCGACGGTGGCGTCGACGTGGTCTTCGGGCACTCGTCCCATCACCCGCGGCCGCTCGAGATCTATCGTGGCCATCCGATCTTGTACGGCTGCGGCGACCTGATCAACGACTACGAGGGCATCCGAGGGCACGAACGCTACCGCGACGATCTGCGGCTGCTCTACCTGGTGACCCTCGACGCGCGCACGCACGAACTGCTCGAGCTACGAATGGTGCCGATGAGATCCCGGCGGATGCAACTGCAACGCGCGTCGACAAGTGACACCGAATGGCTGCGGCGGGTTCTCGACGGGATCAGCCGCGACTTCGGCACCCGCATCGACGCGGGCGCGGACGACGTCCTCGTCGCCCGTGGGAGACAAGCGAACTGGTAGGTGGCGGGTGTGTACGGAGCGGACGCGCTGTGCACACACCGTTGAGCGGATCCCACCAAGGTTTTGTTCGAAGGGCACTGCTCCTAGATTGGACGTATGGAGGGCACGGCACAGTCCTCGATACTGCTCGGAGACATCCTGAATTCGAGGCGCAGGCGGACCTTCGTCGGGCGCCGGGTCGAGCGCGAATTGGTTCGGGCTGGACTGGAGTCGGGCGATCCGCAGTTGTCCGTGCTGTTCCTGCACGGCCCCGGAGGGATCGGGAAGACCACGTTGCTGGACGAGTGCGCGCAGATCGCGGCGGAAACGGGCGCGTCGGTCGTCCGGCTCGACGGGCGCGATATTCCGCCGTCTCCGTCGGCTGTCCTGGCAGCGTTGGGCGAGGCCGTCGATGTGCCTGACACGGGCGTGATCGCGCGGGAGGAGGAACGACTTTGCGTCCTCATCGACACGTACGAGGTTCTGGCGCCGATCGACGAGTGGGTGCGCAGGCAATTGCTGCCGCGACTACCGGCAACGGCGCTCACCGTGATCGCGGCCCGGACACCGCCCAGCTCCGAATGGCGGTCCGACGCGGCGTGGTCCGAGTTGTTGCGGGTCGTGTCCCTACGGAATCTCACTCCGCAGGAGAGCAGAGAGTTTCTCCGGGCAGTGGCGGTGCCGCCGCCGCTGCACGAACGGATCTGCCGGGCCACGCACGGCCATCCGCTTGCGCTGGCGCTGTTGGCCGACGTGGCATCCCGCGGCGGCGAGGTGGCGGCCGATCCGTTGACCCCCGACCTCATGGGGGAGCTGATGCAGCGGTTCATCGCGGTGGTGCCGAGCCCCGCGCATCGGCGGGCGCTCGAGGTGTGCGCCCTCGCCCGAGTGACCACCGAGGCACTGTTGCGTGACGCCCTCGGGCTCGAGGACGCGCACGAGATGTTCGGGTGGCTGCGGCAGCTGTCGTTCGTCGACGCAGGCCCGGAGGGCCTGGCCCCACACGATATGGCCCGCGACGTCATTGACGCGGACCTGCGGTGGCGCGACCTCGACGCCTACACCGACGTCTTCCACCGCGTGTGCCGGCACATTCGCCACTCACTTCTGTCGTGTACCGGGCGCGAACAGCAGCGCATGATCTTCGACCTGAAGTTCGTGTTTCGCAATCTGCCGGGGATTCTGTACCCGGTGGATTGGGAATCGTGGGGCCGGCACTATCCGGAACCCGCTTCCCCGGCGGATCGCGAAACGATCGTCGAGTTCACCCGATTACACGAGGGTGCGGAGGCGGCGGCCATCGCGGCCGCCTGGTTCGAATGCCAGCCCGACGGCTTCTACATCGTGCGCCGTCCCGACGGTGCGCCCCGTGGGTTCTTCGGCCTCATCGATCTGAGCCTCGCGTCCGCGGAAGATCTGGCATCGGATCCGGGTGCCGCGGCGGCCTGGCAGTTCGCCCGCGGGCACTCGCCGCCGCGAACGGGGGAGACCGTCACCCAGACCCGGTTCGTCGTCGACCTCGACACCTATCAGGACCCGTCGCCCACGATGAACGCCATTCCAATCATCACCATGCAGCGGTACCTGTGCACACCGGGCCTGTCCTGGGACTTCCTCACACTTGCCGAGCCGGACCGGTGGAACGAGTACTTCGCGGTCGCCGACCTTCCGCGTGCCGAGGGCGCCGATTTCGAGGTGGGCGTCCGAACGTACGGGCTGTTCGCGCACGACTTCCGTCGCGTCCCGGTCGACGCATGGCTCGAGCGGGTCACCGAGCGCGCATTGTCCGAGAGCCCTTCCGCACCTCTGCGACCGACGCCGGACCTGCTGGTACTTTCGCAACCCGAGTTCGAGCAGGCGGTCCGGCAGGCTTTGCACGACTGGCACCGCCCCGACCTGCTCCGGCGAAACCCGTTGATGCGCACCCGGGTCGTGTGCGATCGCAGCGATGGGGAGCCGGACGTCGCCGAACTCGACTGCGTGCTCCGCGACGCGGTGGACTCGCTGGCCGACAACCCACGCGACGACAAACTGCTGCGGGCGGTCGACCGGACGTACCTGCGCCCGGCGGGAACCCAGGAGGCCGCCGCCCGGGTGCTCGGAGTGCCGTTCAGCACGTATCGGCGCCACCTCACACAAGGTGTCGCGCGGATCGTCTCGTGGTTGTGGGACCGCGACGTCTACGGACACCCGCAATGAACACGACTGAGCAGTATTCGGACTGGTGATCGAACACCGAATGCTTGCATTCTCCTCGTATCCAATCGAGGAGGCTCCCATGACAACTCAGATCGGACACCGAGCGGTCGTGCTCGGAGCCGGCATGGCCGGCTTGCTTGCGGCCCGCGTACTGTCCGAAGCGTATTCGCAGGTGATTGTGGTCGATCACGACCACCTCCCGGGCGCAGCCGAGCCGCGACGGTGCGTGCCTCAGGGCCGCCACACCCACGTGCTGATCGAACGCGGCCAGCAAATCTTGGAGGAGCTGTTCCCGAGCTTCACCGACGACCTGGTCGGGTTGGGGGTGCCGACCCTGGACAACCTGCGCGACGTGCGGTGGTGCCTGAGTGGGCACCGATTTCCGCAGCCGGAGAGCGGAATGACTGTTGTGAGCGCCAGCCGGCCATTCTTGGAGGGCTATGTGCGTGCCCGGGTGAGCGAACTGGCCGGGGTCACGATCGTGGACCGCTGCGATGCCGCGGGCATCACCACGACGCCCGACCGCCTTCGCGTCACCGGGGTCCGTGTTCTCCGGCGGGCCGACGGCAGTACCGAGGAGATCCTCGATGCCGACCTGGTGGTGGACGCGACCGGACGGGGCTCGCGCGCCCCGATGTGGTTGGCGGATCTCGGCTTCGGACGCCCGGACGAGGAGAAGGTGCACGTCGGCCTCGGCTACGCCACCCGCATCTACCGAGCCCCGGCGCCGGGGTTGGGCGACGACCGAGGGATCGTGATCGGTCCGACACCCGATTCTCCGCGAGGGGGCGCGTTACAGCTGCTCGAGGGACACCGTTTCCTGGTGACGTTGATGGGGATGCTCGGCGACTATCCGCCGACCGATCCGGACGGCTTCCTCGACTTTGCCACGTCCCTGCGGATCCCCGACCTCGCCGAGGTGATCCGGGACGCCGAGCCGCTCGCGCAGGCCCGGAGTTTCCGGTTTCCGGCGAGCGTCCGCAGACGGTATGAACGACTGTCGCGCTTCCCCGCCGGCTTCCTCGTGACGGGGGACGGCCTGTGCAACTTCAACCCGATCTATGCACAGGGGATGACCGTGGCGGCGCTCGAGGCGCGCACGCTGCACCGTCACCTGCAGCGAGGCACCGAGCCACACGCACGCTGCTTCTTCCGCGATGTCGCAAAGGTGATCGACGTTCCATGGGCCATGTCGGTCGGCGGGGACCTGGCGTTCCCGGAAGTGATGGGACACCGCAGTCCGAAGATGCGGATCGGCAACGCCTACATCCGGCGCCTGCACGAAGCCGCCGTGCACGATCCCGTGCTCGCTACTGCCTTCATCCGCGTCGCCGCCCTGGTCGATCGTCCGGAGCGGCTGATGAGCCCCGGGACCCTGCTGCGCGTCTTGCGTCAGAATGTCTGGCACCCCGGCCGAACCGCGCACCCTGACGCCGCTGGAGAGCGGATTCAGGTCACCGATCAGTGTTGACGCCGCCGCGAATCCAGTGCTGGATCCGCCAGATCACGTTGTACAGATTCCACGGTGCGACGTCGTAGGTGTTCCACGCCTGACCGACGTGCGCGGTCCATTCAGGAATCCGGCCACAACAGATCTCACACCAGATGCTCACGAAGCAAAAGGAGGAGATGGTTGGGATGGTTGACGAACATCCCCGCCCGTGTCGGCAGCGGCGGCCGCTGCGGCCGCGTTGCGTGACATCGCGGATGTGATCGGGAAGGAGTCGCAGAGCGCGACGGCGGTGCTGCCGACCGAGGAGGGCTGGACGGTGGAAGTGGAGGTGGTCGACGACCGGCGTATCCCTCCGTCAGCGGACATGTTGGCACTGTACGAGGTGGTGCTGGACCTGGACGGAGAAATTCTGTCGTACCGCAGGACTCGCCGATACCGGCGCGGCTCCGCCATCGGGGTGGCAGACGAGGAGCTGCCATCGACGACGAAGACGAAGACGCCCCACAATGACCAAATCGACGGTGCCCGGTGACCGTTGCCGGTGAAAAGTACGAGTCGATCTGGCATTGGAAATCCGAGCTGCAGCTCGGCACCGAGGGTGCGCCCTTGAGGCGACCGCGGACTGGGTGGTGGCGTCACGGCAGGACACCCCGCCTCACCGTCACGGCCGTCAGTCGACTGCGGGACCTCTTCGTCTCGGCAGCAATGGTGCCTCCGGACGAATGTCTCTGGGAAACACACAATTCCGCCGCCTGATCCCGGACCCGGGAGGCGGCCAGTGGTGCGAAGATGAAGCATGCGCCGCCATCGTTGGCCGGCTATCGCGCCGCCCCCCGACCGAGGTCTTCGCGTGCACGCACCGCTGCCGATCACGGCCGAGAAAGACCTGACCCTCGAACTGTCCGCGGTCACCGCATTCGCGTCCGGGCTGCTGCTGCAACTGGCGATGCGTGTCACCGGGATCCGCGCCGACTTCGCCCGCTACGAAACCCGTCCCCTGACCGACCCCCACGACTGGTCGGCGCGGTGGTCCTACCTGACCGTGCTCGTCCTCGTCGACGACCTCGACGGCCCCGCCGACCCGCTCCACCCCACCGAACCCCCCTCCGACGAATCCGGGCCGTACCGCACGACGCCGTTGTACTGGATCGGCACCTACCCGCGCACCGGGTCGCTGATCCTCACCACCAGCTGGACCGAGATCGGACTCCACCCCACCTCCCTCACCCTCGCACTCGGTCCCAGCCCATTCCCCACCACCTCCGAATCCGACGCGGGAAGGTAACAGCCACAGCGACTCCCGCACACGACGTCAGCATCAACCGAGACAGAACCCGAGGGCGCGCGGCGAGCTCGTCCCGTCAGTCCGCCGGCCGCGGGAGCGCACATTGGAATCGTTCGCCGAAACGTGTTCCTGCCCCGCCCGGCCGGGCGGGACATAGTCGTCATGGGCGACAGCGAAGAACACGCTATCGACGTCGTCCGAACCCGACTGATCCAGCGCTAGCTACCCCGACCTCGACCCCGAGGTGATCGAGGACCTACCTGATCGAGGCATCCCTCCGTCGGTTCGACGGAGGCCGCATCCGAGGCTTCGTCCCCCTGCTGGTCGAACGGGCCGCCACGCGCACCCTCGATGCCACGCACAGTCGTGCACCGGCGCAACCCGAACCGATACCACACCTGAACTTCCCACCACCCTGCACACCGCGCCGGCGGTGCGGGCCGCGATCGGCGGCTGGGGGGTGCGGCGGGTCTTCGTGCGTCACTCACCACGTCTGTCGTGAGCGGTGGCAGGAGATGGCGAGGCCCGGGAGCGGGGCACCGGTGTCGGCGGCCGTCCACCACGCCCGGGCTGGTGTGAGCCTAATCCTTCGACAAGACCGGGGAGGCTGATCATGAATGGGGGCGCAGGCCGTCGCCCCCCGCTGTCCGGGGTCGGCGTCGAGATCGTGTCCGACCCGGCTCGCCGGACCACAAGCATCATGCAGCAGCACAGATTCTGTCCCCCTGATTCCTTGCCCTTGCCCTTGCCCTTGCCCTTGCTCAGGGCCACGATGCGGGGCGACCCGAACGAGAGTGACCCACGCTCGCGAACGAACGGAGGACGACCGGCACCGACCCTGCCGGCCGGACCTCCAGTTCACCACCGAGAAGATCGTCGCCGGGCTCGTTCCAGCCGGAATCCGGGGTTCTCCGGCGAAGGCAGCACGCCGCGGCGGACAATCGTCGTACCGAACGAATTCGTAGCTGTGGGGAAGGGGACGGCCGTGTCCGAGTATCCATCGACCGAACAACGCTTCGCGGGCGGCACCTCGATGGCGGCCGCGATCATCATGGTCACCGTCGGCATCATCCAATTCTTCCAGGGCCTCGCCGCCGTCGCCGAGAACGACGTGTTCGTGGTCGGGGTGGACTACGTCTACAAGTTCGACCTCACCACCTGGGGCTGGATCCACCTCGTCCTCGGCGCCCTCGTCGCGATCGTCGGCCTGGCGCTGTTCACCGGCGCCGGATGGGCCCGGGTGTCGGCGATCATCGTGGCCGCGATCTCGATTCTGGCGAACTTCCTGTGGCTGCCGTACTACCCGGTGTGGTCGCTGGTGATCATCGCACTCGACGTCGTCGTCATCTGGGCGGTCTCGACCTGGAACCCGGAAAAGGTTTAGCACAAGGAATATTCGCAGCAGGGGCACGCCCGGCTCGGCAGCTCACCGGCCGGGATCGTGCCGGATCCGGTGGTCGCGGTGCGATCGCCGGAAGAACGGCAGTGCCGTCAGACCCGAGCTGTCATCGGACCCAGGCAGCTGACGAGCGCACCTGGTGCGCCGGGAGCAGGGCGCACGTCGACCGGTCGCCTCACTGATCGGTTCTGAACCCGGTTGTCGAAAAACGACGAGCCCGGCGCCCTGCGGAGTGCACGATGATGATGCGGATGAAGCGTCACGAGCACCCGGCGCGTTGACCGACTGCCCGTGTGGCATGGTCGAGGACGTCGCCGGCGGCCCGGGCGATCACGGCCATCGCACGCGGTGGCCGGGCGGGGCGTAGATGCTCGAAGAGGTGGTGGGCATACGCCGGCCCCTCACCACCGGAGGTGGGGGCCGGTGCGGCGTGCGGTGGGTGGTTGTCGCTACCGCGACGCGGAGACCAGCATGGGCTCGCGCAGGTCGAAGTAGTCGACCTCGCCCATCAGCCGGCCTTCCTCCTCGAACAGCGAACGCAGATCGTCGGGGACGGTGACCTTCTCGTGTGCGCGGGCCTCGGGCTCGGTGGTGAAGTACACCGCCTCGACGTATCCGCCGTCGCCGGCGGCGGCGAACGTGCCGCCGAGGATTTCCGGCCGCACCCCGGGTAGCTTGTCGCCGGCCTGGGCCATCAGCTCGGACAGCCGGTGCGCGTCGGTGGTGCGGCCCTCCATGATCTGCACGAACCCGGCATCGTCGGAGCCGCCGCCGAGCCACTCCATCGCGTCCGGGCAGTCCATGAAGGTGACCGGGCCGTCGAAGCACCGCTCGGTCTCGGCCCACCAGGTGCCCTGCTCGGGACGTTCGCTGTTGCGGCGGGCCGCCTCCTCGGAGTCGAACCGAACCAGGGCGATGTACGTGCCGTCATCGCGGGTGCCGGAGGTGGAGCCGAGGTAGCCGGTGGCCCCCGGTTGCAGTTCCTCGTTCCACCGATCCATGCATTCGCGCAGCCGCGGCTGATCGGAGACCTTTCCCTGGATGACTTGGATGAACATCAGTAACCTCCTCCCGCGGGGACAATAGGTCCCCTCGGTGAGTGCAACGGTGGCCGACCCGTCGCGGTCCACCGCCGGCGGGCGTCGACGGCCCGCGGCCGCAGCCACTGCGTACCCAATTTTTCTCCGCCGCACCGCGTGGGACAAGGGCGCACACCGGCAGCTCGCCCGGCCCGGGTGGAAGCCGAACGGGCCGTACACCTTCCGCGGCGGGAACGGGCGCATGCGGAGCGAGTGGTGATCGGACGGTGGGTCGTTCGTTCCGCCGTGCGGCCGTCTGATCGACGTCTCCGACGTGGGTTCGGTGTTCAGGTTTCGGGTGATCGCGCACCGGCACCGCCTGGTTACTCGGATGCCTCGATCGGCCCGGGCGCCCACACACAAGATGCGCCCCGTCCCGCGGTCCTCGCGTGCATGTCGGCGCTCCCCGAACTCGCCGAACTCCCCGATGACCTCGTTCGGATGCAGCGTGTACGCCGTGGGCATGACGCTGCGGCGGGCACGGTGTTTTGTCCACCGTCGTCTCCTCGATGTCGACGAAGACGAAGTTGTGCCGCGTTGAGGGTGCGGCTCCCCCGGATGGGCCCAGTGCCGGTGGTCCTACCCGCCGGCGCGTCCGCTCCGAAGGTGAGTCACTCGGTCGTCGCCGACCGTGGGCACAGAGGGCGGGGAGTGGGGGAGTGGGAGCAAAAGAGCTGGTCGGTAGGGGCATTACGTTCCGTCAGGGGTGGGGTGCGGGGGTAAATGGGCGCAAGATCAAGGGTGAAAGACAGTCATCGTTGCGGCGGGTGGCGGATCTGATCAACCCAGCGGGTGGTGTTCGCCCACCTCGACCGAGCCCGGCCCACGTATACCCCGGATCAGCAGGCGGCGCTCGGCGCGAACCGCAACTGCCGCGCCCGTGTGGTGGGGGAGGCCAAACGCACCCATGTCAAGCACACCGCCCGCCGGCTGGGCGCCCAGGGCGCCGCCCGCGATTTGACCGCCCCAGCGGATCGCGGGAGTGGGAGCGAGTGATGGGTGTCACCGTTCGGGATGGGTGCGTGATGACGCGCCGCCGACCTCGCCGCCAGTCACGGTGGGGGGCGGCGGGGGCGCAGGTGTCGGACGTTGCGTGTGCATGCGGTCAGTTCGGCGAGGGCCTCGTGCAGGTGCCCGGTCACGTCCCACACGTCGGGAACCAGTTCGCGGCAGGCGAGGACTCCGACATCGAGGTGCCGGTCGTAGGACATCGCGGCGATGGTGATGCCGGCGTGGTCGGTGACCGCGGAGATGGGAAAGTTCCCGGTCACCTCGGCGCCCGCGGCGTACACCGGCCGCGTGGGGCCGACGGCGTGGGAGATGACCAGGTTGACCGGTGGTGTGGGCGTGGTCAGCGCCCGCAGCGGTGTGCGCGAGATCAGACCGCGCACCGCCTGCGGCAGCCGGGCGCCGAAGTCACGCACGAGCGTGGCGGGTGCCGAGCGGAAACGCCGGGGCGCCGCGGTCAGCGAGGTGTGCACCCTCTGCAGGCGCCGGGCCGGGTCGTCGTCATCGGTGGGCAGCGCGACGGGGACCAGGGAGAGCCGGGTGCGGGCGGTCGCGAACGGTCCGGTCTCGGTGCGCACCGAGACCGGCATGGCCGCGGCCAGCGCTGTGCCGGGCAGGGCGTCGTGGTCGATCAGCCAGCGGCGCAACACGCTGGTGCACAGCGCCGTCACCACGTCGTCGGCGGTGAACCCCAACGCGGCCCCCACCGCCTCGACCTCGCCGAGCGGCAGTGAGGTGAACGCGAAACGCCGGTTGGCCGTGACCGGGCCGTTGAACGGGGTCTCGGGCGGGGTCGGCGACGCGGGCGGTGGCGCCGGGGGCAACCACCGTTGCGCGAACCGGGCCAACCTTCGAGTGAGCATGCCCGCGCCGGGAACGGTGCTGGTGCCGGCGAGTTCGGGCAGGTGCGGGGCCATCTCGAGCGAGGACCACAGCAGCTGGGCGGGCAGGGTTCCCAGGTGCCATACGCTCTTGCCGACCATTCCCAGGACGCCCGCAGCCTGGTACTGCTCGTCGCTGAAGCGGTGCGGCACTACGTGGGGTCGCGGGCTGGTGTCCATCAGCACTGCGAGGGCCTGCGCCGCGGTCAGACCGTCGATCACCGCGGGGTGCACCTTGGTGTAGATCGCCTGCCGGCCGCCGGTGAGACCGTGGACCAGCCAGCACTCCCACAGGGGCTTGTTGCGGTTGAGGGGGCGTGCTGCGAGACGGGCGATCTGATCGGCGAGCTGTTCGTCGGTGCCCGGGCCGGGCAGGGTGGCCTCCCGGACGTGGTAGCCGAGATCGAGGGACTCCGAGTCCACCCAGTAAGGCAGGTCGAGGCCGAGGGGTACTTCCTGCAGCCGCCACCGCAGCGGCCCCACCAGGTGCAATCGGCTACCGACCAGCGCCCGCAGATCCGGGGCCGCGAGCCCGCGGCCCGGCGTCGTGGGGCCGAGGACACTCAGGGCCCCGACATGGGTGAAGGTCGTCGAGGTCTCGGCGTCGAGTAACTGCGCATCGAGGGAACTGAGCTGGTGCATGAGCGGTATCGGGATTGCGTGAGCCACGGCGCCCGCAGCTCACAGGGCGTACAGCTCACGCTACCGCGCGGATCTGACCTCCGGTGCCTCCCAACAACGAGTTAACCCAATCCTCACAATGAGCCGACAGTGGGGGTGAACGGCACGCGATGCGGCGCTTCCCCGCCGTCAGCGACGCGGTGGAGACCTCCCGCGGTCCGCGAAGAGACGGAGGACCCGAGATGCGCGGGCAGAACTACCGGGCAGGACTCCATCGACGTGATCGGGGCGACGTCCGTCACCGCACTCGCCGACGTCATCGCCGCGATACCGGGCGCGCGGACCGAGATGCGCGGCGAACCCGACCGCATCATCGTCACCCCGACGGCCGATCGCGATCGTCACGTCTCCCTCGAGTTCGGGCCGATCGACGACACCGCCCGCAAGGCGCCCGACCTGTGACCGCGACGGATCACGATCACCCATCAGCGCGGCGCCGCAGACCGCCGACGGTGGACACACCACGCCTACAGCGCCCTCGCGGACCGTTGCGGCGGGGAGCTGCCCATTTCGACGTCCTGACTGGTGTCGCACCGAACACAAACCCCGGGGCGCTCTCCGGAGTCGAGGCCCGGAATCGGCGTAGCGTCGTGACCCACAGCGAACGCCGACTCGGGTGGCGTCCGTCCACAGGTGATTGAAGGAGAGTTGGGATGGCTCAACGGACCCTCGTGCGGGCGGCCGCGGTGCTCGGTGCGGCATCACTCGCACTGGCAGGCTGTAGCTCCGGCAGCGGCGACAATTCCGCCAGCGGAAGTGGCGGCTCCGCCTCGGCTACCACGGTGTCCACCGACTGCACGCCCGAAGAAGCGACCGCCGGTGGCACTCCGTCCACCGCACCGCTGAAGATGGGCACCCTGCTCCCCGACACCGGAAGCCTCGCCTTCCTCGGACCGCCGATGGTGGCCGGCACCCAACTCGCCGTCAACGACGTCAACGCCGCCGGTGGGGTCCTCGGCCAGCCGGTCCAGCTGATTCCCGGCGACTCCGGCGACACCACCACCGACACGGCGAACACCACCGTGGACCGGGAACTGGCCGCGGGCACCCAGGTGATCATCGGTGCGGCGTCGTCGTCGGTGTCGCTCAAGGTCATCGACAAGGTGTCCAGCGCCGGCGTCGTGATGTTCTCCCCGGCCAACACCTCCGACCAGTTCGTCTGCTACCCGGACAAGGGCCAGTACTTCCGCACCGCCCCCACCGACGTGTTGCAGGCTCAGGCTGTGTCGCAACTCATCTCGGACGACGGCGGCCAGCGCGTGTCCATCCTGGCCCTCAACGACCCGTACGGAACCGGGCTCGCCGACAACATCGTCAAGAACCTCGTCGACGCGGGCATCCCCGAGGACCAGATCCAGAAGATCATCTACGACCCCAACGCGCAGTCGTTCAACTCGGAGATCGATCAGGTCAAGGACTTTGCCCCGGACGCCATTGCGGTGGTCGGGTTCGAGGAGTCGGCGAAGATCATCACCCGTATGCACGAGGTCGGCATCGGCCCGTCCGACGGCATGAAGGTCTACGGCGTGGACGGCAACATGGGTAACGCACTCGGCGAGTCGGTCGCCGTGCCGTTGCTCGACGGGATGCAGGGCACCACGCCCCTCACCGACGTCGGCCCGGCCTTCCAGGATCGCCTCAAGGCCATCAACCCGGGGTTGATCGACTTCAACTACGCCGGCGAGGCGTACGACGCCGTCGTCATTTCCGCGCTCGCCGCCGAGCAGGCCAAGTCGACGGCCGGTCGCGACATCGCCGCGAACATCAACGCCGTCACCGAGGGCGGCACCGCGTGCACGTCGTACCAGGAGTGCCTGCCGCTCGCGGCGGCCGGCACGGATATCGACTACAACGGCATCACCGGCAAGCTCGACTTCACCGCCGCGGGTGAGCCGTCCATCGGTTCGTACGGCAAGCTGAAGTTCGGCGCCGACAACAAGCTGACCACCGAGGGATACATCGTCGTCGGCGGGTGATCGCCCATCCCGCACAACGGCTGCGACCGGGTGGTGCTCTCGACGCTCGTTCGCGGCCACGAACAGCACCGGGTCCACCCCGAGGACCGGCCGTCGTGCTCTCACTTTTGTCCACGGTGTAACGCCACGACCACGAGTACACCCTGCATGTGAGGATGGTACGTGCAGTGGAACGGGTAGGCCCCCGACCGTGTGGGGGCCGTGAACACGGCGGTGCCGCCGCCGTCGACGTCCCGACCGAAGGCGTCGCCCCGGTCGGCGGTGACGCTGTGCTCGACGGTGTCCTCGTTCTTGACGGTGACCTGCGCGCCGGGCCCGACCCCTATGGGGGTGGCGAAGCGGTAGCCCTCGATGGTGATCGCCGCCGCCGCGTCGGGGCCCGGTGTGGTGCCGGATTCGGCGGCTGCCGACGGCGTCGAGGAATCGGTGGCCACCGACGTGGCCGGTGTGTGGTTCGCCGATGAGCTGCAGGCCGCGGCCAACCCGACGGCGAGCGCGCAGACCATCATCGCGCCGCATCCGCCCCGACGCTCGTGCGCGCAGGCTATCGGTGCCGCATTGGCATGCAGCGCCCGTCGACCACGCGATCGGTGCGCCGTCACGGTGAGCCGCCCAAGACAATCGAAATGAACCGGACAATGTGAACCCGACAAGGCAGGACAGTCTTGCACCGTTGAGCATAGGACCCGGAGAGCACCGGCACATTCGGTCTCTGCCAACCCGCTGCCGCGGCCACCCCCCGAGCCGACTCCTTGTACCGCTGCGTCGGTGCTGTCGCGGCTCTTCACCACGAACCCGGGACGGGTGACCTGAACCCCTCGTCGCCGCGCCCCACCGACGATCGCTGCAGAACCGCACCAGGGTTCGGTATGAAGCCGTTCCGGCTGAGAGGGTGACCTCCAACCGGATGCTCACCTCGCGGCCGTGCCGCGGTGCGACGATCTGCTCTAGGTTTGGATCGGAAGGCGTTCGTCTCGGCCAAACGGACCATTGACGACCTCGTGCCAGGCCCGTCGCCGATGATTGCCGTGATGCACTCAACGCCGGCGCATGGTCCGACCCGAGGATCCGACAATGTGAACGGCCCTCTGGTCGGAACCGACACGCACGCCCACGCACAGATTCGCTGGCAGCGGCCTTCTGAGCTGCCGAGATCACTCATCAACGGATTCAGGCTCAAATGGGCCGGTAGCCGGCGCCGTACCCGCCCGTGGCGTTCATGTCGGCGACGATTGCACTGATGTTGGTGCCGACCTCCGGGCCCACGCACGACGCGACGAGGTAGGCGTTGACCATCGCCACCAGCGTGGTGCCGACGACCACCGGTGCGCCCGAATCACCTTCGACGACGCACGTCTGCGTCCAGGTCTCCCCGGTACCGAGCAGGTCCCCGTACACGATGCCGCAGGTGTTGCCGGTTGTGCGGCCCTCCTTGCACGCCACCTGCGGGAACCCGGCCGGTGCACCGATCCCCGTGATGGTGACGCTGCCGACCCGGTTCACGGGAGTCACCTTCCCGGGATCGAACTGGATCACCGCGTAGTCGAGAGCCGGATTCGACACCACGAAACGGCCGACCACACCACTGTCCTGCGAGGTCTCCGCCACCACGGACGCACCGACGGCACCGCAGTGCCCCGCCGTCAACCCGACCAGCCGGCCCGAATTGTCGTGACCGATCGTCGTGAGCGAGCAAACCAATTCGTCGTTGACGATAATCCCCGTCCCACCGCCCATCACCACCGGCGGCGCCGCCGTCGCGACACCCACCGCCACGGTCCCCAGAAGGCCGATCGTCGCCGCGACCACCGCCGCGAATCGTGTCAACATTGCTCGAGCCCTCCCGGTACCACTCCGACGGTCGCATCTGCCTCGACCAGGATCGACCCATACACCTGGCCGGTCTCGGAGATCGATTCCCGCGCACCGCGGGTGCTCCACATCCATCACCGACCACCGTTCCCGGGCTGGGCCCGATTCGCATTCGCTTGTGTGGGTGCATGTTCCGGAAGCTCGGGATGGATACCGGATCGACGACCCGCCCGCCACCCACCGAAGCAACCCACGGGCTCGCCGGCACACAGGGGGTCGGGGTCGACCGGAACACACCCTGTAAGTGTCCTCCGATCAGCATCGATCCCACCAGACCGGCGCGGACGGTGACGATGGAACCCGTACGGCACTGGGATATGTAGGAGGGGCCTGGACGAGGTTTTCCTGACGGTCAACGGGGCACGCCGGTACTTGTGGAGGGCCGTCGACCATCATGGGAACGTCCTCGATATCCTGGTGCAGGCTCGCAGGGACGGTAGGCTCGCAGGGACGGTAGGCCGCGACTCGGTTCTTCCGGAAACTGTTGAAGAAACAAGGGTGTCGGCCGCGGCTACCGGTCACCGGTCACCGGTCACCGGTCACCGGTCACCGACAAACTCGGCTCCTACCAGGTCGCGCACCGGAACATGATGTCGTCGGTGGAGCACCGGCAATCGAAATATTTGAACAATCCGGCGGAGAACTCCCACAGTTCGGCTCGCCTGCCCTCGTCGAGCAGGTGCGTCATCCGTGTCCACGTCTCGAGCCGGCGCCCTGGTCCGCGCGGTAGCGACATGCTCGAGCTGTGCCACACCCGGGCGCACCACCCGCGACGAGGATAGGTACTCGCACGCTCGACCGAACAGCAGCTTCGGCGAATCGTGCTCCATCGCCCGGGCGAACGGAAACTCGTCGATAGTTCCTTCCACTCGGCCATATCGGTGGTGCGCCGGCCGCCTGTAATACAGGATCTCCCGAAGGTGATCGGTGAGGGTCTGCTCCCGGACGGCATGGCCGGCCAACTCGTCGACCGGTAACTCCAGTCGGTTGGCCGGCCGCGCCACCGCCACCTCCGGTGCGGCTCGCACCTCGGCGGGCGCGAACCCCAGCCACGGCAGCGCGCACAGCTGCACGGCTGCGCCCAAAACGGTTGCGGCACCAGAAAACTGGCGCTTTACTCTCTCATCCGCCCCGGTCGGTGTGACATGGCGGCTCGACGCCGCACAGGTGATCTCCGGGAATCCCCGAAATTGTGTCAACTCCTCCTCCGGTGAACACATAGCGCGTCGCCACCCCGGCCCCCTCACCGCCCGGCCGTCGAGACGGGCAGAACGAGACCGGGTCGTCAGTGGGGCATCACTCTCACGCAATCGTTGTTTTTTCGCTGGAAACTACGCAGTGCCCTACTTGGCGACTACTCGCCCCACGGATCGCTCTCGTGAGGGCCACTCGCAACGGCTCCGATCACGAACGCCAGGGCGATCCCGCCGCCGACCACTGCCCCGGCCATCGTTCTGATGACGCCGAGGACGGCGCCGAGTACTTCTTGCGACCTATCGCTTCGCTGCTTCACCACGGCTGCCGCCTCGGAACCTTGTCGGCGATGTACTGACGCTCCTGCTCAGTAAGTGTACGGAGTCGTACGCTGCGCATGGGGAGTTGCTCCACAGCTCATCGGCAGTTTCGGGCCGGAGTCGGAGAGGAGCCCTTTGGGCCGCAATCGATCGAATACGGTGGATATCTGGAGTCGGCGGATGAGCATCCACGATGTCCGCGACGATAGGCACCGCGCCCATCGGATGGGTCATGGACGCGGCGGTGCCGGCAAAGGGACTTTTCTGGAGTACGACGGGTGCCGATGGCAGAGTGCTACGGGGTTAGTCGTTGCCGTACTCGGGCTCTAAGTAGTCGGATTCGTCGTCTTCGATCTCGAACTCCAGAGGCATGTTCGCGTGTTCTACCAGAGATTTGTCCGAGAGAACCAAGCCGCAGTCACCGCAGGCGAATCCGTCGGTCGCAACCTCCCGAATGAAGCCAACGTAATCTCCGGACGGGGTTGTCGAACCTATGTAGTCCGAGTCGAGTGTCTGATCCCCGTAGATCCATCCCTGTCCCCCGCATGCGGGACACCGGTGGCTTTCCGCGTAGGAGGCCATCACGCGGGTTCTGGTTCCGATGTCTGCTCGCTCGCGCTCGGTAGCCTCACCTCGTTGCAGTCGCTCGTGACGTTCTTTGGCGACCTTGATGAGGGTCGTCAAGCGTTGTTGGGCGTGTTTGTTCGCTCGTGCGAGCACCGATTCAATTTCCTCGCGGCGATCGACGCCTACGTACTCTTCGAGATGCCGCTCCTGCGACGCCAGCAAGAGACTCACGAGCGGCCAGAACCGATCCCACCACGTGTCGTCTACACGGATCGCCGACGCGGAGTGGACATAGGCGTTGCGATCCCGCGCTACCAGGCCGGCGCGCCCGGCATCGAATCCTTGCACCACTCTGGCGCACCGGGAATACACCGTTGTCGCCGCGATCGATACGAAGTCACCCGACGACCGAATCGCGCCGGCCGCGGCGAGAAGAGAGTCCCCTCCTCGGTCTCGGTCGTTGTTACGGATGTCGGCGATCAACGTGGGGTGGATCTTCGCAAGCGTGGCCTTCCCCAACAGTTCGAGGGCAGAGGAAGCCCAGAATCCTTGCTCATCGGGACCGAGCTCGGGATCCAACGCCTTGTTGATGAAGTTCACCGACTTCACCCAGAGTGCGCGGTACTCAAACGGTGCAATCACCGGGTCTCCTGACTGACGAGGATCCTACGGAGCACTTTGTGCGGCGCATCGGATGCGTCTCGACCATGGAGAACGTGGTGATTGTCGAGGATCAATAGTTTCCCCGGATCACCCCAACGATGGACGTAGTCGGGTTCGGTCCCGCGAACTAACCGACACACCCGGCGTGCACGGGCGTCGGCAGGTGTCATGCATCCTGGGTCGAATCGCACGTAGTGCCCTGAGTAGGCCGACGCGTAAAAGAGGTTTTGGGCGCCACCATCGACCAGGAAGATTCCGTTACTCCAATCTGCACGCTCGGATCGACCGGTGAACAGAGGGTTTGCCCTTGCTACGAACGTTTCCGAGACGTCGTCGGTGACCTCACTCCCTGATTCCAGGACGACGTACTTGGGAGGCTCCGGCAAGTGGGCGCCGTCGGTGTGCAGCGGGAGAGCTTTCGACCCGTGGATCTTGCTCAATGAACGCGGCTCAGCCGATTCGGATCCGGTCGGTCGCAGCTCACTGATTACGTTGTCGGTAGTCCGGGCCTTGGTCGTCGAGTAATGCTCCGACTGGTCGACGAACCCGCACATTCCCTCGATAGTCCCCGCTATAACTGCCCAACCTGCTCTGGCGGCCTCTTCGAGCCCCCGCTCATAAATGCTCTTTGTCGCTGCATCGCGTATCGGTGAGTCGGACAAGCGCGATATCCCCTTCTTCTTCTACGGGCGTTCCGCCCGGGTTCGTTGCCTTAATCACCCGCGGTCGTGATCCGAAGATCGACCATTCCGAGCGGATGCGCCCGGGCGAGGAGTCAGTTTCGCAGGGACAGGGGAGCTGCTCGGCTGCGGCGCCTCCCGCGGGTTACTGGGGGCGTCCAATGCCGCCAGTCGACGTGCGTCATACGCGGCCGCGAGCGCCGGATCAACGCTCCCCGTGGCTTCAGCCGACGCCTCCGGCCGACGCCTCCGGCCGACGCCTCCGGCCGACGCCTCCGGCCGACGCCTCCGGCCGACGCCTCCGGCTGAGTGCGTTCGGCGCGGCAGTTCTTGGTGGAGGGCATGTCGCGGCGGGCGACGTTCCACTCCGCGACCGCCTCGGATGCGGTGGGGGAGCCTTTCCCATTCCTTCCGCAGGCGGGGCAGCGACAAGTCCTTTGCGAGATGGCCGCCGCCGCTTCGCACCGTGCTCCTTCGACGGGCGCACCGCGACCTTGTCGCCGCCGACGACGTCGTTGCGGCCGGATGCCAGGTGTGGACGCACAATCAACCCTTGCCCCCGCAGACGTCGCACGAACTCAGCTTCCGTTTTCGATGCGGCCGCGCACGCCCGCACCCGGCGCGCGGGGAGTTCTCGGTCCAACTCGGTTGCACCTTCGCGGGCGGCGCGGTGCAACTCGGCGCGGTGGTAGCCACGCTCACCGGTCTCGGCGTTGCGAGGCTCGAGCACTTTCAACGCGTGCTTATGTTCGAGCATATTCACAGTCTCGCTGGCACGCCTCCAGTCGCGGTAGAGGTCGACCTTCGTGCCATCCTCGCGCACCGCGGAGGCGGCGATGTGGTTGCGGTCATTTCCATTCGCGGACAGGCCGTGGCGAACCGCGAACCGCGACCCAGGGGCGGGGAGCGGCCGGAGGTTTCGGTGAAGCCCATCTCGTCCATGAACTCCCGCGCGATCGCGCCCCGGTCGGCTTCCGGTTGGGTCATCGCAGACCTCGGCGCCGCCCGGCACTGGTACGAACGCGCCGCCGACGCCGGCCACACCGACGCCATGAACAATCTCGGCATCCTGCTCGCCACCCAGCTCGAGCCGCCCGAGCTCCCGTTGATGACGACCCACCGTGCCAGCCTGATCTTGGTTTCGTCGTCCGGGTACAGCCGCAGGTAGGCGTCCCGGGTGACCACCAAGGCAGGCTGCAGCTGGGTATCGGTGATCGAGACCAGATCGGCCAGGTCACCGAGGTCGTCCCGGGTCCGGTAATCCGAGATCCGTGACTGCCGAAGCGAGGCCACGATTCCCCAAGATCGGCGCCCGATCGTCACCGCAGTCGCCACGCGGACGGAACGGTACACAGGACGGTTCGCCGTGATTCGGGTCGTTCGACATGTCAGACCCGGTTTCCGGGCCTGTCAGGTGGCCAGCCAGAGGCGCCGCCGCGTAACGGCCCTTCATCCGCTCAACCACGTCGGGGCGCAGGGGAGTGGGCGGGGAATTCTCCAGATATTCGGTCAGCTGCCGGAAGAAGGCCGCGGCGTCCATGCCGAAATCGGCCATGATCGTCTCAGCGGGGCCGCCGCCATGGGCGCACCACCGCACTTCGAACGCCACCATCCGATTCACCTGAGTGGTTCCCACGGGTATCGCTGTTTCTGCGTCGGCCGTGCCGCGTCCGCATCCATGGTCCCGACCTCGCGGCCGTGGTCGCCGCGGTCCATGCGATCGAGGTGCTGCTTGATCCACGTGGTCGACCACGCGGACCGAGGGGGTGAGCAAGGAGCCTGGTTGGTCATCGGGCGATGCCTTTCCGGTCGAGGCCCGCGCTGGAGGGGAGGGCGGTGAGGGAGCAGAGCGGTGAACGCGGTCGGTCGAGGATCGGAAACGTCGGTGCACGTTCTGCCGTGGTAGCAGGGTGTGCGAGTGCGGCGTGGAATGCTTCGGCGACGGTGTCGAAGCAGCGCACCGCTGCGCCGATTCCGATCCGGTCCAGGGTCGAGTGCAGGCCGGCCAGGGAGGCGACGGTCAGGCGGCATCGCTGCTCGGACAACCGGGTGGCGGCGCCGTCGAGTGCGGCCAGTCCGGCGCATCCGATGAACGGAACGTGCAGGAGGTCGACGACCACGCTGCGACCGGTGAGCACCGCCTCGGCGAGGCAGGCGTTCAGTATCGGGGCGGTGACGACGTCGATATCGCCGCGCACCCGGATCACCCCGGGGCCGCCGGTGGGTTCGTCGATGTCGATGCGAAATCCGGGTTCACCGGGATCGGCGTTGTCCCACCGGTCGGTTTCGGACAACGAGGACTGCACCAGTTCGGGAGAATCGAAGATGGAGCGAAAATAGGCCATGGGTGGCTCCCGGAGTGTGACCGGCTGCGGAACCGCACCGAACCCTGCAACGAGGGTCTTCGACACATGGGCCGACGATCCCGAACCGGTGGCGGGCAGTGTCTACCAGGCTGTGGTCTCAACCTCAGATCAGAAGATAACGCGCCGTCCCGCAGAAGAAACCCTGCACACGTGAGGGTTCTTACCGTCCCGTGCACGATGTCAAGGGGCGCGTGCAGGTTGAGTAGCCAGACGTGGGTGGACAGGGCGGCGACGCACGCGCACCAGGCGGGATCGGCGGCCAGCGCCATGCCGGCGGGCGATGTGTGTCGATGGTGGGGCGGATCAGGTCGGCGCTGCTGCCGTGCGATCAGACACCCGGGCGGCGACCGTACCGGACAGACACATCAGCAGCGCGGTGCGCATGTGGCGGTCCAGACCGTCCGCAGAGACGATTCGGGTGAGCGCGGCCCGCAATCCGGCCAGATCACCGTCGGCGAGCAACCGACTCAACTGGTCGGCCAGACGCCGGATCCGCCGACGGGGCCACTCCAGCGAGAAGGAAGGTATGAGACCGGGCCGACCGGGTTCGGGGCCGGCCCGGTTCCGGTTCCTGGACGCCACCGGGACCGCGCCCGTTGGGCATTGAAAATCGGTGGGCAAGAGTGTCATACGGATCAAATTGACATGATATAAGTTGCCGCAATCCGAATAGCGTTGCGCAACAACCATTCGCGAAGTCCGGTGCCGGCCCACCTCGCCCGTTCGAGATGCCTGGGTTCCTGAGGTCGAGCCTCGGACCGTAGCTGCTCGGCGGTCTGATCGCCGTCGCGATCGGGCTGGTCCCGTATCAGCGTGTGGTCGGCGGGATGCCGATCTCCCACGCCGGGGCCTTTCTGCTCGGTTGCCCCTCGCGGTCATCACCGGGGGAATCATCGTGTTAGAGCGATGGATTGGTCGCGATATACGTGGTATTGAGTTCGGACGGCGACACCGACTCGGCGATCACGCCGGCCGCGGCGATCAGCATCTGATCCGTGATGCCGACTGCGTGCGCGTCGAGCAGTCCACGAAACACCCCGGGGAAATGCGAGCACGTTGTTGATCGGGTTGGGAAAATCCGACCGTTCGGTGGCCACCACTGTGGCGTGCTCGCCGGCCGCGACCCGGGTCGACCTCGGGGACCGGGTTGGCGAGCGCCAACACGATGGAATCGTCGGCGGTGTCGTCAGGCGACAGGATCCCCTTCCGCCCGCACGCGATGGGGGTCCCGCCCTGGGCGACGAGCAACCTGATGACGACGTGCCCGGCGCCGTTCCGCCGTCACCGGCCCTCCGGTGAGGCTTTCGGTCCGATTCCCAGCTCCACGACCGTCCCCGGGGTCACCGGGATTCGGTGACCCGAGGATCGCCCGAAAGAACGGGTACACCAGGGCCAGCACAGCATGAGCAGACAGCGATTTTCATCGCGTATTCGGCTTGTCCGAGAGGAGATTCCTGCGCGAAGGTAAGGCAACCCCCTCCGCACCCCGCTTCCGATTCAGAGTGAACAACCCGGAAACACCGCAAACCTTCCCGGACCGTCGACGCAGCTCCGGCCTATCCAGTGCTCGGTCCGGGAACGACCAACGCGGGCGTCGAGCAGCACATCGAGCCCAGCAGCCCAGCTACTCAGCGGGTTCGGCGTGTCACGTCAGTCGCGGAGCTCGCCGATGTCTCCGACCCCTCCCTGCAGGTGCATCCGGCCGTCGGACAGCCTGTAGGTGACGCCGGCAATAGCGCAGGCACCACTTCCGACGCGATCGGCGATGATGCGCGAACGCTCCATCAGGAGAGCCCCGGTCTCCACGACGTGGCGGCCTTCGAGTTCGTCGACGGTGGTGAGGCCCTCTTTGCGACCCACCATGATCGACGGCGCCACCCGTTCGACGATGCTGCGGATGAAGCCGTCCGGGACCTTGCCCTTGTCCAGCGCGTCCAGCGTGGACTTCACGGCGCCGCAACCGTCATGACCCAGCACGACGATCAAGGGCGCGTCGAGGATCTGCACCGCGTATTCAATGGAACCGAGCACGGCGTCGTCGAGGACGTGGCCGGCCGTTCGGACGACGAACATGTCACCGAGGCCCTGGTCGAAGATGATCTCCGCGGCGACACGTGAGTCTCCGCATCCGAACACCACCGCGGTGGGGTGCTGTTCGGCGTCGAGCTGCGCGCGGTCGGCGATTCCCTGGCCGGGGTGGATCGAGACTCCGCTGACGAAGCGCTCGTTACCCTGGCGGAGGGTTTTCCACGCGGCAACCGGATTGGAGTGGGGCATGCGGTTATCGTGCACCCGGCCTGTTGCGCCTGCTCGGCGGGAACATTACGGCGACGGAAACTCCGGTTCGCGCCTCGGCGACGGGACGTGTGAGGAGGAAGTGGCGGGCGACGCCTCGGTACTGATCAGCTGGTAGGGGTCTCCACGCATCGAAGGCATAGAGGTCAGCAAGGGACGCCCTGGAAGAGGATCAGTGCGCACGTGCGGTCCTGGCGGCTGCACTGGCCCACCGGCCACACCTTCGCCGGTCTCGCCGGGCGCATCAACCCGATCGTGCGGGGGGTGGATGCAGTACTGATGGATGCAGTAGTACGGTGCGTACTACTTGCGGACCGGACCGAGTACGCACTCTCAGATGTCCGCGCAGGGAATGCCACCGACGACGGGACGCAGCCCTGCCGGACGCTCCCGGCAGGTATCGGTGGAGTTGTCGGCTCGATCGGTTGGTCCCGGCAGACTGCTGAAGGCTCATTTCGAGAGCCGGAGACCGCCACCTGCGCCTATGTCGACATCGATCGCCGTTCGTGACTCTATGCACGGGTTAATGCTGTGGCGCCGTGGTTCTGCGTGGCGGCGCGGGCCTGTTGGCCACCTTCGAGTACATGCAGGAGCGACTGGGCTCAGTTCTGCGGCTGCCGCCCTCGTTCGGCCACCTGACGCACCGCCGCCGCGACCGCCGGCGCGACACCCGCGTCGAACACGCTCGGCACGATGTAGGTGGCATTGAGCTCGGACGGCGACACCCTGTCGGCGATCGCGCGGGCCGCGGCGATCAGCATCTCGTCGGTGATATCGACCGCGTGCGCGTCGAGCAGACCACGGAACACCCCTGGGAAGGCGAGGACGTTGTTGATCTGGTTCGGAAAGTCCGACCGGCCGGTGGCCACCACGGCGGCATGCTCACCCGCGGCGACCGGATCGACCTCCGGGACCGGATTGGCGAGTGCGAACACGATCGAGTCGTTGGCCATCGCCGCGATGTCCTCGCCCGTGAGAATGTTCGGCGCCGAGACCCCGATGAACACGTCCGCCCCGACCAGCGCGTCCCGCAGTGATCCCGTCCGAGCCTCCGGATTGGTGTGCTCGGCGATCCAGGTACGAAATTCGTCGGCGGTGTCATCGGGTGACACGATCCCCCGCCGCCCGCAGCCGATGATGTTCGTGCCGCCCTGGGCGACGAGCAACCGGATGACGGCGTGCCCGGCGGCGCCGACACCCGAGACCACGATCCGAGCCCTAGCGAGCGTCTTGCCGACCACGCGCAGCGCGTTGGTCAGGGCGGCCAGGACCACGATCGCGGTGCCGTGCTGGTCGTCGTGGAACACCGGAATGTCGAGGATTCCGCGCAGCCGCGCCTCGATGTCGAAACACCGTGGGGCGGAGATGTCTTCGAGGTTGACGCCACCGTACACCGGCGCCAGGGCGCGAACGATCTCGACGATGGCATCCGGGTCCTGGGTGTCCAGGCAGACCGGCCAGGCGTCCACGCCGGCGAATTGTTTGAACAGTGCCGCCTTGCCCTCCATCACCGGGATCGACGCCGCGGCACCGATGTTGCCCAATCCCAGGACCGCGGACCCGTCGGTGACCACGGCGACGGTGTTGCGTTTGATCGTCAACCGGCGCACGTCCTCGGGGTGTTCGGCGATGGCGGTACACACCCGGGCGACGCCGGGGGTGTAGGCGCGGGAGAGGTCGTCGCGGTGTGTGAGCGGAACCGTCGGGTTCACCACGGCTTGCCGCCCAGATACAGCTTGCCGCCCAGATACAGAAGGAAGGTGCGGTCGCTGACCTTGCCGACGATCACCCCCGGAACCTCGGCGATCGCGGTCGCGATCTGGTCGGCGTGCGCGGCGTCCGAGGCGTCGCAGGTGAGGTCGATGACCATGTGGTCGGGGTGGCTCTCGGCCACATCGAGTGCCGTCATCGCGCCCTTCACCGACGCGATCGCGGCCGCCAACGTGGACGGGGTGCCCGCGCCGACCGGTGCGTGGACGCGGACGGTGATCGAATAGCCGGGGCTGGGACTGGGCATGGGAATCTCCTGGACTACCGCGTGACGACGAGCAGGTGCCGGCAGGTCACCGGGCTGCCCGAATGGCAGGCACACCGGCCGCGCCGCACCATCTTCAGTCTGCGCGGCGTGTTCCGACCCGGACAAGAGGGTCCGGGCACGTCCCCGACGTCGTGGTGCTGATCGGCGCGGCGGGGGATTCCGCTCGTTACGTCGGTGCGGGGACGGCTCCGTGTGGCGGGTGCGGTGGCGGCAACTCCCACCGGGCTCGGAAGGCCTCGTGCGTGGGCGCCCGGTCGTCAAGCCCGGCGACACGATGCCCGCCGCGCCCGAGCTGGGGAGAGCAGGATGAAGGAAGGCGCGCGGCAACCGGGCGCCGGGCGCGAACACACCCGAGTGCAGTGACCTCCGCGGTGCCGGACACCGCGAACGGTCACCGGGAAGGCGGGAGCGGACATGACCGCACACCAGTATCCACAGATCGAGGTCAGTACCGACCACGAACGGATCCGCTGCTGGATTCAGCACCATCACGGGGCACCCGCGACGATCTCGGACCGTCCGGCCCGCCCCGGGTCGGTGGCGACGGTGCTGCGGATCGATTTTGTCGGTCTGCGCCCGGGATCGGGGCTCGAACACATTTCCTGGACGCAGTGGTTCGCCCTGTTCGACGCGCAGGCTCTCGCGTTCTGTTTCCCCGACACCGAGGACAGCTTCGCGTTCGGACTGGTCCCCCGGACCACCGGCAGACCAGCCGGCACGATCCGGCGCGCGCACCGGCCGACACCCGGGTAAGGGGCCGTCGCGGGCAGAGGTATCGAGGGATTCGAGTCCTGCGCCGAGTGGGGTCCGGCAGCGTTTCAGGACGCGGGGCGCAGCCCGGGGGCGCCCCGGTTCCGTGACCCGCTCGAATGCCGGTCTTCGTGCATCGTGTCAGGGGGCCGGGCCGTGTGCGGCTCATTGATGGACCACACACGACCCAGGACACGGTCAGGTGTGCCGACACGCCCTCCGCGTCGGTGCGGGCGTACCCGAACGCGGTGCACCCGGAACCCGGAGACTGGTCACCGAAGGCTGCGGGGTCACCGCGCTCCAGAGCCTCCCAGCACGCCGCGTCGGCGAGGGGCGACATGCCCTGATCGATCGGCGGTGCGTCCACTAGCTTTCCAGCCCGTACGGGCCGACTGGTTCCGCCGGGCCGGTGGGGATGTTCCTGACGACGGTCGCGGCAACGGGCGCGGCCCCGACGGCGATCCACAGCGCATTGAACGCGAACATCCGGTATGCGTAGGCGCCGACGGCCGCTCCCACGACGACGGCACCCCAGAGCCGCAGGGATCGAATCCATCGATGGTGGGGTGCCGTGCCGAGGAGGCGGTCGGTGAGCCCCCACGCGGTCTCGACCAGCAGGCCGCCGGTGTCGAGCAGGGTGTTTTCGGCGCCCATGGCGAGGGCCAGAACGAATCCGATCAGGGCCGGAGTTGCGGTGGTGGCGGCGTGCAGTACGCCGGCCGCCGCGAGGAGAACCGCCGCGAGGATCAGTACCCGTGTCAGGCGCGCGCGAGGCCACATGCGGCCTATCACGCCGGCGAGGACGATGCCGATGAGGAACCCGGCAAGGATTGCCCTCCGAGTCCGAGGACGAACCACGTGCCGCCGGCGAGGGCGACGCCGGCCCGGGTGGTGGTGGCTTCGATCGAGGAGACGAAGAAACCGCCCAGCAGGACGAACCCGAAGGCGTCGACGAATCCGACGTGCATCGCGATCGCGGTCTCGACGGCTCGTCGTGGCCACGGTCGCATGGTCATCTCCGCATTGGTTGTGCTCATTCGGCGCGCTTCACCCACCCGTCGGTTACCGGTAGCGGAGACTGTATGGGGGCGAGGCGGCCTCCGTTGACCGGGACGGTCGACGCCGCCGAGGGGATCTTTCGCACCATCTCCACCGGTGCGGGTGCGCCCGGCGCGAAGCGATCCACGACGAGCCGATTCGGGCGGCGGCTCCGCAGCACGAACAATAGTAAATTGCTAAGATTCGCAAGTAACACAACTTGCCGGAGTTGCGGGTTGCAGGCGGGGCAGCAGGCCCGGCGCCGCGGCGAGCGCGACACGTATCTCGCCGCCGCTGGCTCGACCCGGACGACAGGAGGAGCCATGACCGCGAACTCGCGCCAACCGCTGTATCAGATGAAGGCGGACTTCTTCAAAACGTTGGGGCACCCGGCCCGCATCCGGGTCCTCGAGCTGCTCAGCGAACGCGAACACGCCGTGTCCGAGATGCTGCCCGAGGTGGGCATCGAGCCGGCGAACCTGTCCCAGCAGCTGTCGATCCTGCGCCGGGCCGGCCTGGTCACCGCCCGCCGCGAGGGCCTATCGGTGTCCTACGCGCTGACCTCTCCCCGCATCGCTGAGCTGCTACGCGTTGCGCGGGGGATCTTGACCGGGGTGGTGGCCGGGCAGGCCGAGGTACTCGAGGACGTGTCCGAACCTCCTGCCTTGGTGGGTGAAACCGGGGGCTGACGGGGGCCCACCAAGGCAGGACTCCCTCATTGCATATGTTGGTTGCGAATTTTCTTAAGTGCGTACATCGTGCGAATACGGGTGGCATGGGACGCCCTCGATCGGGAAAGAGAAAAGGAGAAGTGGGCGGTGACGAACAATCACGACGGTGGTGCCAGCGGTCTGCCCGACGGCGCCGGTCCGGTCTTGACGGGAGTCAGCGTTGCCGTCGTCGCGGTGTCCACCACCGGCTCGCGCACAGCCGGGTCGGCGCGGACCCGGTCGCCGTGGGTCGCGATGGAGGATTATGCGGCGCTCATCCGGGAGCGGACACCGATGCGCCCGCTCTGCGTTCCGGTGACCACTCGCGACCCGCACGTGCTGACCGAGCGCGTCCTGGGGCTCCCGGGTGGGGTGTCGGCGGTGTTCGTGGTCGGGTTGGGGCCGGTGGACTCCGCGGCGGTGGCGCGTGAGGTGATCGAGCGCGGCGGGCCCGTGGTCCTCACCGAACTGGACGTGCTGACGGCGGCGGTGGTGGCGGCGACGATCACCCTGTTGCGTCGCCGCGGCGTGCCGCCGCGCGCCGGCCGGGTCGTGATCACCAACTCCCAGTGGGCGCCGTTGCTGGCGCCGGTGTTGATCGCCTCCGGGGTCGGGGATCTGAGCAGCTGGCACGAGCGTGATGCCGAGGCGTTCCCGTTGCGTCGGTTGATGGACCACAACGATGTCCTGGTCGATCTCGCCGGCTGCGCCCCCGACGGTGCGGCAGTCGGTCGCACGGTGACGGTCCCCGCCGACGGCTTCGTCCATGGCTCCCTGGTGCTGCCGGGGCTGCTCGCCGCGCTGTGTGGACACGGTGTGCGGACCGTGACGGTCGAGGTGGTGGCCGCGTGCGTGCGTGCGCTGGCGCTGATCACCCCCGCCGATCGGATGCTGCCGTCTCTCGATGACCGGCGGCTGGTGCCCGCGGTCGCCCGCCACGTGAGCCGGGCCCTCGGCCATCCCGTCCCGTATCGCGATCAGCAGCGGTGATCGAACGCACCGCGCCGCAAGCAGCGCATATCGCATTCTTGTGAGGAGAACACCCGTGAGCACCCCCACCGCCCCCGGCCCTGCCGGCGCCGGCAGGGCCCCGACCGCGCATCCCGCCGTCGTGTCCTGGGTGGACGAGGTCGCCGCCCTCACGGCACCGGACGAGGTGGTGTGGTGCGATGGCAGCGCCGGCGAGTGGGACCGGCTGACCACGCACTTGGTGGACAAGGGCACCTTCGTGCGACTGGAGCGCAAACCGAACTCGTTCTGGTGCGCCTCCGACCCGGAGGACGTGGCGCGGGTCGAGGACCGCACCTTCCTCTGCTCCCGGTTCCAGGCGGACGCGGGTCCGACGAACAATTGGATGGACCCGGTCGATATGAAGACGGTGATGACCGAGCACTACCGCGGCGCGATGGCCGGGCGGACCATGTACGTCATCGCGTTCTGCATGGGCCCCCTCGATGCGGCGGAGCCGAAGTTCGGGGTCCAGATCACGGATTCGGAGTACGTGGCGGTGTCGATGCAGATCATGACCCGCTCCGGCACCCCGGTCTGGGACAGGCTCACCGCGGGCACCGACTTCGTCCGATGCCTGCACTCGGTCGGCGCCCCGCTGTACCCGGGTCAGGTGGACGTGCCGTGGCCGTGCGACCACACCAAGTACATTTCCCACTTCCCGGAGGAGCGCACCATCTGGAGTTACGGCTCCGGCTACGGCGGCAACGCCCTGCTCGGCAAGAAGTGCTACGCGCTGCGGATCGCGTCGAAGATGGCCAGGGACGAGGGCTGGCTGGCCGAGCACATGCTCATCCTCAAACTCACCTCCCCTCAACACACGGTGCGCTATGTCGCGGCGGCGTTCCCGTCGGCCTGCGGCAAGACCAACCTGGCGATGCTCGACCCCACCCTGGGCGGGTGGACCGCCGAAACCATCGGCGACGACATCGCCTGGCTCCGGTTCGGTGACGACGGCCGGCTCTACGCGGTCAACCCGGAGACCGGGTTCTTCGGCGTCGCCCCCGGCACCGGCGTCCACACCAACCCGCACGCCATGGCCACCATCGCGCGGGGTAACTCGATCTTCACCAACGTCGCCCTCACCGACGACGGTGACATCTGGTGGGAAGGGATGACCGACACGCCGCCGCCGCACCTGACGGACTGGAAACGACGGGACTGGACCCCGGCCTCCGGAGAGGCTGCGGCGCACCCGAACTCCCGGTACTGCACCCCGATCGGACAGTGCCCGACCGTCGCCCCCGAATGGGACGATCCGGCCGGGGTGCCGATCTCGGCGATCTTCTTCGGCGGCCGCCGCGCCACCACCATCCCGCTGGTCACCGAAGCATTGAGTTGGCGGCATGGGGTGTTCCTGGCCGCCACCCTGTCCTCGGAGACCACCGCCGCCGCCACCGGGCGGGTCGGTGTGGTGCGCCGCGACCCGATGGCGATTCTGCCGTTCCTCGGCTACCACGTCGGCGACTACTTCCAGCACTGGCTCGACATCGGCGAGAAGACAAGCCCGGAGCTGTTGCCGAAGATCTTCTACGTCAACTGGTTCCGTCGCGGCGATGACGACGAATTCCTCTGGCCCGGCTTCGGGGAGAACTCCCGGGTCCTCGAGTGGGCGTTGCGGCGGATCGAGGGCACCGCCGAAGCCGAGGCGACCCCGCTCGGCAACGTGCCCACCCCGGGCGACCTCGACCTGACGGGCCTGAAGTTCGACCACATCAAGATCGCCGCCGCGCTGCGGGTGGACCCCACCGAATGGGTCACCGAACTTCGGCTGATCGACCAGTGGTTCGCCAGCATCGGCGGCAACAGGCTGCCCGACGTCCTGCGCGAGGAACTCGCCGCCCTGCGGCAGCGGCTCGCCGCGGCCGCGTCCCGCCACGCCGCCACCACCGATCCCCGACGCGACCTAGCGCCCGGGGGCGGGGAATCCCGGTGGTCGCAGCCCTGCTTCTGACAGCGTCCACCGGTGCGTGCCCCGGTCGGCGTTCGGCAGACCCGGGCTCAGCCCGAATGCCGTTCGGGCGCAAACCATTGGCCCGCAGCGCCGACACCCGGCCACCGTCCGCAGTCGGTGCAGTGCAGAATCCGCCCCGCAGGGCGGTGATCGGGGTTACCCGCATCACCCAACTTTCCATGATGGTTACTTGCTAACATTAGCAATTATAGAGGAGATGGCCCGCTGGCCGTCACTACCGAGGAACGTCGATGACAGAACCATCCGCCCCTACCGGCCCGGCCGACGCGGACGAGAGCACCCTCGTGTGGGTGGCGCGGTCGGTGGCCGCGCTGCTGCCGCGCTGGGGTGAGTGGAAACCCGCGGCCGGTGCCCCGGGTGCGGACCTGCTGGCCGGGTTGATCGTCGCGCTGGTGGCGCTGCCGCTGGCATTGGGATTCGGGATCAGTTCCGGCCTCGGTGCCGCCGCCGGGCTGACCACCGCCGTCATCGCCGGGGCGGTGGCGGCCGTGTTCGGCGGGTCCCGGTTCCAGGTGTCGGGCCCGACCGGTGCGATGACCGTGGTACTGGTGCCGATCGTCGGCCAGTACGGGCCGACCGGGGTGCTCGCGGTCGGGCTGATCGCCGGAATGGTGCTGGTCGTCCTGGCGTTCGCCGGGGTGGGCCGGGCCGTGCGGTACATGCCGGCCCCGGTGATCGAGGGATTCACCGCCGGGATCGCCGTCGTCATCGCGTTGCAGCAGTTTCCCGCCGCGCTGGGCATCACCGGCGCCGCCGGGGAGAAGGTGTGGCAGAGCGCCGCCGACGCCGTCCATCAGTTCGTGCAGGCCCCCACCCTGCTGACCCCGGCGACCGCACTGTCGGTGGCCGCGGTCATCCTCCTCGGCGGCCGCTACCTCCCCCGCGTCCCGTTCTCCCTGATCGCCGTCGCGGCCGCCACCCTGATCGCGCAGCTCTTTCACCTCGACATCGCCCGGATCGGCGCCATTCCGGCCGGATTCGCCGCACCCACCCTGAGTTTCCTGCACCTCGGTGAGCTGACCTCGCTGATCGCGCCCGCCCTCGCGGTCGCCGCGCTGGCGGCGCTCGAGTCCCTGCTGTCGGCGACCGCCGCCGACTCGATGGCCGTCGGGGCCCGCCACAACCCGGACCGGGAACTGTTCGGGCAGGGGCTGGCGAACATCGCCGCCCCGCTGTTCGGCGGGGTGCCGGCCACCGGGGCGATCGCCCGCACCGCGGTCAACGTGCGCTCCGGTGCCCGCACCCGGCTCGCCGCCCTCACCCACGCACTCCTCCTCGCGGCGATCGTGTATTCGGCGGCGGGGCTCGTCGCGCAGATCCCGCTCGCCGCCCTGGCGGGGGTGCTGCTGGCGACCACGGCGCGGATGGTCGAGACCGCCTCGATCCTGGCCATCACCCGAGCCACCCGCGCCGATGCGGTCGTGACGGTGGCCACCTTCCTGGTCACCGTCGTCTTCGACCTGGTCACCGCGGTCGCCGTCGGGGTCGGGTTCGCCGCCGTCCTCGCGCTCCGCGCGGTCGCGAAATCCGCCCGCCTCGAACAGGTCCCGCTCGAAACCGACGACCACCTCGCCGAGGAACACGACCTGCTCCGCGAGCACATCGTCGCGTACCGGATCGACGGCGCCCTGTTCTTCGCCGCCGCCCACCGGTTCCTGCTCGAACTCGCCGACGTCTCCGACGTGAAGGTGGTGATCCTGCGGATGTCGCGGATCACCGCCATCGACGCCACCGGTGCGATCGTCCTCAAGGACGTCATCACCAAACTCGAGCACCGGCACATCACCGTCCTGATCTCCGGAGCCAAACCCGAACACCTCCGCCCCCTGAAGGCCCTCGGGGTGTTCACCACCACCGACAGCGAAGACCGCCACCTCTTCGACACCACCCCGCGCGCCATCGCCTACGCCCGCATGCTCGTCCGACCCGAACACCACTACACCCCCACCACGAACGAGGACCGACCATGACCGAGAACCCCGCCGACAACACGACCCCCACCTCCGAACCCACCCCAACACCCGAACCCACCGCGGGCCAACGCCTCGGCTACCTGCTGGGCCGCACCCTGCCCGCCGAGCTGCACCCGTGGGTCGTCGCGGACACCACCGGCCCCGGCGCCACCCGCCGCTACGCCACCCGCTGCCTCATCCCGCTGATTCCGATCCTGGTCGGGCTCCTGCTCATTCCCGGCCCCTGGATCATCCGCATCGGGATGGTCCTGCTGCTGTTCCTGCCGTTCGTGTACTTCCTTCTCGCTCTGAAGAACATCTACCTCCGCCACCGGTTGGTCAGCCACGGCCTCGACCCCCGCCTCCTCAACCTCCACAAGCAACGCCGACTCGACCAGGAACAGGCCTCCTACGAATCCCGCTACCGCTCCGCCCCCTGATCCCGCAAGACCCCCGGGGTGCACCCCGGGGGTCTTGCGGGCACCCTGTTCACTACCAACCGATTAATTGCTAATCTTCGTAAGTAGAAAAAATGGAATGGACGGTGAACTGGGGTGGGCATGCGCCTCCCGGATCGAGCGAACCGGGAACCGGAGTTCGGCGACACTGCTCAAGCTGGGCCGGCGCGCATCTGGTGGTGGCGCACCCCATATCCATCCGGCAGTGCGCCCGGTCACCGGCCACGCCCGCGAGGAAGGATCGGCATGCCACATTTCCGATACGTCAGCACCCACGAGAGAATCCATCTCGGCGACGCGACCCGCATGGTCAACTACGGCGACATCGTCGCGGCGCGAACCAATCCCGATCCGCGCTACTTCGAACTGGTGGAACCGGACCAGATCACGAAACCACTGAGCCGCCGATCAGTGGGAGCGCCGGACCGCGAGTAAATCCGCACCCGTGAAGCCCGGGCCGACCGCGGTCCACCACCTCCCTCGCAGTCCCGTGCCCGACCCCCGTTCTCCCGGCGTCGCCGACGCGGCGACGCCGGAACCACCACCACCCATGCTCGCCGAGATCGCCGACCGAAACCAGCCACCGACCCAACAGAAGCCAGGACCCGATGAAGACCCGCACCATCCACGCCACCGACCTGCAGTGGAACTCACTCGCCCTCTGGATTCTCGAGTGGGAAGGCGTCGACAACCCCGAACCGACCCTGAGCGAGTGGAGCACCGAACTCGCCGCCGCGGCCACCGGGATCGACCGCCGCATCAGCTGGAACCCCACCCAGAACACCGTGACCGCCCGCGAGGACGTCGACCTGCCCCAGATCGAACACACCCTCCGCGGCGCGGTCCGCCGCCTCGCCCGCGGCTGACCACTCCCCGGACAGCGAGATCCCATGCCGGTCTCCGGACGCGCGTGAAGGCCGGAACCCGCCTGTGCCGGTGGCCGGTGCGGGTGCCCGGACCCTGCGCCGGGCACCGCGGAACCTCCCCACTGGCCGCCCGGCCGTCGGTGGCGTCAGTTCGCGTCCTGCCGTGGCTTGCGCTGTGCCGGTGCGTGTTCGGGGACGAGGACAACAGGGCGGCGGCCGTGGTGGATCAGGTGCGAGGACACCGATTCGCCCACCGCCCGCTCGAGGACGGACACCAGCCCACCCCGCGAGCGCCCGATGATGATCATCAGGGCGTCATTCGCATCGGCGATCGACGCCAACAGGTGCGCCGGGTTGCCCTGATGGGAGTAGTAGGTCCAATTCCCCGGGAGCGAACCCAGCATGGTGCACGCCTCCGTCCGTTCCCGCTCGACCGTCTCGACGATGCGCCGTTCCCAATCGTCCCGGTCCGGTTCAACCGGAAAATCGTCGAGGTCCACGACGTGGACGACATGCAGATACGCACGGAGCGGCACCGCGAGGCCCATGGCGAAGGACAGCGCCTGATGGCTGGCGGGATACCGGTCGAACCCCACCACCAAATGACACGCCGGCTCGGTCGCGGCCGCGGGTCCGTCCACACGCACCGGTTTCCGCCAGTCCCGCACACCTTCCCGGGCAGTGGGCTTCTTCTTGATCATCTGCTCCTCCTCACCACCTATGGCCACGGGAGGCCGGCCCCTCCCGGCGCCGATGGTCACCGCCGCGACACCCACGCTCCGAAGGTGGTGTACCCACACCAGCACCCGACACCCACGACCAGCCGGATCTCCCGCGGAACGCCGTGAACAAACCCAACCCGATCCCGAAATGCGAGGCGCCGCACAGGCCACCGGCACCGGGAAAGGAACAGTCAGCCGCGCAGCGAGGCGGTGCAGACACCCGAGGCGGGTGTTCCGGCGGAGATCCAGTGCCACGCCCGCCGACGCTTCCCGTCGCGATCTGCGATCGGGCCCACCGGGCTGAAGAAATACCCGGCCGCACCGGACACGAGGGCCCCGTCCGGTCCTGGCTGGATCAGCACATGTGGGTGTGGTGATCGTGAGTTCGGCGACTGGCTTGCCGGGGTGGCCTTATCCTCTGTTTCACCACCCCGGGGTGAGTTGATTGTTGTACTGGTCGGGCCCGTCGCACGGGGGAGACCGTCATGACCACGACAGCCCCGGATTCGGCGCTCTCTCCGGCCGAGTGCATCCGCTTGCTGCGGTCGGGCCCGGTGGGGCTGATGGTCTTCACCGAGAACGCGCTGCCCGCAAGGTCGCGGCGGACCGGGCCATCTCCACCGTCGATGTCGAGACCCGGCACACCCGTAAGTCCAAGTCGAACCGCAGGGACGGCTTCCGCGGCCACGTGGCCGCCGAACCGGAGACCGGACTGATCACCGACTGCGAGCTCACCAAGGCGTCCGGAGAGGCCGGCAGCGACCCGGTGGTCGGCGAGCAGATGATCTCCCGCGACCGCTACCACCGTGTCGATGTCGATGTCGATGTCGATGCCGTGTCCTGGCCCCAGTCTGCTGACGAGGAGAAGGTTTCCGCTGAGCCGGTGACCGATTCCGACGCGGCTCCGACCGCCGCGGACAGCGAAACCGCCACCGCCGATGCCGATGCCGCGGACAATCCGCAGCCCGACGCCGCCGACGAGCAGCAGGGCCGGGGCCTGCAGGTGTACGGCGATTCCTCCTACGGTACCGGGGAGCCCGTGCCGTCTACCGGGCCGCCGGGCACGACACGGTGATCAAGCCCAAACCGCTGCGCCCGGCCGTGGACGGCGGATTCACCCTCGACGACTTCACGGTCGACGAGGCCGGTGGCACCGTCACCTGCCCCGCCGGGCACAGCAGGCCGATGAGCCCAAAGCGGACGGTGACCTTCGGCCGGGTATGCGCCGGTTGCCCGCTCCGATCCCGGTGCACCACAGCGCAAGACGGCCGTTCGATGACCATCCACCCGCACGAGGAGTTGCTGCGGGCCGCCCGCGCCCGGGCCCGCACCCCGCAGTTCAAGCAGGACTATCCCACCCGCTCGACCGTTGAGCGGATCATCGCCTGGGCCGCGACCGAAGAACGGCCATCGTCTCAAGCTCCGATACCTCGGCGTCCGCAAGAACGACGCCTGGCTCCGGACCCGATGTGCATCGATGAACCTGCGCACCCTCGTCAACAGCGGCCTCACCCGTGAGAACGGGGTGTGGGCCCTGGCCTGACCGGCCGGCGCCCCACCGCCCAGCCCTTGCCAATGTCGATGCTCGCCAACCACACTGGAATCGGTGGGAAGAACGACCACGTTGTCGACCGCACAGGTCTGACTATGCCGCACAGACGGCCTTGTCGGCGTTCTTCCCGCCCCACTGCAAGCCTTGTTCAGTGGCCTCCTAGCGTCTAGCCCGGTTCAGCCCGCCAGCGGCCTGAATTCGTGGAGGCTCAGCAGCTGCTGCACATACTGCCGTTCGGCCAGCGCGGTCATGGCGTCGAGTTTGGCCAACTCTCCGGGGCTGGCCGTGGCGATGTCGAGTTTCATCAACTCGGCGACCCACTCCCGGATCTCTTGATGGATCACACCCGGTCACCACTTCTGCACTGTGGGTTGCCCCACCCGGGCCGACGTTGCTCTTGATCTGATTTGACGTCAGCGCCGGATCTCGAGCTTGTCGAGCCTGACGTCGACGCCGGCTTTGCGTGCCTCGGTGATCCTATCGATCAGTGCGTAGGCGAAGCGGTAGTAGTCGCTCTGCGAGGTGGGACCGTCGGAATGCGCAGTGTCGGCGGCGAGGAACGTGCTCAGGTTTGCATGCGCGAGGTTCACGGCCTTGATGGCTGCGTCGTGCAGTTCGACGGTTGCAACCGAGGCGCATCGCTCTGCCAGTCGGCTCTCCTCCCGGAAAAGTGCGGCGCGGAGTGCGGGGGTGACGCGCTCGATGACACTGTCAGGTGGCGGGGCTACGCAGTTCACGCCGTCGCGGATCGCGTGGTCATCGTGCTGTGTGCTCATGGCCTTGATTCTCCTCCGGGCGTCCAGAGCGGGGAATCACCGCTAATGCAAACATGCAAGTCGAAGCATGCTAAATATCAGCGCTGACCTGCTGTTTACCGTCCCGTCGGTGGGGTTCGAACCTTTGGTGCGGAGTCACCGGAGCCCGCAGATCGGCCCGGGCCAGCCGACCCTGCGGCGGCCAGGATCCTGCCACCCCCGAGGAGCCCGCACACACCAGAGCGCCGATCTCGCGGATCCCGACCACCCCGGCGAGGTGATAAGTCGCTCCCATCGCCGACGATACTGCCAATCAACCGTTCGGCAGACATCGCTCGCGCGCACACTGATTGGAAGGCCGTTCCGCGATGGGGTTACTCCCTTACGGGGTTCCGTCAGCGCAGGGCGGCAGCACCGCAATCAGCCTGCTGAGGCTGACCGACGATGGCCGCGTTGGGTGTGAGCCGCTGACGAAGCCGGTCTCGGTGATATCCCGAGCCGCATGCAGGTGTACCCGTTTCCGGGTGCCAGCTCCGCGGCGCGGGACACGGGACTGTGTTGCCCGCCGGCGCACGGCGGCTCGGGACGGTGAATCTCACGAGTGCGGGCCGCCGAGGTGGCGGGGTAGATCGAAGGCGAGCACCCGGTCGAGGTGGACAAAGGTTTCGAATTTGGCGCCCGGGGCGATCGCGGCGTCGGACTCGACGTGGTGCATCAGGTCGAGGACCGCCGGCACGTCGAGGTTTCGGTCGAAGGCGCGATACGTGGCCTCGAGGATGTCTGCGGGCATCGGGACGGAGATGTGTGTGCTCCAGTCGGCGACGCGCTGCCGCCATCGATGCAACAGCCCCGCGGCGTCGGCGATCCGTTCCATGGTCAGCGGCGCTTGCTGCCGGTAGTGCGTCGAGAGCAGCACACAACGCAGCGTCAGCGGGTCATGACCGGCGTGGGTCAGATCGTCGAGCGGCTCGGACCCGGCCGCGGCACCGACGGTCAGCGCAGACTCGGCAGTGTCGTCCTCGGCCGCGGTCACCATGAGCCCGACCGGGGTGCCGACTGCGGCTGCGGCGGCGTCGGCGGAATCGTAGATTCCTGCCGGTGGGCGGATCATCCACGCGTCGAGATCGCCTGGTATCACGGGTGAACCGGGTCGGGGGGCGAGGAGGGTGAGTGCGACCTGTGAGCGGTGCACATCCTCGAGGACCCGTCGGGTCAGGTCGGCGACAAGGAGTGTGCGGACCGCCCCGGCTGTCGCGGCGCGGTCCGAGGCGGGCATGCGTACACACAGGTGGACGACGCTGCCCGGCGTACCGAGTGTGGTGGGTGGGACGTTGGCTCCGGAGAGGATCAGCATCTTCTCAGTCTCGTCGCGGCGGTCTCGCCCGGGACAGCCCTCGCCCGCATTGGGGACGGGGCCGGTGCCAGACCGTGCCGTGGCCAATCGTCGTTGCTCAGCCCGTGAGACCCCCACGGCCCGTGTTGCGATTGCCGCCGGTGAGCGTGGGACCGGCCGGTGCGAGCGGGACGGCATCGCGGGAGATCGCGTCCAGGGCCCACGCGCAGAATGGGAAGCTCGATGCGACGGAAGTGCGGGAGGCGCGGGATCGGGCGGAGGGAAGTGCCCGATTCCGCCGCGCTGGTCGTGCGGAGCTCGGTGCACCGGCCATCTGGTCGGGCTCGTGTGCGCTGCGGGATTTCCGCCGCGGATGCGACATGTCCGGCCGTTGTGGCGGCTGGGCCCTCAGGTGTCGAAGGTGGCGCCGTGCGCCGCATTGTTCACCTGGGCATCGGCGTACCCGCCGCAGTAGTCCCAGGTGGCGTACGCCTCGGGGGTCGGGGCATAGGCCGGCTCGTGCGGGCGGACGGGGCCGCCGGCCAGAAGCTCGAGGAGGTCGGTGCGGAGCATGTCCCAATCCTGGTAGTGATCGTGCTGACAGTCCTCGCAGTATTCGACGAGACCGCGGATCCCCTGATGTGCCAGCAGCGCCTCGTACACGACGAGGTCGGCCAGATCTTCCTCCACTGCGAGCCGCTCCTGGGGATCGAGTGGCTGGCCCGGCTCAATGGCGTCGAGGGCTGCTGCCGGGTCGGCGGGGTCACCGGCGAACGGGTCCAGCGGGAGGCCGGGAGGCAGTCGATCGTGCACGGCACCACAGTACGTGTTGAGATGCGGCGAAGATTGACCGGAGATGGATCGGTGATCTGGCCCGCCGATCAGGTCGTGTGCTCTGTGTCCGACGTACTCGATGTATTCGGTGCCGCCGATCGTGTGGCGGTGTCACCCGCCGTTGTGGTGGTAGGCGCCGTTGCCGTGCCCGGCATCGCAGCGGGGGAGGCCGACGGTGCCGGGGCGGTCGACAGTGCGAATGACGCACCGGGTGGGCACGATACGGCCCGCCCGGGCGTTGTCTATACAGCACCCCGAAGGTGGGTGGGAATCCGGTGCCGACCCGAACTCAGGGAGAAGTCATGGCCACCGACTACGACGCACCCCGGCGAATCCGTCCGGAGGAACTGGACGACGAATCGCTCGACGAACTGCAGACCCGGCGGGGTGATCCCCGCTCCGGGGTGGTCGACGTCGACGAACCGGACGTCGTCGAGTCGTTCGAGCTGCCCGGCGCGGATCTGTCCGGGGAGGAACTGAGTGTGCGGGTGATCCCGAAGCGGGCCGACGAATTCACCTGTACCCGGTGTTTCCTGGTCCAGCATCGCAGCCGGCTCGTCGACACCAGCGGCGGGCAGATGATCTGCCGCGACTGCGCCGGCTGACCCGAGGCCGGGCGGAGAGGGGTGTGCGCCGGCTCGAAACCACCTTCTTTGCTGGGGAGGGGGTCGACTCGACGAAATCGGCCTGGTGCCGATTCCCCTGTCATCTGTTCTCGACTCTCATTCCGGTGCCGGTCGGGGTGTGGTCTGGTGCCGCCCTGCCGGTCTTCCGGTGGTGCGTGGTATCAGCTCGAACGCGAGACTGTCCTCGGTGCCGGGGAATCGGAACGCGAGGGCCTGCGCGTCGAACAGGGCGAACCATTGCTTCCAGGAAATGTGCTCGAGACCCGATCCCGGGCGCAGACCGGCGAAGTCGACCAGCAGCGTTGTCGTCGCCGACGCGGGGCGGGCCGGGAGCCGGGTGGTCGTTGCGGGCGCCCCGTGATGGTGCTGGATCCAACAGCGGATTCGTTCGTGATCGGTGGTGGGCCCGACCGGTGGATTCTTGTGTGCCGTCATGACGGCTCCTGCTCTTTCCGGTTTGTCTCTCGCGGTTGGGCGCCGCAGCGGCGGTGTTCTGTGTTCGCGCCTGGTGGCTGGTCGCCGCGGGTGTCTTCCATCCTGCTCCGCGGCCCGGCGACGCGGGGCAGCGTTTCGCGCGCGGAATCAGCCGAACTCCTCTTGTCCGGATCGGCGTTGGCCGCGCAGACTGAAGATGTTGCGGCGGAAGCGCCAGCCGTGCGGGCCGATCGGGTCACGCCCCCTGTAGGCGCCTGCTGCTCGTCACTCGATCAGGAGTTCCCATGCCCAGTCCCAGCCCCGGCTATTCGATCACCGTCCGCGTCCACGCACCGGTCGGCGCCGGCACCACGTCCACGTTGGCGGCGGCCATCGCGTCGGTGAAGGGTGCCATGACGGCGCTCGATGTGGCCGAGAGCCACCCCGACCACATGGTCATCGACCTCACCTGCGACGCCTCGGACGTCGCGCACGCCGACCAGATCGCGACCGCCATCGCCGAGGTGCCCGGGGTGACCGTCGGCAAGGTCAGCGACCGCACCTTCCTGCTGCATCTGGGCGGCAAACTCGAGGTGAACCCGACGGTTCCGCTGACACACCGCGACGACCTCTCCCGCGCCTACACCCCCGGCGTCGCCCGGGTGTGTACCGCGATCGCCGAACACCCCGAGGACGTGCGCCGGTTGACGATCAAACGCAACACCGTCGCCGTGGTCACCGACGGGTCCGCGGTCCTGGGTTTGGGCAACATCGGTGCCGCGGCGTCGATCCCGGTGATGGAGGGCAAGGCGGCACTGTTCAAACGGTTCGGCGGTGTGGACGCCTGGCCGGTGTGCCTGGACACCCAGGACCCGGATGCCATCGTCGAGATCGTCCGCGCCCTGGCGCCCGTCTACGGCGGGATCAACCTCGAAGACATCTCCGCCCCACGGTGTTTCGAGATCGAGGCCCGGCTCCGCGACATGTTGGACATTCCGGTGTTCCACGACGACCAGCACGGCACCGCGATCGTGGTCCTGGCCGCCCTGACCAACGCGCTGCGCGTGGTCGGCAAGACGCTCGACCGGGCTCGGATCGTGGTCTCGGGTGTCGGCGCCGCCGGGCACGCCGTCATCCGGTTGCTCGTCGCCCAGGGCGGCACGAACATCATCGGTTGCGGGCGGAAGGGAATTCTGTCCCCGGACGACACCGCCGACGAATTTCGTACCTGGATCGCCGAGCACACCAATCCGGAGGCTCGGACGGGATCACTGCGGGACGCGCTGGTCGGGGCGGACGTGTTCATCGGGGTCTCGGCGCCGAACATTCTCACGGGCGAGGACATCGCGGCGATGGCCAACGACTCGATCGTGTTCGCACTCGCCAATCCGGTCCCGGAGGTCGATCCGGTCGCCGCGGGTGAGCATGCCGCCGTGGTGGCCACCGGCCGGTCGGACTTTCCGAACCAGATCAACAACGTCCTCGCCTTCCCAGGGGTGTTCCGTGGTCTGCTCGACGCGCACGCGGTCGATATCACCGACGAGATGCTGATCGCCGCGGCCCGCGCGATCGCCGACAGGGTGTCGCCGTCCGAGCTCAATGCCACCTACATCGTGCCGAGCGTGTTCGACGCGGGTGTCGCGCCGGCGGTCGCGGCGGCGGTGCGTCAGGTGGCCGAGAGGGGGCCACACCCGCAGAAGTGAGCTACTCGATCTTCGTCGTGCGTGCGCCCGGGCGATCACCGCAGCGGGCACGCGGTGTCCCGATGCGTCGGCACCTGGGGAATCGATCGAGTCGCAATGCTCGCCGTCCTGGCGAGGACCTTCCGCGTCTCCTCCGCGGTGACCTCGGGGGCCGCGGAGATCGGCCGGTTCGCGATCTGCCCGTGCGTTCCGTTCACCGCGTCAGGTCTCCGGATGGACCGGTGGATCGGCGGGCTCGGTGTGTCGCGTCAGTCGCGGAGCTCGCCGATGTCTCCGACCCCTCCCTGCAGGTGCATCCGGCCGTCGGACAGCTTGTAGGTGACGCCGGCAATAGCGCAGGCACCACTTCCGACGCGATCGGCGATGATGCGCGAACGCTGCATGAGCAGAGCCCCGGTCTCCACGACGTGGCGGCCTTCGAGTTCGTCGACGGTGGTGAGGCCCTCTTTGCGACCCACCATGATCGACGGCGCCACCCGTTCGACGATGCTGCGGATGAAGCCGTCCGGAACCTTGCCCTTGTCCAGCGCGTCGAGCGTGGACTTCACGGCGCCGCAACCGTCATGACCCAGCACGACGATCAAGGGCGCGTCGAGGGCCTGCACCGCGTATTCGATGGAACCGAGCACGGCGTCGTCGAGGACGTGGCCGGCCGTTCGGACGACGAACATGTCACCGAGTCCCTGGTCGAAGATGATTTCCGCAGCGACACGTGAGTCTCCGCATCCGAACACCACCGCGGTGGGGTGCTGCTCGGCGTCGAGCTGCGCGCGGTCGGCGATTCCCTGACCGGGGTGGATCGAGACTCCGCTGACGAAGCGCTCGTTACCCTGGCGGAGGGTTTTCCACGCGGCAACCGGGTTGGAGTGGGGCATGCGGTTATCGTGCACCCGCCCTGTTGCGGCTGCTCGGCGGGAACATTACGGCGACGGAAACTCCGGTTCGCGCCTCGCCGACGGGACGTGTGAGGAGAAGTGACGGGCGACGCCTCGTGCCGATCAGCCGGTGCGAGTCGGAGGCCTGGAATCTCCCGCGGCGTCGTGCGGGTGTGTGACCGCCCGACACATCCTGTGAGCGAGATCATGCTGCAGCAAACGCCCGTCGTCGGGTGGCGCCCACTGGGGGGATGGGTGCAGCGGTGGCCAGTCCCGCCAGTGGCGGGCGTCGAGCCAGATCGACGTCCTGCGCGCTTCCGGCGGGCCACCATCGACGGGGGAGACAGCCCTCGATAGTCCTCGCGAGTCTCGTGTCCCGACCGAACCGCTGATCCGGAACCCGAGGGCCCACCCCGGCGCGCGAATCACGGCCCAGCAGGAAGCCATGAACGCGATGATGTGGATTGGGGCGGCGCCCTCCTGGTGGTTGACGGCGCGGTCAGCCTGCTGACAGGGCCCATCACCTAGTGGGTCCTCCGACGTCCGGACAACCTCGAGCAGGAACTGCCCCGTGTCGACGAGGTCACCTCGAGCAGGAACCGCCCCACCGATGTCCTGCGGCCACCCGGCCTCGTCCGGCCACAGATTTATCACATCCTGGCGGCCAACCTCTCGATGAGCCTCACCCGATCCGTGCCGGAACGTCCACCCCGGAAAACGACATCGCCCGCCCGCCGTCTCTCCACCCCCGCGACCAGATCACCCGGCCGCCGTACCACCACCGTCCGGGAACCCGCCGGGGCGTCGAGTCATCACGCTCGATCGTCCACCTGGCGTTCGCGCACCCGCGCATAGCCACTGGTATCCGAGTCGGCGACCGTCCTCGCACCTGATCCACCACGGCCGCCGCCCGGTGGTCCTCGTCCCCGCACACACACCAACACCGTGCCACCAGCGGCCTGTCGCTGAGTTGGGACGACCGACAGTCGGTCGCCGAGTCAGTCAGTGCCCTTGTGTCACCGCGTCTTCCGGAGCACATGCGCGTGAGGGGGCGCCCCGGCAGCGGGATCCGTCGGAGGCCTGCTCCTGGTCGCGTCGGCGTCGCTTGTGGAGACCGAGCAGGTGGGGGTCGAGGCGGTGGCCGACGAGCCGCTGCGGAGGTAGATGTTCTCTCGGGGCGAAACAGGGAGTACGCGAAGGGCCGGAACAGCAGCAGCACCATGCCGATCAGGATGAACAGGCGGACATCGGATGCCAAAACCATTGAGCCTGACAGGAACTCGATCAGCGTAACGGTAAACCGCGGTAACCGACCATTGGGCGAACGGTGGTAGGTCCCGGCAGTCGGACTGAGGCGCAAGCCTCCATGCATGGCGAGAAATCGCCTGTTGCGAGGAGGGCGGCGGAGCAAACCTGCCGATTGCTGATCGTCTCGCCACCTGGCGAAACCCCTACTGCGGCGGGCTGACCGCACACTTCGACGAGATCAGTACGCCGGCGTGGTTGCCCGCACCCCCGGCGCTGGCCGCGTTGCCGTTCCGCCGTGCTCCCGCCACCCCCGCTTGTCCGCGCTTGGGGATGCGACCCGGTGAGGATCGAAACACGTCGCCAGCGCGGAATCCGGGTAATCGATATGCTCCCGCCCCGCAACGAGCCGAACACCCACCCGCCCACACCACTGTTCACACGCCGGAGAACCGATGCTTCCGTCCTTCGTGCCCCAGACGGTGCCTCCCACGTATCACCGCCGCCCAGCGCTCTAGAATGTGACGGTGGTCATCGTTTTCGAGGTGTTGCTGGTTCTCGCGGCTGTGCTCATCACGTGGTTCTCCCTGTACGTCGTCTACCGCTTGATCGACGGCGAATCGAACCGCCGATACCGGTAACCCTGCAGGGGTCGCCCGCACACGCATGATTGGGCGAGCGTCGACTCGATCGAGCGGGCCAATGGCTTGCTGAGTTCGGCCAATCCAACCTGCCTACCCACGTCAGATATCCTGAAGCGTCGGGCAGCCGCCGGAATCAACGAAGTCGACGCCATCGTTGAAGCGCACAGTCGCTTCGCGGTCGCGCCGATGCTCACGGATGAACCGGCCGGGATCTCCGCTGAGGCTTTCTCGCCGACCCGGGAAGCGAAGCCCACCCCACGTGCCTGACGTGACCGAAGACGATGTTGCGGTCGAGTAGATCAAGGCAGTGGGCGAGGGAATGGGTCGGCGACGTACATCTGTCGGTGTGCCTGTCCCGACGCGGGCACAGTATCGACATTGCGGGCAGACCGGGACATTCGGTGAAGGCCCGGCCCAGTTCTTGATCGACGCGGTCCTCAGCGTTGATCATCAGTGATGCCGTGCTCGGGGAGGGGAAGGCTGTGGATCGCGGTCCGGATGGTTGGTGGTTAGCCTTCGCCGGACGTCGCGTTCGTCGAGCGGTCGGTGCGGGTGACGATGAGCCCGTCGTCGGTGGTGAACGGGAAGTTCGGTAGATCGTCGAGGTGGGTGTTGAAGGTGGCGGCGAGGACTTCGGGGGAGCACAACAACGACCGCGTTTCGAACGATGTTCATGGCCATCGAAGGTCGGCCGAATCGTGCTGCGGCCAACCGGCGGCCCAGATCGATGTCGGGGACCCCTCGACCCTGTAGCAGCGAGAAGAAACGCCACGGCATCCCCATCGGTATCCCGCGGGGCATCAATCACCGAGGGGAGCCTCCGCCGACAGGTCCTGGTCATCGGCAAGCTCTACGGTGGACTTTCAGCGAAGGTGCCGGTCGCAGGGCCGGCGGACGCTTCCGTGCGGACGAGTGCGCAGCCGCGCGCAGTATCGACGTTGCGTGTCACACCGGTTGGGCAGACCTGACTTTCGACACCCTCCGGATGTGGAGCTGCCTCGATCGGCCGCTCAGCGACCGGCTCGACGCCGCCAGGGTCACCCCGGAGGCGCTCGGCGAATGCCGTCGGCAGGTCACCGCGGTCGCCCAGCTGACTATCGGTGCGGAGGACCTCTCGAACTCCAGACCGTTCGTCCCCGCTGGTGGTTGAGCATCGGACGCAGCTCGATCCACACCACCGGCGACATCTCAAACGGTGACCCGTTGCACCCGGTCCTCACTTACCCCATCGGCGACGTCACAGGCGTCGATCAACTCATGCTGGAGCGCTACCTGGACGACCTGGCCAACGATCGTCTCGGCCGGGGTAGGGGAAGAGGAGGATAAAGGGCATGGCCGATCCGACGAGCACCTACCGGGAGAATGCGCGGGACACTGAGAAGTTGGTGTTGGCGCTCCGGGACCGGCTCCTGCGGGTGCGGGCGGAGATCGAGGATTGGCCGGACACCCGCCATGGTCTGCGGAGTGATGGGGAGGGTTCGACGACCGATCCGGATGCCTTGGCAGCGGTCGTCGCGGCCCAGATCCGGGACGCACGGGCTGCGCTCGCGCATGTCGATGCCGCGCTGCAGTATGCGTGGGCGACCGCGAAGTGTCTGCACATTCAATGATCGGGAGCGGCGACGATCCCGGCGGATTGTTCCGGTACCGGCGGCTGTCGTCACGGTAGCCATTGCACGGCGGTGTCCGCGCGCCACTGCAGGTAGGGGTCGTGGCTCCAGCGCGATGGCAGTGCAGGAGTTGAACAAGGTCTGCCACGGTCGTCGATGGCCACCACACAGAATTTGCCAGTAGTCGGCATGCCGCTGGACGGGTCGAGAGGGTGTTCACGACGTCCGACGAAGTGATGGTCGTCAATCAATAGGTGCTCACGTGACCGCCGCCGCGCAGTATCCGCGCTCGCGGCCGCCCTGAATCCATATACGTACTTTTGTTTTTCGAGTGCGTGCCGTCGAACGGGTCTCACCCGACAGAAACCAATTAGGGCCGACGGGAGCGAAACAAGGTGGTGGCGACCGCACCCTAGGGTGGCTGCCCTTCGTCGCCGGCGGTCACGACACTGGAGCGAACAACCACCCAGCAGACGCGGACGGCGAGTGCTGCCGGTCGACCAACGGAGAGCGCCCGTGGCAATTCCGATCACGAACAGCCAGGAAATCCAAAACAGTTCGATCCTCGGACTGGGGGTGCATCGACCACGTCGGGTGGTCACCAACGACGACATCTGCCGTCAGATCGACTCCACCGACGAATGGATTCGGGTCCGATCGGGCATTCGGGTTCGGCGCTTCGCCGGACCCGACGAGACCTTGATCGACATGGCCGTGCGCGCCGGTCGAGACGCCCTGCGCTCGTCCGCGGTGCCCCCGGACCAGATCGGGTGCGTGATCGTGGCAACCTCGACCTTCCCCTACCAGACGCCCGCAGCGGGCCCGCAGATCGCGCACCAGCTAGGGATCACCGGAAGCGCATTCGACGTCTCCGCCGGGTGCGCCGGTTTCTGCCTTGCACTCGCACTGGCCTCCGATGTCGTGCGCGGGCGCACCGCCAGCCATGTGCTGGTCATCGGCGTCGAGCGTCTCAGCGAGTTTGTCGACTTCACGGACAAGTCCACCGCGTTCATTTTCTCCGACGGCGCGGGCGCTGTGGTGGTCGGTCCCTCCGACGAACCGGGCATCGGACCGGTGGAATGGGGTTCGGACGGATCCCAGGCGCACGCCCTCACGCAACATCCGTCGCTGACGACGTTCCGCGACAATCCGATGGGCCCACCGCCCACCGTGAGGATGGACGGGCCCGCGATATTCCGATGGGCGGTGTCCGAGATGGAAAAAGTCAGCCGATCTGCCCTCGACCGGGCAGGTGTCGCGATCGACCAAGTCGACGCCTTCATCCCACACCAGGCGAACTTGCGGATCACCGAAGCGATCACCAAGCGACTGAAGCTGAAACCCGCCACGGTTGTCGCACGGGACATCGTCGAGGCGGGCAACACCTCCGCCGCCTCCGTGCCGCTCGCCATGGAAACCTTGCTCCGCACCGGGGATTCGCACGCCGGAGACACTGCACTGCTCGTCGGGTTCGGCGCCGGCCTGACCTACGCCGCCCAGGTCGTCACCCTGCCCGCCGCACCACAGCACTCCTGAGAAGCTTGATCTCGAACCGCCACCACCACTTTCAGCCCTGGCGTTCCTCACCGGTCCGAGCCACGCGCCCGTCGATGCACCCGTCCCGGAATGCCGAACGTCGACGCGCCCGCGCGAGGATCATCATCCCTGCCCGCCCACACCCGTCCTTGGCGGGGTTCCACGAGAGGAGTACGCCATGACGGTGGCCGTTACCAACGTCAGCCACCTCCGCCTCACCGTCACCGATATCGGTCGCTCGAGTGCCTTCTACGACGCCGTCTTCGGCTTCGATGTCGTCCTCGAGGTGCCGGAGAACGCCGGCGAGATGACCGCGGAGGCGCTGTCCTTCGTGTTCGGCGGGGTCATCTACGCCTTCCCCGGTGGCTTGCTCGGCTTGCGACCCGCCGCACCGGAGTTCGACCGATTCGACGAGGACCCGGCCGGCCTCGATCACCTCAGTTTCGTCGTGCCCAGCGTCGACGACCTCACCCGTACCGCAGCGCTGCTGGAAGAACTCGGAGTCGATCACGGTGGAATCAAACATCTGACCGCCGTAGGCCTCGCGATCCTTGAGTTCCGTGACCCGACGGCGTCGCGCTCGAGTTGACCGCGCCGTCGCCCTGATCCTCCGCACCTCGACCGGCATCAAAGCAACCCGGCATCGGCGTTTCGGCGTCGCTGATGACACGTCGCGGGCACCAACGGTTCGGCCGCCGGTGTGCACCTCGAGCACGAGCGACGGCCCGTCCTCCGGGACGCCAAGGCGGGCGACGTCCACGTTCGCGAGCGCGGTGACGAGCCAGGTGAGTAGCCTTCGTGGGGCCGATCGCGCCGGGTGCGGCCCCCTGCCCGCGCCAAAGGGGACCGTTCGGCCGATGGCGCCCCGACGTCCCGGTCCTTCATCCGGGTGATCAGGTGTGCTGTGCCTGCGGGCATGGTCGGCCACCGCGACGTCCGATCCGATAGACACCGGATACCGACCGGAAAACACCGACCACCTACCGGAAGGGTCGGCCTCCACTCGGGCATCCCGGCCGGTTCCCCGCGGCGGCGGGCGCGGATCACACGCTACGCGTTGCGCCCGGTGGTCCGGGGTCGGTGAAGTCGGAGCCGACCGTCGGCCCGACCCAGCGCCGCCGCGGGCACCGTGAATGCCGGGTCGAAGAACAGGAAGCTGAGCAGGCCCCCGCGGTCGGTGGCCTCGCCGCCGATGAACCGGGCCAGCACGCTCAGTTGCGGATGCCGCAGCCGCCGCAGCCCGCGATACCGTTGGCGGAACACCTCGTCCGCCAGGACCGCGAGCGCATCCGCCCGCTCGAGCGGCGGACCGGCGAATTCGACATCGATGTGCCGGAAGGGCGCGCCGCCCGGGTCGGCGTGCGCCTGTGCGTTGCGGGACTCGAGACGGTGCAGGTCTTCGACCATCCGATCGGCGAGCATGGCCCGCAGGATCACCCCGGCGGCGTTGAAAATGTCCGGTTCGCCGGTGCCGGTGTGTTGCTGCGACGGCAACCCGGTCGGCCAGTGGCGGGGCCGGGTGGAGACCATGCCCAGACGGTCGGCGCCCATCTGGACGGCTGGCTTGAGCGGCATGTTCAGCCGCAATCCGCCGTCGACGTACCAGCCGGCCCACGCCGGCGGGGTTCCGATGTGGATGGGCCGGAACAGCCCCGGCACCGCCGCGGACGCGAGCACGTGCTCGGGCCGCAGCTCGGTCTCCACGTAGCTGATGTTGCGGTTCGCGTCATACCGGGGCAGCTCAATCGCGGGGTGCTTCTCGACGAAGACCACGGTGCCGCCGGTCGCGACCGAGGTGGCGGCGACGGCGACCGCCTCGACGATCCCCCGCTCGATGTTTTCGTGCACCCGCTCGAACGGCACCAGCTTGGTGATCGTCTCGGTCATCCGGGTGGTGTCGAACAGGCTCGACAGTCGCACGTGCAGCCCCGCGAGCTGCCCCAGATACCGCAGGCCGCCGCCGGCGATGCTGCTGACCACTCCGAACACGTCGTCGAGCGCCACCGAACTCCATCGCGACACCACGTGTTCGGCGGCCTGGTCGAGGCCCAGATGGGCATCGGCGGCGAGACCGGTCACGGTCAGTGCACCGGCGCTGGTACCGACCAGAATCGTCGGCGGACGGCCGAGTCGGGGCAGCAGCGAGGTGATGGCGCCGGCCTCGTAGGCGCCGCGGGCGCCGCCACCCGAGACGACGAGTCCCACGCGCTCGGCCACCCGCTGACAGTAGCGAGCCGCTCTGGCCTGTGGGAGCGTTTGACTGGTTTCGGGCTGTCGCGGTGACGGCGCCCGTCGGTGGCGAGGACATCGGCCCGGATCAGTCGACCCGGTTGATCCAGGCGACACTTGGCCCGCGGTCGAGCCGCCGGCAGCCCGAGGTAGTGCCGGGTGATCGTGGCGTGCTCCCGCGAGGATCCCTGCCGTAGTTGTCGCCAGGCGACGATGACATGCCCGGTGGTGACCTGCGAGTGCGGCAGTGGTTTCCTCGTCGATCATCGTTGTTGCTCTATCTACCGCTCTCTAGTCCTTGTCCGCGCGGGTTCGCACAGGGCACGACGGGGCCCATGTTCCCTATTCCGGCGGACGGTCGGGAAACGCGGAAAGATTGACGTCGAGAAGGACATTCAGCCATACCAGGGCATCGACCAGGGTCTCTGCTCGGACGAGTGGAGAGGGTTCGCTTTGGGCGGCGTCGAGTTGCACCCGGGCCCCGACGCGGTCGCCGGCGAGCAGCGCCATGACCGACCGCAGGATTCGGCTCGCCGATGCGGGCACCTCGTCCAGACCGAGGTGCCGCCCGCGGGTGGTGTGGACCTCGAGGACGAATGCCTCACCGTTCTCCGGGTATCCCAGACGCGCCGTGATCACGTCCGCGATCGCGGTGACGAGCCAGGTGAGCACACCGCCGTAGAGGGACCGGCGCGCCCTCTCCGGTCCCGGTGCACGCACGAGCGGGGACAGCTCGGCGGACAGGGCGCCCATCTCTCGGTTCCCGAGGAGTTCCACCAGGTGCCCCGCAAGCCTCGCCTCGTGCGCGAAGTCGTCGACGTTCGACCCCATCGACATCGAATACCCGCCGCCGCTGCCGGCACACACGTGTCGTACACCCTGGTCACGCCTGTAAAACGTGGATCGGTTCACAGGTTCCAGAGTCGGAGCAGCGTTGCCCGCAGGCGGGCGGAGACAATGCGGTGGTCGGTGCGGAGCCCGGGGCCCGGGTGCCCGAGGTCGATCCGTGGCGTCGCGGGTACGGCACCGCTTTGCGGGGTGCGGGGTGCGGGGTGCGGGGTGTGGGGTCGGTGTCGATTGCCGGCGGGTGGATCGACTGGTTGTCGGCGGTGCGCCCCGCGGTCGTGATCAGGTCCTTCCGGCGTGGGTTGGAAGGGACTGCAATAGACGTGACCTTTTGTTTCAGATGAAACCGTATCGAATGAATCGATGGCGGTAATGTGGCCTCATGACCGCCCGTGTTCCTCGCAGAACCACCGCCTCGCGGGCGACCGGCCGCGCCGGGGATGCATCGCCGTTCGCTCTCGGCTTGCTGCTGCGCCGGGCGCACTGGCACGCGGCCGCGGTGATGGCGGAGGCGCTGCGGCCGCTCGGCATCGAGTTGCGGCATTTCGCGGTGCTGATCGTGCTGGTCGACCGGGGGGCCACGGTGCAGGGGGACCTGGTGGCGGCGACGGGGTCGGACAAGGCGGGGACCGGGCGAATCGTGGACGACCTGGAGCGTCGGGGGCTGGCGGTGCGCAAGTCCGTGCCGGGGGACCGGCGGGCGCGGGCGGTGGAGATCACGCCTGCGGGTCTCGAGCTTTTCGATGCGGCGCATGTGGCGGCGGAGCCGCTGGCTGAGCGTCTGGTTGCCGTCTTGGGGCCCGGCGAGCCCGAGCAGCTGAGGGATCTGCTCACCCGGTTCCTGTCCGCCGACGGTCAGGGGTAGGCGCGCCCGCGTATTCCGGTTGCCTGCCGGTGGGCGCGCGTGATCTGACGGGGTTGTCGTGGCGAATCCGGACTCGAGGCCTGCGGCCATCGGTGCTCCGCGCCGGCGCCCCTCGGCGGACCCCGCTGGCCGGCGGGACATGGTTCCGGTGGCGGATTCGGTCGACGACGGCGACGTTCGTGGTCGGCGCCCGTGCGGGTCTCCCTCCTTGCGATGCGTCGGGGCTCGAATGTCACACCAATTAGTATTGAATGAGATCATATTGAATGAGATCATATTGAATGATACCGTATCGAACGTAACGAAAATCGGTAAGTCGAGCAGATGGGGAAGTGGGAGGTCGTGGACACCTATCACGCGGTCACGAGCCGACGGGCGGTGCGCGGATTCACCGACCGGCAGGTCCCACGGGAGGTGCTCGAGCGTGTGCTGTCGGCCGCGGCGTGGTCCCCGTCCGGATCGAACATTCAGCCGTGGCACGCCTACGTGCTGACCGGTGCGCCGCTGGCCGAGCTCAAGAAGCGCGCCGGCGAGCGTGTGGCGGCGGGTGAGCCCTGGGACGAACGGGAGTACGAGATGTACCCGCCCGTGCTGAAGTCCCCGTATCACGAGCGCCGATCCGCCTTCGGTGAGCAGCGCTACGGCGCACTGGGTATTACGCGCGAGGACTGGGAGGCGCGCCAGAGGGCCGCTGCCGCGAACTGGGACTGTTTCGGCGCGCCCGCCGCCCTGTTCTGCTACCTCGACCGCGAGATGGGTCCGGCTCAATGGGCCGACGTCGGCATGTATCTGCAGACGGTCATGCTGCTGCTCCGCGCCGAAGGCCTGCACAGTTGCGCCCAGATGGCCTGGTCGGTGTTTCGCCGGACCATCGCGGAGGTGCTGTCACCCCCGGACGGGCTCATCCTCTTCTGCGGCATGTCGATCGGGTTCGAGGACACCGCGGTGGGGTATGCCCGTACGGGTCGGGCGCCGCTGGACGAGACGGTCACGTTCGTCGATGACTACCAACAATCGCCCGCTGCTAGTCGGTCGGCGGGGGAGTCGTCGCAGGACACCGGGCGGCCAAGCCTGTCCGGTCCTCGCCCGCCGCTCGCATGACAGCCGTCCCCGGATCCCCGGGGGCCCGCTGACCGTACGAATAACCAGTTCAACCCACGACAAGAAAGTAGGGCATCTCATGAAGTGCGCAGTCATCGGCGGTACCGGGCTGATCGGGTCGCAGGTCGTGCAGAATCTGAATGCCGCCGGGCACCAGGCGGTACCGCACTCGCAGTCCACCGGCGTCGACGTCATCAGCGGCCGGGGACTGGACGAGGCGGTGGCCGGGGTCGACGTCGTCGTCAACCTGACCAATTCCCCGACCTTCGACGACGCCTCCCCGGCCTTCTTCCGGGCCTCGATGGACAACCTCCTGGCCGCGGCCCAGAGGGGCGGCGTCGGCCACTTCGTCATCCTCTCGATCGTCGGCGCGGACCAGGTTCCGGAGCTGGACTACTACCGGGCGAAGGTGCTGCAGGAGGACATTCTCGCGGCCGGGCCGATCCCGTACTCGATCGTCCGGGCGACGCAGTTCATGGAGTTCGTCGACGCCGTCCTGTCCTGGACCGCGGACGGCGACACGGTCCGGTTGCCCGCCACCCCGATCCAGCCGATCGCCTCCAAGGACGTGGCCAGTGCGGTGGCGGAGGTCGCCGCGGGCGCCCCGCTCAGGGGCATTCGCAACATCGCCGGCCCCGAGGTCTTCTCCCTGGACGAGCTGGGCCGGATCGCCCTGTCCCGCAAGGGCGACAACCGTACCGTCGTTACCGACCCCACCGCCGGCATGTTCGCCGTCGTCAAGGGCGACGTCCTGACCGACACGCACGCTCACCTCGCCCCCACCCGCTACGCCGACTGGCTCTCCTGAGGCGCCGGCGCCTTCCCCTGACGTGTGGACCGAGACTGCCGCGAGCCGAGGCCTGACCGACCCCGGGGGATGGCAACACGCGGGGGACGGCCGGGGTTGCCTCTGCGGCCACCGCATGTTGCTGTGCAAGGAACTTTGGTAATCATTTGTACTGTTCGGTTTTCGGTGCCGGTTGTGCATGATATCGGCGAGTAAGGAGCGCGTCGGTCATCGTGCCGATCGAGAACAATGCTGCGCCCGCGGGGTTTGAGTAACCCGCCACGAATCCCTGAACGATCTACACCTACTGGAGGTAACCCCTTTGCGCGTCCTCGTCACCGGAGCGAACCGAGGAATCGGCGCCGCGATCGCCGGCCACCTCGTCACCGAGGGGCACACCGTGTGGGGCACGCACCGTGGCTCCGCCGTGCCGGACGGTGTCCGCGGCGTCGAATGCGATGTGACCGATGATGACTCGGTCGACCGCGCGTTCACCCATGTCGAGACCGCAGACGGTCCCGTCGAAGGCGTTGTCGCCAACGCCGGTATCACCGACGATGCCCTCGTGATGCGCATGAGCAGCGAACAATTCACCCGAGTGGTGGACACCAACCTGACCGGCGTCTTCCGGGTCACCAAACGCGCGACCCGCAACATGCTCAAACACCGCGTCGGCCGCATCGTGGTCATCGGCTCGGCCAGCGGCCTTTCGGGGATGCCCGGCCAGGTGAACTACACCGCAGCGAAGGCCGGCGTCGTCGGGATCACCCGGTCGTTGGCCCGCGAACTCGGCTCACGTGGCATCACGGCCAACGTGATTGCACCCGGCTTCACCGAAACCGACATGGCCGCGGCCGTCAGCGACACGGTCGTCGAGACCGCGCTCTCCCACATTCCGATGGGACGGTTCGGCAAGCCGGAGGAGGTTGCCGCCACCGCGGCGTTCCTGCTGAGCCCGGGCGCGGCCTACATCACCGGCACGGTCATCAACGTGGACGGCGGAATTGGGATGGGGCACTGAATTTCGCCTCTGAACTGCACGGACGGAACGTCCCCGAGAAGTGCCCCAGCCTGCTGTGTACGAGACTCGGTACGGCGGCCAGGGGTGGGTAGGCCGCTCAATGCCGCCACCGCAACTACCGTGACGGGTCGGACTTTCGGTCGGGCCCCGGCACGATGCCGGCGTCGCAGCATGCGCGGATGCCGGCAATCCTGCGTCCACCCTGCTTCAGGTGCGTGGTCGAGGACACGAGGTCGAGGCGATCTGCATGCAGTGCATTGCCTTTCGGATATCCGGGCGCTGTGTCGAGGGTGGCCAGTCGGAACCGTGCTATCGCGTCGTGGCTGCCGTGCGTGTCGGCGAAGGGGGTTCTGTGTCGTCCGCATCGTTGTCGTCACCAGTTCTCGAGACTGCCCCTCACCCGTTCGTCTGCTGGGGGAGGTGGCAGCACCTCGCGGGTGTGGCGTGAGTGGGCGCGGTGCCGCGATGTGGAGGCGTCGGTGTTCTTTGCTCCGGATTCCGAACGTGTCGGTGCTCGGGTCCGCCGCGAGGCCGCGGCCCAGTCACGGGGTGTGGTGTCACGACATCGGGAAGGCGATGTTGTCGCGGCCTTGAACGGGGTGTCCTGGACGCACCTCGCAGAGAGGGAGCACCGGAGGTGATGCTCGAGGCGTTCGGCGAATCCGACCCACCCTCGTTGAGCGGGCAGCGTTCGTCGCGGCAGGGCTGAGCGTCAGCGCCGTCGAGCATCGCGAGCTCGCCCGGGCGAGGTGAGGGCGCCGCAGGTTCCGCACCCTGATCGGCGGTACGACGACCACGGTCCATGCGGAGAGCGCGACACGCTGTGCGTACGGCGTCCTGATCCCTGCGAATAGCCAACGGGGTCAACCTGGCTCGGGATTGGTGCCCCGTTGCTTGTCGAAGGCTCCGGGCTCGAGTCACAGGCCGCGCAGCGGCCCGGCAATCACCGGCCATGAGTCCTTGAGGTCGTCCTGCCAGTAGCCCCACGGGGTGGGTGCCTGAGTTGCGAAGGTGGAAGGTCGCCGGGATACCCAGCTCGTTCAATCGGCTCTGCAGATTATGGGTGCAGTGGCAGTGTCCGGGGGAGATAGACGAGATCGTTCTTCCCTGCGAGAGCAATTCGTGGACGGCGGCGTGGCGTTCCCGGGTTCGGGTGGCCAGGCGACCGTCAGCCAGGCCACTTTCGGTCGGGTCGGTAGTCGCGGAGGAGGGGTTGTCGATCCCGTCGTTGGTACTCGTGGTCTCGGTGGGTGGGCGCAGGTCGACGCGGTGGCGGATCACCGTATTCTCCACCGCGCCGACGAGGCCCGGCCACAGGTGCCAGCGGTCGGCGACCTGGATCGCGTCCGGGGAACCGGAGCCGCCTGCTGGCACCTGTGGCACAACCTGGCGGGCTGAAGTGGCACAACCTGGCCGAGATGATGGGACGAGCGTGAATGCTTTTGAGATGCTGCGCGACTTACAGACAGTGAATTTTGAACCTTCTGTATTGGCTACGTCACTGTTTGACTGGAATTCACTCCACCTCACACGCGAGGTATTTCATATGGCTCTCGCCCCGAAAGGATTTCCCGTGCCGACACCACCATTGCGTTCGACGCGAGCGGCACTTGGCGCCGCGTCACACGGTCGCCGACTCCACGTCGGGATGCCGCACATGACATCGATGTACATTACGTCAGATCATGTAACTCGGACCCACCCGGGCGTTCTGTCCGGCTGCTTGGTGTCGCCCGCCGATTGTCGTCGTGGGGAGGTGCGGCGATGAAAGCCCCCGCGCCGGCCCTCGAAGCCACAGCCACTGCGGCTCCGATGGTCGAGTTGCGCGGTATCGACAAGTACTTCGGTGCGGTTCATGTGCTCAAGTCGATCGATCTCGAGATCCCCCGGGGTCAGGTCGTCGTTGTCCTGGGACCGTCGGGGTCGGGTAAGTCAACGTTGTGTCGCACGATCAACCGCCTCGAGTCGGTGACTTCCGGGTCGGTCAGTATCGATGGGCAACCCTTGCCCGTCGAAGGCCGGGAGCTGTCTGCGCTGCGTGCCGATGTCGGAATGGTGTTCCAGCAGTTTAATCTGTTCCCCCACATGACGTGTCAGGACAACGTTGCCCTGGCCCCCCGCAAGGTCCGCGGAGAGAACAAACATCTCGCCGCGCAGAAAGCGCTGGAATTGCTCGAGCGGGTCGGGATCGCAGATCAAGCGCATAAGTATCCGTTGCAGCTGTCGGGCGGCCAGCAGCAGCGGGTCGCGATCGCGCGTGCATTGGCGATGAAACCGAAGGTCATGCTCTTCGACGAACCCACTTCGGCCCTGGATCCGGAAATGGTCAACGAAGTACTCGATGTCATGAGTGCACTGGCCAGGGATGGAATGACGATGCTCGTCGTGACGCACGAGATGGGGTTTGCGCGGCAGGCAGCGGACCGGGTGATCTTCATGGCTGACGGCTCCGTCGTGGAGGACACCACACCGGCGGCTTTCTTCGCCAACCCGGCCACCGACCGCGCCCGCAACTTCCTCGCTCGGGTTCTTCAGCATTGAAAGGTGGGGTCCGCATGATGAAGAAAGTAGTCGTCTGCCTGTTGGCGGGGCTCGTCGTTGTGTTGTCTGCAGGTTGCGGCAGCGCGGCCTCCGGCCCGGGTGAGGGTGGGCATTTGACGATCGGTATCACCTTCGATCGCCCGGGGATGAGTCTGCGTAATGTCGACGGCTCGTTCTCCGGCTTCGACGTCGATGTCGCCCGGTATGTCGCCAATTACATGGGCGTACCGCCCGGCAACATCGAGTGGAAGGAAACACCGCCCTTCCAACGGGAAGTGATGCTGCAAAACCGTCAGGTCGACATGGTCGTCGCGGCCTATTCGATCACAGACGCCCGAAAGGAGAAGGTGTCCTTCGCCGGACCGTACTTCGTGGCCGGGCAGAGGTTGCTGGTCGCTTCGGGTGACAATTCTGTCAATGGGCCCAACGATCTCAACGGCAAGCGCTTGTGCGCACCGACCGGTAGTGCGCCGGCGCAGAACATCAAGAAGAACTACGCTCAAAACACACAGCTGCAGGAGTACGACACGAATGTCGCCTGCATCGAGGCACTACGCAACAACGCAGTCGATGCCGTCACCTCCGACGATGCAATCCTCGCCGGATTCGCGGCGGGCGATCCCCAACGTTTGCGACTTGCGGGCCCGGCGTTCACCACCGAGAAGTACGGCATCGGGCTGAATCGCCACAACGACGAACTGCGCAGCAGGGTCAACGATGCGATCGAACACTTCGTCGCCGATGGGTCCTGGCAGCGGGCGTTCGATGAGAACTTGGGGGTGTCGGGGTACCGGCCGCTGCCGGTGCAGCCCGTGGACCGCTACACCACGGCCGCCGACACGTCGACTAGTTCCCGGGCGGTTCTTGCGGAGTACGGCGGACCCGTCCTCGCGGCCTTCCGAACGACCATTGCCTTGACGGTGTCCGCCGCGGTGGTGGCCGTCCTTCTCGGTCTCGTGTTGGTTGTCATGCGGCTCTCCCCGGTGGCCTCACTGCGGCGGGCAGGGACCATCTACGTGGAGATAGTTCGCAACACGCCATTGACGTTGATACTCCTCTTCTGCTCGTTTGGGCTCGCGCAGACCCTGGGCCTGACGATGGTCGACAGCACATCATCAACGTCATTGGCGGACAGTGCGTTTCGACTGTCAGTCCTGGGTCTGGGTGCGTATACCGCGACCTTCGTCTGCGAGGTATTGCGAGCGGGTGTGAACACGGTGGCCCGAGGGCAGTCCGAGGCGGCCAGGGCGCTGGGTCTCGGATTCGGCAGAACCCTAGGACTCGTCATTCTCCCGCAGGCTCTGCGGTCGGTGATCGGCCCGCTCGGTACCGTCTTGATTGCCTTGACCAAGAACAGCACCATCGCGTCGATCATCGGTGTCGCCGAAGCATCCCTGCTGATGAAAGAGATGGTCGAGAATACCGGCGCGCTGTTGTTGGTCGGGGCGATCATCGCGATCGGTTTCATGTGTCTGACGCTCCCCACAGGGCAGCTGTTCGAATTCCTTGCGAAGAAATACTCGGTGAAATCATGACCCACAGCGATCACGTTCTGTTCGATGAACCCGGACCCGCGGCCCTGGCGCGTCACCGCCGGCTCTCTCTGATCTTCTACCTGGTCGTTGCCGCCATTGCGGCATGGGTCGGGAAGACACTGTGGGCCGACGGCCAACTGGCTCCCGAGATGTGGAAGCCGTTCCTCACCGAGGACATGTGGACGACGTTCCTGCTTCCCGGTATCCGTGGCACGCTCGTTGCTGCGGCCATCTCGATCGTGGCCGCGGTCACGCTGGGCATCATTCTCGGGGCCTGCCGCCAATCGACGAGTTGGGTGATCCGCAAAGCCTCGGGCGCTATCGTCGACTTCTTCCGGGCCATCCCGATGCTGGTGCTGATGATCTTCTTCTTCGCACTCTATGCGGGCCAGGCGCTGTTCCCGGTGGATTATCTTGCGCCGGCGGCGGTGATCAGCGGGTTGACGTTATGCAACGCTGCTGTCATCGCGGAACTGGTCCGCTCGGGTATCCGTGCCCTGCCTCGGGGGCAGACGGAGGCGGCTGAAGCGCTCGGTTTGCAACCGGGGCATACGATGCGCCGTGTCCTGCTCCCGCAGGCGATCAGTTCGATGCTGCCGCCCATGATCGCCCAGATGGTCGTGATCTTGAAGGATACGGCGTTGGGTTACCAGATCACCTACATCGAGGTGGTGCGGCAGGGGGTGCAAGCCGGCTCGACGTATTCGAACTACATCCCGGCACTGGTCGTGGTAGCCGCATTCATGGTCATCGTGAATTTCGGCCTGGGTCGACTCGCTGTCGCGGTGGAACGCCGAGTGCGCTCCGGACGGCGACGGTCCGTCCCAGCAGCTGCCGGGACGAAAGTGCCTGCACTGTCGCAACTGTGAGCAGGGTCCTCGGCGCGGCCACTGACCGGCCGCCGGTTTCGCGGCCAGCTGGCCGAGCGAGAAACATCGGTAGTTGATCATTTGTAGCGCCACCACGTTGTGGCGCTACAAATGTTGTGGCGCTACAAATGTTGTGGTCGACACGGCGGCGACCATCAGGGCGCTGGGTGCGGAGGCCTCCGTGCGGGCCGCGGATGCGATCCTCGACCGGGTTGCCGGTGTTTGGCGAGACCGGTAACGGGCGAATGGCGCTCGGCGGTGCCGGCCGGGCCGTGCGCTGTGGTGCCTTCTCGGCGGTGGTCGGTGAACAGGGCAATGGGCACGGTGCAGCGACGGGAGGGGAGGCGTGCGACCGACGGTCCCAGCAGCGCGAGGTTGCCGGCAGCTGGCGAGGACCTGGTCGAGTCCGATCTGCTCCTCGGCGGTGCGGTCATCGTGGCGCAGCATCCAGGCGGATATCCACCGGGCGTGGGGCACAGACAGTCCGTCTGTCTGGGCCTGCTCGGATCTTGCGCAGAGGCCGAAGGAGGTCGCGGACGGCGGCGACGCTATCCGCGATAACCCTTGACAAAGTTCCTCGCGGAGAAGGGAAGTGGAGTCCACCCGGCGGCGGCCTCGTGTGACGATGCTCGGTGAACAGTTTGGGCCGACCGGCGCGCAGTGTGCCGCGGCTCGGCTTCGCAACCGGCCGCCGGCGTTCGGTGTCAGTCCGAGTCTTCGTCTGACGATGGTGCTCGGTAGGCCCTGGGTTGTGAGAGTGGCGACGTCCGCGAACCCCGCTCGATGCGTGCGGTGAGCATGAATTCTACTGGCGAACCGCGATCGGCCCGTCGGCACTCCGCCACTTGTTCAGTGGCCGTGCGTGCGCCTGTTGTCCAAGACCGTGTCCGGGTCGACGGTAGCGGTGCTGGGCGGCAACGGATTCTCGACCGCCTGGGCCATCCTCGATGGACGGCACAGGAACCGTTGCACCCGCAGAACCAGACGGCTGCGCCGGTCACCGATCTCGCGTCGTCAAATACCCGCTGCGACGGGTCTTGCGGGCCAAGCCCGATGCGGACTCAGCCAGCGAGGACGCCCGGATACGGGCCGCGCCCGCGGTCGGGTCGACGACATCGATCGACTGCCGTTCGGCGTCGAGAGCGGAACTACGCGCAGTTCACCGCAGCTCGGAGAAGCCCAGCAAGCACACCTCTCGCCCGATACACGTCATTGCCGGAATGACGGTGGTCGGGCGGGCATCGGTCGCATGTGGACCGGAAGGTCAGAGAACCACGGAATATGCAGGAGAACAGTGGAACACGGTGATATCACCGCCTGCGGATCCTGCTGCGCGGTGACGGACTCGCAGTCCGAGAGAAGTCGCCGCGCGGCAGTCATCGGTCCCCTCGGCGCGGCATCTGAGATTCAGCGACGCCCGCTCTTGGCGACTGGATGGAAGCTGCGTGCGTCGAGGCGGCCACAAGAGCGAGGTGGGTCACCTGTCGGGGCGCTGGGTCGTTGAGATCAGCACCGCAGGAGACCCACCCTCAACTGCCGCTAACTACCAGGTGCGGCCCGCTCGCCGGCTACACGCCGACCGCCAGCGAGGAAGCCCGCATCGTTCGGCAGCGGTCCTCTTCAGCGAGTCGCAGTCGCTCTGCGCGGCTTCGACGCGTGCCCGAGCAAGGGCATAAATGGCGACGTAGCAACGTCGTCACCGATCGAACTCAGTTGTTGTCGGTAATCGCGCGGGCGAAAACCGCCGGGTCGACATTACCGCCGGAGCCCACGAGTGCGACGTGCCGATCGCGAACGTCTACCGAACCGGCGAGAACGGCGCCGAGTGACGCGGCTCCGCCCGGCTCGAGCACCAGTTTCAGGTAACGGAAGGCCTCGCGCACACCACGGAGCCCGTCCTCATCGCTGACAGTTGCCGTGTCGACGCCCAGATATCTCAACGTCGACGAGGTCAGTCGACCCGCGGACGGTCCACCTATCCCATCGAGAACACCGGTATAGGGCTTGTCCAGTGTCAGCGGTTCACCGCCACGCAGCGTTTGCGCCATCTTGTCGAATCCCGTCGGCTCGACGATGACCGCGTGGATTTGCGGGAACGGTGCGCGCATTGCTGTGATCACACCGGAGGCGAGCCCGCCACCGCTGCAATTGACCACCAGAATGTCCGGCTCGATTCCCTTCTCCTGCAACTGCTGCGCGAGTTCCCATCCCACAGTGCCCTGGCCGGCCATGATATCGACATCGTCGAACGGGGACACCACGGTCATGCCGCGAGCTTCGGCCAACTCGTGCGCCACCGCGACTCGATCTTCGGTCGCCGGATCGTAGGTGACGACTTCTGCGTCCCACCAGCGGCAGTTGGCTACCTTGATCTCGGGGGCCGTCGAGGGCATCACCACAACAACCGGGCAGCCCACGATCTTGGCTGCCGCTGCTACCCCTTGGCCGTGATTTCCGGCGGAGAACGCCACGACTCCACGAGAACGTGCGTTCGGGTCGAGGGTCAGGAGTTTATTCGTCGCTCCACGCACTTTGAACGAACCCGTGAGCTGAAGGGCTTCCGCTTTCAGATGCACACTCGCGGCGGCAACCGCCTGGTCCAATTGCGGGGAGGACAGGACCGGTGTGCGGTGAACATACGGTGCAATCCTCACCGCGGCGCGTTCGATGTCGTCCAGGGAGAGGATAGTCGGCGCCGACTGGGAGTCGGAATGCATCGACGTCGACGTCATTGGAACTCACCATCGAAGGCGAATACCGTTTCGATCTCGACGGGGGCGCTCCGCGGAAGCGCCAATGCGCCGATCGCGGCACGGACATGTCCGCCCCGGTCTCCGAGTGCGGTCTCGAGCACTTCGGACGCGCCATCCAAGACAGCGGGCTGCGCAGAGAAATCCGAGAGGCAGCGGATGAAACCTGTCATCTTGACCGCACGGACCGCATCGAGGTTTCCGTCGGTGGCGACCTCGAGGACGGCGAGGGTATTGAGAGCGCACAACGCAGCGGCACGGCGTGCTTCGTCCATGTCCACGTCGACGCCCACCGTTCCGCGGTGGATCAGCACACCGTCCCGCATACAAGTCTGTCCTGCGATGAACAGCTGGTTGCCCACCCGCACGAACGGACGGTAGCGGCCGTTCGGAGTGGGTGGGTTGGACAGCTCATAGCCGGCGTCCTCGAGTCGCAGCTTCCAATTGGTCATGGGGTTCCTTTCTTCGGTGCGTTCGTTGGCGAAAGTGAAGCGCGAGGTTTCCTCTCGCGCCCGGGAGCGTCCACCTGCGGTGGTTGATGCAGCGAGGGCCCCGCGCCCGTCTCGCGGAGATCTGGAGACCGCCGGGTAGTACCCGATCGCCGCTGAAGGGCATCACCACAGTGATCGGAGCAAGCGACGGCATCGGTCACGTGCCGCTCTGCTCGAACGGTTCATTCGTCTAGCACCCGGCACTAGATGCGGCGTTGACATTCGTTCCGTCGAGGCTCAGTCAATCAGCGCGAAGGGGAGAACTGAAGGTCTGATCTACTCCGACTGTGAGATGCTCGGCGTCTTACTACACGATTGTTGCCAGCATCGGGAGGTTCGCGTGCTCGAAGTACGTCAAGCGCGGTACTTCATCGCCGTGGCGGAAGAGTTGCATTTCGGCCGGGCCGCGGAACGGCTGCATATGTCGCAGTCCCCGCTCAGTCAGGCGATCAAGGCCCTCGAAGCGCAGTTGGGGGTTGTTCTCCTAGTGCGCACCCGCAGGTCGGTAGCCTTGACCGATACTGGGCGTATCGTGCTGGAACGCTGCCATGACCTGGTAACCGCGGCGCGCCGAGCCGAGGAAGCGGCCGAGTTCGCGGCATCCGGCAGAGTAGGGCGGCTGCGGATCGCGGCCGGGTCACTGGCCCTGGCCGACCTCCTTCCGGCGATCGTCGCGCGGTATCGCCGCGACCTTCCCCAGGTGGAGTTTCGAGTAAAAGAACTCGACAGTGCCTACGCCATTGCGGCTGTCCTCATGCGCGAATGCGACGCCGCCTTCGTGCGGGGAGTCCACACCGATCCTCGTTTGCGCATCCTGAAACTGACCTCAGACGAGTTCGTTGCGGTCATTCCGCCAGGCACCGAGCGCGAATACGTTGACCGAGACGACCGCATCTCACTCGGCGCCCTGCGGGACGCACCATGGGCATGGATCTCGCGATCCTCGTCGCCGTTTCTCCACGATGATGTCATCGCCGCGTGTCATTCGGCCGGCTTCACCCCAGACCTTGTACACGAAGCACGAACGATTCCCTCGCAACTGGATATCGTTCGGTGCGGCCTCGGAGTGTGCCTGGCCCCCGAGGCCGCGGTGCGGCACGAGCGGGACGTGACCTATCGGCCCCTCACCGTCCCGGTTCCGATAGCCGGCCTGTCCATCGTGGTACGCCTCGAAGACGACGGTCCTCTCACCAGCCGCCTGGTCGAGGTGGCCAGCGAATGCGTGGGCGATATCTGACAGCGGTTTTGCTGGGTCGATCCGGGCGTCATCACCCGCGGTGACCGGACCCTGCCGTATTCGCCCTACCCGTTCGGGATGCCTGTTCCCCGCGCCCCGATGGTGCAACTCTTCCGGTCAAAACCAGAAAATCCGCGACTGTGCGAGACAGTGCGTGCGGGCCCACGTGCAGTAAGACGTTGAACGTCTCACAGATGGAGCAGATTGGACCTTCAGTGTTCGCGCCGGGTGGGGTCCACTGGGACATGACGGCGACAAGTTCCGATCTTTCGATCGGCCGGTCGGTTCCACCGAGAGGACAGGACAGCGCGTATGCCCACCCCCACCGATCTCGGTTCGCGGCTCGCGGCGCTGCCGACCGCCGCGCTTTCCGACGCCCTCGACAAGCTGGGGCTCCCTGGATCTTTGCACGGCATCGGCCCGCTTGCGCAAGCATCACGGAGCTGCGGACCGGCCTTCACCGTCGCTTACGCTCCCATCGGTGAGCACGGCGGCTCCGTCGGCGACTTCCTCGACGACGTTCCCGCCGGGGCCGTCGTCGTCATCGACAACGACGGCCGCACCGATTGCACGGTGTGGGGCGGCATCATGACAGGGGTCGCTTCGGCACGAGGCATCGGTGGCACCGTGATCCACGGCGTGTGTCGTGACACCGCGTCGGTGTATGCGACCGACTATCCGATGTGGTGCGCCGGAAAGTTCATGCGCACCGGGAAAGACCGCGTACGCCTGGTGGCGATCCAGCAACCGCTCACGATCGACGGCGTCACGATTCGCCCCGGCGATCTCGTGTGTGGTGACGAGGACGGTGTCGTGATCGTCCCGATCGAGCACGCCGAGGAAGTCGCCACCATCGCCGAGCACATCGAATCCACCGAAGCGCGGATCGTTCACGCGGTACGGGACGGCGCCTCACTCGTCGCCGCACGAACTCGCTTCGGGTATCACGCCCTGCAGACGACCGGCACGGAGAAGGGTCAATGACCGCCATGGCAGCGGTGATGGCGTTCAACGGCGCATCCGAAGTGCAAACTTCGCCGCCGCCGCGATGAATGACCGAGCGCGGCGCGCCGCTCACCTCTGAGCAGCTCGCAGTACTCAAAGACCAATTGCCACAAACCGATGGGATGAAACAGATGAGTGACCCGGTGCTTTTGAAGGCCTTCGCCGAGTTGGACAGTGCCGCGGTGAGCGATGCTCTCGACAGTCAGGGATTGCCCAGCGGAATCGGGGGCATCGCACCGGTATGGGGGCATCCCACGGTGGTCGGTTTCGCCTCGACCGTGCAGCTGGAGCCCTACACGCCGGGACCGAGCGGTGCCCACATCGCCACCACCGCGGTGGCCACCGCCGGTGCGGACGAGATCATCGTGGTCGCCAACGACGGCCGCACCGATGTGTCATGTTGGGGCGGGCTGCTCAGCCTTGGTGCCAGTCTTCGGGGCGTACGCGCCGCCATCGCCGACGGTAGCTGCCGCGACATCGGTGAGGCGCGTGCACTCGGATTCCCCGTTTTCGCGCGCGGTGGAATCCCAGCTACCGCACGCGGCCGAATCCAGCAGCAGTCCGCCGGGCAGCCGATCAGCGTCGCCGGAGTTCGAGTATCGCAGGGAGACATCGTGATCGCCGACGAAACAGGTGTGGCATTCGTTCCCCGTGCACATGCCGAGGCGGTACTCGAGGCGGCGCAGGGCATCGCCGCCCGGGAGGAGTCCATCGCCGAAGATCTGCGATCCGGCACCGCCCTACCCGACGCCATGCGTGATGCGCGCCTGGCCGGACGCGAAGGATGATGAGGGCACCAGACAGACCAAGTGGCCCGGAATAGTTGTGGCCGTGCCGATCTGGACCGATCATCGCCGTCTCGGCCGGAAGCAGTCTCCACAACAAACGCGACAGCCCATTCAATCTCGCTCTCACAGGAAGCAACCATGACCGACCACGCCCGCGATCACGCCACTGCCACCATTTACGAAGCCTCCCAGCTGAATATCGCCCTCGATCCCGCCATCCGGCCCGCGTGGACCGGCGCCCGCGTCGCCGGTCCGGCATACACAGTCCAGGGCGCCGGCGGTGACAACCTGGCCCTGCACAACGCGGTGGCCGCCGCCCCCGCAGGTCACGTCTTGGTCGCCGATCTCGGTGGCGCGCAACACGGCCACTGGGGCGAGGTGCTCGCCGTCGCCGCCCAACAGCGCCGTCTGCTGGGACTGATCATCGATGGTGGCGTCCGGGACACCGTCGAACTCGCCGGCATCGACTTCCCCGTCTTCTCGCGCGGGATCTCGATCGTCGGCACCCGCAAGGACTATCAGGGCGGTCTCGGGGTACCGATCACCGTGGGCGGGGTTCGGATCACCACGGGGGATCTCGTTGTCGCAGATGCGGACGGTGTCGTCGCCATCCCGCTCGAACACGTCACCGACGTCCTCGATCGCTCGGATGCACGCGTCGCCGACGAGAAACGCATCTTCGACGAACTGCGAGCAGGCAAAACCACCCTCGAGGTGTATAACTTCGCCACTGCACGCTGAGAACTCCGTCCAGGAACCGGTGGGGAGTACCCGGCAGCTCCCTACTGGCGGGCATCATCAGGCTTGAAGGGGCAGCACCGTGTCTTCGCTCTCTCGACTGATCGCACCGCTGAACGCCTGCACCGACTGGTGGGACTGGCAACTGCGCGCACGCTGTCGATCCCTCGGTGCTGACGTGTTCTTCTCGTGTGATGGCGAGACGCGAGCGGAACGGATTCGGAGAGAACGAGTGGCGAAGGCACTCTGTGGCAGCTGCCCAGTGCAGAGCGAGTGTCTTCGCCACGCGTTGTCGGTCGGGGAACGCTACGGAGTGTGGGGTGGCACCTCCGAGGGCGAGAGGCGTCACCGTGACGGGCCACCCGAACCCACGCAGAGCCCCGGGAAGCGGCGCCCGATGAAGATCTCAGCCACGTGTCCGGCACCGGGCCGAGCCGTCCTGCACGAAGCCCCCTGAGCTGCGGCGGGTGCAACTATTCGGCAGGGCGGGGGCACCTGCGCGAAGTCCGAGCCCTGTGGAATGGGACTGTCGATCAGAATCTTTGCGCCCGGTAGGGAAGCCCCCGTCGCAGCGTCTCCATCGTATGGCGGCTCGCGGTCGCGGACCTTGAACGCGCCGAGCTCGAGTAGCACCAACGTGGTGTGCGCGCCGAGAGCGGAAACGGAGCGAATCGCGGGCGTCCCCTCGAGGTTGGCCGGCGGAACAGCGCCTCGATCGATCTTCTCTTGATGGTGGTACTTCTCAGCCTGCCGCCGGAAGGCTCGTTCCCTTCTCGGCCCCGTGCCCCGTGGCCGGTATCTGCAACGCCATGCCCGGCGACAGCTGCCCCGTCGTGCCCATGTGGATCTTGGCGTGAGAAAACAAGACGTGTTCCGGCGCCCGATCCTGACGGTCTCCCGCCTCGTACGCGTACTCGCCGGGGGCCGTGCGAAGACGCTGGCGGCGATCGATCAGCTGCGTTGCGCAGCCCGCCGGAACGGCTGCTCCGCCCCCGGAACCAGGTCACCGATCACGCCACCGGCGCCGCGCGTGGCCGAGCGACAACACGATGGTTCGGAGCGATCGCCGCGGGTTTACAACGCGCGGCTACGACCGGCCCAATGGGGTGCGCGAAGGTCGCGTTTGAGGATCTTGCCCGTTGCGTTCCGGGGAAGGGCCGGAATGATTTCGATGCTGCGCGGCCGTTTGTAACCGGCCAGGTGCTGGGCGCAGTACTCGAGGAGTGTGTCCGTGTCGATCTCACTGCCGTTTCGGGCGACCACGACGGCTCGGACGGATTCACCCCATTTGTCGTCGGGAATGCCGATGACGGCGACCTCCGCGACGTCCGGGTATTCGCTTATTACGCGCTCGACCTCGGCGGGATAGATGTTCTCTCCTCCGGAGATGATGACGTCCTTGACTCGGTCCTCGACGTAGAAGTAGCCGTCGGTATCGCGGCGGCCGGCGTCGCCGGTCTTGAACCACTCACCCTCGAAGCATGCGGCGGTGTCTGCGTCTCGTTGCCAGTACCCCGACATGACCTGTGCTCCGCGGATCTGGAATTCGCCGACCGTGCCGTCGGGCAACTCCTCTCCGGTCACCGGGTCCACCACCCGAACTTCGACGCCGTCGACCGGCCACCCGGCTGCGTGCAGGCGCTCAGGATGTGCGGGATCGCGGTGATCGGCCGGGGGGAGCACGCAGAACACTCCGGAGGCCTCGGTCATGCCGTACACCTGGTAGAAGTCGACGCCGAAGGTGTTCATCGCCTCCCGCAGCAGCGCTTCGGGGATCGGTGACCCGCCGTAACCCAGGCAGCGCAGCGATGCCAGGTCTTGTCCGCTCACACCGGGGATCTGCAGCAGGAACCGGATGACGGCGGGGACGAAGAACGCATGAGTGACCGCCTGGTCGGTGATCTGTTTCAGGACCAGGGCAGGAACTACCTCGCGGACGAGGATCGTTTCCGCGCCCTGCGACATGGCCGCGAGCGCCCAACTGGTCCCACCGACGTGGAACAGCGGCATCGCCACCATGTTCACGCTGTCGCGATCGAATCCAAATGCGGTGCTGGCTGATTCGCTGTGCGCGCCCACCGATCGGTGCGTCAGCATCGCGCCCTTGGGGTGTCCGGTGGTACCGGAGGTGTACAGCTGCAGGAAGCAGTCGGTGGGGTCGGCGCGATGTGCGGGTACGTCGGACGGTGCAGAGTCGAGCCAGGACTCGTACTCGTCGTGTTCGCCGCCGAGCACCACGATCGTGCGCACATATTCGAGATCGGCCCGAATCGATTCCACAACTCCGGTGAACTCGGCGCCGAGGATCAGCAATTCCGCGCGGCAGTCGTTGATGACGTAGGCCAATTCCGACGGCGCGAGGCGGAAGTTCAGTACCGCGTTGACCGTTCCGGCGACCGCGCACCCGAGGGTGGTTTCGAGGCTGGCGGGGTGATTCTTGTCGAGGAACGCCACCCGGTCCCCGGCCGCGAGTCCGAGCACGAGCTGCGCGGCGGCGTTGCGGCGTACGCGTTCCGACAGTTGTTGCCACGTCCACGACTGGTCCTGGAACCGGATCGCGATGCGGGCGGGATCCCGCGAGGTCCAGTGGGTGATCGGGTCGAAGACATGAAGGATGGGTGAAGCCATCAGGCACCTCTCGATGGGATTTGTGCAGGCCGTGGCGGCCAACTCAACTAGTGACCGTACGCACGGTCAGTAAAGCAGAAGGTGACGTGGGGCACAAGGGCTTGCACGGGGGAGGGGACGTTTCTTTGCGTCCCACTCGGCAAGGTGGCGGGAACAGCCGAGTGCACTATCGTGACATGGGTCACGGAACGTCTCGTGCTAGGTCCTCACTAGCGTTGCAGCGCAGCCTAATAGGATGACGCCGCTTATCTGTGTCGGACTGCAGATATCCCTACTCGGCATGAGCGTCAGGGTTGTTGGTAGTGATGAACTCGGCAACTGTGGGCTGGGCGCACGAACCTTCGGTGCGGCTGCACAACCGCACGCCGACGTGTCAGATCGCCGGGACGACGGGAGGTTCCCCCTGAACGCGGACACCGGTTTTCATGCGGCGAGTGACCGCGCAGACGTCGAGCGAGATCGTCGCTCGAACTCCACCGGTGTGAGGAATCCGACGGGCGGAGTGACGGCGACCGGCACGTGGACGGGACCGGTTTCGGTCTAGGACGCCGCGAGACCGGACGGGGTGGAGTCCAGCAGGCATTGCCGCGCGGTTTGCGCCGCCAGCCCGTGCGGATCCGCCAGCCCTGGCAAATTGGTGCGGCGGACCAGCAGGCTGCCGAGGACGAGATCGACGAGAGCGGCCCCCACTTCCTCCGCGGTCTCGTCGCCGTCCGGATCGAACCAGGTGTACGCCCACTGGGCGGATCCGAACATCAGCAGCGACTGCACCTGCAGATCCGTCTGCCGGAACCGGCCGGCGGCGACGCCGTCGCTGATCACGGTCCGCACAAGCCCGATGTACTCGGTGCGCAAGCTGACGCCCTCGGCCTCGCCGTCGAGCGCGGACAACCGCATGACCTCCCGCTGGAAGGCGATGGTGGCATCCCGGTCGTGTTCCTGATAGAGGATGAAGGCGAACAGCAGACCGGCGAGTTGCTGGTCAGGGTGTTCGAGCCGGCTGATCAGCAGTTTCGCTTCGGTGAGGCGCCGGCGCATATAGGACTCGTGCAGCGCCGCGAGGAGACGGTCCTTGGTTCCGTAATGGTGGACGATGGTGCCCTTCGAGATCGACAACTCGTTGGCGATGTCGCTCAGGTTCGTCCCGTCGTAGCCGAATTGCGCGACGTTGTGGGTGAAGACCTCGAGGATCTCGTTGGCTTTTCCGGCCAGCCGGGTACCGGCCTTTGCCATCGTCTACCTCCACCTCGTTCACGGTCCGATCCGGAGACAGTCTAAGCGCCCTCGGTCGACTCTGGTTCGCCGCTGGTCACTGTGCGCGGGCGAACGCGGGGATCGGCTCGCCGCGACCGGTGTCGAGGACCTCGAGACGTACCGGAGTGCCGGCCGGGACATCGTCGGCGGTCTCGGCGCGCAGGATGCAGGTGGCGATCCACGGACCTTCGGTGAGTTCGACCAGGGCGAGCACGGTAGGGCCTGCGGGATCGACGATGGCGGTCACCACCGCGCCCTGGCCGGACGAGTCGATCCATATGAGCTCGTCGCTGTGACAAGAGGGGCAGCTGATCGTGTCGGGGCGGCTCACATGCCCGCACCGTATGCAGGAGCGGAGCATCAGCCGGCCCCCGGTGAGGCCGTCGAAGAACGGTGCCGAAGCGTCGTCTCGGCTCGCGGGAATGGTCATCGCTTCTTCCTATTGGTGCCTGTCATGAGGGTTCAGGCCGCTGCGGTGGAGAGCACCAGGGTGCCGTGGTGGTCGAGGATTCCGCCGTTGCCGCTCACAATCGCGGTGCCGTGCCGGGTGACCTGCCGAACCCCGGCCTCGCCGCGCAATTGGGTGAGCCCCTCGACGAGCGGGGTCATGCCCCACAGGTAGAACGAGGACAGCTGTCCACCGCCGGTGTTGGTGGGCAGTGCGCCGCCCGGGGCGAGTGCCCCGCTGGCGGCAAGTTCCCCGGCCTCGCCCTTGCCGCAGAAGCCGTAGTCCTCGAGGGTGACGAGCAGGGTGTAGGTGTAGCAGTCGTAGATCTCCCGCAGATCAATGTCGTCGACGGTCATCCCGGCCATCTTCAGTGCGGCGGGGCCGGAGACGGCGGCGCCGGTGACCAGCCCGAAATCACTTCCCCGTTCGAGAACGTGGCCGGGATGGGCTTGACCCCACCCCCGCACGTACACCGGTGTCGTGGGCAGATCCCGTGCGCGCTCGGGGGTGGTGACCACGACCGCCGCACCGCCGTTGGAGACCAGGCAGCAATCGAGCAGATGCAGGGGGTCGACGACCCAGCGTGAGCGGTGATAGTCGTCGAGTGACAGCGGCGTCCGCATCTGGGCCACGGGGTTGTCGAGAGCCCACGCGCGCTGGGATACCGCGACGGCACCGAGTTGTGACGACGTGACCCCGTAATGGTCCATATAGCGACGGGCCGCGAGCGCGTAACGGTGGTTGACACTGGTGAATCCGGCCGCGGTCTCGGCGCTCCGAAAGCCGGTCGCGGTCAGCGAAGTGGCTCGATAGGCGTCCGAACCGCCGGCGTTCTCCTCCTTGGGGTCGTCGGCGAACACGCACACCACAGTCTCGGCTTCCCCGGCGAGAACAGCCTTCGACGCCTGAGCGGCCATGATCGCGGCGGAGGCACCGAAAGCGTTGACCTCGCTGAGCATGCGCAGGTCCTGCAGTCCGAGGGTGCGAGCCAGGGACAGATTGAGATCGGTACCCGCGCGGGCGTTGACCAGCAGTCCGTCGATATCACCGAGGGCCAGCCCGGCATCGGCCACGGCCAACCGGACCGCGTCCGCGGCAAATCCACGTGCTGTTCGCCCGAAGACCTTGCCCACCTCGGTGAGCCCGTAACCGACGATGGCTGCGTTGCGCTCTGGCATAAACCCTCTCTTCCTTCGAGCTTTCCCGATGCGGCTGTGCCCGAGCAGTCAGCGAACCGCGCTGAGCGCGGCATCCTTCTCCCCGCGAGTACGGGCGTAGTCGAGTGCTTGTTCCCAACTGGCGCCCTTGGCGATCAGGGCACGGTATTTCATGATGTGGGTCTGATGGTTCAGTGCCAAGGCGCCGACCACCCGGTCGCCGCGACGATACAACGCCACGAACGACCCGCTACCCAGATCTCCCGTGACGGTGACGATTTCGTCCGCGTCCGGTATACCGACGAATTGAATCCTCGTGTCGTACCAGTCGGACCAGAAATACGGCACCGTGCTGTACGGTTTCGCGGCCGTCGGGTCGAGGGCATGGCGGACGGCCGAGGCGGCCTGTTCGGCAGCGCTGGTCCAGTGCTCGAGCCGCATCGCGGTGTCGAACAACGGATTGTGCCAACGAGCGACGTCGCCCGCGGCGTAGACGCCCGGCAGGGAGGTGGCCAGGTTTTCGTCGCACACGATGCCCCGATCGAGCGTGATACCCGACGAGGTGAGCCAGTCGGTGGCCGGATCCGCGCCGATCCCGACCACGACCAGGTCGGCCTCGACCGTGGACCCGTCCGACAGTCGCACCGCCTCGACCCGACCGTCACCGAGGACGGCCTCCACCCCGACACCGCAGCGCAGATCCGTGCCGTTGCGGCGGTGCAGTTCGGCGCAGGCCTGCCCCATCTCCTCGCCGATGGCGCGGACCAGCGGGACGGGCAGTGCCTCGAGGACGGTGACGTCCAGTCCGCGTTTCCGTGCGCCCGAGGCCACCTCGGAGCCGATGAATCCGGCGCCGACCACCACTGTCTTCGCGCGGTTGTCCAGGGCGGCGCGGACGGCGACCGCGTCGTCGAGGGTGCGCAGGGTCTCGACGCCCGCCAACCCGGCGGTACCCGGAAGTCGGCGCGCGGTGGACCCGGTCGCGATCACGGCGATGTCGTAGGGCAGCGGGCCCTGCGAGGTGTGGATCGTCTTCTCCGCCGGATCCAACTGTGTCGCCGCGGTTCCGAGTCGAACGTCGATTCCGGCTGCGTCGAACACTTCCCGGGCCCGGAAGGTGGTGTCCGGGGGCGTCGGCGCCGGGTCGAGGAAGGCCTTCGACAACGGGGGGCGGTCGTAGGGCAGGTGTGGCTCGGCGCCGACGAGGGTCACCGTTCCGGTGAAGCCGGCCTTCCGGGCGGTCTCGGCGGCGCGCAGCCCCGCCAACGACGCCCCGACCACCACGAGATTCTGTTCGGCCATGGTCTCAGTCCTCGACGAGCGCGAGTGCCTCGGTCGGGCACCCCTCGATGGCGGCACGGACGTCGTCGATGACGCTCTCATCGGCGTCCTCGCGCAGCAGCAGCAGCCCGCCGGCATCGTCGATCTCGAAGATGTCCGGGGCGAGGGATTCGCAGATACCGAGACCGGTGCATTTGGTGCGATCGACGCAGATTTTCATGACGTGGCCTTTCCGAGGTGAACGGGCAGCTTCTTGATTCCGTTGATGAAGTTCGAGCGGAACCGGTCCGGGGGACCGGTGACCCGCCAGTGGGGGAACCGCGCGAACAGGGTTTCCAGGAGCACCTTCGCCTCGAGGCGGGCGAGGCTGTTGCCGAGACAGAAGTGGGTGCCGGCGCCGAAGGCGACGTGATTGGCGGCCCCGCGGTCGACGCGGAACTCGTCCGGCGCCTCGAACTGGGCTTCGTCCCGGTTGGCCGAGACATAGAACATCACGACCTTCTGCCCTTCCTGCAGTCGCTTGCCGCCGAGTTCGGTCTCCCGGGTCACGGTGCGACGGAACTGGATGACCGGGGAGTGGAACCGGAGCACCTCCTCGATGGCCTTCGGCAGCAGCGCCGGGTCGGCGGCCAGTTTGCTGCGCTCGTCCGGGTGTTCACTCAGGGTGAGGACGAAGCCGGTCAGCAGGTTGCGGGTCGTCTCGTTTCCGGCGATGACCAGCAACTGGAAGAAGCGGTTGAGCTCCTCGCTCGACAGACGAGCGCCATCGACCTCGGCGTTGACGATCAGGGACCACACATCGGAGCCGGGTTCGGCGCGCTTGGCCTTGGTCTGCGCGTTGGAATACTTGAACATCTCGATGAACGCGGAGAGGAACGCCTCACGCCCGCCGTAGGAGGGATCATCGAGTCCGACCATGCGGTTGGTCCAGTCGTAGAGCAGGTGCCGATCCTCGGACGGCACGCCGAGGACGTCGGCGAGCACCCGCAGCGGCATCTCCGCCGAGACGTGCTCGACGAGGTCGATCTCACCGTCGTCGGGCAGGGCAGCGACGATCGCCTGCGCGTGGGCGGTGATGCTGTCGAACATGCCCCGCACCATCTTCGGGGTGAAGACCTTGCTGACGATCGATCGCATCTGCGAGTGGTCCGGGGGGTCGAGGTTGAGCATCATCTGCTGCAGGGCCGCCAGATCCTGCGGCCGCTGATCGCGCAGGAACGAGGCACCCTTGTGGGAGGAGAAGACGTCCGGATTCTTCGAGACCGTCATGACATCCTCGTAACGGGTGACCGCCCAGAATCCCGGACCACCGGCGAAACCGTCACCGGCCGGCTCCTCGATCCAGGCCACCGGTTCGTGGCGGCGAAGCTCGGCGAACACCTGGTGCGGAACTCCGTCGGTGTACGTGTCCGGGCTTCCCAGATCGGTGTGCAGTGTCGATAACGTCATGGCGTTGTCCTTCTCGCGTTTCAGGAAGGGGAAAGTGGTCTGTAGGGAGATCAGCAACCATCTTGACTGACCGTACGTACGGTCTAGGGTAGGGAGCAGCTGCCCACGGGTCAAGACAGGCGGGCTGAACGGCCTCGCCGACGGGCAGCGGAACGTGACGAACCTCCCCACCAGCCAGGACGGACCTGCCATGCACAGCACCATGCAAGATGTCGATCTCCTCGTGTCGGATTTGTTCCTGCACGGCCTCCGCACGCATCCGGAGAGTTCGGTGCTGCACTACCAGGGCGGACGGGTGCAGCGCACCTCGTTCCGCGAGTTCGGGGCCACCGTGACCGCCCTGGCCGCGGGGTTGCGCCGCCTCGGTATCCGCACCGACGACGTGGTCGCCACCCTCTGCTGGAACAGTCCCGCCCACCTGGCGGCCTACTTCGCAGTCCCGGGAATGGGCGCGGTGCTGCACACGCTGAACCTGCGGCTGCACGACGATCAGATCGTCTTCATCGTCAACCACGCCGCCGACAAGGTGATCCTCGTCGACGCCGACCTGGTACCGCAGCTGCAGCGGGTGATCGACCGGTTGCCCACCGTCGAGCACATCATCATCGCCGGCGAAGCCGAAGCGGACCTGACCGTGCCCGACGGTGTGCGGGTACACCACTTCGGCGACGTTCTCACCCACGACACCGATTTCCGCTGGCCTACATTGGACGAACGAAGCGCCGCCGCGCTGTGCTACACCACCGGCACCACCGGCGACCCGAAAGGCGTTGCCTACAGCCATCGGTCGATCTATCTGCACAGCCTGCAGATCTCCACCGGCAGCGCCTTCGGGTTCTCCGACGCCGACCGGGTGCTGCCGATCGTGCCGATGTTCCATGCCAACGCCTGGGGCTGGCCGCACGCGGCCTGGACCAGCGGGGCCGACATCATCCTCAACGACCGGTACCTCCAGATCGAACACCTGGCGCGCATCATCACCGAACTGCGACCCACCGCGGCCGCCGCCGTGCCCACCTTGTGGACCGGAATCGACGAGTACGCCCGCACACTCGCAGCCGATCTCACTAGCCTGCGGCTCGCCGTGTCCGGTGGCTCCCCACTCGCGGCCGCGCTGGTGCGGAGCATGGCCACCCACCACGGCGTCGCGTTGACGCAGGGGTGGGGCATGACCGAGACCAGCCCGCTGCTCACCTTTTCGCGCCCGCCCCGCAACACCCCCGACGTCGAGGTTGCGCAGTGGGCGAGCCTGACCGGGCGCATCGTTCCGGGAGTGCAGGCGCGCATCGTCAGCGAAGCCGGCGTCGAGTTGCCCTGGGACGGCGAATCCATCGGGGAAGTCCAGCTGCGCGGCGCGACGATCGCGGGCAGCTACTTCCGCACCGAGGCCCCCGACAAGTTCGACGATGGTTGGTTGCGCACCGGCGACCTCGGGGTCCTGCACGAGGGTGGATGGATCCAGCTCAAGGACCGGCTCAAGGACGGCATCAAGAGCGGCGGGGAATGGATTTCCACGGTCGAACTCGAGAACGCACTGCTCGAGCACGACGCCGTCGCCGAGGTCGCGGTCATCGGTGTTCCCGACCCGAAGTGGGAGGAACGGCCCTTTGTCTGCGTCAAACTTGCGCCGGGGGCCAGGGTGACCGCGCCCGAACTTCTCGCCTTCCTCGACGGCAAGGTGGCTCGCTGGTGGCTCCCGGAACGGTGGGCCTTCGTGAACGCCCTCCCCAAGACCAGTGTCGGCAAACTCGACAAGAAGGACCTGCGCCGGAGCTACGACGCCGATGAACTGGCGGTTGACGACCTGCGGACTGTCCGCACGAGCGACAGCGTGCATCCCCCGTCTCGGTAGACACCACCACCGAATCCAAATTCCTCGACAACGAGACACGCCAATGACGACGAAGTAAGGACACGCAAACATGAAATTGGGATTTCACCTGGGCTATTGGTCTACCGCGCCCTCGGACGACGAACGAGCGGCCTTCTCCCGTGCGGAGAGTCTCGGCTACGACTCGGTCTGGACTGCCGAGACCTACGGATCCGACTGCTTAACCCCCTTGGCGTGGTACGGCGCCTCGACCCGCACTGTCGGGTTGGGCACCAACATCCTGCAAATGTCGGCGCGGACCCCAGCGGCGACTGCCATGGCGGCGATGACACTGGACCACCTGTCTCGGGGCCGCTTCATCCTGGGTTTGGGCGTCTCCGGGCCACAGGTCGTCGAGGGATGGTACGGGCAGCCGTATCCTCGACCGCTCGCTCGCACACGAGAATACGTCGAACTCGTCCGTAAGTTCGTGCGACGAGACGAACCCGTGAGTCACGATGGTTCGTTCTACCAACTCCCGCTGCACGGTGGCTCCGGCCTTGGAAAGCCACTTCGGTCCATGATCCACCCCATTCGTACCGAGATCCCGATCTATCTCGGGGCCGAGGGGCCAAAGAACATCGCACTCGCCGCCGAGATAGCCGATGGGTGGCTGCCGATCTTCTATTCGCCCCGAATGGACGACTTCTATCGAGGAGCGCTGGAGGAAGGATTCTCGAAACCCGGAGCCCGCCGATCTCTGGACGATTTCGACATCGCCGCCACGGTCCCCATTGTCATCGACGATGACCTCGAGAAGGCAGCCGACGTGATCCGGCCCAACATCGCGCTCTACGTCGGTGGAATGGGCGCCCAGGAAGCCAACTTTCACAATCAAGTGTTCGTGCGCATGGGTTACGAAGCGGAATGCGCGCGCATTCAGCGCCTTTACCTGGATGGGCACAAGTCCGAAGCAATAGCATCGGTGCCCTTGGCCATGGTCGAGGATGTCGCCCTCGTCGGATCACGAGAGAAGATAAAGGATGACATCATTCGATGGGAGAAGACGGCAGTCAAAACGCTGCTACTTCAGGGCCTCGGTTACTCCTCGATCGAGGCGGTTGCAGAACTTCTCGCGTAATGAGACGTACACGCGATGGACCAGGGTAGCGCCCTGATGGTCCATAAGTGATGACCACATGTTGGATGAACTCCGAATCACCGTGTGGCTCAATTGCCTTACGTGACAGCGGCAGCGAGTGTCGTGACGACGATGGGGGAGGGGCTCGCGCCCGGCGATCCCCTGGGCGTCCCTCGTGGTGAATGCGTTGAGGAGGCTCGATCGCGTCCTCGTAGTCCCGCACGACATCGAAAAGCGCATGGGTCTGGTCCTGTGAGCTCGTCAACTGCTATTGACCGTACAGGCGGTCAGCTGTACGTTCTGGTTACCGCACCGAACAGAGGGAGCCTTCCGATGCGCATCGAAGCCGCAGTGCTGCGTCACCACGACGCACCGTTCGAGATCGAGACGGTGGAGTTGGCCGACCCGACCGGTGGCCGACTGCGGGTTCGCATCGCCGGTGTCGGGTTCTGTCACACCGACGTCCTGCCCAGGGACCCGTCGTTCCTCGCTCAGCCGCCGATCGTGGTCGGCCACGAGGGGGCCGGAGTCGTCGAGGAAGTCGGCGCCGGTGTCACCGGCATCGAGGTCGGCGATCATGTTCTGTTGTCGTTCGATTCCTGCGGGCTGTGCGAAAACTGCGTGGGTGGGCACCCGGCGTATTGCTTCGCGTTCTTCGCGCGCAATCTGTCCGGCCGTGGCCCCGATGGGCCCGGCCCGCTCACCGACGTGAACGGCAACGCCCTTGCGTCACGGTGGTTCGGTCAGTCCTCCCTGGCCACCCACGCGATCGTCACGTCCCGCAATGTCGTTGTGGTCGACAAGGATCTGCCCCTGCATCTGCTGGGTCCGCTCGGGTGCGGGATCCAGACCGGCGCGGGGTCGGCGCTGATCGCCTTGAAGGTGCGCCCGGGCACGACGTTCGCCGTCTTCGGGGCCGGAGCGGTGGGTTTGTCCGCGGTCCTGGCCGCGCGGGTGGCCGGCGCCTCCCGGATCGTCGCGGTCGACCTGCACGCGAACCGACTCGACCTCGCCCTCGAACTCGGGGCAACGGACGTGATCGAGGGCTCCGCGGACGACGTGGCCCGCCAGATCCGGAAGCTGACCGGCGGCGGCGTCCACGCGGCCCTGGACACGACAGGAGTCCCGCAGGTCATCGCCTCGGCGATCGACAGCCTCCGGCCCACCGGAACCGTCGGTCTCGTCGGCGCGGCGACACGCGAGCTCGTCCTCGCACCGGGGGCCCTGGCTGCCGGCAAGAACGTGATGGGCATCCTCGGGGGTGACGCCGTTCCGCAATTGTTCCTGCCTCGGTTGATCGACCTGTGGCGACAGGGCCGGTTCCCATTCGATCAGCTCATCCGCACCTACCCACTCGCCGATATTGCCGCCGCCGAAGCAGACGCCGCCAGCGGCGCCACCATCAAACCGGTTCTGCTTCCGAATTCCTGACCCGCCTGACGGACGACCGATCGAGGACCCGCATGAAGTACACCCGCTCGCAGCTGTTCATCGACGGCCGGTGGCACACCCCGTCCACCTCCGAGACCATCACGGTGATCTCGCCGACCACCGAACAACCGGTCGGTTCCGCGCCCGACAGCACTCCCGCAGACGTCGACGCGGCCGTCGCCGCCGCGCGCGGGGCGCTGCGTGCAACCCAGTGGGGCGCGCTGGAACCTGTCGAACGCGCAGCCGCTCTCCGGCGATTCGCCGATGCGCTCGACCGGCGACGAGAGGAAACGGCCGCGGTGGTGACCGATGAGAACGGTATGCCCTCGGCGATCTCGTTGGCCGCGGAGGGCAGTGGACCCGCCGCGACGCTGCGGTACTACGCCGATCTCGCCGAGAAGATTCCAGTCGAGACTCCGCGGACCTCGGCGAACGGCCGGTCCACGACGATCGTGCGCCGTGAGCCGATCGGTGTTGTCGCCGCGATCATTCCGTGGAACTTTCCACAGTCGCTCACCATGTTCAAGGTGGCGCCGGCGCTTGCGGCAGGCTGCACCGTGGTCATCAAGCCCGCCCCGGAGACCGTGCTCGACGTGTTCCAACTCGCGGACGCCGCGGAGGAGGCCGGACTCCCAGCAGGGGTACTGAACATCGTGACAGGTGGTCGCGAGATCGGTTCCTACCTCGTGGGCCACCCCGGTGTGGACAAGGTCGCCTTCACCGGGTCCACTGCTGCCGGACGGGCGATCGGGGAGACGTGTGGTCGCCTGCTGCGGCCGGTCACCCTCGAACTGGGGGGTAAGAGCGCAGCGATCGTCCTCGACGATGCCGATCTGGTGAGCGTCGCGCGCGGGATGTCGTGGGCGAGCCTGCTCAACAATGGGCAGACGTGCTACCTGTCCTCCCGGATTCTTGCGCCCCGGTCCCGGTACCGCGAAACCGTCGAGGCGGTCGCGCATCTCGCGTCGTCGCTGACGGTCGGTGACCCGACCGACCCCGCCACCCGGGTCGGACCGCTCGTCTCCGAACGCCAGCGCCGCAGTGTCGAGGCGTACATCGAGACCGGCAAACGCGATGGTGCCACCGTCGTCGCGGGTGGCGGCCGACCTAAACACCTCGATCGCGGATGGTTCGTCGAACCGACAGTCTTCGCCGACCTCGACAATTCGGCAACCGTGGCGCGTGAGGAGATCTTCGGTCCTGTCCTGACCGTCCTGCCGTACGGGGACGTCGACGACGCGGTCGCGATCGCCAACGATTCCGACTACGGACTGGGCGGCACTATCTGGACATCCGATCCCGACAGGGGCCTCGACCTTGCTCGCCGTATCGAAACCGGCAGTGTGGGAGTGAACTTCTTCGATCTCGACATCGGAGCCCCATTCGGCGGGGTCAAAGCCAGCGGACTCGGCCGCGAACTCGGCCCGGAGGGCCTGAGCGCATACGTCACCTTGAAGTCGATCTACACTCGCTGATCGGCCGTTGGGTGGCGCGCCCGACACTGGAGGATCACCGGCGGTGTCGATGCAAGTTGTCGGGTGCGGGGTAAGTTGTGAGGGAAAGATATTCAACGATCCTGTTCAGCCAGCCAGCCAGCCAGCCAGTCAACAGTCAGCGATGGCCTTGCCCCTCCGGTAGCCAGGTGGAGAGTGCTGCGCGACAAACCTAGAGGTCAGGTGGGCGAACCTCCCTTCGTGGTCCGCGGACGCTCTCCGGGACGGTGGCCCGCACTGACGGATCGTTTCACAGAGCCGAAAGCGACCGTCGCTTGTCGCGGTCGGTGCGCATCACCGTCGGCGTCGTGTGTCGGACGGCGTTGACGCTGGTGCGGTTCAGGTGGGGGAGAGGATGGCGCTGTGGTCGGCGATGATGCGGGCGACGAGGTCGCGGCCGGGGCCGTGGTCGAGTGGCAGGGGCGTGGTGGTGGGGTCGAGGGTCAGGTCGGGGTGGGGTGTGATCGCGGGGTCGGTGGTGAGGATCCAGGCGAGGGTGTCTTCGTTGTGCCGGGGTCGGTAGGCGAGGCCGTCGATGTCGGCGTCGGCGGCGCGGATGGCGTGGGCCCACCGTCTTGTGGTGACGTAGTGCCGGGCTTCGCATTTGGTGAGCCAGAGGTCCTGTCCGACCGCGGCCAGGTGTGGACCGTGGAGTGCGGCGGTGGTGAGGGTGCGGGTGACGGTGAGGGCGGTCAGGGTGCGGCCGGTCACGGCGGAGGCGGGAACGATCCGCGCGATGGTGGGGTCGAGGGGGAGGTCCCGGCAGATGGTTTCAGCGATCGCCCCGTCGGGGCTGTCGGCGATGTAGAGGTAGGCGTAGCTGCCGTCGAGGGAGTCGAAGCGGCCGCCGGCGAGTTCGTCGGGTTGGGCGGTGGGGTTCGGGGCGTGTGGGGCGCGGTGGCTGCTGTGCACTCGCCACACCACTGTTCCGGCGGTGAGCACGGTCTTATGCGCCGGCCGGAGCAGTCCTGCGGCCGGTGGTTCGATGTTCGGCATCAGTCGGGCAGCACCGCGGCGGCGAGCCGCTCGAGCTTCTGGCCGGTAGCGGGGTCCGGGTCGGCGGCGAGGTCGGCCGGGGTCTGCCCCTCGGGCAGGCGGGTGGAGGGGGTCAGCCACCACGACGCGACACCCCAGGGGTCGGCGGCCGCACCGAGGGCCGCGTTGATCGCGGCGACGGTGTCGCGGACCGAGGCGGTGGCCTCGTCGAACTGGAACGCCGGGTACCGGTAGCTGTTGCCCACCGGGAGGGCGACGACCTTGCCGGTGGTGCGGAGCCTCGAGGCGACGGTGCGATCTGATGCGGGCCTGCGTAGGACGGCGGCGACCTGGCCGGCGGTGAGCATCGGGTGGTCGAGGATGTGCCGGCGGGCGGCTTGCTCGAGATCGGCCTGGGCGATGGCGTCGTCGACGAGGTCGGCGCCGATCCGGGCGGCCTGGGTGCGGTCGGTCAGGGTCGGTGCCATCGCCAGCAGCGCGGTCACCTGGTTGCGGACCAGGTGCATCTCTGGGCGGGCGGCGAGTTCGGAGGCGACGACGTCGATCAGTTCGGGGGTCGACAGATCCGACAAACGCCGGTCGTCCGGCGACGGAGTGGCGTGCGGGCGGTCGCCGGAGCGGGTGTAGCGGCCGGTCGCGGTGTCTCGGCGCAGCCGGTGGCCGGCGAGCTTGTGGTGTCGCCGGGGGGAGATCGATCGGTGGGTCGACATGGCACTCCTTGCTACGTTTGCACCGATATCTTACATCGTTGCTTTCGTTGCGGCGAGTGCTGGGCACATGCTGTTGATCACCGCCCACAGGGCAGGATGGGACCGTGAGCGACCGAACCGCAGCAGACCTCGAGCGTGAACTCGCCATGCTCGCCTACGTGCGTGACCGCCTCCGGGCTGCGGAGGGCAACGACTTCCGCATCCCGACCACCGCCGTCGACCAGGTCCTCGATGAGTACAACACTCTCGAACGACCACCGCGGGATCCCACCTGACGCGTGCAAGGCCCGCGGGGCTGGTCACCGGTGTGAAGGGGCCGCGCCCCGGTGACGTCACCGGGGGTCTGGCATGCGCTGCCACGCCACCCCCGCGCTTCGAAATCAGCTCTCCCTTCCCGGTCGGGGCACAGTCCACACGCCCATCCCCGGCCAAAATGTGGTGCTGTAGGGGATGCCCAGGGTGATGGTGGCGACGAGGACACCGGACCCGGTCGCGGCGACCGCCGGTGGCGGTGATTGCGGGGAGTTGGATGCTCGCACCTCGGCATCCCCGATCGCGCCGGTGGTGAGGTTGCGCCAATGCACGGTCCCGGTGCATCCGGTCTCCATGCGGAAGTACGTGAGACCCGGTGTCGCGGTGTCGGTTCGCGCGATGACGCGGCCCTGGAAGATGCCCATCCACGTCGCATACTGAAACGACAGCGTGTTGCCGGCCACCGGAACGGGCAGAACCGTATCGACCGGTGCCGCGGACACAGTCGGTGCACCGACGATCGCAGCCGTCAGCGTCGCCAGGGTTGCGATTCCGGCCGCGAGAAGGCGCGGCAGACGGGGGCGTGATGAATCCTTCATGACCGGTCCTCTCGGGCGATGTAAGGCCATCTTCCGCCGGACATCCACCACGGGTTGCCGGAATCGCGGACTCCAGTGGCGACGTCGGCGTGATGCGGCGACGGCGGCAAGGCCGAGGCGGTTGTCGATCGCGGGCGCGATAGCTGCAGCGCGCGTATCTTCTCCGAGGTGCGGCCCGGCCGGGAGCCACGCGCTGAGCCCGCCGCTATCGGATCGCCGCCACTCGGACTCACTTCGCCTGGTTCACAGTGTCATTCACGTGGATGACACCGGTCTGCTCGGGAGAATCGACCCGTGGACGCCATGCGGGTCGGCGGCGACACAATGTTTGCCGGGTAGTGTCCAAGAATGAAACGAACCGATTAGTATCCGCAGTTGATGCGACGGACGTCGGTAACCGGGCGTCGGCCTTTTGTCCGGCCGCGCAGGGTTGGTGCGGTTCCGGGTCGAACGAGGGTGGTTTCTGGTGGAGTTTCCGATGCTGTCCAAGGGACAGAACGTGTCGCTGCCCGCTGAGGTGGAGCAGATCGATGTGGTGCTCGGGTGGACCGAATCGGAGGTCGAGGTCGATGCGTCGGCTCTGCTGCTGAACTCCAGCGGCAAGGTCCGCTCCGACGAGGATTTCGTGTTCTACAACCAGCCCGAGTCGACAGACGGGTCGATCCGGTTCCTGGGTACGAGCGGCACCGAGGAAGGTGCGCAGGCGAGGATCGCGATCGACCTGTCCGCCGTACCCGAGGACGTGCACACCGTGGCCTTGGTCGGCAGTGTGGGCAACGGCAGGTTCGGTGATCTCGGAAAGCTCGCTCTGCGTGTCGTCGACGGGGCCGGGTACACGTTGGCGGAGTACGTCACGGCCGATGCCACAACCGAGTCGGCGTTCGTGTTCGGCGAGGTGTACCGCCGCAATGGGGAGTGGAAGATCCGGGCGGTCGGGCAGGGCTGGGAGTCCGGGCTGGCGGGTTTGGCCACGGATTTCGGTGTCGACATCGACAACGAGCCGGATCTCGAACCCGCCACCGGTGATGACTCATCCGGCAGTGTCGAACCCGCTGCGCCGCCGCACGGGTCCGCCGGTGACGCCACGCATCTGGTGCCCGAACTGCCCGCCACACCCACCGCACCGGCGACACAGGCGAAGCCGAGGACCCGGGGTGTCCGCACCGCCAAGCGAGCGGTGCGCAAGTCGAAGCCGGTCGAATTCACCCTCGCCGAACAGGACACCTGGCAGCCGGCGCGGTTGTTCTCGGTCATCGGTGTCGGGACCGGTGAGGAACAGGAGCGGCGGGCTACCTCCGCGTTGATCGCCACCATGCAGGCGGTGCACCCCTTCGCACGGGCGGTGTGCGCCCGGATGGGGGCACCGGTCGGTGTCTTCGAAGGTTATGTCGAGGTGGCGTACGAGCGGGGTGAGAGCAAGGTGATCCCGGACGCGGTGCTGAAGGTCTCCCGCGGTGCCAGGGTGTGGACCGGCCTGCTCGAGGTCAAGACCGGCAACGGCAAGCTCAGGAAGGAGCAGCTCGAGAACTATCTCGATGTGGCGCGGAAGAAGAAGTACGACGTGGTGGTCAGCCTGTCGAACGACGTCCCCGCCAGTGCCGGGGAGTTGCCGGTGGAGGTCGACCGTCGCAAGCTCGCCAAGGTCGCGCTGCGGCATTTGTCGTGGGCGGAGGTGGCGCACGAGGCACGGATGTTGCTCTCGCACGGCGGTATCGACGACGACCTGCAGGCCTGGATCCTGGCCGAGTTCCTGCGCTACCTCGACCACCCCCGCTCCGGGGCGGCGGAGTTCGTCGACATGGGCCGGCACTGGGTGACCGTCCGCGACGCGGTCACCGCCGGTATCCTGCGCGCCGGCGACCAGAAGGCCGCCGCCGTGGCCGACACCTGGGTGTCCCTCTCCCGTCATCTCGCGCTGCGGTTGACCGCCGAACTCGGTGTCACCGTCAAACACATCCTGCCCCGCCGCCACGGTAGCGACCCGGCCGCCCGCAATGCGGCGGTAGCCGAGAGGTTGGCGACCGACGGGGTGTTCGAAGCGGTGCTGCGGGTCCCGGAGACCGCCGGTGATCTGGTGGTGACCGCGGATGTGCGGACCAACAAGATCCGCTGCCGCACCACCGTGGAGGCACCGAACGAGGGAACCTCCGGTCGCCGGCTGTCGTGGCTACTCAGGCAGCTCAAGGACGTGCCCGGCGACGTTGAGGTCGAAGCGGTGTTCTCCGAGCGCGGCAACGAAGCCTGCGAGCACCTCGACACGGTGCGTAAGGATCCGAAGGTACTGACCAATGGGCGCTCGGGGGACATCGTGTCCTTCTCCCTCGAACAGACCTTCCCGATGGGCGGTCGGCGGTCGGGCACCGCGGCGAGCTTCATCACCAGCGTGACGTCATCGACCGACGCGTTCTACGGCACGGTGGTTCAACAACTGCGGGAATGGGTGCCGGCAGCGCCGAAACAGAATGAACAGCCGAAGCCGGAGACCGCAGAATCCGAGGGGGAGTAACCCTCGGTATGCGTGTTCGACGTTGCGCCGCCTTCGGATGGTGGTGAAGTCGTGCGTCAGTGACCGGATGCTCGTGCGCATTTCACGTATTGACCGAACTACACGTATCTACCGGCAGAAGTAGAGAGGATCGCGCACCGGCGCGGCACCACGAACGATGACGGCATTGATCCGCGGACAGAACACTGCGCTCAGCCATGTGCCACTGACCATCGACGTTGCCGGTGTCACCCCGGGCACGGTCGACCTATTGGTCTTCCAGCTCGATTCCGCCGAGAAGGTCCGCCGCGACGACGACCTGATCTTCTTCAACCAACCCACCTCCCGCGAGGGCGCCGTGCGCCTGTCCGGAACCAGCACGGTGGAGGTTGATCTGCCGCAGATTCCGGCCGACGTGCAGCTTCTGCGTATCGCGGTTGCGCTGGACGACGCCGCTACCGGCAGCCTCGCACTGATCAAGGGACTCGGGGTGAGGGTGTGCGGCCAGGATGGCACCCGTGTCGATGCTGCCGCAATCGGATTGACCAGCGAACGTGCCGCGGTTCTCCTCGAGCTCTACCGGCGCGGTGATCAGTGGAAAGCCCGCAACATCTCGGCGGGGTGGGACCGCGGCCTGGCAGCGCTGGTGATCGAACACGGCGTCACAGTCGACGACCCCGCCCCGCCGGCTCCCGAGCCGGTACCAACTTCTACCCCGGCACCGGCTCGCACCCCGGCAACACCAACGAGTCGACAGATCGTCCTCATCGTCTATCCGGTGAAGAAGAAGTTCACCGTCCGCACCCCGGCTGGCGATTCCTCCTATGATGTGCCGTCGGGATTCGAGATGCTGCATTTCGACCTCGAGCACATGTTCGAGGTTGCCTTGAACGGGACCGGTATCGATCCGGAGAACATTTGGTGGGAACTGTCGTTCGATCCCACAGACCAGGTCGACGAGTACACGATCAGCAAGGTGGCCTTCACGTGCAGGCCCGCGTACACGCGAGATCCGTTCGGCGTTCGTATCACTTACGAAGAGGACGGAATGACCAAGCGGTACGGGTACCGCCCGGACTTGGACTTTCCGGAATGGCGTGGTGGGGTCGGAACCGGTCCGTGCAAGCTGCATTCGATCGCATTCGATCTGCGGATGTGGGCGGACAAAGCGGTCGAGGAAGGATATCGATTCGACGGACCGTGGATGTTCCGGTTCGTCGAGGACCCTGACAGCGGCAAACTCCTCGAGGCATTCAGTGCCGCGTCGTGGACCAAACCCAAGCGCTGGCGGGTCGCCCCCCAATAGTTCCGCCGTGATGGCACACACCTTGAGGGACCGTCGGTGCCGAGAGCTTTCGCCCCGTACCAAATGGCCACTGTCGGGTAGCCACAGTTGCCGGACGGTGTCTGGCTGTGCGGTGGGACACTGAGCGGCTACCGAGGCGAGTCCGATCAGCTTCGGTTCAGTCGGTGATCGCTCCCGGCACTCGTGCTGACATCGCGGTGTGGCCGCCCGATGTGGGAATGTCCGTCCGGCGGTGATCACCCGTGTCGATCACCCTCGAGCGGTCCACTCGTGCGTAGTTATTTGCGGGCGGCGGTCCATTTGAGGCCCCAGCGGTAGGTTTTGGAGATTTCGGATTGGGTTCCGTTGATGTACCGCACTTCTCGTGTGACGGTGAGTTCGTTCTTTTCGTTTTTCAGGAGAGCGATGGCGCAGGATCGGGCGCGGTTGTCGGGCGAGTCGAGGCGCACTTCTACTTGGGGGCCGTGGGGTGGGTACAAGGTGACCACGCCGTCGGCAGCGGACCAGTTCGGGGTGCCGTCGTAGATGTAGGCGAAGATGAGGATGCGTTTGAAGTCCGCGAGGTGGGCGAGGTTGATGTGCAGGTTCTCGCCGCCGGCGTTGGTGCCAGAGCGGTCGTCGCCGTCGAGGGCGATGTAGGGCGGGTAGTTCAGATCGCCGAACGCGTTGCCGAGCGCTTGGACGACGCCTTTGGATCCGTTGGTGAGTTGGTAGAGGCAGGCGAGATCGAGGTCGATCGCGCCGTTGCCGAGGAGTCCGCGCCGGCCGCGGGTCCAGTTGAGGTTGATCCGCATCGTGCCGGTGTCGCCGCCCTTGGCGAGGGACACGGTGGGGGCGGCCTTGGTGAGGGTGATCTTGCTGAGCTGGACCCGCGGCTGCGGCGCCGGAGGCGGGGTGGGTACGGGAGGGCGAATCACGTTCGCAGGTGACGGGATCGGGGGAGTGGGCGCAGGGGTGGGGACAGGCGGGTGGGTGGGGGCGTCGTCGACGGTGACACCGTGTTCGGTGACGAGGGCCTTGAGGCCACTGTCCCAGCCGGCGGAGACGTTCCGGATCTTCCATTGTTCACCGCGCCGGTAGATCTCGGCGAGGACGGCGGCCCGTTCGGTGGTCAGGCCCAGGGCCGGGGCCGAGACCGAACCCAGCGTGACGCCGAGGCCGGGAATGGCGGCGAGGCTGCCGGGAGCGGAGTCGTCCATGCTCACCGCCAGGCGCAGCGTGTCGATCCCGTACGGCACCTTGGTGACGTCGACCGCGACCGTGCTGGGGCCGGTGAGCCGGACCGCTCCCTCGGGGGAGGCGGGTTGGTTGAAGAAGACGAAGTCGCTGTCGCTTCGCACCTTTCCGGTGGAGGTGACCTGGAAAACCATGAGGTCGACGGTCCCGGGGGTGACGCCGGCGACGTTGACGGTCAGCTGCGGTGCGGTCAGTGGGGTGTTCTGACCGCGGACAAGCGAAGTCATGGGTCTCTCTCCTGCAGTTGCTGTGATGAAAAGGTGCCGCTCGCACCGGGTGTGGCTGCTAGTCGGCGCCCAGAGGGGCAAAGGGGGGCGACCGTTTCGGGTTCACCCCGCCGCGCCAGCCGCGGCGGGGTGAACAATGTCCCGGTTGCCGTCTGGGGCGAGCTCGGCCGGTGATCGATCAGCCTGTTCAGCCGACGGTGACCTTTTCCGGTTCGTCGTCACGCTCACCGGTCGCCTCGACCGGTTCGAGGCCCCGGCGGTTGCGGACGATGCTGGAGATGAACGCGGCACCGATCAGGGCGACGCCGACGAGGCCGGTGACGTTTTCGTTGACGTGGTAGCCGATGGAGATCAGCAGGATCACGGCCAGTGTGCCGATGGCCCAGTGGGCGCCGTGCTCGAGGTACACGTAGTCCGACAGGGTGCCCTTGCGGACGAGGAACACGGTGATGGAGCGGACGAACATCGCGCCGACGAAGCCGAGGCCGAGGGCGATGATGATCGGGTCGGACGTGATTGCGAAGGCGCCGATGACACCGTCGAAGGAGAACGACGCGTCGAGGACCTCGAGGTAGAGGAACAGGAAGAACCCGGCCTTGCCGGTGGCCTTGGCCAGCTCGGTCGGTCCGCCCTTGGACCCTTCGATCGGTTCGCCGTCTTCGTCTTCCTCGGGGGTGTTGAACAGTTCACCGAGACCGTTGACGGCGATGTAGGTGACCATGCCGAGGACGCCGGCGATCATCACGGTGGACACGGTGTCCTCGGGGGCGATGTAGGCGGCGGTGATCAGCAGCAGGACGCCGGCGAGGATGACGGCCAGCTGGTCGAGCTTGCCGGCGCGGGCGAGGGGCTTCTCCAGCCAGGACAGCCAGGTGATCTCACGCTCTTCCAGGATGAAGCCGAGGAAGAGCATCAGCAGGAACATGCCGCCGAACGCCGCGATCTGCGGGTGCGCGTCGGTGAGCAGGGTTTCGTAGCTGGCGCTGCCGTCGGGGAAGTACGCGGCGCCGTCGGCGGGCGGGTTGAGGGCCAGGTCGAGGGCGGCGACGGGGCCGAGGCCGGACGCGAGCCAGACGATGACGAGGGGGAAGACCAGGCGCATGCCGAACACCGCGATGACGATGCCGACGGTGAGGAAGATCTTCTGCAGAACTCGCTCATGCGGCGCAGCACGGTGGCGTTGATGACGGCGTTGTCGAAGGACAGCGAGATCTCGAGGATCGACAGGATCACCACGAGGAGGACGGCCTGGGGGCCTCCGTAGATCGCCGCGATGATCAGGGAGATCACCGTCACGGCGAAGGAGAGACCGAATATTCGCAGAACCACGAAGCGTGGCCTTTCTCTAGTGGGCATGCAGGGTGGCTACTGCAGGGGTATGTAGACCGCGGGCCGAACGCCTGGGGAGGGCGCGGACATGTGCGCCCTCCCCGACCCAGTGAGGTCAGATGTTGACGCCGTAGTCGCGGGCGATACCGGCCAGCCCGGAGGCGTAGCCCTGGCCGATGGCACGGAACTTCCATTCGCCGTTGTGCCGGTAGAGCTCGCCGAAGGTCATGGCGGTCTCGGTGGAGGCGTCCTCGGTGAGGTCGTAGCGGACCAGTTCGTTGCCGGTACTGCGGTCGACGACGCGGATGAACGCGTTGGTGACCTGCCCGAAGCTCTGGCCACGCTGGTGCGCGTCGTGGATGGAGACCGGGAAGAAGATGTTGGTGATGTTCGGCGGCACCGCCTTGAGGTCGACGTTGATCACCTCGTCGTCTCCGTCGCCTTCGCCGGTGAGGTTGTCGCCTTCGTGCTGGATCGACCCGTCCGGGGAGCGCAGGTTGTTGTAGAACACGAAGTGCTGGTCCGACAGGACCTTCTTGTTCTCACCGGTGGCCAGTGCGCTGGCGTCCAGGTCGAATTCGTGGCCGGTGGTCGAGCGCGCGTCCCAGCCCAGCCCTACCGCAACTGCGGTCAGGTTGGGGGCCTGCTTGTCGAGGGAAACGTTGCCGCCTTTGGCAAGGGTGACGCCCATGGAGGTCCTTTCACACAGGGGATAGGGGCGTGCATACAGATGTTTGCCACCCCCGCAGATGTTCGAGCACGCTCACCATAGATCGTGGGGATTCGGTCATGCGAGAGGACGCGCGATTTCGGTGCAAACCGGTTCGCGTGGCGCGTGAACGGTTGTCTGCCTTGAGTAGTGAGCGATCCCGACACCTCGACTGGAGCTGGTTCTGGTGCTACCAGAAGGCGTGCGCGTTGTCTGTATACCCAGTAAATGACTCGGCCGGACACGCAGCGGGGATCGACGGTCGGCGTGCAATCTGCACACCGAGGCACGTGGGTGCCCCGTTTCGTCTGGGTTGAACTGGACCCTGAGCTATCGCCGAGCAGCGGAACGGCGATGGTGGCAGCACGGAGACCGGGGACAGTGATGGACGGCGATGTCGTCCACCTCAGTGGCATCTATCCGCGTGTGGCCGGTCGACGGTACTCGGGGGCGTGAAGGGCCGACTGGGGGATTAGCGGAGGTGGTGCGGATTGGCTCAGCTGGCGCATGCACGCCTGACACTGCGGTCCTGTGGGCGTCCGGTCCTCACGGGGCGCAGCCGAGTGCGTCGAGCGCGGGCGACGTTTCAGGGAGCTTCGCGACGTGTCATTTGTCGCAGGCGATTCCGTCCTTGTCGCGGTCGAGCTTCGTCGAATATCCGGGCTCACCCTTGTAGATCGGTGCCGCGCCGGCGGCTCGCACTTCATCGCAAGATCCGTAGCTGACCGTCGATTTCGGTACGGGCGGGGGCGTCGGAATCGCGACCGGCGCCGGTGGTGGTGCCACGGCAATGGTGGTGGTAGGAACTACCGGGGCGACCGGCTGCACGGCAGCCGGTGAGGTGCTGACCGGAGCGGCAACCGTGGTCATTGTCGGTGCCGGTCGTGACGTGGTGGTCGGCCTGGCGCTCGATGCGTCGACGACTCGTGCAACGGACGCTGTCGTGGTCGGTGTGGTGCTGGACTGGGTCTTGCTGCTTCCGCATCCGGTCACGAGCACAGCGCCGGCGATCAGGGTTATCGCAAAGGTCGTCTTCCTCACCAAGGGCATGTAATCAGACAAACCGGATCATGTGTATCGGTCAGCCGATATACATCGCCGACACGGAAGGGGCTCACGGCGTGCGTCGCCGAGACGCCGCCGTCCCGCCGCATCAGTGTGGTCACGGTGAGTGCGCAAGGGCGGGCTGACCTCTCGGAAGGCCCGACCCGGAAATCGCCGTCAACCTGTGCAAGCAAGATATAACCGTGATCGAACCCGATTGCGTGCCTGGCCAACTTCATCAAGCATCGAGCGCGTCAATGGAGCTACCGATGTCGAGACCCGACTCATCCATGAGTGCGAGGCCACACAGGATGCCGACGCGCTCGGCGGGTTCCCAACTAGCAGCTTCCGTGGCGATGCGAGTCGCCGCATCAGTAGCCGCGTCCGTCGGCACCTTGCCCTGTGCTGCGGCGAGCAGCAACTCCGGAAACAGGATCATTTGATCCTCTTTGACGCGGGTTCTGGCGAGGAGTGCGCTGATAGCCGAGATCTGATCAAGAGGGGTATCACCCCACCATATTTCACTAGGAGTGCACCATCGCAGCATGCAGGCAAGGAGCAATCCGTCGTAGTAGGAGCGCGCTATGGACGCAAAGTCGAACATGGGCCACCGAGGATCGGTGTTAAGTGTTTCTTGCCGTCGAGCGTGAATTGCGGATCCGACAGCGACTAGAGCGACTACGGCCAGCAGTCCGGCAGCAATCCACAGACTGAGGTTCATAGGATCTCCCTGGCGGTTGTGTAGGTGACTCCGGTGTCTCGGGAAGCCAGCCGGCATGAAGACACCGGGCGGTGCACCATTGTGACACCTCGGTAGTGCGGTGATCCGATGTTCGGGGGAGCTCGGTGGCGAGATAGCCCAGGTCCGGGCTGAATCCGATCGTCCGTGGCAGCGGCGACGGCCACCGATGACCGGCGTGAAGTTGGTCTGATGGAGGCCCCGGACCGCAATTTTGGTCCGAACGCCCGTGTGGACACAGTCCGCGACGAACTCGCCACCACCACAGCGGATCTCGTGTCCGCCCAGGCAGCGGCAGCCCGGAAACGAGCCGTAGAGCTCCAGGACGAACTCACCGACGCACGCCGCGCCAGACCCGAGCAGATGTGACAGCACGGATGCGTCGGACCCAGCCGCGGCGAGCTGATCGGGAGCCGTCGCGCCGGTTGCGACAACGGGCAGTGTCATCACCGGGAGGCTCAGCATGGCGTCCGCCGGCGCCGCCTTTGTTTAGGTCAGGACGCCGTTGCGCAGCACCAGCCGATAGGTAGTGTCCACGTTGGTCAGGTGCGCGTCCAGCGTCAGGTGCTCGTTACCTCGGCGACTCAGAGGAAGTCGTCGGCGTCGTAGCAGGTGCGGGCCTTGGTGACGATGGCATGCGCGCCGCCCCATGAAGTCGACGTAGCGGTGCGTGGCGGTCGGCGGGTGCGGCTACAGGTGGGCGGGGTTGCTGTCGTACCGGCCCAGGTGGCGGTGTAGATCACCTTGACGTTGTGGCTCACCGAACCGTAGTAGCCGCGGCCAGGCGTTCTCAAGCGGCCGGGGGCATCGTGATGGCCTCGGCGATCTCCGGCCCACCTGGGGCGGGAGCGGGCCATCGAATTCCGCGCCCTGCAGCGCGATCTCGACGCGTACCTGGCACGACCGGACCTTGCGGATGCTCAACCAGGGAGAACCCGCCCATTAGTTACGTTAGCGGCTGTCTGGCCCGGTCAGGGTTCCTCCCGCGGGCGACTCAATCACCGGGCCAGCCGAAACCGCTGATCAGCGAGCCAGCGGGGTTCGGCGGGCCGGAGATCCAGTGACCGCCGGCATGTGCGTCGGATCCGCCCTGTAGAAGTGCAGGTATGACTGCCGAGTTCACTGCCAGGGGCCGCGACGGTGTCGACGAGCTTGAAGGGATTGGCCGTCGGCTGATCGTCGATGGATACCTGAAGGGCGACTCGGTGCTCACCCCCGGTGCGGCCGTGTGGAGCAGCGACAACTTCGCCGAACTCAAGCGGATCTACATCGACCGCCCCGACCAAAGCCCGGACAAGGGCTTCTTCGACAAGCTTCGGGTCCGGTTCGACGACGCCTCCGACGGCGCCATCCAACTCTTCGCCGAACTGCTCCTGCTCAATGTGCTGCCCCTGGCGAACTATCTTGGCAAGACCAAGGTCAACCGCGTCGAGCAGGTGCTCGACATGATGGCCAGTCCCGTCCCGGTTCCCGACGAGATCGTGCGGGCCGCGCAGATCGGTGCCTTCAACGGAGGCACCGCATTCGGCGTGCGTCGCTGGTCCCAGATCTGGCTGCTGATCTTCTTCGGCCTGCATCTACATGCCCTGTCCGACGAACGCCGCGCCAGGATCGCCGAGGACCCGCTCGAGTTCCGGGACGCGCTGGCGGAGGTGGCCAGGCCCAACGAGCCGGCCCAGCGCGCCGCCCTGTGCTATCTGGCGTTCCCGAAGTTCTTCCTGCCATTGGTCAATGGCAAGGACCGCAAGCTCATCCGTGACACCTTCGCGTCGTACCTGGATCGGCCGGTGTCCCCGGACGTCGAGGTCGACCTCCACGACATCAACCGCGCGTTCGAGGCCGAGCAGAACCGGCCCATCGACTATTATCGCGATCCGTGGGTATCGATGTGGCGTCCGGCCAAGGCCGCCAAGAACGATGCGGTCGACCCCGAGACCGTGGACGACGTCGATGTGTCGTTGCTCGACGCCGACCTGCCCGATCCGGGCCAGGAACTTGCAGACCAGCTGCACGTCGATCTGGGCTGGTTGGCCAAGTGCGTCACCCTGCTTCGCGACCGCCCGCAGTTGATCTTCTACGGACCGCCCGGTACCGGAAAGACGTACGTTGCAAAGGCGTTGGCGCGGCACCTGGCCGACGGTGCGGACAATGTCAAGATCGTCCAGTTCCACCCTGCCTACAGCTACGAGGACTTCTTCGAGGGCTTCCGCCCGCTGCCTGCGGGCAACGGGCAGGTCGGGTTCGAGCTCAAGCCTGGACCGTTGCGGGTGCTCGTCGAGCGGGCCCGCGGCCACCCGGATCAGGTGTTCGTGCTGATCATCGACGAGATCAACCGTGGCAACCTCGCCAAGATATTCGGGGAGTTGTACTTCCTGCTCGAGTACCGCGACGAGGCCATCGACCTGATGTATTCGTCGCAGGACACCGAGCCGTTCACGCTTCCGCGGAATCTGTTGATGATCGGCACGATGAACACCGCGGACCGGTCCATCGCCCTGGTCGACGCGGCGATGCGTCGCCGTTTCGGGTTCCTGCCGTTGCATCCGGCGCTCGCGCCGACGAACCAGATGCTGCGGCGGTGGCTGCACGCCCGCAACTACCCGTCGAAGGTCGCCGATCTGCACGATGCGCTCAATGCCCGCATCCCGGACCCGAACTTCCAGATCGGGCCGTCGTATTTCATGCGCCCGGCCGTGCACAACGCCGGCGGCCTGAGTCAGGTGTGGGAGACCTCGATCCTGCCGCTGCTCGAGGAGTACCACTTCGGTGACCGCACGGTGGACGTCGAAGCGACCTACGGCCTCGCGGTGCTGGAGAAGATCGCCTCCGGGGGTGAGTCCCCTTGACGGCGCTGACGCTGCGTGAGTTCCCCGCGTGCCGGCACGAGCGCGGGTGGTGTGACCGGTGCCGCCCCGAGGTCGGCCTGACACCCTCCCAGGCCGCGGCGCTGGCGGCCAGCGATCTGGTCGCGGTCACTCCGACCCTGAGCCCGGGCCGGTTCGCGCTGGCCGCGAACAAGAAGGTCGGCGCCGTCACCATCGGGGATCTGCACGTGCTCGTGGAGCCGAAGGTTCCGGTCGACCGGCTGCTGTGGCTTATGGGCTACGTGCACGACCCGAAGTTCTGGACCACCCACACCGCGGCCCTCGACAGCCACGCCGAGCTGATCCCGGCGTTGGCGGAGGGGTTCACCCGGGCCACGCAGCGTGCCATCGAGACCGGGCTGCTGTGCGGCTACCGCACCGTCGAGGAGTCGGGCGCGGTGCTGCGCGGCCGGCTCCGTGCGGGCGAGCAGATGGGCCGGCGCTTCGGCCTGGCCTTGCCGGTCGAGGTGCGCTACGACGAGTACAGCGCGGACATCGCCGAGAACCAGCTGTTGCTCGCCGCGACCCTGACGCTGCTGCGGATGCCGCGGATCCCGCAGCGGCTGCGAGCCCGACTGCTCGGGCTGCGCCGGGCACTCGGCGAGATCACCCCGCCGGTTCCCGGCACGGAGCAGCCCCGGTGGCACCCGACCCGGTTGAATACCCGTTACCACTGGGCGCTGCAGCTCGCCGAGCTGGTGCTCGCGAACCGGTCGGTCCAGCAGCGGATCGGTGACGTGACCGTCTCCGGCTTCGTCGTGGACATGTGGTCGGTGTACGAGGACTTCCTGATGACCGCGCTCGGCGAGGAGATCGCCGAGCGCGGTGGGCGGGGCGCCCGCCCCCGGCGGCCGGAGCCGGACCGGTTTCTCGACCACGGGTGCACGGTCACCATCGAACCGGACCTGACGTGGTACGACGCCGAGGGGAGGCCGGTCTCGGTGGTCGACGCCAAGTACAAGACCGCGCACAGCGGGGTTCCGACCGCGGACATATACCAACTCGTGGCGTACTGCACGGCGCTCGGACTGTCGCACGGCCATCTGGTATACGCCCAGGGCGAAACGGCGCCGGCGACCGTGCAGGTAGTCGGCGCCGACATCACCATCGTTTGTCACGCGGTGGATTTGACCTTGCCGCCGGACCGGTTACTCGCGTCGATCACCGGACTCGCCGACCGCATCGTCGAGAGAACGGCAGGTCCTGTCTGACGATCCTTGTTCGGTCAGTGGCTCCGCCTTCTCCCGTGCCCGGCAAGCTGTGCGGGTGACGACCCCTGGCACGCACGCTTCCGCGGTACGAGAACTGGGTCAGGATCTCGGGTTCCTCGACCGCTATCCGTCTTCGGCGTGGTTGGTCGCAGTGGTGCCCAACCGCATTTTCTCGATCGCGTCATCGTGCGAGCCGAGACCATGCGTATCGGCGGTCCTCTCAAGGAAGCGACGCAGATCGTGCGGCGGCAAGATCATCACGGTGGTCCGTCCCACCGTCGTCTTCGATACACCCGTAGATTCGCGTGTCGCCCGGAAGAAATCTGTCGGTCCCGTCGCCGTCGTGCAACCAACCCTTCGACGAGGAATCCGACGCCGTCGCCCTCGCCAACGACACACGGGTACGGACTCAACGCGAGGGTATTCACCGAAAATCTCAGCAGGGCTCACCGGATGGCCGCGACACTTCGGGCCGGGACCTGTGGGTCAATTGCCTCTTCATCCGGTATCTCACCCCGCCACCGCGTGGGGACCCGTATCTGACCGGGCTGCGATTCACCCCGCCGCTGAGACTCAAGCAGTACCACAATTGCGACGTGAGGTCGCACGCAAGGAGTGGCTATGCCGATTGGAGGGTCAGCCGGAACTGACGACGTAGCCCGGGTCAGTGTCTGAGACCTGTCCCCACCGTACGTATAGGCGCCACGCTCGTATGCGCGGTCAACATCCAAGGCGTGGAGGCGCCGAACGAGGCAACCCCGGGTTCGACGACTGGCGTGGCTTATCAAGCAGCTCCAAAGACGTCCCCGGCGACGTTCAGGTCGAAGCGGCGTTTCCCGAACGGTGGCAACAAGCCTGTGAGCATCTCGACGCGGTGCGGGCGGATCCGAGGGTACTGACCGACGGCCGCTCCAGTGACATCGTTTCCTTCTGTCTCGAGCAGTCCAACCGGTTGGGCGGTAGGCCCACGGGGACCGCCGCGAATTCTCTCACCAGCGTGACGTCGTCGAGCGACGCTCGAGGGACAGTGGTGCAACAACTGCGGAATGGGTGCCGGCGGCGCCGAAGCAGACCGAACAGCCGGACACCGCGGAGCATTCATCGTTTGTCGGCACTGACCACACGTGAACAGCGGCAACTGCATGCACTGCTCGCCAAGATCCTCCCCGGTGGTCGATGACCTCGGGCGGATTCCCGAAATCCGACCTACTGTCGTCCGATGATCCACCCTGCACGCCACGCCGCCAGATCGCAGCTGACCGTGACGTGCAGCGCGGCCGTGAAGGTTCCGGGCATGAAACCCGAACCCGCTCGGGGCGGCAGAATCTGTGCGAGGCGGGCGCTCACACAGGGTGGATCGGTGGCACCTCATCAAGGCTTCCCCACCAACCGATACCGCTCTCGTCGGCTCTGCTGCGCTCGGACACCGTCCCCAGCGGCTCGCCGATTTCGAAGTTTGCAACGTCTCGTCCGTACTGATCGACACTGATCGACCGGCTGCTCGCGGCGGGCATCGAACGTCGACGGAAACGACGACCTCGGGCAGCACAACGAGTGGTCAGCTCGCGGGCGCTACGACCCGCTCCTCGTCGGGTAAGCATCCACGGCGACCCGATGGCCAGTACATCATCGAACCCGGGGACATGCCGCGTCGGCCTCCTCGCTGCCGGCCTCGACGGTGAGTCCGCTCAGCAGCCGTGTCAATGGCTCGGTCTCGACGTCGGACGCGGGACGGGACAGGTAGAAGCAGGCGTGGAACTGGCCCCGGTCTTCCTTGCCGGCCGGGTCCAGTCCGCGGGCGTGGACCGCGTCGAGCGTGCTGTCCCGTTCGTGGGGGGAGGCGAAGCGGCGCTGGGGGAACACGTATCCGACGGCCTGGCCCGCCCCCAGTGACATCCGCCGCGGCGCCCTTCCGGCGAAAACACCGGCCCCGCACACCCTGTCGTGAGTGCGGAGTGGACTACCGGGCGCGCACCGCAAACGTGTCACCGCCGGCGGACCGGCCCGCTGCCCGCCGGGACGTGACGCGGTTCGAAGTTCATCCCACGTGTGACGGGTGGTCAGTGCAGATCCCGCCGTCGAAGGCTCCACCAGGCCACCGCCGCACAGACCACCGAGACGGCCATCGGGGCGAGGAACGGCTCGAGCGCGATCCCCTGCGCGAGCATGTTGCGACCCCCGTACCAGTGCCAGGGTGAGGCGAACCGCAGGAAGTGCAGGCTCTCGCTCGACACGGCGACGGCGTTGAGGAGGTTTCCCACCACGGCCACGGTTGCGGCGGTGGCGATCGCCGCCGACCGGCGGCCGGTCCAGGCGCCGGCAGCGAACGCGATCGCGCCGTGCATCAGCCCGAAGGCGGTCGCCGCGAACACGGCCGCGACGAGTCCGGGGATCGACACGCCCGCGAGCAGACCGAAGGGTGGGGAGAACGCGAGAAGGCTCGCGGTGGTGACGATCCCGAGGCCGAGCGACAGCGCGAGGACGGCGACGAATCGTTCGATCAGGACACGTCCGCGGGTCACCGGGTTGGACAGGAGCAGTTCGAGGGTGCCGTCCTCCTCGCTCCCGCCGATCGCGTATGCACCGGCCCCGATGGCGAAGATCAACAGCAGGACCGGCAGTTCGTGATCCCGATGCCTGAAGTGCGCCCCGGGGGTGATCCCGGCTCTGTCGCGGTGGTGGCGGCGCTGCTGGTGCAGGCGGCCAGCGAGGGTGTGGCGCGCGCTGCGCCTGCTCGTCGATCAGCGGAATAGCCGGGATCTGCTCGCGGCCGTCCGCGAGGACGCGCTGCACTCGTCGAGCTACTCGGACACCGGCTATATCGACCTGCTCGAATCGAGTCCACCGACACGGCGCACTCTCGCGCAGCGCGCGATGACCAACAACCGGGTTGCCGCCGCCTACGAGCGGCTGTGGCGGCCGACCGTCGTCGCGGCGCTGAGCCTGCACGGACTCTCCGTGGTTGAAGAGCGCGCAAGGGCCGCCGCGGCCCTGCAACTCGACGGCGAACAACGAGTGCTCGACGTGGCGATCAGCCCGCGGACCAGCGCCGTCGACCGCATCCCGTCGGATTCCGGGGCCGCCCCGGATTGTTGAGCGGGCATAAACCTATTCACGAAACCGGACTCCCGAGGGTTCACTGATTTCCGGGTAGCCCGTCCAATCTGCAGGAACCGTCCCCGACCGCGCGCAACGCCGTCGTAGATGAGCAGAACCACGGTGTCGAGTTCACTGCAGTCATGGTCACGAGACCGGAGATGTTGAGCGTGCTCGCGAGCGCCTCATCCACCGTGCGCGGCGCGGGCAGGAAGCTGCGCATTCCCACCGCGTCGAACCCGGATCGGCGATGACCTCGTCACCCGACGGTCAAGTCACCGTGCATGTTCGAATGATACGTGCAATGGAACGGGTAGGTACCGGGTGTCGGCGGCACCGTCAATGTTGCGGTCTCGCCGCCCTCGATCTCGACGTCGAACGTGCCGCCGGTGTCCGCGGTCACCGTGTGTTCGGCCGTGTCGCTGTTGCGAATGGTGACCTGCGCGCCGGGCGCCACCGTGGCGGGCACCGTGTACGCGAATCCCGAGATGACGATCTCGTTCGTTCCCGCCGCCACCGCCCCTTCGGAGGACGGCATCGCCGTCGTGTCGGTGATCGTCGGGGTGGGTGCGTAGTCGACGGTGCTGCCGCCGTCATCGCTGCAGGCGGTGAGCGCACACGCCGCGACGACGGCAGCCGCCAGCAGAGCTGCGGAGAGCTTCATACCCGATACCACGAATCATCGACCCATTCCGTTCACCAAACACGTGAGAGAAATTTCGCCCGCCCCGGTGAACCTGATCGGACAGTCGTTCGGGTGTATATCCAGAGGGCGACCGGACGTTTCCCCGACCGACACGACACGGGGTCGCATGAGCGCCACCCAATCCCGAGATGAACAGCGACTGGTCGGGTCGTTTTGTGCAGTGCTGATCGGCCTGGCAGCGTTCACCTGTGTGGGCGCAGCCCTGGAGCTGGCATCGCTGCGCCACTGGAACGAATTCGATCAGTTCATCCCCTGGTTCGTCCTCGCTCCTGTGGCGGTGGGCATCGTCGGGCTGCCTGATTTGGCCACCGAACCACGAGGGCACGCGGCTGTTCGACGCGGCTGAGGCGATCCGGCAGCGCATCGGCCGGGGTCCGGTTCAAGATCTACCAAGTCCGCTACGAGGCCTCCTGGCCGAGTTGCGTGCGCGATGGGCGACCACGATTTTGACGATGTGTGGGCGGAGGGTGCTGCTCTGTCCACCGGCGCAGCGATCGCCTACGCTCGGCGCGGTCACGGTGAACGCAGACTGCCGACGAGTGGCTGGGCTCACTCACACCGACCGGGTGACATCGTCGACCTGGTCAGCGGGCAGCAAGGAGATTGCCGCGCGGCTTTTGTCTCGTACAGTGCCACCTCACCCATGTCTTCACCAAACTCGGCCTCACTTCCCGCGTACAACTCGTCCAAGACGTTGTCCGTCACGCCTGACCGGCAGCGCCGGGCGCGCAGCAAAGGACATACCGTCATGCGTGTCGGTGCCGGTCCACAGTCGTGCAGGTTGAGACCGGCTTCTAGGAATTGAAGCGTGCCGCTGTCGCCGGATGCGCCGATGTGACAGGGCGGGGTGTGCCCGGATCAGGCGCCGGCTGCGTGGATCAGTGCCTGGCGCTGGTTGGCTCCGAGTCCACCGATCCGTCGGGTCTCGGCGATCGACAATTCTTCGAGGAGTTCTGCGGCTTTCACCGGTCCGACGCCGGGGAGCGCCTTGAGCAGGGCAGTCACCTTCGTCTTCTTCACGGTTTCGTCGGTTTCGGCTTTGGCGAGGACTTCGGCGATGCTCAGCTCGCCGGATTTCACGGCGGAGAGGAGTTCGCTACGCGCTTTGCGGGCTTCTGCGGCCTTCGCCAGTGCCTCGGCGCGTTGTTCCGGGGTCAAGACAGGCAATGCCATGAGGTGCTCCTTGCTGCTCTGTTCGGCCAGATCGCCTGGCCGGCTGTGGTGATGATCGTGCCAGGTGAGGCCATGACGATGTGCGCGTGGACCGGGCGGGTCGTGCACAGCTCATGGCCGCAGTGCTTGCACGCGGATGCCCGGGGTGCTGATCTGAGCTCTGCGCGGCCCTCTCTCCGACCGGCGTGTAGGTGAAGGGTGAGCAGAGGGATGACAGGGCTGCCGATCCCGACTGGTCCCCGGCATCGTCGATCCGGAAGCCCGCCTGGCGCCGCCACCGCCGCTGGCGCGTTCGTGTGCCTGGGTGGCCGAGGGATGAGCTACACCGAAGGCATTGAGCAGGTGGGTTGCGGGATCCCGTGACGAGGTAGCTGTTCCGCTCCGTGTCGGCTGTCACGTCGGTGGTGTTTGTCGTTGCCCTCAGATGTTGGAGGCGTCTGGTGGGAGCTCTGCCGGCGGCAATGGGGATCCACCCAGTTCGGTCGTGGTCGGGCAGGGGAGATCGAGGGTGTAGGCGGTCATCGACAGCGAGCCGTATGCGTAGCCGTCGACCAGGACATCGATGTCGGGTTTCAGTGAGGCGGCCGCCAGCCCGGCCAGGTACAAGGCGGGGATGAAGTGGTCCGGAGTCGGTACCGCCTGGGTGAAGTCGCGGTGGGCGTCGAGTGTCGCGAACTCGGTCGGGTTGGTGAGCATCCGAGTCTTGGCGTCTTCGTTGAATCGCCTGGCCCAGTCGTAACCGTCGTCGGCGAGTGTCCAGTTCATGCCGCGGAGGTTGTGGACGACGTTGCCGCTTGCGACGACGAGTACGCCGCGCTCGCGCATCGGGGCCAGCTTGGCGCCGAGTTCGAGGTGGTAGTCCAGGGGTTTGTCCGCGTTGATACTCAGCTGGACGACGGGAATCGTGGCGTCGGGGAAGGCGTGGACGAGTACCGACCAGGTGCCGTGGTCGATTCCCCAGCTGTCGAGATCGGCACCGACCCAGGTGGGGTGGACGGTGTCACTGATCTCGGTGGCGAGTTCGGGCAGTCCTGGTGCGGGGTATTGCACGTCGAACAACTCTGGGGGAAACCCATAGAAGTCGTGGATGGTGCGCGGCCGCGGCATGGCGGTGACCGCGGTCGCGTTGATGTACCAGTGCGCGCTGACGACCAGGATCGCGCGGGGGCGAGGCACCGCCTGCCCGAACGCCTTCCAAGCGGCGGTGTAGCGGTTGATCTCGACTGCGTTCATCGGGTTGCCGTGTCCGATGAACGCCGCCGGCATGACGAGGTTCGAGCCTGTCTCTGCGTTCACGATTTGTCTCCAGTCCGAGGCAATGTCATTGTCCTCGACTTTCCGGCATGGCGGTGACCCGCCACGCTGACGCGATTTGCCCGCCGATCGGAGTCGTACTATCGGGTTGTTCGTCGCCCGTCTGGCGTGTGTCCGTCGGCGGTTGTCCTTCCGAGCGTTTACCTGTGGCCGTTTTATCTTGCCGGACAGGGAAATTTCTCTAGAAAGGACCCGATTCAGAAACCGGTGGGGGACCCCGACTTAGGTTTGCTTTAGGCTCCGTGAGATTAGTATTCAGCCCCCGGACCGCCCGTTACGTGATCGGGACGCGGTGGTTGACGGCGAGCAGCAACCGGTCGACTCGACCCTGCCGCTAATGGCCGGCGGGATATCCTCGTCAGCGGTAATGTCGTCGACGCGCCGACCGGCGATCGCCCACAGTTTGGTGGTTCGTGATCAAGGGCCCGTTCTGGCTCGCCATCATCGGGATCGTGCTATTTGGTGGCATAGCCAGCAGGAGTTGGCACAACTGTGCGGGTGAGTGACTCAAAGCCAGCCCCGGCGACAGGACACCGGCGCGGATCGAACACCCGGATCATTCCCGGTCGGCGTTAAGTGATGCATCTCAACCAACTCGACGCCGTGGTGAACGCAGCCCGCACCGCAGGAGCGCGGCCCGAGCTGCACAACCTCGGCGGCGTGCAGGGCCCTGATCCCGACCAGGGTCAGCGACTGGTTGGCCGTCGTGGTGTTCCTGCCCGTCGCGCTGGTGGCCAACCTCATGGCGGGTCAGGCCAGATTGCGCCGCGGAGGCGGTTCTGCGCCGCCGGGAGGCGGACGCGAGCCGGGATGAACTCGCGATCCTCGCCGAACACCAGGCTTCACTGCGTCGAGTGGCAACATTGGCGGCGCGTGGGGTGAGACCCTCGGAGGTCTTCACGGCGGTGGCCGAAGAATTGGCGCTCTGGCTGCGTGTGGTCGACGCCGTGCTTCGGTACGAGGGGGACGGCACCGGGACGTTGGTCGCGGTTCGATACGAGCCGGGGGTGACTGGGATGCCCGTGACCGGGGACAGGATCTCGACGGTGGGCGGCGACGTCGGGGCGATCGTGTTGCGCACCGGCCACGGCGCCCGGATCGACAACCACGCACACGTCGGTGGGGCGGTTGCTACGCGTATTCGTGCCGAGGGCTTCGGTTCGATCGTGGGAGTCCCGATCGTCGTGGACGAACGGGTGTGGGGCGCGGCGATCGTCGGATCGCGGCGCACCGAGCCGCTGCCCGCGGACACCGAGGCCCGACTCGGTGACTTCGCCGATCTCGTCGCGACCGCGATCGCCAATGCGGCGACCCGTGCGAATTGATCGTCTCGCGGGCCAGGATCGTCGCGGCCGCCGACGAGGCGCGCCGCCGCCTGGAACGTGACTTGCACGACGGGGCCCAGCAGCGGCTGGTGTCGCTGGGACTCGAGGCGCGTATGGCGGAGGCGTCGGTGCTGGCCGAGTGGGTGGACGTGAGGGAGCAGTTGTCGGCCGTCGCCTTGGGGCTCAGGGGTGTGTCGGAGGATCTGCGGGAACTCTCGCACGGGATCCATCCGGCGATCCTGTCGAAGGGCGGGCTGGGGTCGGCTGTGCGGACGCTGGCTCGTCGTTCGGCAGTCCCCGTTTCCCTCGAACCGAGCGGAATGCGATGATGGTCGACACTCCGGACGTCGCTCTTTTGACCGACATTCGCATGTCGCAAGCATTGGATCGGAGGAAAACTCGGGACGGTTCAGAAATAGACTTCTTGCAATTCATGAATCGATCCGCTGTCTCCCTCGAGTTCGACGAGAGACCCGTCCCGTAAGACGTACATCCGATCACAGACGCTGGAGAGGGTCTGGATGTTTTGATCGACGACAAGCACACCCTCGCCGCTTTCGCGGGTGAGCCTCACTAACACTTGGAGAGCTTCGCTGGTGGCCTTGGGGGATAGCCCCAGGCTGAGTTCATCTACCATCAAGATGGAAGGCTTGGCGGCAAGTCCTCGGGCTATCGCGAGCATCTGTTGTTGGCCACCACTCAACAACCCGGCGGGGCGCTGCAATAGCGGCCTGAGTGCGGGGAATCGGCTCAGAATGTGATCTAGGTCCTCGTTGGTCAATTTGTGTCCGACCGCCACGGCGCCGACCTGTAGGTTCTCTAGCACGGACAGTGATCCGACGACGCCCCTACCCTCGGGCACGTGGATCAATCCGGCCCTGGCTGCGTCCACCGGTGACGGGGGAACGGTGACCGAGTCCATGTTGACCAGGCCATTACCGCGACCGATCATTCCGGACAGGGCTCGTAGCAGTGTCGTCTTCCCTGCGCCGTTACGGCCTGTAAGCCCCACGAGTTCCCCTCGGGAGACATGTAGCGAGACTTTGTCGAGGACGCGCGCCGGCCCGTATCCTACGGTCAGGTCGGTAACCCGCATCCCCTGTGACGACAGATCCGTGCCAGATCTTTCCGGCTGTAGCATTTCCGGATCTGCCAGGGAGCTATCAGCCGGTTCGCCCGGAGAGCAGAGGGCTGGTTCTCCTGCTGTAGACCCAAATTCACCCGCCAGGTTCAGCAGTTCGGCAGGCTGGCCGATGAAGGCTTCCAGTACCCGCTCGTCGCTTGTGACCTGCTCCGGATGGCCGGAGGCTAGTATCTTCCCCCCGTCGAGTACGGTGACGGTATCGGCCACCCGCCGAACAAAGGCGACATGGTGCGCGACAAGTAGGATCGTTACGCGTCCATTGGAACGAAGTTTGAGTATCGCGTCTTCAACAATGTGGATCTCCTGTTCTCCCAGTCCGGCAGTGGGCTCGTCGAGGAGCAAGATCGTCGGCTCTGCCACGAATGACCTAGCCAGGTCGACCAGTTTCCGGTCAGCTAGCGAGATTTCATCGGCTCTCTTATTCCAGGTGGACTCTGAAACCCCGACCAGGCGCAGAGCCTCTTCGCACCTTGCTCGAGTATCAGCGTCTGCGTTCCGCCCGAGGGTAGGGCGTAGCAGATCCACGAGCAACCAGCGCCGTTGCTGGCTCAGGAGTCCTAGTGCGACGTTCTCGACTGCGGACAAATCGTCGACGAGCGACGGATTCTGAAAGGTCCGCCCTACTCCAGCAGCACGAATCTCCGGTGGCGACAGCTTGGTAGTTGCAAGGCCATTGACTCGGATTTCCCCACTCGTCGGTCGGAGTAGACCGGTGACGGCGTTGATCAGCGTCGTCTTACCAGCACCGTTTGGGCCGATCAGGGCATGGATCTGTCCTGGGGTCACGGTGATGTCGACTCCACTCAGTGCATGTACTCCATCGAAAGCGACACTCACGTCGGCAATCTCCATTGCGGCCGCTGCAGTCGCTGCCATGTCGCATTCGCCGGCAATTCTCCGGCCAGAGTCCACCTCTGGGACATCGAAAGCCTCGGATGATGTATCGCAGGCTTCCATGCTTCCGGACTCGCCGCCCGTGCCAGTCAAAGTTCGCGGACGACTTGGTAGCCGCTTCGTGGTAGCACCGCCCCACCTGGACAGGGCGCCCAGGATTCCCGCCGGAGCCAGCACAACAAAGACAAGAAAAGTGATACTCGCGTATAGGGCCTGGTTCTCAGGAGCGCCTTGAAAGATGGAGGGTAGTGCCGCAAAAAAGAGTGCACCGAGCAATGGTCCCAATAATGTTCCTTGTCCTCCCACGACAACCATCGCCACCAGGGTGATAGATACCGCGGCAGAAAATGAATCTGGTGTGATGACGGTCAGTGCCTGGGCAATGACGACACCGGCCAACGCTGCACCCAGACCTGTGAACACAAAGGCGGTCCACTTGGCTTGCTTGACCTTGACCCCGAGTAGGGACGCGACCTGCTCGCTCGACCGCACCAGCCGAAGTTCGTGACCGCGTCGTCCGCCGCCGAAATTTGAGGAGGAAAACAGAACGACAGCGAGAAAACCGAGCGCAAGGTAATACAAGCCAACGCCGTTGCCGAAATCGACACCAAGAACGTGTAGATCAGGCACGAGCAGACCAGATTGGCTACCGGTGAGATCGACGAACGCACTTGACTGCAGACCTGCCGACACCACAAATGCCAGAAAGAAGGTGACAACGGCGGAACCAAAGTGTGAAAGTTGGACCACCGCGAGTCCGATAATTCCGCATGCAATCAAGGTAAGTCCTACGCAAATGGTAAGCGCAAGTATGGGAGACAGCCCGGCGGTTCTCGCCACGGTCCAGGCATACGCAGCGATTGCAACGAGTGCCCCATGTCCGAACGAAAGTTCGCCAAGGTATCCCTGCCAGAGGTTCATTCCGACAGCCACCGCGCCCCAGGCCATGCCGAGTATCAGGACGTACTGCCACGAGGCTTCGCGGACGATCAACCCGAGGGCTGCAAGCGTTACAAGCGCCGTAGCCACGCCCGAATACCGTCGTAATACGGCTGTCGGTAGCTGTCGCTGCACCGAGTGCTCAAACACGATGTACTCTCCGCTCTCCAAAAATTCCCTGTGGGCGAATGACTAGGACGGTAATCAGCGCCGCGAAGATGACGAGGTTGGCCGCGTCGGGTCCGAAGTAGGTTGCGACTACATTGCTCAGAAGACCTGCGCAGATGCCGCCGACAACCGCCCCAGTCAGGCTGGTGAGCCCAAAAGCGATCGCCGCTGTAAAAGCGTAGAGTAAGTGGCCTTCGAGCATGAAAGTCGAGACGTAGACACGGTTGGCGGATAGAAGGCTCACGATCGCGGCCAAGAAACTACTGATTCCCCAGGCGATCGCAAATAATCGATCGCTACGGACACCGAGTAGCCTGACCGTTTCGCGGGACTCGGCCATGGCGCGTGTGAGCAAACCGGCGCGGGTATATCGAAAAAAGAGACTGAAGCAGCCCAGGAGAACCCCTGCAACGGCGAAAGTTTGTATCAGTGAATAGTTGATTTGGATTCCAAAGAGGCTGAAGCCGCCAGAGCTGAGAAGTTGAGGAAATTGGAATGGCTGACCGGCGCCCCTGAATCGGTCTATGAAAGCTGCTAATACCAGCGAGAGGGCGAGCGTTCTGATAATGACATTTGTCTTACCCGCACTCGGCTTGGGGCGGATGACGCCGTAGAATGTGACAACACCCAACAAGGTGCTGAACACCAATCCGACGATGATGGCCACGCCAACTGGGACGCCGTACTCAACCATGACAGTCAACGCCACGAAGGCGGCGGCGGTTCCCATCATTCCCTGGGCGAAGTTCACGGTGGCAGTCGCCTTGTACAGCACAACCATCGCAAAGGATAGGAGGCCGTAGAGCATTCCGACGGTGACGCCGCTCAGGACCGTTTCCAGGAACAGACCCATGACACTCTCCTATATTGGGTGGGTGAGCCTCACGGCAGAACCGGTACGGTGACGGTCTCGGCTGCCTGGTATTGGCCGTCCTTGACGGTGACTGCTGGCAGTGAAGTCAGACCCATATGCGATTCCCGAGAGAAGGTCACGGGGGGGATGAGGGGACTCACCTGACGGTCCTGCATGGAGGCAAGTGCCTTGACCAGGCTCTCGCTGGTCGGGTCAGGTCCAGCGAGTTCGAGTCCCGCGACCACGGCCTGCGCGATCGCGCAACCGAACGTCGTCACTGTGTCGATCTGTGAGTCCGGGTAGTACTTTCGTACCGCGTCTAGGCAATCGGCAGCGCTCGGGTCCGTGGGTGGCTTGGTGATGGCCAGGCTGAAGAGAAGTTCGTGTGCGCTCCGCGGTGTTCCCTGCAGAAAGGTCTCACCGGGAAGCGAGGTCGTACCGAGGATCGCCCTTCTCGGGAGCTGGTCCTTGCCGGCAAGGTAATTGACGATCTTGGTGGTCTCAGCGGGAGCGGAGGTGAAGACGACATAATCCGGCCTCGCCTCGGCGACTTGGAGTGCGACGGGTGTCACGTCGGCCCCGAACGGCACGATCGCCGTGCCGAGAAATGAGCCACCGCCATTTTGGACTGCAGCCTCGACCTTCGCCAGTATCGGGTCATTCTGGTCGGACACCGTGCGGACAAGGAAGACGCTTCCTGGTCCGGTCTTCTCGTACGCTGCGGACACGAGAGCATGTGCCTGATCAGGGAAAGTGGGAACCATCGCGAAGGCCTGTGGCACTACTGCGTTGACGAAGGACGGACTCGACTTCGCAGGGAAGAGCAGGGGAACGCCTGCCTTGTCCAGGACCGGGACGATCGCGTCGATCGAGCCCGAACCGGAGCCGCCGACAATCGCTATGTTCCGGTCTGTGACCAGCTTCCGCACGTTCTGCACCGCACGGGCCACATCGAGGCCGTCATCGAGCAGTGTCAGTTCGATCTTCTTCCCGTCCACGCCGCCGGCGTCGTTGACTGCCCGAAAGATCGCCTGCTGCCCTTCGCTCAGGGCCTTGCCGTAGCCCCCGGCCGGCCCACTGATTCCACTGGTCTCACCGAGTTTGATTACATCGCCGTGTGATTCGGCGTTGCTTGCTGCCCCGCAGCCGGCGAGTGTCAGTGCTACCGCAGCGGTGGTAAGCCCGCAAGCAAGTCTGCTGATGTGAGAGGACGTGAGCATGACATAACCTTCCGTGTTCGCATTCCCGACGGAATGGCAAAGCTGTCGTTGTCGAAGGGCCCCCGCGCCATATGCAGACCGGGGGGTGGATAGCCCGAGGGTCGACGATCCCTCGATCAGGGTGATCGGTGCCCTGGATGAAGGTACGTCAGTTGCCGATCAGGGAATCGGGCACTTCATTCTGCGAGATCGGGCTGTTCGTGCATGATCCGTGCGAATATGGGCTGAAAATTGAACCATCCAGCGCGCTGATCGTAGAGTGCGGCTACCTCTCGAGCGGTCTCCGCGGGAATGGAGTCCGGTTGCCCGGCGGCGAGGGCGAGAAGCTGTGCCTGGCACGAGCGTTCGAGTGCGATGAACCACCACGCGGCCTCGTCGACCGTTGCGCCGACCGTCAGGATGCCATGGTTCTTGAGGATCGCGGCGCGATTCGTACCCAAATTCGCTGCGAGGGAGCGACCTTCGCCGTCATCGAGCGCGACGCCGTTGTACTGCTCGAAGACGGAGTGCCTCTCGTAGAAGGCGCATGCATCCTGGGTGATCGGATCCAACTTTCGACCGAACGCGGACCACGTCTTTCCGTGCAGAGAGTGGCTGTGCGCGACGCCGACGACATCGGGTCTGGCATCGTGCACACTGGAATGTATCGTGATTGCTGCTGGATTGACGGGACCTGTGCCCTCGACCAACTTTCCGGCCGCATCGATTAGACATAGGTCTGATGCGCGGATCTGGCTGAAGGGCATACCCCAGGGGTTGACCCAAAGGTGGTCGAGGTATTCGGGGTCGCGGGCGGTGATATGCCCGGTAACTCCGTCGTCGAGGCCGAACCTACTGAAAATCCTGAAGGCTGCGGCCAGGCGAATCTTCCTATGATTTCTCTCCTCATCGGGTGAAAGGAATGTGGGCGGAGTTGGCAGGTCAAGAGTATGCATTATCGGCTACTCCAGGGGGAGGTGATCGGCGTCGTAGATGGCCTTGATGAAGGTTAATATCGGGATATGAGCGATGAATCGATTAGCGCCGAGGGGGGAAGCGGGTGTTGGTAGAGAGCACTCGCATTCCGGAAACAGAGCTTCTCGATCGTGTCGCGGGGTAGTGATTTCATGTCTCGACTGAAGAGTTCTTGCGAATCAGGCCACGAGGAGTCGGCATGCGGGTAGTCGGTCTCGACCATGACTTTCTCGGCGCCGATGATGTCGAGCATCCGGAATGCCGCTGGATCTTCGATCGACGTAAACCAGAAGTTTCGTCGCAGGATGTCGACCGGGTCCGGGTCTGACGTGCTCCATGTCTCCGAGCTGGCCGCCTGCCTGTACGAACGCGTGAGTCGCTCGATGATCATCGGCACCCAGGAGACGCCGGATTCGGACAGTACGATCTTCAGCTTCGGAAAACGCAGTGGGATCCGGGAGAAGATCCAATCAACTACTGCCTGTATGGCGTTCAACGGGAAGAGTGCGACTGTGACATCCGCAGGCGATGCCGCACTCGGTTGGCAGATCGATCCCGAGGACCCCACGTGCAAATTGACTACGGTCTCGGTCTCTTCGCATGCGCGAAAGAAGGGGTCCCAGTACTCGGAGTAGAGAGACGGGAGCCCCAATCCCTCGGGGTTCTCCGAGAATGTTACTGACTGGAAACCGCGGTCCTTGTTGTTCTTGATCTCCAGTGCGGCCACCTCAGGGTCAAGGAGCCACGGCAATTGACATGAGATGAATCTGTCGGGATACGCGCCGCACCATTCCTCGAGCATCCAGTCGTTGTAGGCCCGAACGGAGGCGAGACCGACCTCGCGATCACGCATTCCGCTCAACCGTTTGCCGGCAAATCCCCAGACGAAGGATGGAAAGTTGAGAGATGCGTATACCCCGTTGAGGTCCATATCCCTGACTCGCGAATGGACGTCCCACACACCGGGCCGGAAGTCTTCGTACTTTTGAGGCGCCAGGCTCCATTCTTCGATGGGCCGACCGACTGCCCCGCACATTGTGAGGCGCATGGGGATTCGGTCCTCATCAATGTGCCAATACGGGATGCCATCCTGGTCGGGGACAACTGCTGGTACAAGGTCGCGATACCGCGAGCTTGTACGACTGGTGAAGATATCTGCGGGCTCGAGAACATGATCGTCCACTGAGATGAGAGGGCACCATAATTCCCGAGGGTCGGGGTCTGGTAGAAATGTCGGCTCTGACCGAACGAGCCCTCTTCCCTGACTTTCGACATCCGGGTTGTGGATATCAAGCGCCATTACTGACTCCATTCGATCGACATTTCGCTCGGAGATGCTTCGGACCAGTTTTCTCATTCGCTTGGGCGGTACGGAGTGTGTGAACCCCATCACGTTGCCCTAACGATTGGAAGGTATACGACCGTCATCAGGCTGTCAACGGATTCTGTTGTTCACGAGGACATTCGGGCTACGGCAAGATTCGACACGCAGGAGCCCAGCATTCCAGTCGGACACCCCCGAGTCGGAGAAGGTCCGCGGCAACTTACCCCCACCGCAACACGGTCACTCCGATTCCGGGCGAATCTCGGCACCGACCGCGCTGCAAGAATTCGGTGACTCAGGTCGCGCACCTCGGGGCGACGCGCCCGGTCCGGGCAAGGGATCATGTCAGTCCGGGAAGGTCTCATTCAGAACTGAAACCGGTCCGCTTCGGTGGTGCATCCAACACTGCGACGAGACGTGACGCGTCCAAGTTGTACCCAGTCGTCGTGGGTACTTGTTCGGGATGTGCACCCGTTGACGTGGGCCGCAGGGTCAGGGTTGGCGCTTCGGGCTGTCTTATCACTGAAATCTGCACGATCAGCCAACGGGCGCTGTGGTGTCACCAACCGGGTCGTGGAGCAAAGGAGCTGCGCTGCGTGCATAGCGGGGCGTCTCGTGGGGATGGTGCGTTGCTGAACAGGTGAGGGGCGTCCGCTGCGACAGGAGGCGGCGTCGGCGCGGGTCATGGCACGAAGCTATTGACCTTACGATCGGAAGGTAATAGATTCTGCAATCTGAGGTCGGTTCGGTGATCGGAACCTAGGACCGAGGCAGTTGCGCCGCACGGCGCATGGTTTGAATGCGTACGCGAGGAGTGGTGACCCCCATGGGCTTCGGTTCCGTTGGCACCAAGCAACTATCGAATGTGATCATCCGGTTCGCCGGTGACTCCGGCGACGGTATCCAGCTGATCGGTGACAGATTCACGGGGGAGACGGCCTTCTTCGGGAACGATCTGTCTACCCTGCGGGACTTCCCTGCCGAAATTCGGGCACCTGCGGGAACCCTCGCCGGGGTGTCGTCGTTCCAGTTGCAGTTCGCGGACCACGGCATCGATACGGCCGGGGATACACCGGATGTCCTGGTCGCTATGAATCCGGCGGCGTTGAAGGCGAATATCGGAGACCTCGAGGCCGGGGCTGAGATCATCGTCGACAGCGACCAGTTCAGGCGGCGAAGCCTCAAACGGCTCGGATACGAAACCAACCCGCTCGAAGACGGCTCGTTGGACGGGTATCGCCTGCACGCCGTTCCGCTGACGTCGATCACCATCGAAGCACTCCGCGACTTCCCGATCAGCACGAAGGAGGCCGCACGAGCGAAGAACATGTTCGCGCTCGGCCTGCTCTGCTGGATGTACGACCGCCCTACCGACTCGACCGTCGAGTACTTGCGCCGCAGGTTCGGCAAGCGCGCGGAGATCGCCGACGCCAACATCGCTGCGTTCCAGGCGGGGTATGGATTCGGTGACACGACTGAGACGTTCGCGACTCGATACGAGGTGCGTCCCGCGCGCATGCTGGATGGTCTCTACCGCAACGTCTCTGGGAATCTGGCACTCTGTTACGGGCTTCTCGCGGGAACTCAGAAGGCGGGTATTCCGCTGTTCCTGGGGGCCTATCCCATCACGCCGGCATCCGACCTGTTGCACGAACTCGCCCGCCACAAGGACCACGGGGTGCGCACCTTCCAGGCCGAGGACGAGATCGCCGGCATCGCGGCGGCGATCGGCGCCTCGTTCGGTGGGCATCTCGGGGTGACCTCCACGAGCGGTCCCGGCATGTCCCTCAAGGCCGAGGCGCTCGGCCTGGCGATCGCGCTGGAACTGCCGCTGGTGGTGTGCAACGTACAGCGGGCAGGGCCGTCGACCGGGATGCCGACGAAGACCGAGCAGGCGGACCTGTTGCAGGCGATGTTCGGCCGCAACGGCGAATCACCCGTCCCGATTCTCGCGCCCCGCTCACCCTCGGACTGCTTCGACATGGCGTACGAGGCCGTCCGGATCGCGACCAAATACCGCACGCCGGTTGTGCTGCTGTCGGATGCACACCTGGCGAACGGCTCGGAGCCGTGGCGGTTGCCCGACCTGGACCAGCTTCCCGACATCGGGGTTCGATTTACGACCGAGCCGAATCGCGACGGCCAGTTCTGGCCGTATCTCAGGGACCCGCAGACGCTGGCGAGGCCGTGGACCGTGCCGGGGACACCCGGTCTCGAGCACCGCATCGGCGGGCTGGAGAAGCTCGACGGCCGGGGAACCATCTCCTCGGACCCGGACAACCACGAGGCGATGGTGCGGGTCCGGGCGGCCAAGATCGCGGGCATCGCGGCCGATGTGCCACCCCTCGAGGTTGATGACCCGGGTGATCGGGCGGAGGTCCTCGTGCTCGGTTGGGGATCGACCCACGGTGCGATCTGCTCGGCCGTGCGTGATGTTCGCGGACGCGGCGGAGATGTCGCGCAGGCCCACCTGCGTCACCTGAATCCTTTCCCGGCCAACACCGCAGAGGTCCTGGGCCGGTACCGCACGGTGCTCGTCCCGGAACTCAATCTCGGTCAGCTTCGCATGCTGCTCAAGGCCTTCTTCGACGTCCACACCGTCGGATACAACCGCGTCCGCGGCCTGCCGTTCACCTCGGCGGAACTCGCCGCGCAGATCGAGGAGCTGATCTGAGATGTTCGACAACCTCATCACCCACGAAATGCCGATGTCGGAGGCGACCCCGGTCCCCGCTGTCTCCGGTGCTCTGACGGCGGAGGACTTCCAGACCGACCAGGAGGCGCGGTGGTGTCCCGGGTGCGGGGATTACGCGATTCTGGCGGCTGTTCAGGGATTACTGCCGGAGCTCGGGCTGGCCCGCGAGAACATGGTCTTCATCTCGGGGATCGGTTGCTCGTCGAGGTTCCCCTACTACCTCAACACCTACGGCATGCACTCCATTCATGGTCGCGCCCCCGCCATCGCGACTGGCCTGGCGATGTCACGTCCTGATCTGTCCGTGTGGGTCGTCACCGGTGACGGCGATGCCCTGTCCATCGGTGGAAACCACCTGATCCACACACTTCGGCGGAACGTGAATCTGAAGATTCTGCTGTTCAACAACCAGATTTACGGCCTGACCAAGGGCCAGTACTCGCCGACGAGCGAGGCGGGCAAGGTCACCAAGTCGACGCCGGTCGGGTCGGTGGACCGGCCGCTCAACCCGATCTCGCTGGCGTTGGGAGCGGAGGCGACCTTCGTCGCGCGCACACTCGACTCCGACCGCACCCATCTCACCGGTGTCCTGCGGGCCGCCGCGCAGCACCGGGGAACGGCGCTGGTCGAGATCTTGCAGAACTGCAACATCTTCAACGACGGCGCCTTCGACCCGCTGAAGAATCCCGACACCAGGGGTGAGACCACCGTCCGGCTGCAGCACGGCGAACCGATGCTGTTCGGGACAACGACCAGAAAGGGCCTGCGAGCCGGCCCCCGCGGCGGACTGGAAATCGTGGCACTCGATGACGTGGATTCCGGCTCGGTGCTGGTTCACGATGTCCACGAAAACGATTCGTCGATGGCCTTCATGCTCTCGCGTCTCGGCGACCGACCCGACGGCGTCACGCCGCTCGGCATCTTCCGGGATGTGGCCCGTCCCGCCTACGACGATCTGGTCAACAAACAGATCGTCGATGCACGCGCCGACGGCCGCGCACCCGATCTGTCCACGGTCATCGCCGGACACGACACGTGGCTGGTGGGTCCGCCGCACGACTAGGTCGCCGGCCTGAAGGTCATTGTGATCGACCTTCGGGTGAATCAGATATCTGTCAGCACTAACTAGGGAGCAAGAATTGATCATCGATCAGGTAGGCGTCGTCGGTGGCGGCCTCATGGGAACAGGCATCGCACGCGTCTGCGCGCTCGCAGGGGCCGACGTTGTGATCTGCGAGGCAGATTCCGACAAGGCAGCGGCGGCACGCGCACGAACCGAGAGCTCGCTCCGCCGCGCGGTGGCGGGCGGCAAGATCACCGACACCGACTGCACCGGGGCGCTGTCCCGGCTCCGCTTCACGGGCACGCTCGAGGAACTCGCAGACCGCGAACTGGTCATCGAGGCCATCGTCGAGGACGAGACCGTCAAGCGCGAATTGTTCGCCGCGCTCGACAAGGTGGTGACCGGTCCCACCGCCGTCCTCGCCTCCAACACGTCCTCCATCTCGATCACCAAGTTGGCGGCGGCGACCACGCGCCCCGAACGTGTCGTCGGGTTGCACTTCTTCAATCCGGTGCCCGCGCTGCGCCTCGTCGAGCTGGTACCCACGCTGCATACGGACGCCGCGACGATCGATCGTATCGAGCGTTTTGCCACCGATGACCTGCGCAAGCTGGTGATCCGTTCCCAGGACCGGGCAGGGTTCGTCGTCAACGCGCTGCTGACGCCATATCTGCTCTCCGCCGTGCGGATGCTCGAGGCAGGCTTCGCCTCGGCCGCGGATATCGACCAGGGCATGGTGGAGGGTTGCGCCCACCCCGTCGGTCCCTTGTCACTCGCCGACTTCGTCGGCCTCGACATCCTGCTGGCGGCGTCGAACTCGATGTATGAGGAGTTCCGGGACCCCCAATTCGCGCCGCCGCCGCTGCTGCTGCGCATGGTCGAGTCCGGGCTCCTCGGCGAAAAGACCGGACGCGGCTTCTTCACCTACGCGCAATGACCGGACCCGAAGGAACGCCCATGCCCGAGAACACTCCGCCGCTGAGTGTGGCGCCGAACGTGCGGTGGTCGCTGTCCGATTCGACTGCGGCCGGTGCCGCGGTCACGGTGGCCCCCAACCTGATGTGGTCGTTGCGCCGAGCGGCGGGGCTGCACGGCGCCTCGGTCTCGGTGGTCGACGGCGACACCCGGCTCAGTTACCCCGAGCTGCTGTCCTGGTGCGATCGCCTGGCGTCGGGATTGGCGCGGCGCGGGGCGGGGCGGGGCGACCGGATCGCGATCCTCGGGGCCAACAGCGCGGCGTATCTGGCCGCCTATTTCGGGGTGCCCGCCGCCGGGTACGTCCTGGTCCCGCTCAATGCGCGGCTGGCGGATGCGGAACTGCTGAAGGTGGTGCAGGACTGCGAGCCGGCTGTCCTGGTCGCCGACGAGGCGCATCAGGCCCGCGCGGAAGCGCTTGCCCGGTCCGCCGGAACCGGTGCGATCGGTTTCGAGGAGCTGCTCGCGCACCCGGCCGACGAAACCGTCGCGGACCGCGATGCGGAGCCGAGCTCGACCGATCTGGCCGCGATCTTCTATACCGGCGGCACGACCGGACGCGCCAAGGGTGCCATGCTCACCCACGGCAACCTCGCCGCGAACGCACTGCACATGATCGCCGGGCTCGGTTACGCGGTCGACGACGTCTATCTGCACTGCTCGCCGATGTTCCACCTCGGCGACGGGATGTCGACCTACCCGATGACCTGGGCCGGGGGACGGCATGTGGTGATTCCCCGTTTCGATCCGGAGTCCGTGGTGGGCGCCATCGAGACCGAACGGGTCACCTGCACCTTCCTGGTACCGACGATGCTCACCCTGCTGCTCGAGTATCTCGACAGGATGGACCGAGTCCCCGACCTCTCGTCGCTGCGGCTCGTGGTGCACGGGGGCGCGCCCATTTCGCCCGCGCTCCTCGACCGCGCCATGGCGCGGCTGGGGTGCTCGTTCACCCAGTCGTATGGCATGACGGAGGCGGGACCGATTCTGAGCTTCCTGCCGAATGAAGACCGCCTGCTCGGCGCCGAGGTCCTGCGTTCGGCCGGCCGGCCGGTCGTGGGCGTCGAGGTGCGGGTGGTCCGGCCGGACGGCACCGACTGCGCGGTCGGGGAGATCGGCGAGATCGTCGGCCGCGGACCGAACTTCGCCGTCGGTTACTGGCGGCAGCCCGAGGTCACCAGGGAACGGTTCCGGGACGGCTGGTATTGGTCGGGGGACCTGGCGTACCGCGACGAGGACTTCTACCTCTACATCGTCGGCCGGGCGGGGGACGCCATCATCAGCGGCGGCGAGAACGTCTACGCCGCCGAGGTCGAAGCAGCGCTCGACCGCCACCGGGACGTCGTCGAGGCCGCGGTCATCGCCGTCCCGTCACCACAATGGGGTGAGCAGGTACACGCCGCCGTCGTGCTCCGCCGGGGAGCGACCGCGACCGAGGCCGACCTCGACCGGCACTGCCGCGAGCTGATCGCCGGCTACAAGATCCCCCGCTCGTATGAATTCCACACCCAGCTGCCTCGCACCGGGCCCGGCAAGATCGACAAATTGGCTTTGCGTCGTCCGCACTGGGCAGCGCACGAAAGGGATGTGTCATGACCAGCTCGAACAAGGGGCCAGAACGGGTCGCGCTCGTCACGGGTGCCTCCCGCGGAATCGGAGCCGCCTCGGCGCTGCGCCTGGCCGCACAGGGATACCGCGTCGCGGTGAACTTCGCCAGGTCGAAGCCCGACGCCGAGGCGATCGTGAAGCAGATCATCGCGAACGGGGGCCGAGCCGCCGCAATTCAGGCGGATATCTCGGAGGAGGGCGCGGGGGAGGACCTCGTCCGCGAAACCGACCGCCGATTGGGCCCGCCGCTGGTCGTGGTCAACAACGCCGGGGTCCAACATTCCCGGGCGATGATCACACAGACCCCGGACGAGTTCGATCAGATGCTGTCCACGAACGTCCGTGGCGCCTGGTCGGTCACCCGGGCGGCCCTGCCGTCCATGTACGACGCCAATTGGGGGCGTGTGGTCTTCATCAGCTCGGTACTGGGAGCCACCGGCGGCCCGGGCGACACGGGATACGGCGCCTCGAAGGCCGCGCTGCTGGCCATGTCGAAGAGCTTGGCGTTCGAGGTGTCTCGGCGGGGCATCACCTCCAACGCGGTGCTGCCCGGAACGATCCTCACGGACATCGTCGGTGACGTCGATCCGGCGGTGCTCGAGGCCAACATCGCGGCAATTGCGGCGCGCCGCGGGGGAGAACCCGACGAGGTCGCCGCCGTGGTCGCGTTCCTCTGTTCGGAGGACGCCTCCTACGTGAGCGGTGCAGAAGTCGTGGTCCACGGCGGCGGCTGGGTCACCCTACCCCCATCAAAATGAGCTGTGTGACAGTGGTATTAGAACAGCGGAGGTAAGCGCAATGCAATATGGACTCGGACTGTATACCGGGCAGGTGCCGCCGGATGAGGACATCAGCTTCCATGATGAGTACGCCCGGATCATCGAACAGGCGAAACTGGCCGAAGAAGTCGGCCTCGACTCGATCTGGTTGAGCGAGCACCACGGGGCCGCTGATGGCTACCTGCCGTCGCTGCTGCCGATCGCGGCGGCGATCCTCGCCTCGACGACACGGCTGACGGTGGGAACCGCGGTCCTGCTGGCTCCTTTCCACAACCCGCTCCGGCTGGCCGAGGACGTCGCGGTCCTCGACCAGCTGTCGGGGGGCCGCTTCATTCTCGGCATGGGAACGGGATGGCGGCGCACCGAGTTCCGGGCCTTCGGCGCCGACATGGCCACCCGCGGCAAGGCACTGGAGGAAACGGCCCAGATTCTCCGGCTCGCCTGGCAGGGCGAGCGATTCGGATTCGACGGTCGGGTGCACCAGATCGACAGCGCTGTCGTCAGGCCGGAGCCGTTCACGCCCGGCGGTCCGCCGATCTGGCTCGGCGGCACCGGACCCCGGGCACTCGAACGTGCCGGGCGCCTCGGCGACGGCTTCTTCGGAGTATCCGCGCCCTTCGATTCCGCCATGTCGTCGTTCTCTCGGGTGCTGGACTCGGCGCCGGAGGAGAAGCGCACGTCCTTCTCGTTCGGTCAGCTGCGATCGGGCTTTATCGCCGACGATCCGGAACTCGGCTGGAAGATCGCCGGGAAAGGGATGACCTACACCCAGGACGTGCACGCCCGATGGGCCGCCGAGGAAGCCGGGGCACCGGTCGAGCCCGACGCGAACCTCTCGTCCGAGGATGCCGTGCGCCGGTACAACCTCATCGGCACCCCGGACGAGGTCACGGCGGCCCTGCGGCCCTACCAACAGCGCTTCGCCGGCCGAACCGACTCCCACCTCTGCTTCCGGCTCTACCATCCCTACATGCCGCACGACGCGGTGCTCGACGCCATTCAGACGTTCGGTAGGGTAATAGTTCCCGACCTGCGCACCCCGGCGGGTCAGGGTCCGCGGCTGGATTGATCGCGGGGCCACGCCGACCCACCGGAGGGAAGCCCATGCCACCCAAGCGCTCCGCCGAGCGGCATGCCGAGGTGCTCGACGCCGCCATCGAACTGATCCGCCAGAAGGGCATCGACGGCACCAGCCTGCAGGACATTGCCGATGCGGTCGGGATCAAGAAGGGCAGTTTGAATACCTACTTCTCCTCCAAGGAGGAGCTGGTCGAGCTGATCCAGGCGCGGTTCACCGACGTGGCGGAGCAGGAGCTCGCCAAGATCGCGGAGCGCAGCGACCTCACGCCGGACCAGCGGCTCCGCGAGCTTCTCTACTTCCATGCCGAGCACTGCACCCTGCGGGTGTCGTCCCCGGTGCTGGTCGGCTTCATGCAGCTGTGGACATCACCGTCCTCGCCGAACGGTCGTCATCAGCCCGCGGTGGTGCGTGAGTATCAGCGAACCTTCGAAGATGTTGTGGCCCAGTGCTCACGCAAGCGCATCTTCCGTAAGGCCGATCCGGAGCTGGTGGTGAACGGACTCATGGGCAGCATGAGCTGGTGCGCATTCTGGTACAACGAGGACCAGCACGGACCGCTGCGGCCGCTGGTCGACAAGATCATCGACATGACCTTCGAAGGACTACGCACTCGACCGCGGGCTTCCGGCGGAGCGAAGGAGCGGGCGGCGAACTGACGCCCGCTCCTTCCCCGTCACCTATCAGCGCTTGGACAGCCGGGCCCCGGCGTCGAGGCGGATGACCTCTCCGTTGAGCATTTCGTTGGCGACGATCGCGCACGCCAGCTCGGCGAACTCGGCCGGCCTGCCCAGGCGTGACGGGTAGGCGACCGACGACGTGAGCTGATCCTGCAACGCTGCGGGCAGGTCCGTGGTCAGCGTGGTCTCGAACGCTCCGGGTGCGATTGTGGCGCACCGGATTCCGTACTGTGCCAGTTCCCTCGCCGCCGGCAGTGTCATGCCGATGACACCTGATTTGGACGCCGCATAGGCCAGCTGACCCTGTTGCCCCTCATAGGCGGCGATGCTCGCCGTCGTGACGATCACGCCACTCTCCCCGCCCGGCCGCTGATTGCTGCTCATCCGCCATGCCGCCGCGCGCAAGACGTGAAATGTGCCGATCAGGTTCACATCGATCACCGCTGCGAACCGAGCGGGATCGACCGGTCCGTCCTTGCCGATCAGGCGGAAGCCGCCGGCAATGCCGGCGCAATGCACGACGATGTCCACCCGACCAAAGGTCGATACCGCGGTGTCGAACGCGGCGTCGACTTCGTCGGCGGAGCCGACGTTCGCGGCGAGTGGTAGCCACGTCGCGCTCGGCGCGCCCGGTGGCGCCGCCAGGTCCACCGCGGCAACCCGAGCGCCACGCTGCGAGAGCATCGCTGCGGTGGCTCGGCCCAACCCTGCGCCGGCGCCGGTGACCACGGCTACTGCTCCGGAAATCTGCATTGCTACCTCCTGTGTGTGATGGACCCGCATCCGCGGGGTGGGTGCGAGACATGGCTGGATGTCGATGTGATCCGGGTCTTGATTTAGGCCCTAGAGCGCGTTACCCTTCCAATCGACAGGATAACAGTTCGGCCCCTGGTTGAAGCCATCACATCCGTGAAAGTGCTTAGTCACGAGGCTGATTCAGCACGCCGGATCGCGGCGTGGACGAGTGGAGGACCCGCATGCTGTCGCATGACGACAATGAACTCCTGACCCGAGTAGAGGACGCAGCGCCGATGGGCGCGTACCTCCGCGAGTACTGGACGCCCGCGGTCCGCTCGGAGCGGCTGGTCGCCGACGGAGCCCCCGTGAAGGTCCGGCTGTTCGGGGAGAACTTCGTGGCCTTCCGCGCCACGGACGGAACAGTGGGATTCCTGGATGAGGCGTGTCCGCACCGCGGGGCCTCGCTGGCACTGGCCCGAAACGAAGACTGTGCGCTGCGGTGCATCTATCACGGCTGGAAGATCGACGTCTCGGGCACGGTCGTGGAGGTGCCGTCCGAGCCCGCGGAGCGACTGGCGGACATGGCCGACAAGATCGCGGTCGGCAAGTACCCCTCGAGGGAGGCCGGCGGGGTGCTCTGGGTGTATCTCGGATCGCACGACGATCCGCCGCCCTTCCCCCGGTTCCCGTTCGCCGACGTGCCGGCCGACCACGTCCGAGCCCTGGCCGCGGAGACGAATTGCAACTGGCTGCAGGCGGTCGAGGGCACGCTGGACTCCTCGCACGTGTCGATCCTTCACCAGTCCTGGTTGGGTCAGAGCAGCGGCAGCCTGGGGGAGACGGCGGAAGACTCGGCGCCGCGCTACGAATCCGACGAGACCGGCTACGGCATCCGATTCGCCGCCATCCGGCACGCGGGCGCGGACCGGATGCACGTGCGGGTGACCGAATTCGTCATGCCGTGGACGGCCTACATCCCGACCGGCGACGAGGACCGAATCGCGATCATCGGCACACCGATCGACGACGAACACTCCCGGCAGTGGTTCATCCGGTGGAACGATGACCATCCGCTCACCGAGGACACCGATACCCACTTCTGGTACCACGACCTGACGGTGGCGCCCGACGACTTCGCCGCCCTGACACGAGGCAAGGACAACTGGGGACAAGACCGCGCCCTCATGTCCGAGGGACACTTCTCCGGGTTCACCAACCTGGTCCTCGAGGATGTCGCGATCCAGGAGAGTCAGGGCCCGATCGTCGACCGATCCCGGGAGAAGCTCGGCACCAGTGACATCGCGGTGGTCAAGACCCGCCGACTGCTGCTCAATTCCGTTCGCTCCCACCAGCAGGGCGGGGAGGTCTTCGGGCACCAGGATCCGCTCGCAAGGCCCGACTCGGCCGGCGTGGCGATGACCCTCGCGCCGACCGATGACTGGCGCGCCGTCGCAACATCCGAGGCTCGATATGTCTGACCCGGGAGGCACCAAGTTCGCCGACTGGCAGGCGATCCGCGAGCTGACGGCGACCTACAACCGCTGTTTCGACAAGTCCGACGCTGCCGGTTGGGCCGGAACATTCCTGGAGTCGGGCAGGTTGGAGATCATCGACCAGGAGGTCACCTACACCGGGCGTGATCAGTTGTCGGAGTTCTGTCGGTCCAGAGGTTGGGGAATCCTGCACATGACCCTCGATCCCGAGGTGACCGTCGACGGCGATCACGCCGAACAGCGGTGCAACCTCCTGATGTTCCGCCGGTACGAAAGCCAGGAACGACCAACACTTCTGGCGACCGGCCGGTACTCGGATCGACTGGTCCGGACCTCGAACGGTTGGCGCTTCGCGGTCCGACAGGTTCAGTTGGACACCCGTCTCGGGGCCCGCGAGGAGGTGTCTCCATGAGCACCGACGCGCACAGCACCATGGGCTGCACGATCGACGACTCGGTGGAAACAGCGGCCGACGTCGTGGTGTTCGGTTCCGGCGCAGCAGGGCTGGCAGCCGCGGTGACGGCCGCCGCCGCCGGACGCACGGTACACCTGTTCGAGAAGGCCGCGGCGGTCGGCGGCACCACCGCGAAATCCGGCGGCGTCTACTGGGTTCCCGACAACCACCTGATGCGTGAGCGCGGCATCGACGACCCGCAGGCCCGGGCCGTGGCCTACATGGCGCGAGTGAGCGCCCCTGACCGGTACTCGACCGAGGACCCCCTGCTCGGGCTGACCACTTGGGAGCACGACCTCCTCACGGGCTACTACGGGCTCGCTTCCGAGGCCGTGCAATTCCTGGACGACATCGGTGCACTCCGCTCGACAATCGAGATGGCTCTACGCTTCCCCGATTATCACATGAGCCTGCCCGAGCAAGGGGGCGTGTACGGCCGTGCGCTGTGTCCCGCGGATGAGCAGAACCGCCCGGGCAACGGTGGCGATCTCATTGCGCAACTGACGGCCGCCGCGACACGCTCGGGGGTCCGGATCACGACCCGCCACGCGTTCACGGATCTGGTGGTCGAGGACGGACGGGTTGCCGGTGCGGTGGTCCGCGACCTCGAGACCGGGCGGCAGTTCCGTGTCCGGGCGCGGCTCGGTGTGGTGCTCGCCGTCGGCGGATTCACCCACCACCCAGGGCACAGATCGAGGCATCTACCGGCGCGAGTATGGGGCGGCTGCGCCGCCGGGGGCAACACCGGCGACGCTTTGCACCCCCTGGCGGCCCTCGACATTCCCCTCCACAACATGGACTGCGCCTGGTGGGACCAGGTCGCCATCGAACACACCCTCGCCGGCACAACAGAAACCCGCGCGGGGATGTGGGTGGCCCCGGGCGATTCGTCGCTGATCGTGGATCTCGCCGGTCACCGCGTCGTCAACGAGAAGCTCTTCTACAGCGACCGGGCCAAGGTTCATATCGGCGCGGGCTCGCCCGAGCTGTTGGTGCTGCTCTTCGACGAGCGGACGCAGCAGTTGTTTTCGATGGAGCAGTTCGCCTACCCACTGGCGCTGCCCGGCGAATCGACCACCCACCTCGTGTCGGGTGATAGCTGGGAGCAGCTGTCGGCGAACCTCGAGGTGCGGCTGCGGTCGCTGCGTGCAGCCACCGGCGGTGCGCGGCTGAGCGGCGATTTCGGGTCGAACCTGGCCGCCACCATCGCCCGGTTCAACATGTCGGCGAGCGCCGGGGTCGACGCCGAGCACGGCCGCGGCACCGAGCCGATCGAGGTGTTCTTCACCGGTGAGCCGCGTGCGGGTGGCGGCCCGAACCCGGTGATGGCGCCGCTCAGCGCGGACGGGCCGTTCCACGCCGTCCTGGTCGGGCTCGGGACCCTCGACACCAAAGGCGGCCCGCGCACCACAGTCGACGGCCAGGTGCTCGGGGTGGGCGGCGTCCCGGTCGACGGACTCTACGCGGTGGGGAACTGCGCCGCGTCGCCGTCGAATGACGGCTATTGGGCGGCCGGCGCGACGATCGGCCCGGCCCTGGCGTTCGGCTACGGCGCCGGCCGGCACCTCGCGGCGCGCTCCGCGGCCGGGACGCACTCACAGGAGCAAGGAGTGACGCCGTGACCTTCATCATCGGTGCCCCGTGCGTGGATGTGATGGATCGGTCCTGCCTGCAGGAATGTCCGGTCGACTGCATCTACGAGGGCGAACGCAAGCTGTACATCAACCCCGCCGAATGCATCGACTGCGGTGCCTGCGAACCGGCGTGCCCGGTGGAAGCGATCGCCTCCGAACGGGACAAGGACGAGGACTTCGAACCCTTCGTCGCCGACGCGGTCGAGTTCTTCCAGACCGTGCTGCCCGGCCGCGAACAACCCATCGGCTCACCGGGCGGCGCCCGAACCATCGGGCCCATCGCCGCGGACAGCAGCTACGTGCGCGCGATGCCCACCACCGGATCCACCCCGTAACTGCGACACGAATCCGCAGCCATCCAACAAGCAAGGAGAGACAAGATGACCAGAGTGACAGTTGTCAGCGCGCACGGCATGGACTGGGTGTGGCGCACCGGCGGGACAATCCTCAAATATGTCAAGGCCGGGGCGGATGTGACCGTCGTCTGCCTGTCGATGGGGGAGCGCGGTGAGTCCGCGTCGGCGTGGGCGGAGCCCGGCCAGACGGCCGAGCGGGTGCGAGCGGTCCGCCGGGGTGAGGCCGAAAAGGCCGCCGCGGTTGCCGGCGTCGAACTGCGGACCTATGACTGGGGCGACTACCCGATGGTGATCGACGAAGAACGCCGCCTGGAGGTGGTCCGGCTGCTCCGCGAACTCCGGCCCGATGTGGTGCTCACGCACGGTCGCAGGGATCCCAACAACCCGGACCATGTGGCGACGGCGAAGGTGGTGGAGGACGCGGCGATCTGGGCCCGCGCACACGGGCGCCTGCCGGAGCTCCCCCGTTTCGTTGTCGGCCAGATCCACGGCTACGAACCGGAATTCCCCGAGTTCTGCGATTTCAAGCCGGACACCTACATCGACATCAGCGACGTCGCCGAGCAGAAGCTCGAGATGATGCGCTGCTCGCAGGTGCAGGAGTTCATGATCGACGTCTACGAGCAGCGGGCCCGGTACCGGGCGATCATGGCCGGGCTGCTGCTGAACAAGAAGGTCACTCACGCGGAGGCATTCGAGAGCTTCCTGCCCGCGGCCGGGGACCTGTTCCGATGAGTAACCATCTGATCAGCCCGTCCATCCTCGACCACGTGGACCGGCGCGCGGGCTCGCTCTCGGCGGAGTTCGCCGAGCTCGGCGTCGCGACGGTCCACGAGTCGCAGGGGCGCAGCGGGCTCATGGATCCGGCGATCAAGCCGCTGGTGGCGGGGTCCCGGGTCGCCGGCCCCGCCGTCACGTGCCTGAACCAGCCCGGTGACAACCTGATGCTGTTGGCCGCCTTGGACCTGTGCCGGGAAGGTGACGTTCTGGTCGTCGCCAACCTGGCGCCGTCGACGGCCGGGATGGTCGGCGAGATCATCGCCAACATCCTCATTGCTCGCGGGGCAGCCGGGCTCGTCGTGGACGCCGGTGTCCGCGATGTCCGCGAGCTGCGCCGGCTGCCGCTGCCGGTGTGGGCGAAAACGATCTCGGCCACCGGCACCACCAAGGGTGGCCCGGGCTGGGTGAACACGCCGGTCGTCGCCGGCGGCACATCCGTGCGGCCGGGTGATGTGGTCGTCGCCGACGACGACGGCGTCGTGGTCGTTCCTCTCGAATCGGCCGAGCAGGTCCTCGAGCGTGGCCGCGCCAGGGTTTCCCGCGAGGCGGTGCTGCTCGAGGACATCACCGCCGGCCGATGGCCGGGTCTCTCACCCGAGTTACGTGATCAGCTGCGCACACTCGGCGTCCACCGGGTGCCCGGGCCGCAGTAGATCGTTTCTGTTCGTTCGTCCCAACCGAGAGGTTTCCCATGCGTCTGTGTTCCTTCCTCTCCGAAGGACTGCCCCACGTCGGCGTGGTCGGCGCCGATGATTCGGTCATCGACGTGACCAGATTGGCGGAACTGCGCAGCGGCGACCTGCCGCTCACGATGGCCGGCTGGGTCGAACTCGGCGTCGACGGGATCGACATGCTCGGACAGATCTGCGCGCAGGACGGAGCGGACCATGTCGTCGGCAACGTCGGCGAGCTGAGGCTCGTTGCGCCGATGGGTCGGCTTCCCCGAAACGTCATCTGCGTCGGAGTCAACTACCGCGAGCACATCGAGGAGTCGGAGCGTGTTGTCGGCGACATCGACGTGCCCGACGCGCCGGTGTACTTCACCAAGGACGTCCGCAGCATCTGCGGGCCCTTCGACGATGTTCCGTCCGACGACCGGGTCAGCACGCAGCTGGACTGGGAAGTCGAGCTGGCGGTGATCATCGGCCGGGCCGGGCGCAATATCCGATCGGCGGATGCCCTTCGGCACGTCTTCGGGTACGCGGTGTTCAACGACGTCAGCGCCCGAGACGTGCAGCTCTCCCGAAACCAATGGTGGAAGGGCAAGAGCATCGAGGGGTCGTCACCGTTCGGACCGTTCATCGTCACCCGCGACGAGATCCCGGATCCCCAGGACCTCGAGCTGAGGTGCTGGGTGGACGGCGTCGAAAAGCAACGGTCCCGAACCAGCCTGATGATTCACGACGTCGCCACGCTGATTTCGGACCTGAGCCGATCGTTGACACTCGAACCCGGCGACGTCATCAGCACCGGAACCCCGGCCGGGGTCGGGCTGGCCAGGACACCCCAGGAGTGGCTGCGCCCCGGATCCGTTCTCCAGAGCGAGATCACGGGTCTCGGTCGACAGCACAACCGCGTCATCGAACTTGGAGCATGAACACAAATGGCAAATCTTGTAGGCGTTTTCGGGACCTCGCACAGCCCCGCGCTGATCGCACCGGTCTCCGACTGGCCCGCGCTCGAGCCGAACATCGCGCGTCCCTCACTGGATCGTCTCGCGGGCAACGTACGCGACCACTGGGACGAGCACCAGGCGCGCTTCGATAGCGCGATGAAGCAACTGCGGGCCTCGATCCTGGCGGTCGAACCCGATGTGCTGCTGATCGTCGGCAGTGACCAGGGTGAGAACTTCGGTCCGCGCTCCGCCCCGGTGTTCGAGATGTTCCTCGCCGACCACCTCGACGCCAGCGCCGCCAACCGGCGAGACGAGGGACCCGACCAGTTCCGGGTCTCCATGCCGATCGCCCGCGACCTCGGCCTCGGCATCCTGGAGCAACTGTGTTCCGACGGGTTCGATGTTGCACACACGTCGGAGACCTCGAATGAGTATGGAATCGGTCACGCGATCACGTGGCCGATGAGGTTTCTCGATCTCATGGAATCCACGCTTGCACTGCTGCCTGTCGTGACCAATGTGTGGAACCCGCCCAATGTGCCGAGCGTGCACCGATGCGTCGCCTTCGGCCAGGCGCTGCGCGCCGCGATCAACGCCGACCCGTCGCCGGCGCGGGTCGCGGTGCTGGCCTCGGGCGGCCTGAGCCACCTGGTGCTGGACGAGGAATTGGACTCGCGGGTGCTGGCTGCCATGCAATCGAGCGACCTCGAGGCCTGGCGCACGATCGAGGACGACGAACTTCGCCTGGCGCACGAGAAGCACGGCCTGCCGCTGCGCCTCAACGGGACGGCGGAGATCACCGACTGGATCATCGCCGACGCCTGCGCCCAGGCTCCGGCGGAGATCATCGACTACGTACCGGCGTATCGCACCGAATCCGGTTACGGCGTCGGCATGTGCTTCGCCCGATGGGCCCTTCCGGCCTGAACCAATAACCCCTTCAACGTAATTGGAGACTTAATGTATGCCGCACTTCCCGACGAGTACGTCGAGCTAGCGCAGACCGTCCGACGATTCGCGCAGACCGTGGTCGAGCCGCGCGCGATGGAGATCGACCGCCGGAACGAGTACCCGGACGACATCTTCAAGGCCCTGCTCGCGGCGGACCTGCTCGGACTGGCGACGCCGGAAGAATTCGGCGGATCCGGCGCCGGAACCTTGGGGCTGACGATTGCCATCGAGGAGGTCGCGAAATACTCCAACACCGTCGCGCTGATGCTGCTGCTCACCCGACTGCCCGCCCTGCCCATTCTCATCGGCGGGTCCGAGGAGCAGAAGAACACCTATGTTCGCGACATCGCCAGCGGCGCCCGGCGCGCGTCCTTCGGCCTGTCCGAGCCGCAGGCCGGATCGGACCTGAAGGGTATGCGGACCCGCGCGGTCCGAGACGGAACGGACTGGGTGATCACCGGCTCCAAGTGCTGGATGTCCGGACTCGAGCAGGCCGACTTCTACACCGTCTTCGCGCGCACCGGTCAGGACGGCTTCAGCTGCTTCCTCATCGACCGCACCCTCCCCGGCGTGTCGGTGGCCCACGTCGACGACAAGCTGGGCGTGCGGGGGGTGAACACCGGGGAGCTGCGCCTCGACGGCGTCCGGGTGCCCGAATCGGCGCTGGTCGGGAAGCCCGACCAGGCGTTCAAACTGGCGATGCTGTCCCTGAATTCGATGCGGCCGATCGTCGCGGCACGCGGCCTCGGGCTCGCGGAGGGCGCGCTGATGTACGCCGTCGACTACATGCGCACGCGCGAGGCGTTCGGAGCGCCCTTGACCAGCCAGCAGGGACTCGGCTGGATGGTCGCCGAGCACGCCGCCGAGATCGAGGCAGCCCGCCTGCTGACCTACCGCGCGGCCAGCATGGTCGACGAGGGCGCCTTCGACAAGGCCGCGGTTCCCCTGCTGTCGATGGCGAAGCTGGTCGCGACGGAAACCGCAGTCAAAGTCTCCGGTACCGCAGTACAGCTGCTCGGCGCCGCCGGATACATGAAGGACCACCCGGTGGAGATGTACTACCGAGACGCGAAACAGCTGACCATCGTCGAGGGAACCAGCCAGATCCAGAAGAATCTCCTCGCCCAGGCGGTCTTCGACCGAACCCTGTGGTGGGACTAGCCACACCGGACCAGAAGGGAATCACCATGTCATTGAACGGATATCACGGATCGGATGAGGACATCCTCCTCTCGATCGAGGACCGGATCGCCTGGATCACGTTCAACCGGCCGGAGACGTTGAACGCCTTCGGCCCCGCCCAGTTCCACCGTCTCGCCGACCTGCTCGACGGACTCTCGGTCAACCCGGAGGTCGGCGTGGTGGTACTGACCGGCAGCGGCCGCGCCTTCTCGGCCGGCGGGGATGTGCGGGAGTTCACGAAGAAGGGCCTGGTCGACACGGGGGTGTACGCCCTGCGAGCCATGACGTCGATTCGATCCTGCCGCAAGCCCGTCATCGCGATGGTCAACGGGATCGCGGTGGGCGGCGGCAACGAGCTGGTCATCGCCGCCGACCTGGCGATCGCCGCGCGCAGTGCGCGGCTGGGCCAGGCCGGCACGATGATCGGGGCGTGCCCCGTCCTCGGCGGGACGAACGTCCTGCCGCTGCAGATCGGCGAGAAGCGGGCGAAGCAAATCGTCTTCTTCAGCGAGAAGGTGTCGGCCCAGCAGGCGTTCGAGTGGGGCTGGGTCAACGCGGTCGTCGACGACGAGGATCTGGAGAAGACCACCCGCGAGTGGGCCGAGCGGCTGCTCGCGCTGCACCCTCAGGCGCTCCAGATCGCCAAGGCCGGCAGCAACGTCTGGTGGAACTACTCCTACGACACCATGGTCAACGGCCTGGACATGATCGCCATGGGCGTGCCGGCCGAATCGGTCGACGAGGGACGCGATGCGTTCATGGAGAAGCGTCCGGCCGACTACTCGAAGTGGCGCTGACACGTGCGGCGTTCCCTGTCACCGCCTTCGACCTGACCCGCGGAATGGACTTGCCATGACTGTTGACACTTCGCAGTTACCGAGCTCGCCCGGGCTCGGGGCCCGGATAGATCGACTTCCGGTCGCGACGAGAACCCTCAGGAGCATGATGGTCCTCGTCGGGTTCTTCTACCTGTTCGACGCCGTGGACATCGTCGTGTTCGGGAACACGGTCCCGGCGATGCGCGCGCAGTGGGGGCTGAGCGTCAATGAGATCGCGCTGGGGTCGGCGGCGCCGTTTGTCGGGATGTTCCTCGGCGCCCTCGTCGGCGGTCAGCTCGCGGATCGCTTCGGGAGGCGCCGGATCATTCTGGCCTCTACTGTTGTGTACTCGGTCTGTTGTCTGGCGACCGCCTTCGCCCCGAACTACGAGACGGTTGTCGTTCTCCGGGGGCTGACCGGAGTGGGGCTGCAAGCCCTGGTCGGTGCCGTCATGGTCTATGCCAGCGAACTGTTGCCGCCGCGCATTCGGGGTCGCTACCTTGCGATCATCGCGGCAATCGGGGCGGTCGCCGTTCCGATCGCGGCACTGGTCTCGCGGATCGTCGTTCCGCTCGGGGACGACACCTGGCGGTGGATGTATGTGTTCGGGTCGCTCGGGATCCTGGGCGTCGTGTCGGGGTATCGCCGCCTGCTCGAGTCGCCGCGCTGGCAGGTTGCCCGCGGCCGCCCCGATCTGGCTGAGGTCCTGGTAAAGAGGCTGGAAGCGGAGGCCGAGGCGGCGACCGGGGCGCCCCTTCCGCCGCCTGGTCCGGAGCCCGTGATCCGCACCGGATCGATCCGCGACCTGTTCGCCAGGCGCTACGTCAAGCGCACGGTGGTGGCCTTAACGGCGATGGCGTGCTTCGTCCTCATCGCCTACGGCTGGTCGCCGTGGTTGCCCTCGCTGCTGACCGCGCGGGGATACACCCAGGCGGAGGCGCTCACCTTCGTCACCATCCTGGGCATCGCATCGGTGGCAGGCGCGATGACCTCCTCGCTGCTCATCGACAGGTGGGACCGGAAGAACTATGTGTTCGCGCTGACGGTTGCCCTGGCGGTGCTGCTGTTCGCTCTCGCCGCCACCGGAAGTCGACCGGTCATGCTGGTGGTGGGGTTCGCGATTTCGATGCTGATCCATGCGCTGCTGACCGCGGTGTACACCTACGCCCCCGAAGTCTTTCCCACCCACCTTCGCGGGATCGGCAACGGAGTCGTCAACGGCATCGGTCGCATCGCGGGTATCGGGGGTCCGTTCATCGTGGCTGCCGTATACGGCGCCTTCGACTTCGGTGCGGTGTTCGTCTACCTCGCGGTCGTCGGCGTGGTCCTCGGGCTCGGGCTGATGCTGTTCGGTGAACGGACCACCAACCGGTCCCTCGAGGACATCGCCGCCGACGCCGGCGAGACCGAACTCACCCGCTGACGAGAGGAGTGTGCGGTGCGCCGGATCCTCACGATGGCGGTGACCCGAACCGAGCGAATCGGCCCACACATGGTCCGGGTGTTCGCGGGAGGAGCCGGGTTCGACGACTTCACCCCGAACGGAGCCACCGACGCCTACGTCAAACTGGTCTTCCTCAAACCCGGTGTCGGATATCCGGATACGGTCGATCTCGACGCCATTCGGGCCTGCTGTGCGCCCGAGGATCACCCGGCCTTGCGGACGTACACGATCCGGTCGGTGGACGATGAGAGGCGGGAGGTCGCGATCGACTTCGTCGTTCATGGTGCGGAGGGCGTCGCCGGACCATGGGCGGACACCGTCGCCGCCGGGGAGGCCCTGCGATTCATCGGTCCCGGCGGCGGATACTCGCCGAATCCCGGCGCGGACTGGCACCTGCTCGTCGGCGACGAGTCCGCCCTACCGGCGATCGCCGCCGCCGTCGAGGCGCTCCCCGACGACGCGACCGCGCAGGTGTTCGTCGAGGTCGCGGGCCCGCGGGACGAGGTGGACTTCGATACCTCGGCCCGCGTGGACGTGCACTGGGTCCACCGGGGGACCCCGCCCGATCGTGCCCCCGAGCACCTGGTGGGCGACCGCGCGCCGCTGATCGCCGCCGTCCGCGGCGCGCGGTGGCTGCCGGGGCAGGTCCAGGCCTTCGTGCACGGCGAGGCCAAAACCGTAAAAGGGAACCTGCGGCCGTATCTGCGCAGCGAGCGCGCCGTCGACCCGAGGTGGCTCTCCATCTCGGGTCGACGGCGCGGTCGTACCGAGGAGGGCTTGCGCGTATGGAAGCGGGAACACGCCACGACCGAGAGGTGAGCCGGGCCTGCCGGGCGGGGTGGCCACAACAAGGAGATGACATGACATCACATGCCGAACACAGGCCTCCGACAACGGTGCTGAACAGGATCTCGACGCTCCTCGACGCCTTCGACGGCCGCGGTCAGCTCACGGTGAACGAGGTCGCCGAGTACACCGGATTCCCGCGCTCGTCAGCACATCGGATGCTGGTCAGCCTGGTCAAGCTGCGGTGGGTGCGTCGCGTCGGGCACAGATACGAGCTCGGCATGCGCCTGGTCGAGCTGGGTTCGCTCGCCGTGCACCAGGCCGTCCTGCACCGCGTCGCCGTACCGAGCCTGCACGAACTGCACCGGCTGACAGGACATGTCGTACACCTCGGCGTGCTCGACGGGCCGGACATTGTGTGCCTGGAGAAGATCGGGGGGCGCCCGGCCGCCGCGATACCGACCCGCGTCGGCGGGCGGTTGCCCGCGCACTGCACGGCACTCGGAAAGGCACTCCTGAGCAGCGCGCACCCGTCCGATCTGGACCGTGTCGGCGGTCCGCTGCTGACGCGCAGTACCGAGAACTCGATCCCCTCACGCGGGCGACTGCACCGAGAGATCGCCGAGATCCGAAGGTGCGGAGTCGCGTACGACCGCCAGGAGCTGGTCATCGGGTACGGCTGCGTCGCCGCACCCATCCGGGTTCCCGGGGCGGGCGCCTCCGCGATCTCGGTCTGCGGGCCCATCTCCCAGATCTTCGCCGACCCCAGGCTCGCCGACCATGTGCGGGTCACCGCGCTCGCCATCGCGCGCGCACTCACGGACGCGAGCCGCCGCCACTCGGCCTGACCGCGCCGCTACGGCGGGCGCGCGGCGCCGAGTGCGTCCGCCAGGAACGTACTCGGGATCGGCGGCCACTCCGGACGCCATCGACCGCCGTCCAGCTCCGTACATAGTGTAGTACGGTCGCTTATCCTCTCGTGGTACGGGGCCGCCGAGTCCGGCATTCGGCGGGCGCCACCGAAGTCGAACCGGCAGATCGCGGCGAACGTGGCGATGCCAGCCGCTCCGGCCACGGTCCACGGGCGCAGATCCTCGGTCGCGAGAGGCATTCGGAGACCAGTTCGTCCACACCGTCGATCCGGTCGGCCGCGATCCTCACGGCAGCTTGGAGGACATCGGCCTCGATCCTGAGCTCGGCGATCGCGGCGTCGGTGAGTGAACTCCAGTCGAGCAGCGAGTATGCGAGACCGAGGACCGCCTGGGCGGATGTGGCGCGCGACGCCGTCCGGATAAGTGGCTGATCAGCTCCGCGGGGTCCTCGCATCCGCGCAGCGACAGGCACGCCAGGTGCAGCGCCAGGCACGTCAGGTGCACGGGTGGGCTGCCTGGCATCGGTAGACGATGCCGAAGTGGCCCCGGCCGATTCGTCTCGGCACCCTCGAACCCGGCGGCGACCAAACTTCGCCGCGCAGAGCGGCGTCCGAGCATGGTGTGTCGCAATCGGATTGGATTCGATCATCGACAGCTCTCAATCGCACACATTGTGACCAAAGTCGTCAAAATGGCCCGAAAGGGGTGTCCCGGGACCGCCGGCGCCAGGTGAGCCGAGCGCCGGTCGCCCGGTTTGTCGCCGGGCGTGCGAGTGATGTGGCAACCCGTCGTCGGGCCCTCACCCGCAGCGTGATGACGCGTCCAGCTCGGTGAGATTCTCCGAAATCAGTCATTGACCTTCCGATCGGAAGGCTTTAATGTCTATGTATCGCCCGATGTGGCGCACGACACAATCACCGGCTTCTGGCCGACCATCCCAATTCTGGGGGAGCAGTGGACATCAGCAACAACAACTACGACAACCGTTACGTCGCCACTCTTGATGATCCTGAGGAGATTCACCGCGACATGCGGGCCAAGTGTCCCGTCCAGCACAGCGAGAACTACGGCGGATTCTGGGCGCTGACCCGCTATCAGGAGGTCGAGGCAGCAACGCGGGACACGCCCCGGTTCTCATCCCTCCCCACCATCACATTGCCATCGGTCGGTGCTCCGCGACCGTTCATCCCCATGGAGTCCGACCCGCCGGAGCACTCGAAGTACCGGTCGCTCCTCAATGTCGTGTTCAGCGCGCGCAGGATCGCCGAGCTCGAGGGTGAGATCCGTAAGCACGCCGTGGAACTGATCGAACGGTTCGTCACCGCCGGCGAGGCAGATCTGGCGCGGGACCTGGCCTTCCCGCTGACGTCGCGGGTGATCACCTGGCTCCTCGGGATTCCCGACGAGGACGTATCCCGATTCAGCGCTTGGTCGTTGGGATTGGTCTCGGTCGCAACGCCGGAGGAAGGGATGGCGTTGCAGATGGAGATCCGCGACTACTACGTTCGGCTGATTGCGGACCGCCGGGAGAACCCGACCAAAGACCTTGCCAGCCACCTGCTCGCGTCGACCATCGACGACCGTCCGGTCACCGAGGAGGAGGCGCTCGACATCTACCTGTCCCTGACCGGGGCGGGCGGCGAGACAACCGCCGCTGCGGCAAACCACATCTTCACCCTGATCGACCGTCACCCCGATCTGCGGTCGCAGCTGCAGGCACGGCCCGAGTTGCTGAACTCCGCGATCGAAGAGTTCCTGCGCTACGTCACACCGGTCCCGGGCTTCGCCCGCACGACCACCTGTGAGGTCGACGTAGCTGGGACCGTGATCCCGGAGGGCGAGCGGGTGTGGATGTCCTGGCTGTCGGCAAACCACGACGAGGCCGCATTCGACGAACCGGCCACGATCGTCCTGGACCGAAAGCCGAACCGGCACCTCGCGTTCGGCGCGGGTGTGCACCGCTGCCCGGGAGCCCCGCTGGCCCGGCTCGAGCTCGGCATCATGGTCGACGAGGTCCTCCGCAGGATCCCGGACTACCGATTGGCCGACCCGGCCGCGGTGCGGATATCGGAGGGGCAGACCCGGGTCATCCGCTCACTGCCGATCGTCTTCACGCCCCAGCAATAAACGGCCACAGCGCGATTCGCGCGCTTCTCACACATCACACCACGTGCAGGAGATACACATGAGAGCTGCAGTCAGCCGCGGAGTCGGCCAGATCGAGATCGAGGAGCTGCCGGACCCCAGCCCACAGGCGGGCGAGGTGCGGGTCCGCCTGGTGAGTTCCGGGATCTGCCACACCGATGTCTCGGTGTTGGCGGGACACCTGCCCTCGCCGCGACCGATCGTCCTCGGGCATGAGGGTGCCGGGATCGTGGATCAGGTCGGCCCCGGCGTCGACCACCTCGCGGTCGGTGATCACGTGATCTGCTCGATCGTCACCTCGTGTCACTCGTGCTTCCAGTGCCAGCGCGGCGAGTACGTGCTGTGCGAGGGCGCGGTGGGCTTTTCGGGCACGATGCTCGATGGCACCACCAGACTCCGGTCCGGCGATGACGACGTGCACACCCTCTTCTGCCAGGGATCCTTCGCGGAGTACGCCGTCGTGCCCGCCACCGCGGCGGTAAAGATTCGTCAGGACGCGCCACTCGACAAGCTCGCCGGCCTGGGCTGCGCATGGTCCACCGGTCTGGGGGCCGCGATCGTCCGGGCGGAGGTGCGACCCGGCAGCAGTGTCGTCGTGATCGGCGCGGGCGGTGTCGGACTCGCGACGATGATGGGTGCCCGCGCGATGGGGGCCACCTCCGTCATCGCGGTCGACATCGCCGAGCACAAGCTCGCGCGGGCCCGCGAACTGGGCCTGGCAACGCACACGCTCACCCTGTCCGGGGCGGACGCGGTGGACGCGATCCGCGACCTCACCGACGGCAGGGGCGCCGACTACGGCTTCGACGCGGTGGGGGCACAGGGCACCCTGGAGACCGCGCTGCAGTCCGTCCGCCCCGGCGGACTGGCTGTCGCCATCGGCGTGATGGACGCCTCGGTGACCGCCACCTTCGACCTGTTCGGGTTCCTGATGCACAAGCGGCTGACCGGTACCTACGCCGGATCGATTCTCCCGCAAAGAGACATACCCGCGTTCGTCGATCTCTACATGGACGGCCGGCTGCCGCTGGATTCGGTCATCGACGCCACCTTCGCACTGGACGAGGTCCCCAAGGCCCTCGACCGGCTGGCCGCGAACGAAATCACCAAGGGAGTGGTGCTGCTGTGAGCGCACTGGAGATGCAAATGTATGTCGACGGCCGGTGGCACGCGGGAAGTGACGGCGGGCGGATCTCGGTCATCAATCCGGCACGGACGAGTGAGATCGTCGGGTCGATACCCGACGGAACCGCAATCGACGTCGATGTCGCGGTATCCGCCGCGAAGCGGGCCCAGCTCGAGTGGGCGCGCCTTCCCCTCGCCGAGCGGGCGGCGATGGTAGCCGAGGCCGGCGCACGGCTGGCGGCGATCGACCCCTCGGCTCCGGAGGCGCTGACCCGGGAGATGGGCAAGATCCTCGCGGAGTCGGTGATGGACTTTCAGTCCCCACCGTGGGCGTGGTCGCACTACCTCAACGATCTCGACGCGCTGGACAAGGTCCTCACCGACCGCCGGTTCGACGACACCGGCCGACTCGAGGTCCGCCGCCGTCCGGTCGGCGTCGTCGGTGCGATCGTTCCCTGGAACTGGCCGATCGCACTGCTGGGCGTCAAGCTCGGCCCGGCATTGCTCGCGGGCAACACGATCGTCGCCGTACCCTCCCCGTTCGCGTCACTGGGTGTGCTCAAGGCCATCGAGGCAATCGGCGCAGCGCTGCCCGCCGGCGTCGTCAACGTCGTGACCGGCACCGGCGAGCGGGTCGGTGCCGCGCTGAGCGCCCATCCCGACGTCGCAATGATCGCCTTCACCGGCGGACTCGAGGCGGGCCGGGCGGTCGCCCAGGCGCTCGGATCACGTTTGCGCAGAGGCGTGTTCGAGCTGGGCGGCAACGATCCCGCGGTCCTGCTCGACGATGTCACCGTCGACGACGACCTCATCCGCAAGCTGGTGGCCGCGTTCACCGTGACCTCCGGTCAGGTCTGCTTCGCGGTGAAGCGGCTGTATGTACACGACAGCCTGCTCGAGGAGGTCACCGCCAAGCTCGGTGATGCCCTCCAGGACGTGGTCGTCGGCGACGGCCTCGATCCCGAGGTCACGATGGGTCCCTTGGCCAACGAGCGACAGTTCAAGCGGTTCACCGCGATGCTCGCGGACGCCGAAGCCTCCGGTGCGAAGGTGCAGTCGTTCGGCCGCGCGAGGGACCAGGGGTCGTGGAGCGGCGGGTACTTCCACCTGCCCTCGTTGGTCACGCAGGTGCGCGGGGAGGAGCGAATCGTCGCCGACGAGCAGTTCGGACCCGCCCTGCCGATCATCGGTTTCGGCTCGGACGCCGAGGCCATCTCGCTGGTGAACGCGACGCCGTACGGGTTGACCTCCAGCATCTGGACCACCGACCCGAGTCGCGCCTGGGAGATGGCCGGACATATCGACGCGGGCGTCACGTTCATCAACAAGCACGGCATGGCCGCATTCGATCCCGGTGCCCCCTTCGGCGGGGTGAAGGACAGCGGCTACGGCCGTGAGATGGGGACCGACGGTCTGCTCGAGTACACCTGGACGCACCAGATCAACGATCGCCAGATCCTGGGGTAGTCACGCCAGACCGGTCCGACCGCGCCGCGCGCCACGGCGGCCCGCGCCAGACCACGACGCCATGTCAAGAAATGCAACGACGAACAATTGTGAACGGATGAATTCGCATGACAAACGCTGGCCTCGACGCTGATCTGCAGCGCGTGTATGAGCTGCTTGTGCAACAGGTGACGTGGGAGGCGGAGGGTGTCGTCTCGATCCGGCTGGTCGATCCGAGCGGCGCGGAGCTGCCGGCCTGGACCCCGGGGGCGCATCTGGACCTGGTCCTCCCCTCGGGGAAGGTGCGCCAGTATTCGCTGTGCGGGGACCCCGGTGACCGCGCCGCGTACACCGTCGCGGTGCTGCGGGATCAGCACGGCCGCGGCGGTTCGCGCGAGATCCACGACACCGCATTGGTGGGGCGGTCGCTGTCGGTGCGGGGACCGCGCAACCACTTCGGGCTCGTCGACGCCCCCTCCTACCTGTTCCTGGCCGGGGGAATCGGCATCACTCCGATCCTCGCCATGGCGCGCGAGGTCAGTCGCCGCGGCGTGCCGTGGACCCTGATCTACGGCGGCCGCAGTGAGACGTCGATGGCCTTTCTCGACGACCTGGACAAACTCGGCATGGGGAACATCGAGGTCGTACCGCAGGACGTGCACGGGATGCTCGACCTCGATACCGTGCTCGGCCGTGCGCCAATCGATTCCGCGATCTACTGCTGTGGGCCCGAGGGTCTGATTCGGGCGGCAGAGGAGCATGCAGCCACGCGGTTCGCGCCGGATGCTCTGCACGTGGAGCGTTTCGGTGCGTCATCGAGCGTCCCGCGCGGCGGCATCGCAATCCAGACGGAATCGGGCGGCAACAGCTTCGAGGTCGAGTTGCGCCGCACCGGTGCAGTGCTAACCGTGCCGGCTGACGGCACCCTGATCGATGTTGTGCGCGAAGCGATCCCGGACTTCCTCTCGGACTGCGAAGAGGGCTACTGCGGGGCCTGTGAAGTGCGCGTCCTCGAAGGCGAGCCGGAGCATCACGATCAGCTGCTCACCGACCAGGAGCGCGCGTGCGGTGACCGGATGATGGTCTGCGTGGGGCGTTCGAGGTCTGCGCGACTGGTTCTCGACCTCTAGTGCGCCGTGCGGAAATTACAGTAACTTGACAGTCACCCCTGAACTGATGTCACTCCGCTTTACGCCTTGCCGCTGCGAGGACGACCAAATCCCGAAGGCCACCACAGGCCCTGAGTAGATCGTTCAATCCGATGAATTCTCGCGAGTATCGCAGATGGTCCCAGCGGCGACGCGCCGCATGGGCCGAGGTCAACCGCACGCGCAAGCATCGCGACACCGAGGCGGAGCGCCTCATCGAGTTCGCCAGTATGTGGACACCATACGGCGGTCCGGACGAGGAAGAGATCCTCGTTCACTTCGGAATGTCGCGGCTCCGGTTCATCGAACGTTTGTGGCAGGTCATACCTGATTCCAACTGCGCTCAACGGGAAATGCGCAGTTTGGCGAGCACATACCCCGCACCCCCTGCGAACGGACGATCCTCATCCCGTTCCGTGAGTCGCTCGGCGGCTCACGTCGACGGAGCGGGCGGCCGGCGATCCGACAGATCCCAGGCAGTTACGCAAACTTGAGCACGCGCCTCATATAGGAACGAAATGTGGAACCACCTTAGTGACAACGACATTCTCGACTTTGCGCTTCTTTGGAAACCGCTCGGTGGGCCTGCTCCGAGGGATATCACCGCCGCATTCGCAATCGACATCACCGAGTACAAACGCCGACTAACAGCAGCTGTCGGGTTCCAGGTGTCCCAACTTCGGAAAGGCGTCACCTCCAGTGAGTTCGTCTACGGTCTGTCTGCGATATCGGCGCTTGATCGAAATCCACTGCGAGTGGGTGACATATGAGCAACAACATCGTCTAATGGCTCGTACCCGAAGCCTCGACCGTCAAGTTACTTATCCCACGACGCACTAGTGCCCGCGCCCGAAGTCTTCTCGCGATCAACGGACTTCGAGGACGAGGCACCAGCCGGCATCACCAAACAGATTGGACTCTCAGGGTGGAACCCATCACCTTCCCCGACGTCGCCGTCCCCCTGCGAGCGGCCGAGGCCTTCCGCTACGACGCGGTCGCCACCGCGCCCGCCCGCTCACGAGTGCAGCCGCTCGAGCAGCTCGTCGAGCAGGAGGTCCGGCCCGGCGACGCGATCCACTTTCCTTGGCTCTCCACGCGGGCGTATGCCGCGCTGTTCGAGGTGATCCGGCAGGCGCGGTCCGGTCGACTGCGCGGCCTGACCGTCATCTCCGCGTCCCTGCGCGCGGAGCTCGGCCTCCTCGTCGCCTCGGGCGGGGTGGACAAGCTCATCACCTCGTTCGCGGCGACCACCTATCCGGCGGTGCGACCGAACTCGATCCTCGCACAGGCGGTCAAGGACGGCTCGCTGGTCGTCGAGGAATGGTCCATCCTGGCCCTGATCCAGAGGGTACTCGCCGGGGCGCTCGGGTGGCCCTTCGTGCCGGCCGGAACGATGGACGGCACGGACCTGCCCGCAGGATTCGGGCCAGGCACCAGGATCGTGGTGGATCCGTTCGATGGCTCGGAGCGCTCGGTGATGCCCGCGCTGCGCCCGGATGTGTCGCTCATCCATTGCCCGGTCGCGGACTGGGACGGCAATGGGGTGATATTCCCGCCCTTCGCCGAGGACCTCCACACCGTCTACGCCGCCCGGAAGGGCGTCATCCTCACGGCCGATCACATCGTGTCCCCGGCGGAGCTGCGTCGGTGGGCGGGCCACGTGCGGGTGCCCGCGGCCCGGGTTCTCGGTGTCGCGCAGGTGCCCTTCGGTGCACACCCGGCCGCCTCGCCGGTCCCGGTGCGGGTGGAGGGAGCGTCCGGCTACGGCGAGGACTACGCCTTCCTCGCCGAACTGGGGCGTCTGCGAACCGTCGAGGACGCGGAGTCCTTCAGCGAGCGGTGGATCGACCTACCGGGCCGCGGGCAATACCTCAGCCAGCTCGGCCGAGAGCGAATCGAACATCTGGTTGCCATGGATCTCGACGAGTCCTGGCGCATCGACGCACTCGATGACGAACCGAAGTCTGTCGAGGTCAGTGAGATGACCGTGAGCGAGCGTCTCGCCGTATCCGGTGCCCGCGCGATGGAGGCGGTGGCGCGGGCGTCGGGGACTCGCACCGTTGTGGCCGGTGCCGGGCTGTCGCACCTCGCGGCCGCATTGGGACGGGCCACGCTCCTCGCGACCGCGCACGTCGTCGATTTGGTCTTCGAGAGCGGTGTCCTCGGCTACGTCCCCCGGCCCCATGACGCCACCCTCTCCAATACCCGTAATCTGCCGACCGCGCGGCACCTCAGCAGCACCCTCGAGGTGCTCGGAATGTTGCTTCCCTCGACAGCGGAGACGACGATCGCGGTACTGTCGGCCGGGGTCATCGACAGCCACGGCAATGCCAACAGCAATCGCTCGCCCTCGGGCAACTTCCTGGTCGGCGGCGGAGGGAGCACCGACATCGCGGCGCAGGTGACCACGATCGCCGTGGTGGCGGCCGACCCGCGCAAGTTTGTCGAGACGGCACGGTTCATCAGCTACCGGGGCACCCACCTCGACGTCATCGCCACGGACATCGGCCACCTCCGGAAAAGGGATGGGGTGTACGTACTGTCCGCGTGGTTCTCCGATCTGGCCGACAACGCGGACGCGGCCCTGGCCCTCATCCGTACCGCAACCGGCTGGGACGTACAGCTCGCACCCGATGCCCATCCGATGGAAGCGCCGAGCGCGACGGAGTTGGAATACCTCCGGACGGTGGACCCGGACGGCAACCTCCTCGGCCGATCGACGAGGATGTCGCCCGCCGATACTCCACGGGATCCCCACGGCCATCTGGGTCGGCGCCTCGGCGGCCGAGGCGATCGTGCGGGCACAGCGAGGGTGTAGGAGAACTCGGGAATGAACCGCGAGGACAACGAACTCCTCGAATTCGCCGCCCAGTGGGCGCCCTTCGGTGGGGCATCCGCCGGCGATGTCTTCGAGACCTTCGGCATGACTCTCGACAGGTATCACCGTCGGCTGCGGCAGATCCTTCGGGCGAGAGGGATCCACCCGCCGATCGACGGGTGCTCACCGACCTCGGGCACCCCGGCTGGCACCGTTTTCACCGTTGCGCGTGAGATCGTGGGCCGGTCCCTCGGCGAACGCTTCCGGATCGAGGCGGCCGCGCTGAGCGTTGCGGTTCACAACGGTATCGAGTACGGCTTGATGCAGGCGTACGCCGAAGGTTATGAACTTTCTGGCCGCGAACCCCGCATCACCGCGGTTGACAGCGTGATGAGAGCGTGACAGAAGGGCACCGTGGTGCGACCCTGGCTGCTCGAACTTCTGGTGGCTGCACTCCGGGAGGACCCAGGTTTGAGCTCGATATCCGGGTTCCCCGAGGACTCGGAGAGGGCCGCTGGACCATCGGAGAGGCCATCGCTCCCGCGGTGCCGGTTCCGTTTCTCGGCCGTCCTGTTCGCGCGATTCTCTCCCGACAGCTGGATTCGCCGGCAATGAAGGCGGTTTCGGCTCTACGGCAGCAGTTCGGCGGACATCAGGTCCGGAAAATGGAGGCGGTGCAGTCATGATCAAGCTGGGTTACAAGGCGTCTGCGGAGCAGTTCGGTCCGCGGGAGTTGGTGGAGCTGGGTGTGCTGGCGGAGCGGCACGGGATGGATTCGGCGACGGTGTCGGATCATTTCCAGCCGTGGCGGCACGAGGGTGGTCATGCGCCGTTCTCGCTGGCGTGGATGATGGCGGTGGGGGAGCGGACGGAGCGGTTGCAGTTGGGGACGTCGGTGATGACGCCGACGTTCCGGTACAACCCGGCGGTGGTGGCGCAGGCGTTCGCCACGATGGGGTGTCTGTATCCGGGGCGGATCATGCTCGGGGTGGGTACCGGTGAGGCGCTGAACGAGATCGCGACCGGTTTTGCGGGGGAGTGGCCGGAGTTCAAGGAGCGGTTCGCGCGGCTGCGGGAGGCGGTCCGGTTGATGCGGGAGCTCTGGTTGGGTGACCGGGTCGATTTCGAGGGCGACTATTTCTCCACGAAGGGGGCGTCGATCTACGACGTGCCGGAGGGTGGGATCCCGGTGTACATCGCCGCGGGTGGTCCGGTGGTGGCCCGGTACGCCGGTCGCAGTGGTGACGGGTTCATCTGCACGTCCGGTAAGGGGATGGAGTTGTACACGGAGAAGTTGATGCCGGCGGTCGCGGAGGGGGCGGCCAAGGCCGACCGGGATGTGGCGGAGATCGACAAGATGATCGAGATCAAGATTTCGTACGACACGGATCCGGAGTTGGCGCTCGAGAACACGCGGTTCTGGGCGCCGTTGTCGTTGACGCCGGAGCAGAAGCATTCGATCGAGGATCCGATCGAGATGGAGAAGGCGGCGGATGCGTTGCCGATCGAGCAGGTCGCGAAGCGGTGGATCGTGGCGTCGGATCCGGATGAGGCGGTGGCGCAGATCCGCCCGTATCTCGATGCCGGGCTCAATCACCTGGTGTTCCACGCTCCCGGGCACGATCAGAAGCGGTTCCTGGAGCTGTTCGAGAAAGATCTCGCCCCGCGGCTGCGAGCACTGCCATGACCACGGTCATCGACGTCACCCGAAACCCGCTGTGGAAGAAGCTCACCGATCACCAGCAGGCGGTCGCGGCGCTGCATCTGCGGGAGCTGTTCGACACCGACCCGCACCGCGGCAAAGACCTCACCGTCACCGCCGGTGACTTGTATGTGGACTACAGCAAGCACCGGGTGACCCGTGAAACCCTCGGTCTACTCCTCGACCTCGCCTGCGCCGCCGGGGTGGAGGAGCAGCGGGACGCGATGTTCGCCGGTGCGCACATCAACGTGTCCGAAGATCGAGCAGTCTTGCATACAGCGCTGCGAGAACGCCGCGGTGTCACCCTGATGGTGGACGGGCAGGATGTCGTCAGCGATGTCCACCATGTGTTGGATCGGATGGGTGCGTTTACCGACCGGATCCGGTCCGGTGACTGGCGCGGCGTCACCGGTCAGCCCATCCAAACGGTCGTGAATATCGGCATCGGTGGCTCGGATCTTGGCCCGGCCATGGTCTACCGCGCGCTGCGCCACTATGTAGACGGACCCGAGGTGCGGTTCGTGTCGAATGTCGACCCCGCGGATCTGGTGTCGACGCTGTCGGACCTCGATCCCGCCAGCACGCTGTTCGTCGTGGTCTCCAAGACGTTCTCGACGTTGGAGACCATGACCAACGCGCAGGCGGCCCGTAGGTGGCTCACCGAGACGCTCGGTGAAGACGCGGTCCGGCATCATTTCGTGGCCGTCTCGACCAATGCAGTACGGGTGGCCGCCTTCGGTATCGATTCGGAGAGCACGTTCGGGTTCTGGGATTGGGTCGGGGGACGGTATTCGGTGGGTTCGGCCGTCGGGCTGGCGGTGATGGCCGCCATCGGACGAGAACGCTTCGCGGAATTCCTCGACGGCATGCGCCAGCTCGACATGCACTTCCGCACGGCCCCCATCGAGTCGAATGCGCCTGTCCTCCTGGGTCTGCTGGGCGTCTGGTATGCCAGCTTCTTCGGCGCCGATTCACGCGCGGTGCTGCCGTACTCGAACGACCTCGTGCGGTTCCCGGCGTACCTGCAGCAACTGGCGATGGAATCGAACGGCAAGTCGGTACGGGCGGACGGGACTCCCGTTGGTGCGGCGACGGGTGAGGTGTTCTGGGGTGAGCCCGGTACCAACGGTCAGCACGCATTCCATCAATTACTGCACCAGGGAACCCGGTTGATTCCGGTGGATTTCATAGGGTTCGCGCGGCCGATCGAGGACCTGCCCACGCTCGATGGCGAGGGATCGATGCATGGTGTGCTGACGGCGAACATGCTCGCCCAGTCCAAGGTTCTGGCATTCGGAAAAACCGCTGCTGAGGTCACCGCCGATGGAACACCTCCCGAACTCGTCCCGCACAAGGTGATGCCGGGAAACCGGCCGTCGACATCGATCCTGGGCACGAAGCTCACACCGTCGACCCTCGGACAGCTGATCGCCTTGTACGAACACCAGGTCTTCGTGCAAGGAATCGTGTGGGGCATCGACTCGTTCGACCAGTGGGGGGTCGAGCTCGGCAAGACATCGGCTCTGGAATTGGGTTCCGCTCTCTGGGACCCAGACGGCGCCGCCTACGTTGGGGACAGCTCCACCGCCGGGTTGATTCGCGCGTACCGGCTAGCGAGAGGGGAACGCAGTTGCCTGCATTAATGTTGCGGCTTCCGTCGCCGATCGCAGAGTCGTGGGATTGGCAATTGTCTGCCGCGTGCCGAGATGCCGACCCGTCGGTGTTCTTCTATGCCGACAATGAACGCGGTGATCCCCGTTCGAGTCGCATCCGTGCTGCCAAACAGGTCTGCCGACGGTGTCCCGTACGTACACAGTGCCTCGACCACGCCCTCGAGGCACGTGAGAGCCACGGAATCTGGGGCGGCTACACCGAGGATGAGCGCAGGACGCTCCAACGGCCGCGGGACGTGGATGCCCACCAGCTTCCATCCGGCCGGGAAATGAAGCCGAGACCGGACGTTGCGGTCATCTGCTGTGCACGCACTTCTACAACAACCCAGTAGCGATACGAGTCGCGGTCTGTGCGGCTGAAAAAGCTCGCTCGCGGACCACGCACCACTTATAGGGCACGTCAACTTGAGTGATAGTCGCAGCGGCGCAGGCGGTTTGGGCTCGCCTCTGCCCGGAATTTATTGGCTGGGTGCGTTGTTCGGGCAGCGGTGGCGGCCGCGGTGATTTCGCGCCACACCGCGAAGCGGTCCGTCATCTCGCGACGCCAGTCGGATGCCGACAACATGTGCCGCCGCAGCTGGAAGTGCCCCGTGATGCCGGAGAACGCGGACAGGAACCGTTGCGTCTGTCCGGGTGAGGCGAACCGCTTCATCCGGCGCTCCCGTTGCCGAGTCGGCTGATGCGAGTTCTCGGCCCGATTGCTGACGATACTTCGACCGGCGATGTTCGACCGAGGCCAGCATCTCGCGGTGCGCCACCTGGTAGCTGGCCGGCTTGTCTGTCACGAGCACCCGCGGCACGTACCGCAGACCCTTGAGCAGCTTGCGGAAGAACTGCTTGGCAGCCTTGGTGTTTCGACGCGACTGGACGAGGATGTCGAGCACCACACCGTCCTGGTCGACCGCACGCCACAAGTACATCCGCTCGCCGTTGATCGGGATGAACACTTCGTCGGGGTGCCACTTGTCGCCAGGGCGCGGCCGGCGGCGGCGCAGCTGGTTGGCATAGGACTGGCCGAACTTCGCGCACCACTGCCGGATCGTCTCGTGCGAGACCACGACGCCGCGTTCGAACATCAGTTCCTGCACGTCACGCAGGCTCAACGCGAAGCGGGGATACAGCCACACAGCGTGGCTGATGATCTCCTTCGGGTAGCGGAAGCCCTTGTACGACGAATCTGCGCTGGGCACGGTCGCCCATCCTCCCAGCGGTCACCCGCACAGCCAAGTTGACGATGCCATGGCACGTGGGTGGACCTGCCCCCGTTGAACGAACCGCGGGCGGCTGGTGCCGCGGCCGTGGTCGGCGACAGGATCGTGGTCGCCGGGGGACAGGCGAACGGCGCACTGGTACCGACGACGGAAGTGTTCGACGGAACGAAGTGGACGACCGTCTCGGACATCCCGACGCCACGGGAGCATCTGGCCGGAGTGTCGGACGGGACCTACTTCTATGCGATCGGTGCGCGGGACCTGGCGTCGGACCAGAACACTGCCGCGGTCGAGCGGTTCGACCCGGCCGCGGGAACGTGGACGACGTTGCCTGCCATGCCCACTCCCCGCGGTGGGCTCGGTGCGGCGTTCATCGACGGTCGCATCGTCGCGGTCGGTGGTGAACAGCCGACCCGGGTGCTGTCGACGGTCGAGGCCTACGACGTCGCGTCGGGGACCAGGTCACCGTTGCCGCCCATGCCCAGCGGGGCGCACGGGATGTCCGTTGCGACGGTCGGACACACCGTCTACGCCATCGGCGGTGCACTACGGCCCACGCACGCGGAGTCCACCGCGACTGCACAGGCCTTGGATTTCTGGTGAGTGTGCCGGTACCGACGGGTCGAGATTCCCGCGGTCACACAGACTAAATGTCTTCTGTCAGTGTGGTTGTGCTCAGTAGAGGGGGACTAGACTTGGCGTTGGAGGGGCGAGTTTCGCACGAGATGCGGGCCGGGTAGGAAGTGGTTCGTGATGAAGGTGACGGCGACGGCCACCCGTCGCGGCGGCTGGTGGGTGGTGGAGGTTCCGGGAGTCGAAGGCGTGCTCACCCAGGCTCGGCGGCTCGATCAGGTGTCTGCCATCGTGGCGGAGGCCGTGCATCTGGTCGAGGATGTGCCGGCCGAGGACGTCGAGGTGGAACTCGACTACGAGATCGGAGATTCCGCGGCGCTCATGGAGGCCCGAGCGGCCCACTTGCAAGTCGAGTCCGCCGCCCACGCGCAGGAATGTGCGGCGCGGGCCTCGCGGGCCGCGGTGGCGCATCTGCGCCGATCGGGTCTGTCGGTGCGTGATATCGGTGTCATCCTCGAGCTGAGCCCCCAACGGGTCTCTCAGCTCGACCGAGCCGGCGTTCGTGCCTGACACCATCACGATGTTCCTCGCCGGCGACGTGATGACCGGTAGGGGAGTCGACCAGATCCTCCCGTTTCCCGGCGACCCGGAGTTGCGGGAGCGTTGCGTTCGCGATGCCCGCGAGTACGTGGCGTTGGCGGAGAAGCGGAACGGCTCGATCCCCGGCCCCGTCGGGTTCGGGTGGCCGTGGGGTGAGGCGCTGCGCGTCCTCGACGCGGCGGAGCCCCACGCCCGTGTGATCAACCTGGAAACGACCGTCACCACCTGTGCGCGCTTCGCGCCCAAGGGAATCAACTACCGAATGCATCCGTCGAACCTGGGGGTGCTCACCGCTGCGCAGATCGACGTCTGCGTTCTAGCGAACAATCACCTTCTCGACTTCGGTGCCGATGGGCTCGTGGAGACCCTGGACGCGCTGGCCCGCAACGGCGTGCGGACCGTCGGTGCGGGGCGCACCGTGGCGCAGGCGTGGTGTCCCGTGGTCGTGAAGGCCGGGACGAGTCGGCTGCTGATCTGGGCGGCAGGTATGTCGTCGAGCGGGGTCTCGCCGCACGGGGCGGCCCGCCGGGGCCGGCCCGGTGTCGCGTACCTTTCGGAACCCACCGGCGCCGAGGTGGACCGTGTGCTCGACCGGACACGGCTGATACGGCGGGACACGGACGTGGTGGTGGTCTCTCTGCACTGGGGTTCGAACTGGGGATACGACGTGCCGAACGCGCATGTCGAGTTCGCGCATCGGCTCGTCGACGGTGGCGTCGACGTGGTCTTCGGGCACTCGTCCCATCACCCGCGGCCGCTCGAGATCTATCGTGGCCATCCGATCTTGTACGGCTGCGGCGACCTGATCAACGACTACGAGGGCATCCGAGGGCACGAACGCTACCGCGACGATCTGCGGCTGCTCTACCTGGTGACCCTCGACGCGCGCACGCACGAACTGCTCGAGCTACGAATGGTGCCGATGAGATCCCGGCGGATGCAACTGCAACGCGCGTCGACAAGTGACACCGCATGGCTGCGGCGGGTTCTCGACGGGATCAGCCGCGACTTCGGCACCCGCATCGACGCGGGCGCGGACGACGTCCTCGTCGCCCGTGGGAGACAAGCGAACTGGTAGGCAGTCGACCACTCTGTGCTCTGTGCCAGCGCTGTCGCGATGTCCGACCAGCGCTGAGCTTCCGACACCGCGGTCGCCGCCTGAACCACTCACAGCAACATCCGAATCGGACAATGCCGCACCCGAATCCTATGCCCTGCAGAACCTCTCAGTTAACGTGACAATGCCCGCGCGGGACCGGCGCGTTGCGGCGGTCGTCGCGCAGGTCCCGTACGTCGACGGGCTGGCCACCCTGCCCCGCTCGGGATGGTCGGGCGTGGGCACACGGTGGTCGCGTACCCGCGTACCCGCGTACCCGCGTACCCGCGTACCCGCGTGACCGGTTCCGGCCGTTGCTGCGGCGACCGCCGGGCATGTTCCCGGTGGTCGGGCCACGGGGAACGTTCGCGGCGATGACCACCCGCGACGCCGAGGCGGGATACCGGGCGATGGATCGCCGGGGTCGACGTGGCGGAACGAGACGCCGGGACGGGCGGCGTTGCAGGCCGCCCGATCTCGGCCGACGACGCAGGTGCATGCGATCACCAGCCCGGTGCTCTTCAGATCGCGGAGCACGAGGTGGTCACCTTCACCCACAGTTGCACTGAAGGCCGCGGCCAAGGCACCCGACGCCGAGGTGCGGATGTACCCCGGCGGCCACTTCGGCCCCTTCTCCGTATCCGGTAATTCGGGGTGCCCGAGGCGTGGTCCCGTTCGTCGGGAATTCTGGAAACTTTCGGTAAGGCTACCCTTGCGGATGCGCTCGAATGGTGTAACCCTTACCTAACTGGATTGGTTCGTAAGGGAGCTCCAATGTTCGTCTGCATCTGCAAGGCCGTCACCGAAGAAGAGGTGCACGAGCACATGGACGACGGCGCGGACAGCGCGGATGCGATCGGCGAGAAGTGCGGAGCCGGTTGGGGGTGCGGCACCTGCGTCGATCGCCTCAATGAACTGCTCTGCGCGCGCGCTATCGGCAGTCGCGTTGCAGCAGCCTGACTGCTGAAGCATCGATCCGTCGCGGATCGTGGGTGAACGCTGATACGGTCGCTACACCCCGGCGACCGGAAGTATGGGCGGCGGCGACGCGGTTATCGCTCTTCTCAACGAGCAGCTGAGGGTCTACGGGGATCGGTTCTTCGCCGATGTCATGGCCGTCGCCGATCTGTATCGGTATCCCGGCCGGCTGTTCGACTGTCCATGACAGCAGCTCACCCTCGATCGGTCGATCTGGTCTGTGCTTGGGCGCGACGGTCTGTGACTCGTACATCGCCGCCGAGCCGGGGGTCGGTGGCGAGCGATCGGATCGGTCGGCGAAGGCGCCGGATGTTCGAAAATCGTGAGCCGCTATAGCCACGCCCGCCCGCCGGCCGCAACGGGGCGGATCGGCTCGGACCCCGAGAACGCGTCGCTGCCGGTGGTCGGCCGGACGCTCCCGTTCGACCGGCGGACGACCCCGGTGCTCCACCCGCGCGGCGTCGAGCCGATCGTCTGCGGCAGGTCGGTGCCCCGCCGGCCGGTCCTCGCCGCGGCGGGTCGGTCGCAGACCGGTCGCCGCCGTGGGTGATCGCGCCCGGCACGTCGACGGCGTCCGGGGGCGAGCTCCCGTGCCCTGGCCACACCCGCACCGGCGTGCAACGCTGACTCTATGGAGGTAATGCCGCGGAGCCCGGGTGCCGGGCCGCCGACGTCGAGGGCATCCGTTCTTCCGTCGAATCCCGCGGGTTCCGCTCAATGCGCCGCGTCGGGTGTCCCTCCCACGATCGGGGTCGAGGAGGAGTTCATCCTGGTCGATTCCCACACGGGTGCGCCGCAACACCGCAACGCTGCGGTGGTGGAGGATGGAACGGCGCTCGGCATCGATCTGCAGCTCGAACTCGCACGATGCCAGATCGAAACGGCCACCCCGGTCTGCGCGCGGATATCGGATCTGGTTCGGGAGCTGTGCAGGGCCCGATCACTCGCTGCCGCCGCGGCCGCCCGGTCCGGGACCCGATTGCTTGCCACCGGGGTTCCCGTGCTCGGTCCGTTGCCGCGGGCGATCACCGACACACCGCGGTACCGGCGGATGGCCGATGGCCGATGGGTTCGGCGCACTGGCCGAGCAGGTGATCTGCGGCTGCCACGTCCATGTCTGCGTTCCCGACCGGGACACGGCGGTGCAGGTCAGCAATCACCTGCGGCCCTGGCTGCCCGCGCTGTTGGCGTTGACGGCGAACTCGCCGATCGCCGCCAACGTGGACACCGGATATGCCAGCTGGCGCCGCATCCTGTGGGCGCGGTGGCCGAGCGCGGGACCGCCACCGTGTTTCCGGTCGGCGCGACACTACGACGCCGCGGTCGCGGCGATGCTGGACTGCGGCAGCGTCCTCGATCCGGCGATGGTCTACTGGGATGCGCGGCTGTCCGCGCATCTGCCACCATCGAGATCCGCATCAGCGACGTCCCCGCCACGGTGCACGAGACCGTGCTGCTCGCGTTCCTGGTCCGGGGGCTGGTCATCACCGCACTGTCGGAACTCGGGCGCGGGGATCTCGCCCGGCCGGTCGGCGACGACCTGCTGCGGGCGGCGTGCTGGCGTGCCGCCCACGACGGTCTGACCGGACACGGAATCGACCCGACCTCGCAAAATCTGATGCCGGCATCCCGGCTCCTTGCTCTCCTTCTCGCGCACGTCCGCACCGCCCTCGAGGACTACGCCTGTGCGCGGGCGGCGGTGGCGCGGGTCCTGGCCCACGGCAACGGCGCCGTCCATCAGCGACGCGCTCTGCGGGCCGGCACACTCACCGACGTCGTCCGCGCGGTCGCCGACCGCACCGTCGAAATCTGCTCGCCCGACGACGATTACTGGGCGTCCGTACCTCCGGCCGATGTCCCGGAATCGCCTGTGCCGACCGGGGAATGCCCCGTGTCTCCGGCGACCGGGTCAGGCACGCGGGAGTAGTTCGCCCGTCGGCGGCCCGTGCGGGCGGCACCTCGGTTTCGGCGCATTCCAGTAGGTCGCGCGAGTGTTTTCGTCGGGCCGAACGGGCCGGTGTGTGCTGTCCGCAGCTTTCGCCTGGTGAAGGCGCGAACAGCTCGTCGCTGCCCGACCGATTCGATGCACGGTCCCGGCTTCGCCGTCGGCGCCAACATCGCCACTCAAGATCTCCTCGTCGGGAGCGCGGGCTGTGCTTCCGTTCCAACATCCGCAAGCCGTCACAGTCCATGTTCACTGCGGTCGAGGAGACTTTCTGCGCGACGCGGAATTCGGTGCAGACCACCGGGCACGGCATCGTCGGCGGCGACAACCACGGCCAAGCGCTCAACCGCCCCTCAGCGTACCGAAATTTTGAATTCGACTGGCAGGCATAACAACACGGAGTGCCGCGGACCCCGGGTCTGGTCACGATGGCCTCCGCCTCGAGGGTGGTGCCGCCCCAGCCCCCGACGCCGCCGTCCGTGGGCCCGCCACCGGACCCTGGCGCCTGGCGGGTCCGCGCACGCCGAGTACGAGGTAAAGAGTCATGGCCACCGACTACGACGCACCCTGAGCCGCCGATCCCGACGAGCTGCCGGAGACGTCCCCGAGCAGTTGGCGGCCAGCACGAGAATCACCGTCTCCTGCCACGGGGTCGACGACAGCGACGCCGCGGAGTCTTTCGAAACGGCCACCCCATTTTGTCGCTGGGTATCAATCCGGACGGGGAAGTTGTTGCACCTCAGTTGAATTCAGGCGAAGAATTGTTTTTCGTGGGCGCTGAAGGACGAGACATACTATCCAGCTGTCCTTCGTTACCCTCTGGTGTGTGCCCGCAACGCCCCTGTGCAGAGTCGGCCGGACGGATTGGGTGTGTGGGGGACGGCGGTGGGGAAGTATTGGGCCGACCCCGGCGCCGATGCAGGCAGCCGATGCGGGGTCGGCGATGTGAGCGTTTCTGTCAGACGGCGACGTTCAGGCCGAACATGATGTGGAGCCAGTGCAGAAACGCGGCGAAGGCCAGATTGAAGTCGATACCTGCAGAACCCATGGTGGTCACCTCGTGAACGGAAACGATCCCACCCTAACTGTCTTATCGCAGGTCGCGGTGCTGGCGTTCTAGCCTGGTTCAGCCCGCCGGCGGCCTGAATTCGTGGAGGCTCAGCAGCTGCTGCACATACTGCCGTTCGGCCAGCGCGGTCATGGCGTCGAGTTTGGCCAACTCTCCGGGGCTGGCCGTGGCGATGTCGAGTTTCATCAACTCCGCGACCCACTCCCGGATCTCTTGATGGATCACACCCGGTCACCACCTCTGCACTGTGGGTTGCCCCACCCGGGCCGACGTTGCTCTTGATCTGATTTGACGTCAGCGCCGGATCTCGAGCTTGTCGAGCCTGACGTCGACGCCGGCTTTGCGTGCCTCGGTGATCCTATCGATCAGTGCGTAGGCGAAGCGGTAGTAGTCGCTCTGCGAGGTGGGACTGTCGGGATGCGCAGTGTCGGCGGCGAGGAACGTGCTCAGGTTTGCATGCGCGAGGTTCACGGCCTTGATGGCTGCGTCGTGCAGTTCGACGGTCGCAGCCGAGGCGCATCGCTCTGCCAGTCGGCTCTCCTCCCGGAAAAGTGCGGCGCGGAGTGCGGGGGTGACGCGCTCGATGACACTGTCAGGTGGCGGGGCTACGCAGTTCACGCCGTCGCGGATCGCGTGGTCATCGTGCTGTGTGCTCATGGCCTTGATTCTCCTCCGGGCGTCCAGAGCGGGGAATCACCGCTAATGCAAACATGCAAGTCGAAGCATGCTAAATATCAGCGCTGACCTGCTGTTTACCGTCCCGTCGGTGGGGTTCGAACCTTTGGTGCGGAGTCACCGGAGCCCGCAGATCGGCCCGGGCCAGCCGACCCTGCGGCCACGATGCTGCCACCCCCGAGGAGCCCGCACACACCAGAGCGCCGATCTCGCGGATCCCGACCACCCCGGCGAGGTGATAAGTCGCTCCCATCGCCGATATTGTCAATCAACCGTTCGGCAGACATCGCTCGCGCGCACACTGATTGGAAGGCCGTTCCGCGATGGGGTTGCTCCCTTGCGGGTTCCGTCAGCGCAGGGCGGCAGCACCGCAATCAGCCTGCTGAGGCTGACCGACGATGGCCGCGTTGGGTGTGAGCCGCTGACGAAGCCGGTCTCGGTGATATCCCGAGCCGCATGCAGGTGTACCCGTTTCCGGGTGCCAGCTCCGCGGCGCGGGACACGGGACTGTGTTGCCCGCCGGCGCACGGCGGCTCGGGACGGTGAATCTCACGAGTGCGGGCCGCCGAGGTGGCGGGGTAGATCGAAGGCGAGCACCCGGTCGAGGTGGACAAAGGTTTCGAATTTGGCGCCCGGGGCGATCGCGGCGTCGGACTCGACGTGTCGCATCAGGTCGAGAACCGCCGGCACGTCGAGGTTCCGGTCGAAAGCACGATACGCGGCTTCGAGGATGTCTGCGGGCATCGGGACGGAGATGTGCGTGCTCCAGTCGGCGACGCGCTGCCGCCATCGATGCAACAGACCCGCGGCGTCGGCGATCCGCTCCATGGTCAGCGGCGCTTGCTGCCCGTAGTGCGTCGAGAGCAGCACACAACGCAGCGTCAACGGGTCATGACCGGCGTGGATCAGATCGTCGAGCGGCTCGGACCCGGCCGCGGCACCGACGGTCAGCGCAGACTCGGCAGTGTCGTCCTCGGCCGCGGTCACCATGAGCCCGACCGGGGCGCCGACTGCGGCCGCGGCGGCGTCGACGGACTCGAAGACGCCCGCCGGTGGGCGGATCATCCACGCGTCGAGATCGCCTGGTGCCACGGGTGAACCGGGGCCGGAGGCGAGCAGGGTGAGTGCGACCTGTGAGCGGTGCACATCCTCGAGGACCCGTCGGGTCAGGTCGGCCACCAGGAGTGTGCGGACCGCCCCGGCTGTCGAGGAGCGGTCCGAGACGGGCGCGCGTACACACAGGTCACGACGCTGCCCGGCGTACCGAGTGTGGCGGTGGGTGGGGCGTTGGCTCCGGAGAGGATCAGCATCTTGTCAGTCTCGTCCCTGGCCGCCTCGCCCGGGACAGCCCCGCCCCCGTGACGGCATCGGTGTGTGTTGCTAGCGGGACGTGGGGGTCGTTTCCCACGTCCTCCATATTCGTGGTGTCGGAGGCCACGACGTCTGTGCCGAGGTCTGGTGACCACCAGCGGGGAGTGGATCGGTGGTCTGGTGAGTCACTCCGCGTTCGACGAAAACCGTTCCCGTGCTAGGACACTGGCTGCCGAGGGAGGCGGATCGGGCGGACGGGAGTGCCGATTCCGCCGCGCCGGTCGTGCGGAGCTCGGTGCACCGGCCATCTGGTCGGTCTCGTGTGCGCTGCGGGATTTCCGCCGCGGATGCGACATGTCCGGCCGTTGTGGCGGCTGGGCCCTCAGGTGTCGAAGGTGGCGCCGTGCGCCGCATTGTTCACCTGGGCATCGGCGTACCCGCCGCAGTAGTCCCAGGTGGCGTACGCCTCGGGGGTCGGGGCATAGGCCGGCTCGTGCGGGCGGACGGGGCCGCCGGCCAGAAGCTGGAGGAGGTCGGCGCGGAGCATGTCCCAATCCTGGTAGTGATCGTGCTGGCAGTCCTCGCAGTATTCGACGAGACCGCGGATCCCCCGATGTGCCAGCAGCGCCTCGTATACGGCGAGGTCGGCCAGATCTTCCTCCGCCGCGAGCCGCTCCTGGGGATCGAGTGGCTGGCCCGGCTCAATGGCGTCGAGGGCTGCTGCCGGGTCGGCGGGGTCGCCGGCGAACGGGTCCAGCGGGAGGCCGGGAGGCAGTTGATCGTGCACGGCACCACAGTACGTGTTGAGATGCGGCGAAGATTGACCGGAGATGGATCGGTGATCTGGCCCGCCGATCAGGTCGTGTGCTCTGTGTCCGAGGTGCTCGATGTAGTCGGTGCCGCCGATCGTGTGGCCGTGCCACCCACCGTCGCAGCGGTAGGCGCCGTTGCCGCAGTTCACAGGTATCCACCGGTGGTGAGAGTGACGGCGATGATCACTGCGGCGGCCATCAAGGAGGCCGAACCCAGGATCAGATCCCATAACTGGCACTCGGGGTGGCGGTTCCCGCCACTGTTGGTGGACTTCGTATCGTCGGTGGCTTCCTTCATATGCGCAATCTTCTTTCGACCCCGAACATCCCCGGCATCGCCCCGTCACGACAATCACCCCGTTGACCAGGGCGATTGTCCGATGCTAGCGGGACTTGTCCGATGGTGGATCTCGACCGGTAGACCCTGTCATCCCTAATAAGAGCTACGGGTCAGCGGTCGATGCGCCAGACTGGTGTCCGGTAGCCGGCCAGCGAGAGAGCACTGTTCATCCCTTGGACGGGGGTGGAAGTCCTGCCTACAGATCGTGCCCTCGCCGGTTCGGTTCGGAAGAAGATGATCGCTGCTGGGATGTCGTGCCGCAGAGCACTATTTTATTAGGTCGCCGAAACTTCTTCCGCCAGGCTGCCGAGGTATCTGTCGATGACGGACGGGGAAGGGAGATAGTAAATGCTGCTGCTGGTGGGTGACGATTGGGCCGAGGATCATCACGATGTGGAATTGATGGATTCGTCGGGGCGCACACTGGCGAAATCCATACTACCGGAGGGGAGTTCCGGAATCGCACGGCTGCACGCGCTGATCGCCGCACAGCTTGGCGACGACGCCGGCGACGACGCCGAGGTGCGGGTCGGGATCGAGACCGACCGTGGTCCGTGGGTGGCGGCGCTGGATGCAGCCGGCTACGTCGTGTATCCGGTCAACCCGTTGCAGGCGGCCCGGTATCGGCAACGCCATGCGGTGTCCGGTGCCAAGAGCGACGCCGCCGACGCACACTCGCTGGCCGACATGGTCCGCACCGACGCCCACCAGCTCCGCGCGATGGCCGGCGACAGCCCCGACGCCGAGGCGGTGAAAGTCGTTGCCCGCGCGCACAAGACGCTGATCTGGGAACGCACCCGTCAGACGCAGCGGCTGCGACACGCGTTGCGTGAGTACTTCCCGGCCGCGCTGGAGGCTTTCGACGACCTCGACGCCGCCGATACCCTCGAACTGCTCGGCAAGGCCCCCGGCCCGACCGCGGCGGCCCGGTTGAGCCGGGCCCAGATCTCGGCCGCCCTGCGCCGAGCCCGTCGCCGCGACATCGACACCAAGACCACTCGCATCCGGGCAGCGCTGCGCACCGAACAGCTCGGCCGGCCGGGGGTGGTCACCACCGCGTATGCGGCCACCACGCGCGCCGCGGTGGCGGTGCTGGGCACCCTCAACGAGCAGATCACCGCACTCGAAGCGCAGGTCGATGCCCATTTTCGTCGTCACCCGGACGCTGAGATCGTGCGGTCCCAGCCCAGCCCAGCCCAGCCCAGCCCAGCCCGGCCTGGCCACGGTCCTAGGGCGTGTCTCCCAATAGTTTGAGCCATTCGACGATGCCGGCGAGGAGGAATCCAGCCCGGTAAGTCAGGGCAAGCTTGTCATACCGGGTTGCCACCGCTCGCCACTGTTTTGCCTTGTTGAAGGCCCTTTCCACCACGTTGCGGCCCTTGTACGACTCGGCATCGAAGTTCGGTGGCCGACCGCCCGCGCTGCCCTTGTTCTTGCGGTTGGCCACCTGATCGGACTTCTCGGGAATGACCGCCTTGATGCCCTTGCTGCGTAGCAGTTCTCGATTGGCCTTGGATGTGTACGCCTTGTCGGCACGGACCTCGTCCGGGCGCGTACGGGGTGCGCCGCCACCGATGCGCGGCACGCAGATGCCCTCCAGGAGCGGGCCGAACATCGGGCTGTCGCCGGCCTGGCCAGGACCCACCAGCACCGACAAGGGACGTCCGTCGCCATCGCACGCCAGGTGGACTTTGCAGGTCAGCCCGCCGCGGGACCGGCCGATGCCGTGATCGACCGGTTCGTCAAGCAGATTCGTGTAATTCGGTAGATCCCCCTGTGTCACGCGCGGCGTTGGCGCCGTGCTGGTGCACCCGCACCACGGTGGAATCCACCGACACCGCCCAATCCAGGTCGCCACCGGCATCGGCCATCGCGGCCAGGGCTATGAGTACCCGATCCCACGTTCCATCCCCGGCGTAGCGTCGATGCCGTTTCCACACCGTCTTCCAGGGGCCGAAATGCGCAGGTAGATCCCGCCACGGGAGCCCGGTACGCAGCCGGTAGAGCATCCCCTCCACCACGAGTCGGCTGTTCTGGAACTTCCGCCCCCGCAGCCCATCCGAACTGGGCAACAGCAGCGCAAGCAACTCCCACTGCTTGTCCGTCAACACCTCAAACCGATTAACAACGTCTGCCACAGCGAAGAGTCTGCAGCACAACACCCCAAATCATTGGGAGACACGCCCTAGGTGCCCGGGTGCTCGCCGAGTTCGGTGACGACCCCACCCGCTACGCCACCGCAAAGAACCGCAAGAACTATGCCGGCACCAGCCCGATCACCCGCGCCTCGGGCAAACGGAAGCTCGTCGCCGCCAGATACGGGCTTGGGCGACCGGCTCGTCGACGCCCTCATGCGGCAGGCGCAATCGGCACTGCAGACCTCGCCCGGGGCGCGCGCCTACTACGACCGACAACGCGCCCGCGGGCTCGACCACAACCCCGCGCTGCGCCAGCTCGCCAACCGGCTCGTCGGCATCCTGCACGGGTGCCTCAAGACCCGCACCCACTACGACGAGACGACCGCATGGTCACATCACGTCGACAAGCCCGCTGCTTGACATCCGAGGCCCTGGGATGTCTGTAGGAGTGGGGCCTTGTCAAGGGGGCATTTGTACGGATTTCGGCTCCATGCGGGCAGCGCTGGGTGAGGGCCGGGGGTCAAGACACAGCGCCCGCAGCGTCAGCGAGGACGAATGGTCTTGACGGTGGCCCGGCCCTGGAGTGAGCCCGAGAATCGATCGAGGACCAACGACGCGGATTCGATTTCGCTATGTGGTTGTGGTGCAACGTCTCCAGTGTGGTGTGGGGGTTGGGCAGGGCCGAGCTTCCTCGGCTGCGGTCATCCCTTCGCCCGGCCGGGGTAGGGCGGGCATGGAGCGTTACGGCGAAGCAACACGCGGGGTCAATCACGTTGGCGACCACGCCGCCGAGGCAGGGGTCAGACAGTGCAGCGACCGCGCGCGTGTTGCGCCCGGGGTGCTCACGCCACCGCCTTCTGGTGGGCCACGGCGCGGATCTCTCCGTCGCGCAGTCCGTAGTAGACGTGGGTGAGCAGTTTGCGGGCCGCGGCGACCTTGGCGATGTTCCTGCCGCGACGGGCCTCGATGGGTGTGCGGTCGACCGAGATCTTCGTGCCGGCCTGGTGTCGCTGGATGGCCTCGACCGCCGCCCAGCGCACCAGCTTCGAGCCCTGCTTGGTGATATGGCCGCGGCGCACCACGGTGTCCGATTCGCGGTGTTTGGGGGTCAGCCCGGCCCAGGAGCACAGGTGCGCGGCGTCGGCGAACCGGTGCACATCCCCGATCTCGGCGACGAACACTGCGGCCAGAGTCGGACCGACACCGGGCAACGCCTGGATCGCCGTGTAACCGCGCTCGCCACGCAGTTCGGCGGCGATCCGGGTGGTGAACCGTGCCTCGTGGGCGTCGAGGACGTCGATCAGCTCGAGCAACGAGATCACCCGCCGCGCGTACGCGTCGGCGAGCGGCACCCGCGCCAGCTTCTGGCGACCGGTGACACCGAACAGGTCCGACACCGGGATCAGGACTCCCGCCTTGGCGAGCACGGAGTGCACCTGCGCCTTGAGCCCGGAGCGCAACGCGACCAGCTTCGCCCTGTAGCGCACCAGCTCACGCAACTCGCGTGTGGCGGGCGGGGCGATCCACGCCTCGGGCAACCGGTGCATCCGCAACAGATCCGCCAGATCCCCCGCGTCACGTACATCGTTCTTCACCCGCCGATACCGGAAACCCTTGACACCCAAAGGATGTGCGAGATGCACGATCACGCCGGCGGCCTGCAAGGCATCGACCGCCCAGTACCAGCCGTACGTCGCCTCGAGCACCACCTCCGGATTCGGGCCGGCCTTTTCGATCTGCAACCCAACGCCACCGGGTCGTTGACGATCCGCACCGCCGACAGTTGCTCACCCTCCGCCGTCTGGCGGACGATCACCGATCGCTGCCGGTGCAGATCGATCCCGACGACCTGATTTCCGTCATACTCGTTCATAGGGGCCTCCTCCGTCGTGATGAAACCTTGACACCCCCAGCATTCGCCGGGAACCACGAGGAGCGGGAGGCCCCCGCTCCTACATCGCATCACGTTGGCGAGTTTGGCGAGCTGGGAGGATCAGTGGCGTGACCACAGCAATGCCGTCGTACAAGGGCCACCGCTACCCGGTGGAGATCATCAACCACTGCGTGTGGTTGTACTTCCGGTTCCCGCTCAGCTTCCGTGAAGTCGAGGAGATGATGCTCGAACGCGGTGTCGTGGTCAGCTACGAGACGATCCGGCGGTGGTGTGCCAAGTTCGGGCAGGCGTACGCGAACCAGCTGCGCCGACGGGGGGTGCGGCCCGGTGACAAGTGGCACCTCGACGAGGTCTTCATCCGCATCAACGGCACCCGGCACGACCTGTGGCGCGCGGTCGACCAGCACGGCAACGTGCTCGATGTGCTGCTCCAGTCGCACCGAAACGGCAACGCCGCCAAACGATTCTTCCGTAAGCTGCTCAAGGGCTTGCAATATGTGCCGCGGGTGATCGTTACCGACAAGCTGACCAGCTACAGCGTGGCCCACCGCGAGTCGCTGGCCTCGGTCGAGCATCGCCGATCCAAGTACTTGAACAACCGGGCCGACGAGTGCGTCGATGCGCCAGGACTCGTCCCGAAATCGCCGCTCAGCCGCGCACCGCCGGTGATCCCATCGGCCGACCCGACAGCGGGAGCGGGCGATGAAACAGTTCGACTCAACCGGGCACGCGCAACGCTTCCTCTCGGCTTTCTCGGGCATTTCACCACATTTCCGGCCCCGCCGGCACCGACTGACCGCGCCCGAGTGGCGCACCGAGATGGCCGACCGATTCGCGGTCTGGCGGGAAGTCACCGCGACCGGGGTTGCCTCCTGAAACGTGAACAACCCCAACGGTGTTACATCGCCACGCGCTCTAAACCAATTGCGCCGCTGTTCCTTTCAGCTAACTTGACAGTGCCACGGTCGAGCACCGGCAATCGAAATATCTGAACAACCGGGCGGAGAACACCCGCCCACCCACCCGCCAGCGTGAACGCGCGATGAAGGGCTTCCGCCCCGTCGGTACAGCCCAAAGATTTCTGGCGGTGCTCAGCCGGATCCCCCCGCACTTTCGGCTACGCCGCCACCGCATGACCGCCGCCGACTACCGCACCGAGATGCGTACCCGATTCCAGGTGTGGAATCAGGTCACCGCACAGACCCCAGCAACCTGATCGACGACGTCTACCGACACTCGACTGCCCCCGAAAACAGTGGCACTCCAAACAACTTGACAACGCCCTTGGGTTCACCGTTGGGCAGCCGGCGGTAGCACTGGATCGGTCAGCGGATTACGACACAGTGACGCTGAACAAGTCGAGTTCCCGAAACGGTGTCACGACCACGTTGTGCAGCCGCGTGGACCAACCTGACTGCACGGTCTGGAACCAGAGCGGAATCGCGGGCATGTCCTGCAGCAGTATCTGTCGCTCGGCCTCTTGATAGAGCGCCCACCCCTCTTGTTCGGTCGGTGCCGCGTCTGCGCGGGCAAGCAGTGCATCGACCGCCGGGTTCGAGTACTGTCCGCCGTTCACCGCCGCGCGGGTGCGGTAGATCGGGTTGAGGAAGTTCTCGATCGACGGGTAGTCGGCGACCCAGCCGGAGCGGTAGATCGCGGTCATCCGATGGTCATTGATCGCCTTGCGGAACTCACCGAGCGTCGGCACCGGGACGAACCGGCATTCCCGGCCGAGCGCCCGTGTGATCGTGGCACAGGTCGCCTCGACCCAGTCCTGGTTGGCGGTGTCGTTGTTCGCCGTCAGCTCGATGGGTCCTTCGAAGCCGGTCGCGTCGAACAACTGCCGGGCCCGCGCCGGCTGATATGTGCACAGCTGTCCGCACTGGCCGTCGGCGCGTCCCGGCACGCTCGGGGGGACCACGCCGTCGGCAACGACCTTGTCGCCGTCGAACACCGTGTCGATGACGAACTGGCGGTCGATTGCCATCGACAGTGCTTGCCGTAGTTGCGGATTCGCGTAGCGCTCGTCGTAGAGCGGGAATGATATCGATTGCACACCCAGATAGGTCTGGGACAGGTGCCGGTCCGGGAGCTCCGTGCGGTACCTGCCTTCCGCGAGGGCGGAAGCTGGAGTGATCTCGATGAAGTCGAGCTTGTTCGCCACGACGTCGGCGTAGGCATTCTCCAGCGTCGGGTAGAAGCGAAACTCGACGCGCACGACGTGCGGTTTCTGCGCACCGGCGAACTGCTCGTACCGTTCGACGACGATGTTGTGTCCGCGATCGCGCGAGACGAACCGGAACGGCCCATTGCCGACGGGATGCGTCTCGAACGCCGCCTTGTCGGCGAAGAAGCTCGTCGGCAACGGGAAGAACGCCGCGAACCCGAGCTGAGTTCGGAACGCCGAGAACGGTTCGGTCAGGGTGACGACGAAGGTGCGGTCGTCGACGACGCGCAGGCCCGACATCGTCGTCGTGGACGGCTGCGGCGACTGGAGCTGGGCGTAACCCTGTATGTGCGAGAGGTAGCCGGCGCCGTGCTGGTTGTTGGGTGCGTATGCCGTGTAGTTCCACGCGTCGACGAAACTGCTCGCCGTGACCGGTGTGCCGTCGTGGAACGTCCAGCCGGATTTCAGGGTGATCGTGTACACGCGGGAGTCGGTGGTCTCGATCGATTCGGCGACCGCGTTGCGCGGTTCGGCGGTGCGTGCGTCGTACTCGACGAGACCACGAAAAAGCGCGCCGATGACCTTGATTCCCCCGCTTTCGGTGGTGTCGCCGGGAATTAGCGCGTTCTCCGGTTCGGTGCCGTTGTAACTGATCGTGGTCTGGTTCTCATCGATTCCGGAACCTGTGCAACCGACGGCGAGGAGTAGCACGACGAGGCCGACAATGGCAGTGACCATTCGGGAGGGCATCACGACGGCGACTCCTCGCGCATTCCGACGAGGGCGCACCAGGCCGCGGCGATGCCGAGCACGCCGCACAGGGCCCACATGCCGGTCGACATCGTCTCCCAGGCCAGCACGCCGAGCGCCGGCCCGAGCGCCATCCCGAGCCCGAACGTCGCCTGGTGGGCGCCGATGTAACGGGCCTTCACTGCCGCTGGGGACTTCGCGGGGTGGGCAAACATGGTGGGGCCGTTGATCATCACGCCGAACACGAACACGACCGTGCATGCCAGGATCGCTGCGCTCGAGTGGGTCGCCAGACCGTAGGCGGCGACGCCGAGGCCCATCACCGCGGTGCCGACCGCGCCGACTGTGTTGGGCCGTAGCTTCGTGACGTGCGAGGTGATCTTCAGTTCGCAGGCGATCAGCACGAGCGAGGCGGTCATCAGCACGGCACTGTAGAGCGCCGTCGGATGACCGGCTGCGGTGATCTGCAGCGGCAATGCGACGGTGTACTGCACATAGATGACCGTGCCGATCAGGCACGACGCGAGGAACAGCAGGTACCGCCAGTCCCGCAGCAGAATCGCGTATGCGGAGCGCCGATCCGGCGCCGGCTCCTCGGTCTCTCGGGCGGCGCGCACGCTCGGCAGCAGGATGCGCGCCACCGCCGCGTAGACCAGCGCGGTGAGGGCGTCGAACCAGAACAGCAGGTTCCAGTCCACCAGGATCAGGCCGGCAGCGATCAGCGGCCCCAGGGCGGCGCCGATGTTCAACGCGGTCCGCATCATTGAGAACGCCATCACCCGGTGCTCGTCCGGCATCAGGTCGGAGAGCAATACCGCCGCCGCCGGCCGGTAGCACTGGGTCGCCAGACCCGCGAGCGCGATTGCCATCAGCAAGGCGAGATACAGGTCGGAGCGGCTCAGCAGCGGAACCGCGCCGAGGATCAGCCCAGACGTCGTCATCGCTGCCACGATCGTCGCGCGCGGACCGATCCGGTGGGTCAGTTCACCGCCGAGCAGGGTGCCCAGCACCGAGCCCGCACTGTAGGTAGTCAGCGCTATTCCGGCCGCGCCGATCGAGAAGTCCCGATGCATCAGGTAGAGCAGCAGGAATGTCTGCACAAAGGCGCCGACCTGATTCACTAAGACGCCGCCGAGCAGATATCTGACCGGCGGCGGTGTGGCGTGAACGGCGTCGAGGACGCCCGTCCGCGTCGCGGTCTTCGTTGCGGTCATGGATGAATCCTCATCAGATGTAGGGACCGCCGAATGCGCGGCAGTCGGATTCGAGTCGAACGGGGCCAGCGCGACACACGTTGACCCGGTGGAGAAACCGTAGGGCCGGCGAGAGCTGCGCGCCACCCCCGAGGGGGTTCGAGGACGACCCTCCGGGGTGCGATCCCTGCACCCTAGGGGGTGCTGACTCGGAGCCGGCCGATGCGGACAGTTTGAGCAGGACGACATCAGACGTCCGCGGCGAAGATCGCCGAACCGGCTGGCCGAATGCCGGAAAGCCTCGGCTTCAAGAAGTCGACTCGTACTCCATCGAGTCGAGCCCATCGACATTCCGGGTGGAAATTGTGATAGATCAATACGTTGACGTACTGGCCATCGGGGCCGGCCCGGCGAACCTTGCGCTCGCGATCGCCGTCGAGGAATCCGGTTCCCCCGACCTTGCGCACAACACCGTCCTGCTCGAGCAGCATCCCGACGTGAAATGGCAGCGGAACATGCTCCTGCCTTGGGCGCGCAGCCAGGTGTCCTTCCTGAAAGACCTGGTCACCCTGCGTAACCCGTGCAGCCGGTTCTCGTTCCTGAGTTTCCTGCACGAGCGCGGGCGGTTGGACGAGTTCGTCAACCTGTCCACGTTCAATCCGTACCGCTGGGAGCTGTCCGACTACCAGCAGTGGGTCGCCCACTCCCTCGAGCATGTCCGGGTGCGCTACAACGCCCGCACCGAGAAGGTCGAGCCACGACGCGCGGGCAGCGGCGAAATCGTCGGCTGGACCGTAACGCTCACCAGCGGCAGCCGCATGCACTGCCGTGACCTCGTGATCGGCGTCGGCCGGGATCCGCACGTGCCCGAAGTCTTCCGCGACCTGCCCGAGGATCGGGTGATTCACAGCACCCAGTACTGCAACCGGATTGCGCACGTGCCTGCCGACCGAGCGTTGCGACCTGTCGTCATCGGCGGCGCGCAGAGTGCCGCCGAAATGTTCATGGCGGTGCACGACCACCTGCCGAACAGCACGCCGACGCTGGTGCTGCGCTCGATCGGGCTACAGAACTATCAGACGAGCAAGTTCGTCAATGAACTGTTCTTCCCGTCGTTCGTGGACGAGTTCTACGGCACGGGCGACGATGTGCGCGGCCAGATCCTCCAGGAGATGAACCTCACCAACTACGCCGGCCTCGCACCGCCGTTCCTCGACGAGATCTATTCGCGGCTCTACCAGCAGAAGATGCTGGGCGACAACCGAACGAGCGTCCTGTCGATGACCGAGGTGGTCGCGGCCAGGATGGACGGCGACGAGGTTGTGCTCGATCTACGCGACCGCAAGACCGGCAAGGTCTCACCGCTGCGCTGCGACATCGTGCTGCTCGGCACCGGATACGAACCGCAGATGCCCGCGATCGTGCGCGACCTCGCCGAGCGGATCGGTCTCGACGACATCGTGGTGAGCCGCCGATACCGCGTCGATCACGGCGACTCTGCCGGGGGCGCAGTGTATCTGCAGGGCGTGAACGAGCAGACGCACGGCATCTCCGACTCGCTGATCAGCGTGCTCGCACACCGTAGCCAGGACATCGTCGACGACCTGCTCGATCGTCGCGCAGCCGACGAGGCGAGGTCGGCGTGATGGACATCCGCAGACTGGACCGAGCGAACTTGACGAGGGTGTACGGCCTGGATTCCGAGCGGCTGCTGCCTTGGCCGGCGCTGAATGCACCGTTCGAAGGCGCGTGGTGCGTGCTGCGGCCCGGCGAGGCGTCGGATCCGCACGCACACCACGGAAACGAGATCTTCATCGCGATGAGCGGTCGCGCGGCGCTGGTGGTGGACGGCGCACGGCGCGAGTTCGTTGCCGGCGACATCGCGCATCTTCCGCCGGGAAGCATGCACAACGTCGTGAACGACGAAGCCGACGACTTCGAGTACTACGGCATCTGGTGGGACGTCGACATGTCGGCGAGATTCGTGGCACGACACCATGAGGAGGCCCCGAAATTAACGCGCTGACCATCGTGATCTCGCCGGCGCCGACGGCCAACGGCGATCTGCATCTCGGCCACATCGCCGGACCGTTTCTGGCCGCCGACGTCTACACGCGATATGCCCGCGCCGCCGGGCGTGAGGTGCTGTTCGGTACGGGCGTACAGGACACGCCGACCTACGTGGTCACCACCGCCGCGCGGCTGGGTACGACACCGCGGGAGCTGGCCGACCGGTCGGCCAAGGAGATCCAGTCGACCCTCGCCTCGCTCGGCATCGCGGTCGACGCGTTCACCCGCGACGAGGAGCGCTTCACCTCGTTCGTCACGCGGATCGTCGGAGACCTCTGGAAGGCTGGTGCGCTGCGGCTGGAATCGGTGAAGCTACCCTTCTCGCCACGCACACGACAGTACCTGGTGGACGGTCATGTTCGCGGCGGATGTCCGGTCTGCCTCGCCGACGGATGCGCGGGGCTCTGCGAGAGCTGCGGTCATCCGATCGCAGCCGGTGAACTCGTCGATCCGCGTTCGACGCTGTCCTCGGACGATCCGCTGGAGCTGCGGGACGCGTGGGTGCTGGTGTTGCCGATGGAGCAATACCGCGCCCGGTTGCGCGAACACTTCGCCGGCCTCGGCACGGTGATGCGCCCGCACATGGCACAGGCGATCGAGGAGATGCTGTCACGGCCGCTGCCGAACTTCCCGGTCACCTACCCGGTCTCCTGGGGCATCTCCGCACCGCAAGGCGCGGTGGCGGCCCAGGTGATCAACCCGAATGCGGAACCGGTGGCGTGGGCGATGTACTGCTCGATGCTCGCCGCCGAGAACCGCGGGATCGAGGTGGCGTCCGAGGACGCGCTGTGGCGGCCGGAAGCGGCATCCGAAGTGGTGTACTTCCTCGGATTCGACAACATCTTCCCGTTCGCGATCTCCGGCCTCGCGATGCTGCTGGCCCTCTCGGACCGGTACGTGTTGCCGAAGAAGTTTCTCACCAACGAGTTCTACGAACTCGACTACCAGAAGTTCTCCACGAGCCGCGGGCACGCGGTCTGGGGCCGGGATCTGGCGAGGTCCGCACCGCGCGACCTCATCCGGTTCTATCTCGCCTCGACGAGCCCGGAGCATCAGCGAACCAACTTCGACCGCGGTGCACTCGACACGGTCACGCGGGCACGACTGGTGGAACCGTGGAACGCGGTGGCGGCGAGGGTCGAGGCGTGGGTGGGACACGGACCGCTCAGCGTCTCGGAACATGCCCGGGCAGCTGCCGCGTGCATCGTCGAGCGCTTCACCGCGGCGTACGAGTTGCCCCGGTTCAGCGTGAGCCGGGTTGCGGAGACGCTGACTCAGCAGCTCGACCGGCTGCAACGGTTGACCGCATACTCGCCCGGCGACTTCTGTCACGAGGTCGACGTCGTGCTGCGGTGTGCGGCCCCGATTCTGATCGATCTGGCTTCGGAGGCGTTGGTGGAGAGGGAAATTCACGCGGTCGCCGACCGTACCGAGATCACGCCGAGGCTTTTGCCCCGGCTGCGGCCCGCGGGAGGGTGACGTGTCGCGCATCGTCATTGCCGGTGCCGGTGTGACCGGGCTGCTCGCCGCCGTCGAGTGCGCCCGCGGCGGCCACCGCGTGATCGTGGTGGACCGGGGCGCCATACCGAACCCGGCGTCCGGCTCGTTCGATCAGCACAGGGTGCTTCGTGCGTTGCACCCCGCAGACGCCCTGCGCACCCGCGACGGGGTGCGCGCACGGCGTCGCTGGCGGGAGTTGGAAAGGCTGCTGGGCGCGCGCCTCTACCGCCGGGTCGGTGTGGTCACCTCATGGCCCGAGGATCGGGTCGACGCGGTGCTCGACACCGCGCACCGCGCGAACGTCGCGGTGCGCTTCCACGATCCGAACTCTGTGCCGCACATCGTCGTCCCGGACGGGCATGTCGTGATGCGGGAACCGGAGGCGGGCGTCCTGCTGGCGGACCGGGTGTTGCGCGCGGCCACCGAATGGCTGCGCGCGCACCCCGCCGTGACGCTGCGGTCTGGGCGCGAAGTCGTGGGCGTCGACATCGACCGGGCGCGACTCACGTTGGCCGGCGGCGAGATTCTCGGCGGCGATCTCGTCCTGATCGCCACCGGGGCGTGGTCGTCGACCCTGGTGGACCGGCCGATCGCGCTGCACCGCCAAACGATGATGTACCTGCGCCCGCCCGCCGACACGCGGTCCTGGTGGGAGCGGGCTCCCAGCGCGGGACGCATCGGTGCCGGCGGGCAGGCGTGGCTGCTTCCGCCGGGCGCGGGGACGCTGCTGAAGATCAGCTCCGACACCGTGTGCCGGGAGGTGCGGGAGGTGGACATCTCCGACGACTCGTGGTGGGCTGCTCGACTTCTGGCCGAGCCCATCCTGACCGACCAGCACCGGTACACCATCGCGGCGGTCAAACACTGCCACTACACGGTCGACGCGCGCACCGGCGGCGGCGCGCTCGACCGGATCGGTCCGGCGGTGTGGGCGCGGGCCGCTACCGGCGGCGACGGCTTCCGGACCGCGCCGTTGATCGCCGACCGAATTGCCGAGGTTGCGAGCGCGGACCTCGCTGCCGGACCACCCCTCGAGAAGGAACACCGATGAACACCAAGAACGATGCCATCCTCGCCATTGGCAGCGGATTGCGACGCTACCGCGAGTATCTCGTCCGGTCGGTTGCGGCGCGCGCCCGGGAAGCGGGGCTCGACCTCGTGCTGATCAACAACCTGACGCCGACCTGGCAGCACGAGTACTTCGACGAGATCACCGTCGTCGACGTCTTCGACCACGCGGTCCTCGCCGACGCGGCGCGCGCGGTCGCCGCGCAACGGCGCGTCGTCGGCGTCGTGTGTTGGGACGAGCCGCTGGTCCAGCCGGCGGCCGACATCGCCGACGAGCTCGGCGTGCCCGGTCTGAGCGCCGCGGGCGTGCGGGGCTGCCGGGACAAGAACCGCACCCGCTCGGTGCTCACCGCGGCCGGCCTCGTGCAGCCCGGATTCGAGCTCACGACCTCCGTCGAGCAGGCGCGGACGGCGGCCGAGCGGATCGGCTACCCGGTCGTCGTGAAGCCGCAGGCGCTCGGCGCCAGCATGGGCGTCATCCTCGCCTCGGACCGAGGCGAACTCGATGCCGCATTCGGGATCGCCTCGGGCGCCAGCCAGATCGGCGACGCACCGTTCCGCGGCACCGCGATCGTCGAGGAGTTCGCCGTCGGCCCCGAGATCAGCATCGACGCCGCCGTGCACAAGGGTGAATATCTTCCGATGTATCTGGCGCGCAAACGAACCGGCATGGAGCCGTACTTCGAGGAGGTCGGGCACATCGTGGACGCCACCGATCCGCTGCTGCACGACCAGGACCTCATGGCAACGCTCGCGAAGGCGCACCTGGCGATCGGGATCGAGAACGGCATCACCCACACGGAGGTGCGGCTCACCCAGCGCGGACCACTGATCATCGAGATCAACGGCCGCCTCGGCGGCGACCTGATCCCGTTCCTCGGCAAGATCGCGACCGGCATCGACCCGGGTGAGGTTCTCGTCGACGTCGCCCTCGGCCGCCGACCCGTTGTCACACCAACGCGCAGTGATGTCGCCGGAATCCGGTTCGGCTACCCCGAGCGTGACCTCACCGTTCGCTCGGTCGCGGTACCACACGAGGCGCCGGGGCTGGTGACCGCGGCCGCGATGGTCGAGCCCCGCGCGGAACTGCGCCTGCCGCCCGGCGGATACCTCGCCCGCCATTCGTTCGTCGTGTGCCAGGCCGACGACGCCGCCACATGCGACACATTGCTCGATGCCGCAGCCGCAGCCGTCCGCGTCGACGGCGACCCGCTCGGCCCACCGGCTCCCGGCGCGACCTTCGGGCTGCCGGCCGGACTGCTGGACGTCGACGAATGATCGACTACGACGGACGGCGCTTTTGCAACCCCGCCGACGACGACGGTGTGATCGCGCAGTACCACCAGCAGGGCAACCTGGTGTGGGCCGACTTCTCCGGCGGGAATGTGCGGCGTGGCACGGTCAACGGCACCTGCGACAGCGAGGGCATCCTGGGGCTGGCCTACACCATGGTGCTCGTCAGCGGTGAGGTCGTGGTCGGCTACACACTGTCCACTCCCGAACCAGACGCGAGCGGACGGATCCGGCTCCGCGAGGAGTGGGAGCGTTACGGCGCGAGCGCCACGACCGGCATATCGTATCTGGAGGAGATCCGGTGAAGGGGCTGCAGAGTCTCGTCGGCGGTGTGGTCCGATATCCCGGCGATCGCGAATTCGAGTCGACCAGTGCCGCGTTCAACAAGCGCTACGCCGGCGTACGGCCGGCCGCCGTGCTGTCGGCCGATACGGTCACCGATATCGCGCGCGCGATCGACTGGTCGCGTCAGGAGCAGGTACCGCTGGTGGCCCGCGGCGGCGGGCACAGCTACGCCGGCAACTCGGTGAACACCGGTCTGGTGCTCGACCTCCGTGGACTCGACGAGGTGCGGATCGACGAATCGAGCGGGCTGGTCACGGTCGGCGGCGGCACCCGGATGGGCAAGCTGTACGCCGAACTCGAGCGCTACGACCTCGCGGTGCCGCTCGGCAACTCCAACGAAGTCGGCATCGGCGGTCTGGTTCTCGGCGGCGGGGTCTCGGCGGTCTCGCGAGCCTTCGGCCTCACCTGCGACGCGCTGGTGGAGACCGACATCGTCCTGGCCGACGGCCGCGTCCTGACGTGCAACGCGAGCGAGAACGCCGACCTGTTCTGGGCCTGCCGCGGCGGGGGAGGCGGCAACTTCGGCGTGAATACGTCGTTCACATTCCAGGCACGCCTTCCTCGCCCGAGTGCGACCTGCCTGCTCCGGTGGCGATGGGACGACGCGAGAGAGGTCGTGGTTCGGATGCAGGAGATCATGCACGACGCGCCGGACGAGTTCGCGGCACGGATCGGCGTGACGCGGATCGCCGGGTCCGAGGGCGTCGTGTCCGTGGTCGGCCAGCATCTCGGCTCTGCCGACGAGTTGCGCGAGATGTTGGCTCCGGTGCTCACCGTCGCGACGCCCGAGCGCTGCGACCTCGCCGACCGCTCCTACTGGGAAGCCAAGGAGATCCTGCACCACGAGACATCCGGTGATCCCTTCGCGGTGCGGACCCGAGGCACGCCGAAGCCCCTGCCGGAGGCCGGGGTCGAACGCTTCCTCGCGGCGCTCGAACGCTGGCCCGGCAGCACCAACCCCGACGGTGCGGGTGTCGCTCTCTTCACCTGGGGCGGCAAGATCAACCGGGTTCCGGTCGCCGACACGGCATTCGCACATCGAGACCTGCTGTTCCTGGTCTCCATGGACACCTCCTGGAGCACCGGTGACTCGCCGCACACCGTTTCGGCCAACCTCGAATGGCTCGACGACCTGCACACCGAGATGGGCGAATTCGCCGGCGACGCAGCATATGTGAACTTCACCGATCCGGCGTTACGGGACTGGCGATCCGGGTACTACGGCGCAAACCATCCACGGCTCGCGCAGATCAAGCGGCGCTACGACCCGGACCGGCTGTTCGACTTCGGCCAGGCGGTGTGATCATGTCGAGGCAACGCGCCACCGAACGCGACCTGCGCGGCACGATGCGCGGTTTCGCGACCGGGATCGCCATCGCGACCACCTTCGCCGACACCGACGGCGGACGCCGACACGATGCAGTCACGGTCAACTCGCTGACCTCCGTGTCGCTGAACCCGCCGCTGGTATCGCTGTGCTTCGGCCGGGAGTCCCGGTTCCTCGCGGACCTGCTCGAATCGAAGGTGTGGGCCGCCTCGATCCTCGACGGCGGAGCCAGCTATCTGGCACGGCGTTTCGCACAGGAGCGCGATAGCCGCACCACATCGCTGAGCGCATTGGGCGCCACCGCCGGCGAGCACACCGGGGCCCTGGTGCTCGACGCACCGGCCTGGCTGGAGTGTGTCCTGCAGGCCGCCCACGACATCGGCGACCACACCATGGTCGTCGGCGAGGTGGTCGCCGCCGGCACCCGGCCGGACGGCACCCGCCTCGTCTTCCTCCACGGCGCCTTCCACGTTCTCGACAACCCGAATTCCCGACAAGGAGATCTCACATGACCATCGTCGACGACACCATCAACGAACTCGAGGATCGAGACGTGCACTCGGCCGGCGAGATCCTGGCCCGCGCCAGGGACATCGCCCCCCGGCTGCGCGAGCGATCCGACGACATCGAGCGCGCCCGGCGGCTGCCCCCAGACGTCGTCGAGATGCTACGGAACACCGGAGTGTTCCGGATGGGATTCTCCCGCGACTTCGGCGGTCCCGAACTGACCTCGATCGAGCAAACCGAGGTCATCGAGGCGATCGCCTACGGCGACGCCTCCGCCGGCTGGTGCGCGATGATCGGCTCCGACTCCGGGCTCTACGCGTCCTTTCTCGCCGAGCCGGTCGCACGGAAGATGTTTCCCACTCTGGACATGACGACCGCGGGACTGCTGTTCCCGACCGGCCGGGCAGAGCGCGTACCCGGCGGGTACCGGTTGTCCGGACGCTGGCAGTTCGGCAGCGGGATAACCCATTCGGACTGGGTGGTGTCCGGGGCCTTCATCTACCGTGACGGTCGCCCGGAGCCGAGCCCCGAGGGCGACCCGCACGACTCACGTCTGATGATCGTCCCCCGCTCGCAGGTGGAGGTCATCGACACCTGGCACACGACGGGCCTGGCGGGCAGCGGCAGTTGCGACTACACGATCACCGACGTGTTCGTTCCCGAGGAGCACACGCTCGAGTTCGGCACCGTCCCCGGTCGGCCGAGCCCGCTCGCCCAGCCCGAAGTGCACATGCGCAACATGCCGGGGGTGCCGCTCGGGGTGGCCCGCGCGGCGCTGGACCACGTGCTCGACGGCAGTGCCGCCCGAGCCGACGACTATCGCCTGCAGGTGACCCTGGCCGAATGCGAGGCGGACCTCAACGCCGCCCGGCACGGGGTGTACGGCAGTATGCGGCGCCAGTGGGAGGTACTGTCCGCCGGTGCCACCCTCGACGACCTGACCGCGCACGAGCGCGCGGCACTGCCGCTCTCGCGGCTGCATGCGTTCCGGACCGCCCGGTCGATCGTCACTCGGCTCTACGACCTGCGCCAGACCGCATCGATCTACCGCCCGTCGCCGCTGGATCGTTGGTTGCGGGACACCACCACCATGTGCCAGCACGTCGTGGCGCAAGACCGGATCCTGCAGTCGGCCGGTGCCTATCTCATCGGTGGCACGCCGAGCTTCAAGCTGAGCCTGGGACTTACCTCGTGACCGCCGACTGGATTGCCATCGAGCAGTACATCGCCGCTCAACTGATCGGGCGTCCGCCGGTTCAGATGCGAGCCGACGTCCCACACACGCTCGACGCGCTCATCGCGCGCGAGATAGCGAAGGAGACAACGGGATTGACCCGCACCTGGCGACCAGTAGCCTGGGCCCGATCGATGCTGCGGAGCGTCCGCGGCAACCGCTCGAATCCCCAGGACTCCTGACATAGCGCAGGAATTGTTGCAGGGTCACCGGTGGGGTTTGGTGCCGTAGCGCAGGGTGAGGGTGGTGCCGGGGTAGACGGTGTGGGTGTCGTTGAGCAGCTGGCAGAGTTCGTCGATGGCGGCGGTGCGAACCGCCCTGGATCGAGTGGCAATGCCGTTACCTTGGCATCGCCGCTGGTCACGTCGTTGCGCCTGCGGAAGATGTTGATGCGGTTCATGTCCGGAGTGTGCCGAGCGGGTTGATCCAGCGAGGGTGATGTGATGGGTGGCGGGAATTCCAGCCCTCAGATTGCCTTCTAGAGATATTGCGCAGCAACGTAATCCACGTACCCTATATGCCTGTGGCGGACGACGATTCAGGTGAGGAACGCGGTGGCGACGACCGGTTGACCGATCGTATCGGTCTCGGCGTGCTCACCCGAATTGTCCACCGCGATCTCGTCGACGAAGTCTTGACGGAAACCGGGGCCGTCGAGCGCCGACGACGCTGCTCCCCGCCCGAGTCGTGGTCTATTTCGTGTCGGCGATGACATTGTTTCTTCGACGACGCCTACGAAGAGGTGATGCGCAAGTTGGTGCAGAGACTGCGGTTTCTGCGGTCCTGGGACGAGGACTGGCAGGTCCCGAGTTCCTCGGCGTTGTGTCAGGCCCGCGCCCGGCTCGGTGAGCGGCCGCTGCGCGAACTCTACCTGCGGGTGGCCCTGCCACTGGTCGGTCCCGGCCCCGACCGGCGGGTGGCTCGGTGAGCTGCGGGTGATGGCGATCGACGGGGTGCAACTCGATGTCCCCGGCACCACCGCGAACGGAAAGCGCATGCGGTCGTGGCAACAGCCACGGGCTCGACGCCCCGTACCCGAAGGTCAAAGTGGTCGGTCTCGGTGAATGCGGCACCCACGCCGTCGTCGACGCGCCCATCGGTGGAGTGCTGGTCGACGAGCGGGAACTCGCCCGGCCCCTGCTGCCGAGTTTCGAGCCGGGCATGCTGGTCGTTGCCGACCGCGGGTTCTTCGGGCGCGAGTTCTGGCACGAAGCCGCCGACACAGGAGCCGACCTGCTCTGGCGAGTGCAGCCCTCCACTCGATCGGCGTGAACGCACTCGAGACGAACATCAGCGGCATCATCACCATCATTCCGGCGAACTGGACCACGTCCGGGCGCCGCAGCCGATCCCCGATCAGCCCGAACAACGCGCTCATCGCCCCCGCCAACACCACCAGCACCACGACCGCGGCGACGGCATCGACGGCACTGCCGTGGAACTCGAAACCCAAAGCCACGGCGGCGACCCCGAGCAATACGGCCCGGGCGAGGGTGAACACGGCCTCGTTGATGGTGCGAGCGATACCGGGTAGGCCCGCCCGCATCGGCAGGGCCGCGAAGCGGTCATGCAGGCCGTTGGTGTGATCGATCGCGGCGGACACTCCGGCGTTGGTGCCGGCCATCACCGTGGAGACGGCGAGCATCGCCGGGGTGAGGAAGACGATATAGCTGACCCCGGCCGGAAAACCGGGTCCGGCGGCGACGCTGCGAAACACCTGACTGAACAGCACCAGCATCGCCATCGGCATGGTCAGCGAGAACATCAGCAACTGCGGGACGCGGGCGCTGGTGCGCAGGTTCCGGACGGTCAGGGCGGCGAGCTGATCCCCGACCGAGGGGCGCCCGCATGTCTGTCAGGTTAGCTGGACCCAGGCGGTGTCGAGAGCATCCGTATTAAAACCGAAGTCGGCTTCCTCGTCCTTCGTAAGCCATGGGTAGGCCAGCGGGATCGACCAGTGCTGCCGGCGATTATTCCGGGGTGCAGAAATCGCACCCCGGGGGTGCCTGTTCGTTGTCGCGGTGCGCGCAGAAAATCGTCATACGCGCAGACCTGGGAAAGGAGGTGGCCGCATGACCTGGGTGACGGGGTCCGTCGACCCGGGTCACGAGAACACCGCGGCGGCGATCGCGGTGCGGGTGCGTTCCGGTGCTCTGGCGCCGGTCGACGCGGTCAGCGACGCTCTGAACCGAATCGCGGAACGCGATCCCGTGTTGAACGCCTTCGTGTCCGTGCGCGCCGACGAGGCGCTCGCCGAGGCGACGGCGTTGGCCACGCGAGCGGATCTGGCGAAGTTGCCGCTGGCCGGGGTGCCGGTCGCGGTCAAGGACAAGGTAGCGCTCGTGGGCGCACCGCTGCGTGACGGCTCCGCAGCCACCAGCGTCGAGCCGTCGGCGACCGACCACCCGGTGGTGGCGCGGTTGCGCGCGGCCGGCGCCGTGCCGGTGGGGCTGACGGCCGTGTCCGAACTCTGTGTGTGGGGCACAACCGATTCACCGGGTTTTGTCACTCGCAACCCGTGGAATCCCGGTCTGTCGGCGGGTGGATCCTCGGGCGGTGCGGCCGCCGCGGTGGCCGCGGGCATGGTCCCGATCTCGCACGGCACCGACTGCCTGGGATCGATCCGCATCCCCGCCGCCGCCTGCGGCCTGGTCGGCCTCAAACCCGGTCGTGGCCTCGTGCCGGCCGAGATCGGGGCAAATTCGATGCACTCGATGGCGGAGAACGGGCCGCTGACGACCACGGTGGCCGACGCGGCGCTGATGCTGTCCGTGCTCGCCGGCCGCCCCGAGCTCGCGGAGATCCGCGATCCTGGCCGTGCCCGGATCGCGGTGGTGCTCGGCCATCCCAACCCGATGGTGCGCACCGACACGCACTGTGCACGTGGCGTGGAGGAGACGGCACGGATCCTCGACGCGGCCGGCCATCTCACCACCGCCGCGAAAGGGACGCAGGTGTACTCGGCCACCTCGGTACCGGATCTGGTGCGATGGTTCGCCGGTGTTGCCGCGGACGCGGAAACTCTGGATCGTGCGATGCTGCAGCCGAGGACCCGGCGGCATGCCGCGGTGGGGCGGGCGGTGAACAGAGTCGGTCTGGTCCGGCCCGGCCCGGTGGTGCGGGTCGAGCGACGACTGCGCGCCCTCGCCGAGCATTTCGACGTGGTGGTCACTCCCGCGCTGGCGCACCCGCCGCCCGCAGCGGTGGAGTGGAGTCGACGGTCGTGGCTCGCGAACGCGATCGCCTGCATGCGCTTCGCACCGTACAACTCGCTGTGGAATGTGGTGGGATGGCCCGCCGTGACCGTCCCGGTCGGCATCCACCCGCACACCCGGACCCCGCTGGCCGTGCAGATCGCCGCCCCGCCGGGCGGCGAGACCACCGTCCTGGCGCTCGCTGCCCAATTGGAGCAGCTCCAGCCCTGGCCGCGGCTCGCCCCGGCAGCGCCTCGCCACCCCGGACGCGGGTGGCATGACTCTCTGTTCGAGAGCGTTTAACCACCGTCGAGCAACGTGAACTACACCTCGTCACCGGCCTGATCGAGAGCTCGCTTCACCTGCATCGGCCCCACCGCCTGCGTCATGGACGCGCAGACCGTTACCTGTCCACCACGCAGCATCCATCGCTGGAAGCATAGTGATCTACATCGAAGACGCGATGAGACCGACTGAAGATATCGAACGAACGAGAGACGAGCCGGACTGGCACATAGCTACGCGGTGGCTGACTTTGAGGAACGCACGCGGCCACCGCCCGCCGGGCTTCCTCACCAGCGGGGTCACCGATCGTCTGCACATTGACGGTGCATACGACGACCATCCGGGCCCGAGCCAGTCTGTATCGGGAGTGATGTTTGAGGGCGCCGTGGTCGGTATACCCAGAGAACGCGCAGACCTCGATCACTCGGATCGGGCGGGACCGTTCGCCGGCGGGACTTCGACGCGAACGGTGAGCGAACGCCGGATTCCTAGAGTGTGAATCCCCAGGCGTGCTCCGCGTCGGAGCTGCCGACTCGAGCTTGCCGAGCGATTGCCTTACGAAAAGCGGTTTGAGACACCATCAGTCCCACGTCGGGACGTTGCAGGAAGCGGAACCGAGACGATGAGCAGCCCTGAAGAATGCAGAATCACCCAGAACTGCGCACCGGGCGGTCACTATGACACGACGTTGAGCAGCGCCGTCACAAGGGCACGCATCGCCCGCACGGTCGCAGCGAACGAGGGAATCTCCACGCACCAACTCGTGGCCCTCCTCGACGTGACGGAATGGCCGATGCAGCAGCTCCACAGCTACGCGCAGGCAGCAGGAGCCCGGGCTGACACCAAAGGTCGTTGGTGGCCCCGGCCGACGAATGGGCCGCCGTTCGCTGACTCCTTCCCTGTCTAGGTCTAGATCCAAACGTCCTGCAGAGGAGGGTGATGTCGTCCATTTCGGAGAGCAGGTCGCCGCACGCTCGGTGACCGTCGTCCGTGAGATATTTCGCACGGATTCGCTCGTTGAGGCCGTTGGCCTCTGCGCCTCGCGCAATGGTGGCCGGGCCGGACCCGAATACCCACGCGGCGTCGGGGGGTCTGGACGAGCACCGAGCCGTGCGGACAGGCTGCGACGTTGCGGGCCTTGCCGGGGGTCGCCGCTGATGTCTCGATGAGGATTCGCCCGTTGTCGAGAAGGAACATGGCGGGAGACCCGTCGTCGTTCTCGGTGCCGAGCACGGCGTAGAGCCGCCGGCCGAGGATCTGGCGTGGCTACGCGCTGAAGCCGCGGTGGGCGGGATGGATCGTGGCGGTGGTGGCGTCGCTCATGGCCGGCGTGCCGTCACGATGTTGCATTCGAAGGGCGCCGCGATGCTGCCGTCGGGGGTGGTGAACGGTGCCAGAACGTCGTGGGCGTCGGCGCGGATGCGCCGGTACACGTCGTCGGAGATTAGTTCGAGCAGCGGTGTGCTCTCGACTTCGGTGGTCACGAACGCGTCGACAGATGGGGCCCGGTAGGTGCCCGAATGGGTGCGGGCGGTCGTGACCTGCAGCCCGGCGGACTCGACCAGGCCGGTGAGCTCCTCGAGGTTGCCGCACACGAAGTAGGTACTCAGCAGGGACATGGCTTCGGGGCCGGCGTGGCGGGCGGCCATATCGACGAAGGGTGCGAAGGCGGGCTGGGCGTCGAGGGCGCCCGGGACCGCGACCGCGACCCTTCCCCCAGGAGTGACGACCCGGGCCATCTCCAGCAGAGCCTGGGGTCGGTCGGGGAAGAACATGAGCGACATCTGACACAGGACCGTGTCGAAGGACTGGTCCGGGAGGGGGAGCGCATCGGCGTTGCCCTGGCGGAATTCGATGTCGGGTCGGACGACCCGGCGGGCGACGGTCAGCATCGCCTCGTTCAGGTCCACCCCGACGATCGTGCCGTCGGGTGCGACCAGGTCGGCGGCGGTGCGGGCGACGATCCCGGTCCCGCAGCCGATGTCGAGCACCCGCTGGCCCGGCGCGACGCCGGCAGCGTCGCAGAGGATCGGCGCCCACTGGGCGAAGAACGCCGGGACGAACGCGGACTCGTAGAACTCGGTCGCTTCGAGGGGGATCTGGAAGGACTCGGACGCTTCGCTGGAGGTGGTCATGGCCCCATCGTGCGGCCGTGGGCGACGGGGAGCATCGGGCAGTTGCCCCATGCGGTGTCCCGACCAAGGACCATCAGCGCGGGTCGGACCTACCGTCCGGCGGGCCGAGCACCCCGACCGCGTAGGCGGCGGCCTGGGCCCGGTTGCGCAGGTTGAGCTTGGTCAGGATGCTGCTCACGTGGTGGGACGCGGTCTTGCGGCTCAGATAGAGCCGGTCGGCGATCTCCGGATTCGACAATCCCGCCCCGAGGAGCCGCAACACCTCCTGCTCGCGCACCGTGAGCATCCCCACCCCCTTGGCGCCGGTCCGGGCCTTGACCCCCAGGGAACGGAGGAATGCCGCGACCCGATCGGTGTCGAGGGTGGCGCCGATCGCCTCGAATACCGCGAGGGCGCGGCGGGCGTGGTCGACGGCGACGTCGGGCTGGCTGCCTGCGAGCACGCGACCGAGCTCGAAGCGGGTCCGAGCCGACTCGAAGGGGAGCTCCAGGCGGGACCACGTGTCAAGCGCCGCCGCCAAGTGGGCGGCGGCGGTCTCGGCGTCGCCGCGGGCCATCGCCACGCGGCCCTCGGCGCCCGCGGCCGTCGCCGCCAGCTGGTCGCTGTCCATCGATGACGCGATGTCGGTCAGCCGCCGGGCGGCGGCACCGCCCTCCTCGATGTTTCCGGTGGCCAGATGCGAGTCGACGAGCAGGTCGAGGGCGGCCGCCAGATGCGTGCGGTGCTCCCCGAGGTGACGCAGCCGTTGTTCGAGGTTGCGGCTGGCGGATGGCGCGTCGCCTCGGGCCAGCAGCAGCGCCGCGAGCGACAACGCCTCTTCGGCTTGGGCCTCGACGCCCTCGCCGAGATGGGCCAGCAGTTGCTCGGCCTCCTCGAGGCGGCCCTGACGGATCCGCAGCCTGGCCATACGGGTCAGCGCCCTGGTGTGCAGGCCCGGGCAGGCGCCGTCGGTGATCCGCAGCCCCGCACCCAACTCGCGCTCGGCGTCGTCCCACCGTCCCTTGGCGGTCAGCACGCTCCCATAGTAGATGCGGCACTCGGCGTACAGGAACGGGCAGCCATAGGTGCGCACGAAATCGTCGGCCACCGTGCACCACTGCGCAGCCCGCTCGATGTCGCTGGCCAGCTCACAGGCATTGAGCATGTCGCAACAGGTGTAGACGACCGTGTCCAGAGTCGAGCGCTCACCGGCCAGCGCGGCGGCCATCGCCTCGTCGATCAACGCGAAGCCGGCCGCGGTCTCGCCCTTGCCCACCCGAACCAGCCCCAGCTGTGACAACGCGACGAGCTCGAGGTCGACATCCCCAGCCGACCTCGCCACATCGAGGGCCCGCGACGCGAGGTTTTCGGCGGCGTCCAGGTCGGGCAGCCGGTAGGCGCGGGCCACCCACACCCAGCCGTGTAACGGGCCCGGCTCGAGCCCCGCCAACAGCCGCTCGGCCCGACCGATCCAGCCGTTGGCCGCCGCGATGTTGGCGAAGTTCGCCTTGTAGATGATGGCCAACCACACCGCGCACTGCGCCGAACTCGCCACGGCTCCCGACCGGCGGAACAGCGAGTAGGCGCGGTTACACCGGTTGACGCAGTCGTAGTTTTCGCCCAACCACCACAACGACACCGCCAACCCGAAACACGCCTCCGCCGTCTCGCTGTTCTCGAGCACCTGCTCGAACCCGGCCCGCGCATCACCCCAGCGCCCCTCGGCGAGGGCGGCGCGGGCGCGGGAGAGCAGCTCCTCGCTGGTCACCACAACCATTCTGCCGCTCACCGCCGGAAACGACCGCGGGGGATTTCCGCCACATCAACGAAGGGATCGCCTGTCCAAATGAGTGCGACTTCGACGAACCCGACGTGCGACGTGGGGTCGACCCGTCGGCAGCACCGTCCCATATGCGGATCCGCTATCGAGACGCCGGTGGCATCCAGAGGCCGGGGTTGGTGTCCGGTCCGTGACCGCCAGCCGAAGGCAGCGGCCACACCGGTGTCGACGATGCGCTCACCGCCGCCGGGATGCTCGGCGCCGCCGAGGCCGCCGAGTGGTTGCGGCCGGGTGCGTTACGTCAGGCACACGGCCGAGACCGCGACGGGGAATCGATGGGCAGGGCGGGCGGCGGGGTGACTCCGTCCGGCCAGATCGTGGTCTCGTCGTGGGCGACGCCGGTCAGGTTCGCCCCGATCAGATTGGCCACACCGGACAGGTCGGTGCCACGCAGGTCCGCGCCGGGCAGCGATGCGCCGGACAGGTCCGTGCCGGACAGGTCCGTGCCGGACAGGTCCGCATGGGACAGGTGCGCATCGGTCAGGGCCGCGCCGGCCAGACACGAGTGCGAGAGGTCGATGCGGGTCATCGACGGTGCCTGCCGGTTGCGGGAGCGGCTCGAGAGCTTTACCGGCGGGACCGTGCTGCTCGCGATCCTCAGTGTCCCGTTCAAGTGCCCACCGGCACCCTATGAGGGCCCCAGGAACGCATCGCGCGCCCACTTGCGCCACAGCTGAGCGAACTTGCCCAGCAGTGGCCATTCGACGACAGGGAGCAGCCACTGCCCGACCGTGTCGAGACCCTGTGCGAGCACCGAGCGCGGCGGCAGCTCCACGCCCCAGTAGCGGCCCTTCTGGGTCGGGTTGCCCACAGCATCGCGTGCTGTTGCCCGCGCAGGTAGTCCGCCCACGACAACGCACCCGGCACGTCCGGGATCGGATCGGCCCACCCGTCATGCGCCTGCGCCCACTGTCGCACCGGCCACGGTGTGCGTACCAGCCGCCGGTGTAGCCCCGTCACACCGGATTCGGCGAGGTTCGCCACGACCAGGGCCTCGTTCTGGATGTAGCGGCGCTGTTTGCCGACTGGACGCATGTTCCACGGCCCCGGCGGCTGCACGAACCATGCCGGCGCGTGCGGGTGACGTTGCCCTCCACCCCGACCAGCGCGAGACGCATCGCCTTGCGTTCACGGTCGGCGCGGTTTTTCGCCGCCGCGGCCTGCCGGGTGAACTCCGCCTCCGGGTCGCTGCGGCCGCCGCGCTTTTTTCCGCGCCGGGTGCCCTGTGCGGTGGGTTCTGGCTCCGCGCCCGGTGCGGGGTGGGGGCGGCCCGGTTCGCTGCCATTGCCGCCGCCCACGACGGCGGCAACGCACCGGGCGCAACGATGGTCGGCTCGGGCTCGTCGAAGTTCGGATCGAACAGTGCGGTGATCTCGTTGTCGGGCTGCACAGTCATCGGGAGGACTCACCTTCGGTCGGCGTGAGGGCATGCGCGCTGCCGGCGGCGCGGGAAATGGTGGGAATGCGGACCGTGACGGTCTGGCCGGGCTTCGGTGGGCGGGTGCGTTCAGGTCGTTCCACGCGGCCCGGATCACCGAACGGACCGGGCGATCGGCGTTGACGAACTTCGTCACCCGCGCGGTGAGCGCGATGGTGATGACGATCATCACGACGAGGGACTTGAACCCCAGTGGCACGTGGACGACGGCGCGGGCGACGACGAAGACGGTGACCATGAACGCGGCCCCGAGCCCGAGCGCCGCGTACCGAATCCGGACCGGCAGGGTGAACCCGGTCGGGCCGAGGTAGTGCTGATCCACCCGGTGCAGCAGGTCGTCGTTGTCGATCACGGTCGGCTCCCGTCGATCGTCGGTCGGTGATCAGGCATGGCAGCTCAGACCACCCGGATCCCGAAGAGGCTCAGAATCCAGCGGTCGATGCCGGTCGTGGCGCTCTCACTGCTCGCGAGGGAGAAGAACGCGATACCGACGAGCGACAGGCTGCCGACGGTGAAGACCTTCGACAGGTTGCCGCGCAGGCCACCGAGGAGGACGACGCATGCGATCAGGGCGAGGATCGTGAAGACGATGTTGTCGCCGATCCATGCGCGCAGCCCGCCCGTGGTGACTTCGGTGTTCTGGGCGAGTACGTCGATGCCCGGGGTGGGGGTGGTCGCGAGGTCGACGACTGCGGACGTGAGGGACATGAGCACACTCCATCGCTGAGTTCGGTAGGTGCACCTGAATGTGGATGCGCACGACCGTAAGTCGATGTCGCTTTTCATCTCAACGGGGTGTCCGCGCCGGGATCGGGTCATCGACGCAGGCCAACGGAGCTGTGCGGCATCGGGAATGTCGATTCCCGCGACGGGCGCGCAGCGGCGGCGCGGCGGGAACCGCACGACCTCGATGGTCAGCCGGTAACCAGGCGGGTGAGGGGATTCCCGCGGTGATTCGCACGACGGGGCGGCCCGTGTGTCGGCGCGGTGATCAGGACCCTATGGGGCGCAGTGGTGTGCTCGCGTATAGGCGCCGTCGAGCGTCGAGGCTATGGGTACGTACACGGGCTCTACAAGCGTGAGGTCGGGCGGTGTGCGCACGCGGTGCAGACGGCGGCGTCGGAGACTGCGCCCAGACGGGCTGTCGCGGCAGGTCCGCAGCGAGCGGATCGAGCACCCAGTGAACCGGTGCGTGGAGAAAGCGCTCAGATGCGCGGTGAAAACGGCGCCGGATTCGGCTATGGATTTCGGCGGTGGATTCGACCGCCCGAAAATACGGCTCCCACGCCCACCCCCTCCGGGGGTCACTCCCCCCGGCGTTCCTTGGGGGGAGTGTAATCCAGAATTACGCTCAGCGCCAACGCTATTCGAAAGCGCCCATGTAGAACGCTATACGCGGTGCTCGAAGCAGTGCCGCGGCGAGCACTCACCGCCACGGGTGTCCACGCGTTCCGCAGCGCTCACAACACCGCTCGATCGAGCATGCGGAACCGCCCACAGAGGCGCGCGGCGAAGCGCTCGACAGAGCACTGCCGCGAGCGCTGAAAACAGCGCCTCACAGTGCCCCGTAGAGCACTCGGTGCACGCCCCGTAGAGCGCTCCAACGAGCGTGCCGAACAGCGCTCGAACGAGCGTGCCGAACAGCGCTCGAACGAGCGTGCCGAACAGCGCTCGAACGAGCGTGCCGAACAGCACTCGGCAGAGCACCCGGCGCAGCGGTCGACGGCCCGATGCAACCACCGTGCACGCGGGCGGTGAACAGAGCGCCCGTCAGGGTGCCAGCCGAACGCGGTGAAGGTTCGGGAAATCCGGCCTGCAGATCGTGCACGAGAGCGGTGTTCGTCGCACCACCGGGGGTGCGGCGCACGAGGGGACACCCCGTTGAGGAAAATCGCGGGTTTCTGTCACTGTGCTCAACGACGCCCCCGGACGGCGTTCAGGCTCGAAACGATCGAAAGGCACAGGCGGTGAGCGGAAATCACGACCCACTCGAGGACTGGTTGGTCGCGACGTGGCGCGATACCTTCGGCGATTCCGGCGGCGGTCGCGCCGGCCGGGTCGGCGCGGACGGTCAGCCGACGCGCATCCGCCGGTTTACCCCGCTCTCGCCGATCGCCGTCGCCGCCGCGGGCGTTGCCGTGTACTCCCTGTGTGTGGTGTCGGCGGCCGTCGGCAACGAGACGGTCGTCCGAGGTGCTGGCGAAGCTGCACGACTACCGGGCGCTGCTCGTTGCCGCCGCTGCCCTGCTCGTCATCGTCGACGTCCTGCGCCACCGCATGCACAGGTGGTCGCAGATGGTCGAATCGGTGGTCCGGCAGGCCACCGGGCACCTGCCGACGAAGATCGTGGTCTCGTTCTCGCCCGGGTGGCGTGTGATCCGCCGCGCGAGGATCACATTGCACCGTGGCACCGTCATTCGGCCCAAACAGTTCGAGGAGCTCTCCCGCACGATCGAGGCAGCCTTCCCCGCCACCGCACAGAGCGAGACCACGGTGCGGCACGTGGCGCACCGCGACCGCATCGTCATCACCCGAGAGTCGATCACCCCGGACACCCGCTCTGCCCGTCAGCGGACACTCCAGTCCGCGCTCGATGCGGCCTCGATGTTCACCGACCCGAGGGTGTCGATGAACGCCGGCGCCAGGGGCTTCCAGCTCAAAGTCGAGGAAGCCCTCGCCTCCCTGGCTGGGCAGCACGAGTCCGGCCGCAACTGGACCACCGACTGGTACCCCGACAAGGGCCACCTGGTGATGCGTCTGGTCACCGCGATGCCCTCGCGCGTGGACCACCCGCTCGCATTGATCGACGAGAACCTGCGCCACCTGCCGTATGCGACCGGTGCCGCGGACCGAATCATGTACTGGGACGTCTCCACCAGCTCCAACAAGCCGCACTGCCTGATCGTCGGCCCGACCGGGGGCGGCAAGACGTCGGTGATCCGCACCCTGCTGACCGAGGCCGCACGCCGCGGAGTTCCGTTCGTCGGCGTCGATCCGAAGATGATCGAACTCGACGGCCTGGAGGGCTACCCCGGCTGCGGCGCGATCATCTACGACGCGCTGCGTGCGGCGATGTTCGTGCGCGCGCTGCACACCGAGATGATGGCCCGCAACGCCTACATCCACCAGATGAAGATCGAGGGCTCGCAGCTGCCGCTGATGATCGCGGTGCTCGACGAGTTCTTCATCCTCTCCGGCAAGTGGCAGCGCCTGGCCAAGACCGGCGACGACGAGACCCGCGAGCAGCTCAAAGAACTCGACCCTCTCGGGGCGTGGGCCGACCTCGCCGTGCTCGCCCGTTCGGCCGGTATCCGGCTGCTGCTCGGGGTGCAGCGCCCCGACGCCAGTTTGTTCGGCGGCGCATCCGGTAACGCGCGCGACAACTTCGGTACCCGCATCAGCCTCGGCAACCTCTCGCAGGACGGTGCGCTGATGATGTGGGGCGACTCCACCGTCGGCCGCGAGGTCGACACCTCCGTCAAGGGCCGCGGCATCGCGCTCGGTGACGACGGCAACCCCGTCAACGCGCAGATGTGGTGGACCCCGAACGTCGACCGCCACCCCAACAAGTGGAACCAGCTCGCCGAGCGTGAGAAGGCGATCATCGACGGCCTCCTGCCCACCGAGGCCCCGCAGTTCACCTGCTACTCGCAGGAGCTGGCCTCGTTCATCGAGTCCGAGCGCGCCCTGGCCACGCGGGCACGCAGGCACGGCCGCGCTCCCGCGCCGATCGTCCTCGGCGCGACCGCCACCGACGGGGACACGTCCACCGAGTCGCCGACTGTTAACGGCGCGCCCACCGGCGATGACGACTTCTCGGACGTCATTCCGGCCTCCGCAGTCCAGGCCGGCCAGACCGTCCTCGTCGACGACGACCACGGCGAACTCGTCCCCGTCACCGTCGACGCGGTCGACGTCCGCCGCGGCGCCACGGGCGAGGTCGTCGAGACCGTCCTCACCGTCGGCGCCGGCCGCGTGAAGACCCGCATCACCTTCGACACCACCGGCGTCGTCGTCCTCCCCGAAGCCGACCTCGTTGCCGCGTCGGCGTGACCCTCGTCGCCCGGATCCACCACCACCGAAAAGGGAGCATCCATGAGCCGCCGTATTTCCCAGTCGATCACCCCGACCACCGAGGATGTCGCCGCGCTGCGCGGACCGTTCGTCGCCAAGGGTGCGAACGACCCCGTGATCAAGGCGCTACGGGACTACTTCAAGGACTCGGTCCCCGCGTGGCTGGCCAAGCTCAGTGAGGAGCAGGAGCTGACCCGCGAGCGGCTCGCGGAAATCCGGGATGCCTCGTCGAAGCGTCCAGTCGTCATCGAAGCGCTGCCCGAGGGAGGCGCCCGCGACACGGCCCTGGCCGAGCTGGAGACGGCCGAGGCCGTCGTCGACGACATGGACACCGCACTGGCCGGCGCCGGCGCCTTCGGGGTCAGCTCACGATGACGCCCACTGTTGATGTCGAGATCACCTCCAAAACCACGGCATCGGCCACCCTGGCGGATGCCGACGTGCCTCCGATGGATCTGGAGGCGACCGAGAGCAAGACCCTGTCCACTGTCGTGCACGAGTTCCTGCACCACATGGCGCAGGCCCAGGGCGCCGACGTCGAGGTCGTCTACCGGACGGCGAAGGACACTCGGTTCCTGACCGTCGGACCGGACGGGACGGCCGCGGAACGCGCCCCGAGCATGCCCCTGCCGATCGCCGTGCCGACGGCACCCGAACAAGTCGTGGCGGAGCCGGTCTCCACCCCGCCCGGCGGGCCGGTGGTAGTTGGGGCCGAGCAGATCGCCTACGCGGCGGCCCCGCAACCCGCGGCGCCCACACGGGCCGCTCCGACAGAGCCGGTCACGGGCCCGCTGGACGTGCTCGGGCAGCTGTCCGCGCCCCGCGCGAACCCCGCGGCGAGCGACCCAGCCCGGCGCGGGGTGCGTGGCCGACTCAACGCCCTCCTCGGACTCGCGCTCGCACCCAAGTCGGACTCGCTCGAGATGCGACTGCGCGACGCGCAGACCACGATCGCCCGCCCGCTCCCCGAGGACGCCGTGGTCACCGTCGCCAACCTCAAGGGCGGCGTCGGCAAGACCCCGATGTCGATCGGCCTGGCCGAGACGTTGGCCGAGCACCGAGGCCCCGCCACCGTCACGTGCCTGGACCTCGGCGACGTCGGCGCCAGCTTCGCCGATCGCGTGGCCGTTCCCCCGGCCGCCGGCCAGGACGCGGCCAGCCTGGCCGGCATCGACCCCACGACCACCGACGCCCGGCCGTCCAGGCTCGCGCGGTTCCTGACCCGCCAGCCGGCCGGCTCCGACATCATCGCCGGCCGGGCCGGGGCCGACTCACCCCTGCGCTACGACGACGCCGCAGCGCTCGGGGCGATCCTCGGCCGGCACCGCGACGTCCTGGTCGCCGACACCGGCAACGCCAGCCACGCCGAGAGCTGGCGGTGGGCGATCACGGCCGCACACGCGGTGATCGTCCCGGTCCCGCTGCGCCGCGACGCCGCCGTGGCCGCCCAGCGCAAAGGAGCGATTTCGACCCGGCGCAGGGAGGGGTCCTGCGCCGGTGGTTCGAGGAGCGGGTGCTGCCGGTCTGCGCCGACCGTGTGTTGCCGTTCGATGTGCCGGCCGTACGGGTGCTGGCCACCTACCGGGTGCTAGAGCATGCGCCGTTCGGCGACGCTCTCATCGCCGCCGTCGCGCAGGCCGCCGAGATGACGGTGGTGACACGTAATACCAAGTACGTCGAGACGTTCGGTGTCCGCTGCGTCGACCCGTGGGAGCCGACCGTCTGACGGCCCCGTCGTCGACGGGTGCGGTTCGACTCGCCAGGCCATCCCCGGGTCGGGCCGGGCACAGAATTGTGAGTTGCGTTCCAGTGTTGTCGTTTTGCGTGATCGACACAGCTCGTCGGTGGAAGGACCCATCTACGGGGCTGGGAGGTCAGATGAACCTGCAGTACAACGCCGGACTCACCCTGGAGCAGCGGTGTCAGATCCGCCAGGCGCAGGGGTACGTCGATGATCACCGGTGAGAGAGATCGATGCAGCCGGCGAGGTCGCGCGGGATGTCCCGGAGGTGGAGATCCCGCATGAGGGGATCGACCGGGCCTGTGATGCCATCTCGATGTCGGCGGCGAGCATCGTGGACCCGGTGGTCGAGCAGATCGGGCCCGCTGTGATCGGAGGGGTGGTTGCCGGAGATGCCGGCGTCGGTTTCGGGCTGCCCGTTCATACTGGAGTATGATTGCAGTATGACGACGAGGTTCACGATCAGTTTGCCCGACGAGGACGCTCGCGTCCTCGACGCGTACGTTCGCGACCACGGTCTGGGTGGCCGGTCGGCGGGGATTCGAGCCGCGGTTCGGATGCTCGGAGAGGTGGGTCTCGAGCGCGATTACGCGGCGGCTTTCGTCGAGGGCGGTGTCGACGACGACTGGGACGTCACTTCGGCAGATGAGGAATGATCCGCCGGGGTCAGGTGCACTGGGTTGATCTTGATCCGGCGCAGGGTAGCGAAGCGGCCAAGCGTCGACCCGCTGTTGTGGTCAGTAATGATCGCGCCAACGCGACGGCGGAGCGGCTCGGCAAGGGGGTGGTCACTGTGGTGCCGTTGACGAGTAACACGGCACATGTGTTCGCGTTTCAGGTTCTCGTCGACCCTGACGAATCGGGTATGCCGCGTGAGTCGAAGGCTCAAGCGGAACAGGTTCGTTCGGTTTCGGTGCGTCGTCTCGACGGTGACCCGGTCGGGAAGCTCTCGACGAGAACGCGTACCGCGCTCGACGAGGCTCTGCGGCTGCATCTCGATCTGCACTGAGTCGCATCCCTGCGGTCGGTCTGACGGGTTCATCAGGTGGGCACCCGTCGCACTTTCGTGGCGGCCGTTCCGATCCCGCCGCGCGGCCCTGCCCACGGTGAACTCGGAGAAGTCCGCGAGAGGCGCAGCGCTCTCGACTCTTTTTCTCTTCTCGCCCGGGCCCCGGGTCTGGGAGGTCCGTGACAACCCGTCGAGGACCGATGTCGAGGACCGATGTCGGTGACGGTGTTGGCGATGAGCGGCGCGTTCGGGCGGGTGCAGACCGCCAGCGTCGATGCTGTGGTGTGCCCGGGCAGCGTGATCGCAGTGGCGGCTCTCCTCGCTCACGATGAGTGTCGCAGCGCTTCGCCGTGCGCCTGTTTCGCGGCGCGCACCGAGATCCGGTCGGGAGCGACGTGCTTCGGAGCCGCTGTGAGCCAGGATGTGCCGTCCCCGTCCGCCAGGAGCAGTTGCGCATCCCGTTGTCCGAGGCCGATTGCGGCGTCGATAAAGGCGCCGTCGAAGAGCAGGTAGCTGAGAAGGTCTCCTCGGCGGGCCCCGTCACCGCCGAGGAGCCGTCCCAGCAACGGCAGGTCCGGGTTCCGGATGGTGCGCAGTGCACCGCCCGGCCAGCGGTATCGGTCATCAAACGAGGTTGCGGCGAGGGCGCCGAGGGTACCGCGTTCCTCGGGGCCGAAGAACCGGTATGGCACATCGACATAGCGGCGTTGGCTGGCGCCGGTGCGGCGTCCGTCCGCGACGAGTTCGTTGATCTTGCCGAGCGTGCGGAGGTCTTCGACCATGCGGTCGACCAGGGCGGCGTCCAGCACCCGCACCATCATGTCGTCCACATCCGGTGGTCCCTGCTCCCCGCCGGTGGCCGGGGATACGGGGTACACCGCGGGGTGGGTCGCGACCACGATCAGCCGTCCGCAGCCCAGAGACAACGCCGGTTTGAGGGGAGCGTTCAGCCGGATCCCGCCGTCCGCGTACCAGCCGCGGGCAGTGTCGGGGGTGGAGACCTCGACCGCGGGGAACAATGCAGGAATCGCGGCGGAGGCGCGGACGTGCTCGGCGGTGATTCGCACTCCGAGGTAGTCGATCGGACGGGTGGTGTCCGACGGCGGTAGCGGGTCGGCACGGTTCCCGTCGACGAAGATCACCGTCCGGTTGGTCGCGGCGGAGGTCGTCACCACCGCCAGCGACGCCTTGCCGCCGTCGAGGTTGGCGGCGAGCTGTGTCCAATCGACCAACCGGTGCGCGGTCCGGGCCAGCGGTGCGGTGTCGACCAGGCTCGTCAGCCGCATCCCCGGTATTCGGCAGAGCTGACCGGCCCACCGGGCGATGGTGCCGGGCCCGGTCCGCAACAACGGCCGGAACACGTCGTCGATCTGAACGCTGCGCCACACCGCGAGCGCGGTGTCGGCTTGCTCGTCCGCCGGAAGGTGCGCGCCCGCGGCGAACAGGGTCGCATTGATTGCTCCGGCGCTGGTCCCGATGAACAGATCCGGTTCGTGGCCGGCGGATCGCAGGAATGGCACGACGACCGACAGCACGCCTGCCTCGTATGCCCCGCGCGCTCCGGCGCCGGCCACCACCACGGCGATCCGGGACGAATCGGGGCGATGCCCCCTGGCCGCACTTGACGGTGGATATTGCATGAGCGATCCTTTCCTTCGGCCGATCCCCGTCATTGCCGCCCCTCCGGCGGCGGCCGCCCGAGAGGCAGTGCCGGACGTGGCGCGGCGGCCGCCCGACAGACAGTGCCGGACGTGCAGCGGCACCGAATAGGACATGTTCGCGCCTGGCGTCCCGGCGAGGCCCGCCAGTTCAGTAATGACCGCTGGGGCGGCGGTTAAACCTGCCGTGGTAGCCCGGTCACCGTGTCGCGGGAAGGGGGCGCAGGATCGGCGGGAGGCGCTGATTCTGGGGATCGATTGCGGTCGAACTGGCAGTGCGCCACCTCGACCTGGTCGCTTCGAAAGCACACGGGGCTGGAATCTCCCGGCGCGAGCTGAACTGGATCTGATTGGATTACTGGTAGGGCCGAGGGGATGGTAGAACCTGGTGCAGTCGCTTGGGGAACTCGACGATCGCGCCGCGCTCGTTCCTCGCGTTGACGTCGGAGGTGGACCTGTCGACCACGGGCGGCGGAGCGAAGGTCGCGAAGTTCATTCTCGGTGCAGGTTGCGCTCACGGAAACTTGAATGAGGGGCGTTTTCGTTCAAGTAAAACCCCTGTTGCGTGAATGGCATCTGGTGCGTCAAGGCCTGTGATCAGGCGAGTTCACCGAGACGCTGCGGCGCCTGTCCTCGAGGGCGGTGTCGGATCGGCAGTGGTTCGAGTTCCTGTACGCCTGGTACCCGATGTCGGAGGAGCAGGGCCGCTCCCGCACGATCGCGACCGGTGTGCGTGAGGAGTTGGTGTTGATGTCCTCCGGTGTGGCCGGGGTGCTGCCGTACGGCGCCTTGGTCGATGGTCCGAGAGTGTCGTCCGACCGCTACGTCACCGTCGATCCGACGTGGCTTTCTCCCGAGTCGGTATCGCCGGTCTTCGGTGCGGGTTCATTGCAGAGGTGACGGGTTTAATGGCTTGGCCGGGTGCCGAGTCATACAAAATCTTGTATATTGGTGGTGGAAGAAGATCCAGTTCCTGGGTCCGCGCTGGAGGATCTTCGTGGATTCCCCGCTGCGGTTCGTCGTCGGTGCGGTTATCAACTCGACCGCGTTCAGCAGGGGCTCGCGCCGACGGACTGGAAACCGATGGTGAGTGTGGGTTCTGGTGTGCAGGAGATACGGGTACGCGATCGATCGGGAGCTTTCCGCGTCATCTACGTGGCGAAATTCGCAGACCGGGTGGGTTTCCTGCACTGCTTCCAGAAGAAGACTCAGAAAACGTCGGCGGCGGACTTGGCTCTCGCGACGAAGCGGTACCAGCAGGTGATAGCGGACGACAGGAATGGTGAGCGGTGATGAGCGATGAAATCTATGGCAGCGTATGGGATGCCATCGAGGACACTCCGCAGGAGGCGGAGAACATGCGACTGCGGTCGAATCTGCTGATCGCGCTGTCTCGGCGCATCGAGACCGAAGGATGGACCCAGAAAAACGCGGCCGCCCGGCTTGGTGTGACGCAGCCGCGGGTGTCGGATCTGATTCGCGGCAAGATCGACCTGTTCAGTCTGGATGCTTTGGTCAACATGGTCTCGGCCGCTGGACTCCACGTCGATATGACGGTGAGGGCGGCCGCGTAGCACCGGAGGCCTGACCCGAGGGCTGTACGGAGATTTCGGGTCGGACTTGTGGGCAACCTCAACGGCTGAATCTGCACCGCCCAAACACATCTGAACCCGGTCCGGAGGTCGGCACGGCCGATGATGGTGGGTGTGGATGAGGTAACCACCACCGGCGGGGTCGGGGCGGGGTTGGCGGATTTCGCTGGGGGTGTGCGTGGGTCTGCTGGTGGGTTCTTCTGTTATGTGCCGGCGGTGATGGTGTGGCAGCACTTTTTTCGTTGTTCCGCGACCTCGGGTGTATCCGCATGGTTCGTTTACGTCGTTCGGGTCGGATCCGCCGCCGGCCGGGTATTGGGTGAGTTGGGCGGCACGGGCGGTGCTGGTTGTGGTGTTCGGATTGGTGACGGTTTCGTGGCGGCCCGCCCGGTAGTTCGCTGTGCCGTTGGTAGTGCGCGTTCGTGCTGATGGCGGCAATGGTGGCGTGGATCTTCATGTCGATAGAGCCGTTCTTCACCCCCGACTGAACTTGCCATTCGGGTTGTTCGGTGTCGAGGGCGTCGGTGTGAGTGCGAGTGTATTCGGTTGTCGTTGAGGCGGATGGGGATGCGGTGGGCGGGGTCTGGGGTGGGCCTGTGGGCGAGTTCGCGTCTGGTGGTGCTCGCGCATCTCGCTGATGGGCAGGGATGCGAGGTCGGTGAGGATCTGAGCGATCCCCGCCCCGTCGGCGCACCCCGGACGCCGTCCGGTTCGACGAACGGGAGCAGCGACTGACCCAGCTCCCCGAACGTCGGCACGCGCACGCGAGCTGAACCGACAGGCAGGCGCACGTTCATTTCGCCGATTCGGCATACCGGGAGTGAACACCGACCGCCCCGTACCGGGAGGCAGTGGGGGCGTCTGGCGGTCGTGCAGGTCCGAGTGGGAACGGGGCGACATGGCATTGGTCGAGTTGTCCGCGTCGGAGGAGGGGGAGTGGGTGCTGCGGACCGCGGCGGCGTTCTGGCCGACGCCCCGATCTCGGCGGAGCAGCTGGCGCAGGTGGTGGGGCTCGATCCGGTGCGGCGGCGGTACCCCCGCCGAGGCGCTGATCTTGCTGGACTTCTTCCTCGGCGTCGACCGTCTGGCCCCGCCGGACGTACCTACCGGCAAGTAGTCGGCAGTTGCCGAAGATACTGACGGACAGGTGGATTGGCGCAGTTCTCCGTTATGGTGTACAACTTCATGAGCCAGTCAATGTGAAGCAGCTCACATCATCGGTGACGGGGAAACACAGGCATCATGCCCTGACTGTTCTCGTCGCCGGTGACCTTCGACGAAAGAGGACGCAGTGCCGACAGCCTCGACCCTCCGGACTACCCCGATCGCCGCACGCCCGCCCCGCGGTGGTGGGTCGATGAGCACCGCGGAGATCAAGTCGAGGATCGAGGCCATGTTCGCCGACCGCCGTCCGGTCGGCTCGTCGGTCGCACGCTAGAAACGAGGGGGAGACACCGTGAATGTGCTGTTGCTGATGATGTTGTTGGTGACCGCGTTCGCCGCGGTTGTGGCGATGCAGACCGACGAGCAGTCGAACTTCCGCCGCTGACCTGCGGGCCTTCGGAGTCCATCGAAACGACCGGGAAACTATCTCGTTCTGGCACGTCGTGTCGATGGAGTCGTCGAACGAGTCGAGCAGAGCGAACGCCGGATCATCCGTGGTCGGTCCCGGGTGGCCGTGTCTGCGGCCGGCCACCAACTATGGCCGCGAACAAGAACGAGCAGGCGCACCTGGATAGACCTCTCGGTCGACATTGCCGAGTTCTCGGCGTCGGCAGCTCACTTTTGAACCTTCGTGTGAAATTCTTGATAGATAACAGATTCTGACTACTCTGCTGGACCAGTTACGTGGACAGGCGGGGGTAGCAGGATCTCCCACGTCACGGGTACCTCGTGGTCGGGGCTCTGCTGGGACCAATAGCAGTGGGCGTGGTACGACGTCATCAGAGCGGTGCCGTGTGTACGAAGCAGATCCATGTTTGCCCGGAACCCGTCGTGAGCGGTCTCCACTTGCCAGATGGTCGCGGTGCCCGCTGGGTCGAATGCGGTACGGAAGGCGTGGGCTTGTTCCAGTGTGTCCACGGCGAAGGCGGATTGGAAGCGAGAGGGCGCGGTCGGATAGTGCGCACGACGCACATTTTCCCAGATCAGCTCGATTGAGTGGTCGGTGACCTGAAAGAGAACATCCCCGTTGACGAAGTTGTTTCACCGTGGGCTGCAACGCCGTCCGGGAACAGCACGTCGAGGTGTCGTTGCAGATGTGAGGGGTTCACATCGTCGTACCGGGTGAGTCCGAGGGTTTGTCCCTTGTGCAGGGTTCCCCGTCGATCGACGGTGTAGAAACGCGGCATTTCACAAGCCTCTCGTGCAATCGATAGTAGGTAGTTTCAGCATCCGGGTTGGCCCGTCGAAATGTACGCAGGCATGGGTGGACGGCAGGCGCCTTCGAGCCGACTCACCTCGGCCGACCGGTATGGCGAGTCGCTAGGAGTACACGCCGAGATCGTAGCGATCGACACGAACGAGCTGAGCTGCGTCCATGCCCGGGCCTCGGCGCCCATGGACGCGGCCGACTCGCCGCTGATGTCTTCGACACAGAGTTTGTCAGCGGTTCTGTCCGGAGATCACCGACCTCTGGAATATCTGAACTAGTTCTGATGTAATGGTGGGTATGAGCAAGTCGACCGCCACCGCCACGTTCTCCGATTTCTTACGGGCACCGAATGATGTTCTCGGCGCGCTCGAGGACAACGGTGAGGTCGTGCTCACGCGCCGGAATGCCCCGGCTCTGCGGCTGACCCAAGAGTCGACGAGCCGCGCCGAATTGAGCACTCTCGGCGTCGTCGGGCAGCTCTTCGCCGCCTCTCTCGACGAGGCGGCCCTCGATCGCGTCGCCTCCCGCCTCGCCGTCGCATTGCCGTGGATCGGGATGCTGCCGACCGCATTGCACGCCGAGTTCGTCGCAGCGTTCCAGGACACTGCCCGTGCCTGCATCGCGGTGGCCCGCTTCGACCGACTCGCGATCTTGCTGGAAGCGTGGCAGGCCACCGCGGAGGCGTACGCCGACCCGCGCCTGACCGCCGACGGTTCCGACCTGGAGTACCTCGAGGTCCCTGAGGTGGTCGTGGCGCCGGATCTCGACGCGTGAGCAGGAAAGGCGGCGCGGTTTCCCGCCCAATCAAACGCGCCGAGTGGCAGATCGTGTTCGCCACTCGTGACGCGGAGAAGGGCTGGACCGATCTGCTGGCCACTGCACGCAACGCCACGGTCGATGCGTGGGACACCCTCACCCGAGAACCGACGGTAGAGACGCGGCGGCTGTATCAACTCAAAGGCGACTACGCCTGCGGGACGTACAACGGGCAGAACTACGCCCGATACCAGTACAAGGTGACCGATGGTGGGCGGATCTGGTTCTTTGTCGATCCTGCACAGAAGGGCGCCAAGATCGCGGGCCGGGTCCTGCTCGAACGCTGCGAACCCGGCCACCCGAAGGAAACCGAATAGGTCACGCCCAGGTATGGGCCTGCGCGCGTTGGCGTCTGCCCGTTCTTCCTGGCGGGCGTGGGTCCCGGCACGCCCACAGGGCCGTGTCCAGCTCCCAGGCACGCCCCCAGCGGCGAGCCCACCCGGTTCCTGATCCGGCCCCGATCCGGTCATGATCGGGACTCCGGGAGCAGGCAGAACCTGGACCGGGAACCGGCACGGCAGTATCGGCGGCATGGTGGAGATGCTGCCGTGGCCTGCGTGCGTGATGCGGGGGTGTGGTCCTGCTGCTCGTGGGGTGCAGTGATCGCTCGATCAGCGGCGCGAGCGGATAGGTGCAGACGCGGAAGCTTCCCGATCGGTGAAGCAGAATGGGGTGCCATGGACGATGTGGAGTTGGTCGAGCAGGTGCGGCGGCGTTGGGAGCAGGGTGTCCCGCCGAAGGTGATCGCGCGTGCTCTGGGTGTGCGGCCGTCGGTGGTGGCGCCGTTGGTGCGACGAATCGCTGCCGAGGCCGAGGCGTCCCGAGGCTTGGGGCGGGTGCTGGGGTGCTGGGTCAATTGTGGCTGGAGTGTCGGGCTGGGCCTCGAGGGTCGTCCGGAGTGGGCGAAGCTGGATGCTCCCGCCGGTGAGGCCGAAGGCTTCGCGCAGGTGTTGGTGGCACGTGAGGGGCGGCGTGGTCGGGCGACGCTGCGGGGCTACCTGGCTGACGTGCACTGCCTGGGGGTGAAGAACGCCCGTGATCCCGAAACCATGGATGCGGGCAGGATCCCCACCGCCATCCGCACGTACTACGCGGCGTTCGACCGTCCTGCGGTGGAGATTCCGATCGAACTCGGCCGCGAACTGATCCTGGGGGCGGTGCAGTATGCGCGGGGGCTCGGTTTCGAGCCCGCCGGCGCCTTCGATGAGGATGCCGCCGCGTTCCTGGGTGAGTGGGACGGGCCGGGTCGGATCGAGTTCGGTAGGGACGGTCAGCCGTTCTACCTCAACGGGCCCTACGACAATCCGGCTGCCGTCATTGCGACTCTCGAGCGGTCCGTGGGTGCGGGGAACTTCCACGTCTCGGTGGCCGTGGGGCCGATGTGACCGCCACGGACAAACCCCGATGTGGAGGGGAACGTCCGACTTCATGGGCCGTAGGCCGAGCAACAGCCAACGCCGCTCTCTGTGCTTGCGTCGATCTCCGTAGTCTGTCGATTGCCTGGTTGTGCGGTGGCTCGACTTGTCTCTCATTCGATCGTTTCTGCGACACGAATGCACCCCGGGACGGCCACGGTGGTCATGGTGGGTCGTCGGGAACCGCCCAGAGACCCGAGCCGGACTGTCGGCCGGTGTCGGGGATCAGTGCCCGGAGCCGGGCGGCGTCGTCGCGCAGTGCTTTCTGCAGGTGGGGGCGGAAGTCCTCGGCGACGTCTGGTGGTAGTGGGCAGCCGTGGTGTACGAGGGCGGCGGTGTTCTCGATGAGCCGCGCCGCTCGCGTGAGGAGGGGCTCCGGCACTCGGACGGTGGGGAGGTCGCCGGCGTGGTCTCGGGTCAGGACGCCGAGGGTGGAGATCAGTGCCATCGCTGGTGCCGGCTCGTGGGGATCCTTGTCGACGCCGGCGAGGGCGGCCGCCTCGACGAGGGCGGCGATCGTCGCACCGAGGGTGGGCAGGGGCATGGGTATGGTGCGGGGCAGTGTCAGCAGGTCGGCGCCGGGTGCCTCTTCTTTGATGCTCAGGGCCAGTTCGCGGGCGAGGGTGCGCAGTGTGTCGTGGTCGAAGTACTGGCGGGCGGTGCGTTCGGTGATGCGCATCTGTTCCGCTACGGCGGCGACTCGGTCGGTGAGCAGGGCCTCGAGTCGGTCGGTGGGGACGGTCAGACCGATGCGTGCCAGCTCCTCGCCGAGGGTGGACGCCGTGGTGCTCACCCACGATGATGGTCGCGGCATCGAGGCCTCCTGATCTGAGCGTTCCACCACACCTGGTCTGTCTACCAGTCCGCCCGCGGTGGCGGCGGCAGGCGACTGGAAACGTCAGGACCCGGACCCACCCCGCGGTCCGCTCCAGCGCGAAGTGACGGGTGCGCCGGGGGAGGTCACTGATCGATCGAGGCTCCATTCGTTGGATCAGCTCTGGTTCCGACGCCGCCGGTGTCGAGTCGTACGTTTCCGGCCTGAGCTGGCGTGGGAAAGCGGGGAATTCATCCAGCCAAAATGGTATAGTTTCTATACATGTCTGGGTTTGAGTTCGATCCGAACAAGAGCGAAGCGAACCTGGCCAAGCACGGCATCGATTTTCTGTCGGCGCAGGCACTGTGGCGAGATCCGCACCGGCTCGAGGTGCCCGCGAGAACTACGGATGAGCCGAGGTGGCTGGTGATCGGTGTGATTGACGGAAAATGGTGGTCCGCGGTGGTGACCTATCGTGCGGACCGGACCCGGATCATCTCGGTTCGGCGCTCACGTGATGGAGAGGTGGCGCTTTATGAGAGCTGACGAGTTCGACGAGCGTTTTGATGCCGGCGAGGACGTGACGTTCGCGCTCGATACGGCCCGGGCCCGGCGCCCGGGCGAGGAGCAGCGGCGTGTCAACGTCGACTTCCCGGCGTGGATGATCGCGGAGTTGGATCGTGAGGCGACTCGTCTCGGGGTTACCCGGCAGTCGCTGATCAAGGTGTGGATCGCCGAGAGGCTCGAACGCAACGGCTCAACGGCCGCCTGATCCTGCCGCGGTGGCGTGGCGGTACCGAGGGCTCGATCGGTGGACTCGGCTCGGTGGTCTCGGTGTGGGGGCGGGAGTTCCGTCGCCGCGAGTTGGCCCCCATATGGGCGAAGGAGCCTATGTCGGTGCACATTTCGATTCCTGGTCGAGCACCGGCGACCGGGTGGGGGGAGTCGGATCGGTTCACCACGGATGATCTGGTTGCGGTGACGTTTTCTGTCGGCGGGAGGTCCCGCCGAGGGCGCCGCGGGCGATCCTGGTGTCGCTTGTCAGGGTGATGGGACCACCTCGTTGCCACGAGCATGGGACCACCCGAAGGTGGCATCGAGCATCGACCTCGCCTTCTGAACTGTCAACCACGCCATGCCCCAGACGGGTGCGTTGCCGGTAGGGCGGGCCCTCGATGACGAGGGTGTGCGCCGAGGAGGTGAGCCGGTCGATCGCAGACTGCGCCAGCAGGGCGTCGGTGGTCATCGACAGCCACTCTGGGGCCCTATTCGAGGAGACGATCGTCGCCTTGCGTCGATGACGCTCCACGACCAACTGGTAGAAGTCGTTGGTCTCGGTCGCGTCCAGGGGCCGCAACGCGAAATCGTCGAGTAATCCCGACCCCGGAATTATCCCGATACGGGTATCGAAGCGGCGGCATTGATGCAGGTGAGGAGCATCTCCGGATAGATCCGGATGAATTCGGGGTCGGGATAAGCCCGCGTGTTCCAGGCTCCGTCGGTGGGGCAGGTTGCTCCACCGACGGAGGAGGTGTCCGATGGGCACGATTTCATGGATGCGTGGTGCGGGACCGCTGGTGCCGTTCGCGGAGGGCTTCGAGGAGGAGTTGCGCAGCCTCGGGTATCGACCCGGCGCCATCCGGCACCACATGGTGTTGATGGGACAGCTCGATCGATGGCTGACCGGCGAGGGTCTTGCGGTCGAGGACCTGAGTATTGCTCTGGTGGAGGGATTCTTGGCATCCCGGCGGGCGAGTGGTCGTCGGCGGGTGCCGACGGTGGTGACCGTGGCGCGCCTGTTGGAGTATCTGCGGGACCTGCAGGTGGTACCGCTCGAGACGCTGGCGACGCCGACGAGTCGTGATGAGATGTTGGTCCGCTATCGCCACCATCTGATTGTTGTGCGGGGACTGGCCCCGACCACGATTCGACGCTACGAGCGGTTCGCGCGCCGATTCCTGGCGGGTCGGGCATCGCGCACCGGAGACGAGATCGGTATCGGGAATCTGACCGGTACGGAGGTCGCGGAGTGGATGCTCGAGGCCGGTTCGCGGCTGACGGTCGAGTCGGCGAAGCGAGAGGCCGCCGATCTGCGGGCGCTGCTGCGCTTTCTGTATCTGGACGGGATCCTCGAGACGGACCTGGGTGGCGCCATGCCGCCGGTGGCGAGCTGGCGCGGTGCCCGATTGCCCGCGACGATGAGCGCCGCCGACGTGGACACCCTGTTGGCCGGGTGCGATCGCCGCATCGCGAGTGGACGGCGTGACCGGGCCATCTTGATGCTGCTGGCGCGGCTGGGTCTGCGCTCCGGGGAGGTGGCCGCCCTTCGGCTCGGCGACGTCGACTGGCGGGCCGGGGAGATCGTGGTGCGGGCAAGGCCCGCCGCCGCGATCGTCTCCCGCTCCCCGTCGACGTCGGTCAGGCCCTCGTCGACTACCTCACCGACGGGCGCCCGGTGTCCGGGTGTCCGCAGTTGCTGCTCACCATCTACGCGCCTCCACGGCCCCTGCACCCGAGCACGATCACCGGGATCGTCTACCGTGCGTGTCGGCGAGCCGGCCTGGCACGGGTCGGTGGTCACCGGCTCCGGCACGCGCTGGCGACCGAGCTGTTGCGCCGGGGGGCCGATTTGATCGAGATCGCCCAGGTGCTGCGTCAGTCGGATCTGGGGACCACCTCCGGCTACGCCAAGATCGATCGGGCCGTGTTACGTACGGTCGCCCAGCCCTGGCCCGGGACACGGCGATGAGCGTGCTCGCCGAGCAGGCCGAACAGTACCTGCGGCTGCGTCGAGCCTTGGGACACAGGCTCGATGAGGCCGCCCGGCTGCTTCCCCGCTTCGTCGCCTGCCTCGACGCGGCCGGCGTCACGACGATCACCGTCGACGTGGCCCTGCAGTGGGTGCAACGTCCCGATGCCGATCCCACCAGTTCGGTGTGGGCGCGGCGGATGACCGTGGTGCGCGGCTTCGCCCGCCACATGTCCGGCATCGATCCCGCCACCGAGATCCCCGGGTGCCGAGTTCGCCGCGGACGTTGGCGGGGGTTTGGCTGTGCCGGAGGAACAGCAGTTGCACGTCCGGTGATTCCTCTCGTGAATGGGGTTGTGTATCAACGCCGGTAACCAAGCATGGCGTCCTCGGTGACCGCGACGATCGTTCAGGTGAGGGCCGGGTCGAGCGCGTGAAGCGCATGCACTTCGGCCCGGGAGGGCGCGTACGCGCCGGATCGACTGACCGTCAATGCACTCGTGTTTATCGCGCGGAGCAGTGCGGGTTGGACATCGGGCCAGTCCGCAGCCGCGAGTCGATCCCGTGCTTGGGGTGAGCCGAGCAGGCCCGCGTCGAGTAGTCCGGAGATTAGTCCGGCCATGAAGGAGTCCCCGGCGCCGACGGTGTCGCCCACGGTGACCGGTGTCTGGTCGATGTGGAGCATGTCCCGGTTGTGTGCCAGTCGCGCGTAGGCGCCCCAGGATCCGCGGGTGACGACCACCATCGCTGGTCCTGTCTTCACCCACCGCCGCATGATGTTCTCGACCGGCACGCCCGGGTAGAGCCAGTCGAGGTCCTCGTCGCTGGTCTTCACCACGTCGGACAGTGAGACCAGGTGCTCGACGCGGTCGACGACGGTGTCGGGCGAATGCATCAGTGCGGGACGGATGTTCGGGTCGTATGACACGGTGCCGAGGAGCCGCATCCGTTCGGCGGCGACGACCACCGTGGAGCCGCCTGGTTCGACGGTGGCGGCGATGCTGCCGGTGTGCAGATGCCCGAACGGTTCCAGGTCCGGGAGTTGCGGGACCGCCCAGTTCAGGTCGAACTCGTAGTTTGCGCGTCCGTCCGCGTCGATCCGGGCGAACGCGACCGACGTCTTGTGTGCGGAGTCGGTTCCGGGCGTGATCTGCACGCCGGCGGACTCCGCCCACTGTCTGAGCAGACTTCCCCGGGGGTCTTTGCCCCAGTGGGAGCAGATGCTGGCCGGGTGGCCGAGTGCGCCGAGTCCGACCGCGACGTTGAGCAGGCTGCCGCCGACGTGTTCCTGAGTGGACGTTGGCCTGGTGACGACGTCGATCAGTGCTTCGCCGAGGCTGAGTACGCGGCGGGTCATCAGTGAGCCCGTACCGCGGTCGGCTGGTCCGGGCCGTGGTCGAGTGCGACGCCGAGCTTGGCCTCCATCTCCTCGAGCGGCACACCTTTGGTCTCGGGCATCACCTTCAGCACCCAGATCAGCTGACCGACCATGGCGAGGAAGAAGATGCTGAACGCGGCGCCGGCACCGAGGGCACCGATGATCGGCGGGAAGGCGAACGAGGTGATCGCGGCGAACACCCAGTGGGTCAGGCTGCCCAGCGACTGCCCCTGACCACGGATCCGATTCGGGAAGATCTCCGAGAGGAATACCCAGATCACCGAGCCCTGGCCGACGGCGTGGGCGGCGATGAATCCCATCAGCCCGATCAGCACCAATATCGACGACGTAGAGGTGAACTCGCCACCGCGCGCATTTTCGTAGTAGAACATCACGGCGGCAAGGAATCCCAGGGACATCAGGTAGCCGATCGAGCCGACGATCATCAGCTTGCGCCGGCCGAGCCGGTCGATCAGGCTCAGCCCGACCATGGTGGCGACCAAGTTCATCGCGCCCACCCCGACGCTCATCAGGAACGCGGCGTTCGTGCTGGCGCCGGCCTCCTGCATGACCCGTGGCGCGTAGTACAGGACCGCGTTGATGCCCGACAACTGGTTGAAGACGGCGATCGCGACGGCGAGCAGGATCACCTTGCGGTGCCCGCGCGTGAAGAACGGCACCTTCGTCGTGTTCGCGGTGGCCGCCAGCGACTCCCGGATCTCACTCATCTGGAAGTCGACGTCGGCTTGGGTGGCGCACAGGCGCTTGCTCGTTGCGGTTGCGTCGTCCCATCGACCATTGGCGGCCAGCCAGCGCGGCGTTTCGGGAACGGTCGGCAGCATGAGGACGAACACCAGTGCCGGAACGATCATGACGCCGAGCATCCAGCGCCAAGCATTGTCGCCGGGGACCGCCGCGCGGATGACGGCGTTGGATGCATAGGCGATGAGGATGCCGAGCACGATGTTGAATTGCACCAACCCGACCAGGCGTCCTCGGTTGGCCGCGGGGGCGATCTCGGCGGTGTAGATCGGTGCACAGACGCTGGCACCACCCACGCCGATGCCACCGATGAACCGGAACAGCATCAGAATTTCGACGTTCGGGGCCAGGGCAGACCCGACGGCGCCAAGAACGAAGAGGACGCCGATCACGTAGAGCGCCTTCTTGCGGCCGTACCGGTCGGCCGGCCGGCCGGCGACCAGAGCGCCGAGGATCGTCCCGATGAGTGCGGTGGTGACGGTGAAGCCAAGCTTGGCATCGCTGAGCGCGAATACCTGCTGGATCTGTTCCTCCGCACCGGAGATGACCGCGGTATCGAATCCGAAGAGCAGCCCGCCGGTCGCGGCGACTATGGCGCTGCGAACAACTATGGGTTTCACGAGAGATCTACTTTCTCTTGCGGTTGAAATATCGTGGAAAAGAAGGATTTCCGTGCACAGCGCGATGGGTTGGGCACACACACGCCATCAGCGAGAGGTCGAGGCGTGGCGCATACGGGGAAGGTGCTGGTCATCTCGGGGGCGGCCAGCTGGCCGGAGCCGATGGCGGCGGCGAAGATCACGCCCGTCGGCCGCGGCGATCACCGCGGGGTCGCGTGGCTCGGAGCCAGAAGCGCCCTGCGTCTCGACGTGGATTTCGTGACCGCTGCGGGCGGCACCCTGCTCCAGCGATTCCGCCGCCATGTATGTGTGTGCGATGCCCGTAGGGCACGAGGTTGCGGCTACGAACTTCATGTCATGCGCCTTTCCTAGCGGTTCGCTGTCGCAGCCGAGGCGAGGACCGATCGAGGCTGCCCTGCCTGATCCTGCGTCGCTGTATCGATGAGCCTGCGGACAGTTATAGCTGTGACGTGGCTCTCATGTCAACATATACGGGCCTAAACACACACATTCGGGCACCAATGTCCAGATCAAAACAACACACCGAAGTGGTTGGCGGCCTGCAGTGCGATCACCTCCGCGCCGGTGCGAGCCGGAGTTCCGGGCGCGCGCCGTCTGGATGGGCGGAGTCTGTGATGGCGCGACTGTCTCCCCGAAAGCGTCAGGCGCGCGCGTGAAACTGTCTGGCACGGAACAGGATGCGGTCGGCGTGGCGGCCGCCACCCCACAGCCTCAGTCCGCACAGCTCGTTGGTGTTGGGCGATGTCGAAGACTCCCGGGCGCCGCGCTGAACGCATCCGGCACGGACTCGGCGACCCGGATGGGTGGCTTGCCCGGCAGCTGGACGAGAAGGCGCGCGCACAGGTCCAGCGGGCAGTACCTCGACGACGCTTTCAAGGGATTCTGTTGGCTCTAACGAGCGGGTGCTGGACCCGATGACGGTTGACCGGTGCGCAGCTTCTACCCGTCACAGTCCTTGTAGTCCCCTCCAAGTGGATGTGAGTAGCGTCGACAAACCCGGACGTGAACATCTGGTGGCGGCGGGTGTTCCCGTCGGTGCAGGTTTCCCCGGTGGCGGCGAGGGCGATCCTGGACACCGAGGCGGAGGCGCTGAATGCCCTTCTGGCGGCGGTAGGCCCTGATCGGGACCTGGTTTCGACGAACCGGAGCCGCTCGTCCCGGGGTGGCCCGCGTGGGACCTGGAAACGGCCCTGCGCGGTCTGCGGGAGGTGGGCTGGACGAAGGCAACGAAGCTGATCGCCCGCAAACGTCCCGGCTGTACCCGATCTGGGACTCGGTGGTCAGTCAGGTTCTGGGCACCGAGCGATCGCACTTGAACAGGGTCCGGGAGGCCCTTCGCGCCGACGACGGCGCGTTGCACCGCCGGTGGCTGTCGATCCGGGAGGAGGCCGGCCTCCCCGAAGAGATCTCAGCGCTCCGCGTGTTCGATGTGATCGCGTGGATGGATGGCGAGAACCGGGGTCTCGGACGGCGCGCTGACCAGGAAAGATGACACGTCCCGGATGATCCGTCACCTCCGACTGAGCCTGCTATTCGGGTTGTTTGGTGTCGAGGGCGGCGGTGATGCGGTCGTGGACCGGAGGTTTCGAGGTTCTGGCCGGCGGTGCGGGCGGCGGTGTGGGCGCGGGTGTATTCGTCGTCGCTGAGCCGGATGGGGATGCGGTGTGTGGGGCCTGGGGTGGGCTGCTGGGCCAGTTCGCGTCTGAGGTGCTCCCGCATTTCGCTGATGCTGAGGGTTACGAGGTCGGTGAGGATCTGAGCGCCGGGTGCAGGCGGGGTCGTCGAGCAGGGCCAGGAGGAGGTGGTCGGTGCCGATCTCTTCGTGCCCGAGCAGGGCGGTCTGGCGCAGGCTGCCCTCGAGGACCTTCTTCGTCTTGGGGGTGAACGGGATGTGCCCGGCGGCCGGGGCGGAGCCCGCCGGGGCGCTGACACCCGCGAGCTTGCTCTCGAGGACCGGCGCGGTGACACCCCATGAGGTCAGCGCTGCCGCTCCGGGGCCGCCGGCCTCGAGGATCCCGACGAGTAGGTGTTCGGTGCCGACGGAGTTCTGGTGGTGGGTGCGGGCGGTGCCGGCGGCGAGGACGACCACGTGACGGGCTTGATCGGAGAATCTCTCGACCATCACGCAACCGATTCCCGGGCTTCGCCACATGACACGAAACCGCTGCTCTGCATTCCCTTCCGTTCGTTCTGGGGTTCCGGGCACGCGTAGGTGGTTATGGAACGGGGATAGTGGCGTTCTGGCTGTGGAGGTGGTGGAACGCGTTTGCGACCAGTCCGGTGGACCGACTGAATTGCAGAGGTGGGTGGTCCACCGGACGTTTGTTGTGCGCCACACCGTGTGGGATCAGCCGGCGGACGAGCCGCTTTGGGCGTAGGCCGCCTCCTGAATGTGTCGGGTGCGGGATCGTCGGCGGTCGGAGAAGAACTGTGCGGTGTAGATTGCTGCGACGATCGCCAGAATGGTGGTGGGCAGGATGAGTGCGGCAGTCAGGCTGATCTTGAGTAGCAGTGCGCCGGCGAGTGCGCCGAGCAGCATGGAGGTCACCGCCGCCAGGCGCCGCCGGGTGGCTTCGCTGGACCCTCCGCCCCAGAATGTGCCAGCTTCGCTGAACAGTAGCGAGAGGATGGAGGTGATGACGACGGTGGAGATGTCGGTGACGCCGACTCTGCGGGCGGCGATGGCCTGGAACCCCATGAGGAACCCGATCGCGAAGGTCGCCGTGTGCAGCAGCGTACCGGCGATCGGGTTGCCGACCAGGAGACCGGTGATGATCGTCATTCCGACGGCGCACATCGCTCAGATCGAACACAGCGGGGGCGGGGACGCCGTGTTCCATCGAGATCGTCGACGCCTCGTCGGGTGCGGCCGCGCCGGCCTCCATCTGCCTGACGATCCAACGAGGACGGGCGGTGGCCTCTGCCGGCGTCATACCGAGCGCAAGGTTCAATGCGAGGTGGGTGTGGACCTGCGGCTGGGCGCGACCACCCATCGTGCCGTGGGCTCCGACCAAGTTGCCGCCGTGTCGCACGAGCACCGGCATCAGCGTATGCGGCGGTCTGCGACCCGGGCCGAGCTGGTTCGCGGACGCAGGCTCGAGGCCGAACGACGCCCCCCGATTGTGAAGCAGGATCCCGGTCGCCGGGTCCAGGACGCAGGAGCCGAATGCGTGGAAAGCGCTCTGGATCAACGAGACCCAGTTGCCTTCGGTGTCGGCGGTGACGATGGCAACGGTGTCACCGGAACGGCGCGCGTAGGTCCGGGACTGCGCGGCCGCCGCGGGTGCGCGTTCACCGAGCCCGAATTCGGCGAGGGCCTCGGTAGCGTCTTCGCTGAGCAGTTCGGCGACCGGGACGGCCGCGTCGCCGGGGTCTCCGAGGAGACGGTCGCGGTCGGCGGCGGTGCGGGTGAGGATCCTGGCCACGATCGAGGCGTCCTGCCCGATGGGGTCGGGGATGCGACCCAACCGGCTAGCGACGATGTCGAGTGTGGACAGGCATTGGAGGAAGAAGGTGCCCTGGCTGTTGCCCCCGGAGCTCAGGCAGATGAAGGGAACGAACGGTTCTTCAGCAACAACGCCCGCCCGAGTCTCATCTTCAGTTCAGACACGCCATTCGACGACGCCTACGAGCGCTGGCGCCACAGTTCCTCGATGAAACACACGGGCACTGCCAACGCCTACAAGCCTCTCCTAATCGAGGGTGGGAAGGCGACACCATGGATGATGAACCAACAGGATCTCGACTTCCTGGAATCTCGCAAGTTCTCTCGCGATGAGATCTTCGTGATGTTCAAGGTGTCTCCTGGCATGGTCGGCTCGGTGGAGAACGTCAACCGCGCCAACCTGGAAGCGGGCTTCTACACCAACGCCATCATCAACGTGGTGCCTTGTGTCCGTCAGTTCGTTCGTCAGCTGAACTCGACCTTCATCAAGGTCTACGACCCAACGCTGGAACTCGATGTGGAGCGCCGGCGGGCGCTGGATAAAATTCGAGGGTGCCGGTTCGCCCTCCCGACCGATGTGTGAATCATACTTTCCTGCAGTAAGTCGCAATGTGGATTGTCAGGCGACTATTCGGGGTTATTGGGTTCACACCTTTGGCTGATGTTCCGATCGTGATTCTCTGCGACGATCGAGATGTCCCAAAAACACTACCGCAGAAAGGAGGTTCAACCTATGTCGCACATGGAATCGGCAATGCTGGAACGGCCGACACTCGACGATCTTCTCGGTTCAGAATTGGATCGCGCAGAACTGGAAGAGGAAGCAGCCCGGCTCTTTGATGGGATCGACACGACGGCAACACCTGTCGCGATCACGTTCTCGATCCTGCTCAAATGCTGAGCAGGATCCACAGCATCATCATCAAGAGATAGTCACGCGGGGCCGAGTGCTCAATTGAACGCTCGGCACCGCCTTACCATTCTAGGTAACCAAATGCCAGGTGAAATCCTGAATACGGAGGCCGGCTCTGCCTTCGTTAAACACGGACATAGCTCAAACATTCAACGCGAGTTCGACTGCCTCGATTACTTTGCGCGGCATCGTGACCAGTCGCGCACTCGACTCGCACCTGGCGTGATTGCGCGCCCGGACGACCGGACCCTGTACATCGAGCCTCTCATCGGCTGGACCTCTCTACACACGGTGTTCGAGGAACAGTGCGAGCAAGGAAACTCCGCCGCTATTGACCTCGGTCGTGCTCTCGCGCGCACGCATGCCGTTCCACTTCCGGACTTTGGAGCCTCGCGAGAGTATATTCCACGTTTGGTCGTCACACCCGCGGATCTCGCTAGTCTTCCGGGTGAGCTGCCGAGGATGCTGTCATTTCTCCATGCCGCAAATGATTTCGATGCAGCACTCGCCGAGATCCGAAGCCGAACCTATACACCGTGCTTCGTGCACGGTGATGCAAAGCTGGACAATGTGCTGGTTTCACCAACCGGTGAAGTCTGTTTGGTCGACTGGGAGTTCGGGGGCATCGGCGATCCCGCTTGGGACCTAGGAGCTGCGATGGGCGACTTCATATTACGGTGGATAGTCAGTGCAAGGGTCGCACCCGCGACGCCGCTTCACAGCTGGCTCGAAGGTGCCACCATTTCTCGCGATTATGCTGCGGCGTTGGCGGCGAGCATCGTCGACGGGTATCGGCAACAGTCTGAGGACACTCCGTCGGCGGACCGGATCGCCGAATGCGTCGGTGTCTTCCTGATTCATCGAGCGATGGCGTGGATCGAACTGTACGGCAGGTTCACCGCCAAGCCCATGCTGCTGTGCTACTTCGGTCAGCGCTTCGTACTACGGTCCGCGTTAGCACTTTCAGCCTTTCTGGGTCGCCATGTTTGACATTCGAGACATTCTGACGACGGCTGACCAGGCCGCACGACAGTTCGCAGTCATCGGTGCCAGGACCTTTCTCGAAACAGGCGTTCGAGTGGAGGCAACCGATGCTCCGGACGACATTGAACGATTGCTGCGAGAACGCGTATATGCGCGATGCCATTTGCTGGACGCAACCGCCGTGCTGGACCGATCCGTCCGCCTGGCGGAAGATGTGCGATTCGTCGAGCAAATACGAAGGAAGCTCGTCGGCCGCTCCTACGCCGATGGAGGATGGAAACTCGTCGCCGATCGGACTGGCGTTGTGCTGGCTGAGAAGAACGGATTGCGCCTGTTCCCGCGAGCAAACGAGATCAAGGAACTCAACGCAGGATCGGGACAAGTATCTGTTGATCTGCCGAGCGAGCGACGGTATGCGATTCCGGGATTCTTCGCGTAGGTCTCCATCCACGGCGATCTCGACGGGTCGCGGACGTGGCGTTTGTACGTGAACCTGCGCCAAGATTCGGCGGCGGCCGCATTCCTCACCATCATTGACGAACTCGAGAATCGGCACGTTCGTTTCCAGATCAAGGTGGTGAACCACCCTGAGCGGTTCACCAGACCGGACTCGATGACCTTGTATGTCGGAGAAGCGGACCTGAACTCAGTGCTGAAAATCACCCATCGAGTTCTGTCCGAGCGTTTCCTCGCCGGACCGACGCCTGGATTCTCATCCCGGCTCGGGCCGGGGCGCGCCCTGGCGCCCGAGCTGCATGCCACAGGCGCATCGACGAGCTTTGGTCATCATTGCTCCGGCATTGTCGCAGCCTCGCTGCTCGAAGCCCATAGGCTCGGCCTGCATGACGAAGACGCCCGTGCGCACCATACGGTCCGGGCGGTGAGGACCGCATTGGCAGATGCCGGTTGTCCGATGAGGTGGACGAAGTGAACTCCGGAATCCCCGACGAACTCGTCAGCCTGGGGCTGGCCATGCGGGCCGACGACGTTGAGGAGGTGCATCGTGTCGCAGGACCTGCTGCCACCATGATCTGCTATCGCCTTCCGGACGGGTTCGTCCGGTATGAGCGGTTTCGCGACGAGGTCGCGGACCTGCCGTCCATTGCGGACACCGCATTCATGAGCGATATACGGACGGTTCTTCCTTGGATATCGATGCCGACGATCACGCGTTCAGGGATCTTCTACCCGGGACTATTAGGGCGTCGTCGCCTCGTCGATGTTCTGATGTCGTCGAGACCCCTTCTCAGCGAGGAGGTTCGGTATTTGTCGGCATGGCACCGCACGCTCGGCGTCCAACTCGCCCACCTCCACTTCATGGAATGCGCAGGAATACAGCAGCAGCCGACCGAAATCGGAAAGCTCGATGAGGTCCGGGCGATCATCGACACGCGACCTACCTCGCGGCAGTCGTCCACACCAACAGACCGCCTTCGAGCGATCCTGCACCGACACTATCCGACACTTGTCGCCCGGCTTGTTCTCGCATGCGATCACTTCCTGCGCTGCGCCAACCCCTCGATCGTGCACGGTGAGTACTGTCCAGCGCACATCTGCTTGCCAGACGCCCGGTACCACGATGACAACCCCACGGCCGCCGACCCCGGCCTGCGCACGATTGGCTGGCTCAAGGCTGGCTACGGGTGCCCGGCGGTGGACGTCGGCTGGTTTCTGGGCGAGCTCTGCGAGGCGAGTGCGATGCGAGCCGCCAGCAAGATCGAGAAGCAGCACGTAGCCGAGCTCGGTCAGCAGTTTCTCCACGGGTACTTCCCGGTGGCAGGAAGCGCGATACGACACCCCTGTCGAGATCTGGTGCCCACATATGCGGCGGCGAAAATCCTGTCCCACGTGGCTACCTATGTGAAGTATTTCCCGTTCCACCGGGGCGTTTTGGATGTCCTGGACCTTGCCGACGAGGTCATCAGGGGCGTTCACGACCTGCCGCTACTCCAAGCCGACAAGAAAGGCGATCAATGATGACCGACCTGCCAATGTTTCCCGTGCGCAGACTCCTGATCTGTGCGAGCGGCGGCATATCCAGCTCCCTGCTGCCGGGATGGCTGTGCTGGCTGCACATGAGTTTCAACGACTTCACGGTTCGCGTCGCCTTGACGAAAGCAGCGCAACAGTTCGTCACGCCGCGGGCGCTGGCGGTTTTGAGCCGTCACGAGACCTTCTTGGATACGGCGGTGAGCAACTCCGCCGCGGTGACCCACGTCGAGCTTGCGGAGTGGGCCGAGGCCGTGGTCGTCGCGCCCGCTACCGTCAACCTGATTGGAAAGCTGGCCAACGGTATCGCGGACGACCTGGTGACAACCGTTCTGGCGACCGCGCGGTGCCCGATCGTGATCGCACCGTCTCTGCCCTCCGGCGCGACTGACAATCCGGCATTGCGCCGCAATCTCGCCACGCTGCGCGCGGACGGATACGGGATCGTCCCCACCGCCAACGGCATATCGGCATCGAGCGGGGAGTCCACGACACACTGCATGGCCCACGCGCCGTCTGTCGTCGCATACCTGAGGCGTCATCTGACAAGCCTTGGTTACGTATCGAGATTCGACGAGCCCACCCGCACGAACACAAGCGATTTGACAGGAGCGTGATCCGATGTCCCTCGATAGTAGTACTGCGTACGTCGCGACCGGCGAGCACTTCAACCTCCGACCTTTCGGTGTGCCCGACATCGAGACAGTGGGCGAATGGTTCGCCGACAGCGCGTTTCGCCGGTCGGCCCTGGCCACCGAAGAGCCCTTCGAGGTCACGGAAGCATTGCACGCGCTGATCCTCCATAGTCAGGCCAACCCCACAGTTCAGTCATGGGTAATGGAGGACCGAACCGGACAGCTTGCTGCTTTTGGTAACTGGAAGCCGGACTTCCCGTTCCTCGACGTGTACGAGATCGACCTCGTGCTCAATCCAAGCCTGCCGAGAGGCATGGGTTACGGAACCGAAGCGTGCAAACTGCTCGTAGCTCACCTGTTTCACACAGCCTGCCCCCACAAGGTGTTCGGCCGGATCGCGCTCTTCAACGAGGCGATGCGGGCCGTTGCCGCCAAAGCCGGCACGATCGAAGGCTGTTTACGGCAGCATGCTGTCTGCGCCGGCCAGAGGATCGACCTTCAGGTCTTCGGGATTCTGCGTTCCGAGTGGGAGTCGAGTGTCGACTGCTCAGACCTGACGCACATGACGGATGGCGGCGAGCGCTTCGAGTGAAGTTGGATTCACGGCCGGATGGTTGAGTTTCGTTCTTGAACAATGACACCGAATAATTTGCAGGCTGACAACGGGCGGGTGAGATGATGGCCCAGGCTGGCGGAGTCTCGACTGCCCCGCCACCCCGGCCACTGCTGAGCCCACGAACGGAGGCGCTGATAGTGCTCGATCGTGGATCAGATGCCGATCGACCGCAAATCTGCGTTGGTTTCGGAGTCGACCGCGGTCACAGAAGGCTTCTCGGTTAATGAACACTCGTTCCGATAAGGCCGATTGTGGGTGCCCGACACAAAGCTTTGGGGGTCAGGTCACGCGCCGCTTCGCCCTGCCCCAGACGAAGCCGACTCCACATCCGATCGCGAGTACTACTACCGGCATACATTTGTCACTAAAGCGGAATTTGTTGCCGCCATTGACAAATGGATGGACACCTATAATAGTCGTCGTCGGCACTCGTCAATCGGGATGCTCAGTCCGGACAACTACGAACGATCTCTGACCATGCCCGGTTCGGATCAAGCCGCTTAACCAGCTGTCCGGTGTTTGGGGTGAACCTCAAACTTCCAGCAAACCGTTGTGCCTGTGCTGCCTGTTGGTGTTTCCTATACGGCTGTTGCTGTCGGTTTCACTCATTCCCTCGCGCTGCGCTCCGACGGCCAGGTTGTCGCCATCGGAGAAAACTAAATGGGGAGACTGATGTGCGTGCGCTTGTTTTCGGGGAGCAATACATCGCCATCCCCGCCGGCGCGGGCCATTCTCTCAGGATCAAGACCTGCACCGTATGGTGGTGCAACTTGAGCTTCACGCTGCTCCCGGAGCTGCGCTTCCTCTGCCCCGATCCCGGCTTCCCCAACTTCCCCTGCGGTCCCGGCCCCACCCGTGCGGCGCTGCCGGGTCCGTCCAGCGTGAACACCCGGAACGGCAGCTGGGTGCCCCCGCGCCCGATCGTCGTCTGGCCCTCGAAGCTGCCCGCGAACGCCACGGCAATGATTGGGGGGGGCCGCCGAATTTCCACCAGACCCGGGACGCGGCAACGCGCGCGGACCGGGCGGGAGTTCCGGTCGAGCGATCGAATCCCGCCGACCAGGGGGATCGGGTGTTCACACCCGTGCAGCCGAGCACCCCGGCCGGCGGTGGATGCGCGCGGTCGCGTCCGACGAGATGACCGGGTGAGCTGTGCTCGGAGCGCCGCATTTCCCTCCGGCCCTCGACGGTGCCGGATATCCGGGTGGTGCGGGCCGAGGCGGCACGGTGTTCATCGAATTCACCCCAGGGTGGCGGTTTCATACCCCCTGGGATGAGGGGATCCGCCCTCCCGGGGGACCAAGATTGACAGCATTCCCCGAATAGCCCATTCTGACCGCCGTCGGACGCCCTTCATCCCCGACGGGATCACCGGGAGGTGCGATGTTCCCCCGCAACAACGACACCGGGCCCGATTCAGGCCCCGCCGACGCGCCGTGCCTGCTGTACGCCGACTGCGGCGTCAGGCGGCGGCTGGTGCTGTCGGTGAACACGCCGCGGGTCGTCATCGGGCGCAGCCCGCACGCCGACGTCGCGTTGACCGCGGATCCGACGGTGTCGCGGCTGCACGCCGTCGTCGAGTGGGCGGGTGGCCATTGGACGATCGTCGATGGCGGATTGTCCCTCAACGGCACGCGTGTCAATGGCAGACCTCTCACTGGTTGGCGCCGACTGCGAGCGGGCGACCACGTTCGGATCGGCAGCTCGTTCGTGAACTACCACACCCCATACCTCATCAGGGAGGTTGACACCGGCGGGCCGGCCGACCCACCCCTCCACGCGGTCACCGACGCCGAACGGGGTATTCTCGACACACTGTGTCGACCGTATCAACAGAATGCGCCCTTCACGTGTCCGGCGTCGAACTCGCAGATCGCCGACGAGTTGCACCTGTCCGAAGCCACGGTCAAGACGCATCTGCGCGCATTGTTCGCTAAATTCGGTGTCGAGGACCTACCTCAGAATCAGAAACGAGCCCGCCTCGCGGAGCACGTCCTCCGCAGCCGCCTCGTCACTAAACGCGATCGGTGACGCGCCCCACGGCCTGCCTCGTCGCCGCGGCCGCTGAAGAATCGGCACGGCAGGAATCCCCTGTGAAATGCACTATCCCGGGCTCCGGCGGGGTTCTGCCCGCCCCGGAATCTCGGTCCGACTCGACAGGCGCATGGGGCCGGAATCTCACGTCCTACAGGCCTGTGTCAGGTAACGGAGTGGGCATCCCCGCCTCGATGCCGTCGGCCCGGAAGCCCCGCCGCGCGGTGTCGCCTCGCCGGGCGCCCCCGCAGGCACTACACCGAATTCCGATCGTGCGGAATCGGCCCATCCGTGGACTGACACGACGTGGTCCCATCAGCTGTGGATACTCGACCGGCGGAACGCCGCCCAACCGCGCAGTGTTGTGATGTTGCGCGGTCATGACGCTCGGGTCGGTATCCGGCGAGGCGAGTATGCGCAGGGACGACCCAACTGGTCTCCCACAACCGAGCCCACCCGGCCGCGGCAGGGTGGACCCGTCGAGCCTTTCGTTCGACTCGTGCCGGCCCGGGCGATCAGAGGGTGATCTGTGTCGAGGCCTGCGCGGGCTTTGCCAGATTGCTGTTCTCCCACAGGAATGTGTATGCGCCGGGCGCGGGTTCGTCCATGACAAAGACGATCCACTCGCCTTCGATCTTGCTCGTCGAGGAGACATTCTCGGAGATGAATCCGCCGCGTTTGTCGCCGCGGCCTGACTGGCCGTCCGGTCCTGTCAGCTCGAAGTCGCCGGGGTTGACATCGAAGAAGCCGCCGGTCGAGCAGCGCCCGCAGTTTGCATTGATCTTGACCCAGACCTCGTGCTTGTCCTTCTCGCCGGGCTGGTAGCTCGGCCAGAGGAACGCCTCGTCCAGGGTGATCTCCATGTCCGTGCCGAATGTCATCCCGACCGGGATGCCCCTCGGCTCGATGCTCTCGACGTCGTCGTGTTCGGCCAACGGGATGCGGGTCTGGTTCGCGTCGGCCTGGCCGTAGACCAGGACGACGCTGTCGACGACGTCGTCGACGTCGGGTGCGCCCGACGGGGTCTTCATGGACGCCGTCGCCGTGCCGGACGCTTCCCCGCCGCCAGCGATCTCGGGACTGTCGAATGACAGCTTGACCACCGCGCCATCGACCTCGAGGTATGCCTTGTCGGTGGGGGTGTGGCTGACTCCGACCAGGTTCTTGTAGTTCAGGTCGAAATCGAGTGTCGTCGAGGCATCATCCGAGTTCGCGGTCACCTTGTCGACGGTGATCTCGAAGCCATCATGCCAGCCGATCTTGTCGATCTCGCGCTCGAATGCCGACTCGCTGCCTTCCGACGTGGGTTCGGCGGCCGAGGCCAGTGCGGGGAGTAGGAGAGCTGCGGGTATAACAGCACTGATCAGAAGAGCCGAGCGAAGGGAGTGGTGCCTCATAGCGAGTCTTTCCTTACTGGGGAGCAGGGTTTCCGTGCCGGTCAACGCCTATTAGCCTCTCGCGGACAGGCACGGGGATTCTTCGACAGCGGGGTGGAAGTTCCTCACCCCATGAAGCTCGTGTGCCCGCTCCCGCCTCCACGACCGGGCCCGATATGGACGAACACCGGTCGAACGCGACCTCTACCTCCGCTCAGCTCAGGGCAAGCGCCAAGGTACCTCCGCAAGGCGGTGGCCCCGAAGTGTATGCAGTGGGGCGTCTGCGGAGCGCCGGATGTCCGGAGCGATCACGCTGCCAGTGTGGACGAACTGAAACATGCACTACACCAATTCTTTTGAAACCCACCGCATGTCGGCGAAGAGCTTGTGCGCCAGTGGGTTCGGCAACTCCGGCAGGCAACAGGGCCGAGTGCGCCGCATCACTTCCTGATGGTGCAGGGGTGAGGAACTTCAGACCTGCCGAGGATATCAATTCGCTAAATTTCGCGGGAATCTTGTCGGGACAGCAAAACCGGCAAGCAGCACAGGGAGTTTCACATGTTGAACATCAAGCGACGCACCATCACGGCGATTGCCATTGCAGCCTTCGCACTGTCGGCGGGTGCGGGAATTGCGTCGGCCGAACCGGGGGCGCCCGGGGGTGCGGGGGGCAGTGCCCCAGGCGCACCCGGGCTCGGCGCACCGGGTGTCGGCGCCCCCGGTACGGGCGGTGACGCGCAGAGCAACGCCGAGTCCGGCAACGCCAATGCCGGTGACGGCGGCGCCGGCGCCCCCGGAATTTCCTTTGGCGGCCCAACCATCGGACTGAACAACGGCGGCGGCAACGGCAACAGCGAGGTGGGCAGCGGCGGCGATGGCGGCAATGCGCGTTCCGGCGACGCCACCACGGGCCCGACCACCGGCGGCGACGGCGTCGGCGGCTGGGGTGTCGGTGGCAACGGTGCGGGTGGCAACGGTGGAGTGGCCCCCGGAGGTGACGGCGGCACGATCCAGCAGGCACCTGCACCTGCTCAGGGCGGCGGCCCCGGCATCTGCGTCATCCCGATTCCGTTCGTCTGCTGATCCCGATCCCCTGCCCGTAAGGGATCGCGGACTCCCGCAGGGCCGGCCCACTCATGAGACACCGGGCCGGCCCTGCGGGAGTCCATATGCACGCGACGGGGCCTGCGGTGTGCACTCATCCGAGAACGCCCGGGCCTCGAGCCATCGGGAGAATGGCGCGCTGGACGGTCTGTCTCCGTCAATGATGATCACACCGAGCCGGCACGAACACGCTGTGTCGAAGCTCCCTTCCGGGGGCATCGACCACTCCTGCGGCAATCGCCCAGCCGCCGATGATGGCGCATCCGGAACTGTTCCCCGCAGTCGAGGCGCGCGGTCGGCAAGGCAGACGGCCTGAGGGCAGGCCTGTCTCCATTCATCGAACCCGCATCGACACGCACGAATTCGCGACCGGCCGGTAAGAGGCAGGCGGGGGCACTGCCGCTATCCGTCGCCGCAGACCGCCGGTTTGCCTACTCGCCGGGGTCCAGTCGAGGCACTTTCTCGGGATCGATGGTAGTCCGAAGTCCGCAAGCTGATCTCGGCGTTATCCGTACTGTTTCGAGGCGCCCAGACCTCTCGATCTCATCACGCAAGGAGTTTGACCATGTCGAACGCTATGAAATTCGCTGTTCCCTTGATCGCATTCACGGCGGTTGCCCTATCTGTTGGTGGGGGTATCGCCGGCGCGGAAACAAATGGCAGCGGCCTGCGGGAGGGCTACGGCTGGGAACGGCTGGACGAGGCTTCCGCGACCGATCCCTCGGCCCCACCGTCCACTCCGACCGTCTCCGTCTATATCCCCGGTGTTTCCCTGCCCGGGATCACCGTTGGTGGTGTCGGTGTCGGCACCGACGGGATTGCCTTCCCGGGCCCTACCGTCGGCCTGCCCGATCCTGCTGCGCTGCCGTAAACCGTCTATCCGCTGTGCGACAACTTCTTTCATCCTCAGGGGTAACCCGGTTCGCGGCGGCAGTCCCGCTTCCCGCGTCGGTGTGGTGTTGCGGACGAAGATCCGATGGTGCGGCATCGGGCCCTCGGTCTCCGGGCAGCGTCTGGCTCGTGGCTCGCGCCACGGCTGGGCCCCGCCCGCGGGGACGGGGCGTTCCCGGGCGGCGGTGTCGCTCAGGGTACGCGTTTTACCGCTGGTCGGTGGTGGTGCTAGTGGATCTGGTGTTGCGGTGGGTTCGACGGTAGCGGCGCCGGCGGCCGATCCGGGCGGTGCCGATCGCGGCGGCGGCACCGGCCGCCGCCGCGACTGCCGCACAGGCCACCACGGTGGTGTTGGTCGGTGGGCGAGCGGTGAGAATCCAGAGGGCGCCCACGACCGCGGCGCCGAGCACGCCGGCGGTGACGGTGGCGCCGATGATGCCGGTGATCCGGCCCCGCCCCCGGCGCAGCGAGCGCAGGAACGACTCGAGGTAGGCCACGGCGAACAGCACCAGCGCGGCGAGTCCGACGGCGGCCGCGGTGGTGGTCGCCGGCTGGGTGGTGCGGACCGGAAACGTCCACGTGTCGATCACCTGACCGGCCTGGAGCAGGGTCAGGGTTCCGGTGAGAGTTCCGGCCACGACGTACTGTCCGCCGAGTGGGGGCAGTGTCGCGACCGCGGCACCACCTTGGTTGATCAGTGGCGCGGCGCCGGTGTTCTTGACCGGGATGTCGAGTACGTCGAGGGCCAGGGTCGCGGCGTCGGCGAGACCGGCACCCGCCACCGCCACCGTGACCGGCACAGGCACGGTCAGATCGACAGGGACGGGCGCACCGCCGGCCGGGTCCACGCCGGCGACGGTGACAGCGCCGACCGGGGGCACATCGACCGGGGGCGAACCGAGACCGAGCAAGGCCACCAGGACGGTGATGACAGCCAGGGCGGCGGCGATGACCAGCGGAACACGAGGGGAGGGGAGATGCACCACGGTGCGGACGTTGACGAGGTCGGCGCCCGAGACGTCGGCCAGGCGGGCACCGCGGGCGTGGACGGTGATCGACGGGCGCACCGTCGGTGGCGGTTCCGTGGCACGCGACCCGGGTGCTGTCGCGGTCGGTGATGCCGTCGGGTCGATGGATCCGGTCGGTGCCGTCGGGTCGGTGGTTGCTGCCGGGGCGGCCCGGTGCGGTTCGGTGCCGGGAGAGCCCGGGGCGGGCCGGCGGGGTGCGGCGTGTGGGCGGGTCAGCGGCAACGGTGGATGGTCGTCGCTGTCGGTCAGAGTCGGGGTGTGCGGGGGGCCGAGACCGGTGGCTGAGACGATGGTGTCGGCTCCCATCACCGGGATGCCCTCGGTGGTCAGCCACCCCGGGCCCCAGCGGCCGGTGGAGGCGGAGGCCAGCGCGATCCCGAAGGCCTCGGCGGAGGGGTAACGCAGGGTGGGGTCGGTGGCCAGTCCGCGCATGACCACGTCGGCGATCGGGTCGGGGACGGCGGGCGCGGTCTCCTGCAGCGGGGTGGGTTCGTCGAAGGCGTGCATGAACAGCAGGGCCATGGCGTCGTCGGCTGGCGGGAACGGTAGTTCCCCGGCGAGGAGTTCGTAGAGCATGGTGGCCAGCGCGTAGACGTCGGTGGCGGGGGTCAGCTCGCCGCCGCGGGCCTGTTCCGGGGCGATGTAGGACGGGGTGCCGAGGACGTCGCCGGCTTTGGTGGCCAGGGTTTGGTCGCCGCCGATGACTTTGGCGATGCCGAAGTCGGTCACCTTGATCGCCCCGGAGGCGGCGAACAGCAGGTTTTCGGGTTTGATGTCGCGGTGCAGGATGGACCGGTTGTGGGCGGCGGTCAGCCCGGCGGCGCAGGCCAGGGCCACCGCGACGGCGGCATGCGCGTTGAATCCGGTGCGGGTGAATCGGTTCCACACTGTGCCGCCGGGGAGCAGTTCCATGACCAGCAGGCACAGGCCGTCGTGTTCGACGAAGTCGTAGACCGGCACCACGTGCGGGTGGTCGAGGGAGGCGAGTAGCTGGCCCTCGGCGGTGAATCGGCGCCGGATGCCGGGGTCGGTGGCGAAGGCGGGCGGGAGCTGTTTGATCGCGACCGGGCGGCCGAGGGTGCGGTGGCGGCCGGCGAGCACGATTCCCCATCCGCCGTGTCCGAGTTCGCCGCCCACCTCGTACGCGGGGAGGGCGGCGGCCACACGATCGATGTCGGTATCCATGTGCCGGTCCGATCAGCGGGGTCGGTTGGTGCCGAGGGGGCGAGTGGGCGGCGGGCCGGTGTCTGATGGCCACCGGTCGGTGGGATCTTCACCGATCCGGCCGGTTCGGTCGTCGTCCCCGGCGTCACTGTCTTCGTATTCGTCGTCGGCCATGTCGTCGATGTCCTCGTCCTCGGCGGTGTCCGGGGTGGGGGTGAGGTAACCGAGGATGAAGAAGCCGGCGGCGAATCCGCCGGCGAGGAGCAGCCACCGATCCAGGGTCGGCGCCCACACCCGGGTGGCGGACAGGGTGAAAGCGAGCACCAGCCCGATCCCGATGCCGGGGGTGAGCATCCGCAGGCCGCGTCGCCACCGGTTCTCGTGCAGTCGGCGCCGGGCGATGCCGAGGGCGGCATCGAGTACCGCGAGCGCGGTCAGGATTGCCAGCGCCAGCCCGAACAGCCCATACACCGACACCATCGAGCCCCTCACATCGGTGACGGTTGCCGTCTCGGCTAGTACGGCCCCATCGGCGCCGCGGACGGTGACCGTCCCATTGATCAGGCCGGTGGCCTGACCATCGAGACCTGAGAGATCGAGCTCGAAATCCAGAGACTGCGTCTGTCCCGGCTCCACAGTCAGACCGACCGCGGTGTGATATGAGAAGAACGTCAACCCGAGGACATGCCCGGACACGTCGACCGCGGCGACAGTGACGGGGGCCGCGGTGTCGTTGTCGAGATTCACCTTCACCTGGGCCGGGCTCTGCGGGTCGAGGCGAATCGGATTGGTCGGGCCTGCGGTGGCAGCGTCCTGGCCGTTGACGGTCACCGACATCTGAACGGGCTCGGCAGCACCAGCGCCTGGGGCGCCGAGTACTGCGGCGCCGAGGGCCACCGCGACCGCAACGAGCCACCGGGCGATCATGACCGCTCCCCAAGATCTGAATGGGGCTCCTCGAGATCCGACTGCGGCTCCTTGCGGTACGACTGTGGTGCGAGCAGGCGCCGCCGGTAGATCAGCAGGCCGATGAGGAGGAAGAAGACGATCACCACCGAGGTGGCGGTGGATCCGGTGGCCTGACTCACCAACACGATATCCAGTGGCGCGGTCAGGACCGGCCCGCATTCGGCAGACACCTGATGCCGCCCAACGTCGGCGACAACCGGGCTGACCGGGGCCTCGAATGCGCCGGCCGCATCAGCTTGAGTTTCGCCCGCCCGGACACCCTCCACCGAGAGCGCCACCCCGGCACCCGGGGGGCACCCCGAACCCGATGCCGTCACCGGTGCGCCCGGGGCCACCGCCGGATCGCTGAGCTCGAGGCCCTGCACCGGTATTGGCTCCACGACACCGGGGATGACGACCCCCGGAACCACTGGTACCGGGGCGGCCCCGGGAACCGGCACGATCGGCCCAGGAACAGGGATTACCGGACTCGGGGTCGGTCCCGGCGACGGGGAATCGGGAATCTCCCGTGCCGGTGTGCATGGTGGGTCGCAAATGCCCTCGTTGGTTCGAGGCGGGGGAATCTCCGGCGGCGTGCACAGTGGATTCGGCGGGTAACAAACAGTGCCGCCGTCCTGTTGCTGCGGCAGCTGTGGGATCTCCTCGTACTGTTGCTGTTGTTGCTGTTGTTGCTGTTGTTGCTGTTGTTGCTGCGGCAGTTGCGGCAGCTCGTCGATCTCTAGCTGCGGTTCTTGCGGAATTTCCTCGTACTGTTGCTGTTGTTGCTGCGGCAGTTGCGGCAGCTCGTCGATCTCTAGCTGCGGTTCTTGCGGAATCTCCTCGTACTGTTGCTGTTGTTGTTGCTGCGGAATCTCCTCGTACTGTTGCTGTTGTTGCTGCGGCAGTTGCGGCAGTTGTGGCAGCTCGTCGATCTCTAGCTGCGGTTCTTGCGGAATCTCCAGCGGAGGTTGGGAACACTTCACACCTGCGGGCACACAAATCGGTTCTTGATCGTCGGCAGCGGGGAACGGTGCCGGGTCGAGACTCTCTCCTGGGCCGGGGAGAGGAAGCTGGGGCATCGTCGGCCACGGCGCGACGGGTTGTTGCCGCACAACAACGGTGGCCACCGATTGTGGCGCAGCGACCGCGTGCGGGGATCCTGAGTGGAACCCGAAAAACCCGAGAGCGCCGACGACCACCAGGGTGGACATCACCATGACCGACCGCCGCCAACGGGTTGGCTGGGGCATCTGCCCCACCCCCTCGGGTGCGCGTTCGGTGCTTTCAGTCTGCGCCGGGGCTGAGCGCCGGGGCAATACCCGACGCGCACCGAGTTCCGGGCTACCGGGGCGAGTGTGGTGACGGGTTCGAGGCATGGCATCTTCTCAGGTCGAAGTGATCGACCTCCAGTGTGATGTGCCGACCACGGCCAAATCTTCACCCCCCGGGTGGACCCTTGTCACCCTTCGTCGAAAACCGGCACGCCGATGCGCGATGAAACCGCACCACCGACCATGGTGCCGCGCCGACCTGCGGAATTAGACTGGCACCACGGCGAAGTGTCCGACCGAAAGTCGTGTGCCGAAATTGCGGGGAGGCCGGCGATGAATGCACTGAGCGAACCGAACCTCTGCTATCTCGACGGCGGAGACGGCACCCGCGAATTCGTGCTGTCCGTGGACGCACCGCGGGTCACCGTGGGCCGCTCGGAGAAGGCCGATATCGCGTTGCCATCAGATCCGAACGTGTCGCGGCTGCACGCCACCATCGAATGGATCGGATCCTATTGGACGGTGACCGATGACGGACTCTCCCGCAACGGTACCTTCGTCAACGGCGACCGCCTCAGTGGGCGCCGACGGCTTTACGCCGGTGACGTCATCCGGATTGGATCCTCGTCGCTGACCTTCCGCACGTTCATTGCCGCCAGCGGGGAGATGACCGGCACCGCCGACTCCCTGCCCACCCGGGCCGCCCTGACCCCGGCGCAATTCGCGGTCCTGGTGGCGTTGTGCCGGCCGTACAAAGACAACGCGGCCTTCGCCCACCCCGCCTCGAACCAGGAGATCGCCGACCACCTCTTCTTGACCGTGGACACGGTCAAATGTCATCTCCGCGTTCTCTTCTCGAAGTTCGGTCTCGAGGACTTGCCGAACAACCAGAAGCGCATGCAACTCGTCGCCCGCGCCCGACACAGTGGTATCATCACCGTCGGCGATCTGTGAGTCCAAGACAGATCTCTCGACAGGCTCGCCTCGCTCCACGCCCCCTCGTTCCGGCGGCGTCGCCTTCCGTCATGTTGTGCACGATTGCCACGGCGGTGAGTAGCGACCACCCTCGGGATTCGAAAAGATCGTGCGCAGGACCCTCGCCGTCACCGTCGACTCGTGCACCACGCCCGGCATCGTCGTCACTGAAAAGGTGACAGCGCCCGACGCGCCCACGCCACAGTAGGGAAGGGACCAACCCGTTCCCGCCGCACATTGGCACTCAGGCAGTGGGTGTACCTGGCTGCCTCCGGGGAGACTCGTTGCCGCCTACTTGGGCGATCTACTGGCCATCGACAGTTGATGTGCCTGAGGACATTCGACCGCGGGCGGCCCGGCCGCCGAAGAGGCGCAGATTGCTGCGCACGACGAAAGCAAAGGCCGACGCCTGCGCTGCAATCGATGCGCGGGGGAGTGAGCACGGTACGCATGTTGCGATATCGATGTGCATCCCAAACGATCACAGGTGGCATACCGGAAGAGGCAACGCCCCAAGAACCGCCTGCACCCCTCCGACCTACGGCCCGGACATCCACTGGCCCTGGACACACATGATCGGCTCGCCTGCCGGTGTTTGCGAGCTATTGTCGATCGAGGGGTCGCAAGGGTCCCCGATGTTGTGGACACCGACGATGTCGGCGGTGACCCAGACACCATCGGGGTAGTAGTCGCGGGAGTAGACGCAGACGATGTCCTCGCCGGTGTTCACGTCGACTCCGACCCGGTTGCCTGAGCACCGCTGACCTGCTGCTCCGGGGACGGGGTCGGGCTGAGCTGCGCCGGTGACGTACGCGCCCGGTGCGCCGCCGCTAACGGTCACCGGTGGTGTGGCTGAGGCGATGCCGGACCCGAAGGCAAGGAGCGGCACGATCGCGGCCGAGGCAACGAACGTCGTGCGTATGAATCTGTTATTCATTGTTTCACTTACTGATTCGTGCACGCGGCCTTGTCGCCGGGCGCGGTGGTGGACTGGTTGTGTCAACTGTTCGCGGGTATCACATCCGGAAGGTCGAGACTCCCGCTGTGTACACAATTCTGCTCCCTGACACCCGGCGAAACCATCCTCACCGGGGTGGAAACGCATCACCCCGGCTGATCCTTTCTGACGGTGTTTTCAACTCCCCCCCCGTCGACCGCCGCACGGCGCGGCACCGACCGGCACGCCGGGCGCGAGTTGGCACCGAATCCGCGCCACCGGCGCGGCGATCTGGGCGACGCCGTTGACCGGTGTGGCGGCACAGGCCTGAGCGAATTGGGCTCCGATCACTGGCACCCAACTTCAGCCCCGTCCTCGTGGCTGCCCGGGCGCCGACGCCTGCGGGTGTACCTGGACGACGAATCCCGGAGCGGGTTCGCCCGGTGCTGGTGATCAACGGTTGCCGTCGACTGCCGCTGCCGGCAACTTCGCCCCTCACTCGACATCGTCGGTAAGGACACTATCGCCAAAGACGGGGTCGCCCTGCTCGTCACGGCGGCCATCGAGAACGTCGGCCGCGGGACTTCGGCGTCATCGAAGAGGACAAAGTCGAAGTTCTGATCAGCAAGTGAAACCACCGAGAAGCCGGCCATGAAACTCGCCAGGTTTATGGGTCGGATCTGCCAGCGGCGGGCCTTGCTCCGACTGACTCCGGAACTCCGAACCGCCCTGGATAATGATGAACTCGTCATCCGCACCGACCGCTCCCTCACCCAGGTTCCACCGGAAACACAAGCAGAAGCCTCGAAAGGCAGGAGCAGGACCGCGAGCTGGCCCCGGACGTGCACCGGCGCCGTCTGCGCCCGTTCGGCGGCTCGTCGGCGGCCCGCGGTGTGGCCAAGATGCATGGCCGCCGCCGAATGTTCCTCGGACAGGCGGTGTCGAGGACAACATCAACCCCATCACTGCTCGATCGATATAGGTCGTCCACGTCGAACCTGACCGGGCTACAACCGAATGCGCTCTAGCCACTGACACATTCAGCATCCCCCGCGGAAACTGTCCTAACTCCAGATCCAGATGCCGATTCCGGTGACACCCGGGTCGCCGAGGGACACCGTCTGCAGTGGTAACCCCTCATTCAGAAGGACTAGCCCGAGTGTGAGAACTTTCCATCCTGGTGATGATGCTTCGCGCGCATTTGTCGGTCAGAGTTGGAGGTGCTCACAAAAGCGGTACCCAACACATAGGGGGACGGGGTTCGATGTTGAACCCGCCAGTATTTCGGACTGATGCCGAAGGGTGTCGATACGGCCGAAGGTTCCAGGTAGCACGGAATCGGGGCCGCGGCACACGCGTCGACGATTCCAAACATTCGCGGACAAGGGGTTACGTCAATTGCGGAACTCCCGAGCACATCACCGAATCCGTCCGAACCGCGACGGTCAACTCAGAGACAAGGTAAACAAAATGAAGAAGACTGCACTGCGCGTAGCCATTGCATCTGCTGCGATCGCACCAATCCTAATCCTTGGTTCCGGAATCGCTTCAGCGGGTCCCCCTACCGCCGCGCCGGGTGCCGCGCCGTGGTCCGGCGAAGTATGGCTCACCGGCACGAGTGCAGGAGAGGTGTGGGCTTGCTCGGGCTTCAGTCCGGGCTTCCCTCCGGTCGACTCCACCGACGTTGTAGGGACTACAAGTGCGACCTTGACATTCGCGCCGAATTCGCCGGTGATGGGCATATGTACTGGCGCGCAGGGGCCGTTCCTCGCGCCTTTCGTCACCACGAGCGCACCGTAAGGCCTCGACTCCTTGCCCCACTCACGCGTCCGGCCGAGTCGATACGTGCATCTTCCATTGTGTGAGAGGATAATCGGGTCAACCCGACCGGACGCGTCCGGGAGCGGAAGGTTCCGTGCACCGTGCTTCCGCGGTCGGTCCACTACGGCATGTAGCGTCAAGTGTCTGGCCGAGGATGCGAGTGGATCTGGGCCGCCACAAGCAATGGCATATAGTCCTGGTAGCACCTTCGGTCGGCTATGTGGCGCCAGTGGTTGCGGTGAGACGGCCCGGATGGACCGTTGAACCGAACCTATTGTGCGGCCTCATCCACTCGTGACGTCTTGGCGTCGGGCGCTTCTTTCGCCCGATTCCAGCACGGCCCACCCAGCGTCCTCATGCCCGGCGAGGAAATGCCAGTACATTGACACAGGTTCCATGGCCACACAACGAGACACCTGATGAACGCGCAGGTCGAAGCGTCTCAAAATGCCACGTGTCGTCGCTGTTGATTGGCCCAAATTTTGAGATCCATCATATTGGACATGGAAGCGGGTCGCCGCGCCCGTACCGGATAACGGCCGGGCGCAGTCAGCGGCACAGACCACGGAGTGGATGCAGGCCACTCTGGAGCTGTACCGGGAGTATTGGCTGGACGAATTCACCCTGGAGCGGGTGGCCGACCGGACCGGGTGTCGTTCAAGACGGTGCAGCGCAAGTTCGGTAACCGGGGACGGTCTGCTGTCCGCGACGCTGCGGTGGATCGGCCGCAGGTCACAGCACAGCGCTTCCCAGTGATGGCCGGTGATGTCGACGCCGCCGACGAGAACCTGACGACACACTACGAGCAGTGGGCCGATGATCGAACACAGTGCCGTGACAGCCACCGCACCAACAAGCCGCCCGGACGTAATCTGGAGAACGCGGCGACCCCTGCTCGAATCCTGACGCAATGCGCGGGCGCACCCCGCTGCATCCGGCAGTCGCCGCGTACCGATGTGCTTGTGGCGCTGCGGAATGCCACTTCGGACGGCACCAATGGTCTCGACGCCCACGTCGTGCTCACCGCGTTCGCCCGGCCGCGTCGTCCCTCCGCTGCGGTGCATGTCCTTCAGCCGTGCTGTGTGGCCATGCTTGGGCGAGCCATAGCCCCGTTGACCGCGTTGTCGAAGAGGAAGGTTCGCCGGCTTGTGCCGGATGGCCCGTGCAGAACATGATTCACTTGCCGCGCATCGCGAGAGAGGTCCGGTCACGACGATGCGGGTAAACGCCGAAAGGCAGGCGACATGACGAGACTGTGGATAGCGGGGGAGCTTGTGTCCGTGGTCATCGTCCGCAGTGGCGTAGCCCGTGTAGTCATGCGGCCGCCGTCGTCGTCGACGACTGCGGGTGGTGGACGAGTCACCGCTTGCGCTTGGTGACGAGACGGCTGCGAAGGACTAGCTCGGCGAGCCGTACCCGTTTCTGGTTCTGCGGAAGGTCCTCGACACCGAATTTGGCGAACAAGGCGCGCAGGTGGGTCTTGACTGTGGCGTCGGACAGCTGCAACTCCTCGGCAATCTGCGAGTTGGACGGCGGACACGCGAAAGGAGCGTGGTGTTGAAATGGGCGGCACAGTGTATCGAGAATGTCCCGCTCTGCGCCGGTGACCGCGTGGAGCGGTGGGTCGGCCGGCCCACCGGTGTCGACTTCCTCGATCGCGTGGGTGGCGTGGTAGGTCACCAGCGAGGCGCCGATCCGGATGCAGTCACCCGGTCGCAATCGACGCCGACCGACGAGACGTCGACCATTCACTTCGGTGCCGTTGAGGGACAGTCCACCGTCGATAATCGTCCAATGTCCGCCTGCCCACTCGATGACGGCATGCACCCGTGACACCAACGGATCCGATGTCAACGCGACGTCGGCCTGCGGGCAGCGCCCGAGAACCACGCGCGGGTCGTTGACCGACAGCGCCAGACGGCGCCCGCGGCTGTCGTTTGTGTACAGCAGGAAGGGCGTGTCAGCGCCGCTGACGGCAGCTACCCGCTGTGACGACGGCTTGTCTGGGACCGATTCGGGTCGATCGTTTTCGTTGTGGTGGATCATCGCACCTCCCGGTGGATTCGGTCGGTAGGCAGTGGTCCTCCGGCAATGATCGTTGCTATCAGTTCAGAGGAACTCTCTAAAGTGTGGTCTCGGTGTCGGAGGGAATCTTCATCATCAGGGCTGCGAATTCTTCACCCCTGGGGGTATTTCGCAGGTCGTGACTCGGCGGCTGCGGCGGGTACCGGCCGGCCAGATCGTGGATGGCCATCGACTGCCCTGCGAGCGTGCCGGGACGGATTGACGACGCGTGTGGTGGGCAGGTTTGGCGTTACAGCCAGCACTCTCGTGAGTCGACTGATCGGTGAAACCGGATGTCACATATCGCTGCGCCGTGCTGCGGCGTCGACGATTCTGCTGTTGGGGGAAGTCCCTTCGGCTGCTATTCATTTCGAGATCATTCGGTGAGTAGTCGACTCAAGGCGGTCGCATCGCTGCGCGAGTCTCGGTGTGCAACAACGATCGTCACCGCCGATCGAGATCGTCGGGAAAGTGCCTGTGGGGGACTGTTCACTGTTGCGGCCCCCGTTTCTCGCGTTCCGGATCGGAGGATCCCCGGTTGGGGAGACGAAGCTGCAAGTTGATACTTCTGTGCCGCAGAAGGATCATTGCGGTGTGTTGTACGGGCGCCGTATGCCATCACCAGAAATCCAGAGCGTGCGCGATCGCCGTGGATTGTGCGTGCGTGGGCCGCAGCGCATCGCCGATGGCATAGACAGTGTGGCCCACGGTCGCGACGGACATCCCGTGGACCCCGGTGGGCAGAGCCGGCAATTGCGACCAGGTCCCCGCGACCACGTCGTAGGCCTCGACGGTCGACAGCACCCGGGTCGGTTCTTCGCCACCGACCGCGACGATCCGGCCGTCGATGAACGCCGCACCGAGCCCGTCGCGCGCCGTGGGCATGCCCGGCAACGACGACCAGGTCCCGGTGGCAGGGTCGAACCGTTCGACCGCGGCAGTGTTCTGGTCCGACGCGAGATCGCGCCCGCCGAGGGCATAGAAGTACTTCCCGTCCGACACCCCGGCCAGGTGCTCTCGTGGTGTGGGGATGTCCGAGACGGTCGTCCACTTCGTACCGTCGAACACCTCGGTCGTCGGCACCAACGCACCGTTCGCCTGTCCCCCCGCGACCACGATCTTGTCGCCCACCACGGCTGCGGCACCGGCCGCCCGCTGCTCGTTCAGCGGGGGCAGGTCCACCCAACTGCCGTCCCGCAGCGCGAGCACCCGATCCGACGTCGTCCCGGTGAGGTTCGGGCCGTCCGGCACCCATCCGCCGAGTACCACCACCTCGCCCCCGTATTCGACGGCCATCGCATGATTGAGCGGGACCGGCAGGTCGGGGCCGGCCTTCCACGTGTGGATGATGCTGATCGCTTCCGGCCAGGGCAGCGGTCCTTCTCGGCGGATCTGCACTGCCAGCGAATCGCGCGGGTGATAGTGCATGACGATGGACGGGCGACCGGCGGCGATCACGCCGACCTGCAGTATATTCGCGATGTTCGGGTGGCCGGAGAGCCCACCCATCGCGTAGCCCTCCCGCAGGAAGCGCTCGCGATTCTCGGGATCCAGGTCTGACGTCAGAACCTTGATTGCCACGATTCGGCCCAGTGACCGCTGCAGCACACGGAACACGACACCGAAGCCTCCTCGGCCGACCTCCTCGCCACCCCGCGAACCCACCGGCGTCCAACTCGGCCACGATCCCGCCCACGGCACGGGCTGCGTCTCGGCTGACGTCGGCCATCGGGGCGCCTCAGCTCCGTCCACTATCCGCCGAGATGACGGGCGGGTACCCATCCCCGACCAATCCCCAAGTCGTCGAATGCGATCGACGACCGTGCGCACCGTGTCGGAGAAGGCCCGCCGGCTCGCCACTCGGACCGGCGGGGTCGGCGACGTCGGACCCGACGGCAGGCGCACACGTGTTCATCGAAACCACTCTTCCGACGCCGGGGTCAACACGAGACGCAGGTCCCTTTACGAGTATCGACGGCATGAATGGTCCGATCACGCCGGCGAAGCCCGGCGCTTGTCGCCGAATCGATCCTGTACGAGAAGTATTCGACCGATTGAAATCTGCGTCAAGATGACAATGTACCCACCCTAGGGTGTCTATCCGGGGCTCCGACTTCGCCCCACGATCACGGTAGCTGGGCAGGGGGCGCTGCGCTCCTCCGTGGGGAGAGAAAGTGCCGTGAGGTCACGTTCGGGTCGTCCCGCGGTGATGGTGGGGGGCGCATACTGGCATGTGTGTTTCGGTCGATCGCGGTTGCTCTATGGTGCCGGTGAGCCCGCACGGTAGCTTGCGAAGGTGGGCGCATCTCATCCACGGGCACCGTGGAATGTTGCCTTCGAGCACGAATGTCAGTTTCCTCTTTTATCCTGCCCTCCTCGAAACGCACACGCCGACAACGGGGCCCGAGCCGCCTGCGCGGCCGGGGATGATATGTCAGGAGCGGTGTGATGGAGGTAGTACACGCGCGTTGCGCGGGGATCGACATCTCGAAGAAGGACGCAAAGCTCTGTGTCCGGATGCAGGGACGCGGCCGGATCCGGACGACGGCGACGGTAACGACCTGGGGGTCGATGACCGGGCAGATCCTGGCGCTGCGGGATCACCTGCTCGCGGAGAATGTCACCTGTGTGGTGATGGAGGCAACCAGCGATTACTGGAAACCCTTTTACTACTTACTCGAAGACGGACTCGACGTCATGTTGGTCAATGCCCGTGACGTCAAAAACATGCCCGGCCGCAAGAGCGACGTTTCGGATGCCGCGTGGCTGGCGGACCTGGGGGCGCACGGGTTGGTGCGGGCCTCGTTCGTCCCGGATCCGCCGATCCGAGAGTTGCGGGATCTGACCCGCACCCGAACCACCATCACCCGCGAGCGCAGCCGGGAGGCGCAGCGCCTCGAGAAGCTGCTCGAGGATGCCGGGATCAAGCTGACCTCGGTGGTCTCCGACATCACCGGGTTCATACCGACAAAGGTGATTGAGGCTTCGCATTGTCTTCACGAACCATTGAGGGAGTCTCATTGCGAATACGTAGCGCGGTAAGGCCGAGCCCGCCCCCGATCATCATCGAGGGCGGTTCTCGAGATTCTTCTGTATCGTCGTCCCTCCGCCAGGTACCCGCATCAGCGGTACCCGCGTCGTGTACAGGGAGGGCCGCGCAGCGTGCGATCGGCCGCCGCGCTGGACGTGCGGGGTGAGTTCAAGCGGATTGCAAGCGTCCTCGTCCTCGGTGACGTCGAACCCCATTCGAACCGAGCACAGGAGCAAACTCCGCGATCAACATCCCCGCGGCACCCACCGGTCCCAGGACATGCGTTGGCCCCCTCCTTCGGAGAGTCGGGCACATGCCCGTCCTGCGCCACGCCAGAGCGCCGACCATACGAGAGGATCGTCATGCGCCATTTCCGATACGTCGGCACCCACGAGAGGATCCACCTAGCTCCCTCGGCCCGCATCATCGACTACGGCGACATAGTCGCGGCGCGGAGCAATCCCGATCCGCGCTACTTCGAATTGGTAGAACCAGACCAGATCACCGCGCGGAAACAAACTGACAACCGCCGATCGGCACGTCTACCGGACCGCGGCTAGCCCCCGCAACCACTTCTGCTCCTCACAGAGGCCGCCTCGGCGGCGTGGGTCGAACACCCAACGCCCTCACAGTGATCGCCGACCGCACAGACCACCCCAGCTCGACAGAGAATAGGACCAGCAAACCGATGAAACCCCGGACCATCCACGCCACCGACCTGCAGTGGGAATCGCTCGCCCTCTGGATTCTCGAATGGGAAGGCGTGGACTACCCCGAACCGACCCTGACCGAGTGGAGCACCGAACTCGCCGCCGCGGCCACCGGGGTCGACCGCCGAATCAGCTGGAACCCCACGCAAAATGCCGTCACCGCCCCCGAGGAACTCGACCTACCTCGGCTCGAAAACACTCTCCGCGTTGCCGTACGCCGACTCGCCCGCGGCTGATCAGTCTTGAAGGGACTGTCGGGATACCGGTTGAATTGCGTTCGTGGCCTGATTCTCAGCGCGGTCCTCGGGTCGGGGTCCGGTTCATCGCTGCACGTCGCGGCTGGCGGCCGACACAACACGGCGCCTGATTCCGCCGCTTGATTCCCCCGGCGAACTCAGTCCCGTACGTCGCTCGACGGATGCTGCGCTACCTCCGGTGCTGGTTCTGCTCGCTCGTGGTCGAGCAAAGCGCTTTGCGAACCACGTAGGGCAGCGTCCCGTTGTGCCGTAGATAGGCGATTTCGTTTCGGGTGTCCAGGCGCATCCGTACCGGCACGGACTTTTCGGTGCCGCCGGGGTACATGATGTGCAGCGTGAGTCGGTTCATTCCGACCACGAGTCGGTCGAGTCCTTCGAAGCTCAGCGATTCGGTGCCGTCGAGTGAGTAGTTCGTTACCGTGTCGCCGTCGCCGAACTGGATGGGGAGGATACCCATTCCGATCAGGTTGCTGCGGTGGATACGTTCGAAGCTTTCCGCCACGACCACTCGAACCCCCAGCAGCGCTTGGGACTTCGCGGCCCAGTCACGGCTGGATCCGGCGCCGTAGTTCTTGCCGGCGAGGATGACGAGCGGGATTCCCGCCTCCTGGTAGGACGGTGCCGCGTCGAATACGGGAAGGATCTGACTACGGTCTGCGGTGTACGTCCATCCGCCGGGGCCACCTTCTTCGGGCGGGAGGAGGCGGTTGTGCACGGCCGGATTGGTGAAGGCGCCGCGGATCATCACTTCGTGGTTGCTGCGTCGCGTCGAGTACTGGTTGAAGTCGCGTGGTCGCACGCCGAATCCACGCAGGTATTCCGCTGCCGCACTGTTCGGTTGGATCGCCCCGGCCGGAGAAATGTGGTCGGTGGTGACGTTGTCGCCGAGCACGAGCAGAGCCCGTGCGGCCCTGATCGTCATGGTCGGCGACGGTTCGGCGTCCAGGCCTGTGAGGTAGGTGGGCCGCCGAATATAGGTGGACTGGGTGTCCCAGTCGAAACGGATCTTGCTCTGACCGGACAGTTCTCGCCATTCGGCGGTACCGGTCCGGATGGCGGCCGTGTTCTTCCGGAACATGTCGGGGCGGACGGAGGCCGCGACGATTGCGGCGACCTCGGCGTCGGAGGGCCACAGATCCCGCAGGTACACCGGGGTCCCGTCCGCCCGGCGACCGAGGGGGTCGGTGTCGAAGTCGTGGAGGATTGTGCCGGCCAGCGCATACGCGACGACGAGAGGCGGCGACGCCAGGTAGCCGAGGTCGAGGCGCGGGTTCACCCGACCGGGGAAGTTGCGGTTTCCGGACAGCACCGCTGTCGGCACGATGCCTTCGTCCACGAGTTCTTCCATCCGGGGGTGCAGGGGGCCGGAGTTGCCGATGCAGGTCATGCAACCGAATCCGACGGTGTAGAAGCCGAGCTTTTCGAACGAAGTGAGAAGGCCTGCCTCGGACAAGTATTCGGTGACGACCTTGGAACCGGGAGACAGCGACGTCTTGACCCACGGCTTGCTGGTGAGTCCGGCGGCGGCGGCGCGTTGCGCGAGTAGGCCGGCCTGGACCATCAGCGTGGGGTTGGCGGTGTTCGTGCAACTGGTGATGGCCGCGATGGCAATGGGCCCGTGGGGGATCTCCTGCCCGAAGACGGGGTCGACACCGCGGCCGGAGGACGGGGCCGGGGCGGCTTCCAGGAACGACGCGGGCACGTTGCCCAGTGCGACACGTTCGTGCGGCATGCGTGGGCCGGCGAGGCTGGGTTCGACCCGGGCCAGATCGAGTGCGAGGTTTTCGTCGTACGTCGGTGCCGGACTTCCGGGGTGACGCATCATCTGCTGGGCGTCGAGGTATGTGCGGACGATCCGGCAGTGGCCGGGGCTGCGGCCACTGAGTTCGAGGAAGCGCAGTGTCTGCTCGTCGGTGGGGAACAGCGCACAGGTCGCCCCGTATTCGGGGGCCATGTTCGAGACCGCGGCGCGATCGGCCCACCCGAGGTCGAGCGCGCCGTCCCCGTGGAATTCGACGAACTTGTCGATGACGCCGTGCGCACGGAGCAGTTCGGTGAGGGTCAGGGCGAGGTCGGTTCCCGTGACGCCGCTTCGCAACTTCCCGGTCAGCTTCACCCCGACCACGGTGGGGTACTGGATGGTGACCGGCTCGCCGAGCATCGCCGCCTGCCCCTGCAGACCGCCGACGCCCCAGCCGACGATGCCGATCGAGTTGATCATCGGGGTGTGACTGTCGGTTGCGACCAGTACGTCCGGATGCAGCGTGGGCGGTTCGGTGGATCGGTCCACCCACACCGCGGTGGCGAGCGATTCCATGTTGACCTGGTGGATGATGCCGGTTCCGGGCGGGATCACGCCGAAGTTCGCCACGCTCTGTTCCGCCCACTTGATGAACCGGTACCGCTCGCTGTTGCGGCGGAAATCGATGTTCAGGTTGGCCTCGAGAGCGTCCGGGCTCCCGTACTCCTCCGCGATCACCGAATGATCGACGGTGAGATCGACGGGGATCGACGGCTGCAGCGCGCCGGGATCGCCGCCGAGTTCGGCGACGCTGTCGCGCATCGCGGCGAAGTCGGCGAGAGCCGGTAGGCACGTGGTGTCGTGCAGCATGACGCGGTTCGGGTGGAACGGCAGTTCGCACTCGGTGGTCTCGCCGCGGAAGCGGGCCAGGACGGCGTCCAGGTTTGCCGGGGCCCGCCGGGCGACGTTCTCGATCAGGATCCGGATCGCGTACGGTGCCGCGGCGATCTCGTCGGGGGTGAGGATCGAGTCCAGCGGGAGGTACCGGTAGCGGGTCTGCTCGATCGCCATCTCGTTCGACTCGGAAGTCTGCAGCGTGGTCATGGATTCCTGCCGTCACTGAGCTGTGTACGTGGTGACGGGTCGGCGACCCGCACCGACGCCACCGCGTCCGTACGAGCGAATCGACCGCGCCGTCACCGCCACACGTGCTGGTCTGCTATTGCTGATTCGTACAATCGCAGATCATCCGGAGCCGCGCCCGGTCAGGAAGCGATATCCCTTTCCCAGTTGAGCCAGAAGGGGATACGCGTCACGGTCGAGCACTCATCGCATGAGTTCACGCGGAACCTGACGTTCTACTACTCACACATACTGTACTAGTTAGCGTAAAAATACAAGAGTGATCGGTGTTGGTCCGAGGGACGGCGATCAGGCCGCGCTGAACTCACGGCAGTACCTGCGTTCCCGGTACCCGATGCTGGGTATCTGTGGATGACCGACGCATGGAATGTGCGGTGGAGCATCCGTGTGACGACGGCGAGACCGGCATGGGCGACGGTGGTCAGTGGGTGATGCCGGTTTTCTTTTCGCGGACGGTGTCGAGGTGGTGGTGCAGGTATTGGGAGGCTTGTTCGTTGTCGCCGGCTTCGAGGAGGTCGAGCAGGTGTAGGTGTTCGGTGGCCTGGGTGACCAGGCGGGCGCGGTCGGCCTGGTGGTTGTACTCGATCAGGCGGCGTAGTCGGTTGACGCGGCGGACGGCGTCGGAGAGGTAGGCGTTGTGCGCGCAGTCGACGATCATCTCGTGGAATTCGGACCCGTACCGGAACAGTTCGGTGCGGGAGAGGAACACGATGTTGCCGTGCAGCATCGACTCCTGCTGCTTGCGGTGCAGGGCGAAGGCGTCGGGGTCGATGGTGTAGCCGGGTTCGAGGAGGGCGGCGGGTTCGACGATGAGGCGGAACCGGTAGGACTGATCGTGTGCTTCGGCGGTGGTCAGGGTCCGGGAGAATTCCCAGCCCCGGCCGGGGCGGCGGCGGATCAGGTCTTCCGATTCCATTCGGGTGAGGACGAGGTTCGCCTGACGGGTGGTCAGCCCGTAGCGGCGGGCGAGGTCGGTGGTGGTGAACTCGCCGGTGAACCGGCCGCCGAGGTGGTCGTCGACGATGCGGAAGTAGAGTTGTTCCTCGTCGCCGGTGTCGGTGGAGAACGCGACCTTGGCCAGGTCGGCGGCCGACATCTTCAGGTGGAACCCGCGGCGCGGGAGTTGCTCGACCAGTCCGATGTCGGCCATGTAGGACAACGCTTTGCGGGCGGGGGTCCGGGAGACGCGTAGCGAGTCCGCGACCCATTGCTCGGACAGGTGCGCTCCTTCGTCGAGTTTCTCCTCGCGGATCAGCTCGATCACCCGCATCGCCAACGATGTCGGCGACACCCGAGTCGACAACAACCCCGGCGACGCCACCGACCGACCTGGATCCGACGACACCATCAACACCTCTCGCCATGCTCGTCGATCGCGGTATCCACAGCGCGCGGCGCGATCCGGGCCATTTTACCGTGAGCATGAGCCCGTGCTCGTGAGCGAACAGGCACCCGCCATGCCGGACCCGACCGAGAAGGAAGATCCCATGACCTCTCAGCCGATCAGTGCGCCGCACTGTGTCGCAATCGTCGGCTCCCGGACCTCCGGCGAGCGCAGCCCCACGGCACCGGCGTTTCGGTGTTCAGGATCGAAGACGCCGGCCGATGAAACAGGTCGGCGACGTTCACGGACACGATCTTCGTGCGCCGAATCGGCACGGACATGCAGCTCACACCGCATGGTTCCGCCGCACTGCGGGGTGCCCGGCCCGCGGCACCTCGCCTCCCACCCGAGCATGCCGATCCTGTGCGCCATCGACGAGCTGTCGTCGATGTGACGGTATTCGACTGGGACGGCACTGGGGGTCGCCTCGGTCGGCGGCAGATTCTGTCCTCGACTCGCCGATGGACGTCACCGACACCAGAGGCGGCGACGTCGCGGTCCCTCCCGAACGGGCGATCTGTCTACGCGTCCAATCAGCGGGGCGCCGACGAGGCCACCTGGGCAGACCCGGACCGGACACCATCGTGGTGTATCGGGGCGATCCGGGCACGGGCTACTGACAACGGTGGGATGGCGCTCCACGGGAGGACTACGGCAGCGCCTGTTCACGCTGAACGAGAAGGGAAGTCGGGTGTCCACGCGCACGATCGCAGCCACACCACGGTCGAGTTCGATACCGACCCGCACACCGGAGAACTGGCACCACCGTCCCGGCATCGAGACCGTACCCGGTGTGCGTGGTGGTCACGGCCCCGCGGCAGTAGCGCGGGGTGCGGTCGCCTGTCCGCTACCGGTCGGCCGCACTGCGCGGGCGGTTGCCGAGCCGGAGGGGTCGGGCGAAGGTGTTGTGGTGGCCCCCCTCGACCAGGTAACGCGGGGCGACGTTCGCCCAGCGGGTGTAGTGCGGCGCATTCCGGTGTGTCACGAAGAACGCCTCCTCGTCGGCGTAGATCTCGTACAGGTAGAACCGGGTCGGCTGCTCGGCGTCGCGGTGCACGTCGAAGACCAGGCACCCGGGTTCGTCGCGCAGTGACGCCTCGGCGTTCTCCGTGATGGCGTCGACGAACGCGTCGACTCGGTCGGGCCGTACCTCCATGGTCACGAACAGTGTGAAGGTCATCGGTGGTCCGCTCGCGGCGGCGTCACACCCAGGGAGGCGGCGAGGTCGGCCAGTTTGGCCACGGTGCGGGCAGGCAGCTGCACCGTACCCCCGGCACTGGCAACCGCGCGGTTCTCCATCTCACCGGGAACGAGGATTTCGGCGCCCGGCGCGGCCTCGGAAGACTTGACGGTGTCGATCAGATCATCGATGCGCTGATCGAACCGGGCCCGGGGCATGATGGCCTCGATGGCGAGAGCGATGACAAGATGCCCGCAGCCGCTTCGCCTGTCGGGTACGAACGGGCCGACGACATCGGTGGCGTAGGAACTTCCGGTGAGCACCCCGGACAGAATGTCCATCATGAACGAGATGGCGTAGCCCTTGTGCCCGGCCATCGGCAGGATCAGCCCGTCGATCGCCGCCTGAGGGTCGGTGGTGGGCAGCCCGTTCGCGTCGATCGCCCAGCCCTCGGGAAGGCGGATGCCCTTCTCCCGCGCGGCGTAGACCTTTCCGCGGGCCACTCCGGTGTTGGCGATGTCGAGAACCACACAGCCGTGAGAGCCGCCGGGGACGGCGATCGACCACGGGTTGGCACCGATCATCTTGTCCGTGCCGCCCCACGGCGCCATTGCAGGGCTGCCGTTGGTGGTGAGGATTCCGACGCAGCCCTGGTCGGCGAGTGTGCGGGTCCAGTAGGCGGCGGTACCGAAGTGATTGCTGTTGCGGACGGCGACGGCACCGATACCGTGGGAGGCGGCCGCCTCACCGGCGAGCGCAACGGCGGAATCGGTGACGACCTGTCCGACGCCGTCACAGCCGTCGAGCACGGTCACGGCCCCGAATGTGCTGATCACCTCGGGGACGCTGTTCGGGTTCATCACCCCGGACTGCAGGCGCGCGACATACCAAGGCAGGCGCAGCATCCCGTGGGACGGGTGTCCCCACATGTCGGAGGTGATGAGCGATTCCGCGACCAGGGTGGCGTCGGCGCGCGGTACGCCGACCGATTCGAGGACGCGGGCGCCGAAGTGCGCCAGCTCGTCGGCCCGGAATCGGTGGGTGTCGGCGGTGAGGGTGCCGGTAGAGGCGTGGGTCATCGATACTTTTCCTTCAGGCGCGTCACTTCGGCGTCCGCGACGGGCGCGGTGCGATGACCGTGGAGCAGCAGGTGCAGCTTCGCGGTTTCCTCGAGTTCTTCGAGCGCATCGGCGGCCGAGGCGAGGTCCGTGCCGGCGACGATGGGACCGTGGTTGGCGAGGAGCAGGGCATGGTGGTCGGTTGCCATCTTTTCGGCCACCGGTCCGAGTCGATCGTCGCCGGGTGCGTGGTAGGGAAGTACCGGCAGGGCGCCGACTCGCATCGCGTAGTAGGCCGTCAACGCGGGTATCGCGTTGTCGTGGTCGACATCCCGCAGGCAGGACACGGCCACCGAGTGGGTGCTGTGGGTGTGGACGACGGCGCGGGTCTCGGGGCGGGCCCGGTACATCGCCAGGTGCAGGAACGCCTCCTTCGTCGGTTGCGGTCCGTGAAGGTGCTGTCCGTCGATGCTGACGCGGGAGAGGGCTTCGGCGTCGAGTTGTCCGAGGCTGATACCGGTGGGAGTCATCAGGATGGTGCCGTCGTCGTCGACGGCGCTGAGGTTGCCGGTGCGGCCGAAGGTGAGGCTGCGACTGAAGAAGGAGTCGCCGAGCGCGACGATCTGGTCGGCGATGCTCATTCGGCCGGTCCCAGCAGTGCGGCCCGCACCAGCAGGTCGGGGGTGCCGAAGTTTCCGGATTTGAGGAGCAGGGTGACCGGCTGGTCGGTGTCGAGGGTCGTGCACCAGGGCACACCGCGATCCGCCTCGGCGTCGACACGCACGGCGGTGACACCGAGGGCGTCGACCACGGCGCCCGAGGTTTCGCCGCCGGCGACGACGAGCCGGTGGGCCCCGGCGTTGACCGCGGTTCGGGCGAGGTCGCCCATGAGTTTTTCCAGTTGTTCGGCGGTGTGGGGGTCGGCGGGCCCGCGTTCGTCGGCCGGGGCGGAGGAGTAGATCAGGATCGGGTCGTCGCCGAGGTGGGCGGTGAGCCAGGCGTGCGCGTCGGGCAGCAGATCCCCGACGGTGTCGACGGTGCGGGGGTCGAGGCGGTAGGAGGCGTATTTCTCGCGGGCGAGGGCGACCTGGCCGAGGGTGGTCTGGGAGCAACTGCCGGCGAACACGACGGTGGGGCCTGTCGATGTGGGGTGGGGGTCCGCGCCGGTGCGAACGGCTCCGGGCGTGATGCGCCCGACGGCGCCGGCGAGTCCGGCCGACCCGGTGACGATCGGCAGGGCCCGGGTGGCGGTGGCGATCGCGTCGAGGTCGGATTCGTCGACGGCGTCGACGACCACGTGCCGCACCCCGTCGGCGGCGAGTTCGGTGATCCGGTCCGTGATGGCGTCCGCACCCTGGTGGACGATCTGCAGCGGAACGAGTGCCACCGGGTGCGAGGTCTGCCGCTGCAGTACACGAATCAGGTCCGCGTCGGTCATCGGGGTGAGCGGGTGGTGGCGCATCGACGATTCGGACAGCAACCGGTCGTGTACGAACAGGTGCCCCTGGTAGACGGTGCGTCCGTGTTCCGGGGCGGCGGGGCAGATGACAGTGACCGCCTCGTTCCGCGCGGTCAGGAGGGCGTCGGTGACCGGGCCGATGTTGCCGTCGTCGGTGGAGTCGAAGGTCGAGCAGTATTTGAAGTAGTCCTGTGCGACGCCGCGCTCGCGCAGCCACTGCTGCGCGGTGAGCGACGTCTCGACCGCCTGCGCCGCCGGCAGCGAGCGGGTCTTGAGTGCGATGACCACCGCATCGGGTTCGTCGAGGCTCGCGTGCGGGTCGGGTGGGCCGAACAGCAGGACGGTGTTCAGTCCGCCGCGGCGGAGTGCGGCGGCGACGTCGGTGCCACCGGTGTAGTCGTCGGCGATGCAGCCGATGATCGGGGTCGTCATGGTCGGCTCTCCAATCGGTCCCGGACCGCCCGCGCTGCCAGGTGCGGTGGGCTGACCACCGGCAGGCCGGTCAGCTCGGCGAGGTCGTCCGCGGCGAGACTGAGTGAGTACTGGGCGAGGCACAGGGTGTCGATGTCTCGTCCGTCGAGGTCGGCGGCGAGCGTTTTGACGAGCTGGTCCAGGTCACCGGCGGCGGCCGCGGCACCGGCGCTGAAGATCGGGACGATCTCGGTGTGCGCCTGGTGGGCATCGAGGTGGATGCGCAGCCGTGCGGCGGAGTCGGCGGCCGCCGTTTCCAGTGAGGCCAGAACCGCCACCGCGTGGGGTCGAGTGCGTGCGAGGTGGTTCATCATGTCCAGATCGGATGCGAACACCGGTGTGGTCCAGAGCTGTTCGGCCACCGCGACGGTGTCGCCGTACATGGAGCAGGCCATCAGCACGGCATCGGCGCCTCCACCGATGCCGTGCCGAATCAGATCGAGCATGCGGCGCCGCAAAGGTGGGGTGACGGTGCCGGCCTGGTCGGCGTCCGCGCCGAGTCGATCGTCGAGCAGATTCCACAACCGTGCCTGCGGCATCTCGCGGGCGAAGGCCTCGGTCGTGGGGGCGATAGATGCCGTCGTCGAATGAACGATCGCGATCACCGGATGGTCGGTCACAATGTCTTCCTCACCTCGTGGTGCCGGTTGGGCTGAATGGTCAGCTGCCGCTGATGGTCTTCGCGACGGCGCTACCGAAGTCGCTGGTGCCCGCGTGGCCGCCCATGTCCGGGGTGACGGTGCCGTTCGCGACGGTGGTGTTCACCCCGGTTTCGATCAGTTCGGCGGCCTTGATCAGTGCGGCGTCGTTGTGTTTGGCGCCGAGCCACTGCAGCAGCATGCCCGCGGACAGGATCATCGCGATCGGGTTGGCGATGTTCCGGCCGGCGATGTCAGGAGCGGATCCGTGCGAGGCCTGCGCCATCGCACGGTCGAGGGACGCGTTGATCGAGGGGGCGATGCCGAGGGAACCGGCGATCTCACCGGCCAGATCGGAGAGGATGTCGCCGAACATGTTCTCGGTGACGATGACGTCGAACTTGTCCGCCCGGCGCACCAGGTGCACGGTCATGGCGTCGATGTGGAAGTCGTCGATCTCGACGTCGGGGAACTCCTGGCCGATTTCACGGCACACGTCGCGGAACAGTCCGGTGGTCAGGCGCAACACGTTTGCCTTGTGAACGATCGTGAGCTTGTGTCGACGAGCCTGCGCGAGCTCGAACGCGGTGCGCGCGATCTTCTCCACCGCAGCGCGTGTGATGATGCCCATCGCGATGGCGGTGTTCGCATCGGGCATGAATTCGCCTGTTCCGGCGTAGGTGTTGCGGTCGGCGTAGAAGCCCTGGGTGTTCTCACGGACGATCACCAGATCGGTCCCGGGCACGATCGCCTTGGCACCCTCGAACGCTTTCGCGGGGCGGATGTTCGCGAAAAGGTCGAAGTGCTTGCGGATGGTGCCACTGGGGTTGAGCTGCGACTTGTACGGCTCGGGGTAGGCCGCGCTGTCGTGCGGGCCGAGCAGCCAGGCGTCGGTGCCGGCGAGAGCGTCCAGCGTCGAGGACGGGATCGGGCTGCCGTGGGTGTCGATCGCCGACCGGCCGAGGGGCAGCCTCACCCACTCGGCGGCGGCGGCGCCGGCGGCGTCGAGGGCCGCGTCGACGACCTCGACCGCGGCGGGCACGATCTCCGGTCCGATGCCGTCGCCCTCCAGCAGTCCCAAACGCAGGTTCCGGGTCGTTGCAGTCATGGATGTTCCTTCCGAAGTACGTGATCAGAGAAGTCTCGATGTAGCGCCGGGTGACTCGACGGCATGTGCTCAGTTTGTCGCATCACGCGCATTAATACAATCACGATTGTGGCACAGATCTCAGCGCAAGGGGAAGGGTCTAGCTGAAGATTTGCACGAGGAGCAGGGTAAACACGCAGATTGTTGCCAGATTCTCAGTTCGGTCCCAATTGTTCTAGTGAAAGAATCCATGCAATTTCTCCGCTGAGCCCCTTGACGGGAGATCGTCATGCGGCGCATGATCTGTGTCACACATCACTTAGACCGCTATCCGCGTCACCAGCCCAGGAGGCCTGATGGAACGCCCATCACCCCGAGCCACCCGCATCCGAAAGGGCATAGGCATCTCTCATCGAGTCAACCGGTCGTCCCTGCTCACTGCATCGGTTGCAGCCGCGCTCGCCGTCACCCTCACCGCGTGCGGTGGACCGTCGGACAGCGAAATCGCCGCCATGACAGTCGAACTGCCCGAGTCGTACCCGGCGGACTACCAGCAGATCGTCGACCAGTCGAAATCCGAGGGGGGTGAACTGACCATCTACTCCAACACCGACCAGGAGAACTGGGTCCCGATCTTCGAAGCGTTCGAGGAGAAGTACCCCTGGGTGAGTTCGGTCAACGCCACCAACCTCGACAGTGACGAGGTGTTCCAGCGCACGCTCAGCGAGCAGGCAACGGGTTCGGCGCAGGCCGACATCGTGGTCTCCAACGCGGCCGAGGCGTGGGGTGACTTCGCCGAACGACCCGGGACGCTGCTCGACTACACCTCACCCGAACTCGCGGCATTGCCGGACTTCGCGCAGCCCGTGCCGAACGTCTACGTACTCTCGGTCGACCCCATCACGGTCGCCTACAACACCGCGTTGCTGCCCGAGGACGAACAACCCACCGGCATCCACGACCTCGCGGAGATGGTGAAGAACGATCCGGACACCTTCGACGGCAAGATCGCCTTCCGGGATGTCAAGGGCGCCTTCGGATACACCGTGACCTCGGCCTTCATGGACCATTCCCCCACGGCGTGGGAGGACATGGCGACGATCCTGCCGCAGGCCCGCCCCGAGACGTCGACCGGCTCGATGCTCGAGAAGGTCACCTCCGGCGAGTACGCGGTCGCGTTCTTCATGGGTGCACCCGCGCTCACCGCGGAAGACCGGACCGGCGGACTACTCGAGGCAAGTTTCATCGACGACGGACAGCCCATGCTGCGCCGCGGAATCGGAATCCCCAGCAGCGCACCGCACTCGGCCACCGCGAAACTGTTCCTCGACTACGTGCTCTCGGCCGAGGGGCAACAGAAGGTCTCCGAAGGCGGCCTGACGGCGTACCGGCCGGGCATCGAGAAGTCCCCGGAATCCAACGTACCCACCTACGACGACGTCCTCGCCGAGGTCGGAGCCGAGAACGTCATCCAGATCCCCTACACCAAGACACCCGAAGACGAGTCCGACGCGTTCGTCGCCCGATGGAAATCCCTACTCAACTGACGAGGAGGTGAACGGAGCATCATGACCATGACCACACCCACCCTGCCTGCGACCGAAGTCCGGCCGGCCAAACCCGGTGAATTCGAGCCCCCACGCTACCGGCAGTTCCTCGGTATCCGGCGCGACAACGTCATCCAGTACCTGACCCTGGCGGTCCTCGCCGTCCTCGTCCTCGCCCCGGTCGTCCCGATTCTCTACCAGTCGGTCGTCGACCGGCCGTTGTACGAGGCCGGCGGAATCTTCACCCTGGACAACTACACCAGCCTGTTCACCGACGCCGGATTCGGCGCCGTCGTGTGGAACACCGCGAAGTTCGCGATACTCACCACCCTCCTCGCCCAGCTCTTCGCCGTACCGATGGCCATCCTGACCGTCCGCACCAAGCTCCCGCTCGGCCGGCTGATCGGCGGCGGCATGCAGTGGCCGTTCTTCATCTCGTCACTGCTCCTCGGCTTCGGCTGGATCACCATGTACGGGCCCGCCGGATTCTTCAGCGTCCAGGTGCGTGAGCTCCTCGGAGTCGTTCCCTGGAACCTGTACTCCATCCCGGGGATGGCATTGACCGAGGCCGTGGCGCTGGCGCCGATCGCCTACATCTTCTGCGTCAACGTCCTCCGGCGCAGCGACGCCTCACTCGAAAGCGCCGCCCAGGTATGCGGCGCCGGCCCGCTGCGCATCCTGTTCAACGTCGTCGTGCCGATGCTGCGGCCCCCGGTGGTCTACAGCTCCGTACTGATCATGAGCATGTCGATCGAAACCCTGAGCGTTCCGCTGCTCTACGGCGCACCCGTCGACATCCAGGTGTTCTCGACCTTCCTGTACACCAACGGCCTGCAGTCCATCGACCCCGACTACGGCATCCTCGGCGCCGCATCGACGCTGATCCTGCTCGTCACCATGCTGCTCGTCTGGTCACAGGCCAAGCTGCTCAAGAACTCCCAGCGATTCGTCTCCGTCCGCGGTAAGGCCACCCGCCCCCGGCTCCTCGAACTCGGCCCCATCAAGTGGATCGGTCTGTTCTTCATTGCCGTCTACCTGATCTTCGGTGCGATCATTCCGATCTTCGGACTCATCTTCCGCTCCTTCACCCTCGTGCTGACCCCGCTCCGGTCCCCGTTCTCGACACTGACGTTCGACAACTACCAGCGCATCTTCGAATACGAGGCCTACCGGCAATCCATCGTCAACAGCGTCGTCATCGCCGTCATCGGTGCGGTGGTCTTCAGCTTCCTCGCCACCCTCGCCGTGCTGATCTCCCGGCGCTCGACGTTCCGGTTCAACAAAGTAGTCGAATACCTGGCGCTGGCACCGCAGGCCATGCCCGGCCTGATCATCGGCATCGGCTTCTTCTGGGCCGTTGCCTACGCTCCCAGCTTCATCGGGACCATCCTCTCGGGAACCCTGTGGATCCTGATCATCGCGTTCGGTCTTCGCGCACTGCCCTCGGCCTACGGCAACCTCGCACCGGTGATCATGCAACTCGGTACCGAACTCGACAACGCGGCCCGGGTGAGCGGAGCCGACTGGTTCCGCACCTTCACCCGCATCCTCGCCAAGCTGATCGCGCCCGCGTTCGCCGGCGCCATGGTCCTGGTATTCGTCACCATGATCAAGGAATACTCGCCGGCCATCTTCCTGTCGTCGGCCCGCACCAACGTCATCGGCACCACGGCACTCGAGCTGTGGACCCAGGGCAACACCGGCTCGGTCGCAGCACTGGCGACCGTCCAGATCGCGCTGACCGCGGTGTTCGTCCTGATCGCCAACCGTCTTTTGAAGGGAAACAAGGAAAATGCCTGAAGTCGTCGTCAAGAATCTCGTCAAGGACTATGCGGGAAACCGGGTCCTCAACGATGTCAGCTTCACCATCGCGGACGGGGAGTTCTTCACCCTCCTCGGCCCCAGCGGTTGCGGAAAGTCGACCACCCTCAACTGCGTCGCCGGCCTCGAACGCCCGGACGAAGGCTTCATCAGCGTCGCCGACATCGTCTTCCTGGACTCGAACGCCAACGTCTTCGTCGCCCCCGAGGGCCGCGACCTCGGCATGGTGTTCCAGTCCTACGCCCTGTGGCCGCACATGACCATCGGCGACAACCTCGCGCTGCCCCTCAAACTCCGCAAGGTCCCCAAGCCGCGCCGCGCCGAACTGATCGCCGACGCCCTCGACAAAGTCGGACTGCTCCACCTCAAAGACCGTTACCCCCACCAGATGTCGGGCGGACAGCAGCAGCGCGTCGCCCTCGCCCGAGCCCTGGTCTATGCACCGAAGGTGCTGCTGCTCGACGAGCCACTGTCCAACCTCGACGCCAAACTGCGCGAGCAGGCCCGCTCCTGGCTCAAGCGCCTGCAGTCCGAGGTCGGCATCACCACCATCTACGTCACCCACGACCAGGACGAGGCGCTCTCGCTCAGCGACCGCATCGCCGTCATGTCGAAGGGCAACATGCTTCAGGTCGGCACCCCCACCGAGATCTACGAGAAGCCGGCCGTCGCCGAGGTCGCGAACTTCATCGGCCGCTGCAACTTCCTCGACGGGATCGTCACCGGCGTCCACGGCGACGAGGTGGTCCTGAACCTGACCTGCTCGGATCAGTCCCTACTCGTCAACACCGCCTTCCAGGGCGTCACCGGACACTTCGGCACCGGCCAGAAGGTCACCGTCGCGGTGCGACCCGAACGGCTCACGCTCGCCGATTCGTCGAGCGGCGTTCCAGCGGGCAGTGCACTACAGGGAACGGTCCTCGAAACCGCCTATGTGGGATCGCGATTCGAGTACCAGGTGCAGGTCGGCGACGTCGTCGTTCAGGCCCTGCACCATCACGGCCGCTTCACCGGCGACGTCACCCTCGCACTGCCCGCGGACGGGTGCCTGATCTATCCCGAGCCCGCACCGGTCTCGGACGAAGCCAAGCAACTCATGACCGTTCACTGACAGGAAAATAGGACGAAGCAAAGGGGGAGACGATGGTGTCGGTGGGGTTGTTGTCGACTCGGGTGTCGCCGACATCGTTGGCGATGCGGGTGATCGAGCTGATCCGCGAGGAGAAACTCGACGAAGGAGCGCACCTGTCCGAGCAATGGGTCGCGGACTCGCTACGCGTCTCCCGGACCCCCGCCCGCAAAGCGTTGTCCTACATGGCCGACATCGGACTGGTCGAGCAACTCCCGCGCCGCGGGTTCCACCTGAAGATGTCGGCCGCCGACCTGGCCAAGGTCGCGTTCTCCACCGACACCGGCGACGAGGAACAACTCTACTTCCGCATCGTCGACGACCACCTCGGCGGCCGGTTCACCGGCGAGTTCACCACCACCGACCTCGCCCGCCGCTACGGGCTGACCACCCGTCAGGCGAACCTCGTCCTCACCCGAATGGAATCGGAAGACCTGATCCGCCGCCGCCCCGGCCGGGGCTGGGAATTCTCCCGGACCCTGACCACCGCCGAAGCACACGATCAGTCCTACCGGTTCCGCCTCATCGTCGAACCCGCCGCCCTCCTCGAACCCGGCTACACCATCGACCCCGACGCCTTCGCCCTGCACCGCAAGCAGCAGGAGTCGATGCTGCACGGCAACATCGTGTTCCTCTCCCGCACCGAACTGTTCCGGTACGGGTCCGAATTCCACGAGATGATCGTCGACTGCGCGCACAACGCCTACCTCTCCGACGCCGTCCGCCGCGTCAACCGACTACGCCGCCTCATCGAGTACAACCACCAGGCCGACCGCGCCCGCCTGGTCACCCAGGCCACCGAACACCTACACCTGCTCGACCTCCTCGAAGCCGGCGACAACGAACAAGCCTCCCAATACCTGCACCACCACCTCGACACCGTCCGCGAAAAGAAAACCGGCATCACCCACGACGGGCAGTGCTGCTCAGGCTGAATAGCGGCCCACGACCACCTTGTGGCCGCACCCTCCATGCGAAAGACAGAAGGTTGACGATGACCCTCACTGATATCTCTCCGACACGGATTGCTCCTGCGGTCGATGCGACATCGCTGTCCTCGCTCCGACGTGCCAAGATCGTCTGCACATTGGGCCCGGCAACCGCATCCGATGCCCGGGTCCGCGAACTCGTCGAGGCCGGGATGAATGTGGCGCGCCTGAATTTCAGCCATGGGGAGCACGCCGATCACGAGGAGAACTACAGGCGAGTTCGTGCAGCCGCCGAATCCACCGGCGGAGCGGTCGGGATACTCGCGGACCTGCAAGGCCCGAAAATCCGGCTCGGGCGCTTCGCCGAGGGCCCGACGGTCTGGGAGAGCGGGGAACAGGTCCGCATCACGGTCGACGAATGCGAGGGAACCCACGAACGGGTATCGACCACATACAAGCAACTCGCCCGCGATGCCTGCCCGGGAGACCGCCTCCTGGTGGACGACGGCAAGGTGTCCTTGACCGTGCTAGAAGTCGACGACACCGATGTCGTATGCCGAGTGATCGAGGGCGGCCCGGTATCGAACAACAAGGGCCTCTCGCTTCCCGGGATGAACGTCTCCGTCCCCGCACTGTCCGAGAAGGACATCGCCGATCTCGAGTTCGCGCTGCGCTTGGGAGTGGACCTCATCGCGCTGTCGTTCGTGCGATCGCCGACCGACATCGACCGGGTCCATGAGGTGATGGACCGCATCGGGCGACGAGTGCCGGTGATCGCGAAGATCGAAAAACCCGAAGCGGTAGACGACCTGGAAGCGATCGTGCTCGCGTTCGACGCGATCATGGTCGCCCGCGGAGATCTCGGCGTCGAAATGCCCCTCCAACAAGTGCCCCTCGTGCAAAAGCGCATTATCCAGGTCGCACGCGAGAACGCCCGCCCGGTGATCGTCGCCACGCAGATGCTCGAATCGATGATCGAGAACTCCCGGCCGACCCGTGCCGAAGCGTCGGATGTGGCCAACGCAGTGCTCGACGGCGCCGATGCAGTGATGCTCTCGGGAGAGACCTCCGTCGGCAAGTACGCGATCGAGACAGTCGCAACGATGGCCCGGATCCTCGATGCCGTCGAGCGCGAATCCACCGATGTTCCACCTCTCACACACGTGCCCCGCACAAAAGGAGGGGTGATCTCATTCGCAGCGCGTGAGGTCGGCGAGCGGCTGAACGCGAAAGCGTTGGTGGCGTTCACTCAATCCGGTGACACCGTGCGCAGACTCGCTCGACTGCACACCCCACTGGCACTGTTGGCGTTCACCCCGGCACCGCAGGTGCGAAACGAGTTGGCCCTGACCTGGGGCACGGAAACCTTCTTGGTCGATCCTGTCGATTCGACCGACGAGATGATCCGCCAGGTCGACATCGCCCTCCTGCGACTCGGCCGATACCAGCGCGGCGACCTGGTCGTCATCGTCGCCGGATCACCCCCACACACGGTGGGCTCGACCAACCTCATCCATGTCCACCGGATCGGTGAGAACGACTTCACCGCCCGATAGCAATCACGACCCGCTGAGAACCTCCTTCGCCCCCAGACCGCTGCTCACCGCCACTGAACCGACAATTCGGCAATACCGAATCCGGACGCCCAAGCTCTGTGGAACGCCGTTGCCGCCACTGCCAAACCCATCGATGCGGACCCATCACGTTGACACCGTTGACCTGATTCCCGACGCTCTGGGGCCGCCCATGCGGCCGTGGCGCCACGGTACAGCCCACCTTGTGCGGAGAGGAACGAACACCCGGGGATCGCGGCGTGCGACGACCTTGACGGTAAATTCTTCACCGGAGAGGTCGGCGCCGGGCAGTTCGAAGGACTCGGCGGTGTCGGTGTCCTCGACGTCCACGGCGGGGGATTGGGCGTCTTTCCGGCTGGCGGTCAGCTGTTCGAGGGAGGTGTCCGTCGCGTCGGATTCGGTGACTCGTGGTGCGTCGTAGTCGGTGGCCGATCGCTGGTTGGCTGCCGTTCCGCAGCTTCCGGCGTTGTCGGATCCGGCCGCGCAGGTGGCGGAGCGGTTTGGTGTTGCTGCTGCACTACGGAATCGACTGGTCCGACCGCAACTGGGCGGCCGCCCGTCGCGGTGACTACTGGGACAACCTGCTGCCCACCAGGGTCCGGTTGGCCACCTACAACAGCATCGACCTGCACCAGTGGTGGACCGCCTCGGCCGCCCGGCTCGGCTCGGCCCCGCGCACCGACGAACATGCGCGTAGTGGTCGTCGAATGCCGCGCCGCCAGAATGATTTCGCCTTGGCAGTTCCCGAGCTGCTTGTCATGGGATGCGTAGCGGGTCACGAGCCGGCGTGCTGTCGGTGCTGGACCCGTGACCGCCCAACCTGTAACGAAGACAGCTGACCTCACGAACCAGTCTGTTGTTCGAGGAATTGGTCGAGCACGCGGAAGAATAGTTCCGGTTCGTCGAGTTGCGGGAAGTGGCCTGCGCGGGGAAAGATCTCGACGCGACTGTGGGGTACGACGCGGCGGAGGTTCTCGGCGTGTGCGGAGGGAATCATTTTGTCTCTGCCACCCCATACCAGCAGCGAGGGAAGCGATTCGAACTTCGAGAAGTGTTGCTTGGCGCTGACCGTTTGTCCGCGTAGTCCCACGACGGCGCGGGTGGAGGCGAGAAACGCTGCTCTCGAGGACTTGTCGGACACGGTCTTGAGGGATCGCCAGGTTTCGGCGGCGCTGCGACTGGGCTGCACGGGCAGCCCGAGCCGGCCCAATTGTTTGAGAATGCTCTCGGTGTTGCGCCGTAGCCAGTCGGAGGCCAGGACGGGCAGGACCAGTTCGCTGCCGGGCAGGGTGGCGGCCTTGAGGAACAAACTCACCTCGGGGCCGAGGCCGCCGCTGCTCACCAGGCACAGACGGTCGACGCGCTCGGGGAACAGGTACGACAGTTGCATGACGATGCCGCCGCCGAGGGAATGGCCCACGAACGCGGCGGAGGAGATCCCGAGATGATCCATCAGGTCGCGGAGGGTGGCCGCGTGGGCACTCAGGGAGTAGTCACCGGAGGGTTTGTCGGATTGCCCGTGCCCGAAGAGGTCGGGTGCGACCACGCGGTTCTTCTTGGCGAGTCTTCCGATCTGCGGTGTCCAGGATTCGTGGGAGCCGAGTAGGCCGTGTACGAGTACCACCGGCGGTCCCGCTCCGACGTCGACGAACCTGAGGACATCGTGGTGGAGGGTCACGGACTCGAGCTTGTGTGGCGACACTGTGTCCTCCCGTCTCGTTGTTCAACCAGCGGAGCGACCCGACTCCACCCACCGAGGCCCTCGAAGCCGGATTGACGTAACTCGGAAATGTGGCGGGCGGCACCCCGATCGCAGCGTCGACGTTCGCCGCTGTGGGGAGCTGATATCCGTCTCTGTCCTGCCCGATCTTCTCACGTGGGTGCGGTCCCGGCGCGGGGTGAGTCCGCCGGGTCGGTAGAGGTTCTCGCCACACAACTGAGGAATTGGCAGGGAGGACGGTGTCCTCCGTTTTCTGGGTTCGGCTCACCGTAGGGGTTGGGCTGTGGAGGTCAGTGTTGCGGTCAGTCCGGAGAAGAGGATGTCGAGGCCGCGTTCGAGTTCGGCGGCGCCGTCGTAGGCGGCCAGCACGGGTGCGAGGCCGCGCAGCAGGGGGAACTCGCCGATCGGTAGCCGATGCAGTCCCAGGCGTAGCAGGTCGTCGGTTTCGTCGGGTCGTTCGACGAGTTCCTGGAGTTCGTTGAGGACGTGACCGTGGAGGAAACCGAACAAGGCCCGGTAGACGTGCAGGGCGTCCGCGCCGGTGAAGCCGGCCCCGGTGAGCAAGCTCAGGATGTTCTCGAGCGGGCGCAGGGTTCCCAGCGGCCGCAGGCCGAGGGGCGTCGCCAGGGGCCGGGTGACCAGGAGTGGGACCACATGGGGATGATCCAGGGCCAGCCGCCGGAAGCTCCGGGCGACCTCCCGGAGTTGGGCCACCCAGTCACCGTCGTCGGTGTCGACGACGAGTTGCTCGAGGACCATTTCGGCGATGCCGTCGAGGAGCGCTGCCTTGTTCGGGGCGTGCCGGTACAGGGTCATCGGATCCCGGTCGAGGGCCTTGCCGAGGCGACGCATCGTGAGTCCGTCGATGCCGTCGCGGTCGATGATGTCGAGCGCGCACGCAAGAATCAGCTCCCTGGTCAGAGCAGCAGGTTCAGAATCGTCGTCGTCGGGGTCGGATGTGTGAGGAGCGGGCACCTTCGCCATCGGAGGCTCCTTTCCGTTCCACTCTTCACTGTAGGCCTAAATCGTAGTCCCCACCGTAGGCCTAAAGCGTAGGTCTACACCGTTGACAAGGTGCGGAATGCGGCGTTGACTGGGTACTACAACGTAGGCCCCTGGAGGCCACCATGATCATCATCTTCGGACTCGCCGTCCTTCTCGCCGCCGTGATCGTCGGACTGACCGGTGTGCTGAGCAACAGCGGTGACGGGCACGCCCTCACCGACGGGTTCGCCGTGTTCGGCTATCACGTCACCGGTTCCACCGGAACGCTGTTCCTCTACGGCATCGTCGTCGGCGCGGTCGGGCTCATCGGGCTCAGCCTGCTTCTGGCCGGTGCTCGGCGCACCTCCCGGCGCGGTCGCATCGCCCGCCACGACCTGACAGAATCGCGCCGCGAAACAGCGGATGCGTACCAGGACCGGGACCGCCTCGCCGAACAGCGCGAGATGGTTGCCGCGAACCCGGACACCGCCGACAGGACACCACACGATGTCGATCACGGTCACCGGCCTGCCGGGGGACGTGACTGGCGGCACCCGTTCGGCCACCGAATAACTCAGGCCGCCGCCGCCCGCGAGGTCGCACGCTGAGGACACACCGGCACCAGGCCCCCCACCGACTTCGGCCGCCGCACCCGCACCGGCCGATCACCCCCTAGAGAGAAGAAGTACCGCCATGAGCATCGGGAAGAACCTTCGGCACAAGGCCGAAACCGCCGAGGGCGCCGCCAAGAAGACGGTCGGCAAGGCCCTCGGGAACGAACGCATGGAAGCCGAGGGCAGTGCGGAGCAGGCCAAGGGCAACACCAAGCAAACCGGCGACAAGCTCAAGCAGGCAGGGCAGAAGATCAAGCACACCTTCAAGCACTGACCCGCTCACATCGTCCGATACCCCAATCCCCACTCTCTGTCCCGAAATCAGGTTGTCCTCATGATCATTCTCGGAATCATTCTCGCCGTCATCGGCGCGGTCGCCGGCATTCCCATCCTCCTGTATGTAGGGGTCGCGCTCATCGTCATCGGCGTGGTCCTCGAGATCATGGGGTCGATGGGCCACGCGGTCGCCGGTCGACGCCACTACTACTGACCCGGCACTGAAGGCCGCACCGGACGGGGCACCACCCCAGGTTCCGGACGGGGGCTCGTCCGGAACCTGGAGCACACCATGGCCATCTCCGATATCAAGGAGTACGCGCACCTCACCGATGCGGACGTCGAGGCGCTCAGCGACGAGCTCACCAGCATCCGCCGGGACGTCACCGAGTCGCTCGGCGCCGCCGATGCCGCCTACATCCGCCGCACCATCGGCCTCCAGCGACTGCTGGATTCCGCTGCGCGGCTGGTGATCTACGGCAGCAAAACCACCACAGGGTGGGTTCTCGGGACGACGGCGCTCGGTGTGGCCAAGAGCGTGGAGAACATGGAGATCGGCCACAACGTCTCTCACGGGCAGTGGGACTGGATGAACGACCCCGAAATCCATTCCACCACCTGGGAATGGGACATGGCCGGCGTGTCATCACAGTGGCGGTACTCCCACAACTACCGTCACCACGTGTTCAGCAACGTCGTCGGAATGGACGAGGACCTCGGCTACGGTGTCCTCCGCATCACCCGCGACCAGCCGTGGAAGCCCGAGCACCTACTGCAACCGCTGCGGAACCTGGTGTTGGCGGCGATGTTCGAATGGGGCATCGCCCTGCACGACCTGTATTCCGAGCAGACCCGGGTCGGCACCGCCGCCGAGAAATCCGCGCACCGCCGAGCGCTGATCGGGAAGATCGCCCGCCAGACCGGCAAGGACTACCTGCTCTTTCCCGCCCTCAGCGGGCGCCGCTGGCGGCGAACACTGACGGCGAACCTGATCGCGAATCTGCTGCGGAACGTGTGGGCGTACGTGGTGATCTTCTGCGGGCACTTCCCCGACGGCGCCGAGAAGTTCACCCTCGCCGAACTGGAGAACGAGACGCGTCCGGAATGGTATCTGCGGCAGATGCTCGGCGCGGCCAACTTCCGGGCCGGCCCGGTAATGGCGTTCCTCAGCGGCAACCTGTGCTACCAGATCGAGCATCACCTGTTCCCCGACCTGCCCAGCAACCGCTACGCGGACATCTCCACCAAGGTGCAAGCACTCTGCGAGAAATACGACCTGCCCTACACCACCGGTTCACTTGCGCGGCAATACCTGCAGACGCTGCGCACCATCCACAAACTCGCACTGCCCGACCGGTTTCTGCGTGCGACCATCGACGACGCTCCCGAGACTGCCTCCGAACTGAAGTTCCGCACCGCGGGTGAGCCGATCGGAGCGGCCCCGGCTTCCCGCATCGGGCTTCGGACAGCCCTACGAGCCCTCCCCACGAACCGTCGCACCCGTCGACGGAGAAGTCCACCACCACCAACATCGGACGATCCCCATGCCTGACACCACCGCTTCCCCGGCGCCCGCCGCCACCTCCTCTTCGCCGGCGTCGCAGGACAACTCGTCCTCGACCGCGGGCCGGGTGGCGCAGAACAGCGTCTTCGAACGGTTCGCCCGGGCAGGGTTCGTGGTGAGCGGCGTCGTGCATCTGATCATCGGCTACATCGCCATCCGGCTCGCCCTCGGCGGCCCGGGCGGTACCGCCGACCAATCCGGTGCCATGACCGAACTGGCCGCCAAGCCGGGCGGCATCGCCGCACTGTGGGTGGGTGTGGTCGCGTTCGCCATCATGGGACTGTGGCGGCTCGCCGAAGCGGCACTCGGCAGTTCATCCAGGCCGGACGCCGACAGCAAGAAATCGGAGATCATCGATCGTCTCAAGGCGTTTGCCCTCGCGGTGGTCTACTTCGCGTTCGCCTTCTCCGCGTTCGGTTTCGCCCGCGGCAGCGGCAAGTCGAGCAGCGGCCAGAGTGCGGGGATCACCGCCCGCCTGATGCAGACCACCGCCGGCACGATCGCCCTCGTCGCCGTCGCACTGGTCATCATCGCGGTCGGCGGATACCACATTTACAAGGGAGTCAGTCGCAGCTTCCTCGACGACCTCGAGGGCACCACCAGTCCCCTCGTGCGCAGGCTCGGCACGGTCGGATACATCGCGAAAGGGCTGGCCATCGCCGCGGTCGGGCTGCTGGTGATCCTCGCCGTCAGTCAATCCGAGCCCGATAAGGCCTCCGGACTCGACGGCGCCTTCAAAACCGTCGGCGCCCAACCCTACGGAGTAGCCCTGCTCATCGCGGCCGGCGTCGGCATCATCACCTACGGCCTCTACAGCTTCGCGATGGCCCGCTACGCCAAGATGTAATCGGCGCAGCCCCGAGCAGTCGGACGGAGTTCCTCCAGGCTCTCGATGGCAAGTATCGACCCTCCCGATCCGGGTGATCTCAACCGGCCCGATCGTGGACCGGGATCCGATGCCTTCGCCTTTTCGGCACGGTTGGCTCGAGGGGCTTGCGGTCAGAGCCAGCGTTGGCGTTTGAACACGATGTACAGGGCCATGGAGGTGATGAGCATCAGGGACAACGCGAGAGGGTACCCGGTCGCCCAATGCAGTTCGGGCATGTCGTCGAAGTTCATCCCGTAGATCGTGCCGACCAGGGTAGGGGCGAAGAGGATGGCGGCCCAGGCGGAGATCTTCTTGACCTCTTCGCTCTGGGCGAGGCTCGCCTCGGTGAGGTGGTGCATTTCCTCGTTCTGCTGTTGTGCCACCAGGGTGGCGTGCACGGTCAGCGCGGTCTGCAGATGTGCCCGGAACGAGTCGGCCCGCTCGACGATGCGGATCGTGTGATCGTGCACATCGCGCAGATGGCGCTGTAGTTCCAGGTCGACGTGATACTTCTCCGACCCGCGCTGCAGGGCCTCGAGCATGCCCACCAGGGGCTGGGTGGCGCGCTGAAACTCGATCACCTCGCTGGAGAGGGCGTAGATCCGGCGGGCAACGAACGCGTCACCGGTGAACAGCTGATCTTCGATCTCGTCGACGTCGTTCTCGAGACCGGCGATGACGGGTTCGTACTCGTCGACCACCTGATCCACGATCGCGTACAGCACCGCCTCGGGGCCCAGACACAGCAAGCCCGGTGCCTGTTCCATCCGGTGGCGCACCACCCCCAGGTCGGGGGACTCCGCGTGGCGGATGGTGACGACGAAATCGGGTCCGACGAAAACGTGGAGCTCCCCGAACTCGACCTTCTCGACGTCGTCGAGATAGCGGGCCGGCCGCAGCACCACGAATAAGACGCTGTCGTAGCGTTCGAGTTTCGGGCGTTGGTGCGCGGTAATGGCGTCCTCGACCGCCAGGTGGTGCAACGCGAACTCGCGGGCCAACGAGTCGATCTCCTCCGTGCCGGGCCGGTACAGCCCGATCCAGGCCATCCCCGCGTTCTTCCGCAGGAGTTCGTAGGTGCTGTCGAGCGATTCGGGGGTCGCGGCCCGGACACCGCTCACGTACACCGCGTTGTCCACGATCGTCATGTCCACTCCTTCCGTCCGATCGAGTGTGCCGCACCACTGCGCACGTGACCGCGGCGTGATGCCGCACTGGGATGTCGAGCGTAATTGTCGGCTTCCACACCCGGCTGGTGGAATGTGGCGGAAACTTTGCGACGTCCAGAACAGCTGAACGGATCAGGACGGTGGCCGTCGACTCAGACGGCCGTGCTCCTCATCTTCCGCTCGCGCTGTCTGGCACGTTTCTTGGGTTTATCCCCTTCTTGGCAATCACTACACTGGGTAATCCAAAACCGTTGATCCGGTTCACAGTCGGGTGTCGATCCGGGATTTTCCATCGGGTGGTGCGGTCGTCGGGATGCGGCGCTGAACGCGGTCGTTACCGGGCGGAGCTCAGGTGCAGGGCGTCGGCGGTGGCCTGTGTCGCCTGCCGGGGAACGAGGGGTCGTTGCTCGCCGCGGCGAGCTCGATTGGTGTGTCGTCTGCGGTCGGTTTCGGTCATGCCACCCCAGATTCCGTACGGTTCGCCCACCGCCAGGGCATGCTCGCGGCACTGGGTGAGTACGGGGCAGTCCTGACAGATCTGCCGGGCCCGCGATTCGCGTTGACCTCGGGCGGTACCGCGTTCGTTGTCGGGGGAGAAGAACACCGACGGTTCGATACCGCGGCACGCGGCGCCGTCCCGCCATCCTTCGAGTCCGCTCGAGACCTCGCGGGTCGGCGTGGATGGGATTCGTGCGGGGAGCAATGCGGTTCCTTTCGTTCCCCGAACGCGGGGACCGATGGAGCAGATCCGCACGCCGGAAACTGATATCTGGGTGGTCGATGTGTCGTGGGGTATCGGGTGCGGCTCGTTCCGGACAACGAACCGTTCGCCCTGTTTTGAGAGATATCGCGGATGCCCTGGCGCCTGCGCTACTCGGTCGAGTGGTCCAATCCTCGGCGGTGACGGAGTCGGCGCGGCCCCCATCAGGGGTGATGCCCGTGTCATGGCTCCCGCCCCGGGGGACCTGTGGCTCTTGTGCCACAGGTATGCGACTTTCGCTTGGCAGCCACCCGGGGCGGGATGGAGGCTGATCACCCGATGAAAGCCGTGGTGCCAACCGTAACGTTCGATCAGTTCGAGGACAGCCTTCGGGTGGTGGCCGCTCTCGGCGCCGGCAGGGACGACTTTCGCCGCTTCGACGAGGTTGTCACCAGGAAAATTTGCGATCTGCTCTTCGTCGCCGCGGCGGTTGCCGCGGCCCTTCGCCACTACATCATCGATTGTACGGACCTGCCGATCGCCAAGGGCTTACAGGAGAACAGCGGATTGTTCCGCGAGCTCGGTCCCCGTCTGCGAGTCGAGCCGTTTCTCGGGTGACTGGCCCGCTGTCCGCCGCTCGACCGGATGCTCGCGACCGGAACCCAGTCGCGGCCGCCCGACGCCACCGGCGGGCTGGGCGTGACGTTCGCATGGACCTTCCGCACCGTACCCCGAGGCGAAGACGGTGCGCCCCCACGGCCCGCACCGCTCGATGATCGGTGCCCTCGTCGACCACTACCCTCTGACACCGAAGGGTTGTCCAACCCGGGTCGCCGAACTGCCGCCGATGCCGACCGAGGCGGCGGGTGAGACACAGTGCCCGGGCCGGCAGGGGTGAATACCCGATCGGGTGCGGGGGCGGGGGCAGAATGCGTCGGATGGTCCACCGCGTCGACGACAGCGTGGGCATCGCGTCGTTCGTCGCCCGTCCGGTCAATTCTCCGCCGGGGCCTTGCCCCGGTGGTTCGGGGGTGCCGGAGTGTTCCCGCTGCCGGTGGTGGTTCCGGTCGAGCCGTTGCCGAAACGGTGCGCGATTGCAGGAGTGCATGAGGTGTGAAAAGCGTTGGTGCGGAACGCTTTCAATATGTAGTCGCATGGTCTCGGTGGCGATGCTGCTCGCTGCGGCGGCCGGTAACTCGAAATTGGTCGGCCGCCGTGACGTGGAAGGGGTTTGCGAGCGAGGCGGTTGTCTGAGTTGTCCCGGGGCGGGGCGGGGCTGAGGTCGCGGACAGTGGTGATACCGAATTTGTCGGCCAGCACGTGCCGGGCGGCGCAGTAGCCGGGCATGCCGTGGACACTGGGCCCGGACGGGGTGGAAGCCGAGCACAGACACACCCCGTCGAGTGGGGTGCGGTAAGGGTTCCATCGCGCGGTGGGACGGGCGATCATCCGGTACATCGACACCGCCCGGCGGCGATGTCGCCGCCGCGCCCGGTGCGGGGATGGCGTGGGAGGTGACGACGGTGTCGCGTAATCCGGGCGCGAAGCGTTCGATCTGTGCGGTGATTGTCTCGGTGAGGTCGCCCTCGGAGTCGTTGGGCACGTGCGTGTAGGACCTGAGCGGCAGCAGATCCTGGGCGCCGCGGGTCGGGTCGGCGACGGCAGGTTGGTTAACCAGGACCAGCGGCCGGGTCGGATGCGCGCCGGCGGCAATGGCGGCTTCGGCCGCGGCGATCTCGGCTCGGGTGCCACCGCAGTGCACCGTCCCGGCCTGCTGCACCCGCGGATCCGCCCAGGGCACCGGAGAGTTGAGGACGAAATCGACCTTCGCGACACCCAGACCGGGCCGGTAGCGGTGGATTGCCCGCCGGTACCAGCCCGGCAGCCGATTCCAGAGGATCCGGGCCAGCATCCGGGTGGTGTCACGGTCCCGCCGAGACCAACACCGGTTCGTGCATGTCGTAGTAGGACACCTTGCCCATTAGCAGGTTCTCTTCCTCGAACAGGGCCCGCAGATCGTCCGGTACCTGTGCCTTCTCGTGTCCGCGGGCCGCGGACTCGGATGTGAAGTACAAGGCCTCGACGAACCCGTCGTCGCCGTACCGGGCGAAGGTCCCGCCGATGATGTCCGGACGCAGCCGGCCAACCTGATCGCTCGCCTGTTCCATCAGTTGCCGCATCCGGGTCGGATGAGCACTGTGGCCCTCCATGACCTGTACGAACCCGGCAGCATCGGAGCCGCCACCCATCCAAGACGTCACGTCCGGGCAGTCCATGAACGAGACGGCGCCCTCGAAGCAGGTCTGTGTCTCGGCCCACCACTGGTCCTGTTCGGGGCGTTGACTGTTGCGTTGGGCGTCCTCGGTGGATTCGAACCGGACCAGTGCAATGAACGTCCCGTCGTCACACAACCCGTGCGTGCTCCCGAGGTAACCGATGGCCCCCGGTCGCAGTTCTGCCGTCCAGCGATCCATGCACCGACGCAGCCTCGCCTCGTCGGACGCCTTTCCCTGGATTACCTGGATGAACATGTGATGCCTCCTCGCACAGCGCGCTCTAACCAATTGCGGTGGCCGACCCGGCGCGGTCCACCGTCGCCGGATTCCGGTTCCACCGACGGCCCCGGTGGCCGCAGCCACTGCAGGACCAATTTTTCGCCCAACCCCGGCAGCCCACAAGACCACCGGGCGGGCGCATCACCACCGGCCGGGCGCATCGGCGCCCCACGGCCCAAGAGCTCGAGGCGCCCTCGACCAGGCTCACTCGCACCGATCCGGCCGCCGCCGAAGCGGCCCTAACATCGACATCGCCGTCCGATCCACCGGCGACCGTCGACTGCGCCGCCCTCGAGGCCACTACCAGCAGAAACACACCGAAGGGATCGATCCGGTGCACCGTCCGGCGACAGGTACCAGAACAGCTGACCGCGGCCAACCCGGCTCAGCGCGGCACTCGTCCCACCGGCCGGGGTTCGATGCCGAGAATCGCGGCCACGCGCTCGGTAGTGCCGCAGCTCGGTCGGATGCGGGGAGTGGACATGACGATCGTGGACAACGCGGTGTACGTGGCTGGTGTCCGGGCCGCGACCCCGGACATGCTCGACAGCACCTACGAGCTCCTCCGGGAGAAGGCGGGGATGGTCTGGATCGGGCTGTACCGCCCCGACCGGGAGGAGATCGACTCGGTGGCACGCGAGTTCACGTTTCACCACCTGGTGGTCGAGGAGCCGGTAGCGTTCAGCGGAGCCGAAATCGGCTGTAGCGATGATGAACTCGCCCCGGCCCAGCTTGTGGATCAGGGTCCGGTACGCGTCCGCATCGGCGACGGTTCTCGTGCGCTCGACTCGATCGAGTTGGTCCCCGGGTAATCGCTCGAGGTGCCGTCCGGTGGTCGTCACGAGGTCGCGCAACTGTACCAGGACGGGTGTCGCACTTCGGGATTTCGAGGACCCACGGGGCTCGGGGCGTGGACAACCCACGGTCGGTTGCCCGGTGATCGGGGAGAGGCGGGCAGGCTGTCCGGTTTCAGTGGTCCGGTTCGTCACCGAAGACGAGTCGGCGGCCGGTGATCTCGGTGGGTGTAATTTCGACGTAATTGAACTTGGGGGTGGCCAGCCATGACCGCAAATGCAACTCGTCGGCTGCGGCGACCTCGCTGAGCTTCTGAAGCCGCCGCGCGGTGCCGTGGACGATGACGCTCCACCCCGAGTGCTCGGCTATCTCGTCCACTTCGAAGGCGACATCCCGGTTGATGGTGAGTTCAATGAGCTTGGATCCCTCGGCGGTTCGGAAGTACACCTTGCCCTCGTGGACGACGTAGTTGACGGGAAAGATGTCGACCCTCCCGGACACGCTCAACGCCAGCCGCCCCAACGCGCCCGAGCTGAGCAGTTCCCAGCTCTCCTTCGCGGTCAGCTCGGTGATTGGTTGCTCGGCTGCGTCGTCGGTGTCATTGGCCATTCCTGATGATGGCATCCGAAGGGGGGCGTTGTCAGTATGTTGGGTCAGCGGACGCATCGGGGCGGTGGTGCAGCGTGACGGTGACTCGCCCGGTGCGCATGTGATCGGCGATCGACCAACCTGCCAGGCGTTTTCGATTTGAGTCCAACACCGTTGCCAGGTACAGGAATTGCCCGTCGCCCACCGGCAAGTAGGGGGCACCTCTCTGCGCGAAGTGCTTGGAGGAATGTCGCCGACGTACCTGGTGTCCGGCGTGTTCGCGCTGAAAATCCCGCCGGATCAGGTCCGCCCGCCGCGGCCGCGGCCGCGTCCGGATCGGGAACGGTGGTGCGGACCGTCTTGCGCAGGTGGACGCCGACGATCCCGTTCTCGCGTTGAACAGCCCCTTCTGCTCCATCCGCATGTGGCACGTCACCCTGGTTCCGTCGGCCGTCGCCGCGGTCAGATACGACACTTCGAAACGGCTCGGCCCCGAGATGAGTCGGTCAATGTCGCGAATCATCATGATCGCTTACGTCCACTACCAACCGAACACGAAGATCACGTTCACCGGCGCGTTTGCTGAGGGATACAAGGTCGGTGAGGATGTGAGCGCCGGTGGAGGCGGGGTCGGCGAACAGGGCCAGGAGTAGGTGGTCGGTGCCGATCTCCTCGTGCCCGAGCAGGGCGGTCTGGCGCAGACTGCCCTCGATGACCTTCTTCGTTTTCGGGGTGAATGGGATGTGCCCGACCGCCGGGGCGGTGACGTCCTCGAGCTTGCTCTTCGGGGCCGTTGCGGTGTCACCCGACGAGGGGTGCTGGTGATGGGCCGTGGAGGGGGTGGTGGTGTCCACCCCGTCACTTCCTCGACGCGGTGTACCGCACCCGTTCAACGACCCGGACAGGTGTCGCCAGGGCCGGGCGGCTGACCGCCGGGAGTCACCGAGACGTGGGGGATCGGGGTCGGCAGCATTGACGCCATTGTGGTGTGTGTCGCGGCGGTGTTCGGTTTCTTGCTGCGCGCACTTACACGGTGTTGACGCCGACGCGTCCGCCGTCGACGTCGAGGACGGTTCCGTGCACGAAGCGGGCGTCGTCGGAGGCGAGGTAGAGGGCGGCGTCGGCGATGTCGTCGGCGGTGCCGGGCCGGCCGGCGGGGGTGGTGTGCATCAAGGTGTCGGCGGGGGAGCCGGCGTCGGGTCCGGTGGGGCGGATGACGCCGGGGGAGACGGCGTTGACACGCAGACCCCGGGGGCCGAATTCGGCGGCCCAGGATCGGGTCAGGCTCTCCATCGCGGCCTTGGACCCGGCGTAGACGGGGCCGTGGGGGATGCCGAGGCGGGCCACCCACGAGCCGAGGTTGATGACGACGCCGCCACCGTTGTCGGTCATGTGTGGGGCCAGGGCCTGTACCAGGAAGATGGGTGCCTTGACGTTCACGGCGTAGATGCGGTCCACGGTGTCGTCGTCGACGGTCATGGTGCCGGAGGCGGGGAAGATGCCGGCGTTGTTGACCAGGATGTCGAGGTGTCCGCCGGTCAGGCTCAGCGCCTGCTCGGCGAGGGCGTGGCTGGTGGCGGAGGTGCCGTCGAGGTCGGCGGGGAGGAAGTCCGCGCGGCCTCCGGCCGCCGCGATCGCGGCGAGGGTTTCGTTCCCGCGTGTCGTGTCGCGGCCGGAGACGATCACGTGGGCGCCTTCGGCGGCGAAGGCGACGGCGATGGCGCGCCCGATGTGGGAGGTCGATCCGGTGACGAGGGCGCTGCGGCCGTGGAGTCGGCCGTTGGTGAGGTGATTGGTCATGTCCCGACCGTAGAGGGAATTTTTTGGACCTACGAGTCCAGAAAATGAGGTATAGCCGGTGGTGTTGGAGTGGCGGTGGGTTGTCCGGTCCAGAATTGCGTTACCGTCGACGTATGCCGATCACCGCGAAGGGGCGCGCGACCCGTCAGCGCATCGTCGACGGTGCCGCGACGCATCTTCGCGGTGGTGAGCCCGGTGAGGTCACGCTCGACGACATCCGCGCCATCACCGGAACCAGCAAGGGGCAGCTGTTCCACTACTTTCCGGGCGGCAAGGACGAACTGCTGCTCGCCGTCGCCGTCTACGAGGCGGACCGGGTTCTCGACGATCAGCAACCGCACCTGGGCGCACTGACGTCGTGGGCGGCGTGGGGGAGGTGGCGCGATGCGTTGGTCACCCGCTACCGCGCTCAGGGAGCGCACTGTCCGCTCGGGTCGCTGCTGGCCCAGGCGGGCGGAACGCCGGGGGCATCCGAGGTGGTCCGAACATTGCTGGCGCAGTGGCGGACCCACGTCGCGGCCGGGATCGAGGCGATGCAGGCGGCCGGGCAGATCCGGGCGGAACTGAATGCGCCGCGCACCGCGTCCGCGTTCATCGCGGGAATTCAGGGTGGGGTGCAGGTCCTGCGGTCGACGGGCAGTGTCGAGGATCTCGAGGCCGTCCTCGACACGCTGATCGACTACCTGCGGGGCCCGGGACCGTCCGGTATTCCCTGCTGATCGGCGGGGACGTCACCGGGAGCTGGCGTGCTCAACAGCTGGGCCGCATTCCCCCGCTACCGAGCGACACAGTGTGTTGAGAGGTGCACGCGCCGCTGTCCCGGGGCTCTGTTGGTATTCGTCCTCGACAACCGGTCCTGTGGCTGGCTGTCTCGTCGACGTGTGCGGGGAGGGTGATCTCGCGCGGCATCGTCTCTGCCGATGCGTCGAGTGTCTAACTTCTTGGCGGCGAGAACAGCGTCGCAGGCAGCTCGGTTGCGTGAGGTTCGTTTGGGCTGATTTCAAATGCTATTGCGTTTCAGTGGCTTTGGGTGCTCGCGCCCACCGTGAAACCACTGAGCTTGGACGGGAAACCCACGATGACGACGAACGTCCCCACTCCTGCCGAGGTCTACACGTCGCAGGGCGAGTGTGCCCTCGACCGCGGCACCCACTACGTCGAGGAATCGATCTGGGTCTACCTGATGCGCGACTGGGATGGCATTGATCGGTGGGTGCTCGATCCGGTGACGGTGGACGGCTGCGGGCTGGACTCGGGTCTGGATGGTGCCCGCGACAGCGAGTGTATGTGCGAGGACAAGGACGAGTGCAACGCGATCTGGGATTGGATGGACCGGCTTGCCTGCCGGCGGCGGATGATCTGCTGCACCTGCTCGCGGAGTCGCTCGGTTACACGGTGACGAGGGCGGCGCAGTCGTGACTGTGGAGGCGGTAGTCGTCCGCGATCCCGATGGGCCGACCAGCGCCCGGCGGGATCTATGTCGAGGGCCGCGTCGATCAGCCCTGGCTGGACCTCGCACCCCGGTAAGACACCGACGGCGCAGAACGTCACCCCCGTACAGGGCCCGCACCCGACTCCCGATGTGCGGGCGGTTGCTGTGTGGGGGCGTAATGGTGTTGTGACCTGGTGTGATGACATGTCCCCGGTTTGTGATGTGGGGGTGCCGGCGACTTGTCGGGGGAGTGCCGGGGGGTGGGGTGTCGGCGGGCGCGTGGGGTGTCTGTTTGGTGCGGTTGGAGGCCGGTTTTGAAAGGTGTTGAGTTACAACATTTGTGGTTAATCAACTGGAGAATAGGTCTTTACGAATATTGCGCACAACGTCAGCTTGTAATGTCTGTAATATGTTGTTCATCAACATTGTTGGGCGTTTTGACTGGTTTTGGTTGCGTGGGGTAAGGGGCGGTCTGCTGTGGGTATGACATTGAGCGGCGCGGGAAGTCGAGTGGGCGGCGGCCAGCGCGATTCGAAAGTTCCAGGCATATCGACGTCGCTGGGTTTGTCCGTCATCTCTTGTTCTCCTCTGGGCTTTGTGCCGACTCGGCTGAAGATCTGACATCCGATTCGGTGGACGGCCCGGGTGGTTGATACGGGTCAGGGGTGCCGACCTTGATGGGCGGATGCTGTTTCAGGCTGTCCTGGTACTCGCCGATCATCTTGGAGATCGGACGCATGACCCACAGATGTGTGGAGGCGACGCTGTGTTCGGGATCCTCCTTCGGGTTGGTGTACAGGTCGTAGATCCGTGGGACGCCCAGCGACAGAACCGGATCCAACGCATCGACCTGCTCGACGAGCAGCATCTTGAAGTTGCGCCATTTGGCCCCGTAGAACTTCTCCCCGAAGTAGATCAGGAAGCCTTCACGTGCCGAGTTTTCAGTCGTGCCGCGGAAGAGGCCTGCCTGATCCACGCCGTCGATGGGCCGGTCCTGTGGCACCCTGGCGCCGGCAAACCCCGCCAGCGTGGTGAAGGTATCCACCTCGTGGACGATCTCGTTCGATTCACGGTCGGCGGGAATGTGGCCGGGCCAGCGGACGATGAAGGGGACGCGGTTGTTGCCTTCCATCGGGGTGAACATGGTCCACGGTCCACGGTCCACGGTCCACTCGTCCCGATGTGCGGCGGGACCGAGGTGTCGGCCCCGTTGTCGCTGGTGAACACGAAGATCGTGTCGTCGCGCAGCCCCAGCTCGTCGAGGGTGTCGAGCAGGCGGCCGACGTTGTGGTCCATCTGGGCCAGGCAGTCGGCCCAGGGCCCGTTGCCCGTCGCGCCCGTGAACTCCGCCGACGGTAGCGTCGGATAGTGCACGAGCGTGTAGGGCACGTAGGCGTAGAAGGGTTTGTTCGCCGCGGCGCTGCGCGTGATGAAGTCGATCGTCCGCTCGGTGATCTCCATGTCGATCTCGGGCCGGGTGGTCAGGTCGTAGATCGCGACGTCGCGCGACGGCTCGCCCTTGCGGCCTTCCATGATGTGGGCCACGTGCGCGACGTCCGGGTCGAAGCCCGGTGAGCCCGGCCACAGGCTTTCGTCGGTGGTGTCGGGGATGCCGTACCACTCGTCGAAACCCTGGTCGGTGGGCATGCGCCCCGGGTGTTGCCGAGGTGCCACTTGCCGAAGTGGCCGGTCGCGTAGCCCTGCTCGGCGAGCAGCTTGGGGAGGGTGATCTCCCACTGCACCAGCCCGTAGGGTGCGCCGGTGAGCGAGACGCTGTGGGTGCCCGAGCGGAGCGCGAACCGTCCGGTCAGGAGGGCCGACCGACTCGGCGTGCACTGGGGCTCGACGTTGAAGTTGGTCAGCTTCATGCCGTCGCGGGCGAGCCGATCGATGCGCGGCGTCGGGGCACCGCGCACCGCTCCGCCACCGTAGCAACCGACCTCGCCGTAGCCGAGGTTGTCCATCAGGACAAAAACTATGTTCGGTCTGTCGTGCGACATCTTTCCTCCATGGGGTTCACAGGCGCGGGCCCGGCCACCATCTCTGCTCGTTTCGGCGGCGTACCGCAGCGGTTCGCCGGGCCGCGAGTGCACCGCCGGCTCCGTCGCCGTGGTGAGTCCTCACCCGTTTCGGGTGAGGACGCCGCACCGCACGTGGTGCTCGGATGTCCGGGCGTTGCATCATCCCTGCTTCTTGCCTGCGGCTGCTCGTACGGATCAGTCGGGATGGAGCCGCGGTCCTCGGGGTGGACGCCCCTACCGAAACTTTGACCATGACCTGGGCGTCTGACCTGTTGTTCCGCTCTCAGTCTCGGCGCCCGCACCGCGGATCACCTCCCCCGAAGGGGGTGACCCACCGGCGATCGGCGGGGTTGAATGAGGGTGATACCCGATTTCAGCCTGCCTCTCAGGGACGTCGGTGACCTCATGCAGAACCCCGGTGCCCCCGATGCACCCGGCACCTCCCGGCATCGCCGCGTGCAGTTTTCCGGCGACCCGATTCTCGCGGCCAGGTTCGCCGTCCCGGCTGTGCCGAAGATCCTCATCCACCGACCCGCACTGCTCGAACGCCTCACCGCCGGGTCGGCGGGGCCGCTGACCCTGGTCCACGGCCCGGCCGGTGCCGGCAAGACGGTCCTGACCGCGCAGTGGGTGACCGCCGGTATGGCACCGGGCACCGCGGTGTGGTTGACCGTGGAACCGGGCGACGCTCCGGGCCTGTTCTGGGCATATCTGATCGAGGCGCTGCACCGCCACGGGATACCCCTGTCCGAGGTGGGTATCCCGACCCGGGCGGAGGGGGTCGATCAGTCCCTGCTGGTCCGGCTCGCCGACGCGTTGGCGAAGACTCCGGAACCGGTGGTGCTGGTCCTCGACCAGTTCGACGCGACCTGCGCCCCGGAGATCACCTCCGGCCTGCATTTCGTGCTCGGGCACGCCGCCGGTGGCGTGCGTGTGGTGCTCACCGCCCGGAGTGAGCCGCTGCTGCCGCTGCACCGCTACCGGGCCGCGGGCGAGATCACCGAGATCCGCAACGCCGATCTGGTGTTCACCCGCGCAGACGCCTGCCATCTGCTGCGCGGGCACGGGCTGCAGATCTCGTCGGCGGCTCTCACGTTGCTGGTGGACCGGACCGAGGGCTGGGCGGCGGGCCTGCGCCTGTCCGCGTTGGCGATGCAGCGCAGTACCGACCCGGAGGCGTTCATCGGTGACTTCGTCGCCGACCGCACCGCAATCGCCGACTACCTGCTCACCGAGGTCCTCGACACGCTGCCGCCGCAAACCCAGACCCTGCTGCTCCGGGTGTGCATCACCGAACAAATCCACCCCGAACTGGCCGATATTCTCACCGGTCGAGGCGACGGCGACCTGACGCTGGCCAGTCTTGCCCGCGCCCACGCGTTCGTCGAACGGGTCGACCCATCGCCCTGGTACCGACTGCATCCGCTGTTCGCCGAGGTGCTGCACGCGCACCTGCGGCACCGGCATCCCGGCCTCGAACCCCGCCTGCGTGCCCGGGCGGCGCGCTGGTTCGCCGACACCGGAGCCCTGACCGCCGCCGTCACCCAGGCCGCCGCCGGCAACGACTGGCAGTTCGCCTCCGACCTCCTGATCGAGACGTTGACGATCGGCCGGCTCTTCACCGGACTGGACACCGCCCAGCTGCGCCGGGCCCTCTCACGCATGCCCGCGAACCTGACCGGCGCGGCACCCGCCCTGGTGCGAGCCGCCTGCCGTCTCGCCGACCACGACGTGGAGGGCTGCGAGGCCGCCCTCGCCTGCGCCGACGACTACCTCGGCGACCGCGCGGACCCGGCACCCCACCTCGCCCGGTCCTTCGTCGGGGTGCTCGCCGGGCGGGCCGCCGGCGACCTGGACGTGACCCGCAAATCGGCGGCCGACGCGCACCGACTACTCCGTGAGATGCCGCAGCAGCGCCGCGGGCGGCATCCGGAGATCACGGCGATGGTGCTGGCCGGCCTCGGTGCCGCCGAGCTCGACGCCGGGCACCTGGACCGCGCCGCGGGCGTGCTCACCGCCGCGGTCCACGCGTGCGGGGCGCCGGGCACCGAGCAACCGCTCTGCGACGCTCTGGGCTCGCTCGCCCTGGTCGAGCTGCTGCGCGGACAACTGCGACGAGCGGAACAACACTCCCGCCGCTCCCTTGCGGTCGCCGAAGAATCCGCCTTACCGTCCGACGACCTGATCGGGGTGAGTCACCTCGTCCTCGCGGGCGTCGCGGTCGAACACGACGACCGGGCCGCCGCGCGCACCCACCTCGACCTGGCCGCCCCCACAGTCGGGCTGGTTCCCGAACCCGCCCCGGCGGTGGCGGCCGCGGTGATCGGCTCCCGGCTGGCGGCGGCCGACGGGGACTGGAAGGGCGCCCTGGCCATCGTCCACTCGGTCGGGGCGGCGCTGGCCCGCCGCCGCCCCGCGGACTGGACGCTCGATGAGCTGGCCATCGCCGAATCCTCCGCACACCTCGCGCACGCCGACACCCGCGCAGCCCTCCATGTGCTCGATGCCGCACCCTCCGACCGGCCCCAGCACCTTGTGGCCCGCACCCGGGCACTGCTCGCGGCCCGCCGCGACGACACCGCCGCCCTCGACGTACTCAGCGACCTGCGGACAGCCAAGACCGCCCCGGCGACCATTCAGGTGCAGGCCTTCCTGCTGCGCGCCCGGGCCGCCGCCGACAGTGGTCACATCGAGGAGGCGCACCGGCTGCTGCGCCAGGCACTCGGCTTCGCACGTCCGGAGGAGCTGTGGCGGGTGTTCGTCGAGAGCGGCCACTGGGTGCGTGAACTCCTTTCCCAGGAGCCACAATTGGTGAAGGAGCACGGCTGGCTGCCCGCCCGGGCGCTCGAACACTGTCATCCGCAGGACGCCGGGCAGCGACCGGCGGCGTTCCAACCGCTGACCGAGCGCGAAGACCAGGTGCTGCGGCAGGCGGCGGCGATGCTGACCGCCGACGAGATCGCGACCGCGCTGGGCATCTCCACCAATACCGTCAAGACCCATCTGCTGAGCATCTATCGCAAGCTCGGTGTCCGCCGCCGCCGCGAGGCCGTGCACCGCGCCCGGGAACTCGGGCTGCTCTGACCGTTTTCGGTCACCCGAAACGGGGGATGTGCTTTCCCCCGCGGGGCCGAGGATGGGAGGCGGAAGCCTCCCATTCTCGGCTTCCGAGAAACGAGTGCTCATGCGCTACGAATTCCGCATCGCCGGCCTGGTGTCGGCAGCACTCGCTGAAGCGTTCCCCGAACTGGACCACACCGCCATGCCCGATCAGACCCTCTTCTACGGCACCGTGACCGACGAAGCCCACCTGTTCGGGCTGCTCAACCGCTTCCAATCCCTGGGGCTGCACGTCGTCGAAATGCGGCAACTCCCCGAATCCCGCGCCGGACCCCCGTCACGCGGATGAGCCGGTCCACGAACAGCACGCTACTGCCATCCATAAGCATTGCGCTCAACCACTCTGGGTCAACGACACCTCGGCGCGCGCCCTAGGCGACAGCGGTCCAGCCGCCGCACCGCAAGCCGAAGACCATCATCAACACTCCGACGATCATGACCAGTCGCCACCGACTCGGACGTCGTCGTCATTGCACAAGGATCCGAAATGTCTCGTCGAATCAGCACTGCCCTCGCCACGATTGCCCTCACCCTGTCTCTCGGCGCCCTGGCCGCTCCCATGGCTTCGGCCGCACCCGCCGCGCCCGCACCGACTCCGGTCCTCGGTTCGGTGTCGATCTGCTTCAGCGTCCCGTTGGGGTCGGCCAGTCTCGTCTGGTGCATCTGAGGCTGCCGAGCCGGGAGTGGACTGCACCGATCACGATTCGCTATTCGACCCGCAGCGGGCAGTGACCACCGCGACACCCATCACCCGATATTCAGCCAGCGTCGGCCCCATCACGTCGACGACACCCTTTCACCGCAGTCAACGAGGCCACCCGTCGCCTGCGGGTCTGTGAATCGTTCGAGCGAGGAGGATCATTGTGAATCCGCAAGAGTCGTTGCCGTTTCCGCCGACACCGTCTGCGAGTACCGCGGGCAGAACGATGCAGGACTCGATCTATGCGCAACGGGAAACCCCGCGCCGCCTACCCGAGGATGCACCGAACATCCTGATCGTGTTGGTCGACGATGCCGGCCCGGGACTTCCGACGACCTTCGGCGGGGAGATCCGAACCGACACACTGACCAAGATCCACGAGGAGGGCATCGGGTACAACCGCTTCCACACCACCGCGATGTGTTCCCCGACCCGTGCGTCGTTGATGACCGGCCGCAACCATCACCGGATCGGCAACGGCCAGGTCGCCGAACTCGCCAACGACTGGGACGGGTACGCCGGGCAGATCCCCAAGAGCAGCGCACTCGGGGCCGAGGTCCTCAAGCAGTACGGCTACTCCACCGCCGCCTGGGGCAAGTGGCACAACACCCCCGCCATCGAAACCACCTCCGCCGGGCCCTTCGAGAACTGGCCGACCAGCATCGGTTTCGAGTACTTCTACGGTTTCCTCGCCGGTGAGGCCTCGCAATACGAGCCGAACCTGGTCCGCAACACCACCATGGTGCTGCCGCCCAAGACACCGGAGGAGGGCTATCACCTCAGCGAAGACCTGGCCGACGACGCCATCGGGTGGCTGCACAGGCACAAGGCCTTCGAGCCGGACAAACCATTCTTCATGTACTGGGCCAGCGGATGCCTGCACGCCCCGCATCACATCATGAAGCCGTGGGCCGACAAGTACGCCGGCAAGTTCGACGACGGCTGGGACGCCTACCGCGAACGCACCCATCAGCGAGCCAAGGAGGCGGGCTGGATTCCGGCCGACGCCGAGCTGACCCCGCGCGATCCGCGACTGGCGGCGTGGGACGACATCCCCGACGAGGAGAAGCCGTTCCACCGACGGCTGATGGAGGTCGCCGCCGGTTTCGGCGAGCACGTCGACGTCCAGATCGGTCGGCTGATCGACGAGGTCGACCGCCTCGGATACGGCGACAACACCCTGGTGTTCTACATCTGGGGGGACAACGGCTCCTCCGGTGAGGGCCAGAACGGCACCGTCAGCGAGATGCTCGCGCAGAACGGCATACCGACCACGATCGACATGCACATCCGGGCGCTCGAGGAGATGGGCGGGCTGGACGTGCTGGGCACCCCGAAGGTCGAAAACCAGTATCACGCCGCGTGGGCGTGGGCGGGCAGCACACCGTACAAGGGCATGAAACTGCTCGCCTCCCATCTGGGCGGCACCCGTAACCCGATGGTGGTGCGGTGGCCGGCGAAGATCACACCGGATTCGCGGCCGCGGACCCAGTTCCACCACTGCAACGACATCGTCCCCACCATCTACGACGTCGTCGGGATCACCCCGCCGCTGGTGGTCAACGGTGTTCCGCAAATACCGATCGACGGCGTCAGCCTCGCCTATTCCTTCGATGACCCGGACGCGAAGGGCCGGCTGCGGACTCAGTACTTCGAGATCATGGGCAGCCGCGCGATCTATCACGACGGTTGGATGGCGTCGGCGTTCGGTCCGCGGGCGCCGTGGGTTCCCGGGTCACCGCCCGGCATCAAGGACTGGACCCCCGATCAAGACCGATGGGAGCTCTACCACCTCGACGAGGACTGGTCGCAGGCCCGCGACCTCGCCGACCAGATGCCCGACAAACTCGCCCAGCTCAAGGACACGTTCTCGATCGAAGCGGCCAAGAACAGTGTCTACCCGGTCGGCGGCGGCCTGTGGATCACGGTGCTTCATCCCGAGTTGCGGATTTCCACCCCGTATCGGGAATGGAACTTCACCGGGGACGTGATCCGGATGCCCGAGCCCTGCGCGCCGAGTCTGGGCAATCGGGCGAATCTGGTGACCATCGAGGTGGACATTCCCGACGATGCGAACGGTGTGCTCTACGCACTCGGCGGTGCCGGCGGCGGTCTGACCTGCTACGTCGACGATGGCTTCCTGTGCTACGAGTACAACCTGTTCGTCATCGCGCGCACCAAGATCCGCTCCGAGCACCGGCTCCCGGCCGGTCCCACCACGATCGAGGTCAGGACCGTCCCGGCGGGTGAGGCCAAACCCGCCGGCCCGCTCGACATCGCGATGAGTGTCAAGGATGCGCCCTATGGCAGCGGGCAGGTGCCGATCAGTGCGCCGCTGCTGTTCACCGGCAACGACTGCCTCGACATCGGCCGCTGCCTCGGAGGATCGGTGTCCCTCGACTACTTCGACAAGATGCCGTTCCCGTTCAACGGCCGCATCGACAACGTCCATGTCCGCTACCTCACGTAAACAGCAGACGCACAACGTTGTTCGGCGAACCGCTGGACGCAGACCAGCTTGCGGCTTCGGCGGTAGTACGCGAGTTGCCGATCCGTTCGAACTCAGCTCCGACAAGGGAGACTGCCGTGACATCCACTGACGAACCCCCATCCGGCGCAGACCCGGCAATGACCGAGAACCCGTACGGCGGGAAACCGGGCAGCGGGATCAGTCTGCCGCCGTATTTCCGGCCCACCCCGAGCGTGGTGAACGCGAGCAACTACTTCCCGGTCGGTGAGAAGCTCGGCCCGGACGAGATGCGGATCTCCTTCGTGGGAAGCTGCCCCTTCCCGCCGCGACGCGACCAGGCCGGCACCAGCATGATGGTCGAACTGGGCAACGGGGACCGATTCTTCTTCGATCTGGGTTCGGGGTGCTTGCGCAATATCGTCGCCATGCAGGTGCCGTTCATGGCGGTCAACGACATCTTCATCTCGCATCTGCACGTCGACCACTTCGCGGACCTGCCCTACCTTTACTGCTTCGCCCCCTGGCTGCTGCGCTGGAAGCCGCTGCGGGTGCACGGCCCCTCGGGCCGCACACCGAAGGATGGCACCAAGGCCATGATCGAGGGGATGAAACAGATGACCCACTGGCACACCAAATCCTTCAAGACATCGGCGGTGGGCGACGGATATGAAGTGGAGGTCAACGAGTTCGACTGGCAGGACGAGAACGGCCTCTGCTACGACAGGAACGGCGTCCAGGTTCGGCACTGGCCCCGGTCACACGTCATGGACGGGGCAAGCGCCTACCGCCTCGACTGGAACGGTCTGTCCTTCGTGTGGACGGGCGACGGCCGGCCGGACAAGCTGACACTGAAGTACGCGACGAACGTCGATGTCTTCGTCACCGAGATGCAGGCGATCTGGGCAGTCTGTCGGAATCGCGGATGGGGATACCTCAGCTCATCGGCAACACGACCATCGACAGCGCGCATACCGTCCCGTACGCGGTCGGCTACC
>NZ_CP070610.1:0-1241328 GCF_017068375.1 Rhodococcus koreensis
GTGAATTTACGTCACCGCGCGACGACATTTTCAATCGTTAACTCAGACAGAAGGCAGAGGTTCATGGACGTCATCGCAGTGATGCCGCTCGAGAAGTGCGGAGAGGATGTCGCATCGGAGGTCGGGGGCAAGGCGCTGGGACTCGGAGCGCTTATGCGGTCGGGCATGACCGTACCTCCGGGTTTCGTCGTTACAACCGACGCGTACCGGGCGGCGGTGAAGGCTGCGGGCATCAACGAGCACATCGAGAGCGCTCTTCGCGGAGCCGACCCCGAGGGCGATCTCACAGCCGTGTCTGAGGTGATTTCCGCGCTCTTCACGGAAGCGCTCATCAGTGATGAGCTTCGCACGACTATCGAAGATGCATACCGCGGGCTGGGCTTGTCCCCGACTCCCGTCGCCGTGCGGTCCAGCGCGATCGCCGAGGATCGTGCAGACGCCTCTTTCGCTGGACAGCAGGACACCTATCTCTGGGTGCAGGGGGCAGACCAGGTTATTACCCATATCGTACGGTGCTGGCAAGCCTCTTCAGCCCGCGTGTCATCGCCTATCGGGCCCGCTTGGGAGTTCCGCCTGAGGATGTAGCCATGGCGGTGGTCGTTCAGGAGATGGTACAAGCTCGTGCGGCAGGAGTCATGATGACCCTCGATCCGGCCAACGGTGACCGCGACGCGCTGTACATCGAATCGAACTACGGGCTCGGCGAAGCCGTCGTAGCCGGGGAGGTCACGCCGGACTCCTTCTGGGTCGACAAGAAAACTCTTGGGTTGCGCAAGCGCGTCATCGGGGATAAGCAGATTGCGTACCGCTTCGATGAGGCGAGTCAGCAGGTTCGCAAGGTAGAAGTCTCGCCCGGCGAGCGTGCGGACTGGTCCCTCAGCAACGAGGAAGTGTGCAGGATCGCCGAACTCGGACGAGAGATCGAGACGGCCTTCGGCGCCCCGATGGACGTCGAGTGGGCAATTGCCGGGTCCGGACCGTCCTCACAGGTGCAGCTCCTGCAGGCGAGGCCGGAAACCGTCTGGGCATCGCAACCCGTCCCCCCGGTTAAGCAGTCCCAATCCGGTAACGACTCGGACCTCACCACACCCCAACGATGGGATCCGCTGCACTCGTCGAGCACTCCGAACCTTCATTGGACCACGTCTAACCTCGGCGAGGCGATGCCCGGGGTTCTAACTCCCCTGAACTGGACGCTGTGGCACCGGACGCTCGAGAAGGCCGCATTGAAGGCCGCATTCCGAATCGGAGTTCTGTCTCGGGCAGAGTCGGAATTCACTGATGACGCCGACCGCCACTACTTCCGTGTGTTCTATGGCCGCCCCACCATCCAGGTCGAATACATGGGCACAATGGGCGACCGTATGCCTGGAACTTCAAGCGAGGACATCGTCATATCCATCCTTGGTCGTGTTCCCGACGGTTGGCAGGCGAATCCCACACGTCGTCGATGGCCCATTATCGCCGGCAGATTCCCCTGGACATTCATGACCGTTACCAAGGAGATCCGGGAGACCGTCAAAGCGGTCGACGCCTGGTACGCACCGCATCTTCAGCGCGTGTCCAAAGCGTTGACGGTAGCCGAGGCGACCGAAAACTTCCGCGTCGCCACACGGCACTTCGACCGAGCCCTGGAGACCCAGGTCGTCGGCTCCCTTGCAGGCATCGTTCCGGTGTACGACATTCTTGAACGACTGACCAAGCGTGCTGGAGTGGATATCTCGGCATTGAGCGGCTCCGGTGGGGCTGAGGTCTCGGGACTCGTCACCGACGTCTGGAAGGCGTCACGCAACGAGCTCCGCTTTGACGAGGTCGTCGCGCGGCATGGAATGCACGGTCCGTCGGAGGGCGAAATATCGAGTGTTGTGTGGCGTGAGAATCCCGAGCCGCTGCGCACACTGATCGAGACCTATGCCCTCCAAGACGACGATGAGGATCCTCGCCTTCGCGAGGCGGATCACCACATCGCGGCCGGTATGGCGGCGCGACAGCTGCTTGCTGCGACGCCGAGATGGCAAAGACCAGCCGTTCGGTTCCTGCTGAAACTCGCAGCGACACGGATTCCGCTGCGCGGTGCGGCAAAGCGGTCGTTGGTGCAAGGTCTCGATGGAACCCGGGCATCCGCGCGGCGCCTTGGCGCACTGCTCGTTGAAGCGGGCACTCTGGAGCACACCGACGACATCTTTTACTTGACCGCGGCAGAAGTCGAAAACACACCTAGCGACGTTAAGTCGCTTGTGCGGAAACGGCGCGAGCGACGGGATGCTTACGCAGCGCTGTCGATCCCGAGCGAGTGGAAGGGCATGCCGGAGGCGACGCCGGTCGGCGCCGATGACGGTCTGACCGCCGAGGGAGCGATGACTCTTGAAGGCATCGGTGTTAGCGCAGGAGTCGTCGAGGGAATCGCGCGTGTCCTTTACGAGCCTGATTTCGCCGCGGTTCAACCTGGCGAGGTTCTAGTGACTCCGACGACCGACCCGAGTTGGTCCTCGGTGATGTTCATCTCGTCCGCCCTTGTCGTGGACATCGGCGGAGCACTTAGCCATGCAGCGGTCGTGGCCCGCGAGCTTCGGGTGCCGTGCGTCGTGAACACCCGGAGCGGAAGCCGCACCATCAAGACGGGCGACCGTATTCGCGTTAACGGCAATTCTGGAACCGTCGAAGTTCTCGAACGCGCTGCCTCGCCTGTGGAGCTCGAGGACGCGTGATGCGCACAGTCTTCCTCAAACGAGGAAGACGTGACTGGTCCGACGTACCGACGCGTGGGGTGTCCGCGGGCCGGGCAGGATAATAGATTCGGAGTCGTCCCCGAGGGTCCTCCCGGCCCGCCACCGCAGAGGGTGGAACCGTCTTCAAGCAGCGCAACGTGTCCTGGCGACTCGTGCCCACAGCGCGGTAGCACGTGTAACCACGACCGACCGTGTCCGACAGTACGAGGTGATGACCGTGGTGTGCAGGGCTCGGTACAAGTTGCCGATTGCCGGGCCGGGAGAGCCGGGAGCGGAGGACGCCGATGAAGCCCCTCTCCGGGACCGGTGTAGGAGGTCAACGCGGCCGCCGACCGGACGTGAAACTAGCTGCGTCGGGCGAGGGTGGTGAGAGCTCCCCGAGTTACACACGGTCGGCCGGCGGCATTGATGTACACGCACGATCGGGGGGCAGCCGTGACAGTCGAGAATTTTGCGTAAGTCATTGCTGCTCTGATTTTTTGACACAACAAGCCGGGTTGCCGAAGGCTAGGATGAGGGACCGAGTCCGGTGCTGCAGCCGACAATGGCGCAACGTCCACGACTGCGGTCGTGAGCGCCATCGATGAACTCAGACTCTGACAGTCACGGGTGGCGTTTCACCTCGATGTCATGGACGGTCACAGCAATGTGGCCACGGCTTGGTCGCTGCAACCGCTCCCGGGAAACTCCAAGGCGCGACTGCGGCCGCGTGCGTGTGTCAGGTTCGAATGGCTCTGGCTCATTCTCCGTGATGGTTCCTGAGTATGTCAGTGGCTGAGGTGTATTCGCATGTGTGGGAGGTCGAATCCGGCGCGTCCATCCCTCTGCCGCTCGCGCGTTTTGATTCGATTTACGTTTCCCTCGACAGCGCCGGAGTTGTCGGGCAGGTGGTCAGCCCGTTGAGGACCGCGGCTCGGTCGCGTCCGATCCCCCGGACGAATCGATGCAGGTTCGGCAGATCGTTCGAGGAGACGGCCGCCTTCCAAGGTTGACACGGTCGCCGTGTGCTGGTCAGCATCTCGGGCGAACGAGGTACGAACGCGGCGGTGGTCTCAAGGTGCTGGCAGTTGGCGAGGACTTGCTGCTCGTCGTCGGTGATGCCCTCAGGTCGGTGCAGGATCCGCGAGGCGACGCGCCGAACGTTCGGGATTTTCGCCCGTGCAGATGTACGGTGGACTCGTCCAACCCGAGTGCCGACCGGCCTGCGGGGCGGCCAGCAGTTGGCGACGCTGCCAAACGGCCGACGCACGGTTCTCCTCAGCGCGCCCGAGCCCCGTTGGATCGGTTTGATCCACTTGCCCTGGGCCTCGAGCGCGGAAACCGCTTTCATAGCGGCGCTGGGTGGAGGCGACGAGGACGGATTGCTCGCGGCGCGCGGTCAACGCTTGTTCGGCGGTCCGCCGGAAGTCCTCCGCGGCGGTGAGTTCGGTGTGCCGTTCGGGATCGTCTGCAGCCCTGAGTCGGAGACAAACGCTTTGAGCGGCAATGTTTTCCGCGCGGCTTCGGCCAGGTTATGCCACAGCTGTCAGTTTTCGGCGACCTCGATCGCGTCGGGCGCCCCCGTGCGCGCCCCTTCGACGCAAGCGCCGGCGCCAACACGGCACCACGGTCGTGCCCGGGCACGCGGTCGGCCAGTCGGCGAAGGTAATCGACCTTCCTGTCGGTGAGGACGTCGCCGGGGAGGGCGGTGGCCATGTCGATCAGGACGATCCCGGACCGGTGCCGTCGTCGAAGGGCGAAGTCGTCGACTCCGAGGACCTTCACCGCCCGATGCCGGGTCTGGAAGCGCACGGACAAGTCGTAGCTGGGTGCTGTGTCCCGACAGTTCTGTCGCTGGGTTCCGGAGCGGCCGGCAACCGCCAGCCAAATTCTTTCGAGGCTTCCCTTCAGCATCTGGGGGTGCGCCGTGCACATCACACCGTCTATCTGCTCGGCGAAGGTACGCCCGGGTCGCAGTCGGTGGTCAGACGCAGGAAGCGCCACATCCCGCAGCACGAGGCGACTCAGCCGGTTTCCGATCGCGATGTCGGCCACACCGTGCATTCGTAGCTATGTTGACCTTCGTGCAGGACGCCGGCGTCCGGAGACGTGTGGATCCCCGCAGTGAGGGGCGCACCGGCCTCACGGAGGCGATCGAGGCAACCCGTGCCGACCGCCACCGGATTGGCCGGTTCGGCGCAGACTCTTCGAGCAGTCGCTAGAGCCAGGCCTGGCTTTCCCTGAGCGAGACGACGTCTGCAATCTTCGAGATCGTCTCGTGGCCCCGAGGACCGGTGGCACGGCGAGGCGTGCCACCGGATGTCCGGTAATGCTTTCGACGCCGAAGGCCAGTTGTGCGGGCATCCTGCGGAGGTCCCGGTCATTCTGCTCGCAAGAAGCAGAAGCCAGTCGATTCCAGTCAGGCGAACTGCTTCATAAGCTTCGCCGCCTGCTCCGGGCGCAGCAGGCGGAAGTGCCCGTCCGCCGTCACCAGTCGCGTCCCCGGCTCAGCAGCGGCGGCTATCCACGCCTGAGCGAAGACATCGCCGTCCCCGCTGGCGACCACTCGCCCGCGCACGAGCAGCTCCACCCCGGAGGGGACGGGGCGCAAGTATTGGACGACGAGCTTCCGGGTCAGGCCCGGTTTGCCTGAGTCTGCCACGACGTGCCCCAGCGCGTGATCCATCAGCATTGCCGAGATCCCGCCATGTACGTGGTGCGGCGGGCCTTCGAATGCCTCACCGAACGTACAGGTGGCGCTGGCCACGCCGTCGACAGTCTCGAACGATAACGGAGCAACGAATGGACTCCCCTCCCCGGTCATTGGTGAGAACATTCGTACGCCGTTGTACGGGTCGTCAACCGAGGAGGGCACACCGGCCTGCCGGCTCGTCGCGCCTAGGATCGAGGTGGCCTCGGCGACCAGAAGCCTCGCCTGGCAGAGGATCTTGGTAGGTACCTCCGACATGACCGAGTCGGTCCCGAGGGCGCGGAGCGCCCGACCGAGATCACGGACCGCGCGTCGTCTATCGACGAGATCGCCCGGGACGTCCTGCTCTGCCACAGTTGTCGCTTGACCGAGCAAGGGTCCCCAGGCGATCGTTGGTACCGGGCCGATTCCCTCCAGGTCCTCGCCGTCCCCTGCCCCTCGGCCGACCCTTTCAGATGGCGACTTTACGAATCCCTCATTCACGCGAGGACTCCTGGAATCTACCCGGTTGAGGCCTCGACGGGTCAAACAAATACCGGAGAGTTCCGCATCCCGCATCCCGTATGCCGGCGCCTGCAGCAGCGCTGAACTTGGGGATGCGCATGCTCGGCGCCGTCGGCACTTCGTCGCGGGACGGCTCGGCGCGCCGCTCGCGGATCGATCGTACGACGATGGCGTCCATGTCTTCAATGCCCTGCATGGTGTTCCTTCGAATCGTGGATGAAGACCGGATCACCTCCGGTCAACGGCCGACGTACGTCCCCTTCGTGCGTGTTTTGAATGCCTCGAAGGCCGCGGCAGCGTCCTCGGTGGCAAAGGTAATGCGCTGGTTGTCCCACTCCAGGTCAAGCTGCTCGGCCAGGGTATTCGTCTCAGCACCTCGCAAGGCACGGACCGTCGCCCGCAACCCGAGTGGTGGCAGCTGCGCTAGATCCTTGGCAACCTTCAGCGCGTGCTCCAGCACCTGGCCGTCAGGGACCACCTGGTTGACGAAGCCTGCACGGTGCGCATCTTCCGCCGACATCGGCTGGTCCCGCAGCAAGAAGTCCGTCGCCGCCGATTGTCCCATCAGCTTGGTGACGAAATAACTGGCTCCCATGTCGGGGCCGAATCCAAGTGTGCCGAACGCAGCTTTGAACTTCACCGACTCGCCCGCAATGCGGTAAGTGTGCAGGCCAGCCCATCCGATGCCTCCGCCAGCCACGGCTCCATTGATGGCCGCGATGGTGGGCTTCTGAAAGTTGTTAAGCATCTGAAGAATCCATCGGCCCGGCCCCAACGGGTCGAAACGTCGAGCTTGAGCCGAGACCCCGAGCGAGGCGTGATCACCCTGCATCACTCCGCCGTAAAACATGACATCCGCGTCCGCGCCGGGACCGAGCTTGCCGTCCAGCTGGGCAAAGTCGACGCCGGGGCTCCACGCCGTCGCGCCGTCCGAGACGTTCGCGGTCGTGACGATGACGCGAACGCTGTCGTCACGTTCGAGCTCGGCGGAGACGTCCAAGAGTTCCCTCAGCAGAGACCCTCCGAGTGAGTTATTGGCGAGCGGACGATCGACCGTAAGCACGGCGACGTGCTCATCCACCGACACGTGCAGTTCCTCCGACATAGGCAGCCTTTCCTCGCGCGGGGGCTCCGGCGGACCGGGGAAGCTCCCGAGATATTTTACTGTACATTAAACTTTGGGCGAACAGAAGCATTCGTTCGAACCCCCCACGCGATCAATACCGCGTGGTCGATGATCTGAACCACATCTTCGACGCGCCCGATCAGGACCAGCGATGCCCGCACGGTCGCCGTCGGAGGACCTTGGCCGCTCACTTTGGGTCGGCGCGGTGTTGCCCGAAAAGAGGGCCATGTCTTCGCACCCCCGACCGCGAGCCACCCGAGTCCCGTGTGACGCGGCCGGGGATTTACCGGTGACACTCGAACGCATCGCGCACCAGAGGATGCTCACGACGCGAATCGCGATCAGACTCCGTACCCTCCATCGACGTTGAGAGTCTGGCCGGTAATCCAGCCGGCACGATCTGACATGAGGAATCGGACTGCCTCGGCCACGTCAGTCACGTCCCCGAACCGACCAAGGGTCGTCTCCGACTTCGCCAAGGCCAGGCCCTGTTCCGTGAAGACCCCCGATTTCACCAACTTGTCGAACATGCCCTCCCCCTCGATGACGCCGGCGCCGACAGCATTCGCGCGAACACCGAATCGCCCCTCTTCGCCGGCGATGCCCCTGATCAATGCCTGAACCCCCGCCTTGGGGGCCGACGACATCAGGTCCATCTTGCTGTACCGCTCGATCACCGGTGTGACGATGGCGGTTACTGCACCCGACGAAGCACGGAGCATCGGCAGGAAAGGCTGCACCAAGTTGAAGCAGCTCTTGAGGTCGTTGTCGATCACGCGTGAGAAGGTCTCGAGCTCAGTCTTGGCGATGAACGACATCGGAATCACCGGGCCCGCCGCGTAGACGACACCTCGCACGGCGCCGGCATCCGCGACTCGGCTCGCAAAGGCCCGAGCCTCGTCGGGAATCGCAAGATCAACCTGCTCAATCATGGCCTTTCGACCACTCGAACGGACGAGCTCCGCCGTCTCGTCGGCCCCCGCACGATTGCCTCGATACGCCACGACGACGTCATGGCCATCCTCCGCCAGGCTACGAGCGATGGCCCGACCCAAACCACCCGACGCCCCGCCGACAACCGTCCAGCTCATCGATTCCACCATCTTCTCTTCTCACTCCAAACTCGAGGATCGTTCGGCACACGAAACACATCGCGCGTCATCACGACTTCACGGCGCGCTACGGGCCAGCTGAACGAGGACCAACATTCCCGGAAGTATCTAATTCAGACTAAATAATAGGTGCATGTGACCGGGATCGTCAACAAAACCAGGGTGTCGCAGGCACGACCGTAGAAGGGCAGTTAGAATCGGGTTTGTGCCACGCCTAGCGACGAACAATGCCAGCAGCGCTCCCTTAGCGACTACCAAGTCCGCCAAGACCCGAGCCCGGATCTTGGATGCCACGGCGCACATTTTGTGCCGCAAAGGTTTCTCCGGAACTCGCCTGAGCGATATCGCCGACCGCGCCGAGTGTCAAGCACCGGCAATTTACTACTACTTCGAATCGCGCGAGGACCTGATCGAAGAGGTCATCTGGCAGGGAATGGCACACTTGCACGACCATGTGCGCAAGGCCCTCAAAGCTGCGAGCAGCGTGTCACCCGCGGAACGCCTGAACATCGCACTGGAGCAGCACCTACGCTTCATTCTGACCGAGTCCGACTACACAATGGCCGCGATTCGCAATGCCGCCCAGATGCCCATCGAGCTGCGCGATCGGCAACTCGCCGAGCAGCAGAAATACGCGGTGCTGTGGAGGAAGCTGTTCCGGGACGTGCGAACGGCCGGGCAACTTCGGCCGGGCGTCGACGAGCGGCTCGCACGCATGCTCATCCTCGGTTCGCTCAATTGGTCCACCGAATGGTGGCAGCCACGCGGAGAGTCTGTCGACACCTTGGTCCAGAACGCCAAGCGCATGCTCAACGGAGGATTCCTCAAAGAGGTCGATAACGAGGTCGACTGAGCCCCCGATGACAAGCCGGGGACCTCACGGGCCGATGACGGCCCACGAGATCCCCGGTTTCCAGCTACCCGCCTCCACCGACCACCACGTGTTCCGTTAGCAGGCGCTGGGTGGCCGCGCCCTCCGCTCCCTCGGGCGTCGGCTCGCAGGTCTTCGATGTGGCCGTCCGCCTCGTCGCCAGCGAAGCTGGGAGTTCAGCTCTCCAGCTCGACGGAGAGCATGTGCGGTGACGGAACACTGCGAAAGTCCATCCAGTGCCCGTGAGGAGTCCATCCCATGTGGAACGGGAGCTCGATGCGACAGATCGGCCCCGTGCCATATACGGCGGGTGGCCAGCGAAGTTATCGGCGGTGCTGTGGTTGCTGCTGAAGCTGGTGACCTTGCCGAACTCCATCCGGGAACCGACGGTGACGCCAGAGTCGATGCACTCCTCAGAGTGCATCTGAAAGCTCCGGTTCGGGTCAGGCCATCCGAGAGAGTCGGCGTGACGTGGTCGCGATCATGGCGATGTAGACTATAGCTTCGTGATGTCGGGCCGCTTCTCGTAGTTGCGGACGCAGCGGCGGTGTTTACAGATCCCCGCGAACGTTCTCTCGACCACCCACCTGAGGGGAAGAACCTTGAATCCCTTGGCGTCGTCGGCGCGTTTGACGACCTGAACAGTCAGCGACAGAACACCACTCGATCAGCCTGCCGGCGTAGCCGCCGTCGGCCCACACCAAACTGATCGTCGAGCAGGGGGCGCGCAGCGCAGCCAGGAGCCGGAACGCGCCGTCCCGGTCCTGAATACCGGCCATCGTCACCACAACCGCCAGCAACAGCCCGTTCGAGTCCACAGCGATGTGCCGTTTGCGCCCGTTCGTTTTCTTCCTCGCATCGTATCCACGACTCGACCCGGGCACGGTGTCGGCGCCCTGCACCGATTGGGAGTCGATGATCGCCGCCGACGGCTGCGGATCGCGGCCGCCCCGCACACGGGCGCGATCGCGCAGTGCGTCGTGGATCCGTTGCCACACCCCCGCCCGGACTCACCGGGCGAAGATCGCGTACACCGTGGTGGCGGGCGGGAACTCCGCCGGCAGCTGCCGCCACGCGATGCCGCCCCGCACGACGTCGAAGATGGCGTCGAGCACCAGACGGCGGCAGTGCTTTTCGGGTCGACCACCGCCGCCTCCGGTGTTGCCGGGAGGCGGGAGCAGGGGTTCGCGGAGCACCCACTGTACATCGGCGATGGACGATGAGGGGTACACCGCGCACCGGTGTCCTGGAGTGATCCGGGGTGGGGCATGACGGGCACAGCTCGATGAGCGATGATGGCAAGTGAGCTCCTGGCAGGGCGGGGACGTAAGCACTCACTGACCTTCCAGGAGTTCACTTGTTTCCCATCCGTCACACGCCGACGATCACCGAGTTTCAGATGCTCTCTCAGACCGACTGGCCTGTCAGCGCCGTCGACTCACAGCGGACCGGTCCCTCCGCTCCCCCTTTCGCTGCCGGCGAACATCGCCGCTGCACCGGCCCGCGGTTCGCGACAATCCCCGGACGGATCAGCCAGTCCACACCTACCGAAAGGACCGGCCGCAGCAGCAGCACCGAGACGACGACCGCGGCACTCTCGCCACGCCCGGAGAGATAGCCGAGGAACTCCTCGCCCAGGCGATCACCGCCGCCCTCACCCAGGGCGGTTCCTGGGCGCAGATCGGCGCCCGGCTCGGGTTTCCCGATCCCTGCGCACCCTCCGGCGCATGCTCGGACCTGCAGTGACAGAACGCGATCGTCGACCACGAAAACGCCCGAGCACACCGCATCCACACCGACCCGAACCCCACCGACAGGCCCGCACCTGGACCGGAAAGCACTGACCACGCCGCGTACAGCCCGCCGTTGCGGTAATCCCGGTGTCACGGGCACCGACTCCCCGAATCTTCGGCGCCTGAGGTGGCGATGCCCTACTGCCCATTGGCCGTGGTTCTGTACATCATCGCGGCGATCTGGCAATGCAACCTCGGACCCTTCTGAACCCGGTGTCCTGCCCGGTCACCGACAACGCGATGGAAGCCGGGATTCACCCCGTTGCCGTCTTCGTGGTCTCGTTCCGCGGGACTTCGGTCGCCATGTTCGGTATGACTTCTTGCCCCTGTCTCTCGAATGATCCGGGGGCGGTGTCGCCGAACCTGGTGGCGTCGGCGGACCGCTAATAGGCCTCCGATCACCGTAAGTCGTCATCCCTGTAGGTGTCGGGCTTGTCAAGGGTCGAGTTTTACGGGTTTCGGCCTCTATGCGGGCAGTGCCGGGTGAGGGCCGGGGTCAAGACAGAGCGCCCGCAGCGTGAGCGAGGACGAATGGTCTTGACGGTGGCCCGGCCCGGTGCAGGCTGGTCTGGGCCCGAGACCGCGTCGAGGACCAACGACGTGATTCGGTTTCGCTATGTGGTTGTGGTGCAACGGCTCCAGTGTCGATCAGCTCGAGCAGCGAGACCACCCGCTGCGCGTACGCGTCCCCGAGCGGCACCCGGGCCAGCCTCTGGCGGCCGGTGACACCGAACAGATCCGACACGGGGATCAGGACGCCGGCCTTGGCGAGCAGGGTGCGGCCCGGACCAACGGGCCACCGCTCGGGGGCATGGGTGGGCGTTCCCTGCGGGCTGTTGGGGTGCCTCCAGGTTTCGCGGTGTGCAGGTGGGCCAACAGCCGCACGGGTTACCTCAACGGCCTAGCGCCGCACACGACGCCCGGCAGCTTTCCGCGGAGACGCACCTGACGCACCGCGGTAGACGAGGTATGACCTCGGAGACGACAGATGACAAAAAGTGACGCTTGACACCTAATCGGTCGACTGCCAGGATACTTAATAGTGATTCAATTCATATCTAGGACCGTGCTGCTGTACCGACGCGCCAAGAACGCCGCCTCCGAGACGGCTGCGGACACAATAGACACCCCTGACCCTCGAGCGGAAGCAACATGTCGACAGTAACGAGAAATTCTCGGCAACATCCTCGTGCCGTTCCCCAAGTACCAGGTGAGGTGGGCATCTGGGTTTTCATATTCGGCGATATGGTCATTTTCGCCGTCCTCTTCGCCACCTTCTTCTATTACCGAGCGAAGAAGCCGGAGATTTTCGATCAGTCGCAAGTCGCACTGAATCAGAACTACGGTGCGGCCAACACGGTGGTGCTGCTGGTGAGCTCACTGCTGGTTGTGCTCGCTGTCCGGGCGGTGCGGAAACGGATGCCGCTGGCGCCTCACCTGATCGCCGGTGCCATCTTTTGCGGAATACTCTTCTCGGCGTTGAAGGTCTTGGAGTACGCCGAAAAAGTGAGTCACGGGATCACCCCGGCCACCAATGACTTCTTCATGTTCTATTTCGTGCTGACCGGGTTGCACTGGTTCCACCTCATCGTGGGATTGGTAGTACTCGTGACGCTGTACGTGTTCGCACGTAAACCCGAGATCACCGAGCATCGATTCGCCTTCTTCGAAGGTGGCGCCTGCTTCTGGCACATGGTCGATCTGCTGTGGATCGTTCTGTTCCCATTGCTGTATCTAGTGAGGTAGCGATGATTCCGACATTGACTGCGCTGGCACGAACCACGGCAACGGCCGTGTGGTTGGTACTGGTGTCCGCGACCGTGCTGTCGTGGTGGCTGGGTTTCGAGAGCGCGCACGGTGCCGACGCCTACCGAGAACTGATCGGCGTCGCGATTCTGCTCGTCGCCTTTATCAAGGTCCGATTCATCGGCATGTATTTCATGGAGCTGCGGGATGCCCCGCTGCCGTTGCGCGGTCTGTTCGACGGCTACTGCCTGATTGTCTGCACGGCGGTCGTCGGCATGTATCTGTGGGCTTGATCACGCTGTGTACCAAGTCTTTTCGATGAGTTAGGAGAAATGATGTTCAAACACAATGACGCCGATGTGATAGTGGCGACGAACCACACTGCTATCCAGAAGGTATGCGCCTGGAGCGGCCCGGCCTGCATCCTGTTTATGTTCACCGGCTTTTTCATCGCGGGATTTCTGCCGCCGATGCCGACGTCGTGGTCGCAGGCCGAAGTGGCCGCCCATTACCGGGAGAATGCGAACACTATCCGTATGGGCGCCGTTCTGGTCATGACGGCCTCGATGTTCTATGCGTCATTCACGGCCGTCTTTTCCGGGCAGATGCGTCGGATCCCCGGCATGCATTCCACCGTCGTGTACACCCAGCTGGCAGGTGGCGCGTTCGGGTGCCTGACCTTCCTGGTGCCCGGACTGCTGTTCATTGTCACCGCGTTCCGGCCGGAACGTTCGCCCGAGTTGACCATGATGCTCAACGACATGAGCTGGATCTTCCTGATTATGCCGTTTACCCCGTTCATGGTGCAGAACTTCGCGTTCGCTTACGCCATCTTCAGCGACAAGCGGCAACAGCCGCTGTTCCCTCGTTGGCTGGGGTACGTGAATATCTGGGCACCGATAATGTTCACCCCGGTTGTGATCGTGCCGTTCTTCCGGTCAGGACCGTTCGCTTGGAGTGGGATCTTCGGCTTCTGGGTTCCGGCCATTGCCTTCGGCCTTCAGTTTATCGCGAATATGATCTTCCTACTGCGGGCCATCAACCGACCGGAATCGGAGGACGCCCCGCAGTCGTCGCCCGGATCCACCCTTGTGGTATGAGATTGTGGCATAACATGTTGTCGGGACATGACAGCGACTAGGTAGCTAGGTAGCTAGAAGCGGCGTAGCCGGGTTTTGGGGTCAAGTTTGTGGTGTGTGGGTCACGTTCGACTGCTTGATATTTCAGGCTGCGAGTTGCGCTGTGGCGGTGAGGGTATCGACGGCGGTGCGGTAGGCGGTGGCAGCTGATCGCAGGCGGCCGGGAGTGGTTGTCGGAGCGGCGAGTTCGGCCAGGCCGGTGCGCAGGACCCGATCGTGGATACAGGTGAGGAACTTCGCGGTGTCGAGTCCGAGGTCGGTGACCTGATACCGGTGGGTGCCCTCGATCCGGACGATGAGGCTGCGGGTTTTCAGCCGGCGCAGGTCGTAGGTCATCTGCCCGGCGGACACTTCGTCCGGGTCGAGTCCACGCAGCTCGCCGGTGAGGGTGCGCAGGTCCTTGTTGGTGAAGCCGTTCGGGTGCAGCCGGAAGACCAGCAGTGCGGAGAGCAGGGCGTGGCTGCGCTGATCGGCGAACCGTAGTCCCGGGACACGGGTGCCGGTGGTGGTGATGACGGGGGCGGTGATGGCGGCGAGGGCGTCGGCGCCGATGATCGGGTCGTGGCTGAGTCGTTGGACGCGCAGTAGGCGGCGGTTGGCGTGGAAGCCGATCTCCCGCAGGGCGGGCAGATGTGTCAGTCGTTTCCCGAGGTGGAAATCGCGGGTGTCGTTGATGGTGGTTTCGGTGCGCAGGGCGCGTCCCTCCTTGTGGTACTGCTTGATGGTGGTGTGTTTGTAATCGACGTGCAGGCTGGGGGTGACGCCCTCGGTGATCACCCGGGTGCGGAATCGCCCGGGGGTGGCACGGGGGCCGCGGCGCATCAACCGCCGGTCGAAGACCAACGTGACCTGGTCGGGGCGGCCGAGATCGAGATTGTCGCGGATGACCTGTTCGAAGAAGACCCGACCGGAAACCGGGGCGTCGAGCATCTGGGTCAGGGAGAACTCCGCCTGCAACACCGACAGGTCGTAGCGGTAGCCGGCGTCCCGATCGGCGTCGGTGAACGGATCCGGCAGAATCGCCAGCCATTTCCGGAGGAGGGCGTCGATCCGTGGACCGGTCAGCCGATCGCAGATCGCCTGCAACGCGTCGGGGTCATCGACGGCGGCGAAGGCGTTGTCGAGCGCGGTGAACCCGAGCCCGGCCCTCGCGGCCTGACGCTGGGCCCAGTGGTGGCCGTTGATACAGAGTTTGGCGTTGTAGGGGAAGTACGAGCAGAACTTGAGGAAGAACGGGCCGAAGTCGGCGTCGACGCAGTAGAAGTAGTAATGGTTGACCACGCCGGTGGACTTGACGATCCACGGATAACTCTTGCCGTCGGCGTCGCGTCGTTTCTCCGTGCGGAACAGTGGTGTCCTCTCCTGCGCCCGGCCAATGAACACCACCCCCTCGGGTGCGGTGAACTGCTCGAGGTACTCGTGCATCACGTCGTCCTTGCGCTGGCCCTTCGCGAAGTCCACCCACGGGATGTGCCCGGTGTCGGCGAAGCGGTGCACCGCCGCAGCGAAGCGGTCGGTGATCCTGGCCAGCGGTGCGGTGGAGGCGACCGGCAATCCCAGCTGCCGATGCACGTAGGCGACCAGGCCGGGAGCGTACTGCAGGCCGGGAACGTAGACGTTGAGGTACATCCGGTCGATGCACTCGACGTCGAAGAGCGTGTGCGTGGTGAGCACGTCGGCGACGCTGCGCGGTATGGTCATGATGAGCTCCGGACGATCGGGCGGCCGGCAGGCCAACCAACCGCTACGACGGTTCATACACCCGATCGACGTCGTCGACCAGGGTCATCACCCCGACCGGCCGGGGCCCCCGGAGCGCAGCCGCCACCACACGACTCGTCGGGCTGGGGCGCAGCCCCGGTAGTACTACAGTCGCGTTTAGGGCAGGTGTCCGCGGGCTCGGTAGTGGCATTGCCGGGCTCGGTGTTGATGGCGGCGGCGCCAGTGGGAGCGTGCGAGGACGTGGCGGGGATCGGGTAGATACGTCCAGATCAGGTGGCAGAGCAACCGTCGGATCTCGGGCACGCTCAGTGCGATCAACTCACTGTCGTCGCCGGGTTCTCGGGCCCCCTTTTTGACCGGGTGACGGTGAGGAAGGTGTGCGCGAGCATCGAGAGGGTGATGTGTCGGTACCAGCCCGCGTACTGCCGAACCTGGTAGTGGTCGAGGCCCGTCTGGCCCTTCGCGGTCTGGAAGGTTTCCTCTATCGCCCAACGTGTTCCCGCGACGGTGACCAATTCGGTCAAGGTGGTGCGCGCCGGGCAGTGGCACAGGTAGTACGCCAGATCCTCCGGGTCGGTGCGACTGCGACGGGCCAGGAGCCAGTACACCGTCGTCGGCCAGTTCACCCCGCGCACCGGTGTGCGCGCCCAGTCGTAGAGTCGCTCGCCTTTCGCGCCGTCACCGGCCGAGCGGGTCCGCCACGCCTGGGCAGGCAACGCCGCGATCGCCTCGTCGGCACGGAGCTCGGCGCCGTCGACGGTGATGACGTGTTGGTTCACCGAAGTAGCCAGCACGTAGGACAATCCGAGTTCCTCGCAACGGGCACGGAGCCGGTGCACCTGCCCGTATACGGCATCTCCGGTGACCCATCGTGCCGGCACACCGGCGGCGACGGCGCGTTCGAGCATCGCGATCGCCAGCTCGGGTTTGGTCGCGAACTCGCGCTCGGCGGGGATCCCGGCCTGCGCGCACCGGTCACGGTCGTCGGTCCAGGCTTTGGGCAGGTACAACTCTCGGTCGATCAGCGTTCGACCCGCCGCAGTGGCATAGGTCAAGAACACCCCGATCTGGCAGTTCTCGACTCGGCCCGCGGTGCCCGAGTACTGGCGGGCCACCCCGGCCGAGCGGGTGCCCTTCTTCAGGAAACCGGTCTCGTCGAGAATCAACACACCGGACGGATCCGCAAGATGATCGACCGCATAATCGCGTACGTCGTCGCGGACCGCGTCGGGATCCCAGTCCGCCGTCGAGAGCAGTCGCTGCATCCCGTCCGGCAATCGATCGCCCGCGCGTTCGGACAGGGTCCACGAATTCTTCCGCTCCTCGCCCGAGAGCAACCCCCGCACATATTCCACCGCATGCTTGCGGGGCTCGGACCTGGCGAAACGATGCCCGATCAAGGCATCGATCTCCGCCAGCCCCTCCGCCCACACCCGCACCTCAGCCACGCACACATCATCGCCCACACACGGACCATGCATCCTGCGACTCTCGGAACCTGCGCCGACACACCGACAAGATCAAAATAAACGCGACTGTAGTACTAGGGCATGTCTCCCAATAGTTTGAGCCATTCGACGATGCCGGCGAGGAGGAATCCAGCCCGGTAAGTCAGGGCAAGCTTGTCATACCGGGTTGCCACCGCTCGCCACTGTTTTGCCTTGTTGAAGGCCCTTTCCACCACGTTGCGGCCCTTGTACGACTCGGCATCGAAGTTCGGTGGCCGACCGCCCGCGCTGCCCTTGTTCTTGCGGTTGGCCACCTGATCGGACTTCTCGGGAATGACCGCCTTGATGCCCTTGCTGCGTAGCAGTTCTCGATTGGCCTTGGATGTGTACGCCTTGTCGGCACGGACCTCGTCCGGGCGCGTGCGGGGTGCGCCGCCACCGTGCGCGGCACGCAGATGCCCTCCAGGAGCGGGCCGAACATCGGGCTGTCGCCGGCCTGGCCAGGACCCACCAGCACCGACAAGGGACGTCCGTCGCCATCGCACGCCAGGTGGACTTTGCAGGTCAGCCCGCCGCGGGACCGGCCGATGCCGTGATCGACCGGTTCGTCAAGCAGATTCGTGTAATTCGGTAGATCCCCCTGTGTCACGCGCGGCGTTGGCGCCGTGCTGGTGCACCCGCACCACGGTGGAATCCACCGACACCGCCCAATCCAGGTCGCCACCGGCATCGGCCATCGCCGCCAGGGCTATGAGTACCCGATCCCACGTTCCATCCCCGGCGTAGCGTCGGTGCCGTTTCCACACCGTCTTCCAGGGGCCGAAATGCGCAGGTAGATCCCGCCACGGGAGCCCGGTACGCAGCCGGTAGAGCATCCCCTCCACCACGAGCCGGCTGTTCTGGAACTTCCGCCCCCGCAGCCCATCCGAACTGGGCAACAGCAGCGCAAGCAACTCCCACTGCTTGTCCGTCAACACCTCAAACCTATTAACAACGTCTGCCACAGCGAAGAGTCTGCAGCACAACACCCCAAATCATTGGGAGACACGCCCTAGTAGGGCGGAGTCAGGCGAACCGCTCGCGTTCGCGATCCCTACCGCGCATCGACGCAGTCCTTCCGTTAGGGGACCTGCCATAACTGCAGGTCAAAACCCCCTTCTGCCGGATCGGTCGTCGGTCGGACTAATCGCTGTCACCTCGCGGGCGGTGTATCGGCGGCCCGTACTCTTAACCCATGTCCGCTGATCCAGGCAGCATCCGCGCCGACGGCCACCAGGCGCTGCCGAACCTGGCCGTACAGGATGCTTCGGCGGATCCCCACATCATCACAGCGGCGGCGCGCACCGGAACGGACATCGAGCTTCGGATTCACACGTCCGTCGCACCGTTCGACGTTGCGGCCGAGGAGTGGTTTCCCGCGGCGGCCGGGTTCGCCGTCACGGTCATCCTGCACATCGTCGACGCGCAGACGGGCGTGCCGCGCTATCTGTCGCCGGCGGAGCCCGCCGAGTGGGCGCGGGCGATCTTCTCGACCGTTGACTCCGCGCACGGGTACTTCCTCGGCGCCGTCGACCCAGGCACCGGCAGCCATCGACGCGGGCAGCTCGCCTACCGCCTCTACCTCGACACCGACCGTCAGGCGATTCCCGTTCCTCTGCAGGTGGTCACCTGCCCGCATTACCAACTATCGGCCATCGACGGCAGAGCCGAGATCACCATTCCTACGACGGCCTGACCCCGCAGGCCAGCCGGGAGCTGGACCACGGTCTGCGGGCGCCGCTTCCTCCGGTGTCCGATCTGCGCGACCTCCGAAGGGGGCGACCTTGAAGTCACGTCCACGCTGCTCACTCATGCAATTCCTCCATCCGTCTCGATCCGATCCCCTGCCAAAGACACCTGGTCGCCGCTGCCCCACACGCGAGGACGACGCCCTGGGGCGGAATCGAGACAGTTGATCCACCCGGGGAGGGCCGCGGCACGTGGATACACTTGTGCCACAAGCTCATTGCCACTTCTGAAGCCGACCACGACAGACCTCAGGAATCTCCCGGGTGGGAGCGCGGCGACCACACTACCAGCGCACGGAACCGCGGGGAGGGGACGTGTCATTTCTGCTGGTCAAAGAGAAATCCCGGGTCGGATACGACACCACCAGCACTGATGTCGGCCCCGCGCCTCCGATGCGAGCTCTCACGCGGCCGGCGAGCTCGGCCGCGGCCAGGCCGGCGCGCAATCGCGGCCCTACCCGTCCGGTTAAACTGCCCGGCATGGCGCTTGGACTCACGCGACGCACGCGCGCCCACCCCGTCGCTCTCGAAAACCTCGCCGACGCTGCACACGAGTTCCGGGAAGCGCTGATTCTGCTGCAGGGCATCACCCCTGACCGCTGTGATGCCGCAGCCACCGAGTTACTGGACAGAGCGCATCACGCCGGGGAACGATTTTTCGCAGCTGTCGCAGGGCTCCCCCGCCGCGAGCGCACACTCGCCGGTCACTGGGAGAACGCGGCGGTCATGCGTTACCGGTACGGGCTGGAGGTCTTTGCGCGCGCCGAAGACCTCGGCGCCGACATGCTCGCCCAACTCGCCACCCACCGGCGGCCCTCGTTGCCCGCGCTCACCGAACTGTGTGACGCCTGTACCCATGCCCGCGCCCTTGACCAGCACCAACGGCCCGAGATGTTCGGGGCCATACCGCGCAGGGCCACCCGACGGCTTCGCACCGCCCCCGCCGACTCGGCCGACGCCGACCACGGTAGGGCCACCGAACGGTCCTGCATTGTCGATCAAGCTGAACTCCGGTGGCGGATCCGCCGCGATCTGACAAGTCTTCTCGTCGAGAACGCCATAGCGGGCAACGGAATCACCCGGGAAGCCGAACGCCACCTCGTCCCGTGGCTGAAACTGGCGTGCGAGACCCTCGACAGTCCCATGAGCATCGACGGTCTCGAGGATGTCGCCGCGCAATGGCGCGAGCGCCGCCGGCCCTACATGCTCGCCGCCGCCGATCGGGCCGACGTGATCATCGTTGACCCGATCCCTCGTCAGCGCGCGACCCTGTGGTGGAAGCTCGTCCACGGCGACGAACCGCCGCCGCCGCTGTAAGGCGACACGGTGTGGTCGCCCCGGCCGGAGAGGGAAGCTCCGCGCTGGGGGCGCCTACTCCTCGGCAACAACCGAATCTCAGGAACACCCCCTACGAGATCGCGCCCCTGACGACATCGTCCACTCCAAGGACGAAAAAGTTCGCCCCCTCGTCGTGGCGGACGTGACGTAGTTCGCCGAGTCGTCCCTGGTTGCCGCCTTGATCGCCTGGACCGTCACCTGGTCGGGGTCGCGCGCACCGATGCCGATCACGAAGAATTCACGCATGTGGGCTGGCTATCGCTCGTGCACCCTTCCGGTTGTTCCAGCTCCCGAAAAGGCGCACGGGCGCGAAGCGCCTAAACTAAACACCGTGACTGTGCCGACCCCGTACGAAGACCTGCTCCGCCGAGATCGGTCCTGACACAAGAAAAGCCCCGCCTTGCAGGGCGGGGCACCTTCTCGAAAACCATCCATCCGCGGCTTAGACATCCGGAGGTCCTCCATTCCGACAATACGCGCTACCCGACAGTCCAGCACCGCGCGCCCTCAGGTGCACGTCAACTCTGCCGCACTGTGGCACCGCTGCCTGATGCTTCTGTGCATCGCAGTTGTGTTGTGCGCCATCACCGCTGTAGTTCTCTACTCTCCCGCCCCAGAGGTAGGAGTGAACGTCCTGATCGTTCTCCTCAGCGGAGGAGGGTTGGCCGCTCTCGTGCAGAAGATGATGACCTAACCGTCCCGTAGAACGACGAAAGCCCCCACCCTCGAATGAGAGTGGGGGAGTTCGTTGTGTGTGCCCTTACGGCGTGGCCTTGAACCAGTACGCGGTCGGGAGGTCGAAGATGCGCCGGTTCGATGTCTCAGATGGGGACGTGTCATATCCGCACTTCATCACCACTTTCCGCGAGCACGGCGATGCAATTGGCCTCATGGGCTGCACCATAGGCTCCGGGCCCGAGCCAATAGCGGTACAGCGCATCACGCCCGCGCTACCGTTCTACCTATGGGGACGACATTTCACGGGCCGAGTCCCTGGCCGCACATCACCCGCGCCATTCGAGTGAGGGGGCCGCGCCACGCGGCGGTCGCGTACCTGGGCGAGGACGCGCCCGCTCTGCTGCCGCTGCGGGCCGGTGATCTCCTCGTCGTGAACGCCTCCCGGGCGGCGGTGCGCGCGCATGTGACCTCGCCGATTGCGCTTGCGTACTACGTCGAGGCCGGTGTGAGGGTCCTGTCATCGCCGAACCTGCACGCCAACGTGATCGCCACCAGTCGGCGGGCGGTCATCGGCTCCGCGAATTCCTCCCACAGCTCGACGATCGCCGATGAGGCCGTAGTCATCACCGATGATCCGGAGGTCGTTGCCGGCGTGCGGAAGTTTATCGACGGTATCGAGGAGATCACCGAGGTCGATCAGGTGTTTCTCGACAACGCCGCCACCGTATGGCAGATCGGTCGGTCGGTGCCGATCCCCGGGGTCGGTGGCCGGGTGCGCGCCGACCCCGGGTTCCTGCCCGCGAAGATCCCCCGGATGTTTTTGCGGCACACCGTCACGTTGACTGAACTACGACACGCGTTTTAGCTGGTAAACCGGGATGGGCGCCTTTCGTGGTTATGGTCTGAACCGTGACAATCGATAAGGAAGTTCCACGCGATCTCGCCGAGCTGGTGGTTCCGCTGGAGGGTTCTCTACGCGAAACCGACGATCGGTGGCAGCCGTTGATGCTGACCGATCCCGCCGGCGCGTCGGTGGAGTCGGTTGCCGCATACTTCCGGGATCTGCAGGCGCGGGGCTGTTCCGACGCCACGATCCGTTCCTACGGGATGGATTTACTGCGCTGGTTCCGATTTCTCTGGGCGATCGACGTGTCGTGGAATTCCGCCACACATACTGAGGCGCGGGACTTCTGTCGCTGGCTACTGTTGGCAGGCAAACCGATTCGCCCGCACTGGCGCCACCCGAGTACCACAGCCACATCGAGCGGGAAGCCCTATTCGGCATCGGTCCGCGCACACAGCGAGACGGTGCTGCGATGCTTCTACGGGTTCCACCTGGAGGAGGGCAGCGGGCCGATCGTCAATCCCTTCCCCTCCGGCCGTTCCTCACATGGTCGACGCGCGAACGCCCATCACAACCCGATGGAACCGTATGCGCGCGAGCGCCGAGGCCTCTATCGCCCGACGCTTCCAGCGCGCGTGCCCCGCGCAGTGCCCGATGCCGAGTTCAACGAGATCTTTGCGCGACTGCCCTCGCACCGCGATCGCGCCTTGGTCGCGTTCTACGTCTCCACCGGTGCACGGGCCTCGGAGCTGTTGTCGGCGACCCAAGGTGGCGTTGACCCCGGGAGGCAGCTGATCACCGTGATACGCAAAGGAACTCGCGAAGCACAAGAATTGCCGGCGTCCACCGATGCCTTCGTGTGGTTGCGGCTGTACCAGCTCGAGATGGAGGGTGTGGTCCCGAAAGGCGCGCGGAAGCCGCTGTGGTGGACCTCGCGGACCCCGGTACGACCGCTGACCTACCACGCGGTGCACCGGATGTTCGAGCGGACCGGCAAACGCGCCGGCAGTTCCGTCACACTGCACGCGCTGCGCCATACCGCGGCCTATCGGATGGCGGAGGACCCGAACGTGCCGCTGACCGACGTGCAGTTCGTCCTCGGCCATGCGCAGCTGACCACCACGCAGATCTACCTCACGCCCCGCAAAGAGGACGTCATCCGTCGAATCCTGGCCCACCACGCCGAGCAGACCCGCCGGACGGTGCAGCACACACCGCCGCGGCTGGCCCCGGAATATCGACCCGAATCGTTGGACGTGCTCTTCGGAGGTTCGATCTCATGAAGTCCACAATCGTCGACCCGCCGCACGATGTCGCCGACCAGCCCACAGCACCCGCCGGGTATGACGGACGAGCACGGTGGCCGGCCCGTCCGGTCGAGAGCGGATGGGCCGAAACCCGGCGTGACCGCGACCAGACGTGGTCGCGGTTGATGAGTGCCCCATTCGCGTTGGATGACTACCACGAACAGAACGCCCGCACGCAGGGCCTGCGCTGGATGCTCGATTGGCTCGAAGCGCAACCGGGAGAAACATGGCAAGACAGGTGGCTCGCGAGCGGCGTCGACACGGCCGAAGCCCAGCACCAGTGGCGAACGGTGCCCGAGAAATGGGTGCTCACCTCCGGCGGGATCGCCTACCACAATCGGATCCTCTGCCGAGCAGTGGCGACGGCGATCAGCGCCGACCTCATTCGACCATCCCTGGCCTGGCTGAGTTCGAGCAGGATTCAGCGGAGCACCCTCATCGGTGGCCTCACCTGCGCTGGCCGTGGCGAGGGATTCGATCGGCTGAAGGCCTTCTTCGATGCGGATTCGCTGGTGTCGGCCACCGCGGCGAACCGCTGCCTGCACCGCACGGCGATGATCGTGGCCCATAAGGGTGGCACAGTCTGCGATATCACACCCGGTGACGTGCTGGAGTTCCTCGACGTCGAAGCGTCGACTCGTGGCGCCGGCCGCCTCGGTGCCACACGATTGTTCTACCGAGCTCTGCATACCCTCGGGAGCTTCGACAGCCAGGCACCCGCCACCCTGCCGCAACTGCGCAGCCCGGGACAGCGCACTCCCGCCGAACTCATCGACCGATACTCCCTCCAATGCCGCCCTATCCGAGATCTCTTGGTCGAGTATCTCTGCGATCGTCAACCCGCCGTGGACTACGCCAGCCTGCACTCGCTGGCGTGGATCCTCGGGGGGCTGTTCTGGTCCGACCTCGAACGGCACAACCCCGGCATCACGTCCTTGCGGATGCCCGCCGACGTCGCCGGCGCCTGGAAGCAGCGGCTCCGCACCGTGACGACACGAACCCGGACAAACGACGGCACCGTTGTCGAAACGACCACCCCCCGGTTGAACTACTTCGGTTGCCTGGCAGTAGTGCGCGCCTTCTACCTCGACCTCGCCCAATGGGCAGTGGAGGATCCCGCCCGGTGGGGGCCCTGGGTCGCCCCGTGCCCGATCGCCGGCAACGAAATCGATCGTCGAAAAGAAAAGCGTCGCCTGAAATCACGGATGGACACCCGAACCCGGGAGCGGCTCCCGGTGCTCCCGATCCTCGTGCGGTCGGTCACCCAGCGCCGCATCGACGCGGCAGAACTGCTCGAGCTCGCGCAACGAACCCCGCCGGGCAGCCCATTCTCCGCCGCAGGTCAAACCCTGATCCGATCACGAACCCACGAAAGGACCCCCGGCAAACTCTGGGCGCACGAACCCGACACCGGGATACGCCGCGACCTCGCCCGAGAAGAAAGCCGCGCATTCTGGGCCTTCGCCGCCGTCGAGGTCCTACGCGCCACCGGAGTCCGAATCGAAGAACTCAGCGAACTAACCCACCACAGCCTGATCCAATACCGACTCCCCACCACCGGAGAGATCGTCCCGCTGCTCCAGATCGCACCATCCAAGACCGACGCGGAACGGCTACTGCTGGTCAGCCCCGAACTGGCAGACGTGTTGTCGATGATCATCCGCAGGATCCGCAACTCCGACGGCACCGTGCCGCACGTCGCCGCGTTCGACCTCCACGAGCGCACGTGGTCATTGCCCGCACCGTTTCTGTTCCAACGGCGTCTCGGCAGTGAGAACCAGGCGATCGGACCCCGAGCTTTGCGCGAAATGCTCACCGCAGCCCTCACCGCCACCGGACTCACCGAACCATCCACCGGCCAGCCTTTACATTGCACCCCACACGATTTCCGCCGAATGTTCATCACCGATGCCATTCTCAACGGGCTGCCCCCACACATCGCTCAAATCATTGCCGGACACCGCGACATCAACGTCACCATGGGCTACAAGGCCATCTACCCAGAGGAAGCCATCCGCGTGCACCACGCCTTCCTGGCCCGCCGCCGCGCGCTTCGCCCGACCGAAGAATATCGGGTGCCCACCGACACCGAATGGGAAGAATTCCTAGGCCATTTCGAGCGCCGCAAAGTTTCCTCCGGAACCTGCGGGCGATCATTCGGCACGCCCTGCGTCCATGAGCACGCATGTATCAGATGTCCGATGCTCTGGCCGGACCCACACCAACGCGAACGACTCGTCGAGATCCGCGACAACCTTCACGCACGCATCACCGAAGCCGAACACGAAGGCTGGCTCGGTGAGGTCGAAGGACTCCGGATCAGCCTCCTCGGAGCCGAGGACAAACTCGCCCAAATCGATCGCCGCACCCACAACGGAGCCGTCGCCGACCTCGGCATCCCCACCACGCCGAAAATTGGATAGCCGCCATCAGAATGGGATCTCACAGCGAGAGCCCGCGGAGTTCAGTGAAGTCGACTACACGCCCGGTCCTACCGAGCAGCACACGTGGGCAGCGCAGGCCCGCCGCCGTCGCGGTCCTGCCGGGCCGGCAGCGAAGTACCATCTCGAATGGTTCCACCACAACAAATCCGAGAGCCGCCTCGAGCGCGGTGACGTCCTGATTTTCGTCACCGCCGACAACGAGTGGATTTACCCCCCAGCCGTCGTGGATTCCGAGGCGATCGCGATCCTCCACAGCCGCGGCGCCGTCGGTCACCTCCTGCGCAGCCGAGCGGACCTGCACCCGATCCCGGTACCGGACGCCGAGCAGCCCCTCGCCGACCTCGGGCACCCCAATCCCCGGCTCCGGGCCGACCACCGGATCGCCTTCCCCAGCCTGCGGACCGCTCTGCTCCAACTCTGGAACCTCTGAACCACCGCGGCCAATACGCAGCGCGACCGGCGGAAATGGCACGTCCCCACGAGTCACCGAACCGCCATCATCGCCGACAATGCACGCATTCATGGCAATGCTGGCAGGTCGCGTCCGCGGGTGGCGGTTCGCCCGTCCACCCCTGTGGCCCGCGCCGTGGCGTCGGCTCACCCGGGTGGGGTCATGCCAGGGCGAGAACTCGGGAACGTGCCTCCAGGTAGCGGCCGAGAAGGTCGAGCATCTCGGCGTCCGGGTGCGCGAGTTCGGGAAGGTCCTTCGCGCCGATGATCGTCTGATCGACCGCGGCGACCTGCCGGCGGCACTCGCCGAGCGCCTCCGGTGTGACGACGGCGGCGTCGAGGCGGTCGGTGAGGTACCGAATCGACTGATCCAGACCCAGACCCGGGTTGCGGGTGCCGTTGCCGGCCCTGCGGGTTTCGACCATCTGCCACCATCCGTCCAGCTCGGCCAGCACCGGAGGATCGGCGACCGCGATCCGCAGCGCACGGTCGAGCGACTGCGGATCGGTGAGATCAACCTCACCCACACCTGCTGCGCGGGTGAGGATCTGGCCGAGCTGGTGGTTGTCGAGACCGTCGCCGCGGCTCCACCAGTACGACACCATCACATGTACTTTGCTCGCCGCGGCCAGCTCCCCCATCAGACCCTGTTCCCTTCAACGCAAGACGAAAAATGTTCGAGTTCATCCTCACAGCCCGGCAACCCCTTCGGAACTCCGGGGCGGGGATGCGGGGCGGTGGGTCAGGCTGTGCCGCGGGAGGTGTGGGCCGCCGCGCACATCGGGCACCACGTACGCTCGCCGACCATCCACCCGTTCGTCTCGGCGAACGCCACCGCCTCAGGCCGGCCGGCGACCGCAGCGGCAAAGGTGCGCTCACACACATCGCACCGCACCGTCCAACCACGCCTGCCTGTGGATCGCACCAACGTACGAACAGTCATGTCACCCCCGCGACTTCGCCACCGTGCCCCAGCATGGCACAACCCGTCCGACAATGGTGGCCCACACAGACCAGGGCCCCGGCCGCCACATCCGAAGCATCACCCAGAAGACGAACAGGTCGCATCTGCCGTGCGTCATGATCGCCGGCCACAACGACCGGGCTACAGGGACAGGCCCATGTAGACGACACCACCGACCAGTGCCGTAAGGACATTCGCGGTGCCGTATTCGACGTGGCCCCAGGAGAACCACGCCGTGGAGCGACGGCGATGGCCGCAACGAGGAAGTGGGCGCCGGGCCGCCAGCGCGCATCCCAGCGGGAGTCGGCTGTCGTTCCGTAAGCGGATCGCCTTACGGTTATCTCTGAGTTCGACTCGCTGCCGCACGTGCCTACGGCCGCACTGGCGACCGAAAATCGAAGCTCGGCCGTGCCCACGCTCCGAAGCCGAACCCACCCGGGAGAACGATTGAAATCAGGAGAGGTGGAGCCGGATCAGTTCGGCGAGATGTGTTCCGGTTCGATCGAGTGGTTGCACGGAGCGTGACGAGAGGGCCACGATGACGGCACCTTCGACCGCGCATACTGCGGTGGTGGCCAGCGACCGGGCGACCGGCCCGTCCACGCCGACACGCTCGAGTTGATCGGAAAGCAGGCTCTCCCAGTCGCCGAAAACTTCGGCTGCCACGGCGGGTGCCGCCGGTACCTCGGGGCCACAGAGGGCCGCCGCGACGATCGGGCATCCGGCGGTGAAATCGCTGGCCTGCAGCGCGTCCTTCCACATCTGAATGAAAGCAACCAGGCCATCGGCGGGGTTGCCGGACATAGTGAATTCGGCGATCCGCGAACTCATCAACCGGCCGGCCACCCGGGTCGATTCCTCGATGAGCTGCTCTTTCCCGCGGGGAAAGTTCTGGTAGATCGAACGCCGCGCGGTGCCGCTACGCGCCAGCAGTTCGGTGATCCCGGTGCCGGCGACTCCGCGCTCGCGCACCAGTGCGATCGTGCCGGCGATGAGCCGTTCACGCGGACCTGGAGTCATGGTTCCCATCCCTGAGTTGAGCGAACAATCCTTGCGGTAGCACGATCAGTCTACTATCGTCATTAAAAGTGTTACTGACGTTTACACCTAGTTGGCTCCAAGCGCCATTTCGGGGACGTCCGCCGCCACTTCCACGAAGGACCTCACATGACACCACCGACCCTCCGGCCTCCGGTCGCACCGCACATTCTGCGAAACCCGGATACCGGGCCGAAAGTCCCGCGCGGCCGGGCGACGGCTGGGGTTGCGTGATGACGACATACGTCGACGCCTCGGACGGGGTTCGGCTGGCGGTGCACGAGCGGGGCAACCCCGGCGCGCCGAGGGTGCTGTGTGTGCACGGATTTCCCGATGATCACCGGGTCTGGGACGGGGTGGCCAGCGAGCTCGCGTCGTCGTTGCATGTGGTGACATTCGACGTGCGCGGTTCGGGTGGGTCCGGGCAACCCCGACGGATCAGGGACTACCGCCTCGACCAGCTCGCCGACGACATCGGCCGGATCATCGACACGGTTTCGCCGGGACGGCCGGTGCACCTCCTCGGCCATGACTGGGGCTCGGTGCAGACCTGGCATGCCGCCACCGATCCGGCGCAGCGGCACCGCATCGCGTCGCTGACGTCGATTTCCGGGCCGTGCCTCGATCACGTGCCCTACTGGATCCGATCCCGGCTCACGGCCGGTCCCCGCGGGTGGAAAGACCTGGTCGGGCAGTGGAAGTCGCCGCTGTACATGGGATTTTTCCAGATCCCCTGGATCGCGCCGCTGGCGTGCCGGCTGGGTCTGATCGACGCCGCGATCGCGTTGGCCGGCCACTTCGAAACCGGAACCCGACCCGCATCCGCCCCGTCGCACCAGACCCGCAACAATCGCGGGGCGCTGAGAATCTACACCGCGAACCTGCTCCCGCGCCTGCTGCGCCCACAGCAGCGGCACACCGAGATGCCCGTTCAGGTGCTGGCTCCGCGCCGGGACATCTTCATCACCCCCGCCAGCCAAATCGACATCGGTCGCTGGGCAGCCAATTCGCAGGTTCATTCCGTCGACGGTGGGCACTGGGTCCCGGCATTCAACCCGACGGCGATCGCCGATCGCGTTCGCTCCTTCATCGACGAGCACGAACCGTTGCACACCAACCCGATCGGAGAAACACGATGAGCACACACCCCAATACCGACAAGGTCGCCCTCACCGCCCGCAACGTGTCCTGGGACTGGACCGGGTTGCCGATGCACTACTTCGACTCCAACCCCTTCGCCACCCACTACGCGAACGGGATGAACATGCTCCTGCCCGAGGGGGAGGTGTTCTTCGTCGACGTCTTCCGGCAGGCACTGCCGCTGATCAAGGACGACGCCGTCCGCGAGGACGTGATCGGGTTCATCGGCCAGGAAGCCACCCACTCCTCCTCGCACCAATCGCTGCTCGAACATCTGAATTCCGAAGGGCTCGAAACAGATCCGTACGTCGAGCAGATCCGGTGGTTTTTTCGCCGTCTGCTCGGCGACCGTGACCTGACCGGCCGCACGGCCCAGTCCTGGCTCCTCGAACGGGTCGCCATCGTGGCCGCCCTCGAACACTTCACCTCCTACCTCGGCGATTGGGGACTCAACGCCCGAGCCTGGGATGACGCCCTGAACCCGAGAGTGCTCGACCTGTTCCGGTGGCACCTGGCCGAGGAGGTCGAACACCGTCATGTCGCGTTCGACCTGTTCACCCACCTCGACGGCCGCTACCCGCGCCGGGTGCGCGCGTGGCTGATTGCCGCGCCCACCCTCGCGATCCTGTGGATTCGGGGCATCCGCTACCTGATGTCCGTCGATCCCGAACTCGCCGAGAGGGATCGGCGGATCCGGTTTCGTGACGTGCGGCGGGCCTGGCGCAAGGGCCTGATGCCGAGCCCGGGGAGCCTGGCCACGATGTTCGTCGAGTACTTCCGTCCCGGCTACCACCCCTCCCGGTACGGCTCGACCAGCCAAGCGGTCGCCTACCTCGCCTCCTCACCGGCCGCGCGCGCCGCAGCCTGAGCACCATCGCCCGATTCGGAGTCCACTCATGACCGAACACTTCCTCGCACCGGTCCCGCCGTCGCTGCGCCGGCCGGACAAACCCGACCGACTGATGTCGGGTTTCCGCCTCGCCGTTCGCGGCTACGCCGCCGTGGCCAGCCGGGCACGCATTACCGATCCCGCCCGCGTCGACCGGGTGCTGCGCCTTGTCGTGGCTGACCGCCGCGTCGAGGCCGACGGGGTGATCAGCTTGTATCTGGCATCCGCGGACCGCTCCGTCCTGCCGCCCTGGCACCCGGGCGCGCACCTCGACCTGACGCTGCCCTCGGGAAGGGTCCGGCAGTATTCACTGTGCGGCGATCCCGCCGACCGACGACGCTACCGGATCGCGGTCCGGCGCATACCCGATGGCGGCGGTGCTTCGACCGAAATCCACGACCACCTCCCCTCCGGGCACTGGTCACCGCGCGTGGTCCTCGCAACGCCTTTCCCTTCGCCTACCCGCACCTGGCGCGGGCTGACATCTCCCGGGTGGTGTTCATCGCCGCGGGCATCGGCATCACCCCCATGTTGCCCATGGTCCGGGCCGCCGCTGCAGCGGGTGTCGACTGGCACCTGACCTACCTCGGCCGGGACACCGCGACCATGGCATTCCTCGACGAGATCGGCGCGCTCGACCCCGACCGGGTCCAGATCCTCACCGGCGCCCGCCCCACACCCGCCGAACTGCTGGCCCACGCCGGTCCCCGCACCTCCATCTATTTCTGCGGACCGCCCGGACTCCTCCCCGACATCCGAACCCGGTGCGACCGGATCGGAGCGGCCGGACTGCATTTCGAGAGGTTCAGCCCCGAACCGATCGTCGGTGGACAGCCGTTCGAGATTCGCCTCGCTGACACCGCGAAGACCCTCGAGGTCCCGGCGGACAGATCGGCCCTCGCCGCCGTGCGGGAGACGTTGCCCAACGTGCCGTACTCGTGTCAGCAAGGATTCTGCGGCACCTGCCGCGTACGGGTCCTCTCCGGCGACGTCGACCACCGCGGACGATCAGCCTTCCTCGACGAACCAGACACCATGCTCCTGTGCACCGACCGCGCCAACTCCACCCAACTCACCATCGACCTGTAACCACCCGACATTGCGGGGCTTTACCTTGCCGGTGCCAGCCAGGGCTGGGGCCCGGGCGTCGAAGGAGTCATGCTCTCCGGCGTCGGCGCTGCCGGCGCCGTCCTGCAACGCGACCTGTTCGCAGAGATTCGCAACGGCACCGTGTTCGGCAACGCCGACCAGCTGCCCGAGCACGACAAGAACTGGGATCCGCTGGCCGTCGCCACCGATACCACCCTCCGCGGCCAGAAGGCCCGCACCACGACCACCACACGTACATGACCGAACCCGGTCCAGCCCCGGCGCAAGCGCGTCCCCACCCGCCTCGGACCGGTGACCCGATCACACTCCTGCGACCAGAAGGAATCCAGCTGATGAAGCCCCGCACCGTCACCGTCGAACGGACCATCCCTGCACCCCCGCAGGTGGTGTTCGACTGGCTGAGCACGGTCACCAACTACACCGCCTCGCCTCTGGTGCTGGCCGCGAAACTCCTCACCCCCGGTCACGACGCCCCCTACGGTAAGGGCGCCCGTCGCGCTGTCACCAGCGCCCTGGCCTGGTTCGAGGAAGAGATCACCGGCTACGACCCGCCGTACAGCTTCGACTACCGCATCCGCCGCAGCGTGCCGCGCATCCGGCACGACCACGGCCGCGTCGAATTCCACCCCCACCGGGACGGCACCACAGTCGTGTGGACCAGCACCTTCGCCGTCACCACACCGGTCATCGGCGCCACGCTCACCACCGTCGCCGCCCCGCTCATCGCCCGCACCTTCGCCGGGCTGCTCGCCGCCGCCAACCAGGCACTCACCACCGAACTACCCGGGGCGCACCGTCAGTGACCCCCACGAAACGCACGTGATCCGACCGAACCCGGCCCACGAGAGGACAATACAGATGACTACGACAGCCGAACTCGAACTGGAAACGCTCGCCGTCAAACAACACGGGCGCGTGACGCAAGAGCCTGTGGTCGAGGGCGATCCGGTGCCGTTCACGTCGCAGGCATCAAACCGGTTCGGAGATGGCGCGCGATTGGTCGGAAGTCGGGAGCTCCGGTGGTGGCTCAAGAGTGCAGTGAGCGAAGTGACGAACAAAATGAAGTGAGACACTCGCACTCACCTTGGATGTGTCCCATGCCCGTATACGGGCCTACTTCGAGGACAGCCACAGCCGGAACGCTTCGGCCGTCGCTGCCTGCATAGTCGTTCCACGGGTGGCTACTTCGATTTTCACCTGCCGCAGCAGTTCGGGGTCCACCCGCGCGGAGAACTGCAGGTGTTTCGCAGCGCCCGCGGCCGGCGTAGCGGACTCGGCCGGAATCTGCGGTATGCGCGAATCTGAATCACCATCGGGGACCGCATGCGACACCGTGCTGTCGAACGCTCCCTCGGGTTGGTCCTTGGACATCGTCATCTCCCGTTCGGCGACAGGCGGCGGTGTTTCAGCCGGATGCGGGGCCGGGCTGATCCGACTTGGGGCGGTGGGGGTGCTGGAGTTCGGTGTTGATGCGTCGGGCCTCGGCGAGTTGGTCTTCGAGGATGATGATGCGGCACGCGGAATCGAGTGCGGTGCCCTGGTCGATCAGTTCGCGAGCTCGGGCGGCGAGACGGAGCTGGTATCGGGAGTAGCGGCGGTGGCCGCCCTCGGAGCGTCCGGGTGTGAGCAGCTTCGCGGCGTCGAGGCTGCGCAGGAATGCCTGTGTCACGCCGAGGATCTCGGCGGCATGGCCCATGCTGTAGGCCGGGTAGTCCTCGTCGTCGAGCTTCCCGGCCGGGTTGTGATCGGGCCAGTCTTGCTGAATGGGGTGACACCTTTCAGACGGACAGGGCCCCCGGCACCGTGAGGCACCGGGGGCCGGAGCGGGTTTCACTTCCTTATTCACTGCACTTTTGCCGGCTGCCAGGCTCCTCTTGCCTGCCCGGCCGCCGGTCGGAAATGCCGGGGCCTTACACACTCACATCAACCCTTGCCCGGCACATCCTGGTCTTGCGGCACTTCTCTGCGGGCAGTTCATCCTCTCCCGCACTTCGTGAACTCTTTCCTTGCGACGAAAGGAACTCTACAACAGCGACACCTCAATGTCTACACTCGCCACTGCAGAAATTCTGGAGTCGGTTGACCAGGGATTTCATACGCGGCAGGGGCGAGTGGGTTCCGTCGACGTCACCGGGCGGTCGCTCGACGGATCGGCTCGCCAGGAGGATGCAGATCGGTACAACATCTCCTTAGCCCTGCCCACGATGGGGACGTGTCATCTCCCCAGGTGACTGAGCCAATCCGGCTTACCAGTCCGATGCGCTGGACGTGATCTCGCGGGCGCGGTGGGGCCAGTCCGGGTCGCTGACCAGAGCGGTGATGGCAGTGGCCATCTGCTCGGTGTTGCCGTCGATGCCGAGCCGGCGGAGCGTGCGGGCGATACGCGCGGGGTGGGCCGGCCACCGACCACCGGTGGTTTCGACCAGGGCAGCGAGGACGGCGGCGGCCTCGGTGTCGCTGAGTTCCACCGGCTCACCGGTCATGCCACGTAACCCCCGGCTGCCGGTGGTCAGCCAATGCTCGCTCGCCGCTCGGCGCACCGAGGCCCGGTACCAGGGATTACGCAGCGATCGCATCAACGCTCCTTCGCGTTCAGTGGGTCCTGGTACGCCTGCTCGACCTCGGCGGGAATGCGCCCGCGCGACGAGATTTCATAGCCCTGTTCGGCCGCCCAGGCGCGGATCTCCTTGCCGTTCCCGCGCCGCCGCACCGGGGCGTCCGAGACCACGGAACGATCGGAACGTCGTTTGCGGCCGCCGACCGGGGTGGCGTGCTCGATGAAGAATCCGATCTGCTTGTGAAACTTGCTGGCGTGCTTGCCTTTCAGATCAATTTCGTAGTCCACCCCGTTGACGGAAAAGGTGATGCTCTCCCCGTCCTCACCGAAGACGGTTCCGTCGATGTCGTCGACGAGTTCGACAACTACCTTGCGCGCCACAGTTCCCCGATCTCTCACGTCTCGATACAGCAGGCAGAACCCTACTGGCGGCCGCAGCCGATCAGGGGCACCGACCCCGGGCACGTGCCCATCTCCGCAGGTCACCTGCCGGTTGTACGGCGCAGGAACAGCCGGGGGTCCTATCGGGTGTGCACCCGGGTGTCCCCCAGGGGGCCGAGCACGAAGTAGATGGGCGGCGGACACAGTGCGATGGATGGCAAGAAGGTGGGCACCTCCGGCCCCCACACGGTGATGGTGTTGGCGGGATAAACAATATTGGTAAACGGGACGCACACCAGTTCCAATTGGTGGGTATTCACCGATCCGGGTGCACAGCTCGACATGGCACCGACCGCGAAGAACTGCATGTCGCACCCACTCGGAGCTGGGGCGGCGTGTGCGGGCGCCGCGGTCAGGGACAGGGCGGCGGCCGCGGTGGACGCGACGAGGGCGAGGCGCAGAAACGAAAGACATGGGTCCTCCGGTGGTGCGGGGCCCGACCCACCGCCCATTCTCGCAGGTCAGGTGCCGCTGCCGCGGTCCATCCGACGAATCCGTTCAGGGCGGGCATGTTTGGCGAGTAGGTGTTTCCGGTTGTTCGGGGCGCGGAACATCTCGTCGAGCATCCGGTTCTCGATGTTGTGATGGAAGCGGAGGATGCGTGTGGCCGCCAGATGCACCAGCTCCTGGCGGTTCGAGCCGAGCCGGTCGGCGAGGGCGTCGAGGTGCGCGAGGAGTTGGGACTGCCCCCACCCTGGTTGACACACGGGGTGTGCAGTTTCAGGCCGCGTGTGCGGTCTGATGGAGCGTCTCATATTCGACGGGTGTCAGTCGACCGAGACCGCGTTGCCGGCGACGCCGGTGGTAGGTCTTCTCGATCCACTCGACGATCGCCAACCGTAGTTCCTCACGGCTGCTCCAGCGGCGACGGTCGAGGACATTGCGTTGCAGCAACGCGAAGAACGATTCCATCGCGGCATTGTCACCACATGCCCCCACCTTCCCCATTGATCCTTGTAAACCATTGCAGGTCAGCAATTCTACGAAGATCCCGGAACGGAACTGGCTGCCGCGATCGGAATGTACGACGGTGCCGTCCGGTCCGCGGAGCGCAATGGCATTTCGCAGCGCCGAACATGCCAGGTCCGCGGTCATCCGGTCGGCGATCGAATAGCCGACGATCCGGGTGGAGAAGCAGTCCTTGATCGCGCAGATTATGTGGAATCAAGATTGTCAAGTTCATCAGGGTTTCCCGGGTCGGACTTGCACGATCGGCAGCAGGGTCACGGTCGCGGGGGTACCGAGCTCACGCGGGGTGGGCCCGGCGGGTGTGGGGACGTCGGTGAGCCGGTCGAGCAGGGCGGTGACTGCGGTGTGTCCGTCGTCGACGGCTGCGCGCTCGTCGTCGGTAAGCGGGATGCTGGCGAGCATGCGCTGCAGGTTGCCGCTCGCCTCGAGCAGCTGGGCTTTGCTGGAGTCTTTCGGGGTGTAGAAGTCGCAGCGTGCGCAGGCCATCCTGTGCTGACACTGCTCGAAAAAGCTGTAGCTGCACCATCCGTGGCCGAGGTCGTAGTGCTGCCAGGGCTGCCCGGCGGCGGCGGCGCCGGAAGTGACGGCATCGCGGTCCAGCAGCACCTCGATGGTGCGCACGTTGCGGGCGAAGTAACCGGCTTCGGTGTAGGCCTTGGAAAGGGTGTTCGGGCTGATCTTCGCGTAATGCTGCGTGGCGGTCGGGGTGCGATGTCCGAGCCATGCCTGCAGCTCGAACAGCGTCATCGGTTCCTTGGCGTTGTAGAGTTGGGTCGCGATCGTGGACCGGGCCCGGTGACTGGTGATGTTGCCGCGGACGTCGCTGCTCGGGACACCGGCCTTGGCGCAGAGCGCAGGGATGATCGTGCGGTTGATGTAGTTCTTCGCGACCGGGTGCGCGCGGACAGCGAAGAGCATGTCCACCTGTTCGCTGGTCTTGCGGTCGAGCGTCGTCGGCTGAGGCGGGCGCAGCGCCTGCCAGGCCTCGATCGCCTGTCCCAGTAGAGGATCGACGGGTTTGGTGAACGCGGTGCCGGTCTTGTGGACGGGCACGTCGAGCAGGCAGACGGCGTCCTCGGCGAGCACGTCGGGCGAGTCGGCAGCAATGGGCTGACCGTTGTGTTGCCAGCGCACGCAGCCGATTCGAAGGCGGGACAACTCGTCGCTGCGCAGGCCGCTGAACAGCCAGGTCAGCGTGATCGCCCGGATCAGCTCCATCGGGTAGTAGGTGTCGGCGGAGTTGCCGGGCAGATGGTCCTGGTCGAGGTTCAGCCCGGCCCAGAGCAGTTTCGCCCAGACCTCGTCGGCGATGACGCGTGGGTTGGTGCCGATCAGCGCGGACACGCTGCGGGGTACCGCAAGTGCCCGGGCCGGGTCGAAGCGGCGACCGATCCACTCCCACTCCTGGCAGTCGCGGAAGAAGGTGCGGGTCGCCATCAGGTTGTGGGCCTTGGTGCGCGGGGAGATCGGTGTTCCAGCACGGGTGTGGAGGTGGTCGCGTCGCTGGACGTAGTCGCCGACGTTCATGCGGTCCACGGCCGCGACCCAGGCGGCGCACGTCTGACGGGTCCATTGCCCGGGTTCGGTGATCTCAGGATGTTCTGCGACCAACCATCGCCCGGCCTTGGCCATGATGGTGCGCACGGCGGCGCGGACCCGCGGGGTGAGCGTCGAGGTGTCGTGCCAGCGTTCGACCCAGCCGGCCCAGGCTGTGGCAGTGCCCTCGATGCCGGGTGCGTGGTGGTGCCCGGTGCGCACCGGCGGGTCGCAGTGTCCGAGTGCGGCGACCGCACGTTGCAGCGCGTAGAGCATCTCGCCGTGGTGGTCACCTGTTGCCGGATGCGCGCGCAGCCGCTCGAACGCCGCGGTGTCCAGGTCCTCCAACCTGGGGCTGCGGTTGATCAGCAGCGCCTGGCTGAACACCCCACGCAGGCGGTGCTTGCCGCTCGCGGCGCCGCGGTAGCCCCACTGGTCCAGGACCGCGCTGGCCTGGCGCATCGACTCCTCGACAATCCCGGCGCCGAAGACGAAGCGGGCCAGGTGCAGCCGGTTGAACGTGCCCAACAGCTGGAAGTCGTCGAAGCCGCCGAGCAGATAGGCCAGCGCGAGCAGGAAGGGACGCACCGTGGTCTCGGTCGGCAGTTCCCTGGCTGCGACGAAGGCCTCGGCGCTCGAACCACACAGCTGCGCCCAGTCCTCGGTCGTCCACGCCCAGTAGGACCGGCTCGTGTCCACGCAGTTCTGCAAGATGATCGCGGCCGCGTGCGCCCCGGCCCGGCGAAACCGGGTGTCATCGCCATGATGCAACCCGGCCCGCGCGGTGTCGAGCGGCTCGACGAGACGGGCCAGCGCCGTCCAGTGGGTCGCGGTCCGGCGTGGGATTCCCCGTGCTCTGTTGCGGCGCAATGCCTTCGGGCCCAACTCGCGCAGAGCGCGGTGCTCCGCATCGGTCAGCTCCCCCCGCTGGTCGTAGCGTTCGAGGGACAACGGAAACGTCCACCCCGGCTGCATGGCTTCCGTCTTGCCGACGGCACGAACCGCGGCGGTCACGCCGGACCCGTCCCGTCGGCATCGGCTGCGGTGAGCATGCTGATGCGCTGCGCATGCAGGTGCGTCATCGAACGATTCAGCTTTTCCGCAAGATCCCGGCCCGACAGGTGAATGTAGGTCAGTGTCGACTCGGTGGAACGGTGCCCGGCGAACGTTGCGATTGCGTGCAGCTCCCAGCCCATCCGGGCCAGGTCGGTCAGACACAGGTGTCGGGTGGTGTGCGTGGAGAACTGCGGAACATCAGCAGCCAACGCGACCCGCCGCACCACCTTCGACCAGCTCCACAAGCTCAGCGGTTCACCGTAATTGCGCCGTGACTCGGACAAGAACAGCGGCCCCCGGGCGCGGCTGATCCCGGCCCGGTGCGCGAGGTAGCCCGACAGCAGCACCCCGGTCGCCGCCGAGTACGGCACCACCCGCCCCCGACGGGTCTTGGTCGTCTCCGCCCGCACCCGCAGCGTGCGGTGCGCGGGATCGAGATCGTCGGTGCGCAGCGAGCACAGCTCTTCACGGCGAAGCGCCGAGTCGTAGGCCAGCGCCAGCATCAGCCGGTTACGGATCGGCTCGAGCCGGAACGCGTCAAGCAGCTGGAACCACTCGGCCTCGCCGGGGATCCAGGGCAACTTGACCATCCGCGGGACCAGCGGCCGGGACTGCCCACCGAAGTGCCGGCCCGGCGTGTAACGCCCGCGACCGACCGGGTTGGACTCGCGCACGCCCTCCTCGACCAGGAAGTCGTAGAACAACCGCACCGGAACCAGCCGCTGCTGCAGCGTCGCGTTCGCCAGACCCGAACCCGAGTCCAACGCGACAACGTTGGTACCGCGTCGGCTCGGGCGAGTCCGCAACTCCCTTACAAACAGGGCGATTTGGGCCCGGGTGGCAACAACCGGGTCGATGCCCTCGCGATCGCAGACCAGCAGATACTCGGCCAGGCCGCGCGCATACGCGTCGATCGTGCGAGGCGCCCGCCCCAGATCGGTCCAGATCCGCAACCACTCGGCCGCCCGCTCGTGCCGGCACAGCACCGGCCACTTCTCCTCCAAGTTCATCGACACAGTCAACAGGGCCCCTCAGCTCGTGGTGACACCGCGGGACGAACAACCCGCCCCCGGCGTGATTCCACGTAACTAATAGGTAGAGCTTGCCCTCATCGGTCCAGTGCTCGGTGATGTCGGTCAACCACAACCGGTCGGGCTGCTTCGCGGTGAACTGCCGCCTGACGAGGTCGTCATGGACCGGTGGCCCGGAGCGACGATGAAGTCCTCGCTTCTTGGCGAACACCGAGAAGATCCGCTGCTGCGAACACAGCCGGTGGACGCGGTTCTCGCCGGCGACGATGCCGTGGGTGGGTAGTTCGTCGGCGATGAACCGGTATCCGAATTCCGGGTCGCCGGCGTGGATATCGAGTGCGGCGTTGATCAGATGGGCATCGTCCCAGTCCCGTCGGGACACGGGATCGGTGTTCCACTTGTAGAACGCTTGCCGGGAGAATCCCAGCACCCGGCAGGTCACCGCGACGGCGATACCGTCGGCGGCAAGTTCACGGACCAGCGGGAACATCATTTTACGTAGTCATGCCGAGGTGTCCAGTTCAGTGGTCGGAAGCGGGTTGTTTCCGACTTTGAAAAGGGTAACGGGTTGACGTCCCTCGATAGGTAGGCCACCGCCCGGCGCATCACCTCCGCTTCCTGTTCGAGCAGCCGGATACGTTTGCGGGCCTCGCGGAGCTCGTCGGATTCGTCTCGTGTGAGGCCCGGTCGGGTGCCGTCCTCGATGTCGGCCTTGCGCAGCCAGTTCTTCAGGCAAGTCTCGGAGATCCCGAAATCTTTCGCGATCTGCTCCAGCGGGGCTTCGCGTTTGCGGGCCACGGCGACGACGTCGCGGCGGAACTCTTCCGGGTACGGCTTTGGCATGTCGATCATCCTTCCACCGTGAGGGCAGATCCCTCACAGGTCAGGTGTCAACCAGAGCCGGGGCAGTCCCGTTCGTCGTCGAGGGCGACGTCGACCCGGGCTGTGCGCGGCGGGGCGGCGACGCGGCGTGCCTGCGCCAGGGCCTCATCGGCCGCCGGGTTCTCGATGAGTCGGCGAATCCCAACCCGCAGCAGCGCGGACATCCGGCGGGGACCGTACTCGTCCGCCAGCTCCTCGAGGCGGCGTTTGGTGTCCTCATCGAACCGGAAGACATGCCGTTTCCCGAACGGGTTCCCCTGCGGGCTCGGCGCCCTCCTAGCGGCAGGCGGGTGGGTGGCCCGGTTTGCGGCCGCGGTCTGCCGGCGGCGGGTGTTCCGGGCGATCAGCAGGTCCCGGTTCGCGTCCCCGCGGTAGATCCCCTCGGTCACCGCCTGATCGAGGTCACGCCAGTTCGCCAGGAGCTGGCGGGCGGCCAGGCGAATGAGTTCGGCGCGGTCGGAGTCGAGCCGACCGGCGAGTGCGTCGAGCGCATGCGCGCACCCGTCGCCCCACGACAAGATACAGCGTCCTGACCGAGCACCGTCGCCGGCGTGTCGACCCGGCTTTCACTGTGCGGGCCGTCATCCGGATTGGTGCTCGATGCCGTGGCCCGGGTCGGGAGGCTCGTCGTGAGATCTGACCAGGGTGGACCGTCAGTGCGGCGCAGCATCCTGGTCACGGAGGAGGGACTTGGCGTTCGAGCAACTCGGCAAGCTCCTCGATGGTGACCTCCACGGTGCCGAACATATGATCACCCGAACGGCGTACCGCGGCAACAAGAGTCGGTCGGTCACGCTCAGTAGCGGACCCCCACCCGTTTCAACCGAGCGGGAGCGGCAACTTTGACGCAGCGTCATGGAAGGCTCGCACAATCGCGGCCGAAATCCGACCGCGGAAGGACACTTTACGGCCCTCCCTGATTGCCCACTCGCGAATCTCCTTGGTCGTCGCCTTCGCCGGAGCGGTGCCCGCCGCCGCTCCCGTCACCGGAGCCTTCTTCACGGCCGTCGCATCAGCAGCCGACTCCACAGCCGCCGACTTCGCGACCGACGTCTTCGCGACGGACGTCTTCGCCGGAGCCTTCCTCGCGGCCTTCTTCTTCACGGCCGTCGTCTCCGCGACCGACTCCACAGCCGCCGTCTTCGCCGCTGCCGTCGTCTCCGGGACCGACGTCTTCGCCGAAGCCTTGCTGACCGCCGACGCGCTCTTCGCCGGCGCCTTAGTCGCGACAATCTTCTCCGCGGCCGTCGTCTTCGGCGCTGCGGCCGTCGTCTTCGGCGCTGTTGTCTTCGCCGGAGTCTTCTTCGCAACCACCTTCTTCGCCGGCGCCTTAGTCGCGACAATCTTCTCCGCGGCCGTCGTCTTCGGCGCTGCGGCCGTCGTCTTCGGCGCTGTTGTCTTCGCCGGAGTCTTCTTCGCAACCACCTTCTTCGCCGGAGTCTTCTTCGCAACCGCGTTCTCCGCAGCCACCTTCTTCGCCGCGGCTGTCTTCTTCGCGGCTACCTTCCTCGCGGGCGCCGTTTCTGCCTGAGCGTCATGGAAAGCTTGCTCGATCTCGGCCGAAATCCGACCGCGAGGCGACACGTCACGGCCCTCTCCGATCGCCCACTCGCGAATCTCCTTGGTCGTCGCCTTCGCCGGAGCCTTGCGGACCGCCGCCGCGCTCTTCGCCGGCGCCTTCGTCGCGGCTATCTTCTCCGCGGCCGTCGTCTTCGGCGCTGTTGTCTTCGCCGGAGCCTTCTTCGCAACCACCTTCTTCGCCGCCGGTGCCTTCTTCGCGACTGCCTTCGTCGCGTCCGTCTTCTTCGCGACCGACTTCTTCGCGGCAGTCTTCCTCGCCGCCGGTGCCTTCTTGGCGACTGCCTTCGTCGCGTCTGTCTTCCTCGCGACCGACTTCTTCGCGGCAGTCTTCCTCGCGACCGACTTCTTCGCGGCTACCTTCCTCGCTGGCGCCGTTTCTGCCTGAGCGTCATGGAAGGCTCGCTCGATCTCGGCCGGAATCCGACCGCGGGGCGACACTTCACGGCCCTCTCCGATCGCCCACTGACGGATCTCCTTGGTCGTCCTCTTCGCCGAACCTTCGGAATTCCTCGGTGATACCGCCATCGTGCTCTCCTTCTACATCGGCAATCGTCGACCGCACACAGTAACGGCAAGTCCGTCTCCGTACTGAGGGAGCTCACCCGAACTGACATTTTCAACTGTCTAAAGACATTGTCCATGGGGGCAGACCAACACGACCCACTTGAAGCTCAACCTCACATTCACCGACCTTCGTGCAGGACCAGCGTGGCTCGCCATGGCACAGGCTAATCTCCAATGACATTCCGACATTGCTTCAGCGGCTGCGGATTTGATGTGGCGGCAATGACAATTTCTGGGTTCAGGACGGCGAGCGGACGTGCGTCTTACGGCCCACCATCTACTCACCGACGACTGTGCCCGCAATTCCGGCGGTGCAGCGTCTCCCGAACTCTGGACGCAGCGGTACCGAACCCTACGGCGCAGGCGCGCGCTGGGGCGGCCCCACGGCACCAGTCCGCCCGATCCGACCGCGAATCACTTTTTGGTCGACGAGTCCTGTCGCACCGGTACCGCGCCTCCCGCGATCGCCTGCGAGATCCAGGTGGCCACACGCTGGAGTATCTCGGTGGGAGGCCGAGCTGATCTCGTCGCCCAGCGGCCACTATCTACGCGCGACGCAATCACTAAATGCCAAGCCGGACCGTAAGCGGTCATTCGGCGGTGGCAGTGAGCGGACGCGCAAGCGCTTCGGCGACGGCTCGACTGCGCATCATTTCACGGATCAGATGCGCGAATTGTGTTGCCCCAGAGGCATCCAAAGAGGCAGGGAGGTTGAATGCGCCGCCGCGCCGACGGTGATAGTCGATCTGCTCGAGCAGCACTTCACGCACCGCCGCAGGTGAGTTCTGGTTCACCAGCATGAGGAAGTCGTCCGCCGTGTACACCTCGTAGGTGAGGATCTCGTCGTTCGCTGCAGCAAAGTCCAGGAAGCGTTTGTCGTCGGTCACGACGTACTGGACGCCACCGTGCACGGCGGCGGCGTGCAGGTGGGCGTCGTAGTCGTCGGTGTACGCGAGGCCGGAATCGATGACGTAGCCCTTGATCCGGCCGTTTCGCGCCACCGCGATGATACGGTCCCGGATGCCGCCGACCTGCGCGTCGGAGTAGTGCGGGTGCTTCTTCCGGATGTGGTAGACCAGCTCCGCGAGGATGTCCTCGGTCCACGTCAAGTGGAACATCGGCGCTTTCCGGAAAGCGAGGAGGCATATCCAGTCTCGGAGTGTCCTCGAATAGAGGACGTTTGCATCCGTCAGAACCCCTGCGCTCACCCGACGAGGATAGACGCAGAGATCCCGTGGACTCCGAGCACCGGTCAGTACGTCATGCCTTCTGAATCTTCGAACGCGCGAAGGTCGTCGAACGCTGCTCGCTGCGTGGCACGCTGCCGCTCTTGGTAGGCGATCACATCACTGCTCTTCAACCGGGTGTGGGTGCCGACTTTGTGGGCGGGGATCTCGCCCTCGCCGATGAGCTTCATCAGTGTCGGGCGGGAGATGTCCAGCATCTGGGCCGCGGTCGTGGTGGTGACCTCACTCGGCACCGACCCGATCGTGACGGTGCCGCCAGCGGCAACGACCGCCACCACCGCGGTGAGGATCCGCGCAAGCTCCGGGGGTACCGCCGACTCCAGGCTGACCGGATCTACGGAGCCGGCCTGCTCAACCTCCGTGGACGTGACCGTGAGGGTGGTCTTCGCGGCACGATCGGTCACAACTGCGCTCATCTCAAGCACCTCCTATGCACAAATCGTAGCGATTTGCACTTATAAGTGCAAACTACTTGGTTCGCGCGCTCCCAACAACCCATCAGCGGGACTTCTTCTCGGCGGCCGCGGTCGCCGGATGCACGGCAACCAGGCCGAGGCCCTGCCGCCGCTTACACAGCCGCGCCAGCTCCCGATACGCGGCCTCGCCGAGCAACTCGGTGAGCTCCGGCGCATACGACTGCCACACCGCCATGGCGCCGACGTGCGCGTCCGGCGAGCCGGAGCAGTACCAGTCCAGGTCCGCGCCGCCCTCACCCCAACCACGGCGGTCGTACTCGGTGATCGTCGTCTTCAGGACCTGCTCGCCGTCGGGTCGCTCCACCCATTCCTGGGTGCGCCGGATCGGCAGCTGCCAACACACTTCCGGCTTCACCTCGAGCGGCTCGATACCACGCTCGAGCGCCATCGCATGCAGCGCGCACCCGATGCCACCCTCGAAGCCGGGACGGTTGAGAAAGATGCACGCACCCTTGTAGCGGCGGGTCCGCAGCGCCGGCTCGCCGTCGGGTCGCTCCACCCATTCCTGGGTGCGCCGGATCGGCAGCTGCCAACACACGTCCGGCTTCACCTCGAGCGGCTCGATGCCACGCTCGAGTGCCATCGCATGCAGCGCGCACCCGATGCCACCCTCGAAGCCGGGACGGTTGAGGAAGATGCATGCACCCTTGTAACGGCGGGTCCGCAGCGCCGGCTCGCCGTCGAGCTCGTCCTCCTCGATGTACCCCCTCTTCCCGAGACCCTGCTTCCTGAACTGCCAGTCCTCGGGCCTGAGCAGCTTCACCGACTCGTGCAACCTCTCGACATCGTCCTCGTCGGTGAAGAACGCGCCGTGCGAGCAGCAGCCGTCGTCGGGTCGGCCCGCGATGATGCCCTGGCAGGCCGGGGTGCCGAACACGCAGGTCCAGTGCGAGAGCAGCCACGTCATGTCCGCGGCGATGAGATGCTCGGCGTCGTCGGGATCGAGGAACTCCACCCATTCCCGAGCGAAGTCGAGCCCAACCTCGGGGCTCGGCGTCATCTTCGGCGACGGCACCGGAATACCTGCTGCCACAAACCCCCACGGTAGCCGACCCACGTAACAGACAAGGACTGATCGGATCCCGTCCGGGAGCGAACAACACTCGACCCGAATCGCGCCGACGTGGGTGTAACGCCGCGGCCTCCAGCGCGAATAACCAGCGAACGTTCTCGCGTCTATGTCGGGGCACGAGGAGGCAACAACCCTCCTGATGTCGACACCCTCGGGTGGGGCGTGTCGTCACGTGTGTCGACGATGCAAAGCGAAGAATCGACGTAGAACGCGACAGTCGAGGAGGGTGCGATGAACCCCAGTCGCATACGCAGGCTCCGGCCGGTGCCCGACGCCGAGCCGCAGATGATGTTCCGCACCATCCACGGGTACCGACGCGCCTTCCGCATGACCGGTGACGGCCCCGCGCTGCTGCTCTTGCACGGCATCGGCGACAACTCGTCGACCTGGACCGAGATCATCCCGCACCTCGCCGAGAACTACACCCTGATCGCACCCGACCTACTCGGCCACGGACGCTCCGACAAACCCCGCGCCGACTATTCCGTCGCCGCCTACGCCAACGGCATGCGCGATCTACTCTCGACCCTGGGAATCGACCACGCCACCGTGATCGGACATTCGCTCGGCGGCGGCATCGCGATGCAGTTCGCCTACCAATTCCCACAAATGGTGGATCGGCTCATCCTGGTTTCCGCCGGCGGTATCACCACCGACGTTCACCCACTACTGCGCCTCGCGGCGACGCCGATCCTCAACGAGGCACTGAAATTGCTGCGCCTGCCCGGAGCGGTGCCCGCGGTGCGGTGGGTGGGAACCCTGTTGACTCGGCTGCACGGCACTGCCCTGCACCCCGGTGCGACGCTGCACGACACACCGGATCTGGTGCGGATCTTGACCGAACTGCCCGACCCCACCGCATACGAGGCCTACCTACGCACCCTGCGGGCGGTGGTCGACTGGCGCGGACAGACGGTAACCATGCTCGACCGCTGCTATCTGACGGCAAGTCTTCCTGTACAACTCATCTGGGGAGATCACGATACGGTCATCCCCGTCAGCCACGCCCACACCGCGCACGCGGCAATGCCGGATTCGCGGCTGGAAATCTTCCCGGGCGCCGGTCACTTCCCCTTCCGGGACGACCCCCTGCGCTTCCTCCACACCGTCGAGAAGTTCCTGTCCGATACGCGCCCATCGCCATTCGACGAGGCCAGGTGGCGGCAACGGCTCAACATCGGAACTATCGATACAGCTCTCACCCCCGACGTCTCCACGCGTGCCGCCGTGCTCGATGCGGTGGGATCCGCCGAACGCAGCGCCACCTGATACGGGCCCAGGTGACCGACGCCGGGCACAACACCCACCCGGTACCTGGGGTAGGTACCGCGCCGCGGCAGTCACCGGTCTGCAGCACCGTGTTCGAAAGATTCACCACCTACCGACCGGGAATCCGCCACGGCCATGTCACTGCCTCGCACACACTCGATCCGGGCGGCCTGACCCGTCCCTCCACCGGCCTGTTGAGGGCCGGCGATGAACGCGGTGGGGCGGGCGGGGCTCGAACCCGCGACCAATGGATTATGAGTCCACGGCTCTAACCGACTGAGCTACCGCCCCATCACCGCACTACCCCCACCATCGCGGGTGTGGCGATGCTACCGGCCACCCTGCTGTCCATCCCCGCCCGTGCCAAGGACAGTCTTCATGCGCGGCCGAAGAGCTGCCGCACGCCGCCGTCCTCATCGACCGCATACAGCGCCATCCCCAACAGATCCAGAATCCGCTGAGGTGCCCGCACACCAGCCTCCACCGAAAGCGGCTCGTCACAAACGACCAACGCAAACGACACCGACTGATCCGCCTCGCTCGGCATCCGCCGCACCAGCTGCCCGATCGCGGTATCGACATCCAACCCCGGCGCGGCGCTCGCACCCTTGACCTCGACGTAGAGCCGGTGGCCGTCCTTCTCTGCAACAATGTCGACGAAATCCGCATCGGTACGCACCGTCCACCCCTGAGACGACAACCACCCCGCGAAGTCCCGGGCCACGCGAGCCTCATCACCTCTCATACCGCCACGGTAAGCCAGAAACGTCAGTTCAAACCGTCTCATCCAAGCGACACGGACCCCACGGTGCGCGATAGGGCAGCCGCCGGACACGTTACGACTTGACATGCCCCGAAAGGTGCCGTGCGGTGAGACCGGCATTCATGACGATCCCGCCCGGAGCCCAATCCGTGTCGATCACGTAATCCTCTGTCTGCGGATGACATTCAGCGATACCGTGCCTGAAGCCAACGAGAAGTTGACTGTGCAGGCGACGAGCCGTGGACCGAGCCGCCGCGCACCTTGCAGTTCGTCGCCCGGGCCGGCGGACAGCACCGTGCCGGGCACGGCCCCGGAACCGGCTCTCAATGCGTATACACGCACGTTCGAAGGACGAATCAGACCGTGTAAGAACAAAACTGATTGGCCAGAGCTTTGTCCACCGAAACCTGACACTCCCACCGAACCACCAACCCGTTGTTGAAACGTGCATGCGTGGGCCTGGGGGCGAAGTGGCAGCATGCGGGCGAAGATCGCACACCGCATCACCGTGGTGAGGCTCTGAAGAGACGAAGAAAGCCCCTCCGGATCGGAGAGGCCCTCGTGCGAGGTGGGCGCGCAAGGCTGGAAACCGCTTGGTGGGGCTGCCTACAGGGGTACTTACGCCCCGGAGACCTCCTACACGAACCACTTCCCTCGGCTACTGCCTCAGGCACTGACATAATGCCGGTCAATGTTGCGTCGACGCAACCGCGGCACGGTTGACCTGGGCGTACGCCGCCTAGATGGGTTGTGGTCTCTAGCCTGGGCCGGGCGCTGGATGTGCCTCGCCGGAGACAATCCCCGCCCGGATCCCGATCGCGCTGGCTTCCCCACGGTTGGCGACGTCGAGTTTCTTGAGCACGCTGGCGACGTGGAACTTGATGGTGCTCTGGCTGATTCCGAGTTCTTCGGCGATGGCGCGGTTGCGTTTTCCCATTGCGAGGTGGGCGAGGACTTCGAGTTCGCGGGGGTTCAGTGTGGACAGCAGGTGCTCGTCCGGGCGCACGGCCGGGGGATCCAGGGGGATGGTCAGGGTGACCCGGCTCCCCCATCCGGCAATGGATTCGATGTCGATCCCACCACGCAAGGTGTGCAGCCGTCCGGCCAGCTGGCGTGTGAGGGCTGTTCGGTCGATTTCGCCGGGTCCCTGGTCGCGGACCTCGATGAGGACATTGTCGCCGTCGCAGTCCCACGCGATCCGCATTCGGGTCAGCACCGGTTGGGCGGTGAAGGCCAGGACGATGGCGCGGACCATCGCCCGCGCCGCGTGCGCCACCTCACCGGGGAGGGGGCGGCCGTCGGCGGGTGGGTCGACGTAGTCGACGTCGACGTCGCGGTGACGTAGCAGGGGGCGTAGTTCGCCTTGCAGTCTGGCGAACGCGGTGGTGACCGCCTCCTCGGAGTGGGCGCGGTCGGCGGCACCCGCGGACCGCAGCGCGATCAGTGCGGCCGATGCGGTCTCACTCGCGGTGATGCGGGATCTCCGGTCGTCGAGGTCGTTCGAGCGAAGGGTTCCGAGGATCGACGACAGGGTCGCCTCGTGGACCTCGGTCAGTTCGGCGATGGTGCGGGCGCGTTCACTCGACGCTGCCCGTGACTCGGCGAGATAGTCGGGGCTGGCCTGTGCCACCTGGTGCTGGATGGAGGTCGCGACGATCCCGAACACGGCTGCGACCTCATCGGGGTCGGGTGCGCCTGCCTGAGAGGGCCGCGGGACCAGGACGAGCAGGGTGTCGCCGGAGTCGCGGACCGCCCAGACTCGGCGGCGTCCACCTCCCAGCGAACGGATTCCGGCAAAGAGACCACCGGGTTCGATGGATTGTTTGATCTCGTCGAGTTCGTCGATGGTCACCCGGTCGACGATCTCGCGGTTTCCGGCGACTTTGCGGGGACGTCCGGTGCATTCACGGGTGAAGATCACCAGGGCGTCGTGCGGCCACCATCGGCCAAGGAACCGGGAGAAGCGGGCCGCGATGTCCGGGAGCGGTCCCGTGATCACCTTCCGCATCTCCACCCAGGCATCGCCCTGCAACCGAACCGAGTCCTCCACGCTTACCACCCGTCCACAGTATGGCCGGTAGCCGCGAGAAGGCACTGGCCAACCGGCCAGCCCGAACCGGCCGGCCGGCCGGGTGCCCGATCGCCTCGGGGTCGGCAGCCTTGTTCTCACACCCAGAACGGCTATACCGAGGAGGACCATGACCGTCACCGTCGAGCAGACACGCACACGGTTCAGTGACGGGCGCCGCATTGTGCTCGACGAGAACGTGCGCCTGCTCAATTCCGTTGCCGCAGAACAGTGGGACCGCGCCGGTTCGCTCATCACGTCCGCGCGCGCAGTGTTCGTGATCGGCAACGGGCGCAGCGGCCTGGCCGTCCAGATGGCCGCGATGCGGCTGATGCACCTTGGCCTGCGCGTCCACGTGGCCGGGGAGGTCACCGCCCCCGCCGTCGGCGGCGGCGATGTGCTGATCGCTGTCTCCGGGTCGGGCACCACCGCCTCGGTGGTCGGCGCCGCCGATACCGCGAAGACGGTGGGTGCCTCGGTGCTGGCCGTCACCACCGCTCCGGACTCGCCGCTCGCCCGGCGCGCCGACGAGGTCCTGCTCCTGCCCGCGGCCGACAAGCAGGACCACAGCGCCGCCATCACCGCCCAGTACGCGGGCAGCCTGTTCGAGCAGTCCGTGCTCCTCGCCTTCGACGCCCTGTTCCAGGCGCTGTGGCACAACGTCGATCAGACCGCCGAGCGGCTGTGGGAACGCCACGCCAACATCGGCTGAGCGACCCCTACCCCAAATCCCCAACAGAAGATAACCAGGAGAAACACATGACGAAGCTGCAGGTTGCAGTCGATCTGCTCACCACCGCCGACGCGCTGGCCCTGACCAACAAGGTCGCCCCGTACGTCGACATCATCGAACTCGGAACCCCGCTGATCAAGAGCGCCGGCCTCAGCGCCATCAGCGCGATCAAGGCGGCGCACCCGGACAAGGAGGTCTTCGCCGACCTCAAGACCGCCGACGCCGGCTTCCTCGAGGCCGACCTGGCCTTCTCCGCCGGCGCAGACCTGGTCACCGTCCTCGGCGCCGCCGGTGATGCCACCATCAAGGGTGCCGTCGAGGCAGGGCAGAAGCACGGCAAGAAGGTCGTCGCCGATCTGATCGGCGTCGAGAACCGTGTCGAGCGAGCCCGCGAGATCGCCAAGCTCGGTGTCGCGTTCGTCGAGATCCACGCCGGCCTCGACGAGCAGGCCCAGCCCGGGTACTCGATCCAGACCCTCCTCGACGACGGCAAGATCGCCGGTGTCCCGTTCTCCGTCGCCGGTGGCGTGAAGGTCGACACCATCGCCGCCGTCCGTGACGCCGGTGCCGCCGTCGCCGTCGCCGGTGGTGCCATCTACAGCGCCGAGGACCCCGCCGCGGCGGCGAAGGCCCTCAAGGACGCCCTTACCAAGTAGTCCTGCGTGCACGAAAGGCCCCGAACATGTTCGTGTTCGGGGCCTTTCGCCGTATGGTGTGGTGCTGTCACTGAGTGAGCGTGGAGCGGTGTTCGAGGACCGTTCCGCAGCCATCGCGTCAACGGAGTTCGCTCTCAACACGCAGAGCAGGTCCCCAGCTGGGTCCGGTGGGGCCGAGGAGCATCCGCAACGAGCACCGGCGGCATCGAGATCGTCGAAGTCCGGTTGAGCTGCCGTCCGCGTGGGTGGGACTTGAACCCCTCCGTCGGTCCCACCTCGCGCATCTACCTGCCCGGAGGGGTCAGAGCTGGCGCCACGACCGGCCGGTCCGGCTGAGGATCCGTTCCGCGGACTCCGGGCCGGACGCACCAGACGGATAGTCCTCTGGGCGACCCGTGGCGGCCCAGTGTTCGAGGAGCGGATCGATGATCCGCCAGGACCATTCGACCTCCTCACGGCGGGGAAAGAGGGTGGCGTCCCCGCGGAGCACGTCACTGATCAGCCGCTCGTAGGCCTCCGGTGCCGGGTCGAACACCGACCGGAAGTCCGTCCCGAGGCTGACCGGCTGAATGTGCATGCCGCCGCCCGGACGTTTGGCGCCGATGTGCAACTCGATGCCGTCGTCCGGCTGGACCCGGAACACGAGCACGTTCGAGACCGCCGCGGCCCGGGCCGCGGGTGAGCCGTGGGCGGGGGGTGTGAAGGTCACCGCGATCTCGGTGGTGCGCCGTGCCAGGCGTTTGCCGGTGCGGATGAAGAACGGCACGCCGGCCCACCGGCGGGTCGCGATGCCCACTGTCAGGGCCGCGAAGGTCTCGGTCGTCGAGTCGGCGGGGAAGCCTGCCTCGTCAGCCAATCCTGGTACGGGAACGCCGTTCTCCACTCCGGCACCGTATTGGCCGCGGGCCGTTGTCTCCGCGAGCGGTCCGAGGAGTTCGGTGGCGGAGAGGATCTTGATCTTCTCTGCGGCGATGCTGTCGGCGTCGAACGCGACGGGTTCTTCCATCGCGATCAGCGCCAACAGTTGCAGCAGGTGGTTCTGGATGACGTCGCGGGCGGCGCCGACGCCGTCGTAGTACCCGGCGCGCCCGGTCACGCCGACGTTCTCGGCCATGGTGATCTGCACGTGGTCGATGTGCCGGTTGTTCCACAGTGGCTCGAACATTCCGTTCGCGAAGCGCAGCGCGAGGATGTTCTGCACGGTTTCCTTGCCCAGGTAGTGGTCGATGCGGTAGATCGAGGATGGTGGAAACACTCGTTCCAGTGCGACACCGAGGGTCTGCGAGCTGGCGAGGTCGTGCCCGAAAGGTTTTTCCACCACCACCCGGCGCCATCCGTGGGCATCCCGGTTCAGGCCGGTGATCGCGAGCTGATCGCAGACCGTGGCGAACGTCGACGGCGGGATGGACAGGTAGAAGACGTAGTTGCCGGGCTTGCCGCGGCGGGCATCGAGCTCGGCCAGCCGGGCGGCGAGCCGGGCGAACGCGGCGGTGTCGTCGAACGACCCCTGCACGAGGTGGATCCGCTCGGCCAGCTCGTTCCACACCGCAGGGTCGAAGGGTGTGCGCGCGTGCGCGATCACCGCCTCGCGCAGCCGGGTTTCGGCGTCGGTGCTGTCGCGGGCGAATCCGATCAGATCGAAGTCCGGTGGTAGCTGGCCACCGTGCGCGAGGTCGTAGATGGCCGGAATCAGTTTCTTGCGCGAGAGATCCCCGGTGATCCCGAAGATCACCATCGACGCCGGTTCGGTGACCTGACCGATATCGCCGATCAACGCCTCACCCAACCGGCCGTCCGAGCCCGCTGCCAGCGGGTCCCACTCCTGCACTTCAGACACGGTCACTTCTGTTGCACTCCGTCTTTCGCTCCACCACACGCGCATTCGGACAATGCGTCGACTACCAGTGTCGAAGGCGCGGCGAGGTAATGCACTTGGCCGAGCGGCCAGTGTCAGCTGCCCGTCCGGTCAGGTGAGGCGGCCCCGAAACCCCCGTAGACATAGACCTCGGCAAGGCACTCGAAAATTGAAAGTGGAACGGTGACGATGAAACTGGGACTGGTCGGTCTGGGCAAAATGGGGCTGAACATGCGTGAGCGGTTGCGTGAACGCGGACTCGAGGCGATCGGATACGACCCGAACGCCGCCGACAGCGATGTGGACAGCCTCGAAGCGTTGGTCGAATCGCTTCCGGCGCCGCGTGCGGTGTGGGTGATGGTGCCCGCCGGTGCGCCGACCCGCCAGGTGATCGGGCAGCTTTCGCGGCTGCTCGCGCCCGGTGACCTCGTCGTCGACGGCGGCAACTCCCGGTTCACCGACGACAAGCTCAACGCGGACATCCTCGCCGAACACGGCATCCGCTACCTCGACTGCGGCGTCTCCGGCGGAGTGTGGGGGCGACGGAACGGATACGCACTGATGGCCGGCGGTGACGCCGCCGACATCGACCGGCTGATGCCGGTCTTCGACGCGCTGCGACCGGACGGGGACCGGGAGGACTCCTTCGTCCACGCCGGCCCGGTCGGCGCCGGCCACTACGCGAAGATGGTGCACAACGGCATCGAATACGGGCTGATGCAGGCCTACGCCGAGGGGTACGAACTGCTGGCGGCGGAAGAATCCATCGTCGACGTACCTGCCGTCCTGCGCGCGTGGTCCAAGGGCACCGTGGTCCGCTCCTGGCTGCTCGACCTCCTGGTGCAAGCCCTGTCCGACGATCCCGACCTGGCCGCGATCTCCGGGTACACCGAGGATTCCGGCGAAGGCCGCTGGACCGTCGAAGAAGCCATCGCCCACGCGGTCCCCGCACCGGTGATCTCCGCCGCACTGTTCGCCCGCTTCGCGTCCCGCCAGGACGACTCCCCCGCGATGAAGGCGGTGGCGGCATTGCGCAACCAGTTCGGTGGGCACGCCGTCCGGTCCGCAGAACCCGCCGGGATCGCCTGAACCGTGACGATCTCGACCCAATCTGACGTCACCCGCTCCCCCGAATGGCAGAAGCTACAGGCCCATCACGCCGACGTGGCCGACCTGCACCTGCGGGAGTTGTTCGACACCGACCCCGATCGCGGTCGCGACCTCACCGTTACCGCCGGTGACCTGTTCATCGACTACAGCCTGCACCGGATCGACCGGAGAACCCTCGGGTTGCTGACCGACCTCGCCCGCGCAGTGGGCCTGGAAGAACACCGCGACCGTATGCTGCGCGGAGAACGCGTCAACACCACCGAGGACCGGGCGGTCCTGCACACCGCGCTGCGTCTGCCCCGGCCCTCGGAACTACGGGCGGATGGCCGCGACGTGGTCGCCGACGTGCACGAAGTGCTCGACCGAATGGGCGAGTTCACCGACCGCATCCGCAGCGGACAGTGGCGCGGGGTCACCGGTGAGCGCATCACCACGGTGGTCAACATCGGCATCGGCGGCTCCGATCTGGGGCCGCGCATGGTGTGCGGCGCGCTGCGCCACTACTCCGAGGCCGGCATTACGGTCCGGTTCGTCTCGAATGTCGACCCCACCGACCTGGTTGCGGTGCTCGGCGATCTCGACCCGGCGACCACGTTGTTCGTCGTGGCGTCGAAAACGTTCACCACCATCGAAACCCTCACCAACGCCACCGCCGCCCGGCGGTGGCTGACCACCGCGCTCGGTGAGGATGCGGTCGCCCGGCACTTCGTCGCCGTGTCCACCAATGCCGCGAAAGTAGCCGAGTTCGGGATCGACCCCGGCAACATGTTCGAGTTCTGGGACTGGGTCGGCGGACGCTACTCCGTCGGGTCCGCGATCGGGCTGGCGATGATGGCCGCGATCGGCAGGGACGCATTCGGTCAGTTCCTTGCCGGGATGCACACCGTGGACCGGCATTTCGCCGAGGCGCCCTTGGAGGCGAACGCCCCGGTGCTGCTCGGGCTCCTCGGATTTTGGTACTCGAACTTCTTCGGCGCCGAAACCCGTGCGGTGCTGCCGTATTCGAACGACCTCGACCGGTTTCCGGCCTATCTGCAGCAGCTGACCATGGAATCCAACGGTAAAGCGGTGCAGCTGAACGGGGCTCCGGTTGCTACCGCGACCGGTTCCATCTGGTGGGGCGAGCCTGGCACCAAGGGGCAACATGCGTTCTACCAGTTGCTTCACCAAGGCACCCGGCTCATACCGGTCGATTTTCTCGGCTTCGCCGATCCCACCGAGGACCTGCCCACGATCGACGGCCGGGGCAGCATGCACGACATCCTCGTCAGCAACCTTCTCGCGCAGCGGCGGGTCCTCGCGTTCGGCCGCACCACCGACGAGATCACCGCTGATGGTGTCCCCGACTCTTTGATTCCGCACAAGGTGATGCCCGGGAACCGTCCGTCCACGACGATCCTGGCGCGCAAGCTCACCCCCTCGATCCTCGGGCAACTGATCGCACTGTACGAACATCAGACCTTCGTCGAAGGCGCACTGTGCGGCATCAACTCGTTCGACCAGTGGGGTGTCGAACTCGGCAAGACTCAGGCGGTGGAACTGCAGACCATCGTGAGTGCGAAGGAAAAGTCGCCGGACTTCGCCGATCTGGACAGCTCGACGGAGTCGCTTGCCCGGTGGTTCAGCACGGCGCGTGGCGACCGACGGTGAATGCGGTTGCGGTCCGGGGGTGGTTGTTGTGGTCCGGTGGATACACTGACCCCTCTCGGGTAGCCATACGCGACGTAACCCGGCCTCGACGTGGCGCTGCGCGACAGTTTCGGCGAAACACCGGTTGTTCGGTCTACTTCTTTCGGTTTTCCCGAACAGCTTCAGCCTATGTGTCGGTGGAATGCGGACATCCCGGCATCTCTCCTGCGCTTCTCCGTCTCTGTCATAGCCTCCCGGGCACGTGACGAGGACGGTCCGCCCATTGCTTCGGCCACCACCTCGGCGCTCCGCCGCGCCCTCTCCGGGGGCGCATGACCCGAGAGGCACACGATGAGTCGCACAACCGCCGCGGTTGTCGGCTTCCGTCGGACCCGCGAGCAGCGGCCGACATCAGGTATCGCAGGCTGGTCGCTGCGATGGAAGATGGCGATCGTGTTGACCGTTCCTCTCCTGGTTGCGGCGGGACTCGGTGCTCTCCGCGTACAGGAAGGACTCGAGGCGGCCGCGGACTTCACGACGGTCGCCGACCGGGTCCAGATGCTTCCCCTGCTCGTCGAATTGGACGGGGACGCGGCCGTTGTGATGGGAACACTCGCGCAACGCGCGATCACAGTGTCGATGATCGACAACCTCGACGCATCCATCGGGGAAGTGGAACGAGCGAATACGTCGGCCCGGCTCGACGACACCACGGCTTCGCACCTTGCGACCGCCCTCGCCGGTGCGCGAGCGTTGAGTGCACAGGCCAAGCAGGGACCCACGTCGACGGCGGCACTCACCGAACAACTCGCGTCCATCCGCTCCGGTCTGTCGAGCGCGGTGACCGCGATTACCGTGCCGATCGCCGACCCCGAATTGGTCGTCGAGACCGGGCGTCTCGAGGATCTGTGGGCAGCCCAGAAGCAGATCTCCGCCGAGGGCCTGTCGGTCGTCGCATCGACAGCAATTCTCACCGGCGAATCCGATGCCACTCTCGAATCCGAGAGCGTCAATCTTCTGGCCGACCTCCGCACCGAGTCCGCACTGCTCGACCAGGTCGCGCAACGCTATCCTCCCGGTGACCCGACCATCGAGACTCTCCGAAAAGGCGTGAGCGACCGAATCGCATTGTTACAGAACGCTACTCGCCGTGAGAGCGCCGAGCAGGCACTGACCGGTCTCAAGTATTCGCTGTTCGCCAGCGTCGATGACTACTCCAGCGCAGTCGCCTCGGCGTCCGCAGGTTTGCGGGAGGTGGTCGGGGCCAAGTCGGACGCGTTGCGGGCCAGCGCGTGGCGAGACATGGCGGTGGTCACGACGTTATTGCTCGCCGCGATTCTGCTCGCCGTTATGGTGGCACGATCCCTGCTCGAGCCACTACGCAGACTTCGCCGCGGTGCCCTGCAGGTGGCGCACACAGACCTGCCGGAGGCGGTCGGACGAGTCAAGGCCGGTGCCGCCGCGTCCACGTTGGCAGTCGATCCCATCGACGTGCACACCCAGGAAGAGATCGGCCAGCTTGCTCGCGCCATCGATGACATTCACAGCCAGGCCCTGTTGCTCGCCGGCGAGCAGGCGCAACTGCGGCTGCAGATGAACAACGTCTTCGAAACGCTTGCACGGCGCAGCAGGTCACTGATCGATCTGCAACTCGAGATGATCGAGCAACTCGAGTTCGAAGAGCGCGACCCCAAGCGCCTCGACAACCTGTTCCGGCTCGACCACCTCGCCACCCGGATGCGCCGCAACGGCGACAACCTGCTGATCCTGGCGGGCAGCGACAACCGGCGTAGCCGCCCGGCACCCATCCCGCTGGGCGATGCCGTGCGGGCGTCGATTTCCGAGGTGGAGGACTACCAGCGCGTTCAGGTCGGCCCGGTACCACCGGTGACGTTGACCGGCACGGCGGGAAGGGATCTCGTGCATATCCTGGCCGAATTGTTCGACAATTCGCTGCACTTCTCGCCGCCGGACACTGCGGTGATGACGACCTGCGCGCGCACCATCGACGGCGGTGTCGTGATCGAGATCGTGGACCGCGGAATCGGCATGTCCGCGACCGACCTGCACGAGGTCAACGACCGCGTCGCCGCGGCGGCCGAGGTCACCCCGGACACTGCACGTCGCATGGGACTCTTCGTCGTCAGCGAACTCAGCAAGAGGCACAACATCACCATCACCTTTCGCCGCACACTCGACCGGTCACGCAACGCGGGAATCACCGTGTCGGTCCACATCTCCGGTGATGTGCTCACCTCGGCACCGACCGCCGAGGTCCAGGACAGCTACGGCGGACGTCCCCCGGGTTCCGGTCAGCAGCCCGCACACACGTCACCGGAGACCCGCGCCCTCCCTGCGACGGTCGAACCAGTCCCCGTCCAGCGACAGCGAGCACGCCAAGAACCGGTACCTCTCGGAGTCGAGGGTGTCGGCGCACCAGCGGGTCCCGTAACAGGTACTCTTCCCCAACGCCGACCCGGGGCGACCGGGATCACTACCGCCGCCCGACCCCCATCCGTGGCAACCCCGGAGAACAGTAAGACTTCCGAAGGGCCCGCGCCGCGACATCGTCTGGACTCCACTCGGACGGCATCCTTCTTCCAGCCTCGGGTGGTTGCCGAGGAGACCCGCGACGACGGGACCGCGCAGACCCCGATCTTCGCCAGTATCGCTCCCCCATGGTTGACCGCCCCCACCAAGACCGACAGCGATGTTCCGCAACAGTGGATCACGCGAGCGGATACCGGGTGGTCTGCTGCCCGCCGGGCCGCGCAGCAGACCCCTGAGCGGGTCACCCGCCACGGGCTGCCACAACGTGTCCCTGGCCAACGCCTGGTCCCCGGCGGTATCGACGAGCCGGACGCCACGTCCAGGCGAGTCCGCACACCCGAAACCATCCGCGCCACGCTCACGCAACACCAAAGCGGTGTCCGCGCAGGCAGGACGGGCAACTCGCCCCGTCCCGGTCCGCGGGACCGATGACAACAGGAGGAACCTTCGTGACAAGTCCTGGCACGCTGGGCTGGTTGGTATCGAACTTCGCCCGCGACGTCCCCCGCGTGACGCACGCCGTGCTGGTCTCGGCCGACGGTCTGCTGATGGCCGCAAGCGAGCACCTGCCACTCGACCGAGCCGAACAGCTCGCGGCGGTCACGTCAGGGTTGGCCAGTCTCTCGGCCGGCGTGTCGACCCTTTTCGAGGGCGGTGGTGTCTTGCAGTCGGTCGTCGAGATGCAGCACGGGTATCTGTTGTTGATGAGTGTCGGGGACGGCTCGCAGCTGGCGGCCCTGACCACAGCGGAGTGCGACATCGGACAGGTCGGTTACGAGATGGCGGTCCTGGTCGAACGCGTCGGGTCCGAGGTCGAGGCCAGGCCCCGTTCGGCAGCGCGGTCATGATCCCAGCGGCACTACCGCCGGCCGGTACTCGTGGGCCGAATCCCTTACCTGCGCGTGTCACCTCGGCCAAGATCGTCATCACCGGCGGATTCGGTGTCGGGAAGACCACGCTGGTCGGATCGGTGTCCGAGATCGTTCCCTTGCGGACCGAGGCGATGGTCACCGACACGAGTACCGGGATCGACAGCGTCACGGCAACCCCGCAGAAGGTCACCACCACCGTCGCGATGGATTTCGGGCGCCTCACGCTGGCAGAGGATTTGATCCTCTATCTGTTCGGAACGCCGGGCCAGCACCGGTTTTGGTTCATGTGGGACGATCTGGTGCGCGGAGCGATCGGAGCGATCGTTCTGATCGACACCCGTCGACTCGACGACAGTTTCGCCACTGTCGACTATTTCGAATCGCGTGGACTTCCCTTTCTGGTGGCGGTCAACGAGTTCGACGAGGCCCCGCGATACCCCCTGGACGACATCCGGGCCGCGTTGGCGGTCACGGCCGACGTGCCGATCATCTACGTTGACGCACGAAGCCGCGCTTCGGTCCGGAACGCCCTTCTCTCGATTTCGGCATATGCCCTGCAGGCGTTGACCAATCCCGTGTCCTTCTGACCACTCGTTCGGTCAGGTCGGCTGTTTCCCCAGGTCGGCGAGATACTCATCCAACTCGGGTGACACGACGGTGCCCGCGCTGTCCTGGAGATGTGTCCGGAGACGTCGTGCCAACCGGCTCACCGCCGGTCCGGCATCGAGCAGAGGCCGGATCAGCCCGAGTCGAGCGCACTGCTCGGCGAGCGGCAGCAGTTCCGCCCGCGCGGTGTCCTCTCGTCCCGCGGCGGCCAAGGTTTCCACTTGCAACAGGGCGGCGTTGAGGAATGCCCTCGGGCGGGCTCGTCGGTCGATCGACTCGACGAGGGCGTGCGCCCTGTCGTATACGGGCCCGAGGTCCTGCACGTGGGGGTGTGAGGCCAGTGCCTCCCGGATCGCCGAGTCCTCCGCCATTTCCGAGGTGAGGACGGCGATGCCGTTGTCCCGGCTGCGGTGGTGTCGACTCTCGCGGTCGAGGTCCGGGGTACGGGACGCAGACTTTCCGATCCCGGCTCGGACGCGTTCGTTGTCGATCCGCGCGGCTAGTCGGGGAAGGCGCAGTTGTTGTGCCAGTCGGGCGCCCTCGTCGAGACGCGACTTTGCCGCGTCGTTCTGTCCGAGCAGGTACTTCAGTCGTGCACCCGTGCCATAGGTGGCCAGCATGAAGTCGACGGTGCCGCCCTCGGCACCCAAGGTGTGACTGCGGTCGAGGAGACGGTCCGCCTCCGCGAGGTGTCCCTGTTCGTACAGCAGGTCACCGAGTAGGGCTGCGGTGAGCCGGGTGCCGTAGCCGAGACCCTCTTCGGCTGCCAGATCCATGGCGTGCCGGAAGCTGGCCTCCGCGGCCGGTAGATCGAGTTGTTCTCGGGCGGCGACGCCGGCCATGCAGTATCCGTAGATGACGCTGAACGGACCGTTGGAGCGCCGATGGTAGGGCAGCGCCCATTTCTGCCATCGCCGAGCTTCGTCGAAGTCGAATCGGTAGATCGCGTGGAAGGATGCGACGTCGGCGGCTCCGCACAACACCCAGGGTCGCAGTGTGCTCGCGCGTGCAATGCATCCCTCGACTGCCTCGTCGAGCCCGTCGATCTCGTCGTCGAAGACGGTGACGGTGGCTCGGATGAAGGCGGCCTCGACGCACATATCCGCTACCGCGCTGTCGTCGCCTCCGCTGGTCAGTGCGGCCTCCGCGACGGAGAGAAATTGCTCGGCGTCGCGGGGGTGATGCAGCAGCGCATGCGCCCAGGCGAGTGCGATCTGCAGTCGGGGGTGATCGGTGGTCTTCTTCGTCGGCAGTTTCGCGGCGAGACCGAGTAGTGTTCCCATTTGCGACCGCTCGAGCAGGTCCATCGCCGCGTTCTCGACGAGTCCGATGGCGTCGTGCTCGTCACCGGCGAGGAGGTAGTGGTCGACTGCCTGGCTGAGAAGATCCCGGCCCGCGAACCATCCGCCTGCTTTCCGATGGAGTTCGACCACACGATCGGGGTCGTCGCGCGCGAGGCGGCGTTGGAGAAACTCGGCGAACAGGTGGTGATAACGGAACCACTCCCCCTCGTCGTCGAGTCGGCGCAGGAACAGATCACGTGCCTCGACGTCCTCGAGGGCGGCTTGCCCGTCCTGGTCGCCGGTGAGTGCCCGCGCCAGTCCGCCGCAGGTCTTCTCGGTGATCGAGGTCGTGAGCACGAAGTCGAGCGTGTGTCGATCGAGACTGCCGAGGACATTCTCGGCGAGGTACTCGCCGATGGCCCGGTTCCCCCCGGACAGGTGGTCGATCAGCTCGCGGGGGTGCGGGTGATCGCGCAGTGCCAGCGAGACCAGTTGCAGAGCCGCCGCCCACCCATCCGTCGACTGTTCGAGTTCGACGATATCGGGTTCGCCCAGATCGAGACCGGTCCGGTCGACAAGCAGCTGTGTCGACTCGCGGACATCGAACCGCAGTGCTGCGGAATCTATTTCGACGAGCTCGTTGTGCACACTCATCGTGCTGAGAGGAAGGCCGAGCCGGGTGCGGCTGGTGACGATCAGGTGCAGGTGGTGGCAACCGTGTTCGAGTAAGAACTCCAGTGCCGACCGCGTGTCGTCGTTGCTCACGCGGTGCCAGTCGTCGATGACGAGGGCCACGTGTTGGTCGGCCGAGTGCAGCTTGTCGATCAACGAGGTGAGCACGTACCGCTCGCGGCCGGCGCCGTGGACTTCGAGTTCGCGTACCAGTTCCCGACCGAAGGCCGGTTGTGCGACGGCGATGGACTCGATCAGGTGGGTGAGGAACCAGATGAGCGTGTTGTCGTCATTGTCGATCGTCAGCCAGGCGGTCGCCACACCGTCACTCCGCAATGCCTCCAGGCGTTGGGCGGCCAGTGTGCTCTTGCCGAATCCCGCGGGTGCATGAATCAGCACCAGGCGCCGGCGACCGCTGCCGCGCAGTCGCTCGAGCAGGTGCGTACGCGCCACCGCTGCCCCCGGTGTAACCGGCGGGCGGTACTTGGTGGAAGCGCTCGGTGGTGGGGGGAGATCTCGACGCGTCCCGTTACTGCGGCGGTATCGAAGATAGTCCGACACACCGACCTTGATCTCGTCCGTGGGTCGGAAGGGACGGTCGTCGTCACCGACGAGTGGAAGCGGAATGTCCGCCATGGCGAGGCCGATGTGTTCGCCCGCCTCCCGCAGCGCCCCGCCCAGGTTCGCAGCGGTCCTGGGGCGTTCAGCTGGGTCCCGGGCCATGGCCGACTCGATCACCTCGCACACGGCCTCGGGAACTCCCTGCTCGCGCAGATCGGGCAACGGCTCCGAGCCGATGCGCAGGAGCTGGGCGAAGACCTGTTCCCCGCGGCGTCGGGCATAGGCCGGCCGGCCGGCGAGTGCGGTGAACAGTGTCGCACCGAGTCCGTAGACGTCGGTGACGGTGGACGCGTCGGCGCCGCTGAGCAGTTCCGGGGCGGTGTAGGCGGGGGATCCGGCGACCAGGCCCTGCGTGGTCTCCTCACCTCCGGTGATGCGGGCGATGCCGAAGTCGGTCAATTGCGGTTCAGCGTATTCGGTCAGCAGGATGTTGGCCGGTTTGACGTCGCGATGCAGCACTCCCCCGCGGTGCGCGGTTTCGAGGGCGCCGGCGAGTTTGACGCCGACGGCCAGTGTCTCGGCGGTCGTCAAGGCACCGTGGTGGGTGATCCAGGAGTCCAGGGAGTCGCGGCGGTGGAACGGCATCACGATGTAGGGGCGTCCGGTGTAGGTGATGCCGGCTTGCAGGACGTGGACGATGTTCGGGTGCCCGGACAGTCTCCCCATGGCCTGCTGCTCGCGCAGAAAACGTGCGCGATCCATGTGGTCCGGATCGGGGCTGAGCACCTTGACGGCAACCAACCGGTCGAGCGCTGGTTGGCGGCATCGGTACACGATGCCGAACCCGCCGCGGCCGGCGATGCTGGCGTCCTCGAAGCCTTCGGCCGCCAGCTCCGCGACGATGTCCGCATCGACCTGGCGTTGGGTGTTGTCGGTGGGGTCGTCCGGCATGGCTGGCCCTCAGCGCGCCGTGACCGGTTCGTCGATGCGCCGCGCCCCGGCTGACCAGCTCCTGCCCATGGGGTCTCCTCGCGATGCGACTACCCCATTCTAGATACCGCCGACCTCGTTGGCGCCGAAAAACGCCTGGTGATGCCGAGAGATAGCGATGCGGCAGTATGCGCACCCGAGGACAACCGCGGCGGTTCCGGTGACGCCGTAGGCACAGTCCGGAGAACGAAGACCGTCGTGCGACAACGACGCGGACACATCCGACCTGCACAGAAGGCTGAGCTGGAGCAGTGTGGTTCCGCTGAGCACCAGGTATGGCCCCATAATCCGTCGCGGGGGGATTCGGGCGGACACTACTACGAAGGTGAGCAGGCTGAACACCACCAGACCGAGGCTGATCAGTCGGCCGGTCGTGACCGTGCCGAGCAGTCCCGCCGCTGCCGCGGCGGATGCAAATGCCGTGCAGATCACCTGGGCCGGCGACCAGATTGGAGGAATCAGTCGATCCGGAACGTCGTGTGCTTCCACTGTCTGGTCCCTCCCGGCGCGATAGAGGTCGTAGGTCTGGTCACGCTACGAAGGTGGTCCGGTGATCGGCACGCCCGAGTGGCTTTGCCGGCTTTTTCGGTGTGATTGGGCGCAGTTGTCCTGGATAGCCGAATCCAGGCCCGAGATGTCGGAGCAACGACACAGAGTGTGTGGCATGCAACACTCTTCGGTAGTTCTGATGAGCGGCTGCGGTTCGCAGCGGCGAGCGCCCTCGGAGTACCGCCGCGTGGCGGTGCTCGGTGGTTATGGGGGACGGGACTTCGTCGAAAGCCTCGCCGATCGGTGCGGGGGCGGGTTGACGGTCGACGTTGTGGTGTCGAACCTCGCCGAGTCCGACCTGCGGTGCCACGGCGTGCCGCGCGCGGATGTTCGCACCCTCGTCGTTCCGGATGTGAGGTCGATCAGTCGGGGTGATCTGATCGCCCGATATGACGCCGTGGTGTATGCGTTCGAGTCGTTCCGTGAGCGTGTGTTGCCGATTTCCGGCGCCGAGTTGCCCGGCAGTGTGTGGGCCGGTGATATCGCCAATGATGCTGCGCAGCTGATGGTGTGGGAGCAGGCGGTGGTGGTCGGCTCGGGTGAGCGGGCGTGCGCCGCAGTCCGAGGTCTCGCCCGGGCAGCGGAGCGCGGCGCTGCCCGCGACATCCTCGTACTCGGCGGTGCCTCGCGTAACCACCGGACCGTGGTCGACGACGTGCCTACTCGTTTGGACGGAGTCTCGATCACCGTACGCAGCCACGACCAGTTGCTGGGTATCCGAGGACGCGACCGCGTGGAGGAGGTACTTGCCGGCGCCCTCGACGGGGCCACACGACGTCGTCCGGCTCAGCTGGTGGTCAATGCGACCGGCGAGCTTCCAGCGGTGCTGGCGGGGCTGCGAGTGAACTCCTCCGGACTCATCGCGAACGAAGCGGGTTGTGTCTCGGCGACCTGGCACGAATTCGTTCTCGGACCGTTGCAGCATCCGGGGGTGTCAGGCGGCGCAGACGCGGTGACCCCGAGGATGCTGGCACGCACGGTCGCCGAGCGACTCGGCGACTGCCGCGGCCCCTGGTCCGCGGTCGACCCGTTCGAGTGGCTCGAGTTCCGGCATGGTGCAGGGAAGATCGCTGCACCCACGCGACGGCATTCCGCACTCGCGAGCTGAACTGGCCAGATTGCGACGCCAGCAAGTCCGATTTACGCAAAACCCTCGGCATGTGCCGGTCACCGGCACATTCGGTTGGACCTGCGTGTGAGCTGCCACACATACTCGGGATGCGACGGCACCCCATGCGGTCGTGACAGTGAAAGGAAATGTTGTGGCGCCTCTCCAAACGGTTCAGAAGATCGGTCCCGTGCTGGATTTGTTCACCGTGTCCCGTCCTGAATGGGGTGCGTCCGAAGTCGCCGAGGCCATCAACGTGCCACGCTCGAGCGCACACGCACTGCTGTCTTCTCTGGTCGAGACCGGTCTGTTGCAGTGCCGTAACCGCGGCCGCTACCGCATCGGCTGGCGGGTGGTGGAGCTGAGTCAGACACTCAAGGGCACCGTCGACGTCCGCTCCTGCGCCTCCCCGATTCTGCAGGATCTGGCGCACAAGTACGGCGAGACCACCCACCTGGCTGTCATGGAGCGGTATCGGGTGCTCTACGTCGACAAGGTGCTCGGCAACCATGTCATCAACGTCGCCGGCGCCCGGGTCGGTGCCCACCTCGAACCGCACTGCAGCGCAGTCGGCAAAGTTCTTCTCGCTCAGTGCGACCCCGGTGAAGTCGAACGCAACATCACCAACAAGCCACTGCGGCGACTGACCCCGTCAACGATCATCAACCCGGCCTCCCTGGCACAGGAGTTGCGGTCGGTGCTGCGGTCCGGGTGCGCCTTCGACGCCGGCGAGGCGGTCCAGGAAGTTCACTGTGTCGCGGCCCCTGTCCGGGACGAGATGGGACTGGTGGTCGCGGCGGTGAGCATGAGCGTGCCGGCCAGCCGGTTCGTGCCGGCTCAGGCCGAGTTCAAGAGTGCGGTTATCGCTGCCGGCGCCGAGATCTCCCGGGCGATCGCGAACTCCACGGACCCCGTGGTGCGCACCGAGCGCGACGATCCGACGGTCGCGGCGGCGAGCTGACCTATCTCAGCCCGACCGCATCGACAGGTACCGCGACAAACTCAGGGCGGCGGTCCGCACGGCGGCGGCCGAATGGTCGAGGTTGATGCGAGTGTGCCACCCGGACACCGAGATTCCGGCTACGACCTGGCCTCTGAGCCCGAAGACCGGGCTGGCCACACACGCGACCCCGGCCCGCGATTCCTCCAGGTCGTAGGCCACTCCGCGCTCGCGGATTCGGGCCAGTTCGGCGGTGAACAGCCCTGGGGTGATGATGGTCCGTTCGCTGAGCCGGGGCAGGCCCGTGTCAAGGATGTGCTCGACGACGGTCTGGTCGGAGAAGGCGAGGATGGCCTTGCCGATTCCGGTGCCGTGTGCGGGCCACCGGCCACCCATCCGGGTCGGCAGGGGTGGGGAGTTCGGGCTGTGCAGCACCTCGAGGTACACCACGCAGTCATCGTCGAGCACCGCGAAGTGGACGGAGTGGCCCGTCGCCTCCTGCAGGTCGGCCATGAACGGGCGGGCCGCCTCGCGGAGGTCGCGTTGGCGGGGAACGTGCTGACCGAGTTCGAACAGTTTGAGCCCGAGCCGGTAGCGGGTGCCCTCGCGCTCGAGCAGTTTCACCGCATGCAGCGCCTTGAGCATTCGCTGCACGCTGGACTTGGGCAGGCCGCAGCGGCGGGCGATCTCCGAGACACCGAGGGCGGTGTCGGCGGCGCCGAGGGTGTCGAGCACCGCGACCGCACGGACGATGGAACCGGCGTCGCCGGCGGGGATCCTCCCGGAGGTTCTGTGCCGTTCATCGGCACAATCGTCTTGCATAACGGCCCATAGTGCCCGAGGGTGGGAGTTCAGTGCAACAGGTCACATCCCCCGCGGAGCTGCGACAAGCGACGCGGGGCGCTTCCGAGGAAAGCCCGAGGTCTTCATGTCTTCCGACCAGGTACAAGGCGCCGCGCAGCGGCTGCTGGAGGCGTACCGCAGCGGTACGCCGATCGATCCGCTGACACCCGAGTTCGCGCCGGCGGAATTGCCTACCGCCTATCGCATTGCGCAGGCACAGGTCGAGCAGTGGGAGAAGGACGGGGACACCGTCAAGGGGCACAAGGTCGGGCTCGCGTCCGCCGCGATCCAACGGCAGATGGGGGTGGATCAGCCTGACTTCGGCCACCTGACGGCGAGCATGTTCCACCTCGAGCACCAGCCTATTCCGGCCGCGACCTACATCCAGCCGCGGATCGAGCCGGAGACCGCGTTCGTCCTCGGCCGGCCGCTGACCGGGCCGGGAGTCACTATCGCGGACGCTGTCCGGGCCGTGGAGTTCGTCCTTCCCGCCCTCGAGATCGTCGACTCCCGGATCCGGGACTGGAAGATCGGCATCTTCGACACCATCGCCGACAACGCCTCCTCCGGTGGGGTCGTCCTCGGGAGTCGTCCGGTGCTGCTGCGGGACGTCGATCTGCGCCTGACCGGCTGCACACTGCACATCAATGGCGAGCTGGTGGCGACCGGCGCCGGTGGCGCGGTGCTCGGCTCCCCGCTGAATTCGCTGGTGTGGCTGGCCAACACAGTCGGCCCGCTCGGGGTGACCCTCGAACCCGGCCACGTGGTGCTGCCGGGGTCGATGACCAAGGCCTTCCCCATTTCGCCGGGCGATTCCATCGTGGCCAACATGAGCGGACTCGGCAGCGTGTCCGCCATCCTCGGAGAGCGAGCAGAACAGTGACCAGCAACCAGCAGACCAGCGAACAGCGCTGGAGCGCCGGCCGCATCGCCGACATCCTTCTCGACGCCGAGGCCACCACCACCTCACGGACCTCGCTGTCCGCCGAGTGGCCCGGCCTCACATTGCCCGTGGCCTACCAGGCGCAGGACATCGCCCTCGCCGCCCGCAAGGCCCGCGGCGAGCTCGTCACCGGGATCAAGCTGGGGCTGACCTCCCGGGCGAAACAGCGGCAGATGGGGGTCGACGCTCCCTCCGTGGCCTGGCTGACCGATGTCATGGCGTTACCCGCCGGTGACCCGGTCCCCCGCAACCGCCTGATCCACCCGCGCGCGGAGCCGGAAATCGCGTTCGTGATGGGCCGTCGGCTGGCCGGACCCGGAGTCACCGCAGCCCAGGCGTTGACGGCGGTCGATCATGTATTCGGGGCGATCGAGATCATCGACAGCCGCTACGCCGGGTTCAAGTTCACCCTCGAAGACGCTGTCGCAGACAATAACTCGTCCGGCGTGTACGTCACCGGACCGGTGCTGCGGCGACCTGAGGATCTCGACCTCGCCCTCGAGGCGTGCTTGCTCGAGATCGACGGACAGATCGTCGACACCGCGACCGGCGCCGCCGTGCAGGGTCACCCGGCCGAAGCACTCGCGTTCGCGGCCAACACGCTGGCCGAGCGGGGGCACGCCATCGAAGCCGGATGGGTCGTGCTGACAGGCGGAATGACGGACGCCGTCGCGGTCGAACCGGGCGCTCGCGTCGCCGCCCACTTCACCTCGCTCGGTTCGATCACCATTTCGGGAGGATAACCGCATGCCGTTCATCGACGTGACCATCGGACTGGGCCGTTCCCCGGAGCAGATCCGGTCACTGATCCACGAATTGACAGAGGCCGCGCACCGGGCGATCGAGGCGCCGAAGGAGAACATTCGGGTCGTGGTCCGCGAAGTCCCGGAGACGCACTGGGCCGCCGGTGATGTGACCATCGCCGAACGGCGCGCGGCACCCTGATCGGAGTGGCTGGACAATGCTGATCGCCGGACGGGCGTCGATCAGCATTGCCGACACTGCGTTGTCCGCGGCGGCCGGGAACCGTAGACCAGTAGAGACACCACCGTCTTTCCTCTGGGAGCCCCCGTGACCACAATTCATGCCGTCGACGCTGACACCGACCTCGACATCTTCGATCCTCCGCGCATCGCCGACCGGCTTTACCACGACCTGCTCTCCCCACCCGAAGTCCAGCAGGTTCGGCGGCGGGTACGACGGATCGCCGCGGACACCATCGCCCCGATCGCGAGCCGCATTGCCCGCGGCGACGAACGGATCGACGGCTTCCCCCGCGACGCCTTCGACTCGCTCGCCTCGGCCGGAGTGTTCCGGATCCCCTTCGACGGCGACGTCGGCGGCGACGACCTCACCCACCGCGCCACCGCGACCGCCGTCGCGGTCGAGGAACTCGCGTACTACTCCAACAGCGTCGCCGCGATCTTCGACGTGCACTGCATCCTCGCCGGCAACGCCGTCAATCAGGGCACCGCCGCGCAGCGGCAACGTTGGCTCGCCCCAGTGGTCGCCGGTGAGATCGTCGGATCGTTCGCCACCAGTGAGCCCGGTGCCTCGAGCGACCTGTCCCCGGCCGCCGTCACCACCGAGGCCACCCCGACGGCCACCGGCTGGGTGCTGCACGGCCGCAAGCGGTGGATCACCAACTCCGCCGTCGCCTCGTTCGTGGTGGTACTCGCCCGCACCGGCAATCGGCTCAGCACCTTCATCGTGCCCACCGATACTCCGGGCGTCACCATCGGCACCCCGGACCGCAAGCTCGGCAACAAGGGACAAATCACCGCGGACGTCATCCTCGACCAGGTGCACCTCGACGCCGAGGCGCTGCTCGGCGAGGAGGGCTGCGGACTCAAGATCGCGTTGCAGACCCTCACCTACGGCCGGATCGGTATCGCCGCGGCCGGGGTCGGAATGGCCCAGGCGGCGTTCGACCACACCGCTCAGCACCTCGCTCGGCGACACGCATTCGGCGGACCACTAGCGAGCAAACAGCACTGGCAGTTCCTGATGGCGGACCGGGCAACGGCCATCGAAGCCGCCCGCGACCTGTACCTCAAGGCGGCGCTGCGGCTCGACTCCGGGATTGCCTTTCCCGAACCGGAGGCCGCGATGGCCAAACTGCGCGGGACCGAGATCTCCGTCGACATGGCCCGCGACGCCGTGCAGGCCTTCGGCGGGCTCGGATTCACCCAGTCCCTCGGCGCGGACGACACCGACGGACCGGTAGAGGCGTTCTACCGTGACAGCAAGATCGGCGAGATCTACGAGGGCGCGAACGAGGTCCAGAAGTGGGTGCTCGCCCGGCAGATCTTCGGACGCGAGATCACCGGCTGACCACGACCCGACGGTGCCGACCCCGGTCGGCATCGTCGAGGTCGCATCCGAACATGCCTGGGCGACTCCGACAATCGGTGCCGAGTGAACCCGACGCCCCTCCACCGGGAACGAGGGTGCTGGTGTAGTCGCCACGGCGTCGGCCGGGTGAGGTCACATCTCGGTGTAGTCGGTACCCGGTCGCGGGCTTCCTCACCTCACGGTGTGCGAGCGAGCCTTCAACTGCGGAGGTGGGCGTTCAGAAACGCCGCGGTGATGCCGAGGTGGTCCGCCTGGTCGAACTCAGGGCCCTCGTGACCGGCACCGCCAAGGACGAGAAGGGTCGAGCGTGCGCCGGTACTGACGAGCGCATCATGCAGCGCGTGACTCTGTGCGGACAGCGTGATCCGGTCGCGGTCTCCGTGCGCGATCAGGAAGGGCGGCGCAAGCGCCGTCACCCGGCTGAGCGGGCTGGCGTTCCAGGAGGCATCCGACGGTGACGAGACCTCGGCTTCCCCCAGCAGGGCGCTCTCGAATGGGGGTGGCAGAAGGTGACTTTCGATCCAACTTCGTCCGGCGTTGGCGGCGAGATCGGACGGGCCGAACCAGTGGACGACAGCGTCGACGCGGCTGGACTGATCCAGATCGTCGCCGACAACTCCTTCAAGTTCCACATCTCCGTGGGTCAGACCGACCATCGTGGCCAGATAGGCACCCGCTGACGCTCCCCACGCCCCGATTCGCTCGGTGGACAGCCCCAGCTCCGTTCCGTGCGCACGTAACCACCGCACGACCGCCTTGACGTCGTGAATGGGATTCGGGTACGAGCCGTGGGGCGCAAGCCGATAGTTCGCGGAGACGACGGCGATACCGTACGAAGCCAGCCGGGACAGACGCTCGTCGGCACCGTCCTTTTTGTCACCGAGCTGCCACCCTCCGCCGTGCAGGTAGATCACTGCCGGCGGATTGTCGATCTCGGGCCGGTACACATCGACGGCGATCTCGAAACCGTCCACTTCGGCGACTCGCAGATTGGATCGCACTCGCACATCGTTCATGAAGGCCCTTCCAGGGTCAGGTCGGCAACTCGCACACCGAGTCCCTCACAACGCGATCGGATACTCGATGTCTGCCTGCTGGGTCTCTATTTCACGCCCGCCGCCGCTCGCTCTCGCCAGGTCTCTCGTTTAACCGACTCGACCGCCGCTCGAGAAGGGGTGCTGTTCGGTTATTCCGACCATGCACGCCCGCACCCGGGTTTCAGTGGTTACCTCGAGGAGGACTTCGGTGAAGTACGCGCGCAGAACGCCACGCGCGGTATGCCACCGCGTTGACAACGCACCAAGTTCTGTCCCTATAGGCAGATATGAGCGAGAGGCACACAATGAGTCGCAAGAGCGCCGCGATTATCGGCTCCGGCAACATCGGTACAGACTTGATGTACAAGCTGCTGCGGTCGCAGACGATCGAACCCCGATACATGATCGGTATCGACCCGGACAGCGAAGGATTGGCCCGGGCCCGACAGGAAGGCCTCGAAGCCTCCGCCGGCGGACTCGACTGGCTGCTCGCTCAGCCGGAACTGCCGGACTTCGTCTTCGAAGCGACCTCGGCGAAGATCCACGCCGCCGCGGCGCCCCGCTACGCCGAGGCCGGGATCACCGCGATCGACCTCACCCCGGCCTCCGTCGGCCCGTATGTGGTCCCCGCGGTCAACCTCGACGCGCACCTGAGCGCCCCCAACGTGAACATGGTCAGCTGCGCCGGCCAGGCCACCATCCCCATCCTCTACGCCATCAACGAGGTCGCCGACGCCTCCTACGGCGAGATCGTCGCCGCCATCGCCTCCCACAGCGCCGGTCCCGGCACCCGCCAGAACCTCAGCGAATTCAGCGAAAAGACCGGGAAGGCCCTCGCCCAGGTGGCCGGCGCCGACCATGCCAAGGCGATCTCGGTGATCAACCCGGCCGAGCCGCCGATGAACATGCGCGACACCGTCTACGCCAAGGTCCGCAACCCCGACCCGGCCGCCATCGAGCGTGCCGTCATCGACATGGTCGCCAAGGTCCAGCAGTACGTCCCCGGCTACTCGCTACGTCTGGTCGACGTCGACGGCGACCTGGTCACCGTCATGCTCGAGGTCGTCGGCGCCGGCGACTACCTGCCCACCTACGCCGGCAACCTCGACATCATCACCGCCGCCGCCGTCCAGGTCGCCGACGTCATGGCCCAGCAGAACCTCGTCCAGGGAGCAGCACAGTGAGTAAGAAAGTCACGATCGTCGACACCACCTTGCGGGACGGCATGTCCTCCGTCTCGCACCAGTTCACCCCGCAGAACGTGGCCGACATCGCCCGCGGGCTCGACAAGGCCGGAGTGTCGACCATCGAAGTCGCGCACGGGATCGGTCTCGGCGCCTCGTCCATCCAGTACGGGTTCGCCGCCGCCACCGACCCGGACTACGTCCGCGCCGCCGTCGACGCCGTCGAGAACGCCGACATCGCCGCCCTGTACGTCCCCGGCATCGCGACCCTCGCCGAACTGCAGAAAGCCATCGACGCCGGCATCAAGACCGTCCGCATCGCGGTGCACTGCACCGAGGCCGACTGCGGGCAGCAACCCGTCGAGTGGGCCAAAGAACAGGGCCTGAACGTGATGACGTTCCTGATGATGAGCCACAAACTCGAAGCCGAGCCGCTGGCCGAGCAGGCCGCCAAACTCGACTCCTACGGCGCCGACGTCGTCTACGTCGTCGACTCCGCCGGCGCTATGGTGCCCCGGCACGCCGGAGACCGGGTTGCCGCCCTGCGGCAGGCGATCACCGCGGACATCGGGTTCCACGCCCACAACAACCTCGGCGTCGGCATCGCGAATGCGCTCACCGCCGCCGAAAACGGGGCTACCTTCATCGACGGGTCCCTGCGCGGGCTCGGCGCGAGTGCCGGCAACGCGCAGACCGAGGTCCTCGCCGCCGCCTTCGAACGGGCGGGCTGGGACACCGGGGTCGACCTGTTCACGCTGATCGACACCGCCGAACACGTCGTCGCACCGCTGATGAAAGAACCGCAGATCGTCGACGAGACCGCCCTGATCCTCGGATACGCCGGTGTGTACTCCACGTTCTTCCACCCCACCAAGCGGGCCGCCAAGAAGTTCGGAGTCCCCGCCCGCGACATCCTCATGGAACTCGGACGTCGCGGGGTCATCGGCGGTCAGGAAGACATGATCATCGACGTCGCCTCCGAACTCGCCGGCCGCACCTACGAGACCCCGGCACTGGCTCGTTTATGACATGGCCCATGGCAAACACCGGTCGTAGGCTCGTAGGTCACAGGAGCCGGAATATGACACCGCACATCGCTGCGCCGACGGCAGGTCGAGAAATCAACGCCGTCCCGACCTGATCCCACAGGAGAAGACATGACTGCAGTACCCGGAATAAGCGACGTCAAACACCTCATCGGTGGTGACTGGCGTCCCGCCTCGGACGGTGCGACGTTCGAAACCCGCGACCCGCACGACGACTCGCTTCTCGGCAACGTTGCCCGAGGAACTGCCGCCGACGGCGCCGACGCCATCACCGCGGCGCGCAAGGCGTTCGACGAAGGTCCCTGGCCGCGGATGTCGCCGAAAGAACGGGCGAAGATCCTGCACGCCGTCGCCGACAAGGTCGACGAACATCGTGAGGAACTGTCCCTGCTCGAAACGCGGGACGGCGGCAAGGGAATCAACCAGGCACAACACGCCGAGATCCCCCGAGTCGCGCACAACCTTCGGTTCTTCGCCGACTACGTGGCGATGGCCGCCAACGAGGCGTACCCGGACGGCGACCTACTGTCCTACACCCTGTATCCACCGGCCGGTGTCGTCTCCGCGATCAGCCCCTGGAATGCACCCTTGATGCTCGCGACGTGGAAGATTGCACCCGCGTTGGCGTTCGGCAACACCACGGTCCTCAAACCCGCACCCCAGACACCACTGACCGCCAACCGGTTCGCGCAACTCGCCCTCGAAGCCGGCCTGCCCGAGGGCGTGCTCAATGTGGTGCACGGATTCGGCGGCGAGGCCGTCGCAGGCCCGCTCACCTCGGATCCACGTGTCGATCGGATCACCTTCACCGGTTCGAGCGCCACCGGGGTGAGGATTCTGCAAGCAGCCGCACCCAACCACACCCCCGTGTCCGCGGAAATGGGCGGCAAGTCCGCGAACATCGTCTTCGCCGACGCCGACCTCGACGTGGCTGTGCCGATGTCGATCCGGGCGATCTTCGGCGGCAACGGGCAGGTGTGCCTGTCCGGGTCGCGTCTGCTGGTACAGAATTCGATCATGGGCGAGTTCCTCGACCGGTTCACCGAGGAGGCGAAGAAACTCACTGTCGGAGACCCGAAAGACCCGGCCAACTTCCTCGGCCCGCTGATCGAGCAGAAGCACCTCGAGAAGGTGCACGGCTACGTCGAACTGGCGCAGGAGGAGGGCGGCAAGGTCGTCACCGGTGGGTCGCGGCTCACCGACGATGCGCGGGCGAAAGGATTCTACTACCCGCCGACGGTGATCACCGGGCTCACCAACGACTCGCGCACCGCGCGCGAGGAAATCTTCGGTCCCGTCGAGACCGTGCTCGGATTCGACACCGAAGACGAGGCACTGCGCATCGCCAACGACTCGCCGTACGGTCTGGCAGGAATTCTGTTCACCGATAACCTCAACCGCGCGCACCGCATGGCGGCACGGTGGAAGGCCGGCACGGTGTGGATCAACACGTTCTTCGAACGTGACCTTCGGTTGCCGTTCGGTGGTGAAGGCAGCAGCGGTCTCGGCCGTGAGGGCGGCCAGTACTCCCGCGAATTCTTCACCGAGCCACGGGCCGTCACCATCCGCCTGCGAAGCTGATCACCTGTCGACCACGTGCGGCCGGAGCGGAATCCCACCGCTCCGGCCGCACGTCTTTCCCCGAGGAGAGCCCTGCCGTGACTACACCCGATCTGTGCGTCGTCGTCGGCGCGACCGGTGCGATGGGCACCGATATCACCCTGCGCTTGGCCCGCCGCGGGCTGCGCGTCCTCGCGGTCGCCCGCAGCGGCGACGACCTCGAGAAACTTACCGCAGCCGACGAGCGCATCATTCCCTGCATTGCTGACATCGCCGACGACAGCGCGATCGAATCGATCTCCGCGCAGGTAGATTCGCCTGTGCGTATGGCGCTGTTCGCCGCCGGCCTGCCGGTGCGAGGATCCGCCGACACCATCCAACCCGGCGACCTGGCCATGGCGACGAACATCAAGGTGGGCGGTCTCGTCCGTCTGTTGCACGCGGTCCGCGGCCATCTCGTGGACGGTTCCCGCTTCGTCACCATCGCCGGCTCCCTGGGTCTCGAACCCGGTCCGCTCGATGCCGTGCCCGGTACGGCGAACGCGGCCGTCCTCAACCTGATGCGCCAACTCAGTGCACTGTACGGGCCCAGAGGCGTCACCACACATACGATCGCGCCCGGACCGGTGGACACGCCACGGCTCCGTGCCTTCATCGACACCGAGGCCACGGAAACCGGACGGGATCCGGAACAGATCTGGGAGCGGTACCGCGCCAAGACCACCCTCGGACGGTTGCCCACCCTGGAAGAGATCGGCTGGGTCGTCGAAACGCTGCTCGCTCCCGAGGCCGCGGTCCTGCACGGCTCGGTGATCAATGTCGACGCCGGAACCCGCCACGGAATCGCCTGACCACCACCCACTGAAAGGACCCGCAACCCATGCCTGTCGCACACTTTCATCTCGCCGACGGCGCCTACCCCGCCGAGCAGCACCGAGAACTGCTCACCGCGGCGAGTCGGTGCTATTCCGAGGCCCTCGACTCCCCGATTGAACGGGTCCGCGTCTTCATCGTCCGCTACCGTCCCGACGATGTCGCGGTCGCGGGGACCACCGTTGCAGAGGGTGCCCCTGCAGCGCCGTACTTCACGGCGATCGTGCTCGCCGGCCGCCCCGCCCGTCAGCGACAGGAACTTGCCGTGCGGTTCACCGATCTGATCGTCGATGTTCTCGGCGCCCAGCGCTCGCTCGTGCGGGGGCAGGTCATCGAGGTGGACCCGGCGAACTGGACGATCGCGGGTAACCCTGCCGCTACGATCCGCGCCGGGGAGATCGCTAGGCGCGCCGGCGGGGCGCAGACTCCGAACTAGCCGATCTCCCACCCTGCCCGAGCGGCGAGACGGTCATCGGCGCCGAACACGAGGTGATCGATTTCGCGGGTCGCCTCCACCGCCTGCACCGCCTGCGAATGGAGCGCCTGGGTACGGCAGTGCTGTACCCAGGCGCTCCGCATGGCTCAGGAGACTGACCGTTGCGGGCCGAATTACCAGGTCGGTCGGATCTTCCGGCCCTCTGCATGGCCCCATCTCGGGTGGCTAGCGGACTGGCGTCTCCTCGTGTGAGACGGGCGCCAGGGCGGCCGGACGTGGACCGCGGCGGAGGAAGCCGGCTGCGAGCGCCAGCACTCCCAGCACCAGCAGGACGAGGGGTGCGATCACGCTGATCAGATTGAGCTGAGTACTTGTTTTCTCCGCTGCCGCCGCGGCATCCGCGATCGACTGGTCGGTGAGCGCGGTGTCGATCGACATGACCGGCGTGAGGGGAAGCAACCGGCCGTTGACGTCGATGTTGGCGATGATCTGCTGGCTGAGGTTCGCGTCGATCGGCGTGCCCAGGGTTTGGTCCGCGGCGAGGTTGATCCGGTTGACCGCGGTGTAGCTGAACGGGACGGGATCGGGAAGCTGCTCGAGTGCGCCACCGAGGCTTTGCTGCACGTCCGGCGGCAGCAGTGGCGTAAGAGAGCTGACCAGCGCCTTGGGCAGTGCTGGCGGTAGCGTGCCCGCTATGGCGGGATCGCTCAGCGCCCCCTTTACCTCGACCGTGTAGTTGAGAACGTCACGCCCGGACACTGTGCCCGAGTCGACGTACGTCATGGGGACTGTCGTCTTCGTGGCTGAATCGTAGTAGCGGTAACTCGCCGACGGGTCGGGGTGCAGTGGCAGGGCGATGGTCATTCCGCTGTGTGGTTCCACACCGTCTTGCGGTTGCCCGGTCGCCGCGTCCATCGTCTTTCGATCGACGGCGTAGGTGTGGTTGGACGGGACCGCCTGGCCGGCCACCTCGAGGGTGACGTCGTCGTGTGCCACTGCGGTGTCACCATCGGTGCTGGATACGTAGATGTGACGGTTGATGGTCACGGGAACACCCGAGGCAATGACGTTGGGGATGTCCCCGGCTTGTAGCGCTTGAGCATTGAGCAATGTGCCGGTGCCTTCGTACACCGGGTTGACGTCGAGGTCACCGGGCAGCTTCGAGAGTGAGGGCACCAGCACGAACCGTAGAAGGGCTGCTAGGGCGATGAACGCTACTCCTAGTGCCACAAGAATTTTCGAAGATCGTCTGACAAGCATCGACCGTTCCTTCGTGTACTCGTTCGGTAGATGAGGGGCGTATTCAAGAAGGCGTTGGACGGACGCGGCAAACACGTGCGACCCCATTCGATCGTGTTGCAGCTGCGGACCGCGTTCTGTCGGTACGCCGGGATACCTCACCCGTGATGGTCACCGCGGAACACTGCCGAGGATCGGCCGATGTCGTCCAGGGTCGTTCGCATATTCCGATCAAATCGGCACAGCGCGACAGCCATTGCTGTGATGCCGGACACAACAACTCGATGTTTGTGATCGAGCGAACAGCGGTCAGGCGTACATGCCCGATCGTTTCCACGGTGCGAACAACCGGGGCCCTTACCGATGCTGTTGTTCCGATATCCCGACTCAGGCACTTCCCGCCCGGTTCGCGCCGCACACTGAGCGACCGGTAGCTAGGTAATCCTGAGTTCGCCAGTGAGGGGAGGCCGTTCGTGGACAGGTTCGATACAGCGATCATCGAGTTCGCGTGCCAGTGGTTGCCGTATGGCACCCCACCATCCGACGAGCTCATCACCCGGTTCGGAATGACGACTGGGAGGTACGAACAACAGCTCGCGCGGATCCTCGACGACTATCCATTCCAGTTGCCTGTCGAAGACAGACGACGACTCTGGCTGCAGTTGGCCGAAACCCGACAATACCCATAGCGGCAGGGGCCCCGATCCCCCGACGAATCCCTCATCCAATCCATTTGAAAGAACAGGTTTTCCATGAATTCTGTTGAACCGATCGTCGTTGTCGACGGCGCGAGGACCCCGATCGGCAGCTTCGGTGGCGCGTTCAAGGACGTGCCCGCCCACGAACTCGGTGCCACCGCCGTCAAGGCCGCGCTGGAGCGTGCCGGCGTGCCGGGCGGCGATATCGACGAGGTGGTGATGGGCTGCATCGGTCAGGTCGGACCGGACGCCTACAACGCCCGCCGCGTCGCCCTCGCCGCCGGACTTCCCGAGAAGACCCCCGCATATACCGTCAACCGGCTGTGCGGGTCCGGTCTGCAGGCCGTGTGGTCGGCGGCGCAGCAGATGCGCTGGGGTGGGGTGGACTTCGCCCTCGCCGGCGGCGACGAGAGCATGTCGCGGATGCCGTTCTACGACTTCTCCGCCCGCTCCGGCTACAAGCTCGGCGACCGCACGCTCGTCGACGGCACGGTCGCGATTCTGACCGACCCGTTCGGTGGGGTGCACATGGGCCGCACCGCGGAGGCCGTCGCCCGCAAGTACGACGTGAGCCGCCGGCAGCAGGACGAGTTCGCCGTCGAATCCCAGCGCCGCGCCGCCTCCGAGGCCGCGAAGGCCGCGTTCGCCGAGGAAATCACCCCGGTCGAGATCGGGGGCCGCCGCCCGAAGACGATCGACGTCGACGAGCACCCCAAGCCCGACACCACCCTCGAGACCCTGGCGAAGCTGCGGCCGGCGTTCGAGGAGGGCGGCTCGGTGACCGCGGGCAACGCGTCCGGGATCAACGACGGCGCCGCGGCCCTGGTTCTGGCGACGCAGTCCGCCGCGCAGGAGAAGGGTCTGACCGGGCTGGTCACGCTGGAGGCCGTCGCGACCGCGGCGATGGACCCGAGCCTGATGGGGTACGCCCCCGTTTTGGCGCTGGCGAACCTGTTCGAGCAGACCGGCACCACCCCCGGCGACATCGACGTGATCGAGCTGAACGAGGCGTTCGCGTCGCAGGCGGTCGCGGTGATCCGGGACGCGAAGCTGAACCCGGAGAAGACCAACCCGTACGGCGGCGCGATCGCGCTGGGTCACCCGGTCGGCGCGACCGGAGCCATCCTGAGCCTGCGCCTCGCGAAGGACCTCGTGCGCCGCGACCTCGAACTCGGCATCGTCACCATGTGCATCGGCGGCGGCCAGGCCCTCGCCGCACTCTTCCGGCGCATCTAGAACCAGTGCGGGAGGGCATACGCCCCCGAACTCCTGAGCGCGAGGATACGGGCCACGGACTTCAATCCGCGATGGGCGATGGGCGGAGAAACCTCGGCGAGGCGCGCGAGCGCCTCAGCCCTTCCTCGCCCGCGTAGCGAACTCGGTGGACAACCGGAACCAGGCTCGGCTGTACGCGCGGACTGCTGTTGCGAGTGGGGTCATCTGTGCTACCGGGCCCGGGAGGCCAGAAAACGCAATCTAGCGCCGCGGACATCCGCGCTACGCAGAGTTGCCCAATCTCCGAACTATGACGAGGTGATTTTCGTCGCTTGTTCGGCAATTCTGGATTGTGTAGCGGACAGCGGGTGATTCGGATCATGCTCGTGACATCGGACACAAGCTGATACCTAATCGGCAAGCACCCGAAGCGCCAGACAACGCCACTCCGCACTGGTCCCGGTCGCCGGTGGGGCACCCCACCTCACGGCGCGGGCGGTCAGCGGACACTGCCGATCTCAGGCAGGCAACAAAGGAGACGACCTATGAGTGACCCTCGGTTCGAGATTTCCCATCTCGCCCGTGCCGAACTGCTGAGCCCCAAGCCGCAGGAGACGGTGGACTTCTTCACCAAGTTCCTCGGGATGTACATCACCCACACCGAGGGGCAGTCGGTCTACCTGCGCGCCTATGAAGACCCCTATCAGTGGAGCCTGAAGGTCACCGAATCCACCCAGGCCGGACTCGGCCACGCCGCGCTGCGCACCAGCTCCCCGGAAGCGCTCGAACGCCGGGCAGCCTCGCTCAAGGACGCCAACGTCGACGGAGCGTGGCGCGAGAGCGACTTCGGGTACGGCAAGACCTTCACCTACCAGTCCCCGGACGGGCACAACCTGGAATTGCTGTGGGAGGTCGAGAAGTACCAGGCCCCGCCGGAGCTGCAGTCCAAGATCCTTACCCGCCCGTCGAAGAGACCGCTGCAGGGCATCCCCGTCAAGCGCATCGACCACCTGAACTTGCTCGCCAGCGACGTCAGCGCGGTGAAGAACTCCTTCGAGCGCCACCTCGGGTTCCGGACCACCGAACGCGTCGTCGACGGTGACACCGAAATCGGTGCGTGGATGAGTTCGAACATCCTCGGCCATGAGGTGGCATGTTTGCGGGACGCGCAGGGTGAACGGGGCAAGATGCACCACCTCGCGTTCTATTACGGCACCGGCCAGCACAACATCGATGCGGTGGAGATGTTCCGCGACTACGACATTCGGATCGAAGCCGGCCCCGACAAGCATGGCATCACCCAGGCGCAGTTCCTCTACGTCTTCGAACCCGGCGGCAACCGCATCGAGCTGTTCGGTGAGGTCGGGTACCTGCATCTCGATCCCGACGGTGAGACCAAGACCTGGCAGATGTCCGACATCGGCACCGGGCTGGCGATCGGCGGGACGAAGCTTCCGTGGGAGACCTACTTCACCTACGGCACCCCGAGCCCGCTCTCGCTCGATCAGCACATCGAGAAGTATGCGCACTTCGGCCCCGGCGGCCCCGGCCCCGACGCGGCGGCAGCTGAGCAGGCGGTCCCGGACGAGATCGACCAGTCCCGCGCCGTCGCCGGCGCTCCGGCGTCCTGATACGCACGTGGGTGTGACCGGAGTTCTGGTCACACCCACGTGATCCACCTCGGTGTGCCGATAAGCGGCACAACTTCTTTGGACTCGCGAGGGCTGGATCACACACTGTTCGGCGGGGCTGTGCAGGTCGGGATCGTCGATCGACGCCACCGCACCTCACACCTGAACCCATCCACTTTCGCTCGGTCGTCGGTTCACACGAGTGAATCAGCGCGAGTCCCCACTGCACGCGGGCCCGAAGCAGAAGGAGCACCATGACTTCCACCCAGAGTTTTATCGACGAGATCACGATCGAAGAGCTCGAGACCGACCCCTATCCGTTCTACGAGCGTCTGAGGAAAGAGGCCCCTGTAGCCTTCGTCCCGGCGCTGGGCATGTACATCGTGTCGACGAAGGAACTGTGCGCCGACATCGCCAAGGACGCCGAGAACTGGCCGGCCGTCATCTCTGCGGCCGGAGGCCGCACCTTCGGACCCGGCGCACTGCTCAACACGAACGGCGACGAACACCGCAAGCTGCGGGACATGGTCGAACCGCACCTGCAGCCCTCAGCGGTCGACAAGTACATCGATAATCTGGTGCGCCCCTTCGCACGTCAGCGACTCGCCGAGATCGAGAACGACGGAAGCGCCGACATCGTGGCTGCGTACTGTGAGCCGGTCAGTGTTCGTGCTCTCGGCGATCTCCTCGGACTCGATGACGTCAGCACCGACAAGCTTCGCGAATGGTTCCACAAGCTGAGCGTGTCCTTCACCAACGCCGCGGTCGACGAGAACGGCGAATTCGCCAACCCGGACGGGTTCATCCCCGGCGACGAGGCCAAGGCCGAGATCATCGCCCACGTCGATCCGAAGATCGACAAGTGGATCAAGGAACCCGATCACACCGCGATCTCCCACTGGCTGCACGACGGTATGCCCGAAGGGCAGACCCGCAGCCGCGATGTCATCTACCCCAACCTGTACGTCTTCCTCCTCGGAGCGATGCAGGAGCCGGGGCACGCGATGGCGACCACGCTGGCAGGACTGTTCACCAAGCCCGAACAGCTCGAACGTGTCGTCGACGACCCGGCGTTGATCCCCCGGGCGGTCTCGGAAGGCATGCGCTGGGTGGCGCCGATCTGGTCTGCCGTGGTCAAGCGCGCCGCGCACGAGGTCGAGGTCGGTGGCGTGACACTGCCGGAGGGGTCGATCGTGATGCTCTCCTATGGCTCGGCCAACCAGGACGAGAACGCCTACAACGCCCCGACTGAATTCGATATCGATCGGGCCCTGCTTCCGAACATGACATTCGGTGGCGGAAAGCACGCCTGCGCGGGTACCTATTTCGCTAACTCGGTTATCCGGATCGGCCTGGAGGAACTGCTCGAGTCCATTCCGAACCTGGAACGCGACGAGGCTCACGAGGTCGATTTCTGGGGTTGGGGTTTCCGTGGACCGAAGCAGTTGTTCGTTAAATGGGAAGTGTAACGGAATCATATTTCCCGAGGTCCGAAGTGTCCGGTCCGGAGATTAATGGATCGGGCACTTCGGGAGCATTTTTATTGGATTGGAGCACTGCCGGAAATGGCTAATAACTACACGGTCCGTATCCAGGGTAAGAATTCGGACATCACCGTTGCCGAAGACCAATCCATCCTCGATGCGGCGCTGCGGGCGAACGAATGGCTTCCGCACTCGTGCACCCAGGGCACCTGCGGCACCTGCAAGCTCAAGGTGCTGTGCGGGGAGGTACGCCACAACGAATCCCCCGAGTACACCCTGACCAAGGACGAGCGCGCCGAAGGTTTGGCTCTCGGCTGTATGGCGACCCCCTGCTCCGATCTGACGGTCGAACCGATCGGCGGAGCCGGGGACGACGGAATCCCGCACTTCCCACTGCGTGATTACGAGGGGACGGTGTCGGTACTCGAGGACATCGCTGCGAATACCCGGCGGCTGGTGGTCGAGGTGGATACGCCGATGCTGTTCAATGCCGGTCAGTACGTCGAGTTGATCGTCCCCGGGCACAACGTCGGCCGGCAGTACTCGCTGGCCAATCCGCCGACGGAGACGCGGAACCTGGAATTCCACGTCAAACTCACGACCGGGGGTCTGGCCACGGATGGGTGGATTTTCGGGCCGATGCAGGTCGGTGACCGCATCTCTCTGCGTGGGCCGTTGGGCCAGTTCAACCTGGTCAAACAGCAGGACGAGGCCGCGATCTTGATCGGCGGTGGGACCGGATTGGCGCCGTTGAAGTCGATCGTCCAGCATGCGCTGGCCGAGCGCCTGGTTCCGGAGTTGTATCTCTACCACGGCGGACGCCGCCAGGAGGATCTGTACGACGTCGACTTCTTCCGTGGCCTCGCACAGGAGCATGAGCACTTTCACTACCGCCCCGCGCTGAGCGAGGAACAGTGGGACGGGGCCATGGGCATGGTGACCGATGTGGTGCTTGACGACTTCTCGTCGTGCAAGGGCATGAGCGCCTACCTGTGCGGACCGCCGGCAATGGTCGAGGCTGCGGTCAAGGCCCTCAAGCGACGTCGGATGGCGCCCCGGCTGATCTTCCGTGAAGAGTTCACGATCGCCGCACCGAACCTGGCCGCCGTGGGGCAGTAGCCACGACGCGCCCTACCCCTCCGGATCAAGACGTTGGCGCTGACGGATCCGGACGGCACCGATCCCGCGGAAGTGAATGGACACGATCACTTCCGCGGGATCGTCGTCTCTGCTACCGGAACGGCACCGTGCGCAGGTCCTCCGACGGACTCACTCCGAAGGTCTCCTTATACTCTCCGGCGAACCGGCCGACGTGCAGGAACCCCCACCGCTGTGCGATCTCGGTGACACCTTCGTTCGCCGGGTCCGCCTTGAGCAGGTCTTTGCGCGCCTTCTGCATGCGGATGATCTTCAGCTGCCGCATCGGCGTCGTACCCAACGAGTTCTGGAACCCGACCTGCAGGGACCGCACACTCACCCCGACGTTCTTGGCGACCTGCGCCACCGTTAGGGGCTGCTGCGCGTGCGCCTCGAGGTAGTCGACGGCGAGCCGGACAATTCCTGGCAGGGCGGGCTTGGGTTCGTACAGCCTTGCCCTGTAGTCGTGTTCGGCCGCGACGAGAAGCCCGCTCATCAAGCACTCGGCCATCGGCGTCGAGACGATGGGATGCAGCGCCAACGCCTCGGGACTGTCGAGTTGATGAGACAGACCTTCGACCAGTGAGAGCCATTGACGGCCGACGACGGTGTCCAGATCGAGGTCCATGCCGAAGACGATCGGGTCGACGATCTCCGTCCCCAACCGTGCCGCGAGTTGATCCTCGAGTGCCCGGCGATCGATCTTCAGGGCCAGCACCGGGGTCGGATAGGGCGAGGCCCACCCACGCAGCAGGGTCCGTTGGTCGCACCGGTAGACCGCGGCGCGGTGGGGGGTCGCCACGGTCCGGGCACGACCCGACCCGGTGACCAACTCCCCCCGCATCGGGATGTTCACCTGATAGGAGTCGCGCAACTCGTTGGTGAAGATTTCCACCTCGGTCGAATAATCCAGCCGGCCGAGCGTGACGGGACCGAACGAGGCTGCAGTCATTCGCATCTGAAAAATATGCTCGTCCCCGAGGACGCGAACCTCATGGGGATAGTAGAGATCGCTGCCGATGGCCCGCGCCTCGTCGATATCGTCGGAAAGAAACGTCTTTGTGCCGTTTCCGCGATCCGGGTCTTCGCTCATCTACTTTGTCGGTCTCTCTGGTCTGACTAAATCGAGAACGATTCAGTTATTGCGCCAATTGGCTATATTGTTGCGCTCACAGGATAGCGCGTCATGTGACCTGAATCATACGCTCATGAGGAATCACTCAACAGCTCCTATATCCAAATTTGGAGGAGACGAATGACCGTCGATCACGCGCCGGAAGGCGTGAAAAGCCCGACCGGATGCCCCGTTTCAGGTATGGCGGCAGGCTTCGATCCGTTCCAGGGCGCCTACCAGGTCGATCCATCCTCGTCGCTGCGGGACGCCCGCAAAGAAGAGCCGGTGTTCTACAGTCCACTGCTCGACTACTGGGTGGTCACGCGCTATGAGGACATCAAGCAGATCTTCAAGACACCGTCGGTGTTCTCCCCGTCGATCACTCTCGACCAGATCACCCCGATCAGTGACGAGGCGCTGCAGATCCTCGGCAGCTATCAGTTCGCTCCCGGCCCGACCATCGTGAACGAGGACGAGCCGATCCACACCGAACGTCGCCGACTGCTGCTGCAGCCGTTCGAAGCCGAAAACGTCGCCACCCTCGAACCGAAGATCCGCGAGGTCGTCAACACCTACCTGGACCGGGTCATCAAGGATGGCCGGGCCGACCTGATCGGCGATCTGCTCTACGAAGTTCCCTGCATCGTCGCGCTCATCTTCCTCGGCGTGCCCGACGAGGACATCGAGACCTGCCGCCACTTCGGGATGCAGCAGACCCTGTTCACCTGGGGACACCCCACCGGAGACGAACAAACTCGAGTCGCTACCGGGATGGGGAAGTTCTGGGAATTCGCCGGCGGCCTGGTCGACAAACTCAAGGCCGACCCGAATGCGAAGGGGTGGATCCCCCATGCGATCGAGATGCAGCGGCAGCACCCCGACCTCTTCGACGACAACTACCTGCAGAACATCATGATGAGTGGTGTGGTGGCCGCGCACGAAACCACCACCAACGCCACCGGTAACGCGTTCCGCACCCTGCTCGAGAACCGCAGCTCCTGGGAAGAAATCTGCGCCGACCCCACGCTGATCCCCAAGGCTATCGAGGAATGCCTCCGCTACAGCGGATCCGTCGTTGCCTGGCGCCGCAAGGCCGTGGTGGACACCACTGTCGGCGGAGTCGATATCCCGGCCGGCGGTCGACTGCTGATCGTCATGGCGTCGGCGAACCGCGACGACTCGATGTTCCCCGAGCCCGACGACTTCGACATCCATCGAGGAAACGCACGGCGCCACTTGACGTTCGGCATCGGCAGCCACACCTGCCTGGGCGCGACGCTGGCTCGGTTGGAGATGAAGGTCTTCCTCGAAGAGGTCTCGCGACGCCTGCCGCACATGTCACTCGTTGCTGGACAGGAGTTCTCCTATCTTCCCAACACCTCGTTCCGGGGGCCCGAGCACGTGTTGGTCGAGTGGGATCCCCAGCAGAATCCTGTGCCCGTCGACCGGCCCTGACCGACCCCAACGAAACGAGACTCCATGTACCGCGTCACCATCGTCTACAACCAGCCCGCCGACCCGGCCGCCTTCGACGAGCACTACAGCTCCAAGCATTTGCCTCTGGTGCAGCAGATCCCGAGCGTCAAGCGGTTCGCCGCAGGCAAGTGTGAATCTCTCGACGGCAATCCCCCCTCGGCGTATGCGCTCGCGCAGCTGTACTTCGAGAGCAAAGAAGAGGCCGGGCAGGCATTCGCCTCCCCTGAGGGACAGAATGCCGCCGCCGACGTCGCGAACTTCGCCTCCGGCGGAGTGACGATGCTGTTCAGCGACGAAGAGACTGTTCTGCCGTGAGTCGGCGGTGGGGTGCCGGCTCGACTGCCGGCACCCCACCTGAGTTCGTCATTACTGCACTATCCGTGAAAGAGAGATAGACGTGCCTACCGTCACCTACGTTCACCCTGATGGAACCAAGCATGAGGTCGAGGTTGCTACCGGCAAAAGGGTCATGCACGGCGCCATCGGCGCCGGAATCGACGGCATCGTCGCCGAATGCGGCGGCCAGGCCATGTGCGCGACGTGTCACGTCTACGTGGAGAGCCCCTGGGCGGACAAGTTTCCCTCGATCTCCGAGGAAGAAGACGAGATGCTCGACGACACCGTCAGCCCCCGCACCGATGCCAGTCGCCTGTCCTGCCAGCTCGTGGTCGGCGACGACGTCGACGGCCTGATCGTCCGGCTTCCGGAGGAGCAGGTATGAGTGTCGACCGCATCGTCATCATCGGTTCCGGGCAGGCCGGATTCGAGGCAGCCGTCAGTCTGCGCAGTCACGGATTTGCCGGATCGATCACCCTGGTCGGTGACGAGCCGGGTGTGCCCTATCAGAGGCCACCGTTGTCGAAGGCGTACCTGCACTGTGACCCTGATCGGGATTCCCTTGCGCTGCGTCCGGCCCAGTACTTCGAGGACCACCGGATCACGCTCGCGTGCGGTAAGCCCGTCGTCCGCGTCGATCGGGATGCGCAACTGGTGGAGCTGATCGATGCCACCGTCATCGAGTACGACCATCTGATCCTGGCGACCGGTGCCCGCAACCGGCTCCTGCCGGTCCCCGGTGCCGACCTTCCCGGTGTGCACTACCTGCGTACCGCCGGCGAAGCAGAGTCCCTCACCTCGAGCATGGCCTCGTGCTCGTCGCTGGTCGTGATCGGGGCCGGCTTCATCGGTCTCGAGGTTGCCGCAGCGGCCCGTAAGAAGGGCCTCGACGTGACCGTCGTCGAGGCGATGGATCGGCCGATGGCCCGCGCACTGTCGCCGGTGATGTCGGACTACTTCTCCGCGGCGCACACCGAACACGGTGTGCACATGCGGCTGTCGACAGGCGCGAAGACGGTCTTCGAAGCCGACGGCCGAGCAGCGGGGGTCACCACTACGTCCGGCGACGTCATACCCGCCGACGCAGTCGTCGTGGGTATCGGTGTCGTACCCAACATCGAGCTCGCCGTCCTGGCGGGCCTGCCCGTCAACAACGGCATCGTCGTCGACGAGTACCTTCGCACACCCGACGAGAACATCTCTGCGATCGGTGACTGCGCCGCCTACCCGATTCCGGGAACAGCCCGTTTGGTGCGACTCGAATCCGTACAGAATGCGGTCGATCAGGCCCGCTGCCTCGCCGCTCAGCTCACCGGAACCAGCATCAACTACCGGAGTGTGCCGTGGTTCTGGTCCGAGCAGTACGAATCGAAACTGCAGATGGCTGGGCTGACCGCGGGCGCGGACACCCACGTGGTTCGCGGTTCCGTCGACAGCGGGGCGTTTTCCATCTTCTGCTTCCTCGGCACCCGGTTGCTCGGAGTCGAGTCGGTCAACAAGCCCCGCGACCACATGACGGCACGAAAGATCCTTTCCAGCGGTATGCCGCTCACCCTGGAACAGGCAGCCGACACGGACTTCGATCTCAAACTGGCGATCGCCCGACACAAGGACGAGGTTGCTTCGGCCGAAGTCGGCGAGCGTCAGGTGGTGGCCTCATGAGCGGAAGGTTTCGGATACAGCGGGTCGTCACCGAGGGAACATTCGCCCTCGACGGCGGAGAGTGGAACGTCGACAACAACATCTGGCTGATCGGTGACGACCCCGACGTCGTGATCGTCGACGCCGCCCACGCCGCGCAGCCGATCATCGATGCGGTCGGGGACCGGCACGTGAACGCCGTGATCTGCACGCACGGTCACAACGACCACGTCACCGTCGCCCCCGAACTGGCCGAGCGCGTGCACGCCCCGGTGCTGCTGCACCCCGGCGACGACGTGCTGTGGAAGATGAGCCACCCCGACGCCAATTACTGGCATCTCGAGGACGAACAGCGATCGCCATCGCGGGCACCGAGATCCAGGTGATCCACTCGCCCGGTCACTCGCCCGGGTCGGTGTGCCTGTACCTGCCCGAGGCCGGGGCACTGTTCTCCGGCGACACCCTGTTCTCGGGTGGCCCCGGCGCCACGGGCCGGTCGTACTCGGATTTCCCGACCATCATCGGGTCGATCCGCGACCGGCTGTTCACTCTTCCCGAAGAAACACTCGTCCATACCGGTCACGGTGACGGAACCACGATCGGCACCGAGGCCCCACACCTCGCCGAATGGATCGCGCGAGGACAGTAAGCAAACCGGAGTTCCCATGGTGTGCCGCATCACGACGCACTCTGTCATCCACCTCTCAAGCAGGAGACGTTATGAATTCGGAAGAGGCAGCCATGCTCGAACTGGCCCGAATTTGGGCACCCTACGGGGGTGCTCAACCGGGCGACATCCTCGTCGAGTTCGGCATCAGCCCAGCAACATTCTACGCGAGGATCACCCGAATCCTGCGCACCATCGCGCTACGGAACATGCCGCTCGCCGAGCGACATCTGATCCAGGAGAACGCGGCACGCTACTCCGTTAGTCCTGTCTCCGTGTAGGAGCGGGAAGATGGAGACACGTCACCACCCGTCGCGGTTGGACCGCCGCAACAATCCCGGGTTCGCACGCGGCGCGCGCGAAGGGCGTTCAGCGGACGCGGAAGAGGCACCACCGGTGAAGCACCAGTCAAATTCGGAACGCGGCAGCGGTGACGGACAGGACCTCGGTCCGAGTCTCCTTTACGCGATCAAACAGTTGGAGTTGGCCATACGGTCACGGATGGACACGATCCTGCGCCCGGCCGGCATCACGGCGCTCCAATACACCGCCCTGACGGTCTTACGTCGCTGCGATGGACTCTCTTCCGCCGAGCTGGCCCGCAATTCCTTTGTCACAGCGCAAACTATGGGCGAGATGATCATCGCGCTCGAGAGTCGAGGTCTGGTCAGTCGGCGGGTCGACCCCAGCAACCGCCGGCAAATGCTGACGAGTGTCACGGCGACCGGAGTGGGGCTGCTCGATTGCTATCACGGGGAAGTCTCGGCACTCGAGGAACAGATGGTCAGTCAGCTCACCCCCCGTCAGCGTGGAACGCTTCGTGAATACCTCATCTCTTGCCGTGCTGGATTGACCAGAACTGAAGCGCATTGATCGATGCACTGAGCATCCGCGGACAGAGGACTTTGATGACAACAACCCGAACGGAGCGACATGCTCCGTCGTCACCCTGTTCTGGTTGACGGGTCGCGATTCTCTGTATAGCGCAGATCCGCAGCCCGCACGGGACAGGCCGGCGCAGCTCACGCCCATGCCACCGATGCGCCGTTGATCATTCGGCGGATTGCATCAGTAGCCAATCGCGGTGCGCGGCGACGAAGCTGGAGATCGCGCCGAGGACCGCACTGAGGTCAGGCCGGCCGCAAGAAACGGGATGGGTGTCACCGATCCCATCCGCCCGGGAGCTCCGTCGGCGCCGAGAGGCGAATCAGACCCGGGCCGGAGACCCCGAGTGGACAGAGGTCGAGGACATCCTCGAGCAGCAGATCTGGCGGCAGATCTGGTTGACGGTTTGTCCGGACGTGGGCCCCATGGCGGCGCGCCCGAAGAGAAAATCTTCGTACGGTTTGGGATGTCACCGTCACGGGTTCAAGGAAGAACTCTGCGAAATTGTTGATCAAATCGAGAGGAAGATCGATGAGCAACCTTAACCCTGGAGTGCGATGTCGTGTCCGATTCCGGCGACGACTGATCTGCCCTGCGACTCCCTCACCCGTCCACTCGCCCAGAATGACCTGCGGGAACTGTTTGATTGAGGGCTTCTTACCTGCACAAATCTACGACAAACGACACAACGTGCAGGTTCCCGGCGATTCATGATTGGAACTTGTCTCATCGACCAGGTAGCTCCACCATGACCGTGCCACCTTAGCTCTCAGACAAACCGGTCCAGGGAGTGTTGGCTGCGACCGTGTCGAGAGAATGGATCGCGGGCGTGAGTAAATGCGCGATCAATCCGCCTGCACGGATCCAGTCGGCCTCGACTGCCGTGTCGATTCGTGCTCGGCCCGAAAACTGCTGCACGCCAGTCGTGGCACGGGCGATCACGCGCACCGCGGGCTGAGTATGCGTGCAGCCCGCGAGGCCGGTGATGTCGAATTCCGCGGTGCCGTCGAGCTCGTCTGGAGACAAATCCGGACATTCGATGGGCAGAACGCCCATGGCGACCAGATTGGTACGGTGGATTCGTTCGAAGCTCTGCGCGATCACCGCCTGGATTCCCAGGAGTCTGGTCGCTTTCGCCGCCCAGTCACGGGCGGACCCGGCCCCGTAGGAGTGCCCAGCGACCACGATTGTAGAAACGCCGCGATCAGCGTAGATCGCCGCTGCCTGATGGACCGGAACGATGTCACCATCAGGAAGCACGCGGGTCCACGCGCCTTGCCTGTCGGGGACGAGTTTGTTCTCGAGCCTCGGGTTCGCGAAGCCCCCTCGCAGCATTACGTCGTGGTTGAGTCGGCGGGCGCTGTAGCTGCCAAATTTCTCGGGCGGAACACCATGGCGGGCGAGCCATCGACCAGCCGGCGAATCCGAAGTGATGCGGGCGACCGGTGAAATGTGATCGGTGGTGATGCCGTCGCCGAGCAACAGCAGCGGGCGAGCAGCCACGACGTCCCCGGTTCTGACGGGTCGGGTTAGTGCGGCGTCAGCGAACGGTGGGCGTCGGATCGAACCGGCATCGCCGTCCCACTCGTAGTCGTCTCCGCCCGCGGGTGGCAGGGACTCCCATTCGGTGGTGGTGAGCGGCACGGGTCGGGCGGGGCCGAGCGAGAGCGACCTGCTGTCGTTGGCATTGACAAGTAGGTCGATGTCCTCGTCCGATGGCCAGATCTCGTCCAGGAAAACGGGGCGCCCGGCGCGGTCGGTGGCCAGTGGTTCGTCAGTGGGGTTGATCGTTGTTCGTCCGGCGATCGCCATCGCCACGACCATCGGCGGCGAGGCGAGGTACGAATGCGCGACGTCGGGGTGAATGCGGCCCGGAAAGTTTCGATTGCCCGAGAGCACGGCGGCGACCGACAGGGACTGCTGACGTATCTGCTCGGTGATCGCCGGGGCGAGGGGTCCGGAGTTGCCCATGCAGGTTCCACAACCGAAACCGGCTATGTGGAAGCCGAGTTCGTCGAGCGCTGTCTGCAGTCCCGCGGACTGGAGCAGTTCTGCGGTCGCGCGCGATCCCGGGGTCAGCGAAGTCTTGGTCCAGGGTGCTCGTGTGAGGCCGCGCTCGACCGCGTTTCGGGCCAGTAGCCCCGCCGCGACCATGGCCTTCGGGTTGGAGGTGTTGGTGCAGCTGGTGATGGCGGCGATGACGATGTCCCCGTGGTGCAGCGTGCCGGTGCCGTTCGCGCCCGTCGAGCCCTCGGGGGGCACTGTGTGCGCCAGTTCGCTTGCAGTGAATGTCTGATGCGGGCGGGAGGGGCCGGCCATGGTGCGGTCCACCTGTGCCAGGTCCAGCTCGAGTACCTCATGGTAGTCGGGCGTTGGCAGATCTGGTGTGTAGAGCATGTTCTGGGCGGTCAGGTAGGTCCGGGCCAAGGACACGGTTGCCTCGGGTCGCCCTGTGGTGGCGAGGTAGGTGAGGGTGCGGTCGTCGGCGGGGAAGTACGCCATCGTGGCCCCATATTCCGGTGCCATGTTCGCGATGGTGGCCCGGTCGGGCACCGACAGGCGAGTGAGCCCGGGACCGTGGAATTCGACGACTCGTTGCACCACACCGTGGGCTCTGAGCATGGAAGCGAGGGTGAGCGCGACGTCGGTGGCGAGGACGCCGGGCTTCAGTGCACCGCTGAGGCGAACACCCACGACGGCGGGGACCGGTATCAGGATTGGCTGGCCCAGTGCGGCGGCGATTGCTTCGATGCCGCCGACTCCCCAACCGGTGACGGACAGCGCGTTGATCATGGTGGTGTGGCTGTCGGTACCGACGACGGAGTCGAACCGTGCGAGCGCGATGCCGTCGTGGGTGCCGACCGAGATGACGTCGGCGAGGACTTCCAGGTTGAGTTGGTGGCAGATTCCGATACCCGGGGGCACCACCCTCAGCGTGGGAAAGCGGGTCTGTGCCCACCGCAGGAACCGGTATCGGTCACCGTGACGGTGGTATTCGAGTGCGAGGTTGGTGGCACCGGCGTCGGCGGTTCCGGCGGCGTCGAGTTCGAGGGCGTGGTCGACTACGAGATCCATGCGCCGCCGAGGCGAGACGGTGGCGGGGTCGAGGCCGAGTGCCGTTGCACGCTCGTGCAGGGTGATCATGTCGGCGAGTACCGGAATTCCCGAGGCGTCTTGAAGCAGAACGCGTTCGGGGGTGAACGGAATCGACGTGGAGTGATCGCCGGCCACGAGCGCTCGGACATGATCGGCGATGACGGTGCGGCCGTCCTCATGCCGCAGCACGTTTTCGACGAGCACCCTGGTGGCGTAGGGAAGGCGGTGCAGGGCACCCGCACCGCCTCGTTCTGCGGCGGTGAGATCGATGAACTGTGTGGCGGGGGCGCCGGGTAGGTCGCGGAGTGCGTCGAAGGAGTCGAGGGTCATCCGTGTGCCACCGGTGCCCGCTCGGGAACGCTCCTCGGCGGTGCACCGGTGTAGGTCGGCAGCAAAGGTGGGGGGATCGGCCCTTTGATCCGGCGCCCACCTTCGCGTTCTTCCCATGAGTGCGAGAGGATCCCGACGGAGCGGGACAGGATGAACAGGCCTCTGCCGAGTTCGGGGGCGAAGCCGAGTTCGGCGTAGATCACGGCGGTCGCCCCGTCGATGTTCATCGGGACGGGCCGAGCTCGCCCTGCTGCCAGTTGTCGCTCCAGTTCTTCGGCGATCTGGAGGTAGTGGCCGTCGATCACGCCGGCCTCGACCTGGGTGTGGACTGCAGACAACAGCGGGTCCCGGCGTGGGTCGCGCGGATGGAAGCGGTGGCCGAATCCCGGGATGTATCGGCCTGTTGCGCGGTGGTCGGCGATCGTCTGCGCGGCCACTTCTTCGAGGTCGCCATCGGTGGACCGAGTCCGGATCTGTTCGAGTAGTTGCATGCATTGTTGGCCGGCGCCGCCGTGGATGTCGCCGAGGAGACCGACACCGGTGGAGATGGCCCCGTGTAACCCGACACCGCAGGTGGCGGCCATTCGGGCCGCGGCGATCGACGGTGCTTGTGGACCGTGGTCCACGGCGGCGACGAGGGCGTGCTCGAGCAGTTCGGCTTGGCCGGCACTGGGGAGGTCACCGCGGACCATCAGCCAGATCATCTCGGGGAAACTCACCTGGCCGATCATCTGCTCGATGGGGTATCCCCGCAGCCGGATGATCCCGGGCTCGATGTCGGAGACGGCGGTCGACCACCAGTCGGTGACCTCCCGGCTCGACGTCCGCTCGAGGGCGCTTTGTCGGGCGGTGCTCATATCGCGTTCTCTTCCCGCAGGCGGGTGATGTCCGCCGGCCTGTAGCCCAGCTCGGTGAGAATCTCGTCGGTGTGCTGCCCGAGGGTGGGGGGCGGAGACTCGGGTGAGACGCGGCGGCCGTCGACATGCGTCGGCAGACCCAGTACCCGCACCGCACCGCCGGAGGCTGCGGGTGAGTCGATCGTGGTGACCAGCTCGCGGTGTGCGACCTGATCGGATTGCAGTGCCGTCGGCACCGAGACGACCGGGGCGGCGGGGACTCCCGTGTCGAGCAGGATCGCGTCCCACTCGGCTGCCGTTTTCGCTTTCAGCGAGGTTTCCAGTTCTTCCCGCAGCACGTCGCGGTGGCGTTTGCGGTCCTCACGGGTGCGGAACCGCGGATCGTCGATGAGCTCTTCACGGTCGAGAACCTTGCACAACGTCTCGTACTGTTCCTGCTTGTTCGCGGCGATGTTGAGCGCCCCGTCGGCGGTGCGGAAGGTGCCCGACGGGGCCGAGGTGATGTTCTCGTTGGCCATCGGGGCGGGCTCGCGGCCGGCGATGAGATGGTCGGAGACCACCCATCCCATCGAGGTGAGTGCGGCGTCGAGCATGGAGGTGTCGAGGAAGGCACCTTCGCCGGTCCGGCGTTGCCGCAGCAGCGCAGCGGTGATCGCGAACGCCGCTGCCAGGCCACCGAAGCTGTCGCACACCGGGAATCCGACACGCAGGGGCGCGACCTCCGCCGTGCCGGTCACGCTCATGATGCCGGACAGGCCCTGGACGACCTGGTCGTAGGCGGGTCGTCCGCGCATCGGGCCGGTCGATCCGAATCCGGACACTGCACAGTAGACGAGTTTGGGGTTGAGCTGGCGTAGCCGCTGCCACCCGAACCCGAGCCGTTCGAGCACCCCTGGCCGGAAGTTCTCGACCAGCACGTCCGCGTCGGCGACCAGCTTCTCGAAGACTTCCTTTCCCCCAGTTGTCTTGAGATTGACCGTGACGGAGCGTTTTTCCGAATTCTGGGCGAGGAACGAGACGCCGAGGTGTTCGGCGCTCAGATGAGAGTCCGCGCCGAGTTGCCTTGCCAGATCACCGGTTCCCGGCGTTTCGATCTTGATCACGTCGGCCCCCATCAGGGCCAACTGGTAGCCGGCGTACGGTCCCGCGAGCACATTGGTCAGGTCGAGGACACGGACGCCTTCGAGCAGGTTCGCGGTCACAGGAATACCTCCACGCTGCCGAGTCCGACGGCACTGATTTCGGCGGCCGCGGCGGTTACCGCGTCCACGTACCGGCCCACCCGGTCGGCGGTGAACCGGGAGGTGGGTCCGCTCGCCGACAGCGCGGCTATCACCCGGCCGTCCGAGGAGACGATCGGGGCCGCGACCGCGGACGCGCCGAGTTCGCGTTCGCCGTGGGTGACCGAGTACCCCGCCTCCCGGATACCGGAGATTTCCCGCTGCAGCGGCTCGAGCTGCAGGTCCGGCCGTGCGTCGACGAGGCTGCGCACCACCTGGTCGGGGGCGCCGGTGAGCAGGATCTTGGCGGCCGCGCCCGTGGCGAGCGCGTACGGCACGCCGACTTCCACGACGCTGCGCACGGTGGTCGTTCCTTCGACCTGCGCGATGGACACGCGGTTCAGATCCTGACGGATGTAGATGTTGACCGTTTCGCCGCAGGAATCGACCAGCCGCGTCATGATTTTGCGTGTTTCCGTGCTGACCTCCCACATGGACTGCGCCAGGGTCACCCAGCGCAGGAACCCGGCCCCCACGCCGAAGGTCGAGTCACCGCGGTCCGCGATGAGTCCTAACGAGTCCAATGTCGAGAGCAGACGCACCACGGTGGTTTTCGGCAATCCCGTGGAGGCCACGAGCTCGCGCAGGGTGCGAGTGGGGTGTTCTACGTCAAACAGTTCCAGCACCTCGACGGCGCGGGCGATGCTGCGCACGCCTCCGTCGGCTCGTGTGGATGCGGTCTCAGTGTCAGCCATGCCACTCACGCTAAACCATTCTATGGTTTGTGTAAACCGAATAGCGGGTTGACTCCGGTTTATCTTCGTGCTTCGATCGGTGACACAGCACACAAACGCTGCCTAGCGGGTTTCGTGAACCGCGCAGTGGTCGATCGCGACAGTCGTAGAAAGAAGGAAAGTCCGTGAGTGGAGAACAGGTAGACCTCGTCGTGGTGGGCTGCGGAGCCGGTGGCCTGGCAACCGCGCTGCAATTCCTGCAGTCCGCTCCGAGCGGGCGGGTCCTCGTTCTCGAACGCACCCCGAAGAGCCAGCGAGGCGGAAACACCGCCTGGACCGGTTCCTTCTTCCGGCTCGAGGAGGACGGCGCCCCCGCGGCCGACTTCACCTCCCGGATGCTCGAACTCAGCAAAGGCAAGACCGACGAGGCCATCATCGCTCGACTCGCCGAACTCGCCCAACCGACCATGCACTGGCTCAACGACAACGGTGTTCCCACGAAATCGGACATCACCTATTTCCTGACGTCGAAAGGTCCCCGCTTGATGCCCGCTGGGGGCGGCGCGGCCATCGTCGAAAACCTCGCGGCAAGGCTGGAAGAACTCGGAGGCACGATCGCCTATGAGACGACCGCGCAGAGCCTGATCCAGGACGAGCACGGCGCGGTCATCGGAGTCGAGGCGGTCGACGGTGCGGGCGAACTGCGGCGCGTGCTGGCGAGCACCGTGGTCCTGGCCTCCGGCGGTTTCGAGGGAAGCGCGGCCCTGCTCGACCGGTATCTCGGCGACCGCGGACACGAACTCTCCCCCATCGCACCGGGCGGCCGCTCCAACCAGGGCGAAGGCCTGGAGATGGGGATTCGGGCCGGTGCACTAACGGACGGGCAGTTCGATCGCTTCCACGGCGAACCCGTCGATGCGCGCACCCGATCCGCGGAAGCCCTCGTCATGGTCTACCCCTACGGAATTCTGGTCGACCACCACGGTCGGCGGTTCGTCGACGAAGGCTCGGACACCCCGGACAACACCTTCGAGTCGGTCGCCTACCGCATCTGGGCCGACGCCGACCAGTTCGCCTACGTCATCGCAGACCAGAAACTCATGCGCCACAACATCGCCCGGGCCGTTCTCACCGACCGCGAGCCCGAATCGGCACCGACGCTCGAAGCCCTCGCCCGCCGACTCGACCTCGACCCCGACGTCCTCGCCGACACCGTCAGCACGTACAACGCCGCCGCGACACCCGGGCCCCTGGACGTGACCTTCCTCGACGGGGTGGCAACACGGGACCTCGACCCACCGAAATCGAACTGGGCGCGCCCGATCGACGAACCCCCGTATGCGGCATGGCCGGTGACCTGCGCGATCACCTTCACCTTCGGCGGACTCAAAACCGACGACAAGGCTCGGGTGATCGGCCGGTCCGGCCAGCCCATCCCCGGATTGTTCGCCGTCGGCGAGGTCGCCGGGATCTACCACCACAAGTATCCCGGGGCCACCTCCGTGCTCCGGGCACTGGTCTTCGGCCGGATCGCCGGCACCAGCGCCGCGCACCGGATCGCCGCACCCGCACCCGCTACCCACCAGTGAACGCACCTACCCCAGCAAGAGGAATCATGGCCACAACCTCACCAGCTAAGACCGGTTCGAGCAGCACCCCCAGGCGAGCGGCGATCGCGAGCCTGGTCGGCACCACGATCGAGTGGTACGAGTTCTTCATCTACGGGCTCGCTGCGGCGCTGGTCTTCGGCGACCTGTTCTTCCCCGGGGTCGACGAACACAGCGGCCGCCTCGCCTCCTTTGCCACTCTCGGTGTGGCATTCGTCGCCCGACCCCTCGGCGCCGCCATCTTCGGGCATCTCGGCGATCGCCTCGGTCGCAAATCCACCCTCATCGCCACCCTCGGAATCATGGGTACCGCCACCGGTCTGATCGGTCTGCTCCCCTCCTACGACTCGATCGGGATCTGGGCGCCCATCCTGCTCATCGTGCTGCGTTTGTTCCAAGGGCTCGCAGTCGGTGGGGAATGGGGTGGCGCCGTCCTGATGTCCGTCGAGCACGCACCGGCCTCGAAGGTGCGCCTGTACGGCTGCGCCCCGCAGATGGGTAGCCCCCTCGGTTTGGTCCTCGCCACCGCGGTGATGTCGGCCGTCTCCACCCTCCCCGACGACCAACTCCTCGACTGGGGCTGGCGAATCCCCTTCCTGGCCGGGTTCGTCCTGGTCCTCATCGGTCTCGCCATCCGCCTCGGAGTAGAAGAGTCCGAGCAGTTCCGGGAGATCAAGGCAACAGGCGAGACCGCCCGGCTGCCGATCGGCGACATAGTCGCTCGCGCCAAGAAGAGCCTGGCGATCGGTATCGGACTGCAGGCCTCGGTCAACGTCGTCTTCTACATCATCTCTGTGTACTTCCTCAGCTACGCCACCAAATCACTTGACCTCGACCGCAACACCGCACTGCTGATGGTGATGGCCGCGGCGGTGATAGACCTGGCAGCACTGCCGTTCATGGCATCGCTGAGCGACAGGATCGGGGCACATCGCGTGTTCTTCGCCGGTGCTCTCTTCACGATCGCCGCGGCCTTCCCGTTCTTCTGGTTCCTGCGCGCAGAACAGGTCCTGCTGACCAGCGTCGTCGTCATCGTCATGATGGTCGGCGCGCACGCCACCACCTACTCGGTGGTCTCGAGCCTCATCGCGGACCAGTTCGATACCAAGGTCCGCTACAGCGGCACGGCCCTGAGCAACGCGCTCGGCGGACTGATCTTCAGCGCGCCGACCCCGTTCATCGCCGAAGCCGTCGTCGGGAACGGAGGAAGCCGATGGTGGCCCCTGGCTCTGATGACCGTCGCCGCCGCCCTCGTCTCCCTCGTCGCCATCGCAGCGGCCCCCCGACACCGCCTGGTCGCCGAGACCGACGAACCGGGAACACCGGTACCGGCGCGGACCACCACCCCTGCCTGACCAACGATGATCCATCCGGAAGGACCCCACATGACTGCCACCGATGCGAACGCTGTGACCACCGCAGGCGGTGAGACCGAGCGATACGACATGCTCATCGACGGGGCCTGGCGGGCCGCCGCCGACCACGCCACCTTCGACTCGATCAATCCGTTTGACGGCCAGCCGTGGGCGCAGGTGCCCACCGCCACCACCGCCGATATCGACGCCGCCGTGGCCGCAGCCCGCCGAGCGTTCGACGGCGGCCCCTGGTCACAGTCCACACCACTGCAGCGGGCAACACTGCTGCGCAAGTTCGGCGACCTGATCCGCGACAACGCCGACGAACTCGCCCGCATCCAGGTCCTCGAGAACGGCAAGCTGATTCGCGAAGTCGCCGGGCAAACGCTCGCCCTCGCCAACCACTGCTACTTCTTCGCCGGGGTCGCCGAAAGCCCCACGGGGGAAACCCTCGCCAGCAGTGTGCCCAACATGCAGGTCTACACCGTCCGCGAACCGATCGGCGTCATCGCCGCCATCACCCCCTGGAACAGTCCCCTCGCACTGCTGCTGTGGAAGCTGTGCCCAGCACTGGCCGCCGGCAACACCGTCGTGATCAAGCCCTCCGAAGTCACCCCCGTCTCTACTCTCGTTCTCGCCCGCATCGCTCAGGAAGCCGGCTTCCCCGACGGAGTGATCAACGTGGTCACCGGAGCCGGACCGGCGGGCGCCGCATTGGCAGCGCACCACGGCGTCGACAAGATCGCCTTCACCGGATCCACCGCAGTCGGCAAGAAGATCGCCGTCACCGCCGCCGAACGCCTCGCCCGCGTCTCCCTGGAACTCGGCGGCAAATCTCCCAACATCGTCTTCCCCGACGCCGACCTCCCCAACGCCGTCAACGGCGTGATCTCAGGAATCTTCGCGGCCACCGGCCAAACATGTATGGCCGGCTCGCGCGTCCTCGTCCACGAAGACATCTACGACCAATTCACCCAAGCCCTCACCGAGCGCACCTCGCAGATCAAGCTCGGCAACCCCCTCGACCCGGACACCGAAATGGGCACCGTCGCATCGAAAACCCAATTCGACAAGGTGCTGCACTACATCGAAGTCGCCAAGGAAGACGGCGCCCACCTGGCGACCGGCGGCGCCCGCCCCACCGACCCGGCCTTGAGCCGCGGCTTGTTCATACAACCAACCGTGTTCACCCACGTCACCAACGACATGCGCATTGCCCGCGAAGAAGTCTTCGGCCCTGTGGCCGTCGTCATCAAATTCACCGACGAAGACGACGCCGTCCGCATCGCCAACGACACCGAATTCGGACTCGCCGCAGGCGTATGGACCCGCGACGTCGCACGCGCACACCGCATGGTCAAACGACTCCGCGCCGGAACCGTCTGGGTCAACAACTACCGCAAGACCAACTACGTAGCCCCCTTCGGCGGCTTCCAGGAAAGCGGACTCGGCCGCGAGAACGGATCCCACGCCATCGAGGAGTACACCGAGCTGAAAACCGTGTGGATCGACACCGGAAACACCATCACCGACCCGTTCAACCCACGGGCATAAGAATCCAATAATTCGAATGTGGAATACACGGTTCGACAACGGCAGTGCCGCGAATGTTCGCATGCACTAGGGGGAGTCGGCGGAGGCCCCACAACGCTCTGACCGTCTGAAGCGGCATCGACGCTCATGATCTGCATCGAAATTACCACCGCATCCGCTGATCAAAGGGCTGACGCGAGCGACCCGATCTCGAGACGGCACTGGCCTGTACCACCCCATTGCGATCCGGTGTTCGATCGACCCGGCCACCTGACCGCAACCACTTCCTCCTCCTCGAAAGGGAACATCATGACCAACGCTGTCATCGTGGACGTCGTCCGCCTCGCCTCCGGTAAGGGCAAGCCGGGTGGTGCGCTGTCGGGCACGCACCCGGTCGAACTGCTCGCGCACGTGCTCCGCAGCATCGTCGAACGCAACGGCATCGACCCCGCACAGGTCGACGACGTCATCGGCGGCTGCGTCGGGCAGGCCGGCGAGCAGGCCCTCAACATCTCCCGGACAGCGGTGCTGTCGGCCGGATTCCCGGATTCGGTTCCGGCCACCACCGTCGACCGCCAGTGCGGCTCGAGCCAGCAGGCGGCGCACTTCGCCGCGCAGGGCGTGATCGCCGGCGCCTACGACATCGTGATCGCCTGCGGTGTGGAGTCGATGTCCCGCGTTCCGATGGGCACGACGACCATCGGTCAGGACGCGTCCGGCCCGGGCATCGCCGCCCGCTACCCCGAGGGACTGGTCAACCAGGGCATCTCCGCCGAACTGATCGCCGCCAAGTGGAAGTTCGACCGCGACACCCTCGACGCGTTCTCCGCGCAGTCGCATCAGCGGGCCGCCGACGCATTGTCGAAGGGCTTGTTCGACAAGGAGATCGTCCCGATCTCGGTCACCAACGCCGCCGGTGAGACGGTGACCCACACCGCCGACGAGACCGTGCGCGCCTCCACCACCGCCGAGGGACTGTCCGGGCTGAAGTCGTCGTTCTACTCCGAGAAGTACGCGGCCCGGTTCCCCGAGGCGCAGTGGCACATCACCCCGGGCAACTCGTCGCCGCTGACCGACGGCGCGTCCGCGGCGCTGATCATGAGCGAGGAGATGGCGTCGAAGCTGGGACTGACGCCGCGGGCCCGGTTCCATTCGTTCGCCGTTGCCGGTGACGACCCGGTCTTCATGCTCACCGCGCCGATCCCGGCGACCAAGAAGATCCTCGCGAAGTCGGGGCTGAGCATCGACGACATCGACGCTACGAGGTCAACGAGGCGTTCGCGCCGGTGCCGCTGGCGTGGGCGCACGAATTCGGGGCCGACCCGGCCAAGCTCAACCCGTGGGGCGGCGCCATCGCGCTCGGGCACGCACTCGGCTCTTCGGGCACCCGCCTGCTGAGCACCCTGGTCAACAACCTCGAGGCCACCGGCGGACGCTACGGCCTGCAGACCATGTGCGAGGGCGCGGGCATGGCCAACGCCACCATCATCGAACGCCTCTGATGAAAGCCACTTCGGGCTTCCCCCGTTGTGCCCGGAGAAGCCGACGCCCCGACACCCTGTCGTCTTCGCGCATCACAATCCGCACGATCGACGACCGACGTGCCGCGGGCTGCGGGCTGCGGGCTGCGGGCTGCGGGCTGCGGGCTGCGGGCTGCGGGCTGCGAAATTCTGATCCGTGTACGACCCACCCCTCCTCCTCCCGTCAATCCCTGAACTACTGATCTTCCGGAGAACCGATGCAGCGCACTTTTTTCGACACTGACCACGAGGCCTACCGAGAGGTGGTGCGGGAGTTCCTCACCCGCGAGGTGGAACCGCACTACGAGCGTTGGGAGACCGACAGACTTATCGACCGTTCTGCGTGGCTCGCTGCCGGTAGATCGGGCATCATCGGACTGGCGGTGCCTGAAGCCTATGGCGGATCGGGGGTCACCGACTACCGATTCAGGAATGTTGTCTCCGAAGAGATCGCCCGCACGGCGACCACGTCGTTCGGTGGTGGCATTGCCACCCACGACGACGTGGTGATCCCGTACGTACTCATGTTAGGCACCGAGGAACAGAAGCAACGGTGGCTTCCCGGCATGGCCGCCGGCGAGCTGATCGGCGCCATCGCGATGACCGAACCCGGAATCGGAAGCGACCTACAGGGCATCAAAACTACCGCGGTGCGCGACGGTGACGACTGGATTGTCAACGGTCAGAAGACGTTCATCAGCAACGGCATTCACTCCGACCTCGTCATCGTCGTCGCCCGTACCGACCCGAGCGCCGGTTCCAAGGGCTTCTCGCTGCTCGTCGTGGAGCGGGGCATGCCCGGCTTCAGCCGTGGCCGCAAGCTGCACAAGGTCGGCCTGGCCGGTCAGGACACGGCGGAGCTCGTGTTCGAGGACGTGCGGGTGCCCACGAACAATCTGCTCGGCACCGAGGGGAGCGGCTTTATCCATCTCATGGAAAACCTTCCCCTCGAACGTATGTCGATCGCGGTCATTGCGATTGCCGCCGCAAAGGCCGCGTACCAGTGGACCCGGGACTACGTGTTCGAGCGCAAGGCGTTCGGCAAACCGATCGGCGATCTGCAGAACACCCGGTTCGCGCTGGCGGAGATGCTCACCGAGATCGAGGTGACCGAATCGCACATCGACCGGTGCGTACTCGCCTTGAACGCAGGCGAACTCACCGCCGTCGACGCGTCGAAGGGCAAGTGGTGGGCCAGTGAACTGCAGAAGCGTGTCGTCGACCGCTGCGTCCAATTGCACGGCGGCTACGGCTACATGATGGAGTACCCCATCGGCCGCGCCTACGTCGACAGCCGCATTCAGACGATCTACGGCGGAACCACCGAGATCATGAAGGAAATCATCGGCCGAGAAATTGCAGCGGCCTCCGCATAACCGGCAGTGGATGCCATGGTTGGCCGGTGGGGACGCGGCCCGGCGACGGACTCAACGGCCATGGCTAATTCAGGCCAGGCGCCGTGCAGCAAGGAGAAGGCTCTGGCATTGCCGCTCTTTCACCACAGATCCAGTGCGACATCCGTTGTCGACGCGAGGCAGATAGCAGAGGAGAGATGTGTCCACCCTGGAGTCACTGGTGGCAACGACCGCCCGTCCCCATGTAGAGCGGTATCGTTCAGAGCTGTACCCGATAAGCAATAGTTGCACGGCTCGATACGCCGATATGGACCCCAACGCCCACCTCAACAATCTAGCGTTGGAATCGCTTCATGAAGACGCTCGCGCTGTATTGACCCGGCAAGCCTTTCCCGACACGCATGATCCAGCAGGCCGAAAACAACGCTTGGTCACTTCCCAGAGTGTCGTACATTTTCTCGCCGAAGCGTATTGGCCAGCCACGATCGACACGTGCGTCGGCGTCGGACGGATAGGCCGAACCTCGTTCGTGGTGTCCTCGGCGCTGTTTCACGCGGGGAACTGCATCAGCCTGTGTGACGCCGTCATGGTGGCGGTAGGTAAGGACGGACCTGTTTCAATGCCCGCCGTAGCGCGAAGGACGCTCGAGAACTTGCGGCTTCGAGTCCGAGTGGTCGGTTCCTGACCGAATCCTCTGCACCCTTGCCTTACGACAGGCCCTGGTCGAGTACGGTTTGAAAAGCCCATGCGAGCGCCTCTCTGGAGCGATAGGTGCCGCTCTCGTATCCGACGAGCAGGTACATCGACACCGTCGCGTTACGCTCGGCCAGCTCCCGGTCATTCGTTGCTTCGAAGTGGGCGTCGGCGATGAAGCGTCGTCGCTCCTCGTCCACTTCGATCTGGATGGCTTGGACGTCCGGGTCATGGGCCGCCCATACACGGATCGCGGCTTCGGACTCGTGTGGCAGGCGCAGGCCGATGTCGATCAAGAACTTCAGGCGCTCGGCAGGATCGGCGATCTCCCGGGCGCTGCTGATGAGGCGGCCGCTCTTTTCCGTGCGCCAGTATTGAATCAGCGCGGACGTGTACTCGCCCCAGTTCGCGAACGCGTGGTAAAACGAGCCGGTTGTCGCCCCGACCGCCTCGCACACCGTCCCCAGCTTCAAGCCGGCATGCCCTTTTCTGCCGAGCACGTCCAAGCCGGCCTCGAGGTAGCGCAACTGGGCACCTCTCGTAGGCACTTTTTTCTTCTTGGCGTGGTGAGAAGTCACGCCTTCTTTTACCAGGCGCGCGGTCCTGATCATGCATCACCCTTCCGGCAAGTGTGACCTCTTGCACAAAAGCGTAACTCAACTTACGCTTGCGCACGAAATATGAAGGAGCGTGATGTGAGCAAGCCCAATCGCAACAACGGCCTGGACCCGGAAACCGAGTTCGCAGAGATTTACCGCAATCTGGCCACCTACGAGTTCCCCTGGGACCTGAATCAGTCCCTGAGCTTTGCCCTGTTCCGCACCTATGCGGTCCCGAGCGTCGGCAGATTGCTTGATCAGACCGGAGCCTTTACCCAGAACACCCAGAAGCGCTACGACGACACCTCGATCCTGCTCGAGGTTCCCCTACTCGAGGGTTTCGACAGCCCTAACGGAAAAGCAGCGATACAGCGCATCAATCAGATGCACCACATGTACGACATCTCGAACGAGGACTTCCTCTACGTCCTCGCGACGTTCGTCGTCGTTCCCCAGCGATGGATTGAGAACTACGGCTGGCGGCAACTTACGGGTGACGAACTACTCGCCTCGGTTCGCTACTACCAGGCACTCGGCCGCCACATGGGGATCAAGGACATTCCCGCCACGTACGCGGAGTTCGCGGCCCTCATGGACACCTACGAGGCCGCACACTTCGCGTTCGACCCCGGCGCGCGCCGGGTCGCCGACGCGACCATGAACCTGCTCGCGTCCTTCTACCCCGCCGTCGCCAAACCCATCATCGACATCTTCAGCCGGTCGCTGATGGACGAACCGCTCCTGGCGGCGTTCCGCTACCGAAATCCCGGGAACCTCGCACGGCGCCTCTCGGCGGCCGGACTGCGGTTACGTGCCCGCTTCGTCGCCGCTCTGCCCCCGCGCCGCACGCCGCAGTACGTCCACACGATGCCACGTATCCGCAGTTACCCCAACGGTTTCGACGTCAAAACCTTAGGAACATTCGCCCCCGGGTGTCCTGTTCCGCACCGTCACTCGCCCCAACCCGACACGACCACCAGTCCAAGCTGAACCACCCATCCTCTTCACTTCAGAGCCAGGAGACTCCATGGGACTCGACCGCCCACACCTGTTCATCAACGGTGAATTCGTCACCGGCACCGACACCCCTGTGGACGTCGTCAACCCGAGCACCGGCAAGGTCCTCGGAGCCGCCGCCACCGCCGGCGTCGCAGACATCGACGCAGCGGTCACCGCGGCCAACGACGCACTGACCGGTTGGTCCGCCACCCCGGCGCACGACCGCGCCGACATTCTCGACCGCTTCGCCGCCGCCCTCGCCGCACGGGGTGAGGACACCGCAACGCTGTGCAGCCAGGAGAACGGCATGCCGATCACCTTGTCGGCATCGGCCAACGGACTCGCCCCGGCGGCACTGCTCGGCCTCTACGCAGGCCTCGCCCGAGAACTCACCTGGGTCCAATCGCGCCCGAGCCTCACCGGAACAACCGAAATCCGTCGAGTGCCGGTCGGCGTCGTTGCGGCCATCTCCCCGTGGAACTACCCCCAAACGTTGGCGATGATGAAGATCGCGCCTGCGCTCGCGGCAGGGTGCACGGTCGTCTTCAAGGCCGCCCTCGAGACCGCCCTGGACGCTTTCGTCTTCGCGGATGCCGCATTGGAGGCAGGGCTGCCGTCGGGTGTGCTCAACATCGTCCCCGCCGGCCTCGAAGCCAGCCAACACCTGGTCGCGCACCCGGGCATCGACAAGGTCGCTTTCACCGGATCAACTCCGGCCGGTCGCGCTATCGGCGAGGTCTGCGGACGCCTGCTGCGACCGGTCACACTCGAACTCGGCGGCAAGTCTGCCGGCATCGTGCTCGACGACGTCGATCTCGACGTCCTCGCCCAAGGGCTCTATGCTGCCTCGTTCCCCAACAACGGCATGACCTGCTACGCGAGCACCCGACTGCTCGTGCCCGCGAACCGTTACACCGAGGTCGTGGACACCGTCACCTCCGTGGTGAAGTCCTTCACAGTCGGAGACCCACTCGATCACGACACCCTGATCGGCCCGATGGTCACCGCAAACCATCAAAAACGAGTCCTGAACTACATCGAGACTGGCAAGTCGAGCACCGCCCGACTGATCACGGGCGGTGACGCAGTCACCGACCTCGACGGCTACTTCGTCGCTCCGACCGTCTTCGCTGACGTCGACAACAGCGACACCATTGCCCGAGAGGAAATATTCGGCCCCGTCCTGTCAATCATCAAATACGACGACGACGCCCATGCCATCCAGATCGCCAACGACAGCAAGTTCGGTCTGGGTGGGACAGTATGGTCCACAGACCCCGACCGCGCCGACGCCATCGCCCACCAGGTCAAGACCGGTACCGTCGGAATCAACTCGTACACCCTCGATCTCGGATCCCCCTTCGGCGGCGTGAAGGCCAGCGGACACGGGCGCGAACTCGGCCCCGAAGGTATCGACCCCTACCTGACCTACCAATCCGTCTACAAGACCTCTGCAGTCACCGGTTGAGCAACACACGGACCGACACGGCCACCGAGGTAACGCCCCATTACTCGCGCTGCCGTGGCATCAATGCCTCACCGGGACCGCGGCCACCCCGTCGTCAGTCGGCACAGCGGCGAATACATCCTTCCGGATTTCCAGTCGAGGCAGCGGGCCGGTGATCAGCCGCACGGGCTTTTCGACTGAGGATTTCGACGCGCCCGCACTTCCTCCTCAACACGCCGAAAGGTGAAGCACGTGCACCAGATCGAATTCTCCGACCAGCCCGGCCGCGCCCGGCGATCGCACTGGATGAACCATGTCGAACGCCACGCCGCCACCCTCAGTGACCGCGCCGCGATCCGGTTCGACGGATCGACCACCACATGGACCGAGCTTCGGAACCGGGTGCGTGCCTTGGCAAGGGCCTTGTCCTCACGAGGCATCGGCTTCGGCGACCGAGTAGCGATCATCACCGGGAACCGTCCGGAGTTCATCGAAACAGTGCTCGCTGCAAACCTTCTCGGTGCCCTTGCCGTTCCGGTCAACTTTCGGCTGACCGGACCAGAAACCGCCTACCTACTCGCCGACTCCGGCGCAAAGATCGCCATCGGCGACGAGCTGGGCACCCCGATCCTCGTGGCCGCCCTGAAAGACCTTCCCGAAAGCCCTCGGCTCGTCACCATCACCCACCCCACCAACGGATTCGAGCTCTACAGCGACCTCATCGACGAGACGAACACCGCGGCGGCGGCTCCGCTACCAGACGTCCCCGAAGACTCCCCCGCCCTGATCATGTACACCTCCGGCACCACCGGACGCCCCAAGGGCGCCGTGCTGACCCACCTGAACCTGCAGGCCCAGGGCGTCACCGTCACACGGGCCTTCCAGTACATGGACGAAGACGAGGTCAACCTGATCGCCTCCCCACTGTTCCACATAGGCGCAATCGGCTCCGTCGTCCCGACCCTCTTCGTCGGCGGCACACTCGTCCTCCATCCCACCCGAGCATTCATCGCCGACGCGATTCTCGACCTGCTCGAAAACGAAGGCGTCACCAGCGTGTTCTTGGTCCCCACCCAGTGGCAGGCACTGTGCGCAGAACCCGGCATCGCCACCCGCAACCTCGAGCGGCTACGTGTCCTCGGTTGGGGCGCGGCGCCGGCGAGCGACACACTCCTGCGCCGGATGGCCGACACCTTCCCCGACGCGATGAACGTCGCGCTCTTCGGCCAAACCGAAATGTCCCCGGTGACGTGCGTGCTCCACGGCAAGGACGCGATCCGCAAACTCGGCTCCGTCGGCCGGCCCATCGCCGCGGTCACAGCCCGCGTGGTCAATCCGAACATGGAAGACGTCGAACCGGGTGAAGTCGGTGAGATCGTCTACCGTGGCCCTGGATTGATGCTCGGATACTGGAACAAGCCCGATGCGACGGCCGATGCCTTCCACGGCGGCTGGTTCCACTCCGGTGATCTCGTCCGCGTAGACGAGGACGGCTTCGTCTACGTCGTCGACCGCGCAAAAGACATGATCATCTCCGGTGGCGAGAACATTTACTGTTCCGAGGTGGAAAACGTACTCGCAGCCCACCCCGATATCGTCGAGGTCACACTCATCGGCCACCCCCACCCCGTGTGGGGCGAAACACCGGTCGCCTTCGTAGTCCCTCGGGGTCCGGCCGCCGCGCTCGACATCACTTCCGTTCGCGAATGGGCATCAGCATCCCTCGCGAAGTACAAACTCCCCACCCAACTCGAGGTGATCGACGCTCTCCCCCGCAACGCGTCCGGCAAAATCCTCAAGAACACCCTGCGCAAGCAGGGTCAGCACTCATGAACTGAACGGCATACATCGCCAGCTTCCGACCGGTCCTCGCGAGAGGACCGGCCGGGGACACGCGGTACTCGATATGGACAAACTGTGCTCAAACAAACTTCACCCCTCAGTGCCGATTTCCCGGCCGCACACCTTGAGCTCACCATTAGCTTCGGGCGAAGCGGGCGATGTCCACAGCGAACGCATCGAGCATTTCCGGGGTCAGGGTCGGACGCATCGCACTGATCACCCCCAATAGTCCTCCGTACCGGCGTGACAACGTCCCCCTGTTCGACACTGCACTCGAACGTCGTCTGCGCGACCATCCGTGCCGCGTGCGCCACATCCGCGGGAGTAAAGCCCGCCGACGCGGCCACCAACGCCGGAACAGCTCCCACAACGCATGCCGGGCCTGCTCATCCGGTGCCCCGATCGGCAACACGTAATCGAACCGACCACGCCGCAAAAATGCGTCATCGAGGTCACGCACCGAGTTCGTCGCGCACACCAGAAGCCGCCCAGCCCGCTCCCGGAAACCGACGATAGATTTCAGCAACTCGTCCACCACTCCTACCGAATCCGACCCTGGCCGGCGCCGGGCCGCGACACCTCCTCCACCTCGTCGATGAATACGACCACATGATCGAGTTTGGCCATCGACCCGAACATCTCCCCGATCCCCGCCGCCAAACCGCCCCCATTCGAGGCCAACCGTGACGGAAACAATTCGACGAACGGCCACCCCAACCGGCTCGCGATCGACCGCGCAAACGTGGTCTTCCCCTTCCCTGCGTGCCCGAACAGCACCACCGCCCGCGGCGGCACCACCCCATGCTCGGCGGTGAGTACCGACCGCGACAACGGCAGCACGATCCGCCGCTCGATCAAAGTCTTCTCCTTGGCCATCCGGGCGACCTGCCGCCACAGACCTGCCGGTGGGACCGCACCACCGAGCCGGGCCAGCACTTCCGCGATCCGCTGATACCGTCCCCACCTTCTCGTAATAGGTGATGCCTGCCCGCGCGGTGAAACCGGAATTGGCCAATGCCGCCGCACCTGTCTCCCCCTCGGGCAACAGTGCGCTCATCCGCCGCACCCCCCTTGCCAGCAACCGGTACTCCAGCTCGGCGATCAGAGCGCTCCCCAGTGAATCGTCCCGGGTTACACGCGCGAGCGATTCGAGTTCGGACCTGGTGTGCACGGTGCCCGTGGGGTTGTGCGGGTTGCAGAGTAGGACGACGCACCGACCGACCGCCGTCTGCACTCGTGCGATCGTGTCCCCGATGAGGTCGATGTCGAGACGGCCCGCCCGGGTGAGCGGCGCCACACCGATGTTCCGGTCTGCGTGCGAGACGTACGAGAAGAAGGGCGCGTAGACCGGGTGGTCACGATTACGGCATCACCAGGGTCGGTGCTGACGCGGAGCACCTCGATGATGCCGGTCATCGCCGCCGACTCGTCGAACGTTGCCAGACCCGTCCCATCGCCCACGTCGCTGCCGAGATGGGCATCTCCCGCGCCTGCGCCAGCAAATGGGTAACCCGCTTCCGCGAGTTCGGGGAACTGGGACTGCTGGATCGCCCGAGCGTGCCCCACCACCAACCAACCGACCGCCACCCCCACCTCGGTGGTGGCACGGATCGAGAAGCTGCGCCGCGACAAGAAATGGTCCGCCCGCCGCACCGCCCACGAACTGAGCAGTGATGGCACCACGATCGCCGTGCGCACCATCAGCCGACACCTGGCCCTCCTCGGATTGAACCGGCGCAAGTTCCTCGACCCCACCGGTGAGAGCAACCGTGAACCAAGGCGAATCGTCGCCCGCTGGCCGGGGCTTATGGTGCACGTGGACGCGGGTGAAGGTCGGGCGGATACCGGAAGGGCGGTGGCTGGCGTGCCCACGGCAAGCGCTCTGACCAGGCGAAGGCCGTCGAACGCGCCAAGGCTGCCGGAGCCCGCGCCGGCTACGTGTACCTGCACTCCGCCGTCGACGGGTTCTCCCGCCTTGCCTACACCGAGGCTTTGACCGATGAGAAAGCCTCCACGGCAATCGGATTCATGCATCGAGCCCGGGTGTTCTTCGCTGCACACTTCCGTCGGCCACATCAATCGGATCGTCACCGACAACGGCTCATGCTACCGCGCGAAAGACTTCGCCAATGTCCTGCACGGCGCGCGCCACCGGCGAATCAACCCATACACCCCACGGCACAATGGCAAGGTCGAGCGCTACAACTTCGATCCTGTCCGAGGAATTCCTCTACGCCCGAACCTGGACCAGCGAGCAGCAGCGCTCACGAGCTCTCGAAGTGTGGAACGTGCACTACGACTACCATCGACCTCACACTGACGCCTGAAACCGGCCACCCGCGAGCAAGTTCCACGCCGGTGTCACCAACGTTATGGCCTCATCCAGCTAGAGGACTCTTGTTATGCGCTCGCGGCAAGGGCCAGCCACCGTGCATTGGCTCGTGCGATGGCACAATTCGTAAGGATTTGTTGGATCGATGTCGCGCGGCGGGGTGCGATCAGACTGACGCACGCAATCGCAGCATGAAGGACATGCAACGGCATTTCGACTACTCCTAGGTCTGTGGCGAGATCCCAAGTCGGTACATCGACTACTCCGTGAATGCCGACGGCCCGCGTCCCGAGGCTGGCTACAGGTCAGAATGCTGCTCGCCAGCCTCTATGAAACCTTCAACAACAAGGGTTCTGAAGCACGCGAAACCCACATCAGTGTGATTCGGGTGTCAACGATCTGGAACTGAGGGTGTTCGCTTCGATCCCCTTCCGGGGACCTCTGGCGTTGATAAGCTGACCGGACCGAAAGGTCGTCCGTGGATAGTGGGTCAGAGGTTGGAATATAACTGGTCGGTCAAGTAGCAGCTTTCGAGCGATGACGTCGCCGACCAGGGCGGTGACGTCATCGCCTTCGACACTCAGTTCACGCACCCAGGCCAACAATTCGATCGACGGTGCTCCGCCGGAGTACCGCACCAACGTCGATCGAGGAATCGACCGGAGCCACTTCCCTCTACTGGTTCCGCGGTCAGGCGGGGTTGCGGCCGATGAAGAACTCTCGGAACGGATCCATACTCGGCTCCAGTCCGGCGTCGATCAAGCCCTTGCGCAGCGCGGCCATCTGGTGGTCATGGATGCGCTGGGTGGGTTGCCGCAGCGGGCCGCCGTTGTAGCCCTGCAACCACCCCTGAAACTTCCACGCCTGGCGGTTGAGGAACGATCCGCCGTGCATTCCGTTGAATAGTCCGGCTTTGACCTTGCGCGCAGGATGCAACTGCCAGTAGATCTCGGTGGCGTCATCGTATTTGCCGTCGCGCAGCAGCTGCATCACACGCGGAATCATGGGTCCGAAGTATTCGTGATCGCTGGTGGCCGAGAGCTGGATGGGAATGACTTGCGAGAGCGGGATCAGTTCGCCTTCGATGGGGATCGAGATGACGATCTCCTCACCGAAGAGGCGATGGCATTCGATCGCGCTCTGGATGCTCGGGAAGCCGCCTTCGGCTTTTACCACCGCGAGATTGGGGATCTCGTCGATCATGCGGCGAATGAGGCGGGTGGGGATATCGGACGGATGAATGCGGCCGCTGAAGCCCCAGATCACCATCGGGAACAGGATGATACCCAGGTTCGTCGCGTCGGCGACGGCCTTGGTGTAGTCGAAGATCTCCTGCTCGGACTCCGGGTAGAAGTTCGGCGGGTAGGACAGCAGCACTAGATCGGCGCCGGCCTCCTCTGCGCCCCGGACGGCTTCGATGTTCTGCTCCAGATCGTTCCAGCTCGCGTGGTGGACGATGTAGAAGTCATCGCCGGCCTCGTCCTTGGAAATCCGCAAGAAGTCCAGGTATTCCGGCAGGGTGATGCTGATTTCCGAGATACCGAGACTGCCAATGAAACCGTGTTCCTTGGCGAGGCGGATATCGTGGCGAATGCCTTTTTCGTTGATGCGGCGGAGGTCGTTCGTGAACGATGGAATTGTGCAGTTGACGGCGCCGACGAGCTTCTCGCGGGCCCATTCCCGGGCTTCGGAGCGTGTGTAAACAGCCATGACGGGCGTTCCTTCCGATTTTCGATCAATTGATTTCGATGTGTTGGCCGGTTGAACGGCTCCGGTCAGTTCGCGCCGCTGCCCGCCCACGCGAGGTACTTCATCTCCATGTACTCGTCGATGCCGTAGATCGACCCTTCCCGCCCCAGGCCGGACTGCTTGATGCCGCCGAAGGGCGCGGTTTCGTTGGAGATCAGGCCGGAGTTGATTCCGACCATGCCAGCTTCGAGGGCCGCCGCCACACGCCAGATTCTCTCGGCGTATCGACTGAAAACATAGGCGGCCAAGCCGAATTCGGTGTCGTTTGCCTGCCGGATCGCATCCGCCTCGTCGGTGAACGGGATCAGCGGGGTGATCGGGCCGAAGGTCTCTTCGCGGGTGACCTTCATACCGGCGGCGACATCGGCCAACACCGTCGGCTGGTAGAACTGCCCGCCCCGGTCATGTCGCGCACCACCGCACACCACACGTGCGCCGTGGGCGACGGCGTCGGCCACATGTTCTTCGACTTTGGTGACAGCAGACTGGTCGATCAGCGGGCCCAGCATGACGCCCGGCTCGAAACCGTCGCCGACCGGAAGGCCGGAGACCCGGTTGGCCAGCTCCGCGGTGAACCGCTCGTAGATGCCGGTTTGCACATATACCCGATTGGCGCTGATGCACGCCTGACCGGTGTTGCGGTACTTCGCGGCGAGCACACCCGATACGGCGACCTCGAGATCCGCGTCGTCGAAGACGAGTACCGGCGCGTTCCCTCCGAGTTCCATCGATGCCTTCTTTACCGTCGCCGCCGACTGCTGCAGCAGCAGCCGCCCGACCTCCGTCGACCCGGTGAAACTCACCTTCCCCACCAACGGGTTTCCGGTGAGTTCCGCGCCGACCTCCCCCGCCTTGCCGAGCACCACGCTGAACACACCCGCCGGCACCCCGGCACGAGTGGCCAGCTCCGCGAGAGCCAGGGCGGTGAGCGGTGTTTGCCCAGCAGGCTTGACGACCATCGTGCAACCCGCGGCCAGCGCAGGAGCAACCTTGCGAGTGATCATCGCTGCGGGAAAGTTCCACGGCGTGATCGCGGCGCACACCCCGATCGGCTCCTTGAGCACCAGGACGCGGTTCGCGGGATCGGGTGCCGGGAAGACATCGCCGCGCACACGTTTAGCCTCTTCGGCGAACCATTCGATGAACGATGCTGCATATGCGATTTCACCGCGCGCCTCGGTTACCGGCTTGCCCTCCTCGAGGACGATCAACCGCGCCAGATCCTCGGCGTGCTCGTTGACGAGGTCAAACCAGCGCCGGAGGATCTGGGCGCGTTGCTTGGCGGACCGGGCCCGCCAGCCGGGCAGGGCGCGGTGTGCTGCGTCGATGGCCGCGGCGACCTGCGGACGGCTCAGCGAGGGCAGGTCGGCCAGCTGTTCACCGGTCGACGGGTTGGCGATGGTGAAACGCCCGGATTCACCGTTTTCAATCCACTGTCCGTCGATATAGGCCGCAGTGCGGAACAGGGTGTGGTCCGCGAGCGTTCGGCTCCCGGTGGCAGCAGTGCTCATGGTGCGTCCTTTACTTGTGAACCGGTGGGATGCGGATGGGCAGTTCGGATCCGAGCCCGGACGTGCGGGCGGCGTCCGCGCACATAGCGGCGACGGCCAAGTCCTGAACGGCGGAGCCGACGGACTTGTACACGACGATCTGTTCGGTGGTCGTGCGCCCAGGGTGCCTTCCGGACACGAGGTCGGACAGCGCCGCGATCCGGTCGGTGACGTCGATGCCCGCCTGCGTCGCGGCGATGAGATCGCCACTGTCGTGCAGTACTTCTTCCAGGACGTCGGCGATGACGACGTCGGCGCGTGCGATCACATCCGGATCGACCTCGCGCTGCTCCCGCACGGTCGATCCGATCGAGACGACGGTCATTCCCGGTTCGAGCCACGCGCCCAGCAAGATCGGCGATTCGTTATAAGATCGCGCCGCGCAGATCACCACGGATGCGCCCGAAACCGCTGCCTGAGGTGACTCGGCGGCGATGATCGACGTGTCCAGATCGGCGAGTTCGTCGGCGAAGCGCGCCCGGCTCTCCGCTCGCGGGCTGTACACACGCACGGCTTCGAGCTTGCGCACCGCCGCGAGGGCGCGAACATGTTTCTTCGCCTCGAAACCCGAACCGATGACCGCAACCGTGACCGGTCCGGGTGCGGCCAGCAGGTCGACCGCCAGCGCCGATGTGGCCGCGGTGCGGTAGCCGGTGATCGAATTGCCGTCGAGCAGCGCCACCAGTTCCGCGGACTCCTGATCGAACAGGGAGATGAGGTACGAGAACTTGCGCACGCCGATCGCGCCGGCGATGGTCTTTACGCCCATCAACCCGCCGCTGCCCGGCGCGCCGCTCATCGACCGCAGGAACGAGGTGCCGCCGCGCGCAATGGTCCGGGCCGGGAATCGAGCATCGTCGGGAGCCGCCCGATAGGCGTCACGCAACGCGGCGATGGCCGGCGTCCAGTCGAAGGCCGATCGCACCGCGGCGTCGTCCAGCAGGAGTGTCAATCTTCTCCCCTTCCTTTCCAGAAGGTTGCGATACTATACGGATCGTATCGTATTGGGTTGTGGGTTTCTAGCCCCAGACTCACCACCGTCGGCTGACGACCGGAGAGCCCAGGGTCATCCACCCATCGAGGCGTAACTAGGAAGCACTGGGCTTCGGTGCCGACTTCCGGCGGGCGGAGGTGTCCGTGGTAGCGGACAGCCCTGCCGGGGATCGGACGGTGCGGGACTGGTCCTCCGCCCCGGTCAGATGCGTTCGATGATGGTGGCGTTGGCCATGCCCGCGCCCTCGCACATGGTCTGCAGGCCGTAGCGTCCGCCGGTGGCCTCGAGGTTGTTGACCAGGGTGCTCAGCAGGCGGGTGCCCGAAGAGCCGAGTGCGTGCCCGAGCGCGATGGCGCCGCCCCACGGGTTGAGCTTGGCCGGGTCGGCCCCGAATTCGTGCGCCCACGCCAGCGGCACCGGCGCGAACGCCTCGTTGACCTCGTAGCGTCGATGTCGTCGATGCTCAGCCCCGACTTCGCGAGGATCTTCTTGGTCGCCGGGATCGGCGCGGTGAGCATGAAGACCGGGTCGTCACCGGCAACGGCGAACGAATGGAACCGGGCCCGCGGCGTCAGTCCCAGCTTCGACGCCATCTCCTCGCTCATGATCAGCGCCGCGGACGCGCCGTCGGTCAGCGGCGACGAGTTGCCCGGGGTGATGTGCCACTGCGCCTCGGGGAACCGGGCCGCGTACTTCTCGGAGTAGAACGACGACTTCAGCCCGGACAGTCCCTCGGCGGTGGTGGAGGCGCGCACGGTCTCGTCGGCGGTGTGGGTCACCGTCTCACCGGCGGCGTTGGTGACCGAGATCGGGACGATCTCCTTGTCGAACAGACCCTTCGACAAGGCGTCGGCGGCCCGCTGATGCGACTGCGCGGAGAACACGTCGAGGGTGTCGCGGTCGAACTTCCACTTGGCGGCGATCAGTTCGGCGGAGATGCCCTGGTTGACCAGTCCCTCGGGGTAGCGGGCGGCGATGCCCGGGCCGGACGCGTCCTGACCGATGGTCGTCGTGCCCATCGGAACGCGGGACATCGACTCCACACCGCAGGCGATCACGATGTCGTAGGCGCCGGCGATCACGCCCTGCGCGGCGAAGTGCGCCGCCTGCTGGCTCGAGCCGCACTGGCGGTCGACGGTGGTGGCCGGAACCGAATCCGGGAATCCGGCCGACAGCACCGCTGTCCGGGAGATGTTGAGGGCCTGCTCGCCGGCCTGCCCGACGCAGCCGCCGATGACGTCGTCGACCTGTGCGGGGTCGATGCCGTTGCGTTCGACAATGCTGCGGAGCACGTGCGCGAGCAGTTCCACCGGGTGCGTGCCCGACAGCGCACCGCCGGGCTTGCCCTTACCGGAGGCGAGGCGGACGACGTCCACGATGACAGCGTTCGTCATGGAATTCCTTTCGCGCCATTCACTTGTACTTGGTGACGGCGTGGGTCTCGGACAGACATGCATCCTGATTGAGTGTGGGGCTTGCCGGAGGCCGAGGGGCTCGTAAGAGTCCGGCGGAAGGTACCGCCCCCTGCCAGCACCCCGGCCTCCGGCTCGGCACCGCGTACGTCGTTCAGTTGACGTCCTGGACCTCGAAGGGATACGGCCGCGGCTCAGGCCACCACGGGGCCTTCTCGCGGGTCTTACTGATCGGTGACCGCAATGTGCCAACGGACTCGAGTTCGAGTTCCACTACGTCACCGGGTGAGAGTGTCTTGCCGAGTTCGAGTCCAGACCCGAATCCCAGAGTGCCGGAACCGATTATGTCGCCGGGCTGGAGGTAGTCGGCGATCGAGACATATGCGACCAATTCGGCGGGGGTGTACACCATGTCCTCGGCGACGCAGGAGGACCATAGTTCGCCGTTGACCCGCACGGATCCCGTCAATCCTTCGATGGACGAGACCTCATCCATGGTGGTGATCCATGGGCCGATGCCGTAGGCGAAGTCCTTACATTTCTGCGGGCCCATGCCGATCGCCATCTCTGCGCCCTGCACGTCTCGCGCGCTGAAATCGTTGAAGATCGTGATGCCGAAGACGTGGTCGAACGCATCGTCCGGCGTCAGATTCCGTCCTCGCCGGCCGACGATGTAGCCGATCTCGAGCTCGTAATCGAACGCGTCCGTGAAGTCCGGGTAGGGAATCTCTTCGTTGTGCCCGTACACCGTCGCGGTCGAGCCCTTGAAGTACCCCGGAATTTTGTAGATGTTCGGATTGGGCAGCGCGTGTGCGACCTTCTCACTGAAGTTGACGATGTGCTGACTGAAGGTCAGCCCATCCCGGATCACCGGGGAATCCACCGCTGCACACCACTGGACCTCGAGTAACGGCAGTGATGCGTCGTCCGCGGCTCCGAGTGCCTCGTGCGCAGCATCCAGAAAGACATCGCCGCCACCGATCGCGGCGGCCATGCTGGACGGAAAGATGGAGCGGGCAATCTTCGACGCGCGCTCCGGCTCCGCACACGAGCGTTGCAGCGTCAGCGCATATGCCTGCGCCAGGTCGATCACCCTTTCGGTATCGGGCTGCACCGCGACGATTCGTGCGCGCGGACCGTCCGGGGTCGGTCGCACCACCCTGCCTAGCTTCATTGTGGCCTCCTAGTTTGTTCCGTAATCCTATACGATACGTCTCGAACCGCAATAGGTTTGATGACATCATCTACAACTCCGTTTCGGCGGGTTGCGGGATGAGAGAAGCCGGCGAAGTCCGCGGAGTGGGCGTCGGCAGTGTGGCGAAGGCACATGCACACATGGCGGCCAATGCTGCGCACAGGATGAGTGCTGCTGAGTACGTGCCGAGGGCATCAAACAACATCCCGATGAGCAATGGCGAGATGCCTGCCGCGATGACGAAGCCCGTGTACATCCAGGAATATGCTCGGGCGTATCCCGCGAGTGCGAAGTACCGAGCGGTGAAGAAGCCGATCATGTCGATCTCGCCGCCGATGGCCAGCCCCAAGGCAATGGCGGCGAGTGGAGCGAAAGCGACGCCTCCGACGATCAGGAAGCATGTACCGGCAGCACTCAAGGCGCAGACCCCTCCGGCAACCAGTCCCGGGCGGACATGATCGAGCAGAAATCCCACCATGACCCGACTTCCGATGACAGCGAATCCGATCAGGGACGCCAAGGTCGCGGCCTGCGACGGCTCCACATCCATCGACCGCAACATTGGAACGAAATGTGTGAGCAAGCCCGTGAAAGCGAATGACATCACGAAGAACGTGATCAACAATCTCCAGAAGCACCGGTCTCGACGAATCGCGGCGAAAGTCGAGCGGGCACGCACGGGAGCAGGCACATCGAGTTCAGTGCACTCGGCGAGGTCGTCGTCCTCCCCCGAGTGGCCGTTGCCGAGGGCTCTTTCAAAAAGGCGGGCACGGGAGCGATACCGCTCGCGGCGATCACAGCGAGCACAAGAAACCCTGCGCGCCAACCATATTCGACAATGACGCCATTGACGACGAGCGGAGCGACGGCCGCGGCGACACCGATCCCAGTCATCGCGAGTCCGAGGGCAAACCCGCGCGACTTGACGAACCACAGGCTTACCGTTCGCGTAAATCCGACCGGGCCGGATGCGCTGGCGAGGAAGCCGAGTGCGAACATGACCGCAAGGAAGACGGGGACGGTGTCGACGATTGTCGCGAGGGCAAGGTATCCGGATGCGAAGGACAGTTGCCCGAAAACAATGACTCTCCTCGTCCCGAAGCGGTCGATCGCGCGCCCCGTGCATACCGTTCCTGCTGCGACCCCCGCGCTGACCAGCAGCAGACCGAGACCGTACGAGGTCTTACTCAGTCCGATGGCGTTTTCGAGGTCGGCCGTGAACAAACCTATTGTGTACAGCAGCAATCCGGAGATGCCGACCGCCGACCCGAAGCCAGCGATGACGATAGTTGGCCATCCGCGCCGGATCTCTTCATTACTGACCATGGGCACACACCTTCGACAGGGAGGGAAATCGAGCATTGGTATTTCGAGACGAGCGGGGATCGCTTCGTGTAATTGGCGTCACATCGCCTGCGGGCTATCTCAACCTATCCCACGGAGTTCGTAAATTTCATGCACCCGTGGAACTTCCACGGTTGAACGGTAGAAGCTGCCCGCAAGGGATGGCGGAGGACCACGCCGAACCAGCGGCGCCGTTCGTTGTCGCTCCGTGGGCGGTCCGCGTGCCGCTGAGAGCTACCGAAGGTTCAGGTGCCGATCCGTCGAAGGCTCCGGTGCGGCGCGCTCGGCTCTCTCGAACCGCAGTTGAGAGCTGTTGTGGCAGCGGGTTTGCGAAACGCCGGGAGCGCAGGACTGTGCGCGGGTGCGACACGCGGGTGTGTCGTAGTTGGGCGGGGTGGTGCAGGGACTGTTCAGCCTGCGGAGATCGCGGCGGATCGCGCGGAGAGCGATTTGAGATCGAAGCCGGCCCGGGTCAGGTCGGTCAGGCTCGGCCGCCGCGGTGCGGACAGTACTTTGCGGGCGGCGAGGTGCACGGCGGGCTGGTTCACCGATTCGACGGCGACGAGGACGTCGTCGCGGAAGCGGAAAGTGGAGAACTTTCCGGTGGTGGGGTCGGTGGGGACAACGGTGCGATCGGTGGGACCGCCGACGCCGGCGATCTGGATCTTGCAGCTGCCTTGGTGGCTCCAGAACCACGGGAGGTCCTGGTAGCCGGTGGGGGTCCCGGTGAGTGTGGCCGCCAGGGCCCGGGCCTGGTCGACCGCGTTCTGCACCGATTCCCGCCGAACCCTGGTCCCGGCGTGTGTGCAGGGAAAGCTGACGCAGTCGCCGATCGCCCAGATGTGCTCGTCGCTGGTGCGTAGGAATTCGTCGACGTGGATGCCGTTGTCGATTCGCAGGTTTGCGGCGGCGGCCAGATCGGTCTGAGGGTCCGCGCCGATACCGATGACCACGAGGTTGGCGGGGAAGCGGCGGCCGTCGTGTCCGACGACGGCGGAGACACGTCCGTGGGCGTGTTCGATCGCCGACACCTGCACGTCGAATTGAAAGTCGATACCCGCGGCGCGGTGAGTGACGGTCAGCTGGTCGGTGGTGGCATAGGTCAGGGCGCGGGCGAGTGGCCGGGGACCGTATTCGACGACGGTGACGTCGATGCCGCGCCGGGCCGCCGCGGCGGCGAATTCGAGTCCGATGAAACCGGCGCCGATGACGACGGCGGCCGTCGCGTGGTCGAGGTCGTCGTGGAGGAGGGTGGCGTCGGCGGCTGTCCGCAGGTAGTGCACCCCGGGTCCCTGTGCGCTGGGAAGGGTGAGGCGTCGGTTGCGGGAGCCGGTGGCCAAAACAAGGTCGTCGTAGTGCATCCGGGTGCCGTCTGCGCACCCGATGGTGCGGGTGCGCGGGTCGATTCCGGTGACAGCGGTGCCGCGCCGCAGGTCGATCTCGTGATCGTGATAGAACTCGGTGCCACGCAGCGGCAACGGTTGCGGATCGCCTTCGGCGAGGTAGTCCTTCGACAGTGGGGGGCGTTGGTAGGGCAGTTCCGATTCGGCGCTGAGCACCGTGATCGGGCGATCGTGGCCGCGGGTTCGCAGGGAGTCGGCGAGCTGGATCCCGGCATGGCCCGCGCCGATGATGATCGTCGCGCTCATGTCAGATCTGGCTTTCCGGGAGATCGACCTCGAGACCGTCGAGGGTGGTGGTGACGAGGATCTGGCAACCCAGACGGGACCGCTGCGGGGCGCGGGCGGTGGCGGTGCAGTCGAGCATCTCGTCCTCGTCCTCGCCGACGTCGGGTAGATCCGTCAGATGCGCGGAGCGGATGTAGACGTGGCAGGTGGCGCACATGGCCTGTCCGCCGCATTCGCCGACAATGCCGGGGATCGAGTTGGTGACCGCGGCGCGCATCAGGGATGTGCCGTCGGGGACGTCGAGGACGTCGCTGCGACCGTCGGGCTGGTGGAAGGTGATTTTTGGCATGGAGGTCTCTCTCTTTTCTCAGTTGTCCCAGGTGACCGGGAGATCGGTCAGTCCTCGGAACACCCATCCGTCCCATCGGGTTTCGCGGGTGGTATCGACGCGCAGGGTGGGGAAGCGCTCGTAGAGCAGGGGCACCGCGATCTCTCCGACGGCGCTCTTGGCCGCCCAGTGGCCAGCGCATAGGTGGACCCCGCTGCCGAACGCCAGGTGTGGGCGGCGTGGGCGGGAAATGTCGAACACCGTGGGATCGGCGTCGAAGTAGCGTTCGTCGCGATTGGCGGAGCCGACCACCACACCGATGGCGGCACCGGCGGGCAGGCGCACTCCCCCGAGCACCACCGGGCGGGTGGTCTGGCGGGGGTACATGCCGATCGGCGACAGCCAGCGCGCGGTCTCGTCGAACACCGCCGGCCACAGCGAGCGGTCCACGGATACGTGCCGTTGCTGGTCCGGATGCCTCGACAGCGCCCACACCATGTTGGTGATCATGTGCTGCGGCTCGTTCATTCCCCCGGTGATGGTCAGTTTGACGTTCGCGGCCACCGCCTGCCGAGGCAGTCCGCTGCCGACCAGTGCCGAGGTCATCGACTCATTGGGATGCTTGTCGTAGAAGGGAATCAGGGCATCGAGCAGGGCGTCGACCTCGGTGCGGGCCTGCTCGCAGCGGACCCAGATGTCCGGATCGTCGAGCAGGTTGCCGGTGCCGGCGATGAAGGCATGAGACCACCGCCGCATGTCCTCGACATCGACATCCGGCAGCCCCAGCAGATCGATCAGGTTCTGTGATGCCACCGGTGCTGCGTAGTCCCGGTTCAGTTCGGCAGCCCCGGGACCGGCATCGGCAAGGACGTCCAGATAGGTACGCGCGTTGCGGGTGAACACCTCGGACCATACGGACTTGACCATCTTCGGACGCAGGGTGGGATTGATCGTCGATCGTTCGGACGCATGGTCGGGATCGTCCTTGCGCAGCATCGGATGCCCACCCAGCGCGCGCAGCATGGTCGCGCCGCTGCCCCCGACATCGGCGGTGTAGGTCTGCTGGTCGCACTCGATCTCGTGGCATTCGTGGTAGCTGGTGACCAGGTACTTGTTCACGGCCGGGACCCACGCCACCGGCGCCTCGTGGCGAAGACGCCGGTACGTCGGGTACGGGTCGGCGGCAAGTTCACCGGGCGCCACCCAGTCGACTTCGGGTGCCGGGGGTAATTCAGCCGGGTCGACGGTGCCTCTTTGCGGAAGTGCGCTCTCGCCGGCGGAGGCCGGGGCGTGGGTCACCGGACAGGACATTGGCCGCGTGGCTGCCGTGTCGGTCATGTCGTTCTCCATCTTGTGCGTGTTGTGCACCACATTGGGGTTGAGACTTAGTTCACATCACCGAGTAATTCTCGTAAAGTGATCAAAAATGGCAAATATCTTCAGTTGAACGGAAGTTTCAGATGGGTCAGCTCACCGTCCGCCAGCTCGAGTTGTTTTCCGCCCTCCCGCGATATGGGACGTTGTCGGAGGCTGCGGCTGCGTTGCACATATCCGAATCAGGTCTGTCACAGGCGGTTTCGGAGGTAGAGCGAATTGTGGGGGAGCAACTGTGCGTGCGTCGCAAGGCGAAGGGTTTGCAGCTGACGCCGGCGGGGCAGTACTTCGCCCATCGTGCGCGTCATCTCGTCGACGAAGTGTCCTCCCTCGTCGGTGATCTCGCTGCCACGCGTGGGGAGATCACCGGCCCCATTCGGGTCGGTTGCTATGTAGGGTTCGCCGCCACGGTGCTGCCGCCGGTGCTGGCGCACTTCGCAGGCGCACACCCGAAGGCCAAGGTCGGGGTCCGGGTCGGTGGGGACGACGAGCTGCTGCCGTCACTGGCCGACGGCACCTTGGACTTCGCGGTTCTGTACGACATGTTTCTACCCTCGGACCTCAACAAGCGGGTGGTGTACGAGACCGAGGTCATGGCCGTGCTGCCGGCCGACCATCGACTCGCCGACCGGATCAGCGTGGCCTTGCACGAGCTCGCCGAGGAACCTCTCGTTCTGCTCGACTCGGCGCCGAGCACGGCCAACACCCATCGAATCTTCGCCGAGCAGGGGGTACAACCCACTGTCGGCACCGCCGTTCCCACAATCGATCTCGTCCGGGCTCTGGTGGGGCGAGGAGTCGGATACGGCCTGCTCATGTCCCGTCCCAACTCTCCCGACACCACCTCCGAAGGACGACCCCTGGTGACGCGACCGCTCACCCCTCGTGCCGGCCGCACCAGCGTGGTCGCGACCTGGCCCCGGCACATGACCCTCAGCCCGCGGGCACAGGTCTTCCTCGATCATCTCGTGCACAGCTTGTCCCGGGCCGGGGAGTCATCGCATCAACACTCCGATGCGCCCGACCCGATGTCGGCGAAAGTCACTCCGTGAACCCGTCTCTCGTATACCCACTCCCCCGTCAGACGTGCTGCGCAGACCGCCGACATCTCTCGGACACGTGGACGCGGGTTCGCGCCAGTTTCGGTTCGGTGGCACCTGCAGCGTTCCCGGTGCGCCCCGGTGAATCGCAGAGTGCCACTGGCGCGCGCCGACCCAGCGCACACACGCCGCCGCGATCTGCACTCGAGGGCACGCCGGCCATTTTCTGCTTGCCTCGGCGGCGTCCATTCGACCGGTGTCCCGGATTCGGACCGTCAGAGCGGTTCGCAGCCGTCCTCGCGGTTGTGTATCGGCACGAGCCCGGCGGCCTGCAGCGGGCGGAGGTCGATCAGATCACCGGCCTCCGGTGCACCCTGGACGATCATGCCGAGGTCATCGCGCAGCTGGGCGAGCGCCCGAATGCCGATACCGGAGGGGGCCAGGGTCTGCGGCACCGCGGCGAGAGCAGAGGCGACCGCAGCCTGTCCGAACCCCGTGGCGAGCAGTTCTTGCTCGACCTCGGATGCCGCCGCCTGTTGCATCCACCGGTGGGCCGCGGCCAAAGCTCGGAGATACCGGACAATTTCGTCCATTTTTCCCGAGAGGACCTTTCGGGTGGACACGATTCCGAGGCCGGGGTAGGACGGCACCAGTTCCGCTATCCGCATGGCAACGGTCATCCCCTGATCGCGGCCGATCTCGTCCAGCGGCGGCGCCAGGAGAGTCACGTCCGCCGTGTTGGCGATCAGTGACTCGAACCGTTCGCGCACGCCACCCACCTCGACGACCTCGTACTGGTCTTTCGTCCGGCCGAGCCGCGCCATCATCGAGTACGCGACGATGGCGAAGCCGTTCGTAGGGGCGTCGACCGCCAGACGAATCACGTCGAGACCATCGGTCGATAGCAATTTGGGCCGAAGCGTCAAGGCAAGATCGGTGGTCGTTTCGATCTGGGCTATCACCGCGATGTCCGAACCCGTTGCATTCCAGGCGAACAGGTTGTCTGTCGCGGTGATGCCGACATCCGCTCGGCCTTCGTCGAGTTCCCGGCGCTGTTCGTGGGAGGACCCCACCAATTTTGTCTCCACATCGACGCCCGCTGCGGCGAACAGCCCCCGATGCTGCGCCACCGCCACGACCGGGGGGACGACGAACACCGACTGCTGCACCGTCATCGACTGTGCCTCCGTGTGAGTTGTTTCGAAGCCCTCGTACATATCGCTACAGAAAGTGATTGTGATCCACATCGCATGGGGTTAGAGTACGGAAATCGATACGAGACGTCTAGTACAGCAAGGAGCTCACGTGTCTTGGGATTACGAAGTGGTGGTCGTCGGCGGCGGCCCCGTGGGGGTGGCCGCCCTCGCTCTTCTCGGCCAGGCCGGGATCTCAGCGATCGGGATCGAACGCGAAAGTAGCGTGTGGCCACAGGCTCGGGCGGTGCACTTCGATGGAGAGACCCTTCGCGCATTTCAAGCCCTCGGCCTGGGCGAACAGGCGATGGCTCGATGTAAGCCGATGACGGACTTCCGCATGGAGAATGAAGCACGCGAGACGCTGTTCTCACATCCAACGGGGAAACTCGGAACACAGGCATGGCATGACGACGTCATGTTCCATCAGCCCGACATTGAGGTACTGCTGCGCAGCGAGGTGGACCGCCAGGCCGGCGTGTCACTTCGCTCGGGGACCACCTTGACCGATCTGGAGCACATTGCCGACGGGGTTCGCTGTGTGGTCACAGACGCCGAGGGCTCTACGGAGACCCTCACCGCGCGATGGGTCATCGCAGCTGATGGGGCTACCTCGACGGTGCGGCGACTGCTCGATGTCCGGACCGAAAGCCTCGGTAGCGATGATCCGTGGCTGGTCGTTGACGGATTACTGGACGGGGAGCCTGACATCAGTGGCGACATGGTGTTCCTCGGTCATTACAGTCGGCCGGCACTGTGGGTTCGCCTTCCCGGCAAGCGGGTCCGGATGGAGTTCAAGGTCATGCCGGACGATGATCCCCAGGAGATCACCACCGCGGCCGCCATCGAGCGCATCAGCCACGGCGTTCTGCCGACGGACCGATTCACGCCGGACCGGGCCGCGATCTATACCTTCCGCGCACGGGTTGCCGAGCGGTGGCGTGCGGGCAATGTGTTCCTCGCCGGGGACGCCGCCCATCAGGCTCCGCCACTGTTCGGCCAGGGACTGTGCGCCGGCATGCGCGATGTCGCCAACCTGATCTGGAAGCTGAGTCTGGTCTCGCGGGGTCTCGCCGACGTGGACCTGCTCGACACCTACGAGAGCGAGCGGCGCCCGCACGCCCATTACTGGGTGGAGCAGGCGGCGACGATGGCAGGCATTCTGCAGACCACGGACCGCAAGACCGCCGAACATCGCGACGCCTACGTGCGCGCGAACCCCGGTGCATCTGCACCCCCGTCGCCGGCGCTCGGTCCCGGCTTGCATACCGCCGAACTCAACGACAGTGCGGGCCGACTTTCCCTGCAGCCCCGGCTGTCCGACGGAACACGCCTCGACGATCTGGTCGGCGTCCGGTTCCTCGTCGCAGCACCCGAGGACATGATCGCCGGGTTGTCACCACAGCTTCAGGGGGCGCTCACCGGTGATGGCGAGACCGTGGTGCTCACCGACCCGGAGACGTTCTCCGACCTGCTCGCCTCGGTGAATGGCAAGGCCGTGGTCCTGCGCCCGGACCGGTACGTGCTCGGTGTCGCCGACACGTGTGAGGAGCTCGGGCTACTGCTCGAACTCGTCCCCACCTTCAAAGCGGCGCTCGCCCCCGCCGTCCAGGCCGCGCCCCTGCCACAGTGACGAGCCCTTGCCCGTCACTGCCCTGAACTGGTACCCGAAGGAGATTTCCGTGTCATTCAGTCCGATCACCCACCTACGTCACGTCGACATAGCGGTCCCCGAATACGACAAGCAGGTCGCGTTCTACGGCAACAACTGGGGCCTGACCGATGTCGGCGGCGAAAGCAATTTGACGTACTTCGCGGCCGAAGGCTCGCCTGAGCAGTACATCGTGCGTGTCAGACGCGCCGACGAGAAGCGACTCGATCTCGTGTCGTTCGGCGCAGCAGACCCCAAATCCGTCGATCAGCTCGCCGACCGCCTCGGCGGTGCGAACGTCGCGCTGATCAGCGAACCCGACATCTTGCAGACGCCCGGCGGAGGCTACGGATTCCGGTTCTTCGACCTCGAAGGTCGCGTCCTCGAAGTTTCCGCCGACGTCGAGACCCGCACACACCGCAAGATCGAGGAACGTGAAGCCATTCCCGTGCGACTGTCGCACGTGGTTCTCAACTCGCCTGAGCCCGAGAAGATGTTGGCCTGGTACGTGAAGCACCTCGACTTGCGTCTCTCCGACACCCTCGTCCATCCTCACATGGGTGGGCTCATGTGGTTCCTGCGCTGTGGACCGCAGCATCACAGTATGGCGATCGCCCGGTGCCCCCATACCGCGCTCAATCACGTGTCGTTCGAGATGCGTGGGCTCGACGAATACATGCGCGGTAGCGGACGGCTCATTCGAGCCGAGGTCCCGAAGATCTGGGGACCGGGCCGACACCGCGCCGGCGACAACACCTTCACCTACTTCCACGATCCCAACGGCAACACGATGGAGTACACCACCGAACTCGAACTTCTCGACGAGGACACCTGGCACCCGAGCCTGTACGACACCAGCGAACCGGAGACCTCCGATGAGTGGGGCACCGCCGACTCAATGAACGAATGGATCAGCAAGCAGATGTTCAACGATCCGGACAAGGGCCTGTTCCAGGCACCCCCGGTATAGGGGCCTCGCGTACCGACACCGCAGCCCGGGCTACCCGGGCACCCGCAAGGAGCCCTCCGGTCGCGTTCGCACCCCACGGTGACGACAGATGCGACCGGAGGGCCTCCGTCGGATTTCTCGCCCATCGATGCGGCGTACACACCGATTGCTCCGAAATTCGTCGCACCGAAGAGAACATCCGCAGTCACGACTGCCACAGACGTCACCGGAAGAATTTATGACAGACTCCGCCCGGGCCTTGTTCGTCCGAGCGAAGGGCTCTTCCAGCCACCGAGTATCAACGGACTCGAGATCGCCAACCGCATCGTCATGGGTCCGATGGCGGTCCTGCAGCAGCACAAGGGCGGACGTCCGAGCAGACAAACGATTGCGTTCCTCACCGAGCGCGCCACCGGCGTCGGCATGATCATCGTCGGAGGGTCAGCGGCCACGTCACGAGGAGTTGACGAGGCACCGTTCCGGCCACTGCTCCGTTTCGACTCCGACGATCTCATCCCCGACCTGGGGCGGTTCACCGCCGCCGTGCATTCCCACGGGACCGCGATCTTCTCCCAAGCCTTCGCCGGATTCGGGCGGATGGGAATGCCAGGCAAGGACCGGCCGATTCTCACCGCAAGCCCGAAGAACGTTCATATGACCGAGGACCGCCTCCCACCGGGAACCTCACCGGCGGGAGGCGGGGCAGTCGGCGATGTCCCGCTGTTCCTCAGCAGCACAACCGATCCGCAGACGGGTGCCGACGCGATCGTATCCGGCCACGGAGATGCTCTGATGCTTGCCCGGCAACTCCTCGCCGATCCCGAGTATGCCAACAAGGTGCGCGACGGAAGAATCGACGAGATTGTCATGGTGCGACCACCAAAACTCCTGCCTGCGGTGGCTGATCGACGTTCCCGTCCGCTGCCACCAGAACCTCCGCACGGGTCGGGAAGGGCGTGAGCCGGGTGCGCGGCCCCGCTCCCCCGCATCGTGAAACGCCCCGCGGAAGACGCTCTGATCTGGTTGACCGGTTCAGAGCGGGTCATGGCTTGGCGAGCAAGATCGCCTCCAAGAATGAGTCCGCGGGGTCAACGGTGGGATTCACACCTCCGGCCCTCCACCGTCGGTGAGTGAGATTGTATGTACGAGAATGGGTGCGGGTTGCTCGTCGAGCGAGCCCGCACCCATTTGCATACGTCAACCCGCAGCGGTGAGGCGATCAACAGCGTGGCGTACATGGAAACGGCCGTCCGGACGCGTTCGCATTCGAGCTGACGAACCTCTTAATTTTAATGTCCACGTTTTCGTAGCCAACGCAAGCACCCGGCCTCCTCCGGCGGGCAGCTTCCGCGGCGACTAGGTGTACTGATCCAACGTTGGTGACGTCACGGCCACATCGCAGCCCGAACCAGACCCCGACGCGCACCGAGCGGCGCATCATCAAGGTCCGCGTCATCCGCCGCTGGGGTCCGGCCCGGATCGCGTATCTGCTGGGTCTGAATGTTTCGACAGTGCACAAGGTCCTGAGCCGGTACGGGTTGGCTCGACTGCGGTGGCTCGACCGCCCGACCGGACGGGTGATCCGTCGCATGCACTCACCGCACTGCGGCGATCTCGTTCATGTCGATGTCAAGAAACTGGGCAAGATCCCCGCCGGCGGCGGATGGCGGAAGGTCGGTCGCTCGGCAGGCAGCCGCAATGCCCGGGCCGACAAAAGCAGCGGCGAGGTCGACAAGTACTACCGTCCGGTCCGCGGCTACCACTTCCTGCACACCGCGATCGACGCACACTCACGGTTGGCCTACTCCGAACTGTTGGGCGACGAACGCAAAGCCACCGCCGCCGCGTTCTGGCTACGCGCCAACGCGTGGTTCACCGAGCACGGCATCACGGTCGAAAAGGTGTTGACCGACAACGGTTCCTGCTACCGATCACACGCGTTCCGAGACGCACTCGGTGAGATCAAGCATCGCCGAACCCGCCCCTACCGACCCCAAACCAACGGCAAAGTCGAACGCTTCCACCGCACCCTGGCCGACGAATGGGCCTACGCCCGCCTCTACACCAGCGACCGCGAACGCTGCGACGAGTTCCCGCGATGGCTGCACACCTACAGTCACCACCGAGGCCACACCGCACTCGGCGGCCAACCACCCGCCACCCGCGTACCCAACCTCCCAGGTCAGTACAACTAGGCGTCGATACAGCGGGTGCGTTGCATGCCCAGACCATCGATCTCGCATTCGAGGACGTCCCCCTGGCGGAGGTACCGGCCCCAGTGCGAGCCGTTGCCGGGCGGGGATCCGGTGATCACCATGTCTCCGGGCTCGAGCTCGACGAAGCGCGAGATGTAGGAGATCAGTTCCGCGGGGCCAAAGACCATGTCGCCCGTGGTGCTGTCCTGCATGGTGTCACCGTTGAGGCGAAGCCGGATACCCAGGTTCAGTGGGTCTGGCACGAAAGCTGCCGGAACGAGCCACGGGCCGGTCGGGTAGAACGTCGGGAAGTTCTTCGCCCGCATCCAGTCCGTTCCCATCATCGCAATATCCCTGCGCGGAACCAGGCTTCGTGTGGTGAGGTCGTTGCAGATCGTGTAGCCGGCGACGTAGTCGAGTGCGCCGGCCACCGTGACGTTGTGAGCACGACGACCGATGACCACGCCGAGCTCGAGTTCCCAGTCGTGGTCGGACCATCCGGTAGGAAGAAGAATGTCGTCGTACGCGCCGCTGATCGCCGAAGGGACACCGGTCCACACATACGGTTCGCCGTGCGCTTTGCGCTCGTCGATGTCGTGGCCGGCCTCCTCGGCGAGCTCCTCGTCCGTCAGTCCGGCGGTGCCCAGCTTGTGCGCTACCGCCATCTGGATGATGTGCTCGCGATAGTTCGCTCCGGCCCCGTAGATCTGGCCCGGCCGGGTCACCGGCGGCAGCGTTCGCAGTTCCGACGCGGGTGTTCCGGGCGTAGTGGGTGAGACCGCGGCCTCGGCCAGTGTCTTGAACGCGGAGTCCCAGTCCTCGAGTAGCGCGGCGGTCGAGTCATAGGCTGTGAATGCACTGATGTCGTACACGTCGTCGTCGACTACCAGTCCGGGGAATGGGCCGTTGCCGGCGTCGAAGGTCCCCAGTGTGAATCGTTTCTGGTCCATCCTCATCTCTCTTCCGATTGGTCGGCGGTTCGGCTGCCGACCGCACTATCCGGGCGGCGCAGGACTGCCCCCCGGCCGCGGTATTCCGCGACGACACGAGGGCCGCTGCGGACGGTGACGTCGACCAGGGAGTGCCGACCGGTGTGGTGCCGGACGATTGCCTCGGCCACCAATTCCTCTCCGACGTGTGCCGGGGTGTAGTACTCGATCGACGCACCGGCGGTGGCTGTTCCGGGTGTGCGGCTGTTGGCGGCACACGCGAAGGCGCTGTCGGCGAGGACATAGATCACCCCGCCGTGGGCGATGCGGTGGCCGTTCGCCACGGACTCATCGATCACCATGTGCAGTACCGCCCGCCCCTCCCCCGCCGAGAGCACCTCGATTCCGAATTCGGCCAGGCTCGAATCCTGCGCCAGCAGCCTGCGGACCGGCTCGGTGATCGTCATGGCACGCTCACCTGTCGCTGTCGTATCGTGCGGTCACGGATCTCGATCAGCACCTGCGCATCGTCGACCGAACCCGGGTCGACCACCTGGTCCACGGAGTGCCCGAGCAGAATCCGCTTGACCGGAACCTCGAGCTTCTTGCCCGTGCGGGTGTGCGGAATCCGCGAGACAACAATGATGTCGTCGGGGACGTACCGTGGTGACAGCGCCGCACGAATCGCGTTGCGGATGGCCGTGATCGCGGCTTCGGGATCGGTTCCGGTGTGCAACTGCACGAACAGCGGCATGTAGTAGCCGTCGGTCTCCTCGACACCCACCACGAGTGCCTCCTCGACCTCCGGCAACGCCTCGACCACCCGGTACAGGTCCGCTGGGCCCATCCGGATGCCGTTGCGGTTCAGTGTCGAATCCGATCGTCCGACGATGACCGAGCTGCGATCGGTATCGAATTCGACCAGGTCTCCGTGGCGCCACACACCGGCGTACGTCGAGAAGTAACTCTCGCGGTAGCGCGAGCCGTCGGGGTCGTTCCAGAAGTACAGCGGCATCGACGGCATCGGGCTGGTGATCACCAGCTCGCCGGGTTGGCCGACCACCGGGTGGCCGGCGGTGTCCCATGCTGCGGCGGCAACCCCGAGCGCAGGCGGCTGGAGGCGTCCCAGACGCACCGGTTCGGTCGGCGCGCCGCCGAGGAAGATTCCGGCGATGTCGGTGCCCCCGCTGACCGATGCCAGCCACACCGGCCCGACGGCGTCGTAGACCCACCGGAATGCGTCCGGTGCCAGGGGGGAGCCGGTGACCTGGATCATTCGGAGCGCGGAGAGGTCGTGGTCGGTTCCTGGGCGCAGCTGAGCGCGCATACTGGCGTGTGTGTAGGCAGCGCCGAGGCCGAGCATCGACACCTTGTTCTCGGCAGCGACTCGCCAGACCCGGTCGATGTCGGGATGGGCGGGGTTGCCGTCGAGGAGAACGATGGTGGCCCCGCGCAGAAGCCCAGAGACGAGCATGTTCCACACCACCCAACTGGTGGTGCCGACGACGAACAGCTTGTCTCCGGGGCGAAGGTCGGCGTGCAGGGTCAGGGTTTTCAGGTGCTCGAGGACGACGCCGCCGTGTCCATGGACGATCCCCTTCGGGATGCCAGTGGTGCCCGAGGAGAACAGCACCCACAGGGGATGGTCGAACGGTAGTTGGTCGGCTTCCCATTCGTGCTCGGCGGCCACGACGTCCTGCCAGGAGTGCGTACGCATCGACGTGGCCGGAACACCCGCAGCGGTATCGACCCAGACGATTTCGCGCAGGCTCGGCAGTTGAGCGACGATGTCGGCAAGGACGTCACTGCGATCGAGACGGCGGCCACCGTAGGTGTAACCGCTCGCCGCGATCAGCACGACGGGTTCGAGTTGCTGCAGCCGCGAAACGATGGCGCCGACGCCGAACTCGGGCGCGACGATCGACCACACCGCCCCGACCGAGGCTGCGGCGAGAAACCCGACCACCGCTTCGGTGCGGTTGGGCAGGATTGCAACCACGCGGTCGCCGTGCTGGACCCTGGATTGTCGCAGGAACGCGGCGAGGGCGCCGACTTGCCGGCGGAGCTCGTGCCATGTGGTCGTCGTTGTCGTACCGTCCTCGTCGATGGCCACAATGGCCTCGTCGGCGTTGTCGTGGTCGGCGAGCGCATACGAGGCGTAGTTGACCGTCGTTCCCGGGAACCATCGCCCGCCGGGCATCGTGTCGGGCACGACAGGTTCGCCGTCCGGGGTGTCGACGACGATGCCGATGTAGTCGGCGAACGCGCGCCAGAACGCATTCGGGTCGGTGACCGACCAGTGCCACAGTGCGTGGTAGTCGTCGATCGTGCCCGGCGTCACGAGACCCGATGTGGTCAGCCAGGTGACGAATCTGGTGAATTCACTGCCCTCTGTGCGGGCCTGATCGGGGCACCACAGAACGTCCCCCGGTGTTTCTGTCACGACGACTGCCCCGCCAATTCGCTCTGGGTGTCGTCGGTCGATACCGGCAAGGCGCCGAACAGAAGGAACGCCACCCGGCAGTTCTCGTCGGTTCGGTTGGACCAGGCATGCGCGGTGCCGCGCTGGACGATCACGTCACCGGCCTCGAGCCGGCACTCGCCCTCATCGAGAAGTAGCCAGATCTCGCCCTCGATTACGACGGCGAAGTCGATCGAGTCGGTCTTGTGGAACCAGAAGTGGCGGTTGCCGCTGTGGGTCGCTTCCTCTCGCGCGTGGTCGCCGCCGATGTCGGAGAATAGCTGGTCCTTCCCGGCCTTTTCGTACACGCTGTCGGGTGGGAAGTCGGCGACGCGGAAGATCGTGCCACCCAGTTCCGGGTACATCGGGATCTCGGCGTCGACGGAAGCTGGGTCGAGGCGGCCGTCGTTGGACACCGGTCCCGGTTCGGTGGCCCACACCTGCGCGGCGCCGAATCCGGGAACCGTCGGTGACCTGAAAATGTTGGGGGCCTTGCCGTCGGCAAGGACGTATGACCGGCCCTGCTCGTCGACCGCCGTCACCACCCGACGAATAGAGGCGGTTCGCGCCTGAGGCTGATTCATTGTGTGCTGCCTTTCTGAAATCAGTTCACTGCCTGAGTGGCGAATGGGTACGGCTTTTCCTCGGGAGCCACGACGCGACCTCCCGTTCTCCGATGGGGTACGCAGGATTCGATTCCGTCGAGTTGCGTCCCGGCTCGCGTCGACGATCGAGCTCGAGACCGACCGTTTCCGAGGGTTCCGGTTCAACCACTCCTTCCAATTCAATTCGATACGTACCGTACAGCACTGTGGTGTCCATCACCAGCGCCAGTGCAAACCACCACCACGAGGCCAGGGCCCGGGTAGTTGCGATCCGAGACGGACCGGATAGCATTTCGGGCATGGCCGTACGGAGTGAAGCAAGCCGCAAGGCGGTCCTGCAGGCAACCATGGAGTTGCTCAACGACACCCCACCTGGGCCGGTGTCGCTGCAGAAGCTGTCCATCGAAGGCATCGCCAAGCATGCCGGTGTCAGCAAGATGACGATCTATCGGTGGTGGCCCAGCAAGACGGCTGTAGTCATCGATTCCTTCCTCGACAACCACGTGGCGCAGACCCCGATCCACGACGAGGGTCCAGCTATCGATGCACTGCGGGCACATCTGGCGTCACTCGCACGCGTCTACAGTGGGCCGGAGGGGCGACTGATCGCGCAGCTCATCGCAGAGTGCCAGCATGATCCGGCAACCCTCGAGGAGTTCAAGCAACGGTTCTGGAAAGGACGCGCCGACGCCGCAAGGCTTTTGATCGAGCGCGCCGTCGCCGAAGGTGCCGTGCGGGATGACATCGACCCTGATGTCGTCGCCGAAATGCTCTACGCTCCAATTTACTTCCGACTTCTGTTCCAGACCGGGGACCTGGACGAGGAGGCCACCGATGCCATGGTCGACGCCGCCCTGAAAGGCATCGGCAGGTAGGAGGAGGCGCAAACATTCCGTGGCCTCGTTCTTTGGCGAAACCGTGTGGGAGCAGGACGACGTTCGGCACCCAATGCGGCACCCCCTTGCAGGCCTGAAGGCCACCGATCTGGCGCTGTCCGCGCTCGACTACGCCCTGCTCACTGCGCTGTCGGCGCTGGAGTAAAATGCCCGAGATGGGTAGGCAAGTCTCGCGGGCTCGAGCACTGACGCCACCAGCGGCGGAATTGTTCGGGCGCCAGCGCGAGCTGGCGAGCGCACGTGAACTTTTTGCTTCTACCCGCCTCGTTACACTCACCGGACCCGGGGGCGTGGGCAAGACCGCTCTGTCTGCGGCGTTGTCCGCCAAGCTCGACCGGGCATTCCGAGACGGCGTATGGTTCGTCGAGCTGGGCGCGCAACGCAGTTCAGACACTGTAGCCGAAGCCGTGGTGACACAAATCGGCCTGAGCGCATCGGCCAGCGTGGATGCCGAAGAACAGCTCCGGCGGCATGTGGCCGATCGCTCAATGCTGTTGATACTGGACAATTGCGAGCACGTCCTTCCCGGATGCCGGCGATTGGTGTCCGCGCTCCTCGCCGCCTCCGCCGAGCTGCGAGTATTGGCTACCAGCAGAGAGCCATTAGGAATCCGAGGCGAGCGTGTAGTCGCCGTTCGCCCGCTGGAAATCCCCCCGAATCATCGCGGCCTCACCGCCGACGAACTTTGCGAGTATCCGGCCGCGGCCATGCTGAAAGCCCGGGCCAAGGCGGTCAACGATCAATTCGAGATCACCGACCGGACTGCGGCGGAGATCGCACAGCTGTGCACCTATCTGGACGGAATGCCGCTGGCTATCGAACTCGCTGCTATGCGGCTGCGATCGCTGTCGGTGCACGAGCTGCTGACTCACATTGACGACCGATTCGCACTGTTGACCTCGGGTGACCCCACCGCCGCGCCGCACCACCGGTCTTTGGATGCCCTGGTGCGGTGGAGCTATGACCTATGCTCCTCCACCGAACAGCTGCTCTGGGAGAGAATGGCCGTGTTCAGCGGCAGCGTCGATCTTCCCACGATCCGCGCCGTGTGCGGGCTCCCTCCACTGCAAGGAACCAAACTGTTCGACGCGCTCGATGGCTTGGTATCCAAGTCGATTGTTCTCACCGAGACGACGCACGGCGACATGCGCTATCGGTTCTTGGAAACTCTGCGCGAGTTCGGGCGGGCCCAAGCCGGGGCCGGCGAAGACTACGGTCGCGTCCGGCGTGCCCACACGGAGTATTACCGAACGTGGGCGAGCAGAGCCGCCGAGAACTTCTTCGGCCCGCGCCAACTCGATATGGTCCAGCGGTGGGAGTCTGACCTCACCGACCTCGAGTTAGCCTTTGACCATCTCCTCCACGCGGCTCCGGGCTCTCATGGCGCCCTGGAGCTCGCTGCGGACCTCCGCTTCTTCTGGATGAATGGCCATCTCCGTGAGGGTCGCCGCTGGCTGGAGCGTGCCCTTGCCAACGATATGACCGTCTGCGCCGAGCGTGGCAATGCCCTGTGGGCAGCGGGGTGGATTGAGGCGCTGCACGGCGAAACGCATACTGCCCGGGAGCTTCTTGACGAAGCGGACACGATCGCCCGGAAGATCGGTGATCCGCGAATTGCTGCGCGGGCCGCGACGTGGACAGGATTGGCCGCGTTGATCACCGGGGATTTCGAGGTTAGCCGCTCATCTCTGGAAATGGCTTACACCGCCCACCTCGAGCACGCGGATGCCGAGGGTCTGCTGATGACCTTGTTCCTGCTCGGATTCGTCAGGAGCATATCCGGAGATCATGTAGGTGCCACGGACGCCGGCCGGGAAGCCGTCGAACGAAGCGAACGTCTGGGCGATACTTGGGGCCGCTCCTATTCGCTGTGGATGTTGGGATTCGACGCGTGGACGCGTCAGGACCTCGATGTCGCTGAGGAGTACGCCGAGCAGAGCCTCACATTGCGATGGGACTATCACGATGACTTCGGCAGTGCAGTCGTCCTCGATCTGATGGCAGGCATCGCGCTGGACGACGGCGATCCCAAGAAGGCGGCGAAGATGTTGGGCGTCGTCGCTGAACTGCTGGCCATTGTCGATACTGAGGTACCGGGCATGCTTGGCTCGCGCTATCAGGCGATCAAATCCGCCGTCCAGGATCGGCTCGGGGACGACCTGTTCGCCCGCCATCACGACATCGGTCGGCGACTGGACCGCGGTCAGCGGATGCGCTTGGCGCTGGGGTCGGTCGCCGCCGTCCCATCGGACCCGACGGACACGGTGGCTGCGGCTGGCTTGCTGACGCCGCGGGAAACGGAGGTAGCGGCGCTGTTGGCGGAGGGTCTCAGCAATCGTGCCATTGCCGGCAAGCTGGTGCTCTCTCCGCGCACAGTCGAGGTTCATGTCGAGCACATTTTGGCCAAGCTTAGCGTCAAATCACGCACTGAGGCCGGTCTGTGGGCAGCCGCCGCCCTCGGCAAGAAGGCGTGACGCGCGTCCCCGGATCGGTGTCCCATGTCACAGGGTACGTAGATGCCCAATTACGTAGCTTCTAGGTGTTCCCACGCTGTCACGGACATGCCGCGCGGGGGAAGGTGGAGTTCCCATCCCGAGGACCCAGGTGCGAGGGATGGTCCTAATTGTCGACTGGAACCCCAGCGCTGGACCACCGGTAGGTATCCGCCAGCGACGGCGTTCTCCCCTAGGCAGGTTCACCATGCAATTGCGCGAGCTTCAGTGGTTCACGACGCTGGCCGAAACCGAGCACATCACGGAGGCTTCGATACGGTTGAATATCAGCCAGCCGACCCTGTCGCGGGCGTTGGCCCGAATCGAGCGCAAGCTTGGAGTGCAGCTTTTCGACCGCCACCAGAACCGGCTGCGACTGAACAGGTACGGCAAGCTCTACCAGGCCCACGCGTTACGGGCACTGAACGAGTTAGACCGTGCGGAACAACGGATCGCCACCCTGGTCGATCCGGATCGAGGCTCGGTGTCGCTTGGGTTTGCGCATTCCTTCGGTGGGTGGCTGATACCGGATCTGCTCATGAGGTATCGCGGTGTCGCGTCAAGTACGTCCTTCGAATTACATGGGGGTGCTTGCGATTCCGTGGTGGACAGTGTGCGGCAGGGGAAAATTGATATCGGCTTCGTAGCTCCTGAGCCGGCCGCGGACGATCTCGTGTGGATACCGCTCGGGCATGAGGCCCTGTGTTTGAGGGTTCCCGCGGGCCATGCGTTCGAGGGCCATGACCATATCGCGATGACCGATGTCTCAGACGAGCCAATGGTCGCACTGAAGGCTGGACACGGTCTACGCCAGGCCACGGACCGCCTATGCCGGGAGGCGGGGTTCAGGCCTCGCATCGCGCTCGAAGCCACCGAACTTCCCACACTGCATGCCCTTGTCGCGGCCGGACTGGGCGTGGCGGTCGTGCCCGCCGCCCCATCGGGACACCCGTCCGCCACTGGTACCGTCCCGCTCAGCGACCCGACTGCGTTCCGGTGCTACGGGGCGGTCATCCGCAGGCATGGTCCGAGTAGCCAGGCCGCACGGCGTTTCCTGAAATTCGTCGCCGGTGTCTCGGCGATTCCGGCGCGAGCAGACCGCGCGCCGTCCGAAGGAACTCCGAGACGGGTGCTGCGGCCAGCAGTACCTGGCGCCTGGCCGGTGTCGGCTTGAGTACCGAATACGTGTCGTGCCCGAATGAGGGACCGCTCGGGGAGCAAATTTCCGCCGCGGCGCGCGGCTTAGGTCACCTCTCCGCCGTGGGATCGGCGACGTTCCGCGAGCGGCACGTTCACGTCGCAGTCGATCTCGTCGACGGTGGCCATCATCCTGCCTTCACGGTCGGATACGAACGCAGCCGGACCGCTCCGGACGCCTCATCCCGAATTGCGCCACCCGGTGACGAACGAACGCAACGATTCCGTGCCCGCGATCTGCAACTGGCCACGGACGCGTACGCAAGGAGGCTGGTCGACCACGCGCAGGCATCCGCAAATCGGCCCTTCGTGCTGCTCGACGTCGAAATTCTGCTCGCTTCGACTGCGCGGAAGGCGCGGCTGGCACTTCGAGAACTCGAATTGGCGACCCCCTCTAGTCCGACAACCTTGCGATTCGTGGGAACAGCGAGTGGTCTCGCATGTTTGGCCGCGGATATCCGCACAGCGGGAGTCGCAGATGGGGTCACGCTTCTCCCTCTCTGGAACGCTGGCACCGTGGAACTTCTTGCCCAGGTGACGGTTCCGGAACTTCACCGTGCAGGCTTCGTCAACTTTGACACCGCGAGCGCGCTCGTTGCGACCTTGGGCGGAACCACCTTGGGGTAGGCGCTGTCCGATCCGAGTGGACACGCGGTTCGTCTGCGGGTCGTGGACACCGATACGCCTTTGGCGCTATGAGAGGAAGTGCTTTACAACCATGGAATTACGTGAGCTTGAATGGTTTGTCATCCTGGCGCGAACCGAGAACGTGACCAACGCCGCCACACATCTCCACATCAGCCAGCCGACTATGTCGCGTGCACTGGCGAGAATCGAACGTCAATTGGGCGTCAAGTTATTCGACAGGAATCAGAACCGGATCCGGCTGAACAAATACGGTGAGATCTACCGGGCCCACGCGGTCAGAGCAATGCAGGAGCTCACCCAGGGCGAAGAACGGATCCGAACTCTGGTGGATCCTGAGCGCGGAGTGGTGTCCCTCGGATTCCTCCATTCCTTCGGATCCTGGCTCGTCCCCTCCCTGTTGGACCAATACCACCTGGTTGCACCGCTGACCACGTTCGAACTCGAGGGAGGGGCCGCGGACGCCATAGTTGACGCCGTGCGAAACGGCCGGATCGACGTCGGGTTCGTCGCACCTCGACCAAACGCGGAAGATCTGGCCTGGGTGCCGCTGGGCCGAGAACTTCTCTGTCTCGAAGTCCCGCCCGGGGACGAATTCGCCGATCGCGAGTCCATCACCATTGCCGAAATTGCTGGGCGGCCAATGATCGCTCTCGGCCCGAGCTACGGGCTGCGCCAAGTCGTCGACCGCCTCTTCGACGAAGCCGGCCTTACTCCCACCATCGGTATCGAAGCCACCGAATTGTCCACGCTGCGCGCACTGGTCCGGCACGGCCGCGGCATCGCCATCGTGCCGGTTCCCCAGGCCGATCAGCAGTCACCGACGGTCACGATTCCGATCAGCGACGCCAACGCATTTCGCTTCTACGGCGCGATCACCCGGAATTACGGGCCGACGGGAACCCCAGCGAGAGCATTTCTCGAATTCGTGACGGGCCACTTCGCCAGCTCGGATATCGACCGAGAGGACGAGTGACCCTTACCATCAGGTCCCGGGGGGGAGGACGATGTCGAAGGTGACGTCGCTCCACGAGCCGTTCACCACGCGCCCGTCGGGAGTGGGTCCCGACGGGTGACGCTCGAACGCCTTGATCAACGACTCCTTCACGCCGAACACGGCATCCTTCCAGCCGATCTCGTCACCGTCGACGAAGATGTGAGTCACCAAACGCCGTAAGCCAGGCGCAGTCACCATGAAATGCAGGTGACTCGCGCGCATGGGGGAACGACCTACGGCCGAAAGCATCCGCCCCACCGGACCGTCGTGCGGAATCGGATAGGGAGTTGGAGTCATACCCCAGAATCGAAACTCCCCGCTGTCGTCGGCGAAAAGGTGCGCACGTGCCGCGACGCGGTCGTCGCCGTACTGCACGTCGTACTGCCCGTCCTCATCCGCCTCCCACACCTCGATACGCGCGCGGGGAACGGGTTTACCGTGAACGTCGCGGACACTGCCGGTCACCCAGCACGGCTCCCCCTTCGCGCCGAACGACATGTCCTGTCCAAGTTCGATTCGGGGTGAACCTTCCACGAAGAACGGGCCGAACACCGTCGCCTCGGTGGCGTTCGCGACCGATGGATTGTTCATTCCGATCACCTGCATGGACAGTCCGAGTACGTCGGACAGCAGAATGAACTCCTGCCGGGTGTCCGTACACGTCTGGCCCGTTTCGGTGAGGAACGCGATCATCGTGTTCCATTCGGCTTCGGTGAGCCTGACCTCGCGGGCTGCGGCATGCACGTGCCGAACCACCGCCTTCATGACTTCTTTCAATCGGGCGTTCGGCGATTCGCCGAACGAGCCGAGGACGGTGTCGACCAGTGCCTGCTCACGCGCGGCCTGCTCGGTCGACGGGTTCAGCTCGGCGTTCGCTCGCTCCTGCTCGATCGTCATACTCGCTCCTGCTCATCGATCGGGTCGCCCGCCCACGCGGCGGCGAGAAGAGTGCGCAGATCGGCCAGCGCGACCGGGCGCGGGTTAGAGGCAGGAACCGCCGCGATGATGCGCTCGGCGGCGGTGTCGATGCCGTCCTCCGGCATACCCAACTGTGAGAGAGAGTCGACGACACCCAGGTCCCGGCGGAGGTCGTAGAGCCCGCGTGCAGCCGACGAGCCACCGAGGGCGTCCGACACTCGGCGCGCTGCATCGGGCGCGGCGGGGCCGTTGAAGTCCATCACGTAGGGCAGCACCACGGCATGCGTGTCGGCGTGTGACAGCCCGAATGCACCACCCAGAACGTGGCAGATCTTGTGATGCAGCGCGCTGCCCGCCGAGGCGAACGCCACGGCCGCGAGGTAGGCCCCGTAGAGCGTGGCCTCTCGCGCGTCAAGATTGTCAGGGTTTTCGGACATAGCCCGCAAGCCGGGAACGAGCGCACGGAGGCCCTCGGTGCCAAGTGCCGTGTCGATCGGGTCGGCACGCGGCGCCCAGAAAGCGTCCACCGCATGGGCGACGGCGTTGAGCCCCGACGCCACCGCCAGTCGGGCGGGCAGCGAGGCGAAGAGAGCCGCGTCATAGACCACGACTCGGGGCAGAACTTTCGGATCGGATCCGGTGGTCTTGCGATCCCCGTCCGTCTGTCCCCACACGTCGGTGGCTTCGGAGCCGGCGAACGTGGTCGGGACGGCAACGATCGGGATCCCAGTGTCGCGGGCAACGAACTTGGCGAGCCCCGTCGACGAGCCGCCGCCGATGCACACGACCGCGTCGACAGCCTCTAAACGCGCGAGGTCGACAGCAGCGCGACCGTTCGCGACCGGCACGTGCTGGACGACATCGTCGATCCGAGCCACGACCGGTACCCGGTGAGCCATCTCGTCCGCGAGGCTCGTCACGAACGAATCAGCGACGAGCAGCACGCGCGACGCGGACAGGTCCCCCACGGCCGAGACGATGTTGTCGACCGCTTGCCCGCGGGCGAACAGCACCCGTTGCCCGAGTGTGGTGTGGTCGAACTCGATCACAGCCCCGTCCTCGCGGAAGTGACCTGGCGCGACAGCCAGGACAGCAGGTGCGAAGCCACGGCGTCCGGCGCTTCGAGAGTCGAGAGGTGGCCGACCCCGGGGAGGACGACCAGTTCCGCATGCGGGACCGAGTCGACGACTTCGGAACCGAGCGCGAGCGGGGTGATCGCGTCGTGTTCACCCACGATCACGAGTGTGGGCACGTCGAGCGTAGCGATTTCGGAGCGCCGGTCGCGTCGGTTCGACACGGCCGTCTGCTGTGCGATGAACACCTCGTCACCGAGATCTCGCGCCATCGTGGCCGCGGCTTCGGCGACGTCCGGCCGCTGCGGGGCGACAGCGCTCGAAATCATTGTCACCGCTTCGTCGAATTCCCCTGCTCGAACTTTCTCGACGAGGCGCTGGGAATTCGCGCGCCGATCGGAATCGGCAGCGATTGCGGACGAGTTGAGCAGTACCAGGCCTCGCACGCGACCCGTTCTCCGGAGCGCGATCTCCAGTGAGACGTACCCACCCATGGAGTTTCCCACGAGGAAGAATTCCTGCGGGCTCTGCTCGAGTACGCGGTCGGCCATGTCCTCGATCGAACTGCCGTGACCGCGCACCACGACGCTGGTTACCTTGTCGCCGAGGATGTCGGCTACCGGCCGCCACGAGCGAGCGTCCGATCCCAGCGCCGGAACGAATACCAGGGGCACGTCGAGCACGTCGCTCATGATGCAGCTCCGTCGACCGCGAGGATGCATCCCGACGTGAAACCGGCATGTTCGGACACGAGGTATCCGACTGCGGCCGCGATCTCCGTACCGGTTCCTGTGCGGCCCAGTGGAATAGCTGCGCGTGTCGCGTCCTGCGTCTCGTCGGACAGCGCCTCGAAGATGGTCCGCACCCGGCCGGCGGTCGGTAGAACCAGACCGGGCGAGACCGCGTTCACGGTGATGCCCGTTGCGCCGAGGTCTTTAGCCAGCTGCTTCGTGAAGCCGTTGATCGCAGCCTTCGATGCGGCGTACGGCAGCCGGGCACCTACGGTGCCCGAGGGACCTGCCAGGCCGTTGGCGACCGCGGACGAGAAGTTCACGATCCGGCCGTAGCCGTGTCGCAGCATGAGTGGCACTGCCTGTCGGCTGCAGAGGAAGGCGCTGGTTACGTTGTTGTCGAGCACCCGCCGCCAGACGTCGGCGCCGAGGTCGTCGAGCGAGCGCACCGGATCCGTTCCGCTGCCTCCGGCGGTGTTGACCAGTGCGTCGAGACGGTCGAACCGCTGGTCGATCTTCTCGAACGCAGCGACGACGGCTACCTCGTCGGTTAGATCGACCGCTAGCGTGAGCACCTCGACGCCGGACACGATGGTCTCGATCTGCTTCTTCGATGTCTCGAGCCCGTCCTCCTGGATGTCCAGGAGGACGACGGAGAATCCGTCTTCGGCGAGTTGCTGCGCGATTTCGGCGCCGAGTCCCTGCGCTGCACCGGTGACCGCCGCGACTCGCCTCTCAGCGTTGTGCTCAGGCACGTACTTTCCTCACTTCGTGATGACGATGAATGGTGATGGTCGGATGCGTGGTCACCCGAGCGGACCCCAGAACGTTTCGCCGCCATAGGTATCGGACATGGGTTCGAGCGTCTCGGGCCAGACTCCGGGTTCGACGCGGCGTCGGCTCTCAGGTGAGCGCACTGTGCCGTCCCACCCGACCTGCTCCATGTAGTAGTAGAGCTGCATCACGTGACCGTCCGGCGCGACCGCGTGGATGGCGTAGTCGATGCCCGGGTGAATCTCCTGCGGCAGATCGATCAGCTTGACGCCGCGTTCTTCGAGGAAGGTCTTCGCGTCCCGCAACTGCTCGTACGAACCGAGCTGGACGCCGAAGGACAGCAGGGTCGTGTTGTCGCTCAATCCCAGTGCACTCCGGACCTCGAGCGGGAAGAGTGCGATGCTGTGGTGTTCGGTGTTGGCGCGCAGAAAGAGCACGCGGTGACCCTCGACGGTCGACTCCTCGCTCTTCACCAGTCCGAGCGTTTCGGTATAGAAGTGTTCCGCCGCATCGAGATCGGCAACGAAGATGCTGACCGGACCGATGCGGACCGGTTTGAAGGGACGGGCGAGCAACACTCCGCCGACGTCGTAGGTCTTGGGTAGCGTGTCGATCCAGCGGTGCCCCGAGGTGAGGTCGATGCCCTTTTCCTCGGCTTCCTCGAGCTCGCTCGCCTCCGACTTCGTGGGAAGCGCGGGATGTTCGTTGGCCCAGGGCCACATCACTTCCGGCTTGCTGACGCCGTCCCAGCCCACCTGCTCGATGCCGTACTCGAGTTCGTTGGTGTGACCGGTGGGGTCTGGGAAGTAGGTGTGCCAGTTGGAACCGGGGTCGCGGCCGTACCGCTCGATCGTGGAGCCCTGCTCCTCGAGCCACAACCTAGCCTGCACCACCTCACGCAACGATCCTGCCTGCCAGGTGATCTGGTTGACCGTGATGTCGTCCCGAGCAGGGTTGTCGTTCTTGTCCACCCACGAACGGGGCATGAGCACCAGCGTGTGGTGGTCGCTGTTGTGCCGCAGGAAGTAGATCTTGGTGTCGGACAGGCCGTCCAACCACACACCGGGATCGTACTTCTGCAGATCGAGCATGTCTGCGACCACGAAGCCGAGGACATCACGGTAGAAGCCGACGGCTGTTCCGGTGTCAGTGACGCTGATGCCGAAATGGTTGAGACGACGAATTTTGAATGGTCGGTCGTACGAGACACCACCGACCGAGTATTTCTTCGCGGCCATGACTACTTCTTCCCGCCGCGCGATCCGGAGATCGTGTTGGTGATGGAGCCCAGTGCGGTGGAGCTGACCTCCACAACATCACCCGGGTTCAGGAAGAGCGAATCGTCCGCGAACTTCCCCTCGGCGTCGCGGGTGCTGGAATCGACGGCCGTCCCCTTGGGCGTCCCCCCACTGATCAGATCCCCGGGGAACAGCGTCGAATCCCTGGACAGGTACTCCCCGAGCGAGGCGAAGCTATGGATCATCGACTTGGTGTTCCCGCTCTGCCGAACCTCGCCGTTGATGCGTGCTTCCACCGGGATGTCCTGCGGATCCAGGCTCTCGTCGACGACGATCCAGGGACCAACCGTTGCGGCGCCATCGAAGTTCTTCGAGTACTGGAAGTCCGGTCCGAACGAGACGTTATCCCTGATGGACCAGTCGTTGACCAGCGTGTAACCCCAGATGTACGAACCGAAGTCGTTGGCCGCGATGTCCTTGGCACGCTTACCGATCACGACGGCCACTTCCGCCTCGTAGTCGAGCAGGTTGGTCCGGCGCGGGTAGGCCAGGTCGTCACCGTCGGCCGAGACGACTCGCGGGTCCTTGATGAAGTACTTCGGACCACCGGACACCAGCCGGTCGAGGGTTGCCTTGTCACTCCCGTTAGAGGTGTTGTCGGCAGCGGCCTGCATGTGGTCGGCGAAGTTGGCCAGTGCGGCGAAGATTCGCGACTGCCCTTCGATCGGCGCGTGCAGCGTGACTGCGTTCAGGGGGAACACGAGCTGTTCGCCGTCGACGCCCGTCTTGTCGCTGTCCTCCGACAGGAAGTCGAGCGCCGTGTTTGCACCGGCGAGTGCGTCGTCCCCCTGCTCGATGAAGGAATTCAGCTCGGCTGGCACCTCGTGCGCCGCTCGCGCCGCCGGACGCACGCTGTCCGTGCGCTCGGTCAGATATTTGGCGTACGCACCGTTGACGTCGACGACGTCATCGCCCACGACAACGCCGACTCGTCGATTCGGACCGAAGACTGCGATCTTCATTATGCTCCCTGTGATCGTTTGATGCTTGGTGTGGTGGTGCTGACAGACCCGGGGTCACTGCCACCGATTACGGCGTGCGGCTGGACGGATCGACACCCACGTCGTTGAGCAGGCGCCCGCCGTCCGGGGTCAGACTGTAGATCGCGAGCCGAGTGATCTTGCCGTCTCGAACGGTGAAGAAATCTCCCAGTACGATCTGCGAGCCGTTGGCGTTCAGGTCGATCTCCACTGACACGTTCTCCCCGTCGACGACGGGTGTCCTGGGCGAGGGGATCATCTTCCCTGCCTTCAAGCCACCTTCGTACATGCGTCCGATAGCTTCCGCGCCGGAGAGGGTGCCCGCTGCGTTATGCAACAGGGCATCCGGGGCGAACAGGTCCGCCACCGCGGCGGCGTCGCCGGCGGCGACACCGGCGAAGTACGCGGCGACGACCTCGGCGGGGCTGGATGCCGTTGCGTTCCGGGCAGCTCCGGCCGACGTGGTCGACTCCAGGTACCGCGTCGAGGCGTACACGGACTGGTACTCGAGGTAGGGATCGAGGCCCTCGGGGCCGAGTTCTCGTCCGAGGCCGGAGTCCTTGAATCCTCCGAAGGGTGCGCCGAGATCAAGGGTGTAGTAGTTCAGGCCGATCGTGCCCGTGCGGACCTGACGAGCCACTCCGAGGGCGCGATCCTCGTCAACGCTCCATACGGATCCACCGAGGCCGTAGTTGCTGTCGTTCGCCATTCGGACCGCTTCGTCGTCTCCTTCGAACGGGATCAGAGCCATGACCGGACCGAATACCTCTTCGCGCGCCAGACGGTCGGAGTTGTCGACATCGGCGAATACCGTGGGCTGGACGAACCATCCTTGATCGAGACCGTCGGGCCGACCACCGCCCGTCACCAGGCGTGCGTTCGAGTTCTTCGCGATGTCTATGTAGCCGAGCACCTTGTCTCGGTGGGTGGGGGTCGCCATGGGTCCCATGGTTACCGACGGGTCCAGCGGGTCGCCCAGTGTGTACGAGTCGGCGAAGTTCGCGACGGCATCCACCACTTCGTCGTAGCGCGAGCGTGCGATGAGGATGCGTGACTGCGTCGTGCAGGTCTGGCTGTTGTTCAGGAACGATGCGTTGTCCAAGCCCGCGAGGAAGGTCTCGAGGTTGGCGTCCTCGAGGACGATGGCCGCGGACTTTCCGCCCAGTTCCAGAGTGGAACGGCGAAGCAGCCGACCGCACTCCTGACCGATGATGCGCCCTGCTTCGGTCGAGCCGGTGAACGCGATTTTGTCGACCAGAGGGTGTGAGACGAGCGCCGCGCCGGCGTCGCGGTCGCCGAGGACGATGTTGAGGACACCGGGCGGCAGGCCCGCCTCCTGCGCTGCATCGGCGAATACATATGAGTCCAGCGCAGTCTCGGGGGACGGTTTGAGAACAACGGTGCACCCGGCGGCCAGCGCCGGCGCAATCTTGAACATCGCCAGGGCCTGCGGGAAGTTCCACGGAGCGATCGCACCGACGACGCCCACTGGCACGCGGCGGACGATGGTCGATCCCGCCTGGCTCGGGCGGACCGATTCGAGCGGCAGGTTCTCGACGATGTCCGCGTACATGCGCAGCAGAGCCCCCGGGGCTCCGCCGTTCAGTGCCTGCGACAGCCCGAGAATCATCCCGTTTTCGCGGCTGACGAGCGTTGCCGTGTCAACCGCTCGGGCGTCGAGGGCGTCAGCGAAAGCACGAAGCACGGTGGCGCGCTCGGCAGCCGTGGTTCGGCCCCATGGGCCCTCGTCCAGGGCCCGACGGGCGGCGCGAACGGCTGCGTCGATGTCGGCCTCGCTCCCGAGCGCGGCCACCCCGATGCGCTCGCCGGTGGCAGCCTCGATCTGGTCCCGGAGTTCTGTGCGCACCGGGTCGATCCAGGTGCCGTCGATGAAGAAGCGGGTGCGGTCGAGGCTGCTCGGCCGGTCGACGGTGACGGACATAAGTTCTCCTTGCTGCGAGGTCGCGTGATCCCGAACTTCGGTGTCGGCGGGCGCATACGGCCGGCTTGTCGCCTGCACCGGCGAGATCCCGATCACTGTCGATCCTGTGCTGACGTGCCCGTCATCGCAATGCCAGGATGTTCCCCGTCCTCATACTCTGGACGCATTGTCGCTGGTTGAGCGATATGGGAGGACACACCGAGACCTGACCGCCGGTTATTGTCGAGACATGACGGGTGAGAGAAGACGCTACGTGCAATGTCCGTGCGGGGAGCTCATGGAAGGGCGCACCGACGACCTTCTGGTCGACGAGGTTCAGCACCATCTGCGCGAGCAGCATCCGCATCTCCGGTACGACCGCGACCAAATCCTGTCTATGTCGTACTGACCGGCGTCGTACCGACCAGCATCGTCTCAGTCGACGTGGGGGGTCGGGGCGCCCGCAGCGCGCAGAACCGCGTGGGCGCGGGCCAACACCGGCGCGTCGACCATGAAGCCGTCCACACGCACCGCCGCACCCGACGCAGCGGCGTCGACGATCTTCCGTGCGTGAGCGACGGCGATGTCGCTGGGGTGGAAAGCCGTACGGCTCGGCTCTACTTGCGACGGGTGGATCAGCAGCTTGCCGGCCATGCCCAGTTCGATGGCATAGCGGACGTCGTCGGCGAGAACCGCACCGTCGTTCAGTGCCGTCGTCACCCCGTCCACCGGTCCCGGCTTGTTCGCCACTCGTGACGCGAGCACCAGCTGTGACCGAGCGTGGAGCATCGCGATACGCGTTGGTTCCGCGCCGAGATCCACGGCGTAGTCCAGATGGCCGAACGCCAGCCGTGCAACGCCCGGGTCGGCGGCAATCACTCCCGACCGGTCCACACCGACCGCGGATTCGATCAGCGCGATGACGGGGCACCGGAGTCGCTGGCGGAGATCGAGATACCGGACGGAATCGTCCGCCTTGGGGACCATGACAGCGGTGAGTCCCGGCAGATCCGACAGTGCATCCACGTCGCCGATGTGCTCGGGGTCGCCCACCGAGTTCACGCGCACGCATGCGCGTCCGCCCTCGGACAACCACCGCACGACCTCGGTTCGCGCTGTGGCCTTGTCTCCTCGTGCCACCGAGTCCTCGAGATCGAGGACTATGACGTCCGCCCCGGTGGCGAGCGCCTTGTCGAACCGGTCGCTGCGGTTCCCGGGAACGAACAGAAACGTCGTGGCCTCCTGCACTCGCGCCGTGGTCTCCGCGAGCGCGGAGACACTTGTCGACACGGTCAGAACCCCGCCGGAACCGTGGATTCGGGTGCGATCCCGAACTCCGCCAGAATCGCCTCGGTGTGCTGCCCAACGTCCGGGATCGGACCCATGACGGGGGTCGAATCGGACATGGTGACGGGTGGAATCAGGGCGCGCAACTCCCCGACCGGCGACTGGTAGGTGCGCCACCTGCCCCGCGCTTCGAGCTGCGGATGCTCCGCGAGACCGTCCATGGTGCGCAGCAGAGCGTTGGCGATACCCGACACTTCCAGTAGCTCGGCCACCCGCTCGGCCGTGAAGGCTTGGAAGACCCCCTCGATAACGGCGCGCAACTCCGCGTTGTGCTCGACACGCAGGGAGTTGCGCACGAAGCGCTCGTCTCGCGCCAGCTCCGGCGATCCGAGGAAGGTGCAGAACGTCGCCCATTCCCGTTCGTTCTGGATGCCGAGGAAGACCTGGTTGCCGTCGCCGCACGTGAAGGGACCGTATGGAGCAATCGCCGCGTGCCGGGCTCCGGTGCGGGAGGGGGACGCGCCCCCGTATATCGCGTAGTTCAGCGGAAAGCCCATCCACTCCGACAACGCTTCGAGCATCGACACCTCGATCGTGGCGCCCTCGCCGGTGCGCTCCCGTCTAATCACGGCGGTGAGCACACCCGAATACGCGTACATTCCCGACGCGATGTCGGCGATGGAGATACCGACCTTGGACGGTTCGTCCTCGGTACCGGTGATGGATACCAGGCCAGCTTCGCACTGGACGAGCAGGTCGTACGCCTTCTTCGACGAGTACGGCCCACCCGTTCCGTAACCCGAAATGGACACGTGGATCAACCGCGGATTCCGAGCACGGAGCTCCTCGGCGCCCAACCCCAGCCGATCCGCCGCCCCGGGGGCGAGGTTCTGAACAAAAACGTCGGCCCGGTCGACCAAAGCCTGCACCGCTTCTCGGCCCTCCGCACTCTTCAGATCCAGGGCCACGGACTCTTTGGACCGGTTCAACCACACGAAATGACTGGCGAGGCCGTTGACGGTCTCGTCGTAGCCTCGCGCGAAATCACCGACGACCGGTCGTTCGATTTTGATGACGCGCGCGCCGAGGTCGGCCAATTGTCGTGTGGCGAAGGGAGCGGCGACGGCCTGCTCCAACGACACGATCGTGAGTCCATCAAGAGGATTCATGTTGCAGTTCTTTCGTTTCGAGTGGCGTCCGAGGCGGCGCGTCCTACACGGACGAGAGCAGAGACGGACTTTCGAGGGTCTTGGTGAAGTACAGAACTTCTGCGGCGAATTCTGGGTCGCGAGACATGCGCCGGAACATCTCGAGGTCCTGGTCGCGCGTGACGGGATCCGACGAGTGGAAGAGCAGCTTCTTGTTCGACGATGCGCGCGGACTCGCCTTGTCCACGAACGCGGCCCGACGCTGGTCCGCGTACGCGGTCAACACCTCGTCGTCGGCGCGGTGCTGCGCCACTGCCCCGAGGCCCTCGATGAGCGCGTAGGAATCGAACAAGCCCATGGTCAGCCCCAGTCCGCCTGTGGGATTGGTCGCATGCGCGGCGTCGCCGGCAAGAAGCACCCTGCCGGCTCGAAACGACGACGCGGAACGCTGGTGCATCCGATACGGCGATGCCGCGACCACCTCGGTCCGGGCGGCCACTTCGGGTCCGAACACGGCGGACAGGAACCGCGGCATGCGTTCGTCGATGGAATCGGCCGGAAGCGAGGCATCCTCCATATAGGTGTAGCGCCACATCCCGTGATCGCCGGACTCGTCGATCTTCGCGATGATTGCCCCGTAGACATCGTCGACGTAGAACGTCGACTGGGCCCAGCCGTCGCGGTCGTCCGGGAAGCGGACGTTCGTCGCCACGAAGCGCTCCGGCCACGTCATACCTTCGAAGCCCAGGTCTAACGTGCGTCGAACGGCCGAGCTCGCACCGTCCGCTCCGACCAGCCACTGCGACCGGAGAACCGTGTCGCCGTCCACGCCGCGCACGGAGACGGTCACGCCCGACTCGTCCTGATCGATGCCGGTGACCTCGTGGTCCCACAGCACCCGCGCGTTGGCGAACGTGTCGAGCTCCTCGAGGATGACTTTGGCGAGCGCACCCTGCCCCAGATGCAGGTTGTACGGTCGTTCGACCTTGCCGTTCAGGGCAGCAAGCCCGTAGGAGATGATCTCCCCGGTGTCTCGAACCCGATATGCATAGTCCTGCTTGAGGAAGCCCGCCCCACATGCCTTCTCCAACAGGCCGAGCCGTGACAGACCGTCCAGCGTCGACCAGTGGTAGACGATCGCTCGCGGTGTGTCCTGCAACGCGGGCGCACGCTCGACCACCGATACACTGATTCCGTGCTGGGCCAAACCCAGCGCGGTCAGCAAACCGGTCGGCCCGGCTCCGACGATTGTTACCTGCTGGTCTTCTTGCACGATTCCTCCGTACTGCGTTCACGACAACTCTGGGCTGTCGCTCCGATGTTCACGATCCTTTACTCGGCCCCGTAAGGCCAATACCATTGCAGCACCGTTGCCATACACTTGGCGCATGGACATCCGGAGCGTCAAATACTTTCTGGCCGTCGCGGATGCGGGGTCCATCACCGAGGCGGCGCGCATTCTGCACCTCTCGCAACCGCCTCTCAGCAGCGCGATGACGAAGCTGGAGGCCGAGCTCGACGTTCGCCTGCTGGACCGGCACCCTCGCGGTATCGCCCTGACCGATGCGGGCCGCTATCTGCAAAGCGCCGGCCGGCGGCTCGTCGCCGAAGAACAGAGAATCACCTCCGCGCTTCGGTCAATGGGGCAGGGCCTCGAGGGCGATCTTCGGATCGGCGCGGAGCCGATCGGGATGTGGCGGGTCGTCAGTGCCGCAGTTGCGGTCTTCCTCGCCGAACACCCGCGCATCACACTGGAGCTCACCGATGCCAATCCCCAAGTGCTGCTGGAGAACCTGGCTACCGGGTATCTCGACCTCGCTGTCGTGCCCGTTCTCGCCGAGGAGCCGCTGCCGACGATCAACGATGTCGCGTTCTCCATGACGATCATCGCCCACTCGTCGCTGACTCTCGTCGTGCCGCGCTCATCGTGGCTCGCGACGCAGGACCGAGTGCACCTGTCCGACCTCCGACACGAACGGTGGGTCCTTCCGTCGCGGTTACCGGGCGCACGGAGCTTGTCCCGGCTGCTGGACGACCGGTTCGCAACAGCAGGAGGCAGCCCGGCGTCGGTGATATCCGTGCCTACCGTCGAAACGGCCGCCAGTCTCGTTACTGCCGGTGTCGGGGTGTCCGTTCTGAGTCGCGAGCTGGCCGAACAGCATCCCGGCGTGGCGAAAGTTGCCGTCGAAGAGGGATGGCCGGACCTTCCGCTCGGCGTGGTGAGCCGCCGAGACGGCGTCATCACCCCCGTCGCCGAACGGTTCGGCGACATTATCCGGAACCTCGATAACCACGACCCCACCAGCCCGGATCAGACGAGCGAGGACCCGACGGGTAGCATTCCCTGAACTGTGTCCCAGCGGGTTTCGCGTCGCAGCATCGCCCGAATCCTGACGAATTCCGCGCGACGTTCGAATGCCAACACTCCGGTCACGGTGTCGCCGAGCTTGTACACGAACAGCGAACCGCCCGGTTCCTTACTCGCGACGATCTCCTCGGCACCGGTCAGAAACCCTGAGAACTGGATGCGGACACCGTGTTGATCCGACCAGAAGTACGGAACGGTGACGCATTCCACGGGCGGCAGCCCGGACACCGTATTGGCAGCATTCGTTCCCGCGACACGCCCCTGCTCCGCAGCGTTGGTCCAGTGCTCGACGCGCATCGAGGTACCGAACCGACCGTTCGGCCAGCGCACGAGGTCACCGGCCGCGTACACACGATCCGCTGCGCGCAAGTGCGCGTCGCACTCCACACCGTTGTTCAGGGTTATTCCGGAATTCTCCAGCCATTCGGTCGACGGGCGCACGCCGATACCGACGAGGATGACGTCCGCGGGTACGGTGTCACCCCCGGCGAGACGGAGCACGCGGCCATCCGAACTGTCCTCGACGCCGACGACCGCGTCACCTAGGCGCAGTGTCACTCCCGACTCACGGTGCAGGGCTGCATAAGCCGCCGCAACCTGGTCGCCGAAGCGCCCGAGGGGTTTCTCCGCGAGGTCGACGATCGTGACATCGCGGCCGTCCTTGACCAACGTCGCCGCGAACTCGCCGCCGATGAATCCGGCTCCGATCACAGCGACTGACTTGGTGTGATCGGACACCGCGGCACGCAAGGCTTGTGCATCCTGGAATCGCCTGAGCGCGAACACGTCCGGCAGCCCGCGGAACATCTCCGGGAAGATGGGATCGCACCCGGTGGTGATGACGACGGCTCCATACTCGACCTCGCCGTTCGACGTGACGACGCGGCGTCCCGCCACGTCCAGTGCGGTGGCACGGGTGTTCAGAGCGAACTCGACCCCCCGTGCGCGCAGATCCGCCACGGACGGATACGTCAACGCCGCGAGATCCAGGTCGTCGCCGAGCCCGATCTTCGAGAGCGGAGGACGCTCGTATGGGGGATGCGCTTCGTCGCTGACGATGGTGACGCCGAGGTCGGGCGCATGCCGGGTAACGGTCTCGGCCGCGCGGATAGCGGCGACCGATCCTCCGACGATGAGGACGTCCGTTGTGGTGGACATAGCGATCAGCTCCCCGTCACCGTACTGGTGGCGCACACGACACCGGCGGCGCTGTGTGCTTCGGCACCGCGTTCCAGGCCGTCGACGTGCGGAACCACGGTGAAGGTCTGCGGGCGGGTCATCGGCGACACCAAACGGTATCCGAATGTTTTGCCCTGCAACGAGATGTCCTGTCGACGCATGTGCTCGGCCATCATGAAGGCTAGCAACGGCCCATGGATCACCAGGCCGTCGTATCCCTCTCGGCGGCACCAATCGAGATCGTAGTGAATGCGGTGCGTGTTGTAAGTCAGTGCCGAGAAACGGAACAACAGTTTCTCGTCGACGGCGAGGGACAGCGTGGGGCCGTTCACCTGGGCCGACGACGGAGCAGGCGTGGGAAGCGGGGTCGACCCTCCCTCGCGGTAGACGATGTCCTGCTCCTCGCGGATGATCAGTTCACCGCCCTGCGTGATCTCCTGCAGAACCGTGACGAGCGTCAGGGCGCCGGTGCGTCCCACCTTGTCCACGGACTTGGCAATGGACGTCACCTTCGTGGCGGGCTCGCCGATACGTAGACTGCCGAAGGCGGTGACGCGGCCACCACCGAACATCCGGCGGCGTCCACCGCCGGGAGGCGCGGGGATACCGACAACGGGGTGGCCATCCTCACCGAGGTCGCTCTCAGCGTCGCGGGGAAGCAGGTGGAGCCAATGCCAGATCGGTGGCACCGTGTCACCGATCGCATGAGGAACATCGATGTCCAGCAGCGCAGCCATCGCCTCAACCGGTTCGGCCGAGATGACCTCCGTGCGTGCGATCTTGTCTGGGGAAGTCATGGGGTCGGCACCCTTTCGGCGGCGAGAACGGACAGCAGTTCGGACAGGTTGGGTGCGTCGTCGAGTGCCTCGACGGCGGCCACCAACCGGGAGGCGATGTCGCCTCCGAGAGGTTCGAGCAAGAGCGTTGCCTTCGCGACGACCTCGTCGTGTGTCATCGGGTTCTGAGCGGACCCACGTGCATACGTCGGGTTCCCGGCCTCGACGACGAGGGTTTCGCCGTTGGTCAACTCGATGTCCAACCGGGGTCCGTCCTCGATCTCGATGGCGTCGTCGACGCGCATGGAGACCTTGGCGAAAGTCGCGGCGATCCGCGGATCGTTCAGCCGTGGTGGGTCGTAGTCATCGAGTCCCAGGGCGCTTGCGCACAGCGCGAGGCTCACCGCGTAGGGAAGGCTGAATTGGGCGTCGAACACGGTGCCGATCGGGTACACCGACAGCATGTTCACCGCGGTCGTACCTGCAGTGATCACTATGGAGCGAACGTTTTCCGGCGTCAGGCCCCGATTCGTCACGAGGTCCTTCATCACGTCGACGGCCGAATGGCAACCGCGGCAGCACGCGTAGGGCTTGAGGTACGACGAGGCGACGTTGAAGTCCGTCCCCAGTCCAGTCAGCGCCCGATCGGTATGGCCGGTGCCGCCGGCGATAACAGCGTAGAGGCCGCCCCACTTCGCTTCGAATATTCGCCGGGGGCCGGTGATTCCCCCGGTCGCCAGCACGGCGGCGTCGACACCCGTCTCACCCGCTTTGCCCGGGTGCAGACGCTTGGTCAAGGCACCGTCGTCGATGAATGCCCACACCCCACCGGTGAACGATCCGGCGATTCCCAGTGCATCGGCGAAGGCATTCTTATCCGCGTCGAGGCATTTCGCTGCCGCTGCCGCCGCGGCGAAGCTGCCCATCGTGCCGCTCGAATGCCATCCTCGGTCTGTGTGTGCTGCGAATCCGCCGACCGCTTGCAGGGTTCGATACCCGATGTCGTAACCGGCGACCGTGGCGGCGATGACCTGCCGACCGGTACTCCCTGCTTTTTCGGCCACCGCGAGCGCCGCGGGCAGTACGGTCGACCCCGCGTGACCGGGCCCGCCTCCGTCGTCGAAATCTCTGGCGTGCGCGGAAGTTCCATTGACCAGGGCTGCGTGCGCCGGGGTGAGGCGTGTGCCGGTCCCCCACACCAGGCTGCCGGCATCGCCGGCCGAGAAGCGTGACAGCGCGTCGACGACACCGCTCACTTCGGGAGTTGTCGTGCCGACCAGGGCGACGGCCAAGGTATCGAGGATGTGGTCCTTGATTCCGTCGACGACGTCTTTCGGCAGATCGTCGTAGCCTGTTCGAGCCCAGAACGTCGCGAGCCGCTCGGTCAGCGACGGGGAGTCGCTCGTCACGATGTCGTCGCCGTCGTTGAGGGATTGAGGTCCACGGCCAGAGATCCGACCAGCCACCTGCCGCCGGCGTGTCCGATGTCGGTTCCGTTCTCCACGACTCTGGCATGGGGGTAGTGGTTCAAAAGGTAGCGCACCACTTCTTCCATCTCGACCTTCGCCAGGCTCTGACCCAGGCATCCGTGCAGACCGGTGCTGAACGTCAACGGCTGGTTTCGCTCTCGATCGAGGTCGAACGCGTTGGGCTGCGCGAAACGCTCTGGATCGCGGTTCGCCGACCAGACGGCGACGTGCACGTCGGACCCGGCGGGAATGACCGTGCCGTCGAGCTCGATGTCGACCGACGCGATCTTGCTGACGATGCCGGGGCGGGGGTACAACCTGCAGGCCTCGACGACGGCGGCCGGGATCAGCGACTGATCCTCGACGAGCCTGGCCCATGCCGCCCTGTCACGGAGCAGCGTCCATACCACGAGACCGGTCTGGTGTGCCGTGTTCACGGAGCTGGCTTCGAGCATCGCCGTCGCTTCGCTGAGCAGTTCCTCGGAGGTCAGTTTTCCTTCGGCCTCCTGACGAATGAGGAAAGACAGCATGTCGTCACCGAGTCCGGCCTGCCGCTTGCGCGCGATCAGGTCGCCAAGGTAATCGAACAATTCGTCGTAGGCCTTGAGTATTGACTCGGTAAGACTCGGATCCCTTTGCAGTAGAGCAAGTGTCCGCGCAGACAGACTGGCCACGACAGGGGCGTCCTCGGCCGGCGCGCCCGCCAAGTGGCAGTACACCCTCGCGGGGATCTTCTGGTCGACGGCCGCGTGGAAATCGACAGGTCCGGCGGCGTCCTTTCCCGGATCGATGTCTTCGAGGATGCCGCGCAGGACCGCGCGGATGTCTTCGACCGTGGTGGGACCCATGAAGCGCGCCAACGGGGTTCGGAGCCGCATGTGTCGGGGGCCTTCGGCCATGATCAGACTCTTGGCACGGAAGTCATGGACGGGCCCGTCGGTGATGCCGAACTGTTCCATCAACGTCAGGGCGGCATTGATGAAACGGGTGTCCCGAAGAACCTTGGTCGCGAGGTCGAAGTCGAGAACGGCGTATCCGTAGTCGCCCTGTACGAGCGACGCGCCGTCCGCGGAACCACCGGTGTGGCTGGGCGAGTCGGGTGCAAACGGGTCGAAAGCGTGAAGTGTGCTCATGCGCGCGAGATCGCCCCCATCGGGCAGCAGAGGATAACTTCGTCGAGATCCTGGTCCCGGTCGGCCGGCACGGTCGTCGCGACCTGCTCGAGTAGGCCGTTGTCGGCGATCTGGAACACATCGGGCATGAGGGCGGCACAGGTGCCGTTCGCGTCACACCGCGCGAAATCTACTTTGACCTCGATCATCGCGAGAATCCTTCGTGATTGGGATGGCTGCGACCGTTGCGCCTGAGCTGCAGGAGCGGTCGGTATGTCGTACACCACATTCTTGACCCGGATGAGCTATCCGACAAATATCAATATGGCGGACCGGTCATAGCTTTTGCGTATGCCAGGGCGCCACGCGAGACCGCCCCGACGGCGCGGCGGAGTCAGTGCTCGTAGTGCGTGACCCGTGGTACGGCAGCGCACAGCGGCTGAATCAACTCGCGGACGCGCGTTCCGGCAGCGGACGCGGCGAACAACTCGGTGTGATCCTCCACGCGGTTCCACAAAGCGCGAAGGAGATACGTCTCGTCCCGATCCACGCTCCGAGACAAGGTTGCCTCCGAGCATCCCGGCGCTGCCAGAAGCAGCGACCGGATCTCGTCGAAAGCTGCCTCGAGATCGCCGCCGGCTCCCGGACGGAGCTGGATCTCGAGGTGCTCGGAGATCACGCCTCCACCGACCGGCCGGCAATTGCCGACATGTCGACGAAACCGCCCCGCAGGAAAATCAACGGCTCGTCGATTCCCTGCTGAATGAGATCCTCGACTTCACCCACTACCTGCAGGTGGTCACCGATGCGGTCGACGCGGTGCGGCGAGCACTCCACGGTGACGATCGCGTCCTCAAGGAGGGGCACTCCCCGATCTGAGGGCTGCCACACCACACCGGCGAAGCGATCCTGCCCACGTCGCGAGAACGCCCGACACACATCTCCGCATCCCGACCTCAAGATGTTGATTCCGAAGTACTCGGCTTCAGCCAGCACCGGCCAGGTCGTGGAACCCTGGTCCACGTAGAACGCGACCAACGGCGGGTCGAGCGAGACGGAGGTGAAGGTACCCACCGTCATTCCGGTGGGTCCCGCGTCGGTCATCGCGGTGATGATCGAGACGCTGGTTGGGACGTGACTCATGACCCGTCTGTAATCGGCTGGGCTCAGCACATCGGACACCTTCCCTTCGACGGCGGAGGTCATCGTCATCTCACAATCCGATGGTCGGATCATCGTTTCCGAGGAGCTGACGTCCGTACGCTTCGCGCCCGATCTCGGGTGTCACGAGTGCGTGCCGGGCCGCGGTCTCGCTGTCGCGCCACACCCGTCCGAGCACGTTGACGTCGGCGAACGAGCCGGCACCGTTCGCGGTGAGGAGGTAGTCGATCTCTTCTTTGACCAGCTCCGCCACCACGCCTGTGTCGTTGCGGATGCGCGCGAGCACCTCCAAGTTGGGCAGCTGGTGGCTTTCGGCGGCGGTGTCGATGTCAGAGCACATGCCAGCCATCAACATCTCGGCAAGGCGCAGCTTGGTGGCCGCCTTCGCGACACCGATCTGGTGGGTAGGCGACTCCTTGGCTTGGCGGTAGGCCGTGTACGCGACCGGCTTCAGCGGAAGCTTCGCGCGTGTCAACTCGAGGGCGTGACGTCCCAGTCCGATCTGCGGCGCAACCAGAATGCCGGCGGCAACGGCGTTGAAGGGCATCGATGCCGTCCGCTCCTCGGTGAACGGAGAGCGGAAGTTCGACGCGAACATGTCTTTCACTCGCTGCACGCGGTACTCCGGGACAAAGTGGTCCTTGACCACAACGGTGTCGCTACCCGTTCCCTGCATGCCGGCGACGAACCACGTCGGTTCGATGGTGAAGGCTTCTGCGGGGACGAGCGCCATTCCCTGCTCACCATCCTCCAGCGTGATCGTCAGGCTGGCCCACTGGGCGGCGAAGGAGCCCGAGGCGTAGGGCCAGCGGCCGCTCATCAGGTAGCCCCCTTCGACGGGCTCGCTGCGGTCACCCGGGGAGAAGATCCCGCAGATCCTCGCGTTCGGGTTCACCCCGAACACATCTTCCTGCGCCTGCATGGAGAACGTGCTAGCGAAGCCGGTCGCCACCATCATGAGTGCGGTGACCCAACCGGTCGAGCCGTCACCGCGGGCGATTTCGGCGGTCACGTCGACCGCAGTCTTGAACGACGCTCCCTGGCCTCCCCAGCGCGTGGGAACCATGAGATGGAACAAGCCCGCCTCCGAGATTGCGTCGATCACCTCGGGTGCGATGTGGCGGTCCTTGGTTCCCTGTTCCGCGTACTCGCGGATGAGCGGGACGAGGGCCGCAGCCCGGGCGACGAGGTCGGCATCCGAGACCTGGATCTTGTCGCGATCCGGCAGTTCCGTGCTGGCGAGCTGTGCCATGTTATGTCTCTCTTCACTCGGTAGGACGCGATCAGGCTGCTGCTAGTGACTGCGATCACGTCGGACCACACCAGCATGTGATGCCGACCGCCTCGTCGCAATGGCACAAAGTTTGCGGACCTCATACGCCAAACACATCGGCTGCGGTCGATACTCACCGCGCATGACAACGACGACAATTTTGGATGTGGACCCACGCCACAGACGGTGGTCCGATGTAGCTTGCATCACAACCAGTTTGAGCGAAGGCGGCCCAGCGGATCAGGGCCGTGCATACGAGGAGTGCACATGAGTCGAATTATCATCAGCGGAGCATCGGGTGACCTAGGCCGGAGGGTAACGGGCCTATTGCTCGCAGCCGATCCGCACCGGGAGCTGATCCTCACCACCCGCACACCGGAGAAACTGGCTGGCCTCGCTTCCGACACTGTGCAGATCCGGCATAGCGACTACCAGCACCCAGCCTCTGTCCAGGAAGCCTACGTAGGCGGCGACACACTCTTCCTCATCAGCGGCCTCAACCTCGGACGTCGAATTTCCGAGCATCGCGGCGCGATCGAAGCAGCTCAAAAGGCAGGCGTCGGTCACATCGTCTATACCTCGGTCGGCGGTGTGCAGCCGGGCAATCCTGCGCTGTCCGCTATCGACCACCATCAGACGGAGTTGGATCTCCGCGCGTCGGGGCTCAAGTACACCATTCTGCGGAACGCCCTCTACGCGGAGATCGTCAGCAACATCCTGGTGGCACCCGCCGTGCCGTCAGGAATCTTGGCCCAGGCAACCGGGGATGGGCTTCTGGCTCCCGTTGCGAAGGGCGACGTCGCGCGTAGCGCTGCCGCCTGTCTCATGGACCCCGCCCGCCACGTCGGCGCGGTCTACGAAATCACAGGCCCGGAATTGCTGGACTTTCATCAGATCGCAGCCCTCGGCGCGCAGATCCACTCGACACCGATCGAGTATCAACCGATCACCGAACGCGACCGGCTGGCATTCTTCGACTCGATCGGGATTCCCCGCACCTACGATCCGAACATGCCCCCTAGCCCGGACGGGCACCTATGGGCCAGCGACGAACTTGTCTCCGCCGAAGTGGCTGTCGCACAGGGCTACCAGGCTCTTCTGAGCCATCACGTAAAGCAAATCACCGGGCGTGCCCCAGAGCCGCTCCGTTCCGTAATGGAGCGGGTGCGTGAGGTCCGCTACGACAAGATCGACGCCGCCATCTCCTGAAAACACGGGTCTCGGCACCACTTTCTCTCACCAGATGTCCGTCACCTTCGGCTCGCCCGGCGGCAGCATCCGAGCCGGGCGGGGGCGGCCGGCGCACCGCGGCCCGCGACTGTCTCCCGCCGCCGTTGCCTCCGGTTCGAGCGATCACTACGCAGCAGCGCGCGCCCTCGAACTCCCCACAAGGAAGGCACCATGAGCTCACCCGTCGATCCGACCCCACTACGACCAACTCCCAGCATGGACCCGCCGCTCGTCACCGACGCCGACACGAAGAAGAAGGAGATTCGACGAGTGGTGCTGTCGAGTTACCTCGGCAGCACCATCGAGTACTACGACTTCCTGCTTTACGCGACTGCTGCGGCGATCGTGTTCGCGCCCGTCTTCTTCTCCGATCTCACGCCTGTAGCCGGCACCATCGCATCCCTGGGGACGTTCGCCGCCGGATACCTCGCGCGCCCGCTCGGCGGCATAATTTTCGGTCACTTCGGGGACCGATATGGCCGAAAGTCCATGTTGCTCGTCTCGATGACGGTGATGGGCAGCGCGTCGTTCCTGATCGGGCTCGTTCCTCCTGCGTCAGCCATCGGCTCTTGGGCCGCGATCATTCTCGTCCTGCTACGCGTGAGCCAAGGCATCGCCATCGGAGGCGAGTGGGGCGGCGCCACACTGATGTCGCTGGAACACGTCGGTGGACGCGGACGCGGATTCGCCGCGGCATTCACCAACGCGGGAGCACCCACCGGTTCCTTGCTGGGCACCATCGCACTCGCGATCGTGGCCGTGCTGCCCGAGGAGGACTTCCTCCTGTGGGGCTGGCGCATCCCGTTCCTACTCTCCGCTGTCCTCCTCGCGCTCGGTCTCTTCATCAGAAGTCGAGTTTCGGAGAGCCCAGTCTTCAAAGAGGCTTTGGCGCGGCGCACAGAGCGCGATTCCGCCACTGTCCCGGTCACGCCGCCGCCGCCGCCGCTCATGAGCATCCTGCGCCGTCCGAAGAACGTCGTCCTCGTGGCCGGGGGATGCATGGCCAGCGTCGCGATACAGATCATGTTCGCGACATTCGCCATCGGCTATGCCACGAGGTCGGGTGCTACACGGTCGGACGTCCTCATCGGTTTCGCGATCTGCCAATTCATCGCCATCTTCGCACTGCTGGGATTCGCGCGCCTCTCGGACAGAATCGGCCGTCGGCCGGTCATGTTGGCCGGCCTCGCCGGGTTCGCGGTGTTCGTCGTCCCCATCCTGTCCATGCTGTCCTCCGGGAACGTGGTACTGGTAGCACTCGCTTTCGTGTTGGGCTTCAGCGTGTTCCAGTCGGCGACTTTCGGGCCGATGGCTGCGTACATCGCCGAACAGTTCGGCACATCCGCTCGGTACACGGGTGCCTCTCTCGGCTACCAGGCAGCCACGCTCCTCGGCGCGGGTTTCACCCCCGTAATCCTCGTGTCGTTGCAGGCTGCTACGGACGGCAGCACAGGCCTGGTGGCGGCTTACATGATCGCGCTCGCCGTGGTCAGTTCAGTGTTCATTGTCCTGACGAAGGAGAGCAAGGACCGAGACCTGGCGACATACCAGCACTGACCTACGCGACACATACGGACGAAGGGCAGGCACTCCGCGGTCGGCCGAGAGCGTGCCCTTCGCGTTGTCTGGCGCTACCCGGTCCCGCGAGCACTATCGCAGTCACGTGCCGCTCCTCCTCATACGAGCGTGGAAGTGGGAACCGGAGGCCGCGATTCGAATGCGCGTATCCCCATGTCACCACATGCCCGAGCACGACCAACAATCCAGGACCAGACTCTAGCCCGTACGTTATGTACTCGGTGCCGAGAGAGCCAGTGAGGTAATTGGTGCCACCAACCCCAATGACACCGCGGATTCCGATCTAGGGGCTTGACACAGGAGGACGTGCGGTGTTGTAGCCGATTCATCTGCGCTACGCGACAAGCGCGTTCGACCGCGGCATCGTCGATCTTGTCTGTACGCCAGGCCGGCATTCAGCAGTCCAGTGTCGGTCGGTGGTTCAGGAGGGCCTATTGTGCGATTCGACGACCCATGCCGCGATCTGTGCGCGTGAGCCGAATCCCAGCTTGGTCAGGATGTGTTCGACATGCCCCTGCGCGGTGCGTGGCGAGATGACAAGGCGAGCAGCGATTTCCTTGTTGGTCAACCCTTCGGCGACCAATTCGGCGACCTCATGTTCCCGCTTCGTCAGTTTCGTCGAGCTAGGAGCGGATATCGATGTCGGCGGAACCTGCTCGCCCAGCGCGTAGGCGACGGCAGCGTCGAAACCGAGTGCCCCACCGCGCTCGTGGGCCGTGGCGAACGCCTGCCCGCTCATCGCCTGGCGGGTCTGCTTTTCGCACTCCTCCTGGTAGACCACCAGGGCGGATACCACCACTGTTGGACTTCCCACCGATCGGCTCAGCTGCTCTGCGGCTCCCAACAATACGGCCGCACGGCGGGGGTTGTGTTCCTCGGCTGCGATCCATGCCAGCGCTTGCAGACACCAGCTGGTGCTCAACCAGTCTTTAACTTTCCGACCGAGTTGCAGTGCCTGCTCGAGTAGCCGTACCGCTCGCGCGCGGTCATTGTGCCGCCAAACCGCAACAGCCAACGCCCACAATGCATACGACCGATACACGAATTCTCCCCGCGACTCGGTGATCGCGAGGAGGCGCTCGTAGCATTCGATGGCCCGCTCCGTATCGCCCAGTAGTGCGTAAGTCGTTCCAAGGGGGCCGAGAGCAATGACTTGGAAGGTGAGGTCTCCCTGTGTGGCTTCCGCCTCGATGGCATTCTCGAAATGCGAGCGTGTGCCGGGAAGATCTCCACTGAACAGTGCTAAGGCCCCCGCGGCCAGATCGAGGTGAGCGTGTAGCATCGGGTCGGTCGTCTGGCTGGCGAGAGTGCGACACTCCTCTACCAAGGCGGCCTGGGCGCGAAGATCGCCCTGCACGCCGGCCAGGAGGCTGCACGCAAAGAACGCCTTGGCCCTGTCTCGGGTAAGTGCGCCGGTCTGACAGGCGAGGAGGCGCTCGAGCCAGCGCCGCCCCTCGCTGAACAACCCCCGGGTATACCAGTAGTGGTAGAGCGCGGCTGCGATGCGAATTCCGGCTTCGGGACTATCGGACGCCGAAAATTCAAGCGCCTCTCGCAGATTCGGCTGCTCCAGCGCGAGTCTGTTGATCCACGCGAGTTGTCGGGGACTGATCCAGTCACCTTCAGCTTTGATCACCAACTGCTCGTACCAATCTCGGTGTCGGCGGGAGAGTTCGGGATATTGACCGGTCTCGTGCGCCTTTTCGCGGCCGTAGTCGCGCACGGTATCGAGCATCCGGAACCGTACCGTGTCGCCCGACTCCACCCGGGTCACAATCGACTTGTCGACCAGGCCGGTCACGGTATCGAGTAGCGCCTCCGATGTCAGGGTACCGCCGCACACCTGTTCTGCAGCATCAATTTCGAAGCTGCCGGCGAACACTGACAGCTGAGCCCACACCCGTTGCTCGACCGGCATACACAATCCGTGGCTCCAGTCGATGCACATCCGTAACGCCTGCTGCCGTGAAGGTAAGTTCCGGCTGCCGCGCGTTAGCAACGCGAGACGGTCCGTCAGCCGCTGCTCGATCTGCTCGGGCGTCATCACCCGCATCCGGGCCGCAGCCAATTCGATCGCTAGGGGCAACCCGTCCAGGCGCCGGCAGATCCGGGCAATGGTGACCTTGTTGGCCTCGGTGACTGCGAACCCCGGGACGGCGGCGGCTCCCCGTTCGGCGAACAACGTTACCGCGTCATTGCGGGGCAGCCCTCTGGGCAGGTGATCGGGATCCGGTACAGGCAGCGGCGGGATCAGCTGCGCCACTTCCCCGCCGATGTCGAGTGCTTCACGGCTGGTCGCGAGGATCCGAAGCTCGGGGCAGCTGCGTAGCAGGGTTTCGGTGAGCTCGGCCACCGCATCCACAATCTGCTCGCAGTTGTCCAGTATCAGTAGCAGTTTGCGGGGGACGAGGAAGTCGACGAGTACCTCGTGTATTGGTTTCGTCGACTGGTCGCGTAGTCCCAACGCACTCGCCACCATGCCCACCAACAGTGACTCGTCACGAAGCTCACCTAGCTCGACCAGGCACGCACCGTCAGGGAAATCGGGCTGCAGTTTGGTGGCGACCCGCAACGCCAGCCGGGTCTTGCCGACCCCACCGATCCCAGTCAACGTCACCAGTCGCGAGGTCGACAGCGCGTTCTTCGCCTCTGCTAGTTCGGTGCGGCGGTCAACGAAGCTGGTCAACTCCAGGGGCAGACGACCTGTGGGGGACCCCCGGCGTCCGGCTAACGTATCTGTTGCCGCGGGCAAATGTGTGCGTATCGGCGGGCTACTTTCATGTTCTTGTGTCACTCCCGTTTCGGTGCGCAGGGCCATTTTGTCGACCGCGAACCCGTGGTGAAGCTGGGAAGTCTCGAGTTGCTGACCCAGTTCCGCGACGGACGGACGACGCCCCGGGTCTGCGGACATGGCAACTTCAATAATCGCACCGACATCGTGCGGAACGCCGTGCTCGCAGGGATCCGGGACGGGTTCTGTGGTGATCCTGAGAAACTGGGCGACCAATTGCTCTCCGCTCCGGCGCTCGAACGCTGCGTGCCCGGTCATCGCGGCGAACAGTGTCGCACCGAGACCGTAGACGTCGGCGGCCGGACTGGCTGGTTGGCCGGCCACGACCTCGGGGGCGGTGAACGCCGGTGAACCCGTCACAATGCCCGCAGTGGTCTCGAACCCGCCAGAGATGTGGGCGATCCCAAAATCTGCCAGCGCCGGCTCACCGTAGTCGGTGAACAGGATGTTCCCGGGCTTGACATCGCGATGAAGGATTCCCAGTTGGTGCGCGGTCTCCAGGGCGCCCGCTACTTTCACTCCGAGCCGCAGCGCTTCGTCCAGTGGAAGCGGTCCGCGACGTCGGATTTGCGCATCGAGAGAATCCTGGGGGTAGTACGGCATCACTATGAAGGGGCGACCGTTGTCGGTCACACCGGCGTGGAGAACGTTGACGATATTGGGGTGTCCGGTCAACCTTCCTGCCGCGCGCTGTTCGCGCAGGAACCGTGCCTGATTCTCCTCGTCGAGGTCCACGGTGAGGACCTTCACCGCTACGGTGCGGTCGAGCGCAGCCTGCGTGCAGCGGTAGACGACGCCGAACCCTCCGCTGCCGATCTCTTGGGCGTCCTCGAATCCGGCAGCAGCCAGCTCCGCCGTGACCGAACCGGCCACGTCGCGCTGCGTCGCGAACGGATCGACATCAGTCATCGATTACATCGATTCATCCCGCTCGAGGCACGGCCAACGAACGCCACATTGCTCACCTCTCGACGATGTTCCCCCAGGATATCGCCGATCCCACGAGCCGAGGCGTCCATCTCAGTTGTGTGGTCCCGTTCGGAACGCGCCGGCGCCGGATTGGCCTGAGTAAGCGATGACCTCGATTCTTGAACAAGCCGACCTACCGCACTGACGTGGACAGCGTTTTGCAGTGCGCGGTTCTCGCGCTGCCGCATGACAACGACGACGACAACCAGAATCGGCAAGGCGCGTACAGGTCGGCGCAAGAACGAGGATTTCCGTTCCGGCAGTCGTCTCGCTGCACGAGAACACCCGGACAAATCGATCAGCTCATGGAGCGCTCTCGCGCGGCGCGGACTGTCTGCTCCAACAGCGTGGTGATGGTCATCGGGCCGACGCCCCCTGGCACAGGCGTGATGTATGACGCCTTGCGAGACGCCGAGTCGAAGTCGACGTCACCTTTGTTGTCCGCGTAGCCTGCGTCGATCACGACAGCACCGGGTTTGATCCACTCGCCTCGGACCAGTCCGGGGGACCCCACCGCCGCCACGACTAGGTCGGCCGACTCGACGTGGGAGCTCAGATCCGCAGTGCGTGAGTGACAGTAGGTTACCGTCGCGTCACGAGCCAGCAGAAGCATTCCCATCGGTCTGCCGAGGATCGGGCTGCGACCTATCACGACTGCGTGCCGCCCACTGAGTGCAATGGCGTACGAATCGAGCAATCTCATGATGCCGCCGGGGGTTGCGGATTCGAAGCCCGCGGTTCCCAATGCCATGGCCGCGAACGAGTCTCGGGTGACACCGTCGACATCCTTCGCCGGATCGATGGCGTCGAACGCAGCGCGTTCGTCCACTCCGGGTGGCACCGGGTGCTGCAGAAGAATCCCATCTACATTGGGATCTTCAGACAGCGCCCGAACTTCCGCGCAGACAGCATTCGTGCTCAACCCCGCGTCGAGATGCACTCGGCGCGATTCGATACCGACCTCGGTGCAGGCAGCGGCTTTCATACGCACGTAGGTGTGCGAGGCGGGGTCGTCGCCGACCAGTACCGTCGCCAGAACCGGACGCCGACCGAAGTCCCTCGAGTATTGCTGTGCCTGGGTCCCAAGCTTTTCGCGCATGACTCGCGACACCTCGCGGCCGTTCAGCAATCGGGCCGACATGCCGACTCCCTCTCCTACCGTGGTTAGACGAGAATCAGAAGACAACGGTCTGGTTCCCGTCTCTGATTACCCGGTCCTCGCAGTGCCAGGCAACGGCGCGAGAAAGCACCTGGCGCTCAACGTCCGCACCTCTTCGTTGCAGCTCAGCTGCAGTCTCCACGTGCGAGACCCGCACGACGTCCTGCTCGATGATCGGCCCTTCGTCGAGGTCCTCGGTCACGTAGTGGGCCGTGGCGCCGATCAGTTTGACGCCTCGATCTTTCGCCTTCTGATACGGCCCCGCACCGATGAAAGCGGGCAGGAATGAGTGATGAATGTTGATTACCGGCACTCCCACCTGTTGTAAGAAATCACCGGACAGAATCTGCATGTAGCGAGCGAGGACAACGAGATCGACGTTGTCGGTGAGAAGCTTCAACTGCTCCGCCTCCGCCTGTGCCCGTGACGCCCGGTTTACGGGGATGTGGATGAACGGAATGCCGAATCCGCGAACGTCGTCCCCGAGATCGGGATGGTTCGCGATGACCATCCCCACGTTCATGTGGATTTCGCCACGACGCTGCCGCCATAGGAGGTCGAGGAGGCAATGATCCGTTTTGGACACCATGATGGCGACGCGCTTCGGCTTGCGAGCTTCAGTCAACCTGTACGACTGTCCCAACATGCCTAGAACGTTGTCGAGTTCGTCGGACAGGGACGGAATCTGTGCCGGTAGGTCCTCCAAGTGGAACGTCGTGCGTTGGAAGAATCTGCCGCCGGCAGGGTCGGTCGAGTGCTGGTCCAGTGAGACAATGTTCGCGCCGTATTTCGCGAGCAAGGACGAGACCGCCGCGACGATTCCCTGACGGTCGTCGCCTTGCACGATCAAAGTGCCGAGGTCGACCACGTCGCGACTGGTTCGTGACATCGTGCTGTTGTCCTTTCGTGTGAAGTGGTCGTCGCCGCCAGGATCGTGTGACGGGACGAGTAGGTCGGAGTCGGTCATGCACTCAGTGCGCGACGACTCCTGACGGAAACGACTCCAGATCGACATCCTTGTTCGCCGGGAGGTCGAGGTAGGGGAACCGCTCCACCGTCGCGCGAATCTGCTTGATTCGTTCGCCGTGGTTGCCCCAGTGCAGGACGACTTCAGTGCCGATCTCGGCGATTTCCATGTCGATGGTGGAATGGGAGATCATCTCGCGGAAGTAGTAGGAGTAGACGGCCAGCGATGATATACCCACCTGCTTGCCGTCCTTGGTGACGATGTCCGCATGGTCGCCCGCTGGTGATTGCGGCGTCGTCGGGAACTCGAAGTGCCGGTATTCCTCCCCGGGCTCGAACTGCGACGCGAACACGTCGAGTACGTCTTCCTTGTTCCACCTGAGGACCACCGTCTTGCGGCGCGGTGCGGCAGCCTCCGCCTCGAGGGCTTCCCGGCCCAGGAAGTCGTGGTCGAACTTCGCCATCCATCCCCAGTTGACTTCGAAGGGGGTGCGGAGGCGCGCCGTGATGTCGGTGGGATTTGCGCTCCCACTCAAGTGGCCGCTCACCTGCTTGGGCGGCAGAGCAGCTCCGAAGAGGGGATGAGAGACGAATTCCGGGTCGGCGAAAGCAGCAGGGAGGAAGGTACAACCCTGCTGAGGGAAGCCACCCTCGGTGTGATTCACGACGTAAGTCCGCCATCCCAGGCGCGTGATGTCGAAATCCTCGCCCGCCCGGTACACGGCGTCGAACACCGCTGGTCCGTGTTCGAGGGGTCCACGCACCTCGTAAGCGAGGGTCCCCGACATCCCGATTCGCGACAGTTCGATTTCCACCGTGGCATCGATTCCGGGTACCTGGATTCGCCGAATGCCCAGGAATTGCAGGGAGCGCAACGATTCACCCGTGAGGCGTTCGAGTATCTGCAGCGACTTCGGGCCCGCCACCTGAAAGATGAAGATGTCCCGCATACCGATTTCTACGTCTAGTCCCAGCGACGGGGCCTTGAAGAGGGCCCAGGGCATCGCCGCGAAATGGCGATACGAGTCCTCGCTGTCGCGCACTGTGAGACCGTGATTGGCGATGTATCCGTTTTCGTCGAGCATGACGAGGTGCTTGGACTTGCCTATGGGCCATTTGTCGACGTTGTTAATACTGAGCCGTGAGAGCAAGGCCCGCGCGTTGGGTCCACTGAAGGTGAACTCGGGGATGCCGCTGAGATTCGACGCGATGTACGCGCCGGTCTTCCACGACATCGATTCTTTCTTCCACCCGTCGCCTTCCCAGATATGGAGGCTACCTAGGATGTTCAGGTAGGTCGGCACGTCGGGGTAGGAAGGAACGTCACCGACGGACGCTGCTCCGGGGCCTTGCTGGACCGCATGGTCGACACTCATGGCGCTATTACTCTCTTTCTGAACGCACTGACGTGATATGTGGTTCCGCTCGGGGTGCGAGCGGTCAGGACGCCGAACCGATTCGGTCGTACGGGGTGTCCTTTACCTTTTCGAGGACGGATCGCAACGGCGCGGGCGCCTCCCCCGTGATCTGCTCGACATGTCCGGACAGCAGTGCTTGGTAGCCCTGGGCCACCGCCAGATCGGCCGACACCAGCTCGTCGCTGGCCCACATGTGGCCTTCGGCGCTGGGGGGCATGTTCGGGTCGTACGTCCGCGGGAGACCGACCGAGTCGAAGAACCGCAGCCGTTCCTCCTCCGATACCGGCTTGTAGGCGATCTCTGTGCCGAAGACCTCGGAACCAAGTCGGACAATGTCGTCCATGCTCAACAGTTCAGGACCGGTGATCTCGTAGACAGCGCCATCGTGGTCGGCGGGGTCGGCAAGGATTGCGGTCGCACAGCGCGCGACGTCCACCTTGGAGACGGGCGCTAAGGAACCGTGGCCGGTGGCCATTTCGAGTACGCCGTCGCGTGCGGCAGGTGCCAGCCAGATCGCACTGACGATCTCCGCGTAGAGCGCATTGCGCAGGATCGTGTACGACAGTCCGCTCGCCCGGAGATCGAGCTCGGTCTGGTAATGGTCGATGGCTGAGAGCGCCGGGTTGCCGGGTTGTACTCCGCCGACCGATGTGTAGACGATATGGCGTATCCCCGCCTTCTCCGCGGCGCGGATCGCATTACGGTGTTCCGTTGTCCGCCGCCCGAGATTGAGCCCACTGATGAGAAACAGGATGTCTCCGCCGTGGTACGCCTCGTCCAATAGCTCGGGCTTCTCGTAATCGCCCGTCCGCACGCTGACGTTCGGGCCGCCTGCTTCGATTGCCTCGGGCGATCGAGTCACAAGTGTCAGGTTGCACAGAGGAGCTCTTTCGAGGAGCCCTTGCGTCACGCGGCGAGCCAAATCGCCCGAGGCTCCACTGATGACAATTTGGGTCACATCTTCCTCCGGTTGTAGATCACGAATCTTTGTCCATGCGGTGCGGCTTGACGGGGTCAGCATGAGCCGGAGTCGAGCGAGGCACGTTGCAAGCTTCGTTGCTGGGAGTGACGTGGGCAATAGCACGAAGTTCTAGCGAACCATGTGTGAGATGCATGATCGAGACCGCCGAACCGCGGGCGTCCAGGGCCGCCTCAGGCACTGATCCGGGGACGCCACGCAAGGTGGGTCGTATCCGGTCGACGCTATCCGGGGCTGCCTCAGCCGGTGCCGCTCTCCGAACCAATCGATGGCTGACAGCAAGAGACCCCACCTGCTGAACCGTGACGCACCGCTGGTGAGGTCTCACTGCCGCCAGTCGCCCAAGGCTGCGGCAGGCGAACGGCGGGGCCTCAGCACCAACCACGGTGAGCCCGGAATCGGTGCGCGGCCGGCCTATCCGCGGCGAGCCGCCACCGCGACCATTTAGGATAAAGCTTTGACTGTCCGCTGCGTCGCACGCCTACTTCAGGAATGGTCCTTACGATTCGGGTCCGCACGAGCACCACTGGGGCGATTCGATTCCTCATCGACGGAGGTGTGCACGCCGCCCCGAATAGCAACCACTCCAATGATCACCGCATCACCTAGCAGGACGGTGACCGTCGCACCGAGGACAGCGTTGTCGTAAGCGTCTCCCAACAAAACACCCGAGGGACTGCAACGGCGCTCGCGACCACACACGCATTCCACAACCAGCGATAACGCCTCACGCACGGACTGTAACTGAAGGGATCCCCTAGTTGGAGCCCTGGTCGTTGTGGCGTGCGTCGCAGGAACTCTCGAAGGGTCGTGCAGGGTTTCTACGCCCGCTATGCGGTGTTGATGCGTCGCGACATGATTGCCGATACCCGGCGCCTCGATGGTCTACTCGCCGAGAACCAGAAGCGGATAACCCGTGGAGGCCGGGGTGGATGACGCTCACACTTCGCCTGCGCCGCCATCGTGGTTAGCTGCATCGTATTCTGCACGTGCGCAATTGATTTGGTCTGATCGCGCATATCCCCACTCGATCAGGTTCATCACTAGGTCGGACAGACTCCGACCTAGTGGCGTGAGGTCATACACCACGTGCTTCCGCGCGTCGGCGACCACGGTCCGGCTTAGTAGTCCATCGCGTTCGAGCATCCGAAGATTGTGAGTAAGTATTTTCTGCGACAACGGATGTGACGGGTCCATTGTGTCCAGTAGCCGCTGAATCATCGACGGACGCAATGGTCCGACACGTAATATGACTAGGAGCCAGTTTCTCCAGTAATTGCCAACGTGACCTACGATGCCCACAACCGGCGCACTGCGATTCCAAGAAAATTCGACAAGTAGCGCCGCTACGAATCCGAATATTTCCTCGGATTCGTCGGTTACCGCAGGTGCTTGTTGGAGAATTTCACGAATCCTTGTCATCATCCGATCTACTGCGGAAAGCCGGTGCGATTCATAATCCGCGCCCATAGGTTACTCCCTTTAGACCGACGCGATCTCTCGGGCGATTTTGGTCCCGCACGAGACTGTCTCGATTGGAGGAACTATGGGCCAACGTCGCGTGTCAGTATCGATTCATGCTAACACGCAACGCTGACCGTAGCTGCTGAATCCGAGTGACTATCTAGCTGTTTTGGCTGGTCGTCAACGTATCTGCAGTGTACCGCGCACGAGCAGCTTCAGTATCGCGCGGTGCCTCCTGCACTACACTTTCGGCGGCGAGGTACGCAAATGTGGCGGCGGGCCCGAGTGTGCTCCCTAAAGATAAGTAGCCATCACCGGCTATTGATGCAACACAGTTTCCGGCCCCATACAACCCTGGAATGACGGACCCGTCCGAACGCAAGACTTGGCTGTTCGAATTCGTCTTGGGCCCTCCGTTGGTGTCCAGCACCATCCCGCAGATCAGCACGCAGTAATATGGCCCGGTCTCGGCGAATGGAAACATTCCCGGATTTTTTTCGTTACCTGGCCTCGGGATGCCATGCCAGTCGTATTCGGACATGTTCTCGCAACGGTGGAAATCTTCGTCGACACCAGCGCGGGCGAAGCCGTTGAATCTGTCGACCGTCTGCCCCAGTTGCTCGGCGAAGCCAGGTGCCAATTCGAAATCACCGATGACAGAGGTGAGACTCTTCAAGCGCGCCTCGATGCGCTCGGTGATCTCCTCCCATGTCTGACCTTCGATAATGTAAGGCTTAGGGGTGCGAAACTTATCCCAGAACAGGGTCGGCTTGGTGTCGTGGGCGACGTAATCGTCGTAAACCATAAATAGAACCCTGTTCGGATAGTCGCCGTTCTTGTCGCGGTCCCATATGACGCGGTTTCGGTCCTGGTACACAAGCTTCTCGTTGACCACCCTGTTACCATTGCGATCGACATAAATCATGCTGTCTCCGGGCGGAACGGGAATACCTTTATCCTCGTTCACGCGATTCATGGCAGCCTTTTCCAAGATGTCCTCGTACAGCCAGCCATTCTGCATGTGAGCGAGTTCAGCTCCGGCCTCGCGCGCGATAGGGATGAAATCACCCTGTGCGGTGGCAACTGCGCAACTGCTGTAAAGCGGCCCGCGCCAGTATTCATCGATCAAATCCGCGTTATGTGCAAAGCCACCGCTAGCGAAAACCACCCCTCGTCTCGCGTAGATGGGATCACCCCACGTCCCCCCAACTCCGACGGCTGCACCAGTTTCATCTTGCAGCAGCCGCTGCACACGATGATCTGTGCGCACCTCGATACCCCGGCTTCTAACGGCTACCCCCAGTTGATCGACCAAATCTGCTCCAGGTGCAGCGGAGCCGTCCTCTCGCGCTGGTCCTAGATGCCGGAAAAATCCTTGAATAGAGTTATCCAATTCCGGGTGATAACTGACAATGGCTGGATACCGTTCCGTAAAGGATGGCCAGGTGGTGACCCGGAAGGCACCTGCCGCAACCAGCGCATCAATCGCGTTCGCGGCGTTGTCGTAAAACGCGCCTATTGTTTCCCACTGCCACTCTTCTGCGCCGTAGTATTCGGCATCGGCGTCATACTGGTCGGGATGCGCGACCTGGACCACGTAGCGCAAGACGCTATCTCGATCGTCGCGAATTCCTAAGACGTGCATAAGTGAGTTGTCTGGAATCCACATCGCCCCGCCGGACTTGTAAGTTGTGCCGCCGACTTCATCTGATGCCTCCAATAGAAGGACCTCGGCACCACGATCGTGAGCCAAAATTGCAGCACACATTCCCGCCATTCCGGCACCGACAATGATTACATCGAACTCATCTCGATCAGTTGTCGAGAAACCAGTAGGTCGGGGCGGGGGATTGAAAAGCCCTTCCATCCACCAGTACTTCGGCGTCCCGGTTGTCACAATAAAACTCCTAGGGTTTGACAATATTCACATAGTAGGCTCATCGATTAATCCTTCTTTCGCGACTGGTCCACGAGTTGCCCCTCATGCGAGTAGCTTTCGTATGCCTCGGCCAAATCGCGATATTTTCGAAAGTCTCGTAAATTCGAATAGTCGGCCCTGCGTACGCGCTCGACGAAGTCCGGATTCGAAATCTGCGCCCTACCAACCCCGATCATGTCGAAGTCGCCGGCCTCCAAACCGCGCCGTACACGGATGATGTCATCCTCCACCTGCAGTACGGGGTCTTGGTTGTCGAAGACATCACTCGCGAGATCGGTGGACAACCCGACGCTGCCGATCGTCATGACCGGGCGATCTGTCATTGTCTTCACCCAGGAAGCGACACTCCGTCTAGAGTCGAGTTCCGGCCAGGCGACAGCGTCGAATCTGCGAGCCGACACATGAAAGACGTCGGCTCCCGCTTGCTGCAAACGTTCCAGAAACGGTCCCAGTTCGTCAGGATGCGCCGCGATTTTGGCTCCGTAATCCACCTCCTTCCATTGCGAGAAACGCACTGAAATTATGAATTGAGGGCCCGTCGCAGCACGGATTGCCGAAACTATTTCAGCAGGATATGCGGCGCGGTCAGCTAGGGTTTCACCGCCGTATTCATCGGTTCGCCTATTCGTTTCATGCCACAAAAATAGATCCAACAGGTAGCCATGAGCGCAATGCAACTCAATCCCGTGTGCGCCGAGCCGCTGGGCGATAAGCGAACTCTCGACATATGCATTTTTGGTATCCTCAAGGTCCTGCTTCGACATTGCAACACCGTTGGTACGGCCCTCCTGGATCAATCCTGATGGGCTCCATGCAGGATGGTCCGGATGTGGATTCTCAATACCGTCGACAACCAGTCGCAGGGCACCTGGATGCCACAGCTGCATCAATAAGACTACGTCGCCGGTACTGAGGACCTCACGGACGACATGTCCCCATTCCTTGATGGTGTCACGGCCGAGAATGCTGAACGCCGGCTGCCAGTACCCCGCCGGATGGTCAGGTGCGGCCCCCTCGGAAATGATTATTCCCGGGCCCCGTTCAGCGGTCGAGCGCAGCGTATCCGCCATGCCCACAGTTGGCTTGTACCCACGCGAGCCACGCTGCATGGCAGGAAGAAGAAACCTGTTACGGACCGTCGTGGTATTGATTCGAAGAGACGAAAACAGTAGATCGTCTGTATCTTTCAACACATCTTCTTCGGCATAGTTCGTCTGCATCTGACCGCCTTACGGTTGGAAATCGAGTCACCGAAGACGTTAAGTCCGTCACAGTTGGGTGACAATTAGGAACTTTTTGGTGCCTACTAACGACACGCAATGTGCCGAGCGGTCGGTTTCGTTCGGCAGCGTGATCAATGAGGTCCGCAGACGGTCGATCGCGCCACGAGGTTCGGTAACATCGCGCGAGTCGATCGAGTATTCGACGATCTGATTTGAGTACAGATCATCAACGATGCTTAGGTAGTGGTTCGCGCTCATTCGGATTGTCCTACTGAGAGATCGGCGACTGCGCGACTTGTCCCCTCAAATTCTCGCAGCGGTTTGATCGGTTGGCGGCTTCTTTCAGTTCGGGGGCTCGCCTGAGTTCGAGGTCGAGGCGCCACCTGTCTTGACGCCGTCGTCGCGCTTTCACCCATCCGCACAAATAATCCTCGACGGCGATGACGTCGCTGCGAAACTTCTCGTATCGAGAACGCCTCCAGTGTGAGGACATCCCTCCACGGCGGGGAAGCATCCACGAAGTGGAGGGATGTCGAACCAACCCGCACCAGACCCGATCGTTCGACGAATGCAACCGGTCCGCATTGAACCAGCGAACCCACTCGGCGCAGCGCGCGGTCATCGTCTCCACGATCAGCGGAGCCACCCGCGACCACCACACCGGCGCAACGCCAGGCGCTTCGAGCATGACCTGATGCCGGTCGCGCCCATCGAACGCCGCAACCCGTACCGTGCGCACGCCTGCTTCATGATCTCGGCGGTATACTGACTTCCCCTGTCCGAGCGCATGATTGTGCCTGCGACGTCTCCGCCACGTTCGTCGACAGCCATGTTCAGCGCTTCGAGGACCAGTTCGGTGCGCATGTGATCCGCCACCGCCCACCCCAGAACCTTCTTCGAATACTCATCCTTAATCGCACACAGATACATGTCACCTTCACCGCAGGTCAGACCTGCGCGACGACCTCGTCGTCGGCGGTGGTGCCGACCACGAGCGCGCCGTTGGATGAAGTCTCCGATCGAACCTGGAAGGGGTTCGGGTGGGGAACCCCATCAACGGCCATAGTCAGGCGAAGCGCATCCCAGGCCGATAAGGGTACGTTCGCTGGGTCTATCTCGCACCAACTGCCTCGACGGGCATGGGCGCTAGCTTGGCGGCCTCGGCGACGGCGGAGCTCCAACTGAACTCGTTGTTGTCGCTGAAGTAGTAGTAGGTGGCGCCGTTCGGCATCATCGCGACCGTGATGCCGCCGTACCCCGACATGAACGGTACGTAGAAGGGGCTGGTGTAGGCGGGGTTGTCGGCGGAGGTGAAGTCCTGGCCCCAGAAGCCGTTCTGGTATTTCATGGGCTTGGCGCCGGTGGTGGTCATGCCCCGGTCCTCCGGGTCGCGTTGCATGGTGGCCGTGAGCAGGGCCGGGTCGAGTATCTGCGTGCCGTTGACGGCCCCGTGGTCGTTGTTGAGGAACTTGGCGAACCGGGCGACGGAGTCCTGCGTCCAGAACATGCCGTACCCGCCGAAGGGTGCTCCGCCGGGGCTGTTGTCGGTGCGGGAGGAGACGAGCGAGTCGGGCCCGACGCCGACGGGTTCGAGCACGTCGTCACGGAGCATGTCGAAGATGTCGGCGTCCGAACCGGCCTTGTCGTGCAGGTAGTTGTTCATCGCGCGGGTGGCGAGGTAGGTGTCCGAGGTGTGGTAGGCCCACTGGCTGCCGGGGCTGGCCTTACGCGGGAAGGACAGGGCGAGTCGCATCTTGTCGGCGTAGGGCTCGGCTGCGAAGAAGTCCGCCATGGTGGGGCCCGCTTCGTCGGTCTCGTAGCCGTGCGAGATGTAGTTCCCGGTGGCCATGTCGAGAGTCTGGTCGAGGGTGACGCCGCTCCAGGCGGTGTTGCCGGCGGTCTCGGGGATTCGGTCGGAGAGCATCTCCTGGGCCACGGCGGGGCCGTAGCGCTTCGCCAGCCGCAGCATGGCTGTTCCCGCGAACGCCGACTTCGCGGTCGAGTACGAAGGCAACAGCATCTGGCCGCAGAATGGGTACTCCCCTTGCCGGGTCCGACAGTTGCCCACATAGTGCACTCCGCCGAAGTAGAAGCCGAAGGTGCTCAGTGCGGACGGCGTGATGCCGGCGCTGAACTTCGCTACGTCTACCCCACTGTCCGGGTAGTCGGTGGCCAGCGCCGAGATGGGCTTGGTCGGGAGCCGGTCCCCGACCTCGGCGGCGTACGCGTCGCGCAGGTTCTCGGCGCCGTCGACGGGCCCGGGCCGGTAGTCGGCCGGTACCTGGCCCCACATGTCGAGCTGGAAGTATTCGCAGGTCTCCGTGGTGATCTGGTAGCGGATTTCGGAGACCGATGTGGCGTCGAAGAGGAACATCAGGGCGCCGTTGTGCACGCAGTTCGCGTTGCGCTCGACGAGCGCGAAAGGCAGTGAGGCGCGGGTGCGTTCGCCGTCGCCGTCCTCGTTCCACGCACGGCCGGGGCCCACCGCCAGGTTCCACGCCTGGTTCCCCGTGTACTGCAACCCGCGCTTGGCCGGGACGAGGTGGCTGCCATTCTGCACGAGGGCGATGTCGACCGGTGGCAGGTGCCGGGTGGCCGCTGTATCTCCGTATCCGTACGGGTCTTTCAGTACGCGGAAGCCGCCGGTGGCGGAGAGACCGTTGAGGGTGAGGGTGCCTTCGAAGCTGTGGGTGGGTGGTGCTGCCTGGGCGGGCAGTGCGAAGGCGCTGTCGGGGACCGTGTCCGTGGCGGCGCCCTCGGTGAGTTGGCCGGCGGTGAGTTCGGTCCGGTTCACCGCCCCGCTTCCGGTGAGCGGATCGCCCGGTACGGGCACGGCTTCGGCGGGCGCCGCGATCGTCGGTGGCGAGACGGTGCACGCCGCCGCGAGTGCGACGGTAACGACGATGGCACGGCTCAGCCCTCGGGCATAGAAGGGTCTTGGCATGGTGGGTGTCCTCTCGGGCCGGCAACAGATACGGATATCGCCGCATCCTGGGGCCCGCCGGGGCCGCCGTCCAATGCCTGTCCGGTCTGATCAGGCTGCCCGCCAGGTATACGTCCAGCTCATCCGCGGGCGGTGACCTGAGGCCCGTACTGCTCGACGCAGAAGCGCGAGAGCCCCGTGGCGAAGGCCTCGATGCTGCGCAGCGCATAGTGGCTGGGGTCCCACGCGGCGTGCAGATGGATCTGCAGCGGCTCGCCCGCGCCGTCGAGGATCAGCAGCGGGTGCAGGTCGAAGCGGGGATCGTCGGAGACCACCGCAATTCCGTGGCCCGACGCCGCCATGGCCTGGGCGACGTGCGGAGTATCGCATTCGAGCACGATGTCGTACGAGGCGTCGGCGTCCTGCACGGCATGGTCCAGGACGCGTCGGGTGCCGTGCGCCGGGGTGAGGACGATGAGGGGCGCCGCGGCGAGTTCCCCGATCGTGACGCCGTCCCGGTTCGTCCAGGCGTGGTCGGCCCGCACATAGGCCCACAGCGGCAGCCGCGCCACGGGCAGCCCGGCCAAACGGCGCCTCGGAGGCGCCGTGGAAATGGCTACGTCGGCGCCCCTCCCCAGGGCCTGGTACGCGCGGGCCGGGCTCTCCGCCTGCACCGTGACGAGCGGATCCTCCGGTCCCCAGGTGGCCAGGAACGGTGCGATCACGTCCGTGATGGTGGTGGGCGGCGCCGCCACGGTGATCCGCATGGCGCGACCGGAAGCAAGTGCTCCGACTGCGGCCTCGGCGGCGTCCGCTCGGGCGACCAGATCTCGGGCCAACGGAAGGAAGCGCCGGCCGGCGGCGGTCAGGATCAGCTGTCTGCCGCCGCGGTCGAAGAGCGTCATGCCCAACGACGCCTCCAGGCCGCGCAGTTGGCGCGACAGCGAGGGCTGGGCGACGCGGACCTCCTCGGCGGCCTTGGTGACGGAACCGGTCTCCACGATGGTCAGGAAGTAGCGCAGCACCCGCAGTTCCATTGGAAGTGGCCTCTCGGAAGACGGAGGAGACATGGCACTTGCATGCCTCAAAGGCATGTAAGTCAGCCCTAGAAAGTATTTGAAATTATATGTGACGAGGCCCACGCTTGTCTCACCCCGGCCGCCCGGCCCACGCCCCCGGCGCCTGAACCACCATCAACTGCTCCCTCCAGAGCCCTACCTTCGATTGGCTGGTGTTCCCCGCATGACCCGCCCCCTGCCCCTGATCCTCGCCCAGGCGCCCGGCCGCCCGGCCGACGACCTCGCAGGCTTCACCTCCGACGTCGAGCGGCGCGTGAAGCTGCGCGCACCAGGCGCCCTCGTCGTCTACCCCGAACTACACCTCGGCGAGAGCGCCCCAGGCGTTCCGGCCGCGCCGGAGAAAGCCGCCGAGCCGCTCGACGGCAAACGGGACGCTGCCCTCGCCGAACTCGCGGGCGACCTGGGCATCTGGCTGGTACCCGGCAGCGTCTACGAACGCGGCGCCGACGGTCGCATCCACAACACGGCACCCGTCTACTCGCCGCAGGGCGAACGCCTCGCCGCGTACCGCAAGATCTGCCCGTGGCGCCCCTACGAGACGACCGCACCCGGCAACCGGTTCGAGGTCGTCGACCTCGCCGGGGTCGGCCGTATCGGACTGTCCATCTGCTACGACACCTGGTTCCCGGAGGTCTCCCGCCATCTGGCCTGGATGGGCGCAGAGTTGATCGTCAACGTGGTCCGCACCCCGACGAGCGACCGCACGCAGGAAGTCGTCCTCAGCCGCGCCAACGCCATCACCAACCAGGTCTTCGTCGCCAGCGTCAACTCCGCCGCCCCGTCCGGGATCGGCCGCAGCCTCGTCGTCGATCCACAGGGCACGGTGCGCGCCGAAACCGTCGATGCCGGCGACTCCACCCTCACCGACGTGATCGACCTCGACGAGGTCAGCAACGTCCGCCGCTACGGCACCGCCGGCCTCAACCGCGTCTGGGACCAGTTCCGCCCCGGTGACGCGCCCCTCGAACTCCCGCTGTACGGGGGCCGTATCGACCCCGCCACCTGGAACGCCGCCCACACCACCGAGGAGCCACCACGATGAACAGCGAGACAACTGGGAACACCATGAGACTGAAAGGCGACCTGAGCCTCTTCTCCGTCATCCTGTTCGGCCTGGCCTACATATCCCCCGGCATCGTCGTCACGATCTTCGGCGTGGTCGCCGCCACCAGCGGCGGCGTGGCCCCGACGGCGTTCGCCGTCGCCACCCTCGCGATGGTGCTCACCGGGCTGAGTTACGCAAAGATGGCGCGCGCGGTGCCCGGTTCCGGGTCGGTCTACACCTACGCCCGCAAGATGCTCGACAGCCGCATCGGTTTCCTGTCCGGCTGGGCGATGCTGCTCGACTACTTCTTCATCCCGATGGTCGGCTGGCTGATCACGGCGATCTACTTCAACGCCCAGTTCCCTGACATACCCAAGTGGGTCTGGCTGATCGTCTCGGTGGGCATCACCACCGCCATCAACGTCTTCGGCATGAAACTCGCGGACCGCGTCAACAAGGTCCTGATGTTCATCGCTCTGGGGTCGCTGGTCCTCTTCGCCACCCTGTGTGTCGTCTTCCTCGGCAAACACGGCTCCTCCGCACCCGCCACGGACGCCCTGTGGAACTCCGGCACTTCGATCGGCGCGGTCACTGCGGCCGCCGCCATCGCCGCGTACTCCTTCCTCGGCTTCGACGCCCTCTCCACACTCGGCGAGGAGACCAGGGGCGGGGCGAGGACGATCGGCAGAGGCATCGTCGGGTGCGTCATCGCCGCCGGCGCGATCTTCATCGTGCTGTCATTCGTCATGCAACTCGTCCACCCGGGCGCGCTGTTCACCGACGTCGACGCGGCCGCCTACCACCTGAAGGTCCAGGTCGGCGGCGAGACGTACGCCGAGATCATCAACTTCGTCACCATCGCCGGATCCATTGCCTCCTGCATCGCCCTGCAGGCGTCCGCCGCCCGCCTCATGTACGTCATGGGACGCGACGGCGTACTGCCCAAGGCCGTCTTCGGCAGGCTGTCGGCGACGACCGGCACCCCGGTCAACAACCTGCTGCTGACCGCGGCCGCCGGTGTCATCGCCATGAAACTCGACCTGACCACAGCCACCTCGTTCATCAATTTCGGTGCTTTCCTCGGCTTCGCCGTGGTCAACGTCTGCGTGATCGCCCACCTGGTCCGAGAGCACAGACACGGTCGCACCCTCAACCTCTTCTCGTACCTGGTGATGCCGGTCATCGGCGGCGCCGTCTCCGTCTATCTGCTCACGAGGCTCGGTGACGTCGCTCTCCAAATCGGCGGCGTATGGTTGGCGATCGGCGTTGTCTATCTGGCCGTTCTGACCAAGGGCTTCCGCCGGCCCGCACCGGAAATGACCTTCGACGACGACACCGTGGCCACCGACAGAGTCACCGCGTAGCTCCCCTTCCTCGCCCGGCGGCGTCGTGCGGTATCGCGACGCCGTCACCGGCCGGGTGAGGCGCGCCCTACGCTGGGTCGTGGAGCAGGAACAGCGGTCCTGACGTGCCCGGTCGTGCCACGGGCCGCGCCAGCACGGTGCGAATCACGCGCAACGACACACTATTACCGAAATATCGTTAATCTCCGACCAGCAGGACCGTTCACAGTGCTATTCCTTCTGATCCATGCCGTCATCACAGTCATGTCGATCGTCCTGCGCCGCCGCGTGCCGAATGCAGGATCGCTTCTTGCGGTTGCGGCACAAACGTACGCAACCGAACGATGGAGCACCGCGCATATCGTCGACCCTGATGTCACCGCACAGTTCCTAAGTACCAATCCGGGCCATCTCGCCGGCGAATCGGTCGCAGCCCAAAGATCCGACACGACAGAGTCGCCCATCGGTAGCTGCCGAGCAGGCGGAACCACTCTCGCTCGAACTAACAGCACTGGCCCGCAATACATTCGACACTCCGCGAGGCAGCTCACGATCCCAGACCCTCAGGATTGATATGCACAAACACTCGCGCACGAGGCGCCCCTGGCAGATAGTCAGCCATTCACTCTTCTCGGCACACTCAGCGACGCGAACGATTCCGAGTTGATCATCCTCAAAATCCGGTCGCGCTCCACACGAGAATGACCGCGAGGCGATGACGCAGAGATCGCGCGCAACAAACCGCACATCACCACGCCACCCACGGGTGCAATAACGGCTCCGGCAACAAGCCAGAAAGCGGCCATGATGGCGCCACGCGTTCATCTCGACGACGTCCTCGATCTCGCGATCTTCTGGGCACCGATCGGCGAACCTACACCCGGAACGATCCAGTCCGAATTCGGCATCGATGTCGCCGAGTACCGACGACTACTTTTGGCCGCGATACAACGGCACCAGCAGCGGCCGGTCGTCCCCTGCGATGCTGCGACCCTTGACCGGGTGTACTCCTCATCCGTTCTGGCGGCACTCGCCGTACAGCATCATCACACACCGTCCTTACCAACACATTCGGTCGATCCGAACCCCGAAACCTGCGATTCCCCCCGCCACCTGGTCGACTAGACACAGGTCTTCACTTCGAAACAGAGAATGCCATGTCAGCAACCGAAACCGGGGGACGCCAGGGGGAAACACCGGATCTACAAATTGCGCGAACAACACCAGTTGAGATGGAGATCCGTCGTTACCGTCGATGGCGCGATAGACGACGTGAGGCAGAGCGCCGACGTACCCAACTCCCTGAACGCAGTAGAGAAGTCGAGGACATACTCACCTTTGCGCGGAGATGCGCCCCCTAGGGGGGGTCCAGCCGAGGAGGATATTTTCGTCAACTTTGGAATGTCAACCAAACGATTCGAAGCAAGAGTGAAGCAGATTTTAGACGAGATCGGTTGCGACAGTCTCGAAGAACACAATTGATGTGGGTCTATCGCGAGTCAACCTCCCCGATGACCCAGTTTCGCAGTTGGGAAGCGCACACGAGAATCAGCCACCGCGGATCCGTCCGGTTCTGATACTGATCGCCGCGACGAGCCCGGCGATACTGATGGCCATCGGTGTCCTTCCTCTGAACGGGTGGGGAGTCGTTGCAGCCGCCGTCGCCGATGGATTAACTGCCTCGCCAATCCAAGCCGCCACCCGGACAATCACCCCTGCGCTCGTACCTGCCTTCCAACACACCGCCCTCCATTCCTTCGACGCCCTTTCCCGGGAGATCGTCTGATGCGGCGGGCCAGTGCTGATCTCCCTCGCCGCAGCGATCGCCGTCACTCCACCGCGGTTGCGCTGTTCGCCACGAGTGCGAAGTGGGCTTCCGAAGACATCAGCAGGAGACGACCCCGGACACGTGCTCTATGTAGGACCTCTAGACGCAGCACCGAAGATTCAGTTGCAGGAGATTCGCTTTCCGGCTTGACCCAGACCATCCGACCCCAGTGTCGACCACACCTAAACTAAATTCAAACTCGTCAGCGCGTGTGTATGAGGATGAGACAACCAAGCCCTGAGTTGGCCGCACAGCCATTGGAACCCTCCCTTAACAGTCAGGGGCTGTCGAGAATGCGACTGTCGTGGCGATTCCACATGTCGCACCTGTCGACGGCTTTGCCTATCCCGATGTCCACTCAGGTTCCGACCTGTCGGACGGTCAGCGCTCTAGGTCGCCGGTCCGTTGGTGAGGGTATGCGTTCGCCAAATTTCGTATCTCGTTTTGGGCACAGTTCGATTCGGGGATCACCTGCCACAATCGTTCGATGAATCGGGATGTTGTCATGCCGAAGTGCACAAGTATTTCCTCCTCGGCAGCGCCCCCGTATGGTGCCCACGTCCTGGCGAACTCGATGAGGTGCTCCGCCTCGGTATCAGGATGGCTGCGTGTGCGGTTGGCTTCGATCCAGGTGGCGCGACGCCTTTGGCGCCATTGGCGATACTCACGACAGTTCATAAGAATTCACAGATCTGATCGGGACTACGGAAGCGGCGGGCGGGTGGGTCGTGCCGAAAGAGCGCTGCGCCCTGATGTCGTCGAACATCGGCAGGACGGGCGGCGCCGGTGACGTTCTCGAATCGTCCGCCGGCGTCGTCCGACCGCTGACTGGGTGTCAACCAGCCGGTTGTGTGTCACGGACGTTGGGGCTGCCGGACTCCTCCTCCGAATCCGTGGCGCTGGTGGCGTGTCGTGCTGCGATGTATCCGAAGGTCATGGCGGGTCCGATGTTGATGCCGCCGGACGGGTAGTGCCCGCCCATGACGCTGGCCTGGTCGGATCCCACGGCATAGAGACCTGCTATCGGGGTGTCGGAATCGTCGAGCACACGCGCGGAGGCGTCGGTGACGATACCGGCGAAGGTCCCGAAGCTTCCGGGTACGACCTTGACGGCGTAGAACGGTCCCTTCTCCAGCGGGGCGAGTGAGGGATTCGGGAACGGGTTGTCCGGATCCCCGGAGCCGCGGTTGAACATCGTTTCGCCGCGGTGGAATTCGGGGTCCTCTCCGCGTCGGGCATTGTCGTTGAACGATGCGACCGTGGTGTGGAGTTGGGCGGGGTCGATGCCGCATTGCTGTGCCAACTCGGTGAGGGTGCGACCGGTCTTGAGGTAACCCGAGCGCAGGTACGGCCAGACCGGGATGGGGCGCGGTTTGGACATTCCCAACGGATACAGGCGCTGGAACCGGTGATCACAGACCAACCACGAGCACACTTGCTGCCCGTCGGGAACGGCGTCGATCATCGCGGTGGTGTAGTCGTGGTAGCCGTCGGCCTCGTTGACGAACCGCTTACCTGATGCCAATACGCCTATGACACCGGGCTTTCCGCGATCGAGGATGTGCGGGAAGACACCTGTCTTGCCGTTGCGGTACGGCACCAGCGAGACCGGGCAGTAGGCGACCGGTGAGGCGAGGGTGGTGTCGAGGCGGCCGCCGGCGGATTCGGCGAGCGCGATCCCGTCGCCGGTGGTGGTGTCGGGGGCCAGGGTCCAGTGTTCACGCCCGGTCGGGGTGCGCGGAAAGTACTTTTTGCGCATGTCGACGTTGCTGGGGAAGCCACCGGTTGCGAGGATCACTCCCCGGGCGGCGTGGATGGTGACCGGGCCGTCGGGGCCGTCGAGCTGTGCTCCGGTCACCGCCCCGGAGTCGTCGGTGGTCAGCGTGCGTGCCGGCGACGAGACGCGGATGTCGACGCCGAGTGCGTCGGCGGAGGACAGGAGCCGTCCGATCAGGGCGGTGCCGTTGACCAGTTGCATGCCCTTGCGTGCGGTGGCCAGGTCGATGAGGTGCCGGGTGACCCGACGTGCGGCGTGCCCGAAGGCCTTCGGGGAGCGGGTGGCGTGCAGAAACGCCTGGAGGTCGGGGCCGGCCATGATTCCCATGCCGAGGAACGAGGTTTCGTAGAGTTGCCAGCGCAGCTTCGCCCGAGCCGGGGCGGGGATCTGGTAGGCGTCGATCGGTTGGGGTGCCACCGAGCGGTGTCCGGTCCCGGCGCCGGGGGTGCCGCCGTGGATGTCGGCGATGGTGGTTCCGGGTACGAACTGCAGCCTGGTCTTGTGATGGAAGAACCCGACCATGCGCGGCGCCTCCGCCAGGAACGCATCGACCTTGGCGGCGTCGAAGTTCGTCCCGAGTCGGTGTTGCAGGTAGGTGCGCGGCAACTCGATGTCCTCGTCGACGCCGTCGGCGCGGGCGAGGGGGTTGCGCGGCGCCCACATCCATCCGCCCGACCAGGCGGTGGCCCCGCCGCAGACATCGGCCTTTTCGGCGACGATGACGTTCGCGCCGTGGTAGGCGGCGGTGACGGCGGCAGCGAGGCCACCGGCTCCGGCGCCGATGACGAGCAGATCGCACGAGAGGGTGTCGGTCATCGCCGGCCCTGCCCGGTCCACTTGTACGACCACAGTCCGGTCACGAGCGCCACGAGGGACGCGGCGGCGAGCAGGATGGCCACCGGGGTCCAGTTTCCGCTGTCGCCGAGCAGGGCGGTGGCGGTCAGGGGCACGAAGCCGCCCACGGCCCCGGCGACGGCGTAGCCGAAGCCTGCGCCGCTGTAGCGGATGCGGGCGTCGAACATGTCGGTGAACCAGGTCTGCTGCACCGAGGCGGAGATGTTGTGTCCGAGGTTGATCAGGATGAAGAACCCGAGAATCATCATCGGCATCGATCCGCTCTCGAGGGCGGAGAAGAACGGGACACCGGCCGCGGCAGCGCACAGCGGGCCGACGATGTAGAACCAGCGGGCACCGAACCGGTCTGCGAGCAGTCCCCACAGCGAGGTGGTCGGTACGGCGAGGACGAGGGCGACCATCGATGCGGTGAGCACGCTGCTCGGCGGGGTGTCGGTGTAGTTCTTGACGTAGACCAGCGAGAACGTGAAGCCGATGTAGAACGTGCTCTGGTCGACCAGGCGCATCCCGATGATGGCGAGGATCTGCTTGGGGCTGGTCCTGAGGGCCTCGAGCAGCGGTGCGGCCTGCTTCTTCTTTGTCTCTTCGAGTTCGGCGAACACCTTCGACTCGGGGACGCCGCTGCGGATCCAGAGCCCGACGAGTGCGAAGAGGATGCTGACCAGGAACGGCAGACGCCAGCCCCAGGTGTCGAACTGCTCCTCGGTGGTGAGGTTGGTGACGATCGAGAATGCCAGGGTGCCCAGGAGTAGGCCGAGGAACGATCCGATCTGTACCCCGCTGGCGAGGAAGTTGCGCTTGTTCTTCGGCGCGTTCTCCACCGCCATCAGGGCCGCTCCGCCCCATTCGCCGCCGACGGCGATGCCTTGCACCGCGCGCAGGCTGACCAGCAGGATCGGGGCCGCGATGCCGATGGCGGCGTAGCTGGGCAGCAGACCGATGGCGGTGCTGGCCAGACCCATGATCAAGATGGTGATCACCAGCATCTTCCGGCGGCCGACCCGGTCACCGAAGTGGCCGAAGATCGCCCCACCGATCGGGCGGAAGACGAAACCGACCGCGAACGAGCCCAGCGAGGCGAGGACACCCACGGTCGGGTCCTCGGAGGGGAAGAACATCGGTCCGAACACCAGGGCGGCGGCGGTCCCGTACAGGAAGAAGTCGTACCAGTCGACGATCGCGCCGACCGTGCTGGCCATCGCCGCCCGCCGTGAGCCGGACGGCGGCGGTGCGGGCGCCTCGCCGTCGACCGGTCCGGTACGGCCGGAGGACGAATAAGGTTCCGAGGCTGGAACATTCGAAACTGTCATGGGTGGGGGTTCTTTCCTGGGGTGAAGCCCGAGCCGAAGGGGCGGTTGCGGCGGAGGGGGCGCAGTGCTTGAATGACTACGTAGTAAATTTGTGATTCACAGCATAAGTAGGGCGCAGCTGTCCGTCAACTCCCACCTTGGAAACCGCGTAAAGGACTGTTCATGACACGACCCATCGGGCTGGCCCACCTGTCGGCTCTGCATCTACCCCCTCCCGAGTTGGTCGAAGCTGCGGCCGACTGCGGCTTCACCTCCGTCGGCGCGCGGGTGCATCCCGCCACCACGTCGGAGACCCGGTATCCCATGGCCGCGGGCTCCCCGATGTCGGCGCAGACGCGGGCTCGTCTCGACAGCACCGGTGTGCGCGTGTTCGATGTCGAGGCGTTCACCCTGGACGGCGTACGCGGTCGGGGTGAGTGGATGCCGGTGCTCGAGGCCGGCGCCGCCCTCGGTGCCCGGGTACTCAACGTGATCGGCGGTGACGACGACCGCCATCGCCTGACCGATTCCCTGGCTGCGCTGGTGCGCGATGCCCACGAGTTCGGTATCACCGCCTCGATCGAGCCGATCTCGTATCAGAAGGTCGATACCTTCCGCGCCGCCGCCGCCGTGGCGGAACAGACCGGGTGCGGGATCATGCTCGACGTCCTGCACTTCGTCCGTGCCGGGGGCACCGTCGGCGACCTCGCGGCTGTTCCGCCGGGAGCGGTGCAGGTGATCCAGTTGTGCGACGGTCCCGCCGCGGTCCCGCACCTCGAGGCGCCGCCGCGGATGCCGCTCGGTCAGGACACCAACGGGTCCGACCGCCAGATCGAGTCGCGCGCGACACGTCAGGTGCCCGGGGACGGCGCGTTTCCCCTGATCGAGATCCTCGCGGCGCTGCCCGGCGTCCCGGTCAGCGTGGAGGTTCCCGACGTCGCCTTCGTCGAATCACACGGCATCACAGAACATTTGCACAGACTCATGGCCGCAACACAACAGCTGATCACCACCGCCGACACCGAACGAACGGAAGCGATTCGATGACCGCAGTCGACACCACCGACTCCCTGCACGTCACCACCGCCGACCCCTCGACGTTCTATCCCGGCCGATTCGCCGGACGCGTCATCCTCGTCACCGGCGCCGCCGGCGGCCTCGGATCAGCGGCAGTGGACCGACTCATCCACGAAGGCGCCTCGGTGGTGTGCACCGACGTCGTCGGCGACGGGGACGGGACGGGCCGCGACATCGCGGCTCTCGACGTGACCGACCGTGCAGCCTGGGACGAGACCCTCGCCCGTGTGTTGGCCACCCATGGCCGCCTCGATGGCGCACTCTTCGCGCACGGCATCCAAGGACCGGAAACCGCGATCACGGCCATGCCGTTCGAGGGCTGGTCGAAGACCATGAGTGTCAACCTGGACGGCTGCTTCCACGGCCTCGCCGCACTACTTCCCACGCTGACCGAGCAGGGGTATGGCCGGGTGGCGATCTTGTCCTCGATCTCGGCGCGGGAGGGTAATCCCTTCCAGGCCGCCTACTCCGCATCGAAAGCCGCCGTGGTGTCCCTGGTCAAAACCGCCGCCAAGGAGGTCGCCACACACAACGTCACCGTCAACGCGATCGCACCCTCGATGATGCACACCCGGATGCTCGACGACCTCAGTCCCGAACGCAACGCCGCGCTCCTGGCCCGGGTTCCCATGGGCCGGGTCGGCAGCACAGCAGAATTCGCTGCCCTGGCGACCTGGCTGCTCTCGACCGAGGCCAGCTACGTCACTGGACAGACACTGGACCTCAGCGGTGGCCGGAACACCGCCTGACAGTGGGTAACCGTTTCCGGTCGGCCGCCGGCGCCGCGCTCGGCCGGGCCGAACCGGAGGTACGGACGTTGCCGGCGCATACTTCGACGGCGATCCGCGCGAGTGCCGCGGTCCAGATTCCCGGACCGCGGCGCACCCGCCGCCGATCTCCCCCGCGCCCGCAGCACCAATCCCGGACCGAGGAGGGCGGGGCTCTCCGATGAAACCCACGAGGAAGGCACACCCACCAGCAATCGAGGTGTGTGCGAGGACGACCCGTCGAAGCCGTTCGACGCCGACCACACGGCGCCACGCCCAGGCCCCGGGGCCCGCGGCGACGTCATCCGAACCCGGCCCACCGTTGGGTATGATCCGCACGTGGTAACCAGTGTCGATCTCGCCGCCTACCTGGGACTGAGCCAGTCGACAGTCTCCCGTGTCATGCGAGGAGACCCCGCCGTCGCCGAGCGGACGACCAAACGGGTACTTGCCGCAGCCCGGGAACTCGGTTACGTCCCCAACTCCGCGGCTCGCAGCCTGGTCACCCGACGGGCGCGGGCGATCGGTGTCGTGGTCGCCGACCTGACCTCGCCGTTCTACCCCACCGTCGTCGACGCCATTCAGCACCGGCTCAGCGAACGCGGTTATCGCATGGCCCTCATACGCGACCCGGACGTCCCCGAGGGCGTCGACAGCGTGGACGTCCTCGACCCGGCGACCGTGGACGGGATGATCTTCGTATCCGCTCGCCGCAAATCCCGCACCGTGCGCCGAGTGCTCGAACGAAGCACCCCAGTGGTGCTCCTGAGCCGCGACGATCCCACCCTGTCTCTCGAAGTGGTCCTCTCCGACGACGAAGGTGCCGGCGAGCTGGTGATCGAGCACCTGACCGCCCTCGGTCACCGCGACATCGCGATCCTGTCGGTACCGCGCGACCGCACCAATGGTGCCGCCCGCGAAGACGGCGCCCGGCACGCACTCCAACGCCGCGGCATCGCCCTACCCGACCACTACATCCGCCGGGCAACCATGACTCACGAGCACGGCGTGGAAATGGCGACATCACTGCTGTCGATGGATCATCCACCGTCAGCAATCTACTGCGTCACAGACGAATTGGCGTTCGCAGCATTGGACGCGGCCGCGCGTCTCGGCGTGTCCGTACCCGCCGAACTGTCCGTGATCGGCTTCGATGACTCACCACAAGCGCGATGGGCAATGATCAACCTCACCACCATCCACCAGCCCATCGAGGACATGGCCGCCGAAGCGGTCCAGCTCCTCCTCGCACGACTCGACGACAACACACCGGAACAACCCGGCAAGCGAGTCTTCCCGGTCAGCCTCCAGATCCGAGGCACCACCGGCCCAGCCCCGCAACGCGCCGCGTCCACCAGCTAGGTAGCCAGAAGCGGTATAGCCGGGTTTTGGGGTCACGCTTGTGGTGCAGGTCATGGTCGGCGGCTTGGTGTTCCAGCCGCGAGTTCCGCTGTGGCGGTGAGAGTGTCGACTGTTTCGAGACGGCAGCGGACGCTGGTGAGGTAGCGAGCGGCGTCGGCGGATCGACGATACGGTGGTCGTAGGACAAGACAGATAGGCCATCCACCGGACATCGATCTGGAGATCCCTTTCATCGAGAAATTTGCTCTTACGTACCACCTCACCGCCGGGGCGCTCACCCAACGGTTAGGAGCAATCGCTGCCCACCATCACCCGATCCACGCCGACGGTGTCGATGGCCGCCCACACCACGTCCTGCTCCGAAGTCAGTTCCGGCGGCGTCACGATTTCGCTCTGTCGTGGGGGTACTGCTCGGCGATCTCACTTGCCTCCCGGACAAGCCAGGTCAGCCCCACTGCGCCGTCTTCCCCAACCGTCCGCAGATCCGCCCACCGACTCTGCGGGCCACGGACGCACACCAACGCCAACTCGTTCTCGGACAACGCCTGCCACAGCTGCTCCACCGCGGACGACCCCATGCCGTCCATTCAACCGCAGAACATCACGCCGGTGCCGAAGCCCGGGCGCGGGTACGCCGGGACGACAGGTGCCGTATCCAGCATGTCGCGGCTCCGCGTCTGCTGCTGGCACCCATATGGGCCATAGGTCCCCTATGCACACCGCACTGCCGATGGGTGAGTGGCGGAGCGACGACATCGGAACCTGGCCTGGATCTCGCCGCACTGCGTGGATTTCGAGGGCCGTCGGCGAGAGCTGGCGCGAAGGCCATCGCGGACATCACCGTTCGGATCGAGTCACATCTGGCCGGCCACGACGGGTACCTCGCGTTCTCCGGCGGAAAGGATTCGCTCGTCATCCTCGACCGGGCCCGCCGCGTCGCACCGGAGGTGCCGGTGGTGTTCTTCGACTCCGGCCTCGACTACCCCGAAACCTACGACTACCTCACCGAACTCGCCCACACCTGGCGGCTGGACCTGCACTGCATCCCCACCGACCCACCACTGCTGCAGGTGCTCGCCGACTCCGGCCTGTGGAACCACACCGCACTCACCGACGGTGCGGCCGCGGCGATGGTGGATCTGCACGCGGCGCTGATCACTGAACCCGCTCGCCGCGCGCACGCACTGCTCGGGCCGGGTGAGCTGTGGGGTATGCGGGCCGACGAATCCGCCCCCGCCGAATGCTCAACACCCGAGGCGGCCGCCGCGACGGCATCATCGCCCGCGCGGACGGCACCGCCGCGTACAGGCCGATCTGGGACTGGACCACCACCGACGTCTGGGCATACATCGCCCGCCACCGGCTCCCGGTGAACCCCGTCTATGCCAAACTCCGTCAGCTGGGTGTCCCCGCGCAGCAACACCGCCTCTCCCACCTCATCGACGGTGGCCACCTCGACCGCGGCCGGCTGACCTGGCTCCGCCGCGGGTGGCCGGCCCTTTTCGAGCAACTCGCCGACACGCTCCCCGCATCCGACAACTGAGCTAGGAAATGTCGCCGGGGATGTCGAGAACCCGCGCACGGCTTCGTCCCCGCAGTGAAACGGCCACAATGGGCCGCACCGCACCAAAGGAGAACATGATGGCCAAGTACCTGCTGCTCAAGCACTACCGCGGCGCGCCCGCATCGCTCAACGACGTACCGATGGACCAGTGGACGCCGGAGGAAATCTCCGCCCACGTGCAGTACATGAACGACTTCGCCGCCCGGCTGGAGGGCACCGGCGAGTTCGTCGACAGTCAGGCACTTTCCGCGGAGGGCATGTTCGTCCGGTACGACGGTGAGGGGCGGCCGCCGGTGACCGATGGGCCGTTCGCGGAGACCAAGGACGTGATCGCCGGCTGGATGGTGATCGACGTCGAGACCCACGAGCGGGCGCTCGAGCTGGCCGGCGAGTTGTCCGCAGCCCCAGGGGCGGGTGGGAAGCCGATCCACGAGTGGCTCGAGGTGCGACCGTTCCTGGCCGCCGCACCGAACACTACGGAGTGCGGTTTTCACCAGGGGTGATGACATGTCCCGCGATCGTCTGATCGCGGTGCCGGGGCCGCTCGAACAAGGCGTGCTGTCTAGTACCTGAGCAAGAATGAGCTAGAGTATGGACACTGCGGATGCACAGGATGAGCCGGAGGCGTTTACCCCTTCTCGGGGTTGGTGCCTTCGGTTTTCTGTTTCGCGAGCCGCTCGTCGGTCATCCGTTTCTTCAGCTCCCGGCGGGCGCGTTGCTTCGGGGTCTCCTCGGGTTCGCTCTCGGGTTGGTCGTCGACGGGCCGGAAGTGCGCGCGTCCCAACTTGATGTCCGGGTGCACGACCAGCTCGGGTCGGCCCTTGTCGTCGGTGAACAGTCCCATCTCGTTCCCCTCATTCCTTGGTGACATCTCGCAGCTGGACGATCATCCGTCGGCCGATACTGCCGTCCGGGCGACGGTATCGCCCCTCACCGGCCGAGACCACCTCGAACCGCATTCCGCGCGGCAGCAGGTGTGCGGTGTCGTCGACGGTGTCCGACCTCCCCATATACATGCCCCGGCCGGTTTCGATCTCGAACACCACGTCCCGCTCTCCGACCGTCGGGTCGAGTTCGTGCAGGGCATGGGTGGCCATTGTGTGCCGGTCGAAGTCCAGCCGCGATCCCGGCTGCAGGGTCGAGGGCAGGTTGACCGCTTCCTGAGGCACCTGGTGGGGAGGGTGACCGCGCAGTAGAGGATGTGCCCTCGGTCGTTGAACCGTTCCGCGGTCTGAATCGCCTGGTCCACGCGCTGGACCTGCGACCGCATCTTCACGTCCAGTTGCTGCGCGTCACCGCGTGCCGTCGACAACGCCTCCCCGACGGTGTTCCACCGGTCCGGGTCGGTAATCAGGTTCTGCACGGCGGTGTACCCGACGGCCGGCAACCGCGACTGCGCCTGGTGCTTGTTCACCGAGCGCACCTTGCGCTGACGCGAACTCAGGCCTCGGCGAATCGAATCCGGGATCGGCAGCTCGCGGCGTTTACGTTCGGAGACCTCGGGCACTGTCGCCCGGGGGAAGGCCCGCTCCAGGTCTTTCCGAGCGCGGGTGAATTCTGCGTCCTCGACCATCCGGTCCAGTTCCCGCGCCGAGTCACGCTCCTGTGCGCGGTCTTTGTACGTGTCGGCGGAACGGTAGCCGGCGGGCTTCGATGCGGGCGTGTGCTGGTGCCGGCCTCCGGATCCAACCGACTCGCCGGTGCATCCGGGCTCACGTTGTACGCCACCAGATCCCCTCCCGCTGCGTCGAATACCCCCCCGATATGATGAAGCGTGGCAGGCAATAATGTCCCAATTGACGACCTGCCACGCTCGAACCCGACCGCAGCGTGGGTCTACCCGGGAAAAGCATTCCGGTGACCAAACCAGCAACTCGCTCCCACGCGTGCTGTCGGCGTTGCCGCCGACGGTACGAGCATACCGAAACACGCAGAGGTGGAACCCGATCCGCTCGCACTTAGGGGTTTCGTCGTTCGGGGTGTTGACCTGCGATCACGGCACGTCCCCTCGCGGACTGGGTGAGCTGGAGACACCGTACCGCCAGTCTTCTCGGACGAAGGCCTCCGTGTCACGATTCTGAGTCGTTAGCGACCGCACCGCAGCAGACCTCGAACGCGAACTCGCCATGCTCGTCTACGTGCGGGACCGCCTCCGGGCGTCGGAGGGCGAACACTTCCGAATCCCGACCACGAGCGCCGACGTGGTACTCGATGCGCTCAACAGCATCGAACGGTCTCCGTCGGATCCGACATTATTCCGCCCGGAAAGAGCACGAATGACCACAGGTTCCCGGTTCCGAGGAGGTGGTCACGGGCCTGCACCAAGGCAAATTCCGCTGGTGGCCAGCGGGGAGAATAGCCTTGTACCAGAGTCCTCTGAAGTAAAGAGCCCAGTAGCTGCCGGTCCTCGCGTCCGTGAGCAACTCAGGGCTTGCTTCACCGTCAACGAATTCCTCGACATCGGCAGCTGTCTGCCCACCGGTGTCGCTGGGCTACGCCGACCGGGACCCGTTCCCGCGTTCCGCCCGCCATACCGTTGGACTGGATCCGAACTCGTTTCGAAACCATCGCGAGAACGCGGAGAGCTCGGAAAATCCAAGCAGTCCAGCGATATCCGTTAGGGAGCGTGTCTGCTGGGTGACGTATCTCCGGGCCAGCTCCGCTCGGATGCTATTCACCATCTCCGAGAATGAGGTGTTCGACCGGGCAAGAAGTCGATATACCGTGACGCGGTTGACTCCCAGGGTCTTCGCGACATGCTGCAGTGAACACCGGCCGGTCGGGAGAGTGGTCTCGATCAATTCACGGACGCGATCGAGGTCATCGACGGGGCGCGGGCTGGCGATGGTGTCGATATATTCCTTCGCGAACGATTGAAACAACGTGTCAAACAGTTTGTTCGGGAGGTCTAGGTCGCTCGCAGGAAATACGAAACCATTGAAATTATTATCGCCAAATCGGACCGACTTCCCCAAGGTCTTGGGGTGACGTGTCCGGGTGGCCGGCGCGTCGTGGGTGAAGCAGATATGTGCCGGATTCCACTGGTTTCCGACAACGAATTTGATTAGACGGATAAGCGCCCCCACGGTCATCTCAGAAAAATGTGTGGAGTTGACGTCGGGACCTAGGTTGAAGTCAATCCTGACCTTCGCGAGGTCGTCCGCTTCGGAGATCCGGATATTGATGGCCTCGCTGCGAATGTGCTGATATTGGCCGAGCAACATCAGTACGCCGCGCAGATCCGCCTCGCCCTGCGCAGCGACACTGATCGGGCCTAGGTTGGTCACCTTCCGGCTGTCGGCCAGGCGAATTCCGAAGTCCTCGAGACCTGTTGCCACCGCAGACCGCTCGAGCAGTTGAGCTGCGGCGTCGATGGCGATCCACTGGTTTGGCACGGCCAGGTCGGCTGCCTGCAGTCCCACCGACCTCAGTAAGGGAAGTGGGTCAACTTTCCGAGACCGAACGAGATCCAGGTAGCCGGTCAGAGCGGCATTGCGGACGAGCATGGTCATCGCGGCGTCTTTCCGATTCTCGTCGAACGGCGGTGGGCGTTCTCCTTCAGTCGTGATGTACCGAGCAGGGGTTCCCTATTGCGGCGCGCGAGGGGGAGGTGCCTCCTGCCTGGGGTTATGTCACTGGTAAGGCCAGGTACTGGCAGTCGAGGGTACCTCGCAGCTGCGGTCGTGGGTAGCGCCGAGTGCCTGACGGCCGGTGACCGATATCGCCCGCTGCCAGCGAGTGCGGCCGGGTCCACCGACAGGGGATGCTCCGCCTGGTCCTTCGGCCGATCGGCTTAAGCAGGTGCGCCGAGGGGCGCGGATCCACCAGGCGATGGGTCAGCGCCCCCGAGTTGTGCGCGTGGGATAACCGCAACCTCCGGCAGGTGGGCCATGGTCGGCTGACCAGGGATCCGCGGATGTCGCGGCGAAGGCACTCCGGGAGCTCGGTGTCCTGAGCGTTCAGATACGAGCCTGCCGGCGAGGCCGCACCGCCGGATCTGCCGGCCGCCCGAGCCGACCGTTCGTCGCGGCTTCGTGTCCGGGCACCAGTAATAGCGCGTCAAGCGAGATGCAACGTGAGGTCAAATTCTTTTCACGCCCGAGCGATACAGTTTCGACACCTGAAGCTGCGAATCCAGTCATTGATGGTCCGCAATTGAAGAGCATTCAGCGATCGGTCCCTGACATTGCGGGCCGAGCTGAACGAGTAACCCTTCCGCATGAAAGAAAAGGAGCGACACCCATGGGCACCGCCGTTAAATTCGAGGTACCAGCGCAGGCCGAGAATTCACGGATCAGAATGAAGCAGTTGACCCGTCACATCGGCGCCGAACTGTTCGACGTGCAGATTCCCGATATCACTCGCGACGCCACACTCTTCGCAGAATTGAAGATGCTCCTCCTGAAGCACAAAGTGTTGTTCCTCCGAGATCAGGACATCACGCGTACTCAACACGTCGAGTTCGCGAAGAAGTTCGGTTCGCTCGAAGAGGGCCACCCCAACACCGATGATGATTCGGGCGTAGTGCTCCTGTACAAGGACAATTCGAGCGAGGGGCACTACGAGAACTCTTTCCACAGCGACACCAGTTGGCGCGAGTGTCCATCCATGGGCTCCGTTCTGCGTTGTGTGGAAACGCCGGAGGTCGGTGGCGATACCATCTGGGTCAACATGGTCGAGGCGTATCGGGAGCTTCCGGACCATGTGAAGGAGGACGTACGGTTCCTGCGTGCCCGGCACGGCTTTGAGGCAGTTTTCGGTGCTTCCAAGCCGATGGAAGTACGGCACGAGCTGAAGGAGCGTTTCCCTGATGCCGAGCACCCGGTTGTGCGCACGCATCCTGAGACGGGTGAAGAGATCCTCTATGTGAATGTGTTCTCCACGCACTTCACGAACTTCCACACGCCGAGCAGGGTGCGTTACGGTGCCGATTACTCGCCGAGCGCAAGTAATTTGCTCGACTACCTGAAAAGCCGGGCATTGATCCCTGAATACCAGGTCCGTTGGACGTGGACGAAGAACAGCGTCGCCATCTGGGACAACCGATCCACGCAGCATTACGCGGTGCAGGACTACTGGCCGGCGGTCCGGAAAATGGAGCGCGCGACGATCGCAGGAGATCGGACCTTCTAGGTCTCCCGTTCCCGCGTGTTGCCCGGAAGTTCCGGCCGCACAGAACAACGCGACCACACCGGCCTGATGACAGGTGACCTGCCGGAGAACCCCGTGCCACCCAACTTCCGCGGCCGTGCGCGACAGCAATTGCCGACCGACCTCAGGACCCCCAAATGACCGGCACTCCCCACGCGTCCGACCTTCGTCCACCCGTTCCGCGGCCGAACTCTCGCGGGGCGTTCCTCACCGCGCAGGTGCAGAGTTATCGACGACATCGACCTCGCACGCAGCAGACCGCGCAGCGGCGGCGGCTCGCCCGACCTACCCGCATCACGAGGCGGCGGAGATCATCCGGTTCGCCGAGGTCTGGGCGCCCTACGGCGGACCACCCGGCGACGAAGTGTTCGTCCGCTTCGGCATTACCACCGCCCAGTTCCGGGCGCGACTGCGCGACGCCCTCCGGAAGTGTTCCGATCCGGACACCACTCGTTGGCACACTGCCGCGTATCGCGTTGCGTGAATGCCCGCTTGACCAGCGGGCGACCGAGTACGACGAACTCCCCCCTCGGCGCGCTCGCGCCGAGGTGTTCGGGTCCGCACCACCGGACCGCATCACACAATTTCAGCCATCACACAATTTCAGCTCTGATAGGAAAACGATGAGTAGATTCGACGTCACCAAGACGAACATTGCGGTCGGGCAGTTGATCGAGCAGACCGTCAACCCGCGGCACCGGTACCTGCTACACGCTTACAACCGGCACCGCAACCTGGAGATTGCCGGCCGCTGGGAGGAGATCTTCGCACCCGACATGATGGTCGACAAGCCCGTCTACAACTTCAACACGTTCGGTCGCATGGTCAAGCTCGAGGGTGCCGACGCGATCAAGAGTGTCTACAGCGAATGGGCTGGAACCGGGCAGTGCATCTTTTACGTCGAGGACGAGAAGATCGCTGTCGGCGACAACCTGATCTGCACCGACTTCGTGCTCTACCAGCAGACGCCCGGAACGGCGCTGGCCGCTGACGGCATCGACGTCGACCCGCAGGCGACCTATCTGATGAAGAACCGGCAGTACATGAACTGGCCCTACGACGACGAGGGCCGCCTCATCGGTGAGGATGTGTGGGAGGTCGACGAATCCACACGGGAGTACATCCGACTCGACCCCTCCGAGGTGCTCACCTGTGCACAGGCGGCGCCCCTGCTCGAACCGCTGATCAAGCCGCTGCCGGTGCGTCCCTTCTAGGGAATTCCCCACTGTCCGCCGAAGACGGCAGCGGCACTGGGGGTTCCGCCCTGCAGATGCCCGGGTAGGTGGTCAGCTTCGGTGAACCACCGCCTGGGCTTTCCGATTCTTCGCCGGTGATCCCGGCGACGGCGCCGTTCCCGGCCAGCGCCCGCGAAGGCTTCCGGCACCTTCGGGCGCCCCAGGGCCATCCACGCCCGATTCGACAACGGCCACGGCCGCAATACCCACCGAGAGAGTTGCCACATGCTCAATCTGTCCATGCTCCTAGAGGATTCCGCTCGTCGGTATCCGGACCGCGACGCCCTGATCCACGACGAGCAGCGGTTCACCTACGCCCAGCTCAACGCCGTCTCCAACCAGGTAGCCAACCTTCTCGTGTCGCGCGGGATCCGGCCCGGCGACAAGGTGGCGCTGTCCCTCCCGAACGTGCCGTGGTTTCCGGCGCTCTACTACGGGATCCTCAAGGCCGGCGCGGTGGTGGTGCCGCTGAACATCCTGCTCAAGGGCCGCGAAATCGCTTACCACCTGGCCGACTCGCAGGCCAAGGCCCACTTCTGCCACGAGAGCACGCCGGACCTGCCGATCGCCGAGTTTGCCCGCGAGGGCTTCGCCGACACCCCGGGCTGCGAACACCTTTTCGTGATCAGCGCGGACCAGGTGGCCCCAGGGGAGGGCGTCACGGCTCTGCCGCACGCACTCGAAAACCAGTCCAGCGAGTTCGAGAGCGCGGTCCGCGAGGCCACCGACACTGCCGTGATCCTCTACACCAGTGGCACCACCGGGCAGCCCAAGGGAGCCGAGCTGTCACATTCGAACATGGTGATGAATGCGCAAACCTCCAACCGCCTGTTCGACTCGAGACCGAGCCAACAGGACACGCACCTGACGGCGCTACCGCTTTTCCACACCTTCGGCCAGACCGTGAACATGAACTCGGCCTTCTCGGTGGCCGCGACATTGATCCTGCTGCCGCGATTTGATGCAAAATCCGCCCTGAAGATCATGAACGAGCAGAACGTGACGGTCTTCGCGGGGGTGCCCACCATGTACTGGGGTCTGCTCGACGCCCTCGCCGCCGGAGTCGACGGAGTGGACGTGACACGGATCGCGGCGAACCTGCGTAAGGCGATCTCGGGTGGATCGGCGCTGCCGGTAGAGATCCACAAGCAATTCCGGCAGCGATTCGGCGTCCAGATCCTCGAGGGCTACGGGCTCTCGGAAACATCGCCGCTGGCGGTGTTCAGCGACGCCGAGAGCGATACCCGGCCGGGGTCGATCGGCACGCCCGTCTGGGGTGTGCAGGTCCAGTTGGTCGATGCCCAGTGGAAGCCTGTGACCTCGCCCAATGAGGTAGGTGAGATCGCGATCCGGGGCCACAACGTGATGACGGGCTACTACAACCGGCCCGCGGCCACCGCCGAGGTGATGCGCGAGGGCTGGTTCCGCAGCGGGGACCTCGCCCGCCGCGACGAGGACGGCTTCTACTACATCGTCGACCGGGCCAAGGACATGATCGTGCGCGGCGGTTTCAACGTGTACCCCCGGGAAATCGAGGAGGTACTCATGGCCCACCAGGCGGTCTCGCTGGCGGCAGTGGTCGGGGTACCGCACGAAAGCCACGGCGAGGAGGTCAAGGCCTTCGTCATCCTCGGCAAGGATGCGGACATTTCCGAAGGCCAGCTGATCGAGTGGACCAAGACGCAGATGGCCGCCTACAAGTACCCACGGATGGTCGAGTTCGTCACGTCATTGCCGATGACCGCCACCGGAAAGATCCTCAAACGCAGCCTCGCCTAGGTTGCCTCACGCATCCGACCGCGCCGGCAACCGGGGGCCGCAACGCGACTCCCATGACACTTACTGGCCCCATCGGGCACTACTGCATGGAGAAACAATGCTCGACAAGCTGCACATCGTGGTGGGAGAGGTCCGGTCACCGGTCCTGACCAACAGCCCCTCCGGATCCGACGAGGCCGTGGTGTTCGTGCACGGAAATCCCGGCTCCGGCGACGACTGGGTCCCGTTGTTGGAGAAGGTTGCCGCCTTCGCCCGGGTGATCGCCCCCGACATGCCCGGTTTCGGCGACACGGAACGGCGCACTAATCAAGACTTCACGGTGCCGGCGCAGGCAGACCACCTCGAGGGAATCATCAACCAGCTCGGTGTCACGCGCGCGCATCTGGTCCTCCACGATTTCGGGGGGCCGTGGGGGCTGGCCTGGGCTGCCGCGCATCCCCAGCACGTCGCGAGCGTCACGCTCATCGACACCGGCATCAACAGGAACTCGCACTGGCACGGATTCGCTCGCCTGTGGCGAACCCGGTTCGTCGGCGAACTGGTGCAACTGATGATGAGCCGCCGGGTCAACCGGGCGATCATCGGACGCAAGAATCCCGCATTGCCCGAGAACTGGCTGAACCAGATCGTGGACCACGCCGCGCCCTGGGGTACCAAACGGGCGGTGCTCCAGATGTACAGGTCCCTGGACCTCGCCGTGCTCGAAGGAAGTTTGACCGGCCCGCTCCGGGATCTGGAGGTTCCGTCGCTCGTGGTGTGGGGCGGGGACGATCCCTTCATTCCCGTCGAGTTCGCCCGGCGGCAGTTGGCGAGCTTTCCCGGCGCGCGGGTCGACATCGTGCCGGGAACCGGACACTGGCCCTGGCTCGATGCGCCCGACAAGGTCACCGACGTCGTGCTGCCGTTCCTCCGTGCCCAGTTCGACGATGCCCCATCCGACTCGGCTGGTGTCTGCGGTCGCGACGTGCCCACGACCACGGTCGGTCATTAGATTAGGAGCACCACATGGAACTGCGTGCCACCTCCGTAGAAGACCCGGCCGCCGCACCCCGCGTCGGCCCCAGCACCCGGTCGAGTAGGTATCCGTGGATCGTCTTTGCGCTCACCTTCGGGCTGCTGCTCTCGGACTACATGTCCCGGCAGGTTCTCAGCGCCATCTTCCCCTTCCTGAAAACTGAATGGGCGCTGTCTGATTCCCAGCTCGCCTCGCTGTCGAGCATCGTCGCGCTGATGGTCGGCCTGCTCACCCTGCCGCTGTCGCTGCTGGCGGACCGGTGGGGCCGGGTCAAAAGTCTGGTCCTCATGGCCGTGCTCTGGAGCGCAGCCACCCTGTTGTGTGCAGTGGCCGGCAGCTACGAACAGATGCTCGGCGCCCGGTTCCTCGTCGGAGTCGGCGAGGCCGCCTATACCAGCGTCGGTATCGCGGTCGTGCTCAGCGTCTTCGCGCCCCGACTGCACGCCACCCTCAGCGGAGCCTTCATGGCCGGCGGATCCTTCGGGTCGGTGATCGGTGTCGCCCTCGGCGGCGTCATCGCCGTCCACGTGAGCTGGCGCTGGTCGTTCGCGGCCATGGCGATCTTCGGTTTGATCCTGGTCGCGCTGTACCGAGCCCTGATCACCGAACGTAAACTGGCCCAGCACGCCGCCGACGACCTGCCCGCGGTCACAGCAACTACACCGGCTGGATACCGCGCCCCGGTGTCGACCTTGTTCACGAACCCGGCGGTGTTGTGCGCCTATATCGGCGGCGGCCTGCATCTGTTCACCGCCGGAGTGCTGCTGTCCTGGCTCCCCAGCTTCTTCCACCGCTACTACGACCTTGCCCCGGCCGAGGCCGGCGCGATGGCGGCAGTCTTCGTGTTGCTCGTCGGCAGCGGAATGGTGATCTGCGGCATCATCACCGACCGTGTCGGCCGCACCGACACCAGCCGCAAGTGGACCGCAGCGATCGCCTTCTGCCTGATCTCGCTCGTGTTCCTGGCGGCAGGATTTAGCATCGGTACCGGGGGTGCGCAGATGGTCCTGATCGCAATCGGGGCCTTCTTCTCCGGCGGGGCGTCCGGCCCGTCCGCGGCGATGGTAGCCAATCTCACGCACTCCTCGGTCCGAGCCTCCGCCATGGGTACGCTCGCCGTTGCCTACAACCTGCTGGGAATGGCGCTGGGACCCTTCACCGTCGGTGTCCTCGCCGACCACCTAGGGCTGCTTCGGGCCCTGCAACTCTCACCCCTGGTCTACCTCGGTGCAATCGCCGCACTGATCGCCGGCAAGCGGCTCTACCCGGCCGGGATGCGAAAGCTCGCCGCACTGAGCACGGACACACCACACCCGTGAATCCCCCGACCCACGCGGGGGCCGGTCCTCACCCTCACTCCGCCGCGCGGGCAGCCGGGCGACCGCATCTGGCTCGCTCCCTATCCACCTCCTCGCTCATGCCGGGCCGCTTGGCTTGGCCAGCGATCGACCGTGCTCAGCCTGGACCCGCTGCCGTCGGGAGGCGTCGTTGACCGGCCACGTGTGCGACCCGGGCTTTCGCGCCTCGCCCGCCAGCTGCTTGACGGGGCTCGCGGACGCGGCCTCCTTGAGCTTCGCGCCGAGGCGGCCCCGCAGGTGCAGCCGCATCGCGGTGTCATCCCTGTGGGCGAGCTGGAAGACACCGTCCCCACGCCCCAGGCTGACACACATGGCGGCGATCCCCTTGCCGAAGTCTGCGGGCCGCTCCCCTGCTATCCGGCTGAGCACCGTGTCAGCGGCATGCGCGCCGAGGGGCAGCGCAGCTTGGCAGCTCATCCGCAACGGCAGGTTCGACGGGGCCGCGGCATCGCCAGTCGCGACGATGCGTTCGTCGTCCACGCTGGTCAGCGTCTTGTCGGTGAGGAGACGGCCCACGGCGTCGGTGCTCAGACCGCTGCGGCCGGCCAGGTCCGGAACGCCGAAGCCGGCGGTCCAGATCGTCACCGTGCTCGGCAGCTCACGGCCGCCGCTGAGCTCCACGGCGTCGCGTGTCACCGTGGTGACCGTCGCGCCAGGGCCATCGAGCACGGTCACACCGAGATTGGACAACCCCTTGGCCACCGAGCGTCGGCCCCGTGGGTGCAGATACGGGCCGAGCCGGTCGCCGCAGACCAAAGTCACGGTCCGCCCAAGCTCCGCGAGCTCGGCCGCCGTCTCGATGCCGAGCGGACCGCCACCGACCACCGTCACCGTCACCGGCGCCGCTACGGGGGCGTCATCGAGGACGGACCGAAGCCGCTGCGCCTCCTCCAGGCTGGCGGTCGGATAAGCGAACTCGGCCGCTCCGGGTACGCCCCGGTCGGCGCTGCCACTGCCCACGGCGTAGATCAGGTAGTCGTATCCGACGGTCCCGCCGGACTCCAACGTCACGCCGCGCTCGGCAGCGTCGATCCTCGTCACGCTGTCCACCAACAGCCGGATACCGTCGGCCAGCACGGCGGAGTAGTCAACCACCGCATCGTCGGACCCGCCCACCAGCTGATGCAGGCGGACCCGCTCGACGAAACACGGACGCGGGTTGATCAGCGTCACCGCCACATCGTCGCGCTTGGTCAGGCGATTCGCCGCCATCACGCCGGCGTACCCGCCACCAACCACGACCACATCGATCTTCCCGGGGCGCACACTGCTCGCATTCATGATGTCTCCTTGAGATTGGCGTCGCACATAAGACGCCGCCCGCCCCACCAATGTGACAACACGTGACCCACACCCCTTCCCTGACACAACGGTCAGATCAGCGCAGGGACCCTGAGTGACGTTGAGGACCCCTGAGTGAGCTGCACGGGTCGCCGCTGCCCCCTTGCATGGGCCCGTGCTGATCATGGACCGACACTCGAGCCCGGCCATCCCGCCCACCACCGTCATGTTTACAAAAACTCGATTGCGGAAAAGCGCACCCGAGGAGGTGCACACCATGACCACCGAACAGTGCGTCAGCGATACCGACAGCACACGCCAGGCCGCCATGCCCATCCATACACAGACGCTCCACGACCTGGTCGCGGCGATGTGGTCCGTCGACACCAGCGACGGGCCACTCGACCTCGACGCGGTAGCACGGATCCGGCAACACCAGTTCGACGACTAGATCCTCGCCGCCGCCCGCTCCGGCTTCCTTACCGCGCGCGAGATCGACACGCTCGTGCAGTCCTGGCACGCCGACCCCCGGTCGCTGTTCGACGCCCTCCTCGCCAACTCCGACGACCTCACCCGGAGGCGCTACCAAGCGATCTGGAACTCACTGGGTACCCTCGACGCAGTCGAGTACGCCTGACGCATCCCCCGCAGAAACCGCGGAAACAGCCTCGCTGTCGGTTCGCGCGCGTCGGATAAGAAGACCTTCTCGTCTGCCTCGGAGAACACCGCTCCCACGTAGGTGCGGATCCGGAACACCGGCCGCGCCGGACCATCCTGTTGTCAGGTCGAAGGGGTCGTCGGGGGCAGATTCCACTCGTGAGCGTGGACGAGAGGAACCGAGCCGGTCTCCCGCAGACGCGCGACGACGGTCAATATTTCGTCGTCGTAAAGGGATCCGTCGCTACTGATTCCGGCTCTATCGAGCATGGTGCGCCAGCCGCTGTATCGCAGGCCCGGGCCGAGTTGTTGGTTCCCCAAGGAGATCTGGCGCGGTGGCCTCGGCGATCACCGCACATGCGTCAGCGGCGTTGGCGGCGGTCCGGCAGATACCTCGCAGATAGGGTGATGACACCGGCCGGAAAGGCGCTGAAAACGCTGCTACTGAGTAGTGTTCAGAATTAGCCTCGCGGCCGGAAATCTATTTGCAACGTGATGTCGACCCCTTGCTGAGTGGCGTCGGCAATCCGATCCATCAGGTCATACGCCAGATCCCGATACCGGGCTTCCCACCTGGTCGTATCAAGGTGACTGGTGTCAGCCGCGAGGAACTCGCTCCATGCGGCGTGCGCGGCCGTCACTGCTGCAATCACGTCATCGGTTCCGTCGGCAGTCATAGAACGATCCTCCTCTTCTCGAGGACGCCCAGCTATTCGAAGCCAAGTCGGAGCAGCCCGAACGGCCTTTCCTCGACGGGGTCAAGCGCGCTGGTGCGTCGGGCCCCGCGACGGCGTGAAGCGAGCTCCGAATTTCGGATACGTGCTGATCAAGGCGGTGGCTCGGCTCCGACCTGGTGAGCCAGGCCCCGTCGGGATCCGGCCCAGTTTCGGCGTCACCACAGCCCGTGCCGGCGTTACGATCGGGCCATGGGACTGGGCGCCGTGGCGCGAGCGCTGATACGGGCCGCGTACCGGCTTGTTCGTTTCCCGCTGCACCTGGTCGACGACGTGGTGTTGCCGGTGATCTTCGACGAGCAGGCACCGGTGCGGCGGGCGTACGGGAAATTCCTCCTCGACTGCGACGGCGCCGCGGCGTACCTCCTCGCCGACGACACGGCGGCGGTCCGTGCCGCCATTCTCCGTGGACGCAGCGCCGCCTTCCACGATGCGATCGCCCGCCACCCCAGTAGCATCCACACCGAATCCGAGGTCGTGATGATGCACCACCGGGCACGTTTTCGAGAACGCCGCAGCGCCACCAACCCGCCCGGACACTCGACAACCCGCCCGCCCCGGTAACACCCCCAGGACTGAGGCATGTGACAGAAATCGATCGATTTCCGACACGAGGAAATGCTGCTCGCCCCGGGCAGGACAAGACAGGTCGAGTGTCAGGTCGCCGGTACCGAGTCACCTGCCTCGGTAAGCGCGCGAGTGCCACTGCACCGACGGGCTCGCGGGCCTGCATCGGAACGATTGCGACACGATGGTGGGAAGCAGTGATGGCGCTAATCTCATAGTTCGGTCGCGGCCCGCGAGTGTGCGACCCAGAGTTCGGAATTCCCGACGAGGAGGCGGTGTGCCGCCTCGCAGACCCCCTGCTTTCCTTCTTAGTGCCGGCTGTCCTCGGTGGCATCAGGTTGGGCCAGCGGCGGTACCTGCGCTAGGTGTTCCCGAACAATCTCTGTCATCGTCTTCCGCTGATTGATGATCGTTGAGTAGCACTCGCGCAGTCCAGATAGGTCGGGCACGGACCGCTGAATCACTGCTTGCTGCGAGGCGGTCGCACTCAATTCGTGGAATCGCCGCGTATCGATCTACAGCGTCTTTAAGAGCCGCGTGTGTATGTGGCTCACTCACGATGAGGTGCGCAGTACTAAATCCCATTTCTATGGACATCAGGCCTCGTATCCAGATCTCGGCCTTAGCCATGAACTCTGCAGCTGCATCGTTGGTGCGTGGCATCGAGGGCACATCTTGCAGGAGTTCCAGGAAGGATTGGAATGGGAAGGCGAGGTTTGCTATCTCTTCCCAAATCGGCGGAATGCAGCGGATCTGTTCAGCGCGGCGCTGTGCGTCAAGTTCATTGGCGAGCAGTTCGTCTGACTTCATGAGCTGTGCGGTGTGCCGAGCTTCAGCAGCGACCATCTGTTCAACCGAAACTGCGTGTACCCGTTCCAGCTCTTTCACTAGGCGTTGGTCTGCCGCTTCTAGTTCACGGGTAAGGCGCTCATCGGCCTCAACCTTCGCGTCAGCTGCATCATCTCGCGCGCTCTTAATCTGCCAGAGCGCGACAACTACCGCTGCCAGCGCCCCGAAGCCGCCGACCCAGCCACCGGCCGCTGACCATTGATCGACGCTGAAGCGGGTGCCTGTGATGAAGACGAAGATATAGTGGCCGGCCACTACAGCCAGGACTAAGAGAACAACCGCTCCCATACCGGCTGCCAGGTACCACGCCAACTTCTTTGTGTCACGGGTGGACTCTAAGGTAGGGGCGGCTCGGCAAACTTCTCTGCAGTCCGTCGCTTGTCCCTGATGTCGTTCACCGGTGACGTTGCCGCCGCACCCCATCTTCAGCGCCGACCAGTCCCGGCCCCGACTCTCCCGGTTCGGCAACCGCACACTCAACTCCGCCATCCATGTCGTCGCCCTGAGTCAGGCAACGGTCTCGGGCAACGAGGATCACGCCTATACCGGGCGCAAACTCGACGAGGGCAAGACCGCCCGCGAAGCCCAACGCCGTCTCGAACGGCAGGTCACCAAGACGCTGTGGCGGACCATGCGCCGAGACGAAACCCGCCGCCGCCTTGAGTCCGGAGGCGTCCCCGAGGGTGTCCCGTTCAGCGCCCGGGGCTGAAAATCTTCAACCACTGATTCGGCTCTATCCTTCCGATTACCGTTTTCTGTGTCGGCCTTTCTGAGCCGCCCGGAAGGTCCCGACGCCCCGGGATGGTCACCCCCGGTCGGGCTGTCGGTGGCTATGCGCCGCGGCGGGCGCGGGCGCGCTCGACCACGGACTGCTGGAGCACCCAGGTACAGCCGACACGGGTGGCCGGCAGCACCTTGCCCTTGATCGCCTTCAGTACGCCCTGGCGGGTCATTGACGAGGCCGTCGGCGGCCTCCTGCACCGACACCAGCGGCGGAGGTCCATCGCGTCGGTGAGGCGATCGAAATCGGCGGTGGTGAGCACCCGCAGCGACCGCAACGGCCAGGGGGAGGTCTCCAGGACCGCCAAGGCCGTCGAGGTGGCCTGCCGCACCGATTCGGCGGGGATGGTGAACACGACCTCGGCGTGGCCGAGTTCCGAGCGCGCGGCCGCGCCGCACAAAGATTTCCCTGCAACGTCATTCGCCGCATCCACCATGCGGATGACCTAGGGTCTTGGCGAGCTTCGAGCGTTGTGGCGGTCCCGCCGGGCACGCCGCCTGTCCGGATCGAGCCTGCGTCGCATGTCCTCGGACGCGTCCGGACCGGCGACGAACTCGGCCCTCATCGAGGACAGCGGCCGGCCACTGTAGTGATCGACGAACTCGGGGACGATCTCCGATCCGGTGACCTGATCGACCAGGACGACGTTGCGGGCCGTCCGCCGCGTTCTTGGTCCCCCAAAGGTACAAGGCCACGATGACCGGGCGTGGTCACGCCCCTTGTCTGTGACGATGTACTCGTAGCGGGCCTGTTTGGTCGAATACATCGCGGTGATTCGGATCGTATTGTTGCAGTTACGGTGTCCCGTAGCACCGTCTCGTAGGCGTCGTCGAAATCCGCCTGCTCACCGCTGGAGATTGCGATCGCGCGATCTGGGCACGCACTCATCCCGGCGTCCGCCAAGGCTGAGGAATCCGCCCGTAATCTGGTCCGCGCCCGCGAGGCCTCGCGGCAGGATCACGATCTGTGACTGCGGCAGCAGCGGTTCGCATAGGCGTCGACGCGCGGTATTTGATCTGGAGTTGTCTGGACACGGCACGGCAGCGACGGTCTCACAGGTACCGAATTGTTCGTGGTTGGCGAACGCCAGCATCGGGTGAAATCCGAACTCCCTGTTGTACGTGGCGGATGCCTAGTCCTCTCGGAACGGGCGGTCACCAACGTCGCATCGAGGTCGATAACGGTCGGGGTGATGCGTGATCGTACTGGTCGCCCGCGTGCGATCTGGTGTTCCGTCATGTGGTGGCACGCCGGTGTCGATCGCGCCGAGGACCGCGGGTGTGAGCAACCGAGGTCCATCGCCGCACTCTCGCGACGCCGTGTGCGCAGGTCATCGATGCCAGGCTGCCCGGCAACCCCTCTGTGCGCCCCAGGGTGGAAGGCGTGATCTCCGCCCCATCGGTTTGAAATGTCCCACGCGTCGCGCGAGGTCGCGACCTGACTGGGTGCGCGGCACCTAGTCGAGCTGCGTCCTGTCTACGCATCCCACTTCTCGCAAGAATTGGATCACCAAGTTGTGAGAGAGGATCGTGATGGATGAATCCGGAACCACCATCGACCGGGCAGATGTCATCGGCATGTGGGTGACAGCAGACGGCTTCATTCGCCAGGAACTGCGTGCGGATGGGCGGTACGACGAGGCGCGTGGCACACGGCTGGGTGCGTACACCGGAAGTTACACGGTGACAGGAAACCATCTCGACTACATCGACGACCTTGGTTTTACCGCAACAGGAGACATCAGTGACGGGGTGCTGTTCCACGAGCATCTCGTCCTATACCGAGAGGACAAGCAGTCATGAGCGAGCACAAGGTAGTCCTGATCACGGGGGCAAGTAGTGGGATCGGGGAGGCGACAGCGCGGAAGTTAGCCGCCGACGGCCACCACGTCTTTATCGGCGCACGGCGCACAGAACGACTCGAGCACTTGGTCCAGGAGATTGGCGATGCCAACGGCGGTGCAGCATTCCGCAAGTTGGACGTCACTGACTTAGCCGACGTCCAGTCCTTCGTGGAGACTGCCCGCGAGCGTTTCGGTCGCGTCGATGTAGTGGTCAACAACGCCGGAGTCATGCCCCTGTCGCCGCTGGCCGCGCTGAACATCGACGAGTGGAACCGGATGCTCGACGTGAATGTTCGTGGCGTTCTCAATGGCATCGCCGCAGCACTACCGGTCATGCGGGCACAAGGTAATGGACATTTCGTCAACATCGCATCCGTCGGGGCATACGAAGTGGTGCCGACAGCGGCGGTCTACTGCGCGACGAAGTTTGCGGTGCGCGCGATCTCCGAAGGGCTGCGACAAGAATCGTCAGGCGATGTCCGTGTCACCGTCGTCTCTCCAGGTGTGACGGAATCTGAATTAGCGGATAGCATTTCGGACGACATGGCACGCGAAGACATGAAGGCATACCGCGCCGTCGCACTTCCGGCCGCGGCGATAGCCAATGCGATCGCGTTCGCCATCGATCAGCCGGCGGATGTGGACGTGAACGAGATTGTCGTTCGCCCCGCCGCGAGCGCACAGTAGTTCGGCCGGACCGAGGTGGTCGTCTCCCGACGAGACGGCCACCTCAGACCACTCGTCAATTTCCGGATGTCGTCATGCCGATTGCCGATATCGCCCTCAGATACACGGCATTTGGTCGCAGACGCTGTGGCCCGGCTGGACAACACTAGTTGGACGGGTTGGTGACATCTGCGTACGTCCTCCCCCTGATCTGCCTTGTGTGCTCGCTGTGACGGGCACAAGCGTACCGAGGATGATGAAACCCGGAAGCGACGCCGTATCTGCAGCCAGGCTGGGCGGTCCGGTTGCTACCACAGACAGTGCTGAGGACTGTCCTTTGCCCGCTATAAGATACAGCGGCGAGTTGACCGCCTGTCCCGTGGCCGGTCCGGCCCGATGCTGCCGCGTTTTGCAGACCATCCTCGGATGGGCGTCATCACAAACGTTTCCGGGGCGTCATTTCGAGGACAGTTCGTGAAGAACGGCGTCCTCTCGGGTCGCGGATGCTCCGAAACGTCACCGCACGGCGGCAGCCAACCCGCCTTCGTAGAAGCCGGTGATGAGCTGGCGAGCCTGCTCGGCAGGGATTCCGTCGGCGTCGAACTCGGCGTCCCAGGAAACAACGGTCTCCCCTGACTCGCCGTCCCGGGCGACGGCAACGGTTGCCTGGTAGTTGCATACGGGAATGGACCCACCAACCATCTTGTAACTGTACGACTGCTCGGTCTGATTGATCAGTTCTTCGATCGCCTCACCACCACCTTGCAGAGCGACGCAGCGGACGCTGTTCCGGCTGTCGTCGCGTGCAGTGTGTTCGGCATCGGGATGCCAACGATGGATGGCAAAGAAGTCTCCGATTCTCCCCCACACCAACTTCTGGTCCAGCGGGGTACGAACTTCTGCATGAACTGTCAACATGCTCCTCGGATCCTTTCGTGGTTGCTGTGGGTCGTGTGGTCCGGATTCCGCGCCGGACGCTGGGCGTCGGCGATGGTTCCACTGTCGCCGAAGACCGGCCCGTCTGTCGTGGGTGCAGTGCACCCACCCACTACCAGGCAATTCAGAACTAACATTGGGAAATGCCTTCCAGCGAACTCGGACATTTCCTTCGGTCACGTCGTGCTCAGGTTTCACCGAAGGACGCAGGAATTCACGGCTATGGCACTCGAAGAGTTTCAGGCCTTCGACGTGAGGAAGTCGCGATCCTTGCGGGACTGAGCTCCGATTACTACACCCGCTTAGAGCAAGGGCGCGAACGTAATCCGTCCGCTCAGGTGCTCGACGCTCTCTCGCGCGCGTTGCGCCTCGATGCCGACCAGGAAATGCACCTGTACCGGTTGGCCCGGCTGGTGCCGAGCGCCCGCGGGTCCAGTGCACGGGAGTCGGTCAGTCCGGCACTTCTCCAGTTGATGGATACCTACGACTCGACTCCGGCGTTCGTGTTGAATCGGACACTCGACATTCTCGCGTGCAACCGGCTCGCCGAAGCGCTCTTCTCGCCGTTCACCGCTGCTGACAATCTGCTGCGGATGGTGTTTACCGATCCAGCGGGAGCGTCTTTCTACGCCGAGTGGCATCGCGCGGCACAGGCCACCGTCGCAACATTACGTTTGGCCGTCGGCCACGACCCGGATGATGCTCGTCTCACCCAGTTGGTCGATGAGCTGTCGGCGGCCAGCCCCGCGTTTCGCCAGTACTGGGAAGAGGGGCAGGTGCGGGGCAAGACACTGGATGCGAAGGAGCTCGTTCATCCCGATGTGGGAACGTTGAGCTTGACGTTTCAAGCTTTCGATGTGCGTGACAAGCCGGGACAACAGTTGGTGATTTATCAGGCGGAGCGCGGGTCCCCGAGTGATCAGGCGCTGAAGTTGCTTTGTTCGCTCACTGCGACCAGGGACCGGGAGCGGCGGGAGGCGGAAGCAAGTTCGCCCGACTGACGTCGCGCGGCTACCGACCCCCACTCCTGCTCCCATTTGCTGAGCTTGAAACGGGGCTGCACACGGGTGCCGGGATATTGACTAGTCGATCAACGATGGCCACTTCGTCATCCGCTTACGGAGGTCGATCGCCTCACCGTTCTCGGAGAACGTTCCGTCGCCGCGGTGATGGATCTCGCCCGTGCCTCGCTTCGAATCGTCCACCCACACATGCTGGGCCTGGACAATCCAGAGTCCGTAGTCATCGACGAGGCGATCGTCGACGACGCGGCATTCGATATTCGCGAAGCACTCCGCGACGAGGGGGGCCGCAACGGATGCCGATGCCAGCGGGGTGAGGCCGAAACGCTCCCACTTGTCGACGTCCGCACCGGATACGTTCCCGACGTCGACGACCTGCTCAGCGAGTTCGATGGCCGGGATTGCAATGACGCACTCGCGGGTGTCGCGCAGCGTGTCGAAGCTGTAGTCCCACGGGCCGAGCACGAATCCGATGAGACCGCCATGTTGCACGGGCATGTTGAAACCATTTGTCATCAGATTGTCATGCCGTCCGTCGGACGTCGAAATCATGATCACAGGGCCTGGCTCGATCAGTCTGTGCACTTTGGAAATTGGGTACGGGGAGAATTGATCCGGACCAGTCATGCGGTTTTCCTTCCGATCAGGTTGATTACCTATAGTTTTCAGGGTTCAGCTGATGGTCGCGTGGCCCTTTCACACCCCCCTTGGAACTTGACCGGTTGCCTTAGAATCAAGCCATGGCGAGCACTGAGTTGGGGGAATTTCTGCGGGCCCGACGTGCTGCTGCATCACCGGATTCTGTTCCGTTTGCGTCCGCGGGACCTCGGCGAGTGCCGGGGTTACGCCGGGACGAAGTGGCCATGCTGGCCGATGTCAGTCCTGACTACTACCGCCGGCTGGAGCAGGGCCGTGAACGTCACCCGTCCCAAGCGGTCCTCGAGGGGCTCAGTAAGGCTCTGGTTCTTACTTTCGAGGAACGTCGGCACCTCTACTCGCTGGCAGGTGTGGCGTGGCGACTCGACGGTGCCGAGCTTCGCCGGGAGGTCGATCCCGCGTTACTGCGTTTGATGGAGTCCTGGGAGCGCTCCGGCGCGTTCGTACTCGATCCGGTCTTGGACATCTCGGCGATGAACTCCCTGGCGGTGGCGCTGTTCGAACCGTTCGCTGATACGACCAATCTCGTGGAGATGGTTTTCTGTGATCCGGCCGCCCGTGAGTTCTTTGTCGATTGGGAGGAGTCGGCGAAATCAACGGTCGCCAGTCTACGAGCGACCGCCAAGTTCTCCTCGACTCCTCACCGGTTCACCGACCTCATCGCCCGGCTCGAGGCCGGAAGCCCTCGTTTCTGCGAGCTGTGGGCCCGACATGAGGTACAGCCGAAGACTCATGAAGTCAAACAACTGCGCCATTCCACCGCCGGCGAGCTCACGATCGAATTTCACGCATTCGGTGTCCCAAGCGCGCCCGGTCATCAGCTTCTGGTGTACCAGGTCGAGCCCGGCTCGCTCGGCGAGACCCGTCTGCTCGACCTGGCGACACACCGCATCGATGCCGGTGTACGTAGCGCACAGCCCGCTGGGCAGGCGGACCGACCCACCGCGTCAATGGATTAGATACGAAAGCAGGCCGAGCAGCGCCGAACCACCCAGCGGCTTCATCGGGGTCGTGCACTTCAGACTCAAGCCGTGAGGGCGGAGAACCGCCAGTCGAGGACGGACGCGTCGGTGCGGTCGCGGTGTGTGAGAAACACCAGTGAGTGAAGGTGCAGGACCTCACGGTCGCCGAGGGCGTCGGTGCCTTCGACCTGCAGTTCGCCTGTGAGGATGTCGCCTTCGGAGACCGGCCCGGTGTGATCGCAGGAGGTCCAGCCCAGGACCGTTCACCAGGTTCGGGAGGACACGGGTGGCCTGGCCGAGGCGATGCCGATCATGTGCCGCCGTAGACGAGGCGGCCGGCGGCGCTGACCCGTTCGTGGTGGGTGGCGGCGATGTTTGAGCTTGAGCCGCGCCAGTTTCGGGGCGCTCGAGACCATGTCGCCGCTGCCGAACACCGCCCCGAGCCCGGCATCGAAATGCGTGCCCGGCACCCGCGTGCGGTACGCGTCGATGCCGGTCAGCGCCTCATCGACGATCTCAAGGTCGCGTGCGGTCTCGTTCTTCGGGAGCATGATGTTCGCCAGGCCAGGCCAGGCGCACGCGGCGAGGTCGTCCCGTGTCCAGGGGGTGGTCAGCCCGTTCACCCGCACCGACACACTGCCCTCGCGCGTCGGTCTCGGTCACCAGTCGGCGCACGAGGTCGCGGGCCTGCTCCTTGTTTCGGCGGTGACGGAGTCCTCAAGGTCGAGACCCACCCTCCCCTGCGGTCGAGGCCAGCGCCTTGCGCGCCTTCCATTTGTCGGAACCGGGCGCGATCAGCACTGACCGCCGCCGCTTAGCTATCTCATTCACCACAGTCTCCTTCGACACTATTCATCCGGTTGGTTTTTGGTTTGCAGCACGCCTGATGGAGTGAGCGAGAACATGCACTGATCAGTCAAAACATCTACTAACACACAGTTTCATCGGTTGCACTGTGACCGCACCGCTAATCATAGGGAGGATACGTACGGATGAATTGGGTAACGGTTTTGCGGTTTGCCTGGGTGTGGTGCACCTAGGCAAACCGCGGCCTGTTCGCCCACCCCGATCACGCCGACGATGGAATCCGTACCCCGAGGAACCACACCTCGAAACACCACCGTCAAGGAGACACACCCCATGAGCCAGGTCCTGACCGGAACCCCCCTCACCGGCCGCATCGCCGTCGTCACCGGCGCCTCCAGCGGAATCGGCGAAGCCACCGCCGAACGACTCGCCCAACTCGGCGCCAAGGTCGCCCTCCTCGCCCGCCGCACCGACCGCATCACCACCACCGCCAACCGCATCAACGCCGCCGGCGGCACCGCGATCGCCGTCACCACCGACGTCACCGACCGCACCGCCCTGCAAGCCACCGCCGACCGCATCACCACCGAACTCGGCCCCGTCGACCTCGTCTTCGCCAACGCCGGCGTCCAGCTGATCTCCGAAATCGTCGACCTCAAGGTCGACGACTGGGACACCCAGATCGACCTGAACATCAAGGGCGTGATGAACACCATCCAGGCCTTCGTCGAACCCCTCGTCCAGGCCGCCGCCGACGACAAACCCGCCGACCTGATCACCACCTCCTCGATCGCCGCCACCCGCGTCCTCGAAAAGTTCCAGGTCTACTCCGGCACCAAGGCCTACATCAGCCAGCTCACCCGCCTACTGCGCACCGAACTCGGCCGAAAAAACGTCCGCGTCTCCACCATCGAACCCGGCATGGTCGACACCGAACTGCCCGACCACGTCACCGACCCCGACGCCAGCAAACTCATGGCCGACCTGATCGACCAGATCGACGTCCTCCAATCCGAAGACGTCGCCGAAACCGTCGCCTTCCTCACCGCCGTCCCCAAGCACGTCAACCTCACCGAAATCACCATCCTCCCCACCGCACAAGCCATCTAAACCCACCCACACCACCGTTCCCGCCCCCGGGCAACCCGAGGGCGGGAAAGGTCCCCACTGGATCAAAGAGGGACGAACACGACGTGGGTCTCCGACCCTCGTCGTGCAATCTCATTCCGGACCCGCCTCGAGGCGGGTCCGACAACGTCTGTCTGGCGGCCGACCCACACCTTCCGCCAGCGCAGAAAGCACGTACCCCGCAGCACTCAATAGCCATGAGGTGACCATTGCAGTCGATTCAACTACTCGTCGCAGTGCTCGGTACGGTCATCATCTTCACCGTATGGGGCGCTCGGATTCGGATGGTCCAACCGGCCGCCCTGCTGCTCGGTGGCTGCCTACTGGGTTGAACCCGACTATTGCTGCTTTCGAGTTGCCCCCCGAGTGGGTCCTCGTCCTGTTCCTTCCTGCGATCTTGTACTGGGAGGCTCTGACGACCTCTACGCGAACGGCGAGTCGCGATGCCCGCTCTGTGGTTCTGCTGGCGGTCGTGCTCGTGGTTGCCACGACCGCCGCAGTGGCCGCCTGCCTGCATTGGATCCTGGACATTCCGTGGGCGGTTGCGTTCGTCGTCGGGGCCGTGCTTGCCCCGACCGATGCCGCCGCCATTGCCGCGCTGGCTCAGCTCCTACCGCCCCGGTTCATGACGTTGCTGCGAGCGGAGAGCCTGATCAACGACGGGACTGCGCTGGCACTTCTGGCCACCGCCGTCCCGGTCGCGATCGGCGCGCGCCATCTCGATCTGCTGCACATCAGCTGGGCCTTCGCCGCAAGCTATCTTGGCGGGGTGGTGTTCGGTGTCGCGGTCGCCGGGACCGCACTGGTCGCTCACCGGTTTCTCCGAGACTGGATGCTATCGAGTGTGCTCAGCGTCTTGACGCCGTTTGTGGTGTACCTGCTTGCAGAGCAGATACATACCTCGGGTGTCATTGCTGTCGTGACGGCGAGTTTCCTGCTTGCCCGGCGTGGACCGCGTGTAATTCCGCCAGCCACTCGAATGCAAACTCAGCCTTTTTGGTCACTGACTACGTATGTCCTCAATTCGGGACTGTTCGTCTTGGTGGGTACTCAAATCCCCTCCGCTGTAGATGATCTGGCGCCTCAATCGTTGATTGGTAGGGTGGGCAGCGGTTGTCTTGGCCGGTTTCGGCGTGATCGGTTGTCGGCTGCTGTACTTCTACACGATGCCTTCCGTGTTTCGGGCCATCGACCGCCGCGGTAGTCAAGTTTCACGCCGGATCAGTGTGCGTGAGCGTTTTCCGCTCGCATGGTCCGGTGTCCGTGGCGGGGTATCGCTGGCCGGCGCGCTCGCTGTTCCCGACACCACGGCAGATGGGCGTCCCTTCGAGTACAAGAGCCTGATCGTGTTCATCACAGCTGGTGTCATCGTTGTGACCCTGTTCGGGCAGGGCATGTCCCTGCCGCGCGTGATCAAATGGGCCCACTATGACTCCGTCGACGACTCTGCCGGACAGCGGACAGCGGAAATCGCTCTGACCGAGGAAGGGTTGCGGTATGTGACGGACCCGGCTCAGCGCGACACCGCCCCCCCTCCCTGCCGATCGGCTCGACGCCGAGCTTCAGGAGCACCTGCGCGCACTGACTGTCCGGCAGGAGGACCCGGTATCGCTCCAGATACAGATACTGACGATGCGCCGGGCGATCCTCGCTGCCCAGCGCAGTCGGCTTCTGACCATGTTTGAACGACACGAGATCGACGATGCTGTGTTCTTACGGGTCCAGTCGCTGCTGGATACAACCGAGGCGAAACTGAACTCGACGGTGACGTCCTGCCCGGAGGAGCCGAGCGCGAAAAAAACTGTAGCGAACAGCTCTGTGGCAGCGTTTAGTCGTCGAGATGCGCGCGAGGGCGCGCGATGTCGACACTCAATGCGGACTTCGGACGGTTGTACAAGGGGCCAACCAGGGCCACTTACAGCGTCCCAATCGTTCACTCAACAAGGAAATGTGCGGCTCGCCGCCATGCGCTATTACGGCCGCGAGTCACACGTTCACTTCCTCGTGCTCAGGCTCCTCGCCGCCGCAATTCCATGCGGTACGAGTACCGGCGCGGATTGAAGTGAGAGGACGTGAATTCGACGAATTTCCCGTCCGCGTCGTAGTAGAGACGCTCGATTAGCAGTATGGCGTCTCCTGCTTGACATCCGATCAGTTCGGCTTCGTACTCCGGGGCGTTCATGGCGGTGATCTCTTGCCGTGCGCCCATGATCGGCTTGGTGAGCAGTTTTTCTGCCGCCCCGATCACGGTTCCCTCGCCGACCGACGGGACCCCCTCCGCGGCCAGTTTCGCACCGAGGTCGGGTTCGACGTAGTGGCGCGTTAGGACAAAGGGGATCCCCTCAAAGGAACGGCGAACGGTGGCCTTGCTGACCTCGATGTACGGCAATTCCAATCGGGACGCGATGGAGGGCTCGACGACGACCGTGAATGGTTCGATCACCTCGGTGTTCGTGTCGGGCCAGACGATGATTTCGTCGAGGGATCCGATCGAGCGGACGTAGCGGCCCCGGGTGTCCTGTTGGCGGCCGCTCACATAGGTTCCGCTGCCCTGCACGCGGTAGATCAGCCCGTCGGAGAGCAGTATCTGCAGGGCTTCGCGGACCGTGTGACGGCTGACGTTGTGGACCGACTGCAGCACGCTTTCGGTGGGCATCTTCCGTCCGACCGAGTAGACACCGGCCTCGATGTCGGTCCGCAACTTCTCGGCCAGCACTTTGTACGCCGGCACACCACGCTCCGCGGGAGCTACCTTGTTCGTCACCACGGGCCCCTCCTTCTCCCTGATGCGGCCGGCAGGGTTCCATCCACCACACTAGTGCTCGTCCGGATGAATCTTCAACGGGGGCCGCTCCGCATTGGTGATCTACTGCGAAACCAGAGCATTCGTGGCCACAGAGTCCATCTCGACATCTGTAGCTCGAAAATTGATACTGATCAATCGAGTATGGAGGTGTGACCGTTTGCGATCACACCTCCATACTCAGTCCGTCCGGCGCCGGAGTCAGGCCGCCGACGGACTTCCGTCACCAGAACACGGCCGCGATACGGATGTCGGGCTAATCGCGGCGGTACTGGTGTCCCCGCCGCCGCCTGCATGTCGGCGGGGTGCGTCAGGCGGTGGTCGGTTCCACCTCCGTAAGCAGTTCGTCGTTGTGCTCGCCGAGCTGGGGCGCGGAGTCGGTGCGCGGCTCCTCGTAGATGTCGGTCAGGAACGGTGTCCGGATCATCCGACGGCGACCGGCATGCGGATCGTCGATCTCGAGGAACATGCGACGCGCGTCGAGGTGTTGGCACTGGTAGAGCTCGTCGATGGTCTGGGTTTCTCCGGCGGGAAGCCCATGCGCGGCGAAGTGCTCGACGATCTCGCGGCGGGTGCGGGACCGTGTCCACCGTTCGGCTTCTGGGCGGATCACCGATGCGAAGTTCTCGGCCCGGTGAACGACGGAGTCCAGCAGCGGATGGTCGAGCAGGTCGGGCCGCTCGATTGCCACACACAGCCGCCGCCACATCTCATGGGTGGGCAGAATCAGTGCAACATAACCGTCCTCGGCTTCGAGAGCGCCGAGTGGCGAATACCGATCCACCCCGCGCACTCGATGCTCGCCCGTGAAATCCCACAGCATGAGTTCGCGTTCGAGCAGGGACGCCACCGAGTCGTACATGCTCTGATCGACGAACGTACCCGTACCGGACTGGTGACGGCCCTCAAGAGCGGCGAGCACGCTGACGGTGGCATGCACGGCAGTGAAGACGTCCGCGAAACCGGTCACCGTCGGCAACGGCGGGCCCCCCGGTTCTCCGGTCACCGCCATCAGCCCACCAATCGCCTGGATTGCGGTGTCGAAGGCCGGCCGTTCGGCGAATTCACCCCGATGTGTCGACAACCTCCCGTATCCGCTGATGGCGCAGTAGATCAGGCGTGGATTGATCTCCTTGAGCGCGTCGTATCCCACTCCCATGCGGTCGACTGCCCCGGGGCGAAGGTTCTCTACGACGACGTCGGCGGTCGCCGCCAAAGCCAGGTACCGTGCTCGGTCACTCTCCGCGCTCAAGTCCAGGGTGACGGACTTCTTGTTGCGGTTGTAGCTCAGGAACCCGCCGCTCATGGACCCGGTCTCGGTCTGCTCGAGCGGATCATAGATTCTGCGCGGATCGCCGCCGTCGGGCCGCTCGATCTTGATGACCTCCGCGCCCAGGTCGGCCAGCATCATCGCACAGTAGGGGGCGGCGATGTACTGGCCCATCTCGAGCACACGAATGCCGTCGAGGGGCCTCACGTCAGATTCCTTCGGTTCCGTGCGGGACGAGCATCGGCTTGATGTCCTCTTGCGCCCGCATCCGCGTCAGCGCCTCGGTGGCCTGGTCGAGCCGGTACCGGTTCGGGACCAGTGCACCGAAGTCGTACTTGCCGTGCGTGTTCTTCATGAATTCGAGTGCCTTGCGGTACTCGGCGATGTGTCCGGACCAGGTCCCCATGATGGTCAGCTGCTGTCGGGTGATGAAGCCGGGCCGGACCGGGACTTCCTTGCCGGGGCCGTCGATCTGGCCGGTGACCATGTAGCGGCCGCCTTCTTTGATCATTCCCAAGCCTTCCGGGAATGCGGTGCGTGCGCCGGAGAATTCGAAGACAACTTCGGCGCCGTGGCCGCCGAGCAGGTCGCGGACCGCGGCGATTCGGTCTTCGGGTTCGGGGTGTTCGGCGACGGAGACGAGGTCGGTGGCGCCGTATTGCTTGGCGATGGCCAGGCGGTTGTCGGGGGCGCCGATGGTGATGATTCGCCCGGCGCCGAGGTGATCGGCGAGGGCGGTCGCGAACAGACCGAGCGGGCCGGCGCCCTGGATGACGACGGTTTCCCAGGGGTTCATCTTGCCGATGCGCTCGAAGGAGTGCACGACCGTTCGCAATGCGCAGCTGGCCGCTGATGCCCAGGAGGTTTCCACCTCGTCCGGCACGCGCACTCGTCCCGAGTTGGGGAAGACGTAGGCGTATTCGGCGAAGCCGCCGACCAGATACGGGGGACGTTCGCAATTGGTGAACATGTAGTACTGGCGGTTGGTGCACAGGGTGGGCTGGTTGTCGAACCGGCAGTGCTCGCACTGGTTGCATGAGGCGTGGGTGAAGCAGATGCGATCGCCGATCTCGAGCGGTGTACCGAAGGTGTCCCGCTCGGCGCCGTCACCGAATGCGATTACCCGGCCGACCATTTCGTGTCCGGGGATGACGGGCAGATCAAGCGCTTGGCTGCCGCCGAGGGAGCCGTCCCACAGGTGCAGGTCCGATCCGCACACCGTCGCGGCTTCGATTCGGACCAGGAGTGCGCCCGGTTCGAGGGTCTGAGGCACTGGAATTTCGCGGATCTCGAGCGGCTCGCTGTGCTTGGTGAGCACCGCCGCCCGGCTGGTCTTGGGGATGTCGAAGGTGGTAGTCATCAGTTTGTTCTCCTCGTGGGCTCAGCCGAGTTTGAAAGGGTCGCGGCTTTCGCCGGTGAGTTCGACCCAGATGGATTTGGTCTGCAGGTACGCGTCGAGGCCTTCTATGCCGTTTTCGCGGCCGATGCCGCTCTGGCCGAAGCCGCCGTAGGGGACGTTGTTGGCGAGCACACGGTAGGAGTTGACCCAGATCGTGCCGGCCTCGAGGCGGTGCGCCACGCGGTGTGCGCGTTGGATGTCTTTGGTCCACACCGCCGCGGCGAGTCCGTAGGTCGTGTCGTTGCCGATCTGGACCGCCTCCTCTTCCGAGGTGAAGGTGATGACCGACAGCACCGGTCCGAATATTTCTTCCCGTGCCACGCGCATCGAATTGTCGACGCCGCTGAGGATGGTGGGCTGGAAGAAGTACCCGTCGGCCAGGTCGGTGTCTTGCGGACGCTCTCCGCCGCACACCACCGTGGCGCCTTCGCTGACTCCGAGGTCGACGTAGTAGCGAACCTTCTCGAGTTGCTCGGCGAAGGCGATGGGGCCCATTTCGGTTTCGATGTCGAGCGGATCACCCATCTTGATCTGGGGTGCGCGCTGGGCGAGCCGTTCGACGACGGCGTCGCGGATCGATTCGTGGACCAGCAACCGACTTCCTGCGATGCAGGTCTGACCGGTGGCGGCGAAGATTCCTGCCATCACCCCGTTGACGGCCGCATCGATGTCGGCGTCGGGGAAGATGATGTTCGGGGACTTGCCGCCGAGTTCGAGGGTGACCTCCGCGATGTGGTCGGCGGCGCTCTTCATGACCGCGATTCCGGTGGCAGTCGATCCGGTGAAGGTGACTTTGTCCACCCCGGGTTCGGCGGTCAGCGCGGCTCCAGTGGCTCCGGCGCCGGTGACGACGTTGAACACTCCAGGCGGGAAACCGGCTTCATCAACGAGTTTCGCGAACTCGAGGGTGGACGACGGCGTCTGCTCGGCCGGCTTGGCGACAAATGTGCATCCCGCGGCCAGGGCGGGCGCGAGCTTGCTCGCCAGCAGGAACAGCGGGCTGTTCCAGGGCAAGATTGCGGCGACCACGCCGATCCGCTCGCGGCGGGTGTAGGTGAAGAAGTTCGTCTGGGGCGCGGAGATGGTGTCACCGAAAATCTTGTCGGCAGCGCCGGCGAAGAATTCGTAGGTCGCCGGTAGCCCGGCCATCTGGCCGCGTGTCTCGCGGATGACCTTGCCGTTGTCGGTGGTCTCGATGCGCGCGAGCTCCTCTGCTTGGGGCTCGATCAGCGCCGCCAACCTGCGGATCAGGACACCTCGCTGCGCCGCGGACATCGATCCCCACGGCCCGGACAGCGCCCGGCGTGCGGCCTCGACGGCCTTCTTCACGTCGGCCGGTCCAGCGAGTGGTGCAGTGGCCCAGGCCTGCCCGTTGTACGGGTTGACGGTCTCGAAAACCTCACCGGAAATCGCATCGACCCATTCGCCGTCGATGTACATCTTTCGGTGTTGGAGTTCACTGTTTCGTCTCTCGGCGGTGGCAACGACGTTCTCGGTCATAGTGCTCTTTCTCGTTTCACGGCCGGACCGAGTGCCCGGCACTGTCAATTGGGGCCGCGGTATCGGCTTCGAGGTACCGCGCACATCAAGGAGGATGTGGGGATGCTGTCCTCACGTTCCGACGGAGATTCCCGCCAGTGCCGACCGGATCAACGGGTCGACGGAGGACGCCTGCGGCAACGTGGCCACGCTGTCGACCAAGGTCTCCAATTCCTCTGCCACCAACGGAATCTCGGTCGCGAGGCGTTCGGCATTGCGGACGACGCCGTCCATGTGCCACGACAGCATCGCATCGGAGTCCTCGATGGCGTCGTGGACCGTGGTGCCGTCGATCTGGGTCACGGTGGCGTGTGCGGTTTTCGCTGAGCGTCCCGGCTCGGCGACGAGGTCGATCTTGCCGATGAGGTCGAGCACCTGGGGATCGGTGAACTGTTGCAGCAGGTCGTAGGTGATGTCGCCTTGGACGAGACCGGTCGCGAAGGCGAATCTGGCGCTCATGAGTGTCTGTGAGGTGCTGGCGAAGGGCCCCCGCGAGGGCATGCCCGGATAGGTGGCTTCGCGTTCGTTCATCCGCAGCCGGATCGACGCGACCTCGTCGGCGCGGAGACCGGACTCGCGAAGCCGCACCGCGAGCATGGCCGGCGCCTGATTGAACGCACACACCGGGTACGGCTTGAAGGTGACGTCAAGGATGTTCCAGGACCGGCCGAGGTCACGGGCGAGTGTGTCCGCTCCCTCCCGCGATCGCGAGAAGCAGTCGAGGAATCCTGCTTCGGCCTCGAACGCCGTCCGGGACCCCGCGACACCGGTTTCGGCGAGTTGCGCTGCCATCAGCCCGCTCGTCGCCGCGATCCCCGACTGGAAATGCCACTCGTCGGTTCCCGCACCGAACGATTCGGACGTGCCACCCGAGATCGATGCGGCGATCGCCAGTGCGGAGGTCATGCGTTCGCCGCTCAGGCCGCGGATCCGCCCGACGGCAGCGGCGGCAGCCACCGGCCCGAAGACCGCCGTCGCACGAAAGGGCGGGGTGGTCAGGTCCGTGAGCGGCCCCGACAGTGCAATACCCACCTCGTAACCCGCGACAACCGCCGCCAGCAGGGTCCGGCCGTCGACAGCGCTGGACTCTGCGGCCGCCAGGGCTGCGGGGATGACGCTCACTCCCGGATGAAAAGTACCGTGTGTGTCTTCCTGCGCCCGGGCATGCAGATGCACTCCGTTGATGAAGGCCGCCGTCGAGGCCGGATGCCATTGCCCGGTCACCAGCGAGCGGGCGTATCCCTCCAGGTTCGGAGGCGAACTCACTCCAGGGCTGGCCTGCTCGGCCTGTCGACCGAAGCCGGCCGCAGACCCGGCCATCCCCACCGCCAACACGTGGATGAGGCACCCTGTCGTCCGCTCGACGACCGATTGTGGAAGCGCATCGACCTCCAGACCTGCGGCGAAGACACCGAGTCGTTCGGCGATCGTGCTGCCAGACATGCGCACTTCCCTTCCATGATTCGTGGACACGTCAGTTGCGGTTCCTGTGGGAGCCGCCCGCGGACGCGGATCCGATCCCCGCCGTCGCCACAATTTGTCCGTATGACTTGAGACACTATTGCGAAGTCTTGCATCTGTCAATCACGACGCGAACCGAAACCGAACCCTTCCCATTCCGCCCATGGACTAGACGCCAGTGGGCATTAAATAGCCAGTTCACAGCATTTTCTTCGGCCAGTTCCCGCCCAGCGGCCGGCCCGCAACTTTTAAGGGGTTGACGCAAGCACCGACCCTGACTAGCTTCAAGTCATCCGTACAACTGTGGCTTACTTCACTGCGAGCTGCCAGGCGGAGGATCATGGGCGCGCCAAAAGACCGATCAGATTCCCGCAGGACCAAATTCACGTCGTGGCGAAAGAAGTCCACGACGCTTCCCGAGGAGACCTCGATGACGAACCCACCCCCTGTATCGCCGTTACCCCCCACGATTGCGGGAGATGCACCGACGACTGATGCGCTGACCTCATCGGGGACGCTGGCACCCCAAGTGTCTCGACGCGTGGCCGTCGCCGCGGGCATCGGCCACTTCCTCGAGTGGTTCGACTTCGCGGTGTACGGGTTTCTGGCCGCGACCATCGGGGCGCTGTTCTTTCCGTCCGGGAACGCCACTACGTCGCTGTTGGCCTCCCTCGCCGTTTTCGGCGTCGCGTTCCTCTTTCGTCCGCTCGGGGGGCTGCTGATCGGGGCTTTCGGCGATCGCGCCGGTCGCCGTGCGGCGCTCTCACTCGCAATCGTCGTCATGGGTATCTGCACCATCGGCATCGGCATCCTGCCGACCTACGCCACGATCGGCCTTGCCGCTCCCGCTCTTCTGGTGCTCCTTCGGTGCGCCCAAGGATTCTCCGCGGGTGGCGAGTACGCCGGCGCAGCTGCCTTCCTCGTCGAATATGCACCGGCCCGCCGACGCGGGCTGTGGAGCAGTGTGGTCTCCGCCGGCGCCGGCATCGGGGTCATGGCCGGGGGTGCGGTGACCTTGCTGCTGACCACCCTGCTGTCCGACGACCAGATGACGACCTGGGGTTGGCGCGTCCCCTTCCTCGTCGCCGGCCCGCTGGCCGTCCTCGGCCTCTACGTCCGGCTCCGGCTCGAGGACACTCCCGTATTCCAGGAGCTCCAGCGCGCTCACGAGGTCGAGCACGCCCCCCTGCGCAACGCCGGCAAGCACAGCCGATCCGGAATCCTCCTGGTGTTCGTCTGCACCGCGGTGACCGGCCTCGGCTTCTACTACCTTGCAACCTTCGTGGTCACCTTCCTCACTGTCGAGGTCCACATGACCAAGACCGCCGCCCTCGAACTCGCGGTGCTCGGGTTGCTCATCTACTCGCTCATGTGCCCCGTGGCAGGGATGATCGGCGACCGTATCGGTCGCCGACGCACGATGCTGCTCGGCGCCGGTGGCATTGCTCTGACCGCCGTCCCCTGCTTCGTTCTGCTCTCGACCGGCACCTGGTACCTCGCCCTGATCGGCCTGGTGATTTTCGCGGCCTTCGAGGCCCTGGCCAATGTCATGCTCGGCGTTCTCATGGTCGAGCTCTTCCCGGCCCGACTGCGGGTGACGGGTAGCTCGATCGGCTTCAACGTCGCGCAGGCCCTCATCGGCGGGCCCGGCCCGTTCATCGCCACCGCCATCGCAGCTGCCGCAGCGCTCATCGTCGCGCCCGCTCTCTACCTGGTCGCGATTGCAGCGCTGTCGTTCGTGCTTCTGCTGCGGTATCTGCCCGAGACCCGCGGGGTGTCGCTGTTCAGCGAGGAAGCACCCTCCGCGAGGAAATGACAGACAGGCGTGATTGTGGAGACGCATTCGTATCTCAGGCGTCCCGCGTACCGGCTCGTCGCCGAACAACTTCGGCGGCGAGCCGAACGCGGTGAGTACGCCGTGGGTGACAAGCTGCCCACCGAAGACCAACTTCGGCAGAGTTTCGGCGTCAGCAGACACACGATCCGGCAAGCGATCGGTCACCTGGTCGAGGAGGGCATGGTGCACCGCGTCCAGGGCAGTGGCACGTACTTGATTGGGCACGAGACGAACTCAGGTCGCTACCAGCGTGCAATCGGATCGCTCGACGAAATCATGAGCTGGCCCGGCACCACCACCCGGTTACTCGAGCCTTTCCGACGGGGAGTGAGCGAGCCCGCGATCGCCCGCCACCTCGGTGCGGATATCTCAGACGTCCGCTGCGCACTCGTCCAACGCTGCTACAACCATGCGCCTTTCGCTTTGACCCGGCACTACATGGTTTCCTCATTGGCGGACAACGTGATCGAGCGGGGACTGTGGGAGACCGACAGCACGATCATTCAATCGGCAGAGCGATTACTACCCGAGAGCATCGTCTCCGCAACTCAGAATATCCACGCCACCCAAGCCGAGGAGGCGGAGAGCGAACTGATCGGATGCTCGGCGGGAGACGCCGTCTTGCTCATCGAGCGGCTGTACCACGACGCCGGGGGGCGGCCGGTCGAGTTCACCACCTCGCGACTCAATCCCCGCCGCTACAGCTACCGGATGGACCTGCGCCGGAGCCGCTGATGGGGGCCCACGATCCGTGCCCGGTGTGCTACTGGGCCACCACGAAGCGATAGGCGCGACCATCACACGGTTCACCCATCGGGAACGCACGAAGGAGGCGGTGTGGGCCTACAGCCGAACACCGACATCGGTCCGATCAACGTAGTCCGGGATCGATATGCCCCGTCCGGACGAGTAATCGTCATTCTCACCGTTACGGCCATCACCGCTGTGGGACAGATGTACTCGGTACTGGCGCTACTTCCGCAGATGGCCGCTACCTTCGGTGTCGACCCTGCGCACGTGACGGCAACCTCCACTGTGTTCGGCGTCGCCTATGCTCTCGGCTTCCTCGCCGCGGGGCCGCTGGCGTCGCGGTTCGGGCCGCATACCGTGATGACGGTCGGCCTGTTCGCCGCCGCGGTCACCACACTGCTGGCAGCGCTGCCGTCCACGCTCCTTCTGGAGTTGATCGCTCGCGCGGGGCAGGGCTGCGCAGCCGCCGCCTTCGCCCCGGCCGCGTTCACGTATATCGCCGAGAGCATCGATCCGCGCCACCGCCTACTTGCTTTGAGCTGCTTGACCAGCGGTTTTCTCGCCGCTGCGGCGGTCGTTCCCGTCGCCGCGCAGATGATCGCCGCTGCAGCTGGCTGGCGTGCGGTCTTTGTGGTCGGCGCAGGCGCGCTCGTGGTGGCAACCGTGGCAGTTGCTGCGTTGGTTCCGAGGGCGCGGCCCAGGGACCACCCCGGTGGTACGCGCCTTTTCGGAGTCCTGGTGACGATTCTGGGCAGGTGGCGGTTGGTCGCGCTGTTTGGTGCTGCAGCCACTTTCCTCGGGGCGTATGTCAGCGTCTTCACCACCATCTCGCTGGTGGGGCCGCCTTCAATTGCCGGAAATCCCGAGGCCCTGCAGGTGCTGCGATTGGCCACCGTGCCGGCACTGCTCGTCATTCCATTTCTGGGTCGGGTGCTGAGGCGGTGCCGACCGGCCCGCCGGGGCGCGGCGGCAATGGGTGTGGCGGCGATGGGTGTGGCGGCGATGGGTGCGGGCGGATCGGTTCTGTCAGGTTCCCTGGTTGCCTTGTCGATCACGGTGCTGGTGCTCGTGGCGGCCATCGCCATTACGGCGTCGGCCATCGTCGAATCACTTCTGGCGCAAGTACATCCGGAGGAAACGGGCGGCGCAACGGCACTGTACGGATCCTTTACCTTCCTCGGTGCCAGCGCCGGTCCGGCACTCGCTTCGGGGGTCAGCCCGTGGGGTTTTGGCATCGGCATGCTTACGGCAGCCATCTGGCTCGCCATCGGGGCGGGCCTGATCCTCTTCTCTGCCGCGGGAACCGTGGCCCGATGGTCAGTTCAACACGACACCGACGATGCGGTGTCCCCCCTGCGGTAGGGGGTCTCACGTCAGGCCGGCATCAGCCGCGAGCGCCGCCAACAAGAAGTCGCGGGGCACGTCCGACGAGTGCGGCGGATGAGTTGGTGGATGGTCGGTGTCGACGATGTGTTGGAGGGTGTCCATGACGTGTTCGCCCCCGTCGGCGAGGAACCGCACCAACCCGGCCTGCGAGCAGCGGGCTATCACCTCGGTGAGCACCTTTCCGGCCTCTTCGCTGCGGCCGGATGCGGCGAGGCAGCCGGCCAGCAGTCGGCGGGCCCGCAGCGCGGCCCGGTGGCGTTCGCTGTCCGCGAGGCGCTCTACCCACTCTCTGGCCCACTGGCATGCGAGGTCGGTATTCGCCGGGGATCCGGTTCGCACCAATCCCCGGATTGCCGCCTCCTCCCGGTACTGCGCGATCGCCTCGTCGAGACCGGACACTTGCTCGGCGCGTTCGGCATAGGTGAGGTCCTCAGGTTGTGCATCTGAGGACGGCAGGACGAGATCCAGGCGCGCCGCTTCGTTGACGATGGCGCTGTGGAGCCTCGGCAGCTGCATCTGCATGGAGAATCGTGCGCCCTCGTCCAGCCGTTGAACCGCCGCCGAACGGTCACCGCGAATCGCTTTGATTCGGGCTCCGACGACGTACCGGGTGATCTTCAAGTCGACGGCCCCCGCGTGTGGCCCGAGGTCGAATCCGTCGTCGAGCAGTCGCTCGGCCTCGACGATCTGACCCTTCTCGTACAGAACTTCACCGAGCAGGCCCCCGGCCAGCCGAGCTGTGTACGACCGACGTCCATCCATTTGCTGAGCGATCTTCATCGCGGTTCGGAAACTCGATTCCGCCAAGCTCACGTCGAGTTGCTCGAAGGCGGCTATACCCACCCAACAGTGTCCGTGCACCGAGTTGTACGGCCCGTTGTTCCGCTGGTGATACGTTGCGGCCCATTGCTGAAGGGCATAGGCGGCGCGATAGTCCGCTTGGCAGATTGCGGCGAACGTCGCGACGTTCGCCGCGACGGATACGACCCACGGCCTGAGATCATCGGGTCGATCGAGACACGGACGCACCAAGTCGTCGATGCGAGAGGCGCGGTCGGCGCGCAATTCCACGGCTGCTCTGACCACCGACGCTTCGGCGGCCAGCGCGGGGGTGTCCGGGTCGCTGCGGTGGGTGAGCGCGGTATCGACGCGGTCGAGTGCCTGCAGAGCCGGGTCGGGGTTGTAGAGCAGGATGTTCGACCAGGCGGCGGCGAGCTGCAGCCGCGGATTCGATACCGCGCTGTCGATCGGCAGCTTGTCGACGAGTCCACGCAACGTCGACATCTGCGAATGCTCGAGCAGATACGTCCCGTCGCGTTCGATCAGTTCCACCGCACCGGTCGTATCGCCGGCACGCAGTGCGTGATCGACCGCTTCGCTGAGGAAGTGGTGCTCGGCGAACCAGGTGGAGGCGGAGCGATGCAACTGCGCCGATCGTCCGGGAAAGTCGGTGTCGAGGCGGCCGCGTAGGAATTCGGCGAACATGTGGTGGTAGCGGAACCAGTGTCCTTCGTCGTCGACTCGACGCAGGAACAGGTCGCGTTCTTCGATCAGCTCGAGCATCGCCTGTCCGCGTCGCACGTCGGTCAGGGTGGAGGCGAGGTCGGCGCAGATGCGGTCGGGAATGGCGGTGGCCAGCAGAAATGCGCGTGTGTCCGTGTCGATGGAGTCGAGGACGTTCTCGGCGAGGAAATCTCCGATCGCTTGGTGGCGGCCCGAGAGGTGTTCGATGAAACCGGCGGGGTCCGCGGACGAGCGCAGAGATAGCGACGCCAGCTGGATGGCGGCGGCCCACCCGTCGGTCGACCTCGCCAGGTTGGCGATGTCACTTGTCGCCAGGTCCACTCCCGATGTTTCGGTGAGGAAGGTGCGTGTTTCTTCTTCGTCGAATCGCAGTACTGCCGAATCGATCTCGACCAGTTCGTCGAGAACGCGCATTCGGCTCATCGGCAGTCCTGTTTTGCTGCGACTGGTCACGATGACCTGGATGTGGTGGCACCCGTTGTCCAGTAGGTACGTCAGCGTCGCCACACTCGAGGGATCCGAGACCCGATGCCAGTCGTCGACGACGAGGGCCAGGTGTTGGTCCTGATCGTGCAGTGTGTTGATCAGCGTTGTCAGCACGTGCGGGCATGCGTGGTCACCGTGTGCTTCGAAGGTGTCCCGCAAGTCGGTCGCCACGGCCGGCAATGCGGTGGTGACGGCTTCGATGAGATGTGCGAGGAACCACAGCGGATTGTTGTCGTCTCGGTCGACGGTCAACCATGCGGTGGCGATGCCCTCGTCGGCGAGCTGACGGAGCCACTGTGCCGCCGTGGTGCTTTTTCCGTAGCCGGTGGGTGCGTGAATCACGGCCAGGCGCCGCCGTCGATCGGTGTGGAGAGCCTGCATCAGGCGGGCACGGGGGACCAGGGTGCGGCTCGGTGGTGGTGGTCGGAATCTGGTGGCGGGCGTGGGAGGTGCCGAGTACCGACCGGAGGGTGTCGGCGTCCGCGAGTGCGGTGACGGGGATTGGAAACCGGATGCTGATGAATTGTGTTCTGGGTCGGCGCTCAATTCTGGCGCGATCCCCTCGGGTGCGCTGCTCTCGGAGTTGTGGTGGACGCGGCGTAACTGGTCCGCAAATTCGGCTGCCGCGCGGGGACGGTTGCCGCGATCGCGGTCCATGGCATGCTCGATCGCAGTGCAGAGTTCCTCGGGGATGTCTCCCCGCCAGTCACCTAGCAAGGGACCGGTCGGATTTGTGATGCGCCGGAACTGAGCGATCAGAGGCTCACCGCTGCGCCGTTCGAAGGCCGCGTGTCCGGTGAGCGCGCTGAACAGGGTCGCTCCGAGGCTATAGATGTCGCCGGCTGGGCTGGGGGGATGCCCGAGCAGCACGTCGGGGTCGGTGTAGGCGGGTGATCCGGTCACGACACCGGCCGTGGTCTCGAATCCGCCGGTGATGCGGGCGATGCCGAAATCTGTCAGCTGCGGCTCTCCGAAGGTGTCGATCAAGATGTTCGCGGGTTTGATGTCTCGGTGCAGGATGGATTGCTGGTGGGCGGCCTCGAGCGCGTCGGCCACCTTGATCCCGAGGTGCAGGACACGGATCCAGGAAATCGGACCCGACTCGATCAGTGCCTGGAGGGAGCCCGGCTCGTGGTAGTGCATGACGATGTACGGTTGGCCGGCGCCCGTCGTTCCGACGCGATAAATCGTGACTATGTTGGGGTGCCCGGACAGGCGTCCCATTGCTTTTTGCTCACGGAGAAAGCGGGCCACGCCTTCCGAGTCGTGATAGGTGGTGAGCACCTTGACCGCGACGACGCGATCGAGAGTCCGCTCTTCGCAGCGGTACACCATCCCGAAGCCGCCCCGTCCGATCTCGGTGGCGCACTCGAATCCCTCCGCCGCCAGCTCCGTGGCGATGTCTGGAGTCTGGTCGCGCTGTGTTGCCCCCGGATCGGTCTCGGCCATCTATCCCCTCGGACCGGCATCTGGTGCCTTGAATCGGCTCATCACCCACCTCGCCTACTGAATCGAGGATAATCTGGCAGTCGACCGAACTGGGCTTAACGTGGTCAAATTACATGCCCGATGACCGAGGTTGTGGCCGAGTAAGGTGTCAGGCAGAATTCGCAGCCTCGTCCGAGGCACTCCGTTCTCCCCACCCCTGTATGGGTGGGTGCTTGCCATTGAATCGAGGGCCAGAACCGTGTCAGCCTTCCACTCGGAGACCGATGTCGCTCCCGGCGCCGGATCTCTGGAGGGCCGTCGACCGGTGATCGAGGCCTGTGTGAACCTGGACGCCACCTCCCGGAACACGAGGGCCCTGGCCGCTCGGGCCGGGACGGCGTCGTTGATGGCGGTAGTCGAGGCCAACGCGTACGGCCACGGTGCGGTGCCGGTGGCGGTCACCGCCTTGGCGGCTGGGGCGCGGGAACTGGGGGTTCGGACGATCGATGAAGGGTGCGCACTTCGCCGGGCCGGTATCGGCGCCCCGATCCTGGCGTTCGCGCCGGTACGTGGGTACGGGGAGGACTGCCTCGACGCGGGAATACGAACCGGCGTCGCCGTAACGGTTGAATCCGCCGATCAGGTGGCGGCCGTGAGGGCGGCGGCACGGTGCGGGACAACTGCGACGGTCCAGGTGGCCGTCGACTGCGGACGTGCACCCCAGCGGGTCCCGCACTGGGCAGATCTGATCCGGTCGCTACGCGCCGCTCAATCGGAGGGGACGGTGCACGTTCGCGGCATCTACTCGTCGACCGGCGACGACACCAATGCCGACTCTGTGGTGGATCGAGACCGCGACCATTTTCTCGAGTACTTACGGTTCGCACGCGCAGCCGGGGTGACCTTCGAATCCGCCCATCTCGCCGGCGCGCAGGCGCTGCGTCGCAGTGACTTACGCTTCGACCTGGTCCGCGCCGATCTCGGTCTGTACGGTGTCGCGCCAACCGGTTCTGCCCTCGAAGCGGAACTGGTTCCGGCCCTGACGTTGTCGGCGGAGGTGGCGCTGGTGAAGAAGATCGCGGCGGGCGATGGGGTCTCGTACGGATTCCGGTGGGTGGCAGAGAGGGACTGTTCGATCGCATTGCTGCCTGTGGGGTACGCGGACGGGATTCCGCGTGCGCTGGGTGGCCGTATGTCGGTGCTGCTGGGCGGCAGGTGGCGCCCTCAGGTCGGGCGGGTGTGCATGGATCAGATACTGGTCTACCTCGGGACCGACACCGATGTGGTGGAAGGAGATCGCGCCGTGTTGTTCGGGGGAACCGCTGGCAGCACCGCGGGTGCGCAGCGGTGGGCTCACGCGCTCGGGACGACGCCCGCCGAGATTCTCGGCGGACTGCGTGGTCGGATCGAGTGGCGTTATGTCGGTGGCGCGCCGGGTACCCCCGGCGCATAGCTCCGCGGATGCGGTGTCCGCGGAGCTATGCGCATCTACGGAACTATTCGTGGGTGCCGGTCAGTTGTCGTGACGCACCGAGTCGGGGTTCCCGGTCGGTATCGGCCGGTCGCTGGTCGGCATCGTCGATCGCGCATGGTCTCCTGCTGAGCGCGATCGTCGAGACGGCCCCAGCCACGCTCCAGAGTGCGAGCCAGGTACAGATCAGCCAGGTGGAGTGTGTCCAGCTGTAGAACAGCGTCGCCATGAACGGGGCGGTGCCACCGATGACACTAACTGACAGCGCCTGACTCAACGCGACGCCGCTGAACCGGACATCGACACTGAATCGCTCCGCAAGGAACGCCGGCTGCGGGGCTTGCAGTGCCGAATGCACCACCGCCAGCATGAAGGTGATACCCAAGAACGCGGCCCACCCCGACCCGGTATCCATCAGCGCGAACAGCACGAAACCTCCGAACAGAGCGGTGAAGCACCCGGCGAGAATGACGATGCGGCGGGAGAACCGGTCACTCAGATGACCGGATACCGGCAGGCTGATCAAGTAGACGATTGATGCGGCGAGCAGCGCATTGAGCATCGAGGTGCGGCTGATGTCCAAGATCGTGGTGCCGTAGGAGACGGCGTAGGTGGACACCAGATAGAACAGGATGCCTCCAGGCGCGATGACGCCCGCGGCCAGAGCGACTTCCCGCCATTGATTGCGCAGTAGTGAACGCACCGGGGTGCTTTGCTGGGCCGAGGCGGTCTGCAGTTCGGTGAAGTCCGGAGTTTCCTCGACGCCGAGGCGAATGAACATCGAGATGGCGAAAAGGACGGCGCTGAGCAGGAACGGGATCCGCCAACCCCAGGTCTCGAAGGCGTCGCCGGAAATGTGGTCACTGACGGTGATGGCGATGGTCGACAGCAGGAGTCCGCCGGGTACCCCCATCTGAACGGTGCTTCCGTACAGCCCGCGCCGGTGCGGGGGTGAATGCTCGACGAGCATCAGAGCAGCTCCACCCCACTCTCCGCCCATCGCGATGCCTTGCACGAATCGGAGGGTGACCAGCAGGAGCGGAGCGAACCAGCCGACTTGCTCGAATGTCGGAAGTACGCCGATCAGAACCGTCGCGGTGCCCATCATCAACAGCGAAAACACGAGCGTCTTGCGCCGACCGACCTTGTCCCCCATTCCGCCGAAGAGAACACTGCCCAACGGCCTGGCCAGGAATCCGACCGCGAAAGTCGCGAAGGAGGCGAGGGTCCCTGCTAGCGGGCTGTATGACGGGAAGAACAAGGGCCCGAACACGAGGGCTGCGGCGGTGCCGTACAGGAAGAAGTCGTAGTACTCGAGGGCAGTGCCGGCGAATCCTGCTGCGGTAACCCGCAGCATCTTTGTGGTGGAGCGTTTTTCAGTCACGCTCATGATGGGTTCCTCCAGGAAAATGGCTCGAGGGAGTAGTCGTGGTGACGTGTTGGCACGGGGGCTGGGAGTGGGCGACGTTCATGCGGAGAGTCCGCCGTCGATCACGAGTTCGGCGCCGGTGACGAAGCCGCTCGACGGGGAGACAAGGTAGGCCACGGATGCAGCGATTTCGTCGGTCTGGCCGAGGCGCCCGAGTGGTGTCGCGCTGACCACGGCCTCTCGTTGTGAGTCGGGAACAACGTCCAGCACGCTGGTATCGATGAATCCGGGATGAACCGAGTTGACCCGGATGCCGAACTGTCCGAGATCCACTGCGGCAGCTTTGGTCATACCTCGAACCGCCCATTTGGTTGTGGTGTAGGAGATTTGGTTGGGGTAGGCGCGGTGGGAGGCGATGGAGGAGATGTTGACGATACTGCCGTGGCGGGCTGCCTTCATCAGCCCCGCGACGGCGTTCATGCCGAGAAAGACTCCGAGTTGGTTGACCCGGTAATGGGAGTTGAAGTTCTCCGGACTGGTGTTCTCGATGTCGCCTTCCGGTTTGTAGATACCCGCATTGTTGACCAGTGCCGTCACCTTGCCGTGCCGGTCGACGGTGCTGTCGATGACGTCCTGCCAGGATTGTTCGTCGGTGACGTCATGTGGGATGTAGTGACATCGTGGACCCAGTTCGTCGGCAAGTCGACGGCCGCTCTCGGCGCAGCCGCCGGCGATGGTGACCGCACTGCCGTGCTCGCTCAGTGTCCGGACGATGGCGGCGCCGATGCCGCGGCTGCCGCCGGAGATGATCGTGACGTCGTTGTCGAGGGTGGTGGGTTTCATTCGGTGTCCATGTGCAGGGTCGTCGGTGGCGTGGGGTGGGCGAGGCTGTGCGGTCGGGCCTACCAACGCGGAAGGGCGTCAAGGAAGCTGGCCAGCGCCGTTGATACGGCGTCGGGGTTTTCCTCAGTCACCAGGTGGCCCGCGCCGGGGATTCGGGCGAAAGCTGATCCCGGTATCCGGGCATGCATCCGTTCGGCAGCTGCAATGTCGATGCCGTTGTCCTGCTCACCGTGCACGATGAGGGTCGGGATCTCTATCTCGGACAGGCGGGAGAGGCGGTCGCTCTTGCTGATCCACGAGTTGTATTCGCCCCACACCGACCGCGATGGTCTAGCTCGCCACTTGCGCACCCACGAATCGATCAAGTCATGACGGTTCGCGACGGCCTGCGGGCCGAAAATGATAGGAATGAAAGTTTCTGCGAAGGTCGCGGGGATGGGGTCTTCGCTCTTCATGGGCAGGAACACTTCGGCGAACTGAGCCTTCTCCTCGCTGGTGTAGGCGTCTGCCATCGTGTCCATCAGGACCAGCCCGGCCAGCCGTTCTGGGTACTTCAAGGCCAACTCGATCGCCATGAACCCGCCCACCGACATTCCCACCAGCACGAATCGGTCGACTCCTGCTCGCGCGGCCACCTCCAGGCAATCGGAGACCAGCGAGTCGAGGTCGTACGCGGTGGCGTATTCCGATGTTCCGGCCCTGCTGGTATAGGCGATGGTCCGGCAGCGATCGGCCAGAGCAGCGGTTTGCGCGGCGTACATGGTCCGATCCAGGAGCGTGCCGTGGCTGAAAAGCACTGCTGGGCCGGGTCCGTGATCTTCGACGTCGAAAACGTTCATCGGTTCTTTCCTTCGGGCCAGGGCATCGTGTCGCTCGGCCAGGGGCCGGTGGGGTAGCACAAGGGGATTTTGTTCGATGGCGGGGTCGCAATGCTCCGGTTGGTCCCGGTTGTGCAGCAACGCATGTCAGTGCACCAGGTCTTCGAGGTTGGAGTTGAGCGCCTTCGGCTGCGGGACCAGCCACAGGCCGACCAACGCGATCAGCGGCAGCACGGCACCGAAGACGATGACCAGCACATTCCAGCTGTAGAGGGTCAGCAGCGGGGCGACGACGAGCGCGAGAGTTCCGTAGCTGGCCCACAGCATGCCCGAACCCCAGGCTCCGCCCGTGCCACGGATACGCGTGGGGAAGGCTTCCTGGAGAAAATTCGAGGATCCGCCCCAGAGACCGATGGTGATCAAGACGTACACGATGAACCAGGGCACGATCGTCGACGGTGTCGCCAGGTACACCATGAAGATGGCGCATACAGATCCGAGCACTCCAACGGCCGTGAGGGTGTAGTGGGCACCTTTGCCCCGTGTGAGGAAACTGGCGGCGAGGATGGTGACGATACCGAGCCAGTTCGCCCAGCTGATCGCACGGTTGGCCTCGAGGAACGAAATGTCCTTCGCCTGCATGAAGCTCAGTCCGAAGTAGGACATGATGGCGTATTGGGGCACGATGAAGAGGAAGAACACGGTGACGCCGATGGTGCGGCGACGCATATCGGCTGCCCACAGCTGAGCGAGCACACTCTTCTCCGTCATAGCGACGTCGATGTGGAACCTGCTCGCCCCAGTTCGACGGGCATGCTGGAGATCCTGGAAGTGCGGTGTTTCCTTGATGACGAAGGAGACGGCGATACCGAAGACCAAGGGGAGTGTGCCGACGATCCAGAACACCGCCCGCCATCCCATGCCGGCGGCGATGTGTTCGGAGAAGAACGCCGACGATCCGAATCCGATGGCCCACCCCACTGGCACAGTCCCGGTCATCCATCCGCGATGCTTCGCGGGTACCGATTCCGCAATGAGTACGGTGGCTAGCCCCCACGAGACATAACCGATGGTTGCGATCGACCGCATGACACCGAATGATGCTGTGTTCCAGGCGAAGCCAGTCAGAATCGTGAACGCCGAGCAAATCGCGATAGCCGCTATGAATAGAGGCTTACGGCCGAACCGGTCGGTCATGGGGCCGATGAGGAACATAGCGATGACACCGCAGGTGAAGAATCCGGCTGCATAGATGTATCCGACAGCGCTGTCGGAGAATCCCAGACTTTGTTGGACGAGGGGGTAACTGGTGGGGAAGATTGCGGCGTCGGCCGCGATGGTCGCGTAACCGAGCACGCCGAGCACCATGACGGCCCAGTGATAGGGCCTCAGCGGCCCCTCCGAGGCAGGAGTGGCTGGCGGTCTCTCGCGCAAACCATCGTCAACGGCTATTTCTGTCATCGGATCTCCTGGTGACGTCGAGGGGCGATCGAGGAGGAGGGGAACACGCTGTGGCGCGCGCCACAAAGTGTGCGTCTTTTTGTATCACTTATCAAGTCTTACGGCCAACGACTCGTCCCTTCGTCCTTGAAAGGACGGTTGAACTGGCGATGTTCGACAAGGCTGCCGGACGTTTACCCCCGCACCCGCTGGAAGCGCACGAATAGTTGATACAATCTGAGCTTCGTGAAGCGGCAGTGCCTAGAAAGGAGGTATAGGTGTCGACATCCTGTCCCGACTGCTATTCGCGGAACGAGACAGTTCCTGGTGCCGTGAGGTGTTCCGCTGTCCACCGCGCAGTGACGGCACTGCGATCGGACGAGCTGGACGACCAGGCCGCCCGTCGTGTGGCTCTCGACATCCTCAGTCAGCTCGTCGCGGTTCCAAAAGACATCCATGGCACCGGCGGTTCGGCATCCTGGCCATCATTGAGCGGCCGAGAGCGCGACGTGCTCGGGTGCCTGGTCGCGGGCTCGTCCAACCGCGAGATCGGACAGCAGCTCTACATCGCCGAGAGCACCGTGCGCTTTCACGTCAGCAGTATCCTGCGCAAGCTGGGCGTGCGCACACGGGCAGAAGTCATTGCACTGGTGTTGCGCCAGCCGCGAATCGCATGCCCCACTCGCTGACACTCGCCCCGCCGTACCCGGCCACCTGCCGGCCAGGCCGTGAACGACGTAGAACTGACAAGTTTGTGCCTGCCACTAGGCGTCGTCGGCGAGGATCCCATCGCGCTTGAGCTTGGCGATCACGTACTCCCCCTCGAACTGGACATGTTCGCGCGATGCGGCATCCGCCGCTGCCGCGTCTCCACTCCTCAAGGCGTCCAAAATCTTCTGGTGCCCCCGATTGGCTTCCGGGCTCGCCCCCGGGGGTGCCTCGTACACGGCCCGTGGCAGGTTCTTGGCCAGCTGCCGCAGCACCGACAACAGGCGCCGACTGCCACCGGTCTGGTTGATGAGAGCGTGGAACTCCCAGTTCAGGTTGTGTAATAGATCAGGATCATCGCTCGCCTGCATGCCCTCGTGCAGCTCCTGCAGCCGGGCAAGCGTTGGTTGCGTGATCCGCGACGCAGCGCGCCGCGATGCGAGCCCCTGCACCATTCCGTAGATCCGGTAGTGATCGTCGATGTCCTCGCGCAGGATGGGAACGACGAAAGAACCACGATGAGGTTCGGAGTCGATCAACCCCTCGGCCTCGAGAGTGATGAGCGCTTCCCGAACCGGCAGGCGACTGACCCCGAGGTCTTTGGCGATTTGGTCCTGTGGCACTCGCTGCCCCCGGATCAGAGACCCGTCGAAGATCATGTTCTTGATGTAGTCGACGACCTGACCACTCATGTTCCGCCGCGAGACATGAGGACGAGCATCCTCACTCCTGCCACCGTTCCGTGCACGACGATTCGACAATTCGACCTCAGCGTCGGACGTGGTCATATCGACTCCTAATTTGATCAATCATCAACAATCGCTAGTGTAACGCGGTCGACAGGAGGGCGGGCACATCGCCCTCGGCAACACACCACACCCGCGCTTTTCCCCGCCGAGACACCTTCAGTATCGATCTGACCTGCTGGTTTTCGAAACCATCCGTCGTCAGCCCGTCGAGTTCTGCGTATCGCGTTTCCACACCGTCCAGGTCGGACTCGACTTCATGGGCGTCCTGACGTAATGTGCGTCACACCCGATGTATCACATATCCATTTTGAGAGGCACGATGACAACCACCGCATCGACTGATCACCTGCTCTCCTCGGCTGTCGTCAAGCGTTTGGACGCGGCGCCGCACGTCTTCATCGACGGCGAACGGCGCGCAGCGCGCAGCGGCGAGGAGCTTCCCATCTTCGACCCGGCAACCGGGCGCCAGATTGCGGTTGCGGCCTCGGGAGGGGTGGACGACGTCGCCGACGCGGTCGAGGCGGCCCGGCGCGCGTTCGCCGAGTCCGCTCCCTGGCGGCAGATGAGCCCACTCGACCGCGGACGCATCCTCCACCGGATCGGCGATCTGATCTACCAGCACGCCGACGACTTCGCTCAGCTCGAGGTCCTTGATGCAGGAAAGGTTCTCGGCGCAGCACGAAACATCGATGTCGAGTTCGCCGCCCGAGCATTTCACTACTACGCCGGTTGGCCCACCAAGATTGTCGGTTCGACCGTCCCGGTATCTCATCCCAACATTTACATACGCACCGAACGTGAGCCGGTCGGGGTGGTGGGCGCGATCACCGCGTGGAACTTCCCGCTTCTGCTGTGCGGATGGAAGATCGGTCCCGCCCTCGCGTCCGGGTGCACGATTGTCCTCAAGCCTTCCGAGGAAACGCCCCTGTCGGCGCTGTGGCTGGCGGAGCTGGCCACCGAGGCCGGACTTCCCGCCGGCGTGCTCAACGTCGTCCCCGGCACTGGCGGAACCGCTGGGCAAGCACTGGTCACCCATCCCGGGGTCGACAAGCTCACCTTCACCGGCTCGACGAAGGTCGGCAAGCACATCGCCCGCCAAGCCGCGGACGACGTCAAACGGGTGACGCTCGAACTGGGCGGCAAGTCCGCCAACATCATCCTTCCCGACGCCGATGTGCAGGAGGCGGTGACCGGTTCGGCGGGTGGCATCTTCTGGCACTCCGGCCAAACTTGCAGCGCCCCATCGCGATTGTTTGTGCACAATGACATTCACGACGAGGTCATCGAGCGACTCACCGCGATCGCCGGCCAGTTGAGGATCGGGCCCGGCATCGAGGAGGGCGTCGACTTCGGGCCCCTGGCCAACAAAGCGCAACTCGAGCGTGTCCGGGGATACGTCCAGCGCGCAAAGGAAGAGGGCGCCACGATCTATCAGGGCGCGCAGATACCCGAGGATCTGACCGGACACTTCCACCCCCCGACGATCATCGCCAATGCGACCGACGACATGGAATGCGCCCGTGAGGAGATCTTCGGTCCGGTCGTCGTCGTTCTCACCTTCGACCACATCGACGAGGTCATCGAGCGCGCGAATGCCAGCGACTACGGCTTGGCCGCGGGCATCTGGACGAAGAATGTGAACACCGTCCAGACGATGACCCGCCGACTGCAGGCCGGGACCGTCTACGTCAACGGGTGGGGGTTGACCGATCCGGCGGCTCCCTTCGGCGGGTTCCACCAGTCCGGCTACGGCCGCGACCTGGGCCCGGACAGCCTCGACGGATACCTGGAAACCAAGTCCGTCTGGACCATGCACAGCTGAATTTCCCTCGAACGATCGGAAAGAACAATGAAGACACGCGCTGCCGTACTGACCGCGCCCCACGCCCCCTTCGAGATCATGGAACTCGACATCGACGATCCCGGCCCCGGGGAGGTCATGCTGCGGATGTCCGCGGCCGGGCTGTGCCATTCGGATCTGCACATGATGGACGGAGATCTGTCGGTGCGCTATCCGATGGTGGGCGGCCACGAAGCGGCGGGCATCGTCGAGAAGGTTGGCCCCGGAGTGAAGAAGGTCGCGGTCGGTGACCACGTGGTCTGCAGCTTCACCCCGAGTTGCGGCATCTGCCGGTACTGCTCGACCGGACGCCAGAATCTCTGCGACGCAGGGTCCACGATTCTCGAAGGCAGCATGCCGGACGGCACTTTCCGTCTCCACAAGGACGGCACCGACTACAGCGCTTTCTGCATGCTCGGGGCATTCTCCGAATTCGCGACTGTGTCCGAATACTCGGTCGTGAAGGTCGACGACTGGCTTCCGCTCGACTCCGCGGTACTCGTCGGGTGCGGTGTCCCGACCGGATGGGGAACCGCGGTCAACGCCGGCAACGTTCGCCCCGGGGACACCACCGTCATCTATGGGATCGGCGGATTGGGTATCAACGCGGTGCAGGGTGCGGTGCACGCCGGTGCGAAGTACATCGTGTGCGTCGATCCCGTCGAGTTCAAGCGAGAGACGGCACTCAAATTCGGTGCGACCCACGTCTTCTCCAATGCCGAAGATGCGCACGCGAAGGTCACCGAACTGACCTGGGGCCAGGGTGCCGACCAGGCCCTCGTGCTCATCGGAACCATGGACGAGGAAACCATCACCGCGGCATTCAACGTGATCGGGAAGGGCTCGACGGTCGTGGTCACGGGTGTGTCCAACGCCGCCAACCTCACCGTCCACGTGTCGGGCCAGGAAATGGTGTTCATGGAGAAGACCATCAAGGGCACCCTGTTCGGATCGTCGAATCCGCAGTACGACATCGTCCGCTTGCTGCGACTCTACGATGCAGGTCGGCTCAAACTCGACGAGCTCATCACCACCCGTTACACGCTCGACGAGATCAACCAGGGATATCAGGACTTGCGAGACGGTAAGAACATCCGCGGAGTCATCGACTTCTCACTCTGACCTCCCCCGGGGTGCTTCGACCCTTCCGGTCTCCTCGCATTATGAGACCGGAAGGGTGCCTGGCGTGCCCGCGCGGCCGGTGGCGCCCGTTCTTCCTCGCATCGAATCCACCGCTGCACAACGTTATCCGACGTTGCTGCCCGATTCTCGTCCCCCTTGCGGAAACGTCGCCGGGCATGGCACAGTAAATTGTCCGTACGTATCAGTTATCAAATATGGAGTTGTAGTGCAGCCATACCGGCCCACAGATAAGGCCGTACTTCGCGCGGCCACCGCGGTGGTCGGGGTCGGCACGACCGAATTCGGCAATCTCGCGGGTTCCTCCGCCGACGATTTGGGCTTGACCGCCCTTCAGGCGGCACTCACCGATGCCGGACTGACTCCCGGCGACCTCGACGGCTTGATCGTGAACCGGGTCAGTAGTTACGAAGCAGTGGCCTCACGGATGGGAATCGAACCACGCTGGTCGGCGCAGCTACCGGCGGAGGGACGCATGACCGGCATCGCCATCCAGATGGCGGTACTGGCCATCGCTACCGGGATGGCCTCCACCATCGCGCTGGTGTACGGCAACAACGGGCGCTCCGGTGGGCACACCTATGGAGGCGGCAGCGCGAGCGCCAGCGCGGCCGCCGAGGGATACGGCACCACCCCGGCGCTGACCCTGCCCTACGGAATGACTTCTCCCGGAGCCTTTTACGCAATGATGTTCCAGCGGCACTGTGCGCAGTACGGCACCACCGCCGAACAGCTGGCGCAAGTCGCGATCACCCTCCGAGAGCACGCCTCGCTCAACCCGCAGGCCGTGTTCACAGACCGCATCTCACGCGAGATCTACCTCGAGTCCCGATTCATCGTCGAACCGCTGAAGATCTACGACTACTGCCTGATCAACGACGGCGGGGTGGCCATGATCCTCACCTCCGCGGACCGGGCCCGCGACTGTGCTCAACCGCCCGTTCATGTCCTCGGGCTCGGACAACAAGGGCAGCTACGCAACTCTGACTTCCCCCCGGACGACTTCTGGCGTGAGGCGATCGCCAGCGTCGGGCAGCAGGCCTACGCAATGGCCGACTGCACCCGCGCCGACATCGACGTCCTGATGGCCTACGACAACTTCAGCCCCAACGTGCTCTTCACCCTCGAGGGCCTCGGATTCTGCGCACCCGGCGAGTCCGGAGCATGGATCCAGGACGGCCGAATCGGGCTGCGTGGTGAGCTGCCGATCAACACCTCCGGCGGACACCTGTCGGAAAGCTACATGCAAGGGTGGGGGTTGAACGTCGAGGCGATCCGCCAGTTGAGGAAGACCTGCGGCGATCGCCAGGTGCACGACGCGACGATCGCTCAATACCTGTGCGCCGCTCCCGTGGTGACCTCGGTCGTATACGGAGCACAGGCATGAGCCCCCGCTATTCGTTGACCGCCCATCGCGAGGGGCTGGCCCGCCACAAGCTGTTGATCAGTGCCTGCGCGGCCTGCGGAACCCAGCAGTTCCCTCCGAAAGCGGTCTGCACTCGATGCGGCGACACAGAGACTCCACAGTGGAACGCGGTGACCGGAGAGGGCCACCTATGGTCCTACGCAACCTTCCGCAAGACCTACCGGACCGACTTCCACCTGCCGAGTCCATACGTCGTCGCGGTCATCGAACTCGACGAAGGCGCCAGAATCTACGGCAACCTCGTCGGCGTGCCAATGCCCTCCCTCCGGATCGGGCAGCGCGTCCGCGCCGAATTCATCACCGACGACGGAGAGTCGCACCTGATCTTCGTCGCAGCCGACAAGGAAGGCACATGACCGACACAGCCCCCTCCCCCGGCCCGCTCCGTGGACTGCGCGTCGTCGAGATCGCCGCGCTCGGGTCGGCACCGTTCGCCGCGATGATGCTCGCCGACGCCGGCGCGGAAGTCCTGCGGATCAACCGGCCCGGCCAGACCACCGACGACGCCGGCATCCTCGGCCGGGGACGGACCACGCTGAGCCTTGATCTCAAGGACCCCTGCGAACGCGACCGTGCCCTGGACGCCATCGATCGCGCCGACGTGCTCATCGAAGGATTCCGGCCGGGCGTGATGGAACGACTTAGGCTCGGACCCGATACCTGTCTAGGCCGCAACCCTGCCTTGATCTATGCCCGAATGACCGGCTGGGGGCAGGACGGACCGCTCGCCGATACCGCCGGCCACGACCTCAACTATCTCGCGCTGACCGGTGCCCTTCGGTCCATCGCCCGCCAGGGGGAAGTTCCCGTTCCGCCGCTCAATCTCGTCGGTGATTACGGCGGCGGCGGGATGCTGCTGGTCACGGGAATACTCGCCGCGCTCTACGAGCGGGTGTCGAGCAATGTCGGTCAGGTCGTCGACGCTGCGATGATCGACGGAACCAGCTTGCTGATGAGCGGTATCTGGAACCGCAAGGCCACCGGGAACTGGTCGAGCGAACCCGGCACGAACAGTATCGACAGTGGTGCGCACTTCTACAACGTCTACCGGACCTCGGACGACGCTTTCATGGCCGTGGGCAGTATCGAGCCGCAGTTCTACCAGCGGCTGCTCCTCGGGCTCGGGCTCGCCGACGCCGACCTGCCGGCACAACAGGACCGGGCGCAGTGGCCGGCCATGAAGGATCGGTTCGCGAGTATCTTCCGGACGCAAACCCGCGAAGAATGGACGGTGGTCTTCGCCGAACTCGACGCGTGTGTGTCCCCGGTTCTCACTCTCGACGAAGCGGTGACCGACCCACACATGCAGTTCCGAAACACCCTCATCCGGGGAGAATGCGTCGAACCTGCCCCCGCTCCCCGATACAGCAGAACACCGGGCAATGCCGGCGGACACGGTGAAAACACGGAGCCGGCAACAACGTTGATGACGCGTTGGGCGTCGACCGATTGCACGACACCGGCGACGACCAGAACAGGACAACACTGATGGCTGCACCATCGATCACCACCAGAACAGTCGAGGACGGCCTGACACTCGCAGAGAACATCGGCTTCACCGAGGGCCCCGTGTGGACCACCGACGGCCGACTATTCGTCACGAGCGTCAGCCGCGGCGCGTTGTACGAGGTCTTCCTCGACGGCCAACCGGCCGTTGCGGTCGCCGAAACCGGTGGCGGACCCAACGGCATGACGCTCGGGTGCGACGGTCGACTGTGGATCACCCAGAATGGTGGCGAGGCGATGCCCACCAGGTCACAGCTGCACACCACCCCGTCCATCCAGGTCTGGGATCACCACGCTCCCGCCGCGCCGCGCACCATCCTCAGCGAGAACGTCCATGCTCCCTCGGACTGTGCGTTCGGGCCGGACGGCGCGCTCTGGTTCACCGACCCGAACGGTCACGGCTTCGGCGACGCAGCCCTGCCGGGCCGCGTCTGGCGATACGATCCCGCGGCCGATCACGCAACCGTCATTCTCGACGACGTCTTCTTCCCCAACGGCATCGCGTTCGGAACCTCCCCGGAACACCTGTACGTCGCCGAGACCGCGCGCGACCGGGTGCGCCGCTATGTGGTCACAGCTTCGACCGCGACCGTCGATCATGACTTCCCGGAGATCACCGTCCCAACCCCCGATGGCATCACCGTCGACGCACGCGGCGGGTTGTGGGTGGCGGGGAGCAAATCGGGCACGGTTACCTACTTCGACCCGGCCGGGCAGCTGCGCGAGCAGTTGGCGATCGGTAAAGGAACGATGCCCACCAGTGTCTGCTTCGCCGGCGCCGCGCTCGACCGTCTCATCGTGACGGTCGCCAAAGGCGGGCGCGTACTCGCCTTTGCCGTCGACACACCCGGCTTACCCACCCCGCCTGCAGCTGTCCCCATCGTTTCGTCGCCTGCACAACCCGAGGAACTCCAATGACCGCATCAGCTCCTGCCGCTCACACCTGGGGGGCATTGCTGCACGAAATGGCCGACCGCTTCCCCAGACGCGCCGCGCTCTCTTTCGAAGGGACCGACATCACCTTCGCCGACCTCGATCGCGAGGTCAGCAGATGGTCGAAGGCACTGCTCGCCATAGGAATCGGTCGCGGTGACTCGATCGCCATCTTGGCAGGCAATCGGCCCGAGTGGCTATATACCGCGATGGCCGGGGCCCGGATAGGCGCCGCCGTCGTGCCCATCAACACCTGGTACAAGACCGATGAACTCTCGTATGCGCTCGACCACGGCGACGTGAAAGCCCTGCTGTTCTTCGACCGACTGCGCGGTACGGACTATGCCCCCATCGTCGCGGGCGCCGTCGCGGCGGTCACCGACTCACCCGGCCCCGACCGCGTACTCCACGACACGGCATTGCCGACGTTGCGTCAGGTCGTCGAGCTCGGAGACCACCGTCTCCCGGCTGCGGTACCGCTGCACCAGTTCCTCGGGCGCGGAGAACAGATCAGCGACGCCGCACTGACCGATGCCGAAGCCGCTGTCGAACCGGACGACCTCGCGTACCTCATCTACACCAGTGGCAGCACGGCCCGACCCAAGTGTGTCGCTCTCGAACACCACCACGCCATCGTCAATACCTTCAACATCGGCGAACGGCAGGCGCTCGACGAGCACGACCGGTCATTTCTCGCGACACCGCTGTTCTACGGTCTCGGTGTCATTCAGGCCCTCGGCGCGACCTGGACCCACGGCGCGTGCGTGGTCCTCATGGAGGTGTATGAACCCGGCCGAGCCCTCGAACTGCTCGAACGTGAACGCTGCACCGCCTACTACGGACTGGGCAACATGACCCGAAGCCTCGTCGACCATCCCGACCGCGCTCGCCGCCAACTCAGCCTCCGCAAGGGTGTCCTCGGCCTGAGCAAAGCCGACCGCCAACTCGCCCGCACCGAACTCGGACTGACCCTGGGCACCAGCATCTACGGATTGACCGAGTCCTACGGGTTGTGCGCGCTGACCGATGCCCACGACCCCGTCGAACGGGCCGAGGGCACCATCGGCCGACCCCTCCCCGACTGGGACTTCCGCATCGCCGACCCGGAAACCGACGACCCCCTACCGGCCGGTGAAATCGGACAGATCCTGATCCGCGGACACGTCATGCGCGGCTACTACAAGGATCCCGACCGCAACCGCGAGGTCATGACACCCGACGGCTTCTTCCGCACCGGCGACCTCGCATACATGGACGAGCACGGGTACCTGCACTTCCACTCCCGGCTCTCGGAAATGATGAAACCCGGCGGCATCAACGTCAGCCCCCTCGAAGTAGAACTCCTGGTCGGGGAAATCGCCGGCGTCCGGGAAGTGCATGCCGTGGGCATCCCCGACATCGTCCGCGGTGAGGCGATCGTCGTCTTCGTCGACGCCGACCGCGACGACGTCACCCTCGCCCGGATCCAGGACCACGTCCGCAGCAAGGCCGCCAAATACAAAGCCCCGCACCATGCGATCTACGGAACCAGCGCCAGCTTCCCGCGCGTCGCCAGCGGCAAGGTACCCAAGGCCCGCCTACGCGAACTTGCGCTCACCGAACTCGGGCTCGACGCCACCGGGATGCCCACCCGGTCCGTTCCCACTCCGCTCGCCGACCACTGACACAGACGGACTCTCACGTGACCTTCGACATCCCCGAGGAAGAACAACTCCTCATCCAGACTGTCCGCGACTTCATCGACCCGCGATGTGAAGCCCGTGGTCAACGAGATGGAACACCAGAACGAGTACCCCGAGAAATTCATCGAACAGATGAAGGATATCGGCATCTGCGGGCTGGCCGTTCCCGAAGAATTCGGGGGCGCCCCGGTCTCGACGCCGTGCTATGTCCAGGTCACCGAGGAACTCTCGCGCGACTTCCGCGACGCCCCCTGGTGGTCGTCGGTGAGGGCACCAACGAAATCCAGAAGAACGTCATTGCAGCGCAGCTAGTTCAGAGAGGCGGAATGTAGCCCATGATTTCCACAGGTTCACCACTGAGAAGCGATGTCGTCAATTTGGAGCCGCAGGGCCTTAAGGGTATTGCCTGCCGGATGTGTAGCCGACGCTCGTTCCCGGAGCGGCCGCTGTGCCCTCATTGCGGGGCTGACGCCGTCGACAACGTCCTGCTGGCCGGCCGAGGTCGAGTCGTCAGTTGGACCGTCGTTCACCAGGCCCCGCCCCCGTTGCAGACGCCGTACACCCTGGTGACCGTCGATCTCGACGACGGTGTCCGATTGTTGGGCGCGGCGACAGGTGCCGTCGAGATCGACGACGAAGTTGCTGTCGAGTTGTTCACATTGAAGACTGATTCCTCCGGAGAGCCACTGTGGTGGTACCGCTTCCGGGGCACCGAGGAGAACCGATGAGCGAGACCTACATCGCCGGCGCTGGCATGGTGCGATTCGGCAAGTACCCCGTCGACGTCACGTTCGAGAAACTTGCCGTCGGCGCCGCACGCGAAGCGATGTCCGACGCGGGCGTGAGCACCAAGGACATCGAATCTGTCTACGTCGGGCATGTCTTCGGCGGTCCGGTCGCCGGCCAACGCGTCGCGGCGCAAATGGGCCTCGGCGGACTCCCCGTATCCAACCACGAAAACTACTGCGCCAGCGGTGCCACCGCGATCCGAGAAGCCTGGATCGCGATCAAGGCCGGCCTGTACGACATCGTGCTGGTCATCGGCGCGGAGAAGATGACCGACCGCGTGTCCGGTGGGGTCATGCCCGATCCCACGGACCTCGATGCCATCAACGGCTTGGTCATGGCCGCCAATCACGGGATGAGCGCTCGGCGGTACATGTCCGACCACGGTGCCACCCGCGAGCAGATTGCCGCGGTGGCCGTGAAGAATCACGCACACTCGGTGCACAACCCATTCGCTCAATACCAGCGGCCGATCAGTTTGCGGGAAGTTCTCGACGCCCGCACCATCGCCGATCCCCTGGGACTGCTCGATTGCAGTCCCATCAGCGACGGCGCCGCCGCAGTGGTGCTGTGCAGTGCAGCCGGTCTCGCCAAACTCGGGCGATCATCAGCTCCGCGCATCGCCGGCTGCGCCCTCGTCAGCGGCAAGATCGTGACCGCCGACACCAACCTCAACGACGAGGACGTGTCACGCCGCGCCGGCGAACAGGCCTGGGACATCACCGGATACGGGCCGGAAGACATCGACCTGGTAGAGATGCACGACTGCTTCACGATCGCCGAGATCGTCCGCCTGGAAGGCCTCGGCGTCGTCCCCGTCGGCGAGGGCGGTAGGTGGGCCGAGAACGGTAACACCTCGATCGGCGGCAAACTCCCCGTCAACGCCAGCGGTGGCCTCCTCAGTCGTGGACACCCGGTGGGTGCCACCGGGGTCGCACAAATCTGCGAGCTCACCTGGCAACTCACCGACCGTGCCGGGCAACGGCAGGTCGACGAAGCGAATATCGGGCTCGCCTATTGCAAGGGAGGCACTGTCAGCGGCACCGACGGTGGCTCTGTCACAGTCCTGCTGGTGACGCGATGACCACCTCGGCGTTCACTACGATCGATCTCGCCGACACCACCCCTCCCGCCGACGCACCCGCCTCCTCGGTCGTGGTGCTCGTCTACCGTGGCGCCGATGGTGACCCCACGCTCGACACCGCGGACCTCGAGCGGGCGGTGGTAGATCCACTGATGACTGCATTTTCCGCCGTTCAGCATCACTGGACAGCCATCACCGAGGCACGCCATCGCGGCCGGGTGGTCATCCTCGCCCCGGCGTCGGCGGCATTGGGAGACCCGCTCAGACCGTTGGACTGCGCGGTTACCGGTGCACTGATCAGCTTCGTCCGGTCTGTTGCCATCGAGCTGCAGCGGCACGGCGGTGGCGCGAACGCAGTCTTCTACGCCACCGATCCCAACGAACCGGCCGTCACCGAACTGATCGCGACACTCACCGCCGAGCACGCGGCTGCGGTGACCGGTCAGGAAATCTACGCCGCCAACGGCCCCGACCTCGGAAGGCTGCACCCATGAACTCAGACGGCCAAAGACTCGCACCACGACCTCGGGTCGCCTTCATCACCGGCGCTGCAGGCGGTATCGGGCGAGGCATCGCCGAACACTTGGCCGAACTCGGATACAGTCTCGGCCTTTCCGACCTCTCCGAAACCGGACTGCGGGCAGTCGCGAACCACATCACCGAGACCAGCGGTGTCACTGTTTCTGCCCGCGCAGCGGACCTAGCCGACCGGGAATCCGTGCAGGCCGCGGTCGACGCCACCGTCTCCCGACTCGGCGGGCTCGATGTTCTGGTGAACTGCGCGGGAATCCTCAACGACGCCCGAATCGAGAAGATGGATCCCGCAGTCTTCCGGCAGGTTCTCGATGTCAATCTGATCGGGATGCTGACCACCACTGCCGCCGCATTACCGGCGCTGCGCCACTCGGGAAGTGGCCGGATCATCTCGCTGACCTCGCGCGCATGGCTGGGCAACTTCGGCTCCACCAACTACGCCGCCTCCAAGGGCGGGATCGCCGGCGTGAGTAGAAGCCTGTCGCTGGGTCTTGCAACCGACGGCATCACCGTCAACTGCATCGCGCCCGGGTTCATCGAAACACCGATGTCGAATTCAATGCCCACCGAGATCATCGAGCGAGTGCGCCAATCCATCCCGGTCGGCCGAGTGGGACAGCCCCTCGATGTCGCACGCACCGTTGCGTTCCTCGCCGACGCCGGATCCGGTTACATCACTGGACAGAGCATTCCGGTATGCGGAGGACGAAGCATCAGCGGCTCAATGAGGAAGGCCCCCGCCTCGGCATAGCGATTTGCCTGGGTGTGGTGCACCTAGGCAAACCGCGGCCTGTTCGCCCACCCCGATCACGCCGACGATGGAATCCGTACCCCGAGGAACCACACCTCGAAACACCACCGTCAAGGAGACACACCCCATGAGCCAGGTCCTGACCGGAACCCCCCTCACCGGCCGCATCGCCGTCGTCACCGGCGCCTCCAGCGGAATCGGCGAAGCCACCGCCGAACGACTCGCCCAACTCGGCGCCAAGGTCGCCCTCCTCGCCCGCCGCACCGACCGCATCACCACCACCGCCAACCGCATCAACGCCGCCGGCGGCACCGCGATCGCCGTCACCACCGACGTCACCGACCGCACCGCCCTGCAAGCCACCGCCGACCGCATCACCACCGAACTCGGCCCCGTCGACCTCGTCTTCGCCAACGCCGGCGTCCAGCTGATCTCCGAAATCGTCGACCTCAAGGTCGACGACTGGGACACCCAGATCGACCTGAACATCAAGGGCGTGATGAACACCATCCAGGCCTTCGTCGAACCCCTCGTCCAGGCCGCCGCCGACGACAAACCCGCCGACCTGATCACCACCTCCTCGATCGCCGCCACCCGCGTCCTCGAAAAGTTCCAGGTCTACTCCGGCACCAAGGCCTACATCAGCCAGCTCACCCGCCTACTGCGCACCGAACTCGGCCGAAAAAACGTCCGCGTCTCCACCATCGAACCCGGCATGGTCGACACCGAACTGCCCGACCACGTCACCGACCCCGACGCCAGCAAACTCATGGCCGACCTGATCGACCAGATCGACGTCCTCCAATCCGAAGACGTCGCCGAAACCGTCGCCTTCCTCACCGCCGTCCCCAAGCACGTCAACCTCACCGAAATCACCATCCTCCCCACCGCACAAGCCATCTAAACCCACCCACCTCAACGCCGCTGTCGCCCGAGATTTAGGGCGGCAGCAGCGTTGTCACATCTCGGCGGAACACCGATGGCACCGACGATCCCTACAACACCGCGATCTCAACAAGGCACTGTTCGACGAATTCGCTACCGAATCCGACTCAGCTCGCCCGCAGCGAGCAGATACCGTTCTACACGCCATCTCTCAGCCGCCTGTCCCGTGATTCCCTCACCCTGCACTACGTGGTGGAGTTCCTCCTCAGCCACAAAGTGCCGATCGCAACCACCAACTGCCTTATCCGACCGTCCGACGTCTGGGTGCGCACCGGTGTTCTCGTGCCGACGGACACACAGAACGTCCGAGCCGGCCTCGACGATCTCAACGGCCTGACCGGCAGCCACCGCAAAACCGTCGAGATGATCAGGAGGACATACCCCGGGTGAGCGTCGACCTCGACGAGTCGATGAGGTCGGACATCGAGTATCAGTGCCCGCGATCGCATACGTTGAACGGGTCAAATTCGTTTCGCGCGCAACCTAATTACCAACTACACCGACGGACCTCTCAATTGCATCACCTGCAGCACCGGCCGCGGCTCGCTCGTGAGCAGCATGACCAGCGCGGAGCGCTGCTCGTCGCTGCGCGGAGCCGACCCGAGCCGGGCGACCGAGGCGGTCCATCACTGGTGCAGGTTGATGCTGTTGTAGGTGGCCATCCGGATCCTGTTGGGTAGCAGATTGTCCCAGTAGTCACCGCGGCGGGCGGCCACCCAATTGCTGCCGGACCAGTCGATCCCGTAGTGCAGCAGCAACACCAACCTCTCCGCCACCTGCGCGGCCGGCGCGGTCAACGGTGGCAGCTGCGGCACAGCAGCGAGCCATCGATCGGTTACCATGATCGTGCGTACCCCCATCGTGTTCATCACTGCCGGGCGTAGAGAACTACGCGGGATTTCTCAAGCCAAGGACGCACCGGCCGGTGGCCGGTGACGAGGATGCATCCCACCACCGGCCACCCACGGTCACGTGTTCCCGGTTAGATGCTCGCGTGGATCGCCGCCCTGACGGTCAGACGCACGGCGAAGGACACCACCGCAACCACCGCCACCGTGGCCTCCCTGATGTGGTCTGTGCGCAACACGAACTCGCTGGTGCGCCAATGCGGGGCGGGGTCGGTGCGGTGGCGGGCCAGGGCCCGCCGGAGCCGCCAGAACCGGCGGAACAACTCGCCCACCACGGTCATGGCCGCGCAGGTCCAGATGAAGGTGAGGTCCAACATGACGACTCCTCGAAAATGCAGTCGGGAGACACCGCGGAATTTCGGTGCCTGCGAGGCACGGCTGGGTTGCCGTCCATCGCAGGCCATAGGAGACCAAACAGCTTCTCCACCCCACGTCCTACACGTGCCGAAACATCCTCTGAACAGCGCAGACAGACCTAGAGTCGGGTAGCGCGGAGGCTGACCGCGAACCACGGCCGCCGTGGTTCCAGTCGTCGAAGACCGTCAGCCACCGGTCGGCGGCGACCCTGCTTTCGGACGAGGTAACCCGGGGTGACGCCGCGGCCGCGAAGGCGAGCACGCGAGCACCCACAGGGCGCGGGCAACTCCCGCTTGGTGTTTGATCTGGGCGGTTGAGCCGCCGACGACCAGCCGGGCGCCGAGCCAGAGGGTCCAGGTGGTCATGGGTCGCGCGGGTCCTTCCGACGTGGGCGGGCGTGGAGTCTCGTGGGACAGGGTGTCATGACGCCGGCGGCCGAGCAGAACGGCGGGTCGTGGGCGGTCGTGTGATCGCGCCGCACTCTCGGCGACGGGAACCGGAAGGGTCGTCTCAGCTGTGGACATGGGCGCACAATCGGCCCATGCGGCTGATTGCGCCGATGTTGGCCACCCCGGGTGAGCTTCCCGAGGCAATGGACGGCGGCTGGGCGGCGGAAATGAAGTACGACGGCTGCCGCCTATTAGGCGCGGTCGGCGGCGGCGAGCCGCCGGTGTTGTGGACCCGCAACCTCAACGTCGTCACCTCCTCGTACCCGGAGGTGGCCGAGGCCTTGACCGACGCACTCGGCGGCCACGGCCGCATCGTGTTCGACGGCGAGATCGTGGCACTCGCCCAGGGGCGGCCGTCGTTCGCGCGCTTGCAGAAGCGGATGAACACCCTGCGCCCAACCACGGCCATGCGGCGGCAGGTGCCGGTCACCTACCTCCCGTTCGACATCCTCTCTGCCGACGGCAGTGATCTGATGGCGGCGCCGTATCTGGAGCGCCGCGCCGCTCTCACCGACCTCGGTCACGAGCTGCACGGGTCCGGCGGCCCCGTGCAGCTCTTGCCGCACTGGGTAGGAGTGGACGGTGCCGTCATTCTGGAGGCCGCCAGGAATTCCGGGATGGAGGGCGCGGTTTTCAAACGGGTGGGGTCGCCCTATCTATCGGGTCAGCGCACCCGGTCGTGGCGGAAGGTTCCCCTTCGCACGAGGAGCTCCTGCTTGATTGTTGGTTGGATCGCGGGCGGGGGTGCACAGCGGAACATGGTCGGCTCACTCGTCCTCGGCGCCTACGATGACCAGGGCGTTCTTCGCTACGTGGGCAATGTCGGGACCGGATTCACGATGGCCGTGCGCCGCCAACTGACGGAGAAGCTGGCCACCCTCGAACACCGCACCAGCCCGCTTGGACCCGATGCCGCGGCCGCGGAGGAGCACGGGATCGTGCGCTGGGTCGAACCGGTGATCGTCGTGGACGTCGCATACCACGGGTCCAGCAATTCGGGCGGGCTGAGGCATCCCAGCTTCAAAGGGCAGCGAGGAGACCTTGATCCGGGCTCGATCACCCGGGATTCGCTGTGACGGAACAGCATCCGTAGTCAAAGGAAAGCCGCCGACACCTTCCCCGGCGTCAGCGGCCTCCTCATCCCCTACGTCGAGAACGCTACGCAATGTAGGTCTTACCCGGCCAGCGGGACGGTGACAGTGACGCCATATCGCCTCTCGGCAAGTGGTCGCTCGCAGCGACTTTTCTGGTGTGGTACCCGGGGTATGAGCGCCACCGTCAGCCTCTTCAACAGCGGACGAGGTGGTGGGTATTCCGACCGGGGGCCCGGCCACTCCCACGGGCGACCGGTCACCGGCCGCGGCGTGCTCGGCGCGGCACCACCGTGCGAGCAGGGCGCGGGCCTGCGGTTCGGTCGCGACGACGGCCACCCGGTCGAGGACACCCTCGTCGATCCCGGTATCTCGCCTCGTTCGACCATCACACCGGGCCCACCCTGCAGCAGCATGACCCCGACGAACTTTCGACGAGGACCACTCGGTTCACGCGTCGACGCGGTGTCGGGAGAGCAGGGGACGGAAGACATTCGCCGCGAAGACGAGGAACCCCACCGCGACGACGCCCAGCACGACGACCTGACCGACCGAGCCGGCCGGATCCGAACGGGCCATCATGACCGCGGCCATGGACACCACGGACGGCGGAACCAGCACGAACCAGCCGAGCACCGCGTACAGCGCCTTGGGGGCGGACGGTGTCCGGCGGAAGAGGGCGACCGCCGAGACGATGGTGGCCGGCACCACGAGACCGAGGTCGAGCAGCACGATGGACCAGAAGAACGTGCGCGCGTCGGCGAATTCGGCGGGCATCGCGCCGCCGAGGATAGGGCCGAGATATCGCGACACCACGAAAGCCGCCAGCGCGAGCAGGATCACGCCGTAGGTACGTTGCTTGGCCGGTGTGGTGTCCGGCAGCGAACGGGTGTCGGTGATCGTCCAGGCCCCCACGGCGAGCACTGCCCCTGCCGCGAAGACGCCGAGGTCGAACAACACCACGGCATTGAAGGCCGCGTATTCGGGGCCGAGCACGTACTGAGCGAACATGTAGGCGGTGTAGGCGGCCGGGCCGAATGCCATAGGGCCGGCGGCGCGGTGCCCGCGCAGCGCCAGCACTGCAGCGGCAATGCTCAACGGGGCAACCAGAGCGAGGGTGACGATCTCGAGGCCGATCAGCTGGTTCTGCAAGGTGGTCGAGATCGGATAGTCGATAAGGCCGAGGCCGAGTGGTCCGAGAAGCGAATTGAGGACCAGCACACCAGCGAGGAGGAACATCCCGGTCCCGAATACGGCGTGCCGGCCCGGCGGCGCCGGGCGTGAGCCGGTGTTGCCGCCTGCCGAACGAATATCTGTCAACGTGTGTGACCTTCCGGACCCGAGTGTTCGCGTCAGTATGCCCAGCCGGTCTGCCAGCCCGCACCGCAACGTGCGATCGGACAGGTCGGTGCGGTCAGGGAGGTGGGCGGCTTTCCTGAAGCAGCGAGGACCACGCTTCACAAGCGCAACGCGAGGAATGGCCCATCCTCGCACCTCGAGAACCGGTCACCAGAAGATGCGCCGAGTTGGCGACTGTGTCGCAGGCTCGAATCCTGCTCGCCGGCCGCGCGGCGATCTTCGGGTCGTTCAGAGGTTCTCGGCGTCACGACCGGCGGTGCTGTTGCGCAGTTGCGGGGTCGGTTGGGGTGCACCAGATCACTGCGGCTCCGGTAACGAGGTAGAGCACCTGCAGGAAGTGAAACCCGCGAATAGAGGCGATCTCCGCAACGATCCACACCACCATGATCACCCCGGACAGGATGCCGGCCGCCTGCCATCCCACGCTTCGTTTGATCATCGCCGAGGCGGCGAACAACGAGCTGCCTCCCACAACGGCCAGCAGAATCACCCCGGGGAAGTAGAGACTGTCGAAGTCGGTGTGCTCAATCCATGAGGGTTGTTCCGGGATCGTGCCGGTCATCAGTGCGATGCCCCCGCCGGCTGCCGAGAGGCCATTGAAGACCAATAATCCGAGAACGAATTTACCGACTGTGCTCATACGCGGCCATCTTATGCCCGGAACCGCAACACCCACCGCCTACCACCGGGGTGCTCATTCGATCACCCCATCGAAGACGTCACCGTCGTTGACGTTGACCCGCAGATGGAACGCTTCCGTGTTCGGGGTGTCAGCGATTGACCGCGATGCGCGTCTCAGCGCCGGGATGCCCCGATTGCGTCTGCAGAGCACCGTCAGCGGTGCCGTCAAACAGGTCGCTCGATGTGAGTCGGCCACGTCCAGCCTCGCTGCTGGGTGGACGCCGTTCAGGTCACCGTTGAGCACCCCGGAGCTGCACTCCGATGGCGGCAAGCACTCCGCGGGTGTGAAGGCACAAACCCCCGAAGGGCAACGTGACCCGGGGACGAGCTAGGTAGCGGCACCGCGGCCGCCGGGTTGCCGCCGTAGTTCCTCGATCGTCTGCTCGGCGGCGCGCAGCGCGGTGGTTAGAGCATCTGCGCGTTCGGAGGCTGATTGCCGGACCTCGGCCAGTTGTGCGGCATGATCGGCGCGCGCTTGTTCACGGTCCGTGCGGGCCTCGGCGCGCAGGTCAGCGAGTTCGCTACGAAGACGGTCCACGTCCTCGCGAGCTTCCTGCGCGGATGTGTGCGCTGCCGCGGTCTGCGTTTCGGCGCGGGTCTGTGCGAGCTGAGCTTCGGCGGCCGCCTCTTGCGCAGCGTCAACGGCGGTCCCCGCGAAGGTCCTCCGCCCCGGGGATCACCGCACAGATCCCCGCGCCCTGTGGGGACGGCCCGGGGAGGTCGCACAGGTCGTGTGCACTTCCTGGCCGCAGACGCCTCCTCGACATCACCGGACAGTTCAACGGGCGGCATGTAATCGTGACCCAACCCGACAGATCCACCCCTGGTCCAGCCTCGGTGAGGCGAGGAAAATAGGGACGATGGTCGACATCTATGAGGTACCCGCAGGAGAGCCACGCCTGACGTCATTCCTCCAGGCGCAACACACCACCCAGATCGCCCGGCGCGGCGAGTTGGTCGACGCACGCGACCGCCCCGCCCTGATCGCATCGACCGATGACGAGACGGTCGGGGTGCTGATCTACGACATCGACGGCACGAACTGCGAAATCGTGAACATGCGCGCATCCGGCCAATGGGGCGGCGTCGGCACGGCACTTATCGAACGCATCGCCGAAGTCGCCCGTGCACAAGGCTGTTCGCGACTGTGGTTGGTCACGACGAACGACAACCTCGACTCGATGCAGTTCTACCAGCGGCGCGGCTTCCGCCTGTCGGCCGTTCGATGCGGCGCAGTGGACGATGCGAGACGGACCCTGAAGCCGGACATCCCCGACGTGGGCTACTACAAGATCCCGCGTCGGGATGAAATCGAGTTCGAGCGCGACCTCGAGCCCGCGTAGACGAGCTCGCCCCCACTCAGCCCGGCCGAGGAGGCGAAGCGGGCTGAGCGCCCATCTCGCTCTTCGGAGTGCGTGATTCTTGTTCGATGAGTGCCGCTGCTTTCTGCAACGCCGCGGCAATTATCCCGTACTATAGTACGGGTAGGCGTACAATAGTGCGCGAGACATGACGTCCCTAGGGAACGGAATTATGGATCTGATTCGGCCGCTACAGACAGTGACGCCCACCCTTGATGGTGATGTGCTCGCTGCGCTCGCAGCCGCATCTGAGGCGACATTCACGACCGGCCAGCTGCACCGGGTGCTGCACCGCCATTCGGAGGAGGGGATACGGAAGGTGTTGCAACGATTGAGCAAGCAGGGCACGGTGCTGTCTTCGAGGGTGGGCCACGCGTTCGTGTACCAGCTCAATCGTGAACACCTGGCGTTCCCTCATGTCATGGGTCTCGCCGACTTGTCCGGGGAGTTCCTGCGCAGGTTGGAGGCGCGGTTGGCCGGCTGGGAGATTCCCCCGATGTATGCCGCCGTGTTCGGATCGGCTGCACGCGGAACGATGACGATCAACAGCGACATCGACATCTTCCTGGTCCGGCCGGACGACGTCGCGGTCGAGGAGTGGGATGAGCAGGTGGCGGAGCTGATGGCCGAGGTGACCAGATGGACCGGCAACGATGCGCGGGATCTGCAGTTCGCGGAGAGTGAGATCGCCGGCCGCGGCACGGATGAGCCGGTCCTGCGGGATGTGGTGAAGGAGGGGCTGACGGTGGCCGGTTCACGGGCCGGTTTCACCCGGTTGCTGCGTCGGGGAAATCGGTAGTGGGGCGGACGCGGCCGTGTGACCAGACGGTCCGCCGGGCGCGGCTGAGAAAAGCCGAACAGTTCTTTCACCTGGCCGAGATCGGTCGCGACTTCGCCGACGAACCGGACGGGGTCGATGATGCGGTCGTGACGTTGTGGGTGCACGCGGGCATCGCAGCATCGGATGTCATCTGTTGCGCGCGACTGGGTAAGCATGCGCAGGGCGAGGACCACAAGGATGCTGTCACGCTGCTCGGGTCCGTCGACCCGACCACGGCGAAGCACCTCAGTGTGCTGCTGGGTCTCAAGACGCGGTCCGGTTACACCGATATGCCGACGAGCCGTACCGAATCGAAGCGCGCTGAACGTGCCGCCGAAGCTCTGGTCGAGGCGGCCCGTCGCGCGCACGCTCAGGCCGGAAACTGAACGTAAGACTCGAAACTGGCGGCGTCGGAGTCAAATCAGATCGAGCGAATAGAGCCTCGATCGATCAGTGACCTGCAGCGACGCACCCCGTAAATTCGGGCTGGAGCGGACACTCTGGGCGGGTCCGGGTCCAGGTCCGGCGTGACGTTTCCAGTCGCCGCCACACCGTGGGCGGACTGGTAGACAGACCAGGGGTGGTGGAACGCTCGGATCAGGAGGCCTCGATGCCGCGTCCATCATCATGGGTGAGTACGACGGCGTCCGCCCTCGGTGGGGATGACTATGACCGATCCCGACCATGTTCACGTGGTGGTTACCCTGATCGTCATTCGGTATCGCCGCCGATCCCGGCCCCTCCCCCTCGCCGAGCCCCAGCCCGGCACGGCTCGCGAACCCTGCTCTTGGGGCTGCTCGCGTTGAGCGCTCCGGCCCAAGTCCCCGACGGCGCCCGTCCGGCCCGGTCCAGAAGGGCGATGTTTCCGGCGCCGAGTGGAGCAGCCATGGAAATACTGGCCATCATCGTCGCCCTGACCACCGCCATCCTCATCGTCCCCGGCGCCTATCTTCTGCTGTGCGCTGTGACACTCGTCGAACAACGTCAACTCGAAGCCGACCACGACCAGTAATGGCCACAGCCGTCTCGACTGCCGGTTCACCAAGGTCGCCATAAAACTCGAAAATCACTGGGGTAGAGGGAGTTTACATAAATAGTTGACGTAATATTGGTTTTCGGCGCATGGCGGAGGTGGTCACCGCGCAGCTGCGAGCACAGAATGCCCCACTGCCGAAGCGAGGAGCGTTCGTTGTGTAGGTGGGTGGGCGCGCAAGGCTGGAAACCGCTGGATAGGGCTGCCTACAGGGGTGCTTACGCCCCGGAGACCTCCTACACGAATCACTCCCCTCGGCTACTGCCTCGGGCACCCACATTGTGTCGGTGCCGGTTGCGTCGACGCAACCGGCACGCCCGTGACCTGCACGAAATCGGCTAACGCCCAGCAGTCTCGCTCGCATTTCTCATCGCCCTTTCTCCTGGTGCGTCCTTTCTAGTACTCCTCCGTCTGATCTGGTACCCATCCCCACGGATCAAGGAGCCACCATGACCAACGCCGACAAGTTCGAAAACCCGACGACGGATCGGACGGACGCAAACCCACGGACTGCGGCACCCACGTGTTGCAGCACCGAACGACAAGCCACCTGCTGCGACCTCAGCGAGAAGTCGACGTGCTGCGGTCCGACGGCGACGGCCGGCGACGGATGCGGCTGCCAGTAGCCCTCACGTGACAACGGTGCGGTGCGAGCGAAGATGGCTCGCACCGCACCGCAGTCTTGTCAGCGTGACCTCGCCCGGTCGCCCCGTCGCCGTCACCAGAGATGATTCGCCGGTCTACTCGTCGTCCGATGGCGTGGCTCCGCAGGCGCAGGATCCGCTGCGGGGCTCGTAGTCGTGGACATGGCCGGTGCGATCCTGGCTGATCTGACAGCAGGCGTGCAATTGGGCCTGGAGGGCGGCGCGGCCGCGTTGGACCCGGGATTTCATCCCGGACACCGAGATTCCCACCTCGCTGGCGGCGGCGGCGTTGGTTCGGGCGTCGAGGTCGACCATCCTCACCGCCGCGGCCTGCTCGGCGGGCAGCCCGGAGAGCATCGGCACCAGGCAGGAGGCGAGTTCCTTCTCCGCCGTCTCGTCGGCGTCAGGTTCTCCGTCGGGTCGGTTGTCGGGGACACTGTCGACAGCCAGCTCGCGGCGGTGGGGTGCCGACCGGTAGTAGTCGGTGATCGCGTTGCGGGTGATGGCATACATCCACCCGAGGATTCGGTCCTGCTCCCGCAGGTTGTCGAGGCTCTTGGCCATCCGCAGGAACACGATCGACAGAATGTCGTCGGCGTCCTCGGGACGGGAGACCCGGCGGGCGATGAAGGCCCGCAAGTCGCTCGAGAAGCGGCGCCAGAGCTGGTCGAGATCAGCTGGTGCCGGCTGGGGTGTCGTCGCGGTGGTGGCCGAGTCCTCGTTCATGATCTGTGGTTCCTCTCCGTCTTTCAGGATCCCCGCCTTACGGCGCGGTCGCGACCCCCTGAGGGCGTCCTCTCTCAGGTACGGACGACGGTGACCGCGGTCGGACGCACCTGCGTCCGAATCCGAAGTTCCTCGTCTGTATGGGTGTCGATGTCGATTCCGGATGCTCCGGTTCGACGTACCAGTAGAAGCACGGTGAGGAGGTGAGAGCAATGCTGACTACACATCTGTTGTCGGGCCTGACCAGTGAAGAGGTCGATCTGATCGTGGCGGAGGAGCTGCATCTGCTCGACGCCGCCGCATGAGCGTCATCGACGCCCGCACCGGGCGCATCTGCTGACCACAGCGCTCTCCTAGCCTCTACCCCTCCATCGGGTAGGGGCTTGGAGAGTGCCCGGCTCCGGACGGACATCGAACACGCAAAACCCGGCCCGTCCCCGTGGGATGGGGACGGGGCGGGTTCGTTGTCAGCGGGTTCGCGCTGACCGAATCATGCGGGTGACGACGGGAACGGCGGTCACCACCGCCCACAAACCGATCGCCGCGACCAGGGCGGTAAGAGTGTCCCCGGCGGTGGCGGTGCCGAGCACGTGGCCGCGCAGGGCGTCGGTGGCGTGCGCAACCGGATTCACTGTCGCCATGGCCTGCATCCAGCCGGGCATGGTCTCGATCGGCGCGAACGCACTCGAGACGAACATCAGCGGCATCATCACCATCATCCCGGCGAACTGGACCACGTCCGGCCGGCGGAGCCGGTCCCCGATCAGCCCGAAGAGGGCGCTCATCGCCCCGGCCAACACCACCAGCACGACAACCGCGGCGACGGCATCCCCTGCGGTGCCGTGGAACTCGAAACCCAAAGCGACGGCGGCGATCCCGAGCAACGCAGCCCGGGCGAGGGTGAACACGGCCTCGTTGATGGTGCGAGCCACCCCCGGCAGCGCCGCTCGCATCGGCAGGGCCGCGAAGCGGTCGTGCAGGCCGTTGGTGTGATCGATCGCGGCGGAGACTCCGGCGTTGGTGCCGGCCATCACCGTGGAGACGGCGAGCATCGCTGGGGTGAGGAAGACGATGTAGCTGACCCCGGCCGGAAAGCCCGGTCCTGCGGCGACGCTGCGGAACACCTGACTGAACAGCACGAGCATCGCCATCGGCATGGTCAGCGAGAACATCAACAGCTGCGGAACGCGGGCGCTGGTGCGCAGGTTCCGGACGGTGAGTGCGGCGAGCTGGTCCCCGACCGAGGGACGCCCTACCGAAGGGGCGGCTGTGGTGGTGGTGCGGATGGTGGTCATCGGTGGGCTCCGGGGGTGTGGGCGAGGTGGGTGAAGACGTCGTCGAGGCTCGGTGAGGTCACGTCCAGGTCGGTGACCTCGATGCCGCCGCGGTGCAGGTCGGCGACCAGCGCGGTCGCGGCGGGGGCGTCGTCGACGGTGACGGACACCCGCAGGCGGTCGCCGTCGACCCGCGGATCGGTGTCCGGGATGAATGGCAGCGCGGCGAGCTGACCGGCGGGGATGGTGGCGCTGAGGACCTTGCCGCCGACGATCCGTTTGAGCTCGGCGGGGGTGCCGCGGGCGGCGACCCGGCCCCGGCGCAGGACCACGATGTGGTCGGCGAGCCGGTCGGCCTCCTCGAGGTACTGGGTGGTGAGCACGACCGTGGTGCCCGCGTCGGTGAGCTCGTCGACGACGTTCCACAATCCGGCGCGGGCGAGGGGATCGAGACCGGTGGTCGGCTCGTCGAGGAACAGTACCGACGGGGAGCCGACGAGGCTGGCGGCCAGATCGACCCGGCGGCGCGAGCCCCCGGAGAGTTCCCCGACCCGCCGGGACGCGTATTCCTGCAGCCCGAGCCGGTCGATCAGCGCGTCGGCCCGCGCGCGGGCGGTGCGGCGCAGCCCGGTCAGTCGGCCGATCAGCTCCAGATTCTCTCGGGCGGTGAGGAATTCGTCGAGACCGGCGTATTGGCCGGTCACGCCGATCCGGCGGCGGACCTCGGTGGCGTGGACGACGACGTCCAGGTTCTCGATCTGCACGCGGCCGATGGTGGGCCGCACCAAGGTGGCGAGGGTGCGGATCAAGGTGGTCTTGCCGGCACAGTTGTGGCCGAGCACCCCGAGCGTGGCCCCGGCGGCCGCTTCCAGGTCGACGCCGTCGAGGGCCCACGTCGTGCCGTAGGCGACGTGCAGATCCTCGACGAGGACGGCGGGGGCGGTCATCTCGCACCCCCGCCGTGGCCGCCGGCCTCGCGGCCGGTTCCGGTGGAAGAGAACAGGTGGGTGGTCATCGAAGGAGTTCCTCTCGAAGGACGGTGTGCCCCCATCCCGTCGTGGATGAGAGTTACCTCCTCAGACGAACCAACCGCGATTCGGACGCACCCGCCACCGATTGCGGCCTCCGATCAACTCGAGTGGCCGCGGGTGAGACGTCCCACCAAATGATGGGCGTCGCGGCCCACCCCGCGCAGCGACGCCGACGATAGCGACCGCTGCCACTCCAATCCCAGGTAGCCGAGCCCGGGGTGGGTGGTGGACAGGCCCTTGCCGCGTCGGGGCCGGCCGGTGTCGGTGAGCGCCCCCAGCCCGGCCAGATACGGCAGGTGCGGGGTGTAGCCGGTGGCGAGCAGGACCGTGTCCGCACCGGTGCGGGTGCCGTCCGCCCAGATCGCTTCGTTTTCGTCGAGGGCGGTGAACATCGGCCGCACACCGGGTTTGCCCGCGGCAAGGCCCGCGCGGTAGCGGCCGGTGTCGAACACCGCCACCGTCGGCGCCGTTTTCAGCAGGTGCCCGATGGGGGCGGCGTCGAGGCCGGTGACGGTGACGGTGAACCAGAAATGCATGTCTCGCCCCCCACGGGCGTTGCGGCACGAACTTCACCGGACTCCGGATGGCCAGCACGACCTCGTCGGCAACTTCAGCGAGTTCGGCGGCGATCTTGACTGCGGAGTTCCCTGATCGGACGACGATCACGTTCTGCCCGGCATAGTCGTCGGGTGTCCGGTAGTCGCTGGCGTGCTGCACCTTCCCGGTGAACGTTCCTCGACCGGCTAAATCGGGAAGGTGGGGTGAGCCGAATCCGCCGGTCGCCGCGATCAATCGGGGTGCGGTGAACGCGGTGCCGGTGTCGGTTTGGGCGGTGAACGCACGTCCGTCGTGGTCGACGGTGAGGACCCGGTGATTGACGTGGATGTCGGTGTCGATGGTTTTGGCGTACCGGCGCAGGTAGTCGACCACGTCGTCGCGGCGCGGATACCGATCCGGGTCACCGGGAAACGGCAGTCCGGGCAGGGAACTGTATTTCGCCGGGGAGAACAGGGTGAGGCTGTCGTAGTTGTGCGGCCAGGACCCGACCGGTTCGTCGCCGGCCTTGAGGATCGCCGGGCTGAGGCCGCGTGCACGGAGGTGGTGGGCGGCGGCGAGGCCGGACTGGCCGCCGCCGACGACGAGGGCGTCATAGTCACTCAATTCAGTTGTCTCTTCGAGGATGTCAGGCGGCGATTTCGGCTTTGCGGTGGTGGGGGATGCTGGCGGCCCCGATGAGGGCGGCGACCACAGCGGCGGCGGCGAGGATCAGGTACGCGTGGGCGTAGCTGCCCGTCCACGCCGATAACGCGGTCCCCGCCCACGGGGCGAGGGCCATGACGATGGCGACCGGCGCGGACATCAGCCCGTTGAGGCGCCCGTAATGGGTGGCACCCCACCGGTCGGTGATCGCGGTGGCCTGGATCAGGGTGAAGATCCCGCGGATCAGCCCGGCACCGATGGCGACCGAGATCAACGCGAGGGTGGTGGAGACGATCCCGAGCAACGCCGTAGACGCGGCGGTGGCGGCGAGGATCACCACGATCCGGGTGCGGGCGGTGGTGCGCGCGGCGAGCGGGAGGTAGCCGAGGCGGCCGAGGACCTGCCCGGCTCCACCCAACCCCAACGTCAGGGCCGCGAGGGACGGGGAGAAGCCCTGCTCGATCAGCAGCGGCACCAGGTTGAACACCCCGGCGAACGCGGCGAACGCCCCCAGGCTCAGGGCGATGACGAGGGCGAGGAACGCGCGGCTGTGGGAGGCGTCCCGGTGATCGACCGGATGCGCCCCGGTCGGGGCGGGTGGGTGCGGCCACCGCCCGCGCAGCCCGAGCAGGTGCCCGGGCACGGTGATGATCGCCAGGATCGCGGCGAGGACGAGATACGTTGCCCGCCAGTCATATCGGTCCACCAAGGCCGCGGTGAGCGGGGCGAAGACGGTGCTGGCCAGCCCGGCGGCGAGGGTGAGGATCATCAGCGCCTTGACGTAGCCGTCGCCGTACCAGCGGGTCAGTGCCGCGAATGCGGGTGGATACAGCACCGCGCCCATCGCGATCCCGGCAGCGAGCCACCCGGCGTAGAAGATCGGCAGGTTCGGGGCGGCCGCCACGACCAGCAGGGCGGGGACGGCGAGGACGGATCCGGTGGTCATCACCGCCCGCGGGCCGATCCGGTCGATGATCCGCCCGACCGGGATGCCGGTCAGGGCGGCGGCGAGCTGGGACAGGGAGAACGCGGCCACGATCACCGGCAGCGACCACCCAGTGTCCGCCGAAATGGACACCGAGAGCACCGGGAACGCGTAGTACAGGATGCCCCAGCTGGTGATCTCGGTCAGGCAGAGCACCGCCAGGACCCGCCGCAGACCGGCCTCGTCGAGAGACGTGGTCTGCGGCGGGGTCCTGGTGTCGGTCACGGGTTATCCGCCCGTGCGGGCGGACAGGGTGACCAGCTGTGGATCCGGGGCCGCGCAGCAGCCACCCTCAGCGGTGGCGGGTTCGGGGTCGTCGAACACCCCGGCGCCGCCGCACACCCCGGTCTCGGGGAGGGTGAGCTCGACCCGGGCCGCGGACTCGTGGTCCCCGTCGAGGGCGGCGGCGATGGAGCGGACCTGCTCGTAGCCGGTCATCGCCAGGAAGGTCGGGGCGCGGCCGTAGCTCTTCATCCCGGCCAGGAACACATTCGGTTCCGGATGCGACAGTTCGGCGACGCCGTGTGGGTAGACGGTGCCGCAGGAGTGCACGTTCGGGTCGATCAGCGGCGCCAACTGGGTGGGGGCCTGCAGCACCGGGTCGAGGCCGAGGCGGATCTCCGACAACCAGGACAGATCGGGGCGGAACCCGGTGAGCACGACCACCCGATCGACGTCGTCGATGCGGGCACCGGTGTCGGAGACCAACACCACCCGGTCATCGTCGTCGGCGGGTTCGATGGTGGCGGTGCGGAATCCGGGAACCACCGTCAGCAGTCCGGCGTCCACGGCCGCCTTGGCGCGCAGGCCGAGGGCGCCGCGGGCGGGCAGCTGGTCGTCGTCGCCGCCGCCGAAGGTGGATCCGACGTCGCCGCGGCGCAGCACCCAGCTGATCCGGGTGCCCGGCGCCTGCTTCTCCAAGTCGGCCAAAGCGACGATGGCGGTCAGCGCCGAGTGCCCGCTGCCGGCGATCACGATGTGCTTGCCCGCATACCTCGCTCGCACTGCCTCGTCGGCGAGGTTCGGGACCCGGTACTCGATGACATCGACGGCGTCGCGCTCGCCGAGGGCGGGCAGGCCCTCCCCGCCGAGGGGGTGGGGGTGGTCCAGGTGCCGGAGGCGTCGATGACGGCGCGGGCGGTGATGCGGTCCTCGGTGCCGTCCGATCGGCGCAGGTGCACCGACAGTGGTTCGGTGTCGCGGCCGGCGTCGACGACCCGGTCGCGGCCGTGGCGGGCCACGCCGACCACCTCGGTGTTCAGCTGCACGATGTCGTCGCCGAGCGCGGTCGCCAAGGGGACCAGGTAGTCGCGGGTCCAGTCCTGGCCGGTCGGGTATCCGTCGTCGTCCGGGGCGGTCCAGTCGGTGGTGTCGAGCAGGCGGCGGGCGGCGGGGTCGATCAGTTCACCCCAGCGGGAGAACAGCCGCACGTGATTCCACCCCGCGATCGCCGCACCGGCGCTCTCCCCGCGTTCGAAGACCAGCGGCGTCAGGCCTCGTTCACGCAGTTGTGCGGCGGCGGCGAGGCCGACCGGTCCGGCCCCTACGACGACTACGGGCATGGTGTTCATCTCGAGAATCCTTCCATCGACGTTCATCGATCCTATGATGGAGAGTATCGACGTCTGTCGATGAATGCAACCATCGACAGATATCGATATAGTGAACTCATGACTTCCCTGGACATGCCGGCCCTCCGCACCCCCGGCGCCGATCAGGTGGATGCGTTGGCGCCGGACGATGCGGCCACCTACGCCGGGTGGTTCGCCTGCCTGGCCGACCCGACCCGAGTCCGGCTGCTGCATCAGGTCGCCAGCCATCCCGCGGGCATCACCGTCGGTGAGTTGGCCGAGGCGCTGGGGATCGGGCAGCCCACCGTCTCGCACCACGTCCGCAAACTCGCCGACGTCGGGTTCGTCACCGCCGAAAAGAACGGCACCAGCACCGTCGTCGTGGTCAACCCGTCCTGCTGCACCGGCCTCCCGCACGCCGCCGACGCGGTGATGGGGGTGCTCACCCCGCGACCGTGCTGCCCGGACGACCTCCCCGACGACGTCACGGTTCGTCCGATGCGTGACGAGGATTGGGAGACGGTGCGCCGGATCTACGGCGAGGGGATCGCCACCCGCACCGCCACCTTCACCACCGAAGTCCCCACCCGGGACACCCTGGACGCACAGTGGCTGCCCGATCATCGGTGGGTCGCCGAAATCGACGACGTCGTGGTCGGCTGGGCCGCGCTGACCCCGACCTCCGGGAGGGACTGCTACCAGGGCGTCGCCGAGAACGCGATCTACGTCGCCGACGGCATGCGCGGTCGCGGCGTCGGCAAGGCCCTGCTGCGCACCCAGGTCATCGCCGCCGACGAGGCCGGAGTGTGGACCTTGCAGACCTCGATCTTCCCGGAGAACCGGGCCAGCATCGCCCTGCACCACTCCGCCGGATTCCGCACCATCGGCGTCCGCGAACGCATCGCCCAACTCGATGGCATCTGGCGCGACACCGTCTTCCTCGAACGCCGCTCCCCAGTGGCCGGATAATCCCCTCGAACCGCCTGGGGCACATGATGTCCGAGCCACCACCTGTTGATCGTGCCGCAATCGCCGCCGACCTCGACCGCACCCGGCGGGCACTGCACGACCTCCTCGATCACGCCTCGCCGGACGACTTCGAGCGCCGCTCAAACGGCACCCGCTGGACCAACGAACAGTTGCTGTTCCACATGGTGTTCGGCTACATGGTGGTACGCCGACTCCTGGTGCTGGTCCGGGTGTTCTCCCGGCTGCCCGACCCGATCGGCCACGGATTCGCCCGCGCCCTGGACGCCGGAACACCGGTGTTCCACCAGATCAACTACCTCGGATCGTGCGCGGCCGCGACCGTGTTCAACCGCCGCCGGATGGGCCGACGCTGCGACCGTGTCATCGCCAAGCTTCAGCACTCCCTGTCCAAGGAATCGGAGACGAATCTGCGGCGCAGCATGGCATTCCCGGTGCGCTGGGATCCGTTCTTCACCGAGACCATGACCCTCGAACAGGTCTACCGATACCCGGGCAAGCACTTCGACTTCCACCGCGCCCAGCTCACACTCGGCTGAACCCATTCCGCCGAAATCAGCTCGCGTGCATCCTTCCGAACCGGCCGACGTCTATAGGTGTGCCGACATCCCGGCACCCGACATCGAGTACGAGGACACTTTCATGACCACCATTCCCACCGATGCAGACACCGACCGCGCGCTCAAGGCCAAGCACCGGGCGTTGTGGGCCTCCGGCGACTACCCGACCGTCGCCGCCGAGCTGATTCCGACCCTCGGCGAGGTGCTCGTGGAGGCAGCCGATATCCGCTCCGGCCAGCGGGTGCTCGACGTGGCCGCCGGCAGCGGCAACGCCGCGATCCCGGCTGCCGCGCGCGGCGCCACCGTCGTCGCGTCGGACCTGACGCCGGAACTGTTCGTCGCCGGGCGAGCGATCGCCGCCCAGCGCGGCGTCGAGCTGGACTGGGTCGAGGCCGACGCAGAGGCGTTGGCGTTCGACGACGATAGCTTCGACGCCGTCATCACGGTCGTCGGAGCAATGTTCGCGCCGCACCATCGGCAGACCGCCGACGAGATGCTGCGAGTCTGCCGGCCCGGCGGCACCATCGCGATGATCAACTGGACACCGCAGGGCCTGATCGGCAACCTGTTCAAGACCATGGGACCCTACGCACCGCCCCCGCCGCGCGGTGCGACCCCGCCGCCGTTGTGGGGCGACGAGCAACACGTCCGCGACCTGTTCGGCGACCGGGTGACCGCGCTCGACGCGCACCGCCAGTCGCTCGTGATCGACCGCTTCGCAGACCCGACCGAGTTCCAGGAGTTCTGGAAACGCAAATATGGCCCGACGATCGCCGTGTACCGCCACAATGCCGCGGACCCGGATCGGATCGCGAACCTCGAGCGAGATTTCCTGCAGTTCCTCACCGCATGGAATCGGGCCGATGCGCCCGGTCGGACACTCTACGAGGCCGAGTACCTGCTCGTCACCGCACGCAAGCGGTAGCCCGCATTGGCCCTCGCTCAGGATCGCGGAACTCACCGCCTTCGCTGCAGAGTTTGAGAATGGCGGCATGCGTACCACTGAGATGTCGCCGCCCGCGCCGGAGCGAATGCGGAAGACGCTGCGGGACTACGAGCATCGAGGCCTGTTGGAGGCGCCGCCCCGGTCTTCGGCCGGGTATCGGTTCGCCTGTTGGGTTTGCCTCCTGATTCGACCTCTGTCTCGAATCTGCCGCGGACGTAGGCGGCGGTGCGGGAATCGACGGGCCCCGAACGCCGAACCCGAAAACGTAACTGGACCCGACCACCGGCACCGTCACGATGCAAGCGAGGGACGGTGCACCCGCGATCTGGACGCATCGCCCCTCGACTGATCGGACCCGTCGGTGTTCACTCGACTCATCACAAGCAATGCGAAGGCTCGACCTGCAGGGGTGGACACCACGGCGGCGCCGCAATTCGAGGCTGGGAGGACGGCCAGGATGAAACCGGAAACAGCGGAAGCCCGCATGTTGCTGTCGGCGATCGAGGAAGCCCAGAACATGGTCGCACTCGCCGACTACGACACCGGACGCCTGCGCTACCTCAACCCCGCCGGGATGCAGCTGATGGGACTGACCGACGAGGCCGCCGTCGCCGCCCGCTGGGCGCCGGAATTCTTCACAGACGTCGGATTCGTCCAGGCCCCCGACATGGAATCAGCCCTGCTCGAACAGGGCCGATGGGAGGGCCGGTCGGAGTTTCGGCACTTCCTGACCGGTGAACCAATCCCGGTCACCTTGTCCACCTACGTGATCGAGCGCACCGAGGACCAGCGCCCTGCGGTGATCGCCTGCATCGCCCAGGACCTGCGCACCGCCCAGGAGCACGAACAGCGCCTGCACACCGCGTTTGGAGGCGGCTGCGTACCGGGTCCGCGAACAACGCGCCCTCGCCGACCTGAGTCAGCTCGCCGTCGACGGCGACCTCGACCACGTCCTCGTGGCCGCGGCGGACGCAGCCGCCGCGTTGGTGGGGTCAACTGCGCCTCGGTGGCTCGGGCCGAGGAGCCGGGCGCGGTGTTGCGGGTGCTCGCCTATCGGGGTCAACCGCCCGTTCCCGAAACCTTCGCCCCCGGTACCGATTCCCAGCCCGGATACGCGGCCGCCACCGATCAGATCATCATCTGCCCCCACCGGTACGGCGAGCACCGGTTCTCCACCGAAGCCATGAATTCCCGGGGGCTACGGAGCGGGGTCTGCGTTCCCATCGGCGCCGAGACGGTGTGGGGTGTGCTCACCGCACACCGTGCCCGCCCCCGCGACTACTCCGACCGGGAGGTGATGTTCCTGCGCTCGGTGGCCGCCGTACTGGCGGCGGCGATCCGGCGCATCGAGGCAGAAGACGCGCTGCGGCATCTGAGCCTGCACGATTCATTGACCGGGCTACCGAACCGGGCCCTGGCGCATCAGCAAATCGACGCCGCACTCGCCGCAGCACGCGGAAGCGGGCGCATGGTTGCGGCGTTGCTGATCAATCTCGACGAGTTCAAGACCCTCAACGACCGGCTCGGCCACGCCGTCGGCGACGACGCCCTCATCCGGTTGGCCGAACAACTGCAATCGGTCATACGCCCCACCGACACCGGGGCCCGGATCGGTGGCGACGAATTCCTCATCGTCTGCCCGACACCACCACCACCGAGGCCATCGCCCTCGCCACCCGCATCACCGAACTGCACATCGGAGCCGACTCGACCGGACGCGAACTTCGGTTCACCGCCAGCGTCGGTGTCGCAGTTGCTGGTTCGGAGGAAACCCGGGAGACGTTGATCCGTCGCCCGGACGCCGCCATGTACCAAGCCAAAACCACCGGAAGCGGACACACCCTCGCACCCTGACACGAACCCCCACACCCAAGCACACCACCACCGACATTCATTGTGCCGCATAATGTTCCTACCGAAGCACCAAGCACGCCACCCACGCCAGCCGAGCGCGCCGAACCTGACCTGCCCCCAACAGGATCCGGGGAGCGGGTGCTTGCGACCGGGCCTCGGCCGGCACGACACCTACGGTGCATCAGCGAGATGCGCGAGCACCCCAGATGCGAACGCGCCCAGAGGCCCACACCAGACCCCACCGCACCACATCCGGCTCAGCGACGAATACACCCCGCGCCCTGGCGGCCGCCCGCACCGCCGGCCCAGAACCTCGACACCTCCGGTCCACGACCGCATCACCGACGCCCTCGACACCGAACAACCCGAATAGCAGGTTCAGTCGGAGATGCCGAACAGCGCCATCGATATGAAGAACCACACCACCAACGGCACGAACGCGCACACCAACGGGCAGGGCGAAGTCCACACTCGGATCGGCGACGATGCGGCCCGTGACGGCGACGACCTACGGGGTCATCTGTTCCCCGGTGACGAGGAAAATCACCCGGCGCCCGACCACGACGGCATGGTCACCGAAGCGCTCGTAGAAACGCCCCAACAACGTCACATCGACCGCGGCCGGGATGCTGCCGGTCCAGGCCGGATCCTCGATCAGAGTGAGCAGCCGTCGATGCAAGTCGTCGAGCTCATCGTCGCGTCTACCGATCTCGGCGGCCAGTTCGGGATCATGCGTGCGCAGAACCCGCTCGGCGAGGCCGGCAAACTCGGCCGCCACCCGCCCCATATCGGAGAGCAACTCCTCCGCCTCACCGGAAGCGACGTGCTCGGGATGACGCCGGCGGACACTTTCGGCCACATGCTGCACCAACCCACCCATCCGGCTCAGATCCGCCCCCAGGTGCACACCGGTGACCACCTGACGCAGATCACGCGCCACCGGGCCCTGCAACGCCAGCAACGCCATCGCCAGGTCCTCGCACGGACCGCGCAACTCCTCGATCTGTTCATTCAGGTCGAACACCCGCTCCGCCAGAGGCAGGTCCGCCAGCACCAGGGCCTCGGTCACCACCCGGACCGCATCCCCGGCCAGCCGGCACATCGACGCCAGACGGTCCGTCAGCTCGTCGAGCTGCTCGTGAAACTTCATCCGCATAACCATCATCCTCGTGCACCTGCCGAAGACAACACACCGGGACGTGTCATCTTTCCCGGTCCGACGGCTCGCCCAGGCCGCGATTCTTCCCCGCCCATCCACGCGATCACACCGAACACCCGCAGTACCGAGATCTCCTCCGGCAAACCCGTGGCGGCGCAGATCGACAGCAACCAGTGATGCAACGCCCCGTCGTCGGCCCGCAGTGCCTCCCGGACCGGGTTCAGATGTGCCCGCTCGGTGCCCAGCACCTGACTGACCACCGAAACCGAAGATCGGAAACAGCCGGGGACGTTTACGGGCAATCAACTTCGTCGCCTTCATCCCGCCCACGTCCCGCAGGCCGCGGAGGGCGGTTTCCAGGTCCCAGGCAGGCCACCCAGGGGTCAGCGGATCCGGTTCATCGAACCAGGCACCGATCCGGGCCCACCGGCGCCAGAGGAGCGTTCGAGGCCTCCGCCTCGGCGTCCAGGATCACCCCGCACCGCCGTCGGGGGGACCTGCGATCTACGCCACGTCCGCGCCCGGTAGAGCGGCAGTCGACAAAGTGTCTCATTATTGTGTATTTCGTTGGTGCTGAGGAGCTCTCGTTTTCGGCTCCTGAACTAGCAGTAGCAACGCATCACGTCCTCGTCTCCGGCGTTGCTCGGGCATCGACAGCCACGAGCGATGATCCGGATCGGCCAACGCCTCGGCCAGGGCTCGGACTCTGCCGCGATCGCTTCCCCTCATCCGTGTCCGATCGGCCATGGGGTTCTCGATGGCGCCCGCCAACACCACGGCATCGTCGAGATGACGCCCCCGATCGCGGGGATCCTCGAGGTAGGCCGCGCCCTTGAGCACCAACGCCCCCAGGACGTCGGGCACACTCAACTTGGTTGACATGCTGTCGATCTCGATCAGGCAGTCCACCGTCTTACGCAACGCGGACGTGCCCGCAGGAACGGCGAACACCTCACGTCCAGACACACTCGGCCGAAACCTCGGTGCCAGGTGATCGGCGACCATCACATCGACCTGCTCGACACCACCGGAACGTACGAAACGGTGCACCCGCCCCCTCACCGGCATCTGCAATTCGTATCCGATCTGCTCGAGCCGGGCGCGGACCCCGCCGAACGTCGCGGCACCGGTCTCGATATGCAGAATCATGTCGACATCGACGGTCGCCCGGGTCGGCGGCACCCCCGCGCGCACCGCATGAAGCTGAACCATCAACCCGCCGATCAACGTCCACTGCTCGGACGGAATCATCTGGGCGATCTCGGCGGCCTGCGGCCACGGCGGCCCCCACCCGCCGACCGGTGCCTGCACCGTCCACACCGGCCGCTCAGCGGATGTCATCGAGCAACTCCCCCAGCACCCGCGCCCCGGCGCTGCGCTCCCGGGTGTCGAGCGACTCCATCAAATCCACCGCAACAGTCGCCACCGGCAACGTCGTCGTCGTGAAAAACCGGTCCAGCGCAGTGACCACCCTCAACGTCACGTCCCCCTGACCGTCCGCCACCAAACCGAAGGTATCGATCACACCGTCGAGTTCGTCGCCGACCACATACCCGTCCACAGCACCACCAGCCCTTCCCGACAAACCGAACCGGCCCGCCACCCCCGGAACCTGGGTCAGCGCACTGACACCGGTGGCCGCCACGTACCCGCCGGTGACAAGAGTGTTCAGATCATCGCCCCATCCCCGCATCCGGTGCACGCGTGCGCGCCGGCGGGCAAGAAATGCCACCTCGGTCGCGCTCGCCCGGCGGAGCCGATGCCTCAGACGACTCGCCTGCGAAGGAGAAATCCAATCCACCCCCACACCAGACAACATCGCCAATGCCGCCCACGCGACATCCCCGTTCCACGGCCGGCCTCGATGGCGGTCCGTCTGCGCCACACGGTGCACCGACCCCGCATCCAACAGCAACGCCTTCCCCACCTCCCGCGTGACCACCAGCTCCCCCGCCCGCGCAAGGCGAGTGACCTGCCGGCCGGACACGCCCAGCTCGGCGGCCGCCGCCGACACCGACATCTCACCCATACATATATGGTCGCATTACAGACCATATGACGCAATATTCGCAGTGCAGTGGGTAGAGACCATAATCGGTCAGAGCTCGAGGGCACGGTCACCCCGAGACGGCCCGCCGCGTCGGCGGCGAACCCCGGATTGACACAACTACGGCCGCCTACGCTTGAGATCACGTCGTCGTGAGGTGATGCATGGGTGACAGCTGCCGACACCAAGCAGCGGGATCGATAGGTGATGGCCGAAATTGATCCGCTGACAACGCAGCGCGACCCGACTCCCGGAATCGAGTCGGAGTTGGCCGGGGCCGGCTTCGAAGGCGCCCACGAAATCGGGCGCGGCGGCTTCGGCATCGTCTACCGCTGCCGGCAGCCGGTCCTCGACCGGACAGTCGCGATCAAGGTGCTCACCGCCGATCTCGATCCGGACAACCTCGAACGGTTCCTGCGCGAGCAGCGCGCCATGGGCGCGTTGTCAGGCCACCCGAACATAGTCAACATTCTGCAGGTCGGCACCACGCCGTCCGGGCGGCCGTACATCGTGATGCCGTATCATTCCCGCGATTCGCTGGAGGCCCGGATCCGCCGGTCCGGCCCGCTCGAATGGAGCGAGGCGCTCGGGATCGGCATCAAGGTGGCCGGCGCACTGGAGGCCGCACACCGGATCGGCACCCTGCACCGCGACGTCAAACCGGCGAACATTCTGATCACCGACTACGGCGAGCCACAGCTGACCGACTTCGGTATCGCGCGCATCGCCGGTGGCTTCGAGACCACCGCGGGCACGGTAACCGGGTCGCCGGCGTTCACCGCCCCGGAGGTGCTCGAGGGGCGCTCGGCCACCGCCGCATCGGACGTCTACGGACTGGGCGCGACGCTGTTCTGCGCGATCACCGGGCACGCGGCATTCGAACGCCGCAGCGGCGAGCAGGTGGTGGCCCAATTTCTGCGAATCACCACGCAACCGGTTCCGGACCTGCGGGGCGAGGGCATCCCCGAAGACGTGTCCGCCGGCATCGAAACCGCCATGGCCCGGAGTCCGGCCGATCGCCCCGCCGCCCCCGCCGAGTTCGGGGAGAACCTGCGCATGCTCCAGCAACGGCACGGCCTGATCGCCGACGACCTACCGCTGCCCCCCGACCCGACGGTCGCCCCCGACGACGAGCCCCCGGGCCGGTCCGCCTCGAGACGATCTACCTCGGGCCGGTACAGCGCCCAGCGGCGGTCCGGGGCCCGCGCCCCCACCCCACCGGCCCCGGAGACCCGGTTCCGCCCGCCGACACCGCCCCGGACGCTGGTGCACCGCGGCCGGTTGCTCGATCTGCTCCGGGCCGGGCAGCGGCGACGCCTGAGCGTCATCCACGCGCCGACCGGCTTCGGCAAGACCACGCTCGCCACCCAGTGGAGCGAGGTGCTGGCCGGGGAGGGGCTGGCCGTCGCCTGGCTGACCGTCGACCGCGACGACAACAATGTGGTCTGGTTCCTCGGACACCTGCTGGAGGCGATCCGGCGGGTGCGCCCCGCCCTGGCCGAGGACCTCAAGCAGGCGCTCGAACAGCACGGCGACGAGGCCGACCGATACGTGCTGACCGCGCTGATCAACGAGATCCACGCGGCCGGGGAACGCGTCGTGCTCGTCATCGACGATTGGCACCGCATCGGCGCCGCCGCGACCCTCGCGGCGATGGAATTCCTCCTCGACAACGCCTGCCACCACCTGCAGGTCGTCGTCACCACCCAGAGTCGCTTCGGCCTCCCCGTGAGCCGGATGCGGGTGCGCGACGACGTGGTCGAGATCGACTCCACCGACCTGCGTTTCGACCCCGCCGAAGCCCACGCCCTGCTCGTCGACCTGGGCGGCCTGCCGCTCGAGCAGGACGACGTCGACGAGCTGACCGCGACCACCGAGGGGTGGGCGGCGGGCCTGCAGCTGGCGTCGTTGTCGCTGCGCGACAGCGACGACCCCGCACAGCTCATCGAGTCACTGTCCGGACGGCACCGCGCCATCGGCGACTACCTCACCGAGAACGTGCTGAACACCCTGGATCCGGACATGCTCGACTTCCTGCTCGCGACCTCGGTGGCCGAACGACTCCACGGTGACCTGGCCGCCGCGCTCGCCCACGTCGACCACGGACAGATCATGCTCGAGCGGGCCGAGGAACAGGATCTGTTCCTGCGCGCGATCGATGACAACCGGGAATGGTTCCGCTACCACCCCCTGTTCGCCCAGTGCCTGCAGCAACGGCTCGAACGCGAGCACCCCGAGCGGATCACCGAACTGCACCGCGCCGCCTCGGAGTGGTTCGCCGATCGCAAGCTGATCAGCGAGGCTGTCGACCATGCCCTGGCCGCCGCTGACCAGGACCGGGCCGTGGAGCTGGTCGAACGCGATGGGACCTACCTGCTCGAGCACACCCAGATGTCCACCCTCCTCGGACTCGTCGCGAAACTCCCCCCGCGAATCGTGTTGTCCCGCCCACGATTGCAGCTCGCGGTGGCGTGGGCGAACATCCTGCTGCATCGTGCCGAGCCCACACAGAAAGCACTCGAACTGGTCGAGTCCACACTCGACGCCGAATCGGCCACCGCCGACGAGATCGCCGAGCTGCGAGCCGAGGCCGACGTGGTGAAAGCCGCGGTGGCATGTCGCGCCGACCGGGTGGAGGGCATCGACGAACTGGTCGCGGCCGCACTGGCGCGGCCGGACTCGTTCCGCCCCTTTGTCGTGTCCTCGGCCGCGGGCACAGCCACCTTCGCCGCGATCTACCGGTTCGATTTTGCCGAGGCGCTCCGACGGCAGCAGTGGGCCGCCCCCTACAACGCACGGAACATCGGTCCGAACGGGGCGATGACCGGCCACTGTCTTGTGGGAATCGTCGCCAACGAACGCCTCGACATCCACCAGGCCCAGGACAGCTTCCGAACTGCCCTGCGGATTGCCCGGCGATCGGGTGGGAGCCATTCCTTCTCCGCTCGGCTCGCCGGGTCGCTGCTCGGCGAACTGCTCTCCGAGCAGGGCAGGCTCGACGAGGCGGAACGACTGCTCGACGAGAGCTGCAAGCTCGGCGCCGGCAGCGGCATGGTCGATTTCAAACTCGCCCGCTACGCTGCCGGAGCCCGGATCAAGGCGCTGCGCGGCGACCGAACCACGGCGGCACACCGACTCGACGAGGGTGCCCGGGCAGCCGCGTCGTTGCACCTTCCGCGGCTGCGGGCCCGAATCGAAAACGAACGGATCAGGCTGGGTCTGCCCCCGACTGCCGGGCTCGAACCACCACCGCTGGCCGAGTACACGACGCGTCGGCGCCCGGTCGACGGCGTCGACGCGATCACCGCGCAGCTCGAGGAGGACACCGCCATCAGGCTGCTGGCCGCGGCAGACTCCCCCGCATCCACCCGAATCGCCTGCACCTGGGCGCAGGAATGGGTGACCATGCTCGACGGCTCGAGACGGCGGCGGGCCCTGCTGCAGGCCAAACGCCTGCTCATCGTCGCCCTGGCCGCGGCAGAGCGCACAACCGAGGCAAAGGGGCTACTCGCCGCGGTCACCACGCAGTGCGCCGAGCTCGGAATGACCCGGTACCTGCTCGACAGTCCGATCCGCGTCCGCGAACTCGTCGCGGACCTGCGCGACGACTCGCTCGCCGGGCGTTGCCTACCCGAATGGGCGCCCGTCCCAACGTCCTTCCTCACCGACATGCTGGCCACGAACACCACCGTCGACGTGGCGTGAGACGCACTGCCCGCGCCGCCTACGCCAAGCCCCACTCCCAACCGTGCCGTGATAGCCAATTCATTCTGATCACGCCCTTTGAGTGCGAGTCGGTTCCGATCGGTTCAGAGTCTGGTCGTGCGACTCTGCTCGAGACATCACAAAAAGCCGGGATGGGTGGGCCGACGACCACCCTTCCCGGCTTTTGTGCTCGATCACTCCGTCAGGTGCTGTTCCAAGTCTCGACCCCGACCGCGTCGATAGATCACAGCTCCGTAGATTGCACCGAACACCGGAAGTAGAGGCATCAACGCGACGACGAGCGAGTCGCTTCCAGTCACTTCCTGGTAATGGGTGATGATGATCGCGCAGATACTCGTCAGCCCGATCCCGGCCAAGGTCGGGGCGAGGCGGGCGGACCAGGTTCCCTCGTTCACCAAGCCCTTGAACGACGCCGTGACGACGCTGATACAGCATCCGATCATCAACGCGGTCAACGAGAGCGACGTGATACCGGAAACCGCGGGGAAGAGATTGATGATCGGATCGGACTGGGCGATGACGAACGGTGCCAGAACGGCGATGGAGATCGCGATTTGGAAGAAGCCGCTGATGTAGGGGGTGCCGTATCGCCGATGAATGGTGGCGAAGCGGGACGGGAGTAGCCGCGACCGTCCCAGCGCGAACATGTATCGGGCCGCCATGTTGTGGAATGCGACTCCAGAGGCGAGGAAGCTGAATGCGACGATGATGCTCAGAGCCCCGCCTGCCCAGCTACCGAGGTAGATGTCGGCGGTTCGGAAGATGAGGCTGCCCGGATCTTCGGCGGCAACGGCCTGGACATCGTCGAATGCCGCGACGATCGACCATGTCGATCCCATGAAAACCAGGACCAGGAGAACCAGCGCGCTGTAGGTCGCCACCTGGATACTTCGTCGCGCCGCTTTGGCTTCTTCACCGTAGATCGCGGTCGCCTCGAAGCCGGAGAACGACAGGATGCAGAACACCAGCGACAGGGCGATGTTGCCGTGGAACATCTGGTTCGGGCTGAAGACGTCTATGCTGAAGCCGCCTGAGCGCTGGATCAGGATGGCGATGCCCAACCAGATGATGATGGCGAACTGCGCGATTGAGATGACCGTGGTCACGGTCTTCGCGATGCCGACGCCGATGTAACCGAGGATGGCGGTAACGACCAGGGCGACCGCGCCGTAGAGATACCAGGGTAGGTGAATACCGGCATAGGTACTGACAGCAATGTCAGTGAAATACCCTGTTGCCGCGATCATCCCGCCGGCTGCGAGATTGTAGGCAATGGTTGCGACGAAGGCGGCTCCGGCGCCGGTGGCCTTCCCGAGTCCGAATCCGATGAAGGCGTAGTAGGCGCCCGCGTTGAAGACTCGTCGGCTCAGCACGACGTATCCGGCGGTGAAGATCGCCAGGAGGGCTCCGACGAGCAGGAGGAGCCCGACCATTCCGCTGCCGACACCGAAGGCCAGGCCGAGCGAGAGGTTCGAGGCCATTGCGGTCAGCGGTGCGGCGGCGGCCACAACCATGAAGACCATCCCGGGGATACCGATGGTGTTCCGTTTGAGATGAGCGGATACAGACTCTCCCGCTGCGAGTTCTTGTTGGGCGGTCATGGTTGTCTCCTACGATAGGAAGGGGGCGCGTCCGCGCCGAGAGGGACGCGCAGACCGGGAGGGCCCGAGTGTGGGGAATGCGCGAGGAGGATTGCGCCTAGCGGCCGAAGTCGGGGATCAGTCGAGACCCAATCTTGGTGTTCGACTCAGTGTTCGGTGCGGCCCGGGAAGATGAACTCACCGTGGTCGTTGTATGTCCACGGCAACTCCTCCCGACTTGGGGAGGGTTCGAGCAGCTCGATCACGTAATGGGTGACCGTCTCGTCCTGAAGATTTCGAATCCGGTGGGGATTGAGGGGTTTGGAAGTACCGACGGTCTTGTACAGCACGAAGCCGGGCTCCGCGTTCTGCACGATCCCCCACTCGTCGTCCCCGAGTTCCTGCCCCTGAACCTTGCCGGCCTCCGGCCAGATCACGACGTGATCGTGGTGGTGCTGGTGAAAGTCGAACATCCCGCCGGGTGGAAGGGTCATGGTCCACACTCGAACCCGGTCGTTCTCGAAGATGAGGGTGTCGCCGGGAGTCGGCGGGATCGGATTGGGGTTCTCGGACATGCGTTCTCCTGTGAATCTTGTTGGTGTTGTGCCGATGCCCTCTGTAGATGCGGCGCTCAACGATCATGGGCCAACAGTCAGGTCGAGTATCGCCTGAAGTCGGACGATTGGATTCAAAACGACGTTTTTGGATCTCGTGTGCCGAAAGCATGCCACCGACATCGCGACTAGTCAATGGTGGGTTTACTCAGGTAAACGCACGTCAAATCAATGTTTCGGCTAAGTATCGCTGCCGTTTGCGCGGCCGACCAGCCGAGCGCACCGACATTTGCCCCGCAAGTGCCCGTTGCTTTGGTCAACGCGCTCCCTGTAGCTTTAGGATGCATCCCACACTGTTAGAACTGGATCCTATTTGTGGTGTTCGTTCTCAGCCGTGGCCAACATGCACCCTATGAGGGAGACTCAATGAGTTTCGTATCTCCGTCCGACTTCCGCACTCGTCCCGATCTGCGGGGCACCTTCGGTATGTGTGCCTCCACGCACTGGCTGGCAACCCAGACCGCGCAGTCGGTCCTCGAACGTGGGGGTAACGCCTTCGATGCCTCGACGGCGGCCGCCTTCGTGCTATACGTCGTCGAGCCGCACCTGAACGGGCCGGGTGGAGACCTGGTGGCCATCGTGGCCCCGGCCTCGGGGGAACCATCCGTTCTGGTCGGGCAGGGCCCCGCGCCGGCCGGCGCCACGATCGACCATTTCCGCGCCGAGGGACTGGACATGGTTCCGGCTGCAGGGGCGCTGGCTGCCGCGGTACCTGGCGCTGTGGACGCATGGCTGCTGCTCCTGCGCGACTACGGCACGTGGGAGCTCGCGGATGTGCTCGCGTATGCGATCGACTATGCCGGCAACGGACATCCCCTTTCCGAGCGCGTCGGTGCTGTGATCGGGACGGTGGCAGAGATGTTCGCCGAGTATTGGCCCACCTCGGCGGCGTTGTGGATGCCCCAGGGCGTGCCACCGGTCGCCGACGTGATGTTCCGCAATCCGGCGTTCGCGAACACACTCGACCGGCTCGTTTCGGATAGTCGGCACGCACCGACTCGGGATACGCGTATCGAGGCTGCTCGCACAATCTGGAAGAGCGGATTCGTCGCCGAGGGAATCGAATCGTTTGCCCGCAATCCGCACCGGCATTCGTCCGAATCGGATCATGCCGGGGTCGTTACGGCTGGGGATATGGCGTCGTTCAGTGCCCACTACGAAGCTCCGGTCGCCTTCGAGTTCCGAGGACACACCGTCCTGAAGGGCTCGTCGTGGGGTCAGGGTCCGGTGCTGCTGCAGGCACTCGCCATTCTCGACGGCTTTCCCGACGAGCAGATCGATCCTTCCACCGCGGTCGGTGCACACCACGTACTGGAGTCGCTCAAACTCGCGATGGCCGACCGTGACGCGTACTACGGGGAGAATCTGTCGTCCGAACAGCTGGAACTTCTACTCTCTCCCGAGTACGCATCGGTGCGCCGGAAGGAGATTGGCGAGAGAGCATCCCAGGAGTTCCGTCCCGGGGCGTGCGGCCTCGACCCGTTCTTTCCGCCACTCGTCGAAGATACCGACGCTCCGCGCGGGGGGTCCTCCGGGGAGCCCACCGTGTCGGTGACCGGTGAAACCCGCGGTGACACGTGCCACCTCGATATCATCGATCGTTGGGGGAATGCGGTGTCCGCCACACCCTCCGGTGGGTGGCTCCAGTCCTCACCGACGATCCCTGAACTCGGATTTGCGTTGGGTACCCGGCTCCAGATGACCTGGCTCGACCCAGCGAGTCCGTCCGCGCTGCGGCCGGGTCACCGGCCGCGGACCACCTTGACCCCGACGATGCTTCTCCGTGGGACGGAGGTCGTCGCCGCCCTCGGCACCCCGGGCGGCGATCAGCAAGATCAGTGGCAGCTGTCCTACTTGCTGCGCACACTGGTCGGCGGGTACACGCCGCAACAGGCAATCGACGCCCCCACATTCCACACGACCTCGATTCCGAGCTCGTTCTGGCCACGCCGATGGACCCCCGGTGGCGCGGTCGTCGAGGACCGCCTCGGCGTGGACGTCATCACCGGGCTCCGAGAGCGCGGGCACCGGATCACCGTAGCCGGAGGTTGGAGCCTCGGCAGGCTCAGCACGGTCACCAGGAACCCTGCCACGGGTGTGCTGGGGGCCGCAGCCAACGCCCGGGGTGCCCAGGGTTATGCCGCGGGTCGCTAACACGGCGGCGCGGAACGTACGTCAGGGCGCGAACGACTGATGCGACCGTTTGATGATCAGCTCCCGAGCCCGGCGTGAGTGCTCGATCATCAGGTCCCGGGCGAGGTTGCCGTCGCGTCGGTCGATCGCATCAGCGATCGCCGCATGCGCGGCCGCGTTCTCTTCCAGAAGCCGTGGATCCGCGTCCAGTGCTGTCCACGTCAGATTGCGGGGAATACGGTGATGGAGCGAATCGACGGTCGCGCGCAATTGATCGTTACCGGAGGCTGCGAGGACGGTGTCGTGGAAGGCATTGTTGGCGTGAACCCAGCCGGCCCGCAGTTCCTCCGGGTCGGCTTCGCCCGTCAGCGCCTGCTCCACCACCCCTCGGAAAGATTCGACCGCATCGAACAGCTCCCGTAGTTGCGTGTAGGTGATCTGCCGGGCGGCCTCGTGGGCGGCGTGCCCCTCGAGTACCGCCCGCACCTCGAACACTTCGAGGAGCTCACGCATCGACGGCAGCTTCGGTCGTGCACCGCGGTTCGGGACGATCTCCACCACCCCGAGTGCCTGTAGTTGTGCAAGGGCCTCACGGATGGGCATCCGGCTGACCCCCAGTTCCTGGGCGAGTGGCTCCTGCCTGATCCACGTTCCGAAACTGTAGGTGCCGCGACTGATGCGGTCCTGGATGGTCTCGACGAGCTGCTGAACCAGAGGAGAAGTCGCTGCGCCTTCGTCGGGGACGCCGACGACCGGTTCTGCCATGCCTGATCCCTCCGCCCTTGAATCCGTTTTTGGATCCCTTGTCACTCTAATGGGATCGCGGGTGACCGAATGCCCGGTCCATCCTGAGTGAGTCACGAAAGGTTACGAATCATGTCGAGGATGCCTGTGTGGGCCATGGTGGCCACCCCATTCGGTGCGAATGCAGAGCGGATCTGCGAGCCGTCGCTGCGCGCGCTTACCCGGGAGATGCTGTCTCGAGGCTGCTCGGGCCTCATCGCGCTAGGGGTCATCGCCGAACCCGACTCGCTCTCGTTGGCGGAGAAGTCACGGGCATTGGCGGTCATCCTGGACAGCGCAGGGCCCGCACCCGTCGTCGCTGCGTCCACGAATCGGAACCCGGACGAGGCCGCGAATGAGCTCCGTGTGTTCGCCGCTCAATTCAGTGGCCGCCTGCATGCGGTGATGGTTCCGGTCCTGTCGCCCGACCCAGTAGAGCTGCGCCGCGCTCTGGTCGCCACGCATTCGATCACACAGCTGCCGGTGCTGCTGCAGGATCTTCCCGCTGCCACCGGGGTCACGATCGCGATCGATCACCTGCAGGAGGCGGTGACCGGGCTGGATTTCCTGTATGGAATCAAGTGCGAGTGCCCCCCGACATTCTGGCGGATCCGCCAGTTGCGAGAGGTCACGGAGGCGCATCTGATGACGGGTTTCGGGGGCCTCGGTCTGGTCGACGATGTGCTGGCTGGTGCCGACACCGTCGCGGCAGGAATCACGGTGCCGGAGGTCCTTGTCGACGCGGTCGACCTGTTGGCTGCGGGCGAGGTCGGTGGCGCGAGGGAGGTGATCGGGCGTTCCGCGGGCTTGATCAACTTCGAAACTCAGGCGCGCACCAGCATTGCTATCCGGAAGGAACATTGGCGCCGCCAGGGCGTCATCGCCCACTCGACGGTCCGGCCGCCGTCGTTGCCCTATCTTGTCGAGTTCGACGAGCACAGTCGAGGGCATGGGTTCGTTCTCCCATGCGCGGGTATCCAGCAGCCGTAGGGGCGGTGTTTCCCGCTATCGTGGTCCGCCATTGGTACACCTCGGACACGGTCAGCCAGGCCAAGTGGTGGTGATCGGCGAAGTCGACGGCCTCGGCGAGATCGGCCATGCGCCGGTCGTCGACAGTGCTGACGAGTGTGGCCATGACCGCGGCAGGCGTCTGGTCGGCTGCACGGGTGAGTTCCAGTGCCGCCTCGGCGCGGTGTGGTCGTTCCAGTAGGCCGCCGGTCGCGGTGCGAATCGGCACGGTGTGCCCCGGACGGGTGAACCCCTCTCGCTGGGAGGTCGGGTCCGCGAGTGCCCGCGATGTCACGGCCCGGTCGTGGGCGGAGATGCCGGTGCCGACGCCGTCGATGGCATCCACCGATACCGCGTAGTCGACACCGGTGGTGGCGTAGTGCATCGGGGGAAGCCCCAAGCGATCACATGCGGCCGGCGGCAGAGCGATGGTCACGAATCCCGAGGTGTGCCGGACGAGAAAATCCATTGTGGTGGTCGACACCGACGCGGCACTGCACACGAGTTCGGCTTCCACCGCGTCGGCTCGGTCGGTGCAGACGAGAACGACAGGGTCGCCGTCGGCGAGCGCCCGCACCGCAGCTTCGATGCGGTGGGTACCAGCTGCAGGAACGGTTCCGTTCCCGCCCGAGCGCCGGCTTGGAAACAAATTCTTAACCCCGAACAGTGGAATGCGAATACTCATTCCACTATGGTAGCTGTCACACCTCCAAACGGCACCGCGTTTTCCGCAACGACCGTACGAAGAGGACACCACCCACAGGAGTTCACGATGCCCATTACCGCCCCCTCCATTGCCTGCGTACTGCCCACCAGTCGCGATGAGGTCGTCCAGCGAGCGAAGGAGTTGCGTCCGATCCTCGCCGAGGCCGGCCCGTCGATCGATGCCGAAGGATCCGATCCCACCGACAACATGCGCCTGCTCGGCGAGGCCGGTCTGCACGCCCTCAACGTCCCAGCCGCACTCGGCGGACTGTGGGACGGACCGTCGTTCGGGGGCTGGCGACACACCATCGAGACCCTCGCGGAAATCTCTGCCGGCGACGGCTCGACGGGCCAGTGTTGGCTCAGCGGCGCGTTGGTCGCTCGCGAAATTTTCGACGCACCGGAGTTGCCGTCGGAGACGCGCGAGCAGCTGGCCGACGAGGTACTCCGCCGCGGGCGTCGATTCGTGGCCTCGAACGCGGAAACGGGCGGAAACGGGCGCGTGGTCGGGCGGAAGGTTCCCGGTGGCATCGTCGTCGACGGCACCAAGACCTTCAACACCAACAGCGGCGGCGGCGGCCAGGACATCACCAGCGTCAGTTTCGCACTCCTCGGCGACGACGAGCAGCTCGAATCGAGCACCCGCCACCACGCGCTGATCCGGCTCGACAATCCCGCACTGACGCTGCATCACGACTGGGACAACATGGGCCAGCGCGGAACGTACAGTCAGACCATTGACTACCGCGAGGTCTTCGTACCCGATGGGTGGCACTTTCCGGCCCACGCAGCAGATCCCTACTTCTTCTGCGCTGCAATGCTTTTGCACGCCGGACTACTGCAAGGCATCGGGGAGGGCGCATATGACGCAGCGATCGCCTACCTGCAGAAGCTCAACCGCCCCAGCATGCCGAAGTTCGGAACGGCTACCAATGATCCACTGATGCACCGGCAACTCGGTGAGATGTCGAGCGAACTCGCTGCCTCGCGTGCACTGATGCTCACCGTCGCCGAGCAGCTCGAGTCCCCCGCCCGGGACGCCGAGCCCGCCGAGATGGCTATTCGCGGATTCCGCGCCAAAGTCGCCAGCACCCGGGCAGGTCTCGAGGTTTCCTCCCGAATTCACGATCTGACCGGCGCACGCAGTACGTCGAACACCTACCGCCTCGATCGATTCTGGCGCAACGCACGCACCTTCGGCAGTCATGACTCGATCGATGCGAAGAACGCGTTCATCGGCGCGTTCGATCTGGCCGGCGCACTGCCGGCGATTCCCGAGTACATCCGCATCTAACCGATCTGCCCGGACGCCCCTCGGCTCGAGCAAGGGCCTGAAACTGCTCGACGAGGACCACTACAGGAGGACCGTATGAGTGCAGAATCAGCACCATCGACTGCGCAGCACATCACGGATCTGGTACCACCCGTGGACTACCGTCAGTTCGCTCCGCCTGCCCTGGTCGAACCTCACCCGTGTGAAGTCCTGCCGGGGGCCGTGAGCTATCTCGACCTGCCCTTCGCCTCGGATGCCGGCTGGCGACCGCTGCGCCTCGACCTGCACGTGCCGACGGGAACCGAGACGGCCCCCGTCGTGGTCTACGCCCATGCCGGCAGCTTCCTCGCCGGCATCAAGGAAATGGGCCCCTGGCACTCACTTCCCGGGCAGGGCATCGCGGTGGCGTCCGTCGAGTACCGACTGTCAGGGGAGGCGCAGTTTCCCGAGCCGATCGAAGATGTCCGCGCCGCGGTTCGCTGGGTTCGCGCGCACAGCGACCGATTCAACCTCGATGCCGGCAGAGTCGCCGGATGGGGTAGTTCTGCAGGTGCCTACCTGATGTTGATGGCCGCACTCGACGGCCCGAGCCCGATGGGTCGCCCCATCGGCGAGCACCTCGACGAGTCGGCGCAGCTCTCGGCGGTGGTCGACCACTACGGAGTCACCGACCTTGCTGAACTGCGCACCGACGCCCATACGGACCCGGCCGTCAGCATCGACGATTTCGACGAGGTGATCCGCCGATTCCTCGGCGATGACCACCGATGCAGTGACGCAACATCCTCGGTACCGGGCCTCATCCGGCAAGGGGCGCGGCTTCCTCCGCTGTTGATCATGCACGGCGACGATGATCGGCGCGTCGGGATCGGCCAGAGCCGACGCCTCCACGAGGCCGTCTCCGTCTCCGGTGGACATTCGGAGATGGTGGTGGTGCCCGACGCGGACCACGGTGACGCTGTGTTCGCACAGGATCCGCTGGTCTCGGAAGTCGTTCGATTCCTCGAGCGAGTGTGGGCCGGCACCGAGACGGGAGAATGAACGGATGACCTCGATACCTACGCCCGAGCGCATCGCCCCCAAGCAGAAGCGCAGCGTGCGCTCGGAACAGCAGATCCTTGCGGCGGCGGTTGCCCTGCTGACCAGTGAGGGATTCTCCGAATTCACCATGTCGTCGGTGTCCGACGAATCGGGGGTGTCGATTGGCGGTGTCTATCGGCGCTTCCCGAATCGCGAGGCACTTCTCCGGCAGGTCAAGGAAGAGGTGATGACCGACTTGGAGGCCGTGGTCGAAGAGCGTCTCGCTGCCGAACCCAACCGGCTCACCGAGGTTCTCGACACCTTCACCGGGGTCTTGTCGACCGAATACTTCGCCCGGAGCCGGCTGTTTGCCTTCATCTTCGTCCACAGCGCCGATGACCGCGCCATGCGGCGGCGTGGGTTCGATTTCCACACCCGGATGAAATCGATGCTGCTGGAGGCGGTGCGGCGGTGCGGCGAGGTATCCGGTGATGACCTCGATGCGGCCGTCGATATCGCCTACGAGGTCATCATGCAGAGCCTGCTAATGCGAGTCACGACGGCCGGCAGTGTCACGGCCGACGAACCCACCTATGCCGGTCGCCCGGATTCCGGCACCTATGCCACCGAACTGGCGCGCGTGGCGCGCCTGTATCTCATCGAGCGCTGCGGCTGAACTCTCGCACGCGTCGCTCCCCCATCAGGAGAATGCAAGTGACTACCCAACACGTACTCGATCACGCGGGCCTGCGGGCGCTGTATGGATCCTTTCCGACCGGTGTCGCAGCGGTCGGCGCTCACATCCACGGAACACCAATCGGCATGGCGGCGAGCTCATTCACCTCCGTCTCGTTCGATCCCCCACTGGTTTCTGTTGCCGTCCAGAACACCTCCCGCACCTGGCAGGTCCTGCGCACGGCGCCTCGAATCGGGATCACCATCCTGGCTCGGCACCAAGCCGCGACCTGCCGACAGCTCTCACTGCGCGAGGGCGATCGCTTCGCGGAAGTGCCCTGGTCGCGCACCACGCAGGGGGCACTGCACATCGCCGGTGGAATCTCCACTCTCGACTGCTCACTGCACGCCGAGGTCGACGCCGGCGACCACGCCATCGCCTTGTTCGCCGTGCACGATTTCGCTCTTGCCCCGACAACAGATCCGCTCGTCTTCCACGCAAGCTCATTCAAACAACTCGCTGCTTCCTGACCGACTACACGTCGATCACGCATCGCCTTCTTCCGTTTCTTCGTCCATCAGAAAGCTTTGCCATGACTGTCGCCTCAACCACTTCGAAGCCCACTGCACCCGGGAAGGCACCCCCGGAATCTACGACTCTGACCCTCATGGTCGTCCTGACCTTCGTCACCGGTGTCGTCGACTCCGTCGGCTACCTCGGGCTGGACCGTGTCTTCGTCGGCAACATGACCGGTAACATCGTCATCCTCGGGATGGGCTTGGCCGGTGCCGACGAACTGCCGGTGCTCGGCCCCGCGATCGCCCTCGTCGCCTTCACCGCGGCCGCATTCGTCGCAGGCTTGGTGTTGCGCACGCAGCCCTCCGGCTGGACGAGTCGGGTGAGCATGTGCCTTGCGGTGGGATCTGCGGCGCTGGTGGGATGCACGATTGCGATCTTCGTGATCGACACTTCTGCCAACACCGCTGGGCAACTGATCATCGCGGCCGCGACCGCGGCCACGATGGGGACACAGGCTGCAGTCGCCCGTAAGGTGGGGGTGAAAGACATGACGACCGTCGTGGTGACTTCCACACTGACCTCACTCGCGAGCGAGTCCTGGATGTCGGGTGGAGGGTCGGCACTGTGGAATCGCCGGATCGGTGCCATCCTCGCAATCCTGATCGGCGCGGTAGTCGGTGCGATTATATTGCGGCACAGTCATCTCGGCGTGACAATGGCACTCGCCGCTGCCCTCACAGTCGCGGTCACGGTGATCGGACACGTCCGCACCGACCGCCGCTGACCCTGCCCGGGGCCGAGGGCGTCTCCCCCACGTCTGCTCGACGGGGATGCACGATTGGCCCGCCATCAATCACTCGAGCCTGATCGGCGGGGCCACTACCGTTGAGGCCCTGTCATTTCGGTGAACAGTTGCCGGGCGCGGTACGGCACCAACTGGAGCATCGAGATGCCGGCGATCGTGCGCTCCACCCCGTCGATCTCCAGGATTAGCGCGACGGTTCGATACAAATCGTCGGCTGGTCGCCGCCACCCGGGCGACCAGATCTACTTCCCCTGAAACAGTTATCATCTCCACTACCTTCATTATGCCACTACGCATTTCGGACAGACGACTCAGTTGCTGTCGGCCTACTCGGATGGTCCACGAAGACCAGCAACGGATACCCAAGGCTCCGCGGCGGGATTCGTTGATCGAAACCTCGGAGCATGTCGGGCCTGCCCCCACGGGTTTATTCGGGACTGCACAGTATTTCGAGACACTTCCATTCGATGCGCAAGATCCACGCCGCTAGCTCTCGGATTGTCACACAGGTCGCCGAGCAAGGTGGATGTCGGCGTGGTCGAAATATGGCATAGCGCGCATCTTGACGCATCCCCTTCAATACGGTCTGGGCATATTGCTCAATATGAAGATTGCGCCTTGTGCATCTTGCTAACCAGTGATTCGCTATCCCAACAACATGCCTATGCGGCAGTCGCCGCGCGTCGGAGGTATCCCGTGATCGACCACACCATCGCACCCGTACAACTCGTCACCGAGGACGGGCTACGCGTCGACGACCAGGAGCTCGCGCCGCTGGTCGCAGACATCGACACCCGGCGGCTGCTGGATCTGTACGAAGATCTCGTGGTGGTGCGGCGCATCGATTCCGAGGCGACGGCGCTGCAGCGCCAAGGTGAACTCGGCTTGTGGGCACCGCTTCTCGGCCAGGAAGCAGCGCAGGTCGGGTCGGCCCGGGCGCTGGCCGAGGACGACTTCGCCTTCGCGAGCTACCGGGAACACGGGGTCGCGTACTGCCGCGGGGTGGATCCGACGCACATGCTGCGATTCTGGCGGGGGTCAACGCATTCGGGATGGGATCCGCTGCAGTACCGGATGACCACTCCGGCGATCATTGTCGGGTGCCAGGCCCTGCACGCCACGGGGTACGCGATGGGCGCTCAGCTCGAGGGTGCCGCAGCCGCGACGATCACCTATTTCGGTGACGGCGCTACCAGCCAGGGCGACATCTCCGAGGCATTCGGTTTCGCGGCCAGCTTCCAGGCTGCGGTCGTCTTCTTCTGCCAGAACAATCAGTGGGCGATCTCCGAACCGGTGTCGCTGCAGACGAAGGTGACCATCGCCGAACGGGGCCGCGGTTTCGGGATTCCGTCCGTCCGGGTCGACGGCAACGACGTCCTCGCCGTTCTGGCCGCTACCCGGGCCGCCCTCGCGGGCGCGCGAGAGGGCAACGGCCCAACGTTGATCGAAGCGGTTACCTACCGGATGGGTCCGCACACCACTTCCGACGACCCCACCCGCTACCGGAATTCGGCGCTCGACGAGGAGTGGAAACTGAAAGATCCATTGGCTCGGATCAAGAAGTTGCTCGAGCGAGAAGGTGTGCTCGATGACGCCTACCTCGCACGCGCGCAGGCCCAAGCCGATGCCACCGCAGCCGAATTGCGCCGCGGGTGCCTCGAGACGGTCGAGCCCACCCCTATGTCCCTGTTCGACCACGTGTACGCCGACCCTCATCCCCTCGTCGACGACGAGCGCCGCCAGTTCGAGACCTACCTCGCCAGCTTCGAAGGACCGACACGATGACCACCACGACCACCACACTCCCCCTGGGCAAGGCCCTCAACGCCGGTTTACGGCGCGCCATGGAGGACGACCCGAAGGTTCTGCTCATGGGTGAGGACATCGGACAGCTCGGCGGCGTCTTTCGGATCACCGAGGGTCTGCAGAAGGACTTCGGCACACATCGGGTCATCGACACCCCGCTTGCTGAATCCGGAATCCTGGGCACCGCAATAGGCCTGGCGATGCGCGGCTTCCGCCCCGTCTGTGAGATCCAGTTCGACGGATTCATCTACCCGGCGTTCGATCAGATCGTCTCCCAGGTCGCCAAGCTGCATTACCGGACCGGTGGCAACGTCAAGGTCCCGATCACCATCCGTGTCCCCTACGGCGGTGGTATCGGAGCCATCGAGCATCACTCGGAGTCACCGGAGGGCTACTTCGCCCAGACTGCCGGTCTGCGAGTAGTCACCTGCGGCAACGCCGCCGACGCGCATCTGATGATCCGTCAGGCCATCGCCTCGGATGATCCGGTGCTGTTCTTCGAACCCAAGCGACGGTATTGGGAGAAGGGCCCGGTCGACCTCGACGCCGGTACGAACGCCTTCCCGCTGCACAAGGCTCGGACTGTGGTGGAAGGTACCGATGCCACGCTGCTGGCGTACGGCCCGCTGGTAACGACAGCGGTGCAGGCCGCGACGGTAGCGGCGGAGGAAGGAACGTCGCTGGAGGTCATCGACCTGCGTTCGCTCTCGCCTCTCGACATGGACACGATCGAGGCTTCGGTACGGAAGACCGGACGGCTGATCGTCACCCACGAAGCCCCGGTGTTCCTCGGAATCGGAGCCGAGATCGCGGCGCGAGTGACCGAACGCTGCTTCTACCACCTCGAGTCCCCGGTCCTGAGGGTCGGCGGGTTCACCCTCCCCTATCCGCCCGCGAAACTCGAGCAATTCTTCCTGCCCGATGTGGACCGGATCCTCGACGCCGTCGACAGATCGATTGCCGCGTAGCGCACCAGAACGGAACACACCATGCCTGAAGTACGAAGTTTCCTGCTGCCCGATCTCGGGGAGGGACTGACTGATGCGGAACTGATCTCCTGGTTCGTGGCCGTCGGGGACACCGTCGAGCTCAATCAGATCATCGCCGAGGTCGAAACGGCCAAGGCCTCCGTGGAGCTTCCCTCCCCGTACGCTGGCACGGTGACCGCCCTACACGCCGCGGCGGGAGCAACCGTCGACGTCGGCACCGCGATCATCGACATCGACACCGGCGAAGACCCCGCCGCCCCGGCAACCCCCGCCACACCGCAAACCTCCGCTGCCGCGCAGGCGGAGACGGGCACGCCGGATCGCATCCCCGTCCTGGTCGGCTACGGAGTGGCTGGCGACGGCGGTAGCCGACGGCGTTCGCGCCCCGCGGCTGCCGACGTCGCAAAGGTCCGATGCGATGCGGCCGGTGGGCCGGCAGCTAAGGCACGTCCGCTCGCCAAGCCACCGGTGCGGTTCTACGCGTACCAGCGCGATGTCGACATCGCGGAGGTCCCCGCCACCGGCCCGCACGGTGACGTCACCCGTGACGACGTCACCAATTACCTGGCGGCGCAACAGGTATCGGAAGCCTCACCGGAGTCGTTCTCGACCCCGCCTGTCGTTGCCGGGAGCACGCCCGGCGACGAGACCCGAGTCGCGATCAAGGGCGTCCGCAAGCACACCGCAGCCGCGATGGTCACCAGTGCGTTCACCGCGCCGCACGTCACCGAGTTCGTCACTGTGGATGTCACCCCAACGGTCGAGCTCCTCGACAGATTGCGTGCGCACCGCCAATTCACCGATGTGCGGCTGACACCGCTGGCGTTGATCGCCAAGGCGCTGCTCATCGCCCTTCGGCGGAACCCGAGCCTGAACTCGCACTGGGACGACGAAGCCCAGGAGATCGTGATCAAACACTATGTCAACTTGGGGATCGCGGCCGCCACGCCCCGGGGTCTCATGGTTCCCAACATCAAGCACGCGCACCGGCTGGGTCTGCGTGAGCTTGCCGACGCGTTGGTCGACCTCACTCGCACGGCCAAGGAAGGCAAGACCGGACCTGCGGATCTTGCCGGGGGCACCATCACAATCACCAATGTCGGGGTGTTCGGCGTCGACGCAGGCACACCGATTCTCAACCCCGGCGAAGCGGCGATCCTGTGCTTCGGAGCCATTCGCAACCAACCCTGGGAATTCGAGGGCGACATCGCTCTGCGCTCGGTGACCACGTTGAGCCTGTCCTTCGACCACCGGCTGGTCGACGGAGAGCAAGGGTCGAAGTTCCTCGCCGACATCGGCCGCATCCTGTCTGATCCGCTCGAGTTCGTCGCGCTCGGATGAGCACGATCGACGAGGCCCTGACACGGAGAATGCGCATGTACACCCACGACGACGGTGCGCTCGGGTTCGCCGAGCGGCAGATCGGTCGCCTGATCACCGTTCACCGGCGGCGAGACGGATGGCGCTGCGGCCAACCGGGACGCGTCATGATGGTTGCCCCGTCCCAGGGGCGACCGTGCTGGCTCGTCGAGTATCCCGACGGAGCGCACGATGTCGTACCCGTCGCGGACCCCGGTTACCACTACACCCTGCACTAGGCACTTGCGACAGCTGCCCGAACGCTGTCGCTAGAGAGGAGATCAGCGATGACTCGGACACCGGACCTCGTCGTCCTCGGAGGTGGGTCGGGTGGTTACGCCTGCGCGTTCCGGGCCGCCCAGCTCGGTCTGTCCGTCACCCTCGTGGAGAAGGACAAAGTCGGTGGAACCTGCCTGCACCGCGGGTGCATACCCACCAAAGCGCTCGTGCACGCGGCCGAAGTCGCCGACACCGTGCGCGACGGCCATTGGTACGGGGTGCGTGGCACTTTCGACGGTATCGATAGCGACCAGGTGCACAACTACAAGGACGGCGTCGTCGCCAAGCTGTACAAGGGTCTGCAGGGACTCGTCACACACCACGGCATCGAGGTCGTCACCGGCCACGGCCGCTACCTGGGCAACCGGACCGTCGACGTCGACGGCGAGAAGATCACCGGCAAATCGGTGGTCCTCGCGACCGGGTCGTACGCACGCAGTCTTCCCGGCCTCGAAATCGGTGGCCGTATCGTCACCAGCGACCAAACCCTCACACGCAAGGAGATCCCGCAACGCGTGGCGATCCTCGGCGGTGGTGTCATCGGCGTCGAGTTCGCCAGCGTGTGGTCATCATTCGGGTCGCAGGTGACGATCATCGAAGCACTTCCCCGTTTGGTCGCCGCCGAAGACGAGTGGACCTCGAAACAGCTGAGCCGCGCGTTCCGGAAACGCGGTATCACCGCTCAGACCTCGACGAAGTTCGTCGAGGCCACCGAGATCGGCGAGACCGTGTCGATCACACTCGACTCGGGCGACAAGATCGAAACCGACCTGCTCATGGCGGCGGTCGGACGCGGCCCCCGAACCGCCGACAGCGGTCTCGCCGAAGCCGGCGTGGCACTCGACCGAGGCTTCGTCGTCGTCGACGAACACCTCCAAACCAACCACGACGGCGTCTACGCAGTCGGCGACATCGTCGCCGGACTGCAACTCGCACACCGCGGTTTCCAACAAGGCCTGTTCGTCGCGGAACACATCGCCGGCCGCAATCCCACCCGAATCGAAGAAACGGCCATACCGCGGGTCACCTACACCCACCCGGAGATCGCGTCGGTCGGATTGACCGAGGCCGGCGCACGCGAGAAGTACGGAGACGTCTCCACGATCGTCTACGACCTCGCCGGAAACGGGAAAAGCCAAATTCTCGGCACCACCGGTGGCATCAAGGTCATCCGCGCCGGCGCCGAGTCCACCGACGGCCCGGTCGTCGGAGTGCACATGGTCGGCGCGCGGGTAAGCGAGTTGATCAGCGAAGCCCAGCTGATCGTCGCCTGGGGCGCCCATCCCCAGGAAGTCGCCCAACTCGTGCACGCCCACCCCACCCAGGCGGAGGCACTCGGCGAAGCACATCTGGCCCTCGCCGGACAACCCCTGCATGCGCATGGCTGACCACGCCACGCCCCACACCGTCACCACGAGAAGGAACACGAGATGACACTCACCACCGACGCCCCCGACGTGGCGACCACCGACGACAACACCGTCTTCGGTCGCGCCGACGCGATACCCGGGCTTCCCCACGAACAAGTCGTCTTCTGCGAAGACGCCGCCACCGGACTGCGGGCGATCATCGGCATACATTCGACAGTCCTCGGTCCCGCGCTCGGCGGCACTCGCTTCTACCCGTATCCCGACCAGAGCAGCGCGCTGACCGACGTCCTGCGCCTGTCGCGAGGGATGACATACAAGGCGGCGATCGCGGGAGTCGCGCTCGGCGGCGGCAAGGCGGTCATCATCGGCGACCCGGAGCAGACGAAAACCCCCGAACTGCTGCGCGCGTACGGCCGGTTCATCGACACCCTCGGTGGGCGGTACATCTCCGCCGGCGACGTCGGCACCAATACCGACGATCTCGATGTGATCGGTGAGGCAACCGATCACGTCGTCGGACGCTCCACTGCTGTCGGCGGATCCGGCAACAGCGGCCCCATGACTGCCCTCGGTGTCTACCAAGCCCTGCGCGCAGCTGCCGCCACAGTTTGGGGAAAGCCTGTGTTGTGGGGTCGGACCGTGGGCGTCGAGGGCGTGGGCAAGGTCGGCTCCGAGTTGATCTCACTTCTTCTCGCAGACGGAGCACGCGTCATCGCCGCCGATGTGCACGATGCCTCCCTCGCCCGCGTCGTCGAACGTTTTCCCGACATCTCCATCACGCACGACATCCTCGGCGAGCGGATCGACGTCTACGCGCCGTGCGCCATGGGCGGCGCGCTCACCACGGGCACAGTGCCACGGCTGACCGCATCCATCGTCTGCGGGGCGGCCAACAACCAACTGTGGACCCCTGAGGTAGGCCGGCAACTTCATGACCGGGACGTGCTGTGGGTCCCCGACTACGTCGCCAACGCCGGAGGCCTTATCCAGGTAGCCGGTGAGCGAGAAGGCGCGACTACCGACTGGATACGCGATCGCGTCGAACGCATCTATGACACTGTCATCGCCATCCTCGACAGGTCGAAAGCGGAGTCGATCACCCCCGGACAGGCAGCCGACAGCATCGCCGAAGCACGTCTGTCCTCCGCCCGGCTCGCGTAGAGCCTGAGACACCGGCTCGGTCGGTGTCCTGTGCCCGCTGCCACCCGATGGCAGCGAGCGTATCCCGTGCGTTCTGGCTCCCGCCCGGGATGCGGGCGGCCCCGTCGTCTACCCGGCAGCGACGGGGCCGCCAATTACCCATTGGGCGTGGAATTTAAACTCCATTCCGGAGATCCAACTCGCCGCGTTGCCTCCCAGCTTTGCCGACGGGGAATCCACCCCAGCCACTCCGGAACCCGATTCGGGCTTGCCCCGCACCCCGTTCGGCCACCGATATTGACCGAAGCCCTCCCTGCTCCACTGCAGCGAGGTCAGCAAGTACCGGTGGAGGGTAATTGGCTCCCCTCGATTCAGCGCCGTCACGACGACCGCCATCTGCAAAGGAGCCGGGATCTATCGGTGAATTATGTTCTCCAATAATCTATTTAGCATTCTTGCCGGTGGTCACGGTACTTCGAGGCCTGCATCCGCGTATGCGGTCCGTGCGTAGTCTGTTGTCAATGCAGTGATCAGGGCCGTTGCATTGCGGTCGCCGACGGCGTGGGTGCCGAGTGCTGCCGAGAATTCGGTGTAATGCTGAATCGATTCGGGGAGGGGTCCGACGATCTGGACCTCGGGGACGAACCTGAGCTCGCTGAGTTGCTGGATGGCCAGATCAGCGCGTCCGTCGACCACCGCAAGAGCGGTGAAGCCCTTTTCGACGATGGTGGCGCGGGAGTTGACCTCGTGGGAAATACCGAGAGCGAGGAGGAGTTCTGCGAAGTAGACGCCGCTTGCTCCGGTACGGGAGTATGCAACTGAGCGTGCCTGTTTGAGCGTCGAGGCGAGTGCTTCCGGGCTGCTGATGTCGGGTGTTGGTGTTTCGGGGGAGACTGCGAGTCCGACGCCGGTTCGAGCGATGGATTTGCGACTCGGCCCGTCGATAATGCCGGCAGTGACGAGTCTGTCGAACGACGATGACACACCGATCATCACGTCCGGTCGAGCACCGCTTTCGATCTTGTCCAGCAGCACGTTCGTGGGATCGAATGTCGATTCGGCGCGCGCGCCCGAGTCCCGTTCGTAACGAGGGAGAATGGTGAAGTCGAGTGCGCCCTTCACTGCGAGAGTGCTGAAGAGGGAGACACGGTTGTCGTGGGGGGTGCTCATGCCTGATTGTCCTATCGGGTGGAGGCGAGTGCATCACGTTGTTGTGTTGTGAGTGGGCGTGTGTTCATTCCCCGTAACAGGAGGAAGAGCTTGGATGTCTCTTCGAGTTCCTCGATCGCGTCGAGTGCTGATCCGACGGTGTCTCCCGCGACGATCGGGCCGTGATTGCTCAGTAGCAATGCGTGGTGGGTGATGGCCGCGTGTTCGGCCGTTTCTTCGAGTCCGTCGTCGCCTGGCGCGTAGTAGGGAAGCAGGGGAAGTTTCCCAATGCGCATCGCGAAGTATGCGGTCAGTGGCGGCAGCACGTCGGCGGGGTCGATATCGACCAGGCACGACACTGCACCCGCATACGTCGAGTGGGTGTGTACGACGGCGTTTGCCTGTGGACGCGCGCGCAGGATCGCAGCGTGCAGGAATGCTTCCTTCGACGGCCGTGTGCCGCCGAGGTGTTTTCCTGCCGCGTCGATGATGGACAACTCATCGGGTTCGACGGTTCCGAGGCTACTGCCGGTGGGAGTGACGAGGATGTTCTCGCCAGCGCGGACCGAGATGTTTCCGGTGCTGCCGTGAGTCAGTGATCGTGTGAAGATCGATCTGGCCGCGGCTATTACCTGGGCGCGCTTGTCGTCGAAGTGTGTCATGCGAGATCCGATCGATGGGCCGACGCGTCGGCGAGCAGTTCGGGGCTTCCGAAGTTCCCTGATTTGAGGAGCAGGGCGATTCGGTGTCCGGATGTTGTCAGAATCCATGGCACGCCCGGTGCGGCCTCGGATCCGATGAGTCCTCCGCTGACGTCGAGTGCGGTCACGATCGCTCCGGAGGTCTCGCCGCCGGCGGCGACGATTCGGGTGACGCCACGTTCGACGAGTCCGATGGCTATTCGGCCCGTGGTGTTTTCGAGGACGGCAGCCGATTCGGCGATCCCGAGAGCGTCTTGGACGCGTTTGAGCTCGACCGGATTGAGTGACGAGTAGATCAACGGAGCGTCGGTGGTGGTGAGAGCGTCGTACCAGGCGAGTGCGTCGGCGGCCAGGGTTTCTGGGTTGTCGTCGACCATCGCGTCGAGCTGGTACGAAGGGCGTCCCTGTCCTTTCATGACGGCGATCTGCTCGAGTGTTCGCGCCGAGCAGCTGCCGGCGAGGACGGCTGCTCGGCCTTCGCGGTCGGCACCTGCCTGAGCAGGGGTCGTGTTGCCGACGAGCGTCGAGTTGGCGGCCGCGACTGCCGCCGCTAGACCTCCCGCCAGGCCTGCTGCGCCGGCTGTCAGCGATGATCCTTGGATGGCACGACCAATCGCCTGAAGGTCCTGTTGGTCGACAGCATCGACGAGAATGTATTTTTCAGCGCGTGTTTCGGCTGCGGCGATGGCTGCCGTAATGGAGTCGGTACCCTCCTTGACCGTCGCATGGGGGATCAGTCCGACTGTTGCGTCCGTCTGAGTACGTAGCAAGCGAGGGAGGTACGAGTCGGTCATCGGCGTGACCGGGTGGTTACGCATGTGTGAATCGGATAGCAGGAGCATGTCGACGAAAAGGTATCCCTGGTACTGCGTTCGCAGGTGTTCAGGAGAGCTAGGTGTCGTTATCACCGTGGCCGCGCCGATGGCGTCGGTGAGAGCGTCCAGTACCGGGCCGATGTTGCCGCGTGGTGTCGAATCGAATGTGGAGCAGTATTTGAAGTAGATTTGGTCGGCACCGTGTTCGCGCAACCACCGTAATGCATCCAGTGACTGCTGCACGGCCTCCGGCGCGGGGGTCATCCTGCTCTTGAGTGCGATGACGACGGCATCGCTGGGCGACCGCTCGACGTCGTCGGGCGGTACACCGAAGAACATGTGCGTTCTCAGTCCTTCGCGACGGAAGGCCACGGCGACGTCGGTGCCCCCGGTGAAGTCGTCTGCGATGGCGCCAATCATGCTGTCTCGCTGGTGTAGTCGAGTCGTGTCCGGAGCAGTTTTGCCGCGGCGCCCGGACCGGATACAACCGGTATGCCCAGCCGTTCGGAGAGTGCGGACGCAACGGGTGCCAGGGAGTACTGAGCAAGCAGTATCGCGTCGATGCGATCGGTGAATGTCACGCAGGTCTCGGTCAGCGCGGTGAGTAGCGAGTGTTGGTCGCCGTCCCGGGTGGCCTCGTGCGCCGCGGGGGCGTAGGCGCCGAGGATCTTGATAGTCCTCGACTGCGTGGCCACGAAATCTGCGAATCGCTTCTCCGTGTCGAGTAGTGCGGCTTCGAAGGACGCGACAACCAGAATGCGGTCGAATCCGCCCTCCACAGCGGCGGCGAACGCGGCATCATCGGGCGCGAGAACGGGCACGAGTGCAGGGTAGGTGCGCGCGATCGGTCCGTACATGGAGCACGTGAGCAGGACTGCGTCGGCGCCTTCGGTGACGGCGTGGTCGATGAGTCGGAGCATTCTCTGCGCCAGCGGACCTACAACGCCGCCGTGTTCATCGGCTTCCGTCAGCAACCGGTCGTCGAGGATGTTCCACACCACTGCTTCGGGAAAATTTTCGGTCAAACCTACTACTGCGGGCGCTATGGCCGCGGGCGTTGCGCTGATCAGAGCTACCAGCGGTCTATCAGTGTGTATTGAAGTCATCTCTGTTCATTCGCATCGAAGTAGATGGGGTCGAAACCTGTTCGGGGGTGAAAGTTTCGAGCGCGTTACGTTTGAAAAATTCTCGATTGCCCCTTGCGCTTACCTGAAATATACGAGAAGTATATGGGATCGGCAAGGGGCTGAACCTGCACGCAGAACGTGCACGACGAGAGGAGACGTCATGGGCGGACAATCGACCGTGTCCAAGACGAACAACGCACGAAGAGTTATGTACAGGGCGTACGCAGCAAGTGCTACCGGTACAGCGCTGGAGTGGTACGACTTCGCCATCTACTCGGTGGCTGCCGCTCTGGTCTTTCCAGAAGTTTTCTTCCCTAACAGTGACCCCACTGCGGGCACCCTTCTCGCGTTCTCGACCTACGCCGTGGGTTACATCTCAAGGCCCGTAGGAGGCTTCGTCTTCGGGCGCCTCGGCGATGTGATCGGGCGAAAGCACTTGCTGGTCGTCACATTGATCATCATCGGTGCCACTACCTTCCTGATCGGATTGCTGCCCGGTTACGCGACTCTCGGCATCGCGGCACCAATCGCGCTCGTCGTGTTGCGGTTCGCCCAGGGTGTCGCAGTGGGTGGTGAGTGGGGTGGAGCGGTATTGCTGTCCAGCGAATACGGCAACCCGAAACGTCGTGGACTTCTAGCCTCGGCCGCGCAGGTCGGAACTCCGATCGGCAACCTCATGGCCAACGGTGTGCTCGCTCTATTGGCGGTTGTCCTGACCGACGAACAATTCACGTCGTGGGGATGGCGAGTTGCGTTCCTGCTGTCGGCCGTCCTCGTCGGCTTCGGTCTCTGGATACGCATGAAGCTGGAAGACACTCCGGTGTTCCAAGCGCTGAGCGAAAGCGGAGAGCGCCCGGAAGCGCCGGTCGCGGAAGTTTTCGGCACGGAGCGACGTGCACTGGTTGCTGGAATACTCACGCGAATCTGCCCAGATATCACGTTCGCGTTGTTCTCGGTCTTTTCGATCACATACGGAGTTCAGAAGCTGGGCTTCAGTCGCAGCGAGGTGCTGGTGGCCGTGATGGTGGGCTCCGCCGCGCAAATCGTGTTCACACCCGCTGCCGGCGCGTTATCCGACCGCGTCAACCGCAGACTGATGTTCGGAGTCGCGACCGTCGGCGCGTTCGTGTGGTCGATCGCGTTCTTCGTGATCGTGCAGGACGGCTCACTGCTCCTCATGATTGTGGGTGTCGTCGGCGGCTTGGCCTTCCATTCACTCATGTACGGCCCGCAGGCTGCGTTCATTTCAGAACAGTTCAGCGTCCGACTTCGCGCCACCGGATCCTCCTTGGTGTTCAGTTTGTCCGGAATCGTGGGCGGCGCGCTGGCGCCTCTCATCTTCACGTATCTGTTCACCCGAACCGGCAGCTGGGACTTGATCCCGGTCTACATCGGCATCGCCGCTGCATGCACTATCACCGGTCTCGCCATCGGCAGAAACCCCGACCGCGAAGAGGAAAGTCATTATCTTCCGCTGGAGAGAGAACCTGAGGGCTTTACTGGGCGAGTCGAGGCATTCGAATGACTTCTGTCGCGCCGGCGTTTCGGTTCGCTGCGAACCTCAAGTGGCTGTTCACGGAACTCCCCTTCGAGCAGCGCTTCACTGCCGCCGCCGACGCCGGGTTCACCGGAGTCGAGTACGCATCTCCGTACGAGTACTCGCTGAAGGAACTCACGAAATACTTGGCCGACTCGGGCCTTGAGCAGGTGCTGATCAATACTCCGGACTCGAACCTGCGGTACGGCACCGCATGCACTCCTGACGCTAGGCGAGTGTTCCGGACAGACTTTTCGACGGCGTTGGACTACGGGGTCGAATTGGGCACCGGCATCATCCATGTCAGGGCCGGCGTTCGTAGGCCTGATGTATCGAAAGATTCCGCGATAGCGACCTATGTCGAGAATCTCGCCTGGGCGGTGGAGCGGTCAGCGTCGACGGGCATCACGCTCGTCATCGAGTTGATCTCTCAGCAAGAATCCCCGGGATTCGTACTCGAATCGCTCGACGAGACAGCGGCGGTAGTGAACGCAGTCGGACACCGCCGAGTGGGTGTTCTCTTCGACGTCTACCACTGTCGAACAGACGGCGGCGACGTCGTCGACGACCTGGCGCGGATGATGCCCTTCGTTGCGCATGTGCAGATCGCCGACAGCCCGGGGAGATCCGAACCCGGAACGGGCTCCATCCCATGGGTCTGCGTGTTCGAGCAACTACGCCGGCTGCAGTATCAAGGGTGGATCGGATGTGAATACGCGCCCAGCCACGACACCGTCGAAGGTCTGGTGTGGCGAGAGGCCTTCACAGTATGACGACGGTGATCGACAGCAGGCGCGTGGGCCTTAGGACTTCGGAACGAGAAGGTCGTCCGTCCGTATGTCGATGTCGAAAGGCTGGACCGTTCCGGTCTTCAGTATCTGAATCAACCGGTCCTGTGTCTTGGTCGCGTGAGCCGGGCACAGCGTGCGAAGCGCGTCGCGATCGCCGCGGCGGACCGCGTCGATGATGGCCTCGTGTTCGCTGAGGTTCTCGTCGAATCGTGCTTCGTGCAGTTCCGAGTCTGCGGCTTCCAGTTGGTAGAGAAGCACGTTGAGACGGCGGACGTGTCGGTGGGTCGAATGCGCGAAGTCGTAGATGAAGCTGTTGTCGATGGTGCGGTGCATTCTCAGGTGGAATCGCTGATTCTGTTCGGTGATCTCCAAGTACTGGCGCTGGTTCACCTTTTCGCGATACTCGGCCTGAATGGCAGTCAGATCGGGCACCAGCGCCGCGTCGTCGAATCGGCACAGGTTTCCCACGACGGTCTCCGCCAACTGGTGGGCGGTGACGATCTCGCGGATCTCTGCGAGGTCGAGTTTGCGAACGAAGGTGCCGCCTCGATTCGGAGCGATCTTGACGAATCCCTCGGCGGCCAGTCGATTGATCGCCTCGCGCGCGGGGGTACGGCCGAAGCCGTAATTGCTCAGGAGCAATCTCTCGTCGATTCGACTCCCCGGTGCAAGTTCCAGGTCGATGATGAGTGATCGGATTCTCTCGACAACGCTGTCGGTCTGAGACGCAGACGAGGACTCGCCATCCGTCAGTTGATTCGTCATTTCGCTCCCCCGTCCGAGGATAGATACTGGGCTACTGGGTCAACCCACGAATATACGTTCTGCATACTTCCTGGTTACAAGGAGCGTAGCGCTTGATCGCGTAAACCCTTGTAACGACGAACACCGATCGCTACAGTAAATATACGTTACATATACAGATGGAGGTTGACGTGGACAGTTCGATCACTCGCATCGAAACCATCGTCGGTCGTACAGTCCGCCGGGACATCACTCGCCTGGTGAAGTTCGCCGAAGGAAACCTGCAACGCGCGGCTGAATCATTGGCCAACACCCCCACGCCGCACGTCGGAATCGTGTGCGGATTCTTCGTCCGTCACGCCGAACCGCCATCACCGGAGACGGACGGTCTCAATGGCATGGGTCAGCTCGCAGCAGGACTGATCGAAGCCGGAATCCCGGTCACCGTGATCACGGATGCCCCATGCGCCAAGGCGGTGTGGGCCGTCGTGGAGGCCTTGCCGGCCAAGGTCGACCTCGAGATCGTGGCAGTCGATCCCGCCGCCGTCCGCGCCCTGCGGGCACGCCTGGAATCGGCAGAACACCCGCTGTCCCACATCGTCGCTATCGAGCGATGCTCACTGGGGTCCGATGGCAAACCGCACCGCGAGCACGGTTGGGACATCTCGCAGGACACCGCCCCACTCGACTATCTCTTCGAAGACGACGGTTGGACCGCTCCCTGGGTGAGCATCGGCATCGGTGACGGTGGGAACGAAATCGGAATGGGTGTTCTACCAAAAGATATCGTCGAAAACGACATCCCCAATGGCTCACTCGTAGCAGCACAAACCAGCGCCGATCATCTGATCGTCTCCGGCGTCGCGAACTGGGGCGCATACGGCCTGCTAGGGGCACTTGCCGTACTACGCACGGACCTTACAGCCAAACTGCTTGCGCATTTCAACGCCGCGAACGAGGAGAAATACCTGAGCGAGGCAGTGCACATCGGCCAAGCAATCGACGATAGCCGAACCGATCGGCTCGGCCAACTTCAGATGACCATCGATCGCCTGCCGCTCGATGATCACATCGCGATCATCGATGCCATCAACGACGTGATCTCCGCCTGATCGACCAAGGCAGAATAACCTTTTGAATCCCGGAGGCAATCCAGAGTGAAACCCGTAGAACCGCAACACCACATGGTGTGGGCAGACGACATCCGATTTCACGTCGTCGAAGCCGGCGAGGGCCCAACGATAGTGCTGGTCGCAGGGTACCCACAGAGTGTGTACGCATGGAGGCGAGTGATTCCCCTACTCGCCCAGAACTATCACGTCATCGCACTCGATCTCCCAGGCCAGGGAGACTCCGACAAGCCGCTAGGTGGATACGACACCAAGACGACGAGCGCGCGGGTGCGAGCCCTGATGAGCGCGATGAATCAGGAACGCTACCTATTCGTCGGACACGACATCGGATCCTGGGTCGGTTACGCCTATGCCCACCAGTTCGCCGACGACCTGCGTGGCCTCGTCCTGCTCGATGGAAACATTCCGGGAGTTACGCTGCAGCCGACTCTAACGCTCGGGCCGGACAATTGGCGCAACTGGCACTTCCTGTTCAACCCGATCGCGGACCTACCCGAGGCGTTGCTCGCCGGACGCGAGCGAATCCTGATCGAATGGTTCTTCAGTCGCAAGACAGCGAACTGGAGGGCGACGTTCAGCCGGGAGGACATCGACGAATACGAGCGTGTCTACCAAGCGCCGGGCGGCACCCGGGGGATGCTCGGGTACTACCGCGCGGTGCTCGAGGACATCGAGCAGAACTCATCGCTGATGACGACGAAGATTGCCGTGCCAGTCTTGGCGCTCGGTGGCGAAGTCGGCTCTGCACCCGATCTCTTCGAACGTATGAAACCACTCGGCACCGATGTGCGAGGCGGGCTCATACCGCGATCGGGCCACTACATCCCAGAAGAGGAACCCGAGGCACTCGTGCGCGAAATCTCCAGCTTTGCCTACACCCTTCCGCAATAGAAAGCCGAACCGATAAATATCATGAGCGCTTCCACTGTCGACTCGACAGTCAAATCAGAGCAGCCCAGTAGCAATATCCGCCCACTGGTGGTCCATCGGGGCGTGGCCTACCTCAGCGGTCAGCTTCCCAGGGAAGACGGCCGACTCGTCCACCGTGGAAAGGTAGGCGATGACATCGATCTGCCAACGGCTCAGGCCGCGGCGCGCCTGTGCGCCCAGCTGAGCCTCGACACGTTGCAACGCGAACTAGGTCCTGCCCACAAGCTCGCCCGCCTCCTGAAGATCACAGGGTACGTCTCGTCCACATCGGACTTCACCGAACAAGGCAAGGTTCTCGATGCCGCATCGGAAATCTTCATCAACGAGTTGGGCGATCGAGGAACCCACGCACGCAGCGCCATCGGTGTCGCGCAACTTCCTCACGGCGCATGCGTGGAAATCGAATTGATTGTGTCGGTGGAAACAGCATAGTCACCCGTGCCGAATGCCTGCCGTGACCTCGTCGTTGTCTGGACGACGTCACGGCCGGCACATCAAATGGGCTATCACGTCAACTGGGCGACCCACCGTCTCACGTCGTCCGCAGTCCGAGAAATCGCACTGAGCGTGTCGCCGGAGTTCTCCACTCGGAATTGTCCACGCCATTGGTGCGGTAGCAACTTGCCCGGCGTGGGGCGTCTCTGATCACATCGCCGCCACGCGCCGCGCTCACGCTGCACCGACCGGGATCTGCACCCTCGACGCCACGACAGTGTGCGCTCCACCTGGGCGGTTCCACCGATCACCGCACACCAGATGCGCTCGCGACGAATATTCCAGCCACGGCATGTCCCCGTCCGTCAACACGATCACCACATGCGGCGCGGGAGGCGCACGGTGTCGTCGGCGAACTCGAGGAGTTCCTGCCCCGCTGAGGCCACCACCGACCTACTCGGCAATCTTCAGACACCCCGGGGACCGGCATCTGAAAGCGCGCAGACCGCACCCGGAGGGGTGGACGCGTGCTCTGTGGCCGTGGCGCCCACCCCCCTCCACCCGAACAAATCTTGTGCGGGTGGCCGGGACGTGCTCACCCAGTGCGTTCTGTGAGGGCATACGTGCCGGCGACTCGCAGCAAATCGAGTCGTTGAGCGTCGACGCTGCCCGCATCAGCGCTGTAGGCGACGATCTTCAGATCTTCCCCAGGAACCAGGAGTACGTCGCAATCGACCGTGACGTTGCCGACTGAGGGATGCTGGATCGTTTTGCGATCAGTGGCGTGCACTGCCGCTGTCCCCCCTGCCCACAGCGTGGCAAAGCGCGGACTTGCCTTTCTCAACTCTGCGATGAGGGAGGCCAGTTGTGTGTCGTCACTGTAGTTGGCCGATGCTAGACGGAGGTCTGCTACAAGGGCCGCCTCCATTTCTTCCGATCCTCGCTCGGAGTGGACAGGCCATGGGGTCGCCCGCGTTTCGGCTTTGCCCTTGCCGAGGAAGGTGGCTCGAACGAGATTGCGTTCGGTTGTCGGCCTGTCGAGCGGGTCTCCGAGAAGCAGCGCCCCGAGGGCAGTCCAGTACAGGAGCGTCCAGTCGGCGGAATAGATCGCGAGAGGAAGTTCCCCGAGCCGTGCGACGAGTCTCTGCACTCCGGGCGGCACGTGGGAGGAGATAGTTCTGCTGGCTGGAGGTAGAAGACCCGCGAGCCGGTAGAGGTGATCGTGCTCGGTTCGGTTGAGCTGTAGGCTCCGGGCGAGCGCGGCAACTACCTGCATTGATGGGTTACGTGCTCGTCCTTGTTCGAGTCGTACCACGTAGTCCACGGACACGCCGGCTAACGCAGCGAGATCCTCGCGCCGTAAACCATGCGAACGGCGTTGTCGACTGTCAGGAAGTCCCACATCGGCGGGCTGAAGCCGGTCTCGCCATGTGCGCAGGATCTGGCCGAGCGAGTTGTCGTTCGTGGTCACCGCTCCATTGTCTTCCTCTTCTTCCGCCCCGTCGTGGTACTGCGAGTCCTACCGCCGAGCAGGGCACTGGTTGTCATCGCGTTGCCGGTCGACGATATAGCCGTTCCCACTTCACATCGCTCGAGGTCGCACAGTCACGAACTCGGCATCTACTGCCCCACTCGGAGGAACGTCCATGGAGAACTCGACTCGGGATTACCCGTCGGCGCGGCCGAGCGGGCCACTGAACGGGAAGGTCGCGATAGTGACCGGAGCACCCCGCAGCATCGGGCGAGCAACCGCACAGGCACTGACCGACGACGGTGCATCCGTTGTCGTGCACTACAGGAGCCGCCGCGACGAGGCCGAGGAAACCGTGGCGTCGCTTCGATCCCGGGGCGCACAGGCACTCGCAGTCCGAGTCGATCTCACTGAAAGCTCCGAGGTTTCAGCACTCTTCGCGGCGACAACGGCTCACTTCGGCGGTGTCGATATCATCGTCGCGAACGCCGGCGTCACTGCACCCCTCACCTCCCTCGCCGAAGTCACGAACGAGGAGTTCGACCGGCTACTGGCGGTCAACACCCGCTCGGTCTTCTTCGTGCTCCGGGAGGCCGCGAGAACAATCCGCGACGGCGGCCGGATCATCAACATCACCTCCAGCACGGTCAAGTTCACGCCAGCCGGGTTCTCCGCATACGCAACCACCAAAGCCGGCGCGAACGCGACAGTCGGCGTGCTCGCAAACGAACTCGGCAACCGAGGTATCACAGTCAACTCGATCATGATCTGCCCAGTGGCTGCCGGATTCCTCGCCCCAGACTCCGAAGTCGTCGCGGGAGCACCGACAGGCATGATGGAATCGCTCGCCGCGGCCGCGCCCATGAGGCGACTCGGGCACCCCTCGGACATCGCGGGCATCGCGGCATTTCTCGCGACCCCCACCGCCGGCTGGGTCAACGGCCAAATTCTCCTGGCCAACAATGGCGGATCGATCTGATGCCGATGCGCATTCATCACGATCTCGCTGCCATCATTCACGCATCCGCAACGGAGGTATGGGCACTGGCCGGCAACTTCGGCAACATGTCCTGGCATCCCACTGTCACCGTCTGCACCATCGTCGACGGTGCCGCGCAAACCCCCGGCGCAATCCGCGAGATTCACCTCCAAGATGGCTCACGCATTCTCGAGCGCCTTGGCGAGCTGGATCACCAGGGCCGGAGTTTCACCTATTCCTTCGTCGGGACTCCTCCGATTCCGGTGAGCGCCTCCCACACCTCAGTCACCGTCACCGCACTCCCGGCCGGGCCGGACGCCCGCACGCTCATTGCCTGGCACGGCGAATTCGAAGTCGCCGATGACGCCGCGCGGACAACCGTCGAACACCGCAACTGCCAGATCGTCTGGCCCTCCACCGTTGATGCTCTCGCATCGACCCTCGGCGTCGAGTACTCACTCGACGTCCCCTCGCAAGGAAACACGAAAGGCAACGCCACGTCATGACCACCACCACTACCGGGATTCTCACCGGCAAAGCAACCCTCATCATCGGCGCCAGCCAGGGCATCGGCGCAGCCGCCGCCCGCCACTTCGCAGCCGAAGGAGCGCGCCTCGTGCTCGGAGCACGAAACCTCGAAGCCACGACAGCTCTACGTGACGAGTTGCGCGCACAGGGCCACCACGTCGAATCCCTCTTCGTCGATGTCACTGACGGTGACACGATCGCGGCCGCGGTCGCTCATTGTGTGGAGACGTACGGCCGGCTCGATGCAGCGTTCAACAACGCCGGCTTCAATACGCTGGAAAACTTCCACGACTACAGCGACGAAGATTATGACCGCGTCCTGGCGGTCAACCTCAAAGGCACGTTCTTGTCGATGCAGCACGAGATCCGAGCGATGCTTGCTTCGGGAGGCGGATCCATCGTCAACACGAGCAGCGTAGGTGGATTCGTTGGTAACTTCGGAATTGCGCCCTACATTGCGGCGAAGCACGGTGTTATCGGTTTGACCAAGGCGACAGCTTTCGAGTACGGCCAGAGCGGGATCCGCATCAACGCCATCGCGCCGGGATCCACCGCCACCGAGATGCTCATCGGCGGGCTCGCGCAGACGCCCCCCGACATCGCCGCAAAGTTCAATACCGCCAGCCCGATGAATCGAATGGGTCGACCTGAGGAGATTCCTCCCGCGGCGGCCTGGCTGCTTTCCGATCAGGCCAGTTTCGTCACCGGCATCACAATGCCCGTCGATGGGGGGTACCTCGTTCCGTAGCTTTCACGTCTTGTGAGGAGGCCGCATCCACGAATGCGGCCTCCTCCCTGAGCGGTTACCCTCGCACGGCTATTCGGCGACCTGGCACTATTGGCGCCGTCCCGGCAGATCGCCGCTGGCACACTCAGCAGGCCCGCTCCCTTGGGTCACCGTCCGGTGTGCATCTCGCAGGGCGGCGCACGCCGCGCTGCTTACCTTGGTTGGCGACACATGGGCAGCATCGCGGAATCGGTTGTGAACAGGTTCAGGTGCTCGCCCGCAGATCCACCTGCAGCACCTGTTCGTCTCCCGGTGCAATAAGCCCCCGGAGAACGTGTTTGAGTATCTTCCCCGTTCCGGACTTGGGCAGTTCGCGAAAGTAGATTTGTTTGGGTGTCTTGAAGCCTGCGAGTTGGGTACGTGTGTAGGAGATGAGGTCTTCGGTGGACACGTCCGCGCCTGGCCGCAGCGCGACGACAGCCACCGGAACTTCGCCCCATTTCGGATCAGCGACGCCGATGACGGCCGCCTCGGCGACCGCGGGATGGGAGGTGAGTACGTGTTCGACTTCGACCGTGGCGATGTTCTCTCCGCCGGAGATCACGATGTCTTTTGCGCGGTCCCGGATTTCCACCGATCCGTCGGGGTGCATGACGCCGAGGTCGCCGGTCTTGAACCATTCGCCGATCCGGGCGGCCTCGGTCGCTGCGTCGTCGTTGTAGTAGCCCAGCATGACGGTGTTCCCTCGGACAGCGATCTCCCCGAGAGTTGTGCCGTCAGCGGTGACGTCGGCGATCGGGGCGCCGTCTTTCTTGCCGACGGTGTCCAGGACCCTGATTCCTGTGCCGACCATGTTGGAGTTGCCCTGGACAGCCATTGCTTTGGAGAGATCGGTATGGCTGAGGGTGTTCCATTCGGGGCGTGGTTCGTTCACCACAGCAGGTCCGAAGGTTTCGGTCAGACCGTAGAGGTGGGTGGTGTGGATGCCGAGTGCGGTCAATTCGGACAACAGTGTGGGGGACGGCGGCGCTCCCCCGATTCCCACCTCGACGATTCTGCCGAGAGGCCCGTTGTCTGCCTCACGATGTTGTGTGAGGTTGGTGAGGACGGTGGGAGCGGCGTTGAAGTGGGTGATGCCCCCGCTGCGCAGATGGGCCCATACTGTGTCGGGGTCGGGGCGATCGAGACAGACCTGTGTTCCTGCCGCGGCGGTGATTGCCCAGGGAAAACACCAGCCATTGCAGTGGAACATCGGCAGGGTCCACAGGTAGACGGTGTCGAGGCCGAGTTTGGCGTGGTGGGTTATGGCAAGCGCCTGCAGGTAGGCGCCGCGGTGGTGGTACATGACGCCCTTGGGCCGGCCGGTCGTGCCGCTGGTGTAGTTCAGCGAGATGAGGCTGCGTTCGTCCTCGACCGTGCGCGCGTGTTCGGGTCCGTCCGCGTCCAGGACCTGTTCGGCAGCGAGGGTCCGGATGCCGAAGGATTCTGCGGCGGCGCTGAATTCGTTATCGACCAGAATGAGTGATGCGCCGGAGTGTTGGACGATGTACTTCAGTTCCGGTGCGGCCAGGCGGTGGTTGAGGGTGACGAGCACGCCGCCGGCCAAGGGAACGGCGAAGTGCGCGAGCAGCATCAGCGGGGTGTTCGAGGCCAGGACGGCGACGCGGTCGCCCGGTTTGACTCCGTGGCCTGCGAGTGTGCCGGCCATGCGGCGGGCGGTGACCGCGAACTCGCCGTACGACCACGACTGGGAGTGGTAGGTCATGGCGGTGCGATCGGCGTGGATGGCCTCCGCGCGTTCGAGAAAGTTCAGGGGTGTCAGGACCTGATCGCCGAGATGAGCGGTCACAGCACGCTTCTTTCAGAGTCGGTGACATCGGGGATGTCGAGTACATGGCCCATACGGTCGCGTTTGGTACGGAGGTAACGGACATTGTCGGTGGTCGCGTTGGTCGAGAGCCCGACGCGGGCAAGGACCTCGAGCCCGTCGGTGGTCAATGCCGCACATTTGGCCGGATTGTTGGTCAACAGGCGCACTCTGACTACTCCGAGTTCCCTGAGGATGTGGGCTCCGACCGCGTACGAGCGGGCGTCGGCGGCGAGGCCTTGGGCGAGGTTGGCGTCCACGGTGTCCATCCCGCGGTCTTGCAGCGCGTAGGCGTGGATCTTGTGCGCCAAACCGATGCCACGGCCTTCGTGCCCCCGCAGGTAGATCACCGCGCCGCATTGCTCCTGACTGACCGCCATCAGTGCCTGCTCGAGTTGGCTGCCGCAGTCACACCGGGTCGAGGCGAGAATGTCCCCGGTCAGGCATTCGCTGTGCAGGCGCACGAGGGCACCGGATTCACTCTCGGCGGCCGCGGCCACGTCTCCCATCACCAACGCCAGATGCTCGACTCCGTCATCGCTCGACCGGTACGCGATTGCCTGGAACTCTCCGAAGGCGGTGGGCATGCGCGAGGTCGAGAGTCTTTCCACGGGTCCCGTTTCCGGATGCAGGGATTGCGCGAGGTCGGCGATGGTGACCATGGGCAGCCCATGGCTGTCCGCGAATCGGCGCAGATCCGGCCCCCGCCGCATCGAGCCGTCCTCCGCGACGATTTCCCCGATCACCCCGACCGGAGCACGGTCGGCGAGGGTGAGTAAGTCGATTGCGGCTTCGGTGTGCCCAGGCCGCTCCAGGACACCTCCCGGGCGCGAGCGAAGCGGGAAGACATGTCCGGGGCGACGGAAGTCACCGGGGACGCTGGTCGAGCGGGCGAGGGCGCGCACGGTCATCGCGCGGTCGCTGGCGGACACCCCTGTCCCGGCGCCGATGTGGTCGACGGTGACGGTGAAGGCGGTCTGGTGGGTGTCCGTGTTCACCGGCACCATCGGCGCCAACTCAAGCTGATCGGCTCGTTCGGTGGTCATCGGAACGCAGAGGATGCCGGTGGTATGGCGGACCATGAAAGCTATCTGCTCGGCGCTGACGGTGTCGGCACCGGCCACGAGGTCGCCCTCGTTCTCGCGATCTTCGCCATCGAGCACGACGACCATGCCGCCGGCCCGCAGCGCCGTGACGGCCCGGTTGACCGCGTGTTCGCCTGCCCGATCCGGGGTCACCGGTGCTCCTGGCCGAGCAACATGTGGGTACCGAAATCGCGGCGGAAGTAGGTGAGCGGCGATCCGTCGTGGGCGACCGCCTCACGAACCTCGCCCAACACGACGATGTGGTCTCCACCCTCTACGAAGGAGGACGCGTCACAGACCACCCAGCCCGGTGCGCCGGTCAAACGGGGAACACCACCGACCCGAGTCCACGGTGTGTCGGCGAATTTGTCGGTCCCCTTGCGGGCGAAGGCCGTTGCTGCCGCCGACTGGGCGCTACCGAGGATGTTGACGCCGAACCGTCTGCCGCGCTGAATGATTCCGAGGAGCTCGGAGGTCCGGTCGAGAGAGACCAGGACCATGGGGGGTGCCATCGACAAGGATGCGAAGGCACTGACGGTCGTTCCGTGCGGTCGATCACCGTCCATCGCCGTCACCACCGAGACCGGGGTGCAGACCGCAGCCATCACCTCCTTCAGTGATGCTGCGATGTCCTCGTGCGGTGTTGTCGAGCATGTCGTCATGTTCTTCCTCCTCGCTACGTCAGCGGATGTGGTTGACGAGTCGAGTGACGCCGGGGATGTCGATGGTCAGCACTTCCCCGGGCTGTAGGTATCTGGGCGGATCCTGCCGGTAACCGATCCCGGCCGGCGTGCCGGTGGCGATGATGTCTCCGGGGGTCAGCGTCGTCCATGTGCTGACATATTCGATGACCGAGGGAACATCGAACACCAGATCCGCGAGAACCCCGGCCTGTACCCGGTTGTCGCCGAGGTAGGTGTGTACTTCCAGGGCGTTCGGGTCGGCGATCTCGTCCGCCGTGACCAGCCACGGGCCGACCGACCCGGATCGGTCGAAGTTCTTTCCCGCTGTGGCCTGCGTTCCGTGGAGTTGGAATTCCCGGACACTGTTGTCGGCGAAGGCGGTGTAGCCCCAGACGTGGTGCGCCGCATCTCGGGCCCGAATGTTCCGGCCGCCGCGGCCGATGACGATCGCGATCTCCCCCTCCCAGTCCAAACTGTCGGACGCCGGCGTTCGTTCGACCGGCTCCATGTGCCCGACGAGCGACGAGGGGAAACGGACGAAGAACGTGGGATGTTGCGGCGGTTCCTTATCCATCTCGACGGCGTGGTTGTGGTAGTTGAAACCGACGCAGAGGATCCGCCGCGGATCGGTGACCGGCGGTAGCCAACGGGTGATCCGGTCGAGATCGATCACCGGGCATCGGTGGAGATCCTGATCCGTCAGAGCAGCGAATTTGTCGATGTCGACGTCAGCGGTCACCACACCGGTGAGCCCGGTCACGTCCCGCGGTCGGCCGTCTGCGTCGAGGACGACGGTCCGCGGATCACCGTCCTGTTCGACCGTTGCCAATCGCATCAGAAAGCCTTTTCTTCGGTGAGGATGGTCGAGGCCTGACCGAGGAGGGTCTCGATCCGGTCGATGCCCGTCGATGTGGGCGTAATCAGCGGGGACCGCATGTGCGGTGAGGCGATCCGTCCCTGCTGGTGCAGGACCCACTTGGCCGGTGCCGGATTGGTCTCCACGAACAGCAGGTCCACCAGCGGGTGCAGCGCGTAGTGAAGTGCGCGGGCACCGTCGTGATCACCGGATGTCCACAGTTCGTACATCCGCGCGACCGTGTGGGGGGCGATGTTGCTGACGGCGCTGACGAATCCGACACCGCCGAGTGCAAGCAGGGGAAGGCAGAGCAGTTCGATGCCGGACCACACCGAGATATTCTCTCCGGCTTCGTGAATCACCCGGGAGAAGTGTTCGAAGTCCTTCGTTGTTTCCTTGATACCGACGATGTTGTCGAAGTCCCGGTAGAGGCGGGCGACCGTGGAGGGGTCCAGTTCGACGGCGGTCCTCGAGGGAACGTTGTACATGATGATCGGCAGGTCCGGGAACTCCCCGGCGATGGTGGCGTACCACCGGTACAGCGCCTCTTGGGTGGGTCGCGCGTAGTACGGGGTGATGATCAAGGCCGCATCGGCTCCGGCGGCACGAGCGGCTGCGGTGATCTCGAGGGTTTCGTCCAGCTTGGCCGATCCGGTTCCAGGGATGAAGGGAACGCGGTCGTTGATCTCGTCGGCGACGACCTCGATCGCCTCGATCCGCTCGGCGACGGTCTGTGCGGCCGGCTCCCCGGTTGATCCACCGATCGACAATCCGTGCGATCCGGCCGCGATTTGCCACTGGACCAGTCGGCGCAGGCTTGCCGTGTCGAGCGCCCCGCTATCGGTGAACGGGGTGATCAAGGGTGCGATCGATCCGGTGATCAGTGCGGTGTCGGTGCGGAATCTCATGCCAGTACTCCTTCGCGATTGGTCGACTCGAGCACCGTTGCTGCCACCGCCAGATCGGCCAGACCCATCCCGAGTCCTTTGAAGATCGTCAAAACGGGGTGCAGCGGACGCACCACCGCACCGGTGAGAAGGTCGCCGAGGGTCTTGACGGGGGTCCAGTCCTCGCCGTAGTACTCGGTCAGCTCCCGGGATGATCGACGTGCGTTGGCGATACTGTCGACGACCGCCAGGTCGGCGTCGGCCAGCAACGCGGGATCGAACTCGGCGTTGCTCGGCAAGATCGCGCCGACGGCATTGAGGTGCGTTCCCGGGGACAACAGTCCTCGCGGGAGGAACGGTTCCGTCGCTCGGGTGATGAGGGTGACGATGGGGGCCCCGTCGACGGCCTCGGCGAGTGTGGGGGCCGCGACGGCGTCGATGCCGAGGTTTTCGCGCACCGTTGCCGCGAAACCGGTCCGGCTGTTCTCGGAGCGGCTCCACACCCGCACCCGGGTGATCGGTCGAACTGCACACACCGCAGCAACTTGTCCCAATGCCTGCCGTCCGCTGCCGATCAGGGCGAGCTCGGACGCATCGGGGGCACTCATCAGGCGTGTCGCCAGCCCGGAGACCGCCGCGGTACGCATCCCACCCAGCGCACCGGCCTCGAGCACCGCACGGGGGGTACCGGTAGTGGCGTCGAACAGCGTCATCAGCGCCGAGGCACCTGCCGGAGTGTTGACCCAGGTCTTGAACGCGACGAGGCCGGCGCCCTCGTCATAGGCACCGAGAGCGTGCGCGCTGCTGGCCGGCTCCCAGGTCGTCATCGTTTTCGGGATGTTGCGGGCGGTGCCGTCGACTTCACGGGTAATCGATCGGGTGACCGACTCGATGGCGTCGAAGATCGAGACCCTTTCGCGTACTTGCTGTTCCGTTATCCACGGTACGTTCATCGTGTTCCTTGCCAGTTGTGTGTTCGAGGGCGGACACACCCGTGCAATCGGTGCGCACGGGGTGTGTGGTCCTCATTCCCGCGGAACGGATCGGCGATCCATACCACTGAGGCTGTGATGCACCTAACAATAGAGATTCCGTGGTATAAAGCAAATATCAAGATATCGATACACGCATCACTGATTGCTTATAGAGGGACCATGGAAGCGCAACTGTCGCTCAAACGCCTGGAAGTGTTCCGGCTCGTCGTCGAGGAGGGAAGTGTTACGCGAGCCGCGGAAGTGCTGATGGTCGCCCAGCCGGCCGTCTCGGGACAGTTGAGGGCTCTCGAATCATGGCTCGGCGCAAAGCTGTTCGTCCGCCGCGGTAACCGAATGTTGTTGACAGAAGCGGGCGAACGCGCCAACCAGTGGGCGAAGGAGATGTTGGCCTCGGCGGCCCAGATCAGGCGCGACGTCGACGAACTCGGATCGGGGCGAGGCGGCGCCGCGTCCATCGCATCGAGCATGGCGGTGGGCAGCTACCTCCTCCCGCCGATTCTGTCCCGGTTCCAGCGCGGCCGGCCCGGTGCGGACCTCACCCTTTCCAGCTCGCAACCCAACGAAGCGTTGCGTGCGGTGGAAACCGGTGAGGCGGACTTCGCCGTCGTGACCTGGGATCAGCGGCACCTCCCGGACACCATGTCCTCCGACGTCATCCGCACCGAGCCGATCACCCTCTGCGCCGGGCCGGGCCTCGTCGCCTCGTCGAGGGCGCTGTCCCTCGACGAGGCATTGGCGCTGCCGTTCGTCGGCGCGCCGCGGGAGGTGATCTACCAACGCAACCTGATGGAACAGCTCACCCGGCTCAGCGATATCGAACCGAATTTCATCATCAGATTCGGGCATGCCGAACCGATGAAGCAGGCCGCCGCCGAGAACGCGTGGGCGATTTTCGCCCCGCGCTACGTCGTCGAATCCGACCTCGCCGCGGGCCGACTACAGGAGTTGGCCGTTCCCGGCCTCGAACTCACCGAGCGTATCGCGTTGCTGTGGCGGCGGGACAAGTTCTTCTCGCCACTGCAGCAAGCGGCCGTCGACGAGATCCGCGACGCTCTCCGATCCCGGTGACGCCGCGGTCACGCACTGTCACCACGACCAGTTCCGCTCCTGCGGCGGCGACCAGACTCCCGCTTCCCGCAGATACGGCAACACCGGTGAGAACGACTCCAGCTCCTGCGGACTCCACAGAGGAAAGTTGATCAGCACATTGGATGTCGCCGTGGTGCGCTTGAGCGAAATGATCTTCTCCGCGACCTGTTCGGGGGTTCCGATCAGCTGCAGAACCGAGCCGGCACCGCCGAACGCGCGGGTGGCTTCGCCCTCCCCCATCTTCTCGTACATCGACCGCGAGGATTCGATCGATCCGAGCACATCAGCGGCGATCTCCTTGGTGGCCTCGACGTTGAGAGTCTGCAGCAGACGCGCATATTCCTCCTCGGCCTCGCCCTCGTTCGGGCGCACGATCGCCATCGAGAACGGACACGTTCCCACCGCTCGTTTACTACTTTCGGTCAACGCAGCCAGCCGACGATCGACCTCACGCACCAACTCCTCGGTGTTTGCCAACGTCACCAACTGATCGCAGAACCGTGCAGCGAACTCGGCGCCCGCCGGAGACGCGCCCGCACTGACCAACAAGGGGTGCGGATCCTGCACGGGCCGGGGACTTTTGATCCGTCCCGTCACGCGGTAATACTTGCCGTCGACGTCGATGGGTTCGTGCTCGGTCCACAATCTTTTGACGATGTCGACGAATTCGGCTGCCATGACGTAACGCTCGTCGTGGTCGATGAACGGCTCCCCGAACAGTGCCGCCTCGTCGGCACTGAATCCCGTCACCACGTTCCAGCCCCACCGCCCGTCGCTGAACGCATCGAGCGTGGCGCCCATTCGAGCGACATGAGCGGGCTTGTGGTGAGTGGTGTGGAACGTGGAGATGACGCCGATGCGCTCCGTCGTTGCCAGCAGAGCCATGGCCAGCAACGGCGCGTGATACGCCGGCGACTGGTGCCCGAACCCCTCGGCGACACGTTGGTGCCCGGACCAGTTGTCAGCGATGAACAAGGAATCGAAGCCCACCCGTTCGGCCGCTTGGGCGAGTTCGCCCAGGTTCGCTTTCGTCATCGCCGGTGTTCGCCGAGCAGCTTCGTCCGAGTACAGGAAATTTGTCTTTCCACTGGGAAAGAAGTACCCGAGGCTCAGCTGCGAAGGGTCTTCGGTTCTCGGCTTCATGGTGGTCCTCTTCGAGTGCTGCGCGGAACTCCCCGCACAAAGGTGGATAGTGACCGCAATCACACTATCGTTCCCGCGACATAAGGCAAGGATCATCTTTCTGATGAATCCATAAGAAGGCGGTTATTCGCTTGACGATCTGCGGAATAAGTGGCGACTTATGCCCTTATCTCCAATTCGGTAATTGTTTATATAGCGGTGCGCTCTTAGTGTGACCTGGAGCACTGATTTCGAGGCGGGGCCGTCGCGAGCCCACGAAAGGACCGGACCATGTCCACTATCGGCACGGGAGACCGGATACCGCATTGCCCGGTGTCGGAAACTATCACGACCAACACAGCCGAGGGCGAGCAAATGACTTCGCCGACCGGAGGATTCGAATTCGATCACCTGAGTCCGGGTTGGAATGACACGACCCTCTGGGACGCGTACGAGCGCTTGTTATCCGCCGGCGCTGCGACCTACTCGCCTCTCCACGGCGGATACTGGATCATCAGTCGCTATTCGGAGGTCAAGAAGGCGCTTCGTGACCACGAGACCTTCTCCTCTGCCTCTGGTCACCGGATCCCGATGGTGGACGGCATGTCGTCGATACCGATCGACTACGACCCCCCGGTGCACACCCACTATCGGTCGTTGCTGACGCGAGCGTTGACTCCCGACTCGATACGTGATTTGCAGCCGTGGCTCACCTCGATGATCTCCGAGGTCGTCGCCGCGTTCTACCAGTCAGGTGGAGGCGACGCCGTGGCTGAGGTCGCACTGTCGATTCCGCTGCGCGTGCTCACCAAGATTGTCGGTTTCTCCCCGGCAACCGTGGCGCGCTTTCGCGAACTGACCGAGGACATTTGGAAGGACGGGACGGCCGAGTCTCAGCTTCGAGGCCGCGCGGCGCTGGTCGATGCCCTCGACCGCGACATCGACGAGCACCGCGCCCGTCGGCCCGACGACTACCTGACCTGGCTCCTCGATGCTGAAGTCGACGGACGCCCGATCGACATCGGAGAAATACACTCGGTGCTTCTGACGCTGGCTGTCGCCGGCCACGAGACAACCCTGAATTCGGTGAGCACCCTGCTGTATCTGCTGGCATCGGATTTGCCCTTGCAGGAGCGGCTTCGCGCCGACCCCAGTGTCGCACCACGGTACGTCGAGGAGATGCTGCGGCTCCGTACACCTGCACAGATGTTCGCCCGCCGCACCAATCGCGCAGTCGATGTCGGCGATACCACCATCCCGGCAGGCTCGTGGGTACTGCTTCTCAATGCCGCAGCCAACCGCGACCCCCACCAGTTCGAGCACCCCACGGCGTTCGACATCGACCGTTCCGCACGAGGCCACTTGGCATTCGGGTGGGGCATTCATCAATGTGTCGGATCTGCACTTGCCCGATCCGAACTGCGCATCCTTCTCGAAACCCTCTGCCAGTATCCGCCGATCACGCTGGCGGCCGACCCCGCCTTCACGGCCATCGAGGCCGGGACACATTTCGGATTACGAAAACTCCCCCTGGCTTTCATCGACGCTGCACCCAGGAGCTGAAGCACTATGACACCGCGCATCCACATCGACACCGCGGCCTGCAATGGCTACGGAAACTGCCTGGTCGCCGCGCCCGACGTCTTCGACCTCGACCCCGACACCAACATCGCTTTCACCCAGCCCGGCCACCCCACGGAGGCAGACCACGACAGCCTTCGTGAAGCCGAAGCCGACTGCCCCGTCCGGGCTATCCGAATCTCCGAGTCCTGACCATGAACGCCGGAGCCACCACCGTCATCGTCGGCGCCTCCGTCGCCGGAATCCGAGCGGCGGCGGCGCTACGACACAACGACCCGCACCGCCGCATCGTCCTCGTCGACGGTGAAGACGAAGATCCGTACGACAAGCCACCACTGTCGAAGGCGGTGCTGTCGAACACCGACCTCCCGTCACCGACCCTGACCGACCACATCGGACACGGCATCGATTACCTCCGGGGAACACAGGCCGTCGCCGTGGATCCAGCGGCGTCGACACTCACCCTCGGCGACGGGAGCGTCATCCGCTACGACAGCGCCATCCTCGCCACCGGCTCCGCACCCCGCCACCTCCCCCAGCTCGCCGGGATACCGGGCGTGCACTATCTCCGAACCCTCGCCGAGGCGACTGCACTGCGCAACGACCTGCGTCGCCGCCCACGCGTCGTCGTCATCGGCGGCGGATTCATCGGTTCCGAAGTCGCCTCCAGTGCGCGCGAACTCGGCCTCGACGTCACCATCATCGAGGCCGGACCACGGATCGCGGCCCGGGTGCTGCCGGAACCGGTCTCCCACGCGCTGGCGGCACTACACGCACAACATGGCGTGAGCGTGCGATGCGGAACCGCCGTGCACGGTGCGTCCTATGACGCAGATCGGCGAGCCGTCGAGTTGAACCTCGACGACGGGGACACCATCGTCGGCGACGTAGTGGTGGTGGGGATCGGGACCACGCCCTGCACCGACTGGGCGGCCGACTCCTCGCTCCCCATCCGGGACGGCTTCGTGTGTGGCCCCGACCTGCGGGTGAAGGGCACATCGAACCTCCACGCCATCGGTGACGTCGCCCGCTGGTTCAACCCCCGCTACGGCGAGGAGATGCGAGTGGAGCACTGGACCAACGCCCGCGAGCACGCCGGGATCGCCGCGCACAACATCGGGCATCCGCACTCACCACGCCACGCGGCGACGGTGCCGTTCCTCTGGTCCGATCAGCACGGCACCCGGATCCAGCACGTGGGCGACCCGAACCTGACCGCGGTGGACGTCGACGCAGTGCACCTTTCCCACTCCGCTCGGGTGTTCACCTATTCGCGTGACGGAATCACGGTGGGGGCCACCGCCTTCAATGCCCAAGGCGCCCTAGCGAAGATCCGCAAACAACTGGTCGACCAGCGTGCAGCCGTGCTGCACGCCGACCACATCTACCACTGAACGAGGACGTGCCATGACCGCACCGCCCACCGATCGTCCTGACCCGAGCACGAGCACGCCGCTTCCCGGCAGCCCCGCCGAAACGCCCACCAGTGCACTGCGGCAACGGCGCAGCCTGATCGGTGTCACACTCGGCAACGGACTCGAAGTATTCGACTGGACCTGCTACGCCGTCTTCGCCCCCTTCTTCGCCAAGGCACTGTTCAACCCCCAGAACGCCACCTCCGCACTGCTGTCCACCCTGGTGGTCTTCGGCGTGGGATTCGCGATCCGTCCCTTCGGCGGACTCCTCTTCGGGTGGATGGCCGATCGATTCGGCCGCAAGCACTCACTGCTCGTAGCGATCGCGTGCGCGTCGACCGGGATGCTCCTCATCGGTCTCACACCGACCTACGCCTCCGTCGGTGTTCTCGCCGGCGCAGTCCTTCTCGTCGCTCGACTGCTGCAAGGCCTCGCACACACCGGGGAAGTCGCCGCCGCCTACACCTACATCGCCGAAGAAGCACCTCCCGCCCGTCGAGGCCTGTGGTCCTCCTCGATCTATGTATCCGGATTCCTCGCGATCATGGCCGCCACCATCATGGGCGCCCTCCTGACCACCGCTCTCAGCGAGCACCAGATGGCCACCTGGGGTTGGCGCCTGCCATTTCTCCTCGGAGCCGCCCTCGGCCTGGTAACCCTCTTTCTCCGCCGCGGGATGGAAGAAACCCACGCCTTCACATCCGCCACCGCGGCCCCCACCCGGAACGCCAGCCCGAAACGATCTGTCTTTGCGAATCTGTGGACCTACCGCGCCTCCGGGACCCGCGTGTTCCTGCTCATGGCATCGGTCACCGCCATGTTCTACGCCTGGGCAGTGAGCGGACCCACCTGGGCAATCTCCGTCGCCCACCTCGACCCCACGGCAGCGTTGTGGGCCGGCGTGATCGCGCTCGCCGTCGGCGCCTCGGTCCTACCGCTGCTCGGTTCCCTGTCGGACCGTATCGGTCGACGCCGAAGCTTCTACATCTACGGCCTCGGCGTCGCCGTCACCGCCTTCCCCCTCGACCACCTCGCCCGACAAGGCGCATGGCAATTCGGTCTGGCCATGACGATCGCGCTCGTACTGTTCGCCTTCGTCGCCTCGATCCTGCCGGCGGTCCTGTCCGAACTGTTCCCGACCGGCGTACGCGCCTCAGGCATCGCCATGCCCTATGCGCTCTCGGCCGTCGTGTTCGGCGGAACCGCCCCCTACCTGCAGCAGTGGACCGCGCAACACAACGTTTCGTACCTGTTCGTCGGCTACCTGGCATCGGCCGCTCTCCTCGGCGCCCTCGTCATGCGGTTCACCCCCGAGACCGCCGGCATATCCCTCGAACCCACCACACCCGACAGCACCGATCCGATCCAGGAGAAGAAATGAGCCCGCACGCCCACCTGCTCGACAGTCGCCAGGCACCCCCATACCGGCGGGAACAATGGTCCCCGCTGATGATCAGCGCCGCCGAGATCGACACCGCCTTCACCGCACTCGAAGCCGGCGAACCCGATGACCGGGGCCGCCGCGAGATGCTGATCGTGCATCCGCAAGCGCCGAAAGGGGTCCGCGGCCTCGCCCCCGCCACACAGGTCAGCCTCGGTGTCCTCCTGCCCGGGGAATCCACCGTCCCCGTACGCGCCAACACCACCGGCCTGTCGATGTGTCTGGCCGGCAACGGCACGGTCAGCATCGGGGCCCGCACCATGCGCGTGGTCCAGCAAGACGTGTGGACCAAGCCGTCGATGAACCTCGAGGCGCTGGCCAACAACGGCACCACCGCCTTCAGGTATCTGCGCTACACCAACGCGGCACTGCTGGAAGCCATCTCTGCCTACTACGAAGACTTCGGCAGCACCGTCGAAACCCACGACCACGATGTCGTCTCGGCACCAGGACGCCGCGCGAAAGACCTCGCTCCCGCTATCGCGTTGGGCGATGACGGCAGCCAACTCCTGCCCTACGAACACATCATCGACCCCGACCCGATCACCGACTCCCCCCTCCTCTTCGCCTGGGCGAAGGTCAGCCAACACCTCAGCGGCGTCCTCGGCCTCAAAACCGGATACACGGGTCGGCCACTGTATTGCCTGTACAACCCCTCCACCGGACGCCTCAACGGCACCACACCCTCGTTCTTCGCCACCATCACCGCGATCGGTGGCGACTTCGCCGGCGGAACCCACCGGCACATGAGCTCCGCCATCAACTACCACTTCGCCGGCAACGGATACAGCATCGTCGAAGGCCAGCGCTTCGACTGGTCCGCAGGCGACCTGATGCTGTCCGCACCCGGATGGGCGGCGCACGCACACACCATCAGCGGTGAAGGAGCCCGCATCCTCACCGTTCAAGACCACCCCCTGCACACCTCCACGGGATCGCTCGTATGGCAAGAAGACATCGACAACGGTGAAGTCTTGGCCCTCGGAACACAAACAGGCTTCGAGACCAACCTCGCCGAGTACGCCACACAGCAATAGACCGCCCACACGACGTGCTTCAGCCGTCAACACATCGGGCGCGCCCCATAGTCTGACGGATGCACCGAACCCGCTCCGTGCGAGCGGGTTCGGTGCCCGCGGAGCATCACCATAGAACACACGGTGTCCAAAACCGTTCCCGGGCAGAACACCGTACGCGTCCGCCCTTCACGGCCGTCAATCCCTAACACGGCTTTCACAGATTGAACATCCGCATGAGCAACGAAACCCCACGTGGTGGCAGCGCCGGTAGAGGTTCGAAAGCTGCCGCCCGCCCTTGCGACGATCAACTAATCCTCGAACTCGCCATCGAATGGCTACCGTTCGACGGACCATCGTCAGAAGACATCTGGGTGCAGTTCGGGATCGACCGAACACAATTCTGGGAGCGCATCTCGTGCCTGCTCGGTTACCGGCGATGGACATGGCTACTGGACGCGCCCACAGTTCGAGCTCTCTCCGAGCAGGCCACAACAATGTTGCGGGCACACCAGCACTCATCAGAAGGAAGGGTCAAGACGATGACCCCCGAGCACCAACTATGGCGGACTCATCGTCCGTGAAAGGACATCTCGCGAGCGGGCATTGGTCACGGCGAAGCACCGGCCCCGGAACCTCAGATGGGATTCGACACCGACCTCGCCGGATGGCACGGGCACCCGATAAACGTCGACACCGACAATTTCAAACCTATTGCCAGCACGCGATGTCGCCGGCGGCAGACCGAGTTGCGCACCCCTCAGTACAGGAGAAATACCATCCATGATCGACATCCCGACCATCACGGCCAACACCCGATTCACCGGAACCCTCTTCGAGCGCGACGATGAGGGCTACGAGAATGCTCGCGTCGGCCGAGTGTTCCACAGTCGATATCCTGACCGCTTTCCCCCGGCCGTCCTGATGGCCGAAATCGAGAACGACATCGTTGAGGGCGTTCGGTTCGCCAGGGAACGCGGCTGGAAGGTCGGCATAAGGTCTGGCGGCCACAGCTTCCCGGTGTGGGGCGTGCGGGACGACGCCCTGCTGATCGACCTCGGCGGCTACAAGGAAATTTCTCTCGACGAGAACACCGGCATCGTCAGCGTGACCCCGTCCGTCCAGGGCGGCAGCGAGCTGGGCGTCTACCTCGAGCAGTTCGGGCGGTTCTTCCCCGGCGGGCCGTGCCCGACGGTCGGTATCGGCGGATTCCTGCTTCAAGGCGGCATGGGGTGGAATCATCGGGGCTGGGGCTGGGCGTCAGAGCAGGTTCTGGCGATCGATGTCGTGACGGCCGACGGCGACCTTGTTCGCGCCGATGCCGAACAAAACTCGGACCTCTTCTGGGCGGCCCGCGGAGCGGGGCCCGGGTTCTGCGGGGTCATCACCCGGTTCCACCTCCAGACCCGACCGTTACCCAAGGCTCTTACCGGGACGATGCAGATTTATCCCGTGGAGCGGTATGCCGAGATTCTCGAGTGGCTCTCCGAAGCCCAGAAGGACATCGCGCCCAGCGTCCACCTGGTCGCGGTGTCGATGAATCCACAGTTCGAAATCCCCGGCCACGCGGGAGGCTACGTCTTCGCGGTGTGGGGACTCGCCTTCTGCGACACACGCGAAGAGGCCGAGCAGGCGCTGGCACCCCTGGCGACCGCACCATACTGCGAGCACGCGTTGATCATGAACAATGCTCAACCCACGACGATGAAGTCCGAGTACGAGTTCGTCGACATCACCCATCCCAAGGGCTTCCGCTACCGGGTCGAGTCGGCCTGGGTCGAAGGACCGTACGACGAGATCGCTGCGGCCGCACAGACGCTGGTCATGGACCGGCCCAGCAACGAGCCCGGGCATACCTTCTTCCAGTACACCCTTCCCCACGAAGGACCCGACCAGGCCATGTCGTTGATGACCGAAATGATGGTCGGGGTGTACATCATCTACAGCGACGCAGCGGATGACGAAAAATACCGGCAGTGGTCGCTCGGAGCGATGAAGCACTTGGAGCCCTACACGAAGGGTCAGTACTGGGGCGACTCCGACCAGCAACACCGCAGGGTGAAATGCCTGACCGATGACGCATGGAAGCGGCTGCAGGTGATCCGTGCCGACCGCGATCCGGAGGGCGTCTTCGTCGACTACCTGGCCGGTGCCGGGGGCTACCAGAACATCAACGAATGGGAAACGCCTGAGGGCGTGAATCTCGCCAACACCATGAGCCAATCCGTCTGAAAGGCACGTTGAAATGGATCTTCGCAACAAGACAGCAGTGGTCATCGGAGGCGGAGACGGTATCGGCAGAGCCGGTGTTCTCGCGCTCGCGCGCGCCGGTTGTGATGTCGTCGTCGCCGACATCGACGAGGCCGCAGCCAAGGCGGTTGCGTCCGAGGTCGAGGGTCTCGGGCGGCGCTCCCTCGCGGTCGCCTGCGACACCACCCGAACAGAGGATCTCGCAGACCTGCACCGTCAGATATCCGAGGTGATGGGCCAGACCGACATCGTCTGGAGCCATGCAGGCACCTCGGTGGCCGGCCCGCTGGAGCAGATCCCTCTCGAGCGGTGGGAGCATGTGCTCGATGTCAACGCTGTCGGCGTTGTCCGTGCCTTCCTCGAGTTCGGGCCCGAAATGGTGGCGCGAGGCCATGGCCACCTCATTGTCACCTCATCGAGCCTTGGGCTGTTTCCTGAGCAAGTGCCGTTAGGGGGTGCCTATACGTTGTCGAAGTCCGGTTTGATCGGTCTCGCCCGCACGCTGAACGCCTACCTCTCACCTCGAGGCGTGGGCGTCACCTTGCTCTGCCCGGACATCACCAACACGCGGCACACGCTCGAAGTTCCCCTGGTTGGCATACCGACCGAGATCTTCGAAGCCGGACTCGAGCTGGAGGCCCTCCAGAGCCCCGACGAGGTCGCGGACGCGTTGCTCGCCGGCTTGCGCGATGACACGTTCCTGGTCTCGCTCACCCCGGATGTCCGACAGAGGCTGCACGACGACATCGACCAGATGACGGGGCGCGGGCAGGTGCAAGACGGTGCAGTAATAGTCCAAAGCGGACGCCTCGTGATCGAGGAGGACCTCCATGACCGGGCCAGCGCCGCCATCGGGGAGCTAGTGGCGAAGTCGGTCCACGATGCGGGCAATATCTCGTTTGTTATCAGCGCTGACCTAGTGGCACGGGGGGTCTTCTACGTCTATGAGGAATGGGAGTCGCAGTCAGCGCTCGATCAGCACGCCGATTCGGAACATGGCCGGGCCTTCGTCGGGATGCTCCCCTCTCTAGGAATTCGGGAGTTGTCGCTGCGAGTCCACCGGGTGGAATCGAGCCAGGAAGTCACGATCCCGGTCTGACGCCATACCGCCGACCGGCATGCACACCGCCAGTGCATCTTCGCCTCAAACCGGGGGTCGGTCGGCAACCCGGCGACCACACACACGAGTCCACGCGCCAGGATGCAAACACTGATTCCCCTCTCCCGGATCACGCTAGGGGTCCCGTAGTCGCTGCGCACTCCCCTCTCCGCATCTCCGCCGTTTCCTCGGCGTAGGGCCTGAGCCTGGTGGTCAGCTCAAGCGCCTATGTCCGCCCTGGCCGGCCGCGTAATCCGGCGATGTTCGATCCCAACTCACCATTCTCCTGCGGCCGGCGGTATCGAGCACACACTGCCAATCATGCCCGGCTCGCGAAACGACATTGGCTTGCAGTCGAATTCGTCGGCCAGAGCGTGGCATGCTGCTGGCCGCCGACATGTACCCCTGCAGACCTTCATGGCTGCGGACCATGCGTGCAGACACCGTGTCCTTCTGGCTGAAGCCGGCCGGATTCTTCGACCGCAACCCCGCCCTCGACGTCGCCCCCACCCCGGAGGCGTGCGATCACCACCATTCCCACCACGAGGACTCCGATGACTGATTTCGAACGGCTCCGCGCCACCCTGCCCACCGGTCTGTGGATCGACGGCGCCCAGACCGACCCGATCGACGGCGGCACGGTCCCGGTCTACGACCCGGCCACGGGAACCCTCATCGCCGACGTCGCCGATGCCGGCGGCAAGGACGCGATGCGCGCACTGGACTCCGCCGCGGCGGTCCAGGAGGAATGGGCGGCGACCGCGCCGCGGCAGCGGTCGATCATCCTGCGCTCGGCGTGGGAGAAGGTCATCGAGCGCACCGACGACCTCGCGCTGCTGATGACGATGGAGATGGGCAAGGCCCTGCCGGAAAGCCGCGGCGAGGTGAACTACGGCGCCGAGTTCCTGCGCTGGTTCAGCGAGGAAGCCGTCCGCATCCAGGGCCGCTACACCACGTCGCCGTCCGGCAGCGGACGGATCATGGTCACCAAAGTGCCGGTCGGACCCACCCTGGCCGTCACACCGTGGAACTTCCCCCTCGCGATGGGCACCCGCAAGATCGGCCCCGCGCTCGCCGCCGGCTGCACGATCATCGTCAAGCCCGCCGAGGACACCCCGCTCACCATGCTGCTGCTCGCCGAGATCTTCGCCGAGGCAGGCCTGCCCGCCGGTGTGCTGTCGGTGCTGCCCGCGTCGAACGCCGCCGCCGTCACCGAACCGCTGCTCGCGGATCCGCGGCTGCGGAAGGTGACGTTCACCGGATCCACCCGGGTCGGCAAGATCCTCATCGAGCAGTCCGCCCAGCAGGTTCTGCGCACCTCGATGGAACTCGGCGGCAACGCCCCGTTCGTGGTGTTCGACGACGCAGACATCGACGCCGCGGTCGAGGGCGCGATGGCCGCGAAGATGCGCAACGGCGGCGAGGCGTGCACCGCCGCCAACCGCCTGATCGTGGCCAACTCCGTGCGCGAGGAATTCACCACCAAGCTCACCGACCGGATCGCCGCGCTCACCGTCGGACCGGGCAGCGACGACGGCACCCACGTCGGCCCCCTCGTCAACGAGAAGCAGCGCCGCAACGTGGCGTCCCTCGTCGACGACGCCGTCGCCGCGGGCGCCCGGGTCCGCACCGGCGGCAAGTCCGTCGACGGTCCCGGCTACTTCTTCCAGCCCACCGTCCTCGACGAGGTCCCGGCGAACGCGCGCATCGTCCGTGAGGAGATCTTCGGACCCGTCGCCGCGATCACCGGTTTCGACACCGAGGCCGAGGGCGTCGCCGCCGCCAACGACACCGAATACGGTCTCGCCGCGTACATCTACACCCAGAGCGTCGACCGCGCGTTCCGCGTCGCCGACAAGCTCGAGAGCGGCATGGTCGGTGTCAACCGCGGAGTGATCTCCGACGTCGCCGCGCCGTTCGGCGGAGTCAAGCAGTCCGGACTCGGCAGCGAAGGCGGCACCGAAGGCATCGAGGAGTACCTCGAAACCAAATACATCGGCTTCGCGTCTGGTCAATAGTCGCCCGACCGAGGATCGTCGACCGGTCATCCATGCCTGGCTATAGTCGTCGAGCGCGGAGATCTATAGAGCGGAGAGCAATTTCGCTGAGCCGACTTCATACTGAGATACGACTCGGGCCGAGACAGTTTCAGATCCCCTTTTTGAGCGCCACGGCGCAGGATCGTCAGGATGGCGGCCACGGCCATCGACAGGTCGATGTGCCGGTACCAGGTCGGGTACCCGCGGATCTGGTAGTGGTCGAGGCAGGTCTCGTTCTTGGTGGTCTGGGAGCACTCCCCTATCGCCCAGCGGCTGCCGGCCACCCGCACCGGCTCGGCAAGTTCGGTGTCGGCGGGACCGGGCAGATGTAGTAGGCAACGACATTGGGCGGGATCAGATGTCCCGCCTGATGGCGATCACCGGCATCACCGGAGCCGTCCGCGGCAAACACCACACGATCACCACCCAGCCCGACGATCGGGCGCCGCGGCACCCGATCTGATCGAGCGGAACTGGGACGCACCGCAGCGCCCGGACCAGTGGTGGGTCGCCGACTTCACCTACGGTTGGACGTTGGCCGGGTTCGTCTACACCACGTTCTGCGTCGACGTCTTGTCGGGACCGTGATCCCGAACGAAGGCGGCAGAGGCCGCCAGGCGCATCCGCTGATCAGCACGAACACGACCGCGGTGAACACCGCTCGGTCGTCGACCGGTGCGCTGCCGCCGCCCTGTGGTCGGGTGGCGAACGGCGGAATCAACGGTTCGGCTGTCTCCCCCAACGCATCCGGCAAGCCCGGAGACGTGCCGATCAACGTTCGCTACTCGCGCCGGCGCAATCCGTCGAGGACGATGCTGAGCAGGTGCCGGGCTCGAATGTCCCATTCGTTCTCGTCGAGCCGGGACAGGTAGCCGATGAGGAGGATGACGTCACGAGCGTCGACATCGGAGCGGATCGCTCCGGCGGCTTTGCCGGCGGCAAGGAGCATTGTCACCGCATCACCGATCGGACCGAGGCTGTGCGCGGAGAGGTCCCGCCATACCGCCGTCTCGACTGCGGCGAACACTCCACGCTTGATTCGTGCATAGTCCGCCACCCGGTTGAACCAGCAAGCCAGCGCCTTGAGCGGCTCATGCTCGGCGAGGAACGCCGGCGCGGCCGCAACGAGCTGTTCGACATCGTTGCGATAGACCTCGGCCAGCAGGTCATCTCGAGTCGGAAAGTGGCGGTACAGGGTGCCCTGGCCGACCCCTGCCTGCTTGGCGATCGCGTTGAGCCTCAGCTCGTCTGAGTTCGCGATGACCGTTCGTGCGGTCTCGATAATCCGAGCGCGATTCTCGGCAGCGTCGGAGCGGCGGCGGGGTGCGTTCATCTGTCCTCTGCATGACGACTTGAGTAAGCGGACACGTGTCCGCTAACCTGAAACGTAAGCGGACACATGTCCACTTTAAGTGAAGGGATTCCACATGTCAGCCATCAACGGCAAGGTTGTCGCCATCACCGGCGCGAGCAGTGGCATCGGTGAGGCAACCGCCCGCCTGCTCGCCGAGCGCGGCGCGGCGGTCGTCCTCGGTGCGCGTCGGACCGAGCGTCTCGACGAGCTCGCCCAGGGCATCCGTGAACGTGGTGGACGTACTGCCACCTGCACTACTGATGTCACCCGCCCCGAGGACCTCGAGCGGCTCGTCGGCCGCGCCGTAGAGGAGTTCGGCAGACTCGATGTACTGGTGAACAATGCCGGAATTAGCAAGATCGGGAACATGACAGACCTTGACGTCGACGGCTGGTCGGCGATGATCGACGTCAACCTCCGTGGGGTGCTCCACGGCATCGCCGCGGCACTTCCGATATTCCGTCGACAGGGCGAGGGGCATCTCGTGACCACCGTGTCGACGTCCGGCCTGAAGATCGTCCCCACCCAGGCGGTCTACGCCGGAACCAAGAACGCCGTCCGCACCCTGTTGGAAGGATTGCGGCAAGAATCGACCGACGGCGTACTGCGGACAACGTCGGTGTCGCCCGGCGTGGTCCGGACCGATCTCGCCGATTCCATCGACGATGCCCAGGTCCGCGCGCAGATCCAGCGGAACATGAACGAATTCGCCATCCCGCCGGAAGCCGTCGCCCGCGCCATCGCGTTTGCCATCGAACAACCCCACGACGTCGAAATCGGCGATATCACCATCCGCCCAACCGTCCAAGGCTAGGTGCCGTTGCCCGATCTCAAGGCATTCGCCCATAGGCGATCGCCTTGCGGCCACCCGGTGATGTTGCGCCTGTCTCTTCGTGCAACGAGTCAGGCGGTCCCATCGCACGTCCCGCCTGGCAATCGAGCTGAGATGGTGCTCGTGCCATTCAGGGACGGCGCGCCGGGATCATTTGCGGACGCGGAATCGGAGCATGGTGACGGGGCCCGACTGCGTGTTGCTGAACGGTTCCAGGTCGATCCTGCCGAGGCCTGGGGTCGAGAAGCGGATACCGTCGCCGAGAAGCACCGGCAGGACATACACCAGGATCTCGTCGACGAGCCCTCGCTGCAGGCACTGGCTGGCCACGTCGGCACCGAGGATCTCCAGGTTTTTGCCGCCCGCAGCGTTGAGCGCCGTGGCGACGGCTTCCGCGATGTCGCAGGTGAGGAACGTGACCCCTGGGTCCGGCTCCTCCGGCGGCTCGTGAGTGAGGACGAACTCGGGCCCCCCGTCGTAGGTGGTGTCCTCGTCGGCCATCTGCTTGGCGACCTCGTAGGTGCCCCGGCCAATGAGCATGGCGCCCGTGGCCGCCATGACCTCCGGGAACGCGGCCGCGCTCATGAGGTCGAGGATCCAGTCCATCGCGTGGTCGGGACCGGCGATGAAGCCGTCGAGCGACATCGCCCTGTTCACGACCACTTTGCCGGTGCCGGTGCTCGTGTCGCTCACGCGCTTCCTCGCAGGACTCCGGCGGGCTGGCGGGACAGACAGCGAGTCGTCTCCGCCCCAGCGGCGTCGGGAAGCGACACGTGAACGCCAGCGCCGCGCCAGACGACGTAGTAGCCGGGACTACCCCCGAGCTTGGTGTGGTGGTGCGCCGTGACGCATCTCCAAAGGGTGTCGAGGCCGATGTCGAACACCTCGCTGTACCACGCACTCAGCGATGTCGAAGTTGCCCGACGCATTCGGCTACTCTATCCGAGATTTTGCGTGTGACGCCCGGCTCCGGGCGCCACAGGGATGCTCGGCAGAGTGGGTGGACCCCGCCTCGTGAGGGACCCAGAGTACCTGCGGATGGGCTCACTTCGACGGGAATAGCACAGCGCCCACTCGTCCCGCACGCCGAACCTGCACCGGGACGAGATCGGCGCCCAGCGCGCACTCGCAAGGGTCAGCGCTCGTCCCGAGAGCGGATGGGTAACCAGGACTGTTTGGTGGGCGCTGCCCCCGCGCAGGCGCTCGGTTGCTGTTGCAGCACAAGCGCCCCGCGGAATTCGGTCAGTCGATGAGGGCGGTCGCCTCGACTTCGACGAGCACATCCGGCTCGAACAGGTAGTCCACGCCGATGAGCGATGTCGGCGGCAGCGGCAGCGTGAGCCCGATCTCCTCGGCGACCTGCTCGACACCGGCCATGAACTCACCGATCTTCTCGGGCTTCCAGTCCGTGACGTAAAAGGTCAGCCGGAGGACGTCGTCGAAGGTCGCGCCCACCCCGGTCAGCCCTGTCGCGGTGTTGCGGAGCGCTTGGGCGACCTGCCCCGCGAGATCACCTTGGGCAACCGGGGTTCCATCGGCGAGCCGTGCGATCTGACCTGCGACGTGGACGTGTCGGGTTCCGGAACCGACAGCGACGTGGTGATACGGAGTGGGCTGCGTCATTCCATCGGGGGTGAAGTACTGAACGGTCATGAAGGTTCTCCTCGAATATCGACCTGGATAGGTATACCTTTAATACCTGGTATACAGAAGTCACTTCAATGAGACTAGGTAGCATGCGAGATACTCCCCAGGCCGTTCGCGACGAACTCACGATCACCCCGCCTCATCGAGAGCTGCTTGATCAGATTCTCGACAAGTGGTCATTGGCGGTGCTCAACGAACTGTGCGAGCGCCCAAGCCGCTTCAACGATCTGCGCCGCGCGATCCCTTCAGTGACACAGAAATCTTTGACCGCCACCCTGCGTCGACTCGAACGCAACGGCATCATCGAGCGCGAACTTCTCAGCTCTCGCCCGGTCGCCGTCGAGTACCGGATCACCCCGCTCGGCAAGACCCTTCGCCATCCGGTCGATGTCCTCCTCGGCTGGGCCGAAACCCACATGCCCGAGATCGAAAACGCACGCACACGCTTCGATGCCGAGTCGGAACTCGCCTGATGCACCCGCACGGCATTCGGACGCAGGGGCCGGCCCCACAAGTGATCCCTGACAGCACCGGGCGCTCTGCTTGTCGATCATCATGCGCATCCTCTCAGGGATCGGTTTGCGGTACTGGCGCCTCTATCCCCTGCTCAGCATCGCCGCCGCAGTGAGCGTGGGGCTGCCGGCCTTCCTGCTGGCGCGGCGACTCCAACTCGCTGCGAGCCGATCCAGCTCGTTCCCGGCGCCGCGCGGCGGTGCCAGACTTTGCGCAGATGACTGACATCGACACGCTGCCGCCCGACCTTTCCAGGTTCATCGGCTGTGCCCGTGAACTCCGAGAGATCGCCGTCCTCGTGGCCCCGGGGAGGCTCGTCACGTTGCTCGGTCCGGGTTGGGTGCGGCAAGACACGTCTCGCAGCGCCCGCGGTGATCGAACGCTGGCGCGCGGGCCGGAAGATAGATCCTGACATGCCACGCGGTTTCGCCGATCTCAAACACGAGGTCTTCGCTCGCCACTCCAACCCGTGGAGTGCCTGGACTCGCTAGCTGAGCACCCCTCTTGTGCTCGTTCCTCTGTCGACACGGCAGTGGAGCCATGCCGCGATCGTCGGTGCCTGGATGGCCGCCAACCCCGTGATCTTCCCGAACCGGCGGACGAGCACGCTTGGTCCACCCGGGCGGTGCTCGGCGAAGAACTCTGGATCACCGAGCGGCCACGCGACACCGCGATGGCGGTAAACGCGGCGGCCACGCTGGCCGGCATCACCGCACTGATCGCCGCCCGGCGACGCCGCGCCGCACCGGCAGCCGGTGCCACCGCGGTCATGATGGCGCTGCTGCTGGTCTACTGGCGGCTGATGGCCGGCTACTACAGCCGACACCGGGGCGCCAACACCGGCTGAGCCCCGAATACGAGTCGGCTTCCGGTCGTCGTATCCGACGTGGACGATCCGGACGAGGGCAGGCTGCTGATGTAGTGCGGGCCGACGAATCCGCCGCCCGCTGGCACCTCTACACCCGAGGTTGCCGCCGCGACGGCATCATCTCCCGTCCGACGGCACCACCGCGTACGGGCCGATCTGGGACTGGACCACCACCGACGTCTGGGCCCACATCGCCCGCCACCGGCTCCCGGTGAATCCCGTCTACACCAAACTCCGTGAGCTGGGGGTCCCCGAGCAGCAACACCGCCTCTCCCACCTCCTCGACGGTGGCCACCTCGACCGCGGCCGTCTCACCTGGCTCCGCCGCGGCTGGCCCGCCCTCTTCGAACAACTCGCCGATGTACTCCCCCGCATCCGACAACTGAGTTAGGAAATGTCGCCGGGGTATGTCGAGAACCCGCACGCGGCTTCGTCCCCGCAGTGAAACGGCCAGAATGGGCCGCACCGCACCAAAGGAGAACATGATGGCCAAGTACCTGCTGCTCAAGCACTACCGCGGCGCGCCGGCATCGGTCAACGACGTACCGATGGACCAGTGGACGCCGGAGGAGATCTCCGCCCACGTGCAGTACATGAACGACTTCGCCGCCCGGCTCGAGGGCACCGGCGAGTTCGTCGACAGTCAGGCACTCTCCCCGGAGGGCACGTTCGTCCGCTACGACGGCGAGGGGCGGCCGCCGGTCACCGACGGCCCGTTCGCGGAGACCAAGGACCTGATCGCCGGCTGGATGGTGATCGACGTCGAGACCCACGAGCGGGCGCTCGAGCTGGCCGGCGAGTTGTCCGCGGCCCCGGGGTGCGGATGGGAAGCCGATCCACGAGTGGCTCGAGGTGCGCCCCTTCCTGACCGCTGCACCGACCACGACGGAGTGCGGCTTTCACCAGGGGTGATGACACGTCCCCCGAGCCTCTGATCGCGGTGCCGGGGCCGCTCGAACAACGCGGGCTGTCTAGTACATGAGCAAGAATGGGCTAGAGTTTGTCCACTGCGGATGCACAGGATGAGCCGGAGGCGTTTACCCCTTCTCGGGGTTGGTGCCTTCGGTTTTCTGTTTCGCGAGCCGTTCCTCGGTCATTCGCTTCTTCAGCTCCCGGCGGGCGCGTTGCTTCGGGGTTTCCTCGGGTTCGCTCTCGGGTTGGTCGTCGACGGGCCGGAAGTGCGCGCGCCCCAGCTTGATGTCCGGGTGCACGACCAGCTCGGGTCGGCCCTTGTCGTCGGTGAATAGTCCCATCAAGCCCCTCATTCCTCGGTGATGTCTCGCAGTTGCACGATCATCCGCCGGCCAATGCTCCCGTCCGGGCGACGGTAGCGCCCCTCACCGGCCGAGACCACCTCGAACCGCATCCCGCGCGGCAGCAGGTGCGCAGTGTCGTCGACCGTGTCCGACCGCCCCATATACATGCCCCGGTCCGTTTCGATCTCGAACACCACATCCCGCTCCCCGACCGTCGGGTCGAGTTCGTGCAGGGCATGGGTGGCCATTGTGTGCCGATCGAAATCCAGCCGCGAATCCGGCTGCAGCGTCGAGGGCAGGTTGACCGCTTCCTGCGGCACCATGTGCGGGAGCGTGACCGCGCAGTAGAGGATGTGGCCTCGGTCGTTGAACCGTTCCGCGGTCTGAATCGCCCGGTCCACGCGCTGGACCTGGGACCTCATCTTCTCGTCCAGTTGTTGCGCGTCACCGCGTGCCGTCGACAACGCCTCGCCGACCGTCTTCCACCGGTCCGGGTCGGTAATCAGGGTCTGCACGGCGGTGTACCCGACGGCCGGCAACCGCGACTGCGCCCTGTGCTTGTTCACCGAGCGCACCTTGCGCTGACGCGAACTCGGCGGCTGACGAATCGAATCCGGGATCGGCAAGTCCCGGCGTTTACGTTCGGAGACCTCGGGCACTGTCGCTCGCGGGAAGGCCCGCTCCAGGTCTTTGCGGGCGCGGGTGAATTCGGCGTCCTCGACCATCCGGTCAAGCTCCCGGGCCGAATCACGCTCCTGTGCGCGGTCTTTGTACGTGTCGGCGGAACGATAGCCAGCGGGCTTCGATGCGGGCGTAATACTGGTGCCGGCCTCCGGGTCCAGGCGCGTCGGTGGCGCGTCCGGGCTCACGTTGTACGCCACCCCGACCTCCCCGACCGCCTCGGTACCGCCCCTGAAACGACGAAACGTGGCAGACGGGTTCCTAGAGCCATCTGCCACGCCCGGACCCACCTCACGGGCGGGTTCCACGGAGAACGTGCATCATCTGGCGACCAACCATCAACACGTTCCCGCGCGCATCGCCGGCGTCACCGCCGACTGACGCCCAGCATACCTAGCGTCCGCAGTCCACGATCAGCTCATCCCGCCCGATTTCAGCCAACGATCGCTCCGAATGTGTTTGTCACGCTTATTCTGACTTCGCCTGGATCAGTGCCTGACGGGCCCGCCGAACGCGGTTCTCGATCGAAGCATCGTCTTCATTGATCTCCTCGCGGTCCTCTGGTCTTTCCACGATCAAAGGCTCCCAAAGCTGACGAGGCACAACCATCTCGAACTCATCTCGGTTGAAACCACCAAGTAGCGGCGCGCCTTGGACTGGACCTGATTCGCTGCTGTACGCCGTGTAGATACTGACGAAGCGTGCCGCAATTCGGTCCACTTCCTGGCCGCCATCGATCATCTCTTTGACCTTGTTGCGTAGTTCGTTCAGACGATCCTCACCCAGATACGACCCGTAGAAGAGCACGGAGCCAGTTTCCGAATCGTCCGTCGTGAGATCCGTGATGCAGGCGTCGAAACACCTGCGGTGCACGTCTTCCCCGACCGCACGAATCTGCTCCGACTCCTCCTCCGTGGGCGTGTTGGCTGCGACTGAGGTCGACATCGTCCGGATCGTCACGTGCAGTCCCCATTCGCTGACGAATGTCTCGAGGACTGCGCAGGCAGATTCAGCCGTGTCCGCTAGTACCACGGCGATGCCTGCCAATGCACCAGCGAACCGAGACTCCGAAGACAATCTCGAGGCTGTCGTGAAATTCAGGAGACGACGACTGACAACCAATGCGGCCGAAACCGCGTTAGCCGAGTTCATGCTCGCCGTGACCTTGGGCAAGAGGGTGCAACATTTCTCCGCCGCGTGGCCGGCCATCTGCTCATCCGCCAGCGCCATGCCCAGGGGTGACTGGTCGGCGAGTTGGCCGGTGTCCGCCAGCTCCGATAGTCCGGCCACAATTAGTGCGTCACTGATATCGCCCACCGGAATGCCCATGACGAAGTACCTGTCGAAATACGCACTTTTACAAACACTCTGCTTGCGCGCGTTTCCGATCCAGCCTGGTCCTCTAACAGCGGGGAAGAGGTATTGCACCAATCGCGCCAGCGCATCCGCGCGTTCGCCATTGACCTCAGCTGCCTCTTCGATCTGAGCACGCCAATTCGGCTCCTCTCCGCTCCGAGTGGAGACCGGCCCGGTCCTCAGCAGCCTGCCCTTCCACGCAGGCAGCTTCTGGTACAGCCTCGGATAGCGCACCCGCAGGAACGTCAGAAACAACAGGTCTGTGGCGTTGATCTCGTTCGGGCGGATCACCGTCAGCGTGATATCGAACTGGGTTACCAATCGATGGATTGCCCGGAGCGTTTCGAGGTCGCCGGGAGGAACGAGTGACAGGAGATCATCGACCGGTGATCCGAACGGCCCCCTGCCCGAGAGTATCGGCCCGAGACTGTGGGTCGCTTCCACCTTCGCGAGCGCCGTGGTCATCTCCCGAACGCGGTGTGGCTGTTGCAGAGGAGGAAGGTCGAACGGGTACTGCACGATCTTCTCGAGGAACTGCAGTGCCCGGTCCGAGTTCTTCGCGATCGATGTCGCGGACAGGACATCGAGAACGGTGTTCTGATCGTAGGCAAGCAAATAGTGGATCCCTGGGAAGTTTCCGAGGAGGCGGACCGTCTTCAGCACCGCGACCAACTCATCGGCGTGGAGTCGATCGATGTCGTCCACGACAACAAGTATGCGGATCCCTGCCTCGACGATGTCTTTCGATGCTTCCTTGAACTGATCCTGGAATGATTTCTCGAAGTACTTGCCAGTCTCCTCGAAAAGCGTGCTAACCGCCTTCCCCGCTACTGGAATCATGCTGGCTGCTCCGGTCGCAAGTGGGACCATCGCCCGCAACTTGCCTCCCATCTTCTTGCGGACATCGGTAGGCAGGGCGGATTCGATGGTGGCGTAGAACTCCTTCACCAGCGTCGCCGAATCGGATGCGGCCCACGGCGTGAAGTAATGCACGGACCATTCGGGGGTGGGCATGTTATCTGCAATCATCCGCAGGACGGAAGTCTTTCCACTACCCCAAGCCCCGGTGAGCCCGAACGCGACACTGTCGCGTCCACCCATCGCAGCAATTCGTTGGGCTACATGCGCCGAGAACTCCTCGCGATCGAGGCGATCTCCGCTGGCATCTGTGATCGGTGCGTCGGTGAAAATATGCGCTGGCGCGGTGACAGTCATGGTTTCACTTCATCACAGCCCGATCGCTGGACAGAACTGCACTGCCCAATAAACCCGCAGGTAGATCACGTGAATGACAGACCGTTGTGACGTGGCACCGCATGTCATTAGCTTCTTCCGGGCGCCCTGTATGCCGTGGCGGGACTCGTACCAGACCGGTGACTTCATCGTGGCGGCGGCCGTGAAACATCGCGACACGAATCGACCGAGTCCCTGAAGTCGGCGCCGTTTACGATCGGTGATGGCGGGGGAACGCCATTGTCAAGGGACATGGGGGCGTCCCTGTAGGCGGACAGGTGGTGTCCCTGTGCGCGGACAGCTGATCTCCCTGTCGGCGGTCAGCTGATCTCCCGCACCATCAGGTCAACGGCATCACCCCGCGTCCGGCGGTGGCGTCCTGCAACCGCAGCGAGGTGCCTTCGGTGATCACGACATGCGCATGGTGGAGCAGTCGGTCGACCGCGGCGGTCGCGAGCGTTTTCGGCATGATCGTGTCGAATCCAGACGGGTGCAGGTTGCTGGTCACCAACGACACTGCGGCGCTCATAGGCGGCATCGACGAGGCGGTAGAACGCCTCAGCGGCGGCCTGACCGGACGGCAGCATCCCGATGTCATCGACCACGATCAACTCGGCGCGGGTGATCTTGGTGATGGTCTTGGTGATCGACCCGTCCACCGCGGCCCGCCCGATCGCGGCGGTCAACGATTCGAGGGTGAACCACGACACCCGCATCCCCGCATCGATCACCGCATGCGCGAGCGCCTCGACGAAATGCGTCTTGCCGGTCCCCGACGGTCCACTGACCGCCAGGTTCTCGGCGCGCTGCACCCACTCCAACGTAATCAGGGCCTGCTGGGTAGGAGCCGGGATCGACGAATCCTGTTCCCGCCATGAGGAAAACGTCTTCCCGGCGGGAAGCCCTGCGGTCTTGCGGCGCATCGCCTTCGTTGCCTCGTCCCGACCGCGGACCTCCTCGTCGAGAAGGACCTTGAGGACCTCGGTCGGATCCCACCGCTGCGCTTTCGCCGTCGCCAGCACCTCCGGTGCGGCAGCCCGCAGGTAGGGCAGGCGCATCCGTTTGAGGACGGCGAGGAGGTCGTCGGGCAGTGGCGGTGCGGGGTTCATGAGCGTGCCTGCGCACCGGTGCTGCCGAATCCGGCCCAGGCGGCGGTGCCGGGTTGGACCGAATGCTCCTCGTCGGCGACGACACCCGCGCCGGCTGTGGTGTCGGTGTGGTGCGCGACGATCGCCGGCAGGTCCCCCTCGGCGAATCGGCCCGCTTCGGCTGCTCTCGACAATGCCGAGTCGACGGTGGCGGCGCCGACGAATGCGGCCAACTCGACCGCGGCGGTCATCTTCGCCCGGATCCGGACCGTCCCGGCCGCCGACGCGGCGACCAACCAGGTGTGCGCCCCGGGCCCGAGGTCGAGGAACCGGGCTTCGGCCGCGGAGCGGGCCTTCGGGACCGGCGGCTTCGGTGCCCCACCCGGGTCCTGCGGATGATCGGGGTAATGCGCCGGGTCGATCCGCGGGTTCCCCGGCGTCGAAAGTAAATGTCGCGCAACCTCACTCAAACCTCTCCTGTTTTCGGCCCACTCCGGGGCCTGGGGCAAGGCATCGAGGTCGGCGACGACGACCAGGTCCGTGCCGGCAGCGCGCACCCACACTTCGGTGCCGACCAACCCCGGTGGCGTCGAATACCGCACCGACCCGAACCGGATCGTCTGATCGGTGCCGACGCTGCGGGTGGTGCCCAGTGCCAGAGTGTGTGGGGAGGTCGGCAGGGTGTGCAGCCGGGCGCGTTCCTCGGCCAGGGCCTCGTCCGGGATGCGGGCGCTTTCGCGGTGCCGACGCGCATTGACCGTGGCGCAGAACTGCTCGCACGCGGCCTCGAGGTCGGCGAACGAGGCGTAGTCCGGCAGCAGGTTCGCGTCGGTGGGCACCAGATCGGCCTTGGCGATCTTGACGGTCGCCTCGCTGCCACCCTTCGATTCCGGGTCGAAGGGCACACAGGTGTGCACGGCCATGCCGTAGTGGCGGCCGGTTTCGACGATCTGCGGATGCCGCACCGCGATCCCGGCGACGTGGTCGATGCTGACCGTGCGCGGATTGTCGGTCAACGCATAGGTCGGCACCCCACCGAAGCGGCGCACCGTGGCATCGAGACACGCGATCAACGTCGGCAATGTTTGATCCCACACCGGGATCACCACCCGGTAGCGTGACCATGCCAGCCAGGCGCAGAACAACAGCGTCGAGCGCAGAATCCCACCGGGCCCGGGCACTTTCGGGCCCTCACCCCAGTCGAATTGCATCCACAGTCCGGGTTCCGTGATCCACGGTCGGTAGGTGCGGCGGTGCCCGGCCCGCCATGCGGCTTTCGCCTCCGCGACGGCGCGTCGGGTGGTGCGTTCGGTGCCGTCGAAGCCGAGAGCGACGAGGCGTTCGTGGACGATGTCGGCACGAACCTTGCCTTTGCTGCGCTCGACCCATTGCTCGATCTGGGGTAGATGCTCGTCGATGATGCGGGGCCGCCGCGACGGGCCGGTCACCGGCATCCCGGCGTCACGGACGGCGACGTAGCGTCGGACGGTTTTCGGATCGACCCCGGCCAGCTGCGCCGCTGAGTGCGCGGTGCCGGTGGTGTCGTAGGCCTCGAGAATTTCCATGATGTCCCTGTCAGACTTCTTCATGCGTCCCTCCGGTGGGAGTCGCTCGTAGGTGGTCGAAGACCTCGAGCAAAACCCCGGAGGGGCGTCTGTGTCAGGACCGACACACCGCCGGCCCCCATGTCCATCGACAGGGAGATCAGCTGTCCGTCAGCAGGGACGAACGTGTCCGCCTACAGGGAGGTTGGCATGTCCGCTAGCACGCCATCACGTGAACAACGAGGGGGATCACGCATGTCTGCAGATGAGGTCACCGAGGCGGAGAAGGCCGGCGCCGCCCCATACAGCCGGGCGCTGCTGGCGGTCTACAACTTCCACCTCGGTGGTCGGCACCTCGACATCGGCCCCGGAACCGGCTGGTACCTCCGCCGCGCCACATACCCGACCCCGAAACCCGACGATCGAGCTGCTCGACCTCAACCCGAACACCCTGCAGATGACCACCACCCGTCTCGCCGACCGGGGCATCACCGCGACCGCGTACACCGGCAGCGTCCTCGCCCCGCTTCCCCCGGACATCTGGGTGTTCAACTCCGTGTCCGCGAACTTCGTGCTGCACTGCGTGCCTAGTACCTGGGCGGAGAAGGGCCGCGCATTCGGACACATCGCCCAAGTTCTCGACGACGACGGGGTTTTCTTCGGCTCGACCATCCTCGACGTCTCAACGACTTACCGGACGGACTGAATGAGATCGCCATACTGTGCAAGTGCCCAGTCAGTAGCCGTCCACCTGTCGCGGGCCACCGGAGACGGCTAATCGAGTCATCGCGGAGCAATCGCGACGAAATGCACTTCCGCGCCTTGTGACGAATCATATTCCGCAGCTTGACATCAGAGCTGTACCGGGTGCCTGTAACCACGTCCTATTATCCACGTCTGTCCGCCTCGACCTCCGGGCCGTGTCGAGTCACACACCGCCGCAGTGCTGCTGTTGGGCACGGCTGGGGAAGATCGGACTGACCGCGGGACCTCCGAACGCTGCCGATCCGTGGCGCAGACCCCCGACCAGGCATGATCTGCAACATTCCTGTCCGACCTTGCCATGACGCTCGCCTACTTGGCCGACCGCGCCGCCCACCCCGGGCCATCCTGACGCGTTCGGGCATATCGCTTTCGGTACCGCGCTACCTCCATGATCACCACCCGGGCCCGCCGCCGACGACCACAAGACGACCGCGGCGATCGACACCGCCCGCGCTGCAGCCGGGAAGACCGCATCTCTGGGGCCGGAAAACCTGCTCCCGACCAGGGCATATGCATATGTAGAGTCTGTTGCCCAATGGTCACGGTGTTGTTTCGGGGTGCTGTCTTCCGTGCATGTGCCCAGGTGAGCGAAGTGTAAGCGCCCCGACACCACCGGCCATCGAGCGGACACATTCCGGCTTTATGGTTCTGCGAATCTTCAATCTCAGGAGCTAAGCCGTGACAACAATATCTCAGCGACCTTCGAACTCATCGCATGCCCCGATATCGGTCGGGCATCGGATCGACAAATGGGACCCCGAGGACGAGGCCGCCTGGGAGGCGGGCGGGAAGAACATTGCCCGCCGCAACCTCCTCGGCTCCATCCTCGCCGAGCACATCGGATTTTCGGTGTGGTCGGTGTGGTCGGTGATGGTGCTGTTCATGCCCACGGCGGTCTACCACATCGATGCAGCCGGAAAGTTCTTCCTTATCGCCATACCCACCCTGGTCGGCGCCATACTGCGCCTGCCCTACACCTTCGCCACGACCACCTTCGGTGGCCGGAACTGGACCATCATCAGCGCACTGGCACTGCTGGTTCCGATGACCCTGACCCTGTACTTCATCTCGAGGCCCGAGACCTCCTACACCATGTTCATGATCGTCGCCGCGTTCGCCGGACTCGGCGGCGGGAACTTCGCGTCCTCGATGACCAACATCAACGCGTTCTACCCGCAACGCCTCAAGGGCTGGGCCCTGGGCTTGAACGCGGGCGGCGGCAACATCGGCGTCCCTGCCATCCAGCTGATCGGCCTGCTCGTGATCGCCACCTGGGGCAACCGCAGCCCCCAGATCGTCTGCGCGGTCTACCTGGTGCTCATCGGCATCGCCGCCGTCATCGCCGCCCTCTACATGGACAACCTCACCGACCAGAAAACCGACGCACGATCCCTCATCGATGTACTCAAATTCCGTGACTCCTGGATCATCTCGTTCCTCTACATCGGAACATTCGGATCGTTCATCGGATTCAGCTTCGCCTTCGGCCAGATCCTGCAACTGAACTTCCTCGCCGGACTCACCAACGGCGCTCCGGCCACCCCTGCCATGCAAGCCACCGCCGCCCTGCACGCCGCCCAGATCGCCTTCATCGGACCACTTCTCGGGTCCCTATCCCGCCCACTCGGCGGACGCCTGGCAGACAAGATCGGCGGCGGCCGGATCACCCTCTACAGCTTCGTGGCGATGATGGCAGCCGCCGGTATCCTCGTCGTCGCCGGTACCGTCGACGACTCCACCCCCGGGGCCGCGAACACCGCCATCATGACCGCCTACGTCGTCGGTTTCATCCTGCTGTTCGTCATCTCCGGAATCGGCAACGGGTCCGTCTACAAAATGATCCCGGCCATCTTCGCCGCGAAAGCCGCAGCGCTGCACCCTCACGACGCACCGACCGCCGCCGTCTGGTCACGCACGATGTCCGGGGCACTGATCGGAATCGCCGGCGCCGTCGGCGCCCTCGGCGGAGGCGGAATCAACCTCGTCCTACGCGCGTCCTACCTCGGGGTTCATAAGTCCGCCACCACAGCATTCTGGGTGTTCGCCGCGTTCTACATCCTCTGCGCGGTGATCACCTGGACCGTGTACCTGCGGCGACCGACCGCACCGGCATCCACTCCGGTTTACACTCTCACGCCTGCTCTCTGAACAACAACCTCCGGAAACGTCCGGGAACGCCGACTCATCCACGGAACCCCGTTCAGCAGAACACCATCCCGGCATTGGCTGCACAGCCAGCCTGCGGGTCAACATCCTCACGACGGCGATTCAGCGCCTTCGGCCGCGTCGAGCGGCGCTGCGGTCATCCGCCGGACTCGTCCAGCACAGCAGGGACCGTTTCGGTCCCTGGAACACACGAGAAGGAAATCCACGAGCATGAAAATGTCCAAACTGATGGCGGTCGCCGCCATAACCATCGCGTCGATGGGAATCGTCGCCGGCACCGCCCACGCGGACCCCGCACCAGCCACCCCTCCCGGTGTGGGGTGGAACCTCACCCGCAACGGTGACCAGGTCATCATCGACACCACCGCCGGGTCACTGAGCACCGAGAACAACCACCTGATCATCCGCGACGCCTCAGGTGCCACCGTCGAGTCGGTACCCCTGTCGATCGCCGTCAACGGCTTCGCACACCCCGTCGCCGCACAGATCAACGGCCGCACCGCAACCCTGACCACCGACACCAGCCCGGCCGCCGCAACCCCGGTCGCTCTTCCGTTGCGGCAGGTCGACCTGCCCGCCGCCACCGCCGGAGTCAAGGACAACATCACCCTCACCGCGGCCGTCGGCGGCTTCCTCGGCGCGGCAACCGGTCTGGTCGGCGGCTGCGTCCTCGGCGCCGTGGCCGGGGCCGTGATCTCCGCACCGGCAGCACTGCTGTTCGGCGCCGGCCCCTTGGCAGGATGCATCGGCGGCGCACTACTGGTCGGCGCGGGCGCCTCCCTCGCCGGCACCGCGATCGGCGGCCTCGGCGCCATGGCAGCCAACGCCGATCCGTTCATCACCCTGCTGAACGCACCCCCGGCCCCGAAGAAGTAACACGATCCGCAGCGTCATCGCTGAACAACCTCCCGCGGTGCGGCCCGCCTGGCGGGCCGCACCGCGGACGCTCACGTCGCAGATGCGGATTCGTATCCTCGCAGCATGACGAGTGGACGAACACCACTGGAGCAGGCGTCGCACACCGTGCGCGGCCGACGCACTGCTGAATGGGGCCAGGCGTCGACGTATGCGCGAGCATCTCGCGGGGTCGGTCCCGACGCGGCGTCACTGGCTTCCAAATGGGGCCGGGAAGGACAGAAACGAGGACGACCGGATCGAGAAGCTGGGCAGGAGGATGAGCATCTACTCGGCGTCCAGTTCCCTCCGTATCGCGTCGAGTTCCTCCTTGATCCGAGCCGTCCTGTTGTGTCATGGATCCGTAGGGCGTCATCAGGATCAACTCGGTTTGCTGCGGTGAGAGCGAGTAGCGCACGCAGGCGGGCTGCGGCCTCGTCCCCTCCCTTTGATCGAAAGATCAATGCCAGGATTTCGAATGCGTTCTCCTGCGCCAGATTCGCTGCGACCAGGAGTTCATATCGTTCTCGCCGTATCGGCCCGCCAGGGTCCGGACGTTCCATCATCCTCACCTCCCTCCCGGACATCCGACCACACGGGACGCTCAGCTCGGTCGCTTTCCGAGCGAGTCGGGGCCGAGGCGGTGCACTGCCGGGCCGTCCTCGAAGCAATTCCCACAGAATCAGCCATTCCTGCTGCTCATGCGGATCGCGCTCGTACTGGCCACCGTGACAGGCCTACCGGTCGAGATGCACAATCGGACAAGTCCCGCTAGCAGCGGACAATCGCCCTGCTCAACGGGGCGATTGTCGGGATGGGCGATGCCGGGAAGTGCGGCGTCGAGAGAAACACGCGAATATGAAGGAAGCCTCCGACGATACGAAGTCCACCAAAAGTGGCGGGAATCGCTACCCCGAGTGCAAGTTATGGGATCTGATCCTGGATTCGGCCACCTTGATGGCCGCCGCAGTGATCATCGCCCTCACCCTCACCACCGGTGGATACCTGTGAACTGACGCGCCAATGCCGGGCCCCTGCCCCGCCGGCCAATCGCGGGTCGCAATATGTACCTGCCGCCGGGGTCCAGGCCGCCCGAGAATGGGAGCGAACGGCGCTGATCACAACGGCGGCAGACCGCCTGCCGTCGCAGACTCGCCGCGCTCATGTCGGCGAACGAAGCGCCAGCGGAAAAGTACTACTCCCCGCGGCGAGGTGTGGCGCGTTCCCACCAGTCGATCGTCTCGCCGTCGGCCCCGAGCCACCGCTGCCGTCCACCACCACCCATGCCGCCGCGGATGCGGCGCTTCCCCGAACGGCTGATGTGTCCGGCATTGGACGCACACCGTCGCCCTACCGAGCGCGGGCCGGCTCGTCAGGTCGGCGGATCGAGAACCCGGACCGACCGCGGAAGCGGCTGTACCGCAATACCGCAACGCCTCGCCGCCGCCGCGAAAGACTCCGGGCGGGGATCCACAGGCCAGGACACCTCCCCGGCCGGACCGAATACCGCGGCCGCATTCGCCGCCGGGCCCGTGGTGAACCGCGTCTGGTACCGGATGCCGTCGAACTCGGCATCGAATGCCGCCGCCCACGCCCGGGGAACGTCGTACGGTGTCATCGAACACAACTCCCGGGTGAGCCCGAACGCGGCAGCCCCGTCGGCGCAGGTGTCCGCGAGGTCATGGGTGCCCGGTACCCGCAGAGTCGACAGTGCCCGCTCGGCCGCGAAGTCGTGGGCGATCACCCCGAGCGATGCCAACGCCTCCCCCACCGTCTCCCGGATCGCCGTCGTCTCATCGAATGCGACGTAGCACGTACCGCGCGGCGCGGCCAGATCAAATCGTCCGCCACCTGACGAGGAGAACCACCACGGTCCATTCGAGACCCGGTGACCCCGCTTGACCTGCCGCCTCCCGGTCAACCGCCAACCAGGAAACCCGGTGAGCGCGCGCGTTCCGGGCGCCCGCAGAGCAACGTCCTCCCGGGTCACGCCGCCCACCGCTGCACGTCCGCGCGGGCCGCCGCCAGGACCGGGTCGACCCGGCAGCCCTCGGTCAACCAGCCCACCGCGGTCTTACCGCCGAACGCATCCTGTGGTGCCCGCAGCCACAGCGCACTCGTCCACGGGTCGGCCCCTGCACGCAGGACACGCCACACCTGCACCAGCGCCGGGTCCACGGTGCCGCTGCGGGTGAACTGCCACACCGGGTAGACCCATTGCCCCTCCTCGAGCTGGCAGGCGATCACCGCGTTGGTGGCGACCTTCTTGCTCACCGCCTGCCGACTGACCTTCCACCACCGAGTCAGACCGGCGGTGTCATAAAACGGGCCCACGACCTGGTCATAGACATGATGAGTGGGAAGCGCAGCCGACATCGCGTCAGCGATCGCCTGCACGTCCGCGAACGCGTCGGTGGGCACGCCGGCCGCAGCGGCGGCGGCGAAGGTACGGTGCACCCGCTGCGAGAGCTCCTCCATCAATTGCTTCTCCTGCTCCACCAGCGACGTCATCACCCACACCCACCCTTTCGCGTCAACTTTGTCAACCACAATGATGCACCAAAGGGTCAACCACGTCAACCAGACCGTCCACTCCTTTGGCAGACGGATCTTGTCAGACTGCGCTATCTACCGGCTCGCCTCGACTTGTCGCGCACTGCACGACTCGGTGTTCTTTTGCCGTCACGGAATCCGCCGCAACGTGGCGGAACTGCCACTGGGCCTTGGGACCAGTCGTCGGCTACCCACTCCATGAGGGCGGAGTAGGTCCATGGAGTGTCTGCACACGTTATCCAGAACGCCCCGGGTGGCGTGACACCGCGTGCGGGCGGTAGGCGACGCCAACCAGGGGTCCATGACTGCACGATCCGACGCACGGAAGTTTTACCAGCACTCCACCTTCCGTCGTTCTGATCAGATTCCGAATCCCCCACGGGGCCTTCCGCGCAGAACAACCCACGCGCCAGCGTAAGATCCACCGAAATCTGATAGTCCCCGGACACGAACTGCGGATCCACCAGATGGTGTTCGCGCCCCCGTCGTGGAGGTGGAGTTTCTTAAATTGCCGGCAATTCCGTTGATCGTGTTCAAGTGGGATGCCGCGGTAAGCGCTGCCGTCCTCCGGCGATATCTGCCACCGGCCTCTGAGGTCCTGGATGCCTCACCGATCTGAGATTCATTCGCGCAGCCGATACCTTCAGCTCACAGGGGTTGGCAAGAACCTGTAGTGAAGATGAGTCGTGCTGCGCTTTTAATTCCCGTCCGCGCCATAGGACCCTGGGTGACGAGGCGGGTCGGTGGGGATCTCTCCGAGCCCTCGGTGTTATCTGGCGTCCTCGGGGCCGATCGCCGTGCGTAGATCTTGTGTCACACCGTTCGGCACGGTAGTTCGGTGCCGTGCTCCAGCGGCTCAGCGGTTTCGGCCGCGTCAGTCGCGGAGTTCGCCGATGTCTCCGACCCCTCCCTGCAGGTGCATCCGGCCATCGGACAGCTTGTAGGTGACGCCGGCAATAGCGCAGGCACCACTCCCGACGCGATCGGCAATGATGCGCGAACGCTGCATCAGGAGAGTCCCGGTCTCCACGACATGGCGGCCTTCGAGTTCGTCGACGGTGGTGAGGCCCTCTTTGCGACCCATCATGATCGACGGCGCCACCCGTTCAACGATGCAGCGGATGAAGCCGTCCGGAACCTTGCCCTTGTCCAGCGCGTCCAGAGTGGACTTCACGGCGCCGCAACCGTCATGACCCAGCACGACGATCAAGGGCGCGTCGAGGATCTGCACCGCGTACTCGATGGAACCGAGCACGGCGTCGTCGAGGACGTGGCCGGCCGTTCGGACGACGAACATGTCACCGAGGCCCTGGTCGAAGATGATTTCCGCAGCGACACGTGAGTCTCCGCATCCGAACAACACCGCGGTGGAGTGCTCTTCGTCGACGAGCTGCGCGCGGTCGACGATTCCCTGGCTGGGGTGGATCGAGACTCCGCTGACGAAGCGCTCGTTACCCTGGCGGAGGGTTTTCCACGCGGCAACCGGGTTGGAGTGAGGCATGCGGTTATGGTTCACCCGCACTGTTGCGCCTGCTCGGCGGGAACATTACGGCGACGGAAACTCCGGTTCGCGCATCGGCGAAGAGACGTGTGAGGAACAAGTGGCGGGCGACGCCTCCGCGCTGATCAGCCGGTGCGAGTCTCCACGCATCGAACACAGCGGTCAGCAGGGACGCCCTGCAAGAGGATCAGTGCGCACGTGCGGTTCCGGCGGCTGCACCGGCGCACCGGCGCACCGGCGCACCGACCACACCTTCGCCGATCTCGCCCGACGCATCAACCCGATCGTGTGGGGATGGATGTAGTACTACGGTGCGTACCACTCGCGGAAAGACCGGACCGAGTACGCACCCTCAGATGTCCGCGCAGGGAATACCACCGATCACGGGACGCAGCCCGCCGGACGCACCCGACAGGTACCTGTGGCGGTTGGTCCCGGCAGACTCCTGAAGGCTCATTTCGAGAGCCGGCGACAGCCACCTGCGCCTATGACGAGATAGGTCGCCGTCGTGGCTCTATGCAGGAGTTAATGCTGTCGCGCCGTGGTTCTGCGCGCCAGCGAGGGCCTGCTGGCCACCTTCGAGTACGTGCAGGAGTCTGCGGGAACCGAGACCGGCGAGATCGGTGGCGAGCAGGGCCGAAACCCTTCGACGGTGAGCTGGTCGACGATACCGGTTTCATCGTCGATGAACGCACGCAACCCTTGCGGATGCTGCCGTCGGACGAGCTGGAGTGGGAGCGTTTGACCTCCGCCGCGGTCGAAGACGAGGCCCTACCTTGTTGTCTGCACACGGAGCGCGCCCGGTCGGAAGGTCGTGCTCGGTGAGCCATCGACGGGTACCCGTGTGGGTGTAGTCGGGCCGATTCGTCGAATAGACCAGGGTGAAGCCGAGTCCCTCGATCGCCCAGGCGAGGTCGAAACCAGACTCAATCACCTCCGCATCCGCGATGTGGGAGAAGAACGCCGGCCACCACTCCCTCGCTGGCCGTTCGAGTTCACACCCGAACATGGACATGTCGGTGACCACGCCGTCGACATCGAGGAGTACGACTCGGTCGTCGCCGGGACGTTGCCGCGTGTACTTCCGAGCGTGCGTCTGCCGGCCATGTCGGTTCCCCCTGTCTCCGCTGGTCACGCGGAACAGCTAATCAGAGTGCGATGCAGCGTCGCCGTAGCCACGCCGAGTGTTGCGCGAGCGCGGTCACGGAGACGCCGGCGCCTTTTACTTTGCGAGCGATTGCCTTCCGTTGGCTGTTGGCCGTGGGCGGTCGGCCACCGTTGCGCCCTTGCTCGAGGATCCCTGCCGTTGGCAGTGCGTTGGCGGTGCGTCGACGGTCATGGCCGCAATGGCAGTGGTGGGGTGCACATCTCAATCGACTCCGACCAAGTCGCCTGTTCCGCCGTACGGCGTCGTCCCGAACAAGAGCAATGACGATCTGGTGCGCTTCGTGAACGGAACGTTGGAACGGGTGCGTACGGATGGAACATGGATAAGCATGTACGACAAATGGTTACGACTGGGAGGGCCGACCGAAGTCCCATCGGTGCCGAGCTAATGGTCGCCACCCCGTCCTGGATGTGAGTCCGCGGGTGATGCTCGCCGATCGGATCGTCGGGGACCTGCACCTCGGATGCGGGGCCTGGCGATCCACACGGCAGACCGCCGGGCGTCGGCCGACACATGCGCACGGCGACAGCGAGGTTCGCACGGACGCGGGGCCGCGCAACGCCACACCGAAGACGAAACCGACTGAGCTCACTCCTGGGGCTGCCGCCCTCGCTCGGCCACCTCGCGCACCGCCGCCGCGACCGCCGGCGCGACGGTGGCATCGAACACGCTCGGCACGATGTACGTGGCATTGAGCTCGGACGGCGACACCCTGTCGGCGATCGCGCCAGCCGCGGCAATCAGCATCTCGTCGGTGATATCGACCGCGTGCGCGTCGAGCAGACCACGAAACACCCCCGGGAAGGCGAGGACGTTGTTGATCTGATTGGGAAAGTCCGACCGACCGGTGGCCACCACGGTGGCATGCTCACCGGCGGCGACCGGATCGACCTCCGGGACCGGATTGGCCAGCGCGAACACGATCGACTCGTCGGCCATCGCCGCGATGTCATCGCCCGTGACAATGTTCGGCGCCGAGACCCCGATGAACACGTCCGCCCCGACCAACGCGTCCCGCAGTGATCCCGTCCGAGCCTCGGGATTGGTGTGCTCGGCGATCCAGGTACGAAACTCGTCGGCGGTGTCGTCCGGGGACACGATCCCCCGACGCCCGCAGCCGATGACGTTCGTCGCACCTTGGGCGACGAGCAACCGGATGACAGCGTGCCCGGCGGCGCCGACGCCGGACACCACGATCCGAGCCCGGCCGAGCGACTTGCCGACCACGCGCAGCGCGTTGGTCAGGGCGGCCAGGACCACGATCGCGGTCCCGTGCTGGTCGTCGTGGAACACCGGAATGTCGAGGATACCGCGGAGCCGAGCCTCGATCTCGAAACACCTTGGGGCGGAGATATCTTCAAGGTTTATCCCGCCGTACACCGGCGCGAGGGCCCGGACGATCTCGACGATGGCATCCGGGTCCTGGGTGTCCAGGCAGACCGGCCAGGCGTCGACACCGCCGAACCGTTTGAACAGTGCCGCCTTGCCCTCCATCACCGGGATCGACGCCGCGGCACCGATGTTGCCCAGACCCAGGACCGCGGAGCCGTCGGTGACCACGGCGACGGTGTTGCGTTTGATCGTCAGGCGGCGTACGTCCTCGGGGTGTTCAGCGATGGCGGTACACACCCGGGCGACGCCGGGGGTGTAGGCGCGGGAGAGGTCGTCGCGGTGTGTGAGCGGAACCGTGGGGACCACCTCGAGCTTGCCGCCCAAATGCAGAAGGAAGGTGCGGTCGCTGACCTTGCCGACGATCACCCCTGGAACCTCGGCGATCGCGGTCGCGATCTGGTCGGCGTGCGCGACGTCCGAGGCGTCGCAGGTGAGGTCGATGACCATGTGGTCGGGATGGCTCTCGGCCACATCGAGCGCCGTCATGGCACCTTTCACCGATGCGATCGCGGCCGCCAGCGTCGACGTGGTGCCGGCGCCGACCGGTGCATGGACGCGGACGGTGATCGAATAACCGGGGCTGGGACTGGGCATGGGAACTCCTGATCGAGTGACGAGCAGCAGGTACCAGCAGGCGGCGTGTCCGATCGGCACGCACGCACCGGCGCTTCCGCCGCAACACCTTCAGTCTGCGCGGCCAGCACCGATCCGGACAAGGAGGACCACCGAACACCATCCTGCTCGGCGGGGATCGTTCCTCGGAGCACCCGCTCACCGGCAGGCGACCACCACGCAATCGCCGACCTGCATCCACGAACCCCGCAAGTTCGACCGGGAGGAAACGATGACCCACGTCGACGGGCTCCCGCGCGTGACCCACTGGGTTTTGTAGGGTCGAGGCCATGTATCCGGTGCCGAATCGACCACCCGATAACAAATTCCCCGCCGACGACCGGGGACTCGAGCTCACCGAGCGGCAACGTCGCGCCGTCGCGGTCACGTCCACCCAGATCGCCGACGAGGTGCGGGTCGATACCGCCCTGTTGGCCGGACGGGAGATCGACAGTGCGGGCATCGGGTCGGTGCTGCGAACCGCCGCCGTGCACCTGGACGTGCGGCAGCCGTGGCGGCGACGCCTGGCGCAGGCATTCGACGACCTCGCGGCCGATGTCGCCGCCGGCGGAACCGACCTGCACCGGGGAACAGATGGCGCTGCACATTGTCGTCGTCACCGCGGCCGGCCGGCGCCTCGACGACGACTTCGACGATCTCCTGCGCGACGTCCCGGCCCATCCCGATGACATCGACTGGATCAGTCCACTGGAGTTCCTGTTCGAGGACTACGACGTCCTGACCCTGTTCGACCCCGAGCCGCTACGCACGGGGTCAACCTCGACCCGGGGACTGGTGCGTTCCGTTCGAGGATCACCAGGCCCGCGATCCCCACCGCGGATACCGTCGCTGACGATAGCCCCCGTGGAGCGGACGGTCCGGTTTTCGGGGTCAGCGGTGCGGTGGTCGGCGCTCCGGTGTTCTGCTCAGAGGTCTTTGCATACGCTCCACGGCGCCGGCGGCAACCGGCCGGATCTCTGCGCACGAAGGTGGGCCGTCTCGCCGCGATGGGCGCGGCCCTACTTCGGTGGTTCCGTACTCCTCGTTCCCTCGAGCTCGGCGCCGTCGCGGGAGACCAACTGTCCTTCGTCGAGGAGAACCGCCCAGCGGCGCGGAAGAGCCCAAGTGCGCCCGTATGACCGGGTCACCGAGTCGATCATCTCGCCGTGATCTTCGACGATCACCCCGTTCTTCTGCGGCCATTGATCCTCGGCGATCGCCGGATCTGGCGAATGGTATGTCGTCACCCGAGCGCCCACCGACCACGCGGGCCGTATCGCGGTCTTCTTCTGGGGCTTCATCGGCCCATGGTTGCGCATCACACCGTCGACTGCCATTCGTTCCACCGTTCGACGGTGATTGGTTACCGCGAGTTAACCCCTCGCTCGGAAGCATGCCGCGGCGGAAGTATCCGCGGGTCCGGTCGGCGCTCCGGCGGGACCGGCATTGCTGCGTCCCCGGCGTTTCGCCGGCACTGGTGTGCGCGGTGGCCCCCGAGGGGTCGTGCTGGGACTCGCTGGCTCGCGGTGCCTGCGCGGCCACCGCGGTCTGTGGGGACCTGTACGCGACTTCGCGGGTCTGCTCCGGATCGGCCGACAGACCCCTTCTGGTCGATCGGTATTGGGGCGCCTAGCTTTCCAGCCCAAACGGGCCGGCGGCGTCGGTCAGGTCGGTGGGGCTGTTTCTGACGGCGTAGGCGGCGAGGGTCGCGGCCCCCACGGCGACCCAGAGGGCGTTGAATGCGAGCACCCGGTATGTCACCGCGCCGGCGGCCGCCCCCACCGCGACCGCACCCCAGAGCCGCAGGTATCGAGCCCATCGGCGGGATCCCCGGCCGAACAGGCGATCGGTCAGGGACCGAGCCGCCGCGGCGAGCAGGCCGCCGGTCTCGAGAAGGGTGGCTTCGGCGCCCATGGCCAGGGCGAGGGTGAATCCGATCAGGGGTGCGGTGGTGGTGACCGCATGGAGGGCGCCGGCTGCCGCGAGGAGAACCGCCGTGAGCAGCAGAACCCGCGGCACCCGCTGGCGTGGCCACATCCGGCCGACCACCGCGGCCAGGACGACACCGACGACGAACCCGGCCAGGATCGCCCCGGCCAGGCCCACGACGAACCACGAACTGCCGCCGAGGGCGACGCCGGTTCGGGTGGTGGTGGCATCGATCGAGGAGACGAAGAACCCGCCGAGGAGGACGAACCCGAAGGCGTCGACGAATCCGAGGTGCATCGCGATGATCGTCTCCACCGGTCGCCGTGACCGCGGTCGCGCTGTCATCTCTGCATCGGCTGTGCTCATCGGCTCTCTCATCACCGGCAGGTTGCCGGCATCGGACAGGGTAGGGATCGTTGACCAGCGCGGTCGGTCCGGTCCTCTCCCCTCGGTGGCGAGGCGCCTGCCGCGACCGTTTTACGGGCGCCCCGGGTTTCGGGATGCGGGGCCGGAAGGGGCTCTGCAGCGCGAATTCTAGCAAATTGCTAAGATTCGCAAGTAACGCAACCTGCCGGGATTGCAGGTTGCAGGCGAGGCAGCAGACCCGGCGCCGCGGCGAGCGCGACACGCACCTCGCCGCCGCTGGCTCGACCCGGACGACAGGAGGAGCCATGACCGCGAACTCGCGCCAACCGCTGTATCAGATGAAGGCGGACTTCTTCAAAACGTTGGGGCACCCGGCGCGCATCCGGGTCCTCGAGCTGCTCAGTGAACGCGAACACGCCGTGTCCGAGATGTTGCCCGAGGTGGGCATCGAGCCGGCGAACCTGTCCCAGCAGCTGTCGATCCTCCGACGGGCAGGTCTGGTCACCGCCCGCCGTGAGGGCCTGTCGGTGTCCTACGCGCTGACCTCCCCCCGCATCGCCGAGCTCCTGCGGGTTGCGCGGGGGATCTTGACCGGGGTAGTGGCGGGGCAGGCCGAGGTACTCGAGGATGTGTCCGAACCTCCTGCCTTGGTGGGCGAAACCGGGGGCTGACGGGGGCTCACCAAGGCAGGACTCCCCCATCGCACATGCTGGTTGCGAATTTTCTTAAGTGCGTACATCGTGTGAACGGGTGGCATGGAGATTCGTCTCCCGATCGGAAGACGAGAAAAGAGAAGTGGCGGTGACGAACAATCACGACGGTGGTGCCAGCGGTTCGCCCGACGGCGCCGGTCCGGTCTTGACGGGAATCAGCGTTGCCGTCGTCGCGGTGTCCACCACCGGCTCGCGCATGGCCGGGTCGGCGCGGACCCGGCCGCCGTGGGTCGCGATGGAGGACTATGCGGCACTCATCCGGGAGAACACCCCGATGCGCGCGCTGTGCCTTCCGGTGACCACGGGCGACCCGCACGTGCTGACCGAGCGCATCCTGGGGCTCCCGCCGGCGGTGGCCGCGGTGTTCGTGGTCGGGCTGGGGCACCGGGAGTCCGCGTCGGTGCAACGTGCGGTGACCGAGCGCGGCGGGCCCGTGATCCTCACCGAACTGGACGTGCTGACGGCGGCGGTGGCGGCCGCGACGATCACCACCCTGCGCCGCCGCAGCGTCCCGCCACGCGCCGGCCGGGTCGTCGTCACCGGCGCGTCGTGGGCGCCGTTGCTGGCACCGGTGTTGATCGCCTCCGGGGTCGGGGATCTGAGCAGCTGGCACAAGCGTGACGCCGAGGCGTTCCCGCTGCGCCGATTGATGGAACACAACGATGTCCTGGTCGATCTCGCCGGCTGCGCCCCGGATGGTGCGGCGCCCGGGCGCACGGTGACGGTCCCCGCCGACGGCTTCGCCTATGGTGCGCTGGTGCTACCCGGGCTGCTCGCCGCACTGTGTGGACACGGCGTGCGGACCGTGACGGTCGAGGCGATGTCCGCATGTGTGCGGGCGCTGGCGCTGATCACCCCCGCCGACCGGATGCTGCCGTCCGTCGATGACCGGCTGCTGGTCTCCGCCGTCGCCCGCCACGTGAGCCGGGCCCTCGGCCATCCCGTCCCATATCGCGATCCACATCGGTGATCCAACGCACCGCGCCGCAAACACATTCTGTCGAAGTCTTTTGTCGAATTCTTTTGAGGAGAACACCGTGAGCACCCCCACCGCCGCCGCCCCGACCGCGCATGCCGCCGTCGTGTCCTGGGTCGACGAGATCGCCGACCTCACCGCGCCGGACGAGGTGGTGTGGTGCGACGGCAGCGCCGGCGAATGGGACCGGCTGACCACACAATTGGTGGACAAGGGCACCTTCGTGCGGCTGGAGCGCAAACCGAACTCCTTCTGGTGCGCCTCCGACCCCGAGGACGTCGCCCGGGTCGAGGACCGCACCTTCATCTGCTCCCGGTTCCAGGCCGACGCCGGTCCGACGAACAACTGGATGGACCCGGTCGACATGAAGACGGTGATGACCGAGCACTTCCGCGGCGCGATGGCCGGGCGCACGATGTACGTCATCGCATTCTGCATGGGCCCCCTCGATGCGGCCGAGCCGAAGTTCGGGGTCCAGATCACAGACTCCGAGTACGTCGCGGTCTCGATGCAGATCATGACCCGCTCCGGCACCCCGGTCTGGGACAAGCTCACCGCGGTAACCGAATTCGTCCGATGCCTGCACTCGGTCGGCGCCCCGCTCCACGAGGGGCAGTCCGACACACCGTGGCCGTGCGACCACACCAAATACATCTCCCACTTCCCGGAGGAGCGCACCATCTGGAGCTACGGCTCCGGCTACGGCGGCAACGCCCTGCTCGGCAAGAAGTGCTACGCGCTGCGGATCGCGTCGAAGATGGCGAAGGACGAGGGCTGGCTGGCCGAGCACATGCTCATCCTCAAACTCACCTCCCCGCAGCAGAAGGTGCACTACATCGCCGCGGCGTTCCCGTCGTCCTGCGGCAAGACCAACCTCGCGATGCTCGACCCCACCCTCGAGGGATGGACCGCCGAAACCATCGGCGACGACATCGCCTGGCTGCGGTTCGGCGACGACGGCCGACTCTATGCGGTCAACCCGGAGGCCGGGTTCTTCGGCGTCGCCCCCGGCACCGGCGTCCACACCAACCCGCACGCCATGGCCACTATCGAGCGGGGCAACTCGATCTTCACCAACGTCGCCCGCACCGACGACGGCGACATCTGGTGGGAAGGGATGACCGACACGCCGCCGCCGCACCTGACGGACTGGAAACGACGGGACTGGACCCCGATCTCCGGAGAGCCTGCCGCGCACCCGAACTCCCGGTACTGCACCCCGATCGCCCAGTGCCCGACCGTCGCCCCCGAATGGAACGATCCTGGCGGGGTGCCGATCTCGGCGATCTTCTTCGGCGGCCGCCGCGCCACCACCATCCCACTGGTAACCGAATCGCGCAGCTGGCAGCACGGGGTGTTCCTGGCCTCGACCCTGTCGTCGGAAACCACGGCCGCCGCGGCCGGGCGGGTCGGCGTCGTGCGCCGCGACCCGATGGCGATGCTGCCGTTCCTCGGTTACCACGTCGGGGACTACTTCCAGCACTGGCTCGACATCGGCACCCGGACGAACGCCGGGTTGTTGCCGAAGATCTTCTACGTCAACTGGTTCCGCCGCGGCGATGACGACGAATTTCTCTGGCCGGGCTTCGGGGAGAATTCCCGGATCCTCGAGTGGGCGCTGCGGCGGATCGAGGGCACCGCCGAAGCCGACGAGACCCCGATCGGCCTGGTGCCCACCCCAGGCGCCTTCGACCTGACGGGCTTGAAGTTCGATCACACCAAGATCGCCGCCGCCTTGAAGATCGACACGACCGAATGGGTGGCCGAGACCCGGTTGATCGACGAGTGGTACGCGAGGATCGGCGGCAACACGCTGCCCGACGTCCTGCGCGAAGAGCTCGGGGCCCTCAAGCTCCGCCTGGCCGACCTCGAACTTGGCGACGCCCTCCACCGCAGGGGCGCTCACCCTACCTCCCCCGAGAAGGATTCGCGCTGGTCACGACCGCAGTGCTGACCCGGGACCCGCAACGCTCCCCGGGTGCGTCACCCTCGGCGACGCACCCGAGGAGCGGCACCTGGGGCGCCCCCCATGCCGGCCGGGCAGCACGGATCAGTTCGAGACCGTGCCGGGTTCCGAGCGGTGAGGCCGTCCGGTCCCGCCCACGACCAGCGCCCGGTGCCCACACTCGGGACAGCGGTCGTCGCCGGCCCGCAGTGCCGACACCCGGCACCACCGTCCGCAGTCGGCGCAGTGCAGAATCCGCCCCCGCAGGGCGGTGATCGGGGTTACCCGCATCACTCAACTTTCCATGATGGTTACTTGCTAACATTAGCAATTATAGAACAGATGGCCCGCTGGCCGTCATTACCGAGGAACGTCGATGACCGAACCAACCCCGGCCGACGCGGCCGCGAGCACCCTCGTGCGGGCGGCGCGGTCGGTGGCCGCGCTGCTGCCGCGCTGGGGTGAGTGGAAACCCGCGGCCTGTGCCCCCGGCGCGGACCTGCTCGCCGGGCTGATCGTCGCGCTGGTGGCCCTGCCGCTGGCGTTGGGGTTCGGCATCAGTTCCGGCCTCGGCGCCGCCGCCGGCCTGACGACGGCCGTCATCGCCGGGGCGGTGGCGGCCGTGTTCGGCGGGTCCCGGTTCCAGGTGTCGGGCCCGACCGGTGCGATGACCGTGGTGCTGGTGCCAATCGTCGGCCAGTACGGCCCGACCGGGGTCCTCGCGGTCGGGCTGATCGCCGGCCTGGTGCTGGTCGTTCTCGCGTTCGCCGGTGTGGGCCGGGCCGTGCGCTACATGCCGGCGCCGGTGATCGAGGGGTTCACCGCCGGGATCGCCGTGGTCATCGCCCTGCAACAGTTTCCCGCCGCGCTGGGCATCACCGGCGCCGAGGGGGAGAAGGTGTGGCAGAGCGCCGCCGACGCCGTCCACCAGTTCGTGCAAGAGCCCTCCCTGCTGACCCCGGCGACCGCACTGGCGGTGGCCGCGGTCATCCTCGTCGGCGGCCGCTACCTCCCGAGGGTCCCGTTCTCCCTGATCGCGGTCGCCGCCGCCACCCTGATCGCGCAACTCTTTCACCTCGACATCGCCCGGATCGGCGCCATTCCGGCCGGGTTCGCCGCGCCGACCCTGAGTTTCCTGCACCTCGGCGAGCTGACCTCGCTGATCGCCCCCGCCCTGGCGGTCGCCGCGCTGGCGGCACTCGAGTCGCTGCTGTCGGCGACCGCCGCCGACTCGATGGCGGTGGGAGCCCGCCACAACCCGGACCGGGAACTGTTCGGGCAGGGGCTGGCGAACATCGCCGCCCCCCTGTTCGGTGGGGTGCCGGCCACCGGGGCGATCGCCCGCACCGCCGTGGGCGTGCGCTCCGGTGCCCGCACCCGGCTCGCCGCCCTCACTCACGCGGTGATCCTGGCGGCGATCGTGTATCTGGCGGCGGGGCTCGTCGCGCAGATTCCGCTCGCCGCTCTGGCGGGGGTGCTGCTGGCGACCACGGTGCGGATGGTCGAGACCGCCTCGATCCTGGCCATCACCCGGGCCACCCGCGCCGACACGATCGTCATGGTCGCCACCTTCCTGGTGACCGTCGTCTTCGACCTGGTCACCGCGGTCGCCGTCGGGGTCGGGTTCGCCGCGGTCCTCGCGCTCCGCGCGGTCGCCAAGTCCGCCCGCATCGAACAGGTCCCGCTCGACACCGACGACCACCTCGCAGAGGAACACGACCTGCTGCGCGAGCACATCGTCGCGTACCGGATCGACGGCGCCCTGTTCTTCGCCGCCGCGCACCGGTTCCTGCTCGAACTCGCCGACGTCTCCGACGTGAAGGTGGTGATCCTGCGGATGTCGCGGATCACCACGATCGACGCCACCGGTGCGATCGTCCTCAAGGACGTCATCACCAAGCTCGAGCACCGGCACATCACCGTCCTGATCTCCGGAGCCAAACCCGAACATCTCCGGCCGCTCGAGGCCCTCGGGGTGTTCACCACCACCGACAGCGAACAGCGCCACCTCTTCGACACCACCCCGCGCGCCATCGCCTACGCCCGCATGCTCGTCCTACCCGAACACCACTTCACCTCCACCACGAACGAGGACCGACCATGACCGAGAACACCGCAGACAACACGACCCGCACACCCACCGCCACAACACCCGAACCCACTGCGCGGCAACGCCTCGGCTACGTCCTGGGCAGAACCCTGCCCACCCAGCTGCACCCCTGGGTCATCGCGGACACCACCGGCCCCGGCGCCACCCGCCGCTACGCCACCCGCTGCCTCATCCCGCTGATCCCTATCCTCGCCGGGCTCCTACTCATCCCCGGCCCCTGGATCATCCGCACCGGCATGGTGCTGCTGCTGTTCCTGCCGTTCGTGTACTTCCTTCTCGCCCTGAAGAACATCTACCTCCGCCACCGCCTGGTCAGCCACGGCCTCGACCCCCGCCGCCTCAACGCCACCAGACAGCGCCGACTCGACCAGGAGCAGGCCTCCTACGAATCCCGCTACCGATCCGCCCCCTGATCCCGCAACACCCCGGTGCAGCCCAGAACCCGGGGTGACACCCGTTCACTACCAACCAATTAATTGCTAATATTCGTAAGTAGAGAAAATGGAAGTAGCGGTGAACTGGGATGGGGTCATGCGCCTCCCGGATCGAGCAACGGGAAACCGGGGCTCGGCGAAACCACCCAGGCTGGGCCGGCGCGCATGCGGTGGTGGCACCCCATCCGTCCGGCAATGTGCCCGATCACCGGCCACCGCCCGCGAGGAAGGATCGTCATGCCACATTTCCGATACGTCGGCACCCACGAAAGAATCCATCTCGGCGCCGCGACCCGGATGATCAACTACGGCGACATCGTCGCGGCCCGAACCAATCCCGACCCGCGCTACTTCGAACTGGTGGAACCGGACCAGATCACGCAACGGTTGAGCCGCCGAACCGTGGGAGCGCCGGAACGCGAATAAGTCCGCACACATACTCTCGAGCCGATGGCTTCCGCGCATTCCCGTGCCCGACCCCCGTCCTCCCTGCGCGTCGACGTCGGAACCCACCCATTTCTGCCGACATCGCCGACCGCAGAAACCAGCCACCAACCCCACAGAAGCCAGGACCCGATGACAACCCGCACCATCCACGCCACCGACCTGCAGTGGCACACACTCGCCCTCTGGATCCTCGAGTGGGAAGACGTCGACAACCCCGAACCGACCCTGAGCGAGTGGAGCACCGAACTCGCCGCCGCGGCCACTGGGATCGACCGCCGAATCAGCTGGAACCCCACCCAGAACACCGCCACCGCCCCCGAGGACGTCGACCTGCCCCAGATCGAACACACCCTCCGCGGCGCTGTACGCCGCCTCGCCCGCGGCTAACCCCGCCATCCCGGCCCACAGCGAGCTCCGATATCGATCACCGACCGCCGGTGAATCACGGACTCGCGGCGTCGGTGATCGGTGCGGGTGACCGAAACTCGCTGTGGCAGCTCACTCAGCGCCCGGCCGCCGGTCCCGCGGCGCCGACGCGTGTTCGGGGACCAGGACAACCGGACCGAGGCCGTGGTGGATCAGGTGCGAAGACACCGACTCCCCCACCACCCGCTCGATGCCGGACACCAACCCTCCCCGCGAACTGCCGATGATGATCATCAGGGCGTCATTCGCGTCGGCGATCGTCGCCAACAAGTGCGCCGGGTTGCCCTCATGGCAGTAGTAGCTCCAGTTCCCGGGCAGCGACGCGAGCATGGTACACGCCTCCGTCCGTTCCCGTTCGACCGTGTCGACGATGCGCCTTTCCCAATCGTCCCGGTCCGGTTCGATAGGAAAATCGTCGAGGTCGACGACGTGGGTGACATGCAGATACGCGTGGAGCGGGACCGCGAGGCCCATGGCGAAGGACAGCGCCTGATGGCTGGCGGGATACCGGTCGAAACCCCACCACCAGATGGCCCACCGGCTCGGTCGCGCCCGCGGGTCCGTCCACGCGCACCGGTTTCCGCCAGTCCCGCACGCCTTCCCGGTCAGGGGCTTCTTCTTGATCATCTACTCCTCCTCACCACCGGCGGCGATGGGGAGCCCTGCCGCTCCTGGCGCCGATGGTCACCGCCGCGGCGCCCGGCGCGCTCGCCGCACCGGCGGTGGTACCTGCGGTGTTCGATCAGCGCACGGTCTCGATCCCCCATGGTGCTGAAGGTGGTGTACCCACAAACAGCAACCGACACCCACGACCAGCCGGATCTCCCGCGGAACGCCGTGAACACCAGCCCTGTCTACGAAAAGCGGTTCGCCGAGCCGGCCACCGGCACCGCCGCTATCCGGACAGCTATTAGCAGGCTCTCGCCTACGCAAGGCACCGTAGGCCGTAAGTAGTCCGCTACACGGGGTGCAGCTAGCGGCTGGCTCCGAGTCAGCTCGTTCGGCTGCGACGCCGACACCAGCATCGACGGAGACAGCGTCATCATCGGGGAGAACGTCATCGGTGAAAGAGGGAGATGTCGTCGGGGTCGCCCCCCCCGACATGCCCTAGCAGTGATTCTCAGAGGAGGACCACTCTACCGGGATGACTGCGCCGTGACTGCCTGACGTTGCTCTTGCAGTTGATGTCTCAAAACATCGATAAGGGAGCAGAGGAAGGTTAACCGCAGAAGGGTCATCCGCCGACCACTCGATGTCGAAGATGCCACCAGCGAGCGAAGCCCGCTGAGGATCATTCGGCCGGCACGGGAGTAGCACTCCCACACCGCCGTCGATGTCGCAATCCTGGGCGGAGGGTTGAGTGGTGAATCGGATGCGCAGAGCGTGCCCAGGCTCGACCGACCAAAGATTCGGGTGCAACGGAATACTGAACAGTTGCTGCTGTCCCGGCGTCAGGTACGTATCTTGAGACTGGGTGGCGTAGGGCCGAATGAGTGTCCCGTTGCTGTCGCGCCACGTGTGATCGGAATCTAGAGCACTCTGGCTGCCGAGAACGACACCGAAAGTGATCGGAATTTCAGTGCCGTCTGGCGCGACGTCCAAAAGAGTCGCTATCAGTGCGAGATTCGTGGTGTTGGTTCGGGCGAAGACCTCGACACTTGAGGGACCGGCTAAAGTCACGCCATTGGTGAATGGTGCTGTCGTAAAATTCAGAACTCCATCAGATTCGGTTGGTGGCGTCCAAGCAATCGTTTCGCGCCCCGGGGTGGTCGCGAGGCCGTTCGCCAAGGTGGCGGCTGGGCCAAGGTAGAACGGGTCATAATCGGAGTCCAATGGGTAGGACGCCGCGTTAATCCAGCGTTCGCTTCCCTGCTCGTACAGATGCATAGGCTGCTCCGTGCGGTCGATGCCAGTCGCCTCATCCTTGAGCCAAGTGTCGTACCATCTCAGCATGACGGCAGGGTCCAGACCTTCAGTGTGGTGCCAAGGGCCTACGATCAGCTGGTACTTTCCCGATGCCGAGTCAGAGAAAGCAGGACCGTTGGTTGACTCCACGCGGACAGCTGCATTCTGCATTGCCGCATACATTTCCAAGGCTCCACGTCGCCCGACATCACTCCAGCCCGTCCACAAAAGCGTCGGAATGTCGTTATCGACGATCTTTGTTGCATAGCCAATCGGCTGGCGTTCTTGCCAGAACTCGTTGTAGGCGGCCGGCCCACCCGTGCGCAAATCGTTTGCCACTACACCGAAAGCATCTCGGGCGGAAGGCTGGTTCCCTACGAACTCGCCCATTTGATCATAAAGGACCGAATCACCTGTCGGAATACCTCCTACGAGCGACATCTCGCGAATGTAGTCCCATCCAGTGCACGCCGGGATGATGGCCTTTAGAGGCGAGCCCTTACCAACCATGCCGGCTGTGGCAATCAGTGCCATGCCAGGGTAGGAACAGCCGTAGCCGCCCACCGCGCCATTAGAGCCGTCCAATTTTCGCGCCGCCCACTCGACGATCTCCACACCGTCGGCAGCATCGCGCCCGGAAAAGAGTCCAAAACTACCGCCCGAGTCTTGGGTACCTCGGATCGAAACACTGGCAAAGATGTATCCATGCTGTGTGAATAGTTTGCCGTGTTCGACCGCATACGGCTCGGTATCGGGAGCGTACGGCGTAATATTCACTATTACGGGAAAAGTTCCCGGAGCGCGTTCTCCGGTAGCCACATCTGCTGGATATTTGACGGTCGCGTCGAGGACGACACCGTCATCCATTCGCACCGGAATGTTGTCGGAAACGACTTGTCCGTACGTCGCAGGGCCCAGTTCCCAACCTTCTCCAGACGAAGGCGTCTTGAGGGGGCCCTCGGAGGATTCCGCAGTGCACCCTACGGCAACACTGGCGAGGACGACAACCACACTGAGACACAGTCTAATACGCCGCGGACTGGGGAATTTCACTCGGCGATCCTCTCGCGATTGATGTGTCGGTCGAGCCGATTCCGGCGACGGCGGTCGAGCGCATGTCGAGGAACGACTGAAGCGAAGAAAACCGGAAGGCCGAGGGGCATCAGCCGCATCTTGCCAATCGATTGGTGCCGACTTTACCGCCGCAAAGGCGCCCGCAGCAAGGCTCCGCGTTGACTCATCGGAAATCCCGCGTAGGTCCATTCGCCGCCTCACCTGATAATGCCCGCGTAGCGGCGTGTCGGTCGGGAGTTCGGGTGGTGGCGGTAGGGCCGGATGATGGGACTGTCGAGGGCCGAGCGCAAAGCTGTGCCGAAGACGATCGCGACCCGCTACACGCGGGCCGACAAGGTCGCCAGGGAATCATCCTCGACGAACTGTGTCGCACGACCGGCTGGAACCGTGACCACGCTCGCAAAGGTACTACATACGGTGTTGATCCCTCGCGTCGTCACAGCACGCGCACCTCGGCCCGCAACATACGGACCGAAGGTCATTGCGGCGCTGGTATTCTGATGGGCGGTTCTGGGAATGCCCGCCGGCAAGCGCCTGGCACCGACACTGCCCGAGTTGGTACCACTGTTGCGTCGGTTCTCCGAACTCGCGATCGACGACGACACGGTAACGCTTGGGCGGTTGTCTGATAGTGGCTTCACCAGTCGCGGCGGCGCCGGAGAGGTTCCCGCAACAGCTCGCGCGACCCTCGGGCGAAGACATGGGTGGCCCGTTCACGAGAGCTACCGGAAGGGACTGACGCAGAGCCCGCGCCCTATGTCGAGCAGAAGGCTTGGCCGTGAATCATAAGCGCACACAGAGATTGTGGCCCGAGGAAGGCTTGAGGCGTCCGGTCAAAGTTCGCTAGAAACGCCGAATCGGCGAGGGTCGCAATCAACGGTTGCGGGCCACGGATCCGGACCAGATGTGGGCGTTGGACTTCCAGGTCGATACCACGGTCGACGGCCGACAGGTGCGGTTCCTCCATATCGTCGACGAGTTCACCTCAGAGGCCCTTGCGACGCAGGCGTTTCGGTCCTGCAGCACGAATCAGTTGATCGAAGTGCTCAAGCGGGGTACGCCTCGGGTGATCGGAACTCGAGCGATCCCTGTGGTCGGTAACTGTTGTACTCGAGCCTCCAATCGTCAACAAGGGCCTGCTCCTCGGTCAGCGAATGGAACACCTCGCAGGCGAGGAATTCGTTGGAATTGAGAATGGGGCCCAGTCATGTCCTCTATAACTTCATCGTGGCGGAGACTTTCCTCGCCGCCGACGTCGATGCACACGAGTTCTGGACAGTGCAGACTCAATCATCCGTGACATGAGTTCGCGCGCGGAATTGGGCAATTCTCGAAACTCGCCGGATGTACACGACGTGCGTCCCCGACGATGGACGCTCGGTCCGCATACACGGGAGTAGCCCCTCTGCACCGGGGTGCCCGACGACGATCATCGAACACCCCGGCACGCCACAGGACTCCAAGTCTTAGAGATCCAGCACCAACCGCGTATCGTGACAACGCGAGACACAGATCATCATGGTGTCGTTCGCTTCCTTCTCCTCGTTTGACAGGAGTGAGTCACGGTGGTCGACGCGCCCCGCCAGAACAACGGTTTCGCAGGTTCCGCAAGTGCCCTCGCGGCACGTGAACGCTGGCGCCAATCCATCCGCCTCAAGAGCTTCCAGTACGGAACGCCCCGCAGGCACGATAACGGTGCGGTCACTGCGCTCAAGGCGAACCTCAAATTGGGTGTCCAGGGCATTCTCGATGACTTTGGGACTGAACCGCTCCGAATGGGGCGCTGCCCTTCCCTGATGCGAGCATGCCGCCTCAAGGGCCGTCAACAGCGGCTCGGGACCGCATGCGTACACCTCCGCACCCCGTGGCGTGTTCGACAGAACTCCGTGGAGATCGAGCAGTCCGAACTCGTCTTGTGGCTGGAGGACGACCCGGTCGCCGTATGCCGCCAATTCGTCCCTGTAGGCCATAGAGGCCCGAGTCCGACCCCCGTACAGCAACTTCCAGTCTGATCCGGTTCGCTCAACGCTGGCGATCATCGCTAAAATCGGGGTGATGCCGATCCCGCCGGCGACGAAGAGATAGCTTTCCGCGGGAACCAATTCAAAGTGATTCCGCGGTGCGCGGACTATCAGCTCGCGCCCCGGAACCGCAATGTCGTGAAGCAGTTGCGATCCGCCGCGACCATCCGCCACCCGCAGAATCGCAATGCGATACCTATCGCGATCGCGGGGGTCACCGCACAACGAATACTGCCTAGTCACAGAATCGCTGATAACGACGTCGATATGAGCGCCGGGCCCCCACGCCGGCAACCCGTCGGTACCTGGCGCCGGCGTAAGGGTGAGGGCTATGACGTCGTCCGCGACATCTAGACGCTCGTTCACCAGCACCGCCATATCGGACGTGCGGTCAGCACGGGCAGGCTTCACCGTGACACCTCCGCTGTCGCTCACCAGTTCACCATCGCTCTCATAACGTGACACGGACGTGCGCCGAGGCGTGCGTGAGCACGCCTCGGCCACGACTATCGCCCAATCGCCTCGAGGTATAGCCGCTTGAAATTGCGGTTGATGGTCTCGTAGACATCGTTGTAAGGACCAGGCTCGTATGCGGGAGACTTGAGACCACGCTGGATCAACTCACACAGGTCGTCATCCTGTTGACGGGTGACAATGCCGACTTCGCGCAGATGCGCGAGGTCGTAGTCGACGCCCTCGATTGCGTCTGCGTTCACAAGGCCGATGACGCGGGACTCGGTCGTCGTTGGGGTAAGTGGCTTGTAGGTCGTAATTTTGACAAAGTCGGGCAGGACGACCATCTCCAGCGAACCCGTGTGCCAAGACACGTACGAGGCTTGGGTCGGCGGGCTGTCGGGATCGCCGAGCATCTTCTTGACACCGAACTTGCCGTCGATCGTCAACGACTCGTCCAGGAGCGGGTAGTTATCGGTCCAGTCGAAGTCCCCGTCGGGGATCGTGTCCCCGAGCGGCCCGTCGCGCTCGACGCGAACTACCTTACTGACCTCAGGATGGTTCACAGCACAGTGATAGCACTCTAAGCCATTCTCCCACAGCACTTTCCAGTTGCAATTCAGAATCTTCTTCACGTCCCATGCCACCCGAGTGTGCTCGAGCCTGTACTGGCTCAGATCTGCTGCGGCGAGATGCTCCGCGACGGTGGTTTCCGGGTTTTCACTGAAATTGACGAACACCAGACCAGCCCAGACGTCCACTGCTGCCCTCTTTAGCGGATAGGCGGACTTGTCGAAGTCAGCATGCATGCGAGGCGCGGACATGAGCTTTCCGTCATGATCGAAGGACCACGCATGGTACTGACACACGATGGCACGCTTGCAGTTCCCTTCCTCCGCATCCACGAGGCGTGATCCCCGGTGACGACAGACATTGTGAAGGGCGTTCAGGTCACCGGAACGATTTTTGGTCACGATCACCGAGTAGTCGACGAAGTCGAACTTGATGAAGTCACCCGGGTTTGCAAGCTGCGATATGTGCCCGACATAGTGCCACCGCTTGAGGAAGAATGTGTCCAGTTCCCGCTGGAACCAGTCCGGGCTGACATAGGCATCACGCGGTAAACCAACGTTCGGCAGATCCTTGATTGCAATTTCTGAAGACGCGGTAATAGTCATCGTTCAGTCCTTTCGTGCACCAGTGTGCAGTATGTTCATGGTCCACACCCCAATCAGGGGCAGAGCCCTCTCCCGATCACGGTCAGGTGAGGGCGGGCGTCGCCAGTTCCCGCTCCGCGCTGCTCTGCGCATCCGGCAGAAGCGTTGCAGCACCGAAGTCCCACGAGATGGTGACGTCGTCGCCGCGGCGAAGCTGATCGCCGGTCACCGCAGGCTCTCGCACCGTGATCCGGCCGTGCCCCGGAACATCGATTTCCAAGCGGCGGGTGGCGCCGAGGTAGACAAGATCCGCCACCACGCCCGGCAGCGAGCATCCGTCGGAGGCATTCGTGCAGTTCGAAGCGCCGACTCGGCAGACCTCCGGTCGCAGGAGGAAGGACGCCGACACTCCGATCGGAGCATCCGTTCTTTCGACGCGAACTCGTGAGTCGCCGATGGCGACGACAGCCTCATTGCCGATGTCCTCAGCGGGTCCGGTGAAGATGTTCGACTCACCGAGGAAGTTCGCCACGAAACGGCTGGCCGGCCGACGGTACAGGGTTTCACCCGTGTCGCACTGCTCGATCCTGCCCTCGTTGAACACCGCGATACGATCCGACAGCGTCAGCGCCTCTTCCTGATCATGCGTGACGAGCATGATGGTGACGCCAAGCTCTCGGTGAATGCGGCGGATCTCCCCTTGGAGGGAGTCACGCAGCTTCTTGTCCAGTGCGCCGAGCGGTTCGTCCATGAGGAGAATCGGAGGGTCGAATACCACGGCCCTGGCTAGGGCGACTCGCTGCTGTTGACCGCCAGAGAGCTGCTTCGGGTAGCGATCACCGAACTCTCGGAGATGCACGAGATCGAGTGCCTGACCGACCTTCTCCTTGATCTGTGCCCGAGTCATCTTCCGCCGCTTGAGTGGGAAGGCGATGTTCTCCGATGCCGTCATATGCGGGAATAGAGCATAGTTCTGAAAAACCACGCCGATGTTGCGACGATGCGGCGGACGAGAGCTGATCGACTCTCCTCCGAGCAGGATCTCTCCCGCTGTCGCTGGAGTGAAACCGGCGATCATGCTGAGCGTCGTCGTCTTTCCGGACCCACTGGGGCCCAGCAGGGTGACAAACTCGCCCGGCTTAATGGACAGATCGACCGACTTGACCACGCCATTCTTGCCGTAGTTTTTGCTGAGGCCTACGAGGTCAAGGGCAACGCCCGCCCCGCTGTGCGTTTCAGACCGCATTCTTCTTACTCCTTGTGATACGTACGGCGATGACAGCAAGGAACAGCGCCACAGTCACGCCGCTCGCCAACGCTGATGCTGCAGCGATTGTCGGATCCGAGTCCCTTGCGACGCTCGAATACATCTGGACCGGAAGGGTGGTTTGAAGCGGCGAGGCGAGAAAGATCGACACGAGGGTTTCGTTGAAGGACCCCAGGAAGGCCAGCAAAGCGCCCGTCGCCACACCGGGCAGGATGATTCTGAGCGTCACCAGCATGAAAGTCGTCACCGGCGGTGCGCCGCACGAGGCCGCAGCCTGTTCGAGGCTTCGATCCAGACTCTGTAGTGAAGAGGTCACGCTGATCACCACGAACGGCAGCACGAGCACTACGTGAGCCAGAACGAAACCGAGGACAGTGCCGGAGATCCGCCACTGGAGGAACATCGAGTACATTCCGATGCCGGCGACGACAGCGGGAACAACGGTGGGAAGGAGAATGATCGACTGGATACCTGCGACCAGACGCCGCGACTTGGACCGATGGAGCCCCAGCGCAGCTATAGTGCCTAGGACTGTCGCCAGGACCATGACGATGGTGGCTGTTTGCAGGGAGTTCAAAAAGGCGTTGTACCACTTGGCGTTCTGGAAAAAGTTCTCGTACCACTGCAGTGACCATCCAGGAGGCGGGAACACAAAGCTTCCCGCGCTCGTGAAGCTCACGATCGTCACGACGACGATCGGCGCCACAATCCATACGAACACGATGGCTGCCCAGACGGCCAGCAGAAACCTGCTTGGAGCTATGCGCGACACGAATTAACTCTCCCTCGAGTCGGTGCCCAGGGACGTGATTGCCGGCCCGACGAACCGTCTTCCTGCGAGCAACAGAACCGCGGTGGCCACGATCATGACTGCAGCTATGGCACCGCCACGACCCCAGGACAACAGCGTGCTGATTTGTGTATAGAGGAACTGTGACAGAAGTACCTGGTTGGGCGATCCCAGTAGGTCCGGGGTGACGTAGAAGCCGAGCGAGATGACGAAGACCAAGAGGCTTCCCGCCAGAACCCCCGGAATCGAGAGCGGAAAATACACCTTCAAGAATGCGACGGCAGGACGAGCGCCCAGGGTGTGTGCGGCACGCACAAGACTCATGTCGATTCTGCTCATCGTCGCATACAGCGGCAGCACCATGAACGGAAGCATCGCCTGAATCATCGCGATGGTCGCGCCGGGTACCGATCCCGAGAGTTGCAGCTGTTCCAGCCCCAGAGAACGACCGAGCTGGTCCACCGGTCCATTGTCCTGCAACAGGATCACCCAGGCGAACGTCAATGCCACGGGCGACGAACAGAACTGCACCAGAACCACACCGAGGAGAACCGTTCGCCACATCGGCTTCGCGACGGTGATGAGGTAGGCGTAGGGGTAGGCGATCAGGAGGCATCCGATCGTGATCGCCACACCTGTGACCAAAGTTCGGACAAGAATGGTGACGTTCACTGATTCGCCGAGAAACCACGTGAAGTTGTCGAATCCGCCGACCTGGGGAGCCTGGAAATCCGTGAAGCCCCGCCGCAGCGCCTCGAACGTCGGCCAGGCGAAGAGCACCGTGATCATCGCCAACGCCGGTAGCGCCAGCCAGAGCCAGTCCGATGGCAGCCTCCTGCGGTGCTTGGGTCGCGACGACGATTCCCCTTCGCCGTTGGGTCGAGCGTCGCTGGAGTGGCGACCGTCGACGTCAGCTGTAAGTGTCATGGCGTCAGCCCGCCTGCCAGGTAAGCCATGCCTGGTCAACTCGGTCGTTATTCTCGCTCCACCACTTCATGTCTACGATGTGCGTGTCATCCAGATGGCCGGACTCTGTCGCAGAGAACTTCCTGCCGAGCTCGTCCAGTTCGACACTGGAGCCTTCGACGGTCGGTGCGTACGGAACTGCTTCCGCCAACTGCTCCTGTGGCGCGGGCGTCGCGATGTAGGAGAGGAACTTCTGTGCCGCCTCCTTGTTGGGAGCCCCCTTTGGGATGGTGAGCTGATCCGTTGCTCGCATCGCGGTGTTCCACACGGGCGCGTACGGTGCGCCGTCCTTCGCGGCGGTATGCGCCCGGCCGCTATATACCAACGCCATCGCAACCCCGCCCGAGTTGAGCTGCTCGGTCGACTGGGCAGTCGTCCCGTACCACGAGACGTCGTTCCGCAATGTGGCCAACTTCGCCATCGCGCGCTCGTAGTCGAGTGGGTAGAGATTCTCGGGCGCGACACCGTCTGCCATGAGAGCAAGCTCTAGCTGTCCTGGCACTGCATAATCCCACATCCCCCGCTTACCCGGGTACTTCGCGGTGTCGAAGAAGTCCGCAATCGAGGTGGGTGGATTGTTGCCGAATAGGTCCTCGTTGTAGACCATCACGAACGATTGCTGCAGCACCGGCAGCCCGCAGTCGCTGAAGATCAGATCCGGATCGATCTGTGACATGTCGACAACGGTCCGGTCAATCGGTTCGAGCAGTTCACCACATTTGGCGACAGCGACGTCGGTAGCCACCTGTACGACGTCCCAGGAAACGTTGCCCGACTGCACCATTGCCTGAAGCTTGGCGTAATCGGTCGGCGAGTCCTGAACCACCGTGATGCCGTTCTGCTCCGCGAACGGATCGGTCCAGTACTGCTCCTGAAGCGCCTGACCGTCGCCCCCCCACGACACAAATGTCATCGCATTTTCCGCTCCAGGCGACGCGCCACACGCGGTGAGTAGAGCAACGCTCCCGGCGAACGCTGCTGCAGAGATAGGCTTCTTCATGTTTCTTCTCCTGTCGACGCTGCGGGATGGCCCGCCGGTGGGGTGACCGTCGCGTCCGCGGTTACTGGGGGATGCTCACATCGCAGTGCAATTTGGTCGGACTCTCGCCTGTCCAGGTGTGGCGGCGTTCATCCTCATCACTGATCGTGTTGCCAATCGATTGGTATCGACCATAGCTGTGATGTGTGTCGCACACAAGTCCGAGAGTGAGTGTTTACGTGGACGCAATTGAAGCTGAGCTAATGAAACAGTTCTGCAACAGATGCTCCCCCGCCCTCAGTCTCGCCGGCGCGTCACTTTCGTCCTTAGATATGTCCGCAACAACCGACACCTGGAGCCGAACGCCGCGCGAGATTTTCGCGCTGCCGCAGCTGCAGCCGCGTGTGACATCCCAAGATCCAAGGCTGTTGATTCGCTACGCAATCCGATGCTCAACCATCGACTGCAGCGTGGCCTTCAGGTATCGTTCCAAACGATTGGCAAGGGTTGGCCATCGTTTCCCGAATCCCCTCTGGAGCCCGCCCTGTCATCCTCGACTGCCATCTCGACGAAGGACAATCATGAACTCGATTACGGCCAACGCGCTCGTGTTCACTGCCCAAGGGAACCTCGAACTAGACGTCGTGGACATCCAGGCGCCGGGCCCGGGCGAGATCCGCGTGCGGCTGAAGGCCAGCGGCGTGTGTCACTCCGACCTGCACGTCGCCAACGGAGACTGGGGCTCAAAGGTTCCGACGGTTCTCGGCCATGAGGGGGCCGGAATTATTGAATCGGTCGGCCCCGGAGTATCCCCAGACCGAGTCGGGGAGCACGTCGCACTGTCCTGGTTCGCTCCCTGCCTCAAGTGCAAGTACTGCGTCAGCGGTCGGCAGTGGGCGTGCCGCGACACCACCGCCAACGACGCGGTTATGGCGGACGGGACCACCCGCATCCGCCGAGCAGGTGCCAGCATTCACGCCTTCCTCAACGTCGGCAGCTTTGCCGAGTACGCGGTGGTGCCGGAGTCCGGCGCCATTACGATCCCCGCCGAGCTTCCGTTCGAGATCGCCGCACTCATCGGGTGTGCTGCAACCACCGGAATCGGGGCGGTGCTCAATACAGGCAAAGTGCCGGCGGGGAGTTCCGCCGCGGTTGTCGGATGTGGAGGTGTCGGACTATCGGTGGTGATGGGCCTTGCACTTGCCGGCGCCAACCCGATCATTGCAGTCGACATGTCCGACGAGAAGTTGGCAGCAGCCAAGGCGGTCGGTGCAACGCACGTCATAAATGCCGCCGACGGAACGGTCGTGGAGCAGATTAGGGAGTTGACCGACGGCGGCGTCGAGTACGCCTTCGAGGCAGCGGGGCGGGTGGACACCGCCGAGCAGTGCGTGTCGATGACATGTGCCGCAGGAACCGCAGTTCTGGTGGGCATGCCATCGGGCGGTACGGCCCTGCCTTTGAACCTGCTCGACGTGACCCTCAACGGCAAGTCGGTCGTGGGATGCAGCTACGGCGGTTCCACCCCGTCGCTTACCTTCCCGATGCTGGCGGAACTGTACATGTCGGGTCGGCTTCCCCTGGACAAGCTGGTGGGACGTCGGATCGAGCTCGGCGACGTGCCGCATGCGTTCGAGGAGATGAAGGTCGGACGCGGCCTCCGCTCGGTCGTCTGCTACTGATCTGCAGAGCTCGAGTAACTACTTGACTCTGCCCGCCCACCGGCTCGGTGGGCGGGCAGAGTTTGTCTCTGACCTTAGTGAAGGTCAGCGGCCGGCGAGGAGCTCGGCAAGGTGGAGCACCTCGGTGGCGGGGTGGAGGTTGTCGATCTGGGTGCGGCAGGAGAATCCATCGGCAAGGACAACGGCCTGAGGGGGGAGGGTGCGCAGCGCCGGGAGGAGCTGCGTCTCGGCTACCGCTACGGACACCTCGTAGTGGCCACGTTCGGCACCGAAGTTTCCGGCCAGGCCACAGCAACCACCGACCGTCGTTACCTTGGCGCCGGCTCGCTCCAGAAGTGCACGGTCGGCGTCCCAGCCGATCACGGCATGGTGATGACAGTGGGGCTGCGCGGTGATCTCCAGGCCTGAGAGGTCTGGCGGGGTGTAATCGGCGTCCGCAGAGAGTAGTTCGGCCAAGGTACGCACTGCCGAGGACACCTGTGCCGCGTCCGAGGTGTCGACGAGCTCGACCAGATCAGATCTCAGCGCGGCGGTACAGGACGGTTCGATTCCCAGCACGGTGGCGCCACGCTGTACATAGGGATACAACACGTCAACCGTGCGCCGCAGCCGCCGCCGCGCTCCGTCGAGTTGGCCGGTCGAAGTCCACGTCAGTCCGCAGCACACCTCGCTTGCGGGCAGATGGACCGCGTATCCCGCGTCGTTCAGAAGGTCGATGGTGGCTGTTACCACCCGCGGATTGAAGCTCGAGCTGAAGGTGTCGACGAAGAGAACGACCTCTCGACCTGGCGTGTACTTTCCGACACCCGGTGGTCCAGTCTTCACCGCAGCCTTGAACGCGGCCCTGTCGGTGGACGCGGCCAACTGAGGGATGGAGCGTCGTGCGTCGATACCCGCGAACCACATCAGCGGCCGGTGCAGAGGCTCTACGCTGCTGAGGCCGTTGAACAGTGCTGGGAGGCGACGCGCGAGACGCAACCACAACGGCAGCCAGCCGAGCGAGTAGTGCGAACGCGGGCGCAGCCGCCCGGCATACCGAGCGTTGAGCACCTCGGCTTTGTACTTGGCCATGTCGACACCGGTCGGGCAGTCCGACTTGCACCCCTTACAGCCCAAACACAGGTCCAGCACATCGCCTACTTCCGGAGACTGCAAACCGTTCGGACCGAGCTTTCCCGACACCGCGTCTTGGAGCACCCGTGCCCGCCCGCGAGTGGAGTCCTTCTCGTTCCTCGTGGCCTGGAAGGATGGGCAGATGACGCTGTCAGGTGCCGGGTTCGCTGCGACACATCGTCCGACGCCCGTGCAGCGGTGCACGGCATCGAAGAGACCGGCCGAGTCGTCCGGATAGCTGAACGCCGCGGAGCGCGCCAGGGGCAGTGGCGTCGTGTAGCGGATATCGGCCTCCACCGGAACGGGATCGACAACGATTCCGGGATTGAGCAGGTTCTCGGGATCAAAGTGCGCCTTGACCTTCCGGAAGACGTCGATGGCTGCAGCCGAGTACATGTGCGCGAGCAGCTCGCCGCGCGCTCGACCGTCACCATGTTCACCCGACATTGATCCCCCGTATTTGGCCACGAGTGTCGCTGCATCGTCGAGGAAGTCCCGATAGCGCCGGCGACCCCCACTGTCGTCGAGGTCGAAGTCGATGCGTACGTGTACACACCCGTCCCCGAAGTGACCGTATGGGACACCCGTGAACCCGTGGCCGGTGAGCAACTCTTCGAAACGAGTCAGATAATCCGCGAGGTGCTGCGGAGGCACTGCCGCGTCTTCCCATCCTGCGTGGGCGGGGCGGCCTGTGGACGTACGTGCGACCAGACCAGACCCGTCTTCACGGATCTTCCACAGGGCAGCCATTTGCGCCGACGAGGTCACGACCCGATGGTCCAAGGCCCGGCTGGCGTCGGCCACAGCGTCGGCCACAGCGGCGAGGGCAGACTTCTCTTCGCCGACCACTTCGACGAACAGCCATCCGGCGCCCTCTGGAAGGTCGCGTACTGCAGCCGACCTGTCCGCGACTGCGTTCGTGATGCGACGGTCGAGGCCTTCGCAGGCAACCGGAGAAAATGGAAGGATCGCCGGGACCGCGGCGGCAGCGGCGATCATGTCGGGGAATCCAAGCACGACCATGACTTTGTGCGCAGCGTCGGCAACGAGACGGACATCGGCCTCCACTACCGTTGCCAGCGTTCCTTCGCTGCCCACCAACATTTTCGTGACGTCGAAGCCGTTCTCAGGAAGCAGGTTTTCAAGCGCGTAGCCCGAGACTTGCCGCCCGAACCGGCCGAACTCGGTGCGGATGGTGGCTAGCGAGTTCATCGTGGTGGTTTGCAATCCCCGCAGAACAGATGACCCGTCGCTGGATCCGTCTGCGAGGCTTCCGAGGCGGAGGTGCTCACCCGTACCGGTTACCACATGCAGGCCGTGCACGTTGTCGCTGGTGCGTCCGTACCCCAGAGCCCGCGAACCGCATGCGTTGTTTCCGATCATTCCGCCGATCGTGCATCGAGAGTGGGAGGACGGATCAGGACCGAAACGCAGACCGTACGGGGCTGCGGCTCGCTGCAGCGTCGCGTGTGCGGCGCCCGCCTGTACTCGAGCCCGGTTGCTCTCGAAGTCCACGCCAAGCACGCCGTTGAGGTGTCTCCTGTGATCGACCACGAGTCCGGTGCCGATGGCGTTGCCTGCGATCGATGTGCCGGCGCCGCGGCTGGTAATCGGGATGCCGTGTGCGGTGGAGACCGACATGATGGCGTCGATTTCGTCGATGGCCCGCGGGAACACCACAGCGCTCGGTGGTACCCGGTAAACCGAGGCATCCGAGGAGTACAGCGATTTGGTCAGTGCACTGTCGTCGACCTCGACTCCCTGACGCCGTAGCGCCATCACTGCCTCGACAACCGCGGCGGGTGCGGGGTGCGTCACCGAGGAGATCATCTTGTCCGGTCCGCGTCCGCAGTCATCGGGAGAAGACACAGAGTCGCTCCACGGTGAGTGCGGAGGCGGTCGACTCGGGCCCCTCCTTGGTGTTTCCGGAGTTCCGGAGTCCTCCGTAGGGCATGTTGTCGGCGCGGAACGACGGTGCCTCGTTCACCAGAACCGCGCCGAAATCGAGTCTGTCGGTGGCCGCCAGGGCCTTGTCGAGGTTCTGGGTGAAGACCGCGGCCTGCAGGCCGTACTGGGAGTCGTTCGCCATGTCGATCGCTTGATCGAAACTCTCTACTCCGACGACACTGACCACCGGGGCGAACGCTTCCTTCTGAATGAGATCGCTGGACTGCGCAACGTTGTTCACCACGGTCGGGGGTACAACCCCGTCGGATCGGCGTTCACCGCCGGAAACGACTTCCGCTCCCTGCTCGGTTGCGGAACGTATTGCTGCAAGGGTGCGTTCGGCCACCCGGTTGTCGATCAGTGGGCCGCACACGACCTGCTCGTCCCGTGGGTCGCCGGAGACGATTTCACCGGTTCGTGCGACGAGCAGGTCGAGGAACTCGCCGTGTACGGCGCGATCGACGTAGATCCGCTGGACTGAAACGCAGGTCTGCCCGGCGAAGACGAACGCGTTCGGAGCGAGAAGATTCGCTGCTCGTTCGAGGTCGGCGTCGGGCTCGATGATGGCCGGACTCGCGTTTCCCAACTCGAGGAGGACCTTCTTGCGGGGGTCGCTTGCCGCGATGTGCCAACCGACCTCGGTCGACCCGGTGAAGCTGATCGCCGCGACTCGCGGATCCTGGACGATCGAGGTGCTGATCTCGGCCGGCTCCCCTGGAACCACCGAGAGGTACCCAGCCGGGAGACCTGCGGCAGAACAGATGTCGGCGAGCACGAACGCGGTGAGCGGGGACTGCGGGGCAGGCTTCAATACGACCGGGCATCCTGCAGCCAACGCCGGAGCCAGCTTGTGAGCAACCAGATTGAGTGGGAAGTTGAACGGCGTGATTGCGGTGACGACCCCAATCGGGCGGTTTACGGTGTAGGCCAACTTGTTCGCCCCCGCAGCCGTGGCGTCCATTGCGACCATATTTCCAGTGCGTGTTCGCGCAACAGCGGCCGACACCCGGTACGTGCTTGCTGCCCGGTCAACCTCGGATCGTGCCAGGGCGATCGGCTTACCCACTTCGGACGAGATCAGCAGTGCCAGCTCCTCACGCCGGCGCAGCAACTCCTCGGCCACCCGGTCGAGAACTGTGGCCCGCTCGTGTGCGGGGATCGGAGCGTCGAGCGCCGCATGGGCTAAGCCGACCGCCGCGGTGGCCTGCGCGGCGGTCGCTTGGCCGACACTCCCGACTGCTTCGCCGTCGTACGGGTTTGTGACATGCGCCCGACTCGAGGTGGAGATCTCCTCGCCACCGAGGAGGACGCCGCGCTCGAGCACTTGGCGGGAAAGGGCAGTGGTGAGAGACATTGATGCAGATCTCCTTGAGAGGGTTTGGTGGCCGGGACCGCGTCTTACTCGGGCAGCGACCCGAACATCACGTGCCGCGCCTCTGTGTACTCATGGACGATCGAAGTCGACAGGTCTTTGCCGCCGCCGGAGGCCTTCCCTCCACCGTGCGGGAACTCGGGAGTCACGCTGAGGTGATGATTGACCCAGACGCAGCCGAATTCCAGCTCGCGAGTGAAGCGGAGTGCTCGGTCGATGTCGCGGGTCCACACCGATGAGGCCAGGGCATATGGGGTGCCGTTCGCGAGCTGCAACGCCTCCTCCGCGGTCTTGAAGGACTGCGCCGTGACCACTGGTCCGAAGATCTCGTTCTGCACGACCTCGTCGTCCTGTTGGACTCCGACCAAGATGGTCGGATCCACGTAGTAACCGGGCAGCGCCCTCGCAGCGTCACCCCGCAGCACGTCGACGTGGTCCGGGCAACGGTCGAGAAAGCCAAGCACGCGTTCGTGCTGCCGAACATTGTTGACGGGACCCAATCGGGTTGCGGCGTCACTGGTGAGACCCATTGTCATGCTTGACGCGGCGGCACGGAGTTCGTGGAGAAAGCTGTCGAAAATCGACTCGTGGACGATCATTCGCGCAGCCGCGGTGCAGTCTTGCCCCGCATTCCAGAAAGACGCGAGACCGATGAACTGGGCGGCCGCCGCGGGATCGACGTCATCGAACACGACGACAGGTGCTTTCCCGCCAAGCTCCAGATGGGAGTGCTTGAGGCCCCGCGCGCTGAGCTCGGCAACACGACGACCTGCCGCCGTCGATCCCGTGATCGACACCATCTTCACCAGCGGGTGCCCGACGATCGCCTCACCGCAGTCGGCTGCGCCGGTGACGACGTTCAGAACTCCGGCTGGGAGGAACTCCGCGGCCACCTCGGCCAGAAGCAGGGTGGTCAGAGGGGTGGACTCGGCCGGCTTGAGCACGACAGCGTTACCCGCGGCCAGCGCGGGGCCGCACTTCCACACCGCCATCATCAGCGGGTAGTTCCACGGGGTGACCTGGCCGACGACGCCGAGCGGATCACGCCGTAGGTAGGAGGTCGTGCCAGCGAGGTACTCCCCCGCGGTCGCGCCGCTGAGAGTTCGCGCCGCCCCCGCGAAGAAGCGGAGATGATCAACGACGGTCTCGATCTCTCCGCGTGCTGCGGTGATCGGCTTACCTGCATTACGGGACTCGAGCTGCGCGAACTCCTCGGCCCTGCTCTCCACCGCTTGGGCGATCCTCAGCAGCGCGGTGGAACGCTGACTCGGCGACCCACGTCGCCATGTCCCGAACGCGCGATCGGCGCTTCGCACGGCATGATCCACATCCGAGGGCGAGCAGCGCGGGACGACTGCGAACTCCTCGGTTGTCGAGGGATCGACGATGCGGTCGACGTCCTCTGAGGTCGGGACGTAATTCTTGCCGTCAATGAACGGGTAGGCCGTGCCGGTATGCACCATGGGTTTGATCACCATTCTGTCGTCGGAAGGTTTGTTGCAGGTGACTGACGAGGGCGCTGACCAGTGCAAACGTAAGCAGATCGACTGTTAGCGCCAATCGTTTGGCATACTTGCTCAACGTATGCGATGAATACGGTGTGCGCAAGGCTCGCGTCTGACTCAGATCCTGTCGGCCGACGACGCCCGCACACCGAGCTGGGCGTAGCCTGCCTGCAGTGCCCCCGAGAATCTCCAGTCCAGTGGCCAAGGCCAAGATGCTGCTTCGCGGGCGCGGGCCATCGGCACACCCTCGTCGACCAGTCGGCGGATCGAGTCAGCAGCGCTGGCGATTTCCAGTTGCTGACCTCGCGCCCAGGTCAGATCGGCGGGTTGCCCGTGTCCCGCAAGCACAACCGACCGCGCATCCAAGAGTGCGAGTGCAGAATCGAGGGCGCTCGCCCACTCCAGCGGATAGCAGTCATCGATGTAGACCGGTGGGCCTGTCGCTTCCAGCAGATCACCGAACTGCATGACGTTGGCATCAGGCACCCACACCACGAGGTCCCCGGCCGTGTGGCCGCGCCCTGGATGAACAAGCTCGACCCGGCGACCACCGATGTCGACGGTCACCCGATCGTCGAAAGGGTGGTCGGCGGGAAGGACGGGCGCTCCGAGGATCTCGGACGTCCGCGGGTCCTTGGTCGGGTCCGCCGTATGCTCCCGCCGGTACCGGTCTTTGAACAACTCCGCAGACACAGGAGTGCGCTCGGCCGCACGACGAGTTGCGTAGATCGGGATGTTTTCGCCGCACACGGCTTTCGCGGTTGCGTTTCCAAAGACATGGTCGAAGTGCTCGTGAGTGTTCACGATTGCGAGGACGTCGCCGCGGCCGAGTCGCCGAACGTCCGCCAGCACCGCGCGTGCCGCCTCGGCCGAGGAATGAGTGTCGACGAGGAGAACGCCGTCGCCGCCCTCCACCAGTGTGACGTTGACGTCGTGCCACGCGTAGCGAGCCATCCAGACGCCGTCGGCCACCTCGTGGAAGCCCGTGTCATACTCGATCTTCATAGCGAATCCTATTGGCTTGCAGTGACTGTTAGCGGGCTGAGGCGTTCGTGCATCATCGTCATGCCCTGGCTGCCGCCGACGCACATGGTCTCGACGCCGAAGGTCTTGTCCTGCTCACGCAGGTTGTTCAGCAGGGTGTTGGTGATGCGGGCACCGGTCATGTCGAACGGAACAACGAGCGCGATCGCGCCGCCGAAGATGTTGATCTCGTCCTCGTCGAGGTCCAGGTCGTCGACCTTGGCCGGGTCGAACTCCGGCACCTTGGCGACGGCCGCGGCGGACGACAGCCAGGTCTGAGGTCGTCCCCCGGGAGTGGACACCCGATTTCATGCGGCGACTGACAGCGCAGACGACGCGATCAGTCGTTGTTCGAACTCCTCTGGGGTGAGGTGTCCGAGGGCGGAGTGACGGCGACGTCGATTGAAGTACGAGAGCCACTCCCCCACCCGCACTTTCGCCGTCCAACCCGATCCGTGCAGTCGGACCTGGCAGGAACACTGCAGGTAACAGATCTCAGTGGCGGAGACTGGACGACTCGCTGAGCTTCATTCCCTGGGTCTCGGGAGCCCACACGATGGATACGAGCAGACCGACCAACGTGATGGCGCAGGCGGCGTACATGGTGGCGGAGATGCCGTACTGCTCGAGTGCAACCGGTACGAGAAAAGTTCCTGCGGCCGCACCAAATCGCGTGAACGCGGTGACCAGCCCCATGGCAGAACTGCGAAGGTCGGTGGGGAACAGCTCGTTGGGGTACACGAAGTTCATTACCTCCAGACCTCCGCTGGAGAGGGCGAACGCGATGAAGAATACGGCGATCCAGATGGCCGGCGCATCGGAGAACACGGCAAGCAGCAGCAACGGAACGGACTTGAGGGCAAAACTCCGGATGGTCAGGGTTCTACGGCCAACCTTGTTGACGATCCCGAGTGCGAGCAAGCAGCCAACAGCGAAGAACAGCTCGATGACGGCGGACCCGTAAGTAGCAGCATTACCTTCGAGATGCAGCGCGCCGATGAGTTGAGGGCCGAACGAGAAGATCGCGTACACGGGGATTATCGCGCTGGTCCAGCTGGCGATCACGAAGGCGAGGCGCCCGAGATAGCCGGAGCGGATGATTCCGCGGAGCCCGACGGTCCGCTCCCCTTCAGCGGGGACCTCGTCGACCGTAACCCCGGGACCGAACACGCGCTCCATAACGGTGTTCGCCTCTTCGATGCGCCCGTTTCGGGTGAGCCAGTACGGAGATTCGGGGGTTCCGACGCGCAGCACCCCGATGAGCAGCGCGGGGACGGCAGCGCTGACCAGCATCCATCGCCAGGCGTCGTCCCCGACCGTGGACAACAGCACCTGGCCGACGCCATAGGCAACGGCACCGCCCAGGAAGAACAGCGAGATGAGCACTCCCAAGAGCGGCCCACGGAATCGCTTCGGACTGAACTCGGTGAGTAGGGCCGAACCAATGGGATAGTCGACTCCGACGGCGAAACCGATGAGCAGCCGCATGATGAGCAGAGCGAGTGGCCCATCGATCCAGAACGACGCAATGGAGAGTACGGCGATGGCGAAGAGATCCCATTTGTAGATCCGCTGCCGGCCGAACTTGTCCGATAGGTAGCCACCGACGATGCCTCCGAAGAAGACACCGATGAGAATCGTCGCGGCGATGGCGCCCTTGGCGGCGGACGAGAGAGCGAACTCCGGCCCGATCTGGATCAGCGCAACACCGAAAATCGACAGGACGTAACCGTCGATGAACCCCGAACCGCCCGCGCACGCGGCAAGCCGGATCTGGAACAGACTCAGTCTTTCATTGTCGAGCGAAGCATCGCCGTTAGGCGGGGACGGTGATGTGGATGGGTACGCGGTGCCCGCGATCTCGGACATGTGACGCTCCTGTTCTGGGTGGACTCGCGCGCTTGCCGTATACCCATGTCGATATGTCTCTTCGGGTTTCGTGGCTGGATGTGGCCGGTGCGCGGGGCCTGGTGTGACGGTACGTCTGGTCTGGCCGGCCTGATTACCCGGACCCCCATGGCGCTGAGGCTGTCACGACGGCGTGTTGCTTCACCGTTCCGACTCTCCGGCTGCCCGGTCGCGATCTGCTGACGACGTCGAGGTCCGCGGCAGGTGGACACCCGTACCGCTCTCCTTCATCTGCAGCCCTCATGTGACCTAGGCCTTGCCAAACGTTTGGTGTGACGATAATCGACCGCGTCGAGTGAACGCAAGGGGCGAGATCTCGGGAGAGCACGGTTTCAAAATCAAGCGAGAGTATGACGCAGATGACAATCGTTTGGCGTAGATTGCTGTGCGCACCACTGGACTGGTGGCTCTAACAGCCCGACGCCGGGTTCCTATCCTTTGCCTCACGACCGCAACTAACTCGAAAAGGGGGACGACTTGACCGCGATGAATATGAAGCAGTTGGCAGCGCTGGCCGGTGTCGACGTGTCCACTGTGTCACGCGCATTGCGAGGTGACAGCCGACGCGTGGCCGCGTCCACGATCGAACGCATCCAGACGCTGGCTTTCGACGCGGGCTATGTTCTCGATCCTGTTGCGTCCAGTCTGCGCGGAGGGCGCTCGCGCGTGCTCGGCGTGGTCGTCCCCGTCCTCAGCGACATCGTCATGGCCATACTCGCGACAGCCATCGAGGAAGCGTCCCGAGAATTGGGCTACCTTTCGGCCGTCATCGCGACACACGGCGACCCCGATGTGCGCTCCGCCGCGATCGATCATCTCCTCAGCCGGAAGGTGGACGGTTTCGTACTGTGCGACACGGAGGTGGGGCGTGCAATTCCCTCTCAACTCGAATCGGAATCTGTGCCGTTCGTTTTTGCCATGCGCCGGTCGGATTGCGCGGTTTCGGTGACTGCCGATGATCGCCGTGGCGGTTCGCTCGTGGCTGAGCATTTCGTCGCCATGGGACACGAACGGGTGGCAGTGGTCCCCGGGCCGGCCGCAGCGAGTACGTCGCTCGATCGAGTGGCCGGATTTGCCGAAGTGATAGCGCAACACCCGCAGATCACCGTCGTGTCCGTTTCCAGTCTCGGGGGATTCGGTGTCAACGACGGGCATCGCTACGTCACGGAGCTTCTCGCGGAGCACCAGGAACCCCCCACTGCCCTGTTTTGCGCGAACGACCACGCTGCGATTGGAGCAGGCCGGGCGCTCGCCGACCGCGGTCTGCGGGTCGGCGAGGACGTCGCGCTCGTCGGGTACAACGACATTCCGCAGGCCGCATACCTCGAAACCCCCCTCAGCAGCGTCCGCACGGATCTGGGCGCGATGGGGCGGACGGCAGCGCGCAAGCTGGTGTCGTTGATCGAGGGACGTGATGCGGCAAGCGCCGCTTTGGAGCCCGCTCTGATCGTCCGTGCCTCCTCGTCCGAGGTGCGCGGCGCCTTGGTAGGACCGGCACCTCGGCCAGGGGCGTGATCATCACTCGACGAAATCGTCCCAATCATTCGCGAGATAGTCGATGAAGGTGCGGCCCAGTCCCTGCGACGCGAGATATTCACGACACCGGCTGATCGATGCTGCTGAAAGACGGATCGATCAACACTCGGCGAGCTAAGTCGTGCTGAAGAATCGCCGTTCCGACTAGAACGAAGTCCGCTCCCCGATCAAGACACGACTGGGCCACGGCGCCGGACGGGATCTTGCCCGCCACGCCGAGCCGTGTACTCCCTCGCGGAAGCGATGCGAAGACATCCAGCAGTGTGGCACCAGCGGCCAGGTCGCGTGAGAGCCGGTTCGGGCTGGTTTCACGGTGTGGGCGCTTCCCTACATCCCACATCGAGATAGTCGACAAGGTCCGATGTCATGGTGCATTCTGCCACGTGACAGCTCTCGGAAGAAGGACACCGTAGCGCTCGGGGCGCAGACGCAGACCGACCTGGAACGAGGGTCCGGTCGCCGCTCTCACCGCCTCGAGAACCTCGAGAACCATCCGGGAACGATTCTCCAGCGTGCCACCGTAGCCGTCGGTCCTGGTGTTGGGTCGCGAGTCCAGGAACTGGCACAGGCGGTAACCGTGCGCTCCAGAAATCTCGACGCCATCGAGTCCCGCGTGCTCGACCCGTTGTGCAGTAGAAGCGAAATCTCGTACTATGTAACAGATTTCGGTGATCAGTACGCGGATACTTCTGGATGCATCATCCTAGGGGGCGACCGGCTCAAGTCCTGCAAATTCGTGGCGTGCGCGCGCACCACCGTGATGGAGCTGGACTGCCGAGGGCGCATCCCGCTCGGCCAGTGCGGAGGCCAGTCGTGTCAGGCCGGGCAAGAAACGATCGTTCCATACGGCCAACTGTCCGGGGAATGCCTGGCCAGCCCGGGACACATGCGCTGCGCACGTCATTACCAACCGAATCCGGCGTTTCGTGGAGCACGCGATTCGAGGGGCGGGGCGACGGATACTCGATCACTCCGCTATTGCCCCGCGGTCTGGTACTGCTTACGCAGTTCACGCTTCAGTATCTTGCCGTAGGCACTGGTTGGCAGTTCGTCCACGATCCAGACGTGGTGTGGCTTCTTGTACGAGGCCATCGACTTTCGTGCGAAATCGATGACGGACTCGGGAGTCAGATCTGTGCCCTCCTGCGCGACAACCACAGCTGCGACCACTTCACCCCACTTCTCATCGGGGATGCCGATTACCGCGGCCTGCGCGATGTCCGGATGCTGGCCGAGGACCTCTTCTACCTCGCGGGCATAGATGTTGGATCCACCGCTGATGATCATGTCCTTGATGCGGTCTGTGATGAAGAGGTATCCCCCTTCGTCGAGGTAGCCGGCATCGCCGGTGTGCAGCCAGCCGTCCTTGATCGTTTCGGCTGTCGCGTCCGGGCGTTCCCAGTAGCCGGACATCACCAGCTCACCGCGGACGGTGATTTCTCCGACGGTGCCGGCGGGGACTTCCCGTCCCTCGGGGTCGACGATTCGAATGCGAGTCGAGAAGGTCTCGCGGCCGGCCGAGCCGAGTCGTCGGACGCAGTCCTCGTCGTCCAGACGGTGCTCGGCCTTCGGCAAACAGGTGATGGTCGCGGCTGCCTCTGCCTGTCCGTAGAACTGCACGAACACGGGGCCGAAGACCTCGAGCGCGCGCTTCAGGTCGGCGACCGGCATGGGAGCAGCCCCGTACACGACCGATTTCAGGCTTGACAGATCGTGCTTCTCCACATCAGGAGCGTCGAGCAGCATCCGAATCATCGTGGGGGCGAGCATCGTTGCAGTGACGTTCAGGCGATCAATCGTTTCGAGCACTGCGGAGGGGTCGAAACTGAGCGAGCTCGGAAACGCGTTCGCCGCGCCCACCGCGAGGTGTGGCATCGCGACGCTGCACGATCCGTGCGAGATCGGAGCGAGGTGCAGCATCACGTCGTTGGACCCGAGATCGGATCCGAGTTCGAGCATGAAGTGGCGCGTCATCGCGAGCAGGTTCCGGTGGGTCTCCACAGCTCCCTTGGGCTTGCCTGTGGTTCCCGATGTGTAGAACAGCCACGCGGGATCATCGGGCTCGATCACAATGTCCGGACGTTCGCTCGGCGACTTCAGCCAGTCGTCCAGCCGTTCGAAACCGGGGACGTCCCCGCCGAAACTGACCCAGTGCTCGATTTGCGAAAGATCCTCGTGAAGGGGAGTCAGTCGGTCGGCGAGCGTTGCATCACACAGGACGATGGTGGCCCTGGAGTCCGAGAGAGCGTGGCGGTAGTCCTCTTGATGGCCTCGCGGGTTGAGGGTGACCGCGGCGCAGCCGGCCGTGATGGTGGCCAGGAAGCCTTCGAGCCCCTCGTAGCGGTTCGTCGACAGAATCGCGACCCGCGCCCGCTGAGGAGCGCGGGTCAGGATGGCGTTGGCTAGGGAGCTAACGCGGGCTGCGCCTTCCGCGTAGGTGACGGGCGCACGGTCGAGCGAGACCCACAGCGGGTTCTCGGGATAACGCAACGCGCTTCGGTACAGAAGGTGTGACAAATCCATGTTGTTCTCCAGAGTGCGAAGTCCGAACCAGTCGCGAAGACGGCGCGGTCAGGCGAAGTCGAGCTCGCGATCAAGGGTGATGATCGTGTTGAGAAGTACGTTCGCGCCCGAGTGGATGTCCTTGTCGGCGGTGAACTCGTCCGGGCAGTGGCTGCGGCCGTCCTTCGACGGCACGAAGATCATGGCTGTCGGGATCTTCTTCGCAATAATCGCCGCATCGTGTTCGGCGCCGCTGTAGAGGCGGGATTGTTTGAGTCCGAGTCGGTCTGCCTCCCGCGCGGTGACCTCGATGAACCGATCATCCATGCCGGCGGGCTGCTCCGACGGGAGCCAGTCCAGCTGGGCTTCCACCGAACGGCTGGCGCCCTCGCGCTGCACCGCGCTGTGAAACTCGGTTCCGGCGTCGTCCAGCCAGCGCAGATCGGGGCTGCGGAACTCGCCCCAGAGTTCGGCGGATTCGGTGACGATGTTCACTGCATCCGGTGTGAAGGTGACCAACCCGGTAGTTCCTCTACCGTCGACGTTTGCGGAGGCGATCTGTTCGATGGCCAGGACCGATCCTGCGGCGGCACATCCCGCGTCGTGCCGCCGGTTCATCGGCGTCGTTCCGGCGTGATCCGGACGGCCCCTGAACGCGACCCGGAATCGCTTGATCCCAGTGATGGAAGTGACGAGGCCGATATCGCTGCCCTGCTCCTCGAGATACGGCCCCTGCTCGATGTGCAGCTCGACGAACGCCTTGATGCGGCTGGTGTCCATCCGTGAGGACAGCAGCGCACTGGGGTCGATGTCGATGCGCACCAACTCGTCGGCGAACCGGACACCGTCCGAGTCCACCCGGTCGAGATCCTCAGCGGTGATGAACCCCGTCAGCGCCCGCGAGCCGATGCAGCTGATTCCGAACCGGTTGGGCTCCTCACTGAAGAAGTCGACGACGATGAGGTCGTGGCGGAGTCGAACTTCGTTGGCGCGGAGGGTCCGCACCACCTCGAGGGCGGATGCGACACCGACGTTGCCGTCGTATCGCCCACCTCCCTCAACGGTGTCGGTATGTGATCCGGTCATGATTGCGCTGTTGCCAGGCGCGGTCCCGCGGAGCACACCGATGACGTTGCCTGCGCCGTCGATGTGAGCGTCGAGGCCGGCCTCCGCCATTCGAGCTCTGACCCAGTGCCGGCCGACGACATCGGCCTCGGTCAACGCCTGCCTGGTCCAGCCAGGAACGGTGGAGTCGACGATGGTCGACAGGTGGACCAGGTCGGCAGTGAGTTGCCCCGGATCGGCAATGGTGAGGGGGTCGAGAACAGACATGCGGTCTCCGTTTCTCAGGCCGAGAGATATCCGGCGGCCTGCAGCCGCTTCGTCACCGTCGCGAGGGTCGTATCCAGCCGCTCGACGATCTCGGTGACTTCGGCCTCGGTGATGATCAATGCGGGCGTGAGCATGAGGAATTCACCGAAGGCTCCCCCGTTGAGTCGACGACCACCGATGAGCAATCCGTTCTCCATGGCAACACGACGGATCTCGCCCGTCGCGTTGGCAGCACCGGGAAGGGAGGCTTTCGTGGCGCGGTCCGCGACGATCTCGACGCCGACCATCAGCCCGCGGCCGCGGACATCACCGATCAGCGGCCATTTCTCCGCCAGACCCTGCAACTGCTTGGTCAGCTCTCGACCCATGACCGCGCCGTTCTCGATCAGGCCTCGCTCGGTCATCTCGTCGAGAACCGCACAGCCTGCCGCGCAGGAGATGGGGTTCGCGTTGTACGTGTGCGACAGATCGAAGCCACCGTTCGAGGTGAGGCGCTCGAGCAGTTCCGCCGAGACCGCAGTCGCAGCGAGCGGGACGTATCCGGCGCCCAGGCCCTTGGCGATCACGATCGCGTCGGGGCGTGCGTCGGGGGTGTGCTGGGCAGCCAGGAATTTTCCGGTCCGGGTCGCGGACATGACCTCGTCGAAGACGAGAAAGACATCGTGGCGGGTGCAGATCTCGCGAACGGCGCGCAGATAGGATTCCGGTGCAACGTTCGCGCCGGTTGCTGTTCCGCCAACAGGCTCCATGATGAAAGCGAGAACGTTGTCCGGAACCAAGTTCGAGGATCGCGCGTTCGAGGTGCTCGGCGGCGAGCGATCCCGCCTCCTCGATGCTGATTCCGTCGGGGCGGCGGTACGTCAACGGCGCGGGAACCTTCGTCGAGGGCACCATCATGTCGCCGTAGTAGGCGGTGTACTCACTGTCCCCGGTCCACCCCATCGTTCCGAGCGTTCCGCCGTGGTAGGACGGCGTGAGTGAGATGACCTTCCGCTTCGCCGGCTTTCCTGCCTGGTAGGCCGCGACCCGGAGAAGTTTGATGGCCATCTCGTTGGCCTCGGACCCGTCGTTCGCAAGGTGGATGCGCTCAAATCCGGGTCCGGCGAGCTCGGCGATCCGCGCCGTCAGCTCGATGTTGGGGTCGTGTCGGGAGAAACGAACGTACGAGAACGTCATGCGTCGGCCCTGGTCGACCATCGCCTGAAGGACGCGTTCGTTACCGGGACCGATATTCGCTACTGCCGCACCAGCATTCGCATCGATATACGACGTGCCATCAGCGCCGTAGAAGCGAATACCCTCGGAACGGGTGATATGCGGTCGAGGAATCGAGGACTTCGAATAGAACTGCTCTTGATGGTTCCCGAGGCCGTCACGTGTGGACACTGCGCCTGACCTTCCTGTTAGTGGCCGTTGTTTACTAGAGAAGCGAGGAGCGGCAGCCCACCGCAGGTCACTCCCGCTTTTCCGGAAGCTGCATGGGCGGTTGCCAAACGTTTGGTATCACTCTACGTTTGCCAGCCCGTGAGCACAAGACACCTGACCGGAGAGCAGCCTGGCCGGAGCCTGTGGTGGCCCGGCTGGGCACCCCCCTTCCGTGCAATGGCGCGGCCTGCGCACGTCGCCCGACCGCGGAACTGGGCACGCATGACGGTTTCCACCTCCACCGGAGCAGCCTGCCTTCGTTGCCGCAGCCGGGGACGACGCTGATGGAAGTTCTGCCTAATAGAACAACTATCCATAGATACGAATAGCGTGATTTCCGTAGTGTTACCTTCGGCGAGACCTGGTATACAGGATTCGGTTATATATCCTGACTTTGACTTCAGGCGGATGCCGGCAACGGACCTCAGGGTGGATTTCAATTCTGCATAGCAGAATTATCGACGTTCGAGTTCGCCTCAGATGCATGCGGCTGCGCTCGAAGAGGATTTGCCATTGGCACCATCTCTATCTCTGGCCTGCGCGAACCGGGCTTCCACTCACGAGTACGAAAGGGCGTTCATGGTGGTGACTCGCAGACCTCGGATGGCCACGTTGGGTGGAGTGATCTTCATCGTTTCCAACGTATTCGGGTCCTGGGCGTTGATCTTCCCCGTGACTCCGCTCCTCGTCAGTGCCGTCGGAGGCTCAGGTTTCGCCGCGGGGGGAACAACCGGGGTGTTTATGACCGCCACTATCGCGGCCCAACTCGCCACCCCTACATTGCTGCGTCGCTACGACTTTCGTCCAGTTGTGGTGTCCGGATGTCTGCTTCTCGGGTTGCCGTGCATCGCTCTCGTACAGTGGTCACACGACATCACCGCTTTGATGGTGATCAGCGCGGTCCGAGGACTCGGATTCGGCCTGGTGACAGTGGCCTGCTCTGCGCTGCCTCCTCACCTGTCCACCAGCGATCGGCTCGGTCGGGCCGTCGCCGCACAGGGCATGGCCAATGCTGCCTCTCAGACCGTCTTTCTGTTGATCGGAATTCAACTCTTCCGAGCCGGGGGTGTGGTGGCAGTGTCCGTAGTCGCGACTGCAATGGCCGTAACAGCAGCGCTGGCGGCGCTTGGTCTCCCGCGGGCCATGTATGGCGCTATCGGTGCGCATTCGGATTCCGAGTCCACGCGTGGTGTCCTCAAACGGCCTATCGCCTTGGCCAGCCTGGCCGTTGTTGGCATCGCTGCTGCGTATGGTGGTCTTTCAGCGCTGGTTCCGCTCGTCGGCTATCCCCAGTCCACACATGCCGGAGTGATCCTGGCGACGGTAGGCGGCACCGTCGTCGCGGGCCGGTTCGTCGCGGGACACTATAGTCACCGGATTCTCGACCGTCGGTCGACGGCACAGATCGGAGTCGTCGCAGCGATCGCGGGAACCATGTGCTTCTCGGTCGCCGTCACATCGGCGAATGCCGCATTCCCGGTCGCTCTGGCCGGGGCGATGGCCTTCGGGTTTGGCCTTGGCTGGATCCAGAACGTGACGTTGATGAGGACATTAGTGTCAGTACCCCCGCACCGAGTCGGATTCGCCAGTGCCGCATGGAACATCAGCATGGACGCCGGAATCGGCCTGGGAGCGACGATGACGGGCGCGGTCGCCGATCACTCCGGGTTCGGTATCGCTCATCTCTCGTCTGCAGTGATCATTGCACTGACCGTGGCACTCCCTCTCGCCGCACGGCAGAACCGCAGTCAGCAGCATCGGCAGGTGATGCGCGAAGTGCCGGCCAGTCGCGAATAGAACCGCGCCGACAGTCTCTGCGGTTCGCCTCGCCTGAGGGCCGAGGTGGCTGCGAAGCCCTTACTCTGACCCTCGTCCACGGTCGAGCGCCAGAGACTCGCCGAGATTCGAGGCGAGGAAGCCGAACGCGGAGGCGGGGATCGACCGTGCGATCTGAGGGAACTCCTGTGCTGGCGGGTTAATAGTTCATAACTGTTGTGCAACAGCTTTTTACCGACCCGACTGCGGCCGAGTCGGATTCAAGGACGTTACTGTGGGCGGCGAGGACCGACGCGGTCCCAGTACGGCTGAGTCCGTCGCCGCTGGTTTGGATCGCACCACTGAAGCGTGTAGCGGACCTGAGGCCGAATTCGGCGACCACCCGTTGATCCGGACCGTGGAAGAACGGAACATCGTCGCCTGAACAATGGGTGGTCAGGGACCAGTGCGCTGCCAGGGTGAGCGACTCAAGAGCAGGTACGCAGAAGTGCCCCGGATGTTGCTCCGGGGCACTTCTGGCCCATGTCGAAGATCGCCGTCGAGGTGGAGCGGTTGCGTGCCCGGCATCACGAGTGCTTCGAAGTCACTTTCTGGCCGCCGAGGCCGTCAAATCACCGCTCACGTCGAACTCGACATTCTTACACTGACTCAGTGTGGTCTCCCGCATCTCGTGACTTACCGGCCGAGACGACATTTGCTGTCGGCAACACTCTTTCACATGTGAGCGAGGACCCAGCACTCAATACCGTGGAGCGCCGTGCTGTATCCCGCTCGCGATAAGGCCGGCGATCTTCCGGTCATGTCAACGCGACCAACGATGGGAAGGTGTGAACCCGGTTACAGGACTGTGCTGATGGTCTCTGCGGTGCGTCTGACTTGGGGGCCGAGGTGGCTGGCAAAGCCGTCGGCAGCTCGCGCCCACGGCAGTGCCAGCGTGACGGCGCCGTGGACTGTGCCAGTCTCGTCGACGATGGCGGCGGCCACGCCGACGAATTCCGGGCCTGCCTCCCCGAGATTGGTCGCATAGCCCAGTTCGCGGGCTGTGGCCAGGTGCTGGTCGAGTAGGGCACGGGTGCCGATGGATCGTTCAGTTACGGTGTGGAGCTGCTCCTCCGGGTCTGGGAAGAGTTCTCCAAGGTCAGCGGTGGTCATGCGGGAGAGCATTGCTTTTCCCGCTGCTGTCAGGTGGGCCGGCATCCGGTCGCCGAGATCATCGACTACTCGCAGCGGTAGCAGTCCTTCGGCGACGTCGACGACGATGACGTCGGGCCCGTCGAGAATGCACAGCTCGGTCGTCTCACCTGTGACGTCGCGCAGGTTCCTGATCAACTGGTGAGCGGCTTGGCGGACAGGCAGATGACTGACGGCAGCCAATCCGATATCGAGCAGCGCCGGACCTTGGGCGTATGCGCGGGTCGTCACGTCTTGCTCGACGAACTCGAACTGCTGCAGCACAGCAAGTATCCGATGCGCGCTGGAAGGTGCAATGTTCAACTCGTGCGATACCTCGGTCACACGAAGTGATGGTGATTTCCGGAGCATAAGAAGCATCTGCAGTGCATTGCCGACTGATCCGATCGGGTAGGAGGGGGAACTCCCGCGCGGTGATTTGACCGTCGCCGTCGGGTCCAAGTTGCCCACGATGGATGACTATACATTTTCGGTGGGCGCCATGAACGGGGGTGGAATCGGCCCGGCCGGCAGTGGCGTCGTGGACCTCGCCGAAGTCGGGCGAGGTCCACGACGTGTTGCATCTTTCTCAGCGAGTCAGAAGGCGTTCTCGTCGAGCTCCATGATCGCGAGATCGAGGTCGAGGACGGATTGCTTCGTTGCCGTGATGCCGGGGAGTACGGTCTTTGCGAAGTAGGACGCCGTCGTGATCTTTCCCTTATAGAAGGGCGCATCCTTGACTTCCGGGTCACTGGCCAAGGCAGTCAGTGAGACAGTCGCCTGCACGAGGAGCCGCCATCCGATGAGCAGATCTCCCACCGCTTCGAGCAGTCGAACGGCTCCGAGGCCTGCCTTGTAAATCTCTCGCCCGTCGTTCGTGCCTGCCGCGTAGCATTCGAAGGCTGCGACCATCTCACCGATGTCGCCGAGTGCCACGTGAAGCAGTGTGCACTCGGCTCTCAACTCAGCAGGTGCTGATCCGATGAACCGCTCGATCTGCTCCGTGACGTGCGAGAGGGCGACACCGTTGTCGCGCAGTACCTTGCGGAACAGAAAGTCTTGGGCCTGAATCGCTGTGGTGCCTTCGTAGAGCGTGTCGATGATGCTGTCGCGGAGGTACTGCTCTAGCGGGTAGTCCTGAAGGTATCCCGAGCCGCCGAAGATTTGGAGGCTACGGGTGAGCAGCTCGCATGCACGTTCCGAACCGACGCCCTTGACGATCGGCAGGAGGAGATCGTTGACTCGCTGCGCCAAGTCCGCGTTCGCACCGGACACCTCGAGTGCGACCTCGCGATCCTGATGCGCCGCGGTATAGAGGTAGACGGCGCGCAGACCCTCGGCGTACGCCTTCTGCAAGACGAGGCTGTGGCGGACGGCCGGGTGGTGGCCGATCGGAACCCGCGGCGCGGCCGGGTTTCTCATCTCGGTCATGTCGACACCCTGAATGCGTTCTTTCGCGTAGTCGCGGGCATTGAGGTAGCCGGTGGAGAGAGTGCCGATGGCTTTGGTGCCCACTGTCATCCGCGCGCTTTCGATGACCCGGAACATCTGGGCGATGCCGTCGTGCACGTCGCCGACGAGCCACCCCACTGCGGGAACGTCGGTACCCCCGAAGGTCAGCTCACACGTCGGCGAGGACTTGATGCCCATCTTCTTCTCGAGGCCGGTGACGAAAACGCCGTTACGCGCCCCGAGCTCCATGGTCACCGGATCGAAGTGCCATTTGGGTACATAGAACAGGCTCAGACCTTTGGTTCCCTGCTGCGCACCCTCAGGTCGGGCCAGGACGAGGTGGAAGATGTTCTCCGCCGTGTCGCCGACGTCGCCGTTCGTGATGAAACGCTTGACACCCTGTAGGTGCCAGGTTCCATCCGGCTGAGCGATCGCTTTGGTCCGCCCCGCGCCGACATCGGAACCGGCATCGGGCTCGGTCAACACCATGGTTCCCGCCCAGCCCCTCTCCAAGCCGGCTTTCGCCCACTGCTTTTGCTGTGCGGTCCCGAACTCGAACACGACCCGAGCGATGGTCGACGAGAAGTTGAAGAACGTCAGTGGCGCATTTGCCGAAGACAACATCTCGTTGACCGCCCAGACCAGGACGGACGGGGCCGCCGAGCCGCCCATGTCGGCGGGGAGCCCCAGCTGTGCCCACCCTGACTCCGCGACGATGCGAACGGTCTTCGCCAGCGCATCCGGTACGACCACAGAATTGCTGTCCACGTCGAACGTCGTCGGTGCGCGATCCGCTACCTCGAACGACTCCGCAACCGGTCCTTCAGCCAAGCGGCTGACTTCCTGCAGAATGTCGGTGACGAGTTCACGATCGAGGTCTCCGTAGACGCCCGTGTCGAGCACCCTGCCGAGTTCCAGGACCTCGAACAGGTTGAACTCCAGGTCACGGACGTTGCTCTTGTAATGCGCCATCTTGGTCGGTAATCCCCTCTAGCTTTCGATGCACGGTCTGCCGAAATCAGCTGATCCGCTGCTGAGCCCGCAACCTCTCTAGTGGTGTCGGAGCACAACGTGGTCTGCCAAACGTTTGGCACACACCGTACGGTGGGCCTTCCTGCCGCACAAGGGCGCCAGGCTCACTGCGCTCTTCATCGGGACTCGAGGTCGACCAGGAGATCCCGTTGAAGATCGGTCTCCATGGCTAGCCCGGTGGCAGGATCAGCGGTCCACGCCTCATTGAAGAGCCTTTTCGCGGCGCGCACGGCCTTCGGCGGGCGACTCGCGATGTCGTGCGCAAGCTGCTGCGCGTAAGCGTATGGGTCGTCGACAGCGTGGGTGATCAAGTGCAGATCCTTGGCCTCGCTGCCGGACAGGATGCGGCCCGTGAAGGTCAGCTCCTTGGCCACGTCGATGCCGACCACCTTTGATATCGACTGGGTAATTCCCATGTCAGGTACAAGACCCCATCGAACCTCCATGATCGACAGGCGGGCATCCGGTGCGGCGACTCGGATGTCAGCTCCGAGCGCTATCTGCAATCCCCCGCCGAAGCAATTGCCGGTGATCGCAGCGATGACCGGCACCGGAAGTCGGTGCCAGTCGTAGGACACACGCTGAGCCAGGTTCGCAACTTCCCCGGGCGCGCGAACCAGCAGATCGTCGATATTGTCCGGCTTCTGAAGGAAGTGCTTCACATCCAACCCAGCGCAGAAGCTTTCGCCGTCCCCACGGAGAACAACCGCGCGGACCCGTGAATCTCGATGAAGCTGCTCCGCGCTCGCCAGCAGTGCGGCGATCATGGGACCGTCGAGGGCGTTGTGCTGCGTTCCTCGTGTCATGGTCACAGTCGCGACTCCGGCGCTGTCGATGTCGACACTGACCCGCTTGTCATCCATGGTCTGTTGCCCCATTCGTTTTCGTCTCAGCATCATGTGCGGTGAATCGGCCGGTCGTCCCAACGGCAGCGGCAGCAGCGAGTACGACCCTGCCCGTCAGGATTCGTGGTCGACGGGTCGTCACGGATAAAGACCACGGGTCAGATGTGCGGTTGTCACCGTGTCCACAGCAAGCACGGTAGCTGCCAGGCGAAGCGAGACACGATGGGTCGCAGCATATTCGAGGACGCGATGCCATGCCCGCTCCATTCGTTCGCGAAGGCGATTTTCGACATCGGTTTGACTCCACCAATAGGCCTGGTTCGCCTGCACCCATTCGAAGTAGGACACGATGACGCCCCCCGCGTTGGCGAGGATGTCGGGAACCACCAGTTGCCCATTCGCACGGAAGATCTCGTCGGCGGCCGGTGTCGTCGGGCCGTTCGCGCCCTCCACGATGAGTGAAGCGTGGACGCGGTCGGCATTCTCGCCGTGTAGAACCCCTTCGATCGCCGCCGGGATGAGCAGGTCCACCTCGAGGTACAGCAGTGCGTCTCTGTCGTTGAGATCCTCGGAATCATCGAACCCGAGAACCGTGCCGGATGTCGCTACGTATGCTTCGAGATCCGGTACGGAGAGACCGCCGGCATTGAAGATGGCACCGTATTCGTCACTGACGGCGACCACCTTGACTCCGGCTTCCCAGAGGTACCGCGCGGCGCCCCGTCCGACCTTTCCGAAGCCCTGAACTGCGGCGGCTGTCGCGGTCGGTCGCCTCCGGAGATGGCTCAGGGCCGCCAAGGCCACGTGTGCCACTCCCAGCGAGGTCGCGGTGGGCCTACCGAGGGATCCGCCGAGCGCGAGCGGCTTTCCGGTGGTGACGCCCAGCACCGTGTACCCCTGGCTGGCGGAGTAGGTGTCCATCATCCATGCCATGACCTGCTCATCGGTGCCGATGTCCGGCGCCGGAATGTCCTGGGTGGGTCCGATGATGGGAATGATCTCGCTGGTGTACCGGCGTGTGACTCGTTGGACCTCCTCTCGGGAGTACCGCTTCGGGTCGAAGCGAACCCCACCCTTCGCCCCGCCGTAGGGCACGTCGACGAGCGCGCATTTCCACGTCATCCACATGGCAAGGGCGCGGACCTCGTCGAGAGTGACATCCTTGCTGTACCTCAGCCCGCCCTTGCCGGGGCCGCGAGAGACGTTGTGCTGCACCCTGTGACCGGTCAGCACCTCGACATCTCCGTTGTCTCGCCGCAGTGGAATACTGACGGTCATTTCGCGCCTCGGATTGGCGAGCATGGAGTAGACGCCCTGATCCAGGTCGAGTACCGCGATCGCGTCCGAAAGTTGCGCCCTGGCGTACGCCAGTGGGCCAGTGTCAACATCGGGAGCGTCCCCGCCGGGGGTTGCGGTGGCAGTGACAGGGATCGAATGTGGCGATTCGAGGTCGAGAGGGGATCTCCCGGCGTTCAGGTCGGTCGTCATGACAAGTCCTTCGGTGTGTCCGATTCCGTTGTGGAGGCACCATCCAATATGCCAACCGTTTGGCATCCAGGGTGGCGCTCGTGGCCCTCGTCGTCGACTGCGGCCCTACCGAGAGCCGGCGTCAGCCGTGGCATCGCCTCGGAGCTCGTTCACGAGACTGAACACCGGCAGCAGCAGCGCCAGCACGTCCTGCCGGTTGCCAATCGTTTGGTAACCGGTCGTACTCTACGTTTGTTCGATGCTGCAGCACAAGAGATGCTGATCGAATTGCGTGAGAGGAATGGTGCGGTGTGGGTGCAATCGTTCCGGGGAACCTGATCGAGCGCACACAACTCTCAGCGCGATCGTTCACGATCTCCCGCCTGCGCGTCGTCAACGCACTTCCTCCGGAAGCTCACTGGTCAAGCAGAATCCGACTTCCTGCGAGCTAGCGCACCGTACGCGACTACCTCACGAGAACAGCGGGATTGCGAGACAGGCGCACGCCCCCACCAGGAGACTGCCTGACGACTACGACGATCAATCGAGAATGCGGATGACGACGAGTCCGGATGGGACTCGTCGTCATCCTGAGGGTCGCTGGCAGCAGAACGCCGTTGTCCTAGAAGCCGGGGACCCTCTCGCCCTGCCCTAGGCAGTCGCGCTACCCGAGGCCGATGGGAATTGCGGTTCCCGCTTCTCCTGGAAGGCGGTGAGTCCTTCCAGTGCGTCCTCCTGGTAGAAATCGATGGTTTCGAGCGCCACCGATAGTTCAAAGGCCGGCGCAGCGCTGCGCAACACATGGTTGAGTGAACGCTTGGTTGATCGCAGTGCCCGCTGCGGCCCTCGCCCGAGTCGGTCGGCAACGGCGAGCGCTTCATCCAGCACCGCTTCCGCCGGCGCCGCCTTGCTGACGAGACCAATGCGCTCCGCCTCTGCCCCAGTCAGGAAGTCAGCGGTGAGGAGGTAGTACTTGGCTTTGGCCATCCCGCACATCCACGGCCAGAGCATTACGGCATGGTCACCGGACGCCACGCCGATCCTGCTGTGACCGTCGGTGATCCGCACGTCCTCGGCGATGATGCTGATATCTGCGGTCAGTGCGACGGCAAGTCCGGCCCCGACCGCGACCCCATTGATCGCGGAGATAATGGGTTTGTCGAGGTCCAGCATGTTGTAGACGATGTCGAGGGCGACCTTGCCCGACCTCAGTACTCGGTCGGAGCGCAAGCTAGCCGCAGGGGTGCCGTTCTCCTTGAGATCCCCGCCGGCCGAGAACACCTTCCCCCGTCCGGTGATAACCGCGACTCGCGTGTCATCGTCGCGCCCGATCGTGCGCCACACCTCCGCGAACTCGTCATGAGTTCGCGCGTCGGCCGCGATACGATCGATGTGGACCAGGAGCACACCGTTGGGGCGGCGCTCGAAGCTCAGGTTCTCGAATTCCTCATACTTCATGTCGCGCTCCGTTGCCTGCGATTCCGCACTTGGAGACGCGAGCGAGCGCGATAGCGCAAATGATCTCGAACATGATGTTTGCGGCATTCAGCGCCGTGTGACCGCTCGGGTCGAGTGGCGGCGCCACCTCCATGACGTCTCCGCCGATAATGTCCAACCCCTTCAGTCCTCGCAGGATTGCCAATGCCTCGCGCATCGACAACCCATCGGGTTCGGGTGCCCCCGTACCGATGGCATAGGGCGGATCCAGCGCGTCGATGTCGAAGGTGATGTATGTCGGGCCGTCACCGACCACACGGCGAATCTCGGCGACGGTTTCTGTGATTCCGAGTTCGATCACGTCGTTGATCGTGAGCAGGCGCATTCCATGTTGTGCGTGGTAATCACGGTCGGTGGACATGAAGCGAGTTCCACGAATGCCCAGGCTGATGGTGCGTTTCGGGTCGACCAATCCTTCTTCGATCGCGGCCCGGATCGCGTTGCCGTGATGGATGTAGCCACCGTACGGATCGTCGTAGGTGTCCGGGTGGGCATCGAAGTGGATCAGGCCGACCGGGCCGTTCCGCACGAGGCCCTTGAGGATCGGATAGGTGGTCCCGTGGTCACCTCCAACAGCCACGAGGGCTCCACCGCGGTCCGCCACCCTGCCCACGAACTCTGCAGCGAGGTCTTGGCTTACGCGAGGGCTCATGGGATTGAGGACGGCGTCACCGATATCGGCGACTCGACATAGATCGAAAGGCGAGACGCCGTCGAAGCTCACCCGTCGGATGAGGCCGGACATCTGCCGTACCTGCGACGGCCCCTGCTTCGCGGAGCCTCGTCCGCCCTGGAAGTCGAACGGGATTCCCGCGAGTGCGATGTCCACACCCTCGAGATCGGGTTGGTAAGGGGCGCGCATGAACGTCTGCACGCCCGTGAAGCGACCCATCCCCTGTTTGCCGAGTTCACCAATCGTGGATTCGGGCTTTTCTGACATGTTGTCTCCTGAGCTGCCGGCCGCGGCCTCCTCTGTATAGGAGCCAATAGGCGCTGCCGCGAGCAATCTGTAAAGAGCGGCTTTCGACCGTTCCGTTGATAGGAATGGCATTCAACCTAGCAGAACACGAATGCTGAGGGAAGGGGTGGTTAGCAGGGTTTGCCCTTCCGTTCGCCTTGACGAAGGGCTGTAAGGTGCTACTAGATTCCGCGTGGCGGAATCAGGTTCGCTTTGCAGCAAGGGAGTGGTTCGGCGGATGCGCGATAGTAGTCTTGGCGACTCCCCGGCAGGAGAGAACACCAGCGGTTCAGGAGTGACCGGTTCGGTCGGCAATGCGTTGAAGATCTTGCTGATGTTCGGCACTGTTCCGGCTGTGCGAGTCGCCGATGTTGCTCGTGAGCTCGGGGTCGCTCGATCCACGGCACACCGACTGCTCGCGACGCTGGAGCATCACCGCTTCGTGACGCAACAGGTCAAGAGCAAGGCATACGAGGCGGGGCCCGTTCTCCTCGAAGTAGGACTGAGGGTCCTCGCGGATCTCGATCTGAAGTCGGTCGCTCGGCCGCAGCTCGAGCGCTTGAGCGACGTGACGTCGGAATCGAGCGGATTGCTTGTACTCGAGGGGCGTGACGTCGTCGTTGTCGACTTCGTTCCGGGAAGCCATCGGTTGCGGGTGGTCGAGCGACTCGGAGACCGAGCTCCTGCGCACCTCACAGCGGCGGGCAAGGCCATACTTGCTGCGTTGAACCCGTTCGATTTCCGCCGTTTGTATCCCAGTGAAACCTTGCCGGCCGTGACGCCGCGATCGGTTCAAACCCGCCTCGAACTCGAAGAAGAACTCGATCAGATCCGGCGCAACGGGTATGCGTTCAATCGAGAAGAATCAGGGGACGGCTCCGTCGGCATCGCCGCCGCCGTCGTGCACCGAAACGACGGCGTCGTAGGTGCCGTTACCTTGGCCCTACCGATCAGTCGACTGAACGACGATCTCGGCGCCGACTTCGGGGCGTCCGTCGGTGAGGCAGCCCGCAGGATAGGAACCGGCCTGCCCTAATGTCCCCGGGCTTGGATTCATTCATCGTCATGTGATGATCTTGGATCGACACCGTCAGAGCTGGAACTAATTACGGCCGAACGAGATACGTTGCAGAATGGGCTTGGTGCGACTAGACCGCTCGGGCACTGGAGGCCCCACAAACATCCCGGCCACGCAGCGAGACGGTTGCGTGTGAGGATCTCGCGCACGTTCTCCGCGGAGTGCCCGTCGGGCAGGTGCAGCCTGCGTTCGACGTGGGTGCCGATACCGACCGGTTGACTTCGCCCATGATCGCCGGAGTCGAGATCCCCGGCGCGCGGTGGGCGCGGTCACCTCGGCGGCGCACGACGCCTCCACGACCGTCGCGCCCTGCGTGCGACAACAACCGTGCCCGCTCCGAAGCCTCGCAGCCGAGGCTGGTAATGCGCACAAGTTACTCTTGAGGCACAGCATTGGCAGGTTGAGTAGGGTGCGGCATCGCATTGGTGCCGAAACCAGATGAATCGCGGGTGCCCGATGTCCGAAGATGATCCTCTGCGGACCCAGCGCAGCATGGGGTCGACAATCACGTTCGAGCTGGAAGCTGCCGGATTCGGGAACGCCCAAGAAATTGGGCGAGGCGGTTTCGGTGTCGTGTACCGATGCGTACAAAACGAGCTCGACCGCACGGTCGCTGTGAAAATTCTGACCGCCGACCTGAATGCAGAGAACCGGGCGAGATTCTTCCGCGAGCAGCGCGCAATGGCCAGGTTGACGGGGCACCCGAACATCGTCACAGTCCTTCAGGTCGGGTCCACCGACAACGGTCGCCCATACATTGTGATGCCATATCACCCGCAAGGCTCTCTCGAGGCGCGGATCCGCCGCCAAGGCCCACTGGCATTGAACGAAGCATTGCGCCTCGGAGTGAAGATCGCAGGTGCTGTGGAGTCCGCACACCGGCTGGGCATTCTTCATCGGGATATCAAACCCGGGAACATTCTGCTCACCGACTATCAGGAGCCGGCACTGTCAGATTTCGGGATCGCTCATATCTCGGGAGGGTTCGAGACCGCCACCGGCTCGGTCACCGGGTCACCCGCCTTTACAGCCCCCGAGGTTCTCCGGGGAGATCCGCCGACCCCGTCGTCGGATGTCTATTCCGTCGGCGCCACTTTGTTCTGCGTACTTACCGGCCATGCCGCGTTCGAACGCCGCAGCGGCGAGCAAATCGTCGCGCAGTTCCTACGCATCGCGACCAACCCCATCCCTGATTTGAGCGGCCACGGCATCTCCGACGAGATATCGAAAACGATCGCGCGGGCCATGTCCCGTGATCCGCACGAACGCCCATCGGCGAAGCAACTCGGTAACGAGCTTCGTGGCACCCAGCTCCGCCACGGGCACCAGGTCGACGACATGGCACTTCGTGCCGAACCAGTTTCCGAGCCGCACGGCCCGGTGCCGATGTCGCACGCACATTCCGCGCAATCCGGCCGGGGCACCAAAGGGAACATCCCCCTCGAGCTGACCAGTTTCGTCGGGCGACGAAGAGAGCTAACCGAAGCAAAAACCCTTCTGCGATCCTCTCGCCTGGTCACATTGACGGGCATCGGCGGTGTCGGTAAGACGCGCCTCGCGCTGAAGGTTGCCAACAACGTGCACCGTGCGTTTGCCGATGGTGTCTGGTTCGTCGAGTTGGGAGAACTCCGCGAAGAATCCCTACTAGTCGATGTGGTATCAGGGGCGCTGGGTATTCGAGATCAGATGGCGATTCCACGCCAGGAAGCCTTGATTGAGTTCCTCTCCTCGCGCGAGTTGATGCTCGTGCTCGATAACTGCGAGCAGTTGGTGGGTGGGGTGGCCGAGTTAGCTGAGTCGCTGCTTCGAACCTGCCCCGGGGTCCGAATTCTCACCACGAGCCGTGAGCCGCTCGGCATCGGCGGCGAAGTTGCACTACGTGTTCCCCCGCTCAGCGTCCCCGATCCCGACCGTGATCCGTCTCTGCAAGGTCTGCCCAGCTACGACGCGGTGACATTGTTCGCTGACCGCGCCGCGACTGCGCTACCAGGTTTCGAGCTCACCGACGACAATCGAATGGCGGTCACCCGAATCTGTCAGCACCTGGACGGGTTACCTCTCCCTCTCGAACTGGCCGCGGCTCGACTGCAGGCCATGTCACCGGAACAGATTCTGCAGCGGCTCACCGACCGCTACGCATTGCTTACCCGTGGTAGCAGAACTGCACCGACACGGCAACAGACGCTGCGATTGTGTATCGATTGGAGCCACGAACTGTGCACACCACTGGAACAACTTGTGTGGGCACGTCTCTCGGTGTTTGCTGGCGGAGTCGAACTCGACGCCGCAGAATCCGTCTGCGGGATGAACCTGACAGCGGAAGCCCTCCTCGACGCGATCACCTCTCTCGTCGAGAAATCGATTCTGATCCGCGAGGAACGCGACGACGTCGTGCGCTTCCGACTGCTGGAGACCCTGCGCGAGTACGGCCGGACGAGGTCTGAGCAAACCGAGGAACTACCGGAACTGATTCGTCGGCACAGTGACTGGTATCTGCAGTTGGCGCTGAACGCCGAGGCCGAATGGATCGGCCCGCGGCAGCTCGAATGGATCGCACGCCTCGAGCGGGAGCAATCCAACCTGCGGGAGACACTGAACTACTACCTGTCCGAAGATCCGGACACCGGCCTCCGAATCTCCAACGCCATGCACCTCTTCTGGAGCTCCCGAGGACTGTGCAGCGAAGGGCGGTATTGGCTCGATCACTTTCTGGCCCGCCAGAGCGGGCAACCAACCATCGATCGGGTCAAAGCACTCTATTCTGTCAGTGCCCTCGCTGACTGGCAGGGCGACCTCAGCTCTGCAGCAGCGGCCGTAGCGGAGGCACGCGTGCTCGCCGAGCAGATGACCGATCCGCTGCCGCATGCACTGGCCGTCCACGCCGACGGAGTCCTCAAAGTCTTCGCTGGTGACTACACCCGTGCCCCCACGCTTCTGGCGGAGGCCCTCGAAGTGTTTCGCGAACAGAACCGCATCTACTTTCAAGTCGAGGCCTTGATCATGTTGGGGCTCTCGAACGTATTATGCGGAGAGACCGCACAGTCGATGGCCTATTATCAGGAAGCCCTCGACATCACCGACACACAAGGTGAATCCGTCAACTCGGCTTTTGCGCGATGGGGCATGGCCGTTGCGGTGTGGCAGCAAGGTGATCGCGCACGGGCCACGGACCTTCTTCAGCAAGCACTAATACGGATCGCGAGACGTGTGCAGGACCCGGTGGGTTCAGCGGCGTGCCTCGACGCGCTCGCATGGATCGCCGGTGATGCCCGCGAGGCACACCGCGCCGCTGTCCTGATGGGAGCCGCCGAGTCCCTCGCTCATGTCGTCGGAACGTCGCCGGTCTTGCTTCCAGGCCTCCTCGTGCACCATGAAGAGTGCGTGCAAACCTGTCGGCGGACGCTAACCGACAAGACCTTCATGACTGCCGTTGAGGAAGGTAGGCAACTCGGGCTCGAGGCTGCCGTCGCCTACGCTGTCGGCGAGCGAGTCCCGGCGGCTCCGTCGCCGTCAACCGGCGACACAACAGTCACACTGACCAAAAGAGAGCGGCAGGTCGCTGAACTGATAGCCGAGGGCCTGACCAATAAAGCAATCGCTGACCAGTTGGTGATTTCCCCTCGCACCGCCCAGGGACACGTCGAGCACATTCTCACCAAACTCGGGTTCCATACGCGGGCGCAGATCGCCGCATGGATCGCAGAGCAGCAACAACATTCATAACTTCCAGGGGAGAGACCACGAGCGCCCCGACGGTGGGCCGGGAGATAACGGGACCGACCGTTCGACCAGGCAATCCTTTGCTACACGGTGGTGACGTCGGGCGGGTCGGGAAGGTCGACGTCGAGAATGAAGTCGAGCCTGATCAGGGCGTCGACGTCGAACCTTGCTGCCCGCACTCGGACCTCTTTGTAGGTAGAGACGCCCGTGCACGCAATCGAACAGAGTCACTGGAATAGTGTGTGCCACCGCCGATGGCTGGGGAGTGGCGATAACTGCGAAGTTCGAGCTGTTCAAGGACACCGGCGGCCAGTTCCTGTTAGTTGGGTGTCGGACATTATGTTGGGTTGGCTGGGTTCCTCGGCATCTCGCAGTCGATTCGATGGGCGAAGTTGCAGCTACACGGTTGGTGTCCGTGCTGGAAGGACGAGACGTCCCGGGTGTCGCGTTGGGCCCAGCGCTTGCGGTCCGGGCATCCTCTGAGTCGGGCGACTCGGTCGACAGCCCGCCATCGCGCATCGGGGTCTGTCACGCGACAAAATCATCCCAGTCGGTCGCGAGGTAATCAATGAAGGCACCCCCCAAATGCTGTGTCTCCAGGTGCCGCCGCGAAACGGGTTGGCAAAGGCTAGTGAACGCGGGGTCGGCCAGCACTCTGGCCGCGAAGTCGTGGTGAAGGATGGCCGCAGTGCCGATGAGTACGAAATCGGCACCACGGTCAAGGCACAACTGCGCAACGGTTCCCGACAGTATCTTGCCAGCGACCCCGAGCTTTGCCTTTCCTCTCGACAGGGAAGCGAAGGCGTCGATGAGCGTGCTGCTGGCTCTGGCAGTCTGAAGTGGCCCCGGTCGGGCGGCTTGAGTTGGACCCAGTCGACCCTTATCCGGTGAGGGTGTGACGGCTCGAAGTGGCCCCACCGCGACACGCCCGGGGTGGCTGTTTTCGTCGGTGTGAATCCCGGTGACGGGTGTGGGCGCGATGATCGAGACGACCACACCGCCGGCCGTGAGGGGTTCGGGTTGGAGTCTCGGGTGCAGCTTTTCGAGGACATCCGCCGCGATGCGCGGTGTGAGGGCTTGTCGATCCGCGCGCTGGCGGACCGCCATGGTGTGCATCGTCGGACGGTGCGCGCGGCCTTGGAGTCTCCGATTCCGCCTCCCCGCAAGAGGCCGGTGCGGATCGCGGCGAAGCTCGAACGGTTCAAGACGGTGATCGATGACATGCTGGTCACGGACCTGACCGCGCCGCGGAAGCAGAGGCACACGACCAAACGGATCTGGACAAGGTTGATCGACGAGCACGGCTGCGAGGCCTCGTACTCGTCGGTGCGGGACTACGTCGCCCGCCGACGCCCGGAGATCGTCGCCGAGTCCGGGAGGGGAACCGAGACGGCCTTCGTGCTGCAAGACCATCTTCCCGGTGCGGAGGCGGAGGTCGATTTCGGAGATGTGTGGATCGATCTGGCCGGGGTGCGGACGAAGTGTTTCCTGTTCACCCTCCGGCTGTCGCACTCGGGCAAGGCGGTGCACCGGGTATTCGCCTCGCAGGGGCAGGAGGCGTTCATCGAGGGCCATGTGATCGCCTTCGCCACGATCGGTGGTGTCCCGACCGGCAAGATCCGGTACGACAATCTGCGGTCTGCGGTGCGTCGGGTGTTGTTCGGGCGCAACCGGTCCGAGTCGGATCGGTGGATTTTGTTCCGGTCGTACTACGGCTTCGATTCCTTCTATTGCTTGTCTGGTCTCGAGGGCGCCCACGAGAAGGGCGGTGTGGAGGGTGAGGTGGGGCGCTTCCGCCGTAACCACCTGGTCCCGGTGCCGAAGGTCGACACCCTGGACGAGCTCAACGCCCGCCTCGCCGCGGCGGATCGGGCGGACGACGACCGGCGGATCGATACCCGGATCCGAACCGTCGGTGAGGACTTCGCCACCGAACGGCCCTTGTTGCGGCCGCTCCCGGCCGAGGAGTTCGAGCCCGGCCTGTGGTTGACGCCGCGGGTGGACCGATATGCGCGGGTCACGGTGCGCCAGTGCCACTATTCGGTGCCGATCTACCTGATCGGACGGCAGGTGCGGGTCTCGCTGCGGGCCAGTGAGGTGGTGATCTTCGACGGCCGGCGGGAGGTCGCCCGCCATCTCCGCCTCGCCCGCAAGGGTGCGCAGGCCTTGGTGCTCGATCACTACCTCGAGGTCCTCGCCCGCAAACCTGGCGCGCTACCGGGGTCGACTGCGCTGTCCCAGGCGCGGGCGGCGGGGACGTTCACCGTCGACCACGAGGCGTTCTGGGCGCTGGCACGATCGGTGCACGGGGACGCCGACGGCACCCGCGCACTGGTCGAAGTGCTGCTGCTGCATCGGAACATGGCACACGCGGATGTGACCGCCGGGCTCCGCGCCGCGGTCGCTGTCGGGGCCGCCTGCGCGGACGTGGTGGCCGTCGAGGCCCGCAAGGCCGCCGCCGACCGTCCCGACGACGCGGTCACCCCAGTTGCGGCGGCACCGTCGAAGGTGGTGTCGATGACCGCACGCAGGTTGACCGATCCGGAGGCGGTGATCGCCGGGCTGCCACCGGATTCGCGTCCGCTTCCCACCGTCGCCGCCTACGACGAGTTGCTGCGGCGGCGGCCGCCACCCTCCTCGGACGCCGTCTCTGCACGTGAAGGAGCATCATCATGACCGGGTCGACCCCCACCTCACCGGCCGCCGCACGGCGCCGGCGTGGACTCACCCCCGAGGCCGCCGCCACCGCGATCGAGCAGGCCTGCCGTGATCTGCGGCTGCCGACGGTGCGCACCCGGTTCGAGGACATGCTCACCGTCGCCCACAAGGAGCAACTGACCTACGAGGGCTTCCTCGCTGACCTGCTGCTCGCCGAATGCGACGACCGTGCCCGCCGCCGCAGCATCCGCCGGGTCAAGGCTGCCGGCTTCCCGCGCCAGAAATGGTTGGCGGACTTCGACTTCGACGCCAACCCCAACGTCAATCCGGCCACCATCAACAGCCTCGCCAGCTGCGTCTGGGTCCGCAAGGGCGAACCGTTGTGTTTGATCGGGGATTCCGGCACCGGCAAATCACACCTGCTGATCGGTTTGGGCACCGCCGCCGCCGAGGCCGGCTTCCGGGTCCGCTACACCCTGGCGACGAAGCTGGTCAACGAACTCGTCGAGGCCGCCGACGAGAAACTGCTCGCCAAGACCATCGCCCGCTACGGGCGGGTGGATCTGCTCTGCATTGACGAGCTCGGCTACATGGAACTCGACAAACGCGGTGCCGAGTTGTTGTTCCAGGTTTTGACCGAACGCGAGGAGAAGAACTCCGTGGCGATTGCGTCCAACCAGTCATTTTCAGGTTGGACCCGGACATTCACCGATCCGAGGCTCTGCGCGGCCATCGTCGACCGACTCACCTTCGGCGGCGCGATCATCGAAACCGGCACCGACAGCTACCGGCTCGCTCAAACCAGGGCAGCAGCTCAAGCCGCGAGCTAACCGGAGACCATGCCGGGCGGACGGACAACACCGTCGACATCGCGGCGTCCAGCCCGGACATTCGACCAACCCAGAACGCCCAGTTCACCGCATCGGGGTGGGGCCACTTCAAGCCGTCACACCCTCACGGGTAAGGGTCGGCTGGGGCCAACTCGAGCCGACAAGGTGGGGCCAGATCGAGTTGACAGAGCCATGCTGCCGGAATCGTCCCCATGTGGCCGTTTTGACACGTCCCACAGTGACATATCGAGGTAGTCGACGAGCCCCGACGTCATCACCTCTTCAGCCAAAAGACGGCTCTCGGAAATCGTTATGCCGTAACGCTCGGGACTCAGGCGCACACCCACCTGAAACGACGGCCCCGTCGCTGCTCGTACGGCCTCCAGTACCTCAAAGATCACTCGTGACCGATTGTCGAACGTACCGCCGTAGCCATCGGTACGGTTGTTGCGGCGCGCGTCCAGGAATTGGCACAGCAGGTAACCGTGAGCACCGTGGACCTCCACGCCTGCGAAACCGGCTCGCTCGACCCGTCGAGCAGCACTGGCGAAATCGTCGATCAAGCAGTGGATCTCGTCCGTCGTCATCGCACGAACTCCCCTGGAGGGATCATCCCACGGGGCAATCGGAGGGACTCCCGAAAGCTCCGGCCGCGCACGCATGCCACCGTGGTGCAGCTGGACCGCCGATGGAGTTCCCTGCTCGCGCAGTACTGTGGCGAGCCTGGCCAGACCAGGCAAGAATCGGTCACTCCATACTGCGAGCTGCCCGGGGAATCCCTGCCCTCCGCGCGACACGTGCGCAGCGCACGTCAACACCATCCCGAACCCGCCTGCGGCGCGTGTCCGCAGCCACTGCAGTTCGTCTTCGTGCAGACTGCCATCTACATGACTCTGTTGATTTGTCAGGGGTGCCAGGACCAACCGGTTGGACCAGTCGGGGCCGCGTTCCAACGACATTGGATTCTCCACACGTGTCACTACGCTCTCTCCTTCGAGATGCTGATGCATTGGTTCAATTTGGTGTGGGTGCATGTCGCAGCAAGTACGAGTGAATCCGCGGTCCTACCCACTTGAGCACCTTTGCCGGAAGGAACTGGTCGGCCCACGGTCGACGGACCTCATACGGTGAGACTCGTGGACCCATGAACTGCCTCATGGCCGTCTCGAGCATCTCCATTCCTTGAATGGAGATTTTTTTCTGGAGGCAACTTGGCCGTTAGGGGTGCTGTCGCGTGTAGACGCGTGCAAGTTCGCGGACGATCGACGCGTCGAATTCAACACCCTCAACCGTCTGCCAAAGTTTGTCGTTGAACTGCTGGCGGGAGATGCCGAATGTTTGGAAGACCTCCTCTGTGGGTGCTCCGCCGTACGGAGCCCAGATCCGGGCGAAGTGGACTATTGCGTCTTTTTCGGTCCGAACTTGGCGGGCGTTGTTGCGGCGATTCAGTTCGTTGAGCTGGCGGCGACGCTGCGTGCGGTATGCGTCCACATCATGGTCGAGACGCACCGAGTCTGCGGTGGTCGGATGGGAGGTCACCCGACCACCTGCCGGCGGTACGTGGTTCACGTTCATGGCGATTCCTTGAGTCGTCAGCGGTGTCAGGCACGGAAGTCCTGTCGGATCGGATCAGTAGACGGGTCGGCGGCTTTGCCGCAGGGGTTGCCGGAAGTCGTCATCGCACCGGCCCTACCAAGGACGTGTGTCCGAGCCCAATAGAGCCGATGTGACTGCAAGCACGGTAGCAATAAATCGACCGCCTGCCAATCGTTTGGCAACCGCAGAGCTGAATCTGTTGCTCTTGCCGTCCAGCTCTCCCGCGGCCGCAACCAGATGTGCATATTTCCGTTCCCGCTCTTGTGTTGCAGGGAAGTCGCTCGTATCGTCTTACCAAACGTTTGGCATATGTGGCGAGCGCTCGTCCGGCAGGAGAGAGTAATGATGAAGATCGAAACGACGAAGTCTGACGGTATGCCGTCAGACCTAGCGGAGACCACAATGCCAAGCCTCCTCGATGACGTACCCATAAGTCTGTTCCATATCCGGCTTGCCGCCTGTGCAAGTGGGGGGGCCTTCATCGATGGATACGTTCTCGCGATCTTCGGTGTGGCGATGGTGCAGATTGGTCCCGAATTCGCTTTGTCTGCCGCAGCCAAGGGTGCCGTTGCAGCGATGGTGCTGCTCGGGGTCTTCTTCGGCGGGTTCATCGGCGGCTACCTGACAGATAGATTCGGACGGCAGCGCATCTACAAATGGGATCTCGCAGCTATCTCGGCGTTGTCGATCGCCTCGTTCTTCGTAGAGGGCGCATTCAGTTTGATCATCATGAGGTTGCTGGTTGGTTTGGCGGTCGGCATCGATTACCCGATCGCGCCGGCACTGCTAACCGAATTCAGTCCCAAGCGTTTGCGGGGCCCGTTGCTGGGTGTACTGATCTCTCTCTTCTTCGTCGGAGGCGCGGCCGCCTACGTCACAGGGGAAATCATGTTGTCCACGATCGGGGACGGAGCGTGGCGATGGATGCTAGCAAGTACTGCCGTCCCCGCTGCCATCATCGCCGTCATGCGGATCGGCACTCCGGAGTCCCCCCTGTGGCTGGCGCGGAATGGGCGAGTCGAGGAGGCCAACTCGGTCATGGCCAAGGTGTTCGGACCCGGCGTCAGAGTCGATGAATCGCCGGCAGAAGCGCGCGCAGGCGGGGGCCTCTTCGCAGTCGTGAAAGCCGGGTACGTTGGTCGGCTGCTGTTCGTCACCGCGATATGGATCTGTCTCATCATTCCGGTGTATGCGATCTTCGCCTTCGGACCTCAGTTGGTGGGCGCAATGCACTTGGAGGGACGCGCGAGCACTCTGGGCTCGGCCGCCATTGAGCTCTTCTTCGCGGTTGGCTGCGTCATCGCGCTCCTCCTGGTCAACCGCGTGGGACGCCGTACCATGACGATTCAAAGCTTCGCTTGGGCGGCTATCCCAATGCTGCTCCTCGCTATCTTCTCGGATGCCCCCGCAATCTGGGCAGCTGTCCTCTTCGCCGCCTATGCACTGTTCAGCGGGGGGATGGAAGTCATGTCGTTTGTCTACCCCAACGAACTCTTTCCCACCGAGCTACGCGGATCTGCAATGGGTATTGTGACCGCGCTGAGCCGATTCGGGGCGGCCGTGGGCACGTTCCTGGTGCCTATCTCCCTCGAGAATTTCGGCATCTCAACGACGATGTACGGGGCCTTCGCGATTACTGTCGTCGGATTGGTGATCTCGGCAATGTGGGCGCCGGAGACCCGCAATATGAGCCTGGCGGAAACCTCCAGCCTGAGCCATTGATCATCGGCGACTCGAGCCGTTACCCGTCACGATGCCTAGTTTCTAGTTTCCCCATTGATGTCAGCACCCGGAATCCAGACAGCCAGGCGACAATTTTCGTGCCGATGACCGCTGACGCCATTTAAGACAGATCGGCTCACCGACTCTACGAGCCCCGATCTGCTGCCAGTCTGCTGCCCCGAGTTCATCGACGCACTCAGGGGCGCCGAGACCGACAGCGCCCACGCGGTTCGACCTCGATCTCGGCGGCGTGGGCGATGCGGCATAACAATCGATTGGCGTAGGATGGACCGTTCAGGCAGTGCTGCGGGCCCGGCTCGATGGGCCCAATCGGTGTTTCGCCTTCGCAACGATATGCCGCGACGATGGGTCTACGGGGAGGGAACAAGATTGTCCACCATGAACATGAAGCAACTGGCGGAACTTGCCGGCGTCGACGTCTCGACCGTGTCCCGTGCGTTGCGCGGTGACAACCGACGAGTGGCCGCGGCCACGATCAAACGGGTCCAAGAGTTGGCTCGCGAGGCGGGATACGTTCCCAACCCGGTTGCGTCCAGCTTGCGGAGCGGGCGCTCGCGCATGCTTGGTGTCGTCGTTCCGGTCCTCAGCGACATTGTGATGGCAATACTGGCGACCGCCATCGAGGAAGCGTCGCGAGAACTCGGATACCTGTCAGCGGTCATCGCCACCCACGGCGATCCGGAGGTGCGGTCCGAGGCTATCGATCATCTCCTCAGCAGGAAAGTCGACGGATTCGTACTGTGCGACACCGAGGTGGGGCGTGAGGTTCCACACCAGCTCGAATCGAGCTCGGTGCCGTACGTCTTCGCGATGCGCCGGTCCGACGATGCGGTATCGGTGACAGCCGACGACCGACGCGGCGGCTCTCTGGTGGCAGAGCACTTCGTCACAATGGGACACGAGCGGGTGGCCGTGGTGCCGGGTCCGGCCGCGGCAAGTACCTCGATCGATCGAGTAGCCGGATTCATGGAGGTCATGGCAGGGCACCCGCAGGTCACCGTGCTGTCGAGCCCCGAAGCCGGGGGGTTCGGCGTTGAGGACGGGCACCGGTACGTCACGTCCCTGCTCGCTCAGCGCGAACGCCCTTCGGCCCTGTTCTGCGCCAACGACCACACTGCGATAGGCGCGGGCCGCGCCCTCGGCGATCACGGCATGCGAGTCGGACACGACGTTGCGTTGGTGGGATACAACGACATTCCGCAGGCTGCATATCTCGAGCCACCCCTCAGCAGCGTCCGGACAGACCTCGGGTTGATGGGTCGGACCGCCGCACAGCGGCTGGTGTCGTTGATCGAAGGAGAGGACGTTTCGAGTGTCGCGCTCGAACCCGTCCTGGTGGTCCGGGCGTCCTCGGCCACGGTGGCCGGCCGCATCGACAGCCCGGCACCGCGGCTCGGGGTGTAATCAAGCGACGAAGTCGTCCCAGTCGTTTTCGAGGTAGTCGATGAAGGCCCGCCCCAGGCCCTGGGTCTCGAGGTGTTGCCGTGAGACCGGCTGAGGAACGCTGGTGAATGACGGATCGGACAGGACTCGGCACGCGAAGTATCCCGTGCCTCGACAGGTCGTCTCCTGCCCGCACTATTCACCATTCCGACGACGGCCTGATACTGCCCTCTCCTAGCGACGTGATGCCGATGGCGACATCGCAGTGACTACCACGTAGCCGACAGCAGACAGGAACAGAAGAACGAAGAGCCGCAGGGCCATCGGAATCAGCTGATCCGCTGTGAGACGTTGCTCATTCCACAGATTGTCGTGGTGCTCGACGAAGTACATCAGGTGTGGTGATCTTTCTGACAACCCACGAGAACCTGGTACATGATGCGATCAAGCAGCAGTTCGCCAAGGCTGCCGCGCTTGTGGAGGACGACGGGGCTGACGGAAGGATCGGGGGACTGGACTGTGGTCCTTGATCCGCAGCACGGGTTCCGTTGGCTTGAGTCGTGGATCAAGCCCTAACTTCGTCACCCGAGCACGTACAGCAGTCGCTCATGCCACCTAAGCAAGTCGGAATACAGCCCTTAACCCACCGTGAACCCACCGTGCACGATCCGCCGCGGGCCGCTGGGCCGTGCGCGTGCGGAGTCATCTCGCATCCCACGGTGATCGTTCGAGACTGTTGACGCACCGGCCCGGAACCGGTCGTGCCCCGCATCGGCATCGATGCGGGGCACTCACCCTCGAGAGGTGATGGCGGAGGCTGCTGTCGGTTACCCGCGGGAGAGTCCGGGCTGGATCTGGATCTGCCCGGGGTTGGCCTTGGTCTTGCCGACCGTCCATTCGCCGTCCGCACCGCACACCAGGGCGCCATTGCGGTCGCCGGGCTTGCCGTATGTCACCGTCTCGTTTCCGTTCGAGTCCGTGTTCACGATCGGGCACGGACCACCGGTGGGACCGTTCGGGCCGATCGGCTCGGCCTGAGCGACGGACGCTGCCCCGGCCGCACTCAGGACCGTAAAGGCAGTGAAGGCGATGGCGGTAAAGGTTCGGCGGGCGTTGATCATTCATTCGCTCCTGAGGATGTCGGGGAGGTGCGTCGGTGACAGAGACAACTCTGCCCACTCCAGCGCCCGAACTGAAGCAACCCCAGGGGGCCCGTTCACCCACCCCAGGCGTGGACGCACCCCACCCCTGACACAGGTCAACCTCGACGTATTCGGCCTCGGCATGCGTGGGTGGTACCGAGCAGCCGAGCCGAATCGACCGATGGCCGCGCCCGTCACGGCAACCGCCTCACACCAGTAGCGGGCTGTGCGAATCGGTCCCCGCGGGAAAGGGGACGTGTCATCTTCACAGGTCAGCGGCCTGAATCCGGGGTACTGTCTGTGAGCCCGCCGATCGCGGATCCACCCAACCGGGTGTTCGCACCCGCTACCGTTTCCGGGTATGGGGACCACGTTCCATGGGCCGAGTCCGTGGCCGCACATCACCCGCGCGATCCGCACGCGCGGTCCCCGCCGTGCCGCGGTCGCGCACCTCGGCCAGGACGCCCCTACCCTGCTGCCGCTGCGCGCCGGGGATGTCCTTGTCGTCAACGCCTCCCGCGCCGCGGTGCGCGCCCACGCGACCTCCCCGGTCGCGCTCGCGTACTACGTGGACGCCGGGGTGCGGGTGCTGTCGTCACCGAACCTGCACGCCAATGTCATCGCCACCGACCGGCGGGCGGTCATCGGCTCCGCCAACGCCTCTCACAGCTCCACCCTCGCCGAGGAGGCCGCGGTCATCACCGACGACCCGGAGGTCGTCGCCGCCGTCCGGGCATTCATCGACGGCATTGAGGAGATCACCGAGGTCGATCAGGCGTTCCTCGACAACGCCACCGCGCAGTGGCAGATCGGTCGGGCGGTACCACTGCCCGGGGTCACGAGCCGCGGGCGCGCCGACCCCGGGTTCCTGCCCGCAACGATCCCCCGGATGTTTCTTCGACACACCGTCGACTACACGCCCGGTCCTACCGAGCAGCACACGTGGGCAACGCAGGCGCGCCGGCATCGCGGCCCTGCCGGGCCGGCAGCGAAGTACCATCTCGAATGGTTCCACCACGACAAATCCGAGAGCCGCCTCGAGCGCGGTGACGTCCTGATTTTCGTCACCGCCGACAACGAGTGGATTTACCCCCCAGCGGTCGTGGATTCCGAGGCGATCGCGATCCTCCACAGCCGCGGCGCCATCGGTCACCTCCTGCGAAGCCGAGCGGACCTCTCCCCCATCCCAGTTTCGGAGGCCGAGCAGACCCTCGCCGACCTCGGGCACCCGGGCCCCCGGCTCCGGTCCGATCACCGGATCGCCTCCCCCAGCCTGCGGACCGCTCTGCTCCAACTCTGGAACCTCTGAACCACCGCGGCCAATACGCGGCATGACCAGAGGGAACGACACGTCCCCACTAGTCACCGAATCGCCAGCATCGCCAGGCAATGCAAGCATTAATGGCAATGCTGGCAGGTCGCTTCCGGGGGTGGCGGCTCGCCGTCCAACCCTGTGGCCCGCGCCTTGGCGTCGGCTCACCCCGGTGGGGTCGTCATGTCAGGGCCAGCACTCGGGAACGTGCCTCCAGGCAGCGGCCGAGGAGGTCGAGCATCTCGGCGTCCGGGTGCGCGAGTTCGGGGAGGTTCTTCGCGCTGATGATCGTCTGATCGACCGCGGCGACCTGCCGGCGGCACTCGCCGAGCGCCTCCGGTGTGACGGTGACGGCGTCGAGCCGGTCGGTGAGGTACCGAATCGACTGATCCAGGCCCAGACCCGGGTTGCGGGTGCCGTTTCCGGCCCTGCGGGTTTCGACCATCTGCCACCACTGGTCCAGCTCGGCCAGCACCGCGGGATCGGCGACCGCGACACGTAAGGCCCGGTCGAGCGACTGCGGATCGGTGAGATCAACCTCACCCACACCTGCTGCGCGGGTGAGGATCTGGCCGAGCTGGTGGTTGGCGAGACCGTCGCCGCGGCTCCACCAGTACGACACCATCACATGTACCTTGCTCGCCGCGGCCAGCTCCCCCATCAGACCCTGTTCCCTTCAATGCAAGACGAAACCTTCGAGTCCATCCTCACAGCCCAACAACCGCCCCGGAGTTCCGGGTCAGGGCTGTGGATCGGCGATTTCAGGCTGTGCGGCGGGAGGTGTGGGCCGCCGCGCACATCGGGCACCACGTGCGCTCGCCGACGATCCACCCGTTCGTCTCGGCGAAGGCCACCGCCTCGGGCCGGCCGGCGACGGCAGCGGCGAAGGTGTGCTCACACAGATCGCACCGCACCGTCCATCCACGCCTGCCTGTGGATCGCACCAACGTATGAACAGTCATGTCACCCCCGCGACTTCGACACTGTGCCCCCAGCATGGCACAACCCGTCCGAGAGTGGTGGCCCACGCAGGCCAGGGCCCCGGCCGTCACATCCGAATCATCACCCAGAAGACGAACAGGTCGTAGATGCCGTGCGTCATGATCGTCGGCCACAACGAGCGGGTGTAGAAGGCCAGACCCATGGTTCGGTGTACAAGACGCCGCTATTCTGGAACGGGCCTGTCGCCCTTCACGCACATGATTGGGGGCAGGTGCGGTTAGAGCGTGTCTGCTATTTGCGGACGCGGTGATGAATGACGAAGGCGGCGAGGAGTACGCCACCGAGGTAGGTGGTGGCGTACTTGTCGAAGCGAGTTGCGATGCCACGCCACTGCTTGAGACGCCCGAGGGCGTTCCCCCCGAGATGTGGACACCAATTCCTATGCAGCGGTGGCCAGGGTAGCCGATCGCTGCTCGAACTCGATCGGACAGATCTGACCGAGAGTGGAATGCCTCCTTCTGGTGTTGTATCGAGTGATCCAACGGAAGACTTCGGCGCGGGCCTCACCCGCACTGTTCCAGCGCTTCCGCCCCTTCAGCGTTTCCCGTTTCAACGTCGCGTTCAGCGACTCGGCGGCCGCGTTGTCCGCCGACGTTCCTACCGCACCCCGCGACCGGGTCACCCCGAGCTCACGGCAGAGGGCGGCGAACTCGGCCGATGCATACTGGGCGGGCTCAACCGGTCGATGCAACACCTCGATCACGGAGGTTTGCGATGGGATGGGGCAACAAGCAGATGATGCCTGCGGCGCCGGTGGGTGCCAGGCGGCAGTGGGCGGCGGACAGGGCATTGCGACCTCCGATGCGTTCACCGGGCCGGCCGGAGCCCTCTCGCGCGGTGCAGCGGGACTTCTGGCGGCGGATCGCATCGGGAGTGACGACGGTCGAGGCCGCGGAGGCCGTCGGCGTGTCATGGCCGGTCGGATGCCGTTGGTTCCGCCACGCTGGCGGCATGCCGCCGATCAGCCTGGACGAGCCCACGGGCCGCTACCTGTCGTTCGCCGAGCGTGAGGAGATCGCGCTGCTGCGCGCCCAGGATGTTGGCGTGCGCGAAATCGCCCGCAGGATTGGACGTGACCCGGGAACGATCTCACGCGAACTGCGCCGCAACGCAGCGACCCGGGGCGGCAAGCCGGTCTACCGGGCACTGGTGGCGCAGTGGAAAGCGCAACAGGCCGCGAAGCGCCCGAAGACGGCGAAGCTCGTGGGCAACGACGAGTTGCGTAAGTACGTGCAGGAGCGGCTCTCCGGCAGCGTCCGCCGACCCGACGGCACGATCGTCCGTGGGCCTGAGACGCCCGCGTGGAAGGGACTGAACAAGCCGCATCGGCAGGACAGGCCATGGGCGACGGCGTGGAGCCCGGAACAGATCTCGCACCGGCTCAGGATCGACTTCCCCGATGATGAGTCCATGCGCATCAGCCATGAGGCGATCTACCAATCGTTGTTCATCGAGGGCCGCGGCGCGCTCAAACGGGAGCTGGTCGCGTGCCTGCGCACCGGGCGGGCGCTGCGGGTTCCCCGAGCGCGGTCGCAGAACAAACCGCAAGGGCATGTCACCGAGGACGTCGTGATCAGCGAACGCCCCGCCGAAGCCGCCGATCGCGCCGTCCCGGGGCACTGGGAGGGGGACCTGATCATCGGAACCGGCCGGTCCGCAATCGGCACGCTCGTCGAGCGCAGCAGCCGATCGACGATCCTCGTGCACCTGCCTCGGCTGGAGGGCTGGGGCGAGAAGCCACCCGTGAAGAACGGTCCTTCCCTCGGTGGCTACGGCGCCGTCGCGATGAACGCCGCGCTGACGACATCGATGACCACCCTTCCCGAGCAGCTCCGCAAGACCCTCACCTGGGACCGCGGGAAGGAACTCTCCGGTCATGCCCAGTTCGCCCTCGATACCGGCACGAAAGTGTTCTTCGCCGACCCGCACTCGCCCTGGCAACGACCGACGAACGAGAACACGAACGGCCTGCTGCGCCAGTACTTCCCGAAAGGCACCGACCTCTCCAGGTGGTCCGCCGAGGACCTCGAAGCCGTCGCCCTGGCGATCAACAACCGGCCCCGCAAGATCCACGAATGGCGAACCCCGGCCGAGGTCTTCGCCGAGCAGCTACGCTCACTGCAACAGCCAGGTGTTGCGACGACCGATTGAATCCGCCCTGGGCTCCGTTGTCGGAGTGGAAAATTGACCCATCGAGACCTGCGGCGCCGCGACAGGCAGCGGCCGCCCGCAGCGCGTCGGTGACCAGTCCGGTACGCATGTGGTCGGCGATCGACCACCCCGCCAACCGTCGCGAACTCAGGTCCAACACCGTCGCCAGATACAGAAATTCACCGTCACCGACTGGGAGGTAGGTGATGTCGCCGACGTATCGGGTGTTCGGTGCGCTTGCGGTGAAATTTCGCCGGATCAGGTCCGGCACCGCGGCCGCGTCCGGATCGGGGACGGTGGTGCGCACCGGTTTGCGCAGGTGCACGCCGACGATCCCGTGCTCGCGCATGACCCGCTCGACCCGCTTGTGGTTCACCTCGATCCCGGCATCGCGCAGTTCGGCCGTGATGCGCGGGGCGCCGTAGGTGCCATCGAAATCGTCGTGAATTTCGCGGATCCGCGTCGCGAGCTCCTCGTCGGCCCGGGCGCGCTCGGCACGGGCCGGTGCGGTGGCAAGCCACCGGTAGAACCCGGACCGGGACACCTCGAGGATCTGGCACAGCCACTTCACCGGAGCGGTGTCGCGGTGGTCGTCGACGAACTGGAAGCGGCTCACCAGTTGGTCTCGCCCGCGAAATACTTCGCGGCCCTCCGCAGGATCTCCCGTTCGGTTTCGAGTTTCCGGATCTGGGCCTTGAGCTGCTTGTTTTCTTCCTCCAACACGGACTCGGACGATACCTCGCCCGCCCGGGACGCCGACCGCGCCGCCCCGCTGGCCCGGAGCTCGGCCGTGGAGGTGCCGGTGCGTTTGCGTTCGGCCCGCACCCAGTTGCGCAGGGTCTCGCGGCTGACGCCCAGGTCGTTGCCGATGCCGTCGAAGGTGTGGCTCGGGTCGGACAGGTACAGCGCGACGGCATCGGCCTTGAATTCCGCCGAGTACGCCTTCATCGCCATCAGTGACATCTCTTCCTCTGGGACCTTCACGACCCAGTGTTCACGATGTCCTCACTCAGGGGGGAAGGCCCGTGGGTGTTGTGCCCGGCGTCGGTCACCTGGGCCCGTATCAGGTGGCGCTGCGTTCGGCGGATCCCACCGCATCGAGCACGGCGGCACGCGTCGAGGCGTCGGGGGCAAGAGTCTTCTCGACGGTTCCGATGTTGAGCCGTTGCCGCCACCTGGCCTCGTCGAACGGCAATGGGCGCGTAGCGGACAGGAACTCCTCGACGGTGTGGACAAAGCGCATGGGGTCGTCCCGGAAGGGGAAGTGACCGGCGCCCCGGAAGATCTGCAGCCGCGAATCCGGCATTGCCGCGTGCGCGGAGTGGGCGTGGCTGACGGGGATGACCGTATCCCAATCTCCCCAGATGAGTTGAACAGGAAGACTTGCCGTCAGATAGCAGCGGTCGAGCATCGTCACCGTCTGTCCGCGCCAGTCGACCACCGACCGCAGGGTGCGTAGGTAGGCCTCGTACGCGGTGGGGTCGGGCAGCTCGGTCAAGATACGCACCAGATCCGGTGTGTCGTGCAGCGTCGCACCGGGGCGCATGGCAGTGCCGTGCAGCCGAGTCAACACCGTTCCCACCCACCGCACCGCGGGCACCGCTCCCGGCAGGCGCAGCAATTTCAGTGCCTCATTGAGGATCGGCGTCGCCGCGAGCCGCAGGAGTGGATGAACGTCGGTGGTGATACCGCCGGCGGAAACCAGGATGAGCCGATCCACCATCTGCGGGAACTGGTAGGCGAACTGCATCGCGATGCCGCCGCCGAGCGAATGTCCGATCACCGTGGCGTGGTCGATTCCCAGGGTCGAGAGTAGATCGCGCATGCCGTTGGCGTAGGCGGCGACCGAATAGTCGGCACGGGGTTTGTCGGAGCGTCCGTGGCCGAGTAGATCGGGTGCGATCACGGTGTAGTTCTCGGCGAGGTGCGGGATGATCTCGGTCCAGGTCGACGAGTTGTCGCCGATGCCGTGCAACAGCAGCAGCGCGGGGCCGTCACCGGCCATGCGGAAGGCGCGCCGGTACCCGTGGATGGTGCGGAACATCATCTGCGGCTCGGTGTTGGGCACCGGCCGGAGCCTGCGTATGCGACTGGGGTTCATCGCACCCTCCTCGACTGTCGCGTTCTACATCGATTCTTCGCTGCGCACCGTCGACACACGTGACGACACGCCCCACCCGAGGGTGTCGACATCAGGAGGGTTGTTGCCCTTCTCCCGTGCCCCGACATAGGCGCGAGAACGTTCGCTGGTTATTCGCGGTGGGGGCCGCGGCGTTACACGCACGTCGGCGCGATTCGGGTCGAGTGTTGTTCACTCCCGGACGGAGATCCGATCAGTCCTTGTCTGTTACGTGGATTGGCTACCGTGGGGTTTTGTGACAGCAGGTATTCGATGACAGCAGGTAATCCAGAGCCGTCGGCCAAGATGATGCCGAGCCCCGAGGTTGGGCTCGACTTCGCTCGGGAGTGGGTGGAGTTCCTCGATCCCGACGACGCCGAGCATCTCATTGCCGCGGACATGACGTGGCTGCTCTCGCATTGGACCTGCGTGTTCGGCACCCCGGCCTGCCAGGGCATCATCGCGGGCCGACCCGACGACGGTTGCTGCTCGCATGGCGCGTTCTTCACCGACGCGGAGGATGTCGAGAGGTTGCACGAGTCGGTGAAGCTGCTCAGACCCGAGGGCTGGCAGTTCATGAAGCAGGGTCTCGGGAAGAGGGGGTACATCGAGGAGGACGAGCTCGAGGACGAGCCGGCGCTGCGTACCCGCCGCTACCAGGGTGCATGCATCTTCCTCAACCGTCCTGGATTCGAGGGTGGCATCGGGTGTGCGCTGCATGCGATGGCACTCGAGCGCGGGATCGAGCCGCTCGAGGTGAAGCCGGACGTGTGCTGGCAGCTGCCGATTCGGCGCACCCAGGTATGGGTGGAGCGACCCGACGGCGAGCAGGTCCTGAAGACGACGATCAGCGAGTACGACCGGCGCGGGTGGGGTGAGGGCGGCGCGGACCTGGACTGGTACTGCTCCGGCTCGCCGGACGCGCACGTCGGCGCCAGGGCGGTGTGGCAGTCGTATGCGCCGGAGCTCACCGAGTTGCTCGGTGAGGCCGCGTATCGGGAGCTGGCGCGGCTGTGTAAGCGGCGGCAAGGCCTCGGCCTGATCGCCGTGCACCCGGCGACCGCGGCCGCCGAGAAGAAGTCCCACTGATGGGTTGTTGGGGAGTGCACGAACCAAAGTGGTTTGCACTTATAAGTGCAAATCGCTACGATTTGTGGCATAGGAGGTGCTTGAGATGAGCGCAGTTGTGACCGATCGTGCCGCGAAGACCACCCTCACAGTCACGTCCACGGAGGTCGAGCAGGCCGGCTACGTAGATCCGGTCAGCCTGGAGTCGGCGGTACCCCCGGAGCTTGCGCGGATCCTCACCGCGGTGGTGGCGGTCGTTGCCGCTGGCGGCACCGTCACGATCGGGTCGGTGCCGAGTGAGGTCACCACCACGACCGCGGCCCACATGCTGGACATCTCCCGCCCGACACTGATGAAGCTCATCGGCGAGGGCGAGATCCCCGCCCACAAAGTCGGCACCCACACCCGATTGAAGAGCACTGATGTCATCGCATACCAAGAGCGGCAGCGTGCCACGCAGCGAGCAGCCTTCGACGACCTTCGCGCGTTCGAAGACTCAGAAGGCATGACGTACTGACCGGTGCTCGGAGTCCAGGGACCCCTGCGTCTATCCTCTTCGGGTGAGCGCAGGGGTTCTGACGGATGCAAACGTCCTCTATTCGAGGACACTCCGAGACTGGATATGCCTCCTCGCTTTCCGGAAAGCGCCGATGTTCCACTTGACGTGGACCGAGGACATCCTCGCGGAGCTGGTCTACCACATCCGGAAGAAGCACCCGCACTACTCCGACGCGCAGGTCGGCGGCATCCGGGACCGTATCATCGCGGTGGCGCGAAACGGCCGGATCAAGGGCTACGTCATCGATTCCGGCCTCGCGTACACCGACGACTACGACGCCCACCTGCACGCCCCCGCCGTGCACGGTGGCGTCCAGTACGTCGTGACCGACGACAAACGGTTCCTGGACTTCGCGGAGGCGAACGACGAGATCCTCGCCTACGAGGTGTACACGGCGGATGACTTCCTGATGCTGGTGAACCAGAGCTCACCTGCGGCGGTGCGTGAAGTGCTGCTCGAGCAGATCGACTATCACCGGCGGCGCGGCGGTGCGTTCAACCTCCCTGCCTCTTTGGAGGCTGCTGGGGCAACAGATTTCGCGCATCTGATCCGTGAAATGATGCGCAGTCGAGCCGTCGCCGACGCGCTTGCGCGTCCGCTCACCGCCACCGCGGAATGACCGCTACGGTCCGGCTTGGCATTTAGTGATTGCGTCGCGCGTAGATAGTGGCCGCTGGGCGACGAGATCAGCTCGGCCTCCCACCGAGATACTCCAGCGTGTGGCCACCTGGATCTCGCAGGCGATCGCGGGCGGCGCGGTACCGGTGCGACAGGACTCGTCGACCAGGAAGTGATTCGCGGTCGGATCGGGCGGGCTGGTGCCGTGGGGCCGCCCCAGCGCGCGCCTGCGCCGTAGGGTTCGGTACCGCTGCGTCCAGAGTCCGGGAGACGCTGCACCGCCGGAATTGCGGGCACAGTCGTCGGTGAGTAGATGGTGGGCCGTAAGACGCACGTCCGCTCGCCGTCCTGAACCCAGAAATTGTCATTGCCGCCACATCAAATCCGCAGCCGCTGAAGCAATGTCGGAATGTCATTGGAGATTAGCCTGTGCCATGGCGAGCCACGCTGGTCCTGCACGAAGGTCGATGAATGTGAGGTTGAGCTTCAAGTGGGTCGTGTTGGTCTGCCCCCTGGACAATGTCTTTAGACAGTTGAAAATGTCAGTTCGGGTGAGCTCCCTCAGTACGGAGACGGACTTGCCGTTACTGTGTGCGGTCGACGATTGCCGATGTAGAAGGAGAGCACGATGGCGGTATCACCGAGGAATTCCGAAGGTTCGGCGAAGAGGACGACCAAGGAGATCCGTCAGTGGGCGATCGGAGAGGGCCGTGAAGTGTCGCCCCGCGGCCGGATTCCGGCCGAGATCGAGCGAGCCTTCCATGACGCTCAGGCAGAAACGGCGCCAGCGAGGAAGGTAGCCGCGAAGAAGTCGGTCGCGAAGAAGTCGGTCGCGAGGAAGTCGGTCGCGAAGAAGTCGGTCGCGAGGAAGACGGACGCGACGAAGGCAGTCGCCAAGAAGGCACCGGCGGCGAGGAAGACTGCCGCGAAGAAGTCGGTCGCGAAGAAGACGGACGCGACGAAGGCACCGGCGGCGAAGAAGACGGACGCGACGAAGGCACCGGCGGCGAAGAAGGTGGTTGCGAAGAAGGCTCCGGCGAAGACAACAGCGCCGAAGACGACGGCCGCGGAGAAGATAGCCGCGACGAAGGCGCCGGCGAAGAGCGCGGCGGCGGTCCGCAAGGCTCCGGCGAAGGCGACGACCAAGGAGATTCGCGAGTGGGCGATCGGAGAGGGCCGTGACGTGTCGCCTCGCGGTCGGATTTCGGCCGAGATCGAGCAAGCTTTCCATGACGCTCAGGCAGAAACGGCGCCCGCGAGGAAGGTAGCCGCGAAGAAGACAGCCGCGGCGAAGAAGGTGGCTGCGAAGAAGACTCCGGCGAAGACAACAGCGCCGAAGACGACGGCCGCGGAGAAGATTGTCGCGACGAAGGCGCCGGCGAAGAGCGCGTCGGCGGTCAGCAAGGCTTCGGCGAAGACGTCGGTCCCGGAGACGACGGCAGCGGCGAAGACGGCGGCTGTGGAGTCGGTCGCGGAGACGACGGCCGTGAAGAAGAAGGCCGCGAGGAAGGCTCCGGCGAAGACGTCCGTCGCGAAGACGTCGGTCGCGAAGTCGGCGGCTGTGGAGTCGGCTGCGGATGCGACGGCCGTGAAGAAGGCTCCGGTGACGGGAGCGGCGGCGGGCACCGCTCCGGCGAAGGCGACGACCAAGGAGATTCGCGAGTGGGCAATCAGGGAGGGCCGTAAAGTGTCCTTCCGCGGTCGGATTTCGGCCGCGATTGTGCGAGCCTTCCATGACGCTGCGTCAAAGTTGCCGCTCCCGCTCGGTTGAAACGGGTGGGGGTCCGCTACTGAGCGTGACCGACCGACTCTTGTTGCCGCGGTACGCCGTTCGGGTGATCATATGTTCGGCACCGTGGAGGTCACCATCGAGGAGCTTGCCGAGTTGCTCGAACGCCAAGTCCCTCCTCCGTGACCAGGATGCTGCGCCGCACTGACGGTCCACCCCGGTCAGATCTCACGACGAGCCTCCCGACCCGGGCCACGGCATCGAGCACCAATCCGGATGACGGCCCGCACAGTGAAAGCCGGGTCGACACGCCGGCGACGGTGCTCGGTCAGGACGCTGTATCTTGTCGTGGGGCGACGGGTGCGCGCATGCGCTCGACGCCCTCGCCGGTCGGCTCGACTCCGACCGCGCCGAACTCCTGCGCCTGGCCGCCCGCCAGCTCCTGGCGAACCCGCGGGACCTCGAGAAGGCGGTGACCGAGGAGATCTACCGCGGGGACGCCAACCGGGACCTGCTGATCGCCCGGAACACCCGCCGCAGGCAGGCCGCTGATCAGGCCACCGCCGCGCCCCCTGTCCGCAAGGCGCCGAGCCCGCAAGGGAACCCGTTCGGGAAACGGCATGTCTTCCGGTTCGATGAGGACACCAAACGCCGCCTAGAGGAGCTGGCGGGCGAGTACGGTCCCCGCCGGCTGTCCGCGCTGCTGCGGGTTGGGATTCGCCGACTCATCGAGAACCCGGCGGCCGATGAGGCCCTGGCGCAGGCACGCCGCCTCGCCGCGCACAGCCCGGGTCGACGTCGCCCTCGACGACGAACTCCTCGCGCACCTCGACGCCCTCGCCGAACGGGTCGGCTCGGACCGTCAGGAGTTGGTGCATCTGGCGGCCACACGCATCCTCCGCTTCCATCACAACATCGAGAACCGGATGCTCGACGAGATGTTCCGCGCCCCGAACAACCGGAAACACCTGCTCGCCAAGCATGCCCGCCGTGAGCGGATTCGTCGGGGAGACCGCGGTAGCGGCACCTGACCTGGGAGAATGGGTGGTGGGTCGGGCCCCGCACCACCGGAGGACCCATGTCTTTGGTTTCTGCGCCTCCCTGTCGTCGCGTCCACCGCGGCCGCCGCCCTGTCCCTGACCGCGGCGCACGCACACGCCGCCCCAGCTCCGAGTGGGTGCGACATGCAGTTCTTCGCGGTCGGTGCCATGTCGACCTGTGCACCCGGATCGGTGAATACCCACCAATTGGAACTGGTGTGCGTCCCGTTTACCAATTTAAATTATCCCGTCAACACCATCACCGTGTGGGGGCCGGAGGTGCCCACCTTCCTGCCCTCCATCGCACTGTGTCCGCCGCCCATCTACTTCGCGCTCGTCCCCCTGAGGGACACCCGGGTGCACACCCGATAGGACCAGCCCCCGGCTGCTCCTGCGCCGTACAACCGGCAAGTGACCTGCGGAGATGACACGTCCCCGGGGTCGGTGCCCCTGATCGGCCGCGGCCGCCAGTAGGGTTCTGCCTGCTGAATTGGCAGAAGACGTGAGAGATCGGGGAACTGTGGCGCGCAAGGTAGTTGTCGAACTCGTCGACGACATCGACGGAACCGACTTCGGCGAGGACGGGGAGAGCATCACCTTTTCCGTCAACGGGGTGGACTACGAAATCGATCTGAAAGACAAGCACGCCAGCAAGTTTCACAAGCAGATCGGATTCTTCATCGAGCACGCCACCCGGGTCGGTGGCCGCAAACGACGCTCGGATCGCCCCGTCGTCTCGGACGCCCCGGTGCGGCGACGCGGGAACGGCAAGGAGATCCGCGCCTGGGCGGCCGAACAGGGCTACGAAATCTCCTCGCGCGGGCGCATTCCCGCCGAGATCGAGCAGGCGTACCAGGACGCCCACTGAACACGAAGGAGCGTTGATGCGATCGCTGCGCAATCCCTGGTACCGGGCCTCGGTGCGCCGAGCGGCGAGCGAGCATTGGCTGACCACCGGCAGCCGCGGGCTACGAGGCATGACCGGTGAGCCGGTGGAACTCAGCGACACCGAGGCGGCCACCGTCCTCGCTGCCCTGGTCGAAACCACCGGTGGACGGTGGCCGGCCCACCCCGCACGCATCGCCCGCACGCTTCGCCGGCTCGGCATCGACGGCAACACCGAGCAGATGGCCACTGCCATCACCGCTCTGATAAGCGACCCGGACTGGTCCCACCACGCCCGCGAGATCACGTCCAGCGCATCGGACTGGTAAGCCGGATTGGCTCATTCACCTGGGGAGATGACACGTCCCCATCGACCGCAGTCCGGGCCCGGCAATTGGCACAGGCTCTCTAGTCAGGCGTCCTCGCTCTGCTTGTTCGCCACTTCGCCGACTGCACTCTTGAGCCACCACCGGAGATTCCGCCTTCCGACCAATCGCGCGCCATCCCCGAACCGGCTTCGCTCCTGCGAAATGAACGGAACCGAATTGCCCTCGACCACAGGCTCTTGCGTCCAACGGTGCGGCGACCCGTAGATCGCATTGAGGGCGTCGCGGTTCCTTCCCAGCTCTACCAGCTCATCTTCGGAGATTTCATGATGATGGAGCGGATCGGGAGCACCCGCAGTTCCTACTCGACGATTGAGCTCCTCGTAGAGCCTGACCAGCTCGCCAGCAGCCTCTCCCACCTCGGAATGTCCGCGCAGACGTTCGATAAGGAAGGGCAGTACAGGAATGAGGGCCCTTCCTTCTGCGCGGTCGATCCAATCATCTTCCCAACCGAGGGTTCCGTCGGGGCCTGTCCTTGGCTCCCCGAAGAGCTGACGTGCTCCATCGACCGTATATCCCTGGTCGTACAGATCTTGGGCAGCGATCCACGACTGCTCAGGCATTTCATCCACTCCTGTTCACTCTTGTTACGAGCTTCTCAGTCGGACAGTTGCGCGGTGCTTGGCGCGAAGACAGTGAATCCGCTAGGTGACGGTTTCTCCAAGGACCCCCGCACGCGCTCGGGCGTGTCGCTCAGCCGGCGACGGACGGGCGGTGACGGCCGTGTGGTTGTCGCGATTCTGAAAATCGGCGCCGAGTTCGGCAGAATTGGGTTTGACCTGCGATGACGACAGGTCTCCGAGGAAGGATGAGCGTTTACCGGAGTGTGAGCGGGTTCATTCAGATCGCTGGATGAGGGTAAGGGTCGATTCCAGCTGGTCGTGGCGTTGCGCCGAGCCGCACACCATTGTTCCGATTTCTCTCGAAACTGATGGATTCCACGAGTTACGCGTGCAATCCGCGAGTTGCTAGCGGATTTCGATACTCGCCTGTCGGAACCCCGCGCTTCCCGGTTCAGCTGCACCCGAGTCGGTCCGGGACTGTCTATTTCCACTGCAGGAGACGTTGGGCGTTGGCGGGAAGGGTGGCGGTGAAGGTTGCTTCCCCGAGCTGCTTCCGGGCCCATGCCGTTAGTGCACTGGTGGAGCAGTTGGTCTCGTGGCCGGTGAAGGGCCAGTCGCTGCCGAAGAGCATGCGCGCGGGACCGGTTGTGTCGAGTAGTTCCGCGAGCGCCCGTTCCGGTACTTCACTGCGATAGGGGGCGGACACTTTCACCCAGACATGTTCGAGCGCCGCCAGCGTGGCCACGGTCTTCCTCGCCTGGAAGTCGTTGCGGGCTGGTAGGCCGAGGTGATCGATAACCACGGATGACGACCACCGGGTGAGGCTGTCGGTGAGTTCGTCCCACTGTCGCCCTCGTGCCTGGACCTCGAGATGCCAACCCAGTTCGCCCATCCGTTTTTCCAGAGCCCGCCAGACCCGACTGTCCAGATCCGGCGGGGTGACGCCGATGAGATTGAGCCGGATGCCCCGGACTCCCTGTGCGTTCAGCTTTTCGAGATCGTGATCCTGCCGGGGATCGAGGACCACGACGCCCCGGAGTCGTTCCGGATGTTGCGCGAGCGCACCGAGGAGATAGCTGTTGTCGGTTCCCAGAAAACTCGGCTGGATCAATACACCCCGTGCGACACCATGGCGGTCGAGTTGGGCCAGGTAGTCGGACGTGTCGGCGTCGTAGGTCGGGGTATACCGCCTGCTGTCCGACAGCGCCAATCCGCGGTGGAAGACGTGCGCGTGGGTGTCGATGGACGGAGACAGCTGGCGGAGAGTCACAGGCCAACCGTAAAAGATTCCTTCAAACCTGTAAAGGACTAGATATTTAGTTGTCTATATGGCAGCCTGTGAGGCATGACACAGCAGACCGACAGCCGGTTACCGCTGCACGCCCGGCTGAAAGACGATCTGAGTCGGCGGATCAGCACCGGCGAATGGGGACCGGAGAGGGCGTTGCCTTCCGAAGCGGAGCTCGCAACCGCGTACGACGTTTCCGTGGGGACGATGCGCCGTGTGCTCGGTGAGTTCGTCGCTGAAGGCATCCTGGTGCGCCGCCAGGGGCGCGGGACATTCGTCCGGCGGCCCAGCTTCGACAACGCGCTCTTTCGCTTCTTCCGGGCGCGCGGCGACGACAACCGTGTGCCCAACGCCCGCATCCTCGGCCGGGACCCGGAACAGCCGACAGCCCAGGTCGCGCAGGCGCTGGGTAAGCCGGCGCAGGTTCTGCATCTGCAGCGCCTGAGATTGTGGGACTCGACTCCCTTCCTCGTCGAAGACATCTGGGTGCCGTTGCCGCAATTCGACCCCCTCGCCGACATCGACATCGACGACATCGGGGCTTTGCTCTACCCGGCATACGAACGTCTCACCGGACTGGTCGTCGGGGCCGCCAGCGAGGAGCTGTCCGTGGACGCGGCCGATCCTGCCACCGCCGCGCTACTCGGATGCGAACCCGGGGAGGCGTTGATGCGGATCGAACGACTGGCCCGCACCTACGCGGGCGAGGTCATCGAGTACCGCGTCTCGCACGGTGTCGCCTCCGCATTCCGCTATCGATTGGAACTTCAGTGATCACTCCCGAACTCGTCGCCGTCGCGGGGCTGGTCGCAATCTTCGCAATCGCGATGTGGCGCTCGCTGAACATGGGCGCCGTCGCCTTGGTGGCCGCCTTCGTCATCGGCGTGGGCTACTTCCACGTCGGGCCAGCCGAGATCGCCGAGGGATTCCCAGGCAGTCTCTTCGTCACCCTGCTCGGGGTGACGTACCTCTTCGGTATCGCCCGCGCGAATGGCACCGTCGACGCTATCGTGGGCAGCGCCGTGGGACTGGTGCGAGGACGCGTCGCCCTGATCCCCTGGATCTTCTTCCTGTTGGCGGCCATCATCACCGGCGCCGGCGCACTCAGTGCTGCCACCAACGCAATTCTGATCCCCGTCGCCCTCGCCTTCGCCTACCGTTACCGCATCAATCCCTTGCTCGTTGGACTGTGTGTGCTCAACGGGACGAACGCCGGCGGTTTCTCACCGATCTCCGTCTACTTCAATATCGTCGACAACGTCTTCGCCCAGAGCGGAGTGTCGATCCCGCCGGCACCAATTTTCCTGTTCACTTTCCTCGCCAACCTCGCTCTCAACACCGCAGCATTCTTCCTCCTGGGCGGCCGAGAACTTCTTCGCCGCGGTGCAGCCGACGACGAGACGGGCCAACCGGACCCGTATCCGGATACTCCCGGCGAACCATCGGGCGCTGGTGGGACGGCACTGGCTACGAAAGCGACGACGTGGACAACCGCCAATATCCTGACCGTCGCCCTGCTCGTGGGGATCGTCGTCATCGCACTCGGATTCTCCATGGACGTCGGCTTCCTGGCCCTCTCGGCAGCAGTCGTGCTGGCGGCTCTCTACCCGCAGGACTCCAAGCGCGGGTTCGAGCAGATCGGCTGGGGTGTCATCCTCCTGATCGGCGGCATCGTCACCTACATCTCCGTGCTCCAGGGTGCCGGCGTGATCGACGACCTCGCCCACTCCGTCAGCACCATCGGCTCCCCGATGATCGCAGCGCTGACCATCCTCTTCGTCGCCGGTATCGTCTCGGCCTTCGCGTCGACGAACGCGATGTTCGTCGTCCTCGTCCCGCTCGCCGCTCCACTCGTCCTCACCGGAGACGTGAGCACCGTCGGATTCGTCACGGCTCTGTGCGTCGCGGCCTCGGCCGTCGACTCCAGCCCCTTCTCCACCGGCGGCGCACTGATCATCGCCAACACCGAAGAACACCTGCGCGACAAAACCTTCCGCGGACTCCTGATCTGGGGAATGTCGATGATCGTCGTCGCCCCGGTACTCGCCTGGCTGATCTTCGTCCTTCCCACCTAGAGCGTGTCTGCTTAATGTTCGGGGATTGATGCGTGATGCTGCGTATGTGTTGCGCGCCGATGAGATCCCCGATGACCTGTGGGCTGTGATCGAGCCCGTCCTACCCGCACTGGCGGGCCGAAGGGGGCGTCCGTGGAACGACCACCGGTTGACCCTGGAAGGAATCGCCTGGCGGTACCGAACCGGATCACCGTGGCGCGATCTGCCCGAATACTTCGGCCCGTGGCAGTCGATCTGGGAACGGCATCGCCGCTGGTCCGACGACGGCACCTACATCCGGATGTTCGCCGCGGTGCGGACGGCAGCCCCCGAACGAGAGGAACAGCTCGAACGTCTGCTGTCGATCGACTCGACGATTGTCCGCGCCCACCAGCATTCGGCCGGCGCCCTGACCGATGCGCACACAGGGGGCTCGGTCGAATGACAAGAATCTGGCCAACGAACCCGCCGACCACGCACTCGGCCGCTCCCGCGGCGGGCTGAGCACCAAGATCCACGCCCTCACCGACACCTTCTGCTGCCCGCTGACGCTGCTGCTCTCGCCGGGACAGGCAGGCGACAACCCCTACCTGGCGCCGCTGCTCGACGCGCACCGCGCCCACGACACCGCAGCGTTCCGCCTGCTGGCCGACAAGGCGTACTCGCACCCGAGCACCCGAAAGAACCTGCGGGAACGCAGAATCTCGCACACCATCCCCGAACGCCGCGACCAGATCCGACGCCGCAAGGCGAAAGGGTCGGACGGGGGTCGACCGCCGGCCTTCGACAAAGACCGCTACCGCGAACGCAACACCGTCGAGCGTGGCTTCGGGGCCTTCCCCCCTGAGTGAGGACATCGTGAACACTGGGTCGTGAAGGTCCCAGAGGAAGAGATGTCACTGATGGCGATGAAGGCGTACTCGGCGGAATTCAAGGCCGATGCCGTCGCGCTGTACCTGTCCGACCCGAGCCACACCTTCGACGGCATCGGCAACGACCTGGGCGTCAGCCGCGAGACCCTGCGCAACTGGGTGCGGGCCGAACGCAAACGCACCGGCACCTCCACGGCCGAGCTCCGGGCCAGCGGGGCGGCGCGGTCGGCGTCCCGGGCGGGCGAGGTATCGTCCGAGTCCGTGTTGGAGGAAGAAAACAAGCAGCTCAAGGCCCAGATCCGGAAACTCGAAACCGAACGGGAGATCCTGCGGAGGGCCGCGAAGTATTTCGCGGGCGAGACCAACTGGTGAGCCGCTTCCAGTTCGTCGACGACCACCGCGACACCGCTCCGGTGAAGTGGCTGTGCCAGATCCTCGAGGTGTCCCGGTCCGGGTTCTACCGGTGGCTTGCCACCGCACCGGCCCGTGCCGAGCGCGCCCGGGCCGACGAGGAGCTCGCGACGCGGATCCGCGAAATTCACGACGATTTCGATGGCACCTACGGCGCCCCGCGCATCACGGCCGAACTGCGCGATGCCGGGATCGAGGTGAACCACAAGCGGGTCGAGCGGGTCATGCGCGAGCACGGGATCGTCGGCGTGCACCTGCGCAAACCGGTGCGCACCACCGTCCCCGATCCGGACGCGGCCGCGGTGCCGGACCTGATCCGGCGAAATTTCACCGCAAGCGCACCGAACACCCGATACGTCGGCGACATCACCTACCTCCCAGTCGGTGACGGTGAATTTCTGTATCTGGCGACGGTGTTGGACCTGAGTTCGCGACGGTTGGCGGGGTGGTCGATCGCCGACCACATGCGTACCGGACTGGTCACCGACGCGCTGCGGGCGGCCGCTGCCTGTCGCGGCGCCGCAGGTCTCGATGGGTCAATTTTCCACTCCGACAACGGAGCCCAGTATGCATCGGCCGAGTTCGCCGCCCTCTGCCGTGAGCTCGGGGTGACCCGGTCGCGGGGTGCGGTAGGAACGTCGGCGGACAACGCGGCCGCCGAGTCGCTGAACGCGACGTTGAAACGGGAAACGCTGAAGGGGCGGAAGCGCTGGAACAGTGCGGGTGAGGCCCGCGCCGAAGTCTTCCGTTGGATCACTCGATACAACACCAGAAGGAGGCATTCCACTCTCGGTCAGATCTGTCCGATCGAGTTCGAGCAGCGATCGGCTACCCTGGCCACCGCTGCATAGGAATTGGTGTCCACATCTCGGGGGGAACGCCCCACCCGGTACCCGGGGTAGGTACCACGCCGCGGCAGTCACCGGTCTGCAGCACCGTGTTCGAAAGATTCACCACCTACCGACCGGGAATCCGCCACGGCCATGTCACTGCCTCGCACACTCTGATCCGGGCGGCCTGAGCCCGTCCGTCCACCGGCCTGTCGGGGGCCGGCGATGAACGCGGTGGGGCGGGCGGGGCTCGAACCCGCGACCAATGGATTATGAGTCCACGGCTCTAACCGACTGAGCTACCGCCCCATCACCGCACTACCCCACCATCGTGGGGCGTGGTGATGCTACCGGCCACCCTGCTGGCTGTCCCCGCCCGTGCCGAGGACAGTCTTCATGCGCGGCCGAAGAGCGGCCGCACGCCACCGTCCTCATCGACCGCATACAGCGCCATCCCCAACAGATCCAGAATCCGCTGAGGCGCCCGTCCCGCAGCGTCCACCGATCCAGGCTCGTCCCGCACGACCAAGGCAAACGACACCGACTGATCCGCCTCGCTCGGCATCCGCCTCACCAGCTGTCCGATCGCGGTATCGACATCCAACCCCGGCGCGGCGGTCGCACCCTTGACCTCGACATAGAGCCGGCGGCCGTCCTTCTCGGCAACGATGTCGACGAACTCCGTATCGGTTCGAACCACCCACCCCTGAGACGACAACCACCCCGAGAAGTCCCGAGCCAGGCGAGCCTCATCACCACTCATACCGGACACGGTAAGCCAGAAACGTCAGTTCCGAACAACACCACAGCACGAAACACATCCGGTGCGAATATGCCACGCCTCAAGCATGTCCGGCAGATCGCGCGGTGAGGTCGACGCAACCTCTTCAGTACCTCATCCGCCATTCATGTAATCGACTGACTGCTAGCGCATTCGTATGCACGATGTTTGACGCCGCCCAGGACGGCCACGAAGCGGCTGCCGTCGATCATTCTCCCCGGCGTCGGCCGGGCGTCCGCACGTCCCGGTCCGGGTCCGGGTTCGGGTCCGGGTTCGGGGCGGAGCGGTGGAAGCCCGGATCGATGGTCAGGTCTTCGGTGTCGGCGAAGACCAGCCGCCCGTCGTCGAGCGCGACCGCCCACCGATGCACCGGCGCCCACTCGTGCCCACCACCGCCCGGGTCGGTCACCGCCGCATAATCCTCGACCACGTCACCGTTGAGATCGGCCCCGGCGCTCCTGCGGACCAGCACCCGGACACCGACCGTCAACTCCGGCCCACCGACCGGCCTGTTGCTGCTGTTTCGGGCCATGCTGATGCACCTCTCCGCTCGGCGACACTCCCGAGATCGAGCATAAGCACCGACCGGCCCGGTACGCGACCCGACCTGCACGAACACCATCCGCGATCGAGAGCGCCTCCGAAGCAATCGGCTGTCATCATGCGGTCGGTGGCAACCCAGATGCGCCCAGCACACAACCGACTCGCTGCATTCGCGCGGATACGAACTCGCGCAGCGCCGGCACCGCAGGCCCGGCGAACTCATATGCAAGTCAGTCGTGGACTACATCCACAATGCACTCCACCTGACCACCCCGGCGAGTCTCCTCAGGCTCACGGAGCAACCGTGCAAAAACACCGCCTTTCGATTTCGTCGCACAATCGAAGGGATGGGAAGCAGAGATCTTGCTGGAGGTGCCGATGCGTCGGGAGGAACCGGCACCGGGACCGGCGGCCGCGCCGATCCGGTGGTGGCGGCTGCGCCCGTGGAGCCGCAACCACCTGATGCGCCCCAGCGACCGACTTGAGGCCGCCATGGTTCTGCTCACCGCGGCTGTCGTTCTGCTGCTGATTCCCGCCGCGGCCGCGTTCGGCACCGCGACACATACCCGGTTGGAACAGCAAGCCCAGGCGTTGCGTGCCGGAGTCCACCAGGTACCCGCAGTCCTGCTCGAGGACACCTACCTCGCGCCCGCTTCGCCCGAGTACACGATTCGTCCCGCCGGCAGCCAGAACACCGCCCGCGCCCGCTGGACCACCCCCCACGGGGAACGCACCGGCGCCGTGCCCACCGACACCCCCGCGCAGGCCGGTCAGACCATCACCATCAGCGTCGACGCCGACGGCAACCTCACCGGCCCCATCCCGAGCGGCCGGGAAAACACCGTCCTCGCCGTGACCGCCGCCTGCGGGCTCTGGGCACTCACAGCCGGTGCCGTCGTGCTCCTTACGGCCCTCGCGCACAGACTGTTCACCCGAAACCGGTTGCGGCGCTGGGCACACGAGTGGAGACAGTTCGACACACCACCGGCATAGAGCCGAGCACCTGGTTGCGACCCCACTCGGGTGGCGGCTGGGGTGCACTCGGCCGCCGCCCGGACGGCACACCGAGGATGAAATTACTTAGCAAAAAGAGTTAGCACTCTCCAAGCATGAGTGCTAAATTCCTGTGGGGTCTACGTCACAAGCGGGGCCCTCGACCGAGTCGCGACCAACGACCACTGTCGCAGCCTCGGTAACGCTGCTCCCAGCATCCTTGGGCCGAACCGTTCCGAAGACACTCCTGGTCCTGTACAGCCAATTCATGCCCGCCCGAGCCGGACCCGGTTGACCGTTAGAAGGAGGAACATGACCACCGCCGTCCCTCGCAGCCCCTGCGCCGACCACCACATGTGTTCCTCCGTCGGCAGCGACGAGATACCGACACAGCATGGCTCGCGGTTGCCCGTCGTGTCGATCGCCCTGGGGGCCCTGTCCGTGGCCTCGTTCTGGGTGGTCGGGCTCGGCTTCATCCTGGGAGTCGGTGCGGTCGTGTTCGGCGCTATCGCCACGTCGCGGTCCGCGGTAGCGGACGACGAGGCGGCATCGTTGCGGGCTCTCCTGGGCGTCGTTGCCGGCGCCGCGGGCATCACCGTCTCCGCGATCGCCCTGTTTCCCATGCTGGCGCACCTGTGAATCACGAACCCGGCCATCACATTTCCGGTCACCATCCGGCCTGATCCACGCCACCCGGCGCCACCGTCCCCGCCCCAGAGTGACTGCCATCACGACCCCCGCACCTCGGGGTGCCGCACCGCCGATAATCACCTCGGATCTCACAGTGATCGCTCGACACTGTTGAGCTCGTCGAGAACCTCATCGAGCGCAGTGGTCGGGATAGTCTTCGCCCTCCGACACGCGGAGACGGTCGAGCGCCGCACTTCCGTGCGCGTAGCGAGCGGCGCGCAAGGCCGACGGGGCAATGGTTGTCATCGGAGCCCACATCATCGCTTGTGCCGGCCAGGGCGAGGTAGGCTGCCAAATACGCCCACACTCGGCTGCTTTCGTCCAGCGTGCCGAGGATCGAATAGCCAGCGGGCGAGGCTCGAAGCGGTCGTACACCCAACCATCGAGCGCGGACACTACGGAGATGACGGCACCACCCGGCACCAGGAAGAGTCCGATTGCAACTCACCGGAGTCAGATTGAAGGGTCAGCCAGTTGGAAGGGTCTCCGACAGGGCTTCACTGGAGCGCGCCTACCGGCGTTCCTGCTCCACAACCCATGCAGCGATCTGGGCTCGGGAGTTGAAGCCCAGTTTGGACAGCAGATGCTCGACATGTCCCTGCGCTGTGCGCGGTGAAATTTGTAATCGGGCGGCGATCTCCTTGTTGGTAAGTCCTTCGGCCACGAGGTCGGCCACCTGCCGCTCCCGCTTGGTCGGTGTCGTCGGCGTAGAAGGCGTTGTTACAGCGGCTTCAGGCTCTGGCTCACCGAGCGCGAAAGCGACTGCTTTGTCGACGTCGAGGGACGCTCCCTGGCTCCGGTTCTTCTCGAATACTCGCTCGCCGAGAATGCGCTGGATGCGTCGCTTACACTGCTCGTGCAACCCGTTAAGGTTGGGGTACAACACCGTTGAGTGACGGGTCATCTCGACCGTGGCTTCCGCCGCACCCATCAGGACCGCGGCGCGCGCCGCGCCACCGTTCCGGTCGGCGATCCACGCGAACGCTTCGAGACAAGTGGCCACAGTCAACGGGGCGTCCACCCGGCGAGCCAGCGTGAGTCCGTCGGTGAGATAGCGCAGGGCGCTCGTGTCGTCGCCCTGCCGATACGTGGCAACGCCCAGGGCCCACAGTGTGTAGGCGCGGTACATCGACTCGCCGACCGACCCGGTGATATCGAGAACCTGCTGGTAGTAGTCGATCGACCGCGCCGAGTCGCCGAGCAGATCATTCACCGTCCCGAGCAACATGAGAGCCTTGAGCAACTGCGCCGAATGGCCGCGCGATCGAGAATTCAGGGCGGCAGCCTCAAGGCGCGCACGGGCCCGCGGAAGATCACCGGCGAACAGTGCCAGCACGCCTTCCGCGTAGGCAACGTAGGCCTCTATGGTGGGATCGTCCGTGTGCTCCGCCAGCGCCCGGCCTTCCGCAACCAGAGCCGTTCCGGCTACCACGTCCCCCTGTGCTTCGGCCAATTCGCTATTGTCGCAGAGCGCTCGGATGCGCAGGCTGCTCGGCTCTCGCGGTGAGCTGTCGAGGATGCGGTCAAACCAGTATCGGCCCTCGCTGAACATGCTCCGCCCCATCCAGAACGGGAACAGCGCCGTCGCCATCCGCAGAGACTCCAGCGAATTCGGTTCCTTTAGGGAGGATTCCAGGGACTCACGCAGATTCGCCAGCTCTCGGCGTAGGCGGTCGATCCAGGCGATCTGTCGACTGCTTATCCACTCGGTGTCCGCCTGCAACGCCAGCTGCAAATACCAGTCCCGGTGTCGTCGACGCATTCGCTCGGATTCGCCGGCCTCCTCCAACTTCTCTCTGCCATAGTCACGCAGGGTTTCGAGCATCCGGAACCGCACGACGCCACTCGACTCCTCTCGAATGAGAATCGACTTGTCCACCAGAGAGGTCACCGTGTCGAGGGCGTCTCCGGTATCCGGGTTGTCGGCGCAGACCCCTTCGATGCCATCGAGTTCGACACTGCCCGCGAACACCGACAGCCGCGACCATAGTTGCTGCTCCTGCGTCGTGCAGAGGTCGTAGCTCCAGTCGATGGACAATCGCAGGGTCTGTTGCCGAGTGGGCGCGCCCCGGTCACCCAAGGTGAGCAGCCCGTAACGGTCGGTCAGCCGTCCTAGGATCTGCTCGACGGACATGGCCCGCAGTCGCGCGGCCGCCAACTCGATCGGCAGTGGCAGACCATCCAACCGGTGACAAATCCGAGCGATGGCGTCCTTGTTCTGTTCGGAGAGCATGAATCCCGGCACCGCCGCCGCGGCGCGTTCGGCGAACAGAGTCACCGCGTCGAATTGGGGCGGCCCACGCAGAGTCGGCTCGCGGTCCGGTTCGGGCGCGGTCAACGGTGGCACCCGCAGTACCACTTCCCCACCGATACTGAGCGATTCACGGCTGGTGGCGAGGACTCGTAGTTCGCTGCAGCTTCGCAACAGCGTCTCAGACAGCTGTGCGACCGCGTCCACCACCTGCTCGCAGTTGTCCAGTACAAGCAGCAGGCGCCGGTCCGCGAGGAATTCGACAACGAGTTCCCTCAGCGGACGTGCAGAGTGGTCCCGCAGTCCCAGGGTCGCAGCGACGACGTCGATGAGAAGGGATTCGTCGGTCAGTTCACCCAACTCGACCCAGTAGACCCCGTCGGGGAACCCGCGGCGGGCGTCGGCCGCGACCCGTAGGGCCAGCCGCGTCTTGCCGACCCCGCCGATTCCTGTGAGGGTGACCAGGCGAGCATCCGACAAGGCGGTCCTGGCCTCGGTCAACTCTCGGCGTCGTCCCACGAAACTGGTCAGCTCCAACGGCAGGTTTCCCGCCGCAGCATGCCGGGGCCGGGGCTGCGGCTGCGGCTGCGGCGACACATTGGAGCCGGCCTGCGCGACGCCGGCGGTAGCCGCCGCGGCCGCCCTACCCGTTCCGTGCAGCGCCATCTCGTCCACCGCGCGACCACGCGCTGCTTGGATCTGCTGGAGCGCCTCGCCTAGCGCCGCGGCCGACCCTGGCCGATCCCCGGGTGCCGTCGCCATCGCGCGCTCGACGACGGCGCACACATCGTCCGGGATTCCCTGCTCCCGCAGATCGGGAACAGGCTGTGTGGTGATGCGCAGAAACTGAGCGATCACCTGTTCACCGCTGTGCCGCTCGAACGCCGCATGACCGGTGAGCGCGCAAAACAGCGTCGCACCGAGCCCATAGATGTCCGAGGCCGCACTGGGAGGGTCGCCGCTGAGCACCTCCGGGGCGGTGAACGCCGGTGACCCGGTCACCGTGCCCGTACCCGTTTCGAACCCGCCGGCGATGTGCGCGATGCCGAAGTCGGTCAACTCCGGTTCGCCGTAGTCCGTGACCAGAACGTTGGCCGGCTTGACGTCGCGATGCACGATGCCGGCTCGGTGCGCGGTCTCGAGCGCCCCGGCCAGTTTCACCCCCAGTCGCAGTACCTCGTCCACCCCGAGCGGCCCGCTGCCCCGGATGCGGGCATCCAGCGAGTCGAGCGGGTGGTATGGCATCACGATGTACGGGTGCCCTCTGTCGGTCGCGCCGACCTGCAGCACGTTCACGATATTGGGATGCCCTGTGAGCCTGCCCATCGCCCGCTGCTCCCGGAAGAACCGGGCCCGGTTCTCCCCATCGAGGTCCGCGGTGAGCACCTTGACCGCCACGGTGCGGTCCAGTTCCGTCTGGCGACAGCGGTACACCACACCGAAACCGCCACGCCCGATCTCCTGTGCATCCGCGAACCCGGCCGCGTCCAGCTCCGTCGTGACCGTAGGCGTCACGTCGCGCTGGGTGTCGAGAGGATCATCTCCCATCGTCGGACCCATGCAGCTCACCTCTCGATCATGCACGTTCAGGATATCGCCGCTCCTGCATCCTTCTGCGTCGAACGTGACCTCGGGCGACCTCCGGGTTAGGGAGCCTCATTGGTGGATGCGTAGCCGTCTCTGCTCAACGCCCTGAGGTGTTGTTGGGACGACTCGTCTGCCAGCGACGAGCCTCTGACCCAGCTCAGGGCGAGCGCGGCGAGGAAGAGGTCACGCGCGCGAAGCCAGCTGTGCGCCTTCCCGTCTCGCTGTGCGGCACCCAGGAACTGGCCGGTCAGATCGATAAAGCCGGTGCAGCTGACCGCAAGGGGATTGTGTTCCTCGAGGAACGCGCTGCGCAGCGGCCCGGGCAGGCCCTCGAACGCCCCGAAGAAGTCTTCGAGCGCGGCCATCCACTGTTCAAGTGCCGAGCCACTGTCGACGATCTGCTCGATTCGATGCTTCTCGGACAGGAGTTGGCTCTCGCGGCGACTCAGCAGCTCAGCGAGTAGTGCATCGCGGGTCGGGAAGTGGCGATAGAGGGTGGCCGACCCGACCCCTGCGTCGCGTGCTACCGCCTCCAAGGAGGTGCCTACTCCCTCCTTGGAGAAACGCTTCTCGGCAGATTCCAGTATTTCCGACCGGTTCCGTTCGAAGTCCGCCCGTGATCGACGCAGTCGCGTCTCGCTACCCGCCATGTCGCACCTCAAAGTCTCTAGAAACGCCGACGTTACGACGCCGATTTGCTAAACGGGGGGGCACCCCGTTTATTATCTGGGGGCAGCCCCCACTTCATCAGCGTACGCCGGCATCCCCGCCGTCGAGCAAAGCCATCCCGCGTGCAATTTCTACTCGACGGCTATCCCACCCCGGCACCGGCACCGGCACCGTCGACCGACAACGACCACGGAAGCGAGCACCGCACGTGGCACCCCTCGAAGCGTCAACAGAGAGCGAACCCCAAGTGATTTTCCCCGACTCCCGCGGCGATGATTCGAGCACTATGCTCCTATGCCTACAGCTCACCAGCGGTTACGGAGCTCAACCGGGCTCGTGGCGGGTGCCGGCGGCGAACCTGTTCAGCTACACCGACATGGACCAGTTCGTGCGGTATGCCCAGGCTGCCGAGCGCGGCAAGATCCAACTGCTGTTCTTCGCCGACACGCCGGCGCTGGACGTGGATCTCGAGCACGAGCCTCCTCACTTCGCGATCGACCCGCTGCTGATCCTGACCTCGATCGCCCGGGAGACCGAACGGATCGGCCTGGTCACCACCTCCTCCACGACCTTCAACGAGCCCTACAACCTGGCCCGCCAGTTCAAGGCACTCGACGTGATCAGCCACGGGCGGGCCGGATGGAACGCGGTCACCACCTCGAACGCAGCCGCCGCGGCAAACTTCGGCCGCTCGGTTCCTCCGCGTGCGGAGAAATACGAGCGAGCCGACGAGGTCGTCCAGACGGTGCAGGCGCTGTGGGGCAGCTGGGAGCGGGACGCCTGGGTACGCGACGTCGCAGGCAAGCGGTTCGCCGACATGAGCAAGATCCAGCCGATCAACATGCACGGCCGCCACGTCGCCGCGCGTGGACCGCTGCCGATCCCGCCGTCCGAGCAGGGCCAGCCGGTCCTCTTCCAGGCCGGTGGCGGTGGGAATGGGCTGGACCTGGCGGCCCGCCACGCCAGCGGCGTGTACGCCAATCCCTTCACCATCGAGGAAGGCCGCGCGCACCGTGCGGCACTGCGCCTCGCCGCCGAACGCGCCGGCCGGAACCCCGACGAGGTGAAACTGTTCGCCGGCTTCATGCCGAGCATCGCGCCCACCCACCGGGCTGCCCTGGACCGGCGGCGTCTGCTGGACCAGTCGGTCGACCTGGACCAGCGCGTGACCTACCTCGGCGCAATGATCGGTCTGCACCTGCGCCCCGGTCAGCTCGATGAGCCGCTCACCGCACGTCAGCTCGCCGACGCCAATCCCAACCCGGCAGACCCGCGTTCGACCCGCGCACTGGAGGTGGCACGTGAGGGCTGGTCCCTCCGGGACGTCCTGGCCCACGGGGTCATCGACTACCACCCGGTCGTGCCCGGCACGGCCGCCGACGTGGCCGACCACATGCAGCAGTGGTTCGAGGCCGGTGCCTGCGACGGTTTCTCCCTGGCCATCGACGTCTACCACGACGGCATCGACGCCTTCGTCGACCAGGTCGTCCCGCTACTGCAAGAGCGCGGCCTGTTCCACCGGGACTATGAAGGGTCCACCCTGCGCGATCACCTCGGCGCACCCGCTCAGTACGGACTCGACCCACGCCTCGCCGGCGCAGCACTCGCGTCGAGCTGACCCCTCACAACCGACCCACCACTCCAGACAGAGAGCACGCACATGTCAATCCCGGACACACCGGTCGCGAACGTCACACCCACCGCATCCCAAACCGATCCTGACGCTCGGCTCGCCCCGGGAAGCGCCCTGGTCATCGGGTTGCTGATGGTCTCGACATTCATCGTCCTACTCAATGAAATGCTGCTCGGGGTCGCGCTCCCCACTCTAATCGTCGATTTCGGCATCACCCCGAGCACCGGGCAGTGGGTCACGACGGGCTACCTGCTGACGCTCGCGGTGCTCATCCCGGCCACCGGATACGTAATGCGACGGTTCCACCTGCGCACCATCTTCCTCGGTGCGCTATCGCTATTCACCGTCGGGACGGCAATCGCCGCCCTCGCGCCGGCAATCGAGGTCCTGCTCGCCGGACGAATCGTCCAGGCCGCCGGGACCGCCGTCTTCATGCCGCTGCTGATGACCACGACGATGCGCCTTGTCCCCGCCGGTCGCCGCGGCCACACGATGGCGCTGGTCACAGGATTGACCGCCGTGGCACCGGCGGTCGGCCCGGCAGTGTCCGGTGTCGTGCTGTCCCAACTGAACTGGCGGTGGCTCTTCATTCTCGTACTGCCGATCACCCTGGCAGCACTGGCACTGGGGGCGATGAAACTCCGCAACATCACCACACCCGAGCAGGCGACGCTCGACATCCTGTCGCTGGTGCTGTCCGCCGTCGGGTTCGGCTCGCTCGTCTACGGCCTGGCCTCGATCGGCGAGTCCGTGTCGGGCCACGCGCCCATCCCGCCCTACCTCCCGATCACCGTCGGGCTGGCCGGCATCGCGGCGTTCGTCTACCGACAGGTCGTCCTGCAACGCCACCGCGACGCATTCCTCGACATGAGAATCTTCGGCACAAGGTCGTTCACCGTGCCACTACTGGTGATGGTCATCGTCGCGCTCAACGGGTTCGGCACGCTGATCGTCCTGCCCCTGGTGTTGACCCACGTCGTCGGACTGAGCACCTTCGCAATCGGCCTCTTCCTGGTTCCTGGCGGGGCCCTCATCGCGATCGTCTCCGGGCTGGGCGGACGGGTCTACGACCGCTTCGGGCCACGACCACTGGCGATCCCCGGCGCGGTCGTTTGGACGGCGTCCCTGTGGTTCCTCAGCCAGATGAACGGGGACACCAGTGTGGTCACGATCCTGATGGCCTACCTCGCCCTCTCCGCTTCCCAAGCTCTCATGTGGGCGCCGATGACGACGACCGCATTGGCCTCCCTGCGTGCCGACCTCTACCCGCACGGCACTGCAGCCTTCACCACCATCCAACAGCTGGCCGGGGCCGCCGGTGGTGCAGTGCTCATCTCGGCCTACACGATCGGGGCCAAGGATGCGGGTGCACTCGACATGGCCGAGTCCGTGTCCGCAGCCCAGGCCGCCTTCACGACCGCCGGAGTCATCGCCATCGTCGCCGTCCTCGGCGTCCTTTTCGTTCCCAAAGCGCCAAGTACCCACTGAACCACCCCAGCGCCCACACCGCTCGGAAGCCGACGCTCTCGCATGGGTCGGTCGAGGGCACCGTCACGAATCACGCGAAACCGAACGAGCGGCGAATCCCGTTCGAACAGACGATACCGCGCGAGATCGCAGCTCCCATACGGATAGACGCACTCGCAAAGCTCTGCGCGTTCGACAAGGCCGAGCCGACGGGTCAACGCATCCCGGCGACGCATGTACGAAACGTTCGCAGAAGCCTGCTGACCCAAATGATGCATAACAGAAGGAGTTCCACATGAAAATAGGCATTCTCGGCGTCGGATACATCGGCAAGACCCTGAGTCAGAAGTTGGGCGCCGCCGGACACGACGTGAAGGTGGCCAACTCCCGCGGGCCGGAAACGATCGACACCGAAGTTCTTGCCACGGGAGCGCATGCAGCATCCGCGGCCGAGGCGGTGAAGGATGTGGACGTCGTGATCCTGTCCATCCCACTGAGCCGCCTTCCGGAGGTCGCAGCGCTAATCACCACCGTGCCCGCCGACACAGTCGTCATCGACACGTCGAACTACTATCCGGCCCGCGATTCCACGATCGAGGCCATCGAAGCCGGACAAGTCGAAAGTCTTTGGTCTGCTGAACAACTCCGGCGACCGATCGTCAAGGCATGGAACGCCATCGGTTCCGGCTCACTCGCCGGGAAAGGAACGCCGGTGAGAACCGCGGGCCGTATCGCCATCCCGGTCGCCGCCGATAATGACAGAGAACGCGCAGTAGGCATGGCATTGGTCGAGGACACCGGGTTCGACGGGTTCGACGCGGGGAGGCTCGCGGAATCATGGCGCCAGCAACCCGGCGCACCCGCCTACTGCACGGACCTCACCAGCGAGGAGATGCCGGCCGCGCTGGCCGCGGCAGAGTCCGCAAGATTGCCGAAGCGGCGCGACCTGGCAGTTGCCGCCTTCACCGAAAGGGTCGGCGACGGGAAGACGAACCCGGACTCGGAATTCGGTGTCCGCGTAAGCCGTGCGCTGTTCATGTAACTCTGGCGCCCGCACCACGGCCCGAATGTCGACCCACTCCGCCAGGTGACGAAGTAGGTCGACATTCGGTGGAATCCGCTGCACCCGCGCCGGCCGGTCACCGAGGTTCGGCGTACGCGGGACAACGGCAGGATGATGCGCGACGGTCGTGCGGTGTCATGGTCGATGGTTACCGAGCGAGTGAACGGTGAAGGCGCTCTGGGCGGCTTCACAAGTTCTCCAAGGTCAAAGGCACTATTTCGATGCGTACGCGATGGTCGTCTCTTCTCCGCTACACCGTCGGTGCACGGACACACGAATCCGGGTTGTTCAAACCGCTCGACTTCACCGTATCCGCATCGAACTGGACCGCCGGCACGGACTCCCCCAGCCCAACGCGGGAGTAGATCGCGGTCTCGGGCGGTGCTGTGCGGCGGACCCGCGAGAGCGCGCCGACGTCGCGCATCGAGCGCGTTCTGCGCCACCGGTGGGCGTCGGAACCGGAGCCCTCATCTCAGGGCGCTTGACTTTTATTGCTAGTCGTCTAACAATGTAATTGCTGTGATCGGGGCAACAGCGCCGACCGCAGTCACGCTTGATAGTCCATGCGACGAATCCTGTTACAAGCGTCGACGGGACACCATGCCGCCGGTGAGCGACGAGGCACCGCGTCGCAGAATGCGACGATGTTGCGCCTTCGCTGCTGCAGGCAACGTCAGCTCTAGTCCGCAGGAGGCGGAGTGAACCCTACCAATGCCCTTACTTTCCGTGACGCGCTCCACATTGCGGGCGAATGGAACGTGAGCACCGACCGCGAGTGGTTGGACGTAGAAAATCCAGCTACTCAAGAAGCAATCGGTCGCGTGCCGCTCGCATGCGAGGCCGATGTGGAGAGTGCGGTTGCCGCCGCCGCCGAGTTGCACCGCGCAGGACACTGGCGCGCCACCGATCTCAACGAACGGGCGAAGGTTCTCAACACCATCGCCGACGCGATCGAACGTCGCGCATCGGAGTTCGAAGCAATCTATACGCTCGATCAGGGTGGCCTGTCCTCTTTCGCCGGTTTCACGGCGGCAACTGCAGCGGCGATTTTCCGCGATACGGCTCTACTCGCCGAACAGCTCGATCTCGGTCCGACCCGTCGAGACACGCTCACCGGGCCGGTTTACGTCAGCCGGGAGGCTATGGGGCCGGTTGCAGCCATCGTGCCCTGGAACGCCCCATTGGTCTTGGCAGCGGTGAAAATCGCGCCGGCGCTGATGGCGGGATGCCCCGTTGTGGTGAAAGTTTCGCCTGAAACTCCCCTGGTATCCTTCATTTTCGCCGAAGCGCTCGCCGAGGTTGACCTGCCCGCCGGATTGATCTCCTTCCTTCCCGGGGGTCGTGAACTGGGTCAATTCCTGATCTCTCGGCCCGGCATCAAGAACATTTCGTTCACTGGAAGCACCGCGGCGGGCAAGAAAGTGATGGCTACGGCCATCGAGCACATGACTCGCGTGACTCTCGAGCTCGGAGGGAAGTCGGCCGCGCTCGTGCTCGACGATGCCGATCCTGCGCATTTTGCGCCGATGTTGGCGTATGGATGCACTATGCAGGCCGGGCAGGTCTGTACGACCCAAAGTCGTATTCTGGTGCCGGCGTCGAGAGGTGACGAGTGGATAACTGCCTTGACGACAGCGTTCCGCAACTTGACCGTCGGCGATCCAGCTGACAAAAGCACCGGGGTCGGCCCCCTTGTCTCTCGCGCACAACGGGATCGAGTCGAGGAATTCGTCGAAACCGCGCAGAATGTCGGGGCGATTGTCCTGACCGGCGGCAAGAGGCCAAGCGGATCCATGTTTGAGCGAGGCTACTGGTTCGAGCCGACCCTGCTGACCGGGACGACCCCCGACATGCAGATCAACCGTGAAGAGGTATTCGGGCCGGTCATCACGGTCGAAGTGTATGACGATCTGGAGGCGGGTGTCGCAGCCGTCAACGACACCGAATACGGGCTCAGCAATGGCATATTCACGCCCGACGTCGACAAGGCGCTCGAGCTTGCCCCCCGCCTGGAGAGCGGTGCCGTAGCGATTAACTCGTTCGGTCCCAATATTACGGCGCCCTTCGGTGGATATAAAATGTCCGGAGTCGGCCGCGAGGGTGGCATCGAAGGCATCCAGGAGTTCCTCGAGACGAAGCAGGTGAACTTGCCGCAAGCCAAGTGAGCACGAGGACGCGAAGATGCGTATCGCCAGCGCCGTCGTCGTACACGACACGCATCGATCAATTACCTGCCTGAGTATGCGCTGATCCACCGGGCATCGTAGGCGCGCGTCGCGGGGTGCGTGGATCAAGGCGAGATTCAGGCCTTCTTGCCCACGTGCACCCGGCGCACTCGACCAGCGTGTGCGCGGCTAGACCATCCCGGACCAGCTGCGGCCGCTCTGGTCCCGTGCCCGGGAGGCAACACCCGCCATCGGATGACGTTTCGGTCGCCTTCCTCGCCGTGCCTACGACTCGTCTTCGTCGGACATCAGATCGAGCCCTTCAACCACTCAGAGCGCGACACGTTCCGAGACGTGCGTCGACAACAGGAAGGATTGCGCACATGCAGATCGGCATTGTGGGAGCCGGAAAAATCGGGTTAACGCTGGCGCGCAAATTGAGCGCTGCGGGACATACGGTTCTGGTGGCGAATTCGCGTGGTCCGGAGACGATTAGAGAGATCGCGGCCGCGTCCGGGGCATCGGCGGTGGACGCGGCTGACGCCGTTCGCCGGTCGCAAGTTGTCATTGTTTCCGTTCCCTTCAATGCGCTACCGCGGCTGAAGAACCTTTTCGCCGAAATCGACGATTCAGTGATTGTGATCGATACCTCCAACTATTTTCCCTTCCGTGATGGCACACCCGAGTGCCTCGCTGACAGTCAGACTGAAAGCCATTGGGTTAGTGCCCAGCTCGGACGCTCTGTGGTCAAAGCGTGGAACAGCATCCTCGCCGGCAGTCTCGTCGACAGGGGGCTGCCGAGCGGTGCAGACGACCGCATCGCCCTGCCGGTGTCGGGTGACGACAGCGCGGGGAGGGCAACGGCCATGAAACTGGTGGACGAGACCGGTTTCGACGCAATCGACGCCGGCTCGCTCGACGAGTCGTGGCGGCAGGAACCTGGCAATCCTGCCTACTGCACCGACCTCTCCGCCGCAGACCTCGAACTCGCATTACAGCGAGCGAACCGAGCAACAGCAACCAAGAAGCGCGACCTGGTTGCTGACAAGGTATTCGCTGCGCGAGACCAGTACACCGACGAGGACATTCTGACGCTGGGGCGTCGCGTGTACAACTTGACGTCCGAGGACGACGAACTCCGCGGGTAATCGCACGACTTCAGCGAGGGCAATTCCGGTTCTGACGTCGCGCCTACGCGATCTGATTATGAACAAACTAGTAAGTGGGTTCTCCTGGTGTTCAGGCGCTCCCACAAGTGTCGAAGTTCAACGACAAGAAGGATTCGAGAACGCCATGGGCGAGCAGAACAACCCCCCAGTACACAGCGCAGCGTTGGAGCCTTTGTACAGCGAATTCTCGGTGTCATCGCTGAAGCTGCGCAATCGCTTCGTGATGGCTCCCATGACGAGGGAAAGCTCACCGAGGGGCATTCCGACCCACGACAATGTGGAGTACTACCGTAAGCGGGCGGCCGGTGGGGTCGGAATGATCATCACCGAGGGAACATTGGTTCGAGCTCCCGCAGCCGGAAGCAGCGCGAGTATGCCGCACATGTACGGCAAGGACAGCGCCGTGGGATGGCGTTCGGTCGTGGAAGCTGTTCACGGTGAAGATGCGGCGATCGTCAGTCAACTGATGCACATGGGCGTGATGCGCGGCGGCGAACCAGAATTCGAACCGGACGTTCCCACCGTCGGACCGTCCGGCATCGGAGTAGACGGTGAGCCCCTTGGACGAGCCCTCACTCGTGCTGACATGGACGCAATCAAAGACGCGTACGTCGAATCAGCGAAGCTGGCTTCCGACCTCGGCTTCGACGGAGTCGAAATCCACGGAGGACACGGAATGGTGCTCGATACGTTCATATGGGAACAAACGAATCGACGTGAAGACGAATACGGCGGCACGCTCCGGAACCGCGTCAGGTTCCCCATGGAAGCTGTTTCCGCCGTACGGGAAGCGCTTGGACCTGGCTTTCCGATCATTTATCGATTCTCGCAGTGGAAAGTGGGACAGTACGACGCGGCTGTCGCGTCGACTCCCGCGGAACTCGAGCAGATACTGTGCCCGCTTGCTGATGCGGGTGTCGACATGTTCCACCTGTCGACACGTCGACACTGGTTACCTGCTTTCCCCTCGGAAAACTCCGCCGACCAGCACATGGGACTGTCCGGATGGGCCAAGAAGATCACGGGCCTACCTGCGATCATGGTCGGGTCGGTAGCAGTAGACCACCCATTCGTCGGGGACGACCCCGCCGACGACCAGGACCGAGACGAGAAGCTGCGCTTGGTGGTGGAAAAGTTCGAACGCGACGAGTTCGACCTACTTGCACTCGGACGCCCATTACTTGCTGATCCTGAATGGGTGAACAAGACCCGCACCGGCAAGACCGACCAGATCGTTCATTTCAAGAAGTAGGAAAACCACCGAGAATTCCTGGCCGTCGGAGTCGCCATCTCCGACGGCCAGGTTTCTTTTGAGCGATTGTGCCCAGCGCGGCTGGCGACGGGTACCGGACGGAGTCCTCGCCCGCTCAGAAACGCGCTGGGCATGCCGTCCGCGACGGCATTTTCCTCGCTACATGCGGACGAAGATCAAGACTGAGCCGGGAATGTGATCACACTGCGCGCGATTCCGCCGCGCTCCAGTTCCTCGTAGGCCTTGTCGATGTCGTCGATGGAAATTGTTTGTGAGACAAGGTCGTCGAGGTTGAGCCGCCCCTGCAGGTAAAGATCCACGTACATCGGAATGTCGTGATAGAAGTTCGACGAACCGAGCCAAGTGCCTCTGATGCCTTGCTGAAAAGGAAGCAACAAGCTGTCTCCAGGAGACGGGTGCAGATGCACCTCGGCACCCGGAGACATTCCGCCGACGAGGTAGACCGTGCCGGACTGGCCGAGGATCTGGAGGGCAGTTTGGGTAACCTGCGGGACACCCACCATGACGAAGGCATGATCGACGCCTTCGGATTCGGTCAGCTTCTGAATGGCCTCGACTGCGTCTACCTTCGTCGAATCGATGACATCCGTGGCACCGAACTTCTGCGCAAGCTCGAGTTTGTCGGTCTGAATGTCGACACCGATGATCCGTGTAGCTCCCGCCAGCGCTGCCACCTGAATGGCGTTGAGACCAACGCCGCCACAACCAAAGACCACGATCGACTCACCGGGCTGCACTTTGGCGACGTTCAGCACGACGCCGCCACCGGTTGCCACGGCGCATCCGATTATCGAGGCCTGCTCGAAAGGCATCGCCGGATCGATACTCACCAACTGATTTTCGTGCACAAGAACCTTCTCGGCGAAGCCGCCCAAACCTGTCATCTGGCCGATAGCGCCGTGCTCGTCCTCGAGACGGGGCTTCTCGTCTGGGCCCCTGTCCAGCGCGTCGGGCTGCGAGCACGCCCACACGGCGCCCTTGAGGCACGCGCGGCACTGACCGCACGGACGAAGGGCGGCCGCGACGACGTGATCGCCGACTTTGATTCGCGAGGCGGACGGCCCGACTGCCACGACGACGCCGGCGATCTCGTGCCCCAGAACCATCGGCCAGTCACCGCCCATCCCCGTTTGCGCAACCGAGATGTCGCTGTGGCAGAGCCCGGACGCACGCACTTCGACCAGTACTTCATGTCCTATCGGCTCGGCAACGCTTACGTCCGAAACCGTGAACGCTTGGCCGGTCTTCCTGATTACTGCAGCTCTCACAGCGAATCCTTTCTTGTCGAACTCTGCGGGTATATCGTGTCCGACACATCGAGCCTCGCGTTTGAAGCGGCAGGTCTCGCGAGGATCGACGGAGAAGCACGACGGATATTCATCGATTTCGTCGATGTCGACGGCGCAACGTGATGCCGCTCGGTAAACGTGCCCTCAGTGGGCTGCCTCTGAACACGGCATTCATACTCCCTCTGCGCCCGACAGCTCCGGGGTCGGGCGCTCGCCGTCCGACGACGGGTTCCGCCGGGCGGCTGCGAACAGGCCGACCGCGGCCAGGGCGACCGAGGCAATGATTGCCGGGACGACGGCCAGCAGGAAAATCGTCTTTGCCGGCACATGCGCGGCCAGGAGTACCCCTCCGATGGCGGGTCCTATAACCGAGCCCACTCTACCAACACCCGACAGCACGCCCATGGCTGTGGCCCGCAACCAGCTCGGGTAGATTGTCGCCACGACGGAGTTCACGGCCATTTGCGTTCCGATGGCGAATGCGCCGACCACGAAGACGGAACCCATTAACAGGGCCGTAGAATTGATCGAGAGCGCGGTCGCGACTGTTGCGACGGCAGCGATCGTAAAGCAGATACTGAGCAAGCGGCGAGGATTCCCACTGCGGTCGGCAGTCATACCAATGCCGATACCGCCCAGCATGGCGCCGAGATTACATACCGCGGAGGCGGCGACCGCACGGCCCTCCGGGAGACCGGCCTCGGTCAGTACCGACGGTATCCACGACATCAGAAACAGAATCAGTAGGATTGCGTTGAAGAAGACCACGCCCAGCAGCAATGTTACCGGCGTCAATTGCCGGGAGAAGAGGAGCTTCACCGAGGGCTTTCGCCCTTGACGGTCATCCAGCATGATCAGTTGGACGTCCGAGGAGCTGACGGCCCGGGGGTTGATCTCCCGCAGCATTTTCCGCGCCCGGTCCATCTGACCGGAGAGCGTCAGGAACTGTGCGGTCTCAGGCAGCCATCGCAGCAGCGCGGGCACCAGGAGGATCGGCAACAGACCACCGATGACGAACACCGATCGCCACCCTGAGTTGGGGATGATGGCGCTTGCCAACAGCCCACCCAGGAATCCGCCGCCGGCGCTGCTCGCACCGGCAATTGTGATGAAGGTGGCGCGCTTCCGGGTGGGGGCGAATTCCGCTGCGTACGCGTAGGTGTTCGGGAGGACTGCTCCGAGTCCGATTCCGGCAAGGAAACGCAGAGCAATCATCTGCTCGAGGTTCTTCGCGACGACGACACATAGTGTCATTGCACCGAAGAGTGCGACTCCCCCGATCAGCACGGGGCGCCGACCGTAACGGTCAGCGCGCGGTGCCAGCAGGACGCCACCGACGATCATGCCGAGCAGCGACGCGACAATCGCAGGAGTGAGGCTCGCGGTCGAGACCCCCCACTCCCGCGCGATCGACGGGGAGGTGATCGCCATGAGCAGTGCGTCGAACCCATCGAACAGCGACACGAGCATGATTGCCCCGACAGCCTTGCGTTGAAGTGCTGATAGCGGTGCGTCGTCGATGACGCGTTGGACGTTCAATGGTGAGGATTGCACGGGTTCCTCCGGTGGAGTGGTAGTGGAACAGCGCGTCTGCAAAACTGTGCTCAATGAAGATCGACGGAACGCCGGAGAGCGGAGCGGCTACCCTGTGGGTCCGTTGGTGATGCCCGATAGTTGCGGTGCCTGCACCTCGGCGACCACTCGCGTGCGGCGCCGCGAGGTGTAGAGGCCAACCGAACCGATGGCAACGGAGGCGATGATCGCCGGAATGACGGCCAACAGGAAGATCGACTTCGCCGGAACGTGAGCGGCGAGAAGCGCCCCGCCGATTGCGGGACCTGCGACGGAGCCGATCCGGTCGAAGCCCGACAGGACACCCATACCGGTCGCCCGCAGCCAGCTCGGGTAGAAGGCCGCGGCTACGGCGTTGACGCAGATCTGGGTCCCGATGGCGAACGCCCCCACCACGAACACGGAAATCATCAAAGCGACAACGGATCCGAGCGACAGCGCGGTAACCACGATCGCGACAGCGGCGGTGGCGAAGCAGACGCTCAACATGCGCCACGGGCGCTCGCTACGATCTGCTGCCATGCCGATGGTGATACCGCCGAACATCGCACCCAGGTTGCAGACTGCCGAGGCTGCCACGGCGTGGCCGGTCGACATGCCGGCGTCGGTGAGCACCGACGGAATCCAGGACATCAAGAATAGGATCAGCAGCACTGCACTGAAGAAGACGATACTGAGCAGAACGGTCACCGGGGCGAGCTGCTTGGCGAAGAGGAGTTTCACCGACGGCTTGCCGCCGTCGCGGTGATCACTCATGAAGAGTCCCCCGTCTACGGAGCTGACCGCCCGAGGATCGATGGACCGCAACATCGTCCGCGCCCGGTCTGCCCTGCCGGCGAGCGTCAGGAATTGAATCGTCTCCGGAAGCCAGCGTAGGAACGCCGGCACGAGGACGAGCGGGAGCGCTCCGCCGAGAACGAACACCGATCGCCAGCCGAACGCCGGTTCGATCGCGGTGGCCAAGATGCTGCCGAGGAATCCACCGCCGGCACTCGTGGCACCGACGATGGTGACGACGGTGGCGCGCCGTCGTTTCGGCGCGAACTCCGCCCCATACGCGAAGGTGCTGGGCAACACGGCACCGAGTCCGATACCAGCAATGAAACGCAATACGAACATTTGCTCGAGGTCGTTCACGGCGACCACGGCAAGCGTCATGATGCCGAACAGGACGACTCCCCAGATCAACACGGGACGCCTGCCATACCGGTCGGCTCGCGGAGCGAGCAGCGCACTACCGATGATCATGCCGACCAGGGACGCGACGATCGCCGGCGTGAGGCCGGCCGTGCTGGTTCCCCAGTCTGCGGCGATCGACGGTGCTGTGATCGCCATGACCAGTGCGTCGAACCCGATGAACATGGAAATGAGCATCACCATGGCTATCGACGTGCGTTGGAGAGTTGAGAACGGTGCGTCGTCGATTATTCGTTGAACGTCGAGCTCGGGGCGCTGAGACACGTGTGGTCCTCCGTGGATGGCGGTGGGCGGAAGGCGAAGACACGGGGATCGACACCGAATGGGCGGCGGTGATCCGCTGCGCCCGTCATCGGCGTGTCCATGGTGTTGTCCGTCACACATACGATCTGCCTTTTTAACTTGCTTGTCAACTCACAATTTTTTTCTGCAGAGACGGTCGTCGACCATGTCGTCACCGTCCCCGACGGGATCAGATCCCGCGCCGGACGGTTCGTCGGCGAATGGGGCCCTACGCGCAAATCCGTGCGGCTAGAGAATTTCCCGTCACGCTTCTCGCTTCCGGTAGCCGCGGCGAGGCCAGCAAAGTTAGTTGGTTGACATACAAAGACCGAGGTGGTCTGCTCATCTTCGCCGAGAGCCTTCTCACCAAGCTTTCGCTGCATCGAGCGGCGCATCTGTGGAGTGGTCATCGCCCTCCTGGCAGCGACCGGCATTCTCGGCGCCAATCTGGCTCCCCTTCAACCCGATCGAAGAAGCGAATCCGACGAAAGGCCGCACGATGGACAACACAATCAGCACCGAGCCCAGCCCGGCTCGGCAGGTCTCCAGCGAGGAAATCATCGATCTACTCGATAAACAGAAGCTGTACGAGAACATGGCTCTCTACTGCCGCGCCATGGACCGAAAGGACGTCGAGACGATGAAGTCGACCTTCTGGCCGGAAGCGACGGACAACCACGGTGCCTTCGACGGATCGGCTCACGAGTTCTGCGAATGGGCCTACCGTGGTCAAAAGAGCAGCGAACACCGCTCCCACCACTACATCACCAACACGCTGATCAACGTGAACGGCAGCACTGCCCGGCGGGAGACTGCGGTGGTGTACGTGATGGTGCTTCCGGCCGCGAATCGTATCGAGATGATGGGTGGCCGGTATCGGGATTTCTGCGAACAGCGGGACAGTGAGTGGAAAGTCCTGCGCCGCACCGTAGTCTTCGACTATGCGCAGGTTTTCGACGAGATCGCCGACTTCGGGGATGTGTTTGGTGGCATCCCGGCTACCTCGCGGTTCGGTAGTCTGTATCCGGACGATCCGATTTACGAAGCACAGTGGTAATTCCGCTCTGAAGACGGACGCGCGTAGGAAGCGGGACTCCCCGTTCCTGATGGTCTGCGAGTTTGCAAGCCATCGCCGATCGGGGAGTCTCTCCTCGTCAGGAGGCGCGCAGGCGCGGCAGAACCTCGTTCACCAACAGCTTGTACGAATGCGCCACTTCGGGAGTCCGCGTGTAGGGCATCACCAGAGTCATGCGGGCCAGGCCCAGGTCCATGAATTCGCTGAGCCGGTCGACGCAGGTGTCGACGCTGCCGACGATGGCGAACTGGTCGACGAATTCGTCGGTAACCACCCGGGCCTGGGGTGCCTGCTCGCCGTGCCGGTTCATGTCGTACACCTCGGCGATTTTCAGCATGATCTGCGCCTGAGCGTCAGTTGCCGGACCGATTACCTTGTTGTTCATCACCGAGAACCGGGCCATGGTCGCCACCGTGGGCTTGACGATTTCACGCGCAATTCGGATGTCCTCCTGTGGCATCGCAATCACGACGCATCCCACTCCGACTTCCTTTCCTGCGTCGGCGGCCGCAGTTCTCGCGAGATCGACACCCCAGGCGACGCGGTTGATGTCCGCTGCCAGCCCGAGAACGACGGTCTCCGCGACTCGGGCGGATGAAGCGATCGCTTTGGGGCCGGTCGAGAACGATTCGATCGGAACCTTGGGGACGTCGTAGTCGGCCAACCACTTCAGGCTGCTGCCCGCCGGACCCGACTCGATGGCCAGATCACGAAAGCCGATTCTGGCGTCGACGAGCATCGAACCGGCGTCCTCCATCGACACCATCTCGCCGCGCAGATAGGTTTGCAACACCTCCAAATAGTGCTCGAAGCGTGCGATCGGCATGGGTGAAGCACCGACGTAGGCCAGCGCGGAGTCTCCCCTACCGATGCCCAGTACGGCACGCCCGTTCGAGATGACCTGCAGAGACGCCGCGGCCGCAGCAGTCACCGAAGGGTGACGCGTGATCGGGTTGGTCACACCCGTCGCCAACGTGATTCGACTGGTTGCCTGCGCGCAGGTGGCAAGGTAGGTCCACACCTCGGGGTACATTGCCTGCGAATCGACCATGACCGCGCCGTCCCAGCCATCGGCCTCGAGTCGTGCGGCTTCGGTCGCGGCCTCGCGTGGATCCCTCGAGGTGAAATTGGTCCAGAACTCCGTGCGTTTCGTCATGTTGGTCCTTGTCTCGCGCGTCATCGCGCGGCACCATTCCGGTCGCCCGTTGCGGCGGTGGCTCTTGCTGCCGGCATCGGTAGCTACTAACGTACACTAAATTGCTTGTCAACTAACTAAGAAACGGGGCATCTCGTGAGCCGTCCACTTGTCGATCCACGACCCAGCATTCCGCGCGCGTATCACACCGACGAGCGCCAGGCCATCCAGAAAATGGCTCGCGATTTCGCCATGCAGGAGGTCCTCCCGATCGCGAACGAGCTGGATCCCGTACACGGCCTGATCCCCGACTCTCTACGCGCAAAGATGGGCGATCTCGGTTTTTTCGGAATCTTGATTCCGGAAGAGAGCGGTGGCCTCGGTCTCGGCGTATTCGAATACGCGCTGATCACCGAGGAGCTGGCCCGTGCGTGGATGAGCGTTGCAAGCATCATCACCCGCTCCGGCATCGCCGCGATACTCGACCCTTCCCAGCGCGCCGAAGTTCTGCCCCGAGCCGCCCGCGGTGAGTGGCTCGGCGCGTTCGCGATGAGCGAGCCCGGCGCGGGATCCGATATCGCCTCCATCCGTACCCGTGCGGACAAGGTCGACGGCGGGTGGTTGATCAACGGACAGAAGATGTGGTGCACGTTCGCCGACCAGTCCGACGGTATTGTCGTCGTGGCACGGACGGAACCGTACGACGCTGCTCATCGGCACAAGGGAATTCGCCGTTTCATCACGTACAAGAATCGCGGCGAATTCCCTGCCGGATGCACGGGAACACCGGTGCGGAAGATCGGCTATCACGGGTGGCAGACGTTCGAGCTCTCGTTCGACGACTGTTTCGTTCCGGAGGATGCCCTGCTCGGGTACGAGCAGGACCCGAGCAAGCCCGACCAAGGCTTTGCGAGGGTAGCTGCGGGAATGTTGACACCGCGGATCCATACCGCCGCACGCTCCATCGGCCTCGCGCGCGGTGCCCTCGAGGACTCGATCAAGTACGTGCAGGAACGCGAACAGTTCGGTCACGCCATCGGCGATTTCCAGGCGACCCGTTTCAAGATCGCCACCATGGCCACAGAGATTGAGCTCTGTCGCGCACTGATGTATGAGGTGGCAGCCGATGTCGACGCCGGCGAGGCGTCCGATGCGCGGGCCGCGATGCTGAAGTACGCCGCCGCCGAGATGTCCGAACGCGTGACCTCCGAGGCCCTGCAGATTCACGGCGGTGCCGGCTACACGACGGACTTCCCGATCGAACGCTACTGGCGGGACGCTCGCCTCACCAAGATCTTCGAAGGTACCTCCGAAATCATGCAGCGTCTTGTTTCCGATCGGTTGTTGCCGCCCACACCTTTTCGATAGCGCAGAGCGCTATTGCACGGCTACCGAGCAGAAGACGTCACCGCGTTTCACGGGGGTAGAACAAAATTGGTTGCTGAACTAGTATCTTTAGCTATGAGAGCCCAGCAGACGCTCAACGGCCACCAGGTCCGCTCGGAACGCTCCACCCGCCTCCTCCTCCGCGCCGCGGGAGAGCTTGTCGCCGACGGCGGCTACCAGTCGATGACATTGGCTACCGTCGGCGAGCGGGCGGGTTACAGCCGCAGCCTCGCGACCGCTCGCTTCGGATCCAAGGCCAAGCTCCTCGAGGCGTTGGTCGAAGAGATCGTAGTGCGCTGGGATGTAGAGACTGTCGAGCCGGAGGTGCACGACCTCACGGGTCTGGACACGTTGCGGGTCATGCTGACCGAGATCAAGAACGCCTACCAGAAAAGTCCGCGGTCGCTGGCCACTCTTTATGCCCTGATCTTCGAGGCGGTGGGGCCGGTCCCCGAATTGCGCGAGCGATTCATCGACTTTCATCGAAACCAGCGGTCTCGGATCGCCGCCTACATCAAGAACGGGTTGCACGACGGTTCCATCCGCAAAGGCATCGACCCCGATGAACAGGCCGCGATGATCGTCGCGCAACTGCGCGGGGTGGGCTACCTGTGGAAGCTGGAGCCAGCTGGAATCGATTCCGGTGCCGTGCTCACCACCTTCATCGATCAGGTGATGAGCAATCTCGCCGCAGAGCCGGCCGGCGGCGGACCGGAGCGCCGCCCGGCCTGACTATCTGATCGCATCGCATTTGCACACATCGGACTCAATACGCATACGAACGACCTGCGACGTGTTTTCGTCTGCGGGCGGAATGAGGCATCCCATGACAGGACCGCTGGTAGGAATCCGAGTGGTCGAGCTGGCCAGCATCGGCCCCGGCCCGCACGCTGGAATGATCCTTGCCGATCTGGGTGCCGACGTGGTCCGGGTGGAGCGTCCCGACGCGCCGTTCGGGCTGGGCACACACGGTCGCAACGAGCAGTTGCGCGGTCGGCGGATCGTTACCGCCGACCTCAAATCGGCTACCGATCGCGCGACCGTCCTCGAGTTGGTGCAGCACTCGGACATCCTGATCGAGGGATATCGCCCCGGTGTAGCCGAACGTCTCGGTCTCGGACCCGACGCCTGCCTCGAGGTGAACCCCCGCCTCGTATACGGCCGGATGACCGGGTGGGGGCAGAGCGGGCCGCTGGCGCAGGCGGCCGGGCACGACATCAATTATCTCTCCATCGCCGGCATCCTCAACAGCGTCGGCCGCACCGGCGAACGACCGGTGCCGCCGCTCAACCTCATCGGCGACTACGGTGGTGGCTCCATGTTTCTTTTGGTCGGTGTTCTGGCGGCGTTGTGGGAGCGCGAGAGATCCGGGTCGGGCCAAGTCATCGACGCCGCGATGATCGACGGGGCCAGCAGCCTCGCGCACATGCTGTGGTCGATGTACGGCGGCGGCGCATGGAACGCCGAACGCGGCACCAACTTCTTGGACGGCGGGGCACCCTTCTACGACACCTACGAGTGCGCCGACGGCGGCTACATGGCGGTGGGGGCGGTGGAACCTCAGTTCTACCAGCGGTTGCTGGAAACCGTCGGCGTGGAGGGAGAGGACCTGCCGGACCAGCACGACCGATCCGGGTGGCCTGCGATACGCGAGCGACTCACCACGGCCTTCGGCGCCCGGCCACGCCAGCACTGGATCGACGCCTTCGGTTCGATCGATGCATGTGTGACACCCGTGCTTTCCTTCGACGAGGCCGCTCGTCACGATCACATGGTTCAGCGCGGCATCGTGCAGGAATTGAACGGCATCGTGCAGCCCGTCGCCGCCCCCCGATTCTCACGAACCGAACCGGGTGCTCCCCGACCCATGCCGACCCACGCCATCGATGCGGCGACCGTACTCGAGGATTGGAGCCAGGCGAACGCCACCTAAGCGTTCCCGGCCCGAATACAGAACCTCCACTCCGGGATCGGAGCGGAGGTTCTGTTTCGTCACGACGCGTTCACCCGACGCGCACAGCGATCACTATTTTCCAGCGAGCAATGGCCAGAGACCGGCTGCGCCGGCGTCCAGCGCGCGGGCTCCCACTTCTTCGGCTCGCCGACGTGCACCCCCGAATTCGTCTCGCCAACTCCAGATCCGGGTGGTGCACAGACGGAGGTCGTGCTCCTCGGTGAACCCGATCGCTCCATGAACCTGGTGTGCGATTTTCGCAACGGTGCCCGCGGCTGCTCCCGTGGAAACCTGCGCCGCGGCGACCTCGAACTGCCACGATGGCTCCTTCTCGTCCAGCGCCATCGCCGAGAATTTGGAGACCGTCTTGCAGAGCATGACCTCGCCGGCCATCCTCGCAATCTGGTGTTGCACGGATTGGAAGGCACCCAAGGGCCGCCCGAACTGTGTTCGCTCCGAGGCGTACGCCAGCGACATCCGAAGTGCCCTGCGGGACGCTCCTGAGGACATCGCCATACGACCCACGGCGCCACGTGCGACGAAGAGCTCCTCGGTCACATCAGAGTCTTCAGGAACGGAATGGACGCTGCTCGCCGGGAGTGACACACGGCGCATCGTCACCCGGTCGCGCGGCTCCCCCGCCACGTTGGTGCCGGCCTCGATCTCGAAGTCGTTGCGGCCGAGGAGCACTACGTGTCGACCCGCCAAGACCACCAGGTGTTCTGCGATCCGAGCCCACGGAACTCGGGTCAGCTCGCCGTCGATCGTCCACGCGCCGGATTCCTCCGCCAGAGTTACGCCGGATCCTGCGACCGCAGCAGTCATCGGGCCGGCCGGGATCTCGGCACGACAGGAGGCGAGAAGCCATGCCCCCTGCAGCGCGGTCTCCACGAAGGGGACTTCGGCGCAATACTCTCCGAGGACCTCCAGGACAGCGGCGGCAGCGGAGACGTCACCCCCCGAGCCGCCCTCCTCCTCGTCGATCGACAACAGGGTGATGCCGATCTGATCGAGTGCCGACCACAGTGCGGCGTTCCAGTTCGTACCCGCCGACGACGGATGCCGGACACACGCGTCCTCGACCGCCTCCGTCAGTGCCTCGATGATCTCACTCATGACACATTCACCGCTTTCGCTACGACCCCACGCAGAATTTCGTTCGTACCGCCGCGCAGAGTGAATCCGGGACTGTGCAGCAACGCCTCCGCGAGCATCCGCGGCAATCGGCTCAACGCGGCCGGGTCCGGCTCGATGCCAACCATCATCCGCACACTGTCGATGAGGTCCCCCTCGAGGGTGGTCCCGAGGTCTTTGACCATGGCCGCGGCGACCGCCGGATCGTCCCCTTGCTCGAGTCGCCCGGCGACCGCGAGTGACATCTGTCGGAGGGCCCACAGACGCGAGATCAGCTCCCCCAAGCGAACGCGATCCACCGTCTCCCCTAGCCGATTCGACTCGCGGAGAGCCTCGACGAGGAGTGGGAACGTCGACAGGATGCGCTCGGGACCGCTTCGCTCGAAGGCGAGCTCACTGGTTACTTGCTTCCACCCCGCCCCCGGCTCGCCCAGGACGCGCGAATCCGGCACGAAGGTGTCGTGGAAGACGACCTCGTTGAAGTGATGCTCTCCGGTCAGCAGCTTGATCGGTCGCACTTCGACGCTCGGATCAGGGAGCTCAACGATGACCTGTGTCAGCCCCGCGTGGCGCTTCTCGCCGAGCGGCTCGGTGCGGATCAACGCGATCATCGCGTGCGCATGATGCGCTCCACTGGTCCAGATCTTCGTGCCTGAGACCTTCCAGCCACCATCCACTCGGGCTCCGCGGGTCCGCACCGAGGCAAGATCCGACCCGGTATCCGGCTCGCTCATGCCGATCGCGAAATAGCACTCGCCCCGCGCGATGACGGGCAGGAACGCCTGTCGTTGCTCCTCGGACCCGAATGACAGGAGAGCCTGCCCCGACTGACGGTCCGCGATCCAGTGCGCAGCGACCGGTGCACCTGCCGCCAGCAGTTCCTCGGTGACGACGAAACGAGCCAGCGCGCCCTGGGCAGACCCGCCGTACTTGGCAGGAAAGGCCATCCCGATCCAACCCTGCTCGGCGAGCCGGCGGCTGAAACCCGGGTCCCAGCCGGCGAGCCACTGGTCGCTGTGTGGGGTGATTCGACCCGACGAGATTTCGTCGGCTAGAAATGCGCGTACTCGGTGCCGCAACTCGACGAGCCGCTCGGGCTCTCTTACGGCGGCAAGGTTCAGGAACTCCATCGGTACCCTTCCAGGGCGTGGCGGGTGTCGCTCACCGCACGGACCATCGGCCCGTATAGCTCGGTGGGTCGGATCTGTCGAGGAACGACCGAAACGCGGCAGGTGCGTCGTCGGTGGCAAAATTGACCGCCTGTGCAGCGGCCTCGTTCCGAATCGCGGCGGGTAGGTCGATCCCGACGCCCTCGTTGAGCAGGCTCTTGGTCTGCGCCATGGCGATCGGAGGCAGTGCTGCCAGCTGTCCAGCGAGGTCGGCGACGAAGCCGTCCAATTCTTCGGGCGGGCGAACCCAGGTCACCATTCCCAGGCGGTATGCCTCGTCGACGTCGATAACCTCGGCGAGCATCGCAAGGCGCTTCGCCTGCTGCAGCCCGACGATTCGCGGGAGCAGCCAGGATCCACCGAAGTCGAGGGAGAGCCCCCGCTTCACGAAGATCTGACTGAACCGCGCCCTGCTGGATGCGACGACGAGATCGCAGGCCAACGCCATGTTGGCCCCGGCACCGGCTGCCACCCCGTCCACCTTGGCGATAACGGGCATTGGCAATTCGAACAGCGACGATGCTACGTCGCCGATACGGCGCAGCCGCGGGATCGGATGCTCCTGATGTTTGCTCTTGGCGACATCTGCGCCCGCACAGAAGGCGTCGCCCGAGCCTTGCAGGACCACCACACGCGTGTCCGGGTCGTTACGAATTTCCCGCAGCATCTCGCTGAGCGTGTGCCACATCTCGGTATCGATCGCGTTCTTGCGTTCGGGCCGGTTCAGCGTGATGGTCGTGACGCCGTCGGATGCGTCGAGTATCACCGGTTCCGTTGTGTTCATCGGAATCATCTGCCTTCGAACGTGGGGGTGCGCCGCTCGGCGAACGCGGCGCGCGCCTCGGCAGAGTCCCTCGTCCCGTGCACGACGGCCAGGTGGGAGGAAATCAGATCGAGCGCGGTCCGCAGATCGGAATGGACGGATTGCTGGGCGGCTCGTTTGATCATCGCGACGTTGATCGGTGGTTGCGCGGCGAGTCTGTCCGCGAAGCGCCGATAACCGTCGGCGAACTCGTCGTCGGGATGAACGGCGTTTGCCAGACCGATTCGCAAGGCCTCGGCCGCGTCCACGAAGTCGCCGGTCCACAACAGTTCGAGCGCTTTGGACATGCCGACCAGGCGCGGCAGGTAGTAGCACCCGCCGTCGCCTGGTACGAGTCCGACGCGGATGTATGCCTCCGACAGCCGGGCCGACTCCGCGAGGATACGAATATCGCACATGAGTGCCATATCCAGCCCGGCTCCCACCGCGGCACCGTTCACGGCAGCGATGAGAGGCTTGGTCAGATCGTCCGCGGCGCGGGCGACCTGGTGGACTCCTTCTGTCAGCATGGTCTTTAAGGCCATCGGTTCGGCACCGACGGCGTCGAGCACCGACAGGTCGATACCTGAGCAGAACGCTCCCCCGGCGCCGGTGACCACGACGACCCGTACATCCGGATCCGTGCGCGCCGACCGGAGCGCAGCCGCCCAGGCGTCGATCATCTCGAGTGTGAAGGCGTTCTTCGCGTGGGGGCGATTGAGCAGAATCGTCCCCACGCCGCCTTCGACGGTGTACTCCAAGTCAGCCATGTGCGATGCCTAGCGCGGTGCCATGCGGAGAGCACCGTCGAGGCGGATCGTCTCGCCGTTGAGGTAACCGTTCTCCAGAATGCTCAGAGCCAGGTGCGCGTACTCTTCGGGCAACCCGAGCCGGGACGGATTGGGAACGCTGGCCGCCAGTCCGTCACGGATGTCCTCGCGCAGCCGACCCAGCAGCGGCGTGTCCACGATGCCGGGGGCGATGGTGCACACGCGAATGTTCTTGCTGGCGAGATCGCGTGCACCGGTGATCGTCATGCCGACGACTCCTGCCTTCGCTGCGGAGTAGTTGATCTGACCGATCTGGCCCTCGAAGGCCGCGACGGACGCCGTCATGATGATCGCGCCGCGCTCGCCGTCGATCGCCTCGTGCTTGGCCATCCGTGCGGCCGCCAGACGGAGCGCGTTGAAGCTGCCGATCAGGTTGAGCTTGATGACGAACTCGTAGTCGGCGAGGGACCCGGGGTTGCCCTCCTTGTCCAGGATTCGGACCCGGCGACCACTGCCGGCGCAGTGCACCAGTCCGCGGAGCGGCCCCAGAGTCTCGGCTGCATCCAGTGCATCGCCGAACGAGACCTCGTCGGTTACGTCTCCAGCTGCGTAAAGAGCGTTGTCACCGAGTTCCTTTGCCAGCGTTTCGCCGTCCGAATTGGGGAGGTCGATGAGTGCCACCTTTGCGCCGCCGTCGAGCAGTCGCTTCGCAGTGGCGAGCCCGAGGCCGGACGCTCCGCCCGTTATAGCGAAAACGGATCCGTTTACCTGCATTGTTCTTCTCCTTGTTCTTCGAAATCTTTGGGGCTCAACGAACGTGGGTGGGTTCGTTGACTAGAGCAGCTCGAGGATCGTCGCGTTGGCCAGGCCGCCGGCCTCACACATGGTCTGGAGACCATATCGAATGCCGTTGTCTCGCATGTGATTCATGAGGCGGGTCATCAGGATGGCACCGGATCCTCCGAGCGGGTGCCCGACGGCGATGGCTCCGCCGAGAGGATTGAGCCGATCTTCCTTCGCTCCGGTCTCGGCCAGCCACGCCAGCGGGACCGACGCGAACGCCTCGTTGACTTCGAACACACCGATCTCGTCGATCGACAGTCCGGACTTCTTCAGTGCCAGTTCCGTCGCCCGGATAGGGGCTGTCAGCATGATCACGGGATCGTCACCTGCCACGACCGCGGTGTGAATACGCGCGATCGGTGTGAGGCCGTTGCTGCCGGCAACCTCCGACGACGTCAGGAGCAGGGCGCCGGCGCCGTCCGAAATCTGTGAGGCGTTTCCCGCCGAGACCACTCCGCCCTCCTTGAAGGGGGTCGGCAGGGTGGCGAGCTTCTCGAGTGTCCCGCCCCGGCGAATGCCCTCGTCCGCGTCGAGGCCGCCGAGCGGTACCAGCTGTGAGGCGAATGCCCCCGCATCGGTTGCCTCGGCCGCCAGCCGGTGCGACCGCAGCGAGTACTCGTCGAGCGCTGCGCGGGACATTCCCCAGCGCTCCGCGATCATCTCGGCACCGATGCCCTGGTTGAAGCCCTGGACGCCGTAGCGCTCCAGCAGAGTGGTGGGCGCTGGCTGACCGTCCTGGGCGGCACTTCCCATCGGCACTCGGGTCATCGATTCGACCCCGCCGGCCACGGCGAAGTCGTAGTGGCCGGCGATGATTCCAGCAGCCGCGAAGCTGACGGCCTGCTGGCTTGATCCGCACGCACGGTTGACGGATGTCGCCGGGACGGTCTCGGGCCAGCCCGCGGTGAGCACCGCGTTTCGGCCGACGTTGCTCGCCTGCTCGGACACCTGGCTCACACAGCCCCACACAACGTCGTCGACGATGTTCGGGTCGATGTTGTTGCGCTCGGTCAGTGCTTGCAGGACCGTTGCGGAGATGACCGCGGGGTGGATGTCCGCCAACGCTCCCTTCCGCTTGCCGATCGGTGTACGGACGGCATCAACGATTACCGCATCTCGCATGGTCACTCCCAAGAATTATTGTCTGTTAGCCAACAACTATTTTGCCCTATGGAACTCGGCCATTACCTCGACGCAAGACGTCGAGGCCGAACGTCACTGCTTTGCAGTCTCGCCGCCGTCGATTACGTAGACGGCGCCGGACACGAATTTCGAACTCTCCGACGCGAGATAGCAGACCAGGGGTCCGATCTCGTCGGGCTCGGCCATACGACGCGCCGGGATCTTACGCACTCTCTTCGCCAGTACGTCCGGGTTGCCGGTGACATACGACTGCGCTTCGGTGGCGAAGGCGCCGGGAGCAATGGCGTTGACCTGGATGTCGTGCCGGGCCCATTCGGCGGCGAGGGCCTTGGTCATCTGGATAGCGGCACCCTTCGACGCCGAATACGCGGCGAGTGTGGCCTTGCCGAGAATTCCCGATGTCGAGACCACGTTGATGATCCGGCCACCAGAACCCGAGTCGACGAAATGGCGCGCGGCGGCCTGCGAGAGGACTGCCAACGATGTCACGTTGACCTCCATGACCTCATCGAAGACCGACATATCCATCTCGAGAAAGTCAGCTGCGGGCGCGATGCCTGCGTTGTTGACGACCGCGTCGAGACGCCCCAGCCGCTCGACCGCGATCTTCGCGAGACCGGCCACTTGTTCCCGGTCGCGCATATCGCACACCTGCGGCTCGATCTTGCCGGCGAATTGCTCCGCAGCCAACTCGTTCAAGCTGGCCTCTGTCCTCGCCACGGCGAGCACATGCGCTCCCTCGGCCGCCAATGTCCGGGCCGCAGCCCGGCCCAGCCCCTTGCTCGCCCCGGTCACAATGACCCCGCGGCCTGTCAGGTTCAAATCCATATCTTCGTCCTCTCCGATTCGCACGTACCGCCGCGTGTCATGCGCCTGTCCACACCGGTGCACGCTTCTCAGTGAAGGCACGCGCACCCTCGATGGCGTCTGCCGACGACCGCACGGGCGCGGTCAGCTCGGATTGCCGTGCGAACGCTTCGGCTGCTGGCCAGCTCGGGCTGTCTTGGATGATCTGCTTGGTCGCCGCGACCGCCAGCGGACCGCAGGCGGCAATCTCCGTTGCGAGTTCGAGCGCGGCGGCCACCGCCGTGCCGGGCTCGACGATCCTGTTGACCAGGCCGCGCTCGGCGGCCTCGCGTGCCGACATATTTTTGCCGGTGAGTGCCAACTCCATCGCCAATGGATAGGGCAGCCGCCCGGGCAGCCGCAGCAGGCCGCCTCCGGCGGCGACGAGGCCCCGCTTCACCTCGGGCAAAGCGAAGAACGCACTTTCCGCGGCGATGATCATGTCGCAGGCCAGAACGATTTCGAAGCCACCCGCGACCGCGGGACCGTCGACCGCGGCGATGAGGGGCTTGCGTGGGGGCTCCTGTACTAGTCCCGCAAATCCTCGCCTCGGTGTGATCGGCCGCTCCCCGCGCAGAAACCCTTTCAGGTCCATGCCCGCGCAGAAGGTCGGCCCGTTCGCCGCCAGGACGACAACCGTGAGGTCGCGGCGCTCGTCGAACTCGGTGAGCGCCGCGTCGATCGCGGTGGCCATCTCGAGGTTGACCGCATTGCGCGCAGCGGGCCGATTCAACGTAATGATGCGCACGCCGCGGTCGTCGGAGACGAGCACCGGCTCCTCTGCGGCGGTGTCGATGGAGGTCATGGTCAGCTTCCTGGTAGTCGTGGGGCGGCGTCGAGCCGGGTTTCGCCGTTCGACATCGCGTCGTAAATGGTGTGCAGGCCGGGTAGCCCTCTCCTGAAACAGCGTTCGAGGAGTCAGGTGTTCGCCGGCAATTCCAGTCGCAGCAGGCGGGCAAGGTTGCCGCCCAGGACGCCGCGTTCCTCGTCGGCGCTCAGCCCGAGTGCACGAATGGCCGCGATTTCCGTTGCGGGGTCGGTCATCGGCCAGTCCGAGCCGTACACGACGCGATCGGCGCCGTGCTCTCGAATGATCCACCTGATCCGTTCGACGGGGAGGGTGCCCATGCTCGGTGGCCACGAGGTCTCGAGGTACACCCCGGTCCCCACCGACCACTGCTCGGCCTCATCCAGCACTTGGTAACCGCCATAGTGCGCGGCGATCAGCCGGAGTCCGGGGATGTGCTTCATCATCGCGTTGAGATCGCGCGGCGCTCCCCGGTCGTTCTGCTCTTCGGTACCTCCGGAGCCGACGTGCGCGATCACCGGGACGTCGTTCTCGGCCAGGGCAGTGAGGATCTCACGCGTCCTTGTGTCACTGAAGGCGACCGATTGGAAGAGCGGGTGGAGCTTGACGCCCATGATGCCGTTCTCACGGAGAGCGGCGAGGTTGTCCTCGACCGAGAGATCGGGGTGAACCGTACCGAACGGCAAGAAACGGGAGCGGTCGACTCGCCCCACGAACTCGTTTGTGCGCCAGACGGTTCGACCGGCATTTGCCACCGCGAGAGTCATTGCCATGTCGATGCCGGCGTTGTCCATCGTGCGTCGTAGCCCGTCGAGGGTGCCGTCGTGGACCGGGTCCAGGCCGACGGGCCGGTCGGCGAGCACTTTGCGGGCGATCTCGTCCGGCCAGACGTGACAGTGTGCGTCAATGATCATCGGGAGTGCTCCTTGATAAGCTGCTTGGACAACGAGTCGAGCAGTACTTCGGTCGCGCCCTCGTACACCCGCATCGGCCGGGCCGCTCGATAGAGGCGTTCGATGCGGGATCCGCGGACCAGACCGAATCGGCCCATCATCTGCACGCTGCGGTCGACGACACGACCGGTAACCTCCGTCGCGCCGATCTTCGCCATCGACGACAGGTCCAGGCTGCCGCGTGGATCGGAGGCGGCGGCGCGGGCGACCTGGTACGTGAACGCCCGCGCCATCTCGATCTCGGTCCAGGACATCGCCAGCATCTGAGGAATCGGGCCGAGACGCGCCAACGGGCTGTCGAATTGTTTCCGGGTCGTGGTGTGCGCGAGGGCGTCGTCGAGCGCTGCCTGCGCGGTGCCGAGGGCGGCGCCGGCGACCGAAACTCGGAAGGTGGCCAGGGTGGCCAGTACGAGCGCGAATCCCCTACCGGGCTCACCGAGGCGATGGGTGTTGGGAACACGGACATTGTCGAACTCGATGTCACCCAGGACGTGGGGGGCCATGATCTGGTAAGGACGACTGGTTCTGACACCGGAAGTGTTCGCGGGCACGAGCACCAGGGAATACCCGGACCTGCCGTTGACAGCTTCCTTGCCCAGAACGCAGTAGTAGTCGGCGTCGCCCCCGTTGGTGATGAAACTCTTTGTTCCACGGATGATCACGTCGTCGCCGTCTTCGGCGATTGTGGTGGACAGCGATTTGAGGTCCGATCCGACTTCGGGTTCGGTCAGAGCCAGCGCGGCGATCGCCTCCATACGCGCCACCCGCGGAAGCCACTGCTCGCGGATCTCGTCGGTCCCGCCGACGGCGATCGCATAGCTGCCGATGCCCTGCATGGCGAAGAGAGAGTCGACGTGGCTCGAAGCCGCTGCGAGTTGTTCCCGGACGACCGTCACAGCGAGGGAGTCGGGAGACTCGAACTCGCCGCCGTACTTGGCTGGGACCTGCACGGCCGCGAGGCCGCTGTCCTTGAGTAGGGCGAGCACTTCGGCGTCGACGGAGTCGGATTCGTCCGCGCGATCGGCGTGTGGAAGGCAACGATCGGCCAAGTCGCGGGCACGGGCCTGGAGCACACGGTATTCGGGCTCGAGGATGGGGAAGCGGTCGCTCACAGCTTCACCACCACGAACTTGGTCTGAGTGTAATGACGTAGTGCTTCCATGCCCTTCTCCCTGCCGTATCCACTGTTCTTGACTCCACCGAACGGTCCCTCGACGAGGCCGGCGACCCAGTCGTTCACATAGACCTGTCCGGCCTCGAGACGGGCAGAGACCCGGTGGGCCCGCGCGACGTCTCCGGTCCACACGCCCGCCGCGAGTCCGAATTCGGAATCGTTGGCGATCGCGACAGCCTCGTCCTCGGTGCCGAACCTGAGAACGGTCAGGACAGGACCGAACACTTCCTCACGCGCGATCGTCATCTGGTTGGTGACGTCGGTGTAGACGGTCGGCTCGATCAACCAGCCGTCTCCGGTCGCGGCACCGCCGGCCGCGAGGGTCGCGCCGTCCGCTTTGGCCACGTCGAAGTACTTCTGCACCTTGGTGAATTGTTCCTCCGTGACGATGTGTCCATAGGACTCACCCGGCTTCACCGTGCGCACCTGATCGAGAAGGAGAGAGACGAATTCGTCGTAGATTTCGTCGGCCACGAGAAGGCGAGTGCCGGCACTGCAGATCTGACCCGCATTGCCGGTGAAGGCACGTACCGCGCCTTCCGCGGCTGCCCGCAGGTTCGCGTCCGAGAAAACAATATTCGCGGACTTTCCACCCAGTTCGAGGGTGAGCGGCAGCACTCGGTCCGCCGCTGTCCGTCCGATGGCACGGCCGGTCTGCACCGAGCCGGTGAAGGCCACCTTCCGCACGTCTGCGTGCTCGATCAGTGGTTGGCCCACCGCCGCGCCGGTGCCCGTCACGACGTTCAGAACACCGTTGGGGAGGCCGGCTTCGGTGGCGATGCGGGCAAGCTCGAGGGTGGTCGCGGAAGTAAATTCGGACGGCTTCACCACCGCTGTGTTCCCTGCGAGGATCGCTGGAGCAATCGCTCTGGCCGCTTGATTGAGCGGCGCGTTCCAGGGGGTGATCACGCCGATGACGCCGTACGGCTCGTTGGTCGTGTAGCCGTGCCGACCCGGTCCGAGGTCGATCACCTCACCCGAAGGGATGTTGGCGAGCCCCGCGTAGAAGTCGAAATAATCTGCGGCGGAATCGACTTCGCGCAATGCCTGTGGACCGGGCTTACCGGCCTCGGCGCCCTCGAGTTCGGCAAGGAGCTCCCGTTCGGCGCGGATCCCGTGAGCGATGTCGGCCATCAACCGGCCGCGCTCCCCCGACTTGAGTTCACGCCAACCAGTTGCTGCGGCGGATGCGGCAGAGACAGCCGCCTCGACGTCGGCGCGACCCCCAGCGGCGATCTCGGCAACTGCGCCACCTGTCCATCGGGAGTTGGTGGTGAGGCGCTTGCCCCCGGGCGTGTACCGCTCCGCGCCGTCGATCCACTGACCGTATGCCTTCACGAGACCCTGAGGTGGTGGGATTGACTCCGAACGAGTGATGCTCATAACAACAGCATGCCTCATAACCTTAATTTGTCAACCAACAAGGATTGTCTTCTCCCCAGACACTCCTTCCGCTAAGATTTGTTCACCGACTATTTTTTGTTGACGCCCGGCCCGGCGTGGCTGAGGTGTCGCCACAGACGCCGCGGTCGGCCATTCGCCCACGCCCAACCAACGAGAGGCCACCCATGGACTTCGACGACACTCCCGACCAAGCACACCTGCGGGGTAAGACGCGCCAGTTCCTCGACGAGCATGCGGACGAACTCGAGCACGCAGACGGCCCCTATCTGGAAGAGCCCGGCACGGACCGGGTTCAAGCCCTCCGCCGGACCCAGGCCACCTTGTTCGACGCCGGGATGATCGGCTTGACCTGGCCGACGGAATACGGTGGCGGCGCCGGAACGAACGCCCAACAGGCCGTCGTCAACGAGGAGCTGCACCGCGCACGGATCGCGGGACCGATCGGACACGTCGGCCTCGGAATGTGCGGACCCACGGTATTGGGCCACGGAAGCGAGGACCAGAAGCAACGCTACATCCGGAGGCTGCTTCGCGGAGACGATTTGTGGTGCCAGCTCTTCAGCGAGCCCGGCAGCGGCAGCGATCTCGCCGCACTGCGCACCCGGGCCGTGCGCCACGACGACGGCTGGCACGTGCAGGGACAGAAGGTGTGGACCACACTTGCACAGCACTGCCGGTACGGGATTGTGCTGTGTCGCACCGATCCTGACGCCTCCAAGCATCGCGGGCTGACGATGTTCGTGATCGATATGCACGCACCCGGCGTCACGGTCCGACCCCTGCGGCAGATGAACGGGCACCAGAGCTTCAATGAGGTCTTCCTCGACGACGTCGTCATCGACGACTCCGAGCGTCTCGGCGACGTCAACGATGGATGGCAGGTCGCCCTGACCACACTGATGAACGAGCGAATGGCAGTCGGCGGGGGCGGCGGCGAACTCGGTGTCCGGAGTGATGCCTTGATCGCACATGCCGCGGAACGGCTTCCGCGGCTCGCTGCGAACCAGCGTGTGCTGGCCACACACGAGCTCGGGAAGGTGCTGGTCGATTCGCTCGCGGCCCGCTACACGGGATACCGGATGCAGACGAGCATGGAACGCGGTAAGCGCCCGGGACCCGAGGCCAGCGCGGGAAAGCTCACGGCGGTTCGCGTCGCGCACGCCACCGCGGACCTCGGCCAACGCCTGCTCGGCGACGACGCCGTCCTGGCGCGCTCGCGGGACGGAGACTGGCGCTGGGCGAATTCGGCGGCATCCACCCCTGGCGTCGCCCTGGCCGGCGGAGCCGACGAGATCCTCCGCAACATTCTCGGCGAGCGAGTCCTCGGGCTCCCGTCGGACCGCGCGCCCAAGCCCACAGCATCCGAGAGCAGGTAGGGAACTCATGGAGTTCGACATCAATGACGACCAGCGGAACTTCGCCGACCACGCTCGCTCCTTCTTTGCCGATCAGGCCGGACCCGAATACGCGCGCAAGAGCCTCGATACCGCGGGCGGGATCGTGCCCGGCCGTGAGGTTCTCGCCGAGCTGGGTTTCTCCTCGCTCACCATCCCCGAAGAGGCGGGCGGTGTAGGCGCCAGCCTGCTCGACATGGCCATCGTCGCCGAACAGGCCGGCCGCCAACTTGCCGGGCCTTCCCTCGCCACCGCGGCCCGATGTGCTGTACTCCTGGAAGGGGACACGGACCGGCTCCAGGCGCTGAGCGACGGAACTCTGGCCCTCGCGGTGCTCGACGGCTCGCTCACCGGGGACAGCCCGTCGATGGACGTTATCGGCGCCTCGCACTTCCTCGCACTGAACGGCGATGACCTCGTCCTGGGTAGCGGTGAGGTCAGGCCCGGCGACCCGATCGACGCCACCCGCGGTCTCGGTTACGTCACGTTGACGTCGTCTGAGGTGATTCGCCGGGACGCACGTGCCCTGTGGGACCGCGCCCGGCAGGTCGCCTGTGTCGTTCTTGCTGCCGAAGGTCTGGGCGCCGCGGAGCGTGTGGTCGAGCTCGGCATCGAGCACGCCAGAGACCGCACGGCATTCGGTCGGCAGATCGGTTCGTTCCAAGCGATCAAGCATCGCCTGGTGGACGACTGGGTCGCCGTCAATCAACTGCGCTCCCTCGTGTGGTGGGCGGCGTGGGCAGCCGACAACGCCCCGGAGCAGCTTCCGATTGCCTCGTCTGCTGCGAAGGCATACTGCGCCCCGAGCTTCGAGACGGCGTGCGAGACGCTCGTTCATGTGCTCGGAGGGCTCGGTTTCACCTGGGAACACGACGCGCACCTGTATTGGCGACGCGCCAAGGTCGATGGATTACTGCTGGGCGAGGAGAGCGAACACCTCGCCGAGGTGGCTCTACGAAGCATCGCGGCGCACGCGGAAAGTAGCGACACCCTCCCGATGTAGGACCCCTGCTCGAAGACCAGGCCACCGAACGGTGGCCTGGTCATCTGCGCGAGTTCGGTCTTCAGGTCACTGGGAACGAAAAAGGCGGTGCCGGGAAAGATTCCCGGCACCACCTCATCGGTGCTGCTCGTCGCCGCTCAGCCGATCCGTTCACCCGTCCACGCGGACCAACGCGCGGGGCTGGACTCGAAGGTCCTGGGCTCACCGGTCACCGCCACCTCGGTGTGCAGGACGTGCCCGGTGCCGGGATCGAGGTATCTGCGCGTCTCCACCCCGCCGGCCAACTGCTCGACCAGAACCGGGCAGCCATCGGTCCAATGTCCGGGGGCCTGCGCGAGGACCGCACCCGAGCGAACGCTCACCGCGAACCCGCCGCGCTGCTCGACACCGGACGCAATCGGCAACGCTCGACTCGAGTCGGTCTCGCTCACCTCGACCTGAACCGGTTCGATCAAAGCCGGGTCGGCGCGCTCGAGACGCTGCTGCAGCAACTCGCTCCGGCTCGTCGTGGTGCCGTCGGAGACATCAACGCCGTATACATCACTCGCGTCCTCAGCGGTAATGAGGCCGTCCTCGAAATCGGCGAGCACGGCTGCCACATCACGATCGAGAGGATCGCCCCAGCCCCCGCCGCCCGCAGCCCGAATGGCGTAGCTGTGTCCTTCGGGGAGAGTGAATCCCTGGGCCAGAACCCCGATCGGCGTCGACCCGCCATCGGGGTCACGCAGTTCGATCGCATTCGGCCGACCCGGGTCGGCGCCGGCCGACCCGGGCATCGGAATCTGCCCGTGCCCTCCGATGCTGTTGCCGGTCAACAGCGGAGAGCCGTCAACGGTGAATTCGAAGTCGACGCCGCGTCCCCCGCGGAACTGACCCGCACCCGACGCGTCACACGACCGACGCCGATAGTTGAAGCGAAGCGGGTACCAGGACTCGGTGACTTCCACATCGTTCGTCTGAATGGCCGCCTGACGCCCCACCAGGTAGAAGTTGAAGTCCGTGCCGTCGCGATCGTTGCCGGCCGGCGAACCGAGGGCGGTGCCGTCGATCATGATCCACGAGTCCGTCGCGCCGGACAGACCCCTACCCGAGAAAGTGACCACGCAGTTCCCGGACATCGTCTGCGAACTGGACAGGAAGGGACGGCTGACGCTGTCGGGCGAAGCCGCCACCGCCTGATGGAAAGTGCGCAACGCGGCCTCGCTGGCGTCGTGCGACGCCGCGAGATGCGCAGCCCCGACGGGTGCTGGATGAGTGCAGTTGAGCATGCTGCCCACCGGGCAGTACACCGCAATCGCGTCGTAGTACCCCTGGTTGAGGGGCAGGTCCTGCCCGATCAGACGCTGCAACTCGACCCCGATCTTGCCCTTGACGATGTACTCCTTCGTGTTGAAGAAGTGCTGCGTCTGTGGTGCCGCCCCGGAGAAGTCGAAACGAATCGAATCGCCCTCGACGGTGGTCGTGCAGGGGACCCGAAACTTCTCCTCGTTCCACTCGGTCCAACTCGTGGACCGGTAGACGCCGTCCTCGAGCAGCGCGATCTCGGCGCGGACAGCTTCCTCGGTCCGTCGGTTGAGCTCGTCGAACCCGTTCTGCAAGGCGTCCGGACCGATCCGCTCAGCGAGTTCCCGGAGCTTGGCAGCACCGACATCGACGCCCGCCATCAGGCCACGGATGTCCATCTCGACCAGGTGGGCCATGCGGACGTTGTTGAGCAAGATGTTCCAGAGGTCCCGCTGGTCGACGCCGGCCCTCATGATCTTCACTGCGGGCAGTCGGACCGCCTCTTGGAAGCAGTCGGTCGCTTCGGGAGCGAACGACCCCGGCTGCATACCGCCCACGTCCACCAGATGCGACGAATTTGCGAACCACCCCACCAAGACCTTCCTGGCGAACACCGGCTTCATGACGAAGATGTCCTGCGCGTGCAGGCCACCGCCCCGGTGCGGGTCGTTCGCCAGGAAGACATCGCCGTCCTGGATGTCGTCACCGTGCTCAATGAACACACCCGCGATCGCATTGGTCGCCGCGTAGAAGTGGTAGGCGATATGACCGCCACCTGTCACCAAGTTCCCCTTGGCGTCGAGAAGGGTGCACGAGTAGTCACCCCCCTCGACCACGAGCGGGCTCACCGCAGTGCGTTTGATCGTCGCGGCGCCCTCGCCACAGAACGCTTCGAACTGGTGTCGCAGAACCTCGACCGCAATATTGTCAAGCTGCATCGGAATTCACATCCAATCGGAGAGAGCGGCGCTCGCCGACCACCAGCGTGGCGCCGCGGGGGACGAAGACGGTGGTGTCGACGTCGTCGGCCAGAGCCGGCCCGTCGATGCGGTCTCCGGGGACCAGGTCGGGGGTCCGGTAGCACGGAACCTGCTCACTGCCGGCCCGGGTCAGATACACGGCCCGGTGGGAAGACGGTTCGACCACACCCCCTGTGCGCGTGGACGTGTCGATCGCGAACGTCGCCCGGGGAAGCCGGCCGATGGCGACGGCGCGGAGGAACGTCACCTCCAGCTGCGCCTTCTGACCGACGGCACCCACCCCGTAGCGGGCTGCGTACTGTTCGAGGAAGGCCGCACGGATTGCTTCGGCATCGAAGACCGGGGTCTGCAGCGCAATCGACACCTCGGACGTCTGCCTGAAGAAACGAACCCCGACGTCGTAGTTCACAGTCAGGTCCTGCTCAGGGACCCCATCGTTACCGACCGCCCGTGCCACCTCGGAGCCGAGCCGCTCGAGATCGGCTCCGATCGCGCCCGCGTCGGCCCGATCGAGCAGCACGTCAGCCGACTTGATCCGTTGCCGCCGCACATCGGCCGATGCCGCACCGAAGGCGGACAGCACCGACGCAGCGGGGGGCACGACAACGCGGGGGATGTTCGCCTCGGCCGCGATGCTCGCCGTGAACAGTCCGCCGCTGCCGCCGTAGGAGATCAGGGTGAGGGTGCGCGGGTCGAGCCCACTCGCGCCCGCGTGCAGGCGAGTCGCTTTGGTCATCTCGGCGAGCGCAATCTCGCGAATTCCCCACGCGGCCTCCTCGGCCGAGAGGCCGAGAGACTCGCCCAGCGTGGCACACACCCGCACGGAGGCTTCTCGGTCAAGCGTGCCGCCTACGAAGCTGGCCGGGTCGATGTAGCCGAGGACCACCAGGGCGTCGGTGATCGTTGCATCCGTCCCGCCGTTGCCGTAGCAGGCCGGTCCGGGCCACGCCCGGGCGGAGCGCGGCCCCACGCGCAGCAGTCCGCGCGCGTCGACCCAGGCAATGGAGCCGCCGCCGGAGCCGATCGAGAGCGTGTCGATTCGCGGCTGAGCAAGGATCATCCCGTGCAGCTCGCCTCGCTCGGACCGCTGCGGGAGCGAATCGGCGATGACCGCCAAGTCGAAGCTCGTACCGCCCATGTCGCCGCAGATCGCGTCGGAAATCCCCTCGTCCGAGCACACCTCGGCCGCAGCCATGACGCCGGCAGCCGGGCCCGACGCCACCAGGATCACCGGCGAGCGGCGTGCCTCGGCGAGGGTGACGGTTCCACCGCTGGTCTGGAGCAGCAGCAGCGGAACTCGAAGGCCGGTGTCGGCGAGCTCCTGCGCGAGGGCCTCGATACCGTCGAGAGCGGTAGACAGGACCGCATTCACGGCCGCAACCAGGGTGCGCTCGTACTCGCGGATACTGGGGTGCAACTCGACGCCGCTGAAGACGGGCAGGTCGGGAAACTCTTGCCGCACGAACTCGACCACGGCCAGTTCGTTCTCGTCGTTCTTGAAAGACCAGAGGAACGAGACGGCGAGCGCCTCGATCTGGTGCGTCTCGATCAGGTTTGCCACTGCCGAACGAACCGCCGCGATATCGACGGCCTGCAGCACCTTTCCGTCGCGGTCGACGCGTTCGTCGACACCGACGACAGCCGATCGATCGATGGGGCTCCATGGCGGAACGAGGAATCCCTCCTCCGAGACACGCCGCGAGCGGGCCATGGAAATGGTGTCCTCGAAACCGGCCGTGGTGAGCAGTCCGGCTCTGACGCCGTGCTTCTCGACGAGCGCGTTTGTCACCGCGGTCGTACCCAGTCCGAAGCGTTCGACCCTCCCGAGAAATGTTTCGAGATCGAGGCCGACTTGATCAGCGACGAGCTGACAAGCTCCGAGCACTCCCCGTCCGAAGTTGTTTCGGTCGGTCGGCGATTTGGCGCGCCACAGCGACTGCCCGTTGCCACAGGCGAGGTCGGTGAAGGTTCCCCCGACGTCAATTCCGATCGAGAAACCTCCTGGTGCCTGATTCGGCACCTCTTTGACGTCCATCAGTTCTCCTTGTCAGTTCGATGCAGTCATGGGCGCAATCCGCAGAGGGTCCGCCATCCGGGCGGCGTCCGCCCAGATGGCGGAGTAAGTCGGCGCCGGCGTGACCTGAATCATAACATTTAATAAGTGTTCAACCAACTAGTATTTTGTCAGCCGCAGGGATTGCACCTGCGTTCCGAGGAAATGGATTCCGCTCTAGATGTAGTAGCCGCCGTTCACGGCGATGTTCTGCCCCGTCATGAACCGAGCGCCGTCGCTGACCAGGAACGTGATGACCGGCGCGATGTCTCGATCCGGATCCCCGAACTCACCACCGAGCGGCACCTTCTGCAGAAGCAGCTCCTTGTACGCAGCAAGTTCCTCGTCGTTCATCTTTGCGAGATGATCCTCGAGCATCGCAGTCCTCGCCGACGGGTGAATGACGTTGGCCCGGATGCCGTATCGAGCCCATTCGACGGCGATCGTCCGAGTCCACGCCGTCACGGCGCCCTTGGACGCCGCGTAGGCCGCGCCGTTCGGATATGCGGTCAGCGCCGAGGAGGACGCGAAATTGGCGATGCTGCTTCTGTCGCCCTTCTTCAGGTGCGGCAGCGCTGCCTGGTTCGTCAGCATCGGCCCCCGCGCATTGATGTCCATGACGCGGGCCCAGTCCTCGTCGTTGACATCTTCGGCCGGACCCTGCAGCAGGATCCCCGCGGCGTGAACCAGGGAGTCCACCCCACCCAAAAGATCGGCCGCCTCGTCGATCACCGAGAAGACCTGATCCCGATCGGTGACGTCGCACGTGAGGAAACGTTGTCCCGCCTGTTCGGCGACGCCGAGGCCTTGTTCCTCCGAACGGTCCAGCGAGACCACGGCGGCACCCTCCTTCGCGAGGGAACGCACACAGGCCGCTCCTACGCCGCTCGCGCCGCCGACGACTATTACCTTCTTGTCCACTTACTTCTCCGTTCCGACGCAGGTGTGAGCAAACCCGTAGACGGTCGCTCCGCCGGATGCCGGCAGCAGTACCGCGCGCACGGGCGTACCGCGCGTCAGCGCTTCGCCGCAGGTGCAGATGATCCGACCGGGCAGGCGCACTCCGGCTTTCATGTCGACCGCTCCCGTCAGGTACGGCGCTATGCTTCGCCACGGCTCGGGGAGGCTGGCGCCGCTCGCGGGAAGCTCTGCGGCGGCTTCGTGAATACGGATCGCCACATCCACAGTTCCGTGCGGATCGATTGACTCCCAGGCATATTCACCGCTCAGGCACTCGTAGCAGTGCGTTGCGATCGGGAAACGCAACGTTTCGCACTCGCCACATCGCTGGAGGGACAGGTGCCCATCGTGAAGAGACTCCCAGAAACCCGCGTTGTCGGGGTGCTGGTGCTGGGCAGGGCCCGGTGCAGCGTCCACGCGCTCCAATTCGACCACTTCACCTTTTCTCTGGCTTGCCGCCATGTCAGGCCACCTTCTCGTTCGTCAGGACCAGGGCGTCGCCCCACGGAGTGCCCCACAGCAGTGACTTCGCATCGTCGATCTGACGCTTCCCGGCCTCACCGCGAAGCTGGCGGACCATTTCGATCATGTGCCCGTAGCCGTACAGGTGCCCCTCCGCCAGGCTCCCGCCGTGCGTGTTCATGGGGAGCGGCGAGTCCAGTCCGATGCCCTGGTCGCGGCAATACGCGGCGGCCTCGCCCGCTGCGCAGAAGCCCCACCGCTCCAACGCCATCAACACCAGGGGGGAGAAAGGGTCGTAGGTAAAGAAGCCGTCAAGGTCGTCGCGTCCCACACCCGCCATCTCCAGCACGGGGAAGGTTTTCGGAGCCACGTAGTCGTAGCGCGGGCTCACTCCTGATCCCATGCCCGGCCGGGAAAAGAAGTCGTAGCTGTTCCGAGTGGCCGGAACCCCCTGCATCCCTGCGATATGCACGATGGGTCGACCCAACTCCCGCGCCCGCTGCGTCGAGGTCACCAGCAGACATGTAGCGCCGTCGACCGCGAGACACATATCGGAGGACCGCATATGGCCCATGAGCTCGGGCTCCTCCAGATACTGCTCGACCGTGAGTGGTTCCTCGCGCCGTACGGCCATGGGGTTGAGGTGGCCGAAAGCGCGCATGGTGACGGGAATTGCCGCCATGTCCGCAGATGTCGCACCGTACCGATCCATGTACTGCTCGATGACCAGCGCGGCGCCGGCCCCGGCTCCGGGCGAGCCGTGGAGTGTCCAGTTGCCGTAGGGCCCGCCTCCGTCTCGGAACGACTCATCGACGCCGCCGAGCGGTGAACTCATCGGAGGCAGTTCGAGGGCATACCCCGTCGCCGTGACGGCACTGTTGATCACGGCAACCACGTCCGCCAGCCCCATCGTCACTGCCATGGCTGCCTGCTGGACCGCCGTGGCCGCCCACCGGCCATGGGTCCACAGCTGCGAAACCCACGTCAGGTCCAGGCCGGCGGCCACGGCGAACTCGTCGTAGTCCACGCCACGCGGGGTGCCCCAATTGGTGACCATGCCCGTGACATCCGACTTCTTCAGATTCGCATCCGCCAACGCGGCTCGGAACGACTCGAACTCCAGGTGCAAGGCACTTCGCCTCGGTCTGCCGATGGACTCGCTCGTTCCCACGCCGACCACACACGCATCCAACTTCACGAAACCAAGCTCCTCTCCTGTGCACGGGTTGCCGTGCCCGATGGGCCGCGTGATCGGCGCCACTCCGACGACGATAACAGAAATAACTGATCAGCAAACTAGTCTTTTTCCTGGGCCGTCCCACTCGCCCCTGCTGCATCATTCGCCACGCGCCCACCAGGCCGCCACTATCTGACCGGACTCGATCCGCAGAAAACTTGTTCGTTGACAAACTTCAATTTCACGTCATGATTGACCCATGTACTCGACATTCAACGGGACTTCCGGTCCGTCTTCCACCGTCGCCGGTGAGTCGGCAGACTCGCGCACATCGCACGACGTGGGCGACCCCGACTTCGATTCCTTCCCGCTCGTACCCAAGGGAAACAAGTACGAGGATTTCGAGGTGGGTCGGTCGATGACCCACCACTGGGGAAGGACACTGACCCAGGCCGACAACGTGTCATTTTCGACCGCGACCTGCGCGTGGCTGCCGGTTCATCTGAACGTCGAATATGCTCGGGCGCAGGGTCATCCCGACACGGTCCTGAACCCGATGCTTGTGCTGTGCACTGCGGTCGGGCTGTCCGTGGAAGATCTCAGCGAGAGTGGAGGCCCGTTTCTCGGTATCGACGACTGCGTCTTCGGCAGTCCCGTGTATCAGGGTGACACCATCACGGCGAGTTCGCGGGTGTTGAGAATGCGCACGTCCGCCAGCAAGCCTGGCGTCGGCATCGTTACCTGGCACACGACCGCGACGAACCAGCACGGCCAGCCCGTCGTGGAGTTCGTCCGCACCAACCTCGTTGCCTCCCGCGCCAAGCCACCGACAACAACACCGACTTCGAAAGCAGGAGAAAACCATGCCCACTAGCCGACTCCGCCGCAGCGAACTGTCCACTCCCGGACACAGCCCCAAGATGATCGCCAAAGCCGCTGCGAGCGACGCCGACCTCGTTTTCCTCGACCTGGAGGATTCTGTCGTTGCCGCCAAGAAGATCGAGTCGCGGCAGAACATCATCGAAGGTCTCACCACCCTCGACTGGGGTTCCAAAACCCGCGCCGTCCGCATCAATCCCGTCAGCACCCCCTGGTGCCACGGCGACATCGTCGACATCGTCACCGCAGCCGGCAACAATCTCGACGTCATCATCATTCCGAAGGTCTTCGGTCCCCGAGATGTCTGGTTCGTCGAAGACCTTCTGACGCAACTCGAGACCCATCTCGGCCTCGAGGTCGGTCGGATCAAACTCGAGGTCCTCATCGAGGAGACCGAGGCCCTCTCACGCGTCGAGGAGATCGCTGCCTGCTCCCCTCGTCTCGAGGCCCTCATCCTCGGCGTCGGCGACCTGTCCGCCAGTCAAGGCATCCGGCTCGGTCACATCGGAGCCGCCGCCGAGGGCGTCTACGGCTACCCCGGCGACGTGTGGCACTACGCCCGCAACCGCATGATCGGCGCCGCACGTGCCCATGGGCTCGACGCCGTCGACGGCCCCTACGGCGCGATCTCCAACCCCGACGGCTACGAGCGCGAAGCCACATGGGCCGCAACCCTCGGCAGCGTCGGCAAATGGGCCATTCACCCCAGCCAGATCACCATCGCGAACCAGGTGTTCGCACCCACCCCCACCGAAATCAAACGTGCCACAGCGGCCGTACGCGCCGTCGAAGAAGCCGAACAAGCCGGACTCGGCGCTGCAGCGTTCGAGGGCATGATGATCGACGCCGCGACCACTCGGATCTTCGTTGCGGTCCTGGAGCGGGCCCGGCAATGCGGTGTCGCATGACTGCCCCCGCGACCGGTCCACTGCGCGGGATCAAGGTACTCGACCTCACCTCGATGCTCGCCGGCCCGTTCACGACGATGCTGCTCGCCGACCTCGGTGCCGACGTCGTCAAAGTCGAGCCGCTGACCGGTGACCGGACACGAGGCGTAGGACCGTTCCGTGAAGAGGACGATCCCGCACAAGCACTAGGCGGATACTTCCAGTCCGTCAACCGCGGGAAGCGCAGCATCGTTCTCGATTTGAAGAGCAGCGAGGGAGCGGAGCGGTTCCGCGACCTGGTTCGGGTCGCCGATGTGGTCGTCGAAAACTTCTCCTCCGGCGTCATGGAGCGGATGGGTCTGGGATACGAGGCCCTCGCCGAGGTGAATCCCCGGATCGTCTACGGGGCGCTGCGCGGATTCGGCGACGCCCGCTCCGGTGAGAGCATTTACGACTCGTGGCCGGCGTTCGATGTCGTCGCACAGGCCATGGGCGGCTTCGCCGGAATCACCGGCCTCGTGGACGGTGCGCCGCTCAAGGCCGGACCGGGAATCGGGGACATCTTTCCCGGCACGCTGCTCGCCCTGGGCGTCGTGGCGGCCGTCCGACATGCGGAACATACCGGCGAGGGGCAATTCCTGGATATCGCGATGTATGACGCCGTCCTCGCTCTCTGCGAGCGCATCGTTTACCAGCACTCCTACCTCGGAGAAAACCCGAAGCCCATGGGCAACGGACATCCCTTGTTGGCACCGTTCGACATCATGCCGACGCAGGACGGATGGATCGCGGTCGCCGCACCCAGCGACAAGCACTGGCGAATCCTCACCCAAACCATGGGATGCCCGGAACTCGCCGACGACCCCCAGTTCGCCGACAACACCGCCCGCGTGGTCAACGTCGTCGCGGTACGAAAGATCCTCGGCGAGTGGCTCGCCGAACGGCCGACCGCGGACGTGGTCGCCGCACTCGGCGGTCGCGTTCCGATCGGACCAGTCAACACCGCAGCCGACATCTTCGCCGACGAACACGTTCGGACCCGGAAGATGCTGGTCGAGGTCGAGCAGCCCGGGTCCACCACGCCGGTGACGATCGCCGGCAGCCCACTCAAGTTCAGCTCGACACCGGCATCGGTCCGGGGCCGCGGCCCCAAGTTGGGCGAGCAGAAACCCGACGCCGTCCTCGCCGAATGGACCGCGACTGATCAGGACCGGTCGGTGTCGGCGACAAAGGGAGACGAAAGCCATGACTGAGCACCACAACGCGGACAGCGCGATACTCGGCGCCCAAGGCTGGTTCGAGGACTTCCGGCCCGGCCAGAAGATGCGGCACTCACGCGCGGCGACCGTCGGCGAGCTCGAGGGCAGCGGGCCGGCGAAACAGGTGATGAACACGGCGCAAGCGCATTTCAACGATCATTTTTTGAAGGGGTCGCCGATGGGTGACGAGCGCCTCGTGTTCGGCCTCGCAACGGCGTCCCTGGTGTACGGACTGGCCTCCCAGGACACGGCCGAGCACGCCGTCGCCGAGCTCGGCTGGTCGCAACTACGGTTTCGCGCACCCGTCCACCACGGCGACACGATCAGCGCCTTCACCGAAGTCCAGTCAGTCACTCCGGGCGATGCACCCGACGCGCCGGGCACAGTCGTGTTCCGCCACTGGGGGCGCAACCAGAATGGCGACGTCGTCTTCCAGGGCGAGCGGTCGACATTGATGCGGCGTCGAGCTTCCCAGTCCACTGCCCTATGACGACCCTGACTGACGAGGTCATCTCGAGGGTCCGGACCATCGGACATCTCTCCGACGACGTCGTCGCCGGCGCTCGCCATTGCATTCTCGACACGCTCGGGGTCGCGATCGGCGGTATCCACGAGCCTGTGACCATACACGTTAGGGCCGAGGCGCTCGAGGAGGGCGGTCGGCCGCTGGCAACGTTGTGGGGTACCGGCGAGCGGGTCTCTCGCAGCCAGGCTGCTCTGGTCAACGGCACCGCAGCACACGCCATCGATTTCGACGATGTCGTTTCTCGGATGGACGGCCATCCCTCTGCGCCGCTGCTGCCCGCGCTGTTGGCGACAGCCGAGAACAGCGCCCACAGCGGTCGTGCCTTCATCGAGGCCTTCGTCGCCGGTTTCGAAACCGAGGCCCTCGTCGGCCAACTGATGAAACCCTCCCACTACGCTCGCGGTTTCCACGCGACCGCCACCGTCGGCACCTTCGGTGCCGCGGCGGCGGTCGCGCACGCCCTCGGGCTCGATACCGGCGAGTGGTCCCATGCGTTCGGCATCGCGGGTGCGCGAGCCGCCGGCCTCAAGTCCATGTTCGGCTCCATGACGAAGCCGCTGCAGGTCGGCGCGGCGGCGGAGAACGGTATGCGGGCCGCAACGCTCGCCGCCCGCGGGCTGACCGCGCACCCGGACGTCCTCGGGACAAGCCAGGGCTTCCTCGACACCCAATCGGACGCGACTGGTACGCCGGCGGCATGGGACTGGACGGGATTCGCCATTTCGGATGTTCTGTTCAAGTACCACGCGGCGTGTTACCTCACGCACTCGGCGATTGAGGGCGCACTGGCGCTCCGAGACGCCGGGGTGCGGCCGGAGCAGGTCGAGACCATCGAACTTCTGGTCCCGAGCGGCCACCTGAGTGTGTGCAATATCGAGGAGCCGACGACGCCGCTCGAGGGCAAGTTCAGCTTGCGATTCACTACTGCCATGGCGCTTGCGACCGGCGACCTGAGCGAGCAAGCCTTCTCGCCCGCCACGTTGACCGACCCTCGTGTCGTCACCCTTCGTAACCGCGTCACCGTCAAGGCCCGCAGCGACGAGAGCCGATCCACCGTCGTCCGGCTCACCGACGTTGAGGGTCGCGAACAGGCCGTCGAGGTCGACGTCAATCGGCCTGTTCCCGCGGATCGGCTGGGCGGACGCTGGGACTCGTTGGTCGCAAAATTCCACTCGCTCGTCGATCCGGCTCTCGGCGCTGACGCTGCCCATCGCATCGTGACCGAAGTTTCAAATCTGGCCGACGCGGAGACTGTCGGACCCTTGGCGGTCGCGTTGTCGCCGCACACTCGAACCCCTCGGTAGTTCGGTGGGCAGGTTGTCGCACGCTCTCATGTAAAGCGTTGTGCACCACACCCGCTTGGCCGATACACAGCCGATCGATCGCTGCGCAGCACGCACCACAGCATGATCCCCATCGTCACCACAACGAAGAGAAACTACCTCCGAATCAGCGAGAACTGTTTGGCAACTTGATATTCGAGCCCCCACATCGCTCCCGTTGGCGTGACGGAACACCTTGACAATCCTAACTGATCGGCAAACAATGTTGTGACGCACATAACGTCGAGGAGAGCGTCACCTCCACGCCGTCACGCACAGGAATCCCGCGACGGGAAGCACCATGACGCCCGCGTGCGAACAAAAGACCCCCACACGAAGACACGCGCAGCCGATCCGGCCGAGGCGCCAGGCAAATGGAGTGGTGCCCTGAAACGTAGATAGCAGACCTGAACCATTGCGCTTCCACTAACGATTGGTCGTTGATCATGTCCCCAGTCAAGAAAACCGTTGCCGATGATGACCGCGAGAGTGCGGAATGGAGAAGAGGAGGACGAACAGTCCTATTCAGTGCTATCGGATACGGATCCGCGGCAGTACTTTTCGTCCTCACCGCGAGCGTATTCGTCAAACCCACCATGCAAGCAACAGGGTGGAGCACAAGTGAAGTCCTGGTCTCGCCGATAGCCATCTTGCTGTTGACGGCCTGTGGGCCGCTTGCGGGACGTATAGCAGACCAGTGGGGCGCCCGTCGCACCATCGTGACCGGCCTCGTCCCGTACATCGTCATGCTGGTGCTTTTCGCGACGTTGCCCATCAATAAATTCACCTTCTATGGGTTGGCCGTAGCAATCGGCATCGTCGGGTCATTTGCATATATGGTCCCGTTCAATCGCGCGGTGGCCTCCTGGTTCGATAAGGGCGCAGGAAAAGCCTTCGGCCTGGTCGGCGTGGGTTCGGCTGTCACACCACTGCTCGCAATACCGCTCGTGACGCTCGCGATTTATAACATCGGCTGGCAGGCAGGGTATTTGATTCTTGCGGGTTTCGCGCTGCTGATTTCGATGCCGGCTGTGCTCTTTGGAATAAAAGAGCGGCCTCATGATGGAGAAGACGTCCCCGTCAGTCGCGGATCGGAGTCCGCGGCGGACCTGTCCACTCCCCTCAGCGTGAAGGCGGTACTCCGCACGCCTCGCTACTGGGTATTCTCGTCCAGCATTGTCGCGGTGACAGCGGCAACAACGGCGTTCATCGCAAACCTACAGCCGATGCTCCTCGATGGGGGCGTAAGCCTGGCGGTAGCAACAACCGTGACAACCCTGTTCAGCGTCGGTATGGTCATCGGCCGTCTAGGCGGCGGTGCGTTGCTCGACATCTTCCCCAAGCACAAGGTAGCAGTAGCTGTCACGATTCTGCTCGTCGCCGCTCTAGGCGCCCTTTCGATGACTGTCGCCGGCTCCGTCCCAATTGCCATAACTGCGATCGGAGTCATGTTGGTTGCAGCAAGTTCCGGGGCAGAGGCAGACTTCGGTGCGTATTTCCTCTTGAAAGAATATGGCCGCACCAATTTCGGGTCGTTGTACGCAACCGCACTGGCGTTCAGCGGGATAGCAGGCGTGTCATATCCCTACGTATTCAGCTTTATCCGGGATTCGACGGGCAGCTACTTCTGGGCGACGATCGCCGGCGCGGGGGCCTTGGCCCTCGGGGCGCTAGCCATCCTCATTTTCGGCCTGACCGGACCCCGCGGTTCGACAAATTCATCCGACCGGACACAGTCCTCAACAGATCGAGACACCGTCAGCGCAGTTTGACGGACGCGGCGCCATGAAGTTGTCAACTGCATCCGTTAATTTCAGCAGTGGCAAGAGGCACAAGGGTCACCCTTCGAATCAACTTCCGCCAACAGGCGGACACGAGGGTGACCCTTGCCATGGTGGTCCTGCACGGCGTGTCTTGGATGATGATTCACCGTTTCGAAGCCCTGTCACCCACGAGCGCCGTCACCACCGAGAAGCCCATGACCTTAGATCATCGCCGATACGGCGTACTGCAGCACAGAGAATCCGATCTATCAGTCACGGAATCAGAGCAGCCGAATCAATCAGCTCCCACGACGCCGCCGAGGACTTCCGTGGGTGCTCGACCGGACGACTGCCGAGGACCGTTCGATTGTCCCGGCGCGGGGCGCTGAATTGAAGGTCGAGGCCACCGGCGCCCGGCGGTCGAGCGATCGACCAGGGTCCGCGCGCCGGACGAAACCCGCATCGCCCAGATACGAAGACGGGACTGGCCCTTGCGACCGATTCCGAACAGGATGCAACTCCCCCGCCACCGAGACGACTGTGCCGCGAATGGTGACGGCGGTGGTGGTGAACAGTGTCCCCATTCGCCCGGGTCACGTCCGGGCGAGGTCGGCGATTGTCCCCGCCGCGAACCTTCCGGTGACCCATGTTCCGATCATGCGGTCGGCGTTGGATCCTTTGCCCGAGCATCCCACCCCCCGGTCCTCGGCCGCAGTCGACACTCCGTCCACCGCGCAATTAACGCCGTCTCCCCAACCTGGACCGGTAGCCGTGGTTCACGCTCGAGCGAGACTCGGATCGCTCAGATCGCGGATTGCCGCATCGAGCACAAGAATTCGCTGAGCATCGCGTACGTGCAAGCTCTCGATCATCTTCCCATCCACGACAATGACACTTTCGCCTGCGGCCAGTGCCTGTTCGTAGGCCGACACCACCATGTGTGCATGCTCGACTTCCGCCGCGGAGGGTCCGAATACGTCGTTCGATGGCTCGATCTGGGAGGGATGAACGACGGTCTTACCATCGAACCCCATATCGCGGCCCTGTTGAGATTCGGCCGCAAAGCCCACCTTGTCGCCGATGTCGTTGAAAACACCGTCCAAGATCACTTTACCTGCCGCCCGCGCACCCAATACAGCAAGAGACAACGCAGTGGACACCGGTGCGCGACCGGGGCGGCTGATCGCATGCAAGTCGTTGATCAAGTCATTCGTACCGACGATGAGAACGGCAAGGCGGTCGCTGGCCGCAGCGATCTCTTCGGCTCGTAGGAAGGCCACCGGCGTCTCGATCATGACCCACAGCTTCAACCTGGGTGATGCGCCTGCCGCTTCGAGATCGGCGACCAGCATTCGAACCTCCTCGGCCGATTCGACCTTCGGCACGAGGATCCCGTCGGCCTCGGTCTGCGCCACTGCGGCGACATCCCTCCGGTGCCATTCCGCCCCTATACCATTGATTCGCACCACGATTTCTCTCGGTTGATACACGCCCGAGTCGACCGCTGCGCACACCCGCTCGCGTGAAGCGACCTTGGCGTCATCGTTCACCGCGTCTTCGAGATCGAGAATCAGTACGTCGGTAGCCAGACCTGCAGCTTTATCCAGCGCGCGAGCGTTATTGCCTGGTACATAAAGAGCAGAACGACGGGGGCGAATCTCGGGGATCATCAGATTTGTTTCCTCTCGACCGGCAGTTCGGGTTGCGTGACCTCGGCACCCAGCATCCTCGAAGGCGCTCGCCCGAGATGAGCGGGTGCGACCTACCTACTAGGGCGGCGGAAGGCAGTTTTATTGTTATTCAACTAGCAATTAATGTCAACTGCCCACTTCAGGCATCTAGGCGTGCCCCAGCTACGCCCTCAGCTCGACGAACATGCTGCGTAAATCATAGTTGCTTGACAATCTATAAACTTCCGACACACTGATACCCACGGCTGGAATCACCCCCCAAGGAGGTTGGGGTAGGCGGCATCTCGCCAGTGCCGCTGGCTCCGAGCAATATCGACGCGCGAATGGGAGTCCCAGCCGCCGTCCATCTACGCCCACGGGAGGCTCAAGCTTATGAGGACACGCGCAGCCGTTCTGCACGAATCACCCGGCTCATGGAGTGTCGAGGAGGTATTGCTCGATGCTCCGCAAGAAGGCGAGATCCTCGTCGAAATGGTGGCGACCGGCTTGTGTCACAGCGACGACCACATCGCTACGGGCGATATGCCGGCCACTCATCTGCCGATCGTGGCAGGACACGAGGGTGCCGGCATCGTCAGGGAACTGGGACCGGAAGTGAAGGGGCTCGAGATCGGCGACCACGTGCTGACATCCTTCATCCCGGCGTGCGGCCAATGCCGTTGGTGCGCCGGCGGAATGCAGAATCTGTGCGATCGTGGGGCGCTCATCATGCAGGGACATCAGCTCGATGGAACCTTCCGCATGCACACCTCCGACGGCCGGGACATCGGAACGGCAGGGTTACTCGGCACCTTTGCCGAGTTCCAGGTCTTCGACCAGCAGTCCGTGATCAAGATCGAGAAGGATATTGCACTCGAGATCGCCTGCCTTGTGGCATGTGGTGTCCAAACCGGTTTCGGATCCGCTTCGGAGGCGGGTGCCGTGAGGCCGGGCGACACGGTTCTCGTCGTCGGAGTCGGTGGCATCGGAATGAACGCGGTTCAGGGCGCGAGCGCGGCCGGCGCAGCACACATTATCGCCGCGGATCCCGTTGCGCAGAAGAAGCGATGGGCCCTCGAGTTTGGTGCGACCGAGTCACATGACTCCATCACCGCCTCGATGGAGCGCATCTTGCACCTGACCAACGGCCAGGGCGCGGATGTCGTGATTCTCTGTCCGGGCGTGGTGACCAACGCCCTTCTCGGCGAGAGTTACGAGGCCGTCCGCAAAGCCGGCACCCTGGTAGTGACGGGCATTGGCCGCGAATCCGAGGAGGCGGTCATCCCAGGTCTCAACGCTAACGCTCTGGCACTGCCGCAGAAGCGCATCCAGGGCGCCCTGTATGGCATGAAGTCGCCGCGCCAGGCGATGCCGATGCTGTTGGACATGTACCGCGCCGGCAAGCTCATCCTCGACGATCTGGTCACCGCCACCTATACCCTCGACCAGATCAATCAAGGCTTCGACGACATGCGTCGCGGGCGCAACATCCGCGGCGTCATCCACTTCGCTCAGTAGACGTGCGATACGCACTCTCATCGAGGGAGCACCTCGACCATGCGAACGGACATGTGGTCCAGCCCGCGCTAGGATCTCATCCCTGAGTGGAGCGCTGGTCTGCCATAATTTCTGTCCAGCGAAGACTTGATCAGTGCGCTCTTCGTCCTCGGACTCGCAGTGGGTGGCCTCTCGATCGCGACACGAGGCGCTGCGCTATCGCCGCACCATCACGATCGAGAACCCTGGAGGATCGTCTATCGCAAGCGCTCCTGAGCGCACTAATCCGTTATCCACACCTAACACTGGGGCCGACAGTATGTGGCCGCCGGTTCGTCGCCGAACAACCGGGGCCGAAAGCAGCACCGTCCGTCTAGTTCTCGTATCGGACGAACCCCACCGGCCACGTAGGGAGAACACACAATATGCCCGGCACGAACAACGTTCGACCCACCGAAAAGACGCGAATGCTCAGTTTCGCGCTCCAATGGCAACAATACGGCGGTGGTTCCAACGAGGAAATCTACGTAAACTTCGGCCTCTCCCCCATGCAGTACTTCATGCGACTGCTCAGGATTCTCCGAAGCCCCACAGATCTCGATATGAGTGTGATCTCAGAACTCAATGCGATCTGCGCCAGCCGCCTCGACACCGAACGAGCCCGACATCACGACGAGGCGGGTCACCCTGGCGACGAGAGATAACCAAATGCTGTGGATCGAGGGTCGTCAGGCGACCTCGGTCACGGGTGTCCGGTGCGCGGTTCCGAGGTGATCTCGACGGGGCGTTCCGACGAGCTTGCCCTTTGAAAAGGCGCACCGGCCTGCGCCACCGCTACCAGATGTGGTGCATTTACGGACCTGGACCGGGCTCGGGCTTGGACGGCCTCGGTCGATCGTCTACGGAGGAACCGATGCATGCGCCCGGTACGTCGGCACGCTGACCAAATTCTTCAGGGCCAATACCCCCGTTGACAAGCAACGTGGACCGAGTATTGGCCGTCTCGCTGGCTGGCTGGGCGGCTATTGACAGGCACCCGAGAAAGCCGAGCCCAATATCCAGGAGGCGACGCAGCCGCTCCGAGGGAAGGCCACTCCGTCGTGACCAGTTTAATCAGTGCGCCATCCCCGACCTCCTACGCTGGACGGTTTTTCCGCTGTCCTGCGCTCGACGGTGTCTTCCGCTGTCCTGCGCTCGACGGTGTCTTCCGCTGTCCTGCGCTCGACGGTGTCTTCCGCTGTCCTGCGCTCGACGGTGTCTTCCGCTGCCCTGTGCTCGACGGTGTCTTCCGTCGACGACCGCGGCCGAGATGCTGCATGCACTGCTCAATGAAAAGCGTGAGTAAGGCGATCGGGTCGGTGCCCTCAGGATCGAGCTGCCACAAGTAACCGACTCCGCGCAGGTGCGCGATGATCGCCGTTGCTTGCTGCTCAGGGTCTACTCCCGGCTCGATCGAACCGTCCTCGATTCCGGTCCTGATAATCGATGCAAGTTGAGACCGGAAATCGCGGTGGAAATTTTCGAACCTCGCGCGTAGGTCCGGGACCGGCCTGAGCGCCTCGAACATCAGGGCGTACATAACCGCCAGTGACCATGGGTCGCGTTCATAGGCATCCCGGATTTTTGTGAGTAGGACCCGTAGAGTCTCAAGCCCGTGCAGCCCGTCCGTGTCCGACAACTCCGTATCGAGACTCCAGTGCTCTTCAATCTCGTCAACGAGCACTTCGAGGAGTTTGGGCTTCGATCCAAATCTGGCCGTCGCGAGACTCCGGCTATAACCGGCCCGTTCACCAACAGCGGCCAATGTCATCATCTGATAACCGCACTCGACCACGAGATCGCCGGCCGCACGGATGAGCAGGCGCGTCGAGCGCTCGGATCGGACTTGATGGCCGTTCGGCTCATTTGGATTCGCCACGAGTCAATTATAGTTGATTGACAAGAACAGGCTTCCCCTGAACCAGGAGACACTCACACGCTGTGCCGGATCGGCGGGCCAGCGAGGTGACTATGGGCTGCCTCGTGCATTAACTCGCCCGGTCCGAGCCATGCCGGCTGGGGCCGCGTTGAGGTTGGCCGAGCATCTCGGATCCCGGGGCCGCGGGTCGGGCCGATGCTTCCAACAGAAGTCAAGGGCGCGGGCCCAGGTTCTAACCCGCCAAGCTGAGGACTTCCACACGTCTCGTGCGCGGCCGGCCTTCAATCCGGTTCGACCTTCAGGCTGTGTCGGTGTTAAACCCAGACACTGAGCGGGTTGCGGGCTCGGCCAGAGGACACGTGTCGAGCACCGCCGCGAACATCCGGGACAGTCTATCGCCCACCCGGTCGGAACCTACCTGCTGCCGCTGCGGGCTCGTCGCCGCTCCGCGACCGCCTTCCGCGCGATCTTCAACTGCTCCGCGACCCCCGCCGGATCGTCCTAGTCGTCGATCGGAACCGCGGGCTGCGCGAGCGCCTCGTCCTGACGAGCCCGGCGCTGCTGCTGATACTCGAGCACATCCCGCAACAACAACCGGTGCCGGGTGCCGACCTTCTCCCCCGGCAACTCCCCCACATCGATCAACCGGCGCACGTCGGCCGGCTCACCCCGAGAAGATCCGCGTACTCGTCCGCCAACTCCTCCAGGCGGCGTTTGGTGTCCTCATCGAGCCGGAAGACATGCCGTTTCCCGAACGGGTTCCCCTGCGGACTCGGCACCCTCCTAGCGGCAGGCGGGTGGGTGGCCTGGTTTGCGGCCGCGGTCTGCCGACGGGTGTTCCGGGCGATCAGCAGGTCCCGGATGGCGTCCCCACGGTAGATCTCCTCCGTCACCGCCTTCTCGAGGTCTCGCGGGTTCGCCAGGAGCTGGCGGGCGGCCAACCGCATGAGTTCGGCGCGGTCGGAGTCCAGCCGACCGGCGAGGGCGTCGAGCTGGCCGCGCAGGTCGTCGTCGAAGTGCACGTTCGTGCGCGGGCCGAGGGTTTCCGGGATCAGGTCGGTGCGCGCTGGAGCAGGTCCGGTCACCGGCGTACTCATCCCGCCGTTGCGCCGATCGCGGTCGCCGCGTCGTGCGGATGGCGCACTTATCGGTCTGCGGCGAGCATGTACAGGTCGTGTCGGCACGCTGAGCGGGACTAACCCCGACTGCGAGGCGATCCGGTGACCGAAACGTCGGTGCGGGCCGCCCGGATCCGCATCATGCCGGGATGCCGGGTGGTCGGCATGATCCCCGGCAACAGGAACCCCCACATCTCGTCGACCCGCTGCTCGAGATCGGTGCGATGGGTCAGGACCTGAGACACGGTCTGGACCCCGGTGAACGCGCCGATGACGAACCGCGCGAACGTCGGCGGGTCGATGGTCTCGACAAGGTCGCCCTCGGCGACCGCACGCGCCGCCAACCCTTGACAGGCGGCGATCCAATCCAAGTACGGGCCCGCGGGGCCACGGTCGTCGGCGCTGAGCTCGAGGGTGATGCGGATCCCGGCCCGCACGATCGGATCCTGCACGATCTGCCGGGCCATCTCGTGGCAGAGCATCACGATCTGCTCGATCGCCGACACCTCCTGCGCGGCGATCGCCTGCACCGCGGAGATGGAGATCCGGTGCTGCTCGGCAATGATGTGCCGGGCCAAATCCTCCTTGGACCGGAAATGAAAATACAACGCCCCCTTCGTCATGCCCGCCGCCTCGAGGATCTCGACGAGACTGGCGCCCTCGAACCCGGACTTGTCGAACATTTCCGCTGCCCCGCGGACGATCTGCGCCCGGGTCACCGCCGCCCGTTGCTGTTGCACCATGTACCGCACCTTCCGTGCCCTTCGCCGCTGCAGCCCTTGGTCAAGTTTGGGAGCGACGTCGCCCCGGGGACTTTCGATCGCACCCCATGCAGCCTGCGCGACGCTACCACCGGCACCGGCGCGCCGTACCTCCGGGAAACCCGCGTCCACCTGCACAGCCGCCGACACCCGCTCACACGAAAACAGACCACGGTGCCGCTTCTTCGGTGGGCGCCGCCCGGTCAGCTCCAGCGCCATCGCGGCTCGGGTGTGTCGCTATCGGTGGTCGCGGTACTGCTCGGCGATCTCGTCGGCGTCCCGGGCCAGCCAGGTCAGCTCCCCCACCGATTCATCCCCAGGTAAGAGCAAATCCGCCCATCGGCGCTGCGGCCCGCGGACGCACACCAATGCCAACCCGGAATCGGACAACGTCTGCCACAGCTGCTCACCCGCCGACGACCCCATGGCACGCATTCAACCGCAACACACCGCACTTACCCGAGTAACAGACCGGCCAGTCCGACCTCGAACACCCGCACCCGCCACCGGGCGCTGCGCACCACACGCCGACGATCTCTCATTGCCCGGGCGGGCAGAGTTCGGCACCAGGCGAGTCGATCGGTCAGGCACCGAATCCGCCCTGGCAGAACAAAGGCCCGTACTCGAATGCATGTATTTGAATCGGCGAGCCTGCACCGACGGCCGCCGGCCGACGTACGGGCCACCGAGAAAGTCATGTGGCCTGTGTCACATTGCGCCGGTTGGGGTGGGCGGCGGATCTACCATTTCCTCGCACCGGAACACGACGGAGCAGGTCACCAAAACAATACGGCGCCAGCCAAACCTGTACTGGCTAGCAGGGCTTGGCGCACTGTTCCGCCGAGCTCCGTGGATCCGGTCGCTATTTCCACCCGTAGCACATCCGAGGAGACATCAGCGACGCTGACCACCCCGGTACACCAACGCGGAACCGCGCTTCTCGACCGGAGCGCGTCTCCCGGACGCGCACTGCGTGAGGAGCGCGGTCAGGATTCACGCGGCGGGTACCGGTTGCATGTCCCGGCGAGGCCCGGCCGGAGCGGACTACACTCCGACCGGGCCGCTTCGGCTCACCTGGGCGTGCCCGCATCGAGGGGGCCTCTGGCGCATATGTCACAGCGGCCGAGATGGTTTCAGCTTCGTTGATCTTTCAGCTGCGGGTTCGCAGGTCGAGGGCTCAGCCCGCCCCGCGCCGACAGCCGCGAAACCACCACACGCACTCCCGGCTTACGTCGTCGGCTTCACCCGACACAGATCAGGACACCCACGACCGCTACTGCGACCAGCGAGGCGGCGCCGCAGATCAACCACGCCCGCGTCGCCAGCTGCCGCCACCGCTCGTCCACATCCGCGACGCCGACCGAACCCACCGGATTCGGATGGGACGCCGGGGACTCCGCAAGGCGGCGGACCTTCGCGTCCGCTCGCGCCGCCACACCCAACGAGACGGGCACCACCAAAAGCGTCACCACCAGCAGACCAACCATGAGACCTACGCCCGTCCCGAACATCATCGTCCCTTCCACAGCAACAGGACCCGTCACGGGTGCCGCGCGTTGATCACGGGCCACGCGAAGCCACGGGCACAAACACGCCCTGTCAGCTCTATCGCCGAACTGCCACCGAGTGTTTCACTCGCCGACATCGGCGCAGGACCACCAGGCGCCGCGGGCCTACACGCCAGGCATCGGGAACTTCCACACCGCCACCACAACCACGCCCATGATCAGCCCGGCGTATAGAACAGTGCCAACCACACCGACCCGCAACGTATTCAGCAGACTCGCGCCCAGGTTCTCGGTAATCCGTGCCATGACAACTCTTCTCTCACGTGCAGATAATTCTCGACTGTCACGTCGATGACGCGTACCAGCCACTTTGGACCGACGTCGACACCTGCACATTGGCCGAAATACCTACACCCATACCCGAAATTAGGTCTGGAGGCTTTGGGTCTCAGCCTAGGGTTGCAACCGAACGCCCCCGAGCACCAGACTTCTCCCACAAATTCAGCTGTGTTCTACATCACACGATCGGCATCCGAACCATGCCTGACCAAGCATTTCGCGACAACAGCACAAATCGTGCGAGGTTTGCTGATCAGCCCACCTGAAGGGAACCGACTAGACCGTTGGTCGTCAGCGTCAACGGCAAGTGAGCGGTTCGCCGCACATACTCGATTGCACAGACAGCTACGGATACGTCCGGATACGCTGCAGCACACAACAACCAGTGGATCATACAAGCTTGCCGCTCGATCATTCGATCCGAAATCCGCCGGCACTGTTGTGGCGAAGCAGAACTCATCAGGTCCGGCAGTACCACCCCCGTGGTCGGCTCGCGCCGACCCGCCACCGAGAGACTGCCACCGGTCGCACCCAGCGTAGGCAGGCTTGAAATCGCACTTACTGGTCGGTAATTCAAGGGTGCGAAAATAGCGCAATGGAGGCCTGGATCACACTCTATGGACTTCCAGGCTCCGGCTCACGAAGATCATTCATGCGCTGCTCGTTACTACGTGCAGGTTGTCCGTGTAGCGCCCCTGCCAGCTGATAAACATCGTTGGCGGGGGCTGCGCTTGGCTGCGCCACAACACATCAACCGACGGGACGCCGCCCTCACGGGCACCTCCGACGCGGCGACCCCTCGAGGGAGTGACCCCCGCCTGTCATCTCGTTCGCCTACTTCGGTGCATCCATCCTCCCCCGCCTTTCTACCGAGAGGGCATGACGCAGACCACCGACGAAACCTGAACTCGGCAGACCGCTTCCCACTCGTACACGAACCCTGTTGTCCATCAGTCTTAGTCGGCCCGTTGCGGGTTGTCACGTTGCAGAGCTGACACCGACAACCAGTCCCACGACTGACATCCCCACACGATGGCGCAGCGTGTATGCCGTTCTGCGGGGGCGGGCGAGGAACGTGCGCACAGATCGCTGCCATAGTGTGTTGCCGGTGGGAATCGAACGAATGTCACTGGAGTTGCCGGCCGGCGCGGCCCGTGACGACGCGGAGAAAGAGGCGGTCGCACAGTTGCGGGCCCAGGGCGTCCGCGCCTGGTCCGATCTGTCCCTGCAGACGATCCTGACCACCGATTCGCCCGGGTTCAGCCGGTACACCTTCACCTACTGGGTCGACAAGAACGACCGGCACTGACCACCCGGCGATCGCCCACCGCCCGGCGATCACACATGCGACGATCCTTTACTATCGGCACCAACGAGGCATCCGCTCAGCACAACCCGACTCGAAGGTACTTCTTTGACGCGGCCGCGTCACCGGCCTCTACCTCACTTTCGCTCCGCCCCGAATCAGCTCCAACGCTGTCGCAAGATCGGTGTGCCGCTGTCTGCCGGCCCGGGCTGGATCAGGGTCCGAGCGCGGCATTGTGCGGGGTGAGAATCGCACCCAACAGGTAGCGTCCGTCGGCGGAGTCGAGCGCGATCACACCCCCGACGGCGGTGACGGCGGGGTGAGTGTGCGCGGCCGGGTCGTCGGCCAGCATCCAGGCGAGGGTGTTCTCGTCGTGCCGCGGCCGGTATTGCACGCCATCGACATCGGGGTTCGCGGCGAGGATCGCGGCGACCCACCTTCGGGTGTGCAGATAACCGGAGGGGTCGCACTTGGACAACCAGGCGCCGGCATTGATCCGCGAGGCCCCGGTCCCGGTCAGATCCACGACCTTCACCGTGCGGGTGGTCCGCACTTCGCTGAGGACCCGGCCGGCGATCGTCGCCCGCGGGATCAGGCGCGGGGACTGGTCGACCGGCAGGTTGCGGCAGAGCGTCTCGGCGACCGCCGCGGCCGGACTGTCACCGAGGTACAGGTACGCGTAGGAGCCGTCGAGACTGTCGAACCGGCCCCCGACCCGGGCCCTCGGCCGGGCGGTGGGGTTCAACTCCCCGGCGCCGCGGATGGCGCTGTGGATGCGCCACAGCGAGGTATCGGCGGGGATCGTGGTGATCAGGGCAGCAGGCAACGGGGTGGGCGGATCCGGGTAACTCACGCGGGTTCAGTCCTGCGTCAGGTCGTCGGCCATGTCCCGCAGATCCTGCTCATGCCCACCGTCGACGGCCAACGCGGCCGGGGATCGTGGGTCGTCGGCGAAGTCGGTCGGGCTGAGCCACCAGGACGCCACCCCCCACGGGTCGGCCTTCGCGCCGAGGGCCCGGTTGATCTCGGCGACGATCGGGCGGACCTGCCGACGTTCGGCGTCGAACTGGAACGCCGGGTACAGCTTGTGCCCCGACACCGGCAGCGCGATCACCGTGCCGGCCGCCGACAGGCGGCTGGCGGTGTTGCGGCTGGTGGCCGCCTTCCCCAGGACACGGCTGACGGCGGTGGAGTCGAGCATCTCGTGCTGCTCGACGATCGAGTTCAGCACGGACGCGACGATCCGCGTGCGGGCCACCGCCGCGGCGGCCGGGTTGGCAACCGCACGCTCCTGCTGACGTGCCAGCGCGGGGCTCATCGACAGCAACGCCGTCACATCGTCACGGACGGGACGCAGGGCCGGCCGACGGGAGAACTCCTCAACCAACAGCTCCACGAGGTCCGGATCCGACAGGGCATGGATCGAGTCGCGGGCCCGATCTCGGTCGACGAGCATGTCCACCACCTCCATTGTGCCAAAAGCGTACCGCGTACCACCCGTGTCGCGATAGACAAGCCGGACGGACTCGACACGGATGCCCTCTCGCCGATACTGCGACAGCCCCTCAACCGGTCCGCAACATGCGGACATGGGCCCCGCCCTGACGTGCCGACATGGATCGGCGTTCGCACTGACCGACATCGCGGGGAACCGCCTCGGCTCCCCGGACACAACAACACTCAACACCTTCGCTCGATAACCGAGTCGGCGCCGTCCACCACTCGGGGCCTGGGCGAATGCCCACGGCCAGCCGGCCCATCCTGACTCCGACGCCGCATCTGGAGTCCTGCACCTACTCAGCGCTGGCGGAGTCGTGAAATTAGTTAGCAAAAAGAGTTAGCACTCACACGGCATGAGTGCTAAATTCGGTTGGGTCTACGTCACAAGCGACAGACCCTCGACCGAGTCGCAACCATCGACCACCGAAACGGCTTCGACAAAACCGCCCCCGTTGCGCCCGAACAGTTCTTGAAGACGCTTCCAGTCCCGCCAAACCTATTTGCCCCGTCGACCCGACTCGTCAACCGTGAGAAGGAGGATCATGACCGCTACCGTCCCCCACAGCCCCGGTGCCGGCCACCACATGCGTTCCTCCCTCAACGACAACGAGAGACGGAAACAGCACGGTTCACGGTTGCCCGCCGTGTCGATCGCCCTCGGGGCGCTGTCCGTGGCGTCGTTCTGGATGATCGGACTCGGCTTCCTCTTGGGGGTGGCCGCGGTGGTCTGCGGCGCCGTCGCCACCTCGCGGTCCGCGGTAGCCGACGACGAGGCGGCATCGTTGCGGGCCCTGCTGGGTGTCGTTGCCGGCGCCGCGGGGATCACCGTCTCCGCGATCGCCCTGTTCCCCATGCTCGCGCACCTGTGAACCGAGAACTCGGCCCACACATTTGCGGTCATCATCCTGCCTGACCCACACCACCCCGGCACCACCGTCCCTGACCAAGGGTGACACCATCGCGACCAACAGGCCTCGGGGTGCCGCACCACCGGAAATCACGTGGGATCACATGGTGATAGTTCGACACTGTTCAGCTCATGGAGAGCCTGGTCGAACGTGGTCGTCGGGATGTGGAATCCTCGCCCTCCGGCGTGCGGAAACAGTCGCGAACGTATGCCAGTTCACGCGCGAGGTCTACTGCTGTTCGATCGCCCACGGTCTCATCCTGCCCTGAGTGGGCGGGAATCACACTGCGCCGATCGACGAACGTGAAAGGCACCGTCCGTGGGGCGCAGCATCCGGGTCACGGGGAGGTATTTGGCGTTCGAGCAGCTCCGCCAGCTCCTCAATTGTGAGGTCCACGGTGCCGAACAAATGTTCAGACGCCTGATTTACCCCACGGCATTGCGAGCGGCCGGCCGAACGCCCAGATCGTCGGCTGCCTTCGCCAGATTAGCGCGCCGCTCTTCGATGGTGGCGCCCTTCCAGATCGTGTCCGCCCACACGACCAGGTTGGTCATGCCGTGATCGTGGTACCGCTGTAGCTGGGTCGCACTCGTTGCGTCGACACGAACGAAACAATCGAATTCGCCTGTTTTACCGTACCTTTCACGGCACCGTGCAATCTCGGTGACCAGTTCCAGCGATCCCTCGAACGAGGGCGTGCCTGACGTGAACCATCCGTCTCCGAGCCTCGCTGCACGGTCCAGTGCCTTGGGTCCGTTTCCTCCCAGGATGACGGGGATGTCCACCTTTCGCGAATGCATCTGTACCGAGCCGATGTCGAAGTGTTTGCCATTGTGCACGAACGGTTGCCCGGACCACGCCGCCCTCAGCACCTCGATGCACTCCTCTGTTCGCGACATCCGGGTCCTGTAGGGCACTCCGAGTGCAGTGAACTCTTCCTCCAACCATCCGGCACCGACGCCGAGTAACACTCGGCCCCCGCTCAGTTCCTGAACGGTGATGGTGGTGCGCGCGGTGAGCAACGGATGGCGAAGTGGGGCCAGGTACACGGCGGTACCCAGTCGGATCCGTGTCGTCGAGGCCGCGATCGCCGCATGCACCGCCCAGGGGTCGGTCAGTTCGGTGTCGGTGTCCACGATCGGGCCGGCATGGTGACTGTGCGCCTGCGTCCCGTCGGTCGGATGATCACTTCCGTACCCGATCGGATGGAAGATGTGTTCACCGAGCCATAGCGCATCGAATCCCAGTTGGTCCGCTGATATCGCCAACTCCAACAGGTCGCGTCCTGTCAGGCCGAACGCGGACAATCCAAGTGACGTCACTGGCCTTCCTTTCGTGATCTCCCGAGGCATCTGGGCGTTCCTCTCCCATGCGTCAACTCAGTGCGAGTTCGAGAAGGCGCTCGGCATGATGCTGCGGCGTGCCCAACAACCCCGCACTGCTCAGCGCCCGCCGATAATAGAGATGAGCAGGGTGCTCCCAGGTGAATCCGATACCGCCGTGGACCTGAATACACTCGCCCGCAGCGAGAACTGCTGCGGGAGCGCATGCCATTGCCACCATCGCGGCCGCGCGCGACAGTTCGTCGGCGGTGCCCTTCGCGGTCGCCCAGATACCGTGCTCGACTGCAGACTCGGCGCTCTGCACGGCGACCGCCACCTCGGCGAGCTTGTGCTTGATCGCTTGGAAGGAACCAATGGGCCTTCCGAACTGTATGCGTTCACGTGCGTACTCGACAGCCATATTCAGGACGGTCTTCGACTGTCCCAGCTGTTCGCATCCGATTGCCAGCAACGCGAGATCGCGGGCACGGGCGAGCAGCTGTCCGGCGTCGCCGACAGTACCGATCAACTCGGCCGGTGCATTTTCGGCCGTGATCACGGCCAGCGGCCGCGTGGGATCGAGTGTATGCATGGCGTCCCGCCGCAGGTGTTTGCCTTCGACGGCGAAGAGGGTGCACCCCGAGGCGTCCCGGACCGGTATCAGGATGAGATCTGCTGTTGCTCCGTCGATCACGAACTCGTCTGTTCCCGACAGGGTGTATGCGTCGGGCGTCCGTTGTGCAGTGAAGGGAGCGGACTGTTCGGCGTATGCGTGGTCACCGATGAGGACCGGATCGAAGATCACGGTGGCGGTGGCCTCTCCCGCGGCAAGCCGGGGAACCCACTTGTCCGAGATGTCGCAACCGGCTGCAGCGAGAAGAACTTCCGTCGCGACGACGGTAGTTAGGTAGGGCACAGTGGCCAACGCCGCTCCGAGTTCCTCGAGGACCACAGCGGCCTCCGCGAAGGTCGCCCCCACCCCGCCCAGAGCCTCGGGAACGGCCAGGGCAGGCGCCGCGAAATCTCCACTGAGTGCCGACCACAGCTCCGTATCGGTGCCACCGGCCGACGCCGTCTCGGCCCGTTCGAGGAGATTCTCGGGTGGATTGACCTTGCGGACCATCGCGATGATCGATTCGCGCAGCAGTATCCGATCTTCGGTGAATTCGGAGTGTTCGAGGATCATGCCGTCGCTCCTTTGAGCAGTGCGGCCAGCTCGGTGCGAACCTGACGACGCAACAGCTTGCCGAGCTCGTTGTAGGGCAACTCGTTCCGATAGTGGATCTGGGCGGGAACCCGGGTCGAGCGCAGGGTCACGCGGACCAGTTCCTGCAGTTCCTCGATGCCTGCGGTTTTGCCGGCAGCGAGCACGACCACAGCGTCGACGCGCTCGCCCCACTCCGCGTCCGGCACACCGACCACGGCGACGTCGGCCACAGCTTTATGGCTACGCAAGCAATCCTCGATCTCCGCCGGCGCGATGTTCTCACCCCCGCGGACGATCACATCGTCAGCGCGGCCGTGTAGGAACAGGTAACCGTCGGCGTCGAGATGCCCATGATCGCGGGTGGGGTACCATCCATCCTCCCCCACTGCCGAGTGCGAAAGGTACTCCCCCGAGACCTGTTCGCCGCGCACCCAGACTTCACCCGCCGCACCGGCTGGTAGCGCTGATCCATCGTCGGACCGCACCTCGAGTTCGATAGAGGGGATCGGACGGCCCACCGAGCCGAGCCGTGCGCGAATCGAAGGGTCGTTACTGGCCGCAGCGATCCGATGATCTTCGGGCCCCAGGACCGCGATGGTCGAGCTGGTCTCGGTGAGTCCGTAGGCGTTGACCAGATCTACTCCGGGTAGCAGTGCGAGAGCGCGCTCGACGGTCTCCACCGGCATCCGGCCACCCCCGTATGACAGATGTCGCAGCGCGTCGAGCCGCTGGCCACGCTGTTCGAGCACATCGAGGATCCGGCCCAGCATCGTCGGAACCACCATGGCGTGCGTGATGGCCTCGTCCGCAGCGAGATTCACCCAGGATTCCGGGTGGAACGCGGGAAGCTGGACGATACGACGTCCGGAGTACACCGACGTGAGCGCCGAACTCACGGAGGCAATGTGGTAGGGCGGGACCGACACCAGGATCGCTTCCTCGGGGCCCGCATTGAAGAACTCGACTGTACTGACCACGTACGGCACGAGATTGCTGCTTCGCAGAACTGCGGCTTTCGGATCACCACTGGTACCGCTGGTGAAGAGCAGCACCGCTGGTGAGTGTTCGCTGCGCGCCGCGACGGCGTCGTCGGCGGCGGCGTCCGGTGTATTCAGATCGAGCAGGCTCACGCTGTCGCTGGACTCGACTCGGGCGGTGAAGTCGGCGCCGGCGACCACCGCGACCGGCGCGAGTCGTTCGAGCGCGCGGCCGACCTGCTGGTCGGTCCAACGGTAGTTGATGGGGGCGAACGGCACACCTGCGTAGCTGCACCCGAACAGCAGCGCAATGCACGTCGGCGAGTTCAGGTCGAGATACGCCAACGCCTGCGCGTCGAGCCTGCCGATCTGGGAGCCGTAACCACGGCTCAGTTCGAGCAGTTCGCGGTAGGACAGTCCGTCGCGTCGGGTACCGACGGCGATTCGGTCACCGTCCGCGTCTGCGGCCATTTCCAACAGCATCGAAAGATTCATGGTCGTACCCATCAGTCCGAGGAGGGAAGGGCCTTGGGCACCGACAACTCGAGTGGCCGGTCATCGGCCGATACGGAGCCGGCACCCGGCTTGACGCACAGGACTTCCACGCCGGACTCCGTGTCGATGTATCTTTTACCCAGCACGGTGCCCGCATCGAAGCCGGCCGCAGGGGCGCCGAGACCTTCTTTCGACTCGTCCGGTGCCAGCATCGGTACACCACCGCAGCGCAGGGTGATGTCTCCGCTGCCGGCGCGGATGACCATGACTTCGGTGCTGCAGACCGCGCTGCGCATTTTGGCACCAGTTTTCATTACCTACTCCTCAGTGATTTCATCGCGGACTTCGATATCAGGACAGCAACCCGAGGGCGCGACGAGCGAGTGGCGGAATCAGTGCGCCACGCTCCCCCATCCGGGCGTCGGTGGTCTGGCCTCGAACGTAGCGGGCGTAGAGCTGTTGGAGAATCACCGCCGTCTTCCAGCATCCGAGTGCCTCGTACCAGGCGATGTCGGACAGATCGAGACTGCTGCTCCGCCCGTATCGGTCGATGACAGCGGCACGGGGCGGCAGGCCGAGTCCGTGCATCCCCGGAACCGCGATGAACGCCGCATCCGAGTCGGGATCGAGGGTGCTGTCCGGCCAGTAGTTCAACAACGTACCCAGGTCCGACAGCGTGTCCCCGGTGGTCGCCATGTCCCAATCGAACACCGCCGTGACGCGGTCCGGGTCACCCGGCCTGAATTGGCAGTTGTCGATCTTGTAGTCGTTGTGCACGATCCCACTGCGCTGGCTTCGCGGCTGGCCCTTCACGAGCCGGACGGCGACTTCCCGCATGACGGCCGCGGTCTCCGGAGAGTCCACCTCCGGTTCCACAGCTGCCCAGCGCCTTTGCCAACCGCGGAGCTGCCGGTCGAGGTAGCCGCCGGGCCGGCCCAGGTCGGACAGCCCCGCCTTCCCCGGATCCACCGCGTGCAAGTCGGCCAGGGCATCGATCACTGCCAGGCCGATACGTTCGCCGGCGTTGTCGAAGCCGGACATCGAGTCAGGTACCCGGTCCCAGACGACGATGCCCTCGCGGTACTCGTTGACGAAGAACTCCGCGCCGATGACCGACTGGTCGGCACAGTGCAGGAGAGCGCGTGGCGCACGGGGAAACTCTGTGTGCAGCTGTGAGAGAACCTTGTACTCGCGGGCCATGTCGTGGGCGCCGGCGGCGATCGTGCCGAAGGGTGGTCGGCGGACCACCAGTTGCCGATCACCGAACGTGACCTGATAAGTCAGGTTCGCTGATCCGCGGGGGAACTGGAGAACCGAGAAGTCGGCCTCGAGGTCCGGGAGCTGCTCGCGGAGATAGCTTTCGAGCCGGTCCCAGTCGAGCATCTCACCGGCACGAACCGGTGCGAGCTCGGCCTGATCGTCGTTGACCTCGGTGCTCATGGCAGTGTTGCCAGATCGAGATGCGCATACTTTTCCTGAGCCGCCGCCTCCAGGGCAGGAAGATGACGGGTCGGAAACAGTCCCGGAGCCGGGGTTGCGGTGCGCAGCAATTGCTTTGCCACGGTCTGCAGGTGCAACTCGGTGGCACCGTCGGCGAGCCCCATGTGGTAGCTCTCCATGATCCAGCGCCCGAACGGCAATTCCGTCGAAATGCCCAGTGATCCGTGGATCTGGGCCGCGCGTGAGGTCACGTCGAGGAGAACCTTGGGCATCGCGGCCTTGACCGCCGAGATGTCGACCAGGACTCGCTTGTAGTCGTTGTACTTGTCAATCTTCCACGCGGTCTGCAGCACCAGAAGCCGGAACTGCTGGAGCTGAATCCACGATTCGGCGATCATTGCCTGCACCATTTGCAGGTCTGCCAGCCGCTGGCCGCGTGTATGGCGGGACACCGCGCGCTCGAGCATCATGTCCAACGATGCCTTCACTAGACCGACGGTCCGCATCGCGTGGTGGATACGGCCTCCTCCGAGCCGGGTTTGCGCGACCTCGAAGCCCTGGCCCTCGTCCCCGAGGCGGTTGCCCGCGGGAATCCGCACGTCCGTGTACCGCATGTAGGCGTGAGTGGCCTCATGGTCCTCATGGCCGGACACCCCGACGTTGCGGACGATCTCCACACCCGGGGTGTCGATCGGTACGAGGAACATGGATGCTCGCTTGTGAGGGGCCCCTTCGGGGTCGGTGACCGCCATGACGATGAGGAACGTCGCGAACCGCGCGTGTGAAGAGAACCACTTCTCTCCGTTGATGACGTACTCGTCGCCGTCACGTACCGCACGCGTGATGAATCCGGTCGGGTCGGAGCCACCGGCCGGCTCGGTCATCGAGTAGGCCGACATGATGTCACCGTCGATCAGCGGCTCCATGTAGCGCTTCTTGAGATCGGCGCTGCCGAAGTGCGCCAGCACCTCCGCGTTGCCCGAGTCCGGGGCCTGGCAGCCGAACACCACCGGACCACTGTGGGTTCGCCCGAGGATCTCGTTGAGAAGGGCAAGCTTGAGCTGTCCGTAGCCTCGTCCGCCGAGATCGGGCGTGAGATGGCAGGCCCACAGGTTCCGCTCACGTACCTGCTGCTGCAGCGGGCGGATGAGCTCGTTACGCTTCGGATCCGTTACGTCCCAGGCGTGCTCGATCAGACGGTCGAGGGGTTCGACCTCGGTGCTAACGAAGTCCTCCACCCACTCCAACTGGGCCTGGAATTCGGGATCGGTTTCAAAGTCCCAGCTCATCGCATGCTCCTAGAATACGTAGTGAAAGAAGAAAGTTCGAAGAGGACTACCGGGACAACACGGTGCACGCGCTGATGCCCGGTGCTCCGTAGACGTGGCTGAAGGCCAGCTTCGGATCACCCGGCACCTGCCGGGCGCCGGCAGCGCCGCGCAACTGCACCACGTTCTCGTACACCTGCCGAAGCCCGGTCGCGCCGATCGGTTCACCGTTGGCGATGCAGCCGCCGTCGGTGTTGATCGGGATCCGCCCGCCGATGGCGGTCTCCCCCGCCGCGATCAGCGCCTGCTGCTCTCCGTGTTTGCAGAGTCCGGTCTCGGCCATATGCATGATTTCGGCCCCCGATTCGGTGTCCTGGATCTGTGCGACGTCGATGTCGGCCGGGTCCACGCCGGCAGCCTCGAAGGCCGCTCGCGCCGCTGTCACCGTGGGGCCGTCCGCGCGTTCGGTCGAGACCCACGGACTGAACACCTCGAACGAGCCGAACTGACGTGAACGCAGCTCCGCGGCCTCGAGGAATACCGGGGTATCGGTGTACTTCTTCGCCTGATCGGCACGCGCAAGAATCAGCGCCACGGCCCCCTCTGCGGGAGAGCAGAACATGAACTGCGTCAACGGATGGCTGACCATCGTCGACGACAAGACCTGTTCCTCGGTCATCGGAGTCCGGCGCCACGCATGGGGAGCCAAGGACCCGTTACCGAACGCCTTCACCGCGACCTGTGCGAGTGTGTGCTCGCTGATACCGTGTTCGGCCATGTACCGCTGAATCTTCATCGCGAAGAACTGGGTGGTCACCATCATGCCCGTCTCGCCGAACCACTGCCCCAGCCCATTCGCCTTGGGATCGGCGTTGAAGGCGCCCTTGGGATGCTTGTCGAATCCGATGGCGATCCCCAGGTCGTGCTTGCCCGACGCGATCGTGTTCACCGCGGACGTCAACGCGCTGCCGCCGGTGGCGCAACCATTGGAGACGTTGATGAACGGCAGGCCGGTCAGTCCGAGCTCGGAGACGAGGGTGTCGGCGTTTCCGGCGGAATCACTGCCACCGTAGGCAAATTGAATGTCGGACCATTCGACACCGGCGTCCTCGAGCGCCTGTCGCGCAGCATGGACGGCCTGAGTGCGGCCGCTCACACCTTCGGTCCGCCCGAATTGGTGGATGCCTATTCCGACGATCGCGACCTTCATTTCGTCTCCTCAGTGCTGCTCGGGCCGAACGCGTAGGTCAGGACCTCGGAACCGTCGGCGTCACGGTGGTTGACCATCGTGGTCAATGTCATCGGATCGCCGATCTCGAGTTGGTCCGGGTCATTGATCGTCAGCCGGGTCTCCACGATGACCGGACCCAGGTCGATATATCCGACACCGAACGGGACGAAGTCATCCGGACCGAGGAACGGGCGTTTCGGCCGGAACGACTGCACGGTGTAGGACCACAACGTTCCGGCCGATGGAAGCTCGACGCTGACCATCGAGGAGGCGCTGCATCGCGGACACGTATCCTGCAGCGGAAAGGTGACGGTGCCACAGTCACCGCACCGCCCGCCGAGGAGAACCACACCCCGGTCATCGATCCGAAGCACCTCGCTATCGATCGATTTACCCGGCAACAGAGCCTGTGTCGGCGTCATTCTCGAACTCCTGACTCGTGTGCCTCGAGGCCCCCGCCGATCGATCGCATGTGCTCGACAGCAGTCACGACGTACCTCCGATATCTTCGCTCGGGTCGCGGTCAGGTAGTTCGCCACCGACCAGTCCTGTGCCTCGCGTCACTCCCGATACGCCGAGCATAATTATCATGAGGAAATTCCGCAATACGGTTTTCACGGGCCAGGAGAAGTGGAGGGAACCCTGCGGCCGGCCGGCTGTCACGGACCGGCAGAATGAGCCCCGAGACGTATCTTCGGCTCGTCACCGCGGAAGTACAGAGAACCATTCCGAATTTGGCCACGCCGGAGATGACCGAGCGCCGGCAAGATCGTCCATCCACCTCGTCGGCCGATCATCCACGCGCGCAGTGACGGTGATCCTGGAGCGTTCGCGCCGCGAGCAGGTCTGGATCGCCGAGCTCGAGGGTCGAACCGAGATCAGGCAACCCCGAACGGCCGTCCACGCCCCGATCGTGACCGCAATGCTGGCTTCGCCGCCGACGGGTATCGGGTGACGCCGGGGAGCAGCGAGCTGCTCCCCGGCCGGCAACTATTTCCTGCCTATGTTGTTGACTCCGAATCGTTGTGGAAGTTCTTGGGATGTGTCGGGCCGTCAGTGGCCTGGCCATCCGCGTACACCAACGGCGAGTGACTTACCGAATGGGTTGGGAATCGCTCGGACGCCGATGATGCGGGTATGCGCTCGCTAAGCTGCGTATCTCTTCCTGGTCACAGTCCGACTCGGGAATGACCTGCCACAAACGCTCGACGAACCGGCGCGTTGTCATTCCGAAGTTCACAAGAATCTCCTCCCTGGCGGGGCCCCCGTATGGTGCCCACCTCCTGGCGAAGTCGATGAGGAGCTCCGCATCGTTGTCAGGATGTATGCGTTTGCGGTTGACTTCGATCCACGCGGCGCGACGCCTTTGACGCCATTGGCGATATTCTGCAGGGTTCATGGTATTCAACACATCTATTCGGGCCTGGGCAGGCCAGTGGAGTTGCGAGTTTTCCCTCACTGCGGCTAGGTATGCATGCGGTCGATGACGGTTTCCGTCCACCCAGCTGCCCGGTATTCCGAGATAGCCTGGACTGCCAGGGCAGCCGGGTGACCACTCCTGTCGGCAATTGCAAACCCACCCTTCATGTGGCGGTGGAGACGCGCCTCGAACTCGCCTTTGTGCGGGCGACCTGGACCCGGTCAGATCCTGCGGTCGTCCCCCACACGTTCCTTCGCGATGGTCCATTTGGGAAGCACCCTGGCGTTGCCTTCACGGTCGGGTCCGAGATCCTCGAATTCGACGACGAATTCGGTGGTCTCGTCGACGTCCACCCTGCCGGGTAGATGGCCGATCATCCGGACGTTCTGTTCGCCGTGGACGTCGATCAGGACCACCGTGTACGGCACCGGAAAGAGCGGATGGACCTGGTGTTCCACGATGGTCCACGACTTTGCCCGGCCGCGGCCCGCGACTGCGGACCATTCGAGATTGTTTCCGCCGCATCCCACACACCGGGGCCTGGGCAGATGGACCCGGGCTCCGCAGTCCGTGCAGGTGAGGACTCCGAGTTTCCCTTCCGCCGCCAACTCGAAGAAACCGCGACTCGCCGGGTCGTCGACCCGCGGTGCCAGCCGGGCGCTCATGCCGACACCAGGATCAGCGCCGCGGTGGACGGCGGCGGTGCCGACGTCACGAGGGACACCGACGCCCCCTGCACCTGGTTCGACGACTGTCCGCGAATCTGCCGAACACCTTCGACGACATGGTTCATTCCGTGGATGTAACCCTCGGACATATGACCTCCACTCGTGTTGAACGGCATCGACCCGCCGACTTCGAGTTCACCGGATTCGATGAAGGCGCCGGCCTCCCCTCGGGCGCAGAAGCCGTAATCTTCGATCTGCAGCAGCGCAGTGATGGAGAAGCAGTCGTAGAGCTGCGCCGAATCGACGTCCTCGGGCCCGAGACCTGCACGCGCATAGAGTGTCTCCGCGCACTGCCGCGACGGCATCGACAGTGGATCCTCGCGCATCAGTACCGGATACATCTGCCCCGGTTGCGGGCGAGGCCCGCTCGCCATGGCTGCGGCACGGATCACCGCGGGGGGTTGCCGCAGATCCTTCGCGCGTTCGGTCGTGGTGACGACAACCGCCGCGGCACCATCGGTTTCGAGACAATAGTCGAACAGGCGCAACGGTGTGGACAGCATGCGCGAGTCCATGTAGTCATCCAACGTCATCGGACGGTGATGCATTTGCGCCGCCGGATTGTTGTTGGCGTGCTTGCGCGCAACAAGTGCGATGTTCGCGAGTTGCTCGGACTTCAGCCCGGTCTCGTTCATGTACTGCTGCGCGATGAGCGCAAAGAACATGCCCGGGGAGAGCAACCCGTACGGGCCGAAGAACTCTGTGAACGACTCGGCGCCGCCGATGACGGGATCGAGCTCGGCGGAGAGTCCGAACCGGTTGCCGGAGCGACCGTTGAGGGAGCGGAAGACCACCACGGTGTCCGCCTGTCCACTCATGATCGCGGCGACGGCCTGTGCCACCATCGCGCAGGGACCCGACCCACCCGGACCAGCCTCACCGTAGTAGGTCAGATTGCGTGCGCCGATCGCATCGCCGAGAGCCGCGCAGGACACGAGGTCCATGTCGTTGCGAACGATGCCGTCGACATCGGCGGGGTCTATGCCGGCGTCTGCCAGCGCAGCGAGCGCCGCGTCCGCCGCGAGAGCTGTCACGCTCACACCGGAGTTCTTCGAGAAGGCGCTCTGCCCGACCCCAGCGATTGCGCAGACGTCGCGTTGCCATCGATCAGTCATGTGCCAGAACCTCTTCCGTGTGCTCGCCGAGGCGTGGTGGACGGGTCGGCGCGCCGTCACCACTGGAGAATCGGTACGGGGTGCCGGGAAAGAGCGCACTGGAGCCGTCGTGCATCTCGACGGGGACGAAGAACCCGCGTTCGGCGAGGTGCTCGTCGTCGAACAACTCTTCCGGGGCCCGCAGAGGTCCGATCGGCAGACCGCGCCCCTGGCCCTCGCGGTAGACGGTTCCCGAATCCTGAATGAGGAAGAAGACCTCGAGCAGTTCCTGGATGTGCGAGAAATTCTCCTGCCGATACGCCAGCGACAGGTACTCGTCGTCGACGAGGTCCGCCGCGACGCCGGCCGATTCCATCCACGAGGTCAGTGCCTTCCACGCATGCTGGTCAGCGAGAATGAGAGCGAAGTACACCCACACCCCGTCCGCGCACTGGAACAACGCCGGCTGCGTCGGCTCCGGCTGGGCGTGGCGGCAGGTCTGCCTCTGCACCAGCGCCTTCGGGTAGAACCAGTAGGGGTTTGCCAACTCACCCGTGACCGCGATCGATTCGTGCATGGACACGTCGACCAATTGCCCCTGTCCGGTGTTTTGGCGCTCGATGAGTGCAAGAAGAAGTCCGCACAGCGCGAAGCTCGCGGCGGTCATGTAGCCCTGATTTCCGCCGGGACGGATCGGCGGAATCGAATGATCGTCGTACCCACACGTGGTGAGCAGCCCGCCCATCGCGAGACCGACCAGGTCGGAGCTGCGGTAATTCGCCCACGGGCCGGTCAATCCGAACGGGGAGACCGACAGTGCAATCAGCCGAGGTTGCTCCGCGCACAGCCGTTCGAGGTCCAATCCCTGCGCCTCGAGATCCACCGGCCGGCCGGTGGTCAGAAGAATGTCCGCGCCGGCGATGAGATCGGCAAGTGCAGCGCGTCCCTCCTCGCGATCGGTATCCACGGTGACCGAACGCTTCGAGGTGTTGTACGTCCAGAAGTTCAGGCTCTTGTCCGGATCGACGGCACCACCCGCGTAGGGTCCGATATGTCGGCTCGCCGCGCCACCGGGGGGCTCGACCTTGATGACGTCGGCGCCCTGATCGGCAAGGAGCTTACCGGTATATTCGCCGGCCGGATCGTCGGCGAGTTCGACGACGATGAGTCCACTGTATGCGAGTTCCATCAGATCACGCCCTCTGCGGTAAGCGTCGCAATCTCATCCGCGCCGAGTCCGAGGATGTCCCCGAACACATACCGATTGTCTTCCCCGAGTAGTGGTGCGCTGCGCCAATTGTCCTGGACGGTGCGGGAAAACTGCATGGGTGAGCCTTCGAATTTCGCCGTACCGATGACCGGGTGATCCAACTCGAAGAATGTTCCGCGTAGGTCGATCTGGGGGTCCGATTCGGAGAGGTCCTGCGAGTTCCGTACGGCGCCGGCCGCCACACCGGCAGTCTGCAGCAACTCCATGGACTCGTGTGCGGGCCGACTGGCGGACCAGCGGGAGATGTGTTCGTCGAGCTGGTCGTGGTGGGCGAAGCGCGAGGATTGATCCGCGAACTCCGGTGATGACGCCCATGCGGGATTGCCGAGTGCTGTGACGAACCGGGACCAGTCCGCGTCGTCGAACACCGCGATTGCGAGCCATTGGTCCTCGCCCGCCGCTGGATAGACGCCGTGCGGGGCCGCCTGCGGGTTGTTCAGGCGGTTTCCGTTCGGGTATCCGGGTCTGCGGGTGGTGGCCTTGTTCACGGACACGTCGAGCAGGTCCGGGCCGATCAGATTGATGCCGGCCTCGACGGCAGAAACATCGATCTCCTGCCCCTTGCCGGTGGCGGTGCGCTGCATGATCGCCATCAACAGTGCCACCGAATTGTAGTAGGCGGCTTGGTTGTCCATGTAGGACAGTCCCCAGCCGGATGGCTCCCGGTCCGGCAGACCGGAGATGAAGGACAGGCCGCACACCGCTTGGATCACCGGGCCATAGCTCTTGAATCGGTGGTGTGGCCCGCTGTGCCCGAATCCGCTCATCCGCGCGAAGATGATCTCGGGATTGATCTCCCGCAGGTCGTCGTAGGTCAGTCCCCACTTCTCCATGACACCGGGTGCGAAGTTTTCTGTCACGACCGAACTGGCGGCGATGAGCTGGCGCACCAACTGCTGGCCGCGTTCGGTCTTCATGTTGACGGTGACGCCGAGCTTGTTGCGGCTGTAATTGTTGAACAGCCCGCCCTTGTTCGGATCCGGATTCGGATCTTCGTCTCCGTACGAACGCAGTTCGTTCTTGTAGATGGGCAAGCGCCTGGGCATGTCCAGGCGATCACGTGCCTCGATCTTGATGACCTCGGCGCCGAAATCTGCCAGCAGGCGGGTGGCGACAGCACCGACACCCATCCAGCAGAAGTCTGCGATCCGCACACCGGCAAGCGGTCCCGTGCGCTGTTGGGGCAGGCGCCCACTGTCCAGGTGTGTCTGCGTTGGCCGCGAGTGCTCTACTGCCGTCACCACGTGCCTCCCATCCTCGTCGTGTTGTCGGGGTTTCAGCCGGGCAGCTCACTCACCGGCAGTTCGTGTGCCTCGGGTCACTCCCGCTGCACCGAGCATAATTATCATGAGGAAATATGGCAAGAGGCTTGATGCAGGGAAATACCCGCACAAGCTGCGAACCCCGCGCACCGGGGGGCAATGCGCGGGGTTCGAAGGGATTGGCGCTGAAAGTTCGCAGTGGCCAATCAAGTAGGCGAGGTCTGTCAGGGGACCGGCAACGGATTATCCGACGGCCATTCGCCCACCGTCGACCGGCAGGATCGTCCCCGTGGTGTAACTCGACGAATCGCCGGCGAAGTACAGCACCGCCCCGACAATCTCCTCCGGCCTGCCACCACGCGAGATGGGCCAGGCCCCAGCGAGATCGTCGAATTCGTCCATGTCCCACCCCTTGCTGATGTCGGTGAAGAAGGAGCCGGCCATCACGCAGTTGACGCGGACCCCGGGTCCGTAGGCGGAAGCGAGTCCCTTGGTCAGCGAGTTCAAACCGGCTTTGGCTGCGCCGTACGGGATGTAGGCGGGGGCCGGCCGCTCGGACGCGTTGCTACTGATGTTGATGATCGATCCGCCGCCCGCTGCGGTCATTCGCGTCGCGGCGAGGGCGCTCAGCCGGAAGGGACCCTTGAGGTTCACGTCGACGATCTTGTCGAACAGTTCCTCGCTCACCTCTTCGATACTCGGATAGAGCGGTGCGATGCCGGCATTGTTGACCAGCACGTCCAACTTGCCGAAGGTCGAGTACACCTCGTCGATCAGCGTCGGTAGAGTCGCCCAGTCCCCCACGTGCGCCGCCACGCCGAGCGCCTTGACCCCGGTCTTGGCCTCGATCTCCGCAGCGAGTTCCCGGCACGGCTCGACCTTGCGGCTCGCGATCACGACGTGTGCGCCCTCTTCTGCGAACGCCCAGGCCATCGAGGCTCCCAGACCCCTGCTGCCGCCGGTGATCAGGGCTACCTTGCCGGCGAGATTGTGTCGATCGGTACTCATGGTTCCTCGATTCGTTCAGGCGCGCGAGCGCGACGTCGATTCACGCCACGACTTGCCCTTGTCGGCCCGCGCTTCTGCGGGGAGCCCCAGCAGTCGTTCGGCGATGATGTTGCGCTGGATCTCGTCGGAGCCGCCCGCAATGCGGTAACCGGGCGCCCCGAGCACGTGCTCGTTCCACGCGTATGTTCCCGGTCGCCCCGTGTCGGCCAGTAGCGTCCGACCGAGTATCGCAGTGGCGGTGTCGGACACCAGCTTCAGCTTGTCCACCCACTGGACCTTGCGCACCGATCCCACCGCGCCGGGGGCGCCTCCCGCCGCCCGTGCCTGGCGATCGCGCAGCAGGTCGATCTCGGCCAGAGTCTGGCGAAGGTAAACCTCGGCCAGCTGCTGCCGAATCTGTGGATCACCGATCCGTCCGGCAGCGCGTGCGGAGGCAACGAGCTGGCTGAACTGTCCGCCGACTCCCGCTGTGTTGGAGTTTCCGCCTCGTTCGAATGCCAGGGTCGTCAACGCGACATTCCAGCCTGCCCCCACCTCGCCCAGTCGCAGACGATCCGGGACACGGACGTCGGTGAAGAAGACCTCGTTGAAACTGGTACCTCCGGACATTTGCCGGATCTGGCGTACCTCCACACCCGGTGCGTCGAGCGGCACGAGGAACGCGGTCATTCCCGCATGTTTCGGTACGTCGGGATCGGTGCGTGCGATGAGTTCGCCCCACTCGGCGAATTGCGCCCCCGAGGTCCACACCTTCTGTCCGTTGATCACCCATTCGTCGCCGCGGCGGACGGCGCGGGTGCCGAGGGAGGCGAGGTCCGAGCCGGCACCGGGCTCGGAGAACAACTGGCAGGCCAGGAGTTCGCCGCGGAGCATCGAGGGCAGGAAGGTCTCTTTCTGTCTCGGCGTCCCGAGGATCCGAATGGTCGGGGCGATCAAGTGCATCGTGACCGAGAACAACTCGTGTGGCGCCAACGGCAACAGTAGCGACTCCTCCCTCGCGAACACATCGGCGTGCTCGACGCTCAATCCGGCGCCGCCATCCTCGATCGGCCAGTCGAGGGCACCGTAGCCGGCGTCGAACTTGATACGCTGCCAACGCTTGTGTTCCTCGAGCAATGCCTGTTCCGCCTCGAATGGCAGTGAATGGAATACCGCCACATCGAACGGGTCCCGCTCCGTGGTGCCCGCGACGGCGCCGACGTTCTCACGCAGCCATTGCCCGGCCTGTTCACGAAACTCTGACAGGGTCATACAACCTCCGAAATTTGTGCGGCGACAGGCGCCCCGGCCATCCGAGAAGCGCCGGCGCTCAGTACAACGACTCTCCGCCGTCGACGATCTGGTTGGTGCCGGTGATGAACTTCGCGCTCGGACTGCACACGAACACCGCGGCGGCGGCCATGTCTTCGACGCTGCCGGCTCGACCCAAGGGAACTGTGGCGGCCATCCTCTCGAAGACCTCCGGGTTCCGCTCCAACGCCATCGGGGTTGCGGTGATACCGGGCGAGAGGGCGTTGACGCGGACACCCTGCTCGGCCAGCTCATAGGCTGCTACGCGCACGAACTGATTGAGTCCCGCCTTGGTGGTCGCGTAGTGGATCGTGCCTGGCCGCGTCCCCAGTGCGCGGACCGACGAGAGCACGAGAATCGCCGCGTTCTCGCTCTTGTCCTCACGTGCCGCCATCCGCGTCGCGGCCTGGTGACAGCAGCGGAAGGTGCCCGTGAGGTTCAAGTCGATCGTGTTGGTCCACACCTCCTCCGTCATCTCCAGGAACGGGACCATCGACCCGCTGCCCGCGTTGGCGACGAAGATGTTGAGCGTAGGGAAGGTGCGGTCTACGAGTTCGAACATCGCGCCGACCGATTCGGGGTCACGGATGTCCACTTCCGCGATCTCGACCTGCTGACCGGGCGCGGCCAGCTCCTGCAGTTCCTTACGGGCCAGTTCCAGTTCTGGTCGCCGACGGGCCGCGATCATCACGCTGGCGCCGGCTTTCACCATTCCCTTCGCGATGCCGAGCCCGATGCCTTCGCTGGCACCTGTGACGAGCACGTATTGCCCGGCCAGCGAGCCCTGGATTCCGCTCTCTCGACTCACGACACCGCTCTCCTTGTGTTCTGTCCGCTGCGCGACTGCGGGTTCAGCGCCACTACCGATGTCCGAATGGACGGATGTATCACGCGTCGAGACGCAGTGAGACCGAGCGCGCACGTGACACGCACAGCATCATGGTCTGACCGCATTCACGCTCATCGTCGGTCAACACCGAATCCCGGTGGTCTGGAATGCCCTCGAGGACGGGAGTTTCACAGGTTCCGCAGGTTCCCTCGTTGCACGAAGAGAGAATGTCGATTCCGTTCTCCTCGGCCACGGACAGGATCGTTCGATCTGCGGGAACGGTGACTGTGATACCGGACTGTGCGAACTCGACGTCGATGTCGTGATCGGGTCCGTCCAGTTCGATCTCTTTTGCCACAAAACGCTCGGTGCGCAGAGTCCGCTTCACCGGCCCGGCCGTGCAGAGATCTTCCAACTTGGCCAGCAGCCCTTCGGGACCGCAGGAGTAGATGATTGTCTGCGGATCTGTGGCGGTGACGAGCCCGTCGATGTCGGGCATCCCCCGTTCGTCGTCCGGCCAGATCTGGACCCGATCACCGAACTGGGCCAACTCGTCGAGGTAGGCCATGCTGGCCCGCGATCGTCCGGCGTAGAACAACTTCCAATCCCGGCCTTCACGCTCGAGCTGCATGATCATGGGGATGAGAGGGGTGATGCCGATCCCACCGGCCACGAACTGAACCGCGACGCCACCGGCGAGAGGGAAATGATTGCGCGGCGCGCTGACTGTGACCGACGACTGCTCCGCGAGCGAGTCGTGAACGGACACCGAACCGCCGCGACTGTTCGGCTCCCGGAGCACCGAGATGACCCACCGGGTGTCGGCGACGCCGAAACCGGTCAGCGAATACTGGCGAATCAATCCGTTGCCCACGTGAAGATCGATGTGGGATCCGGGTTCCCAGCGCGGAAGTGCGTCACCGCTGTCGGCTTCGAGTGCCAGTTCGACGATGCCGTCGGCGACCGTGCGCCGTTCGACGACGCGAAGATCGAGGTTCATGTTCACTTCCCAGAAGTTTGTCGAAAGGTGCCGACTCCCTCGAAGCAGGACCAACCCGCTTCGAGGGAACGCCGCGGCCTATCCGTAATCGCACCACTCGGTCAACCGACCATTCTCGAACGTCATGATCGACAGGACGTTGAGTTTGCAGAACTCGCCGGCCTTGCCGAACCCGGGAACATCCGCTGTCGCGGTGCCCTGCCACGTGGTCTCGCGCAGGACCGAGTTGCCGGTCACTGCCCAGCGGGTGGTCTCACCGATCGAGCGGTCGGGGAACACCTGCTTCATCTGTTTTACCGTCTCGATCATGAGGTCGCGACCGGTTGCCGCGACGCCCCGATTCTGGTGCACCACCACGATGTTCTCGTCGACGAGGTCGTGGAGCACGTCGAGTTCGAGGTTGTTCCACGCATCGACGACCTTGTGGGCCTGCGCCAACAGTTCTTCCGGAGCCGGGTTGGTCATGAGTAATCAGTCCTTCTACGTGAGAGCGACAAGGATGGGGTGGGGGGTCGTCAGTCGGTGAGTACTTCGATGTCGAACTCGTGGATTCCGCGGGTGGGCATCGAGTGGTACCCGATGGTCTGTCCCTCCACCAGTGTGAACTTCGGCATCTTGGTGACGATCCGCTCGAGTACGAGAATCATCATCACGCGAGCGAAGTTGGAGCCGAGGCACCGGTGTGGACCGATGCTGAAGGCAATGTGGTTCTTGTCCTTGCGGTGCAGGTCCCACTGGTGCGGGTTCGGGAACTTCGTTTCGTCACGATTGGCCCCGTTGTACGACGTCCATACCTTGGCGCCCTCGTCGAGATCGGTCTGGCCGACGGTGACGGGGCATGTGGTGGTCCGCTGGAGTGCAGTGACATTCGCGAACATGCGAAGGCCTTCTTCGACGGCGTTGGGAACCAGATCTGGATTCTCCACCAGTTCGGTCAGGTCGTCGGGATGAGTGGCGAGGTGGTGAACGATGCCGCCGAGGATGGTTCCGGTCGATTCCAGGCCGGCGATCGACAGCGGGAGTACGACGGCAATGCGCTCGGACAGGGTGGGCTCGCGGCCGTCGATCTCTTTGACCTGGCACACCAGGCTGACCAGGTCGTCCTCGATCGGGTCGGCCATACGCGCCTTGACCAGGGCTTCGATGGCGGCGTACAGGCTGACGAATGCATTCTCCGACGCCTCCGCGGTCTCGCCGACGAAGATATCGTGAGCCCATTGCATCCAGTCGTCGATCTTGTCGCCCTCGAGCTGGAGCAGATTACTGAAGACCGCCCGCAGCTGCAGCGGGCGCAGGAAGTCTTCCATGACGCTGAACCGGCCACGGTCGATCCCCGCATCCAGGAGCGTATCGATTTCGGCGGTGATCGACGGCGCGAAGACTCTCATCTTCTCTTCCGTCAGTTCAGGGTTGAGGATTTTACGCCAGTCCGTCTGTGCCGGCGGATCGAGATCCTCGGGCAGGAACCGGCCCTCGTTCTTCGGAGGTGCCGCCCGGTTGTCATGGCCGAGAATCGCGACGCCCCCTTCTGATGAGAAACGCTTCCAGTCACGCAGGATCTTGAAGACATCCTCGTAGCGGGTGGCCACGTAGCAGGGGGTATCGCCTTGCGTATGGACGCTGAGCTCGTCGAGTTTCTGCATGCGATTGATCTCGGGCCAGAAATTGTCGTTGAACTCCGACGACCACATATCGACGGGGCATCGACCGGTCGTGGTCGTCTCCGACTGCAACTGTTCAGTCATTTCCAATACCTGTCTCTCACACGGAGGTTATAGCGGCTTCGGGGCACACGGCCAGGATCTCGTCTACCGTGTTCGACTCCGGCAGCGAGCCGTCGTTCTTCACCTGTGCGCGGCCCTCGTCGTCGGGTTCGAACAGATCAGGGAACATTGCGTAGCACCTGCCGTGCGCCTGGCAGAAGTCCTGATCTACCGATACCTTGTTCGTCATTTCGACTCCAATCGATGTCATCCGGTGCACCTCAGGCGCGGGCGAGTTGTCCGCCGTCGACGGGAATCGCTGCGCCAGTGACGAATCGGGCTTCGTCCGAGGCGAGCCACAGCACCGCGTTGCTCACATCCTCGGGCTCTACCCACGGGATCGGGAGAAGCGTGAGGTTGCTGAAAAGGTCTGCCGCGTCCGCGGGAGTCGGGTTCTCGATATCGGGAAGGAACATCTTCAGCAGGCTTTCGTTGATCGCCATTTCTGTGTTGACGGCGCCGGGATTGACCGAGTTGACCCGGATGTTGTGTAGACCCACCTCGTTGGCCAGCGACAGCATCAGACCCTGCATGCCGTGCTTGGAAGCGCTGTAGTGCGCCTGCCCGGGCGCACCGCGCAACCCGACCGTTGAGCTGACGAAGATGACGGACCCACCCGCGCCGCGCTCGATCATCGAGGGCAGGACTGCGCGGCACGAATGCCAGGCTCCGACCAGGTTAGTACCGAGAATGCCTTCCCACTGCTGGTCGGTGAGCTCGACCACCGATCCCTGGTTCGAGATGCCGGCGTTGGAGACGAGGATGTCGATCCCACCGAACTCACGGAGCGCCTCTTCGACAACCACATCCAAAGATGCCTGGTCCCGCACGTCGGCGGCACGCGCGATGATCCGGCGGCCTTCCTTTTCGACCAGGCGCACCGTTTCCTCGAGATCCTCGGGGGTGCCGGACGTGTAGTCGAGGTTGGCCTGCTGCCTGCACAGATCGACCGCAACGATGTCGGCGCCTTCCTGTGCAAGCCGGACGGCGTGGGTACGCCCCTGTCCGCGTGCAGCACCAGTGATGAACGCGATCTTGCCATCCAGCCGTGTCACTTGATTGCCTCCTATTGGCAGCTGTCTCGACGGTTACGCCAGGTACTTGAATAAACGGCGACGCCAAGCAGAAGAAGAGATGTCGGGAGCGCATCACAGCAAGCTGTCGAGCTCCGGTTCGTAGGGCCTTGTTAATCCAGTCACACCCCGGACAACATGAGATCAATATTGCTCATGAGGAACTCCGATGTCAAGGGGTGGTCTCACTTTGCGCTGCACCACCTCTACGGCTTGACAAAATTGGCTTGACCAGCACGTTCAACGTGTCCGCCCACAGCCTAAGGAATAGTGTCGAGACCCCGGCAAAGCACAAGCGCGATTTCGAGCCGTTCGAGACTCGGCGAACCAACAAAGAGAGGACAGGACAGACAAGCGCCCGCGGATCGTGCACAGCCGCCCGAATTCGATTCGGGTACGACAGATTTCGGGCAGATAAGTTCCCCGGTGGCTGCGGCGCATGTCAGCCGCAGAGAAACACGCCGACCTCCATCATGAAGTCGGCGTCGGTGTTCGGCTCAACCCGGGCGCGCCGGTTGCGCGCGTATCCAGTTCGGTGTCAGCTCACAACCACTCGATCGCAGAATCGAGCGATCCTCCCAAGCGATCCCGGCAATAGTCGACCACGCCACGCAAGTGCTCTTCCATGAGATCGCGGGCGCGCTTGGGCTGCCCAGCAGCGACCGCCCTGGCAATCTTGTGATGATCATCGACGAGAACGCTTCGGAGAGTGCGCGGGTCGTCGACCATAGCGACGTGGTGCGCGACGATCTGGCCGTAGGATTCGAGACTCAACTCGAGGACCCGATTGCGAACCAACGAGGCAACCGCCCCGTGAAACCCGGCATGCTCCTCGAGGTAGCCCTCGAGGAGCTCGTCGGATTCGTGGTGGTGCCCGTCCATGAACGGCGCCATGGTGGAGGCGCGCGTGTCGGCGTCGGGATGCCGAGCCGCACGCTCGGCCAGCTCTCCCTGTCCCCACACCCACGCCTCGAAAAGTTCCTGGTAGGTGGCACCCGACATGTGAAAGAACAACGCGGAGACTCGTCCGAGGTGTGCTGCGCCCACAGACCCGACCACGGGACCGCCTCCGGGGCCGCGTCGAATCGCGATCATTCCCTGCACCTCGAGTAGGCGCAGTCCCTCCCTCAGCGATTCTCGGCTCACACCGTACTGCGTCAGCATGGCCGCTTCCGACGGCAGTCCATCGCCCGGCCGGAGGTTCTGGGCACGGATGTCGCCCACAATGTTTCGTGCGATGACTTCTGCCGCTTTGAGCGGTCGGAGCAGCGAGGATCCGCCGGCCGCGATCGGAATCGGGCGGTCACCGTTCGTCTCGCGCTTGCGCGTCTCGCGCTTGCGCGTTCCTTCGCTGCGTACGACCATCGCGCCATCCTCTTCGAGTACCGAACCCACGCACCAACCGTTCACGGCGTGCGGTGCACCCTAGAACGCGGACGTGCTGGACATCACACCGGATATTATCATGATGTTTTGTTACGTGCTCCGACACGGGAGTCTCCCCCTCGCGGTCGTAAAGGCACGCTCAATCACTGACCCGCGCTGATCTCGTCCACAAGACCCCACGCCAGCGCGGTGCCGGCGTCGAGGGCAGCACCCGTCGCACACAACCAGAACGCCCGCCACCGCCCGATCCGCCGAGGCACGCCCACCGTTCCACCCGCCCCGGGGATCAATCCCATCGACACCTCCGGCAACCGGAACACCGTGCCCGGCGCTGCCACGATCCGACCCGCGAACGCTGGTACCTCGATGCCGGCCCCGACACAGCTGCCGTGCACCCGGACCTCCATTCGGTCGGCCAACTGCGAAACCAGCCGAGCCGCGCCGGCGCGGGTACGGATCAAATGCGCGGTCGCGAGGTCAGGGGTGGTGCCGAACTCGTCCAGGTCGCCACCCGCGGAGAACACCGGGCCCGCACCGTCGAGCACGATCGCCGTGATCGTCTCGTCCATGATTGCCAGCCGCAGCGCCTCGACCAGGCCGTCCCGCACCTCGGCCCCGTACGCGTTGCGCCGCTCGGGCCGATTCAGAGTGATGTGTAGCCGCTCCGCGTCCCGGCGCATCAGCACCGGGTCCTGCGGCGCCGGCGGCGGCAACGGACGAGGACCGCGCTGCCGCAGCCAGCGCCGGAAACCCGGGGTGCCGAGCAAGGTGGAGTAGGCCAGCGACTCGACGTCGATCGCCTGCGGCACCGGCAGCTCCTCCGACAACCGCAGCACCTGCCCAAGCACGATCGCGGCGTGCACATTGGCGGCCACAACGTCGCGGAGTTCGGCGACCGCGGCGTCCGGATCTCGGGCGCCGACCATCCAGCGGTCAACCGGAGCGGCGTCGGCGACAATCGTGGTGTCGAGACCGGCCGCCAGATCCGCGACCGCCTCCGGCACCGGCCCGGGGGTGCGGCGCACCCCGACCAGCAACCGGTCGGCGCGCATCGCCCGCTCCGCGGCACGGACCGCGGTCGCGGTGTCGACCGCGATGTCGAGATCCACGACCAGCATCGGGGTGTCGACGACCGCACCCTCACCGAGCAGCGGGGTATCGGCAACCCCGTCGGCAAGGTCCTGCGGGGTGATCACGGGCTGCGCGGTATCCACGACAGATAGCTTGCCAGCATAGGATCAACCGGTGTCACTTACTCCCCTGCTCAGCCCCTCGGCGCCGGATCCGGTGCGGGACTGGGCCGAAAGCGGAGTCCTCGCACTCACCGGCCGCCCAGACGGACCACCGGTCATACCGCCCGGCCGGGCCGCTACCGTCGCGCGCGCCATGTCGTCATGGATCTCCGACGTCAGTGCCCTCGGCGGTCGGCATCTCGACGTCGACGGTGCCCGCCTACTCTCCGAGCGCGCGGCCTTCACCGGACGTAAGCGTCGCGGCGAGGTGTCGGTAGGCGGCAGTTGCCGTCTGCTGCCGACCGCCGACGGGTGGGCGGCCGTATCCTGCGCCCGCCCCGACGACCCCACACTGCTGGGGGCGCTGATCAGCGACTCCATCAACGAGAACGACCCCTGGCCGGCCGTTTCCGACTGGCTCCGCACCCACACCGGCACCGAGTTGGCCGAACGCGCGGAACTGCTCGGTGTCGCCGCCGGCCCCGTGTCGCGGGCAGGCGCCCTACCGCCGGTCCCGGTGCCGCAGTATCCCCGGCCTGTCGATGGGCTCCTCGTCGTCGACTTCAGCTCGCTCTGGGCAGGCCCGCTGTGCGCCAACCTACTCGGGCTCACGGGCGCACGCGTAGTGAAGGTGGAGACCCCCGACCGCCCCGACGGCGCCCGGCGCGGCAATCCGGACTTCTACCGGCTGCTGCACGGCGGTCACGAATCGGTGGTCCTCGACCCCACGACCACCGGAGGACGACGAACGCTGGCCGCCCTCGTCGACGCCGCCGACATCGTCATCGAAGCCTCCCGCCCCCGCGCCCTGACCCGATTCGGACTCGACGCCGACGCCGCCGTCGCCCGCGGGGCCACCTGGGTGTCGATCACCGCAGCGGGACGCTCCTCCGACCGCATCGGCTTCGGCGACGACCTCGCCGCCGCAGCCGGACTCATCGCCTACGACTCCGACGGCACACCCCTCTTCGTGGGCGACGCCCTCGCCGACCCCCTCACCGGGGTCACCGCCGCGGCCCTTGCGATGTCCGCGCCCGCGGACGGGTCCGGACACATGTGGGATCTGTCGATGTCGGATCTGATCGCGTCGACCCTCACCAACCACCCGGTGCCGCAGACCTTCCAACATGACGGCCAGTGGGTGGCCGGAACCTCCTCCGGTGTCGTTCCCGTCGCCGAGCCGCGTCCGCGCGTGCCCGCCGGACGGGTCGCCAACTCCGGGGCGGACACCGCCGCAGTGCTGGCCTCGCTGGGGATCGCAGTCCCGTGACCGACCTCGTCATACGCGGCGCGGAGGTCAACGGCGTTCCCGGTGTCGACGTCGCCGTCACCGGCGACCGCATCACGGCGGTCGGGGCGCATCTACCCCCCTCCCGGGCCGAGGTGATCGACGCCGAAGGCGGCGCCCTCATCCCCGGCCTGCACGATCACCACCTGCACCTGCATGCGATGGCCGCCGACGCCGCGTCGGTGCGCTGCGGGCCCCCCGCGGTCCACGACCCGGCTGCCCTCGCGGACGCGCTCGGCCGTGCGCCGGGTGACGACAACGGCTGGGTCCGCGGCGTCGGCTACATCGACACCGTCGCAGGTGATCTCGACGCCCACGCCCTCGATCGCCTGCACGCGGCACGCCCCGTGCGGATCCAGCACCGTAGCGGCGCGATGTGGGTACTCAACAACGCGGCCGTGACCGCGACGCACCTCGACGGGGCTTCACATCCCGGGATCGAACGCGGACCGGACGGTCGGCCGACCGGGCGGGTCTGGCGAGCCGACACCTGGCTGCGCGCCCGGCTCCCACCGTCCCGGCCCCCGCGCCTCAACAACATCGGAGCCACCCTCTCGCGGGTGGGAATCACTGGCGTCACCGACGCAACCCCCGACCTCGACCCACAATCTCGCTCGGCGATCGAGACATCGATCACCGACGGCAGCCTGCCGCAACGCGTGCATCTGCTCGGCACACCACCGGATGACGTATCGGTCTCTCCGGCAGCCCGTCTGACTGTCGGCCCATACAAGATCGTCCTCGCCGACTCCGGGCTTCCCGACCTCGACGACCTGGCACGCCGGATCCACCGCGTTCACAACCGAGGGCGGGCGGTGGCCGTGCACTGCGTTACCCGCGAAGCGCTGCTGATCCTGCTGACGGTCCTCGACGAGGTGGGCACTCTCCCCGGTGACCGCATCGAACACGGCGCCCTCATCCCCGCCGAGACCATCGACGATCTTCGTCGGCGCGGACTCACCGTGGTCACCCAACCAGGCTTTCTCGCCGATCGCGGCCACGACTACCTGCGTGACGTCGACAAGCGAGACCAGTCCGACCTCTACCGTTGCCGGTCTCTGATCGACGCGAGCGTCGCGGTCGCGTTGTCCAGCGACGCCCCCTACGGCCCCCTCGACCCCTGGGCGGTGATCACCGCCGCGGCGACCCGCCGCGCACCGACAGGCGAGATCGTCGGAAGCACCGAACGCATCACCGCTGCACAGGCATTGGCGCGATACCTTACCCCCCCTGATAATCCGGGCGGAACCCCACGCCACATCCACGTGGGGGCAACCGCCGACATGGTCCTCCTATCCGCGCCCCTCGCCGACATACTCACTGCGCCCGCCGCCGACGCGGTACAGGCCACGATGATCGGTGGACACTGGGCTTATCCGGACTAGTAACCCGAGGCGAGAGGTGGTCTTTACCCGTAGCCCGGCCGGGAGCACATTACGACGACGAAGGAATGGCGCGGTCGGATACCGACGGTTCGTCGAGGACTACCCCGACGAGGGGGCAGGCTTCCACCAGTTACTGTACGCCCGACCCAAGGCAACCCAGATCGCCCTGGTGCAGGAGGTTGAGTTCGCAATCGGCCTGTCGACCGAACCACATGATGCACTGGTGTCGGACGCCGGAACGATCGACCCAGTCGCACCGGTGAACCCCTCCGCGAAGTTCGCTCCGGTTGCTCAACCCACCCTCCACCCCGGTACGCAGGCACTCGTGGTCGCCGCGCTCGCCTGGCTCACGCCGTCCACCTGAGGTGAGGTAACGGGCCGCGTCGCCGAGCGTTGCAGGAGTGCGGTGTTTTTCGGACATCGGCCGGGTCCCATTGCGACATCCGTTCCCGCATCAGCTTGTGAAAATGCTCTTCTTGTAGTCGAATCCGGGACTGACTTGCATAACAATGTCGGCGGGATCGGTGACTGCGTACGCTACCCGGAACGCCGACTCGCGACCAGGCAGTGTCGGGGTATTCGGGGAACCACCGACACCGTTAGCGGTGTCGAAGATCTTGCTCGCCTCGCGGTTCCCGCTCTGCAACGTCGTTGCGAACACCATCGTCTCGTAGTTCTCGGGTGACCCGTTGACGATGGTGATATCGAAGACCACAGCTTGGAGGCTGGCGTCCGCACCAGCCGCCGACGGACTCGGCGTGTACGGCTGTGGCGCGGCCACCGTGACGGCAAGGCCGTTCTCGAAGGTGTACGCCTGACCGAACGTCGGGTTCGCCGGCGGTGGGGTGGCGGCGGTCGAGTCAGCAGGCCGATTGACTCCTGACCCCGGATCCGGGGTCACCTCGCCGCCGTTTCCTCCGCCACAGGCTGCCAGTGCGCTCGTAGCGGCGCACAGGGCGACAACAGCGAGCGCGTTCGTGATGGATTTCACTTATTCTCCCAGTTCAAGGTCAATAGGTCACCCGATATATCGGGTCAGCCGTCCAAGCGTTCACGACCGTCCGCCGCCCACTTCTTTACGACACGCCGAGTCCACACGCGCGGGTTCATGAACTACTTGGACCGCGGACGGCACCCTGTACGTCGGTGTGTCGCGTGCGCCTGTGGGACGCTACCGGCGGCACTGCAGCAGGGTGCACGACTTGTCAGCGCGGGGCTAGAGAGCAATTGCTCTGGCAGGCAGTGACGTTGGCTGTATGGGGGTGCATAACGTGTTTTCTTCGGTCCCCCTCGGTCATGCCACCCCAAACGCCGTGGGGCTCACCCACCGTCAGAGCGTGATCGCGGCACTGCGCGAGCACGGGGCAGAGCTGACAAACCTGTCGGGCCTGCGCTTCGCGCCGGTCGCGAGCGTGGCCACGTTCACCCTCGGGTGAGAAGAACACCGACACGTCGGCGCCGCAGCACACCGCACGCTCCCGCCACTCACCGGAATCAGAGGTGGCCGTCACCTCTCGCGTGGGATCTTCCAGGGGGAACAATTGCCGGCCCTTCCTCATCGAGAACCGCCGACGTCAGGGGAGCCGGATGCTAGATCGACCGTGGGACGGGGATGTTGCGGTTCACAGCGACCGGGAACCACGGACGGCCGGGACAAGATGTCTTGAGCTGCGGTGGCGACACTGATGTGGTTGCGGCGGGCAACATCGATCAGGGCATCGAAGGCGGCGTCATGGCTGCAGGCGCACCGCTCGGCCACGCTGGCCGCCGCGGTGGCCAGCAATTGTGCGCCAGCAGGTCCCCGTAAAGGGCGTCGCCCGGATATTGCTGACGCGTCGGTCGGCACGATAGCCCTTTCGTTCATTGGCGGTGCACATGCCGGTGGCAGCAGGTGGGCTGGTGTCCCGCGCTCGTATCGCCGAGGTCACCGGTGGTCACTCCAGTCTCGTCGAAGCGATGGCCAGAGAACACAGGCATTTACCTAGTCGTACCTAGGCACCCCAGTCTCGACCGATGCACCCTGGCGCTGCCGACGGGCTGGTTGTCGAGTTCCAACGTCCGGACTGCGCAATGTCGTCAGCGTCTCGGAAGCGGCGTTCGAAGACGGTCACGGTAATTCTGCGGGCGGCATCGACCCTTCCCGCGGTTGGAGATCCCGCTGATTTCGGAAGACCCTGGAATACTTCCCTTTTTCGTCTCCTGTGACGAAAGAATGGGCTGTGCGGTGTGCGCGTGCCGGCGGATCGCCGCCCGATGCACCGGGTTGCGGGCGAGACCCGGCGAGAGCGTCACTGCGCGCCGAGGTCGAGCCGCGAACGTTGGGCGGTCGCGTATCTCACACCCCAGCAAGTTGAACATTCAACTTTAGGTGTGTGAATATCGCACGACACGGAGGTGGCGAGATGGAAAGGTTCAATAGCGCCCGACCCCCTCGGCCTTGCGGTACGTGTCGGGGGGACACGGTTACCGCGCAATGCCGGATGTGAGAGCCGACCGTCCGCGTAGGTGAGCCTCGCAGGTGTGGACCCATCCATTTACTCCCACCCGGGAAGTAACCCGGTTGGGGTGCAGAACCGCCGGCCGGCGGGCATTATGGCGGCCCGGCCGGCGGCCTGCCGACAAACATATGTTGCGCCCCGAGTCTGACAACAACACCATGAAGTGAGTTCGGCTGGGGCTGAGTCGGATTCTCGGGTGGGCCGGTGTGCGTGGCAGTGCGGTGATCGCGGTTCTTGCGGGCGAGTCTGCTACGTCCGACCCCTTGGTGTTGCGCCCACGAAGATGGCGCCCCCGGTGTCAAGCGCAGGTGGATGCGGGGGTTGGTTTCGGTGGGGTGGGAAATGACTGGTCCGAAGAAAGGCTGATCAGCCGTCGACGCGGAACACCGCACCCTCGCTGTGGCCGCGGCGCCGCCCGGCGGAACGGCGCAACGCGGCCTGGACGGCGGCGGTACCACCGATTCCTCCGGCGAGGACAAGTAACAGCAGGGCGACATTGAGGTTCATGGGACAGGTCCTCCTCGGGTAGGCCAGGTGTGGCGGCCGGCGCGATCGTGATGCGGTAGTGCGCAGTTCACCCGCGTCCGACGGGAACGGCAACGACGGCGGAGGTGCGTCGGCGTTGCCGAAAGCGAACATCGCGGCGAACGAGCCTTGATCTCCACGGTGCTGAGCCACCCGGCACCGTCGGTAGTCGACGTTGCCCTACGGTCGGCTCGCCACACCCATGATAGGCGACTCCCGTCTTGCTCCGGACGAAATCGGCTGATTCCGAATGTATTCGGCGATATCACTATGGAGGCGGCGGCGACCGCAACGAGGGTCGAGATCTGGGTTCCGCGGCGATGGATACCGAGCCTGTGACAGCGCAGGCGGGCATGCAGTCACCCCACGAGAAGGCCCGCGAAGTCATCGCCGTCCGTTACACCCTCACCGACGAACAACGTGCCCATCGACGAACCACGCGAACGGCGTCGGACCGGCGAAACTGTGAGTCGCGCAGCGCGCCATCGACCGATCCGCCCAGCGCCCACGCTACGATCTCCGGAGCACCTTGCCATCCTTTAGGACCTAAAGTGAATCCTGCTATCGTCCCGGCTTTTTCGCTGATGCACCCCTGCCGGCCGTCACCACCACCAAGCCAGGCCATTCCGATCGCAGACCGACGGCACAGTCGACCGATTTGGGTCGAACCTTCGCCGCGGAATGCGCATACGCGGACACCCACCTCGGGGGACGCGACCGGACTGGGTGACCCCGTCGGTGCCGGCGTGGTGTGACCGACAACGGTGCAGACCCAACGGTTCCGAGCTCAACCCGTGCTCACGTATTCATCGTCGAGTGAAAAGTGACCAGTCGAGCCGTTCTCTCACTTCACTTCACGCCGCCGTCGTCGCGGATGCCTACGCCAGCGGAGCCGTCAGACGCTGGCGCAACTTCGCTTGGTGAGCGTCGACCTTGGACCTCAACGGTTTGCCGGACTTGGCCACCCGACGTCCGGCAACGGTCAGCATCGGTCGCGGAATCCCGATCCCCATGACCGGCACCCCTGTCAGGTAGTTCTCCTTGAAGAGAAACGTCGAGGCGTCGGACACTTCGTCGTGGGTGAGCGCCGAGGCCACCCACCCGACTTCCGCTCCGATGGCATCCGCGTCCAGAATCGGGCTGCGATAACCCTCCGTTGTCTTCGCGAGAAGCCAACGCAGAACAGCGTCACGAACCGCCCACTGACGATCGGTAGCTGCACTCACATTTCAGTCCTCCAGATAGATGCCACTAACGCTGCCCTGCACCATAGCCATCGGTAAGAAATAAGCAAGCTCCGTCAAATTTACTGCGCCCCTTGTACCTCGGAAGCTCTGACTGCCACTGCAGGACGATCGGATGCACGCTCCTGAGGCGTAGACCATCTCCGATCGGAGGTACAACCCGATGACGTTGGTCCAACCGACCCCGTCGTCACGACCCTCCTGTACCTGAGCCGCCTCGTATCGGCCGCTGAACTGGACTTATTTCTTTTGTTGGGTATGGTCGAGGTCAGTTCGCGGTTGCCGATTCGGAAAGGACCGACAATGGCTGACAAGTCCGCCGTCAAGAGTTCGAAACAGTCTGCACGTGCCCTCAAGGAGCGCCGGGCGGAGAAGCGAGAGAAGGCCCTCGAGTCGACTCAACTCATCCGAAAGCGGAAGAGCTGACGCACTACTGGCGTCAACGCCGCACCCCACCACCCTCGTCGTGCCTGAGGATTGATGATATTATCCCGGGAATACGGACAAAAGCCTGACCCTCGCCCACAGCAGAAGTAGCAGCGCCGGGAGAGACCGGCTCGGCGTGGCGATATCACCGCTGCACTCGCTTCCGATTTTCTACAGGAACGAACAACACTCACACGACCCTGACAAGTTCAATGGAAACACGCCGTATGTTTTTCGGTTCGCCCTGCGTGTGACCACCTGATCGGGGGGCCAACTTCCGGCCTCAGGCATGTCGTCCCGGCCCCTCCCGGCCGGGACGACATGTTTCCCAAGAAGTCAGAGTGAGCGAGACAAGGGCAACTCACACAACATCCGGCGAGATCACTGTCTCCTGTGCCGACCCCAAGGGTCGACACAGCAGTGCCGGACCCGTCGAGAAACTATGAAACAGAAATGAATCGTCCTGGCGGCGTCACCCGTCGGCCCATCCCGACCTCACTGTCGTCGAGGAGACGCCAGGCAACGTTGCGAGTAATCCTGCTGCCGTTGGATATCGTCGAAAGCGCCGACCCGGTCCCGGTTCCCGCGGTCGACGAGGTCGAACCGTTCCTGCCGGCCCGCATCAGCACCCCCACCGCCACCGGAGACGATGGCCCCCACGCGCAGTTGCTGGCGTTCCGACACATCGCCGATCGCAGCGGTCCCCCGGTCACCTTCGGCCTCGCACTCGATAACCAACGCGCGCCTGACGGCCCGCAACGCCGCTACGTCGGCCCACCGGCCACCTGCCTGTCACTGTGGGAGGTTCCCGGCAACGGACTGGTACTGGCCTGCGAGGAACTCACCCCCGACCGCGCCGGCAGCCTGATCGACCGACACAACGATCCCCTCCGCGACGGCGGTAGCCCCGAATTCTGGGCCGCCATCGACGCATTTCTCCGCCCCTTCGCACTGACGCCCGAGGCGAGCCCGACCGACATTTTCCCGCGGCTGGACACTCGACTGCCCAGATCTGCGGTCTACCGGCCGCTGCGCAGCCTGACAATGCACAGACCGCACCGGACCGAGCAGGACACCCTCGAGGGCCTGGTCATCGAGGTCCACACCGACGGGGTCGACACGGTACGGCGACTGGTCGATGACCCCGGCACCACACCCTGCGCTGGGGGTGCGTCCCGCTCCTACCCTGGACTATTGCGCTGGCACCGGGCCCCGCTCACCGACAGGCCGTCGCATCCCGGACCGGGGCTCGCGATTCGCGAGGACGCCCGAGCCCTCGCCGTCGACCTCGGCGCCACCGCTACCAGTCCCGACCATCTCGATCGGGGCACCCGCGACATGCTCTACAGCCTCATCGGCTGGGTCGCCCTCCGCGCCCAGCACTCCGCGGACCACCGACGCGTACTCTCGCTCCTGCGCAACCGCCGCCACCTGAACAAACGCGGCGCTCTCGCGGGCCACGGCGACATCGCGGCGGCCCGCACACGGATGATCGAGACACGGCTTCTGCAAACACACCTCACCGGTGCACACCGACGTCCGCCACGGATCGAATCGACACACCTGCGATCAACGCTGGTCCACCACACCGCCGACGAGATCGCCTTCCTGCATACCGAACTCGGCAAGCTCTGCGACAGTGCCGAAATCAGTCTCCTACCCCACGCTGCCGCCTCCGCCCGAGACCTGCGATCCACGCTCGTAGCGGTCGCCGCCGGGGCGCTGTTCGCGACGTCGCTCCACACCGCCGGCGCGGCATCACCGGAGGATTTGCAGCGCTGGGGGCTCACCGTGGCGGCTGTCACCGCGATCGGCGCTGTCCCACTACTCGCGGCTGTCGCACGTCGCCGCCCCTCCGGGACACTCAGGATCCAGACAACACCGGCTGCGATACCGCGGGCCTCGCCCGACGTGAAGCCTGTCAAGGACCTCGAACGTCGACGGCGGGAGTCGATCTTCCCATTCGAGACGCACGTGTGGCGCACCGCCCCCAAGCGCCGCGACATGACGCCCACACTGCGAGAGTGCCGAAAAGCCAACAACCTTTCCGGCTTCGAACCTTCCAACCCGCCGTTGGTGGTGGCAAGTCCGTCGTCCCGTCCAGAACCAAAATAGACCCGACCCTCAGAAACAGCGGCACCCACACGTGAGGATCAGAATGTTCCAGCGGACGGGCGCAGCTGCTCCTATTCTCTTATTGTCAAAGGATTATCCGAGCGATGCTCGTGACCTCGCACCCGCCCTGGTGGCGGTGTTGTCGGTGGCCGTCGCGCTCTCCACTGCGGTGGGCACGGAGCGACAACTGCGGCAGAAGTCCGCCCGGATGCGCACCCATCCCCTGGTCGGCCTCGGAGCCGCACTGTTCACGATCGTCAGCAGGTACGGACGACCCAAGAAAGACATGTGGCGTGAGGCACATTTCAGCGATCGGAGCAGGCGGCGGATCTACCCTATCCTCGCACCGGAGACACGAAGGAACAGGTCGACAAACCAATACCGCACCAGCCACACCTACACTGGCTGGCAGGGATTGGTGCACACCGGTCTGCCGAGATCCGTAGATCCGGTCGAGAATTTCACCCGCTGTCAAACGCCCGAGGTGACATCAGCGGCGCCCACAACCCAGGCACACCAACGCGGAACCACACCGCCCAACGGGAGCGCACCCCTTCCCGGACGCACACCGGGACGAGTGCGGTCATGACGTACGCGGCGGGTACCTGCTGCACGTCCCGGCGAGACCCGGCCGGAGCGGACTACACTCCGACCGGGCCACTTCGGCCCACCTGGTTTCACCCGCATCTCGGGGCCTCGGACGCGTATGCCTCAGCAGCCGCGACAGTTTCAGCGTCCGCTGATACTCCAGCTGCGGTCTCGGCGTCGAGGGCTCGACCCGTCCCGCACCGACAGCCGCGAACCGCCCACCGCACATACCCGGCAACGTCGTCACCCCTCACCCGACACAGATCAGCACACCCACAACCGCCACAGCAACCAGCGAGGCGCCGCCACAGATCAGCCACGCCCGCGTTGCCAGCTGCCGCCACCGATCGCACCGCTCGTCCACGGAGCGTCCAATGGGCTGCTGCGACAATATTTTCCGAAGGGAACTGATCTGTCGCGATACAAGTCCCGTGAGCTTCAGGCGGTCGCCGATGCGCTCACCAACCGACCCCGAAAAGTGCACGGTTGGAGAACTCCAGCGGAAGTACTTGCCGAACAAGTACACTCGTCCTCACGGCACGGTGTTGCGACGACCGGTTGAATCCGCCCTGCCTCCCGCCTGGTCCTCGAGCAAAGCAGGGGTCTTTCTTCTCGTCGGCCAGCGCGACCAATGGATCAAATGCCGGGACGATCGCCCCGACGGTCAGAAGGTCCCGAACAGACCACCGTAGTCAACGCTGCACCGAGCCGCGCTGATCGACTCCCATTAATTTAGGGTAACCGAATCACGAAGGTCCCCAGCCTTGCGGCGGGCGACGTTCGTGATTCTCGCTATGCGGGTGGCTCCCAACAGGTCTCTTCCTGCCCCTCCGCATAGAGCTTGGCGCCGACCACCCCGACGACCCGCTCCAAGGTTCGCAGCAGCGTGATCGCCTTCTCCATGGGAGAGCGGAAACAGGCCGTCACGCACAGTCCCTGATCGCGTGTAGAGAGGTGTAGGTCATCGAGCCTCACGTGCCGAGCGTGGAAGACTGAGCCGACACGCAGCAGTAATGACGTGCTCGGCGACCCCTCGCCGGAAAGGCAGCTGAGGTGGCTAGGATCCTTCATGACGCACCGCTACTTGCGAATCATGTCGTTGATCGACTGGCCTGTCTTCGCTGTCCGGTGACCCCACACATCGACCTTGGTCATCCGCACAGAGGCATCGCGCGGAGTCATCTGCTTGCCGGCCCAGCCGTACTCCATTTGGATGCCGGGGGATGGGGTGCGGCAGTAGAACGACACCATAGCGTCGTTGGTATGGCGACCGAGCGTGAGGGTCACACCGAACTCGGAATCCTGCACCAGGTCATAGGCGATGCCGACATCGTCCAGTTCGCCGACCTCCAGCATGAAATGCTGGAGCCGGGAGTCGCGGTCTTTCGTCACCCCGTACAGAGCGATGGTGTGTTCCCTTGGCCCACAGCGCAGGAACGCGGTGGCCGAGTCACCCTGGTACATGTAGTCGCTCACCAGGAAACCCAGCACGTCGGTGTAGAACGCGACGCTCGTCTCGAAGTCGGAAACCCCGATCACTGCGTGCCCCAGCCCCTGTGTACCCGTGACGAACCGGGAGACGCCTCGAGGAGATTGGAAGGTGTAGTCGCAGAACTGGCCGTAGAACAATTCGAGCACGTTGCCCGCCGGATCCTCGAAACGGAGCAACTCCTCCACGCTGCGTTGCTCCGCCGCGCTGCCTGAGATCCGCTTCACCACGACCCCAGCGGCCTCCAGTGCCCGCTTCGCGCGGCCCAGCTCCGCTGGGCCCTGAACCTCGAAGCCCAGGTACGATAGCTGAGCTCGCTCACCGGGGTGCACCGCGATCCGCCACGCACGCTCGTCGATCTTCAGCATGACGGAACCATCATCCGTGGTGACTCGAGCAACACAGATCCGCCAGGTCGTCGCCGCGGGCCTGCAGCAGGGTCGTCGCCTCGTCCACGTTCAGAGTGGCGCCGTCACGGGCACGTCGCAGCACCCGCCGCATCACCGACGGAGCCTCGATGTATGTGGCCTTTGAGCATTCTTCAGTCAACACATGTCCTGTCTACGGCTTTACGTTCCGAACGAGGAACCAGGAGGATGACCCGCTTCGCTGGCATTTGGATCGAGAGCGTGCGTATCGCCAGCGAGCACAAGAACCCCGACGTCCCGCATACCGCGCAGAGGGCCCCTCGCGTCGCTATTGGATTGGATTGTGCGCTCGCCCAGCAGATGATCGCAACGTCCGGCCGCAGTCGTCACTCCCCGGACTAGAGGAATCTGGTGCTCTCCCCACGTCCCGCATCCTTTGGAGCGTCCTGCGCTCTTCCTCGGTGTAGCCGCCCCAGATACCGTGGCGTTCGTAGGCTTCGAGTGCGTAGTTGAGGCACCTCGCGCGCACGGGGCATCGTAGGCAGATACGTTTGGCTGCACGTATCCGACTCGCGCGTGGTTCGCCTCGTTCGTTGTCGGGATGGAAGAACACCGTGGGATCGGCGTCCCGGCACGCGGCGGACAGTTGCCAATCCCAGGACTCTGCGCTCGGCGACGGAAGCCGTACCGCTAATGCAGGCAAACGTGTTGTCCTCTCGCCCGTTGGTAGGCGCGTATCAACCCTGCGGTGGAGCTATCCCCGTCATAAGCTGCGCCGTCTGTGTCCCAGAGGGCAGGGCCCAGTTCCAGAGCAGATGTCTTGCCGAGTTCGACTCCCCACTGGTCGAACGAGTCGATGCCCCATACGATTCCTTGTACGAATACTTGGTGTTCGTACAAGGCGATCAACTGTCCGAGAGTCGACGGCGTGAGCTTCGTGCCCAAGATTGTTGTCGAAGGCCTGTTTCCCGGCATAACCTTGTGTGGGACGAGCTCGGCGGGTGTCCCGTCTTCGGCGATCTCCGCTTCGGTCCTGCCGAACGCGAGAACTTTCGATTGTGCGAAGAGGTTCGCGGTCAACACATCGTGCATGGATCCGATGCCGTCGAGGGTGGGTAGATCCTCCACCGGCTCCGTAAATCCCACGAAGTCGACGGGAATCAGGTGTGTGCCCTGGTGCAGGAGCTGATGGAACGCATGCTGTCCGTTCGTGCCTGGTTCTCCCCAGAAAACTTCACCTGTGAAGGTTCCGACCGGAGTACCGTCCGCTCGCACCGATTTACCATTCGATTCCATGGTCAGTTGTTGCAGGTACGCCGGAAACCTGGCCAGGTCGTTCGCGTACGGCAGCACAGCCCGCGAGTCGGCACCGAAGAAGCTTGAGTACCACACACCGAGCATGCCTAGGATGACGGGCGCATTCGATTCCAATGGCGCGGTGCGGAAATGCTCGTCGATCGCCCGCATTCCGCCGAGGAACTCGGTGAACCGGTCCCGTCCGATCGCGATCATCACCGACAGTCCGACGGCGGACCCGACCGAGTACCGTCCGCCCACCCATTCCCAAAAGCCGAACATGTTGTCGGCGGCGATGCCGAATGCGGTGACCCGTGCAGCGTCGGTGGACACCGCAACGAAATGGCTCGATACCGCATCCTCCCCCAGTGCGCCGGTGATCCAGCGTCGGGCAGCGGATGCGTTCGTCATCGTCTCCAGCGTGGAGAAAGTCTTGGAGACAACGACGAACAGCGTGGTACGCGGGTCCAGGTCGGTCAGATTCGACAGCAGATCCGCGGGGTCGATATTGGAGACGAACCGTACCTCAGGCCCGTCGACGTAGTGACGCAAGGCGCGATAGACCATGGCCGGACCGAGGTCGGATCCACCGATTCCGATGTTCACCACAGTACGAATTCGCTCGCCTGTAGCCCCGCGCCAGACACCGGTCCGGACACGATCGGTGAACTCACCCATCTGCCCCAGCACCGCGTGCACGTCCTCGATCACGTTCTGTCCGTCGACGATCAGCTCGCGCTCGGGGTTCGCGCGCAGAGCAGTGTGCAGAACAGCCCGGTCCTCGGAGGTGTTGATATGGTCGCCGGTGAACATCGCCTCACGGTGGCGTTCCACTCCAGCGGCCCGGGCGAGGTCGAGGAGCAGGCCCACCGTCTCGCGCGTGACACGATGCTTGCTGTAATCGATGTAGAGATCGCCGGCCGTGACATTCAGATTTTCGCCCCGATGGGGATCGGCGTCGAAAAGTTGTCGAAGGTGCGTGGCCGCGACTTCCCAGTGGTGATCGGACAGTTTCTGCCACAGCGGTGTCGTGGTGATGTTGTGTGTCATGCGAGTCCTCGCAGCCGCGGGGCAAGGTCTTTCTCGAACAACTCGAGGAACCGCTTCTGATCGTGGCCCGGAGCGTGGAAGACCAGGTGGTTCAATCCCGCATCGAGATACGGGCGGATCTGCGCCACCGCCTCATCCGGATCCGACGCCACGATCCACCGCTTCGCCACCTGCTCGATCGGCAACGCATCCGCCGCCTTCTCCATCTCGATCGGATCATCGATGCTGTGCTTCTGCTCCGGCGTCAACGACAACGGCGCCCAGAACCGCGTGTTCTCCAGCGCCAACTCCGGATCCGTGTCATACGAAATCTTGATCTCGATCATCTTGTCGATCTCCGCCACATCACGGCCGGCCTTCGCCGCCCCCTCCGCGACCGCAGGCAGCAACTTCTCCGTGTACAACTCCATGCCCTTACCGGACGTGCAGATGAACCCGTCACCGCTCCGACCGGCATACCGGGCCACCACCGGACCACCGGCCGCGATATACACCGGAATCCCACCCTCGGGCACGTCGTAGATCGACGCCCCCTTCGTGGTGAAGTAGTCCCCCTCGAAATCGACGCGATCCCCGAGCCACAGCTCACGCATCAACCGGACCGCCTCCCGCAGCCGCGCGAACCGCTCCTTGAACTCCGGCCACTGACCCGCGAAACCTGTCGCGATCTCGTTGAGCGCCTCACCGGTACCCACCCCGAGCATGATCCGCCCCGGATACAGACACCCCATCGTCGCGAACGCCTGCGCCACCACCGCCGGGTTGTACCGGAACGTCGGCGTCATCACCGACGTCCCCAACTGCAACCGCTCCGTCCGCTCCCCGACCGCCGTCATCCACGCCAACGAGAACGGCGCATGACCACCCTCGTGCCGCCACGGCTGGAAATGATCCGACACCGTCGCCGAATCCATACCGTGTGCCTCCGCCAGAACACCCAGCTCCACCAACTCCCGCGGACCGAACTGCTCCGCAGACGCCTTGTAACCCAACTTGATCATGACTGTGCCGCCTCCAAGGTCCGGACCTGATGTCCGCCGAATTGCTGCCGCAGGGACGAAACCGCCTTCATTGTCGGCGAATCGGGCTGTCGGGATGAGAATCGTGCGAACAGGGCGGCCGAGATCACCGGAACCGGCACGGCGTGCGCGATGGCCTCCTCGACGGTCCACCGGCCCTCACCCGAGTCTTCCGTGTATCCGGAGATCGAGCTCAAACCCGGGTCCTCCCGCAGCGCCGAGACGAGAAGGTCGAGTAACCAGGAGCGCACCACTGTGCCCTTCTGCCACGCCCCCATCACAGCGTCGGGGGCAGTGATTCGGGGTTCGGCGGCCAGCAGTTCGTAGCCCTCGGCGTACGCCTGCATCAACCCGTACTCGATACCGTTGTGCACCATCTTTGCGTAGTGGCCGGCGCCGACCGGACCGGCATGCACGAAACCCTCGTCCCGCTTCCCTTCGGGCCGCAGTGCGTCGAAGATCGGCATCGCGCGAGCCACATCCGCATCCCCGCCGCCCACCATCAGCCCGTAGCCCTCTTCCAGGCCCCATACTCCCCCGGACACGCCGCAGTCCAGGTAACCGATTCCACGCTCCCGCAGGACATCCGCGTGCACCTCGTCATCGGAGAAGCGAGAATTGCCTCCATCGATGACAAGGTCCCCCGCCGCCAACAAACCGCGCAGTGCGTCGATCACACTGCGGGTCGGCTCACCCGCGGGAACCATCACCCAGACCACCCGCGGACTGCTGAGACGAGTCACCAGTGCAGCCAATGACCCCACATCCCGGATCGACGGATCGGCGTCAAACCCGATGACTTCATGACCGGCGGCGCGAACACGCTCACGCATGTTTCCGCCCATCCGCCCTAGACCTATCAAACCCAATTGCATCGGAAGCTCCTCGACAGTTGTGTGGCGATCGGCGCGGGATCCAGACTCCACCGCTGCACGACATCGCGCATCGAATGCCTGTAATCATGCCGTTCATCCCGCTGAACTGTCAATATCTGCGCACTTATCGCTAGAATCGTGGAGCCCCAACCAGATTTCACACAGTGCCGATGCCGAGGAGAGAGTCGTGTCCGCCACGGAAAGACGAGGTCAGATACTCCAACGCCTCCAAGTCGACGGCTACGTCGAGGCCAAAATCCTCTCGCGCGAACTCGGCGTCGACACATCCACGATTCGGCGCGATCTCGACACGCTGGTTCGGTCCGGCCACGCCGAACGGACCCACGGAGGAGCCCGACCCGTCACCGGCGCATCATCCGAGATCCCCTATGCGGTGAAGGAAACCGAGCACCGACAAGAAAAGACCGCGATCGCGCATCTTGCGGCACAGCAGGTAACAGATGGCCAAACCATCATTCTCGACAGCGGGTCAACCACCTACCAGGTGGCCCGCGAACTTCGCCACAAGGCCGATCTGACGATCATCACCAACGACCTCCGAATCGGGAAGTATGTGGCCACCATCCCCGGCACACGACTACTCGTGACCGGCGGTGAGCTGCTCGGATCCGTCTTCACGCTCGTCGGTGAACGCGCCGTCGACTTTCTGTCCGACTACTCGGCCGACTGGGCCTTCCTCGGCGCAGACGCCATCGACCCCATCGCGGGCATCACCAACAGCAACACCCTCGAAGTTCCACTCAAGCGGGCAATAATCTCGGCAGCAACTCGCACCGCAGTCGTCGCCGACAGTTCCAAACTCGGACACCGCGCCCTCGCCAAAGTCGCCGCGATCGACGAAGTCGACATGATCCTCACCGACACCGGACTTCCGGGCGCCCAGGCCGAACAGTACGGCGACCAAGTTGTCCGTGCGCGCGTAGCTGACGACCATCAGCAGAACAACTAAGCTACTCCCAACATCGAGACTCCACCCCCTCGGCGACCAGGAACTCGGCCAGCTTGGACAGGCTCCAGGTCGAGAACGGCAGGTCGCGCTCGGTCGGGGTGGACTTGGCGATCTTCTTGATCTCCCGGCGTCCGGACAGAGTGAACTTCTTCGGTCTTCCCCCTTTGCATTTCGGGTACAGCGAGTCGAACCCGTCGGTGTTGAAATTGTGGATCTCGTCCCGGACCGCTGGTGAAGCTGACCTCGCGAATTGGCGACAGGCATCCGTTGGGCGGACAGTAAGTTCATCTGCGCCCGCCGCCAGGTCACCACGGATCCGGTGCCTCGGCGCACGATGCGCAGCAGCCGTTTCCACTCGTCATCATCGATCTCCCGAACCCGCACTCGCTCTGCCATCTGATCAGGATGACCGAGGTAGCGTCCAGCGACCGGCAATCAAGCGGCGCGTCGGACCAACGGGGAAACAAACCCGCGTGCGGCACTAGGCCCGAATAGGGGACAGTATTGCAGATTCCGCGTCCGCCGCCTCGGGTGAGGCGACCGCCGCCAGGGACGGGCGACCACGGGATGAGCGCAGCCGTCCCGCCGACTACGTCCCAGCAACGCCGCATCGCTGACGGCGACGAGCCTGTTCTCCGACGACCCGAGCGCGCTCATCCACAATGCCTCACGCTGGCATGCGCGCGCCGTGAACACCCTCGCACTGCACGCACTCAGGGGATCATTTCTGCGGCTTCCCGTTGCCGCCCAGAGAGATACAGTTCTTGGACCTTGCTGCAGACCTCGCCCCATCCCATCCGCACGAATATATCGTTATGGAAGTTTACGTCCTTGGCGCCCATTCCTCCTGCATACAGCGCAATTACGGATTTGATCCGTGCTGCCGCAGTCTCGACGTCGTCGTGCTCGCTGACCCAGATCACGCCGGCTACATCGAAGGAGTTCTGATCGCGGCGGGCGGTGGGTCGGGCGAAGCCCTCGGTCAGTGCTTTCCGGTAGAAGTCGTCGGATTTCGGCGAGAACCACAGTGGTAACCATCCATCAGCGATTTCGGCTGCGAGCGCCACATTCTTCGGTCCTTCGGCTCCCAGGTAGACAGGGATGTCGGAGCCCAACGGGTGTACGGTCGATTTCAGTGGTTTGCCCAGTCCGGCGGCGCCGTCCCCGGTGTACGGCAACTGATAGTGGCGGCCGGAGTAGGCCACCGGCTCGTTCCGGGTCCACACTGCCCCGCATGATCTCGACGTATTCCCGGGTTCGCACCAACGGCCGCGGGTAGGGCTGTCCGTACCAGCCTTCGACTACCTGAGGGCCCGACGCCCCGATACCTACCACCATCCGGCCACTGCTCAGATGATCGATGGTTGCAGCGGCCATCGCCAGCGCGATGGGGGTTCGCGCCGATATCTGACACATCGCAGTACCCAACCGCATCGCGGACGTGCGAGTCCCCCACCACGCGAGCGGCGAGATCGCATCCGAACCGTAGCTTTCTGCGGTCCACATGCTTTCGACGCCGACCTCCTCGGCCTCGGCCAACACCCGCTCGACGTTCTTCGGCGGCCCAGCCCCCCAGTAGCCAACACCAATTCCGAATGACATCATCGCCGATTCCGCCATGCCCGTCGTGCCCGCCCCACCGCGGCGGGCGGGCACGGTTGCGCGGTGTACCCGTCGTCGGTCACCGACGCAGAGTGGACGACCCTCGAACCGCTGTTGCCCGCGCCCGGCAGCACGGCAGGCCGCGGCGGCAGACCCGAGAAGCATTGCCGCCTTCTAATAGTGGACGCCATCTTGTACATCGTCCGCAGTGGTATCGCGTGGCGGCAACTGCCGATGGAGTTCCCGCCAGCCGGGACGGTGTACGCGGTCTTCGCCCGCTGGTCCCACAGCGGCGCGTGGCAGCGCATCGTCGACGCGCTGCGCGACCGCCTGCGAGTGCGTGACGGGCGGGACCGGTGCCCGACCGCGGCGATCATCTACTCGCAGACGGTGCCGGCCGCGGATACCGTGCCCCGATCGAGCCGCGACTGGGATGGCGGCAAGAGAACGAACGGCGTCAAGCGACACGTTGCCATGGATGTGAACGGACTGCTGCTCGCCGTCGTCGTCACCGCTGCCTCGATCCAGGACCGACGCCGCGCACCGACTCCTGACCGCACTGCGCGGCAGGTTCTCCACCATCCGGCTGGTCTGGGCCGACGGCGGTTATCCCGGACGGCTGCCCGTCTGGGCGAAAGACGTTCTCGCCCTGCCTATACAGATCATCAAACGCATCCCCGACGCCCCCGGCTTCCACGTCCGACCCCGCGTGTGGGGGGTCGAGAGAAGTTTCGCGTGGATCAACAAGCACCGCCGCTGCGTGCGAGACTACGAAACCAGACCCGACCACCACGAGGCCATGGTTCACATCGCGACGATCGCGACCATGACGAGGCGGCTCGCCCGAACCTGACGGTTTTCAAACGCACTCTCACAATCCTGACACCCGTGCTTGCGAGGAGTCAGGCCGTGGCCGCCCCACCGGACGGGACACCGCCGATCCGACCCGTTGATCGGTAGTCGATGATGCAATTTAGTCGCATCTGCGATTATTTGACACTAGGCTATTTCGGCAATAGCCTGATTCACGTCACTTCAACGCCTCGCTGAGTGAATGCGCTTTTGCATGCCGCCGGCCTGAAGTTCGGCGCGACAGACGACCTGCAAGGGAGTGCCCGATGACCACCACCCACACGATTCCCCCGGAGACCGGTTTCGATGAACTGGTCGCCCTGGAACCCGAGGCCCGCAAGTGCCCGTTCCCGACGTACTCCACCCTGCAAGCGGACCACCCGATCGCCTACAGCGACACCCTGAATGCGTGGGTGATCACCCGCCACGACGACATCCTCACGATCCTGCGCCAGCCTGAGGTCTTCTCCAGCCGACAGCAGAGCGGGCCGAGCTCGGTGACCGCGCTCGCCGAACGGGTGGTGGCCGACGACAGCTACCCCGATGCCACCCGGGACCACGCGGCACGGCGCCTGCGGCTGAGCAAGTCGCCCGTCCTGGTGAACTCCGATCCGCCGGAGCATCGCCGGCAACGTCGACTGGTCACCTCCGCCTTCTCCCCCCGCAGCGTCGACTCGATGGTGCCGGCCATCACCGAGATCGCCGAGACCATCGTCGACGCCGCGGTCGCCGCGGGCAAGGTCGACCTGGTGCAGAACTTCACCTTTCCGTTCCCGATGACGGTGATCGCCCGGATCCTCGGCGTCCCGGAGGCGAAGATGGAGGTCTTCAAACTGTGGACCATCGCCTTCACGCGGGGGGTCGGGGCGAATGATCTCGACCGCGAACAGATCATCGAGCTGTTCGCGGCGGTCGACGACTTCTACGACTACTTCACCGAGCAGATCGCCGACCGCGAACGTGAGCCGAAGGACGACCTGCTGACCGCCGTCGTGCAGTCCCGGATCGACGGCGAACGCCCGCTCACCGAAGACGAACTCCTGCAGATGCTGGTTCAGTTCCTGGTTGCGGGCAACGAGACGACCACCAACCTCATCGGCAGCTGCCTGCTGCGATTGTCCGGCGACCCCGAGCTGCTCGCCGGACTCCAGGCGGACATGTCCCGGATTCCCGACTTCGTCGAGGAGGTCCTGCGACTCGAGTCGCCCACCCAGGGTATGTATCGCACCCTCACCCGGGACTACGACCTCGCCGGGATCCACCTGCCCGCCGGGAGCATGGTCTTCATGATCTATGCGGCGGCCAACCGCGATCCCGAGGTCTTCAAGTGCCCGCACGACGTCTCCGAGGAGAACGACCCGAAGCGTCACCTCTCTTTCGGACGCGGCGAACACCTCTGCCTCGGCATGCACCTCGCCCGCCGCGAAGCGATCATCGCGCTCGAGGCGCTCCTGTCTCGCATCGAGAAGATCATCCCGGAGCGCGCCACCACGGAGATCGACTACAACCGCAGCTTCATTCTGCGGGGGATCACCGCACTGCCGGTGGAACTCGTCGCGAAGACGTAGCGACGGCACAAGTGGTCGGCCCGGGCCCCTGCGGCGCGGCCGGCCCGGCGAGGCGAAGTGGGATACTTGCTCGATGACCACCCGTCCGGCCGGCAATCTACCGGTGGAACTGACAAGTTTCGTCGGCCGGCGCGAAGATCTGACACGGGCGAGAACCCTGCTGGGCACCAGCCGACTGCTCACCCTGACCGGAGTCGGCGGGGTCGGCAAGACCCGGCTGGCGTTCGCGGTCGCCGGCAGCGTCCGTCGCGAGTTCCCTGACGGGGTGTGGATCGTCGAACTCGCCGATCTGCGCCAGGGTGGCCTGCTGGTGCAGACGATCTGCCGCCAGTTGGGTCTCCCCAACGATTCTGCCGACGCCTTCGGCCAGCTCGCCGAGCATGCGGCGACCAGACGGCTCCTCTTGGTTCTCGACAACTGTGAGCACCTCATCGACGCCTGCTCAGAGCTGGTGCGCCGGTTGCTCTCCGTGTCGCCGTCGGTCAGGATTCTGGCGACCAGCCGGCATCGGCTCGGTGTCGAGGGTGAGCAATTGCTGCCGGTCAGTCCGCTGACCATCGACTCGCCGGGCGGCCTGGGCGAAGCGATGGTGTTGTTCGAAGAGCGCGCGTCGGCCGCCAAACCCGATTTCCGGATCACCGACGACAACCGTGCGGCCGTGGAGGAGATCTGCCGCAGCCTCGAGGGCCTGCCCCTGGCCATCGAGTTGGCAGCGGCGAACATCCGGATCTTCAACCCGGCCGAGATCGCCTCTCGCCTCGGCGATACCGCGTTGCTGACCTCGACCGAGCGGACCCGCACCGCCCGGCACCGGACCCTCCAGTCGGTCGTCGACTGGAGCTACCGATTGTGTTCACCTCGCGAACGTCAGGTGTGGGAACAACTCTCGGTCTTCTCCGGAGGTTTCACCGCTGAGACGGCCGACGGCGTCTGCCTGCCGGCCGAGCCGGGGAACGGCGTCCTGCACGAACTGATCGCGTTGCTCGACAAGTCGATGATCGTTCGGATCGACGACGAGAAGGCCCAGCGAGGCCGCTACCGGCTGCTCGAACCGATGCGCCAGTTCGCACTCGAGAAACGGGAATCGTCCGCCGCCGCCGCCGCAATCCGTATCCGTCACCGCGACTACTTCCTGCGCCTCGCGCAGCGTTCCGACACCGACTACTGCAGCCCGGACGACATCGAATGGTTCGCCCGTACCCGAGCCGAGCACGCGAACATCCGAGAGGCGATGGCGTTCAGCGTGGCCGAGCCGGGACAAGCTGGGGTAACCCTCGAGATGGTGCGCGCGATGCGGCCCTACTGGTCACAGTCGGGAACCATGGTGGAGGGATTCCAGTGGTCGGTCCGCGCGCTCGAGCAACTCACCGAGCCGACGCCGGAGCGCGCGATGGGCCTGGCCACCGGCAGCCTCCTCGGCTTCCTCATCGGCGAGATCGACCGGGCACACGCGATGCTCCGCGAACACAACGAGCTGGCGGAGCAGCTGGGGACCGATGAGTTCACGTTCCGGGCACACTTCGCAGCCGCCCTCGAGGCATCGTTGCGTCGGGACGGGAGCCGGGCCTTCGAGATCGCCGAGCAGGCGCTCGAACTGGACACCGCTCGAGCCGATCCCGGACTGGTCGCCGACTGTATGGCACTGTCCGCGCTCTACGCGTTCATCACCGAACACCCGGATGCCGAGAAGTTCACGCAGCGTCACCTGGACTACGCCGACCGCCATCAGGGGCATCTGGTGCGGGCAACCGCCCTGGGACCCATGGGGATCGTGCGTTGGCACCAGGGCGACACCGCCGCCGCCGAGGCCCTGATGGCCGAGGCGATAGACCTGTACGCGGCGTTCGACTATCCGGGGATGACCGTGGTCGCCATCGACGTGATCGGGTGGTGTGCCGCCGACAGCGATCCCCCGCGATCTGCGGCACTCCTGGGAGCGGCCGCGACGCTGTGGCACCAGCACAGTCACATGAAGCTGGCGCAGGCAGCGCTCGATCCGGTCACCCGGATCGTCGAGAAGCGGCTGCGCCAGATGATGGGCGATGCCGCGTTCGTGTCGGCCTTCGACCAGGGGCGGGCCCTGACGCTCGACGAAACGGTGCGACTCGCGCGCGGCGCCGACGGCCCGACCGAGCCCCGACCGGCTGCACCGGCTCGCCGGTCCGGCGTCACCCGTCGCGAACAGCAAGTGGCCGAACTGGTGGCCGACGGTCTGACCAACAAGGAGATCGCGGCCAAGCTCGTGATCTCCGCGAGAACCGTCGACGCTCACGTCGATCACATCCTGACCAAGCTGGGCTTCCGCTCACGGACCCAGATCGCACGGTGGATCAGCGCGACCGACGACGCCTGACAGCCGTCAGGGCACGGCAGCGAGGTAGGCCAGAGCCTCCACGCCGGCCGGCGTGATCCGGACGTGACCGCGTTCGGTCGGGCCGCTCGCACCGGTGATCAACCCGAGTTCGACGAGACGCTCCAGGACCGAGGCGCTGGTTGTCGCGACCCCGTTCCGCACCACCGGAGAATCCGCGCTCGCCGTGCCGACCATCGCCGTCGCCAACTCGTCGACCGCGACCCGTTCCAGTACGTCCAGCTGCATTGCGTTCATTTCCGGCCTCCTTTTGCCGCTTCCCAGCTTGACGTGCACGGAGGCCGGCGACCATTCGGAAAAGCACCTAAGTCGCTACCTATGTTCTGCATCACATCGACGCATGTAGGCGATTCAAGTCACGTGCCTTAGGTGGGACGACCTCAGCAGGAACGGAAGTCCGGCGAGCGCTTCTCGAAGAAGGCGCGGGCGCCTTCTCGGGACTCCTTGGAACGGAAGGACAAGGCCTGCCCCACCGCCTCGGCCTCGATCGCATCGGCGAACGAGCGCTCGAAGGAGGCGTTGAGCTGCTGCTTGATCACCGACAGGGCGCGCCGGGGGCCGTCGGCGAGCCGGTCGGCCCACTTGTCGACCAGCGCGTCGAGCTCGGCGGCCGGAACAGCACGGTTGACCAGCCCCATCTCCCCCGCCTCGACGCCGCTGACCCGGGCGGCGAGGAACATGATCTCCTTGGCGCGGCCCAGACCGACCAGCCTCGGCACCAGCCAGGAACCCCCGCCGTCGATGGACAGACCGCGTTCGGCGAAGATCTCGCCGAACACCGCGTCGTCGGCGGCGGCCACGAGGTCGGCGCACAGCGCGAGGTTCGCGCCATACCCGACCGCCCCACCGCGGACCTTCGCGATCACCGGCAGCGGTAGATCGTGGATCAGCGAGCACAGATGCCCGACGCGGCGCATGAAGGTCATCTCGTCGGGCAGGATCTTCTCCGACAGGTCCATGCCGGAGCAGAATGAGGTTCCGGCACCGGTCATCACCAGGACCCGGCAGCGGTCGTCGGCCCACACCAACTCGAGTGCGACGATCGTCTCGTCCACCATCTGCTTGTTCAGCCCGTTCTTGCGGTCGGGCCGGTTCAAGGTCAGGGTCGCGACGCCGGATTCGCTGACGTCCAGCAGCACCGCCGGCTCGCTCATCGGACCGCAGCCTGCAGCAAGAGCCCGGCGAAGCGCGACCGGTGTTCGGCCGGGGTGCCGAACAGGACCTCGAGCACCTTGGCCCGCCGGAGATAGAGGTGGGCGTCGTGCTCCCAGGTGAAGCCGATGCCGCCCAGGATGTGGAGTGACGCATCGGCGACGAACATCGCTGCGTCGCCGCACCTCGCCTGAGCCATGCTCGCGGCCACCGACAGGTCCCGGGCGGTCACCTCCGACCGCTCGTCGAGGTAGGCGTCCGCGGCGACGACGGCGATGTCGAGCGACGACCGTCCGAGCTCCACGGCCATGAGCAGGTCGACGAGCTGGTGCTTGATGGCCTGGAACTGACCGATCGGGCGATCGAACTGCACCCGGTCCTTGGCCCACGCGACCGCCGCCTCATGGCAGTGCTGCGCGATGCCCACCTGTTCCGCGGCGATGAGCACCAGGGCGAGATCGGCCGCGGCCCCGAGCGGAACCCCTACACCGAGCAGGGACGCCGGTGCGCCATCGAACTCGACGGTCGCCATGCCCCGCGTCAGATCGAGACCGACCGCCGCTGTCCGCGTGAGACCGGGCGCGTCCGCGTCGACCGCCACCACCGCGACGTCGCCGCCGAGCACGACCGGAACCAGCAGTACGTCGGCGTGCATTCCGTCCAGCACGAACTCGAACGTCCCACTGACGCTGATCTTTTCGTTGCCTTTCTCGCTGCGCGCCCCGGCCGACGGGCCGGGTGTCGTCGATGCCGGATCGGACCAGCACACCGTCGCGGTCCGCCCGTCCTCGCCGAGTTGGCTCAGCAGTTCCGTCGCCGGGCCCGTACCGACCAGCCGCAGCAACGATCCGGCGATGCCGATCGAGGACAGCCCCGGCACCACCGCCAGGGTCCGGGCCAGGTTCTCGACGACGACCGCGAGCTCGGTGACACCCGCGCCCGCACCGCCCTGGGCTTCCGGGACCAGCAGGGCGCCGAGTCCCATCTGCTCGGTCAGGACCTTCCACAACCGCCCGTCGCGTTCCGGGCGGCCGTGATCGTCGAGGAATTCCCGGGGCCCGGCCGAGGCGGCATCGCGCACCGCCTCGGCCAGCGCCGCTCGTTCCTGTGCATCGACAGCCATCTCGATCTCCTACTTGCTCCGGGCCCGCCGGGCGACTGGCGACTGCTCGTCCCGGGACGGCAACGCGATGGTCGCCGCGCCGGGCATGACATCGGCGCCGCGCTGATTGCGGGCGAACGTTCGCAGTTCCACCACATGCTCGCCGTCGGAGGTGACCGACTTGCCGGTCACCTCACCGCCGAGGGTGACCACGTCGGAGAGGTAGACGAAGCCCCGGTACTCGGAACTGCAGTCGCGGACCCAACCCTGGTCGCCGCACCAGTTGGTGAGGAGCTGCGTCTGCCAGCACTGTCGCTGGAAGCCGACGTCGTACTGGAAGGCCACACCCATCGCGTTCGCGGCCGCCTTGTTGTAGTGCACCGCGTAGATCGGTTCGCTGGAACCCATCACCGGGTCGCGGAACGACCATGCCGGATGGGTCTGGTAGTCGACGAGTGCGGCGGCATGCGCCTTGAGTCGCGGGATCGGGGTGCCGCCCCCGGCGATGAAGGCGACCTCGTCGGTCAGCCCGATCGGCCCCTTGGTCAGCGTCTGGATCGGGTCACCGACCTCGACGTCTTCCCAGTAGCGCGCCTGCGCGCCGCGTGGCGTCTCGCTCAGCACCCGCGCCTCGACCTCGCGGATCTCCTCCTCCTGCCACGGATGCGGCAGCACCAGCTCCGGCTTGCCGGAGTCCGATGCCGCGGCCTTGGACCGGGACTTGGCCGAGCCACGCTCGAAGTTCACCACTTGCCAGTCGATCTCGGCGACGAGTTCGTCGTGCTGGTTGCGGTAGGAGTTGACGAAGTGGTCGGTCACCATCTGGCCGGCGAACTTGCTCGGCCGCGGTCCGGTGAAGCCGTCGTAGCAGCAGGTCGCGGTGATCGTGTCACCCCAGTAGACCGGCTGATGGAAATGCGCCTGGGTGGCGTTGTGGAACGCCCCGAGTCCCGGCCAACCGAACTGGATGCCGGAGAAGCAGCCGATCACGAAGGACGGCGGGGCCACCGGGGCACCGAAGTCGGACTTCGCCGCGTGTTCCGCGTCGGTCCACAGCGGGTTGACGTCCCCGATGCCGCCGGCGAACTTGATCACCGCGATACGGGTGGCCTCTTCGTTGTTGATCGAATGATCGATGCGCAGATCCACCCCGGCCCGGGCCTTCATGGACGCGATCATCTCGTCGGTAATGACCGCCTCGGGCATCTTCGCCTCGGTGGTCTTGTCCACCGGCGCTGCGGCCTTCTCAGTGGTGGTCATCGCGCGGCAGCCTTCTCCGGATTCGCGGTCCAGGTGCTCGCGCCACTGGGGACACCGGCCTCGGCCACTGCCCGGCTCAGCCCGTCGAGGGTCCATCGGCCGTCGCCCATGAGCTTCCACTCCGGGTCCTTGGTCCACGGCTGGATACGCTGCACCCGCGAGCCGCCGACCAGGAAGACCTCGCCGGTGAGGGGGCACTCCGGTGACAGCAAATATCCGACGAAGGGCGACACGTTGGCCGGATCGAAGCGGTCGAACTCGCCGTCCCTGCCGGCCAGTGCGTCACCGAAGGCGCTCTCGGTGAGGCGGGTACGCGCCTGCGGCAGGATCGCGTTGACCCGGACGCCGTAACGCTTGAGTTCCTTGCTTGCGACCTGCGTCAGGCTGGCGACTGCGGCCTTGGCGGCCGAGTAGTTGGTCTGGCCGGGATTGCCGAACACACCCGATTCGCTGCTGGTGTTGACGACCGAGCCGGTCACCTGCTCACCTGCCTTGCTCTGTTCGCGCCAGAAGCGCGAGACCTCTCGGGTCATGAGGAAGGTGCCGCGAAGGTTGACGCGGAGCACGAGGTCCCAGTCGGCGTCGTCGATGTTCACCAGCACGCGGTCACGCAGGATGCCGGCGTTGTTGACCAATCCGTCCACACCGCCGAAGGTGTCGATCGCGGTGGCCACGATCCGGCTCGCGCCGGCCGAGTCGGCGACGTCGTCACCGTTGGCGACGGCTCGGCCACCGGCGGCGATGATCTCGTCGACCACGTCCTGGGCCGGGCCGGCCGCGGCGCCGCTGCCGTCCTGTGCGCCGCCGAGGTCGTTGACCACCACATTGGCGCCCTCGGCCGCGAACAGCAGAGCGTGTTCACGTCCGATACCCCGGCCCGCGCCGGTGACGATGACTGTTCTTCCGTCGAGGTGTCCCATCGAGTTTCCTTACCTGTGAGTCGTCTCCCTTGCGGGAGAGCGCAATTCGAGATGCCGGCCGCTAGTGGCGGACCGGCGTGTCCTTGGGGAGTCGCAGAACGCGCTCGGCGACGGTGTTGCGGTGGATCTCGTCGGTCCCGCCACCGATGCGCATACCGGGCACGCTGAGCACGAATTCCGACCACGCATACGTGCGCGGCGCACCTGTGTCGGCGACGAGTCGCGGACCCAGTACGACGGTGACCAGCTCGCCCAGTGCCTGCAGGTTCGCTGTCAGTGCCAGCTTCCCGAGCGACATCTCCGGCCCCGGCACCCCGTTGGCCTTGAGATTGGCGTCGGCGCGGCGACGCATCGCCTTGGCCGAGGTCACCCCGGAGTACACCTTCGCGAAGGCCTCGATCACCGCCGGATTCTCGTGTCGTCCGAGATCGGCGATCCAGGCGGCGAGGTCGTCCATCCGGAACAGTCCACTACCGCCGCTCGACGAGCCGCCGATGGCGTTGCGCTCGTGCATGAGCATCGCGATGGCGACCGACCAGCCCTCGCCGATCTCGCCGAGCCTGCACCAGTCCGGCAGCGTGACGTCGGTGAGGAAGACCTCGTTGAAGTCGGCGGCTCCGGTGATCTGGCGCAGCGGCCGCACCTCGACGCCGGGAGCCCGCATGTCGACGACGAAGGCGGTCAGGTTCTTGTGCCGCGGCCCGTCGCTCGTACGGGTCAGGGCGATCCCGATGTCGGAGTAGTGAGCGCCCGAGGTCCACACCTTCTGACCGTTGAGCGTCCACTCGCCGCCCGCCGCATGCGGTACCGCCTTGGTACGGACGGCGGCGAGATCGGAACCCGCAGCGGGCTCACTGAAGAGCTGGCAACCGATCACGTCGGCCCGGCGCAGGCCGGTGAGCCACTTCCGCTCGGCCTCCGGGGACCCGAACTGCGCCAATGTCGGCGCCACCATGCCCAGACTCACCGACAGCGGCCCCTTCGACGGGATCGGGAACTCCCGCTCGGCCGCGGAGAAGGCGCGCTCGTAGGCGGCCGGCAGGCCGGCTCCGCCGCGGTCTGCCGCCCCGGTGATCCAGCCGAAGCCGGCGTCGAACGCCGCACGCTGGTATTCGACTGCGGCACTGAGTTCTTCGTCGGTCGACCCGGAGAACAGGGCGTACCGGGACTTCACCGGGCCCGCCCCCGCCGACCCGTTTCGGCCGTCGGCAACGGTCCCGAGGAACCGCCGGGCCCCGTCCACGAACTCGTCGATAGTCGGAGTCATCACTTCACCACCTTTCAGAGGTCATCCCAGCTCTTACTCTGGTTTAAGACTGTCTACGTGTAGATCATTTACCTGGAGGGCACCGGTCCTCGACGCCCGCACACGGCCGGGCTCAGTGAACGGTGACGGTGCCGTTGGTGCCGTCGACTGTGATGCGGGTGCCGTTGGCGATGCGCTTGGTCGCCTCACGGACGCCGAGCACGCAGGGCATGCCGAGTTCCCGGCTGACGATGGCGGCATGACTGAGCGGCGACCCGACGTTTACCACGACCGCCGCGGCGGAGGTGAAGATCGGTGTCCAGCCCGGATCGGTGACCGGGGCGACGAGGATCTCCCCCGGCTCGAGATCGGGAGCGTCCACGGGATCGAAGATCACCCGCGCAATCCCCTCTGCCACTCCGGGACATGCGCCGATGCCCTCGAGGACATCTCCGGGAGCAGCCATCGAGATCGCCGGGGCCTTCTTCTCGGGCCACTCGGTGACCGGCGGGATCTCGCCGTCGATGATGAAGGGCGGCTCCAGCTCGTCGAGGCGATCAATCCATTCGCGACGTTCGGCGATGCGGTCGGTGTAGCGGCCGGGGGTGGCGAGGAGGTCCTCGAGTTCGGTGACCGTGAGCATGTTCAAGTCGTCGGCCCGCGCGAGGAGACCCCGCTCAACGAAGCGCCGCGCCAACTCGAAGAGCGGCATCCGCGCCTCGTGGAGCACCCGCACCGTATTGGTCTTCGATTGCTCGCGGGCGCGCATGTACAGGTCAGTCGTCGCGAGAACCGACTCGATCCGCGCCAACAGAGCCGCATCGTCGGCGTGACGCGTGCGCAGAGTCCCGATCAGCGCCTCGCGGTCCTGCCGCAGCCGACGCGACTGCAGCTGCGGATTCTTGCTCTCGTCCTGCAGCCGCAGTCGGTCGATCATGCCGAGGGGTACACCGTGATGCGATTCCCAGGTCTTGGGCATGGGCGCCCACTCGTCGGTCGAGCGCGAGCCGAATTCGTAGCAGAACCGATCGAACCACTCGACGAACCGCCGCATCGCCGAATCGGTGGATGCCCGGAGTCGGTCGTCAAGCCCGTCGACGCCCCGTTCGAACTCGGCGGTCAGCGGCGGACTCTGCACGATGAGGCGGGAGAGGTCCCACAGCACCTGACTCGGCGCCGCCGAGGCGATGTCGCCCAGACCGCCGGTGAGCCGGACCGCCAGTGTCGGGTCGCCCAGGTCGGCCGCCAGCTCGTCGAGTGCGCCGGTGACGATGGAGGATTCATACACCATCCGTAGATGCTTCTGCAGCACCGACCCGTAGCGCTCCTTGACGACGGCCTGGGCGTGTTCCAGGAGTTCTCGATCCCCGAGCGCGGTGAGGTCGGGCCGGGCGGCACGCAGCCGGGCGGCCTCCTCGCGGTCCTCGGAAGTGATGTCAGGGCGATCTCGCTCGGACATCACCCGGCCCACACTGGCGAGAATCCGGTCGGTGCACTCCGGGCGGTCGTCGTCGGGCTGCGCCGCATAGGCCGGTGCCGTCACGTCCCCGAGATACGTCCGGTCCATGAGATCGGCTGACGCGCCGGGCATCCGGACACCGAAGACCCGCTGCACCGAGAGGTTGATGTAGATATAGCCGTGGAAGACGCCCTGGATGTCGAGGACGTCCGGACGGAACTCGGTCTCGTCGAAGGCGCCGAACTCCTCGAGCGCCCGACGCCATGCCGACTCGACGACCATGCCGCCGTTGAGCGTCCACCGCAACGGGGTGATCACCCCGCCGGCCACCTCACCGGTATTCGCCCGGGTGTAGACCGGGAACCGTTCGCTCGGCGCGTTGTCGATGACGAACGGCTGAGAGATGTCGACCATGGCGCGCCTTCCGATTGCCGATCTCGGTGGGAGACCGTCTACGCGAGACTTTACTCTAGTGCCCGACTATTGGCTAGTAGATTATCTACTGATGGACAACAGGTATCGGTGCGGTCAGAGCGCGCGCAGCAGCGCGCGATGGCTGGCCGCGGCGGCATCGTCATCGGGCTCCAGCCGCCGAGCGGTGCGCAGACGACTCAGGGTTGCGACCGCGACCGCCGCCAGCCGTTCGTAGTACTCCTCGAGCGCCGCGTACTCCCTTGTGGCGGGCTGCGGCGGCAACTCGCCGGCCAGCCACGGCTGGGCGTCGCGCAGCGCGTCGCCCAACCGGTCGGCACGTTCGGCGAGCTGGAATCCGGCGTTGTCCCAGTCGATCTGGGCAAGGACCGCGCGAACCTCGTGCAACCGGGCACGCGCGTGGTCGCCCTCGACGGCCGGCGCGATCGTGTCGCCCAGGACAGTGCGGACGCCCGCGATGATCTCCGATGGTCGTGGTCTCATCGCTGCCCTCCCGGTCGCTCACGGGTGTGGTCGTCGGAATCCTCGAGAAGCCCGGTCTCCCGCAAGGCCAGGCGCTCGATGCGGTCGGCGGGACCGGCCGGTCGATCGGTGATGCCCTCGCAGAACGCCCTGACCCCGGTCAGTGCGATCACCGCGAGACGCAACGCCGTCATCACCTGCCAGAAGTGCAGACGGTCGTGGTCGACCTCGATGCCCGAGGCCTGCGACCACCGCCGCAGGAAGTCCTCGACGCCCCATCGACCGTCGATGAAGTGTTCGGCCCGGTAGACCGAGCACGTGTACCAGCCGAGATCGTCGTGGGCGTCACCGAGGTGTGCGAGTTCCCAGTCGAGCAGCGCACTGATCCGTTGCCCGTCGACCAGGACGTTGGCCGGCCGAAAGTCGCCGTGTACCAGCCTGATCGGTGACGGAGGGGGTACGTGGTCGCCCAGCCAGGCGATCGTCTCCCGCAGCGCGGGGTGCGGTTCGAGCTCGACGCGGTCGAGCTCGGCCGTCCAGCGTTCGAGCTCGGCGTGCCCGGGATCGGTCGGCACCCTCAGCACGTCGACGAGCCCGGTCGCCGGCGGATCCACCCGGTGCACCGCGCCCAGTAGGTCCGCGAGTTCCTGCGCCAGCGACATCCGGCCGTCGCGTCCGAGTTGCAGCGGATCGCGGTCCCGCAGTGCCGCGCGGTCCGCACGCCCGGCCACTCGGTCGACGATCATCGCCGGGCGGCCCATGAGCGAGCCGTCGGCGTCGAGTGCATGCACCGCGGCGATGGGCAGGCCGGAGCCGGCGAGAGAGCGCAGCAGGCCGAACTCGACGTCGCGCTCGGTGTCGACGACACCGCCGGCAGGCGCCCGGCGCAGCAGCAGGGCTCGCCGGTTTCCGTCGGTCTCGGCGATCGCATCGAAGGCCCAGTTCTCCTGCGAGCTGCCGCCACCGAGTCGGACGGGGTCACTGGCGTCGCGGAATCCGGTGCCGTGCAGGAGTTCTGGCAACCGCTCGCGGAGCGTGTTCATCGTGGCTCCGGCTGCGGTGATCGGCGCGGCGGCAGGGCCTCTTCGTAACGGCCGTAGCCGGGCAGCACCATGTACTCGATGACGCCGTATCCGACAGTGTCCCCGCGTCGCACCTCGACGAGGTGATCAGAGCCCGCCTTGGCGTAGCGGTAGAAGTTGTCCCGGTCGGTCAGGTCCCACTCGTCGTGCTCGGCGGTGAGGTCACCGCGCCACTGGCCCTGACGCCAGCCGTTCCAGCCCTCGTAGCCGCCACCCCGCAGATGCGCCCGTCCCCGCAGGGCACGGATCTCGAGTTCGATCTTCTCGCCGTCGAGCTGTGTGAGGGTGACGCGGCCACCCACGAGCGTCGGCGCGGCTGCCCCGTCGTCCCACTTCAGGTCGTGGTCGACCGCCGTGATCGGTGACAGCTCCCGGTCGTCGCCGGGTGGTGCAATCAGGCCGGCGGACAGATGCACCGGCTGGCCGGGGCGGGACTCCTGGACGTACAGGTGGACGGCCAGGTCGGGCAGCTGCAGCGGTGCGAACAGCAGCAGCTTCCATTCCGGACGCTCGCCGGGCGGCTGCCCCTCCGCGCGCGGCAGCGGCCGGGTGCCCCAGGAATGGTCCCGCTCGGCCCACCACCGGTCCGGCGTCACCTCGATGCGGCGCCCGTCCGGGGTCACGATCCACCCCCGCGCACGGCCGTGCTGCACGTAGCGGATCGCGTCGTACGTCGTCCGTGCCCGGCTGATCTGGAAGAACTTCCCCTCGAGCATCGGCTCGAACCTCGCCTCGAAGGTCACGTCGAACCTAAGTCCGGAGTCGTTGTTGCCCAGCGTGAATCGCAGTTCCTTCAGCGGCTCGACGATATCGCACGACAACGGGCCCACGGCCATCGCGTGACTGTCGGGCAACAGCGACCGGGAGAGCCGGAGGTTGGTCTGGCGACCGTTGTCAGAGAAGCAGGCGAACGCCTCCATCACGTCCTGGTTCGGATACCGGCCCAATCCCAGCGTGAGCACCGTGTCACCGGTCTCGGTGTCCTGGAGGGAGACCCAGTACCGCTCCCGCCAGGACGGGTCACTGGTCGCGACCATGGCGTGGGTGAGCGCGGTCTGATGGGTGAAGTACTCGTCAGCGGGACTGAGGAACATCGGTCATCCTTCCAGGACGGATTCGACGAAGGCCGCCTTGATGGCCTTCTTGTTCAGCTTCTCGCCGGCCAGCGTGGGCAGTGGCCGGTCGTCGATCTGCCAGTGCGTGGGAATCTCGAAGTAGCCGAGCGTTTTTCGGCAGTGGGCGACGAGCTCGTCGGGGGTGATCGCCTCACCGACCCGGTGGGTCACCGCCGCGGCGAGTTCTTCGCCGAGATCCTCGTGCGGCACACCGAAGACCGCCGCCTCGATGACCGACGGGTGGCCGAGGATCGTCTTCTCGATGTGCGCGCAGGCGATGTTCTCACCACCGCGGATCACGATGTCCTTGCTCCGGCCGTCGAGGAACAGGTAGCCGTCGTCGAGGTGTCCGAGGTCGCCGGTGTGCAGCCAGCCGGCGTCGTCCACGGTGCCGTCCTCGATGCCGAGGTAGCCCAGCATCACCGTGGGCGCGCGGACGATGACCTCACCGACTCCGCGTTCGTCGGGGTCGGTGATGCGGATCTCGACGACGGGATACGGTCGCCCGACGGTGCCGGGCCGCTCGACGAGGTCCGCGTTGCCCGCGACGGTCATGAACCCGCCGGTCTCGGTCATGCCCCAGGTGTTGGCCAGTCCGCGCCGCTCGAGTTGCGGGAGCTTGGCGATCATCCGACCGAGCAGGGCCGGCGGCAACGGGGCACCGCCGAGCGGGAACGACCGCAGACTCGACAGATCGTGGGCGTCGAAGTCGGGGTGTTCGAGCAGGCGAATCGCCATCGTCGGGACGCCACCCCAGGCCTGCACCCGTTCGGCCTCGATCAGTGCGAGGATCTCGCCGGCGTCGAACCTGCCGACGGTCATCACCATCCGTCCGCCGATCAGCAGGTTGGTGAGGATGTTCGACACGCCCCCGATGTGGAACAGCGGGGTGCACACCAGCGCGACCGGCTGCGGTCCGCCCGGATCGAGCCGGTGCGGCAGCCGCCGTGAGCGCACCAGCAGGTTCTGCTGATTGGCGATCACCGAGCGCGACGACAGCACAACGGCTTTCGGTGATCCGGAACTGCCGGAGGTGAACAGGATGAGTGCCGGGTCGTCGAGGGCGACACCCTCGACCGGCGAAAACGTCGAGTTGCTCGTCCATGCCGCGGCAAGCTGCTCGATCGACTCGACCCGAACGCCGTCGTCGAAGAAGTCCGTCGCATCGGACAGGACCAGTGCAGGTTCGGCCACCGCAATCGCATGGCGGGCCTCATCGGTGCTCCACCAGCGGTTGGCGTAGACCGGGACCGCCCCCAACCACCATGCCGCGCAGGTGGCCAGCGCGAACTCGGGACGGTTGTAGCAGTGCAGCAAAACGCGATCCCCACGGGAGACCCCCCGTGCCGCAAGCATTTCCGCAGCGGCAGGGATTGCACGCAGGAAGTCGCGGTGGCCGATCCGGACGTCGCCCTGGACGAGGAAGTCACGCCCGTCCCACGGTCCGACGGTTGCCAGCAGCTCCACGAGTGAACCGGGCGACCGGGCGTAGGTCCGGCCGGGGTGTCCGGCGTAGTCGGCCTCGACGACCTCCTCACCCCACACCACACCCGCCGCGGTCTCGGTGTTCACGCTCATGCTTCCTCGCTCTCCGGCTCGGGATATTCTGTCACGCAATAGTAGAGTACTAGAGTATTGATTCCTAGATGAACGACGATCGAAATCCGGCCGGTGACTGCAGTCTCACAACTCCATTGACTCAAGATAGTCGTAGATGCGACTATTTAGTACAGGACCAATTCTTCCGGCTCGGTCAGAGTCGGCGCCCACCGGGCACGAGTACCGATAGGACCGCCCATGTTCACCACAGTCGCACTTCTCAAGATGCGGGTCACCGCAGCTCGCGTTATAGCCGACCGGATCATCGAGATCACCCTCGAGGATGCGACCGGCCGCGACCTGCCGGCCTGGCAGCCGGGAGCCCATGTCGAGCTCCGGCTTCCCTCCGGTCTGCTGCGCCAGTACTCTCTGTGTGGCGATCCGGCAGATCTGCGCAGCTACACCATCGCCGTGCTCAACGAGCCGGAAGGCCGCGGCGGGTCCCGCGAGATCCACGAGATCGCCACCGCCGACGCGATTTTCGAGGTACGCCCGCCCAAGAACAATTTCGAACTCGTCGACGCCGACAACTACGTGTTCATCGGCGGCGGGATCGGCATCACGCCGATGATCCCGATGGTCTCCGAGGCCCGACGCCGCGGCGCCGGCTGGCGGCTGATCTACGGTGGACGCACAGAGTCCTCGATGGCCTACCGGGAGACGATCGCCGCACACGGCGACGCCGTCGACCTGTGGGTCGAGGCCGAGCGCGGACATCCGGACCTTCGCCGCATCCTCGCCGAGGCACCCGCGGGCGCCGAGATCTACACGTGCGGGCCCGGCGCGATGATCGACGCGGTCGCCGAGGAGTTCGCCGAGCACGACCACCTCGGCGCGCTGCACTTCGAGCGTTTCGCGGCGAGCGGGCCAATCGACCACAGCGGTGAGTCCTTCGAGGTGGAGCTCGCCCAGTCCGGGATCACGCTCACGATCCCGGATGGCGCCACGATCCTCGGCGAGGTTCGAAAAGTGTTGCCCGAGCAGCCGTTCTCCTGCGAGGAAGGTTATTGCGGCGAATGTGAGACCCCGGTGCTCGACGGCACCCCCGATCACCGTGACGACTACCTGACCGAGGACGAGCAGGCGGCGAACGACGTCATGATGATCTGCACGAGCCGTTGCAAGGGTGCGCGCCTCGTGCTCGATCTCTGACCGTTCACAACCATCACCGACGCCGGTGAGTGATGCTCCGTCGCTCACCGGCGTCGTGCTGTGCCACCGCGAAGAGAGCACCGCCCCGGCGAGGTGTGACCTCACCGGGGCGGTGCGACAGCGACTATGCGACGGCTTCCTAGCTCACCGGTGCGACGGCGCGGACCTGCGGGAGGACCTTGTCGGCGAGTAATTCCAGACTCCGCCAGGACAATTCGGGCGGCAGACCGCCGAGCAGCGGATGCAGCCGCAACTCGTAGTCGTCGTCGAGCTCCGAGAGTCGTCGGACCGCGTCGTCGGGACTGAGGATCCACATCGACGGGTCGTCGCGGATCGAGTCGAGGTCGCTCTTCTCACGCCAGTACCCGTTGACGGTGGCATTGGAACGCTCCCCCGCCCAGGACGCGTACATGTTGCTGGCGTGCATCACATGGGGAGCGACCTCCGCCAGCGCGGCTTCGGGATCCTCTGCCACGTAGACGAACGCCGGGCCGTGCCGCGGGAAGGGTTCCGGTTCCGGGTGTCCCTGCTTGACGCATTCCTCGGCGTAGAAGCGGTACAGCTCCTCGGTCGCCGGTCGGTACCCCAGACCCATCCGGGCAGCTCGGCGCGCCGACGGTTTCGCGTTTCCGCCGATGTAGATCGTCGGCCCACCGGGGGTGCCGGGACGGGGCGTCACGCTGACCCGGGAGCCGCGGTGATCGAATTCCGCTTCGCGCCAGGCGGTTCGGATCATTTCGAGCTTCTCCTCGAAGACCTTGCCCCGGTTCGGGAAGTCGACGCCGAACATGTCGAACTCCTGGGGTCGATAGCCGATGCCGGCGGTGATCAGCACACGGCCAGGACCGGCGATGAGGTCGAGGACCGCGAGGTCTTCGGCCAGCCGCAGCGGGTCGTGCATCGTGATGCACAGTGCCGAGAAGTGCAGTTCGATCTGTTCGGTGGCGCCGGCGATGGCGGCCGCCAGAATCAGCGGCGACGGGCAGTAGTTGTCCTCGGCACCGTGGTGTTCGGCCAGATAGACGGTGTCGAAACCTTTTCGGTCGGCCCAGATGCACTGTTCGACGGCCGCCTTGTACAGGTCGCCGGGGCTCGGCGACCCCGGGCCGAGGTCCGGTGCGCGCATGTCGTAGCGCAGTCCGATCTTCATGAGTTCTCCTTGATCCTCGGATCGAGCACGATCTTGATGTCGTCGGTGTCGGCCGCCGTCAGGCCGGCCAGGCCGTCCGCCAGGGAACCGATGCCGACGGTGCGGGTGTGCAACTTCTCGGGTTCGATACCTCGGTCGGCGATCAGTTGCAGGGTCTGCACGATCTCCGCGCGCGTATAACCGGCAGCCGCGATCAGCGTCGCTTCCTTGGCCAGCCACATCCGCGGCGAGATCGTCGCCTGCCCGGCGTCTCCGACCAGCACCACGCGTCCGCCCTGGCGCAGGGCGGCGAGGGCCTGCTCGACCATGTCGGGGGCGCCGGTGCATTCGACGACGACGTCGTGGTCGTCGGAGACCTCGGTGACGGTGGCCGCCACCCGATGTGCACCGGAGGCCTCCGCGGCGAGTCGGCGAGACTCCGAGAGTTCGACGACGGTCACCTCGGCCGCACCGACCGCACGCGCACACTGCACCACGAGGAGTCCGATGGGACCGGCCCCGAGGACGAGCACGCGCTCGCCGGTGGCGACCACGCCGCGACGAATCGCGTGCCAGGCGACAGCTGCGGGCTCGACGAGGGCCGCCGCGACTTCCGAGACCTTGTCGGGGACCGGGACGACGCGATACGCGGGCACCGTCAGCAGTCGGGCAAAGCCACCATGCGGCTGCTCGGGCGCGACGTCTCGACCCCGCGCCACCGACATGACGAGGGCGCAGAACTCCGGGCGTCCGGCACGGCAGGAGTCGCAGTCGCCACACGGATCGGGCACCCCGACGACGACCCGCTGCCCGAGCGCGAGACGGTCGACCGACTCGCCGACCTCGACGAGCCGGCCCGTCCACTCGTGGCCACACAGCGTCGGCCCGTGGCCGGCCCCGGTGGAGTACGCGCGGACCTCGGTCACGCAGACACCGCAGAGATCGATGGAGACCGTGACCTCACCGGCTGCGGGCTTCGGCTCGTCGACGTCGATCACGTCGACGACGCCCGGCCGGGAGACCAGTGCGACCTGCTGATGATTCTCGGACAGTCCGGCCGTCGCGACGGCGCTGTCAGTGGTGATGGGAATGCCGACTCCGATCCTCGACCGCCACGAACGGCGGGGGCCTCCCGGAGCGCTGCCACCCAGGAAGGTCGGTAACCTGGAACACCCCCAGATTGTCGTGTTATCTAGTATTTGTCAATAGAGCTTTAACCTGTCGGCCGGTACGCTGGAATCGTCGATGGTCTAGTGATCAACAACTTGGGAGTCAGTCATGCAGCCGCCCGCACCCACGCCAGAGCGCACCCTCGAATACGACACCAACATCCTCCATGCGGCACGTTCACAGCTGCGCGAGGAGTTGCTGATCGACAAGCCCTGGACCGAGGTGATCCTGGTTCGCCACGCGCAGCAGTCCTTCCTCGACGCGGACCTCGCCGCCGGTGGAGCGGCCGGGCCCCCACTGTCGGCCCTCGGCGAGCGTCAGGCCCACCTGGCGGCCAGACGCCTCGCCGCCCAGTCGGTTTCGGCCGTCTATGCCAGCCATCTGACGCGCGCCGCCGCCACGGCCCAGGCGATCGTCCGGGAGGCCCAGGCGCCCTTGACCGTCGCCACCCGCGCCGATCTTCGTGAAGTCGAGATGCACGGAGACGTCACCGAGGACAGCGCCGCTGTCCGCACCCGCCTCACCGAGGCACTCACCACGATCGCCGCCGATCACCCGGATCAGACCGTCGTCGCAGTCAGTCACGGTGGCGCGATCAGCGCCTTCATCGCGTCGCTGCTCGGCGTCGAACCGAGCATGTTCTTCTTCGCCGCCCACGCCTCGATCACCCGGGTGCGGCATCACGGGGGCCGTTGGGTGGTGCAGTCACTCAACGAGACCGGCCACCTCCCGGCCGGCGACCTCGTCAGCCACTGACCGTGGGTACCGAACACAAACACGAAGCCGGCCAGGCGTTCCTCTCGTGGAGGCCACGCCTGGCCGGCTTCGAGGTGAGACCTCAGTGCACCGTCACCGTCCCGGTCGTGCCGTCGACGGTCAACAACGTGCCCGACTTGATCCGCTTGGTGGCCTGCTCCACCGCGAGAACCGCCGGGATGCCCAGTTCACGACTGACGATGGCCGCGTGACTCAGCGGCGAGCCGACGTTGACCACGACGCCCGCGCAGGTGGTGAACAGCGGCGTCCACCCCGGGTCGGTCTCGGGAGCCACGAGGATCTCGCCGGGTTCGAGCTCCTCAGCCTCCGAGGGGTCCATGATCACGCGGGCCACGCCGGTCGCCGAGCCCGGGCAGGCTCCCAGACCCGAGAGGGTCTCGCCCGGACCGGCCACCGGTAGCGCCGACGGCCCGGTCCGCTGCTCCCACGTCGTCGGACTCGGCACGTCACCGGCGACCACGACGAAGGGCGGCTCCCGGCGTTCGAGCTCGGCGATCCACTCCTTGCGCTCAGCGATCACCGACACCACCGACGGATCGTCGATCAGTGCGCTCACCTCGTCGAGCCGCAGCAGCGCCAGGTCGTCGAAGGACTCGAGGACACCTCGGTCGGCGAAGCGCTTGCCCAGCTCCCGCAGCGGGAGGCGGGTCTCGTGCAGCGCCTTGATGAAGTTGGTCTTGCTCAGCTCGCGGGCGGGCATCCACACCGACAGCGCCGCGACCGCGGCCTGCAGCTGGCCCCATCCTTCGGCGTCGTCGGCGAGCCGAACCCTCAGCTCCTCGAGCAGTGCTTCGCGGCCCTGCGACACCTTCTTGCCGGTGGCTTCCGGCGAGCTGTCTTGCGGCAGCTTGCGGAACTGGTTGACGAGGGTCGCCACCATCTCCGGATGCGACTCCCAATCCGGCGGGAAGATGTCCCACTCCTGCGACGAGCGCGAGCCGTACTCGAAGATGAACCCGTCGAACTGCTCGACGAAGGACCTCGCCTCGACCTCACCGCGGCTGCGCAGCCGGTCGAGGACACCGTCGACGCCGACCTCGAACTCCTTGGTGACGAGCTCCGAGGCCGCGGCCAGCCTGCCGATCCGCCACAGCTCGATGGCCGGCGCCGCGGAGGCCACCCCACCCCAGCCGCCCATCAACCGGACACCGAGTGTCGAATCATCGAACCGGCCCAGTGTCTCGTCGAGGAATCCGGTGACGATCGACGACTCGTACATCATCAGCATGTGCTTGCGCAGGAAGTCGGCGGTGTACTCGTCGTTGACCCGGTTCGAGTACGCGACCAGTTCATGGTCGGACATCGCGGAGTAATCGGGCCGGGCTCGACGCAACTCCAGCGCGCGCTGCGCATCCGCCTCGAGGTCGGGACGCGAGGTGGTGCCCATGACCCGGCCGATGCTCGCACCGATCCGCTCGGCATACTGCGGAGCACTGTCACCCGGTTGCTCCACATACTCCGGTGCACCGGTGCTGGACCCCAGATAGGTGCGGTCCATGAGTTCCGCACTTGCACCGGGCATCCGGACGCCGAACACTCGCTGGATGGACAGGTTGATGTAGATGTAGCCGTGCGCCACACCGATGATGTCGAGCGAGTCCGGACTGAACTCGCAGTCGTCGAAGGCGCCGAAGTCGATGAGCGCCTGGCGCCAGGCGGTCTCCGAGCGCCACCCGCTGATCACGGTCTGCTGCAGCGGCGAGGCGACCATACCGGCCACCTCGCCCGCATTGCCGCGGGTGTAGACCGTGAAGCGCTCGCTCAGGCGACTGTCGACCACCCAGGGCTTGTTGATGTCAACCATTGGTTTTCCGTCTCTCTCGTCAGGTGGCGACTCACCACGACCGCCCGGTCGCGCCCACCGATGCGGTGTTATCTACGCCACACCAGTTTGTCTAACACTAGATTAGTTGTCAATCTACTATTGAGTCTTGGAACACTTCGAGCGCCGGCCCTCGCCCGCAGCTACCGGCCGGCGCTCTTGTGCTTTCATGTCGTTTGCGATCACACCGCGGCGAGGCAATGCCGGGCAGCCACCCGGCCGAAAAACGAACCGCCGCCGAGCATCATGCCGCTGCCATAGCCCTTGGCCGTCTGGATCACACTCGCGGCACAACTTCCGGCCGCATAGAGTCCCGGCACCGGCGCGCCGTTCGCGCCGACGACCCGGGCCTGCTCGTCCACCCGGAGCCCGCCGAGCGAGTGGTAGTGGTACTTCACGACGTCGGCCGAGAGATTGATGGCTGCATACGGGCCGTTCTTCAGCGGGACCAGCCAATCCGGATGCTTGCCGAACCGAGGGTCGCGGCCGACCGCCGCGAACTCGTTGTAATTGTCGAGCGTGCGCTGCAGCGCCCCATCCGGAACACCCAGTCCCGCTTCCATTTCCGGCACCGTCTCCCAACCGTCCACGAGCGCATAGCCGAACTGCTCGGAGAACTGCGGGTAGTCGAAGGTCTCGGAGTCGACGATGAGATACGCCTTGCGATCCGGCTGATCGAAGACGAAGGCGGCGGTCCGGCCGTGATAGCTGTCCTCGGCGACGAACCGCTGGCCGAACTTGTTGACGATGATGCCGCGCACCAGATCTCCGGGCGGGTAGATGCTCGCCGTCGCGTGGATCGCGCCCGGCGACTCGACGTCGGCACCGATCGCCTGGGCCATCTCGATCCCGGACCCGTCACTGGAGTCCTCGCCGATCGGCACACCGTTCTCGAGCAGGAACGGGTAGTCGCGGGCGACCATCTTCTCGTTCATCTGGAATCCGCCGGTGGCCAGCAGAACACCCTTACGAGCACTGGCTGTGTGGTCTTCGCCGTAGCGGCGGAACGTGGCTCCGTCGACCCGGCCCGCAGCGTCGGTCGTGAGATCGAGGACTCGTGCGTCGCCGATCACGCGCACACCCTCGTCTTCGCAGCGCTTCAGCAGCACTTCCATCATCTTCGACCCGGCATTGCCCGACGGACCGTTCACCAGGTGCCCGCGATAAGCCGGTGTCGCGAATTCGCGGTACGGCCAGACCTTTTCGTTACCACTGCTGTAGAGACCCGGGCCCTGGGGCGGGCAGATGTGCTTGTCCTTGTACAGCTCCCGGGTGAACGGAACGCCCTGCGCCTCCAGCCAATCGAAGTGCTCTGGGCTGCCGTCGCAGTAGCGGCGCAACACAGCCTTGTTCGACACGTTGCAGATCGCGTCCATGAAGCGGTACATCGCGTCCGGGTCGTCGTCGACGCCGAGGTCACGCTGCAGACGGGTACCACCACCGAGGTAGATCACCCCCTCGGTCATCGCGCTGGTGCCACCACCCGAGGTGGCGCGCTCCAGGATCAGCACATCAGCCCCTCGAGCACGGGCCTCCAGCGCCGCGCAGGCACCGGTCATGCCGAGGCCGACGATCAACAGGTCGCAATCCAGCGACTGGGTATCGGAGTGGGACATTTCTCTCCTCTGAGACGACGGACAAAGCCGCGCGACGGACGCCGACTGCCCGCCGAGGACTCGCCTGGCAGTCCACCGGGCCAGCGCCCGGTGCCGCCGCAAGGAACCGCGGCGGAGGCTGTGGCCGGAATCACATCGACCATTCGTAGACAATAGATCATGCGATTATCCATGTCACGACCTTTTGTAAAATCGATCCTACCAGGCATGATCCCAGGAAATTCCACGATCACCGTGCCGCCAACGTCCGCGGGAAGTCGTCGAAGTCCTGGACATGTGATCGCAATCACCCTAGTGTGCTCTACAACTCACTAGTTGATCCGTAGACCTATACCAGGCACTCGCAGTCCCAAGGAGGGCAGCACCATGTCCACAACCGAAACCTCCCTCGATCACCAACTCGCAGACTTCGACCTCTTCGACGACACCTGCTTCGCTCGGATGGACGAGGTGATGGAGCACGCCCGCAGCACCTGCCCGGTGGCCCACACCCGCGCACACGGAGGGATGTACCTGGTCACCACCTTCCCGCTGCTCAAGGAGGTCCTCTCGAATCCGGAGGTCTACTCCTCGACCGAGTCCACACCGCTGCCGAGCCCGGTGCGTCTGCCACCCCTGGATGTGGATCCCCCTCTGCACGAAGACTTCCGGAAGTTCCTCAACCCGTTCTTCACCCGGCCTCACCTGATGAAGTACGAGCCGGTCCTCCGCGATCTCGCCCGCACCGCCATCGAGAAGTTCCTCGACAAGGGGCAGGTTGACTTCATCGACGACTTCGCCATCCCGTTCACCTCGTCGGCCGCCGCGAAGATCGTCTTCGACGAGGACGACCCGTCGCGTCTGCAGCGTGCCGTGAAGGCCGTCGAGCGTATCGTCCGGGAGAACAGTCCGGAGTCCTATCAGGGACTCGCGGTCCTCGCCGCGGAGTATCTCGCCGAACGGGCCGAGACGGCCGACGACGGCAGCATCATCTCCGCCATCGCGAGCGCCACCGTCGACGGTCGCCCGCTCACCATGGAAGAACAAATCGGTGTGGTCACCGTCTTGTTCATCGGCGGACTCGACACCACCCGCGGCGCGATCTCCAACATCGCGGCCACCCTCGCGCACGAACCCGATCTGGAACACCGCCTGCGGCAGAAGAACTGGGTGAAGAACGACCTCGACGAACTGCTGCGGCAGCAGTCACCGGTCCTGGCCCTGCGACGCATCGTGACGCGCGACGTCGTCCTCGGCGACCAGCAACTCACCAAGGGCGACATCCTGATGCTGATGTACTCCTCGGCCAATCGGGACGCCGAGCACTTCCCGGGCGCCGACATCCTCGACTTCGACCGGAAAGACAAGAACCACCTGGCGTTCGGTCACGGGACGCATCGCTGCCTGGGCGCCACCTTCGCCCGGATGCAGATCGACATCGCCTTCGACGAACTACTCGGCCGCATCACCAACGTGCGCCCGTCCGGACCGGACGCCGGACCGATCTATCAGGCCGGCGCCGTGTACGCCCCCACCCGGCTCGCCCTCGCCTTCGATCGCGTCGACAACCCCTGACCCACCCCGAACACCGCTTCAACCAAACAGGAGAACTGAAGTCATGGCATCACGTGCAGCCCAAATTGTCCGCGGCACACTCGGACTCGCCGACGAAGGTATCAACGGCGACCTCACCGACGCCAGCGTGGAGGGTCAGGCCGACCCGTTCCACGAGAACATCGTGGTCCGCGAGGCGGCCGAACTGCCCTACGGCGGCGAATGGAAGGGCAAGGAGGGCCTGCGCGCCCTCATGACCAAGATCCAGTCCCTGGCCAACCTGACCGTCAGCGACATCGACATCTTCGACGTCGACGAGCAGAACGTGATCACCCGCCAGACCGCCACCTTCAAGCGTGACGGCGCCGACGGAACGCTCACCATCCCGATGGTCGAGGTGTACCGCTTCGAGAACGATCAGATCGTCGAGATCGACGTCTACTACAAGGACACCAAGGCGATGGTCGATTACCTGACCCCGTAAACCACAGCCTCCGTTTACCAGCTCGATCAGTCGAAATCGCACACCACGGCTGATCGAGCTGGTGCAGTCGACGACTTAACTGAAGAGATCAGAAACCGACAATGAGCACCACAAGCGTGAACATGCTCGAGCAGATCGAAACTTTTCAGCCCAGCCGGGCAAGATCACTCGCGCAGTGCGAACGCCACTACGTCGAAGTACACAGGCGCTGGGCCTTGGAAGCATTGGCCGCCAGCAAGACTCTTGTGCACTCCACACCACCCTTTTCGACGCTCAATGGGACATCTACGGCCGTTTCGAACAGACCTCGGATGTGTGGCGCGCAGCATCGTTGCAGTTCAATCCGCCCGGAGAGGAGTTTCCGTCGGCGCTGCTCGAGATGCTCTCCGAAGATCACACGAAGTTCCTGCGTGACCTGCGCTCCTTCGATGTGCAAGACTCGATCGCCTTCGATCTCACCAGCGGACAGTTGGTTTCGAGCAAGTACCTGGTGATCGTGACTGCCCTTCGGGTTTGGAGAGACCAGCGGCGCTCGCAGAGGCCGACAACCTCACCGACTCGTTGTCCTCGTTGATGAAAGACGCCTATGCGGCACGGCGACTGGTCGTGAATCGTGTGCAGAGCGAGAATGGGACCGCCCCGATCGACGAACCCGGCCAGACACTTACTGGCGAGGTGTTCGATTCCAAACGCCTACTGATGCTTGAGGCCTACTTCGACGACTCACACTGGGGTGACCGATTTTTCGCCCAGCCGGAGGTTTCCGCCTTGGTGCGAAGTTCTTGCTTCGCATCCACGATCTCGATTCACCGCGGCATCGAGCAGACCGGGCATGATCGCCGGAGGTAGCCGGACGGTCTATTTGGTCGCGGCACGCCCTCGTCGATCGAATGTCATCGATGTCCTCAGCGGAGAGGCGGCTCGCCCGGCGTACGACTCACTTCAATAGATTCCGATCAACGACGGGTCGGGGCCCGCGTCCTCGATGCTCCGCCGGCGCCGTCGGGCCGCGCGAAGACCACCACCGACGCTGCACTCACGGAACTGGATGCGTCCTACAGTCTTTCGCGCGCTCTGGCCGGGCGCCAGCAGCCGGCTGGTTGGGCCGACCGTCGCGATGTACCGGGCTCTCGGTGAGGGGATCGAGGCCGGCCCCACCGGCACCAGACTGGCGTCCTTCGACGACGGCGTCGCCGACACCACGGTACACATGGCGATGCTCCGCTCGATCGTGAGCGGACGGCCAGAGGAAGTGCCCGGCCAAGGTCAACCCCGGATCACAAGCGCCCGATCACCGCGTCGGCGGTCCGGTGCGCTCAGCCGATCCCCGGCGCCGGCCCGGCGGGGTCAGCTCCCCGACCAATTCCCCTGACGCTTCTCCTTGAAGGCAGTCACGGCCTCGACCGCGTCGTTGCTGCGGTTGGAAAGCGCTTCGAGATAGAAGCCGGTGTCGAGCACCTGGTCGGTGGCCTGCGACAGCACCCGGTTGAGTGCCCGCTTGGTCAGCTGGGTCGCGATCGGGGGCAGGCCCGCCACGTGCGCGGCCAACTCCAGCGCGCGATCGCGGAGCCCGTCGTCCGACTCGACCAGATCGGTGGCCAGCCCAAGCTCGAAGGCCTCGCGACCGGTGAGCGGCTCACCCCAGAGCAGCTTGCGTTTGGCGCGCGCCAGACCGGCGCTCAGCGGCCAGGTGACCGCGCCGCCGTCACCGGCCACCAGACCCATGTGGACGTGCGGATCCGCGAGTTTCGTCGTGGGCGTCACGACCACCGCATCCGAGGTGAACACAAGGCTCGTCGCGACCCCGAAACTGCTGCCCTGCACTGCCGTCACCAGAGGTTTGGGGAAGTCGGCGAAGGCTCGGAACAGCCGACGACCGTCGTCGACGCCGCGGAGCAGCACGGTGAGATCGTCGTGTCCTGCCAGGATCGTCTCCATGTCGCCGCCCGCCGAGAAGTGCCGGCCGCTGGAGGTCCACGCGACTGCCCGGACATCGGTGTCACGGGCGAGGTCGATCAGCACCCCCGGCAGTTCGTTGACCAGGGCGTCGTCGAACGCGTTGAGGACCTCGGGACGGTCGAGCCGTAGTTCGGCGACGTGATCGTGCAACTCGACCGTGACTGTCTGATGATTCATGACTCTCCTCGATCGGTACCGGTCAGATTCGTTCCACGATTGTCGCCGTGGCCATCCCGCCGCCGGTGCACATCGTCACCAACCCGGTCGACAGGTCGCGGCGTTCCAGTTCGTCGATGACGGTCTGGAGGAGCATCGCGCCGGTGGCACCGATCGGGTGCCCGAGCGCGATGGCTCCTCCGTTGACGTTGACCCGGTCGGGGTCGATCGCCAAGTCCTTCATGACCTTCAGCGGGACAGCAGCGAAGGCCTCGTTGATCTCCCAGAGGTCGATGTCGGCGACGCTCATCCCGGCCTGACGCAGGCACTGCTCCGACGCCGGTCCGGGTGCGGTGAGCATGATGACCGGCTCGGCACCGAGCACCGCGCCGGTGACGATGCGGGCCCGGGGGGTCAGTCCGTGCGCCCTGGCGTACCGGTCAGAGGCCACGACCACGGCTGCGGCGCCGTCGACGACGCCCGACGAGTTGCCTGCATGATGGACGTGCTGGATCTCGCCGGCGGCCGGGTAGACCGCGCGGGCCATGTCGTCATAGGAGCGGCCCTGATCGTCGCGGGGCTTGGCTCCCGAGCGTTCGAACGACGGCGGCAGCGTGGCCAGCGACTCCGCGGTGGTGCCCGGGCGCGCGTGCTCGTCGCGGTCGAGCAGGACGGTGCCGTCGGCCCCGGTCACCGGAATCAGACTGCGCGCGAAGCGATCCTCCTTGATCGCCGTTGCCGCAAGCTCCTGGCTGCGGGCCGCGAAGGCATCCACGTCCGATCGGCCGAACCCTTCCAGGGTGGCGATGAGATCCGCCGAGATCCCCTGCGGCACCATCGGATACCGCTCACGCAGTACCGGGTTCCCCGCGTCGAGGGGCTGACCGTAGCTGTGCCGGGACATGGATTCGACGCCGCCGGCCACCACGACGTCCTGCCAGCCGGCGAGGACGCCGGTGGCCGCGGCCATGACCGCCTGCTGCCCACCGCCGCAGAAGCGGTTGAGGGTCAGTCCCGGCACACTGACCGGCCAACCCGCCGTGAGCACCGCGGATCGGGCGACGTCATTGGCGTGATCGCCGGCGTGCTCGCCGTTGCCCATGATGACGTCGGCGACGTCCTCGGGGGCCAGGCCGCGTTCGGCGAGCGCGCTCAGCAGACCGCCGAGCAGTTCCTGCGGGTGCACGCCGTGCAGCGCGCCGGACGGTTTGCCTTTGCCGCGCGGGGTGCGCACGCCGTCTATGATCCACGCTTCGGTCATGGCGTCTCCTCAAAATTTCTACGGTGCAACGATTGTCGTCGTCCGGATGGTTGATGTCGGTGCGCTCACAGCGCGATCAGGTCGTGACTCACCGCGCCGGAGCGCAGTGCGGCACCGAGTTCGCGGTGCAGGCCGGGGCCACCGCCGAGCATCGGCTCGAGGGTCAGAGCCCGGCGTAGATAGCGGTGGAAGTCGTGTTCCCAGGTGAAGCCCATGCCGCCGAGAAGCTGCTGACAGCTCCGACGGGCCGCTGCCGAGGCACGTACGGCCGCCGCCTTGGCCAGTGCCGCCGACACCTCGCCACCGTCCTCCCAGGCGGCATCGGCCGCGAGTCGGGCCACCTCGGTCCAGAGCTTCACGTCGGCCAGCTGGTGCTTGACCGCCTGGAAAGACCCGAGGGCCCGGCCGAACTGGTGCCGGGACGCGACATGCTCGACGGTCATCTCCAGCATCTTCTCGCTCACGCCGATCAGTTCGTAGGCCAGCGCCCGACGACCTGCCGCCAGCATCGCCGACCACGCGACATCGGGATCGATGCCGGTCGGCGTGCGCTTCTCGAGAACCGCCGGTGATCCGGTGAGCCGCGCCCACCCGGCCGACGGGTCCAACGGATCACCCGCGACGACACCAGGGTCGTCACACAGCGCGAGGGTGAGTCCGCCGTCGGTCGCCATCAGGACCAGGATCGGGCCATACCCGGTGGCGAGCACCCCGTCGATCTCGACGCGATCTCCGACGAGTCGACCCGGGGCGCGAGTGCTGCCGAGCGCCGGGAGCACCACTCGCAATCCCGTCGGGTCGGCGACACCACCGGCGCGCACCAGAATCGGATCGAGCAGACTGCCCTGCGCCAGCGACCGACCCCAGATCGGCAGCAGCGTGCTCACCGCGATCTGCTCCTGATCGTCGAGGAGTTCCAGCCAGCCGAACTCAGTGATCGCCTTCCGCGCCGCCGCCGGGTCGGCCTCGACCGTCTGACGCAACGCTTCGGTGATCTGGGTGATGTCGTCGTCGTCCATGAAATGTCTCCAACCTCAGCGGGGCAGGCCCAGCAGGCGTTCGGCGATGATGTTGCGCTGAATCTCGGCGGCGCCGCCGTAGATCGACGAGGCGCGGCTGTAGAGGTAGTCGTTGCGCCAGTTCTCGTCGGGGTGTCCGAACACGGTGTCGGCGGACTTGCCGGCCAGGGCCACGTCGAACAGGAACTTCTCGGCCGTCGACATGGCCAGCTTGTCCAGCGAGGTGGTCGAACCCACCGGCTCGTCTGCGGACAATCTGGCCACAGTGCGCCGCGACAGCAGCCGCAGCGCGGTCAGCAGTTCCAGGGACTCGCCGATCGCGTCGTCCCCGACGTCGGCGGCCGGATCGGCGGCGAGCTCGTCGAGCCGCGACCGCAGCCAGATCTGCCGCTGCCACGCCGCGGCGCCCCGCTCACCGGCAAGCACATGCGTGGCCACCGCCCAGCCGCCGTCGACCTCGCCGAGGAGTCGGCCCTCGGGAATGACGACGTTGTCGAAGAACAGTGAGCAGAACTCGTCGTCGCCGTTCATGCTGCGCAAGCGGCTGACCGTGATGCCGGGGGTGTTCATGTCGAGCAGGAACGCCGAGATGCCCCGGTGGCCGGAGTCCGACGGCCCGGTGCGGGCCAGGAGCAGGCACCGGTCGGCGAGCTGCGCCCAGCTGGTCCAGACCTTTTCGCCAGAGACCTGCCAGCCGCCGTCGACGCGGACCGCCTGGAGCCGCAGCGAAGCGAGGTCGCTGCCCGCTCCCGGCTCGGAGAAGCCCTGGCACCACGTCTCCTCGCCCTGGAGCAGTCGCGGCAGCGCCACCGCGGCCAGCTCGGCCGGGGCGAACTCGGCGACCGCCGGCCCAAGCACCTCCTGGGTCGCGAAGGAGAACGGTGGCGGATAGCCGGCGTGGGCGAGTTCCTCGCTGATGATGCTGCGCAGGATCCGCCGGCCGCCGAGCCCGCCGGCGGATTCCGGCCAGCCCAACCGGATCCAGCCGGCGTCGTACAGCATCCGCTGCAGTCGGCGGAGCCGGTCGAAGATTTCGGTCAGTTCGCCGCCGGTCTCCCGGAACTGTTCCAGCGGTGCCCGGTTCTCGGCCAGCCACGTCCGGAATCCCGTGCGTGCCTCGGCGACGGTCTCCGGGACCATCAGCGTCTCTACGGTCGTCACGACGCAGCCACCTCGTTGTCTGTGCGGATGCCGGCCAGAGCGGGCATGCAGTCCCAATCGGTCAGTACCTGCTCGGTGTCCTCGCCGGGTAGCCGGGGCGGAGTCGGCTCGGTCGCAGGCGTCCGGGAGAACCGCGGCGCGGGTGCAGGCTGGCGTACCCCTGCGACGTCGACGAAACCTGCACGGGCAGTGGCATGTTCACCATCCGGCGCCTCGTGCGGCGCCAGCACCGGCGACACACAGGCGTCGAGATCGGCGAACACCGCCGACCACTCGTCCCGGGTACGGGAGGCGAAGGCCTCCGCGAACCTGGTGCGCAGATGCGCCCAGCCGTCCCGGTCCAGCTGCCCCGGCAGGGACGGGTCGTCGTCGAGCCCGAGACCGACCAGCAACTGCTCATAGAAGCGGCGTTCCAGCGCTCCCACCGCCATGTGCCCGCCGTCGGCGGTGCGATAGGTGTCGTAGAACGGTGCGCCGCCGTCGAGCAGGTTGGTGCCGCGTTCGTCGGACCAATGGCCCTCTGCCCGCACGCCGTGGACGAAGGCGGTCAGCAGTGCCGCGCCGTCGACCATGGCGGCGTCGACCACCTGCCCCCGACCCGACTGCGAGCGCTCGTGCAGTGCGGCGAGGATGCCCACCGCCAACAGCATCCCGCCACCGCCGAAGTCGCCCACCAGGTTCAGCGGCGGCAGCGGCCGTTGCCCGGCCCGACCGATCGGCTCGAGTGCCCCGGCGACGGCGATGTAGTTGATGTCGTGGCCTGCGCGCGGCGCCAGCGGACCGTCCTGCCCGTAGCCGGTCATCCGGGCGAAGATCAGGGCCGGGTTGAGCTCGGCCAGGACCTCGGGACCCAGACCCAGACGTTCCATGACGCCCGGGCGGAATCCCTCGACGAGGATGTCGGCCCGGGTCGCGAGGCGTCGTACCGTGGCCACCCCCTCGGGGGTCTTGAGATCGGCGACCACCGACCGGCGTGAGCGGACGAGCGGGTCCTTGGGACGACGCGGCGTACGGCCGGGTTTGGCCGGCCGGTCCACCGTGACCACGTCGGCGCCGAAGTCCGCGAGCATCATGCAGGCGAAGGGAGCCGGTGCGGCGCTGGCGATCTCCAGTACCCGCAGTCCGTCGAGTGGGCCGGACATCAGCGACTCCCGTCGATGCCGGCGGTCATGCCGCGGGCGCTTCCAGGACGTGCACCGCGCAGGCCGATGCGAGGCCGATGACGTGGGTCAGACCCACCTTGGCGCCCTCGATCTGCCGGTCACCCGCCTCGCCCCGCAGGTGCGTGGCGACCTCGTACAGGTTGGCGATGCCGGTGGCGCCGATGGGATGGCCCTTGGACAGCAGGCCGCCCGACACGTTCACCGGAATCCGGCCGTCGCGCAGCGGCGCGCCGGAGTCGATGAAGTCGCCGGCACCGCCGGGCTCGCAGAGCCGCAGGTTGTCGTAGTGGATGAGTTCGGCGGTGGCGAAACAGTCGTGCAGTTCCACCAGGTCGAGATCCTCGGGGCCGATTCCGGCGGCCTCGTAGGCCTGGTCGGCGGCCAGTCGGGTCAGGGTGTTGACATCGGGCTGGACCTGGCCACCGTCCGCCCACGGGTCCGAGGTCATCACCGAGGCGCTGATCTTGATCGCCCGACGTCGCACGTCGGGGTCGAGGGTCTTGAGCTTCGCATCCGAGACCAGCACCACCGCGGCGGCGCCGTCGCCGGTCGGGCAGCACATCGGCAGCGTGTTGGGGTAGCCGATCACCTCGGCGCCGAGTACCTCGTCGAGGGAGAACTCCTTGCGGTACTGGGCGAGCGGGTTGAGTGTCGAGTGGAGATGGTTCTTCACCGCGACCTTGGCGAACTGCTCGGTGGTGACACCGTGCGCGAGTGCGTATTCGGTGCCCGCCTGGGCGAAGACACCCGGCATCAGGCCGGTACCGAGCAGACCCTCGGTTTTCACCACGGCGCCGTAACGACCCTTGGGCGTGAAGATCTTCTTGTCGCCGGCCTTGCGGGCAGCTCCGCCGAGCATGCCCATCTTGCCCATCTTCTCGACGCCCACGGCGAGGGCCATGTCGCATTCACCGGCCTTGATGCCCATCATCGCCACACGCACCGCGGTCGCGCCGGTGGCACAGGCGTTGACCACGTTGTAGACGGGGATACCGGTCTGGCCGATCTGCTTCTGCAACCGCTGACCGTTGTGCGAGTTGGCCTCGTAGACGTTGCCCATCGTGAGCATCCCCATGTCGGCCATGCCCTGCCCCGAGTCGGCGAGGGCGTCGAGGGAGGCCGTCGACGCCAGATCCAGCAGATCCTGGTCGGCGAAGCGGCCGAACTTCGTCATCGATGCGCCGATGATCCACACGTTGTCACTCATGGTCATGCTCCGATCGGTTCGAATCCGAAGGCGACGGCGACGGTGCCGTCGTCGTCGACGGAGGCCTCGAAGGTCGCCAATCGGACCTTCATCTCGGGTTGGATCACTTCGGGATCGGTGACACCCAGCAGGTTCGCCTTGACGATCCCGCCACCCTCGAGTTCCACGACGGCCGAGGTGAACGGGCCGTTCTTCGCACCGCGCTCGACGATCGTGTAGGCGCGCAGCACGCCTTCGGTGGCCAGCGGGCGGGTGCCGAACTCCGTGGCAAAGCACTTGGCGCAGGCGTTGCGCCGGTCAAAGTAGAGGGCGCCGCACTGTGCACAGGCCTGCGCGACCAGGTGTGGCTCATCGCCCAGCACCAGGTAATCCACCGCTGGAATGGTCTGCGTCATCTCACGCCTTCCGGGGTCGGGCCGGGCCCGGCAGGACCTAGCCAACTAAATAATAGAGTACTAGAGTATTTACTACACGACCATCTGGATGACAACCGCCCCGAGGAGACGTCATGTCCGACTCACAGCCCTTCGACCCCGCAGCGATCGGCGCCAGATCCGCCCCCAAGACGGTCCGCTGGACCTCGCGCGACTGCATGCTCTATGCACTGGGTGTGGGCGCGGGCACCGCCGATCTACAGTTCACGACCGACAACACCAAGGGCGTCGAGCAGCGTATGGTCCCGACGATGCCGGTCACGCTCGGCGTCGACTTCAGCGTCCTCAAGCAGGCCGGCCGATTCGACTGGGCAAAGCTGCTCCACGCCGATCAGCGAGTCGAGATCCTCGGCGACATCCCCGTCGAGGGCGAGGCGCAGGCGGTCACCGAGATCACCGAAATGTGGGACAAGGACAAGGCCGCGCTGATCGTCGCGCAGACCACCGGCACCGATGCCGACGGCCGCGTGCTGTGGCGCAGTTCGGCCGGCCTATTCATCCGTGGGGTCGGCGGCTGGGGCGGCGCGCGCGGACCGGCAGAGTCGGCCGGAAAGTCGACCGAGGCACCCACCGACGACAGCAGGATCACCACGCTGACCTACGAGACCCACCCGGATCAGGCGCTGATCTACCGCCTGTCCGGCGACCGCAACCCGCTGCACTCCGACCCGGCGTTCGCCGCACGGGCCGGACTGGACCACCCGATCCTGCACGGGCTGTGCACCTTCGGCTTCGCCGGGCGTGCCGCGCTCGCGGTGGCGGGCAAGGACGCGACCCTGCGGTCGATGTCGGCACGATTCGCCGGCCCCGTCTGGCCCGGCGATACCCTGACCGTCGACCTGTGGCATCGCGACGACACGACGGTCGGCTTCCGGATGCGCGGCCGCGACGACAAAGAGGTCCTCACCGGCGGCCTGGCGAGTGTGGGTTGATCGGCATGAACACACCTGGCTGGCAGCCCCTGCTCGACCGGATCTCCGCCGAGTCCGACCCGGTTCTCCTGCGCAACCTCGAGGTGGTCGCGCGGCATGTCGTGGAAGAGGTGGCCGGGAACATGCCCGCCCTCATGGCGACTCTCGTCCCGCATCCCGAATACCGGGTGTGGGGAGCCTCCGACAGCGTCGGCCCGTCCGGCCGCGACGAGGTGGTGCAGTGGTACACCGCACTTGAGGCAGCCGACCGCAACCGGCTCGACTACGTGATCCACCGGGTGGTGGTCGACGAATCGTGCGTCGTCACCGAGGGTGACTTCCAGTACGCCATCCTCGGCCGGGATCTGGGCGGCGCCACCGCGACCGAAGCCGGTGAGACCATCCGCCCGGACGACTACCACCTGGTCACCCACCGCACCACCGTCCTGTGGCCGATCTCGTCGGACGGACTGATCGAAGGCGAGCACATCTACGCCGGTGAGCGCCATCGAATCCGGCGTCGGTTGGAGTCGGGCGAGTTGCCGCACCTGGGCCCGGCCACCCGCGCCGGGTGATCAGACGCACGGTGATCACACGCACCGTGTCATCAGACGCACCGGTTGATCAGATCAGGACGACCGCCGCCGGAAGATCCCGGCGGCGGTCGTCCTCGGTCGTGCTCCGCGATCAGGCGAGCAGCTTGGGCATCCGCTCCCCGATGAGCGCCTCCGCCTCGGCGACGATGGAGCCGACCACCTCGCGACAGCTGCGCACCTCGTCGATGAGACCCTGCGCCTGGCCTGCCCACCACATGCCGCCGTCCATGTTTCCCTCGGCCAGCACCTCGCGTCGGCCGCGCTCACCCGACGCCAGGTGGGCCACGTCGGCGAACGTCGCACCGGGACGCGCCGAGATGGCCGCGATCTCTTCGGAGACCGCGTTGCGGGCGACCCGTGCGGTGTTGCGGAACTCCCGGAACACGAGAATCGTCGACCGCTCGTCGTTCGCCACGATCTGCTGTTTGACGTTCTCGTGCACCGGCGCCTCGGTGGTGGCCACGAATCGGGTGCCCATGTTGATCGCGTCGGCGCCCAACGCGAGCGCGGCGACGAGGCCTGCGCCGTTGGCGAAACCCCCGGAGGCGACGATCGGGATCGACAACGAGCGCGCCGCCGCGTTGATGAGGACCAGACCGGGCACGTCGTCGTCGCCGGGATGTCCGGCGCATTCGAAGCCGTCGATGCTGATGGCGTCGACCCCGACCCGCTCGGCCTTGAGGGCATGCCGAATGGCCACTGCCTTGTGGACGACCTTCACCCCGGCCGCCTTGAAGGCGGGCATGTGCGGTTCCGGGTTGGCGCCTGCGGTCTCGACGATCGAGACCCCGCCCTCGATGATCGCGTCGCGGTACTCGTCGTAGGGCACCGGATCCACCGTCGGCAGGATGGTGAGGTTGACGCCGAACGGCTTGTCGGTGAGGTCGCGCACCCGGCCGATCTCCGCGGCCAGCGCCTCGGGGGTCGGCTGCGTCAGGGCGGTGAGGAAGCCGAGCGCTCCGGCCTCGGCCACGGCCGCGATGAGTTCGGCCTTGCCCACGGCCGTCATGCCGCCGCAGACGATCGGGTGGTCGACTCCGAAGATGTCGGTGAAGCGTGTCTTGATCACAGCAAAACTCCCTACAACAGAACGATTTCGGGCCGTTGGCGCGGTCCGGCAAGGGCGAGAAGAACGTCGGCGGTCAGAAGCTGCCGGTGTCGAACCAGCGCTCGAGTTGCTCGCGTCGGTCGTCGTTGACGTACTCGATCCGGGTGTGGGTCACGGTGCTTGTGGCGTAGATGGCCGAGATCTCCCCCGTCGACCGCCACAGCACTGCCTCGACGGTGATCAGCGGGTCGGCGTCGAGGGACTCGAGCCGCCGCGCGATGTCGGACTCCCAGACCCCGACATGATGCAACCCGATCCGTTCTGCCGCATAGATACCCGTGCCGTGGGCGGCGATCAGCTCGAGCCGGTGCGGGCCGGTCCGGCTGTAGGTCACCGTCAGCTCCATCGGCCCTTCGGTGCCGGCGATCCGGTCGTCGAACCGGGGCACGGTGAGCGTCGTCGGGGTGTTGAACTCGTAAGAGATCTCACCGTTCAGACCGGCCATGGCCTTGCCGAGGTCGTCGACGAGAATGCCGGAGTGATAGGGGATCTGGGCAGCCATCAGGGACTCGTTTCGTCGGTTGGTGCGGGTCGCAGGTCACGCCGGGCGGTCGGCCACCCAGTGCAGTGCGTTGTGCAGCAGTCGCTGGAACGACGGATTGCCGTACGCCGACGGTCCGTCGCCGAACTGGAGGTAGACGATGCGGCTGCGGTCGTGCGGGCGTTCCCACGCCACCACGCCTGCGCCGGGCTCGTGGTGCCAACCGTCGTTGGTGTCGCGTCGGCCCAGAACCGCGTTCCAGGTGGACCAGTGGTTGTCGACGGTCAGTGCCGAACGCGTCGTCAGCAGCGGCCGGATGTCCGGCGAGACCTCGCACAGATAGGTCTCGTCGGTGATCTCGAAGCCGTCGACGAGTCCGGCGGTGACCGGATGAACGGGGTCGGTGACCGAGATCGTCTGGTTCACCTCGTGGCGGTACCCCGAATCCGGGGCGTCCTCGTCCCGCAGGAAGCGGAATCGTCCGCCCATGACGCCGGCGTACTCCGGCCAGGTCGGCCAGGAGGCCAGGGCATGGTGCACGAACACGAAGCCGTGCCCCCGCTCGACGGCAGCCAGGAAGTTCCGCCGGAACTCCGCCGACGGCTCGTGCAGGTCTGGTGGGCTGTGGTCGGGATGGAAGGTGTAGCCGGGCATGTCGTACATGAGGTACGCATCCCATTCGCCGGCGATTTCGGGGCGGAAGAAGGCTTCCGCGGCAGGTTGCTCCGCCTGACTGACCGCGAGGCCGTCCAGACCGTCGAGCATCGCCGCGAATCCGTTGCGCTCGAACTTGTGCCCCCGGGTGACCGCGAGTACCCGCTTGTCGTTCTCAGCCATAGGACTTGGCGCCCATCACTTCTCGGCCATCCGGTGGATCCCGCGGTCGGCGGCCACCCATCCGGTCAGCTGCGGGTCGGCACCGATCTTGTCGCCGGAGACCCAGCGGCCGTCCGCGGCGAAGACGGCAACCTTGCCGTCACGCTGCGTGACCTGGACTCGCCGCTCACCGAGTGGCTCGTAGAGTGCACCGCTGTAGGGATGTCGCAGTCCGTGCATGTCAGTCCTCCTCCATGTAGGCGTCCATCAGCTGATGCATCCAGCGGATGTTGTCCTCCTGGTACTGCGCGAAGGTGACCGTCTTCTTGGAGGCGGCCTCCATGCCGTACTGGACCTTCTCCATGTTGTAGACATCCTGGTCGAGGATGTTCCCGACCAGCCCCAGCTCCGACCGGCTACCGAACGAGGTGTCGGCGTCGAGCTTGATCTCCTCGGCCGGCGGCGGCCGCTCACCGGTGTACGGCCCGATCAGGAAGACGTCCATGATCGACTCGCGATGGTTGTCGCCGTATGGCCGGAACCGGTAACAGAGCCGGTGCACGCCGCCCCACGGCATCATGTTCGGGAAAACGGTGTAGGTGAAGTTGTCCACCAGTTCGCAATCGGCCCAGTCGTCGATCTCGTCGCCGATCAGACCCCGCCACTTCTCGCGCGAGTTGCTGACCACGAAGTCACGCGCGGTCTCGCCATCGAGGGGCTGGACCGGCAGCTCTTCGTCGACGCGGACGTCCATGGTCGCCTTGAGCATCTCCTCGGTCGTGGGATCGCCGAGGGTCATCGGGCCGACGACCTCCGACGGGGTGACGAACCGGGCGAAGTTGTCGTAGCAGTCGACCTGGCACACCCCGAAGGCCGCGTAGGGCACGGTCTGCGGATGGGTCGCCGCGGCGTGCCAGCACTCCATGTACGCCTCCTGCGCGACCTTCCAGTTGCAGCGCAGGACCTTTGACACATGGGCCTGGATGTAGCGGTCCTCGAGCTTCCACTTGGCGAAGTGATCGGTCAGCTCACCCAGGTAGTCGTCGAGCGGCTCGGCGTCGGGATCGGGGTTGATGAACACGAAACCCGCCCAGGTGCCGACGCTCACCGCAGGCAGCGAGAAATCGTCTTTCTCGACGTGCGGGAATTCCCAGGGCGCCGGGATCTGCTTCAGTGCCCCGTCGAGGTCCCAGCTCATGCCGTGGAAGGAACAGCGGATCTCCGAGCACCAGCCGTCGAAGTCCTTCAGCTGGCGACCCCGGTGCAGACAGGCGTTGGGATAGGCCCGGATGGTGTCCGGCGCCGATCGGATCACCAGGTACTGCAGGTCGGCCACGGTGTAGACGATGTGGTCGCCGACGTCCGGGATGTTCTCCTCCCGGCAGACGAACTGCCACGTCCGCTTCCACACCCGATCCTTCTCACGGAGATGCCACTCGCGGCTGGTGTACCGCTCGATCGACGCCTCGGTCCACGAGAACTCACCCCGGTTCTCCTGCCGAATATGTTTGGGCACTTCATGTGTGTCCAAATCGAGCACGTCCTGGTAGGACAACAGCCGATCCCCGACATCCAACCGCTCGCCCATGACTCCTCCACTTCCCGACTTGTCTGTGTTTCCAGTTCCGAAAGGCCCGGATTCAGTGCTGCACCCGGGACAACAGGCCTCCGTCGACCACGAGGTTCACGCCGGTACAGAACGCCGCGCGACGACTGACCAGGAAGGCCACGCCGTGTGCGACGTCGTCGACGGTACCCAGCCGACCGAGCGGCACCCGGTCGACGACGGTCTGATAGGTCTCCGGCCGAGCCTGCCGGACCGTATCCCAGGCACCGCCCGCGAACTCGATCGGCCCCGGTGAGACCGTGTTGACCCGGATACCCTCGGCGGCCCAGCTGCGGGCGAGTGCCGATGCGTGATGCAGGACGGCCGCTTTGATGGCGCCGAACGAATTGGGTCCGGACGGGAGATCGACGTCGAGGGCACTGGTCGAGCTGATCGCGACCGCCGAACCCGCATCGGACTGCGCGAGATGCGGACGGGCGGCGTCGGCGAGGATCGCAAACGCCTGCAGATCGCCGCGTGCACTGGTCACCCAGGCGTCATCGCCCTTGACGCTTCCCGGCGATGCGTTGGAGATCAGGATGTCCACTCCGCCGAGCGCGTCGGCCGCGGCGCCGATGAAGCTGCGCGCCGCGTCGGGATCTGCGACATCCACCGACAGCGGGTGGGCTTCGGCCCCTGACTTCCGCAGCCCCTCGGCCGCTTCTGTCAGCGGCCCTTCGCTGCGGGCACCGATCACGAGCCGGCACCCCTCGGCGGCGAGAACCTCCGCGATACGCAGGCCGATTCCGCGACTCGCGCCGGTGATCACCGCGCGCATTCCGTTCAGACCGAGATCCATGGTCGCCCTTTCATCTGGTGTCCTAAGTATTCCATAATTAGATTATTTATGTCTAGAGTAAAGGCGTCCGACACCCCTCATCGAAAGCGGAGAATCCCGTGACCATCGTTCTCTCCAAGCCCGTCGTCGACTTCGGCATCGTGACCACGAACCCCGATCGGATGACCGAGTTCTACGGCACGACGATGGGCCTCCCCCAGCTCGATCCGATTCGAATGGACGGCTTCTCGATCAGCCGGTTCCAGCTCGGCGACACCGTATTGAAGGTCCTCGTCTACGACGCCGAACCCACGGCGACCGCCGCCATCGGCGGTATCGGCAACGGCACCGGCATCCGGTATCTCACCATCTCGGTGGCGAATCTGTCCGAACTCCTCGAGGCCTGCCGCACATCGGACACGGGATCGGTGGTCGACGAACCGGTCGAGGTCCGCCCCGGCGCCTGGATCGCCTTCGTCGCGGACCCCGACGGCAACATCATCGAGCTGGTGCAGCGCGGCGGCACTCTCTGAGGCCGCCGCACACAATCCCCGCACCGCCGTCGCTCCCCTCTCACGGCGGCGGTGCGGACCCTGCTTGGCTCAGCACAGCTCCCGAACTTTGGCGACGATACGCTCGACGGTCGGAAAACCGTTGAGCGCCTTGGAGAACGGGACGGGTGTGAACTTCGCCCCGACGCGGCCGACCGGCGCGAGCAACTCGTTGAACAAGGACTCGTGGATGCGGGCGCTGATCTCGGCCCCCGGCCCACAGAACTCGGTGGCCTCGTGCACCACGACGCACCGCCGCGTACGCTCCACCGACTCCAGCACGGTCGGGATGTCCAGCGGGACCAGACTGCGCAGGTCGATGATCTCGGCCTCGATCCCCTTCTCCGCCAGTGCTTCCGCCGCCTGGGTGCAGACTCCGACGCCGGTTCCGTAGGTGACCAGGGTGACGTCCTCGCCGGTGCGCAGCGTCGCCGCCTTACCCAACGGAATCGAGTACCGACCCTCGTCGACCGGTTCCTTGGTCGAATAGAGCAGTCCCGAATGCTGGATGAACAGGCACGGGTCCGGCGACTCCAGGCACGACTGCAACAGTCCCTTGGCATCGACCGGATTGGACGGCATGACCACATTGATCCCCGGCACGTGCATGAACCACGCCTCCAGCGACTGTGCGTGCTGCGCGCCGAAGTGGCTGCTGCCGATGACGGTGGTCACCAGGATCGGTGTGGGCGTCGCCCCGCCGGTCATGTACCGCAGTTTCGCGGCATGGTTCACCACCTGATCGAGTGCCAGGGTGATGAAGTCGAAGAACATGATCTCGGCGACCGGCCGGTAGCCGCCGAGGGCGAGGCCGACCGCGGTGCCCGCGATGGTGCCCTCGGCGATCGGCGTGGAGCGCACGCGATCTCGGCCGTACTCGCTCGACAATCCCTTACTGGTCTTGAACGGGCCGCCGATCGGGTCCTCGACGTCCTCGCCGAGGACGACGATCTTCGGGTCGGCCGCCATCGCTCTGTGGAAACCGGAGTTGATGGCCGCAGCCATCGTCATGGTCTTCTTCTCAGTCATGGTTCAGGCTCCGAACGAACTCGGGGTCGGCGAACACATCGGAGTCGATGGTCGCCGGGTCGGGAAATGGACTCGCTTCGGCATAGGTGAAGGCGTCGTCGACGTCGGCCTGTGCCCGTCGCTCGATCTCGGTGAGCGCGTCGTCGTCGAAGATCCCGCGCTCGGCCAGCCAGCGGCGGAAGTTGGGGGCCGGGTCACGCTCCATCGCCGCGGCGAGTTCGTCTTTGGGGACGTAACTGAAATCCGCGGTGCCGGTGTGGCCGGTCAGCCGGTAGTGCATGAACTCCAGGAACGTCGGACCCCCGCCGGCACGGGCACGTTCGACCGCCTCGCGGATCGCCCGCGTCGAGGCGATCGGATCGAACCCGTCGACGCGCTGCGTCGGCATCGCATACGCCGCGGCCCGTTTGGCGAGTTCGACGTCGGGCGCGTAGTCAGCGATCGCGGTGTGCTCACCCCACTGGTTGTTCTGGCAGATGAACACGATCGGCAACTTCCACAGTGCGGCGAAGTTCATCGACTCGTGATAGGTCCCGATGGACGTCGCGCCGTCACCGAAAGTGGTGACTATCGCCCGGGATTCGCCGTCGAGCTGGGTCGCCATGGCCAGGCCGACCGCCAGCGGCAGCCCCTGCCCGACGATGCCGGTGGTCGCGGTGAACCCGACGGCCTGATCCTGCAGATGCATCGGGCCGCCCTTGCCCCCGGACATCCCGGGCGCCCGACCGTAGAGCTCGGCCATGATCGAGCGCAGCGTGGCTCCTTTGGCGAGGGCATCGCCGAGGTTCCGGTAGGTCGACACCATCTTGTCGTCCGCGTCGAGCACCGCGCCCATCGCCGCGCACACTGCCTCCATACCCCGCACCGGGTAGAAGGCCGCCTGGAGCCTGCCCGCCTTGGCCTCGCGAGCCGAACGCTCGTCGGCCAGGGTCGTGACGAGCATGAGGTGATACATCTCGGCGAGCTCGTCGTCGCTGAGGCCGGCGGTTACGCCATCATCTGAGGCCATCTGCCCCTCCTGTCGGGTCGAAGACGGTGATCTACGGTTCACACCGAGACCGGCGTCTGGCTGAGTCGTTCGGTGACGGTCTGGCCGCAGATGCGGCCGAATCCGGTGGCGCTGGCCAGGGAACTTCCCGAGCCCACGTAGACCCGGCCCGAGATTCCGCCGGTACATTCACCTGCCGCGTACAACCCGGGGATCACCTGACCGGTGCGGGCCAGCACCCGCCCGGCCTCATCGATCTTGAGGCCGAAGCCGGTGTGCGCGATCGCGGTCGGGCGGACCTCGACGGCGTAGAACGGACCGGTGGCCAGCGGGTTGAGGAACTTGGCCGGCTTGGCGTAGTCGGCGTCCTCGCCGAGTGCGACGAGGTCGTTGTAGCGGTCGATCTCACCGCGGAGGTCGACGTCCGGGATTCCGATCGACGCTGCCAGCGCTTCGACCGTGTCGGCGATGTGCACGCGCTCGTGTTCGGCGAACAACTCCATGACCTCGGCGGTGTAATGCTTCGGACGGAACGCGGCATGGTTGGGCCAGACCTGCTTGTAGGCATCGCGGTAGCGGTCGGCGAGCGCGGCAGGCGGGTTCAGGCAGGCCTCGTCGAAGATCACGTAGCCGACGTTGCCCCGGTTTCGCATCAGCGCGTCGAGGATTCCGTAAGGCGCGGTCTCGTCGGCGAATCGCCGGCCGTGCCGGTCTACCAGGATGGTCCAGCCGGGCAGGAAGGCCTCGTGGACCTTGTCGATACCGGGGTTCAGCATCCGCAGACCCCGGTCGAATCCGGTGAGCTGGACGCCGAGCTGCTCGGCGAAGTCCAGGTGATCACCCTGCGCGCCGTCGGCCCCGATGTAGAAGCTCTCACCGGGCACCCACGCCGACGGGTAGAACTCCGCGAGACGGTCCGGGTTGGCACCGAATCCGCCGCTTGCCAGCACCACGGCCGCAGCGGTCAGCGTCTCTCCGCCCGACACGACTCCGACGAGGTCACCGCCCTCGACGGCCAGCGAGTCGACCCGACGCCCGAAGGCGATCTCACCGCCGCGCGCGGTGTAGGCCGCCGCCAGCGCCTTGACCAGCGCCTGTCCGCCGCCCTCGACACAGTGCCCGCGAGGGCGGCTCTCGTCACCGCCGAAGATGAGCTGCTCGTAGAAGGGCACTCCGTGGCCCTGCAACCAGTCGATCGTCTCGCCGAGGGAGTCGGCCCAGCGTCGCACCGGCCCGGCCGAGAGATCCCAGGCGTTGAGAGACATGTACTCCCGGAACAGGTTGCCCTCGGCATCGTCGATGCCGGCGGCCTGCTGCAACGTGCTCCGGCTCGCCATGACGACGCCGCCGGACAGCCGGGACGACCCGCCGACCTCGCCTTGCGATTCGACGATGAGGACCGAGGCGCCGTGCTCGATCGCGGACAATCCGGCGGACAATCCGGCCGCACCGGAGCCGATGACGATGACGTCGAAGTCGGGGGTTGTCATGGTTGAGCCTTCCCAGTTTCGTTGTGGTTCAGGGAGTTGTCGTGGTTCGCGATGTTTCGGAACGGTTCTCCGACGCGAAGGTGTGCGGTGTCGTTGAGGGACACGATTTCCCGGTGCCCGGCGCGGGACGCCATGATCCGGGTGATGCCGGTCGGGTCGGGCGAACGGACCACCTGCGCGGCCACGCCGAGAGCCCGGCGCACGATCTCGTCGATCACCTGGGGGCAGGCGCAGACGAGCACCCGCTGCCCGGGGTGATCGGCGATCACGGCGTCGACGGCGTCCGCGGTCGCGGGACTCGACCTGGGCGTCAACCCGGTCGCCGCGCCGATCGCGGCCGCGGTGTCGGCAGCCGGTGGGCCCGCGGCGTAGAGCGCATCCCATCCACCTTCCGCGCCGAGCCGCCGCGCGACGGCCGGCGCCTGGTGTCCACCTGTCGCGCCGGGCACGAATGCGCCACCTTCGATGTCCCGGGTCGCCGCGTCGGCATGTTGGACGAAGATCAGTTCCACGAGGCACCCGCCCTCGCCACCGGAACACTCCTGACCGGAGCTCCGGGGGCGCGTGTCGGCGGCCGGGCGTTCAGTTCGCGGACCGACCACCCCGCGTCCGCGCGGTACTCGAAACGGCTGACCGAGCCGTAGTCGGGCGCGAACAGGCGTAGCGCCGACTCGCCGAGTATCCAGGCCAAGAAGATGTTGATGACTCCGCCGTGGCACACCGCGACCACCCGCTCGCCGACGTGCTCGATCCGGATCGCCTCGAGCGCGGTCACCACCCGCTGCCGGAACTCCTCGGCGGTCGTCCCCCAGGGGCTCAGGTCTCCTTCGCGGTATCGCTGCCACACGTCGGCACCGTCTTCGTAGTGCAGATAGTCGCTGTCTCGGTCGAACTCCGCGAGGTCGGCGACCTCGCTGACCGGGACGTCGGGGCCGAGCGCACACCGGGCGCTCTCGGTCGCCCGGCGCAGATTCGAGGCGAACACCGCGTCATAGCCGTCGGCCCGCAGCAGCCCTCCGGTTTCCTGCATCTGCGCGACGCCGAGAGGACTCAGCGGCGGATCGTTCTGGAGCTCTCCGGAAGCGGCTCGGGCCGGCTCTCCGTGACGGACCATCGAGAGGATCATCGTCGACCCACCTTCCTCGGTGTGGGCACTGCCTCATGCCCCAATTACTCTAACACTAGATTTTCCATGTGTAGAGTAAACCTTCGTGCCGGCCCGGTCGGTACGCGCGGACGTGGCCGCGGCCCAGGGGCTCCTGTGATTGACGTCTCAGCCACTTTCGGTTAATACTCTATTCGTAGATTATCTTGCGATAGATGATTGCGCTATAGAGAACCTCATCCAGTCCACGCGCAACGAAAGAGGAGAATCGTGGCCCACGAGCTCACCATCCTGCAGGCGGCCCGCATGAAGGGCCGCCTGTCGCCCGAACTCGCCGCGGCATCGACCGGTCTCGACGTCGACGCGGCGAGCGCCGTCCTGGCCGAGCTGCGCGGTGCCGGCCTCGTCAAGGGCGAGCCGTCCGTGCGCCTCACCCCGGAGGGCCGCGAACGTCTCGCCACCCTGGTGGCCGCGGAACGCGATGACATCGATCAGACCGCACTGAGCGTGCTCTACGGCGAATTCGACGACCACAACAGCGATCTCAAGCACATCATTACCGACTGGCAACTCCGTGACGGTGCACCGAACGACCACACGGACGCCACTTACGACGGTCAGATCATCGCGCGACTGGTCGCGCTCGACGACAGCTTCACCCCGCTGGTCGACCGCATGTCGGTGATCGCGCCCCGGCTGGCCACCTACCGGGCCCGCTTCGCCAACGCGATCGAGCAGATCACCGCGGGCGACAAGGGCTTCGTCGCGCGGCCCATCGCCGACAGCTACCACACCGTGTGGTTCGAACTTCACGAAGAACTGATCGGACTGCTCGGCCTCAGCCGGGCCGAAGAAGCGGCCGCCGGCCGCGCCGTCTAGGAGGGAACACACCGATGACGTTCATCTGGCTGGGAGATGCTCCCGATCTGGATCCCGCCCTCGTCGGCGGTAAGGCCCGCAGCATCAACCGGATGCGTGCCCTGGGGATGCCGGTGCCGCCGGCATTCGTCCTGTCCACCGCGTTCTGCGCGGAGGTCAGTGCCAACAACGGTCGGCTCACCGACCGCATCATGCAGCACATGAGTGATGGCATCGACCGGTTGCAGGCCGAGACCGGCCGCCGCCTCGGCTGCGACACCGCGCCGCTGCTCGTCTCGGTTCGCTCCGGCGGCGCGCAGAGCATGCCCGGCATGATGGACACCGTCCTCAACCTCGGGATGAATACCGACGTGGAGCGCCGCGTGGCGGAATACAGCGGCAGTCCCGACTTCGCTGCCGACACCCACCGACGGTTCGTCGAGCAGTTCTCCCGGGTGGTCGGGACCGAGGCCACCGGCGTGCCCTGGGACGACCTGATCCTCGCGGCGGAGGCGGTGTTCGCCTCCTGGAACTCGCCACGAGCTCGCTCCTACCGCGCGCACCACGACATCAGTCACGAGGGCGGCACCGCGGTGACCGTTCAGGCGATGGTCTTCGGCAACTACGACGAGAACTCCGGCACCGGCGTCCTGTTCAGCCGCAATCCGCTGACCGGCGATCCCGCCCCGTACGGCGAGTGGCTGCCCGGCGGCCAGGGCGAGGACGTGGTGTCCGGCCGGTTCGACGCCTTGCACCTCGAAGAACTCGAGAAGCTGTTGCCCGAGGTCCACGCCCAGCTGATGGCGGCCTCGGAAGCCTTGGAGCGACACGGTCGCGATGCCCAGGACATCGAGTTCACCGTCGAGAACGGGCGACTCTGGCTCCTGCAGACGCGCGCGGCCAAGCGCTCGCCGCAGGCGGCGGTCCGGATCGCGGTGACCCTCGCCCAGGAGGGCATCATCACGCGGCAGGAGGCGGTGGCCCTGGCCACCGATGCCCAGATCGCGGCGGCAACCGCACCCCACGTTGATCCGGTGGCGCGCCGCGACGCCACCCTGGTCGCCTCCGGACTGCCCGCGTGTCCGGGCGTGGCCAGCGGCCGTGTGGTCTCCGATTGCGAGGCGGCAGAGAAACTTTCCGATGAGGGTATCCCGGTGATCCTGGCCCGTCCCACCACCGACCCCGACGATGTGGCCGGCATGGTGGTCTCCGAGGCCATCATCACCGAGATCGGCGGAGCCACAAGCCACGCCGCGGTGGTCAGTCGAGAACTCGGCACGCCGTGCATCGTCGGGTGTGGGCAGGGCGTCCTGGACTCCCTCATCGGGAAGACCGTGACGGTCGACGGCACCAACGGCGAGATCTTCGAGGGCATCCTGCCGCTGGCCGACGTCCACGGCAAGGAACACGACGCCGTCGTGCAACTGCGTGACTGGGCGACGGAAACGCCTGTGGCGGTAGCGCGATGACCTTCGCCGCCCAGCTCGCCGCGGAGCGTCCCGACGAAGTGGCGCTCCGCGACGACGAGTGCGCGCTGAGCTGGCGCGACGTCGACGAACGGCTGCGTCCCGCCGTCAACGCCCTGATCGCCGCCGATCTCGGCGCCCGGCGACGGGTGGCGATCCTCGCAGGCAACTCCGCCGAGACCCTGCTCGGATATGTCGCCTGCACTCTGGCGGGCTCGTCGGCCGTCGCGGTCAACTCGCATCTGACGGCGGCCGAGACCGCGTACATCCTGGAGGATTCCGGGGCCCGGGCGGTGCTGTGTGACCGCGGGACCGCGCCGGTCGCCGCCGAGGCCGCACGACTCGCCGGCATCACCACGGTCGCCGCCTGGGGCCGATCCGCCGAACCGCTGCCCGCCGGCGTCGCCGCATGGCGGGACTGGGCCCGTGATCCCGCCGAGCCGCCGACCGATCTGACACCCCGCCGGACGCTGGTGTACACCTCCGGCACCACCGGACGGCCGAAGGGCGTCGAGTTGCCGTTCACCTCATGGGTGGGTGGCGCCGACATCACCCGGCATCTGGCCGGCCTGGCGCAGAACCGGATGGTGGATTTCGGCAGGCACCTGGTGGTCGGCCCGATGTATCACTCGGGTCCGCTCACCGGGACCCGACTTCTGGCCGGGGGTGCGCCGGTCACAGTGATCGGCAAGTTCGGGGCGGAGGCAGTGCTCGCGGCCATCGAACGGGACCGGATCGGCTCCACGATCATGGTTCCGACCCATTTCCAGCGACTGCTGGCGCTACCCGAGGAGCGCCTCCGCACCGCCGATCTGAGCGAGCTGCGCTACGTCCTGCAGGTCGGCGCGAAGTGCCCGGTACCGGTGAAACATGCCATGATCGACTGGCTCGGCGATCGCGTCTGGGAGAGCTACGGCGCCAGTGAGGTCGGTACGACCTGCATGATCAGCTCGTCGGAGTGGCTGGAGCGTCCCGGATCGGTCGGTCGCGCGGTACCTCCTTTCGAGGCCTACATCCTCGGCGACGACGGGCAGCCGGCGCCACCGGACACCGAAGGCCCACTGTGGTTCCGCGACACCAGCGGCCACGGGATCAACTACATCAGCGGCGCCGGCAGTGGCCAGGAGTTCACCCTCGGCGAGATCGGGAGGATGGACAGCGACGGCTACGTCTGGATCACCGACCGTCTGTCGGACATGGTCGTCTCGGGCGGCGTCAACATCTATCCCGCCGAAGTCGAACAGGCTCTGGCCCAACATCCGTCGGTCGCCGACGTCGCATGCTTCGGGTTGCCACACGACGAGATGGGCGAGAGCCTTGCCGCGCTCATCGTTCCTGCCGATCCGTCATCTCCGCCGGATCGCTCCGAGCTCGAGCAGTTCGCGCGGAGCCGACTGGCCGGCTACAAGATCCCCCGGCAGGTCTACCTGACCGAATCGCTGCCGCGCACCGCGGTGGGGAAGCTGGACAAGAAGGCGATGCGCCGCCTGCCCGGGAGTGGTTCCGGCGAGATCCGCTCGCTCGGCGACCATCTCGGCGCCGCTCGGTGAGCCGGCCCTCCGGCCGGAAACTCGATGAGTAGACTAATGAGAATGGCGGGTAAGCGAGTGACAAGTACAGAGGTCACACCGGATACGATGACCGACCCGGTGGATTGGGCTCGGCACTACTGGGAGCAGCAGAAGCTCGACGGTGACGAACAGCGGTTCCTCACCCTCACCTCGCTGCTCCGGTATCAGCGCCTGGTGGCCGACGAGGTGGACTCGGAGCTCAAGAAGCACGGGCTCAACATGACCGACTACCTGTTGCTCATGACGCTGCAGCTCTCCGAGCACGGGACCCGGCTGATATCCAGCCTCGCCCGCAACCTGATGGTGCATGCGACGACCGCGACGCTGGCCACCGATCGGCTCGAGCAGCGCGAGCTCCTCGCGCGCAGTCCGCACCCCACCGATCGCCGGGCCACCTGCGTGACGATCACCCAGAAGGGACGCGAGGCCATCGACACCGCGACCCGCGCTCTGACGGCCATCGACTTCGGAATGCGTGGTAGCAGCCCGACTGATGTGACCCAGCTGCACGACGCGCTGACCGCCATGCGGCAGAGCGCCGGGGACGCCTGATCCTCACCCTGCGTGTATCACGGTCATCTCCCGAAAGGACGCCACACTGAAGGCTTGGGTATTCAACGGCGCAGGAAGGCCTCCGGAACTGCAGGATGTCCCCGCCCCAGTGGCCCAGCCCGGCTAAGTAATCATCGACGTCAAGGCCAGCGGTCTGTGCCACTCTGATATCTCTGCCTTGGACGATCCGAACTGGTCAGCTAATTTTCCAAGTTTGCCCATCGCCCTGGGCCACGAGCCCGCAGGGGTCGTCTCCGCCGTCGGTGAGGGCGTCACGAACCTCGAGGTGGGCGACCGCGTGGGGGTGCCCTCGGGTCCGCCCAACGCCAATGGCTACTTCAAGGACGGCGCCAACGCGGAGAAGACAACCGCCATCGCAAACTCTGTGTGAGGATTCCCGACGGTCTCGACTTCGTTCCCGCTGCCGCGGGTACCGATGCCGGCAACGTTGCTCACCACGCCGTGATTACGCGCGCACGGTTTCGACCTGGCGACAAAGTCGGCATCATCGGAATCGGGGGCTTTAATTAGTACTACAGTCGCGTTTAGGGGAGATGTCGTCGGGCTCGGTAGTGGGATTGTCGTCGGGCTCGGTGTTGGTGGCGGCGACGCCACTGGGAGCGTGCCAGGACGTGGCTCGGATCGGGTGCATACGTCCAGATCAGGTCGCAGAGCAGCCGTCGGATCTCGGGCACGCTCAATGCGATCAAGTCGCTGTCGTCGCCGGGTTCTGGGGGCCCCTTTTTGACCGGGTCACGGTGAGGAAGGCATGGTGGCATCGGCGGCCATCCAGGTGCAGTAACACACACTCAGTTGCACGACAAGAGCAGCGCAACCGCCCCTCCACTTCCTGCGCTCGCGATTGCCTGAACGGCCGGTGAACTCTGGTCACTTAGGATCCGGGCACGGTTTCACTCGACGTCCTCTACGCCGGCGTTGCAGCACTTGATCGCGTTCTATTTCGCCGTATTTGTCACCTTGCGTGCGATATCGAGCATCTCCTTGATATTGGTGAGCTTGACTCGAGGGCGGCCGCGTTCCCGTCCGCGTGACCGTTCCTCCGCGTCGATCGCCAACCAGCCTTCCCGGTCGACGACCTCGGGGCGGCGTTCATGGACCAGCGCAGTCAGAGCGTTTCCGTCACCGAACTTCGGCTGCGGCAGCCGTCCCCCGACCATGTCGTCGATCAACGCTGCCACCGTGTCGTGGGCGCATTGCTTGTTGGTGCCGATTACACCCGACGGCCCGCGTTTGACCCATCCTGTGGTGTACAACCCCGGAATCGTCGCCGCGGTGTTCGGATCGACGATCCTGCCGTCGACGTTGGGGATCCTCCCTGAGACGTCGTCGAAGGGCACATCCGGTACGGCGGTGCCGCGGAGACCGATCGACCTCAGTATCAGCCCGGCCTCGAGGACTTCCCGATGTTCGGTGGCCAGGGCCGCGAGTGCACCGTCCTCGGCCCGGACCAGCTCGTTACGGACGATCTCGACGCCCTCGACACGATCCTTCCCGAGAATCCGGGTCGGCGACGCCAGGTACCGCAAGACAATGCGCTTGTGCCCCGGAGTGGGAATTACGTCGGCGTACTCTCGGGCGATCCGAGTCTTGAGGTCCGCCGAAAAGGACCGGTCAACGTCGGTCGCATCTCCGAGGTCGAACTCGCCTGTATCGGCCACGACGTCGACACCCGGGATGGAACCGAGCGCCAGGAGCTCGGGCGTGGTGTACGCAGCCTGGGTGACCCCCCGCCTCCCCAGCACGACGACCTCTCGAATCTTGCCCTTGCGCAAAGCTTCCACTGCATGCTCTGCCATATCAGTTCGAACCAGCTCATCAGGGTCCGTGACGAGTAGCCGCGCGACATCCAGGGCGACGTTCCCGTTCCCGATGATCACCGCACGCTCGCACCCCAAATCGAATGTCCGGTGCGCGAAATCGGGGTGCCCGTTGTACCAGGCAACGAACTCGGTGGCTCCTACACTGCCCGGCAGCTCCGTTCCGGGGATGTCGAGTTCGCGGTCCTCGAGTGCGCCGACGGCATAGATCACGGCATGGTGGTGAGCGAGCAGCTCATCATTGGTGAGATGCCGGCCGATCTCGACATTGAGGTGGAACCGGAACCCGGGCTTCGCAGCGATCTTGCGGAACACTTCGGTGATTGCCTTCGTGCCGAGATGATCGGGGGCGACCGCAGCGCGCACGAGACCCCACGGCGTGGGCAGACGATCGAACATCTCGATCTCGACGCCGCGGCTCGGCATTCTGCCGAGCAACTCGGCCGCGGCGTACACACCGGCCGGTCCCGAGCCGACGACGGCCACTCGCAAAGGCACGTCCAGCTTCGGCACTTTCACCGGCATCGGCTTGTCGAACGGCGGTACGGAAGAGTCGAGCGGGTGGCGACGGAAGTACTCCGCATTGATTTCACGGTACCGCGACTGGTGTTCCGGAAGTTCGTCCTCGTGGCAGATCGCCTCGACGGGGCACGCTTCCATGCACGCGCCGCAGTCGATGCAGGTCTGCGGATCGATGTAGAGCATTTCTGTCGTGCGAAACTCCGGATCATCTGGGGTCGGGCGGATGCAGTTGACAGGGCACACCGGGACACAGCTGGCATCGTTGCAGCATGGCTGTGTCACAACAAAAGACATGGAAACTCCTCAGACGAAGGCCACCGGATCGGTAACTGGGAATCCGGCACTCAGTGCACGCGCATCGCTACGTCGGATACCGAGAGGTAGGTCAACGCGTGATCTCGCGCGAAGTCGCTGACCTCTCCTTCGCTCGCCATCCTCGTCGCATCGATTGGGGAAACGAGTTCGCACATGGCGGCCATCGGTCGCATGCTGGCCGCTTGCACCAAGCGCACTATCGTTTCGGCGATGCCCGACCCAGCGTTTCGGGCAATGACCGGGGCCACGTGTCCCGGCCGGGACAGCCCGGACGGAACGGTACGCGGGTCTGCGATGGTCCTGATGGTGTGCGCTCGGTCGGCTGCCGAGATTCCGGTACCGATACCTTCCGCGGCGTCCACGGTCACCGCCGGGATCGAACTCACCACCGGTGCAACAAGTTGCCACATTTGAGGCAGTTGGAGACGGACGCAATCTTCCTCCGGTACCGCGACTTTCACGAACCCTGAGGTGTGCCGAATCATGAACGCCAGGGATTCGGTGGTCGCGAACTCGGCAGCAACGACAAGGCTCGCTTCTCCGCAAGCGGGATCGAACAGAACGATCGATTTTCCGGCGGCGATATCGGCCACCGCCCGTTCGACGCGATCCTGGACAGTGCACCGCGGATCGAGCCGGGGCATATAGCTGATCTCAGCGATCGACATTGCCGCTCCTCGCGTTGGTTGCGGATTCCGGCCGAGAGCGCTTGGCTGTGAAGGCCAGGATTGCGGAGCGGAAGTCGTCCCTGGTCGTCAATCGAATTTGGCCATCGCGCTCACGGGCAAACGCGTTCCCGAGTTCGCGCAGACTCGCCTCGTTGATGGCGCGTTTGGTTTCGATGATCGAGTCGAGGGAGATTCCGCTCAGGCGTGTCGTGAGTTCTTCGAGTTCCGACTCGAACACGTCCCGCTCGTACACTGCCGCCACCAGTCCGGCCCGCTCGGCTTCCTGTGCGCTCAGGCGTTCTCCGAGCAGCGACATCCGCATCGAGATCGCGCGGCCGGCCGATGCGGCGACCAGTGCCGTCGCACCGCCGTCGGGCATCAACCCGATCGAGGTGAACGGCATCGAGAAGAAGGCGTCGGATCGGACGACGGTGAGATCGGCGGCGAGGGCAAGCGAGACCCCCACTCCTACAGCTGGTCCGCGGACGGCGGCGACGACCGGACGGGAGACTCGGGTGATCGTGGTGATGCACCGGGAAGCCGCGTCGGAGGTGCTGGCAGTGTTCTCGACCGACAGCGGGTCCTCGACGTCGAGATCTCCTCCGGCGCAGAAGGACCGGCCTGTCCCAGAGAGCACGATCACTCGCACGGCGGGATCCTCGCCGGCACTCTGGACGGCATCGGAGACGTTGTGCAAGGTGTCCTTGTCGACGGCGTTCATGCGTTCGGGACGATCGATCAGGATGTGCCGCACCGATTTGTCGTCGACGATACTCACAGTCATGGAAGAACCTTCCGGAAGAAGTCAGCGATCTCGGCGACGCCGTCGCGTGCTCGAGGGAGAAAGTCGGTGAAGAGCGTCCACGCATGGCAGGTGTCCGGGTAGACGGACAGCGTGCTCGTGCCGCCCCCGGACTGCACCGCATGGTGGATCCGGACCGCATCGTCGAGCAGGATTTCGCTGTCGCTGGCCAGCAGCAGGATCGGAGGTAGGCCGGTGAGGTCGGCGAAGACCGGAGAGGCAAGGGGGTGGTCGTGGTCGTGCCCGCGGAGGTATGTGGCGGCGAGCATGCCGAGCGAGCGTTCGGTGATGACCGGGTCGGTGTCCCGGTTGGTGGCGACGCTTTCTCCGGATGCCGTGAAATCGGCGAGGGGAGACACCGCGACGGCGACCGCAGGCAGCGTGGCGCCGCGGTTGCGGGCGTCGACCAGGACGGCCACCGTCAGGCCACCGCCGGCGGAATCACCGCCGACGGCCGTGTGCCCGGGTCCGTATTCGGCGATCAAGGCGTCCACCACAGCCGCCGCGTCCTCGAGTGCGGCGGGAAACGGATGTTCCGGAGCGAGCCGGTAGTCGGGCAGGATGACCGCGGACCCGAGCGCCCGGGACAGCGCTGCGGCGGCATGGCGGTATCCGTACGGACTCCCCATGACGTAGCCACCGCCGTGAAACCACACGAGCACGTTGTCGTCGATCGCGGGTCCGGCCGCGACGCGTAACGCTCCGACGCCGCCGACGACGATTTCGTCGACCGAAACATCCGCGGAAAGTTCGGGTTCCAGCATCATCTCGTCGAGGTTGTGCCGGAGTTGTTCGAGTGTGAGGCGTCCGTTGCCGAATACCGCGGCGAAGGAGTTTCGGGCACGTTCGAGCGCACCCTGGTGATCGACTGCGGAGTCGACGATTTCCGAGTGAGTCATGCTTGCGCCCTGCCCGTGGTCGCGAGCGCCGCGTGGGTGCCGAAAGCCCTGCCGTGGTAGGTCAGGGGCGGAATCGTTTCGCTGGCGATGTCCACGACGCGCCCGAACACGACCGTGTGGTCGGCCACCTCCAGGGTTTCCATCACCTCGGCAGCGATCCAGTGCGGGACATCGGCGATACGCGGCACTCCCCCGTCGACCCGCCACGCGACGTCCTGGAATTTGTCCTGCCCCTTGCGCGCGAACTGCCCGGCGAGCGCCGACTGCCGACTGCCGAGGACGTTCATCCCGAAGCGCCCCGATCTGAGGACCAGTGCCAGCAGGTCCGATCCCCGATCGAGGGAGACCAGCACCGACGGCGGCGATATCGACAGCGACGCGAAGGCGCTGACGGTCGTGCCGTGGGGGCGGTCCCCGTCCATCGCGGTCACGACCGCGACCGGTGTGCACACCGCGGCCATGGCGTCGCGGAAGCGCGTTGCCAGTTCGTCGAGTTGCTGTGCGGGCATGTCGGATGCCTTTCGTACGTGGTGATGCCGGATGGAGGAGTGGAATGCGGGTGCCGCACCGCCGGTGCGGCACCCGCATGTCTGGTGGGACCCGACGAGGTGTCAGAGTCCGAGTTGCTTGCGGATGAAGGCTCCAGCTTCATCCGCGGCCTGAATGCCCTCCGGCAGGATCGACGAGAACAGCGGCCACACATGGACCATGTCGTCGTACGTCGAGACGCTCGCCGCTCCGCCGTTCTCCACGATCGCGGCGGCCGCTCGACGGGAGTCGTCGAGGAGCACCTCACCGGAACCGACCAGGAAGAGTGTCGGCGGCACGTCGTGCAGGTCGGCGAAGAGCGGAGATGCCAGCGGATCCTTCGGATTGTGGCCCTGCAGGTACGCGTCGCCGACGTTGCCGATCGACCCGCGTGAGACCGCGACGTCTTTGCCGTCGAATTCGTCGATGCTGTCGCCGCTTGCCGTGAGGTCGAGGAGGGCTGAGATGAATACCGCTGCTGCAGGTAGTGATTCACCCTTGTCACGCACCGCGAGAAGAGCGGCGAGTCCGAGTCCGCCGCCGGCCGAGTCGCCACCGGCCGCGACATTGCCCGCACCATACTGCGAGACGAGTGCGGAGATCACGGCGATGCCGTCGTTGACGGCAGCGGGGAACGGATTCTCGGGTGCACGCCGGTAGTCGGGCAGGACGACGGTCACGCCGCTGGCGCGTGAGAGGTTGTGTCCGAGTTCCTGGAAGCCCCGCGCGCTGCCCATGATGTACCCGCCACCATGGAACCAGACGAGGACCTTGTCCTGCGCCGCTCCCTCAGCCGTGACGAACAGGACGGGGACGCCGCCGACCTCAGCCTCGACCGGCTCGATGCCCTCGGGGAGGGGGAACTGCAGAAACAGCCGGTCGTATGCGTCGCGCAGATCGTCCACCGTCGCCGTCGCCGGGTCAGGGAAACCTTCCACCCACATCTTCTCGGCGCGCACGAGAGCTTCGGTCCTGGCCATGGGTCCTCCGAAAATCGAGTTCGAATCCCGACATCGCCTCGCGATGGGGTTGTGAGCAATGTTACATAGTTATCACTAACTGTGGAAGGTATTTCCCAGGACTTTTTTCAAAATGCACAATGATCTGGCCATAACGAGGGTTCACAGGATAGATTTTCAGCAGATAGTGGCACGGCCCGGATCACACCAGCCTGTGCCGCAAAGACACCGCCGGTACCCGCACCCGCGGTTCCGGTCCTTTCCCCGGCCTGAGTTCTGCTCCGTCCCGACACATCCCCGGACGCGGACACAACGGCCGGGCACTCGTCCAGACGTTCCCACTCTCGCCCGGAGGTCCACAACCATGACCCTCATCTCGGACGACGGTTCCTCCCGCACACAGGAGTCCGACGTTCGCCCCTCACCCTCTCTCGAACGCGTGCTGAACCCGTCGACCATCGCGGTTGTCGGACTGAGCGACAAATCCCCCGTTGCGCCCTTCATCGAGCCGACGCTCGACAGCGACGCCGAGGTGTTCTTCGTCCACCCCACGGCACCCACCGTTCTGGGAAAACCGACCTATCGCACCATCGCGGACATAGCTGAACCCATCGATGCCGTCCTGTCCGTGATGTCGGCCGAACGGACGGTGACCCTGGCCGAGGAGTGCGCGACACTCGACTGCGGAGGGCTCGTCATCTACGCCGCCGGCTTCTCCGAAGTAGGCGCGGACGGGGAGGATCTCCAGCGTCGACTCGCCGCCGCAGCGCAACGCGGCGGAATGGCCGTGATCGGGCCGAACAGCCTGGGCTACATCAGTGTTCCCCGCAGTCTCAACCTGACCGCCTCGGCGGACTACCGGCCGCCGGCGGGTGGGGTGTCGATCGTCTCCCACAGCGGCGCGATGATCGGTGGCATCGCGATCGCCGCCCGCGCTCGCACCGGCATGGGTATCTCGCGATTGATCTCGGCCGGAAACGAAGTCACCACCGACATGGCCGACTACGTGGACTTCCTGGCCTCGGACCCGGAGACCGCCGCCGTGGGACTGATTGTGGAGGGCATCCGCCGGCCCGAGGAGTTCCTGCGCGCGGCCCGCCGATGCATCGCAGCGGGAAAGCCGATCGTGGCGCTCAAACTCGCACGCAACAGCCGGACCCAGCAGATGGCGGCCTCGCACACGGGAGCTCTGGCCGGGAGCGCCTGGGCCTACGACGTGGCGTTCCGTCACGCAGGCATCCAACTCGCCCACGATCTCGAGGAACTCGTCGACCGGCTGTCGCTCGTCGGCCAACTCGACCCCGCCAAGTGGAACAAGGTCGAACGTCTCGGTGTCGTTGCCGGGACCGGAGGGTTTGCGTCCCTGGCCTACGACCTCGCCGAAGCGGAAGGTCTGGTCCTCCCGCCCCTGGACGACCTTGCTGACTGGGTGCGCTCGACCATCCCGGGCATCACCGTCCCGAACCCCCTCGACACCACCGGCTTCGGCGCGACGTTCTGGACGGACATCGTCGACCGTTACGTCGGATCACCCGAACTCGAGGCCGTCGTCTTCGTCAACATGTGGGGCGAGGGCGACGACTCCCCGATGTACCGCCGCCTCATCGACGACGTTGCCGTCGCTGCACGCCGATTCGGAAAGCCGGTCGCGATCGCGGCCGGTGCCGGCCCCGTCGGTGCCTATGCGCAGGACGTCATCGGTTCCGATGGGAGCGTCGCACTCGGGTACGGGCTCCGCGGCACGCTGCGCGGACTGCACACGATGGGCACGTTCGTCCGCGACCGTGGGACGCCACGTCCGCCGGCCGACGCCGTTACGCCCGTCCCGCGCCCGACCGGACCGCTCCCCGACGCCGGTGACGGCCGGAGTTTTCTGCCGTTCACCCAGGCCATGGCGCTGCTCGACCGGTTCGGCATATCCACGGCGCCGCATTGCACCGTCGACACCGGTGAGCAGGTCGAGCCCGGTTTCGCGGGACCGTACGCGGTGAAACTCGCCGATGTGCCCCACCGGACGGAGCTCGGAGCCGTCGCGCTGGACGTCGGTCGGGACGACCTCGAACGCGCCGTGGCCGACATACGCGCGATCGCGCAGCAACACGGGCTGCCCGAGACCGTGGCCATCCAGCCGATGACGGCCGCGCGAGGTGAACTGCTGGTCGGCATCGAGGGACGCAGCGAGCTCGGCCCGATGGTGGTGCTGGGTATCGGTGGCATCCTCGTCGAGGTACTCGAACGAGTCGGTGGTCGTCCGGCACCGTTGACCCACACCGACGCCGTGGCTCTCATCGACGAGTTCCGCGACCTGCGCCTGATGCACGGTTATCGCGGATCCGAGCCCTGGCACCTCGCGCAGCTCGCCGACCTTCTCGTCGGCTTCGGACAGCTGGCCGCCGCGTGCCACGGCTGGATCGAATCACTCGACGTCAATCCGCTCCTCGTCACCGAGGACGGTCTCGTCGCGGTCGACGCCCTCTGCATCGTGCGCGACACGGAAGGAAACCGATGACGACGACCGAAGCAGTCATCCGTTGCGGCAACGACGTCCGTACCCACTCGGAGATACGGGTGCGCGCCACTCGCCTGGCCTCGGCGTTGTCCGCGCTCGGTGTGGGGCACGGTGACCGATACGCGCTGGTGATGCGCAACGAGATCGGCTTCGTCGAGGCCACCCTCGCCGGTGCCGCGATCGGTGCGGTTCCGGTCCCTGCGAACTGGCACGGGAACTCCGACGACCTCGGTCACGTGCTCACCGACAGCGCGGCCAAGGTGGTGCTGGTGCACACCGACCTGCTCCCGAAGGTCGAAGCGGTTCTCTCGCCGGGTACCACGATCGTCGAAGTGCGGACGCCGCAGGTAGTGGCGGCCGCCTACGGATTCGACCGTCCCGCCGCCTCGCGGCGATACCCGGACCTCGACGAACTGCTCGACGTCCACGAGCCGCACATCGCCGGGATCACCGAACCGCCCATGAGCGTCATCTACACCTCCGGCACCACCGGATTGCCCAAGGGGATCCTGCGCAGTCCGACTGCTCCCCAGGACGTCACCGCGCTGCACGAGGTGGTGATCGCGGCGTTCGGGTTCGGCACTGCACGTTCCACGCTCGTCGCCGCACCGATGTACCACACCGCCCCGAACACGCAGTTCCAGTTCGCGTTCGCACTGGGCTTGGACGTCGAGATCATGCCGCGCTTCGATCCGGAGGAACTCCTCCGGGCGATCGAGCAACGCCGGATCGAACACCTCCAGGCCGTTCCCACGATGTTCGTGCGCCTGCTGAAGCTGCCGGCACCGGTGCGGGAGCGGTACGACCTGTCGTCGTTGATCGCCGTCGTCCACGCGGCCGCCCCGTGCCCACCCGACGTCAAGCGCGCGATCATCGACTGGTTCGGCCCGATCGTCCACGAGTACTACGGCGGTTCCGAATCCGGTGCTGCCGTGATCTGTTCGAGCGAGGAATGGCTCGCGCACCCCGGCACGGTAGGCAGACCGGTCTCCGATGCCGCCGTGCGGATCATCGCCGCAGACGGCAGCGAGGCCGCCGTCGGTGAGCCCGGCGACATCTACCTCCGGCCGTTCTCCGCATGGCCCGACTTCACGTACCTGGGGGACGACGCCAAACGCCGCGCCATGGAGAAGGACGGGTTCGTCACCGTCGGTGACATCGGCTATGTCGACGCGGACGGCTTCCTGTATCTGAGCGACCGCCGGAACGACATGATCATCTCCGGCGGGGTCAACATCTATCCGGCCGAGATCGAATCGGTGATACTCGGCCTCGACGGAGTGGCCGACGTCGCGGTGTTCGGCATTCCCGATCCGGATTTCGGTGAAGCCGTGGCGGCGCACATTCAACCGGATCCCGGGGCGACCCTCGCCGAGGACGACGTCCGCGCGCACGTCGCCCGTCGCCTCGCACGGTACAAGGTGCCCAAGGTTGTGGTGTTCGAGGACGTCCTGCCGCGTGAGGACACCGGCAAGCTGTTCAAGCGGAGGTTGAAGGCCCACTACTGGGAGCAGCACACGTCCGAGGTGCCCACCGGACACGCATAACGCGGGTACCACACACGAGATGCGCGCCCGATCGGTTCGATCGGGCGCGCATCTCGTTCTCGGACGCTGTTGTCGTCAGAACGCTGCCTCGTCCAGGCCCATCACGGAATCGTCGACGGCACCGGCGATCCTGCCCTCGGCCACCACGACAGGAAGGACGTTGCGAGCGAAGAACCGCGCTGCCGCAGCTTTGCCCTCGTAGAAGGACCTTTCGGCCGCGGGAAGGTCCGTGTCGAGCGCGCGGAGAGCGATTGCGGCACTGCGCAGCAGTAGCCAGGCGACGAGGACGTCACCGAGCACGTAGAGCAGCCGGCTCGCGTTGAGTCCGACCTTGTAGACGTTCTTCTCGTCACCACCGGGGACCTTCGGATTCGTCTGGGCGAGATCCGCAGTCATCGTCGCGACGATCGACTCCACGCTGTCGGTCGCCTCGACGAGAAGGTCCCGTTCGAACGCCAGCTCCGTGGCCGCGGCCGGATCGTCGGCGAATCCCGAGATCTCTCGCACAAGGTGCCCGAAAGCCACTCCCCTGTTCCGGGCGATCTTGCGGAAGAACAGGTCCTGCGCCTGGATGGCGGTCGTTCCCTCGTAGACGGTGTCGATCTTGGCGTCGCGCACGTATTGCTCGAGCGGATAGTCCTGAAGGTATCCCGATCCACCGAAGGTCTGCAGGGATTCCGTTCCCAGGATCGTCCACGAACGTTCGGAGCCGTATCCCTTGACCACGGGCAGGAGCAAGTCGTTGACGGCCTCGGCGAGGGTCGTGTCGGTGCCGGCGGCGCTGCCGATCGCGATCTCATCCTGCCACGACGCGGTGTACAGCACCAGGGACCGGAGCCCCTCCGCGAACGACTTCTGTGTGAGCAGCGACCGGCGGATGTCGGGGTGGCGGGTGATGGGCACCCGGGGTGCCGCCCTGTCGGACGAACGTGTCAGGTCGGCACCTTGCAGCCGGATCTTGGCGTACTCGAGCGCATTGAGATACCCGCTCGACAGGGTCGCGATCGCTTTGGAACCCACCATCATCCGGGCGTCTTCGATCACGTCGAACATCTGACCGATGCCGTCGTGGACCTCCCCGAGAAGCCAGCCGCGTGCCGGTTCGTTCTCACCCAACGTCATCTCACAGGTTGCGGAGACCTTCACGCCCATCTTCTTCTCGACGCCCGTGACGTAGACACCGTTGCGCTCGCCGGTGAGCTCACCGGTCTCGAGGTCGAAGTGGAACTTGGGGACGAGGAACAGACTGAGTCCCTTGGTGCCGGGCCCTCCGGCGCCCTCGACACCCGCGGGCCGGGCCAGAACCATGTGGATGATGTTGTCCGTCAGATCGTGTTCGCCCGCAGTGATGAACCGCTTGACACCCGTGATGTTCCAGGTGCCGTCGTCGTTGGGGGTGGCCTTGGTGCGACCGGCCCCGACGTCGGAACCGGCGTCCGGTTCGGTGAGCATCATCGTCGCGCCCCACTGCTTGTCCGCAGCGATTTCCGCGATCTTCTTGTCCCGATCGGTGCCGTGACGCCACACCACCCGCGTGGCCGTCGGGAACCCCACATATGTCCACAGGGTCGGGTTCGAGCCCAGGACGAACTCGCCGATAGCCCAGTTCAGGGAACTGGGCGCGTGGGTTCCGCCCAGTTCGGGAAGCACACGCAGGCGCCACCATTCGGCGTCCATCCACGTCTTGTACGTCGCCGCATAGGCCGGCGGGACGGTAACCGTGTGCGAAGCGGCATCGAAGACCGTAGGACTACGATCGGAATCCTCGAACGAGGCCGCGAGCTCCTCGCGGGCGAGACGATCGACCTCGCGCAGTGCGACCTTCGCGGTATCGAGGTCTACCTCCTCGAACGGACCGGTCCCGAGTACACGGTCGCGCTCGAGAAGTTCGAACAGGTTGAACTCCACGTCGCGGAGATTGCTCTTGTAATGCCCCATGGTCGGGTACCTCTCACACTCGTCGGCCTGCCCCCGGCAGGCCGGAACACCGGCCGCGCCCGAAGGCGCGGCCGGACCGGAATCTCAGGATCGGGCCGGAATCTCGGATCAGGCTTCGGCTTCTGCGTAGATCGGGAGCAGAACCCCCGCGGCATTGACGAGCATGATCGGATCGACGAGCAGGTGCTGGGTTGCCACATTCATGTCGCGAACGAAACGGCCCAGCGTGCTCTTGCGGCCGATGCTCTGGCTGCCACCCCACCGATGGGCGAAAGTCACGACATCGGCCGCGACTTCGTGCACCCAGGACAGCATCTGGCTCACCCGGGCGATGTGTTCGGGGGTCACCGCCTGTCCGGAGTTCACGGCAGCTTCGGCAGCCTTGGTGACCTCGTAGCAGTACAGACGCGCGGCCTGGAGGTTGGCCTCCTTGCGCGCGAAGTCGATCCGGAAGATTTCGGCGTCCCCCACTGGGACAGTGTAGGTGGGACGGGTCTTGCCAGCCGTGATGCTCGCGACGATTTCCAATGCACGGGTTGCGATTCCGAGCGCGATCGGCGCATGCGGCAGGCCCCCGGCCAGTTCGTTCGTCAGCTTGTACATGGTTTCCGAGCGCGTCGGAGTACCACCGAAGGTGGGGGTGGTGTACTCGGCGGGAACGAACTGCTTTGTGATCGTGTAGTCATTGCTGCCGGTGCCCGCGAGACCCCATACGTCCCAGTTCTTCTCGAACTCGACTTGGTTCTTGGGCAACAATGCGATACGCGCCTGCGGCTGCCCGTTCTCACCCAGGATCGGGTTTCCCTGCTCATCGGCGACGAAGAACCCGGCGCCCACCCAGGTGGCGTGGTCGGAGCCGCTGGCGAAGGAGTACTTGCCGTCGATGATGTAACCGCCCTCGACCTGCACGCCCGGGTACCGCGGCAGGAGCTGACCGGCGACGATGAAGGGCTCGTCCTTGCTCATCAGTTCTTTCGTCACCGCGGGATCGAGGTAACCCACCACGCCGGCGGTGCCCCATTCGCTGGCCATCCATGCCCAGCCTGTCGAGGCGTCGGACTTGGTGATCTCCTCGAACACCCGCATCCCCTCGCTGGGGAGCAGGCCGCCACCGCCGAGTTCTGCGGGGACCAGCATTCCGTGCAGGCCCAATTCGACGAGCGCGTCCGCGACCGGTTTCGTGATCGTCCGGCCCTCTTCGATGGCGGCCGCTTCCTGCCTGATCAGCGGTGCGATGGAACGAGCGCGCTGCAGATAGTCGGCCTCCCTGTCGCTGCCGGCAACTGCGTCTCGGGTCAGCGTCTCGGTCATGTTCATGCCTTTCGTGGGGATGTCCGGAGGCGTGCCCAACATTCGAGTGTCTCCCACGCAACCGGTCTTCGTAGTCTCTACGGCGCTCCCGAAGCTGATCGAGAAGCATTCCGGTGTGAGTAAGCTAACATAGTTACCACTAATGTCAATACTCAATAGCGCAGGTCAATCGCCTTTGGTTCCTTGACCAGGGCCACAATGCTCATTTACAGACCCGCCCGAGACGAGGAAGTAGGCGCACCGGTGCGGGTTGCCCGACGGCGTCGGAAGAAAGATGTTCGTACGTCTCGGGGCGCACGCGACATCCAACTCCACCGCCACCCACCTCTCCGCAGTAGGGTACATAGTGACAACTAACTATTTGGCCATATATTGCAGTTCAGTATCCATTGACCGCCATGTCGAGCCATAGTTAGCATTAACCCAGGCTCGATGAGCCACCTCGTCGAGCGGCTCACAGCGATCGATGTCCTTCGCTCTCCGATCGACCGAACCCCACCTACACACTCCGGAAGGAGAACCGTGAGCCTCACCGTCACCCCTAACCCGAATCTCGATCGTGCCACCGTGCACGCCGCAGTCACCGCAGGCAATATCCCCTGCCTGCTCCCCGTCCTCTATCAGTTGACCGGCGAAGAAAAGTGGCTGTCCTCACCGTATCTTCCAGCCTCCACCAAGGGATTCGAGGAGCTGAACGACGGCGGCCTCGACCCGGCGATCCAGGCGGAGATCCACAACGCGGTCACCGACGCGGTGCTCGACTGGTGCAACGGCAAGCCGATCGCACACCCCGCGCCCACCGGCAGCGAGCTGACCCGGTTGATGAGCACGGTCATGGGCGAACCGATCTCCGAGGTCTACGCACCGATGATCGCCGAACAACTCGGGTTCGCACCCTTCACCCCCGAGAACGTCGGTGACCTCGTCCGGACGTCGCGCCCCGACTTCGGTGTCGCGATTGTCGGCGCCGGAATATCCGGCATAACCTGCGCTATCAACCTGGAGAAGGCCGGCATTCCCTACACCGTCCTCGAGCGTAACGACCACATCGGCGGTACCTGGTGGGAGAACCGGTACCCCGGCGCACGGGTCGATATCCCCAGCGACCTGTACTCGTTCTCGTTCCGTCCCAAGAATTGGTCCGAGTACTTCGCCCGTCGCAATGAGATCTTCGACTACGTCTCCGATGTCGCCCGCGAGGCGGGAATCACCGATCGGATCCGGCTCGGTTACTCGGTCGACACCGCAGCATGGAACGCGGACGAGCAACTGTGGATCCTGTCGGTCACCGGACCCGATGGCACGCAACAGGAGTTGCGCGCTACCTCGTTGGTGACCGCCGCCGGTCTGCACAGCACGCCCAACGTCCCCGACTTCCCCGGCACATCGGAGTTTCGCGGCGAGATCGTCCATTCCGCACAGTGGCCCGACGATCTGGACCTGACCGGCAAGCGGGTCGCGGTGGTCGGCAGCGGCGCGAGCGCCATGCAGCTCGTCGTGGCGATCGCCGACCAGGTCGAGAGCATGGCAGTGCTGCAGCGTCAGCCGCAGTGGATCGCCCCCAACGAGCACTACTTCCAGCAGTCGGATGCCACCAAGCACTGGCTCTACGACAACATCCCATTCTATCGGGGCTGGTACCGGTTCCGTCTGTACTGGCTCTACACCGAACGCACCTTCGCCGCGCTGCCGGTCGACCCGCGCCGCGAGGAGAAGGGCAAGCACGTCAGCTCCCTCAACGACGCGTACCGGGCGCACTTCACCGCGTACCTGAAGCGCCAACTGGCCGGTGAGGAAGAACTGCAACGCAAGACGCTGCCCGACTACCCCCCGTTCGGCAAGCGGCTCCTCATCGACAACGGCTGGTTCGCCACACTCCGCAAGCCCCACGTCGAGCTCCTCACCGACAGCATCGAACGACTCACACCCGACGGAATCGTCACCGCCGACGGTGAACACCGCGACATCGACGTCCTCATCCTGTGCACCGGTTTCCAGCAGCAACGCTTCCTGTACCCGATGGACATTCGCGGGACCGACGGAACATCGCTGCGCGACATCTGGAACGACGACAACGGGCGCGCGTACCTCGGCATCACCACGCCGGGATTCCCGAATCTGTTCTTCCTCTACGGTCCGAACACGAACCCGCCCGGCGGTAGTTACATCACCATCGCCGAAGCCCAGGTGCGGTACGTCGTCGAGTCGATCAGCCGGCTCGTCACCGAGGATCTCGCAGCCCTCGAATGCAAGCAGGAGCCGTATGAGCGCTACAACTCCGAGCTCGACGAGGCCAACGCCGCCATGGTGTACGCGATGGACGGGGTGAGCAGCTACTACCGTAACTCCAGCGGACGAGTGGTCACCAACTCGCCTTGGCCGGTACCCGAGTACTGGGCGCGCACCGCCAACCCCGAACCTGGGGACTTCACGGCGACGAAGCGTCGCGGGGCCTGACAGCCGACACGAGGCAACAGGAATTCGCCGGGTTTCCGAAGACACCCGGCGAATTTCTTTGTTACTCGGTCGATCGTCGCTACTCAGTGGATTGTCGCGAAGACCTCCGACTCGAGGTCGGACTCGTCGAGGCAGATCGAATTTCCGCCGTCACGAGCTTCCAGCTGCCCCTCTCGGACCTCACCGACGTAATAGCAGGTCGGGTAGGAGCGGCCGGTGTCGGAGTAGGTCAGCGGCGGAGCCAACCCGCCCAGTGTGTCACCATCGAGTTCGCCCAGTCCCCGAGCTACATCGGCGGGTGTGGAGTCCGACGTCAGCCCTGCGCGGCCGGCGGCGGCCTCGAAAAGCCTGCCGGCGATCCAGGAATCGAACGCAACGGCCGAGAATTGCGCCGAGTCCGTCAATCCCTCGTAGTACGAGTCGATCGTCTCCCGGGCCTCACCGACGACCGGAACGGACGGGTCGTAGTACGGAGCATTGGACTGCGTGAACAGCAATCCGTCGGCGGCCGGTGACTCCATGAATTCGTTGCCGACCGCTCCGGCAGAACTGTAGAACTGGGGCTCGTAACCGATCTTGTGGCAGTCCTCCGCGATCCGGACGTCCACACTGGTGATGTGAGCCAGGAAGAGGCCGTCGACACCCTCGTTCTTCATCGTTTGGCACACCGCGGTGTAGTTGGGGGCGGCCGCCGCGGCCTTGACCGAGAGATACCCGATTCCGACATCGGCCGCCGACTTGCCCGCCAGCGCATCCGAATCCGCGCACACGGGGGATTCCGAGCAGTACACGACACCCAGCTTGGTCGTGCCCTCTTCACGGGCGAGCTTCGCCAGACCGTAGGTGATGACCGGGTTGGGAGAGCCCGCGAGGTAGAAGTTGTCGCTCGCGAGGAACGTTGCGTCGGAGGGCACGCCCCCGAGTACGGGGATCCCCTTCTCCTCGACGTACTGCCGCCACGACCCGGTGGTACCGGTGATGGGACCGACGATCGCGACGACCCCATCCTCCTCGACGAGGCTCTTGACCGCGGCCAGCGCCTTCGACGGCTCCTGGCCGATGTCCTTGACGATGACCTCCACCGGATGGCCGTTGATTCCACCGGAATCGTTGACGCTCGCGGCCCAGGCCTGCGCGACGTCGTCGACCCGGCCGTGGGTGGGTGCGGACACTCCCGAGCACCCACAGACCGTGCCGACCACGATCGCCGGTTTCGTCAGAGTCGTCGACGGTGTCGGCGACTGCTCCTGTTCGGCGGAACAGCCGGACAGCACAAGTGCTCCCACCGCGGCCGCGAGCGCAGCCCGCCTCCACATCGTTCTCATCACACGTTCTCCTCAGCTGTAGATTCTTCCAAGTCGGTACCGATATCGATTCCCAGGTATCGGCTCATGAGCTCGTCCTCGTCGAGCGACGACGGATCGATCGGACCCGATACCTGCCCGCGGTCGATCAGGTGCACCACATCCGCGCTGGTCAGCGCGCGACCGACGTACTGCTCGACGAGCAGGATCGACTTCCCGGAGTCCCGGAGGACACCGAGAGCGTCGAAGATCTGGTCGATCACCAGCGGCGCCAACCCCATCGACACCTCGTCGAGAACGATTACGGAACTGCGGGGCAGGAAGGCGCGTGCCAGGGCGACCATCTGCTGCTGGCCTCCGGACAGGCTTCCTGCCTTCGCGTCCATACGCCTGCCGATCTCGGGAAAGGTTTCCAATGCCAGCGCGTACTGGTCGCGGAGAGATCCGTCCACCGCAAGGAGGAGGTTCTCCCGCACAGACAGTCCCGGAAAGATTCCCCGCCCTTCGGGTATCAGGCAGATTCCTGCAGCGGCTCGTGTTGCCGGTCGGTGCTTGGTGATGTCCGTTTCCCCGAGCCGAACGGAACCCGAAGTCGGCGTGAGCAACCCACCGATCGCCGCGAGCAGGGTGCTCTTTCCGGCACCGTTCGGACCGAGCAGCGCGACGACCGAACCGGGCTCCACGGTCACGTTCGCGTCCCGCAGCACGGTCAGTTTCCCGTAGCCGGCGGACAGGCCGGTCACCTGCAAGGTCGGCGTGGTCATTTGATCTCCTCCAGTTCCCGACCCGACTGCACCTCGTCGACCGGCTCCGTTGTTCCGAGGTATGCCGCCTGCACGACACTCGACCGACGCGCGTCGGCGGCAGAGCCGGAGAAGATGACGCGTCCGAATTCCAGGACGTACACGTCGTCGGAGACGCCGAGTACCAGCGAGACATCGTGTTCGACGAGGATCACGCCGATTCCGCGTTCGTCGACGACCCGCCGGATCAGCTCGCCGAGTCGTGCTGACTCGTTGTGGTCCAGACCCGCCGAGGGTTCGTCCAGGAGCAGGATCGTGTGGCCGCCGGCCAGACAGCGGGCAACCTCGACCAATCGTCGGGTGCCGGTCGGAAGATTCATCACATGCTGGTCGGCGACGTCCTCGAGGCCGCACGCCGCGAGCGCGGATTCGGTCGCCGACCGGATCCGGTCCCGTTCGGCTTTCGACGACCGCAGGTGGGTGATCGGGTCGAGCCGGACGGTCCGTCCCTCGGCGCCGACCGACACGTTGTCCCGCACCGTCATCGACTCGAACAGCTCGACGGTCTGGAACGTGCGGCCGATGCCCGCACGCGCCCGGGCGGACGGACTCTTCCCTCGAAGGTCGGCTCCACCGAGGGACACCGATCCGCCGGAGGTGGCGACCAACCCGGTCACCGCGTTGAACAATGTCGATTTGCCTGCCCCGTTGGGGCCGATCAGCCCTGTCACTCGTCCCGGAGTACAGACGATGTCGGCACCATCGAGCGCCTTGACACCTCCGAACGTGACGCCGACCTTCGAAACCTCGAGTACTACGGGTTCGATCGGTTCGACGTCGACCGGTTCGGTGCGCAGTGCCGGTTCGGTCCGATCGTCGCGACGGAACCACCGGTCGACGAGCGACGTCACCCGCACCGGGAGCTGTGCTGGTGGCAACATGACGAGCGCGATCGCGCTGATCCCGAACAGCAGTTGCAGGTAGGTCCCCACCTCGGTGCTCGGAAAGTAGCTGGGAATGAGCGTGTATGCCGCCGCGGCGAGAACCGCGTTCCACGGCACCGCCGGACCGTTCAGGACGATGATGACGAACACGGTCAGCGAGATGATCGGGGCGTAGCTGTCGGCCGAGATGCTCTGCTGGGCGGAAGCTGCCAGCGCTCCCCCGATCGCCGCGAGGAACGCCGTGATGCAGAAGATCAATACTCGTGTCACCGCCGCGGGAACGCCGTTGGCCTCCGCTGCTCGGGGCGACTGCTTGATGTAGGTCAGCAGTCGGCCCAGCCGGCCGCGTTCGAGTGTGAACACCACGGCCACCGATACGACCGCGATCGCCAAGACGAGGTAGTAGTACCCGGTGTCCGATGCGAGGTCGACGATCATGGTGTCGGGCCGTCGTACCTCGAGTCCCGACGACGCGGCGCCGAACATGAAGTCCTGTGTGTAGAACATCTGCTGCAGGAAGATTCCGAACCCGAACGTCGCGATCGCCAGGTACAACCCACCGAGACGGATCGCCGGTACCGCCAGCACCGCACCGATCGGCACGGCGACCGCACCGGCGAGCAGCAGCGCGGCGGGCCACGACATCCCGGTTCCCTGCAGCAGGTGTGAGAACGTTGCGGCACCGATCGCCATGAACCCGATCTGGGCGAGCGACACCTGTCCGGAGGTGTGCACCAGCAGCGACAGCGACCCGAAGACCAGGATCATCGCGACCGCGACCGTCCAGTCGACCAGATGGATTCCGGCGAAGAGGGGAACGGTCACCAGGAATGCGACGACCAGGGCGCCTCCCGTGGCCTGGAGCCGGACCGGAGCTTTCCACGTCGCCCGGGGATGGATCCGGACGGCGGTCTTGTCGGCGAGGTACTTCTTCGGGAAGAAGAGCAGTACGACGAACAGGATCGCGAAGGGAAGTGCCGCGGGGAGCGAGGCGAGGATGCCGTTCGTCAGCCATCGGGTCGACAGGGCGGCCAGCACACCGACGACGAGTCCGCCGGCGAACGTTCCCGGCAGGTTGCTGAAGGTTCCGATCGCGGCGGCGGCATAGGCCGCGACGACCAGCAACGTGAGCTGGACCGGGTCCAGGGGCATGATCGGTGCGAGCAGGACACCCGATAGGGAGGCCATCACGGTGCCGAGAATCCAGGCCCACCGGCGCACCCGTGTTGCGCTGTGCCCGACCAGCTCGAGCAGTTCGGGGTTCTGCACCACCGCCTTCATGGCGATTCCGGTCCGGGTCCACCGGAGGAACGCCCACAGGCCCGCCGTCGCCACCACGGCGATCACGAAGGTCAGGACGTCGTCGTACTGGATGAAGGTGCCGGCGATCTCGATGCGGCCCTTCGGCAGGAACGACGGTACCCTGCGTACCTCCTGGGCACCGAAGATCAGCAGGGTTCCGGCCTGGACGACCAGCAGGATTCCGACGACGCCGGCGATCTGGAGCGGCAACGCGGCACCCTGCAGTCTTCGGGCGAGCAATTCGAGGAGCAGTCCGACCGCGGGTCCGACTGCGCACACGGTGCCGGCCGCTGCGATCGGCCACGACAGCTCGAGTTGAACGTTGAGCACGTAGAACGAGTAGGCGGCGAGAGCCGCCAGTGCGCCGTGCCCGAGGTTGAACACTCCCGATGTCTTGTAGGTGAGAACGAGGCCGACGGCCGCCAATCCGTAGATCGAACCGGCTACGAGTCCGATGATGACAAATGAGATGAGATCCACTCTTGCGCTCCTTGGGCAAGGACGTCGCAGTGGTCGATCCTCCGAGCACGCGAGCGCTGGATAGGAACCGCCACCGAGACGCAGGGAGGCCGCGCGAATATGCGCTGCGTCACATCATTACCCGAAGCAACGAGGAATGCAACTGGTCCAGCTTCGAGAAGTCTACGAATAGCGTTGCTCACCAACATGTTCACGTGCCGTTCGGAGGATCAGTTCACTGCGCGAGCCAGTCCACGCCAGTACGGAGCCCGCAGGTCCCGTTTGAGAACCTTCCCGACCGCACTGCGCGGCAACGACTCGACGAAACTCACCTCGACGGGGCGCTTGAACCGGGCGAGATGCGCCCGGCAGTGGTCGAGGACGTCTTGCTCGGTGAGGTCGGTGTCCTTGTCTGGCACCACGATCGCGATCGGGCTCTCACCCCAACGCTCGCTCGGCACGCCGACGACGGCGACATCTGCCACGCCCTCCATCTCGAAGAGCACTTCCTCGATCTCTCGTGGATAGATGTTCTCGCCACCCGAGATGATCATGTCCTTCACCCGGTCCGAGATGTATAGGAACCCTTCGGTATCGAGGTATCCGGCGTCACCTGTCCGGAGCCAGCCGCCGTCGAGGGTCGCGCGGGTGGCATCCTCGAGAGCCCAGCACCCGCTCATCAGCTGCGGCCCTCGCACGAGGACCTCGCCGACGGATTCGACCGGGACGTCACTGCCGTCCTGTGCCGTCACGCGCAGCGCGGTTCCGATGACGGGCCGGCCCGCCGACATGAGGATTCGCGGGTTCGATTCGAGGGCCCGATGGTGGTCCTCCGGTGCAAGAATGGTTGCTACCGCGCAGGATTCGGTCATGCCGTAGGCCTGCGCGAAGTCGCATCCGAAGAGGCTCATCGCCTTCTTGAGCACTTCCACCGCCATCGGCGCCGAGCCGTAGACCATCAGGTCGAGACCGGTGAAGTCGAGTTCCGCGGTCAGCGGGTCGGCGACCATGTCCTGGATCATGGCCGGTGCCAGGGTGAGAAGCTGGATACGTAATTCGGACATCGACCGGAGCACGCTCGCCCGGTCGAAGTCGCGGACCACGCGGATCGAGCACCCCCCGGTTGTGTAGGCGAAGATCTGCAGCGCTGCCCCGGCGTGAAACAGGGGCATGACGCACAACGTTCTTTTCCGGTTCGCATCGAGGGCGAGCTGGATCTGAAACGCGTTGGTGCACGCGGCCCGGTGGGTCACCATGGCGCCCTTCGGCTTCCCGGTGGTGCCGCTGGTGTACATCTGGTGGTAGACCGATTCGGCCGGCACGTCCCGGTCGATGCGGTCAGCCGGGTATGCGACCACGTCGTCGGCGAACCTGAGCCCGGATGGCGTGTCGTCCCGCATGACCGAGACCGTGACGCCGGGTACGACAGAGGTCAGCGCTTGCTCATAGTCCTCGTGGACAACGGCCAGTGTGCACCGCGCGTCCTCCACGATGTACTTCCACTCCTGGGGAGCCAGCCGGAAGTTGAGAGGCACTGGGACCACGCCGGCGCGTGAGGCGCCGAAGTACAGCGCGATCATTTCCAGCGAGTTCCGGTCGAGCATGCAGAACCGGTCACCGGGCTGCAGGGCGTCGGCCAGCCAGTTGCCGACCCGATGCGTCCACTCCCGCATCTCGTTCCAGGTCAGACTCCGATCGCCGTCGCTGACGTAGATCTCGTCCGGGAAGCGGTGGGCCCAGTGGTCCAGCAGTTCGTGGACACGCATTTCCACCATCCTCCCGATCAGCCGGGCAGTCCGGCGCGCAGTGCGATCGAAATCTGTTCCTGTACGTCCTGTTCCGAGAACTCGAGTACGGCTTCAACGAGGCTCTCGTCCGGGGTTCCGCCGTGGTAAGCAGCGCGAAGGGATTCGGAGACTTCTCGTCTGCGTCTGCGCAGCGTATCGACATCGGCGGCCGGAGCCGGATCGGGTGCGAGTCCGAGTTTTCCTGCCAGTTCCTGGGTGCGTTCGCACACCTGCCCCAGCCGTGCCTGGTCCCACGCGAGACGCTGCGCAAGGTTGTCGAGCTGTTCGAGCACGCCGGCGAGTTCCAGCCGGGCGGGCCCTTCGTCGAGCGCCGGAGCGACACGCCTGCCGAGTGTGTCGGTGATCGTGCCGAGCAGCTTGGTCAGGTCTGTCGAATAGACGGTCATGTCAGTTTCCCCATTCTCCGTCGCGGAGCATCTTCGTCAGCCAGCCGATGCTGTAGTAGACGCTGTGGGCCATGTTCGAATACCGCAGTTCGTCGCGGTCCCCGCGCTTGTAGACGTCGACCGCCTGCAGGCAGCCCACGGCGGTCTTGACGAGGGACTGGACCGACCACCAGGTCAGTGTCTCGGGGCTCGGCCGCCATCCGCCCGCCCGCTCGTACTCGTCGAGGAACGGCTCGAGTTCGATCAGCTTGCACAGCAGCGGAGATCGACCCCGCGAGGTGCGCTGCGCGAACCATGCGATGTCGGCGGTGGGATCGGAGAAGTGGGCGGTCTCCCAATCCAGGACGCCCGAAATCCGTCCGTCCTGTACGACGAGGTTTCCCACTCGGAAGTCGTTGTGGACCAGGCTCACCCGGCCGGACACCACATCGCTTCGGTGATCGAGCCAAGCGAAGGCGAGATCGAGAACCGGGATCGGGATGTCCGCGACCTCGCGGTACGCCCCGGCCCACTTGTCGTTCTCGATCCTGCCGGTGTCGGCACCGTCGGGCACTTCCCCGAGCACGCTCAGCCCCATGGTGCGCGGATCCACGCTGTGCAGACGCGCCATCTCCCGGGCGACCTCCCGCCCGAGCTCCGCGCGCTGGGCGGTGTCCGGGATGAGCCGCGACACGGTGTTCGGCATCGGGATGATGCCCGGGACCTTCTCCATCGCGAAGAACCCACGCTCACCGTGTGTCTCACCGCGGTGGGCGATCACCGCAGGTACCTTCATTCCGGTGCGCGCCGCGGCCTCGAGCAACGCGACTTCACGATCCACGTCGTAGTCGCCGGTGATGCCGCTGACCGGTTGCCGTTTGACGGCGAAGGTGTCGGTGCGGCGGTCGGCACCGCTCGTCCACTTCGCGGTGACCAGATAGGTCTCCCACGAATTGCCCTCTCCACGTTGGTCGATGTCGGTCAGTTGCAGGGATCCACCGGCGGACAGCGCAGCGTCCAGTGCGGCGGTCAGCGCGGCGAAGAAATCGTCGTGCTCGGTAGTTGGGGTGTCTGCCTCGGCCACGGTCGTCACGGAATGCCTCACTCGTGTGTCGGTCGTCAGAAGATGGTCGGGTTCGGGCCACCGCCGTCGACGATGAGCTGCTGCCCGGTCACATACCCGGAGTCCGGGGAGACCAGGAACGCCACCGTGCCGGCGACGTCCTCGGGCCTGCACACGCGCCCGAACGGAGCGGCGGCGTCGAGATCACCGATGTCGGTTCCACGCGAGGCGGAGACCAGGCGCTTGCCCATGTCGGTGGCGATGAGCCCCGGCGCGACAATGTTGGCGTGGATGCCGTGCCGGCGTTCCTCCCGTGCGAGGGTGCGCACGCACATCTCCATTGCGGCCTTCGCCATCGTGTACGGCGCGGAATTCGGCGGTGCGGACAGCGTGGTGTTGGACGAAATCATGACGATGTCGCCGCGTCCCACCTCCCCCGCGGCCGCCTTGCGCATATCCGGCAGCACCTGCTGGATGAGCCCGATCGGACCGAACGCGTGCACCCGCATGAGCTGCAGATAGTCGGCATACGACGTCGACGCGACATCCTGACCGCGGCTGGCCGACCCGGCGTTGCTCACGACCAGGTCGACCGGACCGAGATCCGAGCGGATCGCCACCACCATGTCCGCGACGGCGGCCTCGTCGTCGATCGACGCGCAGTACGCCGCCGCACGGCCTCCCGCTGCGACGATCTGCTCGACCACCTCGTCGGCGGCTGCCGCGTCGCGCCGGTAGTTCACGGCCACGTCAGCGCCGTCACGGGCCAGCCGCAGTGCGACGGCTCGGCCGACGCCGCGCGAACCCCCCGTGACGAGCGCGGTACGTCCAGCGAGCGGGCCTGCGTTCGGTGTGCCGTTCATCGGGTCACCACAGCCCGGCCGACCAGATCCTTCATCACTTCGTTCGCTCCTCCGTAGATGCGCTGGATGCGCGCGTCGCGCCAGATCCGCGCGATCGGGTATTCCTCCATGTAGCCGTAGCCGCCGAACAACTGCAGGCAGCGGTCGACTACATCCCATTGCAGGTCGGTGGCCTTGTACTTGGCGCCCGCGGCGTCGTCCGCGGTGAGGTCGCCGCGCCCGAGTGCTTCCACGCATCCGTCGACGTAGTGCTGCAGGACCTGGATGTCGGTGTGCATCTCCGCGATCGCCATGCGGACCGACTGCAGATCCGCCAGAGGTGCACCGAAAGCCACGCGGGACCGGACATGGTCGAGTGCAAGGTCGAGCACGTGTGCGGCCGAGGCAACCCCCGACACCGCGATCGACAGTCGCTCACGCGGGAGGTTGGCGATGGCCGAGCCGAACCCGCGGCCGGGTTCACCGATGATGTTCGCGGCCGGGACCCGGCAGTCGGTGAACACCAGCTCCGCGGTGTCCTGGGCCTTACGGCCGATCTTGTGCATCGGCCGGCCGCGTTCGAATCCGGGTGTTCCGGCTTCCACGACGACGAACGACGTCCCACGTCCGTCCCGCTCCCCGGTCCGCACCAATACGATCGCCAGGTCGCAGGTCGCGCCGCTGGTGATGAACGTCTTGGTGCCGTTGACGATCAGATCGTCGCCGTCGCGGACCGCGCTGGTCCGGATCGACGCCAGATCCGAGCCGGCGCCGGGTTCGGTCATGGCAAGGGCCGTAACGCATTCGCCCCGAGTGAACTTCGGGAGCCATCGCTGTTTCTGCTCGTCGGTCGTGAGGTCGCGCAGATACGGGACGATGATGTCGTTCTGCATGCTGAAGGTGTCGCCGGCCATGCCGGACCTGACGACCTCCTCGGTCATCACGGCGTTGTAGCGGAAGTCCGAGATTCCGAGGCCGCCGTACTCCGGGTCGAATTCGAAACCGAGGAAGCCGGATTCGGCTGCCGTGGTGATGAAATCCCGGTCGACGGTCCCGGCCTGCTCCCACTTGTCGACGTTCGGCACGGCCTCCCGGTCGAGCAGCGCTCGGAACGCCGACCGGAACGCGTCGTGTTCCGGGGTGTAGAGGGATCTGCGCACGTCTCAGCCCTCCAGCAGTGACGCGGGCGGGGTGAACCGCGGCCCGTACTTGTCGGCGAGTTCCTGCGCGCGGTGGACGAAGGCCCTTGTGCCACCGGGGTATCCGGCGACGAACTGGCTGGTGCCGCCGGTCCAGGTCGGGAATCCGATACCCAACAGCGACCCGACGTTCGCATCGGCGGTCGAGCGGAGGATCCCGTCCTCGTGGCAGCGGACCGTTTCGAGCACCTCGGCGAACAGGAGACGATCGCGCAGGTCGGCCAGATCCGCGCGTTCGCCGCTGACCGGGAACCGCTCGCCCAGGCCCGGCCACAGCGCACCGCGCCGACCGTCCGGGTACTCGTAGAAGCCACCGCCGGCCACGCGGCTGGGCCGGCCCAACTCCTCGACCATCGCGGTGAGCACCGCGTCGCCCGGATGGTCGGCGAGTTCGGTGCCCTGCTGCTGCGCGACCTCGCGGAACTGGCTGCGGATCTTCAGCGGCAACGACAGGGTGAGTTCGTCGAGCAGCGCGAGAGTACCGACGGGGTAGCCGGCCTGCAACGACGCCTGTTCGATCGACTGCGGGTCGACGCCCTCGCCGATCATCGCGGCCGCTTCCACGAGACGTTGCAGGATGACCCGGCTGGTGAAGAAGCCGCGTCCGTCGCCGACGACGATCGGGGTTTTGCGCATCTGCAGCGCGATGTCGAAGGCCTTGGCGAGGGTCGCGTCGCTGGTCTTGTCGCCGACGATGATCTCGATCAGTTCCATGCGGTCGACCGGCGAGAAGAAGTGCAGTCCGATGAAGTCCTCGGCTCGGGGCAGATCGCGCGCGAGATCGGTGATCGGCAGGGTCGAGGTGTTCGAGGCGAGCACCGCGTCGGGTGCCACCACGTCGAGGACCTCGGCGAACACCGTGCGCTTGAGGTCCGGATCCTCGAACACTGCCTCGATCACCAGATCGGCGCCGGCGAGGTCGGCGACCGATGCGGTCGGGGTGATGAGGTCCAGGATCGCGTCGGCGTCCTCTCGGGTGCGCTTGCCGGCCTCGACCTGCTTGCCCAGCACCTTGCGGGCATAGTCCTTGCCACGTTCCGCGGCTGCGGTATCGATGTCCTTGAGCGCCACGCGCATTCCCACGAGAGCACATGACAGGGCCACGCCGGCGCCCATCATGCCGGCACCGAGAACGGCGGCGAAGTTCGCGCGGTGGACAGGGAAGCCCTCCGGGCGGCTCGCGCCGGACTTGATGCTCTGCTTGTCGAAGAAGGTGCTTTGGATGATGTTCTTGGAGATCGGTCCGGTGGCCAGTTCGACGAAGTACCGGGTCTCGACTGCGGACGCGGTGTCGAAGTCGACCTGCGTGCTCTCGACGGCGGCAGCCAGGATGTTGGCGGGGGCGGGCATCGGTGCACCCTTGTGCCGGGTGCGCAGCACGGCACTGCGCAACGGCAGCACCGCCTCGATCTCGGGGGTGTATGCGGTGCCGCCGGGAATGGGTTCGCCCCGGTCCCACGGCTGGGTGGCACCCGGGTTGGCCGAGATCCATTCCGTTGCAGCCACGATCAGAGAGTCGGCGTCGGGGACGATGCGGTCGATCAGTCCGAGTTCGAGCGCGTCCTGGACGCGGTATGCGGTTCCGGGCAGCAGTACCTTGTCGAGCGCGGCGTCCAGACCGAGCAGGCGCACGGTGCGCACGACACCACCGCCGCCGGGCAGCAGACCGAGGGTGACCTCGGGAAGCCCGATCCGCAGCGCCGGAGAATCCACGGCGATGCGATGGTGGCACGCGAGCGCGATCTCGTAACCGCCGCCGAGTGCGCTGCCGCCGAGCGCGGCAACCACCGGGACACCGAGCGTCTCGAGCCGGCGCAGCATGGCCTTGGCACTGTCGGCGAATACGGTGAGTTCGCCGGCCCGCTCAGGCGTCGTCGCGAGCAGGTCACCGAGATCGCCGCCGGCGAAGAACGTCTTCTTCGCGGAGGTGAGGATCACGCCGGTCAGGTCGGATCCGAGGGTCGCGAGCCGGTCGAGGGCCGCGGACAGGGACGCGGACCACGCCGCGGTCATCGTGTTGACCGACTGTGTGGGGTCGTCGAAGGTCAGGACGACGACACCGGATTCGGTCTGTTCCCAGGTGATGGTCTCGGTGGTGGTGTCTGTGGTGGTCACGGCGCTGGCCTCGCTCATGGTGCGGTCACGATTCTCTCGGTGCGATGTCTGTCGGGGGGAAATGTCGGTCACGTGCACTCACATCCGCTCGACGATCGTCGCGATGCCCATGCCGCCGCCGACGCACAGCGTCACCAGTCCGCGGCGCAGATCACGACGCTCGAGTTCGTCGACCATCGTCGAGATGAGCATCGCGCCGGTCGCGCCGAGCGGATGCCCCATGGCGATCGCGCCCCCGTTGACGTTGACCTTCTCGTGCGGAAGATCGAGGTCTCGCATGAAGCGCAGGGCGACCGAGGAGAAGGCCTCGTTGATCTCGAACAGGTCGATGTCGTCGACGCTCAGTCCGGCGACCTCGAGGGCCTTGCGGCTGGCGGGAGCCGGGCCGGTCAGCATGATCGTCGGGTCGGAGCCGCTCACCGCGCCCGCGACGATGCGGGCGCGCGGTGTCAGGCCGAGTTCGGTGCCGACCTGTTCGTTTCCGAGTGCGACGAGCGACGCGCCGTCGACGATGCCCGACGAGTTACCGCCGGTGTGCACGTGCTCGATCCGCTCGACCCAGTGGTACTTCTGCAACGCCACCGCGTCGAAGCCGGCTGCACCGAGCCCCGCGAACGCGGGCTTGATCCGGCCGAGCGACTCGACGGTCGTGCCCCGGCGGATGTGCTCGTCGTGGTCGAGGATGGTCTGCCCGTTCCGGTCGAGCACCGGCACGATCGAGCGCGCGAATCGGCCCTCGTCCCAGGCGGTTGCGGCGCGGCGCTGCGATTCGACGGCGAACCCGTCGACGTCCTCACGGGTGAAACCCGCGAGGGTCGCGATGAGGTCGGCGCCGATGCCCTGTGGAACGAACCCGGTGGTCAGATTGGTCTCCGGATCGTTGGCCCACGCGCCGCCGTCCGATCCCATCGGAACACGGGACATGCTTTCGACGCCGCCGGCGAGGACCAGCGACTCCCACCCCGATGCGACCTTCTGTGACGCGGTGTTGACGGCCTCGAGACCGGACGCGCAGAATCGGTTCATCTGCACCCCGGCCACGGTCTCGGGCAGGCCCGCGGCGATCGCCGCGGTACGCGCGATGTCGGCTCCCTGATCACGCAACGGTCCGACCACGCCGAGGATCAGATCGTCCACGCGCTTGGGGTCGAGGCCCGGGTTGCGGTCCTGAAGCGCCTCCAGCAAGCCGACGACGAGGGAGATCGGCTTGACGCCGTGCAGGGCTCCGCATCGTCCACGACCTCGCGGGGTGCGGAAGGCGTCGTACACGTACACGTCATGGGGCATTTCGAATCCTGTTCTCGAGGTGGTGCGCGGTCGCGCCGGAAGAAGTCCGGACGTCAGGCGCGCGATGCTGCGGCGTCCGCGGTCGTCCAGTACGCGTCGCGGAGCGGTTTTTTGTAGAGCTTGCCGGTGGGCAGCCGGGGCATTTCGTCGGTGAAGTCGAAGGATTTGGGGCACTTGAACTTCGCGAGATTCGCCCGGCAGAACTCACTCAGCTCGGCCGCCAGGTCGGAATCGGCCTGCGCCGGGTCGACGGCCTGGATTACGGCCTTGACGGCCTCGCCGAAGTCCTCGTCCGGGACGCCGAAGACGGCGGCGTCCATGACTTTCGGGTGGGTGACGAGCAGATTTTCGATCTCCTGGGGATAGATGTTCACTCCACCGGAGATGATGACGAACGCCTGGCGGTCGGTGAGGTAGAGGAATCCGTCCTCGTCGAGGTAGCCGATGTCGCCGATCCTGGACATCGTGCCGGTGGGGTCCTTGGCCTCGGCCGTCTTGCCGGGGTCGTTGAAATATTCGAAACCGCTGCCCTCGCCGCGGAACCAGATGTTGCCGGCGACGCCGGGTGGGCACTCGTTGCCGTCGTCGTCGAGGATCACCGGTTCGCCCATGAACGGTCTGCCGACGGTTCCCTTGTGCGCCAGCCATTCTTCGGGGGTGCATCCGCACATGCCGTTGGCCTCGGTGCCGCCGTAGTACTCGTAGATCACCGGGCCCCACCAGTCGAGCATGGCCTCTTTCACCGCGACCGGGCAGGGGGCCGCTCCGTGCACCACGACTTCGATCGACGAGATGTCGTGGTTGCGCTTGTCCTCGGGCAGCTTGAGCATCCGGGAGAACATCGTCGGTACTACCATCGAGTGTGTGATGCGGTGCTGCTCGACGAGTTCGAGGTACTGCTCGGCGTCGAACTTCTCCATCACCACGATTGTCGCTCCCAGGCGCAGGCCGATCGCGACCGTCGACTGTGGACCCGAGTGGTACAGCGGGGCCGGCGAGAGGAACCGCATCCCCTCACGCAGATGGAACAGCTTGCGGCCGAAATCCTCGATCGCCAGGATTTCGCCAGGATGCGCGTCGGGCAGAGCGCGTTTGATCGCCTTGGGGCGACCTGTCGTTCCGGAGGAGTAGAACATCGGCGTGCCGAGCCGCTCGTGCTCGCCGGGTTCCGTCACGAAACCGGCGACGGCGGCACTGTAGGACTCGTACGGTCCCGTCAGAGCAGTCGAGCCCGGATCGGCGTCGGCCATGAGCCAGCGGGTCACCTTCGGGCACAGCTCGGGAAAACCCTGGGCGACCGGCGCTTTTGCTGCTGTCGTGATGACCAGCCGGGACTGCGAGTCGTCGATGATGTACGCGGCCTCGGACGCCGACAGGAACGAGTTGACCGGGGTGTAGAACAGCCCCGAGCGCTCTGCTGCGGACATCGCCACGATCATCTCCATGTTGTTCTCCATGAACAACGCGATGTGATCGCCCGGACCGAGCCCCTCGGAGCGAAACAGCGCGGCCAGACGATTGGCGCGTGCGTCGAGGTCTGCGTAGGTCAGAACCTCACCGCGGGGGGCCATGATGATCGCCGGTCGGTCGGGATGTTCGGTGGCATAGCGCCCGGGGTACATGGCGGACTCCTGTCGGACGGTCGTTTGGGACGAGGTGGCGCAGTGTGTTCAGGGGCGGATGGGACGCAGGAACTCCGCGACCGCCCAGCCGCCGTGACCACCGGCCAGGTCGACGGTCATCTGAGCCATCCGGACGGCGCGGTCCTCGGTTCGCTGGGTGACCGGTACGAAATGCCGGATGGCCCCGTCGACGACGATCGTCGGTAGTCCTTCTGCGGTGATGATGCCGACATGGCGTCCGTTGTAGGTGGATTCGCCCGCGTAGTCGGTGTGCACCGTGTAGTCGGTGATCGGGTGCGCCACGCCGTCGGTCGTGAGTACCGCGCCGGCGGACACCCGGATCCCGGACTTCTCGTATTCACCGTACGCACTGAACGCGGTGCCGTCGGCAAGCCATCCGGCCAGCCACTCACCGGTGTACGACGCCCACTCCCGCGGACCCCACGAGTGGTCGCGGAACGAGGTGACCTTGTCGAGCACCCAGGTGCGGTTGCCGACCCGGATGGTGCCTGAAAGGTGTCCGAACTGTTCGTAGTGGTCGCTGGCGATGACGGAACTTCCCGGTGTGCAGTCGCCGTCACCGTCGCTGTTGATGACGAACATCGGGCTCGACGCCTCGTAGGACAGCGAGATCTCGCATTCCTCCGACGGCGCATTCTTGAGCGCGATGCGGCCGTTCTCCGCCATCAACGACGGATGTACCACGCGTGCAACGGTATCGCGGTAGGTAATCTCCGCGGTCCGTGTGGGTTCCTTGATCGTGATCTCCAGACCCTGACCGGAGAAGCCGTCGTTCGTCTCACACGGGGTCCGCCCCGCCCGGAACGCGATGGCTCCGCCGGGCAGGGTCAGCTGCACCGAAGTCTCGCTGTACCCGAGATTCGGTCGGTTGCCGATCCGGACGAGTCCACCGAGCTGCGAGATGGGGTCGACGAAGTTGAAGTAGACGCTCTCGTTGAAATTGGGAATGTCGGCGAAATCGTGCGTACCCTCCGCATCGGCGCCGTACTTGCACACGGTGAACGGTTCGGTCGTCATAGCACTCCTCAGGTCGATCAGCTTCGAGTTCAGAATTTTTCGGCCGGTGACGGATCCAGCGGCGGGAAGACCGCCGGTCGACGTTCGAGGAACGACAGGATCCCTTCCCGCGCGTCTTCCGAGTCGACTCGGCCGGCGTAGGTCCGGGATTCGTCCGCCGCCGCCGGACCCGGATGTGCGTGCTGCCAACCCGAGGCCAGGAGCCGCTTGGACAGGGCCACCGAGGTCGGAGACGTCTCGTGGACGAACTGGTCCGCGTACGCCCGGGCCGCCGACATCACCTGATCCGCGGGCACCACCCGGGTGAGATACCCCGCCTCGTACCCCTCGGCGGCGTCGAAAACCCGGCCGGTCAGAATCCAGTCGGTCGCGCGCCCGACCCCGACGAGTCGAGGCAGGAACCACGACGACGCGCCCTCGGGGACCACTCCCCGACGAGTGAAAACAAATCCGAATCGGGCGTCCTCACTGGCGATACGAACATCCATCGCCGCGGCGATCGTCGCGCCACCCCCGATCGCATGCCCGTTGAGCGCCGCGATCACAGGTTTCTGCATCGCGAAGAGCCGTTCACTGATTCGTCCCGCGGGTTCGCGGTAACCGGTGGGAGTGTGCCCGTCGGTGTCCTCGACCAGCGCCCGGGACAGAGTTTCCGGACCGTCCAGGGCCGCACCGACGGAGAACGCGTCGCCGGCGCCGGTGACGATCACAGCGCGCACCTGGGGGTCGCGGTCGGCGCGATCGAGGATGCGCAGCAGGTCGACCAGCATCCGCACGCGCATCCCGTTGCGGCGCTCGGGGGCATCGAGCGTTAGAACGGCCACGCCGTCGGACACCTCGTAGCGCACGTCCTCGTAGTCGACCCCGGCTTCGCCCTCATGCACGGACATGTCCGTCACAGCCCTCCGCCGCAGACCAGGACCTGGCCGGTGATGTAGCTCGATTCGGGGCTGCACAGCAGGTAAACGGCGCCGGCGGCTTCTTCGACCGTGCCGGCCCGGCCGAGTGCGATCTGCTTGGTGGCCGCGTCCATCACGGCGGGATCGACCCCGACCTTGATGTCGCGGTCCTCGACCTTGATGGTCTTCGCTTCGGTGGTCACCGACGTCAGCCGGGTGTTGATCACGCCGTACGCGACCGCGTTGGAGGTGACGTTGTAGCGCCCCCACTCCTTGGCGATCGTCTTCGTCAGGCCGACCATGCCGGCCTTCGCCGACGAGTAGTTCGCCTGGCCCGGGTTGCCCAGCAGACCCGAGGTGGAGGAAATGTTCACGACCTTCCGGCACGGCACGAAGCCGGCCTCGCGCTCGCGCTTGACTGCGGCGCTGATGACCGGCTGGGCGGCGCGCAGGATCCGGAACGGGGCGGTGAGATGCACGTCGACGATGTCCGCCCACTGCTGGTCGGTCATCTTCTGGATCACGTTGTCCCAGGTGTAGCCGGCGTTGTTGACGATGATGTCGATCCCGCCGAAATTGTCCACTGCAGCAGAGACGAAGCGATCGGCGAAGGCAGGGTCGGTGACGCTACCGACGCACGCGACGGCCTGGCCACCGAGAGCCTCGATCTCGGCAACCACTTCCTTGGCAGGTTCGGCATCGAGATCGTTGACCACGACCCGGGCACCCTCGGATGCCAGCTTCACGGCGACGGCACGCCCGATACCGCGACCCGATCCGGAGACCAGTGCCACTTTGCCCTGCAGTTTCTGGACGCTCACGTGCTTCCTCCTGAGATGTTTGCGTCGAGCGCTCGGCCGCCGGTCGCGGCGGCGTCGTTACGCCGAAAATCGTGTTGTGACCCCAGTCACTGGGGTGAATACTAACTTCACCGCGTCTGTGCGTCAATAGGGACTTTCAACTGGTATTTTAGGGTGATTGTTAGTCGTGAATATGTATAGTCGTTGGGAGCTGGACCCACGAAACCACTTCGAACGAAAGGCAGGCCCCATGAGGAACGTCTGCATCAGCGGCGTCGGAATGATGCCGTTCACCAAACCCGGCAGAAGCGAGACGTACGACCGGATGGGTGCCGCGGCAGCAGCAGCGGCGCTGAAGGACGCCGGTCTCGAATACACCGACGTACAGCAAGCTTTCGTCGGTTACGTGTACGGCGATTCGACGTCGGGTCAGAATGCTCTCTACGAGATCGGAATGACCGGCATCCCGGTCGTCAACGTCAACAACAACTGTTCGACGGGATCGAGCGCCCTGTGGCTCGCACGCCAGGCGGTAGCCTCGGGGTCGGCGGAATGTGTTCTTGCTCTGGGCTTCGAGCAGATGCAGCCCGGCGCTCTCGTCAACGCCTACGGTGATCGTCCGAGCCCCACCGCACGCGGGGAGAACGTCGCCGCGTCGATGCCCGGCGGCGACGAGAACGCCCCGATGGCCGCGAAGCTCTTCGGCGGCGCTGGACTCGAGTACATGGTGCGCTACGGCGTATCCGCCGAGGTGTTCGGACGTGTGTCGGTGAAGGCGCGGTCGCACGCGGCCCGGAACCCACTTGCGGTGTTCCGCGATCCGATCGACCTCGACGCCGTGATGTCCTCGAAGCAGATCTGGGGACCGCTGACCCTCCTGATGTGCTGCCCGCCGACCAACGGTGCGGCCGCCGCCATCGTGTGCAGCGAAGAGTTCGCCCGCGCCCACGGGCTGGACGCGAGCATTCGCGTTCGTGCCCAGTCGATGGTCACCGACGTGGCCGGCACCTTCGATACCACCGACATGATGAAGGTGGCCGGCTACGACATGACGGCCAAGGCCGCGGCCGAAGTCTATGAAAAGTCCGGCGTGGATCCGCTGGACATCCCGGTCGTCGAACTGCACGACTGCTTCAGCACCAATGAAGTGATCACGTACGAGGGTCTCGGCCTGACCCCCGAGGGAACCGCGGAGAAGTTCGTGCTCGACGGTGACAACACCTACGGTGGGCGGGTCGTGACGAACCCCTCCGGCGGTCTTCTCTCCAAGGGCCATCCCCTCGGCGCCACCGGGCTGGCACAATGCGCCGAACTGGTGTGGCACCTGCGCGGGCAGGCCGGTGAGCGGCAGGTCGAAGGGGCACGAATCGCGTTGCAGCACAACCTCGGTCTCGGCGGCGCGTGCGTCGTCACCATGTACGAGAAGGTGGACTGATGTCACTCGACCACGCAATCCTCGATGTCACGGTTCCTCCGATCGTCACCGACGTCGAACGGGGCCGGATCCGGCAATTCGCCATCGCAATCGGCGAGGAGAACCCGATCTACCGCGATCGTGATGCCGCCGTCGCCGCCGGCCACCCGGACGTACTCGCACCCCCCACCTTCCTGTTCGGCCTCGAACTGGAGAACTCGAACGTCTTCGCCGATCTCGCGGCCCACGGAGTGGATCTCGGCAACGTCCTGCACGGCGAGCAGCAGTTCCGCTACTTCGCCGACGTCCACGCCGGCGACCGGGTCACCTTCGAATCCGCATATGTCGACGCCTACTCCAAGGCGAGCGGCGCCCTCGACTTCCTCGTGCGTCGCAGCACCGTGACCCGCGACGGCACCGTCGTGGCAGAACTCGAGAGCGTCAGCGTCATCAAGAATCCCGGGGGTAAGAAATGACCTCGTCCACACCCACCACGGACGTCGTAGCCGAGTTGCGACCCGGTGCCATCTCGCGCACGACCCTGGCGTTGTTCGCCGGCGCCTCCGGCGACCACAACCCGATCCACATCGACATCGACTCGGCGAAAGCCTCCGGCATGGAGGACGTCTTCGCACACGGCATGTTGTCGATGGCCTATCTGGGACGCTTGCTCACCGACTGGATACCGCAGAGCCGAATCCGGGAACTGTCGACGCGTTTCACCGCCATCACCCCGGTCCACGCCGAGCCCGTGCTGACTGCAACGGTCAAGGAGATCGTCACGGTCGACGGCGAGCAGCGTGCCCACCTGGACCTGAACGTGGTGCTCGCCGACGGAACCCGAACCCTGACGGGCACCGCGGTGGTGGCGTGGTCGGATCCTGGTGAGCTCGCAAATGCGACACTGGTTCCATGATCGAGCCGAGCGGGAAGAACTGAGATGTCACGATCGACAGCGGCACATACCTACGTCGAAGAGAAGGCAACGCCGTCATCTGCACGTGGGAGCGCTCGCACCGAGCAGATTGCGCGGGCCGCCGCGAACCTCTTTCAGGAATTGGGATACCAGAACGTCAGCATCGATCAGATCGGCGCCGCCGTCGGCCTGACAGGCCCCGCCGTCTACCGGCACTTCAAAGGCAAGCATGGCATTCTCGTGCATGCTCTGATGAGCCAAGTTCGGCTCGTGGACGAGCTCAACGCCCGCGCCGACCAGAAAGGCTCGACCGCGCAGGAACAGCTCGACCTGTTCCTCGAAGGACTCGCAGATCTCACCGCAAACGGTGACGAGGCGACGTTGTGGCGGCGTGAGCAACGGCATCTCGAACCCGCCGAACGCGAGCAGTTCCGTGGCCACTTCGCTGCTAATCAACACCGAATTGCCGCCAAGATCAGGGCGGCGAACCCCGCGATCGACGCACACAAGGCCGAATTGCTCGGCTTCGCGGTCCTGGCGGTGTACTCGAACACTCCCGACATCCGTGGCAATCTGTCGGCGGAACGGTTAATGGAGATCCAATCGGCGCTGGCCAAGTCGATCCTCGGCTGCAACCTGCCCGCCCCCGATCCCGACGCCGGTTCGGCGCCGCGTCCCGTTCCCCGGCAGCCCGCAGGGCGCCGCGAACGGATCATCGATGCCTCGGCGAAGTTGTTCGACGAGCGCGGGTTCTACGACGTGCGGATCGACGACATCGCCAAGGCGTCCGAGATGTCGGTAGCGACGTTGTATCAGCACGTGACCGGTAAGGCTCAGGTGCTCCGCGCAGTGCTGGAGCGGGGCGCGGAAGGTCTCCTCTACGTGACCGCCGACGCGCTCGCGCTCGCTACCACCCCGGACGAGGTACTCGACGCCTTGATTCGCACCTACGTCCGTCAGGCGCTCGGTATCCACGGACGGATCATGCACATCCTCTCTACCGACCTGCTGTACCTGTCCGACGAGGAACAATCCGCACTCCGCGAGACCCAGCGCGAATACGTCGCCGAATGGATCGCTGCCATCTGCGCACTCTCCGACGAGCTGGCCACCTCCGACGCACGCGCACTCGCGCAGGCCGTCATCGGTGTCGTGACCGACGTGGCGCAAACACCCCAGCTCCGGGAACGCCCGGGACTCGCCGGGGAACTGACAGTCCTCGCGCGGGCAATGGCGCTGCCGCCGAGCCTCGTTCCGAAATAGCCACCCCCGAACCCTGAGAAGGGCACAAATCTCATGTCCGAAATTGAACCGCGCAGCGCGGTCGTGGTAGGCGGTGCCTCCGGCATCGGTGCTGCCATCGCACGAGCGCTCGCCGCCGACGGAGCAACCGTCACTGTGGCCGACCGAAACGTCGACCAGGCCAAAGAACTCGCCGCCGAACTCGGTCCCACCCACCACGCGGCGCAGGTCGACGTCACCGACGAAAACTCGATCCTCAGATTGTTCGAATCGGTACGCGCAGCACGCGGCCGAGTAGATATCGCCGTGAACAGCGCGGGCATCAGCGTCGCCGGATCCATCACTGATCTTCCCGTCGACAAGTTCCGTCTCGTCGTCGACGTCTGTCTCACCGGGGCATTCCTGGTAATCAAGCACGCAGCCCGAGCGATGGACGACGGCGGGGTGATCATCTCCCTGTCCTCACTCAACGCACGGCAACCCGGCACCGGGATGAGCGCGTACTGCTCGGCCAAGGCGGGGCTCGCGATGCTGACCGAGGTCGCCGCGCTCGAGCTGGCCCCCCAGGGGATCCGCGTCAACGCGATCGCGCCGGGCATCGTCATGACTCCGCTGACCACGCCGTCGATGTCCGTCCCCGGTCTCGAGGACGACTACCTAGCCAACACGCCGCTCGGCAGATCAGGGACCCCCGAGGAGATCGCCGACGCGGCCATCTACATGACCCACGCGTCATGGCTCACCGGTGAGAGCCTCGATCTGAACGGCGGGGCACACCTGGTGAAATACCCCGACCTGTTGACGCATTTCCGCCGAGCCACCGCCTGACACCACCCGGTGGCACGCGATCTCACCCGTGCACGACGTTCCGCCCTCCGCTCCGATCGCGCCCGGCGCCGATTGCAGCGGAGCGCGGATTCGTCGTGCGCACCGCGGACGGCCTATTACCCATCGACACTGACATACATTCAGAATTATCACTAACTTTCGCAGTCAGAATTACTCCGGCCGACACCGCTTCCTGGCACGACTGCCCCTCCTCGTGGGAGATGAAACGGCGGGCCAAAGGGCCGACTTTGGTTTCTTTGCAGGCACATTCGTGCACACTCAAGGCGAAGACATCGTCGACTTCCATCGCGCACCGGAGATCGACCAAAGATTTCCATTGACGGCCGGGCGACGGCATGTCACGATATGATCGTTCACAGACTATGTGCCGCCCGTCACACTCTCACGGGTCGCCTTTCCGGTTCGGTCGATCACAGCAGTCCCCCGTTCATCGGCTGCACGAATCCCGGACCGAAGGTCACGGCACTTCCCGCCGCTACCGAAGGAGCACACATGACAACCACACCGGCCGACGACGTACTCGGCACCGACACAGCCTCCGCCACCGGGGGCCACCCCGCCTTTCCGTTCGGCCGTACGTGCCCGTTCGCGCCGAAAGACAAGTATCAGTCCTTCAGCGACGACAATCTGCAGAAGGTGGACTTCAAGGGCACCCCCGGATGGCTCGTCACCGGGTACAACAACGTGCGCACGGTTCTCGCCGATCCCCGCATGAGCGTGCGCGGGATCGACGATTCCTCCCGCGGCGACGACGGCGAGCAGGCAGTTCCCGGCTTCTTCGTCGCGATGGACCCACCGCAGCACGACGACCTGCGCAGGATCCTGGCGAAGGAGTTCACTCCGCGTCGCATGGCAGCGATGCGCCCGACGATCGAGCGGATCGCCAACGATTTGATCGACGAGATCCTCAAGTCCGACGAACCCGTCGACATCATCGACGCGCTCGCTCTGCCACTCCCGTCGCTGGTCATCTGCGAGCTGCTCGGCGTCCCCTACGACAGGCACGACTTCTTCCAGGAACGCACCCGCGCCGTCCTCGCAGCCGGCAGCACTCCCGAACAGGTCGGCGCGGCCATCGGCGACGTCATGACCTACCTCGCCGAGCTGGTGACCATCAAGCAGGCGAATCCCGGCGACGACCTGGTCAGCCTACTGGTCAAGCACATCGAGTCGGGCGACCTCGGCGTGATCGACGTCGCGGGCATGTCCACCTTCCTGCTCATGGCCGGCCACGAGACGACCGGCAACATGATCGGCCTCGGCCTTTTCGCGTTGCTCGAACACCCCGACCAACTCGCCGAGCTGCGCGAGGACCCCGAACTCATGCCGCAGGCTGTCGAAGAACTGCTGCGTCACCTCGACATCATCGGAAGCCTCCCCCGGACCGCGACCGAGGACCTCGAGGTCGAGGGCCAGCGGATCGCCAAGGGCGAACTGCTGATGTTCTCCACCGAGGCGGGCAACCGCGACCCGTCGGTGTTCGACGAGCCGGACCGCCTCGACTTCCATCGGGATGCAAGCCGGCACCTGACGTTCGGACACGGAATCCACACCTGCCTGGGCGCTCCACTGGCGCGCCTCGAGCTGCAGGTCGTGTACTCGCTTCTCCTCGAACGCATCCCGTCCCTGCGCCTGGCCGTTCCCGCATCGGACATCAAACTCAAAAACGATGCCCGAATCTTCGGCGTCCACGAACTCCCCATCATGTGGGACCGACCGTAACAACACAACGACGCATCAGGCGGAAAGGAGGAACCGTGACAACACACAACGACAGCGACTTCGACACCGTCGTCGAGGATGATGAGTTCGATGTCGTCGTCGAGCGCATCGAGCCCGCCGCCACCGACGTCAAAGCGCTCGTCCTGCGACCGGTCACCGGCACGACGCTTCCCACCTGGACGCCCGGATCACACATCGATGTCCTCCTTCCGTCGGGAACGGTCCGCCAGTACTCCCTGTGCGGCGATACCTCGGATCACGACGCGTGGCGGATCGCCGTCCTTCGGGAACCACCGGAGAAGGGCCGTGGCGGGTCCGAGTACATCCACAACGCCCTGCACCCGGGATCGAAGTTGCGAGTGGGACTACCACGCAACAACTTTCCGCTCGTCGAGTCGACTCGATACCTGTTCATCGCCGGTGGCATCGGGATCACCCCTGTCCTCTCGATGATCGCGCACGCCGATAAGCAACACCTCGACTGGCGGCTCATCTACGGTGGCCGGAACGCCGAGTCGATGGCCTTTCGCGACGAACTCGCGCGGTACGGCGTCCGGGTCGAGATCGTTCCCGAGGACCGCACCGGCCCCCTCGACCTGGGCCATATGCTCAGTATTCCGCGGTCCGACACCGCGGTGTACTGCTGCGGTCCCTCCGGACTGCTCCAGGCGGTCGAGGCAGCGTGCAGTTCCTGGCCGGACGGCTCGTTGCACCTGGAACGATTCGTGCCAGCCCCATCACAACCGGAGTCGGGCGACACGGCCTTCGAGGTTGTCCTCGCCAAACAGGGCCGCACGTTCGTCGTACGACCGGGCGAGACGATCCTCCGCACACTGGAATCGAACGGGGTCGATGTCCTCTCGTCCTGCCAGCAAGGAATGTGCGGACGCTGCGAGCAAACTGTACTCGAGGGCACTCCCGATCATCGAGACGAAATCCTCACCCCCGAGGAACGAGCAGCGGGCGAATACATCCTGATCTGCGTGTCCCGGTGCCACGACGACCGGCTGGTACTGGATCTGTGATTTCACAACATCATTCGACAAGGAGTAAGCAAATGGGCCGTGTAGAGAGAAAAGTCGCCATCGTCACCGGTGCAACCAGTGTCGAGCCCGGAGGCCTCAACATCGGTGGCGCAACCGCGACCGAACTGGCCGCAGAGGGCGCCCGGGTAGTCCTGGCCGATATCAATGTCGAAGGCGCCGAGCGACTCGCAGCAATCCTCAACGAGCGTCACGGAGACAAGACCGCACTGGCGGTCGGCATCGACCTGCGACACGAAGACCAGATCCAAGATCTCGTACAGCGCACCGTCGACTATTTCGGCGCACCCGACATCGTCGTCAACAACGCCGGCATCTTCCCTGGCGACGACGGTGACGTCGCCACCATGGCCATTGAGGTGTGGGACAACGTGATGGCCGTCAACGTCCGCGCGGCGATGCTGCTCACCAAGCACGCGCTGCCCCACCTGCGCAAAAACGGCGGCACAATCGTGAACACCTCATCCACCCACGCCTTCGCGGGTGACAGCAGCCTTACCGGATACGGTGCGACCAAAGCCGCGCTCATCGCGCTGACGAAGTACACCGCGACCCAGTACGGGAAGGAAGGGGTGCGCTGCAACGCCATCTGCCCGGGTACCACCACCACTCCCCCTGCGCTGGCACTACCCCAGGAGATCAAGGACATCTACGTCGCACATACGATGCGCCCGACGCTCAACGGCCCGACCGAACTGGGCAAGGTCTTCCTGTTCCTCGCCTCCGACGACTCGCGCGGCATCAACGGTGAGGTGATCCGGGTGGACGGCGGTCTTCTCGCCCATCAGCCATTCGTCCCCGACATGCACAGGCTGGGCATGGTCACAGCACCGGATCAGTAACCGCCCACCATCACCCTCCCCTCGAACCTGCCCCTCACCCCTTCCTACGTGGGCAACCGACTGCCGGCTCCGGCGTCGACTACTTCACGCGCGGAAGACGGTGTTTCCAGGATGAGCTCGACAATCCGGCAGGGACGTCCGTCGAATCGTCCACCGCGCATGTCACCGATGAGCAGGCGTTCCGAGCGTGTAGTGCCTCGCCGGGATCCGGGTAGGCCGTCACCCACGTCGTCCCTACCCGGATTCGGCCGACGAGGCTTCAACAGGTAACGATCGCCCCGCCCTGCGACTGACGAGCCCAACAGACCGCCCAAATTGAATTCAGGAAGCGAGATCTTCAGTATTGCGGGGCTGTTCACGAGCTCCTGGTCGGCTATTCTCGCGGCCGCGACCGAAAATGCCGCGTCGGTACCCGACGGCGTCTCCGACATCGTGCCGGAGACTCGGTAGGGTCGCCAGTTCTGTCCCAGTATGCTCGCATTCCTCTGACGCATCCGAGTGAGTGCCTGCCTGGAGTGCGCCCAGCCCTGAAGTCAGGCCCGCCCTCGGCAATACAGACATCCACCGATCTCGAGGTGTTCTGCGTTACCCGGATCGATATCAGCCCTCTCGCGTCCGCAAGGACCCCACGATCGACAGCCGCATCTCGTTGTGCTGCGCGTGACCTTTTGCGGCGCACGTCGACAAGCCCCCTCAGCTGCCGTGTATCCCACAGCCACTCACTATCCGATTTGCCGACCGTGGCCGGACCCCTGCCGCGCGGTGCGATTGCAGTTTCCCTTTCCCCAAGGGGTTCGAAGCCCATCTGCCCGAGACACGAAGGAAACAAATGACGAAAATCCGAACGTCGTCGATCGTATGGCTCGCGATCGGCGTACTGATGATCGGCTCCGCCATGCTCGTCAGATGGGTGGTAGTTCCCTCGCTGAGCAAGTTGCCGGCCGACTTGGCTCAAAGCCAGAAGTACGAGGGCACGATGAGCGCGTTGAATCCTGAGGCATTCGCTGCCAACGATCTCACGAATCTCATCACACCTGATCTGCCGATCACCGCGAACCGGTCACTGACTGTCGAAGCCACGGACGGCGACACTGCGATCGTCACCAGCAACTCCACGCTCACGCTGCCCGACGGGTCGACGCAGAAGGACGTCCACAGCTATGCCGTCAGTCGTGTGGACTATCGCCCCATCCAGTTGTCTGCTGAGCAACAGCAAACTCTGGTTCCCCCGAACGCGCAGAACACCTTCGAGGACCACGAGGGCATTGCCTTCAGTTTCCCGATGAATCCTCAAACAGACGGTTACTTACTGTACGACTCCGTTACACGCAGCGGGCAGCAGGCAAAGTTCATCAGTGAGGGCACCCGCGAAGGTCGCTCGGTGTACAACTACGAGGTCAATGCTTCCGGGCCGATCACAAGTCCCAGCGTGATGGCGCAGTTCAAGGACTTCCCGCCGCAGCTTCCGAAAGCGGTGATCGCGGGATTGCTTGGAGCCAACATCGTCCCTTTGGATGCACGAGCGATCTTGCACGACAATCTGGCAGGCCTGCCCGACACTGTCGACATCGGCTTCGGCAGTTCCAACGCAGTAAAGCTGGCAGTTGACACACAGTTCGGTGCGCCGCTGGACGTGGATCAAGTTCAGAGCATGTACGTAACGGTTCCTGTCAACGGCGTGAACGTTCCTGTGCTGCCGTTGTCGACGGTGCGGCTGCTGACCGCCGACAGTGAAGTCACCAAACTTGCCGACAACCTTTCGGAGAACGCCACGCTGCTGACAACCCTCGGAGTATGGCTGCCTGCCGTCATGGCGGTCGTCGGCCTCCTTCTGGTCGTACTCGGATGCAAACGATGGCGTCGCCCATTGGGCAAGGACACCGAACGACGCCTCGCGCACGTCTGAGGAGCGCGAAGGCTGACGCTGCCGCCGTATCGGACAACGCCAATGAGTCCGGGAAGCTTCGTAAAGACCTAAACCAAGTTGATCCGTAAGGCTCAATAGTCAGCGCTCGACCCTTCGATGCGCCGAACACATCAACCGGCCGGCCACCGAGTCGGAGCACCGGGGCGTCGACCCGACACCCATCCAGACGCGTGAATCGACGGTACCGAGGGAAATTACTTAGCAAAAAGAGTTAGCACTCCTACCACTAGAGTGCTAAATTCTTATGGGGTCCAGGTCACAAGCTGGAGACCCTCGACCGAGTCGCAATCATCGACCATCGAAACGGCCTCGAGCACACCGTTCTCGTTGCGCCCGAACAGTTCTTGAAGACGCTTCCGGTCTCGTCAAACCAATTTGCCCCGTCGACCCACTCGTCAACCGTGAGAAGCGAGAAGGAGGACCATGACCGCCGCCGTCCCCGACAGCCCCGGCGCCGACCACCGCATGTGTTCCTCCCACGACGACAACGGGATACGGAAACAGCACGGGTCGCGGCTGCCCGCCGTGTCGATCACCCTCGGCATGCTGTCCGTTGCGTCGTTCTGGTTGGTCGGACTCGGCTTCCTCCTGGGGGTGACCGCAGTGGTCTGCGGCGCCGTCGCCACCTCGCGGTCCGCGGTAGCGGACGACGAGGCGGCATCGTTGCGGGCCCTCCTGGGTGTCGTTGCCGGCGCAGCGGGTATCACCGTCTCCGCGATCGCCCTGTTCCCCATGCTCGCGCACCTGTGAACTGCGAACACGACGGCTTCATCCTTGGTCGCCATCCGGGCCGAACCGCACCACCCCAGCACCACCGCCCTCGGCACAGGTTGCTCATTGAGACCACGACCTCATGCACTATGCGGGCTAAATCACGGCGGATCCGCGGTAATCGTTCGAGACTGTTGAGCTCATCGAGAACATGGTCGACCGCGGTGGTCGGGGTACAGATATCCGTGCCCTCCGAAGCGCGGATCCGGTCGCGTATGTTGGAGACCACGGAGAGTTCACGCTCGAGGTCTGCTGCGGTTCGGTCGCCCACGCCCCCGCCGCCCATCGGATTCGAGAAAATTTCTAACAGTGCAGAATTCGCGGCCATAACCCAATCTGATCGCCTGCGAAAAGTTCGGTCGGATCACCGGTTTCGGAGCCGAATCCGGTTCGCCACTGCAACCGACACCGATGCAGATCCAAACTGATCCCTCGAACGGTTGCGTCCGAGGCCTCGCCGGCGTCAGTGGCGCAGTGCTGCAACGTTCTCGTCGAGAAATCCTTCACCCGCCACTGAAGACATCGTTGTCGTCGCCCGCGACCATATGACCGGCCCCGGTCACGTCGATCAGCTTCGCGGTCGGAATCAGTTCGAGCAGTTCCTTGGCGCCTTCCTCGCTGACCACATGGGACTGCTTGCCACGAACGAGCATCGTGGGAACCGTGACCGCAGCCGCGGCGGCCCGAGCGCGTTCGTATCGCACGATCGAATCCGCTTGGCGGGTGGGTTCGTCGCCGTGACGAAGGAACTTTGGATCCCAATGCCAGAACCAGCGGCCATCCCGCAAACGGAGATTCTTGCGCAACCGCTGCGGGCTGGGCTTACGCACCCGGTTCGGGCTGCCGCGATCGCCGCCGCAGCCTCGTCCAGGCTCGCGAAACCCTCGAGGCCACTGCGCATGAAGGCCATGATCTCCGCGGTACCGCTCGTTTCGACCCTCGGTGCGATATCGACCAAGACCAGACCGCGCGCCAGATCCGGGTTCTCCCCCTGCCCGATCAACGACGTCATACCGCCCATCGAGGCACCGACGAGGACCGGCTTCTCCGCCACCTCGGCGATGATCGAGGTCAAGTCGGCGACCAGTGCGTCGATGCCGTAGTCCCCGTCGGGTGCCCACTGGCTGTCACCATGCCCACGCGCGTCCACGGCGATGGCAGACCAGCCATCCGGCGCGAGGCTGCGACCGGTGTTACGCCAGGAATGCCGGGTCTGCCCGCCGCCGCGCAGCGGCAGAACCAAGCCTTTTCTTTCGACATCCGATCCGCCGACACCCTGGGACGGTGGATCCCCACCGGTCGGCGGCAAGCGTGACACCGTCACCGCGGCATTCGGACTGTGCGACCACGGGATCCATGAAGTTCCTCACCAACATTATCGAGTTGTGCCTACGCGCTCCACGAAGACCAGAAGACACCGCACGGCACCCGCATCGGCAGCCCGACCACCCTGACCAAACGGGAATGGCAGGTCGCCGAGTTGGTGTCCGAGGGACTGACGAACAGAGCCGTCGCCGACAAGTTGGTGATCGCACCGCGTACCTCCCAAGGACGCGTGGAGCACGTCCTCACCAAACTCGGATTCACCTCACGCGCACAAATCGCCGCCTGGGTCGTCGAACAGTCCACGCGCCAACAACCCCAGTCCAGCTAGGAGTACCGCACCCTGAACCGTCTGTAAGTGTTTGTAGTGGCTGGCCCGGGGCTGGCTGGCAGGATCGGTGTCGTCGTCGCGACTGGGTGTGACCCCTGAACCGCATGGCCCTTTCTGGGTGCACTTTCCAGGATCTGTCCACTCGGTCGAGACGGCGACGCCGACCCGGTCTCGCTTCGGTGGCTTGATCAGAAGCCTGCCCGACCCGTGTGCGCGGGTCGTGGCCCGTTACAGGCCTGCCTCGAAGGGGTCGCGGGTAAATATCCGGCGCCACGTCGAGCGCGACATCGCCAGCGTTCACCGCCCTGTCCCCGACAAATCCGAATCGCAATCGGCACAGTCGGGATGACCGGTGTGCCAGGCTACGAACTCCGCCGCAGTCCATCCGGTCTCACGGCGACGAGACATCCGGTCGACGGCTTGACGGGCCGGAACTCAACTCCGGTGAAACCGATGCGATGTAGCGAATCGATGTACCTGCGCACATCGACGGCGGCGAATGGATCCGGCGGCGTCTCTCCGTCAGCCCCATGCCCATGACCGTGACCGTGACCGTGACCGGGGTTGTGGGTGGCGACCCGGGCGAGCGCACGCACCGCGCCGGCGCGGAGACGATCGAGTGGATGCATGTCGGCGATCAGCAACCGCCCGCCCGGGCGCAACACCCGGAACATGTGACCCAGCGCGACCTCTCTCTGATCCTCCGGGATGTGGTGCATCACGAACGTCGAGGTCACCACGTCGAATGACGCGTCCGGAAGGCTCAGCGACTGGGCCGTGCCCAGATGAAAGGTGCAATTGCCGGTGCGGCCCGCGTGCGCGGAGGCATAGTCGATCATCGGCCCGGACGCGTCAACGCCCTCGACCTGACCAGTGGGGCCGACCCGGTCGGCGAGCGCGCCGGCGAATCGTCCGGGCCCGCAACCGATGTCCAGCACGTGATCACCGCGGCTCGCCCCGCTTTCCGCCGCGAGCGCGGTGTCGAGTCGTCGTCGGCGTCCGCCGAAGAAGACCGTGTTGAAGAGGTTGTATCCGCGGACACGGGTGATGAGAATGCCCGGTGGCGTTTCGTTGGCCGGCCCGGGTCGACGATGGGTGGACTGTGATTGTTCGGTATCGGACATGAGTTCAGCATTTCCCCAATAGCATTGCCGGACCAGAACCAAATGGCCCGGATGCGTCCGATTTGGAACAGTTGATCGCGAAATGTTCGGTAACGACGGGAGCAGCCGATGGTGAAGTCAGCCGATCGCCGTGTTCGGCGGACGAAGGGGCTCCTGCACCAAGCTCTGATCGAACTGCTGCTGGAAAAGGGATACACCCGCACCACTGTCCAGGACATCCTCGACCGCGCCGATATCGGGCGATCCACGTTCTACAGTCACTACCGGGACAAAGACGACCTACTCGTGGTGAGCTGCACCGAGTACCTGCGCGCGGCGGTGCACAAACCCGGGGCAGACGCTGCCCGGCTCTGGGAACCGGTGCAGACGATGCTGCAGTTGGCCGAGCAGCACCGCGAGCTGTACCGGGCGTTGGTCGGCAGACGCAGCAGCGGCGTGTTGCTTCGTGCAACGCAGCAGATGGTCGCAGAGATCCTGGCGGAGAATCTTCGCGGCCGACTCGACATCGACGACGCCGAGATCGACACGACGCTGACGTTCCTGTCGTGGGCTCTGGTGGGTGTGCTCGGCTCGATCGCCGAAGACTCGGTATCGGCGTCGGACGCCTTCTCGACTTTCGAGCGCCGCCTCGGCCACGGACTCAGCGCGCGAAGATCGATCTCGGCACCAGAGTGATGGATGCGTGAGGGCGTGGTCGCAGACGACACTGACCCTTACCCGTTCCTCTGTCATTCAATCCGTCACATTGGGGCCGAGGTACGTGGTTGTGACACCGATCGTTTCGTTGTCGAGCTCTACGTACGGCAGCTGTGGATCGCTGCGGACTGGGCGGTTCCGGAACCGGTGTGGGAGCAAGCTCTTCGAACGCCTTCACCACAGCGACGAACGGGGCGCCGGTTGATCGGTCGAGTGGCATGCCATCGGTAGCGAACGCCTCGTTGGATAGTTTGCGCTACGTCGGTCGTCTGTCCTTGGTTCGTTCTGGGCGCCAGCTCATGAGGCATCACGAGAGGATCGCGGCGCGGGTGTGCGGTGTGGGTTCCGCTTGCGAGAAGACGCAATTCATCCTCGCCCGCCGATAGACCCTCCCGCCCGTCTTCCACTCTTCGGGCTTGACCTCGAGAATGGTTGATGTCTTACGGTGTGTGGACAACCAATTCGGAGGTGCGCGGTGTCAGTCGTCTACCGCGTGCGACAAGTTCGTCGCTCCTGATCAAGCCGGAGAGGAGTTCTGCTCTCCTGTCCGCCGGACACACCTGGTCCTACGGGATCAGCCTGGGTTCATCGCGGACTATCTGCTCGAACAGATCGCCGGTCCGGGCCGATGCAGGACGTCGCGCGGTAGTTCGGGGTCCGATTCCCGATTGGAGAAGCGGCGGCGTTCGGCAAGGAACAACCATGCACCGCGAGCGTGCCATCGGCGCAACGAAGGGCGTTCTCCGACTCAGGGTCCCACCAGCGCCCATGTTCCGGCCCCTGTCGATCTGCGGGAGTTGCGCTGACTGAAACGACTGAGGTTTGTCGACCGTTGGCGCGACCGGTCGAGGCCTCCACGGCGACATCCCGCCCTTCGGATTGCAGGCGCGGTGTCAAGCCCCTTTCGCGTCTCCGGGACACCCTCCGTCTGACATCGGCTCGGCCCCTCGGAGGACGGTGGTGACGGCTTTGATGAACTCCTCCTCGATGTCGGTCCAGTCGCGATCGAGCTCCTGGGCGAGGCGGGGATAGCGCGCGGCCGCTGCTTCCAGTAGCCACGCGGGCGGTGCGGCGGGGCGGTTTGCCGGTCCGGTGAGCAGAGCGAAGGTGTGAGCGAGGCCGTCGAGGAGCAGGGCGGTGTGCATGGGGTCAGGCACCGAGCCGCGGTCCAGCTCACGTAAGAGCAGGTCTATCCACGCCAGTCGTTGCGGGTAGCGAGGCATGCCTGCGGCGCGCACGTCGGCGAGCCACGGGTGGGTCCGGTAGCGGTTCCACAACTGCTGTGCCCAGGCCAGGGCTCGGGCGCGCCAGTCACCCTCGCCGAGCTGGGGGGCCGGGCCCACGGCGGCGTCGACCATGATCTCGACGAGTGTGTCCTTGGAGTCGATGTAGCGGTACAGCGCGGTAGTCGTCAGTCCCAGCTCAGCGGCGACGGCCGCCAGCGACACCACGGTGAGGCCGTCGGCGTCAGCCAGTGACATTGCGGCGGCGACGATGTCATCGACGCTGGACCGCGCCTTGGGCCCCCGCGTCGTGGGCGGGTCCAGTCCCCACGCGGAGCGCAGGATCCGGCTCCCCATGTCTTGACTGCGCATGTCGTTCACAGTAACGTAATGGAACTGTGAACGACATTGACAGTAAGCGGGCCGTCCTCGTCACCGGAGCATCCTCCGGACTCGGTGCCCGCACTGCCCAGATGCTCGCTGAGCAGGGTTACCCGGTAGTGGGCGCAGCTCGCCGCGTGGAGCAGATAGCCCAACTGGCCGGCGTGGTGCCCGTCCACCTGGACCTCACCGACGAGGCCAGCATCGACCGCGCCGTCGCGGCAGCGCAGGCGGAGTGCGGACCCATCGAGATCCTGGTCAACGACGCCGGGTACGGGGAGTTCGGGTCCTTCGAGGAGACGCCCCTGACGCGGGCGCGTCGCCAGTTCGACGTCAACGTCTTCGGCCTCGCCGCCTTGACCCAGCGCCTCCTGCCTCCGATGCGTCAGGCGCGCCGAGGGCGCATCGTCAACGTCTCCAGCCTGGCGGGGGAATTCAGCTCTCCGATGGGTGGCTGGTACCACGCCAGCAAGTTCGCCCTCGAAGCCCTCTCGGACAGCATGCGCGCCGAGCTGCGCCCGTTCGGCATCCAGGTCACCGTCGTCCAGCCGGGCCCGGTGCGCACCCCATGGCACGAGGACGCCTTGGCATCCCTACAGGAGTCATCCGGGCACGGCGCCTACACCCAGATGGCCGAGGCGGTCGCGGCCTACCACCGCACGAATCAGGACAAGGTCATCACCAGTGACGTCGATCAGGTCGCCGTATCCATCGTCAAGGCCGCGACCACCCCCCACCCCAGGCCGCGGTACCGGGTTGGGCGCGGCGCCGCCGCCGCGGTGGCCATCAGCAAGCTGCCCGACCGCACCTTCGACGCCATGATCCGACGACAGTTCCGCCTCCCCTAGCCACCCGGCAGTCGCTTCGCCACGCCCATGCAGGCAAAGCCGACAACCGCGAGGACGAGCCCTGCGGCGGTCGCCGCACCTGTGCCAGTGGAGGAACCCTCACCGCACACCCCGCCGCGATCGGGCGACGGTAGGTTTCGGCAGCTCACGCCCGACCCCCGGCCACTCGACGAAGCTCGACCGAGACAACGACGGTATCGCCTGCGACAAGTGATGCGGCGGAACATCGTCGACGTCAAGCCGTAGTCGACTGTGCGGGTCACAAGGGGGCACAGGGATCGCCGGGTGCGGTTCCCAGAAGGGAAACAGCTCGGGGATGCCGGCGTCCGGGTGTTGCCGTTGCGCCTGCACGACGAATTCGAGGACCGCCTTTCCGGTGATGTGGGACAGTGCGCAGGCGTCGAGACTCACCCTTCGCCGACGCCACGAACCCGATCCGCTCGGCGTACGGGCCCAGGACCCCGGAATCGACGAACGGAGCAAGGCCAATCCCCCACCGGTTGACGGCAGACTGCAACCCGCTCACGGGTCTCGGTGTCGTACTTCCTCGGTGCTGGCATGACTTCATTCTCCTGGTTCAATCAGGAGTCTCCACTCAACCCAGGACAGTTCAGCATGCCAGCATCTCGACGAAGGCCACGTTCCGTCGAAGTTGAAAGAAGTAGCCACAGCCACATCACGAACTCAGAGGCCACGCACTCCTCATGCCCGTCCCTGTCGGTCACACCGACGCCGCTGAGCGCAAGAACATTCCACGTATGGCGCCGTCGGGTAGCACACCGCCCATTGCACCGGTGCGGCGACAAATCGACCCACTCCGCCGCCGCGTCACCCCACCTCGCCACGTCGACCACGTACGGCGAGGAAACACAATGGGACTGGGTGGACCCGCCGAACCCACCAGCCTCCTGGGGACGGGGTGCGGCGGCGCACCTGCTCGTCGGATCACTCGCCCATTCCGGGCGCTGGTACGGGGTCCTGGCACCGGCCATGACCCAGCGCATCTGGTCGACCGCGTCAGCCGCAGACTCGGGGGCCTGACCCGAACCTGGCGGTTCGATCGGAAGGCGACCGTCTGCCACTCCGACTTCGTCGGGTCACGGCCGGCTTCGCCGGCGTCGCCAAACGCTACGGCGCCTCGATGGCGATTTGCCCACCGCGGTCCGGAAACCGCACAGGAGTGGCGGAGAAGGCCAATCCCACTGCTGCCCAGTGCTGGTGGCGCACCCTGTCCGACGATCTCACCGTCGAACGAGCCCAGCAGAGGTTGGATGAGTTCTGTCGTGTGCGGGGCGACACCCGGCTGCCTCCCACCGCGAACGGAAGGGTGACGGTAGTGACTGTGGCCGCGAGCGAGCAGTTGACGGAGCCGCAGCGCACCAGGATGCAAGCACGCGGAGGTTGTTTCGCCGATCCGGCACCCCAAGGCGTCTTCGCCTCGACTCTTGATTTCCGGCTCACTCCGGTTGCGGGAGCGAAAGACTCCCGACTCTTTTCCACGGCAGGTCTGCGGAACGGCTTCCGGCGCGGCCATGGTGCGCACAACGTCGCGAGGAATGCCCCTCCCCCGAGGCAAGCTCTGCATCACGAGTGCGAGGGCGGGGTGCTGTTATATATGTGACGTGGTGGACATACTGAATGAACGACGATTGGACTACCGGACCCTCATGATTGATGCGGGAGGATCGATGTCGAAGCGACCAGCGCAAGACAGAGCATCACTGTCGCCACTGCGGATGTACGCAGCGTTCCGCCGCACGCACCCGCACGCTCCGATCCCGGACGACTACGTCACCGACAACGGATACCGCCTCGGGCGGTGGCAGACCCGTCAGCGTGTCGCCCGAATGCTCGGAACACTGCCGGCCAGCCGGATCAGCGAGCTCGACGCGATCGGTTTCGTGTGGAGCGAGAACGGGCAACCCCTCCCGGCGGTCGCGAGGACGGATTCGAAGCGTCGGCGCATGTTGACGGCGATCGCCGCCTACCGCGAAGAGCACGGCAACGCTCTGGTGCCCGCCAACTACATCACCGATGATGGCGAGCAATTGGGGCAGTGGCTGTATCGGGCCGTGAAGAAGTGGCGCGCGCACAACCTGCCGGACGAGGAGCGAGCACCGCTAGCATTGCTAGGCGTGTCACCGGCGCCCCGTCCGCGGGGTCCGCGCACGGCGGCATAGCCTCTCACGTGTGGTGCCGGGTCCGGTGCCGATCGCAAGGGTCGCAGCCACCCGCCGGGATCCGTCCGAACCTACCGGGTTTCGCGGTGTCGATTTCGGTGTTGCTGCCGTGCGGTGTCTTTCGCCCCGATCGGCGGCCCTTCCCCAATTCCTGACCCCTGATATCCACTCACTCGTGCCATATCCCACGGTGATCGAAGCCTAAATTGGTTAGCCGAAAATTTTGGATTGCGATGCTATCCGCTTTAAATCGTTCCGCGGATTGTTACGATCGACGAAGTGATGGCCGTTCTTGTTGCCGTTACTGCACGCGCAGTCCCATCCAGCGGCAGTATTTGTCGCGGATACTCGGAGGAGTTCTCATGGCATTGCCCACTTTGACACCGGAACAGCGCGCGGCAGCATTGGCGAAGGCAGCTCGGGCACGGAAGCTGCGCAGCGAACTTCTCTCGGCCGTGAAGTCGGGTGACCTCACAGTGAGCGCGGTTTTCGATAAGGCCGAGTCCGACGACATCGTGAAGAAGACGAAGGTGTCCGCCCTCCTCAAATCACTCCCCGGCGTGGGTCCCGTCAAGGCCGCTCAACTGCTCGAGGAGCTGTCGATTCCCGAGACCCGCCGGATCGGTGGTCTGGGGCCGAATCAGCGGACGGCACTTGTCGACGCCGCCGCGAAGTGACCGGTGCGCTGCAAGAACATGGCAGCGCGTCAGTGAGCTGCGTCGTACGCCTCCACGATGTCCGTGGGGACCCGCCCACGGTCCCCCACCTCGTAACCCTGCTCGCGCGCCCATTCGCGGACCGCTCTCCCCTGGTCGCGGTCGCGCCGTGCCGGCTTCGTCGGGCTACCGCCGGAGTGGAGGGTGCCTGCGGTCCGGTTCTTGCGGCCGCCCACCCTTGTCGCATGCTCAATGTAGTAATCGAGCTTCTTGTGGAACTGTGTCGCATTCTTCGCTGACAGATCAATCTCGTAATCGATGCCGTCGACGGAGAAGGCGATCGTCTCGCCTTTTCCGTCGTCGATGGACGTTCCGTCGATATCGTCGACGTGTTCGACCACTATTTGGCGCGCCATGACCACTCCCTCATTTTCTTTACCGGTCGACTGTACTGCCCGCGCGAGATGACGGCATCCTCGCGATATCTCCGCCAGACCAGCCGACAAAATTGACCGCGGCAATGAAAGACAGCACAATTCCCGATGTACGTCTCTCACATTCGGCGTCGAATTAGCTGTCCTTGCTCTGTTCGGCGAGTTCGAGGACCGATGCCGACCCTCCCGCCGCCATAAAATTGCGTTCGTCGAACACCGCGGACTCAGCCGTGAACGTGTGCGTTGAGTGCACCGAGGACGCCTCTCCGTAGGTGGACAATCGTGACCGGCGAATCTGAATTCGCTCACTACGAGAGGCGCTTTCGCTGTTCGCGCGCCGACAGTCCCCACGGCGACTCCACGGATCCAGGCGTTGTGGTGCGGCACCACGCCGACAGTGCATATTGCTGGACATGCCGAAGTACACGGTGACTTTTCGCAATGGTATATCGAGCGACAAGCCCTTCGACTCAGACTTTCAGGCGATCAACGAGACGCACAGGCCTACCGCACCTCAAACCGGCATCGTCCAGATCCACCGCTACGCGGACGGTGGCGGCCTGACCGACGTGTGGTCTGCCTCGCCCACCGGCCGGGCCGACAGACCGGACGCATGAGCTGGGCGATCACTGTCAATCCCCGACGTCTGCAAGGCAATCGGGCGGGCCGTTCATGCAGGGAACGGGGACGACCCCGCCGACATCGCACGATGAGACGCAACCCGTCACAAGGGAGCGACGCCTCGTCCGTTTCCTACCGTCCCTGCTGTTCGCACGACCAGCTCGGTTCGCTCCGCGCCACCGTGCCGCGTCTGCGGTCCACCGCGGTGACTGTGGCCCCGGGGTCGGTGCACCCCATCGTGGCGGAGCAAGCCCACCGCTACCACACAGATGATGGACGGTCAGCACGTCCCTGCATCCAGCCCGACCTCGCCGAGCCTGATGCAAGAGGCCAGTGACGAACGCACCCGTCGGTCCCCGATCGATGACCGTTTACCGATCAATCACCGGTCACCGATGGTGGCGCGGGGCAGCAACGGCCCGGCGGCGGAGTTCGTCGTGGAACAGGTGGGTGGCGGAGCGGTCGCATTCGATCAGCAGTCGAATACGACTGCAGCACGCCAGTCTCGCCGAGTTCCGGCCTGCATCGACCGGCGGGAACCGGGCGGCGACGACCGCACACCCGGAGTGCGAGTGGCCGTTTGGGGCTGCGGGTGGTTACGGCCGAGGTGGTCGCGTGCGTGGGGCCGTGTCCGGAGTGTGGGCGACCATGGTGGTCCAGGTGGTCTGCATGAGGGTGCCGTGGACGTCGGTGATGACGTTCTTGATCACGATGAGGTCTTGTCCGTGGCTGCGGCGGAACGAATCGACGTAGATGTCGCAGATCAGGCGGTCCCCCACCGTGAAGGGTTTGTGGAATTGCAGGCGCTGCTCGGTGTGCAGGACCTGACTCAGGTCGTAGCCGGTGACGAGGTCGGCGAACACGCGTTGCTGGGCGACGCCACCGAGCATTGAAGCGAAGGTCAGCGGTGCGATCAGCCCGGCGTAGCCCAGGTCGGCGGCGCCGGCCTCGTCCCGGTGTGCCGGGTGCGGGTCGAAAACCGCCCGTGCGTACTCGCGTATTTTCTCCCGCCCGACCTCGTAGTAATCGGGGAGACGGAAATGCCGGCCGACCATGTCCGCAGGATCGGCCGTCTCCGCTGTTGCGTCATCATCACTCACCCGGGCACACACTGCCGATGCCGTCTTGGCCGGGGGTCAATGGGATGGCGTCGATGTGTCCGCTGCCGATGTGACCGGCGGATCCGGTGAGGTGCGTGATGTACCGCTGGTACACCTCCTCGGCGGCGATCGGTACCGCCTCGTCGTGATGTGGGCGCAGCGCCTGCACCCGGTCGTCGAGGGTGCGGGCGTTGTGTGGCTGCAGCGCCTGGATTCGGTCGACGTGGAATCCGGCGGCTTCGCCATGGCCGGAGACCTCGACAGAGTCCGGGACAGGTGATTCCCTCACTTATTCGGTCGAAAATCGTGTGCATGGTCGGCATGATCACGTCATCCATGCCGACAGCATCGGTCCCCGCCACACGGGGCGCATCTCGTCCACGCTGGCGACCGACGCCAGAGCATCCCGCCCTGATAGAAATCCTCGCCGTCCACCTCGACGAGTACCACCTGCTCCCGTCGTATGGGACCTCGATGATGCGCATATCCATGCGTTTGTCTCCCCAAGGCCGGACGTGACCCACTACCAAGACCGCGCCGCGATATCGCCGTTGCCGTTGCGGCGATGATCGTTCCCTTATAAGACCACTCGAACGACGGTGCCTGCCGTGTTATCGGCAACGGCGACCGGTCGGGCGAGCCGGTACATCCTCACCGCGACGTCCCGACCGACGTCCTGATCGGGGGAGCAACCGCAGTCCCGGGTCAGGGCAGCAGATCGGCGGTTCAGGCGGTGCGGCGGGTGGTGTGGGTGGCCGCGCACATCGGGCACCACGTGCGGTCGCCGACGATCCATCCGTTGGTGCGGGCAAAGGCGACCGCTTCGGGCCGGTCGGCGACGGCGACCTCGAAGGTGTGCTCGCACAGATCGCATCGCAATGTCCAGCCATGTCTGCCTGTGGATCGCACCAATGCACATGTAGTCATGTCACCCCCGCGACTTCGACACCGTGCACCCAGCATGACACAACCCTCGCGCCCGTGAGGCCCACGCAAGCGCACGCCGAGCCGTTACACCCCGGACCCGGGACGCTCCGGCACCCTCGGTCTCATCCGCATCAGCAACCAGAAAATGAGGACCCTCGCCTCTCCGATTCTCACGCAGACCATCCCGGCGATGGCCGACAGTTGCGACGGGATACGTGTCGCGGCATGCGGTTTCGGCCGGAGTCGTGACCTCGGTCCGATCGCCGGGCAGCTACGTGTCGGTGCCGAGTGCGGACTCGGCGGCGGGCGGGGCCGGGTGGTCGTGGACCACGTGCTCCCACCAGGAATCGAGCGGGCTGGGTTCGGGCCACACGATCGTGTCGTCGGCGACCGGCGACGCGCTCTCGCCCGGTTGGCTCGATGCGGTTCCGGTGGTGTCGTTCGAACAGTCGGTCTCAGACATGATCGTGCGCATCCTGTCGCGTCAGCTCGCGTGCGCGTGGCGGCGTGGGGGAAGTTGGGTGATCAGCTGGTCCCATTCGTCGAATCGGATGGCGTCGGACCGGCGGCGACGGGGTGCGGGTCCGGCGGCGAGGTCGACCAAACTCCGGGCGGCGCCGAGGACGGTCAGATGATGACGGCGGGATACGTCGAGGAGTTCGTCGAACGCCTGGGCGTCGCTGCAGCCGCGGGCGGCGATCAGGATTCCCTTCGCGGTGGCGAGGAGTTCGCGACCGTCGGGCCGCCGGCGGGGAATCAGGCGCGTCGGGCCGGGAACCGGGGTGAGGGGTGATTCGGTGGTGTCCTCGATCATGGGGCGTGGTCCTTCGCTCTCGTGCATCGGCCGGGATCCCGCCGGTGTGCCGACAAATCCCCGCAGGACAAGACGATGTGAGTCACGTCACTGTCGATGCCTGATCAGTTCTAGCACACGCCGCCCGCCGTCCATCTACACAAACGTCCAGATGGAGGTGGACATCTGCGCAGGTGGCGCGGGTGACCGCGGTGCTGTACAACGGAAACGGCGAGACCGGTTTGTGATCTGAACCACACATAAACGTTACTTTGAGAGCCGATTACATCGACTTGACCATCAGTTCCAGGGGCGAACGGATCGCAAGGCGGATCCGGTTTCGGGAACGGTAAAGGACACGCATGCTGTTACCGATGGCACCGACCGATTCGCTGTTTCTGCTCGGCGAATCCCGCGAGCATCCGATGCACGTCGGCGGCCTGGCGGTCTTCACCCCACCAGAGGGCACTTCGGCGGCCGATCTGCGCGCGATGTTCGACACGGCCTTGGCCGGCGACCAGGTGGCGGCGCCTTTCCGGAAGCGGGCCCGCCGTTCGGTCACCTCGCTCGGCCAGTGGGGATGGGACCACCTCCCGCACCACGAGGTGGATCTCGAGCACCACGTGCGCCGCGACGCGCTTCCCCAGCCGGGCGGCATGACCGAACTGATGACGTTGGTGTCGAGGCTGCACGGCACCCTGCTCGACCGCAGTCGCCCGCTGTGGGAGATGCACCTGATCGAAGGACTCGCCGACGGCCGCTACGCCGTCTACACCAAGATCCACCACGCGCTCGCCGACGGTGCGTCGGCGATGCGACTGCTCCGCGACAGCATGAGCGAGGACCCGCACCGTCGGAACATGCCCGCTCCCTGGCAACCGCGCACGCCACTCGCCGCCGTCCCGGCACCGACCGCGAGCGGCGACGCCGACACCGCGGTATTCGGCTCGGCACTGCCCTCGATGGCGTGGGACGCCGCCCGGGCCGCCGCCGGCGAGGTGGCCGGACTCCTGCCCGCAGCGGTCGGCACCATGGACCGTGCCCGCCGCGGCAAGGGCGGCGCGGTCTCGCTCACCGCGCCGCACACCCTGTTCAACGTGCCGATCAGCGGAGCCCGGCACGTCGCCGCCCGCTCCTTCCCCCTGGAACGGATCCGCCTGCTGGCCAAGCACGCCGACGCCACCATCAACGACATCGTGCTGACGATGTGCGCGGGCACTCTCCGGGCCTACCTGCACACCCGCGACGCGTTGCCGGACAATCCCCTGATCGCGATGGTCCCCGTCTCTCTCCGCGCGCCGAATACCGGGGCCGGAGGCAATCGGGTGGGCGTGCTCATGTGCAACCTGGCCACCCACCTCTCCAACCCCGCGCACCGCCTCGAGACCGTGCGCAACTGCATGAACGAGGGCAAGGCGGCCCTTCAGGCGATGAGTCCGGCCCAGGTGCTCGCGATGAGCGCACTCGGCGCCGCCCCGCTCGGAGTCGAGATGTTCCTCGGCCGCCGGGGTCCGCTGCGACCACCGTTCAACGTCGTCATCTCCAACGTCGCCGGCCCCCGAACCCCGTTGTACTGGAACGGGGCCCGACTCGAATCCCTCTACCCGCTCTCCATCCCCACCACCGGGCAGGCACTCAACATCACCTGCACCAGCAGCGACGACCAGATCGTCTTCGGCCTCACCGGCTGCCGCCGCACCGTCCCGGACCTGAACCCCATGCTCGATCACCTCGACGCCGAACTCGACCTCCTCGAAACCGCTGTCGGACTCTGACCCCGACGCCCCACCCGCGCAGGATCGCCCCCACATCGAGACGAAGGCAGGAATCTCACGATGACCACCCCGACCACACCAGCCACCGCGATCAACGCCGGCGTGCGCGGTCCCGCGCACGCCGCCGCGATCAGTGCCGAAGAAATCAAGTCCCGGATCGAGGCCATGTTCGCCGACGACCGCCCCGATCAGCAGCGTGAGGCCCGCTGACACCGCCGCCTAGGTTCTTCTTGCGGGTGGTGCCCGACCTGGTTCTCGCGACGACGTGGGCGTCGCGAGCGGTGTGATGGGAATCGTCGAGAAATCGATCAGCGAGGGGCCGGCCCCAGTGTGCGGGACCCACCCCCATACTCGATGTCTTCGTCGACGCTCCAGCCCGTTGGATTCGCCTTACACCGTGGCGCATCGTTCCTGCTGGTCACATGCTTGTCGCACAGACCGTGGGCATGGCGCCCGCACACTGTGCACGAGTGGCGTCTGCCGGCAGCGGCCCAGGAACGGGCCGGCTCGGCGGGCTATGACATCGCGACCTCCTTTTCCGGGCCCTGCCCTCGAACGCAAATCTACGGTAGACTTCTATATAGAAGTGGTAAGGGTACTTGCCCGGGCACCAAGGAGGGGAACATGGCGCACAAGACCGCAGGCTCGAGCTACGAGTCCGATCCGCAACAGCAGCGCGGCGGCGTGAGCGACCACGAGTTCATCGCCCGGATGCGCGCCGAGCTGTACAAGAGGCCGAGCATGCGGCTGGTCGCCGACCGGGTCACCCACATCATGCTGGCCGGACGGATCGATCGAGACGACCCGATTCTCGAGCTCATCGAATCGGACGACATCCTCGACGAGAAGACGGTGCTCAGCGACGCCGTCGAACGCATCCTGTCGTTCCCGCATCTCTCCGCCAAAGAGGTCGCCGACAACTACGGCAAGAACTGGGCCAATCCCAGCGATGCGCTGCGCAAGCTCAGCGCCAAAGGGGAGGTCATCGGGCTCAAGCGGGCGGGGAAGTTCCGGTATCCGGAGTTTCAGTTCTCCCTGGCGGGCGAGGCGAATCAGGTGGTGCGGGAGGGCAACGTGGTTCTCGGTGCCCGGGATGATCCGTGGGGGGTCGCGTCGTGGTGGCTCTCGCCGAACCCGTCGGCCGAAGACCGCAAGTCTCCGGTCCAACTTCTGGACGAGGGATCGTTCGACTCCGTGCGCGCGTTGTTGCGCGCCGAGATCACCGACGACCTTGCCTAAGCGCCCACCACCGGTATCGGTGACCGCGCATATCGGGTCGCTCACCGCGGGAACCAAGCTCTGGCGCATCCACTCCGGCGACCCGAGCCGGGGCGTCTTGACCCTGAATCCGACCCCGGCGGGAGCGGGAGGCGGTCGGTTCGACTCCTCCGACGGGTCGTACCACTACAGCTATTTCGGGGAGGACATCTCCACCTGCATCGCGGAGACCTACTGCCGGTCGCTGCCGCTCGATGATCACGTTCCGAGAATTTTGCGGAAGGCCAAGCTGGCCGGTCGAGTCCTGTCCCAGGTCACCGTCACCGACGACGTCCCCGTCGCACTGGTGCACGGCTCACATCTGGCGGCGATCGGTCAGGACACCTGGCTGACGAAATGCGACCCCGTCGACTACCGGATCACCCGGGACTGGGCGGCATCCATCCTGCACGGGACCGACGGGGTTCTCGGGATCAAGTACCGGGCACGCAACGACGAGGACAGGTTCTCCGTCGTCATGACCATCAAGCCCAATGCCGGTGTGGGGCTGCATGATCTGATGACCGTCTCCCGGGGCCCGATCGTGCTCGATGACCGCGCCGGAGTGGAGCTGGTCAGATCCCATCTCGCAAAGTACAACGCAACACTCATCTAAGCGTCTACGTCGATCTCCCACTGTCTGTCACCGCTGTGGCGCGCGTGGGAGATAAACCGATGAAAAGCCAACCGTCAGTGCAGTATTGTTCCCTGCCTATCAACGACGCCGTGAGAGACCGCGTAGCAAAGGAGATCCATGGGACGCTCGAAGAAAGCAACGCAGGCCACGCAGGCCGCGAAGAAGAGGCGGAACAAGGCCAAACGGCAGACCCGCGGCACAAACCCGATCGCGAACGCGAGCTTCCCCGACTCCAGGGCAATGGTCCTCAACAACCCCTTCGACGCGACCGCACAGGGGGCGCTCATCGAACTGGCACCGGAGCTGACCGTCGAGGAGTACCACAAACTCCGGGACACCGGCGACAACCCGAAGCCTGATGAGTACGACCTTGTCGATCCCACCCTCACGCGCATACTCCAGGGTCGCCGCGAGTGGGAGAGCTACGAAGACGGCACGTGGGATCACGTTCCGAACCGGGACCACGCCGCGACAGCCTGGGGTGAGTTTGCCCAACCACTACATATCGCGGTCGGCTTTGCCGCCGCCGATGGACCCCGGTGGGAGGTCCACCATCCCTCCCCGGACGAGGATTTTCGCACCCCTGCCGAAACCTACACCAGCCGAGACGCCCTCCTCGCCGAACTCGACCGACTCGAACACCTGGGCCACCAGCCGATAGATACCCGATCAATTCCCTAACCGGCCGGCAGCACGTCGGGCTGTGCCACCTTCAACCTGTGGACGACACCTTCAGGGTTGTCGCCGCGGACCGGCCACGTGGGGGTCCCATACGCCGTAGTCGACACCACCCTCGACTGGCGATGCGGTGTCAGTGGGCGTCGTGGAAGGCTTGCACGATCTCGGCACGGATCCGGCCCCGAGCGGACATTTCGTAGCCGTGTTCTGTCGCCCACTCCCGAATCTTCTTGACCTCGCCCGTCCTCGGAGTCGACCCGATCGGGTCCGTCACCCGATTCGCGCGGCGCTTCCTTCCGCCGACCCTCCTGGAATGCGCAATCCAGTAGTCGAGAGCGTCGCGGAACTCCTTGGCGTGCTCGGTCTTCAGATCGATCTCGTACTCGACGCCATCAACCGCGTAGTTGATGCTCTCCCCCTCGTCGCCGAACACGGTCCCGTCGATATCGTCCACCAACTCCACCACAGCCCTATGCGCCACGGATTCCACTCCCACCTTCATCGGCACCAACGAAACAACAGTACTCGCGCCGGACAACACAGCATCGCTAGCTACGCTAGCTATGCTTGCATCGCACCAAAAGCAGGCGATCAGCCTCGTCGTTGCACAGCACCCTGTCACCGTTTCCGAGCGGCCGCCGCCGCAATCCATTGAGGATCCTCATCAACGGCGCTCACCGGCTTTTCACCAGACGACCCCAACGCACGCGACACCCACGCCACTTTCGTCACGGTGATGCAATTCGAGCGCCAGTCGCCGTACCGCCCCTCCGATCGCCCCGTCCGACAACCGACCCATGAAGCCGCAGAAGCACTCTCGGGCCTACAGGTGCGGCATCAACGGCATCCGTCGGGCCGGATGCACGTACAGCATGCGCCCACCTCCGCCTGGTCACACCACCACTCCCCCGCGCAGGGGCTCCGCTGGCGTGGTGCGGCCCAGCCCCACCCAGGTGCAGGTGGGCGAACTCCCGCGGACCGGCCTCCAGGTCTTCGGTGTCGCAACAATGAAAGGTGCTCACTCGGCGCGGCGCCGACGTGGTTTGCGGATGTCGGTGCGCGCACCCTGGCCCGGCCTGTTGTTCGCCCACTCGACGATCTCCGAGCGCTTCCACAGCGGAGTGCGGCCGATCTTCTCCACCGGCGCCGGCGCCTGCCCACGGGAGACGTACCCGCGGAACGTCGAGGCAGACAGCTCGGTACCGGTTTCCTCTTTGATCAGGTCGACGACCTGGTCGGTGGTCAGTCGATGTGGGTTAGCCATCTGGTGAGAGTCCTTCCTGTTCATCGCCTTCTCGGCGATGCGGGGGTAGTTCGGTTGCAGTGCGGCGGTCGGCCCGGCAGACCGGCTGCGACACGACGGCACGCTGTGCGGGGCTGTCCTCGACAGGGACCCTACAACGGCGTGCTGTAATGCCCGCACACGCGTTCGGGGGTCTGATAGCGGTCCATACGTTCCAACACTACAGCGATGAGTTGCAAGGTTTGGACCCCTTGGAGAGGGTCCCTCTAGCTGGACGGCACGTACCCGAACATCATGTGTCTCTCCTCGAACCGAAAGGGACCTGCTCGCTTGCGACAGCAATGTCGACATGTCGTTGTCCTAACGGTCGATCTCGCGCAAACTCTTTGCCGAGCGTGCGCGCGGAAACTTCCACGTCGACGTTCCGCAGCCAATCGTTCAGGGGTGTCTCCCGAGCGCAACGGCCGGGGTGAGCACGCCCTGCCCCGTCGGGGAGAGACAGACTCAGTGCCGACTCGCCGGGGCAGTGACGGCACGCGGCATGGCGACCGCCGTCGCACGTCCCGACATCGCCGTAGACCGCCCGTGCGACCATGAGCTCCCCCGGCGCCACACGTGGCCCCACCGCATGCCAGGCATCGGGCAGGAAGCCACGTGCCGCCGAAGTGAGAAGAAGTGCCCACAGTCACATCGCACGAACTCAGGCGCCACGACCTCCTCATGCCCGTCCCCGCCGGTCACACCGAAAGCGATGAGCACAAGAGCATTCCACGCTTGGAATCGTCGCGTAGCCCGCACCGCCGGTGGCGCTGACACGGGCGACACGGCCCTCGGCCCGGCGACGGATTCGACCTCCCACGCCGCCGCGTCACCCCCCTCGCCACGGTTGACCACGTACCCTCACCCGCTGGAGCAAGCACACAAGAGGAGAGACCTCTTCGCATCCTCAAGCGCAGACTTTCCGATGTCGTCTATCGCGCCATGCTCGCAGACCGATCATTGATGGGCTCCGCTACCGCTGCTTGACAGAGGAGCAAGTGACAGTCGCCGAGATCCGGGAAGGACTGGCCGCGGCCCGCGCTGCAAACCAGCCGCCCTTTACCTGCCGTCGACAAAGGTGCGCTACGCGGACTGAAATTCTCCGCTGCATTGCCCGAGGACCTCGCCCGGCGGACCCTGGCCGCACTGGTAAATGAGGCCGGAGCGCAGGTCACGCTAGGCGAGGTGGCGAGAATTTCGGGGGACAAAGTCATACTGCACATTCGGTACACGCACGGGAACGAACCATCGCCTGGCTCGCCGGCTACCGGCGGCTGACCATCCGCTTACGAACACCAGGCCGAACACTTCGCCGGATTACTCCACCCCTCGCCGCCGCCCTGCCCTTCAGCGTGTAAAAAGGATGCGCCGAAATCAAATCCACCGAATTTCTGGCGGTCCCCTTCCCGCATTGATGGCTCGAATCTGCCGCACTGCGGGGTGTCAGCTAGCGGGCTAGACGTGTCGTTATCTGGCGTGCTTCCTCTTTGGCGGCGGCCGCGAACTCGTCGAGACGGTCGGCGATGCGCGTTGTGGGGCCGGCCATGGCTAGGACCGCGAGTAGCTGTCCGTGGCCAAAGACGGGCACGGACACACCACTGACGTCGGGAAGGGTTTGTCCTCGGTTGATGGCGATACCTTCGTCTGCGATCGTGCGGAGTTCGGCTCGGACCTGCTCTCGCACATCCTCGTCCGGAAGGTGCGCTGCGAGATAGCTTTCGCGGAAGGCGTCGCCGGCGTACGCGAGGAAGCATTTTCCGGAGCTGGTGGGGTAGAGCGGTCGGCGGGTGCGCAGCGGGGCGGAGTACCGGATCATCTGGGTCGATTCGATGACATCGGTGTAGACGACGGCGTCTCCGACGAGGAAGGAGAGCATCACGGTTTCGTTGAACTTGTTGTGCAGCGCTTCCATGCTGGGCCGGGCGGCGCTGTCGATGGGCACTGTTGGTGCTGCAAGTAGTGCGCGGACGGCCGAACCGATGGTGTACCTGCCGCCCTCGTCGTGGAGGTAGCCGTTAGCGACCAGGCCTTTGATGAGGACGTGGACAGAGGAGCGGGGAGCGTCGATTGCCGCGGCGAGGTCGGCGAAGCGGGTCCCGTTCTCACTGCGAGCAACGAGCTCGAGGATGTTGGTGACCCGAGAGACTGTGCGGTGTTCTTTCGCGTCACCCGGCATTGGCACTGTTGCTTCCATCTTTCGGCTCGTCGGTCGGTTCACGATACCGTCCGGCGATGAGGGTGCCGCGGGCGAAGGGTGCGTGGTTGTTGCGCTGCGAACTGCTGGGGTAGACGTGGTCATGGCAATCTATTCCGTTCGTGTGGACGGTATCGGCGGGGTGGGACAGCGGTCGCGTCCGCAGATCGTTTAGGAAGCCCCGGCGTGCCGCGGTCAGCAGGGCGGCGGCGACCAGCATGGCGGCGGCGCAGGTCCGCCATGCGGTGGGGTAGTCGGCGTACGAGACGATCAGCCCGAACATCGCCGGGCCTGCCGCGCCGCCGGCGAAGGCCCCGGCTTGGAGTGCCCCCGAGGCGGCACCGGGCGCGTCGCGCCCGATCCGCACGATGGCGAAGAGTAGTAGTCCCGGCCAGGCCCAGCCGATCGAGAAGGTGAGGATCGCTGCACCCCAGAAGGTGGGCACGGTGTCGATGGCAAAGATCAGGAAGCCGCAGGCTCCGAGGACGATCTGCCTGATGACGACGGTGAGGTTGCCGCCGTTGCGCCGATCCGCGCGTTGACCGCTGATGAGTCGGGCGCAGATGGACAGGCAGCTGCCGCCCGCCATGAGGTAGCCGGCTTGGGCCGGGCTGATGCCGAGTTGGAATCCCCAGGAGGCGACGAAGGCCCCGAGTGAGTTGACTGCCATGCTGGCCATCCCCATACCGCAAGACGCCAGCACCAGCGCGGCTCGCGGTGGGCGTTGCAGGTGGTGTGCGGTCGCCGTCACGCGGGTGCTGCTGGGGCGGATCCGCAGTCCCCTCAGCGTGAGCAGTGCTGCCGTGATTGCGGTGAAGGCGAAGGTCCACCGCCAACCGATCAGCGTTCCGATCGCGGGAACCGAGAGCCCCCCGATCAGGATGGCCAGGGGAACGGCGGATTGCTTCACCGCGAAGCCCAGGCCCTGCCGATGAGCTGGGATGGTGTCGGCCAGGGAGAGATTGGCGGTGATCTGCAGGACGGCGTTGGCGACGCCGAGGACGACGAGCGTGAGGGTCAGGATCGAGTAGGAATGCGCGACCAGGGCCACCCCGGCACCACCTGCACAGGCCGTGACACCGGCCAGCACCGTGCTGCGGCGGCGGCCGAGGCGGTCCAGGAAGCGTCCAGCGAACGTCGCGGTGAGTGCGGCGGCAGCGAAGAAGCCGCTGACAGTGAACCCGAACTGGGCCTCGTCGAAGTCGAGGTCGCGGCGGATGAGGACGGACTGGGCACTCAGCAGGTAGACCGGGATGGCACCGACGGTGGACAGGGCGCCGGCGGCGACCATCGAGCGGAGAAGCTCGGGTGCTTTTCCCACATGCATGGCGTGTTGACCCTCCGGTTTCCTCGACTGCGCCCAGCGGCCTGGCAGGGTTTGAGTCAATTTCTGCCAGGTTCGGCGTACTGGCGAGTGCCTTCATCTGGGAGGCCGTGTCGATCGGGACGTCCTGCCACCGAACCGATGCGTCCAGCCGTCGCCCTCCATGGTGAGGAACGGCCGGACGCATCGGCTCAGGTATTAGGCGGTGTCGGCGCGGCGGTCGACGTTGCGTTGTTGATCGAACAACGAACCGCCGGCGATGAGGAGCGCGCCGACGATGAAGAGCAGGGACACTCCCCAGGTCGCGTTGGTCGAGGACATGGTGACCATGGTCAGGGCGGCCAGCGGGGCGAGACCACCGGCGAAGGCACCCCCGACCTCACGGCCGGTACCCAGTCCGGAAGCACGGACCTCGGTGGGGAATTGGCGGGCGAGGAAGGATCCGGAGGCGGCGAGCATGGCGGGGACGGCGATGCCGGTGGCCAGGATCAGTGCCCCCCAGATGTAGACCGGACGTCCGGTGTTGAGGAGCCAGAAGAAGGGGAAGGCGATGGCGGCGGTGCCCGCGGCTCCGAACAAGATCACTCGCCGGGAGTCGACGATGTCGCAGACGCGGCCTGCGATCGGCACGGTGACGATGGCGACCGCACTCGCGAGGGTGATGCCGAAGGCCCCGATGTTGGCGGCGACATCGCGGAATTCGGTCAGATAGGACAGCGAGAAGGTCTTGAAGACGTAGCTGACGCCGTTGTATCCGACCGTGATGGCCATCACGACCATGAGTCCACGCCAGTCGGACTTGAACAAATCGCGCATCGGCCGTGACTTTTCGAGCTTCTTCTCCTGGGCGGCCAGGCGCTCGAAATCCGGGGTTTCGGGCATCTGCCGTCGTACCCAGAAGCCGAGGCCGACGAGGGCGAAGCTGGCGATGAACGGGATGCGCCAGCCCCAGCTGTAGAGGAACTCGTCACTGAGGCTGGTCAGGATGGCCACCGTCAGCGAGGACACGAGCAACCCGATGTTCACGCCCAGCGCCGGCCATGAGCCCAGCCGGCCCCGAGACTTTTTGTCGGCGTGCTCGTAGGACACCGCGATCGCGCTGCCGAACTCCGCGCCGGCGCCGAGACCCTGTGCGATGCGCAACGCCACCAACAGGATCGGGGCGGCAATGCCGATCGACGCGTACGAGGGGATCAGGCCGATGAGACCGGATGAGATCCCCATGAGCAGGAAGGTGATCGACAGCACCGCCTTGCGGCCGATCTTGTCGCCGAGGACGCCGAAGATCATGCCACCGAAGGGACGCGCGAGGAATCCGACCGCGAAGGTGGCGACCGCGGCGAGCGTGCCGGTGGCCGAGTTCTCCGAGGGAAAGAAGATCGGTCCGAACACCAGGGCCGCCATCGAGGCGTAGAGGTAGAAGTCGAACCATTCGAGTGCCGATCCGATCACCACGGCGGGACCGACGGACTTGTGCGCCTTCGGTGGTGAGGTGGTGGTACTGGGTGGGGTCATTTGCTCGGTCACGTGGCTGGATCCTTTTCTTCTGTGGTCCATGGTCGCGGTTGAATGCGTCGTACTCGAAATCGGGCCGAAGATTGCGCTTGGAAGCGGCAACGCGTAGCCCGCACATTCACAGTGTTCATATTTATGGACACGAAGTTCTCATGTATGAACCCGAAACGGATGCTAGGGAGTGTGCCACGTCACGTCAAGTCCTCGAGTTTGGGCCCGGCCACGCGACAGCCCGACACCCCCCGCCCGCTTGACAACGTGGCGGACCTCACGCAACACTCGATCTGTCCATATATAAGGCTATTCAGTCCATATTTAGGAACAAAATGAAGGTGTGCATCCACCAACGCGGTCTGTACTTCGAGGAACTCGATCCCGAGGTGATCTACCGCCACAGTCCCGGCCGGACCGTCGAGGCCGCCGACAACACGCTGTTCTCAACATTGACGATGAATCCGCAGAGCCTGCATCTGGACGCGGCGGCCTCGGCACGCACCGAGTTCGGGGAACGGCTGGTCAACAGCATGTTCACCCTGTCGACGCTGATCGGGCTCAGCGTGGCGCAACTGACTCAGGAGACGACCGTGGCCAACCTGGGCTTCGGGCAGATCGCCTTCCCGACGCCGGTCCTGGCCGGCGACACCCTCTACGCCGAGACGACCGTGCTGAACAAGCGAGAGTCGAAATCGCGGCCGGAGGTCGGGATCGTCGAATTCCTGCACGTCGCGCGAAACCAGCGCGACGACGTGGTCGCAGAAGCCCGCCGCACCGCAATGATGCGGCGGCTGCCGCCCGAGGACCAGCGATGACCATCCTCGGGCCAGGGCCGTCCCTGCTGTTCTGTCCGGGCGATCGCGGCGACCGGTTCGACAAGGCCTTGGGACGCGCCGACGTGGTCATCTTCGACCTCGAGGACGCCATCGCGCCGGAGCAGAAGGATGCTGCGCGGGCCCAGGTCGCCGCGGCCGCCGCGGCCGAGCCCGACCGCGCCGTCGTGCGAATCAACGCCGCCGACACCCCGTGGTTCGACGACGATGTCGCCGCCATGCGCGCCGCGGGAGTACGTACCCTCATGCTTCCCAAGGCGTCCCGTTCCGAACAACTACGTGCCCTGCACGGATTCGACGTGATCGCCTTGTGCGAGACCGCCGCCGGGGTTCTGGCGGCTCCCCGGCTGGCGGCGGAGGCGAACTGTGTGGCCCTGATGTGGGGCGGGGAAGACCTCGTCGCGGACATCGGCGGCCGGTCCAGCCGTGGACCCGACGGCCGGTACCGGCCGATGATCGAGCAAGCGCGGGCGACGGTTCTGTTCGCGGCCGCCGCCGAAGGCAAGGCTGCCATCGATGCCGTCCACATCGACATCTCCGACCTCGACGGACTCCGGCACGAATCGATCGAAGCCGCCGCTATGGGGTTCCGCGCCAAGGCCTGCATCCACCCCGGACACGTTCCCCCGATCCGTGAGGCCTTCCGCGCCACCGACGATCAGATCGAGTGGGCCCAGTCCGTCCTCGCCCATCCCGACGCCTCCACCGGCGGGGTGTTCCGGCTCGGCGATCAGATGATCGACGCTCCCCTGATCGCCCACGCCCACACCATCATCGAAAGGACCATCTCATGCACTTCGAACTGACCTCCGAACAGCAGGAACTGCGCGCCGGTGCCCGCGAACTCGCCCGGAGCTTCTCGGACGACTACTGGGCCGAACGCGACGAAAAGTGCGAATTTCCCTGGGAGTTCTACGAGGCGTTCGCCAAGAGCGGCTGGCTCGGCATCGCCATTCCCGAGCAGTACGGCGGCGGCGGTCTGGGGATCTTCGAGGCGTCGCTGCTACTCGAGGAGATCGCCGCCTCCGGCGCCGGCATGAACGGCTGCAGCACCATGCACCTGACCATCTTCGGACTGAACACCATCGTCAAGCACGGCAGCGAAGAGCTCCGCCAGCAGATCCTGCCCGCCGCAGCGGACGGATCCCTGCACGTGTGCTTCGGCGTCACCGAACCGAACGCCGGCACCGACACCACCCGCATCTCCACCTTCGCCAAACGCGTCGACGGCGGCTACATCCTCAACGGCCGCAAGGTGTGGATCACCAAGGCCGGCGATTCGACGAAGATGGTGCTCATCGCCCGCACCACCAAACGCGACGAGGTACAGCGCTCCACCGACGGCATGTCGCTGTTCCTGATCGACATCGATCCCAAGCACGTGCACCTCAACGCCATCCCGAAGATGGGCCGCAACGCCGTCTCCTCCTACGAGGTATTCATCGACGACTACTTCGTCCCCGACAGCGCCCGCATCGGCGAGGAGGGCAAGGGGTTCAAGTACCTGCTCGACGGCCTCAACCCCGAACGCATCCTGCTCGCCCACGAGGCCCTCGGCATCGGACGCGCGGCCCTCGACCGTGCCGTGCAATACGCCAAGGACCGTGTCGTGTTCGACCGGCCCATCGGACAGAACCAGGGCATCGCCTTCCCTCTCGCCGAAGCCGTGACCCGCCTCGACGCCGCCGAACTGATGGCCCGCAACGCGGCCTGGCGCTACGACCAGGGCCTGCCGTGCGGTCGGGAGGCGAACATGGCCAAGTGGCTGTGTGCCGACGCCGGTTTCAAGACAGCCGACCAGGCCATCCAGACACACGGCGGCATGGGGTACGCCCGCGAGTACCACGTCGAACGCTACTTCCGGGAATCGCGGATTCTTCGTTTGGCCCCGGTCAGTCAGGAGATGGTCATGAACTATGTCTCCAACCATGTCCTGGGCCTGCCCAAGTCCTACTGACCATGAGTCCTACCGACCACGATCGGACGGTTACCACTGTGCTCACCACCCCACCACCGGACACCGGAAGCCTCACCGGCCTGCGTGTGCTCGATCTGTCCCGAGTTCTCGCGGGCCCCCTGTGCACCCAGATGCTCGCCGATCACGGCGCCGAGGTCATCAAGGTCGAACCCCCCAACGGAGACGAAACCCGCACCTGGGGACCGCCTTTCGTCAGCGACACCATGAGCGCCTACTTCAGCGGCGTCAACCGGAACAAGTCCAACATCTGCCTGGACCTGCGCACCGACGACGGGCAGCGGGTGCTCGCGGACCTGCTCACCGACACCGACGTCCTCGTCGAAAACTTCAAGGCCGGCACCCTGGCCAAGTGGGGCTATCCCGACGAGCTGCTGCGCGAGCGGTACCCCCACCTGATCCAATGCCGCATCACCGGCTTCGGCACCGACGGACCCATGGGAGCCATGCCCGGATACGACGCCGTCGTGCAGGCCTACAGCGGACTGATGAGCATCAACGGCGAAGCCGACGGACCGGCTCTGCGCGTCGGAGTGCCGATCGTCGACATGGTCACCGGTATCTACGCCTTCTCCGGAATCCTGCTCGCCCTCAACGAACGTCACCGAACCGGCATGGGTCAACTGGTGGATTGCACACTGATCGACACTGCGATCTCCCTGCTGCACCCGCACTCCCCGGCTCATCTGGCCGACGGTCGCATCCCCCAACGCACCGGGTCGGCACACCCCACCATCGCCCCATACGACACCTTCGACGCAGCCGACGGAAAGATCTTCATCGGCGCCGGCAACGACCGCCAGTTCCGTCACCTGTGCACCCTGCTCGGGATTCTCGACGTCGCCGACGACCCGCGGTTCGCCACCAACGCCGACCGCGTCAGCAACGTCACCGAGCTGCGCCCGCTGCTCGCCGAGAAGATCCTCCCGTTGCAACGACACCGGTTGGCGGCAGAGCTTCTCGCCCGCGGGGTACCGGCATCCGCGCTGCACAATGTCGCCGAAGCCCTGCGCGACCCGCACGTGCTCCACCGGCAGATGGTCGTGGACAAGGACGGATACCGCACCACCGGGGTACCGATCAAACTCAGCCGCACTCCGGGCAGCGTGCGGGTCCCTCCCCGCGACCGCGGCGCCGACACCCGGCGCATTCTCACCGGTCTCGGATACAGCCCCGCACAGATCGACGCACTCATCGACTCCGACATCGCACACACAGATGTCATCGACTCGCCACAGCCGGCCGAAGCTGCCCGCCCCTGAGCTCCCCACATGAAGGACACACCATGACCGACCCCGTGTGGACCCCCACCGCGAGGCAGATCGCCGACGCCCGAATCACCGACTTCGCCGACTGGCTCTGTCGGCACCAGCGGGCAGAAATCTCCGACACCACCGATTACGCGGCGCTCTGGCAGTGGAGCATCGAGCACGTCGAGCAATTCTGGACTGCGATCTGGGACTACTTCGACATCGGCGAACGCGGTACCGGACCGGCGCTCACAGGTGATCGGATGCCCGATGTGCACTGGTTCCCCGATACCGAACTGAACTATGTCGAGTATCTATTCCGGCACGCCGAACCGGACCGGACCGCCCTCGTAGAGGTCGACGAAGACACTGGTACGCGCATCACGCTGACCTTCGGTGATCTGCGCACCCAGGTGGCGGCGTTGGCCCAGACGCTGCGCAACCTCGGTGTCGACCGCGGCGACCGAGTCGCCGGATACCTGCCGAACACCGCCGAAGCGGTCACAGCCTTCCTCGCCACCGCCAGCCTGGGGGCGGTGTGGGCCGGTTGCGGGCAGGACTACGCACCGGCCGGGGCAGCGCACCGCTTCGCGCAGCTCGAGCCCCGCGTTCTCGTCGCCGCAACGGGATACCACTACGGTGGCCGGCACCACGACAAACGACAGTCGGTCGAGGAACTCCGCAGGCTCCTGCCGTCGGTTCGACGCACCATCCTGACGGACCGCAATACCGGTCTTCCCGACGATCCTCACTACCTGTCCTGGAGTGACGCCACCTCCGACACCACCACGCCCCTCTCGGCCGAACCGGTGCCGTTCGATCATCCGCTGTGGGTAGTGTTTTCCTCCGGAACCACCGGCCAACCGAAAGGACTCGTCCACGGGCACGGCGGCGTGCTCCTCGAGCACCTCAAAGCGCTGGCGTTCCACTTCGACCTCGCCCGCACCGACCGCCTGTTCTGGTACACCACCCCGTCGTGGATGATGTGGAACTTCCAACTGTCCGCACTGCTTCTCGGCGCCAGCATCGTCTGCTATGACGGCAGTCCAACCCATCGGCACGTCGACACCATCTGGCGCATCGCAGCACAGACGAGCACAACTGTGCTCGGCACCAGTCCCGGCTACCTCCTCGCCTGCGAAAAAGCCGCCTGCACCCCCCGCGACGAACACGACCTGACGATGCTGCGCACCGTCGGCGTCACCGGCGCCCCCTTCCCGGCAGCATCTGCCCACTGGGTCGCGTCGCACGTCGGCGCCGACATCCCCGCTGTGTCCATCACCGGCGGCACCGACGTGGTCACGGCCTTCCTAGGCGGTGCCCCCACCGTTCCGACCTGGCCGGGCCAGATCTCGTGTCCCTGGCTCGGCGCCGCCGTCGACGCCTTCGACGACACCGGCGCCCCGGTACGTGATGCGGTCGGCGAACTCGTCGTCACCTCACCCATGCCGTCGATGCCCGTGTCCCTGTGGAACGACACGGGCCACCGGAAATATCGCGAGGCCTACTTTCACACGTACCCCGGTGTATGGCGTCACGGCGACTGGGTGACCCTCACCACCGCTCACGGCATCGCCGTGCACGGTCGCTCCGACGCCACCCTCAACCGCAACGGCATCCGCATCGGCAGCGCCGACATTTACGACATCGTCGAGGAACTCCCCGAAATCGTCGAAGCCTTGGTCATCGGTGTAGAACGACCTGACGGAAGCTATTGGATGCCAATGTTCGTCGTTCCGGCCCCGGGACAGGTGATCGACGACGACATAAAGAACCGCATCCGTCACCGGTTACGAAACGAAGCCTCAAGTCGACACGTCCCAGACGACATCATCACCGCACCCGGCATCCCACACACCCGCACCGGCAAGAAACTCGAGGTACCGATCAAACGGATCCTGCTCGGCCACAAACCGACCGACGTCGCCGACCCCGCCACCATCGACAATCTCGAAGTTCTCGACTGGTACGCCCACCACGCAACAACATCGATGAACACGTGAATCACTACCGAAACCACAGTCTGTACGCGGATCCACCACCGGCCACCGGCGACCCGGCCACACCTCACACACCGGGCATCGCAAACTTCCACACCGCCACCACACCCACCCCCATGACCCCAACCCCGGCGTACAGAACGGTGCCCACCACACTGACACGCAACCCATGCAGCAGATTGGCGCCGAGGTTTTCGGTAGTCCGTGCCATCGCAACTCTTCTCCTCACGTGCAGGTGATGACGCTCGGCGAAAGTGCTCAGACTTGCTCGGTGAAAGTGCCCACCTGTGAGCGGTGATTACTGTAGCGGTTGGCGGGGTGTGGTGGTGGCTTTGCGGAGGTTTTCGGAGCGGGCGTGATGATCCCGAAGGCGGTAGGAGTCCCCGTCCAGGTTGAGCACCACGGACCGGTGCAGGAGCCGGTCGAGCATGGCCGCGGCGACGGTGGTGTCACCGAGGACCTGACCCCACTCGCCGACACTGCGGTTTGTCGTCATGATGATCGAGGTCTTCAAATACCGTTGCGTGACAACCTGAAACAGCGCCGACGCCGCCTCGCCGGGCAACGGGAGATAGCCCAGTTCATCGACGACCAGCAGGGTGGGGCCGGCGAAGAACCGCATCGTCGTCGCCCACCGGCCCTCGATCGCGGCCCGGTGGCAGCGGGCGGCGAGGTCAGCGGCGGTGGTGAAGTAGGTGCGGTATCCGGCGTGCACCGCGGCCCGCGCCAGCCCGACCGCGAGGTGTGTCTTGCCGACCCCCGGCGGGCCGATGAGCAGGAGGTTCGTCGCGGTTTCGAGGTAGCGGCATGTCCCGAGTTCGGCGATCAGCTTCCGGTCGAGGCCCGCGGCGGCGTCGAAGTCGAAGTCCTCGAGCGACGCTGGTGTCGGCAGGCACGCAAACCGCAATCGTCCGGCGAGTCGGCGGGCCTCGGTAGCGTCGACCTCGATCGAGAGCAACTCCTCCAGGGTGGCGGTCATCGACAGGTTGGTTTGTTGCGCGCGGTCGAGGACCGCGGGCAGGGCTTCGGCGGCGTCGTGGAGTTTGAGTACCGCCAGATGGCCGCGCAGGCGTTGGTAGAGGCTGGCCGCCTCGGCGGTGTTCGGCGCCGGCACCGCATCGGGGATCGGGGTGGTGGTCATGCGAGGGTGTTCCTTCCGCGGGCGGCCCGCTCGTAGGTGGACAGGTCGATGACCGTCGAGGCCGTTGCAGCCGAGGGTTCGACCGCACTCGATGTTGTGGTGGTTCCGGTGGTGGTGCGGCGCAACGTGTCCGCGGCCTCGATCGCGGCGGGTCCGGGTGGGATCCGTTCTTTCCGGCGGTGCGGGCGCCCGGCGGATCCGACGGCGGCCATGGCCACTTGCTCGAGCGCGTAGACATGACCGTGATCGCGGACGATCACCCCGGCGCCGTCCGGGGCGAGGCGGTGGCGGGCGATGGTGATCTGCGCGGTGGTGACGATGTCGATCACCTCCGATCCGAGGACTTGGGTGACGGTGACCTGGCCAGATGCCAGCTCCGGGGGCACCGAGTACCGGTTGCCGCGGTAGGACACCAGCGCCTGCCGCGATGCGGTCCGGGGTTCGGTGAGGATCGCCGGATACGGTGTGGCCGGCAGCGCGGTCAACGGTTCGGCGGCCGCCACCGTCGCCACCGATGCCTTGCCGTTGTTCGGCAGATCGACCCAGTCCCACTGAGTTTCCTCGCCGGGCGGATGGTCGATCATCGCGTTCGCCCGGTCGGTGGCGTTCGCGCAGGCCTCGCACACCGGGCGGAGTTTGCGGTCGCGGATCTGCCGCGTCAGCGTCGGATACGACAACCGGTAGCCGAGATCCTCGAGTTCGTCGCACAGGGTGCGGGCCCACAGGTGCGGGTCCTCCCGCAGCCGGCAGGTGACGTACTCGACGAACGGTTCGAACGGGTCCTCACGTGCGGGTTTGCGGATACCGGGTGTGGTCACACCGTTGATGTAGTTGCGGATGGTGCGGCGGTTGCGGCCGGTGTGGCGGGCGATCGCCGAGATCGTCCAGCCCTGTTTGTGCAGTGCGTGTACTTCCACGTCTTCCTCCCATGTCAGCATGAGATTGCGGGTCTCCTTCGAATCGCTGGTGTGTGGTCAGAGACCACCAGCATCGAGGGAGACCCGCCCTCATCGGCGGAGCCACACGGGTGAGCACTTTCGGTAAGCAGAACTGAGCATTTTCAGCGAGCGCCGTCACAGGGGTTTCCACGGCACCGCCGCTGACGGTGCACCACACACAGTGAACCGATTTCAGCACCTGCACATCAGCCGAAATACCGACGCCCATACCCGTATCCTGGCCTGAACTTTTTGGGTTCGCTTCAACGTCGCAACACCCATTCCCGACGCCAGGCTCCTCCCTGCAGAAACTACGAAGTTTCACGTCACTCAGGGGTATTCGAACCTCCGGGAGCCGTCGACCGCTGGACAGCTCCAAAAGGAGGGCAGACAGATTGCGGCACAGCAAGAGGGCCCTCGAGTAGCTTCATTCGATCATGATCAGCAGCGGTCCCAGCGCCCATCCCATGTCGGCAGTCCAGGCGATGACCTCGTCTTCGTGGATATCGAATCCGTAGGCGAAGTCGACCGCGACCTATACTGTGAAGGCGGCATGAACCCAGCACACGTACCACGACCCCAACCCGGCCGACGGGGGCGAGGACGGCGGTCGGCGCGAAGTACTCGACGTCCGTCAGGCTCCGACACTTGACGCCAGAGTGTTCGTGAGGCCGTACGACTTGAGCTCGTTATAGGCGTCGAACCCCTCCGGTCCGGACTCTCGACCGATTCCACTGGCCTTGAACCCGCCAATCGGAGCCTGCCACCCCACCGGGCCCCCGTTGATCTCCACGACTCCGGTTCGGATGCCACGCGCGACGGCGAGGGCCCGAGCGTCGTCCCGAGAGAACACAGACCCGCTGAGCCCATACATTGAGTCATTGGCGATGACCACCGCCTCGTCCTCGCTGTCGTACGCGATCACGGTCAATACCGGCCCGAAGATCTCCTCCTGTGCGATGCGCATCGACGGTGTAACTCCGGTGAACACCGTCGGCTCCACAAACCAGCCTCGAGGCAGGTCGGTTGGCGTGCCTCCCCCGACGAGGAGATGTGCCCCTTCCTCCCGGCCCGTCGTGATGTAGCTCTTGACCAGCTCCTGCTGCCGCTGTGCGACAAGGGGCCCGATGTCCGTGGCCGGATCCATCGGATCACCGACCTTCAATCCCTCCATCATGCCCACTAACCGGTCTCCGATCTCCCGCTCAAGCCGGCGCGGTACAACAAGCCGGGTCTTGTTACTGCAAGTCTGGCCACTGTTCCGCAACGACAGAGCGCGCACGTTGTCGATCACCACGTCCAGATCCGCGTCCTCCAGCACCACTGCGGCAGACTTACCCCCAAGCTCCAGAGTGACCCGACGCAGATCGCGGCCACACAATGATGCGATCCTGCGACCGGCCGCCGTCGAGCCGGTGAAGGCTACCTTGTCCACATCCGGGTGCGTCACCAGATGCTCGCCCGCCTCACGTCCCGCCGGAACGATGTTCACCACTCCGGCAGGAATTTCGGCCTTGTCGAGCAACTCGCCGAGCAGATACGTGTTCAGGGGAGCTTCGGGAGCAGGCTTGACCACGACGGTACAGCCCGACAGGAGCGCGGGAGCAAGTTTTATCAGCAACGACAGCAACGGAGCGTTCCACGGGATCACGATGGCCACCACTCCCACCGGCTCCCTGGTCACCAATGCCTGTGCTGCAGATGATGTCCGAACTGAAGACCAGGGATAACCCCCGGCCAGATCGAGAAAGCTGTCCACCAACATTCGCGGAGAGCGGGACTGCATCACCCGCGACAGCGATATCGGGCACCCCATCTCGGAGGTGACCAGCGACGCGATGAGCTCCTCGTTCTCGAGCATGTACTCACTGAGCCGCCGAACGGCACCCATCCGCTCTTCCAGCCGCAGTCGCGGCCACGGACCGGCGTCGAAGGCCCGCCGAGCGGAAGCTACCGCGTGGTCCATGTCCTCACGCGATCCGTCCGGCACCTCCGCGATCACCTGCTCCGTGAACGGAGAAACGACAGCGATCACATCGGAAGATGCGGGCGCACGCCACTGTCCGTCGATGTACAGGTCATCGTAATTGCCTTGCCACACCACTGAATTACCTTCCATTGTTGATCACTCTGCAGGCCAGGTGAACTCGACGCGGTCGTCGACCGTGCACACCCGGTTCACGATCAGTCGTGTGGCCGGACCATGAAGCACAGAATGCGGGCCCCGACCTCACCTGCGATCCACGCGTGCCGCGCAGCAGGGAGCACGATGGCGTCTCCGGCCGCCAGTTCGATGTCGGCGGTGTCCAGTCTGCACACGACCTCGCCCGCTACGACGAAGTCGAAATCCGCCGTGCGCGTGTAGTGCATTCCGTCATCATCGAATGCGTCCTCCATTCCGGGGAGCGATGCGACAGCACCCGCTTCGACGACCGCCAGGCGCCAGCGGATATCGCCGGCCTCCGGTTCGATGCCGGACAGCGCCGCACAGGGGTCCAGTCGCGCCAGGGCCGACCTGATACTTGGCACTCCCCCGAACCAAAGGGTGTGCGGGTCGTCGACGGACAGCGACGACTCGCTTCGCACGAACGACCGACCCTTCTCGTCCACACCGACCATCACCAGTTTCATCCGAACTCCGATCTCTCTCCGCACCATTGTTTCGATCCCGATCGGGTAAGCCCCCGACCGCGCTACTCGTCGCCGTCACCGAACCGCACTCCGGCCCACTGTGCGTATAGACGGGCGATATTGGTCGAAGCCAACTCCCCTCCGTAGTCGGCAACGGCGATGCGGACCAATTCAGCGATGACGTTTCCGGCCGGCATCGGAGATCCGAGTGTCCGGGCGAGGGTCACCGCCTGCGCGCAGTCCTTCTCGAGGAGCCGGGAGGCTCCGCCGGACTCAAGCGAAAAGTTGCCCCGGAGAACGAACTCCGGGAACCGGTACTCGGTGCAGAAGTTTCGGCCGGAGCTCGCTTGGATGGCATCGACCAGAGCTGCAGGGTCCAGACCTGCCTTCATGGCCGAGACGACCACCTCGGATGTCAGGATCATCTCGGCGGCGACCAGGAGATTGTTAAGAGATTTCGCGACGTGGCCGCTTCCCGCCGGACCGAGGTGATGCACGCTGGAACCGATGAGGTCGAGCACCGGGCGGTGCACCGCAAGGTCGTCGGCCGAAGCACCCACCAGCAGCGTCAAGCATCCGTCCGCTGCGGCACCCGCACCACCGGTCCCGCTGACAGGAGAGTCAAGGTACCTGATACCGGCGTCCCCGAGTCGCTCCACGATCTCGGATGTCTTCGCCGGGTCCCCGCTGGTGAGGTCGATCACCGATCGAATCCCGCCCGACAGCGCTTCAGCAGACCCGTAAGCCGCAAGACCAGACTTCGGATCGAAGAGGATCTCGAGGACCTGCGCCGACGAGGGTGCGCAGACGAATACGGTCTCGCACCGTCGAGCAACATCCATCGGAGAGTCGACCACCGCAACTCCTAGCGCAGCTGCCCGATCCCTCGCAAGGGCCGAGAGGTCGTAGCCGTGGACCTCGATTCCCTGTGTTACGAGGCGGTGTGCGATCGCCGCACCCAGTGACCCGAGACCGACAAATCCGACTTCCCGGATCACGAAATCACCCGATCAGTAATATCTTCCATCCCGGAGATGACACCGGCGTCGGTTGCCTCGGGCATTCCAACGGCCATTCCCTTTGGGAGTTCACGAATGAACAGACCGGCGATCAGCGACACCGCGGCCGCCGTCGACATGTACGCGGCCACGGCGTGCCATCCCCCGGTCGCTGCCTCCAGCCACGTCGCCACGAACGGCGCCACCGATCCGCCGGCAACCGCTCCGACCGAAATCGCGACTGCAGTCGCGCTCAGGCGCATGCTCGTCGGGAACGAGAGGGCGAAGAAGGTCGAGTAGGCCGACAGCCCCGACGAGTAGCCCACGATCATCAGGAAGAATCCGAGGAGAATGAGCGAATACTGACCCGTCTCGAGCAGCGCGAACCACAAGAACGGGACGATGATGAAGATCACGTTGGAGGCGAGGAACACCGGCTTCCGCCCCACCTTGTCGGTCAACGCCCCGAAGGCAGGGACCAGGAACACTGCGAAGATCGTCGTGATGATAATGGCCGAGAGGATCGTGCTCTTGGGGAGGTCGAGGATGGTCGTCCCGTACGAGATGGAGTAGACCGACAGGATGTAAAAGTTGACACCGATCCCGATCATCCCGAGCACGACCAGCAACATCCGGCCCCAGTACTGAGTGACCGCGTCCTTCAACGGTGTCTTCCGCACGGCGTCGAGTTCGGCGACGACCTCGAAGTCCTCCGCCTCCTCCAGGCGGTAGCGAACGAACAGGCTGATACCGACGAGCACGGAACTCAGAAGGAACGGGATGCGCCACCCCCACGACATGAACTGAGGATCCGGGAGGAAGGCCAGCACGAAAAACACCGCGTTGGAGATGAGCATCCCCCAGGCACCGCCCGACATGACGAGGGCACCAACGAATCCACGACGTCCGACCGGGGCACTCTCGACCGCCATGACCGTAGCGCCAGCCTGTTCACCGCCGAGCGCAAGTCCCTGCAACAGTCGCACGATCACCAGCAGAATCGGCGCCATCAGCCCTATTTGGTCAAAGGTCGGCAAAAGGCCGATCGCGAGGGTGGCGCCACCCATGAGAAGCATCGTCAGGAAGAGCATGCGCTTCCTGCCGATGCGGTCCCCGAGTTGGCCGAACAGAGCCCCACCCAGCGGCCGCACGATGAAGGCGACGGCAAAAGTCGCCAACGACAGCAGGGTGCCAGCCAAGGGGCTGACCTGCGGAAAGAACAGCTTGTTGAAGACCAGGGTCGCGGCGGTGCCGTAGATGAAGAAGTCGTAGTACTCCAGTGCGGTACCCGTCCCGCAGGCGAAGACCGTCCGGTACAACGATCGAGCCTCTCCACTCGGTGGCGACGTACGGTCGGGGGCGTTGATATCTGGCGCGGTCATGAAGACTCCTGAAGGAAGGGCACATACGCGGGGAATGCTCCCGCCGTATGTACGGCGACGGAGCGAACGGGAATAGCCATATGTGTTCGATATCACGAATGCAGGTACGTTATCGCGGATATTTCTCGTCTGTCAATGCCTAAAATCGGCCGGGGCTCGACAGGGAAATGACGGAAAACCCCCAGGCCGGAACATTATTCGATCCGGGATGACAGCGCTGCCGCGCACCAAGCGACGTTCCGATATCTGAACGCCGTGGACCGGCACGCAACGCCCGCGGCGGCGGGTCAGTCTCGCCACATGACAAAGCTGGCACGGTTCGCGTCGACATACCCGAGATGACCCGAGCCACGCACGTCTCGCGATCCGCGCCAGCCTTCCGAGGACAACCCGGGCCGGGAACTTCGGCAACCACGGTCAGGGCACGAACGCACCCTTGCCATCGGTCTGCTCACTGAACCACCGGTACGCATCCTCTGCGTCGCCCAGAGACCACGTGTGCGTAAACAGGTCGTCGACTGGAAGATTCCGTTCCATGACGAATCGCGCGCACCGCATCTGTTCAACCGTGGACATCGTCCACGAGGTCAGGAGGGTCAGCTGCCTGCGAAGGGTGTCACGTGTGTTGAAATGGACATCCGCTCCCACACCCACGAAGCACCCACGCCCCCAAATCGCGAGACTGTCGATGCCCGACTGGGCGCCCCGACTGTTGCCAGAGGTCTCCATCATGAGCTCGGCGCCGGTGCCTCCCGTGAGCCTGCGAACCGCGTCGGCAACGTCTTCGTTTGCCGGATTGACCACCGCGTCCGCACCGAACGTCAGCGCCTTCTGCAGCCGCGCATCCGACAGGTCGACCGCGATCACCCGGGCTCCTAGGGCATGTCTCCCAATAACTTGAGCCACTCGACGATGCCGGCGAGCAGGAATCCGGCGCGGTAGGTGAGGGCGAGTTTGTCGTAGCGAGTGGCCACCGCACGCCACTGTTTCGCCTTGTTGAAGGCCCGTTCGACCACGTTGCGCCCCTTGTAGGACTCCGGGTCGAAGTTCGGCGGCCGCCCGCCCGCGCGGCCCTTGTTCACCCGGTTCGCTGCCTGATCGGTCTTCTCGGGGATCACCGCCTTGATGCCCTTGCTGCGCAGCAGCTCCCGGTTGGCCCGTGATGAGTACGCCTTGTCGGCCCGGACCTCGTCGGGGCGCGTGCGGTGCGCTCCGCCCGCGAGCCGCGGCACGCAGATGCCCTCCAGCACGCGGGCGAACATCGGACTGTCACCGGCTTGGCCGGGGCCGACCAGCACCGACAGTGGGCGCCCGTGACCGTCGCACGCCAGGTGCGCCTTGCTGGTCAACCCGCCCCTCGACCGGCCGATGCCGTGATCGGCAGGCTCGTCACGCAGGTTCGTGTAATTCGGTAGATCCCCCTGTGTGGCGGGCGGCGTTCGCACCGTGCTGATGGACACGGACCACTGTGGACTCGACCGATACCGCCCAGTCCAGGTTCCCGCCGGCGTCGGCCATCGCGACCAGAGCCGTCAGCACCCGATCCCAGGTTCCGTCTCCGGCGTAGCGGCGATGTCGCTTCCACACCGTCTTCCACGGCCCGAAATGCGACGGGAGATCTCGCCAGGGCAACCCGGTCCGCAGTCGATACAGCATCCCCTCGACCACCACACGATTGTTCCGGAACTTCCGCCCCCGGAGCCCATCGGAACTGGGCAACAGCAGCTCGAGCAACTCCCACTGCTTGTCCGTCAACACCTCAAACCGATCAACAACGTCTGCCACACCGAAGAGTCTGCAGCACAACACCACAAATCATTGGGAGACACACCCTAGAGCGACGCCCAGCATGGTGGCGGAGGCCCCGACCGGGCCTTGCCCGACCACGACGAGGGTCTTTCCTCCCACGTCACCCAGGCGTAGCAGCGCTCCCCAAGCCGTGCCCGTTCCACACGCGATGGCGGCCCCCGCCTTGAAGCTCAGTTCATCGGGTAGCGGCAGGATCTGTGCGGCAGGGACCTTGATCATTGAAGCATGCCCGCCGTGCTCGTTGACCGAGCTGATACGGGGCTCCATCGAGGTGCACAGTTGAGACCACCCCGAACGGCACTCGCTACAGGTGCCGCATCCCCAATAGTGATGGATCATCACGCGATCGCCCACCTGCGCAACATGACTCGGAACCCCTTCGCCGATCTTCTCGACGACACCACACGGCTCATGGCCCTCGATCACGAGATCCTGCCCATCGGCAGCCGGCGCGTGGTACGCGTGCAGATCACTGCCACACATGCCCGACGCCCGGACACCGACGACCACCTCTCCGTATCCCGGTTCGGGGTCCTGGAACTCTCGAAGTTCTACCCGGTCGTTCCCGGGGAAGACGATACCTTTCACATGAATCTCCTTAGCTGTACGGCGGCATCTCGGTGCCTGGCACCGTCGAGGACCGAGATCGACTCGGACACCTCCGGTTCGGACACAGCGACACACGAATGAAGCTAATCAGTTGCTCGATTTCGCTCACGCGGAGCCGGTGGCGGACTTTTTGTCACATGCGATCTGCGGTCGCACTGCGTTCCGGTGCAGCGGTGAGCGGACGCTTGGTCCGGCCGGTGACCGTCCACGGCAGGCTCCACAGTCTGGAACAGTTCGCTCGCACGAAGGTGTTCCTCGTGTGCCAACTGTGCCGCGGTGTACACGAGGAACGCTCGCAACCGCGCGGCGAGCAGACGGTCTTGTGCCTCGTCGTCGCTCAAGTTCGCCAAGGCGCCTCCGCAGAGCACCGCCCACCAAGCTGCCTCAGTCGCACGCCGGAAGTTCGGGTGCGGGTCGAAGGGGCGGCACCTCGTCACCGACAAACGTCCACGGCAAACCTGTCACCTCGTACCGGCCCACGCTCGGGCTCTCCACGGAACGGAACAGTTCGGTGTCTCTGACGAATTCGTCTCGAACCAGTCCCGCCGAGGTGTGGACAACGGACACCGCTAGTCCCTGCTCGAGGAGTGCCCGCTCGAGGTCACGGCCGTCCGGATCGGTCGGCTCCTGGTCGATAAGAGGAACGCGGCGGTCGATCAAAGGCACCCGAACACCCGTAGCCGCTTCGAAGCGGGCGCGTTCCTCGTCGCTGCGGAGGGTGATTGCGAGCAGCCGTCCCGTGGCATGTTCGCGTATGAAGAATTCGGTTTCGGATTCTCGTGCGGCGTAAGGATCGACCGGATCGGGCCCGGCGAGTTCGGCGATCTGGACGGCGACGAGTTCCGCCATGGAGATATCCAGCGCCAGGCTGGAGGTGTGGGAATCCGCCAGGCACCAGGCCAGTGTCCACGTGACGAGGATGACGCTGGTCAGAGGGTCGGCCCACGGTGTGCCGATGTCCCCCATACCGCCACGTGCGTCCTTGGTGGCATCGACGAGTCCGGCGAAGGCGTGGATGTTGTGGCCGTAGGCGCGGTAACCGGCCCACGCGCCGGTGCGCCCGAATCCACTGGACGAGAGCAGAAGTTTCGGTGACTGTTGGGCGAGCACCGAAGTGTCGTCGACACCGATGGCCTGCGCCCGATGTGGGCTGAGGTTTTCCATCACGACGTCGAACGAGGCGAGGTCCACTGCGCGAGGCGAGGAGGCGCCCGAGAACTGCAGCGGACGTTTGCAGAAATTCAGCTGATTGAAATACGCGCTGCGATTCGGGCCGGGTGTTCCGTCGACGAACGGACCTCGGCGGCGGTAGACGTCGAGCCGGTCGAGGTCTTCCAGTTTGGCGACTTGCGCGCCCATCGCGCCCAGCCAGGCTCCGGCAAGTGGTACTGCGAGAACATGTCCGGCGTCGAGTACCCGAAGATCCGACAGGCGCCTACCCCCGGAGTCGGCGCCGGTTTCCTTCGGCACCTCGGTGATCTGGGCGGGCAGCACGGAGCAGTCGGGTCCGGACAGGTCGAAGTTCCGGCCGAGCGCGCGGGATCGCTCGGCGAAGGTGTCGACGGCGTTGACGGCGGTACAGGGGACACCCGCCGCCTGGAGTACTTCCTCGCACTCCTGTGCCGTGCGGGTCGATGCCCAGGACGCCAGCTGGGAGTTGACGTGGTCGGGCTGTTTGCGGGCGTCTTCGAGGGTGGTGACCGATTCGAGCGAGGTTCCCATGACCGAGCGGAAGGCCCGCCATTGGTGTTCTTCCATCACCAGGACGTAGACCGCACCGTCGCGGCAGTCGACGAAGCCCGAGGGGGCGCCGTACCGGGCGCTGCCGCCTTCGTCCGGGCAACGCGACAGGGCGTGGGCCATCTCGAGTGACAGTCCCGTCGCGATGATCGCGGCTTGCGCCGAGAGGTCCGCGTGCACCGGTCCTTTTCCGGCGCGGCGGGCGTGGAGGCCGTGGAGGGCGGCGACGACGGTGAGGTGACCGACGAGCTTGAGTGCCACCGTGCCCGGCGGCACCGTAGGTGCGAATTCGTCCCCGGTGCGCGAGTGCCCGAGTATGCCGCTGGCGGCGAGCAGAGTGAGATCGGACGCGAACATGTCGGCGCGGGTATCGGTCAGCCCGAAGGCGCTGGCGGTGACCCAGACGCCGCGGTTGTTGGCGGCGACGAATTCGAGGTATTCGTCGGCGGTCGGGGCGTGTCCGTCCGGGAGGACTGCCGGTCGTTCGATCCGGTCGACCAATACGACGTCGGCGTTGGTGTCGACGTCTCGCAGGGTGGCCACCTGTTTGACGGCGGCGCCCAGTTGTCCCAGTGCGGCACCGGAAACCTGGAGAGCGACCGACCGCCCTACCTGGACCACATGCACGCCGGCAAGCCACCGCATTGTCGCGTCACGTTTCATATTGCTGCGTCCTCTCATAGGCCCTCGCACTGGTGCGAGCGGAAACAGTCGCCGCTACCGGTCTCCGTTCGGGCCCACACTCGTGGCCCGTGGAGATCGGTGTATTCGGGCTACCGAACTCGCGGTCGATGCATGGCACCGTGGCACCCTGGCATTCAGGTTATCGTATTTGCATACGAGATTACAAACACATATTGTCGAGAATGTGACCGCCGGCGCGTTCGGATCCACAGGCGCAGACCTGCTCCGTCCCGCGTTCACGAGCATCGGGGGCAGAGCGGAGATGCCCCTGCGGCAACGGAAGACGGAACTCTTCGAGGAGTGAGATGACCCGGTCGACATCCGAGGGACACGACACCGTGCTGGTCGAGGATAGGGAATTCGACAGCGGTCTGGTGCGCCTCATTACGCTCAACCGGCCCGCCAAGCGCAACGCGCTCGACACGCAGCTTCTCACCGAATTACTGCAGGCGTACACCGCCGCCGACGCAGACGCGGGCGTGCGGGCGATCGTGTTGAAGGCGTGTGGGCCGGTCTTCTGCGCGGGCGGTGACACCTCCGAATTCCGCACCGGACAAACGGAACCCGTGATCGACCGCGCCAGGATCATGACGGACGTCCTGGCGTATCCGAGCACGCTCGCCAGTCCCGTGGTGGCGGCGGTCCACGGCCCGGCGCTCGGCGCCGGTGCCGCATTGGCGCTCAGCGCCGACCTGGTCGTAGCAGGTGAGGCGTTCTCCCTCGGCTACCCCGAACTGCCGAACGGCGCCTACCCCCCGCTGGTGATACCCAGTGCACTCGCGCACATGAACCGCAACCTGGCCTTCGAACTCGTCACCACCGGCCGCCGTCTCGGTGCCGAAGAAGCGTTGGCGTGCGGCGTGGTCAATCGCATTGCCGAGCACAGTGTCGACGCGGAGGCGCTCGCGCTTGCTGCCGTGTATGCGCGATTCGACGCCTCCCTCGTCGCGGCAACCAAAAAACTGTTCTACCGGCAGGTCTCGCTGCCGACGGATGTCGCATTGCGTGAGGGTCTCCACGATCTTATCGCGAGGCAGTGACAGCACCGACCGTCTCTCGGCTCGGCCGGGCGCGATGCAGGTGACATGCTTCGCGAACTCCGGCCCTGCTCTGCTCTGCGGCAAACCACTCGTGGGACGTCGTGTTCGCCGCTTCCGGCGTGGACGCCTCGTGCCGCAATGCATCCCTGCGCGGTGGGTCCGCAACACTGCACCTACCCCGCTTCGTGGCCGAAACTGCATCGCTCCGCATGTTGACCGGAACGGAACCCGGCCGTACGATCTTCGATATACCGTACGTGTATTCACAATACCGAATGCCGCCGATCGGCGGTCGCGGAGCGCGAACATCGGCGCCCGCTCATCACGAGGGGAAGGTGTGGCCTTGTCCAACACGACCACGGAATCCGCAGACCGGGACCAGCCGGAAGCTACCGACTTCGACCAACAGCTGCGCGACGCAATCGGCGTCGCCAACATACCCACGCTGCTTCTCGTGCTGGTGCAGCTGACCGGCGACAAGCGTTGGCTCGACGAGCCGTACCGGCCGGTGCGCAGCCGCGGTGTCGACGACAACGACACCGGCGGTCTTTCCACCGAAATTCAGGACCGGATCCGCGACGGTGCATTCGACGCGATCCGCGTGTGGCACCGCGACGGTGAAATCGCCGTCCCGGAACCGTCGCCCGAGCTGCTGGTCGAGATGATGACGGCCTCCGAAGGTGCACCCGTCCCCGAGAAATACGCCGGGATCATGACCGCCCGTCTGAAGTCCTTTTCCGAACCCGACACCCCCTCACTGAATGGACTCGTCCCAGCGGGTTTCACCGCATTGATCGTCGGAGCCGGGATGTCCGGAATCTGCGCAGCCATCAAGTTCCAGCAGGCCGGCGTCCCGTACATCATCGTCGAGAAGCAGAGCAACACCGGCGGCGTCTGGCACTCGCACCGCTACCCCGGATGCAGCGTCGACACGCCAAGTCACTTGTACTCGTACACCTTCGATGGTGGCGACTGGAGCCGGTACTTCCCGCCGCAGGCGGAGATCGACGAGTACTTCCGTGGTGCTGCTCGGCGCAACGGGATCTACGACGAGATCCGTTTCGGGACCGAAGTTCTCGCTTCCGAATACGACGAGTGCGAGCACATCTGGGTGAGCCGTCTCCGTAATCCCGACGGTACGGAAGAGATCATCCGCACCAATGTTCTGATCAGCGCTGTCGGGCTCTTCGCAGAGCCGATCGTCCCCGATATCGCCGGACTCGACGAGTTCGACGGGCCCGTCGTCCACACCGCGCGCTGGGATTCGGAACTCGACCTGACCGGCAAGCGGGTTGCGGTCGTCGGCACCGGTGCAAGCGCCATGCAGCTCGCCCCCGCCATCGTCGACGACGTTCACTCGCTCACCATCTTCCAACGGTCCAGGCAGTGGGCGGCGCCCTTCCCGAAGTTCCACAAGCCGGTCCCGGACCCGATCCGGTTCCTGATGCGCGAAGTCCCTCTGTACCAGCACTGGTACCGCATCAGGCTCAGCTGGATCTTCGACAGCAAGACGTATCCGTCGCTGCAGAAGGATCCGAACTGGGAAGACACGCAGCATTCGATCAATGCGATCAACGCCGGGCACCGGCGGTTCTTCGAACGGTACATCCGTGAAGAACTCGGCGACCGCGAGGACCTCGCTCCAAACGTCATCCCGAACTACCCGCCGTACGGCAAGCGCATGCTGCTCGACAACGGCTGGTTCCGGATGCTGACCCGTCCTGAGGTGACGCTCGTCGACAACGCCGACGACGGGATCGATCACATCTCGGGAAACACCATCCACACCCGCAACGGGAACAGCTACGAGGTCGACGTCATCATCCTGGCGACCGGTTACAACGTCGCCCGCATGCTTTCTCCCCTGCCGATCAAGGGCCGCAACGGCCTGAGCATCCGCGATGCATGGGACGACACCGACCCCCGCGCGTACCTGGGTACGGTCGTTCCCGACTTCCCCAACCTGTTCGTCCTGTACGGACCCAATACACAGCTCGGACACGGCGGCGCATTCATCTTCGTGATGGAATGCCAGATCGACTACGTGCTCAAGACCCTGCGCGCGATGTTCGAAGCAGGCGTCGGTGAAGTCGAATGCCGGCGGGACGTCTTCGAGACCTACAACGACGCCGTTCAGGAACGTCACCAGCAGATGATCTGGACCCACCAGGGAATGACCACCTACGTCCGCAACGACAAGGGACGCGTGGTCGGGAACAACCCCTGGGAGCTCGTCGAATTCTGGAGTTTGCTCAACAACGCCGATCTCGGCGACTACCACCTGGTCGAGAACGCTGTCGAGGTTGGCGTGCGATGACACCCGAACTCGTCCTCGACACCGAGCTCGACAGTTCGCACGTCGGTACCGTCACCTTCGAGCGAGGCCCCTACAACTATCTCAGCGCGGGTCTGCTGACCGCGCTCGCAGATGCCTTCGACGACCTGAGCGCCCGCGGCGCCCGCGCAATCGTGCTCTACGGTGACGGCCGGCACTTCTGCGCGGGAGCCGATTTCGCCGGCAACGACACCGCGGCTCCGGGCGCCGCCACCTCGCCGATCTACGAGGTGGTTCCGAGACTGTTCGAACGCTCCGCTCCGGTGGTCGCGGCGCTGCGCGGCGCGTCCATCGGTGGGGGTCTCGGGTTGGCTCTCGCCGCGGATTTCCGTATCGCCACCGCGAAAAGCCGCTTCTCCGCGAACTTCGCGCGACTGGGTTTCAGCCAAGGATTCGCGCTCTCACTCACCCTTCCGCGCCTGATCGGGTTACAGCGGGCAAGCGATCTGCTCTACACCGGTCGCACGATCTACGGAGACGAAGCCCTGCAGATCGGGCTGTGCGATCGGCTCACCGACGACGAAGCGTTGTTGCTCGGCGAGGCCCGATCCTATGCCGCCGAGATCGCAGCCTCGGCGCCACTGGCGGTGGCGGCGATCCGTCGACGACTCCACGGAGACCTCGCCGATGCTGTGCGCGATGCTCTCGAACGAGACTGGACGGACCAGACCTCCCTCAAGCTGACGGCAGACTTCCGCGAGGGCATCGTCGCGGCACGTGAGCGCCGTACACCACAGTTCCGAGCTCAGTAGCACGCTGTGAACGCTCGACCGGCGCCCCTCACGCTTCCTGACGAAAGCGAAACACCTCTGATGACAGACATCGTCGTAACCCCACAGGGAGGACGCAGCGATCCGGCCACTCCACGCGGAATGATCATCGACGGGACCGAAACCGCATCGCTGACGGGCGAGACCTTCGACGTGTTCGACCCCGGCACCGGCGACGTCATCGCGCGGGTGGCGCGGGGGAACGCCGAAGACGTGGACAGGGCCGTTGCCGTGGCACGGAGATCGTTCGACGACGGTCGGTGGCGGCGGCTGTCGCCGGCCGACCGCGGCGTTGTGCTCTGGCGCGTGGCGGAGCTCCTCGAATCCCACCGCGACGAGTTGGCGCGGCTCGAGAGTGCGAACGTGGGCTTGCCGTTCGCGCACGCCTATGCGATGGCGGGCGAAGCGATCAGCGCGTTCCGCTACTACGCGGGGTTCGCGGATAAAATTCACGGCAGAACACTCGAGATCGGCCCGGCGGAGCAGCGTGTGCACGCGTACACACTGCGTGAGCCGATCGGGGTCGCGGGTCTGATCACCGCGTGGAATGCCCCCTTGGTGATGGCAGCGCAGAAGCTTGCCCCCGCCCTCGCCGCGGGCTGCTCCTGCGTCCTCAAACCGGCGATGGAAGCTCCTCTGACGACGCTGCGGGTCGCCGCGCTTCTCGAAGAGGCCGGGGTACCCGCGGGTGTCGTGAACGTCGTCACCGGATCGGGGACGACGGTAGGGGCTGCGATTGCCGCACACCCCGGTGTGGACAAAGTGTCCTTCACCGGTTCCACCGAAGTCGGCAAACTGATCCTCGGCGCGGCAGCCGGAAATCTGAAGAAGCTGACACTCGAGCTGGGCGGTAAATCCCCGGTGGTCGTGTTGCCGGACGCGGACATCGACAAGGTGATCCCTGCGGTGGCCGCGGCCGTCTTCTACAACGCGGGTCAGATCTGCACGGCCGGTACGCGACTGTATGTCCACGATTCGGTGTACGACGCTGTCGTCGACGGTGTCGGCGAAGCGGCACGCGCGTTGAAGATGGGCCACGGCAGCGAACCGGGAGTCGAACTCGGACCATTGATTTCGGCGAAGCAGGTGAGCCGGGTGGCCGAGTACGTCCGCGGCGGCGTCGAGGACGGTGCCCGTGTCGTCAGCGGCGGATCGCCCGTCGACGGCAAGGGATTCTTCTTCGAACCGACCGTTTTGGCCGATGTGAACCACGAGATGAAGGTGATACGGGAGGAGATTTTCGGACCCGTGATCGGTGCGATGAGGTTCAGCTCGGTCGACGAAGCAATCGTGCTGGCGAACGACACCGACTACGGCTTGGCCGCGAGCGTGTGGACCAGGGACATCGGGTCGGCGCACGCGGTGGCACGGCAGTTGCGCGCCGGCCGGGTCGGGGTGAACGTCCACCGTGCGGGTGGAATTCACATCCCGCAGGGCGGATATCGGCAGTCCGGCTGGGGCCGGGACGGCAGTGCCGAGGGACTCGACGCCTATCTCGAGACGAAGTCGATTCTCGAGGCGCTCGATCGCTGACCGACAATCGATGACGCCGACGGCACCCGCATACGGGTGCCGTCGGCGTCATCGATTGTCCACGGCCGGTGGGTCAGCTCCGCAGCCGGTCAGGGCAGGTCATGTGGATCGTTGGGGCGCCGGGGTCCGATACCGCACCGAAGGTGGGTTCCGCACCGCGAATATGTTCCCACGAAAGAAATGCCCTGTCCGGCCAGGCCCGGACAGGGCATGTTCGTCACTGCGCGGATACACCTCCGTTCGGGAGGGCCGGCCAGGCGTCCTACGGTGTGTCGTGAAGGACCATGCCGCGCAGTGTGGACCCGTCGTACATCGCAGTCCCTCCGTGCCCGTGTTCGTGGTGCCTGTATCTAGGAATTCAGGCGAGCCGCGGCACCGGGCGCCGAGCCGGTTCCCGTCGCCGAGCGGAACCGTGATGACACCGCCGCCATCCTGGTATCAGGGTTATCCGGCCTCGACGACACGCGCGACGGACTCGGACACGACCACCGGCTTGTCGGAACCCTCGCGCTCGACGACCTGGCTCATGGTCACCTGGATGCCGCCGCCGACCTGTTCGGCGGACTGGATGGTGGCGCGCATCCGGATGCGTGAACCCACCGGCACCGGCGCGGGGAAGCGGACCTTGTTGTAGCCGTAGTTCAGGCGGTGGGCGAAGCCGTCGAATCGCAGCAGGGTCGCCGACAGGGCCGGTCCGAGGGACAGGCTGTACAGGCCGTGCGCGATGGTGCCGCCGAGCGGGCTGGCGGCGGCGCGCTCGGGGTCGATGTGGATCCACTGGTGGTCGCCGGTCGCGTCGGCGAAGGCGTTGACGCGTTCCTGGGTGACGTCGTGCCAGTCGGTGGGGCCCAGCTCCTTGCCGATCAGCGCCGTGAGCTCGTCGAAGCTCGCCGGGCGAACGGGCAGTGCGGTGGTGTCGGTCATCTGTCTCCCTCAATTCCGGGTGGTGCAGGGCCTGGATGTGTCATGTTGGACCGAGCGCTTCGACGATCGCCGAGCCCTCGTGACCGCGGCAGCACGGCAGGTGCTGCCGGTCGCTGTCTCAGCGTGGTGCTTGTCGGAATGGCGCAGCCCGGACGCGATGGTGCGAGGCAGCACTTCATTGTCCCGGGGCTGGTCCACGTCGACTTCGACGACCTCTCACGCCCGGAATGTCCATCAGGAGTGCAGCCTTCGACGTCCCGCGCCGCCGTGTATTCGCGATTCGGGAGTGTTGTCAGGGGTGCGAACCAGCGTGGTCGAGGTCAGGGCCGGTCGGGATTGCGTATGCGCATACATACACCAAAGTCGGTCAATGCTCCGGCGAGGTGCTTCGCCGGGTCGGCGAGCCGGGATCCGGACCGGCAGAGGTCACCTCGACGCGGGGCGGGAAACCTCGGGTAGACCCGCATACCGGCGATACTGGTTCACGGTCCGGTAGAGACCTTCCTCCATCGAGTAACGGCTGCGGATGCCGAGTTCGGCCTCGGCCTTGCTCGCGTCGTAGCGACGAGCCCATGCCATGGTGGAGCCGGCGGGCAGGCCGTCTCCGCCACCCTTCTCCAACGAGAGATCCGCCCCCGGCAGCAGTGCACGGAGGAACTCGTATCCCTCCTCGATGGGCCGGTAATCGCCATGTGTCAGAAAGCATCTGCCGCCGGCATTCGGGGCTTCCAGGGCCCGGACGAATGCGTCGGATACATCCTCGACATAGTGGAAGTCGAGGCTGTGATCCCCGAAGAGGAACCGCGCCGGGCCGGACTCCACTGCAGCGGCATGAATCGCGTCGAGGAACCACGTCGAACCGCCTCCCCGACCCGCCTTGACGTGCTCGCCGAAGCCGTAGACCCGGCTCAAACGCAGCCCGACGGTGTCGAGCCCGAAGTTCTCGTAGTACCGGGTGGCCAAATTCTCGGAGAACACCTTGGTTGCCCCGTAGACACTGCTGGGGTCGTAGTCGCTGTCGTCGGTGATGAGGCCCTGCGGTCCTTCCGATCGGGGCCCGAAGACCGTGACCGAGCTCGCCCAGACCACCTTGTTCACTCCGAGCTGGGCGGCGGCCTCGAAGACGTTTGCCGTTCCCCCGGCATTGACCCGCACGGCGGCCGGCGCGTTGGCCTCCGACGCGGCGCCGACCATCGAGGCGAGATGCACGATGGAGTCGACGTCGTTGGTTTCGACGGTGGCCCTGACGGCCGCCTGCTCCGAAATGTCACCCACGACGACGGAGACCTTGTCGAAGAGATCTCCCCCGAGCAGGTAGTCGAGGAATTTTAGATCGGGCAGCTCGATGTCCGCCGGTTCTCCCCTGCCGCCGAAGTAACCGTAGAGGACGACCTTCTTGCCGGCTTTCAACAGGTCTCTGACGACGTAGCTTCCGACGAAGCCTGTTCCGGTGACCATTACTGCCATTGTCCGAGTCCTTCACTTTCCTGGTCTTGCAGCGCGTCCGCGCTGAACATCTTCTCTCGATGGGGTGTGTCAGGCAGTCGCCGGATCGGTCGCGCGTTCACCTCGCTCGCGGGTGTGGCGCGAGCGGGCGAGGATGCGGCGTGCCTGCGCATAGACCGGACCGTCGACCATCCGACCTTCGAAGGTGGTCACCCCGCGGCCGTTGTTCGTCGCCGCCAGCAGGTCTCGGGCCCATCGCACTTGATCGGCGGACGGCGCGTACGCATCACGGATGACGTCGACCTGTGTGGGGTGGATCGCGACGGTGGCATCGAAACCCACCGCCACCGCGTCGAGACACTCGGCGCGAAGACCATCCACATCGGGGATGTCCATGTAGACGGCGTCGATGGCGACCAAGGAGCGGGCTTTGGCGGCAACGAGAACCCGCGACCGGGCGTATCGGGCAACGTCGCGATACCGACCGTCGGGGCATCGGGACGATAGTCCACCGAGCCCGGCGACGAGGTCGTCGGCGCCCCACATCAGAGCGGTGACGCAGGTGGCGTCGGCGATCGAGGAGCACTGATCCACACCGAGTGGCGTTTCGATCAGGGCGATCACCTCGAGGTGGCCGAGTTGTGCGAGGTCCGCGGCCCGCTCGGCCTTGGCCAGCATGATGCGCCCGATGGAGGTCTCGCGGAGCAGGTGCAGGTCTGCTGTGTGTTCGGAGCTGCCGGCACCGTGGATGCGAAGCACGGTTCGCTCGAAGTCGTATTCTCCGTCGTTCACGAGCTCGGCCACGGCTCGGCGGGCGGCGTCCTTGCGTTCGGGCGCGACGGCGTCCTCGAGGTCGAGGACCGTTATGTCTGCCCGCTGCAATGCTTTTCGGTATCTCTCCGGCCGATCGGCGGGGCAGAACAACCATCCTGGAGGTGGAGTCCACTGCCTCATGGCTGTTTCCTCACGAGCGTGGTGCGGGTTGCCTCGGCGACGATCTCGCCCCGTTGGTTGCGTGCTGTGTGGGCGAAGGTGACGATGCCGGCGTTCGGGTGACTGCGCGATTCCCGCTTGTTCGCGACGACGGTCTCGGCGTAGATGGTGTCGCCGTGGCGCACCGGGTGGGGAAACGTTGCCTCGGAGAATCCCAGGTTGGCCATGATCGTGCCCTGGGTCAACTGCGCCACCGACAGTCCCACGAGTGTCGATAATGTGAACATCGAGTTCACCAGGCGGTCGTGGAAGGGTGCGAGCTGTTCGCTCTCCGCCTGGTCGAGGTGGAGCGGCTGGGTATTCATGGTCAGCGTCGTGAAGAGGACGTTGTCGGTCTCGGTGACCGTCCGGCCCGGTCGGTGCTCGTAGACGGTGTCGAGCTCCATCTCCTCGAACCACAAGCCGCGCTGTACGATTCGCCGGGAGCTTCGTCCTGTCGTGTCGAGTGCCGGTTCGGCGGTCAGCACCTCCTCGGTCACAGCCGACCGGGCGCGTCCCGGACTTCCTACATCTTCTGTGCGCATGGAGCCTCCGCTCTATCGATCTCGATCATCTGCGACGCCGGTCTGCTATCTGGGTTCAGAGAACCGTCGTCGACCGCTGCGTTGACCATACCCATCATTCACTATATCGTACGGATATTCATACTCCCGAATGCTGAGGAGGCCGGAACGTGGACTTCGAGCTCACCGACGACCAGCAAACCATCCGAAAAGCAGTGGCCGAACTAGCCGCGAAATTCGACGACACGTACTGGCTCGACAAGGACCAGGCGCACGAATTCCCCACCGAGTTCTACGACGCGTTCGCACAGGGCGGTTGGCTCGGCATCACCACACCCGAGGAGTACGGCGGCAGCGGTTTCGGAATCACCGAGGCGTCGATCCTGCTCGAGGAAGTGGCCGCATCGGGAGCCGGCATGAACGGTGCCAGCTCGATCCACATGTCGATCTTCGGCATGCACCCGGTGATCGTGCACGGCTCCGAGGAGATGAAGAAGGAGAACCTTCCCCGGATCGCCAACGGCGACCTGCACGTCTGCTTCGGCGTCACCGAGCCGGGCGCTGGTCTCGACACCACCCGCATCACCACCTTCGCCCGCCGCGACGGCAGCGATTACGTCGTCAACGGCCGCAAGGTGTGGATCTCCAAGGCGGTCGAGTCGGAGAAGGTCCTGCTGCTCACCCGCACAGCGAAATACGAGGACTCGGCCCGCAAGACCGACGGGCTGACGCTGTTCTTCACCGATCTCGACCGCGCCCACGTCGACATCCGTCCGATCCGGAAGATGGGGCGCAACGCGGTCACCTCCAACGAGTTGTACATCGACGACCTGCGTATCCCCGAGGAACATCGCGTCGGAGAAGAAGGCCAGGGTTTCAAGTACATCCTCGACGGTCTCAATCCCGAGCGGTGCCTCATCGCCTCCGAAGCCCTCGGCATCGGACGCGCCGCCCTGCGCGCCGCGGTCCGGTACGGCAACGAGCGCGAAGTCTTCGGCAGACCGATCGGCAAGAACCAGGGCGTCGCATTCCCGCTCGCCGACTCGCTGGCACGACTCGATGCCGCCGAGCTGATGCTCCGCAAGGCAACCTGGCTCTACGACAAGGGATTGCCCTGTGGCCGCGAGGCCAACACCGCGAAGTATCTGTGCGCCGACGCCGGCTTCGACGCCGCTGACCGCGCGGTACAAACCCACGGCGGCATGGGCTATTCGGAGGAATACCACGTCGCCCGGTACTTCCGCGAAGCCCGGCTGACCCGGATCGCCCCCATCAGCCAAGAAATGATCCTCAATTTCCTCGCAGAGCACGTTCTCCGACTTCCCAGGAGCTACTGATGTCCGATTCCTTCACTCTCGCGGGCCGTTCGGCCCTGGTCACCGGTGCCGGTGGCGGCATCGGCGCCGCCGTCGCGACGGCCTACGCCGCTGCCGGTGCAGTTGTGCTCGTCACCGATAGGGACAAGGACGCGGCCGCCGCGGTCGCCGACCGGATCGTGGCCGCCGGTGGACGTGCCCAAGCGGCTGCCCTCGACGTGACGAACGCCGACCAGGCCACCACCGCCGTCGAGCAAGCGGCGGACCTCGGCGGCGGCACCCTCAACATCGTGGTCAACAACGCGGGCGTCATCGCCCCGGCGATGTTCCCCAAGATGACTCCCGAAAAGTTCCGGTTCGTGCTCGACGTCCACGTCGGCGGTACCTTCACCGTCACGCAGGCTGCACTGCCCCACCTGCCCGACGACGGCACCGGTCGCGTGATCAACGTGACCTCCGCGGCCGGACTCGTCGGTACCATCGGCCAGGTCAACTACGGTGCGGCGAAGGCCGGGATCATCGGTCTGACGAAATCGTTCGCCAAGGAGCTCGCCAGGCGGAAGATCACCGCCAATGCGGTCGCGCCCCTCGCAGCGACGAACATGACCAGCACCCTACGCACCGACGAAAAGCTCTCCGAGACGACGCTCGCCCGGATTCCGCTCGGCCGGTGGGCATCCCCGGACGAGATCGCGGGCACGTTCGTCTTCTTTGCAAGCGATGCGGCGGCGTACATCACCGGGCAGGTGCTGCCCGTCGACGGCGGGATGGTGATCTGATGGCGTTCGCCGGCACCAGGCGCGACGCCTGGATCGTAGAAGCCCTCCGCACGCCCATGGGACGCGGTCACCTGCAGAAGGGGTGGTACCGCGAGGTGCACCCCACCACGATGCTGGCCGAGGTCTACAAGGCGCTGCTCGCGAGCACCGGTTTGGCCGACACCGACATCGAGGACATCGTCGTCGGCACCACCTCGCCCTTCGGGGAACAGTCCCGCAACGTGGGCCGCAACGCCTGGCTCTCGGCGGGCTACGCACCCACCGTGCCGGCTGTCCAGGTGGACCGTCGCTGCGGGTCCGCGCAGACCGCGGTCGCCATGGCCGCCGCGTTCGTCGCCTCTGGCACGCACGACGTCGTGATCGCCGGTGGCGTCGAGCACATGGGTCGCATCCCGATGTCCGCGGCCGGCGAGATCGAAAAGCTCTACGGTCCTGCGTGGCCGGCCTCGCTGCTCGAGGCATGGGACTTCCCCGCCATGGGCGAGGCCGCCGAACGGATTGCCGAGCAGTGGGGCATCAGCCGCGCGGCGATGGACGAATTCGCCGTGCGGTCGCACCGGCTTGCCGCCGACGCGGTGGCCGAGGGACGGTTCGAACGCGAAATGGTGCCGCTGCATCTCGACGGCGCACTGCGCACGTCGGATCAGGGCATCCGACCCGGAATCAGCGCGGAATCACTCGCGGCGCTGGCGCCGGTGTTCCGGCCCGACACCGGGCGCGTCACCGCCGGAACGTCCTCACCGATGACCGACGGTGCCGCCGGTCTGGTCCTCGCCTCGGACGACGCCGTCGACCGCTTCGGGTTGGCGAAGCGCGCCCGCATCGTCGACCAGACAACTGTCGGCGTCGACCCGTCCATCATGTTGACCGGACCGATTCCCGCGACACGAAAGTTGCTCGAGCGCAACGGTATGACGATGGCCGACATCGACCTCGTCGAAGTCAACGAGGCCTTCTCCTCGGTCGTGCTCGCCTGGGAACAGGAACTCAAGCCCGACATGGAGCGGGTCAACGTCAACGGAGGTGCCATCGCCCTCGGACATCCGGTCGGCACCACCGGGTCCCGCCTGTTCGCGACACTGCTGTCCGAAATGGAGCGTCGAAACGTGGAGATCGGTCTTGTGACGATGTGTTGCGGCGGAGGACTCGGTACGGCCACCCTCGTCCAGAGAGTGTGAGTGCAGCCATGTTGGACTTGACGGGGCTGGTCCGCTCGGGAGACGGCATCTGGTGGGGTCAGGGCGGCGCCGAGCCGACTCCCCTCGTGGACGCGTTGATCGACGCCGCCGATCGGATCGGTCCCGTCACGGCCTTCTCGGGCGCGTCCTGGAATCCCCGCCTGAGGCGGGAGCTGCCCGATGCGCTGGCGATGACCTCCTACGGCGCCCTCGGCGAGCTGCGCCACCTTTCCCGCGGCGGCCGGCTCGTGGTGGTGCCCTGTCACTACTCCGCGCTGCCTCGCATGTTCGCCGCCGGCCGACTTCCTTGCGACGTCGGCATCGTCCAGGTTTCGCCGCCGGACGGGGAGGGACTGGTCACGTTGGGGGTCGGGGTCGACTACATGGCCGACGCTATCCCCCACACACGGACCCTCATCGGGGAGATCAACCATCGGATGCCGGCCACCACAGGCGGCCCTCGCTTGCCGTTGTCGGTGTTCGCTGCCGTGGTGGAAACGGATCGCCCCTTCCTCGAGGTTCAGGTCAGGGCTCCCGACGAGGTGGACCTGTCCATCGCCGGCCAGGTGGCATCGATCATCGACGACGGGGACACCCTGCAGATGGGGGTGGGGTCGTTGCCCCACGCGGTACTCGATGCGCTGGCGGGCCATCGCGATCTCGGATTCCACAGCGGCATCATCACCGACGGAGTGCTTGCCTTGATCGAGAAAGGCGTCGTCACGGGAGCCCGTAAGGAAATCGACCCGGGCATCGTCGTCACCGGCTCGGCCTTCGGCACCAACGACGGATACTGCCGAATTGCGGATCTGCCCATCGAGTTTCGCGCTACGTCCTACACGCATTCACCGGTGGTGTTGTCGCAGCTGCGCTCGTTCGTGTCCGTCAATTCGGCGATCGAAATCGATCTGTCCGGTCAGGTGGGTGCGGAGCTCGCACGCGGACGGTACATCGGAGCTGTGGGCGGCCAGGTGGATTTCAGCCGTGCCGCCGCGCTGACGGGTAGCCGATCGATCATCGCGTTGCGTTCCACGGTGCCCTCACGCACCGGTGGTACGACCTCGACGATCGTCCCCACTTTGTCAGGGCTCGTCACAACGGGGCGGGTTGACGTGGATGCGGTTGTCACCGAGCACGGTGTCGCCGTGCTCACCGGGTGCACTGATGCAGAACGTGCCCGGAAGCTGGTCCGGATCGCGGCGCCGGAGCACCGGGAGGCGCTCGAACGTAGCGCGAGAGACCCGCGCGGCACCGCGTAAGGAACGACCAGGTACAACGGCTCGTGCCGCCCGAAGATTCTCGGGCGGCACGTGGCCGTTGTACCTGGTCGAGTCGAGCCTTAGTCTCGGGCACCTGTGTTCGACAGAAGCTCTGCGGCTTCGAGGACGCTCTTCGATATTCGGTCGAGTTGTGCTTCCATCCTCGCGGCCGGTCCTGCCAGGCCGATGGCCATGGTGACTTCCTTGCCGTGCAGCAGGATCGGGCTCGCCACGCCGAAAAGATCCGGATTGCGTTCGCCCCGGTTGTAGCCGATGCGGGTGTCGTGCACGGTCGCCAGTTCTTCGGCGATCCGGTCCCATTCGGCTGGGTTATCGGTGATCCGTCGGAGGTAGGCGTCTCGGCGTCGCGGTTCCATGAAGGCGAGGAAGCATTTGCCGTAGCTCACCGGCCACAGTGGATTGCGCTGGTGCATCGGCGGTGATGCACGGATCGTCTGTGTCGGCTCGACGAGGTCGACGATGATGGCGGAGTTACCCACGAGAATCGAGAGGATGGCGGTTTCGTCGCACGCCTTCGAAAGTTGCTCCAGTGCATGATGGTACCCGACTGGGACCTGCTGTCCGCCGATGGCGAGCAACGTCGAGACCGCGGGTCCCTGCAGGTATCGACCCTCGTGCTCGCGGAGGTAACCGGTGGTGACCAGCCCCCTGGCGTATCCGTGGATTGACGATTTGGGTGCTCCAATGGCGTCTGACAGTTCGCCAAGACGGAGGCCTTCCGGTTCGCTGGCGATGATGACCTCCAGGATCGCCATCACTCGGCTGACCGTTCTGTGTTCGGCCCCGCGGGCCGGAGTGCTGTCCGTGCTGGACATTGCCTCTTCCACCTCTTCGTCGGTTCGTCTGCACATCTTTGCAGGGTTTCGGCGGGCCAACGCACGACACTCACGCAAGGTCGGACCGTCCCGGCAGGGGTGAACCCCGCTCCCAGTGTACGGAATCTCGAATCAGCATACGTTGGTGTGAAGGTTTCGGATACGTCGACGCGGGGGGGAAGCCGGGTCGCACCTCGGCTCCGCCCCCGCCACGCGGCGACAGAATGGTTGCCGCCGTGTGAAACTGCTGGCTTCGTCGCCCCGGGCCGATTCGACCCGGGGCGCGGGACTACTTCACACGGTCTGTCGCGCCGGGGTTGACTCCGAATCGGATCCGTCGTCTCCGCGGTTCTTGATCTCGGTGTAGGCAGCAAGGTCGAGGTGGCGTCCGTCGCGGGTCCGTGTCACCGCGATCGTCGAGACCACCAGGATGGTCAGCGCGAATCCGGCGACGAGTCCGGTGCCACCGAGCGCTCCCAGCCCCGCGGCGACGAACGCCGAGGGCGAGGCGAAGATCAGGTTCGAGATGGAATGCGACAGAGCCGCACCCGAGAAACGCACCTCAGTGGGGAACTGTTCGGCAAACAGGGCCGGCTGTGTACCGGCCATAGCCTGGATGGATGTGAGCACCAACGCCATGCTGGCACCGGTAATGAAGATGTGCTCGGGCCCCGAGAACGGGAAGAACACCGCAATGCCCGTGATGCACCCGAGCATGCCGGCGACCATCACCGGCTTACGCCCGATTCGATCGGAAAGCAAGCCACCACTGAGGCAGCCCACGATCGACACCCCATTGGCGATCATCAGCAGCAGGAAGCCGCTGTCGCGGGACATGCCGGTGTTGTTCGTCAGATGACTGAGCCCGTAGACCGCGACGAGGTAGAAGGACAGTGCGGGACCGCCCCAGACCAGGATGAGCGTGGTGACGGTACGCGGATGCGACCACAGCACGGCCAGTCCCTTGCCGCCTGCGCTGGGCGCCGCAGCCCGGTTCTCCTCCTCGGCGACGAACGCCGGGGTTTCCTCGAGCTTGAGGCGGATGAAGATGGCGACGAACACCATCAGAATGCTCGACAGGAACGGAATCCGCCAACCCCACGACTCGAACTGTTGCGTGGTGAGCGAAGTGCTCAGTGCGGCGAGCGCCAGGTTGGCGAGCACCTGACTGAGGGGCGAGCCGACGGTAATCACCGATCCGAGGAGGCCACGTCGGCTCTGGTCACCATGTTCCATCGTCATCAACTGGTTGCCCACCAGCTCACCACCAAGGGAGACGCCTTGGATGAAGCGCAAGCCAACGAGAATCGCAGCCACACCGATGCCCTGCCCGGACGGCAGTAGTCCGATCGCCACGGACGCGAGTCCCATCATCACGAGCGTGGTCAGCAGCACCGGCTTTCGCCCGAAACGGTCTCCGAAATAGCCGAAGATCAGAGCGCCCAGTGGCCGGGCAGCGAAACCGACACCGAACGTCGCGAACGACGCGAGCACGCTTCCGGTCGGCCCCAGGTCGCTGAAGAAAAGCTGTGGGAAGAGCGTAGCGGAAAGTGCGCCATACAATGCGAAGTCGAAATACTCGAGGGCAGAACCCAGTGCGCCGCTCGTGACGGCGCGTATCTCCATTTTTTTCGAGTACGTACCCGAATTGGGAGGACCAGACGATTCGGAACCGACCGCGTCGTGGGACGTCATAAGAACACTCCATTCGATTTCTGTTGCATGTGATCCGGTTCTTTCACCCGCTGCCCGGTGACTGCGTCTCGTCCAACCGGAGCGTCAAAGCGCGGAACGCCCCCACGGAGTTCCTCTATGCCGAACCTCACACGGAAGACTGCGTGTGTTCGAGATCATGCATGTACATACAGTATTGCGAACGGCAGGAGGTGTCAACGTTCTTCCGAAACTTCCTAGGGGACGCCACAGGCGGTCATGAAAGGGCCCGGTAGTGGCCGTGAAGCTGACCGCTGAAGGATAGTTTCAGCCCACTGATGGACACGGACCTGCCCGCCCTGGCCGGGTCGCGGTCAGGTTCGGTATACCTCGGCCGGTGTCGGTCGTCCCTCGGATTCGACCAGGTGCGCGCCGCTGCGCCGGCGGGGCCGTCGGAGTGACACCCATCGCCGCTTGGATCCGGTTTGTATGGAATTAATCCGGTCGCCGATCCCGAGCGGTGGCTCAGGACCTGGCGTCGAGCTCAAGACTTCGGCGGGCGGTGGTCGCCGGGTCGTCGGATTAGCCGGACCAATCGGACCTTCCCGTTCAGTCATGTCGGTCGGCTTGTATCTCAGATTCATGGCACCCGTCAGCGATATCCTTGAGATCGGGCATCGAGAGTGGATGCAGGGTTGTTTGCGCTGGTCGTGCCGTTGGGTCCAGCACGCGAGACCATGAGCAGGCGGCAGTGAGTAGACCAACGTGATGGGTGAAGGTGATCCGCGCGACACGCAGCGGTATCCGCCCTCCTCGGCCGCGGAGCTGGCGGGCACCGGCTTCGACGCTGCCGAGGAGATCGGCCGCGGCGGTTACGGCGTGGTCTACCGGTGCACCCAGGCGGACCTGGATCGCACGGTGGCGGTGAAGGTCCTCACCGTCAATCTCGACGAGGAGAACCGGGCCCGGTTCTTCCGGGAGCAGCGGGCGATGGGCCGGCTGACCGGGCACCCGAACATCGTCAATATTCTGCAGGTCGGTGCCACCGACAGCGGCCGTCCGTTCATCGTGATGCCGTATCACCCGCAGGATTCCCTGGATGCCCGGATCCGCCGCGACGGTCCGTTGCCGTTGGATCAGGCACTACGGCTCGGGGTGAAGATGGCGGGTGCGGTGGAGTCGGCGCACCGGCTCGGGATCCTGCACCGGGACGTCAAACCGGCGAACATTCTGCTCACCGATTACGGCGAGCCGGAGTTGGCCGATTTCGGGATCGCGCACATCGCCGGCGGCTTCGAGACCGCCACCGGTGCCGTCACCGGGTCGCCGGCCTTCACGGCGCCGGAGGTGCTCGCGGGTGATTCACCGAGCCCGGCGGCCGATGTCTACGGGCTCGGCGCCACCCTGTTCAGTGCCCTCACCGGTCATGCCGCGTTCGAACGCCGCAGCGGTGAGCAGGTAGTCGCGCAGTTCCTGCGGATCACCACGCAACCGGTCCCCGACCTGACCGAGCAGGGGATCCCCGACGATGTGTCCGCGGTGATCGCACGGGCGATGTCCCGGACACCGGGTCAGCGCCCGGCCACCGCTGCCGACTTCGGAGACGAACTGCGCAGCCTGCAACGCCACCACGGCTTCCCGGTCGACGAGATGGCCCTGCGCGCCGAACCGGGTGCGCAGGGGAACGACGTTCCACCGACGTCGCACGGCGGACGACGGTCACCGGCGCCCTCGACGCTCGGCACGACGGGCAGTCTCCCTTTGGAGATGACCAGTTTCGTCGGCCGCCGGCACGAGCTCACGGAGGCGAAGAACCTGCTGACCGGCTCCCGGCTCGTGACATTGACGGGGATCGGGGGTGTCGGGAAGACCCGGCTGGCGATGCGGGTCGCGTCGGCTGTGCAGCGCGGGTACGACGACGGTGTGCGGCTCGTCGAGTTGGGTGAACTGCGCGGCGGGTCGTTGCTGGTCGATGCGGTGGCTGCTGCCGTGGGGTTGCGGGATCATTCGGCGAGGCCGCTGCGGGAGGTCCTGATCGAGTTCCTCGCACCGCGGGAACTACTTCTGGTCCTCGACAACTGCGAGCACGTGGTCGACGCGGTCGCCGAACTCGCCGGCCTCCTGCTGCGGGCGTGTCCGCGGGTGCGGATTCTGGCCACCAGCCGTGAACCCCTCGGTATCGGTGGGGAGGCGGTGCTGCGGGTTCCGCCGCTGGCTCTCCCCGATCCCGAGCGGAAGCCGTCGCTGCGAGGGTTGCCCAAATACGATGCGGTGTCGTTGTTCGCCGAACGCGGCGCCGCCGCCGTTCCCGGCTTCGTGCTCACCGAAACCAATGCGGGGACGGTGGCCGGGATCTGCCACCGGCTCGACGGGTTGCCGTTGCCGATCGAATTGGCGGCGGCCCGGTTGCGGGCGATGTCGCCCGAGCAGATCCTGGGGCGGCTGACCGACCGCTACTCCCTGCTGACCCGCGGCGACCGGGGCGCGCCGACGCGGCAACAGACGCTGCGGTTGAGTATCGACTGGAGCTTCGAGTTGTGCACCGCCCGTGAACAGCTGGTGTGGGGTCGGCTGGCGGTGTTCGCGGGGACCTTCGAACTCGATGCGGCGGAGCAGGTCTGCGGGGCCGACCTGGATCCGGACGAGCTGCTCGACACGGTGACATCCTTGGTGGAGAAGTCGATCCTGATCCGAGAGGAGCACGGGTCGGTGGTGCGGTTCCGGATGCTCGAGACCCTCCGCGAATACGGCTACGAGAAACTCGAGCAGACCGGTGAGGGCATCGCATTGCGCCGCCGGCACTTGGACTGGTGCGAAGCGTTGGCGCTGGCCGCGGACGCCGAGTGGATCAGTGCCCGCCAGCTCGACTGGATCGCCCGTCTGAAGCGGGAACAACCGAATCTGCGGGAAGCCCTCGAATTCAGCGTCGACGACGACCCCGCCGCAGGACTACGCACCGCGGCCACACTGTTCCTGTTCTGGGGCTCCCAGGGCCTCTACAACGAGGGGCGGCGTTGGCTCGACCAACTCCTCGCCCACCAGAGCGGCCCGCCCACCCTCGACTGGGTCAAGGCACTCCAACGCGCCGGCATGATGGCCAATGTGCAGGGTGACCGCCTGGCCGGAGCCGCACTCGTCGCGAAGGGGCATGAGCTCACCGCGCAGACCAGCGATCCCATGATCCGCGCCCTCGTCTCGTTTGCCGACGGCATGCTGGCCCTCTACAGCGGTGATCATAAGCACGCGTCCTCTCACCTCGAAACCGCCGTAGCCGAGTTCAGCACCCACGGTGACCGAACGCTCGAAGTGGCCGCCTTGTACCCGTTGGGGTTAGCGTATGGGCTGCGCGGCTCGACTGACCAGGCTGTCGAATGCCTCGAGCGTGTCCTCGCGATCACGAAAAAGTATGGCGAGAAGATGTACCAATCGCTCTCGCTGTGGGCGTTGGGCATTGCAGTGTGGCAGCAGGGTGATACAGATCGTTCGGTGCAATTTCTCGGACAATCACTGGAGCTGATCAGGAAAGTGCACAGCCCGCGCATCGCCACAGCCTGCATCGAGGCGCTGGCCTGGATCAGCTTCGAACAACACGACGCACTCCGGGCAGCAGTTCTGCTGGGGACCGCTGAAGGGCTGGCGCGGTCGGTGGGAAGCACCGTGGTTATCTATTCCGATCTGATTGTCTACCACCAGGAATGCGAAGAGAAGTCCCGGCAAAAACTCGGGGACAAAGCATTCGGAGTGGCCCACCGCAGGGGTGAACAGCTCGGTTTCGACGCGGCAATCGCCTACGCCCTCCACGAGGAACCGCCCAGCACCTCCACGCCCGACGTCGACGCGTCACCGCGACTGACGAAGAGGGAACGCCAAGTCGCCGACCTGATCGCTGAGGGCCTGACCAATCAGGCCATCGCGCAGCGCCTCGTGATCTCCCCACGGACAGCACAAGGGCACGTGGAGCACATCCTGGACAAACTGGGTTTCACCTCCCGGACGCAGGTCGCGGCCTGGGTCGTGGAGCGGACGGACGTTGAGGACGGACACACCCGCTCAAATTCAACGCAGTAGTCCGCAACGAGCGCGACCACCCGCCGATCCACCGGCACCCCAGATTCTCGGGGTCGGTGGATCGGCGTAGTCCTCGACGATCGAACTGGTATCCACCTCGGATTGTCCGCGGACCAGCACCCGGGGTGCGACGAACACGCGGAGGGTGCGGCGATCCTCGTCGCGAACCCGTTCCTTCCGCGGACGTAAGTGGTCCGGTCTCCTCCGTTCCGGAACATCCTTGGTATTTACGTTCCCCGTAGGCTCTGCGGCCACTGGGACAGTGGCGATCTCCAAGCGAGGGCAAGAGCAGCGCGCCGATAAACGACGAAGTGATCACACTCCTCACGACACTGACTCCGCAAAAGCGCGCGGCCGCGAGACTGGTCGCGGGGACCTCGGAAGAGACAATGAGTTCGCTGACGAATTGTTCGTGTCCGTGAAGATTGTGCAGTGCCATCTGACCGGCATTCGCTCGCGCAAACGAAGAAGCAGCGACCGGAATCACGTGCATGGCGTTGTAACGCTACAACGCCATGCGCCCGCACCCACTACCACGAACACATCACCGCGACCACCGACGCATCACCCGAGCGCTTGACACTCACGGCCCCTCATATGGTCTGAATGAACGGGCCATCAAAACGCTGACGGGGCTACGCGCCCTGGCCCGCCAGCCCTGCACTCAGGGGGAGAGCCGAACTCGAATGGCCCTCAAGGAGTTTGAGCGCCTTAAAAATCCGGTCATCCTGTCCGCGAGCACCCTGTGCGACGTGCCCTGGCGGGAGGGAAAGATTGTTAACCTCTGATCGGATCCAGTCGCGAATGGCCCAACGCTCCGAGATCGCCCACCGGCCGTCGCGCCGCTCCATGTAGTCGATGTAACGCACGCCAGAGGTGTAGTTGGCCTCATCTTGGGGAGAGTGGCCGACGTGGACGACCATGGCGTAGGTCTCCGAGACGGCACGGTCTCCATCGACCTTCGCAAGGTGGTTGCCGACGAAGTGCATTGTGCTGCGGTACTTGGCCAGCTCAGTCTCCACCCAGACAAGGAACTCGTTGATCTTGCCGGTAAAGGAACTGTGGTGATCGAGAGCATCCGGATGGTAGGCCGAGCGGACTAGGTCGAGGTCGAGGCGATCGACGCCGCGGCAGTACCCGAGAACTACCTCGTGGATGGCTTGCTTGTCATTGGTCACGATGCCTCCTGAGTTGTGGGACCAAGACGATCAGCGATCATCACCGCGCTGATCGTTTCGTAATACAGTATGGGAATTCAGTATGGCGAACAGCCGTTCTGGGTCGTCAAACCATTGAGCCGGCTTCCGGCCGAAACATGCAGAACCAGTGCGCGCTCTCGTTTGTCTTGTTTTCCCAAGCGTTGCGTTTGCTGAATGCACGCCCGCGTCCAATCGTCGAGTGGTCAGCGGTAGAGGTGGGCGTCGGTGGTTGTGTTCCGAACGGCGCCCAGAACGATTGCGATGCCGAGGATCCCACTTCCAGTGAGGATGTAGGCGGGCGCGAGGTTGTTTCCGGTGACGTCGATCAGCCAGGTGGCAACGAACGGACTTAGGCCACCCCCCAGCACCGCACCGACGCTGTGCCCAAAGGCGACACCGGTGTGGCGAACCTGCACCGGAAACATTTCTGGCAACATCGTTAGAGTTCCTGCTGAGCACAGTGCGTAGGGAACCATGCCGATTACGAGACCGATAACTGCGAGTGTCACTGAATGCTGCCCCATGAGCAGGAACGAGGGAATGGTGACGACCGCGTACACGATGTAGGAGATAGTCAGAAGTTTTTTCGCTCCGACGCGACATCCAAGCAGTCCGGCGGCTGGGATGAACATCGCCGCCGCCACGACGGCGAGCAGTACGATGGTCGCGGCCTGCCCTTTGGAGAATCCGAGGATATTGCTGAAATAGACCGCCACGAACACGGTACCGAGGTAGACGCCGGTGTTCTGAACGACGGCGATCACCACAACCTTGGCCAGCGGTGCCCGGTGGTGCGCCAGCAGCAATTTAAAGGGCCGTGTTGTGGTCGTGTTGTCAGCCTTCGATGCGGTGTACTCCGGGCTGTCCTCGATGGACAGCCGCATATATAGGCAGAGAATCCCGAGCGGAACTGCGAGCAGGAAAGGAATCCGCCATCCCCACGCCTCCATCGCCTCTGACGGGAGAAAAGAAGCTGACAACGCAGCTATCCCGGCCGCCGCACCCTTTCCAAGCACACCGAGGCTAGGGACCAACGAGATGTACAAGGGTCGCCGGTGCGGTTCCGCCCATTCGCGGATATAACTGACCGCCCCGCCGATTTCCCCCCCGGAGGAAAAGCCCTGCAGCATGCGGAACACCACGAGCAGGATGGGTGCCGCCACACCTATCTGCGCATACCCGGGAAGCATCCCGGTCAGGGCGGCGGCCACGCTCATCAGACCGATGCTCGCCATCAGGCTCGCGCGGCGACCCACACGATCACCTAACCACCCGAAGCAGAGTGCACCAAGTGGGCGAACAGCAAACGCGGAGCCGAACACCAGCAGTGTGTTCAGCAGTCCGATCATCGGGTCGTCACTGGGGAAGAAGACCACCGCCAGCGTGGCCGCCACGTAGCCGTACACACTGAAGTCGTAATATTCGATGAGCGTTCCGAAAGCCGCTACTGCGGTTGCTCTCTTCGCCTTTCGCTGCTGCTCGCTTGTAGACAACGGTGTGACCGAGTCGGTTGTCGTTGGGGTCACATCTGCTCCTATGTGGAAATCTGCTGTCGTTTGTCTCGGATCGAACTGGTTTCGCTAGGTTGCTGGTCATTACGAGTTCGCGACGAGTTGCCGACTGACGGCGATCGGTTCGTCCGACGAGCGATACACCGTGGGGGCGGGATACGTAAACATCGGTCAGTCTTCCTCCCGACTGGCCCGGCTACCCGGTAGCCCCGCGAGGCGTCCATATACCGTGCGCCGGTCGAGAAAAGTTCACCCAGAAATGCCATGAGGCATACTGCCCGACAATCCCCGCCGTCCCTTCGGATCTGGTCAAAGGATGCCCGCCGTCGCCCTGAACTGGGGAAGATGCAGCACGCTGACGGCTACGAGGCGTAGATAATAGATCGAAGTCGTGCCACTCTACCCGCGAGCCGACGAATGCCGAGATGAGCATGCGACACGCCGCACCTGGTCCCGCTATCACGTGGACCCTCTGGCCGTACACCAAGACTGTCGGGTGCAGTCATACCGACCCCGTTCTTATATTCGTTTGTGCATTCGACATTGCGTACCGTAGTGGTGTGACGGTCGGCACGTCAAGGTTTCGTTTGCGCCCAGGAGTTCGCCTTGTAGAGATGGGTCCATGGTGCGACAAGTGGCCGAGATCGAAGGGTTGAGCGAAAAATTACGGATCGACGCACAACGAGATTCTTTCGGGAGCCCCACCACAGGTGCCAGATTTCTCGTAACCCGCGAGCGCCGACCCCCCGTCGGCGAAACCGAAGAGCGCGTGTCCATTCCCGGAACTCACACAACCGGCGCAGGACCTGCCCAAACTCCTCTTGTTCGAGTATCGAGACTGGTATACGGTATTTCGAATTAGTGAAGTCTTCCTCGGGTCGCATTCAAGCCCAGGCTCTCGTTTTCGATCACTGACTTAAGGAGCATCATGTCCAGCAGCCCCTCACCCGACTTCTCCACTGGCACAGCCTTGGTCATTGGGGGTAGCGGGGGTATCGGCCGAGTGATCTGCCGGCGCCTGGCCGAGGCAGGCAGCGATGTCGTGCTGACCTATCGGCGCAATGAGGCGACGGCCGAAGAGGTCGCAGCGCAGATCCGTTCCCTGAAGCGCCGGACGGCAGTGGAGGCGTTGAACACCGAGGACGAGGCGGAGACGAAGAAGTGTGTAGATCAGGTCGCCAATGAGTTCGGTGGCCTGCACACACTCGTATATGCGTCGGGTCCAGACCTGCCGATGATGCACATCAGCCGGACTCCGCCGCAACAGTTCCGTGACTACCTGTTGCAGGATGCCGCGGGCTTCTTCAATCTAGTCCACGCGGCGATTCCGCATCTGCGTGCTTCGCAAGGTTCGATCGTCGCCCTGCATACGGCAGGGCTCCGGCGGTACCCGGCCAAGGACATCCTCTCGGTCGCGCCGAAGGCGGCCGTCGAGGCCATCATTCGTGGGGTCGCTCGCGAGGAAGGCCGATACGGCGTGCGCGCCAACGGAGTGGGCATCGGCGGCGTCGAGGCCGGGATGCATTGGCGGCTCAGGGAATCCGGACACTACAACGCGGCGGCGCTGGAGATCCTGCAACGCAATCGCGCCCTTCCGTACGCCGGTCGAGCCGAGGACGTCGCTGAGGCGGTCCTGTATCTAGCATCCAGCAGCGCCGCTCGCTACGTCACGGGACAGACGATCAACACCGACGGCGGCTACGCACTCTGATTCACGACCGCAGGTTGCGGGCCAGCCGAGCTCAATCTTGCTGCAACAGTTCGGTGCACTGATCGATCAAGTTCTACTCGAACATCCCTTTGTCGCATGCCGGGGTGATGACACCACCTCGTTCCCACCAGCGTGGGACCCTCGACGGTGTCATCAAGCGCATCGACCTCGCCTTCTGAGGCCTGGGAGGGTGGTTGCCGGCAGGACTGCGATCAGAGCGTCGGCGGTCATCGACAGCCACTAGGACAGTTCTCCGTTCGAGCTGGATCGTCGCATTACGGCGTCACCGACCGGAAGGCGGGCGCAGCAGGCCGCATCCTGGTGCGTGGTGATTCCGCCTACGGCACGCGTTGAACATCCCGCGCTACCTGCGATCGAAGGTCGACTTCGCGGCGGTGATGGCCAAGAACACCGCAGTCCAGCTGAATAACCCCCGACACCACAACATTCGAGGAACCATAGGTATGACTACTGCAGAGCTCACCGACCGCACAGGGGTACCAGCTGACTTCGTCACCGGTCTGGAAGGCGTGGTCGCGTTCACCAGCGACATCGCCGAACCCGACAAGGACGGCGGCGCCCTGCGCTACCGCGGCGTCGACATCGAGGAACTCGTCGAGGGGCACGTCACCTTCGGCAACGTGTGGGCCCTGCTCGTCGACGGCCGCTTCGGCCCCGGACTACCCCCGGCCGAACCGTTCCCCCTGCCCGTGCACACCGGCGACGTCCGCGTCGACGTCCAGGCCGGCCTCGCCATGCTCGCCCCCATCTGGGGATACCAACCCCTCCTCGACATCGACGACGACACCGCCCGCGAACAACTCGCCCGCGCCTCCGTCATGGCCCTGTCCTACGTCGCCCAGTCCGCCCGCGGCATCTACCATCCCGCCATCCCCCAGAAACGCATCGACGAAGCCACAACCGTCACCGAACGGTTCATGGTCCGCTGGAAAGGCGACCCCGACCCCGCCCACGTCGCCGCCATCGACGCCTACTGGGTCTCCGCCGCCGAACACGGCATGAACGCCTCCACCTTCACCGCCCGCGTCATCGCCTCCACCGGCGCCGACGTCGCCGCCTCCCTGTCCGGGGCGATCGGCGCGATGTCCGGCCCCCTGCACGGCGGCGCCCCCGCCCGCGTCCTGCCGATGATCGAGGACACCGAAAAGTCCGGCGACGCCCGCGCCCTGGTCAAGAGCATCCTCGACCGCAAGGAAAAGCTGATGGGCTTCGGGCACCGCGTCTACCGCGCCGAAGACCCCCGCGCCCGGGTGCTCCGCGCCACCGCGAAACGCCTGAACGCCCCCCGCTACGAGGCCGCCGCCGCACTCGAACAGGCCGCCCTCGCCGAACTGCGCGAACGCCGCCCCGACCGGGCCATCGAAACCAACGTCGAATTCTGGGCCGCGGTCATCCTCGACTTCGCCGAGGTCCCCGCGCACATGATGCCCGCGATGTTCACCTGCGGCCGCACCGCCGGCTGGTGCGCCCACATCCTCGAACAAAAACGCCTCGGCAAACTCGTCCGCCCCGCCGCCATCTACACCGGACCCGCACCCCGCACCCCCGAATCCGTCGAGGGCTGGGACCAGATCCCCCACACCAACTGACCATTCGACATCCTCGTCCGAGAATGCATGTGAAGACGTCCGCGATCCGGCCACCTGGACTCCGCGGGTGTCAGCGGCGCAGGCAAGCACGTCCGGCCCTGGCCGCGTACGTGTTGTGCTCATCGACGACGACGCAGGGATCCCACCGCTGACCGACTTCGAATCCTCGCGGGCGCCCGTAGCGGGCATGACCAGGTGAGAGCCATCGGCCCACAGCAGCTGGGTCTACCTGAACTATGACCAAACATGCTGTTGGCCAACCTTTCAAGGTCCACCGGAGATGCGGACCCATATTCCGCGTTCGGCATTCGGAATGCATGTACGTTAAAGTGAACACTTCATTGCGTCAACGGTTACATCGGCGGGTTGACCGTTGCCCCTCCCACTTGTAGGTTGTTCTAGATACCGTACGCATATTCGTAATATGGTACGTCCGTGATGGTGTATCAGCGGATTCGATTGGTGCGCATTCCGTGTCCCAAACGCTACGCCGAGTGCTCAACCACCGGTCGTCGGCTCCTGGTCACCGATCCGCAGAAGAGACGGAAGGGGATCAAATGGCCGACACGGCAGGGCTTATTCGGTTGGGATACATCGGCGGGGACGGCGTTGTCGTCCCCAGCTACGGTGAGTGGATCACCGTAGTGAACCCCGCGACCGGTGAGACCATCGCACAGGTGCACGAAATTTCGGCCCCCGACCTGGACACCGTGATCGAGCAGGCTCATGATGCATTCGTCTCGATCTGGCGCTCGACCTCACCCGACGAGCGGGGCAGGCTGATCGGCCGCTGGGCGGACCGCATCGAGACCCACCGCGACGAATTGGCCGATCTCGAGGTGGCTGATGTCGGACACCTGCGGAGCGAGGTGCTCGGTGACATCGACTCGTCCGTTCGCACGTTGCGTTACTTCGCCGGGATGGCTGACAAGATCGAAGGGACGACCTACGCGCAGGTGCCAGGCCGGCTCGCCTACGGTTTGGACGAACCGTTCGGCGTGGTCGCGGGCATCAGCCCCTACAACGGGAACGCGAACTTTGTCACGATGAAGTCTGCCCCGGCGCTGGTTGCCGGCAACTGTATCGTGCACAAGGCGCCGGAGATCACGCCCTTACTGCCCTACCGGATGGTCGAGTTGGCACTCGAGGCCGGAATCCCGCGGGGTGTCATCAGCATGGTCAGCGGTCGGGGCGCAGTAGTGGGCCCGATGCTCGGCGAGCACCCCGGGATCGGGATGATCGCCTTCACCGGCAGCCCCGGCGCGGGCCGGGCAGTCATCGGTGCCTCGGCCCGCAACATCGTCCCGGTCGTTCTGGAACTGGGCGGCAAGAGCCCGTCGATTCTTCTCCCGGACGCAAACCTCGAGGCGGCGATTCCGTCGGTCCTGCATTCGAACTTCGTCAAGAGTGGCCAGAGCTGTGTTGCAGGATCGCGAATTCTCGTGCACGAGAGCATGTACGATCAGGTCTGCGCCGAGCTCGCGAGCCGAGCGAAGGACATTCGCGTTGGGCTCCCGACGCTTCCGTCGTCCCAGATGGGCACGCTCATCAGCCGGGAACATCGTGCACGGGTCGACAAGCTGGTGCGTGAGGGGGTTGCAGCAGGCGCCACGTGCCTCGCGGGTGGCGCTCCTGCTGACGACGGGGACCTTGCCAGCGGGGCGTTTTATCAGCCGACGGTCCTGGCAGACGTTGCCGATGACAATCCGGTTGCGACGACCGAGGCGTTCGGTCCCGTCGCGAGTGTGCTGGCCTATCGAGATCTCGACGATGCACTTGCGCGGGCGAACAACACCGATTTTGGGCTCAGTGCGCAGATCTGGGGCAACGACGCGGCTGCGATCCAATACCTGGTCGGCAACCTCACTGCTGGGACTGTCTGGATCAACACCTACCGGGCCTTCCATCCGTCCGTGCCCTTCGGAGGAATGAAGCAGAGCGGCATTGGTCTCGAGAACGGGTTCGCCTCGGTCTCTATGTATACGCAACGCAAGTCTGTCGTCTGGAACCTGAGTACGGACCATACGACTCCCTACGACAACTGACTAAAGGAGATTTTCGATGATGAAGGTACAAGCGTCGGTGCTGCTCGAGCAGGAGCGGGATTGGGAGACCGTCACGCTCGAACTGCAACCTCCGCAAGAAATGGAGGTGCTGATCCGGGTCCAGTACGCGGGGTTGTGCCGGTCCGACGAGCATCGGCGCCACGGTGGCGCCGGAGGCGGGGGCGTCTACCCGCTGATCGGTGGCCACGAGGGCTCGGGTGTCGTCGAGGAGGTGGGACCTGGAGTGACCCGACTCAAGCCTGGAGACCAGGTCGTTCTGTCGCCGGTCCCGCAGTGCGGCCTCTGCAAGTACTGCTTGTCCGGCCGCTCGCGGATGTGCGAACTCCAGATGAATGTGGCGACCGGGATGCTGCCGGATGGAACCTACCGCAACTATCTCGACGGTCGTCCCGTCGGTGGCTTCTGCATCCTGGGTACTTTCGCCGACCACATCGTGGTACCCCAAAACTCGTGTATCAAGATCCCCGACTGGTTCCCGCTCCACGCCGCCGCCCTCCTGAGTTGCGGGGTGCCGACCGGGTGGGGTTCCGCCGAGTACGTGGGACAGATCAGCGGGGGTGACACCGTGATGGTGATCGGCGCTGGCGGGATCGGCATCAACGCCGTCCAAGCCGCGGCATTCCTCGGCGCGGGCCAGGTGATCGTGGTGGATCCGGTGCCGTTCAAGCGTGAGTTCTCCATGACAGTGGGAGCCACGCACACTGCGGCGACCATCGAAGAGGGCGCCCAACTGGCTCGAGACCTGTCCCATGGAACGGGCGCCGACGTCACCATTGTGACAGTCGGTGTGATGACGCCGGAGGTGTCGGCCGGTGCGCTCGAGGCAACCGGCAAGGGGGGGCGTCTGGTCCTGACCGCCACCGCAGACGTCGCGTACGACGTCAATGTACAGATCGCCGGCAACCGGCTCAGTCTCTACGACATCTCGCTACTGGGAAACCTGTACGGCAAGTGCCATCCTCATTACGACATCCCGCGCCTGGCACGGCTGTACGACCAAGGGCATCTCAAGCTCGACGAGCTGATCACGCAGCGTTACGGTGTCGATCAAGTGGCGCAGGGCTACGCAGATGTGCTTGACGGCAAGGTCGTTCGCGCAGTATTGGAGCACGCTCACTAGCTTCTTCGACTCGAGGCGACTCCGTGAACAGCTGTCGGCCACTTCGCGCCAGTGAGGACGGGTTGGGGCAGACTCCTCCCATAAGCGCATTCGCGCTGCACGGCGCTGATCTTGATCAGGTGAGCCAGAACCCCGTGGCCGACCCAGATCTTGGCGCCTTCAATGTGTCGATGTGGGTGCGGTCCCAGCCGTATCAGCGTTTGAGGGCGCTGATTCTGTCTTCGACTCCGCTGTGCCACTTAATTGTTCGCCGGAATGCTGGCCGGTGTTCCACGGCTCGCCGGCCAGCTGAGGGTTTGCCCTTGCGAGGGATCACCACGCCCTGCACGCCGGGGTCGCGGAGGGCGTCCTCAACAGCTTTCTCGTCGTACCGCGGTCGGCGGTGACCATGCGGGTGGGCGTCCGGCGCGTGTGCGGACCAGTTCCTCGGGCAGCTCGCCACGCCGATTCTTCTCGAACTGTGCGTCCTCTGCGGTGTCGACACGGTCGGCCTCGGCCAGCGGCGCCGAGACCTCGTCGGCGACAGCCTTCTCCTCCTCCGACATGCGCGCGTAGCCCATCGCCTTGCGTTTGGAGGCGTTCGCACGCACCTTCGTCCCGTCGACGCCACCCGACCCAGCCGGACCAAGCCCCTGACCAGCCCCACGGCCTGGGCGAACAGGTGACCGAGTGCGGACAGGTGCCGTTTGCGGAACGGGGCGATCGTCTGATAGCCGGGGGCCGCCCCCGCGGCGAGCCACCGGAAGGGCATTGACGAGACGGCGGTCTCCGTCAATGGCCCACTGTTACAATATCTTCCGCGCCCACGTGCGGAGGCACTTTGCCCGAACGCACGAGCAAGGCATGCACCCGACATCAGGTCAGATCACCCAATAGCCGCTTGCCGCTGCGAATCTGGTCGAAGCCGCGTTCTGCCCCCTCACGACACTGCGGTTCCGCGAGTCCGGGAAGGTGCGACCGACGATGCCCTGGCCAGATCAAGACGACAGCAACTTCCGGAGGAAGTTGCCTCGTACGTATGCGAGATGTCATTTCGGCGAAGTCCGGGCGGGCGATTTCCTCCGCATCGAGCGAATCGCCGAAGCCGTGGACGTCAGCACGACGCCCGTCCGAGAGGGACTCCTTGCACTCCGGAGCGAAGGCTTTGTGGAGACGGTTTCCCGACGCGGCTTCGTCGTGGCTCCATTCACGAAGCAAGACGTGCGCGACCTCTTCTGGGCTCAGCCGCAATTGGCCGCACGGGCCGCGAAGAACGTCACTCGCCAGCAGATCGTCGAACTCGAGGAAGTCCTTCAACAACACCAGGACACCATCGCTCAGGGCGACACAGAACGTATCGCCTCCCTCGGCCACGCGTTTCACCGCATGATTAACCTGACCGCGGACTCTCCGCGTCTCGCCCGCCTACTGGGCTCCGTCGTCACGACTTCCGAACCGCTTCTACCACCATCGAGGGCCATGTGTCCGCAACACAGGTGGATCATCCCCTCCCGCTCGAGGCTTTGCGCAAGCACGCAGGAAAGAAGGCCAAGAGCCTCATGGAAGCGGACATGATCACCTGATCGAAGAAGCGAGCAACGCGGGCTGTGAGATACCGAGGACGAGACGAACGTGAGCTGATACACGCAGCCGTGCCCGCCCCCAACCCCATGGACCTCTGCCCCATCCGGGCCGAGGTACTTTTTAGTTCGCTGCCCGTTACAACTCATAGCCCCGAGCAGAGCTCGTTGTCGCGAGCCCGGCTCTCGATTCTTTTAATGTGCAGTCGGCCGGGGCACGAGGACCACCCCGTCCTCGTCGCACACAACACGGGCACCCGGAATGAACACGGTGCCCCCGAAAGCGACTGGGACATCGAGCTGATTACCCTTGCCTTCCTTGCCGCTCTTGCGGGGGTTCGTCCCAAGCGCCTTCACTCCGATATTGATCACGGCCAACGCAGCCGCATCGCGGATGGCACCGTTGACGATGAAACCCTCCCAGCCGTTCCGTGCTGCCGTGGCTGCCGCCTTGTCCCCAAGCATGGCGCAGTGGAGCGAGCCGTCCCCATCAATCACGATCACCCGGCCGTGCCCAGGCTCGCTGACCAAAGTTTTCAGTAGCGCGTTGTCTTCGTGCCCCCGAAAGGTAGCGAGAGTGCCTTGGAATCGCGTGCGCGCGCCATATTGACGGAACTGAGTGGTACATATGCTAAGCGATTCGCCGTGCTCGTCATAGAGATCAGCGGTCGTCTCGAACTCAGGCATTCAAGTCTCCATTCGTGTGAACACGCGGAACGATCCGACAGTTGTGCCGGTTGTGCAGATCGGTCGGGGCACGGCGGCCGCGAGCAACTTCGCGCGTTTTCTATCCACAACTCGGATGTGTCCCTTCGGGACACATCCGCGCCAATGATCTTAGATCATCGGTGTGAACCGACTAATGTTGGTGCACTTACACTTTCGTTCCGAACACCCAAGTTCGACGATTCGCATGGTCATCGGCAGCGATTCCCTTTCATCCCACCGTAAGTGATCTCCTGCGGAGGGCTTCCGGGAACGGCAACCCACGCTTGTCTACCGTCTCGACTACAGTGGCGGCCGGCGTCGGCGCCGTGTGTGAAATGGGGTTGCAGTCGAGCTCCTGGACCCGCTGTTCCCGGGGTTCACGGTGGGTTTTCCCGGAGTCATCAGGCGGTTCACGAGGAGGGCGGCGAACACGACTGCGCAACCGAAAGCTCCGAGCGCGAGGGCTAGCTTGATTCCCGCCTCTGTCGGGTGCAGGTCCGGAGCAAGATGCGCGGCGAGAACCGCACCCGAGACCGCACTGCCGAAGGAGCCCCCCACCGTGCGCAGGACCTGGTTGAAACTCACGGCGCTGCCGAGTTCGGTGTCGGCAACACTGCGGGCGATCAGCGCCGGCATCGCCGCGTACGTCATACCCATCCCGATCCCGAACCCGAACATTCCGGCCAGAATCTCCCACAATTCGTTATGGGCCCACCACAGCAGCACACTCGAGGCCGTCACCAGGCCGGCGCCGAAAAGGAGCAACGTTCTCATCCGGACCCACCGGGCGACGACACGCACGAGCCGGTTCGCACCGAAACTACCGATCGACAGGGGAAGCATCACGAACCCTCCCCAAAACAGCGGCAATGCGATGCCGTACCCCGTCGAAGTCGGAGACTGAGCGATGAGGCTACCGATGGACAGTCCCACGTACATGGCAGCGCCAAGCCCGATCGCGGTGCCATTGGCCACGAGCACATCACCGTTGCGCAGGACGCGTAGGTCGATCAGCGCGTGTGGTGTGCGAAGTTCGACGAGGGACCACACGGCGAGAACAACTCCTGCAGTGCCGAAGAACCCGATCGTCCACAGACTGGTCCAACCCCAGCGTGAGCCTTCACTCACGGCGACGAGCAATGCCGTAAGTCCCACACCGATCAAGAGCGCCCCCGGCACGTCGAAGCGTCGGCGCGGTGCCCGCTCGTCCGGGCCCCCGGGAACGACCCGCCAGACCACCAAGGCCGTCGTCGTCAAGAACAAAGCCGCGAACCAGAAGGCGAACCGGAAGCCGAACAGATCGGCGAGGATCCCGGTCAGCGGGTAACCGACGCCGAGTCCCGTCGTCACGGTTACCGACAGACTCGAGATGCCGAACTGAATCTCTTTCTCGGCCAGGTAGCGACGCGCCAGGGCGATGGTCACCGGAACGATCCCGTAGCTCAATCCCTGCAGTGCGCGCCCGATCAGGAACACCGTGAAGTTGGGGGCCGCCGCGGCCACGACCGATCCGAGGAGGATCGTCAGCAGCGAGCAGAGCAGCAACCGCTTCTTGTGAGGACCGTCGCTGAGTCGGCCCATGATCGGCGTTGCGATCGCCCCGACGAGAAGGTTGATGGTGAGCATCCACTGCGCCGCGCTCACGTCCACGTCCAACTCGTCCGAGATGGTCGGCACGAGCAACATGCCCAGCGAACTGACGACCGCGCTCGTCAAAGCCGCATAAATAAGGACGCCAAGTAGATTCGAGCGTGTCGTCGTTTCAGGCAAATCGGTGCCTCTTCCATCAGTTCGTGCAGGACGTGGACGGCGGAGGCCAAGCTTTCCTGTCCTTTGCCCCCGCTCGTCACCGAACTTCGTTGCGGCGATGTGGGCCAGAATTTCGGCGAGCCCTGGCGGTACCGATCGACGGTCAGCGCCCTGAAGTGAAACGTGGTTCGAACCTGAGCAGAAGAACCTCCGGTTGATCGTGGGCCTTCGACAAGCCACACACACCAACCGGAGATCCTGTCCGTTTCAAGCCGGCACCGCGACCCACGTCCTGGCCGAGTACATCGAGGTGCCCTTGCAGCGCCCTGTTCGGCAGTCGACTACTTCCGCAAACCCTCTTCGGTGCGGTCGCCGGCGGTTGAAGACAGACTCAAACCCGATGCCGACTCGTCTCTGGCGAGCTCCTGGTCGTCCGTGTCGTGGAACGAGATCAAGTCGACATCGGACCGGTCGGTGGTCGCAAGAACAGCGCCGATCGAAATAGCGATGATACCCAAAGTCACCCACACCGCACGGGCGAGAAAGTCTTCCACCACCCCGAAGTCGGCGACCTCGACGTAACTTACTTCGTACTCGAAATTCACGGCGAACCCGGGCTGTCAGTCATCACCTATAGCGCCGTCGATAATAGCCCCACTGCGGAAAAGTTCACGCTTCTCGCACGCTGGGCCGCCAGCGAAGAATTCACAACCCAACCCGGTCGCAATCGCGCCATCTGAGATCTGAGTCGAGATCACCTTCGACGTGTTCGCCATGCCTGGCGAACCTCTTTTCCCATCCGTCGAAGTCAAATTCGTCGCGACATCAGTGACACTAAAGGGCTTCTCCCTCGGGAAGTCGATGTCCGGCACCGCGGTTCTCCCAGGTTCGGGTCGGTCTGCGCACTGAGCTCCGCAACCTTCGAAGCTCTCGCCGCTTCTCCCGGGACACGGAAGAAGGTTCATTCCTAGTTCACTGTGGTCCGCTGCCCTTGAGAACGACCTCTCGCGCGATGACTGTGAGCGACCGCGTTGGGTCGGCGACCGTAGCCAACCGCTGGGTCGCCTGCTTCCATGCCTCCGACACGAGCAATTTCTCCGCCGCCATAAGGTCGGCTACCCACACGGTGAGCACCCCGTCGTAGTCAAGCTCGGGTTGTGTGGAGGTCGAAATCGCCACGCCGAGACCCGGCAGTCCCGTACCGCTCGTCCGCAGGGCCTCCGCCATTGCCTGCTCTGACACGTTGTCTGGACGAACGAGGATCCGAACCACCCGGTAGGGTCCCTCGCCCTGTCCTGTCAGCACCTCTCGGGAGCCCCCGAATCGCTGCAGCCCAGTCGAGCCGAAGATCTCACGATTGTCGGCGGAGAGGTGGTCTGGCGGAGGCTGCTTTGCCTCCTGATTCTCGAAGAAGAACTCGCCTAGGCCGTCGAACCCCGTCACAACCTCGGGGAAGCCCGGCAGCCCGTCGTGCAGTACATCGTTCTGGACGTAGCACTGCACCGGCTCGAAGAACTCTGGAGCCGCCGCGGCGATGACGGCGTGCCGGCGCCAACGGTCCACGAACTGCTGGGCGGAGAACGCAGGATTCCGAGCGGCCAGATAGAAATAGTGGTACATACCTTCACCTCATGTGTATATCGGGCTTGCACCCGCGCGAACGACGGTCGATTGAGCTGGGCGCAGTAGACAACGGGACATTGACGGGATTGAACATGGGGCGCGGCGCGAGCTACCCGGAAGTGCCGTGCCGCAAAGTTGATCGGGCGCAACCAAACCCACAGCGAAGCTGATACTTCCGGAGTTACAGCATCGCACGATAGTCACCGGCTAGAAGGTTGACTCCCGTGTCGAGTGAATCACCCATCGCGTCGGGACGATAACCATGGAAGAGGTCGAGAATCCGCCCTATCGGGCCGACCTATTGGCTGCAATATTGGCTCCCACACTCCTACACACTCGCATCTCATGGAGTCTCCGTCAATGTCGAGGGGTGTAAGCGCTGGGCCCCTCGGCGGCCCAGTGCGCAAGCCCGGTCCCGCCGTCAGGCGGGGCGAAACCCTGATTCTCGGACACGGGGACCCGGCCGCGGGCTCTGACGGCGATATGAACCATCCCGGGTCCGATGCACACACTGTTATTTGTGTGCGACCGGTTGATCGGCACGTTGTGCAGCGTAGTACCTGGCCTCGTACTCGGTGGGTGGGATCCGCCCAAGGCGGTGCATCAGCCGGTCGGTGTTGTACCAGTGCACCCACGCCGAGGTGGCCTCCTCGACGTCGCTGACGGTGCGTAGCGGCCCGATGCGGAACGGGGAGTCGTCGGCGATGCACTCGGCCTTGTAGAGCCCGACCGTCGTCTCGGCGAGGGCGTTGTCGAAGGCGTCGGCCACCGACCCGATCGACGGCACCAGTCCCTGCAGGAACAGGGTCTCCCCGAAGCGCAGAGCCGTATATTGGGCGGGCTCAACCGGTCGATGCAACACCTCGATCACGGAGGTGTGCAATGGGATACAGCAACAAGCAGATGTCTCAGGCGCAGGTGGGTGCCAGGCGGCAGTGGGCGGCGGACAGGGCATTGCGACCTCCGATGCGTTCACCGGGCCGGCCGGAGCCCTCTCGTGCGGTGCAGCGGGACTTCTGGCGGCGGATCGCATCGGGAGTGACGACGGTCGAGGCCGCGGAGGCCGTCGGCGTGTCATGGCCGGTCGGGTGCCGTTGGTTCCGTCACGCTGGTGGCATGCCGCCGATCGATCAGCCTGGACGAGCCCACGGGCCGCTACCTGTCGTTCGCCGAGCGTGAGGAGATCGCGCTGTTGCGCGCCCAGGATGTTGGCGTGCGCGAAATCGCCCGCAGGATCGGACGTGACCCGGGAACGATCTCACGCGAACTGCGCCGCAACGCGGCGACCCGGGGCGGCAAGCCGGTCTACCGGGCCCTGGTGGCGCAGTGGAAAGCGCAACAGGCCGCGAAGCGCCCGAAGACGGCGAAGCTCGTGGGCAACGACGGGTTGCGAAAGTACGTGCAGGAGCGGCTCTCCGGCAGCGTCCGCCGACCCGACGGCACGATCGTCCGTGGGCCTGAGACGCCCGCGTGGAAGGGGCTGAACAAGCCGCATCGGCAGGACAGGCCATGGGCGACGGCGTGGAGCCCGGAACAGATCTCGCACCGGCTCAGGATCGACTTCCCTGATGATGAGTCCATGCGCATCAGCCACGAGGTGATCTACCAATCGTTGTTCATCGAGGGCCGTGGCGCGCTCAAACGGGAGTTGGTCGCGTGCCTGCGCACCGGGCGGGCGCTGCGGGTTCCCCGAGCGCGGTCGCAGAACAAGCCGCAAGGGCATGTCACCGAGGACGTCGTGCTCAGCGAACGCCCCGCCGAAGCCGCCGATCGCGCCGTTCCGGGGCATTGGGAGGGGGATCTGATCATCGGGACCGGCCGGTCCGCAATTGGCACGCTCGTCGAGCGCAGCAGCCGATCCACGATCCTCGTGCACCTGCCTCGGCTGGAGGGCTGGGGCGACAAGCCACCCGTGAAGAACGGTCCTTCCCTCGGCGGCTACGGCGCCGTCGCGATGAACGCCGCGCTGACGACATCGATGACCACCCTCCCCGAGCAGCTCCGCAAGACCCTCACCTGGGACCGCGGGAAGGAACTCTCCGGTCATGCCCAGTTCGCTCTCGATACCGGCACGAGAGTGTTCTTCGCCGACCCGCACTCGCCCTGGCAACGACCGACGAACGAGAACACGAACGGCCTGTTGCGCCAGTACTTCCCGAAGGGCACCGATCTGTCCAGGTGGTCCGCCGAGGACCTCGAAGCCGTCGTCCTGGCGATCAATAACCGGCCCCGCAAGATGCACGACTGGCGAACCCCCGCCGAGGTCTTCGCCGACCAGCTACGCTCACTGCAACAGCCAGGTGTTGCGACGACCGATTGAATCCGCCTTGCGACCCCGTGTCGCTGTGGTGAATGGTGTTTCCGCGCAATGGGTTACCTTGCATCGTCCGCAAGGTGCAGGCCTGGTTCACCGCCCGCTGCACGAACGCGGTCTCCTTCGACGTCGACACCTCCCAACCGACGATCGTGCCGGCGAACGCATCGATGACGAACGCCGTGTACGCGAAGCCGGACACCATCCGGACGTACGTGAAGTCCGCGACATAGAGCGCGTCGGGCCGATCGACCCGGAAGTTCCGGTCGACCAGATCCGGCGGCCGCGGCGCCGACGGCTCCGGCACGGTGGTGCGGACCCTCTTCGCCCTGCTGGCACCGCGCCACCCGTTGACGCGCATGAGCCGTTCGACGGTGCAGCGGGCCACCTCGATGCCCTGACGGCGCAGGTGGGCCCACATCTTCAACGAGCCGTACAGCGACTCCGGCCTGCGTCGACCGTGCTCGTCCCGCTCGACGTAGTAGGAGGCCAGCACCGCGGTGATGGTGGCGTCCCACAATGCCCGTTTCGACAACGGCCGGCTGCGCCAGGCGTAGAAGGTTCTCGGGGCGATCGTGCACCCGTGCTCGGTGAGCACCCGGCAGATCGGTACGACCCCGAACTGATCGCGGTGTTCGGCGATGAACCGGCAGATCACTTGCGTGGCGGGTCGCACTCCCGCGCGAAGAAAGACGTTGCAGCCTTCAATATTTCGATGGTCTTCTCCAGCTCGGCGTTCTTCCGCCGCAAAGCCCGCAGTTCGGCCTCAGCCTCCGATGCCGACGCAGCCGGGGTGCCGCCACCCGCCGCCTCGGCCTTGCGGACCCACACCCGCACCGTCTCCGTCTTCAGGGACATCCGCTCGGCGATCGTACGGATCGCCTCGTACTCCGAGGCGTACTCGTCACGGTGTTCGAGGACCAGGCGCACGGCCTTCTCCCGCACCTCGGCTGGATAGACATTCGGCATAAGGATCACCTTCCCAAGAAAGAAGGTGTGCATCAAACTCGGGACGATTCAATATCACCTAAGTGACCAGGAGATACCAGCACCACCATTGGCAGTCCCTACGCATGGGGCCGGGTCGGCCTGCACGAATCGGCGGAAACGAGCCATCTTGCCGTCCGAGCGGTCGATCCCGTGACGGCCTCACGATGAACAATTCGTCGACGTCCTGGCAGGTGATGTTCAGGGCGTGCCGGCCGAGCACGTGTGATTGGCGAGTTCACCGACACTGCCCCAGTCGATCATCCCGGCCGCGTCCGAGAGAGGGGCAGGGTCCGGCCCCCCGACGGTGCAGGTCAAAACTGTCCACCGCAGGCGGAGCACCTCCGGCACGCGCCGTATGCAATCACGCAGCCGACCTGTCCGTGGTGCTCAACGGCTCCGAGATCTACCCCACCCACGCTCGTCCGATAACAGTTCGCTTTGCCGATACACGCAGACTTGAAATCAACCAAGTCGTCGAGCGCCGTCAGCGCAGAATCGGCAGAAGCCGATTCAGAGCGACCTGGCGGTGTGATCCCCAGAGCGCGACTAGACGAGCGCCATCGCCGACACAAAGGGCGTCGATCATCTCGTCATGTTCCTTGGCGACAGCGGCAGCGTCAGGAAGCACACTGAGTGACAACGCGCGATAAGCCACGGACATTCGCCAGATCCGCTGAATCTCGGCTACCACCAACCGCTGAGGGGACAGCTCAAGGATTCCGCCATGGAAGCGGTCGTTATGTCGCATCATCACGTCAACATCGGTACCCGCACCCCGGAGTGCCTCGTTGATTTCCACGAGTCTGTCCAACTCGTCGTCATTCGGCGCGGATAACTCCACGAGCACTGCGGACTCAAGTAGATCACGCACCAGGTACAGCTGGCTCATCTCATCCGCGCTGAACTGAGCCACGAAGTATCCCCGGTTGCGTTCGTACTCGACCACACCATCAACGCCCAGGATCTGCAAGGCCTCACGAATGGGCCCTCGACTAATACCGATCTGCTGAGCAAGGTCCTCCTGGCGCAGTTGCTGGCCCGGGAGTAACTCACGGCGCATAACCAACTCGCGGATGCTGGCTGCCGCGCGTAGCACTGCCCCCTCGCCCGACGCCTGGCGATCCCTCATATAGCCACCTCCGTGGTGTCTAGCAACGAACCCGCGTTGTCAGGGCGCGTACCTGGAGAAGCGCGAGCCCTCCCGACGCACACCGGCTCATTGGCTGCGACTCTGGCGCCCATGCACCCACTGTTACACCCGGAACGCTAACCGTCAAAAATGCCGAGACAACGACAGTGCCACGCGATCGGTGGCATCACGCTCCCCAAATGGCCTGTTCATCTTGCCGCCGCACGAATCATTGCCGATTGCCGGCAATCCGGCTCCGATCCATTGACATACAGGCGCGGCTACCGCTTCAATGAACGCTCACCAGATCGGCTCCAATAATGGAGACGAAGGAGACGCCAATGACGGTACCCACGTCCCAAACCCGGCGACAGCCACGACGAGTTGCAGCAGCGACCTTCGTCGGCACGGCGGTGGAATTTTACGACTTCTACATCTACGGCAACGCCGCTGCGTTGATTTTCGGCAAGGTATTCTTCCCCGACCTCGACACCGCGACCGCCACGATCTTGAGCTTTGCCACCCTGGCAACAGGGTGGATCGGCCGGCCCCTCGGCGGCCTCGTCGCCGGGCATTTCGGCGATCGAGTCGGACGGAAAGGGATGCTCGTTCTGTCCCTGGTGCTGATGGGAATTTCGACAACAGCCGTTGGCTTCTTGCCAACCGCTGCGATGATCGGCGCCGCAGCCCCGATACTGCTCGTGCTGTGTCGCATCCTTCAGGGACTCGCGGCGGGCGCCGAGTACGGCGGTGCAGTGGTGATGGCCCTGGAACACTCCGATCCCAACCACCGCGCCCGCAACGCGAGCATCCCGAACGCCGGCGTCATTTTCGGGTTGGTCCTCGGAACCGCAGTCTTCTACCCGATCACCCTTCTCCCCCAGGACCAGCTGATGACGTGGGGCTGGCGGATCCCATTTCTGATCAGTTTCATCCCCGTACTGATCGGGCTCGCCATCCGGATGCGCGTAACCGAGAGCCCCGAGTACTTGCGTGTCGCCGATGCCGGGAAACCGCAGCGCCCGCCGGTGATCGACGTTCTCCGGTCGCATTGGCGCCAAGTACTCGTCGTGGTCGGCGCGCATATGGCCCCCAACATCTGGGGGTACACGATGACAGTACTGATCCTGTCCTACGCAACGACCTACGCCGGCTACTCACGCAGTGCGCTTCTGCTCGCTGTGACCATCGGCGCTGTGGTCGAAACCTTGACGATCCCGTGGTTCGGGTCTCTCGCGGACCGCTACGGTCAACGCCCCGTTTACATCGCGGGACTGGTGGGGATGGCGGTATGGGCGTTCCCATTCTTCCTGATCGTCCGAGAGGGCTCCGTGCCCCTGCTCATCCTCGGGCTGGTCGTCGCACTGGGCGTGGTGCACGCCAGCGTATATGGAGCCCAAGCGAGCTACTTCGCCGAACTCTTCCCCACCAGTGTCCGTTACACCGGTTTGTCGCTCGGCTACCAGACCGCGGGAGCCCTGTTCGGCGCGACGCTGCCCGCGCTCGGTCTCATCATGATCGCCTGGAACCACGAGCAACCTTGGTACCTCACCCTCTACCTGGTGGTGGCCGCTGCCGTCAGCGCCACAGTCTTAATCCTCGCCCGCACCGTTCGGCGATACTCCGACAGCACCGAGTCGATGTTGAACGAGCGGCAGAGCGACGAACTGCCGATCGCCTCGCAAACGTAGCGCGGTGACGATTACAAGGGGGCTACCCTCGGTAGCCCCCTTGTCCTTCAGCAGCACCGCCCCTCCCGGGGGGGGAAATGGAAGTATGACCGGCCCTTCGTCAACCTGGTCACCGCAATAATGCCCCTTGGTGGCACGCCCACCGACAAATCATTAGCACTCCACCAACGAGAGTGCTAAATTCTCGGTAGTCGATGACGCGGGCCAGCGAGAAACCGCTGGGCCCACACAGTCGCTGGTCCAAGTGCAGCGCAATAGCTGCTGCCCGCGTCGGAGCAGTGATTGGAGGGTGGCCCTCGAACGATTGGCACATCCGATTCCGTGGCACCGACGTCCGGGCAACCCGCCGACGCACTGGAGGAGGAACCTGACCGCCGCTACCCCGCGCCAATCAGGTGTCACTGGCGACGCGAGTTCCGCCGCCCGCGGACGACCGCGATCGCCGCGCGGGGGATCACGGTTGCCCTCAGTGTCATTCGCCCTGGGGGCATTGTCCATCGCGTCGTTCTGGGTGTTCGGACTCGGGTTCGTCCTGGGCGTGAGCGCGGTGGTGTGCGGTGCTCTCGCCACATCTCGGTCGGGCATGGCGGACGATGAGCCAGCCTCGCTGCGGGCGTTGCTCGGAGTCGTCGCCGGAGTCGCGGGGATCACCGTGTCCGCGATCGCTCTCTTTCCCGTGCTCGAGTACCTGTGACGCACCAGCCCATGCACCTCCCGTCCTCGACCTTCGGAAGGATCCGCACCGCCGGTGACCGACCGTCGGTCCGGCGCTGCCGACCACCGTCGTGTGCACCGGGTCAACATTCCTTCGCCCCTCCCTGACCATGGATATTCGAGGACGATCACGTCCTCGGCATCGAGCAAGCCCTGTGTGGCGGCCTGCTCGTAGACGGTGTCGGCGGTGACCAAACCCGGGTCTCACAAACGCATCTCGTAGGGCGGGATGACGCTGTCGAGGTCGAGCAATCCGTGCCGTCCGGACATGATGTTGGTGTTGTCAAGCGTGGTGAGCCGGCGCGCGGCCTCCCCGAGTCCGTGCTTGAGGAAGAGATCACGCAGCTCAGGGCCCAGGTCCGGAAGCTCGAGACCGAGCGGGAGATCCTGCGCAGAGCCGCGAAGTATTTCGCGGGCGTGACGAATTGGTGAGCCGCTTCCAGTTCGTTGACGACCACTGTGACACCGTTCCGGTGAAGTGGCCGTGCCAGCTCCTCGAGGTCTCCCGATTCGGGTTCTACCGGTGGCGGGCCTCCCGCGCCGCACGCGGCCGCGCCGACGAGGAACTGGCCGAGCGGATCCGTGGGATCCATGCCGACTCAGACGGCACCGGGGCGCCGCGCATCGCGGCCGAGAGGGACGCCGGGATCGAACGCATCGACACCGGCACGGCGGGATTGACCGTGCTGCTGGAGGTAATCGCCGAGAGCGGAAGCGTACCCGGCACCCACCCCTATCGCGATCGAAACCGACAAGAATCTGCTCGCCGTGGCCTCACCCATGCGTCGCATTGCCATTGCGGCGCAGGCCACTTCTCGCCCATACGCCTCGTTGACTGACTCGCGATAGGAGGTGGTTCGGCGATCGGCCGCCTCTGAGGGTGTCGGCAACTGCGGACAGCGTGAGCGCGGGGCCGCTGGTCAGGTCGTATCGCAGGTGACTAACCGCTTGCCCGTCTGGTCAGGCCATCGACCACGTCGATAACACATAACAAAAAGGCATGATTTTATGCATTTTTGATGTTGGACCTTCATAGGTCGCAACCCGAATACTTTGTGATTGCCACCACAAGAGTGGCGCTGTTCGCAGGGTGTGCCGGGGAGCCGCCAGCTCGGCATCCTTCACCGATGTATCCGCAGAGAAGGGCTTCATCTTGGCTGCTGTGCTGGGCTTCGCCACTATCTTGGCATTTTTGGGGTTGACGACGTTTACGCGTCGGTTCTCGGTGCCCGTTGCACTCATTCTCATCCCGATTGGGGCGGCCGTTATCGGCGGCTGGACTGGCGATCTCGGCGAGATGATCAGCGAAGGCATGATCAAGGTCGCGCCCGTGGCGATCATGATCGCTTTCGCGATCCTCTATTTCAGTCTCATGGTCGACGTCGGACTCTTCGACCCGGTCATCCGGCGGGTGCTGCGATGGGCAGGAGGAAGTCCCGCCAAGCTCGCAGTCGGGACCGCCCTGATTACACTGCTCGTCGCGTTGGACGGCGACGGGACCTCGACGTTCCTCATAACGGTGACCGCGCTCCTGCCGATCTATCGGCGGATCGGGATGCGACCGGTCGTACTCACCGGGATTGTCGCCCTAGCCGCTGGATTGATGAACATCATCCCGTGGGGCGGACCGACCGCCCGCGCAATGGCAGCGCTGGACATGACCAGCGGGGACATTTTCATCCCGCTGCTGGGACCTATGGCGGTTGGTGCGCTCTGGGTGATCGCGGTGGCGTGGTTCCTGGGACGGCGGGAAGCCCGCCGGATCGGAACCCTCACACTCGACGAACCGACAATCAACGCCAGGCCGGAAGGCCCGGGAGCTATGCGCGCGCCGGAGACCGAAACCATAGCCGGGCCGCGCATTCCCGTCGGTCGCGCTGCACAGGCGTTCAACGTGATTCTGACCCTCGTGCTGGTCGTCATCCTGCTCCTGCAGCTGGTGCCACTCCAGGTTGCCTTCGCGATCGCTTTCGCGCTGGCCCTGATCGTGAACATGCCGTCCTGGTCCGCTCAACAGGACCTGATGAAACGACACGGCGGCAACGTCACGATGGTCGTGCTGATGGTGTTAGCAGCCGGCGTACTGACCGGCATCATGACAGGATCGGGCATGATCGATGCGATTGCCCAGACACTCGTGTCGTGGGTTCCCGACTCCGCAGCGTCGCTGCTGCCAGTCATCACCGCGCTTACGGCAATGCCGCTCACTCTCGTAATGACCCCTGACGCTTACTACTTCGGAGTGGTACCGATTCTAGCGGAGACCACCGCATCCTTCGGCGGCGATCCAGCCGAGATCGGTCGTGCTGCACTACTCGGCATGGGCACGACCGGGTTCCCGATAAGCCCGTTCGCAGCCGCGACGTTCATCCTCCTCGGCCTCAGCGACGTTGAGCTAGGCCGCCACCAGCGATACATCTTCGGTTGGGCCTTCGGCACCACGGTCGTGATGACAATTGCAGCGCTAACGCTAGGCGTGATCACCCTGTGATGGGGCACGGGACGCGAGTGGGCCTCGGGCTGGTCGCGTCAGTGGTCGATTCCGACGAAGGCTGCGCTGTTCCAAGGCCCGCAAGCGTCTAGGTTCGGTGCCGCTGCGCATGCTGTACGAGACGATCGCGGCCCCGCTGGCCGATCCGCAGGTTCCGGGCGGTTTCTACCAGTCGTGGCAACTGATGAGTATCGATGGTTTGACGTTGGATGTGCCGGACGCCGAGGCGAACGTCGAGTATTTCGGCCGGCCGCCGTTCTCGCGCGGCGGCGGCCGGGGTGGGGCGTTTCCTCAGGTACGGGTGCTGGGGTTGGCCGAGTGCGGCTCGCATGCGATCGTCGACGCCGCGTTGGGAACGTACACGCAGGGCAAGCGGACCCTGACCGAATCGATCGTGCGGTCGGGGATGCTGCTGCTTGCCGACCGCGGATTCTTCAGATACCGGCTGTGGCAGATGTGCGCCGACACCGCTGCCGATCTGCTGTGGCGGATGAGGCCGGGCGGTGCTTCCTGTCGAAACGCGCTATCCGGAGGAATCTTTCGCATCCGACGTGTACCCGGGAACGAAGGCGCACCGCAGCCGCACCGACGGCATCGTCGTCCGAGTGATCGAGTACACCCTCGACGTGATGGGGCGAAGACGGCGAGCCCATATCCTCGGGCGAGCCGACGACGTACCGGCTGCTGACCACGATCACCGACCCGGAGGCCGCGCCCGCCGCCGAGTTGGCCGGGCTGTATTCACAGCGGTGGGAGATCGAGACCGCGTTCGACGAACTCAAGACCCCACCAGCGCGGCCGGGGGTGGTTATGCGGTCGAAAACCCCCGACGGAGATCCAGGAGATCTACAGCCACCTCTACGTGCACTACCCCATCGCTCCCTGATGCACTCGGCAGCAACCGATTCCGGACACGATCCCGGCCGGTTGGCGTTCACCCGCACACTCCGGGCCGCTCGCCGCACCACCGCGAGCCACCCGAGCTTTCCCCTCGAACCCAGAATGATGCGAACCGCCGTGTCACCACGGATATCCGCCACGAACGCCTGCCTCCCCGACGTCCCCGCATCAACCCCGTGTGGTCAAACGCAAGATGTCCGTCTTCCACATCAAGCACCCCATCACCGGAACGCACCCCGCATCGGCCGCCGCCCTGTCGCCCTCTCGGGCGACTCCGTGCCCTCTCTATAAGTAAACGGGATTGAGACTAAAGAGGTGTTGGTTGTATCCAACGCCGGTTTTCGGCATCGGTCGATGCGGCCAGCTTGTCGCGGTCTTGTCGCTGGACGACTCTGCTGCACCGTGCGATTCCGATCATTGCAACAGCCCACAGCACGGCCTGTAGTGACCACGCGACGCGGAAAGAATCGAACGAGTAGCCGCCTGCCGCGTTGATAGCGACGCCCATGCCCTGGAGAAGGACCAGCGAGCCGACATACCCACCCAAGTTGGTGATCGCTTGAGCGGTTCCCAAGGTTGCAGGCGGGTTGGAGGTTCGGGCCATGTCCAAGGCGATGACCGCAGCGGGTCCTCCCAATCCGATGACTGCCATCAAGATCACCAGGGCCCACAGCGGCGCTGTGGTCGGTAACGCCAGTACCGTTGCCCATGTTCCGACGAGGAGAGCGATGTAACTGACAGCCATCTGCAGGCGGCGATGGGGATAGCGGCTCGTCGCGATTCCCACGACGGGAGCGGACACCACCATGACCACAACGGAGAGGCTCATCAGTGCGCCGGCCATATGTGGGGAGAGATTTTGGCCGAGGATGAGATAAGGGAGGCCCCACATCAACGAGAACGCGTTCATCGAGAACTGGGTGCCCATGTGGGTGAAGAAGGCGAGGCGGGTGCCAGGCCGACTCCAGACTTCTCTGACGGGTGCAGCCGCCGCCCGCCGGTTGCTGACAGTCGTCCTCGGGGGCTCATTCTCCGGGCCAGGAAGTCTGTCGCGTACGCACAGGACCGTGAGCACCACGGCCAGGGCGCCTACTCCTGCGGCGCTGAGGTAGGCGGTGGTCCAACCCCGAGCTTCGAGGAGCGCCAGGAAGGGTACCGCGGACAGGACCTGCCCGAGTTGACCTCCGATGCCGGTCAGCTGGGTGACGACCGGTACACGGCGGGGCGAGAACCATCGAGGGACCAGCGAGATCACTGCGATGAACGTGAGTGCATCGCCCAGACCCACCAGCACCCGCGCGGTCAGCGCCAGTCCGACCTGGTCGGTGACGGCCAGTAGGGCTTGCCCGCCGGCCATGATCGTGCCGCCGGTGGCGATCATGATTCGAGGTCCGTATCGGTCGAGTAGTACCCCGGCGGGGATCTGGGCGCCCGAGTAGACAACCACCTGGACCACGACGAACGTCGAGAGCACTCCTGCCGTAACGCCGAACCTCTCGGCGGCGTGCACGCCCGATACGCCGAGTGTCGTGCGGTTCAGTACCGCGACGATGTAACCGAACATGCCGATGCCCCACACCAACCAGGCACGTCCAGCGAAGGTCGACCGCATCGCCATGTTCTCCTCGTGTCTGCCGTGTCGATGACCGGTGTCAGTCCTCCTCGGGTCGGCTCAGCGTTGTATGGGGTGATCGGGCTCGACTCCGGCGATGTCGTGGGCAGTTAGTCGTACTGATGTGTAAGACCTGTCCCGATACGCGAGATCGGCCGACAAACCGGGGGCGATTCTTCTGTCACTTCGCACGGTGCGCTGCCGCGGCCTCGACGAACGGGAAGAGCGACTGTGGGTTGCGGAGCGCATCGAGACTGATTGCTGCTTCCGGGTCGGCGCCGTTGAGGATCTTCTTGATTGGAACCTCGATTTTTTTGCCGCTCAGGGTGCGTGGGACTTCGTCGATTTCGATGAAGCGGTCCGGAACATGGCGTGGTGACAGCTGCTTTCGTAGGTTCGCGGCAAGCGACGGTGTGAGGTCGGTGAGTGCGGAGCCGTCGGCAACGACCACGAAGCAGAGCAGTTCGCCGTGTGTTCCGGCCGAGGAGGTGTCGATGACCAGGGAGTCGAGAACTCCCTTGTAACTCTCCACGATCCGATAGAACTCGGAGGTGCCCATGCGGATCCCGCCGCGGTTGAGGGTCGAGTCGCTCCTGCCGGACACGATGAACGTCCCGCGCTCGGTCATCAACGCGGAGTCGCCATGGCGCCAGACTGCTGGATAGGTGTCGAAGTACGATTCCCTGAGTCGGCTTCCGTCGGCGTCGTTCCAGAAGCACACCGGCATTGCGGGCATCGGCTTGGTCACGACGAGCTCACCGACTTCGCCCACGACCGGTCGGCCAGAATCGTCGTAGACAGCCACCGCCGCGCCCAAGGTTGCGCATGGGATCTCGCCCACCCATACGGGGACGTCGGGACTCGCACCGACCAGGGCGGTACACACATCGGTGCCGCCTGAGACGCTGGCGATTTGCACGTTCTCACCGATCGCTGTCGCCAGCCACCTGAATCCCGGTTCGGTCAGCGGTGCGCCCGTTGATCCGACCGTGCGTAGGGCGGACAGGTCGTACTGGTCGCCAGGCGTCAGACCCTCCCGGCTGCAGCTGTCGATGAACAGGGGGGAGGTGCCGAAGTACTTGACTCGGTGTCGCTCGGCCAGGCGCCACAGCACCGTGAAGTCCGGGAAGGTCGGGCTGCCGTCGTAGAGAACGATCGTCGAACCGACCAGCAGACCACTGGCCAAGAAGTTCCACACCATCCAGCCGGTGGTGGTGAACCAGAAGAATCGGTCACGCGGCCCGAGGTCGCAGTGCAGACCTATGGCCTTGAGATGTTCGAGGAGCATCCCGCCGTGTCCGTGCACGATCGCCTTCGGCAGACCGGTCGTTCCCGACGAATACAGAATCCACAGGGGGTGGTCGAAGGCGACCGATTCGAACTGCACCGGCGAGCCGGCGTATCGGTCCAGTACCTCGTTCCAGCTTCGCCAGGGGCGGTTGTGCGCGGACGGGTCGTCGTAACCGAGGTAGTCGACGACGATCGTCGCCCGCAGACTCGGCAGGTCGTTCTGCAACTGGGTGACCGTCGGCCGGATGTCGAACTGTTTGCCGTTGTAGTGGTAGCCGTCGACGGCGATGAGCACAGTCGGTGACACCTGGGAGAACCGGTCGCGGACGGCGCTCATCCCGAAGTCCGGTGAGCAGGACGACCAGATCGCACCTAGGCTGGCGGTCGCCAGGAATGCGATTAGTGTCTGTGGGATGTTGGGTGCGAGCGCGACTACTCGGTCTCCCTTTCCGACGCCCAGTTCCACCAGCGCCGCGCGCACCGCTCCAACCTGTGCGCGCAGCTCGCCGTACGAGATCGCGTCCGAGAGGCCGTCCTCACGCTCGAAGATCACCGCAAGGTCGTCATCGAGTTTGCCTTCCTCGGCCCGCAGGGCGTGCTCGGCGTAGTTGAGGGTGGCGCCGCGGAACCACACCGTTTCGGGCATCTGTTGGTCGACGATCACGTCGCTCGCGTGGGTGTGGAAACGGACCTCGAAGAAGTCGGCTACCGCGGTCCAGAACCCGGCCAGGTCGGTCACCGACCATTGCCACAGTGCCTGGTAGTCGGGCAGGTGCACCTGCCGTTCTGCGGCCAGCCAATCACGGAAGGCCTGCATGTGGTTGGCCTCCGATGCTACGGCGGTGGGGTGCCAGAGCACCTCCGGTACCGTCGCTTCGCTGACATGCTGTTTCATCAATTTCCTTACCGGGACGCTCAATCGGTGGGTGTGGGCGCGAACCGTTGCAGGACCATGCGCGCTGTTTCCGCCATGGCCTCGTCGACCATCTCGCCCTCGAAGGCCACGACCCCACTGCCGGCGGCTTGTGCTTGTTCTACCGTGGTCAGCAGCCTCTGCAGTCGTGCAAGTTCGTCCGTTGTGGGGGAGAAGACTTCGTTGATCACCGGGATGTGTGTCGGGTGAATGGCCACCATGCCCTCGTAGCCGAGAGACCGGTTCTGTTCGGCGAATGCGCGCAGACCGGGCAGGTCGTTGACGCGCGTCCAGAGTCCGGTGATCGGGTTCGGCGACCCGGCTGCTCGGACGTCGAGCAGCACGCGGGCTCGTAGTTCGATGGTCTCGGTGTTCTCCGGACTCCATCGGAAGCCGACCGCCCTGGCCACGTCGCCACCTGCGCCGGTGACGGCTCCGAGGTAGGCCACACGCTGCGACGCCGCTGCGATCGCGTGGGCGTCGCGCAGGCTTTTCGCGGTCTCGAGCACCGGCATCAGAGCGACCGATCCGCTGGGCAGGTGTTGTTCCTGTTCCGACCATCCGATGAGCGCATCAACAACACGCACCTCGTGGTCGGTGTCGACCTTGGGAAGGACGATGCCGGCGAGCCCGGGGCTGACAAGCCTTCGGATCGCGTCGGCACTCGACCAGCAGTCGACCGGATTGATCCGTACGAACAGGCGAGGTTGGTCGGTGTGTGTGCCCGCGTCACGAACGATGTCGGCGACCTGGTTGAGCGCGGTGGCCTTTTCGTTCTCGGGTACTGCGTCTTCGAGGTCGAAGATCACCGCGTCTGCTCCGGCCCGTCGCGCTTTGTCGAGCCAGTCGGGTTTGGTTCCTGGGACGAACAGCATCGACCGGAGCGGCGGACGGACGATCTGGTTAGACAACGCGGTGCCGTTTCAGCTCGGCAATTTCCTGCTCCGACAGACCCAGCCAGTCCTTGTAGACCAGTGAGTTGTCCTCGCCGAGTGCGGGGCCGGTTCGCCACACACCACCCGGCTTCTGGCGAAAGTGCGGGATTGCCGCCTGCATCCGTACCGGTCCGAGCTCGGGGTCGTCGACGGTGATGATGTCTTCGCGTTCGGCGTAGATCGGGTCCGCGACGATGTCTGCGGCGCTGAACACGCGTGAGGCCACGACTTCGGCGGCGGACAATGCTGTGAGGGTGTCGGCCGTCGTTCGGTCGGCAATCCACTCGCGCAGGCCTTTGTCGAGACGCTCCTTGCCGGCCTGCTGTTGGGCGGAAGTTTGGAACTCGGTCTCCTCGAAGCCGAGAAGACGCGCGATGTTGACGACCGAGCGCAAGGTTGCCGAGGTCACGGTGATCCAGTCACCGTCTGCTGACTGGTAGCTGTTGATCACTGCCGCGGGAGCGACAGCCAGTTGGTTGCCTGCGCGCATCGGGTCGATTCCCAGCTGGTCGTGGGTGATGATCTGCCACTCCACGAGGCGATACAGCGGCTCGAACAGCGCCAGGTCGATCCACTCTCCGTCGAAGTGGGGATCGGTGGCGCGGCGGTACGCCGCGGCCATGATCGCGTAGGCACCCATGAGTCCGGTGACTGCGTCGCCGTGGGAGAACCCGGTGTGCACAGGGGGGCCGTCGGGAAATCCGGTGAGATGTACGACGCCACTTCGTGCTTCGCCCATCTTTCCGAAACCTGGCGCGTCGGCGAGGGAGGTGTTCGCTCCGTACCCGGAGATCTGCAGCAGAATCACCCGCGGGTTGATGCGATGTATCGATTCCCAGTCGAGTTGCCATTTACGGAGACGCTCGTTTCGCAGGGTCACGATGACGACGTCGGCCCATTCGACGAGGCGGTGTGCGACGTTTCGGCCGGCTTCGTGATGAAGGTCGAGCGTCACCGAGCGCTTGTTTCGGCCGGCCACTTTAAACCACAGCGGGACCTCGTCACGCTTGGGGCCCATCTGCCGGGCAGCGTCGCCGACGCCCGGTGGCTCGACGTGAACCACGTCTGCACCTTGGTCGGCGAGCAACGAGCCGGCCATCGGGCCCGCCACTACGTGAGCGAACTCGACGACCTTGAGCCCGTGAAGCTGCCCGCGTCCAAAGGTGAGGTCTTCGTTCGCACTCACAACAACTCCCTCGATTTGTTCTGTACTCCCGGCGATTGCCGGCCACCAGCACGGTGTGGTGTCGGTCTCCACTCTCGCGCCTTTATCCAATGCAGGTCCAGCAATACTGGTGCATTAATAAATGCGTTCTAATCATGAATTGAGCCTGTGGTTAATCGGGACTCGCCGAAATCCGTCCACGTGCTCGACCTTCTGCGTCAACGACAGCACACCAGCGATTAATGCTCTGGACGCATCGCGATATGCCGAATCAATGCTGGACAGCACGAGTTGGCTGGCCCAATACTTTGTGGGAGTGATCACATCTGGAGGTTGAGATGGCCGAAAGACACCCGCACGAAGCCGGGATCGACCACCGCCCTGTCATCCCGCGAAACAGAGGCAATGGCTGATCGCTGACACCAGTAGGTAGCGCCTGTCGATGTGATCGCTCCGCGACTGCGGCGGGTTCGATGACCGAGCGCTGGCACCATCGATACCAAGTAACAGGAGGACCCATGTCCGTGCCCATTCCCGTCGGAGGCTCAGAATCACCTCCGGCACGGATGAACAAGATGGAGAAGCGCGCTGCGGTCAGTGGCACCGCGGGGTCCGCGCTGGAGTTCTTCGACTTCGCGATCTACGGGGCACTCGCAGCGTCGCTGTTTCCCGACTTGTTCTTCAGCAATCTCGGAAGCTCCGGCGCGTTGCTCGCGTCCTTCGCGACATTCGGGGTCGGCTTCCTCGCCCGCCCCTTCGGTGCGATCCTCTTCGGTCACCTCGGTGACCGCATCGGCCGGCGCCCGGTGCTGTACATCACCCTGGCGCTGATGGGCACGGCGTCGGCGGTCATCGGGCTGCTTCCCACGCACGGCGGCATCGCGATCGCCACGATCCTCGTCGGCTTGCGCTTCCTCCAGGGCTTCTCACTCGGCGGCGAGTACACCGGAAACCAGTTGATGGCGATGGAACACGCCAACAGAACCCGCCGAGGTCTGTTGGGTGCATTCGTCGGCATCGGGGGCCCGGTCAGTCAGGTCGTGGCCAACCTCACCCTGGTGGTGTTGACCGCTGCGCTCACCGAGCATCAATGGGAATCATGGGGCTGGCGTATCCCGTTCCTGACCAGCATTGGGATCGTCGCGGTCGCCGCCTACATTCGTCTCAAGCTGACCGAGACGCCTGCCTTCGTCGCGCAGCAGCAGCAGCCCACTCAGGTGTCCAGCGGCAACGACGAAACCGGCCGCGGGCTGCGCATTCTCAGGACCCATGGCGGTCTGATCACCAAACTCGCGTTGCTGTGGTGTGGCCCGTCGCTCTGCTACTACCTGGCAGCGGTGTACGGCTTGAGCCTGCTCACCCATCAGGGTGGATTGACCAGCAGAACGACCTTCATCATCTTGCTCGTTGCCAACCTGTTCACCATCCCTGCCTGCCTCGCCGGTGGCTACCTCAGCGACCGCGTCGGCCGCAAGCGCATCATTCTCCTGGGATTCATGGGAGCCGCGATCGGGGTGTCCGCCTTCTTCGCCCTCGCGCTGACACAGGCCGTTGTGGCCATCACCGCTGCGTTGGCCCTGACGATGAGCTCGATCCTGTTCGCGACAGGCGCTCAGCCGGCACTGTTCGCAGAGCAGTTCCCGACGAAGTCGCGGTTCTCCGGATCGGCGCTCGCGTTCACCCTGGCGAACCTGGCGTTCTCGGCGCCGGCCCCGTTGATCGCCACTGCTCTCGCCGACGCAGTCGGCACGCGAGCCGTCCTGTGGTTGGCGCTGGGATCGCTGGTGATCTCGCTGCTGGCCTGGACGACCGTCCGTGACCGGACCGGGATCGATCTGACCACCTTCACCGACGACGATCGCGATCCATCGGCAACTTCCTCACCTGCCGGGGGAAGTGCGGAACCGACTCGGCGCGTCCCGCGATCGATCGGGACGTGACCACAAACGCTGTCGCTCGGACCCAAACGGTGGCCGGGTCCTCCCGTTGTGCTCTCTAGCGGCCCGGCCACCGCCCCTCCATCAAGTTCTCAATCGTTCGAGTCGATCGCCGCCGGGCGGCCGACGTCCGAAGGAGTATGCACATGCACGACAAGAATCTTCGGCAGCAACCTGGTGAAGTGCAGAGACCGCCGGATGATCCGTCGACAACCTTGGGCGCAGCTCTCGACAACGGGTGGAGCAGCATTTCGCGCAACGCCTGGAAGGTGACGCTGCTGTCGCTGGGCGGATGGGCGTTGGTCAGTGTGGACACGGCCTTGTGGGCCGTGAACTACCCGCTGATCGCCGAAGAGTTCGACATCAGCGACAACATGATCGGCGTCATCTACGCCTTCATCTACGCCGCAGGCGCCCTGGCGACATTCGCAGCCGGACCGCTCATGGACCGGATCGGACGGAAGCCGGTCTACCAGCTCTGCCTCTTCGCGGCCATTCTCGGCAGTGTCCTCACCGCCGGGGCTCCCGGCATCATCATCTTGATCATCGCCCGATGCGTCACTCAGGCGGGCGCCCAGGCAGAGTGGATGGCAGGCCAGGTCCTCGTCGCGGAGGAAGCTCCTGCACGTTTCCGCGGCAGACTGATCGGCCTGGCGCAGATCGGGTACCCGTTGGGGTTCTTCTTCGCCGGCCTGCTGTCCTTCGCGATCGTCCCGCTGTTGGGCTGGCGGTGGGTGTTCGCCTGCGGTGTGCTGCCCATCATCATGATGCTGTGGGCCCGCAGAGCGATCAAAGAGAGCGCCCACTTCACCGAGATGACCGCGAAGACCACCAAAGAAGAGCGCGGACGCATCCGCGACCTGTTCGCTCCGGGTCTTCGCCGAACGACCATCCTCATCACCGTGTGGAGCTTGTTCCAGACACTCGCATTCGGTGGACTGGCGAGCTATATGCCGACCATCTTCGAGCGCTTCGGTGTCAGCCTCGACAAGCTCTACCTCGCCAACATCATCGCGACCGGTGTGGCAGGGTTCGGCTATTTCGCCTGCGCGTCGGTCGGAGAGTGGATCGGTCGGCGGGAGGCCGCCGCCATCTGGCTGATCCTCGGAGCTGCCGGCGGGGTCTTCATGGCGACCGAAGGACGCACCTTCGTCACGCTGACCATCGGATACTCGTTGTTCTACTTCTTCGGAGTCGCACACATCTCGGCGGCCATCGGTTTCGTGGCCGAGAGTTTCCCCACTCGCCTCCGAGGGAGCGGCACGAACTTCGCCACCGCCGCTCAGATGATCGGCTTCATGTTCGCCGGCCTGACCGGCCCCATGCTCCTCAACTCCGTCGGGGTGGTCGCCAGCATGTGGATCTGGCTGGTCGTATTCCAGCTCATCGCCGCCTTCGCGCTGTTGGGTATGAAACGGATACGCCCCGGCACGGAACTGGCCGATGTGGAGATGCCGGGATGACCGGTCCGGCTCGACCACCAGCCCCCCGATACTGAAGGCTCGACTCGCAGATGACGCCCTCGACCGAATCGCCACCTTCACCTCATAGCCGTTCGAAGACGCACGGCGCTGGATTGCAGAGGAACCACACGAATGACCGACACCACCCCTAACTCACTTCGCACAGGTCTGCGTACCGAAGTGCGTTTGGTCAGCTACCCGAAAGGGATTCCGGAGCCCAGCGACTTCACCCTCGCCGAGGTGCAGCTGCCGACACTGCGAGAGGGACAGATCCTCGTCCGCAACACCTTCATGTCCGTGGACCCGTCGATGCGAATCCGGATGAACCCCTCCCCCGGCACCAGCTCATACCTGTCGCCGTATCAACTGAATGCACCGCTTGAGGGCTGGGCGGTCGCCGAAGTTCTGGAGTCGCGGCATACCGGCTTCACACCGGGAGACCACATCACGCATTTCAAAGGCTGGCGCGACATCGACGTCCTCGATCCCGGTTCCCGCGGATACCGAGATCCCCTCAAGGTCACCGTGGACAGCACCACGCCCCCGTCGTCCTACCTCAACAGTCTGGGTGTCAGTGGCCTCACGGCATGGGCAGGAATCTGCTGCCTGGCCGAGGTCCGCCGCGGAGACATCGTGTTCGTCTCCGGCGCGGCCGGCTCGGTGGGAAGCCTGGCGGTGCAGATCGCCAAGATACTGGGCGCCACGGTGATCGCCAGTGCCGGCTCCGCCGAGAAGGTCGAGTACTGCAGGACTGCGCTGGGCGCAGATGCAGCATTCTGCTACCGCGACGGCCCTGTCGCCGATCTACTGCACGAGGCGGCCCCCAACGGTGTGGACGTGTACTTCGACAATGTGGGGGGTACACATCTGACCGCCACGCTCGACGAGATGAACGTCGGCGGCCGCATCGTCATGTGCGGCGCAATCTCCGGGTACTCGAGCAGCGACGGTCCACCGCCCGGACCCCACAACCTGTTCAACATCACCGCCAGGTCACTCACCGTGCGCGGGTTCCTTGCTCAGATATTCGCCCATCGCTTCGACGAGTTCCGCACACAGATGATCGAGTGGAGATCCAGGGGACTGATCCTGGAGCGTGAAACCATCGTTCAGGGACTGGAGAACGCGCCCGCCGCCTTCATCGACATGCTCAGTGGCGTCAACACCGGAAAGATGATGGTCGACCTGCGCTGAGTCGCTATCCGCATTTGCAATTCACCTGCCCCGGGGCCCACTCGCCCCGGGGCGGCGTGGTACTCACCCACGGAGGCGGACCATCCCACACAGGTCTGTCCGCATCCCCTCCTGGTGTCGTACGCCATAAATTCGTGCTTTAACTTGATATCCTGAGGCATGCCTCGAACCGGACGCCCGAAGGCTGAGTTGATGTTGACCGATAACGAACGCGAACAACTCGTTCGATGGTCGCGGCGAGCGAAAACCCCACAATCGTTGGCGCTGAGGTCGCGGATCGTGTTGGCCTGCGCGGAGCCGGGGATGACCAACAAGCAAGTCGCGGCAGACCTGGGGATATCCGCCAACACGGTCAACAAATGGCGCGGGCGCTTCGTCGACCGACGCCTCGACGGCTTGGTCGACGAACCTCGACCGGGTCGTCCACCGTCGATCTTGCTGGACCGGGTCGAAGACGTGGTTACCGCGACACTGGAAACCTCCCCGGCCAATGCGACGCACTGGTCGCGTACCTCGATGGCCAAGCGCACCGGCCTGTCACCGTCGACGATCGGCCGGATCTGGCGCAAGTTCGAACTCAAACCGCATCTGACCGATGGTTTCAAGCTTTCCACGGATCCGCAGTTCGTGGACAAGGCCGTCGATGTTGTTGGCCTTTACCATAATCCGCCCGAGCGTGCCGTAGTCCTGTGCGTGGACGAGAAGAGTCAGATGCAGGCATTGAACCGTTCCCAGCCGGTGCTGCCGATGATGCCCGGCATGCCGGAACGGCGCAGTCATGACTACGCCCGCAGCGGCGTCACCAGCCTGTTCGCGGCGTTCAACATCGCCGACGGCACGGTGATCTCCGAGCTTCATCGACGTCACCGGGCCGTGGAGTTCAAGAAGTTCCTCACCGCGATCGACAAGGCCGTCCCCGACGAGTTGGACGTGCATCTCGTCTGCGACAACCTGGCCACCCACAAGACGCCGGCAGTGGGCGACTGGTTGGCCAAGCACCCACGTTTTCACGTCCACTTCACCCCGACCGGGCCCTCGTGGATCAATCAGGTCGTGCGATGGTTCGCATTCCTGACCGATCAGCTGCTCCGCCGTGGTGTACACAAAAGCGTTGCAGCACTGGAGAAAGACGTTCGCAACTGGATCAAGACCTGGAACGACGACCCGAAGCCGTTCGTCTGGCACAAGACCGCCGAGGAGATCCTCGATTCCCTCGCCAAATATATCTCACGAATTTCTGACGCGGGACACTAGAGAGCACCGATCTACGGAAGGCGACCAAGCCCAAGGTGTGGATCGCGCAGCCGCCAGAAATACCCGGAACCCGTCAGACGCCCCAGCCTTTATCGGCTGGGGCGTCTGACGGAAGGGCCCCTGTGAGAACCCCGTCCTTTCTTTGCAGGGTTACAGCGCGGACACGCTTCAGGAGAGCTCAGCGATGCGCTGTCCGATAAAGGCCGTAATGCCCGGGGGTTGAGTCGTCGTGCCTGCATCGACAGGAAGCGAGATGCCGGTGACGTACTTGCCGTCGTCGGAGGCCAAGTACAGGACTGCCTTCGCCACCGCCTCCGGCTCGATCCACGGAACCGGCAGCTGGTGTAGCGCCGTGGCAGGGAACTTGAGGGACTCGACCGTGGGATTCGGCTCGTTGGGAGCGAACCTCGACAGGTTGTATTCGTTGATGAACATGTCGGTGGAGACCGCGGTCGGGCAGACCGCATTGACTCTGATCCAGTACTTCGAAAGATCGGCTGCGAGTGCCTTCACCAACCCGATCACGCCGTGTTTCGACGCGGTGTAGGACGGGTTGTTGTAGTGCGCGACAATCGAGGACGACGAACCGATCACGATGATCGAACCGCCGCGTTCCTTCAAGTGCGGGATGACTACCGATGCTGTCCGATATACCCCGGACAGGTTCGTCGAGATGACGGCATCCCACAGTTCATAGCTGTCGGGGTCGTCCGGCTCATGCGGTATGGCGATGCCATGGTTGATGACCACGGTGTCGAGTTGTCCCAACTCCGCCACGGCCTCATCGATCACCTGTCGCATCCGAGCGCCGTCACGGGCGTCGACGACATAGCCGAGGCACCGCTGTCCGAGCCCACGAACGATCTCAACTGTTTCGTCGAGGTCGGCCTTCGTGCTCATCGGGTACTTCACACCCGGAATCTGCTCACAGATGTCGGTGAGGATGATGTCGGCACCCTCGGCGGCGAGCTCTCGGGCGTGTTCACGCCCCTGGCCACGGGCGCCGCCCGTGATGAGCGCGACCTTGCCTTCCATCCTCTTCATTGGTTCCTCCTCAACATCGTCACGGACGGGGTTGCCGTCCTCGGGAGTCGACGCTCGACCCGCAAGATTGTCAAATTCACTTCGGATTTCGCCCGACGTAGAAGAGATCGTCGTCGGCATCGGTGACCGGCAGTCCGGAGGCCTCTGCACCGCGCCTGAGAATGCCCATCTGCGCGGCGCTGATACGCATGTGCGGTTGACGGATCGGTCCACCGTTGAAGCCCACGAGCCATCCCTGGTACTTCGCGTGCATCCGCGGCACGAGACCGCTCCCCATCGTCAAGTTCGAACAGACTGCGGCGTTCGCCTGCCTGACCGGCGCCAGCTTCCAGTACAGGTCCATACCTTCGTCCCAAGTCGAAGGCTCGGAAAGCAATCCGAGCATGCGTGGAACCTCACCGGCGAACGTCTCGTAATTGGATGTGCCCATGAACCGCATGCCGTAGTTCGCGATCCACGCCGGAGCGTTGAGCTCCTGCGGATCTGACACCACAACACGGTCGCGGAAGGCCTCGAAGACGGCAGCGATTCCTCCAACCCCTGGGGCACCGATCTCGTTCTTGATCGCGCAAACCTGTGGGATCTCCTCAACCATGCGCTCGAGCAGATCGATCGGGAATCCCGAGGGATGCAGACAACCGAACCCGAAAGCGTCCATCCCGAAGATAATCAACCCGAGCTCGCTGGCCGATGCCACTGCTTTCGTGAAATCGAAGACTTCATCGAACGTCGAGGGGCGGAAGTAGAGAGGATAGGACGGCATGACCAGATCGACTCCAACCCGCGCAGCGTCTTCAGCCGAGGCCACCGTTTCGGCGAGGGTTGGTTGCGATGCTTGAAGCACGGTGATCAGGTCATCACCGGCCTCGTCGACCACGATCTCGCAGAACCGCGCCATCTCTTCGAGCGTCGTACCGGCCTCGGAGACAATGAGCACGGCGGACATTCCGTAGCGCTTCTCCATCCGGATGTCGTGACGGATGGCTTCTTCGTTGAGATCGCTCAAGTCCGCGGTGAACGTCGGGGTCACACACCCACAACAGCCGACAAGCGACTCCTTCGCCCACTGTCGGGCTTCACCTCTGCTGTACTTGGCCATGTGTGTTTCCTCTGCGAATCGTAGGGGCGTCGAGTCCGTCGGTATCGGGGACGCAGGTGGTGGCGGATGCAGCGACCCCTAACCAGGAATTGTCTGCTGGCCCGTCCCGCCGCGAGCGTCCCGTACCAGTCGCCCGTCTCGGGCGCGCCTTATCTTGTTGTGTTCGATTGTTCGATACGTGCGCGGCGAGACCCACGAGGTAGCGACTGAGATCCGCCGCTTCCGCACTGGGCCCTACAGAGGGGTCACCTCGCCGCAGGCCGCACCACCCATTCTCGGACCGTAACCTCTGATCGTCTAGCAACAATCACACATTATTCGATGCACAGAGAGCATTAGTTGGATACGCTGGCGTGATGGACGCCAGTCTGCGGCAACTCGCCGCCTATGCCGCCGTCGCCAAGGCCGCCAGCTTCACGGCGGCAGCCGCAGAGCTGCACGTTTCGCAATCGTCCTTGAGTAGGACTGTGGCCGAGCTCGAGCGCTCGTTCGGCGGTCAGCTGCTGGAACGGGATACGCGCAACGTCACTCTGACTCCGGCAGGCGTTGAAGCGTTGCGCATCGCGGAGCAGATCATCAACGCCCACCGAGCAGGGATGCGCGAGCTCCAGCAGTTCATGCTGGGCGGCGCCGGCACCGTCTCGGTGGCAACGATGCCGTCGGTCGCCGCGGTCGTCCTTCCGCAGGTGATCAGCATGTTCAAGCAACGTCGACCGAACGTGTCGGTGCAGATCATGGATGGTCTTGAGCGCTCGGTACTCGACCGTGTCGCTTCTGGTGAAGCAGACTTCGCGATCTGCACCGTCGGATCACCATCTCGTTTGCTGGAACACCGCCCGCTGGTGCGCGATCGCTTCGTCGCCGTTCTGCCGGCGAACCATCCGCTGACCACGCACGACCAGGTGACCTGGCGCGAACTCGCAGAGGAGTCGTTCTTGGCCGTCGGGACGAATTCCAGTGCCCGTCGTCTCGCTGACGCTGCATTCGCGCAGGTGGACGCCTACACCGCGCCCGCTGCAGAGGCCAGCAGCGTCGCTACGGTCGGGGGACTCGTAGCGGCGGGACTGGGGGTGTCGGCAATCCCTGCGCTGGTACTACCTCTCATGGCACCCGGATCGGTGGAGCACAGACCGCTCGTCGATCCCGTGGTCGAACGCCACCTCGACATCGTCCAGCGAAGCAAGCAACGGTTGTCGCTGGTCGCACAGCACTTCCTCGAAGTTCTCGATGAAGCCCGAGATCAAGGCCTACCTCTCAACGAAGGGGCGGCATGGGCCCGATGACGGATGGCCAACCGGCAGGACGTCGACGGGCCTTCTGAGCGGCGCGGACCAACCTACAGCGCCACCTCTTCGGTGAGCACTGGCACAATCAGCGACCTCCGAATATTCATGATTAGAACGCATGAATTTATCGATGTGCGATGCTGGACTTGCAATCATGGTTGACGGCACGATGAGACCACAGATGTGAACTGCGTTACTCGCACTTGGGCGGCGGCGCTCCACATCTCGAACTCTCGCTGCTCGCGTGTCGGTCGTAAACCGCGAAGGAGTTCGATCGGCCGTATCCACAGGATGGTCGACATCAGCGTCTCGCACGAAGGAGCGAATACATGGGAAAGATGGACGGCAAGGTCGCGCTAATCACAGGCGGCGCTCGCGGACAGGGACGTGCACACGCACTCCGACTGGCGCAGGAAGGTGCCGACATCGTCATCACCGACATCTGCAAGCAGATCGAAGGTGTGCACTATCCGCTGGCCGATGAGTCCGATCTGGCTGAGACCGAGAAGCTCGTGCGCGAACTGGGTGTGCGGTGTCTGAGCTTTGTCGCCGACGCCCGAGACGCTGCTCGCATGAAGGAAGTCGCTGATCGAACTGCCGACGAGTTCGGCCGGCTCGACACGGTCGTCATCAACCATGGAATCGGCCTACCGCACGGAATCGACGAAGAGTCACTCGAAATCTGGGACACGGTCATCGAGACCAACTTAAGCGCGGTCTGGCGCACCGTCGTCGCGACCCTCCCACTTCTCAAGGCCACAGGCGAGGGCGGTTCCATCATCGTCACAGGGTCGGCTGCGTCACTGGTCGCGATTTTCAACAACGCCGCCTACACGGTGGCGAAGCACGGCCTGATCGGACTGGTCAAGTGCCTGGCCGCCGATCTGGCGCAGGACTGGATCAGGGTCAACGCAGTACTGCCCACCAACGTCAACACAACGTTGTTCATCAACGAGTACAACAAGTCTCGATTCTGTCCCGACAAAGAAGATCCGACCATCGACGACATGAAGACCCCCGCCGAGTCGCTCAATCTTCTTCCCGTTCCTTGGATGGAGCCCGAGTACGTGTCCCATGCCGTGTTGTACCTAGCCTCTGAAGAAGCCAAGTACGTCACGGGAATCGCGCTGCCCGTCGATGCCGGGATGACCATCCAGCCGCCCGGCATCACCCCCTTCGTCGGCAGGATGATGGCCGAACTCAAGCAGGGCCTGGACTGACCTTTCACCACCGGGGCGAGGAGAAATCATGACCGACGACTGGCGCCAGGTCGCCGATCGGGTCCGCAACTGGGGACGCTGGGGAGCAGACGATCAACTCGGGACGCTGAACTACATAACCCAGGACAAGATCTCATCCGCCGCGCGTCTGGCGCGTCGCGGAGTGCGTTTCAACCTTTCGATACCTGTGGATGCGTACGGGCCCCAGAGCGCCCACGGCTTTCGGCGTAATCCCGTCCACATGATGACCCTCGACGGCGGCGACGCCGACATGTCGCGCGCACTCGAAACGCAGAAGACGGGGGGCGGTGCCCAGGAGGCCGAAATCATTGAGCTCTGGAAGGGCCCGATGCGGTACACCGACGACTTCATCGTCATGCCGCTGCAATCCGGCACGCAGTGGGACGGCCTCGCGCACGTCTACTACGACGATCGGCTCTATAACGACCATCCGGCAGCTTCGGTGACCAGTGCCGGTGCGATGCGAAACGGCATCGAGCACCTCGGCGCCAGCGGGGGAGTAATGGGACGCGGTGTACTCCTCGATGTCGCCAGGCACTGCGGGGTGCGGCGACTCGACCCCGACGTCGCGATTGAGCCGAATCTTCTTGACGAGGTCGCGGACAGCCAGGGTGTCGCCATCGAGGAAGGTGACATCCTGTTGATCCGCACAGGCTGGTGGACACATTTCCTGGACCACCGCGACGGTGCCACATGGCAGAAGGCGGCCCCCGGGGTCAGCTGGAAAGTAGCGGAGTGGCTTCATGAGCGCCGTGTCGCTGCAATCGCGGCGGACAACATCGCGGTCGAACGCAGAACCCCGGAAATCGACAACCACGTACTGCTATTCCACATGCTCACCATCAGAGACATGGGTATGACGCTCGGCGAGATCTGGGATCTGGAAGCACTTGCACAGGACTGCGCCGACGACGGCGTGTACGAGTTCTTCCTGTCTGCCACTCCCCTGCTCGTCACCGGAGCAGTCGGATCGCCCGTGACCCCTGTTGCAATCAAGTAGATCGCGGTGGAGAGCGCCCGGGCCGCCAGTTGTGCGGAAGAACACTCCCGGCAGGCTCGGCTTTTTGTTGTCCGTGCAAACCACCCCGGCGTTCATAGCGAAAAAGTTGGGCGCCCGGATATGGCGGTGCCCCGACCGAACCGGCGCACCCACTGGGGGTGGCAACTGCAGGCCGAATGCCGAGACGTTGATCCGGGCCTGTTCTTCCCGCGAGACGATGAGGGCCGTGGAGACCGCATTCGGCGAGAACGTCAAGCAAAGAGTCTGTGTCTCCACTGCCCAGTGTGTCTCCAATGTCGTCAGCATGCGCTGACCGCACGAGAACCCTATGGGATCTGGGGAGGAACCACCGAGTCCGAGCGGCGGACACAAAGCAGGACTACAGCGTTGGAGCCCTGATCAGCGCAAGTAATCGGTGTCAAACCTTCGCCGAAGGGGACTCGTGGTACGCAAGTAGTGAAGGCTGGTGCAGGGGTGGCGGGTCGTAATGGGATCCGCAGAAAGTGTGTTCTGCCACCGCCGCCTGACCTTTCAGGGGCTGTCAAGACGTGCTGGCGAGCGCGGCGCGACCTTGAGATGGAGGCGTGCGTTTCGTTCTGAACAAAGCTGTGTGTGCCGAGCATCCACGCCATCGACAACCCGACCGCCGTTTGGACCAGTTTGTGACCCTGGACCACGCCCCGCCCGGTCGCGCGCTATCAGCCTCGCGACCGAGGCCATCGACCAATCCCCCCTGGAAGGAAACCTCATGACACGAGAAGCCGTCGTCGTCTCCACGGCACGAACCCCGATCGGCAAGGCCTACCGCGGCGCCTTCAACAACACCCAGCCGCAGCACCTCGCCGCCCACGCGATCACCGCCGCGGTCGAGCGGGCCTCGATCGACCCCGGCGAGATCGACGACGTCGTCCTCGGCTGCGCCATGCAGGAAGGCGCCTCCGGACTCAACATCGCCCGCCAGGCGTCGCTGCGCGCCTCGCTGCCGGTCACCGTGCCGGGTATGACCATCGACCGCCAGTGCGCATCCGGGCTGATGGCCATCGCCACCGCCGCGAAACAGATCATTGCCGACGGCATGACCGTCACGGTCGGCGGCGGCGTCGAATCGATTTCGCTGGTGCAGAATGATCACGCGAACCGCTACCGGGCCCGCGATCCGTGGTTGGTGGAGAACCTGCCGCAGACGTACATGCCGATGCTCGAGACGGCCGAGATCGTCGCCGAACGCTACGGCGTCTCCCGCGATCGCCAGGACGCCTTCGCACTTCTGTCCCAGCACCGCACCGCCGCCGCTCAGCAGGCGGGGCTGTTCGATGCCGAGATCGTTCCCCTCACCACCACCAAAGCGGTCACCGACCGCTCCACCGGGGAGGCCGGCGTCGAGACGGTCACCGTGACCCAGGACGAAGGCAACCGCCCACGGACCGATCTCGCCGGACTCGCCGGGCTGCGCACCGTCCTCGAGGACGGGCAGGTCACCGAGAAGGCCACCGTCACCGCAGGCAACGCCTCCCAGCTCTCCGACGGCGCCTCGGCCGCCGTGCTAATGGAGGGCCGGGAGGCGGCCCGCCGCGGCCTCGATGTCCTCGGCACCTACCGAGGGATGGCCGTCGCGGGCAGTCACCCGGACGAGATGGGCATCGGCCCGGTCCACGCCATCCCGAAACTGCTCCGCCAACACGACCTGAAGATCGACGACATCGACCTGTGGGAACTCAACGAGGCCTTCGCCTCCCAGGCGGTGTACTGCCGCGACGACCTCGGCATCGACCCCGATCGTTTCAACGTCAACGGCGGCGCCATCTCCGTCGGCCACCCCTACGGGATGAGCGGCGCCCGCCTCGTCGGACACGCACTACTCGAAGGGCGTCGCCGCGGGGCCCGATACGTCGTGGTTACCATGTGCATCGGCGGCGGCATGGGCGCTGCCGGACTGTTCGAGATCTGCGGGTCTTGAACATAATTGGGGTGTCAGCGGCGCAGTCCCGCGACGGCGTGGCTCGAGCACATCAACGCGCAGGACCGTGCAGCGATTCAATCGCACGCCTCGGTATCACGACTCGGTCCGGGACTCTCCATACACCACACCAAGTTGCTCATGACAACTTCGTGATGGTCGGGGACACTACGTTGAGAGTGCCGCGTACAGGAGCATGCAGACGCCGCCAAAACACCGACCGTGATTAAGATTCCCACCAGGTTGTCGAGAGCCAAGGAGGCGAAAGGGGTTGAGCGCCGTTCTGCGGTCACCGGCGTCCTTTTGACCCCGGTCAATCGGACTCCACGAGTAGCCGTTCACGGTCGCGAAGAAGTCACGGTCACTGCGCACGCGGACATCGGCGCGGGGGTCGATCGCCGACGCGTAACGCATGAACGGCACGCGAGCGTGCGTGTTGACCGTCTTCTTGCTCATGCCAATAAGCTTCGCCACTTCCGATTGGGACAGTCCCCGGAGAAGTGCGTCCTTGACGAGCGCCTGGTCGACGTAGTTCTCGGCCAGAAACTGCAGGTGTTTGACGAGTCGCGGAAGCCGACAGGTACGCGACTGTGATATGGCACACCGGGAGGCGTGCCGGATATGCTCGTCGGTGGCATCGCGGAGGAGTTCGAAAGTCGGTACGCGGAGCGGATCCGCCGCCGCCGAATCCGGGTTCGCCTCTGGCCCAGTGGTAGCGCGGAGTCATGCGCCCGGGTGCCGCGTCGCTTGTGCTGTTGGTGAGCACTCGTAGGCGACGGCGCCCTGCGCATCAGGCGGTGTCGAAGCATTCGGCGTCGACATCCGTGGTTCCGGCGACGGATTGACCGCGCAGACCGCAACGTCCCGCGGTCACCCAATGACCGCTCGCGGCTGCGGATCCGGTCGGGCCGCGCACAGTCCTATCGACACTGCGGTTGACCGCGGCCATAGAATGGTACATTATGTCTAGTCTCTGAATCCGGAAGGTACGACCGGCGATGCCCCTGAATGACAGATCAAGACGACAGCAACTTCCAGACGAAGTTGCCTCGTACGTACGCGAGATGATCATTTCCGGCGAGGTGCGCGCGGGCGAATTTCTCCGCATCGAGCGGATCGCCGAAGCCGTGGGAGTCAGCACTACACCCGTGCGCGAGGGACTCCTTGCGCTCCGGAGCGAAGGCTTCGTCGAGATGGTTCCCCGACGCGGCTTCGTCGTGGCCCAGTTCACGAAGCAAGACGTACGTGACCTCTTCTGGGCTCAGGCGCAACTGGCCGGTGAACTGGCCGCCCGCGCCGCGAAGAACATCACCCCCCAGCAGATCACCGAGCTCGAGGGAACCCTTCAACAGCACCAGGACGCCATCGCCCAGGGCGACACAGAACGTATCGCCTCCCTCGGCCACGCGTTCCACCGCAAGATCAACCTGACCGCGGACTCTCCGCGCCTCGCCCGCATCCTGGGCTCCGTCGTCACGAACCTTCCGAACCGCTTCTACGCCACCATCGAGGGCCACCTCACCACCACACAGGACGCTCACCCTCTTCTGCTTGAGGCGCTGCGGAAGCACGCCGGAAAGAAGGCCAAGGCTCTCATGGAGTCGCACATCCTGGACGGTGCGGATAACCTGATCGAAGAACTCGAGCAGCGCGGGCTGTGGGATACCGACGACGAGGCGAACGTGAGCTGATACACGCAGCCGCGCCCGCCTCTTACCGCCTGGATCTCGGCGCGCGTCCTGCGGGCCGCGGCACTTCCTTGAGTTCGCAGCCCGTTACAACTCATCCTTCGTCCCCGAGCAGAGCTCGTAGTCGCGAGTCCAGCTCCCGATTCCCTCAACGTGCGGTCGGCCGGGGCAGGAGGACCACTCCGTCCTCGTCGCACACAACACGGGCACCCGGAATGAACACGGTGCCCCCGAAAGCGACTGGGACATCGAGCTGATTACCCTTGCCTTCCTTGCCGCTCTTGCGGGGGTTCGTCCCAAGCGCCTTCACTCCGATATTGATCACGGCCAACGCAGCCGCATCGCGGATGGCACCGTTGACGATGAAACCCTCCCAGCCGTTCCGTGCTGCCGTGGCTGCCGCCTTGTCCCCAAGCATGGCGCAGTGGAGCGAGCCGTCCCCATCAATCACGATCACCCGGCCGTGCCCAGGCTCGCTGACCAAAGTTTTCAGTAGCGCGTTGTCTTCGTGCCCCCGAAAGGTAGCGAGAGTGCCTTGGAATCGCGTGCGCCCGCCGTATTGGCGGAACTGAGTGGTACATATGCTAAGCGATTCGCCGTGCTCGTCATAGAGATCAGCGGTCGTCTCGAACTCAGGCATTCAAGTCTCCATTCGTGTGAACACGCGGAACGATCCGACAGTTGTGCCGGTTGTGCAGATCGGTCGGGGCACGACGGCCGCGAGCAACTTCGCGCGTTTTCTATCCACAACTCGGATGTGTCCCTTCGGGACACATCCGCGCCAATGATCTTAGATCATCGGTGTGAACCGACTAATGTTGGTGCACTTACACTTTCGTTCCGAACACCCAAGTTCGACGATTCGCATGGTCATCGGCAGCGATTCCCTTTCATCCCACCGTAAGTGATCTCCTGCGGAGGGCTTCCGGGAACGGCAACCCACGCTTGTCTACCGTCTCGACTACAGTGGCGGCCGGCGTCGGCGGCGTGTGTGAAATTGGGTTGCAGTCGAGCTTCTGGACTCGCTGTTCCCGGGGTTCACGGTGGGTTTTCCCGGAGTCATCAGGCGGTTCACGATGAGGGCGGCGAACACAACTGCGCAACCGAGCGCTCCGAGCGCGAGGGCTAGCTTGATTCCCGCCTCTGTGGGGTGCAGGTCCGGAGCAAGATGCGCGGCGAGAACCGCACCCGAGACGGCGCTGCCGAAGGAGCCTCCCACCGTGCGCAGGACCTGGTTGAAACTCACAGCGCTGCCGAGTTCGGTGTCGGCAACACTGCGGGCGATCAGCGCCGGCATCGCCGCATAGGTCATACCCATCCCGATCCCGAACCCGAACATTCCGACCAGAATTTCCCACAATTCGTTATGGGCCCACCACAGCAGCGCACTCGAGGCGGTCACCAGGCCAGCGCCGAGGAGGAGCAGCGTTCTCATGCGAACCCACCGGGCGACGACACGCACGAGCCGGTTCGCACCGAAACTACCGATTGACAAGGGAAGCATCACGAATCCCGCCCAGAACAGCGGCAATGCGATGCCGTATCCCGTCGAAGTCGGGGACTGGGCGATGAGGCTACCGATGGACAGTCCCACGTACATGGCAGCGCCGAGTCCGATCGCGGTGCCGTTGGCCACGAGCACATCACCGTTGCGCAGGACGCGTAGGTCGATCAGCGCGTGTGGTGTGCGAAGTTCGACGAGGGACCACGCGGCGAGAATAGTTCCCGCGGTGACGAAGTACCCGATCGTCCACAGACTGGTCCAACCCCAGCGTGAGCCTTCACTCACGGCGACGAGCAATGCCGTAAGTCCCATACCGATCAAGAGCGCCCCCGGCACGTCGAAGCGTCGGCGCGGTGCCCGCTCGTCCGGGCCCGCGGGAACGACCCGCCAGACCACCAGGACCGTCGTCGTCAGGAACAATGCCGCGAACCAGAAGGCGAACCGGAAGCCGAACAGATCGGCGAGGATTCCGGTCAGCGGGTAACCGACGCCGAGTCCCGTCGTGACGGTTACCGACAGACTCGAGATGCCGAACTGAATCTTGCTGTCGGTCAGGTAGCGGCGAGCCAGGGCGATGGTCACCGGAACGATCCCGTAGCTCAGTCCCTGCAGTGTGCGCCCGATCAGGAACACAGTGAAGTTGGGGGCCGCCGCGGCCACGACCGATCCGAGGAGGATCGTCAGCAGCGAGCAGAGCAGCAGCCGCTTCTTGTGAGGACCGTCGCTGAGTCGGCCCATGATCGGCGTTGCGATCGCCCCGACGAGAAGGTTGATGGTGAGCATCCACTGCGCCGCGCTTACGTCCACGTGTAACTCGTCCGAGATGGTCGGCACGAGCAACATGCCCAGTGAACTGACGACGGCGCTCGTCAAAGCCGCATAAATAAGGGCGCCAAGTAGGTTCGAGCGTGTCGTCGTTTCAGGCAAATCGGTGCCTCTTCCATCAGTTTGTGCAGGACGTGGACGGCGGAGGCCAAGCTTTCCTGTCCTTTGCCCCCGCTCGTCACCGAACTTGGGTCTGCGGTGTGCGCCAGCCTTTGGCCACCCCTGGCGATACCGATCGACGGTCAGCGCCCTGCCCGTAAAAGGTGGTTCGAGCCGGAGCAGAAGAACCTCCGGTTGATCGTGGGCCTTCGACAAGCCACACACACCAACCGGAGGTTCTGTTCGTTTCAAGCCGGCACCGCGACCCACGTCCTGGCCGAGTACATCGAGGTGCCCTTGCGGGCCCTGTTCGGCAGTCGACTACTTCCGCAGACCCTCTTCGGTGCGGTCGCCGGCGGTTGAAGAAAGACTCAAGTCCGATGCAGACTCGGCTCTGGCGAGCTCCTGATCGTCCGTGTCGTGGAACGATATCAAGTCGACACCGGACCGGTCGGTGGTCGCAAGGACAGCGCAGATCGAGATGGCGATGATACCCAAAGTCACCCACAGCACGGCCATATTTCCAACGGCAGTGCTTAATGCGGCGGCAACAATCGGTGCGGGTGCAGAGAACAACACATTTGAAAATGTAATTGAAAGAGCCGACCCTGAAAAGCGCTGCTCGGTTGGAAACTGCTCGGCAAAAAGAGCTGGCTGGGCCCCAGTCGCGAACTCCTTCCAGCACAACGCAAAGACCGCGGAAAACCCGATGAAGAGAACCGAACCGCTGGGCATGGAGAGGAAGAACAACGTCATACCGACGGCACATCCGGCGAGCGCGATCAACACCGTTTTCTTACGGCCGATGCGGTCGCTCACCCATCCACCAGCGAGGCAGCAGGCCATTCCGCAAGTGCTGGCTATAGCCAAGATCACAAAGGTAGTGCTGTTGGAGAGGTTTCCTTGGCTCTTCATCAAGCTGAGGCCATAGACGCTGACCAAGTAGACGGTGACAAGGACTCCACCCCACGAGAGGGTGAGCTTGGCGATTGTCCCTGGATGTGTGCGTACAACACGAAGACCGGCGCCCTCGTTGCTTGTCCCCTTGACTTCACCTACCGGCGTGTTCTGCGCGACCTTGAACGCAGGCGTTTCCGTCAGCTTGAGCCGCATAAATACTGCGACCGCGACCAATGCGATGCTGGCGAGGAATGGGATTCGCCAACCCCATGAGAGCCATTGTTCCTCGCTGAGTACGGAGGTGAGCACCACCAGAGAGACGCTCGCCAACAGCTGACTGGCCGGGACGCCGACACTCACGATCGCGCCCATGAGGCCACGGCGATCCTGGGAGGAGTGCTCCATGACCATCAACTGATTTCCGGTCGACTCGCCCCCAAGCGAGAGTCCCTGTATGAACCTCAAACCCACAAGGATCGCGGCCACAGCGAAGCCCTTACCCGTCGGCAGCAGTCCAATTGAAATGGATGCAATCGACATGATCAGGAGAGTGATGAACAGTACCGGTCGGCGTCCGATTCGATCTCCAAGATAGCCGAATAGGACGGCGCCGATCGGCCGCGCGACGAAGCCGACGCCGAACGTTGCAAACGATGCCAGGAGTGCGCCCGACTCACCCAAATCGCTAAAGAAGAGTTGCGGAAAGATCGTAGCCGAGAGCGCGCCGTAGATGGTGAAGTCGAAATACTCAAGAGCTTGACCAATTGTTCCGCTTACGGTCGCCCTCTTTTGCATATTCGGCGCTTTGGTATCTTTTCGCGGACTTCCTGGGGGCAAGTCGTCCGATCCATTGTTCAAGCGGGCGGTATCCACCGTACTTGCTCCTTTGCAGTGCCTACGTAGATGCATGGTTTGGGTGTTATTCTCGACAAACGTCTAACTAAGACGCGCTCGGTTCGAGGAGATTTGTCGCCGAAGTCGACTTCGGCTCACCAATTTCTCAACTATCCGCTTGTGTCACATCAGTTGAATCGGCACGCGCACCCAAGATCATCTGCGGGGCCGCACAACATATGGCGAGCGTGAAACCCTCCGCTACATATGTCACTTTCACCTCCGCGCGCTAGCCGATCTCGCGGCCTGGTGCTCCCGAGGCTTCGAGACCTGGTGAGCGCTAGCCGAGTCTTAACGATAATATATGAACCCTGTGCGGTCAACATCACAGTCCCTACAATTTGCGCTTTGCATCCCAGGTTGTAACTGAGTCGCCGAAGTTACTCAGTCCCTCTTTGAAGAGGGCGTCCTCGGCAGATCTGCACGATCACCGAGCGGTTTGCTTCCGTCCCACTTCTGTTGTCAGTAAGAAGCATTGGGAGGCATGGGGTAGCGAGGCAATCTCGGCGATGGCCACACCGAGGGCCCTCGCTCCCTGCGGCGATCAAGGAGCCGAACTACCCAGGCAGGGACGACAGTTTGAATGGTCGAGTGGGCGTTCCCTCAGGATGCCGGTAGGTTCAGTCAGCGCGCGCCTTCTGGGTGGCGGCGTGGTCACTCGCTGGCTCCGGTGCAGCTACAGATACTTGCGCAGAGCGAGGAGGAACTCGTCATCGGTGTATTCGATACGCCATTCTTTCTCGCGCACAATAGTCCGACTGGAGGGCACACCGGCGACGCGACAGACCTGCGAGTCCAGTGGTCTTTCACTGGGTTCGAGCAATGCTTCACCGGTTTCCCGCGGTTCAGCGGATGAACTCGTCCCAGCCGGTGACGGATTCGGGGGTGCGGGGAGCGGGTCCGGTGTAGATGGCGGCGGGGCGCACCAGCTTGCCGAGACGTTTCTGTTCCAGGATGTGCGCACACCAGCCGGCGGTACGTCCGCAGGTGAACATCGCCGGCATCATCGCGGCCGGAACCTCGGCGAAGTCGAGGATGACCGCGGCCCAGAATTCGACGTTGGTTTCGATGGCCCGGTCGGGGCGGCGTTCACGCAGTTCGGCGAGGGCGGCCTGCTCGAGTGCGGCGGCCGCCTCGTAGCGGGGGGCGTTCAGGCGGTTCGCGGTGGCGCGGAGCACCCGGGCGCGGGGGTCTTCGGCGCGGTAGACGCGGTGCCCGAAGCCCATCAGCTTTTCCTTGCGGTCGAGGATGCCCTTGACCAGGGCGCGGGCATCGCCGGTGCGCTCGGTGTCCTCGACCATTGGTAACACCCTGGCCGGGGCGCCGCCGTGCAGCGGGCCGGACATCGCGCCGACCGCGCCCGACAGGCAGGCGGCGACGTCGGCGCCGGTGGAGGCGATGACGCGGGCGGTGAAGGTGGAGGCGTTCATGCCGTGTTCGGCGGCCGAGACCCAGTAGGCGTCGATAGCGGCGACGTGGGCCGGGTCGGGGTCGCCTTTCCAGCGGACCATGAACCGTTCGGTGTTGGTCTTGGCCTCGTCGATGCGTTTCGTGGGCACGGCGGGCTGGTAGATGCCTCGTGCGGACTGGGCGACGTAGGACAGGGCCATCCCGGCGGCGCGGGCGAGGTGTTCGCGGGCGGTGTCGTCGTCGATGTCCAGCAGCGGCGTGAACCCCCAGATCGGGGCCAGCATGGCGAGGCCGGCCTGGACGTCGACGCGGACGTCGCCGGTGTGCACGGGCAGCGGGAACGGCTCGGCCGGCGGCAGGCCCTGGCCGAAGCGGCCGTCGACGAGCAGCGCCCACACGTCGCCGAACGTCACTCCCCTGTTGACGAGTTCTTCGATGTCGACGCCGCGGTAGCGCAGGGCGCCGCCGTCCTTGTCGGGTTCGGCGATGTCACTGGTGAAGGCGACAACACCCTCGAGTCCACTGGTGAATCCCTCGAGCTTCTCGTTGCTTGTGGTCATCTCTATCGCGACCATCGATTACCTACCTCCGAAGTTGTGCGCCTGAAACTCATGACTATTCCGCACCGTCCATCTACCGAAACTCAGTCGGTGTTACGTGTATCGAAGTCGTCCCGTCCAACTCTGTACTTCCATCCCGACCGCGTCGGACCGCGCGGATGCCGCACGTTTCGGTGCTGGCGCGACAGAGATCGTCACCACTTCGCGCAACGGTCACAACTTTGGAGATGTCGTCAGTCGTCGCTGGGCCATGAAACCGGGACCAACCCCTCGAGCTCGCGGTACGCGTTGACGGTTCGCCACAAGCCTTGCTCCATGGAGTATTTCGGCTTCACGCCGATCGTGTCCGCTACGACGCTGGCGTCGTATTCGAGGGACCAGTTGGTCTGGGCGCCAGCCTTGAGTCCTGCTGCCTGTGCGCCGTCTACGAGCTCCATCTGCGCGTCAGGCAAGAGTCGGTGAACGAATGTGAATGCATCGCGAATAGGACGGTAGTCACCCGTCGTGACGAAGCTGCGCCCCCCACCAGCGCGAGTCTCGACCGCGGTCACGAAGGCACGTGCGACGTCCTCGATGTAGTGGAAGCCCAGACTTCGGTCTCCGAAGGGGACGCGGTTCGGGCCGATTCCTCGTGCCGGGTTTTCGACCAAGTTCTTGAACCAGGTGTTGCCACCGCCGCGTCCCGCCTTGACATGCTCGCCGAACCCGTACACCTTGCCGAGCCTCAACCCGACCACGTTCAGGTTCCGGTTTTCGTGGTAGCGCTTGGCGATGTTTTCGACGAACGCCTTGGTGCTTCCGTATGCGGATCCGGGGTCGAGCGGGCTCGAATCGTCGATGACGCCGTTCCGAGTGAGGGACCGAGGGCCGAAGACGTTGATCGAGCTGGCCCACACCACACGCTCGACGTTCTGGGCCAACGCTGCTTCGAACACGTTGACACTGCCGCCGATGTTCACATCGATCGCTCGGGGAATGTTGCTCTCTGACGACGCTGCGACGATCGACGCCAAATGGACGATGCCTGTGACGTTGTGGTCCGCGATGGTCTGCTCGAGCAGCACTCGATCACATATGTCGCCGTGGGCGACGATGACGTCCTTCCAGCGCTCCTCACCGAGGATGTGGCGCGCGTTGTCGAGGTCGGGATGGCTGTCGCCGCCCGGCACTCCGCCGAAGTATCCGTAGAGGACAACACCGTGGCCGGCGTCGACAAGATCGCGTACGACGTAACCGCCGACGAACCCGATTCCGGTAACCATTATGGACATTGGACTTCTCCTGGTTGATGGCAATTGCACGCGATGGACCTAGACGTGGCTCTCGATCGGCACGATCTCGAAGTCGTCGAGGTCGGCTTCGCGTGTGAGCTTCCAGAAGTCGACCGACCGCCACGGACTGTTCGTCACGACCCGTCCGCGGTCGTTGCGGAAGTAGGTCGACATCCCGGGATGGCTCCAGATCATGCGCGAATGCATGTTCTGAATCTGCTCGTTGTACTCGTCGTAGACCTCCTGGCGGCACTCGACCTCGGCGAGCGACTTCTCGGTCATCTGACGCAGAACACTGAGCACGTAGTCGATCTGGCACTCCACGGTGAAGATGAAGCTGCCGCCATGACCAAGCGCGGTGTTAGGTCCGTAGAGCATGAAGAAGTTCGGGAACTCGGGCACGACTGTTCCGAGATAGGCGCGTGAGTCATCACCGTCCCACGCATCGCGCACGTCCAACCCGCCACGACCGATGACCTTGACCGGAGACAGGAAGTGGGTCACGTCGTACCCAGTGGCGACGATCAAGACGTCAGCTTCCACCGCTTCTCCATGCGCGCCGTACACTGTTCTGCCTTCGACACGCGCGGCACCACCGTCGACGAGCGTTACGTGCGGTTTGGCGATCGACCTATACCAACCGTTGTCGAGGAGCATGCGCTTCCCGAACGGCGGGAACTGTGGCGTGACCTTCTCGATCAACTCGGGGTGATCTGCAAGCTGCTCCTCGATGTACTTGGTGAATACTTCGCGGTGGCCGTCATTGATGGCGTTGATCGACCTGTCGGGGTCCTCCCACTCCGGGTCGATCTGCAGTGCCTCATGAACCTGACTGTCGAAGATCCAGCTCAGACGCAGGCGATACAGCCACAAGTAGTGCGGCACTTCCCGCACTAGGAAGCGAATTGCGTCGGGTACCGGGACGCGGAACTTCGGGAATGGCGCTGCCCAGTGCTTGGACCGCTGGAAGATGGTGAGTTCGGCAACGCGGTCGACGATCGCTGGGACAAGCTGCATCGCACTGGCACCGTTGCCGATAACGATCACGCGCTTCCCGTCGAGCTCGATGGACGGGTCCCACGCCGAGGTGTGGACCATTGGGCCATCAAAGTCGTGCAGCCCCTGGACCTGGGGGAACTTGGGTGTGGTGAAGCAACCGACTGCGGAAACCACCACGTCGCTGACGAACACCTCTTCCGTGCCATCGGGAAGGCGGAGCCGAGAGCGCCACTGGTGCGATTCTTCGTCGTAAACGGATTCGAGGCATTCGGTGCCGTAGCGCACTTGCTCCTGGACGCCGGAATCCTTGGCGACGCCACGAAAGTAGCCTTCGACCTCGTCCTGCAATGGATAGTAGTGGGTCCAGTCGCCACCGGCGAACGTGTAGGAGTAGAGATGGCCGGGGGTGTCGACTCCACATCCGGGATAGTGGTGTGAGTGCCAGACGCCACCCGCGTCGTCCTGCTTCTCGATGATCGTGTAATCCACACCGGCCTGACCGAGACGGATGGCCGCTGCCACACCTGACATACCGGCTCCGATGATCAGCACCCGGAAACCGCCGCAGTTCTCGATCGGCTCCGGCGTGGCACCCGAGTACTGCTCGAGCTTGTGCGTCATCAGCGCCGCGTACTCCGCCGGGATCGGCTCGGCCTCTGAGAAGCTCATCATTGAGATGATGTCGTCCGACGTCAGACGGGGCTTTGCGATGGGAGTGCCGTTCTTCCAGGCGATGATCGCCTCCAGTGCGGCGGCCCGGACCTCCGCTTGCAGATCCGGAGCGAGTCCGCCTGCGTCGTTGTCGTCCCAGCGGCTCTTGCTCAGCGTGTAGGGCGCCGAAATCCACCGTGAGTCACCGGTGAACTGGTACAGCAGCAATAGCAATGTGGGGATGTTGGCAGACGGAAGCGCCTCGCTCAGCTGCCGCCGAAAAGGGGGTTCAAGATTCGCGGTCTCCGCCATGTCAGATCTCCTAAACACTGAAAGATTATCGGTTGATATATAAAGTACGATGCATCTGTGCGATTGCTTTTAGGGTGGGCCTGTCGGTGATGCGCCCACCCCAGTCGCGGGGAGCGAAAATCGCCGTTTCCGTCTGTTCGTGCACGTCTTGGCAGGCGGGTTCGACTCAGCCGGGTATTGGAAATCGCGGAAGCAAGACGGCCTCGTGGGTCACGTGAAACGGGTAGTCACGGCTAAAGAGAGACAGACGAGCCCGGCACGGTTGCGCCTTCTGCAGACGAGAGTCTCGGTTCGAGCGAATTTGCATGCGGAGAGCCCTACCCGCTCTACCCAGCGTGGACGGGCGCGAGCCCTTGGCGGGTCGCTTGGATTAGTGCGATGGAGTGGTGGCAGCCCATCGTTGGTCGTAGGCGAAGCGACATCCAACTCCAACGATAATCGCCTCGATCATATCGATGCCACCGGCTGAGCCATCGGCATGCGGTGAGCCTCGCAACATATTGGGCCGCTTCAATTCACGACCAGGTCGGGCTTCTTCGGGACGGGCCCATCCCGATGCGAAAGCTCTAGGAGCGTCGTTCCTAGCAGTCTGTGGTGCGCCCCGGCAGTAGACATTTTTCATCTCCTTGATCAGCACTACGTAGAGCCGTGTGCTTCCCTGTGGGTTCAGAGCGGCGACGACCTCATTGTCGGCCGCTGGCGATGGATCAATCGAGGGTTGCCGCGGTCTCCGCGGGGATGCCGATCGACTTGAATTCGATGAACGGGTCGATGCCCTCCTTGCCGAACTCTCGTCCGAGTCCGCTGTACTTCACACCGCCCATCGGAGACAAGAAGCCCGCTGGATTGCCGTTCACTTCAACTGCGCCGGTCTCCAACTGTCGCGCGACGCGAACGCCTCGCAGGGGATCGCCGCTGAAGACGGCACCGCTGAGGCCGTAAGTGGTGCTGTTCGCGATCGCCACCGCTTCCTCCTCGGACTCGTACGACATCACTGCCACGACGGGACCGAAGATCTCGCGCTGCGCGATCGTGGCATCTGGATCGACGTCGGCGAAGATGGTGGGCTCGACAAACCAACCGTGGTCGATGTCCGGCCGGCCACCTCCACGCACGATCTTTCCTCCCTCGGCCCGTCCGGACTCGATGAAGCCTTCGACGACGGAACGCTGGCGCGCACTGACCAGCGGACCGACCTGGGTCGCGTCGGCACTGGGATCGCCGATAGGCATGGTGTCGAGCATGGCGTTGAGGTGATCGATGAGGTCGTCTCGGCGCTTGGACGGCACCAAAATTCTGGTCTTCAACGTGCAGATCTGTCCGTTGTTTCGGAACGATCCCATCCGGAGCGCCTCCGCGACAATGCCGAGGTCGGCATCGTCGAGGACTACCGCTGCGGACTTCCCGCCGAGTTCCAGCGTCACTCGGCGAAGATCCTTGCCGCAGATCTCTGCAATTCGCCGACCCGCCACGCTCGAACCGGTGAAGGTCACCTTGTTCACGCCCGGGTGCGAGATGAGGTACTCACTGACGTCTCGGTCAGCCGGCACGATACTGACGACGCCGGGTGGACACCCGGCCTCTTGCAACAGGCGTGCGACGACGTAGGAGTCGAGAGGAGTCTCCGGCGACGGCTTGAGCACGATGGTGCACCCCGTCAGCAGTGCCGGTATCAGCTTCTGCATCGTGAGCGACAGCGGCACATTCCAGGGGACCACCCCCGCCACGACGCCGACGGGCTCTCGGACGACCAGCGCCTGGCCGTTGGCCGACCGCCGCACCTCCTCGAACGGGTAGGTCTTGATCGTGTCGACGTAGGCCTGAAGGATCCCAACGGGGTTCGGCACCTGAATGGCGCGCGATTGACTGATCGGACAACCCATCTCGGCTGTCGTGATTTGCGCCAGCTCCTCGGCGTTCTCGAGCATCAGATCCCGAAGACGCTCGACGATGCTGATTCGCTCACCGAGCGTCATCGTCGACCAAGGGCCGGACTTCAAGGCCCCGCGGGCTGCAGCTACGGCCCGATCCACGTCTTCCGGCGTGCCCGCCGGCACCGAGGCGATGACCTCTTCAGTCCACGGCGAGATCACCTCGATCGTCTCTTTGCCCGACGGTGCAACCCACTCGCCCCCAATGAAAAGCTGGGAGTGATCAGTCATCACATTCAAGTGGTTGGTCACCACGTTCATCCGCTTCCTCCATAACCTTTGCGCTCACGTACGAACAGCCAATTCCGGTGCTCGTCTGCGATTTCACGCACCGCTGTGGCGTTACCCGGATTGATTATCGATAATATCGTATCGCTAGTGACCTGGCCCACGCAACCGTCGATCCGCGATTCACGCAACCCACCACCGCTTGACCCGGGACTGTTATCGATAATATTGTATCGTTAGTGTTGTGACCCACGCAACGATGCGCGGGTAGTTCCACCAAACCGGAGGTGTCCCGATGAAGGGTGTTGTGTTCTACGGCGAGCGTCGATTGGAGCTCGAAGATTTCCCCGATCCGACGCCCGGAAACAAGGAGGTGATCGTCGAGGTCAAAGCCTCTGGGATCTGTGGATCCGACCTGCACACCTTCCGTGGCCCCCGTCTCGGTCAACCGGTCATCGCCGGCCATGAGCCAGCTGGCGACATCGTGGCAGTAGGTGCAGACGTCTCGCCGGAGCTGATGGGTCGATCGGTGATGGTGCACCACTACTTCGGGTGCGAGCATTGCGATCAGTGCAGATCCGGATGGACCCAGATGTGCCGCAATGGCGCCACTGCCATGGGAGCAACAGCGCCCGGTGCCCACGCGAACTACATCAAGGTTCCAGTCAGCACCGTCATTCCTGCGCCGGAAGGGCTGAGCTACCTCGCTGCGGCGGCCATCAGCTGTGGAACAGGAACCGCCTGGGGTGCGTTGAAGCGACTCCAGCTGCAGGGTGCCGACACCATCGCCATCTTCGGTCAGGGGCCCGTCGGTCTCGCTGCCACTCAGCTCGCCTCGGCAATGGGTGCACGTGTGATCGCACTCGACATCTCCGCAAAGCGACTCGAGCGCTCCCGAGATTTCGGTGCCTCGGAGGTGATCAACCCAGCCGAGGTCGACTCGGTGTCCGATGCGGTGCGCGATCTCACCGGCGGTCGTGGAGTGCCGAAGAGCCTGGAGACCTCGGGCGCGTCGTCGGCGGCAGCCGACGCGCTGCACGTGCTCGACCTATGGGGAACAGCTAGCTGGGTGGGAGTCGGCTCCACGATCAACTTCGACCTCACCGAACACCTCTACAAACAGATCACGTGCGTTCCGTCGTGGACACTTTCAGTCCCGGCAGTGGAGCACTGCGCGCGGTTCGTGCTGGACCGCGGAATCGATGTCGACGCCCTGTTCACGGACACCTGGAAGCTGACGGAGGCATCGGAGGCATACGCGCTGGCGGAGCAACAAACCGCCGGCAAGGGCGTTTTCGTTCCCTGAGTGGCGTTTTCGTTCCCTGAGTTGAGCACTCACATTATCTATAACCCAGACCTCCGCGCGGCAGTATATGACGGCCGGCGGTTTCGTTGACGAGAGGTAGGAACATGACGGCGACGAGCGAAAAGCTCGCACAGTTCGTCGAGCAAGCGAGCTTCGACGACCTGCCGGACGACGTGGTTCACGAGTCCAAGCGAATCCTGCTCGACTCCATCGGGTGCGCCATCGCGGCCGGTGACGATCTCAAGGGCCGCATCGGGATCCAGTATGCGCAGGTTCTCGGCGGCGAAGACCGCACCGCGACAATTTTGGGCTCGACGATTCGTTCGTCCGTGTTTGGTGCTGCGTTCGCCAACGGCGAGCTCATCAACGCCCTGGACTTCGACGCGGTGCTCCCGCCGGGGCACGTGTCGCCGTACGTGCTCCCGGGAGCCGTCGCCATTGCCGAGTCCGCGAACGCGCATGGAACCGATCTGATCCTCGCTACCGCCCTCGCGCACGAGATCTCGAACCGGTTCGGCAAGGCGATGGACTACATCCGAGACGTCGATGGTGAGACGGTCACGATGCCGGCAGTCCTCGGCTATACCTCGACCATCTTCGGTGCCACCGCCGCCATCACCAAGCTGCGCAGCGCAACCGCCGAAGTCACGGCCCACGCGTTGGGCATCGCCGCGGGAATTACGCCCGCAAACTCCCATCGCTCGTGGATCGAGCACATCCCGATCTCGACGATCAAGTACACGATGGCGGGGCCCGTAGTCCAGTCTGCCCTGACTGCCGCTCACATGGCACTGCTGGGACATACAGGTGACGTGCAGACGTTCGACGACGACGAATTCGGCTATCCGCGCTTCATTGGTACAAAGCGATGGGTACCGGAGAACATCACCCACGAAATCGGTTCCACCTGGCACTTTCCCGCCGAGAACTCGTTCAAGCACTACCCTCACTGCCGTGCTCTGCATGGCTTGCTCGACCTCGTGAACGACACATTGCGCGACAACAACATTCGCCCGACCGAGATCGATGCGATCCGCGCTTGGGGCGAGGGGCATGTCGAGCGCGCCTCCTGGCTTACCACTGACATCAACCGTGCGGTCGACGGGCAGTTCAGCATTGCGCACGGACTTGCAGTCGGCGTCCAACAACTCCCGCCCAGCAAGCGCTGGCAGTCTCCTGAGATCGTGTTCGACGACCAGGTCCTCGATCTCATGACCCGCATCAGCTATGAACGGCACCCAGAGTGGATCCCGTCCATGATTTCAGATCCGGCTGCCCGTCCATCGCGGCTGGAGATCGATGCCCATGGCCAGACTTATGTCTCCGAGCTTCGTTACCCCAAGGGCACCCCGCAGGCCAGCGGAGGAGTGGGGACCACTGACGATCAGCTGGTCGCGAAGTTCCTTCTCAACGCTGAGGGTGTGCTCTCACCGGAAGCAGCGGAGGCGGCCGTGGACTCGATCATGAATCTCGAGAGGGTGTCCGGCGTGGCCTCCGTCATTAGAGGCCTCGGCGCGCAGGAGTGCGTGGCGCCGCTCGAATATCACACTTCTTCTTCGAGCTGAGCCGAATCTGCCCACAGTCCTCGCTCCGCAAGGATCTCGACCAAGCGATGGCCCTGCCCGAGGATGTGGTCGAACATCAGCTGTCTGGCTGTTTCGGCGTCCCGATTGCGCAATGCCTTGAGTAGAGCGGGGTGCTCCGTGCCGGTGTGCTTCGGGTTGCCGGCGGAGTAGTAGCGGTTGGGCAGGTTGGACGTGATGTGGTCGAAAAGCATTACCAGCTTGTGTGCCTGCGCGGCGCGGTGGAGCTCGTTGTGAAACTCGAGACCGATCTCCGGGATCGCTTCCCAATCGCCGGACTTGACGGCTTGTGCGTACTGCTTCACGTTCGCCGCAAGGACATCGAGTTGCTCGTCTGTGATCTTTGCGGCCGCGCGTGCAGCGAGTTCGCCTGCCACCTGCGCCTGCGCCCAGTACAGATCATTGATGTCCTCTGCGGTGATCGGTGCAACTACGAATCCACGGCGCGGCAGAAAATTCAACAGTCCCTCGTTCGCCAGAGACAGCAATCCTTCGCGGACCGGTGACTGGCTGGTCCCGAGCGCCTCGGCAATCCGCTCGATCCGCAAGAACTCCCCCGGACGGACCTGCCCCGAGGTGATCAGCTCCCGAACATAGGCCTTCACTTGATCCGGAAGCTGAGTCCGCTTTCCGGACCGACGCCGCGGCTCACGCTGATCGACTGGTGCGACGTCCACGCGAAATCCTCCATCGTCCTCGCCCTGCCCTACAGTTCGGCCGAGCCGCCTTTGTTTCCATTCTAAGCTATAACCCTGCTTACCGATAATGTAGAATATTCTCTTCGTTGTTGGCTGTTTCAGCTTCCAACCTATGGCTCCTGGCCAGATAGCGCGTGGCTAATGCCGTCAGCGCTATTCGGGCGACCGCTAGGCGGTTGTCACCACTCCACCAAGCACCTTCGAGAAAGCAGATTGACATGCGCTTGACCAACCTGGCACCGGACCAGTTGACGGCGGCACAGGAGGACCTCTACCGCATGATCGCCGGCGGACGGCGAGCAACCGGACCTCAGCATTTTCAATTGACCGACGAGCGTGGTTGTCTGGTCGGACCATTCGGTGTCATGCTCCACGAGCCGGCCGTCGGTCGGCGACTCCAGGAGTTGGGGTCGGCTCTGCGCTTCGAGGTGGAGATAAGCGAACGGCTGCGAGAGATTGCGATTCTCGCCGTGGCTAGCGTCACGGCGTGCGAGTTCGAGCGGTACGCCCACGAACGGATTGGGCTTGCGGCAGGCCTATCCCCGGTCGAGCTCGAGCAACTCGCGGCAGGGACGTTCGAAGGCGCTGACGCACAAGAAGCAGCAGTCCACCGATTCTGTCGCAGCCTTGCTGAGAAAGTGCCCTCGCTGGACGAGTCTGCGTACCAAGAATTGCGGGACGTTCTCGGTGAAGCTCTCATAGTTGATCTCGTGGTCCTCGCCGGGTACTACGTGACGCTGGCCCACCTGCTCGCCGTCTTCGATGTGCCGACCCCGAGTCACTGAGGACAACCAATAATTCGATAGCTCGGTACCCCGGCCGGCGTTGCTCAACCCAAGCCTTCCCTGCGCTACCAGTTCGCCACCGGTACGTGAGGGACAACTCCCGAGGTTAAGGAGCCAGCGATATCCTTGAACTGGCCTTCAAGGGAGCAGAGTTATATCCGCGTTGGTCGTGCTGTCGGGACCAGCGCACGGAAACCACTAGCCGACGGAGTAAGTAGACCGTCCGATGGGTGAAGGTGATCCGCTCGACACTCAGCGGTACCCGCCGCCCCCGGCCGCCGAACTCGGTGGAGCTGGTTTCGGCGACGTCCAGGAGATCGGACGCGGCGGGTTCGGCGTGGTCTACCGCTGCACCCAGGCGGAACTGGATCGCACGGTCGCCGTGAAAGTGCTCACCGTCGAACTCGACGACGAGAACCGGGCCCGCTTCTTCCGGGAACAGCGGGCGATGGGCCAGCTGACCGGGCACCCGAACATCGTCAACATCCTGCAGGTCGGCGCCACCGACAGCGGCTTTCCCTACATCGTGATGCCGTATCACCCGCAGGATTCACTGGAGGCCCGGGTCCGGCGGGGCGGCCCGCTGCCGTCGGATCAGGTGCTTCGGGTGGGGGTGAAGATGGCCGGTGCGGTGGAGACGGCGCACCGGCTCGGCATCCTGCATCGCGACGTCAAACCCGGGAACATCCTGCTCACCGAGTACGGCGAGCCGGAGTTGGCGGATTTCGGTATCGCGCACATCTCCGGTGGTTTCGAGACGGCCACCGGTGCAGTGACCGGGTCGCCGGCGTATACCGCACCGGAGGTGCTCGGCGGTGACCCGCCGAGCCCGGCGGCCGACGTCTACGGGCTCGGCGCCACCCTGTTCAGTGCCCTGACCGGACATGCCGCATTCGAACGTCGCTGCGGCGAACAGGTCGTCGCCCAGTTCCTGCGGATCACCACGCAGGAGGTGCCCGACCTGCGCGAGCACGGGATCCCGGAGGATGTGTCCGCGGTGATCGCCCGCGCGATGTCCCGCGAGCCCGGTCAGCGCCCGGCCACCGCCGCCGCCTTCGGGGAACAGCTGCGTACCCTGCAACGCGCCCACGGACTCCCCGTCGACGAGATGGCCCTCCGCGCCGAATCGGGCACGCAGGGGAACGACCTGCCGCCGACGTTGCGCGGCCGACGAGGCTCGCCGGCGCCCTCCACGCTGGGTACGACGGGCGGTCTTCCCCTGGAGCTGACCAGTTTCGTCGGCCGCCGGCACGAGCTCACCGAGGCGAAGAACCTGCTGGGCGGGTCCCGGTTGGTGACGTTGACCGGGATCGGGGGTGTGGGCAAGACCCGGCTGGCCTTGCGAGTCGCGTCGGCTGTGCGGCGCGAGTATGCCGACGGTGTGCGGCTGGCCGAGTTGGGTGAGTTGCGGAAGGAGTCGCTGGTCGACGCGGTGGCTGCCGCGGTGGGGGTGCGGGACCAGTCGGCGAGGCCGGTGCATGAGGTGCTGGTCGAGTTCCTCGTGCCGCGGGAAGTGCTAGTGGTTCTCGACAATTGCGAGCACATGGTGGACGCGGTCGCCGAACTCGTGGGTCCCCTGCTGCGGGTGTGTCCGCGGTTGCGGATTCTGGCGACCAGCCGTGAACCGCTCGGTATCGGTGGGGAGGCGGTGCTGCGGGTTCCGTCGCTGGGTGTCCCGGATCCGGAGCGGACACCGTCGTTGCGGGGGTTGCCCACATACGATGCGGTGACGCTGTTCGCCGAACGCGCCGCTGCCGCGGTCCCGGGTTTCGCGCTCACCGACGAGAACGCGGCGACCGTGGCGGGGATCTGCCATCGTCTCGACGGATTGCCGCTGCCGATCGAACTGGCGGCGGCGCGGTTGCGGGCGATGTCGCCGGAGCAGATCCTGGGGCGCCTGACCGACCGCTATACCCTGCTGACCCGCGGCAGCCGGGGTGCGCCGACGCGGCAACAGACCCTGCGGTTGTGCATCGACTGGAGTTTCGAGTTGTGCACCGCCGGTGAACAACTGGTGTGGGGACAGGTGGCGGTGTTCGCGGGAAGCTTCGAACTCGATGCCGCGGAGCAGGTGTGCGGCGAGGGCCTCGACCCGGACGAACTGTTGGACACGCTGACGTCGTTGGTGGAGAAGTCGATCCTGATCCGCGAAGAGCAGGGGTCGGTCGTGCGGTTCCGGATGCTCGAGACCCTCCGCGAGTACGGGTACGAGAAACTCGAGCAGACCGGTATGGCTGTGGCGTTGCGTCGACGGCACCGGGACTGGTACGAGGCGTTGGCGCTGAACGCGGAGGCCGACTGGATCAGTGCCCGCCAACTCGACTGGATCGCCCGCCTGAAACGGGAACAACCGAACCTCCGGGAAGCTCTCGAGTTCTGCATTACCGACGATCTACCCAATGGCATTCGTATTGCCACCGCGCTCTATTGGGTCTGGGGCTCCCAGGGCCTCTACAACGAGTCAAAGCGCTGGCTCAATAACCTACTTGCCCGCCATAGCGGTCCACCTACCGTCGAGTGGGTCAAAGCGCTCTACTGCGCCAGCGTGATGGCAAGCATGCAGGGCGACTTCCAGGCCGGCGCAGCTCTCGTGGAGAAGGGGCGCGTAGCGACAAAGCAAACAGACGACCCAATGATGCGCGCCCTCGTCGACGGTGCTGACGGCATGCTGGCCCTCTACAACGGTGATCCCGCCCGCTCCTACCCGCGCCTCGAAAGCGCCCAGGCGGAATTCCGCAAACAAGGCAAGCGCGCACACGAAATCAGCGTCCGTTATGGGCTGGGCTTGGCATATGGACTATGCGGCTTGGTGCAGCAGTCCGTCGAGTGCTACGAGCATGTTCTCGCAATTACCGAAAAGCACGGCGAGAGAATGTATCGGTCGTACTCGCTGTGGGCCCTAGCCATCGTTCTGTGGCGACAGGGTGACACCGACCGTGCAATGCGACTGCTTGAACAATCTCTGGTGCTGACTCGGCAAGTTCACAGCCCGCGCGTCGCCTCCTCATGTCTCGAAGCGCTGGCCTGGATTGCCTGCGAACGACGCGACGAGTCGCGAGCTGCGGTTCTGCTGGGGGCAGCAGAAGAGCTGGCGCGATCAATGGGAGCCCCTACCGTAGTTCATTCCAATTTGCTTATTCATCAACAGGAGTACGAACTTAAGATACGGCAGAAACTCGGCGAGAGTGCCTTCACGACGGCCCACCGCAGGGGCCGAAGTCTTAGTTTCGATGCGGCGATCGCCTACGCCCTCCATGAGCAGCCGTCGAGCGCATCTACACCTGTCGACGACACCTCGCCACGCCTGACCAAGAGGGAACGTCAAGTTGCCGAATTGATCGCTGAAGGGCTGACCAACCCGGCTATCGCCAACCGCCTGGTGATCTCCCCGCGGACAGCGCAAGGACATGTCGAGCACATTCTGGCAAAACTCGGATTCACTTCCCGGACACAGGTCGCAGCCTGGGTCGTGGAACAAGCACGCGATTAGAAGCCGCACGCTCCCTGACTCGTCCACCTCGTCCGTAGTCAGACGGCCAGATATTTCTCCAGTAGCCGCCCCACCGTTCATGGCGAGCTGCCCCGACACAGTCCGCCGTTCACTCAGCGGAGTAAACCTGGCATTTGCATCGCCGAGACCCGTGCCGGATTCCCTCGTCAGGCACTTTGTTCGTTACACCCCCGGACCGGACTAGCAGCAACAATGTAGAACCTACAGCCAGCCCCAGGGAACGAATTGCAACTTGAGCGCGTCACTCATGGTTTGTGCGCACTGGGCGACGATATTTTCAGTTATCGCAGCTATCCAACCAAAACCCGACGTCAGCACAGTTTTGCTCCGCAGAATGTCGGGGCACCCGGATATCCTGCGCCGGTGACGATTCGAACCGGCGGACGAGGCCCTGCGCGGCCCGGCAACAGCATCCGCGGGCGAATTGATGACCGGTACACGTGGCAGCGCGGACCGCCGGCGCAATGCAGCCGTTCGCGCTCGTGGCGGTCGCTCATGTCGTCGACCGCCCGAGCCGACGCTCTGGGTCGACCGGCATCGTGTGCGAAATCATCGCGTGCAACCTCGAGCGGGTTGGCTGAAACCATCGAAGTCCGATAACTTCCGCCCGGTAACGACGTAAGCCGCGTGCCTCGTCATCCCGCGGGTAGTCCCCTGGCTCACTTCCGATCCCACCGCGATGGGCTGACGACACGGCGCAGCGAGACCGGCCACAGTCTGCCCGTTCGCCAGGCGGACTGGGCTGTCCGCCCGGACTACTGCGGCGGGATGCGCCGCGGCCGGTGCGCAGCAAAGACCGCCACTGTCCCGACGACGGTGACATCGACCGTCTCGAATGCCGCCGACAGTGCGGTGCGCAGGCCATCCAGGTCGTCGGCCCGGTTGTCGAATGCTTTGATTGGCCCATTGTAGAGGGCGTTGAGGGTGCGGCCGACGAGGTTGCGCTGCACTCCGGTTCCGAGGATGGTGGATCCGAAGAACACACCGTCGTCGGCGACGACCCGGGCGATGTGCCCGAACGCTTGCCCCTTCTGCGCCCAGGTTCCGGGTACGCAGTGGAACACGAAGTTCGCTGCCACCGAATCGAATACACCCACACTCGGGTCGATGGGGGCGAGGATGCTTCCGGTGTGCACGACGGGGGTGATATTCCGGTCGGCGAGGCGGCTGGTGGTCATCGCCATGGTGTTGGTGTTGAGGTCCATCAGGGTGATCTCGGGCGCCGCGGTCGGGTAGGTGGTCTGGTGGAGGTACCAGCCGGTGCCGGGGCCGATGTCGAGGTGCCGTGCGCCCAGGTGGGTGTTGTAGTGGGTGAGGAGCCGTTTGCGGGGGCAGCGCCAGGCGTAGGTGTTGCTCCACTTCAGGACGAAGGTGTCGTACGCCGCCAGGACGGCCCTGCTGTACTTCTCGGCTCCATCCTTCTCCGCCTGTGTGACCTCACCAGCTGTCATGTGTGTGCGTTCCCCCTGTGTCGTTGCGCTGTCGTTGATGTGCGAAGCCGACCCCCGCAAGCCGCGGACGATCGTAGCGGTCCTGGCGTCCCCGGTCGAAGTGCACCACAGCCCCGCACGGGCTCCCTTACCCGGAAAACCGCAAGCCTTCACCGGGATCCGACTGTTGGACAGCCGGTTTCGTCGGTTCGCGGCAGCCTGCGTGTCGTGGGGATGAAGTGTGATCAGTCGGCGCGGCGGCGGCGCCGTTTGGGGATGTCGGTGCGCGCGCCCTGGCCGGGTCTGTTGTTCGCCCACTCGATGATCTCCGAGCGCTTCCACAGCGGAGTGCGACCGATCTTCTCCACCGGCGCCGGTGCCTGCCCCCGGGTGACGTACCCGCGGAACGTCGAGGCGGACAGCTCGGTGCCGGTTTCCTCCTTGATCAACTCCAGGACCTGATCGGTGGTCAGTCGATGTGGGTTGGCCATCTTCGCACGAGTCCTTCCTGTTCATTGCCTTCTCGGCGATTGCAGGTGTTCGTTCGGTTGCAATCCGCGTCGGTAACACTACAGCGATAGCTTGCAAGGTACGGGCCCGATGATGATGGCCTCCGGAGGAACTTGTACGCGTGGCCACCGTGCGCGGAGACTCGCAGGAGCCAGCTCGGCAAAGTACGGCTTCCACCTGGGAAGATGACATGTCCCCGACAGCCTGCACTTATCCCCCGACGGCCCGGGAAGCGACCTCGCGCGTGCACCAGCACCGCACCGGGACCTGATCGCCGCGGCGATCGGGTCGCCTCGATCTCGGCAACCACACGCAGCCACGACAGCCGACCGCCGGTGTTCTCGCGTCGGGCCTGTAACCCTCGACGCAACAGGAGGATCACCCCAACCGGGTCGGCGCCCGCCCACCTGGCGCCCCTACCGGGCCGGCCGAGGAGTACGTGGACAGCTCCGAGGTGCCGCGCCGCAGGGCAGGAGCCTTCCTGCATGTGTCCGCACGGCCCAACGCCTTCCACGCGGAGTGCACCTCAGAGTTTGCGCACGGAGATCTCCACGCCGGCGCTGCGCAGTCGTTCGACGAGGACGTCGCCGAGCGCGGTGGCCGGGGTGAGGACACCGGCCTCGTCGGGGAGGCGGTCGCGGTCCAGGACGAGGCTCAGTGCCGACTCCCCCAGTAGGACCGCGGTGGCCCGGTATCCGGGATCGCCCTGCGCCTTCACCCGTGCCGCGTAGCGGGCGCCGGTCGTGGTGGTGGTGTAGATGTCCATCGCGAAATAGCCCGTGCGCTGGGTCTTCTCGCTGGGACCCTCGCCGGGTGAGGGGAGGATGCGGTCGAGGAGAAACCGGGTGGGCGGAACGCTGAGTCCCAGCACGAGCCCGCCGAGGATTGCCGCGACACCGGCCGCGTAGACGCGGGACAGGCGCGAGTCGCCGACGCTCATCACCTCCCGGTATCTGAAGGTGCGCCCGTACGCCCACCCCTGGAGCGCGTTGCTGCGCCGGACGATGCGGGTGTTGTACGAGCCCATGACGAACGGGGCCTTCCACCCGCGTACCTGCGGGTCGATGTCGGCGCCGTCGACCACGGCGACGTCGGACTGTCGGCCGAGGTCGGGTTCCTTCGTTCGATCGGGGCTCAGCGCGTACGGGGAGCCGGCGAGCCGACGCAACGCCGCATCCTTGCGAGAGACGTCGATCTGGGTGCGCAGCGAGTCGATCGTCCCACCGGAGACGCCGCCGCTCAGCGACGCGACCAGGGTGGTGTCGGCCAGTTCCCCCGCATCGTCGGCCTGGACTCTCTGGTGCAGCACGTGCACGCCCAGGTCGGAGGGAATGGAGTCGTAGCCGCAGGAGTGCACGATCCTCACACCGTTGGCGCGGGCCTTGTCGTGGTGGGCGTCGATACTCTCGCGAACGAACAACACCTCTCCGGTCAGATCCACATAGTCGGTGCCGGCGGCAACACAGGCGGCCACGAGTTCGGTGCCGTACTTCGCATACGGGCCCACCGTGGTCGCGACAACCCTTGTACGGGACGCGAGCTCGGCGAGCGCGACGGCGTCACTGGATTCGGCGATGACGATCGGCCATTCGGCGGCGCGGGCCCCGAGCGCGGACCGCGTTGCCCCGAGTTTCGCCTGGGACCGTCCGGCGAGAGCGATCCGCACACCGTCCGGGGCGGTGCGTGCGAGATAGCCGGCGAGCAACCTCCCGACGAACCCGGTGGCACCGTAGATGACGAGATCGAGTTCACGTCCGCTGTCAGTCATGCGCGGAAGCCTACAACCGCAGCCGATCATGCAGAAGAGGTAGCTGTAACCCGGAGTAACCACATACCAGCGGCGGGGGCTCAACACCCTCGGACCGAAGCGACGGGGAAGTGTCATAACCCCCGTTCAAGACCCGTTTCAAGGCCTTTGTCTGCAGATGACAACGCGCACTCGATGAGTCGTCCGGTTCCGACATGGGTGTGGCCCGACATCGGGGGGTGATGCCGGGCCACTGGGGGTGTTCCGCGAGCAAAATCTGGGGGGATGCTCGACAGAACAACCCCGAGTTTACCGAGCGTCACCGACAGACGAGTGCGCGGACGCGACACCCGCTCAGCAGACGGGCTTGCGCACCGAAGCAGGGCGGGATCGCACTGCCAGACCCGAGACTGGTGGTAGGGCGGCGCCCAGAGTTCTCGGTCGCCGCTGCTGGGCACCCGCAGCCCTCCCACCCCACCAAGCACTGACCTGGCCCCAACGGGTTGCCGTTGGGACCAAATGGCGCCGATTGACGCAATTCAATCGCACACCTGTTCGATCGAGTGGTAGCCTCGCCACTGCCCCGCTCGGAGGGTTCGGGTGCGTCTGCCCAGCAGGTTCCCCATTCGAACATCGGGGGCACAGAGCGTGGTGCGGGTCGGTGGGGCTTTATGCCCGGGAAGCATCGGCCCGCACCTCGTCCGGCCGCCGCGCAGCGATCGCGGGTGAACGCCCGGCGAGAAGTGCGGTCAACTCTTCGGCGTAGGCGACCTGTTTCCGCAGTGTGCGGCAGCTTCCCTCGGCGCGGGCTTGGCATTCGGACAGAAGTGCGTGCTGCCGCCTTGTCCTCGACAGGCTGGTCCGAGGCCAGCATCTGCAGGGAGTCGAGGAGCTGGCGTATCTCGTCGAGGGCGAACTCCCTCCGAGGCTAAATGTCAGAGGGACGACCTACTGTGACGATCGCGACGAGCAACAGGTCGCCACTCACTGCCCAGACCGGTGACCCGTTCCCGGTCCTGATCTGCGGGGTTCCGCAGATCGGTGTGTGGCGGCCTGTGGCTCTTGCATGAAGGGGCGGAGCCGACGATCGACCTGCTGTCACCGGCACCTACGCGGTGCGCGCCCCGGACCTGATGGGTACGGCCGGGCCCGTCGGACACTTCCGAGGCCGCACCGCTACGGACGGGTTTATCCCAGCCGTTGCTGGTCCCGTTCCCCGATCATCTGGTCAGCCAGCCGGTACACCGCCACCTCGTCGGGGATACCGACGTTGATGGCGGCCTCGCGGGCCGCGAGGAACGCCCGAACCTCCTCGTCCCCGGTTGCGCGGTCTCGGTACAGGAACGCCTGGCGTGCGGCGGCGAGATCCTCGAGCACCCACCACTGAAAGCGGTCGAGACCGGCGGCGATCTCGGCGATACGCGCCCGCTCCGACCGGCGGGTGCGCCACCGGTCCGCCAGGTCCGATCCCCCGAGCAGGACACCGAAGGCCACGGCGCAGACCGCGGTGATCACCGCGCGCCCGGTCGCGCGGCGGCATTGGCGTTTGTCGGCTCACGGGTGACCGTGATCAGGGCGCAGGTGGCCGCGATCGCGCCCACGAGGATCAGCACCAACGGCAGTGAGAACTCGGCAGCGGTCACCGCCCCGACGGTCGTGGTCATGAAGGCGAGCACGGCGAGCACCCAGAGTGCGCGGGCCGCTCCGGTGTGATGTGTGAGCTGGGCGGCCGAGCCGCCGACGACCAACAGGGCGCCGATCCAGAGGGTCCAGGTGGTCATGGGTGGTGCGGGGTCCTTCCGGCGTTCGGCGGGCGTGACGTGTCGACTGACAGGGTGTCATGCCACCGGCGGTCGAGCAGTCCGGGCGGTCCCGGATGGGGCCGGGATCGCGCCGCACCCTCGGCGCCGTGACCCGGAAAAGGTCGCCGGAGCTGGGCAGATGGGCGCACAATCGGCTCATGCGGCTGATCGCGCCGATGCTGGCCTCCCCTGGTGACCCACCGGAGAACACCGGCGACTGGGCGGCGGAAATGAAGTACGACGGCTTCCGCCTATTAGCTGCGGTCGGCGGGGGGGAGCGGCCGGTGTTGTGGACCCGCAATCTCAACGTCGTCACCTCCTCGTACCCGGAGGTGGCCGCGGCGCTGTCCGAGAAGTTCGACCGGGGTGGCCGCATCGTCTTCGACGGTGAGATCGTGGCCCTTACCCAGGGGCGGCCGTCGTTCGCCCGCCTGCAGAAGCGCGCGAACACTCTGCGCCCGACCACGGCCCTGCGCCGGCAGGTGCCGGTCACGTACCTGCCGTTCGACGTTCTCGCTGCCGACGGCGGTGATCTGACGGCGGCCCCGTATCTGGAGCGCCGTGCCACCCTGAGCGACCTCGGCCACGAGCTGCACGGGCCCGGCCTGCCCGTCCAGTTCTTGCCGCACTGGGTATCCGTGGACGGCGCGGTCATTCTGGAGGCGGCCCGCACTTCCCTGATGGAAGGCGCGATTTTCAAAAAAGTGTCCTCGCCCTATCTGCCCGGTCAGCGCTCCCGGTCGTGGCGGAAAGTGTTGTTACGCACCAGAAGTTCTGCCCTTGTGGTCGGCTGGGTCCCGGGTGGCGGTGTTCAGCGCCACCTGGTCGGCGCCCTCGTTCTCGGCGCATACGACGACGACGCGGTTCTCCGCTATGTGGGTGCGGTGGGGACCGGATTCACCATGGCGGTGCGTCGCCAGTTGAAGGAGAAGCTGGCCCTCCTCGAACGCCGTACCAGCCCGCTCGGAGCAGAGTCCGAGGTCGCGGCCGCGGCCGAGCACGGGATGGTGCGCTGGGTCGATCCGGTGGTCGTGGTGGACGTCGCGTATCGCGAATATCTGCCGGGCGGGCTTCGGCATCCCAGTTTCAAAGGGCAGCGCGGAGATCTGGATCCGGGGTCGATCACCCGGGATGCCCTGTGACAAAGCTTATCCGATAAATGGGGAAGCCGCTGTCGCCTTCCCCGGTGACAGCGGCTCCTCATCCCCTCTTCACCCGGGAACGCTACGCACTGTAGGTCTTACCCGGTCGGGGGACGGTGATGCCATATCGCCTCTCGGCAAGTGGTCGCTCGCAGCGACTCTTCTGGTGTGGTACCCGGGGTATGCGCGCCACCGTCAGCCTTTTCAACAGCGGACGAGTTGGTGGTATTCCGACTGGCCCCGGCGCTCACAGTGGCGATCGGAAACGTGCGTCAATGGGCGTCGCGGAACCACTGCTCGATCTCTGCGGGGATACGACCGCGGGAGGAGAGCGCGTAGCCCTGCTCGATCGCCCACGCTCGGATCTTCTGGGTCTTACCCGACGACCGCGTCGCGGTAGCGGGGTTGACCTGCCGGTCCGTCCGGTGTTTGCGGCCGCCGACCCTGGTGGAGTGGGCGATGTAGTACTCGAAGGTCTCCCGGAGTTCCTTCGCGTGCTCGTCCTTCAGGTCGATCACGTACTCGACACCGTCGACGGCATAGTGGATGCTCTCACCGTCGTCGCCGAAGACGGTGCCGTCGATGTCGTCGGCCAGCTCTACTACGACCTTGCGTGCCACAGATCCACCCCTCGAGTTCTTCGGTACGGACCAGACGACCCTACTGGCAGTACCGGAGGAAAAGAGTGTTCTGCCGCCGGTGGGCTCTCGGTCGACCTACCGTGAAGTCGCACGGGGTCCGCGACACTCGTGGACTCATCGGAGGAGGAGCGATGACTGCGAAGTTCGAGCTGTTCAAGGACACCGCCGGACAGTTTCGCCTTTCACCTGAAGGCTGCGAACGGCGAAATCATCGCGGCCAGTCAGGGTTACACCTCGAAGGCGGCGGCCCAGACCGGGATCGAGTCGATCAAGTCCAATGCGGCAACCGCCCCGACCGACGACCTGATGCGATGAAAGGGGCGGGGCGATACGTCGCGAGAACAAGACGCGGCAGGAGTGTCAGTCGGCCGGGGCACCGACGGGGAGCTGGCTGGCCGCGGCCAAGATTTCGTCGGCGTAGCGGGGCTCGAAGGTGGGTGTCAGGCCCGCTGCGGCCCAGTAGTCCTTCTCGGGGTGGGCGGAGCCGATGAGGCCGCCGGCGATGCAGGCGATGGAGTCGGAGTCGCCGTTGCTCGTTGATGCCCAGGCGAGCGCTTCGGGCCCGGTCAGGGCTGCGGCCGCGGGATCATTGTCGGAGGTGGTGGCGAGGTCGGCGACCAGCAGGGCCAGGGCGACCGCGCTGGCCGACTCCCACCCTTCACCGATCCCGGCACAGGGGTCCCCGAATTCGGCCGGCGGCAGGTGGCGGAGCTGTTCGAGGCGGCCCGCGGCGGCGGTGAGGATGTCCGCGGTCCCGTCGTTAAGCCCTTCTACCAGGTAGGACGACACGTCCCCGGTGATCGGGGCGAGGACATCCCGCAGGTAGGGATCCGTGGTCCAGGTGCTGGTGCCGTTGTAGATCTGCGCGGCAGTCGTGAGGGCGTGCGCGAGGAACCGGCCGCGGTACTCGGGGGCGTGGCGGGTGGCGTCGGCAAGCAGTAACGCCGGGACGACGGCCCGGGGGTGCTTGTGGGTGATCACGGCCTGCAGGGCGGTCAGACCCAACCAATACGGGTCGGGGGTGAAGGCGGTGGGGACCAGGCGCATCACGGCCCCGCAGCCGGCGGATTCGACGGCGCCGTCGGTGTCGTACCAGCGGGCACCGGCGCGGAGGTTGTGTAGCGAGGTCATGCAGGTGCGGCCCGGGGCGCGGGTGTTGTCGGGGTCGACCTGCCACAGCAGGAACTGCCGGGTGATGGCGGCGGTGACCGTTTCGATGTCGTCGAAGTCGTGGACCTCGGCCAGAGCCCGATGAAGGGCAATGGTCATCTGGGTGTCGTCGGAGATAACCCACCGGCCCGCCGGTGGGGCAACCGGGTAGGCCGGCATCCGTGTGTAGCTGGTGAATTCGACCTGATAGCCCCAGGCGTCGCCGGCGGCCAGGCCGGTCAGGGCGTTTCCGTAGCGGGCGAGCAGTGCGGTGTCGCTGCCCGCGGTGGGTGCGGTCATGGGGTCTCCCCACGGGAGAGGGCGACGGCCGCGGAGCGGATGGTGACGATGTCCATCAGGTCGAGGTCGGCGACGCGGCCGAGGTAGTCGGCGATGGCGTCGGGGGTCATGCCTTCGTCGAGGTGCCGGCGGATCTCGTCGAGTTGCTCGTCGTTGAGTGCGGCCATGGTGGTGGTCCTTCCGTCGTCGCCCCTCTCGGGAGGGGACGTGTCATTTTACCTGGTGGAGAATGGGTTACGCAGCCTTGGTCGCGCTGCCGCCGGTGCCGTCGTCGGCTTCGGCGACGAGGTCTTCGGCGACCATGTACACGGTCGGCCGGCCGCTGATGCCGTGGTGGTCGACCTTCACGCAGCGCAGGTGGGTGCCCATCGGGAGGACGACCTCGTCTTCGGAGGAGTAGCTCGAGATCGATTTGACCGGAAGCCCGTCCCGGGTGCGGACGACCATCATGTACGGCGGGTGGCCGGCGAAGTTGTGTGCCGTGCCGTGGTTGGTGGAGAAGCTGGTGACCTTGCCGATCTCCATCCGCGATCCGACGGTGAATGCCGAGTCGATGTACTCCTCGGTGCTGCCCTTCCACCCGCTCGGGATCTGGGTGCCGCGGACCAGTGTCATCGGTTGTGTGTTCGGGTTGTGGCCGCGGAACTTGTCGAATGCCGAGTCCAGCTGGGACACCACGGTCTTGATGTGTCCGGACGGGTTCGGGTCGCGGCCGGTGATGGCGGCGTTGATCGAGCGGTAGCTGCCGCCGGTGTAGGTGGTCAGTGCGCTGCGCTCCTGGTAGCTGAGCACCTTCTGCACGAATTCCGCGTTCGAGGTGGTCAGCGCGCCGATGTTCGAGGTTTGCACGTGCCCGCCGGGTCCGGTCGTAAATCCCCATGCCTTCAGGTCCCCGGCCCGCTGGGCGATCACCGGGTAGTCGTCGGCGGTTTCCTTGCCGTAGGCGCGTATTCCGCTGCGCCACAAGCTGGCGTGGTTGTCGGCGCCGAGGCTCTGCGGTGGGATGTCGTGGTCGAAGTGCGGGATGGTGCCTCCGCCGACCGTCTGGGTTCCCAAGGTGCGCCGGTGTGCCTTGGCATAGGCGGCGTCGGCCTCGGCCGTGGTGGCGCCGACAGCGAGTGCTGTCGCGCGGGCCTGCTCGCCGGCCTCGACCGCGGCCTTCTCCCGCAGTACCCGCCGGTGCCGTTTGCCGCCGTCGTGGATGTCCGCGCGGACGGGGCCGCCGCCGACCGAATCGGTCAGCTTGTCCCGGGCCTCGGCCATCTCCTCGTCGATCGTCGCCTGCTGCGCCGCCGGCGTTACGGCGTAGCCGTCGACTGCTCGGCGAGCCACGACGAGGGCGACGTCCCCCTTCAGTGCGTGGGCTTGCCTCTGCATCTCGGTGGCGTGCGCGGGCAACGGATCGGGCCCGGTCATGACGGGGATGCGGTTGGCCTTGGCCAGAGCATCGTTCTTGCCGTGCGCCTGGGCAACCGGATGGTAGGCGTCGCCGCTGCGCTGCAAGATGACGAAGTCCGAGGCGGCGCGCCGGTAGATGGCCGTGCCGCCGTCGAGGATGCGTCCCTCGACGTCGGTGACACCGGAGCCGGTTTCCATCACGATGGTCCCCGCGATGTAGACGGTGGCGTCCCGGGGAGCCGACGCCAGCGCGGGCCGGCCACCCTCGGAGAGCGCCTGCGCCGCTGCAGCTGCGGAGCGGCGGTTCAACGCTCGGGTGATCGTGTCGACCTCGTCATCGGACAGGGATGCGTAGTAGGCGTCGCGTTCGGCGTCGGTGGCCATGTCGTCGCGCATCCCGAACTTGGCGGCGGCCAGATCTTCCCGGGCCTCGACCTGCCTGCTTTTGGCGTCGAGATGCGCCTGCTTGGCGTCGTCGAGGTCCTTCTGCTTCGCGGCGACCTCGGACTCTGCTCCGGTCCCTTCCGCGGCGGCCTTCTTCGCCTTCCGCAGCCGGGCGCGAAGCCGATTGACGGCCTTCCGCGCGTCCTCGGCCTCCGCATCAGCTGCAGTAACGCGCTGTTCAGCTTTCTCCACCGCGGCCTGCGCCGGGGTGATCTGCGGTGCGGTGAGTGTCGCGCGTTCGGCTTCGGCGTGCGCGATCAGCAGTTTCGCCGACGGCGGGTTGGCGTGGACGCTCGGCATCGGGGTGTCCCCCAGCACCGAGGAATCGATTCCCAACGCCGACATCAGCTCCGGTAGGACACTCGGGGGTGCCGCCTGCACCGCCGCCGCGGTCAGGGCCATCCCCTGCTCTTTCAGGTGGTCGACCACCTTTTTCCGAGCTTCACGGCCCAGTCGTCTGTTCGCGTTGGCTTTTGCAGCGGCCTTGTAGCTTCCGCAACCGGGGCAACGGCGACCACTTCCGTGGGCTTTCGAGCGGCACATGGGGGCATCCTTCTGGGCGGACGGCACGTCCCCACGCCCGAGCCGGTCTCGGGCAGTGGAGCGGGCGAGTCGATGACAACGAAACACTGCTGGGTTGTCGGGGGCACTGCTGCGCGCGTCGACGTGGGTCATGTCGTTCATGGCAGTTCACCCCCTGCCTGTTTCATGGCTGGCCCTGCCCGGGCGTGAGATATCGAAGGATCCCTCACCGATTGCAACCTACCTTACAATGTCACATGCTTATGTATCGAGTGCCGGAGGGTTGCGGGCAGTTCTTACACCTAGGTGGATTGCCTTCGAATCTGCTGTCGGAGTGAAGTTCCCGCGCCGAGAACGGGGGCGACCACTTGGGAGGCTGCGCGTCCGAGCGGACGTGGGATTCCCCTGATGTGATGCTGGTGCAGGTCATTGTCGCTGACTTCGTGCTGTTCGGACTGCTTGGTTTCGCAGTCGGTGCCGATCGATCTGACCGCTGGTCAACGCTTCTGGGCGGTGCCCGATGTGGAACAGTCCGGTGGTGTGCGGGCAGACGAACACGGCGAGTCCCTTCTCGCCGGGGTGTCTCTTGCGGACGGCTTTGGCGTCGGCGCGGCTGTGATAGCCGCGGTGATGACACAGAGTGCAGAAGGTCCAGCGGGCGGCGGGGTTGTTGTAGGTTCTCCGAGCCGGTGGCATGTCTCGGCCGTACTGACCAGGTGCGATCGATTTCTGTCTCACGACGTGACCACTTCGCGTGTCTCCGATCTGCGACACTTCTTACAGCGGCGCGAGTATGGGTACTTCAAGGTCTCGGGCTACGGCGAGTACTTCCGCTCCCAGTGGGGTGAGGCTCATCGGGTGGTGTCCATGAGCACGAACCAGGAGCTCGCCACCGAGTTCTCGTTCGAGCCTTATTATCTGGATTGTCAACGTGGACGGTGTGATTCCGATGGTGCGCGCTGCGGCATCGATAGTCCGGTGTTCGGTTGCCGTGATGAAGCGTTGAAGTCGTTGACGGCCGTATGGGCGGACCAGTGTCGGCCGGAGCAGGGTAGGAGTCGGCACTACTCCGGCGGCGGAACGGCCGCCGCGGTGGGTGGTAGTTCGGCAGGGGAGGTTGTGGACGGTGAGCCAGCGTTTGATGGTGCCGCGGTTGACACCGGTCTCGTGGGCGATTTGGGTGAGCGTGTGCCCGCGGGTGACGTATTGGTCGTGGAGCCAGTCTCTGTCGATGACGATGCATGGTCGTGGTTGTGGTCGCCGTAGTTCGATTCTGTAGTCGCGGGCCAGGGCCGCAATGGTCGCTTTGCTGACGTCGAGGCTGCGTGCGATCTCGCGCAGGCTGCGGTTCTGGCGGTGATAGAGCTCGATGAATGTGTTTTCGGGAAGTGCGGCGCGTACTCGCGCGAACGCGTGGCCCCGGATGCGGAGCTGGGCCGCCGATTCTGGGGCGGGGTGGGTTTCGAGGAGGTGGCGAACGGTGTCGATACTTGTGCCGAGTCGGTCGGCGGCCGCGGAGTAGGAACGTCGCTCGTATCGGATCAGTCGGTGCAGGGTGGTGATGTCGATGGCTTCCGGATTGGTTGCGGGCAAGTCTAATCCAGCAATCAGGTCGAGGGGTGGGTGCCAGGTGATCGGTTCCTCCCCGAGGCCGTGGTGGGTGAGGAATTGCCGGGCCGTGTGATCGAGGTGTGCGGCGAGGTCGGGCGTCAGGTGGCGCGGCAGCGCGGCGAGCTTCGTGTGGAATGCGTAGTTACTGTTGGCACTGGGTGCGCGGTGGGCGGGCAGGCCGCTGAGGCGTTGGAACAGCCAGCGTCGGATGACATCGGTCTTGGTCGCGTCCCCGGGCGGGGTCAGGGTGCGCCGGCAGATGTCGGTCCACTGCTCGTCGGGGAGTAGGTCCTCGTAGTTCAGGGCGCGTCGGCGGGCGTAATCGATCGGCACCTCGGTGATGTCGAGGTAGTCGGCGAGGCGGAGGAGAGCGGCACTGGCGTCGGGCCAGTGCTGGTGCGCGGCAAGCTGACTGAGGATCCGTGAGATCGAGTGCGGTGTTGCCGCCGCGCCGAGCATGTCGGCGGCGGTGGTTCGGCTGAGTCGGGATCCGACGAGCAGGGTCGCGACGGCGAGTGCCGCGCTGGTCTCGGTGTGACCGCACCCGGGCAGCGCGAATCGAAGGGACCATTGTGGCCAGAGCAGGGTGGGTAGGCGGCGAAGGATGCGGTCGACGCGACGCTCGTCCGATTCGGGGTGGCCTGGGTAGTCGGCGGTGGTGCGGTACCGCAGTTGGTGGACCGGTTGCAGCAGCGGGGTCAGCGCGCTCAGCTGCACCGCCTCTAGTGTTGCGCTGGTGTCGCGGCCCCACGAGCGGACGGTCTTGGGAGTGATGACCAGGCCGCTGTGGTGGCCGCCGCGCATCAGCCACCGCAGCCGATCACCGGCGGAGGCGATGTCGGGTGCATCGAGCACCTGCAGAGCGACGGTGACGCCGGCCGCGGCCAGCGCAGCGTGTGTCGGCGCCCAGGATCCGGGTTTGTCCGGCGGGTTGGGCCAGTCGCGGGATCCGTTGGTCGCCTTCGCTTGTCGGTAGGCCGTGGCGAGTTCGGGGGGTAATCGGGCGGCGAGGTCCTCATGGCGTGCGTGCCACAGCGCACGTGCGGCGAGGGTGCGCACGTCGGCGAGGGTCTCTCGCGTCGACAGCGGCCGTTCGGCGTACACGCCGAACGATCCGGTGCCCGCGGCGATGGTGTCGCACACGATCTGCTGGGCGACCAGGACCGGGTGGCCGGCCGGGAAGCGGGCTACGTCGGTGCGGGTGAGATCGGCGCCGCAGCGCGGAGGCGCCGAGGCGCCGCCGTGCCGACGGGCCGGGCGCCCGCAGCGCCCGGGATCCGGGATTGTGTCGCCGGGGGTCGGCTGCCCGCGCTGGCGCCGGAAGCAGCGGGGACAGCTATCGGCGAGCAGGCATCGGTGAATGGTGCAGGCGAACGCCCAACCCAGCCGCCACTGCAGCTGCCATCGCCCGCCGGTCTCGGCGAGGCAGTCGGGACAGTACCGCGCTCCGTGCGGCCGACTCCAGGGGAACGTGCAGACCACGCGGCGCCGGGCGCGGTCGATGTCCACCGCGGTTCCGTCGAAGCGGGCCAAGGTCATCGCCTCGACCGTCGTGGGAGCGGCGCCGGTGGCGGCCGCGATCCCCGCCGCTTCGCCGCCGCTCAAGAACACGGCCCAATCGCTGTGCCGAAATCCCCCGGGCGTCGGCGGGGTGAGTACGACCGCGGCGGTCAGGTCCGCCCACGCGGTGCGGGTGCGGTGCGCGATCGCCTCGAGCCACGAGTCGAGCGCCTCGCCCGGCAGCGGCGGGACCCGGATGGGCAGTGTGCGGTTCGCGTTCACACCGCTTCCCGCATCGGGATTGTGGTGATGCGCCGGGCCGCGACGGCCGCCTGCAGTTCCTGGCGCGCTTTCTCGGCGGCCGCGTCGCCCCGGACCCGATTGAGCAGCTCAGTGTCGAGCCGCTCCGCGCCGGTGCGGACAGCGCGTTGGCAGCCACGGTTGATCAGTGTCATCAGCGAACCGATGTGCCCGGTCGATCGGGCAAACAGATAGTCCGACAGGTGGTCCGCGAGCATGCCGGGGTGTTTGTCGGCTAGCACGAGACGCTGTTCGAGGGCCAGCAGGATCTGTCGCCATTCGCGGCGCCCGACCTCGGTGTCCACGACGAACGGACGCATGCCCAGCGGGGTCGTCCGACGCCCGCTCTGCCCGAGCACCGCCTCGGCGTAGGAGGAGCCTTCGGAGAACAGGCCACGCGCGGCAAGACCCACGCCGATGAAGATCAAGGTGACCGGGAATTCGTTGGCGATGTACTTGAAGTGGTTGCTGATCTCGACCCCACTCTGGGCTCGCATCCGCAGGAAATGCAGGTCATCTACCACCAATAGCGTTGTTTCACAGGACAGTACACAGTCAAGTGCGCGGTCGGCGAGTTGGGCGGCGGTGCCGCGCTCGGTGCCCGGGTGGGCGTAGAACTTCAGCATCGCTCGGTTGAATTCCTTCATCCCGGTGTTCCCGGTCAGCCCCACCCGGCACACTGGCCAGCGCTCGTGACCGGCTGCGGTCCGGGTACCGAAGTCGCCGATCTCGCGGCAATGGAACTCCCTCGCGAACGCCAACACAGAGGTGGTCTTGCCCAGCCCCGGAAGCGCATCGATCCCGACCGCCCCCTTGGCCTTGTCCCCATCCTGGCAGTTGCTGTCGACGATGTCCCACAGGTCCTCATGCAACTCGGCCAGCTGCGGCGTCTTGAGCGGGCCGAGGTTGGCGTGCCAGATCCGCCGTGCCCGGTCGTACTCCGCCCGCGCGGCCACACCCAACGCTGTGATCTGCTGTCGGGTCATCACCTCCGGCTGAGTCCGCGTCGGAGCGGTGGCGAACCGCTGCCATCCCTCCTTGCGGGCAAGGGTGAGATTGTCCAACCGCCGTTCGGCGTCGGTGATTTCGTCGGCATCGCCGCTCACACGTCCTCCAGCGCCTCGGCGTAGAAGTCGTCCTCATCGATCGGGCCGGCACCGGGATCGCCACCGGGCAGGTCCAGCTCGTCGTCGCTGTCGTCGTCGCCCACCTCTGCGGAAGGCGCCGCGGCCGTCACCTCCAGGTCTGCGGGCTCGCGGGAGAGCCGCAACGCCACCCGCCTCTCCTGCATGCTCGACCCGAGCCCGAGGCTCCAGCGCTCGAGCAGGTCGGCGACCGCGATCCGATCGTCGGGATAGGTGTACTTCTCCTTCGCCAACCGGCGCGCAAACACCAATGCATCCTCGCTGAACGGCATCTGCAGTGACGGAGCGTGTTCCCATTCCAGGGTGTGCCACCGCCGCGAGTCGGGATCGCGGAAGTAGACGCGGGTGATGTCGTCGGAGTCGACCTGAATCGGCCACCGCCCGTGGGCCGCCCCGCCGTAACCGCTCGTGACGTTCCGGTACGGGTCGAGTCCGGGGCCGTTGTAGCGGCGCCCCGCGATCTCGACACCGTAGTGCTGGATGGTGCGCCAGTGCGTCCGAAGGAACTCGTACGCCAGATCCGGATCGCGCGGCACCTCGATGTACCCGGCGCGGGCCATGCCGTGCTCGAACATCATCGCCGGCGACAACTCCAAGGTCGGCAAATGCGGATCCAGCAGACCCTCATGCGGGCGATGGTGATAGACCACCGCCACCCATTCCCGGATTATGTCCTCCAGCTCGTCGAGGTAGAAGAAGGCCTCCGACTCGGGCGCCAGACCCCGCGAATGCACATCCGGACCCTTGTACCCGGGCAGCGCCTGCAGCAGGTCCTCCCGGATAGTGCGGAAGAACCGCTCCACCGGCCCCTTATCGCGACCGGTCCGCAGCCGCGCCGGTTGAATCGAGATGCCCATCCGCTGACACACGCTGGTCAAATGCTCCGACACGTAGATCTTGCCGTGATCGATCACGACCGTCTCGGGCACGATCGCCGGAGACGCCGCCCCGGCCATCGGCCCGTCGATCGCCTCGACATCGACCAGAAGCGACCGCGGAATGCCGTGCTCGGGCCAGACCGCATGCGCGGGCCAGTCCTTGCCCGCAGGTCGCGGCCGGAAGGCCTGATACAACGTCGCGGCCGCATCCACCGCCTTCGTCGACACCGGCGTGACCCGGATCCCGACGACACAGCGTGTGTACCAATCCATCCCAACCGTAAGTTCGGCCTGCACCCACCGCAATGTCACCGGATCGACCGCGAACACATCGAGCCGGGTCGTGTCCATCAGCAGGTACTCCCCCGGTCGGGTCGGCCGCAGCTTCCCATACACCCCCGCCGGTCGAGCGGCGATATCACGGTTCCGTTTCGTACTCAGCCGGAACGTCGGATGCCTCCGCTCCAGTTGCTCGAGCACCCGAAACGCCGTCGCCCGCGACGGCACCCGCACCACACCCTCACCGAACCGCGCCGCGACCCGCGCATTGGTCCGCTCGATCACCATCGTCCGCGACGGACGCGACTGGTCCACATGCTCGACCATCACCTCCAGGGCGGTTTCAACCCACCGCTCGTCCGAGTTACCCACCACGCCCCTGCGCATCGACGGCTTGGGCGCGAGCCCAGCCTCGCCGTCTGCCCGGAACAGCGAAACCCACTGCTTGATGGTGCGGACTCCAACACCGAGTTCGGCGGCCTTGGCCTCATACCGTCTGGTCAACGGCAGGCAAGGATCGAATCCGGTCCGGGGTTCACCGGCCGCGGCCAATCCGACACTCCCGGCGCGGTATCCGGTCAACACCTCCCTGATATGCCCCGCACGCTCCAGCACCCTCGCCCGCTGAACTGCCGACAACTCGGCAAGGATGATGCTCGCGGGTTCTCCGCGCTCATCCGCCGAGGTATCACCACAGTCTGCGATGGGCCGGGCCCGGCGGGAGTCCAGCAGCTCACGCAAACCGAGTATCACCATTCGCCGGCCCGCACCGATCCGGAGACCAACACTGACGCCATGGTCGTTCGCGGCGACTTCGACAACCTCGGCAGCCTCACCGTCGAGTACGAACCGGGTGCCCACACCCACCCGAACGCCAGCCCGCTGCATCACCCCTCCCTTCTCGTCAGGATCTGCGACGGGCGCAGCGGACGAGTCATGTCGACCAACAACTGACGCCTCCACAGAAGATGGAAGATGGCCGAACGAACCAGCGGTGCAGGGTGATCGGGCAATACTCGACATGCATCCGCGATCGTTCGGCCGTGTAGATCGTGTGCCTGAAGCTCACCGATCAGGGTTGGATCGAATAACCAGTCTCGTCGGAAGCCGGACAGAAATCGCACGTTATCGAGCTGTACGGTGGGTGGCTCGCTGCCGACGTCAAACCGCCATCCCCGCCCTTCGACCAACGCGCGGGTCCATCCAAAAGTGAATCGAACCTTGGGTTTGGACAGCCGATCTCGTGGCTTGACATCCAAAATTTTTAGGCCCGTATCGGTGATCAGCAGGTAGTCCGGAACATGCTTGCGCACTCGACCATCCACCGTCATCGTCATCAGGAACGGCTGCGCAACAATATGATTGACCTCATCATCGAAATCCGCGAAAAGAAGATGCGCGAGCTCGAGCCGCGACTCGTAGATGACGTGGCCGCGCTCGGTTGCTGACCAATAGGCGCCCGAATAATGCTGCTGGTTGTCATGCCATCGGAAGGTTCTCCACGGCGCTGCCGACGACAATCGATCCCCAGTGACATCGTCCCATGCCATCTCCTCGACCTGGCCGTCAAGCGCTCGACGAAACTTCACCACCGCGGACCCGGCCACCGTTGCACCAGCCATGGGCTGCCCTTCGCCGACTACCAACCCTTCGACATGCACGCTGCCACCGTCCCAACCATCTCCGTTGGAACCGAGTCGGCGTGTCTCACTCGAACTGCACAAGTGCATCAGAAGTGCGGTCCGTTTCGAGAATGGGCGGTCGAACCTGAGACCCTACAGTTGTGGGCGCGGGAGGTCATACGGACCGTCCGATCTGCAGATTCAGCCAGTCGGACAGCCAGGTGATCGCGTTGCGGCCGGCGTTGTCGACGACCAGAGTGTTGTAGTTGGTGTGGGCGCCGGAGGTGAAGAAACTCGCGGCCTTCAGGCCTTCGCCGACCAGGGCGGTCAGGTCCTCGGCCCCCTGGGACTGGGCCATGGTCGTCAGTGAGCCGGTCAGCGCCGGCAGGTCGACGTTCTCCGTTTGGGTACTGATGCCGGTGGCCGCGTTTGACTGCTTGCCGAGTAGTTCCGGTGGGGTTTTGGTGGCTTTGCCGGAGAGCATGTTCACCGCCACCGAGGCCAGGTCGAGGCCGACGGGCAGCAGGCCGGCCATCGCGGCACCGGCTCCGAGGGGGTCGGGTGCCTGCCCGGGGGGCGGCAGCAGTTTCTCCACCGCGGTCCAGGCGATTTCCTGGATCTGGCCGATGAGGGTGGCCAGCCGGATGACGTCGACGCCGCCCAGGATGGACGCGACGAGTGCGGCGATCTGGGTGTACCCGGTGGGGTCCGGGATGACCGACAGTATCTGCGACACCCAGCGAAGATCCACGGCCGCGGCCATCTTCACCAACGGCGCGAACTGGTTGTTCAGCTCCCCCGCCACCTGGTGCGCGCCGTGGGCGTCGAGCGCGGCGACCTTCTGCGGCAACGCCGTGAGGTTGTGCAGGATGCCGGGGACGTCGAGCGCGGTCACCCCGGTGGCGACGCCCAGCACCTGATCCACCACCGTGGCCGGCTTGAGCACCGACAGCACAGTCGAGGCCGATGCGAGCGCATCGGCGGGAACCGAGGTCAGCGGGGCGACCTGGCCACCGAGGGTGGTGGCCGCGGCCGACAGCTGCGCCGCGTCCCCGGATGCCCCGGCCACGGTCGACGAGCCCGACTCGGCCAGCTTCCCCGCGGTGTCGGCGATCGTCGTCACCGTGGTCAGCGCGGTGGACAGATCAGATGCCCCGGCCTTCGACAATACCTGGGAGGCACTATGTTCGGGGCTACCCACCGGGGCGGCGGCAAGCTGCCCGGAGGCAGCACGTGCGGCCCCGGAGTCGATCAAATCCACGATCGGGGCGAGCGTGCCGGCGATGGACGATGCCGTCGCGGCCACCGCGCCGACATCTACGTTCGGCTGCGAAAGCTGCTGGGAGAGTGCGGTAACACCCTCGCCCAGTGCGGGCAGGTCTGCACCGGAGAAATCCGAGGTCAGCGCGGTAGCCAACTGAGCATTTCCGTCGACTTTGCTGGTGTCGCCGGTGTTGCCGGTGTCACCGTCCGTGCTGGGGGTCTTGGACAGAATCGATCCGAGTGAGCCGAGGAGAGGGTTGTCGCCCTTGCGGATCGAGCAGTACAGGTCGCCGGGATCGCAGATGGAGGCCACCCGGCCGGAGAGCGTGCCCATTCCTTGGGGGCGTGGGTCGGCGATGCCGTGACCGGAGGTTCGAGGGCCCACAATCGCCGACCCTTTGGTGCCGGCGCCGGGGTCGGCGAGCAGGCCCACGGCCAGCACCCGGTCGGCGTCCACCGGCCCGTGGTCGTTGCCGATCCCAGAGGCAAGATCGCCGGCGGCGTCGGCGCCCTGGGAGTAGCCGGTGATCGTGAACCTCGTGTTCTTACACGTGTTCGAGACGTCGGTGAGTACCGCCTCGGCCTTGGTGAGGGCGTCGATTTTGCTGTCGGCGTAGGTGTGTCCGTTGTCGAACGCGCGGGCCATGTACGGGAGGGTGTAGACCTGCGCCCGGTCACCGTGGGCGGCGGTGATGGCGTCGGCGACCGGTGCGAGGATCCCCACCGGTTGGTGGGGGTCGGCGTTCTCTGTTGTCTCCCAGGTCCCGGGGATGAGCAGATTGAACGTCGCCACACAACCGGTGGGGTCGGCGTGCGCGATCGCCGGGGCGGTCACCGCGACACCGCCTCCGGCGACGGTCGCGCACACAACGAGAGCAAACACGCTGCGGGCTCTCGAACGTCTTGCGGGCATGGGCACCTCATCTGTCGCCGGCGAGCTATGAAGCTCACCCCTCGATGCGGCCCCGGGATGCCACACGCAGCCTCCGAAGAACACACCACGATGAGGTGAGGTGCATACGGTGACCGAATCCGGCGGCGGAATTCAACGGGGTATGTGGATAACTTCTTCTGCCTGGCCGTCCTTCGCGCGTCGCCTACCACCTGGCCACCGCCGCGTAACCCCGTAGTGTTGCGAGGACCGCTAGCTGCAATAGCAGTGCTGCCGCGATAGCAACGCTTCCCGCGATTTGAGCTGCGGGAACGACACGTCCCCCCGGGATTTCCTCGGCCGGTGATGCCTGCGATCAGATCCAGTCGATGTGGACGGAGTCGATGTGGTCGAAATGGAATCCGAACTGGTCGCTGTACTTGTCGAAACCCTTGTTCTCCGGGTAGTCGAGGGTGGCGTGCCGCTCCAGCAAGGCCACGACCCGGGCGTGATCGTCATTCGCCAACGCGGCGGCCAGCTCACGGGACTCCTCACTGGTGAACGGGGTGTCCGAGTTCGCGAAATCCAGGGTGCGGACCCGGTAGTCGTAGCCCTCGTCGGCGCCGTTACGGACCATGACACCGCCCTTGACGCGGATGACCGCTTTCTTCGGGGTTCCGTCCGGGCGCAACACCCCGGCGCGTTTCATGATGTCCTCGGCCTTGACGTTGCGGAGTTTCTTGCTGGCGTCGGCACGCAGCTCGTTCGTTTCACCGGATCGGTATCGGGAGACGGCGGAGCGGGACCGGCCGATCTTGGCGGCCACGGCGTCGACGCCGCCGAGACGTTCGATCGCGGCACGGCGTTGGGCTCGCTCGAGGACATCCGGGTGGGGGATGCGGCCTTGTTGCGCCCAGCGGCGCAGCGTGCGAGCCGACGGGGGTGTGCGGCCGGCATCGATCGCGGCCTGCCGCAGGCCCTCGTTGCCGAGTTCCTTACGCAGTTGCTTGACGGAGACCTTGCTGGTCAGCCCTGCCAGGCCGCCGCTTTTGACCTGCTTGGATTTTTCGACACCGCTGGTCGCGGCGTTGGCGACGGAGACCTTGAGGCCGTCGAGACCGACCGCCTCCTGCGCCGGCTTCTTGGTGCGCGGCTTCGGGAGATGCAGGGCCATCAGAGCACCTCCTCCCCTTCGTCGTCGGTGTCCTCGTTGTCGGCGAAGGCCGCCTTGATCGCCAGATTCACCTCGTGCACGTCCTGGGCCGATGTGAAGGCGGACACGAGTGTGTCGGTGAGGACTGTGTCCTTCTCCACCGACATCTTCCCCAACGCCTCGCTTTCGTCGGCGATGTCCTCACCGCCTGAGAGGAGGTACACCCAGGAGTCGGTGACGGTGCGGACCGGCCAACGATTGTGTTCGCGGGCGATCCGCATCGCGACGCGGCGGCCGCGCCACCGGCAGTGCGCGATGATCGCCGCCCGCCAGAGCGGTTGGTGGTGATGTTGCATCTGCTTGGCAGTCCACATGTCCGGGTTGACCATCCGCCCGATGTAGCCCTTGTAGCAGGTGCCGAGGAACCGTTTCGTCGCGTCGTCGTCGGTGTCCACCGCGGCCTTGCGGGCCTCGCGCAGGATTTTGGCCCACTTGTCCAGGGCCCGGCCCTGTTGTGGGTAGACCCAGGCCTCGGTGATGTCGAGGTCGTCGAGGTCCGCGCCGATTCCTCCGTCTGCCACTGGTGAGCACAGACCGTCGAGGCTGACCGTGGTCACCCAGGTCTGCACCGGTTGGTCCGCGAGCATATGCGGGTGCGGCAACGGGAGTTTTTCGGGCAGTGACAGTGTCTGCGCGGGCGGCAGGGTGATCCGCCATAAGCCGAACGGGGCTCCCTTGTCCCTCACCGCTGCAGCGGCTGCCACCCCTCCGGTCAGGTGCTGGGGTTGCCCGTAGCCGAATTCGAGCATCCCGGCCGAGGCCAGGTAGGCCGCGCGTTGGTCGATCGAGACCAACCGGCTCGTCCCGTCCACATCCTGCGCGTCGGGGACGCGGGTCCAGCCGACAGCAGGTTCGAGATCTCCCCGCGGCGGGCCGTCCAGCGGTGGGACCGAGCCGGGTGTGGTGACGACGATGCCTTTGCCGCTGCGGGTGCGTTCACGCTTGATCTTGTCGACGAGGGCGGCGCCGGTGCGCGCCGGCGTTGGCCCCGGGAGCACCCCGAGGTGCTTGGCGCACCAGGCCAACCGGCGACCGAGCTCCCGTGCCGCGGGAAGGTCCTCGTCCGGGAGATACGTTCCGGCCGTCGGTGAGCCGAGGATGCCCATGTCGCCGACGCGGTTGTGCCAACCGAAGTCCTTGTTCCAGTACGTCCACACGTATGGTTCGATCACCACATCGACCATCGAGGTGAAGTTCCCGATCGAGCGGGACAGGTGCACCACGTGCCCGGGATCGCCGCGCAACTCCCAGCCTGCATTCAGCATCGGTGTCAGGGTGGCGTGCAGGACGGCGGTCAGTTCCTGGGCGGCGCGGTTGCGGAGGGCCTCCATGTCGTCGACGTCGTCTTCGCTGCCTGGGTCGATGATCCACCCGAGCAACTCGCACGCGCCCTGTCCGACGATCCAGATCTGTGCGGGGGCTCCCAACGGTGTCAGCGAGGCCCAGCGGATCAGTTTGTCCAGCTTCTCGACCGAATCGACGGGACCGGTCAGTTCCCGACCGGAGGGTGTGTAGGTCCCGGCGGCGGTCACGATCAACGCATGGCCATCGGCGTCTTCTCCGGCGGGCAGCGCCTCCCACACCGGCGGATCCGCCGCGTCGTTGCCAGCCTCTTCGTTGTCAGCCTCTTCGCTGCCAGCCGTGTCGCTTTCAGCCGCGTCGTCGTGCACTTCGTCGCCGTCCACCGCAGCGTTGTCCACTTCTTCGCTGTCCGTCTCGGGTGTCGGCGGGGTCGGGGCGTCGTCGGCGTCGGCTTCGGCGACATCCGACCGCTCGGGCGATGCAGGGTGGGCGGCAGCGGCGGGCTCAGAGTCAGCCTGATCGGCTTCGACGAAGACAGCAGCATCGACGGAGACAGCGTCATCGACGGGGAGAACGTCGCCGTCGGGAAGAACGTCGCCGTCGGGAAGAACGTCATCGTCGGGAAGAACGTCGCCGTCGGGAAGAACGTCATCGTCAGGGATAACGTCATCGTCAGGGATAACGTCATCGGTGGAAGAGGGAGATGTCGTCAGGGTTGTCTCGGGCAGTGCGAACAGGGGTATCTGTTCCCACGGACCGCTCATGACTCCTGCTCGGTGATCCGGCCGTCATGATCTGCCGGCGGGACGCTGTAGCGGTCGAAGAATTCCTGCAGGGCCACGTCCACGACGTTGGTCACCGTGGATTGGCGATCGTTCACCAGCCAGTTCAACCGGGCCTCCGTCGAGGCCAGGACCCGGGTATTGAGCGGAACCTTCGCCGGGCCCTTCCTCGGTTCCAGCTTCGCCGTCAATTCCGGACTCGGCGTTCCCGCACCACCGAACTCTCCCGCACCGGAAGCACGTTTCGCCGCCCCTACGGCGGCTCGTCCGGCCCCGGTCGGGCGGCGGCGGGCGCCGCCCTCGGAAGTTCCTACCTTCGCCATCCCCACCCACTCGTGTTCGGTGTGCCACCCGTATACGTGCGCGGACATCACCCTACCCACTACGTACCTTGTTGCCGGTATTTTCGCTGGCATGTTTGCGCGCAGATTCGCGCCCAAGATCTGACCGGGGTGCTACCTCCCGCCTGAGGATTGACGCCGCTGGCGGCCACCACACTGCCCGGGCCGTCAGCGCAGGAAACCGTTATGACTCGACAACCGCGGAGTCGTCATTCCACCAGCGTGATCGGCACCCCGGGGGTGATGAACAGGTGGTGCCGGGCGCCGTCATGGGTGAGGAACATTGCCACGCCCAGGGTGTGTCCCTCGGCGAACCGTGCGAGCAGCTCCCGGGTGGCCTCGAATCGGGTCTGGCTGATGCCGTAGGTGACACCACCCAAAGGTGAGGCTGGGCACCGTACCCTCCTTCTACTTGGCGGTGGATCGTTGCCGGAAGTCTCGCGGACACCGACGCCTCCGCGAGGACGGATACACCGTCGCGGCCCGATGGAGGTATCTGCTGCGGGTGGGGTTACCAGCGGTGGACGACGGTCGGGTTCGGCTCGTCGCTGCCCCGAATCGCGATCGGAGTCGCCGGCGTGATCAGCAGGCGAACCGTCGTGTTCTGGCTGACGAACCCGACGAATCCACCATTGCCGTTGTCTGCGAAGAGGCCCCGGATGTCGACCTCGAGGCCGTGGGCGGCGGCCGCATCGGCGAGCGGGTAACGGACCCCGTCGTAGATCGCTTCGTAACTCATGATCCTTCTCCCGTTGGTCTCGTGGTGCCCACAGCGTACGAGCGCCGGGCCGCCGGTCGTGGCCCGACGCCGGGGCCGACGCGTTGTCCGCAACCGAGATTCGACCGGATCGCTGCACCCCAGGCGACCGCGGTCAACCCGCCCCCGCGCCACCGTCGACCTCGCCGGGGCGCACCGAACCGGCGGCGCACCCGTTTAGCTTCTTTTAGCGTTGCCCGGGACCGGCACCACACGCAACGCGGGCCGGTTACCGTCTGTCGGTATGGGGACCACCTTCCACGGGCCAAGTCCATGGCCGCACATCACCCGCGCCATCCGCACCCGCGGCGCCCGGTACGCCGCGATCGGCTACCTCGGACAGGACGCACCCGACCTGCTCCCGCTGCGCGCCGGGGACCTGTTGGTCGTCAACGCCTCCAAGGCCGCTATCCGGGCGCACGCCACCTCCCCCGCCGCCCTCGCCCACTACCTGAACAAGGGAGTACGGGTGCTGTCGTCGCCGACCCTGCACGCCAAGGTGATCGCGACCAACACCCGGGCGGTGATCGGGTCGGCGAACGCATCCGAAAACTCCACCCTCGCCGACGACGCCGTGGTCATCACCGACGACCCCGAGATCATCGCCTCCGTCCGGAAGTTCATCGACAGCCTCGACGAGATCACCGAGGTCGATCAGGTGTTCCTGGACGACGCGATCCGGGAGTGGGAGATCGGCCGCGCGGTCCCCCTGCCCGGGGTCACCGGCCGGGTTCGCATCGAGACAGATTTCCTGCCGACGCCGGTGACCCGGATGTTCGTCAAACACGCCGTCGACTACGAACCCACCCGCACCGAACAACAGGTCCTCGACGAGCAGCGGGGCCGGCACCACAGCCGCGGCGGCCCGGCGGCGAAGTATCAGCTCGAATCGCTTCGCCTCGACAGGCCCAGCGGTGTGAAGCGGGGCGACGGCTGGCGGAGCGTAGGTATTCAATTCGTGCGCTATTCCGGGACAAAGGCGATATCTCCGCTTCAAATGAGGGGGCTGCCGCATCCTTCGGGGTCGCCTGCTCAGTTTTCAGTCGCGGGGTGGTGGAGTCACAAATTCGCGGGCACGACCAGACCGAGCGATCACAAAGGCTGCGTGTCGGCGGATCGAGCCGCGAGGTAGGTGGCCCAGCTAGTTTGAGCGTATTGGGCCCATCTGTGCGCAGTCTGCGGAGCGATGCCGAAAAGATCGCTGACCACGACCGGTTCCAGGTCGACGATGTTGGCGATCATCGCCGAGTTGCGGGCAGCCAACGTCGGCAGGCCGTACTTCTTCAGGTCTCTGTGCAGGGCATTCGTGTTTCGGGGCCGACTCGGCGGCATGCCGGGAAACATCAAGGCCGGCACCCCCGGACCCGAGTACGCCCGCCCGCCGGATCGCCTCACCCTGATCAGTTCCTCGATCAGGGTAGCCAGCGAGGGGGGAAGGATGACTCGATCACCAGATAGGCGTGGGTGTCGTCGCGGTGGAATCGGTCATAGGTCAGCTCGACGATGCGGGCCACCGGTATGGCGTAGAGCCGGACCAGCGCGCCGACGATGCGAAACTCGAGCGGAAGTTCGTCGTCGGTCAGGCACCGTCGTAGTTGCTCGGCATGCTCATCGTGGTCCTGGAACCGCTGTGGGAGTCCGCCCTTCGTGCGAGGAACTTCGATTCCCGTGATCAGGCGCCGTGCCTGCATCCACGCCAGGAAGGTGCCCAACGCTCTGGCCTTGGAGGGGCGAGTGTCGAAGTAGGTATCGACATGGTGCTGGCCCAGGGTGCCGATTGAGGCCCCCTCATCGGCGAGCCAGCTCAAGAAGTTGATGGCGCACCGGATCCGCTGCCGGTTCGAGGCATCCGCGCCAGGGCGGAAGGGCCGGCGGGCCGCCCGGAGTCGGGCCCGGCGCACGAGGTGCCATTCGGCGTAAGCGCGAATAACGGGCTGATGCTGGGCCGGGAGCGTGGGGACGATGCGATCAACCCAGAGTTGGAGCTGAGCCAACGCCTCGTTGCGCTGCGGCACAACTCCCGCGGCGACGAATGCCGCGCGGATGTGACGGGTTCGACGGTTTTGCGGGAGTTTGTCGATCTCCTCGTGGGTGATACCGCGGCCCGCTCGGACGAGCGCGGCCAGCACGGCCAGCGAGCTGTCATTGACCACCCAGGTATGGACGCTGCCCGGGCTTACCGCGGCGAGCGCATCGAACATCGGCTTCATGCGGGCATCACCTGCCGATCCCTCGTCGCCGAGGAGCGTGGCGATCTTCGCAAGCACCAGGCACCGATCGCATCGGCCGTCACGGAACCCCGGCCCCTCCTCGCCGCAGCTTCTGCAGGCAAAGTTCAGATCGACACCACCGCACCGGGTGCACACCGCATCGCCGGAGTCATTGACGCAAACCAGGATCCGGTCCTTCTCGCACTCCGCGCAGGTGTCGGGGTGCTCCAATCGGGTTCGGTAGCACCGCTGACAGACCGAGCCCACCGGCCATACCGCCGCCACTGCTTTCATCTCATCGCAGATCGCACACGATCGCTTCGATCTCGGGTAGCAGGTGCTGCAGTAGAACGGGCCGCCGCGGAAGCGCACCCCGAAACGGTGCCGACCACACCCCGCGCATTCGCCGACCTCGCGACAACACCGCTGGCACATATCAGGACGGCCCTTGCCGTCACCTCGACGCTGGATCGTGCGTACTTGCCCGCAGATTCCGCACAGCCGAGGCCGAGCGCTGGCGTGGCAGCTCTTGCACGCGGGCCCTTTGTCCGTGTTGGCGCCGACGATCCGCACTCGACCGCAATGCGCACACGGTTTCTTCGGACGCGAGGCGCAGCGGTTGCACAGCGGTGAGCCGTCCTCGCCGCGGCTGATGATCTCGGCCAACTTGCCGCACCGTGCACACTCGCTCCGCCGAGCAGGGTCCAGGCTGTAACACGCGCGGCAGATCCGACCCTCTTGGCGGCGGGCGACGATCCTGCCGATCTGGCCGCACCGCGCGCACGCTCGCCGCTCGACCCGCTCCATGCACCGCACACAACACCGGCCGTCGGGTGTTCGGCGTCTGAGGAACTGGTCGGTGCGGCCACAGCGGACACACCCAAGCAGGACCACCTTGTCGCCGAACCCGTTGTCGGTCAGCAGCGTCAACAACCTCAGCACCGTCATCGGACAATGTGGCGACGGTGCGATGAACGCATCGCGGTGTTCGCTCAGGTACACGTCCAGCTCGCGGGCATTCCGACCTTCCCATGCATGAGCCTGCTGCAGCAGACGTTGCGCGGTCTCGGCGGACATACCCGGACCGGCGACCTCCCGTAGCACCCCGATCAAGCGCTCTTGAGCCGCGAACAAGAGTTCGCCGCTCCGAGCAGACCGAGGCGTCATTTTCGACCTGGCCTTCGAATCACGCTTCGACGTGGTTCGATGCTGACCGAATCAGATTCAGCACCAACCGTTTTACGGACTTGCTGGTTGACGACCTCCGGTTCGATCAGGTCGTTCGGCGAGCAGCCGAGGATGTCGCAGAGCGCGACCAGCACATCCATGCTCAGCCGTTGCGGCGGCTGGGTCACCAAACGATAGACCTGTTCTCGAGACAACGTGATGCCACGCTCGGCGAGCAGCGGCACCAGATTCGAGGTCTGAAACATCTGCTGATCGGCCATCAAATCCCGCAGCCGCCAGCGGTAACCCATCTTCTTGTTCATCACGTCACATCCCAGTCGGTGCCGAGCCGGCCCTTCAGTGAAGCCACCAGCATCTGATTTCGGAATTCGTTGGACACCCCGGTGTAGATCGCGGTCGTCGCTGCATGCGAGTGCCCGACCTGCTCCTGGGAAAACTTTGCGGGATAGCCGAATTCGGTCCAGTGTGTCACCGCCGAATGCCGCAGGCAATGGACGTCGAGATGCTCGTCCAAGCCCGCGTCCCGCTTCGCCGCAACGAACGCGTCGTTGATCGAGCGAGGCTGCAACCGCCCCACCCGTTCGGTGACCCATAATGCCGGATGTGCACCCGGCGAAAACCGCGGCCGCAGCTCGGTCAGCCACTGCTCGAGCACCTCAATGATCCAGTCCATCTCCGGAACCAGCAGCACCGATCGCCGCTTGGGCGCAGATCCCTTCGACGACTTGCCGAAGCGCACCATCACACTGCCGAACCGACCGAACTGCGCCATCCTCGGATTGCGGCGCAGATCGACCAGGTCGAGCTTCGAGGCCTCGGTACGCCGCAGGCCGAAGGCATAGACCAACTTCAGCACCGCCGCGTCCCGAGCAGCGCCCAGTCCACCCTTCACGCCCCGGCCAACGATCTTGCCCGGCCGAGCGTCGGCGGCGTCGAACAATGCCTGGATCTCATCGTAGGTGAGCGGGCGCCGACGGGGATCGCCTTCGTACTCACTTCGGTGGGCGATCGAGTTGCCGTCGTGGAAAATCTGTTGCGGCACTTCACCGAATCGTTCCTCACATACACTGGCCCACCCGTAACGCGGATCGAGCAGAAACTCCAGAAACAGGTTGATCGCGATCTCGTAGCCCCGCGCGGTCGACAGCGCACGCGGCGGATCCAAATTCCGCAGATGGTCGATGAACGCCTCACCCTCGGCCGGCGTCCACTGCCAGGGGTACAAGCCGGTGAACTCGACCAGTCGACTGATCAACCGCAGCCGTCTCACCATGGTGGTTTCTCGCAGAAACCGCGCGGATTGGTGCCGCCGCCAACCCTCCAACATCGCCGCGACGAGCGCCGGCTCAGGGTCGAAATGGACAACGTTATCCGCCAGGACAAGACGCGCAGAACCCGGAAGTGGCACGTTCACCAGTCTGTTGTATCAGATGCATCAATGATGCGTACGTGAATTCGCGCTGCTCAACGCTCAGACCCTCTTCGTCCCGAACTGCGCTACGCTCCCCTTGAGCAGCGCAGATATCCGGACCCGATTAGCGCGCAATGTTGCATCCGATGCAATTCCACCGGTTTGTCCCGGTCTTCGTCACCGCCGACAACGAATGGATCCACCCACCGGCCGTGGTGGATTCCGAGGCGATCGCGATCCCCCACGCCCACGGCGCCATCGGTCATCTCCTGCGCAGCCGCACCGACCTCTCCCCATCCCGGTGCCGGAAGCCGAACAAACCCTCGCCGACCTCCGACACCCCAACCCCGCCTACGAGCCGACCACCGGATCGCCTCCCCCAGCCTGCGGACCGCTCTGCTCCAGCTCTGGAACCTCTGACATATTGCCAATACTGGCTTTTACCAGCGGGAACGACATGTCCCCACATGATCAGCGCACCAACATCGCCGCGGATTTACTCCGGTGTGCATCGCCTGTCCAGCCTGGTGGCCCACGCAATCCCGTCCCCGCGCCGTCACAACCCGACATGGGCTGCGCCGGTATCTTCTCGTCATATCTGAATCAGGATGGAAGCGGACTTCGTTCAGATGCCCGAATCACTCACCCGCCCGTGAAATCACCCCCAGCACCGGACTGGAGGCCGAATTGACTCATTAACCTGGGGAGATGACATGTCCCCATTGCGGCAGGGGCTGAGAAGAATTCAACGTGCAGGCTGGCACAGGCCTCAGGGTCGCGGTGCACGCCGTACGCCGCAGCGGTGTCAGTGCGCGTCTTGGAACGCCTGCTCGATGTCGGCCGGAATGCGCCCGCGTGAGGAGATTTCGTACCCCTGCTCGGTCGCCCAGGCACGGATCTCCTTGACGTTCCCGCGCCGCCGCACCGGGGCATCCTGGGCCACGGGACGATCCGAGCGTCGTTTGCGGTCACCGATCCGGGTGGCGTGCTCGACGAAGAATCCGATCTGCTTGTGAAACTTGCTGGCGTGCTTGTCTTTCAGATCAATTTCGTGGTACACCCCGTGGACGGAAAAGGTGATGTTCTCCCCGTCCTCCCGAATACGGTTCCGTCGATGTCGTCGACCAGTTCGACAACTACCTTGCACGCCACAGTTCCCCGATCTCTCACGTCTCGATACAGCAGGCAGAACCCTACTGGCGGCGGCCGATCGGGGGGACCGACCCAGGGGACGTGCCATTCCGCAGTTCAAGGGGTGCACCGGCGCTATCGGGTATGCAAGTTAGCGGTGAACCCGTAGCTCAGAGGCGGGCAGAGCGCGATCGAGGGCAGGAAGGTGGGCACCTCCGGTCCCCAGGCGTAGTGCACGTTCGCGGGGAATCCGAAGATCCAGCACACCATCTCCACTTGGTGGGTGTTCGCCGAACCCGGGGCACACGTCGACATCGCACCGAGGATGAACCGTTGCACGGTGCACCTCGGCGGGTCCGGCGATGGTGCCGCGTGTGCGGGTGCCACGGTCAGGGACAGGGCGGCGGCCACCGTGGACGCGACGAGGGCGAGGCGCAGATACCGTGACATGGGGTCCTCCGGTGGTGCGAGCCCGACCCCCGCCCATTCTCGCAGGTCAGGTGTCGCTGCCGCGGCCTGTCCGACGAATCTTCTCGCGGCGGGCATGCTTGGCCAGCAGGTGCTTCCGGTTGTTCTGGGCGCGGAACATCTCGTCGAGCATCCGGTTTTCGATGTTGTGATGGAAGCGGAGGATGCGTTTGGCCGCCAGATACACCAATTCCTGACGGTCCGAGCCGAGCCGTTCGGCGAGGGCGTCGAGGTGCACGAGGAGTTCGTCGTCGAGGGCGACGTCGACCCGGACGGTGGGCGGTGGCGGTCGCAGGTCGTGCACCGGCGCAACGGTCTCCAGGTCGCCCGTGAGGTCGCCAGGGTTGTCCAGGAGCTGGCGCACCGCAACCCGCACCAACGCCGAGCTCAACCGGGTGCCGTGCCGGTCCGCGAGCCGCTCGATGTCGCGGCGTGCGGATGGGCGGATCGACACCTTGAACTTCTCGTCGAGCCCAACGGCGCCGGCCTCGCTGATCAGCGCCGACCGGTAGTTGCCAGGGGCGGCGAGGAAGCGGTGCACCGCGACCACGACCAGGTCCCGCGGCGACGCCTCGTAGCGGGCGGCCAGGGCGCGGAAGCGGGCCGCCGTCGGCGAGTCCAGTTTCAGGGTGACCGGGTCGTGCGGCAGCGACCGTGCCTGGGCGGCCACCCGGCGGGCCTGCGCGAGGTCGACATCGGCGTGCGGGGATCCGATCAGTCTGCGGATCCCGACGCGGAGCAGTGCGGCGAGCCGGCGGGGACCGTACTCGTCCGCTAGCTCCTCGAGGCGGCGTTTGGTGTCCTCGTCGAACCGGAAGACGTGCCGGCGCCCGAATGGGTTGCCTTGCGGGCTCGGCGCCTTGCGGACGGCGGGCGCGGCGGTGGCCTGGTCAGCGGCCTGCTGGCGGCGGATGTTTCGGGCGAGGAGTTTGGCCCGGTTGGCGTCGCCGCGGTAGATCTCCTCGGTCACCGCCTTCTCGAGGTCGTGCGGGTTCGCCAGAAGCTGGCGGGCGGCCAGGCGCATGAGTTCGGCGCGGTCGGAGTCGAGCCGACCGGCAAGGGCGTCGAGTTGGTCGCGTAGGTGGTCGTCGAAGTGCACGTTCGTGCGCGGGCCCAGGGTTTCCGGGGTCAGGTCGCGGGCGGCGCCGATCGTGGCTAGGTCGGCGGTGAGGTCTCCCGGGTCGTCGAGGAGTCGGCGTACCGCGACCCGGATCGCTGCGGCGGTGAGGGCGTCGCCGTTGCGGGCGGTGAGCTTCTCGAGGCGGACCAGCGTGGAGCGGTTGAGGTACACGCGGGTGCGGCAGGTCAGATCGGTGCGGGTGTCTTCGCGGAGCACCGGGTGGCGGAATCGGCCCGCCGCGGCGAGGAAGCGGTGCAGTGCGACGCGGACGATCGCGCTGCGGTCGGTGTGGAACTCGTGGGCGAGTTGATTGAGGCGAGTGTTGGTGGCGGGGTCGAGGTCGAGGGGTCTTTCCGCCCACGTGATGCGGCGGGCGTCGGCGGAGGCCCGGCGGGCCTGGTTCAGGGCTTCGGGCACACGGTCGGGGTCGGCGAGAAGCCGTCCTGCGGCCACCCGCACCAGCGCCCCGAATCGGCGCGGGCCGATGCCGGCGGCCAGCTCCTCGAGGCGTTGTTTGGTGGTCGGATCGAACCGGAGCGGGATCGGATCCCCCACCGGTACGCGGCCCATGTTTGTCTCGCTCATCACCGGCCATTGTTCCGGTACGTCCGGGGGCCTTGATTCGCACCCCACGGCGCCACCCGCCGCCACAATCGGTCACTGCGCCCTAGCGAGCCGGTTGCTGCGAAATGCGTTGCGCCCCAGCATCCGGGGGCTGGGGGGTCGCGGGAGTGTGCGACTTAGGAGAGGTTGAGCGGTGTGTACGGGGCCGGAGGCGGCGGGGTGTACTGGCTGACCGGGACGCCGCCGATGGTGCCGAACTGGTCGAGGTCCATGCGGAACACGATTCCGTGCTCGGGGTCCCATTCGTAGGTGCCGAAGCCGTTCTCGGTGTGCTGCGGCCGCACGGTGTCTGTGCGCTCGGCCTGGTTGTTGGCGCTGCTCGGCGCAGGTTCCGTCATGCCACGACTTTACAAGAGCGGGTTCACTGCTCGGTGTCGGCACGTGGTGAGGGGGTCTCCGCCAGGTGGGTGAGGGTCTCCCCCACTGCGGAGGCGAGTTCGTCATCGGTGGGGACGAGTTCCCTAACCGGTGCGGGCAGGGTGTCGTAGGTGTAGTCGGCGACCGCCAACGGTGCGGTTGTTCCAGCCAGGGAGTAGCGGACGACGTTGTCATTTCGTCCGGCGCACAGCAGAATCCCTATGGTCGGCGCGTGCTGGTTGTGGTCGCGCAAGTTGTCGTCGATCCAGGACACGTAGAAGCCGAGCTTGCCGACGTACTCGGGTTCGAACCGGCCGACCTTGAGCTCGACGACGACGAAGCGGGCCTGGATCCAGTTGAAGAACAGCAGGTCGATGTAGAAGTCGTCGCCGTCGACGTCGAAGTGGTACTGCCGGCCGACGAACGCGAAGCCGTGCCCGAGCTCGAGCAGGAACCGTTCCAACCGTGCCATCAGCGCGGCCTCGAGTTCGCGCTCCGCGACCCGGTCGGTCAGGTCCAGGAAGTCGAAGACGTACGGGTCGCGGACCAGTTGCTGCGCCAGGTCGGAGTCACCGGTGGGCAGGTGGTCGGTGAAATTTGATGGTGCTGCCCCGATGCGCTGGTCGAGTCGGTTGCGGATTTGATGGGATAGGACATTGCGGGACCAGCCCCGCTCGAACGCCGCGGCCGCGTACCAGTCGCGAGCGGCCTGGTCGTCGAGGCGGTCGACGAGCACGGTCACGTGTCCCCACGGGATTTGTCCAACAGCTTGTTGGACGAATGCGCTCCGGGGCCATGCCGAGGCGATCTTCCGCATGTAGTGCAGATTGCTTCGTGAGAATCCGCGCATCTCGGGGAACTCGGACCGCAGGTCGACGGCAAGTCTGTCGATGACCTTGCTCCCCCACCCTCGGCTGCCTGGCGGTCCAGGATCGCGCGGCCGATGTCCCAGTACAGCAGGAGCAACTCGGTGTTGACCACGCGTGTGGCCCGGACCCGGGCCTGCCGGACCTGTGTCTTGAGGTGATTGAGGAAGTCGCGGTAGTCGTCGGGCAGCAGTGGAGAATCACTCACCCGCCCATCCTCCCGTACGACCGGAAGCACGAAGGTTGGGCACCGTCGATACGTACCGTCGGACGAATCACGTGTGGTCGACTCACGGGTCGATTGCGGGTGCGAGGAGTGTGGCCAGTTGTTTGCGGGCGCGGTGGATTCGGGTTTTCACGGTCGCGACGGTGACGCCTTGGTGTTCGGCGATGTCGGCGTAGGGCAGGGAGGCGAATTCGGCGAGCACGATGGCGACGCGGAAGTCTTCGGGGAGTTGGGCGAGGGCGCGGCGGACCGCGTCGATGGTGGTGATTTGTTCGTCGAATCGGGGTGCGGGGTCTTCGAGCAGGATGCCGTATTCGCCGTCGGTGTCGTCGAGGCTGTCGGTGTTCTTGCGGCGTCGGACGACGGCGAGGGCGGCGTTGGCGGCGATGCGGTGCAGCCAGGTGTTGAAGCGGGCGTCGCCGCGGAATTTCGGCAGGTTTTGCCAGGCGGCGGTGAGCGTGTCTTGCAGGGCGTCTTCGGCGTCGTGGGTGTTGCCGGTGATCTGCAGGCACACGTGCCAGGCGTTGGTGCGGTAGCGGCCGGCGAGTTCGGCGAAGGCGTGGTGATCGCCGGCTCGGCACGCCGCGATCAGGTCCGCGTCGTCCATGTCCTTGTCCCCCCGTGCCGTGATCACTGTCGTTGCCGCCCCCGGGCGCCGAGGGAATCGTACCCGCCGTCACATACAGCCGCCCGAGCCAGGAATCTGGTGTCCGACCGCGCCCGGGGTGGTGGGGACGTGCTGGTGGTTAGAGCGGGTCGATGTCGTGGTGCCCGCCGAGGTCGATGCCGAGGTCGGTGGGGTCGTCGGCGCCGAGGGTGGAGGGGTCGGCGCTGTCGTCGCCGAGATCGAAGTCCTGTCCGGCGGGTAGGTCGAGATCCGTGTCGGCGTCGGCGTCGGTATCGAGTTCCGGGCCTGGGACGTTGCCGTCGTCACCATCGGTGTCGAGGTCGGTGTCGTCGAGCAGGATGATGTCGTCGTCCTCGGGTACGACCGGTACGTCGTCCATGTCAGGGACGAGGTCGGTGTCGACGGGTGCGGTGGTGGGGTCGAGGGCGACCTCGAGGGCGCGCGCCCACACCTCGTCGGGCACGGGCGGCAGCGCGCCCGATACCCCCAGTGCTGCAAGGACGGAGTCGTCGTCCACTGCTGCTCTCACCTCGTTTCCCTCAGTATGTCGGCGCCGACACGGACGCCCACACTTGTTGGATGCCTCGGACCGGCGAAAGGTTCCCGCCGAGCCGCCCGCATCTTTCGGAGCACCGCCACCAATGTCGGTGATGGCCTCTCCAGTGTGCACGCCCAACCTGTTGTCGGTGGGTAGCGACAACCGCTACAGGTCGATCATCGCCCACCGGCGATCGGGTGCGGTCACCGACATTGCCACCGGGTCCGGGTGGTCGGCCAGGTCGGGATCGGGGGTGTCGGCGACCAGCATTTTGCGGCCCGAGTCCGCCCATGCGTCCTCGAACTGGTCGATGGGCACCTCGAGCTGGTTGCCGTTCGGGGCGCCGGGGTCGGAGAGGATCACCACCCCGCGGGTTTCGTCGATGCCGGCGACGACGAGGAAGTGGTCGGCCGTCTCGTCTTCCCCGGCTTCTTGGTCGGGGTTCCAGATCTCCCCCGAGTCGACCATCGCGATCACCCCGTAGCCGTCCTCGAGCTTGGTTTTCAGGTCGTCGATCGAACTGTCCTGCACGGTGCAGGGCACCCCTTGGTCCTCGAGGAGGATCTCGAGGTTCGGCAAGGTCATGCCCTGCGCGGGGTCGCCGTCCTGCATGAGTCCGAGTTCGAGGGCCCGGTCGACGAGTTGTTCGGGGTCGTCGATGACGACGCCGGTGTACTGGGCGATCATTTGGGCGGCGCTCGATGGCCCGCAGTAGCCGTCGACCTGTTGGAAGAACCAGTTCACCGACCATTCCACCGGGTCCCCGTACACCCCGTCCCCGCCACCGTCGACCGCGGACTCCCGTGCGGTGTCCAGGTCGGCGCTCGGCGCCGGGTCGGCAGCCTCCGGTTCGACCTCGCCCCGTGGCGGCGGGAGTGTTGGGGACTCGTCGAGCTCCGGGTCGAGTGCGCTCAGGTCGATGACGGACAGGTCCACCGTTCCCGTCCCGTCGACGATCATCGCGAACGGGTCGTCGTCGACCGGTGCGGGGATCGCGTCGAGGCTCTCGTCGACGGGGACCGGTTCGCCGAGGTAGGTGTCGTCGTCGAGTGGGGTGGCGGACCAGGCTGCTGCGTCCAGATCCGCGGCGATGTCATCCATTCGGTGCTCTCCCGGTGTGAGGTTCGGCCGCAACATAAGTCGGGGGGTGCGGGGTGCACTCCCCCACCGGCCGTTCGAGGCTGGCGGGCGCCGCCCGGCGCGGCGCCCAGGGGTGGGGGTCAGGCCAGGTCGGTGACCGTCTGGTCGGCCGGCGTCTCGGCCGGGTACGTTCCGGCCTGCTCGTGGTAGTGGTCCTCGGCGGGGATGAGGGCTTCGAACTGCTCGATCGACCCGAGGTGCCCGTCGGTGGCGGTGTCGAACGACTCCTGGGTGCCGTCGTTGTCGGTGTCGGCGGTGCGCAGGTCGAAGGTGCCGTCCCCGTTGGTGTCGACCAGGGTGTCGTTGGTGATGCCGTCGAGGTCGGTATCGAGGAGGGCGGTGTCGAAGCGGCCGTCGCCGTTGCTGTCGATCAGGTGCACGTCCGGGTTGCCGTCGGCGGTGGTGTCGAGCCGGGTGTCGGTGATCCGCCCGTCCTCGATGACGTCCTGGCGGATCGGTGCGCCGGTGGCGGGGTCGAGGTGGGTCGCGAGATCGACGGTTCCGTCGTCGTCGAGGTCCTCGGCGAGGCGGATCCCGGTGGCGGTGGGGGCGATACCGGTTTCGTAGGTGCCGTTGCCGTCGGTGTCCTGCTCGACGAGGGTGATGGAGCCGTCCTCGTCGATGTGGGTGATGGTTTCGACGCCCTCGATGCGGGTGTGGATCAGGTCGACGTTTCCGTCGCCGTCGACGTCTCGCGGCGAGTAGTACTCTCCGCCGGCGCCGGCGCCCAGATCGGTCTCGCCGGCGGCGCCGGCTCCCAGGTCGGTGTCGTCGGCGATGGGGCCCGGAGCGGTACCGGCTCCGACTGGATCGACTGCGACCGGCGACTGCTCGCCCACGGCGGGGGCGGAGGTGTAGGTGGCATCGCGCGGGTCCCCGGTCAGGTTGGGGCTGGGCGAGGTGGTGCCGGTGGTGGTCTGGTTGTCCTGTGCGCCGCGGGGGTTGCTCATCTCGAATCCTTGTCCGTCGAAGGTATTGGCCGGGAAGCCGGAGTTTCCCTGTGCTGTCGAGAGTTGGATGCGGTGAGTGCCCCGAAAGGTTCCCGGCTTGCCGAAAACTTTGCGGCTGGCCGTGACCGGGGACGAAAGGCCTGCACAGACAGCTGCGCCCGCCCCGAAAGAAGGGCGGGCGCAGGGAGTCTCTGCAGTATTCGTGGGAGTTAGTTGATCAGGCCGGCGCGGGAGAGGAACGTCTTCGCCCCGTCGAGGCCCTGGGCGTCGCTGAAGCTGGCCATCACCCCGGTCGAGCTGTTGGCGTACCAGATCGAGTAGGTGTTCGCGTAGCCCGGACCGTCGATGTGTGCGGCCGCGGTCCGCGGGATGTTCTCCACGATCTCGTTGTCGGTCGAGGTGGTGTCGTTCTGGAAGCCCTGCCGGATGCCGAGGACCCGCTTTTTTGCCTCGGCGGCGTCGACGCTGACGACTATCGACTGGTAGTCCTGGTCGGAGATCCCGGCGGTCAACGCGGTGCCCTCTTTCAGGGTGCATTGCATCTGCAGGCCACCGTTCTCGGTTTCCCCGTTTGTTTTGCAGTTCTCCAGATCTGTCCGCAAGGCTGCCGGAAGGGCGCCCAGTACAGCATCTTTCGTGGTCGGGACCTGAGTGTTCCCGGTCCCGGAGGCGCCGGCCTGCTCTGCGTTCGCGGTGTCACCGGCTGCGGCTGCGGTGTCGGCGGGCGGCACCTGATCAGTTGCACCCTTGTCTCCGGTGAGGGCAATCGCTCCGATGACCCCGGCGGCGATCACCACGGCGGCGGCCGCGGCGCCGATCACCGTCCACTTCCTCTTACCCGTACCTGTGCCTGTTCCTGCCGGCGCCGGAGCTGGCGTGGGGGCGGGTTGCCATGCCACCGTCGTTCGGTCCGGACCGAACGACGGGATGGGTGCCGTTCCAGCCGGCCCGCCCGGGCCGTCTGGCGGCGACGGCGGCGTGGGATGGGTGTACCGCGACCCGACTCCGCCTACGGCGGCGGTGTTGCCGAGGCCGCGGACGATCGGGGCGGCGGCCGCGATCGCCCCCTGCGCGACGACGGTCTTCGGGTCGTCGAGAGTGGCGATCGGCCCGAGTGCCTTGAGGTGTTCCTGCACGATCGGAATTCGGGAGGACCCTCCGGTCAGATACAGCGCGTGCAGCCCGCTGGGGTCGGTGACGTGGGCGTCGGCGAGGGTCGCCCGGGTGAGGGTGACCGCCTTCTCCAATGCCGGGGTGATGAGCTCCTCGAACTCCTCCCGGGTGATCTGGAACTTCTCGGTGTGCCCGCCGCCGGCGACGGTGATGGTCGCCGAAGGCGCTTCCGAGAGCAGTTCCTTGGCGCGGCGGATCGAATCGTCGAGGGCGTGCCGGATGTCGATCGGTGCCGATCGCAGATAGTCACCCAGTTCGGGGTTGCGGGCGTCGAGTTGCTCGTCGACCCACCGGCGGATGTAGGCGTCGAAGTTCTTGCCGCCGAGGCCGTTGTCGCCGCGCGCGGCGACCACGTCGAATGTGCCGTGGTCGTTGGCGGCCAACACGGCGATGTCGAGGGTGCCGCCGCCGAAGTCGAATACCGCGATCTTCGCACCGGGGGGCAGGGTGTTCGACCGCGAATAGTAGTGCGCCGCCGCCCGCGGTTCGGACACCGTGGTCACCTGTGAGGGGTCCAGCCCGAGTTGGGCGGCGGCGTCCAGGAGTACCTGGATCTCGCGTGGGGACCAGGCCTCCGGGTGGGTGAGCACTAGCTGGGCGGGTGCCTGCCCGGCGTGGGCGGCCCGGGCCCGGGCCATGACCGAATCGAGTACCGCGGCGACCGGCACCGACGATGCGATCGCGTAGCCGTTGACGTTGACCACGCCCTGCCCGATCACTCGCTTCGGTGAGGGCATGTAGGCGGCGGGGTTGGTTTCGGCGCGGTTGGTGGCCACGTCTCCGACCGCGATCTGGTGTGGGGATTCGACGAACACCGCGGAGGACATGGTGGTGCGGTTGTGGCTGAGTTGCAGTGCTTCCACCGCGCCGCTGACCGCGCCGGTGTGTGCGGCGGCGGTGTTGGATGTGCCGAAGTCGATCCCCAGCAGCCAGTCCGGCCTAGACATTGATACCCCTCGACGTCGAACCCCACGGAATGCACCCGGCGGCCTGTGCAGCGCGGCCGCGCCCGGGCATCATGTCACGGCGGCGCGGGGGCGGTGGCTGCGGCGTTCGGTAGAACATCACGGGTCGGTCCTTCCACAGGGGGTTTGTGTCGGCGGGTGATAGTTCGATGCGCGTCGCGGGCGAAAGGTTCCCGCCCCGGGGTGCCCCGATCGCACGGGGCTGCCGTCATGGGGGGTGCCGTCATGGGGGTGCGGGTCAGGTGGCGGCGAGGGTGCTGTAGGTGTGCTGCAGCACGATCAGGGCGGCGTCCTCGGCCGCGGTCATCGTCGACAGCGCCTGAGTGTGTGCCCAGCTCAATTTCTGCTGCGCCGTTGCCCGCACCTGGTCCGGGCCCGCGCTGTCGGGGAGCCCGAGCTGCCCGGCCGGGGTGTGATGTTCGAGGAGCCTTCGCAGTTCGGTGGTGACCGGGGAGCGGGGATCGGCCTCGAGCATGGACTTGAGGTGTTCGAACAGCACCACGGTGTGCAGGGCGGGGTCGCGGCGCAGGTGGTCCACGACGCCGCGAATCTGGTCTCGGGCGGGGTGGGTGAACGCGAGTTGGTCGAGTTCGCGGATGATCCGGCTGGCCCGGTGCACGGCGGCGAACCGGCTCAGGTGCTGCGAGAGCACTCCCCGCAGCTGTGGGATCCCCGAGTGCGCGGTCAACCACTCGTTCAGGGCGGCGGCCCCGCGGGCGGCGACGTCGCGGCCATGGATGATTCCGTACTCGCCGACCAGATCGAGGAGCCGATCGCGCACCGCCGCGGGCACCACGGTAGGGATATCGGTGTCGAGGAGCTCGAGCACCTCGAGCGGCCCGTACCCGGTCAGCGACGCCAGCGCGCGGGCGTCGGACTCGGTGAGCGCCCCGGTGTGGGAGGTTTCGGCGAGCAGCCCGGCGATCGGCATCACCGTCATGACGGTGTCGGCGAGCCGGTCCGCCAGGACCCGTGCGTGGGCGATCGCGTGCTCGAGCGGATTGCGCTGCCCCAGTGCGCCTTCCCCGAACCCGTCGGCTCGGGAGAGGACTCCGAGGGTGTTCAGCGGGGTGAATCCGAGTTGTTTGAGGAAGGAGATCTCGTCGGCGCGGGGAGCGGAGTCGAACAGGAACACCGCGGCGTCGGCGTCGACGGAGGCGGTGCGGGTCTGCTCGAACCCGTCGATGAGCACCCGGCGGGTGCGGGCCTCGTTCTCGGCGGTCAGCGTGGCCAGACCGGGGGTGTCGACCAGGGTGAAATCGCGGATCGCCACCGAGGGCAGCCACCGGTGCAAGTAGGCAACCTGTTCCGGGTCGACCCCCAGGTCGGCGGTGTGGCCGCGGGACAGGTGCAGCGGGCGGCGGGAGCCGTCCAGTAAGACCACCTCTGCGCGGGAGGGGGCGCCGTCCTGATAGACGGCGACGATGCTGGTGGCCTCGAGGGCGGCGGTTTCGGCGACCGGCGCCCCGATCAGGGCGTTGACCAGCGTCGACTTGCCAGCCTTGAGTCGGCCGACGATCACGATCCGCGGCGGGGACCAAAGGATCTGACCGATCCGGTTGGCGTGCGCGGCCAGATCGGGGCCCAGCGCGGCGAGCGCGTGCAACGCCCGATCCAGGCCGGCGCGCACCGGATCCCAGGCCGGTGCAGTCGGGGTGGCCGTCACCGGAGATCACCGCCCGCGTCGGCCGAGGGTGTGGTGTGCGTGGACAGTTCGGCGATCAGGGATTCGGCGCGGGTGATGTTGTTCTCGACCACCCGCAGGTTGTTCTGCAGGCGGGTCAGCTTCTTCTCCCGGGTGGCCTTGTCGGCCCGGGCGGTGTCCTCGGCATCTTTGATCTGCCCCTGCAGGGTTGCGATCGAGGCCTTCACGTGTTCGCGGTAGCGGATCACGATTTCCGGGCGAGCAAGCGCCAGGGTGGATTCGAGCATCCGCGCGGTGGTGGTCTTCGTGGTCGCGATCGTCTCCCGCAACCAGCCCAGCAGGTTGGTCTTCCCTGCCCGCATCGCCTTGAAACCGAGATTGAACCCCACCCAGGCGACGCCGACGACCGCCCCGACCCCCATCATCGCCGAGACCCCGATCAGACCGCCGAGCATCGACGAGCCCATCACCCCCATGGTGATCATCGACGGATCGAGGAGCCCCTGCCGTTTGCCGGCGACCTGGTGGGTTTCGAGGGTGCGGTTCGACAACGTCGCGAGGACCTGCTCGGAAATTTCGTGCCAGATGACCTCCGAGGCAAACCGCGGTTGCACGATCTGGGTGTAGAGCTGCTCGAGGAACAGGTTGACCGACCCCGCCATCGCCGCCTGGAAATCGCGCTCCATCTCCGCGGTGAAATGTTGCGGGTTCCGACGCAGCACCGCCATCCCGTTCTTGTTGATCCGGGTGGTCCACTTCTGCCGGATATCGTCGAGGCGGCGGTCGAGGTCGTCGGTGGCGTGCTGGCGGATCAACGTCAGGTCCCGTTGCAGGTACTGCTCCCACTGCGTCGAGTGATCTTTGAGGCCCTGCAACTCGGCCAGCTGTGCGGTCAGATCCGGGATGACCTCGCCGCTGCGGGTGATCGCCGCGATTTGGGTGCGCATGTCCGTCGCCAACGTACGCAACCCCTCGACCGCGGTCCGCAGCCCGGTGATCGCCGGAAGGTGTTCGGCAATGGCGAGTTTCGAGTCGATCAGGTTGCGCAGCTCGACGATCCCGGACCGTGCCTCGGCATGGTCGCGCTGCGGGCCGGGTGCCATCTCCGCGGCGATCACCGCACGCAGACTCGACACCCCGACCACCGGAATCTGCCGGCCCAGGTGCCGCGTTAGGAGTTCGCGGTCTTCGTCGACGATCGGACGCCAGCGGCGGATGTTCTTGTCGGTCTTGGTGACCACCACGATCAGTGATTCCACCGCGGACCCGGTCTTGTCGATGAACGCCATCTCCGGAGCCGTCAGCGGGGTGGTGGCATCGCACACGATCACCAACACGCATGCCTGCGACGCGGACGCTTCCGCCAGGACCGCGTAGGACGGGTCCAGTCCGCCCACCCCGGGGGTGTCGATCACGGTGACGTCACCGAGTCGGCTGCCGGCCACCGGGACGATCGCCCGGGTGGGCAACTCCTCGACTCGATTGTCGGTGACATGGGTGCCCTCGCACGAGACCCAGTCCGCCAACTCGGCGTGCGGGATTTGCTCGGTTCGGTCCGGGAACAGGATCTGCGCCGTCCCGCCGGGTTGCTCGACGGTGGCCTCACCGAAGCTGATCGTCGTCGATGTCGTCACGTCCACGCCTACTGGGGAGGCGCCGCGCCAGCCGACCAGCGCATTGACCAAGGAGCTCTTTCCCCGCTTGACCTCGCCGACCACGACCACCGAGCGGGTCTGTTCCATGCTTTGGGCGCGCTGTTCGGCGAGGTCGCTGATTGCGTCGTACCCGAACGGGCGCAGGATCTTGTCGGTGATCGACGAGAGCAGCACCTCGGCGCGCTCCCGCGGCGGCGCTTCGGCGGCTGGGGAGGCAACGGTGGCCGGTTGCCCGGCTTGGGCTGCGGATTCCACGCCCTCTCCCCTTCCCGTCGTCGATCTGTGTGCGCCCGGGTGTGGGCGCCGTCGAACCCTAGCGTGACCGGGCCTGGGCCTGCATCGCCAACCGGCCACCTCCCCCCACGGCGGGTGGGTGTGACGGAGGCCACCAGAAAGGTGTGGGAACCTTCCAGGCGGTCGCGGCCTCCAACTACCAAGACCACACGCTCCCGCCCGGCGACGCCGACACTCGCGGGGTGAGACAGGGAAGGGATCAACAAGACTATGAGGACAACCACGTGGATGCCGGCGGCAGTGCTCGCCACTGCAGTGCTGTTGGCCGGCTGCACCAGCACCGACACCACCGCCGAACCCACCGGTAAATCCGGCGGAGACCAAACTGCGACCGCGAGTGTCGATCCAGCCGCCCTCGACACCGGCAGCTACGCGACCAGCCCAGCCCCGGAGTTCGGGCGGGCCACCCAGGAAACCATCCTCGACGTCGACGGGCAGCGGCTCGCCGAGTTCACCGTCGTTCCCTTCGAGATCGACCCGGAACTGACCTCGGTGAAGATGCCCACGATGGTGATGCGCAGCGGCAAGAACCTCGGTGTCGTCCTCAGCGACGCCGCCGGGGACATCGCCCACAACCACCAGATGCTCTACGGCTACGTCTCGACCGCCGCCACCCCCACCACGAAGACGACCGATCCGTCCCGGTCCGTCGTCCAAGCAGTGATGCGGTTCAACAATCCTGAGGACGCCGCCGCGACCGCCCGCGAGATCCACCAGAACCTGCTCACCGTCGACGACGGCACCGGCCTCGAGACCGCCGAGAACATCGACATCCTGCCCAACACCCTGGTCTCGACCGGACAGACGAATTTCGATGCCGGACCCGAGGTCTCGGTCAACGCGTTCACCCCCCACGGGGACTACCTGCTCTACACCTGGGCGAAAGCCCCCGCCGCCGACAAGGACTGGACCGCGAAGGCCGTCGCGAAGTCCCTCCAACTGCAAGAACCGCTGATCGACCAGTTCCCGGCCACCCCGACCCGCGCCCAGAACGGTGGACAGTCCGCGCAGCTGCCCATGATCGACCAGGACAAGGTCCTGATCTACGCCCTCCCCGAAGAAGACGCCCAAGCCCAACTCGGCGACGACATGGCCGCCTACGGGCCCCGCGGGATGGCGCACCGCTCCACCAACCCGCCGCTGACCTACAAGATCCTGACCGACGCCGGATCCGACCACAACGCCGTCTACAAGACCACCGTCTACCGGGCCAAAGACGATGCCGGCGCCGAGACGATCCTCACCGAGTTCTACAACGACCTTCTCGCCGAAGGCTTCACCGCAGCCCCCACCCCGCAGGGCCTGCCCGACGCGAAATGCGCCACCAAGGACACCGTCAACGGCACCCAGGACTACTGCATGGTCGCCAACGGGCGTTACGTCGGCGAAGCCAGCGGCACCGACAACAAGAAGGACGTCGATCAGCAGATCTCCGCTCAGTACCTGATCCTCGAGCACGCCGACCAGAACGCCGAATAACCAACGCTGGATACAGCTGACACCGCACCCTGTGACTGTGGCCTCGCCGACAACGGCGAGGCCACAGCCACACTCATCCGACGGGCGTCGCGAAACAACGTCAAGATCCGCGATGGAGACCTCCGGATGCCGATCGCCGTCAAGGACGCCCACTGACCACGGTCTGCCCCCGGCAGGCCCGGACGCTGCAGAAGTGGGGCCCCACCCAGATGCCCCGGCACGTGTCCGTCAGTACCGTCGACCAGGACTGATCTCTCAACGTCTCTTGCTACCGTCTGACAGTGCGCTCATTTCTCAGCAGTCGTGGCCCGTTGTACTGGAACCGGATCCAGCAAGAAGCCAGCGACCGGTGGCTCACCGACGGCAGCCGCGGATTGCGCGGCATGACACGCACACCGCCACCGCTGAGCGACCATGAGTGCGCAACCCTGGTTGCGGCGCTGGTCGAAACAACGGGCGGCAGGTGGCCGGCCACGCAAGCTCGGATCGCCCGAGTCCTCACCAGGCTCGACATCGACGGCAACGCACCGGAAATGGCACGAACAATCCACACGTTGATCGCCGATCCCGACTGGCCCGCCCACGCTCTCGAGATCGAATCCAGCGCCACCGAGTGGTGGCTTCAGGCATCCCCGCTGATGTGACAGCCCGACCAGGATTCCCGATGGTGGGCATGTCCGTCGTCGTAGCGGACAATTGCGGGAATTCCCAGGTTGAGATCGGCGCACTACTGCATATAGGTGCGAGCCGAGTTCTTGCCGATGCACTCCCCCGCCATGGCTGAGACCATCCCCACTCAACGGTGTATCTGCAGTAGGAATTGTCGTCCGTGGCCGCGGGTCTGGCGCTGAATCGAGAACAGAAACAGGATGCAACCTGGTGATCACCCCAGCGATCGCACTGATCACCCTGCAGTGTTTCCGAGCAATAAGACACGGCCAGCCATCGGCAAGAGGGATCTGTTCCAGCAGCGCATCCCCCTACGTTTTATTCGATAATCCTGCTTTCTTGCAGAATCGTCAAACCGATTGACATACTTGAAATAATGACAAGTTCGAAGACGTGCAACGGTTTTCGGAAGGATGCGATATCAATGCGCGCCACCCAGTCCGCAGCCTCTCCCCTGCAGCTCTACCGCATTTTTCGGTGTCAACATCCTCGCACTGCGATCCCGGCCGCTACGTCACCGAAGACGGCTTCCGACTGGGGCGTTGGCAAGAGCGCCAGCGGGTTGCCCGAATGCTCGGCACCCTGCCGCCCAACGCATCCAGCAACTCGATGCGATCGGGTTCATGTGGAGCGATAACGACGATGTCCCAGTTCCGGCTGTGTCACGTGCCGACAGCAAGCGGCGGCGGATGCTCACCGAAATCGCTGCGTACCGCGAAGAGCACGGCAACGCGCTGGTGCCCGCGAACTATGTCACCGCCGACGGCGAACAGCCGCTCTCGGGGTCTCCCCCGGTCCACGGTCGCAGGGTCCACGAACGTCGGCACAGCACACCGGAGCGGGAGTCCATCGCCGCACCCGGCGGCTTTCGGCTCAGGCGCGGAGTTGAGCGCGAATCCGCTGGCTGCACATCCATTCCCGCAGATGAACTAGCGCTCTCCTACGTCGGGGGCAGCGATGGTGTCCACCACTGCCCCCGCGGCCCGAACCCAGGGGTGGGTGTCGTTAGCAGGAGTGCAGGACCTGGCTCATCGCGTCCTTCTCGGCCTGGGTTACCCACAGCCGGTACAGGGCCTTGACGTCGATCTGCCGCGAGACGTAGGTGCACCGGTAGCTCTTGTTCGGCGGCAACCAGGATGCGGCGTCGGAATCGGACTTCTGCGAATTCGTGGGCCCGTCGACCGCCTGCAGGTTCCGTGGGTCGTTGGCCAGGTCGCGGCGCTGCTCCGGGCTGAGTTGCTGGGCACCCTTCTGCCACGCATCCGAGAGTGCGACGACGTGGTATCCGGTACTAGGAGTGTTGTGCCGTTCACATCATCGACATGGGTGTAGTTCATTGGCCATCCTCGTCACTGGTACGCGTATCGGACATTGGCATGCGATGCCGACGACATCGCTGACACACCGGACGGCAATCCCGAGACCGAGGCGTTGAGCGCGTTAGCGTGGTCACGTCGAAGGAGACCAGATGGCGTCCACTCAACGTGTGATGACCGGTGGAGAGACGACGTGGACGGTGGTGTCCGATTCCCACACACTCGTCGAACCGATCGAGCAGTATCTGGAATTCGCTCGTCAATCGGAGTTCTCTCCAAACACCATCAAAACGTACGCGCGTGGTCTAGCGCTCTGGTGGTCCTACCTGGAGAAGTCCGATCGGCAGTGGGATACGGTCCAGCTCAGCGACTTCGGCCATTTCCTGATGGCCGTGCGCACCGGCCAGTTCGACCCGTTCGTCCGGCAACTTCATCCGGAAGCGACTGTCACAGAAGCGACCGTGGCGATCCGCATACGACCGGTGATGAGCTTCTACCGATACCATGCCGCGTTCGGCGTCGATGCCGCATCGTTCCTCTACGAGCACGTGCGATCACGACCGGCTAGGTATATGCCGATTCTCGAACATATTGCTCGTCGAAATGCTCAGCGACGGACAGCTATCCGCGTGAGACTCCGAAACCGGCAGACTCCACTGCTGGAGCCGGACTCCATCGATGCCCTGATCGCAGCCGAGGCATCTTGCGCGCCGACCGGCGACTGGTCAGGAGATCTGCGGTACCGATTTCTCTGGACCTTGCTGGCCGAGACCGGCATGCGAATCGGTGAAGCACTCTCACTTCAGCATCGAGACTGGAACACCAGCCGTGGAGACACGGCATCGGTTGCCATCGTGCCACGACCACACCCCCACGGACTGATACCGAAATCCGGCTACCGCAAGGTCTTCGTCGGCAGCCGCCTCGACCGCCTCTACGGCGATTTCGTGTGGTGGCTCTGCGAGCACGGCGCAGACGGTGTAATCGACGACTGGGACAGTGGATACATCTTTTGCAACACCCGACGCGAACCGCTCTACGCACCGCTGCGCGGCGAAAGTGTGTATGCGCACCTGCGGGCGATGAAACGGAAGGTGCCGCAGCTACCGGAGGCGATGACGCCGCATTGGTTCCGTCATTCCCACGCCACCGCACTGCTGCTCGCGGGAACACCTCTGCATGTGGTCAGCAGGCGCCTTGGGCACCGAGACGTGCAAACCACGATCAACAGGTATGGGCACGTCACCGAGGACGCTGAGCTGGAAGCGCTGGCGAACTGGCGCGACGTCGTATCGGGATGGGAGACGAAAACCGATGTCCCGTAGCCCAAGACGCGAGCCCAGGCCAGAACCTAAACGTCTCGAAGGCCGCGACCTGCGGCTGCCTGTCTCGGAGATGTTCGACCCCCTTCGGGCACGGCAGCTGTGGGATTCACTGCCCGAGCCATGCCGCAGCGATCATTTCGACAAGAAGAACATGCCCGACATCTACGCCCCCGCGGTCGCCGAGCGCAGTGTGGGAGGAGGACCATGGACGTCGGTAGCCCTGAACTTTCGCTCGCTGCCGGAACCGATGACCTGGGAGCTGGCCTGGCTGATCCACCGGGAGGTGGAATTGGGCAGAATTATCCACCCGACGCACTTCAACGCCACCACAGGAATCCTGCGCGCCGCTACTGGCTATGGCGGGAAGACTGCCCGGTCAGCGGAGTCATTGCTGCACCTCACCCCCGAACAGTGGCTGAGAGAGGCGCAGCGGGCGCAGTTGCGCGGCCTGCAGCGCGGGACCAGCAACGACAGCAAGGCTCTCCACCGTTTGCGTCGCCTGCAGGACATTCTCGTCTACCCCTACCATCAGGGCCCGTGGTGGCAGCTGAACCTGTGGAATCCACAACTCGACCCCCGCGTTCCCCAGCGTGAACACGAACCGATGAGCCACCACACCGCCAACTTCAGTCGACTGAGCAGTGACTGGCTCCGTGAGGGAGCCAAACTATGGCTCTCGGAGAACCTCGAGAACGGCCGCTACAGCTGGAGCACGATCAAATCGCGTCTCGACGCACTCAAATGGCTTCAACGCCATCTCGACACGGTCGGCGACGCCGGCCCCACCCTGACCAGCGACCCCTCCGCTTTCCGGCCGTTCGTGCGGGGATTCTGCGAGATGCTACGCACGCACACCGTCACCACCGGAAAGAACAAGAACCAGCTCCTGGGCAAGAATCCGCGCCGAAACATCATGACCGCAATCGAGCAGTTCTACCAATGGATGTTTGACCATCGCGACGAAGCGTCCCACACGCTGGGCCAACCCGAATGGCGGCTGCTGCGCCCCGAGCACTGCGTGTTGTTCCGGCCCGAAGACAAACCACGCCTGACCAACAAGCGACACGACGATGACATGGTCCTCGAAGACGCGGTGGTCACCAGAATCGCCGCCGGCGCCGAACTGCTCGCGAAGCCACGCACCGAGGGTGGCCTCGGTGACATTCAGGCCTTTCACATATTGATGCTCCTCATTCGCACCGGACGCCGAGTCAACGAGATCCTCATGATGGACTTTGACCCCTTGATCCCACTCCAGAGGACATCGAAGTCGCCTCCCGACACGGTCGACAGCGCAGACTTCGTGGCCCGCCTGCGCTACCAACAGACGAAGATCGAATCCGCACACCCCGCCTCGATCCCGGTCGACGCCGAAATCGTCACCGTCATCAGGGCTCAACAACAGGTCGCGCGAGAGCACATGGCGCGAGTCGGCAGACCAGATCAGACCCCCAGATACCTTTTCCTGAGACGTATTCAGAACCGCAACGGCACCGCGTCCTACCCGATGCCCACGTTGCATACGCACCTGGCCGCACTCGCGGATCGCTTGGCGATCACCGACAGTGCCGGACACCCGGTAATGATCAGTAAGACACACCGCTTCCGACACACGGCCGCCACCAACCTGCTCAACGCGGGCGTTCCATTGCACGTGGTGATGAGATACTTCGGACACGTCAGCCCGGAAATGACCATGCATTATGCGGTGACGCTGTCGGAAACCCAGGAGCGTGAATTCCTGCGCTACAAGAAGGTCACCAGCGACGGCCGAACCCCGGGGATCGACACCTCGGATCTCTACGACTTCCTCAAGCTCGACAGCCGGGCCGATCGCGTTCTGCCGAACGGTTGGTGCACCCTCCCACCGAGGCAATCCTGCGACAAGGGAAACGCGTGCTTGACCTGCCCGAAGTTCGTCACTGATGCCACCCACGCCGCCGAACTCTCCCGGCAACTCGAGGAAACCCAGCGGCTCATCGAGATCCGCAAGGAGACATTTGCGGCCCGCTACGGAACGCAGATGAGCGAGGACAACGTCTGGCTACAAGGCCGCACCGACGAGGTCACCTCACTCAACCAGATCCTGCTCGCGATCACCGACACCGCCGACCAACACGGAATCCGCGGCGCCGGAGTCCGAGACCAGACCGCCTGATAGGAGTCGACATGTCCGAACACCTCCAGCGAGCCGCGCGCCTCCGACACGACCAGGCCATGGCACGCGCCACCGACGCACTCCGCGAGCTCTCCGCCGCGGGCCAGCAAATCACCTTCGTGAGTGTCGCCCGCAGGGCCCATCTCTCGACCGACTTCCTCTACAAGCACAGCGACCTCCGCCGAAAGATCGAAGACCTTCGCACCTCGACCGGTCACCGCAGCACGGGCCCCGACGCAGCACCCGACGAGCAACCGACCACATCCTCCGCAGTCCGCGCACTGGCCACCCAGCTGAAGGAAATCCGCAGCCGCCACCACGCAGAAGTGCTAGCGCTCCGCCAAGCCCTCGCCGCCGCCCACGGCGAGAATCTCACACTCCGCCGCGAAATAGCCCAGCTCAGACCGCTCTAACTACACGGCGGTCATACGGCCCCCATCGGCCAGGGCAATGCCTCGATGCCGCGCTTACCTACGACCGGTTCCGGCGTCATCGGCATGTCGATGACACTATGACCTGGGCTTATTCGGGGATATATCGTCGAAGTGACGGATACGACGTGATCGATCTGCACCGCCGTGGAGGTGTCCTGACCCCGGACGAACGCGATCGTGGTGCCGGTGTAGGTGTCGTTGACTATGAAGCCGCATCCCCGTGTGTCAGGGTCCACGATGTCAGCTCAGTGTCACTTTAACGAAGGACGGGCACGACTACGCCGAGGCGGATCTGCCTCAGATCGATGGGGGTCGGAACCCGCGAATGTGTCAGGATTGTGATCGTGCCGTGCGGTCTCACAGGGGCTGGAACTTACTTGACGGATTCCGGGTCGTTCGAGCGTGCCCTCACCTAGCCGTCCGAATCTGGGCTGGCTGCATGGCCAGTCTTTCACGGAGTGCGCCTATGTGCTTGTTCTGCGCTTCGATGACAAGCGTCAATTCGGCGATCGTGTCGAGTAGTTCCTCGACCGCGCCGAGGGGGTCGATCTTGATTGGATCATCTGGCGTGTCGTCGGTGTTCGGCTCGGGGTTTGAAGGCTTCGCAGCTGCCTCCGCAATTCGCAGGGCGCGCGTGACCTCCGGGTAGTCGTTGACGATCCGGTAGAAGGTCTTGGCGGAGACACCGGCCGCAGCAATGATCCGGGCCTTCCGAGGCTTCGTTCCCTCGCACTCTCGGTAGACGAGTTCGATCGCGTTGAGAACTCGCTCGACGTTCTCCTCAAGCGCCATCAGCGTTGTCCTCTGTTCGTAGTTGGGCGTCGATCTGCCCGATGGCGCGCTCGAGAATCGCTGACTGGGTGGACGAGATGCCCGGAGTAGCCAACCACTGTCTCGTCTGTTCGCGGCGTGCTCGATAGACCGCTGAGTGTTCTGGTTCGAGGAGCACATTCGCGCACGTTTGCGGATGGCACATCCCGAGATTGGGCTCGGCGTTGTTGGTGCACTCCATCTGCTGGGTATAGCGAAGGCAGTGGCAGATCGTGCCTGGATGCAGGAGCACAGCTGTAGATCGAATGGCTGCGGCAAGCTCTGGAATCTGGACGACCTGGGTGGTGAACTGGTCGACCTGCGATTCTTCGCTGTGGGGGTCGTACTCGTCGAGCGGAAGATCGTCGAGGAGGTCGCGCACGGTGCGGGTCAACTCTCGCCCGGCATGACCAGCCAGTTCAGCTTCACCGGTCCAGACCCCCAGATGGAGGTCGAAGGCTTTGGCGCTTCGCTTGTCGGCCTCGGAGTCGAGGACCGTGTTGAGTATGTCGTTCCAGTTCCGTGTTCCCGAATTCGCCTGATACGAGTGGCTCATCGCGACTTTCGCGTGCTTTGCCTGCTGCTGGAAAGCTACGTCACCGAGTGCCACGAAGTTGCTGATGGATGCGAGCGTGAAGCGGAACCTGTGGGGACTGATTGTGGGCAGTTGGTCGTTCTTCTGCTGGTCCTTGTGCCCAGTCTTGCCCCACCCGGCGCGAACGGGGTTGAAGCCATGCAGCGAGGGATCGGTGTTCACCCGGCGCACGAATAGTTGGACACCGTCCCAGACAGCGCCGTCGATTTCCTTGCGTTTGCCCGGTTCGACGCCTTTCCTCACCCCTCGGTGGTCGAACAGGTAGTCACCTCGGGCGAGTTGCTCGAGGATCTCGCAGGCACGAATGACGGGCGGTGTGGCCCACCATTTCATCGGCTCACCCCACGCGTTTTTGACAAGCGGCGCGGTAATCGCGTCGGCGCCCATCCATGTTGTTCGCCAGCCGGAACGGGGAATCAGCTCCATCTCGGATACACGCATCGCCGTGAAGGCCATGATCACGATCTTGCAGGCGAAGCTCAGCGTCTGCGCCTCGATGTCGATTGAGTCCCAGCAGAACGGGTCTCGCCAAGGCCCGGATGTTCCGTCCGGGCGGTCGATGACCGCCACCGGCAGTGGTAGACCGCCGGGAACCAGTGGCGTGCCAGCGCGGAGTCTGGCGTCGATCAACGGTCGCGTGAAGTCCTGGCTGGCCCCACGGGACTTGGGATTGAGCCCGGCGGCAGCATGCAAGGTGCGTCGGCAGTATCCCCCGATGCCCCCGCCGCGTCCTGTGCTCGATGCGACTGTTGCCGTTGGGATTCCGCCGATTCGTTCGAGCGTGTCGTGCAGAATGAGGGCTCGTTGCGAGTTGACCTCGGGATGCTGCATCCGAACGGGGTGATCCAGCGCGAGTGCGCCGAGAGCCATGGTTGTGGGCGTGTAGGCGTCCTTCCAGCCGGCAGCTCTGAGGATGTCATCTGAGCATTTGTCGATATAGGTGAGGGCATTGCCAACGACTTGTTGAAAGACCTGCGGCTCCAGCGCTTTGGAGGTCCGGTCCCGGTTGATTGCGGTATCCCCGGACCATCGGGCTGTTCCCATCTCCAGTGTCGGATCATGGCTGAGCCCACCCAATGTGAGGACGTCCCGCATCTGATGCAGCACGCTGACGATGTTCCCGTAGTGGGCGTTTGGGACGTTGCCGCGGATGTAGTCGCGCAACATTTCAGTCTCGTTCGAGCCCCATCGTGACGGCAGCCCGATCCCGAGTGTCGCCGACATCTCGGCTACCCGACCGAGCATCATGCGCCAGGTGAAGATGGTTACAGCCTTGAACATGCGTTGCTGTGACCGCGGGGACCGGATGGTGAAGCGGTGCCGCGCCTTGTCGATGTTGGCTCGCCAGTAGATCACTTCACGGGCGATGAGACCCCATTCCGGGGTTAGATCTGTGAAGTCAATCCGCCACGTGGATCGAGTCTGGACGGGGTCGCGCCCAGTGAGGTTCCAGACGGCGTCGCCGAACCTCGGCTGTGGGTCTCGGCTGAACCACATCCCGGTGAACACGGGTTCGTAGTCGGAGATGGATTCGCTCTTGAGCCATCCGCCAGGTGCGGCGATGAGCGGTCTGGTGGCGTCCTGACGCATAGGTGTCGTCATGCTGGTGACGCCTCAAGGCCCAGGTCGAGTACTCCCGGCGCGGCGATCGCCGTGGCCTCCCAGTTCGAGTCCATCTGCGGCATCACGTGGTTGATCCAGCGAACGGTGCGCCCCCAATGCAGAGCCCACTCGGGTGGAGACATCGCCGCAGCCGCGCTCTCTGCCAGCAGCAGGAATGCTTTCATGAATGGGATGTCATCCGGCGAAACAACACTGTTCGGGCAGAAATAGCAACCTCGGTTAGCGGACTTGCAGAGTCGTCCGGTGGATTCTCCGGGCAACGGTGAGTCGTAAGGGTCCCGACAGCTGCTCATACCTACGCGCCGTTCGCCGCGTGTTACCGCCGCGACTTCATCGTCGTCGAGCTCGAGACCGCTGACGACAGCGCCGTCATTGTTGATTGCCGTCGGCCGGAGTCCACGAGCAACCTCCTCGGCCATCCCGGGGATGTCTTGCCAGGCTTCCGCGATATCACGCATGGCGACTTCGGAGTTGAGGTAGTGAGCAGCCAGTGTCTCGATCGTGTTGTCGTCCACCAACTCCGACAGGAGCATACCTTTGCCTGTGGCAGTGAACCGCGCCCATTTGGCGGCCGGACGTATCGCCCGGTAGTGCAACGGATCCGGCGATTCTCCACGAGTGAACTTCGTCGGAATCGAGAAATCCAGGCCCGGTTTGCGCGGATGCTGGCACCACGCCAGAAACGTCATCTTATTCTTGCCCTCATCGAATACAGCGCTGACCTTTACTGCTCTCCTGCTCGCCGTTCGCGCGACGACCAGCCCAGACACTGCTCCCACGCCACGTGGGTCGATCACGTCGGTACATATCCAGGGATGGGCACGCCACTCGGTCGGCGCGACCGATCGTGTAGCTGATGTGGCAGCGCGCAGGCGTCGCAGCAGTGAACCTGCGCGCCATTGTTTGTCAGCGAGGAACGTTTGGACGCCTTGGCGGCCCCCTCTGTTCTTGAACCATCGGACATCCACTCGTGGATGACCGTCGTGCCAATCGAGAACGGCGACAGGCTGACTGCTGTCGAAGGACAGCATCCGGATCACATCAGGAGACTGCCCCCACTCCATGCAGAGAAGCACGTAGAACGCAATAGTCTCGTGTCGACGGATGAACGCACCCAGGGGCGGCGGGGACTCACCGTCCCACGCTGCCTGTTCAATCCGGCGTTCGCACTGGGCGACATCGCGCATCGCCGCACGCAGAACATCCCGCAGCAAGGCTTGCGGAAGCGCCTCCGTGGGTACCACGCGCCGCTCGGCGACACGCGGATTGGACTGCACAAAGATGGCGACTTCCGCAGCCAACCGCCCATTGGTCGACGTGCCGGGAAGCGACCGCAGGACATCCCAGATGAACCGAGCTTGGCCGCGCTTCGTGCACTGACCTTCAAGCTCCTCCAGCGCGGCGATTGTCACGTGATCCCAGCAAGTGATACTGCGGTGGCGAACGATCACCGCCATCTTGTTGAAAGCAGTAAGCCCGAGCGACGCCGAACTCCAGCTTCCCTGATGGTGTTTCGCCTTCCATGCGTTCGCCACTTCTCGTCCCAGCGGTTCCGCTGGCCCCCACGTTGCGGGGTCGATCGTGAGCGCGATCAGATTCGGTCGCGACGTTCGCCTCACCATCGCGGTCACCGGCCCTATCTCCTGCCGGGATGGTTCCGGCTCCCGAACCCTGGTCGGGCTGCGGCGGCGGAGTTTGCCCGGCTGGCGTGCCGTCACGACGCGTCCGCGATGAACGACTCGATCCACGAATCGCCGGCCATGTATTGGACCTCCTCATCACGACTGATGTAGTTGATATAGAGCAGTGTTGTGTCCAGGCTCCTGTGACCGAGTATCTCCTTGATTCTCAGCAAGGGGTTGATGTGGCGGCGCCGCAGCCGCATGGTGTCACTGTTCTGCATCGCGCGCGCAAAATCGGCGTCATCACACGCGATTCGCTTCAGCTCGGTCGAGAGCCACTCTGTGGCGAAAGAATGCCGAAGCATGTGCGGGGTGATACGCCGAGGCTCAGGACGACCTGCCACAGAAGACGCAATCGCTACGCGCTCGTTGGCCTCGCGAAACGTCATCGACCACGCCTCGGGCGCCAGCATGGGAGACCTCACACCCGGGAATACAGCAAGGGGTACCAGCCAATCGTCCGGTGTCGATTCCAACGAGGCGCCCATTCCACGTTCACTACCGATCGTGCGCGCGACCTCTGGTGTACACACCAATCGGCGCCGCTGGCTCTTGCTGAGATTCAGCAGGTTGCGGGCACCATTGCGTCCATCGATCGTCAGCATTGTATTCAGACCGAACCTGTTGGAAAGCTTTGTGACCACGAGCAATTGGCCACGATGGCGCAATCGATGCAGATTTGGTTGTGCCTGTTCGACGAGCGCGAACCACTCGGTGTCGTGGTACATCGTGAGTCGCTGAGTCCATACCGCTCGTTCTTCGAGTTCGCGACCCGACCCCCATTTACAGATATTCGGCGGGAGGTAGCCGATGTTGACTGGTTTGCCGGCCCGTCGCTCGGGCAGGTCGAGCAGAGTCAGATGACAGGCTTCTGCTCGTCGTGCGCCGTGGAGCAGCAGGAAGTCTGCGAACAGGGCGTCACGAAGGGGCGTCCGCACGCTACCTGTTGCGGAGCCCGGTCGTCCCTGTAGCGTCATCGCCTGGAGCCCTACCGAGCGGAATCGCCTGTAGTCGTCCGATTCCACGACACTGGGCCATCGAACTGATGTGTCCCTCAGTCGTAAGGAGCGCCAATCCCGTTCTGGTACCGAATGCATGGCTCCAATCGACTCGGCAGTTTCTGCAAACCACTTCAGCGCGGACAGGTCACGGTTCCACGTTCTGTGCGATACCCCGTCGATATCGAACCGGACATCGTCACGGTATTCCAGCAGAGTGTCGTAACTCATCGCGAGGGGGTCTGCTCCTTGCGACGCGCAGGAATCCAACCACATGCGGAGAATGCCCGGGTACTGGTCCCGGGTACTGTCCGCCTTGTCCATCAATCTGCGTAACCACACGTTGCCGGGATGGAACGGCATTCCGCGCGCGCCGAGCAGTACTCGATCCAACTTCGTGGCCACGGCCCGGCCGGTGAATTCATCAACCGGAGTCGAAGCGAGCGCCGCTTCTACCCGGTCCCGAAGCGGCTCAGGAATCATCTCCAGGTTGCGGACCCGCCCACGCTTCACCTTCCGCACGAGGGGAGAAACAACATACTCGCGATCAGATGACACAACCTCGACGGTATCTATAACCGCGACAGACAACGGCGCGACACGCGCAGTGCATCTTCAGGACACAAACGAGCCTGACACAGTTCTGCGGACTACATAACGTGCAGGGTGCCGGTCGCCACGACACAGTCCCGCGTACTGGTTTTGTAGGTCAGGTCGACCAGGTCGCGGCGGAGGATGTCGTTGCGGGTGTCGCACCCGTTGTGGCCGCCCTCGACGCTGTTGTCGTCGGACCACGACGGGCCGAACTGTTCTCGCGTGTATCCGGTCTTGGGGGCGCGTCCCTTGACCGCCAGGGTGTCGAGCTTCGCCAACGCCGGCGCCGCATCGAACGCCGGTGCGGGGGTGGCCGGTGCGCCCCCGAGTGACCCGGTGCCCGGGTCAGCATCGGCGATGGCCGAGCACCCGGTCAGACCGAGGGCGGATACCGCAGCGAGAGCGAGGAACGCGGCCGGGGGGCGATGACGCATGTCTGTTCTCCTGTTACCTGTGGGGCTGGTGGGAATAAGTATTGCGGGTGCCTCCGACAACGGCGTGGGCGCGTTCTCCGGTGGGAACTCGACGCACACTCCGATGCCTGATCCCGGCCCAGTGTCGCCATGCCGACCAAACAAATCGTTAGCACTCCACCATGGAGAGTGCTAAATTCTCTGTCATTGGTGGCAGCGTCCCGCGAGAAACTGCTGGGCCCAGCCACAGTCACTGGTCACAGGTGCAGCGTTCTTGCTGCCGGGTCGGGCCAGTGGCTGACAGGTGATCCATTGGCACGGCCGGCTTCGCACCACCGACGACCGGGCCACGCAACGGGAGGAGGATCGTGACCGCTGCTACCTCGCGCCCATCAGATCTCACCAGCGACGGGTGTTCCTCCGGGCGCAAACGCCGGCGGAGGCCGCGTGGAGGATCGCGGCTGCCCACCGTGTCGATCGTCCTGGGGTCGTTGTCCATCGCGTCGTTCTGGGTGGTTGGGCTCGGGTTCGTCCTGGGTGTGACCGCCGTGGTGTGTGGCGCTTTCGCCACCTCCCGGTCCGGCGTGGAAGACGATGAGTCGGCATCGTTGCGGGCGTTGCTCGGAGTCGTCGCTGGAGTTGCGGGGATTACCGTGTCCGCGATCGCCCTCTTTCCGGTGCTGGAGTACCTATGACGCGTTCACCAGCCCCCCACCGACTGTCCTCGACTCTTGGAAGGATCCGCACCACCCGTGACCATCGTCCCCGGCCCACACCTGTCCGCCACACGTACCACCCTCGACACCGGTCGCGGCGACCCGACGGCGACCGACGCGGCGCTCCTCGAGTCCTGGGAAGCGGGTTTCGCCGTGACCATCGGCCTGGCGCTGCTGACAACCACCTTCGTGTGCACCGTCCTCGGATCCTTCCCGCTGGCCCTTCTCGCGCTCGTCGCGGTGGCGGGCATTGCCGGTCTGATCACCGCCGCCCTCTGACACTGCCTGCGCCCGGTCCGGTGGCAGGTGGGGTTCCGGTGGTGGCGTGATGTCACCACCCGTCCGGCGTTCGCCCGTGCCACTGCGGACTCCGAACAGACATGGCCCTGCTCGGCGACAGCACAGTTTCGGTCGGGTTGGCACCCCGAAGCTCGATTACCGGGCTGTAGGTTCGCACTCGAATCGTTTTGGCTGGGAGGGACTCTCAGGAAATTCACAGACACCGCGGGCCCGAGTGATGCGACGATGAAGCATGCGCCGCCATCGTTGGCCGGCCCTCGCGCCGCCCACCACCAGAGGAATCACCGTGCACGCGGGCATGCCGATCGTGGCCCAGAAAGACCTCATTCTCGATCTGTCCGACGCGACCGCGTTCGCGTCCGGGCTACTGCTGCGCTTCGCACTGTGCGTCACTGGTGTCCGCGCCGACTTCGCGCGCTACGAAACCCGGTCCCTGACCGACCCCCACGACTGGTCGGCGCAGTGGTCCTATCTGGCCGTGCGCATCCTCGCCGACGACTTCGGCGGCCTCGCTGACCCGTTCCACCCAGTCCCCGACTCCGGCCTGGAGGGATCCGGGCCGTACCGAACCACGCCGCAGTACTGGATCGGCACCTACCCGACCACCGGATCGCTGACCGTCACCACCAGTTGGCCTCAGGTCGGACTCCGCCCCACTTCGGTCACCCTCACGCTCGGTCCCAGCCCCTTCCCCACCACCTTCGGGTCCGATGCCCGCCGGTGACGGTGTCCGACCGCGCTCGGCGAGGGGATGTTCTGCCGCTGGTGACGATTCCTGGCTATCCGAACCTCCCCGGGTAATTTTTGCTAGCTAGGATTGCATTGGGTCAGATGTCGACGACAAGTTAGTGCACCGCACCCTGTGGCGAGCGTCCGCCGCCGATCCTTTGAGGACCTCCCATCTGCTCCAATGGCTTTCACCAGATGATCCCAACGCGCGCCGACTCTCGCCACTTTCGTCACGGTGATGCAATTCGAGCGCCGGCCGCCGTACCGCTCCTTCGGGCGCCCACGACGAACGGCCGACCCGTGGAGCCGCGGAAACACTCTCGACCTACGCGTGCGGCCGTAACGCCATCTCGCGCGCCGGAGCACGTGGAGCATGTGCCCACCTCCGCCTGTGTACACCACCACTCCCCCGCGCCGGATCCCGCTGGCGTAGTGCGGACCGGCTTTCAGGTGTGGGCGAACTCCCGCGGACCGGCCTCCAGGCCGTCGATGTCGCAAGAAGGGAAGGTGCTCACTCGGCGCGGCGCCGGCGGGGTTTGCGGATATCGGTGCGCGCGCCCTGCCCCGGTCTGTTGTTCGCCCACTCGACGATTTCCGAGCGCTTCCACAGCGGGGTGCGGCCGATCTTCTCCACCGGCGCCGGCGCTTGTCCCCGAGAGACGTACCCACGGAACGTCGAGACCGAAAGTTCGGTACCGGTTTCCTCCTTGATCAGGTCGATGACCTGATCGGTGGTCAGTCGATGCGGGTTGGCCATCTGGTGAGGGTCCTTCCTGTTCATCGCCCGTCGACGATGCGGGTGGTAGTCCGGTTGCTGCCCGGCGGTCGACCCGGCAGACGGGCTGCGATACGACGCCAGGCGGTGCGGGACTTTCCTCGGCATGACTCTACAACGGCGTGCTGTAATGCCCACGCACGCGTTCGGGGGTCCGGTGGCCGTTTCTTCGACCGGTTCCCGCTCGTGGGGGCGATGTTTCGTCGTCGCTACTACACGGGTGTGGCCCGGCATCGGGGGGTGATGCCGGGCCACAGGGGGTGTTCTGGAAACAAAATTGGGGGGATGTTCACCAGAACGCCCATCAGTCTAGTGACCGCCCGGGACGATCGCGTCACGGGGTCCGGCGGACCCGATCGGCTCGCTTCCCGAGGGGCCCGATCTCCCGGACGAGGAGATGGCAGGCATCTCGCGGCCCAAGTTCACGCCGGACTGCACCTTCGCGTGACTGTGGCCTCGATAGGCGAGCGCGTACGAACGCCGGTCGAGATGATCGAGTGAAACATTCCTGCAATATTTGCTGCCGTCGATGTCGAGTCGAGCCAGGAGCCGGTCGATTCGGATCCGAATGGCCCCGACGACGGTTTGCTTCGACCAGCGCGCCATACCTGGGTTGCGCCTACATTTTGTCCGATGTTGGGGGTCATTCATTCCCTGCAGTCCGCGGCGAGGCCGCGATCAGGAATAGGTCGCCGGCTTCTGCCTGGATCCGGGTGCAGCACATCGGGTCACGGGTTCCTCACGCAATGACCACCGCCAGGCAGTAGGAATGCAGCGGATGGGTCAGGCCTGGTCGGCGGCGGTGACGGCCGCTGCGGGGCACCAGTGCGTGACCTCGAGACTTCCCAACTTGTTGCCGGTAGGGATGGTGAAGGTGCACGATGCGAGCCATTCGCCGCGGGAGGTACGTGCCCAGGCATGGAGCAACCCGGGGACTTGGACGTCGAGGTCAAGCCCCTCGGCGCAAACTCGAAGGGGAAGGTCGTTCGCGGCGCGGCCACCGTGGTGAGCCATTGCGGCAGAGACGTCGATGGTCACCGGCCGCGGTGGGCACACTTCTCGCCACGGTTTCGGGTTGTACACAGCACTCCATCGTTCGAACACACATTCGACTCTAGTGTTACCCTTGATCACGCCGCCAGCGGTCGGCGAGGGAAGCGCCGACCGCTGGCGTCGCCCTACGACGGCGCCTACGTGAATGGCGCGATCTCATCCGAGGCCGGCCGTCTGGGCCGGTCAGAGCAGTAAGGAGTCCATTGATGGCATTGCCCGTTCTGACGCCCGAGCAGCGCGCTGAAGCATTGGAGAAGGCCGCTGTGGCCCGGAAGGCGCGCGGGGAGCTCCTCGCCGCGGTCAAGTCCGGTGAGCTCACGGTTTCCGATGTGCTCGCGAAGGCGGAAACCGACGAGGTTGCGAAGAAGACCAAGGTTTCGGCTCTGGTGAAGGCGCTTCCCGGTGTCGGTCCGGTGAAGGCGGCGCAGATCCTCGAGGATCTGTCGATCGCTGAGACCCGGAGGGTCGGCGGTCTTGGAACGAATCAGCGTCACGCGCTTCTGGGCATCATCGCCTGACTTGCTCGTGGTGGTCGGCCGCGGACGCCTGTGTTTCGGCGCTTTTGTCGGTGGGGCGATCTACTGTGACGATCGCGACGAGCAACAGGTCGCCACTCACTACCCAGACCGGTGACTCGTTCCCGGTCCTGATCTGCGGGGTTCCGCAGATTGGTGTGTGGCGGCCTGTTGCTCTTTGCTCTCAGCGGCGGATCGTGCGAGCCGAAGATCGACCTGCTGTCCCTGGCACCTACTCGGCCGCGCCTGACAAACCTGATCGGTAATGGCGGACCCTTCGGACACTTCCGGGGCCGATCCGCTGCGTGCGGGTCTATCTCAGCGGTTGCTGCGCCCATTCCCGGATGAGCCGGTCTGCCAGGCGGTACACCGCCACCTCGTCCGGAATCCCGACCCCTTCGCCACGATCCGGGAGCGGCTGATCGACACTCGCGCCAGCGATCGAACAACAACGATGTCGGCACAGCACAGAGCCTCGCCTTGGTGAAGATTTCGGCGTGACCGGCGAGCTGGGCGGCCGCGGGTCAGGCCTTGGCTGCTGCGGCGGCACTCTGCGCCGCGAGCTTCGCGACGCCGGCCGCGTACATCCGCCTCCCGACGAACAGTGCCACGATCGCCGGCAGGTACACCAGCGGGGCCAGTTGCAGCGCACCGAGCAGGCCACGATGGTCCGCGAGGATGCCGATGACGAACGGTCCGGTGGCCAGTCCCAGGATGTTGTTGGCGACGGTGAGGCTGCCGAGTGCGGAGGCCCGCACCGACTGGTGCGTCAGGCTGGCCACCATCGCCGCGGTGGGACCGGAGGAACCGGCGGAGAAGAAGGCGCCGATGCCGATCAGGGTCAGCTGCGCCGCACCGGTCTCCAATTGCAGTCCGATGCCGAGGGCGGCCAGCGAGATGACGCAGAACGCGATAGCGCTGGACTACTTCCCGGCCGGGTTGCGGCAGCTGACACGGTCGGTGATCATGCCGCACACCACCATGCCGGTGCCGATCAGCAGCACGAAGACCGAGGCGATCACGCCGGCCTTGTCCGGAGCCATGCCGTAGTAGCGGTTGAAGAAGCTGGGGGTCCAGGCGAGCAGCACGGCGGAGGTGAAAATCTGCAGTCCGCCGCCGAGGTACGCGCACCAGACGGCAGGGTTGGTGAACAGCGTCGAGACCGGGACCCGGATTGGGCGGCTGTCGGAGCGAGCGACCGGCGCGGCGTCCTGCTCGACCGCGTGCGCGGCCAGCCGGCGTTCGGTGACCACGGCCCGGAACATGGCGACGAGGATCAGGCCGAGCACCGCCATCGCCGCGAACGACCACCGCCAGCTCAGGTGCACAGCGATGACTCCGCCGAGTGAGACGCCGACGACCGAACCGAACGAGCCGCCGGCCATGAACGCACCGCTGAGAGTGGAGTGGACGCGGGGCGCGAAGACGCTGAGCATCACCGCGATACCGACGCTGCCGTAGGCGGCCTCGCCGACCCCGACGAGGAAGCGGGCGGCGAGCAGCTGCTCGTAGTTGGCCGCCACCGCGCAGAACAGGGTGGAGCGATGCTCCAGAGCACCGCCATCAGGATCAGCGACCGCACCCGGCCCCAACGGTCGGCGAGCAGCGACAACGGGAAGGTGAGCAGGCCGACCATCAGGGCGACGATGCTCGTGAGCGAGGCCAGCTGGGAATCGGACAGGGCCCATTCGGCTTTCAGGAACGGGAAGACTGCGCTGAGCACCTGGCGGGACATGTAGTCGGACAGCAGCAAGCCGAAGGTGAGCGCGAACACGAGCCACGGGTAGATCCGGCGGCGGGTCGCGGGTCGCTCGGCGGCGGTCCCGGTCAACTGGGGGTCGACGGCGGGTTCGGCCGGCTGATCGGTGGTGGTGGACAGTCCCATTGGGGCTCCTGGGGGGCGACTGGACCAAAGTGGGGTGATGGTGCGGACGTCGGGGATCAGGGGGCAATGCGCGGCGCGGCGATCTGGCGACGTTCGTGAGCGTCAAGTTCCTCCTCGAGGATGGGGACGCCGAGGTTGCAGGCATGGATACCCAGGACGCTGACCATCTGCAGAACGGTGAGGATCTCCTCGCGGGAGACACCGAGTTCGAGGGCCATCCGGATGTGCCGTCGCACGCCGGGTGCGTACATGTGGGTCGCGGCGGCGTCGATCGCGATGCTGAGGAGTTCGACGAACTCGGGAGTGAAGACCCCGCGTCGGACCGGGGTGGCGTTCATCGCCATGAATTGCTCGGTCCACTCCGGATCCCAGTCGGACAGGGTGTTCCACAGGGGGTTCCAGTTGCCGTCACGACGCATGGCGTCGAGGGTCGGCGTGGGGATCGGGTCGGGATTCGTCGGCACGCGGCACTCGTTTCACAGAGAAGGGGCAAATGGGGTGCGATGCAGGCTGTCCTTCACAGCGGATGTGGTGCGCATCACGTTAGCTCCGGCGCGCTCCGGGTAATTAACCCTCCGGGACGTCATTCTGTACATTTCGGGACAGCTTCCGCATGAACGGACCGTTCAGGTTCTCGGCGGCCTTGAACCGTTCGTTCACACACCGGCCCGGGCGATCGGTCAGCCCTCCGAGCGCCTGCGCCATTCGCGCGGGCTCATGCCGAACTGTTGATGGAACCAGCGGGAGAAGCTACTGGGTGCGGAGAACGCCAGCATCTCGGAGATCTCGGTGAACGTGTGGCGCCGGCCCGTCACCATGCGCCGGGCGAGTTCGGCGCGGGTCGCGTCGACGACCCCGGTGAAGGTCAGGTTCGACTTGGCCAGGTGTCGGTGTACCGTGCGCCGGTCCACACCGAGGCTCCGGGCTACCTGCTCGACCGAGCAGCGGCCGGTCGGCAGCAGGAGTTCGACGAGTTCACGGACCCGGATCGTGAGGGTGGGCTCCTCCGGCGCCGCCAGGTCATCGAGAAACTGCTGCGTGTAGTTGCGCAGCAGCGGATCGGAGAGTCGGTTCACCTGATCAAGATCGCTTGTGTAGGTGACGATCCCGGAGTAGTCGCCGCCGAAGGTCAGGGGTGCGTCGAAGATGCGGCGGTGGGTGCTGTCCTCGTCGGGTCGTCAGTGTTCGAAACACACCGACACGGGCTGCCATCGGTCCCCGAGAAGGTAATGCAGCAGTTGGTGGGTCACGGCGGTGGCGAGCTCGACGGACTGGCGAACGGGCATCGGTTCGCCGGGCTCGACGTGGAGCGCGATGGCGGAGAGACCGTCGCGTTCGGTTACCCGGATGTGTAGGGATTCGTTGTAGGTGTGCTGGTAGCGGATCAGCATCCGCAGCGCGCTGCGGGCATCCGGTTCCTCGCGGATGCTCACGCTCAGCGGGCCGAGGGTCGACAGGCGCCGACGTTCAGCGAGCCTGAGGGCGAAGTCCTGGCGACCGGACGCGGCGGCCGAGAGTTCGAGGAGGCGAGCAACGGCGGCGGCCGGCACCCAGCGGTCCTGGATCTCGAGGCCCGCCGGGTCGAGCTCGACGCTGCGCAGTAGCTGGACCGGGTCGATCGACAGCGAGCGTCCCAGCTCGACGTATCCGGTCAGTGCGGCGTAACGCGCCAGGGGCTTCGACACCGTGATTCCTCTCCGGCCCGCTGCGAGACCGGGATGTCCCTAAGAGTTAATAAATATGTCCCGCAAGGGTAAGTGTGTTGGGGGTCTCCTGACTACGGTCTTGTTAGCGAAGCCACAGAGAGAACGGCAAGGACCGGCAGCGCGACAGGCCTTCTAACCCTCCCTCACCTTCGTTCGCCCCCACCGAGAAATGGAGTCTCACAATGCATTTCCACGACGACGCGCTATTCCCCGAGAACCAGGAGAAGCTGGTCATCACCGCCGCTCCGTACGGGCCGGAGTGGGAGCCGGACGACTTCCGCGAAGACCTGCCGCTGACCATGGACGAGCACGTCCAGAAGGCGGTGGACTGCTACGAAGCCGGCGCGACGGTCCTGCACATCCACGTGCGCGAACTCGACGGCAAGGGCTCCAAGCGGCTCTCGAAGTTCAACGAGCTCCTCGCCGGGCTGCGTGAGGCGGTGCCGGAGATGATCCTGCAGGTCGGCGGCTCCATTTCGTTCGCGCCCGAAGGTGAGGGCGCCGATGCGAAGTGGCTTTCCGACGATACGCGGCACATGCTCGCCGACCTCGACCCCGCACCGGACCAGGTCACGATCGCCATCAACACCAGCCAGATGAACATCATGGAGTTGATGACCGCCGACGACATCGCCGGCACGTCGCTCGCGCGTCCGGAGCTGATGGAGACCTACCGGGAGATGACGGTACCGGCAGGCCCGACGTGGGTCGAGGAGCATCTGCGTCGCCTGCAGGCGGCCGGAATTCAGCCGCACTTCCAGCTGTCGAGCATCCCCCAGTTCGAGACCGTCGAGCGGCTCATCCGCCGCGGTGTGTACACCGGCCCACTAAATCTGACGTGGGTCGGCATCGGCGGCGGCTTCGACGGCCCCAACCCGTACAACATCATGAACTTCATCCAGCGGGTCCCGGACGGTGCGTGCCTGACGCTCGAGACGCTGATGCGGAGCGTGCTGCCGGTCAACGCGATGGCGATCGCGATGGGCCTGCACACCCGCTGCGGCAACGAAGACACCATCTGGGGCCGAAAGGGCGAGAAATTCACCTCCGTCCAGCAGATCCAGCAGCTGGTCCGGATCGCCGGCGAACTCGGCCGCGAGGTTGCCACCGGCAAGGAGGCCCGCGAGATCTACCGGATCGGCGAAACCTACCGCGACGCGGACGAGACCCTCGCCAATCTGGGCTTCGCGCCGAACCGCAAGCCCGGTCAGGTCGGCTTCACCCGGCACGCCTGACCTGAACCGCTGACCGAAGTCGGGGGCCGACGTGAACGTCGGGCCCCGCCGGTCATTTTTGTGAGAGAACATCTTTGGTAGAGCAATGAACAGCAACGGCTAACCGACCGTGGTCACGCGCCCGGCCTGCGTGACCACGTCGCCGAGCACTGGCAGATTCTGCTCGCCGATCCTTTCACCGGGTGCGCGTCGTTCCGCCGCTCGAGCACGACAAGCTGAGCCTGGCAGCCCGGATCGCCGCTCTCAACGCGGTCTTCGCCCAGGCCGAGGGGCCGGTGGTTTTTTGTGACGCACAGCGCCGGTGTCCTGATCGCCGTGCACCTGCGAACACCACGAGCAGGCCGGAGACCGGAGAACGTACCAAATATCCTGTCAGGCAGTCATTATCTAAGTGCCGAGATCTACCTTATGTCAACTATGCCGCCCCGGCACTGCATCAAATGACCGATCCGGCCCCCACGATTGGTTCCTTGGTGGGTGGCTGCGTTTCCGAGAGAATGATCGCGATGGCCAACCACATAGTCGGACCATCTGCCTTTGTGCGGTTTACCGGCACGACCAGCTCTCCGCAGCGAGCGTTGGCCAGCAGTGGCACCGGTTCCGGAGTCTTCGCGCAGGACCCCTCGACAAACTGCGCCGGCAGATGGTCCACGGTGGTCGGCGGCGAGCTGGAAGGCGAAACTCGAACATGCCCCGCTGGCGAGAACCACAGCAAAAGCCAGGACTGTGAACTGATTCAAATTTCGCATTGCGCCACCGGCTTCCCCGGGTTAGATCGGCTATTTACTGCAGGTGCCGGTAGAGCCGGCCGTGGTTGCTGAACCAGGCGACATTCCCATCGGACCCCCGAACGAAGTTGGATCGGGTGCCGGTGGGTTTGAGGTCGGGGCCAAGGTCGAGCCCATAGTCGGTCTTGTAAAGCGCAAGACCGAGATTCGGGACTGTCTGCTCATCCGGCAGGTAGGTGCCATCCGGGGCGTCGCTCATGTTGCCGACGAGCTGGCCGTCTTTGCCGCGGAAGTTGATCACGACGGTCCCCAGGGTGCCCGATTGATCGATGTCGTCAGTGGCATACACCCCCTCGTAGGGCGCCAACTCGGCCGTGCTCAACTTCTGGGGCGTCGCGGGCAGGTTACTGATTCCGGCGAAGCGGCGAAGCGACCAGTCCTCGGCGAACAGTTCGTTGAGCAGTTTCGCTCCACCCTCGGAATTGGTGAGCACGGTCATGGCGAAGTTGCGGCTGGGCACCATGAAGAACCCGGATCGTTGACCCGCCCAGGTCCCGCCATGTTGGACGATCGTCTCGTTCTCCGCGGACGGCCGCAGCATCCATGACACTCCCATGCCGGTGAGTTCGACCTGAAGCGTGCCGCCGACGCCTGGATTGGAACGCATGGCGATGAGCGAGTCTTTGCTCATCAACCGATCTCCCTTGGGTGTAGTGCCGTCGCCGAGGTGGAAGCGCGCGTAGCGCACCTGATCCCGCACGCTGGAAATCAACGATCCGGTCGGGTTGCAACTGCGCGAGAAGAACCAGAAACCCGGATCCACAACGGCTTTTCCGTCGTCGACGTTGTGGGAGGCGGCGATATTTCGGCCGACTATCTGGTCCGAGAAGAAGCGGGTGTGACTTAACTCGAGCGGGTCCAGCAGCATCTTCTGGACGGCGTCCTCGTAGACCGATCCGGTCACGACCTCGACAATCCGCCCCGCCACGACCAGCCCCGCATTGTTGTAGGCGAAGACCGTGCCCGGCGAGGTCTTTTGTGGGAGCCGGGTCATCGACGCCACAAACTTGGTTATCGCGTCGTCGCCTCGACCGAAGTCCTGGAGATCGTCACCGAGCCAACCCGACGTGTGGTTGAGCAGTTGTCGCACCGTCGCCGTGGCGCTGGCTTCTGGATCGGCGACCGCGAAATCGGGCAGATACTGGCGTATCGGTGCCTCCAGATCGACCTTGCCCTCGTCGACGAGGCGCATCACGGTCGTTCCGGTGAACGTCTTCGTCGTGGAGCCGATCCGGAACAGGGTGTCGCCGTCCACCGGTGTCGGGTGGTCGACATTGGTGACCCCATACCCCTTGATGTACTCCTCACCGTCGGCAATGACGCCAACCGCAACCCCGGGGATCGCGTAGTCCTTCATCGCCTTGTCGATCTTGGCGTCGAGCTCGTTGAACGCTTCCTTCGCGTTCGCCGGGACGCTCGGAGCTGTGGTGGTCGACTCCTTCGACGAACATGCCGGCAATACGAGCACCGCCAACCCGGCGACCGCCCCGCCAAGCACCGCCCGGCGCGACAACTCAGGGCCACCGACGGCGAACACCTCGGTCGTCATCGGCGTGGCGGGAGAATGTCGTATGCCGGCAGTTGCGTCGTGTCCGTGCAGGATGTGTCCGGCTTTTCCGGATTGTCGAAGAATGACGCGATTATCTCGGCTCCGCACGGTGGCTCTGCATACACACCGTGTGCAGCTCCGGGCACTACCGCGACTATGGATTGCGAGAGATCCTTCGCGATGTAGTCGCCCCACACCGCTCCGGTCTGCCCGTCGTAGGTTCCCGACAGCACAAGCGAAGGGATGTCACTCACGGTGATGTCTCGGATCGAGTCAGGGGCCTTCGGCACGTCCCACACTTCGCAGGCGTCGCGCAGGAACGGCAGCTGCGGCGCTTGAGCCCGAACGGACTCCGGCAGTTCAGGGAATTCCTTTTCCGCCTGTTGCATTGACTGCTCGACGGTCTCGAACGGGATCCATTCACGGCACCAAATGCTCAGGGTGAGACCCCAATGGAGGACGCCCCTCTCCGGATGCCCCCAAACCTCGGCCCAACGCGACGCAATGGGCTGAGCATTCCCGTGTGCGAGCTCATCGACCGTTGAAGGGAACTCTTTCGGTAGATGGGTAGCCACGGGGACAAACCAGTTCAGTAGCATTCCGCCGTCGACGACAACCTTCGTGTCTCCTACACCCTCAACGTTGACCGTCGTGGTGATGGGCTTCGCCTCGAGCTCATTGACCAGCCGGATGAACGTTGCCCCCAGGTCGGGATAGCGCTCTTTGCATGCCGGCTGGTCCTCGCACGCCTTGACCATGTTGTCGAATGCTTGGCGAGCGCTGGCCCAGGTCCACCCCAGGGCACCAACCGATGGAGGCGTCACTCCGTCGAACACGATCGACTCGATAGCGTCGGCGTCTTGACGCATGTAGATCAGCGCAAGGTCGGTACCGTACGAGTGGGAGAACACATTCCACTTCTCGAGGCCGAGTGCCTTGCGTAAATCGATCAGGTCATAGGTGCTCTCGGTCGAATTGAACGCCGAGAGGTCAACGGTGGGGGCCAGGCGGTCGTGGCACTCCTTCACCGCTTCTACGTACGCATCCCGTGTGGACTCAGCGTTCCACGCCATTCCGATCCTTTGGGCGAAGAACTCGAAAATCTCCGGGCAGGGCAACGGCGAGCTGGACGTGGCGTTGCCGCGCTGTCCCATCAGGATCAGATCGCGATCACGGTTCAGCGGGACGTCCGGGTTGATCGGGGGATCCGTGACCCCATCCTGACCGGGCCCGCCCATGAGAAAGACGATCGGAGCCTTGGTCGGCGGCTGCGTTTGCGACGGAACGATCGCTACCGCCAAGCGCAAGGTTCCGCTGTCTTCTTTGGTGCGGTTCACCGGTACCAACAAGTCCCCGCAGCGAGCATTCTCCAGCAGTGGGACCGGATGCGGCGTCTTCGCGCACGGACCCTCGGCAAACTCCGCCGGCGGATGAGCCACAGTCGTCGGTGGCGAACTGGACGGATCGGAATTGTTGCTACACGCTGAGCTGACGAGAATCGAGACAAACGCAATCGCCGTTATCTGGTTCACAAACCGCATGTCGACCACCCTGAATGGCGACCGCCCGAACCTTGTGTTCGGGCTCGGCCCGAGTATTTACCCAGATAAATCCTGGCACACCCCGAATACCGGAAGTTTGAGAACCGATGAAATCCGGCGATCCTTATGCGGACGCTCGGTGATGAATCGAATCGTGCGGTCGGCCAGCTCGGTTGAGAAGGCATTCCATAGGCGGCGCGAGATCACCGCCGCAAAACGAGATAGTCGGTGCGATAGATTCCCCGATTGGCGTCAGGGACGGGCCAGTTGCCCGCTGTGGTCATGATGAAAGGCAGCCCGTCCAGTCGATTGTCCATACACGCGCCCAGCGTCCCGCTCGCGATCCTCTTACAGGACACTCAAAACGCTCACTCGCTCGAACGGCCACCAACGTGGAATCTGACGCGGCTCCCCAACATCGACGCGGTCTACTCGGCCGCGACGGTCCACGCATTCCGTTGAGCGATGCGCTACGTCTTGGGGTGAAGATGGCCGGCGCCGTGGAGTCGGCGCACCGGCTCGGCATCCTGCACCGCGACGTCAAGCCCGCGAACAAGGGATCCTCGGTGGCCCTGCTCGGCCGAAACGGCGCTCTCGGTGCCACCCTGTTCAGTGGCGCGATGCCGAAGTCGGCCAGCTCGGGCTCGCCGTACTCGGTGATGAGGAATTGCGACAACTTCAGCAACACCACGGCTTCGCGGTCGACGAGATGGCCCTCCGCGTAGAGCCCGGTGGTGGGGTCACTGACCGTGGACCGGTGTCGCGTTCGCGCATGCCCGTGCTCGTCGTAGCCGGTGGCCTGGGCGCGGCGGCGGATCGACGCATGCACCGACGCCCCGGACAACGCGGTGTCGGAGAGGTTGCCGTTCTTGGCGATCGCCCGGAACAACGGTGCCCGGGCTCGCATGCGCGGCAACGCCGCCCGGACACATGGTGTTCGAACGGCGTGGCGGTGCGCAGCAACCGGATCACCCCCAGTCGACCGGCGGTATCGTATGCGGCGACGACCTGCGCCCACCGCGCATACGCGCACGGCGGGCAGCTGTGATGGCTGGTGGTGAACGGCAACGCCCGCACCGTGCCGGTGCCTTCCTGGTCGGTCTTCGACCGCCGCAACCGCACATGCCGCCATCCAGCCGGTGCACGGTCACGTCCCCACAGTGCAAGGCGACGAGCTGCGCCGGCTATCCGCCGGCGAACGGTGGCAGTACATCCACGTTCCCTGAAATCGGGTGGGTCGGATCGCGGGTGAGTTCTCCCCCGACGAGAAAGGCCGATACCGACAGTAGTTGGGCGATTCTTTGGCCGTACTCCTGCAGAAGTTGCTCGTGCAGATCGCCGAGTGATGGTGTACCAGTGAAAATGATCGTTTCTTCGGCTCGCCCGATGATGTCCGCAGCGGCGGCGAAATAACGGATGAGTACTTGATTATCAGCCACCGATCGCTCCCATACTTCTCACGGGTGGTGAGAATCCGTCGTTTCCGATTTCATGTCCGAACGGTTTGCGCCACATCGCATCACGCCAGGACTGTGCGAGTTCTTCGTCGCTGGCACCAGCACGCAGGGCGGATCGCAGGTCGGTCTCGATGTCACTGAACAGGCAGGGGCGAATCGTGCCTTCCGCGGTTAGTCTCGTGCGATCGCAGTCTGCGCAGAATGTGCGCGTGACCGAGGCGATGGTGCCGACCCGAGCTGGGCCGCCGTCGACAGCCCACTCCTCCGCCGGGGCAGAGGGATCGATCCGGCCATGAGGGGTCAACCGGAAGCGCTGCCGTAGGACACTGAGGAGGTCTTCCGCGGTGACCGCGTTGGTGCGGTTCCAGGTGCGGTCCGCGTCGAGCGGCATCTGCTCGATGAAGCGTAGGTGCACGTTCTCGTTCAGGCACCACTGCAGTAGTTCCTCCGCTGTGGCGAGGGTGTCGGCGTTGAGTACCGCGTTGACTTTTACTGGCGTGAAGCCGTGGAGTCGGGCTGCCCGGATGCCGGCTAGGACGGATGGCAGGCGGTCCCGTCGGGTGAGTTTGACGAATACATCGCGGTCGATTGTGTCCAGCGAGATGTTCACTCGATCGAGTCCGGCGTTGGCGAGGCCTTCTGCGCGTCTGTCGAGTCCGATCGCGTTCGTTGTCATCGCCAGTGGAAGTTTCGGATGCAATTTGCGGCAACCCGCGATGATCTTCTCGAGATCGCGGCGTACGAGTGGTTCACCGCCGGTGAATCGCACTTCTCGTATCCCGAGGTGGCGCACCGCGATGTCGACGAGCCGAACGATCTCCGATGCAGTCAGCAAAGCATGCGACTCGATCGGGGGTAATCCCTCTTCGGGCATGCAGTAGGTGCATCGCAACGTACACTTCTCGGTTATCGAAACCCTGAGGTCGCGTGCGACTCGGCCGAATTCGTCGATCAGATCGGGGTTCGGTGGACGTCCGGATTGAGCACGATGACTGCGAATCGTTGGGAAACCCAGGCCGACCGATGTCACTTGGCCGGCGCTTCGAGGTTGGTAGCCGGTGCCCCGACCCACTCGATGGTGCCATCGGCGAAGGTTTGGTGTTTCCAGATCGGTACGCAGACCTTGATCCGATCGACTAGCAGCGTGGAGACGGTGAAGGCGTCGGCTCGGTGCGGAGCGGCGACGGCTGTCACCAAGGCAAGATCACCCACACGTAGTGTGCCGACACGGTGTACCGCGGCGACGGAGAGACCGAACTGCTGTGCGACACCTTCGCAGCAGTCGCGTAGAAATCGTGCGGCGTCGGGGTGAAATCGGTACTCGAGGCCGGTAACTATCTGGCCGTTGTCGAGGTTTCGCACGACGCCGGAGAACAGGACCGTGGCGCCGTTCGCCGGGCCGGCGACCGCGGCGTTGACCGCGACGGGATCGATCGGTTCCGTGGTGATGCGGGCGAGTACTTCGGTCATGCCGTTTCTCCTCGTCATCCTGGGAAGGAGGGCTCTGGGCCGGAGGCGACTTCCGCCTGGGTCCCGGAGGTGCGCTGTGTTGAGGAGTTTTCGTGCTCGTGGACAGGGCATTCGTGGGCGGGCTCGGTGCCGATGCGGTTGATCTCGGCGGCCGCTTCTTCGACGGCGTCGACGATTCCGACGTATCCGGTGCATCGGCAGATGTTGCCCGACATTTCTTCGCGGATCCGCTCCCGGGTGGGCTCGACTTCCCGGTGTAGGAGGTCGAGTGCTGACATGAGCATTCCGGGGGTGCAGAACCCGCACTGCAACCCGTGTCGGTCGCAGAAGGCCCGTTGCAAGGGGTGCAGGGTGCCGTCGTCGGCGGCCATCCCTTCGACGGTGGTGATCGACGATCCATCGGCTTGGACGGCGAACATCAGGCATGCTCGCACGGGCCCGCCGTCGACCAGGATGGTGCAGGCTCCGCAGACGCCGTGCTCGCATCCGAGGTGGGTGCCGGTGAGCCCGAGATCTTCGCGCAGTGCATCTGCGAGGGTCTTGCGGGGCTCGATGTCGATGGTGGCGCGTTCTCCGTTGACGGTGAGTTCGATTCGCATCAGTGGACTCCTGCCTTGTTTCCTATCGCTTGGTTCAGTGCGCGGAGTGTGAACTCCTCGGTCATTGCGACTCGGTAGTCGGCTGATGCGTGAAGATCTGACGCTGCCGTGATTGCGGTCGCAGCGAGGCGTGCGGCTTCGGCGATCTTCTCGTCGGTCATCGGCCCGTCCGCGAGAATTTCTTCGGCGGCGTGAGGGCGTATGGGTATGGCGCCGACACCGCCGATCGAAATCCGCACAGTTCCGGCCACCTCGGCTACGGCGACGGTGACGAGACCGAAGTCGCCGTGTCGGCGAGCGAATTCCGCGAAACCGGCCCGATCCGGGATCGGGAAATCCACTGCGGTGACGATCTCGTTCTCGTCCAGACAGGTCTCGAGGGGGCCGACGAAGAGATCGTCAGCAGGTACCGTGCGGGTACCGCCGGGCCCGTGGACGTGTACGAGCGCGCCCAACGCAGTCGCTACGACGGGGAGTTCCGCGGAGGGGTCGGCGTGGGCGATGCTGCCTCCGGTGGTTCCCCGGGTGCGGATGGCGCTGTGGCCGATCCACTTCGCTGCCTCCGACAGCAGGGGCAGGTGGGTCTGCTCGATCAGCATGGAGTGACGGACCAGTGCACCTACTCGCACGGTGGTGTCGTCGATCTTCTCGATCGCGTCAAGTCCGGGCACTCGGTTGATGTCGACCAGGATCGTCGGACGCCCGAGGCGCATCGCCAGCACCGGCACGAGGCTCTGTCCGCCGGCGATAACCTTGCCGTCGCCGTCTGCGGATTCGAGGGTCTTGACTGCCTCGGCGATGCTGGGGGGACGGCTGTAGTCGAATGGTGCAGCCTTCATGGGTGCATCCTCACTTTCCCACGAATTTCGGCAGACGGTTCTCGGCTCGGGCGAGTTGGCTCTCGGCGAAGTCCGCGCTCGCCCAGCACTGATCGAACTCGGCGTCGAGCCGGTCGTCCCAGGTGTCGGGTTCGGTCAGCGCCTGCAACGCGCGCTTGGAATACATCAGCGAGAGTGGGGCATAGGAGGCGATCTGCTGCGCGAGTGCCCGTGCGTCGTCAACGGTGCCGATGCGGTCCGCGAGACCACGGGCGAGGGCAGCGGTTGCGTCGAGGGTGTCGCAGGCGAGCAACACCGAGCGGGCGGTCGCTCCCCCGGCCAGTGTCGCGAGCCGGCGGATTGTCCACGGGTCGACGGCCAGTCCGTTGCGGGCCGTCGGGATCGCGAACTTCGCGCCGGGTGCAGCAATGCGCAGATCGCACGCGATGGCCAGTTGTGTGCCAGCGCCGATCGCGGGTCCGTTGACTGCAGCGATCACGGGAATCGGAGCCGAGGTGATCGCGTGCAGTGCGGTGTAGAGGGCGGTGCGGAAGCCGTCGCCGTAGACGCCGCTGAAGTCCGCACCGGCGCTGAACGCGCTCCCGGCACCGGTGATGAGCAGGACTCGCCGCCCCGCCGCGACGCACCCGCCGACCGCCGCGGTGAGATCGTGCAGATGAGCGATGTCGAGGGCGTTGCGCTTATCGTGGCGATCGAGGGTGATCTCTGCGATGTCGCCGTGCTCGGTGAGGGTGATCATCGCAGTGCCTCCCACAGGGTGGCCGGTGTGATCGGTAGGTGATGGATCTCAATCCCGAGCGCGTTGTGCACAGCGCCGGCGAGCACGGCGTTGGGCCCGAGCGTGCCGCCCTCGCCGACGCCGCGGACCCCGAGAGGGTTGTCCGCCGGCACGGAGATGTGCTCGATGATCATCTCCGGTACCTCGTGGCTGGTCGGCATCAGGTAGTCCATCAGGGTGCCGGTCGACAGGTTGCCGGCGTCGTCGTAGACGAGGTGTTCGTACATGGCGCCGCCGATGCCCTGCGCGATGGACCCGACGATCTGCCCCTCGACGACCATCGGGTTGATCACCCGGCCGGCGTCCTCGGTGCAGACCCATTTGAGGATTGTCAGGTCGCCGGTCTTGCGGTCGATCTCGATGGTGGCCGCCTGGGCGCCCGCGGCGAAGGCGCCGCGGATCGGGTCGAAGAATCGGGTGGCCTGAAGGCCGGGTTCGATTCCTTCGGGGAGTTTGTTCGACTCCAGGTAAGCGATTCGTGCCAGCTCGGCGAGGGTGGCCAGGGGTTTGGTGTCGTCCGGGCCCCAGATTTCGCCGTCCCTGCAGTCGAGATCCGCCTCGTCGACTTCGTGGAGGGCGGCGGCGAGTGTGAGCACCTTGGCTTTGACTGCCTCCCCGGTTCGGTGCGCGGCACCGCCACCGATGACCGCCTGACGTGAGGAGAAGGCGCCGAATCCCCACAGGGATTCGTTGGTGTCACCGATCCGCACGTTGACATCGTCGTAGGGGACGCCGACCGCGTCGGCGACGATCTGCGCGATGGTGGTCTCCGAGCCTTGCCCTTGCGTGGTCACCCCGCTGAGCACGGTCACCTTGCCGTCGGGGTCGACGCGCACGGTGCACGCGTCGTGGCCGGTGCGAAACGGCATCCGCGGGCCGGCCGCCGCGGCACGGCCGAGGCCGGTGAGTTCGTTGTAGCAGGCGAATCCGATGCCGATCGGGTTCTCACCTGTCTGTCGCCGGCGTTGCTGTTCGGCGAGGAATTCCTCGTAGCCGATCGCGTTGACGCACTTGTCCAGACATGCCCCGTACCAGCCGGAGTCGTCGACGAGCCGGCTCGGCATGCGGTACGGGATCTCCTCCGGGGTGACGAGGTTCTTCCGTCTGATCTCGAGGTCGGTCATGCCCAATTCGTCGGCGGCCGCGGTCAGCAAACATTCCATCGCGAACACCGTTGCGGGCCGGGCCACACCCCGGTACGGGCCCGCGTAGGAGGTGTTGGTGGTGACACCGCGGGTCACGCAACGGTAGTTGTCGAGCCGGTACGGTCCGGACAGCAGACCACCGGCCATGAGCGGTTCGATACCCGCGGTCCACGGATATACCGAGTAGGCGCCGACGTTGCAGGTGACGTCCGCGTCGAGGGCGAGCAGCGTTCCGTCCTCCGCGAAACCAGCTTTGACGAGGTACCGGTGGTCGCGGGCGTGAGCGGCAGCCTGCAGATGCTCGGCCCGGTCCTCCACCCACTTGAGCGGATATCCCCGCATTTCGCGGGCCATCACGCATAACGCCAGATCTTCCGGGTAGAGCACGGCCTTGGTGCCGAACCCGCCGCCGACGTCGGGGGCGATGACACGCACATTGGACTCGGCCAGGCCGAGCAGTTCGGCGAGCATGTTCCGCACCAGATGCGGAATCTGTGTTCCCGACCAGAAGGTGAGCTTGTCGTCGACCGGATCCCACAAGGCCACTCCCGCACGGCATTCCATCGGGTTTCCGGCATGCCGGTTCGTGGTGAGTTCGCGTTCGACGACGACATGCGACCGCGCGAACGCGGCCTCGACGTCCCCGGCATCGAACTTCCGCTCGAGCAGGACATTGTCGGGTGCCTCAACATGGACCGGCACCACGGGCGGTTTCCAGGCCACCACCGTGGCGGGTAGCTGGTCGTAGTCGATGTCGATCCGTTCGATCGCATCCTCCGCGACGTAGCGGCTTTCCGCGACGACCGCTGCCACCGCCTCACCGGCGAATCGAGCCTTCTGCCACGCGAGGATCGGTTGCGCGGTCTCGACGTAGGACGGGAGCGCGGACTGCGCGCGCAGCGCGATCGACCGAAATGCGGACATTCCGCCGGCGAACGCGCCGTACACGCCCGGCACGGCCTGCGCCGCGGTGACGTCGACGTGGGTGATGGTGGCGTGACCGTAGGGGCTGCGGAGGAAGGCCACGTGCCTCATCCGCGGCAGGTCGAGGTCGGAGACGTATCGGCCGTGGCCGGTGATCAGCCGGGCGTCTTCCTTGCGGCGGACTGACCGGCCGACCGCACCGGTGACGGGTGCTGCAGCGTGATCGTGTGTCATGGCATCGAGTACCCACCATTGACGGACACGATCTGGCCGGTGGTCCAGGACGATTTCGGCGAGGACAGCAGCAAGATCGTCGGAGTGACGTCGTCGGGAGTGCCGAAGCGGCGCAGCGGATATGCCGAGAGGATGCGCTTCATCTTGGCGTCGTCGGCGTTGCCGGTGTGGGCGTCGAGGCTGCCGGTCTGCACGAGTGCGATCGAAACGGCGTTCGCGCGGATCTTGTGGCGTGCGAGTTCCTTTGCCAGGGACTTCGTCAGCCCGACCGTGGTCGCCCTGGTGGTTGCGGTGACGAGGAGTCGGGATTCGCCCACGCGGCCGGAGTCGCCCATCAGGTTGACGATCGAGCCCTCGACGTTGCAGTCGACCATCTGCTGGGCCACGGCCTGGGTGACGCGCAGCGTGCCGGTTACGGTGATCTCGACTTGGGGAGCCCAGTCTTCCTCTGTGGTTTCCAGGAACGGCTTGCTCTGGGTGACGGCGGAGTTGTTGATCAGGATGTCGATCGGTCCGAGTTCGGACTTGACGGCGTCGACCGCCGCTTTCACCGCGGCCCCGTCCGCGAGGTCGGCGCCCACGGCGATGGCACGGACGCCGAGAGCGGCGGCTTCCTTCGCGGCTTCCTCGGCGCCGTGGGCCGAGGAGTTGAAATGGAAGGCCACATTGGCACCCTCGGCCGCATAGGCCATACCGATCGCGCGGCCGAGGCCCTTGCCTGCTCCGGTGACGAGGACGGTCTTGTCTGCCAGATCGAGGTTCATATGTCAGTTCTCCTTGGTGTAGACCCAGCGCGTCGCACCGTCAGTGGTGGTCAGTCGTCCGGCTTGCATGCCGGGGAAATGGGCGGCGAGGATGTCGGTGTCGGTGTCGGTGAATTCTCGGACGAAATCGGCGCGGACGGTGGCGGCCGCGACGGAGTCGAAGTCGAAGGCGAAATGCCAGTGCGATTCGATGAGTTCGACTGGGGTGTGGGCGAGGTCGCCGATCAGCGCGGCACGCTGCCCCTCGCTGGAGACGATGAAGGTGGTCGATCCCGGGGTGTGGCCGGGGGTGTGCCGGGCATCCAGTCCGGGAGCGAGGGTCTGGTCACCGGCGAAGAGTTCGAGCCGGCTTTCGAGCGGCTTGAGCTTGCGCACTGCGCCCGGTTCGGCGCCGGGGCTTTCGACGAAGTGCTCCCAGTCGAGTTTGTGTACGCGGTACGTGGCGTTCTCGAAGACGACGGCGCCCTTCTTGGTGGCCCATCCGACGTGGTCGAAGTGCAGGTGCGTGAAGACCACATCGGTGATGTCGGCCGGATCCAGCCCGTGGGACTTCAGGCTTTCGAGGAATTGTCCGCCGCGGTACTTGCCGTTGTCGATCGTCCCGACACCGGCGTCGACGAGAATGTTGCGATCACCGGTACGGATCAGATAGCCGCCGACGGAGAGTTCGAGGTTTCCCTCGGCAGTGAGCAGTTCCGTGTGATCGTCCCAAGGGTCTCCCGGGATCTCCGGCCGGAACAGGACCTCACGGGGGTCCTCGTGGCCGGCGCCGTCGACGAGGGACTCCAGAAGCAGCGAACCTATCTTCATCGGATCTCCTCGGCGGTGGCGGCGTAGGGAGCGAAGACCCGGTCGGCATCGACGAACGGCCGCTCCGGACGCGCGCCGGTGGGAAAGACGAGATTGATCGCCAACGGCAGGCCGATACCCGCCGACGGATAACCGCTACCGAACGCGGCCGGTGAGAAGGCGGCCGGTGCGGGTCCACGCCCCTTTCGGGTGAGGAGCACGATCAGCGCGATCACCGCTGCCAGCACACCGGCGCCGGGCAACGCGTACTTCATCACGGTGCCGCTCATGCTGCCCATGACATCGAGCGGTTCGACCTCGTCGATGGTCTTGGGACGCTGCGATGCGCCGGTGGAGCCGTTCGCTGCGCCACCCACAATTTCGGCCTCGAGGTTCTTCGCGAACTGCCCGAGAATCTTGTTCGATACGTCGGCGATGACACCGCGCCCGAAACTGGCCGCACGCCCGGAGAGCGCAAGATCGGTGAGCACGTGAACGGTGGTGCCCGAGCCCTGTTCCGACAGGGTGGCCGTGATGGTGGCCTTGGCGCCGCCTTGGCCACCCACATCCTTTCCCTCGGCCGCGATGACGGCCCGGTAGCTGGCGGGGTCCTTCTCGACGAAACGGCCGGCGCCCTTGTACTGGGCCGAGACCGGGCCGACCTTGATTTTGACGGCGCCTTCGAACTCGTCGCCATCGAGGCTCAGGACCGCAGCACCGGGCAGGCAGGGGATCACCCGTCCGAGATCGAGGAGGGCATCCCAGGTCTTGGCCACGGGAAGGTCCACGGAGAAGGTGTTGGTGAGTTCCACAAGAACCATCCTAACTAATAATCGTTAGTATTGAGAGTACGGAGCGTGTCGAACCGTGTCAATCCTGACCGGAACCCCGCGTCCGGCGTTGCGTCGACCGAACCAGGAAGGCACGATTGCTGTTCAATCATTCTTTGTTGCAAACACTTTGATTCATCCCCCACCCTCGTCCGCAACTCGCGGGGACCGAAATGACAGGAGAAATGAAGATGAGCGCTGAAGCGGTCGATGTACGCGAAAGTCCTACCGTGGCAGACTTCACGGTGCGCCGCGCGGCCACCACACGGTGGTCCGACAACGACATGTACGGCCACCTGAACAATGCCGTGTACTACCAGCTCTTCGATGCAGCGATCAACGGCTGGATCATCGAGCACTCCGGACTCGACCCGGTCGCCGCCCCATCCGTGGGCGTCGTCGCCGAGTCCGGATGCCGATACTTCGAGCAGGTGCAGTTCCCGCAAGCCCTCGAGGTGGGAATCCGTGTCGCCAGGCTGGGCCGCACCAGCGTCACCTATGACCTCGGACTCTTTCCGGCCGGGCTGCCCGAGACGGCGGCGGTCGCCGCGCGGGGCCGGTGGGTGCACGTCTATGTCGACCGTGACACCCGGCGCCCGGTGCCGATCCCGGACGAGTTGCGGCGACTGTTCGAATCGGCCACCGGATAACCGCGGCGATCCCAGGTCGGGAAGGTTCGTGGCTACGGCAATCGCCGCAGCCACGAATCCTTGACCTAGGATTCTTCCGCGCCGAGCCCGACCTGAGAGCGCACCCGCAGTTCGGTGAAGGCATTGCCCTGCCGGGGGTCGGGCTTGCCGATCATGGTCCCGATCCAGCAGCCCAGGAATCCGACAGGAATCGACACCAGCACCGGGAAGGTCAGCGGGAAGGGGGCATTCTCCGCGCCGCCCGGCCACACCTGAGGGCCGAGGATGATCAGGACGACGGAGGTGACCAGGCCTGCTCCGATTCCGGTCACCGCGCCGAGAGTGTTGAAACGTTTCCAACCCAGACTCAGCGCAAGCGCCGGGAAGTTCGCGCTCGCCGCGATCGACAACGCCAAACCGACGAGCAGCGCGACATTGATTCCCGATCCGAGCAGCAGAGTCAACGCAATCGCCACTACTCCGACCCCGGCGGCGGCGATTCTGGCGACGACTGCACCTTCGCGTTCGGTCGCAGTCCGCCGCTTGACGACGTTAAACCACAGGTCGTGAGACAGCGCGCCCGATGCCGACAACACCAACCCCGCCACCACCGCGAGAATGGTGGCGAACGCGACGGCACTGACCAACGCGATGAAGACGTCACCGCCGAAGCTACCCTCGCCGCCACCGAGGTACTGCGCGAGCAGCGGAGCGGTCAGATTCCCTCCCGCAGTGGCTTTTTCCGATACGGCGGGCAGAATTGCGCGAGCGCCGTACCCGATGATCGAGGTCATCACGAAGAAGACACCGATGATCCCGACGGCCCATCCCACCGAACGTCGCGCGGCGCGTGCATCGGGAACGGTGAAGAACCGGATCAGGATGTGCGGTAGAGCGGCCGTGCCGATGGCGTAGGCCACCGCCGAGGACAGGGTGTTGAGCGGGTTCGCGCTCGATCCGCCCGGGGCAAGGTAAGCATCGCCGTTGGGATGGTTGTCGGCCGCTGCCTCGAACATGCTCAGGGGGTTGAAGTTGAACTTCCACAGGACACCGATGCACATGGCGCCGCCGACGATCAGCAGCAGCGCGGCCTTGATGATCTGGACCCAGGTGGTCGCGAGCATGCCCCCGAAGACGACATAGAACAGCATCGCGATGCCCGTGATGATCACCGCGGGGGTGAAGTTCATCCCGGTGAGAGCCCGGATCAGCACGCCGGCACCGACGAGTTGCGCGATGAGGTAGAAGACGACCACCACCAGCGTGGCCAGCGAGGTGGCGGCCCGCACGGGGCGCTTGCTGAAGCGGAACGAGAGCACGTCGGCGATGGTGTACTCGCCGGCATTGCGCATCTTTTCCGCGAAGAGCAGCAGAATCAGCAAGAAGGCGAAGATCGCGGCCGTGGCCAGCACCCACCCGTCGAACCCGGTGAGAAAGATCAAACCGGTGAAGCCGAGGAAGGTGGCCGCCGACATCAGGTCCCCGGAGATCGCGAATCCGTTCTGGACCCCGGTAACGCTGCGCCCGGCAGCGTAGAAGTCCGACTGGGTGCTCGTACGACGAGCAGCCCAGAACGTCACGATGACAGTGATGGCGAGCACTGCGGCGAAGAAGATCAATCGCGTGAGGTTCATGCGGAGCCTCCCGGCATCGAGTGATCCGAGATCGTTTCCAGTGCTTGCTTTTCGAGGGGAACGAACACGCGTGTCGAGGCACGGAGGTACGCCGCGGTGACAATCCATACCAGCGCAAACTGCGACAGACCGAGCAGATAAGCGACGGTGACGCCGGGCGCGACGAGATGTCCCATGAAGTCGTGGGCGTAGGCAGTCAGCATGAGGAACGCACCGAACCACAGGCTCGCGCCGGCGAGGGCCAGGCGGACGAATCGGGACCGGCGTTCGATCAGTTCCGCGAAATAGGTTGACGATGCGACCTTTTGGATGTCCGGGTCGATGGGCGCGTTGAGGGTACGCCCGACCGTGAAGTGATCTACTTCCATGATTTCCTCTCGAACTGACCGCCGAGGTGGCGTCGTCACATGAGCTAACTAATATGCGTTAGTATGTAGTTGTGATCGCGCTCACGTCAAGACGTCCAGCAGGAGGCTGGCGACAATTCGGCCAGCCCGCAGCAGCGTTACAACAGGAAGTCCCGAAGAGAGGCCCGGCCGCTCGTGCGACCGAGACCCTCCCCGACCCCTTCCCGGCCAACACCCGGACGGCTACACTAACTAACAATCATTAGTCTTCTCATGGAGGTATTGTGCTGCACACCGACGTGATCGTGCCCATCCCCCAACTACTGGGCAAGCACGCCGCCGAACGGCCGGATCAGGTCGCTTTCCGCGACCCGAACAAAGCGGTGACGTACGCGGAGCTCGAGTCTCGGACTGCGCGCCTTGCCGGTCACCTCCGCGACCTCGGCCTGAACTCCGGCGACCGGCTCCTGATGTATCTGGACAACTGCGTCGAAGTGGCGGAGGGATACCTGGTCGCCCCCCGGGCCGACATCGTCACCGTCTGCGCCAATCCGGGCGGGACGAGACACGAATTCGTCCACATCCTCGCCGACTCCGGCGCCACCGCCGTTCTCACCGACATGGCTCATCTGCCGACCGTCGTCGCGCTGATCGACGACGGCGGAACGGACCTCGCACACGTGAAGTTCGTCGTGGTCACCGGAGCACCCACCGATGTCGGACATTCGGGCAGGGTGAAGGTGGTCTTCTATGACGACCTGGTCGCGGCGACCCCCTCCGGCAGCGCACCCGATTCCACTGATCTCGATGCCTGGTGCTGGATGCTCTACACCTCGGGCACCACCGGCCGGCCGAAAGGGGTGCACCTCACCCAGCGCAGCTGCCTGTGGGTGGTGGGCGCGTGCTGGGTGCCGATCGCCGGCCTGAGCAGTTCCGACGTGGTGCTCTCCGCGCTTCCGCTGTTCCACTCCTATGCCCTGGTGCTGTGTGTACTGGGAGTCGCCGCGACCGGGGCCACCGAGCACCTCCTGCCGAAGTTCTCCCCCACCCAGGTACTGCACGCTCTGTCCGAAGACGGCGTCACGTTCCTGCCTGGGGTGCCGACGATGTTCCGGTACCTGATGGACTCGGCGACCGACACCCGCCTCGCTGCGCCCTCACTGCGCCTGTGCGTGTCCGCCGGCGCCCTGATGGCAACAGCGCTCAACGAAGCGTTCGAAGAATTCGCCGACGTGCCGTTACTGGACGGATACGGCATCACCGAAACCTCCACGATGGTGACGATGAACTCGCCGACCGGCGGCCGGATTCCCGGCTCGTGCGGTCTGCCGCTGCCCGGACTAACCGTCCGCCTGATCGACCCCGCGACCGGAACGGACGCCGCTCCCGGCGATGAGGGGGAGCTATGGGTCCAGGGCCCCAACGTGATGCGGGGCTACCACAACCTGCCTGAGGCAACCACAGAGGTACTGACCCATGGTTGGTACCGAACCGGGGATCTAGCCCGACGGGACGAGAACGGGTTCATCCGCATCAGCGGGCGCATCAAGGAGCTGATCATCCGCGGCGGTGAGAACATCTATCCCGCAGAGATCGAGGACGTCCTCATCGCATGCGAGAGCGTGACCGACGCGGCCGTCGTCGCAGCGCCACACGACGCGCTCGGAGAGGTCCCCATCGCGTTCGTGGTCGCCGCAGACGACAACGGCATCGATGAGGACGATCTGCGAAGCCGCTGCGCTGCGACGTTGTCCTACTTCAAAGTGCCGGCGGAATTCATTGCGGTGACTGCAATTCCACGTACCGGCTCGGGAAAGATCCAACGCCACCGGCTGCACCGACCCGAGTCAGCCGCCACCACGTAGTCCCCGCCCCCGCACCCGCGCACCCTGGTGTCCCGGGGTGGGGTCGCAGCCAGTGCTGTCAGACGCCGAAGAAGGGAAATATCACTATGAAGATTCGCGGAGCCGTTCTCGAGGCGAGCGGCCGTCCCCGGCCGTACACGGAATCGACACCCATTTCGATCGCCGAGCTCGAACTCGACCCGCCGGGACCCGGTGAGGTCCTCGTCCGGATCGAGGCGGCGGGAATTTGCCATTCCGACCTGTCGGTCGTCGACGGCAACCGGTCGCGACCGATCCCGATGCTGCTCGGTCACGAGGCGGCAGGCCGGGTCGAACAGCTCGGCGACGGCGTATCGGACCTGGCGGTCGGCCAGCGGGTAGTCATGGCGTTCCTGCCTCGCTGCAACGACTGCGCCGAATGCCGAACCGACGGCAAACTGCCCTGCAGTCCCGGCAGCGCGGCGAACACCGCCGGCACCCTCCTCGGTGGCGACATCCGCCTGCACCGCGACGGCACCGACGTCAAACACCACCTCGGCGTCTCCGGTTTCGCCACGCACGCCGTCGTCGACCAGCATTCGGTCGTACCCGTCGGGGACGACGTTCCACCCGAGATCGCCGCCGTACTCGGATGTGCCGTGCTGACCGGGGGCGGCGCGGTGATCAACGCAGGCCGCCCGGCGCCGGGGCAAGCCGTCATGGTCGTCGGGCTCGGCGGCGTCGGTATGGCAGCACTGATCACCGCGCTGTCCCTCGGTCAAGGTGAGGTGATCGGAGTCGACTCGAATCTTGACAAGCTCACCCAGGCAACGAAGTTGGGCGCCACCTCTACCTACACCCCCCAAGAAGTCACGGAACGGAACATTCAGGCCCCGATCGTCATCGAGGCAGCGGGGCACCCGCGCGCCTTCGAGACCGCCGTCGCGGCCACCGCTCCCGGCGGCACCACCGTCACCGTGGGGCTTCCGGCCCCGGACGCCCGGTCCTCGATCTCGCCGCTTGCTCTGGTGGCCGGCGCGCGGACCGTCATCGGCAGCTACCTCGGCTCCGCGGTACCGGCCCGCGATATCCCGGTGTACGCGCAGCTGTGGCGCGACGGAAAACTCCCGGTCGAGAAGCTGATCTCGTCCCGGATCGCACTGTCGGACATCAACTCCGCCATGGACCAACTCGCCGACGGCAACGCCATCCGGCAAGTCATCATCTTCGATGAGAAGTGAGGAAGCCTTGACCAGCACCCAGACAACCCAGCAGGCGGTACTCGAAGCGGTCCCGACCGGACTGTACATCGGCGGGCAGTGGCGCCCCTCCGACACGGCGAACACCTTCCCCGTGCACGACCCGGCGACCGGCCGAGAGCTCGCCGTCGTAGCCGACGCCACCATCGCCGACGGATCCGCCGCCCTCGACGCCGCGGCAACCGCCCAGAAGGCATGGGCACGAACAGCTCCCCGCGAGCGTGCCGAACTTCTGCGCTCGGCGTTCGACGCCGTCATCGCCCGATCCGACGACTTCGCGATGCTGATGACTTTAGAAATGGGCAAACCGCTCGCGGAGGCGCGGGGCGAGGTGACCTACGGCGCCGAGTTCCTTAGGTGGTTCTCCGAGGAGGCCGTCCGCGTGTCGGGCCGATACGCAGCGGCACCCGATGGCAAGACCCGGCTGCTGGTCCACAGACGGCCCGTGGGTCCCTGCCTGTTCATCACACCGTGGAACTTCCCGCTGGCCATGGCGACCCGCAAGATCGCCCCCGCGATCGCGGCCGGCTGCACCATGGTGGTCAAACCCGCCACACTGACGCCCCTGACCACGCTGTTGTTGGCGCAGGTGTTCGAGGAGGTCGGGTTGCCGGCCGGGGTGCTCAATGTCATCCCCACCTCGCGTGCCGGAGCGGTGACCGGCCCCCTCATCGCGGACCCCCGGCTGCGGAAGCTGTCGTTCACCGGATCGACCGAGGTCGGCCGGCGGCTACTTGCGGATTCGGCGCAGCAAGTTTTGCGCACCTCCATGGAACTCGGCGGCAACGCGCCGTTCCTCGTGTTCGCCGATGCCGACATCGACGCAGCCGTCGACGGTGCCATGATCGCCAAACTCCGGAACATGGGCGAAGCCTGCACCGCGGCGAATCGGTTCATCGTGCACGAAGCCGTCGCGGACGAGTTCGCGACCAAGCTCGCCGGCAAGATGGCGCGCCTGGTCGTCGGACCCGGTATCGAGGCGGACTCCGAACTCGGCCCACTGATCGACGAAGAGTCCCGGACGAAGGTTCATTCCCTGGTCGAGGACGCCGCCGCACACGGCGCCGCGATCGTCACCGGCGGTCAGCCCGTGCCGGGCGATGGCTACTTCTATTCCCCGACGGTGCTGACCGGAGTCACCGCGGATGCGCGCATCCTCCGCGAAGAAATCTTCGGACCCGTGGCCCCGATCACGACCTTCCGGGACGAAGAGCATGCCGTCGACATCGCCAACAACACCGAATACGGACTCGTCGCCTACGTCTACACCCGCGATACCGCGCGCACCCTCCGCATGAGCGAGGAACTCGAGACCGGGATGCTGGGGATCAACGTCGGCGTCGTGTCCAACCCTGCCGCACCGTTCGGCGGAGTCAAGCAATCGGGTCTCGGCCGCGAAGGCGGCTTCGAAGGAATCGACGAGTACCTCGATATCCGGTACGTCGGACTCGCAGACCCCTATGCCTGAACAGGTGCGACACCCGAAGCCGGTCGCCGCGACCGAGCCGTCAGCGCGCGGCGGCCGGCTTCCGTGCCCGGCCTCGGCGACTACCCGACGCCCGTTTGGCGCCCACCATGCTCAAGGCGTACTCGCTGTACTGCCGGGCCACGTCCTCCGCCGTCAGCTCACCGCCATCGTGAAACCAGCGGGCGATACTGACACACATCTCCCGAATCGCGAACGACGCCAGCTTCGGCGTCTCGACGACGAAGACACCCGCCTCCTCGCCGTCGATGATGATCTGCCGGAACGCACGCTCATGGTCCCGGCGAATCTGCTGCGCCGAGGTGCGCTCCGGCTCATCGAGGCTCGCGGAATCCTGATTGACCACCAACGCTTCCCGGGGATGGGTGGCATGATGCAACGCATACACCTCGGTGGCGACCCGCAGCCGCTCGACCGGATCGTCGACCTCGACGATCACCCGGTCGAAGTCCGCGACGACGCGGTCAAGGGTGCCCAGGACGATCTCACTCAACAGCGAACTCTTCGACTCCATGTGGTTGTACAGACTCGGCGTCCGAATGTTGAGCCGCTCCGCCACCTGCTTGAGCGACGTGCCGTGATATCCACGTTCAGCGAACAGCGTCAATGCGGCATCGAACACGTCCGCCCGCGTCACCGACGGTCCGGGGGCCGAACGCTTGTCGATGTAGTCAGTCATGATCCCCACCTTCTCAGCTTCCGAACCGAACGTGCGCCGCCGCATCAGGACAAACGTTCATTGTAACGAATGTTAATTAGCCTACCTCAGCAGGCCACCGAAAGAAGGTGCCACATGCGTGAAATCCTCGACCAACTCGTGAGCTGGAACCACGAGAACATCACCTACGCGGTCGCCACCGTGGTCCAGACATTCGGCAGCGCACCACTCGGCCCGGGCACCGCGATGGCCGTCTCCGAACACGGCGCTGTGGTCGGCAGCATTTCGGGCGGATGCATCGAAGCAGCCGTCGTCGACATCGCCCACGACGTCATCTCGACCGGTCAGCCGTCCTACCAGCGGTTCGGCGTGTCCGACGACGACGCCTTCGCCGTCGGACTGACATGCGGCGGCACCATCGAGGTCCTCATCAGCCCACAGACACCCGCGCTCGCACAGATGCTCGACAAAGTGCAACAATCCGTGGCCACACAGGCACCCGTCGCACTCGCCACCACACTCGACAGCACAAACGCGACGCACCTGCTCTTAGGTGACGTGCTCCACGGATCCACCGGCGACACCGACCTCGACCGCGCCATCGAGATCCGGATGGCCGGGATGCTGGACGCCGGATCCACCGGTATCGCCGAATGTAGCGCCGGGGACCACTGCCAGTCGGCCGTTCGCCTCTTCGTGAGCAGCTTCGCACCGCCTCCACGCATGATCGTGTTCGGAGCGATCGACTTCGCCCGCGCGGTGATTCAAGTGGGAAAGCTCATGGGTTACTTCGTGACACTCTGTGACGCTCGGCCGGTGTTTGCCACCCGCGCACGGTTCCCGGAGGCGGACGAGATAGTCATCGACTGGCCCCACCGATATCTGCAGTCCCAGCAGCTTGATGGGGGGTCGGCGCTGTGCGTCCTCACGCACGACGAGAAGTTCGACCTGCCGCTACTCGAGCGGGCGCTGCGACTCGAGGTGGGGTATGTGGGCGCGATGGGATCGCGCCGGACATGTCTGAACCGCGAACGGGACCTGCGACGGCTCGGTCTCGGTGACACCGAACTCGGCCGATTGCACGCGCCGATTGGACTCGACATCGGGGGCCGAACGCCCGCGGAAACCGCGATTTCCATTGCCGCGGAGATTATCGCCACTCGCGAAGGCCGGACGGGCAATCCGCTCCGTGAGAGTCAGTCACCAATCCATGCTCGCATCCGCGAAGCGATGCCAGCAGCCGCGCGCCACGTGTGAGAGCTCAACAACCCTTGTCCCCGGTGAGGGCCGAGTAAAGGTGTCATCGGAGAGCCCGTGAAAGAATGCCGACATGCCCGGCCGCTCACCAAACGCGGCACAGATGCAACGGCACAGGCGCGTTGCACCCGGGAACTGGGCCCTACCACGATCACTACCGGCTCCGAACCGTGCCCGAAATCCTCAGACCGACCGAAGCGGCGTGCCGCCAAAAACCGACGGTGTAAACGGAGTCGACAGGCGTGGCGCTGCACCCTCGGCACCGACAATGCCCAACGCGAACGCGCTGTACTGGTCCGCGACGTCGGCTGCCGACAATGGGCCATCGCTGCGGAACCATCGCGCGACCGACACGCACATCTCACGAATCGCGAAGGACGCCACTTTCGGAGACTCGACTGAGAAAACCCCCGCCGTCTGTCCATCGACAATCAACTGACGGAAACCGTGTTCGTGTTGGCGCCGAGTCTGCTGCGCCACAGTCCAATCAGGCTCCTCCAGATGTATTGCCTCTTGATTGACAACCAATGCCTCGCGCCGATGGGTAGCGTGCCGGTACGCATACACTGCGGTAGCCGCCCGCAGTCGGTCGGCCGGGTCGCTCGTCTCCGCCAGCACACGCTCGAAATCTCCGACCACATGATGGAGTGTCTGGAGAACGATCTCCCTCAACAGGGAACCCTTCGACTCCATGTGGTTGTAGAGGCTCGGGGTCCGTATCCCCAGTTCTTGAGCTATTTCCTTCAACGACGTCCCGTGGTAACCACGTTCGGCAAACAACGTTAGCGCCACCTCGCGAAGGTCAGACTTCGTGACCGACCGGACAGGGGCGGACTGTCCTTCAACGTGCCGTTTCATTGGCTTCATCTCTCTCGTCCCCGACTTCACTCGTCCCACCGACACGCGATCTGAACGTTGCTTGCAATCGCACGACCTCGGCGTACACAACATGAAAGCCGTAGCGGAGCCCGTCCGACGACGGCGGTGGCGTTGGCGATGTCGAATGTGCAACTCGGACGACTCGACTCAGAGAGCGTTGACCTTGGCGTGAAGTTTCATCTGCATGTGGCGATTCACTTCATCGACCGCGCCGGAGGCGTGGACCGCGATGAGCAGGTCCGAGTAGTAATCGAGCAGCGGCGCTGTTTCCTCGGCATACACGTTCAACCGGTTGCGGATGACCACCTCGGAATCGTCGGCACGACCTCGAGCAAGCATGCGCTCGATGACCATCTCCTCGTCAATGACGAAGGACAGGACGGCGTTCAGCTTCACGCCGCGCTGGTCGAGACTGTGGGCCAATGCCTCTGCCTGAGCTATCGAACGCGGAAACCCGTCCAATAGAAATCCATTCTCGGTGTCCGGCTGAGCGAGGCGGTCACGGACCATATCGATTGTCAGGGCGCTCGGAACGAGTTCACCGGCATCCAAGAAACGACTTGCTTCCTTGCCGAGCGAGGTGTTCTGGGTGATGTGGGTCCGGAATAGATCGCCAGTCGAGATGTGCGGTATACCCATGCTCTCCGATAGCAACTGTGCTTGCGTGCCTTTTCCGGCGCCCGGCGGGCCTAGGAGGACAAGTCGCATGAGCCGACCCTTCGTGAATGGGAATGGCGGTGAGCCATTGAAGAGCCACCACCGGATGGGCGTATCAACGATACATACTAACGATAATTAGTACCTCGTCTATTGTCCAGCCGCGCGGCTGAATGTCGCCGTCGTCCGCGGCCGGTCCTGCCGTGACCCTCAGATGAGTACCTGAACGAGATCTCGTCGGACGTCCAAGGCCACCCCACCCGCGGTCGGGCGTGTCGACGGTAGGACACCGACTTTCTCACGCGCTGTTCGGTACTCGCGGATCAGCCGCTGTATGTAGGGCAGCCTTCGCGTCTACCGCAAGAACTCCAGTGTTATAGGCCACATTTTTGGGACACAAGTGGTCGGCATCATACGATTTGTTCCGCACCGGCTGATCCTATGTGCAGGTTGTCGGTGTCCCGCCGTCAGCTGGACCCTAGTAGCTGACTTGGTTCGCACTGCGCAACCGATAGTCGACTGCCGGTGTAGCGGCCCCGCCGTCCGCCAGCTCCGGCGGGGTTTCGCAGTCCGTCCTCATCTATACCGATCCCAGCCCGGGCTACTCGAAGTGGATGGCGCTAAGCGAGCGACCAGGAACGGGCACTGGGTGCGATGGGTGACAACAACTTTGGCGTTCTATGCGTCTGTGTACTGAAGGCACTTGCCGAGCCTTGACTACGCCCCGACTCACCCATTGATCGGCTGCGCTCATGCCGAATCGGCTACCTCTAGGTCCAGGGTGAAAGGTCGGGCCTGCGGTTGTAGGACTTGTCCTGCACTAATCAGCCGCCTCAATATTTGCAAGTTTCTTACTGCACAAGGTTATTCGACCACACCCCTTTGGATCCGACACTATTACCGACGGGTAACCACGAAGGTGGCGTGAGATATTGACGGCTCGTGAGGGTCTCGAGACCTTGACGAGTGGTACCTGACCGATGAGGCTCACTCTCTGCCGCCGATCCGCGACGACCCCGAGGGGCTGACAATTCCCCACTCAGCACTCAATCGGCGGAGTGACCTCGAATCGTCACCCCGTGGAACATCACTCGGGCAAAGCGGCGGCATGTACGGATCTGCCGTTGTACCCCGCCGGTCGGGGAAATCGGGTGGCCGATAGTCGACTTTCTCGGCGACGACAGTATTTGCACCAACAAATTCTGCCCGTCATCTCTCCGAATCTGCGCGTCAGGTATCAAGGGTGCACGTTGTTCTCATCTTCCGTACGGATAGACCGAAGGTTTGGAGCGCGCCGCCCCGCCCTGTGGCACCTCCACAGTGACCCCGAAGCCACGTGAAGACGAGCGGGAACAGCTTCCAAACTACATCTCCCAGTGGAACGACTCTTTGCTCGGATTGAAGTGACGCGTGTACCTACGCAAGGGGTGGCCTCCCGCGTGCCGAACCAGTGTTGGTGGGCAACACCATGAGGCGACCGCACCTCCCAATGGCCTGCTCCCGCAATCACACTGACTCTGGTGTAGTTGTCACCTACATCGCCACCAGATACCTCCCTTGGGTGATGCACGGTGCATCACCTACTTCCGGGTGATGCACCGTGCATCACCGTTCCCATTCCCCTTCGGTGCAGTCATTCTCATCGCCGAGGCAGGTATCACGCACGGTGTCGCGGAGGTCGTCGAACGTGTTGCCGATGCCCGGCTCGACAGCGTCGCAGCGACGTCTCACCCGCGCCGCAACTCCAATTGGGCATAGTTGCTCTGGTATCGCCGCCCCATTTTGGCGGCCAGAGTTCGTCGGGTGGGTGCGCACTACGCCACGACTGCGACTGCTCCTCTTCGGGCCGATGATTTAGTGGCCACCGGGTATCCGGACGGGGTAGATTTCGGGACACGGAATCCTTCAGCGCGTCGACCGATCGCAACACGGCGGTCGATCTCCACATGGACGAACCCTCTTGCTCGACATCAGGCGAAAGTGTCAGTTGCGTTTGTACGCCGGGCGACCCCGGCATCCGGTCAGGCGCTGACAGTCACCGCTCCCATCGCACGGCCGCCATCAACTCCGCGTTCCCAAAACGCACGGCGTTGCAGACGACGTCGGTGCCGAGGTCTCAGCCTCTTGGGACGTGCGGCACGGAGGCACCCAAGCGATGACCGCAACCCTGTGGCTCCGCCCTCGACCATCTGCCGTCGAGGGCAGATTCTTCTTTTCAACGTCCGTGAGGTGGAGTGGGCCTCACCTTGCTTCGACCTGTGGTGATGCACGGTGCATCACCGGTTTCCGCGTGTGATGCACCGTGCATCACACGGCGCGGGTTGCAGATCAGCGCGGCCAAGAGGTCACCGCTTCAGATCCTCGGATCGTGAAATCTCATGCTCTTGCGCGACATCTCCACTGCATCTGTTGCGTGTGCACAAATTGGTCGATGCTCGCACGATTCACTTACGGACGCATGACCTTATGGGTCTGAACGCGACCGGACTTTCCGCAGTGCCCTTCCGCGACTACCTTCCCTTGAGTCGAATGTTGCGCGGGTGAGGTCGGGTGCTCGTCCAAGTGAGAGGGGAGGATTGTTAGATGTATCGACCAAGTGGATCTCTCGGTTGCGAAGTGAAATTCATCAATCTCCGGAGCGTCGGTACGCACACTCCCCTCCGACCAAATGACACACTCAGTTTCTCGCACGCCTCCCTCGGCGGCACGGCTTCTCGGTGCACCGTTACGGCAAGTTCAACACGAGCGCTGGGTTCATTGGAATGATGTTCGTCATGAGGGGTTGAGGCAGTCCGCACCCGGTAGTCACGAGACCCGACAGCGATGTGGCGCTGCTTCTCGAAATGCCGGCGAGCTCAGTCATTGAGAGGTTTCCGAATCCGATGCATCTCATGTTCTGATTCCAGCCGTAGTTGTGAGTGCGGATTTCCCTGGCTTCGCATAGCGTGCGCATCCCTTGCAGTCCGGCAAAAAGTCTGATTCAGTACGTTCTTCGATAGCGGATCGATCGTCGCGACGGGGTAATTGGGCCGGACCCGTTGGGCGGACATCTCGACTGGTTCGGTTGATGGTGATCTTGTGGCGACTGTGGTTCTCATTCGGTATGCGCGGGAACCCTAAAAGTGACCTGCGTAGGACCAAGAATGGATTTGCAGGGACAGTTCCCATCGGACCGAATACGCCCGCTTGGTCTACACATTTTGGTACAAACGCCTGCGAACCCCTCAAGAGTCTTGTGGCGGCGGGTGAGGTGTCGTTTATTCGCAGTCGGCGGGCTTTGCTGGTTGCTCCTGTCAGGCGGTGCCGAGGTGTTGGTTGTGCGAGTGCGCGCATTGCCCCAGGGCGTATGAGGCACCCGCTCTTGTCGTCTGGGCGCGGGGTTTCGGGGTTCAGCCGGTGTGCGAATGCGCAGGCCCGCCCTAGACTGCGCCGCAGAACTGACGTCGATCGATGTTCGCTGGAGTGTCGGATAACCCGGGGCGCTTCGACCTGCAGTTTTCCGAGATGGGTCAACTGTCGTATGGACTTTGCGCACTCCGGCCTCAGTGCGGATGAACTTCTTGAGGCATTTCAATACCTTCCCACCGCACTCAGTCCGGGTGCGGAAAAGCGACGCTGTTTATTCATCGGACAGGCTCTGACCGACAGGTTCTGCGACGGGGCTTGCTCTCTGTGTAGCCGCTCCCCACCCCGGTTCTAATGGCGTAACTCTGTGTCTCACATAGATTTTGATTCATCACGTGACGTTTCTGGGGTGGTGTGATTGCCTATGCGAACTGCGTTTCGCTTGATCAAATATTTTCGCTGATTGCCGGCGGTCGTTCGCATACGATTCGGAGCCAGATTCGTGTCCAGAGGAGGCTCTCTGGGGCACTTTTCGAGTTTTATTTAACTCGGCGTGTCGCTGCGCGGTTTAGTTAAACCCAAAGAGCAGGATTTAAGGCATGACAACTCGGAAAAGTCGGGGCGGGCGCCCAGCCCGCGACGTCGCCGTTCGCCATATCGGGGTTGAGTTCCCCGCGGAGATCGCCGATCGGATTCTCGCACCGGTTGACGATGGTCGGGTCAAGACAATCACCGATCGAATGATCGCGCTTGTTCAGCTGGCACTCGAGAACGAGCCAGCGATTCCGGCGCAAGCCAGACAGGAAGAGTTGCCAATGACGGGCTGAACAGAGCCCAGAAAAGGCGAAACCCCCCTTCGCTCGCCAGCTCCGGGGGTTCCGCTCGTCGTACAAACCACCACGCAAGGGAGGAGGTCTGCCTTCTATGAGTATAGAACGCGCGATTCGTCGTGCGCACGCGACACGGCGTGATATTGGTGTTCGCGACCTCTCATTTTTGCGCCAACGTGACGATTCCGTATGCGCTGACCTCATGTCGCCGGCTCTTCCGGCGTTCAGGCATGCCGTGAGGAGGTGCCCACTCCACTAGCGAAAACGTCGGTGGGTCCCACCCTTTACGGATGAGACCCACCGAACATATCTGGCCGTTCCAACACGACCGCTCCTGTGATTGGCAGTCCCGCGAGCAGTCGTGTCGATACCGTGCGCTCTTGTCAGGGTAAGCCATGTCCCGCTGGTGATGCCAGCGACTCACGGCAACATCTTGGTGAAGGGCGCGTGAAAGGCGCGTCATGCACCCCGAATCCGCCGCGAATGCGGCCGAATTTTTCGACAACGATGTTCCGATTGCCCCAGTCGGTGAGGTTTCTTCTACCGATGACACCGAGTGGGATGCTCTGGTCTCGGCCGCTGTCGAGCGAGTCAATCGTGTCGAACGGCTCAACGCCGAGAGCGATCAGCGAGGCCGTTCCTGGTCGTTACCCGTAGATCCGAGCGAGCAGGCTTCGACGCCAGCATGGACCGGGCGCGCTGCCTGGCAGCGACAGGTCCGCGAAGTGTTGAATTCCCCCACCGGTCGAGGGGTGTGCCGATGGTTCAAGGTCAGCACGGAGTTCGTCTTTGCCGTGGCTGTGACGATGGCCTCGTTCGCTGAGCGGTCAACAGGCCGTCGTGTGTGCGCCTCCAGAGAGACGATCGCCCACCGCAGCGGAGTCAGTGTGTCGGTGGTGAAACGCGCGAGGAGGGCGCTTCACACGCTCTCGGTAGCTTGCGAGATGGTGCGTGGGAGGTACTTGAGAGCTGAAGAATCTCAGGCTGCGGAATCCCACCATGGGCGGATTCAACGTCGTGCTGCGTCAGTGTGGGCGCTGACATCCCCGAAATCCCTCGTCATCGAGGCACAGGTGGTGACGAAGAAGCTGGCGAAGAAGGTTCGTCGCTCCAAGGATGGTGCTCTCTCGAGTTATCCCCAGTTGCGTTCTCGTGGCCCCCTATCCCCTTCTAGGGGATTTAAGTTGTTATCTCTTGTTAGAGAGTTATCACCAACGCGCGCGCGAACGCGCACGGGCGAGGACTCGAAAAATCCTAAGACGACGCCGCTGCAGCCTCGGGCAATCGAACTGCAACGGACAGCCGCTGAGCTGCTTGTTCATGCCCCAGTCTTCGCTTCGGCCGGGCATGTGGGGTTGATTTGCGAGGCACTCGCAAATGCCGGCATCGATGAGACCCGGTGGCGTGGTCGTGACATCGCCGCTGAACTGACGCGGGATACCCAGCAGCGAGGCTGGACGTGGCCGACTCACATCGAGCGACCTGTCGGGTTTCTCCGTTGGAGGCTGGCGCACATCGATTGGACTCAACCCTCACCGACCGAGATGGCTCAAAAAGCGGCCCAGGAGGCCCGTCAGCGCATTATCGACCGCGATGCGCGTCTCAGCCGCCAGGATGCCCTGATTGCGTCTGCAGAGCACCGTCAGCGGTGCCGACAAGCGCTTGCAGCAACGCTGAACCGGCGTCAGCAGGCGGTCGCCCAGATGTGACCAGGTACTTGTCGGTTGCCAACCTGGCACCAGCGTTAAGGGCGTTCGAGCTCAACGGAGCTGGCTTCGACTATCGAGCGAGCGCCGCAGGGTGGGTCGCCCGAATGTCTTCGGTGATGAATCGAGCCCTACGGCTGAGGACGAGGGCGTAAAAGGAATGTCGCGCGACCGGGTCGGAGCAGTGGATCTCAGCCTCGAATGTTGGTGCAGGCTAGCTTGGTTGCGGGTGTAGTGCCGCTACCTCGCTGAGCAACTGTCGGCGAAGCCGTCCGTGCACGACCCGACTCCGAAGGTTCGCCGACGCGCGGCAACAGAGCAATTCTGTACGCGGTCGGGATCATGTCGTTATGTGAACGCGTCGAGGGTCGCGTTCGCCAGCATGTCGACGAAAGGTGGAACTTTGCGGTAGAAACTCGACGCGGGATAGCGGTGTACGTCAGAATGCCTCCGACCGTAGTGGCGGGGAGCGAAAAGGGGCGGCGGGCTTTCGCGTGAATGAAACGGCAATGGTGCCGCTCGCAAGGGTAAGGGTGTGCCTGACCAGGTTTCAGTGGGTCGTCCGCGGGTGCCCTGCATGCGAGGCGCACTAGGTGATACGGCCCGGGGCGGGAAGTGGATCGGGAGTCGCACGCGAGTGGCGGGCGATCGACGTTGCTGGCATCCGTCAATGGCGCGGTCCGAGGTTCATGAGGGTGCACCATCGGGATAGGTGCTCGGCTGCGGGACGCCGAGAAGCTCACACCTCTGTTTCTCCGACCGTCGCCGGGGTTTCGAGGATCCGGGACTTGTCCCCACATGTGCCGGCGATGGGCCGCAGGGGCATGATGCGCCGGTTGACTCGCCCCTCATTCCCACCCCCTTCAGTACGTCGACAGATGCACCCACGAAGGTGCCGACGGATTCACTCGCCGATCCACTCACCACTCCTGCACATACCTGCCGCGTCGCGGGAGTTGCCGGTAGGGCTCCGTCGGGAACGTGATGACGCCGCCCCGGCAAGTGTCTGTATCTCCCCACCCCGATCTGCCGACACACGCAGTGCGAGGGAGACCGGGGCCCGATCACCTAGGAAACCCGCTGCCGATTCGGGGCACCGGTCCGCTAGCCGCCGAAGTCTTCTACCTCACCAGTTCTTGAGGGTGGCCGCGCCATCGAATGCGCGGAGCTTCACGCGGTGGCGAGGCGATGAGATCAGCTGGTCGTCGACCGCTTCCTCGAGTTCGAATTTCGGCGTGTAGGTGTCTGACTGCACACTCCCATCGAGCTGAGCCTGGGGCTGATGCACCGCGCATCACCACCCGGGGGGGCATCGATACCGTGGGACGGCGGTAGCGTTCGAGTGCCGACCTGGTAGTTGGCACACGCGCTCGCGCCTGCGTCGCCTGCATGTAGTCCCAGGCACGTTCGGGCTGGCCGAGCAGGCGATCCGCCCGTCTCCAGTCGAAGTTGCCGGAAGGCGCAAACCCGCTGCCAGTGCTGTCGCGCCAGCGCTGCGAGCCCCGGCGCCGTTGCATCGACGCACACGCCGTCCTGGCTGACTGCCGCGCTTTCGCTCAAATGTTGCACAACGGATTGAACATGCATAAAGGGCGGACCCAACCCCCGTCGCGGTGACTACATAGGGGGCTGCATCGATCGCGTGCACCGATGTGTATGTCAGGAGAACGCGGAATAGTTGGGTTCTGACGTTTGCAGCAAAGCAGGATCGCCTCGCCGACTCGGCATGATCACCCGCTCTCAGCGGTCGTGTCCGCTGACCATTGCCGTCCGAGCGCGATACGGGCTGGATGTTTGGAGGCCCGCCAAATATGAATTTTGATGTCGAATACGGCGACGATAGGCATCAGCGTCGGCCGAGGCTCGCTAGATGGCCGTGCTCACGTCAGGTGGCCGATCCGGGCATGGATCGTCCCACGGGTGATGCACCGTGCATCACCCGTGGTGTCACGTGGAGGTGATGCACCGTGCATCACCCGTGGTGTCACGTGGAGGTGATGCACCGTGCATCACCCGTGGACTCACCCCCGTGGCGATCCGCCCGGGCCGGATCAGTGAATCGCCCACGTGAAGAATGCCGGGTTGCGCTCGCATGAGCGCTACGGGACCGTTGGTGACCGTATGGCCAGCTAGTGGCGACATTGCGCTTGCCCGCGGGCGGACCTTTCGGGTGATGCACGGTTCATCACCCCGATCGCGACACGCCGCCGGAGATATCAAAGGAGGCAGATCGATCCCAGTACGCTCCATCTAAATACATGCAAAGCATGCGCAGAATGGAGGATGATGAACGCCGGAGTGACATCCGAAATGGTGGCCGCCAGTCCATCGACCGGTCCGGCCGCGACCAAGCGAAAGCCAGCCGCGCGCAAACCGGCAGGCAGGAAGACAGCGAGTCGGTTCCGAAAGTTCGCTGGCGGCGAAGAGAGTGAGGAACTCGCGGCCGCCGCCTCCGGTGATGTAACTACTACGCAGGCGAATGGTGATGCAAACTCGGGCGGCATCACCGCCGCGCTGGCCGGATTGGCTGCAGCCGACGGTCAGACCGTTGTGCAGGTTCCGGTTCTCCAGACCGCCCCGCACCCGTTCAATGACCCGGACAGGTCCAAGCCTCAGACTGGCGACCCAAAGTGGGATGAACTAGTCAATGGGGCCAGGGCAAACGGCATCAAGGTTCCCGCACTGCTGGTAACGCGCGAGGGATTCCTCGCGGAGCGGCCTGACCTCGCTCACGCTATCGGTGACGATGCCGAGTATGTAGTCATCTATGGGCACCGTCGTCGTGCGGCCGCCATCGCAGCCGGCCTGGCAACGATTCCTGCGGTAATTGACGACGCCGTGATGGACGATCACGGCGACCTCGACGCCATGACGCTGGAGAATCTCGGACGCCAGGACCTTTCGGAGATCGCCGAGGCCCAGATGTTCGCTCGGTACTCCGAGTTGGGAATGGGCCAGCGTGCCATCGCGGACAAGCTGGGCGTCGATCAGGCAACGGTGTCCAGGCGGCTGTCGCTGTTACTCCTTGCCCCCGAGGTCCAGGCTGCGATTGCCGAGGACGCGATTCGAAGCGCCGAGGGCGCCGCTTTGGCGGGCGCGCTCCCCTACGGCCCCGCACGGAGCTGGCAGAAGAAGCCAGACCCGGCACAAAGCTCGGATACCCGTCGTTCCGAGCAGCTCGCGGCGTTCACGCTGATTGCTGATCGCGGAATGAGCCCGACGCGCGCGGCTGAACGTGTGCTGACGGAACGGAAGTCCCGAGAGCAGGCATCGGCCGCGGGACTCGATATCGTGGATCCGCGCGAGCGGTTCGGTGAGAGCTTCCATGAGCATCGACTGTTCGAGGTGTCCGATATCGATCTCGCGAGCACCAAAGTCGTCGGCGCGATCGACCCCGGGCAAGGAACGCTTGTCTACTACGCCGTCGACAAACCCGCTCGAGCCGAAGACAATGCCGACGAGTTGGCCGCGAAGCGGGAAGCCGAAGCAGGGGCGGCGGCAGCGAAGGCGCGTCGAGAAGCGGGCAAGAAGCTCGCGGCCTCCGTTCCGTCACGGGAGAAGTTGGTGACCTTCTTTATCGACCAATACGCCTATGGCATCTCCGCTCTGGCGACGAGCAAGGAGGGGTGGAGGCTGGCCCAGGCATTTGTTGGATTGGAAGGCCTCGACTCCACCGAATTCCGGGTGAGTGTCGAGAACAGCGACGAGAAACGCCGCAGTGAGATCGCCTGGGCATGCGCGGTTGCAGGTTACGAACTCGCGGCAGCCGATTCCTCCCGGGAGTGGGGCCGTTCTGATCTCGCGTACTTGGACTTGCTGTCCGAGCGTGCCGGATACAAGCCGACCGCATGGGAGGAAGCCCGCCTCGACGCCGCGCGCCGCGCACTGTCTCTCGCCGATTGACGTCGGTGATGCACCGTGCATCACCGAGTTCGCCCCCGCCGCGGGGTGATGCACCGTGCATCACCCCTAAGCGGACACCAACGAATCCAGAACCTTCAAACCGCAAGGAGTTCCCGTGGCTACCTACGCAGTAGCAACCCTGTCCGGCAGCGCCGGCAAAACCACAACGGTCACGTCGATCGCCACGCTGCTCGCCCAGGACGGATACCGCGTCCGAGTTCTCGACATGGACAGTCAGGCAAACGCAAGCACCTGGCTCGGATACCCGGAAGCCTCCGGCAAGACCGCCGCCGACGTCCTCCGGCGCAACGCTTCGATCAAAGAAGTCGAACGCCCAGCGCGGGTGCTGCGGGGATACGACGAAGCCGACCAACCCGTGTACGAGGAGATCCCCAACCTCACAATCGTCCCCGCCGCTCGTGACACACTCGACAAGCTGATCGTGGAGCTGCCCGCAGTAACCGGTGGTGTCCTTCATCTGCGTGACGCCCTCGAGGAAGCGGATCCTGTCGACGTCACCTTGATCGACTCCCCCGGCTCCTTGAATGTTCTGGTGATCGCCGGCATCCTCGCGACAACCGTCGATGAGGAAGGGCCATACGGATCATGGGGCCTGATCACATGCACGAAGCCATCCGGCAAGGAGAACGAAGGCATCCCGGCGTTGGAGCAGGAACTGCGGAAGATCAAGCGGACCTACCGCGTCGACGTTCCGCTGCTGTCCATCGTCCCCTGCGCAGTCCCCCCGATCGGCGACGTTTACCGTGAGCAGATGGACGATCTGCTGAGCGAATACGAGGACAGGGTGACGCCCCCGATCCGTCGCGCGAGCATCGTGGATGAGGCCTACACGAACTATGTTCCGGTGCCGATCTACGGTTACAGGGCAAAGACGGTCACTAGCGACTACCGAGCCGCGCTGACTCACATGCAGAAGGTGGGGCTGTTCGGACAACGGGCAGTGGTCGCGTAGGGACTGGAGGCCACCTGTGGTGAACGATGTTGGGCGGCACATGCGGCCTTCACGAGGGACAAGCACAGTCAATGTGCCCCATGATCTGCACGCGCTCGCCCGGGCCGCGGTACGCCTCGTGCGTCGCAAGACCGGGCGACCGTACTCGCTTATGCAGTTCACGCAGGAGGCGTTCGCAGCGCAACTGAGAGTGATTGCCGAGACCTACAACGATGGTCGCGCGATTCAGCCCGACGCCGAGCCGTTGGAGCCCGGTAAGGCGGTGTGAGGCAAGGCGGGTGGCGTGGAGAGCTCTAGAGGCAGGCGGAAGGGCCTGTGACAAGCCGTCGATGCAATCGCCGCGGCGGTAAGCCCTCTGCTGGATCGTCATAGGCAAGCGAGGGCTACCAAGCGAGGGTCGCGAGCCAAGTCGGTGTGGTCGGCGGCGCGGTTCCGTCGCCACGATCGATAGGACTGGGCTGTCCCCTTCCCGCGTTGATCGTGCCGGACGGTGCAGTCAATCGTGTGTTGGACGACGGAAGCGGCTCCAGAGTCCACGGCATGCGTACGCCGTTGCCGCACTGCCGCCAAAGATCAGAACGATCAGAAACAAGATCCCCGTAACCAACGTGCTGCCCTCGCCACTGACCCATTTCCAGCCCAGCGAGAGGCCGGGCACCAGTGCCGCCAGACCGACCGTGAGGAGTGCGACCAGACCCACGATCGTGTCTCGGGAGAACGTTGTTTCGGCCACCGCGTCACCATATCGGGACGGGTGTCCGCAGGGACAACCTTTTCCCGGAGGGTCCGCGTGCGATGTGGTGTCCGACGGGCTGGGGACGCCACCGCCACTTTGTCGAGGCGACGATGGCTCTCTCCACGACTGGACGCCCCTCCCCCGGTTCCCCGCCCCGTTCGATTAGCGATTCGCGCGTGTCCTGGTGCGGTTGCCGCTATTCAGTCTGGTCTGACGCCCAAATACAGGCGGAGTGCGTGTTCGACCAGCGCGCTACGGCTACCCGCGCACCACTCTTCGGCTAGAGCATCGAGTGTGGCGGTATCGGAACCGATGATCCCGGCAAGAGGCACACGAGCTTGAATCTCGCTGTGCCGTCGGCGGCGCGGTTGCGCACCTGCCTCGCGCCGCTTGAACAGTCCAGCGCTTGCTTGAGGTTCTGCGGCGCTCCAGTGGCGTTGAAGTTCGCCGGCGTGCCTCTCAACAGCGTCGAGGACTACTTGCCCATAGGGACGCGCCGTTGCGCGGTCACGCTGTCTTTCCTCGAGCGTGAGTTGGCGCAGTGCGGTGTATACCGCCGGGGGGAGATAGACCTCAGGAGGGGCGGTCCGGATCGGCACCGTGCTGCTGTCGCTGCGTGTTTTGGGTTTCCGACGGGGCGCAACGACCGGCTTCGAAGCCTCGGACTGCAGTTGGGGGGCTTCAGTTTCAGCGTTCGGCAATTCTGGCGACGCGTCGTCCGACTCGGGGGGATCGGGCAACGCTGCGGGTGACGGTTCCGGTACGGTGGCCGCTGCATCGCTTTCTGGGTCGTCCGATGAGGGTGCGGACTGCGGGGCAGTCGTTTCGTCGACCGTTTCGGTGACGATGCTCAGCGTGGGGAGCAAATCGTCGAGATCTCCAAGAGCTCCGGGATCGAACGCGGCCTTCCGGCGTCGTGCACTCACGCCACTCCCCCGGAGACTTCGTCCTTCTCCGCCGACGCCAACCGGCTGAGAACTTCTCGGGTAAGGGATTGGTAGTCACTCGCGAGACCGGACGGGTCTCGGGACCACAAACGCTCTCCAAGGCGCTTCTTGTCGCGCAGCCGCTGGATCCGATTCTTCAGTTGATCCTCGGCGGCGGCGACCAGTTCCGCGGGGGTCAGGTGACGGATCCGGAGATCGACGGCGGCTGCACGATCAGAGCGAATGAAGGTTTCGAACGGAGCAGCGCCGCTACCTTCGAGCAGGTCCTCAACCTGCTCGAAAACTTCACGGTTCCGCGCTGTCGCGCGTGGGTTCGCGTCAAAGAGAACGACACCGAGAAGTTGGATGAGGGAACCGTTCTCCCGTGCGCGAAGGTAGCGGGCCGCGAGGAGCTCCACTCCCGACAGGCTTGCATCGTCGTCCTTGGTCGGCACGAGGAGGTACCGCGCGGTACCCAGCAGTGCGTCGAGCAGTGGGGCGTCTCCGGGGCCCGAGTCGATCAGAATCAGGTCGTAGTGTTCGACGGACTGCAATTCGGTGAGGGTGGACACGAGGTTGCCCCGCAGATCCATTCCTGATTGGGCGGCGGTCGCTGCGATCGCGCCGATCACCGCGAGTGCCGGTCCTCCGGGGATGAGATCGAGGTTCGGTCGGACCTCTCGGGTGGGTTCGAGCGGGTGCGCGTACTGAAGGGCCATGCTGAGGCCCTTCCCGCGGTCTCCCTCAACTCCGAGATCGGAGGCTGTGACGTTTGCCTGCTGGTCCGCGTCAACGACGAGTACCCGGCGTCCGGCGGCTGAGACCATGCCTGCGACCGCTGCGACGATCGAGCTTTTGCCGACACCGCCCTTTTGGTTGGCGATGAGCACACTGCGCGGGGGCTGCGTTGGTGACATGCATAGCACGGTACGGCTGGCCGGTCTCCTAGATGGCCAACGACACGCCCCTGTCTAAGGGGGTGCAACACGTCATGAGTATCGCCGTTGCTAAGGCTATTACCCACGCCTGTTCAATGGTGGTTGGAAAGGTTGCGCAACAGGTCTTGGTAAAGGCTTTGTGAATGGTGTTGACAGTGGCCTCATGGGCCGTCTTGCGAAAGGTCGGGTTGATGTTCGTGTACACGGCCTATTCGAGGGCGGTGTATCTGGGCATAAACAAGGTGACTGTGACGATCATGTCACCGGCGGTAATCACGGTGTTTGTTAAGGACGTTGCCAAGGCCATATTTAAGGCCATAGATATACGAGCAGTTCAGAGGGTATTTTGTTCGTTCAGATTGGCAGACGTGAACGGTTCACATAGCGACGAAATTAGTTCTCTTGTTGCCCGAATCTGCGCGGTGGGGGAGTGGTCTCTGCCTGCTCGACACCGACCATTCGGTGCCACGGTGGGTCGTTCCCCGACACGGAGTGGCGAGGTAGGAACCTGGTCTTGCTGACGGCAGCCGAAGGTGGCCTGGCGCCTCTCGTGAAGCGCGGAGCCATAAACCTCCTGTTCAGAGGGGGAAATAGCTCTCGTTGCTGCATACCCGGGCCGGGGGAGCGGGGGTGGGTGCCGGCTGGCCTTCGGTGCACCACCAAGAGCGCGATTGGCGTCCATGTTCAACTCCTGGATTCAGCTGCCATGAACAACTCATATAAGGCCATATGCAAGGCCATACCAATGGCCATTAGCATGGTCGCCACTGCGGTCTCTGGTTGGCCGGGGCGATCGGTGAAGAGTGTCGCCGAGTAACGCCTGGAATCCGCTCTTAGGTGCGCGGCCACGCCTGGAACCAACCCACATTTAGCCCGCCGCACCCCCACCCGGTGTTACGTCACTTGACGAAACGCCGGGAAGGGGCTGTCCTATCACTTTCGAGATAAGTGACGGCCCCAGTCTCGGTAGAAGGGACGCCTGCAAACGGGTCTTGATAGCTCGGAGCGAGAAGCGGGGCCGAAGGCATTCGTCACGTCATCGTCAATGAGCGCAAAGCCGTCGGCGCAGTGCCTCCAACCAGTTATCGCGTGCCGGCGCAAAATGGGGAACCGTTGCACAAGTCATGCTGACCGCAGCCATCACGTCTGATGGCAACGAAATGCCTGGTCAAGAGGTTTCGGTGTGGTTTCTAGCAGCGGGATCTAGGCCCGTCTGCCCCTCGGCGAGCGGTAAGTATTCTGCGGAAACGGCGAAGGCAAGTAGCTAGGTCCAGTCACTTCCACAATCTGTTATCAGACCCACGCTAAAAGGAGCTCAGCACTCGATGTGAGGAAGAGTCCCCAGGTCAGGACCTCTTCCAAGAGTATAGGCGCCATCCGAGCAATGGAAGTTGCGATCGACTGTTGCGGGGAGCTGCCTCGGGTTCCATCAACGTCAGAAGGAAGTGTCAGGGGGTGGTCGTGTGAGGGTGTGGGGAGCGGGGTCCGCTTCAGTCGGCCGCGCGACCGGGGTGATGCACCGTGCATCACCACATCCGGCAAACGAGAACATCGCGTCCGCAGCTGTGCCAGCACGGCACGGCGTGGCGGATCCACGAAAACGACCGCTACGCCTGGAATGATGTGCGCGTGAGCAATCACGATGTGTCACGCCCTGCAAGCTCGACGTCAGCGGAGGCCATGCCTACCGTTCCGTCGGGCGGTGACGCGACGGAGTCGCTGCCGGGAGTTGATGATCGAATCGTCGCCGAACTCGACCGGCTGCAATCTGCCAGCACTGCACGAAATTACCGGCAGGACTGGGTTAGGTTCGCGAGTTGGTGCGCGCCCCGTGAAATTTCATTGATGCCGACCGATCCTCGTGCTGTCGCCGCCTATGTGCGTGAGAGCGCGGAGACGCGGTCCGAGGTGGGCGATCGGATGTACTCCATTGCGACATTGAGTCGGTGGGTGGCGTCCATCAACTATTGGCACCGCGCATCTGGATTGCCCCTGCCCGGTCGGTCGCCGTGTGTCAAAGACGCGCTCGCGAAGGCGCGAAGGGCGTACAAGCAGAACGGTGACCGCCCGACCAAACGGGCGCACCCACTTCGTATCGGCGAGCTCGAAGGAATTGTCGATGCGAGCCGTCGTGACGCGACGACATGGGTCAAGCGTGCGCGCGAGCGCCGTGACAGCGCACTGTTGCTCATGGGTTTCGCGGGGGCACTTCGGCGCTGCGAGCTGTCCATGCTCACCATTGCCGACGTGGCCCAGTGCGGAGACGGGGATCTCCGCGTCCAGATTCCAGGTCCGCACGGGGGTCTGGTCGATGGCTTGATCAACCATGTCGAGTCATCGCGGGATCACACAATGTGCGCGCCGTGTGCCTACAGGCGCTGGCTCGAGGTGGTTTCGGCTGTCGACGGCTTCGGTCGTCCAGGTGTGATTCGGTTGCTCCACCAACACGAGGAGTTCGAAGGCCACGTCTGCCTTTCCGCAGCGCCAGTTGTCCAGGATCCGGCGCTACCGGTTTTCCGTGCGATCCGTGCGAACGGCAACATAAACTCGGGCGCGCTCTCGGGCGCTGCAATTCATGCCGCGATACGGCGGCGCGCAGCCCTTGCCGGCCATTCCCACGAGTTCGTCGAAAGGGTAGGGGGAGAGTCGTTGCGGGCCGGCTCTGCTGCGGGGCGCCTGGACAACGACTCGCAGCGCTGCCGATCTTTGCGCCGCACGGCTTAGTGTCGTGAGTGGTCTTGGGAGCGAGCGTAAGAAGAGTTGGGCTCCGGGCCCGATCTCGCTATTGGGAGCGAAGGTGACAGAGGGCGGGGCTTTGGTGAGCGTGCGGTTGCATCTTCGTCCGTTGCGCGGCTGGCCCGGGGGACGAGGCCGAACGTGCGGAGGGGGCAGCAGGCCGACTCGGGAAGAGAACTCTCTGGGGGACACATGGCTCGGGTGCGTGATCGGCGGCATCGTATTGCATAGCCTCGTACTGTGACGATCGGGCAGTCGGAAATCAAAGGCGTGCAGGATTTTTCCGCGCTGTTTCCCCGGCAGGGTCAGGGTGCACAGTACCGATACGATTGGGCTCTGTTCGCTGATTGGTGTACTGCGCTGGCGGCGTCGGCGCTCCCCGCTGATCCCCTTGCCCTCGCGAGCTTCCTTGACGAGCATCCGGCGGCTCAGTCCACCCAACGGCGCCGTGTCGCAGCGATCAATTGGGTGCACAACGCCAGTGGGTACCCCACGCCTGGGTCTGCTCGAGTGATCCGCCAAGTTCTGTCAGCACGTGCAGGTAGACGCGACGATCTCTCTCGCACCGCACGCGGGGCGTTGTTGACGCTGCCAACTGTCGGTTGGCCACAAGGACTGTTTGGCCGAAGGGATGCGCTCATCCTGGTGCTCAACTGCATTGTTGGGATGTCCGCGATCGAGGTGGGGGACCTTCAACGGAGCGACGTCACGTATGACGGGAGTATCGTGGCCGTCGGCGCCGGACACGCTGTGGAGCTGCACCCATTAGCGGACGACCCTCGGTGCTGCCCTGTCGCGATCTACCTGAGATGGGCACGCCTTCAGGCGTTCTTCGATCGCTACCCCTCGAACCGAGTGCTCGCTCGAAGTCTTGCCAGTGCTCATGAAATCGCCGATGACACAGTGGAGCCCTACGGGAAGCTGCCGGGTCTGCGGGAGGGCCAGGACGGGCCCCTGCTGCCGAGCTTCGATCAGTGGGGACATTTCGCCGCACTCCGCCGCGATCGCCGCGGGGTGTCCGGCAAGTCGGTCACGGCGATCGTTACTGCGCATCTGACGGGAGTCACTTCGGCGAGTCATTCCCGCTCCGATCCGACGGACAGGCTTGCCGATGTCGAGGTGGAAGATGAGGTGTCCTCGTCTTGTGTCGACGGCTCCGAGAACGGGATGGACTTCACATCGTTCGGCCCGGACACACTTGCCGATCAGTATGAGGCGGCTATCGCTCGGAAGTATGCGGATGTCCGGGCATTGGGAGACCTCGCCGAGGCGTTCGAGGATATCGATCGGAAGGCCGACGCGATCCTAAGTCGCACTGAGGAGCTGCTCGCGCAGATGGGCCTGGCGTAGTCGCGGGCGGTGCGACCGCCGGGAATGCACAAGACCCTGTAGGGCAGTCCTGTCCCAGTGAGTGAACGCTGAACAGTGTCCTTCGCCGAGAGGTTTGAGGGTGGGTGAGGATTCCGCCGTGCAATACGGGCGTACGTATTGCACGGCATGGGAACGTCCGACCGCGCAGGCGGATGGCGTACGACAATTCCCGCACCTGGATTTCTAAGGACCTCCGCAATGGGCATAGTGCGAAGATGCAGAGACTGCTCTATGCCTGTTAGACGGAGGACTGTTGGGTCGGGATCGGTGGCTACGCTGCGGTTCTCGGTCCGCGCGGGCGGGGACCGGGAGAGACTCCAAGTGCGGCGAGTGGGCCACGCTCTTCGTCTGGTAGCGCATCGGCTCTCCACTTCTTCACTGCCCGGTAGAGCCACTGACCGACCTGCTCGCCGTCAGCGTTGACATAGTTCGCGGGAACGAGTGCATTGCCATGCTGCTCACGGTAAGCGGCGATCTCGGCCAGCATTCGACGTCGCTTGCTGTCTGTCCGGGTGACCGCGGGTAGTGGGGCGTCGTCTTCGCTCCATACGAAGCCGATTGAATCGAGTTGGTGAATGCGCTCTGCCGGAAGAGTGCCGAGCATTCGCGCGACGCGCTGGCGGTACTGCCAGCGACCGAGCTGGAAGCCACATCCAGTTACGTAGTTCTCGGGTATCGCTGTGTGAGGATGTTGTTGCCGGAATGCTGAGTACAGCTCCAGCGCCGAGGCTGCGGACCGGTGAGTACGCATCGAGATCAGTCCTTCTGTGGAATCCATATATTTGTAAAGTACATAGCTTCTTCTTCAGCGATGTCAACCACATCGACCGCGTGTCATGAAAATCGCCCAGATCGAGGTAAGGCGACCACCGGACTGTCGGCGAGCATCTGTTCACCAGATTGCCCGATCGTGTCCTTTTGCAGTCGTCCTCAGTGAGACGGCCGAAGGCATTCCCTCCGTTCGCATCAGCGGGATCTGGAAGTGTCGCATTCATTTAGTTCGGGGTCCTGTTGAGCTGTGTGGACATCCGAGGGATCCTCGCAATGGCCGCATGTTGTTGCTCCTCGCGGGCTCCGAAGGTCCGCGCCCGCCGAGAATATGACATCTCGCTATCGGGGATTCATTGTCGCGGTTGGTGTTCAGGCCGCGTAGGTCCAGGAGTATCAGCTGGCGGTGGGGCATCATGGTTGCGCGCATGCCCGTGAACCAGAGGCCCTGCCGTCGGCGGGATGTGGACTGCTTGAATTTTCGCGGCTCCAGTGCGATGCGAGTTGTGAGCCGGGACCTATGCCGAGTGGGCAGTGATCGCGCCGCCCTACTCAACGCTGGAATCAGCGGTGTTCTGTTCGAAACCTGTCACGGAGTGGCAGGGGAACATTACTTCGCAGTAGTGTTCCCCGGGTTATCGACGATGAAGGAGTGGAATAGTGGCGCGCAAGATTGTTGTCGAATGCATCGACGACATCGACGGAACTCCGATCAAGAACGGTAACGGGGAGACGATTGCGTTCTCTGTCGACGGCGTCGACTGCGAGATCGACCTGAAGGACAAGAACGCCAGGGAATTCCGCAGTATTCTTACCTACTACATCGAGCACGCAACTCGAGTCGGCGGAAGGAAGCGTCGGTCGACTCCTTCAGTAGAAACGTCGCAGGGGCGCAAGCGGGCAAAGGAAATTCGGGAATGGGCGACCACGGAGGGCTATCAGCTGTCCGCGCGCGGACGTATCCCCGCTCAAATCGAGGAAGCGTACAGCGCCGCTCACTGAGTCCACGCCTTCGCGCGAATTCGACAAACAGCCTCCAGCCAGCTCACTTCGAGTTGGCCGGAGGCTGTGGCAGTTCCAAGGTCAGGAGGCGGACGACGCTTCTATCAGTGCCTGGCGCTGGTTGGCTCCGAGTCCGCCGATACGACGGGTCTCGGCGATCGACAGTTCCTCAAGGAGCTTCGCGGCCTTCACGGATCCGACGCCGGGGAGAGCCTTGAGCAGCGCCGAGACCTTCGTCTTCTTCACGATTTCGTCTGTTTCGGCCTTCGTGAGTACCGCTTCGACGCTGAGGTCGCCAGCTTTCACTGCGGAGAGGAGTTCGCTACGCGCCTTGCGTGCTTCAGCGGCCTTCGCCAGTGCTTCGGCGCGTTGTTCGGGTGTTAAGACAGGCAGTGCCATGATGGTGCTCCTTGTTGCGTTGTTCGGCCAGATCGTGTGGCTGTCCCTTGCCATCGTGCCAGGTGGAACGGAAATGTCCGCGTCTTGAGCGGTTGGGACCGACCTCCGGATGGCTGTTCTTACGTCTACGGATGTGGGCGACGGTGTATTCGAAGAATACGTCGTCTGGGTGGTCATCGTCGCAGAGTCGCTTCTCGATACTTCGAGGTGCATGAGCTTGGGTCGGCGTGCTACCCACCTCCGTGCCGGCGTTAGGAGGGGCGGCCGAAGGTTCCTCAGTTTCGTGCGCTCGGATGGATTGCGCAATGGTGTCGGTGGTGGCGTGTGTGTCGGTGCGGCATGATTCGCCATACATGGTCGTGGAGGTGAGTGATGGATCCATTCGAGTTCGTTGCTCATATCCCCTGTCCGCACTGCCGCGTAGGCATTGGTGAACGGTGTGTCACCAAGGACGGGTACGTGCGGAAGATCCCCTGCCTTCACCGCGTGAAACTCGCTAAATGGCCTGACCCGGAAGAGCTTCCAGATAGTGGGTCCAAGTCGGAGCGTGATGATGGCGAGCTTGGGGGCTCCCTCGACGGGTGAAGTGCGCCCCTGAATCCGACGTGGCGGCTGATGCACAGGATCCCACGATCAGCAAGCTCCGACCATCTGGCTCCTGCCTAGTAGGGGCCGCTGCAACAACGTCGTCCGCTACTGGCCGGGGCCACCGCTCCGTTGGCGATGGCCAAACTACACCTACGACATCCTGCACGCGAATGTCCGACTCATCCCCATCGAGAATCGACTGGTGTCCGCCTCACCGAATTGAAGGAAAGGGCGTTCATCGCGCGGCGACGCAGCCGCCAAGTAACTACGGTGCAGACTGCGACGACATGCTGTTACCCTACCCACGTATTTGTTCAACACGCTGTTGGACAAGTATGGAATTGTCGGAACGCATGGTTGCGACGGCGTTATCCGGCGATGACGATGCTTTGCCGCCCATAGCGTCTCGACGAGTAGATGCTCGGGGCGATGGTCCTAATTTGGCACCCGGGGTAGGTCGGGCGCCGTCGTCTCTTTCAGTGGACGGAGGTGGGGTTCGGGTCCGCACCTGGTCGACCGGGTGACGCGTTTCGCTAGGAGGGCACGAGGTAGGAGGATAGCCGACGAGCGGCGAACTGGGAGAAGTAGTCGACTTTCGCGTCGTCGACTAGCCCGGGCAGGAAGACCTTCCACGCGGTGGTCATACGCTCAGGCAGTTCCCTCAGTGTGTCGGTTGCCGCTGCCAGTAGACGCGTGCCGAATGCCATCTCCAGCAGCAGACGGCCCGCCTCATCCGGATTTGTGTCAGCGCGGAAGTCGCCTTCTTCGACTGCCCTTGCCGCCAATGCCTGGTAGGTCGAGATCCATTGATCGAAGACCACGTTCCCGGTGCCTCGGAAGTCGCCCATCTCGTTGAGAAGGCGGAATGCGGCCAATACCAGGTCGTCGTTGTTGGACGGGTCGATCATCACATACGAGATCCCGATCAACGTTTCCAGAGCTGGTGTGCGGGAGTCGAATTGTTGAGAGCATGCCGATTCGAGGGTTGCGCAGCCCTCGTCGATAACTGCCCGTGCCAACTGTTCTTTCGAGCTGAAGTGGAAGTACAGTGAACCCTTCGTCACCCCGGATTCGGCGATGATCTCCTGTAGGCCCGCCTTCACGTAACCCAGGCGGTTAAACACCTCAGCTGCGGCGGCCACTACAGCCTGCCGCGTAGCGATTGCACGCTTCTGCAAGGCGTTCCCTTCTGTATTTCCCACTGTTCATATCAAACCTACAGGTTGGTATTAGTTTGCAAAACTGGACAAATGTCCTATTTTCGCTGCGCATGGAGGTCTCCGGCAAGGCTGTCTCCGGTGCGCGGGTGGCGCCGACTCGCCCAGGGGCGTCGCCGGGCGAGTCGGCTTAGTTGCCGAGAAGTCGGCAAGATGTCGGCACGGGCGATTTGATCAGTCGGCGTCCACCTGCCGTCGAGGCCGAGGAGAGAAGCGTGTCAGCTGGATTTGGTGGGGGAGGATGGCCACACAGGGAACCGAGTTCCGTCCTTGTCGTAGCGGTCGATCTGGGCGATGCCGCGCCGGGGTGGATGGGGCCGGTGCGTCTCGTTAATCGCGTGAAAGTCTGATTCGAATGTCTTCTCGCTCGATGTTCCATCATCGAGCGTTACCAGGTACCTGGGCATACTCAGAAATATGCCACTGCGGCTCGCGGTTCGGGCAAATTCGTAGGATCCGCCGATAAAACAGTCAGGACCGACTTCGATTCAGCGACAGCATTTTCCATCCGCGGTGGCCAGCGGCCAGCCGGGCGGTGGAGACGGTGACGGGGTGGAGTGTTGGGTGGACCTCGGCCGCGCAGGTCCACTGGCAGGTAGGGGGCAATGTGAACTCTCACCGAAGACACGGCGCGCCTCGCGTCAGGTTGTCGGCCCGGGTGTTAGACCAGATCTACGCTTTTTGAGCGAGGTGATCGTCTTGTTCGTGCTGGTCGGGCGTGTTCGTGCACGCTGGAGACGCTCCCGTACAACGCGGCCCCCGTTTCGGTGGTCGTCAGATCCGGAAGCAACGGGTACTCAGGGGCACGAGACCGGCACCAGGGGCGTGGGGGACACCACGGTGGGCGGGGACAAAGCTGCCTCAACAGGGCGTTGGCGGCGTAGCCGCAAGTCCGCTGGATCGGTGGGCGTGTCGAAGGGAAGAGGTGATCGACACTGATGTCCGTCGCTGGTACTGATGGTTTCTGGTGCAGTGTCGCTGCCGATTTCTGGTTGAGGAGGCGCAGTGTCCAATAGTGGTGTGCCATTGTTGATGGTGGATCGGTCCGAGGCCCTCGATCGCGATGATGCGTTCGCGGTGACCGAACTCGCCGACGGTTCGGGTTGGAAGTTGGAGGTGCACATCGCCGGGGTCGCGGACGTCGTGGCCCTAGGTTCCGACGCCGATGCGACGGCATTCCTGCGCCGTGAATCGAAGTATCTGTCCCGTCGGACGGTGCCGATGCTTGGCCGCGACACCGAGCAGGCGGCGACATTGACCGAGACAGCGGAGAGGTCCACGCTGCGGGTACTAGCAGATCTGTCCGCGGACGGGGTGGTGTCCGGGGTGAGCGTCGATCGCGGGCGGGTGCCGGCCGGTAGGTGCATCGCGGTCGATCATGCGCAGATCACCGAAATCCTCGGCTCGGTCGACGACCCGCTACACGAGGGCGTGCGAGCCGCGAATGACGCCGCGCAGGTGCTGCTCCAGGGACGTCGCAGGTCCGGTGTCTTCGCCCTCTACGATCTCGCGCACGGCTGGGGCTCCACCGAGGAAGGGGGAATCGCGCCGATCCCACTGGACGTGCGCACGGTGGGATATGTCATCGTGCAGGAGTTGATGATCGCAGCCAACGAGGTCATCGCCATGTGGTGTGTGCAAGAGGACCTTCCGGTCCTGTTCCGCAATCATCGCAGCGCGGTGACCGCGGGCAGCACCGAGGACCTCGCGGCGGAGGTCGCGGTGGCGATGACCGATCCAGTGCTGTTCGAGAAGCTGCGTTCGCGTCTGCAATCGTCGTATCGTGCTGCCACCTACGCCCCGACGGTGCACGGCCATCACGGGCTCCGGCTGGCGGCGTACACGCACGCAACGTCGCCGCTGCGCCGGGTGTCGGACCTGATCACCCAGCGGGTGATCTTCGCCCACCTCGACTCCGCTCCGGCCCCGTACACGAGCGAGCAACTCGGCAACCTCGCCGCCGATATCAACCGGCGTATCGCAGCGGACCGGGAAGAGAAGGCAGCGCACTTCAAGGCACGTGATCGAAAGGTGACCGCGCAGGTCGTCGCCGCCGGCGAACTCGCGGTACTCGACTCGAAGCGGTGGGCGAAGGTGCTCGCGGCTGCAACAGCACGTGACCCGATCGGTGACGTGGTCAACGAGTTGCGCCGCCGCGTGCAGTCCGACGACGTGACGGTGACCGCGATCGTGACGTTGCTCGAAGCCGGGGAGAATTGGGCGCCGATCCGACGTGAGGTCTTCGACTGGGCATCGCGGGCGCATCCGGAGTTCGGGCCGAGTGTGGTGTCGATGTGGCTGCAGGCGCATCCCGACCTGCCCCGGCCCGAGATCGACGGCGATCACCGCGGGCCCTCGCACACGCCGGTGTTCGCGGCACGAGTCCGGGTGGGTCAGGTCTGTGGGCCGTGGGCCACCGCGGGCAGTAAGAAGCGAGCCGAGCAGGACGCAGCGTGGGGCCTGACGAAGGCCGTCGCGGCAGGGGAGAGCCATCCGGAGGTCGACTCCCCGCTGCGGGACGACCCGCAGCCGGTGCCCCCGAGCACCACGCATGCAGGGGTACGGGCGCGGCCGGCATCAGCGCGCAGCGGACCCATGGATTCGGACTCGGGCCAGGCATCGAGACGGCGGGAGCGAGCGCAGAAGAACCCGATCGCCTGGGTGATCAGCCATGCCGAACACCACGGCCATCCCTCCCCACAGTGGGCCGTGAGAATGGAGGGCGCCGCCCACGCGCCGGTGTTCACGTGCGAAGTCCGCTACCTCGACCACACAGCAACCGGCAGCGGGACAACAAAGAACCTCGCAAGAACCGCCGCGGCAGCGGACCTTGTCGATTCGCTACTTGACGAGACGTCCCCAGCCCGATCACACCGGTAAACCCGAAGCTCACCCACCCGTCCGTTTCGATAACGACTTTATGGCGCCGCCGTGGCCACGGGCGGGGGCGAGCTCTTGATCCCTCGGCGGCGAGCGGCCCTCCGGCCAGCGAAAGGGGAGCGCTGGTCGTTGGGCCTGGCTGCCACCGGGGCCGTCGAACCCGCTGTGCAGCGTAGGTCAGGAGTACCCGCGGAACATCGAATTACTCCGCGCTTCGCCCCGGAGAAATCCGACCGCAATGCGGTCCGTGGGCGAGCCGCATTCCACCTCGCCACATACGCGGCCGGCGCACTTGTGAACCCACATAGCCTGAGCACAGATCGGCCGGTGGTTGTGAGTTCGTCTGGTGGGCGCGGATAGGTCACGCTTATGCTCCGAAGGGCAGCCGAAGAAAGGTGCAGTCCATGAGTGACCGCGGAGCGTAGCGCGCAAGCCCGGTCCTTCAGGGCCGGGTTAGCGCATCGACTTCGGCCTGCCGGGAGCGCGGGGCGGTTGCCGCTGCTGCTCGATGTACTGCCGGATGATCGAGATGGGTGCCCCGCCGCACGATGCGGCGAAGTAGCTCGGGGACCAGAGGTGTCCGTTCATCGAGTGTCGGTTCACCCATTCTCGGTACTGGTCGCGCAGGCGGCGTGCGGAGACGCCTTTGAGGCTGTTCACCAGCTTCGAGATTTGGATGGTCGGAGGGTATTCGATCAGCAGGTGCACGTGGTCGCCCTCCCCGTTGAACTCGACCAGCCGAGAACCGTAGTCGTCGCACACGCTGCGCATCACCTGTTCGCAGGTGGTCAGCATCTCGTCGGTGAGGACTCCGCGCCGATACTTGGTAACAAAGACCAAGTGGACGTGGAGGGCGGAAAACACGGAGCGGCCACGTCTGTATTCAGGTTCAGAAACCATAGACCAATGTTATTGTTTGGGTGTGCAGTTGCGATACCAGTACCGCGTCTATCCGACGCCCGGTCAGCAGGACATGCTGGCCCGGTCGTTCGGGTGTGCGCGGGTGGTGTTCAACGACTGCCTGCGCATCCACCAGGACGCGTATGCGTCCGGGGTGAAGTTGTCGGATACCGCCGTGCAGAAGCAGGTAGTCACCGCAGCGAAGAAGACTCCGGAGCGGGCCTGGTTGGGCGAGGTCGCATCGGTGGTGCTGGTGCAGGCGTGTCAGGACGCGCGGCGGGCGTACCGAAACTGGTTCGACTCGCTCTCCGGGAAACGGAAGGGCCGCAAGGTCGGCGCGCCGCGGTTCCGGTCCCGCCGGGACAATCGGCAGGCGATCCGGCTGACCCGCAACGGGTTCTCGATTCGCCCGAACGGGAAGCTGTACGTGGCGAAGGTCGGCGAGTTGGAGGTCGCCTGGTCCCGCGATCTGCCCTCGGAACCGTCCTCGGTGACGATCATCAAGGATGCAGCGGGCCGGTACTTCGCGTCGTTCGTGGTCGAGACCACCGACGAACCTCTGCCGCCGGTCGATGCGGAGGTCGGTATCGACCTCGGGTTGGCAACGTTCGCGGTCCTGTCGAACGGCAAGACGATCAGCTCGCCGAGGTTCCTGCGCCGTGCAGAACGCAAGCTCGGCAAGGCGCAGCGAGTTCTGTCGCGCAAGGAGAAAGGCAGCAACAACCGGGTCAAGGCACGTATTCGCGTCGCGAAGGCCCACGCCAGAGTGTCCGACGCTCGCAAGGACTGGGCGCACAAGCACTCCACGGCGATTATCCGCGAGAACCAAGCGGTGTTCGTCGAGGATCTGTGCGTCCGGGGGCTGGCGCGGACACGGTTGGCGAAATCGGTCCACGACGCCGGGTGGGGAATGTTCACCCGCATGGTGGAGGAGAAAGCCGCCCGCTACGGGCGCACCTTCGTCAAGGTGGACCGGTTCTATCCGTCGTCGCAGATCTGCTCCCAATGTGGGGTCCAGGGCGGCCCGAAACCGCTCTCGATCCGGGAGTGGGCATGCAAGGCGTGCGGAGCGGTTCACGACCGCGACGTCAACGCCGCGAAGAACATCCACGCCGCAGGACGTGCGGAGTGGCTAAACGCCTGCGGAGGGGCCGTCAGCCTTCCCTCCTAGAGGGAAGCGAGCCCCAATGAAACAGGAACCCACCCAAGCGGCGCGCAGCGGCGCAGAAGGAATCCCGGTCGTTCACGGCCGGGAGGACGTCAAGAGAGCGAGAAGAAGTCGGCGCGTCACTTGATGCGATGCGCGTGGGCACCCGGGTGCTGGTGCGTAGGCAGCCTGAGGCAGCGACAGGCGTGATCGTCGAGGACTACGCCGAACTGACCGATACCGCTGGACGCGGCCACGATTGGGCACCTGTCCATAGGTGGGCGGTCGCCCTTGACGACAGGCGTCTGGTCTTCGCCGACACCGAGGACCTCACGGTCGATATCGGCACAGCAGACTCCGAATAGGCGGCAGCACCACTGACGAGTGGTCGATAACATTCGCATCGGGGAGCCGGTGCTGCTTCCCCAAGATCATCCCGAACAGCACCGAGCAGTACCTGGTGACAGTTGATGAGGTGTCGAATCCGGAGCCGTGACCCCGAACGGCGGCGACCAGGCGTCGCTACGTCCATTCTCGCATCAGCGACCGAGGTCAGCAGGGACGGTAGCGCCGCTCGGTGCGCTAGTGGCACGGTGTCCGCGAGAATGTCACTTATGTTGTGGTCCAACGCCATACGACTGCCGGTCGGCCGGTAGCCTGCACGCGGACGCGCTCGTCAGTACGTTCGAGTCCCGGTATCGCCTTGAGCGTGCGATTGAGATTGCCTTGATCGGGCCGGCTGCCGGTGAGGGCAGAGGTGACCGTGACGGCGTGGGTGGCGGGAAATTCTGCGCCGAGGAGGGCCCGGGTGAATGTTGCGTCCCGCCAGAGGAGACTGGTGGCGAGGATGCGGCGTCCTGCCGCGACGATGCGGTCGTGGTCGAAGGCGAGGTTGCCGTGTTCGTCGAAGCCGCGCCACTGCGTCGCGGCGGCCGGGTCCGTGGTGATGTTGTCGGCGGTGATCACGGCCCACATGGCGATGGACAGGGTCGGCCCTCGCGGGTCGCGACTGGGTTCGTCGAACACCTCGAGTTGTCCCACGGCCAGGATCGCGTCGTCCGGGATACCGAGCTTAGTGGTGACGGCGCGACGGGCTGCCATCTCGAGGCGTTCACCGGCGCCGAGAAGGACACCGGGCAGGGCCGTCTGCCCGGTGTACGGCTCCCAGCGGCGGGGCGCGACGCCGTAGCGCAGCGAGCCGGGTTCGGGATTGCCGAACCGGAGAGCGACCACGTCGACGGAGACGGATGACTGTTCCATACGGTGATCATGCGACAGCAGGCTCTCGGACGCGACGAGCGGCCCGACTGGGACCGTCGGAGGTGAGCACCACCGGTGCGCCGACCAGCGATCCGAGGTGCGCCGCGACGTCTGCTGGATGTGTCGGCAACTCGACTGTGTCGGGCGTGAGTGCGGACAGGACGTCGGTGAGGTGTTGTTGATGCGTGAGGTCCTTCCACGGCCCGAGAGGCAGCAGCTCGCCGACGCCGGGGTACCGGCGTGCGCTACGGAGGGGAATGCCGGCCGCTGCGGCACGGGTGACGGCGTCGAGGTGGGTGACGGCCAGACTGTCCACCCCGCCGCATACCTTTGTCGCGTACCGCATCAGTACCTCGTCGAGGTCCCCGATCCGGAAGGTGCCCTGGTAGCTGCCGGTGTCGTTGTGCAGTTCGGGAAGGACCGCACCGAGCGTTGGGTTCTCGGTGGGCATCGGGCCTGCACCGTGCCGGGTGGTGTAGGTGCGGGTGACGCCGAGCACGTGGCTGTCGCGGCCCTGCTCGGCGGAGAGTGCGCGCGCGTTGCTCGGTTCCACGGTGGACCAGGTGGTGTGTGGGTGGAACCCGCGCCACTCGTCGAGTAGCACTCCTTGTGCGCCCTCGTAAACCAGGCGCCCTCCGTCCGCGAGGGCGGCGAGGTCACCGTCGTCGGTGATCCGGACCGCGGCCACGAATTCGGAGTACATGATGACCATGTCGTCGAGGTCGGGCCACCGGTGCACGCTGGGGGAGACCAGGTGACGGTAGTGGTCGGCCATCGCGGAGAGCTTGGCGCGCAGAACCGCTGGGCGGTGGCAGTCCCCGACTGTGGGTGCGTCCGGGTGGTCGAGGGCGTAGGCGGCGGTCTCGCCGATACCTTTGCCGCAGGAGCCGTGCCGGCCGTCGCCGCGGGCGTCCTCGCGGGCGCGGTTGGCGGCGACGTGGATCGGGGTGGTCAGTAGCGCGTGGGCGTCGATGTGCAGTAACTGGAGCGGATTCGGTACCCCCAGCGCGGCCAGGGCGCGGGCCTCGGCGGCGAGGGCGATAGGTTCGACGAGGACATGCTTCGACAGCACAGTGGGAACGCCGGAGAAGGTTCCGGACCCGAACTGGGAAAAGGTGTGGTGGCGACCGTCGGCGACGACGTTGTGCGCGGCCTGTGCGCCGCCGTTGAACCGGACGACGGCTGAGACGTCGAGGCCGGCGTCCGGTGCGCAGAGCCAGTCGGCGGTGGCGCCTTTACCGGCGTCGCCGAAGCCCAGGTCGACGACGATGATGTCGCGGTCACCGAACACCGTGGTCATGGGATCTCCTGTCGTAGAAGGGGGTCGGGAGGCGGGGCTCGCACCCGAAGCGGAATCGAATGCCCCGCCTCCCGAACGGGTGTCAGGTGAAGGACACGTCGTCGCTGCCGGCCGGATCGATCGGCAGCGGACTCACCGCGACGGGGGCCCGCGCCGCACTGAGGACGGCGAGCGCGTGACCGACGGTGTCCGCTTCAGCGGCGGATCCGACGTCACGCAGGTCCGCCAGACCCTCACCGAGGTCGATGCGGTCCTCGCCCATGCCGACCGTCAGAGCAATCAGCTCGCACACCGCGCCCGGGTCGTCCAGCTTGAGGAACCGTTCCCCGAACAGACGTTGCCAGTGCTCCGCGATCTCGGGATCGTGGAAGTACGCCGACTGATTCGGCAGTACGAAGTAGACGTTCCACCGCCGTTCGAGTTCCCGGTACACCGACTCGACGGTGACATCGCGGTCGAGGTCGTCGCCGATCACCGCGCGCACGTGCCGGGCCGACAGTCGGGCCTTGTTCAGCTCGTCGCCGATGATGAACAGGTACCCCTTGTGGCCACGTTTGTCCCACGCGTCCGTGGCGGTGTGCCGCGCCATGAAATATGCGGCCAGCTCGTAGCTCTCAGACTTCTGACCACCACCGTTGCCTTCGAGGAAGATGGTGCGGAGTTGCTCATCCATAGCGTTGCCGGACTCGAATTGACCGACCTGCAGGGGCACTCGGTCGGAGTCGGCGTCCCCGATGCCGCCGAACAGGATCTGCGGGTCGTCGGCATACCCCTTGCGCTGCAGCAATCCGTGCAGTTTGCCGAGCTTGTCCTGCATGATCCGCGGTACCGCGCCCATCGAACCGGTGACGTCGAAGAGCACGGCGATCGGTAGCGACTCGGGGTGCCCGGCCGAATCCCGGCATTCCCGCACCGTCACACCCAGCGGGTCCAGGGTCGGATCGGCCTTCCACTGGTCTCTCGGCCGTGCGTACATCGCGCTGGTGTAGCCGAAGTCGTCGACGCCGCGGGCGGCGCGGAACGTCTTGGCCGCGGTGTAGGTGTCGTCATCCCATTTGCCGTATCCCATGGTGGATCACTGTCCTTTCGTGGTGGGCATGGTGAACGGGCGGAAGCGTCGCCGCCCGTAGAGCGTGTCGAGCAGGTCATCGAACTCGTCGAGCAGATCGACGGCGTCAGGTCGCAGACCAGGTTGTGGTTGCATGCAGCCGCATGCGAACGCGCGCAGGCGGTCCGGGGCCGTGTCGGCGAGCATGGTCAGCATCAACTGATGGGCCATGAACACATCCCAGGCCGGGGTTGCGGGGGATCCGGTGGAACTTTCCGGTGGATAGTGATCCCGCCGAGAGGGGATCGTCGCCAGCGGAACCGTGCCTGGGCGTGTGGCGAACGACCACCCGGCCAGTACCACTCCATGCCGCTCAGGGTGAATGAGCACGTTGTCCGCGGTCACTGCGGTGTGCACCCACCCGGCGCGATGCGCGGCGGCCAGAGTCCGCAGCAGACGCCGGTGCATCCACACCCAATCCCGCGGATCGAGCCCGCCCGGGTACGCAGCCCGGACCTCGGCGAGTGTGACGAATCCGGTGGTCAGTGAGTCCAGCACGTTCACCTGCCGCCGGGCGCCGGTCACAGGGTCGGCGTGGGTGAGGTGGTCGATCAGCTGCGGGAAGTACGCGCGCAGCCAATCATTCCCGCCTTCGGCGGACGCCGCGATCTCCGTGAGCGCGGCCCGTTCCGCGTCGATCAGAGCGTTCGAGGAGACATTGCGGGGAACCTTGATCACCACGCCCGCGCCGCCGCTGTCGGTGGCATGGTGCAGGTCGGCGATCGAACCACGGGCATGCCGAGTCCCGAGTCGGTAGGAGCCGCGACTGCCGTCCAACACGATCGCCGCGGCCGCGGCCGCGGCCGTGGTAGTCGCAGCCTGCTGCCAGCGGCGATATAGGTCGGACGCATGTGTGAATGCTGCTGCCGCGCGGGCGGCGTACGCGCGATCAACCCGATCCGGGTGAATCAGAACCGACAGGCGGCGGAACCGCCGACGGGCAGCGCGCTGAGCCGCCGGATTGTGGGTGATTGGGCCGAACAGGTCGCTCGGCACGATTGCCGCTCCCACAACATCGAGTGCCTCCGTCATCGTCTCCATACTTTTAGTCTAGATGACTAAAACATTGGTCTGCAACCCGTGAGGATCGGTCAGAGGCGTGTGGGTCGCAGGGCAAACAGTCCGAGCTCCGAGGAGTGAGCAATGCTGGAAAATCGATCGAACCGGGGCACTGGCGATGGAAGCCGCCGTCGTTGCTCCCGTGGACGACTCGTTGGACGGTGCGCCGACGGCGATGCCAGCACGGTGCGAGGTCTTCGCGCCTACATCAAGATTGCAGGATCAACTTATCGGGATGTATCGGCATAGTGCAGGGCAATGAGAAGTGATTAACGGTGGGACTGGATTCGGTGTTTCATCGCACCCGACGACAGAACTTCGGACGTCCTCGTGCATGACTCGGAAATCTCGGCCAGCAGCCAGGGCAGACGTTCCTGGAGGGTTCGAAATTGGTCGCGGTTCCTCGAATACCTGGTGTTCGTTCGAATGTCAAAGAGTAGGGACTCTCGTTGATACGCCACCTGCGATTGCCGTTCGCTCCTAGCCTTCCACTTCATCCCCTCGACCGAAAGCCCAACGAGTAATTTCGCTCTCCCGACAGTCGTCAGTGAGCAGCGTTGTATGCCTCCGCGATCTCGGTAGGAATGCGCCCGCGAACCCCGATGTCATAGCCCTGCTCCTGAGCCCATTCTCGCACTGCCCTCACATGATCACGGTCCCGCCGCGCAGGCTTCCGCTTGACCTCCTCACCCGACGTGAGTGTGCCCGCTGATCGATTCTTGCGGCCACCTACTCTTGTGGCGTGATCGATGTAATAATCGAGTTTCTTGTGGAATTCCTTCGCATTCTTCGCTGACAAATCAATGTCGTAGTCGATCCCATTCACGGAGAATGCGATCGTCTCGCCCCTTCCCTCCGCAATAGGGGATCCGTCGATATCGTCGACATGCTCGACAACTACTTGGCGCGCCATTTCCACTCCTTCGTCACCTTTCGCACCCACTCTACGTCCATTACGCAATGCTCGCCTCAGCGAATATGAGGGTGCGTCAGGCTGCGGCATCAAGAATGGCTAAACGGACGGAAAGATTTGGACGCTAACCCATCCGTCAGGCGGCGAGTCCCAACTATGCCGACTCCCAACGTCGAATGGATTTCGTCGTGGCGTCAAGCCTTGAACCATTCTGCTCCCCGACTAGATCTCGAGTGGCGCCGCTGAGATTGGGTTCAGACCGCTTTGCGTGCAGAGCTGTCGCGGGTAAGGACACCAGGCGTCTTCCTCGATCGTCTTGGGCAGATGCCCCATCGATGAGTTCTCGAGCGGACCCTGATCTTGATCGGCGCCGACCACTCGTGCCCGCAGTCGCCGCACCTCCACCAAACCTTCCTGGCACTGTTCACGCCGACCTGATCTGGTGTGATGTCGGAGTTTCTATCCCAGTTCCAGTCTGCGACGACGTCCGGCCGCTTGTCAGCTAGTGACGTACCTGGCTTCGGCGGGCGACTACTGCCGGCCTTACGCGAACAGATGCGACAGCCGCGTCCATACGTCCGGGCTTGAACGGTGGCCAGTGGAGAGGCAGGTGAAGTACTGGTCCGGCGAATCGGGCGGGGACGTTGACCAGGTACCGGCGCAATGTGGCACCACGAGCAACGGCGTGACTTCCTCCGCAGACGGTGCCCGCGGCGCGCAGCAGGTTGTGCGGATCGCGGCGCAGAGCACCCAGGCGCTGTTCGCGCCGAAGCGCCTGGAGGGAATGTGGCAAGTGGTCCGTCGATCAAGTCCGCGAACACCGTTTCGACGATCGCGTGTTTGCGATGAGTGAGGTCGGCGTCGACGGTCTGCAGGTCGGAGTTGGTGAAGAACGGGTGATGCCGCCCTACCGGGAACAGCGCGTCGGGGTAGTTGGCGTCCTTGACGCGGCGCACGATCAGGCGGGCGGTGACCTGGTGGCGTCCGGAGAACGCGGTGTACTCGACCTCGGCGACCTCGGCGTCGGAAATCAATTCCCCGGTGTCGGGGTCGGTGACCGCACCGGGAGAGTGCAGGGCATCCATTCCCTGCCCGTCAATACTGTCGATGGCCTGGGTGATGCGCGGGTTACGGGTCATCACCAGCGAGAACTCGATGCCGGCGGTGACCGCGGCGCCGATGACGGCCTTGTTGCCGAACGCCGAATCGCCGCGGGCCATGATCTTGCCCGTCGCCCGCAGGCGCGGGCGGTGGTGATCGCCGAGCGCAATTGGGAGGCAGCGCCGCGCCCGGAGCCGGCCTTGCCTGCCCGTAGTCGCATCTCCGCGATCACCGGTGCCGCCTGCGCGGTGGACAGGGCCGTGACCTGCGGCGAGAGGCCCTTGCGGAGCAGGGCGCGACCGGCGATCTTCGCGTGCCCGTAGGAGGTCCTTGCTTCTGGTGCCCGTAGACCGGCCGAAGCAACGAGTCGATGTCGAGGTACGCCAAGTCCTCGATGCCGGGCAGCAGTGGTGTGCGGGCGGCGAGGCCGATCAGGTGTCGGCGCAGCACCGCCCCGAGCTGCGGGCTGTGTCCGTAGGTGAACTCGCGCAGGAAGATCCCCAACGTCGACGGCGCATACACCTGGTCGAACACGATCGGGCTGCCACCCGCCCGGATGGTGTCCACATCGTCGATGTTGTCGGCTCCGGTGAGCGTCCCACCGACGATCGAGGTCAGTTTCCCGACCGCGTTCGCGCCGCACCCGAGGCCACCCGCGTGGAGTCGAGGTCGACATGAGAGTCGATCAGCTCCGACAGGCCGGACTGTTCGGCGAGTTCGAGAACCGGCACCAACCCGGCCGCCGACACGAGATTGCGTTCGTCGAACACCGCGGACCCAGCCGTGAACGTGTGCGGAGATTGCACTGAAAGTGCCTTTCCGCATGTGGACAATCGTGACCTGAGAATCTCGATTCTCTCACTACGGGAAGCGCTTTCGCCATTCGCACGCCGTCGCACCCACAGCAAACTCCACGGATCCAGGCAAAGGTTTCTCCTCCATTTTCATCGCGAGGTGATCATGGGCGCGGATCTCGCGGACCTTTGCCTTGAACCGTGACGGTGTCATCCCGAACCGGACAAGTATTTCCTCTGCGGGTGCGCCGCCATAGGGGGCCCACGTTCGGACAAATTCGAGGATGTCCTCGGCCTCTTTGTCCACTTTGGGTTCTTCGGCACGGGTCCGATTTGCCGCTCGGCGCCGCTGTTGCCACTGTCGGTAGCGGCGTATCTCAGGGGCAGTCTGCGCGCCGGGACTGGGGCGAGATGCTGTGTTTCTGTAGGACTCCGGATTCGTGGGTTCCATCATGCTTCCTTCATCATGGTCGAACTGTGGGGTCAAGTTCGTGCTACCGGATGGGACCGCACTCGGATCGCGTAGGAAATCTCCGCGGCCATGTGGCAGGGTGTTTCGGTGCGGAGATGTCGGCACGTCGGGCCCGCCCGATTGAGCGGAACTAGGCGCCCACACCGGCCCACACCCGCTGCACATGGACGAGTGCAGTCGCGTGCCGCTGAGTTTGTGCCACCGGAGGGTGCCGTTGTTAGCTATCGGAGAAAACGGACGCGAGGTTAGTGATTCGCTGTGCACGTGCGAGTTTCGGAAGATCGCTACCGTCCCGGGCCCGTTCACCACCTAAGCCGAGTTCATCGATCTTCCGGTAAGTCAGGCTTCCTGACGAACGACTGATCAGATGGATCTCGCCAGGCATCGGAAATGGCGCTATCGGTGGAGGGCCCATTCGAGCATTGTGAATTCCTCGTCGATGTCGGTGAATAGGCCCGTCACACGATCACCGATTATTGGCGCACTGTCCTCGTCGCACAGGATGCGCCCTGGAATGACAGGCCCGGCAGCGAGTTCGATCAACGCAACCGTGTACGGGACGGCGTCCTTCAGTTCAGGATGTAGTGCGCGCTCGTACACGGTGTAGCTCCAGATGGTCCCCGTGGGTTCTACATCACGCCAGTCAGCGTTTCGGGACCAGCATTCCGGGCATAGTTCGCTTGCCGGGAATCTTGTATATGAGCACTGGCTGCACTGCTGGAGTGATAGCCGCCGTTCGCGCATTGCGGTCCACATCGGTGCCGTCAGATCATCGCCCGGGGCGGGTCGAATGTGGCTGTTCATGCTGCTGCCGTCAGTAGTGTGGCAGCGGCTTTCAGGAAGTCGTGCGACGAGCAGTCGAGCGCGGTTCGCGCCCCGGGCACCTGTCGCTCGCCGCATTCGCCACGTAGTTGTCGAACTGACTCGCAGAGGTTGAGCCAACCCCACATGTAGCTCTCTGATAGTTGCCCCCCACTCGTGTTTACCGGTAGTGATCCGCCTGGTCGAGTGTTTCCTGCGGCGAAGAATGGCCCGGCGTCGCCTGGTTCGCAGAAGCCGTAGCTCTCGAGCATCTGGAGGGTCCACACAGAAGTCGCATCTTGAACGTAGACGGCGTCGATTTCCGAGGGGCGCATACCCGTGGTGTTCCAGAGCTGTCGGGCAGTCGCGCCCAGCCAGGGCCGCATGAGATTGTCGGCGTTCTGGTCGGCTCGTAAGGCCGTCTTCTCTGCGATGCCGACAATGTGAATCGGCTTCTTGGGTGAATACTTTGCGCGATCTGCTCGAGTCAGTACGAGTGCAGCGCCGCCGTCGGAGATCATTGTGAGATCGGGACGCCGCAGCGGCGCTGCGACGTAGGGGTGGGAGAGGTAGTCGTCGATCGTCATCTTTTCCTTGAAGATGCTGAGGGGATTGAGGCGAGCCCATTCCCGTTGGGATACCGACACCCATCCGAGCTGTTCCTCGGTCGTTCCGTAGAGGTGCTGGTGTCGACGGAAGGCCATCGCCGCCGAGCCGGCGACATGTACAAGTCCTGCCGCGGCGGCGAATTCGGCACCACCACCGACTGTGCGCCCGAACCCCACGTGTTGGGAACGTTGATTCGTCCCATATGTGAGCACCACAGTGTTTGCCAGCCCTGCGGTGATCGCCATGACACCGAGGTGAAGTGAGAAGTTTCCGGTACCGTAATCGAGGGTGGCGCTGTAGTCGGGATTGATACCCAGCATGTGGCCGATTTGTTCATCGATTCCCGCGCCGCCAGTGAGATTTCGGCACGTGATCAGGCCGTCGACGTCGTCTTTGGTCAAGCCGGCGTCAGCGAGCGCCAGTTGGACTGCTTCTGCGGCTATTTCGTTGGCACTACGGCCCGGGAGTTGCCCCTGCTCGGTGGTTCCGACACCGACCACAGCGGTCTTCATGGCAATGGACATACTTCAACTCTCACTTTGAAATGCACGGTGTCGACCTGCGGTCAGGGTTGGTGGCCGGATACGAATTAGTTGTTCGCTGGCTGATCAAGATCGCGAAGATCTATGCCTTTTGTTTCTTTGATCAGGATGGAGCCGCCGACCACGACGGCTCCTAGTACCATGATGTACACGCTGAAGAGCGAACTCTTGCCAGTCGAGGTGAGCCAGGTGTTCAGGTAAGGGGCAGTGCCGCCGAAGATTGCAACTGACAACGAGACGACGAGTCCGACGATGGTTGCCCGGATCCGGGTCGGAGCTTGTTCAGCCACGATCGCGGGGTAGATCGCCCCGGCGCACGCCCACACGAGCTGGCCCAGCATCAGCGCGACGAACAGAGTCCACGGGGCGCTGGACACCATGCCGGCGATGGGGAACGCGAGTGCGATCATGAGCGCGCCTTGGGCGAACACGAATGGCTTACGGCCAACTTTGTCGGATAGGGCGCCCATGAAGGGCAGCAGAAGCACGATGAGGCCCTGAGACAGCAAGCTGACCACGAAGGCTGACGTGGGATGCATGTCGTGCTGCGAGATCGCGTTGGTTGGAGCGAACGAGACCCATGCGTAGAAGGAGATGTTGGTGCCGACCGAGATCATGATGATGCGTAGAGCGATACCGAGGATCTCCCGACCACTCATTTTGGTTGCGGGGGTATCGGATTCTTCGACGGTCTCGGCCTCTTCGAGAAAGACTTCGGTTTCGATGGCGGTCCGGCGGATCCACAACGCGAACAGTCCCAACAGTCCGCCGAACGCGAATCCGATCCTCCAACCGTACGAATCCATCTGTTCCGCGTCGAATATTCCGGTCAGTACTGCAGCACTGGATGTTGCGGCCATCAAACCAATCGTTGATGCTACGAAAGGCATCGACGACCATAACCCGCGTCGCGCCGGCGGAGCGATCTCGGCGGCATAGGTGTACGACACGCCGGCCTCGCCTCCGTGCGCAAGCCCTTGGACCAGTCGCACGATCAGCAGAAACGCCGAGGCCCCAATTCCGACCGCCGCGTAGGTCGGCAGCGCGGCCATTGCCACGCTCGACCCCGCGAGTAGGCACATTGTCGCGACCATGACGTTCTTTCGGCCGATCTTGTCGCTGAGTCGGCCGAAAACGAAGCCGCCGACGGGTCGGGCGACGAATCCTACCGCGAAGATCGCCAGCGTGCTCAGCAGAGCGGAGGTGGGATTTTCAGACTGAAACGCGTTGTGGGCCAGATAGACCGAGAAGATCGCGTAGAGATTCCAGTCGAACCACTCGAGTGCGTTTCCGACCCCGGCCGCTACCAATGAGCGGCGTTGCGCTCTGGAGGATGTTTGCTTGTCCGCAGACTGGGTGGTGCTTACCATTTTGTGTCTCCATGGGTACTGGCGAAGGAGTCGACGCGCGACTGAAGGGGCTGTGCCTACCTCAAACGGTTCGAAGTCGACCGCTCGCAGTGGGGGTTGACTTCGGTGGCTGCTAAACAGCTCGGCGAGAACGGACATGCGGGGGACGGTCTCGCCGTAGCGGCTGGACTGCTGGGCAATGTCGTCGGGATCACAGTCGACAGTACTGCCATCGCGTGTGCAAAAGCAAGGGCTATCGGCGAGATTTAGGCGAAAGTGTCGACTCCTGGCAAGTTAGCGAGAGTCGGGGCCTCTACCGTCGACAATGGCAAGCAGGCCGGGTAGAGCGTTGGTCGCCATCGCCCGGTTGAGTGCAGCTGCGAGCTGACCGTCTCGCTCGCGGAGTGCGAGCATCAATCGTTGATGGTCGGCAAGTGAGCGTTCGATTCTCCAGCCACGTGCCATTCCGAGGTGACGTAGCTGCATGACGCGGAGCCCGAGCCCGTCGATGGTTCGCTTGAGTGTCGCGTTCCCGCAGATGAGCGATGCTTGTTCGTGGAACAACACAACCTGCCAAAAGTATGCATCGTCGTCACCGCTCTCGGCTGCGCTTACCAGGCCGGCGAGGTGTCGCTCCAGAGTGTCGAGGTCTGCATCGGAGGCATTCTCCACGATTTGGCGGGCGACGAGACCGTACAGCTCGCTGCGTAGATCGTAGATCTCGATGATCGTCTGTCGGGTGAACTCGGCGGCCCTGGGTCGGCGACGTGCCGGGACCTCGACCATCCCTTGGCGTTCCAAGACGAGGAGTGCTTCGCGGACTGGTGTGCGGCTGGTGCCGAATCGCTGTGCCAGGTCAAACGAGTTGAGGTCGTCGGACTGTCCGACACGCTCTTCGATTATGTCCCGAGCGATTTCGATGGCGATCTTGCCGACCAACGAATCCTGGCGCTCGTCCACGCCGAGGAGTCTGGCAAGAATTCCATCGATATCGGCTGTGGACACACTCATCGGCCGCGCCGCGTTCCCATCGCTCTCCATGCGGACACAATAAACCCCCGATCGGTGCCCCGGCGTCACCTCCAGCCGGAGTCGCAATCCTCGCGCAGGCCCCGCTAGAAGCATGAAGTGTCGACTCTCTGGGCCTGATTTTGAGGATCTACTAGTAATTCGTCGACTGTTGTGCTTATAGTGGCGACACTTACGAAGAAGGAATCAACCCAATGGCGAACCCATCAACCGTTCGGCCACTGCCTCTCACCGGCATCAGAGTCTTGGACTTCACTACGTTTCTGTCCGGTCCGTCCGCAACGCAACTGCTGGCAGACCTCGGCGCAGACATCGTGAAAATAGAACCTGCAGTGGGAGATTCGAGTCGATCGATCCCTCCGCACTTCCTCGGCGACGACAGTGCGTACTATCTGGCCAACAACCGCAACAAACGAAGTGTTGCCCTCGACCTCAAGCGGCCGGAAGGACTCGACGTCGCATTGCGACTGATCGCGGTCTCCGACGTGGTCATCGAGAACTTTCGGCCCGGAGTCTTCGCGCGCCTGGGTATCGACAAGCACGCAGTCACTGCCGAGCGACCCGACTTGGTCTGGGCGTCCATCAGTGGTTTCGGCCAGTTCGGCCCACACCACCAGAGACCCGCCTACGACATGATCGTGCAGGCAATGAGTGGAGTGATGAGCCTGACAGGCCATCCCGACCAGCCTGCCGCAAGGCTTGGAGTCCCGGCCGGCGATGTCGTAGCAGGCATGTACGCCGTCATTGGGGTGCTCTCGGCGCTCGTGTCCAGGGCAGACTCCGGGTCGGGCCGCATCATCGATGTCTCCATGCTGGACTCCCAACTTGGTCAACTTTCCTACCAGTCCGTCTACGCGATGATGTCCGGGCGGGCTCCGGGGCGTCAGGGAGCCGGGCACGATTCGATCCCCACATACAGATCCTTCCGCGGCTCGGACGGCGCCGAGTTCGTCGTCACCGCCAATACGCAGGCGATGTGGGAGCGGCTGTGTGCCGCCGTCGGCGAACCGTCCCTGCCCGAAGATCCGAGATTCCGCGACCAAGCGACACGACTGCAGCACAAGGACGAGCTCTGGGACATCCTCGAGAAAGTGTTCGCACAACAGCCCGCCGACGAGTGGGTGTCACGTCTGATTGGGCATCAAGTCCCATGCGCGCCCATCCGCGATGTCGCCGAGGCCCTCGTCGACGCCCGCGGTGCAGGCCGCGGGATGGTCGTCGAACTGACCGACGGGAGTCACTCGTTCGAGGGCGTCGCGACTCCGATCTTGTTCGAGAACACCGAAACTCCACCTCTTCGATACCCGCCACGTCTCGGCGAACAGACGCGCGAGGTGCTCGAAGAGCTTCTTGCGCTGACACCAGCAGAGTGCGACCGCCTGGCCCAGTCAGGTGCAGTGTTCCCTCCGGCCCCCCAGGCCGATCCGGAGGAGCCGCATTCCGCCCTCTGAACAGACCATGATTTCGAAGTTCGAAACAAACACCGACAGAAAGGCTCTCACATGAAGCTACACGGCAAGGTCGCAGTCATCACCGGCGCTGGATCCGGAATGGGACGCGCAGGCGCGCTGCTGTTTGCCCAGGAAGGCGCTCAGATCGTCGTCGCCGACCGCGACGAAACCGCAGCACGAGAGACCGCAGAGCTGGTCCGCTCGAAGGGTGGCGAAGCATCCCCCGTCGTCGCCGATGTCACGACCCTCGAAGGCAACGAAACGATCGTTCGCGGCGCCGTCGAGGCCTTCGGCGGCGTGGACGTGTTCTGGGCCAATGCAGGCGTCGCGGCGCCGATGAGCCCCCTGGCAGAGCAGTCCATCGACTTCTTCGACACCCTCATGGCAGTCAACGCAAAGGGGCCGTGGCTGGGGGCTCGCGCAGCCATGCCGCTCATGCAGCAGCGCCCCGGCGCCTCTTTCATCATCACCGCATCCCTCTCTGGATTCCGGGCTCGACCGAACAACAGCGCGTACTCCACGTCCAAGGGTGCGGCAATTCAGCTCACGCGTGCATTGTCGATCGAATTCGCACCTCAGGTTCGCGTCAACTCCGTCGCGCCGGTATCCACCGAGACACCCATGCTCCGCACCTTCATGGAGCACCAAGACGACATCGAAGCGACCATCAACGCGCAGCGTGCCGGGGTCCCGCTCGGTCGACTCGCCCAAGCAGACGATGTCGCAAAGGCTGCGCTGTTCTTCGCATCTACAGACTCCGAGTTCATCACCGGTGTCACCCTCCCCATCGACGGTGGAATCTCGGCTCGCTCCTGAACCCGCCCTTGCTACAGAGAAAGAACTCACAAATATGCACAAGGAATATTACGGTTCGATCATCGACGGCAAGGAACTGCCCGAAGCAGGTACAGCGACGATGGACAGCATCGACCCGGCGACCGGCGGCGTTCTGGCAAGAATCCAACGGTCCGACTCCGCAGTCGTCGACGAAGCAGTCGCCTCGTCGCAACGCGCATTCGAAAGTTGGCGTGCAGTAGACGGTTCCGTTCGCGCCGATGCCATGAACGCCCTCTCGAAGGCGATTCTCGACAATCTCGACGTACTGGCATACCTCGAATCCGTCGACAACGGCAAGCCGCTGCGAGAAGCACAGGCCGACGTACGACTGACCGCCAGCTACTACGCGTACTACGCGGGAGTAGCCGACAAGATTCACGGCGAAACTGTTCCTCTCGGTCCCGCATTTCACTCGTACACCCGCGTCGAACCATACGGAGTCACCGCGCACATCGTCCCGTGGAACGCAGCCCTACAGCAGACCGCACGCGGTGTCGCACCCGCCATTGCCGGGGGCAACACAGCAGTGGTCAAACCCGCCGAGGACACGTCCATGGCGGTCGTCGAATTCGCCAGACTGGCCGTCGAAATCGCAGGAATCCCGCCCGGTGTGATCAACGTCGTCACCGGCCTCGGCGCCGAGGCCGGTGCAGCGCTCGTAGAACATCGTGATGTCCGACGTATCGCCTTCACTGGATCCGTTCCCACCGGCCAATCCGTACTACGCGCTTCGGCAACCCATCTGAGCCCGGTGACCCTCGAACTCGGCGGCAAATCACCGAACATCGTTTTCGCCGATGCCGATCTCGACAAAGCTGCAACCGGTTCGCTGACCGCGATCAACTTCAACGCCGGCCAGGTATGCATGGCAGGAAGCCGCTTACTGGTTCACTCGAGCATCCACGACGAATTCGTGGAACGGCTGACCCGGCTCGACCGCGCCGTCGGTCTCGGCCGCGGCATCGACAACCCCGACATGGGACCGATCACCACCGAGAAGCAGTACCGAAAGATCCTCGAATACTTCGACATCGGACGCTCCGAAGGTGCAGAAGTGGTCGTGGGCGGTGGCCCGGCACACGTCGTAGGACTGGAGGACGGCCGCTTTGTTCAACCCACCATATTCACCGGCGTGCGCAATGACATGCGCATTGCTCAGGAAGAGATTTTCGGTCCAGTCCTCTCGGTCATCGTGTTCGATGATGAAGAGGAAGCGATCCGGATCGCGAACGACACTCCCTACGGCTTGACAGCAGGCCTGTGGACCAAAGACCTCGCCAGGGCGCACCGCGTGGCAGGCCGAATCGACGCCGGCCAGGTATCGGTGAACAACTACTTCGCGGGCGGAATCCGCACACCCTTCGGTGGATACAAATCGAGCGGATTCGGCCGAGAGAAGGGACCCGACGCGGTCTATCACTACCTGCAAACCAAGTCCGTCGCGATTCAGCTCTGAGGAGGCATGCCGATGACAATTTCCAAGGAGAATTTGGCCCCCGTGCAGGCTCTATCCGGTCACCTCGGTGATTGGAACGACGCGCTCGATGCCGAGTACCGCGATTCCCCAGAGTTCTTCGACAGATTTGGCGCTATGGTCGACGTCCCCCGATCACGTGGGGCGCTCACCCCTATCGAACAAGCGCTGATTGGGGTCGCTGTCGTAGGCAACGCTGCCAGCACGAATTGGCCACGACTGCGTGCATATGTGCGGGCCGCTCTCGACCGCGGCGCGAGTCGAGCCGAAGTCCGTGACGTATTGCAGCTGGTCAGCATCATGAGTATCCATGCGCTGTCGATCGGGGCGCCGGCCGTTGCAGAAGTTCTGTCCGAACGGGGGATTCGTCCTCCATCCGGGCTGAGCGACCGACAGCGGAACCTGCGTGCGGATTTCGAACAGAAGCGCGGGTACTGGCACAAGAGCTGGGACGATATCTTGGCGCTCGACCCGGACATGTTCGAGGCCTACATGAACTTCTCCACCGTCGGGGCCCAATTCGGTTCGCTGCCAGTGAAGTTGCGTGAATTGATCTACATTGCCATTGATTGCGTGGTCACACACCTATACGTCCCAGGCGTGCAGATCCATACGCGGGCCGCGCTGGATGCAGGTGCCAGCGTCGAGGAGATCCTGTCGGCGATCGAGATAGCCACGTTCACCGGTGCGGATCCGTATTTCGAGGCAATGACGCGCATACCCGAATTGTTCGAGTGACGGGTCAACTCGGATTCCCTGATCCAGTCGGGTCGCAAACTTCGGTTGGTGTGTGACTCGACTGCGTCAGTCGTGCTGCGGCGGCGGTGATCGGATTTGCGCGCCGCAGGCACCCGAAGGTCCATGAATCCTGATCAGCACAAGAAGTGCTGCCAGGCAGAACTTTCAATCCTCCCACGGTGACTGTTTCGGATCAGGAGATCGGCATGGTAGAGCTCGAAGGCAAGGTTGCAGTCGTCACTGGCGGCGCCAGCGGGATCGGATTCGCAATGGCAGAACGTTTTGCCGGGGAAGGTGTGAAGGTCGTACTTGCCGATATCGAAGAAGGCAGTTTGGATATCGCAGTTTCGGCCCTGAGGGCATCAGGAGCCGACGCTATCGGTGTCCAGACAGACGTATCGGATCCCGAGAGTGTGCACAACCTGGCATTACGCACGATCGACGAATTCGCCGGCGTCCATATCCTGTGCAACAACGCGGGGGTCGACAGCGGCGCGTTGTTCTCCGACATTCCCCTGCGAACCTGGCAGTGGGTGATGGATGTCAACTTCTACGGCGTCCTCCACGGCTGCCGGGAGTTTCTCCCTCTCCTCCGGCAACAACCCGAGGCGCACATTGTCAACACCTGCTCGGTGGCTGCATTCGCGACCGGTGCACCAACAATGAGCCCCTACGTTGCATCCAAGTTTGCGGTCCTGGGGATGAGTGAAAATCTCGAGATCGAATTGCAAACGGCAGGAGAGTCGATCGGGGTCTCGGTGCTGTGCCCAGGTCCGGTCAAAACACGCATGACAGAGTCCGAACGCAACCGGCCCAGCGGCGTCGTATCCACGTTGGCAGATCCCGTTCGGCGTTCTTCGGTCGAGCGTCTGGCAGACACGACCGCCGCGTACGGCCTGGAACCGGGCCACGTAGCAGAGATGGTTGTCGACGCGATCCGAACCAATCGCTTCTTCATCCTGCCCCATCCCGACATGGCGTTGAAGGGAGTGGAGCGACGTATCGCGTGGATGAGGGATGGTACAGCGCCCGGCGCGCGCGAAGCGGGCACGTAAAGACCCACTCACATTGTCCGAGATGCTTGGCCGACGCACTTCGCCCGCCGAGCAGCGCTCTACGGCCCGGATCGAGGTTAACGCATTCGACGAGATCACCGACTCGACAACGACTGCTTTGCTGGCAGCTCACCGGGTGTTCTCGAGCGGGCACGCGCGGATCTCGCGGCGAAGTCTCGACTCCTGGATAGAACAGCATCCGGGGGCGCGTCTAAGTCTGATTTCATGAAGTTGAGATCAGACTCTCCGGATGCCGAAGGCTGCAGCACAGTCGCGCCAGTGACGGCGATGCTTAACGCCCACGCCGGTTCCTCGATGTTCATCGCTAAACTGCCGGGGCGCTCCTGGCGAGCTTGAATTTCGGAGAGTCGGTCAGGGTGATTGCGGCGGTTGCCATGCCGCCGCCGGATTGCCGACCATCCCCACAGGGCTCTCGGCGAGACCGAGCGCGTCGAACTGTTGGGCTGCATGGATGCCGTCGAGGGTGATCTGTCTGCCGAGTTCGGCACGTTCTCGACAACTGCGAGCGTTTGGTGGATGCAGTCGCCACGCTCTCCGGGAAACTGCTTCGGACCTGTCCCGAGCTTCGGATTTTGGCCACGAGCCGGGAGGCCCTCGGTATCGAAGGGGAGCGATACTGCGCGTACCGCCGCTGACGATTCCCGACACGGACGATGAGTTGTCCCTGCGCGGGCTGCCCCAGTACGACGCCGTGACGCTGTTCATGGAACGTGCCGCCGCCGCGGTGTCCGGGTTCGAGTTGATCGAGGACAACCGGATCACGGTAGCGCACATCTGCCGTGCGCTTGAAGGCCTACCCCTAATACGGAATCGATTGTTTTGGTTAGTTTTCGGTGCTCGAGTCTCAGCCGGTTATTGATGTCGAGTAACTGCATCGGAGTAGGCGGCGGCAGAGGATGAGCGGGATTCATTGTCGCCCCTGTTCTGCAGAGGAGGCCTGCGGTTCCCCATCGTCTGATGCTCGAATTCTCGGCAGTGCTTGCAGGGCCCGTTGTGAGGTGTCACGATCGACGGAGGCGGCCAGGAGTTCGGTGAAGTGACGCAGTGCTTCTCGTTCGAAACGTACATATCGGCGTCGTCCGTCGATGGCGACGGTCACCAATCCTGCTTCGGTGAGCATCTTCACGTGGTAGGAGACGGTGGATGCACCGACATCTGCGTGGTCTACGAGGTGCGTACACGAAATCTCCCGCATTCGAGCGATGATGGTAAGCAGGTGCAGTCGCACGGGGTCTGCGAGGATGCGGGCGATGCGGGCGATTTCGTCTGGGAGGTGGGATTCTGAGCTCATTCGCCGTTCTCCGTCGGCAGGGACGTTGTGATGTCGCGGTCCGCCCGAATGAGGAGCGCCATTGCGGCTGCCCCGATGACCGGCCCCAGCGCGAGAGTCAGCAGTGCGGCAGACCAGGACCAGTGCTCGACCAAGACCGGAACCAGCCACAGGGTGAGGGTTGTCGTGAGGTAGCCGAGTGCGAGTTGGATCGAGACCGCACCGCCGACGTAGACCGGGTCTGCGCGTTCGGTCACTAGCGCCGAGAATTGTGCGGAGTCGGCGATGACCCAGAATCCCCAGAACACACAAACAGTGAGCACGATCGGTAGCGGTGCGGTGTCGAGGATACTCAGCCCGATTGCTGCGGTTCCCGAGCAGATAAGGCAGATCAGTGCCGATTGCGCGCGGCCATATCGGTCGCTGAGACGGCCGCCGACGAAGCACCCGATTGCGCCGGCACCGATGCAGGCGAAGGAGAGTGCGGACCCCGTCGCGTCGGGGTGGGGGCGGGTGGCGATGGCAGGAAGGGTGGCGAGGAATGCCCCGACCCAGGCCCACATGGCGTAGAGCTCCCACATGTGGCCCATGTAGCCGATGTTGGCGAGAGCGACGTGTTTGTTCCGGAGGCTGGTGATTGTGGCGGTGAGGCTGAACGGCTGCCGGGGAAATGGGTACGGGCCGGAGGTGCGCAGTAGCAGGATCAGGCCGCCACCCGCCGCAGTCATGATGGTGGTGGCGGTGATGACGTGCTGCCACTGCACATCTCCGAACGAGTTGACCAGGTGGGGCAGCGCCGACCCGAGTGTGAGTGCGCCGATCATGACTCCGAGTGCGGTGCCGCGCCCGGTTCGGAACCAGGTGGATACTTCTTTCAGTGCCGGCGGATATACCGCGGCGAGGAAGATGCCGGTGAGTAGCCGCAGAGGTATGGCGGCGGCGAGGCCATCGGCGAAGAGTAGGCCGAGGTTGGCGAGGGCGGCGCCGACGGCGCCGCAGGAGATCAGGATGCGGCCGGGTACGGCGTCGGCCAGGCCGGTGGCGGCGGAGGTGACCGCGCCGATGACGAAGCCGAACTGGACGGCGATGGTCAGCAATGACGATCCTGCGGTGGACAAGTTCCAGACCGCCACCAGCTGTGGGACCACGAACGACGCCGAGAACCACACGCTCATCGACAGGAATGTGCTGATGGCGATCAGTGTGAGCGCCGTTGCGGGGCGTTGCGCTGGCGCAGCGGCCGGTGTGTGCGCGGGCGCTGGTTGGAGCTCGGCGTCGTATGGGCTCACTGCAGGTCGCCTCCCGGGTTCTTGGCGTGGCGGGTCAGCCACCGGACACCACCGAGAGCGTCGATCGCGCGGTCCACCGAATCGAAGAGGGCGACCTTGGCTGCGGCGGCGACGGGGCGTAGCTGCCGGATCAGCTCGTCCTGGTTCTGGTCGAATCCACTGCGCAGGACCAGCGCGAGGGGGATGCCACCGCGCTCGGCGTTGACGAGGTCCTCGGTCAGCGACCGCACCAGCTTGTTTCCGGGCTCGATGGCCTGCAGATCGAACACGGTGCCGAGATCGAGGAACGCGCAGATCGCGTCGATCGAGTCGTCGGTGGCGACGGCGGAGACGATGGAGCCGGTGAAGCTCCCGGTCTCGTCGAATAGGGACCAGATCGGTATGTCGATCGGATTCGACAAGCTGGTTCCCGGGGCCTCGAACGGCGTGAGGCGTTCGCGTGTGGATTCGGCGAACGGTGCCATCTTCAGGTTCCACCGGTCTGCACGGTCGGAGCCGACCACGGCGACGCCACCGCCGCTGCCGACCAGGGCAAGGTTGTCCCCGTCGAGTGTGGGGACGAATTGTAGCGCCGTGAGGACGTCGAGCAGCTGGTCGAGGTCGTCGACCAGTAGCACTCCCGCCTGGCGTGCGGCGTCCTCGAGAAGCTGTGGGTCGCTGGCGAGGGCGCCAGTGTGCGAGGCGGCGGCGGCGCCGCCCGCCGCGGTGCGGCCGCCCTTGAGTAGGACCACGGGTTTGGTCATCGTGCGAGCGAGTCGGAAGAAGTCGCCGGCCCACCGGTCGTCCTCGAGGTAAAAGGCGGCGGCGTGTGTTCGGGGATCGGCTTCGCAGAAGGCCAGGAGCTCGGCGGGACTGACATCGTCACAGTTGCCCACTGAGCTGACGAAGCTGAATTGAAGACCGAGCTCTGTTCCGCGCCGCAGGATGTCGCCGGCGTAGGTGCCGGACTGCGACACCACCGCGAGGTGCCCCTCGGTCGTGCTGGACGCGTCGGTGCCGATCATGGTCATCCGCTCGTACGGTGTGTAGTGGCCGATGCAGTTGGGCCCGAGAACCCGTAGGTCGCTGGTGTTGAGGATGTCGTTGAACGGCGGGGTGTCGGCGGTGAGGATGTGTGCGGTGCGTGTGCCGCGTGCGGCGAGTGCCCGCAGCGTGTCGGGCACCGCCGCGGCCGGCAATGCGAGGACCGCGCGGTCGATGTTCTGGGGGAGTGTGTCGATATCCGGAACGGTCGGGACACCGTAGATGCTGGTGTTCTTGCTGCTGATCGGGAGGATTTGGCCGGTGTAGCCGAAGTCGACGAGGCTGCGTACCGCGCGGAAACCCATCTTCCGTTCGTCGGCGGAGGCGCCGACGATCGCCACCGATCGCGGGTAGATGGCCGGCCGCAGGGCCTCATAGCTGACAGACGGATCGGGGACCGAATGTATGTGGCATTCGGTGACATCGAGTGCGTTGGCTCGGGCGTCGACGGCGACGATGCGATCGGAGGTGATGACGACGGGGTTGAAGTCGACCTCAGTGACGTCCTCGTTGAGCAGCAGCCCGGAAGGTCCGCCTACGGCGACGAGCATCTCGATGACGTCGTCGAGGCGCTGCGGGAATCGCTTCTCGATGACCCGTCCGAGTCGGGTGCTCGACACCATCCGCCGGGCCTCGACGGTATCGATCGGGGCAAGGGCGAACACGACGTCGTCGAGGATTTCGATGTCGACGCCACCGTGGCCGAACATCACGACGGGACCGAAGCCGGGTGCGTCGAGACCGCCGACGACGGCTTCGAGACCGGCGTCCACCATCGCCTCGACAGTGACGCCGCGGACCGTGGCCCCCATGGCGCGCTGCGTCTCGAGGAGCTCCTCGGTGCGGCGGCGGGTTTCTTCCGGAGCCACCCCGAGCAGAACACCACCGGCCTTGCTTTTGTGGACGACGTTGTCGGCGACGACTTTTACGGCTACGGGACGGCCGATTGCTTCTGCGATCTGGCCGGCCTCGATCCCGTTGGTGGCGAAGGTGACCGCGTTGGCGGCGACACCGTAGCGGATGGCAAGGTCGCGGATGATGTCTTCGCGGAGTCGTTGGGTCATCGGTCTGCTCCCGCCTTCTCGAGCTTGTCCTGCAGATCGGTGGGTGCATTCGGGTACTGCGGAGGCCGCTTCTGCAGGAAGGACTGCACACCTTCGTCTCCGTCGGGCAGGTCACGGACCACTGCGGCGAGAAGCGGCTCGAGTGCGTTGCCGGCGTCGAGTCCGTTGTGCAGGGTCACCCGCAGCCCGGTCTTGATCGCCCGCACCACGGCGGGTGATACTTCTGCGATCTGATGTGCGAGCGTCAGTGCGCGGGCGAGAGTGTCAGCCGGGTCGCATACTTCGCTGACGAATCCGGATTCGCGGGCGGCGTCGGCGGCGACTGGTGCGGCGGTGGCCAGCATTTTGAAGGCGACCGGGTAGGTCACGATGTCCAGCAGGCGGCTCAACTGCCCGCCGACGGGGACCAGGCCGATTCGGGCGCCGACAGCGCAGAATTTCGCATTGTGGCCGGCGATCCGGATGTCGCAGTTGAGTGCGAGGATGAATCCGGCGGCATAGGCTGCGCCGTTCACGGCCGCGATGACGGGGGTGCCGAGGTCGGCGGGCAGGGTGAAGGCGGCATTGGCCTCGGGGTTACCTGCTGTCTCCGGGTTGTGCAGGACTTCCTGCAGATCGTGTCCGGACGAGAAGGTGTTGGCGTCACCGGTGATCACGATGGCCCGGACGGATGTGGTCTGATCGGCGTCGAGCAGTAGCTTCCGCAGTTGTGGGGCCATGTCGCCGCTGAATGCGTTGCGCTTGGCGGGGTTTGCGATGGTGAGAATCCGGACTGGACCGTCGTCGGTCCGGTTGATGGTGGCAGTCATGGAAATCGGCACTCCTGAAGGTCAGTGGGCGGCGGGGGCGTTTGCGACGGCACCGGCGTTCGTGCCGGGTGCGGTCGATTCGGGTGATATCGGTGCGGTGGTGTTGATCTGCCGGGTACGGCGCAGTGTCGAGGTGATGCCGCTCCAGATGAGCGTCACGACGAGGTTCAGGATCAGCGCGGAGATGGCGATGTACATCGGCGAGGACAGGAAGAACGGGGCCGCCGTCGAGCCGCCGAAGTGACTGGCCTTGGGGGATGAGACGTTGTAGGCGGCGATCGTGCCGTAGGCAATACCGACTGCCCACCCTGCCAGCAGTGCCCGCTTGTCGGCGAAGCGTTCGGTGAACAGGCCGAGCAGCACCGTGGGGATGGTCTGCAGAATCCAGATACCGCCGAGCAACTGGAAATTGAGGGCGAACTGGCTGTCGAGGGTCAGGACGAACACCAGCGCCCCGAGCTTGACCAGTACGGACACTACCTTGGAGATCTCGGTTTCCCGGCGGCTGGTGGTTTCGGAGCGGGAGAACTGGCGGATGATGTTCCGGCTGACCAGGTTCCCGGCGCCGATGGCCATGATCGCGGCCGGTACAAGGGCGCTCATCGCGATCGCGGCGTATGCGACGCCGACGAACCAGGAGGGGAACATCTCTTGTAGCAACTGTGGCACGGCGAACTGCGGATTGCCGTTGAGGGGTTTGATTCCGGCTGCCAGGGCCATTATGCCGAGTAACGCCACGAAGCCGAGGAGCACTGTGTAGATCGGGAGGACGGACATGTTTCGGCGTACCGTGCGGGCGCCGCGGGCGGCGAAGACACCGGTGATGGCATGCGGGTACAGGAAGAACGCCATGCCGGAGCCGAGCGCGAGGGTCATGTAGACGCTGGCGTTGACGCTGATCGTCGCCGCTTCCGGGTCGGGGGAGTTGGTGCGTTCGGCGATTGCGGCGCCGGCGTCGGCGAAGATCTGCCCGAAGCCGCCGAGTTTGATCGGGATGACGATGACGGCGACGATGACCACGATGTAGGTCAGCCCGTCCTTGAGGAACGCGATCAGTGCCGGCGCGCGGATACCCGAGGAGTAGGTGTATGCCGCGAGGACTCCGAACGCGATGAACAGGGGGAGGTCGCGCACGATCCAGCTGGCGGTCGGGCCCGCTTGGATACCCATGGATGCGAAGACGACCTCGAGGCCGACGAGCTGCAGTGCGAGGTAGGGCAGGGTGGCCAGCAGTCCGGTGAGGGTGATCGCCAGGCCGAGGGCTTGTGATTTGAAGCGGTCGTTGACGAAGTCGGTCAGCGTCACATAGCCCTTCTTGTGGGCCAGCCGAACTAGACGGGGCAGGAATAGGAAGCCCAGCGAGTAGAGGACGACCGCGTTGGGCACCGCGTAGAAGCCGAAGGCGCCGATGCTGAAGATCGCTGCGGGTACAGCGATCAAGGTGTAGGCGGAGTACAGGTCTCCGCCGAGAAGAAACCAGGTGATGAATCCGCCGAAGCCGCGGCCGCCGAGGGCCCATTCGTCGAGTTGGTGTTCGTTCTTGGCTCGGCGCCATCGGCTGGCGACGAAGCCCATTCCGGTAACCAGTACGAACAGGACCATGAACACACCGAAGGTGACGCCGTTGAAGGTCATTGTGCGTCCCTGATTTCAGGTTCGTTGCGGAAGGCGATGTAGTAGGTGGCGCCACATCCGCAGGCGGCGGCGATCGCCATGGTCATCTGGAACCAGTAGAAGAATGGCAATCCGCCGAGGGTTGGTTCGGTGTGCTGATACAGCGGAACGGACAGTGCGAGCGCGACCGGTGTGGCTACGAGGATCGTGCAGATCACGCGTTTGGTCCATGACAAGGTCGGTCGAGGGTTGTCCGGAGGGGTGCTGGGCGGAGGCGCAGGAATCATTTTGATACTCCTAAATCTATCGAAGTATTGGTTGTGAGAATCAGATCACATCGGCGGTCGCTGGGTCAACGCCCAAGTTCTCGACACCGAATATGCCCAACAAATGATCGAAAATATGGTGGGACAACCACATTCGGTGTCGCGGTTCCCGCGAAGTTGGGGAGTCACGATCGCGGACTGTCGTCGTCGACGTAGCAGGACAACGGGCGCGCCCACACGCAGCACAGCACCCCACCGGCGAGCAGGGAAGGGCCGCACATCAAGGCCACCGTGCGGAGAGTGAGGTCGACGGCTGGCCAGTGTCCGGAGGTGGGATCCTCCACTCGGACGAGGACAAGCGTCAGAACTCCGGCCAGGACGAGTCCCGCACCAGCGGTAACCACGTGGATCACTCTGGGGGACATCGCCGCATCCCCCCAGAGCACGCATCCCGCGGCGTCCCAGCAGGTTACGGTAGACGGTGCCATACGCTCGACCCACCGGCGTCGAACCCGCCGAACAGCGATTCTCCCCAAACGGGGGATCGATCCTTGTCGGCCAAACCCGCACGGACGCCTTCGACGAAGTCGGGCGTGCGGGCGAGATGGGTGGCGACGTCCAGCTCCATCTTCAAACAGCGCAGCAGGTTCCGTTGTTTGCCCGCGGTCAACACCGCGAACGTCACCTCCAAGCTCTGCGGGGACGCCGAATCGAGTACCGCGAGAGTGTCCCGTGACCATGAGCTGTGATGATCACGCAGGCGGGAGTGGATCTCGGACACGTTCGGTGCGCCGAAGCACCAATCGATCTCGCATCGGTGTTCGGCCAACCGGCTGGTGGTAGTCGGGGCTGCGGGAGGCAGTGAGCGCAGCACCTCATCGATCGGCGTCTGCGGGTTTTCCTCCAGCGCTGACACCACGAGGGCCACGTCGGTAACCCGGTGCGTGGCCAGCCCTGTGTACACGGCATCGGCAGCATCGAGACGGTAGCCCGTCAACCCGAGGTACATCCCGAGCGCACCCGGAAGTCGGGACAGGAAATAGCTACCGCCGACATCCGGGAAGAACCCAATCGCGGTTTCGGGCATCGCCAGCACCGCCTTGTCACTGACGACACGGAACGCACCATGCACGGACAATCCCATTCCGCCGCCCATGCAGACCCCGTCGATCAGTGAGACCAAGGGGGTCGTGAGTTCCGCGATCCGGGCGTTGAGGCGGTACTCGGAGGCGAAGAAGTCGTCGCTGTCGCCGTATGCACCGGCGACAGTGTTCTGGCGGATCTGACGTATGTCACCACCGGCGCAGAACGCCTTCGGGCTCGAACTCTCCAGAACCACAGCGGTCCCCGGATTCTCTTCCCACTCGTCGAGGGCGCGATGGAGCTGAGTGATCATCGATGTGGTCAGCGCGTTCAACGCCTTCGGGCGATTGAGAACGATTCGAGCGACCGGACCCTGGTGGTGGAACCGGATCTCGTCGGCGTCGTCGGGGACGATGGTGCTTTGCTCGGGCTGAACTGTGGTGCGCTCATGCGTGAGGGTGTATCCGCACCGCCCGAATCGGACCTCACTCATGGGTGGGCATGGAGAAGTCGGTGCGGGTCTGGGTGTCGTTGGGCCAGCGGGTGGTGGCGGTCTTGTTGCGGGTGTAGAACCGCACGCCTTCGGGTCCGTGGATGTGGTGGTCACCGAAAAGGGACCGTTTCCAGCCGCCGAAGGAGTGGAAGGCCATCGGCACCGGGATCGGGACGTTGATGCCGACCATGCCGGCCTTGACCTGGTGGAGGTAGGTGCGGGCGGTGTTGCCGTCGGCGGTGAAGATGGCGGTGCCGTTACCGAATTCATGATCGTTGACCAACTGGAGGGCCTTCTCGAAGGATTCGGCGCGCACGATGGACAGGACCGGTCCGAAGATCTCCTCGAGGTAGATACGCATGGTCGGGGTGACGTCGTCGAAGAGGGTGCCGCCGAGGAAGAACCCCTCCGCCCCAGTTGCCGGGATGTTCTGCCGTCCGTCGACGACGAGTTCGGCGCCTTCCTCGACGCCGAGGTCGATGTAGGAGGCGACCTTGTCGCGGTGCACCCCGGTCACCAGCGGGCCCATCTCCACGTCGGGGTCGGTACCGGGGCCGACCTTCAGATCGGCGAGAGCGGCGACGAGACGATCGCGCAGCGCGTTGGCGGTGTCCTCGCCGACCGGGACGGCGACGGAGATGGCCATGCAGCGTTCACCGGCGGAGCCGTAGGCGGCGCCCATGAGGGCGGAGACGGCCTGGTCGAGGTCGGCGTCGGGCATGATCACCATGTGGTTCTTCGCGCCGCCGAGGGCCTGGACGCGTTTGCCCTGCGCGGAGGCGGTGGTGTGGATGTACTCCGCGATCGGGGTGGAGCCGACGAAGCTGATCGCCTCGACATGATCGTGGGTCAGGAGGGCGTCGACCGCGACCTTGTCGCCGTGCACGACGTTGAACACCCCGTCCGGCAGGCCGGCCTCGGTCAGCAGCTTCGCGAGTTCGACGCTGAGGGTGGGGTCCTTCTCTGAGGGCTTCATCACGAACGTGTTCCCACAGGCGAGGGCGACGGGGAACATCCACATCGGGACCATGGCGGGGAAGTTGAACGGGGAGATGCCGGCGACGACGCCGAGGGGCTGGCGGAAGGTGACTCCGTCGACGGCGCGGCCGACGTTCTCGGAGAACTCACCCTTGAGTTGCTGCGGGATGCCGCAGGCGAATTCGACGACCTCGAGGCCGCGGGTCACTTCACCCTTGGCGTCGGAGTGCACTTTGCCGTGCTCGGCGGTGATGATGGCGGCGAGCCGGTCTGAGTGCTGTTCGACGAGGTCGCGGAATCGGAACAGGATGCGGGACCGGATGTGCGCGGGGGTGGCCGACCAGGCGGGGAAGGACGCGGCGGCGGCGGCGACCGCGGCATCGACATCGGCGGTGGTGGCCATGGCCACGCGGCCCGTGATCTGCCCGGTGGCGGGGTTGTAGACGTCGGCGCGGGTTGCGGCGGCGCGGGCGTCGATGTGGCCGGCGATGTAGTGGTCGATGTCGACGGGCGCAGCGGAGGTGGCGGTGTCTGTCGCCGGGGTGGGAATGGTGGCAGTCATGTGAAGGGTTCTCCTGAAAGGGTTTTCAGCCGTAGATCTGGGCGTAGAGGTCGCGGATCTCGGCATCGGTCGGGACCAGCGGGTTGTTGTTCGGTGACCCGGAGCCCAGGGCCTGTTCGGCCATGAGCGGGATCAGTTCGTCCCAGCGGGCCTTGTCGATGCCGTATGCCTTGGGCGTGGGCACAGCCACGTCGCGGCACAGCTCGCGCAGCGCGTCGACGAGGTTGTTCGAGGCGGTGGTGTTGTCGTCGCCGGTGGTGGCGACTCCGAGGGCGCGGGCGCAGTCGGCGTACCGGGATTCCGCGGCGCGGACCGAGAACGCCGTGACAGCGGGGAAGAGCATGGCATTCGATAGTCCGTGAGCGACGTGGAAGTGGGCGCCGATCGGCCGGCTCATCCCGTGCACCAGGGCGACGGAGGAGTTGGAGAACGCGATCCCGGCTTGGGTTGCGGCGAGCATCATCTGCTCACGGGCCTCGGCGTCACTACCGTCGGTGTAGGCGCGGCGCAGGACCCGGCCGATCGTGCCGATCGCGGTCAGGGCGAGGCTGTCGGCGAAGGGGTTCGCCTTCTTGCTGACGTACGCCTCGATGGCATGGGTGAGGGCGTCGACGCCGGTGTCGGCGGTCAGCCGGGGCGGCATCGACACGGTCAGCTCGTAGTCGATGACCGCGGCGATCGGCAGGAACGCCAGGCCCGGGCAGAGCATCTTCTCGTCGGAGACGCTGTCGGTGATGACGGTGAACTGGGTTGCCTCCGAGCCGCTTCCGGCGGTGGTAGGAACGGCGATGACCGGCAGGGCCGGCCCGGTGTTGTTGCGGGGGGCCTTGTAGTCGCGCATCTGCCCGCCCTGGCGGCCGAGGATTCCCAGGGCCTTGGCGGTGTCCATCGGGCTGCCGCCGCCGAACCCGATGACCGAGTCGGATTCGTGCTCGGCGATCGCGGCCAGTCCGGCGTCGAGGGAGTCGGTCGTCGGATCCGGGACGGTGTCGGCGAACAGGCGCGGCGACAGACCGGCGGATTCGAGGGTCTTGATCATCTGCTCGGCGGCGCCGGTGCCGACGAGGAACGAATCGGTGACCACCAGCGGGCGGGTGAGCCCGAGGCTCGAGACCACCTCGCCGATCTCGGCGACGGCGCCGCCGCCAATCCGCATAATCCGCGGGAGTGCGATTGGTGAAGCCATGTGCAGATCTCGCTTTCTCAACGGTTGGTGAAGGACGGCTTGCGCTTGTCAAGGAAGGCGGTCATGCCTTCGGTCTGGCCGTCGGTGGCGAAGGCGGCGTGGAACAGGCGACGCTCGAACCGCAGGCCCTCTGCCAGGGGGGTCTCGAAGGCGGAGTTCACGGCCTCTTTGGCCATCAGGACCGAGGGTCGGGAGAATCCCGCGATCTGCTGCGCGATGGCGATTGCCTCGTCGATGAGGGTGTCGGCGGGGACAATGCGGGCGACGAGGCCGATCTTCTCCGCTTCCTCGGCGTCGATGGTGCGGCCGGTCAACACCATGTCCATGGCCTTGGACTTGCCGACCGCCCGGGTCAGGCGTTGGGTGCCGCCGGCGCCGGGAAGGATCCCGATGGTGATTTCGGGCTGACCGAATTTGGCGGTGTCCGCGGCGATGATCAGGTCGCAGCTCATCGCGAGTTCCGCTCCGCCACCGAGGGCGTATCCGGCGACCGCGGCGATGATGGGCTTACGGGTGGTCGAGGCGCGTTCCCAGCTGGCGGTGATGAAGTCCTCGAGGTAGACGTCGGTGAACGACTTCGGCTGCATCTCGGCGATATCGGCGCCCGCCGCGAAGGCCTTGGCACTGCCGGTCAATACAACGGCACCGATGCTGTCGTCGGCCTCGGTGGCATCGAGCGCGTGGGTCAGTTCGATGGTGAGAGCATCACATAGGGCGTTGAGCGCCTTCGGGCGGTCGAGCGTGATCAGCGCTACCTGACCGCGGCGTTCGACGCGGAGGTGTTCGTACTCGTCCCAGTTGCCGTCGAACGACGGGGCTTCTTCGGCCATGGAGGTCATATGCCGCACTCCTGTTTCTTTTGTTTCTTTGTGGTCTCTGCGATGGGTGACGGACGACGTCAGACGGTGATGACTGTCTTTCCTTGGGTGCGTCCGTGGGCGAGCTGGTCGAGGGCTGTGGGTACATCTTCGAGGCCTAATCGGGCGGTGATCAGCGGATCAATCAGGCCGGCGGCGGCCATCTCGAAGATGGCTGCTTGGGCGATGTGTACGAGGTCCGGTCGGTGTTTGCGGTACAACGACCAGTGCAGGCCGGCGATTGTGTAGTTCTTCACTAACGCGTGGTTGAGGTGCGGACGTGGAATGTAGCCGCTGGCGAATCCGATGACCACGATGCGTCCTTCGAAGGCAATGTATTTCGTTGCCTGCTCGTAGGCCTTGCCGCCGACCGAGTCGAACACGATGTCGGCGCCGGCCGGTGCGGCTGCCTTCACCTGCTCGATCACGTTGCCGTCGGATCGGTCGATGACCACGTCGGCTCCGAGACGGGAGGCGGTAGCGGCTTTGTCTGCACCGGACACGATCGCAATCACGGTCGCGCCTGCCGCTCGGGCGACCTGCACGGCTGCCGAGCCGACACCACCCGCAGCGGCGGTGATCACGATGGTGTCACCGGCCTTGATCGACGCCCGTCGGTGCAGGCCCAGCCAAGCGGTCAGATAGGTCAGATTCAAGGTTGCCGCGACACTGTCGTCGATGGCGCGGGGAACGATGTAGACCTCGTCCGCGTTCAGCAGGGCAACGTCGGCGAAGCCGCCATGAGGGAGGATTGGCTGGCCGACGACCCGCGAGGCGAGCAACATGGGGTCGACTCCGCCACCGATGTCGTCCACCCAGCCGCACACCTCGAGGCCCGGGGTGAACGGCGGATCCGGCTTCTGTTGATACTCGCCCCGGCACAGCAGAACGTCGGCGAAGTTACACGAGGTGGCGGCCACTCGAAGCCGCACCTGCCCGTGGCCGGGGGTGGGTACGGTTGCCGCTTCCAGACGGAGGACGGACGAGGGCTCACCGTACTGACGGACTTTCCATGCTCGGGACATTTTGTGCACCTTTGCTTGTGGTTCTGCTGTGCCGTTGCGGGTAGTCAGGCTCGGCGACCCTCGTCGGGGGATGTGGCACCGATGAGGTGGACCGTGTTGCCGAAGACCTCCTCGCCGCGGCCCATCTGGGCGTGGGAGAGCGGAATGTCGGCCATGGGCAGGACGCGGCCGACGACCGGGTCGATCCTCCCGTCGACGACCAGCTGGTTGTAGGCGATCGCCTGGGCGTCGTTGGTGCCGTGCGAGCCCTGCAGTCGCTTCTGGCGGGTCCAGTGGTATCGCAGGTCCACCATGGCGTCGAAGCCGGTGGTTCCGGCGCAGATGGCGACCATGCCGCCCGGTTGGCACACGAAGATGCTGGTCGGAATGGTTGAGGCGCCGGGGTGCTCGAACACGATCGCCGGGTCTTCTCGGTTGCCGGCGATTTCCCAGATCTTCTTGCCGAACGCGCGGGCGCTGGCGGTCCACATCTTCTGGCCTTTGGCGTCGTCGACCAACGGCGGGATTCCCCAGTGATCGAATTCGCGGCGGTTGATGTAGCCGATGGCCCCGTACTTCATCGCGTAGGAGCCGCGTTCGTCGTCCGATACCACGGCAACCGCCCGGCCGCCGGCTTCGCGGACGAGCTGGCAGGCCTGGGTTCCGAGTCCGCCGGAGCCACCCCACACCAACACCAGGTCGCCCTCGGTGACGGTGTTCCCCTGCCAGCCGTGCAGCATCCGGTAGGCGGTCGTGCCGACCAGGGTGGGTGCAGCCGCTTCGGCCCAGCTCAGGTGTGCCGCTTTGGGGAGTATTTGGTGTGCTTGAGCGCGGGCGAACTGCCCGAACGAGCCGTAGTTGGTGTCGTAGCCCCAGATCTTCGCACTGGGTGCGATCATCTGGTCGCGTCCGGAGGTGATCCACGGGTCGTCCTCGTCCCACACTCCCGGATGGACGACGACCTCGTCGCCGATGCTGATGCCGCTGACCCCTTCACCGACGGCGTAGACGATGCCCGAGGCGTCCGACCCGCCGACGTGGAAGTCCTCGGTCTCGCCCCGTCGCTGCCGAGTGGCGACCTGATCTACCGGGTAGCCGCGGGCTGCCCAGACGTTGTTGTAGTTGACGCCGGCCGCCATCACGGCGATCAGCACTTCACCGGTACCGAGCTGCGGGGTGTCGACGACCTCGTGGACGAACGCGGTGGCGGGATCGCCGTACCGCTCCGGGCGCACGACCTGCGCGTGCATGCTCTTGGGAACCACGCCGAGTGGGGGCAGCGTTCCCGGCTCCACCGCGTCGGTGGTTGGGTCGGCAACGGACTGGCGCTCCATCAGTTCGGTCACGATCATCTCCTATATATTCATATTCGTAGAATCATCAAACTATTGATCGGGTGCTATCTCCCCCGACCCCCCGACCCCCCGGCCCCTTCAATCGGAGAGGCGCGTCGGCGGGGATCAGATTTCGGACACCGGTTGCGTGAGAAGAGAGTTCTCGCGCAACCGGCGCCGGAACTGTTACTGCTCGACGGCGCCGTACCGTTCGTCCCGCCACGCCAGGGCGGCCCCGAGTCCCTTGGACGCGACGAGCTCGGTGAACTCGGCACGCTCGGGAGTTTCGGCCGAGTTCAACACCGCGGCGATATCGAGATTCGACTCGACCGCGCTGGTCAGCCCCATCGCGTCGTAGGCACGAGTGATGGCCCGCTTGGTGTACCGGAGGATCGACAGGGGAGTGAGTGCGATCTTGCGGGCGAGGACGTCGACGGTCTTGTCCAGGTCGGCCTTGCTGACCACACGGTTGACCATCCCGAGCGTTGCAGCTCGTTCGGCGTCGATGATGTCTCCGGTGTAGAGCAATTCGTTGGTTGCCTTCTGCCCGAGCAGGAACGGCATCAACAGCGTCACAGGCCCGGAGCCGAACCGGATCTCAGGCTCACCGAACTGGGCGTCGTCGGCCGCGATGATCAGATCGCACGCCATCGCCAGTTCGCAGCCACCGGCCAGACACCACCCGGAGACAGCGGCGATGACCGGCTTCTTCAGTCGCCACACCTGCATCGACAGCCCGATGTTGTTGGTCAGGCCGGCATGCCACTGTTCGGCGGTCGAGACACCCATCTCCACTTCCTGGGCGATGTCGTAGCCGACGCTGAACGACTTCTCGCCGCCCTGCAGGACGACGACCTTGATCGCCGGGTCGGCTTCCGCGGCGGTCAGGGCCTGCGACAGTTCCTGCATCAGTTCGACCGACAGCGCGTTGAGTTTCTTCGGCCGGTTGATGGTCAGCCAGGCGACTTCTCCGCGGTACTCGGTACGGACGAGATCGTCAGTGGATGTGGTCATGCTATTGCCTCGCTTCGCAATTCGATTTCGGAGTCCGACTGCGTCCGCAGACGGGCCTTGTCGACCTTGCCCACGGCGGTCCGGGGCAATGCGTCGACGACGATGAACTGGTCGGGAATCCACCATCGGGGGAATCGCTCACCGACGTGCGCGCGAAGCGCGGCGTCGATGTCCCCGGTGGCGTTGTCGGCGGCCACGATGTAGGCGAGCGGCCGCTCGATCCATCGCGGATGTGCCATCGCCACGATGGCGGCCGACGACACGGCCGGATGGGTGCACAGGTATTGCTCGAGTTCGGCGGTCGCGATCCACTCGCCCCCGGACTTGATCAGGTCCTTCTCCCGGTCGTGCAGCCGCAAACGGCCTTGCTGGTCGATCGAGGCGATGTCGCCGGTGTCGAACCAGTTCCTGCTGCCGTCCCGTACTCCCACGATGAATGGCCCCCGTACCTGCAGCTTGCCCATGGTCGGCTCTGAGCCGTCCTGAGCGAACTCTCCAGTGTCGACACGTAGCTCCACCAGGGGAATGGGGACTCCGGCCGAGGTCGTGGGTTCGAGGCGTTCGTAGGTGCTGCACGCCATGGTCTCGGTCATGCCCCAAGCCGTGCTGACGGTGGCACCGAGAACGGTCGCCACCGCGTCCACGACGGGCTGCGGGACGGCAGTGCCACCACTGAAGACCTCCCGCAGACGGTTCGGCCGCGGTGCGTGCCCGGCGGCGACGGCCGCGCATACGTCGTGCCAGACCGTTGGGACCGCGGCAGCGGCGGTGACGGACTCCTCGCTGAGGATCGTGGCCACGCGGTCCGCAGCGAGGTCACCGCCGCAGAGGACCAGCGACGCTCCGGTCAGCGCGCAGGTCAGAGGCAGCCCCCATCCGTTCACGTGGAAGAACGGTGCCAGTGGAAGGACCCGGTCGGAGCTGTGCAGCCCCGAGGCGGCGGTGGTGGCCTGGCTGAGGGTGTGCAGCATGACCGCGCGGTGGCTGACCGTGTAAATCTTTGGCCGCCCGGTCGTTCCGCTGGTATGGAACAGGTACGCGGTAGTGTTCTCATCCTCCACCGCAGCCGGCGCCGACAGGGTCGCGTCTGCCTCGGTCAGGTCGCGGTAGCGGACGACCGTGTCCGCGTGCTCGGTCCAGTCGCGCTCGCCGACGACGATCAGGGGTACCCCGGCCTGGCGCAATACGCCCAGGACCGACCGGACGTTCCGACCCAGGACCGGGTGGTCCACCATCTCCCCGTCGACCACCACGGCGGCCGGTCGGGGAGACATGGCCTGGTCGATGAGGAGCTCAACGCTCAGGCGTGCGTTGAGGCTGTTGACGGCGGCGCCGAGAAGGGGCACGCCGAGCATGACCTCGAAGTGCTCGAGAGTGTTGAACGCGAGTACCGCGACCGTGTGCCCTGGCCCGATGCCCAGCTCTGCGTGCGCACCGGCGGCCAGACGCTGCGCTCGCGCCGCCACATCGGGGAAGGACCAACGTGTGGTCGGCGACCCGCTGGCTTCTCCTGCGACGCTCACGACCTCCGACTGCGGATGAATGTTGCTCATTCGCCACAGCAGATGGTCGACGGTCAGGGGAAACATGGCTACTTCACCAGGGTGGTGACGACCTGCACCGGGTTGGCGAGGGTGTCCCGAATCGGTGAACGCTTCTGCACAGCGTCGGTAAGCTCCTGCAGCTGCGCGGTCGAGGCGTTCGGGGACTCGGCGTGCACGCTAATCCGGATCTCCTGGGCGCCGGGGCGGACGCTGTCGTCGAGATTGAGGAAGCCCTGGAGATCGAAATCGGTCTGCATCTCCAGTCGCAGCGAGGACAGTTCGATGCCCCGCACGGCCGCGTTGGTGGCGTAGGTGACCGCGTAGCAGCCGGCGAGCGCCTGGAGCACGTACTCGGCGGGGCTGGCAGCCTTGTCCGTGCCCAGCAAAGCCGCCGGCTCGTCGGACTCGAGGACGTACGACGCCTCCCGGCTGCTCACCAGCTCACCGTTCTGGTGCAGCTCGCCCGTGGTCGAACGCTGATGGCAGCCGTCGAGCCACTCGGATCCGAGTGAGAACGTCACCTGGGCGAGTGCGGGGGTCTCGCGGACCGCGTCGATCGTGGAGTGGAGGGCCTGCTTGTCGACACCGTTGATGGTGGCTGAGGAGGTGCTGGTCATGAGGTATTGCCTTTCGTTTCGTGTGAGCGTGCGCGGGCGTCGAAGGATGCCTTCGCTAGGCGTTTGAGGGAGCAGGGGAGTGGTTGTCGACCGCAGCAGTTCTTTTCGGTGAGCTGTGGGGATCGAGATCGATGTCCTTTTTGTTGGTCTCCGGTGCGAGGTAGGCGCAGACCGCGGTGATGACGCTGAGGACGGTGAAGTACCCGACCACCAGCCACGGGCTTCCGTTTCCGACTGCGAGTAGTGATGTGGCGATCAGAGGTGAGAAGCCGCCGGCGAACACCGAGCCGATTTGATAGCCGACTGATGCGCCGCTGTATCGCACTCCGGTGGAGAACATTTCGGAGAAGAAGGCCGCTTGCGGGCCGTACATCGCGTCGTGGAAGAAGTTTAATCCGATCACCATGGCGAGGGTGATCAGGACCGGGTTCCCGGTGTCGGCCAGGAGGAAGAACGGGCCGATGAACAGTGCGCTGGTAACGGCGCCGAATAGATATAGGGGGCGTCGGCCGAATCTGTCGGACAGTGCTGCCCAGATCGGTACGGAAAAGAGGCCTATCGCTGACGCGATCAGGACGGAGTTCAAGCCGACGCTGGTCGCTGTGCCCAAACTTCGGGCGATGTAGGCGATGCCGAACACCGTGTAGAGGTAGTAGATCGCGTTCTGTGACAGTCGCATTCCGGTTGTCAGGTACACCGCCCGTCGTTCGTGGCGGAACAGCTCGACGACGGGCCTTTCGGCGATGGTGTCGTTCTTCTTCATGTCGGCGAACTTTTCGGGTTCCGACAATCCGATGCGGATTAGTAGGCCGATGAAGACCAGCAGGCCGCTGATGAGGAAGGGGATGCGCCAGCCCCAGGCGAGGAAGGTTGCGTCGTCGAGAACGGTGCGAGCGATGCTGAACGCTCCGACGGCAAGCAGCATGCCGGCGGAGACGCCGATCTGGGTGAAGCTCCCGTAGAAGCCGCGGCGGTTCGGTGGCGCCGACTCCACGGATATCAGCGCTGCGCCGCCCCATTCGCCGCCGACGCCGAATCCCTGTGCGAGACGGAGAACGAGCAGGAGGATCGGTGCCCAGATGCCGATTGAGGAGTGGGTGGGTAGGACGCCGATGAGGGTGGTGCTCGCTCCCATGATCAGCAGCGACGCCACCAGCATCGCCTTACGTCCCACCCGGTCACCGATGTGGCCGGCGACGATTCCGCCGATGGGGCGGGCGAGGAAGCCCACCGCGTAGGTACCGAACGCTGCGATGAGTCCGATCGCGGGGCTGACGTCCGGGAAGAAGAGGGGGCTGAATACCAGGGCTGCGGCGGTGCCGTACAGAAAGAAGTCGTACCACTCGATCGTGGTGCCGACGAAACTGCCGAGCGCAACCATTCTCGGAGAGTTAGGTTTTCGGGTACCCGACGGCGCGTTCGATGAGCTCATAGCCGGGGTCTCCTCTCGGGAGGTGGGTCGCCGCTGAGGTTGCGGTGACGTGTCGAAGGGTGTGGCGGGTGTACGGGTCCGGGTCGTCGCCGGCCGCGACCCGTAGTGGATTTGGGCTTTGAGGGGACGGTCGAATCGTGGTTGTGACGCCCGACCCGCCATCTCTCTGGTGTGTCTCAAGTCTCAACTGGGGCAACCGGGGTGGCAATAACCAAAGCGTCGCGAGGCTCTGCAAATTTGCACAACGGCAGGTGGACGCGGGTATCCGCGGTTCGGCGCCATCAAATCAGGCGTCACGATATAGTTGGATTGTTGGCCATCAGTAGAAATATCGAAGGATTAGGAGTGCCCATGCTCCACGGCGCCGCCCCCACGCTCGACGAGTTGGTGGACGTCCTCAAAGCGCTGGCGGACCCTGTGCGGTTGGATCTGCTCAGGCGCATCGCGGCTGTCGACGAGATGGCCTGTACCGACCTGGTCGAGGAATCCCACGTGTCTGCCTCCACCGTCTCGTATCACGTCAAAACGCTGAGGACCGCCGGCCTGGTGCAGGTGCGTAAGGAGGGGCGCAACTTCCACTACACATATCGGCCGGAGACTGCCCGGTCGCTGACGGCTGCGCTGAACAGTTTGGGATGAGCTCGTGGTGTACAGATCAACCGTCAGCGGTCGTGGGACAGGTGTGTATCACGTGGCGCACGGTGCGGATCCGGCGCGCCCGCTACGGTTCGACGGCGATCCCGCGTTCGGCGGCAAGGACCGGGCGCTTGGCCCCTTCGAACACCTTCTCGGAGCGCTCGGTGCCTGCTGCCAAATCACTGCCGATATCGTCGCGCGGTCACGGCGAGTGACGCTGGGGCAGGTCCGGACGACAATCGAGACGAGCTTCGACAACTCGGTGCTTGTGCGCGGCATGCCGGGAACTTCCCAGTTCAACACCCTCGACGTCGACGTTGCCGTGGAATCGTCACTCGGCACTGAAGAGCTCGGCGACCTTGGGCGTGAGGTGGAACGCCGCTGCCCAATTTTCCAGCTCTTCGTCGCGAGCGGCGTTCGGGTCAGCAGCTCGTGGACGCGGCTGTGAGGCGAAGGCGATAGCGGCTACCGAGCCAGGTGCAGTCCGCTGGCGTTCGCGACCAGCTTCTCGATGTGCTCGGACATGACGCGAACTCGAGCCAGACGCACCAGGTCGCGTGGAACGGAAATCCAGTAGCTGCGTTCAATCTTCGCCGTGATTTTCGTGAGTCGTTGCAGGCGAGGATTTCCATCAGCGATGAATGAAGGAAGCAATGCTATTCCCAGGTCCGCTTCTGCAGACTGGATGAATCCGGCGATGTTGTTGGTCTGAATCTGGGCTTGCGCGTTCGGCAGCAACTCGTACAGCAGATTGAACGTGCTGAAGTCGAGCGCTGTATCTACGTACCAGATCAAGACGTGGTTGTAGAGATCTTCTAACGTCTCTACCGGCGGGTGTGAGGCTAGGTAGTCATGCGACGCATAGAATCCCAGCGAGTAGTTGGCGAGTCTCTGAACTGTCACGGCGCGAGCTTGCGGACGCTCAATCGTGATAGCGAGGTCGAACTCCCGGGGGGTGAGTGACGCGTGTCTGTTCGCCGTGACAACTTCGACTATGAGGCCAGGATGCTGGCGTTGAATATCTCCGAGACCGGGCAGGAGCAAATACGCTCCGAATCCGTCAGGAGCAATAATGCGCACATGGCCGGTCAGGGATGGGCCCCGCGACAAGCAATCTTCCTGCGCTGCAAGCACAGCCGCTTCCACCATCTCGGCATGGACCAGCAGTTGGGCCCCGGCATCCGTCAATGTCCAGCCCTCAGACGTGCGATCGAACAAGCGATTCTCCACCGCTCGCTCAAGGCGAGTGATGTGGCGGCTGACCGTGGTGTGGTTGATCTGCAAGTGCTTGGCAGCCTCGGTGAGCCTGCCACGACGTGCGACTTCCAGAAAGAGTTTGAGATCATCAGCCGAGAACATTGGTTCACTCTAGTCAATTACGATGTGTCTCAACCAGGCCCAAACTACGTAGAGACTGCTATGGGACGTGAGAAACTGACCGAGGGACCCTGAAGGGTCGGAAGGCGCTCTTCATTCGGCCTTTGCACCGGCGCCGCAACAAAATACCCGGTAGACTTTCCCCGCTTCCTCACCCTTCGGCTACGCCGCGTGCAGCACTCGACGATGACGTTGGCACCGCTATCGGCGGGTCAGATGCCACCCCGGTCCGCCTCCGGGCATAGCAGGTACTCGCGTTCCCTTGAAGCTGGTGCTCGACTGACCAACCACGTCGCCCGATTGGTCGCGAGCATCGAATCCGACACCGACCGGTCGTTATCTCAGCGTCGGTGCCGATGCCGCCATATGGGGATGACGAAATCCCCAGGTCGTGTGCACTTGGATGAGATTCAGTCCGTCCTACCCGCCGAGATCCTCCACGCGAAGTTCACCGTCTCGTCGGTGGCCTTGGCGGGGTGGCGCGGTTGGATACTTCATCGCGACTTCCTTTCGTCCTGCGGGGATGCCGACGTGTGCGGTTTGCCATGCACGACGACCCGAAGGTCGGCGTGTCATACGGGGTGGGGTCATTGGCGACGAGTCGGCATGACGAATTGGTACGCCGGTGGGCTGCGTCTGGCTGCCCTCCGACACCGGGCTCATGCGAAGGTGCGGACTCCCGGTGCCGAAGCGCTCATCTGACGCGCGGTGTTGTGTCTTCCTCCGGCTGTCGTTCCGACGCCCGTAGCGCCTCGACCAGCGCACATGTGTCTCGGTGATGACGCATCTTCACCGCCAGGTGCTTCTGGGTCCCGGGCCCCAGTGTGGGTCGTCGAGGCGCTTCGGGTCTTGTGCAGAGCTCGTCTGCGGAGGTTGACAGCGAATGTCGACAGAGATACGTTGATATTCGACATAAATAAGTGATGGCGGTCACGCTATCCGAGGTTTGGAAAGGGCGGCCCAAATGTCGTTCACGCGAGAGCAGGTTGTCGACCGGCTACGCACTCAAGTCGGCCACCAGCGCCCGATCGTCGGCGCGGGGGCGGGCACCGGCATCTCGGCGAAGTTCATCGAACGAGGGGGAGCTGATCTCATCATCGTCTACAACTCCGGACGCTTCCGCATGGCAGGTCATAGCTCGATGTGTGGGCTTCTCCCGTTAGGCGACGCAAACGCGATCGTTCTGGAGATGGGTGAGCGTGAGGTTCTCCCGGTTGTGCACGAGACACCTGTCGTGGCGGGCGTGAACGGGACCGACCCGACCAGGGACATGCGTCGGCTGCTTAACCAGGTTGCGGCGGCGGGCTTTTCTGGCGTCAACAACTTCCCGACGGTGGGACTGTTCGACGGTCGTATCCGGGAGGAACTCGAGGCATCAGGTCTGGGTTTCGAGCGTGAGGTTGAGATGATCGACATCGCACACGACTTGGGCCTGTTCACCATCGTCTATGTCTTCACCCCGCAGGAGGCCGCGGCCATGGCAGCGGTAGGCGCCGACGCGGTAATCGCCCATATGGGGCTGACTGTGGGCGGCAGCATCGGCATGTCGACCGACGGCGCCTTTTCTCTCGAAGACGCCTGCGACCGGGTACAAGCGATCGGAGAGGCGGCACTCGCGATCAAGGACGACGTCATCGTTCTGTGCCATGGAGGGCCCATCGCAACACCCTCCGACGCCGAGTACGTGATGAAGCGAACGAACGCCGTGGGCTTCGTCGGCGCCTCCAGCATGGAACGACTTCCCGTCGAGGAAGCTCTGACCCAGACGACCAAGGCGTTCAAGGCAACAACGACCGCCTGAGGTCGGAAACTCCCTATCTCACTCACCACATCAAGAAGGACCACCATGATTGCCCACCTGCAAGACAACTTCGACTGGGCGGCCGTCGGCGACAAGCTCGCAAACACGGTCACGCTGGTCGTCGGAGGTGCCCGCGGAACGGGCAAGACCACTGCCGATAATCTTCTCCAACTGGGTGCCCGAGTCGCCATCTCGGACCTGAACAAAGAACGAGTCGATGCCGTTGCCGAAGAATTCAAGCACTACGGTGACCGATTCCTCGGCGTCGCAGGAGACGCCACCCGGACCGACGACGCCGAGCGGGTCGCCGCCCAGACCGTCGAAGAGTTCGGGGCGCTACACAATGTCGTGTACTCGGCTGGCGCCTACCGTGCCCAACGTCCCACCCTCGAAATAGGAACCGACGAATGGGACCTCATAATCGACTCTAATCTCAAGGGCGCCTTCGTCACCTACCAGGCGACCATCCCGCACATTGCTGGGGCCGGCGGTGGCGCGCTCGTGAGCATCTCGTCGCTCGCCGGGCGCACCTCCAGCCCCTTCCTTGGTTGCCACTACTCCGCTGCCAAAGCAGGAATTTTAGGGTTGACCAGGCACATCGCCAAAGAATTCGGCCCTCAGAACATTCGTGCAAACTCCATCTGCCCCGGCGGGATCGTCGGGGTACGCATGAACGACTTACTTGCGGATCTGCATCGTGAGGCAGATCTGGTGGAGCTGGCCAAGCAGACTCCGTTGGGACGCAACGTGTACGAGCAGGATGTCGTCGGGGCCACGCTGTTCCTTTTATCCGACCTGTCTCGGTTCATCACCGGTGCCACCCTGGACGTCAACGGCGGCATCCTCACCCTCTGAACAGGACCACACCGTGACCACAACAGTCGCCCTGATAGCGGCACTCGACACCAAAGCGGACGACGCCCGCTTCATTCGCGACCGCCTCCGTGAGCATGGGTTGCAGGTGCACCTCATCGATGTAGGAGTGCTCGACGTACCCCTTCTGCAGCCGGAAATCACCCGCGAGGAGGTGGCCGCCGCCGCCGGAACGGAGCTGGGCGCACTCAGGCGGCGGCACGATCGTTCGGCGGCTGTCGACGCCATGGGGATCGGCGCCCGACGAATCGTCGAAGAACTGGTCGCAGAACAAAAAATCGCGGGTTCATTCGCCCTCGGCGGCGGCGCAGGAACCACTATCGGATCGACCGTGATGCGGGATCTGCCGCTGGGCTTTCCCAAGGCAATCTTGTCCACTGTTGCTTCGGGAAACACCGCGAACTATGTCGGCACCTCGGACATTGTGATGTTCCCGTCGATTGTGGACATCGCCGGTCTCAACCGGATCAGCACAATGACCTATTCCCAAGCCGCTGATGCTTTCGCGGGCATGGTCAACGGCCTCAGTACCAGACCAAAGCCCACTCCGCTTCAGGACCGACCCCTCGTCGCCGCATCAATGTTCGGTGTCACCACGCCGACCGTGATGCGCGCCAAAAGGATTCTCGAGAACGCGGGATGTGAAGTTGTTGTCTTCCACGCAACGGGCGCCGGGGGCCGGGCGATGGAGCGCCTGATCGCGGAGGGCTACTTCGATGCAGTTCTCGACATCACCACCACTGAGTGGTCCGACGAGGTTGTCGGCGGCATTTTGTCCGCTGGCCCCACACGTCTCGAGAGCGCCGCTCTGCACGGCGTACCCCAAGTCGTGTCCCTCGGTGCCACCGACATGGTGAACTTCGGAGCACCAGACACGATTCCTGACGGATTCTCGAATCGTCTGCTCTACCACCACAACGCCGAGAACACACTCATGCGTGTCACCAGCAACGAAGCACGACAGATCGGCGAAGCGATCGGCAGAAAACTCAGCCTCGCCACTGGACCGTGCACACTTCTGATCCCCCTCCGCGGCACGTCGGCACTCGACGGCGACGGCGAACCCTTCAACTGCCCCGAGGCACGCCGAGATCTGTTCGACGCCGTGAAATCGTCCCTGACCGACTCAGCGGTGGCTGTGGTCGAAATCGACCAGCACATCAACGACGAGGCCTTCGCAAACTCTGCTGCCCGTCTACTCCTCGACTACCTCAACCACGTCCCCCACACAGCCCAAGCGAGTACCCATGTCTGAGAACAAGAAGCTCCGCGTAGCACTGATCGGCCCCGGCCGTATTGCGACAGCACATCTACCTGCCATTGTCTCCGCCAGCGACAGTGCCACTCTCGTCGCAGTGGCAGGCCTGCCACACGAGAAGGAACGCACCCTGGACCTGGCCACCCAATACGGAGCCGAGCGTGCGGTCCACGATGCTGAAGCGGTCATCCTCGCCGACGATATCGACGCGGTCGTCCTGACGGTCCCCAACCATGTGCACGCGTCACTGACCACGGCACTGGTCGAAAACGGCAAGCACGTACTCATCGAGAAGCCACTCGCCACCTCATTAGCAGACGCCGACATCATGATTGACGCCGCCAGGTCACATGACCGAGTGCTCATGGTCGGCCACTGCCGACGCTTCTTCGAGGGGGCGCAGACTGCCAAGAGGTCGGTTCCCGACCTCGGTCGGCCACTGACACTGTCTCACACGCTGGGTGTCTTCGCGGAGCATGTGGCAACGGAGTGGTGGAAGTCCGCCTCCAACGCCGGCGGGCTCGCACTGGGCCTCAACGGCCCCCATGTCATAGACACGATGCTGTGGCTTATCGGGAGCCGGCCCACGCGGGTGTATGCCCAGACTCGGCGCCTGCGCGATCTATGGGAGGGCGAGGACGAGGCCATGATGATGGTCGAATTCGAGGACGGCAGCTTGGCCTCCGGTCACATTTCGCTCAACACCCGAGTCCCTGTGAACGACAGACTCATCAACGGGCCAAAAGGCAGCATGCGGCTCACCGACGACCGGAACCTCTGGTTGAACAACACCCAAACGGTCACGGAAGAACTCACTCCCTACATCAACGGCGATTCCTCATTCAATAACCAATTCCGTGAGTTTGTCGACGCGATTCGTAAGGGCAGAGTCCCGCAGTCCTCGGCGGAGGAAGCACGGTCGGTGGTTGCCCTCATGGAAGCTGCGCACGTATCCCAAGCAACCGGGCAACCCGTCGACCTCGGCGCGTATCTGACGACCAGAACTTAAGGGAAACACCCATGTCCAGCAACAGTACGACCGTGAACCAGGTATCTCCGACATCGCGTCGAGGGCTCGCCCGCGTCGTCGCATCCAGCACGACCGGCATGGCGTTGGAAGCGTATGACTTTCTGCTGTACGGCTCAGCCGCTGCACTCGTATTCAACAAACTGTTCTTCCCGACCGAAGACCCGATCGTGGGCACGTTGCTTGCGTTCCTCAGCTACGCGCTGGGTTTCTTCGCTCGCCCCGTCGGTGGAATCGTGTTCGGCCACTTCGGAGACCGCATCGGACGCAAGCCGCTGCTGATTATCAGCCTGGTCCTGATGGGCGGCGCTACCTTCGCGATCGGACTCTTACCGACCTACGCGATGATCGGGGTGTGGGCTGCCGTCGCGCTCAGCGCGCTCCGGCTCATCCAGGGCTTTGCCCTGGGCGGAGAGTGGGGCGGGGCCATGCTCCTCGTCGCCGAGCGAGTTCCCGCACGGCGCCGCGGAGCGTGGACCAGCCTGCCCGAGGCAGGAATTCCGCTGGGCAACCTGATCGCAACCGGAGTTCTCGCCGTGCTTGCGGCCACACTCGATGACGACGCCTTCCTCGACTGGGGGTGGCGGATTCCCTTCCTGTTGTCGGCGGTGTTGCTGGTTGTGGGCTATTGGATCCGGTCGAAGGTAGAGGATGCCCCGTTGTTCGTGGAGGCCCACGAACGGGCCGAAAGCGCTGTGGCAGCGGAAGCGCCCGCCAGGACGGTTCTGCGCGAGCACCGCCGTGAGCTCGCCGCGTGTGCGAGTGCGCGCCTCACGGAGAACATCGTGTACTACGTTCTGACTGCTTTCATCCTCGTCTACGCCGTCGAGAGGAGTGGAGTAGACAAGGGCGTTGTGTTGAATGCTCTCGTCCTCGCCAACGTAGTCCAGCTCGTCGCGACGCCCTTCTTTGGTGCGCTGTCGGACAAACTTGGTCGCCGGCCCGTGCTGCTCGGCGGAGCGATTGGCACCGCGGGCTGGATCTGGGTCTTCTTTTGGCTCCTCGACACCGGGAACTCGGCACTGGTTTTTGTGGCCATGGTGGGTGGGCTGATCTTCCACTCTGCCCTGTACGGGCCGCAGGCAGCGTTCTTCGCCGAGCAGTTCCCCACCACGGTCCGCTATACGGGCATGTCGATCAGTGCCCAGGTCACGACGGTGATCGGTGGCGCTATCGCGCCGTTGATCGCCATTGCGTTGCTTGGCGCCTTCGATTCGTCGATCCCCGTGGCCATCTACGTCGCCACCGCTGCAGTGATCACTGTTATCGGAGTCGGTCTGGCGAGGGAATCGCACCGCCGGGACCTCGCGACGATGCGCGACACCACGAATTGACGCCCGGCGGTTGGGTAGACGGGCGCCACGAACGCTGAGCGGGGACAGCTTGTGACCTTTCGGTGGCGCCCACCAGCCCTCCCGCACTGACAATCAGCAACACGTGCTGAGACAACCGTACAAGCAGAGAGGAATCGTCATGGCAGGACGACTCGAGGGAAAAGTAGCACTCATTTCGGGTGCAGCGCGAGGTCAAGGTAGGTCTCACGCGGTCCGTATGGCCGAGGAAGGTGCAGATATCATCGCATTCGACATATGTCGGCAACTTGATACGGTGCAGTACCCGCTTGCCAGTTCTGAGGACTTGAAGGAAACGCAACGGCTGGTGGAAGCGCTTGGACGACGCATCCTGACCGCAGAGATAGATGTGCGTGACGCGGACACCGTTGCGCAGTTCGTCGGCGCCGGTGTCTCCGAGTTCGGTGGACTCGACATCGTCTGTGCCAATGCCGCTTTCACCTGCTTCGTCCCCAACACGTGGTCGATCACCGAGCAGGAGTGGGACGAGATGATCGGCGTCAATTTGACGGGGGTGTGGAAGACCGTCAAGGCGGCAATCCCCGCGATGATCACGGCGGGCCGCGGAGGATCTATCGCGATCACCAGCTCTTCCGCAGGTACCAAGGGCATGGTCAACCTCGCACACTACGTTTCCGCCAAGCACGGAGTCGTCGGTCTGATGCGCACGCTAGCCAATGAGCTGGCTCCGCATATGATTCGGGTCAACACCATCCATCCGACCGGAGTCAACACGAAGCTGATCAACAACGATCACGTTCGCACGTTCCTCGAGGCGCACCCCGAGTGGGACGCCAACATGGCTAACGCGCTTCCGGTGGATATGGTCGAGCCCGAGGACATCAGCAATGCCATCGTGTGGCTGGCATCTGATGAGGGCCGCTACGTCACCGGGGTCAGCTTGCCGGTCGACGCTGGTTTCGCGGGCCGCTGACACCCCTGCTGCTGGGTGTATCAACTGTATTGCGGTGTGGTGCGCACGATTCTTTACGTGCACGGCGGTTTGCTGGGCGAGAGCACAGTGCGAGGCACCGCTCCCCGCCGTATGAGCGGGCGTGGAAAGGACGGCAGCGGCCCGTGAGGCCCATCCGGTCAGTGCCCGGACCGGGCGCACCCCACCGGATCATCAGAGAGATCGAATGCCGTTATGCCTGAATATCCTGAGCGAGAGAATGTGTGGACGACGGGACGGAACCCGGGCTTTGCCGGTCCCGGTCCTGGACGGCGCGAGCCTGGCCGCGCGGCGATAGAAGCTGACGTGCGCAACTATCGACAACGGCATCGCGAACGAAGGCAAATCGGAACAACTCGTCACCCCCGGGACGAGACCGAAGCGTTTCTGTCGTTCGCTGGGATATGGGCACCTTTCGGCGGCCCGCCGGAGTGGGAGTTGTTCGTTACCTACGGAATAACTAGGGCGACATTCTTCGAGAGGCTCTGGCAGATCATCACTTCGAGGAAATGCGATCAGATCGTCGCTCAACGGCTTTCGGCCGCCTACCCGCGACCGCCATCCCATGGAGATGGGCTTGTCGGTGAACTGGTGCACGATGATCGGGCGGACACGCGTCCATGGATGCGTAGTGGGTGAACGGACGGGAAAGAGCACAGCGCCCACCGGGTTCATTGCAGTCGACGTCAGATTACAAAGGGGGAGTGGTGTCGCGGACTGTCTGGTGGTTGGTCCCCGGTGGCAATCGACGGAAATCCGTAGGAAGCAGTCGCCGCGTGCTTGCCCTGGAGTGCACACACGCTTCGACGCCGAGGATGTTGGTGCCGTCGTCCGTACGCCGGTCGAGAAACATCACCCGGCGTCGGCCGTTGCCACCAACTCGTCGATTGCTTCGGGCGCCAGGGCGTCCTCGATGACGGCCAATGCGGCCCCTCGCAATCCCGCGTCGTCGCCGAGACGCGCACGAGTAATGACCGAGGCGCGAGCTGATGAGGGAAGCGCTGACTTGTAGATCGACTCCTGCATTCCGACGAGGAACTGGTCGCCGGTGTCGACGAGGTATCCCCACACTGTCACGACGTCGGGGTTGAGGAGATTGATCACCGATGCCATGACCTCGCCGACGTGACGGCCGGCCTCGCGCACGGCTTGGCCTGCAGGTACGATCCCGGCGTTCGCCAGGTCAGCCACGTCGCGGGCGGTGTGCGCCTCGTAACCCTGCTCCACGAGGGCAGCAGCTAGGGCTGGTCCACCGGCAATGGTGTTGAGGCATCCCCGGCTCCCACACGGGCAGGGCAGGTCCACGCCAGCCATCTTGGTGTGGCCGATCTCGCCAACCATTCCGGTGGCCCCGCGCACGACGTTGTGATTGATTACGAGACCGCATGCGACAACAGTTCCGACTTTCAATGACACCAGCACGTTAGCGTCGCGCCACCCCGTTCGGTGCTCTCCGATCGCCATCAGGTTGACGTCTCTGTCCACGAAGGACGGTGCGTGGAAGGACTGCGAAAGACGTTCGGCGAAGTGGAAGTTTACCCACTCGCGACTCCCGCCCGATCGGTTTGATGCAGGGGCGGTGGAGATTTCGACGTCGCCCGGGAGTCCCAGTCCGACGCCGTAGACATGGCCTGCGGAAAGGTCGAGCTCCGCCAAGGCGTCCTTGAAGACAGTGCAGATCAGCTCGATCAGCGCGTCCGGTCCGCGGGCAACGTCGAACTGGACCTGGGTGCGCCAGAGGATCTCTGCGTCCAGGTCGGTGATTGCGAGCATCGTTCCACTCATGCCCACTTGGGCTACCAGAGTGACGCCTGCGGCTGCGTTGAACGCCAGTAGGCTTGCGGGTCGACCTCGACCCGGTGAGGTCTCTCCATCGGTGGTCAGCAGGCCGATTTGCTGCAGGATGTCGAGTCGTTCGTTGACCGTCGACCGGGCTAGACCCATCGTCTTTGCCAGCTCGGTGACGGTCTCGACCTTCCCAAGTCGGATGAGGTTGAGCACCTCGCCGGTTCTGGCCATCCGGCCGCCGGACCGTTTCGCAGGTGGTGTCCCGTTGCCGCTGCCGGTGAGGCGTCGTTTCGGGCGCATCGCCGACGGTTCCGGTGGTGATCCACCACCTCGATTTAGCGTCATGTAGTCAGCATATACGCCGACATCTGTTCCCATCCAGCCTATTGACGAAGCGTACCGACATGATTACGTTTACTTTCGACATATATGTCGTTGGGCTGCCTGCGGGCGCCACCACTCGAGCCGCGCCGTGCTGCGCCAGGTCTGCTGAAAATCTCACCACCGGTGCGGACCACCAAACAGAGGAGATCTAGATGAACGTCCCACATGCGAACGAGCTGTTTGTCGGTAGTCGTTGGGTGGCCCCCCGGAGCAGTGAACTCGCCGATGTCGTCGCACCATACGACGGTCGGGTGATTCGCCAGCTGCCTCGCCCGACTATTGATGACGCAAAAATCGCGGTCGACGAGGCGCAGGGCGCATTCGACAGCTGGGCTGGGTTGACCCATGACGCAAGACGCGAGATCGTCGCGAGGTTCTGTGGCGCGCTGGACAAAAGGCTCGATGAGATCGTTCGTGTCTGGGCACTTGAGGCTGGTATGCCGTTCCGCAACGGCGACGAACTCACCAAAGCTGCCTCGGAGCTATGGAATCGGGCGCTCGACGAGTCTCAGACCGCATCGTGGATCGAGACGCGTGAGACCTCGATGGGACGTATCGAGGTTCGACACGATCCGATCGGACCCACCGTGGGGATCGTAGCTTTCAACGGTCCTCACATGCAGTTTGCGCTGGCGATCATCCCCGGCTTGCTCGCCGGGAACACGATGATCATCAAGCTTCCGCCCGAGGCGCGGATGCTCGGATACATCTTCGCCGATGCGGCCGCGGACGCCGGATTTCCGTCTGGTGTCTTGAGCATCCTTGCTGGTGATGCCGATGTCAGTCAGTACCTCGTTGAGCATCCAGGGATCGCGGCCGTTCATTTCACCGGTGGAACCGAGGTAGGTGTTTCCGTCATGCACTCGTGTGCGGATCGCGTCGCCAACGTCGTGCTGGAGTTGGGCGGAAAGTCCGCGTCGATCGTAGCCGCGGACGCCGACCTCGACATGACTGTGCCTGCTCTCGTCGATGCGATGGCGCTTTATAGTGGCCAGATCTGCGTCGCTATGACGCGGCTTCTCGTCGCCCGAGAGATCCACGACGCAGTCGTGGACGGACTTGTCGCCGGCTTGAAGGCGCTGAAGATGGGCGACCCGGCAGACCCCGAAACCACCTGGGGCCCACTCGCGGCACCGCGCTTTCTGGACCGCGCAGAAGGCTACATCGAACGGGCCGTCGCAGGAGGCGCGACCATTGCCGCCGGAGGCGGCAGGCCGAGTGGCTTGGAAGGCTACTTCCTCGAACCCACCCTGCTGACCAACGTTACGAACGACATGGAGGTCGCACAGAACGAGATCTTCGGTCCGGTCTTCTGTGTCATTCCGTTCGACACCCTCGATGAAGCAGTCGCAATCGCGAACGCATCGCGGTACGGGCTCTCTGGATCGGTGTTCACCACCGACGAGCGGGCCGGCCTGGATGTGGCACGTCGAGTTCGATCCGGCGTCTTCATCATCAACGGCACATTCCCTTGCCTGGCGGCACCCTTCGGGGGAGTCAAGCAGTCGGGGTTTGGTCGCGAAGGCGGTCCCGAGGGGCTATTCGCGCTTACCCAGACCAAGAGCATCACCTTATCCAGCGCTGTAAGCGCGACTGCCTAACTTCCGACACCGCACTGTCCCAGTGGGCCGCCGGGCGAAAAGCTCGGCGGCCCAACCTGTATCAGGGCGCTCGGCAAATCTTCACTTGAGAGGTTCGTCAGGCCACAGCGGGTCGAATATGTGACGGAGATCTCGCGAAACCGTTGACGTCGAGAATCGACGTCATTAAAGTGATAATCGACATTAATGAGGCGGCGGTCGGTGCCACCGAAGAAACTCACGACCGACTGACGGGCCCACAGTCTTCCCATCACACATCACAGAGGTGCACCATGACCCGCGCGTCCGTACGTAGCCGGAACCCCAAACCGGACCATCCCTCCCAGCCCGGCCGCCGCCGATCCGCCCTGATGGCCGCAGCACTCCTCGTCACCGGCGCTGCCACCGCCTGCACCTCGAACGCGGCTGGCAGTGCGGGCGCGAACTGTGACACAACCACATACGACGGCGCGATCGCCGCCTACACAAGCGGCGACGTCATAGGCAAAGGCCCTAACGGTGAAATCTCCGTACCGGCAACATCCATCGAACTCACCGACGCCGAAGTAGCCCAAGTCCGCGCCATGAACGCCACCGCAGCGGTCGTAATGCACTTCTCCGGCGACAGCTGGAGCAACGCCCAGGTCGACGCACTCAAGGCCGAATTCGACAAACTAGGCATCCGAATCGTTGCCCAGACCGACGCCCAGGCCGACCCCGCCAAACAATTTTCCGATATCGAGACCGCGCTCTCGGCGAAACCGAACGTCATGGTATCGATCCCCTCCCTCGACCCCATCGCGCTTGCGCCCGCCTACCGAAAGGCCGCAGACGCCGGCGTCAAAATCGTCTTTATGGAGAACCCCGCCAAGAACTTCCAACCGGGACAGGACTACGTCGCCGTCGTCGCCACCGACAACTACGGGGCCGGCGTTCTCGGCGCACACCAATTGGCGAAAGCGCTCTGCGGAAGAGGCGAAGTGGGCGTGATCTACCACGGCGCACAGGCGCCGACGAACGTCCTGCGCGAACAGGGCTTCACCGAAACGGTCGAGAAGAACTACCCCGACATCGACATCGTGGAAAACAAGGGCCTGCTGGGCCCGGACTGGAAAGGCGAAGGTAACTCGAACGTCAACGCGTGGCTCACTAAACACCCGCGGCTGGGCGGCGTGTGGTGCTTCTTCGACGCCCCCTGTGAGGGCGCCATCGACGCCGCACGCGCCTCAGGACGCGACGACCTCGCCGTCACGACGGTGGACTTGGGAAACAACGTCGCCATCGACATGGCACAAAACGGATTCGTCAACGGGATCGCCGCCGCGCAACCGTACGATCAGGGTGCCGTCGAGGCGAAGCTTGCAGCCTACGCGCTGCTTGGCAAACCGGCCCCGGCCTTCGTCGAGCTTCCCTCCCTCCCTGTCACTCGCGACAATCTAGTCGACTCATGGAAGTCCCTGTATCACTCGGACGCCCCCAGTGACCTCCAGCAAGCCCTGGACAGCAGCCGATGAACACCACGGAGAATGCATCGATCGCGGTCTCCATGCGGGACATCCACAAATCCTTCGGCAAGGTGGAAGTTCTGCGAGGTGTCGATTTCGAACTGCGCCAGGGTGAAGTCCACGCCCTGCTCGGCGGCAACGGTGCGGGAAAATCGACACTGATGAAGATCCTGCAAGGCGTTCACCGCGCCGATGCCGGGGACATCATCATCGACGGGCGGCCAATGGACTTCCAATCACCGTTCGATGCGACAGCAGCCGGCATCGGCATGGTATTCCAAGAATTCAGCCTCATCCCGAGCCTCTCGGTCGCGCAGAATATTTTCCTCGGTCGCGAACCCCACAAGTTCGGACTAATCGACGACGGAACCCTGAACCGACGGGCGAGCACACTGCTCGACCGCATGGGCGCCGACATCGACCCGCAAAGCCTGATCGGAGATCTCCCAGTCGGGTACTGGCAACTCACCGAGATCGCCAAGGCGCTGAGTATGCAAGCACGTGTCCTCATCATGGACGAACCGACCGCCAGCCTCCCGTATTCCGAGGTCGAAGCACTGTTCACCCTTATCGGCAGGCTCAAAACACAGGGCATCTCGATCGTGTACATCAGCCATCGAATGGCCGAAATAGCACGCGTAGCCGATCGTCTGAGCATCATCCGCGACGGCCGCAGGGTCCTCACCGACGACGTGCACGCAGTCCCGCCCGAACAAGTGGCCGAATCCATCGTCGGTCGAGAGATTCTGCACGGCTTCAACAGAACCAAGCGAAACGCTGACACCCGTCCAGAGGTCACACTGTCCGTCGAGAACCTCAGCGCGGGAAACCGTCTCGACAACGTCTCGTTCCAAGTGTCCGCCGGCGAGGTCGTCGGAGTCGCCGGCCTGATCGGAAGCGGACGAACAGAATTGGCACGATGTTTATTCGGCATCGACCGAAGCGACTCAGGTCGGATAGTGGTCGACGGCAAACCCATCCGCCCCCGTCGGCCACTCGACGCCATCAGATCGGGCGTCATGCTCGTACCCGAGGACCGTCAATCACAAGGCCTCGTACGCGAACATTCCGTACGGACCAACCTGCTTCTGCCCAGCCTCTCGCGACTGACCCGGGGGCCGTTCATCGACGACAGCAGAGGCCGTGACCTCTGCGCAGACCTCGCACAGAGGCTCGGGATTCGCGCCACCGCCATCGATCAGCCAGTTGGCCGACTGTCTGGCGGAAACCAGCAAAAGGTCGTCATCTCAAAGTGGCTAGGCCTCAGCGAGATGGGAGTCCCACCGCGGGTGTTGATACTCGACGAACCCACCACGGGCGTCGACATCGCCTCCAAAACCGACATCATGCAACTGGTGCTCGACCTCGCTGACGCCGGCACCGCGATCATTCTCATCTCTTCCGAGCTCGAGGAACTCCTCGCCGTCGCCGACCGTGTCCTCGTCATGCGACGAGGACGAATCGACGCCGACTTCGACCGCGACAACATCCCCGACGAAGAGTCGCTCCAGCTCGCCATCCAAGGAGTGTGAACACATGCCCACCAAATCCAACGCCGCGAAAGCCGCGACGCTAACCACCACGTCACAGACCCAGGAGCCTCCTAGCGCAGGTACCGCACTCCCTGAACCTGGACGGCCCAGCTTCGCCTCACGATTCGGCGACCTGGAGTGGCGCGATTTCGCCATCTACATCGGTTTCGTCGTGGTCTTCCTGCTATTCGCAGTCTTCCTACGGGACGACGGATTCCTGCTGAGCAACAACCTGCTCAACATTGTCAGACAGACCGCCATCATTGCCGTCATGGCGGTAGCTGGAACCTTCGTGATCGCCGCCGCCCAGATCGATCTATCGATCGGATCCGTTGCAGGACTGTCCAGTGTCGTCACTGCCATGACCATCTCGTCGACCGGCAGCGTTCTGCTCGGAGTGTTGGCCGGACTCGGCACCGGCGTGGTGGTAGGTTCCATCAACGGAGGCCTCGTCGCTGTCCTGGGCTTGCCGTCCTTCTTGGTGACCCTCGCAATGCTGGGCATCGCCGCCGGAGTTGCGCAATGGATTTCAAACTTTCAGCCGGTGCCCATCCTGAACAAGGCCTTCACCAACCTGTTCGGCTCCGGAGACTTCGGACCTATTCCCGCACTCCTGCTCTGGGCCGGTCTCTTTGTCCTCACCGGCGTGGTGGTGATGAATAAGACGACATTCGGGCGCCAGGTACTGGCCGCCGGAGGCAATGACACCGCAGCACGCTTCACCGGCGTCCGTACCAAACGAATCACCTTTTATGTGCTGCTGATCTCGGCCATCGTCGCGAGTGTCGCCGGAATGCTCTACGCCGGACGCCTTCAGTCGGGTCGGTATCAATGGGGCTCCGGCGACGAACTCTCCGTCATCGCTGCCGTTGTTCTGGGAGGAACCAGCCTCTTCGGTGGATACGGCCGGGTCATAGGCTCGGCGATCGGAGCAGTCTTCATCGGGCTCATCAACAATGGACTGATTCTCGCGGGACTGGACGTGAGCCAGCAGATCATTATCCAAGGCGTCATCATCATCATTGCCGTCGCACTTGCGAAAAAGAAGTGAACCACCCACCCTCGGTACCTCGGAACGCGATAAACGGGCCGTTCATCAGGGGTACACCACTACTCCGGGTCGTCGTCCACATCCCGTCGAATGTCGCGAACATCGTGTAACACCAGCATCATTAGCGAACACCCCCAGGACAAGGTGATGACCATATGGACGCGGATGTTCTGATCGAGTTGACGGCGCTTTCCGTCACTCGACCCCCTCCCGGCGCGAGTGTCGAGGTTATGGCCGCATGGCACGAAGCACAATCACGCCAGTGAGTACAACTCGGTGCGAGCAGGACAGGACGGAGCCCGCGACAGCGCCCGCGCCGCACGAGCGCACCAGCGGTCACTGCAGTTGCTCCGCGACTCGGCGCGATAGCTCCGTGCGCCGCGCGCCAATAAAAACGCAGAGCGCTCGGGGCCCTGCCTCGAACAACGTTAAAGCCCTGATGTTTCGACGATGGGTGATGACCTGAAGATCTGGCTCATCACTCACCCTCTAGGCTCGTCGGGCGTCTCAGCCGCGTGTCCTCCCCGAGACCTCCGACGCCGGTGGGGACCCGCAGAACCGACGTATGCGGGTCCCCGCCACCCACGTCCTTAGGCATAGGATTGCGGAATTGACCACGCACGCGGGGGCCGTTAGTAGCGGACAAACCTGTGCCTGCTTCTCATCCTCGACGACTGTCTTCGGAACGCAACGGGGTGAGTGTGGCCCGGCCCCCAAGCGAAACGCCAACAGCAACCGCAACCGCTCGGAGAGCCAAGGCCTTCTGCAGAGCGTTGCGCGCGATGGAGCCTTCGCCGAGACCGTCGCCGCGACTTGTGGTCGGACGTGTGCAGTTGCCGGCAGTCAAAGCTGTCGGACAAATGGTTCATTGGAAGGGCGGGGATTGGTCGCGGCTGCTCCGAGGCGGGCATGCGTGTCGAATGACAGATCTGGGAGCAGAAATTAGTGCAGGAACTCTCGCCGATACGCCAGCCGCGAATGCCGACTCTCCTTCAGCCTGCCATTCCATCCACCCGATCGCGGAGCTCAAATAACAACGGCGCTCTTCTGGCGGTCGTCAGTGAGCAGCGTTGTACGCCTCCGCGATCTCGGTGGGAATTCGCCCGCGGACCCCGATGTCATAGCCCTGTTCCTGAGCCCATTCCCGTACCGCCCTCACATGGTCACGGTCCCGCCGCGCAGGTTTCCGCTTGACCTCACTACCCGACGTGAGTGTGCCTGCGGATCGATTCTTGCGGCCACCTATCTTTGTGGCGTGATCGATGTAGTGATCGAGTTTCTTGTGGAACTCCTTCGCATTCTTCGCCGATAAGTCGATCTCGTAGTCGATTCCATTTACGGAGAAGGCGATCGTCTCGCCCTTTCCTTCCACAATGGGAGTTCCGTCGATATCGTCGACGTGTTCGACAACTATTTGGCGCGCCATTCCAACTCCTTCGTCACTTTTATGCACCCACTCTACGTCCATTGCACAATGCTCGCCTCAGCCAAAATGCTGTGCCCCACACGCATGCATCGAAAATGACAACTCGGACGGAATTCTTGGCGGAAAAACCCTCATCCACCAGGCGGGTCAGCTCGAATCCACGGCGGGGTGTTGGATGTAACCGCAGTCAAGGGAGTGATACTCGATGTCCACAGGTCAGCGGCGGGCAGCGACAGGATTCCCCCAAATAGATACGGTGCCTCGCATTCGATTGTTTCGGAGTCGCCGAGGGTGAGTTGCTGTTCGTGGAAGTCGAAATGCCTTGTTGAATAACGGTACAGCTCGACAATGGTCATGAACCGCACCGGGAACGGCATCCCCCGCCGCAAGTCCTCGTCCGATTCACGGTGCAGGTGGCGGACGAGGGAGGCGCTCACTCGATCGAGTTTCGCGCCCGCTCTATTGTTGTTGAACACCAGTGCGGCGGCGCAGGAACCGTAGTAGTTCACCACCTCGAGGTGCCCAAGAGCATATGCACCGGGGTGATACAGCCGGCGAAGTCGTATTGGGAGGTGTGAGGGTGACGGGTCCGCGCACACTCGCCGGCCGTGCTACCTGGGCAAACGTCCACTACGGCGGTTTCCGCGCGCGTGTGATGAGCGGGCGGAACATGGGGCGCTGTCGTCTACCGCTTGGCGTAGTCGGCGACGCCGGTCCAGTCGATGACCACGCAGGGCTCATCGCCGAGGATCCAGGCGTCGTGTCCGGGCGGGCAGATCATGAGATCGCCGGGGCCGAACTCCATGTCTTCCCCGTCGTCCATGACGATCTTCATACGACCCGAGATGACGTAACCCATGTGAGCGGCCTGGCAGCTGTCTGTCTTGGCTATCGGTTTGACGTGTTTGGACCACTGCCAGCCGGGCTGGAAGGTCGCCCTCCCCACCGCGCCGGAAGTGACGTTGACGAGTTCGAGCTTGCCCATGTCGTCCTCGAAGGGGCGGGTTTCCTCGGGTGAATCGAGACTCTTGCGGATGAGACCGGACATCGGTTGTCCTCCCACGTCGTTGTGGCGGCACCCACAGATGCGGCGGACCTTCGACCGGCAAATAGGGAACCGCGGGCTGAAGCGATTTCCTGGCTCTTCGATTCTAGGCTGGCACTCGGGGTAGGCCTATTTGCAAAGGAGGCGGTGGTGATAACGAGGAAAATCAGGCCACATCCCGAACTCGATTGGCGAAGTTTTTTGGACTCGACATCGGGACCCCTAACAGTTGGCCCAGTTCGACGGAATCACCGCGAGCCCGAATCGGCATCCGTGCGTAAGCTCCTCGCGAGCGGAACCCTGAAGACCTACAAGGACTTCCCGCACGGCATGCCCAGCACACGAAGGCGACGCAGGTTTGGCGTGGGTGGCGAACGCACCGGTCCGCGCCATAGCCCTAGACCGATCCGGTTGCGGAATCGGCTTCTGCAAAGCTTGTCGCCTCGAAGGGCCGACGTGTCGCGGTAGCTCCCGCTGGGCCTGTGGGCAGTTCGGTGGCTGATGGACCCGTAGCTCCGATGATGAAGACCGGCGTCACGCCGCCGTCCCGTGCTCCAGGCTTCCGTGGACGAAAGTCGGGTGGGTGCCCGGTGCGAAGGGGCTGGCGGTCAGTTCGCTGGTGGGGAAGAACTGCACGAAGCGGCTGTCGTGCTGTGATCGGTCGACGAGGGTCTTTTCGACGACGCAGAAGGTGTATTGCTGTGCGGTGGACTCGATGGTGTTGGCGTTGATGATGAGTTCTTGGCCCCACCGCGAAGCCCACCCGGAAATGCCTGGCAACTTGCTGTGTTCGGGGGTCAGCAGCTCGGCGGCGAGCACGTTTTCCGACATCCCCCACACGCCGGTGTCGGTGTTGAGTAACAAGGTTTGGTTGCCAGTGGCGTGGCCGGGAGTGCGGATGAGGGCGACGCCGGGGCCGAGCAGTCGGTCACCATCGATGGGCAAGATGCGGTCGGGGTCGAGATCGATGAAGGTCTCGGGCTGGTACCAAGGCCGCTGCAACGGGTGCAGGTCCTTCATCGCTTCCAGCTCGTGGCGCTGGACCACCAGCTTGGCGTTGGGGAACCAACCCTGTACCGGGGTGTCGGGGGAAATGTCGGTCTGGGGCTTGGTGGTGCCGAGTAATCTGCGCACGTCTTGGGTGTGCAGGTGGTCGAAGGCCAGGTAGTCCACCTCGACCGGATCGATGCCTAGCCTGGCGAGGTTCGCGGGAACGGTGCCGTGCTCGGTCAGCATTCTGGCGAGCACCGGCGCCGGTGTTTGATCGCGGAGTGCGGCAAAATACGGGGTGTTGGCGTCGAGCTCGAAATCGCTGGGCTCCCAAACGAGTGTCTTCTGTGTCCCGTCGCTGTCGTTCCAGCGCACGATCATCATTCGGTTGGTGATGAACAGGAATGGTGCCGGTGAAGACGGGGCGCGCCACAACCCGAATTTCGTCGGATAGGGCAACGTAATCAGGTCGTGTGTGGAGACGCGCGAGGGCGTACCGGTCGCGGCGAACTCACGTTTGAAGTCGGCGGCGGCTTGCCGCGCGATGCGCAATGCCGCACCCGGTCCGCCCGGGGTGGTGTGGATGCGCTCGAGGGTGGGGATTGGTGCGCCGAGATCCACAGGGGCGGGTACCGGAATCGTCAGCGGGGCGCCGCTGGTCGCCGCCATGTGTCGTGGCTCTGCGGTGGGGATCATGCGTTTGAGCGCTTCGAGGGGGGCGGTGATCACTGTGGACATGTTCACGACGTTAGACCTGGTCAGGGTATGAGTGCTGAGCATGGGAGGACCAAGATGGTTGGCTTCTTTTGGACGTCGAGGGAGTGGGCGTGTTGCCCCCTCCGCAACGAACAGCGTCGTAGACAAATGCGCATTTGACGCCTGGCCATGGACTCGACCGGAATGGTGAAGTGCCCGATGGTTCGGGTAGTCCGGGTCGTCCCGCACGCCGATCCGCTAGCGGGCGCCCGGGTGTGTCCGTCTTTCAGTGAGCACCATCGCGCCGGTAGGCGACTGCAAGCCCAAGGGCGCAGAGTTCGGCTACGACACCGTAGCCCTGCCGGTGCGGGCGCTCCGAGGAACGATCGCCGCCGAGCGGAGCCGGATGGTTGTCCTCTTGTCCGGATCGGCGATGGCCGAGCAGACTAAGGGTGTTGCGGGCGGAAGCACCTGGTGCGTGCGTGCCGATCGGGCACCCGATGATCCGGCCGGAACCCTGCCGGTCATCATTCAGTATCCAGGAGCTTTACATGCCCAGTCCCAGCCCCGGTTATTCGATCACCGTCCGCGTCCATGCACCGGTCGGCGCTGGCACCACGTCGACGTTGGCGGCCGCGATCGCATCGGTGAAAGGTGCCATGACGGCGCTCGATGTCGTCGAGAGCCATCCCGACCACATGGTCATCGACCTCACCTGCGATGCCTCGGATGTCGCGCACGCCGACCAGATCTCTACCGCGATCGCCGAGGTTCCGGGGGTGATCGTCGGCAAGGTCAGCGACCGCACCTTCCTTCTGCATTTGGGCGGCAAGCTCGAGGTGGTCCCCACGGTTCCGCTCACACACCGCGACGACCTCTCCCGCGCCTACACCCCCGGCGTCGCCCGGGTGTGTACCGCCATCGCTGAACACCCCGAGGATGTGCGCCGCCTGACGATCAAACGCAATACCGTCGCCGTGGTCACCGACGGCTCCGCGGTCCTGGGTCTGGGCAACATCGGTGCCGCGGCGTCGATCCCGGTGATGGAGGGCAAGGCGGCACTGTTCAAACGGTTCGGCGGTGTCGACGCCTGGCCGGTCTGCCTGGACACCCAGGACCCGGATGCCATCGTCGAGATCGTCCGGGCCCTCGCGCCGGTGTACGGCGGGATAAACCTTGAAGATATCTCCGCCCCAAGGTGTTTCGAGATCGAGGCTCGGCTCCGCGGTATCCTCGACATTCCGGTGTTCCACGACGACCAGCACGGGACCGCGATCGTGGTCCTGGCCGCCCTGACCAACGCGCTGCGGGTGGTCGGCAAGTCGCTCGGCCGGGCTCGGATCGTGGTGTCCGGCGTCGGCGCCGCCGGGCACGCTGTCATCCGGTTGCTCGTCGCCCAAGGTGCGACGAACGTCATCGGCTGCGGGCGTCGGGGGATCGTGTCCCCGGACGACACCGCCGACGAGTTTCGTACCTGGATCGCCGAGCACACCAATCCCGAGGCTCGGACGGGATCACTGCGGGACGCGTTGGTCGGGGCGGACGTGTTCATCGGGGTCTCGGCGCCGAACATTGTCACGGGCGATGACATCGCGGCGATGGCCGACGAGTCGATCGTGTTCGCGCTGGCCAATCCGGTCCCGGAGGTCGATCCGGTCGCCGCCGGTGAGCATGCCACCGTGGTGGCCACCGGTCGGTCGGATTTCCCCAACCAGATCAACAACGTCCTCGCCTTCCCTGGGGTGTTTCGTGGTCTGCTCGACGCGCACGCGGTCGACATCACCGACGAGATGTTGATCGCCGCGGCTGGCGCGATCGCCGACAGGGTGTCGCCGTCCGAGCTCAATGCCACGTACATCGTGCCGAGCGTGTTCGATGCCACCGTCGCGCCGGCGGTCGCGGCGGCGGTTCGCGAGGTGGCCGAGCGGGGGCCACGGTCCGAGAAGTGAGCCGTTCGCTCATTGTTTTCCGTGTCCCAGGCGATCACAGCTGCGGGCGAGATGTCCCGAGGCCCGAGCCGGCGCCCATGGTGCATCGCGCCCACCCGTCCCTGCAGCGCGTCGCGCCGGGGCGGTGCTCTATGTGAGGTCATGGGTACTCCGCCTCGGGTCGCGAAGATTGGAGGACTGGAAGGGATCGGGGGAGGGAGTCGTATCTGAACGCCCCGGTGCCCAGCGGTTTTCTGCTGGGCGATGTGATCGGCGGTTACGGAGTCGCCCAGGCCTGCATCGGTGCGGTGAAAGCATGTGGCTGGACTCCGGCCGACACGACGGTGGCAATCCAGGGCATCGGCACCATGGGGGGCGGCCTGGCATCTGTACGAGGCCGGTATGCGCGAGTACCTGACCCTGCCTCAGTGGCGACGACGTTCGTCCCGGCGAGCCGGGAGTTTGATTCTGGCGGCGAACGCGGCCCGGAAGATCTCGTCGGCGGCATCCCGAGATCCGTTCGGCCAACGGCCCCACCGACCCGGCAGGCGCATTCACGACTGCCTCCCTGCGACGGGTACTCATCACTCCTGTCGGTTGTCTGGAAAGGGCGGGGGTGTGGCGCGCGCGATCACTGGGGGCCGTCCGCGGTGCGGGGTCGGGGTCGGGGTACGAGTTCGAACCAGGCGCTGATCCCGCCCTGTAGGTGCGGATCCGGATAGCTGAGGGCCAGGCCCTGCTGGTCGAAGGCGGCGAACCATTCCGTCCAGGAGATGTGTTCGAGTCCGGAGTCGACTCCGTGCAGGTCGATTCGGAGCACGTCGTTGGCCGTGGTGTGGGGGACCCGGGCGGGGATGCCGTGATGGGCTTGGGTCCATTGACGGATTTCCTCGTGGTCGGTGGTGAGATGCGTGTGTGTGGTCATGAGATCGATCCTGCTGTGTCGCGGCGTGGTGTCGTCGTGGCTCGGTCGCCGGGGCGGGTGAGGTGATCGTCGGGGCGATCGACACCGGGTGCGAGGCGGCCCAGGTGTGGGACCTGGAGCGGGGGCAGTGCCTGCATACCCACTGCGGCCGTATTCAATCAAGGCGTGACCTGCGCACCAGGGCTGCCTTCACGGAGCTGGTGTCGGGCGTTTCCGGCCGGGGGCATGCCGTGGTGGACGCTCATGGTTGCCGTCGAACGCCTGGTCGATCAGCCCGCTTGCGGTGCAGTCGGGGGTCCTCCGGAACTGCTGGCGGTGGGGTCGTTCGGTTCGGGGTTTGATCGGCCTGGTGGGCGGCGCGATCTGGTTCTGGCGGCTCTACCGTGCCAGCGACCGTGACGCGTGAGCGAGGAGCCGGTCGTCGTCGGCAGATGCAGAACGGACGGCGGCCAAGTGATCGCTCCGCGGGACTGTCGAGTGGACGTAGCTCAAGCCATCTGTCGGTGCGGGTGCCCGCGGTCTGCTTCCCGATCTCCAAGCCCAACCCTGGTCCGCCGACCGCACGGCAGCTGGGCACCCGACGTGGACCGGTTGCGAAACGCTCGGGCAGACACGTGAGAAAGGCGACTTTCCGTGTCGTGGACCGACGAGCGGTCGGGGAGAATCCCGACGACATCGGTCCGCCGCCGGATCTCCTTGTTGAGTTTCCTGGGGATTTTGGACCAGCTCTGCCGCCAGATCAATCCCAACTCCACGCATGGGTGCGGAGGACGTTCCTGCCGGATTGCCAGCCTGAGGGTGGACAGTGGGCCGCTCCATCCGATCTCGCGTGTGCGGGCGCGTCCGTTACCGACATTGGTGATGATCGGCTGCAATCATTCCGGCAGGCTAATCCGGTTGGAAGGAACCGACTCCCCGAACAACACCTATATCACCGAAGCGGCAATGACCTCGTGGTGCGTCTCGGTGCTGCCGAATAGCAGTGTGTCGCTCTTAGCTCGCCGAAAGTACCTGTGTAGGGGGTGTTCCCAGGTGAATCCGATACCGCCGTGGATTTGGATGGATTCTTCGGTGGCGTAGGTGAAGGCCTCGGACGCCAGCACATGCGCGATGCTCGCTGCAGTGGCTAGTTCGTTTGTTGGCTTTTCGTCGGAGTTCGCAGCGTCCAGCACTGCCGCGTGCGCCAATTCGAGTGCCACCAGCATGTCGGTGAGGCGGTGCTTGATCGATTGGAACGAGCCTATCGGTCGGCCGAACTGCTCCCGGGTCTTGGCGTACTCGACCGACATTTCCAGGCACGCCTCGGCGGCGCCGACCTGTTCGGACGCCAGTGCTACGAGGGCTGACGCCTGGGCGCGTGGCAGCGTCGCATCTAGGTTCGCGTCGCCGACCGTCTGTGCGTGGGCGTCGAAGAACTCGATCCGGGTCAGTGGGCGGGTGGTGTCCAGGGACTCTAGTGGGGTACGCACGACGCCGGGAGCGTCGCCGTCGATGACGGCCAGCTCGAGGCCTTTCTCTCCGCGTGCGACAACGACGAGAAGATCTGCGCTGTCGCCGTTTACCACGAAATCTTCCGTGCCCCGGAGAATCATCCCGCTGTCACCGGTTGCAGTGGCGGTAATCGGGGTGTCGAAGTAGGGGTACCCGGCGACCAGCGTGGCGGTGCGTTTGCCTGTTGCGATGGCGGGCAGATGTGCGGCGCGGCCCACGTCCGAGGCGCATTCCGAGAGGGTGAGGCCGGCAAGGCACACGGACGAGAAGTAGGGGGCGTCGGAGATGGTGCGGCCGAGTTCGTGCATCACGACCGAGGTGTCTTTGAGGGTGCAACCGGCTCCACTGAAGCGCTCGGGGAAGGGGATCTCGGTCAAGCCCAGGCCGATGAGCCCTTCCCACGGTACGTGTTTCGTATCAGCGTTCTTCGTGAGGTAAGCGCGGACGCTGTCGCGAAGTTGTTCTTGTTCATGGGTCAATTCGAGGGCCATGTTTGCTCCTAGCGCGGTTCTTTGGGCAGCCCGAGGCCGCGTTCGCCGATAATGTTTCGCTGGATCTCGTCGGACCCGCCGGCGATGCGGTAGCCCGGGGCGCCTAGGAGATGCTCGGTCCAGGCATAGGTGTTCTGGGTGCCCGTGTCGGCGAGGATGCGGGGTCCGAGGAATCGGGCTGCGGCGTCACCGATGCGTTTTAGATTTTGCGTCCACACGAGCTTGGCGATCGAGCCTTCGACTCCGGGGACATGGCCGGCGAGTTCGCGCTCGGCCTGCCGGGCGTTGAACATTGCGGTGGCGCGTTCGTAGACGACGACTTGGGCGAGTGTCTGACGCACGTGGGGGTCGTCGGTGATGCCAAGTTGCCTGGCGAGCCTGATCAGGTCGGCTGCGCTGCCGCCGGCGGAGACGATTCCGCCGCTGGAGCTGCGTTCGAATCCGAGGGTGGTCAATGCGACGTTCCAACCGTCGCCGACCTCGCCGAGACGCAGCGAGTCAGGCAGTTCGACGTCGGTGAGGAATACCTCGTTGAAGGTGGAACCGCCGGACATCTGGCGGATGGGGCGGGTTTCGACTCCTGGGGCGTCCATCGGCACCAGGAACGCCGTCATTCCGCGGTGCTTGGGTGCGGCGGGGTCGCTCCGTGCGATGAGTAGTCCCCATTCGGCGAATTGTGCGCCCGAACTCCACACCTTCTGACCGGTGATCTTCCAGCCGGTGTCGGTGCGAACTGAGCGGGTCGTGAGCGCGGCCAGGTCGGAGCCGGCGCCGGGTTCGGAGAATAGTTGGCAGCACAATTCGTCGGCACGCAGGAACGGTTGCACGAATCGTTGTTTTTGTTCCTCGGTGCCGAGCAGATGGATGGTCGGTGCGATCAGCTCCACAGTCACGAGGATGGTTTCGTGCCGCTCCGGGGCGCGGAACTGACGTTCGAGCTCGACGTAGATCCGTTCGTGGGAGGCGGTCAGGCCCGGTCCGCCCCATTCGGGGCCCCAGGTGATCGCGCCGAATCCGGCATCGACGCGTGCGGATTGCCAGGCCTTGCCGCGGACGAGTAGTTCGCGCTCTTCGGCCTCTGTGCGGTTGTGGAAGATGGCGTAGGACTGCTCCGCGTCGTTTCCTGGCAGGTCGGTTTCGGTGGCCGGCAGATGCCGGTCCAGCCGCTGGGACAGCCACGCGGTGGCGCGCTCGCCGAACGCGTCCAGGTCTTCCGGTGTTGCCAGTTCGCGCGTTGCGGTACTCATGGGTTCTTGCCGTTCGTCAGTGCGGTCATTCGTGCCTCGACCGCAGTCTTGGAGTCCGGATGCTCGGACAGCCGGACGGTGAAGGTCTGTTCGAGTTCGTAGCCGCGCTTGAGGTCCATACCCTCGCAGCCGTTCAACGATTGCTTCGCCAGGGTCAGTGCGTAGCGGCTCTTCGAGGCGATGGACCGTGCGCGGGTGAGTGCGGTGTTCATGAGCGTGTCGTGGGGGACTACCTCGATCGGCGCGCCCCACCGCTCGAGGGTGTGTGCGTCGACGGTTTCTGCGGTGAAGAACAGTCGGCGCATTGCTTGCTGCGGCAGCATGCGGGCGGTGAAGCGGCCGCCGCCCAGGACCCCGACGTTCATTTCCGGCAGCCCGAACGTCGCCTTTTCCGAGGCCACCACGAGGTCGCACGATGCGGTCAGGCCAAGTCCGCTGCCTAGTGCCGGCCCGTTGACGGCGGCGATGACGGGGATCGAGCAGTCGATGAGGTTGAACATCGCGCGGCGGACGTTGCGCATCTGTAGTTCACCGCTCGTCGTGTCCATGGTGCGGAAGTCGTTGAGGTCGTTGCCCGCGCAGAACACGTGACCGCGTCCTGTGAGCACGGCGACGTTGACTGTCGGATCGTCCGACAGCCGGTCGAAGGCCTCGGCGAGTTCGCCGTACATTTGGTGGTCGAGTGCATTGACCTTGCCGCGGGCGAGTTCGACCAGGGCGATCCCTGGTTCGGGTTGGGAGATGAGAATGTGCTCGGTCATGTCGTCCTCACTTCTCATGCGCCGCATGAAGGCTGACGCCGACCATCTGCGGCGGGAGGTTGGTGCGGTTGCGGGTCCAGTCTCGGAGCGCGAACTTCTGGATCTTGCCGCTCGCGGTCTTGGGTAGAACGTCCACCACGAAGACGCTCTCGGGGATTTTCTGTTTGGCGACCTCGCGACCGGTCAGGAACTCGTGGACGTCTTCGAGGGTGAGGTCCTGCGCGTGGTGGGTGACGACGAAGGCGCAGCCCCGTTCACCGGTCGTCGCGTCCGGCCCGGCGACGACGGCGACCTCGCTGACGGCGGGGTGCTCGCTGAGCAGGTTTTCCACCTCGTGAGTGCTGATCTTCTCGCCGGAGCGGTTGATGATGTCCTTGATTCGACCCTCGATGTGGATTGCGCCGGTTTCGTCGAACCGTGCGAGGTCACCCGACCGGAAGAAGCCGTCGTCGGTGAACGCCGCGGCGTTGAGCGACGAGTCGAGGTACCCGAGGAAGGTGTCGGGGCCGCGCCACAGGACTTCGCCGACGGAGCCGGGCGCGCCAGGGCGATCGGCGGGGTCGACGATGATCACCTCGGTGGGCCAGAGGACTCGCCCGTCGGTTCGGGTGCGTAATTGCGGTGTGTCCCAACGATTGCCTGCTGTGACGGACGGCCCTTCGGTGGCGCCGTACATGCGGACGACGGTGCCGAGCCGATCGGTGGCCCGGCGGGTCAGTTCGTCCGGCATGTCAGCGCCGCCGCACACGATGTACCTGATCGACGGAGTGGGGCGACCCGCCGAGACCGCGGCGTCGAGCAACCCTTGCAGAAACGGTGTGGAGAAGATCATGAAGCTGGCGTCGTCGCGGGCAATCTTGTCGAGCGCGGCGGCTGGATCCCACTGATCGTGCAGCACGACCGGCGCCCCGAGCAGGAACGGCAGTGTCAAGGCGCAGTTCACCCCGGTCACGTGCGTGACCGGCGACGGGTTGAAGATGACGTCGTTCTCGTTGAGGCCGAACAACTCGATCATCGAGAGGTTCTCGAATACGAGTGTGTTGTGGCTGTGCAGCGCGCCCTTCGGATCCGCGGTCGTCCCAGAGGTGTACAGCAGCAGGCAGACCTGATCCGGATCCGGCTCTTGCAGTGCGGCAACCACCTTCGCGGCTTCAGCCGGGGCGCCGCCTAGCAGCTCCTTCCATGTGGTCATCCGCTCGTCGGTGCTGCGCTCGTCACGGTCGCCGAGGACGACGACCTTCTTCACGTGCGGCAAGTCGTCGAGTAGCTGGTCATACATGGCGGCGTAGTCGAATCCTCGGTAGGTCGCGGGAATGAAGACGGCCGACGCCTGCGCCTGCCCGAGGATGAACCGCAGCTCGCGCCCTCGGTAGATCGGGATTATGGGGTTGGCGACGGCGCCGAGCTTCATGATCGCCTGGTAGATGATGACCGCTTCGGCCCGATTGGGGAGCTGGAACGAAACCACGTCGTCGGCACCGATCCCGACCGAATGCAGCGCCGCAGCGAGCGTGGTCGCGTCGCGGTCGACGTCGGCGAAGGTCAGGCGTGTGTCGCCGTCGATCACGGCCACTGCATCGGGGAACAGCGACGCAGCGCGTGTCAAGTAGTGCCCGATCGGCTGATCACGCCAGTGCCCTGACTTTCGGTAGGTACGGACAAGGTCGGGCGTCGGTGGGCGCGTCGGCCACATCTTTACCTCCGGGAGATTATTGCGTTCGGATGTTGAGTGGGTGCCACGGGTTGACTGGTGTCACGCTAGCCACTTTCCCTAAATATGTACAGAGTTTGTCGATTCGCGCTCCGGCCTGGGTAGGGTTTGTACGCATGGCGGCTATGCACCGAACTGTCGACGAGTACACCGGGGACGCAATGACGAAGGACGATGCCCATCGCGCAACGGGCAGGGCCCCGAAAATGTCCGAGCGCATCGCGAACCAGATAGCGGACAAGATCCTCGGGGGCGGCATCGAGGCCGGTGACCGACTGTCGACCGAGAAGGAAATGGTCGCCGAGTACGGCGTGGCGCGCACGACTGTGCGCGAAGCCCTCCGCCTACTCGAGAGCCGGGGCCTGGTCACCATTCGGGCCGGTGTCGGCGGCGGCCCAGTCGCGTGCCGGCCGCAATTCGAATCACTGGGCAACACCATGAAACTGTTCCTGCAGCTCGAAGGCGCAAATCTCAGCGACGTCATCGACACCCGGCTCACCCTGGAACCGGTGGTCGCGCAACAGGCCACGCCTCGAATTACAGACGGCCAACTGGACGAATTGCAGGCAGCGCTCGACAGCATGCGGACACAGCCCGACGACTACGACAACTTCATCGAGAAGAACGCGCTGTTCCACACCACCATCTACACCGCGTCCGGAAACCCGGTGCTGCGCATCCTCATGGAAACGCTGCTACTGCTGGTACGCGATGCGGAACCCACACGGCACCCTGAGATCACCCGCACCGCCGCCGTCGAAGCGCAGCAGCTGGTGCTCAATGCCATGCGCTCCCGAAATGCCTCCGCCGCAGGAGAGGCGATGGAGGCCTTCGTCCACGACACCGCGAAGTACTACCGTAAGCGCCTTGCACACATCATCTCCGAGCCCGTGCACTGGCAGCTCTAGCGGCTGCATCCCCAAGTTTTCGAAAACATGTACAGATTTAGCGGCCGCGCGGTTATGGTGTGAAAAGCGCTCGCAGGATATGACTCACCCCCCGCCTACGGTGAGCGCACCTTCGGTCCACACTCTCCGCACAGAAATGAGACGTTCGTGGCGACCCACACGAATTCCACCTCGCGCACCCCTACCCTCGAGCAAACTAGGCGCCGCGGCGTTCTCGCCGCCGCCGTCGGCACCATCGTCGAGTACTACGACCTCACCGTCTACGCCTACCTAGCCGTGGTCGTCAGCCCACTGTTCTTCCCCGGCAACGATCCCACCGCCGCACTGCTCGCCAGCCTCGCCGTATTCGCGTCGGCCTACCTCATGCGCCCCATCGGCGGCATCTTCTTCGGCCGCCTCGGTGACCGGCACGGACGCAAGCGCGCCCTGCTGGTCTCCGTACTGCTGATGGGGGTCGGCAGCCTCCTCATGGCATGCCTGCCGACGTACGCGTCCGCGGGCATCGCCGCGCCGATCCTGCTGGTCCTCGCGCGTCTGGTGCAGGGCTTCTCAGCAGGCGGTGAACTCGGCGGAGCATTGACCTACGTCTATGAGACCGTCGGGGAAAAACGTAAGGGCCTCGGCGCCTCGTTCGTCGCACTCGGCAGCAACGGTGGTTTCGCGCTCGCCGCGATTGCGGTCGGGACCGTGTCAGCGCTCACCACTGAACCGCAGATGACCAGCTGGGGCTGGCGGATCCCGTTCCTGCTGGGCGTCCCCCTCCTGCTCTTCTGCCTGTGGACCCGGACCCGCATCGACGACACCGCACAGTTCGAGAATGCCGCGGCCACGGACGACCTGGCGAAGTCACCGTTCGCCGAACTCATCCGCACACACCCCAAGCAGGTTCTGCAGGTGTTCGGGCTCGGCGTGGCACAGAACGCCACCGGCTACATGGTGCTCACCTACATCGGCATCCACCTGGTCCGCCAAGGCGGATTCGATCGGACCGCGGTCACCTGGACGACCGCGCTCATCATCGTGCTTATCGCGCTGTTGATGCCGGTCGCCGGTCTTCTCGTCGACAGATTCGGCAGCGTCCCGGTTGCGGCAGCCGGACTGATCGGATCCGGCATCCTTGCTTACCCGGCCATGTCCCTGATGGGCGGTCACGGGCTGGTCGTCGCGGGCGTGGCCTTCTTCGTCTTTGCGCTCGGCACCCCGCTCATCCAGGTCGCCACTGCACCACTGTTCCCGTCGCTGTTCAATTCTCGGGTCAGGCTCACCGGCGTCGCTCTGGGCTTCAATCTGGCGACGATCGCGACCGGCGGAACGGCTGCGTACATAGCCACCTGGCTGATCGACCGGACCGGGAGCGCCTTGTCGCCGGCATACTTTCTCGCAGGATCGTGCCTCATCGGGTTGCTGACGCTACTCAGCATCCGAACTGCAACCTACGGCGGCGTCCGCCGCGAGTCCGCCTCCCACACGGAAGCCGCTGCGTCCGTCGCACGTCGCTGATGTCGTCCACCCGAATGACATTTCCGAACGCTGCGTCTTTGCGACACTTACTACAGGGATCGTCCGTCTCTACCGTGGCGGGGTGACGTGAAGGGGGCAACCATGGCCCTGGCAGTGCGTACATCGCGTGTCGTGCGCGGCATCGCCGCCGCTTCCAGCGCAGTCCTCGCGTCCTTCGGTATCGCGTTGTCCGTGACGTCAACTGCGCACGCTGCGCCAACCGACGTGCAGTTCTTTCTTCCGACATATGGTGTTACGGCTGCTCCGCCCTACATGTTGTCGTCGGCCGTCGGTGGATGGGTCATCGCGCAGACCGACCTTGAAAAACCGGGGATGACGCTGTAAGCGATGACGCCAACTATTGCTTCTGCAGTATCCAGTGGCGAAACCTATCGACGGGGAAGACCGGCATAACGCAGGTGGCACCTCGAAGCATGCTGAATCGGGGGTATGTACGGACAGGTCCGGGAGTGCTCGTCGCCTCAGTCGGGATTCCCGGGACTCCGAGCTTCACGTTGCTGCCGGGTGCCGGGGTGTGGACGGTTCCGTAGATCGCTGTCGCCGCCCTATGACAACATCCTCCGCATGAGTCCGATCGTTGACCCGCAGGATGAATCTGCGCTCTACCTCGCTGCCTCACCGCACACCCGCGAGCAGGTACTCGCCAGGCCGTGCCCCGTTCCAGCGACTGCTGGTGTCTACGGCTGGTGGTTCCGCAAATTGCCGGCCGCGATCGACACCTCGGGGTGCGCGACGCGGGACGGGCTCACGCTGCTCTACACCGGCATCAGTCCGAGCAAGCCGCCGACCAACGGCAAGGCTCCTAGTACGCAGAACATCCGGAAGCGAATCAAGACCCACCACACCGGTAACGCTGCCGGGTCGACACTCCGCCTCACGCTCGGTTGCCTGGTCGCGGACGAGGTCGGGATCGAATTGCGCCGTGTCGGATCCGGTAAGCGGTATACCTTCCACATCGGGGAGACGCTGCTGTCGAAGTGGATGGCCGAGAACGCCCTCGTCTCGTGGATCGCGCATGAGGAACCGTGGGACCTTGAGGATCGGTTGATTGCGAGCTTGGACGTTCCGCTCAACCTGGACGGCAACTCGCGTAACTCCTTCTATCTCCAGTTGAAGGCTGCGCGTGCCGCTGCGAAGCGCCGGGCAGATGATCTGCCAGTCCTTCCGAACCCCGGCGTGGGCGGGCGGTAATCGAGGTTCGATCGGGCTTCATCCAAGTGTTGCGACCCAAGGTTCTCGTCAAAGGTTCTGGTAGACCATAGATATGGACAGTGTGGCGGAGATTCGTGGTGATGGACTTGTACGCGACGGTGTTCCTCACTGAGAAACTGCGATTCAGGAGCGTACGCCGGCTTGCGCCGTTCAAGCTGGTGATTCAGCGCCGTATCGAGGGGCGTTTCCTGTCGGGCTTCGATGATCAGCTCGAGGCGGCGTAGGTCGAAGTTCTCGACCGCGATGTCTTCGCGGGTTGGGTCGCGCGGGTAACGCGACGATCTTGCGGGACTCTATGTGCACGGCGGGGCTGTTGAGCGATTCGACGCACGTTAATGCGCCATCGCGGAAGCGGAGAACGGAGAACTTTCCGTTCGGGGGGTTGCCATGGACAACGGAGCCATCTTGTTTGCCGGGGATGCCGACGATCTGGAGTTTATGGGCCCCTGTTGAATCCAGAACCAGGGGACCTGGTGATATTCGGTGGGTGTGCCGCTCAGTGTGCGGGCCAGTGCTCGGGCGTGGTCGACTGCGTTGTGGACTGATTCGAGCCGTGTCGGGGCACCGGCGTGGGTGCAGGAGAAGTGGGCGCAGTCGCCTATGGCCCAACTGTGCGCGTCGCTGGTGCGTAGGTAGGGATCGACCGCAATCCCGTTGAGGTTTGAAAGTCGGCCGCTGTGGCGAGTTCGGTGTTCGGATCGACCCCGATTCCGATCACGACTATGTCGGAAGGGTAGCGTTCGCCGCTCCGGCCGCTTGCGGCACAGACGCGGGAGTTGTCGCCCTCGATCGCCTCGCCGAAGACGAGGCGGATCCCGGCGGATGCGTGCGCGTATGCGAAGTGTTGGGACACTCCTCGGATAGGACACGCGCCATGGGACGCTGCCCATGCTCGATCACGGTCGGCGGCCAAGATCATCGGTGAGAACGCCGACGTGGACCGCTTCCACTCGAAGGAGGCGTTCGCTCGACACAGTGGTACCGTGCCGTTACCGGTGTGGTCGTCGATCTGTGCTCGACATCGTCTCTCGCGCAGCGGGAACCGGCAGCGCAATGCAGCCATCCACCGGATCGCGCTCACTCAGGCCCGCTGCAAGATGATGCACGCCTACTCTTGGCCCGCCGCAATGCCAGTAGTGACGGCGGACTGGAGACGCTCCGCTTTCTCAACGCAGGCTCTCAGACGTCGTCTTTCGTGCCATGTTCGCCGACCAATCACTGTCAGTAACCATCGTCGCTGCTTGACAGCGGAGCTAGGGGCAGTCCTCCCATCGGCCCGTTATGGGCGTTGTGAGAAGTAGATGGATCGGAGGGTGGTGGCAATCTGGGGGTCGCAGTCAGGCATCGAGATGACGTCGGCCAGAACTTCGAAGTATCGGGCCGTTGTCATGCCGTATCGGACGAAAATATCTTCCGTGGGCATCTTTCCGTAGGGCGCCCATGCCTGTGCGAAACGTATGAGATCAATGCTTTCGCTTGGTAGCTGACAGTATCGCGCTCGGCGTAGTTCGTCGGATATTCGTGCGCGGCGCTGGCGGCGGTAGGCTTTCAGCTGGTCGGTGATGGAATCTGCGGACAAGGGTGTGTGGTTTCCGGTGGGAGTGCTGCGTTCGGGATTTTCCGAACGGCTAGTCGATTTCGGTTGTTCGGACATGATCGTTTCCTTTTCGCCCGCATCTCGGCCTGCTTGGTGATGAGAATCGTGCCGAGCAGAGATGCACGCTGAGGGTCCTAGTCGATCGCGTGCCAACTCTTGTTTTCCGCGGTGTGTCCCATTGGGGTTGTCGGCAGCGAGAATTGATGCTCGCTCTGCTTAATCGGGGATTGCTGGTCTTGAGGCGTCCAACTTGTGCTGGCAGAGTGTGATGATGCGTTGCCGGTCCGGTGGGTCCAAGCGTGGGCACGGTGGTGTCAGTAGGAGTGTGAGGAGTCTGCGGTAGTACATCGTTGGCTGCAGTCCGAACTCCGGCAAGATGTACTCGTCGAAGTCGGGGAGGGTGTAGTCGTTTACTGCAACTGTTGGGGCCCACCGTAGGGCGAATTCGACGAGTCGGTGATCGTCTCGGGTGCCGTGTCCGGGCACAGAGCCTGGGGTGTGTGCTGGCCCGTTCACTGTAGGTCCGAGGGGTCGAATCCGTCTTCCAGCCGCTGCCGGACGGTGGCGAGGTAGCGGGCGGCGTCGGCGCCGTCGACGATGCGGTGGTCGTAGGACAGTGACAGGTACGCCATCGACTTCACGTTGATCTGGAGTGCGCCGCCGTCACCGAGGGTGGGGACGAGGCGTTCGACGACGGCTCCGATTCCCAGGATGGCGGATTGGGGTTGGTTGATGATCGGGGTGTCGAAGAGTGCCCCGCGGCTGCCGGTGTTGGTGATTGTGAACGTGCCACCGGAGAGGTCGTCGGGGCGGATCGTTCCGGTCCGCACACTGGCGGCGGAGTCGGCGACAGCCCGGGCGAGTTCCGGGATAGGCAACGTATCGGCGTCGCGGATGACGGGCACCATCAGCCCCTTGTCGCTGTCGACGGCCATCCCGAGGTGTACTGCCCCGTGGTAGGTCACCTCGGTGCAGTCGGCGTCGAGCGAGGAGTTGATCACCGGATGCTCGGCGAGCGCGTCGACCGCGGCGGCGACGAAGAACGGCAGGAACGACAGCTTCACCCCGGTCCGGCGGTGGAAGTCTTCCTTCTCCCGGTTGCGCAGCCGGGAGATCTCGGTGACGTCGACCTCGAGGACGGTGGTCAATTGTGCTGATGTCTGCAGAGATTCGAGCATCCGCTGTGCGATGGTTCGCCGAATCCGGGGCAGCTTTTCCACCCGGTCGCCCGCGGCTGACAGTGCAGCAGCCTCCGGGGTAGTCGGGTTCGATACAGGTGCACGTGCCGGAGCAGAAGTGGCGGTTGTCGGTGCAGGCGCGGGAGTTGCCTCGGCAGCGGGTGCCGGCGTGTCCTGGGTATCACTGCCTTGTGCGCTAAGGACGGCAAGTGCCGCGCCGACCTCGACGACAGCGTCTTCCGTGGCGATGATCTCGAGGAGGGTGCCTGCGGCAGGGGAGGGGACCTCGGTGTCGACTTTGTCGGTGGCCACCTCGAGCAATGGTTCATCCTGCTCGATGTGGTCGCCTGGGGTTTTGAGCCAGCGGGTGATCGTGGCTTCGGTGACGTTCTCACCGAGCGACGGCAGCACCACTGTGGTGCCTGTCTGTGTCGTGGTCATTCTGGGTCTTCCTGGGTTAGTCGACGAGGTCGAGCGCGGTGCGGACGATGCTGTCGGTGTCGATGCCGTGGTAGCGGTAGACGTCGTCGAGGGAACCGACCTGCCCGAATTTGCTGACACCGAGCGCGGCGCCGGGGACGTGGTTGATCCCGGTCAGGAACGCGAGGGTGTGCGGGTGTCCGTCGAGGACGGTCACCATCGGCGCCGCCCGGCCGGCGGGGAACACCTGATCGAGGATCCACGACGGGCCGTCGGCGAGGCCGCGGCGCGCCTGCACCGCCTCGAACAACAACCCGGGACTGGTCACGCACACGACGTCGGCGGCAATCCCCTGCTCGGCTAACCGGTCCGCGGCCGCGAGGGTTTCGGTGATCATCGCGCCCATCCCGACCAGCGTGATCGCCGGCTTGTCGCTGTGCCGGAGGGTGTACGCGCCGGCGACCACCTGACGGCGGCGGCGTTCCCGGGCGGCGGGATCGGTGGGGACGGCGGCGAGAGTCTGATCGACCGGGCGGGTCGAGAGCCGCAGATACGACGAGGAGCCGTCCGGGCGGCCCAGGCGGGAGATGCTGTCGAGCAGCGTCCACTCGACGTCGATCGCGAAGGCGGGTTCGTAGCTGATGCAGCCGGGCTGTTCGAGGCCGATCGACGGGGTCTTGATCGACTGATGCGCCCCACCCTCCGCGGCGAGGGTGACCCCGGACGGGGTGCCGACCAGGATCGACTGCCCGCCAGCGTAGATCCCGTACGACCACGGCTCGAGGGCGCGTTCGACGAACGGGTCGTACATCACCCCGATCGGGAACAACGGCTGGCCCCAGCGACTCCAGGTGGAACCGAGCTCGCCCATCAACCCGACCAGGTTCGTCTCCGCGATGCCGAGTTCCATGTGCTGCCCGGTGGGCTTTTCCCGCCAGTGCATGATCGTCTCGGCGTCGTCGTCGAACCAGTTGCGGCGCTCGTTGGGTGACCAGACGCCGACCTTGTTCAGCCAGCCGGCCAGGTTCGTGGTCGAGGAGACGTCGGGGCTGACGGTGACCACCCGTTTCGCAGCGTCGGGGGCCTCCCGGGACAGGTCCAGCAGCGCCCGGCCCAGGGCGGCCTGCGTCGTGGACGTCCCCGACGGGGTGCGGCCGATATCGGCCGGGACCGCGGGCGGGGTTGCCGGTTCGACGGGGTTCCGCCGCAACCTGTTCGCAGTCGCCGCGCACACCTGGCCCGCCGCACTGTCGGCGTCGAACCTAGCCCACGGTTTCGGCGGGTCCATGCCCAGTTCCGCGGCGAGCTGTTCGTACTGCTCGACGGTCAGCAGCGACGAGTGATTCTGCGGATGCCCCTGCGTCGGCAGGCCGCGACCCTTGATCGTGTAGGCGATGATCACCGTCGGGCGGGTGTCGTCGATCTGCGCGTACGCGGCGCGCAGGGCGTCGAGGTCGTGACCGCCGAGGTTGCGGATCGCGTCGAGGAGGGTGTCGTCGTCGAGGCCGGCGATCAGTGCGGCAATGGCCATCGCATCCGGCCCCGCTCCTGGCAGCCGGTCCCGCACCTGCTCCGCGTCACACCGGAGCAGCCGCTGGTACTCCGGGTTGGGCATGTCCAGGATCCGGGTCCGCAGCGCCGCACCGCCCGCCCGGGTGAACAGCGACTCGAGCAGGGTCCCGAATTTCACGGTGATCACCTGCCATCCGGCGGCGGAGAACATGGCCTCGAGCCGGCCCGCGGCGATGTTCGGCACCACCCGGTCCAGGGACTGCCGGTTCAGGTCGACGATCCACACGATCTCCCCGAGTTCGGACACGGACGTGTCGAGGATCGCCTCCCACACCGCGCCCTCGTCCAACTCGGCGTCACCGACGAGCGAGTACTGGCGGCCCGTGCCCGCAGAACCGATCTGGGTGTTCACGTAGCGGCGGGCGATGGCACCCCAGATCGGGGCCGTCGCGCCGATGCCGACCGACCCGGTCGAATAGTCCACCGGATCAGGATCTTTCGACCGGCTCGGGTACGACTGGAGGCCACCGAACTCCCGCAGCGTCGTCAGATACTTCTCGTCCAGCTCACCGAGCAGGTAGTTGATGCCGTGCAGCACCGGCGAGGCATGGGGTTTGACCGACACCCGATCCCCCGGCCGGAGCTGCTCGAACCACAACGACGTCATGATCGAGACCATCGACGCGCACGACGCCTGATGCCCACCCACCTTCAACCCCGTCGGATTCGGGCGAACCCGGTTGGCGTGGTGGATCATCGCGGTCGACAACCAGAGCACCCGGCGTTCGATCTCGCGGAGCACCTCAGGGGTCGGTGATTGTTCAGAAGGGGCGTGGAGATCAATCGTGCGAGTGCCGTTCATCATGTCCGTCCTTGCTGTGAGATCCTGGCGCCAACGTTGATCAGCATGCTCAGGGTGTGAGCGAGGCAAATCGTGTGGCAAAGGGAGCCGGACTTGGATGAGGCCGGTCCTGTCGATGACAGCGTTTCGAGCTACCCATCGCGAGGTGCGTTCCGGATGCGGAACTAGAGACAGTCCATCATCCGCATGGGCTTTCGGCAATACCGCTCGCCGAACTTGCGCATTCTGCGAATCATCGCCCGCACAAGTGCAGTTGGGGGTTGGCAATATGCCCACCGGGAGCACTGTCGACTCCATCGACGCCTAGATCCTCAAGGCACTGACCGAGGATTCGCGGGCCACCGTCATCGCGTTGGCCGACATGGCCAGCCTGTCCCCCCGAAACACCGTGCAGGCCCGCTCGGTGAGCTCGAAAAACAGGGTGTGCTTCACCCGTTCGAACGCCGAATCGGACCTGGTCGCCCTCGGATACCCGCTGACCGCGTTCATCCTGACCGGTGTCACGCAGCGGAAGCCGACGCCCATCGCGGAGTCGCTGGACGGCATCCTGAGGTGGTCGAGGTGCACGGGACGCAGCGGGGTCACAGACATTCTCATCCACGTGGTGGCCTGCTCGCCCCATCGATGTCGAGGATCCGGCCCGCAATGCGGTAGAAGTCCGATGCGCCAGCTCGCTTACCGGCTGAACTCTCCGCTGGCATAGCTCGTCGACGGCCGTGACCGCGGCGGCGGCTCAAAGTGCTCACCGACGGTCTCGGAAAAGTCTCTGTCGCAGGCAGTCTGCTGAAGTAGTCACGGAGCGATTGGGGATCCGCCTTGGTTGATGCTGAATGCTCGTTCGCGTTTCCCGACCCGTAGTCGACACCATCCTCAGATCTCTAGGATGCGCGACAGGCAGCGACGTCGCACTCCGGATTACCGCCTCGCCGAGTCGCTCCCAGCGCTTTCGATTGCCACAGTGGATTCCCGTAAGCGTCCTGGCCCGTCTGCCAGCCCAATACATGACACACCGCCTCACCCAACGCTCCCCGGAAAGTGGCAGCGGAGCTCAGTCAGTGGTGCGCTGGCTCGAAGAACTCGGTGTCGACTGCGTGTTCGGCATCCCTGGGGAGCCATTTTGCCGGTATACGGCCCGCTGCTCGAATCGACCCGCATCCGACATGTTCTTGTCCGGCAGGAGCAAGCCGACGTCCATGCCGCCACAGGATATGTGCAGGCCGCTGGTAACGGCGGCGGCCACATGGCCACCTCCGGCCCCGGCGCCACCAATCTCGTGACCCCGGCTCGACGCACAGATGCACTCTGTTCCCCGCGTCGCGATCACCGGCCAAGTCTCCCGCGACCTCATCGGCACCGATGCCTTGTAAGACGCTGACATCCGCGGCATCACCATGCCAATCACCAAGCACAACTTCCTGATCACCGACCCGGCCGACTTCCCACGCACCCTCGCCGATGCCTTCCACATCGCCTCCAGCGGACGCCCGGGGCGGCACTCGTCGACATCGCGAAAGACGTTTTGCAGGCTGCAGCCACGCTCTCGTGGCCACCAGAGAAGCACCTGCCTGGCTATCGACCACCTGACGCGCCGTCGCCCGAACAGATCCGCGCCGCAGCCAGCATGATCGGCGAAGCCGAGAGACCTGTTCTCCAAGGTGGCGGCGTGATCAAGGCAGATGCCGCGAGCAAACTATGTCCCACGCGGTGCCGGGCGCCACCGACTGTGCAACAGCGCGGAAGATCTCAGCCGTTGATCATGTTTTGCAGTGAACTCCACTCCGCCTCACGCAGTTCGTTCTTGCGGATCTTTCCGGTTGAAGTTCTGGGAAGATCGTCGACGAACTCGACCGATCGTGGTGCCTTGTATGACGCGATACGTGATTTCACGTGTGCGATGACCTCGGCCTCGTCGATGTGCGCTCCACTGGCAGCCATCACGAACGCTTTTGGTCGTTCGCCCCACTTGTCGTCAGGTGCCCCCACGACGGCGGCTTCGAGTATCGCCGGATGCGACAGAATAGCTTGCTCTACCTCGATCGTCGAAATATTCTCTCCCCCGGAGATCACCACGTCCTTCGCACGGTCGAGAAGTTGCACGTATCCGTCGGGATGCATGACGCCCAGGTCACCTGAGTGGAACCAACCACCCTCGGTTGCTTTCCGCGTGCCGTCCTCGTCGTCGTAATAGCCTTTCATCACAGTATTGCCGCGCATGACGATCTCGCCCATCTCTGTGCCGTCTGCGGCCACGTCGGTCAACTCGCCCGCCGGTGAAAGTCCGGGACGCACAACCCGCAGCCGCTCGGCAGTGATCGTGCCGACACCCTGGCGCGCCGTGAGTTTCGCGTGGTCCTCGACATCCAGCTCGTCCCACTCGGGCTTGGGTTCACAGACGGAGTAGGGTCCGTAGGTTTCAGTGAGGCCGTAGATGTGCACTATCGATGCGCCCAGAGCGCGGATCCTGGCGATGATGGTGGGGCTGGGTGGCGCACCTCCATTGCTGATGGTCAACGGTGTTGTGAGGAGATGGGCCTGCTCAGCGTTGGCCAGGAGGGTCAGAACTGTCGGTGCTCCGTTGAGGTGTGAAATCTGGTGCTCGTCGATCAGCGACCACATGCTGTCGGCGCGCACCGCCCGGTAGCAGACGTGTGTACCGAGCGCGGCAGTGACCGCCCAGGTCGTGCACCATCCGTTGCAATGGAACATCGGCAGGGTCCACAGATACTTGGTGGTCTTACCAAATCCTGAATGTAGGATTCCGCCGAGCGAGTTGAGGTAGGCGCCGCGATGGGAGTACATGACTCCTTTAGGGCGGCCCGTGGTGCCGGAGGTGTAGTTGATTGCTATCGTGCGGTTCTCGTCGTCTATCTCCCAGCGTAGATCGTCGTCCTGGCCGCGAGTGAGCAGCGAGTCATAGCTGTGAAGTTCGTTAGGTGCGGTGAAAAGGCCTTCCACCGTGGGTAGTTCGATCCACTCGTTGACGGTGGCGAAATCTAGTCCGGCGTCGAGCAGCGGCTTCAGTAGCTCGATTTCACCGAAGAGCAGGTGCACACCAGCATGCCCGCAGATGTACTCGATCTCGGCCGCTGACAAGCGTGTGTTGATCGCGACGAGTACACCGCGTGCGAGGGGGACGGCGTAATGGGCGATGAGCAGCTCGGCGGAGTTGGTGGACAGATATGCGACCCGTTCGCCATCCGTAATACCGGAAGTTCGAAGTGCTTTTGCGAGGGCCTGTACTGCGGCGCCGAATTCACGGTAGGTCCATCGGCGCTCGCCGTCGATGATTGCGATTTTGTCGGGCATGACCTCGACTGCACGTTCGAGGAAGCGAATGGGTGTCAATGGAATGTCGAGACCGGTCACGGATCCTCCAGGTGAAGCAGCGCTTCATACGAGCGCTGGGCGGGTCGGGTGCTTGTTGCGAGTTTGCGGCGGCGACTACGTCGATGCCTCGAGGGGAAGTGGAGTTCCTGCGCCGGCGTTAAATTCGCGCCCACAGCTTTCGTCCCCCTGCCGCGGTTCGAGGCAGTCAGAGCGACGCGGCGGTCTTGTAGGCCGGATTGCGGACAGTCGGCGTCAGGTCGAGCGCGCAGGCCGACGTCGGGATCTGACCACCCGGCCATCCGCACACCATGACCGTGGTGAATCCAAGGTGAGTGAGGATGGAAGTGATGGATCCCTGTGCCAGTTCGTGTCCCTGAACCGTGTACTGGTTGGCGGGCCGCGGGTTCGACCGCAAGTAGACGATGATCCCGCCTTCTGTGGCGATTTGGGCTCGACGGGTCTCGAACTCATGGCGGCACCCGCAGTCGGATACGAGCGGATCGCGGTGCGAACATTCGAAGACGATGTACACCGTCGGAGCTGCCGCAGGCGTTGTTGAACCGATGAAGGCCGTGTGGTGGGCGCCGGTCAGTTCGTCGTCGAAGTCGACTACGCGCATGGACCTGTCTGGAACGTCCACAATCCGTGTAGCAGTATGGCGAACCCGCCCAACGTGGCCGTCGCCGTGATGTAGGCGGTAGTGCACCACATCCTGGAGCTGCACTACTGGAACGCTGTGAACCCGGGCGAATGCCGCGAGTTCGGTGCCCTGCAGCAGGGTTCCATCGTCACTCAGCAACGTGGCCGTCAGCGCTACTGGCGGAAGTCCGGCGATTTCGCACAGGTCGACCGCCGCTTCCGCACTGTTTCGGTGCTCGATCACTCCGCGTGGAGCTGTTCTCAACGGCAGGATGTGTCCCGGCCGCGTCAGATCCACTGGGCGGGTCTGCGGGCTGGCGAGCACCCGAGCGGTCCGCGACCGGTCTGTCGCACTGATACCGGTTCCGACGCCGGCAGCGGCGTCCACACCTATACCGAAGGCCGGAGTTGTTGCGCTGAAGCCGTTGCCCCGCACCATTGCGGGCAGTTCCAGCTCGTCTGCCCGGGTCGAGCGCATCGCCGAACACAACAGTCCGGAGGTGTATCGAACTGCCCATGCGGTCCACCGTGGGCTGGCGAGGGCGGCGGGAATCAGCACATCGGCGACTTCCTGATCGTCAGCTCCGCTGACGATCAGTACCGGCGCTCCGGTGGTCAACGCGTTTGTCGCGGATTGGATTCTTTTTTTCAGATCACAGACGTCGGTCATCACGATTCCTCACCGATCACGAGGGTGCGAAAACGGCTGTCATGAAAGACAAGGGGTTTCGCTGTCTCATTTACCGCGGTGCTGTTGACCTCCAGAAGTACAACATCGTGGTCCCCTGCGGGGATCGACGTTGAGATCCTGCAATCGAGCCATGCTGCGGCGTCGGCTAGGAATACTGCAGTGGATTCGCCTGCAAACCAAGAGATCCCGGCGAACCGATCGGTGTTCTTGGCCGCGATCTGGCGACTCGCCGCTTCGTGCGTCGATGCCAGGACCGAGATACCGAGATGGCCGTCCTTCGACAGAGTCGGCCACGTCGTCGAAGTGTGCTGCACGCAGATCGACACCAACGCCGGGTCCATGGACACTGGTGTGAACGAGGTAGCTACGATTCCCACCGGTCGTCCCTCCTGGAGCGCGCATACTGCCGCGACGCCAGTCGGGTACTGCCCGTACAGTCGGCGGAGCCTGGTGGTATCCCGTTCCGAGTCACCTGTCTTTACTGGATCGAAAGTCATCATGGCGTACCGCCTTGGCTGAGTGGTGAATTGATCTGCTCGTTGAACACACTGCATCGCTCACGGAGGTCGCCCTCCGAGTGGTGGAGGCGATCCGGCGACGACCGGTACGAAGTCGGGTTGAATGTCCCCTTCGTTGTGTGGGGACGATTGTATCGAGCGGACTTATCGGCGTCGGAGGATCGCGTAAGGGTTGCTCCCATGTCGTGCATGTCAGGCACCCCGGGCACGCGCATGCTGGACGATGAGGGAGGTGACGGCATCGAGGCATGCCGCCCCGATGGATGGCGACGCGCCCGCAGGGTCTCCCAGGACACCGTTTGGCGATATCGAACTGATGCCCTCACGGAAGGCGCGATCGAGGAGTCCCTTGTCAACCATGCCCGAGTATCCGCGGGCAAAGCGCTCGACGCGAACCTTGTCCGGGTGAAGTGCGAGCATCACAGAGGTTTCCGCGACGTCGGCGTGCCCACCGACGTTGCCGCCCAGGGAGGCCATGTCCTCGGCGGCCCAGCGCCAGGCGTCCAGAATCGCTTCACTGTCGGTGAAGACGATGACCGACAGTGGTGCCAATTTGTCCGCCAGACGCAACTCGAAGTCGCGCATGACCGGGTAGTTGCCGATGTGGCCCGAGAACAGGACAATCCGCTCGAAACCGGACGCGGCCAGGTGGGCGCCGTAGTCTTCGCAGATCGCCTCGAGAGTCGACGCCCGGAGAGACAGTGTGCCGGGGTATCCGAGATGATGTGGCGAGTATCCGACACGAACGGTCGGCAGGACGAGCGCACCGCCGAGGTCGTTCGCGACCCGCACGGCAAGCTCGTCGGCGTGGTCGGCGTCCATTGATAGCGGTAGATGCCGGCCGTGTTGTTCGACTGCACCGAGGGGCAGGATCGCTGTGCGTGCCCCGTCTGCGATTGCGTCACCGATTTCGGCACTCGTCATGTATTCGATCCGAAGTTCGTTCATAGTGGCACCTACTTGCGATCCGTCCTGGCAAATCGAGCCTGGCGGGCAATCTCGTCCTGCTCGCCGACGTCGTACATGTCGTCGACGAGATCGGTGAAGGAGGCGAGGATGTTGGAGCGCCGGATGGTGGCTTTGGCCGTCAGCTCGCCCGCTGCTGCTGACAGCGCCCGCGGCAGAATCCGGAACTTCTTCAATTGCAGTGGACGGGCGAGTTCGGAGTTGACCTCGTCGATCCATCGGGTCAGAGCAGCATCGCGTTCGTGTGGAGTCATTGCCTGCGTCTCGTCGCTGACGCTGAGCAGTACCGTGAGGTATTTCCGGCCTTCGCCTACGACGATCGCCTCGTCGATGAGCGGACTCGCTTTGAGCCGTACCTCTATCGGCTGCGGGCTGACGCTCTTGCCGCCGCTGGTCTTGAGGACATCCTTCATTCGCCCGATGATCGTCACCTCGCCATCGGAGCTCAGCTCGACAAGATCGCCTGTGCGATACCACCCGTCCTCCAGAGCCGAGGCTGTGGCTTCCGGATTGTGCCAGTAGCCGTCGAAGAGACATGGGCTGCGCACCTGCAGCTCGCCTTCGTGGGATACACGGACAACCCACCGGGGATCGGGCATGGCCTTTCCGATGGTTCCTGGCGCCGGAAAGGCCCGGTCCCATTGGGCGATCACGGAGCCACACGTTTCTGTTGTACCGAAAAGCTCGCGAAGATCGAGACCCCACATATGCCAGAGCGCGGCGACGTCGGGGGTCATGCTTCCGGAGGCTGTCCAACTGACCTTGATGCGGTCAATGCCGACCTTCGCCCGCAGTGGTAGGAAGACGCATTTCATGCACAATCCGTAGAGCGCTTCGAGGTACCTTGGCACCTGACGCCCACGCCAGCGTAGATCACTGACCTTGCGGGCGACCTTCATGGCAATCGAGTATCCGAGGCGGAAGGCTCTGCCGGACTCGGCAAGCGTCTGCAGCACTTCGCTGGCGAGCTTCTCATGCATCCTCGGCGGCCATAGGACGGCAGTTGGCCGCACCCCGATGAGCGCTTCAACTCGCTGATCCATTGTGCAGTACGTGATGACGAGTCGCGTCATTATCGGCGCGAAGACGCCGACTAGAGCCGGCGCGACGTGTGATAGTCCGAGGAATCCAACGAGATCGTGCCGGGTCGTCCCGATCTCGGGGTAGGACATTGCGAAACCAAGTACGGAGTACTGGAGAGTGCGGTGCGTGTGTCTCACGCCCTTTGGCGCGCCGGTGGATCCAGACGTGTAAAACAGCGCGGCCAGCTGGTCTATGTCGCCCGCTTCGACAAGAAGCGTGAACAGTTCCGGCTCAGCCACAGCCCGTGCGCTTCCGACGGCGCGTAAGTAGTCCCAATGTACGGTTTTGACCGTTTCCGGCAGGTCCGCTGGCTCGGCATCGAACCCGATAGTTGCACGCAAATGTGGCAATCCGGCAGCGACCGCGCGGACCTTGGCGATGTCAGATGTGCCCTCGGCGAAAATAGCAGTTGCGCCGCTGCTTTCGAGCGCGTACTCAACCTCGGGGACCGAGCTGGTTGGATACACGCCGACGGGAACGCCGCCGACACTCAGGATGGCGAGTGCCGCCACGACCCACTCCCGGCGGGTAGAAGACATGATGGCCACCCGGTCGCCCGGCGCCACCCCGAGATCATGGAGGCCCAGGGTGGTCTCCCGCACTTCCTCCAGGTACTCGCTCCAGCTGGTCGGGCGGGCATCGCCGTCCACCCAACTGCAGAATGCGACCGTATCCGGTTCGCGCTCGGCGCGGTCGCACAGCATCTGAGCGAAGGTGCGATCCACGGCTTCGAATCCCGACACGCTGCGCAGCACGGGTACCCCGTTCCTGCCGCCTTCAGGCGAACTCTTTGAAACCATGTTCTTCATCTCCGTCCCCACGGTCACTGCAATTCCTCAGCCAGATCATTGATCTCGGTGCCCGTGTAGCGCTTGACTACCTGCCACTTCCCATCGACCACCTGATATACGCCGTAGTCGGGTGCGGCCGTGTTCGTCGAGTTGAAGTCGACGGGGCCGCTGGCACCGTGATAGTCGATCTTCTCATCTCTGGCCAGGAGATCCAGGCCCTCATCCAGGGAGAACACCGGCGCGCCACCGGAATCAGTCACGTTGTGAAGATTCTCGGCAATCGCCGTGCCTGTAGCCTCGCCACCGGCCGCCATCGCCAAGAGTCCCGAAACGATCGCATCGTATGCCATGGCCGCCGTGGGCTGCTGAGCGATGGCCATGCCTTGCTCCTGGCCGTACTCCTCGATCAGCATATCGCGCATCCCCGAGACGGACGGCGAGTCTGCTGCGAACGCGGACTGCCCGTACGCGCCTTCGAGGTATTGGGCACCGACCTCGTCGAGTAGCACGGGGAAGGTCAGCTCGGCGATAAAGGACCATTTGCCAGGAATCCCTGACCGCGCCCACTCGCGCACGATCGGTACAGCAGGCTCGACGGAGCCGGCGAGAAACACCATATCGGGTTGGGGTTCAAAGGCACTGCGAACCTCCGGCAGATAGGAGCTCTGTCCCCCGTTGAATGCGACTTTCGCCACGACCTTGCCGCCGAGCCGTGTGTAGTAGTCCTCCAACCAGCTCGATGTGCTTCGTGCTGAGTCAGAGTTTTCGTAGAGTATCGATAGAGTCTTGAAACCGTTGTCCCAGATGTTTTTTGCAACCGCCAGGCCATCGAAAGTGTCCGGGCCAATGGTACGGAAGGTGTAGGGGTTGGCCTGGTCGTCGTACTCGACGATGCCGGCATACGGAGATGCGATGGCAACCTCGCTGCGTTCTGCCTGGCTGAGCGTCGCCATGAATGTCGATGACGTCGGACCCAAGATGAATTGCGCGTCATCTTTATTGATGAGCTTGGTGACGGCGCGGACTCCATCCTCGGCGTTGAACTTCTCGTCCTCGCTCACAACCTCGAGTGTAGTCCCGTTGATGCCGCCGCGTTTGTTGACATGGTTCACTACTGCTCGGGTGATCGAATCGACGGGCCCGCCGAAAATGGCGGCTTCACCCGATAGCGGCGCGGCCACACCGATCACCGTGGTTCCGCCGGACGCCCCTCCACCGTCGCCACAACTTGTGAGCACTGCCCCGGTCGCCATGACGACGCACGCGACTGACACCTTACCTGCTGTTGCTCTTAGTACTTTCATCCTCAAAATCTCCTGTGGGACTATTGCTTCGGGGAGGGCGGTAGACACTTCTTGGTAGAAGCAAGGAGAGTCAAACCGGTATTCTCTATCTGCGATCGCGTAAAACCATGCGTGGCGCTCACGCCTGTGGAATTCGGGCACCCAAAAACATCTCGGCGAAGCCCGGATCCGCGAGCAGTTGCGGCCCGTTCGCCTCGTGATGAATCTGGCCGGATTCCATGAGAAATACGCGTCCGCACAGCGGCAGGATTTGGCTGGGATGCTCTTCGATCACCCATAAGACGCCAGTCCCGCTGCGCTCGATAACGCAGATCTGCTCGATGAGTGAATCGACAATCTGTGGCGCTAGCCCGGTGGTGGGTTCGTCGAGGATCAACAGCCTCGGCCGCATGAGCAACGAGGAGGCGATGGCGAGCTGCTGGCGTTGCCCGCCTGAAAGCGTCCCAGATCGCTGCTTCCGGCGCTCGGCGAGGATCGGGAACAGTTCGAAAACCTCATCCACGCGGTCATGAGGCAGCCGCATCGCGCGCGTGACAACTTCCAGATTGTCCTCGACGGATAGTGCGCCAAAGACGTTGCGCAGCTGAGGCGTATATCCGAGGCCGCGGCGAGCTCGCTCGCGGGCGGGCATCCCATCGAGTGGCTCTCCACCAAGCTTGACGCTCCCGCCGCGCGCATCGACGACCCCGGCGATGGTCTGCACGAGGGTTGTCTTGCCGGCGCCATTAGGACCAATGATGGCTGTGATCGATCCTTCATCAGCAGCAAACGATATGCCACGGATGATGTTATTTCGACCGTACCCGCTGGTTAGGTTCTCGACATCAAGCAGTGGCACTGCGCACTCCCAAATAGGTTTCGATAACTAGGGGGTCGCGGATGACTTCCGCCGGTGGGCCGCTTGCGATGACATGGCCGTCGTGCATTACGTACAGTGCATCGGAAATCGCGTTCATGAACGACATGTTGTGCTCGATGACGAGCACCGTTACACCCTCGACGTCGCGCAGCTGACGCACTGTCGTCGATAGGCGGTGCTGATCGTCGGGGTTGAGCCCCGAGGAAGGCTCATCGAGCATCAACAGCGACGGCGGCTCCATGAGCAGTCTGGCAATCTGGAGCAGGCGCCCCTGGCCGATCGACAGATCTCCCGCGCGGGCATTCGCCAGTTCCGTCAATCCCAAGCGATCAAGCAATATCCATGCACGGTCGACCAAGCTGCGCTCACTCACCGAAATCTGCCGCGGAGACGTGAAGAGCCGTGACAGGCGCTCGCCTGGCACTGTGCGCACAGAGGTGAGCAGATTCTGCACGACCGACATGTCGGTGAAGTCGGCGGTGTTCTGAAATGTGCGCTTGAGACCCATCCGGGCAAGTTGATGCGTCGGAGCCCCTGTCACGACGCGACCGTCGAACAGGACCGTCCCCGCATCAGGCTCGAGGAAACCGGACACCGCGTTGAACAGCGTCGTTTTGCCGGACCCGTTTGGCCCGATGAGACCAGTAACCTTGCCTCGGCCCACTACCATGTCGACACCGTCGAGTGCCCGGAGCTGACCAAAGCTCTTCACAACGCCCTTCACTTCGAGCAAGGGATTCGGTGTAGTCATCAGCGACCACCTGCCGCAGAAGTGGCCAGCACAGCAGGCGCCACGGAGGCGGAGCGGGGTGGCGGGTAGACGGCCAGCCGCGGCCGGAAGAGACCACCCGGCCAGAACAGGAGTATCACAATGAGGACCAAACCCTGCAGTGCGTCCTGAAGACTGGCCAACAGCTCCGGCGTAATGAAGTCCACCTGGATGTATGTGAGGCCTTCGCGCAGACCCAACAGGACGACCGCACCAAGCACCGCGCCGGCATTGCTGCCTGTCCCGCCGATAATCAGAGCAATGAAGACCGTGAAGGTGATATTCACGTTGAAGAATGTCGGAGTAAGGATCGACAGATACCACACGTACATGACCCCGGCCAGACCCATGAAGAACGCGGCAAAGACGAAAGCCTTGAGCTTGACCGCGTAGACGTTCACACCGAGCGAGCGAGCGACTGCTTCGTTCTGGTTTATGGCGCGCAGGCTTCGACCGAAAGCCGATCGCGTCACACGCCGGAAGAGCAGGTAGCTGATTCCGAGAACAACCACAACGGCCGCGGCGACGAACAACGCCTGCGCTCGGCCCGGGATGATGTCGAGACTGGGCACCGGCGCGTTCAGCAGTCCGCGCGCCCCATTAGCGATCGCCGGTTGGTTGATGAACAGCTGGCGGATCACCTCGGCAAGCGCGAGCGAGACAACAGCGAGGTACTCACCACCGACCCTCAGTAGGCCGCTTCCCACAACGAACGCGAGTAGAGCTGATACAAGACCACCGATGATTGCGCCCGCCCACCACGGCAAGCCAAGCCCGAGAATATATGTGTAGGAGCCGGATGGAGCCGGCATGACAGCGAGTGCGTAGGCGTAGGCGCCGACACCGAAGAACGCCGCCACACCGAAGTTCACCATCCCGCCGACACCGAACTGAAGGTTCAGCGCTAGGGCTGCGACGGCGTAGATCCCCATAAGGGTGATCAGTCCGCCAAGAATCAGCAGAGTGCTCATGCGACACGCTCCTTCGGACCGCTGAAGAGGCCCTCAGGCCGGATGAACACGACCAAGGCGATGACCGCGAACACAACCATCTGGGTGTATTCGGACGGGATGACGAGGGTCGCGAGACTTGACGTGAGACCAACGAGGACGGCCGCAAGCATCACGCCGTAGATACTGCCGAGTCCGCCGATGATTGCGGCGGCGGAAATGATCAGCACCTGATCCCAGCCAAGCTCGGGGTAAATGCGTGCGGTGAAGGCGATGAGCGTTCCCGCCAGCGCAGCCAGCGCACTCGCCACCGCCCAGGTGAGGTATTGCAGATAGGAGGTGTTGACGCCGCGAATTTGAGCCAGCGCCTGATTGTTGGCCATCGCGCGCAACGCCCGTCCGCTGTAGGACTTCGACAGCCAAAAATGCAATGCCACAACCACCAGGGCGGCAATGATGACTACCGCGACCTGATCAATTCCGGCCACTGCAATCCCACCGATGCGGAAGGTCTCTTGCAGAGGGACGTTGAGCGTCTTTACGCCGTACCCCGTGAATACCTCGATCATTGCGTGAATGAAGAATGCGAGACCGACGGACGCGATCATCGGGATATAGTGCGGACGTCCGCGCATCGGCCAAAAGATCAGCCGAGCCGATACGACGCCCGCCACCGACGTGACCGCGATCGCCGCGAGACAGGAGACTATCCAGTGCAGCCCAAGCAGCACGTTGAATCCGTACGCACTGAACCCGCTGAGCACAATGAGCTGGGGAAGCGCGATATTGAGGAAGCCCTCCACCCGGCGCACGAGTTCAAAGCCCACTGTCGCGAGCAGCAGAACCGCGCCGCTGACAAAGCCTGCAACAACGACGGCTAACACGATTCCACCTTCATCCCTTTCCTCCTCGAGATCGGCTGCCGTTCCAGCTATCTCGCAATCCTCGGGCAACGGGGTCGTCGAAGTATTCGGCGGCAGACCCAAGTGTGCGTTGCAGAGAGGTACCGTCGCGGGCGTCGTCTGGATCGTTCAGGCTGCGTTTCAAAGCGCCGTAGAGCACTGGTGCCTTTGCCCCGGCGAGTCTCGCGGATGCGACTGCCGCATCGACAAGCTCTGCGGGGTCCGCGAGAACATCGACGAGGCCGATCTCCAGTGCGCGCTCGACATCAAATAAGTCCCCCGACAAGAGCAGTTTCCTCGCTGCGCGTGCTCCGAGTCGTCGGGTGGCGCGCTGAATGCCCTTATCGGCCGGTAGGAGGCCATGATTGATCTCTGGGAAACCGAATCGCGCACCTTGGACGGCCAACACGGTGTCGGCGAACAGGGCAATCTCCATGCCACCGCCCACACAGTGACCATTGATCGCGCCGATCACCGGTCGCGGGTATCGGTCCATGGCCACGAGTAGCGCATGAAACTCGCGCATCCGGGCGTCCAGCTCTTCTTGGGCGGCTCCCTCGAGCTCTCTTATGTCGCCTCCGGCACAGAAGAATCGTTCTCCCTGACCTGTGAGGACGACCGGCGGCGCTTCACGCATCTCGCCGAGTTCGGCAAACAGCGCCGCGAGACTGTGAATGGCTGATCGGTTCAGTGCGTTTGCCGGCGGCCGGTCCACGGTGACGACCAGGACGCCCGCGCGGTCTACAGTGGTGAACCCAGCGGCCTGTCGGGTCTCAAGTCCTGACATGCTTCACCTAGCAACTTCTTGCGTCGCCGGGGAATCAAAGACGGAGTGGTTATCGCGGCGGGCGGAGGGGAATTGGGCCGGCCGGCCCTCGCGGAAGGCTTGTCGGGCCTCTGTGTAGTCCGCGCCGGCGAAATTGAGGGTCTCCAACGCCGCAGACAATTCCTGCTGAGGGAGGGCGTTGGTCAGCCAACCTGAGTTCAGCGATCGCTTCGTCCAGCGGATTGCCTGCTGCGAGCCCTGCGCAAGATCGTCGGCGATCGCCAGGGCACGCCCGAGCACGGCGTCCTTCGGTTCGGTGAGGCTTACCAGGCCGATGCGTTCAGCCTCCGCGCCAGTCAGACTTGCTGAAGTTAGTTGGTAGTACTTCGTTTTGGCCATGCCGGCCAGCAGCGGCCAGATCAGGGAAGAATGGTCGCCGGCGACCACCCCGATGCGGGTGTGGCCGTCCAGGAGCAAGGCGTCCTCAGCGGCTACGCTGATATCCGCGAGCAGTGCCATCGACAACCCCCAGCCCACCGCCGGTCCGTTGATCGCCGAGATGAGTGGCTTGTCCATGTTCAGGAGGCTCATGATCCGTCGCCGTTCGTCCTCCATGAGTTCGATCGCATCATCCAGAGTGGGGTCCGGTTGGCGCACGTCCATGCCCGTGCAGAAGCCGCGGCCGGCGCCGGTGATGACGGCGACTCGCGTCTGGGGGTCTCGGTCGACGTCCTCCCAGATTTCGGACAGGTGCTTGAACATCGGCATCGTCAGGGAGTTCAGTCGCTCGGGACGGTTGATGGTGATGAGGAGGACCCCGTTCGGCTTGCGCTCGATCAAGATCTCCTTCGGGTATCGGCTAAAGATGTCATCCGCGGCCAATGTGCTCATCGTGCTTCTCCTACCTCGACGGTGTTGCTGGTTGTTTCCTTCTGTGCACTTTCGAACGCTTCGAGCTCGGCATAGTGGGCCGGTCGTGCGGTGCGAATATCGTCCAGAATCGCCTCAGGGGTGCGCACGACAGCCTTGGGGTTCTTGAACTTGGGGATTACGTATTTGCCGAACAGTTCGATCGACTTCATCAGTTCCTTGTGGGGGAGCCCGTCGATGCGCATGACGAGGGAGTCGGCGCCCAAGTCGGCGAATCGCTGGACCTGGGCGACGCAGTCCTCGGGATCTCCTACGATGAAGCCGGACGACTCTTCGAACATGTAACGTTCGTCGTTGAAGTCGAGATGCTTGACGGCTCCCATGTACTGGTAGTCATCGGAGAGTTTCGAGAGGCGCTGGTATGCGTCCGTCGATAGTGCGACTGATTCAGTGAGGCCCCTTGCCCACTTGAGGGCTTCGTCCCGGGTTTCGGCGCAATGCATACCGCCGCCGACCGCGACGAGCTTTTGTGCCTGTCGTGGGTATGTGTGCGTCGCGCCGGCGAGAGCGTCGTCGTAGATGCGGAGCATGTTCTCGAGGAATTCGAAGCCGAGGTAGAAGCCTCCGACAATCGCGCCGACGCCGAGTTCGGCGGCAGTTCGAACAGATTCGGGACTTCCGGTGGCCATGTGGATCGGTGGATACGGAGTTTGAATTCCTTTGGGTACCAGGCTTCGTGGTGGGATCTTGTAGTGCTCGCCCACGAACGAGAAGACATCGTTGTGCAGTGCGCGGCGAATGACTTCGAGCCCTTCAATCTGCTGCGCCTTGTTTTCCGTCGGCGAAACCTCAAAGGCGCGCAGTGCGAGTGTGGTATTGCCTCGGCCGACACCGAGTTCCACGCGGCCGTTGGACAGAATGTCTTCGGTGGCCAGCCTCTCGGCGACCCGAAGCGCGTGGTTGATGCGTGTGGGCAGCAGGGTGACCAGGTGCACGAACCGAATGCGTGTGGTGAGGGCCATCAGGTACGGATAGAGGACCTCCGGGGCGGATGTCGTCGCTGTGCCGATCGCCACGTGCTGCTCAGAAGTGCCGAACGCATCGAATCCCACCTCTTCGGCGAGGAGGACCTCGTCGACGAGCTCCCGGTAACGGTGCTCATGGGTATGCCCTGGGGGCGTTTCGCCCTCGCTCATGAAGATGAATCGCATAGCCACAACCTTTCGTGTGTGAATGCGCATTAACGTGAATGAGCATTAACGTAGAACGAGAGTGTGAGCTTGTCAACACTTGGCGGGCAATCCAGCGCCTTCATTGGGCCCGGCTAGCAACATGCCTGACCAGACGTGAAATCGTGGGGTCCCGCGGGGGAGTGTCGGCCCGCAGCTAACGACGGCAGGTGTCCGTCTGCTGTCCGATTGTGTTAATGAGTGTTACCATTGGTTGCATGGAACTGATCAAGATGGTTGGGCGCGCCGCCTGCGGGTGGTGTGCGACTCTTCATGCGCCGGTCCCTGATTTTTTGGGCTCTCCAGTTGCTGGTGTGAACCATGAAGACTGACCAGATGCCGGCAACGGCGCCAACGGTTCGCCCGTCACGCCGGGAGCTACTGCTAAGAGTCGCCGCCGATCTGTTCCTGCACAAGCCCTACGACTCGGTCACGGTCGAGATGATCTGCGCGAAGGCGGGAATCTCCGCTCCCGGGCTCTATCGTCACTTCCAGAACAAGCAGGCCCTCCTCATCGCAGTGGTGGAAAATCCGTTGGAGTTTCTCCATCAGTCCGCGCGGGCGACGGTGGAATCGGAGCCCGATCCGCGTGCTGCGCTGGACGCCATGGTCGACTTCCACATCAGGTCGGTGCTGTCTGCGGCTCCGACAACGCTAATTTTCCTCAAGAACGAGCACGCGTTTCCCGAAACGGATCGTCGGCGCATCCGACGAGCGATGAATATGTACGCCGAGGAGTGGATTTCGACAGTCTCGTCGCTGCGGCCCGAGCTGTCGGATCCGGAGGTGCGCCTGCTCACGCAGGCGGTGTTCTCGATGTTGAATACCGTACCCACCCTCAACAAAGGGCTTGACCAGGAGTCGATCGTCAAGACAATGTCGACTGCGGCGGTTCAGGCATTGATCTCGCCTCGAGCCGAGTGAGGTCGGACCCACCCGGATTGATAAGGTGCCTACGAAACGTCGCGATAGCAGCGGGTACTGGGCTGTGAGTCGATCCCCGTTCAATTAGATATCCTGATTGAACGGGGTTTGGCGTTTGATCGTCGTCGATCGGGCGAAGGCGGCTTCCGCCTGTGTCGGCCGCTTCAGTCTCGACCTCGAAGTTTCAAATGTGCTGTTGCACAATCAGTCTAGGCAGCTGGTTGATCCTCAATGCGGCATTTGCAACGGAACGACTTCATAGGGCCCGCCCGGGTGTCGCGCAATGACGGGATTCGCGCCCTTCCGTGCGGAAGTGTCTGGCCGGACCGGTAAACGTGGTGGTGCGGCGCCAGAAGGCGACGTCGTCTTCAGGGCAAACTATTACACCTTCGGCCCCGGGCGACGTCGACGAGGACGGTGCGACCGCCTAGGGGCGGACCCGGTATGGGTAGTCCGCTGCCATGGTCAGTCTTGGTGAGTGAGCGCCAGTCCGGCTCCACGCGCGTACGTCGCCGCGGAGACGATCACCGGCTTTGTGGACACCATCCTGCGCCGAGAATGCCCATGCCGAAACCGGAGATTTACTGCGGTGTCCCGCACGCTGCGAGAGGCGCCCCTCGGGTTCACGCCGGCGCCATTCAACTCTGGCTTAATCCAATGCGCATCGAGCCCGGGCCTTATCCAACGTTCGATGAAGCTACTCCGGGCGGGGCGCACGGCTACGTGCATGCGGACCTACTGACGACCGCCCGCGACGGCTTGCTTTACGAACTCGCCCTCGTTGACCGCCCGACGCAGTCCTGAGCGAGATCCGACACGGCAAGCGGCCGCGGGCGGCACGGGTCAGACGTACCGGTTACGTCCGGCCAAGGCGCCGGTGACGATTTGAACGGTGCACACCGCAAGAAACAGGATCCAAGAAGCGGTCCATCGATGCGTCAGCTCATGGAGAAGCCCGAAGAACAGGGGGCCCGCGCTGGCGATCAAGTACCCGAATCCTTGAGCCATTCCTGATAGCTGAACCGTTTCTCCCGTAGTCTTCGTCCGGAGGGCGATGACAGTGAGAGCCAGTGCAAAGACGCTCTGTCCGACACCGATGGCAATGCTCCAGATCAGTGGATGGGAGGCCGGGGCGACCATGGCCCCCACCGCGCCAATCACGCCGACCGTGCTGAGGCCGACGATCCACGCACTCTGGCTGCGTTTGCGCGCGGCTAGAGGGGCGATCACTAATGCAATTGGAACGCCGATCAATGCCGACATCCCCACGATTATCCCAGCCTGCAGTTTTGGCACGCCTGCATCAATAAAAACCTGTGGCAACCAACCCATTACGATGTATGCCATGAATGATTGACTGCCGAAGAACAGCGTGACGGTCCAAGCTAACCGGTTGCGAAGGAGCGATCGGCGCGTCTCAGACACTTGAGCTTGTACCCACGTAGCACCGTGTCGCCGCGCCGCCAGTACCCACACCACTAGGGCGGTGACTGCAAGTGCGGCCCAAATCGCCAGGGCAGGCCGCCATCCGCCCAGCGGTTGTTCCAGACCCGGGGTCAGCGCCGAGCCTATTGCTGCGCCGCCTTGAAGGGCTGCGGTGTAGATCCCTGTCATCAGGCCGATCTTGGCCGGAAACGAACCCTTGATAACGACTGGGATCAGCACATTCACCAACGCAATGCCGGCGCAGGCCACGAGGCTCGCTCCAAGAACCAAGGCCGGCCCGTCGAGGGCCCTCACGGCGAGACCGACTGTAATCATGACAAGAGAGCACGAGATCGCGCGACCCAACCCGAGATGGGTAGCCAGCCTCGGGGCTGCCAAGCCTGCGGCAGCGAAGCATAAGACAGGCAAAGTGGTGAGCACGCCTGCCCAGGCCGCCGAAACGGCTAAGTCCTGTTGCATGTCGCCCAGTAGTGGGGCCACGCTCGTCACCGCGGACCGCAGGTTTAACGCCGTGAGGATGACGGCTATGGCAAGCAAGGTGCCGCCAGCCAGCGCGGGCACGGGGCTCGCCCGCATCTCGATCGCACCGTCGATCTCCAGCGCCACGTTGTCGGCGTAGTCATTTTGTCGCTTTATTCGCTGCATCGGCCTCATTTTTGGTATCGTTGCATACATCCCATCATTGGATGAAAGGTTGTTTGTGTGGTGTTGAGCACCGTTCGACGAGCCGGTCTAGTCGACCAAGTCATCGCGCAGATCAGAGTGGGAATCACAAAGGGGGACTGGCCAGTCGGGCAACGCATCCCGAATGAAACAGAACTCGTACAGACTCTTGGTGTCGGCCGCAATACGGTGCGTGAGGCGGTCCGCGGTCTAGCTCATGCAGGAATCCTCGAGGTTCGGCAGGGCGACGGGACCTATGTCCGCGCCACCAGCGAGGTGTCCGGGGCGCTGGGGCGGCTGTGCGGCACCGAGCTGGAAGAGATTCTGCAGGTTCGGCGTGGACTGGAGGTCGAAGGCGCCAGGCTCGCCGCGAGTAATCGCACCGACGAAGAACTAGCCGAACTGCGCGCACTGTTGGCGAAGAGCCATCACGTTGCAGGCGGACCCCTCGATGAGGCTGCCGCCGCCGACGCCGAGTTTCACTTGGCCGTGGTGCGCTGCTCGCATAACACGATCTTGATTGAGTTATACCAGGGCTTAATTGAAGCCGTCGCGGCCAGTGTCGAGGCCACCGCAGACATCCCGGGGCATGAAGTCGTCCACACTGCATTGATCGAGCACATCGCCGCCGGCGACCACACTCGGGCCGCCCAGGCTGCGGGCACGCTTGTGGACCACATGCTGTTCGGGGTGAGACGACGCTAGGAAGGCACCGTTACGGCATCGGGGGCGGAAGATGAAGGAAGGGTGTCGAACTCGGTGTTGGTGAGCGCAATAGTCGTCGCTCATGCGCAGGATTTGTCGTACCGGCTGCGGTTGAAGCCGGGCACACGGTGATGACCATCTGTCTCAGTAACGGCGGGGTGCGTGCCGGCCCGACCCCGCCTGACTCCGTCACAAGGCCCGGAATGACCGAGAATTACATGGGAGGCACCGTTGAGCGAGCATGAAGTGCGAATGATCGTCCTGTCGACCGACAACTTGGACGAATCGATCCGGTTTTACTGCGAGACCCTGGGAATGCCGTTGAAGTTCCGCGACGGGGACCACTTCGCGGCCCTCGATGGAGGGACTGTCACTGTCGCGTTGGCGACTGCGGTGGACCATCCCATACCCGGGCAGGTTGTCGTCGGCATTAGGACAGTCGATGTCGACACTGCGGCGAAGGCCATAGAAGCCAGCGGTGGTGCCATTGTGGGAGGCCCGTATGACGACGGACATGAACGCCGTGCAGTGGGCTACGACAATAACGGCAACGGCTTGGTGTTCTACAGTCCGCTAACCCGATAAGATTTCGCCGCCACACCGGCGCTACGGACCGAGGTCATCTGCAATACTTCGCTGTGCGCGCACCGGCCAATTCGCAGATTAGCTATGCAACAAAGGTGAACAGACTCCGCGTCTCCTTCGGAGGCTGCGCTGTCTGCCCCATACCGCTTATGTCTGAAAACGCGAGGGAGTAACACGAGAGGATTGTCGGTACTCGAAACGCTGGTGGAAGGCGAGGACGGATGTCAGCGTCGCCGAAGTGATCGGAATGCCCACGAGTGCCGACCCTCGACGCGTTCGCATGACGACATGCGTCCACAGGATACTCGCGGAGCTCGCCGAAGCCAGTTGTGTACGACGGCACGGCCCCTGGGTCGAGTACACGTTTGACCGGTTCGTCTCCTGGGGCCCACGACACCTGTCCAACATCGGCGCAGTTGACCTTGCCGCGCCTCTCCGCGCAGAACTCGCGGCCGAAGCCCGCGGGCCCGTGCATTTCACGTGGTCAGCCCTGCACTACCCGTTGGGTGTGGGTGTAGAGGTTCATGTTCTGGCCGCGAAGAAACCCCACGAGTGTTAGTCCTGTTTCGTCTGCGAGGTCGACAGCGAGTGACGACGGCGCGGAGACAGCGGCAAGTATGGGTATGCCTGCCATTGCGGCCTTTTGGGCGAGTTCGAACGAGGCGCGACCGCTGACCATGAGGATGCTGCCCCTGCAGGGGATGCGGTGTTGAGCGATTGCCCAGCCGACGACCTTGTCGACGGCATTGTGTCGGCCGATATCTTCGCGGAGGGCGAGTAACTGCCCGTACTGATCGAAAAGTGCGGCTGCATGTAAGCCACCGGTGCTGTCGAATACTTTCTGCGACTGGCGTAGCCGGTCGGGCAGCGTCGCCAGAACATCGACATGCACCGTGGTGGTGTCCTCGGCTGGGGAATGGACCGTCGCGAGGCGAACGGCGTCGAGCGATGCTTTCCCACATACTCCGCATGAGGAGGTTGTGTAGAAGTTGCGTTCGACACCGGGTTGAGGTGGGGGGATGCCCTCGGTGAGGGTGATGTCGAGGACGTTGTAGGTGTTGAGGCCGTTGTCGTCCACTCCGTCGCAGTAGCGGGCAGAAGCGACGTCGTCACCGCTGTTGATGACTCCTTCAGTGAGGAGGAAGCCGTGCGCGAGTTCGACATCGTGGCCCGGGGTGCGCATCGTGACCGCGAGCGGGGAGGCTCCGACGCGGATTTCGAGTGGTTCCTCGACAACGAGTGTGTCGGGCCGAGATGTGGAGTTCGGTCCACGCACGCGCACGATGGGGCGGCGGGTGGTGATGCGTCCCATCAGGGTCGGTGCTCGAGCCGAATCAGGACGGCTTTGCTGACGGGTGTGTTGGATTTGTCTGCGACGTGGTCGAGGGGAATGAGGGGGTTGGTTTCGGGGTAGTAGGCGGCGGCGTTGCCGACAGGCGTGGGGTAGGCGACGAGTCGGAAGTTGTCGGCTCGTCGTTCTTCGATGGACCCGCTCCGGTTCTTCCATTCGGAAATCAAGTCGACGTGGTCGCCGTCTCGGTATCCGAGTTTCTTGATGTCGCGGGTGTTGACGAACAGAACTCGCCGGCCGCCTTTGACGCCGCGGTAGCGGTCGTCGAGACCGTAGATGGTGGTGTTGTACTGGTCGTGACTTCGCATGGTCTGCAACATGAGTCGGCCAGGCGGAACAGGTAGCCACACGAGGTCGTTGACGGCAAAGTTCGCTTTCCCAGTCTTCGTCTGGAACGTGCGTGAGTCTCGCGGCGGGTGGGGGAGTCCGAACCCTTCTTTCTGTCGGACCTTGGTGTTGAAGCCCTCAAAGCCGGGCACGACGCGTGAGATCGCGTCCCGGATGAGGTCGTAGTCGGCGGTGAACGATGTCCACGGCACGGGATGGCCGGGGCCGAACAGCGTCTCGGCGATGCCGCAGACGATGGCGACTTCGGAGCGCATGTGGATACCCGACGGGGTGAGACTTCCGCGGGAACGGTGGACCATCGACATCGAATCCTCGACGGTCACGAACTGCTTGCCAGTCGCCTGGACGTCCTTGTCGGTGCGGCCGAGCGACGGCAGAATGAGTGCGGTGCGGCCGTGAACGAGATGGCTCCGGTTGAGTTTTGTGGACACCTGGACGGTCAGCGAACAGTTCCGGAGGGCGGCCTCTGTGACGTCGGTGTCGGGCGTGGCGGACACGAAATTGCCACCCATTGCCATGAACACCGAGGCTCGCCGTTGTCGCATGGCGCGGATGGAGTCGACGGCGTCGAGGCCGTGTTCTCGTGGTGAGGTGATGTCAAATTCGGTGTCGAGGGCGGCGAGGAACGATTCTGGCATCTTCTCCCAGATGCCCATGGTGCGGTCGCCTTGGACGTTGGAGTGCCCGCGGACGGGGCATACCCCGGCTCCGGGTTTGCCGATCATGCCGCGCATCAGCAGCAGGTTCACTGCTTCTTCGATCGTGGCCACACCGTGTGTTTGCTGGGTCAGCCCCATCGCCCAGCAGATGATGGTGGCGTTCGACTCGATCAGAGCCTGGGCTGTGTCGTGGAGTTGTTCGATTGTCAGGCCGGTGGCGTCGACGACCGTGTCGAGATCGACTCTGCGGATGTGATCGAGCCATGCGTCGAACCCCGCGGTGTGGCGGTCGATGAAGGGGCGGTCGAGGACGGTGCCTGGTGCGGCGTCCTCGGCGGCGACGAGCAGTTTGGCCAACCCCTGGAAGAGGGCCATGTCGCCGCCGATGCGGATCTGCAGGAAGTCGTCGGAGATCGCGGCTCCGTCGCCGATGACACCATGAACCTTCTGTGGGTCTTTGAACCGCAGTAGTCCGGCTTCGGGGAGCGGGTTGATGGCGATAACCCGGGCGCCGTTGGATTTGGCTTTTTCGAGTGTGGAGAGCATGCGTGGATGGTTGGTGCCCGGGTTCTGGCCGGCGATGAGAATGAGGTCGGCATTCTCGATATCCGGAACGGATACCGATCCTTTGCCGATGCCGATCGAGGCGGTCAGTGCGCTGCCGGACGATTCGTGACACATGTTCGAACAGTCGGGCATGTTGTTGGTGCCGAACGAGCGAATCAGTAACTGGTAGAGGAACGCTGCTTCATTAGACGTTCGGCCGGAGGTGTAGAAGATCGCCTCATGTGGGCTACCCAGCGCGTTCAGTTCGTCTGCGATGATGCGGTTCGCGTCATCCCATTCGATTGGTTCGTAGTGTGTGGTGCCTGGGCGTAGCACCATCGGGTGGGTGAGGCGTCCCTGCTGCCCGAGCCAGTACTCGGTGCGGCCGAGGAGATCGTCAACGGAGTGCGTGGCGAAGAAGTCTGGGCCGACGGTCCGCTTGGTGGCTTCTTCGGCGACGGCCTTGGCGCCGTTCTCGCAGAATTCGGCGTGCTTGCGGTGGCCGGGTGTTTCCGGCCAGGCGCAGCCGGGACAGTCGAAACCTTTGCGCTGATTGAGTTTGGCGAGAGAGGCAGCGGTGCGCGTCGCACCCATCTGTGACATGCCGCGTTGAAGTGATACGAGCACCGCCGGTACGCCTGCGGCGTACTGCTTGTTCTTCGTCACGACGATGCTGTGCTCGTCGTATTCGTAGTCGTCTCGACGAGCCATCAGCAGTGCAGCCTTCCCCAGGTTTACAGACAGTCGGTCGAGGGTGCACCACGGATATGGGTGGTGTCCAAGATGCCCGTCCTACTGGTCGATAGGCGTCGCCGATGATGTCTGGTCGAGGACCGAAGCCGTCGCTTCAAGAGCCTGAATGAGGAGGGACGACGGGTCTTCTGCGCGGGTGATCAACCCGACCACTGGAGCTGTGCGACCTTCGATGAGTGGAGTGGACCGGAGGCCAGGTGGTTCACCGAATACTTTGAACCACACCTGAGGTACCACGGCGGCCCACTGCCCGGTCTTGACGTGGGCATAGAGGGAAGCGATGGAATCGGTTTCGACTTGTGCGGTGTGGACTGCTCCGTCGTCGGCGAAATAGTCGTCGAGGATGCGCCTGCCGCGCATGATCGACGGCAAAGTGCACATCGGCAACGTCGACGCTTCGCGCCAGGAGATGTCGGCGCGGCGCGGGCGGGTCGGATCGTCGGCGGTCAATAGTGCGTATCGCTCGCGATAGAGCGGGAAAGTGTGGTAGCGCAGGGCGATGTCGTCGTCGAGGTAGGTGATGCCGCCGTCGAGCTCGAAGCGATCGAGCCGAGCTGTGATTTCGCTCGAAGACAGGTCTTCGGTGAGACGCACCGTGATGAGGGGGTGCCTCACACACAATGGGCTCGACAGGTCGGCGACTGTCGCGGATGCGGTGGGAATGACCCCTATTCGGAGGGTGCCGGCGACGCCCGACCGTAGGCTGGCGGCCTCGTGCAGGAGTGATTCCTGGTTGGCAAGAATTCTTTGAGCCCAACGTACGATCTGCTCGCCCTCCACTGTGAGGCCTTCGAACTTGTGGCCTCGAACGATCAGCGGCAGATCGAGTTCGATCTCCAGTTTGCGGATCGCCTCCGACAAGGCCGGTTGAGAGACAGCACATGCATCCGCTGCGCGAGTGAAGTGCTTCTCGCGCGAGAGAACGACGAGGTACTCGAGCTGCCGGAACTGCACAGCATAATCTTCTCATCCCGTCTCGCTCCCGGTGGAGGCGGCGAAGCTTTGCGGCCAGATAGCCAAGTATCGGATGCGTCGCTCACGCCAGGGAGGCATATCGGTCTGCATCTCGAAATAGATTGTTGTACAGGGTTTATCCGCCGCGATTGCATGGTCTACACACAGGAACCTCAGTGGAGACGGAGACGGTGAGTCTCGCGGTAAGCGGTCTTCGAATCAAACGTCCTGATCAACAGAGTGCGCACCTACCGCGAGTTAAAGCCCAGGTTGACTGCGTGCACAGGCTCGTGCAGGGCCTTGCGCATCAGTCGACCGACCGATCGATCGTTTGGCCTACCCGGCTGGATCGGAAATGCGGACCGTGTGCGCCGACAATCTCATCGGGGGCGATCGTCGAGATCTGCCCCACAGTGATCACGCGAGAAGAACCGGCGATCGAGAGGTCAGAGTGGCCTGAGCGCGAGCGCACCCATTGGTGTCAAGGCCATCTCTCGCGCATCGCTGGCCGTGGTCTACTCCCAGTCCAGTCTGGCCGTTTCGGGCATCGTGGTGACAGGGCTTCCCCTGGCGACTGCAACGGAACCAGACGGTCGGTATCGATGATTTGATCAACATAAGTGCCCGACTCGATGCCAGGTGGAGCTACCCTGAGTGCACATCATTGAGGGACAAGGAAATGCTGTGTCTTCGGGAGACCGTCGGATCGAGTGAATCGCCAGCTGCGCATGGCAAATGGTGATCCGCTCGAGACTCAGCGTGACGTGGCGTCCGCCGTCGTCGCGGAGTTGACCACGGCAGGGTTTGCGGAGGTCCATGCAATCGGACATGGCGGCTTCGGTCTTGTCTACCGTTGCGGGCAGCCCTCGCTGGACCGCACTGTCGCGGTGAAGGTCCTCACCGCCAACCTGGACGAAGACAACCGGGCACGGTTCTTTCGAGAACAGCGGGCGATGGGCCGCCTTACGGGTCACCCGAACATCGCTAACGTGCTCCACATTGGAACCACAACCAGTGGTCGGCCCTACATCGTGATGCAATACCACTCGCACGGATCGTTGGACACCCGAATCCGCCGGCAGGGCCGACTTGAATTAGACGAGGCTCTGCGATTCGGAGTGAAGTTGGCCGGCGCGCTCGAGACCGCCCACCGTCTCGGCATCCTCCATCGAGACGTAAAGCCGGGGAATATCCTGATCACCGACTACGACGAGCCGGCCCTGACTGACTTCGGCATCGCGCATTTTGCTGGGGGATTCGAGACCTCGACGGGCATTATCACCGGATCCCCGGCTTTCACAGCCCCCGAGGTCCTCAAGGGAGAGGAGCCGCCCAGCGCGGCCTCCGACATCTACAGTCTCGGCGCGACCTTGTTCTCGGCCGTGACAGGGCACGCAGCTTTTGAACGTCACAGCGGCGAGCAAGTAGTCGCACAGTTCCTCCGCATCACCACCCAACCTGTACCAGATCTCCGTGAGCAGGGAATTCCGGATGATGTCAGCGCGGCCATCGAACACGCGATGTCAGAAGATCCTCGGGAGCGTCCCCTCAGCGCGGCGCAGTTCGGTGACGAATTACGCCAGAGTCAGCTCGCTCACGATTTTCCGGTCGAAGAGATGGACCTGCTCGCCGAACCAGGCGCGAAGCGCTCCGAACAAGACCTACCAAGAGCCCGTCGCCGCTCCACTGCCGGCCTGCTCCACAATGCGATCCCGCCGTCAACACGGGGAGCGGCGGGAGATCTTCCCTTGGACCTCACTAGCTTCGTAGGCCGCCGTCGCGAGCTGACCGACGCAAAGGCGAAATTGTCTACTTACCGTCTGGTCACGTTGACTGGGATCGGCGGGGTCGGCAAAACGCGCCTCGCGCTACGCGTTGCGACGGAGGCGCGGCGCGGGTTCACCGGCGGTGTGAGACTGGTCGAGCTTGGTGAACTGAACGAGCGGTCACTGCTCGTGGATGCGGTCGCTGCGGCGGTCGGCATACGCGATCGGTCGGCACGACCACTTGAACGCGTAATTGCGGAGTACCTCGCCACACGCAACCTTCTGCTCGTTCTCGACAACTGTGAGCGTTTGGTGGATGCAGTCGCCACGCTCGCCGGGAAACTGCTTCGGACCTGTCCCGAGCTTCGGATTTTGGCCACGAGCCGGGAGGCCCTCGGTATCGAAGGGGAAGCGGTACTGCGCGTACCGCCGCTGACGATTCCCGACACGGACGATGAGTCGTCCCTGCGCGGGCTTCCCCAGTACGACGCCGTGACGCTGTTCATGGAGCGTGCCGCCGCCGCGGTGTCCGGGTTCGAGTTGACCGAGGACAACCGGATTACGGTAGCGCACATCTGCCGTGCACTTGAAGGCCTACCCTTGCCGATCGAGTTGGCGGCCGCGCGGTTGCGGGCGATGTCCGCCGATCAAATCGCCGAACGACTGAATGACCGGTACAAACTGCTGACCCTGGGAAGTCGTGGAGCGCCGAGGCGCCAACAGACGCTGCGGTTGTCAATGGACTGGAGTTACGACCTGTGCAGTTCCCCGGAACAGCAGCTGTGGGACCGCTTGTCGGTATTCGCCGGTACCTTCGAATTGGATGCGGCGGAGGGCATTTGCGAGGGAGAGGTGGCTCCTGAGGATCTGCTCGACATGCTGACGGCGTTAGTCGACAAGTCGATCCTGATCAGGGACGCTCCGGGCGGAGTGGTCCGTTTCCGCCTTCTCGAGACGGTGCGTGACTACGGCCGACACAAAGCAGAGCAGTCCGGCGACTACCAGGCGTTGCGCTGGCGGCACCGGGTTTGGTACGAGAAGCTGGCACTGACAGCGGAGGCGGAGTGGGTCAGTTCCCAGCAGTTGAAATGGATCACACGTCTCGGGCGCGAGCAGTCGAATCTGCGTGAGGCGATGACGCTGTGCCTGTCCGAGGCTGGCGATACCGACACCGAGGCCGGGCTGCGGATCGCAGCCGCGCTCTATCCCTTCTGGCTTACCCGCGGCAAGCTCACCGAGGGACGGTACTGGCTCGACCGCGCCCTAGCCTGCCATCCCCGGCAGCCCACCGCGACACGCGTCAAAGCCCTGTACTACAGCAGTGTGCTGTCCGAACTGCAGGGCGACATCCCCGCGGCGACCGCCCTGGTCGAGGAGGGGCGAGTCTTGGCTGAGCAGATCGACGATCCGATGACGCATGCACTCGTCGCCCAAGCCGAAGGACTACTCGCGATCAACAACAGCGACCTTCAGCGCGCGAGCGGACTTCTGGAAGAAGCCCGCAATATTTACGCGACACTGAACGATGACCATCGGAAGGTTGCAGTTCTGTACCTGCTGGGTTTGGCATACGGACTGCGTGAGGACATTCCACGGGCGATTGCATGTCATGAGAAGGTAATTGCGATGACGGAAAACCTGGGCGAGTCGATATATCGCTCGTATTCGTTGTGGTCCATGGGCGTTGGGGTGTGGCAGCAGGGAGATTCCAATCGTGCCGCCCGCTTGCTTGAACAGAGTTTGCGGCTCGGCCGACTGGCGGACGATCAAATTACCGTCACCGTGTGTCTGGAATCCCTCGCGTGGCTCTGTGACGAGCGCCGTGCAAAGCGTGCTGCGGTCCTTATGGGTGCCGCCGAGGAATTGGGGCACACCGTGGGCAGCTCGACGGTGATGTTCCCCCACCTCCTCGTCCACCATGAAGAGAACAAGCGCCGGATTCGCCATGCGCTCGGTGAGCGCGCCTTTCAGGCCGCCCACCGGGAAGGGCGGACGCTCGGAATTCAAGGTGCCATTGTTTATGCCCTGAGCGAGCCGCCCAGGGGCACGACGCCGCCCGCTGGTACCGCGACGAACCTGACCAAACGTGAATGGCAGGTCGCCGACCTTGTAGCCAAGGGATTGACCAACAGGGCGATCGCCGCCAGTCTCGTCATCTCGGACCGTACCGCCCAAGGCCACGTAGAACACATCCTGACAAAGCTCGGATTCACCTCACGAGCACAGATCGCGGCCTGGTTCGTTGACCAGACCCGACGCGAAGAACTCTGATCGTTCGAGCTCAATCAAGTTTGATGCGGGCGTGCAGGCTGCGGTTGAGACGGGAGCCCGAACAGGGGTGAGCGGTACAGGGGCGTCTTGGGAACGAATGGGGACGGCGCGCGATCTTGGACAGTCCGTCCAGACCTCCGGCTTCGTACTGTTTGCGCCTGTCGTGACAGTTTGTCAGGAGACCTCGAACCGTTCGGGTACGTCGACGATGCGTGCGCCGTCACGCACCTCGGGGACGGCTCGTAGTCGGATCTCCACGGTCGGTGGCGCGTCCCGGTTACGGCATCTGGTACGGCGCCGTCAGTCCTCGCGGCGGGTTGGCCGAGGCGTTTCAGAGCGCCCGGGTGATCGACCGGCACCGCGGCGACCCGTATCTGACCGGGCTGCGATTCACCCGCCCGCTGAGACTGCTCGATGTGTCCGGCATCGGGGAGGGGGCGTGGGTGACCCGGGTCGGCGGCAACCACGCCCTCGACTCCGCCGCGCACGGCCGAACCCAGCACTGGGCCCGCACCATTCACCGGGCCCATGACGATCTCGATGGGATCGCCTACCGCGGCCGGTTCGCCGGCGGTGTCTGCATCGCGATCACCGAACGCGCCGCCGACGCGTTTCCTGCGCTGCCGGCGTTGTCGCTGCCGTTGTCGCATCCCGGGTTGTCCGGGCCGATCGACAGCGCGGCCTATCAGCTCGGCTACACCATCACCTGACGCTGCGACGCACATGGGCGAACCGGCTGGGCCCGCGGCACACGGCGTCCGACGCCGGGGTCCGCGATGCTCACGCACGTGGCGCGGCGAGTAGAGCTCACACCGCCACAACGCGAGTTCCAAGAGCAGCTCACGATGCACAGCACGATCCGTGCCGCAATCGGGGTAGTCCACTCACCCACGAAGGACCGAGAAAGCGGACCGTCGGCCGTCTGAGCCGAACTATCCAGTATTTGAATCAGTTCGAGCTGAATGCGCCCACGCGGAACTATCCGACGGTCTCCGTTGTTGACGCATACAGCAGTGGCGAAGTGTCGCGGCACTCGACGAAGGAGCACAAGAGATATGCGCATCGGAATCATCGGAGCTGGTCAGATCGGTGGCACGCTGACACGCAGGCTGACTGCGCTCGGTCACGATGTGCGCGTCTCGAACTCTCGGACACCCGACACCCTCGCAGACCTCGAGGCGGAGACCGGCGCAAAGGCGGTACTGAACACCGAAGCCGCCGAGGGTGCAGACCTGGTGATCGTGAGCATCCCGCAGAAGAACGTCGTGGACCTTCCCGCCGGGATCCTCGCCGGCGCTGCCGATGGTGCTCCGGTGATCGAGACCAACAACTACTACCCGCAGCAGCGAGACGGATTGATCGCCGCCATCGAAGACGGTCAGGTAGAAAGTGAATGGGTGCAAGAACATCTCGTAGTGCCGGTGTTCAAGGCATTCAATGGAATCTGGTGGAAGCACCTTCTCGAGAAGGGCCTACCGGAAGGGTCGAGCGGACGGATCGCGATCCCCGTCGCCGGCGACGACGCACTGCAGAAGCAGGTGGTATTCGATCTGATCAATCAGCTCGGCTTTGACCCTGTCGACGCGGGCACCGTCGAAGATTCCTGGCGTCAGCAGCCGGGAACCCCGTTCTACGGCAAGGATTTTGATCGGGAAGCTACGTTGAAGGCACTGGCGCAGGCAACGCCTGAGCGCACGGACGAGTGGCGTGCTGTGGCAGAGTGAGCGTTCGGTGTCGAGTGGCGGTTCCGAATAGGAAGACGCCGCTCGGCCGTTAGTCCTGGTGCGGAGCGCGCCCGGGACGGCATCGGTATCGCGGCGGCGGGGGCGCGGGCGCCTGGTCCGGTGTACGGCCAGCCGCTGGGCAGCGTGCGGCGCGGTACTCATTTCGGTGGTTGTTGCGGGTGGCGGACCCGGATCGGGACCTGGTCGACGATTCGGGCCCGCTGGCTCCCGGGGTGGCCTGCCTGCACAAGACCACATCGCGACCCGCGCTAGCCGCGATGTCCTGATTTGGCTCGTTGACGCACAACTTGTTGGACATGCACAATCGCTGAACGCCACTTCCGGTGCCGTCGCCCTCCGCAGCGCGTTCAACCACAAGGTCTGGCGCACTCGACTGCCCTTAATGCATACAGCTCCCAGGGACTCCACCAGCTCCCAGGCAAAAATCGGCCGGATACCGCGTGCATGCGTCGGAGGCTGTATCCCGGCTGCGCGGTGACGGGATACGAACCTCCGACTGAGGTGGCTTCAGAGGCTGGCTACGCAGTCAGATCGATGATGAGCTTGCCTGGTTGGCCGTGGGAGAACGAGTCCACGAAGGCAGCCGGCAGCTGCTCGAATCCGGGCAATACCGATTGCACGGCCTCCAACTGTCCGGAACTGATGAGTTCGGCGAGCGTGGCTTCAACCTCTGCCGCACGGTCCATGTAGTCGAGCACGACGAATCCCTGTGTGAGGATACGCTTGGTGAGAAGCTGTCCGAAATTGTTTGGGCCGGAGGGGCGTTCGGTCAAGTTGTAGCCGTCGATCAGGCCACACAACGCGATGTGGGCGTGGTTGTTCAGCCGGGCGATCGACGCCTCGAACATCGGGCCCCCCGAGTTCTCGAAGAGGCGGTCGATGCCGTCCGGTGTTGCCGCCTCGAGCTGGTCCTTCCAATCAGGGGCCTTGCGATCGACGACGGCGTCGGCGCCCAGTCGAGCCACCATCGAGCACTTCTCGGCGCCTCCTGCGATGCCGACAACCTGTGCGCCCGCCTGCTTCGCGAGCTGGACTGCCACGCTTCCGACTGCGCCAGAGGCGCCGGAGATCAGAACGGTGTGCCCTGGTTCCGGCCGCAAGATGTCGCACACTCCGGCCCACGCGGTCAGGCCCGTCATCCCGAGGACGCCAAGGTAGTGCTCCAAGGGAACGACCTCGCGTGATGCGATCCGGTCCCAGTCAGTGCCGGGCGAGCTGACGATCTGGTGCCGTTGCCAGCCGACGAAGCCACGAACGATGTCGCCCGAGGTGAAGTTGCTGTTGCGTGAGGCGGTCACGCGGGCCAGTCCGAAAGCGCGAACTGGCTCTCCGATTGCGACTGGCGGAAGATAACTCGGTCGGTCGTCGAGCCAGCCCCTGATGGCCGGATCGATCGAGATGAAGAGGGTCTCGAGTGCGACGTCGCCAGCCTCGAGTTCGGGCAGGGCGACGTCCTCCACGCGGAAGTCCTCCAAGCTCACGTGCCCGTGGGGGCGCTGCGCGAGGACGATCTGTTGTGATGAATTCACGGTGTGCTACTCCTTCGTCACCAACGACGGTAGAAGTCATGACAAGGCGAAACTTGGCCCTATGCGCACGGGATGCGAAGAGCGCGCACAGCGCGCATCTCGATGCCGAATGCGATGCGCCTGAGGAAAGCAGGTGCGCGCAAACAGCCAAGACGTGATGTCCATCACTTCATAGGGTCGGTGACAAATGGGCTTCGTGCCGAAGAGCCCTCCTGGTAGATCTGGAGTCAACGCAATGAATGACACACGCGCCGACCGACCTCTCGAGATTGCGGTCACGATCGATGACTTCGTCCTGTGGGACGGCGTTCCCATGCCGGACGACACGACTCCCACCGACATCACGCGGTCTGTGGCGAAAACGTTGAACGACTACGGACTCAAGGGGACCTACGGCTTCTCTCACACATACCGGCTCGAGAACGAGCCAGAGCAAATCGAGGCCTTCGAGGCGTGGGCCGAAGCAGGCCATCACCTGGGTAACCACACTCACCAGCACGCTCCACTGCGCTGGATGCCCGACGCGGCATTCCGACGCGATTTTGAGACGGCCGAGAAGTACATCGGTCATCTGATCGACGCCGCACCGTCGAAGTACTTCCGGTACCCCATGGACATGTCGTCAGGATCCGAACGACGTCGAGGGGAAGTCGAGAACTACCTCGCTGATCTCGGCTACCGCACTGCCCCGATCACCAGTTGGTTCAGTGATTTCGCGTTCATCATGCCGTACTTCCGCGCGATGACCCTAGGCGACAAAGACGTGCAGAAGCAGGTACGCGACCTGCACGTGTCGACCGCGGTTGACATGCTCTACCAGCACGCGGACACCGCGCATACCCTGTTCGGTGCCGACGCGCCCCTCATCTGGCTCGTACACGGCACCACGATCTCTCGTGACACCCTCGCTCCGATCCTCGAGGCATTCCTCGAGCGTGGCGTGGAGTTCGTAGCCCTCGATGAGGCGATGAAGCATCCGGTGAACTTCGGGAAGCCGCCGTGTAATGAGAGCTTCACCAACCAGCTTCAGAGGTTCGCGCTTGCTGCGGGCTTGCCGAAACCTGAACTCGACGTCGAGCGGCTTGCCGAGATCCTGAACCTCGCGCCCATTCCCGGCCTCGACACGATGGCGACTTACGAAGAGCGCATGTTCAAGCCGTTGGCGAAGCGGGTGGGAGCTGAGTACGACTGGGATTGGTCCTGAGTCGGCAATCCACATTCACAACGTCACACCGTCATTATCTGAAAGCAGGATCATGCTCAACCTGGCCACCATGCTTGCCGACACTGCTCGACGCACTCCCGGCAGAACCGCTGTCATCGAAGGTGACCGAACCCTCACCTTCGGTGAGATCGATGCGGCTGCGAACAGTGTTGCCCGTTTTCTTCTCTCACGGGGGTTGCGCCCAGGCGACCGCGTTGCCCTGACGATCGCGAATGTTGTCGAGTTTCCGATTGTCTACTTCGGCATCCTCAAGGCCGGTGGAGCCGTCGTGCCGCTCAACACGATGCTCAAGCGGGAGGAGGTTGCCTACCACCTCCGTGACTCGGGCGCGACGGTGTACTTCTGTACCGTGCTGGGGCTCGACGACGAGGCGTGGCGCGGATTCCAGGACGTCGAGTCCTGTGAGCATCTGGTCACCCTTGGCTCCGCAGTGCTCGATGAGCCAGGCGTGGGAACTACCTTGGCTGACGCATTGGCCGAACACCCCGCGGAAGAGGTCCTGCAGGTGACCGAGGCAACGGACACAGCGGTGGTCCTGTACACGAGCGGGACGACCGGCAAGCCGAAGGGGGCGGAGCTCACCCACACCAACATGGTCCTCAACGCCATCGGGCATAACCAACTGCTCGACGCCCGAGCCGACGACGTACACCTGGTCACTCTTCCGCTCTTCCACTCGTTCGCACAGACCGTACAGCTGAACGCCGGCTTCGCAATGGGGGCCACCCTGGTCCTGCTGCCACGATTCGACGCAGCCGAGGCCCTGGCGTTGATCACGCAGCACCGGGTGACAGTCTTTGCCGGTGTCCCGACGATGTACTGGGCTCTGCTCAACAAGGCCGCTGACGGAATAGACGTTGACCTCGCCGGTCTCCTGCGAATCGCGCTTTCCGGCGCAGCTGCCATGCCCGTCGATGTGCTGGAGCGGTTCCGGGATGTCTTCGGTGTCGGGATCCGGGAAGGCTACGGACTCTCCGAAACCAGTCCCACCGTCACGTTCAACCCGCTCGACCAACCAAACCGGTCGGGATCGATCGGCAAACCGATCTGGGGAGTAGAGGTGGAGCTCATCGACGATCACTGGAACGAGGTCCCCGTCGGTGAACCAGGAGAACTCGCCGTACGTGGATACAACGTGATGAAGGGGTACCTGGGGCGGCCCGAGGCGACAAAGGAAGTGATCCGCGACGGCTGGTTCCGCACGGGCGATATCGCAACGCGAGACGAGGACGGCTACTACTTCATCGTCGATCGCGCCAAGGACTTGATCGTGCGGGGAGGCTTCAACGTCTATCCGCGCGAGCTCGAGGAGGTGATCATCGGCCATCCAGAGGTCAGCCTAGTGGCCGTCGTCGGAATCCCCGATGAGCGAATCGGTGAGGAAGTGAAAGCCTTCGTCATCCGCGAGCCCGGATCGGAGTTGAAGGAGGAAGACCTGATCGGCTGGTCACGGGAACGGTTGGCGGCTTACAAGTACCCGCGCCTGGTGGAGTTCAGGGATACCTTGCCGATGAACGCGACAGGAAAGCTACTCAAGCGGGCTCTACGATGATCACGCCGTTGGCGTGGGCGCCGGCGCGCGCTAGCGTCGACGGTGGCACGAGTCGCAGTTTCGGCATACCGGTGTGAGAAGGTGCTCTGACGTTGTATTCCGTCGATACGTTGCGCAGCAACGAGCACGACCAGCGCGAGCGCGGTGATTGGTGGCGCGATCAGGTCTCGTCGATCCACTGTCCGATGGCCTTCTCCCTTGCGGACAGCTACCAGGGAACCCTTCAGCATCAACATTCGGACACGTACCAGCTAGTTCGCTGGTGGGGCGAAGCGGAGGTCCTCTCCCGCACGGCAGCGGACATCCGTCGACATCCACATGGCGCCTACGAACTGCTTCTACCGGTCCGGGGCGAAGTGATCCTCGAGCAGGATCGTCGTGAAGCCACGATCACACCGGCGGTCATGGCTCTCACATCGCTGGACACCGCGACTGTTCTGCGCCATGGTGATGGCTTCTCTTCTGTTGCATTCGTGATTCCACGTGACCGGATCGAGGCGCGGGTGCCGACACTGCCGCAGGCTGGCACCGTCCTCGATGCGACATCTGGACTGGGACGCATCGTTGTCGACGTGGTCAGTAGTCTGCGCAGGGAGCGGCACGAGCTCACCGGGAGTCAGTTCGATGCGATAGCCGACCGAATCGTCGATCTCGTGGCACTCGCCTACAACGCAGACACGGCCACCCCCTCCGTCGATGTTCAGGAAGGGTTGGTCACCGCCATCCGGCGCTTTGTTCGAGAGAATGCGCACGACCCGAACCTCACAGGAGCCGTGGCAGCGGCGCGCCTCGGCTGGTCGCTCCGGCACGTTCAGGCCCAGTTGCAGCGGATTGGGACAACACCGTCGGATCTCATCCGAGAGGAGCGTCTGGCGTTGGCGCGGTTGCGTCTGCAGGACCGTGGCTGGAGCCACCAGAGCGTGACTCAGGTGGCATACTCCTCAGGATTCGGCGACCTCAGCACCTTCAGTAATGCGTACCGGCGGGCCTTCGGTGAGCGCCCGTCCGACACACGTTCTGCGGCATCCGCAAACGACTGAATCAGCGGCCCGCGGGCCCGCTCGACGACCCGGGTCTGCGCGTGTCTGCTGCGCGCGATGCAAGCGAAGTGCGCTGCCCCCCAAGAGATAAAGCCAATGCGGACCTAGCGTAGATGGCATGAATAGTGCAACCACCTCAGAAGTGCGACCGGCGCCCGACACCCTCTTCTCTGTCGCCGGGCGGACCGCCGTCGTAACCGGTGGCTCACGAGGGATCGGCGCCACGATCGCCCGCGGCCTGGTACTGGGTGGTGCCCACGTTGTCATCACCAGCCGAAAGGAAGAACAGTGCCGCGCGACGGCCGAAGCCATCAATGCCGAGGCAAACGCTGCGGGAACGGCAGGACGCTGCACCCCCGTCGCCAGTGACCTGTCGTCGGCCGAAGGGGTGACCGGTCTGGTCGACTGGCTCGGCGAGCACCTGACAAGCATCGACGTCCTGGTGAACAATGCCGGGGCCACCTGGGGTGCGCCACTTGAAGAGTTTCCCCTCATCGGTTGGACGAAGGTGCTCAACACCAACCTTGTCGCTCCGTTCTACCTCATCACGGGAACGCTTCCGCTTCTTCGCAATGCGGCACGCCCCGACCGGCCCGCTCGTGTCATCAACATCGGCAGCGTGGATGCCTTGGCTACACCTAGCTGGGAGAACTACTCCTACAGTGCGAGCAAAGCCGGGCTGCACATGCTCACCCACCATTTAGCCAAGCAACTGGCTTCCGACGGCATCACCGTCAACGCGATCGCCCCCGGACCGGTCTTGACGGACATGCTCGGACACGTCGCGGCGGATCCAGAGGTCGAGGCAGAGCTGCTTGAGCGCGTCCCGCTGGGCCGCTACGGACAAACCGACGACCTGATCGGCACGGTCCGGTTCTTGGCCTCCCGTGCCGGCTCTTACCTGACCGGCACCATCATTCCGCTCGACGGCGGGATCTCCGGCTGCGCCGGCTGAACCTTCGCCTCCACCTTCTTCCACGTACAGCAATCACCGATTCGAGGAACAACCAAGCCTGAAGTTGTCATCGTCGCCACTGCACGTTCGTCGATCGGAAGAGCCATCAAGGGCTCCATTGAAGGACAATCGGCTCGATGACCTCCCCCTCCAGATGGTCACGGCCGCGTTGGCGAATGTACCTGCACTCGATCCAAGCGCCATCGACGACCTCATGCTCGGTGTCGGCGAACAGTGACTGAACGTCAGCGGTGGGCCATCGCCATCGGCCACCCGTTCGGCATGACCGGTGCGCGGATCACAAGCACCCTCATCAACTCACTGCAGACGCATGACAAGCAGTTCGGCCTCGAAACCATGTGCGTAGGCGGAGGACAGGGCATGGCACTGATCCTCGAACGCTCTCCTGGCCCGAAGTCACATCGATCCAATCCTTGAGAGGTACCCCATCTCGTGAACGCATCACCTCATCCCGAACACCGCCGTACCGCAATCGTTACCGGTGCTGCACGGGGAATCGGCGCCGCCGTCGCACGGCGGCTCGCAGCAGACGGCCACGCTGTCGCCGTCCTCGACCTCGAGGAGGCCGCCGCCCAGTACGTGGTCGACACGATCACTCAGGCCGGAGGCACTGCACTTGCTGTCGGCGCAGACGTCTCCAACGGAACTGGTGTCGAGAAAGCAGTGGATAAGATCACAACGGAGCTCGGAGCGCCGGTCGTTCTGGTCAACAACGCTGGCGTCACCCGCGACAATCTTCTGTTCAAAATGTCGGCCACCGACTGGGATACCGTCCTGAACGTCCACTTGCGTGGCTCGTTCCTGATGACGAGAGAGGTTCAGGGACACATGACTCAGGCCGGTTTCGGACGAATCATCAACCTCTCGAGCGTGTCGGCGCTCGGAAACCGCGGTCAAGCGAACTACGCCGCAGCCAAAGCCGGGCTGCAAGGTTTCACCAAAACCCTTGCCCTCGAGCTCGGCAAATTCGGCGTTACCGCCAACGCCGTTGCTCCCGGTTTCATCGAGACCGAGATGACAGCCGCGACGGCAGCGCGAATGGGAATGAAATTCGACGATCTCAAGAAGAGGGCGGCCGCCGACATCCCCGTCGCCCGAGTTGGGGTCCCCGACGACATCGCACACGCGATCTCATTCCTTGCCAGTGAGGGAGCCGGATTCGTCTCCGGGCAGGTTCTCTACGTCGCCGGAGGGCCCAAAGTATGAAGACACTCAACGGAATCGATGAATTGCACGCGGTGGCGAACACCCCGATCGGCTACTCGTCATGGCACACCCTCACACAGGAGAAAATCGACGCGTTCGCTGACGCGACGGGTGACCACCAGTGGATTCACGTCGATCCCTCACGGGCTGCTGACGGACCGTTCGGTGCCACCATCGCCCACGGACATCTGCTGACTTCGATGATCCCGATGCTTGTATGGGAGGTCTACGTTGTCGACGGCGTCCGAATGGGAATCAACTATGGGTCGAACAAGGTTCGATTCCCGGCACCCGTCCCCGTCGGCTCGCGGATTCGGGCTGCGGTTGAAATAGCAGACGTTGAAACCGTTCCCTCGGGCGTCCAGGTTGTCACGGCCGTCACGATCGAACGCGAGAATGCCGACAAGCCGGTTTGTATTGCTGAGATTGTCAGCATCTACTTTCCGAATTAACGTCGCAACTTTGCGAAATCCCCACCGGATAGATTGCACGATGACAAATGATCGAAGGGGGCTGCACTGGCTCAGCGGGTCTTCGCGGTTGCGGCGACCACGTCGCGGCGGAAACTCTTCGGGGAACGGCTTCGGGATCGCGAAAGACTTCGGGATTTCCGAGCCGACCCTGCACAACTGGGTCAAAATGGGTCTCGGTGACGAGGGAAGTGGGGAGTGAGGCTCCGGTGAAGACGTCGCCGAAGGAGATTCGTGAGTGGGCGATCAGCGAGGGTCACGAGGTGTTGTCCCGCGGCGGATTTCGGCCGAGCTCGAGCGAGCCTTCCGTGATGCTCAGGTAGCGACGCCGGTCGCGTGAGTCGCAACATTGCCCTGTTCCAAAGTGTGGCCATCCTGCCAGGGAGGCTATGAGCCTGCGGGACGATGATCTTCGGCGCCGTGCGGTGCGGTTGTCCGCGTCAGCGGTGCCGGCGTCGGGTCTTCGCCGGCACCGGCGAGGCTGGTCAGGGCCGGGGTGGACTTCGGCTTCTCTCGGCGTGAACTCTGAGGGGGGAATCGACGGTTCGCCCACAAATCGAGCTGTGGTGGTGCGGTGTGGGTAGCCTGCTCCCATGTCGCAGCCTCCGCCTTTCAGTCCTACGGTCACGCTGCTCACGGTGAGCCGGGTGTGGGAGGCGGCATTCACCGACGGTTTGAAGCCGCTCGGGTTGACTACCCGCAAGTACGGGCTGTTGGGGCACATCCGCGGGACGCCGGGCATCTCGTTCAGTGAGCTCGCTCGGCGTTCCCGCATCACCGTGCAGAGCGCTCACACGGCGGTCGCGGCGTTCGTCGAGTCCGGGTTGGTCGACGACTCGACCGCGCACGCCGGGGCCGCCTCGACCCTGCGGATCACGGCGGAGTGCGAATCACTGCTGGCTCGCGCGGCCGAGGTAGTGGCCCGTCTCGATGACGAGTTCGCCGCGCAGCATCCCGAGCTGACCGAGGCGCTGCGGGCGCACACGGTGCGGGTGATGTCGGCGACTGACTGACACCTCACCCGCCAACCTTCAGTTAGGCTGAAGGTCATGGAATCATTGTTGCTCTCCCTCCACGTAGTGGCGGGCATCCTCTTCGTGGGCCCGGTCGCGGTGGCCACCAGCCTGTTCCCCCGGCACGCGCCGGTGACCGCCACAGTGGGCGGTGCGCAGCAGATCGAGCGGAACATCAACACCGCCCGGGTGCTGCACCGGATCACCCGCCTCTACGGCGTCCTGGCGATCGCGGTCCCGGTCGTCGGCCTTCTCCTCGCCACCGTGCAAGGCCGCACGAGCGAGGTCTGGCTCGTGGTCGCGATGGTGCTCACCGCGATCGCCGGTGGACTGCTCGCCCTGCAAATCGCCCCGCTCCAACAACAGGCGCTCACCACACCCGACGACGGAACCCAACTCCGGCGCCTCGGCATGGTGACCGGCCTGTTCAACCTGCTGTGGGTGGTCGTCGTCGTGCTGATGATCGCGCGACCCGGATCGAGCTACGTATGACCGGGTTGCTGCGCACGCTGGCCGTGCTCTCGGCACTCGAGACCGTCAGCGTCCTGGGGTTGCTGGCCAACCTCGGCACCGTGCACGACGCCGCGGTCGCCGGAGTCCTCGGCCCGATCCACGGTGCGCTCTACCTGTCCGTCGCCGTCACGGCACTGCTCGGTCGCGGCCTGACGACCCGGACCCGCATTGGTGCGCTCGTGCCCGTGCTCAGCGGCCCTCTCACGATGGTCAACCTGCGGCAGGAGGCGCGCAGCGCATGAGTCTCAGGATTATCTGCGCCGACCGCCGGCGATCAGCGCCGCGGAGGCGGTCCGCCTCGTCGAACACGGTGCCCTCGTTGTCAATGTCCGCCGCCAGTTCGAGTGGAACCGGGTACACATCCCCGGCGCGTGCACGCGCCACTCGAGGAACGGCTCGACCGCTGCCTGGAGTTCCCCGACGACCGTCTGCTCATCACCTTCTGTACCGGCGGAATTCGCTCGGCCGGGGCTGCGAACCTGCTGGTGGAGAACGGCTTCGACGCGGTGAACATGAGCGGTGGCCTCGTCCACTGGCGCGGTGCGGGCGGGTCACTGACCGCCCGGTGAGAGGGTGGCACTCTCTCCGCGATCCCGTCCCTTGCGACACTGGTCGAGCTGGCACCCGGCCTGGGCGGATCGTCTAAGGGTGTGCGCCGCCCGCCCGATACTTGGTGTCATTCGCTCGATATGCAATGGGTGTCGACTGGAGTGACGCCATGTCCCGCAAGGGCGGAGCGGTGGTCCGCGCTGCGTTGTCGGCGTTCTGCTCGGCGCCACGCGGGAGGCACAGTTCCTACTCGCACTCCGCCGGGGTGGGATGCTAAGACCGTGAGCGAGCGAAACGTAGCCGACGTCGAGCGTGAGCTCGCCATGCTCGCCTACGTCCGCGACCGCCTCCGGGTCTCGGAGGGCACAGACTTACGGATTCCGACCACCGCCGTAGACCGGGTTCTCGATGAGCTCAACAGTCTCGAACGGGCGCCGCGGAAGCGGAACTGACCCCCGCCGGTGCGGACCGATGGCGGGACCTCGCATCTGAGGTCGCCGGCCGCGCACGGTTGTAGCGGCCTCTATGAGGTGGATCCACCCGCCGATGACCCACGACAGCGCTCGCGTTCCGGCTTTCTCGTTGCCGTCCACCGGTTTTTCGGGTCGGCCGCAGGGCAGGAGTGGTGCAATGAAGGTGTGTGACGAGGTGAGTGAGCGATGAAGCAGGTCCTGAAGGCGGTGCTGGTGTGCCTGGTGGTCGGCGCCGCGGTGCTGGTGGTGTGGGCGGTCGCGTCGCGGCCGGACTCGCCCGAGCCGCCGCGCCCGCTGCCCGATACCGCGGTCATGGTCCACGGCGGACCGACGACGTGCAGTGAACTCTTCGGGCAGCCCTGTGATTTCGGGTTGCAGTCCGCCTTCAACCGGTGGGGGACAGGCCTCGCTCCGTTCGTCGATTCCGGGGTCCTGGGCCCGTACGCCGAGCGGATCGGGTTCGTGGCGTCGGCGAAGCTGAGTCTGGACGCCTGCGCACTCTCGCACACCACCGGAAAGACGGTCCTCGAATTCATCGACCAGGCGCAACGGCAACACCCGGACGCCGGCAGCCCCGAACTGTTTCCGTTCTGGAACCGGACCCGGCAAACCCTGTGCCCCCTGTGACCCGCACCGTCGACCACGGCACGACGTCACGCGATTTTGACGCCGCATCACTTGTCGCAGGCGATACCGTCCTTGTCCCGGTCGAGTTTCGTCGAGTAGCCGGGCTCGATTGGTAGATCGGCGCCCGCACCGGCTGCTTTTGCCCCGGCGCAGGACGCGAAGCTGAACCGTGTCGTCGAAGTCGTCGGCGAACACCGGTCGTCCCCTTGGACTGCGGAAGTATGTCGGGTTGCGTACAATTTCTTGTACGTAATAACGGAGGTGTGCTAAGGCGAACCATGACCTACTCGGAGTCTCGCGCGCGGTACGCCGAGGTCCTCAACGCCGTCGTCGATGACCGGGAAGAAATCGTCATCACGCGGGCGGGTCACGAGCCGGTGGTGATGGTTTCGCTCGACGACTATGAGTCGTTGAAGGAAACGGCATACTTGCTCAGGAGTCCGGAGAACGCCCGCCGGCTGTTGGCGTCGATCGATCGGTTGGAGTCCGGCGGGGGAACTGTCCGGGATCTGGCTGAATGAAACTTGTCTGGGACGAGTCTGCGTGGGAGGACTACGTCTGGTGGCAGGCGCAGGATCGGAAGATCGTCAAGCGGATCGACACACTACTCAAGGATGTCGAACGCAACGGGAACGACGGAATCGGCAAGCCCGAGCCCCTCAAGCACGGTTTTCAGGGCTACTGGTCCCGGCGTATCACCGATGAGCACCGGCTGGTTTATAAAATTGTCGATCATCAGATCCGCATTGCTGCCTGCCGTTACCGCTACGGACACTGATCGCGCTCACCACGGCGGCTGGGCTTAACGACAACGACTGCGGAATGGTTCTAGTCCACTGGGCATGACGCTCCGACTGTCCGCGTTTCGGGAGGGCGAGTAGTAGCCCCATTGATGGGTGAGGTGTGGCCGACCCGCCGAGTTGGGGGACGTCTTGGTGGCTGGGCTGGACGCCCTGACCGACCGCGGCCTGCTGACCGGTAGAACCGATCGGCAGCGTTTGCTGACGATCGGCTTCGACGACCTTCGGGGAATCCTGCACCACGCGAATCGCTGCACGGGCCATCACCTCAGCCGGCGAACGGCCTCCCCGCACCGACGCTCTCGTTGCAGCCAGCTGATGCGCATGGACGGCGTGTTTCGGCCGGCGAGTGGCAGGGTGCCCTTGACGGTCGTTTCCACGGTTCTGCCGATCACGGTCACCGCGATGTGTCACCGGCCGAGGAGGAACCGGCGACGAGCCGCGCCCTCGAACCCGGCGGCGCTCCACTCGCGGGTCCACTTCGCCCAATCCGATGCCGAGTGCGCGCCGGCCAGGATGAGCCCGGCGCCGCCTAGAATGGGGTGATACGGACGCCTTCGCTGGATCGGGCGAGGTGGTCCGCGGCGGGGCTGCTCGTGAGCCGACCCGTGGGAGGTGGCCATGCAACCGTCCGACCGGATGCGGGCGCTGCCGCGGCGGGCCCGGGTCATGATCATGGTGACGATGGCGCTCATTGCGTTGCTGGTGATCGGGCCGCGTCTGGTCGTGGGGTTTACCGATTGGCTGTGGTTCGGTGAGGTTGGTTACCGTCGCGTGTGGGGGACGGTCTTGGTCACCCGCCTGATCCTGTTCACGGCGGTGACGTTGCTGGTGGGTGCGGTGATCTTCGCGGCCGTGGTGTGGGCGTACCGGTCCCGCCCACTGTTCGCGGCCTCGGGCGCGAGCACGGCGAAGGATCCGGTCGAGCGGTACCGGGAGGTGGTGTCGCGCCGTCCGCGGTCGTTCACGGTGGGGATCGCATTGCTGCTGGCGCTGCCGTTCGGGCTGCACGCGCAGGCGAGTTGGGAGACGGTGCAACTGTTCTTGCACGGCGGCGCGTTTGGCACCGTGGACGCGGAGTTCGGGTACGACATCGGCTTCTATGTCTTCGATCTGCCGTTCTACCGGCTGATCCTGGCGTGGCTGTTCATCGCGGTGTTCCTGGCGTTGCTGATCGGTCTGGGAACCCACTACCTGTTCGGCGGCATCCGGCTGGCACCGAGCAAGGACCACGTCATCGAGGTGTCCCGGCCGGCGCGCATCCAGCTTGCGGTGTTCGCGGGCACGTTCATCGCGCTGAAGGCGGCGTCCTACTGGCTCGACCGGTACTCCTTGTTGTGGAGCGGCCGGAAGGAACCGACTTTCACCGGCGCCGGGTACACCGACATCAACGCGGTGCTGCCGGCCCGGTTGATCATGGTCGCGATCGCGGTGCTGTGCGCGGTGGCGTTCTTCGCCGCGATCGCGGTGCGGGACCTGCGGATCCCGGCGATGGCCACGGCGCTGCTGGTGCTCTCGGCGATCCTGGTCGGCGGAATCTATCCGGCGCTGATCGAGCAGTTCTCGGTCCGCCCGAATGCCGCCGACCGGGAGAGTCCCTACATCGAACGCAACATCGCCGCGACCCGGCAGGCCTACGGAATCGGCCCGGACCGGGTCGACTACCTCGACTACCCCGGGGTGGGCACCCGGTCGCCCCGGGACATTCCCGCCGACGTCACCACGATCGCCAACGCCCGCCTGCTGGACCCGACCGTGCTCTCGCGCACCTTCACCCAGCAGCAACAGCTGAAGAACTTCTACGGCTTTCCCGAGCACCTCAACATCGACCGCTACACCATCGACGGACAACTCACCGACTACATCGTCGCGGCCCGCGAGCTCTCCCCGAACAGCCTCAGCGGCAACCAGACCCAGTGGATCAACCGGCACACCGTTTACACCCACGGCAACGGGTTCATCGCCGCTCCCGCCAATAGGGTCAACGCCGCCGTCCGCGATGTCGCCGGGCAGAGCGCGAGCAGTGACAGCGGGTATCCGATCTATGCGGTCAGCGATATCGCCTCCCAGGTGGGCGGCGACCAGGTGATCCCGGTCGAGCAACCGCGCATCTACTTCGGTGAGGTGATCGCGCAGGCGGACCCGGACTATGCCATCGTCGGAGGCCCGGAGGGTGCGCCGCCGCGCGAGTACGACACCGACACCGCCCAGTACACCTATACGGGCACCGGTGGGGTGCCGGTGGGCAGTTGGGTCAACCGGTTGGCGTTCGCCGCCCGGTACGGCGAGCGAAACATCTTGTTCTCCGGCGCCATCGGGTCCGAGTCGAAGATCATCTTCAACCGGGACCCGGCCGCCCGGGTTGAACACGTCGCCCCGTGGCTGACCACCGACTCCAACCCGTATCCGGCGGTGGTCGGCGGCCGGATCGTGTGGATCGTCGACGGCTACACCACCGCCGCGCACTACCCGTACTCGCAGGTCGGTTCACTCGCTGAGCCGGTCGTGAACGACGCCGGCCGAACCCTGGCCCGCGAGGAGGTGTCCTATGTGCGGAATTCGGTGAAGGCTACCGTCGACGCCTACGACGGCACCGTCACCCTCTACCAGGTCGACGAGAACGACCCGGTCCTGCGGGCGTGGATGAGCGTGTTCCCCGGCACCGTGCAGCCGCCGACGGCGATCCCGACCGAGCTGCGCGCGCACTTCCGCTACCCCGAGGATTTGTTCCGCCTGCAGCGGGACCTGCTGGCGAAGTACCACGTCGATGATCCGCGGGAGTTCTTCACCACCAACGCGTTCTGGTCGGTGCCCAGCGATCCGACCGCCGACACCGGTGGGGAGCAGCCGCCGTACTACGTTCTGGTCGGCGACGCCGGTACCGCGGCCCCGTCCTTCCGGCTCACCAGCGCCATGGTCGGCTTCAACCGCGAATTCCTCTCCGCCTACCTCTCGGTGCACTCCGACCCCGAAAACTACGGCAGGATCGACATTCTGCGGTTGCCGACGGACACCCAGACCCAGGGCCCGCGGCAGACCCAGAATTCGATGATCTCCGACACCCGCGTCGCCTCCGAGCGCACCCTGCTCGAGCGGTCCAACCGGATCTACTACGCCAACCTGCTGACCCTGCCGATCGCCGACGGCGGCATTCTCTATGTCGAACCGGTGTTCACCGAACGTTTGACCAGCACGCCCAACAGTTCCACGTTCCCGCAGCTGGCCCGGGTCCTGGTCAGCTACCGCGAACCCGGCACCGGTGGGGTGCGGATCGGGTACGCCCCCACCCTCGCCGAGGCCCTCGACCAGGTCTTCGGCACCGGCACCGGCGCCGTTGCCACCGCACCCGGCGGCGACGCCACCACACCACCACCTCCCGGCGGGCAACCGCCGGCGCCGCCCCCACCGGGCGCCCCGCCCGCCCCGCCGCCGGCGGCATCGGACCAGCTGACCGCCGCGGTCCTCGAACTCAACGACGCCCTGGCCAACCTGCGCGAGGCGCAACGCACCGGCGACTTCACCGCCTACGGCGCGGCCCTGGACCGCCTGCAACAGGCCATCGACACCTACCTGGCCGCGGGCGGCACCCCGCACTGACCCATCCCCTCCGCGCGATCCGCGCAATGACGTTGTCCCGTATGGAAAATTGCGGGTTCGGGCTGTAGACCGGCCAGGACCACCCGCGGGCCGCGCACGCGTTCACCATCGCCGTCTCTCCGCCCCTCGAACTGATGAAGATCGACGGCGGCGAACTCTCTGCCGATCCTCGGTCTGGTTGCGCTCCCGCTCATCGGGTAGCGACCCATCCTTGTGTCGTTACTCGGCGGCCCACACCAAGGTGGACACCCAACTGTGAGCACACTTGCGGGGTTATGTACATCCGCTCGCTCTCGATTGCAGAGGTCCCTGGTCCAGGCATCATTCCTACTCGAAGATGCTTTCGGGAAGCCAGTCTGCGTCGAACAGTCGGGCGAGGTTTCCGAACCCCCCGAGATCGCCATCGACACTGGCTGATGTCACCATGAGCCGATTGATCATGATCCGAGCCGCCTGCTCCTCCACCGTTCCGGCGGCGAACAGGAGTGACCATGAGCAAACCTGCCCGTCGCGATGCGCACGACCCATCGTTTGGCGTGCGGTAATTCCGGAGTAGCGAGGCTGGTGGAAGAACCCGATGCGACGTGCCGATGAGGCGCGGGAACCGTCGACGATCAACTCGGAGGCCTGCAGATTGATCGCAGATGCGGTGTTGAACACCACGACCGGGTTGTGGCCGCGCTGAAATCTGATGCGTTCCGTCTCGAGATCGCCGCCGCCGAAGATGCGCGAGACGCCAATGCCGTGCTCCTCCAGGAGGTTGGCTACCGGGTCGGCGGCCGTGGTGACCAATTCGACGGCGACGAGTACCTGGTAGCCGCGTTCGACGTGTGCGGCTACCAGCTCGGCGGTCTGCGGGGCTCGCAGCATGCCTGCCTTCTGTCGGAACCGCATCAGAGCGGCACGGCCGCGGGCGGTGTCGTTCCCCTGGCGGGCGATTCTCATCGCGCTTCGGAACTCACTCCAGTCCTGGTGGTAGGCAGCCCATTGTGTGGCGGTGAAGTCGAGTGGGAGGCCGTCGATAGGTGGTGGCCCCCAGGGCGCGTCGCGATGCATCATGACGGGCGGGTCGGATTCGGTCATCCATTTTCGGACGCGGGTGACGGCCTGATGCTGCAGCCGCTGAGAGCCTTTTGCTTGGTCGTTCCAGTCCCATTTGCCCTTGTCCCACCCGGGAGCCAGGGGTAGGCCATGCTCGACCAGTTTCTTACCGAGATCGGCCCACTCGCCCGGCGGGTCATCGTGCAGTTGCGCGAAAAGCGAAGACAAGTAGGTGTATTCGCCTGGGTGATGACCCGGCGTCGCTGTCACGGTGATGACGAACGGCGCCTTCTCTGGTGATGCGGAGAGGCGGTTGATGCGCCGCTGGTATTGGGTGCGCTGGGCGGTGAGGTGTCTGAATTGCTGGGCCTCGTCATTGATGATGAGGGAAAAGGAGTACTTCGGTTGGCCGTTGCGTCCGAGCAACTTCTTGAGCTGGTCCGGGGAGATGATCAGCAACCGATAGCCTCCGTCGCCGAACGCAGCGAGGGCGTCGCGCCACGCGGCGATGGTGATCTGGGCCGGCCGGTCCACGGTGATGAGTACGGTGTCGCCGCCCCCTAATTTCAGCGCAGCTTTCGCGCCGAGGATTGCGCTGCCGGTCTTGCCTACACCGGGCTCGTCGGCCAACAGGAATCCGCGCTTGCCGTGGTGAAAGGCCGTCGCGATCGCCTTCGCGGCGTCCGCCTGTTCGGGCCGCGGTATCTTGTGGAAACCAGTAGCGCCCGGTTGCCGCACGCCGTTGAGGTCCTCTTCGACCCAGCGAGCGTACGAGTACGGTTTCGACGCGTAGGCGGTGAGTTCGTCGGGCAATTGAGTGCCGATGTAGGCATGTGCTTTGAGCGCTTTGTAGTACTTGGCACCGGGCGCGGATGCCCGGTACGGGACGTCGAGGATCCAGATCTGCTCCCCGTGCCCCGGGGTGGGTATCAGCGGCGCGGCGCTGGCTCGTCTGGGCTTGGAGCGTCGCTGGGTGGTCTTCCGTGCGGCCATGAGTGCAGGCTATTCCAAGACGAATCGTCGAGGTCAACGACCATCCTGGGCCGGGCCCGTCCGTCCATCGCCCGCGGCGACAGCACGCGATTTCTCGGCGTCAGCCACCGGGGAGGGAGGGATGGAGTGGAGGGATGGAGTGGAGGGAGGGAATGGAATGGAGGGAATGGAATGGAGGGGTGTTCACCTATGGCGAGCAACGGTGCGGGCCTGGGTACCTCCACGAACTGACTGGGCGGTAATCACGCGTAAGAGGGGCTACTAATCACACCTGATTCCGCTGCTGCGGGCACGCGCACTCCATGCGAACGGGTGGTTGCTGCAGATCGTTCTGGTGGGCGCAGTGCCGGCGGGGGAGTGGAGTGAGTGCCTCACCGTCAGTGTCCGCAGCGTCTCGGCAAAACGCCAGCTGAGGACAATTTTTGCTCTGCAGATCGCTTTCGGAGCACCTCGACCGGCGATTCCGGGCAGGTGGGACGGAATATGCCGTGCCGAGGGTGTTACCACGGCACTCGGGCCGGCGCCGCGGTAACAGCACAGCTGGTGATCGCGAAGTTGATCTTGTGCGGACATTGATATTGATCGGAACGGCCCTCGGACTCGGCGCGGGCCTGGTGTGTACCAGCTTGTTCGCCTGGTGGTTGTCGTACCCGGTGCGCTTCACCACGGGGTACGTCGGGTCTGGCGCCGGGCGCATGGAATCGGTGGACCCCATCCCGTTCCTGGTGGCCGGCCTGATTACCAGTGCGTGCCTCGGCGCGGCCGCCGGTTACGCAGCCGCCCACCGCGGCTGGCGGCTGATAGGACACTGCGCCTGACGTCCGTGTGCTTGATCCGGACATTCCGGTCCCGGTTCTGCGGGGTGACGACCCCGACCCGGGGCCGCCGTCTACACCGGGCGCGGGGCTCCTTCGTGGGCGGTGAGCAATAGGTGGTCGAACTGGGTGCGCAGACTCGCGCCGGATTCGCACTGGCCGAATCCGGCGACGATCTGTTCGGCGAGGATGCGTAGCCGGGTGTTGGTCTGCTGGGAGCGCCAGATGAGGATGTCGAACGCCCGGTCGGCGGAGATACCGTAGACCAGCATCAGCGCTCCCTTGGCCTGCTCGATTACCGCCCGTGACTGTTCGAGTTCGGCGACAGCTTCGTCGACCGACTCCTTCACTTCGTCGCGGTAGGAGTCGGTGAGGTCGATGTAGAACCCGGTTGTGCCGACCACGGCACCGGTGTCGTCGCGCAACCGGTCGCCGACGACGACGACCTGGTGGACGTTGCCGGTGGTGTCGAGGATGCGGTGTGTGCTGCTGAAGGGTTCGGCGGCGCTGATCATCCGGTCCAGTAGCCGCGCGACATTCGGGTGGTCCTCGGGGTGTTTGTGGGAGAGCAGCAGTTCGGTGGTCGGGACGATCTCACCTGGCTGGTACCCGTGCATCCGGGCGACGGCATCGGACCATTCCCACCGCTGCCCGTCCAGGAAGAATCGAAAACTGCCCACCCGCTGCGGTTCCCCACCGAATACCTGCTCTGAGTTCACGTCCTATTTCTAGCGCATCGCGGTAGCCGGAGAGTTGCCGTGGTCCCGTGGCCGAGACGGCCTCCGGCCGCGTCGCGACTCGGCGGCGCAGAAGGCGTCAACTGTGCTGCGGCAGGGAAGGGTTGGCGCCGACAGGGTCGGTGAGGTACAACCTTGACAGCAGAAAATGTGAAGCGAGTCACATCACTGTGACGGAGGTGCACACCAACAGGGTGTGCCGAGTCCGCAGACACGATGAAAGGCAGGGCGCGCATGACGACAGCCTCGATGATTCCGGCGTCTTCGATCACCTCGCCGCCGCCGGTGCGGCGCAGCGGCGGCATGAGCACCGCGGAGATCAAAGCGAGGATCGAGGCCATGTATGCCGACGACCGACGACCGGTCCACCAGACGGGTCCACGCTGACACATTAAGGGCGACAAAAATGAATGTGCTGCTTCTGCTGGGTTTGCTGATCACCGCGTTCGCTGCTGTGCTGGCGATGCAGACCGACGAGCAGTCCCGCTCTCGGCACTGACCGGCGTGAAATTATCGTGCCTAGTGCGCACACCATGAGTGACACGGAGCACTCGAGACCAGGACGAAGGTTTGTTGGAGGTGGTGTAGGTTCTCGAGTTCGATGTCAGTCGTCTCGATTTCGTGTCAGCAGCGTGGCAGTTTCTCAAATTGGTGTCAGCAAGGATGTCTAATCCTGCAAGTTGGTTCAGGTCCGAGCGTTTCTCTGGTTGTCGACAAACGCCACGGTCGACCTGGAGGTCGAGAATATTGACAAGATCGCGGGATCCTCTGATGACCCGACCGTGAGAATCCGCGGTTCGGGCCATTCCGATTCCGACAGAGCAGAGTTGACCAAGACCAGGTCGCCACTTGAAATTCTCACCCCAGGTCCAAGCGTCGGCTTTCAACGACTCGTTGGCGCAGGATACTCGGCGAGGAGGGTCGAGCCCTTCGTGATGCTGAAGTCCGGCAGCGCCGTCCGACGTGCAGGCGCTGACCGAGTACGCCAATCAGTACCGGCCGCTACAAGTCTCCCTGTACGTTCCACTGGTTGCCGAGCTCCCGAAGGGCGCCACCGGCAAGGTCCTCGAGCACGAACTGCGCCGAGGCTGAATTCGCTCCGGCTCATCGCCGCTACGGCGGAGAGATGAGCCGGATCACCCCATCGAGTATCAGCTCGATCTTGTCTGCGCCGAAGTTGTGGGGCTCGAGGGGGGCGATGATCGCCAACCCGTCACCCATCGCCCCGATTTGATCGACGAGGATCACCGCGGATACGTCATCGCGGATCGTGCCGCGCCGCTGGCCTTCCCGGACAACGTCGGCGAAGCGCGCACGATAACTCGCGTATCGCCGAGCGATGGTCTCCCGCAATTTCGCGTCGAATTGCGTATTGGCCAGCAGTTGCGACATCACATGGGAGAATTCCGGTTCCCCGACCGACATTTCCAGCCATTGCTGCAGCAATCCACGAATGTCTGCCTCCGGTGCGACGGCATCGAGCAGTGTGTCGTACCGGTCGAAGCGGCTTTCCGCGAGCGCGTGGACGAGGTCGCTCTTGTTGGCGAAATAGTAGGTCACCGCCCCCGTCGTATATCCAGCGCGTTCGGCGACTTTTCGAAGCGACGCTCTCGCGAACCCCTGCTCGGCGATGACGCTGGTTGCCGCTCTGAGCAGCTCCGCCCTCTTCTCCTCGTGATCGCCTACCGGGCGCCCGGGTCCTCGCATCGGGCGTGCCGTGTGTTCGGCACCACCCGGGTCGTTCGTCTGCGTCAGCATGGTCCCATCATCACATCGACGCCGCCCCGGATCGACCCGCAGGCATCTGCACGGTGCCGAGCAGCCTTCCAACGTGGTTTCGGTTCCTGGCGACAACGGGCCGCCGGGCCTTTCCAGACCGGGCGGCCCGCTCGTACGCGACTGTGGTCAGTCGGCAGGTCGCAACTCGCGCGCCGAGACTTCTTCCAACGACTTGTTGGCCGTCTTCGGGCCGAACCCGAACACCGTGATCGCGGACACGATGTACACCGCGGCTGCGCTGATCATCAGGCCCGACCGGTCGAGACCCCATTCGTCTGCGCTGTAGATGGCGGCGCCGAGCACGCCCGAGATTACGCCACCCAGTCGGCCGAGACTGAAAATGACGCCGGTGCCCAGACCTCGGGCCTCGGTGGGCATTGTTTCGGGAATGTAGGCGTAATAGACGGAAAACACGACACCGGTGAGAATGCCCGCGGCACCGCCCGCGATGGCGACCACGACATTGCTGGTAGCGAGGCCGAGCGCCAGGATCGGGAGCGCCGAAGCCGCCGACGACCAGAGAATGAGCGTTTTACGCTCCATCCGGTCGATCAGCAATACGGTGACTAGTGGAGTGAGCGCATACACGAGCGACCAGACGAACTGGAGTGTGTAGGCGTCGGTCTCGGAGTATTGCAGCGAATCGATTAGGACATAGACCGACCAATTCTGATACATGTAGAGCCCGAGCGTGGCGCCGAACCAACCGAAGCCGACGACGGCGACCAGCCGGAGCATTTTCTTGTTTCGCACCAGTTCGCGCAGGGTGTATTGGGTGCCGGTTTCGATGCGTACGACGGGCTCCGGCAGCGGTTTACCCGCGTGCCGGGCCCTGCCTTCGAGGTCGGCGACCTGCTTGTCGGCGGCGTCGAGATCTCCTTGGCCGACCTGCCAGCGCACCGATTCCGGGAGCAACAGACGGACGGCGGGGGCGATGAGCAAGCCGATTGTGCCGAAGAGGAACAGGTAGCGCCAGGTTCCCGGCGCGCTGTTGGGCAGCATGTACAGCGACAGGGCGCCGAGGATGGGGGCAGTGAGGGTGAAGGCGATCGTGGCGATGGCGACGAAGCGTCCCCGCGATTTCGACGGGAACATCTCGGCGATGTACACGAGCAAGACCGAGGTCGCCGCCTGCACACCTATGCCGGTGATGATCCGGGAGACCAGGAGCCAGGAGTATTCGGGCATTGCCGCCGACATCAGTGAGGCGAGGGAGTAGACCACTGTCGCCCACACCAGCACCGTGCGGCGTCCGAACCGGTCGGCCAGTCGCCCGCCGATGAGCGCGCCGACGAGCATGCCGACGAAGAAGGCGCTGCCGATGGTGCCGATCTGGCCGGTGGTGAGATCCGCGTCGGATTGCAGTGCCGGTGCGATGTAGATGAAAAGCCCGTTGTCGTAATACTCGATCATCAAATTGATCGCGATGAGGGCAATCCACAGGATGTGTGGTTTCAATACCGGGAGCCGGTCCAGTCGGGCGACGATTTCGGGCCCGTACAGGGGTGGGCTGACACGGTCGGAAGTGGTGGGCTGCTGTGTCAAGGTGTGCTCACTGATGTCGATCACACCGTCGCGGTGTGATGGGGATGGAGGCGTCGACACGTGGGGGACGCCTGCGAGCGGAACGGTCTCCCTCGCCGGGGCTCCGGCCCTCTGCTCTTAGGGTGACGCACGCCACATTATCGACCCACCATGATTAACGCAACAGTGGTTATGTAAACTCCGAGTTGCCGGCCGCGGAGGCCGGCCCGTCATGAGCTGGTCGGCGGGCGGACCCTGAGAAAGTGAGCAGGTGAGGTGGATGGACACATCGCAGGTCATCGGAATTCCGTTGCGTTGGAACGACGTCGATGCCTATCGGCACGTCTCGCACATGGCCCTGGTGGCAATCCTCGACGATGGCCGCGGCCGCTGGCTCGACAGCGTCGTCGGCTCCCTGGTTCCAGACTGGGGGTATGTCGTCGCCCGGCTCGAGCTGGACTTCCGGGCCCCCGCCTCACTTGGCGAACGGGTGCTCTGCGGCTCGTTCGCGGTGGAGCATGTCGGCTCGTCGAGCATCCGGCTGCACGAGCGACTGACGACCAATTCGGGCACGGTGGTGGTCGAAGCTGTCAGCGTGATCGTCGCCTGGGATCAGGACCAGGCGGTCGGCCGCCCACTGACCGGTGAGGAGAAGGCGGCGCTCACTCGCGAAATAGCGCCAGCTCACGGGCCCCGAAATTTCTGACGACATAGTTGTGCAAACCGTCCTGGTTTACCGCAGTGATCTGCGCACCAGGGATTCTGATTCGGTCGCCACGATGTGGGGCCGAACAATGACTGCCATCGCCGACCCGTTCTTTCTGCTGTCTGGGGGAGTTCACCGAAATCTTGTCCGACGGCACGGCGGTGATCGTGCGACTCACCGAGGAATTGGCGACCTCAGCCCTTCTCTCAGTTCAGCGCCGTAACACCGTAAATGTGTGGGTGTCGGGTTCGGGCGAGGTCGAACTCGCGGGCACCGGAGCCGATGCCAGCTGTGAGCCGTCGCTTCGGTCCCGGCCGATCACCCATCGGCTGCGTAGATTGTGCGCGATGTCGGCCGTGGCGCCCTGGGCTGCAAGGTGTCTGGTGGCCGACGACGCCGAGATGTCCTGGCGGGCCCCGCGCCGATCTGGTTGAGGTGATCGCGCCCGCCCACGGAGGTCGTCTGCGTGGAGCACGCGCTGTATCCGCTCGAGGTGTCAGCGCCTTCGACAGTGGGCGGGCCGGGGCGATTTTCACCCCGTAGGCCATTTACAAAACGACTGTTGTGCAAATATTGCCTAGCGGTTAGCGTGGTCTGCGTCACCCACTAGGAAATTAGGAGACCCCCATGATCGACGAATCCGTCAAGAAGGCCTTCTGGGAAGACGGCGCTACCGTTGTCCGCAACTTCCTCAACCCGGAACAGCTCGCGGAGCTGTACGAGGTCTTCAAGTGGAATGTGGCCAACCCGGGCCCGTTCGTCTTCCGTCGTCTCGACGGCACGAGCCTGCAAACCCACATCGACAACGCCAACCCGGCCGCCAAGGAACGGCTCGACGAATTGATGACCAGGCTTCCGTTCGGCGAGTTCTTCGCCGAGCTGTGGGACTCCGAGCACGTCTGGTACTACGCCGAAGAGGTGTTCGTGAAGGAGAACGGCGCGAGCGGTCGCGGCCCATTTCACCAGGACACCTCGAACCTGCCGTGGGCGGGCCCGGACTGGGGCAACGCCTGGATCTCGTTCCAGCATGTCCCCAAGAAGAACTCGCTGGAAATCGTGCGTGGCAGCTGGAAGGGCATTGAGTACGACGGTGCCAGCTTCGCCAACGCCGACGATCCCACCGAACCGCTGTACGGCGACGGATCGCTGCCGCGGCTGCCGTGGATCGACAAGGACCTGGAAAAGGACCCGAACTCCTGGGATCTCGTCTCGTTCGAAGTCAACCCCGGCGACGTGGTGTTCCTGCACCCCCGCTCGCTGCACGGCGGCGCCGCCGTCGACGCCGAGTGCCCCGATCGCCACACCCTGGTGCTGCGATTCTTCGGTGACGACGCGACGTTCCGCGAACTGCCGAAGTCGAACCCGCGCTACGCGCGCAACGGCGTGCTGTTCACCGACGAGATGGCGAAGCTGAACGCCGGCGACGCGTTCCGCTCGCCGGTGTTCCAGCAGCTCGTCTAATCCATCCCAGAACAGGAGACCTTTCCCGATGTCGAAGCGTCAGAACTTCAATCCCGGACCGCGTGCAGAGCGTTACCACAATGACCTGCATTTCTCGACGGCCACCCGCGTCGGTGACCTGATCTGGGTGTCCGGTCAGGTCGGGATCGACCCGGCCACTTCGGCGCCCGCCGACGGCATCGAGGCCCAGGCCCGGTTCGCGTTCGACGGCGTCAAGCAGGCCCTCGAAGCGGCCGGGTCCTCGATGGACAACATTCTCGAACTGCTCACCTATCACACCGATATGGGCCGTGACGGTGAAACTTTCGGCCGGGTCAAGGACGAATACATCAAGGAACCGTATCCCTGCTGGACCGGCATCGGAGTCACACACCTCGCCCGCCCGGAGCTGCTGTGTGAAGTCCGCGTCGTCGCCTATGCCAACGACTGAGGAGCGGTAATGAATTCGACGCAGTCACGCCGGGTCGGACTCTACGGAACCGGACGCGCCGCCGCCCAGCTCGTCGGCGCCATCGAGGCGAGCCCGCACACGCTGACCACCGCCATCGTCTTCTTCGACGAGCAGGCCGGCCAGGACATCGGCACACTCACCGGGGGTCGAGCCACCGGGATCACGGCGACCACCGACCTCGAGGGCGCGATCCGCTCCGGCGACTTCGACGTCCTGGCCTACGCCGGCCTGAAAGGCGAAGTCCTGCACCGGGCGATGGAACTGTGCGCCGATGCCGGTGTCGACCTCGTACACGCCTGCTTCGTCCATCCCCGGGTCAAGCTCGATCCCGAGATGTACTCGCGGTTGCAGACGCGCGCCGAGGGAACCGGCGCGCGCATCGTCGGCACCGGCATGCTGCCTGGATTCTGGCTCGACGTGCTGCCTGCGCTGCTGAGCAGCGCGCTGCCCGGGCCGGTCTCGATCATCGGCGAATCCTGCTCCGACATCACCGCGTGGGGCCGAGGCGTCCTTGCCGACGAGATGGGCCTCGGCACACTCGCAGACGGTCAACCCGGTCCTGTGGGCGGGGTGCTGCACGAATCCGCGGAGATGATCGCCGATGTCCTCGGCCTCACCGGGTACGAGTCGAAGGTGTACGGCGGATACGTCACAGCCGACGCCGCCACCGAGGTGGCGGGCATCCAGATCAGCCCGGGCGACAGGGTGGGTTTCGACGAGGCCGCGATGGTGGTCCACGACGGTCGCGAACGCGTCCGCATCGCATGGAAGGGACTGCCCAAGGGGTCTTTCGAGGGCTACGAGCGCTCGTTGACGGTCACCGCGATCGGCGGCGACGGCTTCGAGTGCACCCTGAGTATCACCCCGGCACTCGATCCCTACCCGGGTACCGCCGCACGCATCGTGCACGCCGTCGGCGCGCTCGGGGCGCTGCCGGGCGGCCAGCACACCCCCATGCAACTCGGTATCTGAACCAACAAGGTAAGCGTGGGCGCTGTGCGCCGCGCGAACTACGACGACCACGAAGCCTTCGAAAGACCGCCCGCGCCTTCATCGACGCCGAGGTCGTGCCGGTCTTCGGCGAGTGGCTCGTCGCAGGCATCGTGCCGAGGGACTTCTATCGCAGAGTAGCCAAGGAGATGGCCAGGGCCGGAGTCACGTTCGGTGGATCGCCAGTGCACATCTGTGCCTGCCGTACATTACCGAACACGCCCAGCCGACGGCACACACCACGATTGCCCGCTCTACGCCGACAATCGCGGCGGCACCAGCGAAGTCATGCGCTCGATCATCGCCAAAGGCATGGGTCTCTAGGCTCCATCCGAAACGCAAGGAGTGCATCATGAACGGGAGTTCGCTACCGGCCGAAGACGCCGACACCAGATACACCACTTTCACCGGCTGGGTCGACCGGCCCACCGACCTCACCGCACCACTGGACGCCACGATCAGCTGTGACGTCGCCGTAGTCGGCGGCGGTCTCGGCGGCATGGCGACCGCGCTGCGACTGGCCGAGCGCGGCGTCGATGTCGTCCTGCTCGAGTCGGATTTTTGCGGCTATGGGGCGAGTTCGCGCAATGCCGGACAGATCTCGGCCAAACCGACCGGTGAGCCCCAGATCCTGGCGAAGGTAAACCCGCAGCTGCTGCGTGACCTGGTCCGGTTCGCCGGGTCGTCGGTGCAGTTCGCGGAGGACCTGATCAAACAGCTCGGTATCGAGTGCGACTACGAAGCGGTCGGCAATGTCGGGGCGGCAGTCACCAAGGGGCAGATGCGCAAGGCGCTACGCGACGCGCAAGCGCTGTCCGACGCCGGTGCGACACTGCAATTCGGGGACCAGCACGAACTCGGCCTGCCCGACACCTTCCTCGGCGGCCTGCTGACCCCCGCCGGCGGCACGATGAACCCCGGCATGTTCACCCTCGGTCTCCGGGCGGCCCTGCTGGAATCGGGGGTGCGGGTATTCGAGCAATCGCCCGCACAGTCGGTGGACGACATCGGTTCCGGCGCAACGGTGACTACCCCGCTCGGCCGGGTGCGCGCGAAGAAGGTGGTGCTGGCCAACAATGCGTGGGCGCCCGAACTCGCGATCACGCCGCAGCGGCTGTCGCGGCCGGTGTGGGTCAACATGATCGAGACCGCACCGGTCGAGCGCGAGCGTATCGAGGCGACCGGCTGGACGAGCCGTTCGGGCTTGGCGACCAAGCACAACGTAATGGAGAGCTATCACGTCACCCCGACCAACACGATCGCCGTCGGGGTGCGTCGGCTGCAGATCGGGAAGAACCCGATTTCCGACCGCATCTCCGATCCCGTAGTGGTGGCCGACCTCACCGATGCCTTCCGTGCGCGGTTCCCGTCGCTGCGTGATGTGCCCGTGACCAAGACCTGGGGTGGCTGGATCGCCATGACGTCCTCGCGGGCGCCCGTGGCCGGTAAGGCGTCGAAGAACGTCTACTACGCGATCGGTTGCAACGGTCACGGGCTCGGCCAGGCACCCTACCTCGGTAGCCTCCTCGCCGATCGCCTCACCACCGACGAAATCCACCCGGACATAATGCCGTGGTGGCAGTCGGAGAACCACTTCCCCCGTTCGCTGTACCTGCACAACCCGGTGCTGCGGGCGGCGTGGCTGGCGGACCGGATCGGCGACCGCCGCGCGGGCCGTTAGTGGATGGTCGTCGCGGGGCGGGCCCCCGAGCTCGCGACAAACCGAACCGGCTGGTCCAGAGGTCGCGACTGGGTCCATGCGTGGTGTTCGGCGCGCTGCGAGAGTTGAATATCAGCCGTCGGCGGCGCTTGGCGTTGTGCCGCTGGCTGTCGGTCGGGTGACCGCGGCCCCAGTCGTCGACGACTAACCCCCGTCTCGGACCTCGCGCAGGTGCAGGCACACCTCGTCGATCGCTTGCTTGGCCTGAGCGAACGCGCCGATCTCGGTGACGAAGCCGTGGAAGACGCCGGCATACCTGGTCAGCGAGACGGGTACGCCGTCGCGCCCCAACTGTGCCGCGTAGGCTTCGGCGTCGTCCCTGATCGGGTCGACCTCCGCGGTCAGGATCAGGGCAGGCGGCAGACCGCGCAGCGACTCGGCGCGCATCGGTGCGGCGAGATGGTCGCCGCCCGAGTGGTGCTCGCCGACGTATTGCTCCCAGAACCAGCGGGCGTCCGCGGCGCTCAGCATCGGTGCGTCGGCGAATTCCGACCACGACGACGCGGTGAATGTCTCGTCGACGGCGGGGTAGGCGAGTACTTGCGTCACAGGGAGGGTGCTGTGCTCGTCGCGTCGGTACAAGCACAGGGCGGCTGCGAGATTGCCGCCCGCGGAGTCGCCCCCGACGGCGATGTAGCCCGGATCGATACCGAACTCCGATGCTGTCCGGCTCAGCCACGCGTACGCGTCGACGCAGTCTTCCAGCGCGGCCGGGTAGGGGTTTTCGGGAGCCAGGCGGTAGTCCAGTGACACGACCGTCCATCCGGATCCGGCGGCGATCGCGCGGCACAGCTCGTCGGCCCCGTCCAGGGTCCCCAGGACGAAACCTCCGCCATGCAGGTAGACCAGAGCAGGACTGTTGCCCTTCGCACCGGCACTGTCCGCGCGGTACAGGCGAGCCCGGATCGAACCCGCACGGGTCGGCACGGTCAGTTGTTCGACATGGTCCAGCGGCGTGATCGGCTCGGCGGGCGATGCCGTGTTCAAGAGCGCTCGGGTCTGTTCCGGTCCCAGCTCACGAATGGGTTTCTGCAGCACGCGGGTGATCATCTGGGCCACGGTCTGAGCCTGGTCGTCGAGCAGATTCCACCAGGTGGGAGCGTCGTCGTTCAATGGGAAACCTCGCAAGTCGTTGACAAGTAGTGATCTGTGCCTCACCATCATAGTCACGTGATCCAGTCGTTTGACAGTGACACGTTTTCCATTGGGATCCGCTGCTGACGGGTGTACCGCGCACACGATCTCGTCGAATCGAAAGGACAGAAGGATGACCGAAACGACGATCGGCCACGCGACACGCGGGGCTGACGCGGTCGGTGGGCTCGACATTCGGATCGAGGACGATGCGAGTCCGATCGTCCGGCTGATCGGTCGGACCATCGCCGATTCCGTCCGCGCGAACGGTGCGGACTCCGTCGTGGCGACGGTGGCAGGCACTGTGGCCGTCCGCTCGCACGACACCCCGCAGGCTGCGACGATCAGCATCTCTGACGGTGTCGTCGCGGTATCGAGCGGTGTGTTCGTCGAGCCCGACCTCACGTTGACCGTCGACTTGAACGGCCGGTTCGCCCTGGTCGGTGAGCCTGTTGTCGCAGGCGACGACGATCTCGCTGCCGCGGCGCTGGCACTGCTGGCGCCGCCGCTGCCGGACTGGAAGGTCGCCGCGGATTCGTTCTGGGCCGCGGCCCAGTCGGTGCCGGGGATCCCCGACACGCTCGTCGCGATCACGGAGGGCCCCGAGGGGCTGGATCAGCACGTCGTCGGCGAGGGCGAGACCCACTATGTGATCGCCGGGCCACCGGAGCTGCTGGCCGGCATCTTCTCCGGCGCCGACGACCTGATCGCCGCCCTGTCCACCGGTCTGATCGGCGTGCGCGGCACGTTCTCTCAGCTGTCGGTGCTGGTCGCCGCATCCTGGAAGGTTCGTTACGATGTCTGAAACCACCTACACCGCAACAGAGCTCGAGACCCCCGTGCACACGGTCCGGCTCGAGTCCACCAACCACGACGGCAGCTTCCTCGGCAAGAATCTGGCACCCAGGAAGTTCGCCGCGAGCGCGGGCTCGGGCTTCGCGATGGCCGACCTCCTGTTCGGCCTCGACCTGGGCAACGCCCCGACCTTCGGCTTCGCCTTCCCCGAGTGGCGTGGGCACGTGTCCGACGTGCAGTTCCGGCCTGACATGTCGACGCTGGTGCAGTGGGAGCCGGGTCTGCAGTCCGTGATCGGCGATTACTGGCAGGCCGACGGCAGCCCCATCGGAACCTGTCCGCGTAACCTCGCCCGAAAGTTGGTCGACCGACTCGCCACGCGCGGTTTCGCGGCAACCGTTGCGGTCGAGATCGAGGCGACTCTGTTCCAGGAGTCCATCCACGAGGCCCGGGAAAAGGGATATCGCGACCTGACCCCACTCGGCGGTTCAGCCGGAACCGCGTACCACCTCGCGAAGTCGAAGGACTGGATCGACTACATGTCGGCGGTCGCCCGTCGCCTCGACGAGATCGGCATCGAGTGGGAAGCGTGGAGCGACGAGGACGCGGCGGGTCAGGTCGAACTCAACCTGGTTCCCGGCGACCCGATCTCGGTCTGCGACAACTGGGCTCGCGCCCGGCAAGTGATGCGCGAGGTGGCCTTCGAGCGCGGTCACACCGTCACCTTCATGGCCAAGCCGACCGCGGGCTACGGCCAGGCCTCGCACGTCAACCTGTCTCTGCAGCGCGACGGGGTCAACGCCTTCTACGCCGACGACGGGCCGTCGCCCACGATGCGGCACGCGGTCGGCGGACTGCTCGCGACCATGCGCGGGGCGGCATCGGTCATGCTCCCGCAGATCACCTCGTACCGCCGCCTGGTCGACTTGAGCGGCCCGCCGACGACGATTACCTGGGGCATCGCCAACAAGAGCACCGCGGTGCGCGCAGTGTGCGGTCACCCGGCGTACTCCCGCCTCGAATACCGCGTTCCCGGCGCCGACGCGAACCTGTACCTCGCGGTCGCGGCCATTCTCGCCGGTGTGATCGCCGGCCTCGACGGCGAGATAGAGCCACCCGAGCCGGTCAGCGACCTGGCGTGGTGTGTGCCCGACCTCGAGCGGCTGCCGAACACCATCACCAAGGCGGCCGCCGCGCTGGAGACCGACCTGATCCTGCGCGAGCAGCTCGGCGACGAGTTCGTCGACTACTGGGTCGGTACCCGGCGCTGGGAGTGGATGCAGTTCCACACCGCAGGCGGTGATCCGTTCGCCGAGCTCTCCGAATGGGAGTCGGCGCGATACTTCGAGTTCCCGTGAGCGGGGGGAACGCGACGCCGGGCGCGATCCGGCCGATGATCGGCATCACCGGCCGACGGGTCCGGCTGGGGCTGGTCGACGGGCTGGACAAGCGCTACGGTCACCTGCTCACTGACACCTTCATGTCCGACTTCTCGGACCGGATCGCCAGGGCCGGAGGGATTCCGGTGAACCTGCCCTACGATGCCGACCCGGAGGCACTCTGCCATTGGCTGGCGGGCGTGGTCATCACCGGAGGTCAGGATGTTCATCCCGCGTACTGGGGTGGGGATCTGTCGGTGGTCCGTGACGTGGATCCACGGGATAATCCGATGGTCCACGACCCCGAGCGGGACGAGTACGAGATCGCGCTCGTGCGTGCCGCACTCGCCAGACATATCCCGGTGCTCGGGGTGTGCCGGGGCCTGCAGGTCCTGAACGTCGCTCTGGGCGGCACGCTGATCGCGGACCTGCCGCCCGGCTCCGTCGGGCATCAGTCGAGTTCGCCCCCGCTCACCGACGGTGCCGACGACCACAAGGTGACGTTCGAGCCCGGCTCGATCGCGGAAGGTCTGTTCGGTGCCGGCGCGGTGACCAACTCGTGGCACCACCAGGCGGTCGACCGCTGCGGGACCGGCCTGGTGGTCACGGGGCGCACGGCCGACGGCGTCGTCGAAGCGGTCGAGCTGCCGGGGGCCGCGGTGCTCGGTGTCCAGTGGCATCCCGAGTGGATGGAACGTGACGATCCGGCGCTGAGCTGGATCGTCGCCGAGGGCAACCGGCGGATCTGACTCGGGGAAGACTGTCGGCCGCCACCGAAGGGTGGCGGCCGACAATTACTTTCAGGTCAGAGCGGTTTTCACTCGACGCTCACCCAGGACACGAGCGAGCGCATGGCTTCTTCGGGCGAGGCCGTCTTCGGGGCCGGGGCCGCAGGCGCGGGGGCATCGCCGAGGTGGGCGGCCATCCAGGCGTCGAGCACGCCGAGGATGAGTTCGATCTGTCGTTCCGCCGCTGGGGGGTCGGTGAACACCAGCCAGTTGAGCGCGAATCCGTCCGACAATGTGGACACGATGTACGTCAGTGCGTCGATGGTGTGCGGGTCGACCAGCTGGTCCGCAGCGGTCGCGGCGGACTCGAGGATCGCTCGCAGGGTCGCGGATGCCTCGTTGTACACCATCTCGGCCTGCTGGCCTTCCTGACGCTGGCCCCAGCTGATCAGCTCGACGATCGCCGCGCCGAAGTCCGGATTCGCCAGGTACCACTCCATCACGCCGCGTAACAGGGCGCGCGCGGTGATCGCCACGTCGCCATGGACATCGTTGCGCGTCAGCACTTCTCGATACTGTCCGGCGACGTGCTCGAAGACCGCCGCGAACAGCACCTCCTTCGTGGCGAAGCAGTAGTGCAGGGTGGCCAGCGGAGCGTTCGCCTCCTGCGCGATACGGCGGGTGGTGGCGCCGTCGACCCCATCGGCAGCGATCACGCGCACGGCCGCCGCCACCAGTTCGGCGCGACGTTCGGCGGCGGGAATGCGAGCCATGCCCTCTCCTGTCAACAGATCTGAACGGATGATCAAGTCGGTTCCACGCTACCAGTCGGAAAGGTAAGCGTGTTGCCATATTTCCCCGGAGAACCGCGGTCAGGTGCGGGCAACAACGCGAAGCAAATTGTCATATGCCTTGATCAAACGACTCACTTGGCTTACGGTATGAGCTGGATCACATTGGCGGGTCGGCGCACTCCGATGCGACCACACCGGTTTCGAAGAAACAGACCCGTCATGACCGACGAACTCACGTGTCTCACCCCCGACGCCACCACAGAAGCCATGGTCGACATGATCATGCGAGACGGCGGCGTGATCATCGAAGGAAGCAATTCATGACAGAGATCCACCAGCAATCCGGACCCGGCCGTGCGGGGACTGCTCGCCCCGGGCCGAACAAGGCAGTGCTCATCGGTGTCGGCACGCTGCTGATCGTCCTGACCAACGCCGTCATCTTCATCCTGCCGCCGCTGTTGCCGATCATCCAGGCGCAGTACGGCCTCGCCACAGTGGCCGAGACGACGTGGCTCTACACGGCGCTGACCCTCGGCGGGGGAGCGGGCTTCATCTTGCTGCCGCGCCTCGCCGATCTGCACGGCGACCGTAACGCCGCGGTGGCGGCGTCCGCATTCCTTGCGGTCGGCGCGCTCGTTCCGGCTGCCGGCGACTCGTACTCGACCCTTCTGGTCGGCTGCATTCTCATGGGATTCGGGGGCGCGGCGCAGCTGCTTCCGCTTGGTTTCCTGCGCCGCAATCTCGGCGAGGACGGTATCACGGTGGGTGTCGCGGTTCTGGTCATCGCCACCGGTGTCGGCATCGTCGTGGGCATGATCGGCGGTGGCTTCATCGTCGAGAGTCTGTCGCTGCGAGGCTTTTTCATCATCCTCACCATAGTGTGCGCAGTGACGGCCATTGCGTGCTATGCCGTGATCCCACACACCCCGCCTGCTGAGCGTCCCGGCCGCATCGCGGTACTCGGCACGGTGTGGATGATCGCTTGGGTCGCCGCGATCCTGCTGACTCTGACGCAAGGCCTCGTGTGGGGCATCGCGGCACTCATTCCGTTGATGGCCGGCATCGTCGGGGGTATCGCCTGGGTGCGCGTCGAGCGCCGCTCGACCTCGGCGGTGTTCGACGTCGCACTGATGAAGGCGCCTTTGGTCACCGCGTCGTGCTTGTGTATCGCATTGTTCGCCGCGGTGAACTCGGCCTTCCTACTGCTGCTCAGCACGTACGCTCAGATCACTCCCGAGGATCTTCCTCCCGCGGACGCCTACGGACTCGGGCTCAGCGCCCTGCAGACCGGCTGGCTCATGGCACCTTTCGCGGCGGCGTTCTTGATCCGCGGAACCGTACTCGACCGCGCCTTGTTCAACGGCCGTGGTGCGACCGTCTTCGTCATCGGAGCGCTCATCAGTGCATCGGGGCTGGCCTGGCTCGCCGTCGCGCACGACCAGCAGTGGCACTACCTGGTGGGCGCTGCCGTCATGGGTCTCGGGATCAGAATCGGCTACGCAGCGGGGTTCACCATGGTGCAGATGGCAGTGCCCGAGGAGAAAGCCGGGATGGCGGCCGGTATCGCCGGCACGTCCATGGCCGTGGGTTTCGCCTTCGGCACGGCACTGGTCAGCGCCGACCTCAGCGCCTCCCTGGTTCCGGTGGTCGGAACCGGTCTCGAGGTCGCTGCCAAGGGCCTCTACGGCATCGGCTACTGGTTATCGGGACTCCTCGCCCTGCTGGTCGTGGTGAGCGTGCTGGTCTCACGCGCCCGGTCCGGTCGGCGCGTCGGCGCGGCGGCGTCCTGAACGTGGCTGGGTCGATTGCCGTCCCCGACCTGGCGCGATGATTCGTGCGGGCGGCCGCTGCCGTGGCGCTCACTATCACTCCACACTCACCCAGGACACGAGCTCGGCGGGGGAGGCCTGCGAGGGACGGGCCGCCGGTCCGGAGGTGTTGCCGAGGTGGGCGGCCATCCAGGCGTCGAGCACGCCGAGGATGAGTTCGATCTGTCGTTCCGCCGCTGGGGGGTCGGTGAACACCAGCCAGTTGAGCGCGAATCCGTCCGACAATGTGGACACGATGTAGGTCAGTGCGTCGATGGTGTCCGGGTCGACCGGCCGGCCGGAAGCGGTCGCGGCGCTCGCGAGTTTCGTCCGTATGGTCGCGGATGCCTCGTTGTACACCATCTCGGCCTGCTGGCCTTCCTGACGCTGGCCCCAGCTGATCAGCTCGACGATCGCCGCGCCGAAGTCCGGATTCGCCAGGTACCACTCCATCACGCCGCGTAACAGGGCGCGCGCGGTGATCGCCACGTCGCCATGGACATCGTTGCGCGTCAGCACCTCTCGATACTGTCCGGCGACGTGCTCGAAGACCGCCGCGAACAGCACCTCCTTCGTGGCGAAGCAGTAGTGCAGGGTGGCCAGCGGAGCGTTCGCCTCCTGCGCGATACGGCGGGTGGTGGCGCCGTCGACCCCATCGGCAGCGATCACGCGCACGGCCGCCGCCACCAGGTCGGCGCGACGTTCGGCGGCGGGAATGCGAGCCATGCCCTCTCCTGTCAACAGTTCTGAACGGATGATCAGGTCAGCTTCCGGCTACCAGTCGGAATGGACAATCAGGCCGCCATATCGGCGAGATGACCACCTTTCGGTGAGTGATCCTACAGCTTCGTGGTCATATGCCTTGATCATTTGACCATGTTCTTCTAGGCTATGACCGAGACCACAGTCCGGCGCCAACGGTGATCGGAAGGTCCCGGGCCTCGAGCTCACCGCGGATGCGCCGTTACGACCAGAGATCGCGAGCTGCATCCGCATCGCACCCGACAAGCGTGAAGAGGATGACCATGACCGGAGTCGAATCAGTTCCCCGGGAACGCGCGATCGCACTCGATCGCATGGCTGTGGACCCGCCGATCGACACCGTCGTCGGCCTGCTGGCGATCCAGGCCGCCCGCTTTCCCGACCGCGAGTTTCTTCGGTTCGCGGAAGGATCCTGGACCTTCGGCGAGATCGACGACTGGACGTCACGCCTGGCGCAGCGTCTGGTCTCCGAGGACGGGATTGGCGCCGGCGACCGGGTCGCGATCATGCTGCCCAACGTGGTCCAGTGGCCGATCGCCTGGCTCTCGATCCTCAAAGCCGGCGGCGTCGCGGTGCCGGTGAACTCGTCATACCAGCGCGCAGACCTCGAATTCGTGCTCCGAGACTCCGGCGCCCGGGTGATGTTCACCGACGACGGTCACAGCCCGCTCGTCGACGAGGTGCGCGCCGCGAACGGCGATCTGGCCGATGTCCGTATCGTCGAAGCCGCGTCGCGCGGCGAGCTCGCGCAGTACCCGGCGGACAGGCCCGATGTCGCGATCACCCCGGACACGCTGGCCAACCTCCAGTACACCTCGGGGACCACCGGATTCCCGAAGGCGTGCATGTTGACCCACGACTATTGGGTCCGGCTGGGCTGGATCTGTGCGGGTGCGGCGGGCCTCGGGTCCGGCGATGTGGTTCTCACCTCGCAGCCGTTCTCGTACATGGACCCGCAGTGGAACACCTCTTTGTGCCTTACGGTCGGCGCGCCGCTGGTGGTGCTGCCCCGGTTCTCCGCCTCGGGTTTCATGGCGGATGTCCGTCGACACCGGGCCACGTTCTGCTACGTGCTCGGCTCGATGCCCACGCTTCTGTTCAAGCAGCCGCCGAGCCCGGAGGACCGGGACAACGACCTGCGCCTCGTGCTGTGCTCGGCCATCCCCGTCGCGCTGCACGCGCAGCTCGAACAGCGTTGGGGCACGCCGTGGCGGGAGATCTTCGGGATGACCGAAAGCGGGGCCGACCTGGTCAGCCTCCCCGAGAGCACGGTCGACGTCGGCAGCGGACGACTGGGGCAGCCCGTTCCCACGAAGCAGGTCCGGGTGGTCGATCCGGAGGGCCGGGAAGTTGCCGCGGGAGAGTCCGGCGAGCTGATCACGTCGGGCAGGCCGATGATGCTCGGCTATTGGAACCGACCCGAAGACACCGCGGAGGTCCTCCGCGACGGCTGGCTGCACACCGGCGATGTCGCGGTCCGCGAGCCGGACGGCTACCGCCTGGTGGGCCGGATCAAGGACATGGTCCGCCGCGGCGGGGAGAACATCGCGAGCGCCGAGGTCGAACGCGTCCTCGAGCGCGACGACACCGTCGTCGCGACAGCGGTGGTCGGCGTCCCGGACGAGCTGTTCGGCGAGGAGGTCAAGGCCTTCGTTCAGCTGGCCCCCGGCGTCGAGGAGAGCCGCGCGACCGCAGAGCAAATCGTCGACGGCGCACGAACTCAGCTGGCGCGCTTCAAGATTCCTCGATACGTCGAGTTCGTCGCCGAGTTCCCGCGCACCCCGTCCGAGCGCGTGTCGAAGCCGGCCCTGCAGGCGCGCTCCGCCGAGCATCCCGGCATCACCTACGACCTGCAGCCGCCGCGCACCGCCGGCAACGGCAACTGAGGAGCCGGACATGACCGACAGTTATCTGGACGTGCACATCGACGACGACGTCGCGGTGCTCACGCTGAACCGCCCGGCGAAGCTGAACGTGATGGACGTGGCAACGAGGGTGCGGCTCGCGCAGACCATCCGCCGGTTCGGAACGGGCGATCTCGTCCGCGGGATCGTGCTCACAGGCACCGGGCGGGCGTTCTCCGCCGGTGAGGACCTGCAGGCGGTGCCGACCACCTACGACGAGATCCGCGAGGCCTTCGCGACCTTCCACGACATCACCCGCGCGATTCTCGAGACGAAGGTCCCCGTGATCGCGGCCGTGAACGGGATCGCGGTCGGCGGCGCCTCGGAGATCACGTTGTGTTGCGACTCCCGGATCGGCACTCCCGCCGCCGAGTACTACCAGCCGGAGAACCACCGCGGAATCATCATCTCGAACGCTTCGAGCTTCCTCATGGGCCGCCTCGTACGCAACCACGCGATGCGAATAATTCTGGGATCGAACCGCATAGGCGCAGACGAGGCCCTGCGGATCGGGCTGCTCGACGAGATCGTGGCCCCGGAGGCACTGGTGCACCGCGCGGTCGAGGTGATCAGGCAATGGAACCCCGATCCCCGGACCACCGCGCTGCACCTGGGTCTGCTGCGGCCGCGCCCCGAAGACATCGAGGCCGCGTTCACCCGCGAAGACGACGCCGCCCGCCAGTCGTGGGAGTCCGGCGCCTTCACCGAAGGCATCGAGGGCTTCTGGGCATCGAAGAACGCGGCGCCGACGGCGCCCGCGCAGAGCAATTGAGATCGGAGACGATGATGATCACCACCGAGGCAGCGCTTCTCACCGCGCTGAACGAACCGCTCGAATTCACCGAGATCCAGGTCGACGACCCGGATCCGAACGAGGTCCGCGTCGCAGTCTCGAACGTGGGCCTGTGCCACAGCGACCTGCATTACATGACCGGCACCGTGGGCGCCGACCTACCCGTGGTTGTCGGGCACGAGGTGGCGGGCATCGTCGAGTCGGTCGGCTCCGCGGTGACCTCGTTGCGCCCGGGCGACCGCGTCGTCGGCGCCCTCACACCCTCGTGCGGGTTGTGCCGCAACTGCCAGGTCGGGCACTCGACGCAATGCCAGCGTGTCTCGCAGATCCGACAGCGCCCCCGCCCCGCTTTCCAGCTGCCGGGAGGCCAGGTCGTCGAACGGCTCGGCGACATCGGCGCGTTCTCCCGCCACACCGTGATGCGGGAGAACTCGCTGGTCAAGGTTCCCGACGAGGTGGGACTGCACGTCGGGTGCCTGCTGTCGTGCTGCATCGTCACCGGCGTCGGCGCCGTGTTCCGCGGCGCGCAGGTACGCCCCGGCGCCACCGTGGCCGTGATCGGCTGCGGCGGTGTCGGATCGGCCATCATCCAGGGCGCACGGCTCGCGGGGGCCTCGGCGATCGTCGCCGTCGATCTCGACGATGCCCGGCTCGCGGCGGCGCGGACCTACGGTGCCACGCACGTCGTGAACGGTGCGGCCGATGTCCCGGCCGAGATCCGGAAGGTGCTCGGCGACGGCGTGGATTACTCGTTCGAGGCCGTCGGTTCCGCCCGGACCGCGGCTACCGCGCTGGCGGTCCTCCGCGGCACGGGCACGGCATGCCTGGTGGGCATCGCGCCCGACGGCACCGACCTCACTGTTCCGGCGTCGGATTTCTTCTTCGGTGAGAAGCGCCTCATCGGTTCCTACATGGGCTCGGGCCAAGCGCACGAGGACATCACCCAGTTCGCGCGCCTCTACCTGCAGGGACACCTGTTGCTCGACGAGATGGTCAGCGACGTGATCCCGTTCCACGAGATCAACAAGGGCTTCGAGGCGATGAAGTCGGGCGAGGTAACCCGCATCGTCGCCGACCTCACCGCGTGATCACCCCGACCCCATCCACAATTGCGCACAGAAGGAGTCCGCAGATGTCGAATACGCAACTGCCTCAGCCGATCAACTACATCGCGGACGGGTGGTCCGAGTGCCGGGCACTTCCGGACGCGTGGAATCTCGACCCCAACACGGGGCAACCCATCCACCGCGCCGTCACCACCGGACCGGACGACGTGGAGCGCGCGCTGCGCCATGCCGAGCGGTCCTACGGCTTCGAACGCTGGGATGACGCGGCGAGCGAGGAACGCGCCGCGGTCATCGAGCGTGCAGCCGACATCGTCGAGACCCGGATCGAGGACATCGCCCGGACCGATGCCCTCACCAGCGGCGTCCCGATCGCGAAGGCCCGGCTGGTCGCGCAGTTCCTCCCGCACCGGATCCGCTCGTCCGCTGCGGATCTGCGGGCCACCCCGCGGCGCACCGCGCTGGCGGCCGGCGGCCGCGACGTGCGGCTGTACAAGGTCCCGTGGGGCCCCGCAGCCATCCTCACCCCGTGGAACGGCCCCAGTTTCATTCCCGCCGCGAAGATGGTGAGCGCCCTCGCCGCCGGCTGCCCCGTCATCCTCAAACCGTCGGAGCACGCGCCGAGCAGCGCCCAGATCATCGTCGAGTGCTTCGTCAAGGCCGGGCTGCCCGACGGTGCGCTGCAGCTCGTCCACGGCGGGGGAGACGTGGGCGCGGCGATCACCGGCGACCCCCGCGTGAAGATCGTCTCGTTCACCGGCGGCCCGAACGCGGGTCGTGCGATCGCCCGTGCCGCCGCGGAGGACTTCAAGGTGCTCCAGCTCGAGCTCGGCGGCAACAATCCGGCCCTCGTGCTGGACGACGCCGACATCGACGTGGCCGCCGACGGGATCCTGGACGGGATGACCAAGCTCAACGGTCAGTGGTGTGAGGGACCGGGAAAGGTGTTGGCGCACAAGAGTCTCGTCGAGCCGCTCCTGGACGCGCTGCTCGATCGCATCTCCCGCATCGAGATCGGGCACTCGCTCGACGAGAACTCCCAGCTCGGCCCGATCTCGAACGCCCCGCATTTCGCCACCCTGCAGAGCCGCATCGACGGGCTGCGGGCCCACGGCGCGACGATCCATCAACCTGCGCAGCTGCCCGCGCTCGACGGGTTCTTCCTTTCGCCCACCGTCGCGTCGGGAGTCGACGCGTCGGTGGCGACGGCCGAGCTGTTCGGACCGCTCGTCAGTCTGCACGCCGTGGAGTCCGACGAGGACGCGCTGCGCGTTGCCAACGCCAACCCTTCGGGTCTGGACGCCTACGTGTTCGGCGGCGACCTGGATCGCGCCGTCGAGGTCGGATCCCGTGTGCTGTCCGGCGAGGTGCGCGTGAACGGTGCCAAGATCGCCGATCTCGCAGACGGTTCGGCACAGAGCTTTTGGGGCACTGCCGGAATCGGCGGTCACGCCCCCGGCGAGTCCGTCCGGGTGTTCTGCGGCGACCGCGTGGTCGGCGTCGATTCACCCGACCTCCCGCTGTAGCGATCGGCACTACTTTCGCGTCACCCCTTGACTGTGACCGGGACCACTGGTCTACTGAACTAAGTCAATTGATCCAGTCAAATGACCAATTTAACGAAAGCGGCAAATTCCATGAACTTCCCCTCCACCTCGGATACCGGGATCGTCGATGTCATCGGCGTCGGCGCCGGCTTCTCCGGCCTCTACCTCTCGCACCGGCTCACCACCGCCGGGTGGACCTTCGCGGGCTTCGAGGCCGGACCCAGCGTCGGCGGCACCTGGTTCTGGAACACCTATCCGGGCGCGCGCTGCGACGTCGAGAGCATCTACTACTCGTACTCGTTCGACGAGGCGCTCCAGCAGGAGTGGACGTGGAGTCAGCGATTCGCGCCGCAGGCCGAGATCCTCAGCTACATCAACCACGTCGCCGACCGCTTCGACCTGCGCAAGCACTTCACGTTCGATACCCGAGTGGTCGGCGCGACGTGGAACGCGGCCGACCGGCTGTGGGAGGTGCAGCTGGACAACGGCGAGACGCGCCGCGGCCGCTACCTGATCTCGGGCGCCGGCGGTCTGTCCACCCCCAAGGACTTCGACGTGCCGGGCCTCGAGAACTTTACCGGACTCCAGGTGTCCACCAGCCGCTGGAACATCGCGCTCGACGACCTGGCGGGCAAGCGTGTCGCTGTGATCGGCACCGGATCGTCCGGCGTGCAAGCCATCCCGCTGATCGCGGAGGTCGCCGAGCACGTCACGGTGTTCCAGCGCACCCCGAACTATGTGATGCCCGCGCGCAACGCCGACCTCCCCCCGGAGCAGGTCGCCGCCGTCAAGGACGGCTACCCGGCGATCCGTGAGGAATGCCGGCACTCGCCCGGCGGCATCCCCGACCGCCCCGTCACCGACAACGCCTTCGACGTCTCGGACGAGGAGCGTCGGCGGCGCTACGACGAGGCTTACGAGCGCAGCGGCTTCCAGGGCGTCGGCGCCGAGTTCGCCGACCTCCTCACCGACGCCGAGGCGAACCGGACCGCGTCGGAATTCATACACGACAAGATCCGTGAGATTGTCGAGGATCCGGCCACCGCCGAGCTGCTGGTGCCCAGGTATCACCCTCTCGGCGCCAAGCGCAGCGTTTTCGGTACGGACTACTACGAGACCTACAACCGGCCGAACGTGTCGTTGGTGTCGCTGCGTGACGAGCCGATCGAGACCATGACCGCGAACGCGATCGTCACCTCGAAGGGCACCTACGAGGTGGATGCGGTGGTGCTCGCGATCGGGTTCGACGCCTTCACCGGCCCGCTGTACGGGCTGGGTCTCACCGGCGCGTCCGGCAAAACGCTGCAGGAGACCTGGCACGACGGCATCCGCACCTACCTCGGATTCATGACCACGGACTTCCCCAACTTCTTCATGGTGGCCGGTCCCCTGAGCCCCGCGTTGGCGAGCAACGTGGTGGTGACCATCGAGCAGGCCGTCGACTGGATCGCCGATCTCATCGAGCACGCCCGCGACTCCGGCGCCACGCTGATCGAGGCCACCCCCGAGGCCCAGAACGACTGGGTGGACATCACCGAGGGGACCGTCGCCCAGACGCTGTACGCCACCACCGACTCCTGGTACCGCGGCTCCAACATCGAGGGCAAACCCAACACCTTCATGGGCTATGTGGGCGGTGTGGGCAAGTACCGCCGGATGTGCACCGAGATCGCCAAGCGCGGTTACCCCGGCGTCGAGATCGACGGGGAGACACAGTCCCGCAACCTCGGCCCGATCCATCAGGAGATCTCATGAGCAGGACGGTGCACCGGCGCTATGTCGCCTTCTCCGACGCGCACTACGCCGGAAACCTGGTCGACGGTGCGTTCGCCCTGAAATTGTTCGGCGACGCCGGTACGAACCTGTCGATCGAGATCGACGGCCACGAGGGGCTGTTCGCCGGCTACTCGTCGGTCGAGTTCCTCGCCCCGGTCCGCGGCGGTGACGTCGTCGAGGCCGAGGCCCGGCTGGTGAAAAAGGGCAACCGCAGCCGCACGGTCGATTTCGAGCTCCGAGTGATCTGCCGCGGCTCCGACGACACCGGCCGCGCACAGGTCCTCGAATCGCCACTGGTCGCGGTGCGCGCTCGCGGCACCGCGGTCATCCCTGCAGACGAGACGGAGAAGTAGCCATGGAGCTGATTCACGACACCGGTTGGGCCGCACCGCCCGCCACCGTCGAACAACCCCTGACCGGTGACATCGACTGCGATGTCGTCGTGATCGGCGGCGGCGGGGGCGGCATGTCGGCCGCCATCCGCCTCGCCGAGAAGGGCGTCGACGTGGTGCTCCTCGAGGCGCAGACCCTCGGCTGGGGCGCCAGCTCTCGCAACGCCGGATACATCACGAACTCGGTCGCCGCCGATCCGGAGCTGTTGGGTTTTCTGCTGAAGCGCGAGCGGCTGCGCGACCTCTACCGGTACGCCGCAAACGCGGTGCACTTCGCCGAGGACGCCATCACTCACTACGGGATCGACTGCGGCTACCAGCAGGAGGGCATCGTGATGGCCGCCGTGTCCAAGGGGCAGCTGCGGCACGCGCGCCGCAATGCGAAGGTCATGGCCGAGGCCGGATCGGCGGCCGAATTCGTCGAGGGCCGCGCAGCAGGCCTTCCGGACGGCTTCCTCGGCGGAGTGCGCGAGGGTGTCGGTGGCACGCTCAACCCGGGTGAGTTCGTCCTCGGTCTGCGGGCCGCGACGATCGCGTCCGGCGTGCGTGTCTACGAACGCACCCCCGCCCGCGACGTCACGGACTCCGGCGACGGTGTCACCGTCGACACACCGGACGGAAGGGTTCGGGCTCGCAAGGCGCTGCTGACCACCAACGCCAACAGCAACGGCTTGTCCATCGCGCCGAAGAATCTCGCCAGCCCGGTGTGGACCTCCCTGGTCGAGACCGAACCCGTCGCACCCGAGCGACTCGACGCCATCGGCTGGACCAGCCGCGCCCCGATGGTCACGCTGCACATGATCATCGAGAGCTACCGCGTGACCCCGCGGGGCACCATCGTGTTCGGCACCCGCCGCGTACAGACCGGGCGGAACCCACTGCCGAACCGCACCCCCGCACGGAACGTCACCGACGACCTCGTCCGCGGATTCCACGACCGCTTCCCGGGCCTGCGCGACGTCAAGCTGCAACAGTCATGGGGCGGCTGGATCGGCATGAGCTCCACGTGGCTCCCCGTCGCCGGCGAGGCCTCCGACAACGTGCTCTACTCGCTCGCCTGCAACGGCCACGGGTTCGCCCAGGCACAGTACGTGGGCCATCTCCTCGCGGACCGGGTCGGCGGCGCGCCGCTGCACGACGACCTGGCCGCGATCTGGCACGGCCGCAAGCATTTCTGGCCCAGCTTCGTCAGCGGACCCGCGCTGCACGCGGCCTGGCTCGCCGACCGCGCCTCCGACCGCCTGGCAGCCCTCACGAACTAACCATCGGCGCAAGCCACCCTCCAAGGAGAAATCATGTCCATCAAAGAACTGCTCTTCGCGGTCGCGGACATCTGGATGATCGCCGTCGGATTCACCTACGGCATCAAATTCATCCGGAACTACAAGAACTACCTGCTCGGCATCGAGTGGATCATCGTCGCGACATCGGGTTCGAACTTCCTGATCTACGGCCTGGTCAAGGCTGGTCACGACAGCCCGATGTACGCCTTCGCCTACTTCCTGGACGCCTTCTCCCGGTCCGTCGGCATCACGCTGATCCTGGTCCTGGGGCTGATGAAGGTCACCCACCGGTACAAGCCGTCCGCGGCGGTGGACATCGGCGCGTTCGCCCTCGCGGGCGTGGTGGGCTTCCTCCTCAGCCAATTCGCCGTGGAGATAGGTCTGCCCGGCAAGATCTTCTACATCGTGGTCAACGTGCTCACCACGATCTTCCTGATCTACTTCGTCAAACGCCTCTGGGGCATCGGCGAGCGCGGGCACGCCATCTCGGCCGCCGTCGCCACCGCCTGCGGCTTCGTCATCGCCGCGACCTACGACTTCGTCCACATCCCGGGCGACGACGCGGAGCACACGATCTTCTACATCTTCGCGCTGTCCACGTGGGGCCTGCAAATGTTCACGTACTACCGCGCCTACCGAGCGTTCGACGCCTACAACAAGCGCGTCGATGCGCAGGCGGTCAGCGGCAGCGCTCCCGCTACGGCCTGAGCCGCCGGACCTTCCTTGTGATCGAGAGTCAGGAACCGAAAAATGACAACGCACGACGTGTATGAAGAGACCACCGAGGTAGTTGTTGTCGGCGCCGGAATGTCGGGGCTGATGGCGGCCACCACGCTGGCGCCGGAGACCGACGTGGTGGTGCTCGAATCCACCGATCGCACGGGCGGACGAGTCGAGACCGTCCGGCGGGGCGACTACTGGATCAACGTCGGCACCCAGTTCACCGAGGGCACCGGCACGCTGATCGATGCCCTCGACCGGCACGGCATCGAGATGGGCTCGCTCGCAGGCAAGAGCGTCGCGCTGTACTTGAACGGCGAGGTGGTCGACACCTCGAACCCCGTCGCGCTCATGTTCCGCACGCGGATGACCATGATGGACCGTATCGGCATGGCCATCGTCGGTGCACGCATCCTCTCGGTCATGCCGTTCCTGGAGTCGCAGAGCCGTATCGCGCAACGGGTTCGCGCCAAGCTCGACACCAAGCTGGCGTCATACCTGCTGAAGGGTGTCCGGTCGGAGTTGGCCGCCGCCGTCGTGCGGTCGTGGTCGGCGCAGTGGATGGGATGCGAGGTGGAGGAGACGGCCGCCACCCAGTTCGTCACGTCGGTGGGCCTCGCGCTGGCCGACCCGGAGAAGATCCCGAACTTCTCGCTGCCGGTGGGTGGCAATCAGACGTTGACCGACGTGCTGACCGAAGATCTCGGTGGCCGGATCCGGCTGAACTCGGTGGTGCGCTCGGTGCGGCAGGACGGGGACGGCGTGGTCGTCGACTATCACGACGGCGACCGACCGGTGCGGCTGCGGGCAAAGCGCGCGATCGTGACCGCACCCGCCGATGTCGCCGAGCGAATCATCCCGGACCTCCCGCAGCAGCACCGGAATGCTTTCAACGACATCACCTACGGCCGGTACGTAATCGTCGGATTCTTCACCGACGAAGTCGGGCCGCAGCGCTGGGACGACTACTTCGCTGTCTCGACGCCGCAACTTTCGTTCCAGGCGATGTTCAACCACGCCGCAGCGATGCGGAACGGCGACGACCGTAAGCCGGGTGGAGCGCTGGCCTGTTTCGCCGGCGGCGCTCACGCCGACGCGTTGTTCGACCTCCCCGACGAGGAGATCGTGTCGCGGTACCAGCAGGACCTGCTCGCAGTGTTCCCCGAGCTGGAAGGGAAGCTGGGCGAGGGCATCGTGCGACGGCATCGTCGGGTCGTGCCCTTCTGGGCGCCCGGGCGGAGGAACTCGCTTCCGACGTTGCGTGATCCGCTCGGCACCACCTACCTCGCCGGCGACTACCAGCTCGATCTGCCGTCGCTCGCCGACGCAGCGACGTCAGGCGAGCGAGCGGCGAAGGCCGTACTGGCGAGCCTGAGCCAGGCCGCGAGAGAGAAGGACTCGGCAATCAGAGTTTGAGCAGTCGCTTCGCCAGCTTGCCGGAGGCGCGGGGTAGTTGCCGCGTGGTCTGGGCACGCCCTCAGCCGAACAACTCGGGGTCGACGCGATCGGCATCGACGGCTTCGAGTGCGCCGGACACCCCGGCGAGGACGACGTCTCGGGCTCGTGCTGATCCCCACCGCGGCCCGGGCGCAGTCCGTCCCGATCATCGCGCGAGCGGCGGACTCGCCACCGGCGCCCGGCGACCGGGCTACGAGACCAATTCACCACTGCTGCAACACTTCGAGGGAGAGGCCCCAGTGAGCTTCAAGAGCCCGTTTCCGGACGTCGAGATTCCGAACCTCAGTGTCTACGATTTCCTTTTCGGCCAGGTCGACACGGCCGATGGGGACCGGCCCGCGCTGATCGACGGTGCCTCCGGCGCGGTCACCACGTACCAGTCGCTCATCGCCCAGATCAACGGGGTGGCCGGGGCGTTGGCCGCGCGCGGTCTCGCGGTCGGTGAGGTGGTGGGTCTGCATTCGCCGAACGTTCCCGCGTTCGCGTCGGTGTTCCACGGGATCCTGCGGGCCGGGGGTGTCGCGACCACCATCAACGCCCTCTACACCGCCGAGGACATCGCCAAGCAGCTCACCGACTCGAAGGCGAAGTTCCTGTTCACCGTCTCCCCGCTGCTGCCGCAGGCCAAGGATGCCGCGGCCCGCGTCGGAATCCCGGTCGAGAACGTGATCGTCCTCGACGGCGCCGACGGGCACCCGTCGCTGACCGATCTGCTGGCCGAGCGCGCCTCCGCCCCGGAGGTGTCGTTCGATCCGGCGACCCAGTTGGCGGTGCTGCCGTATTCGTCCGGGACCACCGGCCGGCCCAAGGGGGTGATGCTCACGCACCGCAACCTGGTGGCGAATGTGTGTCAGATCAACCCGCGGATGGGCATCGGCGCCGACGACAAACTGCTCGCGGTGCTGCCGTTCTTCCACATCTACGGGATGACGGTGCTGCTGAACGCGGCCCTGTACAACCGGGCGAGCTTGGTGACGATGCCGAAGTTCGACCTGGTCGAATTCCTGAAGATCGTCTCCGGCCAGAAGTGCACGTATGTGTTCATCGCCCCGCCGGTCGCGGTGGCGTTGGCCAAGCACCCGCTGGTCGACGATTACGACCTGTCGAGTGTGCATTCGATCTTCTCCGGTGCCGCCCCGCTGGATCAGGAGCTGGGCAAGGCCGTCGCGAACCGGCTCGGTTGCCGGGTGCGGCAGGGCTACGGGATGTCGGAGATGAGCCCGGTCTCGCATGCGATTCCGTTCGACCGTGACGACATCGCCCTGGATTCGGTGGGTCCGTCGATCGCGAACATGGAATGCAAGCTGGTCGACCCGGTCACCGGCGAGGAGGTCGCCTACCCGACCGACGGGGTCAGCGCACCGGGTGAGTTGTGGTGCAAGGGCCCGAACATCATGGCCGGGTACCTCGGCAACGACGAGGCGACCGCGGAGACCCTGGACGGGGACGGGTACCTGCACACCGGCGACATCGCGACCGTCGACTCCGAGGGCGTCGTGACGATCGTGGACCGGATGAAGGAGCTGATCAAGTACAAGGGCTACCAGGTGCCGCCCGCCGAGCTGGAGGCGTTGCTGTTGACGCACCCGCAGATCGCCGACGCCGCCGTCATCGGGGTTCTCGACGACGAGGGTGAGGAGGTGCCGAAGGCGTTCGTCGTCCGCCAGCCCGGTGCCGAACTCGACGAGGCCGCGGTCATCGCGTTCGTCGCCGAGCGGGTGTCGCCGCACAAGAAAGTCCGCAAGGTCGAGTTCATCGACCTGGTGCCGAAGTCCGCCGCGGGCAAGATCCTCCGCAAGGACCTACGCGCCGCCGAAACTGCCGGGAGGTAGGCCCTCCGACAAGGCACACATCGAACCGACCACTACCGCCAACCTCATCGACGGTGTCCTGCAGCTGCCCATCTCCATGGCGGCCGCAGGCATGTCGATGGATTTCACCCAGATCGACGAGGCCACCGAGGCCGTGCGCCTCGGCTTGCTCGACCAATTTGTCGCCGACGACGAGATCCACACCGAGCACCCCAGAGCGCCACGCTCGACGGTATAAGGGCGCCGCCGCCAGCGTGAACGCAGCATCTGCGCTGCCACACGTGTTCGTGCAGCATCGAGTCTGTCGGTGTCGTGACGCGGTTCGAGGCTACCGTAGCCCGCATCGTTCAGGCTACCGTCAGCGATATCCTGGAAACACGTCGTCGAGAGGCTGAACGTGCAGATTTCATCGAACATATCGCGGACCGGATGAATCGATCCGGACGATGCCCGATATCGATCCGTTCGAGACCTATCGCGATGTGACCCCGTCAGTCGCGTCGGAACTGGCAGCCGACGGATTCGACGACGCCCGGGAGATCGGGCGTGGAGGCTTCGGTGTCGTGTACCGGTGCACGCAACCCGCACTCGACCGGACCGTCGCCGTCAAGGTGCTCACCAACGATCTCGCGGAGGAGAACCGGGAGCGCTTCTTTCGCGAACAGAGGGCGATGGGCCGCCTGACCGGCCACCCCAACATCGTCAACGTCCTCCAGGTCGGGGTCACCGACAGCGGACAACCATTCATCGTGATGCCGTACCACCCGCAGGGCTCCCTGGACGAACGTATCCGACGGCACGGCCCGTTAGGTGTGGACGACGTACTGCAGTTAGGGGTGAAACTGGCAGGTGCGTTAGAGGTTGCCCACGGCGAGGGCATCGTCCACCGCGACATCAAGCCGGCGAACATTCTCCTCACCGACTATGGCGAGCCGGCACTCACGGACTTCGGGATCGCGCATATATCCGGCGGGTTCGAGACCGCTACCGGCATCGTCACCGGTTCACCCGCGTTCACTGCGCCCGAGGTCCTCGGCGGCGCCGCCCCGAGCCCCGCCTCGGACATATACGGACTCGGAGCCACCCTGTTCTGCGCAGTCACCGGCCACGCCGCATTCGAGCGCCGCAGCGGCGAACAGTTGGTCGCCCAATTCATCCGCATCACAAAGGAACCGGCACCGGATCTTCGGGATCACGGCCTCGCCGACGATGTCGCTACCGTGATCGAGCAGGCAATGGCCCGTCGCCCCGAGGACCGGCAACCCTCAGCCCTAGCGTTGGGCGAGAACCTGCGCGAGATCCGACGTCGCCGCGGGATATCTGCAGACGACATGGCGCTCCACGTGCGACCCGCCCCGGATACAGAACCAGCACCGCAGGAGAGGATTCACCTGAACCCTTCCCGCCACGAGAGGGGGAATCTCCCCCTGGAGTTGTCCAGCTTCGTCGGTCGCAGGCACGAACTCGCCGAAGCGAAGAATCTACTGACGTCGTCGCGCCTGCTGACATTGGCCGGAATCGGCGGAGTCGGGAAAACACGCCTCGCACTTCGACTTGCATCGAGCATCCGCCGCGAGTTCGCCGACGGCACATGGTTCGTCGAGCTCGACGAGGTCGATACCCCGTCCCGCTTGATCGACGTGGTGGCCGCAACCCTCGGTGTGCGGGACCAAACTGACCGGTCGCTACGCGAGATTCTGCTGGACTTCCTGTCTTCGCGAGAACTGTTGCTGATCTTGGACAACTGCGAGCAAGTGATCGACGCGGTTGCCGACCTCGCGACGGTTCTGCTTCAGCAGAACCCGAATCTGCGCATCCTCGCGACAAGCCGCGAACCCCTTGCAATTGCCGGCGAGGCAGCACTGCGCGTTCCCCCACTCACCGTCCCCGACCCCGACCGCGAGCCGTCCCTGCAGGGTCTGCCCCGCTACGACGCGGTGTCGCTGTTCACCGAACGCGCCACCACCGCGGTCTCGACCTTCGCGTTGACCGATGCCAACAAGTCCGCTGTAGCGCGGATTTGTCACCGGCTGGACGGGTTGCCCCTGCCGATCGAACTGGCGGCAGCGCGGTTGCCTGCGATGTCGCCCGAACAGATTCTGCAACGGCTTTCCGACCGCTATGCGTTGTTGACTCGCGGGAGCCGAGGCGCGCCGTCGCGCCAGCAGACGCTTCGGTTGTGCGTCGACTGGAGCTACGACCTGTGCACCCCGCGCGAACAATCCACGTGGCAACGGCTGTCGGTATTCACCGGCAGCTTCGAACTCGATGCCGCAGAACACGTGTGCGGGGACAATACCGGCGACCTGCTGGACTCGGTGGCATCCCTCGTCGACAAGTCGATCCTCATCCGCGAAGAGCACGGCACCGCGGTCCGCTTCAGGCTGCTCGAGACCCTCCGCGCCTACGGACGAGAAAAGGCCCAGGAAATCGACGACTACCACGACTTGCGCCGGCGGCACCGGGATTGGTACCGCCAGCTGGCTCGCACCGCCGAGGACGAGTTCATCGGTCCCAGGCAGCTCGAGTGGATGGAGCGACTCAGCAGTGAGCAGCCCAATCTGCGGGACGCGATGGATTTCTGCCTCGCCGAAAGCGATGCCGACGCCGGTTTGCAGATGGCCACACCCTTGTTGCAGCTCTGGGGGTCGCGAGGCCAGCTCAGCGAGGCGAGGCGCTGGCTTGACCAATTCCTGTCACTCCAGAAAGAACGCCCGACCATCACCTACATCCGGGCGCTGTACGCCGACTGCCTGATGTCCGAACAGCAGCAGGACCACCAGCGAGGTGCTGCCCTTGTCGAGCGGGCGCGGATCCTCGCCGATCAGATGACCGACCCGATAGCGCACGCGATCGTCGACCACGCGGACGGCATCGTCGGATTGTTCACCGGCGATCTCACACGCGCGGCGTCACGTCTGGAGCGGGCACAGCCTGTGTTGCGACATGCCGAGAACGAACTCGCACTGCGGATCGAGTCCCTGACGCTGCTGGGATTGACGTATCAACTGGCCGACACCCAACCCCACCGGGCAGTCGAATGCTACGAGGAAGTTCTCGCGATCACGGAAGCTCAAGGTGAATCCGTCTATCGGGCCTACGCACTGTGGGCCATGGCCGTCGCACAATGGCGACTGGGTGATCAGCGCCGCGCAACCGACCTACTCGAAGAAGGAGTGCGGCTCGCTCGACTCGTCGACGACCCGGTCAGTTGCGCGAACTGCGTCGAAGTACTCGCCTGGATCGCCGGAACCAGTGACCCTGAACGCGCCAGCACACTGATGGGGGCCGCGGAGACGCTCGGCCGCGCTGCCGGGAGCCCGTCCGTAATTGTTCCCGACCTGTTCGTTTATCACGAAGAATGCGAGCGGTCCGCCCGCCGGATGCTCACCGAACGCGCCTTCGAGCAACCCTGGCAACACGGCAGGGCAATGGATCTCACGTCCGCTGTCTCCTACGCACTCCGCGAGCAGACCCCGAAGACGAGTCCTCCAGATTCCACCACCCTGACGAAACGCGAAAAACAGGTCGCCGAACTGATCGCCGAGGGTCTGACCAACAAGGCGATCGCCGCCCGCCTCGTCATCTCACAGCGCACCGCTCAGGGACATGTCGAACACATCCTCACCAAACTCGGATTCACCTCAAGAGCACAGGTCGCTGCCTGGGTTGTCGAAGAGAGACAATCATCCTAATTTACGCTCAGCGTGACGGGGAGGCACGGGTCAGCCGGACATCGGACCCGCCTCCATCGAGCCATGGAAGGTTTCGTGGGTACTTGTGCTGGCCGTGTAGTCCACTCCTGAATGCCATCACCAAAAGCCGACTGCACACGGTCGCACGTGCCAGCTAGCGGTGCAGTCGCCGTTTGATATTGAAAGCGTGTTCCTAAAACGGTCGTTTATGAACCCTCGATCGGAACAGCGCACCTTCTGACGGAATCGACAGTGGTCGTGCGACGTTCGGGCCTTCAGCGCACTATGGGATCAAAGCGGCCGAATACGATCGTCTCCGACCCATGTGGGGTTCAGGGCGGCAACCACTGCTTCCTGAAATGACACGAAGGACAATACTCATGGTGAGTAGTCTTCGCGCACCGCTTATGTGCTGCTGACCACCTATCTCGACTTTCAAGATAGCTACGATCTGCCGATGCGTCTGAAAGAGCAACTACCGAGAGAGCTGGTTGCTGGATTGCGGCCGCTCCATTCTGGTTGCATGATGTGCGGTCAGGAGCCGTGCGTGGCGAATTCGGTTGCGGCAGCGAGCATGGTGTCGCGCACGGTGTCGAGGTTCGGTTCGCGGAGTAGCTGTGCGGGTGGTTGGTTGTCGAGTGCGGGGTTTCGTCCTTGGAACCAGGTTTGGATGACGGCGGGGGTGTCGCGCGCGCCGATTCGTCGTGCGGCGTCGAGGGCGACCTGGAGTCGGTCGAGGATGGCGTGGTCGGGCAGTGGGGTGGTGCCGTCCACCCATCCGTGGACGGTGGCGGTGTCGGGCGCTTCGGCCAGGTATGCAACGAGTTTCGCGCCCAGGAGTGACCGCAATTCGGTGATGAGGGTGCGCGCTGCCGTGTCGGGTCCGGTGCCTGTGTCGACCATTTCGCCTCTCCTCGGTCAGCCCCCGTGTGCTGTTCACGCTACTGCTGGAACGGCATCCGCAGGTCCGGGTAATCGGCGTCGGACAGGGTGATCGTGCGCCCGCACCCGCACGGTGTTCCCGATGTGCAGGAGGTGGTCGGGACGCTGTGCGGTGCGCGCATCGAGACGGGATTGTTCGGGCAGCGAACCCGGGCCGGAGGAACGGCGGGCCCGCGGTAACGCCGGGATCCGTCGGGTTGGCGGGCGCCGTGTGGGGCGAAGGCGTAGGCCTGGCGGGCCTGGTGCCGGCGGTCGAGCCGCCCGCGCACGCCGGCGTCCATCTTGGTGTCGATCGGCTCGATGTCGTGCAGCCCCGCAGGAAGACTCGTCGGGTAGAGGGTGCCGTCGATCCAGAGGGTGTCGCTACCGTCGGGTCCGGGGTGTATGCCGCGCTGTTTGGGGTGCAGGTCGTAGATGGTGGTGTAGCCGAGCTGCCAGACCGGCAACGCGAACGTGTCGTTGGTGACGTAGTTGTAGGCGCGGTCGGCGATGAGCTGCCGCGGCTTGCCGATGGTGTCACCGAGCGCGTGAACGGCGGGCAGGCCACCGATGCCCTTGTGCGACCCGGCCGGGGAGAGGTTCATCGCCCGGGCCACGTGTACCACCGGGCCACGGCCGGGCACGGATGGCACATCGGTGATCACGTGCAGGCCATAACCGCAGAAGAAGATCGTTTCCTCGAACTCACTGCTGCGCCAGCCCATCCGCGCGTCCATGTCGGCCGTGCAGATGTAGCGGCGATCCGGCCCGGTCGGGGCGTCCGGGAGGTGGTGCCCGCTCCTGCGGGCATGCGGATGGTTCGGATCCGGCGGCGCGAGCGGATGATCCGGCGGCGGCGGCGAGTCGGGGTCGGCGTCGACGAGCGGTTTGCGGTGGCGCACCCGCCCCCACGTCGAGAGGTCGGTCGAATCCAGAGCCACGGCCCCGGTCGACGGGTGACCCCACAGGGAGGCATCGAGCAGGGCCTGCACGAAGCGATGCTCGTCCCACTCGGGATACCGAGATGATCGGCACGCGTTCATCAGTCACCGTAACGCATCGTTGATGGCCTCGTAACTGATGGGCACACCGTCCGGCAGCTCAAGTGCCGCGCGTTGCCGATCGGTCCATCCCCGCACCACCGTCGCGACTTTTGTCTGGTGCATCGGTAGGCCGAGCATCGGTGTGAGCAGGTAGGCGGCGAGGAATGCATCGGCGGTGAAATTGCGTTGAACGTCGCGATGGTGGTCGAACACCTCGTGGACGAACTCGCGTGCCTCACAATGTTCGATCACCGCGACCACCCCGGCTGGTGGTGAGCTGTTGGAGGGAGGTGTCCGTCTCGTCGGAGTCGGTGACTTTCGGTGCGTCGTGGTCGGTGGCCGTGTCTGTTGGTTTCTCGTGTTCTGGGTGTTCGGATCCGCCGGGCTATTGCTGCGCCTATGGGTGCTCGCCCCGGCTGGTGTGCGATGTCAGTTCTGTGGGTGTCCAGGCGGGCCAGGTGGCTTCGCCGACGAGGTGTCCGTCGGTGAACTGGGCGACGATGCGCGGGCCGGTGCTCGAGCTGTTGTCGTACACGCTCGCGTGATCGAAACGTGGGAACGCCTGAGCGACGAGGCCCCATATTCTTTGGTATCGCTGGCGGATCTTGTGTTCGGGCACGTCGTGTCCGCCGGCTTGCACCCGGCAGCGCACACGCTGGACCGCTAGTTCCTCGGGAATCATTAGCACATGCAAGACGACGGTGTAGTCGTGTGTGCGCGCTTGGTCGATCAGCTCCAGTTTCGACGCTTGGGAGAACACCGTCGCGGCGATGAACGATTTCCCCAGGGTCAGCAGGTGTGCTCGGGTCTTCGCGGCGATCTCCGCCGCCTCATAGGAGTGGATGGCCGGATCTGCCGGCCATCGTTGTGTGGCGATTTCGTCGGCATTGACGAGCGGGCTGGCTGGCAGCAGGGGGGCGAGGGTGAAGGCCACGAAGGTGGACTTGCCGGCGCCGTTGCAGCCGGCCACCAGGTCGAGTCGTTTCACTCGGGCAGGATTGTGCGCGTGCCGTCGGGACGGTACTCGATGATCTGACCGTCCTCGGACAGCGCGACGGTGGTGATTCCCTGGGCGGCGAGCGTAGAGCCGTAGTCGGTGGTGGCCAGTTGTTCCTCGATCGCCGCGTTGATCTCGGCGTTGAACACTGTGCCTTCTTCGGGTCCGAGTTCGCCGAGCGGCAACCGGCCGGCGAGGGCGTCTTCTACTCGGCGGCGGGCCGCGGTCTGTCGGCTCGAGACCGCACGTCCCACCCGGGCCCAGTGTTCGAGTTGTTGGCGTCCGGTGCGGTGTTGCCGTTCTCCCTCGGCCATGGCGCTGGCCACCAGGTCGGCTGCCAGGCGGGTGACCTTGTCGCCAGTGCTGTGCATCGCTTCACTCTCAGGTGGTGTAGCTACTTGCTACAAGTGTAGCTGATAGCTACAGGCGCTGTCGGGTTCCTGTTGTCGGGGTCCGCCCGAATCCGCCGACGATCGTCGGTCCTCCCTTCGAGACCACGCCGCCGGGTGCGGTGAAGGTCCCCTAGACGACAAAAAGCCGCCCCCAACTGGCCATTGAGGTCAGTCCGGAGGCGGTTTAACGTGGAGGGTGCGGCCGTATCCCGTCGGGTCGAGACTTGGCATTCCGGGATACGACCCGCCGGGTTTGCTGACTCCTGCCTCCGCTGCGAGTCGCGTAGCTGAGCCGCTCTCGAACCATCCCCGAGCGCGGTGCTCCACGCATGGTTCGAGGGCGCAAGGGTAACTGGCCGAGATTCGCCAAGTCGCCTTACCGCGAAGTGGTCGCCCCGGGGTAGGTGGGACTCACGGCGGGGGTTGGGTGATGCACCGTGCATCACGGTGGGCGGCGACCTGGCGGACGATTCTTCTGGTTCGGGCGCTGTTCTGCTGACTGAGCAGAGGGGCGGGTCGGTCCGCCTGATCGCCGGTTCCGGTGGAGTGAGACGGGGAGGATTGCGATGGAACTGAGGGTGCGGAAGTCGGGGTCTGGGATCGCCGTCATGCGTCTCGGTCCGGCGGTTCCACTAGGGGTGGCGAGCGGTCAGGATGCGGGACTTGATTTCCGGGGTGGTGGTGCAGACGGCACTGAAGGCGGCTTCCCGGACCAACCGCTCGGTGGGCTCACCGCGTGTGACCGATCGGCTCCCCGCGGCGGTGGCGACGTAGGTGGCGGCGGTGACGGCGAATTGGCTGGCCTGGGCGCGGGCGTTGTAGATGTCTCCGTCGCCTATGGCCGCGTTGTTGAGTGCTGTGCGGATCGTGGTGTGTGTTTCCCGCAGTTGTGGGCAGGGGTGTCCGATGCGGTTGGCTTCGGTCAGGCACGCTCGTGCCACGCCGAGGGCGAGGGAGCCGTTGATCCGGAGAATGGCGCGGTCCGCGATGCTGAGTCCGCCGCGACGAGCCTTTCGGACGTGGATGACTGCGGTGTGGGGGATGTGGTGTCCGTTGAAGGTCAGTTCGACGGTGTTGGATGCGTCGGCCGCGGACAGGCAGATTCGTTTCGCGTGGACACCTCGACCGTCGGTTGCGTCCATGAGGAAGGTGACGGTTTTCTGGGCTCGGGTGTCGTATGCGGTGACGCCAATAGTGTCGACGAGGCCCCATCCGGTCACGAACGGTGCCTGCCCGGTAATGGTGTATCCATCGTCTGTTTCGGTCGCGACGATGACGGGGTTGTCCGGGTTCGCGTAGCCGCTGCCGGAGACCCCGGCGGTGACGGCGCCGCTGCGCAGGTCGGCGAGATAGCGGGCTTTGAGGGTGTTGTTCCTCGACATCATCATTCGGAGGAGGGTGCCGTGGTGTTGTGCCCAGACGAATGCGGTCGCCAGGCAGCCGCTGATGAGGATTTCGCCGACGTCGGCGAGGGTGTGGACGGGATCTTTGGTGGCGAAGGCGAGGCCGTAGAAGCCCTGGTCGCGTAGTGCGGCGAAGTGCGAGGGCGGGATCTTCCCCGACGTGTCGACCTCCGCCGCGGCGGGTCGCAGCACCTGGTCGGTGAGGGTTTGCGCTTGCTGTACCCAGTCGGTCATGGCTGACACCGTATCCACACTGCGCCGCACCCAGCCGACGTACTCCAATGGTGGGCGGACGCCGTGAGCCTCGTCCAGCTTCTGAGAACTCGCACCACTGCGGCAGCGGTCCACTGCCGAAACGTCGATCGAGATGTTGCCCGGATCGCCTCCGGTGTAGTCCCACGGCAGTAGCAGTCGGTCCGTGACCCGAGGTGCGGCGGCTCGATGATGGTGGAGGACTACCCGCGAGACTGGTGAACGTCCCGCTGGACGGCTCATCGGACATCAACTCGGCGATGTGTGGTGTGACGCAGGGTCCGGCGGATCTGTGCGAGGGCGACTTCCCGCTGCTCCGGGGTTGCTTGCATGGCGTTGCGACGGTGGATTGCGGTGCGGTGGGCTTGTTGTTCGCGGCGGCGCCGGGCGTCGGCTGCGGTGCGGTGCTGGCTGGGGGAGGGGCCGGTCCAGTCGATGTGGGTCAGTCGCCAGCGGAGGAGGGCGACCGGTGAGCTGATCCAGTCTGCTGTGGGCCAGGTCCAGCCGCGTTGGGTGGTGTCGCGGTCGAGGGTCTGTGCGATGTCTTGGCCGGTCCAGCGGGTGGTGTCGATGCCGGCGGCCTTGATGGTGTCGCAGATGTTGCCGATATGTCCGTGGGCGAGAACGGGGGAGCGGGAGGCGAGGGTGGCGGCTGCTTGTTGGAGGTGGAGGGGTCGGGGGTGTGGGGTGGGTGTGGTGGGCCGCGCGTGTGCGCGTTGGTGAGTACTTCGTAACGAAAGATTATGTGAAGGAACGTAAGTACCGGGGGATAGGGTGTCAGCGCAGGTGGCCTGGGGATGAGTTGTGCTAGCCGCGTTGGTGGGTTGTTGGAGTCGGGTGCGGTGGCGTGTGAGACGTCGGGCGGCGCGGGTGCGGCGCGGACGCGATGGTCGTTGTGGGGGTGAGGGTGTGGCGTCGACGATGCTTTTCGGGGAGCTAAGCGCCCACACGGATGCGGCTTGGTGTTGTTGGCCGCCGTGGTGCAGTTCGGCGGCCATGTACTCGTGGGTGCGGAGGGTGCGGCCACGTTCGACTTCGACACCCATCGCAAGGGTTTTGAGGACGCGGCGGGTGCGGTTGATCACGGAGAGTGAGACTCCGGCGTGGTGTGCAATGAGATTCCGGGACGCGGTGACACCGCGGCCGGTGGTGGAATCCGCGAATCGGGCGTGGGCTGTGGCGACGGCCATCAGGCGTTCGATGCCGATGCTGTGGGCGGTGAGTGCGGCCTGGCCGGTGGGGGTGTGGGTGATGTGGTGGCGGAGTTGGCGTAGCCATTCGGTGCGTCCGGACCATACGGGGATGGTGGCTTCGCATCCGGGTGTAATCGGGAGGGTGAAGGATCGGCCGCGTTGCCCGGTGTCGCGGTTGTACTCGTGGAGGTTGTTGATGGCTTGGGTGGCGGCGTAGACGGAGGCTTCCCAGGTGTCGACTTCTGCCGACTGCGGAATGTGCGTACCGCCGTTGACGGATGACCGGATGTTGGTGGGCGAAACGGGTTGTGTAGTTGCTGATTCAGCGCATGCGTTAGCATCAGACGTACCTTCCACAGGTAAGTCCCTTCGGGGAATGCAGTACGAGTGTCGGAAGCGGGTAACTTCCGGCACTCACCCTCAGAGAATGTGACGGCTCGGCAAGGCCTTCACCCTCTTGGTTGAGGAGGACCGGCAAGTCCTCCTCAACAACATGCCGCGGAGCGGTTCGTGAATCTGAAACCACCCCCACCAAGGGGGTTTTCGCGTGTCTGAGGTCTGCGCTTTGAAATTTGGGTTATCGGGGTAGCGCGATGGTTACGCGGTCAGGGGCATCGCCTCGCTTTGGGCGTGGGTGGGTGCCGATCAACTAGCGCGGTCACCGCGAACTGTGGAGGTTCGCGCGTGTCCGCTGAAGGGGACCGGGAAGGGTGGTTTGCGGCCGCAGCCGTGCCAGTTACGCCGACCGCGGTGCCGGCTTCACACCGAGCAACAGGCGGGCCGCGGCGGCAACCTCACGGATCTGCTCAACCGTGGCCGTTTCGGGCTCCGATGCGACGAGGCCGACGACATCGACCAGCGCGTCGCGTGCTCCCGGGCTGAGACGACACCTGCCCGGTGAGAGCCGGATTGGGCCGTGCGTGTCGATAAGATCCGGAGCGGACATCACAGTCGGCGTGCTGGTATCGGTGACGAGGAGTGCGCAGATGACGCTCTCTATCGCGATGAGGTCCCACGTTCGCCCGTGACGGTCGGTGGCGGTAAGACCCCTCATGCGACTGCCCCTCTCGTCGAGGGACGGCGCAGACGTGAATCCCATGCCTCGATGGCCGCGGCGACGCACGTCTCGGCGACAGAGCCCGGTTTGGCGGCGAGGTGCGCCCAGAACGCGGCGGCGACAGCTTCCGCACCACTGAACTGATGGCCACTCAGGTAGTCATGAGCATCGACGGTGGTATCGGCGACCGCGGACCAAGCGTAGAGCGCCGCCGACTGAGCGCGGCTGGCGCCGATCGCCCCGAGCCGGTGCACCGCATCCCACCTGGCAGCGAGGGGGTCGACCGTGCCGGTCGGCATATCGCGGCACAACATAGCGACGGTATGTCCCACGGCCGTGGAGAAGCCCGGAATAGTGACCAGACCCCACACTGGGTGGGAGTAGAGATCAGCGAGCCATCCCCAACGCAGAGACCCGGGGCCTTCGGTACCGGGGCACTCGATCTCGCCGGTCGCCATGAGCAGGACACGGTCGGAAAGACTGATCATGCCGCCGACCCCCGCTCGATTGCCCGTTGCCCTTCGACGCGGTTGTAATACACCCGCAGCTCACGATCAGTGGCGACGGCCGTTCCGTCGTGCCGATACGCGACACCGGCCCAGATCATCGACTGCGGCGGATCTCCCGCGGCGATCATCTTTGCGACTTCGGCGCGGCACGCGGCGAGCCGCGGGCACTGGAAGCATTCCCGCTGCGCGTCGCGGCCGGCGCGGTACGAACCCTCATCGATGTCCCACGACTGCGGGTCAATCGAGCAGGGCAAGACCGTCGGGGCTGATCGGCGGGCGGTCATGCGGCATCACCACCAGCGGCGACGTGGTTGGCGGGACCTCGGGGAGTCCTCGAACGCAGGACTGCATACGTCCGGAGCCGATCGGCGGGTACATGATTGCCGTAGTAGTCGAACGCGGCGCCCGCCACGATCTGATCCTGCGGCGGTTCACCCCCTGCGATTCGATTGCGCAGCGTGGTGCGGCACTGGGTGAGGATCGGGCATTCGTGGCACGAATCGATCGCACGCTGCCACGATGCCAAGTTCTGCCCCGTCAGTTCCCAGGAAGCGGACTTGCCCGCGCACGTGCCCACACCCGGCTCGGGTGCGGTCAACGGGATCATTCCGCGTGCTTCCAACTCGCGGCGGATACTCCGCAGCTGCGGGCAGTCTTGGCATTTGGCGGTGTAGACGAAGCCGCACCGGAAGCAACGCCCCTCAGGGGTTGGTCGGTGTGCGCTCGCCGAACGCAGCAACGTCGCGACCGAAAAGCGAATCGTTCTCGACGATGTGTCTGCAGTTCCATCGCGCCGCGCTAGCTCGCGGAGCGCGGCCGCAGCTCGGGGGCACAGAGGCTTAGCTGCCGTGACTAGGGCGCCGCATTCCTCGCAACGCCCCTCGGAGGACACGTGTTGGGCAGTGATGCGCACCAGGTCGGCAGTGGCTAACGATCGCGCCACGGCTGGATGCCGCTTACCGCGCTCTCTTTGGGCGCCAGCTATCGTGTTCATTGCAGAGACTCCAATCTGCTGATGGTGCCTGAACGGACCGCTAATCCGTTGAGGCTCGAGCCCCCTGGCCGCCGCTAACGGTCAGGGGGTTTCTCGTTGCAATAGGGCTCGACTCTTAGCTCCACCCCCATGTCGCTCTCGTGCGATCATATAAAAGCGATCGTTTAAAACCGATCGTATGTGCGCATCGTAACGGGAGGGCGGCACAGTGTCTACCAGTGACCACATGTGCGGCAGGATTATTTCGGTGAGTCGGCGAGTTATGCGCGGGTTTACTCCGTCCGCCCTGGTTGGCGCGCGCCGCAACGCCGGCTGGTCGCAAGCGGATTTGGCACGGCTTTCCGACGTCGGCGTCGCCACGATTAGAAGGTGGGAGAAGGGCACTGCATCGCCCCAAGTTGACGTCCTGGCGAGGGTTGCCGCTGTTCTTGAAGTTCCCATCTCCGACTTTGTGAATATCCCAGTCTCGGAGCGCTTCCCGGGCGACTGGCGGGTTCTGCTGGGGCTGACCCAACCGCAACTCGGTGCGCGTGCCGGGGTCCGTACTGCCGTGGTTGGCAGCATCGAGCGTGGGGAGACGGCATTGTCCGACAACGTTGCTGAGCGACTGTCGTCTGCGCTCGACATCTCCATTGCGGAGCTGCGGGACGCGCATCAGCGGGCGCGGAGCCGGCCGCCGGGCATGCCCGCCTGACGTCCTCGTGCGCGGTGGCGTGCCCGAACTCCGTGACACCGGTGCCTCGCCTTCTGTCGTTCATGTGAATGATCTTGAGCCTACTTTACTACTGCAAACTTGCAACAGTAAACACTTCCGTAACTACTGCAATAAGGCGACGTCAACGACATCTATACTCATGTCCAACTACCGGCGAAGCTTGAAGTTTGGAGGATGTGCGGTGAGCGAGAGTTTCGCCGAAAGGCTGCGACATCTATTCGACACGGTCCATCCGAAGGGGCGAGGTCCCTACAGCCAAGCGGAGGTTGTCGAGGCCATCCGAGCCGCCGGCGGCAATATGACGCCGGGATACATGTCGCAGTTGCTGTCCGGAAAGCGATCTTCACCGAGCTGGACCACGCTGCGAGACATATGTCGAGTCTTCGCAGTACCAATGGACTACTTCAATGACGACGATGTCTACGAGGAGATCAAGGGCTATATCGCCTACATCCAAGATCTCCGAGACGCCGAAGACCAGAATATTGCAGCACGAACGTACTTCCCGTTCCGGCGTCCCGAATAGGACTAGGTGAACAGTGTGTACGTGCCTCCAGCGATGACGGAGCCCACGAATGCACCCACGATGACCTGACCAGTCGTGTGATCACCGAGCCGCACCCGAGACCAACCGATCGCGGGCGTGCACGCTAGTGCCAGAACCCAAATCGGTGAGACAGCGAGCATGAGAATCACGGTGATGCCCGCTGAGACAGCAGTGTGCACACTGACCTTCCACCGAACGACGCTGGTAATTATCCCGATGGCCAGCAACGTCGCAAACCCTGCGGCCGTGAAGGCGATCAGTTCTGCGGGTGCATTGGTGCAGATCTGAATGACGAGACCCGCAAGCACGATTGCCAAGATAACGACAATCAGAAGGTGACGTTCGCGGTGCTCGGTCACATGGTGATCGCCGATCCGTGATCGCCAGATTTCGAACAGAATGAAGGCCATGGGGAGGCCGCCGGAAATCATGGCGACGAAGATCCCCCATGCCGTCGCCTCAAGGTACACGCCCAGGAAGAGTGACGAGACAATGTTGAGAACCCAAGGAGCTCCCACCTCAGTCAATGCTCTGGCAAGGCGATCAACACGGTCGCCGCGGGTTTGATTCTCAGTCATCGCCATCTGCGGCCACCAACTTTTCCTGTCGTGCGGTGTTGAAAGCGACGCCGAGAGTGCGCACCCACTCGACGTCTGAGACGCCCTCCGGAGCGCCGAGAGCTTCCTGGGGCAACTCTTCCCGTGTGAAGCCGGTAAGGATCCACTCAGCTATTGCAACTGGCGCTTCGTCCTCGGGAATCGGGGCGCCATGGGGGAGGCCTGCGGCTTGGGCGGCGATGCTAAGGGCGTCCATCACTTCCGTGGCGCGGTCGGCAACGCGATCCGTGGCGCTGCTACCTTTCCAGGAGGGTCGAATGACACCAGGCCAGCGCGTAGTGAGCACCCGATGGAGTTCGAAGAAATCTCGCAACGCCCGGCGGGCGGCCGTCCAGAGAGCCATCGTCGGCCACAGCACACCGATGGTGACCATGAGGACCCCGACGAGCGCAAGAACCTGAGTGATGTCGAAGACTCGGGGAGTCGGATCGATTGCACCGGTAGACGCGGCCAGAACGTATGTGATGCGCATGCCGGCGTAGACGGTGAGCAGGAAAACCCCGGGGCACAGCACCATCAAGCCACGACCCGTCGCGGTCCGCGTGTCGGCATGGCCGGCCGTCACGATGGTCACCACGATGCAGAGAAGGAACGGGTAGAGCATCGCGGTAATGCCGGCCTCCGCATATCCGGGAGTGTGGGCATACAGGTCGTCGAAGGTATATCCGTCGCGCTGTTCCGGCACTTCCGGGGCAGTCAAGAAGAAGGCCACTGACCCGCCTGCGGTGACCATTGACAGCAACGCATGAAGCCGGATGAGCTGTGCGCGACGTCGATCGGACGGAGCCATAAGGTCTGTCACGAGTATGGCTGCACCGAAGCAGATTCCGCTAAACAGGACCATTTTGACCGCGCCAGCACCATTTGAGTGACCAAGTGCGCCTCTCAGTAAGCTCTCGAAGAGCGGCAGGTTGACTGTCATGTGGGCGGCCATGCAGGTGAAGACAGTCAGAACACCGACCAGGTTCCATGTGCGAGCCCACCACCACCTACGGAACCGACTGGCTGCGGCTATCCATAGAAGGACTGCGACCGCCGCTGTTGCGGTCACCTGATCGCCTCGTCGAGGCGAGCGCGCACACCGGGATTGCGGGATGCTTGGTTACTATTCACCCGCCCAAGGAGTCTGCTCGCGAACGCCTCAGCCTCAATTTCCTCAGCGTCGTGTCCGTCACTGCACTCGCGCCGAAGCATTATCTTCGCCAATCCATGAGCCGCTGCTGGAAGAAACTCTTCCGCGAACTCGCGGGCAGGTCGGCCCCGATGCCCGAGCAGGATGTGGCCGAGTTCGTGGGCAAGCGTGCGCTCGCGGGCGTGAACCCAGTCAGCGCAGGAAACCTCGTCCCGGTCGGGATGTTGAACCCATTGGCCGAAAACGCCTAGCGGCAGGCTCTTGTTGGATTGAACGACGGTGATCGGGCGCTTCCGGTCCCGGGCTGCTGCCTCCATCAATCCTGTAAGCGTAGACGCTTCACCTGAGGTCGCTACGCGAAACAGTCGATCGACAGCCTCTGAAACACGATTCGTCATTATCAACCTCCACCCGGGACCATTGGGGCGCATATGAATACACGTGTGCCACATCTTGACGCTGCATCTGAAGCCGCCCCGACGGGCTTCAGGGAACTCCCGGGCGGGAGCGCGGTGGCTAGATTATCAGCACCGCGGATAGCTGCAACCAGAAGGTCTCTGGGACCTCGGTACCAAGCTCTGCGCGCGTAATCGTAGTCGGCGGTAAGGTGGAGAAACCATCCTGAAGTCGTGTTTCGCTGCTGGAGAACAGAACTGCGGTACTCAAACATCGAACCTATCTAGCCGGGCGACTGTCAGGCAGAGTGGCATAGCTACTCAGAGCTGGTGCCGGTTCGCCCGGCACGCGTGGTGCCCCCAACTGCAATGCGTGCCGATTCGCAATACGGGGTGTGGCGACTGTGAGAAATTGATGCTTCGGCGAGTCGAAATCTCCGTTACCCGTTGCAGTTGAGATGCATGTAGATGTCGAGGTCGTCATACGGCGAGTTCACGATCCAGTGGGGCGGAGTGTCGTCGTCGACCTGAATTTCGACTTCTCCGACCGATGGCTTGTCCCAGGTAATGCCGAGAGGAAATTGCTTGGTGCTGCCCTTCGGTCGTGTTTTGCTGACGGCCTCGATCGCTCCCGGGGATTCGGCGAAGTCGTGTGCTGGGTAGTTGAGGCTCTCGTTCTCGATCGTGACGGTTTGGGATCCGTGGGTGAGGGTAGCGTTCCACCCGTTCGGTGCGGCGACGTCGATGGTGAGGTTGTCGCCCTCGCCGTGGCACTCGACATCGACCTGGTCCGGGGTAGGAAGGGTCACGAGGTCGATGCCTTTGCGGTTGCCTACGCCGATGGCGATGTTGCCGTCCCACCCGTCGGATCCGCCGGACGATTCGGCGGGCGTGACGCTGCCGGGCCGAGTGTCATCGCTCGACGAGCCTGAGCATGCGGCAAGGGTCGCGGCGATCATGGCGATGAGCGCGAGCCCGGCGGGTGCACGGCTGCTGGACATTTTGGTTCCCCTCCTGTTGCCGTAGTACGGCGTTGTCGAACTCGATGCGGTGGTTGCTGCGTTCAGTACCGGATGGTGTCGATGAGCCAGTTGCCCCCTGTCTTGCTAAGCGTGACCCAGACGATGGTGTTGGGGTCAACAGGGACGGCGTTGTCCCCGGTGATTGCGGTCTGGTGGATGGTGGCGACGCGGTGGATGAGGGTGTCGGTATCGGGCGGGCAGCCGGAGCAGCCGATCAGCACGTCGGCGACGACCTTTGCGTTCGTGGTGGCCCACCGTCCCCATTGCACGCCGGGACCGCGTTCGGGCGTGACTGGAATGGCCACTTGCGCTGCGAGCCTGTCGGTCAGCCACTGTCGGGCCCGCACGAAGCCGTCGTTGGGGGACTGGTCGGTGGCCGGGTACCAAGTGAACGCGACCGATAGGGCCTGGCGGGCGACGTCTTCCGCCACGTCGGCGTCCGGAGCCGGCGCCGCCGTGGTTGGTGGAGGTACGGGCGCAAAGGTCGTAATTGGTGCTGTGGCTGCCGGTGGTGCCGCGGCCGCCGGTAACGACGTTTCTAGAGGCGACGTCTGCGGGTCCTGTTGGGTCGGCCGGCACGCATAGACGAGGATGGCGACCAGGGCACCCAGGATCACGACCACGGCCAGGAATCGGCGCACGCTCATCTCGGTCCTCCTGCAGTAGCGGGCAGTCCACTCATCACATCACCCTCCGTGCTTTCATCCCGCCCATCAGCGGCGCTTCCTTCACGACGTCGCCGGTGGTCGGGGCGTGGATCATGCGTCCGCCACCAAGGGCGATGCCGACGTGACCCGGCCCAGACCCGGCCCAGGATCCGAACACGAGATCACCCGGTTGGGCCTGATCGATGGGAATCTCCGTGCCAACGGTCCACTGCTGCTCCGAAGTGCGTGGCAGTGTGACCTTGCCGCCGCTGCCGGTGAAGGTGGCGTAGCTGGTCAGGCCGGAACAATCGAAGCCCCCGCCGGACGGTCCGCCGGTGCTACCTCCACCCCAGACATACGGGGTGCCGAGGTACTGCCGGGCGGCCGCGACGACCTGGCCGCCGTCTTTCGATCCGTTCGGGACCAGGCGGCCGGTGGAACTCAGGGAGGTGTACTTGGCCTGGCCGAGGATGATCTTTGCGACGTAGTTCTGGGTCTCGGCGTATGGGGGGATGCCGCGGTGAGCCTGCACCGCACCGAAGCCTGCATTGTACGCGGCCAGTGACAGCTCGGCCGGGTCTCCCATGACGGTGCCGACCGCGAGCGCGGCGTTGACCTGGTCGTTGAGCGCGCACATGAAATGCCCCTGAGCCATGACGGCGTCGCCGATCGAATTGGGGTCGACCTTGCCGTCGCCGTCGTAGTCCTTGCCCCAGGTCGCCCAGGTTCCGGGCATGAACTGTGCAGGTCCGAGAGCACCAGAGGGGGAGCTGGGGGCGTTGGCGCCGTGCCTGAACTGATTCTCGGCGTGGAGCTGCGAGGACAGGACCGGGGGCCGAATGCCGGGGCAGATGCTGCCGGCCTTGCGGATCCACGGATCGAATTCGGCCGGCACCGAGCCGGCGGCCAGCTCACCGCCGCCGACGGTCCCGAAGCCCGCGCAGTTGATCGGCGACGACAAGGAGGCCAGCCGCACGTCCGCGCCGTCCGGCGCGCCAGGAGGTGAGGCCGCACTGCCCAGTTTGATCATCGGGTCCACGGCGGTGCCGCCTTGGAAACGGCCGCCTTCCCAGTACTCGAAATGCAGGTGGGCGCCGGTGCTTTGGCCGTCGTCGCCGACATTGGCGATGTGGTCACCGGCCCTGACCTGTTGGCCTTCGCGGGCGATTAGCCCGTCGGTGAACATGTGTCCGTACACGGTGGAGACCGGTGTGTCGCCGACGAGGGAGTCGATGACGATCCAGTGTCCGAATCCGGTGGCGGTGCCGGAACGGACGACGAGGCCGTCGAGGGCTGCGTAGATCGGGGTGCCGATGGGGCCGGCGAAGTCGACGCCCTGGTGCTCGGTACCCCACCGAGGCCCGAAGCCGGAGGTGAATGCGGTGGTCCCGGCCCTCGTCGGTGCAGTGATCGGTCCGGAGGCGCGCAACTGGCCACCGGCGGGCGCGCCCGGGTCGCTAGCGGTGGAGGTTGTCTTGCATCGATCGTGGGGGATGACTGGTTGAGGTGCGCAGGCCGTCGTGCTGACGACTGTGCTGGCTACGGCCGCGAGTAGCAGCGCGGTGCCGCGCTGGCGCAGTGTCACAGGGCTCCCGGGATCGGGGTGTCGAGTTCTGGGATCGGGATAGGCCCGGGCACTGGAACGGGCACCGGCACGGGTGTCGGTTCGGGCTCGGCCATTGCTGGCGGTGCGGTGACAGATTCGGGCGCCGAGGTCGTCGTCGACGGTTTCGGCTGGCTCGTGGTCGGCTGCGTTGCAGTCTGGGGCGTGGTCGAGTGCGTGGAGGTTGAGGGGACACTCACTAGGGTCGGCGCGGCGCCGAGTTTGCTGACCTCGTCGCGGTCGAGAGTGGGAAACGGGTTCTGGACCTGCCATTTCGGCCCGCTCGGGGACTCGGCCACCTGCACGGACACGCGCAGGTCGCCGGCCTGAGTGGGGATGGTGACCTCTGCCCGCCGCTCGCCACCGGCGCCGGTGACGATCTCACTGGTCGTGGGCCCGGTGATCGCGACGGGCACCTGTGGACGTGCGGCGACGATCGTGTCACTGGGGGTGTCGGTGGTGTATCGGCCGAGTTTGGTTCTCCACTCGGTATTCGACTGTGTGATGTCCACGTAGTTGTGCGCATAAGCCATCGCTGTGGCTGGCGCGCTCTTCCCGGCCGAGGCCGTCGTTGTGCCTGCGATGGCCGACTCGGTCACCTCGATGAGGTCGTAGGTGACCTCGTTTCCTTGTGCAGGAGTCGTCGTCGGTGCACCGGTCACCGCCGCGGTATTCGGCGCATGGCTTGTAGGAGGGGATTCCCCGGATGCGGTGCCGGCAACGAATAGAACGGCGAGAACGGCCGCCATGCTGATCATTAGGTTGGTGCGCGAGTACAGCACCCACCTTCGGATCGGGGCGAGGACCGGGTTGCCTGCGGGGCGGGCCATCAGGTGAAACTCTCGCTCGGGTGCGTGCGCACTTCGGGAGTCAGCGACGGCTCGTACAAGCGGGTAATCGACCGCGGCGGAGCGGAAATGCTGGCGGGCGCGGACGCGGCGGGGACGTTCGCTGATGAGGTGTCCTTGCGGGTCGGAGTGAAGACCTTGGTCGGGGCGATGGCAGAACCTGCTCCGCCGTCCCATGTCTCACTGACCCTCGGGGTGTCACCGTGGCGCGCTCCGCCACCCAAGCGGCTGGCTTCGAGCGCTTGCAGCGCCGCGCTACGGTCGCGGCCGACGCGGGTGTTCGCGGTGTCCTGTTCACGATGCTTGCCGCCCTTGGTGAGGTGCATGTGGCGTGCGTCCTGGGATTCCTTACGTGAGTCAGCGAGCCGTTGCAGGAGGTCCATCTTTTTGTGGGCGGCGATCCGAGTTTGGTCGGCCTCGTGCCGGCGACGCTGGTTAAGTTCGCGCCCCTCCGGGCGGGCTGGGCCTGCGGAGTTGCTGTCGGAGTCTTCGGCGGTGCCGCCGTCCTTGGTTATTTTGCGTAGCGCCCCTACTCCTTCCTCGACCATCGCACCGGTCGGGCCACCGATGACCGCGCTGGCGCCCTTGAAGAATTTCTGCTTCATCGAGGTCTGCGCGTGACGGGCCTTTCGATTGAGGGCGCCGGCGCGGTTCTGGGTGAAGGTTTGCGAGACCCGTTTGAACGGTCGCATGATGAACCAGCACACCAGGGTCAAGATGACCATGAACCACAACCGCCATGACCCGTCGATTTGCCCGTTGTCGGTGACGTACAACTTCACCAGGGCCAGCAGGTAGAGGGCGACGATGACGGAACCGGCCACGCCCCACATGTAGGCGCTGGCGATCATCCGGCACACTCGCATTAGCGTTCCCGCGTGTGCGACTGCGAGCGGTATCCAGATCGGGGCGAACAGGATGGCCAGGCGGATGGCGAGCAGCGCGATGAGCTTCAGCACCGATGCGCCGATCCACAGGATCGACGGCATGCCGATCTTGACCATTGCCATGAATCCGATTCCGGTGCGGCCGGAGTCCTTGCCTTGGAACGTGTAGTAGGACAGTCCGTAGTCATCGTTGAGTGGCTTGACGATGTCGTCGCGAAAGATGTGCTCCTTCTTCGCCTTCAGGTCGTTCTCGACACCGGAATCTGGTGCGTTCTCGATCTGCTGCTGTTCCTCGTAGGAGAATGCGAGCGCATCGCGCAGTTTGGGGCCGAGTTGGTTCTCGTTGTCGCGGTAGTTCGGGCCGAACCAGCCTTTACGCCAGTCGTCGAGGAAGATGTCGTCGAGCAGTACGTCCCGGGGTCCTTTGCCGCTGCCGGTGATCGAGAGCATCTCGTTCTGGGTATCGGTGATCACTGCCCCGAATGTGTCGTCGGCGAGCCGGATTGCTTGCTGGGGTGCGCCGATCAGGAGAGCACCGAGGGCGAGAGCGGCTCCACCGACGGCCATGGATTTCGTGACGCCGGCAGCGTTCGATTTGAGTGCGTGCCAGAGCATGATCGAGGCAGCCGCGGTCAGCCCGATACCGAGCCAGAGACCGTAAATGCCGATCATGCCGTTCGAGATCGAGGAGACGACCTGGTCGAACTGTTCCATTGCGGGTGCGACGCCGGCGTCTTCGGCGGCCTGACCGGTCTTGGTCTGGTCGTCGAGCCAGAATGCGGCGGCGGCCAGGGACTTCCCGATCGTCAGGAATCTATTGCCCCAGTCGGTGTCGGTGACGGCGCCGGGCGCGCGCACCAGGTCCATGCCGCAACCGAGGTCGTAGGTGTACCACTGCAGGCCGGCCCACCCGTAGGTGGTGTATCCGGTGACCCCGTTGTCGGGGCGGTTCTGGCTGGTGGCGTCGAAGACCCCGGGGAACGCTCCCTTGGGGTATTCCGGGGCGGGGACTTCGTCGCACGCGAACCCGCTGGCCGCCGCGACGGGGGAGAGCGGGTCGACGAGCAACGGGGCCAGCGCCAGGGCGAGGACGGCCAGGAGACGCCCCAGCCGACCGGTCAGGCGTCTATTCGGGCTCGCCTCGGGGTTGTGGGTCCGATGAGTGCCTGCGGGTCGAAAATGCAGGTTGAGCCGCCGCAGGGTGGTGGTCATGTGGCACCGCCGAGGGCGTTCTTCGCGGTACTCGAGTTCAAAGCGGCGAAGACGTGGGATAGGTGCACGTAATGAACCCAGCTTGACCGGACCAGTTCGACGTCGTCGGCCATCCGGACCATCCACCGCCGCGCCTGATCTTGGTAGGAGGTGTCGGTGTCCTCGTCGAGCGTGTCCTCGCCGCCGCTGCCGAGTTCGGCGAGGAATTGCTCGAAACCCTGCCCGGTGGGGAGTTTGAGGAGCTTGAGCGCCCCGTCGATGGCGTGTGGGTCGCCGCCGACGTCGCCTACGAACACTTCGTAGGTCAGGGCTGTTTTGTCGTCGGTGCCGTCGAGGCCGAGGAAGTCGTCGGGCAGTTGCGAGCACACCAGGGCGCGGACCTTGAACTTGCGTGAGTCGCGGGCGATCCGCAGGTTCAGGGTTCTGCCGGCGCCAGTGGATTCGAGGTACTTGTTCTCGTCGAGGAACAACACTTTACGGACGTGTCTCGGCTTTTCGTAGACGAGGCGGTTCGCCAGCCACGCGGCCATGTGCATTAGTGGGGCGGTCATCCGCTGCTGTGGGGTCCACTGCGAGGAGGGAACACCTTCCGGTGGCAGCTGCAGACCGGGCATGGTCAGGATGGTCAGCCGGATATCGGCGTCGAAGTCGTCGACGCCGCTGCCGACCGTGCCGGCCTCGGGGAAGAGTACCCGGGCTTCGGCGAGCCTGGACATCAACTCCAGCTGCTGATATATCCCGGCGGCGCAGGTGCGCACGGCCTGATCGGGATCGTCCTGGCCGATCGTCTTGATGGCGTCGAGGACTTCGCCCAGGTTGTGGTCGCGGTCCCCGCCCACGCGGTTGGCGGCCAGGTGCAGCACCGACTCGGTGTGTTCGAGATGCAGATGCCGTTCGGTGAGCATCATCTTCAGCACCGAGACGGCGACCTCGACGCGCTCCGCCGCCGCCGCGCGCATGTCCGCGTCGTACTTCGCCTGCGCCGCGGCATACGGGTCGGCGGCCCTCATCAAGTCCGGGTGGAGGGTGTCGTACTCGGGGTCCTCGCGTCGGGGGTCGATGATGACCCGGTAGGGGTTGAGCGCCCCGGGGCGGGAGTCACGGCCGGTGAGCGCGTAGACCCGGGCGATGTCCCGGAATTCAGGTAGGTTCGCCAGTTCCTTGAGTGGCCCCGAGGGGTCGTGGATTACTCCGTAGGCGCCCGCGCGCACGGCCTGGTAGACGATCATCCCGGCCATGAAGGTTTTGCCGGAACCGGGGACCGCGACGATCGGGGTCAGACCCGATTTGTGTTTGATCTCGTGTGCGGCGAATAGGTCCCAGATCACCGGGCGCGGTGCGATCGACGAGGTCTCACCGAGCACGACTCCGCGGCGGTCACCGATCCGGTCACCGACGGTGGCCATGCCCGCGGCGACGGCCTCGACGTCCATGTGGCGCTTGTTGGCGATGTTCGCGAGCGGCTCGCCGGGGATGAATTCGCGCAGTAGTTGGAACTGTCCGTGCTCCTGCTCGAGTGCGATGTGCGGGTAGTACATCTCCCGCAGGCCGGCGACCTTCTTGCGCGCTTCGTCGGGGGTAGCTCCGACGATGGCGACCCGGTACCAACCCGAGGTGCGGGTGGAGAGCCCGGAGTGGTCTTCCTCGACGTCGGAGATGACATCCTGGACCCGAGCGTGCTGCTCGGCCAGCTCCTTCGGTGGGACCTGGTCGTGTTCGACGGTGTAGTGGTCGAACTGAGACTCGATCTTGCCCGTCAGCGAGCGCATGGTGCGGATGGTTCTTGCCTTGTCGTGCAGCTCGATCCGATCCGACCATTCGAGCGGTTCGCCGGAGGGGTCGCCGATGACCTGCCAGGGCAGCATCCGCTCCGGGATCGGGAGCGGTGCCATGCGTCCGACGGTGAGCACGATGACCGCACCGGTATAGCGGCGACCCTCGACGACGCCGGAGACGGTGGTGTAGCCGTCACCGGGTGTCAGGGTCAGGTCGGTGAGGTCTTCGAGAGCGGCGACGTCGGTTTCCTCCCAGTCTCCGGCTCCCGCGGTCGCGCCACCCGCAGCCAGGGGCAGGCCGATCGTCGCCGACCGGCGCAGCAGGTAGTCGATCGCGGCAGGGGACGCGGGTGCTGCATTGACTCCGCGGCCGGCCATGATCCGCTCGAGTGCGGCGAGATGGCCGGCGAGCGCGTCCTCCTCGCGGGCGAACGCGTCGTCGGCCCAGCCGGTGATCAGGGACGAGAGTGCGCCCAGGAGCGGCCAGGTCGCGACGTAGCCGAGCGTGTGGGCGAGGTAGTCGAGCCCGGCACCGAGCGCAGAGCGGTGGGGCAGTTCGATGCCCCAGTAGCGGCCCTTGATCGTGGCGTTCGACCACAGCATCGCGTGCTGCTGACCGCGTAGAAACTCGGCCCACGACAGCGCACCCGGGACGTCGTCGATCGGCGCAGCCCACCGGTCGTGGTCCTTGGCCCACTGCTCGACCGGAAACGGCGTGCGCACCAAGCGCCGGTGCAGCCGCTCGACGCCGGCCTTCTGCAGGTTGGTCAGCACCATCGCCTCGTCCTGGATGAAGCGCCGCTGCTTGCCCGTGGCGCGGAAGTTCCACGGACCCTGCTTCTGCACGAACCATGCAGTCGACGTGCGTGAGGTGCGGGTGATGTGACCGGAGGTCCCGGTTAGCCGCAGCCGCACCGACTTCCGGGCACGGTCGGTCCGCTTCTTCGCCGCGGCCTGCCCGCGATCGGCGGGCGTCTGCCGGCGCCGCTTGGAGCGCTTGCGTCGCCGCTCCCCGGTGCGGGGGTCCTCCGCCAGGAGGGTCGGGTCGCACGCCCGAGCGTTGATCTCCTCGGACACCTCGGTGACCGGGTGCGGGGGCAACTCCACTTCCGACCACGCCCGCGCCCCCTGCGGTGGCTGTGGTGGGAATGCCTGCCGGCCGGCCGCCGGCAGCGCCCCGGGAGGGATGACTGGCACCGGGTCATCGAGCTGAGGGTCGAACAGCGATGCGATGTCGTTGTCGTCGTAGGTGGTCATCGGTGTGAGTCCTCACCGTCGGTACGGGCAGTGACGTCGTCAGGTTGTGAACCGGTGGTCAGCCGGTCGGGGAGGGTGACGGACACCGTCACCCCGGGCTTCGGTGGGCGCGGGGCACTCAGGTCGTTGGCGGCGGCCTTCAGCACTGACCGGAGCGGCCGATCCGGCGTCACGTATTTCGAGATCCGCGTCGTGGCCCACACCGTCACCAGGACCATCACCAGCAGCGGTTTGAACCCGAGCGGCACGTGCAGGATGGCGCGGGAGATCAGAAACACCGCCGCGAAAACCGCGGCGCCCACCAAGCCGGCGGTATACCGAATCCGGACCGGAAGGGCGTAGCCAGTCGGGCCGAGATAGTGGCGGTCCACTCGATACAGCAGGTCATCGTTGTTGATCACCTAACGCTCCCTTCTCGGTGCAGGAACCATCACTCGGTCAGGCGTTGATGCCGAAGAGGCCGAGAACCCAGTTCCCGAGTCCCTTGGCGGCGGTTTCCGAGGTGGCGATGCCGACGAACGCGAGACCCACCAACGTCAACCCGCCGACGGTGAACACCTTCGACAGATTTCCGCGCAGGCCACCGGTCAGGACGACGCAGGCGATGACGACCAGGATGGTGAAGACGATGTTGTCCTCGATCCACTTCCTGAGCCCGCCGGTACTGACTTGCGTTACTTGGGCGACGATCGAAATGTCGGGGACGGGGGGAGCCGCGTTCGCGAGGGCGACGACGGTGGAAGCGATAACGGACATGCTGCCTCTCCAAAAGGGTGCGTAACCGAAATAAGCGAACGTGGTTGCGCGGGAACGTAGAAGAGATACACCGCCAGAATCAACGTGACCTGTGGATAACTTTTCGATCCGAGGTGACTTTGTTGCGGTGTCGTGCATGACGGTTGCAGAGGACAACGCGAGGACGAGCCCGAATGCCGGAAACCGTCTGGGCTGCTGGGCGTGTGCCGTCCAACCTTGCGTGCCGCTCGGGCGAGTGCTCGTGGCGCAGGCCCATCGTGCGATCTGAAAGCGACACGAACGCCTCGGATCGCACTGTCATGCAGCTGTGAATCGACTGGGCCCGGCGAGCCCGAACCGCTCCACGCCCGCGCGCATCGTTACTGCCGGTCGATTGGGAGGTGGTCGTGACGCCGCCAGAGAGGCGCAGCGGTACTGCGTGAGCAGGCCGCGACAGACGGTCGCGGATTCACCCGAGCCGAGAGCGCTCGCATTCGTCTCGCCGCCCGCGGGGGATTGACGCGATGTCGAGGAGGGCGGATTTCCGCGGTGCGGTGGGAGCGTTCGAGGGGCGGGTGAAACACCGTCCCCCTTCGGGGGTCACTCCCCGGCCCTTCGGGCCTAGGGGAGTGTACCTGGGAAAAAGGTTTCGCGTCAACCGATTTCAGATACGGCTGTTCACGCGCTATAGAGACCGCTTTGCGAAACGCTCCACGCAGCGGGTCAGTGACCCGCTCGGCTGCGGTGCCCGACCGCACTCGAGGGGCGGGTGAAACGGCGAGTGAAGGACGCCGAGTCATCCCGTGCCGGGACCGCTCGGTCGTGGGCTCGCCCGGTCGATTCGCCGCGCTTCCCTCTGCGACCGCCAGGCTGCTGTGAGGGGCGGTGACGCACCGATTCACGCAGCCGACTGACCGCCACTCTTGTAGTCGCAATAGGCTGGTGCCTCCGCGGGCGGCGGAGGCGCCACGAGCCCGCCGTGCATGCGCTCGCAAATGCGTGGTGGGAAGTCGCCCGAACGCGGAGATGCCGCGCAGCCACAAGCGATCCGGAAGATATGGGCAAGCGTGCTTGCATCATCCGACCGACACGAGCGTGCGCGCAGCGGCGCAGTGTCCCACACCAGGCGTGAACTGCACTTGGGCGAAGTTATCCACAGATCACGTTGAGAGAGATCACCCGCATCTGCCAGTGTGCGCATCCATCACATCCGACCGTTGTCGGAGGCGGCACAAATCAACCGGAAAGGGGAGGAGCGATGGCGCAGCGAGATCCGCTGAAAAACTTCCTCGTCGAACTGTTCGGGCCCGCACCCGGCACCCGCAACGGCCGCACCGGTCAGCCGACACCCGAACCCGCCGTCGGCACGTACCGAACCTTCGCCCCGGTCGCCGTCGCCGCCGCGGCCCTCGCGTTCTACGCACCCCAACTCGCCGACACCGCGATCACGGACTCGGTCGACCAAGCCGGTCAGTTCATCACGACGGTCCACGGGTACCGCTGGCCGCTCGGCGCCCTCGCCGCCGGGTGGAGTGTGCTCGACATCGTCCGGTGGCGCGGCCACCGACAACGCCTCGCGCTCGAAGCACAGCTACGGCAGACGACCCGGCACCTACCGGTCAAGGTGACCGTCGCGTTCCCACCCGGTATCGGTGCACTGCGCAGCGCCAAGATCCGACTTCCTAGGGGTGCGATCATCCGCCCCAAGGAGATGGACGAATTCACCACCGCGGTCCGCGGAGCAGCTGCCCGCACCGGCACACACACCTACACCGTCCGCCATCACGCGCACCGCGACCTGATCCTGATCACCCGCACACCGATCGAACCCGACACCCGCTCACCGCGCCACAAGGCCCTACAAACCGCGTTGTCCGCCGGCACCATCTTCAAAGAGCCCAACGTCACGGTCCACTCCTGCGACGAGGACGGAATCGAGACCGGCTACAAGATCACCTTCACCCCCTCGCTGAACAGCGGCGCCCGCGGCTTCCAGGCCAAGGTCGACGAAGCACTCGCCGCGCTCGCCGGCGACCACGAATCCGGCCGCACCTGGGCCACCGCATGGACCCCCGCCGAGGGCTACCTGATGATGTACCTGCGCGCACCGCTACCCACCCGCGTCGACCACCCCCTCGCCCTGGTCGACGAGAACCTCCGCCACCTGCCCTACGCCACCGGCGCCGCGAACCTGAGCCTGTACTGGGATGTCTCGACCAAATCGAACAAACCACACTGCCTGATCGTCGGCCCCACCGGCGGCGGTAAAACCTCCGTGATCCGCACCCTGCTCACCGAGGCCTCCCGCCGCGGAATCCCCTTCCTCGGCGTCGATCCGAAGATGATCGAACTCGACGGCCTCGAGGGCTACCCCGGATGCGCGGCCATCGTCTACGACGCCGTCCGCTCCGCGATGCTCGTACGCGCCCTGCACGCGGAAATGATGGCCCGCAACCACTACGTGCACGTGAAGAAGATCGAACCCTCGCAACTGCCGCTGCTGATCGCCGTCCTCGACGAATTCTTCATCCTCTCCGGCAAATGGCAGCGCCTGGCCAAGGACGAGGACGAGGAGATCCGCGCGCAGGTCAAACAGCTCGACCCGCTGGGGGCGTGGGCCGACCTCGCGGTCCTGGCCCGCTCGGCCGGCATCCGCCTGCTGCTCGGGGTGCAACGCCCGGACGCCTCCTTGTTCGGGTCGAGCTCGGGCAATGCCCGCGACAACTTCGGCACCCGGATCTCACTCGGCAACCTGTCGCAGGACGGCGCGCTGATGATGTGGGGCGACGCCCACGTCGGCCGCGAAGTGGACACCTCCATTCCCGGCCGCGGGGTGGTCACCGCCCTCGACGGTTCCCCGGTGGATGCGCAGATGTGGTGGACCCCGAATGTTGATCCGCACCCCAACAAATGGAACCAACTCTCCGACGAGGAGAAGGCGATCGTGCACGGCCTGGCTCCGATCGAGTCGCCCACGTTCGAATTCTTCTCCACGGAGCTGCGGAAATTCGTCGAAGCCGAGCGGGCACTGGCCAAGCGCGCGCGGGAGTTCGGCGACGCACCGGAACCGTCCGTCCTCACCGACTTCTCCACCGACCACGACACGGTCGACGACGAGGTCGCCGACGCTATCCCGGCCTCGGCGGTCACCGAGGGAATGGTCATCTTGCTCGATGACGACAACGGCCACCCGGTGCCCGTCACCGTCGACACGGTCGCGGTCGTGCGGGACAAGGACACCGGCGACGTCCTCGAAACCGTTATGTCGATCAACGCCGGCGAGCGGGTGAAAACCACCGTCCACTTCGACGCCACCGAGGTCGTGATGCTCCCCGAACCCGACACCGTCCTCACCGCATGAGACGGACGCCCCGACAACACAGGGACGGAGCGCACGCACACCACCCTCACCGCCCCTGATCCCACCGCCGCACCAACCCATCGAGAGGACCCCGACCCATGAGCCGCCGTATCTCCCAGTCGATCACCCCCACCACCGACGACGTCACCGTGCTGCGTGAACCGTTCGCGGCCAAGGGCGCCAACGACCCCGTCATCGCGGAACTGCGCCGGGTCCTCAAGGCGGCCGTCCCGACATGGCTGGCGAAGCTGACCGAGGAGCAGGAACTCACGTCGGGACGCCTCGAGGAAATCAAGGCCGCCGTGGCGATGCGACGCCAGATCATCGAGGCCCTCCCCGACGGCAAGGCGCGCTCCGACGCCCTCGACGCCCTCACCAAGGCCGAGAAGACCGTGGCCGACATGGACACGGAACTCGCGTCTGTCGGCGCCTTCGGCGGGTGAACCGCATGCACGAGTTCACCGTCGAGATCGTCTCCGACAGAGTTGCGCGTGTCGCCGGCACCGGCGACGAGCTGGTCGCCCCGGTTGGGAAGTCGATCCAGGACAGCATTTACGAATACAGCCAGAAGGTTGCCGTCGACGCCGGGGCGCCCGTCGAGGTCGCCGTCCACCGGTCCGGACGCTGCACCCAGGTCACCGTGGCACCCGACGGAACCGCGTCCCGGTCAGCCCCAACCGGCCCCATCCCGACGAGCGCCGACCGGGGTGAGGAACCAGCAAACGCCGACATGATCGCGGAGGAACCGGTCAGCCTCACGTCGGACGCACTCGGCGACACCGCTCACCCGGCACCCGATGACGCCGGGCAGGGGAGTGCTCCCCACCCCGCACACGATGCTCGCCGCCAACCGGTATCTGTCCTGGCGGCACCCGGAATCATCCCGGGAGCAACGGAACCGGCACGCACCGGGATACGGGGGCGACTCAACGCCGTCCTGGGCCTGAGCCTGTCCCCGAAACCCTCCTCGACCGAGATGCGACTGCGCGTCGCGGCCGCGACGATTGCCGGCCCAATCCCCGACTTCTCCACTATCACGGTGGCCAACACCAAAGGCGGGGTCGGCAAAACCCCGATCGCAGTCGGTCTTGCGCAGACACTGGCCACGCACCGCGGCGGCGCCACCGTGGTCTGCGCCGACCTGGCCGAGAGCGGCGGCAGTCTCGCCGACCGGGTCAGCGTCCCACCCCCCGACGAGCAGAACATCTTCGGGCTCCTCGCGGCCGACCAGGCCGCCACCGGGCACCTGCGGCCCTCGGCCCTCGGCCGGCATCTGACCCGGCAACCCTCCGGTGAGGACATCGTCGCCGGCCACCACGACCTCACTGCAACACAACACGTGGGTCTAAGTGGGGACGACGCTGCGGCACTGGCCTCGATCCTCGCCCACCACCGCGAGATCCTGGTCGCCGACACCGGGAACAACCCCCTCGCTGGCAGCTGGCAGTGGGCCGTCTCGGAGGCCGACGCCCTCGTCGTGCCCGTGCCTCTGCGCCGCGATGCCGCCACCACAGCGCACCGCATGCTCCTCGACCTCGCCACCACACATCCCGGCCGACTGGACCGGACCGTGGTCATCATCACCGATGGCCCCGGGGACACCCCGATGGTCGAATCCGACACCGTTGACGCATTCATTGCACTGGGAGTGCAGGTACTCCGCATGCCCTACGAGCCGCTGTTCGCCGGAGGGGAACGCATCGTCCCCCACCACCTGCGCCGCACCACCGCCGGCTCCCTGACCGTGATCACCGCGACCGTCGTCGACCTGATCACCAAAACCGGCTGACCTGAGCCGATCCTCCTCCGACAGCCACAACCGTTCGCCCACCGAGCTTGCACACACCCACCGACGAAAGGGAAGCACCATGACCGCCCCGAACCCCCACACCAGGAACCGAGCACACCACACCGGGCGCCACCGCCAGGCCGTGCGCCAGAGCACCACCGCCGCCCTCGTGGCCGCGTGCATCGCGGCAGGGATCTCCCTCGCCCCCAACGCGGCAGCGGCACCGGGACAGGCCGGCATCAACGACAACACCGGGCAAGCCGGCATCACCGGCGACGGCGGACAGGCCGGCGTCACCACCCCCACCCCGGCGCCGTCCCAGACCCCACAGCAGAGCTCCGAAGACGCTGGCACAACCGCGGACTGGGACACCTACATCCCGATCCCCACCGAGTACCAGAACGTGCCCACCCGCCAAGCACCCACATACACCGAGCCCACCTACTACAACGACACCCCGTTACCAGTAGGGGAGCAGCACGTACCCGAGGCCGATCAGGAACCCGAGATTGTCCCGGGACACGGCGGTCCGGTCGCACCGATCCAAGCCCCAGAAGACACCTACCGCTTCGGCTATCTCACCGGAGCCCGCCCAGACTGGCTGCCCAAGACCGAGGCCGACAAACTCAACAACACCAGCGCCATCCTCGAAGCTCAGGGCGCGACATTCTTCAACTCCCTCGGCGTCCCCACCACCCGCTCGGACCGCATGGCCGCCGCAGCCACAGCAGGTGCCGTCACCGCCGGTGTGGCCGGTGCGACCGCAGCTGGGGTCACCGCCGGTGCCGTGGGAGCCGCCGGCGGCGCACTGATCGGCCTCGCCGCCGGGACCGCCATCGGCGGGCCCGTCCTCGCCGGTCCGGGCGCCGGTACCGGCGCGATCATCGGCGGCCTCGCACTCGGCGCGCCCGCGGCCGTCACCGTCGGGGCGCTGTCCGCGGCAGGAGGTGCACTCGCGGGCGCCGCCTACGGGGCGGGCGAGAACCTCGGCGAGGCACCCGAACCCGCACCGGTACCGGCTCCCGAACCCGACCCGGCTGTCGATCTGCAGCCCGCCGCCCAGTTCGTCGAACACGTCACCCCCGCGGCAGCACAGGCCGTCGACACCGCCGCCACGACAACCACCGGTTCCGCTGCGATCGAGTGGGCCGACAACACCGCACCCGCCGTCACCGAGGCCATCGGCCAACCGGTGATCGATCAGGCCGTCGACGCCGGAACACAGACAGCAGCATGGGTGGCCGAACAGCCTGGCGGAAACCAACTGCTCCAGGCCGGCGCAGACCTACGCACCGCGATGCCCGCAGAGGTCGGCGCGCTCCTGTCGACCGTCGAAACCGCGGCGCACTGACCACGGAAAGGGGTTGCAGGTGAGGAAATACAGGCCGAACAGCGGAGCGCGGAAACCGACCCGGCATCCGGCAGTAATCGACACCCTCGGACCAGCACCCACTGCCACCACCCCGTCGGGCCGACGCGACACCACCTCGTCGTCCGGCGGGCCCGCCGCCACGAGCACACCGGCCCGACCACTCCCACCGCCGAAATCAGAGAAGCCTGGGCAGCGGCGAGTCGGCACCAAGACCGCCATCGGCGCCGTGATGGTTCTCGCTGCGGCAGGCACCGTCGGCTGGACCGCACTGCGGGTCGGCGAGCCCGAAAACACCACTCCAGGCGCCCCAGAGACACCCCAACAACCCGAAACGGTCACAACTACCCCCGCGGCGAACTCCGATCCCGCAGAAAGCCTCTCAGCCGCACCCCGCGGTGACGAGAACCAGTGCCAGAGCGACCGCGGCGACCAGAAGACCGGAACTGGGGTGATCGCCGCATTCGAACACGCCTACTACGTGCTCCGATCCGGCCAAGCCGTACGCGCCCTCGCCGCACCAAGCTCACCGCTCCCGACGGCCGACACGATCCAAGCAGGCATCGACACCGTCCCACTCGGCACCAACTACTGCCTCCGCACCATCGAAACCAACGACAACCACTACACGCTCGTCCTCACCGAGATGCGACCCGGCGAACCCGCCACGCAATTCACCCAGACGATCACCACCACCCACGTCGCCGGGCGCTGGTTGATCGACGTGATCGCGTGAACACCGACACCCGGCATTGCATACCCACCGGAGGCGCCACCTCGCCGCAGCCGCAGCCGCAACTGCAGCCACAACCGCAGCCGCCCCGGCCCACTGCGTACTTCGCCGACCGTCGTTGCAACGAGTCCATCCCCGTGCGCCTCGAGTTGCGCCGACGTGCAGCTCGAGGCGCAATACGACGCAACGCGGGCAACCGCCACCGTGTCCTCTGCACAGAATTGCGCCCGACGGCACACCACGCAAGCAGCAACGCTTATCCGTTTGCGCACGCCGCGCTCGAGCCCGCCGACGTGCACTCGTCCCGAGCAAACGGGAGAATGCGTTGCGCAATTACCACAGCACGACCCGAACCCCACGAAAGGCCTACCCCCGATCAATTGCGCGCTTCGGTTCGGCCGGGCAAGAAAGCAGGATGTGCCCGCAACCGGATTGCGCACGCCCCAAGACACACATTGCGCACACATTGCGCACTCACCGCCGGCCGCAACAGGTACGCAACGGCGTTCGACCCGACCGCGCCCGCACACGCACGCCAGGCGCAACGCCGCGACTACCAACGCTTCGTTTCCGCAACCCGCGAACGCCACCTCGCCGCAACCTGCAACATCCTCAACCCACATACGCGCAATGAACCCTCGGCCAGTGAGCGCGAGCGCAAGCTTTCGCGTTTCGTCCGCAACGCCACGGCAACGCAACGGCATGCGCCACGGTGTCCGTGCCCGCTCGCGAAATCCGCAATCTGACAGCGACCGGCGCGGCACTGCCGCGCGCCACGACCAACCCGGAACCGGAAGGACCATCCGAACATGACAGACCTCAACCTCCGCGCCGCACGAATTCAGCTCCACGCCCTGATCGCCGCATTGCTCATTGCGATCATCATTGCGGTGGGCATCACCATCGGTGCGTTCGTTCTGTCCTTCGCGGCGCAACGAGACCTTGCGCAACAGGCGGGCATTCCGCACTGGCTCGCTTGGATTTTCCCGGCCATCGTGGATGGTGCAATTCTCGGTGCCACGATTGCGGTCGTTGCGCTGAGCAAGATCAGCGGCGGTGCCGCCGGGAAGAAATTCTTCCTGTCCCTCGCCGTCGTCGTCGTGCTCATCAGCGTGTTCGGCAACGCCTATCACGCACATCAGGCTGGTCTCCGAGCTGCCCGCGCTGTCACAGCCGGTATCGACCTCGGCTACACACCACTGTCGCCGACCGGTGCCTCACTCATTGCGATCATCCCGCCCTTGCTCGTCCTCGCCTTCACACATGGCGTCGGCGTCCTCATCAAGGCAATCGGGTCCGCGTACGCCGAGTTCAATGTGCTCGCACAGTCGCTTGCCTTCGGCGGCGGCGATGCAATGCTGGTCAACAACTCCGACTGGGTCGTTGCCGGGGATGATCGCGTGGAGGCGAGCGTTGCAGCAGTTGGCAACGTCGGCGACGTTGACGCAAGCGCGGTTGCCGCGGACTGCGAGGTTGCGAAACATGCTGCTGCCACCGCAATGACCGAGGCACACGGTGAACCCGGGATGCGGGCGGCAGAGCCGACTACCGCGCAACTGTTGGCGTTCATCGAGGAGAGCAGTCTCGATCCGCTGGTGAAGAAGACGGCTCGAATCAAGATCACCGAACCGGCCACGACCTGGGGTCAGCTCGCCGATGCCACCGAGGCAAAAGCCCCGAGCACCGCGCTTCGCCGGTACAACAAGGCCGTCGCAGCCGCGGTCAATGCAGGATTCGCGATCCCACCGCTCCCTGCCTTCGACCGGCATGACGACCTCACTAACACCCCGGTGTCCCGGGAACGCAACGGGTCCCTGATCAGCTTGTGCAACCGGATGGTCAGTGCGCACTGCTAAACCCACCACGGCGTGAGATGCGGCGCTCCACGGGCACGCCCGCACAGGACGAGGTCGGCCGCAGCCCACCGATTTGCATGCGGCTGCCGCAACGCCACCGGTGCCTCCGAAAGCCGTTGCGCAACGTCCACCGAGAATGATGTGGACATTAGCGCCCGACGCAATCGAGGCATTTGCCGGCCGCGACGAAGCCGGATAACTCGATACCGGCGCAACATCGTTTTTCGCAGGGATCGAGGCCCGCACTCATGGACTTGCATGAACCGGACGCCACATTGACCGGGGTGCGAACTCGGCACAGCGGTGACCATCTCGACGGAGGCCCATAGACCGTGGAGTTATCCACAGGTCACGTTGATCTCACCGTACTAACCGACCACTGTGGGCACTCACCTCGACGCGAGCGCAACCGGCAGGGGCCACTGTTGTGCTCACCGAACGGTGATCCACCCCAGTCCGCCCGGTAGATGAGGTGCCAATGCCCGCCACACGTCCGACCGCCCAACGCACATTCGCAGCACTGGTCACCGCGACGGTCGCCACCGGAGCCGCAGCGGTGACCGTCCCGGCGGTGGCGCACGCGGACCCGGCCAGATGCGCATCGACATTCAACCTCTTCATCCCCGGAACCTGGGAAACCAACGAGCATGCCGACCCCTCCGTTGCGGTCGGCATCCTCAAACCGATCGCCGACACCATCACAGCTACCCACGGTGACCGCGCGGAGGTCTACACCCTGCCGTATATGGCCCGCGCGTTCGACAACGGAAAGACCTACGCCGACAGCAAGTCCGACGCACGCACCAAAGCAACCAATGTGCTGACCGACATGGCAAGCAAGTGCACGCGAACGAAGTTCACGATCACCGGATACTCTCAGGGCGCTGACGCGGCCGGCGATCTCGCCTCCGACATCGGTAACGGCAAGGGCCCCATCCAACCCGATCGAGTACTCGCGGTCGGCCTGCTGGCGGACCCCGGCTCGGGCACCCAGGGTGAAGCCGTCGTCGGCCCCCGCGCCGCAGGCACCGGCATCGCCGACCCCCGCCCGCAGGGAATGGGCCAGCTCTCCGGCCGGGTCGCCTCCATCTGCTACACCGGCAAGGACCTGTACTGCTCCATCCAGAAAGGGACAAGCCCGCTCCTCGGGTCGCTCGGCTCCATCCTCAGCAAGACGCCCAGCACCGACCTCGGGGCGCCCGCCCCCGACGGAAGCACTGGCATCGCTCAGGCATTGACCGCGGACTTCTCCCAAGCCGATCTGCCAGCACTCGGCCGCAACGCCACCACATTGGCGCAACAAAGCAACGCAGACACGATCGACGTCGGACAGCTGGCGAACTCCGCGACGTCCCTGATGCATACCCTCAGCCCGATCGCGGATCTGATCGCGACCGGCGCAGCGAATTCCGCTGCCACCGCCCACCTGACCACCGCAGCACCGGGAACCGCTGAACACGCCGCCGGACAGCTCCTAACCGCCGCGTCCCAGGCCGACCTGTCGAATGCGGTGACCACCGCGAGCAAACTCGCCGACACCGCTTCGGCGTTGGTCCAGTCCGGCGCAGCCACCGTGCCAGCCACCTCGCCGGAGGCGACCGCACTGACCAACGCAGCAGGAACACTGAGCGCACAGGTCGCGCCGCTGACCGCCACACCCGCCGACGCTCTCACGGCCGCATCGAGCGTGCTGGCGGTCCTCAAGCCGAGCGTCGTCGTCGGCCAAGTACTCAACGTGGTGACCGGCGTAACCGCACTCGACTTCCCCGGAATCCTGCACAACCTGACGGTCCTCCCGCAGACGGTTGCCGCGCTCGACGCACACGGGGCGCACCAGATCGCGGGGGAGTTGAACAACCAGTTCGCGCCGTTGGTCACACTCGCCGCGGGCGTCGACCTTCGGTGGGTCTCACAAATCCTCTCGGTCATCCCGGACCCCTCCGGGTTCACCCAGATCGCAGCCCTGGTGACCTCGATCCTGGCCAATGTCGATGTCATCCGGCTCGCCAACCTGATCGGCCAGATCCAGGAAATCGCCTGGGCCGCCGTGGAGAAACTCCTCCCACCACCAGGGCAGGCGCCCGACCCGCTCGGCGCCGGAGCCGCCATGACCGGACTGCTGCCCGTCGGCCTCGACATCACCTCGGTCGCGGTGAACATGCTCACCGGCAAGGCCACCAAAACAAACCCGGCCCTCCTCGGCAAACAAGCCCACACTGCTCCGACCCCGATCAACGCCCCAGCGCAGAATCTCGACCTGAATGGACTGACCGGATCGCTGACCACCATCGCCCACTCCCAAGGTGCCGGCGACCTCGCCGCCCTGGTCTCCGAAGGGTTGAACGCCGCATCATTCTTCACCTCCAGCGCCCACACCGACTACAACCACCTCGTCGTCGACAACGCCGGCCGCACCGCCATCCAATGGCTCACCGACTGGCTCAACCTCCAGATCGACCGGGGCGCGTAGCCGCCTTCTACGAATGGTCCTGCACGTGAAAAGAGGCGAAACACCATGGCCCTAACTCGGTCACACAATCCCGCTGCCCGGTGGATCTGGTGCAGGCGCTGCAAACTCCGAAGCTACCTTGCCCGATCCGACGCCAAGAGCGTCCGCAGACGCCACCACGGATCGAAAGGTCTCTCGGTGTTCCCCTGCCCCCACAATCCCGGCCAGTACCACGTCGGACACCGCCCCACCGCCCTCACCCACGGAGCCATCGACCGCCGCAGACTACGTAATCAAGCACTCAAAGACCCCGGGCCAGTCACCGACCGGGACCCACCTCCAACGCGTTAGCGCAGCGACGGCATCCACCCACCGAAGACTTCGACACATGCGCATCGAAGAAGGAGATCCTATGCGGGCACCGAGGAGGAAGACTCACCGATCAGTCGACCCTGCCGTGCTCCGAACGACGCGGTCGATCCTACGCAACGTTTGGCGATACTAAACCCAACAAGGAACAAAAAAATGACCTCCTGCCACATTCATGCCGGCCATGCGGATTCGCCGGTCATCTTGCACGTCCCGCATGCCTCCCGCTCCATCCCCGAGACGGTCCGTGCCGGAATGCTCCTGACCGACGACGAGTTGCAGCTAGAGCTGGACGAATCGACTGACACCGCAACAGATCACATCGCCATCCGTGCTGCGGAACTTCTCGCATCCGGGCGCCCGCGACCCTGGCTGGCCACCAACGAGTTCTCCCGCCTCGTCATCGACCCCGAAAGATTTCCCGGTGACGACGAGCCCATGAACGCCGTCGGCAGGGGAGCGGTATACACCCGCACCTGCAACCGCGCACCGCTGCGGCCCGAACCCGCCACGGACGCACAACGCCTCATGGACACCTACTACCGGCCCTACGCCGCCACGCTAACCGACCTGGTCGACGACCGGATCACCAACACCGGCGCAGCCGTCATCATCGACGTCCACTCCTACCCGCAACACCCCTCCCGATTCGAGAACCCCAACAAGTCCCGCCCAGCGCTTTGCCTCGGCACCGACGACTTCCACACTTCGAATGAACTCCGCGAACAGGCACTCGACGCGTTCGCCCCGCTCGGCGACATCGCCACCAACACCCCCTACGGCGGCTGCTACGTCCCCCTCAACCGCTACCAGCACGACCCGCGGGTGAGCGCCGTGATGATCGAACTCCGCCGCGACCAGTACCTCACAACGCCGAGCGTCGCGAACCCGGCCAAGGTGGACTCACTCGCCAGCATGCTTGCAACCCTCGTCGCCCACTGCACTCCGAAAGTGGCCGCCGACTGATGTGCCAGCCAAAACCCGGACCACGCTGCTCCCCACACCTGCGCATCCGACTCACCCGCGCCCGAACCAAATTGAACGATGCACTCCACGCACTAGCTGAAGATCCCGACAACAACACCCTCAAACAACGCGTGCGACGAGCCGAAGCCGCCGTCGCAGAACATACCGCGCTATACGACTCCACCCCCACCGGTCAGAACGAACTTCGCGAAGCAATCGCACACGAAAACAACGACACTTCTCGCAACCTGCTCAACCAACGACTGGCCGCCGCTGAAGCGTTGCGCGCACAACAGATACACGCGATGCACAATAGTCAGCAGGACCCAACCACAAAGGACAATCACCATGAGCAACGAACCAACGCTGACCCAGGAACAACGGGAAGCGTTCTGGCGTCTACACGGGTGGCGCCCGAACCTGCCGGACAGCAAGCGCCGGGAGATCGAGCAGTACTGGACCGACCCGGAGATCGTGGAGGCCGAAGCCCTCGGATTCTGATCTCCGGTCGCGAGATCACTCCCATCGCCGAACACACTCTCTCATCGCACATACGCGAGCGACTAGTCGCAAAAGGTGTCAGCACACCCACGCTGTACGAACTCGACCGACACGACGCAGATCTGTATCGAGAGCAGATGCTCGCACTCCGAAACAACAATCCCTACGCGGCCTCTGTCTACGTCTACGACACTCACGAGTACCGCGGAATGCGGATACTCGTCACCGACTTTACCGACCGCAGACGCCGGAATACGCCTTTGACCTGCGCTGATGCGTAGCTTACATGTTAGCGATGATGTCTTGGTGTTGGTCGACGCCGGCGTGTTGGACCAGGTTTGCCGAGTCGAGCTCGGGTTGGTCGAATGCCGATTTCGCGCCCCGCGAACATGGACCTGGGTTAGGGGAGTTCGGCGGTGGGGGCGGGTGAGCGGAACAGACCGTGTTGGGGTGGTGATCATTGGCGGGTCCGTGCGTCGGCCAGTTGCGCCTCGAGGTCGGCGATTCGCTGGTCCTGGAACCGCAGGTTGGAACGTGCGGCTGTCAATCGTTCGTCGAGGGCGCGGCTGTCGCCGGCGAGTTGGCGGACGCGTTGTTTGAGCGTGGTGTTCTCGGTGGTGACGCGCTGGATGGATTCCTCGGTCCATTCGGCTTCCAGGTCGCGGATGCGGCCGAGGAGTTCGCCGATGTGGGTGCGCTGAGCGAGGATTTCTGCGTTGGCGGTCTTGAGCCCGTGCTCGGCGTTGAGGGCCCGCTCGCGCCAGGTCGCCTCCTGCCGGGTGTCGAAGTCGGCGCGATGTTGGTGATCTTGTTCGCCTGCTGTGGCTTTCGCTGCATCGATCGCGGATCTGGCTGCGGGGTTGGTGTAGAGGAACGTTCGAGAGACCCGCGCGTGGCGGGCGACAGCGGCCGTGCTGACGGGGGTTCGTTCGCGGTGGAGCCGGGCGATGGCGTCGTGGACTCGGTCCACGGCGGCTTGGGTGTCGCGGCGGCGGGAGGCCAGCGCCGCGGCGGTGCGTGGCTGAGTCGGGGTTCGGGTGCTCATGCGTCGATTTCTCCTTCGCTTTGGTCGTTCTCGGCGTGCGCGGCATCGGTGAGGTCGGCGGCGCGGAAGGCGACCGACCAGACGCGGTGGAAGTAGTCCTGGGGCTTGCGCAGGTCCAAGGCGAGTGCCTGGTCGAGCAGGCCGAGCCCGGCCAGTGCTTTCTCGAGTCCGTCGATGGCGCGGGCGGTGGGTTCGAAGTGCTGGTGCAGGTAGTCGGCGGTGGCGTCGTCGGGTGCGTTTTCGGCCAGTTGCCGCCATTGCTCGCGTTTGCGCCGCCAATACAGCAGGTCCGCCCCTGACAGGACGAACTTGTCGCAGCTGTGGCAGTTCAGATTCCAGGGGCAAGTGCCGCCGTCGACGACGGGCTGGAAGGTGCAGAACCCGCCCTCGGCGGGGGTGCTGCGCCTCGACAGGTCGACCGCCAACACCTGGGCCTGCTCACGGGTCATGGGTGTGGCGTCTCCGGCGAGGAATTCGCCCGGGCTGACCGCACCGGGCCCGGCGACCCAGACGTGCGCCAGCACCTCCTCGAGATCCGAATGCGACAGGTGCACATAATGTTCGGCCATCCGATCGCTGACCTGGCCGAGGTAGGCGCGGATGTGGGTCAGGCTCGCGCCGGCGCGCAGCAGATTGGTAGCCAGAGTGTGGCGAGCTTGGTGAGGCACCCACCGGCCGAGTTCCAGCGAATCGACCCAGGCGCTGAACTTGCTGTGGAACCACTGGTAGGTCAACGAAACGGTGCCGTCGGGGTTGCGTGTGGCCGTCGGGAACAACGCCAGCCCGGCGCGTTCGGCGTCGGTGGGTCGGCGTCCGTGATGGGCGGTGAACCGGTCGAGGGTCTTGCGTTGTCGTTCGGCGAGGATGTCGTGCAGGCTCTCGGGGATGCGGATCGCGGCATCGTAGTTGCCGACCTTGGTCTGGTCGTGCCAGAACATCGGCAGTCCGCCGTAGCGGCCCAGGCAATCCCACCGGACCTGCAGCACTTCTCCGATGCGGCGACCGGTGGTGACGGTCGTTTCCCAGATGTCGCGCAACCCTTTGTCCAGCGGATCGTGGACCGCGGCGAGACGCTGCAGGTTCTGCTCGTCGGCGAGGGCACGAGCGACTTCGTCGGGAAACGGTCGTCGTGCGGTGCGGCCTGTGGCGGCCCCGGCCGTGGGAACGACGACGATGAACTCCCGCGCAAGACCGATCCGGTCGGCGGCACCATTGTCCAGCGCGGTCCGCAGCAGCTTGCGCAGGGAGTTGAACACCACCGACCGGGTGGTGGTGGTGACGGTGCTCGCCGTCCGGCCGGTGCGTTTCATCGCCAACGACGGCAACCCGTCGCGCTCACGTCGGCGCTGGTCGGCGACGAACCGCCGCATGTGCTCACCGTCGAGTAGTCGTGGGTCGTGCCCGCTTTCGGGGGCGTCGAGTTCGAGGAAGGCGCCCAGTTCCAGTGCTGCCCGTCGCATTCCGTCGATAACAGTGCCGGACCGCGGGCAGCGGGGCGATTGCAGCATGTCCGCGAAGTAGTCCCAGACCAGGTCCCGCAGCCAGCGCTGCGCGATGCCGGTCAGGTCGACATGGCTGGCTCGTTGGTCGAACCGGACGCCGAAGTAGTCGGTCTCGAGGTACCCGGCCTCCTTGGCCTGGGCGGGGGTGAAGTAGATCAGCCGCAATTCGTGCAGGATCTGCTTGACGATCGCGCCGGTGAAAACCTCTGCGCTGCCGGTGCCGAGTTCGAGATCGATCAGAGAGTCCACGTCCCGGCCGCGGCAGGTGACCACCAGTGAGCGGAGACAGCCGAGGTCCCAACGGGTCGGACGGGCGCGCTGGGTATGGATGAACAGACCCCATTTGATCTCCGCGCGCACCAGGGGCCGCAGCCCATGCAGATTTACCTTCCCCGGCCACGGTGTCGCGGCTGCCGCGGCGCACCAGCGACGAAAGGTCGCCTCGTCGGTGAAATCGATCGGGACCGGCTGACCGAACTGTTCGTAGCGGTGCCACGACCACGGCGGTAACACGGCTCCGCCGGGTTGGCTGTCACGTTGATACTTCTTGCCGTGCCACGGGCACAGCCCCAGCGGCGAGTCGGCGAGGTCGATGCAGACCGCCACCAGGCAGGTGCCGTGACCGGGTAACGGCGGCTGTGCGGTGAGCCATGCGGTGAAATCCGCGCCGGGCCCGGTGGTCTTCTGGTGGTGGCCCCACCGGAAGATGTGGCGTCGACACAGCCGTAACTCGGAGTGCGCTGCCGGTCGCTGGGGGCAAATCCGGCAAACCAGCTCCTCGGCCCGCACGTGCCGCTGGAGCGGCTCGGCCGCGACAAGGAATGCGGCCTTGCCGACGCCGCGCTCGCGATCACGTGCCCACCCGCGCAGGTGCTCGGAGCACAGATCCGAGCCGCCGGTGCGAGGCCGCTCGCACCGGTCGACCACGCACTCCCACCGGTAGATCGGATGCTGTGGCGGGATCTCGATCACGTCCGGCCGGAACGTCGGATCGAATGAAGGGCCGTCGATCAGTGCGGTGAGAATCTCGAGCCGGTCGCGTCCGACCCGGCCGGGCCGATCCGGAGACAGGTGCGTCAAGCCGGCACGGGCATTACCGGCACCTTTGGCGCTCATCGGCGCTGCTCCCACACCCGCCGCAACGCCGCGTCGAAGGCCCGGTCGTGAACATCGACGTGCCCATAGACCTCGTCGACCATCGCCGCCGACGCCCAACCACCCGCATCGCGGGCGATCAACAGGTTACCGTCCGATGCGTCGAGCACCGCACTGGTGAAGGAGTGCCTGAATTGGTGCGGCCGCACCTTTCCCAGTCCCGCGCGGTCTCCGGCCCGCGCCAACATTCGGCGGGCGCCCACCGGCGCCCACGGCAACCCCGCCCCGACACCGTGCAGCTGGACCAGCAGCATCCCGTGATCGGCGCGCCCACACCGATATTCGGTACTCATGTAGTCAAAGTAGGTGTGGATCATGGCCGGGCTGACCCGCTTGACCAACCCGCCGGTCACCGCGTCGTCCTCGACCCGCCACGGATGCTTCGTCTTTGCCTCCGCCCGGTTCGGGTTGTCGGGACGATGACAGACATGCAGGTGCGGGGAACGGCACTGGCCACAGGCCGCATCCTCGCGAAGGTGCAGATCGACCAGATGCAGCCCACACAGTTCCCCGATCCGCAGTCCCCCGTCGGCCAACCAGGTCACCACCAGTCGGTCGCGTGCCGAACGGACCGATGCCAGCAGCCGGTCGCGTGCACCGTCGGGAAGCATCTTCGGGTGCCGACGCCGCAGCCCCGACGGAGCCAACGGGTTCGCCGGCATTGATGACGTCGTGTGCCCCAAGAACGCGCGCCGACGGTCCACCCGCGTCGGCAGCCGACGCTTATCCAGCCTCCGACCCAGCTCGGCATTCACCCCGAGCGCAGCCTGATGCAGATAGAACCCCTTCAAACAGGCTGCCGTAGTCGACAGCGCCGCATGCCCGTACGGGCGTTTCCCGGCCCGCCATGGCTCGCCTAACGGCATCGTGACCTCGGCGCCGACGATGCCCATATATCGTTCGAGATCCCGCAGCACCACCCTGTCCAACGTCAGGCACTCGCGCTCGAGCCAGCGCAGGTGATCCACCAACAGGTAGGCGTAGGTGCGTTGGGTGCCCGACCCGTCGTGCTCGCGCAGGAACCGGTCCGCCTCGCGATGCTCCGTTCCTTCCGGCCAGACGATCGTCCACGACCGCCTCCCACTACGCCTGTCGATCCGCTGAACCCGAAGATCCCCTACCACCACTCGCATCGCCATCCGTCCTCCACGTCTCTGCCTGAACATGACGAACATCCCGAACCCTGGTCGGTAAACAACCACGGGACGTCCCGGAAGTCGCGCAGGACGAACGGCGTGTACAGATATATCTGCGGTCGGTAAAACCGACGACGGGAAGGCCGGCGTCGCAGTCAACGGCGATGAGGTTGTCTCTGTCTTCGCGCACAACGATTGTGCCCATCCAAGGGCGGCATACGCGCTGCTATCTCAGGCAACCGAAATCGGCGGACACCGACTGGATTGCTTCGACACAGTGCTTCCAAAGATCTACGCGCAATTGGGATTCGTCCCGGTCGCCCGCCTCGCCTGGAACGACGACTACGCACCCGATGGCTGGAACTACAGCACATACCGGAAGTTCAACAACGGACGGCCCGACGTCGTCTTCATGGCCTACGACCCAGCAGCAATCGGTTCGAAGTACACCAAAACAGCTGCCAAGTATGTCGACAACTACGACACGGGGATCGAATCTGCCCGGAACTACTCCTCTCTCAGGCCCTCTGCACCGAGTCCGGCAGAGCGGTAACCACCGAAGCGGAGGCAGGCGTAGCGGCTAGAAACTCTGCTCGCAAGATTGCAAGGCCGTGGTGCCAGGACCTGCACGTCCTGGCGCGGGTTAAGCCCGAACTTGTGGGGGATGCGGCGAGCGACGATGTCGACCACCAACTCGGCGGTCTCCTCGGCCGGGTGCAGGTCCGACTGTTCCGCGAGTTCGCAGGCGAACCAGAAGAAGTCGTCGAACCCGGTGAGCTGCGGGCCGGTTGCGGCGTTGATCCGGTGGGCGTTGACCACGATCCCGGACCGGCGGGCCTGCCGGAAGATCTTCGTCAACCGCACCCGCGGAATCGTATCGGCGGACAGCAGGTCGCGCAGTACTCCTCCGGCACCGACGGAAGGGAGCTGGTCGACGTCACCGACCAGCAGCAGATGAGCCCCCTCCGGGATGGCCTTGACCAGTTTGTTGGCCAGGATGACGTCCATCATCGACGACTCGTCCACCACAACAAGGGCAGCGTCCAGCCTGTTGTCGCGATCGTATTTCGGGTCGCCGCCGGGTTGCAGCTCCAGCAGGCCGTGGACGGTGCAGGCCTGGTGGCCGGTCAGCTCGGCCAGCCGTTTGGCGGCCCGCCCGGTCGGCTCACGCAGCCAAGGGCATGGTCGAGGATCGGTTTCAGGATCGGCAGTCCAACGAGGTGATCATCCGGTGGGCAATGGCGGCGAGTTTGACGTTTTCGCGTTGGGAGGCGTCGACGAGGGACGCGAAGGCGGTGTCCTCGCCGATCCCGCGGGAGGCCATCAGGGCACCTTTGGCGTGTTCGATGACGCCCCGGTTCTCCATGGCGGTTTTCAGGCCGGACAGGTCGTGGAGTGCCTCTCGAGGTCCCGGGAGAGGCCGATGATGGTTTCCCCGACAGTGGTGTGATCTTCAGCAGGGCGGCGTCGAGGTCGCTGAAACCGTGGCCGTCGACGCTGTAGAGGTGGAGGGCACCGATATGATCCTCGCCCAGGCGCAGCGGCGCGGACAGGTAGCAGGCCGCGGTCGCCGGAATCCTCGGCGGAGGCGTTCGCCGGGATCAACGGGTGGGTCATCGGCGCGACCATCCGGTGTCCGATGTGCGCGACCGCTCGCATCGCCCGTATTGCCTGAGCGTCGGACGCTCGTGTGCGGGTATGCAGGTCGGTTTGCCGGCAGCTTCCGGGCGACCGGGAAGCGTCCACCACCCGCTCGGCATTCAGCTCGACGAACAGCGTCTCCACAGTCACCGCTGGGCATCGGACTTGAAGGTGGTGGGGAAGGGGCTGGGCCCGAGTGCGAGGGTGAAAGAGGTGGGGTGGAGTCCGCCCCGAGGCCAGGACCACTGCGTCGACCAATCGAGGGCGTCGGTGCGGGGCCGGGTTTCGTAGCGCGCGGAGTCGGCGCGGAGACCGGCGACGTACAGCGGGAACCGCAGCAGCAGCCCGGATGCGAACGCGGTCGCTGTGGACGGTTTCAGGGTGAGGCGTTCTCGGTCACGATCGGCATGCCCGCGTGCAGGGCGATCCTCCCGTGGTGGGCGGCGCGAGGGCCGGCCAACGACGGCGGCGCATGCTTCGATCGTCGCATCACCCGGCCCGGCGGTGTCGGTGAATTTCCTGAGAATCCTTACCCGCGAGAATGATTCGAACACGAGTCCTACGTCCGGGTAGCTGAGATCAACGTGCCTACCCGCCGGTCCGCCGGGGTCGCGAGCTCTGGGGTGGATCCGCCAAGGCGCGACGAACGCACGACGCTCGGGTTCGCCGGTTCTGCGGCGCTGACTCTCAGGCTGACACAAGCACTCTGACGATCAGAGGTCCCACAACCCCAGCAACGCGGACCTAAGGTCAGGGGAGCGGACGAAGTGGTCGGTCCGCAGCCGTGAGCCCGGGTGCCCCAGATCGGTCAGCGCCTTCTCAGCATCGGAAAGGCGGAGTGGAGACAGGCCGGTGCGCAGGCGCAGGAAGTGCAGAACTGCTCCACCGGACCGCGGGATCTTCATGGGGTCGGACACCACGACCGCCGGCGCGTAAATCCACTCGTCATCGGCCGAGACGAAGACGATCACGTCACCCCGCTTCACCCCGCTGGGCCTGTCGAGACGAAGCGATTCGAGCTGGTACTTCGCCGCCGGGCCGCCGCGGCTGTGATGGCGGCCCCGCAGTTCGTCGAGGACCTGTTGTTCGGTGCGGGTGGGTTCATAGTCGACGGCGTGTTTGACGAACATCCGAGTCACCGGCGTCGGCAGGAAATCTGTCTCGATGCGAACCCTGCCGGTGACCCCGGGCAGTGGAACCGCGCGGCCGATCTCCCACTCCAGGATCGCGTCGTCGAGGAACACCTGATCGACCTCGGTGATCTCATCGAGGCCGTTGATGAACGTCCGCACGGAGGCGACGATGTCGGGGTCGTCGGTGATGACCACAGCGTCGTCGGCCAGGGTGGAGTTCTCCGACGCGTTCGCCGACCCGATCACCGCCCGGGCGTTGGTGACGATCACCTTGGCATGCAGGGTCGGCGACGACAGCACCCGCACCCCCCTGTTCACGTAGTACGCGAGCGCGGCAGGGGAGGTGGCGTGCGTCCGGATAGCGGCCTTGGAGGCGTTGACGACCAGGACGTCCCCCGCGCGCAGCGGGAGCAGCGCGGGCGCGTCCTGTCCGAGGTAGCCGATCGCGGCGTACCGGGCGCCGCGGGTGCGGATGGCGCGGGTGATGTGCGGCCACGGACTCGGCCCGTGGAAGGTGGTCCCCATACCGACAGACGGTAACCGGCCCGCCCTGCGTGTGGTGCCGGTCCCGGGTAACGCCAAAAGAAGCTTAAGGGGGCGCCGCCGATCCGGTGCTCCTGGCGAGGTCGACGGTGGCGCGGGGGCGGGCTGACCGCAGTCGCCGGGGGGTGCAGCGATCCGGCCGGATCACGCGGTTGCGGACAACGCGTCGGCGTCGGCGTCAGCCCCGACCGTCGGCCCGGCACTCGTACTCTTGTGAGCACCACGAGACCGGCGGGAGAAGGATCATCAGTTACGAAGCGATCTACGACGGGGTCCGATATCCGCTCGCCGATGCGGCCGCCGCCCACGGTCTCGAGGACGACATCCGGGGTCTCTTCGAAGACAACGGCAACGGTCGATTCGTCGGCTTTGTCAGCCAGAACTCGACGGTTCGCCTGCTGATCACGCCGGCGACTCCGATCGCGATCCGGGGCAACGACGAGCCGAACCCGAGCGTCGTCCACCGCTGGTGACCCCGCCTCCAGATGTCTCCGTCGGCCGCGACGGTGTGTCCGCCCAATGGACGAAGGGTTGTCAGCGAGACTTTCGGCAACGATCCACCGTCAACACAAGGAGGATAGGGTGCCCAGCCTCATCTTCAACGGCGTCACCTACGGCATCAGCCAGACCCGATTCGAGGCCACCCGGGAGCTGCTCGCACGGTTCGCCGAGGGACACACCCTGGGAGTGGCGATGTCCCTCACCCATGACGGCGCCCGGCACCACCTGTACATCACCCCCGGGGTGCCGATCACGCTGGTGGAATGACCGGTCCGGCCCGATTCGGCAGGATCGCCGCCTTCGGTTTCGCGAGGAAGCTGCGGTGGTCATGGAACCACGCGTGACGCCATCGGAACCGACCGCAGCAACCGAGTGCATTCGACCAAGGGGGCACCGAATCCGGGTTGCCGGGGCCATGACGGTCTCCTCGGGTCGACGTGCCCGAGCAGTTCAGTAATGAGTGGGTGCGGGGAGATGCGGTCCCCTTCGTGGGTGCACGACTCGGCTGTTGCGATGACCGCGACCACGGCGATCGGCGACCACGGCGTGTCGGCAGATGCCAACCGGCAGCCGCCCACGATGACTGCAACGGCGGCGTGCCTGCGGCCGTCGTGACCGCGGCCGAAACCGCGGCCGAAACCGCGACCATCGCTGCACCGGTGACGGCGTCCGCGACCCCCCTACACCGGTCGTCCCGGCGGCTCGAAGGTCACCGCCCCGGTGATGACCGCGTCCGCTGCGGCAGCTGCTCCGGCCCGGTCCGCGTCCTCGACAGTCCCCGCAGCCAAGACAACGGCCACGGCCGCCATGAGCACGCCGACCGTGGCTGCTGTGCAAAATGAAATCGATGAAGCCTGTGCTCTCATCGATGTACACCCCGAGCAACACCGCGACTGCGACACCGACGGTCGCGGCTAAGACCGGCCACCCGGATTCCGTCGTGACGTCGAACGCGATGGTCATCAACGGAGTCGGGACCGGGACGTTCACCGTCAACGCTCGCCTGCACCAGACGAACTCGGCCACCGCGACGGCCCACCTCCGGAAGAACGGGGTGCAGAGCCGACGGTGTGTGACGACGTCGCTCAGGGAGTGGTCTGTCTCGGCAGGGCGTAGCCGAGTTTCAACAGCGCCCTGCGGAATTTCAGTTCGTGTTCGAGTGGGACCGCGAGATGACGGTCGCCGATCGGGCGGCACAGCCCGCGGAGCGCCCGGTCTCGGGTGACGAGCGCGGCCAGTGCGTCATCGGTGCATTCGATCACCCAGACGTGGCCGAGGTCGGTCAGCTGGGTGGTTCGGCGGGTGACATCGTTGACGAGGGTCGTCAGCGAGCCGGGCAACTCATGCTCGGTCCGCTGGGCGAGGAAGGTGGTGAGGTCCTCGAGGTTGCGGCCGGTATCGATCGCGGACAACAGACTCGCGGCGGAGACGGTCCAGACCCGGTCCGCGGTGTGCGCGGCGTACGCGGACAGCAGAAGCTGATCACCGGGCGACAGGGTGCCGGTGGCGACGACATCGAGGTTGGGCAGGACCTTGAGCACCGCGGTGGTCTCGTCATCGGTGGGCGGGTGGTAGGTATCGGTCAGGCCCAGGACGTAGCAGCCCAGGGCGGTGAGCCGGATCGCCAGCAGTCCGTCGTACCTGCTCAGCGCGTCCAGATCGTCGCCGCCCCAGTTGTCGTGGAAGTCCGATCGGGCGCCGGTGGGGTGGAGGTAGTCGAGGTCGAGCAGTCCCAGCGTGCCGGCGTACTCGAACAGCACCGCGGCCGTGTAGCGGCCCTCGAGGATCTCCCACCGGTGGTGGCCGTCGTAGCCCAGACTGCCGTAGTGGGAGTCGACGAGATAGAGCTTCCACAGCGCCCTCTCGCTGCGGGCGACGGTGGGGCTCATCCCTTTCCGCCGCATGGTCGTGAATAAGGAATCCACGCTGATCCACTCTCCGGGTGGGCAGCTTGCCAATCCCTGCGCGACCGTCTGCCGGCGAGTCTTGGCCGAGGTGAGGACATTGCGTGCGCGCTGGCCCTTGATCTGCTCGATTCGGCTGAACTCGTCGATCACCGCGTGGGGGAGCCAGCGCTGCCACAGCCGCCGGATGACCTCGGCCGGCGGCCGACGCAGGGCGGTGCGGCCCTTGAGAGTCAGGTGGAGGCGCCCGTCCTCGACCGTGGCGAGCCCACCGGCCTGGATGATCAGCGGCCACGCGAACGACGCGATCGGGTCGTGCAGGTAAAAGTCGCCGTGCGCGAGCTGAGCGCCGACGGCGGCGACCGTCGCCGCGGAGGGGCGGCGGGTCTTCTCGCTGCACCGCAGTTCACCCGCCGCGCATAGCTGCAGCACCGTGTGCAGGTTCAGCGAGGCTTCCTGCTCGGTCTCCCGTATCCGGTGCTCCCCGACCACGCTCAGGGGTCCGGTGCCGCCGGTGTGCACGCTCATGTCCTCACCTACCTCAGCCAGTGCCGGTATGCCTCGACCCAGTGCGCACCGGCGGGCAGAGGCGTCGGCAACGGCAGATCGAGGATGGGGATGCGCTGTCGCCACTGTCCACGTACGCAGATCACCGCGATGCATTCCTCAGCAGTCAGGTCGATACCGGACACGGTGACCTCGGTCCCCGACACGAATGTCTGAAACGGCAGGACGAGATGCTCGTCGAGCATGGTGTAAAACCCCGTGACGCATTCGCTGTCGTTGTAGCAGTCGACGGTGGCCTCCGCGACCAGGGCCGCGAGCGCCGCACGATTCGATGGTGTCACGGCGCCGAGGATAGCCGGAGACCCACTCGGACCGGTCCGCACCACGGCGCCACTCCGCCGACGGAGGGCGGGCAGATGGCAAGGCCCGACCCGTTCTCCACAACACGGTGCGCGCTCAGGTGGGGGATGCTTCCCGACAACGCCACCAGTGCCGGGGAAGCTGATGGCGGCTGATGTGCGTCACCTGGTTGCACCTGATGGTGGGGGGAGCCGCAATTGTGTGCTCGGTCGATCGGCCTGGTCCGCCGTCATGGGGGAGAGGCGGTCCCCGAGATGCTGGTTGGGTGATCCCTCGCTGGTGCCTCGTTGCCGTGGGAGTGGGCCGGCGGGTGCGCCTGGAGTGGAAACAGTGTGGACATTGGGTCGCGGGCCCCAGGGGCGAGATGCCACTGATGGTGAGGAAGGGCGTTCCTCGGCGGCGGTCTCGCGTCCGGGCGATGACGTGGATGTGCGGCGTGTCATCGACCCAATGTGGGCGCCGGCCCGGCGGAAAGGGCCGCGCCGCGCTCGAGTAACGGGCGCGGGTCAAGATTGCCATCGCCGAGGCGGCAAGTGTGGACCCGCGCCACGAGGTCGATCGCGTATCTCGTCCGGGTCTGACGCCGTAGGCCACAACCGACGAGGTATATCGGAGCGGTCGTTGCGGCCGCCGGTGCCGGGGAGTCGCTACCGATCCGCAGCGGCGCCGGGGAGTCAACAGCTCGCGATCTGACAGCCCGGAAACCGGAATCTGAGAGGCGAATCGTCACAAGGGATGCAGTATTGGAACAGGTTTTCATTACCGGTCACCCCGCCGCTGCCTCAGCTGCTCGGCTCCGGACTCTCGAAGCTTCCAGGGCGACAGGTAGCTCGATGGGATGAGAATCCTGCGATGCAATCTCGTGCTGCTTCGTGCCTCAATGCGACAGCGCACAAGGCCGACGGCTGACGCGACTCCATAGGGTGGCTGACACGACTCCATAGGGTGGCTGACACGACTCCATAGGTGTTGGAGTCACGCACCGTGGTCTGCACACCAGTGCACACGTGAGCTAAGATGTGCATATGGGGTCGTTGGAGAAGGTGGATTCGCTCGACGCGCTGCTTGCCAAGCATCACGTCGACCTGACCGCCCGTGAGATGCTTCGCGAACTCGACGCTGCACTCACTGCGGTACCCGCCGCGTCGGACACGTTGTCGGCTGGAGAGATCGAGTTCCTCCGCACGCACGCCGGCGAGGGCGTCGGCGAAGTCCTCGACCAGTGGTCGTCGGTGGCCGAGATCCGCGCTCGTGCGGTGGAGATCGCGCGGCAAACGGTGACGGCGCTCGCGGATTCGTTGGACGTCAAGGAGGCAGCGGCGCTGCTCGGTATTGACAGGTCGGTGGTGTCCCGGCGGCTCACCGCGCGCACGCTGTGGGCGTTCGATCTGCACGGGCACCGCCGCATCCCGCGATGGCAGTTCGTCGGTGAGGATGTCTTGCCGGGGCTTAGTACTGTCGTGGCGGCCATCCCCTCGACCGCCAGCCCCGTGTCGGTCGCCGCGCTCATGCACACCCCGCAACCCGACCTCGGCGACCGGACCCCGCTCGAGCATCTGGCCGCGGCGGCGGACCCGGCACCTGTGGTCGCGCTCGTGGAATCCCTCGACACCTGGTGAGCGGTCGGCACCCGAAGATTCCGCGGGCACCGCGGACCCCGCTCACCGTTGCTCCGGAGGACATGCTGGCCTACGACGGTGTGCTGTGGCGGATCCACCGCACCACCGGTCCTCACGTAGTGTCCTGGCGGACTCTGCGCACCTACGGGCCGATCGCGTCCATGCGCTACGACCCGCACCCCGGCCCCGCCCCGGCAGCGACCACCATCGGGGTCCTCTACGCCGCCTGCGATGTCGCCACCGCGCTGGCCGAGGTGTACCAGGCGACACGGACGATCGACACCGCGATCGGGGCCCCTGCCCTGACAGGGTGGCGCCCGACCCGTCCCCTGAATCTGCTGAATCTCACCGAAACCTGGCTGGTACGTCACCACGCCTCGTACGCACTGCTTCACGGACCGCGTACCGTGTGCCGAACGTGGGCGCGCACCATCCACCTGACATGGCCGCACCTCGACGGTCTGTACGTACCGTCCACCATGACCGGCCGTCCGAACGTCGTGCTGTGGAACCCCGCCGCCGACTCGTTCCCCGCCGACCCCGAGTTCACTCGACCACTCGATCACCCGCGCGTGCGGCCCATCCTCCGCACCGCCGCACGCACTATCGGATACGCATCGACGGTCTAACTCTGTCCCGGCCCGCACCGATCGGATTCGACTGCATCTGCGTCGCCGTGTTTGGTGCGGATCGCCGCCATCCCGAGCGCATACCGCACACCGCTGACCGTCGAGCAGGCGCTCGACGCCGCCTGAAGCCTGGTTGGGTCAACCGTCCGTGGTCGTGCCGGTATCCGAGTCGGACACCTCGCAGCGCTACGAACCCGGTGGACACCCACGGGCACGGGCGGAAAACCCGCTCATCGACTCTCATCGACGCCCACCGTGCCGCCCTCGCCCTCGCCCTCGCGCAGCGGGCCACGGTCGTCACCGTTGGGCAACGACGTCGCCGGTTTCGGTGCGTGAGTGGCAGCCGGAATCCTAGAGCCCCAATGCCTCCCGCAGTCGCCGTACGCTCATCGCCCCCGGCCGCTCCTCCTGCGGGAAGGAGTCGAGCAGCCGGATCAGGTCGTCGCGGCGGGTGGGGTCGGCGGCGCACTCGCGCGGGGTGTGATCACCGAGGGCGGGGATCGCCTCGTCGAGCCACTGCTGCTCGTATCCGCGGATGTGCTCGTCGAGTGCCGCCGCGATCGCGGGATCCTCGGGGTCGAGGTCGATGGGGTGTGTCGGCCGAACGTTTTCCTGAGCCTGAGCCTGAGCCTGAGCCATCAGCTCGGATGCCGGTGTCCGGGTCTGCTCGCGCAGTCTCGCCCCGGGATCGGCGGCGCCCACGGCGTCGACCAGCGACTCGAACCGCGGCTCGTTCATCGCCTCGACCTCGAGCACCCAGGGGTCGGTGCCGGGGGCCAGGTTCAGCACGCCGAGCACACTGCCCTGCTCGGTCCAGGTCCACCGGTCTGCGTCGGCGGCGCCGAAGCGGCGACTGAGCCTGCGTCGGATCCCGGCGGTGTCGGCCACCTCGAAGACGGCCCGGCACGCCACCATCGGGTGCCCGTCGGGAGTGACCAGTCGCGGCGGCGCGAACCGGGCGCTGAGGAACTCGACGAGCTCCTCGGGGTCGGTGGATTCCGAATCGAGCAACTCGATCAGCCGACCACGCTGTCCGGGCTCGATCGGTTCGATGCCGCCGAAGATCTGCATCGTGGAACCGGCGGGAACGACTCGGGCGCAGAAGAAGTCGCCGGCCCGCAACTGCCTGCTGGCGGTCCGCTCGGTGACCTCCAGGCGGTCGCCGGTGCGCACGTCGCGCAGCGTCAGCCCCTCGCCCGCACGCACCGCCTCCACCTCGTGCACCGACCGCTCGGCGAGCAACCACTGCTGCGCGAGGAGCAGTTCGTCCGCGGGCAGCAGCACGCCGCGCTCGGCGACGAACCGCGCGAAGGCTCCGCATTCGAACAGCACCACATCCGCGACCAGCGGGTCGTCGAGCGCGTGATACAGCGCCATCGGATCGTCGTCGTGCGCGGACCGAATCTGGGCGAGCGAGATCAGCAGCGGTCGCCACTCGATGCCCTGCGCGAACGAGCCCGCCTTCTGGTACAGCCACCCAGCCCGCTGCTCGAGTGGGTGTTCGGCCTTGCCGAGGTGGCACGCCTTGTATTTGCGCCCGGATCCGCACCAGCACCGATCGTTGCGCCCCAGGTCCGGCCGGTCGACAGGAAGAAACGATTGGAGCAGGTCGTACAGGGGTTCGCGATACGCACCCTCGACCCGGTCGAGCAGCCCGATCGCCCGCACCGCGTCACCACGATCGGACGCGAAGCGGGCCAAAGCCTCGAGCGCCTCGTCCCAGTTCGGGTCCACGGCCAGGGCTCGCTCGTAGTGCCGCTCGGCGTCCGCGGTCCGTCCGTCGAGTTCGGCCGCCTTGCCCGCCAGCCAATGCGCGGTCGGGGCGATCTTGCGGGGACCGCGGTCGCGGAGCACCGTGGAGGCCAGGTGCAGGGTTTCGGTGCCGGCGCGGCAGGTGGCGTACGCCTCGCCGAACGCGGCGCGGGCCGCGTTCGGGCGGGCGAGCCCGGCGAAGCGGTCCCTCGTGCTCGTCACGACCGCGTCGACAGCGCGTTCGCGCTCGTTGGCGGGGGTGCGCTCGAGTACGCCGATCAGGGCGATGAACGCCATGACCGCTTCCGTCTCGTCGTCGGTGAGGTGGTGAGCCGCCGTGACCGTCGCGGCGTGCGCTTTCCCGCGATGGGCGGCGAAGTCGAATCCCCGGACCGCGATGTCGTCGCCGTCGCACACGTATCCGGCGTCGGTGATCAGGTCGCCGAGCGGTGTGGTCGGCGCCGCGAACAGGGCCCGGTCGTCGGCCATCAGCTGCCAGATGATGGTGTCCAGGGGCTCGGGGCGGTCCATCGGCACCAGGTCGGCCAGTGCGACAGCGAGATCGGGTGCGGGTGCGGGTGGGGTCGCCGCGGCGGTGAGCCGCAGCTCGCCGTCGACGAAGGCGAGCGCGACCAGGTCACCGGCCCGGAATTCGACGAGTGCGTCCGGTTCGAGCAGCAGCGCCGCGTCCGTCGGCCAGTCGGGATCGTCGACGCCGCGCTCGTCGAATACGTCGTCGTCGAGGTCACGGAAGAGGGTGCTCAGCCCGCCTGCGGCCGGGTCGTGGTCGTCGAACGGCAGCAGGGGCGTCAGGTCCGGGTGGGCGTCGAGGATGCCGGACGCGATTTCCGCCTCGGTGAGCCGGTGGGTGAGCACGCGTCCGGCGAGCAGGGCGTCGAGGGCCACGCTGCGACCGTCCGCCAGGTAGCCGAGCCGGGGATGGCCGATGTACTCGGCGAGTTCCTCCATGTCGGCGAGATAGCCGTGCCCCTCGGCGACCAACCGCCGCGCCCATTCGTCGGTATGCATGGGCCCGTGCTCGCGGAGCAGGACCATGGCGGCTTCGGCAGTGGGATCTGTCGGATCGGTCACCGGGCCAGGGTATGCGATGTGTCCGGGCGCTCGTCGAAAGGAGCCTACTCGTCGCTAATCCGAAAATGAGGTGACCTTGCTCGTGGTGCCGGCACGCGGGTTGTCCCGGCGGAGCGCAGCGGAGCCGGGAAGGTCGTGGTGGTGTTGTTGTGCGGGTCAGGCGGCCGGGGTGAGGGTGACGGTGTAGCCGAGGGCTTCGAGTTGACGGATGTGGTTGCGTTTCTTGGTGTCCGGGTTGATATGGCGGGTGTAGTGGTCGGGGCCGAGGTCGTGGAAGGTGGTGTGGTCGTCGGAGAACAGGTGCCAGACGATGACCAGGATGGAGCGACCGACGGCGACGATGGCCCGTTTCTTACCGCGTCGTCTGGCGATGCGCCGGTACCGGGCGCCGAGGAAGGTGTCGGTGCGGCCGGCCACGACGGCGACCTCACCGAGGGCCCGGGCGAGGTAGCGGTTGCCGTGCCCGGTGGCACCGTTGCCCTTGGACTTGCCGGCCGAGGAGCTGATTCCGGGCGAGAATTTCGCCCACGAACACAGGTGCCCAGCGGTCGGGAACCGGGACATGTCCACCCCCACCTCGGCGAGAATGGCGGCGGCGGCGACGGGACCGATGCCGGGGATCTCATCCAGGCGTGCCGCCGCCGATCCGAAAGGGGCCAGCTGCGCCTCGATCTGCTCGTCGACCGCGGCGATGTCGGCGTCGATCGCGTCGATCCGGCCCAGCATCCGGGCCAGCAGGAAGGCATGGTGGTCGTCGAAGTGCCCGTTGAACGCCTCCTCGAGCCGGGCGATCTTCACCCGCATCCTCGACCGCGCCAGCTGGGCGAGGACCTTCGGGTCCCGTTCGCCGGCGATCAACGCGTCCATCATCGCGCGTCCAGATACCCCGAAGATGTCCGAGGCCACGACGGAGAGTTTGATGCAGGCGCTCTCGAGGAGTTTTTCGACCCGGTTCTTCTCTGCCGTGCGCGCCCCGACCAGATCGGTGCGGTAGCGGGTCAGGTCCCGCAGCCGGCGGATCGGCCAGGGCGGCACGAAGCTGGGTCGTAGCATCTGCCGTTCGGCGACCTTGCACAACCAGACAGCGTCGAGGACATCGGTTTTGGGCCTACCGGGCAGGTGTTTGACGTCGCGGGCATTGACCAGCCACGGATCGAGGCCGTGCGCCTCCAGAAGATAGAACACCGGTTTCCAATAATCCGACGTCGCCTCCATCACCACCCGCTCGACACCCAACTCGACCAGATGATTCGCCAGCTCGGTCAACGCCCGGGTCATCGTCGAGTGCGTGGACACCTCCTGCAACCGTTTCTTCCGTCCAGCCTCTGCCGGGATCCGGACGCAGCACACCACCTCCGCCTTGCCGATATCCAGGGCCGCGACCCGGGCGATGATCTGTTCCTCGTCGTGCGATTCCACCAGCATCGTCGTCCTCTCCTCACCGGCGCACACACCGATTGATCAGGCGTGGTCACCCGTGGGGATCACCGGGGTGAAACGGAATCTAATCCTCGTGCTCGACAACGACGGCAACAGTGAAGGGCCCACGGCGTGATCCCCAACGCCCGGCTAGATGACGGCCTCGAAGAACCATAGGGGGACGGCGTCGACGGGCGACCACCACACCATTTTCAGCCTGGAACGGGCGTCCCACCAGGGACAATTTGGCTAGGTGAGGGATTCGGCTGCGCTGCGGCGCAACAGTTCAACCACAAATTGCGTCGCTGTGGCGCGCACGATTCCGTCAACCGATTGCCTGGCAGCGACGAGCCGAACCCGAGCGTCGTCCACCGCTGGTAACCCCCGCCCTAGCCGATACGGTGCGCGCGGGCCTGCTGCCTCACCGACGCCGAACTGCACAGGGAATTGCACGAATCGCCGACATCGCCGCCGACCTCATCGCCAGGTGTCGCGGGCTACACCACGGCAGGGTGGGGCAGGCCCTGGCTGGCGATCAACCAGGTCTTCCGACTGGTCGGCGACCCGGAACGACGTTTCCCCGGCGATGTGGAGTCGATGAATCGTAGACGCCGGCATCGCCCCGTCCACCGGTAGCGTCGCCGGGAAGCTTCGATAGTGCGCTCGCCGATAATCTGTGGTCGATTCTCGATATCGAGTTGATCTATTGTCCTGCAATCACATTCGCCATCAGCGTGGAGGTCGAGTCGGCGTTGTTCCGGTATCGACACCTGGGACAGCCCGCGCAGGATCCAGGCCGGTCCCGCGGGACTGTTACCGGACGAGTACGCACGCGCCTGCCAGGCCCGAGCTACTGGAGGCAGATATCGGACCTGAGCTCGCCGGAGCCATGGAGAACGGTCTCCGGAGAAGCGGGGGGAGCTTTAGTTATCTGGTGTGGAGTCGGTGGGTGAGGGCGGTGTGGCGGCGGCCCGCGCCCGGGGTGCGGACCGCCGCGGCCAGGGCTTTGCGGGATCCGACCAGGACGACGAGTTTCTTGGCGCGGGTGACGCCGGTGTAGAGCAGGTTGCGTTGCAGCATCATCCAGGATGAGGTGGTGAGGGGGATGACGACGGCGGGGTATTCGCTTCCTTGGGAGCGGTGGATGGTGACGGCGTAGGCGTGGGCGAGTTCGTCGAGTTCGGAGAAGTCGTAGTCGATGGATTCGTCCTCGTCGGTGAGCACGGTCAGCGTCTGGTCCTCCGTGGTGATGGCGGTGACGACGCCGACGGTGCCGTTGAACACCCCGGCTGTGCCTTTGTCGTAGTTGTTGCGGAGCTGGGTGACCTTGTCGCCGATCCGGAACGCCCGGCCGCCGTAGCGGCGTTCGGGCTGTCCGTCCTTCGGTGGGGTGAGCGCTTGTTGCAACAACGCGTTGAGGTTGCCGGCACCGGCGGGGCCGCGGTGCATCGGTGTCAGGACCTGCACGTCCTGGTGCGGGTTGAGCCCGAACTTGTGGGGGATGCGGCGAGCGACGACGTCGACCACCAGCTTGGCGGTCTCCTCGGCCGGGTGCAGATCCGATTGTTCCGGGGGTTCGCAGGCGAACCAGAAGAAGTCGTCGAATCCGGTGAGCTGCGGGCCGGTTGCGGCGTTGATGCGGTGGGCGTTGACCACGATCCCGGACCGGCGGGCCTGCCGGAAGATTTTCGTCAACCGCACCCGCGGGATCGTGTCGGCGGCCAGCAGGTCGCGCAGTACTTCTCCGGCACCGACGGAGGGGAGCTGGTCGACGTCACCGACCAGCAGCAGATGCGCCCCCTCCGGGATGGCTTTGATGAGTTTGTTGGCCAGGATGACGTCCATCATCGACGACTCGTCCACCACCACAAGGTCGGCATCGAGGGGATTGTCGCGGTCGTATTTCGGGTCGCCGCCGGGTTGCAGCTCCAGCAGGCGGTGGACGGTGCAGGCCTGGTGGCCGGTCAGCTCGGCCAGCCGTTTGGCGGCCCGCCCGGTCGGCGCCACCAGCACCACCTTGGCTTTCTTCGCGGTGGCCAGCTCGACGATGGAGCGGACGGTGAAGCTTTTGCCGCAGCCGGGCCCGCCGGTGAGTACCGCGACCTTGCGGGTGAGGGCGAGTGTGACCGCGCCTTTCTGCTCGTCGGTTAGGTCCTGCCCGGTCCGGTCCCGCAGCCAGGTGAACGCCGTGTCCCAGTCGACCTGAGTGAACGCGGCGAGCCTGTCGGCCGGAGAGTTGAGCAGGCCGAGCAGGCCGCCGGCCAGGGAGCTCTCGGCGCGGTGGAAGGGCACCAGATAGACCGCGGGGACGCTCCCGTCACCGGCAGGGACCGGTTCGCAGATCACGCCGTCGTCTGTGGCGAGCTGGTCCAGGCAGGGGCCGATCAGGTCCCGGTCGACCTCGAGGATCTTGGCGGCCTCGGTGATCAGGTTCGGTTCGGGCAGGTAGCAGTGCCCGGTGTCGGCGGCTTGGGACAGGGTGTACTGCAGCCCGGCCTTGAGCCGCTCGGGGCTCTCGTGCGGTATCCCGACCGCTCGGGCGATGGTGTCGGCGGCCTGAATCCGATGCCCCACACGTCGGAAGCGAGCCGGTACGGTTCGGCGCGGACGACACCGATGGCGCCGTCGCCGTAGTTCTTGTAGATCCGTACCGCCAGCGAGGTGGACACCCCCACCCCCTGCAGGAACACCATCACCTCTTTGATCGCCTTCTGCTCCTCCCACGCATCGGCGATCTTCTGGGTGCGTTTGGGGCCGAGCCCGTGCACCTCGATCAGCCGCTGCGGCTGGTGTTCGATGATGGTCAGGATGTCGAGACCGAAGTGGGTGACCATGCGTTCGGCCATCATCGGCCCGATCCCCTTGATCAGCCCGGAGCCGAGGTAACGGCGAATGCCCGCGATGGTGGCGGGCAGCACGGTGGTGTAGGAGCGCACCTGGAACTGCTTGCCGTACTTCGCGTGGTGGCCCCACTGACCGGTCAGCCGCAAGCTCTCACCGATCTGGGCACCGAGCAGCGGCCCGACCACGGTCACCAGATCCGGGCCGGACCGCTCGGTGGCCAGGCGGGCGATGGTGTAGCCGGTGTCCTCGTTGGCGTAGGTGATCCGCTCCAGCACCCCCTCCAGCACCGCCTGGGGTGCGGCATCGGGCGAAGATCGCGCAACGGTCATGGTCATCATTGTGCCGAGCGCAACCGACACGATCAGCCGTGGCGCCCGGCCCGCCAGGGCTCCCAGATCCCGGCCGGAGCTCGCCCCTGCACCGAAGAAGTCCCACGCCGAGACCCACGAGCGTGCCGTACGGATACCTCGGGACCGGATCCGCCAGCACGCACGCCCGAAGATCGCAGCCCCTCGCTCTGACGAGAGAGCTCGCCACTGGCACCGCCGCCACTGGCACCGCCGCCACTGTCGGCGGCGAAACGGTTCCTCGGCGCAGGTGGTCTCCGTCTACACGCACCGCGACTACCGCCGCCCCGAGCCGGGCGTGCACCGCTCGAAACAGCGGTCGCACAAAGGCGGCCGACCCCTCGACTGCTTCGACACCCTCCTCCCCGACCTGGACAGCAAGGCCGGATTCGTCGCGGTCGCCCGATTGGGCTGGAACGACGAGTACGCACCCGACGGCTGGGACTACACCACTTTCCGGCAATTCAACGACGGACGGCCGGACGTGGTGTGCATGTGTCCTGTGCCAGCGAATCGTCCTTGAAGCCGGCGCCTGGACCTGGGGTGAGGAATCTTGAGTGGCGAACTGGCCGTGGTCAACGCCCTTGTTGGACCGGGGGACCCGGAGGATTTCGCCATTGGATCTTGCTTGAACTGGCGTTCTCAGCGGTCAGTTATTCGGGCATCCTGATTAAACGCAGAGAGGCCGATCGAGCCAGGTGGGCGGCGCTCTTGACGAGAGCGCCCTGGCCGCCAGGGTCCCTCTAGCAGATGAGATGATCTCGAACCGAGCAAATTGCACTGGCGAGACGTGCCTGGATAAGCAAGATTCAGTGGCGAAAAGGAAGATCGGCTGTCACCGGACAGCATGGCCTACGACCGAAAGACGGTCGACTCGACCTGCCCTGTAGTTTCCACTGTTCGGTGTCACTCCTCTGCGGATCTGACCTGCGGATTCTCGACGGCGTGTCAGTGCCGGATTCTCACGAACTTGTCGGGATCCTCAGCCCGGTCGCTTTCCTCTGGCGGTGAACGGGCGGTGTGCGGTCTGGGGCTATGGCCAGGCGGCGACGCGGCCCTCATGCCATCCTCGGGGATGGCAGGAACGTGGTTGTCGGTGACGGTGGAACGGCTCGGCGGGCGCGGCGAGGACCGGGCGGGTCGCGGATTGTCGGACTTGCCGCAGGCCCTGGTCGTGGTTGGGTTCTAGTCGTCGATTCGGGTGATGGCCGGGACGGCGTATGTCCCATCGAGGACCGCTGGTGCCGGTTCGTACATTCGGAGCACGGGCCGGAATGCGCCAGCCGGGGCGGGCAGCCAATTCGCCCGCGCGGTGGGGTCGTCGGGCTCGGTATGGCTGATGGTGATGGTGATGCCCCCGGTGTCGTCGTGGACGATTCCGGGGGTGCGGTCGCCGAGCGAGTACCGGTCGATCGGGTTGTCGACGAGGTAGAAATCGGGCACCGAGTACATCGTCAGGGACCAGAAGGCGCCGACCGGCGGGGTGGGGGCCAGCCGCAACGTGTAGCTCGATTCCCCGGTCAGTTGCCGGCCCTGGTCGTCGACGTAGGTCATGATGTACGCCGCCTCGTAGGGGTGATTGCCCCACAGGCCGCCGCGGGCGGCCGCGGCCCGTTCGATGATCCGCAACCGCGGATCGGCGATCTTGAATCGGGGATCGTCGAGGGTGCCGACCTCGAAGAAGTCGAGGTTGTAATCGAACGCGTGGAAGGTCAGTTTCCAGCCGTCGACCTCCGGGCTCGACCCCTTGGTCAGTGCCCGCTCCAACATGTCCTGCCCTCGCAGCAGGCCTTTGCGCAGCGCGTCCGCCAGCGGCCCATCCGAGGAGTAGGGGGTGGCCGGTCCGGGCGTGCCGATGCCCAGGGGTGCGAAGGATTCCTGCAGTGCCCGGTCTCGGTGGGCGGGTGGGAACGCCTGTGACCAGAGGCGGAGCTTGTCGTAGAACAGCAGATCGTCTGCGACGGCTGGGTCCGGTGACGGGATCCCGGGTGGGGTGGCGGTCGGGTCGAGGACCTGCAACGTCGTCGCGTCCTGCAATGCGTGCACCGCGGTGAGGTCGTCGTCTCCCGAGCAGGCCCACCGGCCGACGATGGACCCGATTGTGGTGGGGAATCGGATCACCGTCGTACCCGCCGGCGCGGTGGCGTCCCAGTCCGCGGGAACCAGCAGGAAATCGCCGGCACCGGTGCCGGTCGCGCGGTGCCCGACGTAGGCGAAGTTGTCGGTCCACGCGTCCACGAACTGGAGGACGTAGTAGCGGCCGCCGGTGTCGGGCACGTGCAACAGGATCGGGCCGGCGGACAGATCGATCTGGCCCATCGAGTACAGGGTGTCGTTGTTGATGGTGACGAAGGTGTCCGCCGGTCCGGTCAGGGTGCGGGCGTGGCTGAAGGTGTTGAACGGGGCCGCCGGGTTGGCTCCGACGCCTTCCTCGACATACCTGCGGACCTGGTCCAGGTTGAACACCAGCGGGAAACCGTAGATGTAGGCCTGTGCAGCGAGATCGGACAGTTCCTCGTTCATACGCGTTCCCCTTCTGCCTGCAAGCAGGCGGTTTCCGGCGTCCGCCTGCCTGCGGAGACCTATCGACCCGGCCGCAACCCAGCGTGCCCTAGCTGCTCCGGCCGAGCCTCATCCGCCAGGGGTGAGGCTCCGGCGCCCGACAGTGGAAAATGCCGACAGTGAGCGAAAGCCCTATCGAGGCCGTATTCGTCAGGGCCTGTCGGCGAAGAGAAGTCGCGCCGCTGTGGCGATGGTGTCGCGGATCTGCGCGAGGTCACCGGATCCCGAGGTCAGGTCGAGCAAACAGGTGGTCAGCACGTGCCCGAGCACCAGCGCTCGCTGCTCGGCGTCCTCCCAGCCCGGGTCCGCCAGTGCCGAACGAACAAGCTCGACGAACAGGGGCCGCCACAGCCCAATTCCCATGCCCGCGGTGTTGCTGTGGATCGAACTCATTCCGGCGTCGAGGAGGTTGCGGTCCTCTGCCGCCCAATCGATGAGCCCGGCGAAGGCGGTGGCTATCCGCTCTGCATCGGTAAGTTCGGCGTCGAGTTCGAGCGTGCGCAGGCGTGCGATCGTCTCGAGTGCCCACTCGGCCATCAAGTGCTGAGCCAGTCCGTCTTTCGATCCGAAGTACCTCGGCGTTCCCGAACACGGCGCTCGACGCCATCCTGCGCCGCCGCCAGATCGACACCGTCCTCTTCACCGGCGTCGCCACCAATGTGACCGTCGAGTGCACCGCACGAGACGCAGTGAACCTGGGCTACAACGTCATCCTGGTATCGGATGCCTGCGCGGCAGCCACCGACGAAGCGCACGACGCGACGCTCGTCACCTTCTCATTGCTCGGAAAGGTCACCTCCGCCCGCGACATCCAACGGGCGCTGCAACGACACGAAACCGGACAGGACGCAGCGCTGACAGGGTCGCCCGCCCTGGCCTAGCCGGCACAGTCCACAGACGGATCCGGCAACAACGCCACTCGGCCGGGACGGTGATCGCCGTCCCGGCCGATCTGTGTCGGTGACAGTCTCGCCCCCGGCCCTTCGGCCCGGACGTGGGTCGCTGCGCCGCTTCGCAACGCGGACCCGGGCGCAGCCTGTCCGCCGGGGCGTGCGGGTCGCCGGTCGTTTAGAACACCAGGTCGGGCGGGTCGTCGAGGAACGTGAGCCGGCAGAAGTCGATCAGTGCGTGAGCGCGTCTGGTCAGCCGCGTGTCGGACATCCAGGCGAGGACGACTTCGCGTTCGGTGGTGGCGTCCTCGATGGGGCGCGCTGCAACCGGTCGGCCCTCGTAGCTGACGTCGATCGGCCACTGCTGGACCAGGATCGAATATCCGATACCTCGGGCGACGAGGCTGCGGACGACCTCGATGTTGGAACTGAAGTGGCGGATCCGGGCCGTGAGCCCGACCGATTCGAGTAGCTGGGCTGCGTTGCGTGCGCTGGGAACGTCGAACATGATCAACGGCTCGTCCGCCAGGTCGGCGAGCTTGACCTCACGCTGCACGGCGAGCGGATGATTTTCGGCGAGAATGACATACGGCTTGCTCGTGCGGATGACGGCGCACTCGAGCCCCGGGGGTAGGTCTTGTTTGTAGAGGAAGCCGATCTCGCATCGTCCGTCGCCGATCGCGTCGAGCACGACATCGGCCGAGCCCTCGATCATCTGCACCGTCAGGGCGGGATATTGTCCGGCGAATTCGTCGAGGACGGGCGGGATCAGAAACGGCGCGAGGGTGGAGTAGCACCCCACCGACAACGTGCCCGCGACGTCGTTCTGCGTCGTGCTCGCGCTGCCTTGTAGTTCCTCGGCGGCCGCCAGGATGCGCCGGGCATCGGCGAGTGCCCGGTTGCCCGCCGCGGTCAGGGTGATCGCCTTGGCCTTGCGGCGGATGAACAGCTGGACGCCGAGGCGCTGCTCGAGTTCCTTGAGTGCCATCGACACGGCGCCGGCGGTGGCATGGGCGCGGGTGGCTGCCGCACTGATCGAGCCCTCGTCCGCCACTGCAATGAGGTATTCGAGCTGGTGGAGCGTAAATCGCAGAGACATCAATTTTCCTGAAGGCAGAGGTCGATCTTTTTAGATTTACACACTTTGAGGGCTGTGTCACTGTCGTAATGCCAGCTAAACCAGTGGCGACCGTCACAACCCCAACGGATGTGCGTGGCACCTCACCCCCGCTGCTTGGCAGCGCCCCGAGATGCCACTCCACTCGCTCGACACCGCTCCCGCACGGGGCGTTGCCGTCCGTGCCGAGGCCACCTACCTCACGAGGAGCATGATTAATGGAGATTAACTGCGTCTTCGCGCCGGCCATCTCGACGCCGGAGCACATCGTCCTGGCCGAAGAGCTGGGCTACACCCGGGCATGGGTGTACGACGTCCCCGTCTCGTACGCGGACACCGGCATCACGCTCGGCGCCGCGGCGGCACGCACCAGTACGATCCGGCTGGGCGTCGCGGTGTTCACCCCGCACCTGCGGCACCTGACCATGAACGCAGCCCTCATCGCACACCTGGCAACCGTGGCGCCGGGCCGCTTCGATGCCGGTGTCGGAGCCGGATTCACCAGCTCGACCTACCTGAACCGCAAACCCTCCCGGTGGGCGGACGTCGAGGCCTACATCGTCGCGTTGCGCGAACTGCTGGCCGGTCGCGAGGTCGAGTGGGAGAACGCGATCGTCAGCCTCATGCACAGCCCCGCGTCCGGCATCACTTATCCCATCGACGTGCCCATGTGGGTCGCGGCGCACGGGCCGAAGGGCTTCGGTGTCGCGAAGCGACTCGGCGCCGGTGTCGTCACCAACCCCACGCACGGGGACCATCCGGTTCCGGTGGACGGGCCATGCCAGCTGCTCCATTACGGCACCGTCCTCGACGACGGCGAGGCCATCGACTCCCCGCGCGCCATGGACGCCGCCGGCCCCGGGGCATCGCTAGCCCTGCACATGGGGCAGCACGGACCGCTCGCCGGAATGCCCGAGGCGCAGGGGTACGAGGCCGCGATCGCCGCGATCGACGAGCGCCACCGCCATCTCGAGCTCTACCGCGGACATTTGATGGCACCGAATGCGACGGACCTGAAGTTCATCAATGCTGCGGTCATCGAGCGTGGCACGACGACCGGGACCCGCGAACACATGGCACGTCACCTCCGCCGACTCGAGGACGCCGGCGCCACGGCCATCCTCTACCAACCTGCCGGCTCCGACATCCCACGCGAACTCAGGGCGTTCAAGGAAGCGGCCGAGATGCGCCACGAGAGCACCCTCGATACACCCGAGACACAACCGGTCTGAGACCTGGCATCGGCGGACTGTGTCATCCCGCCGTCTTCGACCGCCGCACCGTCACCGCGACACCACTCCGGCTCCGTCCGGACCGACAGAAAGAGCAACCACCCTCATGCCTTACTTCACCCAAGTCGGTCACGTTCCGCGCAAGCGCCATGTCGCATTCCGCCAACCGGACGGCTCACTGTATTGGGAGGAGCTGATCGGGGAAGACGGCTTCGTCGGCGACACCTCGCTGCTGTACCACCGCAATCCGCCGAGTGCGCTGACTGCGATCGAGACCGTCGAAACCGCAGACGAGGGCCTGCACCCGAACCAGCCGCTCTCACCGATCCACCTGACCCCGCACAGCCTGCCGATCAAGGGCGACGCGGTCCTGGACCGAGTGTTGTTGCTGTCCAACGACGATGTGCGCATCTCCTATGCCGTCGCGACCGAAGACAGCAGCCTGTACAAGAACAGCACCGGTGACGAACTGGCCTATGTCGAAAGCGGCAGCGGCGCCCTCGAAAGCACCTTCGGGCGGATCGAGATCGTCGAAGGCGACTACGTCATCGTCCCGACCTCCACCATCCATCGGTGGACCGTCCGCGGCGATGACGAACTTCGGTTGCTGTTCGTCGAAGCGCGCGGGCACATCGATCCGCCGAAGCGCTACCTGTCCGAGCGTGGGCAGTTCATCGAGGGCACCCCCTACTGCGAACTCGACATCCGACGCCCCACCGAGCTGCTCGACGAGTCCGGCTCGGATGTGCCCGTCATCGTCCGGACCCGCACCGGGCTGACCCGCAACGTCCACAAACACCATCCCTTCGACGTGGTCGGATGGCACGGCGGCATGTACCCGTGGAGCTTCAGCATCCACGACTTCGAACCGATCACCGGCAGCCTGCACCAGCCGCCGCCGATGCATCAGATCCTCGAAGCCCCCGGCTTCGTCATGTGCAACTTCGTCCCGCGGCTGCTCGACTACAACCCGAACGCGGTACCGATCCCGCCGTTCCACTCCAACGTCGACAGCGACGAAGTCCTCTTCTACGCGAAGGGACAGGCCAAGACCCGGCAGGGCACCGGCGTCGGGCTCGGATCGATCACGGTCCACCCGGCCGGCTTCATCCACGGCCCGCACCCGGGCAACGTCGAACGAGCGCTCGGCGCCGCCCGCGCCGACGAATACCAAGTCATGGTCGACACCCACCGGCCCCTGCAGCTGTCCGCCGCTCTCAAGGACTGTGTCGATCCGGAATACCCATTCACCTGGGCAAACCTGGAAGAATCCAACGCAGGCGCACGGAAGGTGCCCAGTGATGCGTGAGCTGCTCCCAGTTCCGATGCAGGCCGCGATGGGCGGCGACGTCTACTCCGGCATCGCCCGCGCCTCCGGCACACTCTGGTGCGGCCGCGAGCGCGCGACCGAGGGCCGGCGTTCGGACACCGTGCTGGTGTTCTGCCATCCGAGCTCGAATTTCGTCGGCCACTACGCCCTGGCACCCTGCGCGGAACTCGGGATGGATGCGGTCGGAGTCGTCACCCGCTACGCCGGCAACGACACCCAGGTCATCCTCGAAAACTGTGTGGCCGACCTGGGTTCGATCATCAAGCACCTCCGCGAGACCGAGGGTTACGAGCGCATCGTGCTCGTCGGCAACTCCGGTGGTGGCGGTTTGGCCGCCCTGTACCAGGCCGAGGCCGAGAACCCGAGCATCCGCGACGCCCCCGGCGGCGGAGGCACCGACCTCACCCGCGCCGAACTACCGCCGGTCGATGCCCTGGTGATGCTCAATGCACACGCGGGCCGCGCCGACCTGATCCAGGGCTGGCTCGACCCCGCGATCATCAGCGAAGACGACCCCTTCCGGCGAGATCCGGAGCTGGACCTGTTCTCCGGTCGCACTGTCCCCCTCGATCCGGAGTGGGTGGCCACCTACCGGGACGCCCAGGCCCGCCGGATGACGCGCATCACCGACTGGGTCAAAGCGCAGCTGACCGAGCTGACCGAACGCTACGGCACCGACGTCCCGGATCTGCCGTTCCGCGTCCACGGGACGTGCGCGGATCCACGATTCGTCGATGTCACCCTCGACGCCTCCGATCGTGAGCCCGGGTCCCTGTGGGGCGATCCGATGTCGGCGAATCTTCGACCGGTCACCCTGGGAAGCTTCAGCACCCTGCGATCCTGGCTGTCCCAGTGGAGTGTCGCTGACACGAACGGATATGGCCCCACCTGCCTCGAGCGGGTGAGTGTGCCCGTTTTCGTCGCCTATGGAACCGCAGACCGCGGATGCTTCCCATCCATGGCGTCCGCTCTCTATGCGGGTGCACCGCATCCCCGCAAGGAACTGCTCGCTGTCACCGGCGCCGGACACTACTTCGATGGCCGACCCGACCTGGTGTCCGACACGCTCGCTTCGATCATCAAGTGGCTCGACTGATTCGTCGAGAACCAAAGGTAGGAGAAAATTCATGGAACTACAGGCAGCCTCCACCGCCGTGATCGCCGTGCATCTGCAGGGTGACATCGTCTCCGCGGACGGCGCTTTCGGAGACTTCTTCGCCGCCGCCGCCGCCTCACGCGATGTCGTGGGTGTCAACAACGCTCTGATTGCCGACGTCCGGGCGGCGGGCGGCACCGTGATCTACACCCGCGTCGCCTTCCGTCCCGATTTCAGCGATCTCGTCGTGAATTCGCCCTTGCTGGGTCTGGTTGCGCAGACCAAGTGCCTTGTCGACGGCAGCGAGAAGGCGGAGATCTTGCCGGAGATGACATTCGCGGACGGCGACTTCGTCGTCACTCACCAGCGGTTGGGGGGATTCTCCGACAGCGGGCTCGACCTACTGCTCCGCAGCCGAGGAATTACCACGGTGCTGTTGACCGGCGTCGCGACGAACATGTCCGTTGAGAGCACGGCGCGGCAGGCCTCCGATCTCGGGTACCGAACAGTCGTCGTATCCGACGCGTGCAGCGCCTCCGACGACGACACCCACCTGGCCGCACTGAATAGCCTCGGACTTCTCGGTGAAGTCGTGACGAGCGCCGACGTACGCGAGGCCCTGCACGTCGCCGAGGCAACATCGACCGCGTGACCGAAGAGCTGCCACGCACCGTCCCGGCCCAGCCACTTTCGATAGCGAGAGAACAATGAGCATTCCGTCCACCCCTTCACATTTCGACGTTGTCATCGTCGGAGCAGGACCAACCGGCGCTGCCCTGGCGGGCGACCTCGGTCAGCGAGGTGATTCGGTCCTCCTGCTCGAGCAGGGCGACGGTGTCGTGCACGATGCACGCCTGCACGCGATCAGCATCCGCACCATGGAACTCGCACGACGCTGGGGCATCGAGGACGAGTTGCGGCACTGCGGATGGCCGCTCGAACACCCCCAGGACGTGGTGTGGGGCACCAGCCTTTCCGACCCTGAGCTCGCCCGCATCCACTGGCCGGCCATCGCCGACATGGTGCCCCCGTCGACGAGCCCGACCTTCGCGCAACGTTGTCCGCAGAGGTGGTTCAACGAGATCCTGCTGCGGTTCGCCCAGCGCCAGCCCAGCGTCACCACGCACCTGCAGACCCGCGTCACCGAAGTCACCCAGACCGCCGACACAGTCACGGTGACGGCCGAGGGCGACGACGGGCAGGCCACGTCCTTCACCGCCGTCTACCTCGTCGCCTGCGACGGCGCCCGCAGCAATATCCGCCGGGGACTGGGCATCGACACCGTCAAGTCCTCGGTGTGGGGCACCTCCGCCGAAGCCATCATCCGCAGCCCGCAGATCAAAGCCCTTCCCCTGGCACAAACCTTGGGCCGGTTCACCGTGGTCGAACCCACGGGGATGTCGATCTCCCTGCTTCCCTTCGACGGCCTCGACCAGTACCGCATCACCGTGATGGTGGGAGACGGGGAGATCACCAAGACGGATATACGTGAAGCGGCACGCAACATCGCGGGGACCGACGTCGAGATCGACTTCGTGACCGACATCCTGCCGTGGTCGAACCGCGAAACGGTCGCAACCCGATTCCGGGACGGCCGGGTCTTCCTCGCCGGCGATGCCGCGCACACGATGCCCACGACCGGCGGTCTGGGGATGAACACCGGCATCCAGGACTCGTTCGACCTGGCATGGAAACTCGACGCCGTCCTGCAGGGGTGGGCCGATGACCGGCTGCTCGACAGCTACGACCCGGAACGCCGCGCGTGCGTCGCACAGTCGTCCTCCCTCGCCAGCAGCATCTACCAGGACTGGGTCCACACCCGCACGGGCCACCAACAGTTCTGGGACCGCATCAGTGTGGGCGGTCCCGACGCCGAACTCGCCCGACAGCAATTCGGCGAGAGCGTGGTACACACTTTCCGGCGGGAGTTCAACAACATCCCGGCATCGCTGGGATACCGCTACGAGGGATCGCCGGTCTGCATTCCGGATGGGACGCCCGCACCACCGCTCAACTTCGACGAGTACACGCCCACCGCACGACCCGGTCACCGGGCACCTCACGTGTGGCTCGCGCCGAACGTATCCACCCTCGATCGCTTCGGCCCGACCTTCACCCTGCTGATCATCGGGCGCAATGCCAGCGCCGCTGATGCGATGGCCATCGCCGCCAGTGAACGCTCCATCCCACTGTCCGTCGTTGCCGTCACCGAGCCCGAGGTCGTCACTGCTCTGCGGGACGCCTACGAGCAGAACTTCGTCCTGGTCCGCCCCGACGGACACGTGGCCTGGCGCGGCGACGCACTCACGCCGGAGCCCGGACGCATCCTCGACATCGTGCGGGGTGCCGCAACGGTCGAGACCATCCCTGCTGACCAGAACGACTACGTCAGCCGCTGATCGACGCACACTCACTCGCTGGCGTCGGCGTCGACGGGCTGATGCCCAGCCAGCACGGTGACCGAGGCGCCGCCTCCTGCCATGCCCAATGTGCGGAACACCGCGTCCGATCCCTCCCGTAATTCTCACACCACGCTCCCGCACCGGGGCGCCCCGAACAGAAGAGGTCGTTTGCTATGGACAAGGTCGTCCGCACCGCACAGGAAGCAATCGAGGGAATCGGTAGCGGTGATTCCCTGTCGGTCGGGGGATTCGGGCTGTGCGGAATTCCCAGCGTCTTGATCGACGCGCTCCTGACGACGGGCGTCGACAACCTCGAAGTCGTCTCGAACAACTGCGGTGTCGACGACTGGGGGCTGGGGCTACTGCTCAACGAAGGACGCATCCGGCGGATGGTCGCCTCCTACGTCGGCGAGAATAAGGAGTTCGAACGGCAGTACCTGCAAGGCGAACTCGAGGTCGAACTCGTCCCCCAGGGCACCCTCGCCGAGAAACTCCGGGCCGGCGGCTCCGGTATCCCCGCATTCTTCACCGCAACCGGGGTCGGCAGCCAGGTCGCCGAAGGCGGGCTGCCCCGGCTGTACAACCCGCAGGGCCAGGTTGTGCAACAGAGCCCGCTGAAGACGGTCCAGCAGTTCAATTTCGGCGGACGGACCCGCCCGTACGTGCTCGAGGAAGCCATCACCTGCGACTTCGGACTCGTCCGAGCATGGAAGGGCGATAGGCACGGCAACCTTGTCTTCCGTAAGTCTGCCCGCAACTTCAACCCCTTGGCCGCGATGGCCGGACAGATCACCATCGCCGAGGTCGAAATCCTCGTCGACGCCGGCGAACTCGACCCCGACGAAATCCACCTTCCCGGAATCTATGTCCACCGGGTTCTCCCTCTCACCGAGGACCAGGCGGCCGACAAGCGGATCGAAAAGCGCACCACACGCCCACGGCCGAGCAACGGACCCGTCACCGGAGCAGGTGATACCACAGGGACAACCGCGGTCTCGCCGACGAACGATGCCGCCCTGCCCGGCCTCACCCGTGAACAGATGGCGGCCCGGGCGGCCTCGGAGTTGTCCGACGGGGACTACGTCAACCTCGGCATCGGCCTGCCGACCCTGGTTCCGAACTACGTACCCGACGAGGTCGAACTGGTACTGCAGTCGGAGAACGGGGTCCTGGGAACCGGGCAATACCCGGACGACGGCGACGAAGACGCCGACCTGGTCAATGCCGGCAAGGCCACCGTCACCCTGCGCGACGGGGCATCGATCTTCGACTCCGCGACCAGCTTCGGCATGATCCGCGGCGGCAAGATCGACGCAGCCATCCTCGGCGCGATGCAGGTATCGGCCACCGGCGACATCGCCAACTGGATGATCCCCGGCAAGATGGTCAAAGGCATGGGCGGCGGCATGGATCTCGTCGGCGGCGCCAAGAAGGTCGTCGTCCTCATGGAGCACCTCGCCAAGGACGGATCCTTCAAAGTCGTGCAATCGTGCACCCTGCCGATCACCGGCCTGGCAGTAGTCGAACGCCTCATCACCAACCTGTGCGTCTTCGACATCACCGACCACGGCCTCGTCCTACGAGAGCTGGCTCCGGGAATCACCGTCGACGACGTGCGCGCCGCCACAGAACCCGAATTCACCATCGACCTGCACACCCCGCCAGCGTGACACCGCTCGCCGCAGAACTCCACACACCCGCGGCGATGACGAGCACCCGGCCCCCGCCGCCTAAACCACCCCAGCGCTACACCGCCTGCACCACATCCGCCGAACCTCAGCCCCTCACCCACGACCAGGAGACCGTCCGATGAAAACGACCATGCGAGTCGCCCGCCTTCACGAGATCAACCAGCCGATGGCCATCGAGGAGCTGCCCACCCCGCAACCGCGGGCCACCGATGTCCTGGTGGAAGTGAAAGCCTGCAACATCGTTCCCAACCTCCCCAACGTGCTCGCCTCATACAGCCAGTGGTTTCCGCAACTACCGCTGCCGAAGTTGCCGGCCGTCTTCGGACTCGACACGACCGGCGTCGTCGCCGCGGTCGGGAGCCACGTCACCGACGTGGCGGTCGGCGACCGCGTCTATGTCAATCCCGGCCTCTCCTGCGGGGCGTGCCGCGCCTGCCGCCGGGGTGAGGACCAGAACTGCAACTCCTACACGTTCATGGGGTATTTCGCGTTCGGCCCGGACGGGCAACGACGGTACGACGCCTACCCCTACGGCGGTCTCGGCGAATACCTCACTGCACCGCAACGCAATCTGGTGAAACTGCCCGACACCGTCAGCTTCGAGGAAGGTGCTCGCTTCGGTTACCTCGGCACCGGCTATTCCGCGTTGCGCCGCGCCGGCGTCGGACCCGGGTCGACCGTGTTGATCGACGGCATCTCCGGAACCCTCGGTCTGGGCACCTGCCTGAGTGCGCTGGCGATGGGCGCGACCCGCGTGTTCGGCACCGGCCGCAACGCCGACCTCCTCGAGGACGTCAGGGCCATCGCCCCCGACCGCATCCACGTGCTCGCTGCCGGATCCGGGGACCTACGCAGCTGGACCCGCGAGCACAACAACGGCGAAGGCGTCGACGTCGTGATCGATGCTCTCGGCCCCGGAGCCCCCGCCGAGGCATACCTCGACGCCCTGGGCACTCTACGACGCGGCGGCATCGCAGTTGACGTGGGCGGCATGATGGAGCGCCCGCAGATCGACATGATCTCGGTGATGTGCAATCAGCTCACCATTCTTGGGAGTCTGTGGTTTTCGACTGCCGACGCGCAGGACATGGCCGACCTCGTCGGCACCGGTCAACTCGACCTCTCCATCCTCGAACACCACACGTTCCCGCTGGAGAAGATCAACGAGGCCCTCGACAATCTCCCCGCTCGCCATGGAGGCTTCTCCAACTTCATCAGCATCCCCTGACCTCGCAGGTACCCCGTGCCGCCACGGGGTGTCTGCGCCAACGAACACCGCACCGCGGAAGGAGTTCGCACCGTGCCGGCCTTGCCGACAGCGAAACACCAAGCGTCGACCACAGCCGAGGGCCGGGATTGGCGAAGGCAGGCAGGCTGCTGCACCGCCGACCTGACCCTGTTCTTCCACCCCGTCAACGAACGGGGACCCCAGCGGCAACGGCGCATTGCACGGGCCAAACGGGTCTGCGCCCACTGCCCGGTCCTCGTGCAATGCCGCACACACGCCCTGACCGCGCGAGAACCGTTCGGCATCTGGGGTGGCACGAGCGAAGAAGAACGCAACACCATCCTGGGGCGGGGACGATCCCGGCTTCAGGCGGCGGCCTCACACTGCAGCGCCTGACACCGCAGGTGGTCCCCACACCTCCGCAGAACCGCTTCAGCGACAGCTCCGACGTCATCTGCGCCGCCGATCGGACCTCCGCCTCGGGCTCGCACGGACGATCGGCGGTGCGGGCACGAGCCGACACACCGACACAGGGCAACCACATGGACAAATTCGACACATGCAGGGGCATCGCCGTTCCCTTGCGGCGGGCCGGGATCGATACCGACCAAATCTGTCCCGCCACCTACATGAAGCGGATTACCCGCACCGGCTACGAGGACGCCCTCTTCGCTACCTGGCGAAGCGACCCTGACTTCATCCTGAACACACCCCCGTACCGGACCGGAAATATCCTCGTCGCCGGCCCGGACTTCGGTATCGGATCCTCACGTGAGCACGCGGTTTGGGCGCTGCGGGACTACGGATTTCGCGTCGTACTCTCCCCGCGATTCGCCGACATCTTCCGCGGCAACGCCGGCAAGAACGGCCTGCTCGCCGGTCAGGTCGAACAAGGCGACATCGAGGCGCTGTGGACTGTTCTGGAGGAAGAACCGCACACCGAAACCGTCGTGGACCTCGAAACCTGCACGGTCACCGCCGGAGCACTCACGGTCGACTTCACCATCGACCAGGACAGCCGGTGGCGGCTTCGCGCCGGCCTCGACGACATCGACATCGCCCTGCAACACACCGACCGGATCCGCGCATTCGAAGCGACCCGCCCCTGGTGGCTTCCCCGCACCACCGTTGAAACCACCGACGAGGACCCCACCGTCAGCAACACCAGGCCGGCAACCTGATCCGGTTCCCTCCCCTCCCGTCCCGTCCCGTCCCGTCCGGATCCGGCTGCCACTGCCGATCATCGTCGATCCACTCCACTACCCCGACCGACACCGACAAGCACCTCGCCGACCCTTCTCGCCGCAGAGGATTCCCCATGAACCCAGAATTGACCGCGACCGCCTACCGATCAGGCACCAGAAAAGTCTGGGTCACGCTGATGCCGGTGCTGATCGCCGCATTCATCCTCAACACGCTCGACCGGACCAACATCGGCTTGGCGAAAACCCACCTCGAAGCCGATCTCGGCATCTCCGCGGCCGCATACGGTTTCGGAGCGGGGTTGTTCTTCATCGCGTACTGCACCATGGAGATCCCCAGCAACCTGCTGCTGCACCGCATGGGTGCGCGCACCTGGATCAGTAGAATCGTCATCACCTGGGGACTGGTCTCGACATTGACCACCTTCGTCCAGAACGAGACCGGCTTCTACATCATGCGCTTCCTGCTCGGGCTCACCGAAGCCGGCTTCTACCCGGGCATGTTGTTCTACTTCACCCTTTGGTTCGCACCACGAGACCGTGCCATCGCCATCGGCACCCTGCTGATCGCACCACAGCTCGCGTTGATTTTCGGCTCACCACTCGGTGGTGCGCTGATGCAACTCGACGGCACCTGGGGCCTGCACGGATGGCAGTGGATGCTTCTGCTCGAGGGCATCCCCACCGTGTTGTTCGGATTCTTTCTCTACCGATTCCTTCCCAACGGCCCACGCGAGGCGAAGTGGCTCACACCGGATGAGAAGACCGCCATCATCGCCCACACCTCCGCCGATGAAGCCGAGGAACACTCCGTGTGGAGCGCCGTGAAGGCGGTGTTCTCGAGCGGCCTCCTCTTGACGATCGCCGCAATCTACTTCGTCACCCAACTCGCGATCTGGGGCATCGTCTTCTTCCTGCCCTCGATCGTCGAAAGCTTCGGAATCACCCACTCGGCAGTGATCGGCGCGATCGCCGGCATTCCCGCGATCGGCGCCCTGATCGGCGTGCTGGCCTACCCGAGGCTCTTCCGCACCTACGGCCATCCGATCCTCTTCATCGCCGTCGCCCTCGCGAGCGCAGGCCTTGCCGGGTACTTCGGCGCCCACAGCGGCCCCGTGGGCACCCTCGCCGCGTTCGCGGTCCTGCAGCTGTTCGCCGTGGGTGTGGGCCCCGTGCTGTGGTCCACCGCAATGGACACCATGCACGGCCGAAAGTCCGCGGCCGGACTGGCGATGATCAACTCCATCGGACTGCTCGGCGGCTTCTTCGGACCCAGCATCTTCGGACTCGTCGAAACCTCGAGCGGAACCGCAACCGGCGCGGGCGTCTTCCTCTCCTATCTCTTCATCGCAGCGCTCGTGCTCACCGCAGTCCTGTACGTCCTACTCCGGAACGCGAAAACGCAACGCCGCAACCTCACCCAGCCGGCACCCGAGTACACCCCAGCAGCATCAGACCTCTGACCATCGAGCCGACGCGGCTACACAAGGAGAAGATCAATGAGCAAGAGCGCACTTGTGACCGGTGCCTCGCGCGGGATCGGGCTGGGCATCGCGACCCGCCTCGCCGCACAGGGATACGGGCTGACGATCAGCGCCCGTGACCCCGAGCGCCTCGAGGCGGTCGCGGCGGACCTGAGCGGCGCGGGCGCGAAAGAGGTCGTGGTCGCCGCCGCAGACATGGCCGACCCCGAGTCCGCGGACCGGATCGTCAACGCGCATGCCGAGCGGTTCGGGACCCTGCACGCCCTGATCCTCAACGCCGGCGTCGGTACCGCCGGGACCATCGGGGAGTTCCCGATGCGCCGGTTCGACAAGACCGTCGACGTCAACGTCAAGACGCCGTTCGCGCTGCTGCAGCGGGCCCTCCCACTGCTGCGCGCGGTGGCCTCCGATGACCCCGGTCGCGGCGCGAAAGTGGTGGCGCTGGCCTCGATCACCGGGGTGTACGCCGAATCGGGCCTCGCCGTGTACGGGGCGACGAAGGCTGCGCTGATCTCGCTGGTCGAGACGCTGAACGCCGAAGAGTCGGGCAACGGGATTACCGCCGCCGCCATCGCTCCGGCCTACGTGAACACCGACATGGCCGCATGGATCCACGACCGCATTCCGCCGGAGTCGATGATCGAGGTAGCCGACCTAGTCGAACTCGTTGACGCCCTCCTGAAGATGTCGTCGAAGGCTGTCGTCCCGAAACTCGTCGTCAGCCGAGCGGCTACCGACGGCTACCGAGCCTAGACCGCCATGGCAGTTCGTTGGTGGCGCGGCACAGGCGAACCCGACCGCAGAGACGACGCGACTGAAAGGACACGCGTGAACGCACACGAGCGCGCCATGGTGAACTTCGCCGTGCGGTGGAGCCCGTTCGGAGGTGGCGAACAGTACATCTTCGCCGAGTTCGGCGTTTCGGCGCCAACCTTCTACCGCCGGGTCCTAAAGCTGGTCGAGAGTAGAACGACCACCTACCTCGACTTCGCAGTCAAGGAAGACCTCCGCGCCTATTGCAAGGACAAGCTCTCCCACTACGGGACCTTGCCAGCCCGCAACACGACTGACTGAGCGGTATCGGGGCAATGCAGCGCCGGGCCCCGATTGGATAAGGGCCTTGTCAACTTCTGTCGAGATCTCCTGAACGGGGACTCGCTCATCGTTTCGGGCGCTTGATCGCGGGGTAGCTTCCCATTGGGATTGCCGCGCGGGCGGCGTGGATGTTCATGGTGTTGGGGGTGTAGCCGAGTAGGGCGGCGAGGGATGCGGCGTCGATTTCCTTGCTGAGGTCGTGCAGTGCGGCGTTGCGGGCGGCTCGGATGTCGATGCCGAGTTTTCGGAGTCGCTGCATCAGGGTCTGTTCGGTGAGGTGATGTCCGGCGCGGGTCCCGGGGAAAAGCCAGCGTGATTCGTGGTTGGTCGTTTTCTGGTTTGCGTGGCTGTCGAGGTGTTGTTGTAGGAGGGGAAGCAGGGGTTCGGGCAGTGGGGCCGGGAGGGTGCCGATCCTGACGGTGGGTCCGGGCGGGGTGGTGGTGGTGATGTCGTCGAGAGTGAGTTCGGCGATCCTGCGGACGGGGATGCCGTAGAGCAACAGTAGGAGTGCGGCGATGCGGGTGGACAGGGTGACGTGGTCGGCTTCGATGGTGGTGCGGATAAGTTCGAGTCGCGTGGTGGAGGCGGCCAGCGGGGTGGTCCGCGCTGCGCGGTATCGGATGGTGAATCGTGCTGCGATGCCCGTGCGATGGCGCCACTGAATGAAGCTGCGGATGGTGCGGCGGGTGGTGGTGCCTTCACTGAGGTAGGCGTCGAGGTGTGCTTGCCGCAGGTGGGCGATGGTGGTGTGGTGTTCGGTGCGCAGCCTTGATGATCGACGGCGTCCACTTCGCCGAATCCTGCTGCATCGTGGCCCTCGGGATCGACCTCGACGGGCACAAGCACCCGCTCGCGCTGGTCGAAGGTGCCACCGAGAACGCCACCGTCGTCACCGACCTGCTCGTCGACCTGCGGGAACGGGGCCTCGATGTCACCCGCCCGATGCTGGTCGGCCTCGACGGGTCCAAGGCGCTGCGCAAGGCAGTGCTCGACGTACTCGACCGGCCGGTCATCCAACGCTGCCACTGCACAAGATCCGAAACGTGAAAGTGCATCTGCCACAACGCCTTCGCGGTAGTGTCGGTCGCAGGATGACCGACGCCTACCACGCCGCGTCGGCACTCGAGGCCGAGGCCGCCCTGCGGGCCCTGGCCAAAGAACTCGACCGCACCCATCCCGGGGCGGCGGCCATCCTGCGTGAGGGCCTGGACGAGACGCTCACCGTGCTGCGGTTGGGTGTGCCGCCCACCCTTGCCCGCACACTGCGCTCGACCAACGCGATCGAGTCGATGATCTCGGTATGCCGCGAGCACGCCGCCAACGTCAAGCGGTGGCGGGGCGGTCAGATGGCGCTGCGTTGGTGCGCGGCCGGGATGATCGAGGCCGGCAAGCAGTTCCGCCGCGTCAACGGCCACCTGCACCTGGCGACACTCCGCGCCGCGCTCGAGGCCGAGTTCGCCGAAATTGTCGCACCCGTCATGCACAATGATCAGGAGAACGCAGCCTGATGCTCACCGGGCCGCCACCGAAGTTCCACGGAACTCGGGACATCCTCCGGAACGGACACGGCCCGGATGAGACCAGGCGATGAGCACCGAAGCCGCGACCACCAATCCGACGCCGGGTAACTCCGGCAGTTCCGGTGCGACCGAGCCCACGGCAGAGTCGAGTGCCTTCCTGTTGTCGATCAACTCGGTATCCAGGGCGGATTCGCTTCGCCAGTCGTACCGCCTCCTGCCGGCACGTTTGCATGGTGAGGTCCTCCGACCGAGAACGCCAGGTAGATATCGCATCAATCTGTTTGCGCGTCAGAGCTTTGCGCGCATCGATACCGAGGTCGGTGATCCGGAGCGGGACGGTGAGCGCATTGACTGCTCGGGTCCGCTCGCCGGCCATTTGTTCTCTGGCCACGACCAGGACCCGAAGAGCGGCGCGGGGACCCTCGGCGCGCGGCAGCGGAGCCGGGAGATGTCGACCGCGAGCACCGACCGGGCGATCCGGACGGCGTCGAGTGAGTCGGTCTTGCCGATTCCGCGTCGGTGCGCCGCCGGCATCGCGGCGGGTTCGACGACGGCCAATCCGGAACCGAGGACCCGCTCGGCGAGACCGGCTCCGTAGGAACCGACGCCTTCGATGACCACCAGAGTCGCGTGCTCGCCCACGCGACGACTGATCCATGTCACCGCTCGCTCGAGCCCGGATGGGTTCGTAGGAAACATTGATTTGGTCGACGACTGCACCGGTCGCGGCGGTGACAACCGACAGCGAGTGGGTAGCGGCGTGGGTATCGACCCCGATGACGAACTCGTACTGATCTGCAACGATAGGCATTGCGACGGATCTCCTTCCGAAAGGGTGACGTCGTGTCGGCGTCGGCCCGGGAAGAACACTTCGAGGCAGGCCTGTAACGGGCCACGACCCGCGTACACGGGTCGGGCAGGCTTCTGATCAAGCCACCGAAGCGAGACCGGGTCGGCGTCGCCGTCTCGACCGAGTGGACGGATCCTGGAAAGTGCACCCCGAAAGGGCCATGCGGTTCAGGGGTCACACCCAGTCGCGACGACGACACCGATCCTGCGAGCCGGCCGGCCCCGGGCCAGCCACTACAAACACTTACAGGCGGTTCAGTTTTCCCGCCGCAAAGCCAGACGTGAACTCATCTCTGCATTTTGCTCTGCAGCCAAGACGGATACTGTTATAGTATCCAAAGATGCCCGCTGCCAACACTCAGTTTTCGATCGCCATCCACGTGCTGGCAGCGCTCGCACACTACGAGGGATTTTTCACGTCGGAGCACCTTGCAGGCAGCGTGAACGCGAACCCCATCTTCGTCAAAAGGATCCTCGTCAAGCTCTCGAAGGCGAATCTGGTCGACTCCGCTGTTGGCAAGTCGGGCGGGTACGCCTTGGCGCGAAGTCCAGAAAGCATCTCCCTCCTCGACATCTTTTCTGCGGTCGACCCTCCAAGCACTCCGGCCGTCCATGCCTATCCCATCAACGTGGACTGCGTCATCAGTTCCAACATCAAGGACGTCATGGCCGACGTACTCACTGACATCCAGAAGGCGGTCGAGAGGGAGCTGCGGGAGACGACGTTGGCGAACGTCGTGTCCAGGATCAAGGCCAAGGCCGAGTAATTTTTGACCATGAATAGATACCGATATAGTATCTAAAACATGACTCATTCTATTGAAAAGACTCCCACCGCTGTTCTCATCGGGGTTACTGGAGGATTCGGTCACCCGCTGGCCAAGCTGCTCGCGGACGAAGGCTACCGGCTGGTGCTCGCGGCGCGGCGCGAGTACGACGCCGCAGCGCTGACCGGCCGCAGCGACGAGTCAGCGATCTACGTGCGTGCTGACGTCGCCGATCCTGCGAGCCTCGAGAAGCTGGCGGCGGCGGCATTCGAGCACCTCGGCCGGATCGATGTGGTGGTCAACCTCGCAGGCATCTCGCCGCGCAAAGCCATCGAGGAATACACGCCGGCCGACGTCGACTCAATGCTCGACGTCAACGTCAAGGGGCCCATCTTCGTGACGCAGGCATTCCTGCCGGGGCTCCTCAAGCAAGCCGGCGGCGGCATGGTCGTCCACGTCGGCGGCGCCATGGACGGCCGGGTTGGGCTCCCATACATGAGCGCGTATGCAGCAACCCGCGGCGCGCTGGCGAGCTACGTCCAAGCCTCCAACCGCGAGCTCGCCGGGACCAACGTGACCCTCTCATTCTTCGGACCCGCGCCCGCCAACACCGAGTCGGAGTCCGCATTCTTCGATATGTGGCGCAAGCTGGGCGTCACCCTCGCCGAGCCCGAAGCGGTCGCACGCGAGATCCTCGACACCATCCGCAAGCGACGTCGGGTCCACGTCATGGGCGGAGGACTCCTCAGGATGATGTCGGCCGTCAATGCCGTATCGCCGTCCGCTGCAGACGCGATCGGTCTGCGGCGGATGACCAAGCTCATCAAGCAGCACCATCCACGCTGACCTTGGGTGCGACAGCTGGGACTGCCCCCCCGTTTTGGTTGACGCTTAGGGGTTGCGGTGTTCAGGCCGCTTCTGCGGTCGTGAAGATCATCTTAAATTCGACCGGGGTGAGTTACCCGAGGGCCTGGGGATTGAGGGGACGGGCGAGCAACCGTTGACGATCCTGGCCAAAGACACCATGGGCTTCACCTACGACGGCGTTTCGGTCCCTCTGCATCGCTACGCGCCGGTCGAGACCACTGCAAACGCAACAGAGCCTGCGGCGGACTTCCACTGGCACGTTGACGACTTCGCTCAGGACTGTGTGAATCAGGGCGGCATCTCGAACGTGCTGATGATCCGGCCGCCTGCCCGCGACGAGTCCGCCTAGCCGATCTCACCGCAAGCGACTTCTGCGTCGTCCGTCAGGCGACGCCGGTTACGCGCACGAGCTCCAGAGCACAGTCTGGTGCACCATCGGGTTTCCTTTACGCCTCATATCCAACCATCACAGTGGCGGCTGCGACGGACCATGCAGTGCACTTCTGCACGGAAAAAGTCAGAAGACGACTGCACTCGCGCACAAAACGCCAGCTCGATGTGCAGTCCACTCCTGAAACTGACAAGGTTCGCCGTGGAGCGCCGTTTTCTGGTGTACTGGTATGTCCTTGGCCAAAACGGACCCTGTGACCGCAGAATCGCGCTCAGCCCGTTTTACCTTGTCAGTTGGACTTGGTAGCAGCTAACGAAGCGGATGTTCGCGACCGTTAGCTACTGCTCGCCCTAGAAATAGGTAGACGCAGGCATAGTCGACGAAACGCGCGGACGTCGTCGGAAGCGTTAGGTCGTCGCGCTTTGTGCCGACCGTGGCGTAGCAAAGGATTTCGGTGCTGGGGCTCTTCACCACGCGGTGAAGAGCCCCAGCATCGCGTCCCGAGTCAGTGTCGATCGGTGAGTGCCTGGATGAGTGCGTGCAGTCCGTCGGCGTCGAGACGCCGGAAGATGCGGGTGACCTTCGCGGCGGTTACCGGCACTCGTACCGCTGGCTTATGGCCGTTGTCAGTGGGCGCCGAATCTTGTTCAGTGTCTTGATGTTTTCGCTGGCGTTCGGAGTTCCAGGCCTGGACTTGCTCCTCGGGCGGGACCTGGGCGAGTGAGCGGGCGGTGCGAATAGCGATTTCTCCGTTACGGAGGGCGGTTTGGAGTTCGGGGGTAAGTTGCAGCAGGGCACGTCGCTGGGAAATCCAGCCCTTGGACTTCGCGAGCTTCATAGCCGCCTTCTCGACGGTTCCGCACTCGCCGACCAGGAGTTCGACGGCCTTGGCTTCTTCGATGACGTCGAAGTCGCGGCGGCCGACGTTCTCGATGACCGCCGGCGGCGGAAGGCACCAGCAAATCCCATCAGCAGCAGGGCGGTGTCGCGGCGTTCGAGCACCTCCGACGCCCACCCGGTAACAGCCTGGCGGGCGGCGGCGACGATGGTGACGAGGTCGTCGACCAGGAGCGGGGCACTCTGGCGGCGCGGCCGGTCGCCGTTGGTGGCATAGTCCCGGCGGATCCCGGACAGGGTGGCCGCGACGATCTCGTTGCCCCCGGGGCGGAGTGCCCGCCGCGGCGGTGGTGATGCCCAATCGCGGCGACCCAGCGCGACAGGGTGGCAGGGGAGTAGGCCCGCTCACCGTCCTGGGTGTAGGTGTCGCCGGCGTCGATCAGATACGCGGCCACCACCATCGGATGCGCCGGCAGGGGAGCGTGCCCGTGGGAGAAACACCACGTGACGAAACGCTCCCAGTCCGAGGTGTAGGCGCGGCGGGTGTTCTCCGCCCGCGACCGCTGCATGGTGCCGGCGATCCGCGCCGCCACCTCCTCAGGCAGCACGGGCCCCGCGGGTGCTGTTACCGGCCCGCTCAGGGCCTCGCACCGGTTCGATCGTCACCGACGCAGGCTACCGGGGTGCACCGACACGCTGCAGAGCAAAAACGCGCTGACGTCGGGTTTTGTGCGGATAGCTGCGATAATTGAAATTATCGCAGCCCAGTGCGCACAAATCATGAGTGACACGGAGTGTGCCGTGGAGAGGTGTAGGTTTCCCGAGGTGTGATTCGTCATCGGAATGTCAGATGCTCGACCTGCGAACTCGTCGCGAACTCACGGAGACCTGCCAGGGTCGCGAAATAGCCTGTGGCACTGCCCTCCGGGCGCAAATCCACTCGCGAACCGGACTACTGACATCGCCGTGGCGAACCACCACTGACATTTCGGTGGCGACTCACACATTCCGTTGGTGGTTGTGAGAGGCCGCGCGAAATTGCCAGCAGGTTGACCTGGCGAAACGTCACTCGATGTCAGCGACAGGCCGCACGGAATTTCAGCAGGGGTCGGGCAGGATACGGTCGTTTGAGCTGGGGAGACGTCGAATATGTCCAGCACTGACATTTCGGTGGCGACTCACAGCGCCGGACCACCGACGGCGTCGGAACCGCCTTGATCGTCGGTCCGAGAATGGTCATCCGTGGGATCTGCCAGACCTGGAACTCTTCTCTAACCCCTTCGGGGGTAGGGATTCACCGCAACTGCCGTACACATATCATCTGGCACCTCCCGGCCTGAGTGAAACGGTCTGTCCCGCCGGGCGCGGACACCCCGGCGCACTTGCACACCACGATCGACCGACTTATCGTCCGCCGCGACATCGGAATCCGCGGGCACCCATACTGCGCGGCTTCTCCGAAGAATCGGTTGCCGGTGACGATCCTCGCTGACGCCTCGTCCGAACCCGAGGCTTCACGCGTACCCGGCGACATATTGTGTGGTGAGCCGCAGGAACTGCACATGCCCAACGAAATCCGGATGCCGTAGGCCGGCCATCGCACGCTTTCCTCGGAAGAATCGGGCGACTTCGCCGCTTACTTGTCAGATTGTGCGCACATATCAGGTGACTGCGACGCTTGGGTGGGAAACGCCCTTTCGCCGTCGGGATACACCCTTTCGCGCCGCGGCAGGAACCAGGCGATGGCGAGTGCTCCCAACGCCGCGAGCCCGGCCGCCGCGAAAGCAAGCCGCAAACCAGTTGCGGTGGTGTACTCGTGGCCGCCCGACGCCACCACATTCTGCGCGAGGAGCACGGCGGCGACAGCACTGGCGGTGGAGGTACCGATCGACCGCATCAAGGTGTTCAAGCCGTTGGCGGCACCCGTCTCATGCTCTGGAACCGAGTGGATGATCAGTGTCGGCAGCGCCGCATACGCGAAACCGATCCCGACACCGATGAAGCAGCCGACGAGCACGATGTGCCACACCTGCGCCATCAACACCAGTGCCACACCATATCCGGCCGCGATTGTCGCAGCACCGATGATCAGACTGGTACGGGGCCCGCGGGCGGCGGAGACCCGTGCGGCGAGCGGCGAGACGGCCATCATGATCAGACCGGTCGGGACCATGCACAAGCTCGCCACCACCATCGACTGCCCCAGCCCGACCCCGGTGACAGCGGGCATCTCGAGCAGTTGCGGCAGCACCACCGACGACGCGAACAGGCCGAAACCGACAGCGACCGACGCGAGGTTCGTCAGCAGCACCGGACGACGGATGCTGACGCGTAGATCGACGAGCGGACTACGTGAGCGCCATTGGTAGCGTCCCCAGACCACCAGTACGAGTAGTCCTCCCACGGCGCAGACGAGGGTCGGCGCGGCGGCCCAGCCCCAATCACTGCCCTTGGAGACCGCCAGCAGCAGTCCCGTGAGCCCGACGGCCAACCCGAGTGCCCCCGCAACGTCGAAGCGCATGTCCCGATGCCGTGGACCCGCCGGCACGATCACCCACAGCGCCCCCGCACCGAGGACGCTGAGCGCTCCCGACATCCAGAACAACATGTGCCAGTTGTAATGCTGTGTAGCGAACGCCGACAGCGGCATTCCCACGGCCGCACCCACTCCCAGTGTGGAACTCATCAACGCAACGGACCGGCCCAGTCGCTCGGGCGGGACGGTATCGCGCAGCATGCCGATTCCCAGCGGGATCATGCCCAGGCCGGCACCCTGGAAGGCTCGACCCACGATCATCGGGATAAGGGTGGTAGTCACTGCGGCCAGGAGCGAGCCGACCAGGATCGCGCCGAGCAGGACGAGCGCCACCCTTTTCTTACCGAAGATGTCGCCGAGGCGTCCCGAGATCGGGGTGAATACGGCGCCCGCCAGGAGCGTGGCCGTAACGATCCACGACGCATTGGACGGGCTCGTCGAGAGCAACCGCGGAAGTTCGGGAACGAGTGGAATCATCAGCGTCTGCATGAACGAGCAGATCACGCCGCATCCGGCAAGCGTCGCGGTGATCAGAGCAGGGCTACGGGTACTACCGATGACTGAGGGAGCTAGGACGGTTGCGGACACCGATCACGACCATTCACTTTAATTACTTAGCATATGTATCTTTCTTCCGCTCGTCATGACCTGCCGTAATGACGGGGGCGTGGCACCCGGACCGGGCTCGCCGTTATAGCCACCGCCGCCACGGTAGAGAATGATCACTCTCAAGTCAATACGGTGTGGTGCATCGCGGTGACATGCGCTCTGGTCGCAGTCCACTCGGGAGATGAATAAGCGGTCATCCCTCGGCGCCGCGAATAGTTGACATGAAAGTTATCGCTCTCTATCGTTCGGGAAGCGGCCCTACGGCAGTTTGCTCAAGCAAATCCTGCGCGAGGAGTAGGTCGCCGACAACCAGTAACAATTAAAAATCTAGGCGGTGTCTCGGTCGGGCACGGTCAAGCGATAGGGGCGCAAGTCTTCACGCGAAGGCGCCAATGCAGTAAGGAGATCGACCGTGCCATTGAGCGGTGAGTACGAACCCAGTCCTTTCACCTGGTCACGGGAACAGGCGGAGCAGTATGAGACTTCGGGTGGGAGGGAGGCCGCACTATTTGAAGGGAAACCCATCGTTCTGGTGACTACTGTCGGTAATAAAACGGGCAAGTTGCGCAAGACCCCTATCATGCGTGTGGAGCACGACGGGAAATATGTGCTTGTCGCTTCAATGGGTGGCTCGCCCAAACACCCTGTTTGGTATTTCAACATTGCGGTGAATCCGCGCGTGGAGCTGCGGGACGGGGATGTCGTTCGCGATTATCTCGCCCGTGAGGTGACCGGAGATACAAAGGCGCAGTGGTGGGCGCGGGCTGTGGACGCTTTCCCGCCGTACGCCGACTACCAAGCCAAAACCGACCGAGAGATCCCGGTGTTTGTCCTGGAACCCATCGATTGACGGCCGCAAGCGTTCGGTCACAACGCTCCAGGAGCTACCGTGTGAATGTAGCCGTGGCATAGTTGCGATTGGCTTACGACTCTTTCGACCCGGCCAGTGTTGTGCGTGGACCAGCATCGTCGGGATCTCGGATACCGTGTAGCCGATCGTGTCCTGGTCGTAATTTGCGATTTCCCTTTTACCGCAGCGGCTTTGGTTTCGGCGAGCCAGGTGAGAGCGAGGATCGACAAAGTCTAGTCAATACGGCGTGGTGCCGATCGAGGCGACATGTGCCCTGGTCGAACCACTCGGGAGTCGACCGCGCGACCGGGCGACGGCGCGCTGTGAGCGCCGGCGGTGGGCATGGTCATCTCGGTCTCGATGAACCTGGGCGCAATGGCGTTAACGGTGCACCGAGTTGCGTGCCTAGCCAGGCGCCAACTGATTACGCGCACAGCTCGCCGGATGCGGAAGGCAGACACACCGAAGGATAGACCGACGCACTCGGTCCCTGAGAGAATGCCGGACGGCCCTTGGGTCCGAGAGGCCGGCATCCTCGTGTCCCTGGCAGTAGCGGCGTCCCCGTAGGGAATTCCACGTCAGTCAGGATCCCTCACCGGCTGCAGAGCCAAGCGCTGGGGCGGCCCTCCGGAGCCGCCGCCGCTCATGCTACCCATGACATCGAGCGGTTGACCTCGTCGATGGTCTTGGGACGCTGGGATGCGCCGATGGAGCCGTTCGCGAGAGTGCGGAGTCTGTCCGACGGTGTCAATCCTGACCGGAACTTCGCGGACACCGTTGCGTCGACGGGATCAGGAAGGCACGATCGCTGTTCACTCATTTTTTCTACAACACCTTTGATTCCCCCTGAGGTCAGGGTTTCGTGGCTGCGGCAATCGCCGTGGCCACGAAACCATTCCTGGGATCGCCGCGGCTATCCGGTGGCCGATTCGAACAGTCGCCGCAGCCCGTCAGGGATCGGCACCGGGCGCCTGGTGTCACGGTCGACATAGACGTGCACCCACCGGCCCCGCGCGGCGACCGCCGCCGTCTCGGGCAGCCCGGCAGGATAGAGCCCGAGGTCATAGGTGACGCTGGTACGGCCCAGCCTGACGACACGGATGCCCACCTCCAGGGCCTGCGGGAACTGCAGCTGCTCGAAATACCGGCATCCGGACTCGGCGACGACGCCTACGGCCGGAGCCGCGACCGGGTCGAGGCCGGAGTGCTCGATGATCCAGCCGTTGATCGCTGCATCGAAGAGTTGGTAATACACGGCATTGTTCAGATGGCCGTACATGTCGTTGTCGGACCACCGTGTGGTAGCCACACGGCGCACCGTGAAATCTGCCACGGTAGGGGTTTCGCGCATATCGACCGCCTCAGCGCTCATCTTCATTTCTCCTGTCATGGCGGTCCGCACGAGTTGCGGACGGGTGGGGGTTCTTCCGCGCCGAGCCCGACCTGGGAGCGCACACGCAGTTCGGTGAAGACGTTGCCCTGACAGGGGTCGGGTTTGCCGATCATGGTCCCGATCCAGCAGCCCAGGAATCCGACAGGGATCGATACCAGCACCGGGAAGGTCAGCGGGAAGGGGCATTTCCGCGCCGCCGGCCACACCTGCGGGCCGAGGATGATCAGGGTGACGGTGGTGACCAGGCCGGTCCGGTGCCGATTCCGGTCACCGCGCCGAGGGTGTTGACGCGTTTCCACCCCAGACTGAGCGCTAGAGCCGGGAATTCGCGCTCGCTGCGATCGAGAACGCCAATCCGACGAGCAGCGCGACGTTGATTCCCGATCCGAGCTTAACGGTAATATCGGAAGAGCGGTTCGGCGACGCAGACGGGTTTGTCGGTGGCGCTGCATTCCACGGTCACTGCGGACACGATCTGGACGCCGCCGCTGATGTCCTCGGCCGAGATTATCTCGGCCTCGAGCCGGACCTTCGATCCCGCGGGGACGGGGGCCGGAAACCGGACCTTGTTCAGGCCGTAGTTCACCGCCAGGGACGTGCCCTGAACTTCGAGAACCTGCGCGAACATGACGCTGAGCAATGACAGGGTGAGGTAACCGTGGGCGATGGTACGGCGAAACGGACTTTCCGTGCGGGCCCGTTCCGGGTCGATATGGATCCATTGGTGATCGTCGGTGGCGTCGGCGAAGGTGGCGATTCGGTCTTGGGTGATCTCGAACCAGTCACTGGGGTCCAGTGTGGTGCCGACGAGGCTCTTCAACCCGTCGACGTTGGTGGTGGTGGGCATGGCGGCTACTTCCGGCGCTATTGGCTTGCGGGGTGTGGTGCGGTCAGGTGATGGTGATGCCGCCATGGACGGCGAGTGGTTGTCCGGTGACGTACCCGGCGGCGTCGGAGGCGAGCCGGATAAGGGTGCTGCGAGTTCGGCAGCATCGCCGGTGCGTCCGAGCACCATCCGTGGCGCGAGGCTGTCGAGGTAGCCGTCGTGATACTGGTCGGTCATCTCTGAGGCGAAGAAGCCCGGGCGAACGCGTTGACGCGAATTCCCTTGGGCGAACCCCACTGTTGGGCGAGCCCACGATGCCGGCCTTACTGGCACTGTAGGCGGACTGGGCCGGACCGGCGGTGGTGAGCCCGAGGATGCTGGAAAGGTTGACGATGGAACTCTGAGCGAAGGCCACACCGAGGCCGGACGAGGCGCCGGTGACAATGGCGATGCGGCCGTCGAGGCGGAACTTGTCGAGCACACTCATGTGATGCCTCCCGGGTCAGAACCAGCTGGGGTTCATGTCGAGAGTGGTCTGGTCTCCGCTGGCCAGCAGATCGAGTTGCGGTCCGACCTTGGGTAGCTCGTGGGTGTAGAAGTAGCGGGCTGCCATGCGCTTTCCGTCGTAGAAGTCGCCACTCTTACCCTCGGTGGCGATGAGCTGTTCGAGCCACATCCATGCGATGACCGTGTGCCCGAACGCTTCCAGATAGACGGACGAGTTCGCCAGCGCGGCCGCCGCGTCACCGGCCGCCCACAAGGCGGCGGTGATGTCGACGACCCGGTTCCAGACGGTGTCGAGGGCGTCGGCGTAACCGGTGGCGTCGCCACCGAGAGACCGAGCCCGCGCGATGGTGGCGGCGATCTTCGATCCGAGTAACCGCAGCCCGGCACCGTCGTGCATGATGACCTTGCGGCCCAGCAGATCCAGCCCCTGGATCCCGTGCGTGCCCTCGTGGATCGGATTCAATCGGTTGTCGCGGTAGTACTGTTCGACGTCGTAGTCGCGGGTGTAGCCGTAACCGCCGTGCACCTGGATCGCGAGGCTGTTCGCCTCGAGGCACCACTGCGATGGCCAGCTCTTTGCGATCGGAGTCAGCACGTCGAGGAGCAACGTCGACTGGTCGCCGGTGGCCGCATCGTCGGCCGTGTCGTGTTCGTCCACCAACCGCGAGCAGTAGAGGCCGAGTGCGAGCGCGCCCTCGACGTAGGACTTTTGGGCCAGCAGCATGCGGCGGACATCGGCGTGTTCGATGATCGGCACCGGCGGCGAGGAGGGGTCCTTGGCTCCGAGAGGGCGGCCCTGGGTCCGCACCGTCGCGTAGTCGAGCGACTTGCGGTATCCCACGTAGCCGAGGGCGATCGCGAGGAACCCGACACCGATCCGGGCTTCGTTCATCATGTGGAACATGTAGGACAGGCCGCGGTGTTCCTCGCCGACCAGGAAACCGACAGCACCCGATTTCCCACCGGGGGTGTGGGTGCCGTCGCCGAAAGCGAGCAGGGTGTTGGTGGTGCCGCGGTTGCCCATCTTGTGGTTGAGGCCCACCAAGGTGACGTCGTTGCGTTCGCCGGCGGCACCGTCGGCGCCGGGAAGGTATTTCGGGACGATGAACAGCGAGATGCCCTTGACACCCGGGCCGCCACCCGGTGTCTTCGCCAGCACCAGGTGCACAATGTTCTCGGTGAGTTCGTGGTCGCCTCCGGAGATCCACATCTTGGTTCCGGTGACCCGGTAGCTGCCGTCTTCCTGCGGTACCGCGCGGGTGGTGATGTCCGCCAGCGAGGATCCGGCCTGCGGCTCGGACAGGCACATGGTGCCGGACCAGCGGCCCTCGAGCATCGGACGGACGTAGTCGTCGATCTGCTGCTCGGTGCCGTACTCGGCGAGCAGATTCGCGTTGGCGATCGTCAGGAACGGATAGGACGAGGTGCTGGCGTTAGCCGCCTGAAACCAGGCCATCGCCGCCCGCGCCACCGTGGTGGGCAGTTGCATCCCGCCGACGCTCTCGTCGAATGACCCGGCGATCAAACCGGCCGCCGCGTAAGCGTCGAGCGCCGTCTTGACCTCCGGAATCATCTCGACGGTGCCGTCCGGGCGCATGGTCGGCTCGTTCGCGTCGGCCTTCTTGTTATGGGTGGCGAAATGCTTGTGCGCAAGGTCCGCACTGAGGTCGAGCACCGCGTCGAAGGTGTCCTTCGAATGTTCGGCGAAGCGTTTACGCGAGGTCAGCGCGACCACGTCGAGCCACTCGTAGAGCAGGAAATCGAGATCGCGGCGAGAAAGTACATCAGTCATGAGAATCAGTTCCGTTCGAAAGGTGAGCTCGCTCAGATGGAGATGCCGCCGTCGACCGGAAGGACGACGCCGGTGACGTAGCCGGCTTCCTCGGACGCGAGGAAGCAGATGGCGTCGGCCATCTCGGCGGGGTCGGCGAACCGCGAGATCGGACCGGTGACCTCGGCGATCTTCTCCTTCGGAATGGAGGCGGTCATCCGGGTCGCAGCGTTCGGGGAGATCGCATTCACGGTGACCCCGAAAGCGGCAAGCTCTTTCGCGGCGGTCTTGGTGAACCCGATGATCCCGGCCTTCGCGGTGGCGTAGTTGGCCTGCCCGCGGTTGCCGTGCAGCCCGGTGTAGGAGGTGATGTTGACGACCCGCCCGAATTCCTGGCTCCGGAAATGCGGAACACAGGCGCGGGTGAACCGAAACGTGCCGCCCGCGTGGACATTCAGGACCTGGTCCCAGTCCTCGTCGGTCAGCTTCCACAGCACCTTGTCGCGCAGGATCCCGGCATTGTTGATCAGGATGTCGATCCGCCCGGTCTCGGCGATCACGGTAGAGACAACGTTCTCGACGTCACCGGTGTCGCTGACGTCGGCGGGGATGCCGATGGCTCCGATTTCGCGGGCGGCCTTGTCGAGTTCGTCCTTGTCGAAGTCCACCATGAACACTGTCGCCTTGGCCTCGGCGAAGTGGCGGGCCAGGGCCTGGCCGATGCCGCGGGCGGCGCCGGTGACGATGACGGATTTGCCGGTGAAGTCGTACGTGATGTTGCCCATCGTGTTTCCTGTCCTTCTTCTCAGCTGAGGCGTTCGAGGACCATGGCCATGCCCATACCGCCGCCGACGCACATGGTTTCGACGCCGAACTGCTTGTCGCTGGACTGCAGGTTGTTGAGCAGGGTCGCGGTGATCCGGGCACCGGTCATGCCGAAGGGGTGGCCGAGGGCGATCGCACCACCGGAGACGTTCAGCTTGTCCTCGTCGATGTTCAACTCCCGCGCCGACCCGATCACCTGCACCGCGAACGCCTCGTTGATCTCGAACAGGTCGATGTCGGAGATACCCATCCCGGCGATGGCGAGGGCGCGCTTGGTGGCCTCGATCGGGCCCAGTCCCATGATTTCCGGCGAGAGCCCGGACACCCCGGTGGACACGATCCGGGCGAGCGGGGCCAACCCCAGCTCCTTGGCCTTGGTGTCGGACATGACCACCAGGGCGGCGGCGCCGTCGTTGAGCGGGCACGCGTTGCCGGCGGTGACGGTGCCGTCCGGCCGGAAGACGGGCTTGAGTTGGCTGACCGCCTCGTAGGTGGTGCCGGCGCGGGGGCAGTCGTCGGTGGACACGACGGTGCCGTCGGGCAGCGTGACCGGGGTGATCTCGCGGGCGAAGAAGCCGGCGCCTATGGCCTGCTCCGCGCGGTTCTGCGAGCGCACCGCCCACCGGTCCTGCTCCTCGCGGGTGATGCCGGTGATCTGGGCGACGTTCTCGGCGGTCTGGCCCATCGCGATGTAGGTGTCGGGGACCAGGCCCTCCTCGCGGGGGTCGACCCACTGCTGGCCGCCCTGGGCGAGCTTCTCGGTGCGGGTCTGGGCGTCGGCGTACAGCGGGTTCTGGGTGTCGGGCAGCGAGTCGGAGCTGCCCTTGACGAAGCGGGACACGGTCTCGACACCGGCGGAGATGAACACATCGCCCTCACCGGCCTTGATCGCGTGCAGGGCCATGCGGGTGGTCTGCAGCGAGGAGGAACAGTAGCGGGTGATGGTGGTGCCGGGAATGAAGTCGTAGCCCAACTGCACGGCGACGTTGCGGCCCATGTTGAACCCCTGCTCACCGCCGGGCAGCCCGCAACCCAGGATCAGGTCGTTGATGTCGGTGGGATCGAGCGCGGGCACCTTGTCCAGGGCCGCCCGCACCATCTGCGCGGCCAGGTCGTCCGGGCGCATGCCCTTGAGTGATCCCTTCATGGCGCGGCCGATCGGGGAACGGGCGATGGAAACGATGACAGCTTCGGGCATGAGCACTCCTGATGGGGTGGCGGCGCGGGTATGCGAAATCCCTTGCGGGGAGAGCGGAGAGGCGCGGGGTTACAGCGCAGATAAGATATGCAACAGCATAGTTTCTATGCGCTTGCATATACTGGCGCGATTACAGGACGCCTGTCAACCCCAGTTCCCGAGAGGCCATCAATGCCAATGAGCACACCCCCAGGCCGTGCCATCGATGGTGTGGGAACATCGAAGGCGGCGGCGCGGATTCGCGCGGCCGCCATCGAGGTGTTCGCCGCCAAGGGGTACGGCGCCGCCACTACCCGTGAGATCGCCGCCAGCCTCGACATGAGCCCAGGAGCCGTATACCCGCACTACAAGACCAAGGAATCCCTTCTCTACGCCATCAGCCTCGAGGGCCACCATTCGGTACTGGCGGCCATCACCGCCGCTGATAGTCCCGACGTCGCGGCGCCCGACCGGCTCACGTCCACCGTGACGGCCTACGTGATCTGGCACGCCGACAACCGCGCGAGCGCCCGGGTCGCGCAGTACGAACTACGTTCGCTCTCGCCTGTGCACTTCGCAATCATTGCGGACATCCGCCGGTCCACCACGAAGGTGTTCAAGCGGATCATCGAAGCCGGCGCAACGTCAGGCGACTTTCACCCCTTCGACATCGAGGCCGCCGCGCTGGCGATCACGTCCCTCGGTGTCGATGTCAGCAGGTGGTTCCCCTCCCGCGCCTACTCCGACCCACACATTATCGCGGCTCGCTACGTCGAACTTGCCCTTCGAATGGTCGGGTGTGCCGACCGGCAACCCCTCGACGAACCTTCTTGACATGTGCTGCTGGACTGCAGGATTCGAGAACGGCTGTCGCCGAAGCTGGCGAGACCTGCGCCGGAGAGCAGCCCGGCGTTGGCGTCCGCCTGGATCTCGCGGTGCTCGCCGTAGTCGGTGTCGTCGACCGGGCCAGCCACCACGCCGAACCCGCCGGCGATCACCGAGATGAAGGAGCCGTTCATCCCTCGGCGCCGCGGATCATTGACATGAAAGTGATCACTCTCTATCGTCGAGAAGCGGCCCTACCGCAGTTTGCTCGAGCGCATCCTGCGCGAGGAATACCTCGCCGGCCCGCGAATCGAGCCTCGTTTGAAGGAGAGCACCACATGAATACGCTTGCAGGAGAACTGGCGCGCGCGTTGGGCGATGTCGACGCGATGCAGCAGCTGTACGCCGACGACATCAGCTGGACACTACCTGTCACCCTGGGCCGGATCGGCGGTACCAACGAGGGCAAGGACGCCGTCATCAAGCTCAACAAAATCTCGTTCGGGCCCTACAGCAAGTCCGCGGGCTTCAAGGTCGACATCCATCACGAGTTCGGTGACGACGAATACAGCGTGGCCCGCTTCACCTGCAGCGCGACCGTCTCGGCGACCGATGAGGCATACGTGAACGAGTACTCGCTCTTCGTACGGGGGCGTGACGGCAAGATCACCGAGGTCGTCGAGCACCTCGACACGCTCAAAGTCATGCACTACGAGGGTCTGCGAACCTTCCTTCCGCGCATCTCTGGGGTCGTCGTCTCATGAGCGAGCTGAACCGGCGGTGGCGTGTCGCGGCGATGCCGAGTGAGCGGCTCGAGACTTCGCACTTCGAGCTGGAGACTTCAGACCTTCCCGAGGTGCCCGACGGACAGGTCAAATGCCGAGTGCTGTGGATCTCCATCGACGCGGCACAGCGAGCATGGTTCCAGGGGGCCACGTACCGCGCCGCCATCCAGATCGGCGATACGATGCCCGCGTTCTGCATCGGGCAAGTGGTGCAGAGCCGCTGCGACGACTTCGCGGCCGGCGACATCGTGACCGGACATCTAGGCTGGCAGGACTACTCCGTCGTCGACCCGCACGACCTGCAACGGCTCGTTCCCGCAGCGCCGCTTTCGAATTACCTCAGCGTGTTGGGCATCACCGGCCTGACCGCATACTTCGGTCTGCTCGAGGTCGGTGAGGCGAAGGCCGGAGAGACCGTCGTCGTCTCGGGCGCGGCCGGTGCGACGGGCAGCCTCGTCGGGCAGATCGCAAAGAAGCAGGGGTGTCGTGTGGTCGGCATCTGCGGCAGTCCCGAGAAGCAGAAGTGGCTCACGTCCGAACTCGGATTCGACGCAGCGGTCAACTACCGTGACGATGCGTTTCGGCAGCAGTTGAAAGAGGCTTGCCCCGACGGTATCGACGTCTTCTTCGACAACGTTGGCGGCGCAGCGCTGGACAACGCCCTCAGCATCATGGCGCACCGCGGGCGCGTCGTGTGCTGCGGCGTGGTCTCGCAGTACGACACGAGCACGCCTGTGCGAGGTGCGCGCGGTGTCCCTGGGCTGCTGATCGTCAAGAGCGTCACGATGCGGGGCTTCTTGTACACCGACTACTCCGAGCGGTGGGACGAGGCGCTGCAAGTAATTCAAGGGTGGCTTCAGGATGGCTCTTTGAAGGTGGCCGAGGATGTCCTCGAGGGACTCGAGAAGGCGCCGGAGGGCCTCATCGGAGTTCTCAACGGGAGCAATGTCGGCAAACGCATGATTCACGTGGCCGACCCGGCCTGACTTCGAGCAGACGGATCGGCGAGACGATCGAGCCGTGGTCGAGCGCCTGAGCTTCGCCGAAAACACCGCTGCGGGCTGGCGTCAGAAGCAAGCCAGCCCCGCAGCAGTGTCTCCGCCCCGCTCGTCGTCGGCGCCGAACGGCTCGTCACCGCTGGTGCGCCGTACGGAAAGTAATTCGACGCTCAGCGCAGAGAGAAGGGTTCTCCGCCTTCACACCTCAGGGCGGCGCGACCACCAATGATGAGAAGGCCTCCTGCGGCCCGAGTAGATGGTTTACATTCATGAATTCACACGAGCATCGCAGATGGCGTCAAAGGCGACGCGCCGCATGGGTCGAGGTCGACCGTAAGCGCAAGCATCGCGACACCGAGGCGGAGTTCCTCATCGAGTTCGCCAGTAAGTGGGCACCATATGGGGGCGCTCATGACGAAGAGATCCTCGTTCATTTCGGACTTACAAGGCCCCGCTTCATCGAGCGTTTGTGGCACATCATTCCTGAATCCCACTGCAGCCCCGAGGAGATACTCAGTCTAGCGAACGCGTACCCGCGTCGACGTCACCTGCGAACAAACACTCGTTCACGCTGAGTGCTACCTAGTGCTCGTAACGCTGGGCCGCCGGAATGGCTGGCAAAGGCACCGGCCGACATCGGTCCGGGCCGCGTGACTGGGGCGACCTTGACCGCCAGCGAGCCGACGACGCTGGCGAGCATCTGGCAGTCCTTCTCGGCCCTGCACGCCCGGTGCTCGCCCATCGACGGATGCGCCACCGGTGACGCGACCCTGCCCTACTCACTACCGAACCGACCATCGAAGAAGAAGGAAGATTGCCATGCGTGTTCACGCGTACGCCGCTCCCGCCGCGGGCCAGCCGCTGGTTCCCACGACCATCGAGCGCCGCGACGTCGGCTCCCACGACGTCCTTATCGAGATTCAGTACGCCGGGATCTGTCACTCCGACATCCATACCGTCAACGGCGACTGGGGCGCGCAACCGTTCCCGGTCGTGCCCGGCCATGAGATCGTCGGCGTCGTCGCCGAGGTCGGCACCGATGTCACACGCCACAAGGTGGGTGACCGTGTCGGCGTCGGCTGCATGGTCAACTCCTGCGGCCAGTGCATCAACTGCCGCAACGGCGACGAGCAGTACTGCAGTGACGGCCACGTCCCGACCTACGCCGGCGTAGACCGTGACGGAACCACCACCCAGGGCGGCTACTCCACCCACGTCGTCGTCGATGCCGACTACGTCCTCTCCGTGCCGCAGAGCCTGGACCCGGCCGCCGCAGCTCCCCTTCTGTGCGCCGGCATCACCACCTACGCCCCGCTGCGCCGCTGGGGTGCCGGTCCCGGGAAGAAGGTCGCCATCGTCGGCCTCGGCGGGCTCGGGCACATGGCCGTCAAGATCGCCCACGCCCTCGGCGCCGAGGTCACCGTGCTGTCCCAGTCGCTGAAGAAGCAGGAGGACGGACTCCGCCTCGGCGCCGACGCGTACTACGCAACCTCCGACCGCACCACCTTCAAGCAGCTCGCCGGCCGGTTCGACCTCATCGTCAACACCGTCAGCGCCGCCATCAACCTCAATGCCTACCTCGGACTCCTCGCCGTCGACGGCACCCTGGTCAACGTCGGCGTCCCCGCCGAGCCGCTCAGCCTCAGAGTGATGTCGCTGATCGGCGGACGCCGCAACTTCGCCGGATCGCTGATCGGCGGCATCGCCCTGACCCAGGAAATGCTCGACTTCTGCGCCGAACACGGCATCGGATCCGAAATCGAGGTCATCCCCGCCGACCGGGTCAACGAGGCATACGAACGGGTCCTCGCCTCCGACGTCCGATACCGGTTCGTCATCGACACCGCCACCCTCAACTGACCCAACGTGAACGCCCGCCGGACAACGCGGGCGTTCACCCACACATCACACACCGTACGGAGGGAACCTCTTCTGTCCGCGGCGACACTGGTATCCGCACACGATCCTCGGGGCATGGCACGAACGTGGTGGCTGCATCGACCACCAACTGGGTCACGCCCGCGAGTTCCTCGCAGACAAGGACATTCGCGTGGGCCGACGGGAACCCGACATGGTTTGCCAATCGTCGACTTGGGCGCTGTCGTGCCGATCCCGACGGGTCGAGCCGGGCGCACCTCGGCCTCGTCGGAACCCGGTCTGGCATGTCCCCGATAGTCGGATCACGTCGTTCTAGAGTGACGATTGTGTGAGTTTCAGTCGATCTCGCACCCGTCCACCGGTTGGTGGGTGTGGGTGCAGTGGGGGGCAGCGTACGCCCCGCAAGCGGGAGGGACTCCCAGGCCGGCGTCAGGTAGCCCAGCGACGAGCGCCGGTGCCGATGATTATGGTCGTCCTTGAAGTCCTCGACCACCACCCGAGCTTCGAGCAGGCTCGTCCAGTGGTTCCGGTTCAGGCATTCCTTCCGCAGATTATTGAACGATTCGATGTGCCCGCTGTTCCACGGCGTCCCGGGCGGAATGTACGAAATTCCTACCCGAGCCCTGCAGAACTGCTGCAGCACAGTCGAAACAACTCCGGTCCATTGTCCATCCGCGCACCTGCGGCGGTCCGCCCCACACCGCGAAAGCCTTGTCCAGCTCGTCGGTCAACCGCTGCGCCGTGATCGAACGCTCCACGATGTTCAGCAGCGACTGCCCCGTGTGCTCGTCGATCATCGAGGCGATCTTGATCGCCTTTCCCGTCGATGGTGGAGGCGAACTGGAAATCCACAGCCCACACCGCATGCGGGGTGTCGGCTTCGATCTGCGGGCACGCAGCTGACACCGGACCGTGTGCCTGAGGCGCGAACCCGAAGGCCTTCTTCCTTCCACTGCCGGTGGACCTTCTTCTCGTTCACCACAGCGCGTTGATCGTGCCTCAGGTGCGACGAAAACCATGTAACGGATGCGTGTGGGCGTATTCGCGCAGCGTCGCTCTCGAAGCGGCATCGGCGTCTGCTGGTGTCTGAGCGAGGTGTTCGGGCGTAGGTGGATCGGGCGAGCCCAACCGCACTGCACGCCAATCGCTTCGACATGCTCATCGTGGAGTATGGCGACAGCGCGGCGCTTGGCGGCTGGGCTCAGAATTTTCCCTTCGCTACCTCCCGCAGCGGGTCCTTCTTCAGCTCTGTCTCGGCGAGCAGCCGCTCGAGCTTGTTGTTCTGCTCGCGCAGCTCCTCGAGTTCCTTCGCTGCGTCGGTGTCCATCCCGCCGTACTGGCGGCGCATGTTGTACGGCGTCGCTGCCGACACCTCGAGCTCCGCGGCGATCTCCTCCTGCGTGTTACCTGCAGCAGGAGCTCGTCGGCACGGCGGCTTGCGCACGATGTCCACTGCGGAGTTCCGCTTCCGTCCAGCCATGTTCTCCATCGTCCTATCCGCCAAGTTCACGGGCACAAAGACTCTCAAACAGGGTGGGCCCGCTCACCGGGGACACGCCAGGTCCGTCGCGCGGCGATGAGGGGCCGACAACCCCTTCCGTTGATAGAGAGCGCTTGCTATAGTTCGATTATGACAACTTCCTCCCTGCCCCGAATCCGTCAAGCCGTACTTGCTGCCCACGACCGCGAAGCTGCCGTCAAGGCGCTGCGGGCTCAGCTCCCACTCGGTGACCCCTTCAACGATCCCGAGGTCGCACAGTTCGGAATTACCAACGCGGTCATGCCGCTCGGTGACACGTTCATCGAGGTGATCTCGCCGTCCGAGGAGGGGTCCGCCACCGGCCGCCATCTCGAGCGCCTCGGCGGTGACGGCTTCTACATGGTCATGTTCCAGGTCGACGACATCGCCGCCGCCCGCACGCGAATCGACCAGCTCGGCTTGCGCACCGTCTACGACCTGGAACGCGACGGGGACCACGACATTCATCTCCACCCCGGCGACTTGCCGGGCGCGATCGTGGCGATCGACTCGATGAAGCTGCCGGAGTCGTGGCGCTGGGCCGGCCCGAAATGGATCGCAACGGCACCGGCCGAGCTCGGTCCGGGCCGCGTGACCGGAGCGACCTTGACCGCCCGCGAGCCCGCTGCGCTGGCGAAGACATGGGCAACCGCCCTCGGTGTGGATGCCGATGGTGACCGGATCGCGCTCGACGGCGGCGAGCTCCGCTTCGTCCCGGGCGAGCGCGACGGTATCGCCGCCTTCCACATCGCCGGAGTAACTGCCGACGCCTCGATCGGCGACTTCCACTTCGTGTACGTGTGAACCCGGACACGGCCGGGCCGGCAGCGACATCGGGTCGCGCCGGCACGGCCACGTCGGGTGCATGGCCCGAATGATCGGACTACCCGGCGGCAACGGGCCCGATGGCGCAGCGGACCGGTCGGGACTCGCCGCCATCGACCCCGCGCGCGACAAGAGCGCGGATCTCGTCGTCGATCTCTCGCCGCAGTCGGCGGATCACCGCGAGGCGTCGTCGTGTCCCTCCTTGGAGATCAGGTAGAGCAACTCCTCTTTCGACTTGTGGTGCACGTAGAGCGCCGCCGGGCTCATGCCGGACGCCGAAGCGATGTCACGGGGCGTGGTTCCGTGAAAACCCTTCTCGGCGAACGCGGTGACCGCGGCCTCGAGCAAGCGGGCGCGCGACGTTTCGGCGCGGGAGGGAGCTGTCCCGGCTGCCTCCGCAACGTATCCCGCTGGAAAAGCTCAACGTCAACGGCGGCGCAATCGCCGTCGGCCACCCGTTCGGTATGACCGGAGCCCGCATCGCCACCACGCTCATCAATTCCCTGCAGTGGCACGACAAGCGCTTCGGTGTCGAGTCCCTGTGTGTCGGTGGCGGTATGGGCATGGCCATGGTCATCGAACGTCTGAAGTGAGAGGAAACTGACATGAACAAGCGTTTCGAGGGTAAGACCGCGCTCGTCACCGGAGCGAGCCGTGGTATCGGGCTCGCCATCGCCGATCGGCTGGTCGCCGACGGCGCCCGCGTCGTCATCACGGCGCGCAAGAAAGAGGCACTGGACGAGGCCGTGACCCACCTCGGCGGTCCGGACGTCGCGCTCGCCGTCGCGGGCCGCGCCGACGACGCGGACCACCAGGGCGACGCGGTGCGGCAGGCGGTCGAGACCTTCGGCAGCATCGACTTCCTGGTCAACAACACCGGGATCAACCCCGTCTACGGTTCGCTCGTCGACCTCGACCTGGCGGCTGCCCGGAAGATCGTCGAGGTCAACTGCATCGCCGCGGTTTCCTGGGTCCAGCAGGTGCACAAGGCCTGGATGAAGGACCACGGCGGTGCGATCGTCAACGTGTCGTCGCTCTCCAGCATTCGTACGTCGCCCGGGATCGGATTCTATGGCGCCAGCAAGGCCATGCTGAACTCGCTCACCGAATTGATGGCAGTTGAACTCGGGCCGGACATCCGGATCAACGGCGTCGCTCCGGGCGTGGTGAAGACTCGCTTCGCCACCAAGCTGTACGAGGGCCGCGAGGACGCGGTCACCGAGGGGTACCCGCTCAAGCGACTCGGCGTGCCCGAAGACATCGGCAGCGCCGTCGCCTTCCTGCTCTCCGGTGACGCCGCCTGGCTCACCGGGCAGACCGTCGTGATCGATGGCGGTCTCAGTCTCGCGAGTGTCGGTGAGTAAGCCGGCCCGAGGAGTCGATGCGGTCCTCTTCGATTACGGCGGCGTACTCACCGGTCCGGTGCGGGACTCGATTGCGGCCTGGCTGGCCGCGGACGGAATCGAGCCCGAGTCGTTCTCACGTACGTTGCGCGCCTGCATGTCCCGCGATGCCGCAGACGGCACGCCGGTCCATCGGCTGGAGACCGGTGTGCTCCCGGTCGCGGCTTTCGAGGCGCTGCTCGCGGCAGAACTGCAGACCACAGACGGGCGCGTAGTCACGCCGGACGGGATGCTCAGCCGGCTCTTCGCGGGCATGCAGGCCGACTCGGCGATGTTCGAATTGGTCGAAACCCTGCGCGAAGCCGGTCTCGAGGTCGGCCTTCTCTCCAACAGTTGGGGCAACACCTACCCGCGCGCACGGATCGACGAACTGTTCGATCCGGTCGTGATTTCCTGCGAGGTGGGACTGCGCAAACCCCACGCCGCCATCTACGAACTGGCCCTCGACGAACTCGGCGTACCCGCCGACCGGGTGCTCTTCATCGATGACGCCGAGCCCAACCTGGTCGGTGCGCGAGCAGCCGGCCTCCAATCCTTGCTGCACATCGACCACGCGTCGACGCGCGCCGCCCTGGCCGAACTGGTGCCAAGCCTCAATCCCCACCCCACAGGAGTGCCCGCATGACCACACCCACCACGACCCGGACCGCCATCGTGACCGGAGCGGCCCGCGGCATCGGAGCCGGTGTCGCACAGCGCCTCGCCGCCGACGGCCTCGCCGTTGCCGTCCTCGACCTCGACGAGACCGCCTGTAAAACCGTTGTGGCGGAAATCGAGACGGCCGGGGGCCGGGCACTTGCGGTCGGCGTCGACGTCGCCGACGAGGCGGCGGTGCAGGCCGGGGTCGAGCGGGTCGCCGACGAGCTGGGCGAACCGACCGTCCTGGTCAACAACGCCGGCATCATCCGCGACAACTTCCTGTTCAAGATGACCGCGACCGAGTGGGACTCGGTGATCAGCGTGCATCTGCGTGGCGCTTTCCTCATGACCCGTGCCGTGCAGGGTTACATGACCAAGGCGAACTGGGGCCGCGTGGTCAACCTGTCCAGCACCTCCGCACTCGGCAACCGCGGGCAGGTCAACTACGCCGCAGCGAAGGCGGGGATCCAGGGCTTCACCAAGACGGTGGCCCTCGAGCTCGGCAAGTTCGGCGTGACCGCGAATGCCATCGCGCCAGGGTTCATCGAGACCGAGATGACCAAGGCCACCGCGGAGCGGATGGGCCTGTCGTTCGACGACTTCAGAGCGTTCGCGGTGAAGGAGATCCCCGTCGGGCGCGGCGGCTTACCGGCCGACATCGCGCACGCGGTGTCGTTCTTCGCCAGCGAGGGCGCCGGTTTCGTCTCCGGTCAGGTGCTCTACATCGCGGGAGGGCCGAAAGCATGAAGGTCTTCAACGGCGTCCTCGCACTGGTGGCACCGTGATGGCGACCGCACAGACGCCCCTCGGCCTCGATCTCGACGTCCTCGGCGCGTGGTTCGCGTCCGAGATCCCGGGCTCCGGCAGCGAGCTGCGGGCGACCCTGATCGCCGGTGGGAGGTCGAATCTGACCTACATCGTGACCGACGGCCGGCAGGAGTGGATCGTCCGTCGGCCACCGCTCGGTCATGTGCTCGCGACCGCACACGACATGAACCGCGAGTACCGGGTCATGTCGGCGCTCCAGAACACCGGGGTACCGGTCCCACGGACCTTCGCGTTGTGCACCGATCCTGCGGTGCTCGGCGCGGATTTCTATGTCATGGAGCGGTGCGCCGGTACGCCGTACCGGACCGCGTCCGAGCTCGAACTGCTCGGCCCCGAGCGGACCCGCACGATTTCCGAACGCCTGGTGGACTCGCTCGCCGCGCTGCACGCGGTCGAGCCGGCGTCGGTCGGTCTCGGTGACTTCGGCCGCCCTGAGGGTTTCCTCGGTCGCCAGGTTGCCCGCTGGAAGAAACAGCTCGACGCGTCCTACATCCGTGACCTGCCCGCCGCCGACGAGCTCTATCGCAGACTCGCGGAGACGGTGCCGGCCGAGTCCGCCGCCGGCATTGTGCACGGGGATTTCCGGCTCGACAACGTCCTGGTCGACGACGCCGACCAGGTGGTCGCCGTCCTCGACTGGGAGATGGCCACGCTCGGTGACCCGCTGACAGATCTGGCGTTGATGCTCGTCTACTTCCGACTCGATGCAGACGCCGACAGCGACTCGGCGGGCAATGTGTCGACTGCGCCCGGGTTCCTCGACGAGCGTGCGGTGATCGAGCGGTACTCGCGCGGCAGCGACCGCGACCTCTCCGGGTTCGGCTTCTACCTCGGCCTCGCGGCCTTCAAGCTCGCCGCGATCCTCGAGGGCATCCACTACCGCCACCTCCATGGCCAGACCGTCGGCGACGGCTTCGACCGGATCGGCGAATCGGTCCACCTGCTGCTCGACGCAGGCCTCAACGCACTGAAGGAAAACACCTGATGGAATTCGAATACGACGGACGTACGCGAGAGCTGCGTGAGAACCTGCTCGATTTCATGGACACCCACATCGAACCCGCCGAGGCGGTCTTCCACGGACAGCTGGACGGTCTCGACAACAAGTGGGCGTGGGATTCGGTCCCCGTTCTCAAGGAATTGCGGGACGCGGCCCGAGCCCGTGGGTTGTGGAACCTCTTCCTGCCCGGCGCGGACGGCGCGGGTCTGACGAACCTGCAGTATGCCCCGCTCGCGGAGATCTCCGGTCGGGGCTTGCAACTCGCGCCTGCGGTGATGAACTGTTCGGCGCCGGACACCGGCAATATGGAGGTGCTCCACATGTTCGGCACGGCCGAGCAGAAGGAGCGCTGGTTGCGGCCGCTCATGGACGGCGACATCCGGTCGAGTTTCGCGATGACCGAACCGAACGTCGCCTCCTCCGATGCCACCAACGTCGGTACGTCGATCGTCCGTGATGGTGACGAATATGTCATCAACGGGAGCAAGTGGTGGATCACCGGGGCCATGAACCCGAATGCGCGGATCTTCATCGTGATGGGAAAGACCGACCCGACGGCGCCCCGGCATCAACAGCAGTCGATGCTGTTGGTCGAGCGGGACACCCCGGGCTTCGAGATCCTTCGCGGGATGCACGTCATGGGTTACGACGACCACGAACACGGCGGCCACGCCGAACTCTCCTTCACCGATGTCCGCGTCCCGGCGACGAACCTGATCGGCGGCGAAGGCCAGGGGTTCGCCGTTGCGCAGGCGCGGCTGGGCCCCGGCCGGATCCACCACTGCATGCGGTCGATCGGCATCGCCGAGCGCGCCATCGAGCTCATGTGCGAGCGCGCCGAGGGACGCGTCGCTTTCGGCAAGCCGCTCTCGGACCAGGGCGTGATCCGGGACTGGATCGCCGAATCCCGGGTACGCATCGAGCAATTGCGCCTTCTGGTTCTCAAGACCGCCTGGCTGATGGACACCGTCGGCAACAAGGGCGCGCACACCGAGATCCAGGCGATCAAGATCGCCACCCCGACCACCGTGCAGTGGATCCTCGACAAGGCGATCCAGGTGCACGGCGCCGGCGGGCTCTCGCAGGACTTCCCTCTGGCCGCCATGTACGCAAGCATCCGCACGCTGCGGTTCGCCGACGGGCCCGACGAGGTCCACAAGAACGCCTTGGCGAAGAGCGAAATCCGGCGCCAGTCGGCGAGCCGAGAGGCACGGTCATAGTCGGCATGCGGCAGCAAGTGGAAGAGTTCCTCGCCGAGCACGACCCAGCCGCGGAGGAACCACTGGACTTGCTGCGGTCCCGGTCCGACGCCGCGCTCGTCGGCCTCGTCGACCTCACGGTGGGGGAGACGCGATGATCGTCGGAGTGCTGAAGGAGGCGCGTGCCGGGGAGACTCGGGTCGCGGCAACGCCGACCACTGTCGCCGCGCTGCAGAAGCTCGGCTACCAGGTGGTGGTCGAGCCCGGTGCCGGCGAACCTGCCGGTTTCGCCGACGGCGCCTACGCCGGGGCGGGCGCCGAGCTGAGGGATCCGCTCGCGGCCGACGTGGTCATCGGGGTGAACCCACCGACGCTCGCGCAGCGGGACCGGTTGCAGCCGGGAGCCACGCTGATCGCGATGCTCAACCCGCGGCTGGACGACGAAATCGTCGCGGACCTGGCGCAGCGCCCGATCACGGCGCTGTCGATGGACGCCGTGCCGCGGATCTCACGCGCACAGTCGATGGACGTGCTGTCCTCGATGGCGAACGTCGCGGGCTACCGCGCCGTGGTGGAGGCCGCCCACGAGTTCGGCCGGATGTTCACCGGGCAGGTCACCGCGGCAGGCAAGATTCCGCCCGCGCGGGTCTTCGTCGTCGGAGCGGGCGTCGCCGGACTCGCCGCGATCGGTGCGGCGTCCGCCATGGGCGCGATCGTGCGTGCTTTCGACGTGCGCCCCGAGGTGGCCGAGCAGGTCGCGTCGATGGGCGCGGAGTTCGTCGAGATCGACTTCGAGGCCGAGGTCAGCGCCGACGGTTACGCCAAGGAGATGACCGTCGAGCAGGAGATCGCCACCGCGGCGATGTACGACGAGGAGGCGCGTGCGGCAGACATCGTCATCACCACCGCGCTGATCCCGGGTCGCCCCGCCCCGAAATTGATCACCGAGGAGACCATCGCCGCCATGCGCAACGGCTCGGTGATCGTCGACATGGCTGCGGCCAACGGCGGCAACGTCGCGTTGACGAAGACCGATGAGCGCGTCGTCACCGACAACGGCGTGAGGATCCTCGGCTACACCGATTTGGCAGGCCGGCTCGCCGCCCAGGCGTCACAGTTGTACGGCACCAACATCGTCAACCTGCTCAAGCTGCTCACGCCCGATAAGGACGGGGAGCTCGTCCTCGACTTCGATGACGTCGTGCAGCGTGGCATCACCGTCGTGCGGGACGGCGAGTCGACCTGGCCGCCGCCGCCCGTGCAGGTCTCGGCCTCACCCCGCACGCCCGCCGCGGCAACTGTCCCCGCCGCCGAACCGAAGGCGCCGATGAGCTCGGGCAAGCGGCTCGGCGTCGTCGCGGCCGCGGCTGCGGTCCTGTTCCTGCTGATCGGCGTCGCACCGGCGCAGCTCCAGCTGAACCTGACTGTGTTCGCGCTGGCCATCGTGATCGGCTACTACGTGATCGGGCACGTGCACCACGCGCTGCACACCCCGCTCATGTCGGTGACCAACGCGATCTCCGGGATCATCGTCGTCGGCGCTCTGCTGCAGATCGGCAAGGGTGATACCGCGATCACGGTGATCTCGTTCGTAGCAGTCCTGCTGGCCTGCATCAACATCTTCGGCGGGTTCGCGGTCACGCGTCGCATGCTCGCCATGTTTTCTAGGAGCTGACCGGCATGGACATATCTTCTGCATCCGTGGCGGCCTTTCTCGTCGCCGCCCTCCTCTTCGTGCTTACGCTCGCGGGGCTCGCTCGGCACGAGTCCGCCAAGCTCGGCAACTATTTCGGCACCCTCGGCATGGCGGTCGCGCTGGTCGCGACCACCGCGCTGGCCTTCGATGGCGGTGTCGACGGCCTCGGTGCCGTCCTGCTCGTGGTCGCGGTCATCCTCGGCGCCACCATCGGCATCACGTTGGCCCGCAGGGTCGAGATGACGGGCATGCCGGAGCTGATCGCGCTGTTGCACAGTTTCGTCGGCCTGGCCGCCGTGCTCGTCGGCTGGAACGGCTACCTGCACGTCGAGAACCACCCCGGCGGCCACGAGTCGGCGGTGCTCGAGGCCGCCGGACTGCTCGGCATCCACAGTGCCGAGGTCTTCATCGGCGTGTTCATCGGCGCGGTCACCTTCACGGGCTCGATCGTCGCCTACCTCAAGCTTTCGGCGAGGATCAAGTCGGCGCCGCTGGTATTGCCGGGCAAGAATGTGATCAACCTCGGCGCGCTCGTGGTCTTCGCGGCCCTGACCGTGCGGTTCGTCATCGACCCGCAGCTGTGGCTTCTGATCGTGATCACGCTCCTCGCGCTTGCCCTGGGCTGGCACCTGGTCGCGTCCATCGGCGGCGGCGACATGCCGGTCGTCGTCTCGATGCTCAACAGCTACTCCGGCTGGGCGGCAGCGGCTTCCGGCTTCCTGCTCAACAACAACCTGCTGATCATCGTCGGCGCACTGGTCGGCTCCTCCGGTGCCTACCTGTCCTACATCATGTGCAAGGCGATGAACCGTTCCTTCATCTCGGTGATCGCCGGCGGGTTCGGCGTGGTGGCCGGACCGGCGGACGACGTCGACTACGGCGAGCACCGCGAGATCCAGGCGGACGCCGTGGCGGAGCTGCTCGCCGGCGCGAAGTCGGTCGTGATCACCCCGGGCTACGGCATGGCGGTCGCGCAGGCGCAGTACCCGGTCGCCGATCTCACCGCGAAGTTGCGGGCGAGGGGTGTCGATGTGCGCTTCGGCATCCACCCGGTCGCCGGGCGCCTACCCGGCCACATGAACGTACTGCTCGCCGAGGCGAAGGTGCCTTACGACATCGTCCTGGAGATGGACGAAATCAACGACGACTTCCCCGACACCGACGTCGTTCTCGTCATCGGCGCCAACGACACCGTCAACCCGTCCGCGGCCGAGGACCCGTCGTCACCCATCGCCGGGATGCCGGTGCTCGAGGTGTGGAATGCCAACGATGTCATCGTGTTCAAGCGCTCGATGGCCGCCGGTTACGCCGGGGTGCAGAACCCCCTGTTCTTCCGCGACAACAGCCAGATGCTGTTCGGTGATGCGAAGCAGCGGGTCGACGACATCCTCAGCGTGTTGTGACCTTCGGGGACGTGTGACGCCGCCGAACCGATCGGGTGAATGGGGGCCCTGCAATGGGCGCTCACGCTCGAGTCCATCAGCTGCATCGGGACGTTTGTGTCGGGCGGACTCGGAGTTCCGTTCGGCGTCGATCACGTCGATGGCGGTGGCCGGCCACGATCATCCGAGGGTTGAGGTTCTCTACGAGGTCCACGGTCTCGAGCTAGTCCTGCCACGCCTTGGGCGTCGCCAGGCCGAGCATCTGGTGGATCTCGTTGTAGATGGCGTCACCGGCCACCACGACATCGATCGCCGGGATGTGCACGATCGTGGTCGGGTGGATGTCGGCCTGCTTGACCTCGATGATCTTCAGTGGTGAACCGTCGACGTACAACGTGTCACCCTCGATCGGGTCGGGGAGCGCATCGCTGAAGACGCAGGCGTCGCCGAACAGCATCGCCCACTGCTGTCGGTGTTCCTCCATGTTTTCCATCAGGGCCTCGACGACATGGGGCAGCGCGACACACTTCGCATCCGGGAACCGGTCCATGGGGGAGAGTAGTCTCTATCACAGGCTGGGCAAGGGTGCGGGGTGACTGCCCGATCCGTCAGCCGGAGCGCCCGGGGCGGTCCGGCCCCATACGGCAACGGGCCCCGCACGTGCGGCTGACACATTCGATATGTGATATAGCGCTCTCTTTACTGTGTGAGATAGTGCTCGCTCGCTAAGATGGTGGCATGACAGCAACGAAAATCTCCCCGCGAGATCGCCTCCTGAAGGCCGCGGATGATCTCTTCTTCAAGGAGGGCATCCGCGCTGTGGGGATCAACCGCATCCTGGACGAGGCGCAGACGCCGATCATGACGCTCTACCGCCACTTCGGCTCGAAGGATGGGCTGGCCGCGGCATACCTCGAGCATCGCGGCGAGCGTAATGCCGAGGAGGTCGCCAGCGAGCTCGCGCGACGTGCGTCCTCGCCGCGGGAGAAGATGCTGGCGACCTTCGACATCATCGTCGAAGGGCTCGAAAAGGGAGAGTTCCGGGGCTGTCCCTTCATCAACGCGACCGTCGAGATGGCGTCACCGGACCATGAGGTCACGAAGATCGCGCGCCGCTACAAGGATGCGGGACGGCAAATGTTCGCCGAATTCGCGGCCGAGGCCGGGGTGCCTGATCCGGCGGGACTCGCTATCCAGCTGACGGTGCTGCTGGACGGTGCGGCCGCGGCCGCGGCCCTGTATCAAGATTCCTCGGGCGCCACGTACGCCCGTTCGGCTGCCGAGGCCCTGATCGACGCCGCGCTGGCGGCCGCCTCGACCGGCGACGACGTACGCGACTCTGCGGTAGCGGACTGATCCGAAGCAGGAGGTAGTCGCCGGGCGCTTCGGACTGTCCCGTACCGGCGCGTCTGGAGCGGGGCACGTCGCCCTCGCGGCGTACGGCCCCGGTCGGGCAGGGATGTTTGCAGGCCTGCCACGACGGGTTGGGTCCGTGCTGGACAATCGATCCGGCACCGACGGCGACGACGAGCGAGCCATAGATTACGGTCGGCGCACGGTTCCGACGCGGCGCGAGCATCGCGGCGACCTCTCCTCGTGCCCGCGCCTTGCTGGGGGAACGAAGTGAGGCCGCCGCGATTATAGACACTGATCTCAGACTGGTGCCGGGACCACCTTCTGCGCCAGGTGTTCGAGGAACCAGTCGCGTGCCGCGCCCGACGAGAGCTCGAAGGGGTGACCGGTGTATGCGTCGAAGTGGCCGCCGGGGATCGTGACGAGGCGTTTGGGTTCTGCCGCGGTCTCGTAGGCTTCTTTTGCCCACTCGGCCGGCGTCACAACGTTGTCGTCTTCGGCAACCACCATCAGTAGCGGGGTAGGAGCGACGAACTTGAGGAACTGGCCTGCCTCGTAGTTCAGCTCCAACGAGCGCATCGTCACCTCGTTGCGCCACGCGGTCCCCTCGTAGGCAGAGAAGAACTCGTAGGCATCGGGCGTCGGCAGGGCTGCCGGCTGCGTCGGGTCCGCGGTGACCACCGGAATCATCGCCGGTGCCTCTCCTCGGGCTCGCGCCAGGCGATCGGCGGCCTGCCCGTCCCATGCCGCCTGCCAGAACTCCTCGGGCACGTTCGCCTCGAATGTGCGCCGCATAGAGACCCCAGGCACCTGACCGCATACGGCTTTCACGCGGCGGTCGATCGCCGCGACCACGAACGCGTTGCCGCCCGCGTAGCTGGAACCCCACACGCCGATCCGCGAGGCGTCGACCTCGGGCCGGCCCTGCGCGTAGGTGATCGCGTGCTGGCAGTCGTGGATCTGATCCCACGGGTCGATCTCCTGCCGCGGCTTGCCCGGTGCCGTGCCCGAGGCACCGAACCCCCGGTGGTCATAGACCACGCAGGCGAACCCCGCGGCGGTGAACGCCTCGGCGAAGGGTTCGAGACCCATCTCCTTGGTACACGAAAATCCGTGCGTCAAGATGATGCAGGGCACTTCGCGGGACGCGTCGTCAGGCTTGTAGAACCAGCCGCGCAGCGTCACGCCTTCAGCGTCGAACTCGATATCTTCACGCATCGGCTTCTCCCTCAGTAACTGTCATGTGGATTGCTTGGTCAGAACCGGGGTGCGTGCCGCGGCACGCACCCCGGTTCTTGGTCAGGTTTGGTGGGTGAGACGCGGCCTGTTTCAGGCAGTCGCGACCCGCGGGTCGTTGTTCAGTTCTTTGGCGTCGTAGGGCGAGCTCCGGTTCTCCTCGAACCAGCGCCGCTCAGCGGCCGACTCCGGGGGCGGCCGGCCATCCAGTACCGTCAGTCGGCGGAGAAGCAGCGCATCATGCTGCGCTAGGAGCCACTCATATCCCCGTATAGCGTGCGGGGCGTCGTTCGAACGATGCAATGCCTTCTGCGGCGTCCAGCTGACCGCATGATCTCCGATCGGCATCGCGCTTGCTCTTCGAATGCGGCAGTTGCTCCTTCGTAGACGGCGCGGCGTCCAACGGCCAAGGTGCTGCGCACCCCCAGCGGTGCCGAAGATGCGATCACCGTGGCCAGTACAGCGGCACGGTCCCGTGCGGCACCTCGAGGAACGACCTCCTGCACTAATCCGATCCGCCATGCTTCGCGCGCGTCGAGAAGATCGCCGGTGAGCAAGTACCGCTGGGCGTTGCCCCATCCGACGCGAAGCGGCCACCGTACCGAGCCGCCACCGAAGGCGAAGATTCCGCGTTGCGCTTCGGGTTGCCCCAGCTTCGTAGCTTGTTCCGCCACGATGAGTCGCCGGCGAGCGCCAGTTCCAAACCCGAACCAACACAGGCCCCGTGGGCGGCTACGACCAACGGCTTGGACAATGTCGGTCCAGCCAACTGGAAGGGATCCATTCGATCACTGCTGGCGTCAGCGATGTCCACGGTGTCTTTGATTTCATTGCGGTCAGCGCCCGCGCAGAACGCCTTTCCGTGCCCGAACAAGTCGGCGCATCGCAGCGCGTCGCTCGACTCGTAATATGAGTACACCTCACCCAGGCGTGCTCACAGACCCGGTGTCAGCGCATTCCGTTTAGCCGGCCGGTCGATGCCGATGAGTAGGACGCCCCCGTCCTTCTCCACGGTGATTGCGCCGTCGCCGGCATCAAGGGGCCGCTCTGCGTGCGCAGTGCTCATCGTGGATGCGTCCATGACGCGTTGGCCGGACCCGTCCGCAGCGACCGGCGCCGTGGTCACCGAACGGTTTCTGCCTCTGAGCTATTCGCGTTGCGCAGCTCGAAGACATTGAAGGCGGAGAACCACAGAGTCCAAACTTGGCCGTGGTACGGGAACTTCTCCATCATGATTGCAATCAGATCCTCGGCGTCCTTCGCAACCTCGTACGCGGCTGCGAATTGCTGGATGTAGGCGCGGGTCTGCGCGATCATCGTCTCGACCGCGTAATCGTCGCCGTCGGGCCGGCGGTGGCCGGCCACGATCATCCGAGGGTTGAGCTTCTCTACGAGGTCCACGGTCTCGAGCCACTCCTGCCACTCGTCGGGCGTCGACAGGCCCAGCATCTGGTGGATCTCGTTGTAGATGGCGTCACCGGCCACGACAGCATCGATCGCCGGGATGTGGACGATCGTGGTCGGGCTGGTATCGGCCTGCTTGACCTCGATGATCTTCAGTGGGGAGCCGTCGACGTAGAACGTGTCGTCCTCGATCGGTTCGGGAAGCGCGCCGTCGGCGACGCTGGAGTCGCCGAACATCGATTCCCATAGCTCGGCATTCTCGACCCTGGACTCCTTGATCGCCTCGATGACATGCGGCAGCGCAACGCACTTCGCCTCGGGGAACCGCTCCTTCAAGGGACCAATACCGAGATAGTGATCAGGGTGCCCATGCGTGACGTAAATCGTGGTGAGGGTCTTGCCTGTGCGCTCGATGAGGTCGCCGAGGTCTCGGACGTCGTCCTTGAGGTACTGGGCGTCGATGAGAACTGCTTCGGTCGGGCCGCTGACGATGGTGGAGGTGGCGGGCGGAAAGGTCCCGGTCTCTATTCCGGGAAACATAGGCGGGATCTCGGGCCAGCGACCGGCGTACACCGTTGCGCGGATCGGGGGCACGGCTGGCGTCGATTCCGAACTTGCGTCCGGCGATTTAGCGTCAATATCCACGAGATTCCTCCAGGTTGCGGGTTGGGCGGCGCTCTACCGAGTCAGGCCGCCGGGCATCTCATACCACGAGAGAGAATACTCGCTACCATAATGCGGCGCAAGGGTCGGGCTGGGCCGAACCGATCGGCAGCCGCGTACGTTGAGGGCGCCGCATGCCACCAAGCCAACGGCCGTAGTCAGATACCTTGCGCCGGCAGTACTCGAGCACCTCGGGATGTCGAGGATCAAGAACGTTTCCTCTTCGATCGCCGCTAGCGCAATCCGCGACATCTCGGGGTTGCAAGACCTTTCCGGCTTACCCACCACCTTCGCCCCGAGCTGCGACGCCTCGTCCGATGCACCGAGTGCCCTGTTGTGGATGTCGGTATTGACCCCCCATCGGGCAAATGCAGCTCACCCGTACGCCCCGGTCTCCGTAGATGACCGACAGCCACTCGCTGAAGCCGACGGCAGCATGCTCGGTAGGATGGATCTCGTTATAGATCGCGTCGCCGGCCACAACAGCGGCGATGGCCGTATGTGCACGATCGTAGTAGGACTGATGTCGGCTTGTTCCACCCCGATGATCTTCAGTGGTGACCCGTCGACGAAGAAGGTGTCACCGTCGAACGGTCGGGAAGTGCGGCACCTGTCACGCTCGTGTCGCCGAACATCTGTGCCCACTGTTCGGCGTGGTTGTCGCGACCTCCTGCAACGCCTGACGTCTCGTCCGAGTCTCTTTATTGCCTCCACGATGTGCGACAGCCCAATGCATTTCCCTTCGGGAAACCGTTCCATCAGAGGACCGATCCCGAGGCTGAAATGACCATGGCATGCGCGCCGGAGAAGCTCGTACCCCATAAGCCTATTCGTGATGTTGCGTCACAGTGCCCGTCGGACGGAATGGTGACAAGTCACCGAAGGTGGAGCGGCAGAATGAAACTGCCCTTCTCAGGTTGGAAGTCACCACCGGCACGACTCGTTCGTCGACGGGTGTTCGTGCGTTCAGCGTCGCCCCCCTCGTGCCGGGCACGTCTATGTCGAGTAGAGGTCGTCGATCTGAGCGGCGTACCTTGTCGCGACATTCCTGCGTTTGATCTTCATCGTGGGTGTGAGCACGTCACTTCCGGGCAGCCAGTAATCCTCGACCACCGCGAACTTCTTGATCTGCTCCACCCTGGAAAGTTGAGAGTTTGCAAGATCGACCCCGGCTGCAACCTCGGCGATAACGGCGGGATCGCTTGCCGATCTCCCGGCAGCTGCGTCGGGGTCGATGGTGATCAACGCGACGTTGTACAGCCGTCCGTCACCGATACAGGCGACCTGCCCGATCAACGGGCTGCTCGACCGCAACCGTGACTCGATATTCGCCGGGGACATGTTCTTACCGGCCGCATTGATGATGATCTCCTTCTTGCGATCGACGATTCGCACGTAGCCGTCCTCGTCGATCGTCCCGATGTCACCGGTATGGAGCCACCCGTCTTTATCGATCGCCTCGGCGGTCTGGTCGGGCTTGTTGCGGTAGCCACGCATGACTGTCGCCCCACGGACGAGCAGCTCCCCGTCCTCGGCGACTTTCACCTCGATTCCGGGCAGGGGTAGCCCCACCGTGCCCTCCCGGATGGCGTCGCGCGGACTGATGGTTATGGCAAGCGACGTTTCGCTCATGCCCCACACTTCGCAGATGGGAATACCGATTGCCGAGAAGAAGTCGAACACGTCGCGGGGAGTCGGGGCCGATCCAGACAGGACCCAGTCTATTTTCTCCAAGCCCAGCATTCGACGAAACCTGTCACCGATCAGCGCGGCCGCGACCGATGCCTGTATGTCGAAGATATTGCCGAGAGAACGGTTGTCGCGTGCGGCCTGTGCCTTCTTGATCCCGATGTCGATGGCCCAGCGCAGCAGTGCGCGCCGTGCCCAGTTGGGGTCGGCCTTGAGCTGAGCCTCCACTTTGGCCTTGGCCTTCTCCCAGATACGGGGCACCGGCTGGAACACCGTCGGACGCAGCTGCTCCACGACGTCCAGTATCTCGCCGCCGACCGGATGTGGCGTGACTGTGAATCCCCAGATCATCAGAGCGCAATAGTGCGCACCCCACCGATCACCGATGTGCGCGGAGGGAAGGAAGGAGACGAAGCGACCGCCCGGTGTGGTGGGCATTGCTTCTTGAAGCGCGCGAACTTGACTCATCAGGTTGTGGTGAGTGAGTTCTACACCCTTGGGTGGGCCTGTGGTGCCTGAGGTGTAGATGAGTGTCAGGAGGTCATCAGGACCGACCGCCGACCACGCTGCGTCGAAATCGAAGTCCGGGTCGCCCTGAGCTTCCACGTCCTCGAGGCTGAGCGTCCCCTCCGGTGCGCCGTCGACCACGACGATCGTGTCGAGCGGAGTGCCACCATCGCGCACGGCCACGAGACGGTCGACGAACGCTCGCTCGGTGATCACAACCCGGTTTCCGGCATCACTGAACAGATACTCGATCTGATTGGGTGCCGAGGTGTTGTAGATCGAGAACGGCAGGGCACCGAGGTGCATCGCGGCCAGGTCGACAATATGGAATTCCGGCCGATTCGTGAGCATGATTGCCACGGTGTCCCCAGGGCGAACACCCAGCGCCGCCAAGCCGGCCGCCAGGCGACGGACTCGCTCCGAAAGTGCGGCGAACGTCAGTGAGACGCCTCCGTCGACAGTGCGAAGAGCGACTTGGTCGGCCCGCGCAGCGGCAGTGATCTGGAACGCCTCGCAGAGGGTCGTGGCCTGTAGCGCCCGAGTAAACGCCTCGCCGGGATCGTTGGCGACTTCGAGTACGTGCATGTGTGATTTCTGCCTCTCCATGTGATCACCTTTACAGTAGAGAACGATCCCTATCATTTCAATGCCGACTGTGTCATGACCCCGCCAGCGCAAACGTCCGGGCTACCGACCACGCGATGTCCGACGAGCGGTCCGAGTCGAGCCTGCGCGGAGCCGGGAAAGTCATGATCGGTCCAACTTTCGCCTCACACTCGAACATCGGCCACGACCAATCAAGCGCACCCAGACTTACGGGCAGGTCGGCATCCTTGGTGGTCTCGAACGTGAGCAGTTGCCTACCGGTGGACGGGTTGAAGGGGACGTAGGGCATTGGTTTTCGCCTTCCGAGCTGCTCGAACGGACCGAGGGCCCGGGTCTCTGGGTGGCACAGAGACCCGGGCCGGGATTACGGAGCGTTGGTCAGACTGTGGGTCGCTAGGTATTCAGCCCCTGGGATCGACCAACCCCACGATCTGGCCATCCGCGTTAAGACCGACCGTTTCGGTCCAGTCGTACGGGGATGATTTGTTGTCCTTCATCCACCGCTTCTCCGCCGGTGAGCGGAACGGCGGCGGGGTGAGCCCGTCGACCCTCCACAGCTCGGCCGGCATCTCCCCGATGCTTATTTCCCAATCGTGTCCCCGGCCGTCGAGCCAAGGCCTGATGGTCTCGGTCAGCATGTCCATGATGAACTCCTGCATCACCTTGCCGTCTATCGCTCGTGCGATGTGTTCCACCTGGATGCGAACAAAGTTGCCGTCGGCCTCGCCACCCCTGAACGCGTTCCTTTTCTCCACCTCGTAGAAGAACACGTCGCAGTAGAAGGCCGGCATTTCTGCCGCGTAGCGAGCTGTAATGGCCTTCGCGAAGTCCTCCTTGTCCTGGTCGGTGTAGGCCCCAACGGGGTGGTGGATTCTCCAAAACGGCATGACTATTTCTCCTTTTGATTGTGAAACGAGTGCTCACCCTTGTGGTGGCCACGCCCAGATCGGACGAAACCTTGTAATTCAGGATGCCGACCGCGCTCGCCGCGACATCGCAAGACGCTGGGCATCTTGTCGAGGGCCTCATGCACCGATGTAGTTGCCGTCGCAGCGCTCGGGTTGTTGTCCTGCCGCCACCGCCTCTCCGCCGGCGAGCGGAACGGTGGCGGGGAGAACCCGTCGATCTTCCACAGATCGGCCGGCAACTCGCTGATGATCATTTCCCAGCCGTAGTCCCGCTCCGTACCCGCTTATTGACAGGACCGCAGCGGGGGAGGCCCTAGATGTCAGACCGATGCCGGGGCGACCTTCTGCGCCAGGTGTTCGAGGAACCAGTCGCGTGCCGCGCCCGACGAGAGCTCGAAGGGGTGACCGGTGTATGCGTCGAAGTGGCCGCCGGGGATCGTGACGAGGCGTTTGGGTTCTGCCGCGGTCTCGTAGGCTTCTTTTGCCCACTCGGCCGGCGTCACAACGTTGTCGTCTTCGGCAACCACCATCAGTAGCGGGGTAGGAGCGACGAACTTGAGGAACTGGCCTGCCTCGTAGTTCAGCTCCAACGAGCGCATCGTCACCTCGTTGCGCCACGCGGTCCCCTCGTAGGCAGAGAAGAACTCGTAGGCATCGGGCGTCGGCAGGGCTGCCGGCTGCGTCGGGTCCGCGGTGACCACCGGAATCATCGCCGGTGCCTCTCCTCGGGCTCGCGCCAGGCGATCGGCGGCCTGCCCGTCCCATGCCGCCTGCCAGAACTCCTCGGGCACGTTCGCCTCGAATGTGCGCCGCATAGAGACCCCAGGCACCTGACCGCATACGGCTTTCACGCGGCGGTCGATCGCCGCGACCACGAACGCGTTGCCGCCCGCGTAGCTGGAACCCCACACGCCGATCCGCGAGGCGTCGACCTCGGGCCGGCCCTGCGCGTAGGTGATCGCGTGCTGGCAGTCGTGGATCTGATCCCACGGGTCGATCTCCTGCCGCGGCTTGCCCGGTGCCGTGCCCGAGGCACCGAACCCCCGGTGGTCATAGACCACGCAGGCGAACCCCGCGGCGGTGAACGCCTCGGCGAAGGGTTCGAGACCCATCTCCTTGGTACACGAAAATCCGTGCGTCAAGATGATGCAGGGCACTTCGCGGGACGCGTCGTCAGGCTTGTAGAACCAGCCGCGCAGCGTCACGCCTTCAGCGTCGAACTCGATATCTTCACGCATCGGCTTCTCCCTCAGTAACTGTCATGTGGATTGCTTGGTCAGAACCGGGGTACGTGCCGCGGCACGCACCCCGGTTCTTGGTCAGGTTTGGTGGGTGAGACGCGGCCTGTTTCAGGCAGTCGCGACCCGCGGGTCGTTGTTCAGTTCTTTGGCGTCGTAGGGCGAGCTCCGGTTCTCCTCGAACCAGCGCCGCTCAGCGGCCGACTCCGGGGGCGGCGGCGTCATGCCGTCGATTTTCCAGGTCTCGAACGGCGCCGTCTCGATGTGGAACTCCACCTCGTATCCACGGTCCTCGATGTACGGCTTGAGCACCTCGCTGACCGACCCGAAGTAGTTCGCAAGGATTTCCTCAACGGAGATCCCCATGAGCGCCGCGGCCCCCTCGTTGGTGCGGGCGATGTGGACGACCTCAACCTGGACGAACTTCTGATGGGACTTGCCGCCGACGAAGAAGGAGTCCGCGTCGATCTCGTGGAAGACCACCGTGGTGTAGAACCGCGGCAGCTCGAAACCGAGGGTCCCCTTCGCCCGAGGGCCGGAGTAGATATCGGAGATCCGTTGGGCGAGATCGCTCTTTTCTTCGGATGTGAACGCATTCTTCGGGGTGAACAGCTGCCAGAGCGGCATGGGGGTGCTCCTTCTACTTGATGGGCGGGTAAATGCAAAACGGCATATCGCCGGCGCGTCTGAAACGCTCGGCGGGAATGAATTCGTCTCGCGGATTCCGCCATGGTGCGCTTGTGCTGAGCTGATGATCGGGGGCCGGTCAGCTCCCTGCAGCACGCTCTCAACGGTAGAGTGAGCAATCTCTCTTGTCAATGGTGTGCGTTGACTTCATCACACAAAGCCGGTGTCACTACCCGCAGGGTGCAGGGGAGTCCGGTGCTGGCGGAGGAAATCGTCACACCCCCGACCGGCCCGCGCATCCTGGTACGGACCGAAAGGAATTGCGGCACTGATGTTCCAGTGGACGGTGTCGGGTACGTTCGCCGGCAAGGGGCCAGCCTCGATTCTGCCCGAACTTGTGGCGATCCTGCGGTTCCACGAACTCGCATCGATAACGACACCGCCGCGCTGCGGTGAGACACCTCGGCGGCCACCAGCGACCGCCGTGGCCGCCGTGGCCGCCGAATGCAGGAAGCCTCAGCGCGAGGGCGTTTGGTGCACAGAGTCGAGCGAACTGCGGAAAAGCAATGTGCCGGTGTCGAATTGGCTGGCCGAAGGACGCGGCGTCGAGATTCTTCGGGACCGACCGGTGTCCACGACGACGGCAACCCGCCGGGATCGCCTGGGCCATGGGCGCTGCAGTCGTTTCTGACGAACTACTTTCACCCACAGGAGAAGCTGATCTCCAACGCCTGGGTCGGGACGCCACAGCTCCCCCACGGCGAAGCACGCTCCCCCTCGAGCGTCGCTCGTCCGATGGTTATTTTGCGTAGAGTTCTTCGATCTGTGGGGCGTACTTGGTGGCGACGTTTCTGCGTTTGATCTTCATGGTGGGGGTGAGTTCGTCGCTTCCGGGCATCCATTGCTCGTCAACTACCTTGAACTTTTTGAGCTATTGGACGCGTGAATGGTGACTGTGGCGATTTCCACACCGGCGGCAATTTCTGCCCTCTCGCGATCACGGCAGCAACGCGCCGCTGCAAGTGCTCAAGCCGTACCCTAATGTGACCGCGGCCTCTGCGTGCCGTGTAGAAGTGGGTGGACGTGGCGCGGCGACTGTCACAGGCCGCCATGCCTCACATGGTCAGACGCCAGCTCTGCAGAGGTGATCCGCGATGCGCAATCCATTGCACCACAACCGAGTTGTTGTGTAGACGAGCACTTCGAAGTCGACTTTCTCGTTGAGCACGAAGGTGGAGAACGCAATCCGGCTCGTCATACCAGAAAGCGTGCGCGAGGCCATCACGGGATCGAGTTCGGGATCGGCGAGACCTCGCTGCTGGAGATCCTTGATCCCAGAAGCGTTGCGCTCGACGAAGACCTGGCTGCGAGACTGTCGTAATTCCCGGACATCTGGATCGATACTTGCCACCTGCTCGAGCAGCTGCATGAGCTTTGCGTTACGGCGGTAACTCTCGAAGTAGGCACGATTGCTCGCCTCGATTATCGCGGACGGGTCATCGATCTCATCGACGTGTTCCATCCCGGGGTCGAGCATCTCGTTTTTCGTTGCTTCCATGACGGCGGCGAAAATCTCCTCCTTGTCATTGAAGTACGTGTAGAAAGTCCCGATGGAACAGTCGGCCTCGGCAGTGATATCGGTGAGCCGTGCGGCGAGGTAGCCGTCGCGCTCGAACACGACGCGCGCGGCGTTGACAAGGACTCCGCGGGTGCGGATGCCCCGGCGTGTTAGCGGTGGCCTACGAGCAGTGCATTCGGTCACAGGCACCCTCTCCCTTTTCATGGTTGGCCAGATGGCGCCCAGTGCATCTCATGCATGCCGAGAGAGCAATGGGTCTGATCACTGCGGTCAAGCGCGCCGTCGCCTCAACACCCGCCTTCCTGCCAAGCGCACGGGACATGATGAAGGTGTCTGTCAATCCATGGATTGAACTTTTTGTGACCGAGGGTGATCGGCAGTCGCGGGTTGCCGCCCGGTTCGGAACGACCACGCTAAACCTTTGAGATTTAGTTATTAACGCGGCTACGACGTGTTCGATGTACTTGCTCGCGATGTTCCCATCGTATCGACGAGAACTCTGTGGTCGGCACCGAGCTTGCGCGGGGTCGAGCGGATTTAAACAGCAGACCGCCGACCTCGGGCGGTTGCCCACCGCACCGCTCTCACTGTCGTGCACAAACAAGTCTAGATTCGACTCTCATTGGTCACTGCTTCCCGACGGATGCTAAGAAGCCAGCGGAGACGACTTTATGCTCGACTCTCGCTCTGGGGCCAGTTGATCCACGGCCCCAGGTTCCCATTCTTATTTTGCGTAGAGTTCTTCGATCTGTGGGGCGTACTTGGTGGCGACGTTTCTGCGTTTGATCTTCATGGTGGGGGTGAGTTCGTCGCTGCCGGGTAGCCAGTATTCGTCGATGATTGTGAACTTCTTGATCTGTTCGACGCGGGAGAGGTGGCTGTTGGCGAGTTCCACACCGGCCGCGACCTCGGCGATGGTGGTGGGGTCGTCTGCTGCTTTCCCGGCGGCGCCGTCGGGGTCGAGCGTGATCAGGGCGACGTTGTACGGCTTGCCGTCGCCGATGCACGCTGCCTGGCCGATCAGGGGGCTCGAGGATCTGAGCCAGGTCTCGATGTTCGCGGGCGACATGTTCTTACCGGCCGCGTTGATGATGATGTCTTTCTTGCGGTCCACCAGCCGAACGTAGCCGTCGTCGTCGATCGTCCCGATGTCGCCGGTGTGCAGCCACCCCTCGGAATCGATGGCCTCGGCGGTCTGTTCGGGCTTGTTGCGGTAGCCCTTCATGACGGTCTGGCTGCGCACGAGGAGCTCTCCGTCGGGAGCGAGCTTGACCTCGAGTCCGGGGATCGGTACTCCGACCGTGCCCACCCGGTTGCGGTCCGTCGGGTTGACGGTCATGACGCATGAGGTCTCGCTCATGGCCCACAGTTCGCAGATCTGGATTCCGATGGCTGCGAAGAATTCGAACACGTCGCGCGGCGTGGGTGCGGATCCGGTGAGGAACCATTCGGACTGGTCCAGCCCGAGCTTGCGGCGGATCCTCGAGCCGACGAGCGTGTCGGCGATTTTCGCCTGCAGGTCGAGTAACGGGCGGGCGGCCCGGCCATCCTGCTCGGCGCGGGCTTTCTTGATCCCAGTATCGATGGCCCAGCGCGTCAGCGTGCGGCGCGCTACGTTGGGGTCGGCGTCGATTTCCGCCTCCACGGCCGCCTTCGCCTTCTCCCACATGCGCGGTACCAGTAGGAACGCCGTCGGGTGAATCCGCTGCACGATCTCCATCACCTTGCGCGCGTCCGCGCACGTCGTGACCGTGAAGCCCCACACTGCCAGGGGTGAATAGTGTCCGCTCCACCGGTCGCCGATGTGCGCGCCGGGCAGGAACGAGATGGTGCGGCCACCCGGCGTGACGGGCAATATCTGCTGTAGAGCGCGGATCTTGGTCATCATGTTGTGGTGGGTGAGCTCCACGCCCTTGGGCGGACCCGTGGTGCCGGAGGTGTAGATCAGGGTGAGGAGGTCGTCGGGGCCGACCACCGACCAGGTCGCCTCGAAGTCGAATTGCGGGTCGCCGCCGGTCTCCACCTCCTCGAGGCTGAGTGTGCCGTCCGGTGCGCCGTCGACGACGATGATGTGATCGATCGGTGTGCCGCCGTCCCGGACGGCGGTCAGGCGGTCGACGAACGCACGCTCGGTGATGACGATGCGGTTGCCGGCGTCGGCGAAGAGGTACTCGATCTGATCGCGCGCCGAGGTGTTGTAGATCGAGAATGCAATGGCGCCGAGGTGCATGGCAGCGAGGTCCACGATGTGGAACTCCGGCCGGTTGGTGAGCATGATGCCCAACGTGTCCCCGCGTTTGAGGCCGAGGGCCGCGAGACCGGCCGCGACCCGACGCACCCGCTCGGCGAGATTGCCGTAAGTCATCGAGACACTGCCTTCGGCGGTGCGCACGGCAACCTGGTCGGCGTAGGCGGCCGCGGTGATCTGGAACGCCTCGCACAGCGTGTGCGCGTGCAGCGCGCGTTCGAATGCCTCACCGGTAGGTGTGTTGGCGGTGCTGGTTGCCTGCATGTGTGATGTCTGCCTCTCGCTTATTGCCACGGCCGTTACGATAGAGAGCGATCACTACCGCGTCAATACCGTGAGTGGTAGGGGGAGTGAGGGCACCGTGGGCGCTCTTCCTTCGCGGTCGAGAGCAGGGCCGTACCGGACGAAGTCGTGCGGGAAGGGTGGTGCGCGCCCGGCGCGGACCGGGTGTGCTCACATGTCGAGAATCGGAGGTTCACCGGTGAGTCATCAGGCGATGAACCTGCCACCGTGTCTTGGGTGCAGACCTTTTCGATGATCTAGGGACCTCGTTGTCCGCGCCGATCCTCGATCATCACGCCACCCATGCGGACGCGTGGGAGTGTCAGTTCGGTGTCGCGGGCGTTCGGGGGTCAGGGTTGGTCGGCGATCCAGTCGTTGTAGAAGTCGGGCATTGTGGAGGCGCGCCCGTGGAAGTGGAAGTCGGGTTTTCGTTTCTCGAGGAAGGCGGCGACGCCTTCCTTGCCGTCGCCGACGCTGGTCCAGAACATGGCGAGTGAGTCGATTTGGTGCGCCTGGCTCGGGTGCGTCAGGGTGGCGTTGCGTCGCACCATTTGCAGGCTCAGGGCCACGGCGACGGGGGAACGGTCCCGGGTCCAGGAGTCCGCGACCGCGACTGCCTGGGTCAGCAGGTCCTCGCCGGGGTGGATTTTCGTCGACGAGTCCGACCGCCAGCGCGGCTTCGGCGCCGAGGATGTCGGCCCGCAGAACCAGATCGAGCGCCGCTGACGGGCCCACCAGCCGGGGTAGGTACCACGTCGAGCAGGCCTCCGGCACGATGCCGATGCGGCCGAAGACGAGCCCGATGCGGACGGACGTGGACATCAGGCGGTGGTCCATCGCCAGTGTTATCGTGGCGCCGATGTCCACGGCTGCACCGTTGAAGGCGGCGATCACGGGTTTGCGGCAGTCGTGGATCGCCAGTGTGCAGCGTCCCCGGTGTCGCGGACCGCGGCGATGGCCGGATCGTCGAGGTCGTCCATGTCACCCAGGCCTGGCGTGCGTTGCTCGTCGAGGCCGAACACGTTGCCCTCGCGGCTGAGGTTCATGCCGGCGCAGAACGCACGACCCGCTCCAGTGACGATCACGGCGCGGATGGAGTCGTCATCGTTGACGGCGCGGAACGAGTGCTCGAGTTCCTCGGCCATCGTGACCGTGAAGGCGTTGAGGTGGTCAGGTCGGTTCAGGGTGATCGTCAGGATGCCATCGCTGACGTCGTGCCGGATTGTCTGGAAGCCCATGGTCAGACCGCCTGGGATGCAGTCGAGCCGACTGCCGAAAAGGAGCGGCCGAGGCCGGCGACGATGCCATCGGCTCGTCGATGATGCCCTGGCATCTCTGGACAGAGTCGATGAGACCCTGGGCTTGCCCGGCCCACCACATGCCGTCGTGCATGTCTCCGTGGGTGAGTACGCGATCACGTCCACGTGCACCTGACGCGAGGTCTGCCACGTCGACGAAGGTGGCGCCGGGTACGGCGGAGCGACGGGCGATTTTCTCCGAGACAGTGTTGCGGGCCACCCGGGCGGTGTTGTTGAACTCACGGAACACCAGTTGGGTCGGTCGCTCGTCGTTGGCGACTATCTGGTCCTTGACGTTCTGGTGGACGGGGGCTTCGGTGGAGGCAACGAAGCGGGCGCCCATGTTGACCGCGGATGCGCCCAGGCGAAGGCGGCGACAAGGCCGCTGCCGGTGGCGAAGCCGTCGCTGGCGACCAGGGGGATCCGAACCTTGCGCGCGGCTGCGGGGATGAGAACGAGCCCGGGGATGTCGTCGCTCCCCGGGTGGCCGGCGCACTCGAAGCCGTCGATGCTGATCGCGTCGACGCCGAGCCCTTGGGCCTTCAGGGCGTACCGCACGGCCACGGCCTTGTGCATGACCTTGATGCCCGCCTTCTTGAACGCTGCGACATGCTCGGCCGGATTGGACCCGGCCGTCTCGACGATGGTGACGCCGCAGTCGATGATCGCTTCCCGGTACTCGTCGTAGGGCGCGGGGGTGAGCATCGGAAGGATCGCGAGGTTGACGCCGAACGGGCGGTCGGTCATGGACCGGCATCGCTCGATCTCCTTGGCCAGGGCTTCGGGAGTCGCCTGGGTGAGCGCCGAGAGGAACCCGAGGGCTCCCGCGTTGGCCACCGGCGCGATCAGGTCGGCGGTGCCGACGGCGTTCATCCCACCGCACACGATGGGGTGCTCGATCCCAAACTCTCGGTGAACCGTGTCGAAAGCATCCGCGTCCTTTCGCTGGTGACGAGCCCGGCCGGGCACGTGCGTTTTCATGCCAAAGAACTGATCAGCCCACCCGGCGGGCCACCCGAGAATTCGATACATCGAGAGGTGCAGTGCGGGAAGGGTTTGCGAGACACGCTGGAACCGACCGCGCAATTGACGTAAAAGGTGGTCCGATTGATGGATCGGGCAGTCGCTCCACGCTCTTGCCCTGCTCTGTGATAGAGACTACTCTCTCCAAGTGGACTGTCGCCGCCCCCATGCCCCGCAAAGAAGCGCTGGCCAACCCGCAACCCTGGAGGTACTACGTGACCATCGACGCTCACTCACTTAGCGCAGGCTCAGAATCGTCGCCGGCTGCGCCGCCGATCCGCGCGACTTCCTACGTCGGCCGCTGGCCCCAGGTCCCGCACAACTGGCCCGAAATGCCCACCGGGACTTTCTCGCCGACCACCTCCACCATCGTGAGTGGCCCGACCGAGGCAGTTCTCATCGACGCCCAGTACCTGAAGGACGACGTCCGGGATCTCGGAGACCTGATCGAACGCACCGGGAAGACACTCACCACGATCTACGTCACGCATGCGCACGCCGATCACTACATGGGCATCGGTCCCCTGATGGAGCGGTTCCCGGAGGCGAAGTGTGTCGCGCTGCCCCATGTCGTCGAGGCCATGAAGGAAAACATGGAGGAACACCGTCAGCAGTGGGCGATGCTGTTCGGCGACGCCTGCGTCGTCAGCGATGCGCTCCCCGACCCGATCGAGGCCGACACGTTCTACGTCGACGGCTCACCGCTGAAGATCATCGAGGTCAAGCAGGCCGACATCCACCCGACCTCGATCGTGCACATCCCGTCGATCGATGTCGTGGTGGCCGGTGACGCCATCTACAACGAGATCCACCCGATGCTCGGCCTGGCGACGCCCGAGGAGTGGCAGGACTGGCTCGAGACCGTGGACCTCGTAGAGAAGCTCAACCCTCGGATGATCGTGGCCGGCCACCGCCGGCCCGACGGCGACGATTACGCGGTCGAGACGATGATCGCGCAGACCCGCGCCTACATCCAGGACTTCGCGGCCGCCTACGAGACCGCGAAGGGCGCTGAAGACCTCATCGACGCCATGTCGGCCAAGTACCCGCACCACGGCAATCTTTGGTCGCTCGAGTTCTCCGCCATAAGTGTCATCGCGCTTCGCGACGCGCAGAGCTCCGCGGCCGACCTCGTCCCGTGACGAATCATGCTCTCCTGACCGGCTGCACCGTCCAAAAGCAGTCGTCGCCGAATAGTCCCGTTCATTCCGCATCCGCGTTGTCGTTAGAGCGGTCCGCAGCCAGTGCTGCGAGACGCCGCAGAAGGGAAACACACACACGATGAAAATTCGCGGAGCCGTTCTCGAGGCGAGCGGCCGTCCACGGCCGTACGCGGACTCCACACCGCTCTCGATCACCGAGCTCGAACTCGATCCGCCGGGACCCGGCGAGGTCCTCGTCCGGATCGAAGCGGCCGGAATTTGCCATTCCGACCTGTCCGTCGTCGACGGTAACCGTCCGCGGCCGATCCCGATGCTGCTCGGCCACGAGGCGGCAGGCCGGGTCGAACAGCTCGGCGACGGTGTATCCGAGTTGGTCGTCGGGCAGCGCGTCGTCATGGCCTTCCTGCCTCGCTGCAACAACTGCGGCGAATGCCGAACCGACGGCAAACTGCCCTGCTCCCCGGGCAGCGCAGCGAACAACGCGGGCACCCTCCTCGGCGGTGGTATCCGCCTGCACCGCGACGATACTGACATCAAACATCACCTCGGCGTCTCCGGGTTCGCCACGCACGCCGTCGTCGACCAGCATTCGGTCGTACCCGTCGGGGACGACGTCCCACCCGACATCGCCGCCGTACTCGGGTGCGCCGTCCTCACCGGTGGCGGCGCGGTCATCAACGCCGGTCGCCCGACCCCGGGCCAAGCGGTCATGGTCGTCGGGCTCGGTGGTGTCGGCATGGCGGCGCTGATCACCGCGTTATCCCTCGGGGAGGGCGAGGTGATCGGTGTCGACTCGAATCCCGACAAGCTCACCCAGGCAACAAAGTTCGGTGCGTCCGCGACCTACACTCCCCAAGATGTCGCCGAGCTGAACATTCAGGCGCCGATCGTCATCGAGGCGGCAGGGCACCCGCGCGCCTTCGAGACCGCCGTCGCGGCCACCGCCCCCGGCGGCACCACCGTCACCGTCGGGCTTCCGGCCCCGGACGCCCGCTCTTCGATCTCGCCGCTTGCTCTGGTGGCCGGCGCGCGGACCATCATCGGCAGCTACCTCGGCTCCGCGGTACCGGCCCGCGATATCCCGGTGTACGCGCAGCTGTGGCGCGACGGAAAACTCCCGGTCGAGAAGTTGATCTCGTCCCGAATCGCACTGTCGGACATCAACTCCGCCATGGACCAACTCGCCGACGGCAACGCCATCCGGCAAGTCATCATCTTCGACGACGAGAAGTGAGGAAGCACTTGACCACTACCCAGACACCCCAGCAGGCGCTACTCGAAGCGGTCCCGACCGGACTGTTCATCGGCGGGCAGTGGCGTCCCTCCGACTCGGGGAACACGTTCCCGGTGCACGATCCGGCGACCGGTCGGGAGCTCGCCGTCGTAGCCGACGCCACCGTCGCCGACGGAGCCGCCGCCCTCGACGCCGCGGCCACCGCCCAGAAGGCATGGGCACGAACAGCTCCCCGCGAGCGCGCCGAACTACTGCGCGCAGCGTTCGACGCCGTCATCGCCCGATCCGACGACTTCGCGATGCTGATGACCCTGGAAATGGGCAAACCGCTCGCCGAGGCGCGCGGCGAGGTGACCTACGGCGCCGAGTTCCTCCGGTGGTTCTCCGAAGAGGCCGTCCGCGTGTCGGGCCGATACGCGGCGGCACCGGACGGGAAGACCCGGCTGCTGGTCCACAAACGGCCCGTAGGCCCCTGCCTGTTCATCACACCGTGGAACTTCCCGCTGGCCATGGCGACCCGCAAGATCGCCCCCGCGATCGCCGCCGGCTGCACCATGGTGGTCAAACCCGCCACGCTCACGCCCCTGACCACCCTGCTGTTCGCGCAGGTCCTCGAAGAGGTCGGGCTGCCGGCCGGCGTGCTGAACGTCATCCCTACCTCGCGCGCCGGAGCGGTCACCGGCCCGCTCATCGCCGACCCCCGGCTGCGAAAGCTCTCGTTCACCGGATCGACCGAAGTCGGCCGGCGGCTGCTCGCGGACTCGGCACAGCAGGTGCTGCGGACCTCCATGGAGCTCGGCGGCAACGCGCCCTTCCTCGTGTTCGCCGACGCCGACATCGACGCAGCCGTCGACGGCGCCATGATCGCCAAGCTGCGCAACATGGGGGAAGCCTGCACGGCGGCGAATCGGTTCCTCGTGCACGAAACCGTCGCGGACGAGTTCGCGACCAAGCTCGCCGACAAGATGGCACGCCTGGTCGTCGGACCCGGTATCGAGGCGGACTCCCAGCTCGGCCCGCTGATCGACGAGGAGTCCCGGATCAAGGTTCACGCCCTGGTCCAGGACGCCGTCGCACACGGCGCCGCGATCGTCACCGGCGGTCGGCCGGTGCCGGGCGACGGCTACTTCTACTCCCCGACGGTGCTGACCGGCGTCACCACCGATGCGCGCATCCTCCGCGAAGAGGTCTTCGGACCCGTGGCCCCGATCACGACCTTCCGGGACGAGGAGCACGCCGTCCAGGTCGCCAACGACACCGAATACGGACTCGTCGCCTACGTTTACACCCGCGATACCGCGCGCACCCTCCGCATGAGCGAGGAACTCGAATCCGGGATGCTGGGAATCAACGTCGGCGTCGTGTCCAACCCGGCCGCACCCTTCGGCGGAGTCAAACAGTCGGGTCTCGGCCGCGAAGGCGGCTTCGAAGGAATCGACGAATACCTCGACATCCGATACGTCGGGCTCGCAGACCCCTACGCCTGACCAGGTGCGACATCGGAAGCCGGTCGCCATCGAACCGGTCAGCGTGCGGCGGCCGCCTTCCGTGCTCGACCGCGGCGAGTAGCCGACGCCCGTTTGGCGCCGACCATGCTCGAGGCGTACTCACTGTATTGCCGGGCTACCTCCTCGGCGGTCAGCCCCCGCCCTCATGGAACCAGCGGGCGATGCGGCACACATCTCATGAATCGCGAACGACCCGAGCTTGGGAGTTTCGACGACGACGACAGGATGTTCTTTCGCAAGCTGCTCAAAAGGGTTCGGGGTACGTGCGGGGTGATCGTCACCGACAAACTCGGCAGTCACCAGGTCACACACCGCGAGATGATCGCATGCCTCAATCATCGCCACTCGAAGTATTTGAACAACCGGATCGAAAAACTCCGCGTTCACCGCATTTCCGGCTCGGCCGGCATCGGCTGACAGCACTCGAATGACGGACCGAGATGCCGACCGTTTCGCGGTCTGGCGGGAAGCCGCTGCGGCCGACTTCGGCTCCCGAAGGTGAATCTTCCAAGACTGTTTCATAGAGAATGCTCCAGAACAGATCGCGTCGCTCCACTTTTCAATCAACGCGAGGCTTCCTTCATCTCCTACATCGCCGACTACGACGATCCGGAGTTGAAGAAGAAGCAGATCTACCTGCGCCATCTCGACACGGTCATCCAGCCTGACAACTACACCGCACCAATTGACTTGTCCGACGTGGTCCTGCAGCGCGTCAAGCAGGTCGACCAGGGCAAGAGTGGCATCGGCCTCGGCGCCGGAGTCGGGCTTTCGGGTGGGACAGCGGCCAGCTCAGGAGGAAAGCGTAACCCGACGATGGTCACCTTCCGGCAGGAGCTCGACCGCCTCAACGACCTGTTCGGGTCTGAAAACTCCACCAAGTCTCAGAAAATTTCGTTCCTCGAGGCGCTGCTGCGGACCCTGCTCGACGACATTTGCTAGGCCGCAAGCAAAAATCAACTCCACCAAGCAGTTCGCCGGATCTTTGGTCAGTGGTGAAAGTAGCGGCACAGGCGCGTCTGCATGTTTGATGCTCGCGGAGGCGGCAACGCGAAAGGCGTCGCCAAGCTCATCGCCTCCTGGAACGAGCTCCTCGACACAGTTGGTGCCACGCTCGACGCAGCCCGCTGACCGTGCTCGACCAGCCGTTGGCTGTCCCCCTCGCCAGCCAGACGATGTAGGACCCCAGGAACTCGTCGACCGGATGTCCTATCTGAACGGCGGTCGACGCGGTTGGGGGCCTGCAGCACGACCGGACCCAAGGCGGACAGCGATCAGACCTTCGCCCCGCGCCGAATCCTTCTTTCGCTCCGGCGCGGCTGTAGTCGTGCGCCCACCCATTCCCCGCGGCGACGTTCGCCGGTCACGGGGTCGATATCAACCGGTGATTGGAACTGACGCCTCATAGCCTCAGCGTGTGCTCGTATTTTCCGGTGGAGTTTGCGGCCCTCTTGATCGAGAGCAGTGCGCAGAGGCCGATGAGGCACGCCACCGTGACGAAGAATCCCGGTGATACCGCGCTACCGGTTTCCCGGATCAGCCACGTGGACACATAAGCTGCTGTTCCGCCGGTCAAGACTATTGCAAAGTTGTTTCCCATAGCGACACCGGTCACGCGCGTACGCGAGTCGAACAGGGAGGGTAGGAAAGCCGCGCATGCTACGGGCACTACGGCCATCGCCAATCCGAATACCAAGAACGAGCCGATCGCAATCGTTCGGCAGCCTGTCGCAGTTAGCTAAAGAACCGGGAAATCAAAACCGTGCATGTTGCTGTTCCGCAGGTATAAGACCTGAGTGCCCCGAAACGATCGATGATCATCCCGTATAACGGCATCAAGAGCGTAATGCACCCGATCACGCCGGCGGAGATCCACGCAACGTCGGTGCCACTCAGATCATTCTGCTTGACGAGATGGATGCCAATGTAGGTGAACACCATGTATAGGCAGGCGCTGGCGGGGCTCGAGAGTCCGATGCCGCGGAGGATCGAAGAAGATTGCGTCCTCAACAACGTCCGGAGAGGGGAATTCTCCACCGAGCCATCCTGCACGGATTTATCATGCTCGGGGGTATCGGCAACCTTACTTCTGGTCCAGAGGCATATCACGAGAAGGGGAACGCCCACCAAGAACGGAACTCGCCACCCCCAGGAAGTCATCTGTGCCTCGGACAGGAGGCTCGACACCGCACCGACACAGATGGCCGCCAGCGCGAAACCGCCTGTGGTGCCCAGAAAAACGGAAGACGACGCCAGTCCTCGCCGTTTCGGCCCGGCAATCTCGTATGCGAAGGTCAGGGCACCACCGAACTCGCTGCCGGCCGAGAAACCCTGTGCGAGTCGGGCAATCACGAGCAGGATGGGTGCGACGATTCCAGCCGTCTCATATGTTGGAAGGAATGCCATGAGGAGGCTCGAGAAGCCCATGAGCAACACGGACAGGAGCAGTACCATCTTTCGTCCGCTCCGGTCACCCACGCGACCGAAGAATATCCCCCGAGCGGACGCATGAGATAAGCCGACGCAAAGACCGCCAGACTGGCCAGCAGGGCGGCGGTCGGGTCGCTTCCAGGGAAGAACAGCGGAGCTACCACCACCGCGAGATACGCGTAGACCGTGAAGTCGTAATATTCGACTATCGTTCCCGCCGACGCGGCCAAGAGTCCTTTCCGCAGTGTTCTTCGTCTCGCCGTCTCGTCTCCGGCGGGTAGAACATGCTGATCGGTCATTAGTTCATTTCTCACTTTCGAGCGCGTCTGAATTTGGGTATTCGACTGTCCTGATCGCTGTATCCGGCGGCAATTCGGTCTGCTGGCCGTGTGACGGTCGAACCTGTGCCGCCAACCCCGCGATTCCGGTGCGAGACCGATCAAGGCGTCGAACCAGCCCGGAGACCACCGTGGTGGGGGAGCTCCGAGCTGGTTCGCCTTCAGGCGCAGGTCACGGGTGACAGCGCGAAATCCTTTGTCGATGACCTTGTTCGAAGTCTGGCATTGCCGGTTCGGCGGGTCACGCCGACTTCGATTCGGGCCTCCCATGTATCGGTTGCGCGCCCTGCGAGTGGCTGCTGTCGATGGCGGCGAGGCGGCCGGCCGCGACATCGTCAATGGCTTGACCCATGGGGTGGTTCATCAACTCCGGTGAACCCGCGAGAAGCTGTCGCAGGCGGGCGAAGAACACCGCGTCGGTGACCCCGAATTCCACCATGATGTCTTCGTGATTCCCGCCGCCGAAGCGGTACCACCGCTCCGCGAACGCCATCATTCGGGTTCGCTCGTCACTCACCGATTTGTCTTGTCGCCGAAGGCGTTACGAGCCTCGATGGCATTGAAAGCCGAGAACCACAGCGTCCAGAGATTGCCGTGATAGGGGAACTTCTCCTGCATGGTCGCGATGAGTTCTTGCGCGTCTTTTGCGTCGACGTACGCGGCGGCGAACTGTTTGATGTAGGCGCGGGTCTGGGCGATCATCGTCTCGACCGCGTAATCGTCGCCGTCGGGCCGGCGGTGGCCGGCGACGATAATCCGAGGGTTGAGCTCCTCCACCAGGTTCACGGTGTCGAGCCAGTCCTGCCACTCGTCGGGCGTCGCCAGGCCGAGCATCGGGTGGATCTCGTTGTAGATGGCGTCACCGGCCACGACGGCATCGATCGACGGGATGTGGACGATCGTGGTCGGGTGGATGTCGGCCTGCTTGACCTCGATGATCTTCAGCGGTGAGCCGTCGACGTAGAATGTGTCGCCCGCGATCGGTTCGGGGAGCGCGTCGCCGGAAACGCTGGAGTCGCCGAACATCAGCTTCCACTGCTCAGCGTACTCGTCCCTGGTCTCCTTGATGGCCTCGACGACATGGGGCAGCGCGACGCACTTTGCCTCGGGGAACCGCTTCATCAGGGGACCGATGCCGAGATAGTGGTCGGGGTGCGCATGCGTGACGTAGATCGTGGTGAGGGTCTTTCCCGTGCGCTCGATGAGGTCGCCGAGGTCTCGGACGTCGTCCTCGAGGTACTGGGCGTCGATGAGAACTGCCTCGGTCGGGCCACTCACGATGGTGGAGGTGGTGGGCGAGAAAGTTCCGGTCTCCATTCCGGGGAAAGGAGTCGGGATCTCGGGCCAGCGACCGACGTAGACCGTCGCGCGGATCGGCGGTGTAACCGGTGTCGATTCCGAACAGACGCCGACGGAGTGAGTATCGATGGACACGTGGTACCTCCAGGTTTGCGGGTAGAAGAGCGTTGGCGCGGCCCGATGTGGCCGACGGAAGGACTGTGGAGAGAGTACTTTCTATCATACTTCGGGGCAAGGTATTAAGTAGATATTCGACCACCCGGATCTTGCAGAAGGGCCTGAACAGGCCAGTCTGGCGGCTGCCCTGCAGGCCGCCCGAATATGAGGGTCCGGCCAGAGGGCCGTGACTCCCGAATCGCATCTCTTCACCATGTGACAGTGTGAGATAGTGCTCGCTATGCTAGGTCCATGACTGCAAAGAAAGTCCCGCCGCGTGATCGTCTCCTGGCGGCCGCGGATGACCTCTTCTTCAAGGAGGGCATCCGCGCTGTTGGGATCAATCGGGTGCTCGAAGAGGCGCGAACGCCGATCATGACGCTCTACCGCAACTTCGGTTCGAAGGACGGGCTGGCAGCGGCTTACCTGGAGCGTCGCGGCGAGCGTGTTCGCGAGGACGTCGTCGACGAGGTCGGGCGACGTGCGTCCTCGCCGCGCGAGGCGATCCTGATGACCTTCGACATCATCCTTGAAGGGCTCGAAAAGGGAGATTTCCGGGGCTGCCCGTTCATCAATGCAACCGTCGAGATGGCGTCCCCGGACCATGAGGTCACGAAAATCGCGCAGCGAATCAAGGGCGCCGGGCGAGCGTACTTCGCTGAACTCGCCGCCGAGATGGGCGTTCCCGATCCGGTAGGCCTCGCCATCCAGCTCACCGTATTGCTGGACGGGGCCACCGCGTCCGCTGTGCTGTTCCGAGATTCCTCCGGCGCCGCGAGCGCCCGTGCGGCGGCCGAGATCTTGCTCGACGCCGCGATGGCTGCCGTCCCGGCAGGTGAAACCACGCCTTCGTCTCAATTACGCTCCTGAGGTTGCACGGACGCCAGTGCCGCTGCGTTTCGTCGAATCCCCTTGATTCTGAACAGATAGCGACAAACTCGATAGTTGGCGTCCGACCGACGCTTCGCGACCGAGCGACTGGCGAAGCGGAGTCGCTATTGGTGTTGGCCCCGCTTCGACCTCGACTTCAGGCCAACGCGACTTTCTTCTGCGCCAGGTGTTCAAGGAACCAGTCGCGCGCCGCGCCCTTCGAGAGCTCAAAGCTGTGACCGGTGTATGCGTCGAAGTGGCCGCCGGGGATCGTGACGAGACGCTTGGGGTCCGCCGCGGTCTCGTACGCCTCATCGGCCCACTCGCCCGGCATCACGACGTCGTTTTCGGCGATCACCATGAGCAGCGGGGTAGGAGCGACGAACTCTAGGAACTCGCCTGCCTCGTAGCCCAGCTCCGTCGAGCGCAGCGTCACCTCGTTGGGCCACGCCGTCCCCTCGTAGGCGAGAAGAACTCGTAGGCATCGGGCGTCGGCAGGACTGCCGGCGCCGTCGGATCCGCGGTGACCACCGGGATCATCGCCGGTGCCTCTCTTCGGGCTCGCGCCAGGCGATCGGCTGCCGGCGGCAGTGGCCGGAGCCTCACCGCGGGTGGTAGTGGGGCGTCGGCGGCTTGCAGTGCGGTCGACAGGGCTCCCAGCTGGTCACCGAGGGAGCCCAAGGCGGCGTCCGTGCGGGTCAGCACAAGGTGGCGTCCGCGCGGGTCAGCACAAGCGCTGGTCGCCGCCGGGCAGGGCGACACCCAGATCGCGCAGCAGCTCGAGACGGTGGCTCCACACTGCAGGGTTCGGCGGCGGCGCTGCACGAGATCTCTGGTGCGGGCACCGCGTCGATGCGGAACGCGGCCGCGCGGTGTTCCTCCCGGTCCGGCGGCGGCGCGCATATTGCGGCGTCGCCATCTCTCGCCATCACCAGCGTTTTCGGCACCAGCGAGTCGGCGGTATCTAGAATGGAATAGGCGCATCGCGAGGAGACCCCATGGGCAGGAGTTGGTGGGCCCGGGTGTGGAGAATCGGCGAACCGGTCCCGGCGCTCCGAGACTTGCCATGACGGACGACGCCACCGAGAGCACGCAACGACAGGTCGATGCCGACGTCGTCGCGGAGTTGGCGGCTGAAGGTTTCGAAGACGCGTGCATCGTCGGCCGCGGCGGTTTCGGCATCGTGTACCGGTGCCGGCAACCGACGCTCGACCGGGTAGTTGCCGTCAAAGTTCTGAGTCCGGATCCGGACCATATGGATCGTGCGCGTTTTTTGCGTGAGCAGCAGGCGATGGGGCGGTTGTCCGGGCACCCGAACATCGTCCATGTGCTGCAAGCGGGAATCACCTACACCGGTCGCCCCTACATTGTGATGCCGTTTCATCGCCGTGACTCTCTCGACTCCTGGATCACCCACCACGGTGCCTTGACGGCCGCCGAGGCACTGGCCGTCGGTGTCAAACTCGCCGGTGCTCTGGAGACCGCGCACCGCGCGGGAGTGCTGCATCGCGACATCAAACCGGGCAACATCCTGTTGACCGAGTACGGCGAGCCGCAGTTGACCGACTTCGGCATCGCCCGCATCACCGGAGGCGAGGAGACCACCCGGGGTCTGGTGGCCGGGTCCCCCGCGTACACCGCCCCGGAACTGCTCAGCGGCGTCGACGCGTCGGTGGTCACGGATGTCTACGGACTCGGGGCGACACTGTTCACCGCACTGGCGGGCCGACCGGCGTTTGCCCGTCGCCGCGGCGAGCAGGTCTTCGCCCAGCTGATGCGCATCGGCACGGAGCCGCTGCCCGATCTACGAGACGTGAAAGTTCCGGAGGCGGTGTGCACGGTGATCGAGTCGGCCATGGCCCGGGACCCAGCGGAGCGCCCCACCACTGCTGCAGACCTGGGCGCCGCGCTGCGAGACGCGGGCGAACACATCGGTCTCGCACTGGCGGATATCCCGCTTCCGATCGTCGGTGACGACGACCGCCTCTTCCGACCCACGGACGAGGTCAGGGTGGGCGTGTCGGAATATCTTCGATACCGACGCGGCAACGGGACCCGGCTGGATCAACCCCCGCCACCGAGTGCGTCCACCAAGTACCGCCCACCGGTCACACCGGGAGCGACGGTGGCACGCACGCACCTGCTCGAACGCCTGCGCCGGAGCGGTCGCCGGCGCCTGGTGCTGATTCACGCACCCGCGGGGTTCGGTAAGAGCACACTGGCCGCCCAACGCCTCGCGGCCCTGCGGGAGGAAGAGGTGGCCACTGCGTGGCTGACCATCGACAACGACGACAACACACTCATCTGGTTCCTCACCCACCTGATCGAGTCGATTGCGATGGCGCAACCAGCTTTCGGCCGAGAGCTGGTTCGTGAACTCGAAGTCCACGGCGCGGACCGCGAAAGGTACGTTCTCACCTCGCTGATCGACCAGCTTCATTCGTCCGACCACCACGTCGCCCTGGTCATCGACGACTGGCACCGCGTGAGCAACGAGGACACCCGGTCGGCGCTGGCATTCCTCCTCGAGCACGGCTGCCACCACCTGCACCTGATCGTCACCAGCCGCACCCGGCTCGGCCTCCCGCTCAGCAGAATGAGTGTGGGCAACGAACTCATCGAAATAGACTCCACAGCATTGCGTTTCGACGTCCAGGAATCGACCCAGTTATTGGTCGACCGCTCCGGTCTCGAGCTGGACGCACCTGACATCGTCGAGCTCGAACAGTCGACGGATGGATGGGCGGCGGCACTGCAACTCGTCTCACTGGCGTTACGTGATCACCCGGAGCCGCGGAGGCTGATCGAGCATCTGTCCGGAGGGAATCGGGCCATCGGCGAGTATTTGGCCGAGAACGTCCTCGGCAGTCTCGATCGAGGCACCCTCGATTTCCTCCTCGCAACCTCGATCACCGAGAAGACGTGCGGCAGCTTGGCACGCGCGCTCACCGACAACCGGGAAGGGCAAGCGACGCTCGAGGACATCGAGTCCCGTGATCTGTTCCTGCGCCGGCTCGACGAGGAGGGGAGATGGTTCCGCTACCACCACCTGTTCGCCGAGTTCCTCCAGCACCGCCTCGAGCGTGACGATCCCGAGCGAATTGTCGAGCTTCATCGGCGAGCAGGCCAGTGGTTCGCGGACCGGCACCTTCTCAGTCAGGCGGTCGACCACTACCTTCTCGCCGGTCACGAGAGCGACGCTGTCACGCTCGTCGAGGACGCCGCGATGGATCTGCTCGAGCAGTCGCAGATGGGCACGCTTCTCGGCCTCGCCGCGAAACTGCCGGCGAGAAGGACTGCTGGCCGGGCCCGCCTTCAGATCGCTATCGCGTGGGCGCACACGTTGCTGCATCATCCGCGCGATGCCGAACAATATCTTTCCGTCGCGGAGTCAGCACTGGCCAGCGGCGATGACGACATGATTGTGGATATGCGCGTCGAGGCGAGGTTCATCCACGCCACGATCACCGCGTTCAACGACCTGATCGACGGGCTCGACGAGGCCGTCGAGCGGTGCATGGCCCGGGCGGACACACTGCGACCCTGGGTCATGTGCGGAGCAGCGGACGTCGCGTCTTTCCGCGCCATCTACCGATTCGATTTCGACGATGCCCGCCGATGGCAGAAGTGGGCGCTGCCCTTCCATCAACGTTCCACCGGGCCCTTCACCAGCATCTACGGATACTGCATGGCCGGGATCGCCGCACGGGAACAACTCGACCTGTCGGCGGCAGAGGCCAGCTTCCGGCACGCCATGGCACTGGCCACCGAGGCCGAAGAGGGGCTCGGCTATGGCACCCGGCTCACCGCAGCGTTACTTGGCGACCTGCTATACGAGCAGGGCAACCTCACCGAGGCGGATCAACTCCTCGACCGTAGCCACACCTTGGGTGCCGAGGGAGGCACTGTCGACTTCATGCTCGCCACCTACGGCACGGGCGCCCGACTGAAACACCTGCTCGGGCAGACGGATGCCGCGAAGACGCGGCTCGACGAGGGCGCCCGGCTGGCGCAGCAACTGCGCTTGCCCCGATTGGCGGCGCGAATCGCCAACGAACGAGTCCGAGCCGGAATCGGACATGCGGCCTCCGGGACCCCGGCTATCGACCCCGAGAGCCGACGTCAGTGCGATCGGAGCAATGGAATCGCCGTCGTCACCTTCGAAATGGAAGAGGACTCGGCGATTCGGGCCGCCCTGACCACCCAAAACGATGAGCAGAACCTCGCGCCCGTCTACGAGCGGGCACACGCCCTCGTCGCGTCAATCGACCCGCAGGCTCGCCCGCGGGCATTCCTCAACGCCGCCCTGCTGCAGGTGGAAGTGTTGGCCACCATGGGACAGCAAGATGCCGCGCTCACGGAACTGCTGCCGCTCGTCGAGCAGTGCGCCCGGCTCGGGCAGGTACGCCCGGTGCTCGATGCCGGACCCGCGGTGAACCGGTTGGCGCGGGGTCTCCGCACACACCTGCACGAGCGCGCGGACGACCCATCCGCGTCCACCGTCTTGAGCGAGTATCTCGACGACCTGGAGAAACAACCGACCTGACCAGTTGTCGCTCAGGTTGGCGCTGCAAGGGTCGAACCGTGATGTCCGACTTCGACGGTGCAACTCCACCGTCATGCGTGGACACATGAGCCCGGATACACCGATTCGGTTGGGGTGGTGAGCGGGTCGTAGTGACGAAATGCCCTGCCGTAGTAAAAATCGATCTTGTCTAGGGATCAGTTCACACCACACCGGAGCCCTAACGGAAGTCAGCCATCTTGTGCCTTCCCAACGAGCATTCCGGCATGGCGCTGTTCATCGCGGTGAGCAGCCCAGGGCGAATCCCAAATTAGCGTCGATCGGTCAGCGCCTGGATGAGTGTTCGCAATCCGTCCGCGTCGAGGTAATCGGCGAGCGTGGTCGGGTCGGCTTCCAGGCGACGGAAGGTGTGGGCGACCTTTGCTGCGGTGACGGGAGTTCTTGTTGGCATACGGTTTTCAGGCTCGGGTGTGGGATCCGGCTCGGGCTTCTTATGTTCTCGTTGTTGTTCGGTTGCCCAGGCTTGGACTTGGGCCTCGGGTGGGACCTGGGCGAGTGAGCGGGCGGTGCGGACGGCGAGCTCACCCTTGCGGAGTGCGGTTTGCAGCTCGGGGGCGAGCTTGAGCAGGGATCGGCGGTACGAGATCCACGCCTTGGACTTGTTGAGCTTGAGTGCCGCCTTGTCGACGGTTCCGCACTCGCTGATCAGGAGCTCGACGGCCTTGGCCTCTTCGATGACGTCGAAGTCGCGGCGGCCCACGTTCTCGATGACCGCCGCGGCGAGCAGGGTCTCCCGGTCCTTGGCGACCTCGTCCTTGACGACGATGTCGAGGTTGGGGCGACCGAAGTTCTCGGCGGCGGCCAGGCGCCGGCACCCGTTGATCACCACTCAGCGGGCGAGCCCGATCTTGGTGTCGTCTTCTGGATACAGCCGCATGTAGGCGTCCCGGGTGACTACCAGGGCGGGTTTGAGTTGGGTGCCGGTGATCGAGACCAGATCTGCGAGGTCGCCGAGTTCATCACGCGGATTGCGCGGGTTCGGTGCCAGCTCGCTCAGCGGCACGTTGGTCGGTGTCCCGCCGACTGCGGGCCGGTCGACGGGGGGAGTTCTCGCCGACGACTCCGGCCAGGGTCGCGAGGTTGGTGCGGGTGCCGCGGGCCATCACCGACCACTGTCGATGCGCAGTTCCAGTGCCAGCCGGTCGAAGTCCTCGCGGGCCTGCAGTGCCACCCGGTTGGCGGGGTATTCGGTGACGACCAGGCCGTCGGCGCTGGCCCGGGCATGCAGTTTGTAGTGCCGGATGACGGTCTTGGCGAGCGGCCACTTGTTCGCGCGGACGAAGTCTTTGGTTTCCTCGAGGTCGGACTTTCCGTCGCGGGGATCCCAGTTGTTGATCACCACGGTGTACGGAATGCCGCGCGGCTCGAGGATCTTTCGGATCGCCCGCGCGGTCGGGTCGAAGGACAGCGGTTCGGTCTCCATCGGCACGAGGACGTGATCGGCCACCTCGAGGACCGTCCGCAACGCGTCGGCGGCCGGTCCGCGACCGAGGGGGTCGGAGGTGTCGTCGGCGGCGTTGAGATCGATCCAGCCGGGAGTATCGACGTACACGTGTCGGATGCCGGGCAGCTGACCCAGCTGACGTAGCCCGTTGAGGTCGTCGTGGGCCTGCACGACGTGAAACGGCAGGTTGTCGAGTCGGTCGGCCCACCAGATCGCCGAACCCTGTGGGTCGACGGAGACCGCAGCGACCGGGGAGGTGGCATCTGGGTCGTCATCCTGGTTGAGAACGTCCGCGGTGACGGCGGCGAGATTGACGGCGACGGTGCTCTTGCCGACGCCGCCCTTCTGATTGAGAAGGACATGAATGGTCATGGGACCCTTTCCGTTTGCTTCACCACGTCGGCTCGCTCGACTTCACGGTGATCCGCCTCGGCGCCGCGGACCCGATCGCCCTGTGCCTGGACCAGTTCGACGGCGATCACGAGATGCTGGCGGGGTTGTTCGACGGTAATCAACTCGCCGAGCAGGTCGAGGAACAGTACGAGACTCTGACCGTCGTCACCGAGGCGGTCCTGATCCCGAACATCGCGTTCGTCACCGAACCGCTGCGGGGCCACGACCTGGGACTGTGGCTGGTGGCTGAGACTATTCATCGGATGCTGCCCACCGGGATCGTGCTGATGTGGCCCTACCCGGTGCTCACTACCGGCTCCATTCTCGGCACCGGCACCGACCCCGACCCCGACCCCGACCCCGACGCGGATCCGGACGCGGATCCGGTGCACATCGCCGCGCTCGACAGCGCCATCGGCCGGCTCTCGGACCACTTCGGGCGGTGTGGGCTGACCCCGGTCGAATCAGCGCCGTGGGCGCTGGGCATGTCGACCACCTTCGAGGCGCTCCCCGTGGCACGGTCCCACCTCGGTGCGGTCCGCCGCACCACGGTGTCACTCGCGCTCGATCAGCTTCGGGCCGCTTCCCCGCCACCGGCACCAGACGAGTAAAAGAAATCCCCGCATATCGTCTGCCCCACACAGAGGAGAACGCTGATGCGCACCTTCGTCCATCTGGTCCTGTTCGCGTGCGCCATTGCGGTCGCGATCGGTGCCTTCCTTCCCGTCGCCTGGGGCATTGCGCCGGGCGACGTCGCGGTGATCGATCTGCGTGACGGCTTTCCCACCGCAGTCACCGTCGAGCAGATCGAAAATCAGGTTGTGACCTTCTACAAGTCGATGATGATTTTGCTGCTCGGAGCTGCGGTATTGTTGCTGGTCGCCGCGCTGGTGGGTTCACGTGCGGCCGGGTGGCTGGGCGTGATCGTGGGGATCGGCACCCTCGCGGTGTTCTTCTGGCGGCTCAATGAGCGTGTCGGCGACTATCTCCGGGACAACTACGACATCGTGCTCACCGATCGCTGGGGGCTGTACCTCGCCGGCGGCGGCCTGATCATCGCCCTTCTTGCGCTGCTGGTTCCGAGGGAACGACTGACGGCGGCGTGATCGTCGTCGGCGCCGGACCTTCTCAACCGCGGGATGATTCCGTACGCGAGTTGGTAGGTGGTCAGGTGAGCGGGGACGATGCCGCGGCGGGACGGGCGGTTACTTCCCTCCGGTGGCGAATAGGCGGCACAAGGCTTCGTCCCAGTAGCGTTGACGGTGCCGGTCGAGTACGCGGGCGCACCAGGTGTGCAGGCCGGCGGTCAGGGCGGAGGCCACGACGACGGCGCCGATGACGGCTGCGACGGTGTTGCCGACGATCTCGGTGCTGTCGATCTTCGGGCCGGCCCAGGTGCCGGAGGAGTCGACAAGGATGCTGGTCCGAGAGTGTGCGGAGGCGCCCACCGGCAGTTCGATGAGGCCGGTGCGGGTGTCGCCGGCCCACTGCCAGGTCGCGGCGAGGGGCACGTTGCCGGTGCGAGGATCGAGACGGGCGCCCGGGCGTACGGGAGTACCGGTGCCGGTGCCGGTGGAGCCGGTGTCGGGGATGATCGTGGCTGTCACCGGATGGGTGCGGGCCTGCTGGTCGGCCGCGCCGGCACTTTCGGCGTCGTAGACCAGCACCGCGGTGCCGGCGGTGAGGACGAGCATCAGTGCGGCGACCGCCGCGCGCAGCAGGCGCAGTCGGGCGGCCAACCGGTCCACCGGACGGTGAAAGAGATGCCGATGATTCGGAGCGGGTGCGGCGCCCACGGACATGAGCGCACGTTGGCGGCGTCTGCATCCCATACCGATCGTCCCCTCCGTCCCTCCGCATGCACTGCACTGATGTGGACCCTCGCTCTGGTTGCCAGAGTGCCCCGACGCCGCCCGCTGCACACTGCCCGCATGGCCCCGGTGCCGGCTGGCGGACGACCAAGATCTCGCGGTTCGGTGCCCGCGCCGGCGGTGTGGGGTCGTGGATTCGTCAGGACCGGATTCCGTGCCCCTGCTTCGTCGGTCGGCTGTGCCATGCTGGTGCCAGGTTCGGTGACGTCGCGAGCGTGAGGGTGACATGACTGCGCAGGTGATCCAATCCAGAGGACATAATGGGTGGGCGGTGCGGTGCGATCTGTGTGAGCACCGATTCGAGGCCGCGGTCGCCGGGAAATCCGCGGCGGAGGTGTTCGCCCGGATCAACGGGTGGGTCGTCGGCGAGACCAGCCGGTGCCCGATGTGCGCGACCGCTCGCATCGCCCGTTTCGCCTGAGCGACGGACGCTCCTGTGGGGGTGTGCAACTCGGTTCGCCGGTAGCTAGCGGGTGACCGGGAATCGTCCACCGCCGCACCATCCAGCTCGTCGAGCAGCGTCTCCGGTCACCGCTGGGCACCGGACCCGAAGGTGGTGGGGAAGGGACTGGGCCCGAGTGCGAGCGTGAACGAGGTGCGGTGGAGTCCGACCTGCGTCCAGCTGGTGGTGACGGTCAGTGCCCCGGTGCTCGGGTAGGTGCCGATCCAGTACTGCGGCGTCGTTCGGTACGGCCCGGAGCCCTCTAACCCGGAATCGGGGACCGGGTGGAACGGATCGGCGAGGCCGCCGAGGTCGTCGACAAGGATGTTCACGGCCAGATAGGACCACTGCGCCGACCAATCGAGGGCGTCGGTCAGGGGCCGAGTTTCGTGACGCGCGAAGTCGGCGCGTACACCGGCGACCCAGAGCGCGAACCGCAGCAGCAGCCCGGATGCGAACGCGGTCACCGCGGATAATTCGAGGGTGAGGTCATTCTCGGCCACGATCGGCATGCCCGCGTGCACGGTGATCCCTCCGGTGGTGGGCGGCGCGAGGGCCGGCCAACGATGGCGGCGCATGCTTCGATCGTCGCATCACCCGGCCCGGTGGTGTCGGTGAATTTCCTGAGAATCCCTCTCCGCGGGAATGATTCGAACATGAGCCCTACACCCGGGTAGCTGAGATCAGCATGCCTACCCGCCGGTCACCGAGGAACGCGAGCGCTGGCGCGGATCCTCCAAGGCACGAGGAATGCACGACGCTCTGGTTTGCGGCGCTGACTCTCACACTGCCACAGCACGCTGACGGTCACAGGTCCCACAACCCCAGCAACGCGGCCCTAAGGTCAGGGGAGCGGACGTAGTGGTCGGTCCGCAGCCGTGACCCGGGGTGCCCGAGATCGGTCAGCGCCTTCTCGGCGTCTGGGAGGGGCAGGGGTGACAGCCCGGTGCGCAGGCGCAGGAAGTACAGAACCGCTCCACCGGACCGCGGGATCTTCATCGGGTCGGACACCACGACCGCCGGTGCGTAAATCCACGCGTCATCGGCGGAGACGAAGACGATCACGTCGCCCCGTCTCACACCGCTGGGCTTGTCGAGGCGAAGCGATTCGAGCTGGTACTTCGCTGCCGGGCCGCCGCGGCTGTGATGGCGGCCCCGCTGCTCATCGAGGACCTGTTGTTCGGTGCGGGTGGGTTCGTAGTCGACGGCGTGTTTGACGAACATCCGGGTCACCGGCGTCGGCAGGAAATCTGTTTCGGTGCGCACGCGGCCGGTGACCCCGGGCAGTGGGACCGCGCGGCCGATCTCCCACTCCCGGATCGCGTCGTCGAGGAACACCTGATCGACCTCGGTGATCTCGTCGAGGCCGTCGATGAACTTCCGCACGGAGGCGATGATCTCGGGGTCGTCGGTGATGACGACAGCGTCGTCGGCCAGGGTGGAGTTTTCCGATGCGTTCGCCGACCCGATCACCGCCCGGGCGTTGGTGACGATCACCTTGGCGTGCAGGGTGGGCGAGGACAGCACCCGCACCCCCTTGTTCAGGTAGTGGGCGAGGGCGGCGGGGGAGGTGGCGTGCGCCCGGATAGCGGCTTTTGAGGCGTTGACGACCAGGACGTCCCCGGCGCGCAGCGGGAGCAGGGCGGGTGCATCCTGTCCGAGGTAGCCGATCGCGGCGTACCGGGCGCCGCGGGTGCGGATGGCGCGGGTGATGTGCGGCCACGGGCTCGGCCCGTGGAAGGTGGTCCCCATACCGACAGACGGTAACCGGCCCGCCTTGCGTGTGGTGCCGGTCCCGGGCAACGCTAAAAGGAAGCTAAAGGGGGGCGCCGTCGGTTCGGCGCGCCCCGGCGAGGTCGACGGTGGCGCGGGTGAGGGGCTGACGGCGGTCGCCCGGGGTGCAGCGATCCGGTCGAATCTCGGTTGCGGACAACGTGTCGGCGTCGGCGTCGGCGCCGACCGTCGGCTCGGCGCTCTTACTCTTGTGAGCACCACGAGACTAGCGGGAGAAGGATGATGAGTTACGAAGCGATCTACGACGGGGTCCGTTACCCGCTCGCCGATGCGGCCGCCGCCCACGGCCTCGAGGACGACATCCGGGGCATCTTCGACGGCAACGGCAACGGCGGATTCGTCGGGTTCGTCAGCCAGAACACGACGGTTCGCCTGCTGATCACGCCGGCGACTCCGATCGCGATTCGAGGCAGCGACGAGCCGAACCCGACCGTCGTCCACCGCTGGTAACCCCACCCGCAGCAGCTACCTCCGCCGGGCCGCGACGGTGTGTCCGCCCTCGTGGAGGAGTCGGTGTCCGCGAGACTTCCGGCAACGATCCACCGCCAAGGCAGAAGGAGGGTACGGTGCCCAGCCTCATCTTTGGGTGGTGTCACCTACGGCATCAGCCGGACCCGATTCGAGGCCACCCGCGAGCTGCTCGCACGGTTCACCGAGGGACACACCCTGGGAGTGGCGATGTCGCTCACCCATGACGGCGCCCGGCACCACCTGTTCATCACCCCCGGGGTGCCGATCACGCTGGTGGAATGACGACTCCGCGGTTGTCGCATCATGACGGTTCCCTGCGGAGACACCGCCCGGGCAGTGTCTCCGGCGAGGCCGCCACCAGCGGCGTCAACCCCTCGGCGGGAGGTAACACCCCACCCCGTCACAGTTGGGCGCAACTCTGCGCGCAAACATGCCAGCGAAAATACCGGCAACAAGGCACGTAGTGGGTAGGGTGAGGTCCGCGCACGTACACGGGCGGCACACCGAACACGAGTGGGTGGGGATGGCGAAGGCAGGAAATTCCGAAGGCGGCGCCCGCCGCCGCCCGACCGGGGCGCGACGAGGCGCCGCGGGCTCGGGGAAACGCGCGTCCGGTGCGGGAGACGTCGGTGGTCCGGGAACGCCGAGTCCGGAATTGACGGCGAAGCTGGAACCGCGGAAGGGCCCGGCGAAGGTTCCGCTCAATACCCGGGTCCTGGCCTCGACGGAGGCCCGGTTGAACTGGCTGGTGAACGATCGCCAATCCACGGTGACCAACGTCGTGGACGTTGCCCTGCAGGAGTTCTTCGACCGCTACCGCGTCCCGCCGGCAGATCATGACGGCCGGATCACCGAGCAGGAGTCATGAGCGGTCCGTGGGAACAGATACCCCTGTTCGCACTGCCCGAGACAACCCCGACGACGACATCTCCCGCTTCCACCGATGACGTTCTCCCCGACGATGACGTTCTTCCTGACGATGACGTTCTTCCCGTCGACGACGCTGTCTCCGTCGACGACGCTGTCTCCGTCGACGACGCTGTCTCCGTCGACGACGCTGTCTCCGTCGATGCTGCTGTCTTCGTCGAAGCCGATCAGGCGGGCTCGGGGCCAGCCGTTGCCGGACACCGTGAATCGTCCGAGCAGCCGGATGTCGCCGACGCCGACGATGCCCCGACGTCGCCGTCTCCCGAGGTGGACAACGAGGCGGTGGACGGCGACGAGGCTGGCAGCGACACGACAACACCACCCGCACCGGTGTGGGAGTCGCTGCCGGCCGGAGAGGATGCCGATGGTCATGCGTTGATCGTGACCGCCGCGGGGACGTATACGCCGTCTGGGCGGGAGTTGACCGGTCCGGTGGATTCGGTGGAGAAGCTCGACAAACTGGTTCGCTGGGCCGCCCTGAAACCGCTGGGCGCGCCGCCGCAGGTGTGGATCGTCGGCCAGGGCGCGTGCGAGGCGTTGGGGTGGGTGATCGACCCGGGCAACGAAGAGGACTTCGACGACATGGAGGCACTGCGCACCCGCGCCGCGTCCGAGCTGACCGCGGTCCTGCAGGCCGCCCTCACCCCGATGCTCAGCGCCGGGTGGGAGTTGCGCGGCGATCCGGGACACGTGGTGCACCTGTCCCGCAGCATCGGCAAGTTCACCTCCATGGTCGATGTGGTCATCGAACCGTACGTGTGGACGTACTGGAACAAGGACTTCGGCTGGAACAACCGGGTCGGTGAGATGGGCATCCTCGGCTCACCCACCGCCGGAACGTATCTCCCCGACGACGACCTGCCGGCCGCGCGTGAACTCGGCCGACGGTTGGCGTGGTCCGCGAAACACCTCGGCGTACTGCCCGGGCCGACACCGGCCCGAACCGGCGCCGCGATCCTCGACAAGATCAAGCGCGAACGCACCCGATCGGGGAAGGGCATTGTGGTGGCGACCGCCGGCCCGGTACCACCGCTCGATGGTGCTCCCCGCAAGGAGCTCGAACCCGCGGTCGGCTGGGTCCGCGTGCCCGACGCGGAGGATCTCGACGGTGTACGCCGGTTGGTGTCCATCGACCAACGGGCCGCCTACCTGGCCTCGGCCGGGATGCTCGAATTCGGCTACGGGCAACCCACACATCTGACCGGTGCGGCGGCCGCTGCGGCGGCGGTGGGGGACAAGGGTGCCCCGTTCGGGCTGTGGCGGATCACCCTGCCCGCGGGGCAGACACTGTCGCTGCCCGAGAAGCTGCCGCCCCCGCACCCGCACATGCGGGCGGATCAGCCGGTGCAGACGTGGGTCACCTCGGTCAGCCTCGACGGGTTGTGTTCACCGGTCGCAGATGGGGGGATCGGCGCGGATCTCGACGACCTCGACATCACCGAGGCCTGGGTCTACCCGCAGCAGGGCCGCGTACTGGACAAGTGGGCGAAGATCCTCCGCGAGGCCCGCAAGACCGCGGTGGACACCGAGGACGCCGCAATGAAGAGCTTCATCGGCTCCTGCTACAAGGGCTACATCGGGCGGATGGTCAACCCGGACATGTGGACTGCCAAGCAGATGCAACACCACCACCAACCGCTGTGGCGTGCGGCGATCATCGCCCACTGCCGGTGGCGCGGCCGGCGGGTGGCGATGCGGATCGCCCGCGAGCACGGCCACTGGCCGGTCCGCACCATCACCGACTCCTGGGTGTACCTGCTCTCAGGCGGTGAGGACATCGCCGACGAGAGCGACGCTTTGGGGAAGATGTCGGTGGAGAAGGACACACTGCTCACCGACACACTTGTGTCTGACCTGGCGTCGGCGGAGGACATGCACGATGTGAAACTCACGATCAAAGCGGCATTCGCCGAGGAAGACGAGGACTGATGGCTCTGCATCTTCCCAAGCCCCGCACCACGAAGCCGCCGCAGCAGGCGGTCGGTCTCGATGGCCTCAAGGTTTCCGTCGCCAGCGCCGCGACCAGCGGTGTGGAGAAGTCGAAGCAGGTCAAAAGCGGGGGACTCGCGGGTCTGACCAGCAAGGTCTCGGTGAAACAGTTGCGTAAGGAACTCGGCAACGAGGGCCTGCGGCAGGCCGCAATCGATGCCGGCCGCACACCGCCGTCCGCCCGAACGTTGCGCCGGTGGGCCCAACTTGGCCGCATCCCCCACCCGGACGTCCTCGAGCGTGCCCAACGCCGTGCCGCGATCGAACGCCTCGGCGGCATCGACGCTGTGGCCACCAAGATCGGCCGATCCCGCTCCGCGGTCTCCCGATACAGGTCCGGTGAAACGAACGAGCTGCGCGCCGACGCCAGCAAGAAACTCCGCAACGTCAAAGCCGAGGACATCATGAAACGCGCCGGAGTGTTGCGTCCCGACGGAACACCCAAAAAGGCGGTCATCCGCGTCAAGGGCGGCGTCATGGTCCGCAACGGCGCCGACGAGGGCTACGACTACCGCATCCGCACCCTGGACTTCGCGAACTCCGACACCCCGTTCACCAGTGAAGAGTCCCGCGAACTCGCCGCCGCACTGGCCAATGACGATCACGCCCGCGTCGTCGCACTCCTGGAGCGGCATGCCACCCTCGACTACCCCGAAAACAAAGGCTTCGACACGTACAGCGACCAGTTCGGATTCCACTTCGACCACATCGACTCCGTCCACATCGACTGGATCTAAGAGTCCTCCGTGCCTCGGCTGGCGCGCCGGAGCAATCCACGGGGCCGCTAGATATTTCGGGACGCTGTGTCCCTCACCTCGATGTGGGCGTGGTCGGCCGGGACAGGAGTCCGCCCACCAAGTGGGTCAACTACCACTGTCCGCCGGATGGTGGGGCGAGCGACCAATTGTGCCCGTAGACAAGGGCGGTGAAATGTTTATCCCACAGGCTGTGCTGGCATTCTCGGCCCCCGTGGGCGTGGGCCGGGGGAGACCCCGAGGGCAGCAAGTGGTCGCCTCTCATCGTCGGGCAATGCGTTGGCTCGCCACTTCTTTACCGCCCGGTAGAGCCACTGGCCTACCTGTTCACCGTCGGCGGTACATAGTTCGCGGGAACGAGTGCGTCGCCGTGCTCTTCGCGGTAGGCGGCAATTTCGGTCAGCATCCGTCGCCGCTTGCCGTCGGCCGGTGACACGGCAGGAAGTGGAAGATCGTCATCACTCCACACGAACCCGGTCGCATCGAGTTGCGCAATGCGTTGGGGCGGAAGGGTGCCGAGCATACGGGCAACCCGCTGGCGGTCCTGCCAAAGTCCCAGTCGAAAACCTCGTGCCCGGCGGTGCCGCAGCTGGCTCGCCCAGTCCTGCCCGAACGCGATCGCTACCTCGGCGACGACAGCACCCTCACACCGGCGTCCACATAGTGCGTGAGCGCGAACGGGGAGGTGGCGTGGGCGCGAACCGCGGCCCGCGAGGAGATCACCGAGGTCGATCAGGTGTTACCGGATCGTCTCGTAGGACACCACGACACCGCGTTCGAGCATCACCTCCTCCACATCGCGGAAGCTGAGGCTGAAGCGGAAGTACAACCACACACAGCGCCGGATGATGTCGACCGGGAAGCGGTGACGCTTGTACGACGGCGCTGCGGTGTTCACCAAGCCGATCCTGCTAGCCGGACCCCACTACCGTTAACGTGACAATGCCCTCGAAGATGGGGACAACCCCGATCAGCAGGTCCCTGACGCGGCCTCGAGGACCTCGCCGATCGGAGTTCCCGCCGCGATCTTGGCCCGCATCTTCATGACGCCGCCCGCCATTCCACCGCCGACGACACCGGCCAGGATGCCGTCCCGTTCGTAGTAGGCGAGGAACTTGCGGCCGTCGTCCTTGATCACGTGAACCTCGTCGGTGGCCGCCACTGTGCCCAGTGCCTGGATCTTGACGTCATACTGGTCGCTCCAGAAGTACGGCACCTGCGCGGCGGGATTCTCGTCGCCGGTCCCGGTCAACGCCCCGGCGAGGATCTTGGCCTGCTCACCGGCATTGCTCCAGTGCTCGACGCGCTTGCGCCCGCCCACCTGCAACTGCCACGCGGCCACGTCGCCGACCGCCCACACGTGCGGGACCGCCGAGCGTCCCACGCCGTCGCACACCACACCGTTGTCCAGTTCGACACCCGAGCCGTCGAGCCACGCGGTGACCGGCACCGAGCCGACACCGATCGCCACCACGTCGACGTCCACCCCGCTTCCGTCACCGAGAACGGCCCCGGTGACCCGGTCCGTGCCCACCAGCGACGTGAGCCCGACACCGGCACGCAGGTCGACCCCCTCGCCGGTGTGCAGGCGGGCGACGAGTCCGCCGACCTTCTCGCCGAGCACCGACGCCAGCGGCGTCGGCTGCGGCTCCACCAGCACCACGTCGAGACCACCGGCCCGCATGCTCGCCGCCAGCTCGCAGCCGATGAAGCCCGCGCCGACGATCAGTGCCCGCTTGCCCTCGGCGAGGTCCGCGCGCAACGCCAGGCTCTCATCGATGGACCGGAGAACGTGGACGCCCGCGAGGTCGGGCAGACCCGGTATCCGCCGCGGCACGAGGCCGGTGGCGATCACCAGTTCGTCGTAGCCGAGTTCGGTGCCGTCGGCGAGTCTCAGGATGCGGGAACCGGTGTCCACCGAGGCCGCCTCGACCCCCAGACGCAATTCGATGTTCTTCTCGTCGAAGAACTCGCGCGGCTTGAGGGTGGTGTCGCTCTTCTCCCCGCGCATCACTTCCTTCGACAGCGGTGGACGGTCGTAGGGAAGGTGCGGTTCCCCGCCGAGAAGAACCAGGTCACCCTCGTATCCGGCCCGCCGCAGCTCCTCCGCGGTGCGCAGACCGGCCAGGCCCGCCCCGACGATCACAATTTTCTGCACTGTCCCGTACCAGCCCAATCTGCCCGTGCGACGGGCATGATCACCATCGCGTGTGTGCACAAGTCATATCAAACGGGGTGCTGCGAGGTCCATGCGGTCGCGGTGAATACGTCTCAGCGGTAATGAAATTCCGGGGTTGCGCCCATTACGATAGATATTCCTATTGCTGCCAAGCCGTCGGCGGCCAGAAATTGGAGGTGGACTGCTGCTCGCCGATCGTGTCGTCTACGTTGTCAATTTCCGCATGAAATCCGAGGTCACCTTCAAGGGCAACCTTAATGTTGAAGTCTTCCCACAGCGCGGACCATCAGTGAGGACACCGCGATTCCGTTGCCCGAGAGGGTGTCAGGCCGCCATCGCATGCGTCGGCGGCCTTGACTTTCCGTGTTTCACCGCGACGTGACATATCATCAGCGGACAGTTCCAATGCCACCCAAGTGTAGTCCAATTGTCGACGAACAGATCCCCTACGGTTCCGGCAAGACGCAATCGCCACATCGGGCTGGTGTCACTCGCATGACGCGACGTTGATGCATCGTCTCAAATCTCGTCTCGCGCGCCACCCTGCAAACGGTGGGCTGGTGAAGCCCGCGGTCTAAGGCGATTCGACGCCCCTGGCCGCAACCCGTTGATCCAGATCGATGCAGGTCGTGGCGTGGTTGACCCCGGTAGCCGCGCGAGCGCCGGGCAGTTCAGGCCGCCACAAAAGCGTGCCGACTGAGGGTATGACGCGCACGCTGCCTGCCGGGCCGGACCCCCGATGGGCAATCTGCAGCTGAGGTACTCGTCCTTGACGTCGAGTCGGAGACCGCCTATCTTTCTATTCACTATTAAATAACGAGGTGCTTTTCAGCTGATCAGCGTCGGGTATTCGCTTTGTACTCGCGGTAGCGTCGGACGGGTCTTTCCATGAGGCGGACAGTAGTGTTCGGGCGGTCAACTGCGGGCCATCCCGGCTCGTCGCTGCCCGACCATAGTTGAACTAGCTGCCATAACCGCTCCATAACCGGGCAGACACAAGGAGAGTCAATGCGCCTATTCCAGAAAATAGACGAGGTCGAGGCCGCCGTCGGCGATCACCTCGGCCACAGCGACTGGCTTGAGATCACGCAGGACCGCGTGAATGCGTTCGCCGACGCCACCGATGATCACCAGTGGATCCATGTCGACCCCGAGCGGGCGGCGCAGGGTCCGTTCGGTGGCCCGATCGCGCACGGCTACCTCACGCTTTCGCTGTTACCGAGGCTCAGTGCCGACCTGATGCGCGTCGATGGCGTGAAACTTGTCATCAACTACGGGCTGAACAAGTTGCGCTTCCCACAGCCAGTGAGGGTGGGGGCATCGATCCGGGTAGGCGGCGAGATCGCGTCGTTCGAGCACACCAGGCAGGGCTCGCGGGTGGTCGTGAAGTACACCATCGAGATCAAGGGTGAGGACAAGCCTGCGTGTGTTGCAGAGTCTGTTCGCGTCCTAGTGCCTTGAGGGGCAGAGCATCCGCAAGGGAGCACTGGTTAGCCAGACACCCCGATCGGCCGCTTTGGCGGCGGATGACGTGACGTGCCAGCCGAGTCCCTGGCAGCCGCGGTGATCAGAAGCGAACCGCCGAGTTGATGTGTGCCACGGGTCAGCAGCCTCGGCGTCGATCTTCCGATTCCATCGCAACCCGAGCGGTTGTGTATGAGCGCGCCGAGAGGTTACCTCTGCCGTCGTCACCGGGGGCATGCATATCCGTGTTTGCCGGAAAGGGCATCGCGTCCCCTTCGTCCCGAGGCAGAGCCTTCAGGCAGGCCCCTATCGGGTATCGCCGCGGAAGGAGAATCGTGCGGCCGCGAGCGAACCCGAAACCGCGCCTTGTTGTCCCTGGGGTAGGGAAGGCCACAAGAGGTGGAAGCCTAGCGTTGAGATTCTGGTCGACGGTCTCGGACAACGAACACGAGACAGATCCGAGATGAACTGAATCGGAACCCGCGGCCCGGTGACCGAGACCAAGCTGGCGGACAAGCCTGCCGCCTGTGTGGCCAGATCTAGACGACCAAACGCGATCACGATCCATCATCGCGAGCACGGGATGTGGACGAGTCGGTCGCACTCGACGCCTCTGCACCGCAGAGCGGCTGCAGCAGGCAGTCGACGCTTCTGCTCCCGAAGGATTCGGGCCGAGCGAACGACACCCCCCGCAACTCCGCTAGTGCCCTACCCGGGAACCTGTGCCTGTTCGGGTCGGCACGCCGTCCGGTGGCGGTGTAACGGGCACGGCACCGGTCATTTTGGTCGGGTGACAGAGTACGAGTGCACTCGCTCGACGATAACGAGGGGCAATCGACTGGTGCAGGCAATCTGTCGTGGCCTCCGGTCGGTATGACCTGGCAGCGCAGCCAGATACCCTACTGCCCATGCAGGGCATGCCGGTTCCGAAGATCGCCAAGTCCACCTCCACCGAGCACGATCTGCCGTATCGACCTGGAGCCTGACCAAGCTCGCCGAGTTCTTGGTCGCCGAGGTGGTCTGTCTCGACGAGTTCGAGCTGCTGAATCTGCAATCTGCAGCTGCATCCGGGCCGGCAGCGGGCCGAACGCGGCGGCAAGCACGCTGCACTCGGGCGGGAGTCGCGAGGACGTCGCGCGCTACCTACACCCGACTACACGGGGTGCGGCACCTGTTCGCCGCGTAACGGCTTGGGCGAGGACAAGTGTAGTTGTGCACGATCGACAGCCGAACGTCCGTCGGATACAGGCTGCGCAGGTACCGGAAGAACGAGAGACTTCGAGCGGTTCTCGGCGGCTTGAGGTGCCCGTCGAGGGCGAAGGCCCGCAGTGCCGGGAACTGCGCCTCGATCGGCATCGGTCACAAGGAGCAGAGCAGCATGATTCGCCGCTACATCATCTGGCGTAACGAGGATGCGGCAGACGAGAAGCCATGCGAGATCGCGAACAAGGAAGCACTGTCTGAGGCGGCCCTACCCGCTCCCTTCTGTCCACTTCCCGCAGCTTTCCGAGGGCTACATGGCGGGCCGTAGTGAGAACGATCCTTTTGCCGTGTTCGCGCGGTTCGATGGTCCCGGGTGCGCGGCCACCTTCCCCCATCTGATGTGAGCGTTGACACATAGTCGAATCTATTCTAAATTATGTTCGTTCGTCCGTGGCTCATATGCGATTTCGATTCGAGCATGGGGCGGCGACTATTTCACGAGGTAGATCACTCTGATCGTGGCGTATCGCCGACCTCTGACACATATGTAGGCGCCCGAGCGTGCCCGCAAAGTGGACCGGGTCCAAGGCCCGGGTGTTTTACACGGTGACCTAAGGGCGCCGGTGCGACCGTAATCAGAAGCCGAGGAAGGTAGTCCGATGAGAGACGCCGTCACTGCTGGTTCAGTAAGAAGCCCTGTAAGGACATGCGACAGTGCTGTGGCCGCGTCCATCCGGTCGACGTGTCCGCGTTGGTGCTCGGGGATGCCTGAAAAGACGCGGAGGTAATGGTGGGAGTCGAGGTATCCGTCGAGGGACTGACCAAGTCGTTCGGCTCGCAGAGGATCTGGCAGGACGTCACGTTGACCCTTCCCGCCGGTGAGGTCAGTGCGTTGCTCGGGCCGTCGGGTACGGGTAAGTCGGTGTTTCTGAAGTCGCTGATCGGTCTGCTCCGCCCGGAGCAGGGCTCGATCGTGATCGACGGCACCAACATTCTCGAGTGCTCGTCCAAGGAGCTCTACGAGATCCGCAAGCTGTTCGGTGTGCTGTTCCAGGACGGCGCCCTGTTCGGCTCGATGAACCTGTTCGACAACGTGGCGTTCCCGCTGCGCGAGCACACCAAGAAGTCCGAGTCCGAGATCCGCAAGATCGTCATGGAGAAGATGGAGCTCGTCGGCCTGCTCGGGGCCGAGGACAAGCTGCCCGGTGAGATCTCCGGTGGTATGCGCAAGCGTGCGGGCCTGGCCCGCGCCCTGGTGCTGGACCCGCAGATCATCCTCGTCGACGAGCCGGACTCCGGCCTGGACCCGGTGCGCACCACCTACATCTCCCAGACGTTGATCGACATCAACGCCGAGATCGACGCGACGATCCTGATCGTCTCGCACAACATCAATCTCGCGCGCACGGTGCCGGACAACATCGGCATGCTGTTCCGCCGACATCTGGTGATGTTCGGTCCGCGGGAGGTGCTGCTCACCAGTGAGGAGCCGGTGGTCAAGCAGTTCCTCAACGGCACCATGATCGGTCCGATCGGGATGTCGGAGGAGAAGGACGAGGCCACCATGGCGCAGGAGCAGGCGATGGTCGATGCCGGGCACCATGCCGGTGGTGTCGACGACGTCGAGGGCATCGTCCCGCAGATGAAGGCGACGCCGGGGATGCCGTTCCGGCAGGCCGTCGCCCGCCGTCAGGAACGCGTCCGGCACATCATGCACACGCTCCCTGAGACCGCGCAAATCGCGATTCAGCAAAGCTTCGACGAAACACTGTTTCCTGCCGATGATTTCAATACTGAGGTCATTCCCCTTCCATATGGGCGAGCTGAGGAGTCGCGACGGGTACTGAAGCCGTGACCCGACCTGTCCAATCCTCTCCGGCGCGTGACTGCACGTAGGAGCGTGGGGACGTTGGTCGGTCACAGATCGCAAATCCTCTCTCCCCTAACGAATTGCAGCGTTGCCGGAGACTAAGAGTACGAAATGCGATCTATTGCTCGGTTTCGCTTGCCAGTAGTCGGCAAACCTGGGTAGCATGATACGCAGAACGTTGCGTGTATCACAGTATCAATCGAAAGTGACGCTCGGCACTCAGGCCTGATCCAGCGAACGAAATCTTTGAGCCTGCCGGAGCCGGCAACAGCCTGCGCCGGCTCTTCCAGAAGTGCCGATGATGGGTCGAACCATAGGCGGGAAACAAGAGCCGAATTCGCCGATTCGAGGGCGACGGAATTGTCGTGCGCTTACACGCGAGGAGAGGATCGATGGGGACGCTGGCAACCACCGAGGTTCCGCTGGAGCATGATCAGCGAGGTTCGGCAAACGGGACATTCAAGGGCGGTCACACAGGCGCGAACGCTCGGCCTGCCCGGACGCAGCGGGCGGCCGGGTACCTTAACAAAAGTGCGCCAGTCCGGAGCCTGGAGACGTTGGGCAGGCTGGTACATCTGGTTACCGAAGTACTGCGGTACACCGTTGTTGACACGATCAAGCTGCGTCTGCCCGTGCATGAGATCGCGGATCAGATGTGGCTGCTGTTCAAGGTGACGGCGCTGCCCGCGTTGCTGATGGCTATCCCGATCGGCGCCGAGGTGTCGGTCCAGGTCGGTGGCATCATGAATCAGGTCGGTGCCAGTTCACTCGCGGGCGCGGCAAGCGGACTCGGTGTCGTAGGCCAGGGTGCACCGATGGCGGCGGGTCTGCTCATGAGTGGCGCGGCTGCCTCGGCAATCTCATCCGACTTGGGTGCACGGTCAATCCGCGAGGAAATCGACGCGATGCGGGTGATGGGCGTGGACCCGGTAGAACGTCTGGTGATGCCGCGATTTTTGGCGATGCTCCTAATCTCTCCCATCCTTTGCATCATCATCATCTCGACCGGTGTCGCTGCCGGCCTCATCATCTCTGTGAATGTCGCCGACGTCGTACCGGGCAGCTTCTGGCAGTCGTTCGGCGCATTTACCTCTCCCACCGATCTAGCGTTCTCGGTGTTGAAAGCGTTTCTGTTCGCCGCAATCGTCGTCTCCATAGCCAGTCTGCGAGGACTCGAGGCGAATGGCGGGCCCAAGGGGGTGGCGAACGCCGTCAACGCGTCGGTGGTGCTTAGTGTCTTCAGTATCTTTATCACAAATCTGTTGGTCAGCCAGCTGCAGCTGATGTTCTATCCGACCCGATTGGCCTGATGAAATGAATGCTTGCTCAAAATACAGCCCGGTTGCACCGGTCATGTTGCGGCCCTTCAGGGTGGTGGGGCGCGGCATATCAGGCATGGCCGGTGAGATCGGCCAGCTGGCGGTGTTCGTGTGGAAAGTCGTCATCTCCCTTCCCCGAACCGTCAAACACTACCGTCAGGCCACCTGGAAGACCATGAACGACATGGCTTGGGGCAGTGGTTCATTGGTTGTCGACGGCGGCGTAATCAGCCTAATGTTCTTTCTCGGTGTCGCGGTCGGCGCTGTGGTCGCCATCGAGGCGTTCCTAGCGCTCGACCTGCTCGGTTTCGGTCCCCTCACAGGCATCATCGGATCGTTCGGCAATATTCGCGTTATCGCGCCGATTATCACCGGAATCGGGTTTGCCGCACAGGCCGGCTGCCGCATGACAGCAGAAATTGGCGCCATGAGAATTTCGGAGGAGATCGACGCCACGGAAGCTATGGGCCTGCAATCAATTCCATTCGTCGTAGGCACCCGGCTCATTGGAGGTCTGTTGGTGGTCTTGCCCGGATACCTGATGGCGCTGGTGGTGAGCTTCTTCGTTGGCGGTGTAATCGTGAAGACTTTCGAAGGACAACCACACGGAACGTACGACCACTACTTCGCGCAATTCCTAAATTGGCCGGATCTGGGAGCATCGGTTTTCAAGACAATCACGTTCTGCGTCGTCGTTACAATCATCCATTGCTACTACGGATACTTTGCCAGCGGCGGGCCGGCCGGGGTCGGATTGGCATCAGGCAGGGCGATTCGGGCCAGCCTCGTATTGATCGTGGTACTGAACTTCTGCATGACGGTGGCGCTCTGGGGTCTGAGCCCGGTGTTGACCTTCAAAGGATAAGATAATGAGCAAACCGAGGAATCAGGATTTCATCCGAGGGTCCGACGAGCACCAAACCCGAATGGTCAACACTGCTGCCGGTCTCACCATCGTGCTGGTGGCGATCGTGCTTGTAACGGCTATCTGGATTCGTCCGCTTCTGACAAAACCCGACGGATTGCGCCTCACGGTCGAAACTCTTCAGGTCGGGCCTGGCGTGGCCGAAGGTACCAGGGTGATTTTGCGAGGTGCCGAAGTTGGTGAGGTGACGTCCGTCGAGAAGACGGATCAAGACATGGTACGCATCCAGTTGTCTCTGAAGCCTGATGAGGTCGAGGGGTTGACAGACTCGATGGATTTGGACTTCCGTCCGCTCAACTATTTTGGGGTCGCGGCCGTCGATCTGGTGGCCAAGGAGGGGGGTAACAACCTGGTCTCCGGGGCGGAACTCCAGCGCACAACGGTCGGTGACTACACGATGTCGACACTGCTCGAACAGGGGTCACACACTATCGATGGAACCCTTACAACGAGCATGATCACTACCTTGAACAAGGTCATCCGGTACAGCGACGGCATGACGCCGCTGATCCAGACCGGCATTGTCCTGGCTGACGAAGTGGCGAAAACGCAACAGGAGATACCGAGCGCGTTGCTGTCTCGGGTAAACGACGTCCTGGACGTGATGCCGGCCTTCAGCGACCAGACCATCCAGGCGTTCTACATCCTCTTCGACACCAAGTTCAACAAGAGACCCGATGGCTCGTTTGGTGTCAATGATCCCATGATGGACCGGGGTGCCGAAGGACTTGACCTGGCCGCGAAAAAGCTGTTTGGTTCGGCCGGCATTCTGCTGGCTTCACACGCGACAGAGTTGACACCGCTAACGGAGATCGCACGGGCGTTCGCCACCGCACTGCCGAACCTTCTCGACAATGGCACGGCGCTGGGCAAACTCGCGAGCCTGATCGATCGGTACAACAACGTTTTTACGACGAACGGCGACAAAAAGGTCCTCAACCTTCGCGTCGCGCTCGACGACCTTCCGTCCTTGGCAGCGCCACTCAGTGCGATGGCGGGGGCGACGGCGGCGCAGCAGGGAGAGATACCTCGATGAAGCCGCATATGAAACTTGGGCTTACGGCACTCAAATTGGGTGTGGTGGCGGTAGTCGCTGCACTGTTGTTCGTCATTGTGGTCAACGCGATGAAGAGCCCTGTCGAGGGTGATACACGGTCTTACACAGCGCAATTCACCGACGTATCTGGACTTCACGAGAATGGTGACGTTAGAACCAGAGGCGTGCAGATCGGCAAGGTGACTTCGGTTGAGCTCACAAGTCAGGACGGTCACACCCTCGCCCAGGTAGCATTCACACTGAAAGAACCGTACGAACTCACGAACACAACGGAGCTCGCGGTCAAGTATCAGAATCTCACCGGTGCCAGGTACGTCGAGCTGACGGTGCCTGAGAATCCAGGAACGCCGGTCGGTCATCTAACCACAGCCAATACCAAGCCGTCCTTCGACATCACGCAGCTGTTCAACGGCTTGCAACCCGTTTTGACCACGATGAGCACCGCCGAGATCAACGACTTCACTGAGAATGCGATTGCGCTATTGCAGGGTGACGGCGGGGGGCTCGCTCCGATGCTCGAAAGCGCGGACAAACTCGCCGCTATGGCACGCGACCGTCAACAAGTCCTCTCGACGCTGACCGCGAACATGGCGCGGATCGCCGACACAATGGGCAGCCGTTCGCCGCAGGTGATGGATTTCCTGGATTCGCTCAACTATTCGATTGAAGATGCGATGACAGTCCTCGACAAGTTCCAGAAGACAGCCGTGTTTGGGCCTCAGTTCATGCGGCCGCTATTCCGATTGATCGAGCAACTCGGTCTGACACATGAGATGGATGTTGACCAGATGCTGACAAACGCGTTCGAATCTCTACCGGCTGCGGCCGATGCGCTGCGCTTGCTCCCCGCGTCGATTGCGGGCCTGCAGTTACCGCAGGTGTCGGCGACCTCGGCCAACGTATCTTGCACCAACGGAGTCGCCACATTGCCGACGACAGTCCAGGTGCTTCTCAATGGCAGCGAGGTAGTTGTATGCAACGCACGATGACCGTTGTGGTCAGGGGATTGAGGCGGATCACCCAGGGGTACCGCAGTGAGCTGACGCTCGGCATCGCGGTCGTGGTCGTGATGGCCATCGCGTTGACGATCACAGTGATGGTGTACGTACAACCGCCAGGCCGCAAACAAATTTCGTTCGAAACGACAGACGCTGCAGCAATTGAAGTCGGTGACGACGTCCGTGTTGCCGGCATCAGCGTCGGCAAGGTCACTGCCCTGTCCATCGGGGATTCGTTCGTCCGGGTGACCGCCGAGATCAAAAGAGAGGTCTTTATCGGCTCCGACTCCCGAATTGACGTGCGAATGTTGACTCCGGTCGGCGGGTATGCAGTCTCGGTGCTTCCGTTGGGCAACAACGACCTTGGTTCGGCCGTTATACCAGTCGACCGCGTGAACGTCCCGTACTCTATCGCTGATGTGCTTCAGGCGGCGCCGATCGTCACCGACAGCGTGAATGGCGGCACGATCGACGCAAACATCGATCAGACAGCAGATGCCCTGCAACGAAATCCGGGTTCGCTCGCCACGATCATCTCGGGAATGGACAGCATCGGCACGGTGATGGACCACCAGCGTGAGCAGATTCGTGACATTGTGAATATGGCGGCACAATATCTACAGCAATTTAATCAACGGCGTGACTTCGTATTCGATTTGATCCGCCGAATCGAGGTGGTGCTGTCCACCTATCACAATACGAACGCCGGCTTCAACGAGGCCTATACGCTCCTCGGTGAGGTCTTGTACCGTGTCATTCCGCTCGAAAAATTCTATCTTGCCCACGAACCTGAAATGCGCCCGAAGATCGAGCAACTGCGCGATTCGATCGGTGCCTTCCAGCAGGACATGGGTCCCGCCATCGATCAACTCCAACAGCTCCGCGATCGCCTGGCTGCGTGGCTGACGCCGGCGGGAATCGCCCAGATCAGCGGAGGAACCATATTGGCCTCGACGGTCTGTGTTCCTGTTCCAGGAGGGACGTGCTGACATGTCACACATCAATCGGAAGCTCGCCGCAGCCGTGACCGGTGCTGTAGCGATTGCGCTTGTAGTAGCTGGAAGCCTGTACGTGGTACGCGGTGACTCGCACGGCAGCACGTCGGCATTCTGCGCAGAAATGCCAGACTCCCTCGGGTTGTACCCAGGCAATCCGGTGACCCAGATGGGCTATCGCGTGGGAAGAGTTGACAACGTCGAACCTGCAGGTGATCGCGTGATCGTGAGCTTCTCGCTAGACCCAGGGCGCGAATATCGTGCTGACGTGCAGGTTGTGACACGGTCGAAATCCTTGCTGGCTGACCGGAGCCTCGAACTAGTCGGCAACTACGATTCCGGCCCGCATCTCGAACCAGGGGAGTGTATCCCAATGAATCGCAGTTTCACGCCGAAGAGCATCTCCGAAATTGTCGGGTCGGCAGCAGACTTCGTAGATGCAATGACTCCGGCAGAGGGTGAAAAGAGCCTGGCTCACGCGATCGGAAGTCTCGATACGGAGTTACAGGGGCAGGGTGAGAACGCACGCGCGATGTTGGAGCACGCATCGGCTGCCGCAGAGAGTCCAGACCAACTGGTCTCCGATATCGGTTCGAGCGTTCTCAACATGGCGCCCTTGACAGAGGAAGCACTGCACAACTGGTCGACTGTCAGCTCGCTCCTGAATGAACTGCCGGATGTGGTTGCCGAGGGAATTGACCTGTGGCCAGGCGTCACGAAGCTGGTCGATGGCACCGGATACCTAATCGCGGTGTTGTACAGCATTCAAGATCATTACGGTGATCTGCTGTGGCCGACGATGCATGGGCCTGTCAGCGACGCGATTCACCTTGCCGCGACCCGGTCCAAAGATCTTGCAAGTCTGCTTGATTCCCTCCCTTCGGTGACGACCGTGCTACAGCAACAGTTCGGCCGTCCGGGTGGACCGACGATGAACTATCAGCCGATGACTGTCGACAATGGATCCGGTGAACCGGTTGTCCTGACTGGAAATCTCGACAGACTCTTAGTTGAGGGCGTTCGATGAGCCAAGCCAAACGATGGAAGCACGGTCTCGGCGCCATTTCGATGTGTTTCGTGGTCGCGTTGACCGCATCGTGTTCACTGGGGCCGAAGGACCTGCCATCGGTGCAAGGCAGTGTCCGAGACGGCTACGCCATCACGATTCAATTCGCGAGTGCGCTCAACCTTCCGGACGGCGCGCATGTAACGCTCAACGGGCTGAGAGTCGGACAGGTCACGGCCGTGGATGTGCAGGGGGCGGTGGTTGCGGTGACCGTTAACGTGGCAGGTGATGCCCGCATCCCCACCGACATACACGGGGTTATCCGCCAAGACACGCTTCTCGGCGATACGTATATCGCACTCGAAACAAATCAGAATTCGGCGCAGGTGGAGTATTTGAAGCCGGGCATGCTGATTACTGCCGCACAGACCACATCGCCTCCGCAATTGGAGGATACGATGGCGGTGCTCGCCTACTTCGTTAACGGCGGCAGCATCCAGAAGGTTCAAGACACAATGAAACGCCTCAACAACGTGATGCCGCAGGTCCAGGATGTGAGGGCGATCGCATCGACAGTCGCAGTCGATTTGCGCGACCTTTCGGACCACCTCAGCGAGATTGATCGGATGCTGGACGGCATGAATTCGACAGCCGTCGCGGTGGATGGCCAGTCTGATGCGCTCTCCATCATGTTCGAAGGCGACGAGAATCACACAGGCACGTACTACTGGCGGAGCTTGAATCAGAAATTCATCGGTCATCTGAGCGTCGTACTGCCCAACGTTGGCAGTGTCTTCGAGGGCGGAATGTGGCTGGTTCCGATGCTGAATTCTGTTGCCGATGCGGGGCAGTCTATTCGCTACATGTGGGACGAGGGGCCGACTTCGGGCGAGAAATTGGACAATTTTATTCGCACAACACTTGTTCCATTCGTAAAGGATCCTCAGGTTGATATTAAGTCGATCCAGGCAGCGAACGGAGATCAAGTTCTGGTTGATGTCGAGAACGTTCTGCGTATGCTCGGAGCAGTGAAATGATCTTCACAAAGACGCGCATCTCCGTCGTTGGGATGCTTGCGATGGCCGTGGCGTCGTTTGCCTACCTGGGGAATCTCGGGCTGAACGTCTCGCCTTTGCAGAAGGTTAACGAGGCCAGCATGACGGTGACCGACACGAATGGTTTGGTCGTCGGTTCCAGAGTGCTGCTACGCGGAGTGCAAATCGGTCATGTGACCGCATTGAATGCGTCTGCAGACGGTGTTGAACTCAAGTGGAACTATGACCGGAGCTACGAGATTCCGATCGAAAGCACCTTTCGCGTTGACAACATGTCGGCGCTCGGCGAGGGGTACATGGCTATCCAGAGCAGTTCTTCGGGAGGCCCCTTCCTCGAGAATCGTTCGGTCGTGGATTCTTCGCGGGTAAGTCAGCCAACTTCGCTCCAGGATTTCTCAAAGCGGCTCACCTTGATGTTGGAGCAGGTCGACCCCGACCGGGTACGGGAGGTCTTCGCCAGTGTTGATGTCGCGTTGCCCGAAGATGCCAGCGTGCTCAACAATTTGAATAGAGTCGGTGAACTTCTGGCGAACGAGATCATCACTCGGAGGGGTGATCTCAACAAGCTGTTGCAGGTAATACAACCGCTACTCCAACAAAGTGCGCCGGTGCCATACGCGCTCGATGGAGCAACGCCCAACATCGTAGAGTTCGGCCAAGGGTTCGCGAACGTCATCAACCGCTATTTCGACGTTGTCGGCCTGGCATCGCTTCCGGATGGCATTACCTACGGAGTGGAGCCCTTTCTCGCTGAATCGCAGGCGTTTCTCGACAAGAACGCGATGGATCTGCACGTGATCGGTGGCGATCTGCTTCCGAGCATGACTGCTGCAGCAGCGTCGCTTCGGACAATCCCGGTGTCAGATCTGCTTACGAATGCGCTCGCTGCGGCCGATGCGGGCGATGCGCTCACGCTGCATCTCCAAGGGTTGGGAGGAGGCTGAGTTTCATCCACCAAGTTACTACTCGGAGCGCCATCAAGAAAACCGATATTCAAAGGCATTGGGAACATGATCAGTAGAACTGAAGCTAGAACAACTAAACAGCAGGCTAATGAAGAGTCGGCGGTCGTCCAGAGCGGCGAAGGTGATGTCCGCCAGTACAAGACCGGGGCCGTTGCAGGCCGCCTGCGAAATGGTGACCGAGTCATCCGGGTCCGCTCGTTCATCGGCGCCCTCGTACTCCTTGCAATGATCGGATCGATCGGAATCCTCGGGTGGCAACTCCATGGGAAAACGGACGACCTGAACAGCATGCGTGACAATGCGGACGCCCGTTCGCATGCGGAGCAGGTGGCTCTCGACTACTCGACCGGCGCCGCGCAGATGGATTTTCGCGATCTCGCGTCCTGGCGTTCGCGCTTAACCAGTGGCACAAGCGATGAATTGGCGGATCGGCTGACACACGCAGCATCGTCGATGGAGCAGATCATCACGCCGCTGCAATGGGTGGCTACAGCGAAACCGGTGGCAGCAAAAGTAGTTTCCGAGAATAACGGTTCGTATACCGTGACTGCCTTCGTAAAGGTATTGACAACGAACAGTCAGGCGCCCGACGGAATCGATTCGACTGCCTCTTATCAGTTGACGGTCGACGGCCGCGACAATTGGAAGATTTCGGACATTGGGGGAGATGATGCGTCGCTCGGCGGTGCTGGCAATCCGCCGCCCTCTTCGTCGTCGACTGCCCCGCCATCTGTGGAGTCGCCGCCGGCGCCGGCGGTGCCTCCGCGGTAATCCGGTTCCAGTACTGCATGGCAGATCGGCTGCATATTCATTACACGGTGTCCAGCTCGACGGTCAACCGGCAAGCAGGCGCCCGTTTTTTGGCCGTGTCCACGCCTGCGGTGTGGTGCGTCGAGAATGGGATACAACGTCTCCGGTGCTGATGGATTCGATGCTCTATGAGGTGGAGCCAGAAATCGTCCAGCGTAGCCGACCGCGGAGATCATGAGAAGGTCGCTCATTTCGAGCGAACACGATCTGGACATTTTCTGCCTGGGCCCTGACCCAACTTGCCGATTCTTCCGGCCGGCGATGGGGTTGGCAGGTCCCCGATAGTGGAACCACGTCGGATCCTGCCCCGCGAGATCCACTGCGCCGATTCTCGCGTTCGACACCGGCAATTCCTCTCATCGCGAGAAGTCCAGCGCGGGATCTGCCGCTACATCATTTGGGAACAAGAAGGTCGCCACGAGCAGCAGTTTCGCGTCAACGAAGGCGCGCGATGCTGATTCGGGTATGGGCATGTCACCGAAGCCGCTGGAAATAGTGAACCGGACGGACGCCATCGTCACGCGCCGAGCCGCGCGGCTGACCGCAAAACGGCACGTGCTCTGCACAGACCTGGCCTGGGGCAGACAAAAACGATACTCTGATACACGGTACGTCAGGTGTATCGTTGCGCGGGTTGCGGGCCACATAACGCAGATCCGCAGTCAACAACGGAGCAGAACTTTTAGGAGACAGCCATGAACCAAGTTGCACTGAGCGGCAAAGTCGCCGTCGTCACCGGCGGAGGCCGAGGAATTGGAAGGGCGACGTGCGAGGCCCTCGCACGCGAGGGTGTACGAGTCGTCGTCGCAGACCTCGACGGGGCGGCTGCCGAGGCCGTCGCTACCGCCATCGGCAAGAACGCCATTAGTCGGTCACTCGATGTTTCCAACCGCGAGCAGTTCCGCTCGGTTCTCGATGCCGCCGAACAGCACTTCGGTCCGCTCGACATCCTCGTCAACAACGCCGGCATCATGCCGGTGGGCTACTTTATTGACGAAACCGACGAGATGACAGACCGCTTGGTCGACGTCAACTACCGCGGCACCCTCATCGGGATGAAGGAAGCCCTACGACGCATGAAGCCGCGAGGCGCCGGCCATATTGTCAACCTGGCATCGACCGGTGGGTGGTTGCCCGCCCCCGGCGTCGCCACATACGTCGGCACAAAGCACGCGATCGTTGGTCTCACCGATAGCGTGCGTCTCGAACTGACGGGCAGTGGTATTAATCTGTCGTCGGTGGGCCCCGGCATCGTCAAGACGGAACTGGCGGCGGGACTACAGGAGATGCGCGGGATGCGCGGCGTTACACCAGAAGAAGTCGCCGATGCAATCATCGAAGGCCTGAAGCGAAAGCGGCACGCTATCTTCTCGCCTGGTGTAGTCGGAATAGCCGCCCACGTCTACGGTGCGTTGCCGTACACACTCCGTTCGTTGCTGTTTCGGGTTACGAAGATCGACCGTCTAGGTCCCCAGATCGATCAAGGGACCCGGAAAGATTACGAGGCGCGCGTCGTGGCCAGCATCTCCCGCGCGACAGACGCCGAATCATAACAACCGGGTGTCTGAGGGTTTTCGCGCCGCAGGATTCGGCTTGTCCATCGAAACGATTGCTCGAGCCAATGGTCCGTCTGTGAAGTAGCAAGCGATTTCATGCTGCGTTCATGGTTGCCGTGACGTGGACGGTCAGTGGCGAATATCGGGCAGAGCTCGGGCGGACTGCTGGATCCACGCGCCGCCGCACCGACAGGTAGTCCAGGCGCGGGCATTGCTGCGGGCGGGCGACGGGGTAGCCGGTGCCGAGATCTCCCGGTAATGTAGCGAATTCGGAAGCCCTGCGGCGCTGGTGGTATCGCTCTTGATGTCGAGGTCCATTCCTGGGGGCGTGGTAGTCGCGAAGTGGCGCCGCAAACTGCGTCTTGCCGTCCGGCCCCGGAGGTGCCGCAGTTGGCATCAGAAGCATCCGACGTGGCTCGATGGCCGGTGATGCGGCCCGGAGGGCATGCAGCGGCTGCTGAACTTCTACTCCTGGGACTGTGAAGGGGCTCCGCGACGACGTGCGTGAGGTCGTGGTCGAGACGATCGGCGACGCTGACATGGGCGTATTGATCGTCGACGAGACAGAGTCTTGAAGAGGGCACCCGTCGGCCGGGGTGGCCCGGCAGTACTCCGGCACGGCCGGAGGATCGAGAACAGCCAGATCGGGGTGTTCCTCGCCTACGCGAGCGCGGCCCGGGCACGCGCTCATCGACCGGGAGCTGCACCTGCCCCGAATCGTGGACCGCCGATCGGGTCCGGTGCCGCGCCGCCGGCATCGGGGATGGGGTCGAGTTCGCGACCAAAACCCGTGCTGGCGCAGCACATGATCGAACCCGCTCTCGATGCGAAGGTGCCGTTCTCCTGACTCACCGCCGACGAAGCGTACGGGCAGGTGAAGTCCCTGCGGGTGTGGCTCGAGGAACGCGATGTGTCCTATGTGCTGGCCACCCGGCGCAACGACGACGTGTTCACCCCGGACCGGCGGGCGATATGATCGCCGCGGTCCCGCCGAGGCAGTGGCGCCGGATCTCGGCCGGCGACGGCGCACCCCGCCCGCGGGATACTCCTCGGTTCGGGTGCCGATCCGGAGCGCCTGTGCGCCCGGGCGGGGCACTGGCTGCTCGCCCGCCGGTCCCTCTCCGATCCGACCGAGATCGCCTACATCGGCGTCGGATCCCGGCGCACCACGCTCACCGAACTCGCAGTCGTCGCCGGATCGCGGTGGCGGGTCGAGGAGTGCTTCCAGCAGGCCAAGAAACGAGGCCGGCCTGGTCCAGTAACAGGGGCGTACCTACCGTGCATGGTATCCACACCACCTTGTCCATGCTCGCACACATCGCTTCCACCGCCCGGAGGGAAATCAGCCGATCATCACCTAACACCGATCACACATGCCACCCTGGATGCGAAAGGCTCAGTGAAACAACCCGACACACCAGGTCGGACGATCACCCACGTCCCCACAACCCGTTCCACACAACGGAATTCACGACGACAACATCAACGAATCGGTGCATTCGGGCTTGGTAGTCGATTAGGGAGCGCTGCTGGCATCGTTCGTCGCTGGGTGTGGCACAAACCCGATTCTTACTTCCCTTCTACGGTCGTGACTGCGACACCCTGGTTTTGTTGACGATCCCGGTCGCATGCACCTAATATTTTATCTGAATTAGATACTTCCGGGAATGTTGGTCCCCGTTCAGCTGGCCCGTAGCTGCGCCGTGAAGTCGTGATGACGCGCGGTCTGTTTCCTGTGCCGGACGATCCTCGAGTTTGGAGTGAGAAGAGAAGATGGTGGAATCGATGAGCTGGACGGTTGTCGGCGGGGCGTCCGGTGGTCTGGGTCGGGCCATCGCTCGTAACCTGGCGGAGGATGGCCATGACGTCGTCGTGGCGTATCGAGGCAATCGTGCGGGCGCCGACGAGACGGCGGAGCTCGTCCGTTCGAGTGGTCGAGGGGTCATGATCGAGCCGGTTGATTACGTAAGCGGGGTCCGGGCGCATGTTGGCTGAGACGCCGCTGGTGGTCCTTCGGCTCTACGAGTTCGCCCAAGTCCTGGGCACGGTGTTCGGTGGATACTTGGTGTTCCGGTTTGGTCGAACCCGATTTCTCGCCGGCCTCTACGTTGGATGTATATCGATTTTCTTCTGGGACTGGATCTTCACTGATCACTGGTTCCTCAATCTCACCTACGATGCTCGGTCGATCAACCTTTTCACGCTCGCCGGCCGGCCCGAGCCGCTGTGGTCGCCGTGCTCGTACGCGACGTTCTTCGGGATCACCACCCTGCTGATCCTGCGTTACCGTGACTGGCTCGACCGAAAACTGGGTCGCTGGCAGTACGTCGTGCTGCCGGTCTTCTTCGCGGTGCTCGATGTGAGTGTCGAGGGTCTGACGATTTACGCGTTGGACATCTACCGCTATGGCTACCGGGAGGAGTGGACGGTTCTCGGCGTCCCTTACACCAACCTGGTGTGGGTCAACATCATTCTGATGCTGATGGCGTGGACCGGCCGAGGGATCGTGCGGATGCAGCACGAGCGCGGGACGATGGCGGTGAACGGTCCTCCGGCGGTCGTCGATGCGGACCAGCGGGTCATCACTCCGGTTGGTGCCGGGGCGCGCCCGTCCGTCGCCGTGACCGAGGACAGCCCTCGCCTGCCCGGCCGGTCCTCAGCCGAGCCCTGGACGTTGTTCGCAATAGGCTTCGCAATCTGCCCGACCGCCTTCTATATCAGCATCGGCGTGATGGCCTTCGTGCTTGACCTAGTCCAACCATGGAGCTGACCCCGCGCGGAGGAGTCCCCCACCGGGCCGTCCGCTGGGGACTTGCGGCCGATCAACCGGATTGGTTACGGAGACGGGAAACATATCTGTCAGCGTGGTGTGTTCTGGCCGATGGCGTTCGAGGCGACGGTCCCCGAATGCCAGGCGATCGGGGAGATCCCCAAGGACGTGTTCGGTGGCTTCTACCGGAAACGGACCTGCCCAGCGGCCCCGCGCCAGGGCGTCGAGAGCGTGTTCACCACCGACGGGATGGTTCAGGTCGATGACCACCGGCATCGATGAGTTCGAACTGGGCGGCCGTCTAGGCGCCGGAGTGGTCGAGACCCAGAAGCCAGCGCGCCCAACGGCTACAAGCGCCGGCTGGGTTCGGGCGACTCCGAATGTGGCGAACGGGGTCGCGATCACCGGCTGCTGGCCCGCCGGTCGATCACTGACCCCGACGAGATGGCCTACTACATATGTTAAGGCCACGCCGAGACCGAACCCGCCGAGCTGGTCCGGGTGGCCGGTAGTCGCTGGGCGATCGAGGAGTGCTTTCAGACCACCAAGAACGAGACCGGGCTCGACCACTACCAGGTTCGCGGGTACCCGGCCTGGTACTTGCACATCACCTTGTCGATGGCCGCGGCCGCCTTCCTGACGATCCTGCGCCGCGGCGCTCAAAAACGGGATCTCCGGCTGGTAACCGAGATCTAATACCTCTGACAATCAACGAGATCCGGCGATTGTTCAACCGCGTCGCCTGTCCGGTCGAACACGCCCTCGTGCATGTCTGGCACTGGTCGAACTGGCGCCGCGCCAGCCAGGCCAGAGCGCGCGCCAGCCACTACAAACGTCGACGTCGCAAACTGTCGTTGCAGTACTTTGTGGCGGTCATCGACTGTTTCTCCCGCAAGGTGGTCGGGTGGTCGATCGCCCGATCACATGCGCACTGACTTGATCGCAGCCGAGCTGGCGAACGCGGCCTCGACGACCCTGATCGAGCCGGGGGCGGTCTTTCACTCCGGTCGTGGCCGCCCAGTACACCTCTGGCGCATTTCGGCGGCTCGTGGCCGGATTGGGAATTCGATCCTCGATGGGGCGTACCGGGGGTGTGCTGGGACAACAGTATGGCCGAAAGTTTCTTCGCAGCGCTAAAGAACGAATGTGTCTACCGCACGTTCTATGCAACGAAACAGCGAGCGCGACAGGACATCGTCAGGTGCATCGTAGGGTTCACAACTCGCGGCGCCGGGATTCTGCGCTCGGCTACCGGTACCCGGACGACGTCCACTGCAGTTACCAGCGGCCGACGATCGCGGCCTGAATCAATCCCCTTCAATGTCCGAAATTCTCGCAGTAGACCAAACTACCAGTGACTACCACATTATAGTATGAATCTACATTAGAAAACTGGTGTCGGCATAAAACTTCCGCGTCCACTTGGCAGCCAACGGACCGGGCAGTGTCCCAGCATGGGTCTGGGGTGCGCATACCGTGGGTAGAAATGCCCTGCGGACCGTTGTTTGGCCCGGGTAGTGCGAATGACGGCGTAACAGTGCTTGGGTGTCACCGCTCTGTGTCCATGCACTAGTTGGTCCTGGCGATCCGCACGGCAATCCCCCTTGACCCTGCTAGATTTAATCTAGTATAAAATCTATGTGAGCGGATCGGTGCACGACGATCGCTCTCGCCGACCGCGACGCGGCACGGGGTGGCTGAACTGCTGCCGCCAGTAGGTCGCACCTACATGTTTGGTGAGGGAGTTATGGATATCAACGGCAAGTCCACTCTGGTGACGGGCGGAGCCTCCGGACTGGGGCTCGCAACAGCTCGCCGACTGATCGACCTGGGTGCGTCGGTTGTCATCGCTGATCTTCCGTCCTCGCAGGGAAAGGAAGTCGCGGCATCGCTCGGTGAACGCGCACGATTCGTTCCTGCCGATGTGACTGACATCGGCGAAGTCGAGAACGCCGTTGCGGAGGCATCGCTCGGATCACCGCTCCGAGTGCTCGTGCACACAGCCGGCCGTGGAGGCTCGGTCCGGCTTGTGAACAAGGACGGCTCGCGGGGTGACGGTGACTTGTTTGCCACTATCGTGCGCACCAACCTCCTCGGGACTTTCAACGTGTCAAGTGTTGCCGCCGCAAACATGGCCGGAAACGAGCTGATCGCCGGCGAGCGTGGCGTGATGGTGTGGACCGCGTCCATCGCTGCCTTCGAGGGGCAGATCGGACAAGCCGGATACGCCGCATCCAAGGCAGGTGTCGCAGGCCTGACGATCTGCGCAGCGCGCGACCTTGCTACAAAGAACATCAGAGTGTGCACGATCGCGCCGGGCCTAATGGATACCCCGATGCTTGCAGGATTGCGTGACGACGTGCGCCAGTCCCTTACAAGTGGGGTTCCCCACCCGGCGCGACTCGGTGAACCGGACGAGTACGCCAAGCTGGCGTGCTCGATCATCGACAACGGCTACCTGAACGGTGAGACCCTCCGGCTCGACGGCGCCAACCGCATGGCACCGCGATAACTGAGGCTGGACCACCACGGCCACGACTACCCCTTCACTGATCAGGAAAGTCGAGATGAAACGCAAGGTTTTCACGGACGAACACGACGCATTCCGGCGGATGGTACGAGGGTTCCTCGAAAAGAATGTCGTACCCAACTTCGAGAAGTGGGAAGAGCAGGGCGCTCCGCCGCGCGAATTCTACAACGAGGTCGGCGAGCTCGGCATTCTCGGAATCCAGATCCCGCAAGAATACGGAGGAAGCGGCGAGCAGACCTACAAGTACAGCGCCGTCCTCACCGAGGAGACCCTGCGCGCGAAGCTCGGCCTGGGGTCGCTGCGAGTTCACATGGACATCGTGCTGCCGTACCTGCTGAAGTACGCCACTGCGGAACAAAAGCAACGATGGCTTCCCGGCGCCGCCAGCGGCGACCTGATCTCCGCAATCGCAATGACCGAACCGGGGACCGGATCGGACCTCGCAGGCATCAGCAGTACCGCCACCCGCGATGGCGACACCTACGTGCTGAACGGGTCGAAAACCTTCATCACCGGTGGCGTCAACGCAGACTTGATGCTCGTCGTCGCACGGACGGCACCGGTCGACCTGGACAACCGGCGCGCGGGCCTGAGCATCCTCGTCGTAGAAACCTCGAGCCCCGGATTCGGTGTGGTCCGCACCCTGTCCAAGCTGGGGATGAAGGCGCAGGACACCGTCGAACTGTACTTCGACAACGTGCGGGTGCCGGCTGCGAACCTGTTGGGCGAAGAAGGTCGTGCGTTCGACTACCTCGGCCACAATCTCGCCCAGGAACGGCTGTCGATCGCAGTGGGATCACAGGCTGCCGCAGTCGCCGCCTTAAACGAAACCACCACCTACGTCAAGGACCGCAACGTCTTCGGCAGGCCGCTGTCGAGCATGCAGAACACGAAATTCATTCTCGCCGAATGCGCGACGGAGATAGAGGCGGGGCAGATGCTCGTCGACAGGGCGCTCGACGACCACGACCAAGGCGAACTGAGCGCCGTCGACGCGGCCAAGGTCAAACTCTTCTGCACAGAGTTACAGGGCAGAGTGGTCGACAAGTGCCTGCAACTGTTCGGCGGATACGGATACATGCTCGAATATCCCATCGCCCGTCTCTACGCCGACGCACGGGTGACCCGAATCTACGGCGGAACCAGCGAAATCATGAAAACGATCATCAGCAAGTCGCTGGGCTTATGAATCGCACTGCCACAGGAGGATCGCGATGACAGCAGTTGAGCCAAAGACGCATGCCCCAGTCGTGCTCACCGAAGTCACAGATGGCGCACTGGTGATTGCCATCAATCGGCCCAGCGCACGGAACGCGGTAGATCTGGAAGTCGCAGAGCGAATCGAGTCGGCGCTCGCGGAACTGGACCGGCGGGACGATCTGGTCGTCGGCATCATTACCGGAGCCGGCGGCACTTTCAGCGCAGGAATGGACCTCAAGGCGTTCGTACAAGGAATCCGCCCGGCCACACCCCAGGGCGGCTTCGCAGGTTTCGTCGAGAACCCACCACAGAAGCCCCTGATCGCCGCAGTCGAGGGCTATGCCCTGGCAGGCGGCTTCGAAATCACACTTGCCTGCGATCTGGTCGTGGCCTCATCGGCCGCTGTCTTCGGCCTGCCAGAAACCAAACGGGGTCTGGTTGCCGCCGCCGGGGGACTGCTCCGGTTGCCCAGGCTGATCCCCGAACGAGTCGCACTCGAGTACGCCTTGACCGGTGAGCACCTCACCGCCGACCGCGCTCTCGAACTCGGACTGATCAATCGGGTAACCGAACCGGGCGAGGCGCTGGCCGGGGCATTCGAGTTGGCCGGACGGATCGTGGCCAACGGTCCGCTCGCCGTGCGCGCCACCAAGCAAGTGGTCGCGCAGGCGCGTGACTGGTCCACCACCGAGCAGTTCGATCGCCAACGAGACATCACCGGTCCTGTCTTCGCGTCCTCCGACGCACAAGAAGGTGCCCGGGCGTTCGCGGAGAAGCGGACGCCGAAGTGGACCGGATCCTGAAGACCCACAAATCGATCGACCCCCCACGACGGCCAGAGGGTGCCGTCGCGACCGTAGTCAGAAGCCGAGAAAGGTAGTCCGATGAGAGACGCCGTCATTGTCGATGCAGTACGAAGCCCCGTAGGGAAGCGCAACGGCGCCTTGGCCGGCGTCCACCCGGTTGACCTGTCCGCCATGGTGCTCGAGGCACTCGCGGCCCGCAACGACCTCGATCCCACCCTGGTCGAGGACGTGATCTGGGGCTGCGTGTCGCAGGTGGGTGAACAGAGCGGTAACCTGGGCCGCTTCGCCGTGCTCGGAGCCGGCTGGCCGGAGGACATCCCCGCGGTGACCATCGACCGTCAGTGTGGTTCGTCGCAGCAGGCAGTCCACTTCGCCGCCGCGGGTGTCATGTCGGGTCAGTACGACATCGCGGTCGCCGGCGGTGTCGAGCTGATGAGTCGCGTGCCGATGGGTTCACCGCGGCGGGCAGGGTTCGGGGAACCGTACGGACCCAAAGCTCTTGCTCGCTACGACGGAATCGAGTTCAACCAGGGAGTGAGCGCGGAGACCATCGCCCGCCGCTGGGGTTTCAGCCGCACCGATCTCGACCAGCATGCACTCGAGTCGCACGCCAAGACCGCCGAGGCGATCGATGCAGGCCGTTTCAAGAACGAAATCGCTCCCATCGAGGTGACGGGTGAGGACGGTACGTCATCGGTCGTCGACACCGATGAGGGTGTGCGGCGCGGCGGTTCGCTCGAGTCGTTGGCCAAGCTCAAGCCGGCATTCTCCGAGGACGGAGTCATCACGGCCGCGAACTCCTCGCAGATTTCCGACGGCGCTTCCGCACTGCTCATCACGACCAGTGAACGTGCACGTCAGCTGGGATGGAAGCCGCTCGCACGACTGCACAGCTTCGCGCTGGCCGGTGTCGACCCAGTGCTCATGCTGACCGGTCCGATTCCGGCGACGGAGAAGGTCCTCGGTAAGGCCGGGCTGGGCATCGCCGACATCGGTGCATTCGAGGTCAACGAGGCGTTCGCGAGCGTATCGATGGCCTGGCTGGCCGAGACCGGTGCCGACCCGACCCGTCTGAACCCGAATGGTGGCGCCATCGCCCTGGGCCATCCGCTCGGCGCCTCTGGTGGCCGCTTGATGACCACGCTCGTCCACCACATGAAGGCGAACGGAATCCGATACGGGCTCCAGACGATGTGCGAGGGTGGCGGCATGGCCAACGCCACGATCCTCGAACTCCTCAACCACTGAACAAGCCGGAAAAGGACCACAGACCGTGCCCGATATCCTCTACGAGGTCTCCGACAACGTCGCATTCGTGACACTCAATCGCCCCGAGAACCTCAACGCAGTGACCACCGCCATGTGCGACGCACTCATCGACGCCTTCGACGCTGCCGACGCCGACGACTCGGTGCGCGCCGTCGTGGTGACAGGATCCGGGCGTGCGTTCTGCGCTGGGGCGGACCTCTCCTCCGGGGGGGACTCGTTCAACCGGACAAACGGCGAATCAGGTCCGCCCCGTGATACCGGTGGGCGAGTAACCCTGCGCATTTTCCGCTCCCTCAAGCCCGTCATCGCTGCGATCAACGGGCCGGCCGTGGGATTCGGTGCGTCACTGACTCTTCCAATGGACATCCGGGTCGCCGCGGACTCGGCGAAGATTGGGTTCCCGTTCACAGCTCGTGGCATCGTTCCTGACGGCGCGGCAAGCTGGTTCCTCCCGCGCGTCGTCGGACCGAACCGTGCCCTGGACTGGGCGATGACCGGGCGAGTGTTCCGGGCCAAGGAAGCTCTCGAAGCCGGGCTGGTGCGCAGCCTCCATCCCGCCGAAGAAGTCCTCGCCGTCGCCACCGAGATTGCGCAGGAAATCGCACGAAGCGCCGCCCCGGTATCCGTCGCGCTGACCCGCCAACTGCTGTGGCAGATGATGGGCGCCGACCACCCGATGGTCGCGCATGAGATCGAGTCCGCGGCGATCGCGTACACCGGATCGGGCCCGGACGCCGCAGAGGGAGTCAAGGCGTTCCTGGACAAGCGTACTCCGGTGTGGACCCTCAACCCGGGCTCCGACCTTCCGGAATGGTTCCCCTGGCGTCCCGAACCCGCCTACGAAGGCATTGAGCGTATACCTCCCAGCACGACTCGATACAGATCAGAACTCGAGTCATCGACCAAGACGGCTTCGTCCAGATAGTCACGGCAGTAATCGTATTCATACGCAAGCAGAGGACTTCGCCGCGACGAGGCCGACGCTATCGCCGAGTACATCCATTGCGGTGCCTCTGTTCGGGTGTGCCCTTCCCGAGGAGTGCAGCGGGCAAGGTTCGAAAATGGAAAAATGTAGAGCTTGCAGTGGAATTCGGCGACACTTAGCCTTCCAGTCCTTGTTCCGGACGAACCGCGGCATCGCGGACCGGAGGCACGAAGGCCCTGGGGTAGATTCGGACGCCCCCGACCGAGCGGTTCTATCGCGATCTCCATATGTAACGCATCTACGAACCAACCATCAAGTGCAGCGAGTAATAATCGGCAGAGCATGCTATGAGAAGAGGGTTTGACGAATGTCTGAAATTGCATTGGCTCCGGAATTGCTTGTCACAGAGCCGGGCTTGGTAGCAGGAAAGGTGGCCGTCGTCACCGGAGCCGCTCAGGGAATCGGTTACGAGATCGCCGCGGCGTTGTCCAAGCACGGCGCGAAGGTCATCATCGCCGATCTCGACCAGGCCAAGGCCGAGATCGCCGCGGAATCGCTTGGTGGCGGGGATGTGGTGGCTCTTGCATGCAATGTGACCGACGAAGACGCGGTTTCACGGGTAGCCGACAGCGCTGTGTCACAGTTCGGATCACTCGACATCTGGGTCAACAATGCCGGTATCACCCGCGACAACCGGATGGCGAAAATGTCGCTCAGCGACTTCGAACTGGTCGTCAACGTCCACATGACCGGCACCTGGCTCGGTGTGAAGACCGCCGGCGCGATCATGCGCGAGCAGGGGCGCGGCTCGATCATCAATATGTCTTCCCTGTCGGGTAAGGGCGGTAACTTCGGCCAGACCAACTACAGCGCGGCAAAGGCCGGCATCGTGGGCATGACGAAAGCATCCGCGAAGGAACTCGCGAGCAGGGCTGTTCGTGTCAATGCGATCGCGCCCGGACTCATCCGCACACCCATGACCGCAGCGATGTCTGCCGAAGCGTTCGCGAACCTGGAATCGACGATTCCGATGAAGCGCGCGGGGGAACCGCATGAGGTCGCGGGTACGGCACTGTTCCTGGCCTCGGATCTGTCGAGCTTCATGACGGGTGCAGTCCTCGAGGTCGGCGGCGGACGGCTGATGTAGGAAGGTCGGAGCTCCAAATCTGTCATCAGGCGGTCGAACCTCGGACACCAGGCGCCTCGATCACATGCTTGTCAAGCGCTTCGGAACAGGCGACGACATCGCCGCAGGAGCGGTGTACCTCGCGTCGGACGAGTCGTCGTACGTCACCGGTCAAAATCTCGTCATCGACGGCGGATGGCAGACATCGGGGAGTGGGATGGCCGCGAACCGACGTCCGGAACGACATTACGAATCCGCCAGCGTAATTCGTCAGCAGCTGAAAATCGCGATAACCGGCACCTGGTCGGACGAGTCTCACACCATCCGCTCACGACCGACCGGGCAGCGGGTGCCTTTGGGAGAATGGAAGACATAATGTCCGCAGGGATCGGCACGCCGCTTCGGCAGGCACACTGGACTCGAGACGAGAGCATCGATTTGCTCGACCACACCTCGGCCACCCTGCTGACAGCACAGGCAGGCCAGTTCGGGGACCGTCTGGCTCTGATCGGTAACGATCATCGCGGAGAGAATCAGCGCCTGACATATCACCAGATCCTCGAAAAGGCGCGGGCGATCGCCGCTGCTCTCCTCGAACACACCCGTCCTGGGGAACATGTCGCGCTGCTCGTGGCCAATGTCGTCGAATGGCCGCTCATCGAGTACGCGGCCGCGATGACCGGCCGGGTCCTGGTTGCCCTCAACCCGCAAGCGGGAATCGACGAGCTGCGATACACACTTGCAAACTCCGAAGCGACGATGCTTCTCTTCACGACGTCCTACCGTGACCGTGACTTAGGCGCCGTCATCGAGGCGATATTGCCCGATTGCCCACTTGTGCGAGCAGCTCACTCCCTGGATACCGTCGCCCGTTGGGCAACGGAATCGCTCGATCCCGCGTTCGAGTGGCCGTCCGTTGATCCCCACACTGCCGCCATGCTGCAATACACCTCGGGCACCACGGGGAAGCAAAAGGGCGTTCTCCTCGCACACCGGTCCATGGTCAACGTTGCACGCATCACGCTGCTGACCGCTGGCGTCGAACCCGGCTCGGTCATCCTCTCGCCTTTTCCGCAGTTTCACACCGCCGGATGCGTAACCTCGACCCTCGGAGCGCTCGCGGTCGGCGGCACCCTCGTCATCGTGGACCGCTGGAATCCGACGGAGGTACTGGCGACCGTCGAACGTGAGAGGGTCTCGACGATTCTCTTGGTACCCGCGATGTTGCACGGTCTCCTGCAGACGGCGGAGGCGGGTCATAGTGCACCCCAAACCATTCCCACCATCCTGGTCGGCGCCGCAAGCGTACCCTCCTCGATGATCGAGAAGGCTAGGGAATTGTTCGGTGGCACGGTGCTCAACGTCTATGGTCAAACGGAGCTATCGGCCCCATTGACCGCGACGCGACGCGACGACAGCGCGAGGGGCATCACCACAACAGTCGGCCGCCCGCTTCCGCAGGTCGAATGCCGCATCGCCGATCCGGTCACGGGGCATACGCAAGAGGTCGACGTCCCCGGAGAAATATGCGCGCGTGGTTACCAGCAGATGCTGGGGTACTTTCGAGACCCTGAGGCCACTGCCCGCACCGTAGACCTCGACGGATGGCTCCACACCGGCGACCTCGGATCGATGGATGAGCGTGGGATGATCACGCTCACCGGCCGGCTCAAAGAGTTGATCATCCGGGGAGGGGAGAACATCTCTCCGAACGAAGTGTCCGACTGCTTGAGCGGTCACCCCGCTGTCGCTCAGGTGGTCGTTGTCGGAATACCTGATCAGCGGCTCGGTGAGATCGTCGCAGGAGTGGTGGTGTGCAACGCGGCCACCGACCATCACGCACTTCGAGAGGATCTGGAACGGCACTGTGCGACGCATCTGGCGGAGTACAAGGTGCCACAGCGGTGGTACTTCACCGACACGCTGCCCACCACTGCTTCGGGCAAGGTTCGCGCCCTCGAAGTTCGCCAGATGATCTCCGACGGAACCCTGCGTTGCGAGACGGCCGCAGAAGCCTCTCTGGCTGATCGTCACCCACCGTCCCACCGTCGATAACGACTCGAGAGGTAGCGACATGTTTCCCGGTGTGCATGCTGTGACATCGCCTGACCGGCCAGCTGTAGTCATGAGCGAGTCGGGACGCACTCTGACCTATCGAGAACTCAACGAGAACTCGGCGAGGTTCGCGCGGGTTCTCCACGACCTGGGGCTTCGTAAGGGCGACGCGTTCGCTTTTGTGTCGGACAACGCGCCGGAGTGCTTCGAATTATATTGGGCTGCCCTGCGCTCCGGTCTGTACGTGACACCGGTCGATCGCAATCTCTCACCCGTCGACGCTGCCTTCATCATTCACGACAGTGATTCGAAGGTTCTCGTCGTTTCGGCGGGTGTCCGGGCACTTGCCGAAGCGTTGGTTCCGCTCACCCTGCAGATCGCGGACCGCTTCTGTTTCGGCGGTCAGATCGAGGGGTATCGGTCCTACGAGGACATGCGTGCGAACATAGGTGTGCCGCTTGTCCAGTGTCCCCGCGGCTCCGACCTGCTCTACTCCTCTGGAACTACGGGCCGCCCAATGGGGATGAAATCGCCGCTGCTGCAGATCGAGGTCGATCAGCCGGGTGATCCCACCACGAGCGCCATCGGCTCTGCATATGAATTGACCTTTTCAGATGTGTATCTCTCGCCGGCCCCGATCTATCACGCTGCACCTCTTCGTTGGTGCGGTGCTGTTCACGCGTATGGGGGCACCGTGGTAGTGATGGAGAAATTCGACGCGGAGGAGGCTTTGCGGGTCATCGAGCAGCATTTCGTTACCGTCGCCCAGATGGTGCCGACTATGTTCGTGCGTATGCTGCAGCTGCCCGAAGCCGTTCGCGCGAAATACGACCTATCCAGTCTGCGCAGTGTCGTGCACGCTGCAGCACCATGTCCTCCCTCCGTCAAGAAGTCCATGATCGACTGGGTAGGAATGATTTTGAACGAGTACTACTCGCCCACCGAGGGAAACGGATTTACCACCATCTCGTCGGACGAATGGCTCACGAAACCCTGTTCGGTAGGTCGCAGTGTGCTCGGAACACTGCATATCTGTGACGACGAGGGGACAGAGCTACCCGCCGGCGAGGTTGGCACCGTCTATTTCGAACGTGAAGACCAGCCGTTCGAGTATCACAAGGACCCGGAGAAAACTGCTGCTGCTCGACATCCCGACCATCCCACCTGGACCGCAGTGGGTGACCACGGATTTCTTGATGCGGATGGCTATTTGTTCCTGGCCGATCGCACAGCAACATGACCACCTTCAGCAGAGTCGACCGCTGCCGGAGGAGGTCGAAGACGTCTTGATGATGCACCCGGCAATCTACGACGTTGTTGTGATCAGCGTCGACGATCTGAAGCGGGGACAGCAGTTCAAAGCAGTCGTGAGGGTCAAGCCGGAAGTCCGCGAATGTTCCGACCTAGCTGCCGATATCATCGACTACGCCCGCGACCGAGTTGCGCACGAGAAGGCACCTCAGAGGGTTGACTTCGTCAACGACATACCACGCACTGCGGCCGGAGAGTTTGATAGGCGTGAACTCGAGCTGAGTTAGACCGAACAGTCCGTTCGGGTAACGCTTGACTTCGCTAGCCCGCCCCGGACAGCGACGTCCGCCGCAGGATTCGACTGCTCGACGTGCGGGAAGTGATTGATGGGACGGTAGAGCCCAAGAAGGCAATGTGTTCTGCTCATAGGCGCGGATCCGGCGCCCGGTACGCCAAAGCATGACTTAATCTATATTAAGACAGGTCGATGAACGGGTTCGTCAAGTCAGTCGACAATCCGGCGGGGGCTACGACGGCCCGCGAACGAGCAGAAGTGACGGGCGCTGGGAGCACGATTGACAGAAGGCCGGTTCCGCCAAGAATATCGCCGCTGTATGTACCCACATCCCGAGATCTGCTGGCGAAGAATGCCGCACGGCCTCACCGCCCGCAGACATGGTGGCGGCCACGGAATGGCACCTGTCATCGAATGCGCCTAGATCAGACAACACGCGCGAGGAGGCTTCTCCTTGCCGACGAGAGGAACGGCGTGTCGCACGAGATCGTCAAGTTCGAGGTGAATGACGGCATTGCGTTAGTCGGCGACTTGTGGCTTCCTGACCATGTGGTGCCACCTCGCGGCTCGATAGTCATGCTTCACGGCGGCGGACAGACTCGCCATTCCTGGAGGGTCAGCAGCGCGCTGTTCGCTCGGGCGGGCTGGAAAGTCCTCGCATACGACGCTCGTGGTCACGGCGACAGTGACTGGGATCCGACCGGAGACTACCGGTTCGATGCGATGGTGAGCGACCTCAGTCGCGCATGTGCGCTCGTAGGCGGAGACCCGGTCGTGGTGGGCGCATCAATGGGCGGCATCGTGGCCATGCTGACAGCAGGTGAGGCTCCGGGATTCGCGCGGGCACTCGTTCTCGTCGATATCACGCCGCGAGTGGAAGAGTCAGGCGCGGCGCGCATTCGTGACTTCATGGAGGCCTCGCCTGATGGCTTCGCCGACCTGCAAGAAGTCTCCGACGCGATCCATGGCTACAACCCGCATCGTCCTCGACCCGCATCACTGGATGGGCTCAGGAAGAATGTCCGTCTGCATGCGAACGACCGTTGGTACTGGCACTGGGATCCTCAGTTTCTCACCCAGTCCGACGAAGGAATGAGCGTTGCTCACGTCGAGCGCCTTGCACAGGCGGCGGGAGCAATCACCGTCCCGACCCTGCTGGTCCGCGGGAAGCACTCAGACGTCGTCAGCGAAGCAGGCGTGCAGGAGATGAAGGCGCTCATCCCTCAGGCCCAGGTCGAGTCGGCAGACGCCGGCCACATGATCGCGGGTGACGACAACGATGTCTTCGCCACCCATGTGGTCGAATTCCTCGATAACCTCGGCTGAGGCTCGTCTGGCGGGGGGATCCACACCACGTCGGCTCGGGTCTCGTCGTGAGTGTCACCTCGGCCCGCATCCCGGATCCGCTTCTTCGTCATCGGTCCAAGCCTTCGTTGGTCGCCTTTGGCGAGTAGCCGCGCGCCCAACCCCGCCTCCCGAGTCCCTATCGAGTGCTAGCGGGTCTGGCCATGCGGCAGACTCGTGACCGGTAGCGGCGGGTAGGTGAGTGCTCTTCCTGTTGGACTTGGAGTCCTGGAAAATGATCGTGCCCTGCCGGTCCGCCGGGCAGAACGGAATCGCTGATGGAATGTCAGTGTCACTGAAGCACTGCCACATAGATTGCTGACAGTTCTTCCGCACGCTGACGGCAGGGAGTGGCGAACATGACGCAGCGAGACGCGCCGCTGATGTTGCTGTTTGTAGGAGACGTTTGAACTCAGGATCATCATGATCTCGAGCTGATGGGCCCGGCCGGACGGAGGCTGAGCAAGGCCGGCTTCCGGAAGGAGTGGACGGGATCGCGCGGTTGCATGCGCTGATCGGGAAACAGCTCGCCGAAGTGGTGATCGGGATCTGGACCGCTGGCCGCGGCGGACGGGACGTGCCCACCACTTCGGTATTTTCGATTTCACGCGAGCGTCGGCAACGCCGAGACGGGCGACCGATACAGCAGCGGTCGGTGGGACTTGCCGAACTTTGAGTCGGCACGTCGACCTGCACGCAGCGACCCGTGGTGGTCAATCCGCATCCGGGGCACCCCGCAGAAGGTCGACGCGAGGGCGTCTGCCGCGTCGCAACTACGATCGCGAAAGACTCAGGACGCGAAAGACTCAGGAATGGCGTCACCATCGCGCGGGAGTCTTCACGGCTTCTTCTCGAACACTATGCGACGCACCGTCATTCTTCGACACGTTTCGGAATCGATGAGGGGTTCGAGGCCGTGACGCGCCTCCGTTCTTCATGTAGTATACAGTTTTGAATCAAGTTTCAAAAGCATGCGCTCGTGTCGAGCGTATGAGGACGGGAGAATGCTGTGGATTTCACCCTCAGTGCGCAACAGCTGGAACTGCAGGAGCGTGCGAAGGCCGCTGGAGCCGCCCTTCGTGGCAGGTCGGCGGAATGGGATCGGTCGAACAAGGTGCCGTACTCCGAGGTCGTGGAGCATGTCAGGGCGCACGGGCTCCTTGGCCTGACGATGCCTACCGAGTACGGCGGCCAGGGACTGACCGCGATGGACTATCTGATCACCGTCGAGGCGATGTTCAGGAACTCGCAGTTCTGGGCGATCGGCGAGCCGCTGTTCGCCACAGCCGGACCGGGACCGTGCATGGTGATGATGGCCGAGTCGCAGACGACCCGGGACAAGTTTCTTCCGGACCTCGTCACCGGAGCAAGGCAGTGCGCCATTGCGCTCACCGAGCCGGATTTTGGGTCGGACTTGACCTCCCTCGTCACCACTGCAGAGCGAAGAGGCGACGATTGGGTCCTCAACGGCAAGAAAAACTTTGTGACCGGAGCAACGGTAAACCAGCTCTATGCCGTGTTCGTTCGGTTCGATGACATTCCGGGGCACCGAGGAATCGGCGCGGTCATCGTCGAAGAAGGCATGCCTGGTGTGACGATCGAGGCTGGCCCCGAATTCCTTGGGTGCCGAGGTATCCCTCACGGGGACCTGACGCTGGAGAACGTCGTGATTCCTGTCGAGAACATCATTCGGGGGCCGGGCAGCTTCGGTGACCTGATGACTGCCTTCAACATGGAGCGATTGCACAACTGTGCGTTCAACCTCGGCATGGCTGGCGCCGCATACGACGAAGCGGAGAGGTTCGTCCGCGAACGAGTCGCCTTTGGACGGCCATTGGCCGAGTTCCAGGCCGTCTACCACGCCCTGGTCGACATGTGGACGGACCTCGAGGCGCTGCGGCTGATGGCGCGAAATGCCGCGGCCTCGGCAATCGACGGTAACTACCCGCGGGCGTTGGAGACAACGGCCGCCAAGCTCTACGGCGCGCGAGTGGCCTCGCAGATCACGCTGAAGGCGCTGGAGCTCCATGGCGGCTACGGGGCGACCACGAATTACGCCATCGAGCGCATCCATCGAGACGTCGTGGCAACAATTGTGGCCGGCGGCAGCCCGCCAGTGTTGAGGAACGCGATCGCCGCGTTGATCCTTCCTGGCGTCAGCGTGTCACAGCGTTCTGCGGGCGCCCCCCAGATGGCTCCGGTCTCATGAGCAGCGCGATCTACGAGGACGTGCACGAGCAGTACCGCGACACGGTAAGGACTTTCATCAAACGGGAGGTCACGCCTCACTACGCCCGTTGGGAGGAGGAGGGTGGAATCGACCTGTCAGCCTTCACCGCCGCGATCAACGCTGGAATCTACGGACTGGGGATCCCGGAGAAGTTCGGGGGACCGGGCGAGGCCGATGTGCGCTTCCGGATGGTGGTCAGCGAGGAGATGGCGCTGGCGAGAGCGACCACCTTCTCGATCGGCCTGGCGAACCAGGACGACATGGTTCTGGTCTACCTGCTGGACCTCGGTACGGACGAGCAGCTCGATCGCTGGATGCCTGGTCTTGCGGCGGGCGAGATTGTCGGAGCCGTCGCTATGACCGAACCGGAAGCGGGCAGCGATTTGCGGGGGATGTCAACGATGGCGCGCCGAGACGGTGACGAGTGGGTCTTATCAGGTCGCAAAACATTTATTACGAACGGCACGATTGCCGGAATCGTCATCGTTGCGGCGCGCACGGTGAAAGACGATGGTTCTCTGGGCTTCAGCTTGTTCGTGGTCGAGGACGGCATGCCTGGATTCGAGCGCGGGCGGCCATTGCAGAAGGTGGGTCTGCACTCGCAGGACACCGGCGAGCTCTTTTTCAACGATGTGCGTCTACCACTGGGGAACCTGCTCGGCACGTACGGGACCGGGTTGTCACAGCTCAAGAGGCACCTCCCACGCGAGAGGCTGAGCACGACACTTGGCGCGGTTGCGGATGCTCGCGCCATCTTCGACCTGACCGCTGCGTACTGTTTCGAGCGAAAGGCATTCGGTCAGCCGATCGGTGAGTTCCAGAACACACGGTTCGCGCTGGCCGAAATGGCGACCGAACTGGACATCGCGGAAACCTATGTCGACAGCCTCGCCGTCCGCCAGAACGCTGGGACCCTGACGGCCACGGATGCGGCGAAGGGTAAGTGGTGGACCACTGAGCTCCAGAAACGGATCGTTGACCGATGCGTCCAGCTGCATGGCGGCTATGGGTACATGATCGAGTATCCCGTTGCCCGTGCCTTCATCGACTCGCGCGTGCAGACGATTTACGGCGGTACGACCGAGATCATGAAAGAGATCATCGGGCGTGACATCGCCTCGTCATTCAGCGTGCACAATCCCTAGGTGCCACCGTCCTGACAACGGAGGTGCTTTATGGCGACGTTGACATCCGGCTCACTGCTGGTTGACCAGACGGACGGCAGCTGTCGTATCACCTTCAACCGCCAGGATATCCTAAACGCGCAGAATCCCGACATGCTCGAGTCGCTGGGCGCGGACGAGCGAGTCGCGGCGGGTTCTCGGGGAGCGGATGGCACGACTCGCGGTGGGCGGATCAGCGGTCAAGGGGCGTTAGTCGTTCGCTCCTGATTCGAAGCCGGCCGCCAACCTTGCCCGTCTCTGTAAGCATGAGCCGTTCCGCGAGGACTTCGCGGATAGGCGGGCTGCGATTTGAGGCGCCACCCCGACGGGTGCTGCCCCGGCAGGTCTTCGGAGTGCAATACGTGCATTCGAGCGGTACCCGATGCTTGGTCTGACTATCCGCCGTCTGGCATGAGGTTATGTGAGAAGTGAAAGCAGCCAGCTCGGGTCCGATGCCTCGCCGTTCAAGAGGAAGGGCTCCTCCTACTCCTCGTTGATCCGATTGCACGGGGGCCGGAGACTCGAATTTAAATGGCAAAGCCGATGACGGACCTCAAAGCCTCTTCTCCAGCGGCCCATCGCTGAGAGGAATCCGCCGGCATGGCGCTCCTGCAGCCACCTGACGATCAGATATGGCGGGCTGTGCCGACCGTAGCCCGCCGACTCCGGTGTCTTGGACCGTCTTGGCAGCATCCAGAGGCTGAAGTACTCGCCCCTCACCGCCGACAGAGCCGTTCGGCGAGGCGCGATCGATGATGGCGCTGAATTGCTCGCTAACGACTAGCTTGCGGTGGCCACCCTAAAAGCGCGAAATGCCCTGAGCGGCCGATATGTCGGAGGTCATGCTGCGCTCATTCTGAACTCGTCGTGTTGACACGTGATCCTAGCCAAGAGCATAATTAAATCAAGATTCAAAAAAGTAGATTCAAGACTGAGGAGCGATGAGCATGCAGCAAAGGGGAGTGTTCTGGCCCATGGCCTTCGAGGCCACGGTTCCGGAATGTCGAGTCATTGAGGGTCAGATCCCCAAGGACATCTACGGTGGGCTGTACCATAACGGCCCGACCGTTCGACGCCCTGCGCGTCAGGGGGTCGAGAGTGTCTTTACCACTGATGGCATGGTTCAGGGCTTGGTTCTCGAGAACGGAAAGGCGTCCTTCCGCAACCGGTGGGTAAGGACGCCCAAGTTCCTGGCCGAGGAGAAGGCCGGAGAAGCCCTCTTCGAGTGGGAGGACTGCGCGATCAGCCAAGACTGGCGTGCGATGGGTCTCGGTGACATCATCCGCAATGAGCAGACGCGTCTGCTTTCTCACAACACGGCGCTGGTGAATGCTTTCCCCTTCGCTGGCGACATCTTCGCGGTTGGTGAGCAGGCCGGGGCTCCGCTTCGCATCGATCCAATAACGCTCGAGACCAAGGGTTTCCCCTCCTGGGGCAAGGACCTCTCACGGGGTATCCGTGAGCCCATCGACGAGAATGACGGCAATATGGCGCCGCACCCGAAGTGGGATGCGGACACGGGGATGCTGTATGCGTGGGGTTACAGCGACGTGCGCCCGTTCGTCACCCTTCACTGGATCAAGCCCAACGGCGATGTCCAGTCGCGTCCTATCCTCGATGCCCCGTACAACACCGTCGCCCACGACGCGTGGTTGTCCGAGAACTACTTCATTCTGCCGTTCCAACCGTTCACGCTCTCGAGCGAAAAGGCGAATAAGGGCCTTGGTGGGTACGGATGGGAAGTCGCCAAGCCGATCATGCTGGCGCTGATCAACCGCTTCGACATCAACTCGGAGATCATCTGGATCACTGCCGACTTGCCGCCGCAGTACATGATGCACATGCTGTCGGCTAACGAGATCGGTGACACGATCCAGCTCGACGCACCGTTGTTCGGGCGTCCGCCGTTCCAAACCGACGAGATGTCAGCACCAGGTGACCCTTTCATTCCGTTCTTCCAGGTTGCGCCGAGTGTGCTTGGCAGATGGACGATCAACCTCAAGACACGAACAGTCACGAGTGAGGTGCTCGACGATGTCATGTGCGAGCTCCCGAAGATCGATGAACGGCACTTCGGCCGACCCTACGACTGGGGTGTTCTCGTGGGAGGCTCGCCCAGCGATAGCAGGCCAGGCGCGATGCGGATGGACACGCTAATTCGACGCAACATGCGCAGTGGGTCGGACAAGCGAGTGAAGTTGACCGCAAATCGCCACGAGTCCCCGTTCGAGCCGGCGTTTGTCCCTCGGACTGTAGACGCCCCCGAAGGCGATGGTTACCTCATCGTTCCTGTGTCCAAGTTCAAGGAGCACCTCGGCGAGTTCCAGATCTTTGATACGGATGACATCAGCACTGGGCCGATCTGTCGCATCGAGCTCCCGTTCCACATGGGATGGACTCCTCACGGGCACTGGATGGACTTTCGCAGTGTTCCGTCACCGCACATGCTCTCCGTCGAGCTGGAGAGCTGAACTCCCAGCTTCGCTGGCGACGAGGCGGACGGCCACATCGAAGACCTGCGAGCCGACGCCCGAGGGAGCGGAGGGCGCGGCCACCCAGCGCCTGCTAACGGAACACGTGGTGGTCGGTGGAGGCGGGTAGCTGGAAACCGGGGATCTCGTGGGCCGTCATCGGCCCGTGAGATCCCCGGCTTGTCATCGGGGGCTCAGTCGACCTCGTTATCGACCTCTTTGAGGAATCCTCCGTTGAGCATGCGCTTGGCGTTCTGGACCAAGGTGTCGACAGACTCTCCGCGTGGCTGCCACCATTCGGTGGACCAATTGAGCGAACCGAGGATGAGCATGCGTGCGAGCCGCTCGTCGACGCCCGGCCGAAGTTGCCCGGGAGTCGTGGACCGCATCGCTTCGGAGATGGAGACGCCCTCGTAGAAGTAAGAGGCACGCTCATCAAGCTGCTCGTAATCTCCTACCCGGTGTCCTTCCAATGCGTTCCGGGCCAGTAGGGCTCTTCGAACCGCTTGGTGTAGGTATTCGCCTTGGCCATCAACTCGCCCATCTGGTCAGCGTCATCGAGGATCTTCTGCTGGCGTGGTGTGGGCTCGAATGGCTTGCCCTTCTCGATGCCGAGGGGCTTGAGCGTCGCCATGAAGAAGCGGTCACCCGCGTGGACCGGCTCATTGGCGAGCTTTTCCACCAGACTCTCCCAATAGGCCATGCCGCGCGGCGGGGTCTGGCTCCACTTGGCGCTGCCGGCTGGGACCGCCTGCTCACTGGGCGGACTCTCGCGCTCGCTCCAGTCATAGGTGCGCATCTGTGGAATCAGTTCGCGTATCGCACGCTCCCGGTCGCGATCCAACAGGCGCACGCCGAAGAGCACGGTATTGGTCGTGGACCGGGCCACAGCCCTTCAACCTTTCGCCCTCTCTGCGGCGTGTGCATCCCCCCAACGGGTGAGACCTCTCTCGTAGTCGTCGAGGGTGCGTTGCTTCAGCCGCCCCTGCGCTACCTTCACCCGCAAGCTGTCCAGCCACGTTCGGGCGTAGTAACCGAACGGCAGATCACCGGCCTTCCGCTGCTCGGCCAGTGCGTTAGTGCCGCCGGTGTGCCTTGCGGCGTTCGTTCGTCGGCTCGGGCCTGCGCTTCGTCACGAGTCGCGAACGACTTCTGCCGATTGCGGGTCTTCTTCCGGCCGTCAGAGCTCGACGGGTCTACCGGGACGGGCAGCCCGTAGGCGTCGCGCTCTCCTTCCTTACAGATTCTAATCAGTCGCTCCGTCGACGCGGCGCGCGCTCATCGGCTTCGCTCCAACGGGATACGGCCTAGGCCACGATGCCCCCGAGTATGTACCGGCGTACATACTCGCGCAGTTCAGCCTTGTCGTCGGTCAGTACGGCCGGATGGGTGACCAGCCAGAACATTTGATAGGTGATCCAGCGCACCGTGGCCGCGAGGTCGAGGTCCGAACGAACAACACCCTGTTCGGCATACCGGTGCAGGATCGGCTTCCAGGACGCCTCCCGGACCGCCATGATGCTCGCCGACTGAAACAGGAGTTCGGCCGCACGTGGCGCGGTGCGGGGATCGAGCAGTTCGTGGAACAGTGGATATTTCGCGGCCACCTCGAGTTCGGTCAGGAAGATCTCGACGAGATTCTCGACCGAGGGGTGACGCCCGACGACATCGAGGAGCTCCGGCGCCTGGCGGACCTGCATATCCTCTATCAACATCGCGATGAGCAGTTCGTCGCGGCTCGAGAAATGCTTGTAGATGGTCTGGCGTGCGATGCCCGCGGCGCGGGCAACCTCGTCCATCGTGAATTTCGTCAATGTGAAGCGTAACAGCACATCTGGCGCGGCCGCCAGAATCCGCGCCCGCATGGGCAGCTTCCGCACCGCGGCATCGTCGTCGATGGTCACAGTGCTCGATACTACCCGTGCGGGGCGGGTGGTCCGGGGCGACCAGAGCGTGTCTGCTATTTGCGGACACGGTGATGGATAACGAGTGCGGCCAGGAGTACGCCACCGAGGTAGGTGGTGGCGTACTTGTCGTAGCGAGTGGCGATCGCACGCCATTGTTTGAGACGCACGAAGCCACGCTCGACGACGTTGCGTTCGCGATTGCGGTCTTTGTCGAATACGGGTGGCCGACCCCCGGCGGATCCCTTGGCCTTGCGTCGACTGATCTGGTCGCTGCGTTCGGGGATGGTGTGCGAGATCCTGCGTTCCCGCAGGTGCTTACGGGTACTCGGATGCTAGTACGCCTTGTCCGCCAACAGTCGGAACGCTTCGGGGTCATGGGCGCGGTGGGCCCCGAGCAAGGGTGCCAGGTAGGGGTTGTCGCCTGCCTGGCCCGGCGAAAGCAACAGCGTCAGCGGGCACCAGAAGGTGTCGGCGAGGGCATGGATCTTGGTGCTCACGCCGCCTCGGGAGCGACCGAGCGCGTGGTTGGTCGGCGGGTTCGTGGGCCAGATTCCTGTCATTCGACCGAGCCCCCTGTGTGCGCATCGGTCAGTGCGCCGGCGGAGTGCTGGTGGGCGCGGACAATGGTCGAGTCGATCGAGAGCCGGCGTTCGAGCTGCGCGTCGTAGTCCGGCGCCGTCGCGCGCACGACGGCGAACATACGCACGTAGGTGCCGTCGTCCGACCAGCGACGGTTGCGTCCCAAATCGACTGCCATGCACCGAAGTATTCAGGCACGTCCCGCACGGTGACCCGGTCCGGAATCGCCAGGTGATCCCTTCCAGGGCCAATCGATGGTCGTTCCACGGATGTCCCTTGCGGCCGGATGGTGCAGGAAGAACGGGCTCGACCACAGCCCACAGCCCACAGGTCATCGGAGATCTCATCGGTTCGCAACACTCACGCAGCATCCCGCACCGATCCTCGAACGTTTAGCAGACACGCTCTAGTGCTGCAACGGCACTTATGGGACGTGTCCGCGGGTTCGGTAGTGGCAGAATCGGGGCCTGGTGCTGTCGGCGTCGCCGCCAGTGTGACCAGGACCAGACATGCTCGTCGGGGCGGGCGTGTCGCAGGATCAGATGCACGAGCAGCCGCCGGTTCTCGGGTACCGTGTGGCCGATCATGCCCTGATCGCCGATCCCGATTCCCCCTTTACTGCTTCGGGTTTCGTTCCTGCGAGCCAGGCGAGGGCGAGCATCGACAGGGTGGTGTGGGCGTACCAGGCGCGGTAGGTGCGCACCTGGTACTGGTCCAGGCCGGCCTCGTTCTTGGCCTGCTGGAAGCATTCCTCGACCCGCCACCGCGATCCGGCGACGGTGGCGAGTTCGGTGAGCGTGGTACGCCGGGGGCCGGCGCAGATGTAGTACGCGATTTCGGTCGGATCCGACAGTGATCGGCGGGCGAGCAGCCAGTGCCCCCGCCCGGGCGCCCAGGCGATCCTGATGGGCACCCGCACCCAGGAGTACTCCCGCGGGCCGTGAGCGCCGTCGCCGGCGGAGATCCGGCGCCGCTGCTTCGGCGGGACCGCGGCGATCATCTCGTCTGCCCGGCCGGTGCGCCCGTCCGGGGTGAACACATCGTCGTTGCGGCGGGTGGCCAGCACGTAGGAAATATCGCGCTCCTCGAGCCAGACCCGCAGGTACTTCACCTGACCGTACGCTTCGTCCGCGGTGAGCCAGGAAAACGGGACCCTCGCGTCGAGCGCGCGTTGGATCATGTGCTGCGCCAGCACGGGTTTGGTCGCGAACTCCACGTCGTCACCGATGCCGGCGGCGTGGCACCGGTCGCGGTCGGAGGTCCACGATTCGGGCAGGTACAGCTCCCGGTCGATCAACGCGTGCCCGGCACCGGACGCGTAGGCGAGGAACACCCCGATCTGGCAATTCTCCACCCGCCCGGCGGTGCCGGAGTACTGGCGCTGCACCCCGGCCGAGCGGGTGCCCTTCTTCAAGAACCGGGTGTCGTCGACGATCAACACCCCGGCCGGATCGCCGAGCCGTTCGACCACATAATCACGGACATCGTCGCGCACCCCGTCGACGTCCCAGTCCGCCCGCCGCAGCAACCGTTGCATCCCGTCCGGGCTCACCTCGCCGGCCCGCTCGGCGAGTGTCCACCCATTCTTGCGTTCCAGGCCCGCAACCAAACCCGCGACATACTCCCGGACCCGGGTGCGCGGTTCCGACCGGGCGAACCGACCGGAGATCCGCTCATGCAACGCTTCCAACTCGGCAGCAACCAGATCGACAACCACCCAACCAGTATCGACTACCTATCAAGCAAGTGCCGTTGCAGTACTACCGGGGCTGCGCCCCAGCCCGACGAGTCGTGTGGTGGCGGCTGCGCTCCGGGGGCCCCGGCCGGTCGGGGTGATGACCCTGGTCGACGACGTCGATCGGGTGTATGAACCGTCGTAGCGGTTGGTTGGCCTGCCGGCCGCCCGATCGTCCGGAGCTCATCATGACCATACCGCGCAGCGTAGCCGACGTGCTCACCACGCACACGCTCTTCGACGTCGAGTGCATCGACCGGATGTACCTCAACGTCTACGTTCCCGGCCTGCAGTACGCTCCCGGCCTGGTCGCCTACGTGCATCGGCAGCTGGGATTGCCGGTCGCCTCCACCGCACCGCTGGCCAGGATCACCGACCGCTTCGCTGCGGCGGTGCACCGCTTCGCCGACACCGGGCACATCCCGTGGGTGGACTTCGCGAAGGGCCAGCGCAAGGACGACGTGATGCACGAGTACCTCGAGCAGTTCACCGCACCCGAGGGGGTGGTGTTCATTGGCCGGGCGCAGGAGAGGACACCACTGTTCCGCACGGAGAAACGACGCGACGCCGACGGCAAGAGTTATCCGTGGATCGTCAAGTCCACCGGCGTGGTCAACCATTACTACTTCTACTGCGTCGACGCCGACTTCGGCCCGTTCTTCCTCAAGTTCTGCTCGTACTTCCCCTACAACGCCAAACTCTGTATCAACGGCCACCACTGGGCCCAGCGTCAGGCCGCGAGGGCCGGGCTCGGGTTCACCGCGCTCGACAACGCCTTCGCCGCCGTCGATGACCCCGACGCGTTGCAGGCGATCTGCGATCGGCTGACCGGTCCACGGATCGACGCCCTCCTCCGGAAATGGCTGGCGATTCTGCCGGATCCGTTCACCGACGCCGATCGGGACGCCGGCTACCGCTACGACCTGTCGGTGTTGCAGGCGGAGTTCTCCCTGACCCAGATGCTCGACGCCCCGGTTTCCGGTCGGGTCTTCTTCGAACAGGTCATCCGCGACAATCTCGATCTCGGCCGCCCCGACCAGGTCACGTTGGTCTTCGACCGGCGGTTGATGCGCCGCGGCCCCCGTGCCACCCCCGGGCGATTCCGCACCCGGGTGATCACCGAGGGCGTCACCCCCAGCCTGCACGTCGATTACAAACACACCACCATCAAGCAGTACCACAAGGAGGGACGCGCCCTGCGCACCGAAACCACCATCAACGACACCCGCGATTTCCACCTCGGGAAACGACTGACACATCTGCCCGCCCTGCGGGAGATCGGCTTCCACGCCAACCGCCGCCTACTGCGCGTCCAACGACTCAGCCACGACCCGATCATCGGCGCCGACGCCCTCGCCGCCATCACCGCCCCCGTCATCACCACCACCGGCACCCGTGTCCCGGGACTACGGTTCGCCGATCAGCGCAGCCACGCCCTGCTCTCCGCACTGCTGGTCTTCCGGCTGCACCCGAACGGCTTCACCAACAAGGACCTGCGCACCCTCACCGGCGAGCTGCGTGGACTCGACCCGGACGAAGTGTCCGCCGGGCAGATGACCTACGACCTGCGCCGGCTGAAAACCCGCAGCCTCATCGTCCGGATCGAGGGCACCCACCGGTATCAGGTCACCGACCTCGGACTCGACACCGCGAAGTTCCTCACCTGTATCCACGATCGGGTCCTGCGCACCGGCCTGGCCGAACTCGCCGCTCCGACAACCACTCCCGGCCGCCTGCGATCAGCTGCCACCGCCTACCGCACCGCCGTCGATACCCTCACCGCCACAGCGCAACTCGCAGCCTGAAATATCAAGCAGTCGAACGTGACCCACACACCACAAACTTGACCCCAAAACCCGGCTACGCCGCTTCTAGCTACCTAGCTACCTAGTCGCTGTCATGTCCCGACAACATGTTATGCCACAATCTCATACCACAAGGGTGGATCCGGGCGACGACTGCGGGGCGTCCTCCGATTCCGGTCGGTTGATGGCCCGCAGTAGGAAGATCATATTCGCGATAAACTGAAGGCCGAAGGCAATGGCCGGAACCCAGAAGCCGAAGATCCCACTCCAAGCGAACGGTCCTGACCGGAAGAACGGCACGATCACAACCGGGGTGAACATTATCGGTGCCCAGATATTCACGTACCCCAGCCAACGAGGGAACAGCGGCTGTTGCCGCTTGTCGCTGAAGATGGCGTAAGCGAACGCGAAGTTCTGCACCATGAACGGGGTAAACGGCATAATCAGGAAGATCCAGCTCATGTCGTTGAGCATCATGGTCAACTCGGGCGAACGTTCCGGCCGGAACGCGGTGACAATGAACAGCAGTCCGGGCACCAGGAAGGTCAGGCACCCGAACGCGCCACCTGCCAGCTGGGTGTACACGACGGTGGAATGCATGCCGGGGATCCGACGCATCTGCCCGGAAAAGACGGCCGTGAATGACGCATAGAACATCGAGGCCGTCATGACCAGAACGGCGCCCATACGGATAGTGTTCGCATTCTCCCGGTAATGGGCGGCCACTTCGGCCTGCGACCACGACGTCGGCATCGGCGGCAGAAATCCCGCGATGAAAAAGCCGGTGAACATAAACAGGATGCAGGCCGGGCCGCTCCAGGCGCATACCTTCTGGATAGCAGTGTGGTTCGTCGCCACTATCACATCGGCGTCATTGTGTTTGAACATCATTTCTCCTAACTCATCGAAAAGACTTGGTACACAGCGTGATCAAGCCCACAGATACATGCCGACGACCGCCGTGCAGACAATCAGGCAGTAGCCGTCGAACAGACCGCGCAACGGCAGCGGGGCATCCCGCAGCTCCATGAAATACATGCCGATGAATCGGACCTTGATAAAGGCGACGAGCAGAATCGCGACGCCGATCAGTTCTCGGTAGGCGTCGGCACCGTGCGCGCTCTCGAAACCCAGCCACCACGACAGCACGGTCGCGGACACCAGTACCAACCACACGGCCGTTGCCGTGGTTCGTGCCAGCGCAGTCAATGTCGGAATCATCGCTACCTCACTAGATACAGCAATGGGAACAGAACGATCCACAGCAGATCGACCATGTGCCAGAAGCAGGCGCCACCTTCGAAGAAGGCGAATCGATGCTCGGTGATCTCGGGTTTACGTGCGAACACGTACAGCGTCACGAGTACTACCAATCCCACGATGAGGTGGAACCAGTGCAACCCGGTCAGCACGAAATAGAACATGAAGAAGTCATTGGTGGCCGGGGTGATCCCGTGACTCACTTTTTCGGCGTACTCCAAGACCTTCAACGCCGAGAAGAGTATTCCGCAAAAGATGGCACCGGCGATCAGGTGAGGCGCCAGCGGCATCCGTTTCCGCACCGCCCGGACAGCGAGCACAACCAGCAGTGAGCTCACCAGCAGCACCACCGTGTTGGCCGCACCGTAGTTCTGATTCAGTGCGACTTGCGACTGATCGAAAATCTCCGGCTTCTTCGCTCGGTAATAGAAGAAGGTGGCGAAGAGGACGGCGAAAATGACCATATCGCCGAATATGAAAACCCAGATGCCCACCTCACCTGGTACTTGGGGAACGGCACGAGGATGTTGCCGAGAATTTCTCGTTACTGTCGACATGTTGCTTCCGCTCGAGGGTCAGGGGTGTCTATTGTGTCCGCAGCCGTCTCGGAGGCGGCGTTCTTGGCGCGTCGGTACAGCAGCACGGTCCTAGATATGAATTGAATCACTATTAAGTATCCTGGCAGTCGACCGATTAGGTGTCAAGCGTCACTTTTTGTCATCTGTCGTCTCCGAGGTCATACCTCGTCTACCGCGGTGCGTCAGGTGCGTCTCCGCGGAAAGCTGCCGGGCGTCGTGTGCGGCGCTAGGCCGTTGAGGTAACCCGTGCGGCTGTTGGCCCACCTGCACACCGCGAAACCTGGAGGCACCCCAACAGCCCGCAGGGAACGCCCACCCATGCCCCCGAGCGGTGGCCCGTTGGTCCGGGCCGCACCCTGCTCGCCAAGGCCGGCGTCCTGATCCCCGTGTCGGATCTGTTCGGTGTCACCGGCCGCCAGAGGCTGGCCCGGGTGCCGCTCGGGGACGCGTACGCGCAGCGGGTGGTCTCGCTGCTCGAGCTGATCGACACTGGAGCCGTTGCACCACAACCACATAGCGAAACCGAATCACGTCGTTGGTCCTCGACGCGGTCTCGGGCCCAGACCAGCCTGCACCGGGCCGGGCCACCGTCAAGACCATTCGTCCTCGCTCACGCTGCGGGCGCTCTGTCTTGACCCCGGCCCTCACCCGGCACTGCCCGCATAGAGGCCGAAACCCGTAAAACTCGACCCTTGACAAGCCCGACACCTACAGGGATGACGACTTACGGTGATCGGAGGCCTATTAGCGGTCCGCCGACGCCACCAGGTTCGGCGACACCGCCCCCGGATCATTCGAGAGACAGGGGCAAGAAGTCATACCGAACATGGCGACCGAAGTCCCGCGGAACGAGACCACGAAGACGGCAACGGGGTGAATCCCGGCTTCCATCGCGTTGTCGGTGACCGGGCAGGACACCGGGTTCAGAAGGGTCCGAGGTTGCATTGCCAGATCGCCGCGATGATGTACAGAACCACGGCCAATGGGCAGTAGGGCATCGCCACCTCAGGCGCCGAAGATTCGGGGAGTCGGTGCCCGTGACACCGGGATTACCGCAACGGCGGGCTGTACGCGGCGTGGTCAGTGCTTTCCGGTCCAGGTGCGGGCCTGTCGGTGGGGTTCGGGTCGGTGTGGATGCGGTGTGCTCGGGCGTTTTCGTGGTCGACGATCGCGTTCTGTCACTGCAGGTCCGAGCATGCGCCGGAGGGTGCGCAGGGATCGGGAAACCCGAGCCGGGCGCCGATCTGCGCCCAGGAACCGCCCTGGGTGAGGGCGGCGGTGATCGCCTGGGCGAGGAGTTCCTCGGCTATCTCTCCGGGCGTGGCGAGAGTGCCGCGGTCGTCGTCTCGGTGCTGCTGCTGCGGCCGGTCCTTTCGGTAGGTGTGGACTGGCTGATCCGTCCGGGGATTGTCGCGAACCGCGGGCCGGTGCAGCGGCGATGTTCGCCGGCAGCGAAAGGGGGAGCGGAGGGACCGGTCCGCTGTGAGTCGACGGCGCTGACAGGCCAGTCGGTCTGAGAGAGCATCTGAAACTCGGTGATCGTCGGCGTGTGACGGATGGGAAACAAGTGAACTCCTGGAAGGTCAGTGAGTGCTTACGTCCCCGCCCTGCCAGGAGCTCACTTGCCATCATCGCTCATCGAGCTGTGCCCGTCATGCCCCACCCCGGATCACTCCAGGACACCGGTGCGCGGTGTACCCCTCATCGTCCATCGCCGATGTACAGTGGGTGCTCCGCGAACCCCTGCTCCCGCCTCCCGGCAACACCGGAGGCGGCGGTGGTCGACCCGAAAAGCACTGCCGCCGTCTGGTGCTCGACGCCATCTTCGACGTCGTGCGGGGCGGCATCGCGTGGCGGCAGCTGCCGGCGGAGTTCCCGCCCGCCACCACGGTGTACGCGATCTTCGCCCGGTGAGTCCGGGCGGGGGTGTGGCAACGGATCCACGACGCACTGCGCGATCGCGCCCGTGTGCGGGGCGGCCGCGATCCGCAGCCGTCGGCGGCGATCATCGACTCCCAATCGGTGCAGGGCGCCGACACCGTGCCCGGGTCGAGTCGTGGATACGATGCGAGGAAGAAAACGAACGGGCGCAAACGGCACATCGCTGTGGACTCGAACGGGCTGTTGCTGGCGGTTGTGGTGACGATGGCCGGTATTCAGGACCGGGACGGCGCGTTCCGGCTCCTGGCTGCGCTGCGCGCCCCCTGCTCGACGATCAGTTTGGTGTGGGCCGACGGCGGCTACGCCGGCAGGCTGATCGAGTGGTGTTCTGTCGCTGACTGTTCAGGTCGTCAAACGCGCCGACGACGCCAAGGGATTCAAGGTTCTTCCCCTCAGGTGGGTGGTCGAGAGAACGTTCGCGGGGATCTGTAAACACCGCCGCTGCGTCCGCAACTACGAGAAGCGGCCCGACATCACGAAGCTATAGTCTACATCGCCATGATCGCGACCACGTCACGCCGACTCTCTCGGATGGCCTGACCCGAACCGGAGCTTTCAGATGCACTCTGAGGAGTGCATCGACTCTGGCGTCACCGTCGGTTCCCGGATGGAGTTCGGCAAGGTCACCAGCTTCAGCAGCAACCACAGCACCGCCGATAACTTCGCTGGCCACCCGCCGTATATGGCACGGGGCCGATCTGTCGCATCGAGCTCCCGTTCCACATGGGATGGACTCCTCACGGGCACTGGATGGACTTTCGCAGTGTTCCGTCACCGCACATGCTCTCCGTCGAGCTGGAGAGCTGAACTCCCAGCTTCGCTGGCGACGAGGCGGACGGCCACATCGAAGACCTGCGAGCCGACGCCCGAGGGAGCGGAGGGCGCGGCCACCCAGCGCCTGCTAACGGAACACGTGGTGGTCGGTGGAGGCGGGTAGCTGGAAACCGGGGATCTCGTGGGCCGTCATCGGCCCGTGAGGTCCCCGGCTTGTCATCGGGGGCTCAGTCGACCTCGTTATCGACCTCTTTGAGGAATCCTCCGTTGAGCATGCGCTTGGCGTTCTGGACCAAGGTGTCGACAGACTCTCCGCGTGGCTGCCACCATTCGGTGGACCAATTGAGCGAACCGAGGATGAGCATGCGTGCGAGCCGCTCGTCGACGCCCGGCCGAAGTTGCCCGGCCGTTCGCACGTCCCGGAACAGCTTCCTCCACAGCACCGCGTATTTCTGCTGCTCGGCGAGTTGCCGATCGCGCAGCTCGATGGGCATCTGGGCGGCATTGCGAATCGCGGCCATTGTGTAGTCGGACTCGGTCAGAATGAAGCGTAGGTGCTGCTCCAGTGCGATGTTCAGGCGTTCCGCGGGTGACACGCTGCTCGCAGCTTTGAGGGCCTTGCGCACATGGTCGTGCAAGTGTGCCATTCCCTGCCAGATGACCTCTTCGATCAGGTCCTCGCGCGATTCGAAGTAGTAGTAAATTGCCGGTGCTTGACACTCGGCGCGGTCGGCGATATCGCTCAGGCGAGTTCCGGAGAAACCTTTGCGGCACAAAATGTGCGCCGTGGCATCCAAGATCCGGGCTCGGGTCTTGGCGGACTTGGTAGTCGCTAAGGGAGCGCTGCTGGCATTGTTCGTCGCTAGGCGTGGCACAAACCCGATTCTAACTGCCCTTCTACGGTCGTGCCTGCGACACCCTGGTTTTGTTGACGATCCCGGTCACATGCACCTATTATTTAGTCTGAATTAGATACTTCCGGGAATGTTGGTCCTCGTTCAGCTGGCCCGTAGCGCGCCGTGAAGTCGTGATGACGCGCGATGTGTTTCGTGTGCCGAACGATCCTCGAGTTTGGAGTGAGAAGAGAAGATGGTGGAATCGATGAGCTGGACGGTTGTCGGCGGGGCGTCGGGTGGTTTGGGTCGGGCCATCGCTCGTAGCCTGGCGGAGGATGGCCATGACGTCGTCGTGGCGTATCGAGGCAATCGTGCGGGGGCCGACGAGACGGCGGAGCTCGTCCGTTCGAGTGGTCGAAAGGCCATGATTGAGCAGGTTGATCTTGCGATTCCCGACGAGGCTCGGGCCTTTGCGAGCCGAGCGGATGCCGGCGCCGTGCGAGGTGTCGTCTACGCGGCGGGCCCGGTGATTCCGATGTCGTTCATCGCCAAGACTGAGCTCGAGACCTTCTCACGCGTGATCGACAACGACCTCAAGAGCTGCTTCAACTTGGTGCAGCCTTTCCTGCCGATGCTCCGTGCTTCGTCGGGTGCAGTAACCGCCATCGTCACACCGGTGATCGCGGTACAGCAAGATGGACCTGATGTCGTCGGCCCCAAGGCGGGGGTTCAGGCATTGATCAGGGGCATCGCCGGCGAAGAGGGGCGATTCGGTGTTCGCGCGAATGCTGTCGGCGCCGGCGTCATCGAGGGGGAGGGCATGTTCGACAAGTTGGTGAAATCGGGGGTCTTCACGGAACAGGGCCTGGCCTTGGCGAAGTCGGAGACGACCCTTGGTCGGTTCGGGGACGTGACTGACGTGGCCGAGGCAGTCCGATTCCTCATGTCAGATCGTGCCGGCTGGATTACCGGCCAGACTCTCAACGTCGATGGAGGGTACGGAGTCTGATCGCGATTCGCGTCGTGAGCATCCTCTGGTGCGCGATGCGTTCGAGTGTCACCGGTAAATCCCCGGCCGCGTCACACGGGACTCGGGTGGCTCGCGGTCGGGGGTGCGAAGACATGGCCCTCTTTTCGGGCAACACCGCGCCGACCCAAAGTGAGCGGCCAAGGTCCTCCGACGGCGACCGTGCGGGCATCGCTGGTCCTGATCGGGCGCGTCGAAGATGTGGTTCAGATCATCGACCACGCGGTATTGATCGCGTGGGGGGTTCGAACGAATGCTTCTGTTCGCCCAAAGTTTAATGTACAGTAAAATATCTCGGGAGCTTCCCGGTCCGCCGGAGCCCCCGCGCGAGGAAAGGCTGCCTATGTCGGAGGAACTGCACGTGTCGGTGGATGAGCACGTCGCCGTGCTTACGGTCGATCGTCCGCTCGCCAATAACTCACTCGGAGGGTCTCTGCTGAGGGAACTCTTGGACGTCTCCGCCGAGCTCGAACGTGACGACAGCGTTCGCGTCATCGTCACGACCGCGAACGTCTCGGACGGCGCGACGGCGTGGAGCCCCGGCGTCGACTTTGCCCAGCTGGACGGCAAGCTCGGTCCCGGCGCGGACGCGGATGTCATGTTTTACGGCGGAGTGATGCAGGGTGATCACGCCTCGCTCGGGGTCTCGGCTCAAGCTCGACGTTTCGACCCGTTGGGGCCGGGCCGATGGATTCTTCAGATGCTTAACAACTTTCAGAAGCCCACCATCGCGGCCATCAATGGAGCCGTGGCTGGCGGAGGCATCGGATGGGCTGGCCTGCACACTTACCGCATTGCGGGCGAGTCGGTGAAGTTCAAAGCTGCGTTCGGCACACTTGGATTCGGCCCCGACATGGGAGCCAGTTATTTCGTCACCAAGCTGATGGGACAATCGGCGGCGACGGACTTCTTGCTGCGGGACCAGCCGATGTCGGCGGAAGATGCGCACCGTGCAGGCTTCGTCAACCAGGTGGTCCCTGACGGCCAGGTGCTGGAGCACGCGCTGAAGGTTGCCAAGGATCTAGCGCAGCTGCCACCACTCGGGTTGCGGGCGACGGTCCGTGCCTTGCGAGGTGCTGAGACGAATACCCTGGCCGAGCAGCTTGACCTGGAGTGGGACAACCAGCGCATTACCTTTGCCACCGAGGACGCTGCCGCGGCCTTCGAGGCATTCAAAACACGCACGAAGGGGACGTACGTCGGCCGTTGACCGGAGGTGATCCGGTCTTCATCCACGATTCGAAGGAACACCATGCAGGGCATTGAAGACATGGACGCCATCGTCGTACGATCGATCCGCGAGCGGCGCGCCGAGCCGTCCGCGACGAAGTGCCGACGGCGCCGAGCATGCGCATCCCCAAGTTCAGCGCTGCTGCAGGCGCCGGCATACGGGATGCGGGATGCGGAACTCTCCGGTATTTGTTTGACCCGTCGAGGCCTCAACCGGGTAGATTCCAGGAGTCCTCGCGTGAATGAGGGATTCGTAAAGTCGCCATCTGAAAGGGTCGGCCGAGGGGCAGGGGACGGCGAGGACCTGGAGGGAATCGGCCCGGTACCAACGATCGCCTGGGGACCCTTGCTCGGTCAAGCGACAACTGTGGCAGAGCAGGACGTCCCGGGCGATCTCGTCGATAGACGACGCGCGGTCCGTGATCTCGGTCGGGCGCTCCGCGCCCTCGGGACCGACTCGGTCATGTCGGAGGTACCTACCAAGATCCTCTGCCAGGCGAGGCTTCTGGTCGCCGAGGCCACCTCGATCCTAGGCGCGACGAGCCGGCAGGCCGGTGTGCCCTCCTCGGTTGACGACCCGTACAACGGCGTACGAATGTTCTCACCAATGACCGGGGAGGGGAGTCCATTCGTTGCTCCGTTATCGTTCGAGACTGTCGACGGCGTGGCCAGCGCCACCTGTACGTTCGGTGAGGCATTCGAAGGCCCGCCGCACCACGTACATGGCGGGATCTCGGCAATGCTGATGGATCACGCGCTGGGGCACGTCGTGGCAGACTCAGGCAAACCGGGCCTGACCCGGAAGCTCGTCGTCCAATACTTGCGCCCCGTCCCCTCCGGGGTGGAGCTGCTCGTGCGCGGGCGAGTGGTCGCCAGCGGGGACGGCGATGTCTTCGCTCAGGCGTGGATAGCCGCCGCTGCTGAGCCGGGGACGCGACTGGTGACGGCGGACGGGCACTTCCGCCTGCTGCGCCCGGAGCAGGCGGCGAAGCTTATGAAGCAGTTCGCCTGACTGGAATCGACTGGCTTCTGCTTCTTGCGAGCAGAATGACCGGGACCTCCGCAGGATGCCCGCACAACTGGCCTTCGGCGTCGAAAGCATTACCGGACATCCGGTGGCACGCCTCGCCGTGCCACCGGTCCTCGGGGCCACGAGACGATCTCGAAGATTGCAGACGTCGTCTCGCTCAGGGAAAGCCAGGCCTGGCTCTAGCGACTGCTCGAAGAGTCTGCGCCGAACCGGCCAATCCGGTGGCGGTCGGCACGGGTTGCCTCGATCGCCTCCGTGAGGCCGGTGCGCCCCTCACTGCGGGGATCCACACGTCTCCGGACGCCGGCGTCCTGCACGAAGGTCAACATAGCTACGAATGCACGGTGTGGCCGACATCGCGATCGGAAACCGGCTGAGTCGCCTCGTGCTGCGGGATGTGGCGCTTCCTGCGTCTGACCACCGACTGCGACCCGGGCGTACCTTCGCCGAGCAGATAGACGGTGTGATGTGCACGGCGCACCCCCAGATGCTGAAGGGAAGCCTCGAAAGAATTTGGCTGGCGGTTGCCGGCCGCTCCGGAACCCAGCGACAGAACTGTCGGGACACAGCACCCAGCTACGACTTGTCCGTGCGCTTCCAGACCCGGCATCGGGCGGTGAAGGTCCTCGGAGTCGACGACTTCGCCCTTCGACGACGGCACCGGTCCGGGATCGTCCTGATCGACATGGCCACCGCCCTCCCCGGCGACGTCCTCACCGACAGGAAGGTCGATTACCTTCGCCGACTGGCCGACCGCGTGCCCGGGCACGACCGTGGTGCCGTGTTGGCGCCGGCGCTTGCGTCGAAGGGGCGCGCACGGGGGCGCCGACGCGATCGAGGTCGCCGAAAACTGACAGCTGTGGCATAACCTGGCCGAAGCCGCGCGGAAAACATTGCCGCTCAAAGCGTTTGTCTCCGACTCAGGGCTGCAGACGATCCCGAACGGCACACCGAACTCACCGCCGCGGAGGACTTCCGGCGGACCGCCGAACAAGCGTTGACCGCGCGCCGCGAGCAATCCGTCCTCGTCGCCTCCACCCAGCGCCGCTATGAAAGCGGTTTCCGCGCTCGAGGCCCAGGGCAAGTGGATCAAACCGATCCAACGGGGCTCGGGCGCGCTGAGGAGAACCGTGCGTCGGCCGTTTGGCAGCGTCGCCAACTGCTGGCCGCCCCGCAGGCCGGTCGGCACTCGGGTTGGACGAGTCCACCGTACATCTGCACGGGCGAAAATCCCGAACGTTCGGCGCGTCGCCTCGCGGATCCTGCACCGACCTGAGGGCATCACCGACGACGAGCAGCAAGTCCTCGCCAACTGCCAGCACCTTGAGACCACCGCCGCGTTCGTACCTCGTTCGCCCGAGATGCTGACCAGCACACGGCGACCGTGTCAACCTTGGAAGGCGGCCGTCTCCTCGAACGATCTGCCGAACCTGCATCGATTCGTCCGGGGGATCGGACGCGACCGAGCCGCGGTCCTCAACGGGCTGACCACCTGCCCGACAACTCCGGCGCTGTCGAGGGAAACGTAAATCGAATCAAAACGCGCGAGCGGCAGAGGGATGGACGCGCCGGATTCGACCTCCCACACATGCGAATACACCTCAGCCACTGACATACTCAGGAACCATCACGGAGAATGAGCCAGAGCCATTCGAACCTGACACACGCACGCGGCCGCAGTCGCGCCTTGGAGTTTCCCGGGAGCGGTTGCAGCGACCAAGCCGTGGCCACATTGCTGTGACCGTCCATGACATCGAGGTGAAACGCCACCCGTGACTGTCAGAGTCTGAGTTCATCGATGGCGCTCACGACCGCAGTCGTGGACGTTGCGCCATTGTCGGCTGCAGCACCGGACTCGGTCCCTCATCCTAGCCTTCGGCAACCCGGCTTGTTGTGTCAAAAAATCAGAGCAGCAATGACTTACGCAAAATTCTCGACTGTCACGGCTGCCCCCCGATCGTGCGTGTACATCAATGCCGCCGGCCGACCGTGTGTAACTCGGGGAGCTCTCACCACCCTCGCCCGACGCAGCTAGTTTCACGTCCGGTCGGCGGCCGCGTTGACCTCCTACACCGGTCCCGGAGAGGGGCTTCATCGGCGTCCTCCGCTCCCGGCTCTCCCGGCCCGGCAATCGGCAACTTGTACCGAGCCCTGCACACCACGGTCATCACCTCGTACTGTCGGACACGGTCGGTCGTGGTTACACGTGCTACCGCGCTGTGGGCACGAGTCGCCAGGACACGTTGCGCTGCTTGAAGACGGTTCCACCCTCTGCGGTGGCGGGCCGGGAGGACCCTCGGGGACGACTCCGAATCTATTATCCTGCCCGGCCCGCGGACACCCCACGCGTCGGTACGTCGGACCAGTCACGTCTTCCTCGTTTGAGGAAGACTGTGCGCATCACGCGTCCTCGAGCTCCACAGGCGAGGCAGCGCGTTCGAGAACTTCGACGGTTCCAGAATTGCCGTTAACGCGAATACGGTCGCCCGTCTTGATGGTGCGGCTTCCGCTCCGGGTGTTCACGACGCACGGCACCCGAAGCTCGCGGGCCACGACCGCTGCATGGCTAAGTGCTCCGCCGATGTCCACGACAAGGGCGGACGAGATGAACATCACCGAGGACCAACTCGGGTCGGTCGTCGGAGTCACTAGAACCTCGCCAGGTTGAACCGCGGCGAAATCAGGCTCGTAAAGGACACGCGCGATTCCCTCGACGACTCCTGCGCTAACACCGATGCCTTCAAGAGTCATCGCTCCCTCGGCGGTCAGACCGTCATCGGCGCCGACCGGCGTCGCCTCCGGCATGCCCTTCCACTCGCTCGGGATCGACAGCGCTGCGTAAGCATCCCGTCGCTCGCGCCGTTTCCGCACAAGCGACTTAACGTCGCTAGGTGTGTTTTCGACTTCTGCCGCGGTCAAGTAAAAGATGTCGTCGGTGTGCTCCAGAGTGCCCGCTTCAACGAGCAGTGCGCCAAGGCGCCGCGCGGATGCCCGGGTTCCATCGAGACCTTGCACCAACGACCGCTTTGCCGCACCGCGCAGCGGAATCCGTGTCGCTGCGAGTTTCAGCAGGAACCGAACGGCTGGTCTTTGCCATCTCGGCGTCGCAGCAAGCAGCTGTCGCGCCGCCATACCGGCCGCGATGTGGTGATCCGCCTCGCGAAGGCGAGGATCCTCATCGTCGTCTTGGAGGGCATAGGTCTCGATCAGTGTGCGCAGCGGCTCGGGATTCTCACGCCACACAACACTCGATATTTCGCCCTCCGACGGACCGTGCATTCCATGCCGCGCGACGACCTCGTCAAAGCGGAGCTCGTTGCGTGACGCCTTCCAGACGTCGGTGACGAGTCCCGAGACCTCAGCCCCACCGGAGCCGCTCAATGCCGAGATATCCACTCCAGCACGCTTGGTCAGTCGTTCAAGAATGTCGTACACCGGAACGATGCCTGCAAGGGAGCCGACGACCTGGGTCTCCAGGGCTCGGTCGAAGTGCCGTGTGGCGACGCGGAAGTTTTCGGTCGCCTCGGCTACCGTCAACGCTTTGGACACGCGCTGAAGATGCGGTGCGTACCAGGCGTCGACCGCTTTGACGGTCTCCCGGATCTCCTTGGTAACGGTCATGAATGTCCAGGGGAATCTGCCGGCGATAATGGGCCATCGACGACGTGTGGGATTCGCCTGCCAACCGTCGGGAACACGACCAAGGATGGATATGACGATGTCCTCGCTTGAAGTTCCAGGCATACGGTCGCCCATTGTGCCCATGTATTCGACCTGGATGGTGGGGCGGCCATAGAACACACGGAAGTAGTGGCGGTCGGCGTCATCAGTGAATTCCGACTCTGCCCGAGACAGAACTCCGATTCGGAATGCGGCCTTCAATGCGGCCTTCTCGAGCGTCCGGTGCCACAGCGTCCAGTTCAGGGGAGTTAGAACCCCGGGCATCGCCTCGCCGAGGTTAGACGTGGTCCAATGAAGGTTCGGAGTGCTCGACGAGTGCAGCGGATCCCATCGTTGGGGTGTGGTGAGGTCCGAGTCGTTACCGGATTGGGACTGCTTAACCGGGGGGACGGGTTGCGATGCCCAGACGGTTTCCGGCCTCGCCTGCAGGAGCTGCACCTGTGAGGACGGTCCGGACCCGGCAATTGCCCACTCGACGTCCATCGGGGCGCCGAAGGCCGTCTCGATCTCTCGTCCGAGTTCGGCGATCCTGCACACTTCCTCGTTGCTGAGGGACCAGTCCGCACGCTCGCCGGGCGAGACTTCTACCTTGCGAACCTGCTGACTCGCCTCATCGAAGCGGTACGCAATCTGCTTATCCCCGATGACGCGCTTGCGCAACCCAAGAGTTTTCTTGTCGACCCAGAAGGAGTCCGGCGTGACCTCCCCGGCTACGACGGCTTCGCCGAGCCCGTAGTTCGATTCGATGTACAGCGCGTCGCGGTCACCGTTGGCCGGATCGAGGGTCATCATGACTCCTGCCGCACGAGCTTGTACCATCTCCTGAACGACCACCGCCATGGCTACATCCTCAGGCGGAACTCCCAAGCGGGCCCGATAGGCGATGACACGCGGGCTGAAGAGGCTTGCCAGCACCGTACGATATGGGTAATAACCTGGTCTGCCCCCTGCACCCAGAGATAGGTGTCCTGCTGTCCAGCGAAAGAGGCGTCTGCACGATCCTCGGCGATCGCGCTGGACCGCACGGCGACGGGAGTCGGGGACAAGCCCAGCCCGCGGTATGCATCTTCGATAGTCGTGCGAAGCTCATCACTGATGAGCGCTTCCGTGAAGAGCGCGGAAATCACCTCAGACACGGCTGTGAGATCGCCCTCGGGGTCGGCTCCGCGAAGAGCGCTCTCGATGTGCTCGTTGATGCCCGCAGCCTTCACCGCCGCCCGGTACGCGTCGGTTGTAACGACGAAACCCGGAGGTACGGTCATGCCCGACCGCATAAGCGCTCCGAGTCCCAGCGCCTTGCCCCCGACCTCCGATGCGACATCCTCTCCGCACTTCTCGAGCGGCATCACTGCGATGACGTCCATGAACCTCTGCCTTCTGTCTGAGTTAACGATTGAAAATGTCGTCGCGCGGTGACGTAAATTCAC
>NZ_CP070611.1:0-502657 GCF_017068375.1 Rhodococcus koreensis
AGAATTGGGCTAGTGGTGTGTAGTGTTGACACTATGCGCATATGCCACATAGGCTGTTTACGGATGGAGGGAGACGAAGAACATGCCCCGAGTGAACGTGTATCTGCCTGACGACCTCGCAAAGGCCGTGAAATCGGCGGAGATCGAGGTCTCCGCGGTTTGCCAGCAGGCCCTGTCCGATGCAGTGAACCTGCGCTCCCGCGACATCACCTCGCAGCTTGAAACTGGTGGAGGCAGCGATGCGCGTCAGGGCCACCATCCCCGCGGTCCAGCGGAAGGGGGTGCAATCATCGGCCGCCGATGGGTCAGGGAGGCAGCAACGTTCCGCGACCTTCAAGTCCTCGACACCTGCACCTTCGGCGACGATGACGATGACGACCTACCGCCGATGCTGTTTTCCGACGACTCTGGATCGACTGCGATTGCGTTGAACGGCTGGGGATCCCTGCGGAAATGGTTGATCGACGAAGGCCACATCGACCCCGAAGACGATGAGTTCGAGCTCGACGATTGGTGGCGCGGACTTATCGAGGGCGCCCAAACCGCATGGGACGAGCTGCGGACGCTCGTGACCGAAGACGACACCGTACTACGCCGGCGCCGCATGATCCTTACCAACCTCGAGGTCGACGAACTCACGCAACGGCCCGCCAAGCCCGGCGCGACACCACATCCTGCCGCTGAGGACTCCACACCCGAAGACCCGACAGCGTCGACCGAACAATAAGCAGCGAGGGGCCCGCGCCAACGAGCCCCTCGTGCCAGGTTCCGCCCGTAGAGAGCAAAACCCCCACCACCACTCTACGGACACAGACCTGGCGCCACGACACCGCGCATTCCCGCGCGGATCAATCGAGAGGACCAGGTCATGTCACCAACCACCCCGCCCGAACGCTGGACGTACACCCACCACCTCCGCCAACGGGCCCTCGAACGCGGCATCACCGACTCCGAGATCCGCACGGTTCTCGACGACCCGGAGGTCACGTACAGCCAATCCCGGTACGGGCCCACCCGGCAGGTCCGTCAACGCGGCGATCTCGGGATCATCGTCGACACCGACAGCCGAGCCGTGATCACCGTTCTTTTCCGTGCGCCCGAGCGATGGATCGCCGGCACTGACGACCGGACGGTGGCGGCATGAACGCCGAGACAACGCCGTGGCTGTCAAAGATTGACCTGACGCGCTACCTCCGATGCCCTCAAGGGTTCTTCCTGCTGCGGAAAGGTGAGGTCGGACACGCCGCATCACCGGGATCCCGCACACATGCACTGATGGACGCGGGCACCCTCTTCGATGAGGCTGCCCGCGCTGACACAGTCCCAATCGTCGATCACGCAGGGCGGGCAGTGCCACTGGCCGACATGCTCACGACCGACCGGCTCGTGTACACCAACCATCTATTCATCAACCGGGAGTATCGGTTTCGGGGTGTACCCGATGGGATCAACATCGGGAATGGCCGCCTGGAACCGGTGGAGATCAAGAACCGGAGATGGGTAGGCCGGTTCGATGAGTTCGAGCTCGCGTTCTACTGGGTGCTGCTACAGCCGCACCGCACCGTCACAGCCGCCGAACCAGCCGGGTGGCTGCAACTGGCAGACGAAGCCGGCCGCGCGGCCGAACCGATTCGCGTGGCGATTCGAGCGGAAGTGATCGCAGCGGTTCACGAGGTGGCGCATCGCGCCAGATCCGTCCTCGTCAACGGTCTGGAACCCTTCTGGTGTGACTGCGACGTGTGCGCGCAGGACCCGCAAGCCTCGCTGCCGTCAGTGCGTCGCACTGCACCCGTGTCCGTGGTGAACGGGATCGGGCGCAAGAAACGGGCAGCTCTCGAAGCGGGGGGCATCACCACGGTCGGCCGGCTCGCCGAAATGACGACCGTCGACGCCTGCGAGGTGTTTGCGGCCACCGACCTTGCAATACCTTCCGAGTCGACGCTGCAGGCTTGGCAAGCCCACGCGGCGGTCTTCATCGAGAACCGGCCGCGCGTCCAACCAGGACAGCACGAGCGAGTACCCGACCAGTTCATCGCCCTCGACCTCGAATACCAATCCGAAGCACCGGCCGTGGTGTGGCTGCTGACCGCACAAACCGTCGGAATCGGCACTCCGCACCGGATCACCGTCTTCGCAGACGATAACCATCAGGCCGACCTCGTCGTGACTTTCGCCGACTTCCTGGCCGAGCACCCTGACCTACCGGTGCTCACCTGGAACGGCACAAGCGCCGATCTCAAGTGGCTGGAGAAGCTGATCGCCCGCACCGACCCTGCCGAAATCGACGGGCAAGCATTCATAAACAACCTACAGACACGGCACATGGATCTGCTCCAATGGACCAGAACAGCACTGTCTCTGCCGATCCCAGGACGAAAGATCAAAGACATCGCCGCATGGCTCGGCGTGGAGAACAACAGCGACATCGGGAACGGCCTCTACGCCAACTCCCTGTGGCACCAATACATCACCACCGGTGACACCACCCTCAGAGATCGGCTCATCAACTACAACCGCACCGACGTCGCGATCCTGATCGAGGTCGCCCACCACCTCCGGGCAATCCACGAACAGACCTCGGTGCCACCCTCAGCAGTCCCCATCGAACGAGACGACCTCCACCACCACGAGACATCCCCACAGCCGAGAACCAGCCACCGCAGGCACCGCCTCGCGGACCTCCACTACAGACTCCGCTCACTGTTTCGCTACCTCGACAGACATTCCGAGATGTCGGCCGCGGCCCGGCTCGCCGACCACGGATGATCCGCGACCCGTCTGCGCGCCGATCACCACATCGTCACTGCCGGACTAAGAACACAGTGCGGCGGCTCTGGAACCTCTGAGCTTCCGGACGAGTGCCGTCCCCTACCGGTAGAAGACAGGTCCCCATCGGGCGGCGTCTCCTCGGCATCGCCGGTCAACCGACCCCGACAGTCGCCGACCGATGCCCTCACTACGTGCGGGGTGACGACTTAGTGGTTGGGTTCATAAATTCGTCGGGGGTCATGCCGCTTGTCGGGTTCGGTCGTGGTGGTCGAGTCGTTCGAGGTGTCGGTGCAGGTCCGCGGTGGTGTAGCGCCACTTGAACGGCACAGCGGTGGCGTTGTACCGGTCCTCGAAGTCGAGCAGGCGCCGTTCGACATCATCGAGGTCTTCGAAATCGTTGGGCGAGAGCACCTTGCGTTGAATGATCGAGAAGTAGATCTCCACCTGGTTCAGCCAGGAGGCGTGCTTTGGGGTATGGACCATCACCGCGTTCGGATACCTCGCGGCCAGCCGATCGATCGCGGCCCGTCCACGATGTGAGGACCCGTTGTCGACAACCCAGAACACCCGGGCTGCGGAGGCGTATGGCTGCTGGCTCATGACCTGGTCGACGAGGGCGGTGAACGGGTCGATGCCGGTTGTGGTTTCACATCGGCCGAACACCCGGGCGTGGTGGACGTCGTAGGCCGCCAAATAGGCCAGTGCCCCACCACGGCGGTAGTCGTGATTGACGCGCATCGGCCGGCCTGTGTCGGCCGGCTGCGTGGGATGGCAGCGCCGGCGGGCCTGGATGGACGGTTTCTCGTCCGCGGAGATCACGTACTCGTCCGCCCCCAACTCGACTCCGTCGTACCTGCGGGCATAGAGATCGACGACGACGGCCGCCTTCATCTCGAACTGCGGGTCTCGGATGAAGATCCACGATTGGTACTGCCAGGGTTTGAAGGCGTCCTGTGCGAGCCAGCGTCGGACCGTCGTGGCCGAGGCGCTGATGCCGTCGATCAACAACTGCCGGGCCAACTCCGGGGCGCTCCACCGCGACAGGGGCAGCTCGTGCTCGGTGGGAAGCTGACATGCCCACGCCTTGACCGCGGCGACCTGCGACGGGGAATACCGCGGCGGGCGTCCCGAGCGTGGCGCGTCGGTGAGTCCTTCGATTCCTCGGTGATAGAACCGGGCCCGCCACTTGCGGGCCGTGTCCACGCAGACACCGAGCTCGGCCGCGATGTGGGCGTTCGAGTCGCCGTCGGCCGCCATCAGCACGATCAACGCCCGCAGCACCGTCCTCTGCGGTGTGCTCCCGGCCCGCACCCAACCGTCGAGCACCTCGCGGTCGTTGCCCGTCAACACCACCCGGTGCGGGCTGACCATCACCACGACACACCATCCACCGAAGAACAACTTGGATCACTCACGGCACATACACCACACCGGCCACAGCAATCCCCGAGCAACGACACGCCGGCCGCCACGAAAGCCGTGCCGATCGGGCACCATCACAAACATGCCGACGCCACCGGAATCGACGAAGAGCTCGCTGCGCTGGAAACTGCTGGATCGGGCCCGGACCAGGTGGCCGCAACTGGCCACGATCAACACCCGATTCCGCAGCAACTTCGCCTACGTCGACGGCGTGCTGACCGACGGGACGGTGATCCCGTTGATGCGACTGCGGTACGGCGGATCCGCCAGTGTGTGGGGATTCGCGATCTACCTCAACAGCAGCGGCAAGTACCAGGACTCGGTCCTGCCCAACGGAAACTTCGCCGGCAGTGTCGAGGACGCACTCGACTGCGCCTGTGGCCTGTACCTTCGGCGACCCGACCGCCTGGCAACAACCCTCGACGAACTTATGAATCAGACCACTTAGTCGAGGCACGCATGGGGTATCGCATCGTTGACGGGCGCGGTCAACAACGGCCAGACCTACGCCCGCAATCGGGCCTTCCGCTGGTGCGCTACGGGCGCAGGGGAACGCGAATGTCCGCACTTCATCTCCCACCATTGTCCGACGCGACGCCGGGATGGCAGAACGGTTCCTTGGCCGCAAACGGAACAGGTACGTAGGGTTCGTTGCGATCGTATGGATGTCCGAGTTCGTCATCCGGAGAGGCCCTGGAGCAGAGGGCGATTCGGACACGTTTAATCTCGGAGCATGGGCCTACTATCCGACAAGCACCTTGTGAAGATCTCCGCGGAGCTTCAGCCTGGCGAAGATGTGCTTGCATCCGTTCTTGCCACCGTCGTCGATAAGTCATTCGGCGCGTCCGGCACCGTTCGCGGCAAGCTCGTGCTGACCAACCGTAGGTTCTTCTTCAGCGGGGACGGGCGCGGCTCGAGTCAACATCGCGCAATTCCACTGCAGCACGTGACGTCTGTCGATCTCCATAAAAATCTCATGTTCGCCCAGGTGATGATCACTTTTGCCGGGGGAGTATCCAGGTGTCGCGTCAAGTACAACGATGCCGCCCCCTTTGTGAAGGTCGCGCAGGACGTCGTCGGAGGCCGGGTCGACTCCCCCGCGCCATCCCCTATCCCGGTCACATCCGCAGCCGACGAACTGGCGAAGCTCGCGCAACTACACGCACAAGGTGTCCTCACCGACGCCGAATTCGCAACCGCAAAGGCAAACGCGCTGAGATAGGCCACAACAAAGAAAGGAGCCCGACGTGGGCGGGTTCTTGATCTCGGTAGGTTTGATTATTTTCGGCTGTGGTCTTATTGCATTGATTCGCGGGCGGATGGAGTGGGCGCGAATCAGGTCGCGTAAAGCTGCAGGACTCATCATCGGCGGCGCAATCGTCATCACGGGGGTCGGTGGCGCACTGTCACCAGTACGCGACACCCCCACTCACGCAAGCGACGCCGCCACCGCTGCTACCACTACCACTACGAGTGCAACACCGGTATCCCCTAGCACGTCATCGCAAGTCTCAACGCCTGCTTTGCCGCCCTCCAGTGCTGCACCCGTACTGATCTCACCCACGAGCGCTTCGCCGGCGACGACTGCCGAACTCACCGCTAACGAGGTGTGCGACAGAGAGCCGTGGCCACTGCAACTTCCCGATGTGCAGGGCCTAGACTTCAATACAGCCTCGACAGACACCCTGTTTTGCTTCAATCTCACCGTTGCGACGGCCCCAGACGGACACGACGTGATGAACGATCCCGCGAATTCAACCTACGAGTGGTTCATCTCCAACGAATCGCCGCAACCCGGTACGCCGATGGACCGAAGCACACCAGTAACACTGCAGCTCCGCCGCGAATCGCACTGACCAGGGCGCGTCAGATGCTCTCACCGTCCCGCATGGATGCCGCCCAGGCCCAGACGGCATCCATGCTTTATGGGAACCGGCGGAGCGGACCAATCCGAGGTGGCGTGCAGCATCAACCCAGACGCGCCACCGAAGCGGTTGATCCTGAGGCCGAGCTCTCCCCGGCATCGAGACCGACCGTTACCGGCATAGGGAAACCCAAGACGACCGCGACTCGGCCCGAGATCTGGACCGAAAGGGCGAGGTCGCGAGTTCACCCGGGTCCCCAAGGACCTCGAGCGGGCGTACCCTGACCGAACCCCCACGCGCACTGCCGACGCTGCCGCCAAACACAGACCGGTGGACCGATCGAATTTGCAAGGTATGCGCCCTTGTTCGGCTAAAAACCGAGCAGGATTCGCCGACAACGCTTATCGGATTTCGGCTCAGCGGCCAGTTCCGGGTCACTGAGGATCTTTTGTACTACCTCAATGCCTAGTTCGAGGGCAAGTTGTGAGTCAGCTTGCAGTTCACCACCGGCGATATTCGCACCGTGCACCAGCTTGCTGCGCAGGCCGTAGATCTTTCCGCCGTCCTCCCATATCTTCATACGGCGTTCCATGTCCGAGCCCGCGAGTAAAACGGCCATCGAGCCGGTGGTCTGAAATCTGATTTCCGGGTAGCCGCCCAAGAGGCCCTCCCACGCGACGACCGCGTCGACGAGCTGGTCGTCGGGAGTGTGACGTTCCGAGGCTGCACGAAGCAACCTTCGCATCGACAGCACCAAGTGGGTCGGCATCGCGGTGACCTTCGGCAGCCAGTCGCGCAGCTGGTCGGCGACCTGAGTCGACAGTTCCCGCGCCTCCGGGTAGGAAGCGCTGTTTAGCAGCGGTCGCGCTGATTGACTCAACGGACTGACCGTGGTGGTGAACACGGTCGTTGACCCCAGAACTTCGTCCGACCCAGACAGCAGGATTGCGAAGCGCAGACGTTCCATCTTCCGGTCGAGCGAGTCACGGTGGGCTCGTATCTTCTTCTCGTTCATGCTCCGACGTTTGTATTCCTCTTTCGTCGGGTCGGCTCTCTGGTGAAACTGCGCAGGTGCAGTTGGACTTGCCGCCTTCCTCACGCAGTTCTCAAGACATTCGAACTCGGTGTCGATCTCGACGATGGTCGGTATCTGCGAGCCGTCGCCGGAATCCCGGAAATCGAGCGGCGTCGACCGACGCAGCCGAATACCGTCGCCCTGGATCGAGTCGACATCATCACTGAGGCGTAGTCCCCTCAGTCCGACTACGGTGGGCACTGTGACGGTCTCACCGGCCGATAGACGTCGTGCTACCGCAAGGTTCTCGAGAGTGGACTTCTGGACCGCCGCGACAACATCACGCGGCTGAAAACGAGTTACGCCGGCATTACCGAGGATGGCCCACGGAAGCTCGGAGAAATGCAAGGTAGAGCGTGACCCATCAGTCCAGAGTTGCTCGGTCGAGAGCATCGTCAAATTCTGGCGCTCGGCCAGTCGCTCGGGTTCGAGGGTCGCCGCTCGCGCGTCCTTGGACGATGGCGCTTCCTGACGCTCACTCGCTATATCGACCTCGGGATCTGTCGAGTTCTGCCCTTCTTCCGGCGCATCAACTACCGCAGTCTCATGTACCTCTTCTGTGGACTTTCCGCGTTTTGCCTCGGCATCTTCTCCAGGTTGAGCGTTTGCCTCCGCTGCGGAGGGTGCCGCGAGTAATTCGGATTGCTCATGGTTTGACGCATCCGTCGCCGACGATTCGCTGACTACAGTCAGTAACGGGGACTGCTCGGGCTCAGCTGCTATGGCGTTTTCGAAGATGGTGAGCAGTGGTTCGTGTGTACCGAAGCGTTCGTTCAACGCGAGCCTAGTAGGGTGCATATCGAGCACAAGATTGATGTGCGTAGTGCCCAGAATCCGGAAGCCGAGGAGATCGCGGGCCAGAATCTTAAAGGCGGCCTCAACGCTGCCATCGTCGACAGTCGTCGGCACTCGACCACCGCACCGTTCGTGCCATTCCGCAGCGCGCGAAGTCTTCAGATCGTCGACGTACTCACCGACTGCCCTCGCGATCGCAAGGCGCCGTTCGTCCGGCTCGGGGGCGCTCTGACAGATCCCTTTCCACAGCGCATACAGCTCCTCGAGAACACTGCACTGTTCCGGGGTCGGCACGACATACCTCAGACCGTGGCCACTGTCATTCGCGTACACATAATCAAGGAATGCCGAGCCGACAACGACCGTAAGTTCATGCAATGCCATAACGTAGCCGGGGCCCACGGCGTCACGGAACTCGGACCAGTCAGCGAAATCGGCGTACGTCTTCATGACCAAACTTTGACACAGTGGGTCGTCACAGGAACGACCGGATCTGGCCGACTCGCCCACCCGATCGCTGCGGGGATCGAGATGTGCCCGCAACAGCGTTGCGGGGGCTTGAAGTTGCAGCTCCTGGGTGCGTCGATCCGACTCGCCTGGTAGCGAAGATTATCAAGGAAAAGAACACTAGCGTTGAAGTGTTGGCCTGGACGGTCGGGTTGATCAGGGTCAACCAGGCCACGCCGATTACAAGGAGTGTTGCGAGGAGACGGTAGGGTCCCATCCCTTTCGTCGCCCTGATTGACCGAGCCAGACCAAAGACCACGAACACCAGCAGCCCCGCCGTGCCGATTATTCCTACACCAACCATGCTCTCTAGCCAGGTGTTGTCCAGGTTGCTGTAGTTCCTGAACAGGCTGTCTCGCATCGGAAGGCCGATACGGTGACCGCTGTAGTAGCCAAGACCCCACCATTCGTCCGTGCGAATGAGCGGAAGCACACGCTCCCACACGACCGTTCTTCCGGTTAGGGTTGTGAGCCCCTGCGCATCCTGGCCGCGTACGACGAAATCGATGACGATGTTCACGAGGTCATCTCGCGTCGCAACCCACCACCCTGTGGCGACGACGCTGGCCAGCGCGAACCAGCCAATGATGTTTGCGTTCTGGTTGCGGTGCATCACGCGAAACAGACAAACCGCCATGATGATCACCGCCACCGCAGTTACGACTCTTGATCGGGTGCCGAGCAAGAGCATGAAGTAGAGGAAGGCCAGGGTTACGTTCCACGGCGCTCGTGTGGTCCATCTAGGGCCAATCTTCAGGCATGTCAGCGGTCATGTAATTCCCCAGGTTGAGGGGTTTGTCCGTCACGTAATTCCGACTTGTATGAGTGTCAGCGGTCCGTGGTCGGGTCAGCTACCCGTAGCGTTCCGTAGCAGACCGGAAGGGCTGACTCGCGTAATTCCTGTCACCCGCCCGTTGGGTTGACCCTGGTAGGGGTGTGTCCACCCCTCCCGGTCTGCGTTCGCGGAGTGACTGAAGAGAGGCGTGACCCCAAGCTGCTGTGAGAGGTACTTGAAGTCGGATTGTCCTCCGCGGATCCCATCCTGACAGAGAAGGGAACCGTCTTCCATGATCGTCATCGGTATCGATCCCCACAAGTCCACCCACACCGCAACCGCGGTCGACCCGGCCACCAACACCGACCTCGGCTCGATCCGCATCGACGCCACCCTCACCGGCTACAAGACGCTGATCGCCTGGGCCAAGTCCTGGCCGCAACGCCAGTGGGCGGTCGAGAACGCGTACGGTCTCGGACATCACCTTGCGCAGTGGCTGCTCGTCCTCGGGGAGGTCACCCTCGACGTTCCGACCACCGCCACCGCCCGGGTCCGGGAACTCTCCCGCGGCGGCCGACGCAAGAACGACCGCATCGATGCGGCGGCGGCGGCGTGCGTCGCCGCCGCACAGGACGACGCCCGCCCGGTTGATCCGGAGGGTCCCACCGACATCCTGTCCCTACTCGATGAGCGACGAACAAACCTGTCGGGCAGCAGAACTCGCATCGTGAATCAACTCCACGCGCTCCTGCGGCAGCTGCTCGCCGGGGGTGCCCCGACCTCGCTCACCGCGGCCGCGGCCACGGCCTTGTTGCGGGGCTTCCGCGTCCGCAGCGAGGTGGACCGGGCCCGGGTCGGGCTGTGCCGCGACCTGATCGCCGACATCCGGCGCCTCGATAGTCAGCTCGCGGCGAACGAGAAGCAGATGGCCAAAACGCTCGACGAGCACGGCACCCATCTGCGGGAGGTGGACGGGATCGGTGCGGTGACCGCCGCCCGGCTGATCGGTCGCACGGGACGGGCCAGCCGGTTCCCGACCGCGGCGGCCTTTGCGAACTACAACGGCACGGCGCCGGTACAGATCGCCAGTGCCGACACCGACCGGCACCGACTCTCCCGCTACGGCGACCGACAACTCAACAGCGCGCTCTATACCGTCGCCGTGGTTCAGATCCGGATGCCCGCCAGCGCCGGGCGCGCCTATTACGACAAGAAGATCGCCGAGGGAAGAAAGCCCGCTGCGGCGAGGCGCGCCCTCAAACGTCACCTGTCCGATCACGTCTGGCGGATCATGCTCGCCGACGAAAAGCATCGTCTTCGACCAGAAAAGAATCAATCCGCCAGGGCCGCTTGACAAATAGAGAGGCACCCCACCCCTGGGGCGTGTCGGCCGGGGGTTCGGGTGCTGCTGCAGGTTCGCTCCTGACTGGGTCACCGACAACGGGGCCCGGGAAGGGGCCTGACGGTGGCGAGGAGAACGTGGACGATGATCGATCTGATGGAGTTGTTCCGGCATTGGCATGCCGGCCGGTCCCAGGTGCAGATCGCGGAGGCCCTGGATATCGACCGAAAAACCATCCGGAAATACCTGGCTCCCGCCGTGGCGGCCGGGTTGACACCGGGCGAGGGAGGGAAGTTCGACGAGCCGCTCTGGTGGGAGCTGATCACCGGATGGTTCCCGGAGGTCGGCGACCCGGCGGCGCGGGCGGGGACATGGCCGGCGATCGCCGCGCACCACGACTGGATCGACGGGCAGCTGACGGCGTCGGTGACGGTAGCGACGATTGCGCAACGCCTGCGCGACGACCACGGCGTCGCGGTGTCGGAATCGACCGTACGACGGTATGTGGCAGCACAATTCGCCGAGAAGGTGGCGGAGTCGAAGGTGACTGTGGCCCGTGGCGCGGTCCCGCCTGGCGAGGCTGAGCACTGCGTCGAGGCTGGCCTTGCCCGCGAGCACATTGCTGAGGCCGACAGATCCCATGACGCCGAGATACTTCGACACACGGGGCTTACGGAGGTCGCCCTCTACCAGGCATACGTTCTGCCCGCCCTCAGCCAAAACGAGGGCAATATTGATGGCAGTGGTGGTCTTGCCCTCGGATGGCAGTGAACTCGTCACGACGATGACCCGCGGCGGGTTGTCGACTTCGAGGAATTGCAAGTTGGTGCGCAGCTCTCGGTATGACTCGGCGCTGGAGGAGTTGCTGTCGGCGAAGTTGATCGCCTGCTGGGTCTGCCGTTCCTTGTCGAACGGAATGGTGCCGATCAAAGAGGATCTGGCCAGCTCTTCGACGGTGCGGCGGTCCTTGACGGTGTTGTCGAGCCGGTCCCGGAGAACGGCGAGCGCGATGCCGAGCAGCAACCCAACCGCCACGCCGAGCGCGAGGTTGCGCAGCGCGTTCGGAGATACTGCCGACGTCGGGGTCTGCGCCTGCTGCTCGACCACGACGCGAGCGGTGGCATCCGGACCGAGCCGCCAGTCTGCTACCGGGCCTCCTGGCAGCTACCCGGACCCCCACCTCGGATTCAGCCGGGGACGTTTGCGGGCGATCAACTTCGTCGCTTCGTCCAGCCCAACCCCCGCAGGCCATGCAGGGCCGTTTCCAGTGACCAGGCAGGCCACCCACCGGCGAGCGGCTCCGGTTCATCGACCAGGTCCCGATCCGGGCCCACCGCCCTCAGAAGGGCATTCAGCGCCTCCACATCGGTGATCAGGATCAGCCCCGGTGCGGGTCACCCGGTCGTTCACGAAAAGCGCCCGGCAGTCAGTGGCGGCAAGGTCACCGACGTGCACCCGGATCTGATCAGATAGCGCGCAGTCCTGAGGGCTCGGATCGCCATTCGTCCCAGTGCAGCTGGACCCAGGCCTTCTGCTTCGTGCTGAGCGTGATCCCCACCTTGTTTCCGTGAATATCACCGTACGACGGATACTTCCGGATCTCGTCCGTGATGTCGATGGTGCCGGCACTGTCGATCGCGATGAGACCGTGGTCGAAGAGCCGGTGGAGATCGCGGCGGAGCAGGAGTCCGCCTTCGCTGTCATGGACTCCGACGTCCGCGTAGCTGTACAAGTGGCACGCTTCCAACGTCTCCGCTGGTGATGGTCCGGTGAAGGCACAGTTCAATCCGTAACGCCGGATGAGTTCCGCGCGAAAGGCGGGTTGCCCGAGCCGCACTCGGACAGGGCGGGTTGAGTGACCTCCGCCCGAGAGCTGTCTGCTGGTGGCGTCGACGATCGTGAGCGGCTCTCCCGGTGCGGCCGCCTCGACCGCTGTCCGGAAGTCATCCCAGCGGAGTTCGCGGATACTGTTCTGCGAGTAGTTCTTCACGCACAGTGCGCGCAGTTGTGGGGCGTCGAGTACGCCGGCGAGGTCGACCCATCCCTGGTCGTGTGTCGTCCGAAATGTCTTGACGTTTGACTCGGTGAATGTCGGCTCGTCGAACTCGGTTCCACAGTCATAGCAGCGGTACCGCGGCTGCAGTGTCTTACGTTCCAGGTAGTTCGTGGTTCCGCACTCTCTGCATCGACCGATTGCCTTGGTCTTCTCGCCCTCGGCGATCGTTTCGATCACCGAGGCGCCGATGAGGTCGTTCTGGTCCCAGACGACGATGGCGTCGCCGGGAGAGACTTGGCGTGAGTTCGCCACATTGCTGTCCCAGCTGTAGTGGCTGGCGGCGTCGTCGTCGTACTTCTCCCCGCCGCCAAGTCGGCGGTACTCGGTTTTGGTCATCACCAGCCATGCGCGGCGCTGCGCGGGTGCACCCTGCGGTGCCGTCGTGAGGGTGAAGCCAAGGGATTCGAGCGCTCTGACCACTGTGTTTTGTCCGCCGGAGAATTCGGCTGCGGTCAACGCGCGGCCGGCGGCGTAGGCGTGGGCGACGCCGACGATCGCTTTCGAGTCGTACTCGCGTCCGTCGTGTAGGACCCGGTAGAACCGTGCTGGTGCGAAGCCGTACTTGGCAAGAAATTGGTCCTGCCCGAGTTCGTCGCACTCCGTGATGGCGGCGAGCACCGATTCACGGGTGATGTCAGCGAGGGTCACGGCCAAACAATAGCGGGGTGGACGACATAGTTATGGCTCCGGCACGCCCCAAACCAGGGCGCGTCACCGCACTTACAGGCGGATAGAACTTCCACGACAGTCGACACGCAATACTCGACCAACGTCCTCGCCGTCGATATGCCCGATCACAAGTACCGAATTCCCCTCGTAATGGACTCGGCTGCCCGATCGCGAAGTTCGCACTGCATTAGACATATGTGTGTTGAGGTAGCAGAAGAACCCCAGCAGCAGACCCGCGCACACCCCCAGCGAAATCCGCCAACCCCGCCCCGACCCCGCGAGCGGCGGTCTCAGTCATCGGCGCGACGGGGATCATCAAAGGTCAGGCCAGATCCTCGGTGGAGACGGCTGCGGCATTGTCCTTGATCGACGCGATCCCGGTCTGAGCCGCCGCCTTCGAGGTGTAGCCCTGGCTCGCCGCGATGATATCCCCGTTAGCTGCCTTCAGATGGAACCGGAACTTGCCGGCCGCGTCCTTGAAAAGCTCGAACTTCGCAGTCATCGCCCCTCCTCCGCCAGGTGTCCACGACGGTCGCGAACCCCGTGCGATCACGGTCTGCCGACCACACATCCACCGGCGGCCGAACACCCGGCGGCGCCGTCCGACCCGCAGTCCGGGACGTGTCATCTCCCCAGGTCAGAGCGCTCCTCGCGGCCGCGGTTCTACCCCGTCCATCCACGCGATCACATCGAACACCCGCAGCGCCGAGATCTCTTGTGGAGGCCGGCCTCCTCCCGTATCGACAGCAACAGGTGATGCAACGCGCCGTCGTCGGCGCGCAGCGCCTCCCGGACCGGGTTCAGATGTGTCCGCGCGGCGCCCAGAACCTCACTGACCACCGGATCCCAGATCGCTATAGGCCGGGGCGTGTGCGGGCGATCAACGTCGTTGCCCTCGTCCAGCCCACGTCCCGCAGGCCGCGGAGCGCGGTTTCCAGGTCCCAGGCGGGCCACCCTGGGGCGAGCGGGTCCGGTTCGTCGACCAAGGTCCCGATCCGGACCCACCGCCGCCAGAAGTGCACTCAGAACCTCCGCCTCGGTGTCCAGGACCGCCGCGCCGCCCTCGCTGGGACCTGCACCGACAGGAGGTGGTGCAGGCGATCACGGTCGCCCCGCGGTCTGCGTCCAGGCTTGGTCCGGCGACGGCTTCGTTCCGATCATCCGCGGCCATCGTCGAATTTCTCGAGGCCGACAAGCCAGTTCCGGGCACGACCGAGTGCTACATCCTTGTCAGCGTCGTAGGTGTCGGGCCACTCGATCCCGTAACTGTCGATGCGGCCGAGAATCTGAGTGGCAGTGACAATCCCGTCCTCCACGAGAGCCGCCACGAACACGCGGTCCTTCTCACGACCAGCGATGGCCTTGGACGCACACAGGTCGACCGGATCGAGACAAAAGCCCGTCCGCCCGTATTCCGACCCGTCCTCGACCTTCACCGCGACCAGCCGGTTGTCCCATTGCTTCGGCAGTACCACTACATCCCTTGTGGATCCCCTCGACGTACACGCCGAAAGACTCATGAAACGGTGAGCCTTCACCAAGCCGTCCGTTGAGGATGAGGATCTTTTCCACCACTGCCGGCGACGCCGGAAGCGTCGATGCCGCTCCGCGGAAACACATCGACCTCACGCGACAAAGTCGCGTACTCCGGCAACTCCGTTTCGTCATAGGACCCGAAAATCGACTGGGAGCCGAAGACAATCACCTGACCCTCGTCGAGGTTCGCGCAGGCCGCCTTGATGACCTGCTCGAGCTCCCGGTTCACTTCAGGACGACATCACGCAGATCATCGAGGACCTTCATGCGTTCATCCTCGGTCAGCAGCACGTGCAGCGGAGAAAGGTTGCGCATCTCGTTCCCAGTCTCGTCGTCCGACTCCACGATCTGACGAAGGGTCTCGACGTCGTTGTCCTCGACGATTCGTTCCCACCGATCCAGGAAGTCGGTGAAATACGGGCTGCGACTCACATGCTCGCGGACACTCTGCAGACTGCGGCGTACGCGGACCGTGTCGAGGGGCAGATGCTCGCGCTCGACCTTGTTCAGCATGGCGGTCTGCATGAGCTTCTGCCGAGTGACCTTCATATTGACGACGGTCATCTCTCGCTCCCTCATTGCTCAGGCCAACTACCGCTGCGGTCGGTGCCCACAGTGTACGGGTCCGGCCACCGTTTACGCAGGTCACCCCACGCTCACGCAGCGACGACCCGACCTCCATCCACCTATACGAACATGGGCTCACAGGACCATCCGCGCTACCGCGATCACCCCCCGATAGCGTCACCTGTCGGACGACGGCAGCCACTCCCCAACTGCTCGGAGATTCCCAGAGAAAAAGTGCGGACTCGGACATAAATGCCCGACACTCCCCGAGAGCGTCCACCACCGACGGCCGCGGTCCGGTGGCCCTGCGCGAGCCACCACACGCGTTACCCGGTGACTCAAGCTTCGATACGCCCTGCTCAATGAAAAGGCCCTGTTCAGGGAAAAGAGTGTCGTGTGCGTACCGGTACCTCAGCGCGCACCGCAGAATCCGGGATTATCGACTAGAGGAGCGCTATTCGCGGAAGTGAAGAGCGCGCTGACCTATGCCGCTCAGCCACCCGAGCCTGACCAGCTCGGCCGGCCCGGGCGTGGCGAGGTCGAGATGCAGCCGACTCCCGCACCGCTCTTCTGGTCGTCGCGATCATGGCCGTGAGGTGCCGATCCCGTCCTGCGCCCCGGGTGGTATCTCACTGACGAAGCCGCGCCAGCCGCTACATCCCCGCCTTTGTGGTTCGGTAGGCCTTCGCCGCAGCGATACCGTCGTCGTAGTCGCTGACGTACTCACCTGCCGCTCGGTCATACAGAAAGCCGACCGCCGCTGGATCGTGGGCCATGAACACGACGTCGGGCCGTCCGTTGTTGTAGCGGCGGTAGGTGTCATAGTCCCAGCCGTGGGGCGCGTAGTCGTCGTTCCATGCCAGCCGGGCGACGGGAACGAATCCGGCGTCGGCATAGATGTTCGGTAGAACCGTGTCGAAGCAGTCGAGTCGCCTCCCTCCGAGGACGGTGGCCTGGCGCAGCATCGAGGGAGCCGCGTTGGGATGCGCGCCATCGTTGTGGGAGAACACTGAGACGACTTCATCGTCCTTCAGAGCGACGCCAGCTTTTCCATCCTCGGTGACCAGCATCCGCATTTCGGCGTATTCACTCTCGTCATAGACGTAGACCGAGGATGCGTAGCGATTGTTTCTGGTCAGTTCCAGCATTTGGGTGCGGTACAGATCCGCATCCGACGACGGCAGCTCGTACAGCGTCGGGCTGGACAACCCACGCGCCGCGAAGTCGGCTCGCTCGGTATCAGGCCGGCGATGTGCGGCGAGCGGGTCGACTCGGCGGCCACCAATCAGAAGCCGAGTGCTTCGGCTTCCTCGATCTTCTCGTCCGTCCAGACCTGCTCGATCGCCTTGCGCTGCTCCGACGGCAGATCGGGCGTCCACCGGTACTTCCTCCAGAACGCCTCCCTGCGCTCCTGCGTCATCTGCTCGTGATTCATGGTGGTCAGCTCCTTCGGTTCGAACATCTTTCCCAGTGTTTCGGGCGCGGCTCAGTGCTTCGATTTGGTTCGCACGCAGTCTGTCACCTGCAGCCAAGCGGCGCTCGAGGTCGCTTCGTGCGGGTCCGGCTTCGCTCTCGATCGCCGACCACAGGTCTTGTTGGCCACCGGGTGTGGCGTCGTAGAGGGCTTGGATTTCGGCGTGGTTGGATTCGGCCTTGATGAGCCGTTGCTGGAGGTGGACGGCGTCGGGTTGGGCGTCGAGGTCGCGGCGGGCTTCGGTCAGCCGCGCAGCGGCGCGGGTGAGACGGTTGCGCATGTGCGGGCTGCAGCGTGGTCCGGGCTTGGGTTTACACATCGGCGCCGACCTCGGTTGCGGTGTCGATGAGTGCGGCAAGGTACGTGCCGAGCTGTGCGACCGCGTGTTTGCCGGGGCGACCATCAACGGGCAGGTAGGTGTCGCGGCGCAGCTCGATCATCACGGCGGATACGCATTCGTCGCGGCCGTAGCGGTCGAGCGGCACGTAACACCCGGTGTAGGGGGTGTTCTCAGCGATCTCCCCGAGGGGCCGGAAGGCCCGGCGGGTTGCGCTCGTCAACCAGTCCGGTGTGTGGACGGGATCCGTGCCGATGCACAGGGCTGGTCGCACTGCGGCCGGGTTCTCGAATCCAGACGGGCGTTCGGGGTAGGAGTGCACATCGATGATCACTGCTCGTCTGCATGCGGCGATGCGGTCGGTGACGAGTTCGGCGACGGCGCGGGCGTACGGACGGAAGTACTCGTCGAGGAGTGTCTCAGTGTCGGCGAATGGTTCGTCCCTTAAGGGTCTGCCGTCGCAGGTGCGGGTGTAGACGGCACCGCGGCCAAAGACTGTGGCCGGTTCGGAGGCGTCGGGGAACCGTTCGGGGTCGATGACCAGTCGGGAGAGGGCATTGTTCACGATCCACGGATGGGTGCGGGCGTGGTCGGCGCCGAGTGTGGCGATCAGGTCGGTGTCGGTATCGGTGGCCTCGTCCAGTTCGGCGTCGAGTGCCGCGTCGTCGAGCAGCAGCTGTGCGCGGACGTGCGGGGGAATCGTGCGTGAGGCGTGCGGTACGTGCAGGATCACCGGCGATGACGGGTGACCTGGCAGGATCGAGAAGCTGTTCATGCGTTCCTTTCGTGAGATCGGCTGGCGGCCAACCTTGGCGGTAGGTGGCGAACCGTGGCCGGTGGTCGAGCGCTCCGCCCGGACTACGTCCCCGTTCGGTCGGGTTCGTTGGCGGCAGCGAGCACTCCCTCCGGGCTAGTGACTCAGGTGAAGACATCGACGTACCAGCGCCCGTCGACCTTGTGGGTGGTCACGGTCTGGGTGCCGCGTTTGACCGGCTGGGCGGGCTGCATCACGGACAGATCGACGAGGTAGACCCCGTTGGACAGTTCGACGGTGCGGAGGCAATAGTTGGTGCCGATCGGGACCGCGTCGATGACCTTCTGCAGCTCGGGACCTGGCAGCACCGAGGAGGTGGGGGTGGCGAGGCCGCGGGCGGCTTCGCCGTTGCGCTGGCTGTAGTAGGCGTGGTTGAACGCTGCGATCACGCCCGCGCCGCTCTTCTGGTCACCGCGGTCGGCCCGGCATTCCCCGTCCGACGTGGACGTCTTTTCGGCCTGTTCGGGTTCGGGCAGGTTCAGGATGGGCAGCCCGTTCTCGTCAGCCGCTGTGGTGGCGCTGGGTGTGGCCGCGGTAGACGCGGTTTCACTGTCTCCGTTGCGCAGGTGGCTGATGGCCACCACGGCGGCCACGGCGCCGGCGGCCGCCGCGACGGCGGCCATCGTCTTCTTTCCCGGCCCGCGGCCGCCGCCGGGTGTGAGCGGTGGTGTGGCCGGGCTGCCGAGCGCCATGGTGCGGGCGCCCGGCGGGTTGCCGGCGGTGGGTGAGCCGTCGAGGAGGTCGATCACGGCGGGATGCCGCGACGGCTTTCGGCTCAGGGTCGGCTTTTTCATGGTGTGCACCCGCCTTCTTCGGTGTCAGTTGGCGGTCGGAATTCCGCCGCCGATGGCGTTCGAGAGCAGGTTCCCGGCCAGGCCGGGCGTGGCGTCGGTGAAGAACGTGTTCAGGGCGCCATCGACCTGGTCGATGATCTGTTCGCCGCCGGGCTGGGAAGCGACGAAGTCGCGGGCCTGCTGGTCGATCGCGGGCGCAGCGTGGGCTGTGTCCTGTACGGCGCCGGCGGCGGCCTGACCGACCGGGCCGGAGTTCTCCCAGTCGGTGAGCACGGTCTCGGTCTGCGTCGTCACGGCCGGCTGATCGATGTCCGGGACCTCGATCTCCTTCGGTTCGCCCTTGTCCCCGGCGGCGATCGGGGTGACCGCAGCGACCGCGACCGCGCCGCCGACGACGCCGCCGAGCGCTGCCGCGGGAAGCCCGAATGTCGCGGCCCCGGCTGCAGCACCGGCGCCGGTCGCGATGGCCCCGACCGGTGCCCAGCCGATGCCGGGGATGAACGCGTTGCCTGCGGTAGCGCCCACGAGTCCTGCGACGGTGCCGACAGCGGCCCCGCCGGCGATGGCGGCAGGAACACCGGCGGCAGCAGCACCGGTGACCACTCCCAGTGCGCCGGCACCGACTTGTGCGGCGGCGATCCGGTCGGCCCGGTTTGTTTCCACGCCGATCGACCGCCAACCGGTCGAGACCCCTGCCTGGACAACCGACATCGTGTTGTTGGTGCGGTCCCTGTCCAGGTCGCTGATCCAGTTCGGCTGCTTGATGTGCAGCTCACCCAGACGAAGGGTGTCTCGGGGCGCGATGAATGGTGCGGTCGGCTCCACCGGGGTCGGCAGGTGCAGCTGGTCGAGCTGCACCGGCTCGATCGAGTAGTTCTCTGGCTCGACATAGGCATTGGTGTCGTAGTCGTAGTTCGGGAGCGGCTGGTACTCGATGTTCTGGTACTCGGCGGGCGGCTCGACCCAGTACACCGGTTCCGTGGGGGTTTCGGGTACGGAGGCGGGTTCGGGTGTTGGTGTGGGGGTGGTGGTTCCGCTGGGGGTGTCGCCGCCGGTGACACCTTCCTGGTTGCTGCCGCCGGTGACACCGCCCTGGATCGGGTCGGCGAACGCGGACGGGGACAGGGCAATGCCGGAGGCCACGGCAGCGGTGATCACTGCCAGCGCGGTGGCGGCCTGGGTGGCGCTGCGGCGGCGGTGCCGGGCGCGGAGGGCGGCGCGGCTACCGGTTTTGATGTCGTTGCTCATCGAGCATCGCCTTTCATCTGGGTTCGCCCCTCGTCGGAGGGCCGGATCTTCATGGAATGGGAAGGATCGGAGGTAGGACGGTCACGCCCGAGCGGGCTGGCCGGGCCAGCGCATCAGCCCACGGCGCCCGCCATCAGGTCGACAACGGTGGCCGCGAGCACGGTCAACGCGTCCTGCGTCTCCCGCCGCAACTGGCTGAGTGCAATTCGCTCGCCGGAGGCGAACAACGGCTCGAACGGCATCCGGCACACCCTCAGTGCGGGGAGCGCGTTGACAACCTCGATCTCGACCCTCGGAACGTCACCGGGCCCGGCGGTGATGACCACGACGGTGCGGGCGAAAACGTCGGGCTGGACTGCTGCGATCGTGGCGAGGGTGCGCTGGGCGGCCGCGGCGGCGTCGCGGCGCAGCGGAACCGGGAGTATCACCGCGTGCGCGGCCGTGATCGCCCAGCGCCAACTCCCGGCATGGCTGGAATTTCCGGTGTCAGCGACCAGGACGTCGCGGTGACGGCCGAGGATCGCCCCGAGCGCTGCGGCGTCGTCGTAGCTCAGGGGCGAGTCGGCCCCGTCCCGCTCGGCGATGATGTCGGAGCCGGACGGCTGACGCGTCAGGTAGCGGGCAAGCGTGGACGGCCGGACGTCGGTGGCCGCCGGGTCGATCGCAGCCAGCAGGCCGACCACGTCCTTGCCCGCGGCTGGAGGAACGGCCACGCGATCAGCGAAGCTGCCGCCGACTTCGCCGAGGTCCATGCACGTGACGGTGGCGGGGCCTCGGTGCTCGGCCAGCGTCTCGGCCAGGCTGATCGACATCGGGGTCTTGCCGACGCCGCCCTTGAGGTTGGCGAAGGTGATCACTGCGTCCTCGGGGAGCGGGCGGGCGATCGTTGTCTGCGAATCGCGCAGTCGCCTCTCGAGCGAGTCCGTCTTCGGTGCGAGCTTGAGTCCGAGTATGGCGTTGAGTCGGCCACGCACACCGAGCCGAGCAGGGTCGCTCGCCGCAGGGTTCGCGCGCGGCGCGGACAGCTGCGGGAGCACGTCCAACGGGCCCGCGATTGGGCCTGTGATCGGCTCGGTCGGCCGCTGCCCCACTGGGGAAGGTGTGGAGACACCGAAGTGCGGCGGGGCCGCCTCGTAGGCGATCTGTTCGGCCGCCACGACCACCGGTCCGCCCGGCGGCGTGGCGACAGGCTCCGCCGCCACCGGTTCGGGCCCGGTCTGCTTGACGGTCGGCAGGGGCATGCTCGGGGCGCGTTCTTCCGTCTTCCCGTCCGGGCCGACGGTCAGGAACCGAGTGTCCTTTGCCGTCCGGTAGACGACCTCGACGTCAACGCCCTGGGTCTGCGCCATGCTGTGTAGGAACTCGTGCACAACAGTGGAGAGTGTTTTGCTCTCGTTCGCCTCCAGATTCATCGGAGGCACGTCGGCGTCCGCCAGGGTGGCGCGGGCAGTGGTCTTGGAGGTGATCTCGACATCAACGGTCGGCGGCGTCATCGTCAGCTGCCCCCGAAGGCACTGGCGCCGGACAGTGCCGTGTCCATGTCGTCGACGACGGCCTCGGCCGTTTCCAGCTCGGCGAGGGCCTTGTCACGGGCGCTTCCGTCGGGCAGCGCTTCGATGACGACGCGACGCTTGGACGAGGCGTCCCGGATCTCTGCGAGCCGTTCGCGGGTCAGCTCCTGCTCCTCACTGAGCTTGGCCAGCCATGCTGGGACCGAGCTCTTGAAGTACTCGCGCAGCGATTTGATGACAGGGTCGTTCGCACCCTTGGCGACGAACGGTCCGCGCAGCGCGGCCACGTCCTCGGTAGTCGGGGTGATCGATTGGGAGATACGGCGGCTCATGGGTGTTCCCTTCGGTGGTGGTGTTGGTGGAGCTGAGGTCAGTCGCCCTGGAAGGCGTTGTCGAGGAAATTCGGGAGTTCCCGCGAGTACCAGGTCATCGGCGTAAAGGTTGTTTCTGCGGGGGCCTGCTCAGGGGTTCGGATCTGCTCGGCAGTGGGCCGACCGTCGTCGCCGAGCGCGACGCCGCGGCCCTTGACGGAGGTGTCGACCTCACGGCCGACAGTCGAGTCGCCCCACATCATCAGCGCACCGTCCTGCGACAGGTTGCCGAGACTGATGCGGGTACCGAAGTTGTCGCGCGCGTTCCCGGACGCACCACCGAACAAACTGGCGTCGGGGCGCTGCACACCAAGCAGCAGCCGGATACCAGCCGAACGGGCAAGAACCGCGAGGTCGGCCCACGCCCCGAGCGGGTCGAGTTCTTTGAGCTGCGCCCGGGTCTCGTCGTCACCGGTCTTGGCCAGGCGCTGCCACTTACCGGAGAGGATGAAGAACTCGTCGACCGCGACTATGAGCGGCTGAAGCTCTGTCGGTTGTGTCCGGTTCTCCTGAACCCATGCCAGCCGCGCGTGCATCTCGCGGTGCAGTGCTCGGATCAGCTCGGCGGCATCCAGTGCATCGCCGATGATCGTGACGCAGTTCGGTTCGGTCTCGAGGCCGTCGAGTTCGGTCGCCTTCGGGTCGATGCCGACGAAGGGAATGCCGCGGCGTGCGGCCTCGGTCAGCGGGGTGCGGATCACCGACGTCTTGCCGCCACCGGTCGGGCCGACGATCAGGCAGTGCGGTCCGGCTGCGTGGGAGAAGATGTTCCAGGACAGGGTTTCACCACTAGCGGTCGTCGCGTAGGGCAGATGCATGTCGGTCCCTTCAGGCGGGTTCGCGGCGGTCATGCAGGCGCTCCTACGAGGTCGGGTTCGGGGAGGACGACGACGCCGGTGGCGTCGAACGTGATGCGGGTCTTCACACGTCCGGTGCCGACGGTCAGGACGGTTTCGGTGACCTCGCCCGTGGCGCCGCGGCGGACGTCGACCGAGTCGACGGTGACGGGGACGAGTTCGCCGTTGTCGTCGTCGACGAGGACGGTCTGGCCGGCCACTACTGCGGAGGCGGGAATGACGTCCGAGAAGTCGTCGTCGCCGGTGGGCGCGGCGTCCACAGTCGGTGACGTGGCGGACAGGCCGTCGTTGGTGGCGGTCGCGCCGATGACGATCGGCTCGGGAGCACGGCCGTGCCTGCGTGCTCGCTTGGCGAGGGCGCGCTCGGATTCGATGAACGAGGCCAGCTCCTGCGAGTAGCAGGTGAACTGCGGGGCCTCGGTGGGTTTGAGGCCGTCGATGATCGCCTTCTCACTCGCGGCGAGCTGGCTCCACTTGTTGGGGTGTCGGTCGACGTTGGGGGTCCACCACATCTGCGCGTCGACGGGGTTGCCGTCGTCGCCGAGCGCGATGCCGCGGCCCTTGACGGAGGTGTCGACCTCACGGCCGACGGTCGAGTCGCCCCACATCATCAGCGCGCCGTCCTGCGACAGGTTGCCGAGGCTGATGCGGGTACCGAAGTTGTCGCGCGCGTTCCCGGAGGCACCACCGAACAGGCTGGCGTCGGGGCGCTGCACACCGAGCAACAGCCGGATACCGGCCGAACGCGCAAGAACCGCGAGGTCGGCCCACGCCCCGAGCGGGTCGAGTTCTTTGAGCTGTTCGCGGGTCTCGTCGTCGCCGGTCTTGGCCAGGCGCTGCCACTTACCGGAGAGGATGAAGAACTCGTCGAGGACCGCGATCATCAGCGGCAGCTGCGAGCCCTCGATCTTCATCTGGTGGATGTAGGCGTTGCGGGCCATCATCTCGGTGTGCAGTGCGCGCACGAATATCGCTGCGCGCAGTGCGTCGTAGATGATCGCGCCGCAGCCGGGGTATCCCTCGAGGCCGTCGAGTTCGATCATCTTCGGATCGACGCCGACGAACGGAACTCCGCGGCGGGCGGCCTCGGTCAGCAGGGTGCGGATCACCGACGTCTTGCCGCCACCGGTCGGGCCGACGATCAGGCAGTGCGGCTTGTTGGAGCTGGTGGAGACGTCCCAGTACATGATTCGGTCGGCGGCACCGGTCGCATACGGCAGGTGCCGCAGGTTCTCGTCGACCAATTCGAGCGGGTGGTCGACGCGCGAGGGCATCGCGGTGACCAGACGCATCACCAGGTGGCCCTTGTCGGGGTACCAGTCGGTGGTCCAGTTGCGGCCGGACTCGTGCTGCCCTGCCAGGGAGGCGAGGGCTTCTTCGACCTTGAGCTGGAAGCCTTTGGCGCCTGCGTTCATCGACTTCTCGAACGCGATCCGGTAGCCGGTCTCGATGCCGGCCTCGTCGACAGTCTCTACGGTGACCTTCGGGTCCTTGAAGATCGAGGCGTCATCGAGCGCGCTCTGGAGGACCTTCTGGCGGTCGGAGCGGGTGTCCGGGGTGATGGTCTTACGGGCGATGATGATGCGGTCGTGGTGGGCCTCGTGGCGGACCTTGACCTCCCACTTGTCACTGCCGGGGAACGCGGCCGCGATCGCGCGGGAGACCTCCTCGAACTGCTTGGGCCGAATGACGGTGCCGCGGTGCAGTGTGATCGTCGCGCGGCGGATCACACGCCACCCGGGCGGGAACGAGACGGCGATCTTCTTCGGCAGGTGTCCGGTGCCCTGTCGGACCACCGATTCGAACATCTGCGACCACCTGTGCATGCGGTGGCGCAGGACGTCGACGATGACGAGCAGGGCAGCGGCGGCGACGAGCAGCACCCGGTGGCCGTGCAGCTTCGTCAGCACGCCGACGACGGTCTCGTTGCCGGTGGCCGCCGACATGAGGCGCGGGGAGTACACAGCAAGGCCGGCGGCGACGATGGTGATCGGCGAGAGCGGGGTAAAACGGCGGATGCGCGTCGGCTGGCCGTCCTCCCTGACCTGGTTGCCGCGACCGCCGCCGGAATCGCCGAAGATGTCGCGCCACGTCGCGACCAACCAGTCCTTGAGTGGGTCGTGATTTCCGCTCACCGCCTGCGCCTTTCGATCGTCTCGAGCCTGAACGCCGTCCGAGGAGGCGCCTTTGAGCACAGTGACAGAAACCCGCGATTTTCCTCAACGGGGTGTCCCCCTCGTGTGACGCACCCCCGGCGGTGCGACGAACACCGCTCTCGCACACGATCTCCAGGCCGGATTGCCGAACCCTCAACGCGTTCGACTCGCACCCTGACGGGCGCTCTGATCACCGCCTGTGTGAGCGGTGGTTGCATCGGTATGTCGACCGCTGCGCCGAGGGGACTCTATCGACCGCTGTTCGGCACGCTCGTTCGAGCGCTCTGCGGGGGCGTTCACCGAGTGCCCTGCGGGGCAATGTGGGACGCGGGATTCAGCGCCCGTGCGAGTGCTCTTTCCAGTGCTTTTTCGAGTGCTTCGCCACGCGCCTCTGCGAGCGGGTGTGCCCGCTCGACCGAGTGGTGTTGTGAGCGCTGCGGAAGGCGTGGACATGCGCGGCGGTGAGTGCTCGCCGCGGCACCGGTTCGAGCACTGCTCATAGCGTTCTACATGGGCGTTCCGAATAGCGTTGGCGCTGAGCGCAATTCTGGATTACACTCCCCCCCAAGGAACGCCGGGGGGAGTGGCCCCCGGAGGGGGTGGGCCTGGGAGGCGCTTTTTCGAGCGCTCGAATCCACCGCCGAAATCCGGCGCCGAATCCGGCGCCGTTTTCACCGCGCATCTGAGCGCTGTCTCCACGCACCGGCTCACTGGTGCTCGAGCCGCTCGCTGCGGACCTGCCGCGACAGCCCGTCTGGGCGCGGCCTTTGGACCCGCCGTCTGCACCGCGTACACGCACCGCCCGACCTGACGCCCGCAGAGCCCGTGTGGACCCATAGCTCGACGCTCCATCGCACTCCCATACGCGAGCCCCTACCCCCTGCGCCCCATAGGATCCTGATCACCGCGACGACACACGGGCCGCCCCCATCGATCGAATCACCGCGGGGAATCCCCTCACGCGCAGCCTGATTGCCGGCTGCCCATCGAGATCGTTCCGGCCGCGCCGCGCCGCCGCTTCGCACCCATCGCTGGAAACGACATTCCCGATGCCGCACCGCCCCCGTTCACCTGCACCGATGACCCGATCCCGGCGCGGACACCCCGTTGAGATGAAAAGCGAGTTCGACTTACGGTCGTGCGCATCCACATTCAGATGCACCTACCGAACTCAGCGATGGAGTGTGCTCATGTCCCTCACGTCCGCAGTCGTCGACCTGGCGACCACCCCGCCCGGAAGCGTCGACGTACTCGCCCAGAACACCGAAGTCACCACTGGCGGCCTGCGCGCGTGGATCGGCGACAACATCATCTTCACGATCCTCGCCCTGATCGCGTGCGTCGTCCTCCTCGGCGGCCTGCGCGGCAACCTGTCGAAGGTCTTCACCGTAGGCGGTCTGTCGCTGGTCGGTATCGCGTTCTTTTCCCTCGCGAGCAGTGAGAGCGCCGCGACCGGCATCGGCAACTGGATTCTCGGCCTGTTCGGCATCCGAGTGGTCTGACCTGCCGTGCCTGATCACCAATCGACGATCGAAGGGAGCCGACTGTGATCGACAACGACGACCTGCTGCACCGGGTGGATCAGCACTACCTCGGCCCAACCGGGTTCACCCTGCCCGTCCGGATTCGGTACGCGGCGCTCGGGCTCGGGGCCGCATTCATGGTCACCGTCTTCGTCATCGCCCGCGGCATCGTGCACGTGCCGCTGGGTTTCAAGTCCCTCGTCGTGATGGTGGTCATCACCGTCGTGCTCACCGCGCGGGTGACGAAGTTCGTTAACGCCGACCGCCCGGTCCGGGCGGTGATCCGGGCTGCGTGGAACGACCTGAACGCACCGCGCCCACCGAAGCCCGGCCAGACCGTCGTGCTCCGCATTCCCGCCATTTCCCGCGCTGCCGGCAGCGCGCATGCCGTCACGCCGATCGAAGGTGAGTCCTCCCGATGACTTTGCAGCCCGACAACGAGATCGCCGCACTGTTCGATCCGAACTTCGACGAGCCCGAGCCGGTCATCGTTCCGCCCGGTGCGTTGCCACCGTCGTGGGCGGCGGCGATGGCGGCGAACCGATCGGCCGCCACGCCGGCCCTGGCCCAGGAATTGGCTTGGTCACAGGCTCCGAACAGCAACATCGCAGCCCCCGCACCGGTCGCGGTCCCCTCCCCCGCACCTGACGCGGAGCCAGAACCCACCGCGAAAGGTAAGCGGCGCGGAAAGAAGCGCGGCCGCCGCGGCGACCCGGAGGCGGAGTTCACCAGGCAGGCCGCGGCGGCGAAGAAGCGCGCGGACCGCGAACGCAAGGCGGTGCGTCTCGCGCTGGTCGGGGTGGAGGGCAACGTCACTCGCACGCGCCGGCAGTCGACGGCGTGGTTCGTGCAGTCGCCGGGGCCGTGGAACATGCGTCCGGTCGGCAAGCAGCGCCGTTACATCCAGAACGAGGGCTTGGTTGTGGCGAACCTCGCCGAGGCCGGTGTGACGGGGCTGCACCGGCGGTTGGTGCGCACGCCGTGGCCGGTGCGGCAGTGGGCGCAGGCGCATGACGGGTGGGCCGATCCGATTCCGGACGTGCCGGGTGCGTTGTCGTGGGCGGATTACCTGCGCGGGCAACAGCACGCGATGTTGTGGGGCAACCCGACGCAGAAGGGCCGCTATTGGGGCGTGGAGCTGCCGCCGCGCTCGGTGCTCGCGCAGGGGCTCGACACGGTCGGGCAGTGGCTGGTTCCTGTCGTCGACTGGCCACTGCTGGGCAGGTTCGCTCAGCTGTGGCGCAAGTGGGCGCGCGATGCATTTCTCTACGAGCAGAGAGCGATCGCCGATCACCTCTCCACGATCGAGCGGCACCTGTCCGGTCAGGGTGTGAACGCTAAACCTGCAACTCCAGGCCAGATGGATTACCTGTTGCTGCGCTCTGCGACGCTTGGGCTGCCGCTGGATGCGGACGGTGTGATCTCCGGTGCCGGCGACTGGGAGGAATCCGATGTCGCCACACTCGAGGACCTCACCAATCTCGAGCTGACTCCTGGCGACGGCTACACCACGGTGCGCGGGCAGGTCGGCGGCAGGGACTACACCGGCTACGCGATCGTTCTGACAGTCGGGCGTATGGCACCGCTGCCGATCCCGGAGAAGATGCTGCCGTGGCAGGTGATCGGTGATCCGTCAGGCGAACCCCTCGAATGGTCCGAGCGCATCTCGCTCAAGACGAAGGGGCAGACGCTGCGTAGCCTGCGCCGGTTGACGTCGAAGATCGAGGCCCAGTTCGACCACTACACCGTCGAACACGACCAGGTCCCGCCGCAGGAACTGGCCGAACAGCACGCACTCGCCCAACGGGTGATCTCCGACATCGAGGAGGACCACTCGGGCCTATCGGTACGCACCCAGGGCTGGTACCGCGTCCTCGTCGTCGGTTCGTCGCCGGAGGAGGCGAAGGAGAAGGTTGCGTTGTTGCAGGAGATGTACGCGCCGCGGATTCGCCTGGAACCCGAGCACGGCCAGTACCAGCTGCTGCGCGAGTTCATCCCGGGTGAGCCACTGGCGAACATCGCGCACTGCCGGCGGATGAACGTCGAGGCGCTGTCGGCTGGCATGGCCGCGGTCGGTGACCGGATCGGTGACCGCACCGGCGTCGTGGTCGGGCAGACCGCGTCGATCGCTCCGCGGCCCGCGGTATGGGATCTGTTCGCCGCGCACGAGAAGAAGCACAAGTCCGGTCTGACGCCGATCGTCGCGGTGCCCGGCTCGGGTAAGACATTCCTCGCCGGCATGCTCGTCTACCAGGCGGTGCGTGCGGGCGCCTGCGGTGTGGTGCTCGACCCCTCGGGGCCGCTGAAGAAGCTTGCGCAGCTACCCGAGTTCCGGGGTATCGCCGAAGTGCAGGCGCTGACCGGTCGCACCTCTCGTCCGGGTTCACTCAACCCCTACCGAGTGATCGTCGACCCCCGCCCCGACGACCCGGAGTACGACCCGTCCAATCCCGACTACACCGACGACGCCGATCCGGTCGCCGCGGCGCAGTCGCAGTACGAGGCGGATCTGCGAGCCGCGGAGGCGGAGCGGATCTCGGTGGCGGTGTCGGTGCTGAAGATGATGCTCACACCCTCGCGCCTCGAACATCAATGGACCGAGACGGTTCTACAGACCGCGGCGAACATGGTCGGCGGCGACCGCCGCCACAACCTGAGCGAAGTCCTCGCCGCCATCGCCGCGATCGGCGAAGGCAAGGACGAGAGCAACATTGACCTGATTTCCTGCGCACGGTCCATCCACCAGGACCTGGCGATGATGTCCCAGCTCTCCGAGGCTCGCGTGCTCTTCCCGGAGGAGGGAACGATCGGCGACGGCGAGGACGTAGACCGCAACGTGCGCCTGACGGTCCTGACGATGCCGGGCCTGCAACTACCCCCCGAGGGCACCGACCCGGCGCAGTGGACCCCGCAGCAGCGGATGGCCGGCCCGCTGATGCATATGGCGGCGTGGATGGCGAACCGGCTCGTCTACGAGCTGCCGCGTTACGAACGCAAGGTGCTCTTTCTCGACGAGAACAAATACCTCGAGCAGACCGGCGCCGGACGCACCCTGAACCTGCGGATCGCCCGCGACAGCCGCAAGTACAAGGTTCGCGCGCTGGTCTGCTCGCAACTGCCAGACGACTACCTCGGCGTCGACGGCACCGACGACAAGTCCGCGCTGACGTACGAGGTGATTATCGGTGACCTCGGCGGCAACGCCCACGCGATCGAGGGCGCGCTCAAGCTGCTGAACCTTCCGCTCGGCGAGGGCTACGAGTCACTACTGGCCGGCCTCGGCGGCGGCGGGGAGGACACCCTCGACGAGGACACGAACACCGAACACCTGGACCAGGCCCGCCGGTTCATCGTGAAGATGGCCGACGACATCGAGCTGATCCGTTCGGACTGGACGCACTACGTGCACCTGGCCCACGTGTTCGACGCCCTGGACTCGCGAGCAACCCGCGCGACGATCGGGGGTGCGACATGAGCCCGCTGCGGCCCAAAGCCGCACGGATCGGCCATTCCCCTTCCCCGCGCCGTTTCGGGTGGCGTACGGGGCTCGTAGGGCGTGTTCTGGTGGTGCTGATGCTGGCCGCGGTGTCGCTGATCGGACTCGGTGGTGCTGTCGCGGCGGCCGGCGGGTTCGACTGCCAGGACGTCCCGCCACCGGAGTTCCCGAACGAAGTCATCGAGACCACCTTCGACTCGACCAGCGCCGACCGGCCGACCACCGGCGGCACCGGCTATCAGACCTACGGGTGGGCCGGGCTCAAGTGGCACACCTACGACCTCGGCTGCGGCGCGGACCTGGTCAAGGCACCGGGTGCGGTCGGCGACACCACCCTCGGCAACACGTTCTTGACCATCGGCAAATCGATGGCGGCCGCCGCGTTCTGGCTCGACGACCAGACCAAGACCGGCCAACACGCCACCGCGGCCGGGGTGACGCCCGCGCTGGAGAAGTTCGACCAGATCATCTTCTCCATCACCGAAGGCATGCGGGGCCTCTACGGGCAATGGGTCGGCATCGGCCTGGTCGTCGTGGCCGCGATGATCCTGTGGAAAGCCCTGAAAGCTGACACAGCCGGAGTCACGAAGACCGCGGCGATCGCCGCCGCTGGGCTCGCGCTCGGGGCGTTGATGGTCGGGGCTCCGCAGAAGGCGCTCCAGGTGGCTGACGAGACGTTCGGGTCGCTGATCACCGAGACGCAGGACCAGATTTTCGCGGTGCAGTTCGGCGACGACGGAGGCACGCTCGCCGGCGGCAGCACCGACCCTCGAAACGTGCTGATCGACAAGGTCTTCCTCGACGACTGGCGCAAGGGCTGGTTCGGCCAAAACTACGACCCCGAGGACAAGGACCAACTCGGTCCGAAGCTGCGGGATGCGCTGGCGTTCAGCTATGACCAGCAGAACACGGTGAAGGACGATCCGAAGGCACAGGCGCAGCTCGCCGAGGAGAAGGCCGACCAGTTCCGCGACATCGTCTCCAAGCTGGAGACGGAATACCAGCTCTCCTACTACCAGTTCCAGGGCAAGGACTCCGGCCGCACCTCTACCGGCTTCATGGGCATGATCAAGCTGGCCATGCCCTCGCTGCTGTGGATCGGCGCGTCCCTGCTGAAGCTGACCGCGCTGCTGGCGATCCGGTTCGCGGTCCTGTTCGCCCCGATCTGGATTCCGGTCGCGATCGCCTACGGCGGGTGGCTGGCCCGGGTGATGCGCATGCTCGCCTCGGCCTACATGTGGGGCGTGGCCGGCTCGGTGATCGTCGCGCTCTACCTGATGGCGCTGGTCCAGCTCTACGTCAACTCGAACGGGGCCGTCGACGGCTCCTGGCGACTGTGGTTCATGGTGCTGCTGACCGTCGTGTGCTGGGCGATCATGCGGCCGTTCAAACGGATGAGCCAGACCTTCACACAAAACAGCGCGAGCATGGTCAACCGCAAAGCCCGAAGCGCCAAGAAGTCCATCAAACGCAAGGCATTCGACGCTGCGAGCTTCGCGGTCGGCGGGCCGGCGCAGGCGATCACGGAAAAGGCCACCGAGCGCTTCGCCCGTCGTGGACGCGACGGACAGGAGGACCACGACGCGGCGACCACGGTCACTCGGCCCGAGGGTCGCGCACTGGGCAACCGTCGCCAGCAGGCGCTCACGCAGTCGCGGGCGGATGCCCGCAAAGCGCAGGGGCTGGGCCGGTCCGCACGCCTGGGCCAGGCGTCCGACGCCGCGGTCGAGCGCGATGCACGTATCGCGGGGATCGCTGCCGTGGCCAGCCGCGACATCGGCCGCGGCAAGGGCGGGGTCGACGGCAAGGACGCCGATCGCGCGGTCAGGTCCGGCGCCGCGGCGTGGAAAAGGTTCGACCAGGACGAGGCCGACAACCTCGTCCAGGAACGCCGGGCCCGCAAGGAACTGCTGACCGCCAGCGTCGGGCAGCGGTGGGACGGCGGTGACCGCTCGGCCATCGCGCCGATGAAGGTCTACACCCCCACCAGCGGCCGGCGAGGGGCACATCACGCCACCGCGTCCACGCCGCACCGATCACCGGCGAAGGCGCCGCCGAACGCGAAGGTGTGGAACGCCGCCGCCCCGGCCCGCACGACACCTGAGGACCGGTACATCTGATGTCGTCATCTGGACCCAACCCTGTCCTCGCACCGATTCGCCGATGGGTGCTCTACTCCCGCACCCACCTGGCGATCACGGTGGCCGGCACAGTGGCGTTGCTGTTCGCCGCCGGCGCGGCCTTCGGAGAGAACCCTCCGCCGCGGGCAGTCGCCCACCAGGCCGAAACCACCGTCGAATCAGTCACGCTCGCGGAGACGATCAGCTACGACCTCGACGAAGTGAGCGAGTCCCTGGTCGCCGCCAAGACCACAGCCTGGGCCGCATCCAGCGCGCCTGCCACCGCAATGGCGTACGCGCACGCCTTCGTCGACACCACACCGTCGGATGCGATGTGGGCCAGCACCATCGGCCGCCACACCGCCGACATGCCGGGAGAGCACGTCGTAGCGGCCCGGCCGCGGACCCCGGTGGTCATCACCGGCCCCACGGTCAGCACGCTCACCGACGGGCCCGACGGCGAGCGGACCGCGCGGGTGACCGTTCCGACCCAGGCCGGAGATCTGCGGATCACGCTCACTGTCGACGAGGTCAACGGTGGGAAGCGGTGGGTGGTTGACACTCCCCTACCGACCCTCGACCTCTCCGAGGTCGAGACGATGGCCCGGGCGACCACCACTGCGACACCACTCACATCGACGACACCGACCACCACCGCGGCCGAAATGACACCGCCGCAGCCGACATCGACGTCGAGCCTGTCAACGACGCCGCAGCCGATGTTCGATCTCGACGAACCGGCAACCGGCCCGAGCCGAGGCAACGACCCGACACCGATTCCCGGTCCGATCCCGATCCCGGAACTCGACACCCCGATCCCCGGAGGAAGGTGAACATCGGCGGCGCCCAGCGGGCGCTGCTGCTCACCGGCGCCATCGGCATCATCATCGGGACATCGGCATGTTCACTGGGCGCACCAGTCATCCCGAGAGATCCGTGCCGGACCGTCACCTCCGACAGCGCCAACAGCGCGGGGTCGATCGCCGAGGATCTGACGCTGACCGTGTCAGGACCAATTCGCCTACCGGTCGAACCTGGGACCACCACGTTCACTTCCGGATTCGGTGAGCGCTGGGGAGCCCAGCACCAAGGCGTGGACCTTGCCGGGCCGGTCGGCACAAAGATCCTCGCCGCGCTCGACGGCAACGTCGTCAAAGCCGGGGACTCCGGCGAAGGGCCCGGGGTCGGGTTCGAGAACTGGGTGGTCATCGACTCGAACGTCGACGGCAAGCCCGTGAGCACGGTCTACGGCCACATGTTCGCCGATGGAATTCACATCAAACCAGGCCAGCAGGTCAAGGCCGGCGACCACATCGCCGACATCGGCAACGCCGGCGGATCGACGGGCCCGCACCTGCACTTCGAGTACTGGCAGGGCGGCCGGCTGCAGGGCGGAACAGCCCTCGACCCCGTCACCGTCCTACCCGACATCGCCGAGCAGAACGGCACCGGCGGAGGCGACCCCGACACCGCCAGCAATAGTCCCATCCAACTCGTGGCCGTATCCCGGTCGACGGCTGACTGCTCTGGCTTCGGCATGGCCGGCGGCGGCGAGCTGGCATTCGGGATCGTGCCGGCCGAGTTCGAGCCGTGGCTACGCCGCGCCGGCAGTGTCTGCCCGGAGATCGACCCTCCGTTGCTCGCCGCACAGCTCCAGCAGGAGAACGGATTCCGGCACGGCCCCCATGCCCCGGTGTCGGACACCGGAGCAATGGGTCCCGCACAGTTCATGCCCGGCACCTGGGCAACATGGGGTAAGGACTACGACGAGGACGGGAAGGCCGACCCGAACTCCATCGGTGACGCGGTGATGTCGCAGGCGCATTTCATGTGCGCCCTGTACCAGGACGTTTCCGGCTACATCGCCAGCGGCCAGGCCAAGGGCGACCCCATCGAGCTGACACTTGCCGCCTACAATGCCGGTCCCGGCGCCGTGCAGCAGTACGGCGGTATCCCGCCCTTCGCCCAGACCGAGAATTACGTCCCCAAGATCATGCAGGCCCGCACAGGGTTCACCAATCCCAATGCCCGCGGCCGATTCATCCCGAGCACTTCCGGTGACAGCAGCCAAGTCGTCACGGCCGCTCGCGAATACCTCGGCACCCCGTATGTGTGGGGTGGCGGCGGAACCGGCGGACCCTCCGGCGGTGGGTTCGACTGCTCAGGTCTGACCTCGTACGCCGTGCACGCGGCTAGCGCAGGCAAGGTCTCCCTCCCCCGCACCTCCGAGCAACAGTGGGGTGTCGGCATCGAGATCCCGATCGACCAGGCCAAGCCCGGCGACCTGGTCTTCGGCAGCTGGGGGCCGAACGGGCCAGGACACGTGGGTGTCTATTCCGGCACCGGCCAGATGATCCACGCCCCCACGCAGGGCGATGTCGTCAAGGAAGCTCCACTCCAGGCAGGGATGAAGGCTCGCCGCGTGTTGTAGGGACGGGCCATCTCCGCCACTTGTAGGTTCTCAAAATTCATTTCGCCGTTCTCACATAGTTTTCGCCGGCCTTTCGCTTCCGGCCGATCGGTGAGAATCCGGAGGCGTATCTGCGGCCCGTTCGTCATGACGCGCCGGAGCCCCGGACGGACGCGGACTCGGCCTGCGCCGCACCAACTACCGGCTCGTCCCGACGGACTCCGCGCCTCCGCGCCTCGGCAGGCCGAGAAGGCGAATAAACGATGAGAAACCTGGAGCGAAGAACCCATGGGAAACCACACCATCAGCCCAGGCCAGCCACGACCAGGCCGAAAAGAAGGAAGAACCTACAGCCACCCATTCGGAGCAGGAAGGATGTGTCATTTATCCTGGTAAAAGGCCAAATTCGGCCATTGGGACGGAGGATGATGTGAGGGCACGAAGGCTCGTCGTCGTGGTTCTGGTGGTCGCTGTCATCGGATTCCTGGCGTACATGTATCTCTCCCGAACCAACGATGGCGAGGACTCGGCGAGCGTGGCGGCGTCGACGACCACCAGCGCGCCCACGACCACGCCGGCCGCGACGCCGGCCGATGTCGATACGACCGAGCCGCCGACTGCCTCCCGCGACGCTGAAGAGGCCGCCCAACAGGGCCTGACCGTGGCGTTCACCTGGTACCCGGCCACCGACACCAACCAGAACGACGCATACGGGCGGGCCCGAAACTGGCTGACCGGCAAGCTCGCCGACCGCATGATCATCGACGCCCGCACCGAGCGCGGGCCAGGTGTGCAGTGGGACGAGTGGGCACAGCAGCACGCCAAGGTCATCGCAGACGTCAGTATCGGATGCTCCGGCTGCCCCGAGGACACCGACACCGTCGTCCAGCGCGTGGCCACCATCAAGCAGACCGCGATCGCCGGCAGCAACACCGATACGGTCGAACCTGACACCACCGTGTGGGTCCGGGTCGTCCGCGAGGGCGGCCGTTGGCTCATCGACGACATACGCTACTGACCCGGAGGGCCCGTGACCCGCAAGACCGTTGCCGCAGCACTGATCACCGCTGTTCTCGCCGTCGGCCTGACCGCGTGCAGCAGAGATGAGTCGACCACCGCCACCGCCACCCCCACCAGCGCACCGATAGCGCCCACGACGGTGTCTGTGTTCGGCACCGACGAGTTCATCGCCAACCGGCTGCACAACTCATCGAGGGCGATCGTCGAGACAGTGGAGGAACGCGGCGGCACACGAGAACAGGCGATCGCTGCTCTCGTTTCCAGCGAAGCCGAGACGGGCTGGCAATCCGGACTGCGGATGTCCCCGCCAGCAACGGACGTCCGGGACATCTTCGGCTGGCGGCTCGCGTACAACCTTCCGGCCGACTCCGCTGAGATAGTCGTCGCCGCCACCAACACATTCATGGACAACGCCGCCACCGTCACGGTCAGCGCCGACGACCCGGCTGCCTACGCCCTGTCCGTCCAGCTCGCAGACCCCCGCGGCTACAACGAGAAGGAACACTTCTACAAAAAGGGCGAGACCGCCGGCACCGAGTACGCCGCCGCCCTACCCAAGGCCCAGGCCGCGTACGCCGAACTGCGCGGTTCGCAGTAACAAGAACAACGAATGGGGACGTGTCGTTTGCGCCAGTCAACGACATTGATCTCTCTCCAGTTCACCGCTGCTGACGCAGTCGCGAGGAGTAGATGATGAGGCCTGGCCCGGCGTCCTGTCCGCCGTTTGATGTGAACGGGGGTGGGTGCCAGGCCAGGTCTCTTCTCGGAATCCGGTGATTATCTTTTCACCTGCTAGACAGAAGTTTTGGGATTCATTCGTGACCAGCGGCGCGCGAGGATGATTGCGGTCCCCACCAACACGATGCCGACCACGGCACCGAGGGCGGGCCCATAGCGGGTTCCCCACAGGATCGCGGTACGGGCGTCCTTCGCTTGTTGGGCAAGGCCGTTGATCGTTTCGTCGTCGAAGTGGGTGTGCGCTTCCAGCGTGGTCACAGCATTCGGGTCGTCAACCGACCGCGCCAGCCATCGCCTCGGCTGCTCCTCCACAGCAACGATCGCACCAGATGCAGGCTCGACCCACACATCGCGCGTCGTGGAGTAGTGCAGATCCATCGTTGTCGGCTCCGTGCCAGGTAGCCCCCACTTTTCAGCGGGCAAGGTCGTCGTCGCGACACTGCCAATCGATTTCCCAAGGTTCACAGGGCCGATCGTCTGCTGAAAGTGATACAGCCGCATGCCGTCGACCACGCGATCGTCGTCTACGTACTCGATCGGATGCGTCTCCCGTGCCGTCCCGTCGTAGTACGGGTAGCTGACCTTCTCGACGTCGAACGGAAACTTGTACTGAATTCCGGCGCGAGGCGTCTCCGTCGGGGGCTTGCCCTGCTCGGCTTGAGTCGTCGGGACGGGCTCGGCGAGAGGCATGCCTGATCGTCGGTCGATCGTGACGCGATCGACCATTGCCGAGACCAGGCCCAACCCCTCGCCCCAGTCGGTCCGGACCGTCTTCTGCGCCGCCTGCAGAGTTGTCGAAGCGGCCGAAACTGGATCCTCTGTCGTCACGTACACCTGAATCCGCAGCGGGACACCCCGGTCGGTCTTCAGCGGACCTTTCATAGCCACCGAGGTGGCCTTGAGCACCGCCGCGTCTTCCGCAACCGACACTGTCGCCGATTGCACATCGAGCGGGATGACCTTCAACCTGGCGGCACCGTAGGTGGGAACCAAGACAGCGACGGCGAGCAGGCACGAGCCGAGCGCGAGGAGAGTGCAGACCACTGCGGATCTCCTCCAACCCCGACGGTCGGCGGCATCCGCCTTGTGCACGTTTTCATCCAGTACGGTGTCGACCTGAGCACTCACGTAGCGCACCCTAGCCGCCGGAGCAATGCAGAATCCCGGTCAACCGGTATCTTCGTCCTGAGGTATTTGCCACATCACAGAAGGGAACCTGGTGCTCGATCCGTTTGCGCCCGGCCTGAGTGTCGCAGAGGCCGATCGCTTGCATGCGCACCTTCGCGCCGCCGGCCCAGTTGTCGAGGCCACCGACGCCGACGGACTGCGCGTCTGGATCATCACCCGGTACGACGACGTCTCTCGACTGCTCGCTGACCCCGGAATCGTCAATGTCCGGCCCGGCGGCCCATCAGGCAGCCCAGGTCTTCCCCTACCACCAGCACTGGCCCGCAACCTGCTCAATATGGTCCCTGACGATCACCGCCGGGTCCGCGCTCTGGCAGCGCCCGCGTTCTCACGGCGACGAATCGGAGCGGTGAGGCAGATGGTGACCGCCCGTGCCGACGGACTCCTGAACGACCTCGACCCGAACGAAACCGGTGTTGTCGACCTCTTTCCCGCCTACGCCTCTCCCCTGCCTGCTGACATCATCGCCGAGATCCTCGGCGTGACCGATACGGACGCCGACGAGTTCCGTACCGCCGCGGCGACCGTGATGGCAATGAATCCTGGCGAACCCACCGCGGACGACCCTCGCATCCCGGCCATGACCACGATCGTTCTCGTACTCATGCGTGTGATCGCGGCCAAACGGAAATCACCCGGTGACGACGTCATCACCGATTGGATCACCGCCCGCGACGCCGAAGACCGCCTGACCGAAGAGGAACTCATCTCCCTGGCGTTCCTGACGTTTCTCGCCGGATTCGAGAACTCCGTCTACCAGATCGCCAACGCCATCGGCATTCTCGCCGGACTCGATCGAGACCAACTACTCGTCGAAATCGACGACGACCAGCTCTGGCGCGCCCGGGTGGCGCAGCTTGTCCTCGACGCCGCGCCCGGGTCCTATGCGATACGGCGATTCCCGATTGACGACATCACCGTCGGCGGCATTCGCATCCCCGCCGGCAGTCCTCTGTATCTCTCCCTGCGCGCGGCGACCAACGACCCCGCCCGCGGCGAGCGCCCGGACCTGGCCTTCGGCCGCGGACCTCATTACTGTCTCGGCGCCGATCTCGCCGTGATGCAGCTCGACATCGCTACTCGCCGCCTGTTCCAACGCCACCCGGGCCTGTCCCTGGTGAAGCCATGGGAAACACTCGACCGGCGACATACGTGGCGCACTCACGGCCCCACTGAGATGCCAGTAAACCTGACCTGACCACCCGAAAGCCAGTACGGGAGAAACGGATAAACCGATGACAGTTGATGCCCTCGTGCGCGCCCCCGCCGAACCCACCCACCCGATCCGCGAATGGACGACGGTCTTCGTCGGCACCGGTGACGAGCACCATGTCGTCGCCGAAGGCCCCAAGCACCGCGACTGGCGAAAGATCGGCAATGTCTTTCGTGGACCTGCCCGCACCGCTGTCCTGGGGTTGATCCGTACGTGCATCGCCGATCGCGAGCTCAAGATCGAGTCGTTCGAGGGCAAGGTCGCCGACGCCCTGGGCCCGGTCGGGGCAGCCCACCCCATCCTGACTCCCGACAAGAGCGTGGTCGTAGCAGTTCAGATCTGGAGCGGTGACCCGAAGAAGAACCCGCCGGACCGCCCCAATGTCGGGGCATGGGAGTGGGTTCTGAGCTCGGAGGACAACCCGCCCCCACCGCAGCTGCAGTTGGACCCCGGAGCTATCGAGCTCATCGGGATGTCCGCCCGGCATCAGGATCGATCGGTTTTCGGTCCTGCAGATCTCTACACCCGTTCGGCCCGCCTGTCCGACACGTTGCGGCATGTGCGCCAAATTCGAGACTGCCGGGTCGATGACACCTTCGACGGCACGTTCACCATCCGGGCTGAGACCGACGTCACCCGGGAGCTGCGCTACGCCGAGCGGTGTGTGGAGGGCCCGGCGGGTAGACGTGTGCGCGGGATCTGCTGGGACGCGGGCACCGACGAAGCCCTTGTCCACGAAGCGATGCTCGACGCGTGGTTGTCGACGATGTTGGCATCGACATCGGGGATGTACATCGCGGTCGGGGATCTGTCGTACCAGTACCCGTACTGGCTGAAGTGGGTGACCGAGCACGTTCCCGGCCTCGGACACGGCGTGAGCACCGGACAGACCTTCGCGCTCCATGAGGAAGACTGGCCGAAGATCATCGAGTGGGTCCAGCAGGTGCGTAAGGGGCCGGTCTCCGGCACGGTGCGGGCACGACGGGGCGGTGGCGGCTGGCTGAAGGCCGAATTCCGGGGCTTCCTTCTCGATCCCCTCGTCAGCGACTCGATCGGTGTGGCGGTGATCTCCCCCGAGATCGAAACCATCCCTGACGAAACCTCCTGACGGAGAAAATCTTTCGGAGGACAAAGCTCGTGTGGAGAGTGTTTTACAACGCCGCGTTGGTTGTTGCGTTCATGGCTATCTACAAGACCTCCGGAATCTTCGCGGCGACGGTCGTGGTCATGGCCGGCGTCGTCGGCGAGATCATCGTGACGCTGGCCCGACGCCAACGGGTCGACAAACTGCAGTGGATCGGTCTATGCCTTGTGCTCGTCCTAGGCGGTTCGACTCTGCTGTTCCACAACGAGACCTTCATAAAGTGGCGTCCCACAGGGGTGTACTGGCTAATCGCCGGCGCTTTCCTGACGTCGCTGATGGTCGCGAAGCGTGACCCGGTGCGTGTCATCATCGGACGATGGGTGAGCGCACCGGACGCTGTCTGGCGCTTCCTGAGCTGGAGTTGGTTCGTGGCACTGGTCGCGGTCGGCGCCGTCAATATCGTCGTCGCCTACACAATGTCCACGGACACCTGGGTCAACTGGCGTGTCTTCGTCGCACCTGGAAGTCTCTTGGCTCTCGCTGTCGCCCAAGCCACCTGGCATCGCAACTACATCCTCACGGCATGGCGCGACCACCAATCCGAGGAAGCTATGTAATATCCCCTCCGACGTTGGTTCGACATAGAGTTCGCCAAGCGGACTGACTGCGCGATGCCCCCTCCGGCACGTGCCCGGTCGGCCGACGTCAGCGCACCTCACCCGAGGTTGCGGCGCGACCTTTTCGCGTTGCCCGCGCAGCACGCAGAAAGCCCCTCCTCGAAGGGGCTTTTCGTCATGCTCGCGAGAAGGTCGAATGATTACTCACTTTGCTTACTGCACCACCACGGACGCCAACACCCACGTCCAGTGCGACTGGAACCGTTCTCTTAGCATCCGCGGCGCCCGAGGGCTACGCGGGAGTGCCGGCGGGGCGGGTTCGTACCCGCTCGTAGCTCGCCCGCAGTTCGCTTTCAGGGATTTGAAGCGCTGCAGAGAGCTTCCTTGCCATGTTGTCAGACAGCGAAATCTCGCCTCGTTCGACACTTCCAACGATTTGGGTGGTGACGCCGGCAGCGGCGCCGAGCTGTGGCTGGGTAAGCCCTCGCAGAATCCGCCAATCGCCAGGGTAGCGGTCACCCTCCGGAACCTTGACGAGGTCGGAAATGGACACCCCAATCGCGGCGGTGACACGGGCGAGCAAATCAACCTGCGGCGACGAGTCGCCAAGTTCCCATCGCCTAATCGTGTCGGCATTGAGTCGCGCCAGGCGCGCGAGTTCGCGCTGCGATACACCAGCAGATCGGCGGGCTTTCTCCAGTTGATCAGGCTGGAATCCGCGCATAACTCGACGGCTCACAGACTGAGCCTTACCAGAAAAGTCGTCATCACTAGACACTGTGCAATCCCCTCGTTACGATGCGCACATAACGGTACCTATAAATCAGTAGGTATAGATTCGGAAGGGAGAGATGGGAGTTCTCACCAAACGTGAACGATCCCCCGGCTGTTAGCGCAGCCAGGGGACCGTCAGAACAGCAAGTCGACTGTTAGCGCAGTCGGACAAGCCATGAGACCAGCGGGTTAGCGGCCCGCGGCCTCGAATGCAGATCGGAGCCTGCAAATGAACACGTTAGATGGCGCTGGCGCTCTACGCCTAGCGGCTGCAAGTTCTCATGCTGGTCGGGAGAAGGTCGACGGGCACGATCGCGTGACCAACGGCCCTCTCCGCGAGATCCTGGCCAAGCATCGTTCAAACCATGACCACACGTCGTGCACGGCCTGCGGGTTCGTCTACACCCCCGATCTCCCGTTGTGCCCGCCCGTCGCTGGCGCTCTGCGCGAGCTGTCCACGGGCGCCGTCCGACCCCAGGACCTGTCTCTTGGCCACTACACGACCGGTCGACTCCGCGCGATGGCGCGCGAGCACACCGGCGAGGGCCGGTGCCGGCGGTGCGGGTTCGTTTACTCCGGTCAGGTGCGTCTATGCCCGACGTCGCGGCGGATCGCCGCCGAACTCGAGACCCGCGGCCAGACGCCCGTGACTCAGCCCCGCACAGGTCAGGGGCTGTGCGCAGGTAAGGGCTCCGGTTGGACCGTCACCAGTACAAAGGCCGCGGCGTGGAAGCGTGCGATGGCGGCCTGCTCGGTGTGCCCGCTGCTCGCGCAGTGTGAGACGCAACTGGAGGACAGGCTCGCTACCGGTGTGAAGGTCCGCGAGCAGATCATGGCTGGAAGGCTGTTCACCGTCACGGGCCGCGAGGTCGAAGCCGCTGGGGTCGATGCGTTCGCAGTTGCACGGGGGCGGACGAAGAAGAAGCAGCAGAAGCCCCGGGCCCCAATCCCGACCCCTGCTGCTACTCCGGCTCCGGCGCGGCAGCTCGCGCTCTTCGAGGACGGGGCGGCATGACGGTCCGCTCGGGTTTCGTCTGTTCGACGCGAGCGCAGAATGCCCTCGAACTATCGACGCCTGGGAGGCTCGTCGTCAGGGTTCGGCGACAGGAGTCGCAGCCATGACCACCGTTAGTGCTGTCGACTTTCACGGGCGCCAGTGGGACCTCGGCCCGATACAGGATGTCATCTGCGCCATGATCGTTGCGGACAGCGTGGGTCCTCTGGTGATCTCGGCTGAGGCGCCGCCGACTCTGAGTGTGGGCGCCCGAGAGAGGCTCACCGATGTCATCGACTTGGTCGTGACGAACCCTGAGACGGCTTCCGTTGAGCAGATCCGTGAGGTCGCTTCGCTCGCCCGTTTACTTCTCCGCCGACATCCCGCGTAGCAGTACAGATTCAGCGCGCTTCAGAGCAGGGCGGATCGGTCCCGATCACCCAATTTTGTCGCGCCCTCACTGGAAGCGGGGTCGCTGAAACCCGCGGCCAAGTCCGTTCAGTCCTGATACGCCGAATAGACGAAAGGCAGTCACCCTCGATGACCACTTCAGTCACATGCGACACACCGAAGAGCGCCGGTTACCCGTATCGGTTACAGGTTCGATCTAGGGTTTCCTCATGGCACAGCACAACAAGGGGCCCCGCGGTCAGATCGCTACTCGCGCACCCCTCAGACACCACAAGGTTTACGAGAGTCGGGCAGCCGAACTCGGCATCCCTGCTGGCGACTACTCCGTGCTTATCCTCGCCATTACGCACGGACTGGACATCCCGGATTACATCAGCGAGAAACTTCGACCTGAACAGCTCCGGCTACTCGAAGTCGAGGCTTCAGGGTCGTTGCACCAGATCGAGCAGTTGGCGATGGGCGCATGAACGACACCTAAACACGAAACAACCCCCAGGGCTTGGCGGCATCGGGGGTTGTCCGTTTATGAAATTTCGGGACCTTGCCAGCTCCCTGACCACCACTACCTCGAAAGGAAGAGGCGGTGCTTTCTCAATGATAACGCACGTCCGCAAGTCTGCTTTGTCTGCGAACTTCTATTCGGTCACGTGTCTGTCTCAGCAAGACCACACACTGACTGCTGCACTCCCGCACAGTCGAGACCCTTTCGACGGCGCGGCGCTACCTCTGTGTTGGCTTACCAGGGCGCCCATTACGCGACGGAATCTGCGGGTTCTGATCTGCGACTTCCGGTGCTGCTTGGGAGCGCACCGGCCCTTCCAACTGAGGAAGGCGGTGGGCCTGGCGAATAGCGGATCGGAACTTCCTCGATAGCTAATTCAAGAGCGGCGGTACAAGCCAAAGGGACCCCCGGCGGGGGTGGGTTTATCCAATGAATCCCGATGGGAGGACTGGCAGGTCCTCCCCGTCTAGGGCGATCGTCTGGCAGGACGGTCATTCCCTGAGGTGAGTAGAAGAAGTTAGCAGCCTCTTCAACTCGGTACTGCATTCCCCGAAGGGACTACCTGTGCTAGGTACGTCTGAGGATAAACCATGCCTTGACGCCTTTTCCACGGTTCAACACTCCGATCTCGGCGTGTCGTGGGATAAATCACACAACTCGCCGATTTCCCAAACCACGCAACCGGACACGCATCCACTTCAGACCCCGTGGATTGACGAGCTGCGACGACTCAACACGGACACCGATCAGCGCGGAAAATCCTGGACGCTGCCCGTCAAGCCCGGCCAAGAAGCAAGCATCCCGATCTGGACAAGCCGCGACGGATGGACGCGACAGGTCCGGTACGCAATCACCAAGACCGCCGACGGCCGCGCCGCAGCCGCCCGACACAGGATCGGCGTCGAAAGTATGGTCGCCGTCGCTGCCGCGCACGCGTCGTCAGCCGACTCGAAAACTGGGCGCCGCGTTACTGCCACAGTCCAGAACCTCGCCGCCCGAGCAGGTGTGTCCGAGGCGGTGGTCAAACGAGGTCGCCGCGTGCTGAAAGCACTACACCTGGGCTTCGAGCTGGTACGGGGCCGCACCCTGACTACGCGGGAATTCCAAGCCGCAGAAGTCCACCATGGTGGGCGTCAGCACCGCGCTGCCAGCGTATGGGCTCTGTCCTCCCCACCTGACCTCGTCGCAGCCACCCCCGCTCCCCCACAACCAAAGAAGCGCGGCCGCTCCCACGGCAGGACATACCGCCCGGCGGAGCACGCTCGCCACACCGCCACAAGGGGTTCGAATCCCAATCCCCAAGCCCGCGACCGTGACCCCCTATCTTTGAGTGGTTTTTCCCCGAAGGGGATCTCTTGTAGAGAAGTAATCACCAAACGCGCGTGCGCGCGCGAGAACCAAACCTCATCCTCGAATCAGACAGACCCGCGCCCGATGAATCTCCAACGAGCCGCCTCCGCGCTGGTCGCTGCAGCTCCAGTCATCGCCCCCAGCGGCCACATCGGAGCCGTGTGCGACGTCATCGAGCGTTCAGGAATCGACACCACCCGCTGGACAGGACGGGATATCGCCCAAGCTTTGACCGCTGACACAGTGTCGCGAGGTGAGCTCTGGCCAAACGCGGTGCGCTCGCCAATCGGATATCTGACCTGGCGTTTGTCCAGAATCGACTGGTCAGGCCCCTCCCCCAGTGAGCAACGCGCCACAGAGGCCGCGCGCAGCGCACAGCTGCGGGCTGCACGTGACGCCGAACGCGAGCGAGCTCGTCGCGCAACGGCCTCGCCTGAGCGCCAAAAGGCATTCATGGAACAGATCCGCGCCACCCTGGCGCCCCAAAAGCGGACAGCCTAACGATGCTCATCGATCCTCGGTGCACCATACACACGGAACGCTGGTCGGACCGGCCGCGGACAATAAACACCGCGCCGAGCGACATCCCACTCGCTACCGTGTATGGGCCATATCCTGCGAGAATCACCGTGGCCGACTTGCACAGAACGGAGTGCGCTCGTAAGTAAGAACACCGTGTCCCGATCGACCCGACGCCACCCGCGGGTCGATGTCAGTCGAGTCCAGGCGCATCCGCGCATCAGCCGCAACGCAGACTCGATCCGCGAGCGTCTCCGCAACGGCGCCCGCACAGTCGTGGTTGACACTGCAGGTCAGCTAATCGAACTCGACAACCACACCTTCGCGACGGCCGGCGACGAATGGACCTTGCGTTTTACCGCTGGATCACAAGCACGGATTCATCTCGACTCACCACTACCCGCGACCGCGCACATCGTCGCCACTGACGCAGCTACCGTGGAAGTCACAGGACACGTTCATCTTTGGGCGTATACCCACGCAACGGTTACTGCCTTCGATCAGTGCCGGGTCGTAGCTCACAATCGCGCATTCATCAGAGCATGCGACCGCTCCTCTGTGTGGGCCGACGACAATGTCGTTGTCCACGCCTACGACGAGGCCACGGTCCAGGCTAAAGATCACGCGATTCTCGCCCTTTCCGATGAGGCACACGCAGTCGTGGAAACCGCAGTCGTGGTTCGCGGTCCAGCTCGCAAGAACGTCACCATGAGGGACACATGATGCCTGAGCGTGGGCAGACGCAGCTCTCACACCGCACCACCTGCCCACCAGCAGTTCCGAGACGGCCTCGTATGCCTGGCCATCGAAGTCGACCCTCTCGCACAGCCGTCGGTCCACCCCGTGTTCGTTGATGAAGACTTTTCAACGGCGCGACCCCAGCGGTCGCCGTCACCGGGCACAGCGTCCTTCCATGCTGTTCGGCAGCTAAGTAACCTGACCTGGCTCTGCTAGCAATGCGAGCTAGCAGAGCCAGGTGATCCTAGCTATTGCGAATAGTTAGGCGAGCATTGATGTCCCGGCTATCTACGGTTGCTGGTAACTGAGGGTCAGATACGGACGTCGCCTGAATCCGACCAGACGGCGCGTCGTGATAGCGCCTTGGCCGGTGTCTGTGGTGGACTGCGGTCATGCCCAAGAGCCGTGGCCGCCGCAAGGGCGGCAAAAGCCGACCCGTTCGCCGTGCTCCCCGGCAGCTCCACCCCGCCGATCTTCTGCTGCGCGACGCTCGGCAACTCCTTGAAATCGACGATGTGCTCACCGCGGAGACCTGGGCCAGCGGCTGGCTCGGCAAGGCGTGGTCGGCGGCAGTGACCGAACACGAACCCGAGCATCAACTGTGCATGCAGGTCACCGGCCGAGCATGCTCCACACCGTCCCCGCACTCGCTGGCCGCGGTCGACGCGCTTGCGCGGGTCGCACCCGCGTCCGACACAGTCATGCTGACCGACACCCTCGACATCTTGGCCGAAACCCAACCACTGCCGACCTGGCACACTATCGAGGCCTGGACCCCGACCGCGGCGTGGCGCGCGGTCGACGTGTACGACAGCGAACGGGTCCTGTTCATTGACTACGACGGACCGCACCCACACACATTGATGGCAAATATCTATCAGGTCGGCGGGCTGATGATCGACAAGCTCGCTCTCCTGAATCCCGGCGCAGCCACCGCCTGGGACCAGCTGCGCGAGCCCGATGAAGCACCGATGCCGCTCCAGTCGGTCCCGGTCGCCGAGGTGCTCGCCGATCTCGCGCACGCGTTGCGCCTCACCGACATGACCTGGCCCCGCACCACCGACGAGGACTTTTGCGATCACAGGGCGCTGGCATGGTCCCGCTGCCGGGACTACCTGCCAGAATGGCCCGAACACACCGGACTTCCCGAGCAAAGGCGCCGCCAACTGGTCGAGGACTTCCTCACCGACATCGGAAGCGACGACGAGGTGAGCCGGTCGCTGGCCGAGCTGTTCCTGGACTATGGCGACGGCTACATCGGCGCCGGGGCGCTGCGCTGGAGTCCGGGCGAGGTGATGCTGCTGCTTACAGATTGGCTTCCCCGCAAAGCAGTCCTCGACGCCGACCAACGCAACGCACTGCCCTTCGTGTTGCGCCGATGGCTGACCTTCGCGCTGACCCAACAGGGGATCGACCGCCAGTGGATCAGCCTCGTCGTTGATGCTGTCGACACCTTCCTACCCGAGTTCCATGACGCGTTCGACGACGAAACTGCATGGGGCCCCGCCAAACAGGTGGCCGCGGCGCTTGCCGAGCGAGGCGTCGACCTCACCGACCGCCACGCCGTCGATGACGCCATTCGGCAACTCAACGCCGAACAACTCGCCCACCGACTATTGCCCTGAACCGTCGGCTCTGTGCACACCCGATTCACACGGCCTGCCGCGGCCCAGCGAATGTGCGCTCGTTGGGAAAGCGATGTAACCCCACAGTGCGATGCTAGTAAGGCTACCTAGCGTCGATAGAGACGCTAGATAGATTAGTAACGCTATTCCAGCTATTTTGCCTTGCTAGGCGAGCGTTGATTGCTCGCCCGCCTACTCCTGCTAGGAGTGAAGTAGTAGCTAGCAGTGAAGCGACCGTTGCACTAAGGCCGCTGGCGGAAATAGCAGTTCTCGCTCACAGAGATAAGGACGCTATACTAGCTAGCGGAGCGCGGCTAGCCCGAGAATCGTGCTCGGTTGATCCGGGGCGAGATCCGCTCGGGCAGCATGTCGAACTGTGAAAGCCAGAATCCTGGCCTGCTCCGTTTCGCTGGGTTCCGCCGCGCCTAGGCAGATGCGATCTGGCTGGAGGGATGCGTTTCGCGTGACGGCGCCTCGTGCATATTTGGGGCGGCGACCCCCTGACCTGCTGAAATATCAATGCTAGCTCCTGTAGCATTAGCGGGATCTACTTTGATAGCAGGAAGGGAAGCGCAACTATCCAGGCTATGGTCTCTAGCCTTCATATCGCAGATATTCCTGCTAGGGATACGATCACAACTAATCGTTGTAGCGCAGCAATTCTCGCAATCGTGGCTATCAGAGAGATGCCAGCAACGATATCTACGTGAGCTAGACGCCGTATGAGCGCTACAGTAGCGCCGTTTTCTAGAGACGCTCGCACGTCTAGGCTGACTCGCCTTTCTAGGCTAGCAACGCAGTCTAGGGGCCGTAGGGTTGCTTGCGAAGCTATGAGTGTGAACAAAACTACGAGTGCGATGCTTGCTAGGGAAGTTCAACTATCGATCGTTGCTGTCATTGCTATAGGCGCAGTCGTACCTAACGTCGCTATGAAAACTAGTGCAGTAAGTGTTGCGAGCAATGCGATTACAGACACCGTAGATACGATCGCAACCGTCGAGGCCATAGCTATGTCTGCGTCTGCAGCGTCGATCGCTACGGAAGCCAAACTAGAGACGCTAGTTGCACTATGAACGCTAGCTCACCTAGCAAAGAACGCTAGCGTTGCTCGGCGTGTCGAGCTAGATCAGCAGCCAAGCCTGGCTATGCTTCCTACGCGAGCGTGCGGAGTTGCACTAACGCTCATCGCGCGCATCTGGAAGTCTCCTGGCCTCGACGGAACGGAAACCAAGTCATGACACGCAAATGCGCGATCTGCAATCAGAAAGGGGGAGTGGGCAAGACCGCCACGACCCTCGGTCTCGCGAGCGCAATAAGCAACGCCGGCGGACACGTCCTCATTGTCGACGTCGACCCCCAGGGCAACGCCACCAACGGCGTAGGCGTCACCATCACCGACGAGATGCTGACAACCTACGACCTGATGAGCCGAAGCGCGTCAGGCACGGCGATCGACGCCGTCATCGCCACCCCATGGGACGGCGTCGATCTGATCCCGGCCGACCAGACGCTCGCGAACATCGAGTCGGATGGTGCCAACGACCTCATCTTCCGCCTCGACATCGCCTTCGAGGGCCTCGACCTCTCCGCCTACGACGCAGTCCTCTTCGACTGCCCACCGTCGCTCGGCAAACTCCTCTTCGCCGTTTTCTGTGCAGTGGACGGGGTCATTGCAGTGACCGAGCCCACCATCGACAGCGTCCAAGGCGTCACCAAGCTCTTCGAAACCGTCGAGAACGTCCAGCGACGCCCCAACCCGAACCTGGCTATCGACAAGATCGTCCTCAGCCGACAGCGGGGGACAGGCGAACACCGATTCCGGGAGAGCGAACTACGCGAGGTCTACGGCGACCTCGTCGCGCGCACCACCATCCCGGAATACGCCACGCGGCAGGACGCACACAGCGCGCGCACCCCAATCCACAAATTCACAGGCGGAAAATCGCTGTCATTGCAGCTCGCCTACACCGACCTTCTCAACGAACTACCCATCAAGACCGCAGGAGCGACCGTATGAGCGTCCAACGTGAACCCGCTATCCGCAGGCCGGCGCACCCTGCCGCAGATCTTCCTGAACGCCCGCGGGTCGTCAAAGACCCCACCGCGGCCGCCGTCGACGAGCAGCCGACGCAACTTCCGACCGAATCGACTATCAGACGTGTCGCCGACGTGCCCGTCACGCCGGTCCTGTCTCCTGCACCTGAGGCGGCATCGCCTGTCGAGAAGCTCAGCGAACAACACAACGTACGGTTGCGGCCCTCGACGAAGGCGCGCCTGACGCGCGGTGTGGACAAGTTGCGCTACGAGACCGGGGATCGGAGCATCACCATTTCGTCGGTCACTGACGCCGCGCTTATCGAGTACCTGACCAAGAATGGCTGCTAGCGCCAATAGCGACGCTAGCTATCGGTGCTAGGTGGACGCTCGTGGTTCGAGGTACGCCCACCGAAAAACACTGGCCGCACCAACACAAGGAGGCCCCCGCCGATTGCGCCGGCGGGGGCCTCGTGGACCGGGACCCCGTGGAAGGAAACCCCGATCATGAACGACCTTAGTATCCGAGCAGCACGAATCCAGCTCCGCGCCCTCATTGCCGCCCTAATCGTTGCGATCGCCATTGCGGTCGGCATCACCACCGGAGCGTTCGTCCTCTCGTTCGCCGTGCAACGCGACCTCGCATTGCAAGCCGGAATCCCGCACTACCTCACCTGGATCTTCCCCGCCATCGTCGACGGCGCAATCCTCGGCGCAACGATCGCCATCGTTGCGCTAAGCAAAATCAACGGCAGCGCAACGGGCAAGCACTTCTTCCTCTGGCTCGCAGTGGTCGTCGTCTTCATCAGCGTCTTCGGCAACGCCTACCACGCCTACCGCGCCGGGGAAGCCGCCGCACGGAGTGCTGCAGCTGGCATCGACCTGGGATACACCCCACTGACTCCAACCGGCGCCTCCCTCATTGCAGTCATTCCGCCACTTCTGGTCTTGGCTTTCACCCACGGCGTCGGAATCCTCATCAAAGCCATCGGCACCGCCCACACCGAGTACACCGCGGTCGTCCGAGACACCCGCGACCGCGAACAGCAGGACGGTGAGGGCACTACGACCGACTACCCGAGGATGGCGGCCGAGTCGATGCCGGCGTCCGAACGGAACGTCGGCCATATTGCGGCCCTCGTTGCTCCGAGCATTGCGCCGGACCCCGACGTTGCGCCGGACCCCGACGTTGCACGGGACTCCGACGTTGCACAAGACCCGAACGTTGCGTCGCACATTGCTCAGGCCGTTGCGCAGGACCGCAAAGTTGCACAGGACCCCAACGTTGCGCCGCGCATTGCTCAGGCCGTTGCGCAGGACCGCAAAGTTGCACAGGACCCCAACGTTGCGCCGCGCATTGCTCAGGCCGTTGCGCAGGCCGCTGACGCTGCAACGGCAGACGACTCCTCGGCGCCCGACGACAGCCGTGAGAGCGCCGCGGCCGGGCCTGAGGGTTCCACTGTCGTTGCGGATGCCGCGCAACCAACCGAGGCGAACCCAGATGACCTCACCTATGTTGCGACCCTCACCGAGGAGCACGTTGCGCCCAGCGCACTGGACAAGCGCAATGCCGATGCACTGATGGTCGGCAATGCGCCGGAGGACTCGCAAGAGCCATTCGTGTTGCCGGACGAGGCCCAGACCATCGAGAACCTCCTCGACTTCATCGACGCGTGCGCCGACTTCGAGCCTGTAGTGAAAGAGACGGCCCGACTGCGAATCATCGAACAGCACAGCTACGCGGAAATCGCCACGCTCACGCGGGCCAAGGCCGCAAGCACCGCAATGCGCCGGTTCGACAAGGTTGCGCAACGCGCGGTCGACGCCGGGTTCCGGACGCCCCCGTTGCCGGAACTCGAGGAGATTGCGGACGGACGCAATGCGGCAACGCTCGATCCGCAGTACACATTGGTCGGGACACCCTGATCACACGCCCCGGCAAGGCGGCGACCGCCAGTCCCTGCTCTCCGCGGGAGACGACCGACCAACAGAACGAAGCACACCCCACACCCAGGGAATCCCGAACCGCCGCAACCCCCAGCGCCTCTGACCGCAACACGGCCCGACGTTGCAGACCAACCAGATGGAGTTGCAGCGCAACGCCGACAGTGCGAGATTGGCAACGCAATGTTCGATTCGGATGCAACGGACAACCGGACGTGTGGGCCGCTAAGCGGACGCAACAACGTCGGCGATCATTTGCGCATTGCAGGTGGGCGAGCGCCGCGTTGCAAGTTGGACGCTGGTGATTTACACAGTTCACCTAAGAAGAGTGGATGAGGGAGCGGTTGTGGAATGGTTCGTATCGTTTTGGGATCTGGAGACTCAGCGGACATCGGTGCGCGCGGGGGAAGCGTCCAATCGCGTTGACGCCATGACTCAGGTCATCGCCACTGGGCGCGAGCTGGCGCGCCGCGACGACGGGTCGGTGGTCAATAAGACTGCCCACATCCGTATCGGAACAGAGCTGGCGGTGGTGGCCGGGTTCGACAATCCACACCTCAGCGACGAAAACCTGCGCTGCCGTATCGAGGCCGCCATCACCGCGAAGCAACAACACGCCCGCACGGTGCAGCAACGTATATCCGTCGAGTTGTAGTTGCGGTCTCCTCGGGGTACCTGGTGACGCTGACATCCGCCGCAGGCACACCCATCCAGCCACTCGATCTCGAAGTGGGCGAGTAGATCCGGTTCCACATCGCCCCTCGGGCCAATGTTGTTTCGGACGTCAGCGCCGTCGGCGCGGCACATTAAGGTCACGAGCTGGTTGAGCCCGGTCTCGGCAAATGCCTTCGCGGCCGCTTGAGTCGTTCGACGGTGCCGCGGGGTGTCAGTGCGCGGTCCGACGCTTTGGATGGGTGGGTATCGATCAGTTGCGGAACGGTTGGCGAACCCATCTCACGCGGCGCTGGTGGCAGGGGAGATCGGACAGAATTTCATCACTGTGACGTAAATGCCCGGGCCTGGACGGTTGTCTGTTTTCTTCACCGGCGGCCGGATGGCTGCCGCGTAAATGGCAACGTCACGAATTGTGCTCCGGAAAGCGCCGCGACCGTGACAGCAAGGCGGAGATAGCTAACTCCGCTACGCTAGCTAGCATTGCGATTGTAGGTTGCGTATTGCGCAACGGAACGCACCCATCGTGTTTACAGACTGTCCCTCGATTGTTGGCTCACCGGGCCGACCTCGAACAACGGGTCGACGAGATGTGGAAGGTAGTACTACCCAGGGTGATGCTGGCAGCACCGCATCAGCACCGTTCGAGCGGCGCGCAGCAGTGTCGCGGTATCTAGTGCCGTCTAGTGTTTCAACAGTCGGGCTCGTCGGTTCTGCGGCCGCACTCTCACACTGACACAGGCTCGCTGACGATCAGAGGTCCCACAACCCCAGCAACGCGGACCTAAGGCCGGGGGAGCGGACGTAGTGGTCGGTCCGCAGCCGTGAGCCCGGGTGCCCCAGATCGGTCAGCGCCTTCTCAGCATCGGAAAGGACGAGTGGGGACAGGCCGGTGCGCAGGCGCAGGAAGTACAGAACCGCTCCACCGGACCGCGGGATCTTCATCGGGTCGGACACCACGACCGCCGGCGCGTAGATCCACTCGTCATCCGCGAGGATGATCACGTCGCCCCGTTTCACGCCGCTGGGCCTGTCGAGGCGAAGCGATTCGAGCTGGTACTTCGCCGCCGGGCCGCCGCGGCTGTGATGGCGGCCCCGCAGTTCGTCGAGGACCTGTTGTTCGGTGCGGGTGGGTTCATAGTCGACGGCGTGTTTGACGAACATCCGAGTCACCGGCGTCGGCAGGAAATCTGTCTCGATGCGAACCCTGCCGGTGACCCCGGGCAGTGGAACCGCGCGGCCGATCTCCCACTCCAGGATCGCGTCGTCGAGGAACACCTGATCGACCTCGGTGATTTCATCGAGGCCGTTGATGAACTTCCGCACGGAGGCGATGATGTCGGGGTCGTCGGTGATGACCACAGCGTCGTCGGCGAGGGTGGAGTTCTCCGACGCGTTCGCCGACCCGATCACCGCCCGGGCGTTGGTGACGATCACCTTGGCGTGCAGGGTCGGCGAGGACAGCACCCGCACCCCCCTGTTCAGGTAGTACGCGAGGGCGGCGGGGGAGGTGGCGTGCGCACGGATAGCGGCCTTGGAGGCGTTGACGACCAGGACGTCCCCGGCGCGCAGCGGGAGCAGCGCGGGTGCGTCCTGTCCGAGGTAGCCGATCGCGGCGTACCGGGCGCCGCGGGTGCGGATGGCGCGGGTGATGTGTGGCCACGGGCTCGGTCCGTGGAAGGTGGTCCCCATACCGACAGACGGTAACCGGCCAGGCCTTGTGCCGGGTGGCGGTCCCTGGCAACGCTAAAAGAAGCTAAAGGGGTCACCGCCGGTCGAGTGCTCCTGGCGAGGTCGACGGTGGCGCGTGGGCGGGTTGACCGCAGTCGCCGGGGGGGTGCAGCGATCCGGTCGAATCTCGGTTGCGGACAACGTGTCGGCGTCGGCGGCGGCCACGACCGTCGGCTCGGCGCTCGTACTCTTGTGAGCACCACGAGACGAGACCGGCGGGAGAAGGATCATGAGTTACGAAGCGATCTACGACGGGGTCCGTTACCCGCTCGCCGATGCGGCCGCCGCCCACGGCCTCGAGGACGACATCCGGGGCCTCTTCGAAGACAACGGCAACGGTGGATTCGTCGGGTTCGTCAGCCAGAACTCGACGGTTCGCCTGCTGATCACGCCGGCGACTCCGATCGCGATTCGGGGCAGCGACGAGTCGAACCCGACCGTTGTCCACCGCTGGTAGCCCCGCCCCAGCAGATACCTTCTTCGTCGGGCCGCTCCAGTGTGTCCGTCCTCGTGGAGGAGTCGGTGTGCGCGAGACTTTCGGCAACGATCCACCGCCGAGTAGAAGGAGGGTAGGGTGCCCAGCCTCATCTTTGGGTGGTGTCACCTACGGCATCAGCCAGACCAGGTTCGAGGCCACCCGCGAGCTGCTCGCACGGTTCGCCGAGGGACACACCCTGGGAGTGGCGATGACCCTCACCTATGACGGCGCCCGGCATCACCTGTTCATCACCCCCGGGGTGCCGATCACGCTGGTGGAATAACGACTCCGCAGTGGTCGAGTCCTAACGGTTTCCGGCGGGGACACCGCCCGGGCAGTGTCTCCGGCGAGGTCGCCACCAGCGGCGTCGATGCACTCGGCGGGGGGTAGCACCCGGTCACAGTCTGGGCGTAACTCTGCACGCAAACATGCCAACGAAAATACCGGCAACAAGGCGCGTAGTGGGTAGGGTGAGGTCCGCGCACGTACACGGGCGGCACACCGAACACGAGTGGGTGGGAATGGCGAAGGCAGGAAATTCCGACGGCGGCACCCGCCGCCGCCCGACCGGGGCCGGACGAGCAGCCGTAGGAGCGGCGAAACGCGCGTCCGGTGCGGGCGACGTCGGTGGTGCGGGAACGCCGAGTCCGGAATTGACGGCGAAGCTGGAACCACGGAAGGGCCCGACGAAGGTTCCGCTCAATACCCGGGTCCTGGCCTCGACGGAGGCCCGGTTGAACTGGCTGGTGAACGATCGCCAATCCACGGTGACCAATGTCGTGGACGTGGCCCTGCAGGAGTTCTTCGACCGCTACCGCGTCCCGCCGGCCGATCACGACGGCCGGATCACCGAGCAGGAGTCATGAGCAGTCCGTGGGAACAGATACCCCTGTTCGCACTGCCCGAGACAACCCTGACGACGTCTCCCGATTCCACCGATGACGTTCTCCCTGACGATGACGTTCTTCCCGACGATGACGTTCTTCCCGACGACGACGCTGTCTCCGTCGATGCTGATGTCTTCGTCGAAGCCGATCATGCGGATTCTGAGCCGGCCGCTGCCGCCCACGCTGCATCGCCCGAGCGGTCGGATGTGGCCGAAGCCGCCGACCCCGCCGAAGCCCCGTCCCCGCCGACACCCGAGACGGACAGCGAAGAAGTGGACAACGCTGCGGTCGACGGCGACGAAGTGCACGACGACGCGGCTGAAAGCGACACGGCTGGCAGCGAAGAGGCTGACAACGAAGAGGCTGGCAACGGCGCGGCGGATCCGCCGGTGTGGGAGGCGCTGCCCGCCGGAGAGGAAGCCGATGGCCATGCGTTGATCGTGACCGCCGACGGGACCTACACACCGTCCGGGCGGGAGTTGACCGGTCCGGTCGATTCGGTCGAGAAGCTGGACAAACTGATCCGCTGGGCCTCGCTGACACCGTTGGGCGCCCCCGCGCAGATCTGGGTCGTCGGACAGGGCGCGTGCGAGTTGCTCGGGTGGATCATCGACCCGGGCAGCGAAGACGATGTCGACGACATGGAGGCCCTGCGCAACCGCGCCGCCCAGGAACTGACCGCCGTCCTGCACGCCACCCTGACACCGATGCTGAACGCGGGCTGGGAGTTGCGCGGCGATCCCGGGCACGTTGTGCACCTGTCCCGCTCGATCGGGAACTTCACCTCGATGGTCGATGTGGTGATCGAACCGTACGTGTGGACGTACTGGAACAAGGACTTCGGTTGGCACAACCGGGTCGGTGACATGGGCATCCTCGGCTCACCGACGGCCGGAACGTATCTCCCGGACGACGACCTCCCGGCAGCACGTGAACTCGGTCGGCGGTTGGCCTGGTGCGCCCAGCACCTCGGGGTGCTCCCGGGACCAACGCCCGCGCGCACCGGCGCCGCCCTCGTCGACAAAATCAAGCGGGAACGCACCCGCAGCGGCAAAGGCATCGTCGTCACCACACCCGGTTCGGTCCCACCCCTGGACGGCCCGCCGCGGGGAGATCTCGAACCCGCCGTCGGCTGGACCCGCGTCCCCGACGCGCAGGATGTGGACGGGACGAGCCGGTTGGTGTCGATCGACCAACGCGCCGCCTACCTCGCCTCCGCGGGCATGCTCGAATTCGGCTACGGGCAACCCCAGCACCTGACCGGTCACAATGCCGCCGCCGCGGCGGTGGGGGAGAAGGGTGCCCCGTTCGGGCTGTGGCGGATCACCCTGCCGCCCGGGCAGACACTGTCGCTGCCCGCGAAACTCCCGTTGCCGCATCCGCACATGCTCGCCGACCAGCCGGTGCAGACCTGGGTGAGCACGGTCAGCCTCGACGGACTGTGCTCACCGGTGGCGGACGGAGGAATCGGCGCCGATCTCGACGACCTCGACATCGCCGAGGCGTGGGTCTACCCGCAGCAGGGCCGGGCGCTGGACAAGTGGGCGAAAATTCTGCGTGAGGCCCGCAAGGTCGCGGTGGACACCGACGACGAAGCGGCGAAGCGGTTCCTCGGCACCTGCTACAAGGGTTACATCGGGCGGATGGTCAACCCGGACATGTGGACTGCCAAGCAGATGCAACATCACCACCAGCCTGTGTGGCGGGCGGCGATCATCGCGCACTGCCGGTGGCGCGGCCGCCGGGTGGCGATGCGGATTGCCCGCGAACACGGCCGCTGGCCGGTCCGCACCGTCACCGACTCCTGGGTATACCTCCTCTCAGGCGGCGAGGACATCGCCGACCCGAGCGAGGCGCTGGGGAAGATGTCGGTCGAAAAGGACGTGATCCTCACCGACACAATCCTATCCGCCTTCACATCGGCCCAGGACGTCCACGAGGTGAACCTCGCGATCAAGGCCGCCTTCGCCGACAACGAGGACACCGACGACGAAGGGGAGGGGGTGCTCTGATGGCCCTGCATCTCCCGAAGCCGCGCACCAAGAAACCCGCGCAGGAGGCGGTCGGCCTCGACGGACTCAAGGTCTCCGTCGCCAACGCCGCGACCAGCGGCGTCGAAAAATCAAAACAGGTCAAGAGCGGGGGGCTGGCCGGACTGACCAGCAAGGTCTCCGTCAAACAGCTGCGGAAGGAACTCGGCAACGAGGGCCTGCGGCAGGCCGCGATCGATGCCGGCCGCACACCCCCATCCGCGCGCACGTTGCGCCGGTGGGCGCAGCAAGGCCGGATCCCGCATGCGGATGTTCTCGAGCGAGCCCAACGCCGTGCCGCGATCGAACGCCTCGGCGGCATCGACGCCGTGGCCACCAAGATCGGCCGGTCTCGCTCCGCCGTCTCCCGGTACCGGTCCGGGGAAACGAGCGAGTTGCGGGCCGACGCCAGCAAGAAACTCAAAACCGTGAAGGCGCAGGACATCATGAAACGCGCCGGGGTGTTGCGTCCGGACGGAACACCCAAAAAGGCGGTCATTCGCGTCAAGGGCGGCGTCATGGTCCGCAACGGCGCCGACGAGGGCTACGACTACCGCATCCGCACCCTGGACTTCGCGAACTCCGACACACCGTTCACCAGCGAAGAGTCCCGCGAACTGGCCGCCGCACTGGCCAACGACGACCACGCCCGCGTCGTTGCACTCCTCGAGCGGCACGCCACCCTCGACTACCCCGAAAACAAAGGCTTCGACAAGTACAGCGACCAATTCGGATTCCACTTCGACCACATCGACTCCGTCCACATCGACTGGATCTAAAACACCTGGGAACCACCCCCCACCAGCCCGCCGCGGCACGGGTCGGGTGGCCCTTGTTCCATCGCACGTGAAAACACCGACTCCGGCCCATCCTCGCCGGTCAACGCCCTAAAAAGGAGCGAGGGCACCCCGACACCCCGTTGAGGGGAAACACCGAAATGGGTGAAGGTAGGCAGCAGTGTCCCTTCCGGTAATCGAGGTGCCAATGCCCGCCAGAGGTTCGAGAACCCGTCGCACGGTCGCACTGATCGCCACTGCGACCGTCGTCGTCGGCGTCGCTCTTACCGCACCCGCGATCGCCAACGCCGCCCCGACCACCTGCGCGTCGACATTCAACCTGCTCATCCCCGGCACATGGGAAACCAACGAGAACGCCGACCCGAACCAGCCCGTAGGCATGCTCGCCCCCGTCGCGGAGGCAATCGAGGCACAGAACGGTGCCCGCGCACAGACATACACGCTGCCATACATGGCGTCCGCGTTCGACAACGGCCACACCTACGCCGACAGCAAGACCGACGCGGTCAGCAAGGCCGCCGCCGTGCTGAGCAACTACGCCGACAAATGCCGGGGCGCGAAGATCACGATCACCGGCTACTCCCAGGGGGCAGACGCTGCAGGCGATCTCGCGTCGGCGATCGGAAACGATCAAGGGCCGGTCGATGCGGACCAGGTCCTCGGTGTGGCACTGATCGCCGATCCCGGTGCCGGCACGAAGGGCGCCGCACCGGTCGGGCCGAAGACCTCCGGGGAGGGGATCGCCGGTCCCCGGTCGCAGGGCATGGGCACACTGTCGGGACGGGTCGCCTCGATCTGCGATCCGAACGACCTGTACTGCTCGATCCGCAAGGGCGCCAACCCGTTCCTCGGATCGCTCGGGTCGATCCTGTCGAAAACCCCCGGCAACACCGGCGCCGGTGCCGGTGGAGGTAACGCGGCGGTCGCCCACGCGCTGACCTCGGATTTCACCGACGCCGACCTGCCCGGTCTCGGATCGAATGTCGACGCGCTCGGAAGGCAACTGTCCGCCAGCGACACCGGCGGCTCGATCGATGTGAACCAGATCGCCGACTCCGCGACCTCACTGAGTAAGACGCTCAGCCCACTGGTCGACCTGCTGCAGTCCGGGGCCGCGAACACCGCCGCCACCGCGCGGCTGGCCGCAGCTCCAGTGGGCACACCGGAAAACGCGGCCGCACAAGTCCTCACCACAGCCAGCCACGCGAACCTGTCCGGTGCCCTCGACTCGGCGGCCACGATCGCGAACACCGCAGCCAAACTCGCCAATAATGGCGCCACCACACTGCCTGCCACCGCACCCGAAATCTCTCAACTCGCGGGCACCGCCGCATCACTTGGTAGCCAGATCGCACCCGTCGCCGCCACCCCGGCAGAGGCCCTCTCCTCCGCGTCGAGCGTGCTGTCGGTCCTCAAACCGAAAGTCGTCGTCGACCAGGCCCTGAACGTCGTCACCGGCGTCACTGCCCTCGATATACCAGCGATCCTGCACAACCTGATCGTGCTTCCGCAAAGAATTGCCGCCGGCGATGTCCGCGCCGCCCGCGATACCGCCCGAGAGCTGAACGTGCAGTTCGAGCCGCTGGTGAAGATGGTCGCCGGTGTCGACTTGAAGTGGGTCTCCCAGATCCTCGCGATCATCCCGGACCCGTCCGGTTACACCCAGATCGCGGCGTTGGTCACCAGCATCCTCGGCAACGTCGACGTGATCAAGCTGGCCAACATCGCCGGCCAGGCGCAGGAAATTGCGTGGGCCGCCGCGGACAGGCTCTTTCCCCCGCCCGGGGTGCTACCCGACCCGGTCGGTGCTGCGGCGCAGACGGCAGCGTTGCTCCCACTCGGCCTCGACCTCGCCTCGGTGGCCGCGAACATGGTCACCGGCAAAGTCAGCAAGGCCGACCCCGCGCTGCTCGGCAAGCAGACCAATCCTGTGGGCAACGCGATCACCGCGCAGGCGCAGACCCTCGACCTCGCAGGACTCGCGGGGTCGGTGTCGACGATGGCGCGCTCGCAGGGGGCCGAGGATCTCGCCGCGGTCGTCGGCGAGGGCCTGAGCGCGGCCAGCTTCTTCGCCTCCGGGGCACACCAGAGCTACCAGAACCTGGTCGTCGACAACGCCGGCCGCAACGCCATTCAGTGGGTTTCGGATTGGCTGAACCTGCAGATCACCCGCGCCGCCTGACAATCCAAGCGCGTCCCGGTAGGAAAACCTTCCGGGCTTCATCTTCTCACGGCCGACGTCATCCGAACTTCACCTTCGACCACGGAACCGACACCTGGCAAGTCAGAGCGGTGGCTGTGCCGAGGGACGACTGGCCCGGGTAAAGAAACGACGCAGTTCAGGTCATCGCCCCGGCGTTGACATTCGGACCGAGAACCTATATCTCCCAGTCGAATAGGAGCACAGAAAAGTGGCCCCTCGAACGCACCGTCCGGCATCCTGCTGGGTGACCTGTCCGCACTGCGGCGGCAAACGCACCTACTTTACCCGCAGGGCCGCCCGCGCGGCCCGCATCCACCACGAAAAACGCCACGGCCTGGCGATCTACCCCTGCCCCCACCGACACCATGCCGGTCACGTCGGTTTCCACGTCGGGCACCGCCCAGAGAGGTTGGGCCGCGGCCACATCGACCGGGATACCCTCGCCGACAATCAGCGGACCCCGTTCTTCGAAGGACCGTCCGCCGACGGGGGTGCGCGGTGACATTGATGAACGCCACAGGATCACCCACTACCCCGATCCCACTCGATGCCGGTGACCGGATCCGCTTCGGTCTCGAACCCCGCCGCCCCTACACCGTCCGCGCAATCTCGGAGCACTTCGTCATCTGCACCCGCCACCGCGACTTCGCCACCCAAGGTGAGTTCGTCTACACGGTCATCGACTGGCGGGGCGGAATCCGCGGCCCTGTCAACGTCATCGCGCAGAGCGTGGACGTGAGCACCGACGAGCAATGCCGCAACCTCCTCGCCGACCTCGAAGCCGGCCGGTGGGAAATCAGCCACCGCAACCGCGTCCCCCTCGACATCCTCGACCGAGACCAGTCATGACAGCGCACATGCCCGAGAGCCCTCTCGCGCTGCTGCTGCTCTTCCGATGCGTCGCGGGGGACTGTGGTGCGCTCACCGATTCTCAGAGGTCCCACAACGCCAGCAGGGCGTCCGGAGGCTGGGGAAGCGGACAAAGCGATCGGTCCGCAGCCGTGACCCGGGATGCCCGAGGTCGGTGAGCGCCGTCTCGGCATCGGTGAGGGGAAGAGGGGACAGATCGGCGCGAATACGGAGGGAGAACAGCACCGCTCCACCGGACCGCGGAATCTTCATGCGGTCGGACACCACTACAGCGGGCGGGTAAAACCACTGGTCGTCGGCAGAGACGAAGACGATCACGTCGCCGCGCTTCACGCCGCGGGTTTGTCGAGGCGAAGCGATTCGAGCTGGTACTTCGCCACCGCCCCAGCCGTCGTCCGCTGCCGCGCCCGGTGCTCGGCAAGCCCCTGGTGTTCCGTCGGGGAGGGTTCGTAGTCGACGGCATGCTTGACGAACATCCGGGTGACCGGGAAAGGCAAAAACTCCGTGTCCGGGTCGTGGATTCTGCCGCTGACACCGGGGATCGGCACCACCCGGCCGATCTCCCACTCCCGGGCGGCGTTTGCCGATGAACACCTCGTCGACCTCGGTGATCTCGTCGATGCCGTCGATGAACTTCCGCACCGAGACAACAACCTCGGGGTCGTCGGTGATGACCACAGCGTCGTCGGCGAAGGCGGAGTTCTCGGACGCGTTCGCCGACCCGATCACCGCTCGGCTGGATCACCTTCGCGTGCAGGGCCGGGGAGGACAGGACCCGAACACCCTTGTTCACGTAGTACGCGAGGGCGGTAGGGGAGGGGAGGTGGCATGCGCCCGGACCGCGGCCTTGGAGACGTTGACGACCAGCACGTCCCCGGCGCGCAGCGGAAGCAGGGCGGGTGCGTCCTGCCCGAGGTAGCCGATCGCCGCAGAGCATGCCCCCGTGTGCGGATGGCGCGGGTGATGTGGGGCCACGGACTCGGCCCGTGGAAGGTGGTCCCCATACCGACAGACGGTAACGGGCCAGGCGTCCCGGAGCGCGGGAGTTGGACCGGATTCGAGGACACGAGATCTGGTGACCCTGGGCACGGCAGCACAGGCAACGGAGGCACGGTGCAGCCGCCGCCGTGCCTCCGTTAGGGATTGAACGTGCGGCCGCTTCGCGGTCGTCGCTAGCTCGCATAACTAGCGTAGCTAGCGCTCCCCGGTGTGCCTGTATGCGGATGAGGGCATAGCCGGCCACAGCGAGCGCTGGGAGGAGGTCGGTGGTGAAGGACGTGGTCCTCCCGACACGGTGCTTGTCTTTTCGCCTCAGCGAGGGGCGTGCCTGAGGTGAAGCTGACGTTCGAGGCAGCCGTCACCGACGAGGAGTACTCTCCAGGGAAGGTCTGATGGCCCTGCATGTTTCGTCCGAACTACGGTCCACATGTGAGTTCGCCACCACTGTCGACCGGAGAGCGGTCCGAGCTGGCAGGGCGGTAGGGGTGGCTATCCGACGGGTTGTGCTGCTGTTCGTGGCCCCCAGGGGCGTGGGCCGGGGGAGACGCACAGGGCGGCGAGTGGACGCCGTTCGTCGCCGGGCAGGGTGTTGGCTCGCCACTTCTTCACCGCCCGGTAGAGCCACTGGCCGACTTGTTCACCGTCGGCGGTGACGTAGTTCGCGGGAACGAGTGCGTCACCGTGCTCTTCGCGGTAGACGGCAATCTCGGAGAGCATTCGTCGCCGCTTGCAGTCGGCGAATGATACGGCGGGAAGGGGACGATCGTCGTCGCTCCACACGAATCCGATCGCATCGAGTTGGGCAATGCGGTGGGGCGGCAAGGTGCCGAGCATGCGGGCTATCCGCTGCCGGTCCTGCCAGCGCCCCAGTCGGAACCTCAGTTATCTGGTCTGGAGTCGGTGGGTGAGGGCGGTGTGGCGGCGGCCCGCGTCCGGGGTGCGGACCGCCGCGGCCAGGGCTTTGCGGGAGCCGACCAGGACGACGAGTTTCTTGGCGCGGGTGACGCCGGTGTGGCCGGACAACTCTGTCGTCCGGGAAAGCCGCGCCGGACCGATAGCGGAATCGATGTTTGGTGCGTGGCCACCGGGTCCCCGAACGGAAAGTGTGAGTGAGTGAGTGAGTGCATGCATTAATTCAGTGCAGGGGTCGTTGCACAGCCGAGTTGGTGTGTCTGCAACGTCTTCGGATAGCCCAACGCAACGCCTACAACTGAGAACCGAGCAGCGTGTAACGCTTCAACAGGTGCGCAACTCGTTGCACTTGCCGTTGCGTGGAGGACGCTGGGGTCCGCCTTGTTGCAGTCACTTCGGGACGGTTGTTGCACGGGTTGTTTCGCGCCCGGGGCGGCGGACGGCGACCGAGGATGCTGCCGCAACCACGTTGAGGCAGCAAGCTCGTGCACGCGCCATTGTCACCGCCTCGCAGTATGGTCGGAATCGTGCGCATACCTCTCTCCGACGCCGTAGATCGCTTCAAGCGCGAGCCGGGCACTGCGACCAACGCCTACGGCTGGTACCGGCGATCTGCGAGCAGCTGCGGTACCGTCTGGTTCGGCGATGACCGCATCGCCGCGGTCAAGCACGGGCAGCGGTGGACGGTCGATGAGGCCGATCTGGAGGGTGCGCTGATCAACCACCGTGAGCAACTCGCCCACGTAGACCGGATGACAGCTGACTACGACTCGCGGATCCTCCATCCAGACAACACCGTGCCGATCGTCGGCGGCGGGTACTGGGTGAAGGGCGACTTCCACTTCCTCTGGGACGATATGGCCCGCGCCCTCCAGCGAAGTAATGGCTGTTGGCTTTGCAATACGTGCTGGACCTCCGCTGCGACCGAGCGCAACCGCGAGGAGTGCCACCGCTGCCAAGACTGGAGCTCGTGTGGCAAAGACTGCACCCTCAGCCGGATCTACTGCTCCACCTGCGAGACGTCCGAGACGATGTAGCGCCTGTCGCTTGGCCAGCAGGACGGACCGAGAGCTGGATAGTCGCGGGGCCACGGCGAATGCGTGAGTGAATTAATGCATGCATGCATTCATTGCGGAAGACGGTGCTGCCGCGACACCGCTCCGCGCTGACTTGCCGCCTTGTTCCAGCTGATGACGTCGCTCAGTGGTCTGCCGGGAGGGTGGGATTCCCTCGGGCGGCCTTCTCGCGGGCGAGGTACTTATACAGGCCTGGCTGGCTGAGATTGAAACGCTTCGTCAGCTCTGCAACGGAATGCCCCGCGTTGTGCAGGTCGTAGAGTTACGACTGTTGTGCAGGGTTGAGGAGTGGTTTACGGCCGGCGAAACCGCCCGCAGCCTTACGGCGGCCATTGCCCTCCATCGTGCGCAGACGAATCAGGCCGGACTCGAACTCGGCGAAGGTAGTCGACAACATCGCGAACACCGTTCGCCCAATAGGATCCCGCGGGTCGTGGACCGCGCCGTCGAACATCAACAGCACATCGCGGGCCTGGAGATCGCTGGCGATCGCGCTGAGATCGGCAACCGAGCGGGCCAGTCGATCCAACGAGGTGACCACCAGGGTGTCACGAGCGGACAACGCCGACAATGCCGCGGTTAACGCTGGTCGGGGCCTGTCCGTGCCCGTCAGTCCGTGATCCACATGAATGGAGTCGCCGTCCACGCCTAACACTCGCAGCTGATCGCGCTGGCCTTGTTCGTCGTCGCCGGACGACGAACAACGTGCATACCCGATCAACATACCCACATCCTATTCTACGAACAGCCCTCTTTAATTAGAGTCGCTCTGTGGGTAGCGGGCCAGGCGCCGACCTCGGCGCTGTTACCGCACCGCAATCGCCCCAATGAGTTGGCCCCCTCGCGCGGAACATGTGCACAGTGCTGCTCGTCGGTATGGGTCGCACTCATTCGATTGCTGGCCTTGCTCACATGTCGCTGGTATAGGAACCTACGAGCTATCTCTTTCACCAGCATCGACGAGGGAGATCTCGATCTCGCGCTTGGTCGAGTATCCGAATTTTCGGGCACGAACAGGTCTGAACCGTGGACGAAGGGAGACCACAACGAAGGCGGCAATGAATGCCGATATTGCAAGTAGGTAGATCCAGAGCACAACTGATCCGCGGCCGCCGAATAGTTCGTCGATCTTAGTGACGGCCTTCACCGGCCATTCGCCCTGCCTTGAGAATGTCTCGATAGAATCTGTGATCCGGGGAAGTAGAAACAGTAGCACTGCGAGAAATCCGGATATTGAGATCGCGATCGACCGACGGGATTGAGTGCGTGAATATCGAGTGGAGACCATGCTTTCAAGCACCTTTACTCTATCCATTAGTCGGTCGTAGAGGTCCTCGGCACCTTGTTTTGTAGTCAAAGCGTCTATGACTGCAGGGGCGTCTGGACCGACTAAGAGATTGCGTTGATACTCCTGGAGTCCGACGGCGAGTATGTTTTGTGCCCTGAAAAGCTTCTTATCGCGAACCACGGCCGCGGAGGTAATAAGGTCTATCTGTTCGAGCTGCCGCACTTGTAGGATCGCGGACTCAAGTGGAACGATTTGATGAAGGTCCTTCGTTAGATCCGGGGAATTCGCAGACCACCCGACATAAATGGCGCTGCCCGGCGCTATCCAGATCTCCGTTTGAGATAGTTTCAGATGGTTCTCGAGAAGCTCATCCTCAGCCTTGTCGGTCAATGCCGTTGTAGCCTTCGCTCTCGTCGCAAGCCGTGCAAAATCAGACCTGTGCACTTCTTTGCACTCGGGTCCTGTGCATCGACAGGTTGGCGCGCCAAGTGACAACGTTGTGTAACACTGCCACTCGCTCTGATTCTCTCTTCCTGAAATGTTCTCTATAGCGCCCAGGTATGCAAGAAAGGCCCCGGTGAGCGATAGGGTTTCATCAACCGCCGCAGCGTCTTCCTGTGTAATAGTCACCCAATTTGGATCTCGGTTTGGGTCGGTTGGGTTTCGTTTCACGAGGGACCGTATTCCGTGACTGTTGGCATACGCAGACATGACGCTTCGCGATATCTTCATGTGCACCAACTTGCGAGAAGAGCCGCCAAGAACAGACAGCATTTGAGCGAAGTCCATATCTTCGCCGGCATCGGTGGAGAAGGTGAGAATGCAGATGCCGGACCGATGTAGCATGAGCGACACCTGGCTGGCGGTCTTTCCCGCGATGGAGTCGGCGAATAGAACTCGGTCCATTTCCAAACGAACATAGGGTTCGGAATTAAAGTATCGGGGATAATGTTCTTTCTGCTCGATGCGAACCCGAAGTGCCCCGTCGATATGGTAGGACATTAGGGTGTCATGAAGCTTCTCCTCAGACTCTTTGACCATCTTCCTCGTATCATCGAGTCGGTCGTCCCGAGAGATCTCCAAGTCTTTCGAGGGGCGTAAATACGCCTTCATCGCCTCCTTGAGGACGACGTAGCCGATCGATAAGGAAAGCCCCTTCGAGATGCGAATCATTTCCTTAAAACGCGGTGTTTCCGAATACATCTCGGTCAGAAACTGATCGAACGTCTCCGCATGCTGGTGTGCCTTTTCCGCCTCGATTACCCTCTTGCCGACCCTGAGTTTGGTCGTCGCTGGTGATGCAGCGACGGTGGCCAAATTCTTTGTTAGTAGACGATCCGCAATCGCGAATATGTCTAAACCGGGGCCGAGATCAAAGCTGTAGGAGTAATACGATCCGCGACCCGTCATCCTGAGCTCATGGGGCGTCTCGGCGGGATCGGACACTGGCGATTTCTTCGGTCTTACCCATCCGTTGCCGCCAACCAGGGTCTTCAGTTTCATGTAGTGATCTTGACATCGACCAGGACGTCAGCCTGGCGCGCGTGCCCGGAGATGCCCCGATCAGAAATCGGAGGCGTCTTCACCTGAGGGGGGAGTTCCTCATCCCACGAGGAGCATTCAATCCTGACCGTCTCAGATTCGACCGTTATCGGGAGCCGCCTCATGAGACACCACAAGGAGAGCGCCGCCGATTCAGATCGTCGTGTCTCCGGATAGATAGGGTGTGCCGGTGATTGTCGCTGTCGAAGGGCCCAGTGCCGCCGGAAAAACAACCTGGTGCCGCGCAACCGGTGGTCAGTTCGTCGCCGAATACATCCCGACAGGGCAGGAACCAGACGGGTCCGATTTGGCGGAGCAGGCGACGTACTGGGCGCAGGTCAATGCGCAGCGGTGGACACAGGCGCTGACTTTGGAGGACGCCACCGGTGTGGCGGTGTGTGACAGTGACCCGCTGAAATTGCATTACAGCTGGTGCCTGGTCGCAGTGGGTGCCGAACCGGTCACGCGGTTCGAGCACGAACTGGCCGCTGTCCGGCAGATGTTCGCCCAGCGTCGTCTCGGATTCGCCGATGCGGTCCTGTTGTCGATACCCGATCCGCAGCAACTGGTGGCGCAACGCAATGGCGACAGCACTCGCCGGCGCGGTCATTTCGATCTGCATGCCCGACTCTCCGATCCGCTGGCCGAGTGGTACGCGGTCCTGGATCGACTCGACCCGGGCCGCGTAGTCGCCGGCTTCCCGTCTGAGCTCGACATAGCGTCGCTCGCCCGACCGCGGCCCGACCGCCACGACATCGAGTTGCTTGAGGGTTTGGTCGCCGAGCTGCCCGCACTGTGACGCACTAACACCCTCTAAGCCCTTTCAATCGATCGCGGTTCTGCGAGGGGGGAGTTCACCGATAGACGATCGCTGAGCGGGCCTCGTTCGCGAAGCGACTCGAGGCCTGTATCGATCTCAATCATTGACCGTGTCAGCCGACCGCAATATCGACTGGTCCCCTGGCACAGGCATGGCTTCGATCGATTGAAGCGCCACGAGCTGCTCCACGCAGCTGCGGGATGCTCCCACGTACGTTGTCATCAGGTCGACGTCTGAACCAACACACCATGCGGCATCGCTGGGCCACCACAGATTCGGCCTCGACAGAGCGATCGAAGGACCGATCGAAGAAGCGATACGGCCAATCGGTCCAGTGAACACATGAAACGGCCGCTTCCCGACCTTCGTCGGCCGTGAAGTGACGCCGCAGAAAGACTCGACCATGTTGTCGAGCGCTGTAAAGGCGAAGAAACAGACATCGGGAGTCGTGCTGTGCCCGGCCAGCACCGTCGCCACTTCTAAGGCTTCATTGACTTTCAATTCCCCGGGCCAGGGGGGATCTGCCCAAGTTCGCGACGACTCACTGACGCCCCGAACGATGGAATCCCACTCCATCGCGGGATGGGACACGGCACCGCTCAGGGCCGCGATCTCGTTCCAGCGGAGGGGCCGTTCACCCGAGCCGTCAGGCGCGTACGCGGTCCACGCGGGGTGGAAGATCCGGCAATACGACTCGAACCCAGTCGGGACTATCGAGCTCACAGTATGGGCCCGGAACGGAGCCAGACGTTGTTCTATCCACCTCGACTCCGCCTCGGCGGAGTCCGCCAACTCAGATGCGTCCCATTGGGAACCCGGCCCTGGTTCATTCGCGTCGGCCACAGGAACAACGGTAGTCACGTCCGACGATGGTGAGCCGATAAACGAACCTGCACCGGGACGCGATCGGCGCCTAGCGCGCACTCGCAGGGGTCAGCGCTCGTCCCGAGAGCGGATCGGCGAACGGAATCTGAGAAGCATGGATATGGTTCGGGTGTGCCCGAGATTGCTAGACGGCGTCGCACCCAACCACCACCGCCTCGCTTTGTCTTCGAAGCCCTCACCAACCCTGAGCGTGACCCCGTTCGTCCGTGGCTGATCCTGCACAACGACGAACAACGTCCCACGATCGCCGAAGCGGTGGAACCGAACCTCGTCGTCTGGACGTCAATCTGGCCGTGGCGACCGGATGCACGGATCCGCTTCGACATCACGGGCCCACCACGCGGCAGCGCTACTCTGTGCTGGACATTGATCGTCGATGAACCAGTCCCGGACAGGGAAACGACCGTCCGCATGCGCAAGCGAGTGAATGAACTCATCAACGCGAATCTGCGCTTCACGTTCGGTTAGTAGTCGCCCGATCGAGGATGCCCAATCGGTGACCGGTGGATCAACGCCTCCCACGTCTAGGCGCAATTCCCTCGTCCAAATGACGCGAGTTGCTCATACGATCGAGGCAGGGTACGGGAGGAATCATGAATCAGAACCAACCATTCGTGCTGGAGCTAGCGATGCGCGTCGCGCAGTTACATCGCGCTGGTGAGAGCAGCAAGGCGCTGTGGCTGCGGAAGCAACGCCAGGCAATGACGATCAGCTCAAACAGGCACTCGCTGTGCTCTACGGTCTGCCCGACCAGTCACCCGAAGGGATGGAGGACTGGGTGCGCAAGCAGTACCTCTCGGACGGAAAGAAGAACGGCTATCTCGTAGATGCCGATGACACAGCACCTTTTTGGCTCCTCACAGCGAAGGCCCACACCCACTACGGCGACCTGAAGCAGCAAGCGAGCTGACCTCCAAGGAATCGAGAGCGCACAACGTGCCGGAAGCGGATCGTCGAGCGGACACCGAAGCTGGGGCGCTCTCCTACTCAGAGTTCCAGATGGGAAGCGGACCGCACCTGTTCTGCGAGCCTCTCGTACTCGGATTCCGTAATGGCAGATAGTCCAGGTACAACCCGATCACGCTCGAGGCAGAAGCCAACTGCATAGCTGATCGGTTCATGTTCAAGACCGACCCAGTCCACTCGGATGTGCTGTCGAGTGGGATCGGCAATCCTCCCGGGATGCCCGCTACACAACGTCCGGGGACGTGTGTGTTCCTCGTAGATTTCCCGCGCCTCAGGCCCGGTGTAGATCACCGTTTGCCCCTTACGAAGGTCAACTTCGGCTAACGGGGGACGGTCACTCATATGCTTATTGTCCACCGTGAGGAACACCAGTGGGTGGTCCGGCCGAGAACGCGTCGGCGGACAGGTGGTTCCCGCAAGCGGAACCTGCACCGGGACGAGATCGACGCCCAGCGCGCACCGGAAGGGTCAGGCGCTCGTCCCGAAAGCGGATCGCTGATCGGTTCTCTCAACTGCTGCCAGGGGGTTCTGGGCGGAAGTACTCCTCAGGCGTAACCCCGGGCGGAATCCCGTGAGCCTTGTGGTCAGGGTCGTCGTCGAGGGTGATCGTCAATGACGTGCTGAACGCACCGGTGCTAGGACTCTGGGGGCGGCGATACGGTTCGTCGCCGACGTACCATGCGTCGCTAGCGACGAAGTCGTAGCCGTCCTGAACTCCCTCCCCAGGTAGGCGTTCCCACTCGAAGAACACTTGACGACCAGGATCCAAGCCCATGCGAGTCTTCGTAGAGGGCGTCGTCGCGTGTATCCAGCAACCACCGGGCGTCTCGGGTGAGTCGATGACGCCCCAGCCCTCGTCGAGGTTCCAGCTACGAACGGTTCCGATCGTCGGAGACATAAGTCGATACTGCATCATCGCCACGAACGTTCACTTGCCAATTTTCTACTCGGCCGGCCGGTGACGGAGTGATCCCGGTGATGGATCCGTTTGCGGTTAGACGCACCCGGGATCGGGTTTAACGGTGCGCCCGCTTTCCCAGATTGTCGTCTCCATGGCCTCTACTTGTGCGCATAGGTACTCTCTGTCGACTCGCCACTCGCCGTCTGACTCGAGGACGAATGGAACCTTCGCTGGTTCGGTCTCGATGTCTTCTCCATCCGGAAAGTCATACCGAATGATTCGGGTGACGGTAAGTCTGTTCGGTCCGTCCTGGGCCACTTCGATGACGTTATTTGTGACGGTGAGGCTTGGCGGGGTGCCCCTTGGATCCATCTTCTGCGGAGCTGGGCCGATACCGGAGACGTCACGCGCTCTGACGTCCGCCGAAAGGTGGGGATTCTCCACAGAGTCCAACTTGGCCACGAGGCTGGTAGCCGTCGGTAGTTGCAGCGACACGCTGGGTGGTGGCCGGCTAATCACTGTGTAGATTCCGACCGACGCGACAGCAATGAGGGCTAGCGCGCCAAGACCAGCTGCAATTGTTCTGCCTGTCATTGGCCACACCACTTTCGCCGGGGTCGCCTCCCCCTTGCTGGCACAAACCAGGCACTCAAGTTTCCGTAGGGCGGGGCCTCAATGTACTGATCGCTCGGCCACCTCTGCGCATTAACACCAAGGCCGGATTTGATGGACGAACGCCTAGGGCACCGGATAACGATCCGCATACGGAACAGGTCACCGTTGGCCTGGTGGCGTCTGCCACCATGACCAGATGTACGAGTGCCCGGCACGGGACACTCGCCTGCGGGTTCCTATCCTGCTGTGTCCCAGAAGACCCGGGGATGACCGTCGGCATCCGTGCCTACGAGGTTGGCGGGGTGGATCCCGCCGGACGTGATGAATTCGGTCAGCAGATGCTCCATCCCGGGTGGAGCGTTGACCTCACCATGTGAGTACAGCGCGATCACAATGCCAGCCTTCGAGGCGGGCACGTGCTCGATGCCGTAGACGGCATTAGGCGCGAACTCGATGTGGATCTCCAGAGAGTTCTCGTCGAGCCGACCGATCCCGGTGACCCTGAAGCGATAGAGCTCCGGTTCGCTCGCTGCCTCGTTTTCAGAGACACCAAACGCAGTCCACAATCTGTTTTTCCACAGCATGAAGAGCCGATCGAGCTCGGTACGATCGGGAACACTCATCGTCGTGACTCTCCCGGTAGTGACGTCGTCGGGCAAGAGAAAGAGGATCCTTTGCCCGAACCTGCTTCGGACGAAGTGGCGTCTCAGCGCGTGCCGGCGGCAGTCGACCGTCGTTCCGCAAGCGGATCGGCAACCGGTTGTACTCCGATAGGCGTTCGGTTCCGGCGTTCGCTTATTGGTCTGGGCAACCCACAACGGTGACGGCGCGGATGAACTCGTTTTCGGCGCCCTCCAGTCTCTTAAACTTGTCGCGGACGTACTCCTGTGCTGCAACTGGACCATCGGAAGCCGCCAATCGACAGACCTCCCCGGCCGCATCATTGAGATCGACGTCGGAGACTAACTCCCATCGGGGGTCCTGCAACTGTTCTCTGATTCGATAGGGAATCGCGGATGCGAGCGAGTCACGAACCGTTTTTTGGTCTGGCGCGGATGCAGTGACCAGCGTCGACTCAACGCTGATCTCCTCCTGTGAGTCTCCAGAGCCGCATCCACTGCTCATCATCGCAATGCTCGCCAATCCCGCGTACGCCGTCATTCGCGCGACGCGCCTCATTGAATGTCCTCTACCACCCATTGGCATAGCGTGTCAGAACTGCACCAGCGCACATCGGTCAATCGGACCGGAACGGTTTCCTCCATTCCTCGGAAGCGGGCGGGGCGATGCCGACCCCCAGCGGAGACTGGTTGAGTGGCGAGGCCAGACCGCCAGCGGACGATGCTCTGACAAGGGATCGTCGTCCGGTCGGCGAACCCTTACGTTCCAGCAGCGGGAGGAGTGGGCTCGACCCTCATGTGGGTTGAGGGACGAAGCCAGGCGGTGCTCGGAACGGCCCACTCGGCGACACCGATGTACGGGCCGGAGTGGCAGTGTGTGTATCCGGTGGTGTCACCTCCGGTGTAGGGAACCTGCGATATCAGCGGCTCGGCGCAGAGCAGTCCACTGAGCGATACGTGGACCGCGTCCCAATGCTGGGCGATCGACGGCCAATCGGGAAACAGGGTCCCGGCGTGCTCGCGGGGATGCGCCTTCAGCAGCGCCTCCCAGGCGAGAGCTGAATCGACTCGCGCGATCCGCGCATTCGCGGGGTCGAAATGAATGTCGTAGCGCAGAGGACTCCGTTCGGCGTCGTGTTCGCCGTGGAGCAGCCAGGCATCGCTTCCACAATCGAACTTCGTCGCCGTCCACAAGGCACCATCAGGTAAAGCGCTGGGCTGGTTACGGTTTGCGACACTGAATGCGCGCCACTCGGTGAGGTTGCCGTGATGACTCTGTGGGGAGAGCAGCGTTTCCCGGCTGGGCGAGGAGAGTGCGGTCGCGACAGCCTCGCTCATTTCCACGACCTCGGGATCTGAGGTGTCAAGGCCGATGACGTCCTGGAAGTCGCCGCCGTACAAATACATGTGGAGGACCATCGCGACGCGTCCGGAGTAGTCCTCGGTGTCGATCGAGTCGGCGTATTGCTGCGCGGAGGAGAACTCCGGGTGCAGTGCGCGCCACTCTCCCCACCAATCGATCAACATGCGGCCGGGGAACGTGTCCAGGAGGTTGACCGCAAGATCAGACGTCATGGCCATAGTGTCGCAGCGCTCGCCGTCAGCGGACGCCCATCGGAGCCGAATGACGATTCGCTGACCGGTCAAGGATCACGTACCAGGACACATGCGAATCCAGATTCGTGAGCGGGCGACGGGTAACGTCCCTGTGGTGGTGACAGATCCGGCGCGATCGTGGTGGGAAGGTTACAACGACAATATTCTCCGTGCGCGCGAAACCGCTTGGGGAGAGAACGAGCCGTTGCTCTCGCGAGAAATGTGCGAACTGCTCGACGACGTCGATGCGGCATTCGCGGTCACCGGCCCGTATCAGGGTGGCCCCAAGCCGGACGAGGAAGCGTACGAGCGTTGCACCAACCCCGAGAAGTTCCTGATCGTGGTGGCCAGAGCGCGAGCGTGGACAAAGGTGCTCCTCGACCGCGGCTGGGCGCGAGAAGCATCGCGTGTGGACTGGGCGCTTCGCCCCATGGAACCCGGCGGAACCGACACAGTCCTCGAGCCGGCCGGCGACGGCGCGGTTCCACTGGTGTTGACGGCCCACCCACCGGTGGATAGCGACCATCCCTTCAACGTCACGATTGCCGCTGGCAACCCGGCAGTGAGGTTGGCATCGCTTCCCGACTGTGCATGCGATGGGTGCGATAGCGGGTCCGCTGACCTGCTCAAGGACCTGGACATGTGGGTGCTATCTGTCGTCGACGGCTCCCTCGAAGTGGACGCCACAGCCGACTGCTCCGCGGTGCGCACATCCTTCAAAGCCGGGGGCGGCACGGTCCAGAATCTCGACGAACCTACGACGTTTACGGCCGCACCGTGGCCCGCTAACTGGGGTCACGCCCACTGGTGCCCAACATCGAGACGCAGGGCGTAGGACCGCGATCAGTCATCGGAAACGTCGCTCGTGCGGCCCTGCATAGATTGCTGCGCAAACCCGAACCTAAGAACAGAGCGCAAATCTACCGCTCCAGATGAGGGAGCCCGTGCGTTCGACCTCAGGCCGCGCCGACGGACAGATAGTTCCACAGCGGATAGGTGACCGCTCACCGATGGCCGACCGGTTACTGGGCAAGCTCGACACCTCGGCATTCCGCACGCCGGAACCGGACATCTCGGCGAAACCAGGGAGCGCCGGTGAGGGTCGGTGCCGACGTCCGCTGGGGTACTGCGGACAGGCCAGGCCCCGCCGCGGCCTGGCTCAGGTCACCCCGGCGTACTGGTGGTCTGCGGACGGAAAGTGCGGAATTTGGTGAGCGCGTCGGGGTTATCGATGGCCTGGGGGTTGACCACTGATGCCGGGTCGGCTCCCTGCAGAATTCTTTTGACGGGCACCTCGAGTTTCTTGCCGGTGCGGGTGTGGGGGAGGGCGTCGACGATGATGACGTCGTCGGGTACGTGCCGGGGGCTGACGCCGCCGCGGATGGTGTCCCGGATGGTCTTGGTGAAGGTGTCGGTGTCCGGCACCGGGCGGCTGGGAACGACGAACAGGGGCATCCAGTACCCGCCGTCGTCGAGCTCGACGCCGACGATCAGAGAATCGCGTACCTCGTTGAGTTGCTCGACCACTTCGTAGATTTCGCCGCTACCGATGCGCACACCCTGCCGGTTCATCGTCGCGTCGGAGCGTCCGTGCACGATCACCCCGCCCCGGTCGGTGACGGTGATCCAGTCGCCGTGGCGCCAGATGCCGGGGTACCGGTCGAAGTAGGCGTCGGTGTACTTGGTGAAGTCCGGGTCGTCCCAGAAGAAGAGCGGCATCGACGGCATCGGGCGGGTGACGACCATTTCGCCGGTCTCGTTCACGATCGGAGAGCCGTGTGTGTCCCATGCCTCGAGTGCGACCCCGAGCAGGGGGCCTTGGATCTGGTCTGCAAACACCGGTTCGGTGGGGATGCCGCCGGCGAATGCGGAGCAGATGTCGGTTCCGCCGCTGGCCGAGGCGAGCCACACCTCGGGCAGCATCTGCGACACCCACTGCGCGGTGCTCGGCGGCAAGGGCGACCCGGTGCTCCCGATCGCGCGCAGCCGCAGTCCGGGGGCGACGTCGAGAGGATGGGCGGCGAGCGTCTGGGCCGCGATCAGGCTGGCGGCGCTAGTGCCGAGGAAGTCGAGTTCGAGCTTGTCGGTGATGCGCCACAGTTGGGCGGGGTCCGGCCAGGCGGGGCTGCCGTCGAAGGTGACGATAGTCGCCCCGCACAGCAGACCCGAGACCTGCACGTTCCACACCATCCAACTGGGGGTGGCCAACCACAGGAATGTCGACCCGGGTTTCAGGTCGGCGTGCAGCCCGAGGAACTTCGCGTGCTCGAGGATGATGCCACCGTGGCCGTGGACGATACCCTTGGGTCGGCCGGTGGTGCCGGAGGAGAACAGCACCCACAATGGATGATCGAATTCCACCCTGGTGTATTCGGGTTCACGGCCGGTCGCGGTGACCTCGTCGAAACGGGGACCGGCGGAGTCTGCGTCGAGGGAGCCGAGGTTGTCGATCCACAACACCGTTTCGACCGAGTCGAGGGCTGCGGCCAGTGCGGTCGCCTGCGCGCGGCGGTCGTGCTTCTTGCCTCCGTAGTGGTAGCCGTCGGCGGCGATGAGAATCTTCGGTTCGAGCTGAGCGAACCGGTCGCGGGCACCGTCTGCGGAATACTCCTGCGCGCACGAGGCCCACACCGCTCCCACGGCTGCGCAGGCGAGCATGGAGACCACCGCGGCCGCGACGTTCGGAATGTAGGCGACGATCCGGTCCCCTGGCTCGATGCCCTGGCTGCGGAACCAGTGGGCGAGAGCTCCGACCCGTAGGCGCAGTTCGTCCCACGTGAGGGTGTCGAGGGCGCCGGTCTCATCCAGGGACTCGACGGCGATACCCGGCCCGGAGGTGCGCAGAGCATTGGCGGCGTAATTTGTTCTCGCACCGACGAACCAGTTCGTGTGGGGCATGCCGGTGCCCTCGTCGACGATGCGATCGCGGTCGTCGACGTCGAGGTCGAAAAAGTCGCGGAGCGAGCTCCAGAATCCGGCGAGATCGGTGGTGGACCACTGCCACAGCTGCCGGTAGTCGTCGAACGTGCGCCCCCGCTCGGCAGCGAGGTAGTCGGTGTACGCCGTCAACCGTGACTGGGCGACGAATTCGGCGGAGGGCACCCAGAGGGCGCCCTCCACCGGTGACGAATCAACTCGCATTGTGCGATCCGGTCATGTGTGCGGCGAGGTCCTCGGGCATGACGAACGACGGCGGTGGCGGCGGTCCCCAGTTGAACAGGCTGTGCGCGGCGTCCCACACCCCGGGTTCCCACAAGGCGTCGTCGACGATGCAGTCGATGTCGGAGTAGTACTCGGAGAAGTTGCCGGCCGGATCCTTGAGGTACCAGAAGAAGTTCGACCCGATGTGGTGGCGGCCCAGGCCCCACACGTGCCGGGCGGGATCCTGTTCGAGCATTGCCATCGCGCCGCGGCCGATCTCGTCGATGTCGTCGACCTGCCAGGAGGTGTGGTGCAGGAAATTCACCGGTGCCTGCTGCACGAGGACGTTGTGGTGGTCGGTCGAGCACCGCATGAAGGCGGCCAGGGACGGGACCACGTCACTGACTTTGAGGCCGATGCCCTCGGTGAAGAACTTCTGGGTCGCGGCCTGGTCGGTCGACCCGATCACCACGTGCCCGAGCTTGTGCGGACGCACCCGCTCGTCCCGCAGGATGCCCGGCGCCCTCCCGGTACCGCGGTCGATGCGGCCCGGACCGTTATAGGGCGTGGCCGGGACGGGCTCCTGGGCCAGGTGCGGCATGACCTGCACGACGGCCTTGAACCCCGCGATCGGTTCGAGCGCCTCGACCCGGCCCTCGGTCACCGAGGCCGCCAGGTCCAGCCGCTCGATCTGCCGGGCGATCCGGTCGATGTCGTCCTGGTCCTGCGCGCCGATGGTGATCTCGACGACTTGCCGCCGAGCCGCGTGCACCACCCGCAACTGCTCGCCTCCGTCCGTGGTCGCGAACCGGTTCGCTCCGAGCGGTGTGAGTCCGAAATCCTCGTAGTAGGCCGCGGTTTCGGCGACGTTGGGGACGCCGATGGTCACGGATCCGAGTCGGTGAAGTGCCATGATGTGCTCCTGTTACGACTAGTGGCCGGCCGGGTACGGGGTTCCGGTGCGGCAGGTGGAGGTGATGGTGCCGATGCCCTCGACCCAGGTTTCGAGGATGTCGCCGTCGCGCAGGAACACCGGGGGTTTGCGGGCCCCACCGACCCCGGACGGGGTACCGGTGAAGATCAGGTCCCCGGGTAGCAGCGGCAGGATCGCCGAGAGCCTCGACACGATGGCCGGTACCGAGAAGATCAGATCGTCGGTGCGTCCGTCCTGCATGACCTGTCCGTTGATCGAGCAGCCGATCCCGAGATCGTCGCGGTGCTCGAGTTCGTCGGGGGTCACGATCCACGGGCCGGTCGGTGCGAATCCGGGGAAGGATTTTCCCAGGCTGAACTGTGGGGCCGGACCGATCAGCTGGCGGATACGTTCGGAGATGTCCTGGCCGACGGTCAGCCCGGCGATGTGATCCCACGCCTGGGACTCGGAGACGCGGTGGCTGTAGCGTCCGACCACCACCACCAGCTCGGCTTCGTAGTCGACGGTCTCGGTGGGGAGCTCGAGCACGGTGTCCGGGCCGGTGACCGAGCTGGGGAACTTGGTGAACACGGCGGGCTCGGTGGGGTTGTCCAGCCCGCTCTCGCGGGCGTGCTCGGCGTAGTTGAGTCCGACGGCGAACACCTGACGCGGCTGCGGTGACGGTGCCGAGAGCTTGCTGCGGTCGAGGAGGAAACCGTCGGTCAACTCGACGGTCTGCGCCCACGCAGTGAACTCGTCCCACACGGTGTAGATCCGGTCCGGTTCGTCGGCGAACTTGCCGTTGCTGGCGTCGGCGACGTGCACGGCGCGGGTGCCGTCGGTGACGACGGCCCGGCCGTCGTAGTTGGCGAATTTCACTGCTGTGCTCCCAGGTCGGTGGTGGACAGGATGCGGTCGAAGGCGTCGGTCAGGACGGCCTGTGGGTCGGCGACGGCACCGGCGGAGCGGAACCCGACGAACCGGTCCGGGCGCACCAGAACCGCTCCGTCGCGGGTGATTTGGCGCTTGCGCAACCACGCGAAGCGCACGTCGGCAAGGTCGGCGTCGTCGGCGCCGACGGTGACCGCCTCGAGGGCGATCCCGGCGCTTTCGGCAATCTTGGCGGCCGCCTCGACCCACGCCTGCCCGTCTTCGCCGGCGATGAGTACGAACTTGCCGCCGTGCGTCAGGTTCTGCAGCGGGAAGATCTCACCGCGGCGGGTGACGAAGGCATGCGGCAGGGGGTGACCGGGCTTGGTGCTCGACTCGTACAGTCGCACCGCGTCGATCGGTTCGATGGCGGGGGTGCCGTCGTCGACGACCGCCGCCGAGTCGTAGGTGAAGCCGAACTCGAGGCCGTGGTGGTGGAACTCGCGGGACTGCGCGGCGAGGGCGTTATTCACGAGGTCACGACGCTCGGAGTACTCGGGGTGCGAGGGGTCCCAAATGACCTCGAGGGACTTCCAGTTCTGCGCCGGGGTCTTCTCCAGGGACACCCCGAGAGCGGCATCGAGCCGGAACCGGTCCTGGGTGCAGTTGACCGAATTGGCGATATTGCGCAGGATCACGGGCTTGCGTTCGGCCTCGTAAGTGTCGAGCAGTCCGTCGCCGGCCTGCCCGGCGAGTACTTGGGCGAGTTTCCAGCACAGGTTGTGGGCGTCGTGGATGGCGGAGTTCAGGCCCAGCCCGCTGGTGGGTGGGTGTTTGTGGGCGGCGTCGCCGACGACGAAGACGCGGTCGGCGCGGAACCGGTCGGCGACGATGCCTTCCATGGTCCACACCGACACGGCATGAATCTCGGCGTCGAGGTCGGGCATGCCGAGCATCGTCTTCATGTGCGCGACGACCTTCTCTCGGTCGCCGGTGTCCGGGTCGCCGTGGGGGTAGCCGATGTGGAACACCCATTCCTCGGACTTGGTGCCCCAGTGGTCCGGGCCCATCGGGCACAGGACGCCGCCGGTAAAGGTGCCGCCGAAATCGGGGTTGGTCAGCCAGCGCAGCAGCACCGAGTCGTCGTCGAGCACATCGGACAGGTCTGCGCTCATGTGCACCGAGACCATGTCGAGGATGTTGCGTTCCCCCTCGAGGGTGATGCCGACCAGTTTGCCGACCGTGCGGCCCCCGTCGGCGGCGATGACGTACTGCGAGTGGACCTGGTACTCCTCGCCGGTCGCCCTGTCCCGGATGGTGCTGCGGACCCCGGTCTCGGTTTGTTCGAGTGCAATCACTTCGTGGTTGAACCGGATCCCGCCGGGGTTGAGCTTGTCGGCGTGGGCCTTGAGGATCGGCTCGAGCCGGATCTGCGGCAGGTTGGTCGTCGGGCACGGGCTGGCGTCGACATACTCCGGGTCGCGGTTGCCCGCCCCCCAGATCTCGAGCTTGCCGATCTCGCGGCCCGCGTTGGGATTCTGACCCTGTACGCCAGCGTAGAAGCCGGTCGCTACCAGGTTCTCCTGCGGGGTGCCGCGTTGGTAGATCTCGTCGGCGACGCCGACCTCGGTGAAGATCTCCATCGTGCGCTGACCGAGCACGTGAGCCTTGGGAAGGATCGACGTGCTCGGCAGGGCGCTGACCAGCAGTGATTCGACACCGTAGGTGGACAGGATCATCGACGCGGACAGGCCCGCGCCGCCGCCGCCGACGATCAGAACCGGGACAGTGGAGGTAGTGGTCATAACGGGTTCAACCTCTCGAACGCGGCGGTGCGCCGCTGGGGTGAGTGATATGCACCACAAGTTGTACGCGAGAAGTTTCAGCAAAGCAACAAAATTTCGCAATTCATATAAAAAGACGTCATTTGGTGCTGGACGCGGTAGCATCCGAGGCGTGCCGACAACGACCGTCAAGCAGACCCGGACCGAGGTGGTCTTCGATGCCATCCGGGACGAAGTGCTCTCCGTCCGCATCCCGCCGGGAACGAAGATGAAACTCGCCGACTACAGCCAGCGGTTCGACGTGAGTCTGGCCGTGGTGCGTGAGGCCATGGGTCGGCTCGCCGAACAGGGTCTGCTGCAGGCCAATCCGCAGCGCGGCTTCAGCACGTTGCCGCTGTCGGTCGGCGATCTGTTCGAACTCACCCGTGCCCGCATCGTCATCGAAACTGCCACCCTGCGCGAATCCATCACCAACGGAGACCTGGCGTGGGAAGGATCCGTCGTCGCGGCGCACCACCAACTGGCCGCGACCGCGATGTACGACGAGAGCGGAACCATCAACCGGGACTTCGCCCTGGTACACCGCGACTTCCATGTGGCGCTGCTCGCCGGGGCCGCCAACTCCCACCTCGAGTCGATCGCCACCTCGCTGCGCGACCGATCCGAGCTGTATCAATACTGGTCCCGCTACCTCGGTGACGGACCCAACCGGGACGTCGCGTGCGAGCACCGTCAACTCGCCGAACTCACCGTCGCCCGCAAGGTCGATGAAGCGGCCGACGCCCTGGCCCGGCACATCCAACGCACCACCGACTCCCTCGTCGAGTACGCACGCAGCCACGAGTCCGGCGCATAGGACAACCGTGACCCGCCGTCTTGGTAGCCGAACGCGGACCGGTACCGCATTCTCACCGGTGACGCCCGACTGGCCCTTTGCGCCTTGGTCACTTCTTCGGCACCATCGCCGAGCGGGTCCGGGGCCTCGTTCGGCGACGAACTGGCCGATTGACCTTCGCGACCCATGAGGCCAGCCACTCACCCGGGGTCCAGCTTCTGGTCTACCTCCGCCGATTTCCCACAGATTTCGGCTGTGCCAGAATAGCTTTCGGCTCAGCAGTGACCGTCACAATCCTTCGCCGACGCCGCACTAGCAGTACCGGCCGGGTAAATACGAACGGCACCAGCGGAACGCTGGTGCCGTTCGTGCACGGTGCCGCTCTCTCTTTATGTTCAGCCGCGAAGGGATGCTTTAGGCCAGGCACCGAATGGAATGTTGTGGTCGCGCTGGCATTCTTCGGCAGTTGGTAGAGCAGCGATGACAGCCGGCGCTCGTTCGGTTGCGATGGGCGTCGGGTAGCTCACTGTCGATCGCTTCTGGTTATCCCCGGGGTGCGGCGAGCCGTTGCTCGGCAGCGTCTGCTCTGACCGACGCAAGGCTCTGACGGGACCGCTCCGGAAGCGTGAGTGCGGCCCACGCACTGGCCGCAGCGGTGAGCACCAGGAACAGCCCGACCGGCCAGGTGCTGGTTGCCCCGCCCGCCGCGGCCAGTAGTGAGGTTGCGATCAGCGGAGAAAAGCCGGACCCGACCGTCTGTGCGAGCTGGTAACTGGTGGACACGCCGGTATAGCGCAGCTCCGTCGTGAACAATTCGGTAAGCATGACAGGTGCGACGCCGGTGACTGAGGGCATGACCAATCCGAGGTAGAGCGAGATGGTGGTCACCAGGATGGCGGGGCTTCCGAGATTGACGAGATGGAAGATCGGGAAAGCCAGGACCGCGGTGGCGAGGATTCCGCCGATGACGACCGGGCGCCGTCCGATTCGATCGGACAGAGTGGCGTAGATCGGTGTCATGAAGATGCTGAGGAGCGTGCCGAGCAAAGCTGCTGCGAGCGCTGTGGACCGGGAGTAACCGATCGTCGGGGCGTAGGAAATGATGAAGATTCCGAAGATGCCCATGCCGCAGTAGGGGCCGATCTGGAACACGATGGACTTGAACAAGATGGCGGGATTGGAGCGCACCAGCGCCAGAATCGGGGTCCCCTTCGCCGGGGTACTGATTGCTGCGCGGTTGTCGAGAAAGACCGGACTCTCCTGGATCCGTGCCCGGAAGTACATCCCCAGGGCCAGGAGCGCAAAACTGAAGAGAAATGGCACCCGCCAGCCCCAGCTCAGCATCTGATCTTCTGGCAGCGAGGCCACCCACAGCATGGCGCCGGTGGCGATCACTGAGCCGGTCGGAGCACCCATCGCGGCGGAGCTGCTTGCGAGTCCACGCTTGCTGGTGTTTGCATGCTCGGAGACCATGAGGACGGCGCCGCCGTACTCGCCGCCGACCGCGAAACCCTGGATGAGGCGTAAAAAGACCAGCAGAAGCGGTGCAGCAGCCCCGATTTGGCCGTAGGTGGGGAGAAGTCCGATGAGTCCACTGGTCAGACCCATCACGACCATGGTCACGAGCATGACGTTCTTGCGACCGACTCGATCGCCGAAGTGTCCGAAGACCATGGCGCCGATGAACCGGGCCGCGTAGCCGGCCGCCAGCGTGGACAGCGCGACGATCGTACCGATCACCGGACTCAGATTCGTGAAGAAGACCTTGTTGAACACGAGCGCAGCAGCGGTGCCGTAGAGCAAGAAGTCGTAGTACTCGATGGTGGTGCCGAGATAGCTCGACAGCGCCACGCGGCGCACATCGGCACGGGAGCGAACCGGGTTGTCGGTACTCATGGCCGTCCTTCCGGGGAGGGCGAGGGAGAGTTCGTCGTCGCCGTGGCGCGACGAGAGCGGCGGCATACGAAGTGATTGGCCTCACATTGAGGCATGTCGGGACCGTACATCACATTCAAGATTGAATGCAATAAGGAGGGGTGGGTTCGTCGTCCGTAGGCAAGGGTTCGCGAAGGAGGATTGCATTCAATCTTGAATTCATCGTATGGTGTGAGTCACACGGCGGCGTCACAGTGATCCGTCGCCCTCCGAGCCCAAGGATTGACATGGTTGCCTCTTCTGCAGATCGCCCCCTTGCCGCCGCGACGGCAGTCGCCGATCGCTTCTCCGCCGCCACCGTGCACGAGGCAGCCGGACGCGTCGGTGCCCTGCCGGCCCGCTTGCGGCCCGCGTATGCGGCGGCGGTGTACGGCCCCGCGTTTCCGGTGCTGTGCCCGGGAGGCGACAACTTGTGGTTGCACCGCGCGGTCGCAGAGGCCGCACCCGGCGACGTCCTGGTAGTGCAGACGACTTCTACCGACGAATATGGTTACTGGGGAGAGATCCTCAGCGAGGCCGCCCGCGCCCGCGGTCTGAGCGGACTGGTACTCGACGGCGGAGTTCGAGACCTCGGCGCACTCGAACGCGTCGGTTTTCCGGTGTTCTCGTCCTCGATCTGCATCAAGGGCACTGTCAAGGACCCCGACGGGTCCGGTCGCCTCGGTGGCCCGATCCGGATCGGTGACGTGCGCATCGAACGCGGCGATCTGATCGTCGGCGACGAGGACGGGGTCGTGGTCATACCGCAGCACCGGTGGCCCGAAGTCCTGGAGTCCTCCCGCGAGCGCGAAGACAAGGAAGCGAGAATCATCGCTGAAATTCGTTCCGGCGCATCGACTCTCGATCTCTACTCGTTGCCGCGCTGACAACCGAGCCCATCCCCGATCCCGAGCAACGATTGCTGCCGGGGCACAGACCCGAAAAGGAATGTCATGAAGATTTCCGTTACCCGCTCCGGTGCCGGAGAAGGTGCGAGATGAGCAAGATCGTCGCCGTGGCCGGTACCTCACACAGCCCGATGCTCGGCATGGAACCGGAACGGATGTGGCGCCTGCGCGCCGAGAACGACGCCGACAACGACTACGACCTCGTCGACCAGAAAGGCGACATCCGCAGTTTCGGCGAACTGGTCGCCGCCGCCGGCGGACACTACGACGACGAGTTGTCCTTGGACGTCTGGAATGAGAAGTACGGCAACGCCCTTGCGTGCGTGGACCGTCTGCGTGAGGAACTGGTCGAGCTGAAGCCGGATCTGCTCGTGGTGATCGGCGACGATCAAGAAGAGCTGTTCACCCCGCGCAACCAACCGGCGATCGCGGTGTACTACGGGGAGAAGATCGAGACGCACAAGCCCATCGACATGGGTAATGCGTTGCTCAGCGAGGTCCAGCACAACCTCGGGATGGACGGCGAGATCTACCCCGCCCACCCGCAGGCCGCACTGCACATCATCAAAGAGCTCATTTCCCGCGACTTCGACATCGCGACCAGCTCGGAAACCGAAACCGAAGGTGGCTTCGGGCATGCCTTCGCCTGGGTGGTCGGACGGATGCTCAAGAACATCACCATCCCGATGGTGCCGGTCCTGATCAACACCTACTACCCGCCCAACCAGCCCACACCCGCCCGCTGCTACGACCTCGGCCAGGCACTGGCGGAGGCGGTCGACTCGCTACCCGGCGATCTCCGCGTCGCCGTGATCGCTTCCGGTGGACTGAGCCACTTCGTCGTCAACGACGAACTCGACCGCCAGATCCTCGAGGCCATGCGCACCCACGACGAAACCACGTTGCGCACTTTGCCGGTGGAACAGCTCGATTCCGGCACCTCCGAGGTCCGGAACTGGATCGCTGCCGCCGGAGCCGGTCGACACCTCGCCCACCGGTGGAGCACCTACATTCCGGCCTGGCGCAGCGCCGCCGGCACCGGGGTCGGTCTGGCATTCGGACTCTGGTCATGAGCGATCACCGCGAGCGGCTGGCTGCCCTGGACACCTGCGCGGTGTCCGACGCCCTGGACTCACTCGGTGTGCCGGGCGCCGCGCTCGGTATCCACGCCATTGCCAACGACCGGCGGATCGCCGGAACCGCCATCACCGTCGACCTCGTCGAAGCCGGCACCACCACCGCGCCGCGTCACCTGTGCACTGCGGCCGTCGACGCGAGCGCACCCGGCACGGTGATCGTCGTGGCCCACCACGGCCGCACCCACGTGGCGGGTTGGGGCGGTGTCCTCTCCGCCGGCGCGGTCGCAAGTGGCACCGAGGGCATTGTCGTCGATGGGGCGGTACGTGACCTCGACGAGGCGCGCCAGTTCGGGCTGACCCTCTACGCCGCTACCTCGGTTCCGGTCACCGCCCGCAAGCGAGTGGTCGAACGCGACTGGAACGTTCCTGTCGAGATCGCCGGAATCACCGTCCACCCAGGCGATTACATCCTCGCCGATGGTAGCGGTGTCGTTATCGTCCCGCGAGAGCGCATCGACGAAGTGCTCACCGTCGCCGAGTCCATCGTCGCGAAAGAAGCGGAAATGCTGCGCCGCGTGAAGCTCGGCGAATCGCTGGCCGCCGTGATGAGTGCCAACTACGAAACCATGCTCGATCGAAAGGCCCCCTGATGACCGACGACATCCGCTCCGAACTATCGCGGCTCGACACCAGTCACCTGAGCGATGCCCTCGACAAACTCGGCCTCAACGGCCAATGCGCCGGCCTGCTTCCCCTGGACCGCACGACCCGCCTCGTCGGCCGGGCCTTCACGGTGCGCTACGTCCCGGTCGGTGACGACGGAGGAACCGTCGGCGACTACATCGACGACCTCGAGCCGGGAACAGTGGTCGTACTCGACAACGCCGGTCGCCTCGACACGACCGTGTGGGGTGATCTGCTGACCGCCACCGCCTCCCACAAAGGGTTGGCCGGCACCGTCATCGACGGCGTCTGCCGGGACTCCGACTGCGCGGTCGACCTGAGCTACCCGGTTTTCAGCCGGTCACGGTGGATGCGCACCGGCAAGGACCGCGTCCGCGTCGACGGCTACAACGTGCCGGTGAACATCGGTGGAGTTCGTGTCGAACAGGGCGACTGGCTCGTCGGTGACGCCGACGGTGTCGTCTCCATTCCCACCCGCCAGGCGGCGGCAGTGATCGAGACCGCAGTCCGGATCCGGGAAACCGAAGACCGCATCCGCGGCGCCGTCCGAGCCGGGCACAGCCTGGTTGCGGCCCGCGAACTCCACGGCTATCACACCCTTCAGACCCGCGAGGTGACCCGATGAGCGCACCCGAGAGCACCGAAGTTGTGGTTATCGGTGGCGGGCCCGCCGGCCTCACCGCCGCAATCGAACTCGCCCAGCTCGGTGTCGACGTCACGGTGTTCGAACGCCGGGCGACCACCTCGCACCTTCCTCGCGCGCATCTGCTCAACCAACGAACGATGGAGATCTTCGACGCCATCGGGGTCGCCGACGACGTGTACGAGATGTCCCCACCGGAGGACCGTTGGCATCGTGTCGGCTGGTACACCTCGCTGGCGGGGGATCGGCCGGGCCAGGGCCGCGAGATCGGGCACATCCACGCCTGGGGCGGCGGCCCCGACACGGACCGCTATGCCGCGGCCAGCCCCAACCGCTACGCCAACGTTCCGCAGATGCGCCTGGACCCCCTCCTGCGCCGACATGCCGAACGGCAGTGCCCCGGCCGCATCCACTACGGCCACGAGGTCACCGACGTGCGCACCACGACAGACGGTGTCGAAGTTGCCGTGATCGAAACCGAAACCGGTGCAACGCGAACGGTGCAGGCTCGATACGCCATCGGTGCCGATGGCGGACGATTGGTCAGCTCCCTGCTCGGCGTCGAGATGCAGGGACCCACACAGCTGCTCGACATGGTCAGCATGCACGTCACCGCCGACCTGACCCCGTGGATCCGCGACGACCAGGTCCTTCTGTACTACTTCATCGACCCCCTCGGCAACGGCGGATTCCGCGGTTCGATGTGCGCGATGGGCCCGGACACCTGGGGCTCGCAATCCCGCGAGTGGGCGTTCCACCAGGCCTTCCCCTGGGGCTCGAAGGAGGCCATGGACGAAACAACCCTCAAGGACCGCTTCCGAGACATCATCGGCATCCCGGACCTCGAGTTCGACGTCCACGCAATCTCCCATTGGGAGTTCGAAGGCGTCACCGCCGACCGATACCGAGTCGGCAACGTCTTTCTCGTCGGCAATGCTGCACACCGTCACCCGCCCACCGGCGGTCTCGGACTCAACACCGCGGTCCAGGACGTGGACAACCTGTGCTGGAAGCTCGCGCAGGTGCTGCGGGAGAAGGCCGGAGCCGACCTTCTGAACACCTACGAGAGCGAACGCCGCCCCGTCGGGCTGTTCAACGTCCGCCACTCACTCGAGAACGCCGGCGGTCACCGCAAGATCGCGGCCGCACTCGGGATGACACCGGAGATCTCGGTCGAGGACGGATGGAAGGAGATCGACACCTGGCTCGCCCCCGGCCCAGCCGGTGACAAACGCCGCCGACTCGTCGCGGCCGCTGTCGCGGACAACGGCGACGACTACAGCCAACTCAACGTCGAAGCGGGATTCGCCTACGACAGCGGTGCGGTCATTCCCGACGGAACCGAACCGCCGCACACGCACACCTCGTTGCGCGACTACACCCCCACCACCCGCCCGGGGCACCACCTACCCCACGCCTGGGTACACGGGCGCGGACCGCGAGTGTCAACGCTCGGACTCGTCCATCGCGCCGACTACACCCTGCTCGTCGACCCGGCGCACGCGCAGACATGGCGCACCGCCGCCGAGAAGATCGGTGTGCCGGTCGACGTGGTCGCGATCGGATCGGCCGATCCGGCTTCCGACCACAGCTGGGGCCGTCTCCGCGACGTCGACCCCGGCGGGGCGATTCTGGTCCGCCCGGATCGGCACATCGCCTGGCGTACCACCACCATGCCCGCAGATCCCGCAGCGGAGCTGGCAGTAGCTCTGCAGTCCCTGCTCTCACGAAATGAGGTTCACGCATGAGTGCACCGGAGGTCGTCCAGGCACGTGGGCACGCTCTCGCGGACCTGCTGCACCGCAGCGCCGCCCGCTACCCTGGCAAGACCGCACTGATCGGTTCAGATCGCTCCTTCGACTTCCGTGAGCTGCACGCCGCGGTCGATCGGACGGCCGCCGCGCTGGCCCGCCGCGGGCTCGCACACGGTGACCGGTTGGCCATCCTGTCCCGCAACAACTGGCAGTACGTGGTCGTCACCTACGCCGCCGCTCGACTCGGCGTCGTCCTGGTTCCGATCAACTTCATGCTCAAAGCCGAAGAAGTCGCCTACATCCTCGATCACAGTGGCGCACAGGGTGTCATCACCGAAGCCGATCTGCAACCCCTGGCAGCCAAAGCCCTCGCCGAACTCGGCCTAACCCTGTCGGTGCAGGCAACGATCGGCGAACTGGAGGACGCCGCAGGCTGGGACAACTTCACCACCTGGGTCGACGAGCCCGGTTCCGCACCGCACGTCCTTGTCGCCGACGACGACCCCGTCCGGATCATGTACACCTCCGGCACCGAGTCCCGGCCGAAGGGCGCCCTGCTGTCGAGCCGGGCACTGATCAGCGAGTACGTCAGCTGCATCGTGGACGGCGGAATGGCCGCGGACGACATCGATCTGCACACCCTGCCGCTGTACCACTGCGCCCAGATGGACTGCTTCCTCGGCCCCGACGTCTACCTCGGCGCCACCAGCATCGTGCTACCCGGACCCGACCCCGCGGCGGTCCTCGCGGCGATCGAAACCCACAAGGTCACGAAGTTCTTCGCCCCACCGACAGTGTGGATCTCGCTTCTGCGCGCACCCGAGTTCGAGACTTCCGATCTCAGCTCGCTGCGCAAGGGCTACTACGGAGCCTCCGCCATGCCCGTGGAGGTGCTCCGTGAGATCCGGACCCGACTTCCGCAGGTGCAGCTGTGGAACTTCTACGGGCAAACCGAACTGTCCCCGGTCGCAACAATTCTCGGCCCTCACGAACAAGAGTCCCATGCCGGTTCGGCGGGACGCCCGGTCCTCAACGTCGAAACCGTCGTCGTCGACGACGACGATCGTCAGGTCCCGCCAGGAACGGTCGGCGAGATCGTGCACCGCAGCCCCCAGGCAACCCTCGGCTACTGGCGAGACGAAGCCAAGACGACCGAGGCATTCCGCAACGGCTGGTTCCATTCCGGGGACCTCGGTGTCTTCGACGACGAAGGCCGTCTGACCGTCGTCGACCGGAAGAAGGACATGATCAAGACCGGCGGCGAGAACGTCGCCAGCCGGGAAGTCGAAGAGGCGATCTACCTGCACCCGGACGTCGCCGAGGTCGCCGTCTTCGCTGTGCCACATCCGAAGTGGGTCGAAGCGGTATGCGCGGTCGTTGTACCCAGACCCGGAGCCGACCTCGACGAAGCCACCGTGCTGGCACACTGCGCCACCCGCCTGGCCGGGTTCAAGGTCCCCAAACACCTGGTCGTCGCCGACTCACTACCGAAAAATCCCAGCGGGAAAATCCTCAAACGCGACCTGCGAACCACATTCGCCGATCTGGCACACAAGGAGAACTGACCGATGTCTCGTCGTTCGATCGAAGTTCCGGGCCTGCATCACGGCAAGGCACCGATTCCACAAGCAGCCCTGGTCGGCCCACTGCTGACGTCCAGCGGGATCAACGGCCTCGACCCCGACAGCGGCACCGTGCCCGGCTCGGTGGACGAGCAGGTCGCACTGATCTTCGCCAATATCGGGCGCATCATGGACGCCGCCGGCGGAACCACCGCGGACATAGCCAAGTGCACCTTCTTCGTCCGTGACCGCGCTGCACGCTCCGCCATTGATCCCTACTGGGTCGAGATGTTCCCCGACGCGTCCAGCCGCCCCGCCCGGCACACCCTCGAATACGCCCTCGCCGACCCGCTGCTCGCCCAGTGCGAACTGATCGCCTACCTGGACAAGTCATAACCGCTGCACATCACCCGACCGCCCAACATCGAACACAAGAGGAAACCATGATTATCGACGCTCATGCCCATGTCGTCGCACCCGACGGACTGTATGCCTACCGAGCAAATCTGATGGCCGACGGAGGTTATTTCATCGGCCAGCCCAAGATCAGCGACGATGCTCTGGCCGCGTGCGCTCAGAGCAATGTCGACACCATGGATGCGGTCGGCACCGACATCCAGTTGCTCTCGCCGCGCCCGTACTACCAGGGGCACTCCATGCAGCCCACCCGGTTGGTGGACGCATGGATCCGCGCCAACAACGACGTCATCGCCCGCACCGTTGACCTGCACCCGACACGATTCGCCGGTGTGGCCGGGCTTCCGATCACGCCCGGAGAACCGGTCGAGCGGGCGTTTCCGGAACTGCGGCGGGCTGTCGAGGAACTCGGATTCGTCGGTGTCACCGTCAACCCCGATCCGCACGAAGGAACCGGCACCGGTCCCGCGCTCGGGGACCCCTACTGGTACCCGCTCTTCGAGCAGCTCGTCGAGCTCGACGTGCCGATGCAAGTGCATTCCGCCGGTTGCTACAACGGTCGCGAAACCTACAGCGAGCACTTCATCACCGAGGAATCCATCGCCATCCTGTCGATGATCCGAGGCAAGGTCTTCGATCGCTTTCCGAAGCTGAACGTGATGATTTCTCACGGTGGCGGGTCGGTGCCGTATCAGCTCGGCCGGTGGCAGGCCGAGCACCTGCATCCCGCACTGGGCGGCGACCCGCAGGCACCCCGCTTCGAGGACAAGTTGAAGAACTTCTACTTCGACACCGTCCTGCATTACTCGCCGGCGTTGGAACTGCTCCTCAAGACCGTGGGATCCGACCGGGTGCTCTTCGGCACCGAGCGGCCCGGCAGCGGGTCGACGACCAACCCCGAGACCGGGCGTCCGTTCGACGACCTCAAGCCGGTCATCGAAGGGTTCGACTTCCTCGACGAGTCCGATCGCAGGGCGGTCTTCGAGGAGAACGCGCGGCGGGTCTTCCCTCGGCTGAAGGCCTGACCGCCGACCTTTCAGGGGCGTGGCCTGTGACGAGTTCGCGGGTCACGCCCGGTCCGCCGCTCAGGTCGGACAGGGCCGTGAGACCATGGAGCTTCAACGAAGCGGAACGAGAAGGGGCTGGGATGAGCGCCCGGGTGGGGACCGTACGAATCATCGCCGAGCTGCGGAAACTGATCCTTCTCGGTGAGCTTCTGCCCGGTGAGCAGCTCCGGCAAGAGGAGCTGTCTCAGCGACTCGGTGTAAGCCGCGTGCCATTGCGGGAAGCGTTCCTCGTGCTCGCCAACCAGGGCCTGCTCGCGCACCGGCCGAACCAGGGCTTCGTCGTGGCGAAGCGGACCGCCTTCGAGTTGAGTCAGCTCCACATGCTGCATACTCTCCTCGAAACCGAGCTGAACTCGTCCATCCACTGGCCGGACAAGGCCGCGTTAGAGCATTTACGCAGCCTCAATGCGCAGATGGGAGAGAAGGTCGATACATCAGAGGTGGTCGAGTTCATCGACCTGAATCACGAATTTCACCTCTCGGTGTGGAGACTTTCACCGCTGAACCTCGTGATCGCCGAAGTCGAACGTGTGTGGGCGCTCTCCGACGCGTATTTCGCCAGCAACTACGCCTCACCCGAGCGGCGAGGCTACGCCGTTGAGCACCACGCACGCATCATCGACGCTCTCCAAGCGCAGGACATGGAGATCTTCCAGAAAGTCTCGGCCGAACACCGAGAAGACACCCGCGGCGGCGCCGACGCCGCACTGACCCGCGGCCGTGCATGAGACCGGGGACCACCGCTCATAAGCGACTCGAACATCCTGGTCAACGGCCAGGCCCATGCACGGCGCTCGAACCTGAAAGAAGCCGCCGGGTTCGAAGTCGTGATGGAGCACCATTGGGCACGCTTCCGAGAACGCCGCCGCGCTACCCATTCACCCGGCAACTCAACGACCCTGCCGCCCCGGTAACAGCCCGCATGTGACGAGAATCGTTGGTTATCCGTCAACCGCTACGAACTGCGGAAATCGCCTGAAAACGCGTCGGCAACCCGTGTCGAGAAACTATGTCGAAAAGCCCCAGCCGGGGGGTTGTCGACACATGATGATCGGCTACGCCACGGGTCTCCACCGCAGACCAGAACCCCGACCACCAGGTCGATGCGTTGCACCACGCCGGTGTCGCGGCCGAGAACATCCACGTCGACCACGCGGGCAGTGCCAAAGCGTCACGGCCCCAACTCGATCTGGCACTGCAGCGGTTATGCGGCGACGACGTCCTGGTGATCACCCGGCTGGACCGGCTCGGAGGTCGATGCTGCATCTATCACGCTCGGCGCCAACCTGCGCGATCGCGGCATCGGTCTGAAGGTCCTCGAGCAGGGGATCGACACCGCCGCTACCGAGGGCCGCGCGATGTTCGGCATGTTGTCGGTCCGAGGATGTTGAGCCTACGCCGCTGGTTGTTACGCTGGGTTACAGCTACCTCTTCTGCGGGATCGGCTGCGGTTGTAGGCTTCCGCGCGTGGCTGACAGCGGACGCGAACTCGATCTCGTCATCTACGGTGCCACCGGGTTCGTCGGAAGGTTGCTCGCCGACTATCTCGCACGCACCGCCCCGGACGGCATCCGGATCGGCCTCGCCGGACGGTCGCAGGCGAAACTCGAGGCCACGCGGTCGGCGCTCGGGGCCCGCGCCGCCGACTGGCCGATCGTCCTCGCCGAATCCAGTGACGCTGTCGCGATCGCCGAGCTGGTCTCCCGCACACGGGTTGTCGCGACCACGGTGGGGCCGTACGCGAAGTACGGGGCCGAACTGGTCGCAGCCTGCGTCGCGGCCGGCACCGACTACGTCGATCTGACCGGGGAGGTGTTGTTCGTCCGGACCAGCATCGACGCCCACCACGACAAGGCCCGCGCCAACGGTGTGAAAATCGTGCACTCCTGCGGCTACGACTCCATTCCCTCCGACCTGGGCGTGCACGTACTGCACCAAGCAGTCCAGGCCGACAACGCGGGGGAACTCACCGACACCACCCTGGTCGCATCGCTGAGCGGCGGAGTCTCCGGCGGGACGATCGACTCGCTGCGCACCCAGATCGACGAATCGAGGAAGGATCGGGCGCTGCGCCGACTCGCCGCCTCCCCGTACTCATTGAGCCCCGACCGGACGAAGGAACCCGACCTCGGCCGACAATCCGACGTCGCCGTCGTCGACGGTGCGGACATCGCCCCGCAGGTACGCGGGTGGAAGGCACCGTTCGTCATGGGCTCCTACAACACCCGCGTCGTGCGGCGCAGCAACGCACTCCAAGGGTGGGCGTACGGCCGCAAGTTCAAGTACCGCGAGGTGATGAGCGTCGGCGACTCGCGCCTGTCCCGCGTCTACGCTGCCGGTGTCGCGGCCATCCTCGGCGGGCTCGTCCTCGGGCTCAGCGTTCCGCCCACCCGGTACGTCCTCGACCGCATCCTCCCCGCACCAGGCGAGGGCCCCAGCGAGAAAACGCAGCGCAACGGCTACTTCGCGATGGACATCTACACCACCACCACGACCGGCGCCCGGTACGCAGCCCGGGTGACGGCGCAGGGCGATCCCGGATACCGGGCCACCGCGGTCCTGCTGGGGGAGGCGGCACTGAGCCTGGTGCTCGACCGCGACCGGCTCCCCGACGAGGCCGGTGTCCTCACCCCGGCCACCGCGCTCGGCGACGTGCTCGTCGAACGACTGCGCGGGGCAGGGGTAGAGATTTCCGCCCGCGAACTCTGATGCGCCTCGGCTGGCGACGACCACACGCTCAGACCTCGCCCACCCAAACCTCCTGATCGCACGCATTGTCTGCCTTGCGTGCAATTAGGGCAGTCAGGCCCGACGTGTAGCCGTTCGTCGGGCCAGGTGGTGCGCGAAGACCTTGTGGGAATGGAGTTCTCGCGTCAGTGCGATCCGATCCTCACCGCGCGGCGCCGACGCGTTCTCGTGCGGTTGCGGCCGCTTCGGCGACGGAGCCGTGATGGATCGGCCCGTGTCCGGGCAGGAGAATGTCGGCGTCCAACTCTCCGATGATGCGCAATGACTCGGCGGCCGTGCCGCGGTCGTGGTCGAACCACTGCGGCAACAATTGAGGTCCGGCGACCGGTGAGGTCAGGTGCCCGGTGATCAGGGCGTCGCCGGAGATCACCACACCGCGATCGGGAAGGTGATAGATGGTGTGACCGGAGGTGTGGCCGGGCGCGAGAACCGGGACCGGGGCGCCCGGGCAGGTCAGCGCACCGGGTACGGGCATCGCGGTGGGGGAGTCGATGCCGTACTTGGCCGTGCCACCCAACCGGACCAGCTTGATCGCCCACGGCAGGACCCCGGGCCGCCAGATATTGCTGAGCACATCCCAGGGCGTCGCGACCTCGTGGCATTCACGGCGGGCGTGAGCTACCTCGTCGGGGTGCACCAGTACCGGCGCCCCGTAGGTGTCGGCGAGATACTGTGCGCTGCCGATGTGGTCGACATGCGCGTGGGTGATGAGCACGGCCTCGATGCGGTGCGGATCCCGTCCGATCGCCCGGATCGAGTCCTCGACATCAGTGCGCTGCCCCGGGTACCCGGTGTCGATCACCGTCACCGCGTCACCCTCGGTGAGCAGCACCCAGTTGACCATCTCGGAGTGCACAAAGAACACGCCATCGGCGATTTCGACGGGCTTCATCGCGTGACCACCGCCGGCATGCCGAAGTCGTGTCGCACATCTGTCGTGACCTGCACGCCCCACGCCCGGCGGTAGTCCATGCCGTCGTAGTCGACGAGCGTCTCGTGCACCGATCCGACCCCCATGCAATCTCTCCTCCTGTGTGCTGCCTCCAGCGGGTGAGGGTACGTGGTCAACCGTGGCGAGGGGGTTGACGCGGCGGCGTGGGAGGTCGAATTCGTCGCCGGGCCGAGGGCCTTGTCGCGGTGTCAGCGCAACCGGCGGTGTGGACTACGCGACGGTTCCAAGCGTGGAATGCTTGTGCGCCCATCGATTTCGGTGCGACTGGTGGGATCGAGCAGGAGGACGTCGTGGCGTTCCGGTTCGCGCGATGTGACTGTGGGCACTTCTTGTGGTCAGCTTCGGTTGCACGCAGCTTTCTGTTAGATGCCGGGCATGCGGGAGTGACATCCTGCGGAGCCGTACGGAGCTCATGGTCGCACGGACGGTCTGCGCCCATGTCAGGACGTGCGACGGCGCTCGCCATGCCGCGTGCCGTCACTGCCCCGGCGAGTCGGCACTGAGTCTGTCCCTCCCAGACGGGGCAGGTCGTTCTCGCTGCGGCAGCTGCACTCGGGAGACACCCCTGACCGATTGGCTGCGGACCGTGACGTGGAAGTTTCCGCGCGCAGCTCGGCAAAGTGTGCGCGAGGTCGGCCGTGAGGACAACGACATGTCGACATTACTGTCGCAAGCGAGCAGGTCCTTTCGGTTCGAGGAGGGACACATGATGTTCGGGGACGTGTCGTGTCCCAGCTGGAGGCCTCCTCTCCGACGGCTCAACCTTGCAATTTATCGCTGTAGTGTTGGAACGTATGGACCTCGACCGCACCCCACGCAGATGCTCTCGGTCATTACAGCACGCCGTTGTAGGGTCATTCCGAGGATAGTCCCGCATCGACTGGCGTCACGTCGCAGCGGGTCTGCGGACTGCAACCGAACTACCACTCCCATCGCCGAGAAGGCGATGAACAGGAAGGACTCTCACCAGATGGCTAACCCACATCGACTGACCACCGATCAGGTCGTCGACCTGATCAAAGAGGAGACCGGTACCGAGCTGTCTGCCTCGACGTTCCGCGGGTACGTCTCTCGTGGGCAAGCGCCGGCGCCGGTGGAGAAGATCGGCCGCACCCCGCTGTGGAAGCGCTCGGAAATTGTCGCGTGGGCGAACAACAGGCCCGGTCAGGGCGCGCGCACCGACATTCCCAAGTCGCACCGGCGCCGCGCCGAGTGAGCACCTGTCATTTTTCGACACCGAAGACCTGGACTCCGGTCCGCGGGAGTTCGCCCCCTGCACCTGGGTGTGGCTGGGCCGCACTACGCCAGCGGACTCCGTGCGCGGGGGAGCGGAGGTGGGCCCAGGCGGCGGTGGACACAGGGGGTTGCGGCAGGCCGACGTGCATCCGGCTCGGCGGATGCCGTTGATGCCGCACGTGTAGGACCGAGAGTTCTTCTGCGGCTTCATGGGTCGGTCGTCGGACGGGGCGATCGGAGGGGCGGTACGGCGACCCGGCGCTCGAATTGCATCACCGTGACGAAAGTGGCGTGGGTGTCGCGTGCGTCGGGATTGTCTGGTGAAAAGCCGGCTAGCGTCGTTGATGAGGATCTTCAGGGGATTCCGGCGGCGGCCGCTCGCACACGATGACAGGGTGTTGTGCGACGAGACTGATCGCCAACATTTTGGTGCGAGGCAATCATAGCTAGCGTAGCTAGCAGTGATGCCGTTGTCTGGCATGAGTGCCGTACATTTGTTTCGTTGGTATCGATGAAGGTGGGAATGGAATCCGTGGCACGTAGGGCTGTGGTGGAGTTGGTGGACGATATCGACGGGACCGTGTTCGGCGACGAGGGGGAGAGCATCAACTACACGGTTGATGGCGTCGAGTACGAGATCGACCTGAAGGGCGAGCACGCCAAGGAGTTCCGCGACGCTCTCGACTACTGGATTGCTCATTCCAGGAGGGTCGGAGGAAGGAAGCGCCGCTCGAATCGGGTGACGGATCCGATCGGATCGACGCCGAAAACGGTCGAGGTCAAGAAGATTCGGGAGTGGGCGACAGAACACGGCTACGAAATGTCCTCCCGGGGCCGGATCCGCGCCGACATCGTACAAGCCTTCCACGACGCCCACTGACCCCGCATGGTCCGTCCGAGGGCGGTGCCGACCACGTCGGGGGGCCCAGGTGGACAGCATGCGTCGACAACCCTGAAGGTGTCGTCTACAGGTCGATGGCGGCACAGCCGAACGTGCTGCCGGCTGGTTCAGGGAATTGGTCGGGTATCGATCGGCTGGTGGCCCAGGTGTTCGAGTCGGTCGAGTTCGGCGAGGAGGGCGTCTCGGCGTGTGTAGGTCTCAGCAGGGGCGCGAAAATCCTCGTCCGGGGAGGGATAGTGGACCTCCCACCGGGGTCCAGCGGCAGCGGCAAAGCCGACCGCGATGTGTAATGGTTGGGCAAACTCACCCCAGGCTGTCGCGACGTGGTCCCGGCTCGGAACGTGATCCCACGTCCCGTCTTCGTAGCTCTCCCACTCACGGCGACCCTCGAGTATGCGCGTGAGGGTGGGATCGACAAGGTCGTACTCATCAGGCTTCGGGTTGTCGCCGGTGTCCCGGAGTGTGTGGTACTCCTCGACGGTCAGCTCAGGTGCCAGTTCGATGGGTGCCCGCTGTGCGGTCGCGTCGAATGGGTTGCTGAGGACCATCGTCCTGGAGTCGGGGAAGCTCACATTCGCGGTCGGGTTTGTGCCGCGGGTCTGTCGTTTGGCCTTGTTCCGCCTCTTCTTCGCGGCTTGTGTGGCCTGCGTTGCTTTCTTCGAGCGTCCCATGGATGTCCTTTGTTGCGTGTTCTGTCGCGGCGTCGTTGATAGGCAGGACAATCCTGTACTGACGGTTGGCTTTTCACGGGTTCGTCTCCCGCTCCCGATTTCGGTGACAGAAGGTGGGAGATCGGCCTATGACGCCTAGATGAGTGTTGCATTGTATTGTGCGAGATGGGATCTGACCAGCTCCAGCCCGGGGCGGTCGTCGAGCTTGATCGGGCCCCTGGACACCGTCATCAGATCATGCAGCCCCACACCGACATTAGGTGTGATGGTCATGACGACGGAGAACCTGTCCTCGTCGTTGCGTGCCCGGTACTTGATCCCGAGCACCCCGTCGGTCCCATGCAGGATGGATGCCGCCCAGTCCCGGGTGATCCGGTAGTCGACGGGGTCGCATTTCGTCAGCCAGGTGTCCTGACCGATCGCCGCCAGATGTGAGCCGTGCACCAGTGCGACGGGGACGTCGTCGGTGACGGTGACCTGGGACAGGACTCGACCGGCCAGCTTGGCCTTCCGCAAAATTCTCGGAACGTGGTCATCGAGCGGCAGCGACCGGCAGTAGGTCTCCGCGATGCAGGTGGAGATGTCCTCCCCGAAATAGCTGTAGTGGTACGACCCGTCGGAGGAGTCGAACCGTCCGCCTCCCGCTCCCGCCGGGGTCGGATTCAGGGTCAGGGCACCGCGGTTCGGGTCGCCGGAGTGGATGCGCCAGAGCTTGGTTCCCGCGGTGAGCGACCCGATATGCGCGGTCACCGATACCGGTGGTGGGCGGTTAGGCAAGGTCGTCGGCGATCTCGGCACGCAGCAACGCGCGCACGGCGTCGTAGGACCCTTCGCCGAGCAGTTGGACCGGGGACTTGCGGTCTTCGGCCGACGGGTTGGGCGAGAGCCACCACGACGCGACACCCCACGGATCGTCCCGGGCGCCGAGAGCCACGTTGCCTTCCCGTACCACCTGATTCGCCTCGCCCGGCAGGGAGAACTGAAACTCCGGATACCGGAACTTGCCGGCCCGCTTGAGCCCGATGACCTCGCCTTTGGCGCTGAGTTTGCGCAGCGCGTCGCTGGGGTTGGCCCAGTTCTTGTCGTAGTGGTCGGCGACCTCTTTTGCGGAGAGATGCGGGAACGACAGGATGCGTTCGACGGCGTCGCTGAGCACCGTCTTCTCGTCGAGGATGTCGTCCGATTCGATGAGCTCGAGAATCGGGTCGTCCCGGTCGATCCGTCCGGCCAGCATGATGTGGGTGACCCGGTCGGCGACCAGCCGCATGCTCGGCCTCTTGTACAGCTCGGCTCGCATCCGGGCGATGAACTCGTGGTCGCTCACGCCGCTGCGCTGCTGTTGCGGATCGGACTCGTAGCCCGAGGCCGCGGTCTTGTGCGCCATGTTCCCCTCCTTGGTGCCCGGGCAGGCACCCTGACCGCTTCTATGTAGAAGTCTACCGTAGATTTGCGCTCGACGGCAGGCCCGGAAAAGGGGGTCGCGATGCCATAGCCCGCCGAACCGGCCCGCACCTGGGCCGCTGCCGGCAGACGCCGCTCGCGCGCTGTGCGGACGCCATGCGCCCGGGTCTGTGCGACAAGTATGTGACCAGCAGGAACGATGCGCCACGGTGCAAGGCGAATCCAACGGACGGGAGCGTCGACGACGACATCGAGTATGGGGGTGGGTCCCACGAACTGGGGCCGGCGCCTCGCTGATCGATGTCTCGGCGATCTCAACAGGGGCAACGCCCGCATGACCCGCCGAGCGAAGGCTGGGTGCCCTGCCGCTGACAATCCGCGTCCGGATCCTCAACAGGACCCGGGCCCGCCAGCCCGGACCCGGCAACACGTCCGAGGTCCCCGGCATACTCACACCAGCACAACCCTCAACCACACACCGGGAGACGGCACCGCCATGATCAGTTGGACCCTCACCATCGCCGCCGAAGACGCCGCGACCGCCCAGACCGGTGCCGCCCTCGACCTCCGCACCGCAGCCACCGAACTCATCGACGCCACCAGAGCCTGCATCATCGAGTCCGACGCCGCACACCGGCCCGTCTACACGCTCACCCTCGACGGCGACTGGCTCACCTCGATCGCCACCTGCGAAACCCCCACCGGCGCACCCGACCGCGACCTCGCCCTCGACCGACTCGCCGACATCGAAAACGAACTCGTCGGCCGCGACCGCGTCCCCGACCCGAACTAACCGGCACCACGGAGCGGTACAGACGCGGGCGCGCCCGCGGGGTCTTCAAAGTGTCAAAACAAGCGCGCTGTATCGCCTGATACGGCGTGGGGGCACTGAAGTGGCACGTGAAGTACTCTTGTCGGGTTTCGTCGCTCGCGCTCCCAGTGACCCTAGAGCGTGTCTGCTATTTACGGACGCGGTGATGAATGACGAGCGCAGCGAAGAGTACGCCACCGAGGAAGGTGGTGGCGTACTTGTCGTAGCGAGTGGCGATGCCGCGCCACTGCTTGAGACGCCCGAAACCACGCTCGACGGTGTTGCGTTCGCGGTAGCGGTCCTTGTCGATGGCCGGCGGTCGACCCCCGGCCGATCCTTTCGCCTTGCGACGTCGGATCTGGTCGCGGCGTTCGGAGATGGTGTGCGAGATTCTGCGTTCCCGCAGGTTCTTTCGGGTGCTCGGGTGCGAGTACGCCTTGTCCGCCAGCAGGCGGAACGCTTCGGTGTCGTGGGCGTGGTGCGCGTCGAGCAGCGGCGCCAGGTAGGGGTTGTCGCCGGCCTGTCCCGGCGAGAGCAGCAGCGTCAGCGGGCAACAGAACGTGTCGGTGAGGGCGTGGATCTTGGTGCTCAGCCCGCCGCGGGAGCGGCCGAGTGCGTGGTCGGCGGGTTCGTTGGCCAGATTCTTGTCATTCGACCGAGCCCCCTGTGTGCGCACCGGTCAGGGCGCCGGCCGAATGCTGGTGGGCGCGGACAATCGTCGAGTCGATCGACAGCAGACGTTCGAGTTGTGCGTCGTGTTCGGGGGCTTCCGCCCGCACGGCGGCGAACATCCGGATGTAGGTGCCGCCGTCGGACCAGCGGCGATGCCGTTCCCAGATCGACTGCCACGGGCCGAAGTATTCGGGCAGATCGCGCCACGGTGATCCCGTTCGGAACCGCCAGGCGATTCCTTCCAGAGTCAACCGGTGGTCGTTCCACGGACGTCCCCTCCGGGCCGCCGATGCGGGTAGGACGGGCTCGATCACAGCCCACAGGTCATCGGGGATCTCGTCGGCGCGCAACGCATACGCAGCATCACGCATCAATCCCCGAACATTAAGCAGACACGCTCTAATAAGCGTTCAAAATCCGCTCCAGCTGTGAGTCGATTCTATTGCGACGCAGCGCAGCCTTCGCGAAACGCGAACTCAGTACTCTCGCGATCGCAGATGGACACACCTACCGATCCCGCCATAGCCTTGCCCTACAACGGATTCGAAAGAACACGTGAAAGGAAAGTGCGATGACTGGTGTGCAGTTGAGCGAGACGGAGATGCAGAAGTACGTCGCGAAGTTCGACGAGATGAAGTCGAGCGACAAGGCGTATGTGGACGTGTTACTCCCCGATCACGAGCGCGAAATCTTCAACGTGATCGGTGCCGGTGTCACGGAGAACCCCGACGATCCGAACCTGGCACCCGCCCTACCGGCGGTCGAAGGGTTCCATCTGGGCTACATCCGGAGCAAGCCCGGAAAGCGTGGGGCGCTCCACTCTCACGACACGGTCGAGGTGTTCATTCCCATGACGGGAAAATGGATCATCATGTGGGGCGACGAAGGGGAGCATCAGCTCGACCTGAACGTAGGTGACGTGATCACCATTCCGGCCGGCGTCTTCCGCTGCTTCAAGAATGTGGGCGAGGAAGAAGGGCTGATGATCGGCATGGTCAGCAGCACCCCGGAGAAGCGGCCCGGCCGGATTACCTGGCCGGAACAGGTTTTCCGGCAGGTCAGCGAGATCGGCGTGGAGTACGGAATCGGAATCAACGAGGACGGTGACCTTGTTCGGTTGGTGAGAAATTGATCCAACAACCTATCTGAGCGCTAGTTTAGAACAGAATAGGCCGTGGTGGTGCCGGGAGCGATTGGCGCATGGCGTGCCACTCACTCCCGGCATCAGCTTTCGTGAATAGTTAGAAATGTCCCTGGAGTCAGCCGCCCAGGGTGACGCGCACGCGTTATCTTCGTCCACGATGTTGTGGGTGGCGCGGAATTACTCCCGTCAAAATTTGCCAGAATCGCAGCGGAGCATTCGCTCACCCATTTTGTAGCAGTTCCCAATTCACCCCCAGGGAGTGAACTTGGCGATCTTGCCCTCCGGCGGACGTGACGATCATATGCGCTCGCCGCAAACGTGTTCCATCGTTATCATCGATGACTTGAGCCCACACACGTCCTGCCACGACAGGGTGATTCTCAAGTCGCTCAGGCAGCCTGAAGCTGCGCCTGGTCCTCGAACACCGTGACGAGTACGCCTCGGAGTACGAGGCGATCCGTACGATCGCCGAACGGTTGTCACTGGAGACGGTGCGGGTGTGGGTGCGTAAGGCCGAGTCGGCGGGTGGCGGTATACCGGCTGCGTCGGCATCGGAGGCTGAGGCCGAACTGCGGGCTTTGCGGAGGAAGAACGCCGAGCTGGAGAAGACCATCGAAATATTGAAGGCCGCAACGTCTTTCTTCGTGCGGGAGTGCGACCCCCCACGCAAGTGTCTGCCGGTTCATCGCCGGACACCGCGATCAGTTCGGGGTCGTAGCGATCTGCCGGGTGCTCACCGAGCACGGGTGCACGATCGCCCCGAGAACCTTCTACGCCTGGCGCAGCCGGCCGTTGTCGAAACGGGCATTGTGGGACGCCACCATCACCGCGGTGCTGGCCTCGTACTACGTCGAGCGTGACGAGCACGGTCGACGCAGGCCGGAGTCGCTGTACGGCTCATTGAAGATGTGGGCCCACCTGCGCCGTCAGGGCATCGAGGTGGCCCGCTGCACCGTCGAACGGCTCATGCGCGTCAACGGGTGGCGCGGTGCCAGCAGGGCGAAGAGGGTCCGCACCACCGTGCCGGAGCCGTCGCCGCCGCGGCCGCCGGATCTGGTCGACCGGAACTTCCGACCTCGAGCACTTCACCGCGGCCGAGGGAGTGGTGTTCATCGGACGCGCTCAGGAGAGGACACCACTGTTCCGCACCGAGAAACGCCCCGACGCGACGCCGCGGCAAGAGTTATCCGTGGATCGTCAAAACCACCGGCATGGTCAACCACTACTACTCCTACTGCGTCGACGCCGACTTCGGCCCGTTCTTCCTCAAGTTCTGCTCGTACTTCCCCTACAACGCCAAACTCTGCATCAACGGCCACCACTGGGCCCAACGTCAGGCCACGAGGGCCGGGCTCGGGTTCACCGCACTCGACAACGCCTTCGCCACCGTCGACGACCCCAACACGCTGCAGGCGATCTGCGACCGGCTCACCGGCCCACGGATCGACGCCCTGCTCCGCAAGTGGCTGACGATTCTGCCGGATCCGTTCACCGACGCCGATCGGGACGTCGGCTACCGCTACGACCTGTCGGTCCTGCAACCGAGTTCTTCCTGACCCAGATGCTCGACGCCCCGGTCTCCGGTCGGGTCTGTTTCGAACAGGTCATCCGCGACAACCTCGATTTCGGCCGCCCCGAACAGGTCACGTTGGTGTTCGACCGGCGGTTGATGCGCCGAGGCCCCGTGCCACCCCCGGGCGATTCCGCACGCGGGTGATCACCGAGGGCGTCACCCCCAGCCCACACGTCGATTACAAACACACCACCATCAAGCAGTACCACAAGGAGGCACGCACCCTGCGCACCGAGACCACCATCAACGACACCCGTGATTTCCACCTCGGGAAACGACTGACACATCTGCCAGCCTTGCGGGAGAGCAGCTTTCACGCCACCCGCCGCCTACTGCGCGCCGGGCGACTCAGCCACGACCCGATCATCGGCGCCGACGCCCTCTCCGCCCCCGTCACCACCGCCACCGCCACCGACACCCGCGTCCCGGGACTGCGGTTCGCCGACCAGCGCAGCCACGCCCTGCTCTCCGCACTGCTGGTCTTCCGGCTGCACCGAACGGCTTCACCAACAAGGACCTACGCACCCTCACCGGCGAGCTGCGTGGACTCGACCCGGACAAAGTGTCCGCCGGGCAGATGACCTACGACCTGCGCCGGCTGAAAACCCGCAGCCTCATCGTCCGGATCGAGGGCACCCACCGGTATCAGGTCACCGACCTCGGACTCGACACCGCGAAGTTCCTCACCTGTGTCCACGATCGGGTCCTGCGCACCGGCCTGGCCGAACTCGCCGCTCCGACAACCACTCCCGGCCGCCTGCGATCAGCTGCCACCGCCTACCGCACCGCCGTCGATACCCTCACCGGCACAGCGCAACTCGCGGCATGAAATGTCAAGCAGTCGAGCGTGACTCGAACACCACAAAACTGGACCCCAAAACCCGGCTACGCCGCTTCTAGCTACCTAGACGTTTCTCGACCAGGTGCGCGAAGGCGGTGGCGGCTGCCCCGGAGGTTCGTTCTGCGGATTTGGCGAGGGAAATCGGCCAATCCAGATCCGCTCCGGTTATGCGCAAGGCAACCAGATCGTCACCGGTCGAGACGATCGGTCGCGGCAAGAGCGCGACGCCAAGGCGGTGTCGGATGAAGTCGGTGCCTGCAGCGATGTCGGTGATCTCGATAGTGACGCGACGTTGAATTCCTTCGGCAGCAAACGCCCTGTCGGTCACTGCGCGGTTTCCGTATCCGAGCGGGAAGTCGATGAAGGACTCATCGGCCAGCTCTGAGATCGATACCTCAGTTCGGTCCGCGAGACGATGATCTCGAAGAACCACCAGATCTAGGGGAGTGGATACCAAATCGCATAGATGCACGGCGACCGAGGTGCGCCCAGAAAGGGAGACGAATGCCAGGTCGAGCCGGCCTTCGGCCACTGCTGTGATGAGCCTTGGCGATCCACCGGTAGATGCAGCCGTCTCCAAGTGGAGGGTCACGGCGGGGTGCTCACGGTGGAATTGCCCCAGGAGTGCGGGCAGATCGATCAGTCCAAGTGAGCTCATGGTCCCGATGCGCAACGTGCCTCTTAGGCCACCCTTGACCGCATGCACGGCGTCCCGAGCATCCCGGACCGCATCGAGCGCGGCACGCGCTTTCGGGAGCAGTTCGAGGCCTGCATCAGTAAGACCAACCCGACGGGTCGTGCGCAATAGCAGGATGGTGTCCAGCTCGCGTTCGAGGGACGCAATCGTAGCCGACATGGTGGACTGCACAATGTGCAGCCGGGAAGCGGCGCGGGTGAAGCTGGACTCCTCCGCTACGGCAATGAAACATTCAAGCTGGCGCAAATCCACCCTCTTACTCATAGCACAGATCGATCAATATCATCGGTAATCTTCGTTGGACGCGATACGAAAGTGGGTGGAGGGTGGTAGCCGTACTTGCCACCCAAGCTTCGGAGACGTACATGACGGTGCCAAACACCCCCACCACGAGTAATGCAGCGCCATCTTCGCCTGCCGCTCTACCGACGACCTTGCAACCACCACGCAAGTACGGGATCGGCTTTTGGATGATTGCTGGCGCATTTCTGACCGCGATGGCGTTCAATGCCGTACCGACGCCGCTGTACCCGCTGTATCAGGCTCAGGATGGCTTCGGCACGTTGATGGTTACAGTGGTGTTCTCGGTTTTCGCCGCGGGAGTCGGCGTGGGTTTAGTGCTGCTGGGACATATCTCCGACTGGGTCGGACGCAAGAAGATCCTGATACCCGCCCTCATTCTCGAGGCGCTCTCCGCCGCAGTCTTTCTCGCGTTCCCCGAGCTTCCAGGGCTGTTGATCGGACGACTAATAGGAGGAGTGGGGATCGGCATGATCTCCGCCACAGCCACCGCGTACCTCAAGGATCTTCATACCGTCCGGCGCCACGATGCGGGGTCCGGGCTGTTCGAAATTGTATCCACCGGCGCCAATGTGGGCGGACTCGCTCTCGGGCCGCTCATCGCCGGGGCGCTGGCACAGTACGTCGGTGCACCATTGCGAGTGCCCTACATCGTGTTCGGCATCCTGCTGCTGCTTGCTCTCGTGGCTGTCGCGTGCACCCCCGAGACAGTTACGGAATTGCTGTCGCGCCCTACCTATCGACCCCAGCGAATTAGCGCAGACCACGGCGACCGGTCTGGTTTTATCGCAGCCGCTGCCAGCGGATTCGTAGCCTTTGCCGTTAATGGGGTCTACACCTCGTTGTCAGCGGGCTTCGTGGCGGGGACACTACACCGCAGCAGCGTCCTACTCGCCGGCACCGTCGCGTTCGCGCTCTTCGCGGCGGCGACACTATCTCAATTGCTCGCCGGGCGGCTGCCTCTCCGGACTCAACAAGCTCTCGGAATCGGTGGGGAAGCAGTCGGATTAGTCCTGCTCATGGTCGGTATCCAGTCCGCGAACCTCGCGATCTTCCTCATTGCCGGCGTCGTCTGCGGCGCCGGGGTAGGAGTGTCGATCAAGTATGCGATCGGTATGGTCGCTGCGATGGCCGCACCCGCGAAGCGTGGCGAAGCACTAGCTGGCCTTTTCCTCGTTTGCTATGCGGGGATGAGTGTACCCACTGTTGGGGTTGGAATTGCAGCCCACTTCATACCTCTGACAGGTGCGATGTACGGCTTCTGTGGGACGCTGTTCCTCGTGCTGGCCGCCGTTGCGGTTCTTGTGAGACGAGTGCCGTGAGGAGGTCGGGAGTGCGAAGTAGTTGCGGCCGGTCTAGGCCTCATCACAAGGAATGGAAGCCTTCGATGTCGTCGTCGCTGATGCTTGCCACAGGTTCGCCGATTTCTGCAAGCGGCGTCATCATTGCGAAGTGAACACGTTGTCGTTACCGCCAGTGAACACATGGTCTTCGCGGGTTGCGAAGTGGGGGTTGCTCGACCGCTGATGGACAGGTGTAGTGGCCGATTCAATACCGGGTTATGTTGGAGTAGAACAATATATGAATCAAGAACCAGAGTGCAAGACATACGTGGTCCACATCGCTCCTCGGTCGAGGCCGCCAGCTGTGGTCACAGATTCAAGCGGAGAGGGCAACTTGCCGCCTGTGACCGGAATGCATCGTTGCTGAACGGCACTGGAGAGGCGGCGCTTGAGTCGGAGGTGGCCGAATGCATTTTGGGCAGGAGCGAATACCGAGGCCGCCGCGGTTGAAGTCTTTGGTTACACATGCACTATGTGCGGAAACACGAACAGGCGAAGTAACAGGATGTGGAGTGACACGATAGTGACGACTCAAGCGATTGTGGTCCATGAAAGCGGCGGACCCCAGGTGCTAAAGTACGAAGAAATCACCGTCCCGGAGCCCGGACCCGGCCAGGTTCTGGTTCGCAATCACGCTGTGGGTCTGAATTTTCTCGACGTCTATCTCCGGTCGGGGCGGTACCCCGCCAAGGTGCCGTTCATACCAGGACACGAGGGCGCCGGTGTCGTCGAACGGGTCGGGATCGGTGTCGAAGACTTCAGCGTCGGTGATCGGGTTGGCTACATCGATCCGATGGGATCATACGCAGGCCTGGTCACGCGTTCAGTCGATCGTCTCGTCAAGCTACCGGACGGAATTGAAGTCAAAGATGCAGCAGGACTGCTTCTGAAGGGAATGACCGCAGAGTATTTGTTGCGCCGGACGTACCGGGTGATGGCTGGCCAGACCATTCTCGTTCACGCGGCCGCAGGTGGAGTCGGGCAAATCCTCTGCCAATGGGCCAAACATCTTGGGGCGACGGTGATCGGCACGGTGGGGAGCGCCGCGAAACGACAGATCGCCGAAAACGTGGGGTGCGACCACGTGATCATCAATGGGCAAGAAGACTTTGTTGCAACAGTCCATGACATCACTGCCGGACATGGTGTCCCAGTCGTATACGACGGTGTGGGCGGCGAAGGGTTCATGAAGTCCCTGGACTGCCTGGCGCCCCGCGGCACGATGGTCGCGTTTGGCGCTGCGGCCGGCCCCATCCCGCCGCTCGACGTCCAGGAACTTGGGCCGAAGGGCTCGCTGTACGTGACTCGGCCGATGCTCGGTCCTTACGTCGCCACCACCGAGGACCTGAACGCCAGCGCGCAGGCGTTGTTCGACGTCGTGCTAGACGGACACGTCAAGGTAGAGGTGGCGAACACTTATAGGCTGGCCGAAGCGGCTCAAGCGCATGCCGATCTCGAATTGCGCAAGCTTGCAGGATCGACGATTCTGGTGCCGTAACCGCTAAGCAATTGTGGGTTCTCGCGGGGGTTACTCACCTGTGGCGCGCACCGAGGAACTGTGATGGAGCGCGGTCTGGACAGTATCGGTAGAGGGTGTACGTACTTACGTCCCTTGTCCATTCGAGGACCGGAATGTCCATTGTCGTCCGCGCAGAAGTGATGTCACAGGACGTGGCATTCGAGTTCCCTCGCGTAATCAGTCGCAGGGTGGTCATGCGGTCAGCGCCGCGGGTCACCCTCCTTGCGAGGAGATCGACCCGCCGGCGTCGTCGTGATCGAGGATCGTCGATAGGCCGTCCCGAGGAAAGCTCGTGGCCAAGAACCCGATGCGACGCAATCAAGTCTGTGGCGAAATTGTTCGGGAAGCGGCCAGATCAACCAGGAAGAGTGGCGTCGTTCGCCGAGAAGGCACTCCCACGTGGCGTCCGTCAACGCGTTCCACTGCGCCTGACGGGCGCCGCTGCCGAACCGCGACGATCTGGTCTTCCTCCCCGGGCAGTGGGTCATGGGAGGCGCGGTGCGCGTCGTGGTGAACACAACCTGGCCGTGCTCGGACCAATCGTCAGGTGTTCGAAGCCGAGTTCGGCGGCAACACCGGTTACAACGGCGACCAAACTCAACGATAAATTCGACAACACCCACATCATTAGGAAGCGGCAAGGGTGCGGCCGCCCGCACGACGTGAGAGTCGCCGTCGGAGGCCCTCGCCTGGCGGTGTGGACAGTCGAGTCATGGATCTCGACATGGTGAATCAGACGGCGGTCGACGACGTATGCACCAGTCGGCGGCACCTACCGGCCATCCCATGTCTCGGAGCCGCGACGAGGGTGGTCAGCACCGAGGACAGTGTCATCTGAAAAAGGGCGGACGAACACCAGAGCGCTTTCATCCGCGTCGCCTGTGTCGTGAAGTATTCACAGTAGCCGCGCTGTGCCACTCGACCTGGACTTGCTCTCTGAGTGCGACGAAATCGTCTGCCCTGCGATACACATCGCGCCGACCAAGGAATCGCCGTTGCGGCATGACACTGCAAAGCTGGACTCGTCGCCTGAAGGGTCAGCGACGCGTGCCTCGTCGAAACTTCGCAGGTGCCCAGTGCCGCGCACGGTTACGCCGAACAGGCGCGACGAGAAGTTGGGGACTGGCGTGTAAGGGACGTGTAAGGGGCGCCACAGTTCCGTAGAGCTGAGATCGTGCCGCCGCTGCCGCTTGGTCGACCGCGTTGCCGGCGTTCTCGAGGCGGAGGTAGCCGCCAACGCCGACATGGAGCCATCGCGCTACATCGCCTGCCGCCACAATTCCCGGAGACACCCGACATCGTGCATCACAGCGGACACCATCGTTCAGATCCGTGTTTGGACGGCATCCTGTTGCCAGCACGACGACATCAGCGGGCAGGCACCGTCCGTCGTTCAAAAGGACCTGGCGCGCAGCTTCGAACAGCAGTGCGCCCGGTGATCAAGTTGACACCGTGTGCGCGGGCAAGGCCTGCAACGCGCTGCCCGAGCTCTTCATCCAACACCCGTCCGAGCGGCGTTGACAGGAGTTCGACAGGCGTCGTACCGAGACCGATTGTGCGACAGGAGGATGCGACTTCCAGACCAGTGAGACCCGCACCAATGATGACAACCCGGGGTTCGCGCTGAAGCTCAAGGCGCAGCGCCTGAGCCTCGCCGAGAGTGTAGAGAGTGAAGGCGTCGTGCGCCCTTTCCTCGTCAGGCATGGTGCGCGGTCGTGCTCCCGTAGCTATGACCAGACCGTCGAAGGTCAGTGAAGACCCGTCGGAAAGCGTCAGCAGATGGTTGCGCGTGTCGAGTTCTATCGCCCCGATGTCAAGCATGAGCTCGGCGATGTCGGACTGCGGCATTGACAGGGCGGCTGAGTCTATCTGACCAAGAAGGAACTCCGTGGAAAGCGGCGGTCGCTCGTACGGGAGTTCGGCCTCTTCGCTCAGGAAGCGGAGTGAGCCGTCGTAGCCGAGATGGCGGATCTCCTCAGCGGCCCGGATTCCAGCGTGGGACGCCTTCGACAATCACCACATGATCCATGCGTCTCCTCCAGTACGAGGTCCGAGCCCATGTAGTGGTTATGTTGGGCAACGATCTGATTTGTTGTTTAGGTTCCGAGTTCTGCGCAGTCGCATCGGATCGCCCGCTGGTGGGACGGTACCTCGGCCAAGAGTTGGGACGCGAGCAATCCCTGGTCGAGCGTGCCAGGCCGAAGTCACCAACAGCGTGCCAGCGCGTCGGCAGCTTCCTCGACCGCCACGAGTCCCCGCGGCAGGGCCTTGGGCAGGACAATCGCGTGATGGATTAGTCCGTCGATGTCGATGGTTCGGACCGGGACCCCTTCCACCCGTAGCCGTTGGGCGTAAGCAAGGCCATCGTCTCGCAGCGGGTCGAGTCCGCCGACGATGACCGTCGTTGGCGGTAGCCCTGCCGTGCTTTCCGCGTGCAGCGGAGACAGCATCGGATTTCGACGATCGGTTTGCGGGGCATACTTCTGCAGTGCCCAGTTCAGCTGTCCTTTGCTGAGCAGGTAGTCTTCACCTAGCTCCTGCCAGGACGCCGACTCGAAAAGCGCGTCCAGAAGTGGGACCAGCAGTAGCTGATGGTCAAACTGCAATTGTCCACGATCGCGGGCCATCAAGGCGACCGCAGCTGCAAGGTTGCCACCGCTGCTGTCCCCGGCAATAGCCAGTCTGCTCGAGTCGCAACCGAGCTGTTCCCCGTGTTCGCGGGCCCATAGCGCTGCGGCGTAGACCTGTTCGATCTGTGTCGGAAATTGAGACTCAGGGGCATACTCATAGTCCACGGCCAGCACCGCACAGCCACTCCGAAGAGCTAGGAATCGGAAATAGCTGTCGAGCAAATCGATGGTTGTACGCACCCACTGACCGCCGTGTGCCCATACGACTAGCGGTGCTGGCGACTCGGTTTCCGGCCGGTAGAGACGGGCGGTGACCGTGCCCTGGTCCGGGCCAGGGCTGGGGAACGATAAATCGCGAATCTCGGCCAACTCCACCCGATCAAAGGTCATCGGCCGAAACGCCTCTACTGCGGCCCGAAACTCAGAGATGGGAATGCTATCCGGCGGTGGGGCGGGCGACGCCGTGGCACGTTCGATGAACGCTATGGTCTCTTTATCTAAGGACACAGCGGACCTCCAGTCTATATTGAGCGCGATTGAACACGGCGCGAAGTTCGGTCCCGACGATCTGTACTCGGAACGCGATCATGTCGCGACGGTATTCGGCAACGCTATGACGAGCTCGCTCTATCTGTCGATTCGTGGAAAATCAACACCCACTTGACAATCCACGAAGAACATCGACAAGGAGGAAGACCATCGACAAGGAGATCGTCTAGAGCGTGCGCTGCGTATGGTGATCCGTTATCGACAACTGCGATCGGTGCGGAAGTCGGCAACACCCGAATTCCTGCCCCTTCGCAGTCTCCGTAGTTCCCTTATGCAAGATGCAGATGGACACATCGACTAATGTGCGTTGATGCTGGTACGGCATTTAGGCGGCCCGCGGCTGCCCACCGTCAAATCGGGTACGTTCCCGCGCATAGTAGAACGACCTTCGAGACGTTGGGCCTGGCACATAGGGGCGTGAGCCACGCCTCACTGATGGTGCCGCGTTCGGCCAACAAGCGGGGAGAGTGAATGAAAAAGACGAAGGTCGCGATCATCGGATCCGGCAACATCGGAACCGATTTGATGATGAAGACTATGCGCTCTAGGACACTTGAGGTAGCGGTGCTCGTGGGTGTCGATCGAAACTCGGATGGTTTGGCGCGCGCAGAGAGCCTCGGGATCGCGACCACGCACCGAGGTTTGGACCATCTCGTCACGATGCCCGAATTTGATGAAATTGCTGTCATTTTCGATGCTACGTCGGCAGCTGCACACGAACAGCACGCCACCATCTTGCAAGAGACGAACAAGCGGGTCGTCGATCTCACGCCGGCTGCAGTAGGTCCCTTCGTGGTTCCAACCGTCAACCTGGACACCGTCGCCGGAGAAAGCAACGTAAACATGGTCACCTGTGGTGGCCAGGCGACGGTGCCGATCGTTTCGGCGATCTCCCAGGTGACGCCAGTGCACTACGCAGAGATCGTCGCGTCGATTGCCTCCAGGTCCGCGGGCCCTGGTACTCGGGCGAACATCGACGAATTCACTGAAACAACGTCTCTCGCAGTGGAAAGCGTCGGCGGCGCAACACGCGGAAAGGCAATAATCATCCTGAATCCAGCAGAACCGCCGCTGATGATGAGGGACACGATACTGTGCCTTTGCGACGATGCTGACGAGAAAGAAATAGAGTCCTCCGTCGAGCGTATGGTAGCGGCTGTAGCTGAATTCGTTCCCGGGTACCGGCTCAAGCAAAAAGTACAATTTCTGCGCTATACTCCGAATTCGCCCCTTCCACTTTCAGAACCTGAAGGCGTTTTCGTCGGACTCAAAGTGTCCGTATTTCTTGAGGTGGAGGGCGCTGCTCATTACCTTCCATCCTATGCTGGAAACCTCGATATTATGACGTCGGCGGCACTTCGAACCGCCGAACGCATCGCCGAGATTCATTCGGGGACAGGAAAGTAGACATGCCGAAAGTATTTATTACAGACGTCACGCTTCGCGACGGCATGCACGCGATCGGGCACCAATATGATCTTGGCCAAGTTCGGGAGATCGCCGCCGCACTCGACGATGCAGGAGTCGATGCGATTGAGGTTGGCCACGGTGACGGCCTCAACGGATCCGGCCTGGCATACGGATTCAGCCGGCACACCGATCTCGCCTACGTTCGCGAAGCGGCGAAGGTGACGAAACGCGCAAAGCTTGCGTGTGTCCTGCTTCCGGGCATCGGCACCATCGACGACTTGAAACGCGCTCGCGACACGGGAATCGAACTAGTCCGCATCGCCACCCACTGCACGGAGGCTGATGTGTCCGCTCAGCACATTGCGGCCGCCGCAGAGCTCGGCTTCCACGTCTCCGGATTTCTGATGATGTCTTCAGCTACTACGCCGGACAATATCGGTATTCAGGCCGGAAAGATGGAAGGCTATGGCGCCCAATGCGTGTACCTGGCGGATTCGGCGGGTAGCCTGACGATGGCCGACACAGCAGCACGCTTCCGGGAACTCGACGCCGCTCTCCAGCCAGGAACGGAACGCGGCATCCATGCGCATGAGAATCTCTCGCTGGCGGTGGCGAACACGGTAGTCGCCGTCGAGAATGGAGCCAGTCGGGTCGACGCATCTCTGGCGGGCATGGGCGCAGGTGCCGGCAACTGTCCAATCGAGGCGTTCGCGGCGGTCGCCAACAAATACGGGTGGAAACACGGCTGTGACCTGTTCAAACTGCAGGATGCGGCCGACGACATCGTCAGACCCCTGCAGGACCGCCCGGTTCGGGTTGATCGTGAGACGCTTACACTCGGCTATGCCGGGGTTTACTCGAGTTTTCTGCGGCACGCGGAGCGCGCCGCGAGAGATTTCGATCTCGACTCTCGTGCCGTCATGCTCGAAGTCGGCCGCCGCAGATTGATTGGGGGGCAGGAAGACATGATTGTCGATGTCGCGCTCGATCTAAGTCGACGCAAGAATGCCGCACTTGAACGTGGGGACGAGTGCTCTACAATGGTCTGTCCGATGTAGATATGTTTGCCGACGTATACGCTAGCAATCGCGCCATGTCCTTAATCCGGGTGACGCGATTGTCGCGAAGCGGACTCGGCGCCATCGCAAGCTGTAGGTGCGACAGGCGATGACCAATGTGATCATCATCGATGGAATGCACCGTGGCCCCGCTTCCCGGGCCAGATGTCCCAATGAAGTCCCAATCGATTCCCAACTTGATGGAGGTACTAGTGACCACATTGATCACCGGCGCTCGTGGCGGTATCGGCAGGAGTCTGCTGCATCGTCTGCACGCGTCCGGTCATGATGTCCGTGCCGCGGGCCGCGCCCCGGAGAAGGCTCAATTGCCTGCCGGTGTACCGGCTGTCGCGCTGGACCTCGCCGAACCGAAGACGTTTGCCTCGGCCCTCGCCGGCGTGACCGACGTTTTTCTCTACGCTGATCCGGGGCGCATCGATGCACTGCTGGATGCCGCCGTATCAGCGGGCGTGCGGCGTGTGGTGCTGCTTTCGTCGGACTCGGTGGTCGTCTGCGACGGAGAGCGCAATGCGCTGGCTCGGCATCACCTGCTAGTGGAGCAGGCCTTGCGCGCGGCGCCACTCACAGCGACCGTCCTGCGCCCTGGTGGATTCGCCACCATGGCACTGGGATGGGCGGAGTTCATACGCGCAGGTCAACCGGTGGAGCAGCTATACCCAGAGACCCGATTGGACGTCATTCACCCCGAGGACATCGCCGAAGTCGCCGAGTTGGCGCTGACCACAGACAAGCTGGATGGTGAGACCATCACTCTAGGCGGACCGGAGGTAATGAGTTTCCGAGACCAGGTGCGGACGCTGGGGGAGTTGTTGGACCGCCAGATCGAGGTGCGCGAACCGACGCGGAAGCAGGCAGCCGAGCAGTTGGCCAGCCACGTCCCCCCAGCGCTTGTCGAGGCCGTGCTCGACTACTGGGCCATGCTGCCCGAGCGTTCCGAGGCCTCACGTTCCACAGCGATGATCAGCGGTCGTCCTGGGCGCACATTCAGCCAGTGGGCGACCGAAAATCTGACCACGTTCCAGCGATAGGGGTAAACCCGCGGAGAACCTCGAGACGAGGAGTTGGGCAGTCGGAGTGTGCAGTTCCGGCTGACAGTATTCGCGCATGGATACCGTCGCTGGGGCCAGCCCACACAAGGCGACAGGCAGGTGTAGGCCGCGGCTGAGTGCTGATCACCAACACCACGAGTTGGATGAGCGCCGGCGTCGATGGATTCGTTGCCGTAAGCATCCGAACGTCACATTGGTGGCGGTTGCGACTGAGGCGAGGGCGCTTAGTTTGTGAAGTTGGCAAGGTTGGACGTTGGCCCAGTCAGCGGTCGATTTATCACGTGGTGGATATTGAGGTTGCCCAAGCTCTTCTGGTTGGGCGGGTGTCAGCATCGGGAGTGGACACCCGATTTCATGCGGCGACTGACAGCGTAGACGACGCGATCAGCCGTTGTTCGAACTCCACCGGGGTGAGGTATCCGAGGGCGGAATGGCGGCGACGTCGGTTGAAGTACGAGAGCCACTCGAACAGCTCCAGCCGTGCCTGCGACTTCGACGTCCAACTCCGTCCGTGCAGCCACTCCCTCTTGAGTCCTTGGAAGAACGATTCGGCGAGAGCATTAGTGTGTCCTGAAGACGATTGCGAGGTAGCGATGTAGAAGGCGTAGTCGCGTGATTGTCGTGCTGTTGTGGAGATGAAGGTAGGTCCTTCGGCACCGGTATGCAGGTGCAGGTGTCAAACCGCCCCGAGCTGCTGCGGTGAATGAGTCGTGGTGGTAAGCGTCGTGGGAAGAGCCACACAAGATGCGGCCGGTATGGGTCGAGAAGGCGAACGCGAGTGAACCACTGATGACGTGTCGTTACGCCAAGTGACATCAAAACCGTGGCCTTAATGCTGTCCCGGGCCGCCTACGGGGTGGTGGCCGCGTTCGCAGGCCGGCGGTTCCCGCTGCGCGCCTACGGCGGGGTCTGGGCCGGGCAGCCGCGCTGGGGCGTCCGTCGAGCCGGATGGGACGGTGCACACCGGGCAGATCGAGCGGTCCCGAGCCGAATGGCCGGTGCTGATCCCCGGTCACCACGACGGCTACATCGGCTGGGCCGACTACCTGGCCAACGAGACCCTGGCCGCCAACCGCACCAATGCCGGGGCCCGGCCACCGCGGGAGGGGTCGGCGCTGTGTCAGGGCATCCTCGTCTGCGGGTCCTGCGGCAAGCCGATACGCACCGACTGCCTGACCGACCAGAGGCCGTCCTACGAGTGCAGCTCCCGTGCCGATCGGCTCACCACACCGACCTGCCGCTCCGTTGCGGCGGCCACCGTCGACGACGTGGTGGGCGAAAGGTTTTTGGCGGCAGTCGATCCCACCGAGATAGTGCTCGCCCTGGCGGCCGCCGACGAGGTCGCAGACCGGCACCGGCGAGTGAGTCGGGCGCACGAGCTCGCCGTCGAACGTGCCCGTTACGAGGCGGACCGGGCCGAACGCGCCTTCCACTCGGTCGAGCCGGAGAACCTGCTGGTGGCCCGCAGCCTGGAGCCCGTCGGGAGGCCAAGCTCGCCGCCCTCGCCGACGCCGAGCAGGCCCTGGCCGCAGCCCAGGACACGCTGCCGCCGCTGCCCAGCCCCATCGAGTTGGAGAAACTCGCCGCCGACCTCCCCGGGCTCTGGCACGCCCCGACCACCAGCAACAAGGACCGCAAGCGGCTGCTGCGCACCCTGATCGCCGACATCGCCCTGCCCCCGGAGACGGACCGCGGCATAGTCAGGATCAGGATCCGCTGGCACACAGGAGTATCCGACGAGATAAGGGTGGAGCGGGCAGTCCACCCCGGAACCGCGAAGCGCAGCCCGTCGCCAGCGGTGGAGGCATCTCCGCGCCCGAGGAACTGCGTGATCAGATCCGCACCCGCGCCGGCCATAGGGCCATGCTGCGCTGGATGCGCAGCCACGGCGACCTCGCCCGGATCGGCGTCGAGTGCACCGGCTCCTATGGTGCCGGCCTGCTCCGGTGCCTCGACAAGGCCGGGCTCGTTCTCGAGGTCACGGCTGCCGTGAGGGTTCGCTCCGGGCACGTCGACGGCCAGTGGGAATCCGTCCACATCGGGCACGACATGGATCGTCGATCCCTTCTGACCTCGCCGGTAGGACTCCGTTCGGTCAGTAATCCCCGTTTTTGGTATGCACGCGTGTCGCGCAGGGGTTGCTGCCGTCCAGTCGAGTTCGCGGGGCGCACCGAGCAGATCGAGGACTTCGCGGCGCAGTTTGTGGCGCAGTTTGTGGCGCAGTTTGTGGCGCAGTTTGTGGCGCAGTTTGTGGCGCAGTTTGTGGCACAGTTTGTGGCACACTGGGGTCGCGACGGTACTTGCACGGCGACGGGCTTGCCGGGCGCGCCCTGCTCGTCCTCGTCGAGCCGGGCCTGGAGGAACTCCACGATGCCGATGCCGTGTTCATCGCGCGGGCCCGCACGCTCGGTGCGCGGTCACGAATGTAGGTAACACCGGACGATGGCGGAAGATGGCGCTACGCAAATCTACTGGTCAGCACGTAGACGTCGATCGCGGGCTTCCGCCGCCGTGCGGCAAAGCGCCGGAATCGACCGTTCGACGCTCACCGCATCCGGTACAAATTGCAGAGACAACTGATCTTCCGTGCATCCCATAATGTACGACAAGTCACTTCAATACATGAGCCACACTCAAGGCGGTGGGGTGTTGGAATTCCCGAGTTTTGTCTTGCAGAGGTCGACTAGCTGGGCTCGATCCGTCGACTCCAAGTGTGGCGCGTGACCGGTTTGCAGAAGCCTCAGCAGACGCAGGTAATAGGTCCTGGGTTGAATTCCGAATTCTGGCAGGATGTACTCTTCGCCTTCGCCGTAGTTTGCCCATTGCAGTGCAAAGTCGATGTAGCGGACGATTTCGGCGGCTCGACTCTTGGAGCGCGGCGATGAGGTCCTGGGGGCCATTACTGCACCTCCTCGTCGGTAAACCTGCTTTCCAGCCGCTGCCGGACGGTGGTGAGGTAGCGGGTGGCGTCGGCGCCGTCGACGATGCGGTGATCGTACGAGATGGACAGATGCGCCATCGATCGGACACCGATCTGCAGTGCCCCACCCTCGCCTCGGGTGGGGACGACGCGTTCGACGACGGCGCCGATACCGAGGATCGCGGATTGGGGTTGGTTGATGATGGGGGTGTCGAACAGTGCGCCGCGGCTGCCGGTGTTGGTGATGGTGAACGTGCCGCCGGTGAGATCGTCCGGGCTGACCTTTCCGGTTCGGACATTGTCGGCGCTGGTAGCGATGGCCTGGGCGAGGGTGGCGATGTCGAGTGCGTGGGCGTCGCGGATTACCGGCACCATCAGGCCCTTGTCGCTGTCAACTGCCATTCCCAGATGCACGGCCGCGTGATAGGTCACCTCGGTGCAATCCGGGTTCACCGAGGCGTTGAGGACCGGATGCTCGTCGAGCGCCTCGACCGCCGCCGAGACGAAGAACGGTAGGAAGGACAGCTTCACTCCGGTACGGCGGTGGAACTCATCCTTGTGGGCAGTGCGCAGTCGAGCAATTTCGGTGACATCGACCTCGACCACGGTCGTGAGTTGCGCTGAGGTCTGAAGAGATTCGAGCATGCGACGTGCGATGGTCTGCCGGATCCGCGGCAACTTCTCGATGCGATCAGCAGCGACAGGCCCCGACGCGGTCGGCACCGACGACACCACCGGCGGCGTGATCGCTGCGGGTGGCGAGGCGTCCGGTGCGGACGCTGGTGTGGACGGCCCGGGTTGCGGGGGCGGCGCCTCAGTATCAACCGAGCTGATCAATGCGAGTGCTCCGCCGACAGTGACGACCTCGTCCTCGGCGGCGAACAGTTCGACGACGATGCCATCGGAGGGTGACGGTATCTCGGTGTCGACCTTGTCGGTGGACACCTCGAGCAGCGGCTCGCCCGCCGCGACTCGGTCCCCTCGGGCCTTGAGCCAGCGGGTGATCGTGGCTTCGGTGACGTTCTCGCCGAGCGACGGCAGCAGGACGGTGGTCGCGGCGATCTGATTCGTGATCATTCGTGGTGTCTCTCTGGGTTCTCTGGGTCAGTCGATGAGGTCGAGTGCGGTGCGGACGACGGCATCGGTGTCGATGCCGTGGTAGCGGTAGACGTCGTCGAGGGAGCCGACCTGCCCGAACTTGCTGACACCGAGCGCGGCACCGCGGACGTGGTTGATGCCGGTCAGGAACGCGAGGGTGTGCGGGTGTCCGTCGAGGACGGTGACCATCGGTGCCGCCCGGTGGGCGGGGAAGACCTGGTGGAGGATCCAGGACGGGGCGTCGGCGAGGCCGCGGCGCGCCTGCACCGCCTCACAACAACCCGGGGCTGGTCACGCACACGACGTCGGCGGCAATCCCCTGCTCGGCTAACCGGTCCGCGGCGGTGAGGGTTTCGGTGATCATCGCGCCCATCCCGACCAGCGTGACGGTCGGGTTGTCGGTGTGCCGGAGGGTGTACGCGCCGGCGACGACCTGACGGCGGCGGCGTTCCCGGGCGGCGGGATCGGTGGGGACGGCGGCGAGGGTCTGGTCGACCGGGCGGGTCGAGAGCCGCAGATACGACGAGGAGCCGTCCGGGCGGCCCAGGCGGGAGATGCTGTCGAGCAGCGTCCACTCGACGTCGATCGCGAAGGCGGGTTCGTAGCTGATGCAGCCGGGCTGTTCGAGGCCGATCGACGGGGTCTTGATCGACTGATGCGCCCCACCCTCCGCCGCCAGGGTCACCCCGGACGGGGTGCCGACCAGGATCGACTGCCCACCCGCATAGATGCCGTACGACCAGGGCTCGAGGGCGCGTTCGACGAACGGGTCGTACATCACCCCGATCGGGAACAGCGGCTGTCCCCAGCGACTCCAGGTGGAACCGAGCTCGCCCATCAACCCGACCAGGTTCGTCTCGGCGATGCCGAGTTCCATGTGCTGCCCGGTGGGCTTCTCCCGCCAGTGCATGATCGTCTCGGCGTCGTCGTCGAACCAGTTGCGCCGCTCGTGCGGCGACCACACCCCCACCTTGTTCAGCCACCCCGCCAGGTTCGTGGTGGACGAGACATCCGGGCTGACGGTCACCACCCGTTTCGCCGCGTCGGGGGCCTCCCGGGACAGGTCCAGCAGGGCGCGCCCGAGGGCGGCCTGGGTCGTCGATGTCCCGGAGGGGGTGCGGCCGATGTCCGCCGGCACCGACGGCGGGGTGCCGAATTCGACGGGGTCACGCCGCAGCCACTGTGCAACCGCATCGCAGACCCGGCCCGCGACACTGTCCGGCTCGAACCGCGCCCACGGGTTCGCAGGGTCCATACCCAGTTCCGCGGCCAGCTGTTCGTACTGTTCCGCCGTCAGCAGCGACGAGTGATTCTGCGGATGCCCCTGCGTCGGCAGGCCGCGGCCCTTGATCGTGTAGGCGATGATCACCGTCGGGCGGGTGTCGTCGATCTGTGCGTACGCGGCGCGCAGGGCGTCGAGGTCGTGACCGCCGAGGTTGCGGATCGCTTTGAGGAGGGTGTCGTCGTCGAGGCCGGCGATCAGGGCGGCAATGGCCATCGCATCCGCCCCCGCTCCCGGCAGCCGGTCCCGCACCTGCTCGGCGTCGCACCGCAGCAGTCGCTGGTATTCGGGGTTGGGCATGTCCAGGATCCGGGTCCGCAACGCCGCACCACCGGCCCGGGTAAACAGCGACTCGAGCAGGGTCCCGAATTTGACGGTGATCACCTGCCACCCGGCGGCTGAGAACATGGCCTCGAGCCGGCCCGCGGCGATGTTCGGCACCACCCGGTCCAGGGACTGCCGGTTCAGGTCGACGATCCACACGATCTCCCCGAGTTCGGACACGGACGTGTCGAGGATCGCCTCCCACACCGCGCCCTCGTCCAGTTCGGCGTCCCCGACGAGCGAGTACTGGCGGCCCGTGCCCGCAGAACCGATCTGGGTGTTCACGTAGCGGCGGGCGATGGCACCCCAGATCGGGGCCGTCGCACCGATCCCGACCGACCCGGTCGAGTAGTCCACCGGATCAGGGTCTTTCGACCGCGACGGGTACGACTGCAGCCCGCCGAACTCGCGCAACGTCGTCAGATACTTCGCGTCCAGTTCACCGAGCAGGTAGTTGATGCCGTGCAGCACCGGGGAGGCATGGGGTTTGACCGACACCCGGTCACCGGGCCGGAGCTGCTCGAACCACAGCGAGGTCATGATCGACACCATCGACGCGCACGAGGCCTGGTGACCACCGACCTTCAACCCCGTCGGGTTGGGACGAACCCGGTTGGCGTGGTGGATCATCGACGTCGCCAACCAGAGCACGCGCTGCTCGACCTCCACAAGCGCTTCCGGTGTGGCTGAGTGGAGGGTGAGCTGCGCCGTGCGGGTGTCGAGAATGCGGGCGTCGTTCATCAAGTTGGTCCTTACTAATTAGTGCGTAAGTATGTCGACTATTGGCCTTGTGTCTGATTGAATCACGGTGTGCGAGATAACGATGGCCGCAAACTCGACCATGCAACCCTTGCTGTGTTGAGAAGGCGTGCGGTGGAGCAGGTTCAGGCCGGGGCGCACCCCGAACAGGTCGCCGAGACGTTGGGGCTGCACCGCAAGACCGTCTACGGGTGGGTCGCGAAGTTCCGCGCCGGGGGCTGGGAGGCGCTCGAAGCGAAACCGGTGCCCGGCCGACCTCCCACCCTGACCGGCGATCAGCTGGCGCGGCTGTATTCGATCATCGTCGGCACCGATCCGCGTCAGCTCGAGTTCGAGTTCGCCCTGTGGACGCGGAACATGATTCGCGAGGTGATAGGCCGCGAGTTCGGGGTCACCATGTCCGAGGTCACCGTCGGCCGGTGGCTCAAAGCGATGGGATTGTCCCCGCAGAAACCCCTCTACCGGGCGTATCAGGCCGACCCCGAGGCCGTCGAGCAGTGGAAGAGCACGACGTTCCCGAAGATCCAGAAACAGGCGAAGAAGGCGAAAGCGACGATCTACTTCACCGACGAGGCATCCGTGCGCAGCGACTACCACGCCGGCACCACCTGGGCGCCGGTCGGGCGCACCCCGGTCGTTGCGGTGACCGGGGCCCGGTTCTCGGTGAACATGATCTCCGCGATCAGTGCCAAAGGTGCTCTGCGGTTCTCGATCATCGATGGCACCCTCACCGCAGCGAAGTTCATCGACTTCTGCAAACGCCTGCTCCGCGACAACGACGGGCCGGTGTTCTTGATCCTCGACGGGCATCCCGTCCACCGGTCCAAGGCCGTCACCGCCTTCGCCGACTCCACGGGCGGCCAACTGACCCTGTTCCGCATCCCCGCCTACTCGCCGCAACTCAACCCGGACGAATGGGTATGGAAGAACGTCAAACACGACCGCATCGGCCGATCCGGCATCACCGGGCCCGACCAGTTCAAGACCCTGTGCACCCGGGCTCTGCGGCGGCTGCAACGCATGCCGCACCTCGTCCGCGGCTTCTTCGCCGACCCCCACCTCGCCTACATCCGCGCCGCCGCATAATCAGTCGACATACTTACGCTCGCCTTAGTAACTACGGGTGGTTCCGGGCATCGAGAACGAGTTTTGATTGTGCTCAGCTGATGATCGGCAGCAGATTGGTGGTGACCGCAGGGGTAAGCCCACTGGACCGGTCCTGAACCTAGATGACCTGGGTAAATCTTGAGCGATATAGGATCGACAGAATGGCGTGGTTCAGATTCTGGGGCGCACAGGAATTGAACGTTGGCCGGCCATGAATCGGCTTGTGTACTGAGACAGTGGATCAAGCGACTGCGGGACGAATATTGAAGAGATTGCTCGGGTTCCGCTCTGTCGGTGTTGAGCGCTCACTCGCCGAAGAAAGCTGCTTCAGCAACTTTGATAGTAACGGATTCGCGGCACGCTCATTCTTCACGCATACGAACATCTTGCGCTCTGCCCAGTTGTCGTGGAGGGGACGCACAACCGCGCCGATATCGGTAGCCAGGAGTGTCGCGACCTTGAGGGGAAGAATGCCGACACCGAGATCCGCCTGAACCATACGACAGATCGCTTCAAAACTACGGACCTGCACTTTGGGCTCAAATTCTCTGCCGGCTAAACTCGCCCGCTCAGACAGCAGACGCGTGATTGACGAACCGTTCTCAAGGGTGACTAGATCATGATCTAGCAGATTCTCGAAGCTCGCATCCACCTTCGTCGCAACTGGATGCCCGGCCGGTGCCAGTATCGCGAGACGGTCGGCATCGTAGACGAATGCATCAAGTCCGCTGGTCGGGATCCCTTCCACCACGATTCCGAGATCGGCCCCAGATTCACGAAGAGCGCGTGTAATTTTTTCGCTTCGGCATTCTTCGACGATCAGCTCCGCATCCGCGTTCGCTTTCGAGAACGTGGCGAGATCTTCAGGGAAGTGCTCTAGCATCATGGAGGAGTCCACAAGGAGCCGGAGAACGGCTTGACGACCCGCAGAGAAATCTTTCAGGGTCAGCTGCATCTCGTGCATCTGTGTCAGCACTGACCTCGCCTGGGGTAGCAGCCATTTCCCTGCCGGCGTGAGCGTCATGCCTCGTGGCGTCCGGTCGAAGAGCGAAGTCTTTAGCCGCGCCTCCAAAAGCATAATGCGGCGGCTTGCACCGGCTAGCCCGATATTGGAGGCCTCAGCTGCCTTGGTCAAGCTCTGGAGCTCGGCCGCCTGTACGAAAAGTGCCAATGAGTCGTTGTCAGGTAGCACGTTGATCTCCTCTCCCAACGGTTAGGCGCATTGCCGGGCGTTGATGCCGAACAATGAGGGTAGTCAGCGGTCGTCCGCACTGGTCAGCCGTTCACTTGATGTATTTGGATTGCAGTCCAAGTACTATGTGACCATAGACACATGACGCCATATAGGCAAGACTCAAGTCCAAGTTGTTGGAGACGGGATGGTGTACTGAGGTCATGGCAGCCAAAGTGGCGGTGTCGCGCGTTGACGGACGGACGCGCGGCAGATACAAGCGGCGTGACCGGATATTCGATATTGCGATCACGCTCTTCGTCGAGCAGGGATACGACGACACGTCGATGGAACAAATCGCCGCAAGTGCGGGAGTGGCGCGGGCAACCGTCTTCAACCACTTCCCGCGCAAAGCCTCATTCCTGGAGGAGTGGACGGCGCGGCGCCGGAGTCAGGCTGCTCGCATCTATTCAGGCAGGACGAGCCGAGCATCGTCGTTGCAAGAGGTTCTCGGTGGATACCTCAGTGCGCTCGTCGCCCTGGCGGAAGGAAGCCGCACCGAGACCATGAAAATTATGCCACTGCTAATTCGGGTCAACGGCATCCATGTCGAACCGCTGAGCCGCGAACTTGCCAGCCTCCTTATCGACCGATCGGACGAGCTTCGGCCTGACATCGATGCTGAGTTGACCAGCAGGCTCATTGCGCTTGGGTACTTGTCCGCGTGTATCCGGTGGGCAGAGCAGGACCCGTCGCTCGACCTTGGCGAGGAGATGGAGTCGCTGCTGCATGTAGTGCTTGAGGGTGCCCGCCCTGCCGCGAGCGCGGCATGGAAACCTTCCAGTCCCGTAGATCAAGGGAGCTCAAGGTCGCGTTCGCGTTGACCAGAGATCTATGGCGAGACCAAGCGAGCAACTAAGTGGTTCCGCCCATAAGTTCGTTGGGGGTCATGCGGCACGGGCTTGAGCGGTTGTTTTGTCGGGCTGATCATGGTCGCGTTCGTAGCGGTCGAGCCTGGCGAGCAGATCGGCGAGGTCGGCGGTGGTGAACTTCCATTTGAACGGTTGGGCTGCCCGGTTGTAGTGGGTCTCGAAGGCCGCCAGTCGTGCGGCGACTTCGTCGGTATCAGTAAAGTCGTTGGGCGAGACAATCTTTCGTTGCACTATGGAGAAGAAGATCTCGACTTGGTTCAACCACGACGCGTGCACCGGTGTATGGACCATGATCGCGTTGGGAAACTGTTCGGCAAGCCGGTCGATCGCCGCTTGCCCCCGGTGTGAGGAGCCGTTGTCCACAATCCAGAACACTCGCTCCGCCGACGCGTAGGGCTCCTGGGTCATGACCTGCTCGACGAGACGGGCGAACGGAACGATGCCGGTGGTGTCCTCGCAGCGACCGAAAACATTCGCGCGGTGCACATCGTAAGCAGCGAGGTAGGCGAGGGCGCCGCGCCGCTTGTAGGTGTGGTTGACCCGCATCGTCCGGGAGCAGCCGGGTGGAAGTGTGGGGTGACATCGGCAGCGGGCCTGAATGGACGTCTTCTCGTCAGAGGAGATCACATAGTCATGCTCGCCCAACGGTTCCCCATCCCACACCCGGGCATACAGGTCGAGCACACGGCTAGCTTTAGCGGCGAAGTTCGGATCGGAGATGAAGATCCACGACTGATGCTGCCAGGGCTTGAGGGCGTCCTGGGAGCCACCTGCGAATCGTGGCCTGCGAGATCGACGCACAGATCCCGTCGGTGACGGCGTGGCGGGCCAGTTCCGGACACGACCACCGCGCCAACGGCACCCCACACTCCTTCGGGGGTGTGCAGGCCATCGCCTTGACCCGCGTGACCTGCACCGGGGTGAACTTCGGTGGCCGACCCGACCGTTTCGCGTCTCCCAACGACGCCACGCCCGGCGCGGCGTTCCAACGGCCCCGCCACTTGCGGACGGTCTCCACACTCACGAGTAACGCCCGGGCGATCGCGAACTCGGGCACCGATCCGCAGCCCACAAAACGATGGTGGCGCGCAGCACAAGACGCTGTTCGGTGCGCCCGGCTCGAAGCAAACGATTCAGCTCGCGGCGCTGGGATCCGGTCACCCTGACCGGATCCGCACTGATCAAAGGCAATGCTCATAGCCCAAACCGAAGTTCCCAATAGTCACTTCAGTCTCGAGTTTCACCCGGCGGACTGGCTCGCGACGCGCCGGTCGGGCAGGATCAGTGATCATGGCCACGCCTCCTCAGTCCACGAAGACGTGGCTGCAACAGCGCCTGTCCCAACGCGCACGCGAACGCTGGCCACAGCTGACCGGTGTCGGAGTTCGGTTCCGTGGCCAGTTCGCCTATGTCACCGGTGAACTCGTCGACGGCGATACCCAGCCATTGATGCGACTACGCTACGGCGGGTCCGCCTCCCAATGGGGCTTCGCGGCCTACCTTGCGAGCAAGGACGGATACGAGGACTCCTTCCTGCCCAACGGCCACACCGCCGGACTCCCAGAAGACGCCCTCGACACCGTCTGCGGTCTCTACCTCAACGACCCGACGGCCTGGACCTGACCCCCCAACGAACTTATGGGCGGAACCACTAAGTCTAAGAGCGTGTCTCATGTGGATGAAGTGACCTGTGGGACATAATGTGACGCGTGGTAGATGAGTTGTCTCTGCGTTGGTGCCGGATGCGTTGTGGGAGATGGCCGAACCGTTGATTCCGCGATTCGCCGCGCGGCCGCAGGGAGGTGGCAGTACACCAGAGGATGATCGGGCGGTGTTCACCGCGATCGTGTACGTGCTGACCAGTGGATGTGCGTGGCGGCATCTGCCGCCCTCGTTCGGGGTCACCGTTCCTACCGCGCACCGAAGGTTTACCGTCTGGGCGGCGGCCGGGGTGTTCGAGAGACTGCACCGCGAGGTGCTCGACCGCCTCGGTAGCGCCGGTGAACTCGACTGGACGGCAGCAATCCTGGACGCTGCGAGTGTGCGGGCGAAAAAAGGGGATCGCTGACCGGGCCGAGTCCGGTCGATCGCGCAAGAAGGGGTCGAAGATCCACGTCCTGTCGAGGCCAACGGCATCCCGCTGGTCGTCGATGTGTCCGCGGCGAATACCCACGAGGGCACGATGCTGCAACCGATGGTCAGCGCGATCCCGGGCGTGAGGTCTCGGCGCGGACCGCGCCGACGCAAGCCGGGAAAGCTTCGCGCCGACAAGGGCTACGACTACGACATTCACCGACGGTGGCTGCGCGAACGAGGCATCGTCCCGCGGATCGCCCGCCGCGGCATCGAGCGAAACGATCGCCTAGGCCGGTACCGATGGAAGATCGAACGCACCATCGCCTGGCTCACCGGCTACCGGCGCATGACCATCCGCTACGAGCGCCACGGCGAACACTTCGCCGGCTTCCTTCACCTCGCCGCCGCACTCACCTGCTTCAAGAAGCTCCGACTTGTATGAGTGTCAGCGGTTCGTGATCGGGTCAGCTACCCGTAGCGTCCCGTAGCAGACCGGAAGGGCTGACTCGAGAAGCTCCTGTCACTTGCACGGTGCGTTGACCCTTGTGGGGTGTGTCCGACCCTCCCGGTCTGCGTTCGCGGAGTGACTGAAGAGAGGCGTGACCCCAAGCTGCTGTGAGAGGTACTTGAAGTCGGATTGTCCTCCGCGGATCCCATCCTGACAGAGAAGGGAACCGTCTTCCATGATCGTCATCGGTATCGACCCGCACAAGTCCACCCACACCGCAACCGCGGTCGACCCGGCCACCAACACCGACCTCGGCTCGATCCGCATCGACACCACCCTCACCGGCTACAAGACGCTGATTGCCTGGGCCAAGTCCTGGCCGCAACGCCAGTGGGCGGTCGAGAATGCCTACGGCCTCGGACATCACCTTGCGCAGTGGCTGCTCGTCCTCGGGGAGGTCACCCTCGACGTTCCGACCACCGCCACCGCCCGGGTGCGGGAACTTTCCCGCGGCAGCCGCCCTGTTACGAAGCTTCCGCGCCAAGAGCCCTGTCGACCGGATGCGCGTCGGGCTGTGTCGAGATCTCATCGCCGACATCCGCCGCCTCGACGACCAGCTCGCGGCGAACGAGAAGCAGATGGCCGAGACCCTCGACGAGCACGGCACCCGCCTGCGCGAGGTCGACGGAATCGGTGCGGTGACCGCGGCCCGGCTGATCGGCCGCACCGGCCGGCCAGATCGTTTCCCGACCGCGGCGGCCTATGCGAACTACAACGGCTCGGCACCGGTCCAGATCGCCAGCGCCGACACCGACCGGCACCGACTCTCACGCTACGGCGACCGACAGCTCAACAGCGCGCTCTACACCGTCGCTGTGGTTCAGATCCGAATGCGCGCCAGCGCCGGGCGCAACTATTTCGGGAAGAAAATCGCCGAGGGCAAGAAGCCGGCAGCGGCCAGGCGCGCCCTCAAAGGTCACCTGTCCGATCACGTCTGGCGCATCATGCTGTCCGACGAAAAGCGTCGTCTTCAACCAGAGAAGAATCAATCCGTCAGGGCAGCTTGACAAACAGAGAGGCACCCCAGGTGAGACAAGCTCTAAGATCGACTACGTCCATCGGGCGGCTCGCCTCAAGACGCATCGGCGCTGCTCGCTTCCCAGCCATGGCGAACCTCAGAAGTCCACGCAGCCTTGCAGCCGGCGCTCATGCGCGTGGCAACGAGGTGGTCCATAACCCGGGCACATCCAACGGCCACTACAACTCCGACCGGGGTGCTCGCGGCTCACAACGAGCAAAGCGACACCTGACTCATGCGCTGCTGGTTGGAAGCAATGTCAATGATCTGGCACTCCCTCGACCGCTACTATCCGAGCTATCGCACTCCGTTGTCGAACTTGTCGGGCCGGTGAGTACTCTGCTGAGTCGACCCAAGCTTTCGCCGACCTCACGTCCGGAAACTCAAGAATGGCGAGTCGTTTCGGCGACCAGTCGCCTTCGAGGACCTCCAGGCTTCCGCCGCGGGCAAGGAAGCGACCGCCATATTTCTCTACCGACGGCGGAGAGAGCGTCGTGTACTCCTTGAAAGCGTTGGTGTCGGTGATTTCGATTTCACTGATTACATATGCTGGCATGTTAATTGAACTCGTCTTCCGGTATTAGTGTGCTGTGTTCCTGGGATCGCGAGTATCTTCGATTCAGGCCGATAATGAGCTAAGAGTAACGGAATATTCGACGGCAACGGTTCGTGAAAAGTACATCGAGTACGCCTGCGCGTATGGCGAAATCGCAAGTAGGATCGGGCGCTTTCCGCGCCCGCTAGGGCATGTCCTGTCTTTTCGGCGGTCGCGGAGTGGTCTATCGGTTACTGGTAAAAAAGGTTCACGTCCGAGGCCGGCCGGCAAGTTGCTCACGACCTAGGCGGAGCTGTATCGGTGGTAATTCTCCGCGGCGTGTGCAGATATTCTTCGGGAGTGGGAATTGACGGACTCAACCTGCAACAACTATATAGCCTGATTCAAGCCGTGATCGATTAGCAATGCGCGAAGACCCCCTACGCTAAGCGCGTATGGACTCGCGATGACGGCGGCTCGTACGCTGTCGTCTAGCTACCAAGAGGATGTGGTTGCTAACCAGTAGCCGCAGAACAAAATTACGAGCCGTCTCGTTCGATCAGACCATCCCATCTCTTCGCGCCTAGATTGACGCTTCCGCATGATGAGCCTTACGAAGCGTTGGAGCGTCTGAGAAAACGGCATCCGATCAGCGGTTATCGCGACTTCGCCGCAGTCGCCTCCTCGCACATTTCCCGCCTTCCTCAATGGAGATCCTATGAGTGCATCGACGCACGAATCGCTGTCAGGCTCCACTGTCATCGCTGCCCAATCCAAGACAGTGGAGTTCCGGCGACACTGGCGGGCACTCGCCGCAGCCACGATCGGAATCGGCTTCGGTATTGCGATCGTCCCTGTTTTTACAAATGGGCTGGTCGTCGGCGCGCTCGAGGAGGAGTTTGGCTGGAGCCTTGAACAGCTTTCACTTCTACAGCTCGGCTCGCTGATACTTGTCCTCACCGCCCCGCTCGTCGGATTCCTCGTCGACCGATTCGGTGCGAGGATACCGTCAGTGGTATCAATGGCGGCACTGGGTGCTGCGTATCTCACGATGTCTGCCAGCGGTCCAGTCTTCCTCTGGTACCTGCTGATGTTCGCTCTGATGTACTTGCTGGCTTCGGCTACAACACCCGTATCGTTCACACGAACCCTGAATGAGCGGTTTGACCATGCACGAGGTCTTGCCCTCGGTATCTCGCTCGCCGGCGCAGGTGCTGTTGCCTTCTCCCTTCCGGTGTTTCTGGGCCCCCTGCTAGCGGAGAGTTGGCGGTCCGGATACCGGGTCATTGGCTTTCTTGCGTTGGCCGCCGCCGTCATTATCTTTGTGCTCATGCCGCGTCGGACCGCGCAGTCAGCCGCATCGAGGCCGCGGTCTGAGAAGCTCGCTCGGCAGAGTATTGCCCCGCTGCTTCGTGATGCGCTGTTCAGGCGGCTGGCAGTCGCTTTCTTCATCCTCTCGGTATCCGCATTTTGGATGACACTTAACCTGGTACCGCTATTGCGCGAAGCTGGTGTGTCGTCCGGTTCGGCTGCGCGGACCGTCGGGCTTATCGGAATCTCGATGATTATGAGCCGTCTGGTGGTTGGATGGCTCGTTGATCGCTTCTTTGCGCCCCGGGTTGCAGCTTGCGTCGTGTTCGTCACTGCGCTGGGTTTCGCGGCGCTCGCATTCGGCGGTGCGGCCTTAGGGACCGTAGCTGCGCTTGCGGTTGGGTTGGCGCTCGGCGCCGAGGTCGACCTGCTCGGCAACCTGACATCGCGCTACTACGCCATGGCGCAGTACGGCCGTATGTTCGGAGTCCTCTACGCCGTGTTTAGTCTTGGAGTGGCAGTCAGTCCCTTACTGGCGGCGGTGTTGCATCGCGTCACCGGAAGTTATACAGTGCCGCTGGCGATTTCGGCGATTCTACTCGTCGTAGTGGCTGCAATCTTCTTTACGGCACCGAGGTACCCGGTCAGTTCAGTATCCACCGCCTAATGGGAGTCGACCGGATAACCTTCGATGGGAGCACGTCGTACGGACGAAGAAAATCGTTATACGCGATCCCGGTGAGTGCTGGCGTTCCCTCGAAGCGGAGTGAGGCAATCGATGATCCTCGTTGGAGAAGGCTGGGCCGAGGACCATCGAAACCTGCACTTGATGAATCCCGCCGGACCGATCAATGGCTCGCGTCCGCGCACCGGCGGGGCTGCCGCCGCTCGAGGGTCCGGCGTCGACAGCAGAACGCCTCCTGCTGTTGCTGCACTACGGGGATCGACTGGGATTCAGGATGGGTCGGCCGGCGGCGGGAAACGTACTGGACCCAGCACCTGCCGAACAGTGTTCGGGTCGCCACATATATCGGTGGCGGCGATCTCGACCGGTGGTGGTCAGTGGTCTCCCGGTCCCTCGAATCGGAACCGACGAACACCGACCAACGGCTGGAACTGGCGCCGTTGCTGCGTGAGGAGTCCGAGGCGGTGCTGACGTTGCTGCGTGAGCGTCCGCGTCCCACGTCCCACGTCCCACGTCGTACGTGCTGCGCACGCGGATCGTCGCCGAAGCCGTGGCCGCCGCTCGCACTGCGGGAAGGAAGAAATGATGAGGTCGACGGTGCGCTGGGATGTCGAGCTGACCGCGCTGTCCTCGATCTCCCAGAAGGGGGAGGACTCCGGAACGACGACGACACTGTTCCGGCGCGAGCCGGTGATCCAGCCGGACGGCAGGCCGGTGCTGGTGCCGATCGTGTCCGGGAACTCCCTGCGCGGCGGGTTGCGCAGGATCGCCGAGGAGCTGTTCCGCGATGTCATCGGCTACGAACAGCAGATCCCCCTCTCGGCGGCGCACGCGCTACGCAACGGCGGCTCTTTGACGAAGGTCACCGGCGACGGTCTGACCGGTCGTCGGCGGTAGCGACTGCGGGAGCTGGTTCCCCCGATCGGGTGTTCGGCGGCAACGGCGGAGGTCAGCACCGATCGATGGCTGCCTGAAGGTGGGCAAGGTCCCAGCCACGGCAGTGGTCGGAGCCGGCAAGGATGTCGGCTCGTCGATGCTGATGCGATTCGAGGTCGAAACACTCCCTGCGGGAACCCGTTCCCGCGGGTGCGTGAGACCGAGACGATCATGACCTGGGCCCGTATGACGGCCGGCTGATGAGTCAGTTCGAGTTGGTCTCCCTGGAGAGCTACAGCCGATTCGACGACACCGACACCCGAACGTTCCCCGAAATCATCAGAGGCATGTAGCGAGCCCGGTAGCGGCCCTGCCGATCCGAGATCACCGCCGGCAGCGGGGTCCGCGCCGAATCGGATCGGGTGGTGTTGGCCGGCCCGGACCCGCAGTCAGTGGACTGGCGCGTCGAGCTCGCACCACTGCGCGATGGGGTCATCGAAGCATTGTGCTGGCTGACGTGACGGGCACCGGGGAGATGGCACCGTTCGTTGTCGGGGCGCACCTGTCGTCGGGACTGGCGCATGCGACGCCGTGGGGAATCAGTCTCACGGGATCCTCGCGGCCGAACTGTGGGCCGATCACAAGGCCGCGGCAACTCGATCGAGGGGAGTATGTGCCGGCGCTGACACCCGAGTGCGCCCCGCCCGACCTCGAGCTGCCACTGGCTCGGTGCGAGCTCGCAGGCGCGGACTGGCATTGGTGTGCGACGTCCCCGAGGACCCGGCCGGTGATCCGGTGGCGCGGCACTGGGCATCGCGGGCCGATCACCGCGGGCTCGAGCAGCTCAGTCACAATTCGAAACCTCTTGCGGCTGGACCGGGCCACCCCTCTCGAAATCTCGTTCTTCACCGATGTGTGGGGCAGATTCGCGCGTGACGGATTCCTCGGAGGGCGCAGCGCGATAGGTCACGGGCGGTACCAGCACTCGCACGGTCACCTGGCGTGGAGTCGGAGATCTCGACGGCGTCGCCACGATTCTGGGTGGCTTGGATGGCATCGGTAAGAAGCGGGCCCATGGTGAGGGTCGGGTTGTGCGGTGGGAGTTCGAACACTGCCCCGCCGCCGACCGGTGGGCGTCGGCGCACCTGCATAGCGACGGGAGTCTCGGGCGCACCACACCACCGGCCTGTGTGCCCGAGCTCTTGGAGCCGGAATCGGCCGGCTTCGGGTTGGCCGGTCTGCGGCCGCCGTATATGCGCCCGACCCGAATGAGGCAACTCCACCTACCTCGATGAGTGTTGCGCGCGTACCGGTTCGGTGCATGTTCTACGCGCGATGTCACTCAACTCATCGATCTCGGATCTTCCTCTTCATGACGGGATAAGGCCGCTTCGAAGAGGACACGAATGCCGTGACGGAGGACATCGATCACGGCGTGACGGCCGTGATGCGAAGTCGAGTCGCGCTGTCCAGGTCAGGGGATACCGTCCGCCCCACCGAGACACCATCTGCGGGAAAGGAAAATGAGCGAGATGACCGATACCGACACACGGCCCAGGATGGCGTTGGCCGCTCCGGAGTGGCACCACGGACTGGCGCCGCTTCTGCAGCTGGTGCCACACCCCTGGCCACCCGCCGTTGCCAGCGCACCCGGCGACCGTGGCTGCGTATCTGGTCGACGCCGCAGACACCCTCGCCGACGTGGGGAGTGGGCCTACTCACCGCGCTCACCGCGCGCGCGAACACCCCACGCCCGCGCGCGCGACTGTGTGTTTCGGGATCTCGCAGGCTGGATGGAATGGAGGGGTGTCCACCTATGGCGAGCAGGGGCTTCGAATCACACCTGATTTCACTTTGCTGCGAGCACATTTCGCGCACTACCGGCGAAATGGTGGTGGTGGGTGCAGATCATGCTGGTGGGCGGGCACCGGAGGATCTGCCGACCTCCGCCGGCGAGGAGTCCGTAGGTCGCAGCCAGTCTGTGGGATGACTGCTGTACGCAACGTCTCAATCAAACAGCATCGGACTGGGTGTCGAGTCATTTTGGATCGGTCAGGTCGGAGGCAGCGCAGTCATGGTTGATTGGGACTTTTGGGTGTGCCGATGCGGGCGGTTGCAGTGGGCCGGCCGCCAGACGGCGAGTTCTCCACGATGCTGCTGCTGCGTCGGCTTTACGTTGTCATTGCGGTTCTTGAAACGAAGTCAACTTCGCAAGGCAGTGTTCCCGAAGTTGCTGTCTCATGGTCGGGTCGAGGCCGGAGGCGAGCCGCTTTTCCACCATCCACAGCACGCGTTGGTAGAAAATTTTGGGGGGTATTCCGAACTCAGTGAAGATGTAGTAGTCACCGCCACCGTAGCGTCTCCACCGTAGGGCGAAGCCCAACAACGCATGGTCGTAGGTATCCATTTGGTTCTCCGTGGTGTCGATCTCGGTCGGCGTTAAGCCGAGAATGATGGCGACCGTGGCTTAGCCTGCTGGTCGGCGCGACCGATGGGTGGTTGCGGCGTCCATCGAGGAGAAGATCCAGTCAACGTCTCGTTGGTGGTCTTGTCCACCGTTTTCCCAGGTCCGCAGCGTCTCGCCGCTGATGCTGAGGCCCCACGGCCGCGTAGGTTCGGGTGCCGCCGCCTGCGTGATACAAATCGACCGCGTCCCGGCGGAACTCCTACGAACCATTGTCGGGTGTCCACTCCCAGGGGTAGGAGAACCAGGAGGGCGTTCGCATGGGACGTCAGTCTCAGTACACGGTTCTCACTACCTTGGGGAGCCCTGGTTGATGGCGGCGTTGGCAGGAGGGAGTTCTTTTGCGACAGCCTCAGTAGTGCCCCGACTTTTGCCTCGCCGACGGAACTTACTTCGGTGAACTGCTCCACGCGGTCACCGGCGTGGCACTAGACTTCACCATTGACTGCAGGCTCGAGCAGGCAGCGCAGAGATGTTCAGGCCGATCCGGTACGGGCCAGTCCCGTACGCAATCTTCGTGGCGGCCTCACCGCTCGACTCATCCGGACCCGACGGCGCTAGTGCTACTGAAGACCACGACGACTTCGACCGTGCCGCCACCCGATGGTTCGCCACCCCGAACAGGACAGCGTCACGGTCCATTTTTCGAGTCAAGTCCGTGAGCCCCAGCAAGCGGCAGAACACCATGAAGCCGAGGCAATCGATTGCCGCACTGAGGATCGTCCGAGAGGACGGGTGCGAAGCGGCCCCGGGGGCGCTCGAGTTCTCTACCGCCAGCCGAGCAGGGCATCGCCAGAAAAGTCGATGAGGCGAGCCTGGCGGGACTTGACTGGGAGGCCCAGCCATCTGACGTTGTTCGGTTAGTCGGTGCTCACCTTGACCACGACCTTCCCTTTGTTCTCGCCGGCGAGACTGCGGTTAAGAGTATGTCTCGCATTCTCCAGACCGTCGACCACGGTCTCCGCGGAGCGCAGGGTGCCGGCACTGAGAGCCAGCGATAGCTGTCCAATGATCTCTGCGTACCGATCCACGTGATCGAAAACGATGAACCCTTGCAAAGTTGCCCGCTGCATGAGCAGCTGACTGACATTACGCAGGCCACGTTGGGCGTTATCGCCGTTATAGTCGTTGTACTCGGAAACCAGCCCGCAGAGCGTTATTCGTGCCCCGATGTTCAGTCGGCCGAAAACGTGGTCCATGATTTCGCCGCCAACATTTTCGAAGTCCACGTCGATACCATCAGGCGTGGCGTCGTCGAGTTGCTTCTGCCAGTCACCAGCATGTCGGTCAATACACGCGTCAAACCCCAACTCTTCTACCAGGTATCGACATTTCTCGGCGCCGCCTGCGATACCGACCACACGGGCCCCCCGCCGCTTTGCGAGCTGACCTGCAATAGATCCCACTGCTCCGGCCGCAGCGGATACAAAGAAAGTCTCTCCCGGTCGAGGATCACCGAACTCGACACCGAGGTACGCCGATATTCCGGTGTGGCCCAGGACTCCGACGAACGCGGGGAGGGGGGCCGGTAGCGGATCGGGTAGGACTGTAAATGACATATCTTCACTCGCTGCATCAGCTACGCAATAGTCCTGCCAGCCAGTCAATCCCACAACAAACGAGCCGACAGGAAGATCGTCACGTCGGCTGGCCACGACCTGCCCAACACCGGCCCCGCGCATGACCGCGTCCAATTCGACCGGAGGGATGTAGGAACGCATCGCACTCATCCACACACGATTCGTGGGGTCGACCGACAAGTAGTGCGTCCGAATAAGCGCTTGCCCATCAAGGATCTCGGCAACCGGCTCTTCCAACAATTCCAGGTTATCGGCAGTTACTTCCCCCTCCGGACGACTCCGCAATCGGTAGAGCCGGTTGGTCAAAGTGCTCATCACATCTCCTTAAGTGGCGCATAAATGCCCAAAGCGGAATGCCTCTCGAGCCCGCCGGAATGCGGCTTCGCGGGCACCCTGTCCAGTCGATTCTTGGGCCGACCACCCTGAGATTAGACTCACAGTCGTCGATAATCAACACACCGTCCACAAATGCGGCGAAGGCTAGGTGCGCCTGTCGCAGAATCGTGTCGACACACTGTTGACTATAACCGACAGGACGGGCATTCTTTGAGGCTACGGCGGCTGGCGCATCAGTCGTCGCCAGAGCCCACCAAGGAGGCGACTGTGAGTACACAAGCAGAAAATCGCAAGGTAGTGGATGGTTTTTGGGGCGACCTCGACAGCGGGCCGCCGACCGGGAAAGCGCTGGAGGCTTGGAAAGACTGGTTCGCCGAAGATGCTGTTTGGGAGATGCCGTTCGCCCCTGAGCCGCTTGCGAAAACCGTCCCCGGCCGCCAACTCATCGGCCACTTCATCGACTGGTTCTTCAAGTCCGTGCCCGACCTGAAGATCGACTCGTTGGTTGTGCACGACACGACTGATCCCGAGCTGTTCGTGCTTGAGCTACACGGCGAGGCGACCGTAACGCAGAACGGACACGTGTACGCGAACACCTATTGCACGCACATGCGAATCAGAGGCGGCAAGGTGGTCTTGATTCGCGAGTACTTCGATCCAAATATCGTCGAACAAGCCTTCGGCGTCGAAGTCATTGCCGAGGGTATGTCCCAGGTGATGGCAGCCGCAGGCCTGGAGGTAAGCAAGTGAAGCTCATCCCGGAATTTTCGTACACCGCAGAACTCGCTGCGCCGCAGGTCGTCGGTCCTGGACCATACGGAATGCGGCAGGTCCTCCCCGTTACCGGCGGCACTGTAAAGGGTGATCGACTGAGCGGTACAGCAGCCATCGGCGGCGGTGACTGGCTTCTGGCTGGAGATGACGGATTCGGGCGCCTGGATGTGCGCGCTCAGTTCCATACCGACGACGGTGCCGTCATCTACATGAGCTACCAGGGCCTGGTCGAGGTGACCGAAGCTGCCGCAGCCGCATTGACCGGCGGGGAATCGAGCACGAACTTTGGCGACCACTACTTTGTCACTACTCCGCGCCTCGAGTGCGGGGACGATAGGTACGGCTGGGTCAATCAGACCATCTTCGTGGGACAAGGGCGAATTACACCAGGACCCGTCATCGAGTTTCAGGTCTTCCGCGTAGCCCTGCAGTAGGAGGAACGGGAATACAGTCGGCGGGCCGCACATCGCATGAAATTGTGATGTGCGGCCCGCCGCTTTCGTGCGAAGCCCGCTTTCGTGTGAAGTTGGGAAGTTGGAAAGCGTGGCATCGACCGCCAAAATGAAGCCACGCAGCTCTGAGCGAAACCGGGCCGATGTGATGGCGAAACCGGGCCGATGTGATGAGTGATGACGACGTAGCGAGTTGCTCGACCCAGATCACCTAGCGCAGCAATCTAGACAACCCTTCCGCGAAGCCAGTGATAGCACGCTCTCCCTCGTCCACCACGCCGGCGAGTAGAAAGAAGCTATGCGGCATGCCCGCATACTCGTGTTGGATGACTGCGACGCCCGAAGCTTGCAGTTCAGACGCGTATCGACTGGCATCATCTGACACTGGATCGATCTCTGCGTTGATGATGAGCGCAGGCGGGGCGTTGTTCAGATTCATACTGAACAACGGCGAGACTTCCGGTGACTTTCGAAGCCACACGTTGGGCACGTATTGATCGATACACCATTCGAGTGCGGCACGCGAAAGAAGAGGCGCCGATCCGTATCTGTTTACAGAGTCACTACTCAAGGTCAGATCTAGCACCGGGCACAGAAGTCCCTGCGCCTTGACCGACGCACCGTCTGTACGTGCGTTGAGAGTCGCTGCGGTCGCCGCTGCGAGCATCCCCCCAGAGGAGTCTCCAGCAACCGCCAGTGCTTCGCCGTCAATTCTCAGTTCATCAGAACGATCGGCCACCCAGCAAAACGACTCGATCGCATCGGCGTGAGCGCTCGGATAGGTATTTTCGGGCGCAAGGCGGTACGCCACCGAGATCACGCGGAGAGCGCCCTGGACGCTCAACTCGCGACACAGTCGGTCATGAGAGTCCAGGCTGCCCCTGACGAAACCGCCACCGTGGAAGTACACGACACACGGCGCTGCCCCGGTTGTGCCTTTGGGAGAGTAACTCCGGGCATTGAGGACCCTCCCGCGAAGGGGAATCTCTAAGTCCCTCACGTCGCAATGTGGATTGAGATCACCTGCCAACCCGATCAATTTCTCGCCGACCGCCCTGTACGCGGTGATGGACACTTCCCACGGCTGCGCCGGTGGATTCGTTGACAGGGACGCCAGCAACTCGAGTACCTGAGGGTGCAGATCGCTCATGAATGGCCTGCACGGATCTTCGTCGCGGCACCTATGCGCTTTCGTAGCGGACTCACCAGTCGTCTCCTCCATTGCTGCTGTCAGGGGCGTACGACCGTCGACTAGTCGGGTCGCACGTCGGTGTTCCAACTTTGCACTTAGTGTTGGTCCTCGTCAACGTTGTGTCGATTATGCGCGGACCAGTGGCCTGGCCGCGCGTCGGCCTGCACCCGGATTATCCCTTTGAACTGCAGATTTGTCGAAATCCGACAGAGTGTTGACTCTTATCAACTGTGAGTCTAGTCTCAAAAATGTCCGAGCCGTGACGTCACTCATCACCACGGCAAGCAACGAAAAAGGGGCCCTCATGGTCACGAAGTCTGATGTCGACCAGATTCAGCCGACGACAAACCGAGACGGGGAGAGCTACGTCTCCCACCGCAGCGATGTGCATTTCAACATGACCGGCGACTTCATGACCGGTGTAGATTTCTGGATTCATGCGACCGGTGAAAGCACCAATGGCCAGCTGATCATCATCGAGACCAACTGGGTTCGCGGAACCGAGCCGGTCTGGCACATCCATCACCGCGAAGAGGAAGGCTTCTTCGTGATGGACGGTGAAATCAAGATCCACACCGAAGCCGGGTCCTACAATGCCGGCGCGGGTCAATTCGTCTGGGGGCGCAAGGATCAGCGGCATACCTACGAGGTAGTCGGAGAAGAGGCGAGGATCCTCGTGATCTTCGTTCCGGGCCCCGACAGCAGCGGATTCGAGCCCGGCGGCGGCATCGACAAGTACTTCTACGAAGCGCGCGATCGCGAATTGCGCACTCCGGAGCAGCTAGCCGCAGAGGTGGAGAATCTCAAGACGAACTATGGCTTGGAGATGTTCCCCGAGTTGCCGCACCCCCGGGACGCCAAAGCTTAAGCGGCCCACAACATCAACTCGCCTCTTCGTGACTATGGAGTTTCTGTGATTACAAACGATGTCCATCTTGCAACGGTGCCGCACTGGATCGCTGGCACCTCCTCCAGCTCGACGAACGGGCGGAGGTCGGAGGTTGTCGATCCAGCCACGGGTCACGTACTGAGGCTTGTTGAGCTGGGCGACGCTGCTGTCGTCGACACGGCTGTAACCAGCGCCCGAAGCGCTGCGGGGGCCTGGGCTTCGACCCCGGCCCCCGTCCGCGCGACCACTCTCCACCGCTTCCGCGCCCTGATGCTCGAGCACAGTGACGAGCTTGCATCGATCATCACCTCGGAGCAGGGGAAAACTCTCGCAGACGCGAGAGGGGAGGTCGCCCGTTCTGTGGAAGCTGTCGAAGTTGCGATCTCCGTCGTGCAGCACCTCAAAGGTGAGTACGCAGAACAGGTCTCCAGGGGAGTTGACACATACTCGTTCCGCCAGCCACTCGGAGTGTGTGCTGGTATCACCCCATTCAACTTCCCCATCATGGTGCCGGTGTCAATGTTCGCGGCCGCGATCGCCTGCGGTAACTCGTTCGTGCTCAAACCAAGCGAGAGAGTGCCATCCGCCTCGGTGCGGCTGGCGCAACTGCTCGCCGAAGCCGAGCTACCCGACGGTGTCTTCAACGTCGTGCACGGTGGCGTTGACACGGTGAACGCGCTGATCGACCACCCGGACGTCGCTGCCATTTCCTTTGTGGGCTCCACCCCGGTTGCGCGTGAGATCTACAGCCGTTCCGCCGCTGCCGGCAAGAAGGTGCAGGCACTGGGTGGAGCGAACAACCATATGGTCGTCATGCCTGACGCCGACCTGGACGCAGCAGCGGACGCACTGGCGTCGGCCGCATACGGCGCCGCCGGTCAGCGATGCATGGCCGTGCCCATCGCGGTAGCGGTCGGGGAAATCGCGGACGAGCTAGTTGCCAAGACCGCGGAGCGGGCCACCGCCTTCCGTACCGGACCGGGGAACGCCGAAGGCACCGACATGGGGCCACTCATCTCAGAGGTCGCCATCGAACGAGTCAGAGGTGCGTTGGAGGCGGCACCTAGCCAAGGCGCAAAAGTCGTTGTAGACGGCCGTGTCACCATAGCGTCCGACGCCGGCTATTTTATCGGCCCCAGCTTGGTCGACAACGTAAGCGTCGACAGCGATCTCTATCAGAACGAGGTGTTCGGACCGATCCTGAGTGTGGTCCGCGTCGATGATCTCGACGAAGCACTGCGCATCGTGAACGCCAGCCCATATGGCAATGGTGCGACCATCTTCACCGCAAGTGGAGTGGCCGGTCGCCGATTCGTTCACAGCGTCCAGGCCGGAAGCGTCGGGATCAACGTTCCCATTCCAGTTCCGATCTCTTGGTTCGGATTCGGAGGTTGGGGCGACTCGCGGTTCGGCGATGACGGGCTCAACTACGATGCATATCGCTTCTACACCAAGTCCAAGGTCGTCACCCAACGTTGGACTGAACCCCGAACGGGCGTGTCCCCTCATTTCGTCGCCGCGAGGCACCAATGACGATGATCGATCTCTCCTCATCCTCGCCTTCCGACGATGCTCGAAAAGACAGCACTCCGCGGCTGGATCATGTGGGGATACTCGTCCGCGATCTCGAGTTGGCCACCACACATTGGCAGAGCAGATTCAACGTCAGCATCGCGCACACTTTCCAGGCACCCTCTCTCGCCATCCGCGCGACGTTTCTCGCGATAGCGTCGGCCAATGTCGAGCTCTACACCATCGACGATCCGGACGTTCTCGATCTCGCGCTGGGCGGAGCCTCGGCAAAGCTCGACCACATCGCGTTGCGGTTCGACGGAAACACGAGCGAACTCGATCTCGCTGGATGCACGATCCGCGGGCCCGGACGACCGGACCCGATCGGAGCTCCTTTCATCATCGCCGACTCAGAGCATGTATGGACCGAGCCACCTGGAATCGACATACTGCTACAGCTCATCACCCCGACGGAAAGCACACCGTAGCGCTGCGAACGTTGCCTCCCGACGGCCTCCACCATTTGTGAATGTGGGGGAGAAACCGGGGCCAGAACTGCACCGCCATTAGGCAAGTCAACGAACACAAGTGGTCACCCGGTACCCGGTACGCCGATCACCGGGAGGCACAACCAATCCGATGCACACTCACAAGAGGAGAGACCAATGGGACGCATGGACGGAAAGGTCGCCCTGGTAACAGGTGCGGCACGTGGAATGGGACGGGCACACGCAATCCGGCTCGCTGAGGAGGGCGCCAATATCCTCGCCATCGACTGTCCGCCGGACACCGGACTCCCGTATCCGACCGGATCATCTGATGACCTCCAGATCACCGTCAAAGAGGTCGAAGCACTGGGACGACGAATCATTGCACACGAGGGAGATGTCCGGAAGCAGTCGTCGCTCGACAAACTGGTTGCTGACGGCGTAAAGGCATTCGGTGGTCTGGACGTTGCGGTCGCCAACGCCGGGATCTGGACCGTACACCCGTTCCACGACATCCCTGAAGACGAATTCACCGCTGTTCTAGACGTCAATATCACCGGGGTGTGGCGCACCTTGAAGGCAGTGTCGCCGGCGATCACGGAACGGGGCGGCGGCTCGATCATCGTGACCTCTTCCGGCAACGGCGTGGAAGGGTCACCCCATTACGCCCACTATGTCGCGTCGAAGCACGGCGTAATAGGGCTGGCGAAAAGCGCTGCGCTCGAGTTTGGTCAGTACGGAATTCGAGTCAATATCTTGCTCCCGGGGCCGACTGATACTCCAGCCCTCGACTGGCAGGGTGGATATGATCTCTGTGCAGGTAAAGGCCCCGGTCAGGGCGTGAAAGAAGACCTCGAAGGCGCGAAGTACTGGTCTGCCCTTCGCGATGTCGGGTTGCTGCCACCACTTGCCATGAGCGAAGCGGTGCTGTGGCTTGCGTCCGACGAGTCTCGTTGGACAACCGGACTCGAGATGCACGTTGACGGTGGCCATATGCTGATGCCGGGACTGAACATGGCAAAGATGGCCGCCGATCAACCACAGTAACAACTCGACCTATCTTCGACTGGAAGAGAACCCACTTCCTGAAGTCCGCATTTTCCATGCGCGACAAAGCTGAATAGAACAAATCGATCGCAGCGAACCGGTTTTTTTAACCAGTTCGCTGCGATTGCTCTGAACGACCCGAACTAATCGCTCTTCGAGCGGCCTCTCCATTCCAAACCGAATACCGTTCTAAGCCACACTGTGGTGACCGTCTCCACCATGTCTTCGGTGCGAATTGCATTCTCGCTTCGCATGCTCATAAGTCCCAGGTTCCGTTCGCCCATCCAAATGAGCGCTGCCGCCAGTGAACGAGCCGGTGGTCCATCAAGAGCCACACCCGCAACTCTGTCGCGCTCGATCGCAGCGGCCGCCGCATCGACAAAACGACCCAGTATTTTGTCCCACTGGGCCCCCAAAGTGGGTTCGGCCGCCGCTGCATCACCGACCTCGCGCAGGACGTGTCCATGCCGCTCCCACACGACCATGACCTCCGATACTGCATGCTCGATGGCAGCCTCCGGAGAAATCCCGGGAGGTCGCTCGAAGATCATTGCTGATGCAGTGAACACATCGGCCGTCACACTCGATAGAAGCGCCGAAAGAACCTGCCATTTAGATTCGAAATAAAAATAGAAGGATGAACGCGACAAACCCGCTCGCTTGGCAAGGTCATCAATCGAAACGTTCCGTAACGGCTCGGTGCGCAGAATCTCATATGCGCCCTCGAGGATTGCTTGCTCGCGCCTGTCGCCCTTGAGATTGCGCCTACCAGTCCGGGGTTCGGATCCGTTGAGACCGTTTGAGAACGAAGTCGCCATGCCTACAGAGTAGGCTAGTTCAACCTGCATATGTAGCCGGGGGTGCGGTGTCCGTCCACGATTTGCCATGCTGCATCGCCCGAGATGGTCTCTCGGATTGCACGGCAGTTCGGTAGAACTATCGGGGGCAAATTCCCAGTTCGGTCTTGACCAAGTTGGAATACAGATACCGATTTAATGGTCATGTTGATAGTCAAAGACTGGGGCGGAATTGGTGACTCGGCGCCCATTTCACGACTCGACAATCCATGTGCTTTCCGTGCAAAGTCCTCGGCTCGCGCGAGCGTCAACCATCAACGGCGCAGCGTCAAGTCAGCCCTCGTCCTCATTGCGTAGGCAAGCAACTGGCGAAGTGCCTCGACTGTACGTTGATTATACTCGACACATCGTCTATTGTACGTATGTGAACCACGACGGGCAACGTTCATCGGCACGCTGGCGAGACCCGCTCGCGTAGTAACTCGTAATTCAGGTCGGTACGCTCACTTGCGCGACGCTCTTTCACTTCCCGAAGCGCTGGCGCATCCGTAGCCCTCCTGACGCCACGCCAACCCAGGAGAAGTCGTTTCGATGTCATCAAATCTTGCGAACAATCTTGTCGAGACTGCTCGGCTACTGGGCGATCGACCCGCGATCCGGCTTGATGAAACCACCTTGGATTATGCAGAGTTCCATCGTGCCGCTGCGGCAGTGGCGGGCGACCTGCATTCGCGAGGTATTCGATCCGGCGATCGGGTCGGCATCGTACTGCCGAACGTCCCTGCGTTTCCGGTCATCTTCTACGGGATTCTGATGGCAGGCGCCGTCGCAGTTCCGATCAACCCCATGCTCAAGGAGCGTGAGATCACATATTACTTGGACGATTCTGGGATGGCTCTCATCTATGGCCCGCGGTCTCGCGGGGATCTGGTTGCGAAAGCCGCACTAGCGAAGAAGATTCCCGCGCTGTTGGTCGACGACCGTGGTCCGAGCGACGCTGATCTGACTGGGAACCCGATCGATGAACCTGTGGAGCGTAGCCGTGACGACACCGCAGTTCTTCTCTATACCTCTGGGACGACGGGGAGTCCTAAGGGAGCGGAACTCACCCACGAGAATATGTCGACCAATGCTTCGACGACTGCTGAGACTCTGATTCAGACCGGGTCCAGTGATGTCATCTTGGGGTGCCTGCCACTGTTCCACGTGTTCGGCCTAACCTGTGGGCTGAATGCCGCGGTGAAGTCAGGAGCGCTCCTGACTCTGATCCCCAAGTTTGACGCGGAATCAGCCCTGCGTGTTCTGGTTCGAGATGAGGTTACAGTTCTCGAAGGGGTCCCCACCATGTACTCCGCGATGCTCAACTCTCCCGACGCCGACTCCGTCGAGCTATCCCATCTTCGCTGCTGCATCGTAGGGGGGGCGCCGATGCCTGTCGAGGTTCTCAAGGCATTCGAACAAACATTCGAATGCGAGATTTACGAGGGGTACGGACTTTCTGAAACCGCACCCATCGCTTGTTTCAACCAGCCCGGACACCCACGCAAAGCCGGCACGATCGGGATTCCCGTGCGCGGATGCACGCTGCGACTAGTCGACGACGGCGACAACGAAATTGTCGGATGTGATGAGGCCGGAGAAATCCAAATTCGCGGCGAGAACGTGATGAAGGGATACTGGGCTCGTCCGGCGGCCACCGCGGAGGCCATAAGCGACGGCTGGTTCCGCACAGGAGACATCGCCACACGAGATAGCGATGGCTACTACAGCATCGTTGACCGGAAAAAGGACATCATCATTCGGGGTGGTTACAACGTGTACCCACGCGAAGTGGAAGAGGTTCTGTACGAGCATCCAGCTGTTGCCGAGGCAGCTGTTGTAGGTATCAAACACACCCATCTCGGGGAGCAAATCGGAGCTGCCGTATCGCTCAAACGCGGAGCGCACGTCGAGCCGTCTGAGATAATCGAGTTTGTTCGCGCCAGGCTCGCCGAGTACAAGTACCCCCGGCAGATTTGGTTTGTCCCCAGCCTCCCGAAAGGACCGACCGGCAAAATTCTTCGCAGGCAAGTTGAGCCGCCCGCCGTGGGCTGACCTTCACAGATCCGAACGGGCGGTGAGTTTGCCCGTTAGGACGCTCGCCCTTCACTTGGGGGAAGGTCTCACTGCTCATCTGTGGCCGGTCCATGCCTGAGACGCGCTTGGTCTGCGCAAACTGCACATTGAAATAACGTCCTACCACCAGCCTCAAGCGGGGAGACGGTGCGGATCCCGCCCTGCTCCGGTGCGCAACCACAGGCCGACCGGTGGTTTACTCCACTCAAGTTTGACTGACTGAAAAATCCCGGCCGCCCGATTTCCTGTCGGTGGCGATCCGTAGACTCGGATACGTTCTGGTGAGCATCCCCCCAGATTTTGTTCCTAGAACACCCCAGTGCCCCGGCGTCACCCCCCCCGACGCCGGGGCACACTCGTGCGCACCGGCGGACGAGAAGAGCGAGAAAAGACGGAGTCGAGGTCAGGGCGGTTCCCGTTGGGCGATCCCATCGCGCTGCGCTTCGACCCGGAGACCAAACACCGACTCGACGAGTAGTCCTCACGACATCGAGGTGCGGCGTCGGTTAACTCTGCGCGGCTCGACGTTGGGACGAGTAACTTCGAGCGGGCACACAATCGACACGGTTCGGCAATCCGAGGCCCTTCATGAATGAGTTTGATCCCTTCGCTACCCGTCCGGATGTGGCCGGGTCGGTCGTCGCGGACTTGGCGGCGGCCGGGTTCGCCGACGCCGCGGAGATCGGGCGCGGGGGTTTCGGGGTCGTCTACCGCTGTCGGCAGACTGCGCTCGATCGCACTGTGGCGGTGAAGGTGCTGACCGGGGATCTCGACGAGGACAGCCGTGCGCGATTTCTGCGTGAGCAGCGTGCCGCGGGCCGGCTGACCGGCCATCCCAATGTCGTCAACGTCCTGCAGGTCGGAGTCACCGAGCACGACCGGCCGTACATTGTCATGCCCTTCTATGCCCATGACTCTCTCGATGCCCGCATCCGCAGGCGGGGTCCGTTGAGACTGGAGGAGGTGCTGCGCGTCGGCGTCAAGATCGCCGGTGCCCTACAAGCCGCCCACGACCTCGGTATCCTCCATCGTGACGTCAAGCCGGCTAACATTTTGCTCACCGATTACGGGGATCCCGCGTTGACAGACTTCGGGATCGCGCACATCTCGGGCGGGTTCGAAACCACCGCTGGAGTTGTGACCGGATCGCCGGCCTTCACGGCACCCGAGGTCATTGCCGGTGGCGCACCGAGTCCGGCCGCCGATGTGTACGGTCTGGGCGCGACCTTGTTCGCCGCCGCCACCGGCCACGCTGCCTTCGAACGCCGGAGTGGTGAGCAACTGGTCGCCCAGTTCGTCCGGATCACGACCGAGCCGACGCCGAACCCGCGAGAGCACGGCATCGCGAACGATGTCAGCACTGTGATCGAGGCGACGATGGCAAACGATCCTGCCAGTCGGCCATCCGTCGGGGAACTGGGCAGACAACTGACGCACCTGCAACGCCAGCATCGCTATCCTGTCGACGACATGGCCGCGCGCGCCGGCTACGAGAAAACTCACGCGGGCGACTCCAGTCACCCACCACCGGCGCACCCACCGCACGATAGTGAGTCACCAGCTGCTCATTCAGTCCGCACCGGGGCGCTGCCGCTGGAGTTGACCAGCTTTATCGACCGTCGCGAGGAGACGGCGAAGGTCACAAACTTACTCTCGACGGCCCGCATGGTGACCTTGACCGGGATGGGAGGAGTGGGCAAGACCCGACTGGCGCTGCGAGTCGCCGGTCGAACCCAGACGCGTTTCGCTGATGGTGTGTTCCTGATCGATCTGGGCGAGCTGCGCGATGACTCGCTTCTCGTCAACGTGGTGGCGGATGCGCTGGGTTTACGCGACAGAACCGCGAGGCCACTTCCCGAGGTCCTCGCGGAATTCATCGCCCCGCGCGAAGTGCTGCTCGTTCTGGACAACTGCGAGCAGGTGCTCGACGCGGTCGCGAAACTCTCCGAAGCGCTGCTCCGCACCAGCCCGGGCCTGCGGATGCTCCTGACCAGCCGCGAGCCGATCGGCATCAGCGGCGAGGTAGCGCTACCGATAGCCCCGCTTGCGGTACCCGACGCCGACCATCTGCCGAGACGGCTGCCCGGCAACGACGCAATGGCACTGTTCGCCGAGCGGGGCGCCGCGGTCCTGCCCGGCTTCGAGGTCACCGACGACAACAAGGTGACCATCGCCCGGATATGCCAGCACCTCGACGGCCTGCCGTTGGCGATCGAGCTGGCCGCCGCACGACTTCGGGCGATCTCCCCAGAGGAGATTCTCGAGCGACTCACCGACCGCTACCGGTTCCTGACCCGCGGACGCAGAGACGCCCCGTCACGGCAACAGACCCTGCGGATGTGCATCGACTGGAGCCATGACCTGTGCACACCCCTGGAACAACTGATGTGGGCTCGCCTGTCCATGTTCGCCGGTAGCTTCGAACTCAATGCGGCCGAGCAGATCTTCGGGCAGGACCCGACCGTTGACGATTTCCTGGACACCGTCACCTCTCTCGTCGACAAGTCGATTCTCATTCGAGAACAGTCGGCTCCGGTCGCTCGGTTCCGGATGCTCGAGACCGTGCGCGACTACGGCCGGGAGAAGATCCGCGCCGACACCGACTACTCCGAGCTGCGCACCCGATACAGAAACTGGTACGTGCAGCTGTCCTCGGACGCCGAGGCTGACTGGGTCGGTCCGCGGCAACTCGAGTGGCTGACCCGATTGGTCGCCGAACTGCCGAACTTCCGACAGGCACAAGAGTTTTGCCTCTCCGAAGATCCCGAGTCCGGGCTTGGCATGGCCGCAGCGCTGTTCCCTCTCTGGTTATCGCGCGGTTTATTGACCGAAGGACGGCGCTGGATCGATGGGCTCCTGGCGCAGTCGCCCCGCACCGTAGGCGTTGACCGCGCCAAGGCAATACTCTGGGCCAGCGTGATGGCCGGAGTGCAGGGCGACCTGCAGGCATCGACGATCCTCATCCACGCTGGACGGGCGCTTGCCGATCGATCGGCCGATCCTCTGCTGCGGGCGCACATCGACCTTGCCGAAGGTTACCGTGCCTTTTACGGCGGCGACGTCGACTCTGCACAAGTTCATTTCGAAGCCGCACGACCAACCTACGCCGCCGTGCCGAGCGCGCTTGCTCTCCACATCCTCTTGTTGCAGGGTCTCGGGTTCGCGTACGAGTTGCTCAATCACACTGAGCGCGCCATCGAATGTTACGAGAGTGCACTCGCGGTCACCGAAGAGCATGGTGAAGCAGTGCATCGGTCGTATTTGCTGTGGGCCCTGGCCGTGGTGGTGTGGCGACACGCCAATACCGAACGGGCGAACGAGCTACTCCAACAGGCGCTCCGCGCTGCTCGGAAAGTCAATGAGCGGCTCGTCATCAGCATGTGCCTACAAGCACTCGCGTGGATCGCTGCCGAGGAAGGTGCTTTCGAACGAGCCGTGGTGTTGACCTCGGCTGCAGAAAACCTCAGCAATGCCATGGGGAGTTCCCCGATCTTCGTATCTGGGTTGGTCCCGTACCACGAGAGAAGCGAACGGGATACACGGAGGGCGCTGAGCGAAAAGACATTTGCCGCGGCTCAGAGAAAAGGGAACAAGCTGGGAGTGGAGTCCGCGGTCGCCTACGCACTCGGTGAGCAAAGTCCGGCGTCAAACACACCGACCACTGGACAGGCCGGTCCGACCAAGCGCGAGCGTGAGGTCGCCGAGTTGGTCGCCGAGGGGTTGACCAATAGAGAGATAGCGTCCCGCTTGACGATATCTGTGCGTACCGCGCAGGGACACATCGAACACCTTCTTGCCAAGTTGGGCTTCACCTCGCGTGCCCAGATCGCCGCATGGGTGGTGGAATCACGGCGAATCATGCCCTGACACAATGTGGTACGGACGCTCAGTCTCTACAGGCGCCCGGAAATTCGTTGACGTTGGTCGATTAGCGTTCCAGAAGCAACAGCGACACTACTCGGAGGTTGCGAGGCAGGACTCGACACAGCGCGACGGAGGACACCCCGGCATTGCTCTGACGGAGAAGCGGGAACAGTTCGCGATAGCGCCCCGTGGGGTGGTGGGCTTTGAGGTTGAATCCTCGGTGCCTACTCGCCACGGGTGATCGCGGCGATGGCTTCAGTATCGCCGCTGGGGCCCAGCAACGCCATCGACCCCTCGGAGAGGTAGCGGCGCTCGCTGGAGTGCCACTCGCCGTGCATGTCGGCCGGGACCGCACCGACGAGTCGGATCACGGCCGCCTCGTTCGGGAATATGCCCACGACGCGGGCTCTGCGCTTGCTCTCCTTGTTTACCCGCTCCAACGGATTGGTCGACCAGATTTTCGACCAATGCGCCCGCGGAAATGTGCTGAACGCCAAAACCTCTGCCTTCGCCTGGTCCATCAGCGGACCGATCTTGGGGAACCGGCCGACCAACTGATCACGAACCTCGTCCCCCGTGGGGGCGGCGGTGGCGGGATCGGGCTGGGCGAAGTTTCGGGATCCGCAATGGGACGTCGCCGGCCTGGGTGGCCACCAACCGGGGCCTGACCCCGTTGCGTTCGGTGGTGCGGGCCTCGGTGCGTTCATAGCGGCCCGCGCCGATCTGTTCGGTGGCTTCGGTTTCGATCAGTTCTTGCATGACCATCCGGACCGATTCACGGATCAGATCCACGCCTTCTCCGGCACGGAATGCGTCGAGTAGCTCGGAAAGGGCAGACTGGGACAGGGCCATCGGTGGACCTCTTTCTTCGATGCGTGCTTGGCGGTACACACCGAAGATCCCGCCGATGGCCCTCTCTACGTCGGAGCCGCGCCGCTCAGTCCCAAACCCCACTACTCCACCGGGACGCCTACCAGTTCGCTCGGCTGATCCGGCTAGGGGTGAGTAACTCTGAGGCGTGCCGCCGTGTCGGAATCAACCGCCGGACCGGGACACGATGACGGTTCGGTCGCACGATGACGTCCACTCGCCGTGGCAGCGCGGCAGCAATGAGAACCTCAACGGGCCTCTGCGTCAGTACTTTCCCAAAGCCAGCGACCTCAGCATAGCCAGCGACCTCAGCATCCATACGTCAGAGCGGTCTGGTCGAGGTTGCCTCCCAGTTGAATACTCGACCCCGCAAGACCCTGGAGTGGGCAACTCCGGTTTCGCTCCTTACTGAAATACCCTCATCCCACGACAAGCCCGACTGTTGTGACGTTCGCTAGATTCTGCCCACCAAAAGGCACGCCGAGTGGTCCGATTCTGATCCCGGACGCCAACCTCTGCCATGGAAGGTCCGATGGATCGGCAGCGACAGGGCCGGGGGCCTTCGCAACGAGAATGGAATGAGCGATCGGTTGGAAGTCCGCTCGGAAATGCACCGAACTCTTGACGACCACGATTTCGCTATCTTCGGGTTCTAAGCCGACCATCCGGAATTGGTTGCGGTCGAATAACTGTGACTTCCAGGTTGTGACGACGATTCTGACGCCGCCAATTCGAAGGCAGGCGGATGGGCCCTGGTCGATCTCATTGCCACGCATCATCGGGCCGCCGAAGCGGCACCGACCATCTGAGACTCGCTCCACTACGAACGTCTCTTTGAGGGGTTCATCGCCAGGGATACTCGATTGGCCGCCGAGAGCGACCGTGATCGGTTGCCCCGGTCCCGCTGCGTGCGCGGCTGAAGCGACGTCGGGGTCACAAATCGCACCGACTATTGCGCGCTCCGCATCGGCGTCGAGAAGAGCCCGGATAATGCCCATCGTATTGGCGTTACCACCAGCTCCCGGATTATCCTGGGTGTCCGCAATGATTACGGGGCGGGTGGATGCGCCCGCAATCCTGATGGCATCGCCCACGGCGGCCGACGGACCCTGTAGCGATACCATCCATTCGGACTCGCGTCCGACAACTTCGTTGTAGAGGAGCTCGACGGCGCGCTCAAGGTCCGCCCGGTCACTTCCATATCCCCACACTGTGGGCCCGCACTCAGGAAAGTCGCTGCTCGGGAATCCGGCGGCAAAGGACATGCACGAGGTATCGCCCCCAAGGGCTCCGAGTTTTTCGTAGACGAGTCCTGCCGGGTCTGTGAGTGTGCATCCCGCGTTGATCGGGATCAGAAATGGGATGCGTCGAATCACGCAATGGAGGGTTTCCCCAGCAGTGAGCCGGAGCAGCAAACCCGCGGCTCGCGCCCCCGTTTCGGCCATGTCGGTGTGGGGATACGTGCGGTAGGCAACGAGAGCGTCGGCGTTCTCGACCATTCGAGTCGTGACATTGGCGTGCAGGTCCAGGCTTGCGACGATGGGCACTCTCTCCCCGACGATCGCCCGCAATCGAGTTAGAAGTTCGCCTTCACCATCGTCATGGTGCTCCGCGACCATCGCTCCGTGGAGGTCGAGGTAGATGGCGTCGGGGGCGGCGACGGCAGCCGCGGATGTTATCTCACCGCAGATCTTTTCATATGTATCGCGTGTCACTGGAGCAGACGGGCTCGCCCCTGCCCAGATGACCGGCACGATCGTAATACCTTTGCTCTTGAGCTCCTTGAGGAACCCTCCCATCGGGATGTTGACCTCCTCGAGTTCGTGCACAGAGTCTCCCCGTCGCAGAGCGGGAAACCCCTCGCCGTTGACGAAGCTGTCGTAACTCGCGGGCGGTCCCACTGCGAATGTGTTCGTTTCGTGTTGGAAGCCTGCCACTAGTATGCGCACAGTAAATTCCTCCTCATGGTTCGGTTCTAAGGGTTTCTGTTGGCAAGGGGAGCAGAGTCGCGGGCCAAGGGTCGGGGGCTCGGGTCATCTGCCGCGAACGGCGATTTGCGGGGAAGGCGGTTCGCGAAGATCAGCAACCCGCCGACGAGCACCACCCCTGCCATGACCACTAACCCGGGGGACGCGCTTCCAGTCGAATCCTTGATGTAGCCGATCAGTGTCGGGCTGAAGAATCCGCCGAGTAAGCCGATGCTGTTGATGAAGGCAATACCGCCCGCGGCGGCTGTTCCGCTGAGGTAGCCGGCTGGGATGGCCCAGAATACGACATAAGCACCCTGTAGGCACGCTGTGGCCACGATGATCGCAACGAACGAGACGAGGAAATTGTTCGCCGTCAGCGCTGAGATAAGAAGCGCGGCCGCAGCGGCAAGGGCTGGCACGGAGCTGTGCAGGCGTCGTTCGCCCCGCTTGTCCGAGTGGCGGGCGAGTGGAAACATGACGAGCAGCGCGACGAGATAGGGGGCTGCGGACAAGTGCCCGATTTGCGTCGTGCTTGCGACTCCGTTTTCTTTGAGAATCGTCGGCAACCAGAATGCGACGGTGTACAGGCCGCCGATCAGGCAAAAGTACCCGATGGCCAGCGCGTAAATGCGGGGATCCCGCAAGACTTGTCGAAAGTTATGGGTGGACGCAGCGTCCTCCGTATCCGACACCTCCTGCTGGATTACTGCCTTCTCGGCGTCGGTGAGCCAACTCGCCAGGTTCGGCCGGTCTACCAACGTTTTCCACACGACGAACCCGAGCAGGACACATGGCAGACCCTCGGCGAGAAACATCCATTGCCACCCTGCGAGACCGAGCGTTCCGTTGAACCTGGTGATTGTCCAGGACGAGATCGGCCCGCCGATCATTGATCCCAGCGGTCCAGGGATCATTAGCAGAGCCATCGCTCCAGCCATCCGAGCCCGCGGAAACCATAAGGTCAGGTAGAAGATGATGCCAGGCGCGAAACCGGCCTCAAAGACCCCGAGAAGAAATCGCAGTACATAGAACGTCATCGCGTTGGTAACAAACATCATTGTCGCAGAGGTGATTCCCCATAGAACCATGATCCGGAAGAGGGTCTTGCGAGTGCCGATTTTCTCCAGCAGCAAGTTGCTGGGGACTTCGAAGAGAGCGTACGCGAGGAAGAAGATCCCGGCTGCCAGACCGTACGCTGACTCGCTGATCCCTATATCCTCGGTCATCTGAAGCTTTGCGTACCCGATGTTTACCCGGTCTAGGTAGGCGAAGGTGTAACAGAGCACAAGCAGCGGCAGAATCCGCAGGCCGATTTTCCGATAAAGCTTGTCGCGATCGATAGTAGCGCCAATGTCGACCATAGTGGTGTTCTCCAACTCTTGCCAGATGTTCTGCACGGCGGCCGTTGCCATGGAATGTTGACAAGAGTGCGTGAGCACCGGCATCCCACCTACAGAATGATGGAAAGATGTTAATTCTCGGCACATTTTGATTGAAAACGACATTGTCGGATCCCGCCGAAGGGAAGGGGCCACATGCTAGACGAACTCGACCTTGCGTTGGTAGATGCTCTGCAGGTCAACCCACGCGCCAGTTGGGCGGCGCTGGGTGATGTCCTCGAACTGGCGCCGGTCACTCTGGCACGTCGATGGCAGCGGCTCGCTGAATCGGGGGCGGCGTGGATCTCGGTGTCGTTAAGTAACTGGGGGTCCCGCGGTGCGGTAGTAGAATTCTTGTGTCGGCCGGGGTCCGAGTTGTCCGTTGCGCGGGAGCTGTCCGAGGTCCCAAACATCAGCACGGTTTGCGTCACAACCGGTGAGTATCAGGTGCTGGCGCTGATGCTCGCCCCCACTCTTGCTGGGATCTCTGTTGCCTTGTTGGAAGCGCTGCCGGTTCCTGATGCAGTTGTTCGTCTACGCACTCACGTTTACGGAAGCACGTTCGGTGGAATTTTCTGGCGTCTGGGTGTCTTGAATCGCATGCAGATGGACCAGGTCCGCGATGAACTGGGAAAACCCCCATCGCCGATAGCTCGTGCGGAAACCACTCCGCAGAGCAGATCATTGGACAGCGGGGATCACGCCTTGTTCCTGGCGTTGGGACATGACGGCAGGCGTGCCTACACCGATCTCGCCGATGACCTCGGCAGCACCCCCCAAGCAGTGAAACGAAGGCTGGACCGCCTGCGTCGCCATGGCGATATCATCTTTCGATGCGACGTGGCACGTTCGCTCGTAGGTTGGCATTCCATGGCTCTGTTCTGGATTCGGGTGCCCGACGCAGACATGCAGGTGGTCGGCCGTTCCATCGGAACCTGGTCCGAAACACGCCATTGTGCAGCTGTCGCCAGCCCTGCAAACCTTTGCGTCATCGTGAATCTGCGTTCTCTGGAACATCTCGACGAGCTGCTGCTTCGGCTGGCTCGGGATCACCCTTCTGTGGAAGTGGTCGACCGTCGGTTGGTTCTGCGCCAGGTGAAGGTCTACGGGCGGATAGTCGACGAGCAAGGTCGGTGCTTCCGAGTCATTCCGGTGGATCCGTGGTTCCGTACTGAAGACCACCTGATATAGGCAGCTGCTGGCGGCACCCACACCCGCACCCTGTCGCGTTCTGAATCGTCCCGAGTTTGATGCACACCTAACACCGCGATCAGTTCGGGGTCGTACGGATCTGCCGTGCGCTCAGTGCACGATCGCCCCGAGAACCTTCTACGCCTGGCTGACGCGGCCGTTGTCGAGGCGGGCGTTGTGGGACGCCACCATCACCGCGGTGCTGGCCTCGTACTGCGTCGAGCGTGACGAGCACGGTAGGCGCAGACCGGAGTCGCTGTACGGCTCGTTGAAGATGTGGGCCCACCTGCGCCGCCAGGGTATCGAGGTGGCCCGCTGCACGTGGAGCGGCTCATGCGTGTCAACGGGTGGGGTGGTGCCACCCGGGCGAAGAGGGTTCGCACCACCGTGCGGGAGCTATAGGTGCCGGCGGCCGCCGGATCTGGTCGACCGGAACTTTCGGGTCGACCGGCCCGACGCCCTCTATGTCGCAGACTTCACGTACGTGCGGATGGTGCCCGGCTTCGCTACACGACGATCGTGATCGATGCGTTCGCCGGCACGATTGTCGGTTGGGAGGTGTCGGCGTCCAAGGAGACCGCCTTCGTGCAGCGGGCGGTGAACCAGGCCTGCACGCTGCGGTCGATGCAGCAGATGAACGCGCTGCGCACCATTCGGACGTGGGGTCGCAAACCAGCTTCAACTGGTGGAAGCAACACCTCGATCATGGAGGTGTGGGAATGGGACGATCACCCGGGTGGGCGGCAGCGTTTACGGGGCGTGCGGTGATGCGGTCACCGGGACGTCCTCCGGTGCGCCGAGACCTCGAGCGGGCATTCTGGACGCGGATCGCCGAAGGTCTCACAAGGACGAATCAGCGACAGCGTGCGGCGTGTCGGGACCGGTAGGGACATGTTGGTTCCGCCAGGCTGGCGGGATGCCACCGATCGAGTCGATCCCGGTCTCGGGGAGGTACCTGTCGTTCACCGAACGCGAGGATATCGCGCTGCTGCGAGCCAAGGGTATGAGTATGCGCGACATCGCTGACCGGATCGGACGATCCCCGTCGACGATCTCGCGAGAGTTGCGGCGGATCGCCGCCACCGGTAATGGGAAGACCCCATACCGGGCGTCGACCGCACAGTGGAAGGCCGCCCTCGCCGCCAGCCGCCCGAAGCCGGCGAAGCTCGCCGAAGACGATCGATTGATTGGCCGCAACAAGCCTCGGCGCGGTGACCGTTGGTGGGCGACGGCGTGGAGTCCGGAGCAGATCTCGAGTCGCCTACCGATCGACTATCCGGAGGATCCGTCGATGCGCATTTCACATGAGGCGATCTACCAATCGCTCTTCATCGAGGGGCGTGGCGGCTTGGAGCGGGAGCTCGTCGCGTGCCTGCGCACCGGTCGGGCGGTACGTAAGCCTCGTGCGCGAGCACGGAAGCAGCGCATCGGTTTCATCACCAATGAGGTGACCATCGGAGCTCGGCCGGAGGAGGTCGAGAGTCGGAAGACGCTGGGGCATTGGGGGGCGACCTCACTATCAGGTCTGAACCGGTCCGCGATCGGCACGCCGGTCGCGCGCACCAGCAGATTCACGACACTGCTACATCTGCCGCGCCTGAAAGGTTATGGGATAGCGGCGATGATGAAGCACGGGCCAGGCGCTGTCCGGATATGGTTCGGTGTCCGTTTGTGATGCTCTGGCCGCGACGCTGACACCATTGCCCGAGCATCTACGCAGATCCGTGACATGGGATCGGGGAAGGGAACTGGCGCGTCATGCTGAGTTGACGGCACCAACGGGTATCCGTGTCTACTTCTGCGATCCGTAAAGTCCATGGCAGCGCGGGACGAGCGAGAACATGAATGGGCCCCTGCGGCAGTATTTCCCGAAGGGTACTGATCTGTCGCGATACAAGTTCCGTGAACTTCAGGCGGTCGCTGATGCGCTCAACAACCGCCCTCGAAGATCCACGGTTGGAGAACTCCAGCGGAAGTGTTTGCCGAACAGGTACACTCGTCCTCACGGCACATTGTTGCGACGACCGGTTGAATCCGCCCACCTCTGCGTGGGTGTATTGGTTCAACACCGCCAGGCTTATGCACCGCCTCGGGCGGATCCCTCCAACCGAGTACGAGGCCACGAAACTACGCTGAATACCGTGCCGACCGACCGGTCGCACACAAATGACACTGTGTGCATCAGACTCGGGATGGTTCATTCAGCGCGGTAGGTTACAGATTCACTGATGGTAACTTGTGCGACGTCACCAGCCCATTGTCAGTGGTCGGCAGCTTCCGAACTGTTCATCGCGGGCCAGTGCTCGAAGCTTCGCAGTGGGGCATAAGTGCCGGCGATGATCCGGAACACGGCGGTGCGGGGTGTTTCCGGGCGGTGCACGCCAAATGGAGCGGCATCATTGTCGATTCTGTTGGGTGGTTGGGGGTATCGACCTACCACTGGATGCAGCGAACCGGCGGAGGGTGGGGCGAGCTCGGCGGCGGCGAAGCGATTGCCTGGCGCTGATGTCGTCTTGGTCGCCACCGGTACGGGATCGGGGAGTCGATGGTGTGGTTGCATCGGCTCCCCGGGATCGGTGTTGGGGCGGAGGACTTTGACGATCCCCGCGACTGTGGGGTTCTCGATCGTCGAGGGGGTATCGGATGTTTGCCCGTCCACGATCTGCCGAAGGGCGCGGCGCAGGATTTTGCGGGATCGGGTTTTCGGCAGCCTGGGAACGATGTCGACTCCGGAGAGGGAGGCGATGGCGCCGATCTTTGCGCGGACCAGGTCACTGAGTTCGGTTGGCAGGGTGTCGATGCGCTCGGAGTAGATGGTTGTCGGGACCACGAGTGTGGCGAGAGCGACAGGGGGAGGGGTGGTTTGATCCAGGCTGGGCCTTCTCGCCGGGCCGGGACCGGGTTGCCGTCGCTGGCCTTGGTAGTAGGCGTGCTCAGACCGGACTGCGGTGGCACCGTTGATGTCGACGCGCGCCCAGCGGCAACGCCCCTATTATTTGAACAATCCGTGGATGAGGCGTTCGGGCTGAGGCACAGAGGGTGGTGCCGGTCGTCCGGCGAGTTGCACAGGGGTCCGGCAGTTGCGGCGGTGGAACCCTCGGGTTGGTGCGCGTCCTCGTCAGACGACCGGCCATCGCGATCAGTCGTCGAGCACTGCCAGGGCGTCGACCTCGACGAGCAGGCCTGGCGGAAGCTGCATGTAGACGGTGGTTCGGGTGGGGAAGGGCTCGCCGACGGCGGCGGTGTACGCCTCGTTCATCTCGGCCAGATGAGCGGGGTCGGTGAGGTATACGCGCAGCATCACGACGTCCTCGAGGCCCGCGCCGCCCGCCTCTAGGACGGCGGTGACGTTGCGCAGGGCCTGTGTGGTCTGTTCGGCGACCGTGGTGCCGGCGACCTCACCGGTGTCCGGGTCGAAGGGGAGCTGCCCGGAGACTTGCAGGAGGGGGCCCTTACGGATGCCTTGGGACAGCGGGGCCGGCAGGGTGGGTGCGTTCTCGGTGGTGATGACGGTTCTGGTCACGGTGTTCCTTGTAAGGTTGCGGACGGATCCACATGCGGGTCAGCTCCAGGCTTGGCGCTCGCGGCTTCTGGGGTCGTCGACCTGGGTCCAGTGGGCATTGATGCGCATAGTGGCCCGGCGCTCGGTGTCGTACGGGTCCCAGCCGGGGTTGCCGGTCTGGGCGAACCGGACCCAGGCGGCGTGCATGCGGGTGGCGAGATCGGTGGGGGGCTTGTCGGGGCCGAGTAGGGCGTCGGGGCCTTTCAGCTCGGGCCGATCCGTGCGGTCGAAGACGAAGGGCAGCTCGACCGCGTGGGTGGCGCCGAGCTGTCCGTCCAGGGCGTGGGAGCGCCAGGCGAACTCGTAGGCGTAGGTGGCGGACTCGGGGTGGGCGGCGTGTGCGCCGGCCAGGGCCCAGCTGCCCGCGCCGAACAGCGCGTCGCCCATGATGGCGGAGCGCAGCTCGCCGAGGGACGCCTCGGGGCGTGTCGTGCGATAGGTCTCAACGAGTTGCGCCGGTTTCGGGTGCGAGCGCACCGCCGTGTCGTCGACGTCCCCGGCGGTCGACGTGGAGTACTTGCCTACGGGGACCAGGTAGAGGTTTCCCTCTTCGGTGTTGGTCCCGATGAGCAGGTCGATGTCGCTGCTGTGCCCGGCGGCGACGGATTCGGCGGGCTGCGTGTCGAGGACGAGACTGAAGGGGCTGAGTCCGATCAGTGGGTCGTGGTGGGTCTCGGTGTGCAGGTCGATGCCCGCGAGCCGGGAGGCGGCCTCGACCAGGCGGGCGTCGGAGATGTCCGCGAAGGCGTCGAGGTGAGGCTCGATGTCCAGGGCCTCGGCTGCCGCCTGGGTGACGCGGGCGGCCTGATCGGTGGTGAATGCCCCTAGGCCGCTACCGCTTTGGACGATGGCCCGACGGAAGAGGCCCGTGGCGTCGGGGGTGGCGAGGACGCCGCTGACGATGGTCGCCCCGGCCGACTGGCCGAACAGGGTGACGTTGCGCGGGTCACCGTCGAAGACGGCGATGTTCTCCCGCACCCAGCGCAGTGCGGCGACGACGTCGAGCAGGCCGCGGTTGGCGGGCGCCCCGGGGATGTCGAGGAACCCGGCGATGCCGAGTCGGTAGTTGAGGGTGACGAGGACGACGCCGTCGCGGGCGAAGGCGGAGCCGTCGTACATCGCGGACCGCGTCGATCCGGCGACGAATCCGCCGCCGTGGACGAACACCATGACGGGCAGGTCGTCACCACCGCTACCGCCGCCGTCGGCGGGTGTGAAGACGTTGACGGTCAGGTAGTCGTCGCCGCGGCTCCAGCCGGTGCCGAAGTAGGGAGTCATGTTCACGCTGCCGAGCTTGCGTTCGGACTGCGGCGCGTTGGGTCCGGGCGCGGTGGCGTCCCGTATGCCATCCCACGGCTCGTGCGGCTCGGGCGGCGCGAATCGGCCGGCGCCGCGGGGCGGGGCGGCGTAGGGGACGTTGAGGAAAGCGGCGGTGTCGCCCTGGCGCAGGCCGCGAACGGTTCCCTGTGCCGTAGTCACGATGGGGTCGGGGTGGTGGAGGTTCACGGTGGTGACTTTCCTCAAGGTCTCAGGCCTGCTCGGTGTACGGGGCGAAGGGGGCCCAGCCTTTGATGGCGAATTTGTCTGCCTCGCGGACCACTTCGGCGGCGCCGCGGCCGCCGAAGTGCGCGGGGATCACGAGTGCGTTGTTGTCGGCCGCCCAGCCCAGCACCTTGCGGCGGGTGGCGCGCGAGCCCGCGGGGTCCTCGCAGAAGCAGCTGTTGGCGTGGGGCTCGACGATCTGCACGGGGCTGTGGAGCATGTCACCGACGAACACCGCGCGGTCTGTCCCGGAGGTGAGGGTCAGCACGGAGGAGCCCGGGGTGTGTCCGGGAGCCGGGTCCAGGCGCAGGTCGGCGTCGATCTGGTGGCTGTTCTCCCACAGTAGCGTTTGGCCGGCCTGGTGCACCGGGGCCACGCTGTCCTCGAAGACGTTCTGGTTGCCGCGGCCGAGCAGTGGCTTGTGGCCGTTTGCGGGATTCCAGAAGTCGAAGTCGTCCTTCGGCATCAGATAGGTGGCGTTGGGGAACGTGGGCACCCACTGCCGGTCGTGCAGGTACGTGTTCCAGCCGACGTGATCGATGTGGAGATGGGTGTTGATCACGATGTCCACGTCCTCAGGCTTGACGCCGGCCCGGGCGAGATTGGCGAGGAAGCCTGTTTCGAGGCGGTTCCACACCGGTGCGTAGGGGCGGTCCTTGTGATTGCCCACGCCGGTGTCGACCAGGATGGTCTTGCCCCCGCTGCGCAGCAGCCAGGTCTGAATCGCGGAATTGACGATGTTGGTCTCGGAATCGAGGAAGTTCGGCGTCAGCCAGGAGGCGTTGTCGTCCCACACCTCTTTCGGGCTATCCGGGAAGAAGGTGTCGGGCGTCATGTCGACGGAGCCGAAGTACTCCCATACCCGGGTGATGGTGACATTGCCGAGGGTGATCTGGTCCATGAAGTGTCCTTGGAGAATGCGGAGGATTCCCTAGAAACGGTACGAGCGGCCCCGGCGCGGGCGGTATCGGTAACGTGACTGCATCTGCGCGCAGGGCCCGGGCGCGGGGCGCTTGTAGCCTGGACGGGCCAGCGCGAGGCGACTTCGATCCAAAAGCCGCAATTCAATTTCCGGGAGACTCGGTGGACGAGCACACAGGCGACCTCGGTGCGGTGACGAGACCGGATCCGGATCCGGAGGAGTTGATCCTCGGCCGGGACGCGGAACTGGCACGCCTGTTTCGTGCGGTGGACTCGACGTCGGCCGACCCCGTGCTGATACTGGCCGGTGAGATGGGCACGGGCAAGAGTGCACTACTCGACCGTGCGGTCCGCCGGGCCGAAGCGAGCGGTGCTCGGGTACTGCGCGCGGAGGGCAGCGAGTCGGAGTCGAGCCTGGCGTTCTCCGCCCTGCATCAGTTGCTGCGGTCGCTGCGGGCCGAGATGGACGGACTACCGCAAAGGCAGCGCGCTGCGCTGGTGCACGCCTTCGGCGCGGGCCCGGCCCCGTCGGGACCCGATCTCATGCTGGTCGGGGTCGCCGTCCTGAATCTGTTGTCAGATCTGGGCGACCGGGGACCTGTGCTCGTGGCCCTCGACGACGCGCAGTGGTGTGACCGCGCTTCCCTGGACGTGCTGTCCTTCGCCGCCCGACGGCTGGCCGGTGAACCGGTCACGATACTGATCGGAGCCCGTAGCGGCGATCATGTCCCGGGATTCGACCGTCATGTGCCGACGCTCACCCTGGAGCCGCTCGACAACGCCGCGGCGGGTCGGCTGCTCGACCTGCAGCCGACGAGCCCCACCAGCCACACCAGGACACGGATCCTCGAGCAGGCCGGCGGTAACCCGCTGGCGCTGGTGGAACTGACGAGGGCAGCATCGGCACACGTCACGGCTGCGCCGCCGCCGTCCGCAGGTCCGCTCCCGCTCACCGATCACCTGGAGCGAATCTTCACCGCCCGCCTGAGCGGGCTCCCCACTTCCACGGCCGAGGCGCTGCTGCTTCTGGCCGCCATGGACAGCGCCGACTCCACGATCGCCGCCGCGGTGGGACTGCCGGCCGCCCAGGACGCGGCCTGGCTGCCCTCTGATCAGGCCGGGTTGGTCCGCCGCACCGGCAGGGACGTCCGGTTCCGCCACCCACTGGTCCGTTCCGCCGTCTATCACGCCGCATCCTCGGGTGCCCAGCGACAGGCGCATCTCGCGCTCGCCGAGATGCTGCGGGGCGAACCGGATCGGCGTGCCTGGCATCTGGCCGCCGCCTGCCCGGGGCCAGACGCGGACGTGTCGGCGGAGCTGGAGCGGACCGCCGCCCGGGCCCGTCGGCGCGGCGGGCACGCGGCGGCGGGCAAGGCCCTGCAGCGCGCCGCCGAACTCGCACCACGGCGCGAGGACAGCGCCCGGCTGCTGGTCGAAGCCGCTTCAGCGGCCGTGTTCACCGGAGACATCGCTTGGGTCGAGGAACTGGCCGCCGCGGCACGCGCGCGCACCGATGACCCGTCGCTGCTCGCCTCCGCCGCCGTGCACGCCGGACGGCTGGCGGTCCTGACGGTGCGCCACGCCACGGTGTTCTCCCGCCTGATCGAGGCCGCCGAGCAGTTGGCGCACTCCCAGCCCGCCGCAGCGCTGGACCTCCTGGCCGGCGCGGCCGTGGTCCGCTTCTACGCCGGAGAGGACACCCAGCGCCACCGCATCGAGGACCTCCTGCGGGGCCTGCCCGACGATGCCTCAAACACCGGTGTGCGCACCTGGGTGAGGGCCGTCTCGGACCCCTTCGACGAGCGGGCGGGACTCGTCGCCCTGCTGCCCCAGCTGGCCGCCGAGGCGGAAACACGGCCGGAGCAACTCATCACCGTCGGGATCATGGCCTGGCTCTTGGACGAGACCCCACAGGCCGTCCGCGCCTTCGACGAAGCCTTCCACCGCTGGGAGTTGCAGGGAGCTCTGCCAGAGGGTCTCGGCGGAGCGGTCGCCTGGGCCTATGTCGAGCGCGGCAGGTGGGAACAAGCCCGCGAGGCGTGCACCCGCACCACCGCGGTCGGCCGAGCGGCCGGCCTCGACCACGCCGTGGCCTGCGCGGCCACCGTGGACGCCGCCGTGCTGGCCTTCCAGGGCGATGCGCCCTCAGCCCGTACCAGAGCCGAGGAGGCACTAGCCCTGATCGATCCGCTGGAAAGCCGCTCGGTCGCCGTGTATGCCCGTCGTGCGCTCGGTGCCGCGGCCGCCGCGGAAGGCGCGTACGAGACCGCGTATGACCAACTCCGCATGGTCTTCACGGCAGACGGCACCCCCGTGCACTACCACGCCTGCTACCCGGCCCTGGCGGATCTGGCCGCCGCCGCAGTGCGCTGCGGGCGCAGCGACGAGGCCGCCCGGATCGTCGAGCGTTCGGCAAACGCACTGGCGGACAACGCTTCCCCTCGTCTGCGTGCGCTGATCAGCCGAGCCCGGGGTCTGCTGGCGAAGCCCGAGGTCGCCGAGCCGCACTTCCGGGCGGCCCTGGCCGATCCGGTGCTCGAATACTGGCCCTTCGAACGCGCGCAAACCCTGCTCGACCTCGCCGAATGGCTGCGGCGCCGTCGCCGCATCGCCGAGGCGCGCGGACCACTCACCGAGGCCCTGGAGACGTTCCGGCGCCTGGGCGCACGCCCGTGGATCGAGCGCGCTCGGGCCGAATCGCGCGCGGCCGGCCTCGACGTCACGGACACCGCCCCCGACGCGCTTGCCGAACTCTCCCCGCAACAGCAGCAGATCATCAGGCTCGCCGCCCGCGGGCTGACCAACCGCGAGATCGGCGAGAAGCTCTTCCTCTCCCCGCGCACGGTCAGCTCGCACCTCTACCGCAGCTTCCCGAAACTGGGCATCACCGCCCGCTCCCAGCTGCGCGACCTCATCGAGGGCACCCTCGCCACGGCCCGCCAGCAGGAATGAGGGCAACCTCCGGCCCGGGAAGCAGTCACCTGAGGCATACCGCGCGCCATCGCGCCGGACCAAACGGTCTCCTGGACGCGCAGGGCGAGCATCTCCGGGGAAAGCGTGTGCAGGAGTGAGAGCACCATGCTGAGCGAGCCGGTGATGAAGAAGGTCACCACGGTGGTGTGCCCGTCGGAGATGGCCGCCGAGTACCGCGAGCGCAGCCGCGGTGGTCACTTGGAATGCCTGCCGCGTCGTGTGCCGCCCCGGTCCTGAAAGCCGTGCTGGTTCTGGACGAATCGTCAGATTTCGGCGACGGCGGACCTGACAGACCGACCGGCGAGGCCGAATCCGAACGGCACTCCGGCGACGGTGCCGATCCGCCGCCGGCCGCTCTGCAGCAGGATGTCCCCGGTGTGGTGCATCCAGATGTCCGCAGTGGCCGCATTTCCGAACAACCAAAGGAGCGCAACCGGTTGTTCATCGGAAGTATCTGTGCTTGACTCGCGTGGGGAACCGATCGTCGGCTCACCCATTCCACCGCCGATCCTTCTCGGATCACACACATCGCACATTCGAGGGCAGCATCAGAGATGATCACGAACTGGAAAGAAACATCAATTGTCGGCACTAACTGTGACCTGCCGGTTCTCGACACCGTCGACGTTCTCGTCGTGGGCGGCGGCGCCGCTGGTGTTGCGGCCGCGACGGTGGCGGCCGAGGCCGGCGCGAGCGTGGTCCTGGTCGAGAAGTACGGATTCTGTGGTGGCGCTGCCGTCGCTGGGATGTCCGGCACCATCTGCGGAATGTACGCAGCGTCAGAGACACCCGGTTCGCCCCTGCAGGTCGTGCAGGGCTTTTCCGAGCGATTCTCCGTCGAGTTGTCCAAACGAGGTGGTCTGACAGCGCCGCAGATGTACGGCAAGACCTGGACCGCTGCGCACGATCCGCTGGTCTGGCGCGAGGCGGCGGAATCGATGCTGCTCGACGCCGGCGTGCGAATTCTGTTCCACACCAACGTGGTCGGTGTGATCATGGATGGGGCATCACATGAGGGTGTGGTGGTGGAGTCCACCGCGGGTCGCTCATCGATTCGGGCGCGGCGCACAATCGACGCCTCCGGTGACGGTGCGGTCGTCGCCCGTGCGGGCCACCGATACACCTACGGGGACAGCGGGCGTATCCAGAATCCGACGATGTTCTTCCGGATCGCCGGTGTCGACGTCGACCGGTTTCTCGACTTCTACGGCCACGACACGATCTGCCCGCCGGAGGTGTCCGCCGACATCGTCGCCGCGCGCGAGGAGGGGCTCGACCTCCCTCGGCAGAAGATCTGGATCTTCCAGACGCCGCGGCCGGGGGAGTTGATGGTCAACGCCACTCGTCTGGTCGGGTTCGACGGGCGCATGCTCAACGTCGTCGACCCGGTCGATTTCACCGAGGCCGAGATCGGGGGACGTCGTCAGGTCCGCAACTACGCCGAGTACCTGAAGCTGCGCATACCCGGGTGCGAGAACAGCTATGTCGTCGATACCGGCACCGAGGTCGGCATCCGGCAGACCCGCCCCATCGCGGCCGCGGAACGGCTCACCAATACCGATGTGCTCGAGCACCGCAAGCGCCCCGACGGTATCGCGCGGGTGCCCTGGCCGATCGAACTGCACGACGGTGACAAACCGAAACTGCACTGGATCCTCGACGACTTCTACGAGGTTCCGTTTGCCGCGCTGATCCCCGAGGTGGGGGATAACATCATCGTTGCCGGCCGGTGCCTGGGAGCCGAGCACGAAGCGCTGGCTTCTGCCCGGGTGACCGCCCAATGCTTCGAGTACGGGCACGCGGCGGCCGTCGCGGTGCACCAGTCGCTTCAGCGTGATGTGCCCCTCCGGGAGATCCGCGGCGAGGCTGTCCGCGAGCGGATGGCCGCCAACGGCAGCGACCTGTAAGCGCTGGGTGGTGCAACGCAACAGGTCGGGGCAGCCTCCACTTGGAGACCGCCCCGACCTTGTTGTGTGTGCTGGGTCAACGCCCGGTGAACCGGGCCGGCCGCTTCTGGACGAACGAGGCGATGCCTTCCCGACCGTCCTCGGAGGCGAATAGGTCGAAGAGCAGGCTCTGCTCCAGGGCGTAACCGGGTCCCCGGTTGCCGGGCACCGCTGCCGTGGCGTAGCCGACGGCCTTTTTGATGGCGGCGACCGCCAGCGGGGCCCGCCCGGCTATGTCGGTGGCCAGTGTGCGCGCGGTCTCGGTCAGGTCGTCGAGAGCGCAAATCTGCGAGACGATGCCCGACTGGTTGGCCTCGGCGGCGCTGAGGCGGCCCGCGGTCATGATCAGATGTCGTGCACGGTTCGGGCCAACGAACTGGGGAAGGCGTTGGGTGCCACCCCAACCCGGCAACAGGCCGAGGGAGACCTCCGGCAGGCCGAAGGACGCCGACTCGGCTGCGATCACGATGTCGCAGGCGAGGACGATTTCGAATCCGCCGCCGAGGGCGAGTCCGTTCACCGCGGCGATGACCGGCTTTTCGAAGGTGTCGATCCGGTCGCACAAGTCGTTGCAGGCGCGGGTGAACGCGGCGAACTGGGCGGCCTCTGCCTTCTCGTACTGGGCGATGTCGGCGCCGGCGGCGAACGCCTTCCCCGTGCCGGAAACCACGACGGCGCGGACATCGGGATCCTCGGCGACAGTGTCGAGGGCCTCGTTGAACTGCTGGATCATCGCCGAATTGAGGGCGTTGAACTTTTGCGGCCGGTCGAGGGTGATGGTGGCCACGCCCTCACCGGTTTCCAGTGCGACGAGGATTTCCTCAAGCGTTGTGGACACGGACAACTCCTTCCTGTGCGAGTGCGTCGATCTCGCTGTCGTTGAGCCCGAGTGTGCTCAAGATGGACTCGGTGTGTTCTCCCAGGGCGGGAGGCAGCGTACGGGCGGCCGGTGTCTGGCCGTCGTAGCGGATCGGGTGAGCGAGCACCTTGACCGGGCCGCTGCCGGGGTAGTCGAACTCGAGGAAGCTGTTGTTGTGCAGCACCTGGGCATCGTTGACGACGGCTTCGTAGTCGTTGACGGGGGCGAACCAGACCTTGTGCTCGGTGAAGTGCGCCTCCCACTCCTGGGTTGTCCGCTCGGCGAGGTGTTTGGAGATGCGCTCGTTGATCTCCTCACGGCGGTCGTATTCGTCGTCCGCGGCGATCGTGGTGAACCAGTCGTCGTCGAACGCCTCGGAAAGGATCGACAGGGCGGTGATCGAAACGGTGATGTGCCCGTCCGCGGTGCGGTAGATCCCGTACGGCGCCTTGTAGTAGCGCGACCCGATACCGGTCGAGCTCCGCTCGCCCCGGAATCCGTTGAGATAGTAAGATATCGGTTCGATCTGCAGGTCGAGTGCGGCGTTGAGTAGGTTACTTTCGACCTTGCATCCTTTGCCGGTGCGTTCGCGGCCGAGGAGGGCACCGAGGATGCCGAACGCGCCCAGGACGGCACCGTGCTGATCGATGACGGAGGCGCCCACCGACGTGGGCGGTGAGTCGGCGCTGCCGGTCGCGTGCGCGAGCCCGGACAGCGACTGCAACAGTAGATCCTGGCCTGGCCGATCGCGGTACGGGCCGGCGGAGCCGTACCCGGACAGCGAGCAGTACACCAGCCGCGGATTGCGGGCGGACAGTTCCTCGTAGCCGAATCCGAGCCGCTTGAGGGCGCCTGGCCGGAAGCTCTCGATGAGCACGTCCGCGTCGTCGATCAGTTTCAGCAAGATCGACTTGGCCTTCTCGGATTTCAGATCGATCGACAGGCTCTGGACATTCCGGTTGCCGAGCAGGAAGAAGACGCTGGCATCGCCGACATAGGCGTCAGGTCCCGACCAGCTTCGCTCGAAAGCGCCTGCGGGAGATTCGATCTTGACTACCTCGGCACCGAGGTCCGCGAGCATCTGGGTGGCCGACGGCCCCTGCAGGAAATGGGTGAAACTGACAACGCGTATTCCGGACAGCATGAACCCTCCCGGGCGTGAGTGTGAATGACCGGTCGCATCGACCTGTGCGCTGCGAGCTACGGGCTGGCTTGGGGGCCCCGCCCGGTGTGTCTCGGTGCGAGGCAGTTGGTACTTAATGCAGTAAAGCACGGCAGCACCATTTGCACAACCGGTTGTTCATCGGGTTTTGCGCTATGCCTACGACGTCGGAGGGCAGGGCAATCGGTCGCCAGATGGCGAGCTGAGAAGCCTGGGTGCCACCTGGAGCAACGTCGTCGTGTGGCTTTGCCTGCTGGCCGAAGAGTCAGCGGCGTGATCCACGGCGAACAACTCGAACTCCTCGGCGACCGCCGTGACCATCAACGCAAGGTGTGGACCCGTGATCGATCAGGCGCTGCTAACGCGCCCGAAGGACGCGCACTCGAAGAACAAGAGAGACCTTCTGTCGAATCCCGGAGGTCCTCGACAACGTCGCCGCCCTCGCCTGGACATGGGTCAAGATCGCTGCGGCATCCGAGAGCCGCCATGACCGTGCCGGTGCTGATCGATATCCTGCTCTCTATACTGAGTCATGATGGTGAGCCTCAATGACGTCGCACGCGCCGCCGGCGTGTCGAAATCCGTTGCGTCCAGGGCGCTCAACGGTGACGTCAACGCACGGATTCGCGAGGACACCCGCACCCGAATCCTCGAGATTGCGGAGCAACTCGGGTATGTCCCGAACCGGCGCGCCATCGCACTGCGCTTCAATCGCTCCGGCGCCATCGCACTGATCGTCCCCGACCCGAACAACCACGTCTTCGCCGAGATGCTGTCCGGAATCCAGCAGGTTGCCACCCCAGCGGGGATCGATGTCCTCATCGGCACCGTCGACCACGCGCCGGAAGGCCGCGATGCCGTGCAGCGCCTGCTCAAGCAAGGGCGAGTTGACGGTATTTTGATCCAGCGCCGCGAAGACTTCGATGACAACGAGCTTCGCGAAGTTGTCCCCGAGGGCATCCCCACTGTCTTTGTCAACTGCCGACTCGATGACCGGACAGGATCGGTCATCTTGCCGGATGCCGAAGGCGTCCGTATCGCGACAGAGCATCTGATAGACCTCGGTCACCGCGACCTCGGATTCATTGGCGGATCGCCCACACACGACACCGCAGTCCGCCGCCGAATCGGTTTCGAGGAAACACTCGCCTCGCACGGCCTTGCCTCTCGGCCGGAATGGGTACATGAGCTTGGATGGGAGGCTCCCTCTGGAGCGGCCGCGGTCGATGCCATCCTCGTCCGGCCCGATCGGCCAACTGCACTAGTGGTGGCGAGTGTGAACGCTGCAGTAGGTGCACTCTCCCAACTGCAGCGAGCGCAGGTGAAGGTTCCCGAGGAGATGTCCATCGTCGGGATCCACACCACCTGGGTATCGGAGACGGTATTCCCGGCCATCACCACCGTGCGAATGCCGCTGTCGAAGATCGGCAGCACGGCGGCGGAGATGCTCCTCGGGCACCTCGACGGGGAGGCGCTCTCCAATGTGACGATCGACGATCCCGCCCCCGAACTACTGGTGCGGGGCACCTCGATTGCCCCGACGAAGGCGTGACTCGGGACTAGCGGGCCCGATCGCGGACCAAGAACGACCTGCCCTTACCGCGGAAGCGTCCGCGGAGGTCAAGGACGCACCACCGTTTCAGCTCGGGTAGTCCGACTCGGCGGCGACTTGCCGCCCCGCGATCGATCAGCGAGCTCCACGATGTCGCCCCGGCGAAAGGAACCGCAGCGACATTCGACTAGCAGGCAGCGCGACCGTAAATTCGCCAGGATTCGGTCCCGTCAGGTTTCGAGGATCTCGAGTTCTGTTCTGGAAGCAATTGCACAACCGGTTGCGCACCGGGGGAGTGGATGCTTTACTTACTTCACCCGCCTTGTGACTGCGACCACAGTCGTGTGTCCAACCCCGCTCCTCCTGAAGGAATGCAATGAATCCTCCCGAGCGAACCTCGATGGCTTCGCCAATGACCGAATCGTCCCAGCCGTCGAATAACGGCCTGCGCAAGGTAGTCGCCGCCTCGATGGCCGGGACTGTCGCGGAGTGGTACGAATTTCTTCTGTACTCCGCGGCTTCCGCGTTAGTCTTCGGCACCCTGTTCTTTCCGAAGACCGACAACGCCCTCGACGGCGTACTTAGTGCACTGCTCATCTACGCGGTCGGCTTTCTCGCCCGTCCGCTCGGCGGTGTGGTTTTCGGTCTCTACGGCGACAAGTTCGGCCGCAAGAAACTGCTGCAGTTCAGCCTTCTGCTGGTCGGGATCTCAACGTTCGGAATGGGCTGCCTCCCCGGCTTCGGCAGTATCGGCTATTGGGCGCCAGGGCTTCTCGTGATTCTCCGCTTTATTCAGGGATTCGCAGTCGGAGGCGAATGGGGTGGTGCAGTTCTGTTGGTCAGCGAGCACAGCTCCGATCGTCGCCGCGGCTTCTGGGCGAGCTGGCCACAGGCGGGGCTTCCTTTGGGGAACCTTGTCGCGACCATGGTCTTGTCCGTGCTTGCCTTCGTCATGCCGGAATCGGCATTCCTTGGTTGGGGATGGCGACTGGCGTTCTGGCTCTCAGCGGTTATCATCATCATCGGCTACTACATTCGCACGCATGTCGACGACGCGCCGATCTTCCTGGAGTCGCTGAAGGCCGAGGAACAGCGCAGCGAGAACCGGTCCAGTGTGTCGCAGGCGATTCGACAGTATCCGCGGCAGATTGCGATCGCGATGGGACTACGTGTCGGCGAGAATATCCTATATCAGGTTGTCGTGACCTTCTCGATCACGTACCTGGCCTTCAAGGTCGGAATGAAGATCGAAAATGTCTTGCTGGTTATGTTAATTCCGCATCTGCTGCATTTCATCCTGATTCCCGTGATTGGCGGCCTTACCGATCGGATCGGGCGCAAACCCATCTATATGACCGGTGCGCTGCTAATGGTGTTGTGGGCGTTCACTTCCTACCCCTTAATGAACACGGGAAACATCGTGCTCGTGATCGTGGCGCTGACGCTTGGACTGGCCGTTCATGCGCTGGTCTACGCGCCGCAGGCTGCGATGATGTCCGAGATGTTCCCGACACGTATTCGGTATTCCGGGGTATCGCTCGGCTACCAAGTGACCTCAGTCTTCGCCGGGTCGGTTGCCCCATTCATCGCGACTTACCTTCTGCGTGAGTATCATTCGTGGATCCCGATTGCGATTTACCTGGTAGTCGCGGCGAGTGTTTCACTGGTCGCAATCTCGGCCGCGCGCGAGACCTGCGGCATCTCATTGCAGGATGTCGACGCCCAGGACCGGACGAGATTTCCACCGAGTTCGAACCAGCAGCGCTGACAAAACAGCGCTCACCGGTACCCCCAATCTCTCATTTGTCCAGCAGGACAGCAGGTTGCCATGAGTAGGCTCATCGGCGACTACTGCGAGAGCCCGTACCTCAGCCTCGTTCCGAGACGCGGCGAAGGAAGTATCGTCGCCGGACGACCTCTCGGCGCCGATCATCAAAAATTGTCCTCTTACCGCGCAGTGTTTCGAGTACGGTCACGCCGCAGCACACGGACCATTCGATCGCCGCCGAACTCCATCGGCTACCGAGACATCGGTCGCGCAGAGGTGCGAAGGGGCATGCAACGTTCCGGCAGTGCACTCTGACCTTCCTATTTAAAGTTCTTCACGCGGTCATTTCGACTGCAGTACAGGAGTAAACATGCCCATCAACCGACCCATCTCCACGACGGCTGACGCGTTGCCAGATAATGATCGCGGTCAGCCCGGCCAACTCAGAAGTCGCTTCGTCCCTGGCACAACCCGGTGGGCTGTCCGTCGCGCCCAATGGACCGCGCTCGGGCGATCGGTTGAGGATCAGGGGCGACCACAGATCGCCATCGTAAACACCTCATCCCGGCTTTCTGTCTGTTTCGCCCATCTCGACGACATCGTCGATGTGGTAGCTGAGGCGATCTGGGAAGCTGGCGGCTTGCCGCTTGAGATACGAACTGTCGCACCAAGCGATTTCGTAACCAGCGCCGGACGAAAAGCGCGATACCTCCTTCCCACCCGTGACCTCATTGTCAACGATGTGGAAGCCGCAGTGGAAGGGGCCGTACTCGACGGAATGGTCTGCTTGTCCTCCTGCGACAAGACGGCCCCCGCCCATCTCATGGCGTCAGCACGACTAGACATCCCCTCCATTCTGGTCATCGGCGGGTATCAACGGGGAGGCACATACGCAGGCTGCTCGGTGGATATCGACACCGTCTACGAGTCCGTCGGCGCCGTCAAGGCCGGCGAGATGACCGTCGATCAGCTCGGCGACCTAGCCGATGCCGCGATTCAAGGGCCGGGCGTCTGCGCAGGACTCGCCACCGCGAACACCATGCACATCCTATCCGAAGCCCTCGGAATGACAATGCCTGGCTCGGCACCCATTCGAGCGAACTCAGACAGGATGCGCGAACGCGCTGCTGCTGCTGGTACTCGAATCGTCGAAATGGTTGCCGAAGGATTGACCGCACGAAAGGTGCTGACCAAAGACGCCATCGAGAATGCTGTCGAAGTTGCCCTTGCACTGGGGGGGTCGGTCAATTGTATTCGTCATCTCGCAGCAGTTGCCAATGAAGCCGACCTCGATATGGATGTTGTCGCCACATTCGAGGAACGAGCAAAATCCGGCGTCCAACTCGCGGCAATACGACCGAACGGGACCGACCAGGTATGGGATCTCGAGCGGGTAGGAGGCACTCAAGCCGCAATGAAGGCTTTGCTTCCACGACTACACGGCACAGCGTTGACAGTGACAGGTGACACCGTGATGGAGCGAGCCGAGACAGCCCCTCAACCGGACGGCGAAGTGTTGCATGAACTCTCGGAGCCGATTCGCAACGAGAGTGGGTTGCTGATTCTTCGTGGTTCGCTTGCTCCTGATGGGTGCATCGTCAAAGTCGCGGGCGTCGGTAACGCACGTCGTCAGTTCTCGGGCTCAGCGAAGGTATTCCTAGGCGAGGACCAGGCAATCATGGCTCTCGGTAACCGGGAAATTACGCCAGGCGATGTCATTGTCCTTCGCGGTATGGGGCCACGCGGTGGCCCGGGCACGGTGTTCGCGGCAAGCTTCGTGGCGGCCCTCAACGGCGCAGGGCTCGGCGGCCAGGTCGCGGTGGTGACAGACGGCGAACTGTCAGGACTCAACCATGGACTAGTCGTCGGCCAGGTCATGCCTGAAGCAGCGGACGGGGGGCCACTCGCCGGCGTGGAACCTGGTGACATCATCTCCATCGACCTCGACACACGCACGCTTGATGCGGACCCTATTCGGCAGGGAGCGCCCGTACATTCCGGTACCCCGGGCCGAGAACGCGGTTGGCTCGGCCAGTATGCCCAACTTGTGGGCCCCATACAGCAGGGTGCGGTCCTGAGACGCCCGATATCGCAGTAGGCGTTCAGAAAGGAATCGAGACGTTGTCGAAAACAGCAACTCAGCCGAGGAGGGCCGCCATCGCCGCCCTCGTCGGAACAGTGCTCGAGTGGTACGACTTCATCGTGTACGGCACCGCCGCTGCGGTAGTTCTCAACAGACTGTTTTTTCCGTCCGAGAATCCGCTGGTGGGGACCTTGGCCGCCTTCGCCACATACGCGGTCGGGTTCCTGGCGCGACCCATTGGAGGGTTGATCCTTGGGCGAATGGGCGACCGGCTTGGCCGCAAGAAGGTCTTGGTTTCGACCTTATTGCTCATGGGCGGTGCGACAACGGCGATCGGCCTCCTCCCGACGTACGCGACCATCGGTATCGCTGCCCCCATCCTGCTCGTTGTTTTGCGCCTGATTCAAGGATTCGGAGCGGGAGGGGAGTACGCAGGCGCAGTAGTACTCTCGGTCGAGCACTCGGTACCCGGCAAGCGCGGTCTTGCGGGTGCATGGGCGCCACTCGGTTTCTCAGTCGCCACGTTGCTGGCGAACGCCGTATTCTATCTCTTCCTACTCATGCCCGAGGAGCAGTTCGAATCGTGGGGGTGGCGAGTTCCGTTCCTCCTCGGTGCGGTGTGCGTAGTAGTTGGCTACATCATCCGGCGACGAGTGGAGGAGCCGCCAGCCTTCGAAAAGATGCAATCACACCGCACCGCACCACCGAAGCCGTCGCTGTTCGCTGCGCTCAAAGAGCATCCGCGTAGCTTCCTCATCGTCGTGGGTACGCGGATGGGGGAGAACGGTTTCGCCTACCTTCTGCCCGTCTTCGGTGTCGCCTACGTTTCGAAGACTCTCGAGTTGGGTGACTCGGTGGCGTTGTGGGCAGTGATGATTGCTTCAGCAATACAGCTGATTACTGTGCCGTTCTATGGTGCGCTGTCCGACCGAGTCGGCCGGAAACCCGTCTACATCGCAGGAGCGGTCGGGTCCATGCTGTGGCTCGCACCATTCTTCATGCTGACGGGGACAGGCTCGACGGGCGCAGTGATCTTGGCTTTCGTCATCGGGTTGGGTTTCGCCTACCCCGCCATGCTTGCCCCCCAAGCCGCCTGGTACGCCGAACTGTTCGATACAGAATTCCGGTTGTCCGGCTTTGCGTTCTCGCGGGAAGTCGGCTCCGTTCTGGCCGGCGGGTTGGCTCCGTTCGTTGCTACTGCCCTGTTCGCATGGACCGGGTCATGGTGGGCGATCGTGGGATACATGACAGCTCTGGCGGTGATTGCATTGGTGGCATTGTGGATGGGGCCGGAGACGTTGCGCCGGGAGATGGAGGCGACTGATGCCAAGCCTGGAGGCGACGAGACGACACGCTTTGCAGCGTCTGACTCAGGTCGGCAATGACACACAAGTCCAGCGACTTCGGTATTACGTGTCGGGCGGCTTTGATGCCGCGGTAGGGTACGCGCGGCAGCAGAGGACGCTTGTTCGGCTGCTCGGATGTCCCGCATGATCCTTTCGGTTGCCCCGTGGTCTTGATCAATTCGAACGCTGAAGAAGGGACAAGCGCGACACATGGGCGCCCGCCTCGATTGGGATCCCGCCGATTTCGGCGCAGTCACGAACGTGGCAAGTCGGTGAAGGCGCTCGTCTCCCTTGAGGTGAGTGCCGTCGCGACTGGGGAATCAGCATACAAACGCCCTGGAACGATAGAGATCCTTCCCGAACATCCAGAAACCGTGAGCAGGTAAATCCGTCGCGGGTCGCTCCGAACCGCCCCGGTGGGGCTGCCGTCAGCGGAACCGAAACTGACCCGACAAGAAACTTGGGCGGCAGCCCCTGCCCGGACGGATCCCGGCTACACCTTCACGAGCTGGACACCCCATGCACCACAAATCAACTCGAAGCCCCGACACCGTGCAGCGGCAGTCGCCCATGACGCTGTGGAACAGTCGCAGCGACGATGACATTCTCGACTTTGCGCTACTCTGGGCGCCGATTGGTGGTCCCACCCCGAGGAACATTACAATCGTCATCTCGATAGACGTCACGGAGTTCAAGCACCGAGTCCGAGATGCTGTGAGGCTCGAAGTGGCCCGACTTAGCGCGGTATCACCTCTTCGGAGAGAATCTATGGCCTGTCCGCGATTGCGGCACTCGATCGTAGTTCACGCACAAGCACGTCGTAGGAAGCGCTCATCGATGGCGGCGTAACCGTCAACTTGCTCACCCCGCCAAGGTCAGTGTCGCACCGCTTTGGCGTCAGCGACATTCATCCACAAACCACGCTGATCGCGTTCGGTGATCATGTGTTCGGTTCCGGCTGGCATGCAGGATTCCATCAGTGTCTTGGCCAACCTGGAGGCCTGCTTGTGCAGTGTGGCGTAACGGCGCGTCGCCTGTGTGGTCGAGGTCTGGTCCGGTTCTGGTGTCGACGAGGTGCGGCAGGTACGAGGCGATGGAGCCCAGCAGGTGAGTTAAGTCGAAAAAGGGGCTCTACTGCTGTGATCGTGGGTGGTAGACGGGTCTGGTGTGGGCGCACGCCGTTGCCCCAGTAGCGTTCTGGCTTGTCTAGGGTCAGTCGGCTACATGTGTGGAGAACGGCGTGCGCGAAGCCCGGACTGCGGTCTGATCCGTACCTTCGTCGAGGCCGAGACACCCCGGGTGGCCTGCCGCGAACACGGGGTGACGGTGGCCGCGGTGCCCTGGGCCCGGCACCGCGCCGGCCACACCTATTCGTTCGATCAGACGGTGGCGTGGCTGGCCACGCATACCTCCAAGGCGGCGACCTGCGAGTTGATGCGCACCGCGTGGCGTACGGTCGGGGCGATCGTGGAGCGGGTGTGGGCCGACACCGCACCCGCCCGGGATCCGCTGGCCGGGCTGCGGAGGATCGGGATCGACGAAATCTCGTACAAGAAGGGCCACAAGTATCTGACCGTCGTCGTCGATCACGACTCCGGTCGGCTGGTGTGGGCGGCCCCCGGCCGCGACACGGCCACCCTGTCCGAGTTCTTCGACCTGCTCGGGCCCGAACGCTGCGCGAAGATCACCCACGTCACCTCGGACGCGGCCGGGTCTGCCCCGCCGCGATCCGCTGCGCGGACCCGTTCCACGTGGTCGCCTGGGCCACCGAGGCGCTGGACGCGGTGCGGCGGGCCGCGTGGAACCGGGCCCGGGCCGGGCGAGAACGCCTCCCGCGGCGGCGGCTGGAAACCGCGCCGACGCCCGAAGGCCGGGCCGGCTCAGACGGTCAAACGCAGCCGGTGGGCGCTGCTGAAGAACCCGGACACGCTCAGTGCGCAGCAACAGGCGAGTCTGCGGTGGATCGCATTGCACGATCCGGTGCTACACCGGGGATACCGGCTCAAGGAGGGCCTGCGGTTGATCCTGCAGCTCCCGGCCACCGAAGCCGCCACCGAACTCGACCGGTGGATTGAGGTTCCCCCCGAACGGTGGACAAGGGGGTTACCTGCTTCAGGCGACTGCCGCCCGAAGTGACTTCTCGTAGCTGTCGGGGCTTTGCATTCCCACTGCCGAGTGTCGTCGGACAGTGTTGTAGAAGATGATCCAGCTGTCAACTGCGGCAACGAGATCAGACTTCGTCGCAAAGACGTGCCGATAGTATTCCTCGTGCTTGAAGGTCGACCAGAACGATTCGGAAGGACTGTTGTCCCAGCAGATCCCGGTCGCACCCATCGACCGACGCAACCCGTGCCGGAAACAGGCGGCCGCGGTCAGGTGAGCCGTGTATTCCCCACCCCGGTCCGAGTGCAGGATCGTCTGACGACACCACCCACCGCGCGCAGCCACGGCGCGGTCGATGGCTGTCGTGACCATCTCGGCACCGATGTGATCAGCAATGCTGTATCCCAACACTTTCCGCGAATGGCCGTCCCGGATTGCACACAAGAACATGTCACCTTCACCGGAGGTGAGATAGGTGACGTCGGTGAGCCAGACGGCATCGAGTCGGCCCTGGTCGAAGTGCCGCTCGATCAGATCCGGCGGGAACGACGCCTGCGGATCGACCACCGTCGTCTTGACCTTGAACGTGCGCGGACTGATGCCCTCCATGCCTATCGAGGCCATGATCTTGGCCACCGTCTTCTTGTTCACCACCTCGCCGTGAGCACGCAACTCGGCCGTGACCCGCGGAGACCCGTAGGTTCCCTTCGAATCCTTGTGGATCTCGACAATCTTGACTTCGAGGTCGGCGCGACGATGCTGCCTCGGCGTCAGCACCGTGGTAGCTCTACGTTTGATGTACTGGTAGTAGCCAGATGTGGACACTGTCAGCAGTCGCGCCATCCGCGTGATCGAAAAGCGCTCACCTTCCGGTGCGGCGGTACCGGCGGTCTCCGCAATGTCGTCGGGGCCGGCGTACTTCACCATCAAATCGAACCGGGTCGATTCTTCTGCATCGCAGCAAAGTACGCCGAGGCTTTTACCAGGAAAGCGTTGTCTTTCTCGAGCTCGCCGACCTGCCGTCGCAGTCGCAGCAACTCGGCGCGTTCGGCCGTGTCCAGAGGTTTTTCTCCATGGACCTCGGCGGCAGCGATCCTGCGGCGCTCGACTTTGACCCACTCACCCAACAGGCTCTCGTTCAGGCCCAGCTCCCGGGCCACTTCTGCGATGGTACGGCCGGAATCGATCACACGATGGGCGGCCTCGACCTTGTACTCGGCCGTGAACGACCGACGCTTGCGAGGAGGCATACGGACATCCTTCCAGCGGGACTGGAGTCCCGCTAACTCGGTGTCCACTTTTCGGGGGGAACCTCAGATCGGCTGGGCGAGACGGTCCCGGATCCCGGAGTTCGTCGAGTTGCAGAAAAGCATCCTCGCCCACAAACCCGCCATCCTCGCCGCCATCGAACACGGGCTCTCGTACGGCCGGATCGAATCGGTCAACACCAAGATCCGCCTCATCACCCGCCGCGGCTTCGGGTTCCACACCCCCGAAGCCGTCATCGCACTCGCAATGCTCAGCCTCGGGGGCGCCCGGCCACAATTACCCGGCCGAACCCAACCACGAATGAGTCAGTAGAGCCCAAAAAGGCGCGCCCAAGTGCAGCGACGCCATCCTCGTCTCCCTCTGAGGCATGACCGCCAAAAAGGACGGCGACATGTAAGGGCGATGACGGTAGGCGTGCGCGCATGCAGTGCCGTCGCTGTATCGAAGTGACGAGGTGTCTGAACGTCGAGGAGTGAAGTAGGAAGCTATCGGCTCGCTGGTGAGGGTGTCCTGTACCGCTCGGACACCCGTTCGCGCCCCGTCCTCGGGTCGGCGCAACTCCGCGGGATCGTCACTGTCTCCAAGCCGGTTCGGATGTTCCATGGACGTGTCGGGGTGACGGACACGAGGTCGGACTTGCCTTCCGGTTCATGCCGACCTCGAGTCAGTTCACCACGTTTGCAAGACTAAACGCCCCCTCGAGATCAATCGTATAGCCGACGAAGTCGGCCACCTACCGCGCATATCCCCCCTCGACTGGGCACAACCTGCGGACCTCTTCGCCGACGCTTGCAGGCACGGCGAAGAATTCTCGAACAATGCTGGGAGTGAGCGGAGTTCAAACCCAAACGACGTCTCGATCGACCTCCGACAGCAGATCATCCACCGCCGGAGCCGGTTCGGCGGTGGCAGAAGTAGGCCGAGTTCGCCCGCGCCATAATCTGCACTGGACACCCCGGCGGTGCTGGCGCAGCCGACGGCCTCCGAGTGAGCAGTCGCTCGCCGGTGTGCGATGCGGTGTTGCCGCGGCGCAGGCGGGCGCGGACGATGACCAGCGACGCGACCGGGTTCGGGGCGCCCGCCCGTTAAGCGTTCAAGCCACGGACGCCCGAGTATTCGAACTCGGCGGCCTGCTCGCCGCAGCCGTGCACTTCACCGATGGTGTCGTCGACATCGACGAACAGCATCTGATCCGCCCCGTCGAGCATGTCTGGGACTCGGGCTGACAGGCTGACGAGCAGGCGTGCGGCGATGGTCGAGTTGCAGGACATGGCCGTGGGTGAAGGACGAAAGAGGGCTTCCCGGTGTGGACGGAGCCCGCACCCCAGCGAAGAGCCGGTTCGTGGCACCGTGGCGAAGAACGTCGAGGTCGTCGAGGCTGTCCGTGCCTGCGAGAATCCCTGCGCCGATGCCGACGGACTTGACCACCGGGTTCGGTGTATCGACGCCCAGACGTCGGTCGAGTAGGTCGTGCAGGCCCGCGGTCTCGGCCAGCTGCATCACCGGAACAGGCGTGCGACCGAGACGAGGTTCGGATCATCGAAACCGGCGTGACGGTGTGAGCAGCTTTCCCCTGCGAGATTCTCCTGTCCTGGTGCCGGAATCTATTGTGTGGCAACTCAGAGCTTCCTGCCCTACAGGGGCTCTCGTGTACGCTCCGCTCACACAGTCAGGCTGACGGTGGATCAGAGCTGAAGCAGGCCGAAGCTCGGTTCGAGCGACCTGCCACATCCGGTCAAGTCCTTGCGGGTGGTGTACGAGGGTCGTCGCGTGACTCCTCGTTGGTGAGTCAGGCAGTCAAGGCCGGTGTCACCTCCTCGGTGGACTCGGTGCTGCTGTCGGTGGGCTTGTCGTTGCGGGAGCGGGCCAGAACGTCCAGGCCGAGATAGCGGCGTCCTTCGATCCACTCGTCGTGTTGTTCGGCCAGGACCGCACCGACGAGCCGGATCAGGGCGGTACGATCCGGGAAGATTCCGACCACATCGGTTCTCCTGCGGATTTCCTTATTGAGGCGCTCCTGCGGATTGTTGCTCCAGATCTGTTTCCAAATCTGTTTGGGAAATGCGGTGAACGCCAACAGGTCCGGTCGTGCTGCGTCGAGGTGGTCAGCGACCCTCGGCAACTTCTCCGACAGTGCGCCGATGATTCGATCATATTGGGCATGAACAGAATCCGCGTCGGGTTGGTCGTAGACCGAGTGCAGCAACGTCTTCACCCAAGGCCACGATGCCTTCGGGGTCACCGCCATCAGGTTCGTCGAGTAATGGGTTCGACACCTCTGCCACGAGGCGCCCGGCAGGGTCGCGCCGATCGCCGCCACCAACCCGGCGTGCGCATCGGAGGTCACCAACCGCACCCCGCTCAAACCGCGGGCGACGAGCGATCGGAAGAACGCCAGCCAGCCGGCACCGTCCTCGGACGAGGTCACATCCACGCCCAGGATCTCGCGGTAGCCCTCGGCGTTGACGCCGACCGCGACCAGGGTGTGCACATTCACCACCCGACCGTTCTCCCGCACCTTGAGCACAAGGGCGTCGGCGGCGACGAAGGTGTACGGCCCGGCATCGAGCGGGCGGCTGCGGAACGCCTCGACCTGGGTGTCGAGGTCCTTGGCCATCACGGACACCTGCGACTTGGACAGGCTGGTGATGCCCAACGTGTCGACGAGCCGGTCCATCCGCCGGGTGGAGACCCCGAGTAGGTAGCAGGTGGCAACCACGGTAGTCAGAGCCTTTTCGGCGCGTTTGCGGCGCTCGAGCAACCAATCGGGGAAGTACGAACCGGACCGCAGCTTGGGGATCGCCACGTCGAGGGTTCCGACGCGGGTGTCGAAGTCGCGGTGCCGGTATCCGTTACGCGAGTTGGTGCGCTCGTCGGAGCGTTGTCCGTAGCCGGCGCCGCACAGTGCGTCGGCTTCGGCGCCCATCAGGGTGTGGATGAACATCGTCAGTAGCTCGCGCAGCAGGTCGGGGCTTGCCCCGGTGAGTCGGTCGGTCAGGATCTGCTGCAGGTCGATATCGTGGGCACTGGTCATCGCGTCTTCCTTCATCGAGTGACTTTGGTAGGTCTCTCGAAGAGTCACGCGATGGCCACCTTCGTTGGCTACGACACGCCGGTCAGATGCGGAACCGGTTCATACACCATCTTCATGGACGCAACCCCACATCCGAGGATGGACAGCTCAGTGCCCACCGATATCGCCCGACGACCGGGCATCGCCGTCAACCAAAGGTTCGGCAACTGGCAGAAGCAACTTCCCGTCGCCAACGTGTCGCGGAGGCTACGCCTTGCCCGACGTGTCTGAAACGGCGAACAAGGGTGCAGTCTTGCCGAACTGGCCGAAAGCTTTTTCGTATGCGTTGCCGGCGCGCAGGACCGTCCTATCCTCGAGCGGACGACCAACTACCTGCATCCCGATGGGAAGACCGATTTCCGTCATTCCGATGGGCACGGATAGGGCAGGTAGACCCAACACATTTGCTGGCGCGGACAATCGCATGTAGCTCTCAGTCAGCGCCTCGGATGACCCGTCTGGCCATGTCACGTGTGTGTGATCGTGACGAGCGGGTGAGGAACTCAGCGTCGGGGCCGCCAGGACATCAATCTGCCCAAACATCGAACGCCACGCGTTCTGCATGAGCGCCCGTCCTCTGAGCGCCTGAATGTAATCCTTGGCGAATACGAACTCGCCGGCTTCCAACATCGTGCGTACCTCCGGGGTATAGAGATCGCCTGAGCTGCGGAGCATTTCGGAATGATATGCGTTGGCCTCTGGAAGAAGAATCGCCCACTCCAGCGCTTCTACGTAGTCAGTCATCGGGACTTCGATCTCGACGAGACGCGCCCCGAGCTGCTCGAATTGGCCGAGAGCAACCTCTACACGACGGACGACTTCACTGTCCACTCGGTCGAAGTAGAAGTTGCTGGGAACACCGATACGCAATCCGGAGACGCCACCATTGAGATCGGCTGAGTAGTCGCGTGCCTCGAGTTTCAGACTTCCCGGATCCTGGTCGTCATACCCTGCCATTGCGGTCAAAGCTAGCGCGGCGTCTGCCACGTTACGAGTGATGGGTCCGGCGTGGTCGAGTGACCACGACAAGGATGTGACGCCGCGCCGGGAGACTAGACCGTACGTCGGTTTGAGCCCAACCATTCCGCAGAAGGCGGCTGGGATGCGGATTGAGCCTCCGGTGTCGCTTCCGGTGGCCATTAGACACGAACCTGCAGCCACCGCTGCAGCTGACCCGCCGCTGGATCCGCCAGCGATAAATTGAGTGTTCCAAGGGTTGCTCGTGCCGGGTGTTACTCCACCGAAGGCGAACTCGTGGGTATGTGTTTTCCCAACGATCACCGCGCCTGCCGCAGTGAGTTTCTCCACCACAGCGCTGTCCTGAGTAGGCACGAATGCGTCACGGACGCGTGAACTAGCAGTGGTGGGAAGACCTCGCATATTGTACAGATCTTTGATGCCGATGGGAATGCCGTGAAACGGACCCCTGTAATGGCCCGACGAAATCTCGTGCTCGGCCACTTCTGCGGCTGCCCGCGCATTCTCGGCGAGTGTCAACGCGTAGGCGTTCACAAGCGGTTCCGTGGCTTCCATTCGATCGAGCACGGAAGCAGTCAGTTCTACTGGAGACAGTGCTCGAGACTTGATCAGGTGGGATGCTGCAGAAACCGACAGCTCATATGGTTGCATGCTCGTCTACTTCCAACGGGGGTCGAATGAGGTGGCAGGCGCTGTCTCGCCGCACTGTATGTGTGAGACTTTGCGGATGAACGAGTCGGCATGGTTCGCGGCCTCACACAGCTCAGAAAGTCGATGGTTCTCGACCACCAGATTGACTGTGGCGCTGAGCCGACGGATGTCGTCTACGTTATGGCGGGGTGTGGTCACTGTGTCCCTTTCCTCAGACGGACAGCGGGTCGTGGTCGTCGTCAGCCTCATCCAATGCGTTCACTTCGGTCTGGGTTGCAGTACGTTTCGGTGTGTAGTACCGACCGCCGGTCGCCCTGGTCAGCGCAATGTGAATAATGGGACCGACGATCATTGCAACAAAAGAGGCGAAGTAGATCGGATAGATCCCAATGATTCCCATGGCACCGATAGTGACCGCAACTCCAAGCGACGTCAGGCCGCATGGGTTCCATTTCGGGACTTCTTTTTCGTGAAATTCGACGTTCTCGGGCTTACCGAGTTTCATCCAGCGCCGACACACGAAGTAGTCCGCGAGGATGATGAGCACCCAGGTATTGGTGAGAACGCCGGCAATCGCGAGGAAAGTACCGAGATGGTTCAAAACGTTGGTGACATAGAACAGAACTCCCACACCCCAAATGAGGAACATCCACCAGGGGCGGCCCGGCTTGATCTTCGCTGCCACCTCGAATCCGCTAGCCAAAGCAATCGAACCTGAATAGAGATTCATAACGTTGACGCGGATCTGTGTGACTACAACCAGAATAACGCCCAGCAGCCCAATTACGTTGACGAATAGGTAGCCGGGGTCCTGAGCGTACGACTGGGCGTCGGGACCGCTGAGCTCGCTGTACAGGTTGATGCCAAAGAAGCAGCCGAGTCCGATGACGATCAGCATGGGAATGAGTTCGAAAATCATGATCGAGGCGGTTCCACGGTATCGGATACGCTGAGATGCGAACCGTCCGTAATCGGTTGCCATCAGCCCCTGGAAGATGACCTGTCCGTTCGCGAGGCTGAGCGCGCTCATCATCGCGGCGAATGTGAGAGGTTGAGTCGCGGTCCAATCTCCAATGCCGACCAGATCGCGATCCCTGGAAAATATGTATACCGCCCACCCTACTGTGATGACGAAGAAGGGGAATCCCCATTTTTGCAGGAAGGACATTGCATGCATGCCGCGCCAGGCAAATGCAATTGTGACAAGTCCGAAGGCGGCGTAGATGAGGGTTCCGTTGAAGGAGTCGATAGGGATTTCGAAGTATATGGCAATTGCGTGGGAAACGATGGTGCCTTCGAAGAGGAAGTAGTAAACGTAGTTAATTCCGTATATGAATGACGTGACGGCAGCGCCCCTACTTCCGAATCCGAGGCCGCGGCTGAGTAGGTTGGGAGATAAACCCTCTCGGGATGCTACGCGCATCGTCAACATGCCCGTCAGTACTGCGCCGATGACGAAATAGCCGATTGGTATCAGGATCAGGGGGAATCCCACCAGGAACAGGTGTTGAGCGCCGTAGGTGAACCAGAACATTGCGGTTGCGCCACCGAGGAGGACGACGCTGATGGCAGGGATTGGCCATCGTTGATTCGTTGGAACTCTTTCGGTGGCAAAGCTTTCCACTTGATCGTCGATCGAGGTCGCGGGGCCGCGTAACTTCGCTTTCAGGGACATGGATGACTCCCGGGTTAGGATGCATGCTGCTGTGGACGGACGTGGAACCGTCGCAGCGGAGATTTATTCACGACGTTGCGAGGGCGCCGACCGTGAGGATCGGCATGGCGGAGAAGCTCGTCATCGGGTATTTCAGGGGACAAGTACAGCATGCCAACCAGGAACGCGCAACCGGTTGTTCTCTCGGTTTTGGTAACCATCGACGTCGGCGTGCGGTTGGCACTGTGTGCGTCATTGCCCCTATCCCGGATCGGAGGTTCGGGCATCGGTGCGGGGTGTACTCGTCATCCTTGGTGACCGACGCGTCGGACCAGCAGCGGTCTCGGGCGTCGGTTTCGAGGGCCTGGATGTCGGCGCCAGGTCCCGGCCGGACCGTAGTCGACGACGCTGCCGACCTCGAGATCGAGCAGTTCCCCGACCCGCAACCCTGCCCCGCGGAGCACCGCCAACCCGATGCGGGCGAACGGATCCTCTAACCCGGCTACAGTGCTCATCACCATGGCGTCGACGTCGGGTGCCGGCGCGCGAGGCGACGGGCTGGTGCACGTCCGCACGGTCAATCGTCTGGCCCTCTCCGATCGAGCCGACACCGGCAGCATGCGCCCCACCCGGCCGTTGGCCATGGATCTCACGCCGCGGACGGAATCATGTCGCCCAAGGGCCGGTTAATCGATCGTGGATCGTTGCTCCAGATCTGTTTCCAAATCGGCTTCGGAAAAGCCGTGAACGCCAACAGGTCCGACCGTGCCGCGTCGAGGCGCTCGGCGACCTTCGGTAACTGTCTCCGACAGGGCGTCGATCATCCGATCATATTGTGCGTGAACGGAATCTACGTCCGGCTCGTCGTCGACCGAGTGCATCGTAGTGGCGCGGCTCTTGAATCCAGGGCGAAACCAGTTCGGAGCTGTGGCAGGTGAGGGCTGATCTATTGCTCGGGAGAGCGTCGCAACGTCAGCGATGCGCCGAGCGATCTCGGTCATTCGAGCGGCGTAGAGGTCTCTGTGCATGCGAACCTGCATTATGCTCCTTAGTGCATAATAGGCGAAACTACTCACTCCAAACACAGGAGATCTTTGATGACCCACTATCCCCGACTCTTAGAGCCCCTCGATCTCGGCTTGATCACACTGCCGAACCGAGTGATCATGGGATCGATGCACTTGGGTCTCGAGGAAGTGGCCGACGGTTTCGACCGCATGGCTGAGTTTTATGCCGAGAGGGCCCGGGGGGGTGTAGGGCTCATCGTCACCGGGGGCATCTCGCCGAACGATGATGGCAGGCCTTGGGATGACGGTGCAGCAATGACCAATTCGGACGATGTGACGGCCCATCGAGTGATCACCCAGGCAGTCCATGCCGCCGGCGGGCGTATCGCCATGCAGATCCTTCACTACGGTCGGTACGCGAAGCACGCCCGGCTTGTCGCCCCAAGTCCGCTGCGCGCCCCGATCAATACGTTCGTCCCGCGGGGTCTGGACTCCGCCGAGGTCGAAGCCACGATCGAAGACTTCGTCAACGCGGCGGAACTTGCTCGTCAGGCCGGCTATGACGGGGTGGAGATCATGGGTTCGGAGGGATACCTCATCAACACGTTCCTCGCGTCCTGCACAAACGAACGGGACGATGAATGGGGTGGCGACGCTCAGAGTCGTGCGCGGTTCGCACTCGAGATCGTGCGGCGTACCAGGGCACGCGTAGGCCAAGATTTTCTTGTCTTGTTCCGGCTCTCGATCCTGGACCTCGTTCCGGGTGGCTCCACGCTGGCTGAGACGATCGACCTAGCCAAGCAACTTGAGCTGGCGGGTGTTGACATCCTCAACACTGGAATCGGCTGGCATGAAGCTCGGGTTCCTACCATTGCGACCTCGGTGCCGCGCGCCGCGTTCGCGACAGCGACCGCCAAGATCAAGGCTGCGGTGGGCATCCCGGTGGTCGCCAGCAATCGAATCAACGCGCCTGACGTCGCGGAAGACCTGCTGGCGCGTGGGGCGGCCGACATGATCTCCATGGCTCGTCCGTTTCTGGCCGATCCCCAGTTCGTAGCGAAGGCTCGCGACGGGCAGGCTGAGCGGATCAACACGTGCATTGGGTGCAACCAAGCGTGTATTGACCACACGCTGAGCGGAAAGATCACATCCTGCCTCGTCAACCCTCGTGCGTGCAACGAGACGATGATTGATCTTGCGCCCACACGCAAGACGAAGGACATCGCCGTCGTCGGTGCCGGACCGGCTGGGATGGCGTTCGCTTTGGCCGCAGCACAGAAGGGTCACCGGGTTGTGCTCTATGACGCTGCCTCTACGGTCGGCGGTCAGTTCGACCTCGCCCGTCGCATTCCTGGAAAGGAGGAGTTCAACGAGACGCTCCGGTACTTCCGTGCCGAGCTGCCGCGGGCGGGAGTCGACCTACGACTCGGCTCATGGATCGACGCGCAAGAACTGATCGAGGGGGACTTCGACGAGGTGGTCCTGGCTACGGGAATCGTTCCCCGGGCCCTTGAGCTCGATGGTGCAGACCATCCGAAGGTCGTGACCTACCTGCAGGTCTTGCGCGAGGAGGTATCTCTGGGTACCCGAGTCGCCATCGTCGGTGCCGGAGGTATTGGCTTCGATGTAGCCGAGTTCGTCACTCAAGAGGGAACATCCGCAAGCCTCGATGTGGCAAAGTTTTACGAGCACTGGGGTGTTGATCCGACCTTCGAGGCGTCCGGTGGTGCGGTGCCTGCGCACCCTCACAGCTCTGAGCGGCAGGTCTATCTGCTGCAGCGGAAGGCCTCGAAAGTCGGTGCCGGTCTCGGCGTCACAACTGGGTGGATCCATCGCGCTGAACTGGCCGCTCGGGGCGTCAAGACCATGTCCGGTGTGGCGTACGTTCGCGTGGACGACTCGGGAATCCACCTGGTGGTCGACGGAGAACCGGTGACGTTGGAGGTGGACAACGTGATCGTCTGCGCAGGTCAGGAGTCACAACGAGGTCTGCTCGCCGATCTGAATGCAGCCGGCGTCACGGCCCATCTGATAGGTGGTGCCGATGTGGCGTCAGAGCTGGACGCTAAGCGAGCCATACATCAGGGAGTTACTCTCGCCGCTGCAATCTGATCGCCGTTCTCGCCGGGCGCGCCGTCGGCCCCATTGTGGGGCCGCGGTGCACCGAGCGTGTGCGGCGGGTCAAACGATTGCGGGTACCGTGCTTTCAGCCGTCGGGTTCGCGCCGATCTTGGAGAGGGCATATGTCGCTGCGTCATGCCATACTCACCGCTCTGCTTGAGCGGCCGTCGTCGGGGTTCGATCTGGCGCGGCGCTTTGACAGATCAATCGGCTACTTCTGGTCGGCCACCCACCAGAGCATCTATCGCGAACTGGCAACGCTGGAACGCGAAGGGCTCATCGAATCGCTTCCGCAACCGCCTTCGCGAGGCAAGCGCAAGCTGTACGAGGTGCGGCTGGCCGGGCGCTCGGCACTGGTCGCGTGGCTCGGGCAGTATGAGGAGCCCGAACGGAGCCGGGATGCACTGCTTGTGCGACTACGAGCCGCCTCAGTAGTTGGGGCAGGACCACTCGTGGAGCAGATGCGGTTGCATCGCGAGGCTCACGAGGAGCGACGAGCGGAGTACCTGGAGATTGCCGAACGTGACTTCAGCGATCCTCACCCGGACGCGAGTGCACAAATTCAACATTTGATCTTGCTTGCCGGCGTCGGGCTCGAGACGTACTGGATGACGTGGCTGTCAGACGCGATAGAGCTACTCTCCGAAGTCGACCGCAGCGGCCATGCCGAGGATCAGTGACCGGTGAAATTTGCTGTTCGACGTTCCAGGAATGCGTTACGTGCCTCAAGGAGATCTTGGCTCGCCATGAAGGCCGCGTTCCATGCGGCCACGAACCTGAGTCCAGCTCTCACGCGGCTCTCTCGTTCATTGCCGAGCACCTCCTTGATGCCAGAAAGCACAAGAGGGGAGTTCCTCGCCATCTGTTGAGCGAGTTGCGCTGCGGCCGTATACAGAGCTTCGCTGTCGGTGAAGGCGCGGTTGATCAGGCCGATCTGTTGCGCCTCATCGGCCGCGATGTCCCGTCCTGTTAGCGCCAGGTCGCGAAGGTGCCCGTCGCCGATGATCCCGACAAGACGTTGAAGGCTGCCGAGGTCGGCGACCATGGCCATACGGGTCTCTCTGATGCTGAACTTGGCGCTCTGCGTTGCGAGCCTGACATCGACAGATGAGATTAGATCCACTCCAGCGCCGATGCACCAGCCGTCCACGGCGGCAATGACCGGCTTGCTGATACTGGCAACGCTGGAAAATGCCGTTTGGAGTTCGATGATGGAACGCAAGAACGCCTGACGTTCGCTAGCGCTTGCTCCCGGCCTGGCTAGGTCAAGCAAGGGATGCATGTCGACCAGGTCGAGCCCGAATGAGAAGTTGCCCTCACCCCCACGGACGATGATCGCGCGTACATCATCGTCGTCTTCCAGCCAGGCAAATGCCAAAGGCAACTCTTCGAAGTGCGCCACGCCCATCGATGGATTCGAACCGGAGTTGAGCAGCGTGACCGTGGCGACATGCTCCGACACAGAGATCTGAAGCGCCGAGTAGACGGGAGGCTGCATGCCGTTTTGTCCTTTGTGTCTTGTAGAGGCGGGGTGCCGTTCGTTGCGAGCCCCCTTGCTCATGAGAACGTACGACATTTCGTTAATCTTGACAATAGTGATTCACCATTATACAAATTGACGAGCCGAACGACGGTGAATAATGCCTCAAGTGAGTAGGTGCACATGCTGACGGATCTCCAGCTTTCGGTACGGGATGTGACGCGCAGCTATGTGGCGCGCGAAATCTCGCCGCATATTCAGCAGTGGGAGAGCGAGGGTGAGGTACCCGAAAAGGTCTGGCGGGGACTGGGAGAGCAGGGGTTCTTTGGCCTCGCTGTCGATCCAGACTTCGGTGGCGCCGGAGCAGGAGTGACGGCATGGGCACTCATGATCGAAGAGCTCGCCCAGGGTGATTGCGCCATCGCCAACCAGGTTGGCGGGACTAACTTTCCGTTCGGATCGAAGCTGGCCGAGCTTGGTACTCCTTGGCAGCAGGAGCAGTTTCTCAAGCCGGCCGTCGCAGGGGAGTACTACATATCTCTGCTACTGAGCGAAGCGCATGCTGGCTCAGATCTTTCCCAGATTCGCACCAAGGCGACTAGGCGAGACGGCGGCTGGGTCATCAATGGGGAAAAGGTTTGGATCACTGGCGGGGCGACCTCGGGAGCAGGAATCTTGCTAGCGACGACCGATCCAGATGCAGGGGTCCGCGGATTGACGCTATTCCTTGTCCGGCCCGACATGCCGGGATACAACGTGATCAGGCGCGAGCCGAAAATGGGTCACCGCGTCATGGATATCTGCCAAATCTCCCTTGATGACCTCGAACTCACCGATGATCACGTTCTGGGAGAGGTGGGGACGGGTTATCGCAACATCCTTGACGGCTTGGATACCAGCCGAATCGGAGTCGCGGCGCAAAGCGTCGGCGTCGCGCAGCGAGCGTTCGACCTAGCACTCGAATACGCCAAGGAAAGGGCGACTTTCGGCAAACCGATCTTCCAGCACCAGGCGATTGGCTTCAAGCTCGCCGAGATGGCAACCAGCATCGAGGTCGCACGACAGATGTATCTGAGGGCGGCAGCTCTGAAGGAGTCTGGTGTGCGTTCGGTACGGGAATCGGCCATGGCCAAGCTTTTCGCCTCCGAGATGGCCGAGTCTGTATGCAGCGATGCTGTGCAGATCTTCGGTGGCGCCGGATTCGCTGGCGGCGGAATGGTGGAGAAGCTCTACCGGGACCAGCGGATTTTGCAGATCTACGAAGGGTCCAGCGAAGTCTTGAAGATGCTCATCCAAAGGGAGCTGGCATGACTCGACAGCTGAAGGACAAGGTGGCGTTGGTGACGGGCGGGGGCAATGGAATCGGGGCAGCCATCGTGAGACGGCTGGCCGAGTCCGGAGCGTCAGTCGGCATCATCGATCGCGATGAAGCGTCGGCGCGGGCGATTGCTGCCGAGCTGGAGGCAACTGGTGTGACCACTGCGATCGTGGCGGCCGACATCAGCAACAACTCTGCGGTCATCAGTGGCGTCAATGCCATTGAGGCAGCCCTGGGCCCGATCGACATCCTGGTCAACAACGCTGGATGGGACTCTCTGAAACCATTCCTCGACAATGATGAAGCCCATCGTGACCTGATCATCGACATCAACCTGAAGGGCCCGATCAATGTGACACACGCCGTGCTCGCCAAGATGGTCGAGCGTGGCCGGGGCCGTGTCGTCACGATCTCGTCGGATGCCGGACGCGTCGGATCCACCGGGCAAGCCGTCTACTCGGCGTGTAAGGCAGGCATGATCGCCTTGACGAAGTCGGCCGCCAGGGAGGTCGCGCGGTACGGGATCACGCTGAACGTGGTGGCGCCCGGTCCTACGCGGACCAGAATGATGGCCGAAGCCCTCGATGGCGACGATGCGAGTGCCAAGCACGTTCTCGAGCGGATGACCAAGGCGGTGCCCATGCGTCGAATGGGTGAGCCTGAAGACGTCGCTGGGATAGCAGTATTCCTTGCGACCGACGATGCTTCATTCATTACGGGCCAGGTCATCAGCGTGTCCGGTGGCCTCACGATGCACGGCTAGAGGGGCTAGAGGATGAACGTCGTTGAATTCATGGTGGGGCTTGAGACGGCCGTTGGTGATCGTCCGATCATCTACTTCCGAGATCGTGGTGTGACGGCCAGTGCCTTCAGAACTCTGGTTTCAGAGGCGGTTGCAGAGCTGGATGCAGCTGATGTCGGTGTCGGCGATCGGGTGGCGCTGTTGGCCGCGAACCGTCCGGAGTGGCTGGCGATCTACTGTGCCTGTCTGGCACGGGGTGCAACCCTGGTTCCCCTCAACCCAGCCTTGTCAGAATCGGAGGTCGCCTTCATCCTCGATGATTGTGCTCCGGTACTGGTCATCGTCGACGACAAGAGCCTGCCTCAGGTTCCAGATGGCCTAACGATCCCGGTCGACGTGCTGGTTGACCCTGAGGCTCGGTCATGGGACGAGGATGAGAGGAGCAGTTGGCCCCAGGTCGTCGATTTGGACGACATGCACCCTGCTCTGATCCATTACACCTCTGGCACTACCGGCCACCCGAAAGGTGCGGTGCTTCCGCATTTGGGAGTCGCGGCCACGCTTAGCCGAACGACCACCTGGGTCGGCTCCACGGTGGACGACACGATCCTCATCAACGGGTCGCTCGCGTTCATCATGCACTCGACGATCGCCGCGATGGGGCACATCGCCATCGGCGCGACAGTTGTCCTGCAAGAGCGTTTCCACCCGTCAGAGGCGATCCAGGCGATTGACCGCTACAAGGCCACGGTCATCATGTGGGTGCCGACGATGTACGTCATGGTGTGCGAATGGATCGAATCGAATCCGTCCGATCGCGTCGGGTCCTTGGCTAGCCTGCGGGCATGTGTCTCGTCGGCAGCGAGTCTGCCGTGGAGCCTGGTGGAGCGTATGCGTGCCGCTACCGGTAAGACGATCTACAACGCTTGGGGAATGACGGAGGGCACCCCGCTGACAGGATTCCCACCCGGGTCTTCGCCGGTTCCCGACTCAGTCGGCCCCCCGATCGGGGACAGCGAGATCCGCATCCTCGACGCACACGGATCCGAGGTCGCGATCGACGAAGTCGGTGAGATCACCTTCCGCAGCCCCAGCAACATGATCGAGTACTTCAACCGGCCCGAAGCCACGAAGGAAACCATCATCGACGGCTGGGTGCACTCCGGAGATCTCGGTCGTCGCGATGAGGACGGGAACATCTACATCTCCGGACGGATCAAGGACATGATTATTAGCGGTGGTGCGAACATCTACCCCGCCGAGATCGAATCAGTGCTGACGGATCACGAGGTGGTGGCAGAGGCCGCGGTGATCGGAATTCCCGATGAGCGATTCGGGGAGATCCCGGTGGGCTACGTGGTTCTTCGAAGTGGTGAAGTAGCAGATGGCGAGGTTCTGAAGGACTACTGCAGCTCCCGTCTCGCCTCCTACAAGGTCCCCGTGTGGATCGCAGTTGTCGATGACCTACCTCGCGGCCCCACCGGCAAGACCTTGAAACGCGTACTGCGTGACCAGACCGATGTTGCCAACAAGCCTCCAACCAAGCACTGATCGGAACGTCATGAAAACTATTCAAGCTGAACAGATCTCTACGGGCCACGGCCTTCTGGAAGGACCGCTCTGGACGCCAGAGGGTCTGCTCGCGGCCGACGCCATCGCCGGGGGCGTCCTTCGCTTCACGGACTCAGGCTCGACCGAGACGGTGATCGAGCACAGGCGCGGGATCGGCGGAATGGCCCTGCACGCCAGTGGCGGGCTCGTGATCAGCGGCCGGAACGTGGCGGTCAAGGGGCTTGTCAGCAGCGATGACACAGCAACTCATGTGTTGCGTGAGAATGATCCGTCCAACGGTGTCGTCGGATACAACGACTTGACGGTGGATACCCACGGTCGCCTGTATGTGGGTTCGCTGGCCTTCGTTGCTTCAGAATCACGGGATGTCGATAAGCCAGGTCAGCTCTTTTGCATCGATCTCGATGGTTCGGCACGTATTGTGGCAGAAGATGTTCTGCTCACGAATGGGCTCGGATTTTCGCCGGACGGCTCGCTTCTTTATCACGCCGATACCCTGCGTTCGACCGTCAACGTGTATGACGTGGACGACCGAGGCGGGCTTGGTCCCAAGCGATCCTTCGTGACGGCGGGGGACGGCGAACAACCTGACGGACTCGCCGTTGACGCCGCAGGAAATGTGTGGGTCGCTCTGCCGCACAGCGGTCAGGTCGGCTGCTTCAACCAAGATGGAGAGCGTGTCGCGTCGATTCAGATCGACGTCCCGATGGTGACGAGCTTGACTTTTGGCGGCGATGATCTCCGCGATGTCTACATTGTTTCCGGTTCCGAAGGTCTCGACACCGACCGCGGAGCCGGCGTGTTCAAAGCGCGCGTCGAGACACCCGGTCTACCTGCGGCCCTGTGCCGAGTTGAGTTTTGAGGACTATGGGCGGCCTGCGTACCTCGGATGACAGCCGATGAGTACTGCCGCGTCCGACGCAGATCGCCAGCAGCTGAACTCTGGAACAGGGGAGGTGCGTAAACAGCATCGGTTCGATGAGTCTCGATTGACCCAGTGGCTCCAGTCGAACGTGAGTGGCTTCGCGGGCCCCCTGAAGGTGACGCAGTTCCGTGGGGGCCAGTCAAATCCGACTTATCTGCTGAGTACACCCGATGCTGACTACGTCCTGCGGCGTAAGCCGCCAGGTGAGCTGCTGCCGGGGGCTCATGCCGTTGACCGGGAGGCACGGGTCATGATGGCGCTGAACGGCGCCGGTTTTCCGGTCCCGAAGATCCTGGCCGAGTCTCAGGATGAAGCCGTCATTGGCACGGCGTTCTATGTGATGGGTCACGTGGAAGGACGGATCTTCTGGGACAGCAGCATGCCCGCGCTTGACCCTGGTGACCGAACCATGATGTTCGACGACATGAATCGAGTCGTGGCCACATTGCATTCTGTGGACGCTGATGCCGTCGGGCTGAGCGACTTTGGGCGCAAAGGGGGATATCTGCGTCGTCAGCTGAACCGATGGTCCCGGCAGTACGAGTCAGGGTCTGGTGAGCGCGACACAGACATCGACTGGTTGCAGGGCTGGCTCCGCGAGAGATTGCCTACCGATGAGCGTGTCTCAATCACGCACGGAGACATCAAGTGCGACAACTTCATCTTCCATCCCACGGAGCCTCGGGTCGTTGCGGTTCTCGATTGGGAGCTTGCCACCTTGGGTGATCCGCTCGCTGACTTCGGCTACAACGCGTTGATGTATCATCTGCCGAGCGACCTCGCCGGTGGGTTGGGTGCCCGTTCGGTCGATCAGCTCGCAGAGCTGGGGATACCCACAGAGGCTGAGTACGTGGCGAAGTACTGTGAGCGGACGGCGCGTGAAGGCATCGATGACCTGGACCTCTACCTGGCGTTCAACGCCTTTCGGCTCTACGCCATCATGCACGGCATTCGAGCGCGGATCGAGAACGGTACCTCAGCGTCGCCGCACGCGAGCCAGATGATCTCGTCGATGCCGCAACTCGCGAAGCTCGGTAGACACCTGGCAGAACGTGCCGGCAATTGACCAGTCGGCGTTCGTCGACCGGGTCGCATCCGCGACGCCCTGACCGTCTCGATGATGCGGATGAGTAGGAGGGGCGAGCCAGCACAGGATGTCGTGGGCGCGGATGCGTTCCTCGCGCCGGTGGTAGATGGGCCGCAGGTCGAGGATCTGCTTCATGTCCGCCAGCTGCGCTCGACTTCCATCAGCTGCTTGTAGCCCAGGGCGATGTCCTCGACGCTTGGGCTTGGGGTCCGATCAGCGTAGGAGGTATTTTCCGTCGAGGTTCTCCTCCGCCTTGATCCTGGCGTGGTCGATGCGGAGCTTGCCGGCGCCGGTGGTGCGCAGGTGGCGGTTCGGTCCGAGCTTGTCGGCGATCTTCCCGCGCACCTCGCCCCGCTTGAAGTCGCTGAGCGTGTCGGTGTCGGCGATCAACTCCTGCAGGTGGGTGACGAGTTGGGTGCGCATGTGCTTGTCGCGCACCGCCGATTCGAGGTTGTGGCAGATCACGAACCGATCGGTGTCGCTGATCCGTGCTTCCTCGACGCGCATGTTCTCGGCGACGTCCTGGTAGCGGCCCGGGCGGGACGGGGCGGCCTTCACCCGCTGATCCGGAGCGGAGCTTTCCCCGAGGATGTAGGCGTGGTCGCCCTGCCGCAGGTAGTGGCTGTTCTCCTCGCTGGAGAAGCCGCGGTCGGTCACCCACACGATCGTGGCCAGGGTCCAGTCCCGCATCTCGTCCTTGACCTGCGCATCACCGTCTGATCCGAGGCGTTGCCCGGCTAGCACCAGCAGCGCACCGGGATGCCATCCAGGGTGACGGCCATGCCGATGACGATCTGCGGCAGGTCGTCGCGGGAGTCCTTGGACTTGCCGTAGGTGCGGAACCCGGTCTGCTTCGCGTCACCGCGCTCGGGGCCGTCGCCCAGTCGGCGGCCGGCGTCGTTACGGGCGACGGGCTCGTCGGCCTCCTCCAGCTCGAAGTAGGTGCTGGTTGGTGTCGAAGAAACGCAGGGTCACATCGAGGTTCAACAGGTGGCGACCTTGTCGAAGACCTGCTTCTCCAGGTCGTCGGTTACCTCGTGCAGCCTGTCCATCGACCGGTAACAGGGCTGTTCGCCGCTCTCGGCCAGCCCGTCGATGTGCACGTCGTGGCTGCTCCAGTCCGCGGCGGCGAGTTTGAACGACGGTGCCAGCGCCCGGTTGGCGACCAGGGCGAACAGCACCCGTTCGGTGGCGGTCACGTCCCGGCGGCCACGCTGGGACCGTCCGAGCTTGTCCTCGCGGCCGAACGTGAACAGCAGCACCCTGAGCACCGCCCGCTCCCTGGCCGGGTCCCACTCGTTGTGGGCCAGGTGCAGGTACCGCACGTGGCGGTCTTGTTCTCCCGCTTCGTCGTCTTCACGTACAGCTCTAGACCATACGAGCAGAGTCCAGGCCAGTGCAGATGAATCGAATATTCGCGTCTTTAGGGATATTTCGACTTCCGCCCCATGCAGCTCAATGACCTGCTCCTTCAGCTCCGCAGAACCTCTAGAACCCACAAATTGCGTCGAACCCAGGTCTGAAGTGGTCAGCTGAGCAGCCGGCTGGTGAACGTAGCCCGTCGGCGCTCACCGAATGCGGAAATCCCCTCTCGCAGATCAGAGCCGGAGAACGAGTCAACCCGCAGCTGCCGAAGCGCAGCGGACTCGACCGGACGGTCCAGTGCCTGTGAGATCACCAGCTTTGTCAGCCGTATCGCGTACTGCGACTGCTTGGCCAGCTGGCTCGTGTACTCGACGATCTCCTCGTCCAAGGTGGTCGCCGCCAACACCCTGTCGATCAGCCCCAGGCGGTGTGCGGTCGACGCGTCGATTCGGCGAGCCGTGAAGAGCAGGTCCCGGGCCGCGCCGACTCCGACGAGCTCGATCAGCCGACGCGTGGAATCTACGCTGTACGCGACGCCGAGGCTCGTGGGCGGCGTGGCGAATGTGGAGGTGTCGGTGGCAAAGCGCAGATCGCAGGCCATGGCGATCTCAAGCCCTCCACCGATGCAAAAGCCGTTGATACCCGCGATCGTCACTCGTCGGCAGCGCGCGATACTCGACTCCGCCGACGCGACGGCATCGATGTACCCCCGCCCAGCCAGCGGATCCCCGAGTGCTGATCGTAGGTCGGAGATGTCTGCTCCAGCTGCAAAAGCTTCGTTCCCGGCTCCGCGAATGACCAAGGCAACCACCTCGGGGTGCGCCTCGGCTTGCGCGATCAGGCCAGGGATCGCGAGCCACATACTGAGGTTCAGGGCATTGCGTGTCTCTTGCCGATCGATCGTGAGGGTGGCAATAGGGCCGGTGACTGATAGGCGCACCTCACCCTCAGCCTGCTTTGAGGTCACAGCTCGTTCCCGCCGTCGGCGCGGTCCAGCTGGCTGGGGTCCGAAACCCTGAAGTCTGGATCAGATGCTCCGAGCCCCGGAGCCGATCGTTCGTCGGTGCGTCGAAACCCCTGATGGAGGGGACTGGGGATCGCCGCAAAACGATGACCAGCCGTACCTGCGGTCTCCTCGAACGTCTTTCGAGCCGCCCAGTGCGGGTGGGCGAAGGCGACTTCCGGTGTGGTCATGACTGAGACACACACGTCAACACCGTCGAAGAGGGATCGCCAATGGGCACCGTCGTGTTGTGAGAACCGCTCTGCGAGGTGCGTCTGGACGGTCGTCCCGTCGGCGTCCTCCGGCCTGAGCTCGGCAGGGATGGCGAGCATGTCGCACAGGCGGAGCCAGAAACGTTCCTCGAGGGCGGCCAGCGCCACCACTGCGCCGTCGGCCGCCGCGTAAAGCCCGTAACGGGGAGAGCCGCCGGCCGGATGGGCGGTGCCTGGATCGCTCGACTTTCCGGAGACGTCCACCTGGGTCCGAGTCCACCAGTGCCAGAAGAACACATTCTCGGTCATGGCGATATCAAGATGGCTCCCCTGCCCGGTCTGCTCGACCGAGCGGAGCGCCAGGAGGATGTTGACGACAGCCGGATACGTCCCGCCTCCGATGTCCGCGATCAGTGTCGGCGGAAGATGGGGGACGCCCTGTGACTGTGAACGTCGTGCCGAAGCGAGCAGGCCGGCGTCGACCAGATAGTTCAGATCGTGCCCGGCCCTGGATGCGAGCGGGCCGTTCTGTCCGTATCCGGTGATCGAGCAATAGACGATGCGCGGGTTGAGTGAGCGGGCGCGTTCGTAGCCAAGGCCCAGTCGGTCCATCACTCCGGGGCGGAACTGCTCGATCAAAACGTCGGCCTGCGCGATCAACGGCTCGAGCGCAGCTGTTGCTGAAGGAGCCTTCAGATCTATCGCGATGCTGCGCTTGCCGCGATTCAGGGTTTCGAAGTCACAGGGTTCGAAGATGCGCATCTCGTCCCCGACGCCGGGGCGTTCCACCTTGAGAACATCGGCGCCCGCGTCGGACAGGAGCAGACTGGCCAGCGGTCCGGGCACCAGGGTCGAAAAGTCCAGTACTCGGACACGGGCGAGGGGCAATTGTGCCGACATGGGAAGGATTCTCCGTTTCGATCTAGAACAGTAACGGTGATTCGCCAGTTCATCTTTTGATCTAGTATGCATCAGAACCTTTTAGTACGCATCAGAGCCCGCTGAGTGGAGGAGACATATTTTGAGATCCCCAGGCACCACCGTGACACGCTCTCCAGAGACGGATATCGATCTGCGACACACCGATCGCAGTCGAGCGCTTCAGCAGCGGTTAAGCGCATTCATGGACCAGCACGTGTATCCGGCTGAACGGGCAGTGCATCAAGAGATCGAGCGGTTGGGGCCTTGGGCCCTCTACCCGACACTCCTTGGCCTGCGAGAAGAGGCCAAGAGTGTCGGATTGTGGAACCTATTCATGCCCGCGACCCCCGATGGGCAGGGATTGACGAACATGGAGTATGCGCCGCTCGCGGAGATTATGGGGCGAGTCTTGTTCGGAGCGGAGGTGTTCAATTGTTCGGCCCCAGATTCGGGAAATATGGAGGTCCTGCACAAGTACGGCACTCACGAACAGAAAGCGCGGTGGTTGTCACCGTTGCTGGAAGGAAAAATCCGTTCAGCCTTCGCAATGACGGAACCGGACGTGGCGTCGTCCGACGCGACGGCCATTTCAAGTTCCATCGTCCGTGACGGAGACGACTACGTCGTCAATGGGCGGAAGTGGTACACGAGTGGTGCGACCCATCCGAACTGCGAAGTCATGATCTTCATGGGCAGGACGAGCCCTGATGCGGAACGTCACCGGCAGCAGAGCATGATCCTCATACCTCGCAATGCACCTGGCGTGCACGTTGCTCGGGCGCTGCCTGTGCTCGGCTCGTACCTTGACCGCGCGTGTGAGGTCTGGTTCGACGACGTCCGTGTTCCGACCGAGAACATCTTACTGGGAGAGGGGCGGGGGTTCGAAATCGCGCAGGGTCGGCTGGGGCCCGGTCGCATGCACCACTGCATGCGTCTGATCGGCCTGAGCGAACGAGCTCTCGAGCGCATGTGCCAACGTGTCGATAGTCGGAGCACCTTCGGCCGCATGATCTCAGAACAGACCGTGACGCTCGAGCGGATTGCTGAAGCTCGAATCCGCATCGAACAGGCCCGGCTGCTGACCATGAAGGCTTCCTGGATGATGGACACCGTCGGAAACTCCGAGGCGCGCCAAGAGATCGCGATGATCAAGGTTGCCGCGCCCGCGCTCGCGCAGCAGGTCGTGGACTGGGCCATCCAGGCTTTCGGCGGTGCTGGCCTGACGAATGACTTTCTGCTGAGCTCGATGCTCGCCAATTCGCGGTCGATGAGACTTCTGGACGGCCCTGACGAGGTCCATCGGAACCAGATCGGACGGCTCGAGCTTCAGCGGCAGCGTGCAAAGTCGACTGCGGAGGCCTCGGCTGAAGTGCTCTCCCGGGACGAGGCAGTTTCGATGTCCGACTCCGGTTTATGGCCTCGCCCGGTGGATTGGCCGAGCGTTCCGACGGCTATGTCACCGTCAGAGCGGCAGGGCTGAGAATGCGCGCCCTGGTATCACTCCTGCCCGGCGGCCCAGAGACTCTGCAATGGCTCGATCTGCCCGAGCCGCTGCCCGGACCGGGCGAGGTGCGCGTCTCGGTTCGCGCCGTCGGGCTCAACGCGACCGATCTGCTCATGATGCGCGACCTCTATCAAGACAAGGTGGCTCGCCCCTATTCACCCGGCGGCGAGGTCGCTGGGGTCGTCGAGGCATTGGGAGACGGCGTACGTGATCTGGCCGTTGGTGATCGAGTCGTCGCAATCACGGGCTCGGGGGGATTGCGCGAGCAGATCGTCCTACCGGCGGCGGGCCTGATCGGTATCCCCAGCGAGGTCTCGTTCGAAGAAGCGTCTGTCCTGCCCATCGCGTATGCAAGCGCGCTTCATGCCTTGCAGGACCGGGCGCACCTGACTTCGGGTCAGCGTGTGCTCGTCACCGGCGCCGGCGCGGGGATCGGGCTCGCGACCGTGCAGATCGCTACACAGTTGGGGGCTGAGGTCGTGGCCGCGTGTTCGACGGACGAGAAGGTCGAGGCTGCTCTGGCGGGCGGGGCGGTCCGTGGATTGGCATATTCGGGCACCGGCGACGACGCGCCCGATCGCCGAGAGCTTCGGCGCCTGTTCGCCGAAGCTGTTGGAGAAGGCGGGGCAGATGTCGTCGTCGATCCGGTGAGCGGTCCGTATGCCGATCCGGCTGCTCGTGCTCTGGGCCTGGAGGGGCGATATGTGCTGGTCGGATTCGCGGCAGGCGTAGGCCCGCTACCTAACAATGTGGTTCTGGTGAAGCAAGCGAAGGTGATTGGATCCGCTCTCGGTGAATACTTGAAGGTCCGGCCGGAGCGTCTGGGAACGCTCATGGCCCAGCTCCTCGACTGGTGCGTGGCCGGGACTCTGAGGCCTAGTATCACGTCCGTGGTACCACTGGATCAGGCCGCCGACGGACTTGACATGCTTGATCGTCGTGCGATCACCGGAAAAGTGGTCGTGCAGGTAGGGAAGTGAACCACTACACGGTACGCATTGTGGTGCTGCCGATGAGAGGACCCGAGCGTGGCACGAGGACCCTATAAGCGGAATCCCGAACGGATCTCGGCAATGCGTCAACGGATCATCGAGAGCACAGCACGGATCATCGGAGATCGTGGCTATTCCGAGGCGTCGGTGGCTCGCATCGTCGAAGACGTAGGTATTTCTCAAGGGACCTTCTATCGATACTTCGCGACGCGGCAAGACTTGTTCGACGTCGTTCTGCCGACCTATGCCGAACGAATGCTTAACTTCATCCAGGAGCATGTGGACAAGGACTCGGTCGGTCTGGTTCGGGAGATGCAGAGGATGCAGGCGTTCCTCGATTTCGTGGCAGACCATCCTTGGTTCGCTCGTGTCGTGGACGAAGCGAACGTTCAGGCCCCAGCTGGAAATGCCGCCTACTTCGACAGAGTGGTCAACGGCTACGTGAGAACGCTGAATCGAGCGGTCGAACGAGGCGAAATCGTAGGCTATGAGCCTGACGAGCTGGAAGGGATAGCCATCGCGCTGCTCGCCGCGCGCAGCTACTACGCAAAGGTGTATCTCTCCAGCATGGGACCCATCGGTGAGTCACGTGCTGCTGTGCTGAAGGGCTATCGCGCCTTCATAGAGCGCGCGCTCTTCCTGCCAGCACCCCGATAAGGGGATCTGTCGGCCTGGTCGCGCTCCGGATTTCTGGTGCGACCAGGCCTGGTTTGCGTACCCGTACGGCTCTTCGGCGGTTGGGGATTCCCGTCTATTGACAATGATGAATCACGATTATAGGTTTTCATGGTCGCGGAGTGAGCGGCATCACACACTGTGCGGCGCCCAAGTGCGTCGACGGCTAAGGGAGTAGCAATATGCACACACGATGGATGGTGCCAACCCTGGCCACCATGCTTATCGCGAGCGCCTGCGGCAGCTCGGGCTCGGAGTCGTCGTCCTCGGCCGACAGCGATGCCACGATCGGCGTCATCGGCCCGAAGACGGGGCCGGCCCCGCAGTTCTACCAAGACACTCAGCGCGGGATCGAGCTTGCTACGCCGATAATCGAGGAGCGTTACGGTCTCGAACTCGACTTCGTCTACGCCGACGACGCCGGTTCACCGGAAGGCGCCTCGCGCGCCGTGCAGAAGCTTCTGAATGAAGACGATGTCGACGCCATTTTCGGTCCTCCGACGTCGGCTCCAGCTCTGCAAATCGCTGAGGTGATCGCCCGCTCCCAACGTCCGTACCTCTTAGTGTCAGCAAGCAATGCAGACCTGGTCCCGACCGCCGGCGATAAGAATTTTGCGTTCAGAACGCAGTGGGCCGGACCAGTGCTCAATGATGTCAACAGCCAGGTGGTCTTCTCTGATGTCGATGGGAAAAAGCCCGTGGTCGGTATCGCCTATGCCGCAGACGCTTTCGGGCAGGCCGCAGTGGACCAGTATCAAGAACTGGGCAAAGAGCTCGGCGTGGAGGTGGTGGGAGAGTCGATGCAGCCCGGGGCCACAGACTTCACCGCGGGAGCGAAACGGCTCCGTGATGCTGGCGTGAACTCGGTGTTCTTCAACTTCACATCTGGGTCCGACATCGCCACCGTTACCCGCGATATGAAGGTCGTGGGCTTCGACCCGCCGCGCAAGACGACCACCAGCAACGTTCTCGCGAACTACCGGGAGCTGTCCAAGCCTGACGAGTGGGAAGGCTTGAAGTTCGTTGAACGTGAAGACTTGAACAGCCCGAACTTCAGGAAGGTGCTCGACGCCTACAGGTCGGCCTATGGTGAAGAGCCCCAGCTGCCTACCGTTGTGTACAACGTGTTTTCGGCGTTGGACGCTTACGGCCAAGGGCTGAAGGCCGGCGGCGCCGATCGCGAGGCGGTCCGAGACGCGATCGAATCGGCCCATACCGTGGAAGTAGAGGGATCAACCTATGACACTCCCTTTGCGCCGGGGGACGGCGAATTCTACGATGCCGACATCTCCAAATGGCATGTGATGGGATTCGACGACACGCCGGAGGGCAACATCGTCACAGATGGCACAGTCGCTGACTGCACCACGCGCGGCTGCTGAGGGATCGGAATCTCGTGGAGATCGTAGTATCGGGACTGGCCGCGGGCGGTTTGTTTGCCCTTGTTGCCCAAGGCTTCGTCCTCACCTTCCTGACCACTAACACCTTGAACTTCGCACTCGGCGAATTCATGGTTGTCGCCGCGTTCCTCGCGCTGGCAATCAGTTCATGGGGCTGGCTCCCGTCCGCGGGGAAGATCGTTTTTGTGATCGCTGTTGTCGGTGTACTGGGGGCATGGACTTATCGATTGATTGTGCTGCCCTTCAGTTCCGGTCACAACGACACGCGGTGGCTCCTGTCGACCGTAGGTCTCTCTTTCATCATCATCAATATGACCACCAACGGCGAAGGTGTGCTGCGCCAGCCGCTCAACTACGGTGGAATGGACGAAGTCGTCGAGTTCCTGGGGGTCCGCCTTCCGTCCCAACAAGGCCTCATCGCCGTGACAGCGGTCCTTGTCACTATTGCGTTGGTGATGGTGACACGAATGACCGGGCTGGGCACCCGCATGCGAGCCGTGTCAGAAGACGCCGAAGCGGCATCACTCATGGGCATCTCGTCCAAGCGGATCGGAATGATTGCCTACGGCCTAGCCATGTCGGTGGTGGCTCTGGCAGGCGTCCTGTGGGCGGCCGAAGTCGGCGTCTCGCCGCAACTAGGCGAGCCCCTGCTTGTGGGCGCATTCGCGGCGGGCATCATCGGCGGTCTCACCTCTCTCTGGGGACCGCTCCTCGGCGGCGGGATCTACGGGCTGGTCACCGCCGCGGTCGGCGAATCCGCCGGTGTCATGTGGGGCGAAGTCTCCGGACTTCTAAAGATGTTTCGGTAATAGGGTGTGTCGTTGCACGGGATTCACACCGTGCTGCTTGATCATTGATGAATGGCAGGGAAGGAAACCGGTTCGGGTGAGAGCTCGGATGCCCGGAAAGTCAAGCAGCGCGGCGGTCGCCGGGATCTCGAAGCCATGCGTGACCGGCGGATGCGGGCGGCGGAGATGTTCGCCGCAGGACGACGACAGGTCGATGTCGCGGTCGAGTTGGAAGTCTCCCAGCAGACCGCCTCACGCTGGCATCGACAGTGGACCGAAGGGGGCAACGAGGCTTTGGAAGGTGCCGGTCGCGCTGGACGCCGACCCCGCCTCGATGACGCCCAGATCGAGGCGATCCGAGAGGAACTGCTCAAAGGACCCCAAGCGCATGGCTTCGCGACCGGGGTGTGGACCCTAGGCCGGGTCGCGATCGTGATCGAGCGGCTCACCGGCGTGACCTACGGACCCACTCAGACGTGGACGATCCTGCGAACCCGGCTCGGGTGGAGCCGGCAGCGGCCCGCACGTCGGGCAGTCGAACGCGACGAGGACGCCATCGTCGCCTGGCGCGAGAATGAGTGGCCGCGGATAAAAAAATAGCGCGGCGCCGAGGTGCGTGGATCTGCTTCCAGGACGAAAGTGGTGTGTCGCTGCTGCCGGTCGTCCGCGCAACCTGGGCGCCCAAAGGCCTCACACCCGTGCTGCATCACCGATTCTCTTGGAAGCGCATGTCCATGGCCGGAGTACTGGCGTATCGGCCCGATCGCAGCCAGAGCGCGTTCGTGTTCTCCATGACCGACGGCGCCTACAACACCGACAAGCTCATCGAGTTCCTCACCGAACTGCGCGCCCACTTCGCCGGGGAGAAGCTCATCCTGATCTGGGACGGGCTCATGGCCCACCGATCCAAGGCGATGACCGCGTGGCTGGCCACCCAACGCGACTGGCTCCACGTCGAACGCCTCCCTGCGTATGCGCCCGAGCTCAACCCCATCGAACAAGTCTGGGGCAACATGAAATCCACCGAATTGGCCAACCTCTGCCCCGACATCCTCGACGAGGTCCGCACCGCGACCGAGACCGGCCTGACCCGGATCGGCTCGAACTACGACCTGTGCCACAGCTTCCTCGACCACACCGGACTTTCCTTATGATCACCACTCACTCAATTACCGAAACCTCTTTAATCGTCCTGGCCGTTCTGATGTTCCGCCCGGAAGGTTTGCTGGGACGGCGAGTAGACGTGAAGCTCTGACCCCAGCAGCAGCCCGCAAATTGGACACACAAAGCTCGGTCCCGAGACGAGCACGAGCACGAAGGAACACCCAATGAACACGCGCTTTCTGGGTGCGACAAAAATACTCGCACGCTGGTCTGACGTCTCGCCGCAGCGTCGAGACGGTCTGTTCGTCATCGCCCTAGCCCTCGTCTGCTTTCTCGCGCTGACTCCAGGCCTGAGCGGCGAAGGGACATCAATTCCTCACATGCAACTAATAGGCCTGATGGCCGCGATGGTCGTGGCAGCAGTGGGACTGAACCTGGTTTCGGGGTTTGCTGGTCTCATCTCGCTAGGACAGGGTGCGATGTATGCCGTCGGGGCATATGTCTTCGGCTACCTCTCGCTTAAAGGTGAACTGCCGACTCTGCTAGCCGTTCCCATCACGTTGATCGTGTGTGCTGTTGTCGGTGTGGTCGTTGCCCTAGGAACTGCCCGCCTGCGAGGTCCACAATTCACGATGATCACGTTGGTCCTGGCGGTGCTAGTTCACAAAGTCCTGGTGGAGTGGCCAGAACTCGGTGCTGCGTCGGGGTATCCGAACACCCTGCAGCACCAAACTGGCCTCCTTCCCGAGGCGACCGTCTTGGGATTTTCCTTCGTGCCGCCCCTATTTGGTGGCGAGTTCGCCTCGGTACTCGTGCTGGTGTTGGTACTAACCGTGGTGGCGCTGGTGTTGTATAGGAACCTGAGCCTGTCATCATGGGGTCGGTCGCTCAGGGCTGTCGGCGAGAGTGACATGCTCGCCTCGCATCTAGGTGTTCACGTCTTTCAGCGGAAAGTCGCTGCGCTGGGAATCACAAGCGCACTCGGAGGTCTCGGCGGCATTTTCTACGCCCTGCTGTTCGCCCACCTTCAGCCGGAGTCTTTTGACGTATTCTTCTCAATCACCATCTTGCTTGCCGTCATCCTCGGAGGCAGCGGCACCGTTATCGGGCCCGCTGTCGGCGCCGTGATCGTCGTGTGGCTGGAACGCTCAGAGGTGCTGGACGGGGTTACAGAATTACAGCGTCAATATTTGAGTGACCAGTGGTACCTGTCCACACCTGGAATTATCGGCCTGATTCTCATCGCAGCACTGTTCATACTCCCGCGCGGAGTCGTAGGAACGATCTCGGACTTCGCGGCCAAGAGGACGCGCCGAAACCTCACCCAACTCACGGCACCCCCACTGCCCACTGAGCCGCTGTCACCGTCTAGCTTCTTGGCTGTCAACGTCGATGAAGCCGAAACAAGGACCCTGTTGGAAGTGGCCGGTGCAACGAAGCACTTCGGAGGGTTGCTGGCAGTTAACAGAGTTGACCTCCGCGTAGGACCGGGAAGCATCCACGGTGTGATCGGACCGAATGGGGCCGGCAAGTCTTCGCTAGCGAATTTGGTGAGTGGGGCATATCGTCCCGACAGCGGCTCGATCCTCCTGGACGGGGTCGATATTGCGGGCCGCCGCCCGGATCAGATCGCGCGGAAGGGACTTGCCCGAACGTTCCAGACTCCACAGCTCTTCAGTTCGGCCACCGCACTTGAGAATGTGAAGGCGGGATTTGCTGACACAGGCCAGCTGTCGTGGTGGAGGGCCGCGTTGAAGCCACGCGCTCAGTATCGGCGAGAGGTCGAACTCGAGCGGATGGCGACTGCGTTGCTGCGACGGGTGGGTCTGCTCGACGAGGCCTATGTCCTCGCCGGGAGCCTGGCATACGGCAAGGCGCGTGCACTGGAAATTGCTCGAGCGCTCGCAAGTCAACCAAAGGTTCTGATCTTGGATGAGCCAGCCGCCGGGCTCAACTCGACCGAGGTCATGGAGCTGGGGCGCTTGTTGACGGACCTTCGTGCCGATGGTCTCGGCATGATTCTTGTCGAGCACCACATGGATCTGATCTCGACGGTGGCGGACGAGGTGACGTGCTTGGCGCAGGGGACCGTCATCGCCCATGGAACTGCATCGGACGTCTTATCCGACGAGTCGGTGATGGCGGTATACCTCGGGGCGGCCGATTCTCCGCCAGCGGAATCACTCACCGAAGGGAGCCAGGGATGAGCCTAATCGTTGAAGATGTCAGTTCCGGTTATGGCAGGGCGACGGTGATCGAGTCGATCAATGTGGAACTGGCACCCGGCCGTATTTCAGCGGTGATCGGGTCGAACGGCGCAGGCAAATCGACGTTGGCGCGAACCGTGTGCGGCTTGCTGACTTGCCGTTCTGGGTCCATCATCCTCGACGGCAAACCCGTCCAGAAGCTGTCCGCGGCCCAGCGAGCTCGCGCCGGTATCGTCATGGTGCCAGAAGGTCGGCGGCTGTTCGCGAAGCTGACCGTTGCGGAAAACATCCGCATGGGCTCCTACGCGGCTGCGGGACGCGGCAAGGCATCGACGCAGCACGTCGAGACGCTCCTCGACGCGTTCCCCATCATCCGAGATCGCTGGAGCCAGCGGGCCGGCCATCTGTCCGGCGGCGAACAACAGATGGTCGCACTGACTCGAGCCGTCGCCTCGGCACCCAAATATCTGTTGCTCGACGAACCGTCGCTCGGCCTCAGCCCCAAGCTGACGCAGGAAGTCTTCCGCCTGATCCAACTGATCGCAGACGAGACGAACGCCGGAATTTTCTTGATCGAGCAGATGGCTGACGATGCCTTGGGCCTCGCGCAGCATGCCAATGTGCTCGAACAGGGACTAATCACGATCAGCGGGCCAGCTGATGAATTGCGGACTTCGCCCGATGTTCGCGCTGCCTACCTCGGAAAGATCCATTGAGATGTCTACCGAACTGACTCACTTCATTGGCCGGCAGCTCGAAGGCTTCGATCGTCAAGTGACACGAGAGATTGTCGGTGAGTTCGCTTCCGTCATCGGTGAAAACGACCCGATGTATTTCGATGTCGCGGTCGCTCGGGAGCTCGGGATGAAGGACATCCCCGCTCCGCCTACGTTCCTGATCACGTTGGAGATCGATAATCGAGACAGTCTTCGCTTCATCCGCGAACTTGGTCTCGACACCGCGATGGTCCTCCACGGAGAACAAGCGTTTCACTTTCGCTCGCTCGTCTACGCGGGCGACGCGATTCAGGTTCATCGCCGAATCATTGATGCTGGTTCTAAGGGAGCCATGACCTACCTCGTCACTCTAAACACCTTCCAACGCGGCGACGACATGGTCGCCACGTCTGAATGCACTTGGCTGATTAAGAGTAGGCAGGACAGTCGATGACCGACCATTTTCTAGTCCCAATAGGACGTTTCGGACCGGTCACCAGATCCATGTTGTCTGAGTACGCTCAGGCATCCGGGGACAACAATCCGCTTCACCTCAGTGATGCGGCAGCGCAGCTTGCGGGTCATCGCGAGGTGATTGCTCAAGGGATGCTATCTATGGCATTTGTCGGCCGGTGGGTGACGTCTTGGTGCCCACTTGACCAGATCCACTCTCTGAGCTCACGATTCACCGCTCCCACACCGTTAGGCTCACACCTCATATGCGAAGGTCATGTCACCTGCAAGGAACAAGAATCGGCGAAAATCGTCTACACCGTAACGACCGAGATGAACAATGTAGTAACGATCAGAGGTACGGTTGTGGTTAGTTCTTCTGCGCTAGAGCGGCGTTCGGGACCGACGGGCCTAGACTCGTGACACAGACGACGACCATTGAAACTGCACCGATCGCCGCCTTAAGCGGAGCCCGCCAAAATGGGGATGAACTTTCGAATCGGACGGTCAAGTATCAACTACGTTGTCACCCGCCACAGATGCCAAGAACGGCACGCAACAATGCCGCCGATGCGGACACGCTCGCCGTTCCATCGCCAGGGTGCGCTAGCGCCGTACGCGCTGCGGTGCAATGGTCTACGTCATTAGTTTAGTGGTCGTAGATAGAGTCGGGAGCAGGTACGATGATCTCCGTAATTAAGAATGTTTCGGTAATTGAGTGAGCACCGATCATAAGGAAAGCCCGGTGTAGTCGAGAAAGCTGTCGCACAGGGCGTAGTTCGAGCCGATCCGGGTCGGGCCGGTTTGGGCCGCGATGCGGACCTCGCCGAGGATGTCGGGGCAGAGGTTGGCCAATTCGGTGGATTTCATATTGCCCCAAACTTGTTCGATGAGGTTGAGCTCGGGCGGATACGCAGGGAGGCGTTCGAGGTGGAGCCAGTCGCGTTGGGTGGCCAGCCACGCGGTCATCGCCTTGGATCAGTGGGCCACGAGCCCGTCCGAGATCAGGATGAGCTTCTCCCCGACGAAGTGGGCGGCCAGTTGGGTGAGGAAGAGGGGAATTCATGTGGTTCTCCGGCAGTGTGTGGTTGTCGGGTTTGTGGTCATCACGACCGGGGAGCCCGATTTGGCGAGCGGATAGGGGAGGTGTTCGGATGGTATCGACCGGGCACACCGCTCGTAGCCACCCTGTCTCGCGACAATTGAGGGTGTCGCTGCCCACTGTTGGCAAGTGGCGCAAGCGATTTGTTGAGGATCGACTGGAAGGCTTAAATGACGAGGCCCGGTCGGGTGCGCCGCGCAAGCTGAGCGATGCCCAGGTTGAGAGGGTGATCACCAAGACCCTGGAGGAGCAGCAGGCTAACCGTGACAGTCACTGGTCGACCCGGTCGATGGCGGCGGCGACCGGGATGTCCCAGACGGCGATTTCGCGGATCTGGAGGACATTTGGTCTCCAACCGCACCTGGTGGACACGTGAAATTTGTCGACCGATCCACTGTTCATCGACAAGGTCCGTGACGTGGTGGGGTTGTACCTCGATCCTCCCAACAAGGCGATAGTGCTGGCGGTGGACGAGAAATCGCAGATGCAGGCGCTCGATCGCACCGCGCCGATGCTGCCGATGATGCCGGGTGCGCCCGAACGTAAGACGCACGACTACGTCCGCTACGGCACCACGAGCCTGTTCGCGGCGTTGGATGTCGCCACCGGCAAGGTCATCGGCCAGCACCAGCGTCGCCACCGGCCCCAGGAGTTCCTGCGGTTTCTCAAAACCATCGACGCCAACACCCCTGCCGAGCTGTACTTGCAGCTGATCTGTGACAACTACGCAACACACAAGACCCTAGCGATCAAGAAATGGCGGTTGCGTCCATGAAGATGGTGTACGGACCGGTTCCGCATCTGACCGGCGTGTCGTAGCCCTATGAAGGTGGCCATCGCGTGACTCTTCGAGAGACCTACCAAAGTCACTCGGGTGTTGGACCACGCGATGACCAGTGCCCACGATATCGACCTGCAGCAGATCCTGACCGACCGACTCACCGGTGCAAGCCCCGACCTGCTGCGCGAGCTGCTGACGATGTTCATCCACACCCTGATGGGCGCCGAGGCCGACGCACTGTGCGGCGCCGGCTTCGGACAACGCTCCGACGAGCGCACCAACTCTCGTGACGGATACCGGCACCGCGACTTCGACACCCGCGTCGGAACCCTCGACGTGGCGATCCCGAAGCTGCGGTCCGGTTCGTACTTCCCCGATTGGTTGCTCGAGCGCGCAAACGCGCCGAAAAGGCCCTGACCTCGGTGGTTGCCACCTGCTTCCTGCTCGGGGTCTCCACCCGGCGGATGGACCGGCTCGTCGACACGTTGGGCATTACCAGCCTGGGGGTACCTCCCTGCACGAAGCCGGCTATAGGTGTTGTCAAGCGGGGCTCTGGCATGACTTCACGCCGCTCGGTCGAAATGCGAGCGTATTGGTGTGCGGCCTGGGCCGACCGGTGGTCGTGCTGTTAAGCGGGGGTGTCCAGCGCCCGTGCTGACGTGTGCGACCTCACTCGGAGATGCGTGGGTCATCCGGCGATGTGCGGGCTGCGGCGAAAGGCGAAGGGCCGGGTGCCTGCCAGGCTTCGTACGGCGTGGCCCTCGTCCGAGGGTCCGCCACAGTGCTTGCGGCATCGATTCCGGTCCTTCGTCACCCTCCAGCGTTCCACCGTTCGTGGCCGAGCGGAAGATCCTCGGGGGTCGGGTTGGTGGTCAGGACTCCTCTCGCCGCCAGTAGCCCGGGTCGAATGCGGCCCGGTCCCGCACCAGGGCGTAGGCGACTCGGTTGGCGCGGTGCGCCAACGCGCACCCGATGACCCTGTTCGGCTTGCCGCGCAGCTTCAAGTCCGCTGCGTACCGCTTCGCCGCTGGCTCGTTGTGACGCAAGCCGAAACCGAGTTCGATCAGGGCGCGGCGCAGCGGCACGCTCCCTTCTCTGCTGATGTGTCCGTCTCGACGCTTGCCGGCGGATTCATACTGGGCTGGCACCAATCCAGAGGCTCGGTAGATCTGGGCCGGGCCCATCGTTCCGGATCACCGAGAGCCCCTGCATAATTACCGATACGCGCCGGTCCCCATCCGGGCACCGACATCAACGTCTCGAACGGGCTGGCCGGGATCAGTTCCGCGATCCGTGCTGTCGCTTCGGTGATCTGGGCTTCCAAGTCGGCCAACAGAATCCGATCCCTGGCGATCGCCTGTCGCGCCAACGCTGCATGGGGAGTCGGTAAGGCATCGGCGGCGGCTGCGACCAGACGCTCCGCCCGTGGGTGTTCGAGCCGCAATCCGTGGTCGGCGGCGAAAGCGATCAACCCTTTGGTCCCGAGCTTTGTCAGATGCGTCGGGTCGGTGAATTCGGCGATGACCAGACGGCCGATCCCGGTGCCGAACAGGTCCGAGATGACGGTGCCGACACCGGGGAACGCGCGGTCGAGTTGGGTGGTGAGCTGGATCATCGTGGCCGTGTGCGGTCAGGACGCGGCGGGACCGGTGCGCGGACCAGGCGCTCAGCTCGGCGCACACGTCGCTGCGACTGATCACCGGGATGCCCTGTCCTGCTAGCAGCAGTTCGGTGAGGGCGTCGAGGTCGATCGTGTCGGTCTTCACCCGGCGCCGACCGAAGATCTTCCGTTGCTGAGCCACTCGTGCCGGGTTGACCTCCACAAGTTCCCCGCCGGAGGGCCAGGTGTAACCCAGGACCGGCTGATGATAGTGGCCGGCGGCTTCGACGCCGACCCTGACCTGGATTGGTGCATCGGAGGCGGACTGGATCCGTGTGACGACGGAATCCAGACCCGACCGGGTCAACGCGACATGAGTCGGTGGGAGTACACGACGACGGGACGAATCGGTCGCGGAGATGGCAGCGACGTTCTTGCCGACATCGATGGCGACGACGATGGTGGATGATGTGGCTGGGACAACGTGCACAGACACGAGCGCACCTCCGGGGGTGTCACGGGCGACGCGGCCACGTCCCCGATCCTCCGAGGAAAGTGTTTGATGTTCACTTCCTTCGTGACACCTCCGGAGGTGCTTGTGAAGGTCTAACCCGATCTATTTCAGTGCTTGGGGGAGCCAAGTCGCAGGTGTCCGTGATGGCCAAGGAACTCGACACCCAGGTCGAGGCGTTCCGCAGCCGGCCGCTCGATGCCGGGCCGTACACGTTCGTCGCCGCCGACGCCCTGGTGCTCAAGGTGCGGGAGAAACGGTCGGGTGGTGAACCTGCACGCCCTGGTCGCGGCCGGGGTGAACGCCGAGGGGTACCGCGAGATCCTGGGCGTGGATGTGACCTCGTCCGAGGACGGTGCCGGCTGGCTGGCTTTCTTCCGATCGCTGGTCGCCCGCGGCCTGTCCGGGGTGCGGTTGGTGACTTCCGATGCGCACGCCGGGTTGGTGGCGGCGATCGGCGCGACCCTGCCGGGCGCCTCGTGGCAGAGGTGCCGAACGCACTATTCGACGAACCGGGTACCTCCTGCACGTAGTGCCTGGGGGCATGACGGTGACCGGAGAAGGCATCGTGGCCTTGGGTGAAGACGTTGCTGCACTCGGTCTACGACCAACCCGACGCGGATTCTGTTCATGCCCAATATGATCGAATCATCGGTGCACTGTCGGAGAAGTTGCCGAGGGTCGCCGACCACCTCGACGCGGCACGGCCGGACCTGTTGGCGTTCAACGCATTTCCCAAGCAGATTTGGAAACAGATCTGGAGCAACAATCCGCAGGAGCGCCTCAATAGGGAAATCCGCAGGAGAACCGATGTGGTCGGAATCTTCCCGGATCGTACCACCCTGATCCGGCTCGTCGGTGCGGTCCTGGCCGAACAACACGACGAGTGGATCGAAGGACGGCGCTATCTCGGCCTGGACGTTCTGGCCCGCTCCCGCAACGACAAGCCCACCGACAGCACCGGGTCCACCGAGGAGGTGACACCGGCCTTGACTGCCTGACTTACCAACGAGGAGTCACGCGACGAACTCGTACACCACCCCATGGACTTGACCGAAATGGCTGGCCAGCCATCCGCGGTTTCACCTGCATTTCGCCCCCACCTCGGGTAGCTGGCTCAACCTCGTTGAGCGCTGGTTCGCCGCGTTGACCAACCGTAAACTCCGCCGCTCATCCCACCGCAGCATCATAGCCCTCGAAGACGGCGTGAACGCCTGGATCGCCGCGTGGAACGACGACCCGAAACCCTTCGTGTGGACCAAGACCGCGGACGAGATCCTCGCCAGCGTCGCCCGCTACTGCACCAGAATAAATAAAACGATTAACGACTCAGGACACTAGCAAACATTCAAAGCTGGCATGCATCTACCGCACCGTTGCCTGACTTGATGAGTGGCGAACTTGAACGGAATTTCGGGCGCTCAGAAGTCGGCGCCGTGAATTATGCTTTCCGCACCTTTCATGATCAACACACGGAGATAACGAGTTTTCCGGTTGTGCGGCCAGCTTCTCCCACAGCGTGGGCTCGAGCGGCTTCGGCCAGGGTGAAGACTGCCGATATGTGGGCGCGAAGTCGTCCCCGCGCGGCGAGGTCGGCGATAGCTTGCATTCCAGCCTGGTCATGTTCGACGATCAATCCGACGGCACGTACCTGCGCGGTCTCCGCAACTGCCGCGGTGTCCGGGTCGCTACGCTGCAAGGACACGAGGGAGCCCCCTGGGCGGAGGACGCGGACCGAACGGGTAGAGGTCGCGCCGCCCAGCGAATCCAGCACCACATCGTATGGTTCATCGATGTCGGTGAAGTCCTCCGAACGGTAGTCGACGCAGGCATCTGCACCAATCTCACTTAGGAAGGAATGCTTCGGGGCGCTTGCTGTTCCTGTCACATGAGCGCCAAGCTCTTTGGCGATCTGTACAGCGAGATGACCGACGCCACCGGCGGCGGCGTGAATTAGGACCCGTTGGCCTCGGCGCAGGCGCGCAGTGTCCACCAGCGCCTGCCATGCAGTCAGAGCAGCCAACGGCAGCGCGGCCGCCTGAATATGGCTTACTCCTGCAGGTTTGATGACAAAGGCACGGGTAGGACCGGCAACGTACTCGGCATGGGAGCCGACACCGTGCGGATACGGCAGCATCCCGAATACGTCGTCGCCCGGTTGAAAGAGGGTCACACCGGGGCCAGTGCTGACAACGGTGCCAGATACGTCCCAACCCAAAGTAAATGGTGGGGCTGGCAGAAAGATGCGCGAAGCACGGTGCTTGAAGTCGGTAGGGTTGAGCCCGGCGGCATGCACCCCGATTAGAATCTCCCCAGGTCCTACAACTGGCCGAGGAACCTCGGCCAGTTGTAGGACCTCCGGACCGCCCAAAGACGTTTGACGCAAGGCAAACATGACCTCGCCGGCAGCATTCCGTGAATCGGTTGCCGTCGTCGTCGCATTCATCTGTTGTTGCCCGCCTGCCAGTGTGCTGTTCTCCCTCGCCGCTTCGTTCCGTCCGGTTGAACGTATATGCCCACGGGTCCCGAGAAGTGCGACCCCAGAAGGAGCGCACCGCTATCGGCGGCGCGTCCAAGAATTCGGCGGCGAGTGTTTTCGGACATGACTGAATTCCAGCAGAAATTATCTCCCACCTGGGGAAAAGCAAGTTGGATAGGGTGGTGAATAAGGTCCCCGGTGATAATCGCTTCCCGACCTTCGGACGAAATGAAGACCGAGCAGTGTCCGGGAGTGTGCCCAGGCGTGGGTTCGAGGCATACACCCTCACAAATCACGTGGCTCGGGTCCACGAACCTCGCCAGCCCTGCAATGACAATCGGAGTGACCGAATCTGCCAAGACCGCCTGCGCGTCGCCGTACTCGGAGTTTGCAGCATGCTCGTACTCTGCCTCTGTGATCAGATACTGTGCGTTTGCGAACGTCGGCACCCATATACCGTTTGCAAGCACGGTGTTCCATCCGCAGTGATCCGCATGGAGATGAGTGCAGACTACGTAGTCGATGGTGTCTGGATGGAATCCGGCTGACTCCAGCCGTTCCAGAAGAGGATTCTTCAACATTGTGTACGACGTATGTTTTCGCTGTTTGTCGTTGCCGAAGCACGGATCAACAACAATTCGTAGATTTCCAGCCTCGATCACGAAGATCTGAAAATTTAGCTTGATGCTTCCGTCCTCGTCCGCGAAGTCCGGAAAGAGCCACTCGATTTGTCGGACGTCACTGCGATCTGTCTGAATGAATCTGGCTGGATCAACGATCTGCGGTGCCATCTCCAGCACACTTGTGATTCTCGTCGTGCCCACACTCCAACTCTGGACTAGGGGACTTACATCCAGATCTTCGGACATTCGCTTTGCTCCATTCTCCACTAGCCCTTTATCGCGGCTGACGTCGTCCTCGGTACTGACACCTTAGTGGTTTTTTCTGGTTGGCTCCACACCTATTACCGTTATGGCCGATATGTAGAACAGTTATGGCAGGCCCGCAACGACTCGTATCGATCGACAGATCCGTTATATCTCCAATGTCGAAATTTGGGGTAGTCGCCGTGACCTTTTCGGATTACTTTTCTTATGTCGCGGTGCCGAAGGCGATGCACCGGGGTAGGGGCCGAGCTAATTTTGGTATGCCTGGGGTTAAGCCCACGAATCGGCGCTGTAGACGGACCAATCTGGAAAACGACGGAGGCATTTATGGATCTCGCTAGCGCGGGCCGCGCATCGGACCTGCTTAGCTCGCTGTTTCTCGGCACTGCTACTGATCGGCCGGTGATCGGGATCCCAGAACAGTACCGGCCCACTTCGTTCGCCGACGTCCAGCTAATTTTGGACGGCCTCATAGAGAGGTTAGGCCAGCCTGTTCAGGGGTGGAAGCTTTACTTCCCGTTCAAAGCAGGTCAACCCAACTTGATCGCACCGATATTCAACGTCTTGCCGTCGGGTGGACGTATCACAGTGGAAATGTCTCGACTTCGGATTTGGGAGCCCGAGATTGTGTTCCGCGCGAAGTCGGATTTACCACCCCGTGAAGAGCCCTACTCATACGAAGAGGTTGCTCAGGCCACTGAGGCTGCGCCGGCCATCGAATTTCTCGCAACCCGGTACGATGTGGATGACCTCGACGAAATCGCTGGTAGAACGTTCGAAAGATACTCCGACAACACCCTGAGCGGTGGGTTTGTTGTCGGTGATCCATACTCGGATTGGCGGACCGTGGATTTCAACAAGATGCGCATCGTCTCGCAAATGGACGGTGGCATCGTTGGCGACATCCGTGGCGGTCATCCCGTTGTCGATCCGTTCATTCTGGTGTTCGTCGGAGTGAACACAGCGCGGGAGCGCCACGGAATTCGTGCAGGCCAGGTCCTGGCCACGCTGTCACCGTCTGTGCTTCTATACGCAAAGCCGAATGCCAAAGTCGAGGCGACGTTCGAAGGACTGGGCTACGTGTCGGCCGCATACGATTACTGAATACTGAATAGGGAACTGGAATTTCCATGGATTTGAGCGGAAAAATTTCCATTGTCACAGGCGGTGGTACCGGCATCGGCCGCGCCACCTCGATGAAATTAGCCGAACGTGGCTCGGACGTCGCTATCAACTACCGCGTTAGCCGCGACGAGGCCGAGGAGACTGCACAGGTGTGCCGCGAATTGGGGGTTCAGGCGGTGGCCTTGGCAGCAGACGTCGGAGTCGACGAGGACTGCCGTCGACTCGTCGCAACAGCGGGGGAACAACTCGGCGGCACCGTCGACATCTTGGTGAACAATGCGGCGGCGACGAAGTTCGTGCCGCACGTAGATCTGGACGGCCTGTCCGATGAGGACTTCGTAGATATATATCGTACGAACGTCATTGGGGCATATCAGATGACCCGGGCAGTTGAGCCTGGCATGCGTCGCACCGGTGGTGCGATCGTGAACGTTGCCTCTATCGCGGGTGTGTTCGGGGGAGGCTCCTCGGCCGCCTACGGCGCGTCCAAGGCCGCGCTGATCAACCTGACTCGGACTATGGCGCGCGCGCTGGCACCGCAGCTCAGAGTCAATGTGGTATGTCCGGGGTTCGTCGCTACGCGGTGGTACGAAGACCGCCTGTCACCGGATGACTACTCGGAGACTGTAGAGAGGGTGGCGTCGGATACTCCGCTGGAACGTGCATCCTCGGCCGCAGATATCGCGGGCGGAATTGTTTTTCTCTGTGGGGCGGAGGCGGCAGCGATCACCGGCGAGACACTGATCATCGATGCCGGAGCGCACCTCAATTTGGCAATGTCTCGTCGATCGGTCGGGAAGGCTTAGCCTGGTGGAGGCCCGCTTCGATCAGGACGACTCCGGGCCATTCCCCCGAGGCTGCTCGCTCCCGAATCTCCGCTGTTAGGAGTGCCTCGAAGGCTGTCATCGCGGCGGTGACCGGGCGGGTACGCAGTGTTCCAATCGTCCAAGTGATGGAATGGTCTACGATCGGAACAGTTTCCATCTCGTACCGGCGAGAACCGGTGGCACAACCAGCCATCACGACGTATCCGAGACCCAGGTCCGCTAGTTCGAGCATCATCGACGAACTCGTATTGACCAGGACGTTTTGTGACCTACCGAAACGAGCGAGCCTCTGATCTGTTCGCTTTGACGCAACGACCGCGTTGTGTTGCCGGATTGTGGGACGCTCCGCTAGATCGGCAAGGGAGATCTCATCGAGTTCGGCGAGGCCTGACCCCTTCTGGCCGAAAAGGTATACGCGATCGTGCACTATTGGCCGAGCGGCGACTTCTTGGTCGTTTTCGTTTGTTGTCAGCACAGCGAAGTCGATATATTGCGCCTTGAGCATGCTCTCGAGAGTTTCGCTCGAGTCGGCGATGACCGTGAGCTGCACATCGGGGAATCTAGCGTTGAACCGCTTGACAACCGGTGCAGTGAGGGTCTCCGACCAGGCATACGGTAGCCCGATTGCCAGTGACCCACGCGGTTCGGACTGCTGGGCCACCAGATCATCGGACAATCTGTCAACATCGGCGAGAATGGCTTTACCCCTGATCTGAAGTAGCTGACCGGCCTCTGTCAGTCGCACACCGCGGCCATGTCTCATCAACAATTTGACGCCCAGCTCACGTTCCAGTTGTGCCACATGGCGAGTGAGAGCGGGCTGCGTGATGTGCAATTCGGCGGCAGCTTGAGTGATGACGCCACGTTCGGCAATGATCAAGAAATACTGCAGGCTCAGGAAATTCATGTTAACTCTCGATCGGCGTGCGCAGTGGGCAATTCGCCCAACGCCAGCAGGATCCCGAAGTGGTCACAAAGCGGTGGACACGGTGACGTGCGGTGATAATCACTGCCGCTGACAATACGCCGTGGGCAGAAGCATCCGGGTCGATGAAGCTATCGAATCCGACGATGCAGTGCTACGGCCACCTACCGTCGAGGGCTACGACGGCCACCTACCGTCGAGGGCTACGACGGCCACCTACCGTCGAGGGCCACGACGGCCTCGCCGGTAATGGTCGTGCGGTTGTTCTGCACGAGTGCAGTGACCCGCAGACGTGCCCGGCGGCCCCCGTTCACTTCGAAACATTCGATCACGGCCGCGCTGCAAGTGATCAGGTCGTGTAAGTGTGTGATCGAGACGAAGCGGGCCTCGAAGGAGATCAGGCGTTCGACCCCACACCACTCGCTGACGACGCGCGCCAGCACACCGAAGGTCAGCATCCCGTGCGCAAACACGTCCTCGTGGCCAGCTGCCTGCGCGAAATCGATGTCGATGTGAACCGGGTCGTGATCTCCAGAGACACCCGCGTAGAGCGCGAGCATGGACCGCGTGATCGGCCCGAATCGTATCTCGGGTAGCAGCGGTCCTGCTATAAGCTGGTCGGTCGACCGATCCTCGGACATCTCAGGACACCAGCCTATGCACCAGTGTTCGCCTGGCGCGGACCAATACCCCTCGCTCCGGGTGGGAAATGGTTGATCCGAGTACGACGAATTCCAAGAGGCCGCCCTTCTTGTCGTAGAAATCGAGCACCTCTCCCGAGACCGTGACCTCGTCGCCCGCGTACATCAGGCCCAGGTAGCTGTAGTGCTGCTCGCCGTGAAGCAGGAAGCGGTAGTCGCATCCGACCAGGTCTGTCAGATTCGGAACGCCACGATCGTACCGTTTGTCCTTTGCCAGCATTTCTATCGTCGACGGGAAGGAAGGCGACGCGACGACGTCGGGATAGTGCATTGCCCGCGCTGCTGCCGGATCGAGGAATATTGGATCACGCTCCGCCAATAGCCGCGCGAACGATGTGAGGCGTCCACGCTCGAGCTGTACCACCACGGGTTCGACGCACATTCCCTTTGTTTCGCGTCTGAAGATTCCGCCGTCTGCGGAACTGGTCGATTTCTGCGTCACTAGTGCTTGGCTCCCACGTCTCGATGTTTTCTTATTGTCCTCAGGGTTCGGTATTTCGCCCTTGGCTACGACGTTGTGCCACTGCACTTGATCATCGAAGGCGGCATCGATAAATGCAATGGGATTGGTGTGCAGGTTTGACATGGCTCCTATTAGCGGTTGGCATTGGTCTGTACTTCTGGTTCGGAGCTACGATTCGTCAATCGACGAACACTGGAGCTGACACTAGATATGACAGAATTCGATCAGGAAATGCTTGTATACGACCTTCTCGAGTTCATAAAGGTCGACCGACCTCGTGCGAACATTCTTCGTATTACGCTCAATCGTCCTGAAAAGCGGAATGCGATGAGCTACGAACTCCGGCGAGAGTTGTTCGCAGTTCTCGAACATGCGGATGCCGACGATTCCGTGCGTGTGATTGTTCTGCGTGGCGCGGGCAAATGCTTCTCGTCCGGCTACGATCTCACTCAGGGTTCTGCAGGCGGCGGCGGGAACAAGCCTGCGACTACCCCGCCGTATTACACGGCTTCCGGTATCGGCTATTGGGCGCGACACGTGGTCGACGGATGCTTCCGAATGTGGGATATGGCGAAGCCGCTCATCGCGGAAGTCCACGGCTACTGCCTGGCTGGCGGCACTGAACTCGCGGCATCCTGTGATCTCGTTTACGTTGCGGATGATGCGGAGATCGGATATCCCCCGGTTCGACTCATGAGTCCGCCGGACAATCAGTTCTTTCCGTGGATGATCGGGATGCGGCCGGCGATGGAGATGATGTTGACGGGTGACTCGATCTCCGGAGTGGAGGCGGCCGAGCTGGGTTTCGCGAACCGCTCGTATCCTATCGAAAAACTTGAAGACGCTGTCCTGGACGTTGCTGAGAGGGTTGCGAAGGTCCCAACGCCTCTGCAGCAGATGAACAAGCGTTCCCTTCATCGTCAGATGGAGGCAATGGGTATCCGCAACGGAGTCCGTGCTGGGACAGATGTTCAGGCACAAGCGTGGTTTACACCGGAGGTCATCGACTACGTCAGTGAGCTCAGGCGCGGCATCACAGGTGCGCTCGATCAGCGGGACGGAAGATTCGGCGACTATCGCACCGCTGGTCGTGCATGATCGGGAACAACGGCGGCGGGTATGTGCAACGTGAGCAGTGATGTGGAAGCGGTCCAGCGGCTACCTCTCGTGGATATCGACGCGGTGACAGGAGGTGTCGGCGAGATCCTACGTAGCCGTCCTACTCGGCTGAATATCGTGGCGACGATGGCGCATGCGACATCGTGCGTCGTCCAGCAGTTGGCTCTGGGACGGGCCGTCATGAAGGAGCAGACGCTGTCTCCGAGGTACCGGGAAATGTTGATCCTGCTTGCGGCGCGGCTGAACCGATGTGATTATGTCTGGATCCAACATCGTGCAGTGGCCGAGCAATGTGGTGTGTCGGCCCCGATGGTCGGTCGGATCGAGGCACTCGACTTGTCTCATGGTGTCTTCGATCGGGCAGACCGGGCTCTGCTGGCTTTTGGACGGCAGGTGATTTCCGTCGGGGAAGTAGAAGACGAAGTTTTCGAGCGTGTCTCGCGCTATCTGACTGCCGAAGAATTGGTCGAAGCTATTGTCGCAATTGGCTATTACATGACTATGAACCGGATAGCCACGGTGGCGAGGACACCGTTGGAGCCAGGAACCGACGACAATCGCCGGGCTAGACCGGGGCAATGAGAATTGATCCAATCTCTGCACCTAGAAGAAGGAGAACCTCAGTGGCGACCCCAAGCGAGAATTTTCAGTTGCTGACCGACTATTACGCAGCGCATGGAGATGGCGGACCGGAAAGCGTCGCGCGTATGGTCAGCTTCTACGCCGAGGACAAGCCTGCCTACATTGCAGGAAACTCGGCTGTTTCGGGCACAGTGAACAACGCGGACGAGGCTGCGCAATACCTACGGCGTCTGCATGAACTCAACGGTGGCAGAGTCGAACTCGTCGGGACCCCCACCATCCTGTTGGCCGGAGACACGATGGTAGCGGCATTGATACATCAACGGCACCATCAAGCCGGCAAACCCGACCTTGTAGTTCCGCGGTTGTGCGTCTATGAGATCGCGGACGGAAAGCTCAGCCGCGCATTCATGTGGCAGCTGGAATCGCAAGTATTCGACGAGTACTACCCGCGCTAATAGGGTTCTGTGACGGCGCGTCGGTTTCAGTCGCCTATGCGTCATTACGTCTGCGCGACCGACAGACGTAGGCCACGGCACCCGCAGGAGTGCCGTGGCCTTTATGCAACTCATCCAGCCGTCATCCCGCCATCGATGACAATCTCGGTGCCAGTGATGTGACGTGCGGAATCAGAAGCCAGGAAGTACACAGTGTCGGCTACCTCGGCTGGGGTGCAGGCGACACCAATGGGAACTCGGTCTCTAGCACGTACTTCTGGATCGACGTCCGCGAGGATGGCTCGCCACGCGGGTGTGTCGACGACGCCGGGGTGTACGGAGTTTACTCGAACGCCGTTGTAGAGCCCGGCGCATTCGAGTGCCACTGACTTGGTCATCATTCGGATCGCACCCTTGGATCCTGAGTACGCGGTCATTCCTGCGATTCCCCTGAGTCCGGCGAGGGACGAGATGTTGATGACCGCACCGCCGCCTGATCCTGAGATACGTGGAATCCCATGTTTCATACCCAGAAATGTCCCCTCCGCGTTGATCGCCATGATGTCCCTGAACCGTTCGAGGGACATCGAGAAGGTGTCGCCGGTAGCGGCCTTTCCGGCGCAGTTGACCAGGGTGGTCAATCGTTCGATTGCTTCATCACATCGGGAGAATGCGGCTTCCCATTGCGGCTCGGACCGGACATCCAGGCCGATCGCCTCGGCGCGACCGCCAGCGTTCTCTATCAAGTGAACTGTGCCCGCAGCCGCGTTTTCGTCGAAGTCGGAAACCCAGACGAATGCGTCACCTGCAGCCAGCGAAAGGCTGATCGCTCGACCGATCCCGCTGCCAGCTCCGGTCACGAGTGCGGCCCTGCCTGTGAACTCCACCGATTGACTCCTTGGTTGTGTGTCGTGGACGACATCAGAGTCAACTACGGTCCTCGACCTGCACAAGTGCCGAATCCGGCATGGGCGCAATGTAGATCAGGCATTGGTTTGTGACTCGACCGATAGCTAGGGTACTGAGTGAGGCGCATCATATCAACTGGATTGAATCCACTGACCTGGCCTTCGCGGAATGCTGTTGACGGCAACGCGGCCGATGGGTTGATGCAACCTCGCCCATACCTGTGATCCAATTTTTCGCCCAGTCGGCGATTTGTTCCCGAAGGAGTTCGTAAATGGACAGGACTACGACCGTGGGTGACACCGCGGGTGCAGCAGGGATCGGTCGACGGCAGCAGAACCGGCGAGTCCTGTTCGCGGCTGGCGTGGGAACAACGATCGAATGGTTCGACTTCTTCCTGTACGCCCAGGTCGCCGCGTTGGTCTTCGGCCCGGTATTCTTCTCGTCGCTCGGCGAGCAGCAAGCGGTGCTGGTCTCGCTTGCAACTATCGGCATCAGCTTCCTCTTTCGTCCGATCGGCGCGATGATCGCGGGACATTTCGGCGACCGAATTGGTCGTCGACGGATGCTGATGTACACCCTGTTCCTGATGGGTGGTTCGACCGCTCTGATCGGACTGCTACCGACCCCCCATACCATCGGTATTGCTGCGCCAATTCTGCTGTTGGTGCTGCGAATCGGGCAAGGGTTGTCAGCAGGCGGAGAGTGGGGAGGAGCTGCACTGATGGCAGTGGAATCGGCACCGGCGAATCAGCGCGGACGATTCGGGTCAGCGGTGCAGCTGGGCGCTCCAGTCGGGCTTCTCGTTGCCACGGGTTTTCTCTCCCTTATGACGGCGATCGTGCCGAACGACGAAGCCTTCGATGAGTGGGGGTGGCGCGTCCCGTTCTTGTGCAGCGCAGTACTCGTATTCGTCGGGTACTGGATCCGACGCCGAGTCGAAGAAACTCCCGCCTTCGTCGAGATGTCTCGCCAAGGTGAGACGCGACGTGCGCCGCTTGTTGTCCTGTTCCGTGAGCGGGCCGGCCTAGTGATAGTCGCTGCGCTTGTTCTGGCGGCAAATAGCGCGGCGTCCTACGTCGTGGTCGGTGGATTCATGCAAAGTTATGTCACCGGATCTCAAACTGCAGGTCAGATGTCCAAGAGCGCAGTGTTCAATATAGTTACCGTGTCTGGCATCTTGTGGCTGTTCGTCCTGGTGGGAGCTGCGCTCGCGTCCGACCGTATTGGACGCCGAAGCATATACGTGTGCGGCTGGGTAGCGATCATTGCCACGATTTTCCCGCTCCTGCACGCGATGGACAGCGGTAGTGTCCCCATGCTATTTCTGGCCGTGACTGTGTTCATGTTCGCCACGATGCTGACATCGGGGCCTCTTGCTGCGTATACAGCGGAACTCTTCCCGGCGAGGATTCGGTATTCCGGAGTTGCCCTCACGTATGCACTCGCATCGATCTTGGGTGGTGCGTTCGCGCCTACTATCGCAACGGCGCTGTTCAACGGCATGGGTTCACTGCATTCGGTCGGTTGGTATGTCGTTGGCATGGCGACGGTGAGTCTCGTGTGCACGCTGCTACTGCGGGACAGGTCAGGTGTCGACCTGAGTCCGAACTCCACGGCATACGACAGTTCCTCCTTTCATCTGCCGTTCCGTTGGTAGCTGAGGTGACGTCGAAGTTTGTGTCTCACTATGCGAGAGTGAACATGATTTTCGCTCGGTCTTGAAAGCACTAGTGCCAAATTGAGGAGTTGTGCATGAATCTGATTCCGATGGGCGATATCCCAGGGTGGTATTCGAAACGACTAGGCGCCGACACGCTATGTGTTAGGCACGGAGCCGACTCGCTGTCGTGGGGTGAGATGAACACTCGGGCTAACCGTCGAGCGTGGGCGCTGAAGAAATTGGGGGTGCAGCAAGACGACATCGTCGCTCTCGTCCTGCCGAACGAGAATGCAGTGTTCGAATTCGCTTTCGCAATTTGGAAGCTCGGTGCGACACCCGCTGTCGTTTCGTCGAGGTTGCCGATGTCTGAGCTGAGGGCAGTACTTCAGCTCGCCAACCCGCGAGTTGTGGTCGCTCGTGATCCAAAGGTCCGCCGAGCGACCGGGGCGGTCTCCGTTGACTACGGGTTGGATGACGAAACCGTTGACCGACTGCCCTCGCTCGTCGGAAGCCGCTGGAAAGTTATCGCATCTGGTGGTTCTTCTGGACTGCCGAAGTTGATCGTCGACCTCGCTCCAGGCGAGATCGACACTGACGCTACGCTGCTGGAATTGCCCCAGGGGGCGGCGGTATTGAACGCGGGACCACTGTTTCACAATGCGCCGTTCAGGTTCATGTGTGGTGCTCTGTTTCGTGGGAATAGTGTCGTCAGCATGACCCGCTTCGATGCGGAAGAGTCGCTACGATTGATCCAGGATCATCGTCTGAGTTGGGCGAACTTTGTGCCTACAATGATGAATCGAATCTGGAGCCTGCCCGAAGAGGTTCGCACTAGTTACGACCTTGGATCACTGCGCGCGGTTTGGCATACAGCAGCGCCCATCCCCACGTGGCTCAAAGAAGCATGGATCGATTGGCTGGGTCCAGGGCGGGTATGGGAGATCTACGGCGGAACCGAGCGTCACGGCAACACCGTCATCAGTGGCGACGACTGGCTCACTCACCGGGGTTCGGTAGGTCGCCCGATCAATTCGTCTGTGCGCATCGTCGATCCGAGCGGCGCACCACTATCCTCGGGCCAGGTGGGAGAAGTTGAGTTTCTCCCGAATACCGGGCCCGGATCGACGTATCGGTACATAGGCGCCGATCCGCGGCCATTGCGCGACGGTTTCGAAGGCACAGGCGACTACGGCTGGCTTGACGAAGATGGATTTCTCTATATTGCCGACCGTCGTGCTGACCTGATCATTCGCGGCGGGATGAACATCTACCCCGCCGAAGTCGAGAATGCATTGTCGGAACACCCAGACGTCGACTTGGCGGTCGTGATCGGGCTGCCTGACCACGACCTGGGAGCGGTAGTCCATGCCATTGTCCGATTAACAGCGCTAGGCGCTGACCGGACCACCGGGGACACGTTGCGGGAGTTCCTGTCGGAAAAGATTTCCCGGCACAAGCTTCCGACGAGTTATGAGTTCACCGATGCTCCGCTGCGTGACGAAGCAGGAAAAGTCAGACGCAGCCAGCTGCGAGCTGAGCGTATAGCCCTGACCACCGAGGTGTGACTGTCCATGCCGCGTCTCCGTAACTAGTAGGACGTATGACCGAACTCCACCCCTCGCTGTTCGACAGATCGAACATCCCGGCCGACACGCGCGTCGTTGCGGCTATTGCCAAGTCGAGAATTCCTGACAACCCAGGCTGGACTGCAGAGCACGCACGTGCGCTACGAGATGCGAAGAGGGCTGGAACGGACGGTTTTCCGGCGATCATCCGATCGCCGCGTGCCAGCACATACTCGATACCAGGCCCCGCGGGCGAAATAATGCTCCGCGTCATCTCGTCCAGCTCTCCCCGCGGTGTCTATATCCACATTCACGGCGGCGGCTGGTACATGGGCGGCGCGGATCTCCAGGACTACAAGCTTGAAGCGCTCGCCGACGATGCTGGCGTGACATGTGTCAGCGTGGAGTACCGCCTCGCACCTGAAAATAGGTTTCCCGCAGCCGTCGAAGACTGCGTTGCAGCGGTGGTGTGGTTAGCCGAGAATGCAGAGACCATTTGGGGCACTCGACGACTCGTTCTCGGCGGCGATTCTGCAGGCGCTCATTTGGCTGCGTTGACACTCCTCGGAATACGGAGCCTGACTGACATCCCCGTCGATGCGGCGCATTTCATATTCGGATTCTTCGATCTGTCTCTCACGCCCGGAGCCCGGCAGTTCGGCAGCGAGCGTAGCCGACCTCGCACTGCGGATCTACGCGGCTATGTCGACGCCTTCGTCGGACCTGATCGAGAACTCGACGACCCGGACATCTCTCCGCTTTATGCAGACCTCTCCAACCTCTGCCCAGCTCTGTTCGTCGTCGGCACCGACGATGCGCTCCTGGAGGATTCACTGTTCATGCATATGCGGTGGATGGCAGCGGGGAATCCCAGTGCACTGCAAGTCTATCCGGGGGCACCGCACAACTTCGTGGCCATGCCGTGTCGGGCAGCCGTCGACGCCCATGAGCAAACTGTGAGGTTTCTTCGACAACATCTCGATGACTGACCTCGTGCAGACATCAAAGCTACCGTCTGATGCGGAGCCTCAAGGGGTGGACTACGGCGGCAAGTTCGCATATATGCCCTTCGAAAATCGAAGGGTAACCGGCAATGCCTGGTCGATTGCCATGGTCGGCGCCCCCGGTGTCGGTGCGAGTCGTCGCGTCATGAGCCCGATCATGGCGCACTCGATGAACGCCTCCGAGTATGCGGCCAGGCGCTCATAGTCGTGGTCGAGGCGGCGACAGCGCACCATCCACGACGGCGTCCGTTCGATCTTCCGGCGGTACGGTAGGACAGCAAACCCGTTCTGCCCTTCGGGGTTCCGAACGATATGCACTGCGATTCGGCAGTGCGTTTCGACCCAGGCGACCAGCTTCCGGGCGTAGCCGCCGTCGGCCCGCACCAACGACCATCGAGGGCATCGCCGTCTTCGCCCGCGCCAGCACCCGGCGTCCGCCGTCACGGTCCTGCACGCTCTCGCCGTCACCAACACGACCACGAGTAGGCCGAGCGTGTCGGTCACCAGGTGCCTTTTGCGCCCATTGACTCGTTCGCGCCGTCCCAACCGAGCGTATTCGTCCCGACGGTGTCGGCACCCTTCACCGCCTGGGCGTCGACCATCCCCGCCGAGGCCATCGGATCCCGACCACCGCGATCGCGCGCCCGCGCCCGCAGTGCGTCGTGGATCCGGTCGGTCACCCCAGTTCTGAGCGCGGGGCTCGATGCTGGCCGGACCACGTGGCTTCTCGAGATTGTCCGGGACTGCCTCCAGCCCGGTGAACTCAATGACGAGATGGCTGCGGAGTTGACCCGACTGGCACGATCGGACTGGCTCACGGTGCGTGCCATCGCGGGACGAATCCTCGACGTACACGGGCGTCCGGTTCCGGACACGCCGGCATCGACGGTCCAGTTCGCACGCCAGCAAGCTGCTGAAGGACTGCGAGTGAGCGACCGCGAACACGAAGATCAGGCCGAAGGACTCGTCGGCCTGTTCATCGATGAGCGCCTCGCAGACGCAAACAAGCCACCGGGCCTTCGCGAAGCAATCATCGACCGGGTTGCCGCACACATCGACGACTTGGCCAAGCGTGCTGGTGCGCAAGTCGACCACCTCCGGTCGCCGAACAGTCGGCGCATCCCCGACGCGTACTTCGCGGACGAAGAAGTAATCGAGAACGAATTCCAGATCAGTGCCGCCGGCATCCGGACTGCCAGAGCGCTCGGAGGAGCCCTCACCGAACCCCGACGGTTCGAATACTCACTCGCACAACGGCTCGGACCGACCGGGCTGTGGGCGCTGCGCAGTGAGGCCTCTCGAGTTCCACGGCCACCAACGCGGGCCGGTGCGCTCGGATGGTCGCTGGCGCCCATCCCGTGGGTGGACAACGAAGGCGAATGGCCTCCAGCCGGCGCTGTCGCGCTGGCCGACGTTCGCCAACTCACCAGAACAGACAGCCAGGTCGTGCGCGTGCATGAGGCTCCGTACGAAGAGTGGGTTCAGGTCGCGCTTGTCGAATGTCAAGCGACGTTTGCATCTACCTACCCCGCCGTCCCGGCCAGGGAGGTGTTAATCGCAGCCGGACTCGAGGTGTGCGATGGGCCTCCACCGGAGGACAGCATGCCGCTGTCGAGTAGTCCTCCAAATCCTTGGATACAGAGGTACAACCATCTGGCTGCAGGTCTGGACGCCGACCGTGCCGCCCGAATCCTTCGAACCGCGCACGGGCCGCTCGCCGCGCTCATCGAATATGAAGGACAACCCGGCGCCCCAGCCCGAGGCCGCGGCGCCGGACTGCAACCGTTCGCGCTCGTACCCAGGATCGAGGTCGTCGCACTTCTAGGTATCCGGCCCGAAGCCCCAGCACTGCGTTCCGTGATGATCGACGACCACGGGCCGGCGCTCGTGTGCCGGCAATGGCGGGGATTTCTCATCCACGACGGCAGTGACGGGCAGATGGAGCCAGCCATCCATGGGGCCGATCTGCTGCTCCGCCCGGACCTGTCGCAGCAGCCGCCGGACACGACCGAATCACCCTCGGAGTCACCGCCAGGCACTACGAAGACCACCAGCCCGGCGACGAAGACTAGTCCGTCCTACCGGCAACATACTGCCCCGGCGATACGATCCCGTTCACCTCGGCGCAGTCGCAGGGCTACACGAGTGCGTCAGTGCGGGCGAGGACCTCCGCGTATGCCGTGAGGTAGCCGAATGAGCATCCGCTGAAGAGTTCGGTTGCGGCGGGCTTGGATCGGTCGCGGCCGACACCGGGGATGACAGGGTTGAACCGGTGGCCATCGGAGGTGCGACGTGCCTCATCGAGTAGGACACCCTCGATCCGCCGAAGGTCGGTCCGTTCGCCGCCTGGCCTCGGTTCGTTGGAGACCACGCACGATCTCCAGGGGGGCCGGGCGAAAGCCCAACCAAAGGGGCGGTAGTCGCACCGAATCTGAGTGAGGCGTCGCGACCAGTCGGTGGTGTGCCCGGCCTTGATCCAGCCGGAGTCGAACTCAATGACATAGAGATAGCCGATACCGAGCTCGGGCGGGTACCACTCGTCCCAGCAGTTGTACTTGTCAGAGAACTGCCAATCGATATCACCGTGGTGCATCGTTCCTCAATAGCAGACACCTCCGACATAAAGCCGCCAGCCGTTTTGCGCTTCCATGCCTGCATAGGAAGTTGGTGTGGGTGCTACCGGCACGCCGTGCGCGCTGACATCTGATGCGAAGCTCATCACGATCTTCTCGGGCTCGGCGAGCGACCCGCGATCGTTCCGGAACACGCTCTCGTACTTGAAGCGAGCGGGATTCCAGTGGCCTCCACGGCGCTGATCTGACAAGGGCCGGGGGTGCTGATATCACCCCGGCCCGAGTTGCATTGTCCCAAACCTGACACCACTGACAAACACAGAAGGGATCCGGACCAATGACAGAGTCGTACAACGTTGTCGCCGAGCTGGACGCGACGTTCGGCGAGGAGAACGCCGACGCCCTGCTCGGCCCGATCGCCGAGTACAGCGGCGCGGCCGGACGCTCGGAACTCGGCCACGCCGAGGTCGTGTTCACCGTCCCCGCCGAATCGGTGCGCCAGGCCACCTCGACGGCGCTGGCGGTGCTGGGGACCTACCCGTGGTCGTTGCGGTCGCTGCGAGTGCTCACCTCCGCCGATTTCGATCGCCTCACCGATGCCATGGACCTGCCGCCGCTGGTGTCGGTGCAGGAGGCCGCCGACGGGCTCGGGATGACCCGGCAGGGCGTGCTGAAGGCCATCAAGGGCAAGGTGCTGCCGGCCACCCGTGTCGGCGGTACCTGGGTGCTGCGGCGGTCCGTGGTGGACAACGCCCGCGCCCGCCGCGGCGCATAGCCACCGACAGCTGCGTCTCTCAGGTAGCGAGTTCGGCTCGTGCAGCTGTGAGGGTCGCTGCGCATTCTTCGTCGTGAGGATCGAACAGCAGATCCCACCGCGTGAGCTCGCCGTTTTGATTCGTGGTTGTCGGGATCGTGTACTCGTGACGTTCGGCGGGGGTGGGTGCCCGCCACCCGTCCCTGTTGTACGTGGTGGCGATGCGTTCATCTGTCGTGAACGTGATGACGACTTGGCCGGCCTCGGCGGCAATGGTCAGTAGCTCGAGCCGTAGCCGGCGCGCGACCGGCGGCCGCTGGGGTGTGATTGCGGGCCATCGGAAGTGGTTGTGGAAGGTCACCGCACGGCCCCGGCGGAGGTAGACGGTGAGCGCCGCCCCGACTGTGCTGGCGGGGGTTCGTCAGCCCCGTCACCCGAAACCGGTGCCGCCACCGGGTGACGGGGTAGGCGCGGGATCGAGTCGCCAGTGCCAGCGCGTAGACGGCGTACACGAATATCCCGACCAGCATGAGTGCGATCGCCACGAGCAACACCATCAGGACGTCATCGAGCGCGCCGATGGTGAGTGCCGCCGCGATTACGGTGAGGAGCATCGTCAGTGCCAGGGCATACCACCAGCGAGCCTGGTGCGGGCGCCTGAAGTGGCCAAGCTGCAGACGCGCCGCGGCACGAACTCGAGGGCCGGGCGGCGGGTTCGCAGTCCTCCAGCGGTCAACGCCGCCGAAGAAGCGAGTGGTGGTGCACCCGCCTTCTAGCCATCCTTTGTGCGCATCGATCACCGCGCATTCCTATCACTGAACTGGGCAGATGACATGTCCCTGTGACGGCCGAACGGCCACGCCCACAGCGCGATACTGTCCACACAACGTCCAGCTCTGACAATGGGGGAGATGCCTTGACCGATGCAGCAACCACGCCGCCGCTCGGGAAGATTCTGCCAGCCGACGAGATCGCCCGGTTCGTGGCCCGCGTCGCGTACCCCACCAGCCTGGTGGTGCTGGTGGACGAGGAACTGGCTCTGGCCCCCCGGCTCGGGCCTACCGGGATTGGCGGGGTGCGCTCGGCCTGCCGGACCTGGCGGAGAAGGCCCGCACACTTCTGCCGGAGACCGCCGGCGGCCGCGCCGCGGCCGACACCGCCCTGATTCCAGGCCCGGCGCGTAGCGACCACCTCGGCTCGGTTCCCGGGCGCCAGCACCTGGGGGTGAGAGGGTGCGAGGTATGACATTGCGGCTGCCGACCACCCTCGCCACGGACTCGAATGCTGCTGCGGTCACGGCGCCGACGAAGTATAACGACCGCCCGTATCTGGGCGACAATGCCTACGTCGGCGCGCACTTCGACTCCTGGCCGAGCACCGGCAATCGGGCGGGGGAGGCGGACCGGTTCACCGCGGACGATCTGGTCGCGGCGGGTGTTCCTGTCCGTGCAGATTCCCCGACGGCGGCGCGGGAGATCCTCGTCACCCAGGGTCGAGGCGCTGAACGCCCTTCTGACGGCGATAGGCCCGGATCGGGACCTGGTCGACGAACCGGACTCGCTCGCCCCACATGCCTGCCCGGCCACGGGTTGGCCGGCGATCTAAGTTGTCGGTGGCTGGGGTAGGTGAGTCGGAGCGGCGACGCGTTCTCCTCCGAGGGCGTCAGTGACCCTGGCTGCTGCCGCGATCACATCGCTCGCTACCTCGGTGAGCTGCTCGGGGTGGATGCGGTATGCCGGGCCAACGATTGACAGTGCCGCGACGGCGGTGCCGGTGTGGTCATAGATCGGGGCGGCGACGGAGGCGAACTCGAGGCTCGACTCGCGGTAGTTGAGGGCGTAGCCGCGCCGTCGCACATCGGCGAGATCGAGCTGCAGCGAGTCCTCGGTGGTGTGCGCGTTCGGGGTCACCGGCGTCAACTCATGGGCGGCGAGCCAGGCGTCGAGTTCCGAGTTGGTCATCGCTGCAAGCATGACCTTGCCGATTGACGATCCGTGGGCCGGGCGGATGTCGCCGGCCTGGATTGCGATGCGGATCGGGGTCGCCGCATCGGTGACGGCGAGGTAGACGACGCCGCTGCCGCTCAACCTACCGAGGATCGAGGCCTCACCGACCTTGTCCCTGAGGTCGGCCATGGCAGGACGAGCGAGTTCGACAATGTCGAATGCGCTGAGGGCGACGGCTCCTAGCCGCGCCAGCTGAAGGCTAAGGCGGTAGCGCTGGGTTGCGGGCTGCTGTGAGATCAGACCGACCTCTGCGAGTTGAACTAGGAGCCGTCGCGTCGTGCTCGGCGGCAGGCCTGCCCGCTTAGCTACGTCTCGCAGGGGTAGTTCCGGATGGTCTGACGTGAACGCGAACAGCACAGCGGCGGCCTTCGACACCACGGCGCTCCGGTCACCGGAAGAGATTTCATTCAATGGCACCGGTATAGTGTGCTTGTTCCGCGTTACGGGGGTCAAACGCGCCTGCATGCCGGGACGGGACGCAAGACGGCGAACGGGGGGTGGAGTCGCAGGATGGACGACGGCGGCGCCATCGTGACGGTCAACTCTGTCGAACGCGCCTTCGCGGTTCTGCGCTGCTTCGACGTGGACCACCCCGCTCGAACCCTGTCCAGTGTCGCCGCCTCGGTCGGGCTTCCGCGCGGGACCGCGCGCCGATTTTTGCTCACCTTGGTCGAGCTCGGCTATCTCCAGCTCGATGGCCGCCTATTCACCTTGACCCCGCTAGTGCTGACGTTCGGGCATTCCTACCTCGCCACCCACGATCTCCCTCGCGTTGCACAACCGCGCATCGACCGTCTAGCCGCGGACCTGGGCGAGACCGTAGCGGTCACAGTGCTAAGCGGCGAGGACATCCTTTGCGTCGCCTGCGCTTCGAGCCAGCGGGTCGTGACCGCTGCCATCGCGGTGGGAAGCCGCTTCCCCGCGCACGCCACGGCCTCCGGTAGGGTCCTGATCGGCCATCTTTCTCCGGAGGAACGTGACAAGTACTTTGCCACGGTGGTTCTCCGGCAACTCACACCCCGCACCGTCGTCGATCGCCGAGTCCTTCGGTCGGACGTGAACCACGTGGTCGAGCAGGGGTGGTCCACCGTCACTGACGAGCTCGAGATGGGAATGCGATCCGCAGCCGTTCCCGTGCGCGACCCCGAAGGCGTGGTCGTTGCCGCACTGAACGTCTCCCTGCAGAAGAGTCGATATTCGGTAGACGACATCCGGTACGCCGTCGCGCCTGCACTCTCCGAAGCTGCCGCAGCGATCACCGCAGGTCTCCGTCGCACTAACTGAGTGAAATAGGGCCCGGCGCGGGGCCACGTCACACACGCCGGGGATCTGTTGGTTGACACACAACGTCCCCGAATTCTAGATTGAGTTCCACCAAGAGGACAGCCGTTCGTATCGCAAACAAGATTTCCGATTTCGCTGTCGCCTCACCCAATCAGGATCATCCAGGGAGTCATTGCCCGTGAACACTCCGAACCCACCCACAGGCGCGGAGCCAACATCTGCTTCTGGCCAGCGCAAAGCTGTGGCATCTAGCGTCGTCGGCACCGTACTCGAGTGGTACGACTTCTACATCTACGGCACCGCCGCGACGTTGGTGTTGGGGAAACTCTTCTTTCCTGACCTGAGTCCACTGGCCGGAATGCTTGCCGCTTTCGCGACCTACGGCATCGGGTTCTTCTTCAAACCGGTCGGCGGCATCATCCTCAGCCGATTCGGTGACACCTTTGGGCGCAAACGCGTGATGATCCTCAGCCTCGTGGCGATGGGTCTGGCCACTGGCGCCGTCGGGCTGCTGCCCACCTACGAGGCGATCGGCGTCGCTGCGCCGGTCCTGCTGGTGTTGCTGCGGTTGATTCAGAGCATCGGAGCGGGAGCAGAGTACGGCGGCGCGATCACGCTGGTATCGGAGTACTCCACCGATAAGCGCCGTGGCCTGATGGCCAGCCTCCCGGCGATGGGCGTGTCGCTCGGCATCCTGATGGGCACCGGAATGTTCGCTCTGCTCTCACTGATGCCGGACGACAAATTCGAGTCCTGGGGTTGGCGGATCCCGTTCCTCATCGGATTCTCGCTGGTCGCCGTCGGCCTCTACATCCGCACTCAGGTCGACGAAACTCCCGAGTTCGAGAAGCTCAAGGAAGAGAACCGGATCGTCAAGGCGCCGTTGCGGTGGCTGTGGTCGGAGCAACGCCGCAATCTCCTCATCGCCGCCGGCGCGCGGTCCGCCGACGCCGTCGGTGGGCAGTTGTTCAACGTCTTCGCGATCGCCTACAGCACATCATATCTGGACCTGCCCAAGCACGTAGGGCTCACCGGCGTCATGGCCGCCAACCTGGTCGGGCTCGTCGTGATCCCGTTCACCGGCTCGATCGCCGACAAGTACGGTCGCCGTCCCGTCTACCTCGGTGGTCTCGCTTTCCTGGCGCTGTTCACGTTCCCGTTCTTCTGGATGGTGAATACCGAGTCGTACCTGCTGGTCGTCGTCGCCCTCGTGCTCGCCTACGGCTTCGGAGTCAAGGTGATCTTGTCCGTATCCGGCGCCTACCTCGCCGAACTCTTCGACACCCGCGTTCGAAGCAGCGCGGTTACCACCGCACGGACCGCTTCCGACCCGATCGCCGGCCTGACGCCGCTGATTGCCACCTCACTGCTCGCCGCCGCCGGCTCCTACTGGGCAGTCGCCCTGTTCTTCCTCGGCTTCGTCCTACTGGCCTTCTACTGCGTGTTCATTGGTCCGGAGACCCAACGCCTCGGCGTCAACCACGACGACACGGACACCCCCACGCCACTACAAGAACACTTGGTCAGCAAGGGCGAAACCCGATGAGCGCCAACAGTGTGGTCATCGTCGGCGGGGGAATGGCAGGGATAGGCGCAGCACTGTCCTGCGCCCGTCTGGGAATCCGCAGCGTGCTCGTCTCCGAGTGCGAGTGGCTCGGCGGGCAGGTGTCGAGCCAGGCCATCCCGCCGGACGAGCATCCGTGGATCGAGTTCGCGGGATGCACCCACAGCTACCGCACCTTCCGCAACAACGTGCGCACCTTCTACACGGAGCACTACCCGCTCACCGCGGACGCCAGGTCCGCGCGCCTCCTCAACCCCGGGGGCGGGAACATCGGCCCGCTCTCGCACGAACCGTTCGTGGCGGAAATTGTCATCGAGCAAATGCTCGCCCCGTGGCGCAGCCGCGGCCTGATCGAAATCATCCGCGACGCGCGCGTAGTACGCGCCGACACCACCGGCGACCGCGTCGATTCGGTGACCGTCGAGTTGCTCGACGGAACACAGCGGGAGATCAGCGGCGGCTACTACATCGACGCGACCGACCTGGGCGACCTGATCGACGCCGCCAGGATCGAGCACGTGGTCGGCGCCGAGTCGCAGAGTCAGACAGGTGAGCCCCACGCACTGCCCGGAGATCCGGACCCGACCGACCAGCAAGCCATCACATGGGCGCTGGCCCTGCGTCTGTCACCGGACACCGACAACATCATCGAACGCCCCACCAGCTACGATTTCTGGCGCAGCTATCAGCCGGACTTCTGGCCCGGCCCGCTGCTGGGCTGGGAGGTGTCGGACTACGTCACGCACGAACCGCGCCACCGGCCGCTGTTCGTGACTGCGCCCGGCCCCACTGGAATCCGCTACGACCTGTGGCACGCCCGGCGCGTTCTCGCCGCAGAAAACATGGACGGCGACTGGACCTCGGACAACACGATCGCGGCGTGGCCGATGATGGACTACATGCGCCTACCGCTGGTCGGTGGCGATCCCGAGCACAGGGAGACCGCGCTGGACGAGGCGCGGGAGTTCACCCGATCCTTCCTGTACTGGATGCAAACGGAGGCGCCGCGGCACGACGGAGGTGTCGGCTATCCGGAGTTGCGTCCGCACACCGAAATCACCGGAACCGCAGACGGCCTTGCGAAGAGGCCGTACATCCGGGAGGGCCGCCGCATCGCGGCACTGTTCACCGTTGCCGAGCAGCACATCGGTGTCGCCGCCCGCAACGGATTCGATTCCGCCGAGCACTTCGATGATTCGGTCGGCATCGGCGCCTACCGGATGGACCTGCACCCCTCGACGTCGGGACGCAACACCCTCGATCTGGACACCTATCCCTTCCAGATACCGCTCGGCAGCCTGATCCCGGTCCGGGTCCGCAACGTTCTCGCTGCGGGGAAAACCATGGGCACAACCCATCTGACCAACGGCGCCTATCGTGTTCACCCTGTCGAGTGGTCGGCGGGTGAGGCTTCCGGCGCTGTCGCCGCATTCTGTCTCGGTGCAGGCGTCGAACCTGCCGAGCTTCGCGCGAAGGCGGAGCTTATCGCCGACCTGCAGTCGCTGCTCACCACTCGTCTCGGCATCGATCTCGAGTGGCCCGATTTCGGTCCCCTCACTCCGACCCACCGGTTCGGTTACGTCCCCACCACCTCATCATGACGACCGGAACAACATACCGACATGGAGGATCCGTGTTCGACCTTCTCGCCGTCGATCCGGCGGCCACCGCGAATACGACCTCGCTTACCAGGCCACCCGCTCTCGAGTGGACTGAGTACGGCAACCGCATGAATGCTGTCAGCCCCGGGAACACCCGCCTCCGCACGGTGGCCGATGCGATCACGAGCCAGCGCGTTGCCGAACGCCGCATCCCGGAGCGCACGCATCAAGATCTTCTTGTGGAACCTGGCGAGATCGCCGAATCCCCACCCCCGCTCGGTAACCCAGGACCCGCCCACGCCACAGACCAAACACTCACTATCGGCGGAGGATGGTCGATCAATGTCGCCTTTTGAATCCATCTCGAATGCATCCTTCGTGCTACAGGAAGCAGAGGCAGTACGCGTAGTTGGTGAGTTCGATGTCGTCGTCGTCGGCGGCGGCCCTTCCGGTGTTGCTGCCGCAATCGCCGCAGCCCGATCAGGCGCCTCAGTCGCGCTCGTCGAGCGGTCCTCATTCCTTGGGGGCACAGCAACTGGCGCAATGGTGGCGAGCTTCATGGGCTTCTTCTGGCGCAACCGCCGGATCGTTGGCGGCATCGCCATGGAGCTGGTCGAACGTATTCTCGCCCGCGAAGCGTCGCCGGGCTTCGGCCGCTATGTTTTGGCCGAAGCGAGTGACGCCCCAATCGACGTAGTCACCTTTCCGTTCGACCCCGAGGTGATGAAGATCGTCCTCGACGAGATGCTCGTGCAGAGCGGCGTCCAGCTCTACCTTCACTCGCAGGCCGTCGCACCGATCATCGAGAACGGCACATGCACAGGAATCGTCTACCAGGGTATCGAGTCGCGGAAGGCGCTCCGCGCACGCGTTGTCGTTGATGCCAGCGCAAACGGCACGGTAGCAGTCGGCGCAGGAGGCCGACGAGAAAACGAGCGAGCCGACCCTCGAACCCGACAACCCATGACCCAGATCGCTCGGCTTGTGGATGTCGACATGCCACGATTCCGGTCGCTACCGAGGGCAGCGAAAGCTCAGCTAGCTGTCGAAGGCGTCAGTTTGGGTGTTCTTTCCCAGAAGTTGCTATCGGTAGTGAGCTCCCCTCATGGCGACGATGCGATCATCCTGATGACACGAGTGTCCGGCAGAGACGGGACAGATGAGGCGCAACTCGCGCTCGCTGAGGTTGACGGGCGCCGGATGATCGATGGCCTCGTGCCGTTCCTACGACAGTCCGTGCCCGGATTCGAGCGAGCGAAGCTCGGAACGATCGCGTCTTGGATCGGCGTCCGCGAAACCTGGCGTGTCGTCGGGAAGTACGTAGTGACGGGCGAAGATATAAGAACGGGTCGGCAATTCCCAGACGCGATTGCGCTTGGCGGCGGGCCGCTCGACATCCATCACTCAGATGGTGTTGGTATCTCACTGACCATCCCCGACTCGCCGTTTCAAATCCCGTACCGCGCCCTGCTGGTCCCCGGTGCTCCTGGAGTCATCGTCACAGGTCGATGCGTCTCAGCGACTGCTGAGGGTATGGGTGGCATGCGGCATATGGGAACAGTGATGGCACTCGGCCAAGCCGCAGGAACGGCAGCTGCTCTGAGCGCGGCGCTCGATATCGAGCCCAGTCGACTCGATCCGGTCACTCTTCAGAAGAACCTCGTGAAGGACGGAGCGATTTTGACCCTCGCAGCCGCCGCTGTTGAACTGGAGGTGCACTAATGGACCCACAGGCCTTTCCGGCGCTTTACGCCGTGCGGTACGAGTACACGCGCGGCAGTGCGACCGCTCGAGATACATTGCGCCCAGACCACATCCGCTTTCTGGAGGACTTACACGGCCGCGGCCAGTTGGCCGCAAGCGGTCGGCTGGAAGACGATGCCAGTCCAGGAGCACTTCTCGTCATCTCTGTGGGGTCACCACATGAAGTCGCGCGGCTCCTCGACGGAGACCCGTTCTGGAGCGCCGGCTTGATCGAGACACGGGATATTCGCAGATGGAACGTCGCATTCGGACTGGAAGGGATCATCAAATGAGGGTCGCCAACACGACCGCACCACGCACCATCGAGTTCGTCGAGCGCCCGCTGCCCGCCGTCCAGCGAGGTACCGCCTTGGTGCGCGTCGAGCATGTCACGTTGTGTGGAACGGACTTCCACATCTGGGAAGGCGAGTACCTGAACCCGTTTCCAATCGTGCAAGGTCACGAGATTGTCGGAACCGTAGCCTCCATCCAATCTGACCACCCAGCGTTCCAGATCGGCTCACGCGTGGCCGTATCGCCGGTGCGTACCTGCGGGAAGTGTCACGCATGCTCGGTCGGTAGATCCAACGTCTGCCGGGACGTATCAGTACTGGGGTGCTACGAAGACGGCGCCTTTGCCGAGTTCATCGCAGTGCCGATCTCCGCTCTCCATTCGGTCCCAGAGACCGTGCCCAGCGCACTTGCTCCACTCAGTGAACCAGCCAGCATCGCGCTGCAGGCTGTGCAACGGGGTCGTCCCCAAGCAGGTGAGCTCGCGCTCGTCATCGGCTGCGGCCCCATCGGGCTGATCGCGACGCTTGCGCTCCGCGAGGCCGGCGTGGACGTGGTCGCCGCCGACACAGTCCTGTCGCGCACGGATACCGCCCGGGAGTTCGGTGCGGCAAGCACTGTCGTGATCGACGTGAGCGCCCCCTTCCCAACTGGGGCTGAGATCGCGAGGGCAATAGGCGACAGCGAGCGTCCGGTCACACTGATCATCGAAGCCACTGGGTCACCAGCGGCCTTCATCGGCGCCGTCGAGATCGCCGCTCCGACCGCGCGCGTCGTCGCTGTGGGAATTTCCGACCGCGAAGTGACGATCCCGATGTGCGCCATCCCATTGAAAGAACTCGACATCCTCGGTAGTAGGAACAGCTTGAACCTGATTGACGAAGGGTTGCGCCTCATCGAACGCAACCCGGAGCACTTCGCCGCTCTGGTAACCCACCGGTTCGCTTTCGAGGAGATTGAGCAGGCGCTGTCCGTCATGCGCACGGATCCGGCCGCGGTTCGCAAAGTCCTCATCTCATTCGAAGGAGTCAACGTATCGGACGGGCACAGTGGCTAGGGCCGAATTCGGTAGGTTGGACCTCCCTGTCGCGGTCGTCACGAGGATGAATGAGTTGCAATATCAACGCGACTCGGACGGCAATGGTTGGTTCCTCGCATCCTCCCCGCTCAGCATTTGTAGACGCATGGCCGAGTCGTTAACGGGGCGGTGTCCTCCGGTTTGCTCGTGTAAGTGTGGGACGGATGATCGTACGTTTCGTTCTTCGTCGGGCGGGATATGTGGTCGTGGTTGACTAGACTAGTCCGTCTATACGCTCACGTTTTCCTGGTGTATGCGTTACCGGGCGATCCGATCGCGATCATGCTCGAGCGGCGTTCGGCTGGAGCGGGGGCAAGCAACACGGAAGCTCTCCAGTTTTCTGAGTGAGAAGTGCGGATGCGACCGGCCCGGTTCTGGGCATCGAACCGGGCCGGGGCTATCGCCGCGTCTGCGTGTTGACGGCGGCTGCGTCTGGTCGTCCGGCTCGGAGACAACCGATTCGATATCTCTCGATCACAGGTGGCGCGAGGAGTAGGCCTCTTCGCCGAGGACGGCGCCGGGCCCGGGTCGGGTCGAGATCGACCAAGCCCGGCCCTGGGGCACCGACAATGCCTTCATGCGGATCGGGAACCTCGGGGAGTTCGAAACCGTAATTCTCTGGACACGCCATGCAGCGATTAGTTGTTGATTTTGAGTTGAATGTATTCGAGCACATTTCCGTCAGGGTGGCGCGCGATGAGTCGGGGGCCGTTTGGTCCTGCAGCAGGCCCTTCAATCAACTCGCCGCCAGCTGCGAAAACTGCGTCTGCGATGGCCCTGATATCTCGGACGACGATGGTTGCTGCGCGGGACCGCATCTCCTCGTTCGCTCCCTCGACCAGCAGGAACGATCCAATCATCGCAAGCCTGGCCTGGCGGAACTCGAAGACGTGAGGCTCGTACCCGCCTACAAGCTCGTGGTAGAGCGGAAGTGTAGCCTCAAGGCTATCCACGTAGACCCGAGCCAACACGGCGAGAATATTCGGCTGCCCAACTTTCATGATCATTGCAACATGCCAATCACGGCTGCATATTCCAATGAAACCGTCTCTGAGTGGCACTGGGGGGCCTTTGGAACATTTATGGGCGGCTTGTTCTGTGTCATAAGGAGACCATCGAACCCATTTCACTACCACATTGGCACCGGGGTCGAACGAGTCGGCCGGTCGGGTGAAATCCACGAAGACCCGGCCCGGAAACCGGTACCTCAAGGGCGCCCTCGGCTCCGCCGCCCTCGCCGTCTCCCGCTCCAAGGGAACCTATTTCTCGGCGAAGTTCCGGCGCATCGCCGCGCACCGGGGGCCGATGAAGGCAGTCGTGGCGATCGAGCACGCGATGCTCGTCGCCGCCTGGAACATGCTCACCAACGGTGACTTCTACCGTGATCCCGGGGCCGACTACTTCACCCGCCGCGTCCCTACGAAGACCAGGGCCCGCGCCATCAGCCAGCTCGAATCACTGGGCTACCGCGTCATCCTCGAACCCCTCGCCGGCACCGCATAACCACACGCCGGACCAACCACTCCCACCGCGACGACCGGCGGGTAAACCCATTTCGAGGGCGTCGAGGGCGAGATCGGTGCGCAGGCTCGTCGACAGTTGCCAGCCGACGACCCTCCGGGAGAACACGTCGGTGACGAATGCGGCGTACACCCACCCGGCGAATGTGCGGACGTAAGTGGGGGTACCGCCCTGCACAGAGTGCTCGAGGGAATGTCGGCAACCCACAGCTGGTCCGGCGCCGCCGCGCGAAACCGGCGCTCGACCAGGTCCGCAGGACACTCGGTTTCGGCGGCCGGTGTCGTGGTCCACGGGTTCTTCGTCCGCATGACTCCGCGGAGGCCTTCGGCACGCATGAGCCGCTCGACCGTGCACGGGCCACCTGGATTCCCCGCCGGTTCAGCTCCGCGTGCACCTTCCTCGCGCCGTAGACACCGTAGTTCTCGGCATGCACACGGTGGATCTCGGGAATCGGTTCGGCGTCGCGGACCGCCCTGGCCGACGGCGGCCGGGACTTCGCGGCATAGTACGTCGACGGGGCGATCTGCACGCCGGCCTGGACGAGAGCTCGGCAGATCGGCTCGACCCCGTAGTCGGCCTTGTGTGCGTCGATGTAGTCGACGATCACTTCAGTTTGCGGTCGAGAGCTCCGCTGCCGCGAAATATGCGGACGCCGTCTTCAAGATCTCGCTGTCCCGCTTGAGTTCCCGCACCTCACGTTCGTCTGCAGCGATCCGCTTCGCATCGTCGGTCGTGGAGCCTGGTCGGTCACCACCGTCGACCTCGGCCTGACGAACCCAGGTACGAAGGGCCTCCGGATGGATACCCAGTTGGTCAGCGATCCTCGCGATCGCCCCGACCCGTGCGCTCGGGTCGCGACGGGCCTCAACCGTCAGCCGTGTTGCCCGATCCTTCAGCTCCTCTGGGTACTTGCTCGGCGCTCCCATGAATCTCATCCTTCCGTGTGATGAGACCCTCTGTCAGAGTCGGGGCGCAACAGTCCGCCACTCCCTGTCGATCGCGGAGGCCGCGGACCGTCTCGGGGTGACCGCGGCCCGGATCCGGCAACGCCTCGGCGAGGGCACCCTGTGGGCGTTCGCGTCGGGCCGGAACCGGTTTCTGCCGCCCGCCCAGTTCACCGACACCGGTGCGGTGCCGCACCTCGACCAGGTGGTGCCGTTGTTGGCGAAGGACCTGCACCCGCTGACCGTGCAGGCGTTGCTGACCCTCCCGCAACCGTCCCTGACCGTGGAACACCGCCGCCGAATGGGAATCGGCATAGAGTCGATGCTGCCCGCACCGCCGTCCATCGCCGACCTTCGTGATGCGGGCGTGCGCGGCGAGGAAGTGTTCGACCGGCATCCGGTCGAGGTGGTATGGCGGGTGCATCGCACCACCGGCACCCATGTGCTGCCGTGGAATGGATTGCGTACGTTCGGTCCGATCCTGCGGTTCGACCACCACCCGCTCCCGCGGGCGCAGCATCCCGGTTACGGCATCTGGTACGGCGCCGTCAGTCCTCGCGGCGGGTTGGCCGAGGCGTTTCAGAGCGCCCGGGTGATCGACCGGCACCGCGGCGACCCGTATCTGACCGGGCTGCGATTCACCCGGCCGCTGAGACTGCTCGATGTGTCCGGCATCGGGGAGGGGGCATGGATGACCGGGGTCGGCGGCAACCTTGCCCTCGACTCCGCCGCGCACGGCCGAACCCAGCACTGGGCCCGCACCATTCACTGGGCCCATGACGATCTCGATGGGATCGTCTACCGTGGCCGGTTCGCCGGCGGTGTCTGCATCGCGATCACCGAACGCGCCACCGACGCGTTTCCTGCGCTGCCGGCGTTGTCGCTGCCGTTGTCGCCTCCCGGGTTGGCCGGGCCAATCGACAGCGCGGCTACACCATCGGCGAGTAGGGCTCACACCGCCAAAACGCGAGTTCCAAGAGCGGTTCACGATGTACAGCACGATTCGTGCCGCAATCGGGGTAGTCAACTCACCCACGACAGGACCGAGAAGCGGTACGTCGGCCGACTGAGTCGAACTGTCCAGTATTTGAATCAGGTCGAGCGGAATGGGCCCACGCGGAACTATCCGACGGTGTCCGTTGTTGACGCATGCAGCAGTCGCGAAGTATCGCGGCACTCGACGAAGGAGCACAAGAGATATGCGCATCGGAATTATCGGAGCTGGTCAGATCGGTGGCACGCTGACACGCAGGTTGACTGCGCTCGGTCACGATGTGTGCGTGTCGAACTCTCGGACACCCGACACCCTCGCAGACCTCGAGGCGGAGACCGGCGCAAAGGCGGTGCTGAACACCGAAGCCGCCGAGGGTGCAGACCTGGTGATCGTGAGCATCCCGCAGAAGAACGTCGTGGACCTTCCCGCCGGGATCCTCGCCGGCGCTGCCAATGGTGCTCCGGTGATCGAGACCAACAACTACTACCCGCAGCAGCGAGACGGATTGATCGCCGCCATCGAAGACGGTCAGGTAGAGAGTGAATGGGTGCAAGAACACCTCGGAGTTCCGGTGTTCAAGGCGTTCAACGGAATCTGGTGGAAGCATCTTCTCGAGAGGGGTCTACCGGAAGGGTCGAGCGGCCGGATCGCGCTCCCCGTCGCCGGCGACGACGCACTGCAGAAGCAGGTGGTATTCGATCTGGTCAATCAGCTCGGCTTCGACCCTGTCGACGCGGGCACAGTCGAAGATTCCTGGCGTCAGCAGCCGGGAACCCCGGTCTACGGCAAGGATTTTGATCGGGAAGCTACGTTGAAGGCCTTGGCGCAGGCAACGCCTGAGCGCACAGACGAGTGGCGTGCTGTGGCGCAGTGAGCGATCGGTGTCGAGCGGCGGTTCCCGACTAAAAAGACGCCGCTCGGCCGGTTGGTTAATCCTGGTGTGACGTGCACGCCCAGGACGGCACCGGCATCGAGACGGCGGGCGTGTGGGCGCCCGATCCGGTGCACGTTCATCCGCTGGGCAGCGTTAGGATGAGACGGTGGGCGATCGAACCGCAGCAGACCTCGAGCGTGAACTCGTCCTGCTCGCCTATGTACGCGGCTGTCTTCGTGGGTCGGAGGGTGAGGACTTCCGCATCCCGACCACTGCGCTCGATGAGGTTCTGGATGAGCTGCACAGAGTCGAACGATCACCGTGGGATCGGACGTGATTTCCGGCGGTGCAGCACCCTGAGTCGTGGTGGTCGCGATGGAGTCGCCTTGGGTGGGGGACGGTGGTGCCGGGGTGGTGTGGGTCAGGCCGGGTGGTGACAGGAAATACGTTGGCCGCATTCCGGGTTCACAGTGCGCCAGCATGGGGAGCAGCAGCCGCCATTGCGCGGCGACGCCACGGGGCAACTGAACTCGGGACAATCCCGCATCTGACAGGCGCTCGGTGGGTAGCCAGACTGTTTTCAACGTTCGCCGAAGTTGGAGTGGTGGAGTGACCGTGATAAGGCGACCGGAATCGAGCTCTGCCCGTACCCGCCCGCCAGGAGATGACCGCGATACTCAGCACCGGCATTTTGCGGGCCCGGCCAAGCATGGCGGTTGAGGGAGAGTCGGTACGTTTTCGCGCTGTGCTGTCCGACATCTCAGCTAGATAATGAGGTTGAACGCATTCACCAAGGCGAGTGAGACCACCGAGGCTATCGATACTCCGAAGGTCACCAGCTTCAGCGTGCCTCTGGTCGTGAGGCCGAGCATGCTCTGCACCATCCAGAAGGCATTGGCCGTCACATGAACTGCGAACAGTGAACCGGACGCGGCGGCCAGCCCGATGAGGGCTGGCTCGACGCCGAGTTGCGGCGCGATGGGGGCCAGGATGCCTGCGGCGGTCAGCGCCGCGAGTGTGACCGAACCGATCGCTGCGTGCAGGACTGCCGCGATCGCCCAGACCAACAGCAGAGGCGCCACATGGCTGGCCGTGAAGGAGTCCTTCAGCACATCGCCGAGTCCACTGGCGGTTACCACTCCCGCGAGGGATCCGCCGACACCGGTCAGGATTAGGATCTGCCCACTGCTCCCGAAACCGCGCTGAAAGGCGTTTGCGAGACGGTCATATCCCACCGTGTAGCGCGCGACGCCAACTGTACCGATGAGCCCGATCAACAGTGCGACAACCGGATCCGAGATGAGCTCGAGCACCGTGGGTACGTCGCCCACGGCGTTGGCGACCGAACCGGACGCGATGAGCACCAAACCCAGGAGCAGCGGAAGGAACAGGACCAGCAAGGGAACCGAGCGCGCATTTTCCTCGGCGCGTACCGCGACCGCTGTGGCGCCGTGGCTCTGACCCTGGGGACCGTCCTCGGTGGACTCCGTCGGGTGCGTTCCCTGGTCAGGCCCTGCCGTGCCGCCGGCTATCTCGTGCCCGTCGTGGGGCGTGGTGGCCGGGAGGGGTTCCTGCTCGTCCTTGTCCGGGTTCCAGAAGCCGCCCTTGATCAGCGTGAAAATGATGACCGTGGACAGCAGGATCGTCGGGATGATCACGATTAGGTCCCACAGCAGCATCTTGCCGAGCGGGATGTTGAGTAGTCCGGCGATGGCGATATTGGCGGCGCCAGGGACCATCATGGCCAGGCCGCAGTACAACCCGAGCGTCAGCGCGGAACCGGCCCGGGCAAGGCCGAATCGCCCCAGGCGCGGACTCGCGGCGCGTGCCAGCGGGGCACTGATCACGACGAGGACGTCGAGATAGATGGACTGGAGTCCGGTGCCGACAGTGAGTCCGAGGGCGTAAGGCAGACCGCGCTTTCCGAAGCGGTTGAGCAGCACGTCGACCAGTCGGGATATCGCGCCGGTCTCTTGTAACAGCGCGCCGATGAGGACCCCGAAGACGATAAGCATCCCGATGTCGGCCATGACATCGCCGAATCCTTCGGTCATCGCCATGAGTGTGCCAGCGGCCCCGAGCCCACCGGTGAGACCGATGTAGAGCGCCCCGATTACCAGCGACATCACCGGGTCGAGTTTGACGACGACGATCAGGCCGATGACGCCCAGGATGGCGATGGCAATGTTAACGATGAGCATGGTGTCGGACACGGAGAGCTCCTTTGCTCTGGGAAGTGTGCCGCTGGTCAATGGTTGAGCAGGTTCTCGTGGGGGCCACAGTGTGGAGTCGATCCCGAGCTGCTCGACCGGTCATCTGGGAGGGGGCGAGGAGCCGAGCGCCAGGGCCCTCCCGCCTGCTGCTTGTGGGCCGCCGCGAGATCGTGGAGCCGGCGGGAGGAGACATAAGTGGCGTAATCCGTGCGAGGCGGGTCGATGACGATCATGAGGTGGGCGATGCCCTGGAGAGTTTCCAAATTTGCTTCGCCCAGAGCGTGATTGGAAATCGGCATAGTGCCTCAATTCGACGTCGTCGCCCGCGCTGAGGTCAGTGAGAGCGTGCTTGTGGCCCAGGGGCCCGGATCGAGCACCTCGACGGACAATTCGGTCAGTACCCGACAGGACGGCACAGGAGACCTGAGCCGGTTCACGATTACTGACCGCGACGGCCTCCGCATCGCCCTCCTCGTGGCCGAAGAAATCTAAACTTTGAACGAGACATGTCGCTCTCATCCTCGGTGGTAAGACCTCTTACTTTCCGGAACGCTACTGTTATCGCGGTCACAGTGTCAAGGGTCTGGCCTCGAAATGCGGGTCGCGCTGGGGGTGCTATCGCAGTGACCGACAACAGATCAGGAGAAAGACGTGTTATGAGTTGCTACGCGTGCTTGCCCAACGAGTTGGCTGCGATTTGCATAGGAGAGTGGCGGACTCCGAAAAGCGCTCGGTAGGAAGCCGCACCGCGTTCAACGGACAGTGCGGATCTCCGTCGCATGCTCGACCAAAGGTCCCGAGCCAATCTCGGCGCGTACTGACCGCGACGAAATGCCCTCCGGGCGCACCGATTAGGTCGGCAGTTGTCGACACCTCCAATGCAACAGCAGGACGTGCCCCAGGGCGGTCTTGAACGTTGTCGCGTGCCGCTACCCGTCTCCCGTAACACCCATTCGGCCAGTCGCAGGTTGTCGTCTAGACGAGGAAGTTTCAGGCGCTGCCGTGCATGTAGGAGTGACTCACTGGTTTGATCACCCGGGGCCCGGAACGAAAGGCCTGGCCGGTCTGATCTTCGGCGGGTGGCGTTACTCTTGATTAAATAGCCGCTTCCTGGTCGGATACCGCATCCTGCGCCTGTCTGCTCGGGCCAGGGTGGCGGAGCGAGAGCCCTGGAGCGTCGGGTGTAGGCGAAGCGATTTGTTTGGATTCGGTGTTGAGACGGCGTCTCTCGGACTCGGAGGTGCCGCCCCAGACTCCGAATGCTTCGTCGGCCGTGACGGCGTGATCGTGGCATTCCGGCCGGACCGGGCACCCCGTACAGATCTGTTTGGCCGTGCGTTCGCGTCGGATCCGCGCGCCCTTGCCCTCTCCTTCACAGGGAAAGAAGAGATTCGCGTTGGTGTTTCGGCATCGAGCATGAAGTTGCCATTTCCAGAAGCGACTGAGGGGTGCAGGAAGCGGCGAGGTGAGCAGTGTCATCGTTCTCGTGTCCTTCCGGTGACGGGTGTGGGGCTGCGCGTAAAGTACGCACCCCAGGTGTCTACTCCGGTTGGGGTGGTGAGGATCTCAGTCTGACGCGGCAGATATTCGTGAGTCGTCGGTTGTTCTGCGGTGGCAGGATTTCGCCGGCACTCCGTCCAATCGCGTCTCACGCGTCGGGAGTATTGCTCAGGGAAGACCCACTTCGACGAGGATGTCCTCGGCTGATCCACCGTCCCAGTGCCGCTCTTCAGTGCGAATGCCAGAATGTGGTCGGTAGCGTCACCATGCATTCGCTCAGCTCGCTTGCGCGACCGTGGTTTGTCGGAGTCCTCGATGTGGCGCTCGAGTTGGTGCAGTTGCGCAATGGCGGTGCGGGAGCTGATCTGTCGGTGATGATGGTCAGTTGGCCGCGCGAGCTGCCGACCCGATGACGCAACGTGACAGGGGCTGTGGTGGAGGTCGTGACGATGTTCCTTTCCGGCCGCACCTAGGAGGCGGGATCTTGCTGGTAAAAGCCCGCGCCGCGGGGTGCAGCAACGTGGTGTGTTTCCTTCAACGGTGTACCGGCGAGAGAGGTGTTCTGCCGGGGAGGATTGCGGCCGGCTCCCACTCCCCGCGGATCTGCCTGCGTTCCGATCATGTAGGGGAACATCGCGACCGTTCCATCTCCACGTCCGTAGATGGCACGGACGTCGCGGATCGTAATCGTCACCTCTGGTACCTGGGACTTTGGAGATGTGGGTGGTTGGTGCTCCTGGAGCCGGCCATAACCCGGCCATCCCTGTCGACATTGCGATCGGGTTGGCCGGGGATGTTCGGTTCAGGTCATGACCGGCTGGTCGGTGCTGGGGGCAACTGCCACGCCCAGGCGCCCCGCCCATCCGATCAACTGGTCGACCGTGGTCGTCGCGAGGTCGAGCGGAGTGTTGGCGGGAAGGTTGCCGATTGTCGACCGGCGGGCGCCCGGTAGTCGACCTCCGTGTTCACCCACAAGATTCGCCAGCCTGTCGATTCGATCCTGGGCCCCGGTTCCGCTGCTGTCGAGGCGGGCAGGGTCGACCGTCACGATGAGGTGACCGATCCGCTGCGGATGTTTGGCGTCGGAGTCGTCGAACATGTCGGGGACGTCCACCGACAGGTGGGGGCCGACCGCACCGCCGGCGAGTGCCTCGATCAGGAAGGCAAGGGCGAATCCCTTGGCACCCCCCAGCGGGGACAACATGCCGCGCAGTGCGGCCTGCGGGTCTGTCGTCGGTTCTCCGTGTGCATCCAGTGCCCACCCATCGGGAAGTTGATCGCCGTTCTGGGCGTGGGCTGCGATCTTCCCCCGCGCGACCGCGCTGGTGGCGAGGTCGATGATGGCCGGGGTGGGTCTGCTGGGTATGCCTGCGGCGATCGGTGATGTCGACAGCAACGGCTTGTTGCCGCCCCACGGGGGCATCACCGCGGGTCCGTTCGAGAAGGCGAGCGCGATGTAGCCGGCGTCGATTGCGGCGCGGGTGTAGATGCCGAGGGCTCCGCAGTGACCGGAATTGCCGACCGACACCACCGCGACTCCGTATGCGGCGCAGCGTTCGGCGGCGAGTTCGGCTGCGCGCCACAGCTGCCAGTGCCCGAGACCGCCGCCGCCGTCCAGCGCGAGCACGGGACCGGTGTCGCTGACCGTGACCAACTCGGCCTCCGGTGGGTATCCACCTGCCTGCATTCGTTCGAGGTAATAGGGCAGGCGCAGCAGGCCGTGAGAGCCGATGCCCCACAGGTCGGCCTGCACGATGCATTCCGCGGTTGTTGCCGCCCGGGTGGGCTCGAGCCCCGCCGCACGCAGGAGGTCCGTGGCCAGGTCGATGGCAGCGTTTGCGGTGTCGATCATGAGCGGGCCTCTCGGTGTGTTCCGACCGCAGCGGTCGCGCTGCGATCGTCGAGCACCGCCGCGATGTTGTCGGCAAGCACTGCGAGGATTCGGTCCTGGCTATGGGTGGTGATTCCTGCGATGTGCGGGGTGAGAATCACGTTGTCGAGTTTGTCGAGGCGCCCCGGGAGTGGGGGTTCTACTTCCCGGACATCGAGTGCGGCGCCGCCGAGGCGACCGGTCTCGAGGGCATCGGCCAGTGCACCCTCATCGACGACTTCGCCGCGTCCGACGTTGACCAGCACTGCGGTGGGTTTCATGACAGCGAGGAGTTCACCGTTGATGAGGTGCGCGGTGCCGCGGGTCGCCGGAAGGTGGCACGACATCACGTCCGCCCTCGCTGCGACCAGGGCAGGAAGCTCCAGCAATTCTATTTCTTCCTGCGCCAACTTTTCGGCATCGGCGTACGGGTCGTACGCCACGATCGTCATACCGAGGCTGCGGGCGAGGCGGGCGCAGGCCCGTCCGGTTGCTCCGGCACCCAACAGTCCCCACACGCCGCCGTGAAGTTCCCGCCCAGGGGTACGCTGCCAGCCGCCCCGGCGGCAGTCGGCATCGAGTTCGACGGTGCGGCGCACCGCGGACAGGGCCATCCCGAGCGTGTGCTCAGCGACGCTGATCGCGTTGGCGCCCAAGGGGGCCACCACCACGACCCCGGCCTCGTTGGCGCACTCGAGATCGATATTGTCCAGCCCTACCCCGGCGCGGGCGATGACCCGCAGGGACGGACATGCCTCGATCAGCTGGCGATCGACCTGGGTCCGGTTGCGGACTACGAGTGCCCGGGACCGCGAGCCCAGCTCGAGCAGCTTTTCCCGGTCTTGCCAGGCGTGGGGTGCACGCAGAATCGAGCGCGAGGTCCCCAGATCGTCGAACGGCTGCCCCCACACGTCCTCGGTGATGACTGCGTCGATCATTCCGTCGATGTCAGACATGGTCTGCCCCCTCGGAGTTGAGCAGGGTCGAGCTCGGGTCGAGGACCTTGGCCATGGCGATGACGTCCTCGTCACCGTAGCCGTGGGCGATGGCGGAGACGAGCTGCGCAAGACCTTGTGCAGCAACAGGTGTCGGCACACCGGTCCGCGCGGCGGCGTCGACTGCGAGCCGGACGTCCTTGGCGGCGAGTGTGACACCGAATCGTGCGGTGTAGTCGTTGTCGATGATCCACGGCAGCCGCACGTCCGACTGGAACGAACATGCCCCGGTGTCCTTGAGGGCGGCGGCGAACATCTCCGGCGTGATGTCGACGCTGCGTGCGAGCACGTACCCCTCGGCAAGCACGGCCAGATTGGTCATCCCGATCAAGTTCGAGATCAGCTTAAACATGGCCGCCCCCTCGGGGGAGCCGAAGTCGTAGGTCTGCTGGCCGATCCGGTCCAGCAACGGCTGCAGTTGGGTGAGCGCAGGCGCTGATCCGCCGACGAACAGCGGGATCTCGCCGTTTTCGGCGGCGGCGGGGGTCTTGCCCAGGGCGCAGGAGACGAAGCCGTGGCCCAGGCCTTCGAGGAGTTCGGCCGTGGTGCGTGCGGTGGCGGGATCGATCGTCGAGACATCCACCGCAATCGCCGAGTCGGCGAGGTGCGGCGCCACTTCGCGCCACATGGACAGCACGTGCTCGGGGAGCGGGAGGCTGGTGAACACCACATCCGCCCCGGCCACCGCATCGATCGCGGATGCGGCGGCGACGGCACCGACCTGGATGCAGTCGTTGACGGCGGCGTCGTTGAGGTCGAAGACCCGGACGTCGTATCCGCCGGTAGCCAGGCGGCGAGCAACCGCGCCGCCCATCTTTCCGACGCCGATGAAGGCAACCTTCGTGTTGGTGGTCATTGCATCTCCTTGCTGAGTGGCCGCCCGGCCGGCGGGCCACCGGTCGTGGCCGACCCGGTAGCGCCGACAGCCTCGGTGGTGGCTGATGGGTTGGTTGAGGTGGACTGTGGGGCTGGATCGTCGTCGGCGTCGACGTCTTGTCCGATGGGTTCCCACCGGATCAGGAGCAGGGTGAGCAGACCCAAGGTCGGTGCGAGCGCCACGACCAGATAGACGCCGGTGCCCAGATGGGCGCCCAGGATCGGGAAGAAGAGCAGGGCCACGGTCGACCCGATCCGCAGCAGCGCTTGGCTGAATCCAGAGCCGACTCCGCGCAGCGAGGTCGGATAGCTCAGGGTCGCCATGGTCATGCCCTGCGCGCCGGGGCCGGCGGCGTGCGCGAAGACGAAGGCGCCGAGCAGCGCAGCCGCACCGATCAGCATCGTCGTGCTCGATGGCGTTCCGATGAGCCCCAAGCCCACCAGGGCGGCGAGGCAGATCCCGAATCCGATCGTGGAGAGCTTCCACGATCCCCACTTGCCGGCCAGTTTGACGCCGAGGAATCCTCCGGTGATGCCGAAGAGGACGTTGAACGCCAGCGCCCCGACGATCGAGGTGAGCCGGTCCTGGGCGAGGAACCCGATGATGATTCCGGGCAGGGCGAACCCGACGGCGTAATACTGCATGGATTGGCAGGCGGAGACCGTCGCAGCCAGGATCGTGCGTTGCCGGTAGCGGCGGGTGAACAGTCTGCGGAAGTCCCCGAACTTGGGTTTGTCGCCCGAAGGAAGCTCTCTCGGAGCGTCCGGGTCGAGGTGGACCTTCAGGCCGTAGGACTTCTTGAGGATCGCCGCCGCCCGCTCGAGGTCTCCCTGGTTCGCGGCCCAGGAGGGGGACTCGTCCATGTAGCGGTGGCGAACGAGCATGACAGCGAGCGCAGGGACGGCACCGAAACCGACTGCCCATCGCCACAAGTTGTCATGGGCTGATTCGGGAACGATGAAATACAGGGGGAGGAGTACGAGAAAACTCGACGCCGTCGCCAAGTACCACATCGGTTGCCAAAGGGTTACCTGCCCACCCTTTCGGGCCGATCGGGTGAACTCGGCGATGAATGCAAGGGCGACGGGGAAGTCGATGCCGATGCCGACACCCATCACGAACCGGCCCGCAGTGAGAATTTCCACGTTCGGTGCCACAGCGCAGACCAGTGCTGCGACGACGAAGAAGATCATGTCGGCCATGAAGAGCTTGTAGCGGCCCAGCCGGTCGACAAGATAGCCGCCGACGAGGGCACCGATGAGGGCGCCGACCATGATGGAACATGCGACGATTCCCTCACCGACAGGACCCAATTGGTAGGTGTGGGCGATGTCGTGGAGCCCGAAGGCAATCGCGGAGAAATCGTAGGCATCGATGAAGATGCCGCCTAAGGCGATGAAGGTAATTGCTCGGGCATTGCCGCCTTTCGCGATACCCGAGTTGACCAGGTTGGTGACGTCGCGAGCGGATCTGATGATGATCGGCTCGCCCGTCGAGTGCGGACCTGACATGGCATTGCTCCCTTAACGCGGACTTTACGGGCCTCGTGACCGTGCCGCTAGGTCGTTCCGGAGTGGGGTGGAGCGTGGAGGATCGAACGGATTCAGATCAGAGCCCGATCGCGAGGTAGCGGGTTTCTTCGAACTCCTCGAGGCCGATCTCGGCACCTTCACGGCCGAGTCCGGATTGCTTTGTTCCGCCCATCGGCGCGAATGCCGCTGTGGGCAGGGCGTTGTTGATACCGGTGATGCCGACGTCGAGATGCTCGGCAACTCGCCACACACGGGCGGTGTCGCGGGTGTAGAAGTATCCAGCGAGCCCCATTTCCGTGGCGTTGGCGCGCGCGAGCACCTCGTCTTCGTCCTCGAACTGGAAGATCGCGGCTGCCGGGCCGAATACCTCCTCGGTGGCCAGCCCCACGTGTTCGGGGACATCGACCAGCAAGGCAGGGGTGCAGAATGCGCCGGTGGGAAGATCAAAGTCGCGGGTGATCTTCTTTGCACCGGCATCCACAGCCCGATCGACCAGATCATTCACGGCGCGGACGCGTCGCTGGTCGATGCAGGCCGCGAGGTCGGGAACCGGTGAGGACAATCCGTTGCCCACCGTCATCTCATCGACTGCGGCAGCGAATCGGCTGGTGAATTCGTCGTACACGGCGGAATGGACGAAGAAGCGGTTCGCTCCGATGCAGGACTGTCCCGTATTGCGGAACTTGGCGATCATGGCGCCGGCCACCGCGGCGTCGATGTCGGCGTCGTCGAAGACGATGAACGCGGCATTTCCGCCCAGTTCGAGCAGCGGCCGGGTGATACGTCGGCTCGCTTTTGCCATGATGTCCTGTCCGACACCGGTCGAACCTGTGAACGAGACGACCCGCACAGCGGGATGCTGAAGATAGGCATCGGTGATCTCGGCGGCGGGGCCGTGAACCAGGTTGATGGTGCCCTTGGGGAGGCCGGCGTCAGTCAGCGCGCGGACAAGTTCGGTCGCGGCCAACGGCGCCTGGTCCGAGACGCGGGCCACGACGGTGCAGCCGGCCGCGAGAGCGGGCGCGAGCTTGCGGGCCTGGATCGAGCAGGGGAAGTTCCACGGGGTGAGGCTGGCCACGACACCGGCGGGACGACGGAGTGTCATGTGGCGGCGATCGGCCGCTTCGTGTGGGTGCACACTGCCACTCGGGCGGCGCGCCTGCTCGGCGAACCAACGGAAGTATTCCGCGGAGAACGCGACCTCGCAGACGGCTTCGGGTTTGCGTTTGCCCGCCTCGGCGGCCAGAAGTGTGCCGATCTCCTCGGCACGCGCGGTGATCAGGTCGGCGGCCTTGTGGAGCAGGTCTGCACGTTGCCGTGCAGGTGTATCCGCCCATGCGGGAAGCGCGGCTGCAGCAGCGTCGGCCGCCGCGGTGGCCTCGGCGCGGCCGCCGTAGCCGATCCGGCCCACGACGGACCCCGTCACGGGGTTCAGCACATCCTTCTGTTCGGTGGTTTCGTGCCACGCACCGTCGATGAGAACGCTCGGTGTATTCGCCATTATCTGTGAATTCCTTACTCTGAGAGGCCGGGGGAGGGCGTTGCCCACCCCCGGCCACCGGGTCACGCGCTCGGGTACAGACGGGTCATCACGAATTCGCGGTGGCCCAGCGCCTCAGCGCAGGTGAGTCGTCCATTGGTGGTCCGGTCGATGACCGCCATGAGCTGGTCACCGGCCGCCGCGAGGTCGTACTCGCGGCGGAGCAGACCCGAGCAGTCGAGATCCATGTGTTCACTCATGGTCTCGGCGGTGGTCGGATTCGCGGTCAGCTTGATCACCGGTTCGATCGGGTTGCCGATGATGTTGCCCTGCCCGGTGGGGAACAGGTGCACGACAGCTCCTGCGGCGGCCATCAGCGTGATGCATTCCGCGGCCGCAGACGAAGTGTCCATGAAGTACAGCCCCGGGCCCGAGGTCGGTGCCTCCGCCGCCGCCAACGCACCCACCACCGGTTTCGTGCCTGTCTTGGCGATGTTGCCCATCGCCTTCTCCTCGATCGTCGACAATCCGCCCCGGATGTTGCCCTGGGTGGGCTGGGATCCGAGAAGGTTCGCCCCGGTCCGCTCGACCATCGCGATGTAGTCGTCGTAGATGAACTGAAACTTCTCGCGCACAGTGTCATTGACGCACCGTTCGGCGATCAGATGCTCGCCTCCGGTCAACTCCGTGGTTTCACCGAAGAAGACCGTGCCGCCGGCGTCCACCCAGCGGTCCACCGCTTCGGAAGTGGTCGGGCACGATCCCAACCCACTGGTGGTATCGGATTCGCCGCACTTGACCGACAGAACGATCTCACTGCGTTCCACCGGCTCGCGATGCTTCTCGGAATCGTCCTGAAGGAACTGGGCGGCCACCCGTGAGGCCTTCGCGATCGTCTCGAGATCCCCGTGGCGTTCGATCGAAAATCCCTGAACCTTCTTGCCAGTCTTGGCAATTCCTTGAACTACCCGGTCGGTCCAGTTCGGCTCGATGCCGATGACCACGACCGAGGCCACGTTGGCGTTGCAACCGGTCCCGATCAGGGTACGGAAGGTCAGGTCCAGGTCAGGCCCGAACTGAAGGCGGCCGTATGCATGCGGCAGAGCGAGCGTTCCGGGCACCACCTTGGCGACCGCTTCGGCGGCTGCATTGGACAGGTCGTCCAGCGGCAGAATCACCGTGTAATTGCGGATGCCGACGGTGCCGTTCTCTCGGCGGTATCCGGTCAGGCGATGCTGTTGTGCCACCGTGCACTCCTAATGTTGTGAACATGGACGTATGAGCCGCGGGTGATCTTTTCGGTAGTCACACCGACGCGCAGTCCGTATTCGATGACGTCTTGTCCGGCCTCGAGATCAACCAATGCAACCTTGTGCCCCAAAGGGATTGGGTCCAGCAATTCGAGGCTGACCGATGCCGGCCCGCGCAGGTAGCCACCCTCTACAGCGCCGGGATCGAGATCGCGCACTGCAACTGCGACGACGTCGCCGTCGTGGTGCGCGAGGAAGTCCGGCGCTCGGGTTGCGTCTTTCATAATTTCCTCCTATTTCGGCAAGAGGTCTTACCTCTTCTGGGAGTCTGGCACGGTGTGACGCGCGACGCAAGAGTCAATGAAGAAGAATTCTCGCCCAGGAGGTAAAGTGGTCTTACCAAATTTTCGGGAAGGAGATCTCCATGGCAGCCGATGAAATGTGGGAGTCGCTTCAGCGGGGACGCGTCTCCGACCTCATAGCGAGACGCATTCTCGATGTGATCGCGAAGGACCAACTTCGCCCGGGCGACCGACTACCTCCGGAGCGCGAGTTGGCTGCCATGCTCGGAGCCAGTCGGCCCTCACTCCGAGAGGCTCTTCGCTCCCTGAAGGCGCAGGGCAGAGTGGACGTCCGGCACGGGTCCGGGGTGTACGTCGCAGACCCGGAGACCACCCGCAACCTGCGCGAGGCCCTCTACGCCGAAGAAGTCGACATCGAAGAACTCTTCGACATGCGCGAAGTGCTGGAGTTGCCCGCCGCTGCCTGGGCCGCGCGCAACGGTGACAAAGCCAGGCTCGAAAAAGTGTCCGAAGCGTACGAGGCTCTCAACGCTGCCAGCCTCGAGCCGAAGATCGATTGGCGTCACCTCCAGGCACTCGACGCAGCTTTCCACATGCGCATCGTCGAAGCGGCCGGGAATCGCTTCCTCGCCCGCACTCAGGGCGTCCTGCACGAGATACTCTCCCGCGGTATGGAGACGACGCTGCAAGTTCCCGGGCGTCTGGAACGCTCCCGCGCGGACCACCAGCGGATTCTCGATGCGCTCCTTGCCGGCGACCCAGCAGCGGCACGACGAGCCGCACGGAATCACGTTACGGGTGCACGGAAGGCCGCCCTCGGTCGAATACGGGAAGAGGCGTCCGGCCCCCATTCAGTCCCCAGATAAGCACCAACAGGTCCTGTCCTATCTCGACGGGATGCGGGTCCACCAGGTGGTCAGTGCGATCGCCGCCGCGCGGCATCATCCACCCGGACGCCGTCCGATGTCTGTGACGCCTTGCGGCGGGACTTCCATCTCCGCGGCCGCACTCCGGCGCTGAGCGGGGCGACGACCAGGCTACTCCGCAGGTCGTGCACCGCTTCGTCCGGCCCGCGCTATCACCAATATCAGGGTGATCCGGCGGCGAGTGCAATTGCCGCTTAGTGGGTTCGGACACCGCCCGCTAGGTGACCGGCGAGTTGCACCTTGGTGAGTGTGTTCAATCTGGTCCAGTGCACGGACCTTCCCTTCGAATCTATTCGGAGCATGACGGATGTAGGGCCTGGTGCAGTGAAGCCAGGCGCCGGGGTGTCGACCGTGCTGGGTGTGTCGGTGTTCCCGGTCGGTGCATGTGTCGAGGTCGACCTCTGTTGGGGGTGGGGTGCGTCCACCGCCTGGGGTGGGCGATCGAGCCCCCTGGGGTTGCTTCAATACGGGCGCTGTCGTGGGCAGAGTTGTACCTGTCACCGACGCACTTCCCCGACATCCTCAGGAGAAACGCCAATGATCAACGCCCGCCGAACCGTTGCTGCTATCGCCTTCACTGCCTTTTCGGTTCTGGGTGCGGTCGGGGCGGCGTCCGTCGCTCAGGCCGAGCCGATCGGTCCGAACGGTCCCACCGGTGGTCCGTGTCCGATCGTGAACACGGACTCGCAGGGAAATGAGACGGTGACGTACGGCAAGCCCGGTGATCGCAATGGCGCGCTGGTGTGCGGTGCGGACGGCGAGTGGACGGTCGGCAAGACCAAGGCCAACCCCGGGCAGATCCAGATCCAGCCCGGACTCTCCCGCGGGTAACCGACAGCAGCCTCCGCCATCCCTACTCGAGGGTGAGTGTCCCGCATCGATGCCGATGCGGGGCACGTCCGGTTCCGGGCCGGTGCGTGTATCCGGTGCTGATCGGTGGCCGGTTCCCTCCCGGGTTGCAACATCGCAATGTTAAATTGTAAGGTGATGGGGAAGTGAGACCGCGACGAATGGGGGAGCCGTGACGTACGACCTGCCGGCCGCGCTGGCGCAGATCGATAAGGCCAACACCCGCCTGGCGCGCAACAACATCGCCGAACGGTTCACCTACGTCCTCGACCCCCACACCCACGAGGAGACCAACGCCCTCGGCATCACCACCGCACAGCAGCGGATGCGCCTGACCCTGTCCGCCCCGCGGATCGGGTTCGACGGCTGGCTGTTCGTCACCCGCCTGGTCGAGGAGGACGCCGACTACGTGACCTTCTGCGCACCGGGCCAGAACCTCGACGGCCGGAGTCGCCCGGACACCCCGCACTGCGACTACTGCGGCAAGTTCCGCCGCCGCGCCAAGAAAGTACGTGGTGCGCCACACCGGCACCGGTGAGATCACGCAGGTCGGAGCCTCCTGCATCACCGAAGTTCCTCGGGGTGAAGGTCGCCGGACTGTGGACCCTCGAATACGACGACGAGCACCTGCCCGACCTCGGCGGCAACGAGTGGGGCGAACCGGCGGCCGGTGGGGACCGGTCGCTGCACACGCTCGACCCCATCGCCCTCGCCCGCGCGTTCTCCGAGGGCGGCCGCGGCTACATCTCCCGCGCCCGGGCCGTGACCGCGAGATTCCCGCGACAGCGGACACCATCGCGACCGCCGGGTGGGGACTGGCGTTCATCCGCGACCCGGCGGTGCGCCGCGAACTCGACGACGGCGCGGCGGAGGCCCGCCGGATCCGGGCCCGAGCAGCCCGAGCTGATCGACGCCGTCCTGGCCTCCGCCGAGACCATCGGTGCGGCCAGGGATTAAGGGATGAACCTGCGCACCCTGCTCGCCGGGGAGTACGTGTCTGCGAAGTCGGTGGGTATCGCCGCCTCACTGGTGGCGGTCTACGCCCGGCAGCAGCAGCTGCGAGCCGAACGCGCCACCCTCGTCCCCGGTTTCCCCGCCCCGACCGGTGCCAAGGTCACCGACCTCGGCGCCACCGTGACCGTCCGTCTCCCGCATCATCGACGGCCACTACGGCGCCAAGACCCTGCTCGTGCTCCGCACCGACGGCAACCTGCTGATCAAGTGGTTCGCCACCGGTGTGCGCGACTACGAACCCGGCCAGCGGGTGCGGATCCTGTGCGCCACCGTCAAAGACCACGAAATCTTCCGTGACCAGGACCAGACCGTGATCACCCGCGCCAAGCTCGAACCCCTCGACCCCGCCGCCTGACCCACGTCACCAACCACCAAACCGCGCACCCGGCTCGGCGAGATGCCCTCGTCGGCCGCCGATCTCGCGCGCCCCCTTCTGCTTCCGACAAAAGGACCTGACATGCCTGCGCTGATTCGCCCGACCTACCGCTACACCGATCCGACCCTGACACCTCCGACCCCCGGTGCCGGCCTGGTCGTGGAGGTGGGTCTGGTGTTCTCCCGTCCCGGCGTCGGCCCGAAGGGCGGCGGCCGGCACGGCGGCATCCCGCTCTCGGTCGGTCCCACCACCACACTGTTCCGGCGTCACGACGGCATCGAGCGCCTGCCGAATACCGATCTGCTGCTGTGGAACACCCCGTTCCTGATCGCCGGTCACCGCCACGGCGTCGTCGACCTCCGCCACCGGCCGGGCTGGGAATGGCTGGACGGGACACTTGCTGACCACGTCACCCACGACCACCGCGCCGCCGCCACTACGGCACCCGCACACGGTGTCACCCCGTCACCGAGGAGGCGGCGGCCTCGCCTCTGATGATCGTGCTGTGTGGTGGACGCAAACGCGGCGAGCCAGCCCCCGCTGGAGCCCTCTATACCGGCTCCTACCACCGACTTTGCCAAGAGGCTGCCTGCCGACTGGCACCTCTCGAGCGCATCCACAAACTTTCCGGACTGCACGGCCCTGCTCGACCTCGACACAGTCGTCGCCCCGTACGAGATGCGCCTCGGCCGCCCGGGTTCCGTCACCGCCGACACTGTCCACGCCCAGGCCGCTGACCGAGGACTCCTCGGCGCCCCGGACGTCGTCGTGCTGGCGGGGCGTGACTACAGCCGGATCGTCACCGCCGTATGGCCGCACGCCCGCACTCCGCTGGCCGGCAGCCGCAGCATGGGCGAGCAGCTGCAGCGTCTCGCAGGAATCGCCGGCGGTGGAGGTCTCGACCACATTGGCCTGCATCAGAAGTCGGCATGACCGAGAAATGTGGGTATGCGGCGCTACATTGCCCACCGGGCAACTCATGCCCGGTCTTGGTAGGGAGGAGACAAGAATGCTGATCGTTGCAATGCTCGCTCTGGGGGTGGCGTTTCTGGGCGGGGCGCTGTATCCGCTGCTGGGGGTCGTGCGGAGCTGGAGTGACGGGGATCGATCCAAGAACCAGGCGACGGTCGCAGCCATGTCGCTCGTGGCCCTCTACGGCCTGCTGTTCCTCTATACGGGGGTGGCAGGGGTTTTCGGCGCACGACTGTCCGCCACAACCATCCTCGCCTTCTTTGCGGTAACTGTGTTGGTCGGTACGGTCTTCGCGGTCGCGAGCTTGTACTCGAAACGCCGCGCATGGTCGCTGGACAATGAGCTGCGAGCCGCGTCCGGCCGCCCCGACCGCCGTCACTGGAGGCCGCCGCTGTTGGTTGGGACTCGTGTGGCTCATGGGCGGATCCATTGCCCAATTCGGCGTGCTACTCCTGGTGGCCAGCATGAACGCCGGGGAACGCTCGCCTGAGACCACGACGGACGACCTCGGCGCGACCGTTGCGATTGTGTTCATGGCTGCTGTCATGGTGATAGCTGCTGGTGCTGCGGGCGCCCAGAAATGGCGGCTGCACCGAGAAGAGAGCCGACTGCAGGTATCTGACCGCATGCTGGCGCAACGAGGACACGGAGGCGGAAGAGGATGAATGAAGACCTCGTCCGGTCCGGTTTCGTGATCGGCCGGATGACCGAGGGGATGTCGCCGGCGCCGATGTCGAGCACACCGGCACAGGTCGCGGACGCTGTCGTGCGCGGTCTGCACCGCGGTGCGAGCCGAGTGTGGGTGCCGGGACGGTTGCGCCCGGTGTTCTTCGTCATGAGGTTGCTGCTGCAGGCGATCTGGCGCGGTCCACGGTCGTCCTGAAGGAATCCGAACTGCCGCCGGCCCGCCCAGCGGAAGACGGGTTACTGAGCGTCTTGCTCGGCGTCGTCCTTCTCTCGATCGGCGGAACCATTCTGACGGCGATCCCGCTGCTGTTTTCCGGGGCAACGGTTGCGCTGGCAGCCTTCGCGGGCGTCGAGGTGAGCTTCCTTAGCGAGCATTCCGACGCTCTCTGGACACTGGCCGGCGCAACCACGGCGACATTCCTCGTTGGGGTCGCTGCAGTGGGCGGCGTGACAGCACTCGGTGCAGTGCGGAACAAGCGAAAGCCCAACGAGATCACCGGCAACCAATTGGCCGCTGCACCTCACGAGGTGCGCGCCCTCATGAGTGATGCTGTCCTGACCGTCGAAACGATCAAGGATTCCCGCGCGTGGCGAGAAGGTCTGTTCACCGACGTGGACCTGCGGGCGGCTATCTGGGACATCGGCTCCCGGGTTCTCGCGGCCACAGAGCTGCATGACGCCATCACCGCGGCGAGCGAATCCGGTAACGGCGCCCTTGCGCCCGAGGAGGACCAGACCTACGTGCTGTCGTGCGCCCGAATCGCCGATGCAGTTCAGGCGTTGCGGGACGCGGCCGCCGCAGTCACGCAGCTGTCGGCCGAACTCGCCGCCGCGGATGCCGTTGCACAGCTCGACGCCGAGCGTGCCGAACGAGCAGAACAGTCCGCAGGGCGAATTGAGCGTCTAGTCACCGCACAGGCCACCACCCCGACGACGCCGGCCACTGCGGTCACCGACCTCAGTGAGACGATCACCACCCGGACGCTCGCATACAGGGAACTTCGTTAGGCCTGACCTGGAATGGCGAAACCCCAGTCCAGTCTCCTGGTGCTGGGGTTTCGTCATGTGTGGGCGAGGATTACGAGGTCCACACCAGACTGACTTGACGTCAGGTGCGTGTGCGCAGTATTGAGATCACTCGTCGTCCCGAACGATCCGTGATCGATTAGTCTCTGGAATTTCTTCTATATGTCGGCCGGGCGAATCAGGTTGCTCGTCAACGAGTGGGGGCCATGGGGTGGGTGACACGTCATCGGGTGACGTGCCTTCTCCCCACTTGACTATCGGAGGCCTCTTCCAGCACCGAGGTTCATCGAAAATGAGTCGTGATTCGATCTCTGCTCTGACCGAGGAGACATCCACGGCACCCCCGTCGAACCAAGCATTGGTGAAGTTAAGTGTCGATTTCCCTAGCACTTTCATGAAGTTGAACGTCACGCTACTCAGAGGCGCGAAGTGTGCCTCCTGGAAGAAGAGATCGGCCTCCCAGGCACGTGCCTCGTCGAACGTGATCAATCCGCTGGTTTGTGCCTGGGTGAATCGAATCGCGCCTTTGAACTGTGCCTTGTCGAACTTCACTCCATCACCGAGAACGCACTTCCGAAATGAGGCACCGTACGTCAACCGTGCCTTGGCGAAGCTGGTCTTTACGAACTCGGAGCGATCGAAGAAGGGCATCCCGCCGAATCGAGTCCCCGTGAAGTCGACACCTCCGTCGAACTTGCAGCCAACCAATTGCACGTCCCACAGCGTTGTATTGGACAAATCGAAGGTGCACTTCTGCCAGGTCCCCCTGGCTTCACCCGGCTTAGGTATGCGCGTCTTGTCAGCGATCACCCGGAGAATTGCTTTGCGAACCTCGTCTTCTTGACTAGCTGCTGTAGGTCTGGATCTCTCGACTTCATCATCATCGGCGTCATCGTCGTTGTCGCTGTAGGCGGACGTTGGCGTTCGTAGATACGCGCATAGCACGTCTACGCAGACCTGGCATTCGGCCGGTTTACCGATCGTCAACCAATCGTCTGCCAGCGAGGCGAAGGCGTACACGCCGGCGAACCTAATGGCAAAGGATTTCGAGCCAAGTTGTTCTGCAGCCTCCGTATACCGCTCGCGTAATGCCCGTTCGGTGGTGTGCTTGAACTGGCTCTGGCTCAGTGTCAGTGCTTCTGCAGCGGTGGTCTGCGCGTTTGCGGCCACGGTCAGCGACTGGGCAGCTGTTTGCTGCGCGGTCTCGGTCGTACGCTGGCGACGGTAGGCGATCAGCGCCGCTCCGCCGATACCGATTACGCCGATGACCGTTACGGCTGTACGGGCGGCGTCGAACATTTCGTCGCCGTCCACATCACCGAATGCCCTGAATGCCGAATTATCAGACTGTGCCCATGTAAAAAGCCAGAACAGCAACCCTCCAAGGACTGTCGTAATCAGTATTCCCAAAAACACGAGGAGGCCCAGCGACATCTGGTTCCGGTCCGGATCCGTTCCGTTCGCATTCATAGACGTCATCATCCACCCACCCCATCGCCGATGGTTCTTAGAGCCTCTGATGCGCGGGGGGACGTGTCATACGCACAGGTCAACCGATGTTTGAGTAAACGGTGCTTCCCGGTGGGCTACCGCGCAGGGGAGCGGGCGTCGATGAATCGGCGGATGACTACCCATGCCCCGGACAGGAATGCTGTTTTGGCTGTTATTCACGAGGCCGAGGTCGCTATACAGTCCTCGAACCCACAGAATTAAGGCGCTGCCAGATAGCGGGTGGTGCGAGGGGACCAGGTGAGATCTTGCGGATTCTGGCCGGTCAGGACGCCCGAAAAATGTGACGTGCCGTACCCCTGAGCTGACGCGGTAGGAGGCCGAAGTTTGGACTGACTATTCTGGCCCAACCTACATCCCGGTGCCGCACACACTTCACCAACCGGATCACCGTGGCTCAGTCCTCGTCGAACAAGGGACGAATCCCTTCTGCGGCCATAATCTGGTCGTTGCTCGCGCCTGCGGCAATCATCGGCCAGACGAGGGCATTGTCGCTGACGACGAAGTCGACCACTACGGGCCGGTCGTTGATCGCGCGGGCCTGCGCAATGACGGCCGCGACGTCTTCCTTCCGATCGCATCGCAGGGCGACGCAGCCGAGTGCCTCGGCAAGTCTGACGAAGTCAGGAATGCGACGCGAGTCAGTGGCGAGGTCGATCTGCGAGTAGCGCCCTTCGTAGTGGATCGCCTGGAGTTGTTTCACCATGCCGAGGTTGCCGTTGTTGATCAGGGCCACCTTGATAGGCACGCTCTCGATCGCGGCCGTCGCCAGTTCCCGGTTGGTCATCTGGAAGCAGCCGTCGCCGTCTATCGCCCAAACTTCTTTTTCGGGCGCAGCGATTTTCGCGCCGAGCGCCGCGGGGACGGCATATCCCATCGTTCCCAGGCCGCCGGAGTTCAGCCAGGTCCGCGGTTTCTCGAAGTCGATGAAGTGGGCCGCCCACATCTGGTGCTGACCGACTCCGGAAACGTAGATCGCGTCGGGGCCGGCCGCTTTCCCGACCGCCTCGATGACCAGTTGCGGCGACAGCATGCCATCGGTCGGGCGGTCGTAACTCACCGGGTACGTGCGCCGTACCTCGTCCAGCGATGCCCGCCACCCCTTCAGGTCCGGGGTGGTTCCGGCGGCACGTTCGAGGCGAAGGGCGGCGGTGAGCGCCGGGATCGTCTCACTGCAGTCTCCGACGATGGGGACGTCCACCTCCCGGTTCTTTCCGATCTCGGCCGGGTCGATGTCAGCGTGGATCACTCGTGCGTCCGGGGCGAACGACTCCGCATGCCCGGTGACGCGGTCATCGAATCGCGCGCCGAGTGTGATCAGCAGCTCGCTGCGCTGCAGCGCGGCAACCGCGGCGACAGTCCCATGCATGCCCGGCATGCCGTAGTGCAACGGATGACTGTCGGGGAACGCGCCGCGCGCCATCAGCGTGGTGACGACCGGGATTCCGGTCAGTTCGGCGAGTTCACGCAGCTCGGCCGCGGCGCCGGCCTTGATAACTCCGCCGCCGACGTACAGCACCGGGGCTTCGGCGGAGTTGATCAGCTCGGCTGCCGCGCGGATCTGCTTGCTGTGCGGCTTCGTCACGGGACGGTAGCCGGGAAGCCGCATCTCCGGCGGCCACAAGAACGTCGTCGTCGCCTGCAGGACATCTTTCGGAATGTCGACGAGCACCGCGCCCGGGCGCCCACTCGACGCGATGTAGAACGCCTCGGCGATTATCCGGGAGATATCGGCGGGGTCGGTGACCAGGAAATTGTGCTTCGTGATCGGCATCGTGATGCCGGAGATGTCGGCCTCCTGGAAGGCATCGGTGCCAATGAGCCCGCGGGCGACCTGACCGGTGATCGCGACAACCGGGACGGAGTCCATCTGCGCGTCTGCGAGCGGAGTCACCAGGTTGGTCGCACCGGGACCGGAGGTGGCCATGCAAACCCCGACCTTGCCGGTGGCCTGGGCATAGCCGGTGGCGGCGTGCCCTGCGCCCTGTTCGTGGCGGACCAGCACGTGCCGCACCCGGGTCGATTCGAGGAGGGGATCGTAAACGGGCAGGATCGCACCGCCGGGGATCCCGAAGACACAATCCACACCGAGTTCCTCCAAGGTGCGCACGACAGCCTGCGCCCCGGTTACCAGCTGTGGCAGGTGACGTGTGTCAGCACAGGTACGGTGAGCAGGGCAGTCGAGTCGGGTGGGTGCACTCATGGGAATCCTCGGATCGAGACGGGTTGTCGGATCGACTCGGTCGCCGACGACTCGGATGCGACGCCTTCGCGACCTGCCGGACATCCTCGGGATCGGAGGATGGTGCGCGTGAAGAGACAATGCTCGGGGGTGGGCGAGCTCGGGCGACAAGTCAAGCATCATCGCTGACAACCCACAATCTCCGACGACGCCGCTGCGCAGACTGCACACGAACTACTGATCCGGCGGAAGTGCAGTGGGCAAAATGCTCACGTCGAACCCGATCAGTCCTTGTCGACGAGTTGTTTGAGCAGTGGTGTGAGGCGGTAGTCGACGAGTTTGCGCATGACGAGTGCGGTGGTGGTCTTCTCCACTCCGTCGATGTCGAGGATGTGGCCGGCGATGCGGTAGAGGTCGTCGGCGTCGCGGGCGACGACGTGGATGAGGAGGTCCGTGGCGCCGCTGAGTCCGTGCACCTCGACAACTTCGGGGATTCCGTTGAGCGCCGCCGCAATTCGAGACAGTGCCCGCTGCATGACGCTGGTAAGAATGAAGGCGGTCAGCGGGTACCCGAGGGCGCCCGGCTCGATGCGTCGTTCGAATGAATGCAGCACTCCCTGCGTTTCGAGTTTGCCGAGCCGGGCCTGCACCGTGTTACGGGACAGACCCGTCTTGTCGGCCAGCGCGATCACCGTTGCTCGCGGATCATCGTTGAGTGCGCCGAGGATGCGGGCGTCGAGGGAATCGACGGTGGGTGTGTTGGGCATTGTGACAACCTCCAACTGGGGGGAGCGCGGGATGGTGCGCAGAATGCTGAAACTTTGCGATCGGTATTGCCCGGAGTGTATGCCGATGATCAACTGGAACCTGATTTCTCACAGAAGATCTCGACACATGGACGGCGCCACGCCGCCCCGCGGTAGGTTCGGTTCCCACAGGTCCGCCTGCCCGTCACCGCCGATCTGCCTCGCTCACGACCTGGGCTGGCGGATCGGGTTCGGTGCCAGGAACTCACAGGCAAGGACGAAAACGATGAACTACGCCCACACGATCGACGACCACACTTCGCAGCACGCCCCGCGCGCGACCACTCCGCAAGCGCTTGTGGAGATCGAGAAGCGCGTGTTGTGGTTGTCGACGGCAATGATTCATCATGCCAACCGGGTTCGCCCGAATCCGACGGGGTTGAAGGTGGGTGGCCATCAGGCGTCGTGTGCGTCGATCGCGACCATCATGACGTCGTTGTGGTTCGAGCAGTTGCGGCCGGGTGACCGGGTGTCGGTCAAACCCCATGCCTCGCCGGTGCTGCACGGCATCAACTACCTGCTCGGGGAGCTGGACGAGAAGTATCTGACGACGTTGCGCGAGTTCGGCGGGCTGCAGTCGTACCCGTCGCGGTCGAAAGATCCTGATCCGGTGGACTACTCGACCGGGTCGGTCGGGATCGGTGCGACGGCCCCGATCTGGGGTGCCATCGCCCGCCGCTACGTGAACACCCAGATCGGTTCTGCGGGCACGGGCCGCCAGTACTCGCTCGTCGGGGACGCCGAACTGGACGAGGGCGCGGTGTGGGAGGCGATCCTCGACACGTCCGTGTCCGAACTCGGGGAGATCGTGTGGATCGTCGACCTGAACCGGCAGTCCCTGGACCGGGTGGTGCCGAACATCGCCGCGGGCCGGCTCGAGGCCATGTTCTCAGCCGCCGGGTGGCAGGTGATCACCGTCAAATTCGGGACCCTGCTGGAGTCGCTGTTTACCCGGGCCGGTGGTGCGGCGTTGCGGACCCGGATCCTGGACATGCCCAACCCCGAATACCAGCGGCTGCTGCGGTGCGACGCCGAGCAGGTGCGGGTGCGGCTGCCCGGGGACGGCCCCGACGCCGCCGCCATCGCAGCCCTGATCGCCGGCCTCGACGACGAGACCCTGCTGCGGGCGATCCGCAACCTGGGCGGTCACGACCTCGACGCCCTGCGCGCCGCGTACGCACAGATCGACGACACCCGCCCGACGGTGATCATCGCCTACACGATCAAGGGCCGCGGCCTGCCGACGCAGGGGCATCCGCAGAATCACTCGTCGCTGCTGACGGCGGAACAGTACGAACAGCTGGCCGCGGAACTGGGTATGGACCCTGCGAACCCGTGGGCGCGGTTCGAGCCGGACAGTGTCGCGGGCCGGGTCTGCGATGCGGTTGCACAGTGGCTGCGGCGTGACCCCGTCGAATTCGGCACCCCGCCGTCGGTGCCGGCGGACATCGGCCGCACCCCCTCCGGGACATCGACGACCCAGGCCGCCCTCGGGCGCGCCCTGCTGGACCTGTCCCGGGAGGCCCCCGACGCGGCGAAACGGGTGGTGACCGTCAGCCCGGATGTCTCGTCCACCACGAACCTGGCGGGGTGGCTGAACAAGGTGGGGGTGTGGTCGCCGCACGAGCGGCGCAACTGGTTCGACGACGACGCCGAGACGATCATGCACTGGCGGGAGAAGCCCACCGGGCAGCACATGGAACTCGGCATCGCCGAGACGAACCTGGTCGGGTTGATGGGCGAGCTCGGTTCCACCTGGAGTCGCTGGGGCCAGCCGCTGTTCCCGATCGGGGTGATGTACGACCCGTTCGTCGAACGCGCCCTCGAGCCCTGGTCGTACGGCATCTATGCGGGTGGGCAGTCGATCCTGGTCGGCACCCCGTCCGGGGTGACCCTGGCGGCGGAGGGTGGGGCGCATCAGTCGATCAAGACCCCGTCGATCGGCCTCGAACAGCCCGGCTGCATCAGCTACGAACCCGCCTTCGCGATCGACGTCGAGTGGACGCTGCTCGACAGCATCTCCCGCCTGGGCCGCCCGGACGGCTCCTCGTCGTATCTGCGGCTCTCGACCCGCCCGGTCGACCAGACCCTCGCCGCCGTCCCCACCGATCCCGCCGCCCGGGAACGCCGCCGCCGTCAGGTCGTCGCCGGCGCGTACACCCTCCGGCACACCGACAACCCGACCGTCACGCTGGTCGGGATGGGCGCGATGATCACCGAAACCCTCACCGCCGCGGACCGGTTAGCCGAGCAGGGGATTGCCGCCGACGTCGTGTGCGTGACCAGCCCCGGGTTGTTGTTCGAGGCGGTGCAGGCGCGCCGCGGCCTCGCCGACGCCCCGTCCTGGATCCTCCACCAGGTCTTCCCCGCCCACCGGGCGGCACCGATGGTCACCGTCCTCGACGGACACCCGCACACCCTCGCGTTCCTGACCGGGATCAACCACGTTCCCGGTGCGGCGCTCGGTGTCAGCCGGTTCGGGCAGGTCGGGTCCCTCGAGGACGTCTACCGCTACCACGGCATCGACACCGATGCCGTTGTCCGCGCCGCCCTCGACCTCATTGGCTGAAAACACTCGTCGAGTGACCCAGGAGACCCCACACAGATGACCACCACTCAGACCACCATCACGGTGGTGCTACCCTCGCTCGGCGAGAACGTCACCGAGGCGACCATCACCCGCTGGCTCAAAGCTCCCGGCGACCGCGTCGAGCAGGATGAACCGTTGCTCGAGGTGGCCACCGACAAGGTCGACACCGAGGTCCCCTCCCCAGCCGCCGGAACACTCCTCGAGATCCTCGCCCCAGAGGACGCAGTCGTCGAGATCGGCGCGGCACTGGCTCTTCTTGGTGAAGAGGGTGAAGAGGAGCCCTCTGCGAGTCCTGCACCGGGCATCGCGCGTGCAACTGCACCGGTGCCCACTCCCATTCCGCCGAGCGTGGCCGACCCGGAGACGGTCCCGGTTGCCGTCACCAAGCCGTCACCGTCCTCGGCGACGAAACTGGGCGGAGGCGACCGGGTGGAGAAGCTGCCCCGGATTCGCCGCACGATCGCGCGGCGGATGCTCGACTCCCTGCAAACCTCAGCACAATTGACGACAGTTGTCGAGGTCGACGTCACCGCGATCGCGAGGCTTCGGTCGCAGGAGAAGGAGGACTTCTCCCGTCGCACCGGGGTGAAGCTGTCGTTCCTGCCGTTCTTCGTTGCTGCGGCCGTCGAGGCGCTCGCCGATCACCCCGTGATCAACTCCTCGCTCAACGCCGACTACACCGAGGTTACATACCACGGTGCAGTGCACCTCGGGATGGCCGTCGACAGCGAGAAGGGGCTGATGGTGCCTGTCATCCGCGACGCCGCGGCATTGAGCATCCCTGAACTGGCGCGCGCGATTGCCGAATCTGCGGATCGTGTCCGCACGGGCACGATCCGGGCCGACGACTTGTCCGGCGGTACGTTCACCATCACCAATACCGGCAGCCGCGGGGCACTATTCGACACCCCGATCATCAATCAACCACAGTCCGCCATCCTCGGGATCGGAACCGTCGTCGATCGCGTCGTCCCAATTCGGGGCGAGATCCAGGAACTCGAGATCGGGGTGCGGTCGACGGCGTATCTGTCGCTGTCGTACGACCATCGCATCGTCGACGGCGCCGACGCCGCCCGTTATCTGACGGCGGTCAAGCGGCAACTCGCGAGTGGCTTCGCAGCCGAGGACCTGCAATGACCGCTCTCACTCGAACCGTAGAGCGAACCGTTGGGTACGAACGGGAACTACTCGCCTGCACAGTCAGCTGGGCACCCCACGGCGGTGGGACGAATTTATCCGGCCGCACGTCGGCATCAGTCCGTCACAGTCCTATCGTCGGGTTCTCCGGCGGTTCGACCCGTCTCTCATGGTGACCGGGTACGCCAGCCTCGACGCGGTCCACGACGTATTCGCGGCACTCAGGCCGACCGCGGGCACGATCGACCACGTGAAGATCCTCGTTCGGAACGAGCTTCCCGTGGGCACGGGCATCGTCGCCAACCCCTGAAACACCCATATTGCTAACGATATTGAGGAACCTATGAACCAGGTCGACGAGATCGCGCGATCCGCGCCCTTCAATCTCGCCCACGTGCGGAGCAAGCTCGAGGAACTCTTCGAACTGGATTCCTCCGACGAACTCGCGGTACGTCTGCTCGCCGGTGGGCGATCGAACTTGACGTTCGAGCTCGCCAGCCCGAACCGGAAGTGGATCCTGCGCCGGCCGCCGATCGGGCACCGCCTCGAAACCGCACACGATATGCAGCGTGAGGTCGCCGTGCAGCGGGCACTGGCCAACAGCCCTGTTCCGGTTCCGCGCATCGTGTACGCCGACGATGCCGCACCGGATGCGGGGGGAAGCTTCTACATCATGGACAAGATCGACGGCGAGGTCCTTCGCACGGACAGCGACTTCAGCGAGGTCGAGCCGACCCAACGCGCGGCCCTGTCCTACCGGTACATCGACTGCCTCTCGGCGCTGCACACTCGCGACTACGACTCGCTCGGCCTGACCACGTTCGGTCGGCCGGCGGGCTTCCTCGAGCGGCAGGTGCGGCGCTGGCGGAAGCAACTCGCCGCGTCGAAATCCCGGGAGCTGCCGGTGCTCGAAGAGCTGGGAAGGCGGCTCGGCGAGCGGCTGCCGCAGCATTCCGAGGCCTCGATCGTCCACGGTGACTTCCGCTTCGACAACATGATTGCGCGGATCGGCGAGCAGCCGACGATCGCCGCCGTGCTCGACTGGGAGATGTCCACTCTCGGTGACCCCCTCACCGATCTCGGCTTGGTGCACCTGTTCTGGTCCGGATGGGAGGGCATCACCAACCCCATTGCCGGCACCCCGTCGACGCACCCCGGATACCCCTCCTTCGACGACCTCGTCGAGCGCTACGCACGGACTACCGGATTCGATGTCAGCGAGTTGAGCTGGTACTCGAGCTTCGCCTTCTACAAGATGGCCGTCATCTTGGAGGGCATCCACCTTCGCTTCGTCAACGGCGAGACGGTGGGGGATGGGTTCGACAACATCGGTTCGATGGTCCAGCCGCTCGCGGAGCGGGGCTTCGCGGCCCTTCCCTGACCTACCGCACCCGACCGTTAATACAAGGACCAAGGACTGACATGGAGTTCACCTTCGACTCGACCACCCAGCAGATGTGCGATCGGGTCTCGGCATTCATGGAAGAGTTCGTCTTCCCCGCCGAAAAGCACTTCCACGACGATCCCGCCGCCGGGGACCTGCAGTGGGAACGACCGGCGATCATGGCGGACCTGAAGAAGGAAGCCAAAGCGCAGGGCCTGTGGAACCTGTTCCTCCCACATGATCCGCGCGGCGCCGGACTGTCCAACCTGCAGTACGCCCCGATCGCCGAACTGACCGGGTGGAGTCCGGAGGTGGCTCCGGAAGCATTCAACTGCAATCCCCCCGACACCGGAAACATGGAACTGCTCAGCCTGTTCGGCACCGACGAGCAGCAGCAACGGTGGCTCGAGCCCTTGCTCGACGGCACCATCCGATCTGCCTATTGCATGACCGAGCCCGACGTCTCATCATCGGATCCGTCGAATCTGACCACGACCATCACCGACGAGGGCGATCACTGGAAGATCGACGGCCGAAAGTGGTGGTCGACCGGCGCCATGAGCAGTGACTGTCAGCTTCTGGTAGTGATGGGCATGTCCGACCCGGACGCGGATCCTCGCTCGCGACACAGTCTGGTACTCGTGCCCCGAGACACACCGGGCCTGACCTTCGTTCGGGGGCTGTCGATGTTCGGCTTCACGCACGGAGCCCACGGTGGGCATGCAGAAGTCCGCTTCGACGACGTTCGTATCCCCAAGCGGCACCTGCTCGGTGAACGCGGGCGCGGGCAGGCACTCGCCCAGGCCCGACTCGGTCCCGGCCGAATTCACCACTGCATGCGCATGATCGGAATGGCCGAGCGCGCCATCGAGTTGATGTGCCGCAGAGCGGACGAGCGGACCGCGTTCGGCAAACGACTCGCCGATCAGGGAATCATCCAGCATTGGATTGCCGAGTCGCGGGTCAAGATCGACCAGCTGCGACTGTTCGTCCTCCGAACCGCGTGGCTGATCGACACCGTGGGCGCACGAGAGGCGCGAACCGAGATTTCCGCGATCAAGGTCGCGGCCCCCGACGCGGTCGGCTGGGTCATCGACAAGGCGATCCAAGTCCACGGTGCCGGTGGAATGACGCAGGATCACCCGCTGGCGATGCTCTGGGCCCAGGCCCGCACCATGCGCTTCATCGACGGCGCCGACGAGGTTCACCGCATGGTCGTCGCAACCCGCGAACTCCGCAAACACGCCATCCCGTCCGATCAACCATCCTGATACCTGGGAGACCCCGAACGGTGGGTCAAGCCCGAAGAGTTCGTCGAGCATTCAAGTCCGCCGAGGAGTTCGGGCTCGCCGGCGTCATGGCCGGGCCCCCTCATCAGCTCCTCTGACGCGCCGGAAACCTCGACGTTCAAGTGAAAGCAACTCGCGCAAAGCTTCTTTCGATAACCAAGGAGGTCTTCCATGATGAACGATTCTGTCATCGAGGACGCCCAGATCATTGAGTTCGCCCGGCGATGGCTCCCCATACGGGGGAGGAAACACTGGAGATCTCCTCGTCGAGTTCGGGATGACACCCGCACGCTACGTGGCGAGGCTCGGCAAAATTCTCGACGGACCACCGGCACGCCATCTGGAGCCCATCCGCGTCCGACTGCGTGAATTCATAGCGAACCACGCACGCCGCGCACGCTGACGAGAAGTACTACCCACGGCACTCCACAATGCCGGTGTGGACTACTGCACCGGAGCTGGGGGGCGCGAGGTGGTTGAAATAGGCCGTGCGGTCCTGGCGGCAACTGCTCGGCCTTTCCGCCTGATGCGCTTGCAGCTGTCTGCGCCGTCCACGTCGTCTGGCGGTGATGTGACCTCTGCTTTGCTGTAATCGCGAGCCCTAGCGATCTACATTCTGGCAGGTGCGAATTCCTCCCGGCCGTGAAGCGTGGTGTTGCGGGCTGATCCAACGTGAGACCAGACCATCTTGGGTTCGCTGGGTAGCGGGAACGCCGAGACGCTAGGGGAGGGCGCGGATGGAATAGCCGTTCCGATCAATGCAGCTCGCGGTCGTATGAGGACCGCAGCCGCGGTGCAGACCATGGCCGGCGTCCCCCGTGGGCGGACGAGGCCGCGGACGCGCTCGACCGGAGCCCACCGTGAGCTGGCCAAGATTCACGAGCGCGGGGCTTACGACGCCGTCCACGAAGCAGAAAAACTCGCGATCGAGTCCACGCCCTAACCAGTCGATGAACAGGACGTCGTCGACGAAAATTTCCTGGAGCGCGCAGTGAAATCACTCAGCCCAGGCGAGGACGAGAATGGGGCCGCCGACAGGCCATACCCACCGCAGTGTTGCGAGTCCGCCTCGATGTTGCCGGGCTATCTTCTGAAGCGCGCCGGCGTCGCACTGGGCCAGCAGCTTTTCCGCTGCGAGGTACTCGGCGTCGATGGTCTCCTCGGAAGCGAGCCGAGACGCGTCACCGGTGCGGTCGTCAGGATCTGGGGACCCTTCACGGTTACGCTTGCCGTTCGGGCAACACATCGGCACGTCAGCGCCACGCCGGCGGCACCCCGTCGGCGATACCGCGCTCACCGTTCGCCGAGGTGAGCTCTTCGGCGGCCTGCCAGAGCGCGCCGAACTCCCCGCGAGGCACCCGGATGTTCCTGCGGGTCCGACTGAGCTCGCGCTCGGTCACGCGCACACCGCAAGGGGCGCCCGCCATCCGCCCCTTCGATATCGCCAAGGCGACCGGCATGGTTGGCCAGTGCTGCGTGCCAATCTCGCGCGCCGCGCGCGGATGTCGGCTGGGTCCTCGACAAGGCGATCCAAGTCCAAGCTTCTACAGATCGACACTGAGTGCTCCAACCGAACGACACCAGACCAGTCGTGGGTTCGCTGGTTAGCGCGCGGCGACGAGACGCTCAGAAGGGGACTGGATCACGTGTTCGTTCACAAAACGGTGTCGCGTCCGCTGGGCCGTGTGCCGGACAGGAGACACGGTCGTGCTGCCGCCGATGCGACAGACCCGGAGGACCGCCGTGGTGGGTGCCGCTGCTTTGGCGCTGCCCGCTGCCGCGACGCGACAGGTGCATCTGCTGCAGAGCGCCGAGGCGCTGCAGGACAAGCGGCTGGACCCCCGGTAGGCGCTCCGCTTCTTATTGAAAGCCAAAGGCTTGGTGCAGCTTTCCGAGGGCGAACTACGAGCGGATCGAAGATGCCGGCAGCTTTGGTCCGACCATGTCGGGATGCAACTGCCAGCCGTCGACAATGTGGCGGTGTGCGCCGGCCAGGAGTTGATGGCTGACCTCGAAGATGCTCTGCACGCCAATGTGGTGCAGTTGCATGTGCTCACCGGTGCCGCAGTCTCGGCTTAGCTCGACGCGAGCGCGCGATCCGTCCAGGCGCCGAACTTGCCGTCCGCCGGTAGTCATACGCGCGCCCGCGAGCCGGGTCAGGCCTGCTTGAGCGCCTCGATCTCGAGGGTGATGTTGATCTTGTCGCCAAGGACCGCGCCACCGGACTCCAACGGCATGTCGAGGTCGATGCCGAAGTCCTTGCGGTTCAGCACTACTGAGGCCTCGAAACCGGCTACTTCGCCGTGGCCCATGCCTGGGTTGACACCGTTGAATTCCAGCGCGAGGCTGATCGGCTTGGTGACGCCCTTAAGGGTGAACTCGCCGTCGAGCACGTAGTCGTCGCCTTTGGCCTGGACGCCGGTGGACCGGAAGCTGGCGGTCGGAAACTTCGCGACGTCGAAGAAATCCGCGGCCTTCACATGTGCATCGCGCTGCTCGTTGCCGGTATTCAACGAGGCGACGTCAATGTCGGCGGTCACCGAGGGGCTGCCGTCCTGGGCGACGGTAATTGCACCGCTGAAGGCGCCGAAGGTACCGCGGACCTTGCTGACCATCAGATGGCGGACGGAAAAGTTGATCGACGAGTGCACCGGGTCGATGGCCCAGGTTCCGGCCGCCAGGCCGGTCGGCGCTGCAACAGTCATGTGATTCTCCTCGAAAACGTTGGGTTGCCGGGCCTTTCCGGCATCCTTGGGCAGTCCAACCGGACTGAGGCCGATGCTATCCGGACCGCAGTCCGGATAGCAACGTGGCATTCGTGATGGCCAGCAGCGGCAGTGTCAGCAGGTACGCGGCACGTCTACCGACCAGAAGCAGTGCTCTGGTGCCGCACGCGAGCGCACTGACATGGGGTGGGCGGCAGGAGCGGGGCGCTTAGTTCAGGTAGTCGGGTCGAATTCGATGCCGTCCGAGAAGACGAAGGTGAGTTCGTATCGGGTGATGCGCCACCCCTCGGGGGTCCGCCGGTACTGCCAGTGGTACCAGCCGCCGACGTCGGCGTGTCGAGAGGCCACCGTCGTATCTGGAACGTGCGTTGCCCGCACGTAGTGCCGGGACTGGGCGGAGTCGGCATCGATCGTGATCGCGACGTTCCCGATCATGTGGTGAGTGGCCTGGAAGGGGGCGAATATGCGCTCCGACGTCTCGACGAGCTCTGTGGCCGGATATGACGCGAACGGCAGCACGATCTCGCCGTCCTCTGTGAAGAGCTTCGCGGCCCCCGCGAAATCCTTCGTATCCACGCAGTGGAAGAGCGTTGTAATCAGGTCTTCGATGGCGGCTCGATCCATCAGCATGTTTACCGAGTCCGCCAGTGGCGTCGGGTTTGAAGGCATCGCAAATCTCTCCTGTAGCTGAACGTCCGGCTCCGACGCTGTGCTCTGATGCGCACGCGAGGCCGAGGAAGTTGCCAGTTGTCGAGTGCACAGTATACAAATTGGGTGCGGCAAAGGGAAGCTTCATCGCTGGTACGAGATGGGCGACATCGTGACGAGCCATCGGATGTGGGGTTGCGTACGGGGGCGCGAGCTAGTTCGGGTTGCCGCCCCGGCAAAAGAAACGGCTTCCTTCCGCACCGGGTGCCGGCATGACTCTGTGCGACCTCGGCGGCGGATCGTATACTCTTGACGAAAGCGGTCCCCGCGCCGACAATGCGGAGGGTCAATGGGTGGGAGTTGGTTGTGACATCGGAGAAATTGGTATCCGTTACCCGAGCAGGCCTTGTCGCCGAGAGACTGCGCAACATGGTCCATTCGGGCGAGCTTCCGCCGGGAACACGTCTGCGTCAGACCGAGGTCGCCGAGCGGTTCGGGGTGAGCACCACACCCGTCCGCGAAGCCTTCGCGGTACTCACGCGGGAAGGCCTCGTGCAGCAAGACGCGCACCGTAGTGTCGTTGTGTTCCAACCTGCTGCTGAGGAGTTCGAGGAGCTCTACGAGATCCGCCTCGCCCTGGAGCCACTGGCCGCCGAACTCGCGGCGAGATGCATCACAGACGATCAGGTAACAGAGCTGGAAGCCATCGTCGCCGAGATGTCATCGGCTGCGCCGGACCGCTACATCGAGCTCAACGGCGTGCTCCACGACACCATCTACAAGATCGCGAACCGGCCCAGACTGTTCGAAATCCTGAGTAACCTTCGTGTCACCTCGGCAAACTACGCCAAGCTCACGGTAAGTCCTGACGGGCAAGAAGACCCCGACTACCGTAAGGCAGTGCAGCAACAGCACGAAGAAATCGTTGCTGCCCTCAAGGCGCGTAAGGGCAAAGTCTGCGCGCGCATCGTGCGGACTCATCTTCAGACCACAGTTCACCAGATCACCGAATTGATCAGTGCCAGAGGCGAGCTGTCAAGCTGAGAGCTCTGTCGGGCCGGAGAACCGGATCTGCATCGAATGCCGCGTCACGCGGCAGCCGTAGCGAGTAGGTCTACCTCTTGCGGTACTCCTTCCAATCGACAGGAGCGCAGCGTTCGACGACGTCGCTCCGGTTCTCGGGCCACACCGAAGGTCCGCACTGTCGTGGCCGCCTGACCTGGAGAGCGTGCGACACAGCACGACCGAGCTTTCCCGCTTTCCCGAAGTCTTCCGAACCAGATTTGATCGTGGAGACCGAGGAAGGACATCAATGTGGGAACGCGGGAGTATCCGCCGGCGGAGAGAAGGCGGTGCGATTCTATCGGGAGTCCGAGCCCGGACCGGTGATCGAGCGGCCGGCCGAGTAGCTGGAGGTGCACCCGGAGGCGCTACGGAACTTGATTGACGCCGGGCATCGGCCCGTCCACCGGCAGCGTGGGGCTTCGATAACGCGCTCGCCGAAAATCTGTGGTCGACCTGATAATCGAATTGATGCACCGCGCCTCCGTATTCGTCGACAGATGGGAGGCGGAGGCGGAGCTGTTCCGCTACATCGCCGGCTGGTACAACGCGAGCAGGATCATTTTCCATGCGGGGCCGCAGGGGAGAGCCCGCAATCGACCGCCGTTGTAGGTGGATCGCGTCAACGATGTCCCGACGGTGGTGTTCTCCGGGGGCCACCTACCGGGGTCGGGCAGCCCGCACTGAGTGGCGCCGACTCCAGCAGTGCCCACTCGACGTCGGTGGTATCGGAGGGATAGCGGCGGGCCCGGACCCCTGCCATGGGCCGATCGGCGACCGAGTGCAAGGTGGCCAGGTAATCCTTCTCATCATGATCCAGGTGCGATGTCAAGATCATCAGGAGAAGCCCTACCCGGCCAGGTTGCGGCGCGCCAAAATCGATCTGCAAGAACATCTTTCGCGAATCGTCTCCGGTAGTCGGGAGGACGCGGACCGCGGCGGTGGCCAACCCGATCGCGTCGCGACCATGGCGTCGAACTGCCCCGAGGTCAGTGCGATCTGCTGTCAATCACGCGATTCCACATCGTCGTTGCAAGACCGTCTTCACAAAACACTGTTGCACAATGTACTGTGTTCCAAGTCGCAAAGTCGTGCAGCCGGTGACGTGAATCACCGAGGCGCCGACGCTCAATGAGGAGGCCACCGAGTGGGACTGCTGGAACTGACGGAAATGACAGTGCAATACGGCGGGCTGCGCGCGGTCGACGCGGTGTCTCTCGATATTCCCGAAGGGGCGTTCGTTGGGCTGATAGGTCCGAACGGCGCCGGTAAGACCACCCTGATCGATGCCGTGAGTGGGCTCGTGCCGTCGTCGGGCTCGGTGCGATTCGCTGGCCGGAACATCGAACGGATGCCGCCGCACAAGCGGGCGCGAGTCGGCTTGGCCCGAACGTTTCAGAGCATCGAGCTGTTCGATGACCTGAGCATTCGCGAGAACTTGTTGGTCGCGGCGGAGGGGGCGTCTTGGCTGTCCATGGCGCGGGCGCCGTTCTGGCCTTCCCGGTCGGCCGATGCCGCGCACCGTGTCGAGCAGGCGCTAGCGAGTCTTGGGATCGAGGATCTGGCGGGCCGAATGCCGGACAGTGTTTCGTTGGGCCAACGGAAGCTGGTCACGGTGGCGCGGGCGGTGGCGGCCAATCCGCGAATGGTGTTGCTCGATGAGCCGGCGGCTGGTCTGGACTCCGCGGAGAGCATCGAATTGGGACGTCAGCTGCGTCAGCTCACGACCGATGGCCGGACGGTGCTGCTGGTCGACCACGACATGGGTCTGGTGCTGAGTGTGTGCGATTACGTCTATGTGCTGGAGTTTGGTCAGATCATCGCGCAGGGATCGGCTGCGGCGGTGTTGCAGGATCCGCGGGTCGTGAAGGCCTATCTGGGATCCGAGGCCGCCGCACCCATGGAGAGTGTGCTGTGACGACACCGGTCCTGAGTATGGCGAACGTGACCAGCGGCTACCGGGGCATCCCGGCGATCCGTGACATCAGTTTCGAGGTGTTGCCGGGGGAGATCGTCGCTATCCTGGGCGCGAACGGCGCAGGGAAGTCCACCACGCTACTGACGCTGGCCGGTGTGCTGACGCCGATCTCGGGTGCCGTGGAGGCGCTCGGAGCGCCGGTGGCTGGGGGCAAGCCGCATCTGGTCAGCCGGCGTGGTGTCTGCCTCGTGCCCGACAATCGTGCCGTGCTCTCCGGCTTGACGGTGCGGGAGAACCTGGCGGTCGCGTTGAGCAGGGCCACGGCCCGAAAGTCGACCGAGGTCGCCCTCGACCTTTTCCCTCCGCTGCGGAAGAAGCTGGATATCCGAGCGGGTCTGCTGTCCGGTGGCGAGCAGCAGATGCTGGCGGTCGGGCGGGCACTGAGCCGGGAGGCGAAGGCCATCCTCATCGACGAGATGAGCATGGGCCTTGCGCCCGTCGTCGCTCAGTCCCTCGCGCCGCCAGTGAGGCGCGCGGCCACCGAGCTCGGCGTCGGTGTGCTGCTGGTCGAGCAGCACACCGACCTTGCCCTGGACATCGCCGACCGGGCCATAGTTCTCAGTCACGGGGAGATCCGGCTGGCGGGCTCGGCAGCCGAGCTCGGCAAGCGCCGTGACCTGCTCGAGGCCAGCTACCTCGGCGAGGTCGATCCCGCCGCGATTGGAGAATAGCCATGGATCAGCTGCTGTTGTTCGTCATGCTCGGGCTCGGTGCCGGAGCGGCATACGCCCTCCTCGGGCTCGGAATCGTCCTTATCTACAAGGGGTCCGGAGTCGTCAACTTCGCCCAGGGCGCGATCGCTATGTTCAGTGCTTTCGTCTGCAGTGCACTAGTCAGGGAGGGGGTTCCAGCGCCACTTGCCCTCCTCGTGACCTGCATCCTCAGCGCGCTCGCGGGCGTCGGCATCTACGTGGTGGTCATGAAGCCTCTACGGAACGCCTCTGCGCTCTCTCAGGTCATCGCCTCGATCGGGTTGCTACTGACGCTCAACGCTCTCGCGGTGCTGCTCTGGCACAACAGTATGGCGACCGGGCAGCAGGCGGCGCGTCTGCTGCCCGTCACTACAGTCGAGTTCTTGGGTGTTTCCTTGGGAGTAGACCGGCTCTACCTTCTCTGCACCGCTGTCGTCATCACGGCCCTGCTCGCCTGGCTTTACCGTCACACCGGCTTCGGGCTGGCCACGCGTGCGGCTGCTGAGTCCGAGCGTGCTGCCTCTCTCTTGGGGATCTCCCCGGACCGCGTCGCCGCGACGAATTGGGCGCTGGGCTGCGCTCTCGCGGGTCTGTCGGGTGCGCTCATCGCTCCGATTTCTGGGCTCAACGTGAACGCACTGACCTTCATTGTGTTGCCCGCACTGGCCGCCGCGCTCGTCGGGAGCTTCACCTCCTTCGCTCTCACCGCTGTGGCCGGAGTCCTCATCGGGATCGGCCAGTCGGTGGTGACGGGTTTCTGGACGCTTCAGGGGATGGCAATCGCACTCCCGCTGGTGGTAGTAGTCATTGCTATCGCGGTGGCAGGGAAGCGAATTCCGCTCCGGGGCACACTCACACCGCCGCGGCCGGCCAGGGCAACCGACGGCCGTGTCACGCCGGTCTGGCTGATCCTGGTTCCGGTCGTGATCATCGGTTCCTTGCTGCTCACGGGTAACGAGCTCAAGGCGGCTATCACCGCGTCGATGATCGCGGTCATCGTGGCACTCTCCCTCGTGGTGGTGACGGGCTACGTCGGCCAGGCGAATCTTGCCCCCCTGAGCTTCGCGGCGGTCGGCGCGTTCGGCGCGTCGCTGCTGGGCACCAACCTGGGGTTGCCATTCCCACTGCCGATCGTCCTCACCGCATTCATCACGATGTTGATCGGTGCGCTTATCGGCCTGCCGGCATTGCGTATCCGCGGGGTGAACCTGGCGGTGATCACGCTCGGTATAGGTATCGCCGTTGATGCCGCGGTGTTCCAGAATTACGAGGTGTCCGGTGGACAGACCGGGCGGCTTGTGCCAGCCCCGTCGATCTTCGGGCTCTCGCTCGACGCCGCGACGAACCCGACCGCGTTCGCTCTGATGGTCTTCGTTGTTCTGGGTCTGGTGACACTCGGGGTGGCCAGTCTTCGACGAAGTGCCGTCGGGCGCAAGATGCTGGCGGTCCGGGCGAACGAGCGCGCCGCGGCGGTCGCCGGCGTCAACGTCGCCAGTATCAAGATCTACGCCTTCGCTCTGTCGGCCGCCATCGGTTCGGTCGGCGGTGGACTGCTCGCGTACCAGGCGGGTGCGACCTCCGGCAACAACTTCGTCACTGCGTTGTCTCTGTCGGTGGTGGCGGTGGCCTTCATCGGCGGAATTGCAGCGATCAGCGGCGCGTATCAAGCCGGGTTCCTGGTGACCGGCGGCGTGTTCTTCGTGCTCCTCAACCAGATCTCGGGGATCGCGCAGTACTGGGATGTCCTCACCGGCCTGCTCTTGGTGGTGACCGTCGTCCTGCAGCCCGACGGCATCGCGCTGAAGAACCAGGAGATCAAGAATGCCATCCGCACGCGACTACGTGCCACGGCCTGAGATGCCAGTTCCACGCCAGCATGATTGTTTCAAGACTTCACGAACCACACCCCCACACGCGAGGCGTCGAACGGCCCTCTGCACCTGCTCGCCGAGGTTGCCGCGAGGACGTTCGTACCTACCCATCGTCCATTGATCAGGAGTGCACATGAATCATCGAAAGAGACTGGGACTCACGGCAGTGCTTGCCGTCGCCGCACTCCTCACCGGAGCGTGCGGCAGCGGTGAGGCCACGAGCTCGGGTGGGAACTCCCTACTGGACGAGGCGGCGGCGAAGCTGACCGGCGAGCCCATCGTCATCGCCGACATCAGCGAAGTCAGCGGTGTCCCAGGCTTCGCCCCCTCGGCAATGCCGAACGGGGCGAAGGCTGCCGCGGCGTACATAAACGACAACGGTGGTATCGGCGGGCGGCCGATCAAAATCACGAGCTGTGACTCCAAGTTCGACCCGGGCGCCTCCGCGGCGTGTGCTCAGCAGGCGGTCGCGCAGAAATCGCTGGCCGTCATCGGGATCGACGACTTCTCGAGTACCGGAGGTGATGCCCTTTTCGAGAAGAACAACATCATCACCATGAACTCCCCGAATCAGCCGACTCTGATCCAAAGCCCGAACTCTTTCGCCATCGGGCCGGGCGGGGTTGGTGAGTTCTATGGACTCGGCCACTACCTCGGCACCACGGCCAAGCTGAAGAACATCTCGTTGCTGATGCAGGACCAACCGGTGGGCCGCACCTACGCGCAGCAGCTCGAAAAGGCGGCGAAGGAGGCCGGCGTCGAGACCGTTAACACGGTCTTCTTCAATCCCCAGATCACGGACTTCTCCGCTTCGGTCGCCAAGGTGACCAGCACGGATCCCGAAGCCGTCTTCACCCTGGTCAACGGCAGTCAGATCCCGCAGGTGTGGGATCAGCTGCAACAGCAAGGGATCGAGCCCGAACAGATCTACATCCACAGTGTGGCAATGGACGCGGAGGTCTTCGATGCCGCCGGCCCCGCGGCCGTCGGCGCGAACGTGATCAGCGAGTTCACCAATCCCGACGATCTGAACGATCCCGATGTGAAAATCTTCCGGGAGGCGATGGATAAGTACGGGTTCGGGGACATCGCCCGCTCCGCACTGGCCGAGTGGGGTTTCGCCAACGTCATGTTTCTGGCGGACGCTGCCAAAACCATCGGAGCAGACAAGGTCAACGCAGCCACCCTCAAGGAGTACCTTACGACGACCCTGGCGCCGGGCAGCACCACCACTATCCCGACCTTCCTCGGAAGCCCCGCCGGCGCCGCGCCACCGGAGTTTCCCGGCATTCACCGCCCGGGAATCTCGATCCTGAGGTGGGACGGGACGAAGTTCGTCACCGTTGAGGGCTTCTTCACCCCTCCGCAGTTGCAACCCGCTCAACCCTGACCATCCCTGGGTCAGAGACAGCCCGGTGCGAGTCCGAAGGTCGGAGGTAGCGATGCCAGATGAACGCGGCGACCTCGCTGAAGGGAAGTCCCGTGGCCGAGCTCGATCGGCGACAACGACGGATCCCGCTTCGACAAATATTCCGCACTACAAATACAGAATATTGTGCACAATCTACTCTGACTCGCTGAGGAGCAACCGTGTCCCGCAACCTCCAGATCGTGCTGGACCGCCGTCCAACCACCTTGCCGATCGAGCAAGACTTCGTCGAGCGTGAGGGAGAGATTCCTGAAGCGGGCCCAGGACAGGTCCTCGTCAGAACTCTCATCGTCTCGATCGAACCCGCCATGCGCGGTTGGATTCTCGACGCTCCGAACTATCTGCCACCAGTCCCCGTGGGAAGCCCCATGCGAAGCTTCGGCGTCGGCGAGGTCGTCACCTCCAACCTCGAGGGGTTTCGCGCGGGGGACTTGGTGGTCGGATTCACCGGCTGGCAGGAGTGGGCGACCATGAACGAGCCGGAGATTCAGCGCCGGATCGATCCTGATCTCGCGCCGATCTCGACATCGCTGGGCGTGTTGGGCGTCACTGGCCTCACGGCCTATGTCGGGATGATCGATATCGGACGACCGGGGCCCGGCTCGACTGTCCTGGTCACGTCGGCGGCGGGTGCCGTGGGCTCCGCCGCAGGTCAGCTGGCGGCGCTCAGGGGTGCACGGGTAGTCGGCCTGACGGGTTCGGGCGACAAGTGCCGCCAGTGCATCGAGTACTTCGGCTTCGACGCAGCCATCAACTATCGGGAAGAGGATGATCTGGCCGAGGCGATCCGCCGCGAATGTCCGGACGGTGTCGACGTGTTCTTCGACTCTGTCGGCGGAGCAACGTTCGACGCCGCGCTGGAGAACCTCAATGTCGGTGCCCGCGTTGCGATTTGTGGAACAATCAGTTTACCGCCAGATGGAAAGGCCGTCGGTCCGCGAATCGAGCGCCGCATATTGGTCAAACGGATTTCGATTCAAGGCTTCCTTGCGACCGACCACTTCGACCGATTCGATCAAATCATCGCGGAAATGTCTGTGTGGCTGCGAAATCGCAAGGTTCGCCATCTCGAGGAGATGGCTCCTTCCTTGACCGATGCGCCTGCGGCGCTGGTCCGACTGCTCGAGGGCCGGAACATGGGGAAATCGCTTGTCCGGGTTTCCGACCGGTACCAAAAGGACCTGTCGTGACATCTGGTGTGGCACTGAGTCCATGTGTCATCCGCGCCGCCCCGTCGTCCTGGGCGGTGGGGTCTGTGCTTGCGGGATGTGGGTCAGCATGAACAGGACAATGCGGCTATCAATTACAACAAATGGCATTGGCCCAGTCGTCGAGTGCGACGGGCATGCTCGAAGGAGATCGCCAATGACGCCCGGAGATGGACAGTGACCGCCGAGACGAACAACGAGATTCTCTGGACCCCGTCCACCGAGCGGCGCGCTGCGAGCGGACTGGCTCGCTACTGCGGCTGGATCGCCGAGCGGGCGGGTGTGCCGGCCGACGATTACGAGGCGCTATGGGACTGGTCGGTTCGGCCAGGCAGCGGGTTCTGGGCGTCGCTGGCTGAATTCCTCGATGTCGCCGCGGACGGCGACTGGTCGCCGGAGCGGGATCCGGCCCGATCCGGGTTCTCCGGGGCGGGGTGGTTCCCCCAGGTCCGCCTGAACTACGCGGAGCAGGCCCTGCGCGGTGACGATGCCGCCGGCCCCGCGCTGATCCAGGTCAGCGAGGACAGCCCGACCCTCGAGGTCTCGTGGACCGACTTGCGCCGGCACGTGGGCGCTTTCGCCGCCCGGCTGCGCGAGTGGGGGATCCGCCCGGGCGACCGGGTCGCCGGGTATCTGCCGAGCATTACCGAAGCCGTGATCGCACTGCTCGGCAGCGCCGCGGTGGGAGCGGTGTGGACCTGTTGCGCCCCCGACTACGGCACCGACGCGGTACTCGACCGGTTGTCGCAGGTGCAACCACGGATACTGGTGGCCGCCGACGGCTACCGGTTCGCCGGCCGCGACATCGACTCCGTCCCGACGATCCGACAGCTCGCGCAGAGCCTCCCGGGGCTCGAGCGGGTCGTCGTGGTGCCGCGGATCCACGACGCGGTCGATCTCGACCTGCCGGTCACAGTAACCCCCTGGGCCGAGATCGTCGCGGACCCGGCAGAGCTGGTCTTCGCGCGACTGCCCTTCGATCATCCGCTGTGGATTCTGTACTCGTCCGGGACCAGTGGGCCGCCGAAAGGCATCGTGCACTCCCAGGGCGGCATCGTGCTGGAGCACCTGAAATGGTTGGCGCTGCACGCCGACGTACGTGCCGGGGACCGGTTCTTCTGGTTCAGCTCGACGGCCTGGGTGGTGTGGAATGCTGCAGTGGCGGCACTGATGGTGGGCGCGACCGTCGTCCTCTACGACGGTTCGCCGAACCGGCCGCGCCCGGACCGACTTTGGGAGATCGTCGCCGCTACCGGGGCGACGCAGTTCGGCACCAGCGCCGGTTACCTCACCGCCTCCCGTCAGGCCGGTCTGGTCCCGGGCCGTGACCATGACCTGAGCGAGCTGCGGTCTGTACTCTATTCCGGCTCGGTGCTGCCGGTGGACGGCTGGCGTTGGGTCTACGACCGGGTCAAGTCCGACCTCTGGCTCGACGCGCCCTGCGGTGGCACCGACGTCGGCACCAGCTACGTCGGCGGCAACCCACTCGCGCCGGTGTATGCCGGAGAGATGCAGTGCAGGCTGCTCGGTGCTCGGGTGGAGTCCTGGGACGAGAACGGTCGGCACGCCACCAACCGCATCGGGGAGCTCGTCGTCACCGCGCCGATGCCGTCGATGCCGGTGCGGTTCTGGAACGACCCGGACGGCCTCCGATTCCGTGAGGCCTACTTCGACGTCTATCCCGGAGTGTGGCGGCACGGTGACTGGATCACAATCACCTCGCGGGGCACGGCCCTCGTACACGGCCGTTCGGACTCGACGATCAACCGCCACGGCGTACGGATCGGCAGCGCGGACATCTACGCTGCGGTCGACCGGATCCCGGAGATCGCTGACAGCCTGGTGATCGGTGCCGAGCTGGACGGCGGCGGGTACTGGATGCCGCTGTTCGTCACACTCGTCGACGGCGCCCGCCTCGACGAGGAATTGCGTATCCGGATCGCTGACGAGATCCGCCGGCAGGGCTCCGCCCGGCACGTACCGGACGAGATCCTGCTGGCGCCGGCAATTCCGCGCACGCTTACCGGCAAGAGGCTGGAGGTGCCTGTCAAACGGCTGATGCAGGGCATCGGCCAAGACAGTGCGGTCAACTCCGGCGTAGTGGACCACCCCGAGGTGCTGCCGTGGTATTCCGAGATCGGGGCACGGCGCAGAAAGGAAGAAACATGCGCATCCTGAACGCCGCCGGCCGGCTGACGATCGACGTCGACGGCGAGCGGGGGGTCGACGTCGAAACGGCCAGCCGTGGCCGCTTCGGATCGGACCCGCAGGCGATCTATGAGAGCTGGGACGAGTTCCGGGACTGGGCATCGGGCGATTGGTCGGCGGGCGACACCGTCGATGTCGCCGGCGACGCTCTCGGCGCACCCGCTCCTGAGCCCCGGCAGGTCTTCGCCATCGGCCTGAACTACCGCGAGCACGCGATCGAGGCGGGGCTGGAGCTGCCTCAGGCCCCGATGGTGTTCACCAAGTTTCCGTCCAGCGTCACCGGGCCTCGCGGCGTGATCGATCTGCCCGAGGGATCGGTCGACTACGAGGTGGAGCTGGTGGCCGTGGTCGGGCGGACGGCCGCCGGTGTGCGGGCCGAGGAGGCGTGGGCGCATCTGGCGGGTATCACCGTCGGCCAGGACCTCTCCGAACGGGAGCTGCAGGGCGCCGGACCGGCACCTCAACAGTTCAACATGGGCAAGTCGTTCGCGGGATTCGCTCCGATCGGGCCCGCGCTGGTCACTCCTGACGAGTTCGAGGACCCGGACGACATCGAGATCCGCTGCTCGCTCAACGGTGTACTGGTCCAGAAGACCCGCACCAGCGACATGATCTTCTCGCTGCCGGAGATCGTGGAGTTTCTGTCCTCCGTGGTGACGTTGTACCCGGGGGATCTCATCTTCACCGGCACCCCGTCCGGGATCGGGTGGGCGCGTGAGCCGAAGTTGTTGATCAGCCCGGACGACGACCTCATCACCGCCGCGGACCTGGTCGGCGAGATGCATCATACGTTCCGGCGCGCCCGCAACCATGGCTGAACGAACGCACCAACATTGGAGATGAGTACTCGGATGAGCACCAAACCCTATCTCGCGCACGTAGTTCTGCAGACCAGCCAGTTGGCGGAGATGCGCAACTGGTACAACACGGTCCTCGAGGCGCACACCGTCTACGAAGGACAGGGGTTGTGCTTTTTGACCTTCGATGAGGAGCACCACCGGCTCGCCCTCATACAGCCCCCCGTGCAGCTGGAAAAGAAGAACCCGGCAGCCTCCGGCATGCACCACACTGCCTACACCTTCGATCACCTCGACTCGTTGCTCGCACGTTATGCCGAGCTCAAGGAGCAAGGCATCACTCCGGTCGCGCCGGTGCAACACGGGGTGACGACCTCTCTGTACTACCGCGATCCGGACGGCAACTTCGTCGAACTGCAGGTCGACAACTTCCGCACCCCCGACGCGGCCACGGCCTACATGGAGGGCGAAGAGTACGGCCGGGACCCCGTCGGAGTCGGCTTCTCCCCAGACCTGATGATCACCGAACGGCGTGACGGGACGTCGGCGGAGGAGCTGCAGACCCGCGCCTGGGCGTTGAGCACCACACCGGACCTGCCGCCCCCGGCCGGAGCCCTGTCCTCCTGAACACGCCCTTCCGAGCACGAAAAGGAGACGTCGATGTCTCACCTTGAAGTACCCGTATTGATCGTCGGTGGCGGCGGCTGTGGCCTGTCGACATCGATCTTCCTATCCGAACTAGGGGTCGAGTCGTTGCTGGTGGAGCGGCATGCCGACACCTCACACCTACCCAAAGCCCACTACCTCAACCAGCGCACCATGGAGATCTTCCGGCAGTACGGCATCGCCGAGTCCGTCTACGCGGCCGGTGCCGGACCCGAACACTTCGGCAGCGTGCGCTGGACCACCTCACTCGGCGGCGACGGACCCCTTGACCGGCGCGTTTTCTACACAATGGACGCCTTCGGCGGCGGTGGCCTGTACGACACCTACGTCGCGGACAGTCCGGCCCTGTCGAGCAACCTGCCGCAGATCCGCCTGGAACCGATTCTGAAACGGCACGCCGAGGAACGCGCGCCCGGTCGGGTGCGATTCCAACACGAGCTGCTCACCATTACCCAGGATGACAGCGGCGTGACCGCCACCATCCAGGACCGCACCACCGCCGCCGTATACGAGGTGCGCGCGCAGTACGTGATCGCCGCGGACGGCGGCAAGACCGTGGGCGAGCAGATCGGGATCGCGCTGCACGGACCCAGCGGGATGCTGGACATGGTCGGCTGCCACTTCAAGGCCGACCTCTCCGCCTACGTCGACGACGGCTGTCTGATCACGTGGTTCATCGATCCCGACGGCTCAGGGGCTTGGGGAAGCGGCGGGATGGTCCCGATGGGACCGACCTGGGGCAAGCACTCCGAAGAGTGGCAGCTCAGCTTCGCCTTCGCCCCGGGCGACCCCGAGCGGTTCGACGAGGACATGATCGTCCCGCGACTCAAGGAACTACTCCGCCTGCCCGACCTGGAGATCGAAGTGTTACGCGTCAGTCACTGGGTACTGGAGGGCGTGCTGGCCGACCACTACCAGGTCGGCCGGGTGTTTGTCGCTGGCGACGCCGCGCACCGGCATCCGCCGACCACCGGACTCGGGCTAAACACCGCGATCCAGGACGCACACAACCTGGCCTGGAAACTGGCCGCAGTAATCAAGGAGCAGGCAGCGCCCGAGCTTCTGGACAGCTACGAGCTCGAACGGCAGCCGGTCGGGGCCCGCAACGTGGACTGGGCGATGTTCACCTTCCTCAACCACTTGGTCATCGACGCAGGGCTAGGGCTGGTGCCGGGTCAACCACCGGAGGCCAACCGCGCAGCGATGGAAGCCTTCTTCGCCGAGGGACCGCGGGGCGAGACGCGCCGGGCTCGCGCCGCCGAAGTCCTCCGCACGCAGCGGACCGAGTTCCAGGCCCACGACCTGGAACTCGGCTTCCGCTACGACCAGGGCGCGTTCGTCGCGGACGGGTCCGTGCCGCCAGCAAATGACCCGATGGGGACAAAGTACCTTCCCACAACTCGCCCCGGACACAGGCTTCCGCATGCTTGGCTGGAACGCGAGGGGCAGCGGCTATCAACACACGACCTCGTCGACCGGCACGGATTCCTGCTGCTCACCGATTCGACTGGCGGGGGACCGTGGTCGATGGCGGCCGAGGCGGCAGCGGAGAAGCTGGGTGTCCCGGTCACCGTGGCCGTGATCGGGGAGAGGGGCGACTTCGCCGACGTCGACGGGACCTGGGCGCGGCTTCGTGAGGTCGGTGAGGGCGGTGCCGTCCTGGTCCGGCCAGACAACCACGTCGCCTACCGGGCGGGAGAGCCGGTCGCCGATGCCAGCGACTCTCTGATGCAGGCGCTCGGCGCCGTGCTCAGCAGATGACCGCGCAGTCGCAGCAGTACCAGAACAGAGGAGAAAGATTATGAGCAGCATTGAGTCGAAGGTTCTGATCGTCACCGGCGCCCTCGGTGGCATCGGCGGTGCGACGGCCCGACTCCTGGCCGACGCAGGTGCCCACGTCGTCGCGAGTGACGTCATTGACTCCGGCGGCGCCGAGCTCGCCGAAGAGCTCTCCGCTCGCGGCGCCAAGGCGTCGTTCTTCGCGGCAGACCTCGCAGAGGAGGACCAGGCCCGCGCGCTCGTCGACCATGCCGTCGAACGTTTCGCCCGGCTGGACGGCGCGTTCAACAATGCCGGGGTGCCCCAGCACGAAAAGCTCCTCGTGAACCTCACGTCAGAGGAGTTTTCCAAGGTGATGCGAATCAACGTGCTGGGGGTATTCCACTGCCTGAAGCACCAGATGCTGGCCATGACCGATGGCGGCTCGATTGTGAACACGTCGTCGGGCCTGGGGGTCATCGCGATGCCCAACGCGGCGGAGTACATCGCCTCGAAGCATGCCGTGTGCGGTCTGACCCGTGCTGCCGCGGTCGAGGGCGGGCCCGACGGGATCAGGGTCAACGCACTTCTTCCGGGGATCGTGCGCACCCCCATGGTGGAGTCGGTCTTCGGCTCGTTGGACGCACCCGAGTTCCAGGAAGGGGTACGAGCTCTGCACCTGCTCGGCCGCCTGGCCGAGCCTGAGGAAATCGGCCAGGCGGCCCGCTGGCTGCTGTCCGACGAATCGTCGTTCGTCACTGGAGCGTTGATCCCAGTCGACGGCGGCGTAACAGCCGGTCGGCGGATGTGAAGCGCAGCAGCTGACGGCCAAACCGCAGTGCTCACTGGTGCCGAGATGGGAGCACTCCGGCGGTCCGGCAATGCAGCCGGATACCTGACGTGAGCAAGCAGCGGAAGGAGCGGTCGGGCTCGCCGCCGCGACGGACCCGGCGAGTGAGCTGCTCTTCGGCCTGATCCCGACCAAGGATGTGCGCTTGTCTACCGCTACGGCGGCGAAGTTCGAACTACGACTGGGCACGCTGCTGCTGCGGGGAAGCTATTCGCTGAAGCGTCGGCAGCGGACGCCGACGGGCGTGACTGCACCGGGCTCGCAGTCACCCTCGGTACCGACGCTGAGAAGGCCGCATCTCCGAGGCCCGTCGTCCCGCCTAGGGGAGGACGGGCATCCTACCCACCGACCGACCTACCAACATGTAATGCCGAAGGAGCATCGAACATGCCACTTTTCGCTCTCACCTACCGCTACATCGACGACGTCACCCTCATCACCGAGCACCGCCCCGAGCACCGTGCGTACCTCCGCCAGCTCGCCGATGCGGGTGAGCTTGTCTTGGCTGGCGGCTTGGGCGAGCCGGGTCCGCCCAGCGGACTACTCATCGTCGACGTTGAGTCCGTCAAACGCGTGGAGGAGCTCGCCGACAACGACCCTTTCCATGCGCGCGGCATCATCAAGGAGAGGTCGGTTCAGCGTTGGACCTTATCGATCGGCGAGGACCGTCTTGGCCTTCGTCCCGTGACTGCGCCCTAAAGACGGGACATCACAATAGTCCGTTGTGTCGGTCGTATCCGGCCGTCTCGGCGAAGGGTGCGTCGCGTACTCACGACCCAACAGACCCCCGCGCACAAACACCCTCCCCATCGTGGCGGATTCTTCGGGCTATGCCGACAGGTTTCGCGCGCCGGCGCCGTCACGGCGTTCAGGGACGGCAGGAGCGCCCGCCCGGCCGGCGTGAGTTCGTACGCGAGCGAGACCGGCGGGTATCCACCGAGCGCAGCACGAGTCCGGCCGAGGCTAGTTCGGCGAGCCGGTCGGACAGCACCGAATCGCTGATACCGCCCACTCCGCGCCGTAGCCCGGAGAACGTGGACGGTCCCTCCATCAGCACGCCCAGGATGACACCGCTCCAGCGCTTGCCGAGAAACGTGAAGGCGCGCGCGAGTGCCGCATCGCAGGCAAGGGGTTCGTGCGTCACTTCGCCATCGTCAGCCGCCCCTACACCCCTATCAATGGCGCTAGCTTCAGCCCTGTAACTGGTCGTTTAGAAGTAACAAGCAGAAAGGAAGTCAATGAGTCACGCAACTTCGTCAGGAAGAGGACTCGACGAGGCGGCACGCGCGCTGCTCTACACGGAGGCGCGCACCGCCAACAGTTTCGCTCCGACACCGGTGAGCGACGAGGAACTCGCGCAGATCTGGGAACTCGCGCGCTGGGCGCCGACGGGGGCCAATACGCAGCCGCTCCGGGTGCTGTTCGTGCGCACCGGTGAGGGCCGCGCTCGTCTGGTCGAGCACATGGAAGAGGGAAACAAGGCGAAGACCGCATCGGCGCCTGCCGTCGCCGTCCTCGCGGTCGACCCACGTTTCCACGACCACATCCCGGCACTGTTTCCGTTTCGTCCCGAACTCCGCGACGTGTTCGAGGGGAACGAACAGATACGCAAGCAGACCGGGGACTTCAACGCCGCCCTCCAGGCCGGCTACTTCATCCTCGCCGTGCGGGCGCTGGGTCTGGCGGCCGGACCGATGGGAGGATTCGACGCCGACGGGATCGACAAGGAGTTCTTCCCCGAGGGACAGTGGCATTCGACCCTGGTGGTCAACATCGGCCACCCGGGCGAGAACCCTTGGTTCGACCGGCTCCCCAGGCTCGATTCGACGGAATCGGTTTCCTGGGCTTGAAGTTCCGCCGTGTTAGGGCGCGCGGCGGTTGTTGCGTTTTCCGCGGCCCTCTAGTGGGGAGGCGGCACGGAGACGTCTCAGCGGCTATATGGGCGTGATTCCGAGATGGCTGCGGCCATGTGGCTAGTGCGGTGCGGGATAAGTAATTTGACGGTCAGGGCGAGAACGACTGGCACTCCCGTATATCCCTCGATGCGGCGAGGACATCCATAATCCGAGGTATTCCTCCGTCCCGATTAGACGTGAATCCCATGAACTCTCGTGAGTATCGCCAGTGGCGTCAGAGGCGCCGCGCTGCTTGGATCGAAGTCAACCGCAAACGCAAACATCCTGACGTCGAGGCAGAGCGTCTCATCGAGTTCGCCAGCATGTGGGCACCGTACGGTGGCCCTCCCGACGAGGAACTCCTTGTGCACTTCGGAATGACAACGCGCCGGTTCATCGAGAGATTGTGGCAGGTCATCCCTGAATCGAACTGTGTCCCAGACGAGATACGCAGTTTAGCAAGCGCATACCCGCACCGCCGACGAACGAGCGGTTCCTCACCCATTCCGGAGGCCCCTCGGCGATCTGTTACCTGGCCGGCCAAGGCGGCTGACGTTCCGACAGGTCCCAAGAACTTGCGAAAGAAATCAGAGTAAGCGAACTCAGGCAGGAAGAAGTGTGGAACAGCCGTAACGACAATGACCTTCTCGACTTTGCGCTTCTCTGGGATCCGCTTGGAGGGCCCGCTCCGGAAAACGTTGCAGCCGCCTTCTCAATCGACATGAGGGAGTACAACCACCGGCTCCGAGGCGCTGCGAGGCTCCAGATGGCCCGACTACAGCAAGGCATCACCTCTGCCGAGCACATCTATGGGCTGGCCGCAATTACAGCGCTTGAGCGGCAATCCGGTACGAGCACGACAAGCCCGGTGGCCTCGTCCACGTCGACATCAAGAAACTCGGTCGGATCCCCGACGGCGGTGGACACCGCAAACTGGGCCGCGCCGCCGGGCGCCGCAACCGGCTCCGGAGTCGGCTTCTCGTACCTGCACCACGCCGTCGACGATCATTCCCGGCTCGCGTACTCGGAGATCCTCGGCGACGAGAAGAAGGAGACCGCCCCCGGCTTCTGGATCCGAGCGAGAGACTTCTTCGCCGCCCACCACATCACTGCGACGCGGGTGTTGATGGGCAACGGCTCCTGTTACCGCTCAAAGGTGTTCGCAGATGCACTCGGGCCAGAGGTCACTCACAAACGAACCAGGCCGTACCGACCGCAGACCAACGGCAAGGTCGAACGCTTCAACCGGGCCCTCGCCGCAGAATGGGCCTACGCGGACACTTACGTCACCGACGCGGCCCGCTCGGCGACCTACCATGCTTGGTTGCATCATTACAATCATCACCGACCGCACACCGGGATCAGTCACCCATCGACCGCGTCCCCGTTCACAACGTCCCAGGAATTACAACTAGGGCGTGACCGGATGTTTTAGGCCGGATTTGGTGGAGGCGGTGACCGGTCTGGGGTTGCAGTGGGGTGGTGGTGGTCGGCGTTCGTCGACGACGAACCGGAAACTTGTGGACGCACTCCGGTCCAGCGGGTGCGGGCGCACTCGCTGGATGAGTGGCAGTGGTTGCCGGTCGGCGAGGTGGCGCGCTAATGCGGTCGGCGCCACCAATCGGGCGATATCCTTGAGGGGCGCTCTCCAGAGGTGAGTCCACGGAGGGAACGGGTGCTGGTCGTGCCGCCGGGACCAGTGCGTAGGCACATGAGCCGACGGAGTGAGTAGACCGTCCGATGAGTGAAGGTGATCCGCTCGATACTCAGCGGTACCCGCCCTCCCCAGCCGCGGAGTTGGCAGGAACCGGCTTTGGCAATGCCGAGGAGATCGGCCGGGGTGGTTTTGGTGTGGTCTACCGCTGCACGCAGGAGGAGCTGGAGCGCACGGTGGCGGTGAAGGTGCTCACTGTGGAACTCGACGAGGAGAACCGGGCTCGATTCTTTCGGGAGCAGCGGGCGATGGGGCGGCTGACCGGGCACCCGAACATTCTCAACATTTTGCAGGTCGGGGCCACCGACAGCGGCCTTCCCTACATCGTGATGCCGTATCACCCGCAGGATTCCCTCGACGCACTCATCCGTCGCGGCGGTCCCCTGCCGTTGGGTGAGGCACTCCGGCTGGGGGTGAAGATCGCCGGCGCGGTGGAGACGGCGCACCGGCTCGGCATCCTCCATCGCGACGTCAAACCCGCGAACATCCTGCTCACCGACTACGGCGCGCCGGAGTTGGCCGACTTCGGCATCGCGCACATCGCCGGCGGCTTCGAGACGGCTACCGGCGCCGTCACCGGGTCGCCGGCCTACACCGCTCCGGAGGTGCTCGAGGGTGACCCGCCAAGTCCGGTTGCCGATGTCTACGGCCTCGGCGCCACCCTGTTCAGTGCCCTGACCGGGCATGCCGCATTCGAGCGTCACAGCGGTGAGCAGGTCGTCGCCCAGTTCCTGCGAATCACCACGCAAGAAGTGCCCGATTTGCGTGAGTACGGGATCCCCGAGGATGTGTCCGCTGTTATCGCCCGGGCGATGTCCCGCGAGCCCGATCAGCGTCCGCCGTCCGCCGCCGACTTCGGAGAGGAACTGCGACGGCTTCAACTCGATCATGGCTTTCCGGTCGACGAGATGCCCCTACGAGCCGAACCCGACACACAGGGCAACGACCAGCGGCCAAGGCAGCCAGAGGGGCAACCGCGGCGCACAGGTGCCTCCACTCCGGGTGCGATGGGGAATCTTCCCCTGGAGCTGACCAGTTTCGTCGGCCGTCGACATGAGCTCACCGAGGCGAGGAACATGCTCGCAGGGTCGCGGCTGGTGACGTTGACGGGGATCGGGGGTGTGGGCAAGACGCGGCTGGCGATGCGGGTGGCGGCAAGTGTCCAACGCGACTACGCCGACGGTGTGCGCCTGGCCGAGTTGGGTGAGCTGCGTGACGAGTCATCGCTGGTCGATGCGGTGGCTGCGGCCGTGGGGGTACGGGACCACTCGGTGAGGCCGCTGCGGGAGGTCCTCCTGGAACAGTTGGCGGCACAGACACTGTTGCTGATGCTCGACAACTGCGAACACGTGGTGGACGCCGCCGCGGAACTCGCCGACAACCTGCTGCGGATGTGTCCGGGACTCCGGATACTGGCCACCAGCCGTGAACCCCTGGGCATTGGGGGGGAGGCAGTGGTGCGGGTTCCCCCGCTGTCCGTCCCGGATCCCGAGCGGCAGCCCTCGTTGCGGGCGTTGCCGAAATACGATGCAGTGACCCTCTTCGTCGAACGCGCCGCTTCCACCGTTCCCGGGTTCGTACTCACCGAGGACAACGGGGCAACGGTGGCGGGCATCTGCCACCGGCTCGACGGGTTGCCGCTACCGATCGAATTGGCTGCGGCCCGGTTGCGGGCGATGTCGCCCCAGCAGATCCTGGGGCGGCTGACCGACCGCTATACCCTGCTGACCCGCGGCAGCCGGAGTGCGCCGACACGGCAACAGACGCTGCGACTGTGTATCGACTGGAGCTTCGAGTTGTGCACCGCCGGTGAACAACTGGTGTGGGGTCGGGTGGCGGTCTTCGCGGGAAGTTTCGAACTCGATGCGGCAGAGCAGGTGTGCGGCGCCGACCTCGAACCGGACGAGTTGCTCGACACGCTGACCTCCCTGGTGGAGAAGTCGATCCTGATCCGGGAGGAATCCGGGTCGGTGGTGCTGTTCCGGATGCTCGAGACCCTCCGCGAATACGGTTACGAGAAACTCGAGCAGACCGGTGAATCCCTACCCGTGCGCCGCAGGCACCGGGACTGGTCTGAGGCATTGGCGCTCGAATCGGAAGCCGAGTGGATCAGCGCCCGCCAACTCGACTGGATCGCCCGCCTGACGCGGGAACAACCGAACCTGCGGGAGGCCCTCGAATTCAGCGTCGACGATAACCCCGCCGCCGGCCTGCGCACCGCCGCCGCACTGTTCTCGTTCTGGACCTCCCAGGGCCTCTACAACGAGGGGCGGCGCTGGCTCGACCAACTGCTCGCCCGTCAGAGCGGCCCACCCACTCTCGAGTGGGTCAAGGCGCTCTACGTCGACAGCGTAATGGCGAACGTTCAGGGTGACCTCCAGACCGGTGCCGAACTCGTGGCGGCGGCGCGAATGCTGGCGGGGCAGACCAGCGACCTCATGATAAGCGCCTTCGCTGACTGCGCTGACGGCATGCTGGCCCTCTACAGTGGTGATTTCACGCGCGCGTGCTCTCGCATGGAAACCGCACTTGCGGAGTTCAGCAAGCGGAAGGATCGCACACTCGAAACCAGTGTCCTGTTCTCGTTGGGTGTGGCCTATGGGCAGCATGGGTCGACGGATCAGGCAATCTCGTGCCACGCGCGTGTGCTCGCGATTACTGAAGTGCACGGCGAGAAGATGTACCGGTCGTACTCATTGTGGGCCATGGGTATTGCCGTCTGGCAGCAAAATAATGTAGATCATGCGATCCAGCTCTTCGAGCAATCGCTGGAGTTGACCAGAAAAGTGCATGGCCCGCGTGTCGCCATCTCATGCCTCGAGGTGCTGGCCTGGATCGCGTGCGACCGGCACGATCCATCGCGGGCTGCGGTTCTGCTGGGAGCCGCGGACGGGTTGGCACGGTCGGTGGGCAGTGCCGTTGTCCTTCATTCCAATCTGCTTGTCTACCACGAGAACTATGAACAGACGGTCCGTCACAAGCTTGGAGACAAGCCATTCGGAGCGGCTCACCGCAAAGGCGAACAGCTCGGCTTCGACGCGGCCATCGCCTACGCCCTCCACGAACAACAGTCCGCCGCCTCCACGCTCCACACCGACGCGTCGACGCGACTGACCAACAGAGAACGCCAAGTCGCAGACCTGATCGCCGAAGGCCTGACCAATCAGGCCATCGCCGACCGCCTGGTGATCTCACCCCGCACCGCACAAGGCCACGTCGAGCACATCCTGGCCAAACTAGGTTTCACCTCCCGGACACAGGTCGCAGCCTGGGTCGTGGAGCAGGCGCACGACTAGCCTCGTTTACCGGACGTGACCGCTAAACTTTGGGAACTATGACAACGTGACAGACGACGGTCGCGATAGGGTTGATCTTGCCTTGGTCGATGCGAGCGAGGGGCCACCCGAGCAGCCCGCTCTCAAGTGTTTTCTGCCTCGCCACCCGGGCGCTGGACCCCACGGGTCAGGGAAGAGCACGATGGGTGACGAGGTGGAAGCCGGTCCTCAGCGCGTTTGCTGTCACATCGGAAGGCCCAATCACCCCAACTGTGATCTAGATTCATGCGCCAGAACTGGATCCACGGATGTTCGGACAGTCCCACTCGCCGTTTTCGCACCTCTACGCGGTCGGGGTAGCGGTGATACTGGCCGACGCTCGGTCCGAGACTGCCACCGTGTCCTTCCGAAGCCAAGCGGGAAAGCCAATCAAAAGGAGCCAGCGCACCTCGAGTCTTGTTCATGAGATTGCCGCGGAGTGGCCCGCCCGTACGACGGTGCCATCGTACGGGCGGGCATCCCCCGACCCCGCCCCAACGAGCGGAGCGGTTTCTTGGGGTGCAGCACTGATCCCTCAAAAGGGGGCGCGTGTTTCCTGTCTGCGCGGGGTGCTGCCTGCGTGTGCGAGTGAAGTTTGTTCGGAAACGTGTTCGGCGGCCTGCTTCCGCGGTTCGGCTGTTTTCTACGTCACAAGTGTGAGGTGCTCTGCGAGGTTGCGCATGGGTAGTTCGGCGTATGCCCGTACCTGTTTCTATGCGGGTTGCTGTTCATGCCAGCCCTCGATCTTCCTGAGATAGGCGGGCGCCGAGTTCGCGGCGGACGTGCTCGAGGCGGTCCGGGAGTGCCAACGGACACGTTCGCCTCCTCCCGGCGGTCAACTCCGGATGGACGAACATAATTTCTCCGAGGTGGTCAACGATCGCGACGCGCTGACTGACACGCAGAGGTAATCACTGGGCGGGTTCCGCCCGAGGTGGGTTGGGTCACCACGCAAATCCACCGACCGAAGGATCCCTACAACCAATCTGGCAGGGAAGTGATAGAGATCTTGCACAATGTTGCTGCTGTGGATCCCGCCACAGTTCGGGTCCGCAGCGCAAGGAGGCGAGGACGGGACGGGTGTGCAGGCCAGAGGGTGCGTGCGCCGCGCCGCCCTCACCGACCTCGGCCACCCTGCGCACGATGCCGGGGAAAGGTCGGTGACGGAGCGGTGGTCGGCGCAGGCGGCGGCCCGCAGTCGTAGCAGCGCCTCGGCGGCAGGAATATCGAGCCGGCCCTCGGCATGGCGAAGACATGCTCGAGCGAGGCAGACCACCTCGGCCACCACTCGCCACGGTTGACGGAGCGGCACATCGCGATCCGCGACGCACACTGAACTCCGCTGCGACGGGGGACGGTGACATCTACGACGCTCGTGCGCGAGCGAGCCAGTTCGCGGTCTCGGCCGCGACGTATTGCGCGACCGCGGCCGGAAGCCGGGCAGTTCGGCGAGGCGACACCGCGGAACGGCGGAGACGGGAGGTGGTCTTCTTCGTCGTGTGCACGACCACTCCGGAGATCAAGTCGCGCATCCTGGCGGGGTCAGGCAGTTGTGGGAATGGTGATCTCAGCTCTGCCGTCAATTGCAGAGAGCAGATAGTGCGGGCAGGTGACCACCTGCCGGGGCACGGGAATCGCCTGACGGTCGGTGTCGAGGTAGAGGCGATATGCGAGCTGCCCGCGTCGGTGGCTGCCGGTCTCCGGGTCGACGGCGCCGAGGAAGTACCCCTGCGCGGCGTCGAGGGTCGAGAAGCTCGCCCGCGCCCACTCGGCGGGCTCCGCGGGCGGCAAATGCCGTGGCCGGCCCGTCGCAGGGTCGACGGTGTGCACGACGACCGTGACGGCGAACCCGGCTACCGCAGGGAACCACTCCTCGGCTGCGACGTCGAACGGTGCGATGGACGTGTGAATGCGCAGCTCGATGTCCCTTTCGGTGCGCGCCGGCGTCGTGATGATGTGTGGATCCGCCGCTGCATCCTGTGCGGCCAGGTTCGGCAGCCCCTGGTGGCCGTCGGCGCGGATGCTGCCGGGATCAGCGGACATGGGGCAAGCGTACGGGCCGCCGGTACACGGCCCGCGGGGTGACGGCGATTCGTCCGACGACGGGTGGTCCGGCAGAACGAGTGATTTGACCTGCACTGACGGCAGGTCCCTGGAGGGAGGCCTCCAGGGACACGGACTTGTTGCTCCCAGCTCCCAGGGGTCACGTTCGAGTATCTGGCCCGAACTGACTCCGATCCCTCGTCTCATCCATCACGTGGACGTCGAATGGTCAGTTGGTGTGGGCGATCTGGTCCCAGCCCTCGACGGATTCGGGGGTGCGGGGTGCGGGTCCGGTGTAGATGGCGGCGGGGCGGACGAGCTTGCCGAGGCGCTTCTGCTCGAGGATGTGGGCGCACCAGCCGGCGGTGCGGCCGCAGGTGAACATCGCGGGCATCATGTGCGCGGGGACCTCGGCGAAGTCGAGGATGACCGCGGCCCAGAATTCGACGTTGGTTTCGATGGCCCGGTCGGGGCGGTGTTCGCGCAGTTCGGCGAGGGCGGCCTGCTCGAGGGCGGCGGCCGCCTCGTAGCGGGGGGCGTTCAGGCGTTTCGCGGTGGCACGGAGCACCCGGGCGCGGGGGTCTTCGGCGCGGTAGACGCGGTGCCCGAAGCCCATCAGCTTTTCCTTGCGGTCGAGGATGCCCTTGACCAGGGCGCGGGCGTCGCCGGACTTTTCGGTGTCCTCGATCATCGGCAGGACGCGGGCGGGGGCGCCGCCGTGCAGGGGGCCGGACATCGCGCCGATCGCCCCGGACAGGGAGGCGGCGACGTCGGCGCCGGTGGAGGCGATGACGCGGGCGGTGAAGGTGGAGGCGTTCATGCCGTGTTCGGCGGCGGAGACCCAGTAGGCGTCGATGGCGGCGACGTGGGCGGGGTCGGGGTCGCCTTTCCAGCGGACCATGAACCGTTCGGTGACGGTTTTCGCCTCGTCGATGCGTTTCTGCGGGACGGCGGGCTGGTAGATGCCGCGGGCGGACTGGGCGACGTAGGACAGGGCCATCACGGAGGCGCGGGCGAGTTGTTCGCGGGCGGTGTCGTCGTCGATGTCGAGGAGGGGCTGGTATCCCCAGATGGGGGCGAGCATGGCGAGGCCGGCCTGGACGTCGACGCGAACGTCGCCGGTGTGCACGGGCAGCGGGAACGGTTCGGCCGGGGGCAGTCCGGGGCCGAAGCGGCCGTCGACGAGCAGGGCCCACACGTTGCCGAAGGTGACGTGCTTGGAGACGAGTTCTTCGATGTCGACGCCGCGGTAGCGCAGGGCGCCGCCGTCCTTGTCGGGTTCGGCGATGTCGCTGGTGAACGCGACCACGCCTTCCAAACCGGGGTTGAAATGCTCGGACACTTCGGGAGTTCGGCTGGTGATAACCGATGGTGCGTTCATCGTCGTATTTCTTTCACTTGTGGTGGCTTGGCCGACTGCTTCTGCAGAGCAAGAGCTGCGACCCGTGTGGTGTTCCCCGCCCGTTGAACGGCGGGGACGCGGTCTCGTGAGTCGAAGCAGTCGGCGGTGTGATGACACTGTCGACGCCAGCCTTCAAGGGTAGGCATCCGAATGCCGTGCCCGCTGAGAAGGTATGCTGGGCATACGCTCCGGGTTTTGTCAGCGTGGTGACATGCGGATTGCGCCGTCGAGTCGGATGGTTTCACCGTTGAGCATCGGATTGGAGACGATATGCGCCGCAAGGGATCCGTATTCGGAGGGATCGCCCAGGCGCGACGGGTGGGGGACCTGCGCTCCGAGCGATCTTTGTGCCTCCAGCGGAAGTGACTCGAGGAGTGGGGTCTTGAACAATCCCGGGGCGATGGTCACGACGCGGATCATGAGCGAGGCTAGATCGCGTGCGATGGGCAGGGTCATGCCGGCGACTCCGCCCTTGGAGGCGGAATACGCGGCTTGACCGATCTGACCGTCGAAAGCGGCAACCGATGCGGTGTTGATGATGACGCCGCGTTCGCCGTCGATGGGTTCGGTCTGGGCAATGCGCTCGGCGGCGAGTCTGAGGACGTTGAACGTGCCGACAAGGTTCACCGACACAACTTTGGCGAAATCGGCGAGCGGAAAGGGCCCGGACTTGCCGACGGTCTTGATCGCGTTGGTGATGCCGGCGCAGTTGATCGCCACGCGTACCGGGCCAAGGGTCTCCGCCACATCAAGGGCGGAGGAGATGGCTTGTTCGTCGGTGACGTCTGCGGCTACGAATCTGACTCGGTCACCGAGCCGTTCGGCTATCGACTCGCCGTGTGAGGCGGGAAGGTCGACGATGACCACTGCTGCGCCTTCGTGGAGAAGTGACTTCGCTGCGGCCAGGCCGAGGCCCGAAGCGCCTCCGGTGATCACACAGACACTGTCCGGAATGAGCATTGTTGCGACTCCTTTTATTGGATCTGATCGGTACGCCATCGGTTCCGAAGAACAGGTGACGGATGGGAACGGGCAACGGGAAAGATCGGTCGGGCTGGATCGGCGTGCTGGCTGGGTCAGGCGATCGACATACCGCCGTCGACGGCGATTGTCTGTCCTGTGACGTAGCCCGCAGCGGGAGAGGCCAACCACACCACGGTCGCGGCGAGTTCGTCGGGAGTGCCAATGCGCCCGAGGAGCATCCGCGGCTGCAGGCTTTCGAGGTACCCGGGTTTGTATTGTGCGGTCATCTCGGACTCGAAGAATCCTGGGGCAACTGCGTTGACACGGATACCTTTCCGTGTGCCCCACTGTTGCGCGAGGTCGCGGGTGAGGCCTATGACGCCAGCTTTGCTGGAGCTGTAGGCAGCCTGTGGAAGGGAGGCCGTTGTCAGGCCCAGGATGCTCGTGATGTTGATGATGGCACTACCTGGCTCCATCACGGATGCTGCTGCTTGCGCGGCCCAGTACGTCCCGTGGAGGTTGATTTCCATCACCGAGGTGAACTGTTCGGGTGTTTCCCGCAGCGCTGGCACTGCGGTTCCTATACCTGCATTGTTGATCAGCACGTCCACTCGGCCGAAGGTGTCGATCGCGGCGTCGATCATGGCCGTGCACTCTTGCGGTGAGGTCACGTCGGTGACCACCGTGTGCGCCCGCTGTCCCGTCTCTTCGACCATGTTTGCGGTGGTGGCCAGTTTGTCGGCGCGGCGTGCGGCGAGGACTAGATCGGCGCCTGCCTCGGCGAACGCTCGCGCGAACGCGACACCTAGTCCTGAGGATGCCCCGGTGACGACGACTACCTTGTCGTCGAAGCGGAATTGTTCCAAGATCGACATTGACGAATTCCTTTTGTAGCGGTGTGCGGGTGGAAGCGCGTCGAAGCACGAAAGCTTTGTGTAGAGCGGGCCTTCTGCAGGTCGTCAGGACGGAAGTTCGAAGGTGATGGTGCCGTCCGAGATCGCCGATGTGCCGTTGGTGTCCTGGACGTCGAAGGCAACGGAGTCCTCTGATAGATCCGCCGTGCTGACCGTGAGCGTGGCACCGGGAAATACCGGTCCGGTGAACCGGCAGCCGATACCGGTGACCACCGCCCCTGCGGGGAGGGCGCCGGCACGAGAAATGGTTGAGACCGCCCGCGCGAGCGTCTCGGTACCGTGCAGGACGGTGTCGGGAAGTCCCGCAGCGTGCGCCACGCGGATATCGGTGTGGATGGGATTCCAAATCCTCGCGCACTCGGTGTAGATGACCGCGTTGGTTGCGTCGACCGTGAACTTCGCGATGGGGGCGAGGTCGGTGTCGGATCGTGGGGTGACTTCATGCGGGTGGTCGGGTGTCTTGGAGCCTTCGAGGCGTACGCCTCGGTAGAGCATGTGGAGGAGCGTTGTGACGAGTAACTCGCCATCCGACGAGTAGGTCCGGAACCTGGTGGCGATGAGGGTTGCGTCGGTGCGTGCCTCTGCCAGGTACAGTTCGGCCTCGGTTCGGACCCGTTGCGCCGGCCGCAGGGGAGCATGCAACCGCATCTGATGGGACACGTGCAGGCCCAGTCTCAGAGTGTTGACGGTCAGTTCTATTCCCGGCGCGCCGTGTTCGACGAGCGGCCATTCGATGCACACGGGAAAGACTGGATGGCCGATGATTCCGCCGCTGTGCTCGAGGTCGAAGAACTCGGGCCGGGTGTCGCCGACCGACGCGGCGTAGGCGCGGAGCCACCGGTCGTCGATCACGTGCTCGACCGCTCGAACGAGGCCGGGGGTGTCCGCGGGGACCACGCGGATGATGCGATCCTCGGTGATCACAGGGGGACGCCCCTGTCAGCGGACCCAAGGGGGTGAACGAGGCATGCCGCCGGGTAGTGGGGTCGCGTGCCTTGGGTCGGGGTATCGCTGCGGTGGCGGGCGAGTGCCTGCTGGATTGTGCGTGTACTCATGGTTCCCCCGGGTGTCAGGTGGCGAGTTGGCGTAGCCCGCGGGCTACAAGGACGCGGACGGCTTCGTCCAGACCCAGCGAGCTGCGCTGGGCCATGTGCCCGTCGGTGAATCGGGCGTCGACTCCCGCGAGGATCACCGCGAGCTTCATCGCGCCCATCGCGACGTAGAAGTTCAGGTTGTCGAGATTGCGGCCACTGACCGTGGAGTAGTGCTCGGCGATGTCAGCGGCCGACATGAACCCGGGGTGTGCAGTGACTCCGAGAGCGACCGGGATGAGCGCGCGCTCCTGGTCATCGAGATCGTGCCAATAGGTCAATGCCAGTCCAAGATCGGCGAGTGGGTCGCCGAGCGTCGACAGCTCCCAATCCACGATCGCGTTGATGTGGGGGTCACGTGGGCCGAGGTCGAGGATCATGTTGTCGAGGCGGTAATCGCCATGAACGATGGCGACGTCACTCGTCGCAGGTATCTGTTCGCCGAGCTTGGTGAAGAGTGCATCCATGTCGGGCAGCTCCTGCCGACTCGATTGCTGCCACTGCTGTCTCCAGCGCCGCACCTGACGCTCGTTGAATCCGTTGGGGCGGCCGAAGTCGCCGAGACCGACGTCGTCCGGAACCAGGGCGTGGAGGTCCGAAAGCGCGTTCACAAGGGCTGTGGAAAGCCATTGCCGTTGGGGCATCGCCAGTGCTCCGGTGTCCTCGTGGGTTCGAAGCACTGCGCCGGCGACGTCGGACATTACATAAAAGGTTCCGCCGAGGACGGAGTTGTCGGAGCACAGGGCGAGGGGTTCGGGAACCGGCACGCGCGTGGGATGTAGGGCGACGAGCAGTGTCCATTCGCGGTGCATGTCGTGGGCGCTGGGTAGGACGCCGCCCAGGGGTGGTCGTCGCAGGATGACCGATTGGTCCTGGAACCGCAGTCGGTATGTCAGGTTCGACAGGCCTCCGGAGATGGGTTCTGCGTACCAGCCGGCGAGATCGAATCTGTCCCCGACGGCGGATCGGAGCCATCGGTCCACAGGTGCCCTCGGAAGCCCGACGACTTCGTCTAACTGTTCTTTCACGTCCGCCACCCTTCTATCTTAACTGAATGATCGGTACACTAAGGCTGGCGATCTTACTCGTCAAGATTCAGATGCCAGGAAGATCAATAACTGTACGATCGGTACAGGGAGTCGAACGTGAGGAAACCAACGTGAAAGCAGTACAGATCTCGACGCTGGATGGTCCCGGTGCGGTGGAGTTCGTCGATCTCGACGAGCCTGTCGCGGCGGTCGACGAGATTGTCATCGACGTGAAGGCTGTAGGTGTGAGCTTCGTCGACGCTTTGATGACGCGCGGCAAATACCAGGTGCGGCCGGAACTGCCGTTCGTGCCGGGAGTTGAGGTCGCAGGTCTCGTGCGTTCCGCCCCGGACGGTGCGTCGGTCAAGGCTGGTGACCGCTGCGCCGCGTACATCCCTCGTGGGGGATATGCCGAGGTCGTGGTGGCCAAGCCCTCAGTGACATTTCCGCTGCCGGACGAGTTGTCGTTCCATCAGGGTGCGGCGTTCGCGATGAACTTCCAAACCGTGCACTTCGCGCTGGTTCGGCGGGGGCGTGTGAAGGCGGGGGAGCACGTGCTCGTGCACGGAGCGGCCGGAGGTGTGGGCACCGCGGCCATCCAGGTCGCGAAAGGCCTGGGAGCGATGGTGACCGCTGTTGTCGATTCTGATGCCAACGTCGGGGTTGCTGAGTCCGCGGGGGCCGACGCCGTCGTGGTGGCGGGTGACGGTTGGGCTGAGGCTGTCCGGGCGGTTGCTCCAGGAGGCGTGGACGTGACGGTGGACCCGGTAGGAGGCGACTTCTTCGCCGACTCGATCCGGCTCCTGCGTCGGGAAGGCCGCCACCTGGTGATCGGATTCGCTGCCGGAGGCATCCCCGAGATCGCGGTCAATCGCCTGTTGCTGAAGAATATCGATGTCGTGGGCGTGTACTGGGGCGGCTTCATCGAGCAGGACGAGTCCATCGCGGCGGAATCCGCCGCTGAGCTCACCCGGCTGGCACGGGAGGGGTTCATCAGACCTGTCGTGGGAAACGTGTACCCGTTAGCCGCCGCGGCGAAGGCGCTCACCGCGATGGAGGACCGTACCGCTACCGGAAAGGTGGTTCTCGCGGTCGATGTAGTGGACTAATCGACCAGAGTGCTCTGAACTTCTGGCGAAGGGTGTAGGCCTGCGGCCTGATGAACAAGCGAAGGGACCATCAAATGTCTGATGTCAAGCTGGGTAGTTCGACGCGTCGAACTACCCGCATCGGCGTGGAATCCAGGCAGCGCATCATGGATGCGGCGGCCAAACTCTTCGCTGAGAACGGCTACCACGGCACCGGTGTCGAGGAGATCTCGAAGGAAACCCAGCTTGGCAAGGGCGCGCTCTATCACCACATCGGGAACAAGGAAGCAGTGTTGTTCGAGATCTGCCACACGCGCATGGCGGACCTGCTGACGCAGTCGGGCCGGGTCCTGGCGATGGACAGCACCTACCAGGAGCGGTTTCGGGAACTGATGCGTGTGGCGTTGCGCAACATCGCCGACAACGTGGTGGAGTGGACGGTGTCGTTCCAAGAGTTCAAGGCCCTGACTGGGCAGCGACGTGTCGTGATCCAGGAGGCCCGCGAACGATACGAGAGCATGGTGGTCGAGGTCTTGGAGGGCGGTGCCAGGGCAGGTGAGTTCCGGGTCCTGGACCCCCTGGTCACAAAGGGTATTCTCGGTCTCTACAACTACTCGTACTCGTGGATCCGTCCAGACGGTGATCGGACTCCAGAGGAGATCGCGGACCTGTTCAGCGACTCGTTGCTGGAGGGAGTGCTCGAGCGGGACCTCTGAGAGCATGAGGGCCGGCTCCCTGCGGTGACGAAGGAGGAGGCCCCGGGCGGATCGCCCGGGGCCTCCTCCTTCGTTATCGGCTGGCAGCCGCGCTATACGGGCGCATCCGCACTCACCACACGGTTTCGAGCAGCTCGTACACCACCGTCTCGTCCACCGGCCGGGGCGACTCACGCACCACGATGTCGCCCAGGGTGGCCCGCGCCACTCCGTCCATCTTGTCGCGCCCCACCCCGAAATCGGAGACCCGGCGAGGGACCCCGAGTTCGTCGAGGATCCGTTCGAGCCTGTCGGCCGCCGGAAGGTCTTCTCCGTCGCCTTGAACCTGCGCCAGCGACTGAGCCATGCGTGCCTGTTCGGCGGACGTCACCGGCTCGAGGAAGCGCATGACGTGGGGAAGCATGATGCACGAGGTCACCCCGTGCGGGATGCCCACGGCCCCGAGCTGATGACCGATCGCGTGGGACAGACCCAATGACACGTTGTGGACTCCGATGATCGACATCCACGCGGCCTCGAGACACTTCAGCGCGGCCTCGTAATCATGCGGATCCTTCGCCGACCGGGGCAGGTTCTCGGCCAGCATCGTCAGGGCCCCATTCGCCAACGCCGTGGTGAAGGGGTGGGCGTTCTTGGCGTAGGCGGTCTCGACCGCGTGGTCGAGCGCACGCACTCCGGTGGTGGCCCAGAGGTCGCGAGGGGTGTGAGCGCAGAACTCGGGATCGAGGAAAACGACCTGCGGCGTCGCTTCGAGGTAGACGGTCAGGTCCTTGGTGTCGCGGGTGTGGTCGACGGAGCCGGCGAAACCGTCCCATTCCGCTGCGGAGAGCGTCGTGGGCACCGCGAAGACGGGGATGGGTTTCCCGGTGAGGGGCTTTTGACGGATCGTGTTCGGGTACTCGAATACCAGGTAATTGCGGGCGAGGTCCTCGACCGACTCCGAACCTTCGCAGAGCCCGATCGCTGCCAGCTTCGCGGCGTCGACCGGTGACCCCCCGCCCACAGCGACGAATGCTTCTGCCTGCGCAGACTTCGCCGCTGTGATCAGGTCGACGATGAGGTCCACGGGATTGTGGGCCTTGACCTGGTTGTATGTCCCGACCACTCGGTCGCCGAGGTCGGCCGCCAGTGCTGCGAAGGCCTCACTCGACCCCACCGAGTGGCCTGTCACCAGAAATACACGCTTGAGGTCGCGGCGGTCGAGTTCGGTGCCGATTTCACGGACCGCGCCAACCCCTTGCACGACCGTCTCCACTCGCGGCATTTCGAATTTCACAATCTCCGGCATGACCAAACACTCCAAGTCTCTGTTCGTGAACGCACGGTTGCGCGACCACAAAAAATGTACCGTTCATTCAAGGGAGAGTCTACGGATTTCACGGAAAAGATGTGACCCTTGACACGAGATTCCGTTCATGCGACCGTACTGATCAGTCCACTCGCATGGGTGGTCTTTGGCGGGGGCTAGCGGCCAACTGGAGGAAATGACGTGTTCAAGAGAGCGGCTCTCGTGGGAGCCATCGCCATAGTGTTCGGGACGGTGGGATGCGGTTCCGATGGTGGCGGGACGAGCTCGGGCCCGGGCGATAGCGAGTCGGCGAGGGCCTTCCTCACACACGCTGAACAGGTGGCGAAAGCCGCGTCGGGCGAGATTCCTCTGACTGCGCCGACAAGTGGACCTCCCGCAGTCAAAGACAAGACGATCGTCACGATCCCGTGTTCTGCTGCCGCGCAGGGCTGTAAGTTCGCGGTCGATCAGTTCGCAGAGGCCGCCCAGGCCATCGGCTGGAAGACGATCATGATCGACCCGGCCGGCGACCCCGCCAAGATGGCCGATGCCGTCAACCGGGCAGTCAGCATGAAGGCAGACGGAATCTTCACGGTCGCGATCGACTCCTCCACGATTCAGGCTCCACTCAAGGCGGCGAACGAGGCCGGTATCGATACCATCTGTTTCTCGTGCATCGACGAGCCGGAACTGTTGGTCGACGAACTTCCCGCGGCCGCCCAGCACGAACGGGACGGTTACGCGCTCGCTGCCCAGGCCTTCATCGACAGTGGCGCGAACCTGAAGGCAATCCTGCTGCAAGACAGCGAGTTCGGAAACACCATTCGCCGCCAGCAGGGTGTTGTGAAATTCATCGACGAGTGCAAGGCTGCGGGCGCGAGCTGTGAACTGGTCGGACAGCAAAATTTCCTCGTCCAAGACATCAGTACGTCACTGCCCAAACAGACCGTCGCCCTGCTCCGGAAGAACCCGGGATGGAACGCCCTGTTCGCGCCGTACGACGCGCCCCTGACGTTCGTACTTCCTGAACTGCGATCGGCAGGACTGGTACAGGATGGCCAACGCGCATACGGCTTCGATCCCATCGACCTCAATGTCAAGTGGATCCGCGACGGGGACGTCGAGGCCGGCACCGTGGCCTCGCCGTACAAGTGGATCGCCTACGCGGGCGTCGATCAATTCAACCGGGTATTCGCCGGCGAACAACCCGTCGACCAGGGCGTCAAGGACAAGCTCGTGATCAAGAGCAATGCACCCGGCGAGGGCGAGACCTATCTCGGCGACAGCGACCCCGCCGCCGCATTCACCCAACTCTGGGGCGTCTCGTGACCTCGGACCCGGCCGGAGGCGGAGTACACGCTGTCGAGATCCGCTCATTCTCGAAGACCTTCCCCGGCCAGCGGGCCCTCACCGACTTCGATCTCACGCTCGAGCCCGGCGAGATTCACGCACTTGTCGGTGAGAATGGATGCGGAAAGTCGACCTTCATCAAATGCCTGTCCGGCTACCAAGCCCCGGACGGGGGCGCCGAATTGAACGTCCGCGGTAAAGGACTTGCGATCCCGTACACCGCTGCCCAGGCCGTGGAACGAGGACTGGTCTTCGTACACCAAGACTTCGGGATTGTGCCGACCCTCAGCGTCATGGAGAACATGGCCCTCGGTGCCGGGTTCGCCACCAAGGGAGGGCGGATCCAGTGGCGCACGCAAGCGAACAAGACAACGGAGGCGCTGGCGATACTCGGACGAGAGGACATCCCACCGCACGCGCTGGCCTCGACACTGTCAGCGAGCGAGCACGCGACTATCGCAATCGCACGGGCACTGGCGAGCGCGAAGGACGGCGCAAGTCTCATTGTGCTGGACGAGCCCACGGCCGCTCTGCCCCGGTCGGAGGTGGACGCCCTGTTCCAGGTGATCCGACGTCTCGCAGAGCAGGGAACGGCGGTCCTTTTCGTGTCCCACCGCCTGCAGGAAGTCTTCGATGTCGCCCATCGCGTAACGGTGCTCCGCGACTCCAAGAAGATCGGCACGTTCGACATCGCCGACCTCGACGAACGCACACTGGTACAAAAGATCGTCGGTCGTGACCTGGTCACGCTGTACCCCGAATCCGCACCGAAGGCCCGAGCGAACGTGGTCCTCGAGGTCGAGGGACTGACCGCAACCCGGGTGTCGGACGTCTCGTTCACCGCGCACCGAGGCGAGATCCTCGGAATCGCCGGCCTTCAAGGATCGGGTCGCAGTGAAATCATCCGGTTGCTCTTCGGCGCGCAGCAACGCCAAAGCGGACGCATTCGACTCCACGGCCAGGACGTGGACTTCCGCCATCCCGCGAGCGCCATCCAGGCTGGAATCGCCCACGTCCCCGAGGACAGGATCCACCACGGTGTGTTCGGGCGCATGACGGTCGCGGAGAACCTTTCACTGCTCACGGTCGGCCGCTACTGGAAGTACGGGCGGATACAAGTGGGACCCGAGACGAAGCGCGTTCGAGAACTCATCGGGTCGTACGACATCCGCCCGGGCAACGCCGCACAGATGATGGGCCGACTCTCCGGCGGCAACCAACAAAAGGGTGTGCTGGCCAAGTGGATCGAAATCAGCCCCACCATTCTCCTGCTCGATGAGCCCGCACAAGGCGTCGACGTCGGGTCCAAGAGCGACATTTACCACCTGATCGAACAGTGGGTCGCCGAACACGGCTCCACCGTCATCATGGTCAGTTCGGATTTCGAGGACCTGAACGCACTCTGTCATCGAGTGCTGGTCCTGCGGGACGGGCAGTTGGTGGCAGAACTCGAAAACGAATCGAAGACGGTCGATCGAATGGTCGAACTCGCATACTTGAAGGACGCGGGATGAACACACCACCAACGGAAACCACGACGTCACCGGTCTCGGCCGACTCCACGGTCGAACCGCGTCCGCTCGCGCGCACAGCGCCGACCCCGACGAGTGTTCGCGCCGCCCAATGGGCCCTACCCGTGATCTTGCTGGCGTTCATCGCACTGTTCTCCGTGCTGCAACCTGAAACCTTCGCGACCCAGGGAAACTTCACAACCCTCCTCGGATCCGAGGCGGTACTCATTCTGGTCGCGCTGGGGGCGATGCTTCCGCTCATCGTGGGCCAGTACGACCTCTCGGTCGGTGCCAACATGGGCATGGCGTCAATTGCAGTTGCGATGGCGACGAGTGAACTGGGTTTCTCGACCGGCGCAGGTATTGCGGTCGCGATCGTTCTGTCGACCCTGCTCGGGTTCGTCAACGGGTTCTTGGTGGCCACGATCGGCATCAGCTCCTTCGTAGCGACCCTCGCGGTCAGCTCCCTACTGTCAGGAATCGTCATCTGGAGCACCGACGGAACGGTCATCGTCGACAACATCCCGAGCACACTGACCGACATCGGGCGCAGCTCCATCCTCTACATCCCGATCCCATTCCTCCTGGTAATCGTGATCGCGCTCGTGATGGGGTACGTCCTTCGGATGACCCCGACGGGGCGGTATCTGTACGCGGTCGGCGGCTCGAGTGAGGCGTCACGGCTATCCGGGTTGAGCGTGGATCGCTTGACCATCATGACGTTCGCCGCATCAGGATTTTTGTGCGGTATCGGTGGTGTCCTGCTGGTTTCCAAGTTGGGATCGGCCAACCCCACCACTGGCCCCGAGTTCCTGCTACCGGCCTTCGCGGCCTGCTTCCTCGGCGCCACATCGATCCGACCGGGCACCTTCAACGTCACCGGCACTATCCTCGCGGTCTTGGTGCTGGCCGTGGGCTCGACCGGATTGCAGCTGATCGGTGTGCCGTTCTACATCGAACCGATCTTCGCCGGCGTCGTACTGCTGATTGCAGCTCTCGTTACTCGCTATCTTCGAAAGGAACAGTCGTGACCACGGATCCACGAATCCCCCCTCGCGACAGACTCGTCCTGCGGTACCTGCTCGAACGTCGCGCAAACGAAGATCCGGACAAGGTGTTCGTCATCTTCGACGGGGGCCCGACCTGGACCAGGTCGGAGTTGCTGCAGAACGTACGACAGACAGCGGCCTCACTGGAGTCCATCGGAGTCCGTCAGGGTGACAACGTCGTGTGTTGGTTGCCCAACGGCCCCGACGTCCTGCGCTTCTGGTTCGCAATCAACTATCTCGGTGCGGTGTTCGTGCCGATCAACACCGCCTATCGAGGCGGCGTCCTCTCGCATGTGCTCACCAACTCCGATGCGGAAATCGTCATCGGCGACGCGGAACTGCTGCCGCGGCTGAACGAGATCGACGAACGCGGAAAAGTTCGCCTCGCAGTCCAGGTCGGCGGCGATCGAACCACCATCGACGGAATCCAGATAGTCGGGGCCGACGAACTGACAACGGTCGGCGGCGAGCCGTCGGAACCGATCACACCGATCGAACCCTGGCACACCCAGGCGATCCTGTACACATCCGGCACCACCGGCCCGTCCAAGGGCGTCCTGTCCTCATACATGCAGGCGTACGCCATGTTCGGACCGGAAACGATGCCCATCATGACGGCCGACGACCGTTTCCTGATCAACATGCCGGCCTTCCACGTCGGTGGGGCGACGCTGCTCTACGCGATGCTGATCAACGGCGGGTCGGTCGCCGTCGTCGACAGGTTCAGCGGCGAACGCTTCTGGAGCCAAATCCGCGACACGCACAGCACGATGGTGTTTCTGCTCGGCGTCATGGCCAACTTCGTCGATCGCCGCCCACCCCGAGACGACGACGCCGACAATCCGCTGACCAAGGTGTTCATCGTCCCCCTCCTCGACGACATCGCGGCGTTCGCCACACGATTCGGTGTCGACGTCTACACGATCTACAACATGACCGAGCTCTCGGCACCGATCATTTCCGGCCCCAACCCCACCCAACACGGAACCTGCGGCAAGGCACGCCCCGGCGTCGAGATCAGACTGGTCGACGACGCCGACCGGGAGGTACCCATCGGTGAAGTCGGCGAAATCATCATCCGCACCGATGCCCCCTGGGCGATGAACCACGGGTACTTCCAGATGCCGGAGGCAACAGCCAAGGCCTGGCGCAACGGGTGGTTCCACACTGGCGACACCGCGCGACGGGATGCCGAAGGAAACTACTACTTCGCCGACCGGCTCAAGGACGCGATCCGACGACGCGGGGAAAACATCTCCTCGATGGAAGTCGAAGCCGAAATCATGGCACATCCGCACGTCCGCGAGGCGGCCGTGATCGCGGTCGCCAGCGAAATCTCCGAGGACGAAGTGATGGCAGTCGTAGCGCCAGTCCCCGGCACCACACTCGACCCCGTCGCCCTGATCCGATTCCTCGAACCGAGAATGGCGTACTACATGATCCCCCGATACATCAGGCTGGTGGACGAGCTACCGAAAACTCCCACCGCCAAAATACAAAAAACCACCCTTCGCGAGTGGGGCATCACCCCCGACACCTGGGACCGGGAAGCCGCGGGCATCAAGATCGCGAGATGAGCCGGGAGACCGAATCCCACACCCTGCGGAGCCGCAGAGGTCGACGGCACAGTACACGCCTCGACGAACACCCCCCGAACTACTCGCACCACCGGGCAGGAGCTCACATGTCGCTTTTCGAATTCTCTGACCGTACAAAGAAGTATCAATCCGACCTACTCGAATTCATGGACTCGCACATCTACCCCGCCGAGACCATCTACGACCTGCAGATGCGCGAATCGGGAGACCCCCATTTCCAACCACCGATCCTCGAGGAACTCAAAGCCGAGGCACGAGTACGTGGGCTGTGGAACCTCTTCCACCCGCACCCCGGCACAGGCCCCGGACTGAGCAATCTGGAATACGCACCACTCGCAGAGATCATGGGTCGCAGCCACCTTGCATCAGAGGCGTGCAACTGCAACGCACCCGACACCGGCAACATCGAGGTACTCGAGCTATTCGGAACCGACGAGCACAGGGAAAAATACCTGAAGCCGCTCCTGGACGGAACCATGGCATCGGCGTTCGCGATGACCGAACCGGCAGTGGCGAGTTCCGATGCCACCAACATCGAACTGACCATGGAACGCGCGGGCGACGAATATGTGCTGAACGGCCGTAAATGGTTCGCTTCCAACGCGTTGCACAAGAACTGCAAGGTGATGATCGTGATGGGGAAGACCGACCCCACCGCGGCCAGGCACCGGCAGCAAACGATGATGGTCGTCCCGATCGACGCTCCCGGGGTCACCGTCCTCCGCGGACTCCCCGTCTTCGGCTATCAGGATCGGGAAGGACATGCCGAGATCGACTTCAAGGATGTGCGAGTTCCCTCGAAAGACGTCCTCAAGGGTGAGGGCGAGGGCTTCGCGATCAGCCAAGCGCGGCTCGGACCCGGACGCATCCACCACTGCATGCGGTCGATCGGTATGGCCGAGCGTGCACTCGAGTTGATGTGCACCCGTGCCCAATCCCGAACCACCTTCGGGCAACCACTGAGCGAACGTAGCAACATTCAGGACTGGATCGCGGAGGCACGCATCGACATCGAGATGATCCGGTTGCTCACGCTCAAGGCCGCGCACCTCATGGACACCGTCGGAAACAAGGCAGCTCGCACCGAGATCGCGGCAATCAAGGTCGCCGCACCTCAGATCGCCCTGAAGATCGTCGACCGTGCCATCCAGGTGCACGGCGGAGGAGGCGTCACCGACGACTTCCCGTTGGCCATGGCGTACGCGCACCTACGCATTCTGCGCCTCGCGGACGGTCCCGACGAGGTGCACAAGCGCGCAATAGCCAACTTCGAATTGCGCAAGTATCACAGTCCACGTGCCATCGCCGCGGAGACCGATGTCCTGCCGACGATGAACCGCAAGGTAGCGGTTGGCTGAGCGGTGGCCCGGAGTCGGCCGGGCTTCCCCGAGGCAGGCACACCGGGAGCGGGTGTCCGACGCCCGCGTCTCACTCCCACGTTATTGATCGTGATCGACTCGAGGAGCACAAGGATGAAAGCTGTTATCTACACACGGACAGGCGGTCCCGAGGTTCTGCAGCTGGTAGAGAAGGCGATGCCGCAGATACCGGCCGGCCATGTCCGTGTCCGCCTCGTCGTGTCGGGGGTCAACCCGACAGATTGGCGCAGCCGATCGGGCCAGTCGTCAGGCATGAAATTCGACGAGCAGGTTCCGAACCAGGACGGAGCCGGAGTCATTGACGCACTCGCCGACGACGTCGAAGGATTCTTTGTTGGGCAACGAGTGTGGCTGTGGGATGTGGCCTATGGTCGGGCATCAGGCACGGCACAGGAGTACGTGGTCGTGCCCGCCCGCCACGCAGTGGCACTTCCGGAGGCCGCCAGCTTCGACGTTGGTGCGTCGCTCGGTATCCCCGCGTTGACCGCGTACCGCACGCTCACTTCCGCGGAGGCTGGTCCCAGCCGACTCTATCCGGGCGCACTCACAGGCAGCAGTGTGCTGGTGCACGGCGGAGCGGGTGCCGTAGGGCACGCCGCAATTCAACTGGCCGTGTGGGCAGGCGCAACCGTCATCACGACCGTGAGCAGTGCGGAAAAAGCGCAGCTTGCCCGCAACGCAGGCGCTCACCACATCGTCAACTACCGCACAGAGGACGTCGCCTCACGCATCGCCGCGCTGGCACCCGATGGCGTGCAACGAATAGTCGAGGTCGATCTGGCAGCCAATCTCGAGGTTGATGTCAGCGTGATCGCACCGAACGGGACCATCAGCGTCTACACATTCGTCAACGGCGAAACACTGCGGACACCCTCACTTGGGCTACTCGTCAAGAACGTGCACATCAGCTTCACCTACACCTATACGACGAGCGCCGACCAGAAGGAACTCGCCGTGGCCAGCGTGAACGCTGCCGTCGCTGACGGCGCAATGAAGGTCGGTACCGAACACGGCTTACCGCTCGAACGCTATGACCTCGACCGGACGGCGGAAGCTCATGCCGCAGTCGAACGAGGCACCATCGGCAAGGTACTCATCGACATAGCCTCGCACTAGTTCCGCCTCAAAGGATCGAGATCCCCTACAGATCTCCCAACACCCAAGAGTTCACTGATCTCAAACCTCCATCAGCCCTGGAATTGCCATGAATACAGCTGGACCCTCACAGAAACAACCCTCATCCCCCACTGGGGTGGACCGGAACTCGCTGGTTGACGACCAGACGCGCCCCTATCGATCGACTCGTTATCACAAGCTCAGGCAGAGAAGGGCTAAGGGACGACACCGTCAGAGTGAGGCGCAGGAGATCTTTCGCTTCGCCCAGATCTGGATTCCCTTCGGCGGAGCCCCTTCCGGCGAGATATTCCAGACATTTGGAATGTCTAGGCAGAGATTTCTCCAAAAGCTCTGGCAAAGCGTCCAAGACTTGGAATGCGATCCAACATGCAGTGAGCAACTCGCAGAAACCTACCCCGTTTCGAACGCCCACCACCGAGACGCCGAACGCTCCGATGTCCACCGGTAACCCCGAGTGCGGCGAACTGCTGCAGCGACGGCTACAGACCGGCCCCGAAGCCGTCGAGGCGAGCCTGTCACTGCGCCCCGCCGCCGATGACCGCTACACCAGTGCCACCGACCAGCTGCCGACCGCTGGCCATCCGCTCGGCTCTCGACACTCGGCGTCGGAGTTGGACGCTCCGTCAAGTCGCAATGGTGGTCCGAGCCCTCGTCAGCATCTGCGTTCGGGTACTCGATCCGCGAGTGCGGCCATAGCGGGTCGTTCTCCCTTCACCGGACACTCGGCACGGTGGCCTCGAGATGCCTACGGCTAGCAAAAGCAGGGTGGGTAACCTGCCGTACGAGTTGACCAGTTTTGTCGGGCGCCGCCGCGAACTGGCGGAGACAAAACGACTGCTATCAGTGACGCGACTGGTAACCATCACCGGGGCTGGTGGAATAGGGAAAACCCGGCTAGCGTGTCGCGTCGCATCGGAGGTGTTACGCACCTTCGACGACGGTGTCTGGTTGGTTGACCTCAGTGAAATTCCCGACGGCTCGTCGCTCGTCGCCGCAGTCTCCGACATCGTCGGCAAGCCTGCCGAATACAACGAGCATACCGCCCCGAAACTTGCGGAGCATCTCGCGCCCAAGACCGCGCTGCTCATCCTCGACTGCTGCGATCAATTCATCGCATCGACAGCCGCCTTGTGCGCGTTCCTGCTGCGACGTTGCCCAGGACTACGGATACTGACCACCACCAGGCAAGCTCTCGGAAGCGGTGGGGAGGCGGTATTCCGCGTCCCGCCCATGACAGTGCCGAGCGAAGATCTGCAGCGCCCGGTGCACAGCACCTCACGGTGCGAGGCGATCACCCTATTCACGGAACGGGCAGCAACTATTGTCCCCGAGTTCGGCCTCACTGATGCCAATCACGGGGCAGTATCCGCGATTTGCCGTCGACTCGACGGGATCCCACTAGCGATCGAACTGGCCGCGATTCGGCTGAGGGCAATGTCTGTCGAACAGATCCTGCAGAAGCTGCCCGACCCCTACAGCCTGCTGTCGGTAGGTACGACGGGTGCGCCCGCACGCCAACAGACATTGCGGCGGTCTATCGATTGGACTCGCGACCTATGTTCCGCTGAGGAACGGGCGCTCTGGGCAAGACTGTCGGTCTTCGAGGAAAGCTTCGACCTTGACGCAGCCGAGGGGATTTGCGCCGGCAACCTCGCCGCGGACGAGGTGCTCGACCTCATCGCCTCGCTAATCGACAAGTCAATCCTCATCAGAGAGGACCACGGTGCCACAGCGCGGTACCGCCTACTTGGAACCCTACGCGACTACGGAAGAGAACAGCTGCAGGACGACACCGAATATCAATCGCTGCGCCGGCTGCACCGCGATTGGTATGCCCGACTGGTAAATCAAGCGAACAGTGAGTGGATCAGTCGTCACCAAGTCGACTGGATCGCCCGGTTGGAGGCGGAACAGCCGAACCTACGAGCCGCACTCGAACACTGTGGCACCGGACAAGACGGCGCCGAACGGGACACAGGTTTGCGAATTGCCGTTGCGCTATACCCGTTCTGGTGTGCTCAGGGCATGCTGGGGGAGGGACGACAATGGTTCACCAGGATGTTGGACGGAGCACACGGCCACCCAAGCGCTGACCGGATCGAAGGACTCTATGCTGCAGGTGTCCTCGCCGCTCTGCAAGGTGATCTGTTGGCAGCGAGAGCACTCATCGACGATGGGATGAAGCACAGCGCACACGCAGCTGATGAGCACGTGGGGCTGCTCGACTTCTATGCCGCAGGATGTCACGCCATCCTGCGAGGCCATTTCTCCCAGGCCCAAATGTTCTTCGACAAAGCCGTATCGGTCAGCCGAAACCATGAAGCACCCTTAAAGCAAGTTTGGGCGTGGCTCGGACTTGCGCTCGCGAGCGGACTGTCGGGTGACATAGCACGTGTACAACTGTGCCTACGCTGCATCTCGGAAATAGGCGACACTCGTGGAACAGAGACCTACCGTCGGTGGATCCAATGGATCGCAGCCTTGACAACCTTCCAACACGGCGACCTCGCACGAGCGGACAGCATGGTCAAAGACTGCTTGCGATCCGCTTCTGTCGTTAACGACCGTCTGGGCGTCGCTGGTTGCCTGGAGATTTCAGCGTGGATCTCTGGCCGGAATCGAGACGCTCGCCGAGCGGCGCTCCTCCTTGGAGCGGCGCACGGGGTCGGCGGAGCATGCATCGTCTCCCCACAGCTACTCCCACACCACGCGCGCTGCGAGCAGCAGGCAAGACGTGCACTTGGCGATCGAGCTTTCGAGGCAGCGTATTCCAACGGATCGGATACGTGTGTCGCCGACGCTGTCGCCTTCGCTCTCGGCGAGACTCAAACGACCAACCAGGGCCTCGCATGTTCTGACACGACGCTGACACGAAGAGAAAGGCAGGTCGCGTACCTGGTTTCGAAGGGGATGACCAACAGGGCAATCGCCTCCGAACTGGTGATCTCGCAACGTACCGCTCAAGGCCACGTCGAACATATTCTTACCAAACTTGGCTTCAACTCCCGAAGTCAGATCGCGGCGTGGATAGTTGAGCAGGAATACCAATCCGCGACGCCGAATCAAACGCTCCCCACTCGCCGAACCGGATTCGGACCCGGTGAGCAAAGGGCTTCATAGGCCAGCGTCAAGAGCTCGACACACGGCGATACCGCCAAGGTATGAGGTGTTTGCCCGCGGCGGGCGGTGGCGTGTGCCGGTGTCCGGGTCGACGGCGCGAGGAGTAGCCGTGCGTGGTGTCGACGGTGGAGAAGATCGCGCGCGCCCACTCGGCGGGTTCCGCGGGTGGCAGTAGCGTGACTGGCCCGTCTCGGCGTCGACGATGTGCACGATGACCGTGACGGCGAACCCGGTAGCCGCGGGAACCCCTACTCGGCCGCGACGTCGAACGGCGCGATGGACGTGTGAATCCGCAGCTCGATGTCCGTTCCGGTACGGCCGCGGCTGTGATGATGTGGGGATCCGCCGAAGCATCCTGTGCGGCCGGGTTCGGCAGCGCCTGGTGGCCGTCGGCGCAGATGCTGCCTGGATCAGCGGACATGGGGGCAAGGGTACGGGCCGCCGATAGCCGGCCGGCGGAGTGATGACGATTCGTCCGACCGACGACTGATCCCGGCAGAATAGGGTTTTGACCTGCAGAGACGGCAGGTCCCCTAACGGAAGGACTGGACCGGTGCCGGAGTGCGCGCAGGTTCGATTGAGGTCGGATTCGAGCCGTCGCTGAGCAAGGTTGCCCATTTGTGGAGCAAGAAGCCGATCTCGGTCCGGCTCGACGAACTCGATCTGATCTGCGCAGCGCTGGATTGCACTAGGGCGGACCTGCTCGAGCCCCAGCCGGTCTCCGGGACGGGAACCGACCAGAGTGAGATCACCGCCGAGGGCGGCCTGCGCACTCCTGCTGCCAGTGGGCCCCAGGTCCGTCCGACTCCTCAGCGGGGGCGCCGCGGTCCTCGACCGCTACCGCCGGTGTGAACCCACTGGATGACCGAGCGATGCCCATGAGGCCTGGTGGCGGCGAATGCCGTGTGTGTCATGGATGGGGTGTCTGTGGTGCGGACGGACGGTGCGCACCCTGCAAGGTGTGGGTGCGTACGAATTCTCAAGTCGCGCAGTGCCGTCGTCGCGGATTTGTCGACCTCGTCAACTGCAGCCGCGTGTGTCGGCTGTGCTACGTCGCCGCTGTGCTTGATACATCGTTCCCGGAGCGGGATGGCCACTCCGACCTCGACAAACCGGCTGTCGTGGCCCAGGCCGCCGTGGGTGCGATTCGGCACGGTGGCGCCGGTCGACGACGAGTCGATCTGCCCGGTCCTTCCCGAGGGGCAGTTACTCCTGGTATCGCCGCCGCGGCACTTCTCGCATGCCCTCGCCGCGCGGATCGACGGTCGGTGGATTCCCGGTTTCGAGGAGGTGGCGGCCGAGGCGAAGTGTTGGGCAGCGCAGGAGCGGTTCGATGAAGTCCGGATGGTGGGGATGCGCAGGACCGCGGGGTTGTTGCTGGCCGCGGCCTACGCCGATGGGCTCGAGCAGGTGCCCCGATCCTGGTTGCACCTGGCACCGCGAGGGGCGATGCCGGCCAAATCGCACACCGGCAACGAGCGTCGTGGAGATGGCGAACAACCACCCAGCAGCCACTAGGGTCTCCCCAGGTGACAGGCTTATGACCGTCGGCACCGGAACTGCATTCGGGCAGAGAAAAAGCCCGCAGGCGCTACTGTCCTACGGACTTCTCAGTCTCGTCGATGAGGGACCCTGTCCTCTCCTTCTCTACCTATAATTAGTTTCGCTTCGCATTTGGACGACGAATGATTTTTGCGGCGACGAGGCGTATAATTTATCGACGTCCACGAGGAAACCAGGACCGCAGATCTCGACGAAGCGGCTGCCGCGGGCCCATATATTGCGCTGCGGCGTGTGCTCGCTGACGGAAGGTCCGATCAATGACTATTAATCAAATTGAGCACAGAATCACCTCCGGTGATCTTATTGCTGCGCTCGCCGCGCGGGCGCCGCGGGTCGGTGGCAACGACGGCGGATGGCCAGGACTGACTATCTATCGATTCACCGAACCGATGGACCCGCAGTGGGAGGAAATTCAGTCACTATCTCTGGGCATCGTCGCGCAGGGACGCAAGGCAGTGACCGTCGAGGGTAAGCGCTACGTGTACGACCCGTTCAATTACCTTGTGCTAAGCAGTAATCTGCATTTTCAAGCAGAGATTCTCGAGGCGTCTGCGCGTCTGCCCTTCCTGTCGTTCGTTCTGCAGATCGACCCAGCGCTCGTCCGCAAGGTGTCGACGGACATGCTCGAGCGTCGAGCCGCGTCGTTCCCGCCGGTACGCGACGCAGAACCCGACAAGTGCGTGGTATCGGCACTAGACCAGGACCTGATGGGCACGGTGGTGCGTTTCTTGCAAGCGCTGTCGGTGGGACCTGATCGCCGCGTGCTGGCTCCGCTATACATGCAGGAAATGGTGTATCGCGTCCTGAAGAGGGAGCAATTCTCGCGAATGTTGCATATCGCCGCACAGCAGGCGGCGGGCAATCCGGTCGCGGCTGCGTTGACCTACATCCGTGCCCATCTCGGCGAACCGATGACTGTCACCGATATGGCTGAGCAGGTGAGTCTGAGCCCGTCGGCATTTTCGCATCTGTTCCGCGAGGTGACAGGCCGGTCGCCGTACCAGTTCGTGAAGGAGATTCGCCTCGACCGCGCACGCGAACTGCTCGTTGACGGTCGACTCGCTGTCACCGAGGTGTCGCGTGCGGTGGGCTACTGCAGCGTGTCCCACTTCATCAAGGAATTCCGGGGGCGATTCGGGACGACACCCAAGGCCTATGCAGATGCACAGGCCCTGGGCGAGGAAATGCGGGCGATTCGCTCAGACGCGAGCTGAGACCAGCGCCGCAACCAGTGCCTCCGCCAACGGCCTCGATGATGCTGGATTCTGACCGGTGTAGAGGTTGCCGTCCACGGTGACATGCTCCTGCCATGGCGAGCCGCTCTCTTCGAACACGCCTCCGCTCTCAGTGAGCCGGTTCTGTAGTAGCCACGGCGCCTTGTCTGCGAACCCCACCTGAGATTCCTCGGCGTTACTGAATCCCGTGACACGGCGGCCTGTGAACAGCCATGATCCGTCTCCGTTGCGGGCCGGCAACAGCGCTGCCGGTCCATGGCACACCGCGGCGACGAGTTTACTCTGTGCAACGAATTCGCTGATGAGTGCGCCGAAAGTATCCGACACTGCAAGGTCTTCCATGGGACCATGCCCCCCTGGGACGAAGACCAGGTCGAAGTCCTCCGCACGGACACTATTCAGATCGGTTGGTTTTGAAAGGATCTCGGCAATGCCGTCGAGGTAGGAACGAAATCGCTCTCCGGGTTCGGTGGTGCCGCCGTTCATTTCCGGCGAAAACCCAGCCTCGTCTGCTACCGGGCGGACGCCGCCCGGAGTAGCGATCGTGATCTCGAAGCCGGCGTCGGCGTCGGTGAACACTTCGTGCGGGACAGCCAACTCTTCGGGCCAGTATCCGCAGGGGTGCACAGTGCCGTCGGCCAGTGTCCAACTATCTGATCCGGTCACGGCAAAAAGTATGCGGGACATTGATGATCCTCCGTCGTGTCGGTGACAGCGCGGCCGACGGCCGCGCAACCCCACGCTAGGTCCGAGACGGTTGAGATAGTCGCTACTGCGTTCGATTGCGATACAAGTCCGTCGGTCTGCGATATCGGTATTTCAGAGTCGCTCGGAATGGGCACAGATTGAGTCGGAACGCGGTACCGCTGCGGTTGCGGGTGGGGTTTGCTTCGAGGTGGAGGTAATCGCGGTCACATTCTCACCATCAACGGGGCAGCGGTCACATTCTCACCATCAACGACGCAGGAGGAAGCCGATGACGCGCATTGCCTACCTGGTCTCGAGTGCAACCGAGATCACCATGGCCGATGGCACGAGCCATCCGACAGGGTACTTCGCCGAGGAAGCGATCAAGCCCTTCGAAAGTTTCACCGCGGCCGGTTTCGACGTCGCCGTCATCACCCCCGACGGCAAGAAGCCCACAGCCGATCCCTACGGACTGAACTGGTACTTCCACTATCCGGAAGAAGACAAGGACTATCTCAACTCCGTCGTGCGCACCTTCTCCCACGATGTCGACGACATCCGATTCACGCTGCACCAAAACACCGAACTAGGACTTGCCGCCAGTCGCCGGATTGCAGCGGCACTCGAGGGCAAGGGCATGACACCGGCGCAGGCGCACGATCAGGTCAGCAAGGCAGCCAAGATCGCGTGGCGCCACGATCGACACCTCGCCGATGTAATGGTGGAGGACGGCCTGACCGCAGGACTGAGCCCAGTAGAGATTCACCAGGCCGTCGCGGCACAACGGGCAGCGAGTGAAGAACTTGCCGGCGAACGAAAAGCACGACTCGACGAGATCGAGGGATTCAACCATCCACTGGATCTGCGCAGCCTCGGTGACGACGAACTGGCCGGCTTCGATGCGGTGTTCGCCCCGGGTGGGCACGGACCGATGGTCGACCTGGCAGACAACCCCGATGTCGGGCGACTGCTGGTTGCCTTGCACGAGAAGCGTGCGCCGATCGCCTCTCTGTGTCACGGCCCCGCGCTGATGCTCTCGGCGCCCGAACGTGCTGACGGTCAATGGCTTTTCGACGGCTACCGGATGACGTGCTTCACCGACGAGGAGGAGAACCAAACTGAACCGGGCCTGCTCGGTCTGCCTTGGTACGTCGACACCGCGCTAATGAATGCCGGGGCCGTGTTCGACGACGGCCCGTCCGCGTGGGCAAGCCACGTTGTTGTCGACCGGCACGTCATCACGGGCCAGAACCCGGGTTCGACCGAGGCCGTCGCCGCGTCCGTCATCACAGCGCTGAAAGCCGCGTCCTCGGCGAAAGCAGCCTGAGGTGCTGTCGTTCCTGCGCAAGACCAGAAGGAGTACCCCTGTGAACAGTCGCAGCCCACAGAAAGTCGTCAGTGACTTTCTCGATGACTTCGCCGGACGTGACATCGACGGAGCCCTCGCCGACACAGCCGAAGACATCAACGTCAACGTCTACGGACTCGGTCGCCATGATACCGGGCGCGGCACCATCCGCGCCGTCCTCGCCGACATTGTCGAGGCCTTCCCCGATCTGATCGTCACCGTGAAGAGGACCATCACCGCAGGCAACGTGGTCACCACCGAGATCAACGTCCAGGGCACCCAAGCCGCCTCCTACGCCGGCGCGATCAACCAGGAGAAACACATCGACTTGGACGAAGTGTGGCGTTTCGTCGTCGCCGAGGACCGCATCACGCAGATCGACGCGTACTGGTGTCAACAGCAGCTCTACCGCCGCCTCGGGGTCAAGCGGTTCGACCAAATAGCAATCGTCTGAGGAGCTCACCCATGTCCAGTGCATCAGTAATTGTGTCGTCGCGCACTGCAGCACAGAACGCTGCGGTGGTGACCGAGTTCTTCGACCGGTACCGCGCACACGACGTCGACGGGATGGTGGATCTCTGCACGATCAACGCAGACTTCTCCTACCCGCCCTTCGAAGTGTGGGGTAAACAGCGCGTACTGCGTGGCGACGGCAAGGTGGGAACAGTAGGAAAGCCGATCTGGACGGGCCTGATCACCGCGTTTCCCAACCTGTCCAATGTCGTGCATTCCGTCGACGCCAACGACGAGGGCGACGTCGTCGTCCAGGTCGATATCGGCGGAACTCAGCAGCAGCCATGGGGCTTGGTCCTCCCCGCAGGCAAGACCTTCAGCGAGCCACACATATTCCTCTTCCGGCTCAACAGCGACGGTCTCATCGAATCGGTGACCGGGTATTGGAACAACGCCGGAATCAGCCAACAGCTCGGCCACATGGAAGTCGACTAGAGGAGCACACCATTATGACCCTATTGAAGCGAGAAGAGTGGCAGGGCTTCGTCCGCGACGTCGATTGGACGCCCACATACGTCGACGACGAGGCAATCTATCCTGAATGGCATTGTGGTACCGGGAAGGTACCGCGCGAGGCGTGGCAGGGATGGGAGGAGTCCTACAAGGTCAGCTATCCCGAATATGTGGCAACCCAACGTGAAAAGGAATCATCCACCTACGCGGTCAAGGCCGCATTGCAGCGCTCGAACACGTTTCACGACCTCGACGAGGGGTGGAAGTCGGCCACCAAAATGCATTTCGGCGGGGTCGCGCTGGTCGAATACGCTGCGGTGCTCGGTGAACTGAAGATGGCACGGTTCGGACTGAATGGCTCCTGGCGCAACATGGCGACGTTCGGTCAGCTCGACGAGATGCGGCACGCGCAGATCACCACGTTCTTCGGACACGAGTTCGTCGGCCAAGACGCACAGTACGACTGGACCCAGAAAACGTTCCACACCAACGACTGGGTACCGATCGCGTTACGAAACCTGTTCGACGGCATGATAACTTCCCCCAACGTCGTCGACCTTGCGATCGAGCTGCCGTTCACCTTCGAGACCGGCTTCACCAATCTGCAGTTCATTGCTCTCTCGGCGGACGCACTGGAATCCGGTGATGTGAACTTCGCCAACATGATCTCCTCGATCCAGACCGACGAAGCTCGCCACTCCCAGCAGGGTGGGCCGACGATGGAGATCCTGGTCGAGCACGACCCGGTCCGCGCACAGTGGGTGATCGACAAGAGCTTCTGGGGCTCGGCCCGAGCTTTCGCCGCGCTCACCGGACCGGCGATGGACTATTACACCCCTCTCGAACACCGCAAGCAGTCTTACCGGGAGTTCATGGAGGAGTGGATCATCGATCAGTACATCCACACGATCGAAGACTACGGACTGAAGAAGCCGTGGTACTGGGATGAGTTCATCACTGGACTCGACACCTGGCACCACGGGCTGCACATGGGTCTGTGGTACTGGCGACCCACCACATGGTGGCGCCCGAAGGCCGGCGTCAGCAAGGACGAACGCGCCTGGCTCGCCTCCAAATACCCCAACTGGGAGAACGTCTACGGCGACAAGTGGGACGTGATGATCGACCAGGTCAACGCCAACAACGTCGAGGCGACGTTGCCCGAAACGTTGCCGTGGCTGTGCAGCACCTGCCATCTCCCGTGCTGCAATGCGACCCCGTCGCGCAACGGGGAGTGGAAGGTTCGGAATTGGGAACTCGACTACGACGGCAAGAAGTACCACTTCTGCACCAACGCCTGCCGGCAGATCTTCTGGAAAGACCGTGACAATGTCAATCACGAGACGCTCATCGACCGGTTCCTGGCCGGTCAGATCCAGCCGATGGATGTCGGCGGGATCCTGAACTACATGGGTATGACGCCCGACGCCATGGGCGACGACCCCGACTACGGCGCCTGGACTCGCGACTATGTCGGCCGCGCGGTCGAGGGTCTCGCTGTCGCAACGGTTGAGGGGGCGACGCAATGACACAGTCTGGAGAAGCAATCGAGCTGGGGCCCGCGGATCGGGCACCGGAGCTGGTACCGCTCAACGCGATCTTCGCGACGGACTTCGTCCAGATCCTGGTGCCGGTGACCACCGCTGACACCATGACCGAAGTGGCGGCGGCGGTCGCCCATCACGTCGAGGGCAAACGTGTGCGTGCCCGTCCGTATGAGAAGGTCGTCATCCACAACGGTCGGGTCGTCCCCGCGGAGATGACGGTCGCCGAGGCCGGCTTCGCACCTCTCGACCACATCGCGGTCGAGTATCTCGTCCCCAAGGGAGCGTCATGAACAGTGTTGTCGGTCCCATCCTGCGCATGGGTGACCAGATCGAAGAAGTTATCGCCGCCATCCGCGATGACAATCCCGACCAAGCCATCGAGATCGTCGACCGCGGGTCGTATGTGCGGATCCAAGGACATGACCGAATTCGTCTCACGCAGGACACGCTTCGCGGATATCTGGGCGCAGACTACGAGATTCGTTCCTTCGGAACGATGATGTCGTCTTTCGTCGGCCGTGTCGTCAACAACAGCGACGAAATCGTGTGGGAGAACATCAAGCGCACCGCGCCCGAAGGAGTAGTCGCTCATGACTGAACACGTTCGCAAACCACGCGCACGCCGCACGTTCAGTGCGTTCGGTGAAGTTCGCAAGATGCCGAGCGAATACGAGATCGTGACGCACGGGCAGAACTGGACAACGCGGCAGAACCGTACGTCGGCGTTCGAACAGAATCCATCCTCTGCGCCCAACATGTGGTTCAACACGTACCGGGACAACTCGGCCCTCCAAGCCGATGACTGGGAGCAGTTTCGCGACCCGGACCAGTACACCTATCGGATGTACGTCAACGCCCAGGCGGAGTCCGAGTCGCAGGTGCACGGCGTGCTCGAGGAGTACGCGTCGGCCGGTTCGGCTGCGGCCCTTGCTCCGGGCTGGGTCGAGACGCTCGCCACCCTGTACACACCGTCGCGCTATCCCGTGCACGGTTTTCAACAGATCGAGGCCTACATCGGCTACATGGCGCCGACCTCCTACGTCACGAATGCGGCGGGTCTCGCCACCGCGGACTTCCTGCGTCGGGTCACCACGATCGCGTACCGCACTCGGGAATTGCAACTAGCACAACCGAGCTCCGACATCGGCACCGATCGCGAACGCAGAGTGTGGGAGACACACCCCGGATGGCAGCCCGCCCGCAAGGCCGTCGAGAGCGTGCTCGTCACCTACGACTGGGGCGAAGCATTCACTGCGCTCAACCTCGTGCTGCTGCCGACGTTGGACGACGTTCTGAGCCGCCAATTCGGTGAGATAGCCCGTGACAACGGCGACGAACTGACCTGGCTTCTGCACGGCTTCCTCGATGCGGACAACCAGCGACGAAACCGGTGGAGCATCGCCCTGGCGGAGTTCGTGATCACCCAGCAGCCCTCCAGTGCATCGGCCATCGACAAATGGGTGGCCAAGTGGTCCCCGATCGCCGATGCCGCTGCACATGGGCTCGCGACGATCCTCGCAGAGACTCCCGAAATCCCACGCAACGCCGACGCCATCACTGCCGGTGCCAAGGCCGCACGCGAAGGCTTGCTGCGCGGCATCCTCGCACCAGCCGAGGCGGTGGAGAAGGTGAGCACGCCATGATGACAGACGACGCCACCCGGAGCTGGCAGGACGCTCAGCACATCGACGACTTGTGGGAAGGCGACATGGTCGGTGTCGAGATCGACGGCACAAAGGTTCTTTTGGTGAATGTCGACGGCGCAGTCCGTGCCTTCGAAAACAAATGCCCGCACCAGGCATGGGCCCTCGACGAAGGCGACTTCGACGGTGAGTCGATCACCTGCATCCGGCACATGTGGACCTTCGTTGCCGATTCCGGCGCGGGTATCAACCCGGACGACGCCACCCTGAAGTCGTTCCCGTGCAGGGTGGATGACGACGGCATGATCCAGGTCGACGTCGGATGAGTACCGTACGACACGTTGTTGTCGGAGGAGGGGTGGCGGCGGCCTCAGCCGTGGCCACCCTTCGCTCCGGCGGCTTCGACGGCGAACTCGTCCTCGTCAGTGACGACGACACTGTGCCCTACGAGCGACCACCGCTGTCGAAAGACTTCCTGGAACCTGATTCACCCCCGGTACCGACGCTGATTCGCGAGCCACAGTGGTACGTCGACCACCAAGTGCAGACCCTTCTCGGGGTAAGGGCTCAACGCCTGGACCCACGAGCAAGGCGCTTGACACTGTCGACCGGCGAATCGCTGTCCTACGACGGACTCGTCTTGGCGACCGGAGTGCGCGCCCGGCCGGCACTGGGCGAGGCGAGCGATCGAATACTCATGCTGCGGTCATTCGCGGACGCCACGTTGTTGCGTTCTCGGCTCGCATCGGCCGAACACGTCGCAGTTCTCGGGGGCGGATTCATCGGCTGCGAGGTCGCGGCAACTGCCGTGGGTCTTGGGAAGCGGGCCACCATCGTGGAACGCGCCGACGTCTTGATGAACAGGGCACTCGGCCATTCGATCGGCGCCGTGTTCACCGACATACACCGCGCCAAGGGGGTGGGGGTGCATCTCAACAGTGTCGTCCTCGGTGTCCACGACACCGGTTCGTCGGCTGTCGTGCGTACCAATCACGGTTCCATCGAGGCCGACCTCGTCGTCGTCGGAGCGGGCTCATTGCCCAACGTAGAACTGGCCGCCGAGGCCGGCATCGTCACCGACAACGGCATCGTCACCGACCAGTTCTGCCGAACGAACGTGCCGAACGTGTACGCCGCCGGTGACGTCGCCTCCTCCTATCACCCGTTCTACAACCAGCACCTGCGGGTTGAACACCACGACACCGCCACCCGGCACGGCGCGGCGGCAGCGCGTAATCTTCTCGGCCACGACGAGCCGTTCGTCGAGGCGCACTGGTTCTGGTCCGATCAATACGAACACAATCTGCAGCGGACGGGGCGCGCCGAGGGCTCGGACGAAGTCGTCATCCGTGGCTCGCTCGACGACCTGAATTTCTCGGCATTCACCTTGCGGGACGGGCGCATTCGCAGCGTAATCTCGGTCAACCAGCCGCGCGACGTGATTGCGGTGCGCCGGTTGCTGTTCGTCGACCATGATGTGACGGCCGACAAGCTGCGAGACCAGGCGATGCCGCTCAACCGACTGCGCTCACGCGTGCCCGCCGGCGCCACAGCAGAGGAGAGGACATCATGACTCTCGTGACCGCACTGACGATTACCGAGTCGCAAGTGCGCGTGCCGTGCGACGAGGCGCGTGCGGCACTCGACACAGTCACTGGGCTCACCGCACCCCAGGCGCGGGAGAAGCTCCGGTTCGCAGCTGGCCACACCTGCGAACCGGTCGCCCGCATCATCGACAAAGCGATGTCGGATGCGCGGTCTTCGGGCCTCGACCCGCGACAGCTCGTGGTCACCGCCGCAGCCGTGACCGCGGGTGAGGAGATCGTGCGGGTACGACGGAAGGCGCACGGGAAAGCCGACTGGATCACCAGCGTCACCAGCGACATCCGGTTCGACCTGACCCCGAGAGGCCTCTACGAGGCTACCGGTGCCGACGTCGCGCCGGCTCCGTCGCCGACTGTTTCACGCCGCGAGGATGACGTGGCGGATCGCAGACCTGCCGACCGTGACCCGCTGGCCGACTCTGTCCGTGAACTCTTGTACGAGGTCATCGATCCCGACCTCGGTGTCAACATCGTGGACCTGGGTTTCGTTCGCAACGTGGCGGTCGAGCAGGGTCGCGTGGCCGTCATCACCATGACATTGACGTCCGCGGCCTGCCCGCTGACCGAGATCATGTCCGACCAGATGCGCGCCGAGCTGCTGCCGGCAGAAGGTGATCGGCTCGTCTCCGACTTCCGCATCGAGTGGCAATGGGTTCCACCATGGAAGCCGTCCGACATCACTGCCGACGGCCGCGAGCAACTGCAGGCCATCGGATTCACCATCTGACCTCACCCACCGGAGGGAACACATCATGGGACACGTCATCATCGCCACCTGGACCGCAAGAGAAGGCGAGGCCGACTACATCCGGTCAATCCTCGAGAAAATGACCCCGGGCAACCGCGCCGAAGAGAAGACGGTCCACTTCCAAGCGCAGGTCAGTAACGATGACCCGAACACTTTCGTCGTCTACGAGCATTACACCGACGCCACCGGCTACGAGGAACACCGCGCCTCCGAGCCGTTTCAAACGCTCGTCCTCGGCGAGGTCATTCCGCGTCTGCAGAGCCGCTCGGTGACAACGTTCACGACCGTCGGCGACGAAGCGTGAGCACATGTCTTCAGTCCGTGATGGACCGGCCACTCGCTGACGTCGACCCCGAGCTCGCCGCTGCGATGGCTGGCGAGCTCGGGCGGCAACGCTCGACGCTCGAAATGATCGCCTCCGAGAACCTCGTACCGCGTGCGGTATTGGAGGCCCAGGGCTCAGTTCTGACCAACAAATACGCTGAGGGGTACCCCCGGCGCAGGTATTACGGCGGCTGCGAGTTCGTCGACGTCGTTGAGCAACTCGCGATCGACCGCGTCAAAGCGCTGTTCGGAGCCGAGCACGCCAACGTCCAGCCACACGCAGGTGCACAGGCGAGTGCAGCCGCGTTGAGCACCTTCGCCCAACCCGGGGACACCATCTTGGGTTTGGACCTTGCACATGGCGGTCACCTTACCCACGGCATGCGGCTCAATTTCTCGGGCAAGCTCTATCGCGCGGCGGCCTATCAGGTCGATCCTCGGACGTCGCGGATCGACATGGACAAGGTGCTCACCATTGCCCGCGCCGAACGCCCGCGGGTCCTCATCGCCGGATGGTCGGCGTATCCACGAGAACTTGACTTCGAGGCATTCCGCGCTGTGGCCGACGACGTGGGGGCCACGCTGTGGGTGGACATGGCACATTTCGCAGGGCTTGTCGCCGCGGGACTTCACCCGTCGCCGATTCCGTATGCCGATGTCGTCACCACCACGGTGCACAAGACCCTCGGCGGGCCGCGCTCCGCGGTGATCCTCACGACGGCGGAGCATGCAAAGGCCATCGACAGCAACGTCTTTCCCGGTCAGCAGGGCGGCCCCCTAATGCACGCCATTGCGGCCAAGGCTGTTGCGATCAAGATCGCTGCCACCGCGGAGTTCCGTACCAGGCAGCGCAACTCGGTCGAGGGGGCACGGCTGCTCGCGGCCCGTCTGTCGGAGACCGACGTGCGGAGCAAAGGGATCGCCGTCCTCACCGGCGGTACCGACGTACACCTCGCCATGGTGGACCTGCGCAACTCACCTTTGACCGGACGCGACGGCGAAGACGCCTTGCACCGTGTCGGAATCACCGTCAATCGCAACGCGGTACCTTTCGATCCGCGTCCGCCGATGGTCACCTCCGGACTTCGAATCGGCACGCCCGCACTGGCCACGCGGGGATTCGGCCGGGACGAGTTCACTGAGGTGGCCGACATAGTCGCCGAAACACTCATCGGCGGCGACGAGGCGGAGTTGGCCGCCCGGGCAACCACGCTCGCCGAGGCCTTCCCCATCTACCCGTACTTGCCTGACACCGCAAAGAACCACGCAGAGGTGTAACCCTCCGCAGTCGCGACGGGTGTCGACTCGGGCGCCGCGAGGACCCGGCACTGCACACGCCAACGGCCGCCGGTTCCGTCCCAATCCTTGCCAGAGCACATCACTACTCCCTGGAGTCCCCACTATGACCACCGCAGTCCTGAGCAAGCTCGACCTCGACGACCTGGTCGCCGGATTACCCACCAAGCTGTTGATTGGTGGCCGTGATGCCGACTCCGCGCACCGTGCAACATTCGGCGTGCGCAATCCGGCGACAGGCGAGACATTCATCAACGTCGCCGACGCGACGGAGACGGACGCCGTTGCCGCACTCGATGCCGCCGCTGCCGCTCAACAGTCCTGGTCCGCCACCCCTGCCCGGGAGCGATCTGTGATTTTGCGTCGCGCGTGGGAACTGGTTGTCGGGCGCGGCGAAGAGCTGGCCTTGCTGATGAGTCTCGAGATGGGTAAACCGCTTGCCGAAAGCCGTAGTGAGGTCGCATATGGCGCCGAGTTCCTACGATGGTTCAGCGAGGAGGCGACCCGCATACACGGTCGTTACACCCACGCGCCCGCAGGAAACGGCCGTATCCTGGTGACCAAGCAGGCGGTGGGTCCGGTTCTCGCGATCACACCATGGAACTTTCCGCTTGCCATGGGCACTCGCAAGATCGCACCGGCGCTCGCCGCCGGCTGCACAATGATTGTCAAGCCAGCCGAAGACACTCCGTTGACGCTCATGGTGCTCGGGCGGATCTTCGTCGAAGCGGGGCTCCCGGGAGGCGTCTTATCGGTTCTACCCACCTCGAACGCTGCTGCGATCAGCGGGGCGCTGATGGCAGACACGCGATTGCGCAAGGTCACCTTTACGGGTTCGACCGCTGTGGGAAAACGGCTGATCGCCCAGTCCGCGGACCTCGTCCTGCGAACGTCGATGGAGCTCGGCGGCAACGCACCATTCATCGTCTTCGATGATGCCGACATCGACGACGCGGTCCAAGGGGCACTGGCGGCGAAAATGCGCAACGGCGGCCAAGCATGCACCGCAGCCAATCGCATACTGGTCGCCAACGCGGTTCGCGCGGAGTTCACGACGAAGCTGACCGAAAAGATCTCCGCCCTTGCGGTGGGCCCAGGCTATGAAGACGGGACCCGACTCGGCCCGCTGATCAACGAACGACAACTAGGCGCCGTAGCGGCCCTCGTCGACGATGCTGTGACACACGGCGCCACGCTGCTCACCGGCGGACATGCACTCGGCGGTGCGGGATACTTCTACGCTCCGACGGTCCTCACCGACATACCCAGCGGCGCGCGGCTGTTACGTGAGGAAATCTTCGGTCCTGTTGCAGCAATCACCGGATTCGACACCGAAGATCAAGCGATCGCGAGTGCGAACGACACAGAATACGGATTAGCGGCCTACGTCTACACCCGTGATGTGAATCGAGCACTGCGAGTATCCGAAGCATTAGAAGCTGGGCTCGTCGGCGTCAACCGTGGTGTCGTATCGGACGCGGCAGCACCTTTCGGCGGTCTCAAACAATCCGGATTGGGCCGCGAAGGCGGCCATGAAGGAATCGAGGAATATATCGAAACCAAATACATTGCCCTCACAAATCCGTGACCGGCATTGCTTTCAGGTGAGCGTATTTCGAAAGATTAGACATCGGCTCACCCCGGATGGCTCATCTTCGGGGCGATCCGCTTCCAACAACCGGCCGCAATAACGCTAGGTGATGCGTGTGATCGATTAGGTCATTGTGACCGCTGGGCCGACGCCACATCCTCGTCTCATTTATTGATATTCCGAGGCTCGTCGGTTGATCACGCATTCTCGACTTCGCACTCCGCCGCTGCCGATGGCTTGTTTACCCCGCCCGCCGTGGACGATGTCGACGGCCACCATCAGTGCCTTCACATGCTGGCGACTCAGGCCACCTCACCGGTCGAGGTTCTGGCGTGTCCGGGCTGGGCAGCGAACAAGTCGCCGAGGTCGGAGTGGGCCCCGCAGGTGCAGCGCTAATTTCGCAGCGTGGTCGTCTCCTGATTCGTAGTCGGCGGTGTCGTCGCTACGTCAATCTTCGACTTCTTGTTTTTGAACTGCACGACCCACTCAAACACCCAATCGATTTGCCCCGACGCGGTGAGTGCGGTGATGTCAGTCGGTTTCCCTAATGGATGGAGAATTATCCGACAGTAGGACAACTTCCTCGGAGCCGGCCGATTGTTGCCTGTCCGATCTGCGATCGGCCTTGTTGACCAGATTTGTCGAAACCGGTCACGAATGGGCTACTTTTCCGCAGGTTAACGATATTCGATCGAGTAGGCGCTGTCGTACTGTCGTCTGTCGTTTCAGTGCTGTGGCGGAACCCGCAGTTACGCGATTCGCCCATCGAAATGACCGTCCGCTCAAGGGGCGCTAATGACCATTACTCCGCAAATTCGACCACACGAACAAGGTGCGCAAAGAAACTACAGGAGACAGTGATGTCGGTAAAGAAAATAGTTCTCACGGCCGTCGCGACCCTCGGGATAGTACTTTTTCTATTTCCGCTCGTAACGGGAATGTTGAGCAACACCAACGGCGTCGAGAAACTGACGGGAAGCTTGAGATCGAGTATGACGCCCTCCGCGCTAGCCCAGACTCGAGCCGACATGAACACCGTGCAAGCAATGTCGGACCAACTGCAAGCTCAGACGCTGCCAGCATTGCCTGGCGCCCTCGGTATGTCCCCGGATGCATTCAAGGGTTACATGGGAAAGAACTTCCCGGACGTCGACAATGGCGTGTCGCAGTTGAACACGATCCTGCCCAAGTTTCAGGGTCTCGTCGGCGGACTGGAGATGCAGGCGCCGAACTTCCGCAAAGCGGATGAGATCCCAACGAACTTTCTGCCGAGCACGACGGTGCCGTTCCTGTTCTTGATCCCCGGTGCGGCGCTGTTCCTCCTCGCAGGCAGCGCCCTCGTTCTCGGTCGGGAGAAACTGGCTCGGGCAACCCTCGTAGTGAGCGCCGTCGTCGGAATTGTGTTCATCGTTGCGCCCCTCGTGCTGTCGGTACCGAGCAAGGCCAAAGCCGTCGATGATCTGACCACAGCGTTCGGCCCGGTGTTCACGGACCAGGGGGCGGCGGCGGCGCGGGCGGACATGGATGTCATTCAGAACATGTCCAACCAATTGCAGCAGCAGACCCTGCCGGCGCTAGCGGGTGCTCTCGACATGAATTCCACACAGTTCCACAGTTTCATGGTGCAGAACTACCCCGCCGTTGCCACCGGTGTCTCGCAGTTGAACACGATCCTTCCCCGCTTCCAAGGTCTGGTTTCCGCCATCGAGGAGAATGTCGGGAGCTTCCAGAAGGCAGCAAGTATTCCCACTGCCGGCACCGCGACGACGACATTGTCATGGTGGTTCTTCGCGCCTGGCATCATTCTGCTGGCCATCGGTGGGATCGGGATCGGGATCGCCACGCCGGCGGTCACGCGCAGGAGGGTCACCATGCAGCAGGATCGGGAGAAGAGACAGGTACTGAGCACCACATAGATAAGCATGCCGCCGTACAACTCGCCCCCTTTCGGAGAATACTTACCAAAGGGACGAGCTGTACGGCGGCTAAGGAGTGATTCCTGTGCGTATCGAACTGCGGACCTCGCCCGGCTGCCCGCACGCCGACTCTGCACGCCGACTCGTGCGTGCTTGTCTGGTCGATCTGGGCATCGATGATGTTGCGATCATCGAGATCGTCGGCCAATACGCATCACCGACAGTGTTAGTCGACGGCCTCGACGTGATGCGCCCCGAGGGTACGCACCTGTGCGACAGCGTGTGCCGGCTGGATGTTCCTACACCGCAGCGCGTTCTCGCCGCGTTACGGGCCAGTGCGAATCCGCGGACGCCGAGATCATCCCCGCCATGCTGATCGATACACACCTGAACAATGCACAAGGCAAGTCGACCGAATCGCCCGGCGTGCAGTAGTCGAGCTGATTTCGAAGCGTCCACGCCGAGGATGGACCGGACTGGACCTCGCCGACCCGCTCCAGGCCATGCGGCCTGTGGGCGAGATCGCCGCCCGCAACGGCATGCTCAACGCCCCCCATTTCAGCCAGAACTTCCGCGCGGAGTACGGGATGACCCCCAGCGAATATCGCCGGCGCGCCCTTCGCCTCTCCTCGTGCGCCGTGCGGAAATCAACTTGACAGTCACCCCTGAACGGATGTCACTCCGCTTTCACGCCTTGCCGCGGCGAGGACAACCAAATCCCGAAGGCCACCACAGGCCCTGAGTAGATCGTTCAATCCGATGAATTCTCGCGAGAATCGCAGATGGTCCCAGCGGCGACGCGCCGCATGGGATGAGGTCAACCGCACGCACAAGCATCGCGACACCGAGGCGGAGCGCCTCATCGAGTTCGCCAGTATGTGGGCACCATACGGCGGTCCGGACGAGGACGAGATCCTCGTTCACTTCGGAATGTCGCGGCTCCGGTTCATCGAACGTTTGTGGCAGGTCATACCTGATTCCAACTGCGCTCAAGGGGAAATACGCAGTTTAGCGGGCACATACCCCGCACCCCCTGCGAACGGACGATCCTCGTCTCGTTCCGTGAGTCGCTCGGCGGGTCACGTGGACGGAGCGGGCGGCTGGCGATCCGACAGATCCCAGGCAGTTACGCAAACGTGAGCACGCGCCTCACAGAGGAACGAAATGTGGAACAGTCTTTGTGACAACGACATTCTGGACTTTGCGCTTCTTTGGGAACCGCTTGGTGGGCCGGCTCCGAGGGATATCACCGCCGCATTCGCAATCGACATCAACGAGTACAAACGCCGACTAACAGCAGCTGTCGGGTTCCAAGTGTCCCAACTTCGGAAAGGTGGCACCTCCCGTGAGTTCGTCTACGGGCTGTCTGCGATATCGGCGCTTGATCGAAATCCACTGCGAGTGAGTGACATATGAGCAACAACATCGTCTAATGGCCCGTATCCGAAGCCAAGACCGTCAAGTTACTTATCCCACGACGCACAAGCTCGCGCTGCACCAATCGGTAGCTCGATTCCCCACAGATCTCACGCATTCGCACACGACAGGATCCCCGTGCCCACCTTGTTCCTCCATGCCCTCATCGCGATTTTCAGCCTCATCACAGGTCGGTCATGCATGTCGACACGCGCGCTGATTCGACAGCTCGCGTACGCACGAGCAACCTCGTCGTGGTTGGCCGCGACGGCTTACCGAGACCCCTCACAAGACGACTCGAGGGCATCGTGGTCAGCGGTAGGCTCATCACCGATGTGAGCGATGATCGGCGTGCCGCGTGAACCAGTTAGTGGAGCGCGGACCGCCAGATCGAGTCGGCGGTAGAAGATGGTCCAAGGTCATGCCCCCTCGTCGAGGTAGCGGTCCAGTCGATGACCAACCCGGACGGACCGCCACCTTCTCAGGGTGTGAGCCCACTGATCAGGGTGGAACTCGAATCCGAGGGGTTCGAGGACGTGAGTGAGATCGGACGCGGTGGATTCGGCGTGGTCTATCGGTGCCAGGAAACGGCGCTCGCCCGCACTGTCGCGGTCAAGGTGCTGAGGTCGGATGGGACAGGTGCGGTCGGTGCAGGTGCACCGGCTGGCCAAGGACAGTATCGAAGAACTGATGCGCAAAACGCTTGCACACAAGAGCGACCTCTTCGATGCGTACGCGCGCCGTAGCCACGCGAAGGAATCAGACGTCGCCGCGGTGGAGACCGACTGGGCTGGCGGGGTGGGACCCAGCGAAGCGGACTTCGTGCGGGCGGAGCAGCAGCGTCTCGGAACGAGATGACTTCGCGGGCCGTGATGAGTCGTCGGTTCGGCAGGGCGATGCCTGCCGCGCACGCACACCCAGGCCAGTGGTGAGCACATTCATGGGACGTCTCCTCATAAACCTCAGTAGGACCTCCCTCGAATCCTCGCCACCTCGCCTAATGCGATCTGAGCTGCAGTCTCATTCGTGAGCCGTGCGGCCAGGGTCCGCTTCGCCAAGTCCTCGGGCAGTGCGGCGGAGAACTTCAGTCCGCGCAACGCACCTTGTCGACAGCAGGCAACGGGCGGCTGGCGTTCGCAGCACGCGCCGTGGCCAATCCTTCCCTGATCTCGGGAACCGTCAGATCCCGGTGCAGGCGAAGGGAATCGGCTCGGGACATCTGCCGTGGGACTACCAACGACGGAATCCAGGCGCCGAGGGTGCGGTTTTCTTTCGCGCCGGCCCAGGTCCACCACCGCCAGTCGTCCCGGTCGTCGCGGGCGATGATGAACGCGCCGTCGACAAGGGTCTCGGCACGCACATTCCGAATTCCATCCAGCGAGGCCACCGCACGCCGGGTGAGGGTGACACCGGCCGGTGTTGCTCCGAGGAGGACGTCGCGGATGCCCCGGGTGATCTCGAACGAGGCACCGTCCGGGATGGAGCTCCATTTCGCCTTCCCGGCGATGGTGCTGGCCTCGACGTAGCAGAGGCGCCGGTTCCCCAGCCGTGTTGCCAGTCCGCCAGCGGAACCCGGCGGGTCTGCAGGGCTGCGGCGAGGATCTGTTGCGCTGCGATGTGCCGCGGTTCGGGTGTCGCGACGACGGGCTCGACCCATCCACTGGACCAGCACTGCAGCATTCCGAGGGCGTCGAGAACCGCGTCCTCGGTGATGCACAGGAACAGGCAGTTGCGGCTGGTTCCCGGGCGGCGTCCGGTGCGACCGAGGCGCTGGAGAAACGACGACACGGTGCGGGGTGCGTTGATTTGGATGACGCGGTCGAGGTCGCCGACGTCGATTCCCAGTTCGAGGGTGGAGGTGGCGACGATGATGCAGTCGCGGGCCTCGGCGAAGGCCTGCTCGGATTCCCGCCGCTCGGCGGCGGACAGCGAGGAATGGGAGACGAAGGTGGTGATCCCGCGGTCACGGAAGAATCGGTTATGCAGAACGGGTGTCACACCTTTAGGCGCCCAGGTTGCGCGGACCACCGGAAGCAGCGACACACCGCTTTCGTCCTGGAAACAGATCCACGCACCTCGGCGCCGCGCTATTTTTTTATCCGCGGCCACTCGTTCTCGCGCCAGGCGACGATGGCATCCTCGTCGCGTTCGACTGCCCGCCGTGCGGGACGCTGGCGGCTCCACCCCAGCCGGGTTCGCAGAATCGTCCACGTCTGAGTGGGCCCGTAGTGCACGCCGGTGAGTCTGTCGATCACGATCGCGACCCGTCCCAGGGTCCACACCCCGGTCGCGAAGCCGTGCGCTTGGGGTCCTTTGAGCAGTTCCTCCCTGATCACGGCGATCTGGGCGTCATCGAGTCGTGGCCGACGCCCCGCACGGCCGTCGCCCTCAAGCGCCTCCTGGCCTCCCTCGGTCCACTGGCGATACCAGCGTGACGCGGTCTGCTGAGACACTTCCAGCTCGACCGCCACATCCACCTGCCGCCGCCCCGCCGCAAACATCTCCGCGGCCCGCATCCGGCGGTCACGCAATGCCTCGAGATCACGGCGACCACTGCGCTGCTTTACCTTCCGGGCGCCAGACCCCTCACCCGAACCGCTGTCCTTCCCTGCCATTCATCAATTATCAAGCAGCGCAGCGCAAATCAACTTCAACGACACACTCTATTACCGAAACATCTTTAGGGTGTGCACTTCAAAGAGGCGGCATCGATTCGGCCGTTGATCTCCATTGTGACGGTGACCTTCACAATGGATGGCGGCTGCTGGGAGTGCTTGGTCAGTCGTAACACCGCCAACTGTTGGCATCGTGGGTGTTCAGCGGCTTGGCCCAGGCTTTGGGGCTGTACTGCTGCCGACAGGCCAGATTCATGTCCACGCTCCGGTAGGTAGATGACCCTACGAACGGCGGAGGGGGCGAGTAGACGCACCGCCACGAGTAGGCATCATTGTTGTTGCGGGTCGTGCTCACATTGCCCTGGAGAGCGCCGCGATTCTGCTCGCAATACTTCTGTACGTTGACGCTGCCGAGTTGAGCGGCGGAGGCGGAAGTAGCACTCAGCAACACCCCACCTCCCGTCATGGACGCGATGATGACAGTGCTGGCCAGCAATTTCTTCATGGTCCGCATCTGATTCCCCTCTCTTAAGGTCCCCGACCCCCGTTCGATGGCTGATGTCAGTACAGATCTGGAGCGCGAGCGCTGATCCGTGATCTGCTATTGCCCTGGGCCACCGGCGGGGACAAGGCCGGCCATTTGCAGTCGATACTAGCTGTATAAGCGTCGCACAACGGCCGGCGCGAGAGTGTCGTCCGTTTGGCAGACATTGCGCAGATCCTGCGGCACTATGAGGCGAAGTGCAGACGCTGTCGGGTAGGTCGAGGGCCCTCGGTGCCGACGTGGTGCCGAAGCGATGCGGGCTTGCTTGCGGGTTGCGCGGCGACATCCCTACGGTCAGCGGCATTGCCGGTCGCGAGGCCGAAGTGAACGTCGGAGGGAGCGCGTAAAGCCACTGCCCGTGTGCCGATGCTCGTGGTTGTGCCAGGTTGGTACCCTCCATGAATTGTCCTGCCTCAAAGAAAGATCCGATCCGTTCAGGAAATTCCGGACCGTACTTCAACGTGTTCAAGAGCGACACCGAGCCCGAGCTGTCGCTCGATACCTGTGGGCGTGAGTGCGCGCGCGTCACCGCCGGCTGAAGTTCATCGTCGGGTCCCGCGCCACGAAGGCACCGGGGGATCTGGCGACCCATTTCCAATGGAACGGTGACGGGTTCACCGATGGCTAGGTCATCGACACAGTCACACCCGGCACGGCAGGAGTGTCGTCAACGATGCCACGAATTGAGCCGAACCGGTCTGGGACGTGGTCGGGCACCCGAGTTCGTGGCGGGCGGTCTGGCAGTACTCGAAACGGCGTGCGGTTCGACAGTCAGAACCTCAACGCTCAAGAGGTCGGGCTCGGGAGGTTGTCGAGGGCGGGGAGGCGCCGAAGTCGACGAGCTGGCGGAGTGTGGCGTAGACCGGGTTCACGGGCAGCTGATGGCGGGCGATGTGCGCCCAGAGGTCGTCGGTGGTCCAGTTCCAGATCGGCCCGTACGAGATCGCCCCGTTGTCGCGGGCGATGACCCTGCATTCGGCGGGCGGTGGATTCGTGGCCCCCACACCCCACAGCTCACCGGGGGCCGAGCAAGGCGTGCGCGCGGCGGGCGGGTTCGGTAATCAGCAACGATGTTCGGGGATCTCGCTTATCCGGCTGGGGCGCTGTCTGTGCGGTGCGCAGTCAACGGCCGGGACCGGGTCGGCCTCGGCCCGGGCGGGGTGTCGATCCCGGCGGCCTCCGTGGCTGCCAGTTGGCTCAGCGCGTGGGGTGGTGGTCACAGTTGCTCCAGCGTGATGTGGCCGTCTTGCAGTGCGCGTGCGAGTAATGCGGCTTTGGTGGGTGCGGGGCGTCCGACGGATTGGTATTTGTCGCGGATGCGTGCAACGTGGGTGTTGACGGTGCCGGGGGAGATGTACAACTGTCGGCAGACAGCGGATTTGGAGTCGTTGAGGATCCACGTCAGCATCACTTCGATCTCGCGGGGGCTCAGCGTCGGGGCGCGCAGCGGTGCTCGGACGGTCACATCTTCCTGGTCGACGCTGGAGCTGGCTGGGTGGGGACCGGCGATGATGAGCATGGATGGTTTTCCTTCCCCGAGTGCGGCGGAACTGTGTTCAGGTTCCTCGACCGTGCTGTGTTCCGATGAATATTGACGGTAGAACGGATCGAATGACTTAAGAAGATTCGACTTTGTTGACACAGGATTTGGGGCCAGCGTTAGCCGAAGCAATTAGGCGAGGCCAGGTTCCTGCGTGGCTTGTTCGGTCTGCGGTGTCAGGGGTACACCGTGGCGGCCCAGCTCGATTCGCCGCATGCCTTCGGTGGGGTGGTCGGCGAGGATGGTGGCAAGGAGGCCGCGGTCGGGTGGCAGGATGCGGATGGTCACGGTGCCTGCGTCGGCGCGGTCGAGTTCGGCGGCCACGAAGGTAGACAACCGTTCGCGGGTGTCGGCGTCGGCGGTGTCGAGGCCGTGGTCGTCGAGCATGATGACCTCGACGCCGCGGGCGCGGGCCGCGCGGGCTGCTGCGGGCAGGCTCCCTTGTACCAGGCTGGGTGCGCGCAGGGTGTCGCGCAGATGGGCTTCGAGTAGCTTGCATTCGAGCCTGGTGGCCGAGTCCAGAGGCTCGGAGTCGGTGATGCGTTGCAGGATCGGTCGCACGGTTCGGTCGAGGCGACGCATCTGTTCCTCGCGTTCGGCGAGGCTCGCGCCGACGGCGGCTTCTGCGGCGATGCGGCGGGAGGATTCCTCGCGCAGTTCGAAGATGGTGCGGGCGGCCGGACGGATGGTGTAGGCGAAGAACGTGGCCATCAACAGGGGAGGGAGGTTGACGATCGAGATGGCGACACCGTGCGCTGCGCCTTGCCCGGTCGCCCCCGACCACAGCGCGGTGACGGCGATCATCCCCCACAGGTTGATCCACGCTGCGGGCGTGCGGCCTCGCACACACATGTAGGTTGCGGTGCCGGTGCCGGATGCCAGCGGCCACGTTTGCCACGTCGAGGTCGGGGGCACGGGCAGCACGACCAGCACCAGAGCGCAGCACACCGGACCGGACAGGGCCATCGCCACCGTGACGGCCGGTGGCAGGGGATCCGGGCGCACGGCCAGCAGGGCACCGGTGACGACGATCGTGATCAGCAGAGCAAGGACGATCGGCCAGCGGTGGCTGACTCCGTCCCAGGAGGTGACGGCCAGCGATGTCATCGCGGTCAGGTAGAACACGGCGATGGCCCACGCCGCCCGGGTATGCATGCCGAGCAGGGTTCGCGCGTCTCGGATCGTCGTCGTCGGAGCGCTCACGGCTGACCCGACCATGCCATACGGATGGTGGTTCCCGCTCCCGGGCGGGTCTGCACGCTCACGGTGCCGCCGGGCAGTTGTCGGATCCGGCCGAGGATGCTGGCCGCCAAGCCGAGCCGGTGTGGGGCGACGGCGTCGAGATCGAACCCTTTTCCGGTGTCGGCGACGACGGCGTGGAACCTGTCGGCGCCGACGGTGACCGTGACGCGTCGTTGCGCGTCGTTCCCGGCATGGATGACGCTGTTTCGCACCGCTTCGGCGACAGCTTCTCCGATCACCCGGACCGCTTCGGCGGGATACCTCGCCGTCCCGGCATCGCTCGTTGCGACGTGGGTCTCCACTGGAACGCCGTGGTCGACGGCGCCGACGGCGGTGCGTAGGTGCGACAACAGGGTGGCGGTGTCGTAGGTGGGGTCATCGGCTTCCCCGAGCTCATCGAGTTTGGCCAGGGTGAGCTGGGCCTGTCTGCGCACATCGTTGTTGTGGGGTTGGCGCGCCGCGGCGAGCAGTGTCGACATCACCCAGTCGTGCAGCAGTGCGTTGAACCTGCTGCGCTGCACCGTGCGGGCTTGAGTCGCGGCGGCGGAAGCCGCAGCGGTGTAGGCGGAAGCTTGGGTTTGGTCGAGTATGCGACCGGTGCGCATTGCCATCAGCGCGGCGGCCACGTACAGCAGGCAGAAGCCCATCGCGAAGGCCAGATCCGGCATCAGCGGCCCTCTGTAGTTCGGTTCGCGGCCGTAATGGTTGATCAACTGCACGGTCAGTACGGCGACGCCGAGCTGAATGACCGTCCATTTCGGCCGCCAGGTAATGGCAGCCGCGAGTCCGGCCAAGCCGGGGATGCGAGCGATCCACCACTCTTCCTGCAGCAGTGTGCCGTTCCACGCCAGTGGCCAAGCAGCCGCCGCCACCAGAAAGGACAGCGCTGTCACAGCAGCCGCTCGCCGCACCCATTGGGTGCGGCGGACGAAGCTCACGATACCCATCAGCAGGGGCGGCACGAACACTGCCAGAATCGAGAACGGGGTCCACCAGTGGGCCACGGCTCTAGCCTGGTGGACGATCAGCGGGGCCAGCAGCGCCAGATAGAAGAGATAGCCGGCGCTGACGAATCGGGCGAACAGCCGCACGATACGTTCTTCCGCGCTGTCCCTCGGGACAGTGGGCGACGGTGCTAGCGGCGTCGGCGCCGCAGTCGAGGGATCGGCAGCCATCCGTCCTCCAGTGCCCGCTTGTACAGATCGGTTTTCGTGCGCGCCGGGCGACCGGCTTCCGCATATTTCTGGCGGATCCGACCCAGGTAGGCATTGACCGTGTCCACGGTGAGTCCGGACAGTTTCGCCACGCGCTCCGCGGACTCACCGGATGCGTAGAGGCTGAGCACCCCACGTTGACGCGGCGAGAGATTCACCCTCGCCAGGTCCTCGTCGGAGTCAATCGCCGCAGCCCAATCCATCGTCGCTACCGCCTTTCCCGTCGCGGCGTCGCGCACTGCGGCGGCGATGACCTCTTCGCGTTCGGACTTGCGCACGACGCCGAGCACACCGGCTTGTGCTGCGGCACGCACCAGAAATGGTTCGTCACCGGAGGTGAGAACAAGTGCCTCGATTCCCGCGGCACGTAGTTGTTCGACGTTGGCGATCGGAGACGACCCGTCCGGCAATCGCAGATCGAGCACCACCAGATCGAGTTGCGCTGTCACTGCCAGCAACTCCGCTACCGTCGGGGCGGCGGCAACGATCGTCAGGTTCGGCTCGTTGGCGAGGATGTGACGCAATCCCGACACCGCTACCGCGTGATCCTCCACCACGCCGATCCGTCGCGGGTCAGTCGCCTCGGCTGGCCGCTCAGCCGGTGTCGTGACCGTGCTGGCAGCAATTAGTGCTCGGCGCGCCGCTTCGGCGAGTTGCCCCGCGGTGGGGTAACGGTCGAGTGGATCTTTGGCCATGCCGCGTGCGATGACATCGTCGAATGAGACAGGAACCGTTGGCCTGAGTCGGCTGGGGCGGGGTGGGCTCGCGTGGAGGTGGCAGCTCAGCTGTTCTTCGACGCTGCCTCCCGGAAATGGGCGTGTTGCGGTGAGACATTCGTGCAGGACGCAGGCGAGCGCGTAGACGTCGACTCGGGCGTCGCCCTCCCCTTTGAACCGTTCAGGCGCCATGTAAGCAAAGGTCCCGATGGTTGCACCGGTGGCGGTGAGCGAGGTGTCGCCGACCGCACGGGCGATACCGAAGTCGATGAGGTATGCGTACTTGTGGTCGGTGAGCAAGATATTGGAGGGGGTGACGTCGCGGGGGAGCAGGTTGTCGGCATGGGCGGCGTCGAGGGCGGCGGCGATTTGTTCGATGATCGCGACAGCCGACGTCGGATCGATTGGCCCATCCTGAGCCAGAAGCGATCCGACGTCAGTTCCGTGGATCAACTGCATTGACAGGAAGAGGCGCCCGTCGATCTCCCCGAAGTCGAAAATTGGGACGATATGTGGCTCTCCGATGCGCGCGGCGCAACGGGCTTCGTGTTCGAATCGTGTGCGGAACTCGGGATCCTGGGCTGCGTGCTCGGGGAGCACCTTGATCGCTACCGAGCGCTGCGTCGCGGTGTCGTAGGCCTGGTAGACGTTTCCCATTCCGCCCCTGCCGAGCATGCCGCGCAGCTGGTACCGCCCGAATGAGGTCTCCTGCATCGATCCCTCCCCTCGTCACCCGAAGGTTCACATGTAGTTTATGACCGACGTTTCGTGCTGCGGGCGGTAACGTGCGCAGCACTGACCACCCGCGCCGAGCAGCCCGCAGGTTGGCGTGTTCGGAAACCGCAGGGGAGTGGCTGGCGGCGGGCACCTGAGACGAACGCAATTGTCGCCCACACCTGGCAGCCGCCGGGGTCTGCCTGCCGAGACCTGGGCCGGGCGGCGGTAATCGCATCGCCACCGCTGACGCGGCCATCACCCGCTCCGCCGTGGCTGTGCTGACAACGCCGAACCCGGGATCGCGGGACTACGGGGCGGGTCGATGCGCATTTTGCCGACATCCGGTCGCTGAGATCATCCCGTCATTGGCCGGGTATGGGACAGCTGCGTGGTGCCGGGTGCTCGAGTTCGGCGACGACCGCAATCGTGACACGACCACCACAGCACGCAAGAACTATGCCACCAGTCCATCGCCCGGGCCTCCGGCGAGAAAAGGGTCGTTGTGGTCCGGTTCGTCCACAACGACCGGCTGGTCGACGCCTCAACGTGCAGGCGTTCTCGGCCCTGCAGGCTTCTCCGGGGTCCGCGCCTGCTAGGACAACCAACGAATGCGCGGACTCGATCACGGGTCTGTCTTACGGCAGCTCGCCATCCGGCTCGTCGGCGTCCTGCACGGACAGTCCGCGAGAGCCGCACCCGCTACGACGACGAAACGACCGCGTGGGCACACCACGCCCGGCGGATCGCTGCTTGACACCGAGGCTCCTGGGCCTCGCTATGCGCCGCTGCGGCCGCTGCACCCGAGGTCGATCACGAACGGCGTCTCCCGCGTGCCCACAAGCCGGGTTGGCTCGCGTCGGCGGGCCCCGACGTCGGCACGCGTATGCCCACCGGCGCAGACATGATGGAGATGACACTGCTGCTGGGTCAGTTCGACCCCGGGGTCACCTGTGGGCTATTTGTTGCAGGTCGGTTGCGTAGTGTCCGCGCATTCGCAGGCTTCCCCTCCCGGCTGCGCCGGTGCCCCGAGGTCACACGTGAGGTGCCGCGTCCTGATACTTGTGCAGCCGAACTGATGGGTCCAGATCGGCTATGGGGGAGAAGCACCACGGAAAAATGTTCTCCAGGATCGCGTTCTCGGCCCAATTGAGCTCATGCGGGAAGCGAGTAAGCCTCATCCGGCCCGCAGTCCGGGGACCACGAGCCTCATACGTCAATTCGACGACAACCACCGGTAGGCCTGAGCCGTATGCGCTCCCGACTCCTTCCAATTGGAACTCGGTTTGCTCATGCCAGGCAATGCCGATGACGAACCTGCCGTCCTCGTTTGTCTGCACGATAACCTTGTTCGCGGGATGGAATTCGCCGTTGGTGAAATGATCAGACAGGGCCTTGTGTAGCTGATCCGCTGGCGCCGAGGTATCAAAGTAGAAGCCGTTGACATAGGTGTCCATCTTGCTTTTTTCGCGTGCCTTCCCCGCGGCCCTGAAGGGGGCCGCGATCATCTTGCATAGGCCGGTGACCACACCGTCGACCACGGTCTCCAGAATCCAGAGCCCGGCCATGAGCACCAGCATGACGACCAGGAAGACTCCTAATCCCTCCACGCTCATTCACCTCTCTTGTCAGTGTTGCAGGGCCCCGCGGCGAATGGCGCTTCTCGATCGTTCTCATCGACAAGGGTGGCGCGGGCCTGCGGATCAAGGGACTGCACTATTGCGACGAGGTTCTCCCGCAAGGACTGAAACTGTTTGACCGCGCTACGCATCGCCTGGCCGTTATCGGCCCACCGAAGCATCGCGTGTTCGCACACCGTCCCGCCGTCATGTTCCCGCACAACAAAGATGGCGGACTGGATGCACTCGTTCCAGTCGACCCGCATTCCGTGGTTGCCCCGCTGCGTGCTCGCGAGCTCCCCGGCGATGTACAACGAGTCCTCGAATCGCGGTTTGCTGGACGGCAAGGGCAGGCGGAACCCGAGCTCGTTCCACAGTTCGTCCGATCCGACGGAAGTGCGGATCTTCAGGGCAGCTGCCCCGAGATCGTTGGCCGCCCTGCGCTGCCGGCCGAAGATCGCTTTGTCGGTGAGGTCACTCGCCTTGTCCTCGACCGCTTCGGTGACGGTCGTCCAGATCCATCCCATAACGAGGAGGGCGAGGATGACGCCGACCATAACCAGCACGTCCATCTGCCGCTCCCGTGATCGAGCACTCGCGCCGCTCATACAGCGCAAACTTAATGCTCGACCCAGCATCTCACCTGCGCTATGGGCAGGCGCAGTCGTTCAGACGGCCGACACTCAACAACGCTTTTGAACACGACCGGAATCGCCGCACCACCCTGCGCCCAGGTGCGGTACCACCCGTGTGAGATTTGTCGACCGAATTCAGGCGAGCCCCTACCGAGGAATTCCGAATGCCGGGCGCACCTCGAACGTGAACCGTGACAAGCAATCCGGTACCGCACGGGCGCAGATTCGCCGCAGGTCGGAACCGATCGTGCCCGCCGAAGAACGGCTCTCCACGGCCACGAAACCACCAATCCCCAAATCGCTCAGGCCGCTACGCGGACCTCACCAAAAATCGAAATGGACGCAGGTCGAGGCAGGGAATGACCGCCAGGTCCGGAAGGGCCAACGAGTTCGTCGGACCAGGGTGACTGAGCCGGGCACCGATGGCGCCTCCCTGATACTGGAAACGACCGCCGGAGTGTCGAGCCCACAGCAATCCCCGCCCGCACGTGGCGAGTGATCGAGAAGGAGAGATAACTCGGTGACAGTGACGGCTGGTAGTCCGGTCGCACCCCGCTGGCAGGACCTGGTCACCCTCCCCGACGGGCTGTAACCGAGGTGCACATACCCCACGGCCACGAGAGATATCGCGCGACTCTACTCGGCGAGCCCCGGCTACCCGTCGGACGTGATGGCGTAGATCCCGCTGAGCGCCCTGCTTAGAGGTGCGAACCATTAGTGACTTCCAGGCTGGGCAAGAGGACAATCAAATTGAATACCAACCAGTATCCACGTAGAGGTCTCACAATGGTGTCGAGCCTCGGCGTCGGTGAGCTCTGCAGCGACGTCAAAGGCCCAAATCGAACGGGATGCGTTCCGGGAGGGAGGAAGTCGCGGACGTTGAAAGAGATGAGGGCTGACGAGATCTAAGCAGGGAACAGGCCGATCAGGCTCATTCGCCACTCGGCGAACCTGCGGATTCGCAGGAGGCGCACGCCACGGCTAGCACCACGGACCGCACTGACGCCGGGCGGTGAGTTACGTTGGGGCCGAGGGAGTTCTCGCACCTCGCATCGCGGATGTTGCCCAGCCATTCCGGAACTGGTCGGGGGCGGCGGGTCGGCTGAACAACCGATACAAGACGCAGCGTGCGGCGACTACTGTCAGTCCCATCGCTTCTGGCGACGGAAGTCGTGGACGCGGTGGCCGCGGCGCAGGGCGATGGGCAGTGCTGTACATCGCCGGCCTGGCGTACGGAATCCGCGGGGTGGGGATTGTTGCCATCGTCTCCGAACATCACATCAACCGGGCAGTGTCGCGACGCGGTCACGATCCCTCGATGATCGAGGTCGCCCAAGAAAACGAGGTGGTGATCGTGCAGGACCGGCTGACACTGACCGACGGTGATATGAAGGGCCTCGCGGGGTGCGTCGAGCGCACCATCGTGGGACCGGTCGTTACTGATCTGATCTGCGGCACACCGGCGTTCAGGAGGCTTGTGTGGGGGGCAGATCCTTGTGCGCTGGTCGGCCCTGGCATCATACCTCCTCGGCGCTTCGCAGCCCGGTGACACCATGGGTGCGTTTATATTTCGACGAGACGATGCCGGAGTCGAGCCCGGCGCCGTCGCGCCTCCTCCTCCTCCTCCGCCGCCACCGCCACCGCCATCAGCACTGTTCCGCACGCGCGCGTTGCTGGCGTTCCTCACCGTATCGGTGCTCGTCTTGGCGGGCGGGGTCGTGACCGTGTTCGCGGTGCACACGATCGATTCCCGTGGTGGTCCGGTGGCGGGGCAGCTACGCCACACGTATCCGACGAAACCTGCACCCGATTGGAGGCTCGAGGCCGCCGACGCGGTCCCACGGGGGCAGTTCGTCCGGCCCGACCCGACTTCCTACCAGTACCTGCGACCGGGATTCATCGACCTGGGTGACATCCTCATCAGCACCGTCATTCTGCCGGATACCGATGCACCGCCGATGCTCGTCGCGATCGAGTCCGACACCGGGGCCGTGAGGTGGAAGACACCGATCGACAGTTACCCGGAGACTCCCTCGTGCGCGACGCGCACCGTCGACGGCATGTTGCCCTGCATCGGCGGCGACTCCGTCCGATTCATCCGCGTGTCCGACGGTCACGTCGACCACCAGCTGGTGGCCGGCAACGCCAGCCGGGTCGAGGTGATCGACCGCGACGTGATCACCGCGGACTATCGCGAAATGTCGCGTGGGACGCCAGACAATCTATCGGCCGAATGGCGCACCACCTACGACATCGATCCAGGGTGCCCCGGGTCGGGTGACTCACAGCAATTCGGCGTCACCGACCGGTTCGTCTTCTTCGGCAGCGATGCCGGCGCCGTCGTTGCCGCCGCCACGGACGGACACCGCGTGATCGACTCCGAATTACAAGGTGTCGCCGTGTATCCGGGACGCGGCCTGGTCGCCCGCCGCTGCGCGGGCGACACCATCGACAGCGTCGTCATCGACGCCACCGGCAGGCAACTACGCGTCCACGACGGCGCCGCCGAGCCCGCCGAGCCCTGGCTCGTCGCACCCGACGACGACGGCCCCTACATCGTCGGCAACACGGCCTACGACTTCACCACTGGCGCGCAACGGTGGACGGCAGCCGGCCCTGCCATCGAGAAGATCATCGGCAACATAGCGATCGGAACGGACGTCGACGCCAACACGATGGCCGCTTACGACCGGCGAACCGGAGCCAAGCTGTGGACCACGGCCTGGGCGGGAGATCCGCTGGCCTCTGACGGTGAGCGCGTTCTACTCCGATCCCCTGACGGTCTCACCGCCGTCGACCTCTCCTCTGGCGAGCCCGCCTGGACGTCACAGGAACTGCGGTCGGGCAGCCTTGCGCCCGTTGGCGACGGATTCGCGGTGGGACAACCGGACGAGATTGTCTACTACCCACCGACCGGCGGGGCGGCACCCGCACTCGGCGTCACCCCGCCGGCACCGCAGACCCCGGCTAGTGTCTCCGAGGCGGGCCGGGTGGTGACCAAGTGCGGTCGCGTGCCGACCATGCGGCCCACCGAGTACCGCACCGACACCGGTGGACTCGTCGTCAAGATGGAAGTCAAGGCCAGCTGTCCGGACGGCGACATCGTCTCCACCAACGGAATGCGGATCACCGTGACCGACCACGGGCAAACCGTGGCCTCGGCGGTCTTCGACTTCGCCGACGCCCCGATGTATTTGCCGAGTGCCGGCACCCCTGGGCCGGAGGGCCCGGTCGTGCAGGAATTCGTCTATCCGGTCGGCAGCTTCTGGCGGCTGCCGAACTCCCTGGGTTCGACCTCGCCCTCAGCGGGCGGCGCATCGACCACGAAGGCGTTCGGTGACCAGCTCGTCGAGTGCGAGGACCAGGGCCAAAACCGCGGCCCGGACAGCGGTGAACCACCCACACCGTCGGTCGCGGGCAGGCCGATCGTCGCTGCACGCCCGGCAGGGCCGTCGAACACAGAGGTCGAAACGGCCAGTCTCGACGGCCTGCGCGCCCAGGCCGACGCCGATCGCCCGGTCGTCACGACAGGGCTCGCCGACCGGTGGGTCGCTCAATTGTCCTCGAAACGACTCGGGCTGGTGGCGCCGGATGTCGACGGGCGCGTGGTGACGTGGACGGCGGCCGAAATTCTCAACCAGCATCTGCGGCTACGCCTGCGGTATCCCGACGTGCGCCTGGTGTGGAGCGACGAATGGCGCACATTCGACTTGAACGGCTGGTGGATCACCGTCACCGGCATCACTTTCCCGGATTCGGGCGCGGCGAACAGCTGGTGCGACAGCCACGGGATTCCGGTCGACGAATGCTTCGCCAAGCTCATCAGTAACACCCGCGATTCGTTGGGCACGACCAAGTATCGGCGATAGTCGGTTGCGGAGGATCACGTGTACCCATCAGCTGGTCAGGGCGTCGGAGAACCACCAGGACGCTCACCGAGCGACGCGACCGCGATCACCGCAGCGATCTTCGCAGTGGGGGTCGGTCTGCTCGCGTTGGTGAGAATCGTCTTGGACCTCGACGCGTTCAACGAGCTGGCGGCAACGGTCGGCTTCGACAACGCGGTGCAGATCACCAACTACTTCGGCCCCTACTGGTGGACTCAACTCTTGGCCGGCGGTCAGCTGAATTATGCGATCACCGCCGTGCTACTTCTCTGCGGAGCTGTCCTTCTGCTGCGCCGCAGACTCGCCGGCCGCACGATGATCATCTTCGGGTCTCTCGCCGCTATCGGCGGATACCTCGTCGGATGGGTCGTTGTGCAGTCAGCGGTCGGCTCATGGCGAATCTCGTTCGACGGTTTGACCGGCGGTTCGTTCTCGAGTGGACTGGAATCGGCGTGGCCCCCCGCGAGGACGGCCGGCGTCCGCAGCCTTGGGCTTCCCGTCATCGTCCTGCTCCTCGCCGCCGCGCCCTCGACGCGGCGCTGGTGTCTGTACCGCGGCGTCGGTCATGCGGTCGTGATGCCGCCACCACCTGCTCCCACCGACCCACCCGTACCTGGTCGCGCGGGTTGGATACCACCTGTCGACTTACACAAGCAGCCGTCCCCGAAGCCGGCGTCTGCGCCACGCGTACCGCTGACCGCGCAGCTGGCCGACATCCCGCAGGCCGACCGTATCCGTGACGGCGCCGCGGTCACGCTCTACCTCGGCGCGCTGTTCTTGCGTTGGAACCGCAATGTCAACCTGCCCGCCGGTGAGGGTCCGGCACCCCTGATCGCGCTCCTGGTTCTCGCGACGCTGCTCTCGATCTGCTCGGTCGCGCTGCCATATCTCGCGCGGCTCGGCCTGCCCGGCGCCGACCGCGGCACCGCAGCCCTGCGCACACCGCAGCTGCTGACGGCCGCACCGTATGTGGTGCTCCTCGGCGGATTCGCGGTCGCCGACGTACTCGGCGCCGTGTACCAGTTCGGTCGGCTTCCACCGCAAAGCCCCGGTGTGGGGCCCGGCATATGGTGGGGGGTGGTCGCGACGATTCTGGCCACGCAGCGGCGTGCCGCTGTCGACGCCGGCCGCTCTCGCCGGTGGCTTGCCGTCGTGCGGCCGGCGATGTGGGTGGCCGCCTGCCTGAGTTTGCTCTCGGGACTGTTCTCGCTCCTGGCCCTTGCTGTTGATTCCGCACGCAACTCCTCCGCGCCCACTACCACCGGACAAGCAATCATTGTCCTGCTCACATCGATGCTCGCGTGCACACTGGCCGGCGTCGTCGCCACGGGTGTGGGCGCCGACTTCCCGGCGTGGCGGCTCACCGTGGCAGCCTGCGGGTCGACGGTCCTCATCACGGGAGCGATCATGACGCAATCCCAATCGGGAGGTGTCGAACAATTCGGCAGTAGTCGGTATTTCGCGACCACCGCCTGGTGCGTAGCCGCCGGAGCCGCGCTCGTCGCCGGCGGCGCACCATTCGACCCGGACAGCCCCACCCATGCCGGCTACATCTGGCTCGCCGCCTGCCGCAACGCACTGGGCATCGTCGGGCTATGGATGCTCATCGACGCCGCCGTATCGGTGATCACCGCGATCGTCTGGTCCCTTGACATCGTCGCGGCCGTCGTCTCGGCGGCGTTGGCGGCATCGACCGCAGTCGTCGCCGGGATCGGGGCACGAAGAATGCGGCCGCGCTACAACCGAGCACAGGATCCCCGGCCGTCGCGGGAAGTCACGCTCTGCGTCTGCTGCGTCATCGTTGCCCTTACTCTTGTTCGGCTGACCGTGAATGCGGGAACGAGCCTGCACCGATCGACCGTGCCGATGGATCTAGCGATCCCCGGGCTCGCGGTCGCTGTGGCTCTCGCGATCGCGGCAGCCGGCCCGGTTCGCAAGCTGTACGCTGGAATCCCGCTGGGGTGTACTCTTTCTCATCGCGCGCGTCAAGCACTCCTACCGTCCGCGCTGCCGGAGGAAGGCGATGACGAAGACAAAGCTGCGACGATGAACCCTTACACGTCACAGGCCCAGTTGGCGCGGATCGCCCAGCACCGCACCGATCTACGCGCTCTCGTCGCCGCGCATCCACACACCGATGCAGGGCTGCTCGACTGGCTTGCAGCCCAACAGGACCCGGATGTAACGCGCGCGATCGAACAACGAAACAGCGGCCAGACCTAAGACAGGGTATAGATAGGGGCAGGGGATGATAGCTTCACATCACGTTGGCTGCACAGAGACTTCGTGCATCGAATCACAAATCTGGGTCGGGCGGTGCCGGCGCAGTATGCCTTATCGTTTCCGGCCCAGGTCATCTCGAAGAATTCGGAAGGGGTACCCGGGATGTCCGAACGCGCATCAATGACAATCGGACCTAATCGAGTGGGCACCACAACAGGCGGCCGCTTTCGACATTATGCGGCGGCACCGGCGAGTCCTCCAGCAAGACGTGGTGGTCACCTTATTGTTTCGATCACCGTGGCATCGCTCGTTCTGATGAGTATGGCGGGATGCGGATCGAGACACGGTTCCATGGACGGGTCGGGTCCACCGGGGCCGGGGCCGGTGTCCCAGTTGCGACCGGCGGAACGGGCGGTGATCGCATCGGGCGCGGTTGGAGACACCGGCGTGCAACTCACCGGTCGAACGGGGGAAATACCGGTAACGGCGACGGCACCGGCCGGAGTGGCCGATGCGGGAACGCAGATGAAGTTGCTCAGCGTCGGCGCATCGTCGCAGACACAGGTTCCCGCAATGGTGGCATCGGCTACGCCGGTCATGGTGACGCTGGGTAGCAACGAACAACCGAAAACACCGATCGTTTTGAATTTCGATTTGTCCGATCAGCCGCAGCTGTATGAGAAATTCACAGATACCGTCCGGCCCGTCGTCCTCGTCAACGACGAGCACACCAGCGATCTGCTACAACCTGAGTGGAACCCCGTATCGAAGGTCTTGACCGTGACGACCGATCACCTGAGCACCTTCACAATCATCGCCGCCGACGTGGGCAACTCACTCACTGACGCCGCCACTCAGGTGTGGAAAACCCCCGCCGGCGGCCTGGATTCACCGTGTGAGGACAAGAGCGAGCTGAAGGTCGGATCCGAGACGGTCACATTGACACCCTCGACATCGGGAGTGATCGCCGCGTGTTTGCGCGATACCGACACAGGCATCGCTGTTGATTTCACCTCGGGCTCCGCACAGTACTACCAGGTCAGCGCCGACCCGGTCGGGCAATTCACCAACGGTCAACCGCTGGCCGGCTCCGAACAACTCGCGGTCGCCCTTCACGGATCCGCCGCCGGGTCCGGATTACTGACGCCGAAAGGCAAGGGCACCGTGGAGTTTCCGCCGGGTACGAGATCGGCCCAGATCCGGTTGGATATCGATCCGGCCGCGCTGCAGCTGGCGACGATCCTCACCGGATTGGACATGCTCGGTGCGGGTGGGGACTCGCTGCTGTACGGTTTCCAGAGCACGAAGGCGTCCTATGACTGTCTGATCACCGCTTACCAGAGCTGGACCCAGCCAGACGACCCCAGCGTTGCTGAATTCACCGAGGCGCTCGGTGAGATCGGACAATGCGGGTTCGCCGGTGCCGAAGTCGCGGCCGGGAACCGAGACACCCACCAGATCCTGCATCGGATGAGCGTCGCCACATCGCTGTTCACCAGCCTGCCTGCACAGCTACTGGCAAACATCGCCGGCATCGCCGGTGAATTCAACGGCGACAACCACCTCGAATTCGTCCTCTCCAGCACAGCAGGATCGCACAATCCACCCCCGATCGTTACCTCGTCGAGCAATCCACCCTCGATCGACGCTTCGTCGAGCAGCCCGCCGTCGACCAGCACGGCGGCCGAGCCAGGGTGGTACACCCTCGATGAGATGGAATGGTTGTCGTGGGGCAATGGGAGCGACTGCTGCAGCACACAAACCATCACCACGACCGCGTACCCAGAAAGTATGACCGGCTACTACCAGACGGGGCCGAATCCCGGCGACGACAATAACCACGTCAACCTATTCTTGGGTGGGAAGTGTGACCAGCTCGATGTGTTCGTCGGTCAATCCGCCGAATCGCCAGGCAACACCGGCAACCCCGGCCGTTTCAGGGTCTTCCTCGACGACACTCGACTCGCCGCCGATCACAGCATTGCGATAAACCAAGACGCCATTCACCTGGCCATCGACCTCACCGGCGTATCCCGCCTCAAACTCCAGGACGATCGCCATGCCGCAGATGCCATCAATGTGTGGGGCACTCCTCGTCTGCATTGCACCACCAACCCCCACCCCCGCCGATAGCATCTTGAAGGTTGGCCACCGAACTAGGTCACTGCCCCACAATCGGCCGACCGAAAGCCGGCCAAACAGCGGGAGGGCTTCCTCACCATTGACGAACTTCCCTAATCCGCTCGCACCCGACAGCGGTGATACCCATCATCGCAGGAAGGAGGAGGATATGAACGAGGGGGATACGACGGAGGGGTGTGCGGCCACCAGCTCGAACGGCATATCCGCTGGCCACACGCATCGCCACGGCCTGGTGTGGAGGATTGTGGTGGGCGGCCACGCCTGGATCCGCGCCATCGCAGGGGGTGCCCCCGGTCACGGTCCTCGTCGCCGGTGCTATCGCCGAGCATGATTGTGCCCGAATGGTTCCTGTTGCCGCGCCCAGCTCGGTCGGTGCTCCACCCCAGATCGTGGACCTCGTCGTCGCAGACACCGTCGACGATGTCCTGTCCGCCCTCGCCGCCGCTCGCGCAGGGAAAGACCCTCAGCGGGCGGTCGGCGAGGCGCGCAAGGTGCTGGAGAGGATGCGGCACACTGCCGAGAAACGATAGGTTCAATCGCGGTGCGCGGCAAGCCACACCGCGCCGGATCCGTGCCCGAGACGGGATGGGTAGAGGGGGAATTCGCGGGACCAGACTATCCAGGCGCGGAGTTGGACCGCTGGCGACCATCGTTCTGACCGCGACGGCCTTCACTGCCGCCGCGCCTCCCGCTGCGATGGCCCAGAACAATGATGCGCCGGCCTCCTACGTCGCACTGGGCGATTCCTACGCATCCGGACCGCTGATCGTCCCCCAGGAAGCAGTGCCCAGTTGCTTCCGCTCCGGCAACAACTACCCCCACCTCGTAGCCCGGGAACTGGGAATCACCGAATTCGACGATGTGACGTGCAACGGGGCCAGCAGCACCGATCTCACAGACCCGCAGCACACCAAGTTCGGTGGAAACGTTCCCGCGCAATACGACGCCCTCGACAAGGACACCGAGCTGGTGACCGTCACGATCGGCGGCAACGACGTCGGCCTCTTCGACCTCGCGCTCTCCTGCCTCGACCTACCCCTCGCTCCCCGTCCGACAACCTCATGCGTCCCGACCACTGGCACGGGACCGGACCGCTTCGACCAGGCCATCGACCGGATGGGACCGACCTACAACCACGTTGCACACGAAATCCACATCCGTTCCCCGAAAGCGGACGTCGTGTTCGTCGGATACCCCACCGCCATCCGCGACGGCGGTTGCCCCACAATCCAACCGATGGCCCCGTCCAGCGCCACCTATCTCCAAGCCCGGCTCGACCACCTCAACGCTGTCATGGCAGAGCACGCCCTCGCCTCGGGAGCTACCTACGTCGACACCCGCACACCCAGCGTCGGTCACGATGTCTGCGCACCCGGACCCACCCGGTGGCTCGAGGGAGTGGTCCCCGAGTCCGACTCCGAACCACTCCATCCCAACCTGCGCGGGCATCAGAATATGGCCACCCAAGTGATCTCGGCCCTCGACCTATCGAGTGGGTGACTGGGGGATGACAGGAAGTGCCGCGGAAGGTCAGATCACAGAATGCCGCGAGTCCCGGTGGCCGACACTGACGCGGGATCGAGGTAGACGCCAATGGCGCTTTGAAACTGGGTAGACGAGCCCGGTGACCATGTACAGCCAGAAGGCCCTGAGAGCCAGCCCGAGGATGACTGCGACTCCGAGGATGACACCGGTCAGCGGACCGCGCATGCCCACCCACAGCTCGAAGGATCGAAACCACCAGCAACCCCGCCGAAATCACCTCTCCACGGATTGAGCAAAGTCTCTCGAAGTCATGGCACCAAGAGTGAACTAGAGCGGCGAGTGAAACGATACGAATCAGAGTGGGATCCCCGTATTCGTCCCAGCGCCCGGCACGCGAGCTTTTCCCCGTGCGGGATCTCGACACCAGAAAGGTGCACCGTGACCCTAGAACGGCTGGCCGTAGAAGTTCTCGTACCAGTTGTTGCAACTCTGGATCGAGGAGAGCTGGCCACTGCGGTAGACGCGGTTGCCGGTCTTGACATACGAGGTGGCGGTGATTTTGTTTCGACATAGTATTTGTACCGCGTAACCGCCGCTATCGGTGTTAGCGCAGGTTTTCCACGGCCCAACCGTGGAAAAGCCGTAGTTGCAGTTCCATCCGGCAGCCGCGACGGTTGGGGCTGAAGCGAGCCCGACAGCACTGACTCCGACGGCCAGCGCAGCTGCCACAGCGACGCCCCTGAACGTCGTCGATAATGTACGTAGAGTGACCATGTTGTGTTCCCTTGTCGATTTCGTGTGATGACATTCTCGCGACCGCCGGACGTGCGGCGGTAGTCCGTCGTTCGGATGAAACAAGCGCTACCCGCACTTCCGTCTGGGGTGCCGCCGGCTGATTCGATTCGCGGGTTTGCGTCCAGGCCGATGGATGCTTCTAATGCTGTCAAGCCGTGTCGGCCAGGGATAGGGAGCTGGATTTCTGCTCGTGGTCGGTGAGCCACCGCGAGTAGGTCGCGGCTAGATCGGGGTCGAGGCGTTGCCCGATCTCCAGACGTCGTACGCGCAGGCAGGGGCCGGAACGGGCCGATCAGGTTGCATCCGACCCGGAGTCACGGGTGCTCACCGTCGAGTCGCGGCTCCGGTCCGCTAGTGATGCGTGGTTACCGCAACGATCCCGGGCGGACCGCCGAGGCGATCGACGAGGACGGGTGGCTGCACACCGGCGACATCGCCGAGATCGATGCCGACGGATATGTCCGCATCTATGTCCGCATCGTCGACCGTAAGAAGGAGCTCATCGTCAACGCGGCGGGCAAGAACATGTCGCCGGCGAACATCGAGGGCGCCGCTGCGGGCGGCCTGCCCGATGCTCGGCGTCGCTGCGGTGATCGGCAACGACCGGCCGTACAACGTGGCGCTGCTCGCGCTCGACCCCGACGGTCTCGCCGCGTTCGCCGAGCGCCACGGGCTGACCGCGCAGGCGCACGAGGAACTCGCACGGGATCCGGGTCGTGCTCGCCGCCGTCGAGGAGGCGGTGCAGGCCGCGAACGCGAAGGTGTCTCGGGTCGAGCAGATCAAGCGGCACTCGGTGCTGCCGAACATCTGGGAGCCGTCCGGTGACGAACTGACCCCCCGCTATGAAACTCAAGCGCTGGCCGATCGATGCCAAGTACGCGGCCACCATCGGGGAGCTGTATTCGGGTCGCTGAGCCGCCGCCGCGGCTACCGCTCTGTCGAGCGGGTTCATGATCGCCTCCGCGTCCGTCCCGCGGTAGCGTGCGTACATCCGAACATCAAGTCCTGATATCTGTTTCGCTGCATCGAACAGAACGTCGTGACGGACCATCACCGTCTCGAGTGGGCGTACCACGCCGCCGCGGCCTGGTTGTCGCTGACGTGGTGAACTTGTACTCGTTGACCGCGTAGGCCACGGGGGTTGGGTCCGTTCAGGTGAGGACCTCGTCGACGTCGATGCCGGCCTTCTCGCACAGTGCCCGGAGTAGTTTGTTGTTCTGCTCGGCCAGGGCGTGAGTGGACAGGATGTGGCCGAACTGATCGTCCTTGCGGTCGGCGGGCACCGGGCGGCCCTCGAGACCGAGATTGGTGACCTCCTTCCATAAGATCTCGGCGATGGCCTCCCGCAGATCGAGCTTGCGGCCGGATCCGTCGTAGAGGGCAACCGGGTGGTCGTCCCGGAACGCGGCGGCGACTTCGCGTGCACTCATTTGTTCGTCCTCCTCGATCGGTACTGCGGGTTGAACCTGTACCCGAAATTGCATGGCCCGGTACGGCCATCCGGATTCGGCCCATTCGGACACGATGATGTGAAAGTTGTCGAACGTGCTGTCCGGGTGCACATATCCGCCATACAGACGGGTCACGACGTCGGGGCCGCCATTTCCCGACGGTCCCCGCACCGGCCGGAATGTTGGAGCGGTGTGCCAGTTGTCGGTGATCTGTCCGACGACGCGGATGGTGATGTTGTATTCGGCTTCGTTGAAGTAGCTGAGCACCCAGTTGTTCTGCATCCGGCGCAGGCACATCTCTCCGACCTTGGACCCGACCGGCAGGATCGGGGTGGGCGGATTGCCCCACGCCCAGGCGCCGTTGCTGAACCCCCAGGGCTCGTAGAAGTCCCGGTCCAGCAGCTGGTCCTCGGGGCAGCGGAACAGCAGCACGTTCTTGTCCCGTTCGAGGCCGCCGGTGGTCATCACGTAGACGAACCCGTCCCCGCCTCGTTCCCAGGTCAGCATCCGGCGATGGCCGCCGAATTCCCATCCTTCCCACCGAGCCTTGGGTCCACCGTGGGTCCAGGTCTCGCCGTTGTCGTCGGAGTATTGGATCTCGGTCCACCGCGTGTCGGGCAGGCCCCGGACCACGAGGACGTGCAGGTAGATCCGGCTGCCGATCACGATCGCGTCGGTCGGGAGTACGGTGCTGAACTCCGGGTTGTTGTGCGGGTAGTCCCAGAGCTGTTTCGCGGGGTTGCCCCCGGCCGCGCGGTGAAACCGCACCCCGTCATCGAGGTCGTGGGTGTGGCTGTAGAGCAGTACCGGGCTGCGCCAACCGGGGCCGCCGACCCGGTTCTCGGCGAAGGTGTCACCGAAGAAGAAGCCGATCTCCCCGGTGGGCACCCGGACCGGGATGCCCAGGTCGGTGCCGCCCACACCGAACTGCGGCACCGGAGTGAGATCCCTGATCTTCATGACCGCACCAGTGTCATCGGCCGAGAACCTCCCCGGCGATGTAGTCCCACAGCGCCGCGTCGTCGACCGGGAACGGTTCCGGACCCGGGGGCGGGGGGCTTTGCCCCAGCCCGAGCATCGCTTCGAGTTCGTCGGTACTGAGGTGGGTGTAGTTGAGGTCGCAGCGTCCGAACGGTGGGCACGGGCCGTTGTCGGTGTATTGGTGCGCGAAATAGCCGTCCGGCTTGATCTTCGGCGATCCGGGCTCCCGGCCGTAGCTGGGAGTCACCAATCGCAGACCTGGTGGGCGGGTGCGCCACAGGTCCGCGTTCGAGACCGGGTTCCAGTAGCCGATCACCCGCCGCTCGCCGAGCCATTCGCGGGCCCGCCGGATCTCGTCGTTGACCTCCGCCGACTGGTCCCCGGTGATCGCCCCGGCCGCGTCCTCGACGTCGGCCATGACGACCATCCGCGGATGCGGCCCGCCCTTCTCGGTGACCATCTGCATCAGTAAGTCGATGTTCGCCTGACCGGGCCGGAAGAACCAGTACACGATGAAAAACCGCAGCCGGCCGTTCTCACAGGCACGCACCGCCCAGTCGTGGTTCGCCGCGAACTTCGTATCCCGCATGTTCCCGCTGTTGGACCGGAAACAGAAGATGTCGTACGGGTATGCGTCGGTGGCCGGGGTCATCTGGTACTGCGACACATCCGCCCAGGTCTTGCCGCGCACCACTGGCGGCGGCGGGGTGACCGGTCCGCCGAGATCCGGGCGTTGCCCGTGGCGGATCACGACATTCCATTCGCCCTCGAACACATAGCCGGTCACCGGCCATCCGTTCGAGATCTGCAGCGCGGTCGCCGCGCGGGCGGTGTCCGTGTCCCAGATTCCGGTTTCCGGTATGCCACAGGTCTTCTGCCAGCGCCTCAGGCCGTCCTTCCAGGATTGCGGGTCCGTGGGGAACAGGCCGCTGATCGACTCGGCGGGTCCGTCGAGCGGACCGTAGTAATACCCCGCCGGGAGGGGGAACGCGTCGGGATCGGGCGGCCCGTACACCCAGAGGTAGCCGTTTTCGAGCCGGGTGGCGAAGGCATCCAGGCGGGTGTCACCCTCAGGGAGGTTGATCTGGGTGTGCATCGGGTCCTTGGTGGCCCAATCCTCACCCCAAAACACGGTGCCCTCGAACTCCGTGAGCATCTGGCGGACCGCGACGATCTTGTCGGCCGGCATGTTCACCGACGCCCGCACCTTCCACGGCAAACGGGTGGCATTGAGATCCACGGCCGTCCCGCTGAGATGATTGCTGTTGGCAATATCATTGTCCCAGCTGAACCCCCAGTAGTCACGGGGCCGGTAGCTGTCGATTCGCCAGATCCGCCGATGCCAGAGCGCCGCCCAGGCAATCAGGATCGTCGCCGCCGCGCCCCGGCGCACCTCCGGCCGCACGTTGTCCGTGCCGGGCACCAGCGGCTTGACGATTTCGCCGGTATCGCAAATGCGCCAGCCGTTCTCGGAGACTGTGTTCCCCTTGTAGCTGCGAAATCCCATCGCGCTCACCCTCCGTCGTCACCACGGTCCTGGCTGCACTGCTTCCTTCCGCCGCGGCTGTGTGTCGCTCCGTGCATCCCGGACGATAGGACCACATACCGACACCAACGCCCCGCCCGGTTCTTCCGAGCTTCAGTGTGACGCCCGAGCCGGGAAAATTTCGCGAGGCGTGCCGTACTCATTCCCCGGTGCCAGGTCAGCCGGCGCGTTGCCCCGGCGGACCGAGCCGGATGACCGCGGTGCTGTGGAACGCCTCTGAGGGTCGGCGTAGCAGTGAGCAGGGGGATCGAGATCGATGGGGACGGGACCCCGGCGCGGGGCTGCTCCGTGTTCCCCAATCGGTTACGACGGGGGATTGCGCGAGGAGAAGTAGTAGCCGATCGCGCTGCCGGTCAGGCCCACCATCGCGGTGAAGACCACCTGGAATGGGCTGCTGGCGCGATCCCACTTGTCGGCGCCGGCCCACAGCGGCACCAGCAGGTAGATCAGGCCGACGAGGAAGGTGGCCACGGACAGGCCGATCGCCAGGGCCTTACGGGTGTCCTCCTGGCGTTCGTCGAGGCGCCGGATGGTGACCTCGGGCTGTTCGGTCACCTGGGGGTCGGTGCTGCCGACGTTGACCTCGTCGACGGTCGTGTCGTCCCGGGCGGTGACACCGTCCTCAGCGGGCACGGTGGGCCCGTCGGGTTCGGTCACTTGAAGACGACCTCCCGTTTGGTGCCGTCGGGCTCTTCGATGAAGACCTTGGCACCGTTGGCGGCGGCCTCGTCGATATAGGCGGTGGTGCGGATGGCCCGGACCAGGGCGCTGGTCTTGGTCGAGGCGTGCCGCTTGGCGATCTCGTCGAGCGTCTTGATGTCGTCGTTGGGCAGATTCGCGGTGACCTTGGAAACGTCGTCCTTACTCATGATGTCCTCCTGAGGGTGATCCCGGCCCGCTCAGTCTACCTCGAAAGCCGTACCAGGTACGGCTCAGATACGCATCGGTCTCCGGGTAGGGCTGAGAACCGGCCAGGACGGGCGGCAACACGTCCGCACCCTCGATGCCGACTGCGATGGGCCCGCGCTCCGGACCGGCCGAGCCGCTGCACGACCGGTAATCAGCGATGTACATCGGGTATGCACGAGTGTCCACCGATCAGCAAGACCTGACCGCACAGCACGCTCTGCTCGGGCTCGGGGTGTCACCGGAACGGATCTACGTTGATCACGGCTTGACCGGTACCGATCGTCAGCGGCCCGGTCTGCCGAACCCTCTTCCAGCGTGCTGGAACTGGCGAAAGGGCGCTGTCACGTTGATTGAAAGAATCAGCGGCGCCGTTGGTTTGGAGCGCACGGCAGTGTACCCCCGTTCGGGTTGTTCACGTTTCAGGCAGCAACACCGCTCGCGGTGACTTCCCGCCAGACCGCGAATCGGTCGGCCATCTCGGTGCGCCACTCGGGCGCGGTCAGTCGGTGCCGGCGGGGCCGGAAATGCGGTGAGATCGAGCTGAACGCGGACAGGAATCGTTGCGCGTGCGCGACCGATTTGAAGCGTTTCATCGCCCGCTCCCGCTGTCGGGTCGGCTGATGGGAATTCTCGGCCCGGTTGTTCAAGTACTTGGATATCACCACCGATCACGACGAAATCCGCGGTTGGATTCAGGCGCATCACGGCGTACCGGCACGAACGGCGGCGAAAACCGACATCGCAGGCACCCTGCATATCGACTTTGCCGCGGTCCGCCCTGGCGAGCTCGAGCACATCTCCTGGCAGGAATGGTTCACGCGTTCGATGCGCAAGGCCTCGCCCTGTGCTACCCGGATCCGCACCTGCGCGGCGGAACGAGCGCATGGTTTGAACTCGTGCCCCGCGGTCGCGGGGGCGGGATCCATCCATGAGGTGAGTGGCGTGCCCCACCTCCGGGGGGTGTTGGCAGTCCCACCCAGCGGTTTCCAGCCAGCGCTCACCTCGGTACACCATCGGGCCTGACCAGCGGGATTTGCTCACGCCGTGACCGGCTCGTGCCAGTAGCGAGCAGCGATTGCTCCTGCTCGCCCGCGGTGGACGGCTCCCGGCCGATCACCCCGATCAGCAGCGGGCGCCCGTCCTCGTCGCGTTCGGTGACGAAGACCGACAGGACCGCCGGGATCGGCGCGCCGGTCCGCACGTGCCGCAGCTCCGTCGGCCCACACCACCGCCCCCGTTCGGTCAGCGCGGCCCGAGCCCTCGGGTGCCTGCGCTCGACTGCCCGGGTCGCCTGCCGACCGGGCACCCCGGAGACCGAACTCGCTTCCCGGCCGAGGACGGCGGTAGGGCAGGTGGCGACCTGGCCGGTGATCGTGTTGATCAGGGCGGTGGACCGGCTGCCCCCAGGTGAGCCGGGCCACCGCTGTGCGGATTCGCTCCGTCGGTCAGCTCAGGCCGATGCCGCCGCCGATGGTGACGCTCGGCCACTTCAGGAACGCCTCGAACGGGCATTGAAGCAGAACCCGCCCATAATGTTCTGGGAAATCGGTTAGGCAATTAGGGTGAATTCGAAATTGATCGGCGCATGTGTTTCTCGTGTGTATTCGCGTGATCCACGAGGTTGCGAAGGTGGGTGCCGCGCGCGGGCTGAGGCGGGGTGGGCGAACACGTGACCTCGGCCCCGCGCGGCGAGGGCGCCCCGCGGGCCGAGGGGTTCAACGGCCGGAGCGGGGCTGGCTGCCCGGACCGCATTGCGGCGCGGGCAGCGTACTCAGCGGGTACCCGCTTGCCACTGCGCTACGCGGGTTTCCCTGAAAGCCAGGCCCCGGCCTGCTTCGTGCGGTGTCCGTTTCGGATCGGGGATGTGGTGTGCGGCCGGATTGAGCGTCGCCGACACGGGGTAGTCGGCGGGAACGAAGGCACCACCCACCGACCACGGCCCCCACCCTTTTCGCCGACGCCGGCGCCGAGGTGCACCACATCTTCTCGACAACAAGGGGTTGGGTCATGACAGGCAAAGGTCAGATGGCGTTGGCCGTGGGTGCGGGATACATGCTGGGGCGTACGCACAAGATGAAGTTGGCGCTGATGCTCGCGGGCGCCGGAGCATCCAGTCGGTTTCCTTCTGGCTCACTGGGTGTGCTCGGTCAGGCCGGCAAGCTGCTCGCGGATTCGCCCGAGGTCGCCAAGCTCGGCGGGGCGGTCCGGAAGGAATTGATGAACGCGGCGAAGACGGCCGCGGTAACCGCGGCCAGCCATCGCATCGACTCACTCAACTCCCGGTTGCAATCGGGCGGTGACGAGGCCGCGGGCGGGAAGGGGTCGAAGCGCAGGCGCCGCGAGGAGCCCGAGGACGACTACGACGACGAGACCGCCGAGGACGAGACCGCCGAGGAGGACGAAGCCGAGGAGGAGACGCCCCGCGCCCGCAAGCGCCCGGCCCCGCGCCGCCGCACCTCGAGCAGCGGTGGTTCCCGGCCTACCCGGTCCCGGTCCCGGTCGTCGACGAACAACGACGACGAGGACGAAACCCCCACCCGCACCCGGAAGTCGCGCGCCAAGGCGACGACCGATGTCATCCCCATACGACGCAGCCGGAAGTGAACGACGATGACCTCGAATCTCGACAGTGCAGCGAAGAAGCTGCGCCAGAACGTCTCCGGTGCGTCCGGTGAGGCCGCATCGGTGTCACCGCTGAAGAAGGCGGCGCAGGGCCTGCTTGGCACCGTGACCGACAAGGCGGTCTCCACCGTCTCCGACAAGGTGCAGGGCGCGGCTGGCCGGCTCACCGACTACGCCGAGGGCGGCGGCGGAAGCCTGCTGTCCGCGGTCACCGGCAAAGAGCAGCAGGGGGAGGGCAACGGGGACGAGAAGGGCGACGGCAAGTCACTGTTCTCCGGGCTGACCGACAAGGTGAAGGAGACGGCGTCGGATGTGAAGGACGCGGTCACCGGTGGCGGTGGTGGCGGTAAGGGCAAGAAGCTCAAGTTGACCAATATCGTCGAAACGATCGATGTCGGTGTCCCGGTCCAACTGGCGTATAACCAGTGGACCCAATTCGCCGACTTTCCCTCCTTCATGAAGAAGGTCGAGCGGGTGGAGCAGGAGGCGGACGAGAAGCTCGAGTGGAAGGCTCAGATCTTCTTGTCGCACCGGACCTGGGAGGCGTCGATCATCGAGCAGGTCCCGGATGAGCGGATCGTGTGGCGTTCGAAGGGTGCCAAGGGTTTCATCGACGGGGCGGTGACGTTCCATGAGGTGACCCCGGATCTCACGCGCATCGTTCTGATCCTCGAGTATCACCCGAAGGGCTTGTTCGAGAGGACGGGAAACCTGTGGCGTGCACAGGGGCGGCGAGCGCGCTTGGAGTTGAAGCATTTCGGACGCCATGTCATGACACAGGCCGTTCTCCATCCCGACGAAGTCGTGGGCTGGCGCGGAGAGATCCGGGACGGCAAGGTTGTCGAACCCGAGGAGTCCGAGGACAACAACGAGGAACCGGCTGACGACGAGACAGCCGACGACGAGACGGACGAGTACGAGGAGGAGCCGGAGGAAGACACCGCCGAGGCGGAGGAGGAGGAGCCGGAGGAGGAGACCGGCGAGTACGAGGAGGAGCCGGAGGAGGCAGAGGAGGAGACCGGCGAGTACGAGGAGGAGCCGGAGGAGACAGAGGAGGAGACCGGCGAGTACGAGGAGGAGCCGGAGGAGACAGAGGAGGAGCCGGAAGAGACAGACGAGGAAGAGGACGAGGAGACGGACGAGGACGAGGCTGAGGAGCCGGAGGAGACAGACGAGGAAGAGGACGAGGAGACGGACGAGGGCGAGGCTGAGGAGCCGGAGGAGACAGACGAGGAAGAGGACGAGGAGACGGACGAGGGCGAGGCTGAGGAGCCGGAGGAGACAGACGAGGACGAGGCTGAGGAGCCGGAGGAGACAGACGAAGACGAGGAGGAGGAAACATCGCCGCCGCCGGCACGCCGTGGCCGTCCGCGCAAGACCGCGGCGAAGTCTGCGAGTGAGGACAAGCCGCCGGCACGTCGTGGCCGTCCGCGTAAGACTGCGGCGAAGTCTGCGAGTGAGGACAAGCCGCCGGCACGTCGTGGCCGTCCGCGTAAGACTGCGGCGAAGTCTGCGAGTGAGGACAAGCCGCCGGCACGTCGTGGCCGTCCGCGTAAGACTGCGGCCAAGTCGGCCGCCTCGAAGCGAGGAGCGCGGCGATGACGTCGATACAACCCGCAGGTCGTGGCGGTGGCGGCGGGGGAGTCAGCGGCGGACCGAGCTCGAGTAGTCTCGCCGACGTCATCGACACCATCTTGGACAAGGGCCTGGTGATCGATGCGTACGTGCGGGTCTCGCTGGTCGGTATCGAACTACTGACGATCGACGCCCGTGTTGTCGTCGCCAGCGTCGACACCTACCTGCGGTTCGCGGAAGCGGTGAACCGGCTCGAGATCGGTAGTGAGCCCAAGGGGCTGACGGACCTGGCTGGGGGCGGCGAGGGCGACGCTGAGTCGAAAACCCAGGGCGCACTCGGGGCCGCCGGTGAGAAGCTCGGCGACCTCCTCGGCGGCGGGAAGGAAGAACCTCAGCGCGAACGGGTTTCACGCAAGTCCACTCGCGGGGACAAGTGATGTCGACGAAAGGAACAGACCAACGGCCACCCGAGGAGTCGACCGGTCGGACCGTTTCGAGCAGGGGTGGACGCTTCGAATTGCTCACCCCTGGCGGTCTTTGATCGATTGAACTTCCGGAGTTCCGGGTAGTCCGGTAGTCCGCGCTTACATTTCCACTTCGGGTGTGCCACAGGGGCGAGGTGGACGAGGCGACGGCGAGAGCGCAGAGCGGGCCGAGGAACGACCGGTATCGCCACACGTCGCCGAGCCGCCCGCACACCGGCGTTGCCGGTGGGGCGATAGCGGGGGAGCAAGGAGCACGAGCATGACTACCGCGGGTGGGCCGAGTTCGAGCAGCCTGGCCGATGTCATTGACACCATCTTGGACAAGGGCTTGGTCATCGATGCGTACGTGCGGGTCTCGCTGGTCGGTATCGAACTGCTGACCATCGATGCCCGCATCGTCGTCGCCAGTGTCGACACCTACCTGCGGTTCGCGGAGGCGGCGAACCGGCTCGCGATCGGCAGCGAGCCGAAGGGGCTGTCCGATCTGGTGTCGGGCGGGACGGAAAAGATTGCGAAGTCGAAGACGAAGAGCGCCATCGAAGACAAGCTCGGCGGCCTGCTGGGCGGGCAAGAGGAACCGGAACGGGAACGGGTGTCGCGCAAGTCGACTCGAGGTGACAGGTGATGGCTACAGAGCAGACGAAGAAGCAGAACACAGAGAAGTCGGACAAGAAGCAGACGGCGGGGGTGTACGTCTACGGCATCGTCCCGGCCGACGTCGAACCCGGGGACGAGGCGACCGGGGTTGCGGACGGGAAGGTGGACATCGTCTCGGACGGTGACATCGCCGCCCTGGTGAGCGCAATGTCCGTGGACCGTCCGATCGGCAAACCCGAAGACCTCCGAGCCCATGCGAATGTGCTGGACGGGACGGCCGGGGTGGCGCCGGTGCTGCCGCTGCGGTTCGGTGCGGTGCTCACCGACGCCGACGCCGTGAAGGAGGAACTGCTGACGGCACATGCGGACGAGTTCGCGGCGGCCCTCGAACAATTGGAGGGAAAGGCCCAGTACGTGGTCAAGGGCAGATATGTGGAGCAGGCGATCCTGCGGGAGATCCTCGACGAGAACGAGCAGGCGGCGCAGTTGCGTGATGAGATCCGGGACAAGTCGGAGGACGCCGGCCGCGATGCGCGGATGGCGCTCGGGGAACTGGTGAACAACGCGATCGCCGGCAAGCGCGAGGAAGACACCCGCAAGACGGTCGAGGCCCTGGGCGACCTCACCGACTCCGTCAACCGCCGCGAACCCACGCACGAGGAAGAGGCCGTGCAGGTGGCGGTGCTCGCCGACGTGGACCGGCAGGACCAACTCGAAGAGGCGGTGGGAAAACTGGCCCAGGAGTGGGACGGCCGGGTCGAGATTAAGCTGCTCGGGCCCATGGCAGCCTACGACTTCGTGGTCACCCAGAATCCGGCCGGGCAGGGCTGAACCATGGGACTGCTGTCATTCATCGTCACGCTGCCACTCCAGCCGGTGAAGGGTGTGATCTCGCTGGCGGAGTTGATCCAACGGCAGGTCGAGGAGGAGATGCACAACCCGGCGGCCATCCGCCGCGCACTCGAGGAACTCGACGAGGCCCGTGCCCGGGGGGACATCACGGCCGAAGAGGAGGAGCAGGCGCAACAGGCGCTCATCGACCGGCTGACGGGATCGCCCTAGGGATTCGGGCACTGGAGCGGTGCGGTGCGTCCATACGATTCCGCGGCACCTCACTGTCCTGTCAGTTGTCGGAGCGCTTGCCGCGGTTCCCGTGCCCGTAGGGGACAGCACCCGCTGCGCCGTCCCGTCATGGCTGCCCTCCCGGACTCGACGAAGACCTCGCTGCGCCAACGCTTGTCCGCCCGCGCTCTCGACCGATGGACCGCGATCACCCGGATCGACCTGCGGTTCCGGGCACCGTACGCCTATGTCGACGCCGTCCTGACCGACGGGCAGACCCTGCAGTTGTGCCGCCTGAAGTACGTTGTGCCGCCTGAAGTACGCCGGCTACGCCAACCACGACGACTACCAAAACTCCTACCTGCCCACCGGCTAGCGCCGGCAGCGCCGAGGACGCCCTGGACACCGCTTGCGGCCTCTATCTCGCCGACCCCACCGTGTGGACCTGAACCCCCGACGAACTAACGCCGACCACCACTAGTTGGTGAATCTGAGCGTGTCTCCCCAGTTTCCGATTTCCCAGCTCCCGTTGTAGCCCGAGAACGCGTGGTCCGTCTTGGTTGCTGTTCCGATTTTCTGATCGGGATTATCTGCCGTACCCGTGATCTCCGCGATCTGGATCCCGAATTGGGTGATCGAGCCCCACTGCTGTATTTGATTCTGCATCTGCTGGATGTCGCGTCCGGCACTATTGCCAGAGTCGGGCTGGATTGCCGCCTTGTATGCACGCGCTGACGTTTTTATTCCGTTAAAATAGTCGAGGTAGCTTTGCTTAATGGGCCCGTTCAGTTGATCGCACATCTTTTCGCACTGTGTGACTACGTTCTCAATGTCCAGGATTTCAAACACAACGTCCGCTACCGACATGACGACTGCGACAACTGCGATGAACTTGCCGACAGCATCCATGGCGCCAAAAGCAGTGGCGTCTACTTCCTCCAGAGGAAGGCCGGCAGCTTCTGCTTGTTCCCTAATGGTGGCGTTCGCAATTTTCAATTTGTAAAACATAATCGCTATGCACGCATTTTGGACCATGGATATCTCAGTCTTACCGGGGAAATTAAAACCCGCCAGAAAGTCCATGAATTTCTTGACGTCGGCATCAGTCTTTTGACTGAGATTCAGCGTATCCAAAGCATCGTAGACCGCGTTTATCTCGTCGCTGTTGTATAGACGCCGCGCGGACTCAGCGTACTGCTTGAAAGTCCCAACATCCAACGTCGTGTTTCTCTGCACCTGCGCTAAGAATTGCAGTAGAAGGCCTCGGCATGTTCGCGTGTCGAGGCCCACCGGAGCCTTGCTCGCAATCAGATTGTTGTTTTGCTTGTATTTAGCGACGTAATCACTCACCGGCGAGTTGATTTGAGCGGAGATGTCAGCGTCGACCGATGTCAGCTTATTGTTGAGTTCGGTTGACTTCGATGAAATAACTTTTTCCTGAATTATCTCGGCAGCTTGGAGAGCGGCGAACGCTGCCATCCCAAGTCCGAAAGACCAGATTGCAGCTATTGCGGCTCCGTCGGCGGCAATCTGGGTAGCGTCCTTCGCAACGGTCAGGTCACGCACCTCGCACGACAAGTCGTACAGCGTCGTGAATTCGGCGTTGACCGCCGTGTCTGAATCGAATTCTCCAAGATTTACAAAGAGAGCCTGCTCAGAAATAATGCCGTCGATGTTTTCATCTGATTCGGTCTCCCAGGTAGACATGTAGTTCAAGTAGGTGATGAGGTCCGTGCTGCCCATGGCAGGTTGCCTTTCGAATTGACTCTTCAACCGACGTACACGCCGGCCGTCGTGAAGCTGTGGTCTTGCTGACGGAGTGCGGTGGGGCCACGGATTCCGGCGGGAAGATGGGTGGAAATCTAGGAACCTTCATCGTCCGCTGCTGATCGGCGAAAGGTCAAGACCGGTTGGTCCTGTTTGACAGTAGGTCCGAGCGTATCGGCATGAATATTGCATAGTTATACACCTCTTCGGATTGACTCTCATTCGAGCAGTGTTGAGGCTGTTCCAGACCCGGCACGACATCGCCGATGTCGAGATGGTCGTCGCCGCGGACGCCGGCATGCTGTCGGCCGGCAACCTCAAGGACCTCGACGACGCCGGCCTGAAGTTCATCGTCGGCTCTCGGGTCACCAAGGCGCCCGCTGATCTGGCGAACCATTCCCACTGGAACGGTGACGTTTTCACCGACGGTCAGATCATCGACACCGTCACCCCGAGGCATGCGAAGAGCACCGTCAACAATGTCCGTCACCGCACCGAACCCGTCTGGGACGCAGCCGGACATCCGAAGTCGTGGCGGGCGGTGTGGCAGTACTCGAAGCGCCGCGCCGTCCGCGACAACCAAACCCTGAACGCCCCAAGACGCCCGGGCCCGCAAGGTCGTCGACGGGGCGAAGTCACCGAAATCGAAAACGGTTCGTCAAGACCACCGCGGGCGGCCGCACCCTCGACAGCACATCTCTCGCCCGGGCCCGGTCGCTGGTCGGGTTGAAGGGCTACATCCACCAACCTCTCCGCCACCCTGATGACACCGGGCGAGGTCCTCGGAAAATATCACGACCTCTGGCACGTCGAGCAGTCGTTCCGCATGTCGAAAACTGACCTACGGCGCGGCCGATGTTCCACCACACCCGAGACGCGATCGAAGCCCACCTCACCGTCGTGTTCACCGCCCTCGCCGTAGCCCGCTACCTGCAAGCCGAGACCGGGATCTCGATCGGACGCATCGTAAAAACCCTCCGGCCCCCGCAAGAAATCAGCCTGACCATCGCCGGCCAACCCCACACCGCCGCCGACCCACTCCCCCCCCGACGCAACCCGCATCCTCACCGCACTGGACATCCCGCACTCGTAGTCAGCGTTGCACACCAAATCTGTGCAAGTCAGGCCGCAGGGGGCAGCACCCGCTGCCGTCCCGGGGGTGGCGGGGTGGTGCCCCGCGACCGGATACCCCGCCCGCTACGCGAGCGTGATGACGCCCCGGAGCCGGCGGACAGTTCCGCGGCGTACGCCCCCGACTCGGGGATTGGTGATCGCCGCAGCGGTGACACCTCCCACGCCCGAGAGAAACCGCCGCCCGTGGTGACGGCCACCCGGTGGTCGGCTCGTCGGATTGGAACACGCGTGAGCTGGGCAAGCGTTGTGGGTGGCATACCGGGCAGCGAAGGGGTGTGCCGCCCGCACCGAATGCGGCGGATCGACGAGACGGAGGTAAGCGATGAGCAGACCACTGACCGGCCCGGGACGTGACGACCCGCGGCGGATGGAGCCCGGGGTCGACGACCGCGGTGTCGTCGATGACCGCCCAGTCGCGGTGGAGGAGCGGGTGGTGACCAAGCCCGCCCGCACCAGCGCGGCCGCGGCATTCGCGCTCGCGGTCGGGACTGCCGCGTTCGTGTGTGTGCTGATCGTGATCCTGTCCCCGATCGGACTGGTCCTGGGCATCATCGGGTTGATCCTCGGTGTCCTCGGTATGCGGGCGGCCCGCCGGGTAGGGATCACCGGGAAGGGTGTGGCGATCGCCGGCCTGGTGCTGAGCGGGTTGGCGATCGTCATCTCGATCGCCTTCGCCGCCGGCATGGTCACCGTCCTGAACAACGACAGTGCCGTCGACCGGATCGAGCAACAGGTGGACCAGATGCGCGACAAACTCCCCCACCACGTCGAGGTCCCGCAGCCCTGACAGCACCCACGGCACCGGGCGTCTCGAGGAACGTCTCGAGAAGTCCACTGATGAGCAGGGTCTCATCGCGAGATCTGACCGTGAAAGATGGTGACTGCGAGAGCAATTGGTCCCAGGTAGGCCGCTGAAGGGCTTCGTCGCGTGGCGGGGCGACGCTGCATGACGTCCCGGCGGGCCCGGCCCGTCCTCATACCCTCGGCCGCGAGGACGGGCCGGGCTGCGTCAGGGTGTCGACGTGGCCCGATCGAGGGGTCGCCGCCGCTGCCGGTGTTCCAGCGTCGGGAACGGCGAGGCCGCACCCTCGATACATCATTATGGAGAGACGACGTGCGGATCCCGATACCGCACTGGGCTACCTCGAAGGACTTCCCGCGCTGGTGCTGCTGGAACGGCTCCCGGTGCCGGTGCTCGCCCTCGACCGCGACGGTCACGTCGTGCACGTCAATCGCGCGTTCGAGGCGATGATGGGGTATCCGCACGATGCGCTCTCGGGGCGATTGATGCGCGACCTGCTCCCGACGGCGTCCCCTCCGCGGCCGGTCACAGAGGATCTGAAACAGTCGGCGGGCACGATCGTGACGCTCACACACCGAGACGGTTCTGCCGTGCGGGTGGCGATCAGCAAGTCCGTGCTGACACGGGCGGACGACCCGGTGCTGCTCGTCTGCTTCCACGACGTGACCGAGCAACTGTGGGACGGCGGACACGCACCGACCTTCGGGTAAAGGCCGCGATCGCGTCGGTTATTGGTCAGTGCCCGGTGCGACGGGGCGCCGCCGCGCACGGAGATGAGCGAGCATCTCCCGCTCGATGTCGACTACCACTGCGGGAGCGGCACGCCGGTCTCGAACGACACGTCCTTCACTTGGAGTGGCCGGCGCTCCGACTTCGCCGCGGGCGAACGTCGCCTCGTCACCGGCTGGGGGTCCGATACAGTCCCGGAGATGGCGCCAGTCCACCATCAGGATCGGCGGCGGCAGCACCGAGACGACGATCGCACTCAGCTCGCCCCGCCCGGGGAGCTGGGCGAGGAACTCCTCGCCCGGGCGGTGGCTGCCGCCCTGACACAGGGCGCGTCCTGGGCGCAGATCTGCGCCCGGCTCGGGGTTCCTCATCCCTGCGCACCGGACCGCGAATGCTCCGACCGTCAGTGGCAGGACGCGATCGTCGACCACGAAAACGCACGAGCACAACGCATCCACACCACCATGCCGGGACCGTCCTCGGCGCCCGGGAGGTGATCGGAAATGATCACTCCCTACCACCCATCGAACGCTGCCGACGTGTGTTCGAACATCGGGATCGAGGTTTCACAGGTCATCCGGGCCGATCCGGAACCGCCTTGGTGGCGATGATCTGTACCAGGTCGTCGAGTGCGGCGAGGGCGGCGTCGCTGTCCCGGTCGACGAGCCAGCGCAGCACCAGTCCGTCGAGCGCAGCCAGGGCGAAGTGGGCGACCTGATCCACGGGCGTGCTCCAGGTGACGCCGGCCCGGTGTGCGCACAGGTCGAGGAATGCCACCGCTTCGGTGTCCATGGTGCGGTACTGCCGGGCGGCGATCGCCCCGGCCGCGGCGTGGCCGGCCCCGCGTTGCCGGAGGGCCAGCGCGGTGATCTCGTAGGTGAGCAACTGGTGGTCGGGGGTGGCCTCGATGATCGGCCACAGGCCCCCGATGCCGGCCCGCAGGAGTTCACGAAGGCCCTCGATGCCGCGCGGGTGCGCGGTTCCGATGAGGTCGGTGAACGCCGTGCGCATCGACTCGCTGATGGCGAGGATCAGGCTTTCCGCCATCTCGGTGAGAAGTTCGTCCTTGTCCTCGAAGTGGTAGTGCACCACTCCGAGCGACACCCCGGCGGCCTCGGCTACGCGGCGGATGGTCAACGCGGCGACACCCTGTTGCGCGGCGAGCACGAGCGCAGCATCGATGAGCTGTCCACGGCGGACATCCGCGGGAAGCCACTGCATCAGCGGATCGTATGCGCTCGCACCTCCCACCAGCAGACGAATCGCACGAGACGCTCGCGGGTCTCCTTGTCGATACCCGGCGCAGTCAGCGGTCGCCGGAGAGGGTGCTACGTACTCGAGCTTCGACCCCGTTCCACCGTTTCACCTGCTGTTTTTCGGGGCAATCCTGACGTGTTCACACGAACGGGTGCCCGAATCGGCGCCCAGAGATGCTGTGTGGGGCTGTTCCGCCACCCGTTCGCTGCAAGAGTCGGGGACTCTCAGAATGAGGTGAGCATCATGACGAAGAAGATCGCGGTCCGCACCGCCATCGCGTCGGCGGTCCTCGCGCCCGCGATGGTTTTCGCGGGCGGTACCGCCGCCGCGGTACCGGCGCTCAGCGCCGGGGCGACCGGGGAAGTGGTGGTGACGGTCCCCGCCGGAGAGAACTGGACCTGCTTCGGTTTCGACTCGGGCTTCAACTTCAAGACCGGTGCGTTCGGACCCGGGCCTGCGGGAAAGCTCAGCGGTTTCGTGAAAGGAAACGCGACCGTCTTCTGCTTCGGCGGCACGGCGCCGTTCTTCTTCACCGGCAGCGTGGCGGTGAGGTAACCCGGTTGGTCGGTCCCGGGGGCACGGCCCTGGCTGGTTGTTCCACCGGCCAGGGGCGGTCTACCGGTGCATCATTGCGTGCTCGGGTCCGCGGTCAGGTCGTCGGTGTCGGCGAAGACCAGCCGCCCGTCGTCGAGGGCGACCGCCCACCGGTGCACCGGCGCCCAGGCGTGCCCGTGTTCGTCGGTGTCGGTCAGCTCGGCGTAGTCCTCGATGATCTGCCCGGTCTGGTCCGCTTCGGACGGCCGCCGCACCAGCACTCGTGCGCCCGCGCCGAGTGGGCCGGGCTCGGGTGTCGGTTTGTGCTTTTTCTCGGGCATCGGTCTGCACCTTCCGCTCGCTACGACCCGGATCATAAGCCCGTCGGCGAAACCTCATCCGGCGCTCCCGGGGACGGTGCGCCGCTCACCCGCCTCTGGGGTGCCTCTGGTTGCTCACAATCCGCTCTAATAAACACGAGAAACACACGAACCCTCACTGGAAAGGCGATTTTGATCAATTGTCCAGCAATGTGGACGGTTGTTAAATTTCAATATGTGAGAATATCTGGGGTTTGGTGAAACGTCCCGAGATTGCGAACGCGATAAATGGTGTAAGCGGCGATCGACGATCCCGTGGATTTTCATCACCAGGAAAGGAGTGAATTCTGATGGGTTCTGCAGGAATCGACTTCAGCGTCGCGTTCGAGGCGTTTTGAAGTGGCTGAGCGTCACCTTCGGCGGCGGCATCGGGCTGAGCTGACCGACGGAGCAATCCGGGACAGCGGTGGCCCGACTCGCCTGGGGGCAGCCGGGCCACCGCCCTGATCAGCACGTACATGTACGTAACCGCCTGCTCCACACCATGGCAGGGACTCGGGCGCAGCAGCTCACCATGACCTCCTCGCCGGGGGGTACCCGCAGGCGACGGGCCAGGAAAGGTCGACACCGTGACCCGGATTTCGGGCGCACCCAAAACCGAAGTACACGATTGCAGCATGTGGCGGACAATTCGAATGTCGCGGTTATAAGAAAGCGACTTTGGATGCGGTCGCCAGGCATTTCGCTGCCACTAAAGGTGGCCGGTATTTCCTTTTCGGAGAGGACCGCTATGTTGATCGGACTCGACCCCGCAACGGCCGCCGCGGCCGATCCGCCACTCGGCGACGCGACCACACCCTGGGATGCGCTGCGCAACGTGCACGAGTGCCGGATAGCGGCCCGATCGTGACAACCTTGCGCGGCTCGGCGCTGGCCCTTCTGCGGTTCAATTACCACCTGGCCCGCATACCGTTGCAGTTGGCGGAATGGGGCGTGCTGTCCCGGCTCGACGAGAAGGCCTCGACACGGCTTGCGTATGCGGTAGGACGCGATGAGCGCAGCCCGTTCACAGCGGTGCGCCCGGGGACTTGCGTTCGCGGCGGCGACGTTGAAAGTGCGGGCCGGGACTGCCAGTGATCTGAATCACACATTGAGGTTTGATCTCCTCGCGCCCCGGCGAATTTCCTGCTCGAAGGTGGTCTCGGGCGTCGACGAGTGGGATGGAGCGTGGACGCCGAGCAACACGGGAGGTTGTCTCGGCGATGCACGAGACGGCGGGACCGGTAGGCGGAACCGATCGCGGTGAGCGGCGGACACCACACACAAACAGGAGATCCGAAGTGCTTGGTATGAACATGCCCTGGATGGTCGTGGTCCTGGTGGCCACGCTGGTGGTGATCGTCGCGTCCGTCGGCGTCGCGGTCACCGCGGACGCGGTATCTCGCCGCCGAGTGCACCGATCAGCTGACACTGCCGCCGCGGATCCGGAGTCACCGATGCGCACCGTCGACGCGGCGTCCCGGGTTCACGATTGGCACCGGCTTGCAGTGCCGGCATGGATGACCTGCGTCGGCGCCTCGGCACTCGCGGTCGCGGTGGTCGGCGTACTCATCGTTGTCGGATGAGAGCGCCGACCACCTCGCAAGCGGACCTTGCTGGCGGCGTGATCGACGAGGGCTTTGTGCGGTTCGAACGCCGCAGCGGCGGCCGAGGCACGCCCCGGGCCTCTGCGTCCGGCCGCCGGAGGTGGGCCGAGGCTGATGCGCTGGCGGCATCGGCGATGCCGCCGACTCCGCAAAAGCTTGCGGTCGCCGGTGCCCTGTTCAGGGGGAAGGTTGGTGGGGTACTCGCGGTCGGTCGGGATCGGCGCGCCCAGGCGAAAACACCTGGGAGCCGGAAGTGAGGAGCACAGCGATGACCACAGCGGGTGGTCCGAGTTCGAGCAGCCTGGCCGATGTCATCGACACCATCTTGGACAAGGGCCTGGTCATCGACGCGTACGTGCGGGTCTCGCTGGTCGGCATCGAACTGCTGACGATCGACGCCCGCATCGTCGTTGCCAGCGTCGACACCTACCTGCGGTTCGCGGAGGCGGCGAACCGGCTCGCGATCGGCAGCGAACCGAAGGGTCTGTCCGATCTCGTTTCCGATGTGAAGGGCAGCGGCAGCACGAAGTCCAAGACCAAGGGTGTCCTCGAGGGCGTGGGGGAGACGCTTGGTGAGCTGCTCGCCGGATCGGGAAGCGAACGCGAACCGGCACCCCGACGGAGGCACAAATGACCTCCCCAGAGGACACCGACACCGACGCCGACGACAACAACGACAACAACGAGGGTGCTCGGATGGCCGTGATCTACGTGTACGGGATCGTGCCGGCCGACGTGCAACCCGAAGAGGACGCCACCGGTGTCCACGAGGCCCCGATCGAGATCGTCACCCACGGCGACATCGCGGCCTTGGTCAGCGAGATCGACCCGGACCAACGACTGGGGACCCCCGCGGACCTGCAGGCTCACGCCCGCATCCTCGACGGCACCTCGCACGTCGCACCGGTGCTGCCGCTGCGGTTCGGTGCCGTCGTGTCCGACCGCGACGCGGTGGTCAACGAACTGCTTGCCGAACACGAGGACGAGTTCGCCGCCGCTCTCGAGGAACTGGAGGGCTTCGCCCAGTACCTGGTCAGGGGCCGCTACGTCGAGGAGGCCATCATCCGCGAGATCGTCGACGAGAGCCCGGAGGCTTCCTCCCTGCTCGAGGCGATCCGCGACCAGCTCGAGGAGGTTTCCCGGGATGACCGGATGGCGTTGGGGGAGATGATCGGCCACGCCCTCGAGGCCAAGCGGGAGACGGACACCGGCACCACTCTCGACGCGCTGTCACCGCTGACCGACACCGTCACCGTCCGCGAACCCACCCACGACGAGGATGCCGTCCAGATCGCGGTCCTGCTCGAGGTGGACCGGCAAGGCGAACTCGAGCAGACGGTCGGAGACCTCGCCGCGCGCTGGGACGACCGGGTCACCATGCGCCTCGTCGGCCCGATGGCACCCTACGACTTCGTGGTGGCACCGAAGCCGGAGGGCTGACCGAGGGGTCTGCTGTCAGTCCTCGTCCCGCTGCCCCCTCCAGCAGGTGAAGGGCGGCTGGCGACCGTGACGCTCAGCCACGTCACAAACACCTCGACGGCAAGACCGGAGTCGATTCGGGCGGTGCGGTCGCCGCCGCTCTGTCGTATCGCTGGGTGTCTTTCGCGTCGAAGTAGTCACCGCCCTTGCGTTTCGCTTCGTCGGTTCCCCAGTCCCGGTGCTGCGGAACGGGCTCCATGCGGGGAATGTGCTTGCGGCAGTGAATGTATGCCTCTTCGACCTCCACCATCACCCACCGTTGCGGGATTCGTCCCGGCGCGCAGTCGCCCGGTAGATCCGGGAGTTCGGAGCGCAGCACGTCGTCCTCGACGATCCGCGCCGCGCCGTTGATGTGCAGCCCGATCAGATCGTGGACGAAATCGACGAGCACGAGTCCGACGTGCGGGTTCTCGGCGATGTTGCCGAGACTGGCCATCACCCCGTTGCCTCGGTACTCGGGGTAGGCGAGGGTTTTGGGGTCGATCACGTGCAGGAATCCGGGTGCGCCGGCGCGCAGGCTGTTGTCACATTCGCCGGCCGCGTCCGCGGTGGCGACGAACGCGATCTCCTGGCGGCCGACGAAATCGATCATGGCCGGAGTGAGATGGTCGAGCACCTGTTCGGCATAGAACCGGGCGGCACGCTCGACGGTGCCGTACCGATGCTGGAGGTCTCGTTCTCCGGCGCTACCGATCTGCCTCATCTGTCTCTCCATTACGGTTCGGCATCATTGGCCGGTTCACCCTACGGGACCCAGGCGGGTGCGTCGCGCCGCGCAACAACACCGTGGGAGGGCTGCAACGCGGGCGATCCTGGGCCAGGCATCGGTCGGTGACCTGGGCGTACCGTGAATGGATGAAGACCAAATCCCCTCGAGACGAGCTTGCCCGCCGGCTGGCCGAGCGGGACGAGTTAGTGGTGGAAGTCCTCGAACTCGAGGGCCGGCTGGAGAGGGCCAAACGCCGCCTCGACGAGGTATCCGCCGAGATCGGCTCGTCCGGGCACATCGAGTAGCACTTCTCCGGGGCGTGCAGCACGACCGATGTGGGAGTGTGTACCGGCGGACCGACGAATTCAGCGCTCTCGTCCTGGGTTTCCTGCGGGAGCGCGGCTGCCCTGAGGTGGCCCGCAGAGCCAGGACCGGTCAATGGCCGGCCCGGGAGTTTCGCACGCCCTGCGCCCCATCCCCTCCATCGCAAAGCCTTTCCCCCAGCAGCTGTTCAATGTCGCCCGCTTCATGGTCTACCGGGCCATCGCCGCGCCGAAGACGCACAGCGCCCACCGATCGGACCCTGAGTGTCGGATCCACTCATCCCACCCATCTCCATCTCCGCTCAGGGCACCGGCCAAGGAGATCGTCGACGCACCGCGGTGGCGTGAGCTTCCTCACATAGCGGTCCGGTAACGGAAGGGCAACGGCTCGGCGATACCCGTGTCTCGTTGCCACTAGCTGGGAGGGGTCTCTGTGCGTCCAATGGGGCCCCGCAACAGGCGAAGACACTCCGCGTTATCAAATGGTGACATTGCGGCCTCGGCCCGTTACCGTCGTCACCGGCCGAGGAAACATCGGCCACATCCGGCCCGCCGCGCCAAGCCTCGTCCCGCGGGTACCGGAGTCCCGACGAAGCATTCCAGGGACGAGGACGGGGGACCCAAAGTCCTCCAGGGAACGCAAGTTCTCAGACGGACACCGGTCCGAATGTGCCTCGCACACTCGGATCTTGGGGTGAAGCCAGACCCTCTCCAGCCAGGAGAGGCGAGGCCGGGCGACCTCTCAGCCCGAACCCGACAGCTGACCTCGCAGGCGCGTGTGGAGAGGATCTCGACCACTATGAGCGGACGCCATCGCAAGCCCACCACCACCGGCCGCACCGTCGCCAAGGTCGCCGTCACCGGCGCCATCATGGGTGTCGCCGGAGCAGCCTTCTCGGGCACCGCGAACGCGGCACCCGACTCCGACTGGGACCGCCTCGCGCAGTGCGAGTCCGGCGGAAACTGGGGAATCAACACCGGAAACGGCTTCCAGGGTGGACTCCAGTTCTCCCCGAGCACCTGGAACGCGCACGGTGGCACCCAGTACGCGGCCAGCGCCAACCAGGCCTCGCGTGAAGAGCAGATCGTCGTCGCCGAGAAGGTCCTCGACTCCCAGGGCTGGGGCGCATGGCCGTCCTGCTCCTCGAGCCTCGGCCTGAGCAGCGCACCCACCCAGCGCACCGCCCCCGCAACCGTGCCCGAGGCCCCCGCGGCGCCGGCACTCCCCGACCTCACGGGCGGCGTCCCCAGCACCAGCGGCACCGCGCAGTACGCCGGTGTCGTCGACAGCGCGATCGAGGCCGTCAAGGCTCAGGGCATCGCGATCGATCCCCAGATCCTGCAGCTCATCGACGCGAACAAGGGACTGCTCCCGCAGTAATCCCCCGCGCCTCACAGAAGAGGGGCCCTGCACCGATCCGGTGCAGGGCCCCTCGTGTGTCGTCGGGTCAGCAGTTGGGTATGGGTGCTGATCAGGGGTGTCCTTCTCATTGGCGTTGCTGACAATGGAACCGTGGTAGGCATCGCGCACGACGTCAAGGTCCTACCGCAGCGCCAGGACCTCAACTTTTACGAGAACCACCTGACAACGCTGCTCGCGAAAACGGCATCGGCGGAGCCTCCACGGCGAATGTTCGTATCCGGTTTGAGTAAGTCGATAATCCGGGTGTATGCGAGACGATTTCCCTTTGTGGCGGACCGAGGGGTGCTGGGTCTGCGCCGCCCGAACCGAATAGCCTGCCACCGGAGCGTTCCCGTCAGCGCAAGGCATGCGTCCGTTCAGGTCAGGTTAGGTCCGCGGTTGGAGCCGTTGCCGCATTGGCTTTGATTGAGTCGATCCCGTTTTGAGCCGCCGCCTTCGAGGTGTAGCCCTGGCTGGCCGCGATGATCTCGCCGTTAGCCGCCTTCAGGTGAAACCGGAACTGGCCGGCGGTGTCCTTGAACAGCTCGAACTTCGCAGTCATCGCTCCTCCTCTGGATGAGTCCCCGGCGGACGCGGACCATGCTCACGGTAAGCCGATCGAACACGCATCGACAACGAAATGCACGATTCCCCCACGGAGGTCAGCTACCAGGCATGGCCGTTGAGTGCCCGGAAATGATGCATCTGATGAAATACGGAGCAGTCTAGTTTACATATTAATTGTCACCGGCAATCGAAAATAACTGCCTGCCAACGATTTTGGCGCACCACTCGATTGAGGTGATCGTTGCGGGGGCGGGGGCGAGGCGCAGTCGGGGTAAGCCCTTCGCGGAGGTCGGTCTCCGATTGATCGTTTCTGCGCACGGATGCGCCGGGCTCCCACCCAACACCATCGGCTCGACCAACCTCGTCCACATCCATCGCATCGGCACCGACGACTTCACCTCACACTGAACTTCATCGGATCACCGAGACGTGTGTACCAGAAGTTCTTCGATCCAGGTTCCCGGGAAGGCCACCATCTCACTCATCGGTGCGGGCGACTTCTGTAAGAGGACGTTTCCGCATCGTTGTTCAGGGATAATTTTTCGGACACACCTGACTCTGAGACTGCTACACGAATGCCGGCAGCGAGTGCGCTATCCGAGTCGGCGCGTGAGACCGGAGTTTCAGGCGGTGGGCTGGCGTCGAATGAAGTCGGCCATTCCCGGGACGGTGAACGCGATGCGACCGTGTTCGGGTGACCAGATGAGGCCCTTTTTGATGGCGGAATCACGGACGTCGCTGACCGCGGTCGTCGCCACTCCCATGGCTGCGGCGACCTTCCCGGACCGGGGAGTGGGTTCCCCGGTTTCGGCGATGGCGCGCAGGTATCGGCGCTCCCGGTCGGTGGCTCGGGTCCACCGGGACGGGAAGAACCCGTCGTCCAAGGCTCGACGGCCTTCCTCGACGGCGAGGTGGGCGTCCTCGGTATTGAAGGGGGAGGCGGGGGCGGTGTGCCAGATCGCCTTGCCGAACTCTTGCAGGAAATATGGGTAGCCGCCGCTGGCTTCGACGACGATCTCGAGCGCGTCCGGGGTGAACGCACCCCCGTGCGCCTCGACCGGGACCCGGAGCGCGTCGGCGGCATCGGCCGGGGTGAGCGGGCCGATGGTCCGGTAGGAGAATTGCCGTTCGGCGTAGGAGCGGCTGTCGGCGAGCACCGCCGGCAGGCTGGGTAGGCCGGCGCCGATGACGAAGAACGGCCATTCCCGTTGGCTGGCGCGGTGTTGCACCGCGAGCAGGGCACCGAGCAGGTCGGGGTCGAGGTCCTGCATTTCGTCGATGAACAGTCCGAACGCGGCACCCTTTTTGCCCATGACGTCGCTGATCGCTTCGACCAACTCCTCGAGGTCGAGGTCGATGTCTCCGCTGGCGGCCCGCCCGCCGAGGGCGAGTTCGATCTTGGCCGGGCCCAGCCCGACTCCGAGGGTGAAACCCCGCGCGAGGGAGACGAGGTCGTCGATGACCTTGTGCAGTTGATGTTTGCGGCTGAAGCGGCGCAGACCGACGGCGAGTTCGTAGCCGAGGCGGGCGCGGACCGCGGCGATCCCGGCCTCGTTCGGTCGGGCCTCGATGCTGATCGCCAACCATCCCTGCCGCTCGGCGTGCTCGGCCAGGGTGTTGAGCAGGGTGGTCTTGCCGACCCCGCGGAGCCCGGAGAGCACCATGCCGCGGTCGTAGTTGCGTTGCTTGCTGCGGTCGACGAGGAGGTCGAATTCCTCGCGCTCCCGGTCCCGGCCCTCCAGGGCCGGGGGCCGCAAACCTGAGCCGGGTTTGAACGGGTTCAGCGCGGGATCCATATCGACAACTATAGACGTTTATGGAAAAGAGTCCATAAGTTCCTATAACTAGCTATAGCTGCCTTTAGGTCGGTCCGATCTCCGCTGCTGCGGGTGCCCCGAATCCGTGGTCCTTGTCCGTCGCCGAACCGGGACACACATTTTCGTGGCCCGGCGACTATCTAGTGGGGAGTGGGGGGAGTCGCAGCATAATCGCAGTTCAAGTGGGCTAAAAAGGTGGTCGATGAGGTGGGGAGTGAGGATGATAAGCGGAACTGAATCGGATTCAAAGACACTCGATCTCGGGTCGGTAGCGCCCATGTCGGCGATGCCGGTCAGTTGTCGTCGGCGCCGCAACGCCGCGGTGCGGATACTCCCCTGACACATCGGTCGGAAATCTCGCATCAGCACTGGTCTCGACCGGCTGCCCGACGACCTGCTCTCGCCCGAACCGGGGTGTGGTGTCCCTGCGTCATTCTGTTTTCGGATCGAGGGGAGTCGGGATGTCGATGCTCCGATCGATCGACGGCGCTCTTGTCCGGCCGCCACGAGAGTGCCGCGTTAATCGGCGGGCCTCAGGCGGCTACCCGGGGGCAGCGGTTCAGCTGTCCCGGCGCCCGACTGGTGTCGCCGCGGTAAACACAAGACCGCGCGGCGCCATCATTGCCGGGCGAAGAGTGCCTGGATGAGCGCGGTGGCCGATGCGGTCTTCGCCACGGTTTTCGTGGTTGCGTCGGCGGTGGCGGTGTGGCCGGCGAGGTGCACGGTGGCGGTGAACCGGGGTGCGTGCGGGGGCCCGTCGGTGTGGAACGCCCACACGGGCGGGGGCTGATTGTTGTTCTGGGCGAGGCTCATCAGCCAGGCGGTGGGGTTGGACAGTGCCTTGGATTTCTTCGCCCCGTCCAGGTTCAGGGCGGCCGGAGCGGTCGTACGGTGTGGTGCCGCGGATTTGGCGGGACCGGAATCCTCCGGCGCCGGCGGGGGAGTCGTTGGCTGCGGGGATGGCTCGATGGTAGGCCAGTCCGGTGCTGTGTCGGGGTGGTCGGTGCCGATCAGTTGCGCGCGCACTGCCGCCCAGAGGGCGGCCTGTTCGGCCGGTTTCTTCGCGGCCGCCGTGGCCCACGGCCCGCGAATGCTGCGGTGGGTAGCGCGGGCGGCGAACAGTGGGTTGTGGTCGGCGCCGTTGCGCCGGATCTCCACGTCGGTCGGCGGTTGATCGTGGGCTTGCCGCCACACCGACACCACGCTGGGTCCCATCTCCGGGTGGGTGGCGGCGAGAGTGTCCAGGACGCGGAGTTGGATGGGAAGCCAGGTGGGGTCGGCGGCGTCGATCAGGACCGCGACGTCCGGGGCGGTCATCAGGTCGGCGTCGACGCGGCGGACGACCTCGGCGGCGAGTTCGGCCCGAAGTGGTCCGGCGGCTTCGGCTTTGAGGACCTTGTGGAATCGTCGACTGTCGAGGGCGGTGAGATCGGCGGTGGCCGCCTGTTCGGCGACGATGCGTTGGTCGGCGTGTTTGAAGTGATTCTTCTTCGCTTCCCGGGCGGCGCGGGTGCGCCGGTTCAAATCGGCGCCGAGGGCCGCCAACTGATCCGGGGTGTAGGGGGTGGGGGAGTGGTCGAGGTGGGCGAAGATGATCCGCTGGTTGATCAGGTCGGCCACCCGGCGCAGCGGGGAGGTGACGTGGCTATAGCCGCTCAACCGGAGACCGTAGTGGCCGTGGACCGTCGGATCGTAGGTCGCGGCCCGCAGCGTCGACAGCAGGCGCCCACGGAGTTTCGCGAACAGGTCCGGGTCCCCGGCCGCGGCGGCGATCTCGGTCATCAGCTCGTCGGTGCTGCCGGCGACCGGGTTGGGGCGGTGGTTGCGGAATAGGATCGGCAATCCCTGCTCCACACACCACAACGCCACCGCTTCGTTGGTGGCGATCATCAGCTCCTGCACGATGACGTAGGCGACGGTCCGCAGTTCGGCGGCGATCGCCACGATGGCCCCGTCCTCATTCGCCGCCCAACCTTGGGTGAGGTCGTAGAACGCGAGCGCGCCGCCGTCGCGGCGGGCGGTCAGCAGGACCTGCGCGGCCGCATCCGCCGCGGCCAACTGAGGGTGCAGCGGATCTGCCGGGTCGGTCAGAATGCCAGGCACCTGTGTGTGATCGACGGCCACGCACCGGCCCGACGGAATCTCCCCCCGGTCGACGGCGGTGTCGACCAGCCGGCCATCGGTGGTGATGGTGCCGGTGACCCGCAGACTGGTCCGCACGGCTTCGGCGGTCAGGGTGGCCGCCTGCTCGGCCGTGTCGCCGAGCATCGGAATGGTGCGGCTGCGCAGGTACCGGGTCTCCGCCCGCAGGAACGCCTGCTCGTCGGCGACCGACCCCAGTTCGACGACGTCGGCGACGCCGGCGAGATGAACTTCGATCGTCCACCCGCGGCCGTCCGGGAAGGGGGTGACGGAGAAGGCGTCGTCCCGGTCCCGCGCAGATGCCGAGTCGATCATCAGCAGCGTCGACACGTCGGTGACTGTTGAAGATGTCATGGTCGCCGTACCCCCTTGGTTCTACAGGACTCCGACGATAACCAATCTCCACCTGGGCGCGGTGGTGACGCGCCTGCCGGAGCAGCACCTGCCCGTCATAAAAACCGGCCTCAGGTACGGTTTGTTCACCGCTTGAACAACGGACAAAACGGACACCTGTCGGTGTCACGAGCCTGCGTGGTGACCCATCCGGATGGTGCGCCGCATCGAATCACGCAGTGTGTGTGCTGCCGCAAGCGTCGCGGCGACTCGAGAAGGTGAGATCACTACATGTCGGTTCCCGACTCCCCGCCGGACTCCCTCGGGGAATCGCCACGGCGGCCCGCGCTCACCCCGCGCGAACTCGAGATCCTGCGGCTGTGGCTACGAAGCGAAACGAAGGTCGTGGCCGCAACCGACCTGGGAATCAGCCTGGGCACGATCAACACCCATCTGATCCGGATCCGGGCGAAGTACGCGGCCGTGGGCCGCCCCGTGACCGACAAGACTGGCCTGCTGATCCGGGCGCTGCAGGACGGGTTGGTGTCCCTCTCCGAGCTCTGACGCCTGCTTCTCTGAAGGCCCCATCACACGCGCGAGCGCTACAGAAGGTGTCGGCTGGTCGATCTCGAGGTGTATCGGGTCGCCGGGGCGAGGCCTGGTCGTCGAGCCGCGCTGCTCGGGTGTTCTCGTGGGCGATGATTGCTTCCTGCCAGTCATGCTCGGTCGGCTCGGCGTGGTCGCGGGCGGCCGGGGGCGGCACCCCGAGCTGCATAGCGATCTGTGCCCACGGCGTGCCCGCCCTGAGCGCCTCGATCACCGCTCGGGTGAGGAGATCCTCGGTGCGGCCGCCCCCGGAGACGACATCAGCGCTGTCAGCATCCACCGGAAAGCTGCCCAACCCGGCCCGCTCGATGAGCGCGAGATAATAGTTCCATCCATGCGATCTATCGACCGCACTGAAATCGTGATATTTCGCTCTGACGTGCAGCGCGAATGCGACGATGAGGTATGAGCTCAGACGGGGACCACGCCCTCGGACGGGGTGGTTTCGAGCGCCGAGTGCGGAGCGAACTCGAGCAGATCGCGCGGGATCTGCGGGCCGAGCACGCCAGCATCGGGGCCACCTTGGAGGTGATCACCCGGTCTGCGCGGGTCGTGGTGCCCGGGACCGAGGAGGCCGGCATCACCCTGGTCACCCGGCGGGGTGGGTTTCAGTCGCGGGCGGCGACGTCAAAGTTGCCGACGCTGATCGACGATCTTCAGTACCGGCTCGATGAGGGGCCGTGTGTGCAGGTGATCTGGCACCACGACACGGTCCTGGTCACGGACATGGCCACCGAGCGGCGCTGGCCGAGGTTCGCGCCGGAGGCGGCGGGGATCGGGGCGCGGTCGATGTTGGTGTTCCCGCTCTACACCACCGAGAAGGCTCTGGGTGCGTTGAGTCTGCATTCGAGCGGGGCGGACGCGTTCGACGAGACCGCGGTCAGCGTCGGGTCAACGCTGGCCACGCATGCGGCGATCGCGTTGATCGCCTGCCAGCGGGAGGAACAGTTCCGGGATGCCCTGGTCTCTCGGGAGACCATCGGTCAGGCCAAGGGGATGCTGATGCAGCGGTACTCGATCGACGCCGCGCAGGCCTTCGCACTCCTGGTCACACGGTCCCAGCACACCAACATTCCGGTCCACGAGGTCGCCCAGCACATCGTCGAACACGGCCCCGACCCCGCGAAGTGACGTCGATGGCGGAAATTCGTCGTTCGAGACGGCACTCTCCGTGATACCCCCGGGTGCGCGAGACCCACACGTCGGGAGAGCCGCCCCGGGCGCCGCACCGGTGCGGTGTGCACCCCGGTGCGGCGGGGCACTCGGTGGTCATGGGATCAGAGACGGAGCGGCCGGTCGATGCGGCGGTCATCGGTGGACGGTTGGTGGCGCTGGTCGCGGACCGCGACAGTGCCACGCTCACGCACGCGCTGTCGGCGATGGCGTTCAATCCTCGTCCCGGCCGCGGGCATCCGGACTACGAGCAAGTGCTGACCTGGGTAATCGAGTCGATCGCCGAGGTGATCGTGGCCCGGCTCGGACCGGTACCACCGGGACAGGATTTCGGGTTGGATGTGCACCGCAAGAACGGCGGGGAGGTCGACCCCGCCACGATCCCCAAATCCCGAGACTGGGTGCTGGGGACGGTAGGAGCATTGCTGTCCGAGAACGTCGACGCCGGTCGGGAGCGGCTCGCGGTTGCCGGGCGGGAACCGGATCCGGTGCAGCGGGCGACCTTGCTCGCGGACTCGTTGATTTGGCTCGACTTCCTCCTCGATGTGGCCGCTCCCGATCCACCGGACCTCGTCGCCTGAATGCGCCGACACGGCAGGCCCGGGTGTGTACCGCCGAACAGCGGATGCGAGGCGGCGTGGGGTAGACGGCCCACGTTGACACACTGCTCCAGCGTTCATTGAACAGGTCTACGGACCCGCGATCACTTCGCCGCGGGGAATGGGCAACGTCGGTGCGGCGAGTAGAGGGGGTTAGGGAGACTGGCTGACAGCAGGCGCGTTGCGGGAGAGACTGTGAGCGGGCATCGACAGTGACGCGGAGCACCTGCGTGGCGGTGGTGACCAGCGGCATCAGCAACTGCCGGCTGAGGCTCGTAGCGAAGGAGCACGCAGTGCCCGAAAAGACTCTTCGGCCCGCACGCCCGGCCCCTGACCCAGTGCCACGACCGCGGGCGGGTGCGGCGCCGTCTGCGTCCGCCGGGTGGTGCGTCACACGTCGGTCATCGGTTCCTGCCGAAGGTGAGCAGGACCCTGATGTCGAGGATCCGAGGGAGTGTTCGTGGTTCCCGGATGGGCCGATCGTCTGGCCCGACCCCAGCCCGCTCACCGCGTGGTGGGAACAGGTACTCGGCGAGTCCCCCTCGACTCCCTGAGCGGGGTGGTGCCTCGGTTGTACCGCGGTAAAAAACGCGCGCGATCGGCCGAGGACTCCTGGTACGTCCCGAACGAACTAGTACGTCCCGAACGAACTAGTACGTCCCGAACGAACTTGTGGGGGCGCAATTCTCATACACCGGAGGTGTGTCGCCGGGCCTCGCGCGGGCCGGTGATTTCGACAGGTGCCCGCGCGCGGCGGCGGCCCCTTCGAGGGGCCGAAGGGGTTCCGGTGTGGTCCCGGGAGGGGTCTGGCCGCGGCTGCGGATTGCGGGGATCCGGGACTTGCGGCGTAGTTCGCGAGTACCCCGCTCACACCGCGCTACGCATCCCCATCCACCGGGGTTCGTGGTGCCGGTGGCTGATTCAGCGATGCTGGTCGAGTGAGGTGACGATCCGGTGGGCGATGGCGGCGAGTTTGACGTTTTCGCGTTGGGAGGCGTCGACGAGGGACGCGAAGGCGGTGTCTTCGTCGATCCCGCGGGAGGCCATGAGGGCACCTTTGGCCTGTTCGATGACGCCCCGGTTCTCCATGGCGGTTTTCAGGCCGGACAGGTCGTGGTGGGCGCGGTCGAGGTCGCGGGAGAGGCTGATGATGGTTTCCCCGACGGTGGTGTAGATCGTCAGCAGGGCGGCGTCGAGGTCGCTGAAGCCGTGGCCGTCGACGCTGTAGAGGTTGAGGGCCCCGATATGATCCTCGGCCAGGCGCAGCGGCGCGGACAGGTAACTGCGCACCCCCAGACTACGAACCGCGGCGGCGAAATCGGGCCAGCGTTCCGGCAACTCGTCGAGTTTGACCCTGACGACGGTGCGGGTGGCGGCGGCTTCGAGGCAGGGGCCCTGACCGGTCCGGTACTGGTCGGCGTCGATGTCGACCACCCGGGGGTCGGTGCACGCGGGGGTGGTCGCGAGCCCGTCCGGGTGGACGAGGGTGATGCCGGCCATGTGGGCGCCGGGGATGGTGTCGACGGCCCATCGGCACAGCTGCTCGAGGAACGGGGTGGTGGCGGTGGTGGGCTGGCGGGCGACGCTGAAGCGGACGCGCAGCTGATCCAGGGCGGAGGCGACGGCGTCGACCCGGGCGATGACGTCGAGGTCGAGCTCGTGGTCGGGCGAGAGGTTCTGAGACATCGGTGATCTCCTCCGGCAAACACGCGTCAGGCACACCTCACCTGCCGCTGGGGGGGTGGGCAGGCTTCTCTACCGCGGTAAACGAACCAATTCTACGAGGTCCGGGATCGGGGCCGTCTCCTCCCTGCGCTGGTCCGAGTCGGTTTCCGGCGGATGTCGGGGGCGTAGTGTTCGAGGTGAGGCGATGAAGACGCCTCCGCTAGCTTCCGCGTGGCCCGAGTGCGACGAAAAAATGCCGCCATGTCCAGTGAGGACGCTGCCGGCAACGCGAAAGGGCGGTGCAGCGGTGAACGATTTCGATCACGACCGTCTCGGGGTGTTGATGTCCGATCTGGTCCGGTCCTGGACCGCGCCGACGGACCTGAACAGCACCCTGTGTGCGGTGACGCAGGCCGCCGTGGACCTGATCCCGGGTGCGGACAGCGCCGACATTTTGACTATCGCCGGACGGCACCACTACGAGTCCCACGCCCCGACGTCGGCCGTGCCGGCCGATCTCGACCGAGTTCAGGCCCGTTTCGGGGAGGGGCCGTGCGTCGACGCCGCGGTGGACGGGTTCGTCACCCGCAGCGACGACCTCACCGTCGAGGTGCGGTGGCCGCGGTTCACCCCGCAGGCGCTGCGGTCGGGGGTGTACAGCATCGTCTCGTTCCGGCTCTACACCCATACCGCAACCACCGGCGCGCTGAATGTGCTGGCCACGACCGCGCACGCGTTCGACGACGAATCGATCGTCATCGGGGAAGTGTTGGCCGCGCACGCCGCGATCGCGATCACCGCCGGCCGGCGGGAGTCGCAGTTCCGGTCCGCGCTGGTCAGTCGTGATCTGATCGGGCAGGCCAAGGGCATGCTGATGGAACGGTTCTCGGTCTGCGCGGACCAGGCATTCCAGATCCTCGTGACCCTGTCCCAGGACTCGAACACCCCGGTCGCCACGGTCGCGGAACGACTCGTCCACCTCGGCTCCGGTCCAGGTCCAGGTCCAGGTCCAGGTCCACGTCCAGGTCTCGGTCCACGTCCAGGTCCCGGGCACGTCCCTCGGCTGATGCCAAGAGGACGGTGACCGTCGTGCCCGGCCCGGAGACCACGTTGCGCGAGGCCGCGCTGCGGCTGCGCCGATTGCTGACATTGCGCGCCGCCCGCGGGGAGAGCATCGGGATCCTGCGGCAGTGGGGTGGATTGTCCACCGAGCAGGCGACCGGTGAGTTCGACGCCGACTGCGTCGGGTCGACCAGCACCGCCGAAGCCGACAGGTTGCGCGGTCAGGTCGACGCCGCCGCCCACGGTCGGTCGGACCCGGACTGGCCCTAGGCCTTTCGATCTCGCTCCGTTCGGCCGCAAACCCGGCCGCAGGGTGTGCGTTGTCCCGTTCCTTGTCCGGACACCGATCGGCGGCGGCGGCGGGAAGCTACTCAGTCTCGATTGCGTCTGTCTCGGTGAGTTCGATGGGGTGCAGGGTGCCGTCGGTGATCCGCCGTGCGAGTTCTCGCAGCGGTATCGCGTGGCGACGGCTGTAGTCGTCGAGCAGTCCGCGGGCTCGGGCGGGGGAGACGTCGAGGGTGCCGGCGACGAAGCCGGTGGCGTGGCCGGCATGCACGCGGTCGTTGAGCAGTCCCAGCGTCCGCTCCGCCAGCCGGTCGGCGCGTTGGTCGCCGGTTTCCTGGGTGAGCTCGAGCACGATCAGGGCGGCGAGCAGAGATGCGAGTCGGTGGTCGTCTCGGTCGAAGTCGGTGGGCCGCGTGTAGAGGACGTTGAGGCCGCCGATGGTGCGGCCGTCGAGGACCATCGGGACCGCGAGGATCGCCCGGTATCCGAGGTCGCGGGCGACAGCGGCGAACTCGGGCCACCGGTCGGGGTCGACCGTCAGGTCCGGGACCGCGAGCATTTCGCCGGTGCGGATGCACTGCGGGCACGGCCCGCTGCCGTACTGGGTCTGCAGCAACTCCACCAGCCGGGCCCGCTCGTCGGAGGCGGCGACCACCCCGACACCACCCCGGGGGTCGACGACCATGATCCCGACCGCGGCCGCCGACAACAGCTCCACCCCGAGCGTGCTGATCCGGAACAGCGCCGCCCCCACGTCGTGCCGATCATCGATGAGCGCTCCGGCGACCTCCGAGAGTGCGTCGATCACCCGGGCGCCCGGGTCCGGGCTGTTCTGCGGCATGGGGGTTCGCCTCCTGGCTTTCATGGTCTCACTCGCCGAGGTCGTCGACGTCGATACGGTGGGCGATCACGTCCCGGGCGAGCTCCAGCACGGTGCGGTCGAGCAGGAAGGCGTGCCCGCGGAGCCGGGTGAAGGCGTCGCCCAGGCTGATCCCCAGGCGTGCGGCCAGCATCCCGGTGGCGATGTTCACGTCGTGGTACGAGCCCATCCCGGGCAGCCAGTTCTCACCCGAAACGTGGGTCTGCTCGTTGCGCCGGAGCAGTGCCAGGGTGATCAGGTCCGCCAGCGCGGCGGCGTCCGCCCGCGCCCGCCCCGCGAGCGTCCCGGGGGTGCGCCGATACAGATCCAGGGTGCCCAAGATGATGGCACCGAACTGCAACGGGAACGCGAACGCCGCACCCATCCCCAGTGTCTGGGCGGCATCGGTGAATCCCGGCCAGTGCTGATCGGCGATGTCCAGGCTGTCCACCAGCACCGGCTCCCGGGTGCGGAAAGCCTGCATTCCCGGTCCCTCGCCGAGGGTGTACTGCTGGTCCTCGAGCGCTGCCGCCCAGTCGTCGCTGGCACCGAGCAGGTCCTGGGCGGTCTCGGTCGCGCGCAGCGTCACCGCCGCGGCATCGACTCCCGGCACTGCCGTCACGCAGTTGCGGCACACCGACAGCGCCCAAACATGCTGTCCCGGAACGCCCGCAGCGTCCGCGACGGCATGCCACAACGACCGCCGATCCTCCACGAATCACATCCTCTACCTGAACCACGCTCCCGGTTCTCACCCTACGAGACCGAAGGCGCACCGGATGGTGTCGTCACCGAAACGCCGCCCAGTGCGCGGCTGGCCCGGGTGGCGGGTACGGTCGGTCTCAGACAACTTCGGTGTTCCGGAGCATCAGAGCCGTCGAGGCTGCACCAGTTCACATCCAACAGCTGGTGCAGCCGTACGGCGGATGGGTGTCTCTTCAAACCACGCTGTTCCCTGAGCTCCTGCGACGACAACCACGAGTGTCGTCATGTCAGCTGGTGGAGTCCCAACCCATGTCGAATCGTTCCCGGCTTGCTCGAACAACCGTGGCACAGATGGTCGGCGGACCCCGACCATCTGTGCCACAGCGTCAGCCGATTGCTTCGGTCGGCTAGCGGTGGGCGGCCACCCGCAACGTTTCCAGGGTCGAATCGGTGGCATCCGGCACGGCCATTCCCGCGGCGTGTCCGGTGCGCAGGTAGTCGATGACGGCGGTGTCGAGTCGTTCGCCCGGCACGACGGCGGGGATTCCCGGCGGGTACGGGGTGAGTTGTTCGGCGGCGATCCGGCCGGCCGCCCGGTCGGCGGGGATCATTTCCGATGGTCCGAAGAACGCCTCGGCCGGTGCCATCTCGGATTCGAGCTGCAGCTCGTTCGGGCTGGGCAGATCGATACGCGGTGCGGGCGTGAAGGACTCAGTGGCGGAACGCATCTCGGCGAGGGCGTGAACGAGTCGGTCGGTGGTGGCCTCGTCGTCGGCCATCGACAGGGTGGCAAGGATGCGCCGGTGATCGGCCATGCCGACATCCAGCCGGCAGTGGCTCCGCAGCCAGTCGGCGCACTGGTAGCCGGTCGCGCCGGTGTCGCTGACGTCGATCAGGATCTGTAGGCGGTCCAGGTCGTGGGAGGCTTCCTTGCCCAGCAGGCGGTCCTCGAGGACATTGAGACCGTCGATGGCGTCGATGCGTCCGCGGGTGCGGCGGGCCAGGGACAACGCCGAACCGAGGAGCTCCGTGCCGTGCTCGACCATCTGCCGGCGCCATCCGTCGAGGGCGGAGTAGATCATCACGTTGGGGCTGGTGGTCATCAGCAGGTCGGCGCACGCGGACAGGTGGGCGCTGTCGACGAGGTCGCCCTGGACGTGGAAGACCGATCGCTGCTCGAATCCGGCACCCATCTTGTGGACGCTGACGACGCAGATGTCCGCGCCGGCGTCCATCGCCCAGGTCGGTAGGTCGTCGTGGAAGGGCAGGTGCGCTCCCCAGGCCTCGTCGATGATCAACGGTTTGTCCCGCTGATGGCACACGTCGGCGATGGCGGCGATGTCGGCGCAGGTGCCGTACGGGCTGGGGCTGACGACGATGGCGCCGGCGGCATCGGGGTGCTGCTCCCACGCGGTGCGCACCTGCGCCGGGGACGGTGGGTGGGAGAAGTGCATGTCTTCGTCCCACCGTGGGGTGATCCAGCGCGGGGTGACCCGGCTGAAGATCAGGCCCGCGACGATCGATTTGTGCGAATCGCGGCCGACGAGCAGCCCGCCCGGGTCGTTACCGGCGACGGCCATCATCGCCGCTTTCACCGACAGGGAGCTACCGCAGGTGGAGAAGAACGCCTGATCCGCCCCCACCGCCTCGGCCATGAGGTCCTCGGCGTCGGCGAGATAGTGGTTGCTCGACGTGCGGTCGTCCAGGCCGGAGGCGGCGAGAACGTCGGACCGGAACGGATCGCTGCCCAATACTTCCGTGACGCGTTCGTCGGCGCCGCGGCCCTGCCGGTGCCCGGGTGGGGTGAAGCCGTACCGGTCGAGGCGGTGGTAGTCGGCCAGGGCCTCCAGCATTGGTGCGTGTGACTGATCCATACCGGGCCGGGTACCCACCCGATCGCACCGCGAAATCCGCAGGAGTCTGCTCCTGTCGATGGCACCAGCACGTCCACCACACTTCCGCGTTCGGGGACAGCGACTTCCGGCGCCGGGAGATTTGTGCGCACGCTGTTCGACCTCCGGAAATACTGTCCGGCGGGGGAGGGAACGCTCTGGTGTGTGGAGAGGAGACGCTCTGGCTGGCGGCCGCCTGGACGTCGGTCTCCGCGGTCCGTGAACGGTCCACCTTTCTCGCCGGTGGACGGTCTGTCCCACGACCCGTGGTTACCGGACCGCGGCGTTTCCGGGCCCTTTTGCCGGGGCACTCGACCACTGTCGGTGGGTGGGCAAAATACTCCAGGGGATGCCTCACCGCCGGACCTGTTCGCGGGGGCCGAAACGCGGAGGCACACATGGGTATGCAGGTGCGCGACACCATCGACCACGACGAGATCCGTCGGTGGATTCAACTCCACCATGGTGCACCCGCCCGAATATCGGACCCGGTGTCGACGAGGGCGGCGAAGGTTCTGCTCGTCGATTTCCTCGGTGCCCGGTCGGGTCACTATTTCGAGCACATTTCGTGGGCGGAGTGGTTCGCCTGGTTCGACGAACATTGCCTGTGTTTCCGGTGTCCCGCCGATCCGGAGAGCGTGGCGTTTCAACTGATTCCGCGGGCAGCGACTGTGCCGAGGGCACGGGTGGCCAGCGCCAGGGTGGTCAATCTGAGCCCCTGACGGCGCACCCGTTCGTCCGACTGTGACGGCGCCCGGCGCGGTGTGAAAAGTCCTCTGCGGAGTTCTGGAACGAGTCAGTACCCATGTCCGGTGTGGGAGTCGCTCCTGCGCTCGTACCGGACCACGGGAAGGCGGTATCTACCGATCGGAACCGTCGTGGCATGTCCTCGGCGAACAGATTCTCGCGTCGGGCTGGTCCATCCGCTCTGTGGAGGGGCTTGATCCATTCGGTGGTCATGATCGAGGCAGCCGCTGACCGTGCGAGGTCTTCGCTGCGGGTGCGGATCAGGAGCGGTCCGACCTTGATGTGGGCGGCGGGGGCCAGGTCAGCAGTTGCCAGTGCTGGCGTGCGATGGCCCGTGCACTGGCGGGGTGGACGTCGACGGGTGTCAGGTTGGCCGCGCGGTCGGCGATGGAATTCGTCGATGAAGTGGGCGAAGTCGAGATGGTGCCACGTCGAGGAGTTCGTCGAACGCCTGATCCTCGGTGCAGCGGCGGGCCGTCATCACAACGCGTTGCGCCGCCTCGAGTTGGGTGCGGAAACTCGTCTCCTCGAGGGGGCGGGCTGGGGGTGGCTTGTCATCGTCGTCACCGCGCTCGGGTCCCGCAAGCGCGACGATCACCAGCCGAGTCGCTTGCGTCTTTCACGATCTGCCCTTTCGCGAACGCGGCGTCGCTGTCGGCGGGAGTCGTTCGGTGTCGTGAACCAGAGGTGTCATCCCCGGACGCCTCCCGGTGATGGGACGCCGCGGTAGATCTTTCGATGCGACCGACCGGGTCGATCGCGCTTGCGGGTGCAGGGAGCGTCAGTGGTGGCGTAGCGCGTCGATCAATTCACCCTTGCGCTTGGACGAGTACCCCGACAGTCCGACCTCTTTCGCCTTCTTCTTCAGCTCGTCGACGGTCCAGTCCTCGTACGACTGTGACTTGCCGCCCTTGCGTCCGGTGCCGGACCGGCCACGGTTGGCGGCCGAGTTCGCGATCCGCGCCGCCTTCTGTTTCGACGCACCGTCCTTGCGGACCTCCTGGTACACCTTCTCGTCCTTGATCGATGACCGTGGCATGACGAAGTCCTCTCGCTGGTTGCCTGCTGACCGCGTACCCGGATTCCGTGTTCTCTCACCACGGGGGCCGTAATTGATAGCCGGGGAAACTGCGTGACCTCGCGCTACTGCGGGTACTCCCGTCAGATGCGGCCCGCGGTGCTCGACATCGGTTCCAGCTCGGCGCAACTGCAAGCGGACGCCTGGACCGAACGCGAATCACAGCGGCGGGCACTGGCCCGCGCACACCACGACCTCTATGAGCGGGCACTGTCGTGACCGGGGCGCCGCTGCGGATCGCGCTCCTCGCGTCCAGCCGACACCCGATCCGGCAGCCTTTTGCGGGTGGTCTCGAGTCGCATGTGTGGTGGCTGGCGCGCGCCTTGTCTGCGGGCGGGCATCGGGTGACGTTGTTCGCCGGTCCGGGCTCGGATCCGGCGCTCGATCGTGCGCATCTCGAGGTCCGGGCACTGGAGATGAGCGCGGTGGCACGGGCGGATTCGTCGATGCCGTCGACCCGGTTCACGCAGAGCATCACGCGTATCTGCAGCTGATGCTCGATCTCGCCGGCCCGTTGGCGGGAGCGTCGACGTAATCCACAACCACAGCCTGCATTATTTGCCGGTGGCCATGGCGGCCACCGTCCCCGCCCCGATCCTGTGCACGCTGCACACACCGCCGACCCTGTGGCTGGAGTCGGCCATCGCGGTCAGTCGCGGGCACGGCGCCGAGTTCGCGGCGGTGAGCGCACACACCGCCGCCGCCTGGGCGCATGTGGTCGGCGACATCGAGGTCATCCCCAACGGGGTCGACCTCGCAGCGTGGCCGGTCGGCGGTGGCGGGCGGCGTCTGATCTGGTTCGGCCGTCTGGTACCCGAGAAGGGTGCCCACCTCGCGATCGCCGCAGCGCGGCGCGCCGGATACCCTCTGGTGTTGGCCGGCCCGATCAGCGACACGAAGTACTTCGAATGCTCCATCGGACCCAGCCTGGGTCGGGACGTCGTCTACCTCGGCCACCTCGAGCAGCCCGTACTGGTCGAGGCGATCGGCGGGTCCGCGGCGGCGCTGGTGACACCGGTGTGGGACGAGCCCTACGGCCTGGTCGTCGCCGAAGCACTCGCCTGCGGCACCCCCGTGGTCGCGTTCGCCCGGGGCGGGATCCCGGAGGTACTCACCCCGGACTGCGGCCGGCTGGTCCCACCCGATGACCTCGACTCCTTGGTGCGAGCGATTCCGGAGACCGTGCGACTCTCCCGCCCGGCTGCACGGACCCGGGCGACGGAACACTGCTCCGAAAGCGTCATGGTCGACGCCTACGTGGACACCTATCGGAGCCTGACGCAAGCGCAGCGCCGCCGGAAGACATTCCGCCCCAACAAGGTGACCTCGTGATCGGCTACAACATTCGTCACCACGGGCGCGGAAAGAGCTGCGCCGCTCGCGACGCCGGTCACCGCGGTGTCGTCAGCGCCGCCCGCGGGCACAGAGCGTTTCGCCGATGTCCTCTCCCCGGCCCGGGACGACCACACGGCCCGCCGTGAGTCCGACGGCGGCGGACGGCACTCCCCGCACCGGGAGTCCTTATCGGATTGGGATCCGGTGAACACTTACCGTGGAGTCATGCCGAGCTACACCACCGCGTTGGACGTGAAACCTCAGAAGCACCCCACCTTCGGCGGCAACGACGGGCCCGGTCTGATCGCTTCCGTCGGTGTGCACGCCGTGAGGTGGCCGGACCCGGAAGGCAGGGCATGGGACGAGGTGGAAACGGTGTGTGGTCGGCCGACGCGGGGAATGGAGCAGCAGCCGCATTTCGATCCCACCGAATGGCCGCTACCGAAGTGGCGGGACAAGGCGTGCTCGGTCTGCGCCGCCCGAACCGGGTAGCTCGCCGTCCTCGGGACACAATCTCGCTGTCAGGCAGGGCAATCCGAACACGGGCGATCGAACACCATCCCGCACAGGTGCCAGCTCCGGCGGAAATAGGACTGCCGGGAACCGGTGTGCAGAGGAGAGGTGGGCGGAGTGGTTTCCGCGGCGAGGGGGGAATGCACGCAGGGTTGCTCGGTGACCGGGTAGGCCGTGTCTAGGCGCGCTGGCCGATACCGGTGGCGAATTCCCGCAACCGCCCTGCGATGGTGTCGGGGTGCAGTGGCGGGGTGGGCAGACCGGCTCCGTCGTGGACTCCGCGGAGGAACTCGTCGAGGGTCCGCTGTGGGGAATGGGTCGGGGTCCAGTTCAGCTCGCTGCGCGCCCGGGAGCAATCCATCAGCGGCAGCCGCAGTACGGTCTCGAACAGTCCCGGCGAGGCGGGGACGGCGTGCAGGTGCCAGGCCAAGGCCAGGGCCGATCGGACGATCGCCGGCGCGATCCGGACGCCGCGGGCACCGAGGAATTCGGTGAGAAACTCACCGTCGACGGGTGGCTCGGCGGCCAGGTTGAATGCGCCGTGCACCGGGGTAAGCACGGCCGCCGCGTACGCGGCCGCGGCGTCCTGGGTGTGCAGTACCTGCACTCGCAGGTCGGCAATGAGGGGAACCAGGGGAATCCGGTCCGGGCGCACCAGCCGGCGGGGCAGAAGTGGGCCGAGGAAGAGTCGACGCTGCGCGGTCGCCGACCCTCGTTTGAAGATGAAACCGGGGCGCATCCGGACGACGCGCAGGTTCGGGTTGCGAAGTTCGTACGTATCGAGCCACGATTCGAGGTACGCCTTTTCCCGCGGGTACGCGGCACGGGGCCAGCCATGGGTCGGCCACTGTTCGTCCACCTCGCGGTCCGACGGACCGGGCGAGTACGCCGCCACCGACGACGCATACACCAGGGCGGGCACCTTCTCGGCGGCCACCGCCTCGAACACCCGTATCGCGCCGAGGACGTTGTTGGTCCACGTCTCCTCCGGCCGATGCGTGGGCTGGAACAACCACGCCAGGTGCACCACCGCGTCCGCGCCGCGCACCACCTCGTTCATGTCGTCGCGGGCAACGTCCGCAGTGATCAGGGTCGTGCGCGACGGATTCCAGTCGGTGGCTCGGCGGGCGACGCCGACGATCTCGGCGACCGCCGGTTCGCGGCCGAGGGACTCGATCACACTGGTGCCGACATTCCCGGTCGCGCCGATCACGACAACCTTCAATCCGCGCCCGTCACTCATGCAGGCACGAATACCCGTCACCGAGAACACCAACCGGCCCCACCCGTGTGCGCTCCGAGAGCATCATCTGGGAGCTCAGAGGTGAATCTCGGCCACCGCACGGAGGCTTCCCAGCGGCTCGGGCTCGGGGCGGGTCCGGCGCCAGCACGACGGAGAGGGAAATGGTCGGCTGCGGGGCTGGGTCAGGTTGCGCAGCTGCGGGTATTCGACCGTCAGACACTCCGATGGTCCGGAGCATCGGAGTTGTCGAGGCTGCACCAGTTCAGACCAGTAGCTGCTGCAACCGCTACCGATTAACCGGGCTGGCGCAGACGAAGGCGGGGATGGTGAAGTGGCGCCCGCCGCAGCAAAGACGGCTGCAGGACGGACGTCGCGGCGGTGTCCACCCACATGGCGATCGGGACGTGATCGCCGTGGCGTGGCGTGTAATTCTGAGTGCCACTGCCGTTGGGGCAGCTGTCCTTGTTGATCCGGGCGCCTCGCGGAAGCGGCCGGTGCACTCTGGTGGTGGCCGGCGAGCATCGTGGACGGTCCGCTCAGTTCCTGCCGCCGTTCCCGTGGCCGCCAGTACCGTTGCCCCCGTTGTTGTTTCCTGCTTTCCGTGGCCCGGACTGGTGTTGCCGCCGCCCGGGTGGCCGTTCCCGTCGCCGGTGCCCAGGCCTGCGCCCGGTGCGTTGTCGGTCGGCGCGACAATGAGGGGTGCCGGGGCGATCGGTTCGGAGCTGATCATCGTCGCCGCCGGTGGCGCTACCGGGGCGAGGCTGCCGGTCGGGGTGGGAGCGGGCGCCGGGACCGAGGTCGACCCTCCTGTGTTGCCCTCGTTCTGCGACGTCACGGCGGGTGTCAGCAGCGCGATGGTCACCAGTATCGCCGCGGCCGCGGCGACGACCACCCCGGTACCGGGGTGACCGTCGCGGCTGTGCAGGCGCAGGCGGGGCAACGGCGGTGATCGGGACGGGGCTGAACGCCCGGGTCGCGGGCGGCGGAATTCGGCGTGGATTGGCGAGGGCCTCGCGCATCTGCGCGGCGCTGGTAAACCGTTGTTGGGGGTCGCGGCTGAGGGCCGCGGTCGATCACCGGGGTCAGCGCCGGGTCGAGGTCGGGGCGTATCGCGGCGAGGGGCTCGTATCGGCCGTGAACGATCGCGTGGGCCAGCGACAGGATCGTGTCCCCGGTGTAGGGGCGGTGTCCGGCGAGGGCTTCGTAGCCGACGACACCGACGGCGTGGAGGTCGTCGGTCACCGTGGCGGGGTGTCCGGTGATGCGGTCCGGGCTCAGGTAGGAGAGGGTGCCGAGGACCTCTCCGGCGCTGGTGTGGTCGGTGTCGGCGCGCTTGGCGACGCCGAAGTCGGTGACCTTCACGGCGCCGTCGGCGTCGAACAGGATGTTGCCCGGTTTGATGTCCCGGTGCACGATTCCCGCCGCGTGTGCGGCCCCGAGAGCGTCGAGGGTCTGGATGAGCACGGTCCGGGCTCGTGGGGTGGGGAGCGGGCCGGCGAGGAGGTCGTCGAGCAGGGTCCGCCCGGGCAGGCGTTCCATCACGATGTACGGGGCACCGTGGTCGTCGCCGCTGTCGTGGACGGCGACGACGTTCGGGTGGTTCAGCGTCGCGGCCAGGCGCGCCTCGGATTCGAAACGCCGCCGAGTCTGCTCTACCGTCGCCATCTCCGGGCGCAGCACCTTCACCGCGACCGCCCGGGCCAGGCGCTGATCCCACCCGTCGTGCACGTCGGCCATGCCGCCGCGGCCCAGCACCTCCCGCAGTTCGTACCGACCCGCGAGAACCACCGACCCGACATACGGTCACGCTAACGGGAGCGGCCAGTCGGTGACCACGACGCAGACCTGCCGGGAACCCTCGATGGGCATCCATCCAGCCCGTCGAGGGCACGCCGTGTCGGTTCGGCTTCCGTGTGGGATCGGCGAGAGCCGGGTACGCGAGGGGCATGAGCACAATCACCGAAGAAGTCGATGTCGATGTTCCGGTCCGGGTCGCCTACGACCAGTGGACGCAGTTCGAGACGTTCCCGAAGTTCATGGAGGGCGTGCGGGAGATCCGTCAGCTCGACGACACCCACACGCATTGGGTGCTCGATATCGCGGGGCAGATCCGGGAGTTCGATGCCACCATCACCGAACAGCATCCGGACGAGCGGGTGGCCTGGCATTCGGATGCCGGTCCCGATCATGCCGGGGTGATCACCTTCCACCGTCTCGACGACTCCCATACCCGGGTGACGGCGCAGATGGACATCGACCCGGACGGGTTCGTCGAGAATGCCGCCGACAAGCTCGGCGTCCTCGGCCACCGGGTCAAGGCTGACATGAAGAAGTTCAAGCATTTCATCGAAGAGCGTGGCGCCGAAACCGGCGGCTGGCGCGGCGACGTCGACCGCCCCACCCCCTGAGAACCGACCATCGACGGGTCCCTCCTCCGGTGCCGCGGCGGCACGGGGGCCCGTCCTGTCCGGCGCCGGCTACGGGATGGACTTCACGTGCCCGAACCGGTACTGGGTGAAAGTAACCCACGGCGCTGGTCTGTGCGCAAGGAAGGACGTGATGAGCCTGAGCCTCAACCCTCGATGGGGTGGGCGGTGTTTCGGCAGGTTCCTCAGTTGCCGGCGGACGGTGGGGGATCGGAGCTGGAGCGGTGCCGTCGGCGCAGGATGGTGGCGAACAGGGACAGTCCGCAGAAGGTGGCCGCTGCTATCGCCGCCGCGACGAGGCCGACCCTCGGGGATACGACGAAACTGAAGATGAGAAGCACGACCCCGACGAGCGCGCCCCCGAATGTGGCGATACCGCAGATCGTCAGTGTGTGCGCGGTGGACACCAGGGCGGGAAGGGCATGCTGGCGGAACACCGCTCGATGGATCCCGACGGGCGCGACCACGGCATCGTCGACACGACGGATAGGGCGACCGTGACGAGGTAGACCGCGACCTCGAAGTCCGTCAGGTCCGCGAAGCGCTGCTGGAATGGCAACGTCAGCAGGAATCCGGTGAGCAGTTGCACTCCGGTCTGCACGACGCGCAGTTCCTGTAACAGTGCCTCCCAGTTTCGGTCGAGCCGTTGGGTTGTGGTTTCGTGGCGAGCGCGGTAGTTCCACTCGTCGTCGTCGCCGCGCGCCCGCTCATTGCTGCTGTCCGACATGTCCAGCCCGCTGTTCTCGAAAAGGATCGGTCACCGCGACGTGACGCGCGGCCCCACGTCAGGGTAGGCCGGACCGAGGTGCGCGCTCGTCCGGTCCGGTACCGAGCACTGCAATCTGGAGGTACCCGAAATTCCCTTGTCTCACACCCTCTTCGCGCGGCGACCACTGCTATTGGGGATGGATTGGGCCGCGAGAACATCCTGAGTGGCCGCAGCCGCTCAGTATTGCGGTACCGCGGCGGGAAGCCGGGCAGTCCGGCGAAGCGAACCGTGGAACGGATGATCCGGACGGCGCCCTCGGCCGTCGTGTGCACGACCACTCCGGAGATCAACTCGCGCATCCTGGCGGGGTCTTGCCGTCGTGAGAATGCTGATCTCGGCTCTGCCGTCGACGGCCGACGGCGAATACCGCAGAGAGGGGCGGGAGCCGACCACCGCACAGTTACCCCGACGCCCTCCCGGGTATGCGACCTACAGAGAACATGTGAGGAAGGTACGAGATATGGACGTGTCGATCATCGAGACCTCGAGCCTGGGCGATCGCAGTTACCTGATCGCCGACGGCGCTGTCGGCGTCGTCGTCGACCCGCAGCGCGACATCGACCGGGTGCTGGAGTTGGCCTGTGACCGCGGCGTGCGGATCACCCATGTCCTCGAGACCCACATCCACAACGACTACGTCACCGGCGGCCTCGAACTGGCCCGCACGACCGGCGCCGAGTACGTCGTCCCCGCCGGTGACGATGTCGGCTATCAGCGGCGTGCCGTGTCCGACGGTGACCTCATCGACGCGGGCCCGATCCTCCTGCAGGTGATGCACACCCCCGGCCACACCCACCACCACGTCAGCTACGTGCTGCGGGAGAACACCGGCGGCATCCGCGGCGTCTTCACCGGCGGATCGATGCTGTTCGGCACCACCGGCCGCACCGACCTCCTCGGCAAGGAGCACACCGAGGAGCTGACCCACGCCCAGTACCACTCGGTGCGCCGCCTCGCCGGCGAGCTCCCTCCGGGCACCGCGGTGTACCCCACGCACGGGTTCGGGGGCTTCTGCGCCGCCACCCCCGCCGCCGGGGACTCCTCCACCGTCGGCGAACAACGCGGCACCAACCCCGCCCTGACCCGGGACGAACAACGCTACGTCGACGAACTGCTCGCCGGGCTGGCCGACTACCCGGCCTACTACGCGCACATGGGCGTGCTCAACACCGAAGGGCCGCCCCCGGTCGATTTGTCACTACCCAAACCCGTCGACCCGGACGAGCTGCGCCGGCGCATCGAGGACGGCGAATGGGTGGTGGACCTGCGTGAGCGCACCGCCTTCGCCGCCGGCCACCTGGGCGGGACCCTCGGCTTCGAACTGTCGGACTCGTTCGTGACCTACCTCGGCTGGCTCTACACATGGGGTGCACCGTTGACCCTGATCGGCGAGAACGAAGGCCAGGTCGCGCAGGCCCGTCGTGAACTGGTCCGCATCGGCATCGACGACCTCGACGGCGCCGCGGTCGGCGACATCCACACCCTCGTCGCCGGCACCGCACTGCGGTCCTACCGGGTCGCCGACTTCGCCGCCCTCTCAGAGGTACTGCGGGAGAAGGACATCACCGTCCTCGATGTGCGGCAACGCAACGAATACGAGAAGAGCCACATCGACGGGGCGATCAACATTCCGCTCCACGAACTCGCCGACCGCCGGGACACCCTCCCCGACGGGGAGATCTGGGTGCACTGCGCCTCCGGCTACCGCTCCTCCGTCGCCGCCTCGATGATCGACCGCCCCGACCGCACCACCGTGCTGATCAACGACGACTTCGACAACGCGAAGGACACCGACCTCACCAGCACCCCATAGGTGCCCGACCATCCCGGACAGGCAGCTGCACGGATACACATCAGCAAACGAAGTTTCGGCTCGAGGCCCCGCCCCTTTCATCGCATCAGGTCATCGCCGGACCGGCCTCCGCCGAACCCGACAACTCCTTGAGGAAGGCGTGGCAGCGGCGGGCGCGGTCGGCATCCTCGGCCATCACCTGCTCGAAGAACGACGCGATGTCATCACGGCCGGCGTTCTTCGCGTCACGCACATATTGGCCGTAGTCGTGGCCGGCTTTGAGTGAGTGGTACTGGACGGAGATGAGATCGAAGCTCACGTCGTCGAAGCCGGTTTCTCCGGTAGCCATGATGATTCCCTTCCGGGTGTGCGGAGGTGTGGGCGGTCTGTGTCGAGTACCTGGGGGCCCGAAACCGGTCCTGCCCATGCACCGGGCGGGTGTCGGCGCGCAGGTTCGGGGAGGTACTCCCGGCACGTCACCGTCGCCGGTTCCGGACCCCGAAGTGGCGCAGCCCGGTTGGTCACTGTCCCCCGAAAATCCCTTCGGCCAGGCGTCTGCGCCTCGGTCCCGCCTCGATGTCCGGTTGAGAGTTGCCGTGCTGGGGTAGGGGATAGGGAGCATGTGCGAAAAGGAAGTCACCATGCGTGGTTCTTCGCGCTGCGCGTTCTCCTGGTGCTGGTGTGGGAGCCGTCGTTTCTGGTGATCAGCACATCGACACCTGGCAACTGTTCATCAAACACCCTGACCACGATCGTCACATTCCTGCTGGTCCCTGCTGGTCGCGTTGCTGCAGAACACTCAGAAGCGGGCCGACGACGCCCGGCACAAGCTCAACGCGATCGCCGACACACTGAGCGACCTGATGGGCGAACTCGCGACCGACAAACCCGCACTGTCCCGGCACCGGGACGAACTGCGTGACGCGGTCGGACTCGAAGACCACGAAAGCGCCTGAGACACCGTTGGTTACGAAAGCGCCTGAGACACCGTTGGTTGGTGTCATTGCACCGGCTCACGGGTAACACCTGAACATGTCAGTGGCAATCGGTTTGCGTTCGGCATCACCCAGAAAAGCGCCGGGCACCGAGACGCCAACCGCACGTCATTCGCGCCCAACGCCGGGTCGCTGGATTTCGTGTCATGGTCGCCCGAGTCCGTGGTAGGTCCATCCCGCACGGCGCCACTGCTGGGGGTCGAGGCAATTGCGGCCGTCGATCAGCACCTTGTGGCGCACGACCGCATCCAGGTCGGCCGGTTGCAGTTTGCAGAACTCCGACCACTCGGTGAGCACCAGGACCACATCGGCGCCCTGGCAGGCGTCCGAAGCGGTCGGTGCGTAGCCCAGCGTCGGGAACAGCGCGCGCGAGTTGTCCATTGCCTTCGGGTCGTAGACGTTGACGGAGGCGCCCTGCAGCTAAATCTGGCCGGCAATGTTCAGCGCGGGCGAGTCGCGGACGTCGTCGGAGTCCGGCTTGAATGCTGCACCCAGGACCGCGACCCGCACACCGAGGAGGGACCCGCAGGTGTGCCGGACCAGTGCGACCGTGCGGGTACGACGCCGCATGTTGATGTTGTCGACCTCGCGGAGGAAGGTGAGTGCCTGGTCCGCGCCGAGTTCGCCGGCCCGGGCGATGAACGCCCTGATGTCCTTCGGGAGGCAGCCGCCGCCGAACCGGATTCCGGCATTGAGGAAGCGGCGGCCGATGCGGGCGTCGTATCCGAGCGCGTCGGCGAGCACGGTGACGTCGGCGCCGGCGGCCTCGCATACCTCGGAGATGGCGTTGATGAACGAGACTTTCGTGGCGAGGAAGGCGTTGGCCGCCGTCTTCACCAACTCGGCGGTGGCCAGATCGGTGACGAGGAAGGGGACGTCCTCGGCCAGCAGCTGCGCGTACACCTCGCGTGCGACTTCTTCTGCTCGGCCGGGTCGGTGTGGCGGTCGATGCCGAGCACCAGCCGGTTGGGATGCAGGGTGTCCTGGACGGCGAATCCCTCCCGCAGGAACTCCGGGTTCCACGCCACCTCTATTTCGGCTCCGGCGGGTGAGAGCTCTCGTGCGCGGGCGCCGAGCCGCTGGGCGGTGCCGACCGGCACGGTTGATTTGCCGAAGAGCACCGCGGGACCGGTGATCAGGGGCGCGAGGGTGTCTATGACCGTGTCGACGTACACGAGGTCGGCGGCGTACTCACCCTTCTTCTGCGGGGTGCCGACGCAGAGGAAATGCACCGCGGTGAACGTGGCGGCCTGCTCATACGAGGAGGTGAAGCGCAGCCGCCCGGCGGCGACGTTGCGGCGGAGCACGTCCTCGAGTCCGGGTTCGTAGAACGGCACCTGGCCGGCTTCGAGTGTCGCCAGCTTCGCCGGGTCGACGTCGACGCCCAACACGTCGTGTCCGAGTTCGGCCATACAGGCGGCGTGAGTGGCACCGAGGTATCCGGCACCGAACACTGCGATTCTCATCGTTGCCTACCGTTCCGCAGGGAGACGCCTGCGCCGTTGCGCGGACTCGGGTGGAGTTCGACGTGACCGGTCCGCCCGACAGCCGAGTGCGGCGTGAGCGCGTGACGTCGTGACGTCGTGGTCACCATCGGGGAGAGAGGCCCTTTGGTGGTCTCGCCACAACGACGTCACCCCGTGTGCCCCACCCCACTGAAGCCGAAACGAGCCGACACCGGCCCGCTGGCACCCGTCCTGCCGGACAGCGACGGGCGACGGGCGACGGGCGATCGTACGCGGCGGCCGAACAGTCGGTCTCCCGCCCCCGACTGGCTTGTGTGGTGTTGCCGCACGGTTTTCTCTCGTGCGACTTGGGGTACTAACGTCTGGCGTCCATCAGCCCGGAATCGGGCCCGATTTCATCGAGGGATCTCATGTCGTCCGATGCCATCGTGATCTTGAAGAACGATCACAAAGAAATCCGTAAGTTGTTCCGTGCGTTCCGCAGTGCCGAAGACGGTGCGAAGAAGGGTGAGGTTGTCGGCAAGATCATCGAGGTGTTGACCGTCCACACCTATATCGAGAATGAAGGAATGTATCCGAAGGTCCGCGACCTGGTTCCCGAGTTGGAGGACGATGTGCTCGAGTCCTATGAGGAACACCATGTCGCCGACGTCCTGGTCTCTGAACTGGCGGCGATGTCCCCGGAGGACGAGAGATTCGACGCCAAGACGACCGTGCTGATCGAGAACGTCGAGCACCATATCCAGGAAGAAGAAGACGAGTGGTTCCCGCGGGTGCGTGAGCATTTGGGACGCAAGAAGCTGCAGGAGATCGGTGCCGGATTGCTCGAACTGAAGGAGAAGGCGCCGACCTCACCGGCGCAGCCTTCCGCTCTGAAGAAGGCGGTGGACGCGGTCATCGACTGACGTCGCTGCCCAGCTACAGCGCGTTACTGAACCACCTAAACGGCGTGGGTGTGCCTACGCGGCAGCGTAATTCCACCGCCCTCGCTGCGGTGGCGGGACGCCACGACGCTGGGACAGGATGCTGGGACAGTGTTACCGGTCGAGCAGGCGCGCTGATCTCCGCGCGGGAGAGTGTTCCCGGCCGCCTCGGCTCGTCGACATGGAATCGAAGGAACCAAGAAGGTGGCCGCGCTCGGCTACACCACCTCGGCTCGACTGCCGATCGTGTATGCCGCTGCGCGAGCAGCGCCACCGCTTCGAACTCACGCCCTCGAAGCGGTGACGCTTCGCGGCGCAACAGCCCGTCACCACAGATCGAACGCGGCGTAGGCGATCCCGGGTGCCGGGGATCGGGACAGCGAGTGCATCCGACGGAGCACCCGTTTGGGCGGATTCCGTTTCGGGCACGCGTCGGAACGCAGACGGTTGCGGAAGGGTAGGGACGCTGCCCGTGACGACAGCATTTTCTTCGGCGAAAGGGCGTGCAGATGATGAGGGTCGCGTCGGCGTCGGAGGTGACTGTTCGGCGTCCCTCCGAATTCGACGACGATGACCGTGTCCGGCTTCTGGGCCCGGTGCCGACCCAACGGCCGACGGTGCCCGGAGGGCGGCGGTCACCGGAGATGCAGGGTCCGTTGTTGATTCGTCGGCAGCATCGGGCACTCTCGTGAGCGGGGCGCCGCTACGTATCGCGCTCCTCGCGTCCAGCCAACACCCGATCCGGCAGCCTTTTGCCGGTGGTCTCGAGTCGCATGTGTGGTGGTTGGCGCGCGCCTTGTCTGCGGGCGGGCACCGGGTGACCTTGTTCGCCGGACCGGGCTCGGATCCGGCGCTCGAATGTGCGCACCTCGCGGTCCGGCCACTGGAGATGAGCGCGGCCGCCCAGGTGGACTCATCGATGCCGTCGACCCAATTCATGGCAGAGCATCACGCCTATCTGCAATTGATGCTCGACCTCGCCGGACCCTTGGCGGGAGCATTCGACGTGATCCACAACCACAGCCTGCATTACCTGCCGGTGGCCATGGCGGACACCGTCCCCACCCCGATCCTGTGCACGCTGCACACCCCGCCCACACCATGGCTCGAGTCGGCCATCGCGGTCAGCCGCGGGCAGGGCGCCGAGTTCGCGGCGGTGAGCGCACACACCGCCGCCGCGTGGGCGCATGTGGTCGGCGATATCGACGTCATTCCCAACGGGGTCGACCTCGCCGCGTGGCCGGTCGGCGCCGGCGGCCGACGTCTGATCTGGTTCGGCCGTCTGGTACCCGAGAAGGGTGCCCACCTCGCGATCATCGCCGCGCGGCGCGCCGGATACCCTCTGGTGCTGGCCGGCCCGATCAGCGACACGGACTATTTCGTCCGATCCATCAGCCCCCATCTCGGCTCCGGCGTCACGTATCTCGGCCACCTCGAGCAGCCCGCACTGGCCGAGGCGATCGGCGGGTCCGCGGCGGCGCTGGTGACACCGGTATGGGACGAGCCCTACGGCCTGGTCGTCGCCGAAGCACTCGCCTGCGGCACACCCGTGGCCGCGTTCGCGCGGGGCGGGATCCCGGAGGTGCTCACCGCCGACTGCGGCCGGCTGGTCCCACCCGATGAGCTCGGTGCTTTGGTGCGAGCGATCCCGGAGACCGTGGGACTGTCCCGTATGGCGGCCCGCGCCCGGGCCGAAGAGCATTGTTCCGACCGTGTCATGGTCGACGCCTACATCGACGTCTACCGGCGACTGACCCGGGCGCACCGCACCGGACAGTCGTCCCGATACCCCAGCTCCACCGCATGATCGGCATCCGCATCGGCATCCGCACCCGCGGGCACGGGCGCCCAGCGACGCCAGCGCCTCTGGACAGCGGTGTTCGACCGCCGAGGGCTGCGGGCACAAGCGAACGGTCCGTCCCTCCGTTGGGTTGATGCGAGGACGAAGTCATTGTCTCGCTGCAGGACCGCGTGTAAGAGGAGACGAGGCCTGGTGGCGGTCACGAAGCCGTCAGGTTCCGTGGCGACCCGGAACTACTCCTGTCCACGCGGGGTGCCGGGGGCGTTTTCACTGTTCAGGGGTGGTGAGCCTTGCACCCCGCCGGGGTCGTGTTCGGGGCCCGCGGTCGGGCCGCCGGCGGGTACGCGTTCCCGGAACCGGGCCGCCTCACTCGGCCCGGGTGCGCCGTCGTGGTCGAGTTCACCGTGGTACGGGCCCGGCTTCGGGCGTGCTGTTCCGCCGGGGAACGCGAGCCGCAGGATGGTCCGGTGCACCATGAACCACTGCCGGATCAGCGGCCCGGAGTTATACGGCAGCTTGTACCGTTCGCAGATCTCCCGCACCTGGGGCGCGATCTCGGCGTAGCGGGTACTGGGCATGTCCGGGTACAGGTGGTGTTCCACCTGGTAACCGAGGTTCCCGCTGATGATGTGGAACAGCGGACTGCCCTCGATGTTCGCCGCGCCGACGAGTTGGCGCACGTACCAGCCTCCTCGGGTCTCGTTCTCGACCTCGTCCGGACTGAACGTGTAGGTCTGGTCCGGGAAATGCCCGCAGAAGATGATCCCGTGCGCCCAGACGTTGCGGATGATGTTCGCGGTGGCGTCCGCCATCAGGGTGGACAGGAACGTGCGCTCGACTCCCGGGATGGTCCGATCGAGTGCATCGGCGACGACCGAGAGTCGTCCGGTCGAGCGCAGGGCCCGCAGCCGCCGCCCGAGGCGGGAGGTTGCCGGTTGGCCGAGCCGGCCCCGGAAGGCGAGCTGGGCCAGGCCGAACGCGCCGGCACTGACCAACGGCCAGCCCACATAGTCCTTCACCACCTGCGCCCGCGCCTTGCCCGCGATGCCCTTGAGGTCCTCCCAGACCTCCGGCCAGGATTTTTCGCCGGCCCGCACGGCCTCGAGGTCCATGTCGTGCAGGGCGACTCCCCATTCGAAGAACGCCATGAGCAGCACGTTGTAGAACGGTTGCGCCAGGTAGACCGGGTGCCACTTCTGATGCGGGTCGATCCGCATGATCTCGTAGCCCAGGTCCTTGTCCTTGCCGCGGATGTTGGTGAAGGTGTGATGGATGTAGTTGTGCGAGTGCTTCCAGGCCTTCGCGGTCGACGCGGTGTCCCAGTCCCACGACGAGGAATGGATGTCCGGGTCGTTCATCCAGTCCCACTGGCCGTGCATGACGTTGTGACCGATCTCCATGTTCTCCAGGATCTTGGCCATCCCCAGGCAGGCGGTGCCCGCCAGCCATGCCGGTTTCGAGGCCGACCCCAGCAACAGGACCCGGCCCGCCACCGCCAACTGCCGCTGGACGGCGATCACGTTCTTGATGTATCGGCGGTCACGCTCGCCGAGGTCCGCGTAGACCTGGGCGTGGATGGCATCGAACTCTTTGGCCAGCGCCTCGATGGTGTCCTCGCTCAGGTGCGCGAGGGGGCTTTCGGTATCGATGCTCACCTTGGGGGTCCCTTCGTTTCACAGTTCGATCTCGATGTCGCCTTCCGCGGTGTTGACGCAGGTCCGCACCACCTTGCCCGCGAGGTCGGCCACCTCACCGGTGCGGAGGTCTCGCAGTTGCCCCGACCGCAGGGTCCCGGTGCAGGTGTGACAGATCCCGATCCGGCATCCGTAGGGGAGTGTGGCTCCCGCTTCCTCTCCGGCTACCAGGATCGGTGTACCCCCATCGCAGTCGGTTTCAATCTCGCTTTCGGTGAAATGGATCCGTCCGCCCGAACCGGCGCCCGCGGATCCGCCGATGATCGGTTGGAAACGCTCGAGGTGCACCTTGTCGGGGTCGCCGTGCTTGTCCCAGTGCTCGACCATCGCGTCGAGCATGTCGCCGGGCCCGGAGAGGAACGCCTCACGCTCGCGCCAATCGGGGCACAGCGTGTCCAGATCGGCCGGTGTCATGCGGCCTTCCGTTTCGGTCAGCCGCACCTGGAGACGGAAGCCGTCGTGGCGGCGGTCCAGCTCGCGCAGCGTGGAGTCGAACATGATCTGGTCGGCGGTCCGGTCGGAGTGCACGGCCACCACGTCGCGGAGACCCCCGCGGTGGTCGAGATCGCGCATCATGCTCACGATCGGGGTGATGCCGCTGCCGGCGCTGACGAACAGCAGGCGCTCGGGCAGCGGTTCGGGCAGCGTGAACACGCCCTCGATCTCGCCGAGCCGCACGATGTCGCCGGGGGCGAGCTCGCGGACCAGGTACGGGGAGACCGTGCCGGTGGGCACCACCTTCGGGGTGACACTGATCAGACCGTCGTCGGCGTGCGGGTCGGACGTCAACGAGTACGCCCGCCAGTGGTAGACGCCGTCGATGATCACCCCGAGGCGCACGTACTGCCCGGCCCGGTGTCCCGACCATTCGTGAGCCGGCCGGATCACCACCGTGGCCGCGGCCTCGCCGGCGGGTTCGATCCTCTCCACCCGTCCACGCAGCTCCCTCGTGGTCCACAGCGGGTTGATCAGCTCGAGGTAGTCGTCCGGCCGCAACGGACTGAACAGGTGCCGGATCGCGCGCAGGAACCGTTTCTGCGCCTTGGGAACCTTGGGACGCGCACCACGCTCCGCCATGGTTTCACCGTAGAGGACGCTGCCCGCACCGACAGACAATTCTCGAGGCTCCTGCTCCTGGACGGTCTCGGCCCGCGAACGATATGGGCACCGCCGTCGAAGTGACGCAACTGCAACGACCGTGCTCGCTGGATGGGAATCCGGCGGAGGTGGTCCGGGATCGGAGGTGCCTGACTCCGGCCGCGCCGGCGAATGGATTAGGTTGCGCCCCAGTAAGTCTGCTCGTCCACTGCGGTTGCGTTCGTCGGTCCGGGAACCCGTGGTTCGTGTGCTCGCCGTCGAGGGCCGTAGAGGTCGACACGACGCTGCGCACGTACATCAGGCCGACACGGGGTGGGGGGACAGGGTGGAGGGTCGCTGAGTTGTGGTCAGAGGGTGATGGTGGCGCCGCGGTCGACGTGGATCATCCGCCCGCTCAATCCGCGTCGGTCGAGTTCGCGGGCGAAGTCGGACAGTGGTGAGGCGAACACGGTGTAGTCGTCGTAGTGGACGGGAAGGACCCGGGGCAGGTCCAGGAGTTCCACGGCGTCGGCGCCGCGGCGGCCGTCCATGGTCACGGTGAGACCGAACGGCAGCGCGGGGCCGGCGGGTAGGCGGGTGCCCCCGAGGTGCAGCACACCGGTGTCGATGTCGGGGAAGCGTTGCGGAATGGCGGTGAGGTCGTCGACGACGAGGGTGTCGCCGGAGAGGTAGAGGCGACGTTCCACCGCCCCTGTTTCAGGTCCGAACTCGAGCATCGTCCCCATCACCGGGGGAAGCAGCCGCCGCGTCCAACCGGGTGCGTGCCGGCCGGGCAGGGAGGTGATCGTCAGTCGAGTACCACTTTTCACCACCTCGTGGGTCGACCAGGTGTAGAGGCCGTGGGCGCGACCGAATCCGCGTTTGACGAGTATCTTCGCGGCGTGTGGGGTGGTGGCCACCGGGATGTCGTGGTCGAGGTTGTGCTGCGCGGTGCGATCCCAGTGGTCACCGTGCAGGTGGGACAGGACGATCACGTCGATCGGCGGCAGTTCGTCGATACGCATCGCGGGTTCGCGCAGGCGCCGGGAGACGAGGCCGTATCCGAGGTAGGCGCGTTGTCCTTGGTGGAGGAAGTTCGGATCGGTCAGGACGGTGATCTCGCCGTGCCGGATGAGGGCGGTGGCGTTGCCGATGAAGGTGAAGGTGGTCTCCATCGAGCCTCCCGGGACGAGCGACAGGTTGAGTGGGGCGTGAGCCGAGTACCCGAACGCTGACGGCCGACACGAACACCACCGAAGGGGTGCAGCCCTGGTCCCTGCCCGCGGTCAGCCGGTTCGGGTCCGTCTACTGCAGCGGTGTCTTCGTGTGCCGGTCAGAGGGTGCGGCGTCCTGCAACGATGTCGGCGCGAGGTCGGTGATCGAGCGGTTGTCGGCGTAGGCGGCGGCGGTAAGCGCAGGAGTGCCTCGGCGGCGGGAACATCGAGGCGACCGGCGGTCAGGCGGGCGGCGACGGGGATGTTGCTACGGCGGAAGATGTGGTGGTCATCGCGCCAGGGGGTCGCGGTGCTGGTGTGGAGTTCGGTGACCAGGGTCGGTGCGCGGGCGGCGGCGTAGCGCTGGGTGGATCGGTGCCTGGGCGTGGGTGAGGGTTCGGGGGTGGGTGCGGTGGAGTTCGAGGACGCCGACCGGTCGTGCTGAGGCGTGGACAGGGGGCAGGCGTAGATGCCGCGGACTCCTCGAAGGAGGGATCGGTATTCATTGGCGTCCGCACATGTCATTCATCGGCGCCTGCCTACCTCGGACTTCGAATTGTTTTCGTGGGGTCGGGCATTGAGGCCGGGCGCGGGTGTGTGATCGGGTGCGGTCGAGGTGGTGTTTGATCCATGCGGTGGACACCGCGGTGGTCAAAGGGCGCGGCGCGGGTGGGGTCATCGGTGAGTCCGTTCGGTGGGTTTGGGAGGGTGCGGCGAGAAGATTCCCTCTGGCGGGATGGTGCCGAGGTTCCGGCGAGCAGGGCGCGGCAGTCGTCGGCGTGGGCGTCTTATTCGTGGAGTGCCTGTCACCTGCTCGAACACGATGCGGGTTGGTTCAGTGCGGGTGCGCTGTCAGGACGGGTGCGTCGTCGTCGGTGGCGGGTGCGATCGGTCTCGGACATACCGCCCCAGATGCCATACGGTTCGGCGGCGGACAGGGCGTGGGTGCGGCATTCGGTCAGCACGGGACAGTCGCGGCAGATCTGTTTGGCGGCGTGTTCGCGGCGGGCGCGGACCTTCCCGCGTTCCCCGTCGGGGGAGAAGAACAGGTCGGTATCGGTACCGCGGCACGATGCGCGGTCCTGCCAGTTCACGTCGGCGGGGACGCGGGGGTGCGAAAGTTCAGACACGGGCGGGATGAGTCGCTTTCGAGAATGGGGCATTGGACTATGCAGTGGGGTGTGCCGGTGTGGGAAGGGGCGGCCGGCGAGTAGATGCACGGTCCGTGCCGGTCCGTCTGATGTGAAGACGCGGGTGGGCTGCCTCCTCGTAGCGAAGGTTGGAAAACCGGTATGCGCAGCGACGTATCCGAGACATGCTGCTCGACAGTGGTATTCGACACGTTTCCGGGTTTCCTTCGGCGCGCCTGGAGAAGGGCGCGGTCAGGCGGTGACGCGACGACGGCGGGGATGACGGCCTATCGGCACCACGTTCGGAAGCGGGATGGCGGTGCCGGTGCGCTGATGCCTGTTCTCGACATCGGTGAATGGGACGGCGCCGTGTCCGGGGGCTGCTTCCCTGTCCTCGTCGCCTGCGGAAGTGCTGGCGTGAGGGCGTGATATCAGGGTAACGACACGCTGGTTGAGGATTCAATGGAATCGGGGAAGAGTAAGCGGCGTCACATTGGCGTGCTCACTCCAGAGCGTGGGTTCATGGGCCGCGCCCGTCGCCGCACGGTGTAGATACGGTTGGCTTCGGGTACCCGGAGCCCGAAGACGGCAGGTGGCCTCGCGGGGTGTGCGCGCGCCGACTGCTGACCGTTGCCTCGGCCCCGCCGAACGCACCCACGGTCATCAATCCCGTCCCCGTCGTCCATTTACGCCAAGAAGGGTGATCGCAATGACTCAACGTTCGACCGCGACATCGATGACACGTTCCCCTGTCCAAATCGCTGCCTTGGCGGTCGGGGCGGTGTTCCTGCTCGTCGGGATCCTTGGCTTCATACCGGGTATCACCACTGACTACGACATGCTCACCTTCGCCGGCCACCACTCCGGCGCCAAGCTCCTCGGTATTTTCGAGGTCTCGATCCTGCACAATGTTGTTCATCTACTGTTCGGGATCGCGGGCCTGGTCATGGCGAGGGCCGCGGCTACGGCGAAAGCGTTCCTCGTCGGCGGTGGGATCATCTACTTGGTGCTGTGGCTATATGGGTTGCTCATCGATATGGACAGCGCCGCCAACTTCGTTCCGGTCAACAACGCCGACAACTGGCTGCACTTGGTGCTCGGTCTCGGGATGATCGCCCTCGGTGTGCTTCTCGGGCGTCGCGCTGTCGCCGCCACGGCCCCCGGCGCGACCCCGGGAACCGTCCGCTAACGCTTCCTCTTGGGCGGACTGGGCGGACTGGGCGGTCTGGACGATCGTGACAGACTCGTGCCGATCGAGAATGTCGAGCACTACATCGACGAGGATGCCGACGACACCAGCGCCGGCACGAGGGGCCAGGCCGTGATATGTACACATGCCACGCGGTTCGGGTGCCGGAACCGGACCGGACGTCCGTCAGCGTCGTCCGACTCGAAATGAGTCCGGCATGGTTCGACGTCGCGGCCGCGGGGAGACATCGGCGCGGGTGACGGCACTGGTCCCGTGATTGACCTGCCCTACCGTGATGAATGGCGGTCGGCACCATCGATGATCTCCACTCGCCGCGAGGCACCGCACGGGTATGACTCGATGGGTTCTCCAGTGCGTGAGGTCGAGTGCCATTCGCCTGCAACTGTTTCGAAGTCAGTGGGCGGAGTGCGGATGATTCGGACGACACACGTGGCGTCTACCGGTGCCGGCGGGCTCGAATCACCACGATTTCCTCGCTACGTTGATCAGCTGTGATGACGCCGCGAGACTCCAGCATGCGGCGGCGTGCGGTCAGGACGGGCCCGAAGGCAATCTCGCGGCGAGCCACGATGTCGGCCTGTAACCCCTGCTCTTCGAGCATGACGTGGGTCTTGTCCACCCCGCTCAGTGCCGACTGGGCAACAAGCAGTGTTCCTTCCGGGGCGAGGATGTCGGGTGCCTGCGTGCAGATCCGGTCGAGCAGCGCTCGCCCGTCGGTGCCGGCATCCCAGGCCCGCGCCATGCCCGTGCCGGGAATCCGATCGTCCTCGGCGGGCACATACGGCGGGTTGGAAATCACCAGATCGAAGCGTTCCCCACGGACGGGGGCGGTGAGGTCTCCGCGCAGCACCCGGATCGTGTGCCCGTTCACGCGGGAGTTGAGTGTGGCGGTGAGGGCGGCGCGACGGGAGATGTCGATCGCAGTCACGCTGCCGGCACCCAGCTTGGCCGCCCGCACGGCTAGCGCCCCGGTGCCGGTGCAGAGGTCGAGGACGCGCGTATCCGCGTCCAAGGAATGCTCTGCCATTGCGTCGGCAAGTAGCCACGTATCGTCCTGTGGGGCATAAACACCCGGGATCCGCAGCAACATCGACCACTCCTCACACCTGCCGGTCCGAAATTCCATGAGTACCCGCACCTACTGGTCGAGGGCATCTTCGAGCAGGAACAGGGCATGGGCCGTGGTCGCCTCGACGACCTCGCCGGGATCACCGTCGAAGTGTCGTGGTTCAGTATCTGACCGCCAGCGAAGACCCCGAACCACACGGTGCCCGGTGGTTGTCCGTCCTGAGGCTGCGGTCCACCGACTCCGGTGACCGCTACCGCCAGATCCGCGCCAAGAAGCTCGGCGACCGAGGCTGCCATCGTGCGCGCACTGGGTTCGCTGACAACCGGGCCGTCGGGAACCCGCAACAATCCATGTTTCACCGAACTGGCATAGGCGACAATGCTGCCTCGGTACCACTCGGACGACGACGGCGCGGCCCCGAGAACGCACGAGATCCGTCCGCCGGTCAGCGATTCCGCGGTGGCAACGGTGAGTTGCCGACCGCGCGCTGTCGCCGAGATCCGCTCGGCGCACTCATCATGCGGCTCATGCATCTGCACTGCAGTCCTGGTGCAGGGCGCTTCGGCGGCCGAGATGGTGAAGTCCGGAAGCTCCCGCCATACCCGCCGCGACCGCGATCACCAACGACGCCACATTGAGCAACTCTCCTCCACCTTTCTCCCGCGCAACGGCTCTGATGCGCTCTCACGGACTGTAGTGACCCGTCGGATCAGGTCGCAGGACGTCGGCGCGGACGCGCCGAGACCCTGCGCCCGGAACTACGCCGGGGCGGCTCCGCCAGCTACGGGGCTGAACCGGGGAGCCTGGCCGTCACGCGCGTCCGGACGCGGGGGCGGCGTGAATACCGAAATACCCGGCCGCGTCTGGAAACAATCCGGCCCCGCCCGGTGCGGTCCGGTATGACCGCACCAAGTCGCGGGTCGTGAAGGACCCAGAGGAAGAAATGTCACTGATCGCACCGGACAGTCGCGGCCGGTGAGGTGGCCCACCAGCCGGTGAGCGCCCAACGATCACCGTAGCTGGTGGGCCCTACCGTCCGAACAACGGTGTGTCCGAACCTGTCCGGACGGTAGTGCCCGTAGAGTATCCGCCGACGATTCCGCCGAAACCGCGGGCGCATACCGGACAGACCTGGGTCCCGCGGCGGTTCAGGGCCAGAACAGGGCGCCCCATTCGGCGCGGGCCGCGCGGGCGGTGGCGGGCTCGGTGCACTCGTTCCCGCTGGCGAGCGCGACCAGGGCCTCGGCGAGGGTGAAGACGGACATTCCGTGGCGGCGGGCCGCGGAGACCAGTTCGTCGAAGGCGTCCGTGGCCGGGATCCGGCGGAGCCCGATGAGCACGCCCTCGGCGGTGTCGAGCGCGCGGGTACGCGATCCGGTACCGCGGGCATCGGGCGTGGTGTGACTGGGCAATCCGACCATCGAGGTCACCTCCGTCGACACCCGGGGAATGGCTTCCAGTGCGTCGTGCCCGGCCGGATCCGATCCCAAACATGCCGTGGCCGAGTCCCCGGCGGTCCGCGGCGCCGGATCGCGATAGTTTCTTCCGCTGACCAGCGCAGAAGGTGTAGTTTCGGCGTCGCCGCGGACGGGTACATGATCCGCGATGGAGGAAGTGTTCACGATGAGCCACGGTGTGGGTGCCGGCGAAACTCCCGACGTCCAGGGATATGTGTTCTCGGTCGCGCGGGCATTGAACGCCGACGCGATCCGCCAATGGGACACGGTCACCTTCGATGCCGTGCTGGTGTTGGCGGAGCAGTTCCGGTATTACAGCGGACGCCGCACCCTGATCGCGTGGAACCATCACTTCGGATGGTCCCTGGGCATCGAGGGACAGCGCACCGACCGTGTCCTGATCATCGGCGGCCTCGGGATCGGCCGATGCCCGAAACCGGAGGTGATCGCCGACCGGGTCGACGAGCTCGCCGCCGACCTGATGCACCTCGAATGCCGGTCCCCGGACAACTTTCCGGTTCCCACGCTCGTCCACCGGTTCGGCACCGCCTCCGCCGCTCACGAGCCACCCTGCCGGTGACGACATCGCCGGTTCGCAGGGATCGTCGCTGGGTGGACGTGGCGGCCCATCGGCTCGCGCCACCGTCGCCGGGATGTGGGGAGGAAAGAGCAGGAGGCTGACGACAGGTCAACGGTTCCGCCTCAGCGCGGATCCCAGTCCGCCGAGGAGCTGCTCGTGGCCTTTGCCGCACGGGCTGCCTGCACCGAGTGCGCGGGAATTCTCACCGCGTACGAGCGCTCCGGCATCACCGCAAACCAGAGGAGCTCGCCCTCGAATACGCCACACGCGACCCCGAGTGTCACCGAACTTGCTTCGCCGCTATCGCGTGTTCCGGCCCTGTCAGTGGGGGTCGTCGGTGGCGCGTTCCCGGGAAGAGCTGTCCCCCAGTCGCGGTCGCCGCCCCGGCGACGACCGCCGAGGGCGGCCTTTCCGAGGAGTGGTCTCCGGCTCCGGCGTCACCTCGTCGACAGTCTGGTCCTCGACGGTGTCGTGCCGGGGGCGGATGGGAGAGTTGCCGTGGGTGCGCCCGTACTTCGACAGGCGTGCGCGCGAATCTGCGCGTGAGCTGGGTCTACCGGACGATCCCGACGCATTGTCCGATCTCGTCCCGGAGGGTCGAGTTGCCGAACCGGCGGCCGCGCTGGTGCGGGTCTCCTTGGACTCGGACCTTCGCGACGAATTGCGTAGCGAAAGCCAGTGAGTGCCAGCGCTACTCTGCCCGGCCTGCAGTCGATTCGCGCGAGCCCTCCTCGCGGAACATCACGACGCTTCGATATGGTTCTGGACTTCCACGGCGCCGAATGCACCTCCGCGACAGGGACGGCAACCCGCTGCCGTGGTGGCAGATCCGGAGACGGCGTTCGAGGCGTGGAAGAAGAGTTCAGCCGGCGGCCGGCCCTGCGACTACACCGGCATCACCTACGACCGCCTGCGCGGCGGCTCCGGAATCCAATGGTCCTGCAACGCCAACCATCCCGACGGCACCGAACGCCTGTACACCGACGACAGGTTCTTCTCCGCACCCGATTACTGCGAGTCCTGTGGAAAGGATGGTGTGCCTCGCGATCAGGTGACGTCGAGGACGGTCTTGAGTCATCCCTGCTCGCGGGTGTCGAACCGCTGGTAGGCGTCGAGGGCGTGGGCAGGTGCGGCGTGCTGGGTGATGAACGCCGTCGGGTCGAGGGACCCGGTCGCGGCCATTGCCAACAGGTGGGGGATATAGCGGCGGTGATTGCAGTTTCCGGCTTGCACGGTGAGATTGCGGTTCATCATCTCGCCGAGCGGGAACACGTCGAAGTTGGGCGGGTAGACACCGATGATGCCGATGCTGCCGGCCTTCGCAACGGATTTGATCGCCCATCGCACGGCGAGGCTGGGTGCGTTGCCGGGTACCCATGTCTCGCCGTCGGGATGGGCATCGGGTGCGGCCTTGTCCCGTTCGGCGTCGAAGTCGTCATCGGATACAGGCAATGCCTCTGCGCCCAGTCCACCGGAGGGGCGTTGGGCGTCGATCCCGACGGCGTCGATCACCCTGTCGACGCCTATCCCGCCGGTCAAGTCCCGCACGATCTCGATCGGGTCCTCGGTGTTGAAGTTGATGACCTCGGCATTCTGGGTCCGGGCGATGGCGAGGCGGTCGTCGAGACCGTCGACTACCAGAACTCGGGTTGCGCCCTGACGTTTTGCGGAGGCGATCGCGCATTGGCCGACGACACCAGCACGGAGTCGCCGTCGGTGACCTGGGCCAGGCGGGCGCCGAACCACCCGGTGGGCATCACGTCGGAGATCATGATTGCCTGGTCGTCGGTCACCGGGTCGGGGATCTTGACCAGGGTGGTGGTGGCGTGCGGGACGCGGGCGTACTCGGCCTGCAACCCGTCGACGGACCCGGTGGTTTCCGGTCAGCCGAAGAAGCTGGTGCCGGCCTGTGGCCCGTTCGGGTTGGCGTTGTCGCATTGGGCGAAATAGCCGGCCCGGCAGTACGAGCAGATCCCGCAGGCGATGGTGGAGCAGATCACTACCCGGTCACCGGGAGTGAAGCCGCGTACTTCGGCGCCGACGTTCTCGACGACACCGACGCCCTCGTGGCCGACGATGGTGCCTTCCTTCATGCCCGGCATCGTTCCGCGGACCAGGTGTAGGTCCGTGCCGCAGATCGCGCTGGTGGTCAGCCGGACGATGGCGTCGGTTGGTGCGGTGATGTCGGGGATGTCGACGTCGTCGAGTCGGATGTCTCCGATGCCGTGCCACACGAGTGCTTTCACGAGTGCTCACCCTTTCGTCAGTGGTTTCTCAGGTTCGGGTGCCCGAGGGTGATGGTGTGAAACAATCGGCACCCAGATCGGTGCCACCGACACTTCGCGCCGGAAGCTGCACCGTGCCTCATGCAGGGGTTACCAATGCCGTCGTACCGGACGAGGACTCGACACCGCCAGCATCGACTGGTTCATGCAGTTGCGGACCGGAGAATTCCGTGGGCGGACCACCGCGACGGACGCCACACGAACGAGCTAATTCGTCAGCAGATAGACAACTACGCCAGCCTCGGACCGCGCGGGGGAACGCAGCGTGGCGCGGCCGGCGTGAGGCAACATCTGATCGGTGTCGGTCTCGGTCCGCCGTGGCTGTCCTTCTTGAGTGCCCTCGTGAGAAACCCGCGGAAGTCGAGGCACGCATCACGAGATTTCTGAAGTTTATGGACAGAATTTCGCATGTAGTTGAGGGAAACCGGGGGCGGACTGACGGTAGTCATCCCCGGGCTGATCACAGTGAAGGTGTGATGGTTGGTTTTATGTGGAAGGTTCGGCATGCTGTGATGGCGATTGCCATCCCGGTTCGATCCAGGGTCGTTGGTTCGGTAGGCCGAGACGAAAGCGCGCTGTCGGCGGTGTGGTGCCGAACTCGAAGGCGACGGCCCCGAACGTCTGCGTCCGGTAACCCCGACGCGGTACGACGCACAGCGGTCCGGTGTGGTCGCTGAGAAGGCGCTCGGCGGCGGCCCGGTCGCGGACGGACCTCGCGTTCGTTTCGAGGAAGTCGAGGCGAAGCCGGGAATCGGCGATCCGTCCCTGCCCGTGTAGTTCCCGCTCGGCGTTGCGGTCAATGTCGTTGTTCGCCAGCGGGTGGTTGGTGTGGAGCAACAGCGGTGAATCTGCCCGGCAACTGACAACGACTGCGGCAGCCGAACATTCGACACCGTGAAAGCCGTACGCATCCGCCACCGCGTAGTGCTGCCCGCTCGCGTGCGAGATACGGTGCAGAAAGTCCACTGCCTCAGTGCGCGAGGAGTGGGCGAGCGCGCCTCGGATCGCGGCGGCCACCGGCAAACCGGCACGGTTGTGGCGCAGCATGCCAAGCGCGTTCACACATACCGCGATCCCGGCTGCGTTGATTCCGGTCATCCCGATCATGCCCGCCGAACTGAGCACGAGCGCTTCCGGGCCCACCTCCGGACGGACACGCAGAACGACCTGTGAGCCGTCCATGAAATCGGGCAGGTCCATGTTCTGGGCGAGGAACACACCGTCCGTGCCGGCCCGTCCGAGGACACTGCAGCCGAGTTCGAGATGCTCCCGGTGCACCCACCACTGTTCGTCCATGAAGTTGTACGCAAAGATCTCCGCGAACGGGACGTCCGCTGCCTCCGCGATGCCGCGCATCTCCTCGGCAAGGTCGGGTACGGCGGCCTCGACCGCCGCGAGCAGTCCCGTCGCCGCGAGGTGCTCACGACTGCGGGCGCTCGTACCCTCGCGCCACCGGTCCAGGGCGGTGTGGACCAAGTCGCGGGCCTGTTCACCATGAGCGCGTCCGCGCGCCCGCCCACTTCCGACGCACTCGATGACCGTCATCACACCCTCCGCTCGATATTCTCGCCTGCCCAGGGCGCGGGCGTGGTAGCCACGTTCTCCAGGGCGGCCCCATCGGCGCCCCTTTCGGCTCGTACGTCGGGGTCGGCCGCGCGATGTGTGCGTGGTGGTCAGCAGTGCCTGGCCTGCCCCCACGCGTACCCGCCGACAGAGTTCAGTGATGCCTGACATGCCATCGACCTCGGTTCTGGGCACGTCGTTTCGGATGGCGGCGCCGCCGGCGCCGCCGGCGTCACTGAGCTGACTCTGTCACGCCCGGTCAGCTGACCACTTCGCGCGTGAGGAGGTCGAGGACCGCCGCCAGGGTGCCGCCGCGCGCGAACTCGGCGCGTTGCCGCTCGGCGCCCGTGCCCTCTCGCAGCACGGTGTCGAGCCCCGACTCGAGGAACGCCCGATCACTCGCGCCGAGCCCCGGGGCGACGCAGTCGTTCAGCATTTCCAGCTGCCGGCGGATCGGTAGGGACCGATCGGTGGCGGGGCTCGTGCATTCCCCGTCGAGTCCGTCGCGGGCTGCGCGCCACAACTGCGCCCGCAGCAGCTCGCCGCGCAGCCACGGCACGGTGAGGCCGTCGTCCAGCGACCGTAGCGCCCACCCGACGAGTCCCTTTACGGCCACCGCGTAGAGCGCCGCGTGCGCGGCGGTCATGGCGACGTCCGCGATCCGGACCTCGATGGTCGGCTGGTTGTCGGAGAGCCGGACGTGCCAGTAGATCATTCCCCGATCCATGGCGGCACCGGTCCCGATCATCGCGTCGACGACCGACTCGTACTGGTCCGCGGAGTCGAAATGTGGTGGGGGTCCCACTGACGGCCATCGCGACCACATGATGTGCCGCCAGCTGTGATATGCGGTGTCGTGCCCACTGTGGAACGGCGAGTTCGCGGCGAGCGCGAGCAACACGGGCAGCCAACCGCGCATCTGATTGCTGACCTGAACACCGACGTCGCGGTTCGGGATCCCCACGTGCACGTGGCAGCCGCACGTGGTCACCGTGTCCACGATCGACCCGAAGCGGTGGGCCATCTCCTCATACCGCGGGTTCGGGGTGATCGCCGGGGGCAGTCCCTCGTCGGTCAAAGCCGTCCCGCTGGGCAGCAGCAACAGGTCGCGGGCTGCGGCGGCCTTCGCCAGCCGGCGGCGCAGGCCGCACAGTTCCTCGTGCAGTCGCTTGCCCGTGTGGCACACGCCGGTCGCTGTCTCGATCTGGCATCGGGCGAGCTCACGCTGGAGCCCGTGAATGTCGTGGCCGGCCTCGGTGACCACGTCGGGTCCCGCCGTGGAAAGATGACCGAACCCGTCGACGAGGAAGAATTCTTCCTCCACTCCCACGGTGAGGTCGCGGCCCGATTCCGTTGCTGCAGGGCTCATTCAGCAGGTATCCCCGCATTCCGCGGATATGAAACCGGGTGTCGATGCTCAGGCGAACCTGATGCCTCCTCACCCACCCGGTGCAGTTCCCGATTCTGATCGACGACGACAATGTCGGACTTCCCGATCGAGCGGTCCTAGATGAAGGTGACGGCTGTTGGTGGTGCGATTGCCCTGCAAAGGTGCGCCGGTCAGCGGTGCGGTCGGGGTTCAGGACGAAACGAGTGCGGGTACACCGTCGGGTATGGACCAGTCGCAGGCACCGCTGTTGGATGCGTTGGAGCAGTACCATCGGCTCGACCGATACGGGTTCTCCCCGCCGGGGCATCGCCAGGGGCGCGGCGCCGACGAGCGGGTGACCAAGGTTCTCGGCACCGACCCGTTCCGGTCGGACGTGCTCGCCTCCGGCGGTCTGGACGACCGTAGGTCGAGTAACGGCTACCTGTCCAAGGCCGAGCAGTTGATGGCCGACGCGGTCCGGGCCGAGCAGGCCTTCTTCTCGACCTGCGGTAGTTCGCTGTCGGTGAAGGCGGCGATGATGGCCGTCGCCGGAAACGATCCCGGCGGTTTGCTGGTCTCCCGCGACTCGCACAAGTCCATCGTCGCCGGACTGATCTTCAGCGGTGTGACACCCCGCTGGATCACCCCACGCTGGGACCAGGACATGCACTTCTCCCATCCTCCGTCCCCGGACCAGGTGCGGGCCATGTGGGAAAAGTACCCCGACGCCGCCGGTGCACTGATCGTCAGCCCCAGCCCGTACGGCACCTGCGCCGACCTCGACGCCATCGCACAGGTATGCCACGAGCAGGGCAAGCCGCTCATCGTCGACGAGGCATGGGGAGCGCACCTTCCGTTCCACGACGGCCTACCGACGTGGGCGATGGACGCCGGCGCCGATGTCTGCGTGGTCAGCGTCCACAAGATGGGTGCGGGTTTCGAGCAGGGATCGGTCTACCACCTGCAGGGTGACCTCGTCGACGGCACGCACCTGTCGCAGTGCGCGGACCTGCTGACGACCACCAGCCCGAACGTGATGCTGTATGCGGCCATCGACGGGTGGCGGCGGCAGATGGTCGAGCACGGCACGGACCTGCTCGGCCGCGCGCTCGCGCTCACCGGCCGCACCAGGGAACGGATCGCCCGCATCGACGGACTGACCGTGCTCGAAGATCGGCTGCTGGGGGAGCAGGCCTCGCACGATCTCGACCGCATGCAGATCCTCATCGATGTCAGCGAACTCGAAGTGTCCGGGTTCCAGTGCACCGACTGGCTCCGGGAGCACTGCCACCTCGATGTCGGCATGCACGATCACCGCCGCATCGCGGCGACCTTATCGATGGCCGACGACGACACCACCACCGACCGGCTGGTCACCGCGCTCGACGATCTGGCCCACGCCGTGTCCTCGTTCGATCCACCAGCACCGATCTCGTTGCCGAGTCCCGAGGAGCTGCAGCTCGAGTCGGTGATGTCCCCACGGGATGCGTTCTTCGGCCCGGTGGAGTTGGTCGACGCGGACCGGGCCGCCGGGCGCATCGCGGCCGAACCACTGACCCCGTATCCACCGGGCATTCCCGCCGTGGTGCCGGGCGAGCGACTCGACCAACCCGTCATCGACTATCTGCGCAGCGGCGTGGATGCCGGGATGGAGGTACCCGATGCCGCCGACGGATCCCTCCGGCGCATCCGCGTGGTCACCCGATGACGAAGAGAGGGCGGCAGGACAGGTCTGACAACCAGGGGGGAGCGGCCGCACCTGGCCGGAAGTAGGCTGCGTAGTGCCGCGTGCACAGGGGCACTACGCAGCTTGGGTCGACATTCCGGCTTCGTTGAAGCCGCGCCAGACTCCTGACCGGGACCGCATCCCCCTCGGCCCTCGAGCGGCCACCTTCTGCGGCCCTTACCCCACGAATCATCGGCCCGCGCGGGATCCGGTGATGCACTTCGCGTGGTGCACGAGAGAGTTTCGACTCCAGACCGAGACTTGCGTGACGTGACCGGGAGCCGTGTGCCGTGCGGTTACGGCAGTCTCCGTCTCGTGACGGGCCCCGAGGTAAGGAGTTTTCGCAGCCGCACGGCCGGTGAGCGTTCGCCGAGGACTGCGCTGGTACTGCGTGATCGGTCCTCGAATCCTGCAACGAGTTCGCGAATCACCGATTCGGTGTCGTGCTGGGGGCGCCACCCGAGCTCGGTGTGGGCGCGGGAGCAATCGACGAGCGGGGTGGCGTAGGCGAGGTCGATCCATCCCCGGTGAATGGGCGAAAGATGGAGCGACCAAGCCATGTTGGTGACAATGTTCAATGCTGTTGCCGGTACGTGCACCAGGTGAGCGTCGAAGGCGTCGCGGAGCAGGTTCGCGGTCAGTGGTTCGTCGGCTGCGATGTTGAACGCTCCCGGCGCACGATGGGTGAGGGCTTTCATCACCGCGTCGGCGACGTCGTCCGTGTGGACGACCGGGAGTGTCAGTGCGCGGTCGAGGAGCAGTACCGGCAGTGCCGGTATCCGCGCCGTCAGGCTTCGCGGCAGGTAACTCGGTGCCGCGTAGCGCAGGAGCGCGGTGGCCTCGTCGTGCTGGGCGATCAGGCCGGGGCGTAGCCGGGTGACGACAAGAGGCGCCTGTCCGTCCGATGCGATGGCCTGCTCGATTTCGTCGAGAACGTCTTCCTCGGCGACCTTGTCGACGCTGTAGATCGATCGCGGCATGCCGCGGCGGGGCCAATGTTCGGTCACGTATCCGCCGTAGGCGCCGGGGGAGTACACCGCCGCAGAGGACAGATGGACCACCTGATTCACGCAGGCATCGCGCGCCGCCTGCACGACCGCACGCGTCCCGTCGACCGCTGTGCGCCTCAGATAGTCACGGTCTCGTGCCGGTTGGAATGCGATCGCCAGATGGACCACGGCGTCCGCGCCCTCGAACAGCGGGACGAGTTCTGAGTATGCCTCCTCACGGGCCAGGTCGATCTCATGCCACTGCGCGCGCTCGTAGGGTGCCGTGTGGGGAGGTGTTCGGCGGGCGATTCCCGTCACCACGGTTGCGGGTTCCTGTACGGCGAAGAGGCGTAGAAGGGCGGTGCCGACATTTCCAGTGGGACCGGTGATCACGACTTTGCGGGGAGCGTGCGCCACCTATCTACCCCTCCCGCACCTGAGCGAGTGGACGAGCACCGATGGAGGCGGACGGGTGACTCATCGGACGGAAAAGGTGATCCCGAAATTGTTCAAAGTGGCGGGGAGGGGTTGGTCCGGGTCGGGTGTGGTGCGTGAGGTGACGGTGAAGTCGGCGCGGGTGCAGAGGTTGGCGAGCACCGTGCTGGTTACCAGCAAGACCACGTTGCGGCCGGGGCAGGCTGTCGGTCCGGCGCTGAAGGGGACGAGCCCGCGGTAGTGTTCGGCCCGTCCGTCGATCCATATTTCGGGTTCGAATCGGTCGGCGAACGGGAAGGCGTGGTGGTCCCGGTGGAAGGCAGTTGCCAGGATGACGAACGCGGAACCGGCGGGGATCGAGTACCGTCCGTTGTTGTCTTCCCACTCCGTCGGAACGAGGGAATCCCGAAGGATGGCGGGGGTGGTCGGCCAGAGCCGGGTGCTGTCGAGGACGCACCCACGCAGGTACTTGTAGGGCTGCGGCGTGTCCAGAGTCGATGGTTCGATCCGTTCCAGTGCCTTGATGCGGTGCCGGGGGTGAGTCGCGAGGAGTGCCATCGTTCGGATCGTCACCATTCCGGCGGCGTCGAACGCGAACAACCAATGCGGGATCTGGCCGACGGGGTCGATCGGTGCGCTGGTGGAGACCTCACGCAGCGCACCCGCGAGGCTGTCCGGCGGTGCCGACTCGACGTAACGTTGGAGCCGCTGGGTGAACCTGTCCCGCAAGGCGTGCCGGGTAGGGTGAGCGAATGACCAGTTCCCGTTCGCGCGCAGCGTCCACAACTGGTCGGTCAATTCGTGGTCGTCTCGCGCGGACTCTCCCAACACGACACGTCGTACTATCCGCCACCACCAGAGCGTGAACTCGGCGGCGTCGAGGCTGCCGGTGGCACGGGAAGTGCGCAGCAACTTGTCTGCTTCGTCTCGAATCACCTGCGCGATCGGGGCTGCCAGGTGATGCATCGGCTGCTCGGTGTCCAGTGCTTGCTCGTTCACGTCCCGGCGGCGCGCACGAAGGTCGCCCTGTGAGATCAGGACACCGTTGGGTTGGAACGGGCTCAGCGCCGCCGTCTTTTCGCGATTCGCCGCGGTGAAGGCGTCGGCATCGGTGCGCAGCACGGTCTCGACGTCCTTGTCTGACAGGACCAGGGCGAGGTCCCGGCCGAATACTCGCAGCGGCAGCGGTCCGTCACCGTAGCGTTCTCGGAGTGCGGGTATCTGCCGCGCCGTGGCCGCGTCGGCCTGCAGTCGCTCGAGTAGACCCATGACGGGACGGCGTCGCGCGATGGCGTCGGCGGCGAGGAACGGGAGTGCTACCTGACCGAACAAGCGCGCCACGTCGGGCAGCGCCGCGCGGCGCTCCCGAGCGGTTGCGGCCGGTCCTGTGGCGGTCAGTGTCATCGAATACCTCCGGGTCAACGCGTGCCGATCAACGCAGGGCAGTCCCCGCATGCCGGGCCGGGCGAGTGCGCCCCGGACCTCATCCGCCGTCTACCCGAGCCGGTCGGCGGGAAAACAGGACGCGCGCCGGTCCAACGTCGTGGGGCGGATACCGATTTGGTGTCTCGGTGGTCGGGTATTCGACGGGGACTGCACGATAACGGCGTCGAACTCGACCGACCGCATGGTGTGAAACGTCCGGGACACCGGCACGGCGCCCTTGCCCGACCCCAGTTCGCCACCGTGCGGGCCGATGACGAGCGGCACCATGCCGTTCTTGCCGTCCTTGCCGATCATCTCGACGGTGTCGGCCACCTCGGACAGTTCGGACTCGTCGTCGGCGACGATGCCGATGGTCCGGCCGTCCAGCGGCCACTCGGCACCGACCTGCGACAGCGCGGGACTGGGCGTGGACGCCGCGTCGTAGGCGACGGTCGGCGCGGGTGCCGGGAGTCCGAGACCCGCGGCCACCTGCTCGCACAGACCGGGGTCGATGTTCGCGACGACCTCGAGTGCGCGCTCCTTGATCACCTGCTCGTAGCACTTTCCCAGCTCGAACGTGTAGGCCTGCGCGACGTGCGCCTGCTCGACCGGGCTGAGGCTGGCGTAGAACAGTCGGGCCTGCGAGAAGTGGTCGTCGAAGCTCGCGGGGGCGGCGCGTAGTTTCGTCGACTCCGGCATCGGCACCGGAACCTCCACGAAGGCAGCGTCCGCGCCGGCCAGGAACGGGCAACCGGCGTCGAGGGAATTCGGCCGATACGGCGCGACACCCGGGTGGACGCCCGTCTGGTGCATGCCGTCGCGCAGCATGTCGTTGACCTCGGCCTGGGGCCGATTGATCGGTATCTGACCGAAGTTGGGCCCACCGAGCCGGCTGATCTGGGTGTCGAGGTAGGAGAACAGCCGCGCCTGCAGTAACGGGTCGTCGGTGACGTCGATGCCGGGAACGAGGTGCCCGGGATGGAACGCCACCTGCTCGGTCTCGGCGAAGAAGTTCGTCGGATTCGCGTCGAGCGTCATCAGCCCGATCGGCTGCACGGGGGCCAGTTCCTCGGGCACCATCTTGGTCGGGTCGAGCAGGTCGATGCCCTCGAACGTCTGGTCCGGGGTGTCCGGGAACGCCTGGATGCCCAGCTCCCATTCCGGGTACGCGCCGGACTCGATCGCGTCGGCGAGGTCGCGGCGGTGGTAGTCGGGGTCCATGCCGTTGACGATCTGCGCTTCTTCCCACACCAGTGAGTGCACACCGAGTTTCGGTTTCCAATGGAACTTCACGAGTGAACTCTCGCCCGCCGCGTTCACCATCCGAAAGGTGTTGACGCCGAAGCCTTCCATCATCCGGTACGACCGCGGGATACCGCGATCGGACATGTTCCACAACGTGTGCGCGGTGGCCTCGGTGCGTAGGGACACGAAGTCCCAGAACGTGTCGTGCGCGCTCTGCGCCTGCGGAATCTCGCGATCGGGGTGCGGCTTGGCGGCGTGAATGACGTCGGGAAACTTGATGCCGTCCTGAATGAAGAAGACCGGGATGTTGTTTCCCACCAAGTCGAAAGTGCCTTCGCTGGTGTAGAACTTGGTCGCGAACCCCCGGGTGTCGCGGACGGGGTCGGCCGATCCGCGGGAGCCGAGGACGGTGGAGAACCGGACGAAGACCGGCGTCTCGACGTCCTTGCCGAGGAACGCCGCCTTGCTGATCGGGTCGGCGGAACCATATCCGCGGAAGACGCCGTGCGCGGCCGCCCGTGCGTGCACCACGCGCTCCGGGATCCGCTCGTGATCGAAGTGCGTGATCTTCTCACGCAGATGGTGGTCCTGGAGCAGGGTCGGTCCCCGGGTTCCAGCCTTGAGCGAGTGATCGGTGTCGTACAGCCGCGCCCCCTGCGCCGTGGTGAGGTGCTCACCCTGCTGGCCGCGGGCCGTGTCCGGACCTTCGACGGGTTGCCCGGTCGCGGTGCCCAGCGCGGGAGCCCGCTGATCGGGTCTGGGAGGCAACAGATCAGTGGGCTTCGTCGGCTCCTCGACCGTCGGAGTGCCCGTTCCGGGACCAGAGAACCTTCTTTCCGGAACCGACAGCCTGACCAGGGCGGGACGGCGGCGAAGGTCCGCGTGATTGTGGCGGGGGGGCAACCTGACGGAGACCGCTACCGGGCGAGACAACACCATTTTCCGGGACCCTGGACTGGAGCGAGGGATTCTCCCGCGGATGGGTCCCTCACCCAGGCGGTGCGCGCACCCGAAGTAGCCTCCGATCCGGGCGTGGGCGGACCAACTCCATCAAACGGCGCGTTTACGTGACGAACCACCGAAAACTGCCGCGGTCTGCGGTAGACAGTCGCCGTAGAGGTTTGCGCTCGGTCCACCCGGCACGTGTGCGCGTCCCGCGTGAGGAACGCATCAACCGGGTATCCGCTCCCTGTGGAGATTATCGGGATACTTATTCTGGTCGGGGTCATTGCCTATGTCCTGTACAAGAAGCGGGACACGAAGAGACGTTCGGGGCACGGCTGACCCGCCCCGTCACCCACAAGTGCGTGTGCGCCGGTGCAACTGAATCGTCGCGCGCACCCTGCACGGCTGTGACGCAATGCCGCTTAGATTGCGTGCCGAACAACATGTTTCAGACCATCGGCAATTGCCACGTCGGCATGCGCCGAGCCATCGTTCCTCCGCGCCACATCGCCGAACACCTGGGAACAATTGGGCAGCGGCAGCCCGCCGCCGAACATCAGCTGGCGGTCGGTCGGCGGCATATCGATCAAACCGATGGTTTCGAATTGGCGGATGCCGGGGTACGCGCCTCGCATGGGCACGCATATCTCCGTCCTCGGGCTCGCCGACTTCCAACGCGGTGAGCTCGGAACCGTTCGGCAAGCGGACGAACAGGCACTTTCACGGCCTGTTGGACTACACCCTCATCGCGCCCGACGAGTACGTCTTCGGCGACCTCCTCGAGCAGTGTCGGCGGCGGATACTCGACGGTTTTCCCGGGACGCTCGACGCGATCATTGCGCACTGGGACTTTCATACCCGCGTGCTTGCTCTGATTCTGGCCGCCGAACGCGTACCCCGGCCCCGTCACTGCGCACCGTGCTGGCGTGCGAGCACAAGTGCGTGAGGGCACGACACGTATGGAGCGCTACTGGATCGACGCCGAGTCCCTTGTCATTGGTGCCCCAGAGCGGAGACAGTTCCGCTGCCTGCTGAGCAGGGGGTCGCGCGCCAGGCGCGGAACCACACCGCAACAACCCCTCGCCATCCCCTGAAGTCTGACCGGAAAAGGAGCACGGCATGGCTACGAACAAGATTCTGATCATTGTCACCAACGTCGGCGAGTACGAGAAGGTTGGTTATCGCACCGGGCTGTGGCTCGGTGAGCTGACGCACTTCTACGATTACGTCACCGACCACGGATTCGAGGTGGACATCGCCAGCCCCGCGGGTGGTTACGTGCCGATCGATCCCGAGAGCCTGGCACATGAGGTGCTCGGTGAGCTCGGCACCGACACGCGCTACCACGACCGCGAATTCATGGACCTCCTCGAGAACACGAAGAAGGCGACCGATCTCGACGTCGAGGATTACGACGCGATCTACTTCACCGGCGGCCACGGCGTGATGTTCGATTTCCGCGGTGACGATCTCGGTGCGCTGACCGCACGGTTCTATGAGAGTGACCGCGTCGTCTCGGCGGTCTGCCACGGACCGGCCGGTCTGCTCAACGTTCCGCTGAGCACGGGCGACCCGTTGGTCAAGGACAGGAATGTCACCGGCTTCTCCTGGCCGGAAGAGGAAGCAGCGCAACGCGCTGATGCCGTTCCATTCAGTCTGCAGGACGAGCTGAAGAAGCTCGGTGCGAACTACCGCATCGCCGACCAACCCTTCGACGCCCACGTCGTCGAGGACGGACTGCTGGTCACCGGTCAGAACCCGGGCAGCGCTCGCGCCGCGGCCGAAGCAGTGGTGGCGAAACTGCAACCGCACTGACCATCTCGAGCGGCACATCCGCGTCATACAGACCACCGCGCGGATGCCAGGTCATGTTTCCCGCCGATGCTCTACTGCTGTGTCCGCAGCTGAACTGTGATCGGATCCAACGGGAGGGTCTCAACCGGACGGTGGTTGCGCTGTTTCGGTCGAAAGACGCGGGGGTACTGGACGTGAACGACGTCGGTCCGCTCGGGTTGTCGAGCACGAAGCAGAGGAGTCCGCATGCCGCCTGCGCATCATCACCGTCCCACGCCGATCGTGGAGGCATGGGAATGGCAATTGCAAGGCCTGTGCCGAGGGGTCGACTCCGCCGTTTTCTTCCACCCGGACGGTGAGCGGGGTCGAGCCCGTGCCCGCAGGGAGGCTCAGGCCAAGGCACTGTGCCGGCGCTGTCCGGTGCTCGTCGAGTGCCGCGAGCATGCATTGAGCATGGCGGAGCCGTTCGGGATCTGGGGTGCCTTGTCTGCCTCTGAGCGCGCTGCGTATCACCGCGAGCATCACGGCCTCGCCGGCTAGCGCATACCGCCGATCAGCGCCGGAAAGCGTCGATGTAAGACCGGTACCCCACACCGGGATGCGGTAAACAGATGACCGAAACAGTGGATTCTGCTGGGGTGTAATGCCTTTCTGCGAAACCATCAGCCTGTGATACCGGAATTCGGGTACTCGGTGCGCATCGCCCGGTTAACCGGGGTGCAGCGAGTGGAGGAGAATCTCCGTGCCGAAGTCATCACACCCAGATCCTGGCGCCGTTCTCGCGGACCATTTTCCGCGCGATCTGACCGATACGGCGCTCACCCATTCGGATGCGAGCCTCGTCCTCGACATCACGGGCCACGGACGGTGGACCGTCGCCGTCGACGAGGGCATGGCCAAGGTGACCACGAAGGCCGCCACGGATCCGACAACTACGGTGCACACCGACGCCGACACGCTCGCCGATGTGCTCATCGGCCGCCGCAGCGGGGTGGACGCATTCCTCGATGGTGACCTCACCACGCGCGGCAGCCTCGCGACGGTCCTGCAGATCGGAGGCGCCTTCGCTCCGGACGTCGACCTCGTCACCCGCCCCCGGTCTCGTGAGGTCACCGCGTGCGGGGTGCGCACCGCGTATCTCGAGGCAGGACGCGCCGACGCACCCCCGGTGGTGCTGCTGCACGGCCTCGGCGCCACCAATGCGTCGATGCTGCCGGTTCTCGCGGATTTGGCCGAGGATTTCCGGGTTCTGGCACCCGACCTGCCCGGGTTCGGGGCCTCCGAGGCGCCGGCCTGGACCTACACCGCCGAGCAACTCCACCGCTGGCTGCGGGACTTCCTCGGTACCGTGAACGCCTTCGGTGCGGTGGTGATCGGTAACTCGCTGGGCGGCCGACTCGCACTGGAATTGGGTATGCGTGATCCCGACATGGTCGACAAACTCGTGCTGCTGTGTCCCTCCCCGGCGTTCCGCCGGTTCCGCCAACTGGCGCCCCTGGCCCGGTGGTGGCCGGTGGACATCGCCCGGTTGCCGATGATCAGCCCGCCGCGTCCGGTGGTGATGGCGGGCGCCAAGGCGATGTTCGCGCGTCCCGACCGGGTGCCCCAACCATGGTTCGAGGCCGCCGTCGACGAGTTCGAGATCGCGATGGGCCACGGCGCCCGCCGCCGGGCGGCACTGTCCGCGCTGATCAACATCTATCTGGAGGAACCGTTCGGCGACAGCGGGTTCTGGGAGCGACTGACCACCGTCCGGATTCCGACACTGTTCTTGTGGGGTCGCCGTGACCGGCTGGTCCCATCGCGGTTCGCCCGGCACGTGAGTGTGGCTGTTCCTACCGCGGAATCGATCGTGCTCCCCGACTGCGGACACGTACCGCAGTTGGAGCTCCCCGAGGTGACGATGGGCCTCACGCGCCGGTTTCTCGGTTCTCCGCGTGCCGCAACGCAGTACCGCGCGCACGCCTGAGCATCTACTGGACGGTGCATCGCCAGGACTGGTGCGGGCCGGTGATTTCATAGGTGGGATCCGCGCCCGGCGTCGATCCCGTGAGGCGCCGAAGGGGATGGTGTCGTCCTGCGGCTCCGCAGGTGGGGATCCGAAAACCGCAGCGTAGCCGCATGTATCCTGCCCACCCCGTCCCACGCACTGCCGGGGCTCGCTCATCTAATTGCAGGTCGGGAAGCATAGTGTACGCAGCACTATTTCCTCTACGGCACTGGCGCATTCGCGCCTGCCGCACGGGCGCACTACCTGGAAGGCCCTGGCCGGTGCGTGAGTCGTGACTCCCACTCGGCGACCGATGCGGATGGGTTCGCGTGTCGTTGGGGGGAGCCCAGAGGGGGACGGGCGTCGATTGCGAAATCCACCAGAGCGTGGGCGACGGTGAGCACACCGAGGTGGTGACGGTGCGCGACTTCGAGTAGTTCTTCGAATGCGTCGGTTTGGCTGCATCGTCGTAGTGCGATGAGGACGCCTTCCGCGAGCGACAGCGTTTCCCGTCCATCCCTCGCATGATTGTCACGAACGTCAGCACGCCCGGTGCTCGGGTTGGGTTCGGGCACCGTTACCATGGGGCTCATCTCCGCGCTGTGGTTTCAACTTCCGGCCGCAGATCTGGCCTGCGACCCGAATTGGGCGTACCCGCGCAGGGCGGCACTCACACCGATCGGGGAGATCTTGGGACGGTCTATTGGGATCTGGGGCGGTGACCAGTTCCCAGGTGCCCGGGAACTCTGGTCGGTCGCTGCCGGTGTAGCTCAGGGCGAGTGATTGGGCGTCGAATACGGTGAACCAGTCGTGCCATCTGGGTATTCGAGATCGGGGTGGCGGATGTCGAGGATGTCGATCCGTAGTTGTCCCGGACCGATGGGAAGGGTGGTGTGCGCCAGGCGTGCGGAGGCTCCGTGGTGGGCTTGGATCCAGTGGCGGATCTCTTCGTGGTCGGTGGTGAGGTGCCGGGTGGTCATGTCGGTGCTCCTGGGGTGGTCGGTGTGGGAAGCAGGTGTCCCCAGTGCTCCTCCGCGACGGGGGATGCGGTGGGGTGTGCGGGTGGCCGGTGTGTGCGCCGATGGCGAGGGTGACCAGGGCGTGCCCGAGGGTGAACGGTGGAGTCGGTGGTGGGCGGCGACCTGGATCAGTTTGGCGACTGCTTCGCCGGGTGTGCACCGTCGAAGTGCGATCAGGACACCTTCGGCGGTGTCGAGGACATGGGTGCTGCGCGCATGCAGATCGTCGATGTCGTTGCGGTGCAGCCGGTGTGGGTGCTCATACGAACCGTCCGTTCATGGGTTTGTTGTCCGTGGGTGCGGTGGTGCGCTGACCGGGGGTCGGGCCGAGGTCGGGGAGGGTGGTGATACCGAATTTGTCAGCCAGGACTTGGCGGGCGGCGTAGTAGCCGGGCATCCCGTGGACGCTGGGTCCGGGTGGGGTGGACGCCGAGCACAGGTACACCCCGTCGAGTGGGGTGCGGTAGGGGTTCCATTTCGGTGTGGGCCGGGCGATCATCCGGTACAACGACACCTGCCCGGCGGCGATGTCGCCGCCGCGGTAGTTGGCGTCGTGGGCGCTCAGCCGGGCGGCCGGAATGCAGCGGGAGGCGACGACGGTGTCGCGGAAACCGGGGGCGAATCGTTCGATCTGCGCGATGATCGTCTCGGTAACATCGACGTCGGAGCCGTTGGGCACGTGCGTATACGTCCACAGCGGGCGGGCGTCCCGATTGGACCGGGTGGGGTCGACCACGGTGGGTTGACTGACCAGGACCAACGGCCGAGTCGGATGGTGGCCGGCGGCGATGGCGGATTCGGCGGCGGTGATCTCGCCGCGGGTGCCGCCGCAGTGTACCGTCCCGGCCTGCCGTACCCGCGGGTCTTCCCAGGGCACCTCCGCATTCAGGACGAAGTCGACCTTCGCGATCCCGAGACCGGGCCGGTAGCGGCTAATCGCCCGCCGGTACCGGCCCGGTAGCCGATTGTAGAAAATGTGGGCCAACGTCCAGGGGGAGGTGTCGAACAGGTACGCCCGCGCCGGCGGCAACAGCCGCCAGTCCGAGACTCGCTGATCGCAGTCGAGGCGGCCGCCGTGAGCGTGCAGGTCGGCGATCAAGGCGTGGGTGATGGCCTGGGAGCCGCCGGTGGGGATCGGCCAGCCAACGGTGTGGGCGGCGGAACCGAGCAACAGCATGCTCGCGGCGCCAGCGAGCGAAGGCATGGGGGCGGGGACGTGCCCACCGATCCCGGTCAACATCGCCGGCGCCATGTCGTCGGCGAACCGGCGGTTCTGGGCCCGGGTGCCTTGCTCGAGGACCCGGGTCGCGAATCCGAACGCGGTCCGCATCCCCGGCAGGTCACGGACCTGCGGAGGTACCGAACGCATGTCCCCGAGACAGAGCGCGCTCAGGGTGTCGAAGTCCTCGACCAGTGGGTGCATCAGGTTCTGCCACGCGGCGGCATCGGCACGGGAGCCGTACTCGGCGAGTTCGGTGACGGTCCTGCCTAGGTCGGGGTAGGCGATCCCGGCGGGCCGGTGATCGAGGGGGTGCGCATAGGACGCTGCGGGAACGTTGAGTTGGACACCGCGCGCGGGGAGGTCGAAGGCGGTGAAGAAGGGGGACGCGGCGGCCATCGGGTGCACCGCCGAGCAGAGGTCGTGTGGCAGTGCGGCGCCGGCGAGGGCGACCTCTTCGGTGCGGCACCCACCGCCGGGGGTGGGTTGGTCTTCGAGGACCTGGACGTCCAGCCCGGCGCGGGCGCAAATCACAGCCGCGGCCAGCCCGTTCGGTCCCGATCCGATGACCACGACATCGGGGATGTGTCTGGGCATGTTCGGCGTGTACCCCCTTTCCAGGGTGGGTCAGTTGTGGTGGTGTCGCATGCGACGGACCAGCAGGGCGGCAGCCACCGCGGTGGGCGCTGCCAGGAGCGCGGTGCGCGAGGGGACGGCGGGCCGTGAAAGATCGGTCCGTGCCCGGGAGTCGGTGGGGTCCTCGCCGCGGACGGCGGCGGCGAGGACCTGCGCCCCGTGCAGGGGCGTAGCCCCGGGGTGCAGGTCGCGGATCTGGGTGCGGCAACTGAACCCGTCGGCCAGCACCAGGGCGGAGGGGTCGGCCCGGCGGATCGCGGGCAGGAGAGTGTCTTCGGCGCAGGCAACGGACACCTCGTAGTGTCCTTTCTCGAAGCCGAAGTTCCCGGCGAGACCGCAGCATCCGGCGTCGAGGACGGTGGTGTCCACACCCGCCGCCGTCAGCGTCTGCTCGTCGGCGTCGTATTTCAGGACCGCGTGCTGGTGGCAGTGCGGTTGGATCAGCGCCGACACCCCCCGCAGGCGGTGAGGTGGGGACCAGTCCGGTGCCTTCTGGTGCAGGACCTCGCCGAGGGTGACGGTTTGCTGCGCCAGCCGGTGGGCGTCTTCGTTGCCGTGCAACAACTCCGGCAGGTCGGAGCGGAACACCGCCGCGCAACTCGGTTCGAGGACCACGACCGGGGTACCGGCCCGCAGCGCGGGCGCCAGCACCCGCAGGGTGCGGGTGAGGACATGCTTGGCGGTGGCGAGTTGGCCGGTGGAGATCCAGGTCAGCCCGCAGCACACCGCGGTGGTGGGAACCTCGACGGTGAAACCGGCGGCGGCGAGCACGTCGGCGGCATCGGCGGCGATGTGCGGGTCGAAGTTGTTGGTGAAGGTGTCCGGCCACAGCACGACCGGTCCCCGGCTGCCCGGGCGGGCTGCGAGTGGTCGGCGCGGCCAGATGGCGGTGAACCGACGCCGCGCGAACCGGGGGAACGGCCGCCGGGTGTCGACACCACCGGCGATCTTGATCGCGGCCGACACACCGGGGGTGTGGGTGAGCGTGTTGACCACGGTCGGGGCGACAGCGGCCAGGCGGGCCCAGAGCGGGATCGCGCCCATCGCATAGTGCGAGCGGGGCCGGATCCGCCACCGGTAGTGGTGGGAAAGGAATTCGGCCTTGTAGGTGGCCATGTCGACATTGACCGGGCAATCGGAGCGGCATCCTTTGCAGGCCAGGCACAGGTCGAGGGCGTCGCGGACGGCGACCGATTTCCAGCCGTCGGTGATCACCTCGCCCTGGAGCATTTCGAACAGCAGTCGGGCTCGTCCGCGGGTGGAGTGTTCCTCCTCGCCGGTGGCCCGGTAGGACGGGCACATCACCCCCGATTCGTGGCCCCGGCATTTGCCGACGCCGACACAGCGGGCGGCCGCCCTACTGAAGCGGTGGTCGTCGTCGGGGTAGGCGAAGTGGGTGGCCGGTTCGATCGGCAGGTAGTTCACTCCTTGCCGCAGGTTCTCGTCGAGCCGGTACGGGTGGACGATCTTGCCGGGGTTCATCCGATTGCCGGGATCGAAGATGCTTTTCAGGGTCCCGAACGCGGTGACCAGGCGGTCACCGAACATGATCGGCAGCAGTTCCCCGCGGGCTTGCCCGTCGCCGTGCTCCCCGGACAGCGATCCGCCATAGTCGACCACCAGGCGGGCGGAGGCTTCGGCGAAGGACCGGTACTTCGCTATTCCCTCGGCGGTGCGCAGGTCGAACGGGATCCGGGTGTGGACGCAGCCGTGCCCGAAATGCCCGTACAGGGACGCGGTCCCGTAGTCGTATTTGTCCAACAGTTTCCGGAAGTCGCGCAGGTAGTTGCCGAGGGACCGTGGTGGGACGGCGGCGTCCTCCCAGCCCTCGTGGGTTTCCGGGTCGTTCGGCGGGTACGCGGTCGCCCCGAGTCCGGCTTCGCGGGCGGCCCACACCTGCTGCTCGTGGTCGGGATCGTCGAGGAGCTTCGCGTGCGGGGTGACCGGATGCAGGTCGTCGATCATGGCGTGGGCCTTGGCATCCGTGTCGTCCTTGGCCTCGCCGTTGAACTGCACCATCAACCACGCGGTGCCGTCGGGTAGCTCCCGCAGCGCGGCGGCGGCGAGGTGCTGACTGTGCTCGAGTTGCACCAACCGGTGGTCGATCCCCTCCAGTGCGGCCGGGGTGTGTTCGAGGACCCGGGGGACGGCGTCGGCGGCGCAGCAAATATCGTCGAACCCGAGCAGGACCAACGACGTCGCCGCCGGCACCCGCACCAGCGACAATTCCGCCCGCAACACGGTGACCAGTGTGTTTTCCGAGCCGACGAGCAGCCGGGCGACATGGAAGTCGTTCTCGGGCAACAACTGGTCGAGGTTGTAGCCGGAGACCCGGCGGGGGATGTCGGGGTAGCGGGCACGGATCTCGTCGGCGTAGGAGTCGCGCAGTTGCCGCAACCCGGTGTAGATCTCACCGCGCCGACCACCAGCGGCGATGATGCGATCCACTTCGTCTTCGGGGGAGGGGCCCACCCACATCCGGTGCCCGTCGAAGGTGAGGATCTCGAGGCGGCGCACCGAGTTGGCCATCTTCCCGTACGCCTGGGCGGTGGAGCCGCAGGAGTTGTTGCCGATCATCCCGCCGATGGTGCAGGAGACGTGGGTGGACGGTTTCGGGCCGACCATCCACCCCCACCGGGCGAGGTGATCGTTGAGCGGGTCGAGGGCGATGCCGGGTTGCACCACCAGGGTTCCGGCGTCGACGTCCAATGATTCGACGCGAGTGCAGTACTTGCTCCAATCCAGCACCACCGCGGTGTTGCAGCACTGCCCGGCCAGGCTGGTGGCCCCGCCGCGGGAGAGGACCGGAACATCGAAGTCGTGGCACACCGCGATCGCCGCCTCGGCGGCGTCCGGGGTGCGGGGGATCACCACCCCGATCGGGACCTGCCGGTAATTGGAGGCGTCGGTGGAATACGCCGCCCGCGACCCCGGATCGAACCGCACCTCACCCTCGACCGCCTCGTGCAGTCGCTGTTCGAGAGCCTGGAACAGCGGTGTCGTACGGGTGTGCTCGGCGGTCACAGCAACCTCCTCGGTTCAGGCGACCCGGAACGGTGCGATGTCGGGTGCGCGCAGGGTGAGACCGTGCCCGGGGGCGTGCGGGTCGGGCCGCAGGATGCCGCCGGTAGGGTTGAACGCGCCGTCGAAGAATCGCTGTTCGATCCGGACGTGGTCGTGGAACCACTCCAGGTGCCGCAGGTTCGGGATCGCGGCCGCGGCATGGGCATGCAGGTGGGGGGCGCAGTGCCCGGAGATCTCCAGATTGTGGGCGGCGGCGACAGCGGCCACCTTCAGCCAGTCGGTGATCCCGCCGCAGCGGGTGATGTCGGCCTGCAGACAGTCCACCGCCCCGGCGGCGCACATCCGCTCGAAATAGGGCAGGTCGTAGCCGTATTCGCCGGCGGCCACATCCGGGCGCACCATCTGGCGGATCTGCTGGAGTCCGGCGTGGTCGTCGGAGGAAACGGGTTCTTCGAACCACACCACATTCGCGTCGGCGGCGTCGGCGGCCACCCGGATCGCTTGTTTGCGCCCGTAGGCGCCGTTGGCGTCGACATACAGTGCGGTATCGTCGCCGATGACGTAGCGGGCCTGCCGGATCCGGTGCAGGTCCCGGTCGGTGTGAGTGCCCCAGGCTTCGCCGATCTTGATCTTCACCCGCGGAATCGACTGCTCCTGCACCCATCCGGTGAGTTGCTGCTCGAGTTGGTGCCGGTGATAGGTGGTGAAGCCGCCGGATCCGTATATCGGCACCGTGTCGCGGGCAGCGCCGAGCAGCCGGTGCAGCGACACCCCCAGCAGCCGGGCTTTGAGGTCCCACAGGGCGATGTCGACGGCGGAGAGGGCGCACCCTGCGATGCCGGGTCGGCCGGCGTTGCGGATCGCCGCGGCCATGGTTGCGTGCAGGCCGGGCACAGCCGTCGGGTCCTCGCCGGTGACCAGGTCGGCGAGGATGCCGGTGACCACGGCCGCGGCCGCGGGGGGTGCGTACGTCCACCCGGTCCCGACCTGCCCGCCCGCGGACACCTGCGCCAGCACCATGGTGGTGGAGTCCCAGGCCAGGGTGCCGTCGGCCTCGGGGCTGTCGGTGGGGATGGTGTAGGCGGCCGCGGTGACGCCGGTGACCGGGGTGGTGTCGATCATGGCGGATCGTGGCTCACGTGTTCTGGTGCGGGAGGAATTCCTGCGCCTTGGTCTTGATCCCGGTCTTGATGAACCCCCAGGAGTCTTCGTCGCCGGCCAGGACGGCGGCGGTGGCGGACTTGAACTGCTCCCACGTCGCGTGCGGTGGGATCGGGGGCATGTTCGGGTCGGTGTGCACGTCCAGGACGGTGGGACGATCCGCCGACAACGCCTTCTCCCAGACCCCGGCGAGTTGGTCGGGGTCGGTGACGGTGTCGGCGTGCAAGCCCAGGCCGGCGGCGAAGGCGGCGTAGTCGACATCCGGAAGCGTCTGGGATTCGGTGAATTTGGGGGATCCGGACATCGCCCGCATCTCCCAGGTGACCTGGTTGAGGTCGTTGTTGTGCAGGATGGCGATGATCAGGCGGGGATCGTCCCACTGCTGCCAGTAATGCTTGACGGTGATCAGTTCGGCGAGACCGTTCATCTGCATGGCGCCGTCGCCGGCGAAGACGATCACCGGGCGGCCGGGGTGGGCGAATTTGGCGCCGATCCCGTACGGGACGCCGGGTCCCATGGTGGCCAGCGTCCCGGACAGGGAGCCGCGGATGTTCCCGCGGAACCGCAACTGGCGGGCGTACCAGTTCGCCGCCGACCCGGAGTCGGCGGTGACGATCGCATCGTCGGGCAGCCGCGGGGACAGTTCGGCGAACAGCCGCAGCGGGTTGACCGGGTCGGCGTCCACCTGTGCTTGCATATCCATCGTTTCCCACCAGCGGGCCACATTTGCCTCGATCTCCTCCCGCCAGGACCGGTCGTCCTTACGGGTTAGGTGCGGGATCAACGCCCGCAAAGCGGTTTTCGCGTCGGCGACCAGGTTGACCTCGTTGGGGTAGCGCATCCCGATCATCCGGCCGTCGATGTCGATCTGCACCCCACGCGCCTGCCCGTACTCGGGCAGGAACTGGGTATAGGGAAAGCTGGACCCGATGGTGAGCAGGGTGTCGCAGCCGGTCATCATCTCGTAGGACGGGCGGGTACCCAGCAGGCCGATGGAGCCGGTGACCCACGGCAGCTCGTCGGAGAGGACGTCCTTACCCAGCAGTGCCTTCGCGGCCCCGGCACCGAGCAGGTCGGCGACCTGGGCGATCTCCTCGTGGGCGCCGCGGGCACCTTGCCCGACGAGGAGGGCGACCTTGCTGCCGGCGTTGAGGATCTCCGCCGCCCGCATGATCGCTTGGTCGTCGGGTGTGGTGGTGGGCCAGTCGATGCCGATGCTGGAGGGCACCATCTTGAATTCGTGGGTCGGTGGGGAGTAGTCGAGCTCCTGCACGTCGGCCGGAATGATCAGGGCGGTGGGGGCGCGTTGGGTGATCGCGACCCGGATGGCCCGGTCGAGGACGTTGGGGAGTTGTTCGGGAACGGTGACCATCTGCACGTAGTCGCTGGCGACGTCCTTGTAGAGACTGAGCAGGTCGATTTCCTGCTGATACGAGCCGCCCATCGCGGTGCGGTTGGTCTGCCCGACGATGGCGACCACCGGGACGTGGTCGAGTTTGGCGTCGTAGAGTCCGTTGAGCAGATGCACCGCGCCCGGCCCGGAGGTGGCCATGCACACCCCGACCCGGCCGGTGAACTTCGCGTAGCCGACGGCCTCGAAGGCGCACATCTCCTCGTGCCGGGCCTGGACGAAACGAGGCTGATTGTCCGCGCGGGCCCAGGCGGCGAGGACCGCGTTGATGCCGTCCCCGGCATAGGCGAACACGTGCTCGATCCCCCACGCGCGCAGGCGCTCGAGTAGGTAATCGGCGACATTCTGGTCTGCCATCGAATCCTCCTAGCCGCAATGAGGGCGCACACCCAAGGGGTCATTTTCGGCGCGGAGCACGGGTTGGTGGCCGCACTTCTTCCCACGTACCCGACCCAGGGGAACCGAAACCGGGATCCACCAAAAAATTTGCGATAGGGCAATGATTGCGAGTGTGTGGTTGACGGGTACGACTCAGGTGTGGCGGGGGCGCTCGTGTGCGGTGGCATCGACGTGTGGGTGTTCGACGTCCGCGAAGCAACGGGCATTGTGCCGTAGTACGGACGCCACTGGCCAGTGGTCGGCGCGGTGATGATCGTGGCAGGATGCGTCCCCGAAGAGGATGCGCGCCGAGAACTACATGTCCGCGTGGGTCCCTGTACCCACCTGTGAGGGATGAACCGTCCGCAGCCGGACGGAAATGTTTGGACGGGCCATTACAGGGAATTCGTCGTAGCAGCACTTCTTTGCGGTTCCGCAAAGATTGCGGACGATATGAAGGGGACGTGATTGATGGGCGGGCGCGCTGACAAGGTGCTCTTTCCTCCGCATGTGCTCCGGGAGTATGCGCTGATCGCGGACGGTGAGCGCGGTGCCTTGATCGGTCCGCGTGGGGACATCGCGTGGCTGTGTACCCCGTCCTGGGCCGACGGGGCGGTGTTTTCGGTGCTGCTCGGGGGACCCGGCGTCTATGCGCTCTCCCCGACCGATCTTCGGTTCACCTGGGGCGGCTACTACGAGCAGGGCACGTTGATTTGGCGCAGCCGGTGGGTCACCGCGGACGGCATCATCGAATGCCGTGAGGCGCTGGCCTTCCCGGGTGATCGGCACACCGCGGTGCTGCTGCGCCGGGTCCTTGCTGTGGACGGTGACGCGCAGGTCAGTGTGGGACTCGACGTGGCCGCCGATTTCGGTGCGCATCCGATGCAGCAGATCGGTCATCAGGACGGGATCCGGACCCTGCGCGCCGGATCACTGCAGGTGCGGTGGTCCGGAGCGCCGGCGGCGCATCACCGCAACGGACGACTCGAGGCGGTCCTCGACGTCGCGGCAGGCCAGCATCACGATCTGGTCCTCGAGCTCGGCGACCGCCCCCTTCCCGACGAGGTCCCGGACCCCGGCCGGTTGTGGCAGCGCACCGAACAGGCCTGGCACGAGGCGGTTCCGCCGATCGACGGGTCTCTGGCGGACCGGGATTCCCGGCACGCCTATGCGGTACTGCGCGGGTTGACCAGCGCGAGTGGGGGCATGGTCGCCGCCGCCACGACCGGACTGCCGGAGCGGGCCGAGCAGGGCCGCAACTACGACTACCGGTATTGCTGGATCCGGGATCAGTGCTACGCCGGACAGGCCGTCGCCGCGGCCGCCGGTCCGCTCCCATTGCTCGACGACGCCGTCGGATTCGTCAGCGACCGCCTGCTTGCCGACGGCCCCGACCTCAAACCCGCCTACACCGTCGGCGGCGGCCGGGTCCCCGACGAGACCACCCTCGATCTGCCCGGGTATCCCGGCGCCGACGCCCGCACCGGAAACTGGGTCAACGACCAGTTCCAACTCGACAACTTCGGTGAGGCGTTGCTGCTGCTGGCCGCTGCCGCTCGCCACGACCGCTTGGATCGCGAGCACTGGCAGGCCGCCGACATCGCGGTGTCGGCGATCGAACGCCGCTGGCGAGAACCCGACGCCGGGATCTGGGAACTCGGCAACGAGCATTGGGCGCACTCGCGGCTGATCTGCGCGGCTGGACTGCGCGCGATCGCCGCCGCTGCGCCCGCCCCGCAGTCGGCGCAGTGGTCGTCTCTCGCGGACCTGCTGGTTACCGACACTGCCCGAGATTGCCTGCACCGCACCGGACGGTGGCAACGCGCCCCGGGTGATGACCGGGTCGATGCGGCGCTGCTGTTACCCGCGATCCGCGGCGCTCTGCCCGCCGCCGATCCGCGCACCGCACTGACTCTGGCCGCGGTGCGCCGCGAGCTCGGCCGCGACGGCTATGTGTACCGGTTTCGCCAAGACGAGCGCCCGCTCGCCGACGCCGAAGGGGCGTTCCTGCTCTGCGGTTTTCTCATGGCCCTGGCCGAACACCAGCAAGGCCATCAGGTCGACGCGGTGCGCTGGTTCGAACGCAACCGGGCGGCCTGCGGTTCCCCGGCGTTGTTCACCGAGGAATTCGACGTCGTCGAACACCAGTTGCGGGGCAACCTCCCGCAGGCGTTCGTCCACGCCCTGCTACTGGAATCCGCACACCGTCTCGCCCGGCCGCGGCCACCCCATCACTAGGCCGGCCAGCTCCGTCCGAGAAAGGAATGATCGTCATGAGCACACCGGCATCCGGCCGTGTCGTCGTGATCACGGGCGCCTCCGGGGGAATCGGTCGCGCCGTCGCCCGCGTCTTCGCCGCCCGCGGTGACAAGATCGCCCTCCTTGCCCGCGGAAAGAAGGGCCTCGACGGATCCGTTCGGGAGGTGGAGGACGCCGGGGCGATCGCCGTGGCGGTGCCCACCGACGTCGCCGACCCCGACCAGGTCGAGGCCGCCGCCGATGCGGTGGAGAACACCCTCGGGCCGATCGACATCTGGATCAACGTCGCCTTCACCTCCGTCTTCGCCCCGTTCACCGAGATCACCGCGGCAGAATACAAACGGGTCACCGAAGTCAGCTACCTCGGCTACGTCTACGCCACCATGGCCGCGCTCCGCCGCATGCGGCCCCGCAACCGCGGCACCATCGTGCAGGTCGGCTCGGCCCTTGCCTACCGCGGCATCCCCTTGCAAAGCGCGTACTGCGGCGCCAAACACGCCATCCAGGGCTTCAACGAGGCACTGCGCTGCGAGTTGCTGCACGACAAATCCGGTATCCGGGTGACGATGGTGCAGATGCCGGCCGTCAACACCCCCCAGTTCTCTTGGGTGCTCAACCGGCTGCCCCGCCACGCGCAGCCGGTGCCGCCGATCTTCCAACCCGAAGTCGCCGCCCGAGCGGTGCTCTACGCCGCCGAGCACCCCCGCCGCCGCGAATACTGGGTCGGCGCCAGCACCGCCGCGACCCTCGCCGCCAACGCCATCGCACCGGGTCTGCTCGACCGGTACCTCGCAGCCACCGGCTTCTCCTCCCAGCAAACCGACCAGCCCCGCGACCGACAGCAACCCTCGAATCTGTGGCACCCCGCCGACGGCACCGGAGGCCGCGATTTCGGTGCCCACGGCATCTTCGACGACCAAGCCCACCCGCGTAGTGGACAACTGTGGGCGTCGCAGCACCATGGGATGCTCGGCGCCGCCGCGGGTGCGCTCGCCGCTGGCGCGGCCGTCCTCCTCACCCTCCGGGGCCGGCGATGACCGCCCGCCCTCCTTGGAGCAGTTCGTCTGGGTGACGGAATGCTGCAGCTGTGCGGCGCGGGTGTCGATGCCGCGCACGCGGCCAGCATGCTGTGCGCGCTCTGCGACCTCCGCCGGCGTCGAGCGGCGGCGGTTGCAGAGATGCTGGGCGCCAGCGGTTTCGCCGCTGCCGGTCTTCAGGTCGCTCGCCGCACTGTCGACCCGCGGCTCAGTGGGCGGGCGGCCACAACAACGTGAGAACATCACCGTCGATCGGTTCGCCCGCGGCTGCGGCGAACCGACGCAACGCGGACGCCAACGCATCCCGGTCCTCGGGTGCCATTCGGTCGAGGACCCCGGAAATCGCCTGCCGGCGGTGCGTGCTGACGCGATTGACCAGTTTCTGTCCGGCGGCGGTGAGCGTCAGATTCAGATTCCGCCGGTCCTCCGGCGCATCGCGCCGATCCAGCAACCCGGCCTTGATCAGCCGGTCCACCGCCCGCGAGGCATTGGAGGGATTGACTCCCAGCGCGTCGGCGACCGCACCCAGATTCAGCGGCCCCCGGGTATCGACCATCACCAAGATCCGCAGGTGCGGCACCGTGACCACGTCTTCGACCTCGGCGACCGACGCCGCCGCGATGCCCACCAGCGCCCGCGACGCCCAGAGCACCGCCTCCACCTGCTCGGTGAATCGTGGCCCCGACTGTGTCCGCTGTCCCCGCGCCGCGCTCATACCCAAATCCTGCACCCGGTCATTGCGTGACCGCAACCATTGCGTTCGGAGGCGGGTGTGCGGAGCGTCTCCTCGCAGCATTGTCGCTTACGCGACCCGGGATCTGCGATCGGGCGGGGCTTGCCTGAATGGAGCTTTGCTGCCAGTGAAACGGACTAATGTTGCCTCTCGCCGAGCCCAAGGATGCGTGCATGCCGCCGCGAACCCGAGGGGCTGATGACCGTCCACAACGCCGTAGTCGGAACTGGGTTGCGGGCGCCGATCCGGCTCGGGGGCAGCGGCAAGGTCGCGGTCGGCAACGACATCGTCAAGCGGCTGAGGCCAGGGCGCGGACTACGGCAATGCCGCCCGGGCGATGATGATGGCTATCGGCTGCATCCAGGCGCAGCGCTGTCACACCAATAGCTGCCCGGTCGGTGTCGCGACCCAGGACCCGAAACGCATGCGCGCTTGCGGCGTGGCGGACAAGACTCTCCGGCGTACCGGTACCGCGAGCGGTCACGGTCCCTCAGGCCGTGCAGATCATGGCCTCGATGGGCATCGCCGACCCGTCCAAGCTGACCCCGCGCCTGTTGCGGAAGAAAATCTCCCCGACCTGTGTGAGTTCCTACGCGAACATCTACGACTGGCTGGCACCCGGCGAACTCGACGAGACCCCGCGCACGTGGGCCGCCGACTGGGCTGCCGCCAGCGCGGCCACCTTCCACCCCGGTGCCGACCCGAAGCGCCAGCCCTAATGCGTAGCGAACCCCGGAAACGAGTCACCGGCTCCCGGGCTGATGGATACATGGGACACGAGGTGCGCCTGCGCAAATGGGTCGTGCCCGAACAGGCGTTCCACAGTGTCGGCGTCCGCAGCGTCGACGACGAACCGGGCGCCGCTGTGGTCGGCGTGGGGACTCGACGACAGCACCACCTTACGGCGCACCAGTTCGGCGAGCCAGGCGTGGTGATCGGTTCGGTGATCGTCACGACCGGAGGAGGATTCGGGGCTGTAGGTGTACTCGACGACGAACGTAGGCATAGTGTTCTCGATCTCTTCCCAGGCCGACTATCGAGGTGGTGCGCTGCGCGAGCGACCACTACCGATCGTCGGCGGCCTCGCACGAATGTGTGCGCGATCCCCGTGCCGCGAGGGGCGGCGCGCCATCCTGAGTCGCTTTCACACCCACTCTTGCCCCTCCATCCTGCACCTGACCATTGCGTAATCGCAACCATTGCGCGTTTGATGAGGGAAGGCGGGGTGTCGGCACCTGCATGCCGGAAGGGAACGACCAGAGCCTCGCGAACACAGTGATCGACCCCGACAGGAAGTGAGCTGCCGATGACCGCTTCACAGGACCGGATCGCCGAACCCTGGGGTACTCGCACCCCGTACGGGCCGGGCCGGTCGTGGCCGCAGCGGGTCGATCAGTACCTCGCCGGCGGTCTCGACCCAGGCTCGGTGGATCGGTGGGTGCAGTCGGCGTCGATCCTCCACTCCAATGGGGATGCCCTCGACATCGCGGTCAAGGACAACGAGATCGTCGGGGTCCGGGGCCGCGGGGTCGACCGGGTCAACCGCGGCCGGTTGGGTCCGAAGGATCTGTTCGGGTGGCAGGCCAACGCGTCCCCGGACCGGCTCACCCGGCCACTGATCCGACAGAACGGTGAGCTGGTGGAGACGGACTGGGACACCGCCATGGACCGGATCGTGACGCGTAGCCGGGAACTGCTGGATGAGCAGGGGCCGAGTGCGATCGGGTTCTACACCTCCGGGCAGCTGTTCCTCGAGGAGTACTACACCCTCTCGGTGATCGCGCACGGGGCGATCGGCACGAATCACGTCGACGGCAACACCCGGCTGTGCACCGCGACCGCGGCGGAGGCGTTGAAGGAATCGTTCGGCTGCGACGGCCAACCCGGTTCCTACACCGATGTCGACCATGCCGACGTGATCGCGTTGTTCGGGCACAACGTCGCCGAAACCCAGACCGTGCTGTGGTCGCGGATCCTGGACCGGCTCGCCGGCCCGAATCCACCCGCGATCGTATACGTCGATCCGCGACCGACCCCGGTCGCCGACCACGCGACGGTCCATCTCGCCCCGTTGCCGGGCACGAATGTCGCCTTGATGAACGGTTTACTCCACGAGATCGTCGCCAACGACTGGGTCGACCGTGAGTGGATCGATCGCCACACGGTGGGATTCGAGGAACTGCGCACCCAACTCGCCCCCTACACACCGGAGAAGGTGGCGGCGACCTGCGATGTCCCCGCCGACGATCTGCGGGAGGCGGGACGGCTGCTCGGCACCACCGACCGCCTCCTCTCGACGGTCTTGCAGGGGTTCTATCAGTCCCATCAGGCCACCGCCGCCGCGGTGCAGGTCAACAATCTGCACCTGATCCGGGGGATGCTCGGCAAACCCGGCTGCGGGGTGCTGCAGATGAACGGCCAGCCCACCGCGCAGAACACCCGCGAATGCGGTGCCGACGGTGATCTCGCCGGGTTCCGCAACTGGGCCAACGACGCGCACATCGCCGAACTGGCGAAACTGTGGAACGTCGAGACCGACAAAATCCCGCACTACGGGCCGCCCACGCATGCAATGCAGATGTTCCGGTACGCCGAGCAGGGCAGCCTGAAGATGCTGTGGGTCAGCGCCACCAACCCCGCGGTCTCGATGCCCGACCTGGCGCGGATCCGGTCGATCCTGTCCCAGGATCGGCTGTTCCTGGTCGTGCAGGACATCTTTCGCACCGAGACAACAGAACTGGCTGATGTCGTTCTTCCCGCGGCTACGTGGGGGGAGAAGACCGGCACCTTCACCAACGCCGACCGCACCGTGCACCTGTCCGACAAAGCGGTCGACCCGCCCGGCCAGGCCCGACCCGATCTGGACATCTTCCTCGATTACGCCCGCCGGATGGACTTCCGCGACAAGGACGGCCACCCCCTGCCTGGCTGGGAGGACGCGGCCTCTACGTTCGAGGCGTGGAAGCAATGTTCGGCCGGGCGGCCCTGTGACTACACCGGACTCAGCTACGACCGCCTGCGCGGCGGATCGGGCATCCAATGGCCCTGCACCACCGAGCACCCGGACGGCACCGAACGCCTCTACACCGATGGACGGTTCTACTCCGCACCGGACTACTGCGAGTCCTACGGCAAGGACCTGGTCACCGGGGCGCCGCTCGAACCCACCGAGTACCGGGCGCTGAACTCCGACGGAAGGGCGATCATCAAGGCCGCCGAATACCTTCCCCCGCACGAGGAACCCGACGACGATTACCCGTTCGCGTTGATGACCGGCCGCACCCTCTACCAGTTTCACACCCGCACCAAAACCGGCCGCTCCCCGCAGCTGAACGCTGCCGCACCCCGAGTGTGGGTGGAAATCTCCCCACAGGACGCACTACAACAGGGAATCGTGGACGGGGACGTGCTCGCGATCTCCTCCCCGCGGGGAACCCTGCACGCCCAGGCGCGGATCACCGGCATCCGGCCCGGCGTGCTGTTCATTCCGTTCCACTACGGCTACTGGGACACCGATACCGCCACGGAGGGCGAACATGATCGGGCGGCGAACGAACTGACGGTCACCGACTGGGATCCCGCCTCCAAGCAGCCGATCTTCAAGACCGCCGCCGCGACCGTTGCTCGTGTCCGGGCCGGTGACGGGCCGGCCCCGGCACCGACCACGACGGCGTCCGCACCCACCACCGCCGGCATCGCACCGACCACCGGCGGACCCACTGCAGTGGTCACCGAAACCGACGGCCGGCCTCCCGCAATGGTCACCGACACCACCGGCAGACCCACCCACCCCCACGGGGGAGAACGACGATGAAGATCGACTTCGCCCTGCGCGAACTCCACCGCTCCGAGCACAAGCTCGCCCTCACCCTGTCGGCACTGGCCGCCCGGCACAAAACCGACCACGAAATCCACCACGTCGCACTCGATCTCGCCGACTGGTCGAACAACCACCTGTGCGAGCTCGCCGCCGCCGGAACCCGGTACGGGCTCGACCTGAACGCCGCCCCGCGGACCGAGGCCCTCACCACTCCGGTGCAAGAGAAGCTCAGCGAACTGCTCGGGCACCGACCCGAACCGGCCTTGGTGCTGCTGATGGATCTGCGGCACCTGCACCGGGTCGCCGCGGGAGTGTCCGTCGACTGGGAACTGCTCGCACAAGGCGCCCAGGCCGTCACAGACCCTGAACTGCTCGCCCTCACCCAGCGCTGCCACCCGCAGACGCTGCGGCAACTGCGGTGGACCAACGCCATGCTCAAGGTCCTCGCACCCCAAGTGCTGGCCAGCTGACCCACCCAGGAGTCAACCCCTTCGGAAAGGAAAGTCACATGGGTCAACAAATCCTGCACGTAGCTCTGGCCGACGACTGGGAGGGATGCCTGCGATTCGGCGAGTACGACGTCGCCACCCTGGTCACCCCGTTCGACGACACCGGATACATTCACGCAACCACCGCCGCCCGGCTACCTGCTGTGCTTGCCCACCCCTACGCCCACGTGAGGGCACCGCTGCTGCTGATCGTGCTCGACGAACAGGCACTGACCGACGCCGGAGTCGACGTCACCTGGCACACCACCGGCAGCGGGGACCGCGTCCCGCGCATCCACGCACCGTTCCCGATGGAACCGCCGATCGTCACCGCGACCATCCCGATCGAACACCGGGACAACCGATGGATCGCCCCCGAACTGTCGAACCCGACGGGGCACAACCATGCCTCGGCCGCGCTCTGACCGTGCCCACCACCGACCAGTCGACAAAACGCAGGCAGCGAGTGTGGATCGGCGGACCACTGCACGAGCAGCGGCAACCGAGGGTGTGTAGACGGCCGCCGGAAAACAAATGATTGCGCTACCGCAACGATTACGAGTGAGATGAAGAGGATTCGTTCGCGTACATCGTCTCTCCGGCAGAGGACCGCCTGACAGGAAGTAGCATCGCGTGATGGGTCCGCCACAGGTGCAGGACATGGACGTCGCCGCCCGCATAACCGAAACGGGTGCCGACGCGATTCCCTCTGCCACCGTGGCAGGCACCACCTCTCGGAGCGCGCGATGACCGGCCCCGAACCACCACCGCCACCGCGGATGCTGCTGTCATCGGCAATCCCATCGAATCCTCCGAGGTCGAACGGTGGGCGGTGTTCCGTCACTGGGCTATCCGCCACGGCTCACACCCACCCGCACCCTGACCGAGTCCGTGATCTGTGCGGTAGCCCCCACCCGGGTGTTGCACCATCATTGCCCCACCGAGGACGCCGTGCTGCTCCAGCAGGCCCGCGACCGTGGAATTCCTTGTGTCAGCGCGATCGACGCCCCACCGGATCGACGACCTGATCGCCGGCACCACCCCGCCCGGGCTGTTCGAACGTCTCCGTTCCGCACAGGGACCGCAATGATGCACCGCAACAGTGCAGGCTACGTTGATCCGGGTACCCGGTGGTCATGAGTATTACCGAATCCATCGACGTCGCCGTACCGGCGAGCGTCGCATACACCCAATGGACCGAGTTCGAATCCTTCCCCACCTTCATGGAGGGAGTCGAGTCCGTGGAGCGGGTGGACGACACCCATCTCGACTGGACGGTCAAGGTCGGGCTCACCAGCCGACGGTTCCGCGCCACCATCCTCGAACAACACCTCAACCAGCGTCTGTCCTGGCGATCGGAGACCGGACCCCGTCACTGCGGCATCATCACCTTCGCACCGCTCGACGACGACCACACCCGCATCACCGCCGAGATGGAGATCGATCCCGGCACTGTGACAGAGTTCGTCGCCGACCACGCCGGCGTACTCGACCACCGTGTCAAGGAGGACATGAAAAGATTCAAAGATGTCGTCGAAAAACGACCTCACACGACCCACTGACCAGCCCGACCCCGCCTTCCGTCGACACTGCACCACGTCGATCCGCGCCGGTGCCCGCCACGACACCACGAGCGTGCCGTGACCCCACCGCTCGGTGAAAACTGCTGTCTCACCGGGCAGCACTGCGAAAGCGATGTGACGTGGTAGGCCGCGTCCGCGGGAATGCTCCCGCCCCAGCGCGAACGGGACGGTCTCGGGGCGAAACACTCCAGCACATCCGTCGCGTCGCCCGGGAGCAATTCTCGGACCTCGCCAGCACCCACGACCACCTCCTGTCGATTGCGACAACCAGCACGCGGACAGGTCCACAGACCCCGGGGTGGCAGTTTCGCCGCCCCGGATGCCGGGTATGCGCGAAGCGCCAACAGGTTCCGTCGTCCCTACGAGGGAGTGATCGACATCAGAGCTCATTGCGACACCACGGCGTCCGCAGCCCGGGTGTGGTCGGTGCTATCCGACGGATGGATGTACCCGGTGTGGGTGGTCGGGGCGGCACGGATGCGGGCCGTCGAAAACAACTGGCCGGAAGTCGGCAGTCGTCTCCACCACTCGGTCGGGCTGTGGCCTGCGCTGCTGCACGACCACACCGAGGTCCTGTCGGCCGTTGAGGGGCGGGAACTGCGGTTGCTGGCCCGCGCCTTGCCGGCAGGCCAGGCGGAGGTGACACTGCTCCTCGAACCTCGCGGCACCGGTTGCCGCATCGAGATGTCCGAGATGGTCGCCCATCGACCCTTCAACCGGATACCGCGGGAGGTGCACGACACGCTTGTGTACCCACGCAACCGTGAATCTCTGCGGCGACTCAAATTCATCGCAGAGCAGAGCACACCGACGGGAACGTGATCCGCAGGCTTTCGGTGGGCGCGTGGGGGATGAAAAATACTCGCGCGTAAAGGACCTCGCCGGCCGCGGGAATGAAGTCGACGGCGCGCTACCGCGAGGACAGGAATTTCAACACTGATCCCAGATCACCTGCCCATTCGGCAGCAACCGGGCACCGGCGGCCGCATCATGGCCGCGAAGGCGCCCGCGAAGGCTGGGCGAAGATCTCTGCCCGATTGCTCTTGTTGACGAATGCGAACGGGCACGTCACTTCGAAGATGAGCACGGCGGAAGTCCAGAGAACTGGGCGAGGGAGGCGATCAACACACCCGCGATGGGGGCGCTGGTGGGCATCTCCCGGTAGGTGACCGTGTAGGTCATCGCCACGACGGTGAAGAGGCAGCCCACCAACCGCAGCCCTCGCGATGAGCACCTCGCGGGGGTCTTGGCGTTTCGGTGCGATGTTCCGCGTTGTGGTTCTCGGGCTTTGTTGTTGGCGACGAAGACGGGGGTCCGGTTTAGCTGAAGCGCGCCTCCTGTCGGGGTCACGGGGATTGCAGACACGTGTCATCGCGAGGTGGCGGCTGTGGGGTCGTACCGGGTTTGTTGGGTGCGGGTTAGCTCGCGGGAGAGGGGGTGGCTCCCGGGACGGGAACGGTGCGGTTGGATACCGATCCTGTGGGGTGCTGGGTGGGGGTGCGCGTGGCGACGAAGGTGAGCAGGTCGGCGCGTAGTTGTGGATCGAGTTGCCGGCCGGCGGGACTGTCGAGGATCTTGCCGAGCCGGGCGAGGTAGCAGGCGGGTGTCATGCCGAATTCGACGAGCAGGTCACCGGTGGTGCCGCCACCGTAGGGCAGCCAGCGCCGCGCGAATTCGATGATGCGTGTGTCTTCGATGATGGAACTGGTGCTCATGGGGTGGCGCTCCTGTCGGCTGTTGTGGTTGTGAGGCGGCGGTCGGTGGTGAGGTCGGGGTCGTGGTGTGCGACGAGAATGCGAAACTGCGGACTGAAGACGTTTCTCGTCCGTCCGTCTCGTCCCTCGTGGTGCGTTCATGTGAGTTCGAGGACGATACGTCCGCCGATCTTGCGTCGACGCAACTCGAAGATGGCGTTGATCCCCTCGGGCTTGCCGGTGTGCGTTGTGGGGGTGATTTTGCCGGGGGGGTTGCCGCGGGCGTAGCAGTCGAGCGTCTCCGTGTCCTGGCGGGTACCGACGCTCGACCCGCCGATGGTCAGGTCCTCGAGTGCGGTGTCGAACAGGGGCGCCGGGAAGTCCCCCAGGGGAGACCGTTGAGGTTTGGACTTTGCTTCACGCAGAGGGTCTCCCCCTGGGGTGCGGCACCCCCCGCGCTATAGGCACGTCGTCGACCGCAGCCACGCATTGCCGGCCCCCGCTGCTGCTGACCCTCTTCGAGATTGGTCGGTCTCGCTTTTTCGACGACCGTCCTGTGGCCCTCGTGGCCGGGATGTAGGCCGGAGAGGGTTGACCGGCCAGTCGCCATTCGCAGCATGAAGATCGGTGTGGCAGATTCCGCTGGTCTCGACCTTCACCAGGTCCTCGTTGCGGACCGGTGTCGGAATCCGAATTCGTGAATGGTCGCGGCCGTCATCGTGCCTGTCGTGTGAATCTTCCTGCTTGAAAAAGAACCACGGCTCAGTCTCAGGGGCGCTAAGGGGCCCGGGCTGTGTCCATCAGAAGAAGCCCTGAGCCTTCTGGGCGTAGCTGACCAGCAGGTTCTTCGTCTGCTGGTAGTGCTCGAGCATCATCAGGTGGTTCTCGCGGCCGATGCCGGACTGCTTGTAGCCACCGAACGCGGCGTGCGCGGGGTACTGGTGGTACGTGTTGGTCCACACGCGGCCGGCCTGGATGTCACGTCCGGCCCGGTAGGCGACGCCACCGTCCCGCGACCACACGCCGGCGCCGAGGCCGTACAGCGTGTCGTTGGCGATCTCGATGGCCTGGTCGTAGTCCTTGAACGACGTGACGGAGACGACCGGACCGAAGATCTCCTCCTGGAAGATCCGCATCTTGTTCTGACCGGTGAAGATCGTCGGCTGCACGTAGTAGCCGCCGGACAGATCGCCGCCGAGTTCGGCGCGCTCACCGCCGGTGACGACCTTGGCGCCTTCGCCCTTGCCGATCTCGATGTACGACAGGATCTTCTCGAGCTGATCGTTCGAGGCCTGCGCGCCGATCATCGTGTCGGTGTCGAGCGGGTCGCCCTGGCGGACGGCCTTGGTGCGGATGGCCGCCATCGCGAGGAACTCGTCGAAGATGTCCTCCTGGATCAGCGAACGCGACGGGCAGGTGCACACCTCGCCCTGGTTGAGGGCGAACATCGTGAAGCCCTCGAGCGCCTTGTCCTGGTAGTCGTCGTTGGAGGACAGAACGTCGGAGAAGAAGATGTTGGGGCTCTTGCCACCGAGTTCGAGGGTGACCGGGATCAGGTTCTGCGACGCGTACTGCATGATGAGCCGACCCGTGGTGGTCTCACCGGTGAAAGCGATCTTCCGGATCCGCGGGCTCGAGGCGAGCGGCTTGCCCGCCTCCACACCGAAGCCGTTGACGATGTTCACCACACCGGCGGGCAGCAGGTCGCCGATGACGGAGATCAGGTGCAGGATCGACGCCGGGGTCTGCTCGGCCGGCTTGAGAACGACCGCGTTGCCCGCGGCGAGTGCGGGAGCGAGCTTCCACACGGCCATGAGGATCGGGAAGTTCCAGGGGATGATCTGGCCGACGACGCCGAGCGGCTCGTGGAAGTGGTAGGCGACGGTGTCGGAGTCGATCTCCGACAGTGCGCCTTCCTGCGCCCGGATCGCGCCGGCGAAGTAGCGGAAGTGGTCGATGGCCAACGGAATGTCGGCGTTCAGGGTCTCGCGGATCGGCTTGCCGTTGTCCCAGGACTCGGCGAGCGCGATGGACTCGAGGTTCTCCTCGATGCGGTCCGCGATCTTGTTCAGGATGATGGCGCGCTCGGCCACCGACGTCTTACCCCAGGCCGGAGCCGCAGCGTGTGCGGCGTCGAGCGCAAGTTCGATGTCCTCGGACGTCGAACGCGCGACCTCACAGAACGGCTGCCCGGTGACGGGTGTCGGATTCTCGAAGTACTGGCCCTTGACGGGCGCAACCCACTGGCCGCCGATCCAGTTGTCGTAACGCGATTGGAAGGACATGACGGCGTCCGGCGAACCCGGGCGGGCATACACGGTCATCGATAACTCCTCAACGGTGTGCTTCTCATCCCCACATATGGATGTGATTCACAACACTACGAGCGGGAGGGTTGCGACAACGTTGCAACCTTGGTGGTGACCGTTTGTCCGCGCCGCACCGCCGTTTTGCGGTGGTAGGCGTCCGTGGAGTGGGCGAACATAGTCGACCGGATCGTCAGCGCGAACAGCCAGCGCCGCAATGTAGTTGTCGGAGGTTGGGTCGCGTACAGGCCCACCCTGAGTCAGCAACCAGGAATCGCGACGGCATGGGATCTGGAAGCCTGGCCGTCGATGCAGTTCGAAGGATTCAGCGGTGTCGGTGTCCTCGACGTCCACGACGGGGGACTGGGTGGCTTTCCGGCTGGCGGTGATCCGCTGCACGGGTTTCGAAACGTGGAGGAGTGACACCGATCCGGTGACTGCAGAACCCATTCGTCCGCCGAGGACTGCGCTGGCTTCCCGCCGTGAAACACCGGCCGCGGACCGGACTGACCGTCGACCATGATCGCCAAGGTTGGCGCCTCCGCGGCTCGCGCCGGACCGCCGCGTCGTCGTTGTTCTTCTCCCCTCACAGGAGGGTGGCTGGGACCGGACGCGGCGAAACGCACACCAAACGCGTGTGCCAGGACGGCCGGATGCTCATCGAATGCCGCGAGTACGCCCTGCCGGTGGCCGAACCGTACGGAACGTGGGACAGGATGTGCGAGAGCGAGCGCAGACGGCGCACCCGGCGTCGGCAATGAGGTGCACGGGGCCGGTGTTCCTGCCGGGGTTCCGGTGCGCTGACTTGCAATGCCGCGGCGGCCCTGAGCCGGCCATACAGCACGGCACGCGCCTCAGTGGGCAGCAGCGATGGTCAGCCGAGAATGACGGCGGCGCGGCGCATGCGGAGGGGGATACTCAGGGGAGCGGGGTTGAGTGGGTAGGAGGCCTGGTCGTGATGGGTGAGCTGGGTGCGAACGGCGCCGGGTCTGTATCGATGGAGACGGTCGCTGTCGCGCTGGACACCGTCACCGAGGCGTTGGATCAGTTGCGGTCGGCGACCGCCGCGGAGGAAACCCTCGAGGCGGTGCTGGGCCGGCTTGCCCGCACGACAGTGATCGCCCTGCTCGATGCCGACGCGGTCAGCGTGACACGGATCGACACCCCGGATCCGGTCACGATCGTGGCCACCGACGACACCGTGCTGGACATTGACGCGCAGCAGTACGCGGCAAACCGGGGACCGTGCCTCGCCGCCGCCCACCGCCGCGCACCGGTCCGCGCGGTGATCGGGGAACATACCGATCAGTGGCCCGAATTCGATACGGCCGCGAAGCTGGCGGGGATCCGCGCGTATCTGTCGGTCCCGGTGATCGTCGACGGCGACGGACCGGGGGAGTTGGTCGGGTCGTTCAACGTCTACAGCTACCGGGCGGAGGCGTTCGACCCGTTCGACGAGAAGCTGATGTGTCTGTTGACGACGGCGGCGTCGGCGGCGATCAGCAACAGCCGCCGCTGGCACAGCGCGGCGGCGAAGGTCGGCCAACTCGAGGCGGCGCTGGTTTCCAGAGCGGAGATCGACCAGGCCAAGGGCATGCTGATGGCGATGCACAACATCACCGCCGACGAGGCGTTCTTCCGGCTGGTGGAGATCTCGCAGCGGACCCGCACGAAACTGCACCGCGTCGCCCAGACGCTGATCGCCTCCCTTACCGCCCCCGATCCGTGACCGTCGCCCAGTGTGCTCGTGGGGTACGCATCGATTTCCTGAGGTCACGGTAATTCGGCGGGTAGCGTCAGGTGAGGACGACAGGATGTCGTGCGTCGGGTCCGTGTCGTGACATGAGCGCGTCTAGCTCGTGCAGTTTGCATCGTGTGGGCACCCTCGCTTCGCCTCATGATGCGAGGATGTGCAGGCCATGAGGAACATCATCACGACAGCTTGGGTGCCACATCGATCGACCACTTCGCGCACCGCCCCGGACACTCGGTATGGGGTCGGAAACGGTTGTTGACCGGATCTTTTCACTTCACGCGCTGGTCCGCAGGCGCTACTGCAGAGCAACGGATTTCGCGGCGATGGGTCTCGAAACGATAGTCGGCCGTGACCGACCCGGGGGCGACACGCCCCCGTAATGCAAGCAACCAAGTGTCGACTTCTCGACCGTCAGGGGTGTCGGTGTCCCGCCGTCGGGTTCATGGTCGGATGGCAACCTTTGTCGTGTGGTTCAACGCAGGGTATTGCGGGTAATGCGGTGGCATGCACATTCGACGTGTAAGCCTGATCGCCGGCGTTTCCCTGGCCGCTCTCGTCGCCGCCGCTGGGTGCGGCGACGGCGATTCGTCGTCGGAGGTGTCGGCGACCGTGCAGACGCCCCCCACCTCTGCCGAGACGACGACCGCCCCGCCGCTGCCTGGGGGGCGGGGAGCCTTCGAGCTGCCGGGGGAGGTTGGCGGCGAGGACAACGCCTTCACCTACGACCAAGCCGCCGTTCCGGTGGGTTCGTCCGTGAACATCGAATCCGAGGGAAAGGACGGCCGCACCACCGTCACGTTCAACGCGACCGGCCTCGCCCCCAACCGCGACTTCGGGGTGCACGCGCACACGCGGCCGTGCGGGCCACAACCATCGGATTCCGGGCCGCACTATCAGAACACTGCCGACCCCGCGGCCACCCCGGAGAAGCCGTCCTCGGACCCGGCCTACGCGAACCCACAGAACGAGATCTGGCTCGACGTCACCACCGACGCGAACGGCAACGCCCAGTCTTCGACGACCGTCGACTGGGAGTTCCGTGACGGCGAGGCCAACTCCGTCGTGCTGCACGCACAGCGCACCATGACCGGGCCCGGCCAGGCCGGCATGGCCGGTGATCGCCTGGCCTGCATCGACGAGAACTTCTGATGCCGGTATGTCACGGTAGGTGATGGTCGCCGGCATCCAGGTCGTGTCGGTCCGGCGCCGCGATCGTGAGCACGGCATCCACGATGTGCTGATTGCGTTCGAGTTCGCGTTCGAGTTTGCGCAGGGTCCGGGCGACCTGTGATTCCGCGTGATCACCGACCAGGTCGACGCTGGCGACGAGGAAGATCTGTTTCGGGCCGGTGTACTCGAGCCGCACGAAGAGGACCGTGGCCACGTCGGGAAGTTCGGCGATTCGTGCGACGGCGGCGTCGCGCAATTCGCTCGAACCCGGCTCCCCGGTGAGGAATCGACGGTTCCGGTCGACCAGCACGACCGCGACCGCGCCGAGCAGCACCCCCACGAGGATCGACCCGATCGCATCCCAGACGGCGGCACCAGTGATCTGGTGCAGCCCGACTCCGGCGGCAGCGATGACGATGCCGACGAGCGCTGCGCTGTCCTCGGCGAACACCGCCCGCACCGTCGGATCCGAGGTTTCGAGGGCGTAGTCGAAGAGGTCGCGGTCGTAGCTGCGGGCCTCCCCGCGCAGCTGCCGGATGGCCCGCAGCAGCGACGTTCCCTCCAGGACGAACGCGACGGCGAGCACGATGTAGGCGATCAGGTAGTCCTCGCCGCTGTCGGGCTGGTGGAGCAGTTCGGTCAGTCCGTGCCACACCGACACCGTTCCCCCGACGACGAACAGCCCCACCGCCGCCAGCAGTGACCAGACGTACGCCTCACGGCCGTAGCCGAGAGGCCGTTCTTCGTCGGACGCGCGTGCGCTTCTGCGGTTGGCGATGAGCAGGAACACTTGATTTCCGGCGTCGGCCCAGGAATGGGCTGCTTCGGCGACCATGGACGCGGAGCCGGTCATCATCGCCGCCACCGATTTGGCGATTGCCACCCCGAGATTGGCGCCGAACGCGATGATCACCGTGCGCGCGCTGTCACCACCGGGGTTCTCCTCGACCGCCAGTGGTCCCAGATCAGGCGCTTTCGTCACCTATCGAGTCTCACACGGGAACGTGCCGTCGGCACCGGCAGAACGTTCGGCTATTCGATCCGGACCTCGTCGGGTGGCTTGTCCGGTCGCAGTCCTCGCCAGGCGGGGTGCCGGACCAGTCCCGCGGTCGTCCATTCGGTGAACGAGATTTCGCCGACGAGGCGCGGTGTCACCCACACCGCGTCCTTGCGTTCGGCGGGTTTGAGTTCGGCGGAGAAGGGGCTGGTTTTGCGGGAGAGGCGTTGCAGTTTCCCGCTCAGGGTTTCGAGCATCGGTTGGGTGAATCCGGTGCCGACCCGGCCGATGTAGCGCAGTCCGTTCTCGTCGGGGACACCCAGGAGTAGTGAGCCGAGGGTGTCGGCGCGGGAGCCTTTCCCGGGCCGGTAGCCGCCGATGATCACTTCCTGGGTGCGCTGGTTCTTGACCTTGATCCAGGCTCGTCCGCGTTGGCCGGGTAGGTAGGGGGAGTCGTTGCGTTTGGCGACGATTCCCTCCCAGCCTTGTCGGTGGCTTTCGTTCAGGGCGTGTTGTGCGTCGCCGCTCAGGCGGGCGGGGACGGTGATGCCGTCGCAGGACGTGGCCAGCTCGTCCAGAATGTGGCGTCGGTCGACGTACTTTTTCGTCAGCAATGATGTTCCGTCGAGGAACAGGATGTCGAAGAGGAAGAATTCGGCGGGGTACTTCTTCGCCGCGCGTTCGATGTCGGCTTTTCGCGTCAGGCCGAGGCGATTCTGTAGTGCGGCGAAACTGGTGACGTCGTCGGCGTCGAGGGTGACGATCTCACCGTCGAGGACGGCTTTGTGTTCTCCGAGCGCCGGGCCGATCCAGGCGAGGTCGGGGTACGTGGACGTCAGGTCCCGGCCGGAACGACTGTGGAGGCGGAGCTTTCCGTCGCGCACTTCGCCGACGGCGCGTACGCCATCCCATTTACCCTCGAAGGACCACTCGTCTTCGGGCATGGACGTGAGGTCCTCGGTGGTTCCCAGCGTGGCGAGCATCGGCTTCAGGTCCCGGGGCAGCGGGGTGCTCTCCGACGCCGGCTGCGATGCGCTTCCGCCGTTGCTCGAGGGAACCGGGCGTTCGTTGGCCTTCTTGATCTTATGCAAGAGCCATTGGTTGGCCTTGGTGTGGATCAGGGCGTACTGCCCGCGGATTCGGTCGCCGTGGAGTTCGAATACGATTTTGTCGGCTTCCCATTTGATGGGTTGGTAATTGCCGGCGTCGAAGATCTCGACGCGGCCGCCGCCGTACTGGTCGTCGGGGATGGTGCCGGAAAACGTCCGGTAGTCGAGGGGGTGGTCCTCGGTCTGCACGGCGAGGCGATTGGGTCCCGGTCTGACGGGTACACCCTTCGGTACCGCCCAGGAGACGAGAACGCCGTCGTGTTCGAGTCGGAAGTCCCAGTGCAGGGTGGTGGCGTGATGTTCCTGGATGACGAAGCTCAATTCGCCGTCGGGAGTCGATTCGTCGGGCGTCGACGTGTCGGTGTCGGGGGCGGTGTCGGGTATCGGTTCGGGTGTCTTGCCGCGGCGTCGTTTGGATCGGTAGGTGCGGAGCGAGTTCAGCGAGGTCGACAGCAGGTCGCCGCCCTGTCGGTACCGTTCGAGCACTTCGTCGAAACGCAGGTGGCGCAGTCCCTCGTCTTCGAGTTCGGTCCACTCCCGGGGCGCCGCGACCGTCGGTTCGGCGCGCCCGCGCAGCGAGTACGGTGCCACCGTCGTCTTGGCTGGGTTGTTCTGACTCCAGTCGACGAATACCTTGCCCGCGCGTTCTGTCTTTGCCATGGTGGCCGTCACCAGGTCGGGCCAGTCCTTCGCGAGTTGCTTCGCGATCTTCCGGGCGAACTGTGAGGGATCAGTGTCGAGTTCCGTCTTCAGCTCGGCGTACACGTGGATGCCCTTGCTGCCGCTGGTGACCGGATACGACGACAACCCCGCCGCCGTCAGTTGCTCCTTCACCGCCAGTGCGACGCGGGCGCAGTCGCCCAGTTCGACGCCGTCGCCGGGATCGAGATCGAACACCAGCCGGGTGATGGGCCCCGGCTTGCCGTCGACGACGGTCCATTGCGGTACGTGTAGCTCCAGTGCGGCGAGTTGTCCCATCAGGACCAGACCGGCGGGCGAGTCGATCAGGGGATACTCGACGGTGCGATCCTTGTGCCGAACAGACAGGCGCGGAACCCACTTCGGCATCGATGCCGGCGCCTGCCGTTCGAAGAAGAAGTTCGAGTCGACGCCGTCCGGCCACCGTTTCCTCGTCACGGGACGTTGCGCGAGGTGAGGCACCATCGCCGGTGCGATGTCCCTCAAATACTCGATCACCTCACCCTTGGTGGTACCGGTGTCCGGATACAGCACCTTGTCGAGGTGCGTCAGGTTCAGTCGGTGTCCGTCGATCGTGATCGTCGGCAAAGGGTCTTCCTCCCAGTTCGTCCTCGTGATCGACCTGCGGCGGACGGCGGACGGCGGACGGCGGACGGCGACCGCGGCCCTGGCTGCCGAATACCCACCGACGTGGCCGGTAATCGGATCCGTTCTGTGCCCCGGGGCGCGTCGCACCCGAAGGCGTCGGCTCCTTACGGGCGGCGGGAACGAAGGTCGAGGGGCGGAAAGTCGGATCGGGTACCTCATAGTGATGAGCAGACCAATCCGGCATCGGCCTCCACCACCGGAACTCTTCCCCGCCATAAAGGCCCGCTGCGCTTGGTCGTCGCCGAAGCACTCACCTGCGGCACCCCCGTGGTCGCGTTCGCGCGGGGCGGGATCCCGGAGGTGCTCACCCCGGACTGCGGCCGGCTGGTCCCACCCGATGAACTCGACGCCTTGATGCGAGCAATCCCGAGACCGTGGGACTGTCCCGTACGGCGGCCCGCGCCCGGGCAGAACAGCATTGTTCCGACCGTGTCATGGTCGACGCCTACATCGACGTCTACCGGCGACTGACCCGGGCGCACCGCAACGGGCAGGCGTCGCGAGAACCCCAGGACGGTGCTGTGGTGTGATCGGTGACGACACCGTCCTCTCGCGCAGGGACACCAACCCGGGCGAGGACCACCTGGTCAGGCTCTGTCAGTGCGTTGCGTTCTGACGCAGAGGGTTTCGCCGTCGTCATCCCGTCGGGGATGACCACGGTCTGCCTTCGTTGAATCCGACGGCAGACGGCAACCTGGGTACGCCTATGACATGGTGTGTGCGTCGGACGGGATCGGACCTACGGTGCCGAATCTCACGGTTCGAACAGACGCGGTCGGCCGAGATGGTCGTCGGGGTTCCCCTGCAGCTGGTGGAGGAACTTATCGCGCGAGGTTGCAGCATCTCGTGGTCTTTCCACTTTGATCTCAGGTACTGGACGTGTCCTCCCCGCGGACGCCGCGTCCGGAGCGCCGCTGCAGTTCGTCGATCAACTTCGATGCCGTCACCTTCGTCAGGTTGTCGGGGACCGTCTCGCCCAGCTCCTGCGCCAGGGTGTGGAGGTAGGAACGCTGGGGTCCCGTCATCGGTTCGTCACCGGTGATCCAGTCGTCTGGATCCTTTTCCGGTGTGGGGGAGACGTCGTGCTCGGGACCGATATCCGCCATGTTTGTGTCCTTTCGTTCGGCTGAAGAACTCGACGGCACGATTGCCCGCCCGGCACCCGCAGGAAACCGCGTGCTGGGGCCGGTCGATTCCCACGAGTGGCCCGAATGATGGTGCCCGTGCGGTTCGGCGAAGAGCATCCACAAACGCTCAGTGCGCTGAATCCATGGTCGCCAAAGGTTGTGGGCGCCGACGTGCCGCCGTTGCGGTACAGCTCGCCGAGCTTTGCGAAATACCCGGGCAGTCATGTTCAGGCCCGCGAAAGCGACCTCCATGCCGGCCGAGTCGACCAACCAGTGCCCAGGTGAGGTCATGCCGAGCGGTTCGTACAGCTTTTCCTGCATGTAATCAGTGATCGAGCGGTTCGGCGGTGGCGAGTTGCACTCATGCGCTGTCGGGTCGTGAGAGGTTGGAACGATGAGGCCCGCCGTGCGCATCCCGGATTCGGTGCTCGACGACGTCCGCGGCAGTGCTCGTTCCCCGGCCGTCGCGCGGCTCCGGCGGGGCGCGGTGACGGTGCTCGCGGTGATCGTGGCGCTCGGCGCGGTGGGACTGCTCGGTGTTCGCAGCGCGACCGTGTACACCGCCGGCGGCGGCTACGAGCTCACCCTCACCTATCCCCGGTTCGCGCGCGCCGGCCTGGACGTGCCGTGGGATCTCACGGTCCGCAAGGCCGGTGGATTCACCGAGCCGGTGGTCATCGTCGTCGAATCCGAGTACTTCGACATGTTCGAGACCCAGGGCTGGACACCGGAGCCGTCTGCCGAGACCAGCGACGCATCGCGCACCTATATGACCGTCGATCCGCCGCCCGGCGACACCCTCACTCTCGGATTCGACGCCTACATTCAGCCGTCCAGCCAGCTCGGCGCGCCGGGCGCGGTATCGATCTCGGAGAGGGGAGTCGACGTGGTCACCTTGGAGTTCACCACCTGGTTGGTGCCCTGATGGAGATCGTGATCCGGGCGGCGGTCCTGTTCCTGTTCCTGTGGGCGATCACGCGGATCGTCGGTCGGTCGACCGTCGGCGAGCTGAGCACCTTCCAGCTGGTGCTCTACATCGTCATGGGTGACCTCGTGCAGCAGGGGGTGACCCAGCAGGACTACTCGGTGACCTCCGCTCTCCTCGCGGTCGGGGTGTTTTCCCTGCTCACCCTCGCGTTGGCCTGGGCGAACGCCCGGTTCCCCCGCGTTCGTGGCATCACGCACGGTATTCCCGTCATCATCGTGCGGGACGGTGTACCCGACCTGAACCGGTTGTCCACCGAGCGGATGTCACTCGACGACCTGATGGCCGATGCCCGGCAGAAGGGTATCCGCCGGTTCGACGAGATCGAGCTCGCCGTGCTCGAGACCAACGGCCGGGTGTCGTTTTTCACCCGCACCGACGACGCGAGCGAGGGCGCTCCGGAACAACCCGGCATCACCTGAGACTGAGGAGGTGCGCCTCTGTGGAGGCGGATTGTCCTTCCCAGGTCCAGGCGGCGGGTTCGGGGCGGGTGCTGGGGGCGGGATACCTGATCGGGGGATCGTCAGGGGTCGGGTCGATGTGGCACGTCAGGTTCTCCGTCTCGACGGTCGGGGCGTGGTCCTTGATCGACGCGATCCCGTTTTGCACCGCCGTGAGTGGGGTGGGCCAGGTCCACGAAGCCGCGGACGACCGACGGTGCGGCAACGGTTTCGACGAGGGCATCGGTGGTTCATGATCGGATCATGTCCATCGACACCGTGACTGTGGGGGCGGGCGCCACTGTCGGCCCGCGCTGTGTCGGGCTGGCGGCCGTGGGAATCGGTGCCGGCGCGACGGTCGGGCAGGGGCCGCTCGTCATGCGCGGCGACACCGTCCCGGCGTCGCCGCGGTGGCAGGGCAATCCGATCGCTGCGTGGGCGGCGACGTGAGGTTCGGCAAACACGTCGACGAGCCCGTCGACCCCTACCTTCCGCGGAACGGCAACCGCGGCTACCGGGTGTCGCGGTACGAGTTGGACCTGACGTACCAGGTGCACAGCAACCGGCTGACGGGCAAGGCGACGATCACCGCGGTGACCACCGAGAGCAGATCCCGGTATGCATTCGATCTGGCACAGAACCTGCACGTGACGAAGGTGACTGCGGGGGCCGGCCGGGGTACCACTTGGCGGCATCATGGCGGCAAGCTCGTCGTCACCCCCGCGCAGAGGATCCCGGCGGGCGGCGCACTCGTCGTCACTGTCGAGTACGCCGGCTCACCCAAGCCGATCCGCAGCATCTGGGGCGAGGTCGGATGGGAGGAGCTGTCGGAGGGGGTGATCGTCGCCGGTCAGCCCAACGGTGCCCCGTCGTGGTTCCCCTGCGACGACCACCCCGGTTCGAAGGCGACCTACCGCATCGCGATCACCACCGATCCGCCGTATCATGCGGTGGCCAACGGCGCGCTGGTCCGTAAGCGGACCCGCGCCAGCCGGACCACGTGGGTGTACGAGCAGTCCGAGCCGATGGCGAGCTACCTCGCCACCATCCAGATCGGGCCGTACGAGCACCGGAAGGTCCCTTCCGGACGCGTCCCCATGTTCGCGGTGCACCCGCCGCGGCTGCGTTCATCCTTCGACATCGACTTCGGCCGCCAGCGGCGGATGATGGAGGTGTTCGGCAAGCTCTTCGGCCCGTACCCGTTCGCCGACTACACCGTCGTCGTCACCGACGACGACCTCGAGATTCCGATCGAGGCGCAGGGGCTCTCCATTTTCGGGGCCAATCATTGCACCGGACGGCGTGTGGGCGAACGCCTCATCGCGCACGAACTGGCCCATCAGTGGTTCGGCAACAGCCTCACGATCCGGCAGTGGCGCGACATCTGGCTCCACGAGGGCTTCGCCTGCTATGCGGAGTGGCTCTGGTCGGAGAACTCCGGCGGGCAGTCCGCGCACCAGCTGGCGGTCTCGGCGTACCAGGGCCTCGCCCGCAAACCGCGTGACCTCATTGTCGGCGATCCCGGACCGTATCTGATGTTCGACGACCGCATCTACAAACGCGGTGCCCTCGCGCTACACGTGCTGCGGTCCCGGCTCGGTGACGACAACTTCTTCGCGCTGCTGCGGTGCTGGACGCAAACCCATCGGCATTCCTCGGTGACCGCCGAGCAGTTCACGCAAATGGCGGCCCACTACACCGACACGCCCTTGCGCCGGCTGTGGGAGACCTGGCTGGGCGAAAAGGAACTGCCCCCGCTCTGATCGGCGTCGGGGGGAGCTCCGTCGGCGGTCGGTTCCATCGTCGAATGGCCGGTTGCGAAGCCGGTTTCGGCCTCACTCGTGTGACTGTCTGCAACTCTACGTCCCAGCCATGTGGGTGAAATATATTGCAGTTGAGCACTTTTGGGACATCTGATCTCCGGAGTGTGAATTTTACGACACGCGTTGGGGGTGGACGTGGCGTCGACGGTGTGTGATGACAACGATGACGGTTGCGTTGGGGCAGACGCGGGCAGTGGGTGAGGATCCGGCACAGCCGGTTTCGCGGTTGCGGATCGAGCAGGCTCGGCAGGCGTAGAGGTCGGTGGAGGAGACCGCTGAGGAGTCACTGAGACGTTGCGGGTTCTGCTGGGGGTGCCGGTGTCGGGTCGGCAGTGGTCGGAGTTTCCGGAGGCCCGGTACCGTGCCGGAGGAGGTTGGCCGCTCGCGCACGATCGCTGCCCGGGTGCATGAGGTGTTGGGGGAGGTGAATTCGTCTGCCTTCTCGGGATCACCCGCAGCCGAGGATTTCCCGCCCCACCGTGCGCTGTCGGAACGCCGGATGAAAGACGATCCGGGATGCGTCGAGCTCGGCTCGAACCCCCCAATTCCCGGACCGATGGATGGGTCGTGCATTGCCGTCCAGTTTCAGACGTCCGGTTCCTGGATCATCGCTGGCCAATCGATGTGTGGTCTTCGGCGGCACGCAGTAAGAGTCGGTCTCGAGGTCGAGGATCTCGATGCTCAGTGAGTTCGCTGCGGTCGGTTGCGGGCAGGGCGTATCGCTCAGATCCCCGGTAAAATGGCCTGCCGGGCCGCGCTCGAGAAAAGGTTTTGCGGGTCACCAGTCGTCCTGGCGCCGAGCTCGTGATCACTGAACTCACTCGGCTCGGCGCCCCCGAGCATTCTGATCGAGCTGTCCAAGATCGCCGCGAGTCCCGCGGCGTGAACACTCGTGGTGGTGGCGGTTCCGGAGGCCGTATTGCTGTCCCGGCGGACATTACTGCGGGTGGCGGCCCTCGGCGAATTCCTCGACGATCTTCGCGCAGAACGCGGGCAGGTCGTCGGGGTTGCGGCTCGACACCAGCCCGTTGTCGACCACCACTTCCTCGTCGACCACGTTGCCGCCGGCGTTGCGGATGTCGGTGCGCACGCTGGGATACGACGTGAGGGTGCGGCCGCACACGACGTCCGCCTCGACGAGTGTCCAGGGTCCGTGGCAGATCACGCCCACTGGTTTGCCCGAGGTGACGAAGTCGCGGACGAAGCCGACGGCCGACTCGTCCATCCGGAGGTGGTCGGGGTTCGTGGTGCCGCCGGGCAGGATTAGTGCGTCGAAGTCGGCGGCGGACACGTCACCGACGACGTCGTCGACGGCGTAGGTGCCGGCCTCGTGCACGTCCGAGTTCATGGCCTGGATCTTGCCGGGGGATAACGAGATCAGCCGGACTTCCGCGCCGGCGTCTTCCACGGCTTTCCGGGGTTCGAGGAGTTCGACCTCCTCGACGCCGTCGGTGGCCAGGATCGCGACCTTGCGGCCGCGAAGTGTCTGTGCCGATGTCATGAGTGCTTCCTTCCTCTCGTGGGCACACAGACGGGTACCCGGGTGACCGGAGGTCAATCGGGGTAAGAATCAGAGTCGTCGGAGATCGGTGGTGGTCGACACCGGTTTTCTGCATGAGCGGCGCCGCCACCGCGTCCGGGAGGTACCCGACGATCTGCTGGGCGAGCTTGCCGATCGGTGAACCGTGCGCCTCCATGCCGACCGCGTCGATCACCGAGTCGGTGCCGCGACCGTCGGTCGCGTCGCGGATGACGTCGGCAGCACATCGGGCAGATAGACGAATCGGGAATCGGCGGGCCCTCTGGGACTTTCATGTGGGTGAACTGGGCTTGGGGCACGCGCAGGTACTCGGCGTGTCCTCCCGGCCCCTCGCCGTAGAGCTCTACAGGTGCAGGTCGGACCCGCAAATGTTCGTCGTGGTGACCTTGATGGCGGCGTCCGTCGGTTGTTCGATCTTCGGGTCGGCGACGGTGTCGACGCTGACCTTTCGTTTGCCTTGCCACGTAACTGCGCGCACTGGGAACCAGACCTCTCGTCGGTCGATGTGTGTTTCGGGTGCCGACGGCGACTGGCGGTAAACCCCGCTCCGGGCTCCGATGGTCCCTCGGCACGGCGTGGACGGCGGCCGCGATGCCGCGGTAGCGCTCGAGCAGTAGCTCACCGCCGTAAGAGATCCACGAGCGCAGAAAGTCATTGACCCGCAGGTCTTGGGGAAATCGACCTGTCGTCGGACGCGGATGACCCGCCCGAGGAGCAACCCCACCACTGCGTTCAGTCGATTGAGCGTGCGCACCTGGGGGTAGTCCATTCGAGTAGCCCGCACAGTCAGAAAAATCCATCCGTGGGAGCCAAAGATGATGATCAGTCTGCAGGTCGCGATCGCGGCGGTCGCGGGCTATTGGCTGGGGCGGTCCTACCCCACGAAGCCGGGGATGGCGCTTGCCGCGGCGAGTGCCGGACACCTCGGCGGGAGCCCGCAGGAGATGGTCGACGACACCACGAACCTGCTCGAGACATCACCTGAGTTCGCCGCCCTCGACGAATCGGTGCGCGGTCAACTCCTCGACGCCGTGAGAATGGCGGCCATGGCCGCCGTCACCGCCCGGATCGAGGCCGACGGTGAGGTTGCCGGCGCTAGTGACGAGGCTCCGCAGACTACCCACGAGAGTGTCGAGGACACCCCGGACACGACCGGAGAAGTCGCCGCCGCCGACACCACAGGACCCGTCGTCGACGGCATCGAAACCACCGCCACCGGTGATCGTGTAGCGGCGGCGCGCATGCACGAAAGCGGAGAAGTCATGCGACGAGGACGAGTGCGCCGACCGCCGGACACATCCGAACACGACGCCCAGCCGGACACCGGCGCCGACGAAGACACCGACAACGGTACGACGGCAGCACTGGCCGACGATGCCCCCGCCGCAGACGACGGCAACGCCGTCGCATCCACACCCTCCACTGCCGAGGTCCGGGCCTGGGCCCACACCCACGGCTTCGCCGTCTCGGACCGCGGGCGACTGAGCGCCGAGATCTGGAAGGCCCACGCTGCCTCACCTACACCACCGCCCACTGCCGAGGTCCGGGCCTGGGCCCACACCCACGGCTTCACCGTCTCGGACCGCGGGCAACTGAGTGCCGAGGTTCGGGAGGCCTACGCCGCCACCCACCCCGCGCGCTGAGACTCGGAGCCCCGTCGTGTGTGTCAGCCGTGGGGACAGGCTCAACAGCACATCAGCAATGCCGGGGTATGTCCGTGGCCAGCGTCAAGTGTGTCGTGATCAACGCCCACGACATCAGCGGACCTCGCCGGTTCCGTCTCGAACGTGAAAATCAACCGAATAGACTCTGGTGCAATTGAACTCGATCACAGCCCGGTCCAGATGGCCAATCTGCTCTGCTGGGGTGGGACCGACTGGCCCCTTGCCGCTTCTCGACTTCTCCCGGCCGACGAGTACGGGCCTACCGGGTGGGACGAGGCGGCCGGGCAGGCTGGGTTGAGCGATCATAACCGCATCAGGATTTCCCTCTCCGTATCGGATCGTTCACGGTCCTCGGCGGTGACCAACGTGCGGTGGTCCGGCGTTTGCGCAGCCAGTTCTGCACGTACGTGCATTCGGGGATGATCGCGAGGTCACGGGTGCGGGCATCGTCGAGCGTCTGCTGCACCAGTTGGCCGGTGTATCCCGTGCCCTCGTACTCGTCGCCGACCTCGGTGCGGGTCAGGGTGAGGGCCTTCCCCTCGACGGAGGCGTTCTTCCTTCCTCGGTGGGACGAATTTTCACGTCGGTGCTCGAAGCGCCTCGCCCGCGGAGAACCGCGATTACTTGTCGGTGGCCAGCCCGATCGACACGACTGGGCGGGAAACAGCAGATCGCGGGGAGGTAGGCGAGAGAGCCGCGGCCCAGCGGGTGGCCATGTTCGGCATGGCGTAGAGGTGATGGCCGCGTGACCACCTTGGCGAGGTGCCCATTCGAATCCGGTGAGGCCGTGACCCATCATGAGGATGCGAGTTGGCTCTCCAGGTGATTCGTACGTCATAGGGGACGCATTGCCCAACTCGGGCCCGAACGAGACAATCACCCCGCCGCGGCAGCGCGGTGTGAGGACGTGAAGACGAGTACTCGCGGAATCGAGGACGATCAACCGGGATCGAATGCGTAGTGGCGGAACATCAGTGCCTTGCCGAAGACAAAGTACCACCGTCCGTCCTGGCTGCGAGTGTCGCCGGTGGGATCGCCGCCAGCGCGGTATCCGTCGCCTTCGGGGTCGCGTACCCCTGTGTCCCGTGCCCGCGGCGGTGGCGTGGACCTTGCCGGTTGCGGCGGATCTCGAGTGCGACCGGTACCGTGCATCACCTGTTCCCTCCGTGCGGCTGCGGTGGCAAAGGAATGCGGAGGGTCGAGTGCGCGCGTAAGAGGGCGAGAGACGCGGACAGCCGGGTCGATTGCTGGTACATCGGATGGATGGTTTCTCCTACATGGATCGACACGCACGTCCATCTCGTCGACTTCTTGCAGCGGCCGGGGCCCATGCCCGACCTCCGGGACGGTCTCGTCCGCAACGGCGCCACGCGGGCAGTGGTGTTCGGACTGCCGGTGAAGAAGAAATGGTCGACGGCCGAACCTGTGCGTCCGGACTACTACCTCGACGACAACGCGCCGTGTCACTATCACTCGCTCACGGACGCGACGGTCCTCGACGTCCTCCCGGACCTCGAATCGGACGGCTCGCTCGACGTTGCCCCACTGGTCTGTGGGTTCGACCCGACCGACCTGCTGGCGATCGAGCACCTCGAGTTCGTGTGGAGCCGGTCCGACCGCTGGGCCGGTGTCGGCGAGGTGATGTTCCGGCACGACGACCTGACGAACCTGACGTTCGGGGAGGTGCCGTCACCGGATCACGTCGCGATGGATCCCGTTCTGGACTTCTGTGCGCAGAACGACGTGCCGATCTCGCTCCACCATGATTCGAGTTCCGTCGGGATGCCCGATCGGCACGAATACGTCGGAAGTCTCGAGCGTGCACTCGAGCGTCATCCGTCGACGTCGGTGGTCTGGTGTCACGCGGGAGTGTCCCGGCAGGTCGACCCGTCCGGACAGCTCGATCTGGTGCGCCGGATGATCGAACGGCATCGCAATCTGACGGTCGAGTTGTCGTGGGTGTTGCTCGACCGTATCGCCGACGAGAGCGGTGCAGACGAGGACTGGGTGAGACTCGTTGCGCGGGAACCGGATCGATTTGTGGTCGGTACCGACGCCGTGGCACGGGCCGACGCGGTCGACACCCGAGGCCGGCAGATCCGAACCTTTCTCGCCGCGCTTCCGGCGAATGCGGCCGAATGCGTGGGTTTCCGCAACGCCGAGGCCCTGTGGTTCGGGTAGAGCGTGGGGATGGGCACAGCATCGAAACCCTGACCCTGGGTGTCTAGTTCGAGTCCTGGTGCAGCCAGTTCGCCGCATGCGGGGTTCTTCGCGGTCGAGAACGTCGACACGCTCAGCGACGCGGCCCTGTATGAGTTGCTGCTCAGCGAGTACCCGGACTGGTTGCGTGCCGCACGGCAGGCCCGGGTTCTCGGCTGAAGACCACGACCCGCCGCCTGGGGAACCATTGCGTGATCATGCTCAGCTGGTTCACCTGGCGGCCCCTCAGCGAGTCAATGCTCACCGTAACTCAGGCTTCCACCAATACGGCCGCCACCAGCTGCGCTGTGTTCGCCTGCCTGCACGGCGGGGACCGTCGTCGCGGTCGCGGCACGTGCGATACGCCGCCCCGGGGCGAGCTGCTCCTCGCCCGGAGCCTCTGACAGGACGGTCGTCGAGGTCTGTGAATTCGGCTGCAACAACGGCCGATAACATTCGTCACCGCACACGACACCCAGTGGTCCGCCCTGGGCTGCGGAACTCGCGATGCCGGAAATGTGGCTGCGGTGGGGGTCGTGCCTGCGGCAGACTGTGCCTGGTGATCCTGACGATTTCCACGACGGCACGACCGGCGACCGACCTCGGCTATCTGCTGCACAAGCACCCCGACCGGGTTCAGGAATTCACCCAATCCTGCGGTGTTGCCCGGGTGTTCTACCCGGAGGCGAACGAGGATCGTTGCACGGCGGCGCTGTTGTTGGATGTCGATGCGATTCGGCTCGCCCGCACCTCCCGCGGGTCGACACCGGACTACGCGCTCGGCCAGTACGTCAAGGACCGCCCGTACGCGGTGTCGTCGCTGCTGTCGGTGGCGTTGGCGGACGTCTTCCGCACCGCCCGCGCCGGCCGGTGCGCCATGCGACCCGAGCTTGCCGCCACACCGCTACCCCTGGAGATCTCGCTGCCCGCACTGCCGTGTCGCGGTGGACCGGAGTTGGCCGAACGCCTCTTCCGCCCGTTGGGGTGGGCCGTCGAGGCGGACGCCGTACCGCTGGACGACGCGTTCCCGGAATGGGGTGATTCCCGCTACGTGCGGCTCACCCTGAGTGGTGACATCCGCCTTGCCGACGCACTGAATCACCTCTACGTGCTGCTTCCGGTGCTCGACGACGCCAAACACTATTGGGTCGCCTCCGACGAGGTCGACAAGCTGATCCGGGCCGGTGCCTCCTGGCTCGCGGAGCACCCGGACAGGACCCTGATCACCGACCGCTACCTGCGGCACCAGTCCGCTCTCACGCGCTCGGCCTTCGAGCGGCTCGCCGAACTCGGCGACGACGTCGAGGAGCAGCTGGCACCGCCGGTCGACGAGGAGCCCGACAGTGACACGGTGCCCGCGGCGGACACCGTTGTGCCGACGCCGCTGACTGTGCTTCGGCGCGAGGCGGTCCTCGGGGTCCTCGGCGAGTTGGACGTGCGCAGAGTCATCGACCTCGGATGCGGTTCCGGGCAACTCGTTTCCGCGTTGTTGGACAATCCCGGTTTCACCGAAATCGTGGGTGTGGATGTGTCGACCCGAGCGCTGACACTCACGGCACGCCGGTTGCGGTTGGATCGGATGCCGGAGCGGCGACGGGAGCGACTGCAGCTGTTCCAGGCGGCGCTCACCTACACCGACCGGCGGTTCGCCGGCTACGACGCGGCCGTGTTGATGGAGGTCATCGAGCACATCGACCCGCCGCGGCTGACCGCACTCGAACAGGTGGTCTTCGGTACCGCCCGGCCCGGGCACGTGCTCGTGACGACGCCCAACGCCGAGTACAACGTGCGCTACACCGACCTGCACGGTATGCGTCACCGGGACCATCGCTTCGAGTGGTCGCGGCCGGAATTCCGGTCGTGGGCGGCCATGGTCTGCGATGTCCACGGCTACAGCGTCGACTTCCGTCCGGTGGGTGATGACGACCCCGAGGTCGGTTCACCGACTCAGATGGCGGTCTTCACACGGATGGGAGGCGGCGATGACTGACATCTCGGTGCCGGCGCTGTCGCTGGTGGTGCTCGTGGGAGTCTCCGGCAGCGGCAAATCCACCTTTGCCGCACACCATTTCGCGCCGACACAGGTGCTGTCGTCCGACTTCTGCCGTGGGCTGGTCGCCGACGACGAAAACGATCAGTCTGCCACCAGGGACGCCTTCGACGTGCTGCTCTACATTGCCGGGACCCGGCTGCGCCGCGGCCTGCTCACCGTGGTTGATGCCACCAACGTGCAGCGTGAGTCACGCAAGGCGCTGGTCGATCTGGCCAAGTCGCACGACGTCCTGGTCGATGCGATCGTGGTCGACGTTCCCGACGAGGTCGCGATCGAGCGCAACGCGGCCCGACCGGACCGCGGTTTCGGTTCGCACGTGATTCGCCGCCAGCACGAGGACCTTCGACGGTCGCTGCCGAAGCTCGGCCGCGAAGGCTTCCGCCGGGTGCACGTGCTCACCGGTGTCGACGAGATCGCTGTGGCGACAGTATCGACCGAGAAGGCGTGGACCGACAAACGGGAGTTGACCGGCCCGTTCGACTTCATCGGCGACGTGCACGGCTGCCGGAGCGAACTTCAGACGCTGCTGCGTGAGCTCGGCTGGACGCTCGAACCCGATGGCGGGGGCGCCTCCCATCCCGAGGGCCGGATCGCGGTGTTCGTCGGCGATCTCGTCGACCGCGGACCCGACACTCCCGGGGTGCTGCGCCTGGTGATGGGCATGGTGGCGGCCGGAACCGCGCTGTGTGTCTCGGGTAACCATGAACAGAAGCTTGCCCGGGCGCTGCACGGCCGGAAGGTCGCCACCTCGCACGGGCTGCAGGAGTCGCTCGATCAGCTTGCTGCGGAGTCCGACGGCTTCCGCAGGTCCGCGCACACCTTCATCGATGGCCTGATCAGTCACTACGAGCTCGACGGCGGCGATCTGGTGGTCGCGCACGCCGGGCTGAAGGAGGCCTATCACGGCCGCGCGTCGGCGAGGGTGCGCTCGTTTGCGCTGTACGGCGACACCACCGGCGAGACCGACGAGTACGGTCTGCCGGTGCGCTACCCGTGGGCCCACGAATACCGCGGTCGGGCCGTGATCGTGTACGGGCACACCCCGGTCCCGGAGACCGAGTGGATCAACAACACGATTTGCCTTGACACCGGTGTCGTGTTCGGCGGCCGGCTGACCGCGCTGCGCTACCCCAGCAAGGACATCGTGTCCGTTCCCGCAGAGCGGGTGTGGTTCGCACCGGTGCGACCACTCGGCACCGGCTCGGCTGCGCCGGGTCACCCGGCGCAGCGGGATCCGGCCCTGTTGTCCATCGACGACGTGGCCGGAACACGGCACATCGATGTCCGGTACAACAAGGGGCGCATCAAGGTGCGCGGCGAGAACGCCGCCGCCGCGCTCGAGATCATGAGCCGATTTGCCGTCGACCCACGCTGGTTGGTGTACCTGCCGCCGACGATGGCTCCACCGGCCACTTCGGACCTCGACGGCTACCTCGAGCATCCCGCCCAGGGTTTCGCCGAGTTCGCGGCGGTGGGGGTCACGGAGATCGTGTGCGAGGAGAAGCACATGGGTTCCCGGGCGATCGTCGTGCTGGCCCGCGACGCCGCGACCGCGGCGAAGCGATTCGGTATCACCGACGGCAGCTCGGGCATCGTCTATACCCGCACCGGCCGGCCGTTCTTCGACGATCCGACCCGGATGAGCGAACTGATCGACCGGCTTCGCACCGCGTGCGGCCCGCTGATGGAGGACCTCGGGTCGTCGTGGCTGGTACTCGATTGCGAATTGCTGCCGTGGTCGGCGAAGGCGGGAGAGCTGATCCGCAGCCAGTACGCGTCGGTCGGTGCCGCGGCGGGTGCGGCGTTGCCGGAGGCGATTGCCGCGCTCGAGCGCGCCGCGACGCGGGGGTTGGACGTCGGCGACCTGCTGACCCACACGCGCACCCGCGCGGACAACGCCCGTCGGTTCCGGGAGGCATACGCCCGGTACTGTTGGCCGGTCGACGGCCTCGAGGGGGTGCGACTGGCACCGTTCCAGATCCTCGCCTGCGAAGGCGGGGCGCCCGCGGTCGCCGAACCGCACTCCTGGCATCTGGCGAAGCTGGCGATGCTCGACGACCCGCTCATCGCCGAAACCAGACACCAGTTCGTCGACCTCACCTCGGATACATCCCGCGATGCGGCGACCGCCTGGTGGTCGGGGCTGACCGACGCCGGCGGTGAGGGCATGGTGGTCAAACCCCTCGGCTCGACACCCGCGGAACTGGCGCACAGGCGGATTCAGCCCGGAATCAAGGTGCGGGGCAGGAGTACCTGCGGATCATCTACGGTCCCGACTACACCGAGCATCTCGACGTGCTGCGCGACCGGTCCCTGGGCCGCAAACGATCGATGGCCCTGCGTGAACATGCACTCGGGCTGGAAGCTTTGACCCGGCTCACCGAGGGGGACCCGCTGTGGCGGGTGCACGAGCCGGTGTTCGCGGTCCTTGCGCTCGAGTCCGAGCCAGTCGACCCACGGTTGTAGTGTGATGGTCTCCATCGGTCGGGCACGGTAACCATTCGTCCTCGAGATGGCGCTTACGCTGGGTGGCACTGACGCCGCGCCGGGGAGAGCCAAGAAAGCGATGTGGCTCCGCCAACAGCATCAAGCGCGGACCATCGACGCCGACCCACCTCACAGGTGTACTCGCTGTGGGCTTCCGGGCGGGGGTACGTGCCCCGGCGCTACCGGGGTTCTCTCGGTGGTATGTCGAACTGATTCCACTCCTGTGCCCAGCGCCGCAACCGGTTTCGGGTGAACAGTCTGCGTGCGAGTGCCGTGGAGAGCAGGACGGCGCCGGCCGCGAGTGCCCACACTCCGCAGGCGGCAGTCAGGGCCAGGACGGTGTTTTCCCGGCTGTCGGGGACGGGCCCGGTGAGGTTGCCGTCGGCGTCCACGTCGATGGTGACGGTCTGGCCGGCCTTCGCGGGCATGTCGGTCGGCACGGCGCCGACGCGCTCCCCGTGGGGAGTGGCCCAGCAGGCCCGGGCGGTGCTCCGGCTGCCGGCGGGACGAATTGTGTACTCGGGGGAGTCAGGGGCGAGATAGGTGTCCTCGAGCAACACCGCGGGGACGTGGTCCACGCGGGCGCGCAGCGCCTGGGCTTGCTGTTCGAGCCGGGTGTGCGTCGCGCTTCCGAACGCGGCCGCGACAGGGATCAGCAGCAGCACCACGCCGCAGCGAGCAGGATGAGGGTGGCCTCGAAGCGGTCGCTTCGGCGCATCAGGTGGTTGCGGCTCCACGGGCGCAGCCGCCACCACCGGATCGGCCTTGGCCACCGGTACTGGTGCCGGTTCTCCCCGACGCATGGTCACCTCCCGCAGGATCTCCGCTTCCCCTTCCTTCGATTGTGCGACGAAATCGAAATCCGCACGTTGTCCAGCAGGCCTCGGAAAGCTCGCGGAGGTCTTTCAGGCCGAGTGCTTCTGGATGTACTCCTCGACTGCCTCGCGCATGAGTTCGCTGGGCTTGCGGTGCTGACGCTGCGCGAGTTCGTCGAGCTTGTTGCTCAGCGGCAATGGAAGCCGGACCTGGCGTTTGGGTGATACGCCGCTGATACCCGCCTCCTGCGCCAGGGACGGGCGGCCGGCGCCGACCCGCTCGAGCAGGGCCCGGCCGGCGGCGGCGGCGTCCTCGCCGCGCTTGGCGGTCGCCGAGTCCTTCGGCAAAGTCATGTGGTGCTCGGCCCACTCGGCGAGCTCGTCGTAATCGGTGTTCTTATCGTTGCTGTTCATCGGTATGTCACCTCTTTGGGGTGGTGGTGCTGGGTGATCCCTTCGGATACCCGCGTGGATCGGTGGTGCATCGGGTTGCGGCGCCGGACGCCTTCGCCCCGGCACCTGACGGATCAGGGACGGTCCCTCATGCGAGCAAGGTGCTTTTCCCGCGCCTCCATCACATGGAAGACCACCATGCCCCTCGGTGGAACGATCTCCACCATGACCTCGAGCAGCGGCCCACCCAGTGTCCGCGGGGGACCGATGAACAGCCAGGGCTTCGCGTGACCGGGGACGCGGGGTTCGTCGAACTCCTGCTCCACGTAGAGTGCGTTCTCGATCGCGTACAACGCGTCCTCGTGGTCGATCCCGTGCTTGTCGGCGCTGTTCGCCCATTCGACTGCCACACGAATACTGTACTACAAAATCACTGGTTTCTGTAGTACAAAATTGCGCTATCTTGGTCGAGTGATCATCGATGACCGGCAGCGTATGGCCATGACATTCATTCAGACGGCCAATGCGGGTGTGCATCGACCGTTGGGTGAGAGCAAAAGGACACACCCCATGTTCGAGGACGCCGCAGAATCACCGCTCACCCCGATTCCCGCCCCCACGCGCCTGATTCCCGGCGTGGCCCCGACGGTCGCGGACTTCTCGCCACCGCGAAGGGCATCCTGATGGCCACCCTGTTGCAGCGACGCGCAGGCTTTCGACGAACTCCTCGACGTTTCCCGCCGTCATCACCTGGCCGTGGTCGGTGCGCCGCTCGGCATCTGGTCGACCTCGCCGCCGGTGCTTCGCCCGGGCGGCGCACACCGAACGCCGTCCGGTTCGACGAATGGGAGCAGCTCCTCACCCAACTCCCCTCACCCCGGCACGCGCACGCGAGCTGACGCCGCAGCGGGCACCCGTCAGGTTCATGGTATCGAGGGGCGGTTCGGTTCGACACTGATCGGAAAAAGAAGCACACCAACGGATCTCGTCCCGACCCGCCCCGCCCGACGCGGGTGGAACATGTGTGACGCGACCCCGTCCAACGCGGGGAAACCACTGCTCGGACGGGGTGAGGCTCTCCGGCAACAGTCTGGGATGGGTGCCTGGGACGGTATGCCGTGTCCCGGGAGGGTGGGCCTTTCTGCTGGTAGCCCCCACGCCTCACTGCCGCAGAGTCGCGGACACGCCGCCGGTTCGCCCGGTCGCGCCTCGAATCCGGCCAATGGGTTGCTTCCTGAGAAATGAGCGTTACCGTTGAGGACAGAGGTTGAGTACACAGCCCGGCAGGCATTTGTCCGTCACCGGCTACGATTCTCGGCCTTTCTTTTGGGGTTTTCGGGCTGGTCCCACCCCGGAGGAAACCTCATGACCTACTTCCATTCCGTCCTCGACTCACCGGAACAGGTGCAGTCCTGGTTGACGGACACTTGGCGCCCGAACACCACCGCGGCGGCGGGGGCCACCGAATTCCGCATCGACATCGACGAGCCCCCCGGCGGTCCAGTGGTGATCCGGGTGGCCGGAAACGTGGACGCCGGCACCGTACCGGTGCTGTCGGCGTGCCTGCGCGAATCGGTGCTCACCGGGCACAGTGTCGTCGTCGACCTGCTGGATGTTCCGTTCCTCGGCTGCCCCGGGTTCGCCGCGTTGCACGACACCGCGACCGATCTGTCGGCGCAGCGGTGCCGCCTGACCGTGGCGGCATCCGCCGAGGTGCGCTCGATCCTGAGGAGGATCGGCCTCGGTGCGGCGGTGCCCTGCTTCGCCACCGTCGCCGCAGCATTCCACGGTGCCCGCGCACCCCAGAGGTGCGCCGGCCGGCAGGATCCGATCTCTTCGATCGGCCCCGGTCGCCCCGCAGGGCAGAGCGCTGCCCGATGACAGCAGCAGCACCGCGCCGATCGACTGTTTCTGCCGCCGTGTGGGCCACCCGATTGAGCACCCACAACCTCGACCCGGTGGCCGTCACCGGCGACGCCACTGGCCCCGGGCACCTGAGTTCGCACCAGGCCTGGGCCGGGACCCGTTGTGCGGCAACCGGTACACAGGACCGCCAGGGGCGGCGTTGACCGCGGACACGACCGAGGTGACCGAGCTGAGCCGGATGGTGGCCTTCGCATTGCGGTGGTGCGCCCATGGCGGTGGCCCTCCCGAGGTGATCAGGGCGGATTTCGGGATGGACACCGCGGCGTTCTTCCGGACCCTGGTCGGGTACCTCGACGTCGGGGCGCCGGCACCGCTGCGGCCGGTGCTGGTCGAGCGAATGACCACCGTCGCCCGTCGACGGCTCTGGCTGGGCACCTGATCACCCAACAGGCTGCCCGGTGGGTTATGTGGCTGTTCAACCGATTTCACCACGCGCGGCACGTTCGCCGCGCAGACCAGGAAACTGAGATGAGTGACACCGATCCGATGATTGCCGTACCCGCTCGCGCGCCGAGCGCTGTGCCGGCTTCCCGCCGTGAAGATACGCCGCGGACCGGACGGCCCGTCGACTGTGATGGCGGAGATTGGCGCATCCTGGGGTCGTGCCGGAACGCCTCGTCGTCGTTGTTCTTCTCTCCCGAGGGGGAGCGTGGTCGGGACCGGGCGCGGCGCGAAGCGCACGCCAAGCGCGTCTGCCAGGACTGCCCGGTGCTCACCGAATGCCGTGAGTATGCCCTGGCCGTTGCCGAACCGTACGGAACGTGGGGCGGGATGTCCGAGAACGACCGCAGGCGGCACACCCGGTGTCGGCAACGAGATGCACAAGGTCGGCCAACTCGAGACGGTGCTGATGTCCCGGGCCGAGATCGACCAGGCCAAGGGCATGCTGATGGTGATGCACACCATCACCGCCGATGAGGCGTTCTCCGGGCTGGTGAAGATCTCTCGCAGCGGACCGGCACCAAACTGCACCGCGTCGCCGCCTGACTCGTTGCACGAAGAGACAGGCGCAACATCACCGGGTGGCCGCAAGGTGATCGCCTATGGGCGAATGCCTTGAGATCGGGCAACGGCACCTAGCCTTGGACGGTTGGGCGGATGGTGATATCGCCGATTTCGACGTCGTGGGGTTGTTCGATGGCAAACGCGATGGCGCGGGCGACGGCTTCCGGCGGGATGGCGAATTCGTTCATGTTCCGCTGGATCTGCGCGCGGACCTGGGCATCGTCGATGGAATCGGCGAGATCGGTGCGGACCACGCCGGGCGACACCGACGTTGTCCGCAGTACGCCGTCGGTCGATTCTTGCCGCAGTCCTTCCAACAGGGTGCGGACGGCGTTCTTGGTTCCGGCGTAGACCGCCTGGGTGGGGACGATCTTCAGGCCGGACGTCGACACGGTGGTCACGAGATGCCCCTCGCCCTGTCGACGGAATATCGGAAGTGCCGCGGCGATGCCGTGGAGCACCCCACGGAGGTTGACGTCGATCATCGCCGACCAGCCGTCGACGTCAAGGTCTGCCATGTTCCCGATCTTGCTGATTCCGGCATTGTTCACCAGTACATCGAGTCTGCCGAACTCCTCTACGGCGCGGCCGACGAGCCGCTCGAGGTCCTCGGGGCGGGTGACATCAGTAGTGCAGGTGGCAGTACGTCCACCACGTTCACGGATGCCCTGGGCGAGCTCGTCGAGACGCTCGGTCCGACGCGCACCGAGGACGACCGCCGCGCCGCGCTCGGCGAGCAGGCGGGCGGTTGCCTCACCGATGCCACTGCTCGCGCCGGTGATGGCGACAACCTTGCCGTTGATGGCTGACATGTGGAATCCCTTCAATTAAAGTGGACATGTGTCCGCTTACGTTTCAAGTTAGCGGACACGTGTCCGCTTACTCAAGTCGTCATGCAGAGGACAGATGAACGCACCCCGCCGCCGCTCCGACGCTGCCGAGAATCGCGCTCGGATTATCGAGACCGCACGAACGGTCATCGCGAACTCAGACGAGCTGAGGCTCAACGCGATTGCCAAGCAGGCAGGGGTCGGCCAGGGCACCCTGTACCGCCACTTTCCGACTCGAGATGACCTGCTGGCCGAGGTCTATCGCAACGATGTCGAACAGCTCGTTGCGGCCGCGCCGGCGTTCCTCGCCGAGCATGAGCCGCTCAAGGCGCTGGCTTGCTGGTTCAACCGGGTGGCGGACTATGCACGAATCAAGCGTGGAGTGTTCGCCGCAGTCGAGACGGCGGTATGGCGGGACCTCTCCGCGCACAGCCTCGGTCCGATCGGTGATGCGGTGACAATGCTCCTTGCGGCCGGCAAAGCCGCCGGAGCGATCCGCTCCGATGTCGACGCTCGTGACGTCATCCTCCTCATCGGCTACCTGTCCCGGCTCGACGAGAACGAATGGGACACTCGAGCCCGGCACCTGCTCAGCATCGTCCTCGACGGATTGCGCCGGCGCGAGTAGAGATCGCCTATCGAGGCACCGGATGGCGATCGGCTTCCGAACATCAGATGCGGCCGAGGCCTGCTGTCTCGCGGAGGCATCTCAACCTGCTGACCTCAGCAGATGACATGTCCCGCGACGTCCGAAGGGACACGCACACAACGCGATACTGTCCACAACGTCCGAGTTCTGACAATGGGGGAGATGCAATTGACCGAGAATGCAGCACCCACATCGTCGCCGCTCGGGGAGATCCTGACCGCCGAGGAGATCGCCCGGGTGCCGCCGATAGTCTTTCGTGGTACGGGCGGACGTGGACCCGGATCCCCGGGGGCGGTGTCGTTGCCGCAGTTCAGTGGAGGGTGTCAGCTGTCGGAGAGGCGCATGGCGCGATGCCCGTTGCGGGGGTAGACCGGGCTCAGATCGCGCACGACGGGATAGCTGCAGTTGGTGGCCTGGACGGCTTGCCAGAGTCTGTCGACGAACTGGCGTGTGGTGATCCCGAATGTCTGGAACGTTAGTTCGGCGGGCACTCCTCCGTAGGGGACCCAGGTGTGGGCGAGTTCGATGGTCTTCTGGGCCTCGCGTATCTCGCGGGAAGGAGTGCGAAAGGCGCTGTGGAGCTGGTTCTTCCGGGAATGTTGTTCTGGCCTGACCCCGTAGGTGCGGGTCGGTCGATTCATCTCTTCGGGGGTTGGGGTGCGGCGTGTGGTGTTCGCGGCGCGTGGGGTGCCGGCAGTGGTCATCGTGGATTCCCGGGGTGAGGGGGTGGTGGTGGGTTCTGGTGTCAGTGGTCGACAGGGTTTGCACTGTTCATCGCGGACCAGTGCTCGAAGCTCCGCCGTGGTGCATAGGCGCCGGCGATGAGCCGGAACACGGCGGTCAGGCCGTGCAGTAGCAGGATCACTGTGCTGGCCTGTGCTGTCGGTGGATCGGGTGTGGTGCAGTTGTGTGGTGCGAAGACGGGAAGCGGCATCGTGGTCGATTCTGTGTGTTGGGCCGAACTATCATTGGCGAAGGCACGGATGGAGGTGACCTCGGCGGATGATCACCTGGCGCTGCTTTCGGCGTGGTTGCGGCGGGTGCCGAGGCCGGGGAGCCGATGCGTGGTGTTCTCGCTCCCTCGGAGGGCGGTGTCAGGGGCGGAGGGCCTTGACGATTTCCCCCACGACGGAGGGATTCTCGATCGTCGAGGGGATATCGGGTGTTTGCCCGTCCACGATCTGCCGTAGCGTGCGGCGCAGGATCTTGCCGGATCGGGTCTTCGGCAGTCCGGGGACGATGTCGACTCCGGAGAGGGAGGCGATGGCGCCGATCTTCGCGCGGACCAGGTCACTGAGCTCGGCCGGCAGGGTGTCGACGCGATCGGAGTAGAGGGTCGTCGGGACCACGAGTGCGCGCGGTACTTGTCCCTTCAGCTCGTCGTGTGCGCCGATGACGGCGCATTCGGCGACGCCGGGGTGTTCGGCGACGGCCGCTTCGATCTGTCCGGACGAGAGCCGGTGGCCGGCGACGTTCATGACGTCGTCGGTGCGGCCGAGGATGAACAGGTAGCCGTCGGAGTCGATGTAGCCTCCGTCGCCGGTGAGGTAGTAGCCGGGATAGGTGCTCAGGTAGGAACGTTCGAACCTGTCGTGGTCGCCCCACACCGTGGCGAGAGCACCGGGGGGAAGGGGCAGTTTGATGCAGACCGCGCCCTCCTCGCCGGCCGGGACGGGGGTGCCGTCGCTGTTGAGGATCTGCACGTCGTAGCCGGGGACCGGCACCGTGGCCGAGCCGGGTTTGGTGGGCATGGGTTCGAGGCCGAGCAGGCAGGAGGCGATCGGCCAGCCGGTTTCGGTCTGCCACCAGTTGTCGACGATCGGAACGTCGAGCATCTGGGTCAGCCACTGGTAGGTGTCGGGGTCCAGGCGTTCGCCGGCGAGGAACAGCCCGCGCAGTGTGGACAGGTCGTAGTCGCCGATCGCGTTCCCGTCCGGATCGTCGCGTTTGATGGCCCGGATCGCGGTGGGGGCGGTGAACAGGCCGTTGACCCGGTAGTCGGAGACGAGTCGCCAGAATGCGCCGGCGTCGGGGGTGCCGACGGGTTTGCCCTCGTAGAGGACGGTGGCGGCCCCGGCGAGCAGGGGTGCGTAGACGATGTAGGAGTGGCCGACCACCCAGCCGATGTCGCTGCCTGCGAAGAAGACGTCGCCGGGGCCGATGGCGAAGATGTTGTTCATCGACCACTGCAGCGCGACGGCGTGTCCGCCGTTGTCGCGGACGATGCCCTTGGGTTTTCCGGTGGTGCCGGAGGTGTAGAGGATGTACAACGGGTCGGTCGAGTCCAGTTCGACGCAGCCGGCCGGTTCGATATCAGGGGAGGACAACAGTGTGTTCCAGTCGATGTCGCGGTCTGTCAGCTCGGCGGGAGCCTGCGGGCGTTGGAGGATCACGCACCGCTGCGGGGTGTGGGTGGCGAGCTCGAGGGCGTGATCGAGCAGCGGCTTGTACTCGATGACGCGCTTGGGTTCGACCCCGCAGGACGCGGCGACGATCACCTTCGGTTGCGCATCGTCGATGCGGGTGGCCAGCTCGGCGGCCCCGAAGCCACCGAAGACGACGACGTGGACTGCGCCGATCCGCGCGCACGCCAGCATCGCCACGACTGCCTGGGGAATCATGGGGAAGTAGATCAGCACCCGGTCGCCCCGCCCGACGCCGAGCGAGCGCAGCGCCCCGGCGAACGTCTCCGTCATGGCAAGCAATTCGGAGTACGTGTAGGTCTCCCGGGTCTCAGTGACGGGTGAGTCGTAAATCAGTGCGGTCGCCGACCCGCGCCCGAGCTGGACGTGCCGGTCCAGGGTGTTGAAGCTGGTGTTGAGGGTGCCGTCGACGAACCACGTGTACCCGGGTGTGCCCGAGGTGGTTTCGAGGGTCTTGGTCGGCGCGGTGATCCACGTGATGTCCTTGGCGGCGTCGGCCCAGAAGGATTCGGGATCGTGCAGGCTGCGGCGATGCATGTGCTGGTATGCGGATACGGTCATGATGGAAACCGGCTTTCTGGCGTAGTTCTTTCTCTCGCAGCCCGATGCCCTGGATGCGCCGGGGTCGAGCACTGCAGTGCGCACCTCTGCGGGGTGCGCGGTGAGCTAGGGCGGGGATTGGTGCGGTCCGGTGTGGTTGATTCTGTGGACGAAACTCTCTGCCACCACCATCTGGCTGGGAACGATCCGAGTGAGGATGATCTTCCCGTCGGCGAACTCGACGACCAGGAGGCGCTGTCCGGGTATCGGGGCCTGCGCGGGCAGTGCGCCGGCGGCGTCGCAGCCGAGCAGGCCCGCGCCGACGACGACGCGTTCGGGGTCCACCCGGCGTCTGAGCGTCGGTGCACTCTCGAGGGCGGCGTGTGCCCCCGTCAGGACCCAGCACCATCCGCTCATGTGCACCAGAGTCCGGCCGATGATCGTCATGCCCTGCAGTGAGGCACCCCGGGAGGCCGCCGGCAGCGAGGAGCGAGGGGGTAGCTCTGCCTGGCTGTCCGCGCCGACGCGGGAGCTACCGGTCGAGCGCGGTGCCGGCTCGTCATGTCCGGTTCGATCGCTCACGTGTCCTTCCCTGGGGTGCAGTGGTGCTCGAATACTCATGTCGCTGACAGCCTCGCCGACGGGTCAGCACTGCTACCCCGACAGTGGTCGCGCCCGTGCGCACGCCAGGGTCCCGGTCGCCACGAGTGTCGATCCGAGTAGAGCTCCGCCGATACGGCCGGCGCCTCCGACCTGCCGGCCCCGCCCGTCGGTCCGGCCCACTCGCTCAGAAGCAGCGTGCCCTCGCCGCCTGTGAGCAGGTGCGCTCCCGCCCAAATCAGATGTGCCATCTGGGTATTGACCTCCCGTCCTGTCCGTGTGGCGGTCGGAGGACGCCGGGTGCCCAGCGGGCCGGCCGCCGCCCAGCCGGTCAACTGACGTCGACCCACTGGCTTTTGCCGAACGCGTCGAAACCGGAGAACTGCGTCCGCGACCACCGCGGCGTCCGATCCTTGTCGACCAGCGCCGCGCGGACACCTTCGACGAAATCCGCGGTGCGGGTCATCTCGAGGGCGACGTCGAGCTCGGCGTCCAGGCACCGTCCCAGATCGTGCTGGCGTCCCCAGGCCAGCAACGCACTGGTGACCTCGAGGCTCTGCGGCGACTTTGTCTCGAGAACTTCCAGGGTCTGCCTCGCCCAGGTGCTCGACTCGGCGCGCAGCCGCCGCGTGATCTCCGCGACGGTCGGCGCCGAAAAACACCGGTCGATGCCGGGGCGGTGTGCGGCGAGGTAACTGTCGGCCGGCAGCGTGTGCGGGGCCAGCCGGCGAAGACACTCGTCGATCGGCGCCCGCGGCGACGCGGCCAGGAAGCCGGGGACCGAGTCGATGTCCATGGACGGCACGAAGTGGGTGGCCAGACCCGTGTAGAGCCCATCCGCGGCATCGAGCCGATAGCCGGTCAGACCGATGTAGGCGCCGAGCCCACCGGGCAGCCGGGACAGGAAATAGCTGGCACCGATATCGGGGAAGAACCCGATAGTGGTCTCCGGCATCGCCAGCGCCGCGTTCTCGGTGACGACCCGGAAAGCGCCGTGGACCGACACACCGAGGCCGCCGCCCATGCAGATGCCGTTGATGAGGGCCACGAGCGGACTCTGGTACCGGGCCAGGTACAGGTTCAGCGCGTATTCGGTGGAGAAGAACCGTGCGCTGGCCGCGTAGTCCCCGGCCAGCGTGTTCTCCTGCACAGCGCGTATGTCCCCGCCGGCGCAGAACGCTTTCGGGTTCGTGCTGGAGATGACCACCGCGGTCAGCGATTCGCTCGCCCATGCGTGCAGCGCACCATCGATGTCGGCCACCATCTCCGAGGTGAGGGCGTTGAGGGCACGCGGCCGGTTGAGCCGGATGGACCCAATCGACCCCTCGACCGCGGTGAGGACGTGCCGCTCGGCGTCCGGGACGGTGCACACCGCAGCGGTCCCGGGCGCCGAGGTGACCTGGTCGATTTCACTCATGGGTCGGCATGGAGAAGTCGGCCCGGACCGGGGTGTCGTTCTGCCAGCGGGTGGTGGCAGTCATCTGCCGGGTGTAGAACGGCCGCGGCGGCGCCAGACCGGCGACGACGTCACCGATCTGGTCGACCGCGCCGCTGCCGGTCCGCATCAGGCGGGGGAGGGGGATAGAGGACATAATGCGCACGTAGGCCTTTCAGCGATTGTTGAACTCGGGGTCGCGCTTCTCGAGGAATGCGGTCATGCCCTCGGATTGGCCGTCGGTGGCGAACGCGGCGTGAAACAGGCGCCGCTCGAACCGCAGCCCTTCCCGCAGCGGGGTCTCGAACGCGGAGTTGACCGCCTCCTTCGCCAGCAGCACCGAGGGGCGGGAGAAACCGGCGATCTTCTTCGCGGCGTCGAGCGCTTCCGAGATGAGCCGGTCGGCCGGCACCACCCGGGCCACCAGCCCGATCCGCTCCGCCTCCTCGGCGTCGATCATCCGCCCGGTCAGCACCATGTCCATCGCCTTGGACTTGCCGACCGAACGGGTCAACCGCTGGGTGCCGCCGGCGCCGGGCAGGATCCCGATGGTGATCTCGGGCTGACCGAACTTCGCGGTGTCGGCGGCGATGATGAAGTCGCAGCTCATCGCGAGTTCGGCGCCGCCGCCGAGTGCGTACCCGGCCACGGCGGCGATGATCGGCTTGCGGGTCGTCGAGGCCCGTTCCCAGCTCGCGGTGATGAAGTCCTCGAGGTAGACGTCGGTGAACGACTTCGGTTGCATCTCCGTGATGTCCGCACCCGCGGCGAAGGCCTTGGCACTGCCGGTCAGCACCACGGAGCCGATGCTGTCGTCGGCCTCGGTGACATCGAGCGCGTGGGTCAACTCGACGGTCAGCGCGTCGCAGAGCGCGTTGAGCGCCGCCGGTCGGTCGAGGGTGATCAGCACTACCGAGCCGTGCGGTTCGACCCGCAAGTGTTGGTAGTCAGCGAATTTCGGTCGGGTCAGTTCCGCGGTGGGGTGCACGGGGATTCCTCCTTGGTGAGGGGGCGAGACGGCGTTCGAGCAATGCGGTTACGGCATCATCACTGACTTGCCATGGGTGTGGCCGTCAGCGAGGTCTTGGAGCGCGTCCGCGACGTCGTCGATCGGAATGGTGCGCGAGATCAGCGGCGTAATGGTCCGATGTCGGAAGAGTTCGAAAATGTCGGATTGGGCCTCGTGTAGGACGTCGGGGCGGTGCTTCCAGTACAACCCCCAGTGCAGCCCGGCGATCGTGTAGTTCTTGATGAACGCGTGAGTGAGCCGCGGCTGGGGGATCGTGCCGCCGGCGAAGCCGATCACGATGATGCGACCTTCGAAGGTGATGTATTTCGTCGCCTCCTGGTACGCGTCGCCGCCGACGGATTCGAAGACGATGTCGGCGCCCCCGCGGGGGGATTCAGCCCGTACCCGTTCCACGACATCTCCGTCGGTCCGATCGATGACCACCGGTACACCGTGCGCCTCGAGCAGGGCCTTCTTCTCCGGACCGGAGACGATCCCGATGACGGTGGCGCCGGCGGCCATCGCCACCTGCGCGGCGGCGAAGCCGACACCGCCGGCCGCGGCGGTGATGACGACCACGTCCCCGGCCGCCATCGCGCCACGCCGGTGCAGGCCGAGCCACGCGGTGAGATACGTCAGGTGCAACGTCGCCGCCGACGCGTCGGGGATGCCGGGCGGCACCGTGAGCGCTGCGGCGCTGTCCATGACCGCGAACTCCGCGAATCCGCCGTAGGGCAGCACCGGTTGCCCGACGACGCGGGCGCCGAGGAGATCCGCCTGGGCGGCGTCGCCGACCGAATCGACGACGCCGCAGGTCTCGAGCCCCGGCGTGAACGGGAGATCGGGCTTGGCCTGATACTTCCCGCGGCACAGCAGCACGTCGGCGAAATTGCACGAGGTCGCACCGACCCGGACCCGGATCTGTCCGGGCGCGGGTTGCGGCGGCTCGGTGTCCCGCAACAGCAGAGCCGTGCGCGGGTCACCGTGCCGCTGTACATGCCACGAGCGCATCGCTGGCACCGCCGATCTCAGTGCTTGCCGAGGTCCGGCGTGCTGGAGCCGATGAGGATGACGGTGTTGCCGAAGACCTCTTCGCCGCGCCCCATCTCGGCGTGCGCGCGCGGGATGTCGTCCATCGTCAGCACGCGGCCGACACAGGGGTCGATGCGCCCGTCGACGACCAGCCGGTTGTAGGCGATGGCCTGCTCGTCGTTGGTGCCGTGTGAGCCCTGCAGGCGCTTCTGCCGCGTCCAGTGGTAGCGCAGGTCGACCATGGCGTCGAAGCCGGTGGTGCCCGCGCAGATCGTGACCATGCCGCCGGGACGGCACAGGAAGATGCTGGTGGGGATGGTCGCCGCGCCGGGGTGCTCGAACACGATCGCGGGGTCTTCCTTCGCCCCGGCGATCTCCCACAGCTTCTTCCCGAACGCGCGGGCGCCGGCGGTCCACGCCTTCTGGCCGTCCTTGTCGTCGACCAGCGGTGGGATGCCCCAGTGCGTGAATTCGCGGCGGTTGATGTAGCCGATGGCGCCGTACTTCATCGCGTACGCGCCGCGCTCGTCGTCGGAGACGACGGCGACGGCCCGGCCGCCCGCCTCACGGACGAGCTGGCAGGCCTGGGTCCCCAGACCACCCGAACCGCCCCAGACGAGAACGAGGTCACCGTCCTGGACGGTGTTGCCCTGCCAGCCGTGCAGCATCCGGTACGCGGTGGTGCCGACCAGGGTGGGTGCGGCTGCTTCTGCCCAGGACAGGTGCGGGGCCTTCGGGAGTACCTGGTGTGCCTGCACGCGCGCGAACTGCCCGAAGGACCCGTAGTTGGTGTCGTATCCCCAGATCCGGGCGCTCGGGGCGATCATCTGGTCGCGGCCGGCGGTGATCCACGGGTCGTGCTCGTCCCAGACGCCGGGGTGGACGATTACCTCGTCGCCGACGTTGACGGTCTCGACACCCTCGCCGGTGGCGTACACGATCCCGGACGCGTCCGAGCCGCCGATGTGGAAGTCCTCGGTTTCGCCGCGCTTCTGGCGGGTGGCGACCTGATCCACCGGGTAACCGCGCGCGGCCCACACGTTGTTGTAGTTGATCCCGGCCGCCATGACGGCGATCAGTACCTCGCCGGGACCGATCTGCGGTGTCGGTACGACCTCCCGGCGGAACGCGGTCGCGGGATCGCCGTAGTGGCCGGGCCGGATGACCTGTGCGTGCATCGTCGGGGGCACGACGCCCACGGGCGGCAGGTGCCCGACATCGGGGATGTCGACGTGAGGATCGGAAACGGGTTGACGCTGGTCGTCGAGCAGGGTCACGGAGAACTCTCCTGAAGAAATAGTTCGAAGGGATTTGAACTATGGAACCATACGGGTTGCTGATGCCGCAAGGAATCCTTCCTGCCGGGCGGTGCTGGTGTGCGGCCGGGATGGCTCAAAAGTATTGCTGCGAGGCAGAATTAGGGCGAACATGGATCTCCGAGTTTCGCTACCTGCGGCCACCGAGGCTCCCGTCCGCCGCTGCTACCCCCTCGGCGCCCCCGCGTTCGAGGTGGCTGCTCCACTGCCCGTCGGCGAGGTGGGCGCGCGCCTCGCCGCGATAGCCGCGGTACCCGACGCCCGTATTCGTCGCCGACCGAGCCGAGTGGCCGGCGCGGCGCCGACCGTACACCCCACGAGGCAAGCGTCGAATTCTCCACTGCGCGAACGACCTCCACCTCCACGGCTGAACCGAATCGCGAAGAAAACGTTGCCGTTGCGAACGTTGTGACCCTCACGCCCCGTGGTGACGCAGGGCGGGGGCGGGAGCCCCTTGACAGCGTGGCAGGGGTCACATATTTTCATTTGAAACAAACTCAAATGGGGAAAAGTCCCTGAAGGTGGCACGAGATGGCAACTATCGGTTTGTTATACGTCGGGGCAGTCCTACTTCTGAACGGGCTGGTACTCCTGGAGGTGATCACTCTGCGTGCAGCTGCTCCTCTCAATCTCTTCGTCGGCACCTTGCAGTGCCTGATCCCGACCATGCTGATCATTCAGGCCGACAATGACCCGGGGCTCCTGCTGCAGGCCTCCGGCCTGTACCTCTTCGGATTCACCTACCTCTACGTGGGAATCGCCGGGCTGAGCGGCCTGGACCCCACCGGAATCGGGTGGTTCTCGCTCTTCGTATCCGTTGTGGCCTCGGTCTACGCCTGGATATCTTTCACACTGCTCGACGATTCCCTCTTCGGTGTCTTGTGGTTGAGCTGGGCGCTGCTCTGGGCGCTGTTCTTCATGCTCTTTGCACTCGGTCGCACGCGAATTCAGAAATTCACCGGGTGGACCACCATCCTCCTGAGTCAGCCCACCTGCACGATCCCCGCGCTGGCCTTGCTGGCCGGATACCAACCGCCACCGGCTACCGCAGCGGTTTCCGCTGTTGCGGTCCTCGGTCTCGTCGGTATCGCAGCGGCGGTGAGCGCACGGTCTTCCGTCAAACCGGCACTTGCGACACGCAACAATTTTGCGCACGCGGAATAGACGATTCGCTCAACGTTCGTCATTACACCAATAGTTCAGGGCCACAGAGAAACCCAACAAAGGAGTAAGTAGATGCGCCACGGAGACATCACCTCGAGCCCGGACACTGTAGGCGTCGCGGTCATCAACTACAAGATGCCCCGGTTGCACAACCGTGCGGAGGTTCTCGACAACGCGAACAAGATCGCGGAGATGGTGCGCGGCATCAAGTCGGGCTTTCCCGGACTCGATCTGATCGTGTTCCCGGAGTATTCCACCCACGGAATCATGTACGACGAGCAGGAAATGTTCGACACGGCAACAACCGTCCCCGGGCCGGAAACCGAAATCTTCTCCGCGGCCTGCCGCGACGCGGGAACCTGGGGAGTGTTCAGCATCACCGGCGAGCGACACGAAGACCATCCCCACAAGCCTCCGTACAACACCCTCATCCTGATCAACGATCAGGGCGAAATCGTCCAGAAGTACCGCAAGATCCTCCCGTGGACACCGATCGAGGGCTGGTATCCCGGCGACGGAACCTACGTTGTCGAGGGACCGAAGGGGCTGAAGGTCTCGCTGATCATCTGCGACGACGGCAACTACCCCGAGATCTGGCGGGACTGCGCGATGAAGGGTGCGGAACTGATCGTGCGTTGCCAGGGCTACATGTACCCAGCCGTCGAGCAGACCGTGACCATGGCGAAGGCGATGGCATGGGCGAACAACTCCTACGTTGCGGTAGCCAACGCGGCGGGCTTCGATGGCATCTACACGTACTTCGGGCACTCGTCGATCATCGGTTTCGATGGCCGGACCCTCGGCGAAACCGGGACCGAGGAGTACGGCATGCAGTTCGCGCAACTGTCGGTGTCGGCCATTCGCGAGGCTCGCCGAAGCGATCAGTCGACGAACCACTTGTTCAAACTGCTCCACCGCGGCTACTCCGGTGTCAATGCGGCCGGCGACGGGGATCGTGGCGTCGCAGAATGCCCCTTCGACTTCTACCGGTTGTGGGTCACCGACGCCGAGAAGGCGCGGGAGAAGGTCGAAGAAATCACGCGTGGCACGATCGGCGTCGCCGACTGCCCCGTGGGACAGCTCCCCCACGAGAAGTCCCACGAAGCCTGATAGCGAACGACGACGGCACCGATCCGGCGCGTCGGAGTAACCGCGCTCGGTGTCACACCGTCTGAGGTCAACGGGAGCGCCGGTGTCACTACCGGCGCTCCCGTCGGCGGTTCGCCGTTCTCGAACTCGCCTGCACGCGGCCAGTCCTCCCCTTTGCGGTGGTCACCAAATTCCAGGATCGCAAGCTCCACAACCGTCCCCGAGCGCCGGTTCCAGGCCCCCTTTGCCGGGCCGGATCCCGCGTCGAGCGGGTTCCCACCGGCGAAGATGCACCGTCCAAGGCGAGGAGCAGTCGTCGACTGCAGTTTCCGTGCTCTGCTCGCATCGAATGGGCGCCGTTCCCGGGGCTGAAACAGCAATCTCGAGGCGTCGGCCCTGTCCGGGCCTAGACGTTCACCGCGGGCAATCCTCTCGGCCGGGTCAGGGAGCGATTGCAGTACCCGCGCGATGCAAGTGCCGGCGACGGCCGGTACCTACTCAGAGATGAGGCGATCGGATCAATGGTCTTGTTTGCGCAATTTCAGGACCTCACGCTCTCCGTCGACGGAGCCGAAATACACTGCCGTGTCGCCGGTGACGGACCCCCGGTACTTCTCCTGCCCGGCTTCCGCAGACCTCGGCAATGTGGGCTCCGATCGCATCGATACTCGCTCGTCGGTTCACCGTCGTCTGCAGCGATCTCCGCGGGTACGGCGACTCGAGCAAGCCCGCTTCCCAACCCGACCACTCGACGTATTCGTTTCGCGCCCTGGCCGCCGATCAGGTCCAACTGATGCGGGGCCTCGGATTCACCACCTTCCACCTCGTCGGCCATGATCGCGGGGGCCGGGCCGGACACCGAGCAGCGCTGGACCATCCCGATGTCATTCGATCACTGGCTGTACTCGACATCATCCCGACCCACACGTTGATCACATCGATCGACCACCAGACCGCGGCTGGATACTGGCACTGGTTCTTCCTCAGTCTGCCCAGCCCGACGCCCGAAACCCTGATCGGCCACGATCCCGACCTCTTCTTCACCAACAGCGTGGCAACCTGGGGAGCGGGCTCCATCGACAAGTTCGACCCGGCGCAACTCGCGGAATACCGCCGCTGCTGGAACAACCCCGAGATGATCCGCGCCTCCTGTGAGGACTACCGCGCAGCGTTGACGATCGACTTCGAACACGATGCTGCCGATCTGCACCGCACGATCACCTGCCCCACCCTCGCCATGTGGGGAACGCGGGGACTGATGGCCCGCAAATACGACATCACGGCAACCTGGCAGCGCCGATGCGCCGAGCTCGAAACAGCCGCCGTGGATGGTGGACATTTCTTCGTCGACGAACAACCCACCAGAACAGCAGAACTACTCGGCGATTACCTCGATCGATGCGAGCAGCGCCGAGGTCACTGATTCGCCACCGAACCGACCGGAACCAGGGCAGGTCCTGCCATCCGATGTGGTCGCTCGACGAATCCCAACGCGGTACGGCGGCGTGGCCGAGAAACCGACTCGGCGCTGCCCTTGCCGGCGAAGCCGAACCCTAAGCCGCACTGAACGATGCGGCGCCGCCCCTCGAGCGGCGATCGCGGTGCCCGGATGCGGCACCAGTTCTCAAAATGTCCGACAGGCGTGGGCCACGGTGGATGTCGCCGGGGACCGATCTTGGTGCCCCGGGGAGCGGCGCGAACTGAGGTCACGCGTCCGTGCCGACCACTCCGACGGGTGGCCAACGGATCCTTATCGTCCGATCTCCCCAAGTGTCGATGCCAGCATCTTCATTGCGTCAGGACGGTAGGTGTAGTGAAAGTTCCTGCCCTCCTTGCGCACTTCGATCAGGCCTGCGGTACGGAGAGCCTTCATATGGTACGAGACGGTCGATTTCGCAACATGCGATTCCTCGACCAGATCAGTGCAGGCCATCTCGGGCACCGAAGCAATGCGCTTGAGCAGATCCAGACGGACCGGGTCGGCCATGGCCTTGAACAACTCCACCTGGGTGTCCAATGGAACCGGAGCGTCACGGGCCATGACGGAGCCTCCTCCACACACAATGGTTCGATAGTCCTACGACGGATCAACCATCAAGGTATCGCAGCCACGGACGGCGCCGCAAGCCGAGCGTGAGCTCAGGTGGCACTTGTGCAGGCCAGGCCTCGGCGCGTGGTTCTGCGATATCCCTGCCGACGGCTCGCCAGGGATATCGCGCGGCCTTGTCAGGCCCCTGCGGAGTGGGTGCCTGCCCAGATGGCGGGGGTCCGGTGGGCCCAGGGTGCGGCCTGTTCGAGTTGGGCGGCGAGGCGGAAGAGGGTGTCCTCGCGGCCGTAGCCTGCGGCGAACTGCAGGCCGATGGGGAGTCCGGTGGCGGGGTCGGTGGAGAGCGGTACGGACATCGCGGGGGTGCCGGCGACGTTGAAGCCGGCGGTGAAGGGGGAGCGGTCGAAGAGGCGGTCGAGCCAACCGAGGCCGTCGAGGTTCTCGACCCCCTCGGCGTAGACGCCCAGGAGCGGCGGCAGTTCGGGGAGGGTGGGGGTGAGCAGCAGGTCGTACTGGGTGAAGTAACGGCCGATGCTGCGGGCAACGGTGTTGCGCACGCCGAGCGCGCTGACGAAGTCGGCGCCGGTGACCTGGCGGCCGAAGGCGTAGCTGGCGAGCATCTCGGTCTGGACGGTGGAGGGGTCGATGGGGCGGTCGAACGCGGCCGCCAGGGCGTCGAGCCAGGGGACCAGGTTGGACGTCCAGATCCGGGCGTTGGCCAGGACGAACTCCTCCCAGCTCACCCCGAGGTCGAGTGTGGCCTCCTCGACGTGGTGGCCGAGCGAGGCGACGAGTTCCGCGGTCCGGGACACGGCGTCGGCGACCGGGCCGTCGGTGCGGCGCCGGCCGCCGCCCTGGGTGAGGACGCCGATGCGGAGGTTGCCCGGCTGGCGGGTGATCTCCTCGGAATAGGGGCGGTCGGGTTGTGTGGCGAAGTACGGGTCGCCGGTCTCGGGGCCGCGGATGTGGTCGAGCAGGGCTGCACTGTCGCGGACGGTGCGGCTGACGGAGCCGTGGACCGCGAGGCCGTTGAAGATCTCGTCGACGTCGGGGCCCATGGAGACTCGCCCGCGCGTGGGCTTGAGGCCGAACAGGCCGGTGCTGGCGGCGGGGATGCGGATCGAGCCGGCGGCGTCGGTGGCGTGCGCGACCGGGACGATGCCGGCGGCGACTGCCGCCGCGGAGCCGCCGCTGGAGCCGCCCGGGGTGCGGGCGGGATCCCAGGGGTTGCGGGTCGGCCCGTACAGGACGGGCTCGGTGGTGGTGCTGTAGGCGAACTCCGGGGTCGAGGTCCGGCCGAACGTCGCCAGCCCGGCCCGGCGGAACCGCCGCATGAGCGAGGAGTCCTCCGCCGCGATATTTCCGGCCGCCAGCCGGCTGCCCAGCTCGACCCGCTTGCCGGCCATGGAGACGCCCAGGTCCTTGATCAGGAAGGGCACCCCGGCCAGCACCGCCCCGTCGGAGGACGCCCCCGAGTCCGGCTCCTCCCCGCCCTCGGCGGGCCAGGTCTCGACGACCGCGTTGATCAGGGGGTTGACCGCGGCGACCGCCTCCAGGGCGGCCGTCTCCAGCTCGGTGCGGGTCACCTCGCCGCGGGCGACCAGCGCCGCCAGCCCGACGGCGTCGTGCTTGACGTACTCCGACAACTTCATGAGAACTCCTCCAACAAATGGAACCGATCAGTGTCATGCAATACCGCTCGGTATCGCATGACACTGAACGGTACCGTATTGTGGGTGGCGGCGCATCACCGGAAATTGCCGGGAGCGATTCGAACAGGAGGAGTGGGCATGGAGGACACAGTGCGGCCCAGCCGCGCGGACAGGGTGGCCACCCTGCCGCCGCGCGAGCGGATCCTCGACGCGGCGGAGGAACTGTTCTACTCCGAGGGAATCCGCGGGGTCGGCGTGCAGGCCGTCGCGGACAAGGCCGGGACCACCAAGGCCGCGCTGTACCGGCATTTCGGTACCAAGGACGCACTGGTGGCGCAATGGCTTTCGATCGTCGCGGCTGACTACGCCGCCGCGTTCGACAAGATCGAGCAGCGGTGGCCGGACGACCCCCGGGCCCAGATTCTCGGTGTGGCGGCGTTCATCGCCGACGGACTGTCGGCGATCTCGCATCGCGGATGCCCCTTCATCAACTCGATCGCCGAGCTACCCGACCGCTCGCACCCGGCGCGCCAGGTGATCGAAGCGCACAAGGCGCGGCAGTTCCGCCGCATCGCCGCTATGTGCTCGGCGGCCGGCCTCACCGACCCCGAGGGCGCGGCGGCGGAGGTCACCTTCGCCCTGGAAGGGGCACAGGTGAGTGCGCAGAACGGAAGCGTGGACCGCGTCGGCGAACGTCTCGTCGCGATCGTCGAGGCGGTGGTGGCCCGGCGCGGATCCTGAAGCCGAACCCAGACGCTGCCGCGCAGCTCTGACGCCACAGGCAGGCCGGGACACGGTCAACGCCCGGCGGCGCGCACCGGGGGAAGTTCCTGTGCGGAAAGCTCGTGGCCGCCCATCATTGCTTCGGATTGCTACGCGCCGAGGACCTTCGCGTGGGGGATCTCGCCGACGGGGCAGTCGGCGACGCCGATCGTGTCGCGGGTGATGGCCTCGACCTGTTCGCGCGCCTTCTGGGCGTCGGTGACCCATAGTTTGTAGAAATCGAAGGGACAGTCGGCGATTCCCCTATCGCCCTCGCCCGCAGTGAGCACGCCGGAATACCCACGATGAAGCAGTTTGAAGAGGTGATTGCTGGATTGATCGTTCCGTCGGGCGTCTCTGATTGCGGACACCGATAATTGCGCGTATTGCATTCCGTACTCCTCGGTGCCGGTTTCCCCGAGGGTGCGGCCGTCGAACCCGATGATGGACGAGTGGCCGAAGTAGGTGTAAACACCGTCGAAACCGGCGGCGTTTGCCACGGCAACGTACGAATTATTGGCCCAAGCCATAGCTTTGGCCATCGTGACCGTCTGCTCTGCGGCGGGATACATATAGCCCTGGCAGCGCACGATCAGCTCGGCGCCCTTCATGGCGCAGTCGCGCCAGATTTCCGGGTAGTTGCCGTCGTCGCACACGATCAACGAAACCTTGAGGCCTTTCGGGCCGTCGGCGACGTATGTTTCCCCGCCCGGGTACCACCCCTCGATGGGAGTCCACGGCAGTATCTTTCGGTACTTCTGCACGATCTCCCCGCGGTCGTTGATCAACACGAGGGTGTTGTACGGGGGTTTGTTCGGATGATCCTCGTGTTGCTCACCGGTGATGCTGAAGACACCCCAGGTGCCCGCGTCGCGGCACGCGGCGGAGAAGATCGCCGTTTCGGGACCGGGAATCGTTGTAGCGGTGTCGAACATCTCCTGTTGGTCGTACATGATTCCGTGCGTGGAGTATTCCGGAAAGATCAACAGGTCCAGGCCGGGCAGGCCGGATTTGATGCCCCGGACCATTTCGCCGATCTTGGCGGCGTTCTCGAGCACCTCGGCCCGGCTGTGAAGCCGCGGCATCTTGTAGTTGATCACTGCTACACCGACAGTGTCGTCGTTGGAGGTTATGTCGCCGTGTCGCATGATTCTCCTGATTGGTCATCGAGGGAGTGTGGACATCGTCGTCCCGCGAGTTGGGGGAATGTTCCGGGCACGCGCGATCGGCAAGGATGCCAGGAGCGTGACCGAGCGAGCGGAAAACCGAAACATTCTCACATAAAAATATACCGAGTGTGAACCTGCGTCAATCGACTGGCGTCCTTCGGGTTGTTAACGCATTCGGTGGGGAGTGCACGTCTCTCCCCCAGGGCGTCTGTTTCGCAGTGCGCGGCCGCCGGTGACGACGATGTGAGCCGGTCCAATGCCACTGGCACGATGTGGTCGGGCAGAGCGGCGTCGTCGTCAGAGACGTGTGTAGGTCACGCCGATGCGCGAGTCGTCGTCGAGACCGCCGACTGTCGCCGGCCTGCGGTGGAGACCTTCGCTGCGCGAGAGTCAGCCAGGCCGCTTTGCAGGCTGCAAGGTCGTGAGGATGTCGAAATCGAGCCCATTGGCGACCGCGAGGTGTACCGGTTGGTGCGCCCTGCGGCCTTTGAATTCGACGGTGCCGCGGGGGCCCTCGTACGCGGTCCCGTCGATCGCAGCGTCGATGGCGGCGATCGAGGGGCTGCCGGCGCGACCGATGAGGTGCGCCAGGGTCTGCCCGCCTTCATAACAGGACTCCGATACAGCGCTGATCGGTGGGCCGTCCGGTCCGTGGAGGTCGACGTACCTGCCCAGCAGAGCCATCGAGTTCGCATCCACCCTCGACCGAAAGTAGGACGCGGCCGCGAACATTCCCACCAACGCGCCGGCTCCGCTCGCGATCATCATGTTCTCTTCCATGAAGGGCGTGAACCTGATCAGTCGGTCCTGAAGGCCGGCGCGGGCGAAACTACGGTTGAAGGCCACAGCGTCTTGTCCGACCAGGAGCATGAACACTCCATCGCACTCGGTCTGGGCGATTTGTCGGACGACGCGCCCGATGTTCCGGCCACCGAGGCCGACAAAGGACTGACCGACGATGTCCAGTCCGATTTCGTCGGCGAACGCGTGCACGGCCGCCGAGGAGCGTCGCGGCCAGACGTAGTCGTCGCCGACGACATACCACCGCCGCATTCCCATGTGTTCGCGCATCCAGCGCAACGCGGGTTCGATCTGTAGTCGTGGCGTTTCACCGCTGCAGTAGACACCAGGTCGGTGTTCCCCGCCTTCGTACAACGCCGGGTAGACGTAGGGAACGCGGCCCGCGAGCACCGGCGCGAGAGTGTGGCGTACGGAGGAAATGTGCCAGCCGGTGACGGCATCGATGCGTCCCTGATCGACCAGCGCACCCACTTCGGCCGCAACTCGCGCGGGATCACCACCGCCGTCGACCACTTCTATCCGGACCTCGCGGCCCAGAATGCCGCCCGCGTCGTTCAGGTCGCGGGCAACCAGCTCGCTCATCGCCTCACATGAGGGCCCGAAAAGGCCGGCGGGCCCCTGCAGGGGTACCACCATCGCGATTGTCCAGTCCGGCGACCGGGTACGTCCGGGTACGTATATCATCTCAAATAAAAGTATTTGCCATGAATGCAGTTTCGGCAATAGGGGAGGATTGAGATGGCGAAGAGACAGATTCCGAACGACGAACTGCCGGAGTCCCTGGCGGTGTCGCTGACCCGCGCGTCTCGACGCCTCGCTGCCGATATCGAAGCGGCACTCAAACCGGATGGTCTTGCCATCGATCACTGGTTGGTGCTCGAGGCCCTCGCTCGAGAGCGTGGTTTGACGATGGCGGACCTGATTGTCCGGACCGGTGCGAACGGTGCGACGTTGACCCGCATCGTCGACCGGCTGGTGTCCGTTGCAGCCGTCTATCGCGAGGTCGATGCGGTCGATAGACGCAAGGTTCGCGTCTATCTGAGCACCCGCGGACGAGCTCTCCATCGCCGGCTTGCCTCCGTCGTACGCGAGCACGAACGCATATTCCTCGAGGGGAACCACCTCCCGGAGGCTGCTCTCGTTCGACGCTGATCCGCCCTCCGTGCGTGACCCAAGGTCAGCGTCCGGAACCGATAGCGAGATCGGCGGCTGGCCCCAGTGCGACGGCACGGGTGTCGCCGGCCACAGCCCGTCGAACCACGTGAACAAGCACAGGAACAACATGACGGCGGTGTGGATGGATCTGGACGGGCGCGCGGAGGTGATCGACCTGTCGGCAGCGGCGAGTACGGGTGCGGCGATCCGGTCGGCGATCGGGAATAGCAAGGGTTGGTGCCGATACCGGCACTGCACGCTATACCGGCCTTCGCGTATCCGCGTATCTGCGTTCCCGAGTTGCCGGAGGCTCCTCGGTGCGACGGATTTCGGAGCGGAGTGGATAGTGGAGGCCATGCCTGACTACCGCTGCGGCGCCGGACTGGAGAAGTGGACGATGGACCGGCTCGAGGAGTTCCTGGAGGAGTGCGAGCGTGAGGGTGGGACACCCGCGGATTCGGGTCATCCCGTCCTCATCTACGCCGCGGTGCGCGTCGAGCTCGCTCGTCGGCGATCCGAGCAGCTCTAGGACGGTAGGCGCTTTCGCTGTTCGCACGCCGCCGCTCCCACGACGACTCCACGGATTCAGGCTGAGAGCATGTCTCATGTGGGGAGTTTCTTGAAGCAGGTGACGGCGGCGGCGAGGTGGAGGAAGCCGGCGAAGTGTTCGGTATGGCGTTCATAGCGGATGGTCAGCCGGCGGTGCCCGGTGAGCCAAGACAAGGGTGCGATATCGAGTTGATTCATTGTTCCGTAACAACATTCGATACCGGGGCGGCGGAGGAGGAGTTCGACGCAGGGTGTGCCCGATATCGGTTTTTCCGTCCCCTCGGGCGGATCTGTGCCCTCTCGAGGGTCGG
>NZ_CP070612.1:0-126147 GCF_017068375.1 Rhodococcus koreensis
GCTTTGGCCACCTTGGTGACGGTTGCTCCGAGGTCGAGCATCTCCGCGATCCCGGCGGCGCGCTGACCGGCGGTCAGGTCGGTCCTGTGGTCGTTGGCGGCAATCTGCTGCCCGATCCGTTGGATACCTCGTTCCTTGTCGCTGGTCGCGGTGTCCGGTGTGACGTGGGCGGGGATGCTGGCCAGTCCGGCGTCGCGTGCGGCGAGCGTGCGGCGCTGTCCGTCTCGTACTCGGATCGTGCCGTCTGCGTAGCGGATCGCCTTGATCGCCAGGAGGACACCGTGTTCGCGCAGCGATTCGGTGAGTTCGGCGAGCTCGTCCGGGTCGACGGTGGTCCGCGCGTTGGGTTCGAGCACGATCTCATCGGGGTGCAGGTGGACCAGTTCCTCGGCGGCGTTGGTGGTGGTCCGGAGGTTGGTGACGGTCGGGGTCATGTGTTCTCTCTCCTGTACTGTTCGGGCGAGAACACCGGGCAGATAGCTGCTGCCCGGTGTTCCCGTCTTTCCGGGTCCGTGTCTTGGTTCGGGCAGGTCAGCGGAAGGTGATGGATTCGCGCGTCGGGTACACCCGCACGAATCCGGCGGCGGCGACGGCGTACGCGATCTCGCCGTAAAACAGAACGTCGCCCTTGCTCAGTGACCGGTTCCGCTCGGCCCTGTATCGGCGGACCGCTTCGAGTCCGATGAGCCGGGGGCCGGGTTCGTTGAACGCCTCGAAGACCTCTTCGAGGTTTTCTTCGAGGTCGCGGCGTGGATCCATCTCGAACCGGATCACCTCGCGCAGTGGGTCGCCGTCGGTGTAGCCGATGAGCATCGCGTCCCGTGCCTCGTTGTGTAGCACCCGCATCGGCACGCTCGGTGCTCCTGGTGTCACGTTCATTGCGGTTCCCTTCGTGGTGGTGGGACCGGGACTTTCCAGTGCCGGTCGTCTGGGGGGGGTGTCCGTCGTGTCGGTGGGAACCGGGCAGATAGCTGCTGTCCGGGTCCCACCGGCGTTTCGGATTGGAGTGCTTACGCCGCCTGGGCGGGGCGGGCGCTGCGGCGGGCGATCAGAGCCTCCGCGACCGGCGCGAGGATCGGTTCCGGGTTCTCGTCCCATCCGGCGACCAGTACGGCGCGGCCGCGAATCGGGCGGTCGGTGACCGGGCCGTACCGGCGGACGATCGCGGTGGCTACCGGGTTGACCGGGACTGCCGGGGCGTCCTGGTGGTTCGCCCCGACGAGCAGGCTCGCCGTGCCCTGGTGGGGGCCGCGTCCGAGGACGAATCCGGCCGTGCCGACGTCGCCGACGACGTCCAGGGCAGCGCCGATACCGGCCGGGATGCGCAGGCTCGCCCACAACGGGTCGACCGGGAGGTCCTGGGCGGTCATGGTGCCGTCGATCTCGATGACGATGGCGGAAAAGGTGGTGCGCATGTGTGTCTCCTTCGAAGGGTTGGTGTGTCAGAGGCCGAAGTTGGCCGGGGTCAGCGGGATCGCCGCCGCCTCGATGTACGGGTCGGTCGGGGAGAGTTCGAGGACCATGCCGATCAGTTCGGCGCGCATGCTCGTGGTCAGGTCGTCGAAGTGGGGGTCCTCCTCGACCCACAGGTCGGCGTAGATCGCGCGTGCGACCGCGATGGGATCGATGACCTTGTCGAGAACGATGGTGGTACTCATATGAACCTCCGATGCTCTGCCGGACCACTCCTGCGGCCCTGCCGTTCTTTTTGCCCTGCTGGCAAGGGAGGTTCGGATCGGCGGTATCAGGACGGGGTGCAACCCCTGGGCCGAGAAGTTTCTCTGCGAGCGAAGCGAGTGCGGGTTGAGAAAGTTCTCGGAGCCTTGTGCCGGCGCTTGCGCCGCCAGGGGTTGTTCCCCGGCCGCCGTCGATCAGAATCGGAAGGCCAGCAGGTCAAAAGAACGATGTTCTTCAACAGAGCGGAGCGCAGCGGAGCTCCAATTGGGGGACACCGCAGGTGGCCGGCGCCGGCCCGGAGGGTCGGTGGCACGCATCGGTGGCGGCCGTGGCGACGGTAAGAACACGCAAACCCCGAGTTCCTGGTCTCATTCGCAGAAAGGCCCCGCACTGGTGTGCGGGGCCTTGTGCTTCGGTGTGCTGGGGAGAATCGCGGCGTCGTTGCCTGGTAGGGACAGTCCGATGTGGGACTGGCGCCGAGGTTCAGTCGGTTCCGATGGTGCCGTAGGCCAACGGATTCGGTGTATGTAGTGGATCGGGTTTGCTGGTGAGTGGATGGTCGGGGAGTGGGTCGCCGAGGATGGCCAGGCCGCCGCGGTGCAGGGTCAGGCCGGTGATCGATGCAACCAGCACAACCGTCTTGTCGTGGACCAGCAGCATGATCTTCGATGCGGCGACGTGATCGGCACGGAACTTCCACACTCCGCGTCCCCGCTCCCACAGTTCCTGCGGCGTGAGATCTGGGGAGTAGCCGACGTGCGTTCGGCCGAGTGGGTCGTCGGGTCCGGCGGGTGAGGATTCGTCGAGCGCGACCCGTAGGGCAGTTATCCGTGGTGGGAGCTGCTTCGGCCGGAATCGCTGCAGTTCGGTCGCTGCCCCTTTCTCGCGGTCGCGAGGAAGGTGGATGAAGGCGGGATAGTGCCTGTCTGCGAGGTTGACCAGCGGGAGCTCACCGGTCGCGGAGAAGCGTTGTCGCTCGCAGAATTGCACGCGTCGCTCGATATCGTCCGTTAGCGGTGTGTCGAGGATGTCGAAGCCGAGCTTCTTCAGCGCCCATCCGACCTCGACAGTGTGCCGGCCGGGAAGATACGTGGAACGCATGTGTCCGGCGTCTTCCGGCACGGCCGTGTGCATCTCCTCCCGACAGTCCTGCCGTAGCGCATCGAGGATGCGCAGCATGCACGCGCCGAGCACGCTCGATGTCGGCTCGCTCAAAGCGGGACGATGCTCGACGGTCTGGATGGCGACGTACACGCTGACCATGCGAACGAAATATGCCTCCACCAGTGGGAAGATCTCTTCCCACCACTCGACTGTATCGGCCGCTTTGCTGCAGAACAGGGCGTAGTGCGGACTCTCATCGAGGATGCGGACCGCGGCCGCGGTCGAATCGTCAAGGGCGTCGAGAATCAGTTGTGCGTGCTCTGTGCTCTCACACTTGCCGCACGGGTGGGCGAGCACACGGAAGGTGGATTCACTGCGCCGAAACCTGCGATGCCCGCAGCTGTAGACGAGGCAGCCAGGAGCTACGCAGTACAGGCATGCGTGGAGATCCCCCTTCTTCCACGTCGCGTGCGATCGCCGTTGCAGCGGTGTCTCTCGCCACTCGTGGCCAACCGGGCAACGCCACCACAGCATCTCGTGGGAAGAGGCCGAGATCGAATCAAGGTCGACCCCGACATTGCGGGCCCGATGTAGTTGGCGAAACAGTTCTGGGTGCTCATCTTTGAAACGCATACGCGCTGTCGTAATCTCCATCGTGACACGTGTGTTCTCTCCCGCCAGTGTGCCGGATCGGTCTGGCAGGGTTCAGCTCACAGATTCAGAACAGGGCCGTCTGATGTTCCGCGGCCGCGGCGTCGGTACGGCGTTGATAAGCGGTGGCGAAGGATTGGGCCGCGGCCGCCGTGCACCCGAGTTCGCGGGCCACCTCACTCCAGTCCTTGCCCTGCTCACGCAGGATGTGAGCGTCCTTGAGGTGGTCGTCGTCGACGAACATTGGGGTTCCCTTCATTCGATGGTGGCGCAGATGGCTGCGTAGCGGGCGTGGGCGTCGCGCTGGCGGCGGCCGAGCTGGCACATGTACTCGTAGAGGCCGTCCGTGGCCATGGTCTCGGTCGCTTCGCTGAGCGCCTGGGCCGTGGTCTCGAAGGAGCGTCGGTAGGACTGGGCGATAACGGCTTTGGCGTAGTGAGCCGCGCGTTCGGGAAATGGTGCCGAGCCGATGATGCGAACGAGTTGCTGACGCAACGGCACTCGGTGGTGTTCGATGCCGGCAGGTCGACTGTCGATCTCGTGGGCGACCATGACGTAATCGTGCGGCTGTTCCCGGCGGATCAGGCCGTGGATCAGCCCGTAGAGGGCGGCGTAGGCGGTGTGGGTGAAGTCATTGCGGCTGAGGACGTCGGCGATCGGACGAGCCTGGTCTGCCGGGATCTGCATCAGCGCGGCCAGGCAGCACGCTTCGGCATTGAGGTGTGGTGCGGTATCGGCACGCACGGGCAATTCCGTGTCGCTGACCATATCGTCGATCGCCGGTGCGATCCGCAGTGGCGCAGCCATTGTTCCTCCCCTTCTTTGACAATTCTTATTCTAGTCGATAAAGCGAAATTGTCCATGGTTTTCTCAAGTATTAGCAGCATCTATTCGCGTTACTCTTGGCACACACATTCAGACCGAAAGTCTGCATCTATCGCGCTCACCATGCCTTATGGACCTCACCTGGACTCATCTAGGCGTTTCTTGTTTTCAGACTAGAGGCGGGTTTCGAACCCATACAGCGGAGCTGGCGTAATTAAAACAATTTGACTCCTTCATCAAGCGCCGCGAGAACCATTAAGAGTCGAATTTAAAATTGATCCGAATTATGAATTGAACAATTTCCGGAAACGTGAAGAGCGCCACCGGGTTTCTTATTCGGGCAATCCTGTAGTTCCGTCCGGCGCGGGATATGGGCGTGTCGGTGGTCGGCGGAACAATGCAGGGACGATGCGAGCTGTAGGAGGGGATGGGTCATGAGCGCTCTGGCGGGGATTGCGCTGGTCGTGTTGTTGGTGTGGATGTTCGGATCCGGGTTGGCCCGGTTCGCTGGCTTCCTGCTCGCGTTGTCGGGTTTGATCCGGGTCGCTGGTGACAATGTGACGTCGGCGGCGGTGTGGTCGATCGTCAGCGGTGTGGGGCTGTGGTTGGTCGGCCACTGGCTGTGGGCGGTCAAGCACAAGCTGTGGCGGACTCGACTAGCGTTGTCAGTGTTCAGCCTGCCGGGATTGCATTTCCTTGCCCCGATTCCCACGAATCACCAGCCGCGCCGGCGGCCTACCTGGGCGGAGTCGGCATCGCGTCCGCACTCCGCTGATGCGGCCTACCCGTCGGGTAACAGCGCCTACTGAGTCGCGCTAGGCGAGTGCCCGACTACACCCGCATGCAGTCTCCGCATTCCCATTGGCCGTGCACTTTGGTGCAGGTTCGGCGTTCCTCACAAAGCCAGCACCGCTGATTCGCCTTCCGGTCGGGCTCGGCAGGATGGGCGATTCGAGGCGGAGTGTTTCGCTCCGGGTTGCCGGTGGAGTGCGCGGGCTCGGGCTGCGTTGGAGTGCACGGTGCGGTGGGTCGCAGCATGTCGCCGAACTCGTCCAGGCATCCGGCGCACACCTTCTCGGCCTCGACGACTGGGAAGTCGCAGGCGTGGACAGCGCATGGGGTGAAGAGGTCGAGCTGGGGAAGTTGGTATCTGGGCTCGGTCATGGTGAGTAGCTCCCTGTACGGTTTCGGCGAGCAAACCGGGCAGATAGTTGCTGCCCGGTGTGCTCTTTTCCGGCGGGTCGGGATGTGGCCGTCAGAATGTGTCGGCCGGGCGTCGGATTAGCGGGCTTCGGCCACCTGGGCGCTGGCAGCGGCTGCGGATAGGTCGATCGTCACCTTCTCCAGCGCGCTCCGAGGCACATTCCAGTACCGGCCGTCTTCGCCGCCCAACTCGGCGATCTTCACCTTGGCGCCGTTGGCGAGGACCACGAACAGCGTCTTCGGATCGATATTGCGGGCTCGCTTCACCCGGACCGTGGAGCCGGTCGACAAGGGCGCGACCGCGACGATCGGCTTGGCCAACAGTTCCGCGGGGGCGGGTAACAGCACCTCCGGTTGCGCCCGCACCAAGGGGCCGACACCGTCGAGTGGCTTGACGTCGTAGTTCACCTTCAACCGGCGAACCACCTCGAAAACACGCCCCTTCATGTCCTTGTTCGCGACCACGGGGTCGATGATGACGCGGTCGCCAGCCTGGAAGATGTTCTTCGACATAGTTTTTCGTTCTCCTTCGGTGATGGGTGTGTGCGGTGTTGGTGGTTATGCGGGGATCCAGGTCACGCCCTGGTCTCCGATGAGAGCGACCTTCCCTGCCGGTGCACCGCCGGTGTACTGGTGCAGTGCCGTGCGGGCGCGGGTGACTGCGCAGCCGAGTGCATCGGGAGAGTCGCCGAGTGCCTCGGCGCTGGCCTCGCCCATTGCCAGGGCGACCGAGTCACCCTGCGTGTCGTACAGGCCGACAGCCCAGCTCGTAATGGGTTCACCGGTCGTCAGAGCGGGATCGCCGTTGGTGGTGGCGAGGAGGTAGATCGATCGGCCGTCGGGGGCGTAACCGGCGTCGCCGGTGAGGGCGTAGCAGTTGCCGCCGGTCGAGGTCACCTCGGGATCGGCGACGCCGACCGCCGCCAGTCGGATCAGTTCCCGGTGGTAGATCTCCTCGAGGGTTCCGTAGTGCCGGTAGTCGAGCACCTCGGACGTCTCCACGGTGGGAGCTACGGATGGTGTTGCTGTGCCCATAGGTCAAGTGACCCTTTCGTACGGGATCGGACCACTCGCGTGCCCCGATCGTTCGTTTTGCCGTGCTGGCAAAGGAGAGTCGGATCGGCGGTATCAGGGGCTGTCGCAACCCCTGGGCCGAGAAGTTTCTCTGCGAGCGCCAGCGAGTGCGGGTTGAGAAAGTTCTCGGAGCTGCGCCGGCGCTTGCGCCGCCAGGGGTTGCGCCAGGACCGCCGTCGATCAGGATCGGAAGGCCAGCACGTCAAACGAACGATGTTCTTCAACAGGGCGGAGCGCAGCGGAGTTCGAATCAGGGGACACCGCAGGTGGCCAGGCCGCCGGGCAGGCGGATCACCAGCTGATAGACGACTGCGTTCGTCGCGTCACCGGTTCATCCGAGACGGCGGGCCCGCGTTCGGCAGCTAGGCGGAGGGCGGTTCGCTGATGGCGTCGGCAGTGACGACCATGTCTAGTTCGAGGCTGTTCATCCCCGCGGCGTCGGTGACGTACACGGTGATCGCCGCTAACCACTGTCCATCGTGGATTTTGAACCAGTGCGTTTGAAGCGCTGGCCGCAGACCGGACAGGTAGACCGCTGAGCTCTTCACCCGCATGCTGACGTAATCGGCCCGGGCCGCCCCGCCACGTCCGAGGGGCAACGCCTTGCTGATGTCCACCTGGACCGGGCGCGGGGGGTCGAATGTCCTGATGACCGGGTGCTCGGGCCATCGTTCGGTCCAGCTGTCGGTGTTCATCACAGCGCAGCTCGCAAGGGGGCGTGGCCGGTGGCCTGGACCTCGGGGACCGTGCGCCAGGCCACCGAACCGGAGTCGCTGCGGATCTCCATACGCCGTGTGCGCCGTTGGAATCCTTTGCCGGCGGCCGCGACGTCGAGTTGTATCCCGGTGACGCGGCCGTGCCCTTCGCCGAGACCGGAGTATCCAGCGACTCGGGACTCGATGCGCAGATCCACCCCGTCCCAGTGCCCCTCAGCCACCAGTAAGACGGCGTCCTTGGATCGGGCCCTCGCCACCACCGCCCTGGCCCTCGACGGCGTCACGGCCGCGCCCGACAGCCCGAGAATGACGAGGTCAACGCCATCGAGAAGGATCGCCGCGACCTCGACCGCGGAGTCCTTCGGTGCGGGCACGATCGCAATCCGGGAGAGGTCCGCACCCTGTTCGACCGCGGCCAGCAGACTCAAATCCGGCATTCCAATGACGGCCGCGTGCGAACCGCTGGCGGTGACCGAGGCAAGGAGCCCGACCAGCACCGACGACGTTCCAGCGACGCTGGCCACAGTGCCCCGGGCGAGCCCTCCACGTGGAAGTAGTTCCGCGATCGGAGAGGGAACAGGAAGCGTTCGCAGCGTGGTCTGAGCGGTGGCCACAACCGGTGTTGGCTCATCGACGGACCGCAGCATCACCGCAGGCATAGCCGGTGCGGTGCCCTCGGACCGGGCGGGAATCGCCGCCATCTTCCGCCGCAGCTGGTCGAGTTTCTCCGCTTTGGTGAGCCCGTTCGAGGCGGACGCAATGGGCAGTTCGCTCATACTCGCCGCCTTCACACATCCCTAAACCGATCCGATCCACCCACCAGTGTAGTCGAACATACTTTCGAAGAAGGTGTAACGTTGCTGATGCCTCGGCTCGGAGGAAACCCGCCGAGGTACGCCGATGACCTGCACTTTTCGGCGTCTTAAGCACTGGAGGAATGACCACATACCGGAGTGCGTGCAAGTTCGTTTGAGCCGTTGCAAGGGGAATTCGCCGATTTCAGCTGGTCACTGCGCTGCATCGCGCCGCATAGGCTTTACCCTCGATTTCGCTCGAAACTGATGGATTTCATGAGTTACGCGTGAAATCTGCGAGTTCATGACGGATTCCGATACTCGTCGGTTTGCTGTGATCCATGGCGGCTCGTCTCCGTCGCGAAACGTCCACGCCGACCTGCTGGTCGATCACAGCCTCGCCGATGTCGTGGCTCTGCACCGGGTGCGGCTCGGCCGAAGCGGTGGGGATGACGAGGAGTATCGGTTCTTCGTCGACACGGTCGCGGAGTACCCGGTTGCGCCGACCAGTTCCGCAGCGGACGCGTCGATGTCATGCAGTTCTATGCCGAATGCGCAAGACTCTGTCGGGCGGCGATTTTGGTCGCGTGATCGGGCCGGGCCGAACAGCCGAACTCGGCAAAGGCGGAGATCACCGCATCGTCCGGTTCATCAGACGGGTCACTCAGGATGGTGGCGAAGTGGTGGCGCTGCTAGCTGAGTGCGGAGACAGCCGCGGCGACGGTGACCGTGTTGAAAACAAATGCGATCACGGCGTTCGCAGTGACGGTTCGGCGCATCTTCTGTGAGGTCACGTTGACGTCCGTGGTGCCGAACGTCGTCATGACGGAGATGGCGAAGTACAGGTAGTCGGACGGCTCGGCGTCACCTTTGCCTGGAAATTCGAGCGCTTTGCCGCCCTCGACAAGGTTGTCCGCGTAGAAGGTGACCGCGTATGACACGGCGACGGACAGCCAGGCCACCACGATCAACGCGATAGCGACTCCCACCCGGGGGCCGGTCGGCAGTGTGTCGCCCCCGCGGCCCGGTAGCCAGACCATCGCGACAATCAGTGCGCCAGCGGCGAAGAAGAGGGAGACCCCGGGCCCTGGAGCGGTGCCCAGAACGTAGCGTTGCAGGACTGTGCCTCGAGCTTCCCGACTCGCCCATCCGTGGATAGCCGATGACGTTGCGGACGAAAACGCCGTGACGGTCGCGATGAGGTAAGTGGCTATGTACGCGAGGAGTGCGACGACGCTGCCGTTGGCGACGGAGACTGTGCCCCACCAAGTCTTCCCGGCTAGAAGAATCGCTCCGGTGATCACGGCTACGGCGAGGCTGGCGGATATGCGACGGCGCTCGGACAACCATCCACGCCTTCGCGAGGACGACGTGGGCTCGGTATGCCATCTCATCGTGACGTCATCGACTTCCACGAAGCACGCGCAGAGCCACGACTGGCGGTAGCAGCGGCCAACGGGGTTGCGTGGCAGAAGATTTCATCAACACAAGCTCTGGTCATCGAGAGCCCCGTTCGTCGTCCCGTGTTCCCGCCGAGCGCCCCTGTTATCACTTCCGCTACACATGGTGTGTGGCGGCGCGTGCTGCGTGGGCCTTGCTCACGCAGTATGACCGGAGCTGGCTCACTCGGTAAGCAGGGACACGATCGCGGGTCGATTGTTCGTCGAGAATCGCTGCCACACGCACCCAGAAAATTGTCGGGTGAGAGGACGAAGGTGGGGCAGATGTCATCCTCGGCCGACCCCTCGGGCAGGCGCGCGCCTCAGAGTGGACAGAGTTGAGAGCGCCCGCCATGTCCGAGAGGCCGTGGCCCCGAGGATGGAGCGCCACTACGATTCCGGTCCCGGGTGGTTCCGACGGGTTCGTTCGAGTCGGGCGGCGGTGGCGAGGAGTTTGACCACGGCCCCGATGATGACCAGATTGAGCAGCATCTGGGCACTGACCAGGATGCGCGCCGGATCGGTGCGGGGAACGATGTCGCCGAATCCGACGGTCGTGAACACCGCGATCGTGAAGTAGAGGGCCCGGGTGTGGTCGAGGTGCTGGTTGAACGATGCAGGTGTGGTCAGTGACAGGGACAGGTAGGTCGTGGCGAAGAGGACGAGGAACAGGGAGATGACCGCGACCAACGCTTCGATCGCTCGCAGTTCGGGGACCGGGGCGCGGACGATTCGACGAATCTGCCACGCCAGCACGCAGGCGAGGAGCAGACCGCCGATCGATACCCGGATGAAGGCGTTGCGTTCGGTGTAATCCCTGGCCGGCACCAGGTAGTACACACCGAAGAGCAGCACCCAGGTCACCGCGACAGCGAGGATCGCGCGCACGATTGCCCGCCGCCGGCGACGGCGATCCATGTCGAACAGGCTCCGCGCTGTCACCACGAGGATCAGTCCGGGTGGCCGGGTCGAGCTCGATCCGCGGTGTGCGCACTGAGCGCCGCCACCCACGCCGGGAACACCACCGTCACCCCCAGGCCGATGACGACCCCCGGGCTGAGCCGGCCCGGTGCGCGGCCTCGACGGCGTTCTGGAGGTCGCCGGTGAGCTGACCCCGTTTCCCTACTCGCCGCTGGCATTGTCGCCGTGGTGGGTTGGGGCGAGCACGTCGTTGGCGCTGCGGGGTTCGGTGCGAGGCTGTTGGTTGAGCTGGTGGCGCGTGATGGAGGATTGTCGGTAGACCTCCTTGCGGGCCCGCATGATGTTGCCCAGGGGTGCGTGCTCGGCGGTGACCCGCCAGGGTGTGAAGGACAGGGCGTCCATCTTCTCCAGGTTGTCCGGCCCGGAGATGTCCTGTTGCGGCAACCGCAGCCTGGCCACCGTGACGAACGGCGACAGCTGTTCGGGCCACTCCACGGTGAGATCCTCCACCGGCATCCGCTCCAGGTCGGTGCAGAGCTGAACCTGGATGTCGAAGGCGTAGGGCCGCTCCTGCAGCTCGGCCTGCAGGGCCGGCCGGAAGACCTCCGGCGCCGAGGCCGGGTCGATCACGCGCCGGACCACCTTCTCCGCGAACTGCAGGTCGGGGGCGATGCGCACCTTGGCGATGTAGTCCCCGTGCCGGACGGCGCCCATCGTCCAGTAGCGCGACAGCAGCAGGTTGATCTGGGGGATCTGCGACATGCGCAGGTAGGCCAGGAACTCATCCCACGCCCAGTCGTCCTGGTCCAGTGTTCCCTTTCCGGTCACGAACTCGGCATAGAAACGATGCGCGCCCGCCGGTCCCTGGGAGAAGTAGGCAGAGGCGTCGAAGAACAAGTCCTGGATGAACAGGTAGTGCTCGATGGTGTTGCAGAAGAAGGTCGGTGCGTTGATGGTGTTGTAGTCGAACGTGCCGGTGTCCGGTTCGTCCTCGAGCAGGGTCGGGCCGTCGATGTCGAAGATCTTCAGCGCCAGCCCCTTCGCTGTGCCCAGTTGCGCGTCGGCCCCGGTGTGCGGGGCGCCGTTGGAGAAGCGGATGAGGCCGTCGTGGGTTCCCGGCGTCGCGTAGATGCCCTGGGCGTACTCGGGGGGAAGCCCGGTCAGGATCTCCACCTGCCCTCGGACCAGCCCATATCCCGTGGCGTGGGCGTCGCGGACGGCCCGTCCGGTACCACCGGCGGTGACCGACTCGGCGACGAAACTCGTGGTCTTGTCGACCACCGTCTGCAGATTGTCGTCGAACTGCGGTTCCTCGTGTTCGACATCCCGCGTGTAGGGGACGAACCGTGCTGTCGTCATGACGTCGGCCTCTTCTCGGAGTCCGTGGTAGCACCCTCGGGGGGTAGGGCAGGCCCGTCGTCGTCGAGTTCGGCCAGCCAGCGCAGCGCGCGCAGGCCCGGCATGAAGCAGTACTCACCGCCGCGGGTGACCACGAAGCTCGGCATGTTCTGCAGGCGGCGCCGGATCGGTTTCTCCGGGATGGTGGCGCTGCCCGTTCCGCCGTGGTGCCCGGCCACCGGGTCCTTCTCGCCGGGGTGGCCGATGAAGTTGCCGTCATTGACCCACTGGGCCTTGATGAACTCGAACTGTCGGTCGAGGTGGGCCCCGAAGAAGAGGCCGACCATGCCCCGGTCGGCGCCGTCGTCGTCCAGCACGCCGTCGGGCAGCGGCGGCCCGTAGGTGGTGCCGCGGCGGATGAGGCGGTGCATCCGCACGTCGCCGATGATGTTCGCATCGCGGGGGTTGATGCGCCGGATGTGCGCTCCGGCGGGGCACCGGAAGCCGCGGTCGTCGTTCTCCCGGTACAGGAAGTCGTTGTTGCGCTGCGGATCGGCGCCCAGCGCCGCGTCGTCGTGCTCCGGGGTCAGCGCCAACGGTGCCCCGGACGGCCAGCGCCCGACCATCTTCGCCGCCAGCAGCGCCTCTTCCTCGGCGCTGGCGGAGTTCGCGCGCAGGTACTGACGCCAGGCGGCCACCTTGGTGTGGACCTTGCGCACGGCAGCGTAGGTTCCGTTGCGTCCCAGCACATCGGGGCTGGGCATGGGCGGCAGATTGCCGGTTTCGTCGGGGTAGCCGAGGATGAACTCGCCGGCCTTGATCGGGGCTTCCCGGGGGTTGGAGCCGGACAGCGCGAGGCCCTCGATGTTCGGATGGCTGATGCCGTCGCGGAAGCCGAGGGTGGTGCGCCCGGTCGGGAGTTGGTGGACCTCCTGCTGCCAGATCACCGTGACACCGGGGGTGTCCTGGTAGGCAGCGCGGGCCCGCTCCAGCGCCTTGTCCAGCCGCGCCGTATCGGGTGAGAGGGCACTCAACGCCACGTGCACATCGGCCGTGCCGAAGGGTGGCTCCCAGTGGGCGGGGGCATTCTCCCCGACGTCGCCGATCAGGTCCGCGCGCGCGGCCATGCCCTGCCGGAACGCCTCCGGAAAGCTGTCCAGCGACTCCTGCGGCACTCCCAGGACCTGCAGTCCCTGGTAGGTGAACGCCACCGCCACCCAGGCGTCCTGGCTCGCGTTCGCGGCGGGGATACCACCCGCGATCGCCGGGAGCAGCCGCTGCAGCAGGGCACGCCCGGCATGGCGGTCATCTAGGCGCAGGAAGACCAATCTTCCCTCGTAGGGTGCGGGCCGTGGCCGCAGTGCCCCGCTTTGGATGTCGTCGATCTCGATGCTCACGCTGGGTCCGCTCGTGCTGTCCGCGGCGTTCATGATCGCTGGTGCCTCCACATCGGTGCCTGGACGGCCCACCGGGCGGCCGTCGCGCCTGCCGGCCTCGTCCCCGAGGCGACGTCGGGCCCGCCCTCGGGGGGTCGGTGCTGTCGGGTTCTCTAGTCAGCGGCTTCGTCCATCAGCTTCTGAAAGGCAGGCGTGGCCAGCAACTCGGCGTTGGCCGGGTTCTCCAGCGCCGCCCGGAACTCGGGGGTGTCGAGCACCGCCTGGAACGCCTCGTTCACCCGTTGGTCCTTCCAGATCTGCTGAACGGTCAGATCGGGGTAGGCACTGACGAAGATCGACGCGGGCCCCTGGTGGGCGACGAACCAATCCTTCACCCCCGCATCGGTGATACCGGGGAACCCTTCGCTGTGTGTGAAGACCCTCTCGAAGTTGGTCCCGACGACGGTCTTGGCGAAGTCGTCGATATAGGCGTCCCAGGAGCCGTCGAAGACGCTGGCGAACATGTATCGGGTGTCGTTGTCGAACATCGCGTGGCGTGCGTCGTGCAGGGTGCCGACCTGGTGCAGTGCGGCACGGCTCCCCCCGTCGGGGATTCGCAGGTTCGCGGCTTGTGCGGCGAGTTCCTCACGCAACGCATCCGCATGGCCCGCCTTGATCGTGGTGAAGACGGTGAACTCGCTGCACACCCCATCCCTCTTGCCCGGGCGGTCGGGCTGAGCCGACGGGGTTGCATCTGTCGTTGCAGCCATGTGGATCTCTCCAATCACGGATCCGGCCGAGGCTCGCCCGGCGCTCGGAGATGAGTCCCCCTGCCCTTCCAGCCAAGCACTACCGGCCGGTGATGACCAGGGTCGACACACCAGGTCGGCGAGGCACGCCCCCGATACCGAACCAATGGCGACCGGCTCCTTCTGCACCATGTGGGTGCATGTGATCGGGCTTGACCTCGACGACTGCCCTGCGAGAACCTGCTCTGGTAGGTGCACGCCCAACCTGAGGAACCGTCTTCCGAACAGGACCCCGTCATGGACACTGCCCGATTCTTCGAACTGGCAACGGAGTCCTTCGAAGTCCTCGGTGTCCTGTCGATGGTGCTGGGGTTTCTCCTCGCCTTCATCCTCGCGGCCCGAACGTGGAAGCGAACTGCCGATGGTGGTCGGGCGTTCAAAATGCTGCGCAACGCGCTGGGCGGGGCAATCCTGTTCGGCCTGGAGCTACTGGTCGCGGCGGACATCGTCAAGACCGTCACCTCCACGCCGTCGCTCACGGACGCTGCGATCCTGGGGTTGATCGTGCTCATCCGGACCGTGCTGAGCGTGTCCATCGAAATCGAGATCGACGGCGTCGCCCCGTGGAAGAAGGCGTTCGTCACCGGACCGCAGGTCATCGCGCAGGCGGCCCGCCAATCGGGAGGCCCGGACCGGTGAGGTCCCGGCCGGTCCTCAGGGCGTGGGTCTGCGGGATCTGGCCGACCCGATTCGGATCGACTCGACCAACCCGGACGATCCGATGTGGGAGCTGGCCGTGGTGCGGGTCGCCAGGGCTGATGATCGCTCGTGAGAGCTGCGGCCGGCCATCAGACAACCTCGAAGTTGATCGACATGGGTTTCCACACGATGTGCGCAGCGAATCGGCGGGTCGGGGAGGGTGTCGGAAAACGTGCCGTTCGTCAATGCCGATGTCCCCTCTGGCGATTCAGCGGCCCTTCGCGGCGACGGCGGGGGGAGTGCGGACTTGGCGAGGTCGGGTAGTGCCGCGGGCGGACTTCGGCGACGATTGGTCATATGGCCGAGACCCCGGGCGAGGCAGAGTTCCGCCGGCTGCGGACGCCGCGAGCGGCGGCGGTCGCCGGCGTTGTCTTCGGTGTCCTGTTCGCCTCCAGCATCGTCTTGCTGCACACCGCGCTGCCGACTGCCGCCTCGTCGCCGTGGCTGCACCACCAATCCCAGATCACGATCGCCCTGGTGCTGGCTCCCTTCGCGGGCATCGCCTTCCTGTGGTTCATCGGTGTGGTCCGGGACAGGTTCGGGGAACTCGAAGACCGTTTCCTCGGGACCGTCTTCCTGGGCAGTGGGCTGTTGTTCCTCGCAATGATGTTCGTGTCGATGGCACTGGCGGGCGGGCTGCTCGCGGTCTCCCACAACGCGAACACTCCCCAGGCCGAGCTGCTGTACTTCGGCCGTGAGGTGATGCTGCACGTCGACAACGTCTACGGGGTGCGGATGGCCGCGGTGTTCATGATTTCGTTGGGCACCATCTGGCTGCGCACCGGCCTGATGCCGCGGTGGCCGGCCATCACCACCTACCTGCTCGCACTCGCACTGCTGGTGGTCGTCAGCTTCAGCTTGTGGGTGATGTTGGTGTTCCCGGCGTGGGTGGTGGTGGTCAGTGTGTACATCCTCGCCGGGGATCGAGCTCGACCCGGCCACCCGGACTAATTCGCCGACGGCGGGCAATTCTGCGCGCGGTCCTCGCTGTCGCGGTGACCTGGGTGCTGCTCTTCCGGCGATCTTGGTGGACATGTTGCGGGCCTCCGATTGAAATGAAGAGAATTCGAGCAGGGCTCGAGGCACCCCAGTGATCGTGCGCCCCGGCAGCGTCGACGACGCAACGGTTCCTCCCCGAGCTTCGTGTGGAGGAACGGAGCGGACGCCGCTGGTGCGTGGCGGGTGATGACACCGCGCCGCGCTTGCCGGACGATGAGGAGGCAGGAGGCCCGCAGGCCGACCTGTGGGAGTCGTGCTCATATCGGCTCGCCGATGGCAGTCGACCTGCCCGCGCCGAATGCCCTCGAACACGATCGGCGACGCACACCGACGCCGCACCCCGAACAGTCGGGAGAGCGCATGAGCCGCAACATCTTCGGCCCCACCCAGCCGAACACCGGAAGCACCGCCCGCGACCACCTCGCGAACGAACGAACCTATCTCGCCTGGCACCGCACCGGGATCAGCGTCGCCGCACTCGGTGTCGCGGTCGCCAAGCTCGCACCGAACCGGGGCGGGCACGCCGTGGCCGCCGGGTTCATCCTGCTCGCCGCGGGACTGCTGGTATCGGCCTACGGCACCGTCCGCTATCGGGTCATCAGCAGGCAAATCGAGTCCGGCGAATTCGCACCGGCCACCTTCACCGCCGTCGTCACCTCGACCATCGTCACCCTGCTCGCCCTCGTCGCGGTGGTGGTCCTCCTCTGACCGAAGGGAACGGCGTCCATCCACCCCATGGCGCGGGGTGTTCCATGGGCGGCGTGCGCGGCGATGACAGCGGAACCCGGTGTCGCTCATCCCGAGATGCCCACCCTCTGCGGCCGCCGGGCCCCGCCGGCCGACACCGCCCGCTGGCCCGTGATCTCAGGGTTTGCCGTGCGTCGAAGGTGAAGGACAGGCTCATCGCCGTGGGTGGTCCGCATGTGACTAACAGCCCTGGTCACGTGGAGGCGATGGTGCTGTAGTGGAGGGGCAGGGGGAAACCCGGCATGAGGAGTTCGCCATGGCCAAGCCGTTCAGAGGTGTCGTCAACCTCGATATTCGTGACTCGGTCCCGGACTGGGGACCGTACGAGCAGCCGAAGGCGCCGCCCGGCTCACCGAACGTGCTGTACATCGTCCTCGACGACGTCGGGTTCGGCGCGCTGGGCTGTTACGGCGGGCCGATCGACACACCGAACATCGACAAGATCGCCGCCAACGGACTCCGCTACAGCCAGTGGCACACCACCGCCCTGTGCTCCCCGACCCGGTCCTGCCTGCTGACCGGCCGCAATCACACCACCAACGGGATGGCCTGCATCAGTGAGGCCGCGAGCGGATTCCCGAGTGCGAACGGGCACATCCCACCGGAGTGCGCGACCCTCGCCGAGGTCCTGGTCGAGCAGGGCTTCAGCACGGCGATGGTCGGCAAGTGGCATCTGTGCGCCGAGGACGAGATGAATTTGGCCTCCACCAAACAGAACTGGCCGGTCGGCCGCGGCTTCGACCGCTTCTACGGCTTCCTCGGCGGGGAAACCAACCAGTGGTACCCGGACCTGGTCCACGACAACCACCCCGTGCAACAACCGGCCACCCCGGAGCAGGGCTACCACTTCAGCGTCGACATCACCGACAAGGCCATCGAGTACCTCGACGACGTCAAGGCGATCGCCCCCGACCGGCCGGTGTTCCTGTACTACGCGCCCGGCTGCGGGCACGCACCCCACCAGGTGCCCCAGGAATGGGCCGACCGCTACCGCGGCAAGTTCGACGACGGCTACGAGGCGATGCGCGAGCAGATCCTGGCCCGGCAGAAGGAACTCGGCCTGATCCCGCAGGACACCGAGCTGCCCCCGATCAATCCGATCGGCACCCCCGACACCCGCAGCGGACCCGACGGGCAACCATTCCCGGCGATGGACTTCACCCGCCCCTGGGACACCCTCGCCGCCGACGCGAAACGCCTCTTCGCCCGAATGGCCGAGGTGTACGCGGGATTCCTCTCGCACTGCGACCACCAGATCGGCCGCCTGATCGCCTACCTCGAGGACACCGAACAACTCGAGAACACCCTCATCGTGCTGGTCTCCGACAACGGCGCCAGCGGTGAGGGCGGCCCCGACGGTTCGGTCAACGAGAACAAGGCCGCCAACGGCGTGCCGGACGATCTGGCCGAGAACCTGAAGATGATCGACGAACTCGGCAGCCCCAAGACCTACAACCACTACCCGAACGGGTGGGCGATGGGCTTCAACGCCCCGTTCAAGATGTGGAAGCGGTACTCGTTCAACGGCGGCACCAGCGACCCCTGCATCATCTCCTGGCCGGCCGGGATCGCCGCCCGCGGCGAAAACCGCGACCAGTACCACCACGCCATCGACGTGGTCCCGACCCTGCTGGACTGCCTCGGCCTCGAACTCCCCGACACCGTCAAGGGCTACACCCAGCACCCGCTGCAGGGGGTGAGCATGCGCTACAGCTTCGACGCGGCCACCATCCCGACGGCCAAGCACACCCAGTTCTACTCGATGCTCGGCACCCGAGGCATCTGGCACGACGGCTGGAAGGCGGTCACCACCCACCCGGCGATCAGCGGCTGGGCCCGGTTCCCCGACGACACCTGGGAGCTCTACCACACCCAGATCGACCGCACCGAGCTCCACGACCTCGCCGCCGAGGAGCCCGGGCGGCTCGCCGAACTGATCGGGCTGTGGTTCCACGAGGCCGGCGCCAACCAGGCGTTCCCGCTCGACGACCGGTCTGGGGTCGAGATCCTCACCACCGCGCGCCCGCAGCTCGCGCCGCCGCGCAACCGCTACGTCTACCGCCCCGGTGGCGCCGAGGTCCCCGAGTCGGTCGCGGTCAACATCCGCAACCGCTCCTACTCGATCGGCGCGCTGGTCGATCTCCCCGAACCCGGGGCGTCCGGGGTGCTGTTCGCGCACGGCAGCCGCTTCGGTGGGCACGCCCTCTACGTCAAGGACAACCGGCTGCGTTACGAGTACAACTTCCTCGGCAGCGAACAGCGGATCGTCGCCACCGAGGACCTGCCGACCGGGGAGAACCTGATCCTGGCCGCGTCGTTCGACAAGGACGGTGAGGACCCGCCCGGCACCGCCCACGGAACCCTGACCCTGTTCTACGGGGACCGGAAGGTCGGCGAGGGCCGGATCAAGACCCAGCCCGGCAAGTTCAGCATCGCCGGCGAGGGCCTTACCGCCGGCCGCGACACCGGCGAACCCGTCACCGACGACTACCCCGGGACCGCGCCGTGGGCGTTCACCGGCGGCACCCTGCACCGGGTGGCCGTCGACGTCAGCGGCGAACCCTACGTCGACCTCGAACGCGAAGCCGCCGCCATGCTCTCGCGCGAATAACACCGCAACCCGCGTCGAGCCGAGCGAGCCACCCGCGCCCGACGAGGCGGAGCCACCCACCGGGCGATACGGGTTTTCGCCCGGCGGGTGCCGGCGGACCTAGAGAACCGCACCCACCGCGGAACGGAGCAGGCAACCGCAGGGGGGTTGCTTGCCCGGGCCGCCACCGTGCGGTGGTCGTGCGTGTAGTGATAGCTGCGGAACGCGGGTCGAATTCTCTGCCATCCGAGGATGACCACGCACCGTCTCGAGTGGAGTACTGCTTGATTGTCGGCATCCACTCACCTCCCGCGAGGCGTCAGGTCACCGAAGCCATCGAGCACAGGCATGCCCGTTCCCGGCCCCGCCGCTCGGCGTCGCTTCCGCTCTCTTCATTTTCGAATGTGTAGCGAATGGTGAACGGTTTGTTCGTGATGAAGAGGATGACGCAGTCGCTTTCCTCGGTCGCACCGTGATACATCGTCATGCCCTCGGGGAACCAGACGAAGGACCCCGGGCCGAAGTCCCCCTTGTGGGTCCGCAGGGTCCCGCTGAGCACATACATGCCGTGCGCGCAGTCGTGGGTATGCCATGGGTTGATGAATCCGGCGTCGTAGCGCAGAAGCATGCAGGACATTCCGGTGTCGGGATCTGACGTGAACGGCTTGAGCGTCAGACTCCTGCCGAGCTGTTCGATCGGCAGCTCCAGCCAGTCCATCGAGTTGGAATCGAAGACCTCGAGCTCATGTTGTTCGGGTTGGCTCGACATGCTGATTACTTCCTCTTCATAGGTGTTGTGCCAGTATGCGCGTCGCGAAAAGACCCGCGCGGACCTCAGCAGATCGGGACAGCGACGCACCGTCCGTCCAGGGCGCAGGACGGACGGTACGAATTGGTCGGGGCACACGAACAGGTTCCTCGCTCCGTGAGTGTGTGGATGTACCCGGCGCCTCGCCGGACTTGTCGGTGACGGTGAACATTCCGCCTGCTCGACCGGATTCACGACGCACTCCGGCATCAACCCTCGGACCACACGGAAATACGGAGATGCGGATAAGCAGAAAAGCGGAGACAAGGTGGGGGCGGGCGCCCTCGCTGCCCTCCTGGCAGGAACTCGTCGCATCGTGACGGCTCGGCGCGTGCCCGCCCGTCGGGGTCACTCGGCGTTGCCGGTGGGGAAGAAGACCGATCCGTCGCTGCCGACGCATCCGCCCTGGACGGGTCCCGGCCCGAAGGTGCCGTTGACCTGGCCGGTTCCACCGCCGGGGTTCGATCCGACTCCTGCCCCGCCGGCTCCGAATGCGCCGCACGTGTAGCTGTTGGAATCGCCCGGGTCGTTGTCGAACTGAACCTGCGTCCCGGGTGTGTTCGCATCGCCGTGGAGGTGCGGAGCGGCCGCTGCGACGCCCGGAGCCGTGAACAGGGCGATGGCGGCCGCTGCGATGACCGCACGCCTGGTGATCGTTGTCATGGGTGGTCACTCTCGATTCGGTTTCAGCCGACACCAGTGCGGGAGTCGTGATTTCCTCGCCGGCCGGGCGCGTGGAGCGCCGTCACCTGGTGATGGACCCATTATCGTCCCGGGCTGGACGGCGAGATACCCCTGATGTACGACCGATCAGAGGCCCCCCGCGGCCGATCTCCGACTTCGAGGGCATCGATCCGGCGTCGCACGGTCGCCGCCGTAGTCGTTGCCGCCGCGCTCCGCTCCTTCGTCCGCCGCCGGCAACAGCGGTTCCTCCTCTTTCTGAGCCAACTGACCAGCAGGTTTCGGCGATGGAACGCGACCGCGTCCTCGGCCGCGGCCGTTCCCGAAAGCCTGCCGAGCGCCCCCTACACCCAGCCAAATCCTCCGGCCGTCCACAACCATGGGACGAGCAGCAAAACACGTCCTCGGCTCGACAAGCCCGGTAATCGACCGACCTCGGCGCCATGACGGCCGTCGGACCTTGACCGAACCCGGCGGGTATCGGCGGCTTGCACACCGACCCCGGGCGGGTTAGTCCTGTCTTATGACCGAGAATCCGGGAACCCGCGCGGGTTTGACGACTGGTGACACGGTGATGCTGCACCCACTAGGGGTCTCGAAGTTCAAAATCCTCAGCATCGATGAGGATGGTCATGCACTCATCGAGTCCTTATTGGACAGCCCAGGAAAATACGCGTCAGCGTCGCGGTGAAGTTTCTCGTCCCGGCGAAGTCCTGATCGTCTCTGTCAGAGGGACGATCTACTCTGACAACCGCGACGAGCAACAGGTCGCCACTCACTGCCCAGACCGGTGATCCGATCACGGTCCTGATCTGCGGTGTACCGCGGATTGGCAGGTGTGGCGGCCTGTTCTCTTTTACGTTCGCCGTCCCGGCGCCCTATCGCGAACTCGACTGCCTGCGCAGAGACGCGGTCTCTTCTCGAATCTCCTCCGGCGATCGGACCAGCTCACCGAGCGGCTTGACGCTGCGTGAACATGATCGAACGCCCTCGACGTTGAATTCCTTCATGACCTCGGCCCGCTCGAGCAAGGCGTCGATGTACTTCTCGCGCTGGTCACCGGTCAGCGCCGCAGCCAGCGCCTCGTCGATCAACCGCTCGTTGCGCTCTGCGGAGGACTGCGATTTTGTGGGTCGGCCAGGCCGACGAAACCAAGCGAACATGAACTCCCCCTATCTGCGCCGACACGCTAACGCATCGCGGCATCAGGTGCCGGGTGAGGATGGAGACCAAGATCGTTGATCGATGCGATCGGGCCGTTCTGAGTCCTTCTTCCTGTGTAGCTCCCAGGTCACGGGCACAATCGGGCCTATGCGGCTGATCGCGCCCATGCTGGCCACGGCCGGCGAACTCCCGGACACCACGTCGGAACGACCGTGGAGTTTCGAGATGAAGTACGACGGGTGCCGGATTCTGGCCTCGGTCGGCGACGGCCGCGAGCCGGTGCTGTGGACCCGCGCCATGAACGTTGTGACGGGCTCGTATCCCGAGCTCGCCGAGGCATTGACGGCAGCGTTCGCCGGCCGCGGACGCATCGTTCTCGACGGGGAGGTCGTCGTACTGGATCATGGCAAACCGTCGTTCGGACTACTCCAAAGAAGAATGGGGGTAGCCCATGCGACGAAGCCGCTGCAACGACGAATACCTGTGACGTTCTTACCCTTTGATGTCCTGGCGCTTGACGACCTGGACCTGATGAGCGCGTCGTACCTGGATCGGCGGGCGGAACTGGCCGAGCTGGATTCGATCCTCCAGGACGTCGGCGGCCTGCCCATCACCGTCCCCCCTCATTGGGAGAATCAGACCGGCAAGATCATGCTGAATTCCGCTAAAAGTGCTGGGATGGAAGGGATCTTGGCCAAAAGGTCGACATCGATCTATCTTCCGGGCCAGCGGAGCCGGGCCTGGGTCAAGCATGCAATCCGCACGCGCAGTTCGGTTTTGGTCATTGGTTTCGTCGGCTCGAGCCGTTCGGTTGCCGCGCTGATCCTCGGAGCGTACGACGCCGAAGGGCGTCTGATCCAGGTGGGTTCAGTCAGTTCCGGACTCACTGTGTCCATGCGCCGACAGCTCCGGGAGGAGTTCCGGCCGCTCGAACGGCCTAGCAGCCCTCTCACGGACCCGTCAGCGGCCGTGGAGACCTTTCCTGGGGTTCAGTGGCTGGATGCTCGCCTGGTCGTGGACGTTGCGTACAGGGCGCACACGGCAGGGGTGCTCCGCCACCCCAGCCTGAAAGGCCGGCGATTCGACATCGATCCTCAATCGGTTAGATGGGATTTGTTGCAGTAGCTGCAACATCGCGCATCACGCATAGCTGACGTTTCTGCCGGTCGAGGCCTCCGCGAAGATGGTGCTCGGCGCGTTCGACGTCCAAGGTCTCCGTGTCGGTTACACCGGGGTGGCCGGCAGGTGCTCCGTTCGTGGGGACGGGATCGGGGAGACGTCGAGTGCGCGGGTGGCGGCTCGTTCGACCAGGAGCGGGACGAAGTCCCGGATCGGGCATCCGTCGAACCGGTGGAACACGGTGTCGATCACCTCGTCGACGAGGTAGCGGTCGACATCCGGGTACCGCGGGTACAGGCGGGCCCGGACGGCGTCGATGTGCTGGGCTTCGCTGACTTCCACACCGAAAATTCTCGTCCTCCACCCACCGGAAAGCGACCCTTTCACCAGGGGGACACCGGAGTGGGATCCCGGACGAGCTGCCCGGAAGGCTCGCGTCGGGGTTGACGGGGCGGCCGCCGATGCGCACGATATCGGCTGGACCGCAGCGGCGCAGTCTTTGTCCGAGACCCGTGCGGCACGCGCCTTCTGCCGCGCCGAGCAGGAGAAACGAGCCGATGACCCCGATCTCCCACGATCCCGACACGGCCCAGGCCGACATCTTTCTGTCCCTGCTACTGGCCGAGACCGACGGCCTCCTCGATCACATCGCGCACGCCCAGACCCAGGTCGAACAGCTCTGGCCCACCGATCGCGACCTCGAGCGGTATTGGCGGGCCGAGGAACACGCGTTACGCACCCAACTTCACCAGACGCAGGTGCTGGTCGACCGGCTGCTGGTCAGGTTCCCGGTGCTGGCGGACCGTCCACGTGCGTCCGCATCCGACCGGGCGGCGGAATGACTACACCTGCTTCGGATTCGACTCGGGCTTCAACGTCAAGACCGGTGCGTTCGGGCCGGGGCCTGCGGGAAAGCTCAGCGGTTTCGCGAAGGGAAACGCGACCGTCTTCTGCTTCGGCGGCACGGGCGCCGTTCTTCGTCACCGGCAGCGTGGCGGTGAAGAAACCCAGTTGGTTGGTCCCCGGGGGCACGGCCCCTGGCTGGTTGTTCCACCGGCCAGGGTCGTTGTTCCACCGGCCAGGGTCGGTCTACCCGGTGGAGCCGTGCGTGCTCGGGTCGGCGGTCAGGTCGTCGGTGTCGGCGAAGACCAGGCGCCCGTCGTCGAGGGCGACCGCCCACCGGTGCACCGGCGCCCAGGCGTGCCCGCGTTCGTCGGTGTCGGTCAGCTCGGCGTAGTCCTCGATGATCCGACCGGTCTGGTCCGCTTCGGACGGCCGGCGCACCAGCACCCGCGCGCCCACGCAGAGCGGACCGGGTTCGGGTTGCGGTTTGTGTTTCTTCTCGGGCATCGGTCTGCACCTTCCGCTCGCACCGACCCGGATCATAAGCACCTCGCCGACGAAACCTCATGCTCGACGCTGTCAGGGGGCACCCAACGATCGACAACGATCCGACCCGGGCTCCTGTGATTGCCTCGGCCAACGGCGGTTCCGGACCGCCGGGAGGACCGCAGATTCGGCGTTGCGTGCGGGTTCGTGCGGGCGGGCCTACTCGTTCCCGTCCGCGCGCCCCGCGGGCGGCGATAGCGTTGTGTGCAGCACTGCACTCCGGGCCCAGGCGAGGGCCCGTGAGCGTTCCGAGTCGAGGAACGGGATGTGAGTGACCATGGTGGAGCGAACGGGTGTGCGTCGCGAGGTTCTCCCGATTCCCGGTCGGCCTTGTCTCGGCCTGATCACCTTCGCCGCCAGGGATCGTGTTCTGGAACCACCCGGCCGGGGCCGTGGTCGGCTGGACCGTGCTGCTCGCCCTCTCGCGCTGCTGCTGCTCGCGATCCTCGTCCGGCCCGTCGTCGCGCGGGCCCGGCAGCACGGCGATGAGGCGGTGCCGGCATGACGTGGGCGCTACCGGCGATCGCCGCGATGTTGCTCGCCTATTCGGCGGTCTCCGGCCGGATCGCGGGCACCCCGATCACCGCTCCGATCATCTTCACCGTCGGCGGCCTGATCCTCGGCGCGAACGCGTTCGGGTTGATCGATGTGCACGCCGGCGCCGAGGTGGTGAAACTGCTCGCCGAGGTGACGCTCGGGCTGGTGCTGTTCTCGGACGCGTCCCGGGTGAACCTGCCCACCCTGCGCGCCGAGATCTCGCTTCCCGCCCGACTGCTCGGCATCGGCCTGCCGCTGACCATTGCGGCGGGTTTCGGCGCCGCACTGGTGATACTCGGTGACCTTGCCTGGCCGGAAGCGTTGCTGCTCGCGGTGATCCTCGCCCCGACCGACGCCGCCCTCGGGCAGGCGGTGGTGACGCTGCCGATCCTGCCGTCGCGGGTGCGGCAGGGTTTGAACGTCGAGAGCGGGCTCAACGACGGGATCTGCGTGCCGCTGTTCCTGGTCGTGCTGGCGGTCGCGGAGGCCGAGGCCGGCGCGCTCGGCGGCGGCGCCGGCGCCCGCCTGCTCACCGAGCAGATCGGGTACGGCGTCCTCGCCGGCGTTGTGGCCGGGGCGATCGCCGCCGCGCTCCTGGTCACCGGCGCCCGCCGCCGCTCCCTCGACCCGTTGTGGGCGCAGATCATTCCGGTGACGGCGGCCGCGCTGGCCTACACCGCCGCCGTGCCCCTGGGCGGGTCCGGGTTCATCGCCGCGTTCGTCGGCGGGCTGACCTTCGGCGCGGTCCGCCACCGCGCCACCGACCACCACGAGGGTGGTGGTACCGGTGGCGAGGCCGAGTGCGAGGACGAGGAGGCCGACATGCTCGACGAGGCCGGCGACGTGTTCAGCGCCGTGACGTTCATCGTCTTCGGTGCCGTGCTGCTCGGTCCCGCGCTCGGGCATCTGTCCTGGGCGGTGCTCGGCTACGCGGTGCTGAGCCTGACCGTCGTCCGGATGGTCCCCGTCGCGCTGTCGCTGATCGGGACGCACCCGCGCGGACCGACCGTCGCCTTCGTCGGCTGGTTCGGCCCGCGCGGACTAGCCACCATCGTCTTCGTCATCCTCATCCTCGAAGAACCGGGCGAGCTGCCCCACGAAGGCCTGCTCGTCACCACCGCCGTGATCACCATCGCGCTCTCCGTCCTGGCCCACGGACTCAGCGCCGCACCCTTGGCCGACCGCTACGCCGCCTGGTTCCGGCGTCACCCCCGCCGCGAGGACCAGCCCGCACCCGGCACCCCCGCACCCGGCACGCCAGGATGACGACGGGGACATGACGATGAGCGAGACCCGATCCGCCGCCCCCGACACCACGACCGGAGCCCGCCGCTGGTGGGCGCGGGCGGCGTTCGCACTGGCGATCCTCGCGGTGGCGGTGCCGCTGGTGTCCGCCGGACTGCTCAGCACCGTCGGGGTCCTCGTCGTCGGAGTCGGCGGCGTCGTCGTCATGGTCGCCGCCCTGTACTGGTTCCTCGCCAGTCGCGGTGTGCTGCGCTGGATCTCGCTGACGATCGCGATACTGTCACCGATCGTCGTGCTGGTCCTCTTCATCCGCGCCCACCTGCTCGCCGAGGTCGTCACCTCCATGGTTCTCGCGCTCGGCGCGGTGCCCTGCGCCCGCGCCGCCCTGCGCGGACGAACCTCGGACACCGCCGTCCGCGAGGTGCCCGCCCCACCGGTACGGCATCCGGTGCTGATCATGAACCCGCACTCCGGTGGCGGCAAGGTCGCGAAATTCGACCTGCAACGCAAGGCCGAGGAACTCGGCGTCGAGGTGGTCCTGCTCGAAGGACCCGGCACCGTCGACGTCACCGACCTGGCCCGGCTGGCCGTCGCCCGCGGCGCCGACCTGCTCGGCGTGGCCGGCGGCGACGGGACCCAGGCCCTCGTCGCGGGGGTCGCGGCCGAGAACGACCTGCCGTTCCTGGTGATCAGCGCCGGCACCCGCAACCACTTCGCGATGGACCTCGGACTCGACCGCGCCGACCCGAGCCGGTGTCTCGACGCCCTGCGTGACGGGGTCGAGCTCGCCGTCGACCTCGGCCGGATCAACGGCCGCCCGTTCGTCAACAACGCCTCCTTCGGGGTCTACGCCGAGGTGGTCCGCAGCCCGGCCTACCGCGACGACAAGGCCGGGACGGTGCTCCAGATGCTTCCGGACCTGCTCGCCGGACAAGCCGGCACCCCACTCGTCACCCGGATCGGGAACGTCACCGTAAGGAACCCGCAAGCGGTGCTGGTGAGCAACAACCCCTACGGCACCAGCGATCTCGCCGGCCTGAGCCGACGGGACCGGCTCGACCGCGGCGTACTCGGCGCCGTCACCGTCTCCGTCGCCAACGCCCGCCAGGCGGTCGGGCTGCTGCGCCGCGCGAACGTCCGGGGCCTGACCCAGCACACGACCACCGAGGTGGTCGTCGACGCCGACACACGTCAGACCCCGGTCGGCGTCGACGGCGAATCGTTGCTGCTGCCCACCCCGGTGCGGTGCACCATCGAGCCCGGCGCCCTCCGGATCCGGGTCCCCCGCGACCGCCCGGGAGTCCGCCCCGCCGAACCCACCGTCGACTGGGTCCGGCTCCGCGAACTGGCCTGGCACCGTCAGACCCCGCCGTTGCCGACGCAGGGAGACCAGTCATGACGGCCGAGCAACACGACGAGTGGATCGACGGGCGCCGCTGTCTCGGTCTCGACGTCCTCGCCCGTTCCCGCGGCGACAATGCCGCCACTACCGAACCCAAGCAGGAGGTGACACCCGAAGCTCACCGCATAACCCCACGAGGAGTCACGCGACACCTCGTACACCACGTCCTGGGACTTGACCACACGGAATTATCCGGCGACTCGGGTGGTCCGGCGCCGACGACGCGGTGGTGTGTCACCAGTGTGACTTCGCCGGTTGCACCAACCCCACACACATGTGGTTGGGGACCAACGCCGTCAACCGCACCGAATGCCACCTACGCCCGCCGCAACCTCGCCAGCCCGCTTGCCGATGTCCGCGGCCCGGCCGGCCGCACCCGCGCCATCGCCGCCGCCATCCGCACCGGACTCGCCTGCGGCGAAGCCACCGACAGGATCGAGGAACGGATCAGGTGTGCCGAAGCGGCCGGGCTGCCCCTGACCCTCTGGTGAGTAGACCGGAACGGCGACGTCGCGGTCGTGCGGGGGACGACATCGTCGACGAACACCCCGTCCTCTGCGAGCGCCGCAATCCCCGGGAGTAGCTGGGGCAGAACAATGGTGATGAGGATGGTCGCGGGTTGCCGAGGCCGGTTGCCCGATGCACTCGAACAGGGGTCAGAGCCGAGCCCCTGATGATGCGGGGCGAAGGCGGCGTGCCGGGCAGGTCGTCGCGCGCAGCAGCTGTTGTCCGACGCCTCGGACGAGGTGTATCTCACCCGCAACGGGTGAGACACCGCGCCGGCACCAAGCCCTAGGCTCGAAAAGGGTCGGGTGGCCGGCGATCGGTCCCTCGATCACGGTTTGTCGCGTGGGGCCTCTCACCGGTCCGTCCCGGCAGATGCGGGGGTCTGGTCCGCATCAGGTTGTCGAGAACGAGCTCATGGCTGGACAAGCGAGGAGCCGCTGGGGAGGTCCTCCGGGGCTGTATTTGAGAGTCGCCCGATCTGCTCTTCCCACTGCTGTCTTCAGAAGCGAGGTCCTGCAGTGAATACGACCGATTTCGACCACACCGGGCCCATCGACTACCTGGTCGTGGAGTTCCCCGCCGACCGACAACCGGATGGGTCGGCGCTGCCGCTGCTGCGGGACCTCGTCGAGAACAACGTCATTCGGGTCCTCGACCTCGTCTTCGTCCGCAAGGGAACCGACGGGACGGTGGAGGGAATCGCGATCGATGCGGTCGGCTTCGCAGGTGAATTCGACGTGGCGCTGTTCGCGGAGGCGGCGTCGGACCTGCTCCACCCGACCGATCTCGAGCAGGCCGCGGAGGTTCTCGAACCCGGTTGTTCCGGAGCCATCCTCGTCTACGAGAACTGCTGGGCCGCACCGTTCGCCTCGGCGCTGCGGAGGGAGGGTGCCCAGCTCGTCGCCTCGGGTCGGATCCCGGTCCAGGGAATTCTCGCCGCACTCGACGCCGCCGATTCCGTCAGTTGACTATCACAGGAGTGAGGATGCCAGGACTTCTCCGCGGAGTTGCCCGCACCGCCGTGGTGGCCGGTACCGCGACCGCCGTGTCCAATCGGGTCTCGCGCCGTCAGGGTCAACGGTGGGCTGCCGAACAGCCTGCGGCACAGTATCAATCAGCACCGGCGCAGCAGTTCCCGCCGCAGCCGGCGGCCCCACCGGCGGCGGGTGTCGACCGGATCTCCGCTCTGAAACAACTCGGCGAACTCCGCGATCACGGGGTGCTGACCGATCAGGAGTTCAACACCGAGAAGGCCGGGATCCTGGCCTCCTAACCGCATCATCGAGTGGATGGAGCAACGCTAATGGACGGCTTCTGGGATTTCTTCTGGTTCGTCACCGTCACTTTCCTGTTCGTGGCATACCTGATGGTGCTGTTTCAGATCATCACCGACCTGTTCCGGGACCACGAGACCTCGGGGTGGGTGAAGGCGATCTGGATCGTGTTCCTGTTCGTCGTCCCGTTCCTGTCCGCGCTGATCTACCTGATCGTGCGGAACGAGGGCATGACCGAGCGGTCCGCGTCGGCCTTCCACCAGGTCAAGCGGGCTCAGGACAGCTACATCCGGGAGGTGGCCGGGCAGTCCCCGGCTCAGCAGATCGCGGATGCGAAGGCGCTGCTCGACTCCGGCGCGATCACCGAACCGGAGTTTCAAGCGATCAAGTCCAAGTCGCTGGTGTAACGGCGGCGCCGGTCCCGGTTCGGCTCCTGGGCTGGGCTGGGCTGGGCGGCGCGGCTGCGTGGCCTGGCGGTGTTTCCACTGTGTGCAAGGCCCGATTCCGTTCGGTTTTCGAGGGGGGAACGACTCGCATGAGCGACGCCACCAGGCATACCCGCATCGAATACGACGTCGACGGATTGAACTGGAGAACGCGGGCGTTGTGTCGGAATGGTAACTTCGACCAACTGTTTGTACGGGGTGCAGCCCAACACAAGGCCGCGCTCCTGTGTCGGCACTGCCCGGTGCTGATGGAGTGCGGTGCGTATGCGCTCGACAAGCGTGTCGAGTTCGGGGTGTGGGGCGGCATGACGGAACGTCAGCGTCGGGCACTGCTCAAACAGAATCCCGAGGTCGTGTCCTGGTCCGCCTTTCTCGGCCCTCGGACCTGACGATCGTCCGGTGAAAGCGACATGGGCAGTGTCCGGTGCGATCACATCGCAGGGCCCGGACTTCCTCGTGTCCGTTGACAGCCGTCATGGTCACCGGGTTTCACGAAGGCGATCTCGACCCACCTCCTCCATCAGGTGGGTCGGGTGCGCAGTGGGCCGGGCGGCCCCACTGGATCCGGTACCGATGAGTGTGTAGGGCGCAACGGCGCCTAGCTGTAGCCCTCGGAATCGAGGGCGGCCGGGTACGCGCGCGGCACTTCCTCGCATTGTCGCGGGCAGACGAGGGGACACCCCACCAACACGGACGAGGCAATGGCGCGGCTCGACGCCACCACCAGGGTCCGGCACCGCTGGTTCGGCCGCGCGCTTCCCCGACCAGTCGCGCCTCGAACAGGAAATGCGGATAAGCGGAGACGAGACGAGTAGGCGCCTAGCTACCCTCCGCGTACGGACTGATGTCGTGAGGGCTCGAGCACGTGCCCCGGCCCGTCGGGGTCACTCGGCGTTGCCGGTGGGGAAGTAGACCGTTCCGTCGCTGCCTACACATCCTCCCTGGACGGGTCCCGGCCCGAAGGTGCCGTTGACCTGGCCGGTTCCACCGCCGGGGTTCGATCCGACTCCTGCCCCGCCGACTCCGACTGCGCCGCACGTGTAGCTGTTGGAATCGCCCTGGTCGTTGTGGAACTGAACCTGCGTCCCTGGTGTGTTCGGATCGCCGTGCATGTTCGGGGCGGCCGTGGCGACGCCCGGAGCCGTGAACAAGGCGATGGCGGCTGCTGCGATGACCGCACGCCTGGTGATTGTTGTCATGGGTGGTCACTCTCGATTCCATTCCAGCCGACACCCGTGTGGGAGTCGTGACTGTCCTCGCCGAGCGGGCGCCTAGAGCGCCTCATCCGGTGGTGGACCCCATTATCGTCCCGGGGTGGACGGCGAGATACCCCTGATGTCCGGCCTGTCGGAGGCCATGGGCGTCCGATCTCGACTTCGAAGTGCATCGATCCGCGTCGCACGCGTTGCCGCTGCGCTCAGATCGCTCTTCCGCCGCCGGTAGGAGCGGGATCGGGCAGGCGGGGTCGGTGCGTTCATCCCTGCTGTCGTTCGCGAGCGGGTCACGCTCTCTTCTGGTCACCTGGCATCGTGGCCCTGAGCACGCGTGAGGAATTCAGGGGCCGCCCGGGCGCGGTGGACGGCCGCCGGACTCCGGGTCCCGGTGCTCAGGCGGCCTCGTCGCGCTCGCAGCACGGGATACCCTCTCCCGAGTAAGCTCTACCAGGTGACCGCCACGATGCCTGGCGTCAAGAGCTGCGCAAACGTCAACCCCTTGTGGTTCTCGGCTCGCGCGGGCGACGGCACGACATGCAAGGCTGCACTCGGCGCTGTCGACGGCCAGATCAAGGCGGGCGAGCCGGCGACCGGTGCCATCGTGAAGGGCTCGCTCGGATTCGATGTGACGGGCGGCCTTTTCATGTCGATCCGGTACGACAGCCCGCTGGGCGAAAGGCTCGGAACATGGACAATAGGTTGCCGACGGGGTACATCGTTCACCTGGAGAATGACGACGGCGTCGACCTGATCCCCGAGGGCAACGACGCCTCGACGGTGGACGGCGTGCTGACAATCTTCAAGAACACCGAGGTCTTGGCGATCTACCGGGCCGGGTCGTGGAAGGCCATCCGTCGAGACAAGAACGTCACGCGCTACGTCGACAAGCAGCTCTCACCGGTCTCGATCGAGACGATCGAAGACTCGGCGACGTCGACCGGGCCGGAAACCGCGGTGGGCTGATCTCCGGCACCGACGGAGTGTCCGATACGGAAAGGGAGTTGAGCGCGAGTGGAGGGCTTTCCCTTGCGAGGAAAGCGGCTCCGGACCGCTCCTAAGCACGATCGTCGGCGTTTCGGACGCCGCACCCGGCAGTCGGGAAGAGTACATGCGGCACAACATCTTCGGCCCCACCCAGCGCCGAACACCGGAAGCACCGCCCGTGACCACCTCGCGAATGAACGAACGTATCTCGCGTGGCACCGCACCGGGATCAGTGTCGCCGCACTCGGGGTGGCGGTCGCGAAGTTCGCCCCGGACCGCGGCGGCCACGCCGTCGCCGCCGGGTTCATCCTGCTCGCCGCGGGCCTGCTGGTGTCGGTGTACGGCACCGTCCGCTACCGGGTGATCAGCCGGCAGCTCGAGTCCGGGGAGTTCGCACCGGCCACCTTCACCGCCGTCGTCACCTCCAGCGTCGTCACACTGCTCGCCCTCGTCGCGGTGGTGGTCCTGCTCTGACCCGATACCGGCGCAGCTCCACCCGGCGTCCTCCGACTGCCGGTCCCGGTTCCACCATGGGCACCAGGTAGTACACACCGAAGAGCAGCACCCAGGTCACCGCGACGGCGAGGGTCGCGCGCACGATTTCCCGCCGCCGGCGACGGCGATCCAGTTCACCACGAGGATCAGTCCGGGTGGCCGGGTCGAGCTCGGTCCGCGGCGAGGATGTACGCGTTGATCACCACCACCGGTGCCCGGCCGGATGGTCTGACTCCGGGAAGTTCTCGGCCCACTCCCCGTCATCGGTCCGGACCTCGAAGTGCGCCTCCCACGGGAGGTCGAAATCGGCCGATTCGACGGCGTCCTCTGCTGCGTCAAGGTCGTAGAACACGGCCGCGCCCTCGGGGTTCGGTCCGTCCGAGACGGTGTAGCGCTCTGAACTGTCGCGCGGCGCCAGCAGATGTCCTGTCTCGCCGCCGAAGCACCCTGAGGGTCGACTCCGTCGCTGCAGTCCCGGCAGTAGACACGCACCCGTATCGCACGGCGGCCTGGCTCCCTGACAAGTCACTTCGTGTCCCGTTCGCCGTCCTTGGTGGCCGAGCTGGCGCTCCGCGCGTCGGCGAGTTCGGCGCGCAGCTCATCAGCTCGTTCGCGGGCGGTCGCTGCCTGCGCCTGCGCGGTCACGAGATCCGTCTTGGTGGCGCCGAGCTCGTCGCGGAGTTCGCCGGCTCGTTCGCGAGCGGCCGCTGCCTGCGCCTGGGCAGTTGCGAGATCCGCCTTAGTGGTGGCGAGTTCGTCGCGGGCTGCGTCCGCTCGGGTGCGTTCGGACTGCACCGCGGTCCGGGACTCCGTGAGATCGGCCTCGAGCCGCTCGATGCTGGCTGTCGCCGCCGCTGCTGCGCGATCGGATTCACTCCGGACCTGGTCAATCTGAGTAAGAAGGTCGGCGTTGTGGCGACGCAGGGACTCGACAAGTTCATGCTGTTCTGCCGCCTTGTCGCGGTGCTCGGCAGCCGCGGCCTCCATCTCTTGTCGCCACCGATCGAGGACCGCGGCGTGTTCCTCAGCAAGCACGGTCAGCTCCTCCCCGTGCGCTACCCGCAGGGCCTGCACCTGTTCGGCGTGCTCGCGCTGGGCTTCGGCCAACGCCGTCGCTGACTCCGCGGCCGCCGCTTCGGCGGCCTGGGCGGCGACGTCGGCATTGGCGCGGTCATCGAGCGCCGCCTCGAGCTGGTTACGGAGTTGCTCGATCTCGTCCGCGGCGTCGGCCTTCACCTTGTCCGCGGTGACCTGTGCGCGGCGTAGGTGGGCGTCTATCGCTGCCGGATCCCCGAGCAGGTCGACCGCACCGGTGATCCGATCGGCGACCGCAGACAGCCTTTCCAATGCGCCGCCGGCCTCCTGCCGCAGCAACGGCAGGACCTGCGCCAACGCGGTCGCTGCCTCCGCCGGGTCGGTAGGCAGCTCAGCCTCCGCCGCGGCAGAGGCGGTCTCCTGCTTCTGCCGCGCCCGCCAGGCCCGGACCCGGTCAGCGTCCGACGCGTACTCCCGGGGCCTACCCGGCTTGTTTTCAGCCATTTTGTCCCTTCTCGTTTGTTCTGGCGAGGTTGATGTCGGTTGACCTGGGGTTCGCCAGTTGGGGGTGGTGTCGTCATTGGTCATCGTTTCTCACTTGAAGTGGCGAATTGATGGGTAGATGGCTTGGTTCATGTATGGGTTGAAGGGGTAGTGGGTGCGGACCCGTCTCCAGAACTCATCGCGGGTCTTCTGGTGGTTGCGCCGGTGTTGGATGACCCAGCTCTTGAGCGGATCGATGTAGACCGTCCAGGCGATCCGGTCGCCGAAGTTCGGTGACTGTCCGAGTTGGCGGCCGACTCGGCTGTAGAACCGGGCGAGTTCGGTGTTCGTGTCGACCATCGCGACGTGGCGACGCCATTCGAGGTCGCAGAGCACTTCGGCGAGCGCGACGGCCTCCGGCAGCACGAGCAGGCCCGTCTCCGGTCCGGAGACGGATTGCATCGCCGTCTCCCGCTGGTCCCACCGCGCGTGCAGGTGTTTGTGGACATGGTTTGGGCGGCTCCTGGACCATTCCCGAACGATGTAGTCGGCGTGCTGAAGCTGCCCCTGTGTCCAGTCGCCGTCACCGGTTCTCGAGCACAGCCGGTCGAAACGGCGATGCGCCCTGATGATTCCGGCCGTATTGGACAGGTCGACCTGGTGGGGCCGGTGTGGGGTCGTGTTCACCCATCGGCGGTGCCGTCGGCATATCTGTGGTGCGACCTTGGCGCGGACTCTGATGCGCGGGTGTCCGGGTAGTCGTGCGATGCACTCGTCACAGTGCTCACGCAGCTGGACCGACCGGTGGCCCCGGATCATCGGCTTTCCTCTGCCGGGGTCGGCCCGGATTGTGGTGTGCGCCAGGGTGGGCAGTACCTTGCGCAGTCGTGGGGCGGGGATGCCGGTGAAGGTTTCCAGTCTGTGCAGCGCGGCCGGGTTGAGCGTGATGTCATGTTTGTCGATCCATGATCGGGTCGGGGGCGCGCCGGCCGGTTCTCCCAGGGCCCGCAGCAGTGTGGTGGGGTGGGTGAGCGCGTTCGCGTCGGCGAGCCGAAAGGCGAAGGACACCACGGTCTCGCCGGCGACCGGGCGGACGCGGACGGGAAGGATCTGGGCGGGCTGTTCCCACATCCTCATCTGCCCCTCCTGCGGCCGCGGGGCGGCTCGAACTGGGCCATCGCGGCGCCGTCGAGCAGTACCGCGTCCAGGTGGGTTTTGGTGATCTTCTCGGTGCCGTCGCTGATGGCGTCGTTGGCGGCTTCGTAGATGAGCTGGTCGAGGCTGCCGATCATGCCGCCGGTGCGGGCATGCAGATAGGGTGCCTGCTCGATCAGGGTTCCCGGTTTGTGCCGGTGCAGCCGCAGCGTCTGTTCCATCGCGGCGACGAGCTTGGCCCAGTCCCGTTGGTCTTCGGCGCTGCGGTGGGTGAACGGCCCGGTCGTGACCGGGATGAACCGGCCGAGGATCTGACGGCCCCGGACCCCGGAGAACAGGCTGCTTTCCTCGAGGTCGAGTCCGGCGTATACGAAAGTGGCCGAGATGGTATCGAAGAAGTATTTGAGCTGGTCGGAGGCGTCCTTGCCCTTGCGGGTGGTCAGATCCAGTCGGTGGATCTCGTCGACCAGGACCATGCCGGTGCCGACCCGGCGCATCACCTCGACGACACTGTGGGCGACCGACTGCGGGCTGTCGTGGTGGCCGACCGGCAGGCCGAGGAAGCCTGCCATCTCGGTGGCCAGCGCTTTCGGACCCGCATCGGGCGGGACCACGATGTAGACGACGGGGATGCGGTCGGTGATTCCCGGGCTTCGCCGCTGCAGGTCGATCTGGAACTTCTTGCCCAGCTGCGTGATCGAGGTGGACTTGCCGGTGCCGCTGGCACCGGACACGAGCAACCCTCGGCGGCCCAGCTGTTTGCCGCGGTTGTTGATCACCAGCTTCGTTCCGGTGTGGATGATCGTGCGGATGTCCGGGGTGGCGACCAGCAGCAGCGCCGAGTGGTAGTCCTGGCGGGCCTCGTCGTAGAGCTCACGCTCCAACGGGTCCAACCGCTTCCAGTCCTCGCCGGGCAGCAGCCGCGGCGGCTCGGGGGTGGTTTGGGCGGCGAACGACGCCCAGCCCTGCTTGGTCGCCAACGAGTGGCGAACCTCCAGATCCGTCGACGTCAAGGTCACCGGCGGGCCCCCAGGTCGTCGGCGAACGGATCGAACATCCCGAACGGCACCACCTCACCGACCACCACCTCCACCGCGCCGGACTCCTCACCGGCGCTCTCCTCACCGGTTCCCGCCCCGGCGGGCAACGCCGGGACGGTGGCCGCCGCCGGCGGAGCGGTCAGTTCGGTGGGCAGGTGGTTGGTCATCTCGCGGGCAGTTCGGGTGCGCGCCAACACCCGATCGGCACCGGGGCCGGTTTCTGCGCGACGCAGCAGCGCGGCGAGGATCACCGCGACGGCCATCTCGTTGGTGTCGTCGACGCCGCGCTGCGCGGCGATGTTGCGGGAGGCCCGCCAGGTGAAGTCGGCGAACGGCTGGCCCACCACCGTGTGATGGGTCCACGGCGCGGTGATCCAGCCGTGGCCGTGGTGGTTGCGCACCCAGACCCGTGACACGTCGTAGGGGTCGTAGTGAACTTCCCACCGGCCGCCCTTGGCGGTCACCCCGGAGCTCTGGTGCGCGTGGACACGCAGTTCCGGGCTGTTGTAGGTGCGGTACTCGATCTGGATGCCCGTGTCGGTGATCGCCCGCCAGTCCGCGGGCAACAACTCGATGTAGTCCTCGCCGGTCAGCGCGACCGGGACGTAGCCGGCGGCCGCGACCAGCGCGGCATAGGCATCGTTGGGCGAGGTCGCCTGATCGGGGTTGAACGGGTGTCGCAGCCCCTCATGGGGACGGGTCTGCCACCCGCAGATGACCCACTCGTCGAACAGCTCCTGAAGCTCGGGCAGCGACCAGACGGCGCGCTCGGCGACATCGGCGCCCCGGCGGGTGACGTCACGGCCGGTGTAGCCGGCGACGTGCTGACAGAACAGGGTGTTGATCGAGGCGAAGGTGCGCTCGACGATCGACTTGTCGGTGGCCGTCTGCTGGTGGGCCGGCTGCACCGAAATGCCCAGGGTGTCCGCCGCCCGCAGGAACACCTCCGAGAGGAACACCTTGCCGTGGTCGATGACCACGGTGTCGGGCACGATCACCGGCTTGGCGGCCGCCATCGCCATCCGCGCGTCCAACGCGACCAAACGTTGGTGCGGGATCCGCGACGCCGCCATCGCCAAGGCCTGGTCCCACCCCGGTCGCATCGGCTCCGGGACCGTCGCCCGCGCCAGCAGCAGCGCCGCGTCGACCGCCTTCGCCCCGACCGGCCGCAGCACCCCCGAACAGATCGTGCGGGTCGCGATGTCGATCGACAGCACGAGCTCCGCGCGTCCGATCACCCCGTCGTCCATCACCGCCATCACGTCCAGCGGAGTGGCATCGAGCTGCACCTGCTCGCCCGGCCGCGCCGCCGTCGTCGCGGTGTAGGGCCGGGGCGGCTTGTTCGCGGTCTGGCGACGCGTCACCGCCGACCCGAACGTGTGCCGCCCCTTCGACAACACCTCGAGCAGCCGGTAACACGTCGCCTGCGACGGCAGCTCCACCACACCCGGACCGTGCTCGTCGTCGAGCAATTCACGGATCTGACGGATCGCCCGCGACCTGGTGCCCGTCGAGGTGCCGGTCTGTGACCCGATCACCCTGACCGCCGCCGCGACCACCCGCTCGTCGACATGCCCGGTCGGCTTCGCGGCCCGGGCCGAGCGGGTGTCGACCAACCCCCACAGCCCCTGGTCGCGGTAGCGGGCGCGCATCCGCTGCACGGTGCGGACGCCGGTCCTGGACCCCGCCGCGGTCAACTCGGCGGCCTTGGCCTTATCCCTCGCCGCCATCGTCTGGGTCATCGGGTCGTATTCCGGGCGTGGCCGCGCATCCGCCGCCGCGCCCGGCGGCAACCCGGTCTCGATCTCGACCAGATGCCGTTCCCACTCCCGCGCGGCCGCCACCACATGCTCGGGCATCGCCTCGAGCAGCCTGACCGACTCCACCCTCGGCGCCGGGGCCGCGCCGATCAGCTCGAAATCCTCGGCCGCCAGCAGATACGACAACGCGACCACCGTGGTAGCGCCCGCATCCGACAACAACCGGATCGTCGTGCCCGAGAACGCGACCACCGTGTGGGCTTGCCCGGCAAAGATCACCCGGTCCTCGACCCGCAGAGCGCTCGGCCGGATCATGCCCTGCCCCCCGCCGCCGCCAACTCGTCCGCCAGATTCGCCACTCTCGCCAGATTCGCCACCTGCGGCGCACAGCGCACGACGGTGCGGTGCGACAGCACCAGCGACAGATCCGCGACCAGCAGCTGCCTCCACATCAGGTGGTACAGCACCGGCAACGTGCCCAGCGGGTCGCCCACGATCTCGGCGCCCTCCACCAACGGCCGCGGCCGCTCGAACACCTCCAGCAGCTTCGCCGCCACCGGCTCGTCGAAACACCGCGGATGCCGGTATCCCGCCAACCACCGCTGGTTGTTCACCACCACGCCGTCCAGCCGGTCCCACACCGCGTACCGCCAGTCCAGCGCCGCGCACGCCCGGCCGGTCGCCTCGAACGCCTCGCGGTCGGTCTCACCGATCAGCTCCCACGGACGCGAGTCCAGCACCAGCACACTCCCATCGGCCGAGGACACCAGAAAGTCGGGAGCGTGTCGCCGCTGCTTGCCGCCGTGCGGCCACAGCAGCCAGAACGGCTGGGACACGATCCTCACCACCGAGGCGTCGAAATCCAACGCCACCAGGTGATCTCGCTCCACCCACGACTCGAACCCGATCCGGCGGGCCATCGTGCTCGCCCAATACCAGCCCGGAAAATTCCGCTGACCTCGATACGACGGGAACGACCGCGCCGGCCGTCCCAGCTCAGCCACCACCTCAGGCAGCCACTCCCACGGCACCCGCCGCTCTTCGCCGCCCTCGGTGAGGAACACCGCCTCGAAGTCCCCGGCAGACCCCGCCTGTCCTATCTGTCCATCCAGCACCGGGACATCATCCTCGCCACATTCGATGAGAACTCGCCACCACGCCGACAGATCGCCTGATAACTCGCCATATCGGCTGAGAACCGACACATTTCGACGCTCCCACCGTTGACGTGAGATGAATCGTAACATATTATCGTTTCGTTTCATTACGTATCGGATACGAAACGAAACGATACGAAACCGTAAAATGCCGCCCAAGGGTCGTTCCATGTCTCGGGGGGGCGCTCATGTCGGTTCCGGCCGTATGTGGCGGATTCCCAGTGAATGTGGCCGGCGTGGTGGCGGTGCGGGCTGTTGTATCCGGCGGGAGCCGGAGGGGAAGGCCGTCGTGCTCTGCGTTTCATAAAGGTGTTACGATCGTTACATTATGAACGAGCCGGACGGGTTCTTGCTGGTCTCGGCGAGCACCGCAGGCGCTCCGGCGGCGACGCGGGTGCGGGTGTGGCGCAAGCTGCGCTCGCTCGGGGCGCTGTATGTACAGCAGTCGGTGTGCCTGCTGCCAGACCGGGATCCTGTGCGCCGCCAGGCGCAGCGACTGATCGCCTCAGTCCGCCACGACGGCGGCACAGCCCGCTCGCTGACTGTGGCGGTGACTGACCCGGCCGAATACGCCCAGCTGGTCGCGGAGTTCAACGCCGAGCGGGATACGGAGTACGCCGAGATCGCCGAACGCGCCCCCGAGCTACTCGCGGAGCTGGAGAAGGAGAGCGCACGCGGCAACGCCACCTATGCCGAGGTGGAGGAGTCCGAGGCGGACCTGGAACGGTTCGACAAATGGCTCGCCAAGATCGCCGTCCGCGACTACTTCGGCGCTCCGGGCGGCGAGGCAGCCCGGACGGCGGTGGAGCGATGCCGTACCGCGCTCGCCACTTTCGAGGACGCCGCCATCGCCGCGCAGGCCGGCGATCACATTGCCGCCGTGGAATCCAAGTCTCTGCTGCCCGCCTCGGCGCGGCTGCGCGCCGTCGACTGACCGCAAGAAGGAGTGCCCAATGTGGTGGGAGATATTGATCGGAGTCGGCGTCGGGCTGCTGGCCGCGTGGCTGGCCCTGGTGATCGCCCTGCTGCTGATCCGCCCCAGGGGCCTGGTTTCTGGTTGGCTTGGCTCCCAACGTCATTGGTTGGCGTGTCGGAGGTTGGTTCGTGGCGACGCGGGTGTTCGCGGATGAGGGAGTTGGCGCGTCTGCGGGAGTTCCCGGAGATCAGCCGCGAGGAGCTGTTCCGGTTCTTCACGCTGTCGCCGGCCGCTCTCAAGGCCGCCGATCGTGTCATTGCTGAACGACCTCTTACATCGCGTCGCTAGCCTGGGATGAAAGGTGTCGATACAACGTGGCGCGGCCAATCCCCAGGACAGCTGCAATTTCAGTTTTTGGGGCTCCCGCCTCGATCATCTGCCGAATGTGTCGCGCCTTCGCCGCGTCGATCGCCTTGGGCTGACCGCCTATCCGGCCTCGTGCTCGTGCTGCCGCGAGACCGGCGACCGTCCTCTCCTGAATCAGCGCTCTCTCGAATTGTGCTAGCGCCCCGAATATTTGAAAGATGAGCATCCCGCCGGGAGAGGAGGTGTCGATCGTCTCGGTAAGCGATTTGAATGCCACACCTCGCGCCTGGAGGCCTTCGACCGTCTCAATCAGATGACTCAGCGATCGACCGAGCCTGTCCAAGCGCCACACCACAAGCGTGTCGCCGGCGCGAAGATGCCCGAGTAGGTCGAGAAGTTCGGGGCGGTCCTTCTTCGCACCGCTCGCCACTTCTTCCCAGACCCTCGTACACCCGGCGGCCGCCAGAGCGTCCCTCTGCAAATCCAGCACTTGGTCGGTGCCACTTACCCTCAGATACCCGAATACGGCGCTCACAGGCGATGACTGTCCCAGAAACCTCTGACACGCTCTAGTGGGCACCTGAGAGGGTGAGACAGGTTTCTGAGACACATCACATTTTGGTAACGCTACCCATCGATTCGACTACTGGACACCTGCAGAGCAGCCGCGGACTCGTTCGGCCCCACTCGCGGCCGCCGGCACTCGATTCCCGTCCGGTGTCTCAACTCCGGGCGTCTCAGTAACGGTCGAATGAGAGACGACCCGAGTTAGCGCATATCTATGCAGAGCGGATCGCCACACCCTCTCCCAGACCAACCACCACAGGGCAATTCCTCTTCAGATCGTAAAACCATCGCGTCCGGCACCGTCCAGTGTGAACTGGAGGACCCGGCCGAATTCGGTTGGCAGTTGGATCGAGGTAGTAACTGGATTGAATGCCGCGTGCTCGCCCGTAGTACCTGACACCGAGTAAATTTCGCCCGATCCGGTGTCCTGGTCGTATGGCTCGCTCCAGTCGGGGCTGGTGACGGTGATTTCAGACGTGAACGTATCGCCGCCGTCGAGGACGAAGGTGCCGACGAATCGCCAACCGCGATAGACGTCCACCTTGTTGCACCCGTCGACGCTCGCCCCCTTCAACTGGCCAAGATGGACCTGCCATAGTTCTGGTTGTTGCGCGCCGTTTTCCGATGCGAAGGTCCAACTTGCGCAGTCGTAGTAACGCTCTGCGAAGGGAAACGCCGTTTCTCGCAGGTTAGCTAGCGACTTGCCTTCGGCGGCATCCCAGGTGGACGTAGTCATGGGTAAGAGAAAGAAGAGGGTCACTGCAACCACCACCCAGCCGATCACGATCGATATCGTTCGGAATTTCCACGGGCGTACGAGAAGAAACAGCGCGAGGAGTGCGGCTATGACGACCAGCCCGGCGAGGTAGTCGGGGCCGAAATGGTCCCATATGCCCCGAACCTCTGGATCGAAGATCGCCTGGTACTCCTCGAGCAGCGGGGTTCTCCGCATGAGGAAATGTCCGATCAAATAGGGGCCAAGGACCGTGACAGCTGCCAGCGCCGCAAGCCCAATTGCGATCCAGTCGATCTCGGTTCTTTTTCGTGCGTCGCCGAGTTGCCTTTGCTTGATGTCAGCTTTTTCGCGCTTGTCTTGTTGTTCGATTAACGCCGCGTGGTCCTTGTTATCGAACTCTTCCAGCGCCTTTTTCAGAGCTAGAGTGTGGGGGTGCTCGTATTCTAGAAGCCGACTAATGCGCCAGCTTTTCCCGTTCGGATGGTCCACACGTGAGTAACAAACGTCCCACTCTTCGTAGTGAGTTGACTCCATTGGAGCGTAGTCAGCGTGATTACACTGCGTGCCCCACGTGCGGTAATTCGTAAAAACGTTGCCGAAGTTTTCGCCTTTGACGAACTCTTGTTCATATCTCCCCTGATAGAGGCGTCCGTCCTGACCCAAGACGGCTTGATCTTCGTAGGTCCACTCCTCTTTTTCGTCGTTACCATGACTAGTGATGCGGGCGGCGATCAACCATCCTTTGGTGGTTGGGAGAGTTACATCGGTGGGTGTGGTTTGCCGCTTACGCGCAATATGGTTTGCGAGTTCGAGGAGGCCTCGTTCGGCTTCAACGGTGCAGGTCTGCCGATAGTCTGCTTCGGTTGTGGTCATCTGAATCGGACCCTTGACGTTTCAGCACTTGCCGTGGTCATGGCGTACAACGCCATCGATGCAGCGGCTGCACGTCGTCCAACTGGTGTTGCACTTCTGCTGCATGCTTGGCACTTGATTAACGGACTGCCGGCGCAACGTTTCGCATCTCATATCGCCTCCCGGGACGACCTCCGGATTGAGGTCTATTTTGGCAGATTAGGACGCCGATCGATCTGGTTTTGCCGATGATTTGCCAGCCAGTGGAGTCGGAGGCTTTCTGCAAGGACTGGTGTTCGGTTTTCGGCCATCTCCTGACCGGTGTCTCACCTGTGGTCGTCTCAGTAACGGTCGGATGAGAGACAATCCGATATAGCGTGGCATGCGGCGAGGTTTGAGGACAGATCATTCGAACCGCTGTCCCCGACGTCAGGCCTACCCAGCTAATATCAGAATTACCGCTGTTTTTGCCAGTATCCCCCGCACTCCGGACACACTCGTCCGGTATTATTGCAAACGCTGCAGGTTAATCCTGAACGGTTCGGTTGACCATTGCACGCTTGGCATTTTAGCAAGGGAAAGTAGTGCTTTTCGCATTGCATGGAGGGACCTCCATCAGAAGGGACTTTTCCGATTACGCGTTCGCACGCTCACAGCTGCGCCGACGCATTGCGTCGCGAAATCATTTGGGACGCGGACCGCGAGGGTCTTGAGCGCCGGCCTGATTCATGGGGTGTTCAGGTGGTTGTGCTGACATTGCGGTCCTTGTTATCTCCCAGCGGGTGAGTCGGCTACTCGTCAACTTCAACTCCATTGGCTGACCGTGGAGACCGGTCTGTATAAATTGTCCTCCTCTGGATGACCTTTGTCTCCGATGGTTAGGGCATGCAACAACCTCGGTGCGGCTCAGTCCGACTGAGCGCCGTACGAAGCCGTTGCACATGCGGAGGGGTCATCTGGTGTAGAACCAGTTGCATTTCCGGGTGGCGGTCGTCTTCGGCGAGGAGGACCCGTTCAGCGCTCGCCTCCCGGTCACGGGCTTCCTGCTCGGTGTCTCACAGATTGTCGTCTCGGAAACGGCCGTTTCTGACGCACCTGCGGTTCCGGCACCGTACGCCTAATGCCGACGCCGTCCTGACCGACGGGCAGACCCTGCAGCTGTGCCGCATCATGTACGCCGGCTACGCCAACATGTGGGGGCTTCGCGATCTACCGCGCCAGCCACGACGACTACCAAAACTCCTACCTGCCGGCTACAGCGCCGGTACCGCCGAGGACGCCCTGGACACCGCTTGCGGCCTCTATCTCGCCGACCCCCACCGCGTGGACCTGAACCCCGACGAACTAACGCCGACCACCAACTAGTTGGTGAATCTGAGCGTGTCTCCCCAGTTTCCGATTTCCCAGCTCCCGTTGTAGCCCGAGAACGCGTGGTCCGTCTTGGTTGCTGTTCCGCTTTTCTGATCGGGATTATCTGCCGTACCCGTGATCTCTCCGATCTGGATCCCGAATTGGGTGATCGAGCCCCACTGCTGTATTTGACTCTGCATCTGCTGGATGTCGCGTCCGGCACTATTGCCAGAGTCGGGCTGGATTGCCGCCTTGTATGCACGCGCTGACGTTTTTATTCCGTTAAAATAGTCGAGGTAGCTTTGCTTAATGGGCCCGTTCAGTTGATCGCACATCTTTTCACACTGTGTGACTACGTTCTCAATGTCCAGGATTTCAAACACAACGTCCGCTACCGACATGACGACTGCGACAACTGCGATGAACTTGCCGACAGCATCCATGGCGCCAAAAGCAGTGGCGTCTACTTCCTCCAAAGGAAGGCCGGCAGCTTCAGCTTGTTCCCTAATGGTGGCGTTCGCAATTTTCAATTTATAAAACATAATCGCTATGCACGCATTTTGGACCATGGATATCTCAGTCTCACCGGGGAAACTAAAACCCGCCAGAAAGTCCATGAATTTCTTGACGTCGGCATCAGTCTTTTGACTGAGATTCAGCGTATCCAAAGCATCGTAGACCGCGTTTATCTCGTCGCTGTTGTATAGACGCCGCGCGGACTCAGCATACTGCTTGAAAGTCCCAACATCCAACGTCGTGTTTCTCTGCACCTGCGCTAAGAATTGCAGTAGGAGGCCGCGACATGTTCGCGTGTCGAGGCCCACCGGAGCCTTGCTCGCAATCAGATTGTTGTTTTGCTTGTATTTAGCGACGTAATCACTCACCGGCGAGTTGATTTGAGCGGAGATGTCAGCATCGACCGATGTCAGCTTATTGTTGAGATCGGTTGACTTCGATGAAATAACTTTTTCCTGAATTATCTCGGCAGCTTGGAGAGCGGCGAACGCTGCCATCCCAAGTCCGAAAGACCAGATTGCAGCTACCGCGGCTCCGTCGGCGGCAATTTGGGTAGCGTCCTTCGCAACGGTCAGGTCACGAACCTCGCACGACAAGTCGTACAGCGTCGTGAATTCGGCGTTGACCGCCGTGTCTGAATCGAATTCTCCAAGATTTACAAAGAGAGCCTGCTCAGAAATAATGCCGTCGATGTTTTCATCTGATTCGGTCTCCCAGGTAGACATGTAGTTCAAGTAGGTGATGAGGTCCGTGCTGCCCATGGCAGGTTGCCTTTCGAATTGACTCGAAGTGAGTAATCTGATTTAAGTACTCCGCACTGGCCGGACGTGGGCCCCGTGGCTGAACGGCGGAAAGTTACTCCGGGTTGGGACTGCGGAGTTCTCCGGAGGACGCAGCGGGCGCGTAGGCCGACAAGGCAATCGTCCGCCCCCCGAGGTGCAAACGTCAAGACCGGTCAGTCTGTATCGCCTGGCAGCTGGCGGTAGAAGCTCGCGCCGACTGATGGCCAGACCTCTTCCCGTTTGCGGGCCGGCCGCGCGGCCAGATCCCTTTGCACGCCCGCTCGACGCTCTATGCAGTGCGCTTGCTTGACGAGCCCACTCGGTGTCTTACAAGTCCGGTGCCCCCAGCAATAATCATTACTTAGGCACCACACCCAATGAGGAACACACCGACCATCGACCGAAAGCTTGCTTGAGACATCTGGTCCTGCCATGTCGAGACGATCGGCCCCGCACGGGCCTAAGCCTCAATCCGTGGATCGGTGATCTCGGTGATTTTCGGGTCGATCTAATTGGTGATGCCGATGGGCGACGGTGTTCGGGGCGTGGCTGATCTGCTGACCGGGTTGTCAGCTCTCGCCGATAGGTCCTCGAAATGCCGTTCGTCTTTGGGTCGCTGGCCGTCTCGGCCGACCCCGTGATTTCGGCGCGTTGCCGAGGTCGAGGACGACGGCGGTCTTGTTGTGATTGTGGTCGTCGAGGGTGAGGGTGACGTTGTGGAGGTTGAGGCCACCGTCGATATGGACCCCACCGGCCCGAATCGCTTTGACGTGGGATCCCAGTAAGTCGAGCTCCTTTAGCGTCGAGCTCTTCAAGTCGCACGTTGTCGATGTGGCAAGCAGTGAGGTGAAGGGGGTACTTGAACTGCACGTATGCGAGATTGACCGGACCGGTGATCCGTGCGCCATTGATCCGTAACCCATGGGGATTGACCAAAAGGTCACGGTCGATGAGTACGGCGCGGAGCGCGGCGGCAGGGATTTGCCGTTCCGGCCCCCAGCTGTCAGCGTTGGCGGGACTTCGGGTGGCGGAGGCGGGTGCAAGCCCTTTTGCGAGATCGAGTTTCTCTCCATTTCGCGCGACCGCACGCAGCAATGCGACCCACGCAGCCGCACCCTCGTCGTCGGCATGACAGTGATCATCTCGCAGACTCGAGCTTGGCCGCCAAAGATCGGGTCTTTCAATGATTGATCGGTCGATCCTATCGAGGCGGCCATATCCATCATTCGAACGATTTGGGGGCGGACGTGACACTGGCAATACGTCTTGATCCGGGTGAGAGACGGGGCCGGCGCATCATCTGCGCGCGGACCTTGATTGGCAGCGAAGTACCGATGGATCCCGGTACCGAAGGGAGCCTGGGTCGTCGAAGACACTCACCGATATGAGGAGACCGAAAACGGGATACGCAACCTGACCAAGCCGAGGAAGCTAGGAACATGCCCGAATCAACAGCCGCGCATAAAAAGACACCGGAGACTAGGTTGCGCGAAGTGGCCTACTATCACGAGCCTTACTGGCTACGAGAACAAGGCGACTGGATCAAGAGTTTGCTGCTGTTCTTTGATGGTGTAGCGATTCTTGTTCCGGACTACATGCGGGAACGTCCCCTTTTCGCCGACCCTAGTCTGGCACAACCCCTCGCCGACCAGGGGCTGCTGGTGAGGCTCAGTCCCGAGACGCTCGTCGACCAGGCGACCACGGAGACCCTCACAGAACTGTTGGTCGAGTTGCTCGTAGCAGGTGTCTTTGACGATCTCGATGCCAATACTGCCTTCGCCGCGCTATCTCACTCGAGACTCGGCGGAACTGCCGACGCCGGGCTGACTGAGGTTGTGCTTGAGGAGCTCCGCGAGCGTGGTTTAGCTCGTGCTAGCGAGGACGGTGTCTCAATCCCATTACACCCCGCCGTGCGGACGCTCGTTCTCACCGTACTTCCACAACTCCTGCGCGCGTCCGCAGAATCGGCTGGATATGCCCTTCAGCCCTCCAGTCCCTATCCAAGAACGGTACAAGCGCTGATGGACACACTTGGTAGCGTTTCGCTGCCGACGACAGGCCATGTAGTCGCCGTCGACCTTGAGCAGGTCACTCTCGATCTGAGCTCGGTGCCCTTAGATGAAGTTCTCGATTTCCGTCAGAGACATGGCGCCGAACACCGTGCATACATCCGTGATCTTCGACAGTTTGTGCGAGATGCCTCAAAACTCGACCAGGCCGCTCGCGATGAAGCATTCATAGACCGCCGCGAGGCGCTGGCGGACGCTGCTGACCAGCTGCGGCGACTAGCTCGAACATCATGGCGTCGTCCTCTAGCTACTTTCGGGGTCGGGATCGCTGGTAGCGCTGTTTCGCTCGCCGCGGGAAACCCCCTCGCTGCAGGGATCTCTGCAATCGGAGCGCTTCTCGGATTTCATCGCCGAGCAGATCCTGGCAGCGCCTACTCATACCTATTCCAAGCGCAGGAACATCTATCGTCCCGCGGCCACTGAGCGGCCACCGAGCAGCGTGGGCGGCAGCCTGACGCTTTGGTGCTCGCTCTTCTACTGGTTGTTTTCAAGGCGAGCGAGCAGTCGGGTGACATCAGCCAGTGCAGGGAGGACGATAAACAGACTGGTCTGATCGAATCGGGCGTGCTGACCATCCTCCCAAACCTAAAAGAGGTGCGACTTGACCGTAGAGTGGCCTCTCGCTGAAGATCCTGAACCCGGCAGCCTCGACAACTTGAAAACAATCATCGAAATTATCGGAACATCCGTCACTACACTTGCAGTGCTTGCAGGCGGGATCTGGGCATACTTCAAATTCGTTAAGGGTCGAACATTTCGGTTACGTATTGAGCCCAATGTCGCTGGTACATGGCAGTTCATCGACAATGTTCCTCATTTGCTTGTGCGGATAACGCTCAAGAATATTGGTTCCTCGGCAGCAAAGCCTGCAAAAGACAGCTCCGACCTCTTCGTTTGGGGTCACATCCAACCACCACTTCCTATTGCACCACTCACGAGAACGAAATGGACCGAGCTGGCAAACTGGGGAATATTTAAAAATGACGAGTGGTTCGAGCCAGGTGAGACTCTGGCTGACGAACTCCTACTCTTCCTCGGAGGGCAAGACCCAATGCCGATTCGACTCGTAGCTCGGATAGTCTGGAAACCGAACTCCCGTTGGAGATGGAGAAACATCGAGATCAGCTGCTCTCAAATCCTCATACCTGAGACACCCTCCACGACATAGTCGAAGCCATAAGAAACATCAAAAGGCAGGAAAGCAATGAGCAAAGATACCGGTTCCGAAAAATCGTCGAACGGGCCACAAAAAAAAGCGGAACCCTTGGAATTCCTACGACCCAAAGGCCCCGACGACGGCGGAATGTATCAGAAGAAAGAAGACCGCAAAAAAACCGAAGAGGCGAAAAGCACCAGACGGGATTAGAGGCAAATTCGCCTGCACGCGGGTGGCCTCAGATGCGGTGAACCCGACAGGGAAACTCACCGCGATCATCGGCGGGATGCTCACCGGAGCCGACAGGTTAGGGCTTCCATTCGATGTGTACGAATGCCGGGTCGAACCCCTGGCGGCCCCGTGGGGACGGAAGTATGGTCACCGTCATCAGCTGTGCGATTACGGTGCCGCGCTGGTCCGCGCTGATGTTTTCCCATCGTGTGCGGAGCTCGTCGGCATCGATCTTCTCCCATCGCGCGCGGAGATCGTCGGCACCGATCGACTTCGCCAGCCGGTCCCATTGTGTCTGAGCGTTGAGGACGGCATCGATCCGGGCGAGCTCGTACCTGACCTGTGCGGTTCGCGCTTTCAGTTGGTGTACGTCGACTTCCTCGGCCGCGAATACCTGCGCCAGCGCTTCGCGCCGACTCGGTGACCTATCCCGTTCTGCTCCCGGTGCTGGGACGTCGACCTCGTCGTCGGACGTGTCGAACGTGGGATGTGGGTCCTCCGCCGCTGTGAGGCCGTCGATCACCAGCGTATCGATGTACGCGTCGAGGGTGTCCTGTCGCCTCCACAGGTGGGATGCCTCTTTGCAGACGTAGAAGTTCGTGGCCCGGCTCTGGGTGACGTGCACCGTGTTCCCGCATTTGCCGCAGCGGTAGAGGCCCGAACCCTGCCAGCGACGATCCCGTGCCACCGTGCGTCGGCCGTCGAGGATTCCGGCTACTGCTTGATGTGTGTCTTCGTCGATGATGGCCGGCCATTGTCCGGCACCGACGATCTGGCCCTTGTATGTGGAGAGGGCGGCATACGTCGGATTTCGTAGCACCGCAACCACTTTCTTGCTGGTGAACGGATTCCCCTCGCGGGTAATCAGTCCGGCTGCGTTCCATCTCCGCGAGATTTCGCCCGTGGACACCCCGGACAGCAGCAACTGCGCGCCGTCTCGTATCGCAGCGGCCTCCGACTCCACGACTGCCGCTCCGTGTGCCGTGTATCCGAACATCGGAATTCGGGTGCGCCACTCCCCGTCCAAAGCGGCCTGCTCGCTTGCTCCGATCATCCGTTCCTGTGCATCCACGATTTCGTGCTCGCCTGAACGTCGTCGCCTGGTCGCCGGGCTCTGTCGTGGCCGTCGAGTCGTTGTTGAGATCGACCCGCGCGGCACCATAGTCCAGTGACTGTACATACACGCTGTACTCGCCTTGCTGGCGCTATATGCCGAGACTCTTTGCTGAGGGCCCACTGAGATCGTCGCAGGGATCCCTGCCCGTGTGCTGATGGCTGCCCCGACATCGTCTTGCATGTCCACTATGCGGTTCATTAGACGGGCGCAAGCTTGGCTTTTGTCCTCCGCCGTTGCCGACTCCACGGCGAAACCCATCTCCGTTCAGGCAGGGGTCCTCATTCCCGTAGGGATCCGCGGGCCCCTCCCGCCGAGGGTCGGGAGGAGTAACTCGGGACGCATCGCTAAAGAGCAACGTCCCTTGTGACCATCTGAAGACAGTGAAGGACCAGCATCGAATGGTTGGACGCTCTGAGGGGTGGACAGCCGAGTGAGCGTGGTCACCGGATGTAGCACTAAACCTGATCTGACTCTCGAGTAGAGTTCGCGCAAAATACCGGAACTTCTTTCAGTGCGCCAGGACTTTAGTCCCTATCCGCGGCGCTCAGTGTGGTGTAAGCCGTGTCATTCATTCGATATATAGCGCCGTGACCTGCGCAGGAACCTGTTCTCGCGGTTGAACTCTCGCTGCTGTGACGCTCACCACTCTGGTTGTAACGATGATGGTTGAAGGTGCGATCATCAACCCGGCAGCAATACAAGGGGGGCGGTCGGAATTCACCGCCAACAGTCGCAAGACAGCAGCGCTTGCCGACTCATTGGTTCTCAGGTGAAAGGCACGAACGGTGACCGCATTCGATGTTCCGCTCGGCCCCGCATCGGGTGCGCCGGGTGCGCCGGGTGCGCCGGGTGCGCCGGGTGCGCCGGGTGCGCCGGGTGCGCCGGGTGCGCCGGGTGCGACAACCGTCTCTTCGGAGACGGCACGACTCGGGAGTCGTAGAGAGTGGCAGGCGACGTACATACGGCGACTGCTGATCTCCGACACCCTGGTAGTGATCGCCGCCGTCGGATTGGCTCAGTGGATTCGCTTCGGCGACAGCGGTGTTCTGACCACCGGCCAAGCTCTTCAGAACCTGAGCTACACGCTGGTGTCTGCCCTGCTGGTGGTCGCATGGCTCGTGACGTTGGTGATCTTCCGGACCCGCACCATCCGCGTCATCGGCAGCGGCCCCGACGAGTACCGCCGTATCTTTGTTTCGACCGTGCGCCTCTTCGGTTTCATTGCGATCCTGGCGCTCCTTTTCAGGCTTGACCTGGCACGCCTCTACTTGGCCATCGCATTCCCTGTGGGTTTGGTTGCTCTGATGGTAAACCGCTGGGTGTGGCGCCAAGTGATCGCGCGCAAGCGGTCGCATGGAGAGTTCCAGACGTCCGTCCTGGTCGTCGGCGGTGAGCGCTCGGTGCGGAACCTCGCCGAATCCTTCGCCCGCGGCACCGCTGACGGCTACCGCGTCGTCGGCGTGTGCATCCCGGGGCACACCGGCAAACATGGCGACAGAATTACCGTTAATGGGCGCGAGATTCCCGTACTCGGAGACGAGATGGCCGTTGTGGAGTCGCTGGAGTTCTGCCAGGCAGACACGGTGGCGGTCACAGCAACCGAGCACCTCGGTCACGACGGCATGCGGGATCTGGCGTGGGCGCTGGAGCCGCACCACGTCGACCTCGTGGTAGCTCCGGGGATGATGGACGTCTCGGGCCCTCGGCTCTCGATGCGTCCCGTTGCTGGCCTTCCGCTGATCCATGTGGAGAAGCCGCAGTACCACGGTGCGCAGAGGTTTTCGAAGCTGTCCTTCGACTTCGTGTTCGCGACACTCGCGCTGATCCTGATCAGCCCGGTTCTGTTGTTCATCGCAGTCGCGATCAAGCTGACCAGTAAAGGACCCGTCTTCTACAAGTCTGAGCGGATGGGCCTCGATGGCCGGCCGTTCCCGATGCTCAAGTTCCGCAGCATGATTGTCGACGCCGACCAGCAGGTCGCATCGCTCATGGACACCAACGAAGGCGCTGGTGTGCTCTTCAAGATGCGTGAGGATCCCCGGGTCACATGTGTCGGACGGATCCTGCGGAAGTACAGTCTCGACGAGCTGCCCCAGTTCATCAACGTTTTGCGACGCGAAATGAGTGTCGTCGGTCCGCGCCCTCCTCTTCGTCGCGAGGTCGAGGCGTACGACGGGACTGTGCGGCGCCGGCTGCTCGTCAAGCCAGGGATAACTGGGCTGTGGCAGGTCAGCGGGCGATCTGATCTGTCGTGGGAAGAGACTGTGCGGCTAGATCTCTCATATGTCGAGAACTGGTCGATGATGGGCGACTTGCTCATCATCGGAAAGACCGTGCGAGCAGTCTGCGCTGGCACCGGAGCGTACTGATTCGGAGAAGAGTCTCTCCGTCAAGTCGCGGCAAATCTAGGTCTTCGAACGAATTCTAAATCTTTTGGGAAAGGCACGATGTCCGGAGTCCTGGTACACGAGTGGATTGAGAAGGCCGGCGGCGCGGAGAAGGTCGTCGACTGTCTTTCCGAGATGATGCCGTCGGCGGACATCGTGTGTCTGTGGAACGATGCCCCGGACCGGTACGGTAGCCGAGTCGTCCGCGAATCTGCACTCTCGAGCAGCCGTTTGCGCCATAACAAGGCCCTATGCGTCCCCGTAGCGCCCCTTGTTTGGCGACGCCAGCGGAACGCCGGCTATACATGGGCGTTGATAAGCACGCATCTGTTCGCGCATCACGCGCGGTTCTCACCCGGGACACCGGACTTCGAGAAGCTGTTGTACGTCCACACGCCGGCGCGCTACCTCTGGGCAACCGAATACGACCCGAGGGGCCGTAAACCGCTGGTCAGGCTTGCCGGTCCCGCGCTGCGTGCACTGGACCGTGTCCGGGCGAAAGAGGCAACCTTGATTGCCGCCAACAGCTCCTTCGTTGCCGATCGAATCGCGGACTCGTGGGGTCTCGAGTCGACGGTCATCCATCCGCCGGTGGAGGTGTCGCGGATTCAAGAGGTGTCTGATTGGCGCACCCACCTCACCGATGAGGAGTTGGACGTCCTCGCGGCACTGCCGTCCGGCTTTCTCCTCGGCGCATCACGGATGGTGGAATACAAGCGTCTCGACATTGTCATCCGCGCCGGTGCAGATACCGGCATGCCCACGGTCATCGTGGGAACCGGGCCGGACGAACAGCGGCTGCGTGACTACGCGGACTCGATCCACCCCAGCACGATCTTCCTGGGACGGGTGAGCGATGCCCTCCTGTACGCGCTGTTTCAGGCCTGTTCCGCGTTCGTCTTCCCGCCGGTCGAAGATTTCGGAATCATCCCGGTCGAGGCAATGGCAGCGGGGGCGGTGGTAGTCGGCAACCGGGTCGGCGGCGTGAGGGAGACAGTCATTGATGGTGTGACGGGAGCGTTGGCCGACATGCGCGACCGGTCCTCGGTCAAGTACGCCGTAGACCGCGCACTGAGCTGTGACTCCGCGCTGGCGCGGACGCGTGCCGCAGAATTTTCGACCGATGTGTTCAAGAAGAGAATCGTCGAGTGGGCCGGATATGAACGGTTTCGCCAGAGCGGAATGGAACCCCTCTATGAAAATGCCTAGCTCGGTGACTGTTCTGTCCACCGCCGACTTCGACAGCGCGGTGTGGACCAATAAGCAGCATCTCGCCGTCGGCCTGGCCGATGACCTGCACGTGAACTACATCGAATCCCTCGGTCTTCGGCGTCCCGGGGTGAACCGTAGCGACCTCGAGCGCGTCGCCCGAAAGCTCCGACGTGGCAGCGCCGCGCCGACGGGCGAGTCACACCGGCGGCGGCCCCCCAATCTGCACGTCCTGTCTCCGCTCGCGATACCCGTGCACGGCTCGCGGGCCGTCCGACGAGCCAACCAGACACTTATCCGCCATTCGATTCAGCGCAAGATCGACAAGAGCCAGGACCGTGGCGTCCTGTGGACCTTCTCGCCGTTGACATACGGTCTGGAGAAGACGCACTCACACACGGTCTATCACTCGGTCGACCTGCTGCACGAGCTTCCCGGCGTGCCCAGAAACGCCCTGCTCGAGGCGGAACGCAGGTTGCTCGACCGCGCGGACGTTGTGGTGGCGAGTAGCGAATTCGTCAAGCAGCATCTCCACGACAGCGGCCGTACCGACGTCCTGCTCTGGGAGAACGTCGCCCACACCGACATCTTCGCTGACCAGGGCGAGCAGAAGATCCCGAGGGCGATTTTCGCTGGAAACCTCACACCCTCCAAACTGGATTTCGAACTCATTCGGGACACCGTCCACCGCGGTGTACCGGTGACACTCGCCGGTCCGATCGCGGTCGACGGCGCCGGCGGCGGCATCGAGATCGCCGAACTGCTCGAACACCCGCGCATCACCTATCTCGGAAATCTCGATCTGGCGGCGCTCGCGGCGCAGATACGCACGTCGATGGTGGGACTCGTTCCCTACAAGGTCAACGGCTACACCGCCGGTGTCTTCCCCATGAAAGTGTATGAATACCTCGCAGGTGGACTGGCGGTGGTATCCACCGCGCTCCCCAGTTTGGAGAACAAACAGATCACCGGGCTCGACATCGTTCCGCGAGAGACGTTTGCGTCCACGGTATCGTCCGCGATCGCCGGGTTCGATCAGGCGGAGGCGAAAGTGAGAAGTGTGTCGGCGACGCGGTACTCGTGGAAGAACCGGCTGGCAGACGCCCGGGTGTTGCTCGGTGAGCTCAATGGATGAGAGCGGTGTGCCTCTAGCACCACCCACGGCCTGGGTCTCTGGGGTTCCTCGTGCTCGCCGGCGGGCCCTCGGGCGGTGCCGACCCAATGAGTGACGAACCTGTGCGCGTGCTCGTCGTCAGCCCCAACCCGTCCGGTAACGCCGGCGGGGTGGAGCGGTTCTGCACCATGCTCGTCGATGTCGTCACCGAGCTCGGCTGGGAGGCTCGTGTCATCGGCCCCCCATCGCCGCGGTCGCTCGACTCGCGACTCGGGATTTCCGAGCTGAAGGCGCGCAAACACCTCGCGCACCAATGCCGCGACTACAACCCGGATCTCGTGATCACCAACGGCCTTCTAGCATTTCGGTCGGAGTGTCCCCGTATTCACGTTTACCACGGGACGATCATCGACCATATGCGGGCGAATGGCCGGGCACAATCCTGGCACAACAGGGCACGAAAGTCCGTGACTCTCGGCCTCGCCGAGTATCTCGGCGGCCGCGGCGCCTTCCGTGTCTCCGTGTCCGACTCCGCGTCCCGGGAGGTCGCACAGTACTACCGATTCAGGTCCGACGCGATCATTCCCAACGGGGTCGATACCGACCTGTTCAACAGCCGGCAATCGAAGGAATCGGCTGCCCGCCGTCTAGGGCTGCAGGGTGATCGCCCGCGCGCCCTGTTCGTCGGCCGACTCGAGCCGCGCAAGGGCGCCGATTTGCTGGTGGAGACCTGTGAGAAGGCGGGCTTCGACCTTCTGGTTGCGGGAAACCGGGCCCCGGCCTCCGCAGTGGCACTCGGCGTGCTGACACCAGAGCAGATGGCCGTCGCGTATCGAGCATCCGATGCCGTGATCTTCCCGTCGCGCTATGAGGCCTGCAGCTTCGTCGTTCTCGAGGCCTTGTCGTGCGGCGTTCCGCTGGTGACGTCGAATGTAGGGTTCATCGAGACCCTGTTGGACGCCGTGCCCGAGTACGACCAACTGATCGCCGCGCCGGATTCGACTGCCCTGGCCGGTCGTCTGCGATCCGTCGCCACCACCGACACCTCCGAGGTGAGCCGGCGAGGGCAACAGTTCGTCTCCAAGATCGCCAGCCGGGAGGCCTTCAGTGCCCGGTGGGAACAGATCATGCGCAAGGTGGTCGCAGATGCCCGCTGAACGACACGGCGACCCTGTCGCCACCCTCGACACGGTCGCGGTCTCCCGCCGAAGTCTCTCCTTGCGATCCATGGCCCAGTTGCTCATGCGCATACTGGGAGCAGCCTTGGGTGTCGGTGTGGCCGCGGTACTCGCACGGGGGCTCAGTACCGAAGAGTTCGGCACACTGTCCCTCGCCTTGACCCTCGCCAGCACGGGCGTGGCGTTAACCGATCTGGGTATCACGCAGATCGCCGTTCGAGAGATGGCCCGCACCCCCGAAGTGCGCGCCGAGATCGCCGCAGGCCTCATCCTCGGGCGCTCGGTCCTCGGCGTGCTCGCCATGATCGCGATGACCGGCATCGGCGTCCTCATCACCGACGGAACCAGCGCACGGATCGCCGTGATGATAGTGCTCAGCACGCTAGCGCTCACCGGCCTTGGCAGCGCCTCGGCAATCGCGCAATCTCGGCTCCGACCCGATGTCGCATCCGCGGTCGTATTGGTTCAGAACGTCGTCTGGCTGGGACTCGCAGCCCTACTCGCCCTGACCAACGCGACGCTGGTGGAATTCTCCATCGCCTTCGTGGTGTCGAACATCGTCCAAGCCGTCATCTTTGCCGTGGTGACGCGGCGCCTGGTGACCGTCGATTGGTCCAACGCGGTCGCCAGCGCGATATCGATGGCGCGAGCGGGACTTCCGTTTGGGGTGGCTGCGTTGTGCGTCACCGCCTACTACCGCTTCAACGGAATGATCTTGTACTCGAGCCGAGGGGCGACGGAGGCGGCGTACTTTTCGGCGGCATTCCGATTCATCGATGCGCTGCAGATCATTCCTGCGACCGTAGGTTTCGTGCTCACGCCGCTCCTCGCGGTGCGGAGCCGTGACGGTCGCAACTCGGATGCGGTCACCAGGGGGGCGGCATTTGCAACCCGCATCCTCCTGCTCTTCGTCATCCCGGTTGTGTCTATCGGATCAGCCGTCTCGGCGACTGTCGTGGATGTGATCTATGGCGAGACGTTCGTGCCGACCGGTGCGGTACTCCCCATTCTGCTGGTGTCGTTCGTGTTCATTTCTCTCGGGTACATCGTGAACAGCCTCGTCGTATCTTGCGGCGAGTTCCGGATCTACCTGGCAATCGTGGCAGCGATTGCAGTCCTGAACGTGCTCGCCAACTGGGTGGCGATTCCGCGGTTCGGGGCTGTCGGTGCCGCGTGGACGGCGGTGGCGACCGAGGTCGCATTGGTGGTATCGGTCTATCTGGCCCTGTACATCCGCCGAAATCTATCCGCGCCCATCGGAGTCTTCGCACGATTCGCGGCAGCCGGAGCCGTCACCTACGCGGTCGCCACCGTGACGAACGGCCTGTACGGGCCCTATGCCGCTTTCGCGCTCGGTGCGATCGCGTACTGCGTGCTGGTGATCGCTCTGCGATTGGTGGCGCGCGCTGACGTCACGACCATTGTCTCCACCAAGCACGAGGCGGATGTATGAACTCGAACTGCGTAACCCTGTTGTGCTGCTCGTACAACAGGCGAGATGCCCTGGAATTCACCCTCCAGAACAAGCTCCAGGTGCGGGGTGTCGACGAGCTGCTCTTCGTGTTGGACGGCTCGACCGATGGGAGCTACGAACTCCTCTCCGAGGCGGCAACCCGCGATCACAGAATCCGGATCATCCAGAAGAGACACTCGGGCATCCAGGACACCCGCAACACCGGATTCGCAGCCGCCGCATACCCCTGGGTTCTCATGATCGACGACGACGACATGGTGCCCACGGATTTCGCCGAAAAGCTGTTCGACAGTGTCTCGGGGACCGACGTCGGCATCGTCGGGGCGCCCTGGCTGAACGCGACCACAGCGGATATCGAACTTGTCGCCGCGGAAAAGGCGACGGCGCGTTCGGAGAGTTTCGGGCTCCGCGACAGTCAATCCGTGTTCACACGAGACGACATCGAAGTCCCCTTCATCTGCTCCGCCGCGCTGGTACGGCGGGACGCCGCATTGCAGGTCGGCTTCGACGGGTCCTACAAGGGCAACAGTTGGCGCGAAGAAACTGACTTCTACCTGCGAATGGTCGAAAACGGCCACCGCGTTGTGCGCACCAGCAGAACCTTCTCCTGGCTGGAACGCCGATTCTCCGGCGGACATCCCAGGATGCGTCTGCAGTACGAAGCGTGGGTCCTCGTCAACGAACTTCGATTCCAGCGTCGCCATGCCATCGCGCTTCGAAAGATCGACCCCCGCACCGCGATCGTGCCCCTCGAGGTCTGGAAAACGGTGCGGCCGCGGCTCGGCGACGTCGCTCACGGACTGCAGCATCGCCTTCGTTCCCGACTGGGACTGGCTACGTGAGGATCGTGATGCCAGCAGTTGATCGAGACCCAGCAACGGTGGGCGTGCCGACATGTGTAACCGCGGCCGGGGCATCCCTCCGCCCCCACGCGCTCTCTCCCGGAGGACAGTCATGACACCCCGCATACTCATGGTGTCTCGCATCACCCTCGCGCACGGCGTCAAGGGCGGAATGGAAGTGGCACTCCATGCTCTGGCGGAGGACCTCGTGGCACGGGGCTGCCGCGTGTCCATGCTCACCACGCAATGCCCCGGCCTCGTCGGGCATCCGTCAACCCGGGTGTTCGAGCAGATATGGCAGGTCCCGACCCGACGGCCGGGGAGATACTCGCTCGCCTGGTGGATCCGCACGTTCAAGCACCAGCAAGCGCTGCAGTGGCAACCCGATCTCGTCATCAGTATCAGTTCCGCGGGAGCCTCGCTGCTACCGGGACGCCGCCGACCCTTCCCGGTGGTCGCGCAGTGTCACGGAACAGCGTGGGCGGAAGTCCAGTCCTCGGTAACGACGGGCGGAATCCGTGAGTGGATGAAGGTTCTTATCAACTGTGCGCGCATCCCCCGCGAGGCCTACGCCTATCGGCGCTTCGACCGGGTATGGGCGGTGTCGAAGGAGGTCCGCGACCAGCTGACGGCCCGGCCGTACACAACACCGAAGTCACGCATCGGCCTGATTCCCAATGGGATCGATTCACTCAAGTTCACCTTCGATGCCGACCGGAGAGAATCGATCCGCGCCGAGTGGGGTATCGCGCACGACACCTCGGTTGGTGTGAGTCTTTCCCGCTTGCACAAGCAGAAGGGAGTCGACGTCGCGATTAGATCGCTGGCGGTGCCAGGCGCCGCGGGTCGGCTGCTCCTCGTTGCAGGTGGGGGCCCGGAGCGCACCCGTCTCGCACAACTAGCGGAGACCCTGGGCGTCGCCGATCGCGTCCGCTTCCTCGGCCACGTCGAGGGGGAAGAAATCATCGACCTACTGTGCGGCGCAGATGCCCTGATCTTCCCGACCAGACGTCACGAAGGCCTGCCCCTCTCCTTGCTCGAGGCCCTCGCCATGGGACTCCCGGTCCTGACGACCGCGCAGTGCAATGTCCCCGACGACCTCCGTGACAGGGTGACATTGACCTCCGGTTCACCAACCGACATCGCCCACACGTGGCCGGCAACCCGAAACGCCTCGCAGCGCATCTCGGATCTGCCGTCCCAATATTCCGCGCGAGTGAACGGGGCAGCGTACCTGTGTGAGGTGCAGGCGCTCGTGTGATCCGAGGTGTGTGAAGACTTCTTGCCCTTCTTCTCTAGTGGAGCGATCGTGAACAACACATCCAATGCGGCCGGCAACTCTCGTCCGCCGGAGCGGGGCGGCCCCGACAGACGGCTACGCGTAGCTGTCGTGACCGCGGAGAGCACCTGGCCTATCCGTACCGGTGGTCACGCCCGCGTCGCGGGTATCCTCACAGCGCTCAAAAGCAACTGTGACCTCGTTATATTCGGACCGAAGGCAGACACCCCTCCGGACATCGACCACATCGAAGTCCAGGTGCCATTCGATCGGTCGGCAAGAAACTACTTGTCACTGGGTCCGCGCCTCGGGCGTTCGGCGTTCAAGCGGAGCGAGAGACGACGCATCCCTGGACTTCTGGCGGAGGGTTCGTTCGATCTCGTCATCTATACCCATTCCTACTTGGCCGCAGTCATTCCGGCACCCGCGAGCACGCCCTCGATTGTCGACTTCCCCAACGTCGAAATCGACAGGCAAAAATCGATAGCGGCGAAGCGCCGATCAGTCTCGGCGATCCTTCCGCGGATCGAGAGCTGGAAAGCACGCATTTGGGAACCTCGAGTAGCGCGCCGTGCGCACGCGAATATCGCGGTCAGCGCCGCTGACGCCGACCGAATTGCACAATGGAACGCACCCACGTTGCTAATTCCGAACGCAACAGATGTCCCTGCGAACTATGTCCGCTCGCCCGACGACGGCTACGTCATCTACGCATGCAACGGTGACTATCCGCCCAACAAGGATGCGGGCGACTGGCTGATCAACAGCGTCTGGCCACACGTCATCACCGAACTGCCGCACGCGCGACTAGTCATCGTCGGACGAAACACCGACAAGGCGTTTTCGCGTGCACGGCATCAAACCGGCGTGAGCGTAGCGGGCACCGTCGACAGCCTGACGCCCTGGCTGCAGGACTCGGCCGTGGCGGTTGCGCCGGTGACCGCCGGCGGCGGAAGCCAACTCAAAATACTGGAGTTCCTCGCACACCGGAGATGCGTCGTCACCACCGAGTACTCGTATCGATCGGTTCCAGAGATATTCGCGGATGGCGTCGAACGAACAGACGATGCAGTCCAGTACGCGCGCAGCATCGTGGGCCTACTGTCTGATGCCGATCGACGACACACAATCGAAACTGAAATCGACATCCACGCTCCGACATTGGACTGGGGACACGCAACGAGGACGCTGATGCACGATGTGGCCCAGATCGCCTCATCCCGGGGGCCAGGTGCTGAACCGCGTGAGGTAGAGAGGTCTGCACGATGAGTCCATCGGACTGCATCCATATCGTCGAACCCGGCGGGCGCGGCGGGGTATATCAGCACGTGCTGGGATCCGTGCAGAAAGAAAAGTACGGAGAGTTCTCACGCGTCGTAATCCACACGGCACGGGATGCGGAAATAACACCGGACCTGCCACGGGCGGAATACTGCTCATGCATGCGGTGGCAAAGGTCGGGCCCCAGGACATGGCGTACTCTGCTGACCCTGGCGTGGTCGCTCGCATATCTGCTTCCTCACCTGATCCTTGCGTCACGACGATCGCGGATCGAGGTTCAGGGACAGTTCGGCGGCGGCCTGTTCGCACTCATCATCCTCGGGGCAAAGGCAACTCGAACACCCGTCACCTTCGCGCCACACAACTCATTCGCACGTGACGGCAGCCGTCTGTCGCATGGTGCACTCAATATGGCTATCGAAACTGCGGATACCCTGCGACTCTACAATTCCCGCGACTTCCCGTTCATCCCGGCAAACAGGATCGTGCGAGACGAACTGTCCATGTACATTCCCGAATGCTCGGTGAGTGACACGCTCTTCTGGGAAGAGAAGATCCGCAAGAAGGACCGTTTGGTCATCGGATTTGTCGGACAGCTCAGAAAGGACAAGAACCCCGCGCTACTTGCCGCGGCGGTTCGGATGAGCGGTGTTGCCGCAACCTTGGTATACGCCGGCGAGGACAAGGGTGCGGTTGAGGATCTCTCGAATGTGGAACTCGGCTCGAATCAAGACATGGTTGTTATCGAGGAATATCTAAGCCTGCCAAAACTGGTGGCCCTGGTGCGACTAGTGGACGTAATCGTGTGCCCATACTCGGTCTCCAGTCAAAGTGGAGTAGCAGCACTCGCGAGGGAGCTCGACAAACCCGTCATCGCAAGCGACGTCGGTGGACTGGGAGAACAAGCCGAAATGGTGTTCGAGATATCGTCTGAACCCGAACAGGAACTTGCCAAAGCAATTGCCACATTTGCCGTCCGATCCGGCGAGAGGCGGAACGCATGACTACGCGGATGGCAGTCTTCGGCACCGGCTACCTCGGTGCCACCCATGCAGCATGCATGGCTGAACTCGGTCATGAGGTGCTCGGTGTCGATGTCGACCCGGCAAAGCTGGCGAAGCTCGAAGCCGGCCACGTGCCGTTCTACGAGCCTGGCCTCGAGGACGTGCTGCAGCGCAATATCGCCGCAGGCCGATTGCGGTTCACCTCCTCGTACGAGGAGGCCGCGGCATTCGCGGACGTGCACTTCCTCGGTGTCGGTACGCCGCAGAAGAAGGGGGAGTTTGCCGCCGACCTCAGGTTCGTCGACTCCGTCGTCGAGACACTCGCACCGCTGATCACGAGTCCCGCCGTAATCTTCGGGAAGTCCACCGTGCCCGTCGGGACCGCCGAACGGCTCGGCGCGCTCGCCCGCGAATTGTCACCCGCCGGGGAAGACCTGGAGATCGCCTGGAACCCGGAATTCCTGCGCGAAGGATTCGCAGTCCAAGACACCCTGCACCCAGACCGACTGGTGCTCGGCGTCGACCACAATCGACCGGGTCGGGCCGAAGAGGTGGCGCGCGAGGTCTACGCACAGCTCCTTGAGGAAAACATCCCATTCCTCGTCACCGATCTGGCAACCGCCGAACTAGTGAAAACGTCTGCGAACGCCTTCCTTGCCACGAAGATCTCGTTCATCAACGCGATCTCCGAAGTGTGCGAAGCGGCGGGAGCCGATGTCACCGTCCTGGCCGATGCGATCGGACACGACGCGCGCATCGGACGACGGTTCCTTAACGCCGGACTCGGGTTTGGCGGTGGGTGCCTGCCGAAAGACATTCGAGCATTCATGGCCCGCGCCGGTGAACTCGGGGCCGATCAGGCGCTGACATTCCTCCGCGAAGTCGACAACATCAACATGCGGCGACGCACACGTATGGTCGAACTCGCCCGCGAAGCCTGCGGTTCCCTGCTCGGTGCCCGCGTCGCCATCCTCGGCGCAGCCTTCAAACCCGAATCCGACGACGTCCGCGACTCACCTGCCCTCAACGTAGCCGGGCAGATTCAGCTCCAAGGTGCATCGGTCAGCGTCTACGACCCCAAGGCCATGGAGAACTCGCGGGCACTATTCCCGACCCTCGGATACTCCGAGACCGCGCTCGAAGCATGCGAAGGTGCCGACGTCGTACTCGTACTCACAGAGTGGTCGGAATTCCAGAAGTTGCAGCCGGCTGATCTGGATGCAGTCGTGCGTACCAAGGTCCTTATCGACGGCCGCAACTGCCTCGATCCGCAACAGTGGCGCGACGCTGGATGGAGGTACCGAGGGCTCGGGCGGCCGTGATGGTGCCGCTCAAGCTGCGCTAAATACAGTAAGTGACAGGGCTCCTCTCGGGCTCTCCAACTCGACTGGATGTACCGAGCGTTGCGCGGAAAACCCCCCATTCGCCTAGGCTGTTGCCCTCGGTCCATGCGCGCCCCGCTCGACTACCCTCGGTGTTCCCGCCGCCGATGACGCCAACTCTGCGACCCAACCGCCGAATTGGCGGACATAGGTGCGCCGTAGATTGAGCGCAAGGGTTCATCGTCGTTCTGTGGATCAGCCAGTGAATCGGATAGTCGATTGAGGTATCGCTCGCCGCAGCCAGTAGCTGTCGAGCGTCAGACCGTGAGGCTCTGCTGTTCATCGCGGTACAGGGCAACGCCAGCCTTTCGGGTGCTGCGTGGTTCGACAACATCTCGTTCAACGGCGAGAACCTCAACAGCAGCATGAGTTGACAGGGCGGAGATCCCAGTCCGGTCGGCCATCAGAATTCCGACCGCGATGCCTACGAGGAGCGGCCACCGCTGAGTGGTCGATATGTAGGGCGCGGTCATGAGGCTGACGGGCAACATCAACAGGAGCGCTGTTGACCAGCCCGTCAGCAGGCCGGACCCCGGGAAGGGTTCGATCTGGTTCTTACCGAGCAGCCACAATCCGGTCCAGATCGACGTGGCCACGAAGATGATCAGCAGGCCGACTGGGATCAGGCCGTACTTCAGCCACAACTGGAGGGGTTCGTTGTGCACGTACAGCGAGCCGCTCTGGTTGAAGAGTCCGGGAACCTGCTGGATAGGGCCATAGCCGAGCAGTGGCGCTCGAAGCGCGGCGTCGTATCCGTAGAACACGTCGTCCACGTGGCCCGTTGTGCTGACCTCGCTGGAACGGCCGAGCAGGGTGTCGATGCCCGACTGCATGTGTGTAGTGATCTGCACATAGAACTCAGGAAACAGGAAGTACACCGCGAGGAATGAACCACCCGCACTGACCATCAGTCGGAAGCCGCGGATGATTCGTCGGCGTTGAAGGAACAGCAGAACGATGGCGGCGACCAGGGCGGCAAGCCAAACGTTCCGCCTGAATGACAGGGCGAGTGTGATCGTCGCCAGGACCTCGAAGAGGATGTCGCGCCGCGTGCGATGCGGATTGAAGAATGACCCGACGAGGTAAGCCCCGGCCAATGCTGCCGTGGCGCCGTCGTAGTAAGCCATCTGTTGGCCTGTGTTGGTCCGAAGGTATGTGCCGCTGGCGATGATCAGGACTCCGCCAACGCCGAGGATGGCGACAGCCGCACGGAAAAGTCGCACCGTGTTGTGGCGTTGCGTGCTGGACACCGCATACAGGCCGACCATGATTCCGAGTGCTGCGAGGATGCCGAACCGGGCGTCTCGGAGGAGCGTCCCGACGACGTTACCTGTGTGCCATGTGTTGATGAGTGTTGCCGCAACGCCCACTCCAAGCAGGGCCTTCACGGACAGCGGGCGGAAGCAACGTTTCCAGTCGATGCCTTCTGCTTCGCATCGGATGGCGATGGAGACGGCCGCGACCGCGGCGAGGATGACCAGTGCCGAGACTCCGCCGATTGAAGTGAAGTAGACCTCGTGGCCGATACCGACCAAGGTGTCCTTCTGCGTCAGTGAATTCGGGTTGATCTCCTGAGCGAGAGCGGCGATGAGTAGTGCGGCGGGGATGGGGAAGCGAAATGTCAGTACCGCCGAAGCGAGACCAGCCAAACCGACCGAAACGTAGAACGGGTTGACCGCGACTGCGTAGCCGAGTGCCGCGGCGAGGCCGATGCCAACGCACCACAACGCGGCGGGCCTTGCAGCGGTGATCACTGGCTGTGGCACAGATGTGTGCACTTGCGGTAGGGCCTGGCCGGGTGCCGGCACTCATGACAGATCATGGGTGCATCATGCCAGGTCGCATGACCACACGATCGGTGTAGATCACGTGAATGATTCATCCACCGCTCACCATGCTGGATCGCGCACTCCCGGGCAACGGAAGTGCGGACGAACACTTGCCGCCACGCGCGTCGTCCAGATCCGCCCGCGTCCGAGCTGCGCAATGCGCCCAATGGCCATCACGACCAATGGCCTTGCGCGCATTCTCACTCATCGCATTCGGTGGCTACTCATGTAGGCCGACTGCCCAGAATTCTTAACTCCGGCGCTATCCATGACGCCGTGGCCTGGTTGAGCACCGGCGTGAAGCGAACTCCAGCACGAAGGACCTGCTTACAGAGGCAACGTACTAGGAGCCTGTTCCTGGGCAAGCGGCAGCGAAGATCCTTTGCGATTCGCGATCGCTCGCCCGCGGGCAATGAGCGGCGCTTCGACCAAGCGGCGCATGATCTCCGCGAAAGCGATCGTTGCCACCGTCATGCCGAGCAGGTGCAGAAGCGAGTACGCGACGCCTCGCTCGGTCGGGATCACGGCGGAGACTGCGCTCCCGATCAATGGATGGAAAAGGTAAATCGCATACGACAGCGTCCCGACGTGCATGAGCCATGGGTGCGCTAGCCAGCCCATGATCCGCGGCGGGCCGAATAGTAAGAACGGGAACGCCAAGGTCGCAGTCAGCCCAACGAGTACCTGCATGTGGGTGTTTTCCGGGTTGACCACGACGGCAAGAACGAACAACGCGAGGAAGGCAATCCCGAGGGTGGGCTTCGCTGCCTGAGATGCGATCTCGAATCCTCTCGGATTGTTCAGTACCAGCGCCAGGACGCAGCCCGCAAGGATGGGCGCGTACAGGCCCACGTAGGTCGAGGGCGCCACCAGTCCGAGGACACTGGTCGTGGCGAGTACGGTTGCGCCAATCCATCCTCGACGCTTCACCGCGACCGGAATCAGGAACGCAACTGCCGGCCATATGAGGTAGAACTTCTCTTCGATGCCGAGTGACCATGTGTGCCCGAAGGTTCCGTCCGGTGCGAACTCGTTGGTGTAGGTGAGGAAGTACACCAGGCGGGGCCAGAATGGACTCGGGTCGTCCGCGAGCCTAAGCGCCACAGCGATGCACGTCAGCGCCAGCGCGAGGTAGTAAAGCGGCAGGATCCGAAACACGCGCCTGATATAGAAGCCGCTCAGGTTGATCCGCCCTGTTCGCGATTCCTCACGCAACAACAGCGTTGTGATAAGGAATCCGCTGATCACGAAGAAGATCGTCACGCCGATCCACCCATGCAGGTATCGGTGGAGCAGCGTCACCTTGCTATGGATAGTGAGCACCAGCAGAACGCTGACCGCACGGAGGCCGTCGATGCGGGCGAAGTGGCGATCGTCCATGAACTCGTCGTACGTGGTCCTGCTTATTCCTGACACTTGTCGACCCCTGGGGCTTTCTACTGGATATGACACAAGGCGCGGCACTGCACTGCACTGCACGGTGCAACCTGATCGTCGTCGACGTAGTACATCTCATCGCACGGGTATGAGCGGAGATCCCGTGGCACGCTCTGAGTTTTGAGAGGAGACGGCGCCGCCACCGGAACCGGCGTTCCACAACACGCCACCTCGGCACATCGCTTGGCATCGTCCGACATGCGAAGCATTCTCCCCCGCGGCTTTCCGGTCCGCTCAGGTAGATCGACTGAATGACAAGCACCACTAGCTACGGTTGACAACGACTCCTCTCAATCCAGGCGTCGCTTTTGTCAGCAACTTCGATGACCGCATCTGCGACAGCGAGGAAATGAACCGAGTCGTCGAGCACGGTCATCTCGTGGGTAGTGGGATCTAGATGACGCATGCGGCGGGGCGGGCGACCACTCGCCCCGTCAATGACAATGTCGATCAGGCCGATATATTTCGTTCCGCGTAAACCCTCATGTCAGGGGCGTCCGAAGAATGCGGCGAGACGTGCGTCGAACTGCTCGATAGTGTTCAGTGACCAAACCCGACGATCTCCTCACCAGGCAGAGACCGAGGCTCTTTGTGGCGGGCATGCCATGGGCGCAGCTCGGCGTTCCACTCCCGGCATCCGCGACAGCGCCGTCGGGACCGATCATGACTGGCAGGAAACGGTTGTCGCCCACGAGAATGCCCGTGCGTCAGTGGTCCTGCTGAGAGTTCCCGGCCAGGCCCCACTACCCGCCAAAGGAGATCGACAAGTCGGCCCTCTGCAGCACTCCTTGTCGGGGCATGCAGGTGTGGTGTCAGAGCTCAGCGAGGGACACCAGGTCGTCCTGCAGCGCACGGATCAGCAATCCTGCCTTGTCGGCAACGGGGCGCCCGGCGGCAGCGTACTTCGCTCGGATCCGGATCAGATGGGTGTTGATCGTGCCCAGGCTGATACCCAGCTCGGATGAGGCAACAGCCTTCGATTCACAACGCAGCCACAGGCGAAGGATCTCCAGCTCGCGCGGCGTCAACATGGGCCGTCCGTGCGGCTGCACGACAGAGTCCGGTGTCAGTCAGGAATAGAAGTCACACGATCTCACCTTCCCGGGCGCGATAAGTTGCCGTAGGGATTCGGAGGCGGCACGCCACCCGGATGGGTCCACGCGCGCACCCGCGACAAATGTCCGTTTTGTCCGTTGTTTACCGCGGTAAACAACGGACAAAACGGACATACTGGGTTGGAGTGGGCCTTGTCCTGACTCGGTGAAGGTGGCGACGGCTCAGTGAATCTGGCGAGTGCGGCGGTCTTATCTGGCGGACGGCTCAGCGAACCTGGCGAATCCGAGGTGGTCACCCGCGATCGGGAATGAATCGAGGCACCGAATTCCATGCTCGCCACGTTCTTTGAGTCCGAAGTCGCCGCGGCGACTCAATAGACCTGGCGAACAGCAGGTGCGGCCGCTGCGATCTCGCCAGATCCACTGAGCCAGGACAGGCCTGATGATCGGCGCGTCATTCCGTCGCGCGGCCGCGCGTCCTGTGACAGTTGATCTTCCTCTTTGTCAATGAATCTTGCTCTTGTTGCACGTTCTGCCACTACGGTTTGCTCGTATTCTGATCGGCTTGTGCTGGACGGGGGCACGTGGGCGAAGCTGATGCCGAGTGGGCGGCGGCCCTTGCATGGCTATTGAGCTGGCTTCCGACCACGGCATCTACACGCATGCCGCGATCTATCCCGACGCTGTCATCCGCGCTGCGCAGATCCTCAACCTCAGCCACTCACGGGGAATCAAGCAAGATCCAATGGCGAAATCGTCCAGATCCCCGTCCATCAGCAGCCTTGACCAAGACCGGTTCGCCACTCAAAATTCCTCACTCCAGGTCCAGGCGCGGCTTCAAGGACGATTCGCTGGCGCAGGACACCGCGTGTCGGACCCGACCCGCCCACCCCGGTGCCGTACCGTGCATCCCGTCCGAAGTAGCCCACACAGGTGGGTGAAGCAAACGGAAAGGGTCCCATGACCATTCATGTCCTTCTCAATCAGAAGGGCGGCGTCGGCAAGAGCACCGTCGCCGTCAATCTCGCGGCCGTCACCGCGGACGTTCTCAATCAGGACGACGACCCCGATGCCACCTCCCCGGTCGCCGCGGTTTCCGTCGACCCGCAGGGTTCGGCGATCTGGTGGGCCGACCGCCTCGACAATCTGCCCTTTCACGTCGTCCAGGCCCACGACGACCTCACCGGGCTCCGCCAGTTGGGTCAGCTGCCCGGCATTCGCCACGTGTACGTCGACACCCCCGGCTGGATCGACCTCAACGCCGCCGACGACACTTCCGACCCACTCGGTCGCGGACCGGCCGCCGACGCGCTGCGAACAGTCCTCGATGTTGCCGATCACGTCATCGTGCCGATGGAAACCGAGCCACTGTCCTTCGACCCGACCGCACGCACCATCCGAAAGATCCTCGAGCCCCGCGGCATTCCGTACACGGTTGTGATCAACAACTGGGATCCCCGCGACGGCAAGTCCGACCTCGAGGAGACCAAGGACTTCGTCCGCGCGAACAAGTGGCCACTCGCCAAGACCGTCATCCGGCACTACAAACTGCACGCCCGGGCAAGCGCCGACGGCCTGGTCGTCACCGAATACCCCGCCAACCGCGTCGCTCTGCAAGCCCGGGAGGACTTCTACCGGCTGGCACTGGAACTGCGAATCGACGGAGGTCGGTGATGGCACGCGGCACCCGCACCAACCTCGCGACCCTCGCCGGCGTCGTCGGCGACAACTCCCCCGTCGACCGCCCCGTTGGCAGCAGCGCAACACCGACCAACGTGCCACTGAGCGAACTGGCACCGAACCCACGCAATCCCCGTGACGACCTCGGCGACCTCAGCGACCTGGTCTCGATCACCGGCACCCAACTCCAACCCGCCCTGGTCGTCACCCGGGACGCCTACCTGCGGCTGTATCCGGAGGATGAAACCAAGATCGGGCTCGCCCGGTGGGTGGTGATCAACGGATGTCGGCGCCTGGCCGCCGCCGAAAACTTCGGGCGCCCCAACCTCGACATCGTCGTCAAGGACGAGGTCGCCAAGGACCGGGTAACCCTGCTTGCGGCGGCGGTCATCGAGAACGTCGGCCGCCGCGACTTCGACGTCATCGAAGAGGCCAAGGCCGTCGAACTTCTGATCGGCGAGTGCGGGACCGTCGAGATGGCCGCCATGAAGCTTGCGAAGTCCAAGGGATGGATCTCTCAACGGCGGGCCCTGCTCAACCTGGCGCCGGAACTGCAGGCCGCGCTCCGCAACGGCGAACTCGCCGTCCGCACTGCCCGCTCACTCGCTCAGGTTCCACCCGAGGCCCAGGTCCAGGTCTGGGCAGCCGAACGAGAGCGGGGACACAAGAAGCCCGAGCCGGATCCCGCACCTGAACCTGAAAACCGTGAGCCGACAAGAACTCCCGTCACCGCAGCGAAGGTCACGCGCACCTTCCGCCGCATGGAGGCCGACCCGGTCACGCTCGCCGACGCCCTGGTCGACTATCTCGACGCCGACGGACTGCGAACACTCATCCAGGCACTCACCGATCGACACTGATCTAGGAACCTGGCTGGGGCTGTTCACCATGCGTGAAACAGCCCCAGCACCGAGAGTCCCTGTGATGCAACTGCCTGCCGAGCACAACGTGTGGACGACCTAACGCTTCCGACGACGCGTCGTTTCGTCGACTATGCCTGCGTCTACCCATTTCTAGGGTGAGCAGTAGTTGACGGTTGCGCTCATCACTTCGTCAGCTGTTACCGAGGCCGGCCGCGGAGGCGAAACGGGCTGAGCGCCTTTCTGCGGTCACCAGAGTCCGTTTTGGCCAAGGACATACCGGTACACCGGAGAACGGCGCTCCACGGCGAACCTACGGCTGGTGAATCGACTCCGACCCGTTCGTTATAGATGTCCGGTTGAAAATTCCGGTAAGACGCGCTTGAAAACGAACGATGTGAGATGTCGGCCCGTTCGGCGATACTGACGAGCATGAAAATCGGCTACGCACGGTGTTCGACCGCCCGACAAGACGTCGCCGGCCAAGTTGCATGGCTCAGCAAGCTCGGCGTCGACGACACTCAGGTCTACACCGATCACGGCTACACCGGACGCAACCGGAAGCGCCCGGCCCTCGCCCGCGCGCTCGAAGTCTGCCGCAGCGGCGACCAGCTCGTGGTGACCAAGCTCGACCGCCTCGGACGCTCGGCCCGCGACCTCAACCAGATCGTCGACGAACTCGTCGCGTGCAACGTAGCCCTCAACATCGACGGCACGGTGTATGACCCAACCGATCCGATGGGCAAGATGTTCATCGGATTTCTGGCGATCATGGCCGAATTCGAGTCAGACCTCAATCGTCAGCGCACGAAGGCCGGCGTCGAGGTCGCGAAGGCCAAGGGCAAGATGCGCGGAAAACAGCACAAACTGTCACCGCTCCGCCGCAACCTCCTGCTACGGGACCACGAGACCGGCCGATTCACCGTCGATGACCTGTGCGCGGGCTACGACCTCAAGAAGACGGCCCTGTACGAGAACCTCAAGCTCGCACGCAATGAACGCGCAGGCGCGGCACCGCAGCCCGAGTTGGCGGAGGATGAACTGTCGGCCTGAAAGCCGGAGGGGCCGATTGAGACGCGCAGCCCCTCCGAATCAATCAGTCGAGATGAGGAGCCTCGACTACGGGACCAGCACGTAGCTGCTGATCGCCAGTGCCCGGAGCGGAAAGTTTGAGACATTGACGAGGCTCACGCCGGCACCCGTGGGAACGTCGATCCTGGTGGGCCCGTTGTCTACCGGCAGGCGCAGGGTGTGTGTGAACGGGGCGATCCCGTTGATCCAATCGACCTGAATGGTCGTCGCACACGCCGGGCTTGCTCCGAAAGTCCCGCGCGGAGTGAGCAGTACGGAGAGGTTTCCTGGCCGGGCAGCGCTGGTCTCGAAATCCACGTGGACCGGACCGTTGCACGGTCCGCTGTTGTCGAGCTGCACGATGTCGTCACCCATAATTCCGGGGGTGTGAGGTGGAACGTCCGCTGCTGCAACCGCGTTGGTGACGAGCGCGATCGCGGCCGCGGCGGCGCTGCCTGCAACCGTGCGGACAGCGTTCTGCCGAAATGTCATTGGTCTCTCCCCTACCCCACCCGAACGTGTTCCGAATCGACAATGCCTCGATCCGGCCGTGAACTACGGGATCAACCCTATCGGACACGCACCTTGCACCTATCTGAGGTTGTGGTCCCGAATGGGGCGAGGCGTCCGCAGCCCCGCCCCCGGCCGGAACAGCGCGGACGACCGAGGTTCTACCTATTGACACCGGCACCGAGACTGGCGAGGTACAACGCGAACGGCCCCCACCACCGCAACGGTGGTGGGGGCCGCACCACGACGCAGACGCGCCTGCATCGCAGCCCGTTTTCACCCGGCTGCCAAGCGCGCTAGTCGCTCCGCTGGTCGGAGAAGGAAGACCGGACCGAACCTGGACGTCACGCTACTGCCCTTTGGTCCAGACCGCGAGGTGCAAACTCGCCAGGGGCTATGAAGACCTCACCTTTGCCCGGAGTTTCTAGCGGGCACCTACCAGCTCGTACGGTGTCGATTCGGATTCGTCGCTGCCGTTGTCTGTTGGCTCGTCGGTAAGCGGGAGTGGCGGGGTACGGAATCCGGCGTCAACTGCGAGATCCTTGGCCTTGTTGTATCGGCGCAACGCAGTGCTCGCCCACTTCTCCCCGGTCGCCTCCGCAAGTGCTGCGAACGTTGCGTCTGGATGCTCGATCTTCAGTCGAGCGGTCTCCTTGACCATCGGATCGAGCTTGCTCGACTCGATGAAAGCTAGCAGGTATTCCGTGGTTTGCAGCTCGTCGGGCAACACCAGGGTGTCGGGCACCGCCGTTGCGATCCCGTTGCACGCAAGGTCCAGGTCGTCGGCAACGACCTCGGCAACGACGTCATCTTCGCCATCGCAACGGTCAACGCCGGTAGGCCACGCCTCCGCAATGTCGTCGCTCGTTGCATCGCGTGACGTCCGCACTCCCGCAACCTGGGTCTCTGCGGCATCGACAGCGATATCGACGCCAGTATTGCTGGTATTGCCAGCAATACTGTTAATGCTGCTGAAACTGTCATGGACCTTGGGGTCTGGGACCTGCGGGTTTAGCCGGGTGCTGACTGCGCCTGAGCTCTCTCGCTCCTCAACCGCCCTGCTGGCGATGTCGTTGCATAGGGCGTTGTACTCGGTGTGTGCTGTACCGATTGCCTTGATGAGGATGCCGACACCATGGGTGAACGCCAACACCAGCAACGGCGGAATGATCGCAATGAGCGATGCGCCTGTCGGCGTCAGCGGTGTGAAGCCCAGGTCCATGCCGGCCGCGACGTTGCGGGCAGCTTCTTCCCCGGCTCGGCGGGCATGGTAGGCGTTGCCGAAGACACTGATGAAGACCACTACGACGGCGAGCCAGAGGAAGAACCGCTTTCCTGTCGCGCGGCCACTGATCTTGCTCAGCGCAACAACCGCGATCGTTGCGCCGAGGATTGCGCCGTCGACGATGGCCGGGAAGATCCAGGTGAGGTAGTGCGGGATCCCGGCTTGCAACGCGAGGTCGCGTTGCACGGCAAAGGACAACACAAAGGCCCCTGTGGTGATGCCAATTGCAATGGAAATCGCAACGATCAGAGCCGCAATCAGCGCGCGGACCTGGATTCGTGCTGCTCGAATACTAAGGTCATTCATGACTGGTCTTCCTTCCACGGGGTACCGGTCGGAACGAGGCCCCTGCCGACCCAAACGGCAGGGGCCTCATCTATCTGCTAGTCAGCGAGCGGACGGCCAGGTGGGAGGGGCTTGTCCTCCCCCTCAAACGCGTTGCCGTCGTTGTGTTGCGCGGCGCGGCGCTGTGTTGCGTCGGCGAGCGCCTTCTCCACGAAGTGCGACCAGTTGCGGTCGGCCTCGGCGGACTGCGTTGCTTTGAATGCCAGGCGCGCTTCTTTCAGGACGTCTGGGGCGATGTAGACGGTTGTCGGTTTGTTGCTCGGCTTCTTCTCTGGTTCGGCCGGCTGTTGCGCGGCCGCAGTCGTCGATGTCAGATCCGTTGCAGCCTTGTTGCGTTGCCTCCTCAGTGCTGACACATCGGGGGTCGCAGCTCGCGCGGACGCCCCAGGTCGCGGCGGCAGCCCCGTGATAGCTCGATCCGTTGCGCTCACGATGCCGCCACCTCCGCGGCCTCAGCCTCAGTGATGCGTTGCACCATCTCTTGGCATACGGCCAGCAAGTCTGCAGCGACCTCTTTCGCGCTTTTTGGTGCGTGTTCCTGGGCCTTGGCGCTACCGCGAACGACTTCGTACCACTTCGGTCCGCTCTGGACGACGTCGTCGAGCTCATGGACCAGCACTCCCCGCTCCCGGATTGCGAGCGCTGTGGCTTCTGAATGCCTCACCATCTTCTCGAACACGACGTCGTCGGCGTCCCCACCGAACGCCGTGGCGATTCCTTCACGAGCCGTTCTCTGTACGGACGTGGAGTTCGCGCCAACACCGACGAGGACAACGCCGAGGAGGTCCAGCTCCTCGTTGACGTCCATGACCGAGGTGAGGCGGGCCGCGACGGCTGCCATGCCTTTGCGGCTCGACCCGTCTGTCTTCGTCGGGACGAGCAGCCACTTTGCGGCCGCAGCGGCAGCAGTTTGCAGTGTCTCGTCGCCGGGAGGGCAGTCGATGAGCACCATGTCGTACTCGCCTGCCAGCGGTGCCAGTGCAGTCGCGAGGGCCAACTTTGCACCTAGCGGGTCTTTCGTCGCTTTCGAGGCCAGCGCGGCGGTAGCCATCGACAGATGCGTTCCGCCCGGGATGATGTCGAGGTTGGGACGAATATCGCGGACCGGGGTGATTGGATCACCGAACGATAGAGCCTGCGCGAGATTTTTCCCCTCGTCGTCGATCTCGCCGTACGTGTAGCCGAGATCCTCCGCAATATTGCCCTGCGGGTCGAGATCGACGAGAAGGACCTTGTAACCAGACTCGGCCAGCAAACCAGAGATGTTCGCGGCCAGGGTCGTCTTGAACACTCCCCCCTTCCCGTTGATTACTGCGGTGACTCGATGCAACGCGACCGCATCGCGTTGCGGGACTACGTGCGTGCGAGGTGGTGGCATCGGTGTCTCCCTCGTTATCCCGGAGCGGGTTTCACTGTTAATGCTGGCATTGCCATCAACGATGGCTATTGCTGCAACGCCGGGATTACCTGCATTGCAGGTGTTGCAGGTGTTGCAGGTGTTACCAGCGTTGCTGGCATTGCCGATGTTACCTGCAACGCGGTCATTGCAAGCATTACTGGCATTCCCGGCGTGTCGCCGCTGCCAGTAATGCTGGGAATACTTTTATGCAGGTCAGAGCGCATATGCTGGCATTGCTTTCATTACCTGCACAGATCCCTCATGCACGCTAAAAGCAATACTTGTTTTGCATGCAATGCTGGCGCTTCGTGCGCAACGAGTGAGGCATCAGCTTCCGAGGTGTTCAGACTGTTGCATCGGCAAGCTTTGACAGCATTAACGGCAAAGCTTGGAATCCGGCTATTGCAAGGAACGCTCGCGCAACGTCCGGCCGTTGCGTTGCCGCGTTGCAGTAACCGTCATCCTGTTGCGCAGCGGCCCGATGTTGCGTTGCCTGCCGTGATTGCGCCGGAGAGCGCCTGACCGCCGAACAGGCCGCCGCCGAAGCCGAAGCTATTCCTGCGGCGAAACCCCGACGCCTGCCAACGGGCGCGGCAACCAACCATTTGGGGCGAGTTACCCTTGGAGGCGCCCCTCAGAGGAGGGGCGCCTCGAGCTTGTTGACTTCGGTTCGAGTCGCATCGCAGTCGCGGCGTCCGACTTCCGCACTGCGCAATCGGGCTACATCGAAGGGTTGAGATGCCAAACACCACGCTGCCGTCCTCGTTCGACGTCGAGACACCTCGGGAAACCTCGTCAGAGTCGGGGACTGGTGACTGCGTACGGCCACAGCGCGATTTCAAGGTCGCTCCGTTCTCGTCGCGCCCCACCACGGACTCGCGAGCTCAGTAGAGGCCGTTGGAATGGTGCCTGCGCCGGCACCTCGCCGACCATGGCCTACAGCGAGAAAACGGGCCCGAACTGCCCGGGAGGGCCAACACTGCGTGCATTCCGGGTTCTGCGTAGGTCCTTGTGTCGGTAGCGGGGCATGATGCCAGGTAGCAGCAACATCCACATGTCGTCGACGCGTTCTTCGAGGTCGGCCCCTCCGGTGTGGATCAGTGACAGGGTTTGGACACCGGTGAACGCGCCGATCACGAATCGCGCGAAGGTCGCCGGATCTGTCTCATGGCTGATGTCGCCCTGGTCGATGGCGCGCCGTGCGAGGTATTCACAGGTGTTGATCCAGTCGATGTAGGGGTCAGCGGGCCCATAGCCTTTGTCACTGAGCTCGACGGTGATGCGGATCCCGGCTCTCACGATTGGCTCGTGAACGATCTGCCTCGCCATTTCGTGGCACAGCATCACGATCTGCTCTACCGCCGGCGCATGCTCTCCTCTGATTGCCTCGACCGCAGCTATGGAGATCGCGTGTTGCTCGGCGATGATGGCCCGCGCAAGCTCTTCCTTGGAGCCGAAGTGAAAGTACAACGCACCCTTGGAAAGCCCAATGCTCTCGACGATCGCCTCCAGGCTGGTCCCGACGTAGCCGTTCCGGTCGAACGCCTCGGCCGCTCCCGAGATGATCTGGGCTTTTGTCGCTAAGCCCCTAGCCTGCCGACCCACTTGCACCTCCCGCGCACCTCACGACAAAACCAACCTGCGGAACGGTACCAGCGCGGTTTGCAGGAACATGTTCCGGATTCTCAAACCCTAATGGCCGCCCGTTAACTGTGCACTGACGGTCCAATGTAATATGGCTCCACTTCTCCCGAATGGGGGATTCTTCCCGGGACCCACAACTTTGTTCCGGTCGTAGCAGCTGCAGGGTGCAATCTCTGCGGTCACTCCTACTTCCGGGCGGTGTCGAGTTTGTCCATTAGCAAAGTCCGTCATCTGAATTGCGGAACGTTCCTCACACCACTTCTGGGCCCTCTGGTCTCACATGTCCTGCTCTGCGAGACGTCCGACGGCCTGGTCCTCGTCGACAGCGGGCTCGGCCTTCGTGACATCGAGTCACCTCGCCGACGGCTCGGCGTGCCCGCGCTGATGCTGGGACCCGCGCTGCGTGCAGAGGAAACCGCCGTCAATCAGGTTGAGGGATTGGGCTATAGCCGATCCGACGTCCGACATATCGTCGTGACCCACCTGGACTACGACCATATCGGCGGTGCAACGGACTTTCCCGACGCCGTCGTACATACCACGTGCACAGAGCTACAAACGGCGCGTGCTCAGCGCACGTTGTCCGAGCGGTTCAGGTACCGGCAACCGCATCTCACGGCTCTTACGAATGTGCAGACGTATGACGAGATGACCGAGCAAGTGCTGGGTTTCGAGCTCGCCTATCCGATCTATGGCGTCGAGAACATGTGGCTGGTGCCTCTACCTGGCCATTCGGAAGGGCATTCCGGTGTTGCCTTGCAGGTCGACGGGCGTGGATGGTTGTTCCATGCCGGCGATGCGTTCTTTCACCGCACCACCGTCCACCAGTCGGCGCCCTGGAGCTTGCGACGCGGAGCCGTACGAGCAGTCGAAACGATCCTCGCGGACGACGTCACCGCAGTGCGCGGAAATCATTCGCGCTTAAGGCAACTGGCCAACGAAACAGACCGTGTGTCGGTTTTCTGTTCGCATGATGCCGCGATGTTCGAGGAGATGAGGTCTGCCGCAGCGTCAATGCGCCGGCGTTGTTAGGGTTCTACCCCATGCAAGGGGGTAGAGCATTTGACTGACACGGTGGAACCGCGTGTAGCGCAGCGGCCGACGAGAGCACAGAGCGCCAAGCTGGCGAATTGGCTGGTTGTCGAAACGCTCGGGCGGTGGTCCAGTGAGGATCCAACACTGATCGCGGAGGGTGGGGCACCGAAGGAGTTCACCAGTCTCCGCAATCGAAAGTGGAGCATCGCCCGAAGCCCCAGCGAGGGCGCACAGATCAGCAAGTTGGCGAAACTGCTCGTCGAGGCGGTAGCGGTCACCGGCGAGGAGCAGGTGGAGCTGCTCACAATCGCCAGCAAAACGCAGGGAGACATACGGGCTCGGTTTTCCGGCCACCCAATCTTGTCCGCCCGCGGCGAGGTCTTCGGTGTGGAGCTGTGGGTCGGCGACGCACGCCAACCTGTTCCTGCTCGACGCTCTGTGGGGGCGTTCGAATGGGATTATCAGACCCAGGTCACCGAGCATGGGCCAGGCTGTGAAGAAAGCATCCTCGGTGCCGACGCGGCCGTCGAGCGCGGTGTGCAGGATGTCTGGAAGTTCTTTGGTGGTTTCGAGCGGCTGAACGAATACGAAGACTACGTAAAAGATTTCGCTATCGGAGCGAAGCCAGCTGGTGCACCGTTTGCGTCGAAGGTGACGATCAGAGGGTCGCAGCCGCGTTTGACCTATATGGCAACACGCACACGGGAAACTGCGGAGGGGAAGAAGATCAGCGGGGTCGTCCACGACATCACCTCGGCCGAGAATCGCCCCCAGCAGGATTTCAGCCTTGACGCGTTGCGGACGGCTGCGCGACTGATTGCGGAATCTTCACCCGATCCTGTCGGGGTCTGCCAGCTCACCCTGGCGACAGGGATCTTTCTGGAGTGGTATCACAATCCGCCCGGATCGCTGTCCCGGTGGGCGACTGAGGTTCCCGAGATCCACGAGAAGAGCATCCCGGTACTTGAGCAGGCCAGAAATGACCTGCGTAAGGGGGAAATGACCCGCGTCGACCTGGCGCTCTTCCTCCGGTTCGCCGGCGACGAGGGGTGGACTCCTGCCGACCTGACCATCATCGCTGCGGAAGAAGCAGATCCGGCGAGGGGAGTGGAGGCCCGTCAGGGCATCGTTCAGGCACGACCGGGTACAGGTCCTCTCTGCTGGTAGGCACCGGTATGGGGTGCGAGCCGGCTGGCGCGTCGTAGATACGTGCAATGCACGTTCAACGCGACAGGTGGCGGGTTCGCACCCACTATGGTTCTTCAGCAATTGCCATTCGGCGATAGCCTGACGAACGCGGAGGAGACCGGATGAGTACGAATTCAACTGAGAGCGAAACACTTCGAGACGATCCGGACCGGGTAATGAATGTCGGACCCGGCACCGTCGAGATCCCTGTACTGGCGCTCACCGAACTGCTCGAGGCCACCACCGAGTTGAACGAAGCTGCTGGGCCACGACCTAGCGCCGCGCTCGAGGCCGCGTTGCTGCGGGTGGGTGCCGCTACCTCCAGTGTCGTGTTGCCGCACATTATCGACACCGTCGAACGCAACGCCGGCCCGGGACGCGAGCTTCCGAAGTTCCTCGAGTACATGTTGGCGGAGCACCTGGACCAGCCAGCGGATCGACCGGGTGCGCATCCTCGCAATCTCGACGACCGGCTCTACCTTCGGTGGCTTGCGCATCGGCCGATCGATGTCGACGCCGCCACGATCGAGAAGTTCCACCGTCGATGGGCTGCGCGGGACAACAACCGCCCCTGACCGGTCCGGTCCGGATCGTCGCGGTCATCCCCGCCGGTCCTTTCGGCGGCGAGCGATCAACTCGGCGCGGGCGACCCACTCTTGCTGAGCTTCACGCTGCCGCCGATCCCTTTTGCGCTGGTCGACGAGCGCGGTGTGTTCGGCGATCGCGGCGCGAGCGGCTCGACGGCCGGGGGAGTCGGGGCCAGCAGCATCCGCGTAGCGAGCGCGCTCGGCCGCAAACTCGGCCGCCTGCCGTTCCCGTTCGGCTTTCTCCTGGTCGAACGCAATCTGTGCGAGGACATGCGGAGGGAAGGCGAGATCTTGTTGCCCTAGGAGCCAGCGGACGAATGCAATCGGAGACTTCGGGGTCGGGGTCACCCGACGGGCGGCCGCCCAGGTGTCGATCGTGTCGTTGAGGTCGGCCGCCGTCCAACCATGGGCCGCTGATTCGGCCAGAGCCGGTCCCCAACCCCGCGAGGTATGTTCCCGTGCCCATGCCCCCGTTCGTGGACTGCTGAGCCATCTGGCGGCGAGCAATACGCCCTTCCGGTTGGCTGCGGCCTTCTCGCGTTGAACCCTCGTCTCAGGGCGCCGCGAAGCGGCTCGTTTTTTCACAGATCGCTTAGTATTAGAAACCTCTCTACGAGAGGAATGATCTAAAGAGTGACCCCTACGGGGGTGGGGTGCCATTTGTATGGATCCGCCCGCTGAGATGCGGGTTTTATCCACAGGCTTGCGCGGGTGCAGCGCCCACACCGATGCCCATCCACGGGCCTGGTCTCCGACTCTGTAGGAACCGAAGCGTTCGTGGCGGCGGCGGAGTCGGCCACGAAGGACTTCGGTGGCGACACCGAGCATCTTGAGGGCGAGCTTGGCGCGTTGCACGGTGCTTTTGCAGTACCCGGTCCGTTCCATCAGGGTGTCGTTCTTGAGTCGGGAATTCTGTCCGGTGTCGTGGTTGGCGGCGGCCGCCATCTCAGAGGCGACCTTGAGCAGTGCCTTAAGCGAGATGCCACCGCCTCCGCGAATCCGGCAAAGAGCGGGGCGAATGATGAGGTAGAGGCGCATGTATGCCTCACGGACCTCGATCTCAACCCAGGTTTGCTCGCCGCTCCATACGGCGATGCCGCCGTACGCGCCGTCGCCGAGGTCGAGGGCCACCCTGCAGAATCGCCGGCAGGCTTCTTCGCGTCCGCCGATCGCGCTGATGAACGCTGGGGTCAGCGATTGGCACTGATGCCCGCAGACGTGCCCTGGTATGGCGCGCGGTGTCCGCGCCGTGCCGTATCGGGGCCGCGCAGGAGTGCTACCGCGGTATCGGGTTGTCGCGTACTCGTGAGTCGAGACACGCGCATGGATCGTTGAACCTGCATCAGGGTACGCAGTGTTACCCTGGGCTCTGTCACGCAAGACAGTCCCTTCGGGGAATAGCAGTACCGCTGAGAGAGAGTTGCTCGCTCACTCTCGCCAACCTCGAGGACCCCTGTTCCGCGCCCACGGAGCGGGGGTTTTTCGTATCTCGGGTCTGGCTGCGTAACTGCTAAACGAATATGGCGGCAATCAGTAGGAGTCGCCCAACCCCAACCGTTGCTGAATTTGTCGTTCAGGCCGTCAGCGGAAGCACCTCCTGGCCAAGTTCGCGAACGAGATCGGGGCGGCCGACGTAGAGACTGAGAACATCAGCGATGAGCTGGCTCTCCGTAAGACCGAGTTCCGCCCTCTTCTGATCGAGGAGATGCTTCACCGCTACAGGCACGCGCCCGGAGACCCCAATACGTGGGCCTTTGTACGGCTGAGCCATTTGATGCGCCCCTCTCTCTTCGACCGGCGCTCTTTGCCGGTTGACCACCGCGGCTGATTCTGCCGCAGATTCAGGCCTCCGGACCGCCGACACGCCGAAGCTGCGGCAGTTTGGGAGCCGGGCTCCAACGTTGGCGTGCGCCAATACCCAACAACCTCGACGTCGCGATCAACAAACGCGAACATTAATTGCGGACAAGCCTACAGATTGTCCACGCGTGTCGTGCGGTCCGCGACAGTGCGCTCCCAAGCGGCTGCGACGTCCTCCAGCTTGACCGCGTAGAGCTCCGCGAAGGCGGATGCCAGTGCGGGATCGTAAGATTTGCGGCCACGCTCGATCTCGGACAGAGACGTTGGCGAAATAGAGAGCTCCTTCGCCGCGGCCCGGCCGTTGAACCCGGCGTGAAACCGCAGGTCGGCCAGTCGGAGTTTGCCGGACGGTATCGGAGTGAGGTCGGCCGGGGAGATCCCAAGGGCTTCCGCCATCTTCCTGAGCGCCGCCGGAGTCGGCGCGGCTTTCCCACGCCGCCAAGTAGATACGGCCTGGTGGCTCATCCCGATCTTGTCGGCGAGGTCTTCGGCGGTGATCTTCTTACGTGCGAGCGCACGGTCGAGCGCGGCACCACTGAAGCCGCGTACGCCGATGCGCGGCATCGAGTCTCCCTGCTGCAGATCTGAACTTTCCCCACTCATTGTTGCGCCCTTCTGGTCGATCGCTGCACAAATCTCCGCACATCAATTGCGTACATTAATAGCGTCGACTAGCATTGTCGGTGAAGGAATCGAGTAGGCAGCTTCGGGGAGGAGGTCGCCGGCATGTCACTCCCGCATTCGTTGCGCAAACAATGTGCGCGTGCCTATACTTTCCCGGCCACCCCTCACGGGGTCTTCCTTGAGCCCGGCTCCGGCCACTTAGGTTCGAGACGTAGCGCGGTGTTGTGCATACACGCACACACCGTTTCCCAGTCATATCCAAGATGGGTTGAATCGTTGCGCTCGAACTGGTTTGCGGTATCTGTCACGGGGTCTTCCCGTGACTTCCGCATGCGCTCAGCCTGTTTCGGCGTCATCGAGAACGCGAACCCCGGGCTACGTTTCGCCTCGCCCATTACGGCGGCTCGTACATCCGTCGGATTCGTCCCCGGTCAACGCCCATTCGACCGGGACTCTGACCATGCGCGACGTCGCGCTTCCCAGCTTCCGGACTCGCGCGCTGGCCCCATAGATGAGCAAGCCCCAGGTGCGGTGATGATTGGCGTCCTCGCCCGCACCTGGGGTTCTACTCCCCGCAGCGTTTCAACGCGTAAACGTCCACGCCGCAGGATCTCGGATCCTCGCGGGCCATTTCTGTACCCAGTTGGAGGCTCCGATGTCTTTGGGTGCCCAGATCCACCCGACCACTAATCGTACTGCTGCCCCGTTTTCGTTACAGGCAGATTCCAGCGAGTCCGTTCCGCACGTTCCGATCTCAATGAGTGAGGGGGTGCGACCGCTCAGCGTCGTCGCTCATTGCGCTGGTCGAGCTCCTGGTCACAGGTGCTACAGCATCGACCTTCCCGGGTTTTCGACCTGTCCGGCGGGCCACTCGCTGGTGCCGTACTCGGCGCCGTGGATTGGCATCCAGCCAGCCGTCTAACTCCAGGCTGCGCTCATTCGGGGCGGAATCGGATGACAACCAACCGAACTTCCGGTGTCCGTCCTGACGTATATGCGTTGCGTAACAACCGTTTTCATGATTCTGATGGAGGAGTAAGTGATGTTCAAGGTCGCCAGATCGACGAACAGGACCGGTGGCCGGCACAGGCGCGGCTCGAATCGGACCGCGACGGTGTGCGCGGTGCCGATTGCGTTGTGCCTTGTGTGTGCCGGTGTTGCGCAGGCAGCTCCGGGGCAGCCTGGGGTAGCGGTGCCGCCGAGCCAGCAACCTGGTGTGACGGCTCCGACCGCTCCGCAGGCAGAGCGTGAATTCTTGCCTGGGTACCAGCCGTCGGAGCAAGTTGAGAACGCCGAGTGGCGGTCGTACGAGGATTACCAGCAGGGTTATACCCAGCCGTCGTACGTCGAACCGTCGTACGACGAACCGTCCTACGTCGGACCGGCCTACTACGACTATGAGGACAGCGCTCCCAGCTTTGTCGAGCCGCAGCCTGAGGTCGTGACCCCACCTCCTCCGCCGATGGTGCAGCGGCCTGGGATTGCCCCGATTCAGGCGCCGCCGAACAAGCTCCTGTTCGGTGCCGCACTCTTTGATCGGCCTTGGTTCGTCCCGGAGCGGGAGGGCCAGCAGCTCAGCAACACGATGTCTGCGATCCAGGCGGATGGCGGGAACTTCGTCACCTCGCTCGGTGTGCCGACGAAGCAGGCTGATCGGCTTGTGGCGGGCGCGGTGACCGGGGCGGCGCTCGGCGGGGTCGGTACGGCGCTCGCAGTGGGTGCCCCGATGGCGGTGCTCGGTGGGGCGGCTGGCGCGATGGTCGGCACCGTCGTGGGTGTCGCGGTCGGCTCGACGTTGGCGTCGGTGTTCATCCCGGGTGTTGGCATTGTCGTCGGCCCCGTCATCGGGGGCGTGAACGGCCTGTGGATCGGCGGGGCTGCGGGTGCAGCCGCACTCGGGATCCCCGCGGCAATGGCCGGTTTCATTGTCGGCGCGGTCGCGGGCGGGATCGTCGGAGCGACCGCATTCGGCGGTGAGGACGTAGTGATCGAAGAGCCTGCACCTACCCCGGCGCCGGAGGCACCCGCCCCGGCCCCGTTGTGGATCCCGCCGGTGGTCGACGCCCAGGCAGTGACCGGGCAGACGCAGCAGGCGATTGAGCAGGTCGAGGCGGTTCCCGGCGGCACTGAGGTTGTCGAGCAGGTGCGTGAGTACACCGAGGCGACACCGGAATACGCAGCTCAGACGCAGCAGACGTTCTCCGAAAGCACCTCCGCGGTACGTGAGGCTGCCCTCGCGCAACCCGGCGGCGACCAGCTCGTCGCGTCGGTAGAGCAGGCCGGGGCGGATGCCGCGGCTGCCGCTGGGCCGGTGATTGAGCAGGCCGGAGCTGCATGGAATGCGTTCACAGCGGGCCTGAACGCGTAGGGGAGTGCGGGGTGTGCTCGGTGCAGTCGTTGCCAGCGGAAATCGAGGAGGGATCTGACCATGTCGCCGTCGTCTGATCGTGGTCCCGTCACCCGGCCGGGAAGCCGACCGTGGGAACGCGGACAACGTACGAATGCTCCGGGCACACCTCGTGCACCGAGGCGACCGGCAGCACAGGCACCGCCCCGGCATTTTGATGCGCGGTCGGTGAGCGAAGCGCAGGCAACGAAGCCCGCACCCCCGCGACCTGCGGAACGCCCCAACCCGAAGCCCACCCCGAAGAAGCCCGCCCCGAGGCCGATGCGGCAGCCAAGCGGTCGCCGTCGGCCGATGGCGTGGGCCGCGGTGTCGGCGGTGGGGTTGGCAGCGGTGGGGTTGGTCGGTGCCGGAGTTTGGGCGTTGATGCCGGAAGACTCCACGGGCAGCGACGAATTTGTCGACGGAATGTCGTCGATGATGACCTCCCCGGCGAATCCGGCGGTCCCGGAAGCGGTGTCTTCCTCCGTCGTTGGGGCGCCGGCGCCGGCGTGTGCGGAGTTCAGCGAGGGCGGAGTCGTCACCGGGGCCGGCCCAGGCGGATTCGCCTCCGGACCGGAAGCGATTCTCGGCTTCGACTACGCCTACTACGTCGATCGCAGCGGTGCGAGAGCCCGGGAGTTCACCACACCGGACGCCGCGGTCGGTACTTCCGAACAACTGCAGAAGGAAGGTATCGACACCATCCCCGCCGATACCCGCCACTGCCTGCGGATCACCACCCGCGCACCGGACGAATACAGCGTCGAGCTGACGCACATGGTTCCCGGAGCGGATCCGGTGGTGTGGACACAGCTGGTGCGCACCCGAACTGAGGGCGGACGCACCCTCCTCGCCTCCATCACCGATACCACTGGAACGGAGAAATGATGCAGCTCAACCTATTAGCGCGGTCTGCCACGACCGCTGCGCTATGTGTGGCGGTGACGGCCGCGGCCGCCACTACTGCGGGCGCGCAGCCGGTCACGCCAAGCGAGTGGCCCACAACGACCACCACCGACCCGTGGGATACAGGGTCACTTACGCCGACCAGCTCCGGCCCGACGTCAGGGAACGATCCGTGGTCGAAGGTGACCACCACAACCTCACCGGGTGCGGCGAACGCGCAGAGCGATGGGTGCCCGATGCTGCACGTGATCGTCACGCAGGGCACCACCGAGTCGAGTGAGGGCACGGACCCCAAGCAGGACACCGGCACCTTGTCGGCGGCGATCCTGCCCGTTCTCAGCGAGTTCGGCGGAATCAGTGACTCGGACCAGTTCGCCCGCACCTATGTTCCCTATCCTGCCGACTACGGACTCGCCGGGACCTCCTACGAGAATTCGTACCAGCGTGGCGTCGACAACACGCTGAAAGTCGTCGCAGACGAAGCCGCGAAGTGCCCCAGCACGAAGTTCGGGTTCCTCGGCTATTCACAAGGCGCGAACGTCGCGTCGACAGCGTTGCGTCTCATTGGGGCTGGTCAGGGTCCGATCGCACCGTCGCGAGTCGCGATGGGAATGCTGTTCTCGGACCCGACCCGCGACCAGGGTGACGGGATCTTCCCTGGACGTCCTGTCTCCCAACAGCATCCCGATCCGGCGCCCGGTACCCGCGGCAGCGAGGTTGCCCGGATCGACGCTCCGGCCGCCACCGGGCAGACCACGGGTGGGGGCATCGCGCCATTGACCGCGGAGACTCCGAAGACATTCGGTGCGCTGACCGGCCGGGTGGCGTCGGCGTGCGCTGCGGGGGACCTTGCCTGCGACACACCTGCGGACGCTCCGCTGGCGAGGTTGGTGACGAACGTGTCGGGCCGGATGGATCTCGATACTCGCGACCCGGTGGGCATCTTGATGTCTGCGTCGGAAGTGTTGGGCACAACCGCGCTGAAGATGACTGCCGATGTGATCGAGAACGACATCGTCTCCGCGGATGGCACGACCCGCGGTCTGGACTACCGGCCGAAGGATTCACTGTCGAACCGCGCAGCCGACGCCTCGAACCCGGAGCACCAGGTCGACGCGTTCGCCGCGATCGACAAGGTCCTCGGGATCGGGATCAACACCGCGGTCGCGTTCGTGAAAAACGTTGTGACGATGGAGAACATCGCTCAGGTCGCCGCCGTGGGGCTGGCGAATCCCGCGGCTGGTCTCGCACTGTTGGCGGCGAGGGCGGGGGAGGCTGCTTTGCAGCTGCTTCCGGCGAACATCACCAACAAGACCGCGAAGGCAGTGCAGACCGTCATTCAGAACGAACTCACCGACAACGCCGGCCTGGTCGAGATGGCAACGGACGTCAAGTACTGGGCGGTGCGCGCGAATCACGAGTCGTATCAGCGCGACGCGGTCACCTCCGGCGGCGGGACGTGGTTGACGTTCGCCACCGAGTGGATCAAGGCCGTCATTCGTGACCTGGAGGCCGGGTCTTCTCTGCCCGCAGCAGCGTCCGGGGCGTTCTCGCGGACTGTCCCGGTCACTGGCCAGGGCTCGTACCAGGGCCTTCCGGGTTTGCAGTGGTCGCAGCCGGAAACGCAACAGCCAGCGGCGGCATACGACTTCACCGCACCGGTTTCCGTCGCACCGGCCTATGCCCGACCGGAACCGGCCTCGTCCGAGACGGCGGTACCGACGTCCTCGACGCCACAGGATCCGTGGCTGATGGTCTCTACCACCGACGAGGACTCGTCGGGCTGGCTGACACCAGGCAATTGAGGGAGCACAGATGAGCCAGAACTGGATGGACGGGTTACGCGACGACGAGCCGCAGCTCCCGGCGCAGTGGAACGACGATCTCGACGAAGACTCCGAGACCGGGCGGGTCTTCCCGCTCCGTGACGATCGAGCGGCGATGAACGTGTCGCCTGAGCACAACGACTCGCAGCGGGAAGACATTACAGCCGCTCCGAAGCCGCTCGCGGCTGACGACACCGCACCCGACGCCGCTGCGGTCGGCGTGTCCTCGGTCTCGGTGGGCTCACCCTTGCCGGTAAGCCCACCGGTGCGGGTGCCCACCGACGCTGCGAAGCTTCCGCGCCTGGGCCAGCGCAACGACCTGGTCGTCGAGCAGGTCAAGCCGGTGCCGAGGTCAGGCTGGCGGCGTGCGCTGTTCATGGCGTCACTCAAGACGATCAACGCGGGGGAGAATCCCGCGGACGTGCGCGAGCATGAGATCGACATGCGCATCGCCGCACCGATTCGCAGTGACCACAAGATCACGGTCGCCGGCCTCAAGGGCGGGGTCGCCAAGAGCACGGTGTCGATTGCACTCGGGCACGCATTCGCGTCGGTGCGCAGCGACCGGGTGCTCGCGGTCGACGCCAATCCGGACGCGGGGGTGTTGGCCGAGCGGATCGCGCAGGTCGGCCCCCGCGCCGGGTACGCACCGACGATCTACGACCTGATCGCAGACACCCGACACGATCGCTACTCGGACGTCCGTGCACACACGCTCGAGGCCGAGACCGGGTTGCAGGTACTCGCCTCACACGACGACCCGGCCCGGTCGGAAGCGCTGAGCGAGAGCGACTACCGGCAGGCGATGACGATCTTGCAGGACCACTACCAGGTGCTGGTGTCGGATTGCGGCACCGGCATCACCCACCCGGTGATGTGCGGCGTTCTCGATCTGACGGACTCGCTGATCGCACCGACCAAGCTCGACGTGTCGGCGGTGACCCGTACGAACGCAATGCTCGATTGGTTGGATGCCCATCACTACCAGCAGCTTGTGCAGCGGTCAGTGGTGGTCATCTCCCGGATCTCCGGTCAGTCGAAGACTCCGCTGTCCGAGCAGCAGGTCCGGGACTACTTCGACGGCCGTGTGCGGGCGGTAGTGACGATTCCGTTCGACCGGCACCTGGATGAGGGCGCGGAAATCTATTGGGAGCGGCTTCAACCGGCCACCCGCCATGCGTACCGGGGCCTGGCGCAGTTGGTGGCCGAGGACTTCGGGCACACGGTACGTCCGGAACCTGCCCTGGTGGAGTGGTCGAAATGAGTGCCGCGTGGCACGCCGAGCACGGCGCATCGGGCGCAGCACCTGCGTTGCCCCCTCATCCCTTGGTCGAGCCGCCGCCACCGGAATGCCAGGCCGATATCTGGCCCGAGCCGGTGTACGTACCCGACGACCGACGTACCCCGTCCTGGTGGCTCGTCGGTGCCTGCGGTGGGGCGGGGGTGTCGATGTTGACCGCGTCCTGGTCGATCGCGGGGGATACCCAGCGCGCCTTTCCTGGCGGGTTCGAGGAGGAGTCGCCGTTTGTCCTCGTCGTGGCCCGCGAGCACGCGGCCGGAATCGGGCAGGCCCACGACCTGCTCACACAACACCTGTCCGGGTATGGCGGGCCGACGACGCTGCTCGGGCTGGTCACCGTGGCAGCCAAGCCCGGAAAGCTCGCAGCGCCGCTGCGCCAACGCCTCGAGGTCGTCGCGGGTCTGGTCGATGACCGGCATTGGCATATCCCGTGGATCGAACAGTGGATCTCCTTGACCCCGAGCGAGCTTCCCTCCTGGAGCCCTGGTGATCCGATCGGCACCGGCCGCAAACGTGAACCGCCGGAGACCACGGTGCCCCGTGAGGTGGCCGCGGCCGGCGAATCCATCCGCGCCACCATCCTGCAATTTTTGCAAACCCCTACAGAGGAGCGACAGCGATGATTCACACCTTGTTCGACACCGCCCACACGGTCTACCTCGCAATCCCGCAGCCCGATCCGGTCCAGCCGCCTGGTGGGGGCAAACTCTGGCAGTTCATCGGGGTGACGCTGTGGGTGCTCACCGCCGGTGCCGTCTTGGGCGTCATGGTCGGCGGCGGCTGGATGTGGGTCGACCACGTGACCGACCGCGGCGCGACGAGCGGGAAGGGCATCAAGATCGTCCTTGGCGCCGTCGGGGGTGCTGGCGTGATGTCGATCGCCGCAGCCCTGGTGACCTGGGCAATGTCGTGATCCTGCACACCCAACCGGCACCGCCGACGAGGCCGTTGCCCAAGGAAGTGACCGATCCGATGATGCAGCTCCTCGGGTTTGGCGTGTATTTCGCCGGGGCCATTTTCGTGGTCGCCATCCTCGCCGGGGCCGGCTTGCTGTGGTGGGTGTTCTGGCTCGGCAATCCCACGACGGCGGTTGTCCGCAAGATCGCGTGGGTCATTGGCTCGGCGATCGCCGTCGGCTCGGCCGGCCAGATCGCCGGATTCGTCCTGTCCTAGCCCTCAACCGATCCAAGCCCCCTTTTCAGTCTGGACGGAGTGTATTTCGATGAAACGGCACATCTTCGCCGCGGCTACCGCCGCGACCATCCTTCTCACGATCACCGGGTGCGGTTCTGACGACGCCGCTACCGGAACCGAACAACAGGTGATCGACACGACCACCGCCCCGCAGCAGGTGCAGTGGGAGAACTGGCAGGGTGTACCGCTGCCGGTCTCCGCCAGCGACGGACCGTCCACGATCGACGGAGATGTCGCTCGTGGCTACTCGGCCTCCCCGCAGGGCGCGGTCCTCGCTGCCGTGCAGGGCATCACTCGTCTGCGACTGGCCCCGGACAACTCGTGGCCGCAGGTCGCCAATACGGTCGCCGCACCGGGGGAGGGCCGGGACACGTACGCCGTCAACCGGGCGATGATCACGATCACCGGACCGGCTCCGACCGGCACCGAAGCATCGATCACCGGGTTCCGTGTCGTCGACTACACGCCTGAACAGGCCGTGGTCGAGCTGGCCCGCAAGCGCGCGGACACCACCGTCGTTGCCACCACCCACACGCTCGTGTGGGCCGGTGACGACTGGAAACTCGTCCTGCCCGGACCAGACAGTGAGGCACCCGCCGCGGCCTCTCTCGCGAACCTGGACGGGTTCACCGAGTTCGAGGCCGCACGATGAGCCGCCTGGGCTCCCTGGGCTCCCTGGGCTCTCAGGGTTCCCCCGATCCCGAAGAGCAGCGCCGCTCGATCACCACGGGTACGTACCTGGCGATCGGTGTCGTCGTTGTGGTGGTTGCGTGCGCACTCGTCGCGGTCGCGGTGCGCTTGTTCGGCGGCGATGACGCCGCTGAAAGCAGGGGGCCGGTCGAGATCGTCCCGTCGCATCCGTCGGCCGCACCCGCTGCGCCGGACAGCGCCGACGATGCGACGCAAGGGCTCGGTGCGCCAACCGTCGACCGGCTCGGCCGCCGGGTCGATCTCCCGAAATGGGCAGGCGGATGGGCGCTTCCGCAGAACCAGATCGAGCACGGCCCGTACAGCCCGGCCGCGCCGGTCACAGCCCCGGCCGGTGTGTCCTGGCAGAAGGTCAACGACGGTGCGATCGTGCCGTTCTCGACGTCGGATGGGCCGATCGCGGTGGACGGGCTGACCGCAGTCGGATTCGCCCATAGCCCGCAGGGTGCGGCGTTGGCGGCCTGGCAGATCGCGATGCGTTTGGGGGCGTCGAACAACGAGGTCGCCCGCAAGATCTACGACCGTCAGGTCGTGATGTCCGACTCGCAGCGCCGGGAGCTGTACTCCCAGCTCGACTCCGAAGGCCCCTACCATCGCGGGGCGTCCGATGCGGTGCTGTCCCACCAGAGCAAGGCAGATGCCTTCCGCGTCCGCGAATACGCCGACGACATGGCGGTGATCGAGTACGCGAGCGTCGCGCAGAAGGCCGATGACGGCACCGACCAGTGGTTGACCTCCCGGCTGATCGCCTCCTGGGTCGACGGTGACTGGAAGCTGACCTTCCCCGAACAGCTCGGCGACCCCACCGGCACATCGACCTCACTGAGCGGGTGGACGACATGGTGACCGCAGTGGCGGGACGTGTCGGTCGAGTGGTGCATGCGGCACTGGCGTTGTGCCTGGTGGCGGTCGTCGCCGCCTCGGTCGCCACGGCGTTCGCCGCGACCGCCGCCGCTCAGGATCCAGCCCGGATTCCTGCCGCACCCGAGGGATATTCGCTGGTCGACGAGCCGACCCGGCAAGCGAACAACCTGCCGGAGGGGGCGATCCTGCTCGGCGCAGCGGGGCAGGCGAAATCTGCTCCGGCCGGATACACCACTGTCGAGCGACAGGGCCAGGGGTCGTGCACCACGATCCCGCTCGGTGGTGGCGCCACGACTCAGGTGTGCGCGACCACGACCTACGCGGTTCCCGAGAGCGGCCCGGCAGAGGCGCAGCCGACGACCCCCGAGCTGCCTCCGGTGGGCACCGGGGCGCCAGGAGAGGGCACGTTCGGGTTCGACCAGTACTGCGAATCGATGACCAAGGACACCGGATCGTGGCTGCAACCGTCGCAGATCGTGCGCAAGCTCATCGCAAACCCCAGTGAGCAGGTCTGCAAGGTCGCCAACGTCGTCTCCCACCCGGGTGACGCATTGCAGAAGATGTGGGACAGCCAGTTCGGTAAGAACGTCAAGTCGCTGGTCGCGGGCGTCGCAGACGGCTGGGGCACGATGTTGAACTGGTGGTTCACCACCCCGAGCCCTGTGCTCTCGGATGCGCAGTACCTCGACGTACTCCAGTCGTACATGCTGCCCATTCAGGGATTCGTGCTGGTGATGTCGATCATCGTCGCCTGCATCCGAATTGCGCTTGCGCAGAACGGCTCTGAAGCAATCCCCGCGATGGATCTGGTACGGACTTTCGTTCGCACGATCATGTCGATGACGGTCTTCGGTGTCGCACTCGGGCTCGGGATCCAGATCTCCGACGGTATTGCGATCTGGCTGCTCACCGAATCCGGTGGCACCGACCTCGGCGCGAAGGTCGAGGGAATGCTCATCGATGACAACTCGACCTGGGGACCGGGATGGGTGTTTTTCATCGCCCTGTTCGGCATGTTCGGCGCATTCATGCAGACGGTGCTGCTGGTCGTTCGGCAGGCGTTCTTGATGGTGATCGTCGGTTTGCTGCCGGTTGCCGCAGCTGCGTCCGGCACCGAAATGGGTTCGCAGTCCTACGAGAAGATGCGGAACTGGGCGATCGCGTTCGTGCTGTTCAAACCTGCCGCGGCCGCCGTGATGGCCGTAGCGTTCTGGGCGGCCGACCCACAATCCGATGTCACCAAGCTCCAGGGCTTGATCCTGCTGACCGTCGCCGCAGTCGCACTCCCAGCCCTGTTGCGGGTGCTCAACGTGTCGACGTCCAATTCCGGAAGTCCGATGGCGGTTGTTGGCCCCGCGGCCGGGGCCGGTGCCATGGCCGGAATGCTCGCCTCCGGCGGAACATCCGCGGCTGTGATGGCCGCGGGCCGCGGAGCCCGAGCCATCAGTGGTGGCGCAATGCGCAGCCATGGCGGGGCCACCGGAAACAGCAGCGGTGGCGCCGGTGGTGGTGGCGGTGGCGGTGGTGGTACCGGCGGCGGTGCCCGTCAACGCTCGATGAGTGGAAGTCCCTCCTCGTATGGGGGTGGCCAACGCGGTCCGGGCGGAGGGTCGCGGCCCGGCGGCGGTGTCCGGTCACTGTCCAGCGGCGCGGCAACGGCCCGGGCTGGTGCGGCACGTAGCGGACAGGCCCTCGACACGATCGCCAACGACATCGCCGGTGACATCCCTGGCCGGCCGTTCACCGGTGGAAACGAGGTACACAAGTGACCAGCCCACTTACCCGGGAACGCCAGGTCTTTCGCCTCGGCCCGGTGCCGAAGGAGTCGTTCTTCTTCGGCCTCAACATCGTCGCCAGCGTCTACCTGCTTGCCTGCATCGGTATCGCTGTCTTCGCATTCGCCCGTCTCCCGCTGACGTCCGCCCTGCTGATGGCCGCGGTGATGGTGTTCTTCGGCGCTCCGCTCGTCGCACGGTTCCAGCGCAAAACCCTCTACCAGTGGATGTCTCTACTCATCCGCTGGTCCCTACTGATCTCGAGAGGTGAGAACGTGTACCTGTCAGGGCGATTCTCCCGTGTCCCCGGTGGGACGAACAAACTTCCCGGTGTGCTGTACGAGAGCGTGCTGCACGAAGGTTGGGTCCAGCACCGGGCACGCCAGAAGTTCGGCGTGATCCAGATGCCAAAGACCAACCAGTTCACCGTGGTCATCGAGTGCTACCCGCAGGGCAACGAAGCAATCGACCAGGACTCAGTCGATTTGAGCGTGTTCAACTGGGGGTCGGCGGTCAACTTCATCTCGATGGGCGGCGACGTCGACGGCGTGACCGTGATCATCGAGAACGGCATCGAAACCGGAAACCGGCTGCGCCGCGAGGTCCGTGCCCTCGCCCACCGCGACCCGACCGGCCGATTCGGCGGCGACGGGCTCTACGGCGGGGAGCTGCCCGCACGCATGATGCTCGAGTCGGCCGAGTATCTCGCCGACGGATCGCCGCGACTGTGGGCGCGGGTCGCGATCACCTACCGTGCTACGACCAACTCGCGCCGCAACGATCCGGGCGAGCAGATCAAGGAAATGGCTCGCCGACTCGGTGGCGTGCTCACCGTCCTGAACGAAGCTCAGCTCAACCCCCGCCTGCTCGCACCCGAGGAGATCGTCACCCTGACCAAGCGGGCCTACACCCCGGCTGCAGTCAACGACCTCGAACTCGCCGAAATGACCGACGAGGGACACGGGTTGACCTGGGACGACGCCGGTCCTATGGCGCAGAAGGCCAAGATGTCGACCCTGTACCACGACGGTTGCTACTCCACGACGTGGGAGATGGCCGAACGACCGAAGTCGGCCTTCGTCGAAACCGTGCTGCGGCCCCTGCTGGACCCGAACCCGGATCTGATGCGCAAGCGCGTCGCGATCTGCTACCGCCCCCATGCACCTGTGGAATCGGCGCGGATCATCGAACGCGACCTCAAGCACGCCAAGAGCGGCATGAACCGTTTCCGCAAGGCAGGCCCGAGCTTCGAAGCACAAGAACGCCTCGACGACGTCGAGGAACAACGCGACGACCAGGGTCGCGGCCACGGCCTGACGATGGTGGGCCTGATGGTCACCGTCACCGTTCCAGAGGATGCGGACGTGCCGAAGGCGGACGCGGTGACCAAAGACCTCGGGGTGCGTTCACGACTGCGGCTGCAACGGATGTGGTTCTCCCAGGACACCGCGTTCGCCGCGACGCTCGGGGTAGGGGTGCTGATGCCGTCGCACGCGGCGAAGGTCTCGTCGAAGCTGGGGGCATGACGCAATGAAACTGACCACGCCGTGGCGAAACGCCGCCGACAACACCGATCCCTCAGCTGCGACGCACACTGCCCGCAGTGCGGCGCAGCGGCAGCGCTGTGAGGACATCGAATCCTCTGCGCCGCTCCTCGATGACACCGAACGCGCGGAGCTGCAACGAGAAGCCCAGTCCGGCAACGTCGTGGCCCGGATGCGGGCCGAGATGCACCTCCGACGCGACGCGCAGGCGCGCTCGCAGACCGTCGCCGGCAATCAGCACGCCGAGACACTGCGCGGTGACCACCGGGGCCTGTCCGGGGCGGGCGGCGGCAAGGCCGGCCCGATCCTGCCGCTGACCGAGTTCCGCGCCACCACTCCGAAAGCGGCCGGATTCTGGCCGTTCCCAGTGGGGGCAGGGGCGCCGATCGTCGGCGTCCCGCTCGGCCAGCACCTCTACACCCAGGCCCCGGTGTGCTTCGACCCGCTGTCGTGGATGACCCGGGCACGGTTCCTGCAACAGCCGTCGATGATGCTGCTCGGGCTTCCCGGATTCGGCAAGTCCACCCTGGCCCGCAAGTTGATCCTCGGGATGATCTACGCCGGGGTGTCCTGCCTGGTGCTCGGGGACATGCGCCCGGACTACCGCAAGCTGACCGAACTGATTCGCGAGGACGTCGGCCCGGAACGTGCGCAGGTCGTCGAACTCGGCCGCGGCGGGAAGATCAACCCGCTCGACATGGGGCCGCTCGCGCAGATCCTGCCGACTCTCGAGTCGGCGGGCACCGAGATCGCCGCCAAGACCGCCGCACTCGTGCAGTCGCGGATCCGCAACGATCGGCTGCGGCGCGTGACTACGTTGCTCCAGCTCACGCGCGGGAAGAAGGAGATCAAGGACTTCGAGATCTCCGCACTGCGAGCCGCGATGCGCGAACTCGACGACCAGTTCACCGACGGGACGCAACCGGTGCTCGAGGACCTTGAGGCAATCCTCGAACGGGGCTCGGAGCGGTTGCGGGACGCGTTCAAGTCCGACACCGCCCAGGAATACCGGAAGGACTCGAAGAAGCTGCGCCGCACCCTGCACGCGCTGATCGAGGGCGAGTTCGGGGACGTGTTCAACGGGCAGACCACCGACCCGATCAACGTCGACGCCGCGATGGTGTGCGTGGATGTCTCGGGCGTGGCCACCAGCGACCGCAAACTCAAAGGCGCGGTCCTACTTGCCTGCTGGGAGCACGGTTTCGCCGCAACCGAGGCCGCGCACTACCTCGCCGACGCCGAGTGCGGACCCAAGCGAAATTTCATGGTGATTCTCGACGAAATGTGGCAGGTGCTCCGCGCTGGAGTCGGGATGGTGGACCGCGTCGACGAGCTGACTCGCCTCAACCGGGCCTGGGGAACGGTGCTGCTGATGTGCACGCACACGATCGGTGACCTGCGATCGCTCGCACGAAAGGCTGATGTACAGACCGCCCAGGGGTTGGTCGAGCGTGCCGCCGCTCTGGTGGTCGGGGCATTGCCTCGGGCCGAGATGCGCAGGCTTTCGGAGATCAAACCGTTCACCGATACCGAGGTCGCCGACATCACCTCCTGGTCGTCGCCGTCAGCTCTCACAGGTGAGTCCGGGTCGATGAGCGCACCACCAGGGCAGGGCAAATTCATCATCAAGATCGGTGAACAAGGAGCACCAGGTATCCCGATGCAGACCGTACTCATGCCCTCGGAGATCGAATCCGGCGTCCACGACACCAATTACCGGTACACCTTCGCTGGCGATTCCGACGAGTACTACGACGAGGCGGCGTGAGATGGCGCGTCGCAGATACACCGAGGACTTCCGCAGTAAGTGCCTGTCCCTCGTCGATGAACAGATGAAGGTCGCCTCATCCCGTGAGGACGCGATCGTGACGGTCGCAGCATCACTGCGTATCCCGGTGACCACCCTGCGTAACTGGGTGCGCGCCGAGCGCGGGGCGGCCCGGACCGACCAGTTGCCCGCGGACGCCGTCTTGGCGATCCGATCGCTCCAACAGCAGGTACTCCTGTTGCAGAGGGCTGCCGGCGTTCTCGGACACGGGAGCGACTGACCGTGAAGAACCCTGCCGGAAAGCTCGGCGTCGCGCTCATCGCCACGTTCGTGGTCGTGATTCTGGCGTTGATCTTGCTGATTTTCCCCAGCGACGAGGAATCCGAGGTGTGCCCCCCGGGCGGAGCCCCGGCCGCAACGTTTCCGGCCGGGACCAAGGTCAAGCCGATGAAGGACGGCACCTATCAGCTCACCTCGGGGTTCGGTCCCCGTTGGGGCTCGATGCACAAGGGGCAGGACTTCGGCTCGGCCGCAGGTGAACCCATCTACGCGACTGCGGACGGTGTGGTCTCTGCGTCCGGTCCGGCGTCGGGTTTCGGGCAGTGGATCGTCATCGACCACAACGTCGACGGGCAGATGTTCTCGAGCGTTTACGGTCACATGTTCGAGGAAGACCTGATGGTCAAGGCCGGTGACCAGGTTCGGGCCGGACAACAGATCGCCAAAGTCGGGTACAACGGGGAAGTCTCCCCGCCTGGCCCCGGTGGAGCCCATCTGCACTTCGAAATCTGGCAGGGCGGGCACAACGGGGGCGAAGCGGTCGACCCGACCGGGTGGCTCGCCGACGCGGCCGAACCGGACGCCCCGGTCGGAGCCGTACCGGCACCGTCCGCACCGCAACAGCAGGCAGACGGGGACCTGCCACCCCTACCGGAATCGGTGGGATCGGAAGCGCACTGGCAGGTCGACACCATCCGGGTGGCCCGAGCCGTGGCGCAGAAGTTCCCCGAGGTCAAGACCATCGGCGGGTGGCGACCCGTCGACGCTTACGACGACCATCCCAGTGGTCGAGCGGCGGACATCATGATTCCCGACTACAACACCGGCGGCGGTAAGGAACTCGGTGACCACATCGTCGAGTACTTGATGGCGAACAAGGCCGCGTTTCACATCGAGTACCTGATCTGGCGACAGCAGTACATCCCCGCCGACGGTCCGTCGAACCTGACGGAGGACCGCGGCTCGGACACTCAGAATCACTTCGACCACGTGCATGCCACCACCGTCGGCGGTGGGATACCCGACACGATGACCAGCTACGGTGCCGCCCCGGGGGCGCCGGGCAGCCCAGGCGCGGTGCCGGTGCCGTGCGGACCGAACTCGGCCGTGACCGGCGGGGAAGCAGACCTGGCGCCGGGCAGGCTCGACGCGGAGTTCGAGCCGTGGGTGATCAAGGCCGGGAACATCTGCCCGCAGATCCGTCCGCCGCTGATCGCCGCGCAGATCCGGCAGGAATCGGGCTTCGACAAGAACGCGATCAGTCCCAGCGGGGCGCAGGGTCCGGCACAGTTCATGCCCGGTACCTGGCCGGGATACGGCAAGGACGACGACGGGAACGGGCAGGTGTCCCCGTTCGATGTCGGCGACGCAGTCATGGCGCAGGGACGGTACATGTGCGAGATCGCCGGACAAGTCGATGCCGGTGTCGCCAACAAGTCGATCAAGGCACCAAACGGCGCAGTCGAGCTGTATCTGGCCGCCTACAACGCCGGGTTCGGTGCCGTGCAGTCCTCGGGAGGATTCCCGACCGGGTCCCCGGATTACGTCAACCAGACCCGCCCCTACGCCGATCAGATCCAGCAGTACGCCACCGAGTACGCAGCAGTCGCATAACCGCTCACAACGACACGGAAGGTAGACCCGAAATGGCGAAGAAGAGCAACAACACCGCAGCGGCCTGGGAGAAGGCGAAAAGCACCGTCAAAGAGCACAGCGAGGACCTGCGCGCTCTGGACTCGCACGGCGCCCTGTACGCATGGGCGAAAGAGCACAAGCTGGCCACGACCGCCTTGTTCCCCAAGTTCAAGACCGAGCTGCTCAAGCAACTCGGTATCGACTACAACGATCTCCGCGAGCAGGCCTATGCGCAGCGGCGCGAGCAGATCGCGGCGGCGGCCGCGGACGGACCGCTGGTCGAACTGTGGACTGCTGCCGATGACGAGGTGAACAGCTTCGCGATCTGCGGTCCCGGCGGCGCCGTGGTCACCTACAACACCTTCCACGACGACGACAAGACCTACCGGAGCGGGGACCAGGACTCGGCGGACCGCTCGGTGGCCGAATTCGCGGTGTTCATCGCCGGCAAGGTGCGCGAGGAACTCGACGTCGAGGCGGCCCGGTTGACCCTGCACGTACTCAACCACGAAGTCGCCGCGGACGATCCCGGCCTGACGCGATCGGCACTCGGCGCACACGTGAACGTGACGATCGAGATCGACCAGGACAATCCGGCCGCCGAATGGTGCCGGGAACCCGGCTACAAGTCCTGGCGGGAGACGGACCTGCGCACTCTCGTCGCCGATGAGGCGGTGGCCTCATGAGACGCGGACCGATCGCGGTCCTCGTCGCGATCGCAGTGCTCGTCGTCGCGGCCGTTGCCGTGGTGCTGATCGTGGCGACCAACGAGGGCTCCGAGACTGACGCCGGTTCCGGCCACGACGATCACACCCACGTCGAGACCGAGGATCCGGCGAACGCCGAACCGGCCATCGTCGCCGAACGAGCTCTGGCGGCGATGTTCTCCTGGCAGCCGGTCACCGACCCCTCACCTGGCGCTGCGGTGACCCGGGCGCTTCCCTGGCTCGGCGGCGACCTCGCCGCCGAAGCTCAGCAACCGCCGGCCACCGGTATCCGCCCCCTTCCGCAGTGGCAGCCGTGGAAGGAATCCGGCGACATCGTCTCGGCCACAGCCGAAGCATCCGCACCGATCCTGACCACCGCCGACCGCCAGGTGCTGCCGGTGACGCTGACCCAGACGGTGCTGCACGGCGACGGCAGCACCACACCATATGCCACTCACCAGGTCAGGGCGGTTGTCGATCGCACCGACACCGGATGGCGATTGACCGAATACAACCTCGCCCCCAGCTAGCTCCACCCGACGTGACCGCGGCCCACGCCGCTCGCGAACCGCACGTGCTGGGCACAAGTGACCGACCTACCGAGAGTTGAGGAAAAGCAGTGATTCTCATGAAGACACAGCCGAAGCAGACAGTTCCGGTCGAGACGGTCGACCGAGAGGAATGGGAGCACGCGATCGACGAGGTGCAGCGCGATTACAGCACCGAAGCGGGTGCGCAGCTGCGGGAGGATGAAATCCTCCTTGCGCGGGCGCATGCCGTGGTGAGCTTGACCGACCTCACCGAAAGGACCGAGCGGCCAGCTCCCCGTCGTGCACTCGAAAACTACGCCCGCGCTGGAGTTCGGCGGGCACTCGGGGACCGTATCCCCGTCCGCAGATTTGACCTGATCGTCACGGCCGCCACGGTGATTCTCATGGGCGGAATCATCGCGTACTTCTGGTGGGCCACCGCCGATTATGCGCACATCGTCGCCCGCGAGAACTTCGCCGACTGGGTGCCCGCCGAGGCTCAGCGTAAAGCGGCCGCCTCGGGGCTGTGGCTTGCACACTTCGGTGGAGTTGCTTCAGCGGTGCTCTACGCACCTGCCATCGTGCTGCTCGCCCTCGCGGTCGGCACTAACCGCTTCCGGACCCACCCGATTCGGCAGAAGGCTCGTACCTTCTGCATGGCCGCGTTCATCTTCGGAGGGCTGTTCTCGGTGCTGACGATCGGCCTGCTGGTCGGTGTGTACCTCCTCGCGGCTCCCGGGGTGGGGGCGTAATGGCGCGCGCACGCAGGACAGGGTCAGGTCAGTCGTCGTCGGCCGAGGCCGTTCAGCTCACCCTGGTCGGCATCGCGTTGGCCCTGGTGGCCACCGCGCTCGGCGCATGGTGGGGCGGGTCATCGCTCGCCGGACTCGACACCAGCGGGAACCCGGTGAACGGGTTGGTGGAGGCAGTGACCGGTAAGCGGCCGTGGCCGTGGCAGTCCACCGCCATCGCCATCACGGTGGGCCTCACCCTGCTCGCGGTGTTCGTACTGGTGGCGGTGAAGACAATGCGCGGCCGTACCTCAGTCGATGGGGCGGCGAAGACGATGGTCGAGCCGGGCAAACTGCGTGGCGTCGGCCGCAGCGAGTCCCAGCGATTGGTGCCGCAATTCGAGAAGAAGGATCCGCGGTCGTGGGGGATCCTGCTGGGGTACACCGTGCGTGGGCACCGGCCGGTGTACCTGTCGTGGGAGATGGTCATGGTCGCCCTGGCAGGCACTCGCATGGGTAAGACGGTGGCGGTAGCCGTCCGGGCGGCTCTGGCCGCACCGGGCCCCACCATCATCACCAGCAACAAACCCGACCTCTACGCATTGACCAGGCTGGGGCGGGAAAAGAGCGGCCGCGTGTGGGTGTTCGACCTACAGGGCGTGACCGGCCAGCCACTGATGAACTTCTGGTGGAACCCCCTCAAGGGGCTGTCGAAGATGGCCGAAGCCCGCAAACTTGCCTCGTTCTTCGTCTCCGCGTCCACGGCAAAGGGAGCGCGGGTCGACTCCTACTTCGACGGCAGCGCGAAGGAACTGCTCGCGCTGTACTGCCTGGCCGCCGGGTGTGCAGGCGGTGACCTGCTGCATGTGGCGACCTGGTTGGGCCGCGACCAGGACGACACCCCATGCCAGATCCTGACCGCGCACGGCAAAGTCCGTGCCGCGGGACGCGTCCGGGAGATCCAGGGGTTGACCGAACGCCAGCGAGACGGCGTGTTCGACATGGCTCGCAGGTTCCTCGATGTGCTCTCCGACGACGAGTACGCGGCCGCCGTCACCCCGCCGTCGCGGGCGAAGATCGAGGTCGACGCCACGGACAAGAAGAGCAAGCCCACCGTAACCGTGAGCCACGACGTCGCAACGCATGATCTGGAGGAGTTCGATCCGGCTGCGTTCGCGGCCAGTTCCGACACGCTCTACGCGTTGTCGATGGAAGGCGCCGATTCGGCCGCACCTCTCACCACCGCGTTGGTCGGGCAGATCTTCGAGGCGGCAATGGCGCTGGCGTCGCAGACCAAGGCCAAGGAGTACCCGAAGCGCATGCCGTCGTGGTGGCCGGGGTGGTTGCCGCAGCCAACCGTGAAGACCTCCGGTGGTCGCCTGGAGGTTCCGCTGGTGGCTGTCTTGGACGAGGCCGCGAACACGGTGCTCCTCAAGGAGCTTCCAGACCAGTTCTCGCACTTCGGAGGCCGTGCCGTCATTCCGATCGCGATCTTGCAGTCACCGCAGCAGGGGGCCCGGGTTTGGGGGCGGGAGGAGCTCGATTCGATGATCGCCGGTGCGGTGCACTTCTACGGCGGCAACATCAAGGATGAGCAGTATCTGTCGGCTCTTTCCAACCAGATCGGCGCCCATGAGGTGCAGGCCACGACCCGCAGCGCTGGCCGCGGGGGCGGGGGCTCGTCGCAGAGCTGGCAGGAGCGGCCGATCATGGCGGTCAGTGACCTCGCCGCTCTGCCGAAGTCGCGTGCCATCGTGTCGTTTCCGGCGAATCCTCCGGTCCTGGTCGAGAAGGTGTTTTGGTGGGAGACCGACGACGCGGACACGATCCGTCAGTCGATCGCCCGCTACGCCGGAAGCCCGGAGCTGGTGCACAAGCTGCTGCACGGCACCGACGATGACGACTTTGACGACGGCAACGGCTATGTCGAGGCCGAATCGATCGAAGAGGCGAAGGTGCGACTGTGAGCGACGACCTCTTCTTCGACGAAGCCCTCGAGCTCGACGACCTCGACGACGAACCGGCCATCGAGCCGGCCTTCGGATCCGTCGACGAGTGGGTGCACGGATACCTGGTCCACGTGATCAACCGCAAGATCGACCCGAAGCCAGGTCACGGCCTGTCATGGGATCGGCAGTGGTGGCTGCACAACGAAGTCATCGCCCGTACGACAGCGCTGTGGTGGGCGTGGGAAGGTGCTCGCCGGCGAACCGAAGACCGCGCCGCCATGTCCGGGTGGTGGGTCGATCACTGCGAGCCGCACCTTCGGGTGTTGCTCGACGGGGAGACCGGACCTATGAGCGGGGCCGATGAGGACGGCACCTGGCGCGGTCACGGTTCCCTTGCGTGGGAGCCGGTCCCGGACGGGTGGGTCGGCGACGATCTGGCCGACCTGCCGAATCCGCAACCGACACCGGTGGGCGAGGACGCCGACGACCTACCAGCCCCAGCATTCACGCGGGTGCAGGATTTCGTGGAGCGGTATCTCTGCGACGTCGTCAACCGCAAGATCGACCCAAAGCCCGGCCACGGCCTGTCCTGGGATCCACGCTGGTGGCGGCACCAGGAAGTCGTCTCCCGCCTGACCGCGCTGTGGTGGGCATTCGAGGATGCCCGCGCCTCACCCGATGACCCCGCCGCAATGTCGAACTGGTGGCTGCGCCACTGCGACCCGACCCTAAGAGTGCTGCTCGACGGAGAGACCGGACCGATGAGCGGAGCTGACGAGGACGGCACCTGGCGTGGCCACGGCCCGCTGCCCGTAGACGAACTACCCGAGGGATGGACCCGGCCGAACCACCTCACTCCGTGAGTCGCCGCAGGTCAGACACGCAGTTGTATCGGCCTGCCCAAATTTGTCACAGTGCCCCAACCTCGTTGCCACAGTGCCCCACCCACCAACGGAAGGAACCACAATGCCCAGCGACCCGAGCAAGATCTTCCTCGACCCCGGCCAGACGTACACGAACGCCGACAAGACACTCGAACGAATAACCGCCAATCCGGCTGGCACCAGCGTTTCGCTGGATGATCTGTTCGGCGACGAGACTGGGGCAGCGGCGTTCATCCAGTACGGGTTCGGCCCCGACCTGGCGCGGTACGTGGCAAAACAGAGCGCCGCGGTGACCCGCCGCTTCTTCGATGCGGTCCTCGACGGCGTTCAGTGGGGATTCCTCGACAGCTTCGATCCACTCGCGCACCTCAGTCCCGGATTGCGCCTGCATCTCGGTCCGCTGCCCGTATCGAGAGAGCTGATGCGGGATCACCTCGACCCTGAACGAACGCCTCAGGACGACTACGGCGTCACTGAACTCTCGGCTGCCGATCAGACCGGTGTGCTGTTGTCGCAGCTGTTGATCCACCTGTTCATCAGCCACCAGTGCCAATCCCGGCTGAATTCTGCAACCGGCTAGTTCGCACGGACCTACACCGCAAGTGCCTCCCGCACCTCGGCGTCACCATAGAGTGACGTGCATCATCATAAATTTGTGATGTGCGACACGCCGGAACGGCGCTGAAATTTCCGCTCCTCAGCTCGATGACCTGGGAAGTTCATCAATGTGACTCACAACATCTCGGGTTAAGTGTTCCTGTCGGCCACTAGGTGTAGTGTTTTGAGCACCGAAGGACCACTACAGGATTCAACTCAGCGAGCACGCCCAGAGAGGCGTGCCGACGCAGTTTTGAGCAGGCCCTGCCTGACACCTCGACATGCGGATGGCTACTCGCGAGGGCGAAGGAGAACAAGATTAGGTACAGGGGACGAACCGCGGGGAAGACACCAATGCGGTGCAGCTCGCCGGCGAACCCACCGCGGGCGACCGTGAAGACCTACAGATACTCCTTCGTCCCACACTCTTCAGTGTGGGACGAAGGAGTGAAGATTCAAAGAGACAGTACGACAGGGGCTTTCACATCATTACGAGTTCCCGAACCTTGCCAGTCTTCGGATCCTCGATCTGCACGGTCTTCCCTTGTCTTGTCTGTTCCTCCACAAAGTGAGCCACCGAGACGGCCCGTCGGACGGCTTCTGTGACCGAGATGCCGTAAGCCTCGGCGATTTCGCGCAGGGCTTCAGCTGTCTCGGTGTTCATGTTCACGCTCAATCGAATCGACTTCTGTGCCGTCGACTCAGGTTGGGTGGCGGCCTTTCCTTGGTTCATCTCACTCATGTTCTGCTCACTTTCCCGGCTACTCAGCCGGTGAACCCCGAGGTCTTTGCGCTTGGCTCTGCGCATCACAGTTCTTACTTCCGGGACTCGACATTCCCGGGTAGGAACCGGTTATTTCTGACCTTTCGGCCGTTGGGGTGGGGTGTCAATCTCTTCTTGTCGGTGTTGCTCCAGCTGGTGTCGGTCAATCTCCAACTAGGTTTCTAGGTTATACCCAAATGCACCCTGGGTGCAATAAAAATTCGTATCAGATGTGTATCTGATGTGTACCTCATCAACAAAGCGTACATCCATCGTGTTGGCTGCATACGCACTCGGTGTACATGGTCGTGGTACACTCCTAAGTACAGAGCCCTCGGCGGGGAAGCGGCGGGCCAGGAAGGACGACCCCGACGATGACCTGCTGCTCCAGCGAGAATCCTGATGATGAACAGCATCTAGGCGAGAAGGCGCGGAGTTCGCCTTCCGCACGCGACGAAAAGAGCCAACCCGTGAACGACACCGTGGTGTACGCCAAGCCCGCTTGCGTTCAGTGCAATGCCACCTACCTGGCCCTCGACAAGGCGGGCATCGAATACTCCGTCGTCGACATCACCGAAGACCCCGAAGCCCGGGACTACGTCATGGCGCTGGGATACCTACAGGCGCCCGTCGTCGTCGCCGGTGACGAGCATTGGTCGGGCTTCCGCCCCGACCGCATTCGTAGCGCGACGGCGGTACTGCCTGCACAATTTCGGAGTCAACCCGTCGGTGTTCAGGACATCGAGTCACTCGAGTTGTACTCATTCGTCGAGACGGTGGAGCCTCCGCCGACGTCTGGGCGGCCTGTATCTCCACTCTCCGCGGTCCGGCACACCGAGCCTGTGAGCTCGTACTCGTTCGACGAGGACGAAGAGCCCGACCCGTTCGGTCGGCTAGGGATGTTCGTGCAGTGGGCTGAGGAGGACTAGCGATGCCTGACCAAAGCGACCAGCCTGAGCCCAAGCCGGGAGATAATCTCGTCGACTACTTCAACAAGATCTCTCGCATCGAAGCGGGCGGCGCAGACCGAGGCGACGCCGGTAAACCCGCACCGGAGGCGCCCAGCGGACTTCTGGCGCGGCCGGGAAAGCCGGGATTGAAGGAGCAACCCACACACACCGACGAGACCCGCCGATACATCGCCTGGGGATTGCTCATTCTGCTGGCGCTGATGATTCTGGCCACCCTTGTCTCATTTACCTTCGGGTGGCTTACCATCCCAGAGCTGAAGGAACTCCCGGTCCTCATCACACCGGTCTTCACTCTCGCGGGCACCGCATTGGGCTTCTACTTCGGCGCACATGGTGACGCCAAGTAGCAACACTGCCGGCAGGGGATGAGCTGCGGGCCCGAGAATCGAGATCGATCTTGTCCCCGCTTGATCGATCTTCTGCCGAGGAGCGTCAGATCCCGACCTTGCAGTTCAGATGCCCCGATCGGTCCCGCGCCCCTTCCCGGTGTCCTCAGCGGGTAGTGGTGCGTTCCGGATGGAGTTTTTCGATTGCCGATGGAGCATGTCGGTGATGCTGTGCGGGTGTCCGTCGGCGCGGGCGTCCACACCGCGGTCGACAGCTGGGCTGGTGTCGGGGCCTTCGGCTTCCTTCTCGAACCGCCGCATCGCGGTCTCTGAGGCGTAGCGAGCGGAGTCGCAGCGGTCTTCGAGTCCGCTGGACTTTGCGCCGTTCCCGTCCCAGGCCGTCCAGTGCCAGGATCGGTCGGTCCACTGGATGACTGCCCCCGGCTCGCCGCTGTCCTGATTGGCGCCGAACTGGAACCGGGATCCGTCGGGGGAGCGGGGCTTCCACGGATCTTCGGCGCGGCGTTCTTCCCGCTCGCCGGCCCCGGCTTCCCAGGCGCGGCCGAAGGACTCCATCCGTACGGGGACCGACGCAGCCAGCATCGCCGGGGTGGTGCCTTCGCGCTCCGCGTATGCGGGTGTGGGGTTCAATTCGAGCGACCACCGGGGATAAAGCCCCTCGGCCCGGCGCCGGTCGAGGTCGTGGCCACGGGCGCGCAGCGCGTCGGGCGAGTTTTCTCGGGCGTTGACATCGGCCTTGAGTTCGGCGAGGTCGTAGCGGGCGCGGGAGAGTTCCTCTCCTCGAGTGAATTCGCCGTCCGGTTGGGCGGCCAGGTCGTCACGCCGCGTGATGGACTGCTCGAGCTGCCGGTGCGCCGAGTCCGCACGCGCAGGGATCTCTTTGACCAGGTTGCGGACCTGTTGGATGAGGCCGCGGGCTGCGGTTGCGCTCGAGGCCGCCTCGAGGACCTTCTTGTGGTCGAGCAACCGGTGCCCGCCCGGGGTGACGGCCAGTTGCAGTACGTCGCTCATCGGTCGGTAGCGGCCGGTGACGGTGATACCGCCGATCTCAAACATCGCGATCGGCCGGTCGCTCTTGATTGCGCGGGCGTCGATGTAGCTGCTCTGGAGCACGTGTTGCAGGGCGGCGACCAGGTTTTCGCTGTCGTTGTCGGCGATGGTGCGGCCGCCGACGGTCAGAAGCCGGTGGTCGCGGTCCTCGATCGCCAGCCAGGCCACGGCTTTCTCGGCGTGGGCGTCGAGGGCGGGGATCTCGGTGTCGAGTCGCTGAACGGTGCGATCGAGCCGCCCGATCACCCCGTGGCGGGCGGCGTTGGCGTTGGCGATCATCGTCTGCTCGGACTCGAGCGAGTCGACGTATGCCTGTTGCTCGACGACCTGGACGTAGACGGGGTCACCGGTGGCGGCGGCCTTGGTCTGGGCTGCGGACAGCGCGATGTCGCCGCCGACGTCTTCCATCGTGTCGGGCACGTCGCTGCTGCGGAGCTGCTGCACGGCGTGGGCCTTGCGCTCGATGATCTGCCACATCGTGGCGTCGTAGGAGCGGCGGGCAACGATGTTGACCACATCGACCTCGGCGTGCACGTTGCCCTGCCGGATGATCCGGCCGAACCGCTGCTGCATGTCGGCGGCCGTCCACGCCGGGTCGAGCGAGATGAGCTGCTTAAGCAGGCGTTGGGCGTTGACGCCGGTGCCGAGCTTGCGGGTGGACCCGATCAGGACCCGCACCTTGCCGGCGCGGCAGTCGGCGAAGAGCTGCTGTTTCTGTTTCGGGGACGGGTAGTCGTGGATGAACGCGATCTCGTCCCGCGCCATGCCGCGGTCGACGAGCGCGTCCCGCAACCGGCTGTAGAGGTTGTCCCCGCCGGTGGCACCGAGTTTCGGTGTGCCGCGGTCGCAGAACACCATCTGGAACACCCCGTGCGCTTCGGGTCCGTACCGGTCGGCGGGGGTGATCAGGTCCTGGTGTTCGGTGTGGGTGGCCCAGATCAGATCCGCGGCCACGACGATCCGGTCGTGTTCGGGGTCGGGTTCGGGCAGACCGGCGAGGGTCGGGTGCAGGGATGCGTTGCGACCGTCGTTGGAGATCTTGAGGGCGTTGTCGACGTCCATGTCCTTTCCGGAAGTCATGCCCATGCGCTCGTCCAGGTCGAACATGAAGTCCCTCACCTGCGGTGAGAGGTCGAACTCGACGACGATCGGCTTGCCGGTCCGCATCCGGGGCAGCTCGACCGGGATCTGGTCCTCCGTCACCACATCCCGGAACTGGTCGACCATCGACATCAGCGACGGCAGGTTCTGGTACTCGGCCATTCGCGAGACCGGCCGCAGCGCGGTGCTGGTCACGTTCATTTCCACCGTGGTGCGCTGTTTAGCGAAGGTCTGCGCCCAGGCGTCGATGTGGCTGACTCCGGCCTTTTCGAGCAGGTCGGGACGCAGATACCGGTTCATCACCCACAGTTCGCTCATCGAGTTGCTGACCGGGGTGCCGGTGGCGAACGCGATTGCCTTCGCGGGGGCGTCCGGGCGGCCGGCCTCGATGTTGCGGAGGTAGGCGCGGTCCCGCAGGAGACGGGCTTTCATCTCCAGATCGCTGGCGCGCTGGGAGCCTTCGGGCTTAGACAGGTCAGCGCTGTTGGAGGCTCGGGCGAGGTTCTTGTAGTAATGCGCCTCGTCGACCCAGATGAAGTCACACCCGGACTGCTCGAATGTGAGTCCGACGTCGGATGCCTTGGACCGCACGAGCCGGTTCTGCTTGGTCTTCTCCCGTTGGATCGCCTTCTCGATTTCCTTGACGGTGTGCGGGTTTCCGGCGGTCTTCGCGGAGTCGAGCGCCTCCCGCAGTTCCATCAGCTTGGTGTCGATGTAGTCGAGTTCGGTTTCCTTCGTGACGCCGATCAGCTTGAACACCGACTCGGGGACGATGACGAGATCCCAGTCGGTGACCGCGGTCTGCCCGATGAATCGTTGCCGGTCCCGGAAGCCGTCGAGGTCGCCGCCGACGAGGATCTTTGCGGCCGGGTAGGCGTCGCGGACCTCGCTGGCCCACTGGTCGACGAGGTGGTTGGGGGCGACGACCCACGGCTGGCGGACCTGCCCGAGACGGCGCATTTCCATGCTCGCGATCGTCATGGTGAGGGTTTTGCCGGAGCCGACGCAGTGGTCGAGCAGGATCGTCTCCCCATGCAGCAGCCGCTCGACCGCACGCCGCTGATACTCGTAGGGCCAGTACTTCTCGGTGTTCAGGCCGGGATATTGCTTGCGGGCGGTGTCGTAGTGAGGGGTGACGAACCGGTTGAACCGTTCGTTGTAGACAGCCTTGAGGTGCTCGTACCGCTGCGGGTTCGACCACAGCCATTGCACGAACTTCTCTTCCAGCCGCACCGCACGGTTGCGCAGGTCGGTGGTGTGTTTGGGGTGGAACCGTGGTTTGGGCTGAATGTCGAGTTCGTCATCGGTCTTGTTGACCTCGACCGGCTTGTTGTTGGCGATGGTCTCGAACAGATCGATGCCGGAGTAGCGGCCCGGGATGCCCCAGGTGTCGTTGTATCCGGATTCGGCGTTCTCCCAGTTCGCCTGCAGGTCGGTCTCGACCTTCCAGCTCGCGCTGACCGGGGCGTAGGAGACGCGGATCTTGTCGGCGGGGATGCCGAATTCCTCGGCGAGAAACTGCTTGTGGAGGTCGGTGCCGACCCAATCGGCGCCGGGCCGCACACCGATGCGTCCGGGGTCGAGCTCGGGCGGTACGACTTCTTCGAGGGCGTCGACGATGCCCTGGTAGACGTCGGGGTTCTCGGATTCGGCGATGCGGGCGCGGGCCAGTTTGCTGCGCACGTCACCGGAGAGGACTTCCGCGGCGAGGACGTAGCTGTTCGGGTCGGACAGGGACGGGTAGATCTTGCCGCGGGCCTGTTCGAGGACGGTGGTCGCATCGGTGCCCAGCAGCACCGCCATCCGGTCGGGATCGACGCGGCCGAGTTCGTCGAAGCTGATCGCGATCGCCTCGTCGATGGTGCCGGCGGACTCGGCGACCCGCGCGGTCAGTGTGGCGTCCTCGGTGAAGATCGAGGTCTTCGTCGCCTCCTGGGTCTCGTCGTTGAACAACTCCAGCGAGCGGACCATTGCGATGCGGGGATCGAAGCTGATCGCGCCCTGCAGGTGGTGGCGGTTCTTCCGCGGCCCCTGCGCCGGGGTGCGGGCCTGTTCGTGCAGGTCCTGGCGCACCTCGTCGGGCATCGTCCCGTCGTATGGGTCCAGGTCGAGATCGTCGAGCTCACCGGGGTCGGCACCGTTGTCGACGGCGAGGTTGCGGGCGGCGTGGATCCGCCACTGCGCTTCGAGTTTGGTGAAGTTCGCGGCCGTCTTCTCCGGGCTGTTCTCGGTGGCGTGGCTGGTCCAGGTGAACCGGTTGATGTAACCGTATTTGCTGACGTAGTCGTCGTATTGGCGGCCCAGCTGGTCCCGCAGCCGTTGCCGGTCGTCCGGGGTCGAGGACAGGTCGCGGGCGGCGTCACCGATCGCGAGGACGGAGTCGCCCATGGCGAGCAACCGCTGCCATTGGTCGTTGACGGTGCGGCTCTTGTTCGGGGTGAGCACCCAACCTGCGCCGACCTGGTACTGCTCCCACCGTTCGGTGCGTTCGTCGAACCGCAGGGTGCCGGGCACCGCGGACTCGGCGTCGAGGCGGGTGTGCAGGCCGGGTTCGTCGAGGACGAGGGGCAGGGTGCGGTCGGGGGCCGTCGCGGTCAGGTGTTGGCCCGAGTCGAGTGCGGTGTCGATGATCCGGTCCAGGACCCGGGTGACGGCCAACGGCAGCGGTTCGGTGTCGTGGGCGATGACCTTGAGGGTGGCCGAGGAGTACATGCCGTGGCCGACCTCGTACCGGCCGAGCACCTGGTGCGGGCGTGCCTGGAAGTAGCGGTTGACCCGCACCTCGACCCGTTCGTCGGCGTGTCCGGTGGGCATGGGGGCGGACACGCTGTCGATCCACTGCTCCGTGTCGGCGCTCGTCGGCCGGTCTTCCTCCCGCCGGCGGAAGATCAGGATGTCGGTGAGCACGTCGGTGGCGGCCTGCCGCCGGTGTGCGGTCGAGGGCAGTCGGACGCCGCCGACGAGGTCGCCGAGTTCGGCGATCTCCTTGCGCGCGTCCGCTCGTGCGGCGTCGGAGGTGAAGGCGCTGGTGATGACGGCGACGTATCCGCCGGGGGCGGTCAGGTGCAGCGACTTGATGACGAAGTGGTTGTGGATCGTGCGGCTGTTCGGGTTGTGGACGTCGTCGTAGACCGGGTAGTTGCCGAACGGGACGTTGCCGATGGTGGCGGTGAACGTGCCGTTCTCGGCGAACTGTGCCTCGAATCCGTGGTTGCGCACGTGCTGGCTCGGATAGAGGTGGTGCGCGATCCGGGCGGTGATCGGGTCGAGTTCGACACCGACCATCCGGGCAGTGGCCGGGGCCAGCCCGAGGAAGTGGCCGCTGCCGCAGCCGGGTTCGAGAACCCGGGCGCCGTCGGGCAGGCCGGCGCGTTCGACCGCCCGCCACATGGCGGCCACCAGGGTCGGGTCCGTGTAGTGCGCGTTGACCGTGCTCAGCCTGGCCGCATCGTATTCCTGCGAGGAGAGCAGCAGCCGCAGCTCTTCCCGCTCGGAATCGAACTCCGGCTTCGCGGTGTCGAAGATCTGCGGGACGCCGCCCCACCCGGACCATTGCGCGAGGGTGCGTTGCTCGTCTGGTGTGGCGGGCCGGTTCTCGTCGGTAAGCGTCTGTACGACCGCGAGGGCGTCGAGGTTCGCCCGTGCCCGCTGTTTGGCGGCGGAGGGCGCAAGCACCTCGGCGCCCAGGGCGAAGTTTGCGGCGGCAGTCGGGTCGGTTTCCGCGGCCCCGGGTTCGGTCGTTGCCTCGGTGGCGTGCCCGGCGACCGGGGTGAACGGGTCACCGCCGGGTTCGGGTGTACCGGTGGTCATCGACTGGTCCCGCGCCTGCGGATCCAGTGCGGTGTCGGTGCCCGGGTCGGGGTCTGACTGCGGGACGTCTGCGGTCCGGTATCGGGCGGCGGCCGCGGGCGCGAGGTAGACGGTGGATCCGTCGGGCCGGCGGGCGGGGATCAGGGTGCCGTTACGCCAGTGTGGGCTGGTCAGCGGTTCGCCGCGTTCATCCTGAGGGACCTCCAGGATCTCGTCGTCGGTCGCCGCTTCTGCGTCGGTGGAAACGTCCTGCCGCTCTTCGATGCTCGGCGCGGCGGCGGTGTCGTCACGTTCGATGTCGGAATCGGCGGACCTAACGCTTCCGGACTCCGGCGCGGCCGGGGTGGTGGCGGCCAGGCGGGTGTCGAGGGCCTGGCGGGAGCGCCGCACCCCGTGCGCGATCTTTTCGTGCAGGGTGCGCAGCGGGTGGTGCTGGTCGGTGTCGGGGTCGCCGTCGCGGATTTCGGTGACGGCGGCATCGAGGGCGGTGAGCCGGTCGACCGTGGCACGCAGGGCGTCGGTGATCTCGTCGCTGCTGATCGTGCGGCTCGTCATCCGGCGCTGCGCTGCGGCCGCGGGGGAGAGGGCTTGCCCGAAGGCATCGGAGGTGGTGTCGGTCAGGGCGGTGAGATAGTCGCCGTCGGTGGAGAAGCTCTCGGCTGCTGCGGCCTCGAGGATCTGCCGGTAGTGCTCGGTGGTGCGGGCGTCGGCCAGGGCGGGTGCGGGTTCCGGCGCCGGGTCGGCGGTTGCGACCCGGTCGGCGGCGTCGGCGACCACCTCGGCGGCCGGGGTGGGCTCGACTTGTGGTGTGCCGGAGTGAGTACGTAGGTGTTCCCGGGCCAGGGCGAGTGCCTGCCCAAACGGCAGCCGTTCCGGGTGATCGATGCCGCGCAGGCTCCACCCGCGCGTGGAGTGCAGGTCCTGCAGGGTCACGTGGGTGCCGTCCGGGTCACCGACGATGGCGGTCCCGGCCCGGCGGATGAAGACCACGTCGGTGGGGAAGTCGCGGGTGAACAGCCCGCCGTCGCCCTCGACCTCGGCGTAGAGCTGACGCAGCGCGGGCTGGATGGAGTCTTCGAGGAGCACGTGCTCGAGAGGGAGACCGGTCGAGTCGAGGATGGCCACGTCCTCGGAATGTTCCTGTCGCAGCCGCTCGATGGCCGTGGCCATCGCATCCCGGACGGGTGTGCAGTGGACGGCGTTGCTGATCCCGTACGGGTCGTGGCGGAAGACGTCGGAGGCGGCGATGATCTGCACGTGTTCGTCGTCGGTGAGCAGGTCCCGGGCGTGGGCGGCGAGCTGGTCGCGGGCGACGCGGACCTGCTGGTAGAGCTGTTCGCTGACCGGGTTCGGGTTGTCGCGTCCGGCGGCGTCGAACAGCGCCGCCATCGCGACGCGGTGGTCTTTGCCCCAGGTCCGGGTCTGTCCCCACCCGTCGGTGGTGACCTCCCAGAATGTGTCGGTGCGCGAGTACCGGTAGGCGACGCGGTAGCCGGGGCGACCGGCCACTGCCCAGCCGTCGTTGTCGTACAACGGCTCTCCGGTCTTGTCGCCGTGGCCGCGGGCTTCGTTCTCGTCGGCGAAGGCTTCGGCGATCTCTTGCCGGATCGCTGCCTCGACCCGGGGGCGGGTCTCGGTGGTGACCGCGGCCGCGAGGTCGGGGTGGGTGTGTGCGAATGCGGAAAGCCCGTCCTCGACCATTTCGTCGAGGACCCGGAGCCGCTCTCCGTTGATCAGGTACCGCAGGGCTGCCCGCGCGAGCGGGTCGGCGCGGAAGTGCTCGAGCGTGAAGGCCCGCCAGGTGCTTTCGTGCTCCGGGTTGGTCCAGGGCAGCGGCCCTGCCTGGGCCAGAGCTCCGGCGACCGCCGGGCGGGCGGCGATCTCGGGGTCGGTGAAGTAGTTGTGGTCGTGCATGTGGGCGAGCGCGGCGGCGCGAGTGAGGTCGCCGTAGTCGTCGAGTGCGGCGATTTTGTGGGCGACGAGGTCTTCGAAGTCGTCGGCGTGAGCGAGTTGGCGTGGTCCGCGGCCGCGGACGATCGCGATCACGTCCGGGTCGGTGCCGATCTCGTGGGACAGGATCGCGGTGCGGGTGGGTTCGGTGAAGGTGCGCCGCCCCGTGTCGTAGCCGGCGGTGAACTGCTCGCGTAGTTCCCGGGCGGTCTTGCTGTGTGCGCGGACGCTGGCGAGGACCTCGGCGGCGACCGGGTCTGTCGCCGGGTCGGCGGGGGCGAGGGGGTCGGCCGGATCGAATGCGGCGCGGCCGCGTTCGTGCCAGTTGGTGACGGTGACCGCGTCGTCGTCGGCCAGCTCCCGCTGGGTGCGCTGTTGGCGGGCGACCTCGCTCTCGGGCGCGGGGTCGGTGGTCTCGGCAGCGTCGCCGATCTTCTCGGACGGCGGTTCCACGTCCAGTTCGGCGCGGGAGTCTGCGTTGTCCTGCCAGATCTCGTCGAGCCATTCGTAGCGGAGGGTGTCGAGGCGCGACGGGTCGGCGAGCAGGGCCTGCGCGGCGCGGGCGAGCTCGGGAGAGGAATCGCCGGTCTCGGGGTCGACGAGGTCGGCCAGGGTGACGGTGGCGCGGTCGCGGACTTCGTCGGCCGCCCAGCTCTTGAACTGGGCGAAGCTGTTGGACGGGGTCGATGCGGCCGCGACCAGGTCGGAGTCGGTGAGGAGTGCGTCGCGGACACGGTCGAGGGCGGCGGTGTCGTACTCGGTGGCAGTGAGGGTCTCGACGACGGCCAGGTCCGGTGCGGTGTCCTCGCGTTCCCGAGGCGGCGCTGCTGTGCTCCGGTCGGGGGTCGATCCGGTGAGCAGGGCTTTGATGGCGGTGTCGGCCTGCCCCTTAGTGATCCGGGCGTCGAGCAGGTCCGTGGCCAGTCCCCGGGTGTCGAGCATCCGGCGCAGTGTGGCGATCTGCTTGTCCGTGGCCGGGTCGTCGGCCCAGGCCGGGGAGGGTCGACGCTGTGCCCGGTCGACGCGCTGTGCAAGGTCGCGGTCGATGGTGGCAGGGTCGATCCCGGCCGCGGCCAGCTGGTTACGCAGGCGCCCCTCGGTGGCGTCGGCCTCACCGAACTCGCCGAGCAGGCGTTGACGTTTGACCGACAGGTCAGCAATCCGCTGGGTCAGCGTGTCGATTCCGGCCTGGTTGTTCTGCTGGCGGGCCCGGTCGAGCGCGGTGTTCGCGGCGTCGAGGTGCTGCCGGACCCGGGCGCCGCGGTGCAGGATTTCGGTGCGGGCGGTGCGAGCGGTGGCCCACTGCGCCCGCAGCGTCAGAACGGAGTCTGTGACGGGTTGGGGCCGATCACGGCGGCGATCTGCGCGGCCAGTTCGTCCGCCAGCGGATCCATCGCGTTCGTCGGTGTCGGCTGATCGTCCTCGAGTCGCTGCTGGATCAATGCCTGCGCCAGCAGGGTGAATCGGCCGGTCTGCCCCATCCACACGCGGTCGACGATCGTCTCGGCCAGCGGGCTGATCTGAACTGACAGGTCCTTCCAGCGATCCGGGTTCCGGGAGGTGCGCTGCTGGTCGATCGTCTCCTGGCGTTGCTGCTCGATCATCTCGTCCGCCGCGGTCACGCGCTGGTACACCTCCTCGGTCACCTGCGGATACAGCTCCTCCGCCAGCACTTTCGAGCGTGCCGACACCCATGCGGTGCCCATCAGGGAGGCCACCGTCTGGTAATCCGGTGTCACCCCCGGATTCTCGGCCCGCCACCGATCGAGCAGGAATCCGTGTCCGCTGTCCCCGACCGCTTCCTCGACCATCTGCGTCAGACGGGCCGCTTCCTGCTCGATCCGCTGGTCCCGTTCGGTCTGATCCAGCTGCGGGTCCATCCCCACCCACTCGCCCCAGATCCGGCGCACCTCGTCGCGAATCACCAGATCCACGTTCTCCTGCGTCATCACGCGGTTCCTCTCCCATCGAAAACAGTGACGGCTGATCGTCGTGGCGCGAGGCCATGTCCCTCCCCTTGGCTCGTGGCTGGTGAGCGCGTTCCGCCTGGTGCGCCACCGCGCTCGATCGGCACGGTCACCGTGACTGCGTGAGTTGTTCGGCATCGTTTCATATCGGTCTTCATCCCCCTCATCGGTCGAGTCCGCGGTCACGGTCACGGCGTGGGCCGGTGTCCGGAGTTGCGCGGCCGCGGTCGATGCGTCGGTTCTGCTCGCTCAGGCGCTGGCGCACAGCGTCTTCGACTGCGCGCTCGTCGCGGGGCAGTTCGGCGCGGCGGGTCAGCTCGCCGCGGTAGCGGTCGACGGTGGCCTGACCGGTGTCGGTCGGGTTCATCCGCTGCGTGAGCATTGTCTGCTTGAGCTTCGACTTCAGCTCCGCGCTGGGCATCTGAACGACCTTGTTTCCCTGTATGACCCGCGCCTCGACCGCCGCACGGTCAAGTTGCGGACGCGCCCCGTCCTGCTCGAGGGACTCTTCTTGCTCCTGGTCGGCGCCGGAAGTGTCGAGCTGCTCGGACAGCTCGGCCGTCTCCTGTGGCACGCCGGTAGGGCGTCCGCGGGCCGGGCCTTCCTGGTCGATGTCGACTCGCGGCAGGGTTGCTGTTGCCGTTGCTGCGCGGCCGTCCTGGTGCGGGGGTGCGGGTAGCTCGGTGTCGGCCGCGGCGTCGTGGGCGGCCAGGTGTGCGGCATGGGTCTCGACGCGGACCAGCGCTCCACCGAGTGCGGTGACCTTCCGCCGGGCGGCAGCCAGGGCCTGCTCATCAAGCTCGGAGGCCACGGAGCGGGCGATCTCGACGTCGGAGGACGTGACGATGCCGGTCGGTCCGCCGGCGGCCTGCTCGAGCTGCTCCCGGGCGTCCTCGTACTCGCCCCGAGACCGCTCCTGCTCCGCCTGTGCGTGCTCGCGCATGATCTCCACCAGTGACAGTTCCGCCTCGGCGGAGAGTGCATCGAGTTCGTTGCCCGCGTCCCGAAGCTGGCCCGCGGAGCGGCTGATCTCGGCACACCGGTGATCGAGGTCTTCGAGTTCCTGGGACGCGGTCATCCACGCTTCGTGTGCGTCTTCGGAGGCGAAGTACAACGGCCGCAGGGCGTCGGCGCGCTCCCGCATCTCGCGGATCATCGGCCACGCCGCGTTCATGTAGGTGCCCTGGTTCGCGCGCACTGCCGTTTCTTGCGCGGTCAGGTCGGCGCGGGCCGCAGCGAGGTCGGCGTGCAACGACGACAGCTGATCGTGGGTGTCGAGGTCGTGGTAGCCGTCCTCGGGCAGTGGTGCGGCCGCCACGTGGTGTGCGGCGTCCAGATGCAGCTCCGCGGGCTCGTAGTCGTACTCGTCCGGTGGCGGCGGGAGGTCCGGGTCCGGCGGCACATCGGCGTCGGACAGCGGCGGGTAGTAGTCCGGCTCCGGCAGCGGCGGAAGCTCGCGGTCCTGCGGCACATCGGCGCCCGGCAGCGTCAGGTGACGGTCCGTCCCGGTGCTGCGGCGGGCCGGTTCGGCAACGGCGTACGGGTCGTCCTTGCCTGCGTGGGCCGCGGCGACCAGTTCCTCGTCGGGGTCGGCGGGGGCTTCCTCGGTCAGCGGGATATCGGTGTGTGCGAGTTCGTGGTGCGTCAGAGCGCTGATGCGCCAGGCGAGGGCGCGGGTGAGCTCGGACGGCCGTAGCGCATCGTGATCGTCGCCGTCGTTGGCTGCGTCGGCGACCGCGTCGCGGGCGAACGTGAGGATCTCGTGGTGGGTCCGGTCGAGCGGTGCGGCGTCCATTGCGGATACGAGTGCAGGCCAGGCGGAGTCGTCACGAACGCGGCGGGCGAGGTCGTCACCGAGCACGTCGTCGAGTACGTGCGCCCAGTCCGGGGTGAGGTGTCGACCCGACGTTCCGGTCGCCAGCGCTGCGGGGGAGAGGGTCCGCGACAGCCGCCACCACAGTGCCGCCCCGGGCATCTCGTCGGGCAGCGCACGGTCGGCAGTCACCGACCGCACGAGCGTGGGCACGTCCAGTCCGGCCCGGCGAGCGGTGGTCAACCGCAACGCGAGCACCGGCCAGAAGGGGTCGGCGAGGATGCGAGGTTCGACCTTCTCGATCAGCTGACGCCAGGTCGCCATCGCCGCGTTCGGTGATCCCACGACCTTCTCGACACGGCGGTCGAGGCGACGTTGGTGGGTCCGGAGCGCGATGGAGTACTGCTCCGGTCCGGTCGGTCGCAGGTCCACGTCGGCGATACCGCGGGCCGCCCGCCAGACCGCAAGATCGGCGATCAGATCAGCATCGTCGAGCAGACCCCGCGCCCACACCGGGGCGGTGTCGCTGTCCCAACCGCGGGCCCGCACGGAGATGGCGTCGGACAGTTCCTGCACGAGTTCGGACCGGCGCGTGAGGTAGCTGCCCCAGGTCGGGTCGTCGGCCAGCGCGGTGGGAATGCTGGGCAGCCACGGCAACTGGCCACTGCTGCGAGAGTGGTTACCGCTGTGGTCGAGTCGCCAGTCGAGGACCGCGGCCACGTCGGCAGCGGTACCCAGTTCCCGTGACTTCGCGGCCGCGGACAGCGCGGCCAGCGCGTCATCCCCGGACACCGCGATCGTCGCCAGATGCTTGCGCAGCACCGGCCAGGCGGCCGCCTCGGTAAGCCCGGGATGGAGCTGTTCGGCACCGGCGTCGATACGGGCCATCGCTTCGGCGCCGAGCACGTTCTCGGCGGCCGTGCCGACCGCGTCGTCGTACGCGGGTGCGGCGAGCGCCAGCCGCTCGGCGGGATCGGCGAGGCGGCGGCTAGCGGTGGTCGCGGACTCCTGCGCGCCGTCCCGGGCGAGGATGCGAGTGAGCAGGTCGACCGCGGTCGGCGGTGCCAGCGCATCCGGAGTGATCATCGAGTGGTCGTCGCCGTCGAGGGCCGACGCGAGATACGCGTGGTTGCCGAGCTTGCCGCGGGTGAGCGCGACGTAGAGAAGTTGCCGCGGCTCGGACCCGGTGAAGATCGTGTGGCAGGTGTCGGCGGTCAAGCCCTGGGCCGCGTGGATGGTGCGCGCGTAGCCGAGCTGAACGTGCTCGGTGACGTAGCTGGCGGGGAGCGTAATCTTCCGGCCGTCGCTCTGCCGGTGCACGGTGAGCGCCCCGTTCTCGTGCACCAGGTCGACGGTCCAGCGGTCACCGTTGCGGACGAAGTCGGTGGCCCCGATGACGAGTCGGCGATCGTTCTTGCGGGTGGTGATGATGTCGCCGGCCGATGCCGCGAGTCCGTCGGCGAGAACCGTCTCCGGACCGTCGAACTCGCCGCCGGTGGCCGTCATCCGGTCGGCGCGAGCGCGTTCGTTCAGTCCTCGGGCAGTCTCGCGGGTCGGTGCGAGCATGACGGCGTCGAGACCGTTGTCGCGGTCGCTCTGCCATGCGCTGTAGACCTGGTCTTCGGCCGAGAGGACGTCCCCGACGTGGATCCGGCCTTGGTCGATGTAGAAGCCGATCGCCTCCGAATTCCCGTCGCGCAGAGCGAGGGAGGCGTTGCCTTCGGCGGCGTCCTTGAACCGCACGACGTCGGTGAGAGTGGCCGATCCTGCGGTGGCGTCGATGTCCCGCAGGACACCGCCCGACGAGACGGAGGCAAGCTGCTGGTCGTCGCCGACGAGGCGGACGCTGCCCCCGCGAGCGAGGACGAATCTCACCACGCGGTCGAGGTCGGCTGTCGATGCCATGCCCGCTTCGTCGATCACCACGAGACTCTTGTCGTCGATCGAGGAGAACCAGTCGGGCACCTTCACCGGCTCGCCGGAGGCCGCGTCGAGGTCGTCGAGAGTGTGGGTAAGTTTGTTGAGGGTGTCGGTAGTGGCGGAGAGGTCCTTGGCGAGTGCAGCTGCGGCCGCGGCGGTCGGCGCAAGCCCGAGCACGGTGCCGCCCTCGGCTTCCCAGGCGGAGCGAAGCACCGCCATCGCGGTGGTCTTGCCGGTGCCCGCCGGGGCGAGCGCCAGGTGCACTCGGCGACCGGAGGTTGCCAGATCCCGGACCATCTGCGCTTGCGAGGACTTGAGCTCGAACTTGTTTGCCGCGTGTTCGAGAAGGGCGAGACCGACGGTCAGGTCGGTGACGGCGCGGCCGCCGGTCTGCTGTGAGGCGTCGATCAGTCGTTGCTCTGCGGCAAGCATCGACTCGCTCGTGTAGAGCTGGGATCCCTCGGTGGTGTAGACGCTGGCACCGTTCTTGCGGCGCAGTGGTCCGGGCTCTCCGAGGTCTTCGGCGGGGCCGAGCCTGACGGATCGGGTCGTGTCCAAAGCAGCGTTGGTGATTGCGTTGATTGCCTGGTCCATGTCGGCGCGGTCGACGTTCTCTGCGCGGACGATTCGGGCCGCTTCCGCGCGTATGTGCCAGGGTTGCCAGCGTGCCCGAGAAGCACTGATCGTCTCGAGTGCGCGGTCGGCGCAGGCACCGATCCACTGATCGTCGATGGACACTTGGCCGGTGCGCTGACGCGTCGTGGTCGCGGCCGCCACCATGTCGGAGACGTCTCGGGAGGTGCCGAGAACCTGGATTGCCTCCTGCCGCCACGCGGCGCGCTGCTCGGCCAGAGAGCGTGGTTCGTGCTTGGCTTCGCGGGTCTCGAGGTTGGCCCGTTGCGCGAGTTTGCGCATCTCGCTGGCGGTGGGTTCGCGGCCGTGATCGAGCTGGAACTGCGCTGCGAGTTCGCCTCGGCGGGTGGAGATCGCCGCAGATCGGGAGGACCAGCGTTCGGTCAGTCGGGTGTCCACGCCGACGATTTCGCGGATCGGGCGCTTCGTCGGATCGGTGCCGACGCGGTCGGCGAACTCGACTCCCAACCGCTCTCGCAGGTATCCCTCGAGGCGGGTGTTGTAGGTCTCGGAGATGGCGACCATGGACTTGTGCAGGGGACGTCCATCGACGGCGAGCCACTTGTCCTGCCCGGCGACCTTGACCTTGTTGCTGATCGCGATGTGGGTGTGCAGATCGGGTTCACCGGCGCGGGAATCGCGGTGGGTGAACGCCGCAGCGAGCATGCCCTCGACCTCGACCTGCTGGACTCCGTCGGTGCCGAGGCGGGTGAAGAGTGCGTTCTTTTCGAAGAAGTCCATGGCGTCGTTCGACGCGTCGTGGTGGCACAGCTCGATGATCTCGGAGATCTCCCGGGGCGATATCGCCCACAACGTGCTGACTGACTTCACGGGGGAGAAGGTGACGTCGAATCCGGCGACCGCGGTCGTCTTTTGCCGTGAGTTCTTCGCGACCCAGCCGCTGAGTTCGCGCTCGTCGAGCGGTGCTCGACCGAACTCTTTGGCGAACATCGACTGGGCTACTTCGGTGCGGATGCGGGCCCGTTGATCGTCGTCGATCGCGGCGCTCCACTTGCGTTCGGAGGCAAGGTTTTGGGCGACAAAGGCTTCCGCGACGGCCTGGCGGAACTCGGTGGCACCGGTGTGGATCCGGTACGGGTTTCCGAGTTTGGTTTCGCGGAGCGCGATCCGGGAAGCCGCTTCCATGCTCGCGCCGTCCGCTACCAATTCCTTGATGCGGCGCTCTTCGATCTCGGTGGCATTCGGGTGTCGTCCCTCGCCGAAGAGGGCGAGCATCTGCGCCTCGCTGACCCGATCTCCGGCGCTGAGTGTGCTGACCTTCGGCAATCCGGCCAGGCCGGATCCCATCCAGATGCCGGGGGATTCACCCTTCGCGGAGTAGTAGTCGGCGAGTGCTCCGCGTCCGCGCTCGGTCGCGTCATGCGCCGCCACCTGGCGAGTCAGGTAGGTGTACCCGTCTCCCGCCGTGAGCTTGTGCATGGTCGCGGTCACGTCAAGATCATAACCTGCGTTATCGTTTCGTTATCCTTAATGCAAGAGGTGTGTAGCTTGACTCGGGACTGGTTTCGGGAATTGGGTGGTCAGACTGGATTTCGGACTCGGAGCCGGGGGATCGCGGACGGGGACGACTGTCTGTCCTGGACTGAATGAGATGTTGTGTCGGTGTTGCACCTCGAGAATGTCGGCCGGCGCCGGTACGATCCCAAACATGGCGTCCTCCAACAAAGCAACGATCAGCGCGCGCGAGCGTGTCCGAAAGGCCAACGCGGAGCGGCTCGCCGCCGAACAGGCCCGGTTGAAGAAGAATGAAGACGATCTCGTCTCCTACTTCACCGCGTCCGCCGACTTCGACAAGGCGGACTCGGACCTCGAGGAGAAGATCCGCAAGCTCCGGGCGGAGGCGGAGGAGAAGAAGCAATCCGCACTCCACCGTCAGGCCACCGCACTCCTCGATCTCAAAGAGCGCGGCGAGTCCACGACCTCGATCGCGGAGCTGACGGACCTGACCGAAGCGAAGGTGCGTGAACTCATTCGCCTCGCGAAGCCGAAGACCAAGTCGCAGTCGCCGACCGAGACAGCCGCGACGACGGATACGGAACCCAACGCTGCGCCTCAGAACGATGCGTCGTCGACACCCAAGGTGTCGCCAGCTCCTGTCGGCACAGCTGATAGTGCTGAGCAGATCGCGTCCTGACCATCCACCGCAACTTGCGGAAGGAGGTGCGTGATGGACTGGAACTACTTCATCCATCCGGACATCTACCAGTGGCTCGAACCCATCGAACCGTTCTTCTATTGGCTGATTGAGATCGGGGTGTGGTGATGACCGTGAACGAGAACGTACACATCAGAGGGTGAGGCCCTGACCATCACGCGCAGCTCGGAAGGAAACCGATGGCATCGGAGCGGTTGACGCTGCCTGGTCCCGGCGACGGCGAACGAAAGCGGTTCGACAGCTACATTGTGCGTGGGCCGCGGCCGACCGATTGTTTTCTCTGGCGGGGCTCGATCTCCGATGACGGCTACGGCCGTTTTTGGATCAAACGCGATGGCCGACAACGGGTGGTGCGACCGCACCGGTACGCGTTGGCGATCGAACTCGGGCGTCCCCTCGAACCGGACGAGGTTGCGTTGCACGAAGTCTGCGACAACCCTATTTGCGTTCGGGCGACGTCGGAAGCGTTAGGTCGTCCGCATGTGGTGCTCGGAACGCAAGCACAAAATCTTGCTGGGATGGGTGCGAAGGGACGCGGCGGCGGTCGCGGGCAGACGTGGCATTGGTACGGGCCCGATCGTGCGGCGCGCGCGGCGCGGTCGCGGGCATTGCGGGAAGCGATCCGCGACGGGTGGGATGATGAGAAAGTGCGGTCGGCCTTGTTGCAGACCGACGTCCCGACCTTGTTCTGACAGATACGCCCGGTCGATGCCGGGAAGCGTTAGGTACGAAGGGGAGAGCATGAGCGAGGACAGAACAGCGGTGCAACGCTCGGCGGTTGAGTCCGCGTTGTATCAGGCCACAAAGCACACCTGGGCGGTGTCGGACACCGACCTCGAGGCGATCGTCGCGGGTGAGCGCGTGGGACCGCTCAGTCATGCTGACACGACGGGCGTGGACGTCGCGTTTCCGGACCCGGACTCGCTGCGGGACTTGATCTAGACCGGAGCCCGCGCAACACGATGGTGTTGCGCACTTCGCATGCGCGGAGGGTGTTCGGGCTCGATGCCCGAACACCCTCTACGCTCACCGAGGGCGCACCCCCGAACCTAGGCCGTTCGGGGGTGCGCCCTTTGTTGTGCGTGTCAGTTGAACTCGACGCCCAACTTCTCCGCAACCTCGACGCCGATAGTCACGAGACGGGCGATTGCGTCGGGGCGGATGCTGTCCTGAATCGCAATTTCGAGCATGTCGAGCAACCCGGTGTGCGTCTCCGGCGCGGTCTCGGCGGCGTCGCGGGCGGCGTCGAATGCGATGCCCGCTTCCGCGCCGCGACCGTCGAGGTACGCGAACATCCCGGTGATGGTGAGGGTCTGCACACGGGCGACGCCGCGTACCTGGTTCGCGACCAACAGCATCGCCGCGTGTGCGTCGGCGGCACCGTAATGGGCGAGGGAGAGCAAGGCATCTCGCAACGCCGGGTTGATCGCGGCGAGCAAGCCGACGCGGGCGGCGAGATCGGCGCTCGGGGTCTCCCGGCCCTGCACGACGGCGGCCAGTTCGGTGATGGTGGTGCGGGGGAAGTCCTCGCCCTGTTCGGCTGCTGATTCGGCGGCGGCGCGGGGATCTGCCTCGGCCGCGATTCCGTACCGGGCGGCGAGCGCGGCGCGGGTGGTCTCGACGCTGCGTCCCTCCGCGACCACGTGGGCGGTCACTTCGGAGGTGCTCGGGTCTGTCACCGCGCCGCGCTCGAGGGTCTCGAGGTTGATCCATTGGGCGCCCGTGGTGATCTCGGCGGTGTGGAGTGACATCACCACCCGTGCGCCGTGGGCCTCGAGCCCGTCGCCGACCATCGCCATGTTGTCGAGCGCGGTGGACGCGCCCGGCCCGGCGACGACGGCGGTGAGGATCGCGCCGGTGGCGTTCTCACGGGCAGCGATGCCGCTCAGCTGGTACGCGATCGACGAGACTTCCGTGTCGGCGTCGTAGCGTGCGGCGAGGATGACGCGAGTGACGGTGGTGCCGTCGGACTCGGACTCGCCGAACAGGATCGCCACGATGGACTGCACCGGTACGAATCCGAGCATTGCGGGGATTGCGGCGAGCACATCGGTGGCGGTGGAAAGACGGATCATCAAAACGCTCCTTGCGTGGGATAGGTGGGCCGAACCGAAGTCCCTGCCCGTTCTTTTTGCCCTGCTGGCAAGGGAGAGTCGGATCGGCGGTATCAGGACGGGGTGCAACTCCTGGGCCGAACAAGTTTTCGCGGGGAGCTTGCGAGTCGCGAAAACTTGTTCGGAGCCTTGTGCCGGCGCTTGCGCCGCCAGGGGTTGTTCCCCGGCCGCCGTCGATCAGAATCGGAAGGCCAGCAGGTCAAAAGAACGATGTTCTTCAACAGAGCGGAGCGCAGCGGAGCTCCGATCAGGGGACACCGCAGGTGGCCGGCGCCGGCCCGCAGGGACGGTGACACGTACCGGTTGCTATGTATCCCGAGCATGCACCTCACGCCGAGCGATGATTTCGATCAGCCGATCACCGTCTGGGCCAATCCGGGTGATTCACTTATGCCATGTCGTTCGATGCCGTTGGTGTGGTTGTGATGATCTCGGGCCCCAGTGACACAGCCGGTGAGGTTGCAGTCGCTCGTGAAGTGATTGCGAAATGGAACAGCGATCATTCGGCCAATGAGGGCGTGGTGTTCATTCCGAAGCACTACAGCACGGATACCGTGCCGGTCTACCGTGGAGGTGTCGACGGTCAGGCGGTGATCAACGAGCAGATCACCGGGCACAGTGACGTCGTCCTGTGCCTGTTCAAGCACCGGCTCGGAACAGAGACACCTCGAAGCGAGCACTCGGGAACAGTCGAGGAAGCCGAGCTCCGCGAAGCCGCTGCGCAGGTTCACATGTACTTCTGGGATGGCGATTCTCTCCCGCGGTCGGTCGGCGACGACGCGAAGGCTCGAGACCAGTGGGACCGTCTTCAGAAGTACCGCGCTTCGTTCCTTGGCAATGACAAGGGGCTCTTCGACACCTACGACTCCGGCGCGCATCTGCGCGAGAAGTTGGAGCGCGCACTGTGGAGCGACGCGCGGAACTTCCAGAAGACGCGAGAGCAATTGAATGTGGCGGCTCCTGCGTCACCCAGTGATGTGCCCTCGATTTCGATTTCGGTACAAGAGTCCGTGTGGCGAGTGCCCGACGGCGTTGTCGGGCGGTTCCTCGAAGATCTGATCAGCCGTGACATTCGGGAGGAGCATGAGTTCGTGAGGAGCTATGGCAGTTTTGACGCCAGTTTTGCGTCGACTCGCGGAAATCTTCGCCGTGCTCGTGCTCCGAAGACGGAGGCACAGATTGATGAGTGGACGCAGGGGACCCGTGCAAGGCTTCGCAGCTTCGATAGAGAGATCGCTTCCACCGCGGCCCGGCCGATCGAGATATTGCTCAACAGCGACAGGCGCCTCGAGGATGTGGAAGTCGAGCTGGTCTTCGAAGGGGTAGTCGGCGTCGAAGCGACTACGAAAACCTTGTCTGATATCTGGTCGCCTTTGCATGTCAAGCCGAAACCAGACATATCGTCTTCGATCAACCTTCCCGTCGACTCCCCGGGGATGCCGGAGTGGGCCCAGGACGGGAACGACGTAGTCGTGACTATCGATGCTGGCGAACTCCGGAATCGGCGGAGACCAATCACCGTCGAATCCTTGTTGGTTCTGATGATCCCCTGCACCGTTTCTGCTCCCGCACCATCCGAGATCACCTACACGTGGAGGGTGACCGCCGCGAACATCGATCAGGACTTGACCGGAGAGGGAACTATCCCGGTCATGAGGGATGCCGATACCGCCCTGGCAAGTTGGTGGGTCCAGCAGTCCGCTCGACGCTGAGAAACGCGGACGACGGTACGGCGGCGTCGAAGCAATTTTCGGCTATGTCGCGCGGCGGGTTGTCGGGCTCGATGCCCGGCAACCCGCAACAGGCGAGGGGGATGAATGAGGAGGCCCCGAACCTCGCTGATGACGAGGTCCGGGGCTGCCGGGGGCGGCGCTAGTCGAATTCGATGGTGTTCGGATCGAGCTGTCCGGCGATCGCCTGTTCGATTTCGGTCAGTTCGTGGCCGTTGGCGGCGAGCATCTCGAGGTAGGCGGCGGCTCCGCGAGGACGTTGTCGCCATCCGTCTTTCAGCATGCGGCCTTCCATCGCGGCGACGACCAGGGCGAAGGTGAGGACGTGGGCACGGGCCTCGCTCGCCTTATCGGCCATGTCGGCGACTTCCTTGCCGGTGTCGTATCCGGTGGTGCCGAGAAGGTCGCGGACCTGCTCTTCGGTGCGGTACTCGCCGAGTAGCTGCATGTCGGTGGCCAGAGTGGTTGCAACCCAGGCTGCTGCGTTCTTCGGCGGGGTCTTGCGCGCGAGCAATGTGGTGCGGAGGAAGTCCCGGCGCACGGCGGTCGCGGCCTCGGCGAGCTTGTTCAACTCCCGGACCCGGCGGCGCTCCTGACGCTCGGCGTCCTGGGCGGCGGTGTCTTCCGGTGCGAGTGCGAATCCGGTCTGCTCGAGCGTGCTCGGAAAGAGGAGAACGTATTCGGGAATCCATTCCTGCGGGGCCTCGACGGTGCCGCCGTCGCCGGGGTTCCCGGAGGTTTCGTTTTCTTCGAGCCACACCCCCCACAGTTCGGGGCATTCGGTGGTGTGTTCGGCGGTGACCGGTTCACCGTCACTGGTGCGCAGGTTCGAGAGGGTGATGTAGTCGGTGGGCTTGGGTTGCGCGTCGAGGATCGCGTATCCCCATTCGGCGAACGGGAGGGCAGCGTCGGCGCGGGCGGCGCGCTGGGCGCGGTCGCGGCGGAGCCGTTCGGCGGTGTAGCGGTAGTTCCAGCAATGGCGGGAGAGCAGTTCGGCGACGGCTTCGTCGTCGCCGGCCGCGTCGAATTCGGCGACGACTTCGGCGTGCTCGAGCGAGAGCTGCTGGCTGTCCAATCGTTCGCAGGCGGTGCGGGAGACGCCGACGGCGGCGAGTGCCTCGACCTGGTCGCGGGGGAGCTGGACT
>NZ_CP070613.1:0-56535 GCF_017068375.1 Rhodococcus koreensis
GCGCCGCCGCTGTGATGATGTGGGATCCGCCGAAGCATCCTGTACGGCCAGGTCGCAGCGCCTGGTGGCCGTCGGCGCGGATGCTGCTGATCATCCGCGGACATGGGTTAAGAGTACGGGCCGCCGATACACCGCCCGCGAGGTGACAGCGATTAGTCCGACCGACGACCGATCCGCGCAGAAGGGGGTTTTGACCTGCAGTTATGGCAGGTCCCCTAACGGAAGGACTGCGTCGATGCGCGGTAGGGATCGCGAACGCGAGCGGTTCGCCTGACTCCGCCCTACTAGGGCGTGTCTCCCAATGATTTGGGTGTTGTGCTGCAGACTCTTCGCTGTGGCAGACGTTGTTAATAGGTTTGAGGTGTTGACGGACAAGCAGTGGGAGTTGCTTGCGCTGCTGTTGCCCAGTTCGGAGGGCTGCGGGGGCGGAAGTTCCAGAACAGCCGCTCGTGGTGGAGGGGATGCTCTACCGGCTGCGTACCGGGCTCCCGTGGCGGGATCTACCTGCGCATTTCGGCCCCTGGAAGACGTGTGGAAACGGCACCGACGCTACGCCGGGGATGGAACGTGGGATCGGGTACTCATAGCCCTGGCCGGCGATGGCCGATGCCGGTGGCGACCTGGATTGGGCGGTGTCGGTGGATTCCACCGTGGTGCGGGTGCACCAGCACGGCGCCAACGCCGCGCGTGACACAGGGGGATCTACCGAATTACACGAATCTGCTTGACGAACCGGTCGATCACGGCATCGGCCGGTCCCGCGGCGGGCTGACCTGCAAAGTCCACCTGGCGTGCGATGGCGACGGACGTCCCTTGTCGGTGCTGGTGGGTCCTGGCCAGGCCGGCGACAGCCCGATGTTCGGCCCGCTCCTGGAGGGCATCTGCGTGCCGCGCACGGTGGCGGCGCACCCCGTACGCGCCCGGACGAGGTCCGTGCCGACAAGGCGTACACATCCAAGGCCAATCGAGAACTGCTACGCAGCAAGGGCATCAAGGCGGTCATTCCCGAGAAGTCCGATCAGGTGGCCAACCGCAAGAACAAGGGCAGCGCGGGCGGTCGGCCACCGAACTTCGATGCCGAGTCGTACAAGGGCCGCAACGTGGTGGAAAGGGCCTTCAACAAGGCAAAACAGTGGCGAGCGGTGGCAACCCGGTATGACAAGCTTGCCCTGACTTACCGGGCTGGATTCCTCCTCGCCGGCATCGTCGAATGGCTCAAACTATTGGGAGACATGCCCTAGTACTACAGTCGCGTTTTATTTTGATCTTGTCGGTGTGTCGGCGCAGGTTCCGAGAGTCGCAGGATGCATGGTCCGTGTGTGGGCGATGATGTGTGCGTGGCTGAGGTCGGGTGTGGGCGGAGGGGCTGGCGGAGATCGATGCCTTGATCGGGCATCGTTTCGCCAGGTCCGAGCCCCGCAAGCATGCGGTGGAATATGTGCGGGGGTTGCTCTCGGGCGAGGAGCGGAAGAATTCGTGGACCCTGTCCGAACGCGCGGGCGATCGATTGCCGGACGGATGCAGCGACTGCTCTCGACGGCGGACTGGGATCCCGACGCGGTCCGCGACGACGTACGCGATTATGCGGTCGATCATCTTGCGGATCCGTCCGGTGTGTTGATTCTCGACGAGACCGGTTCTGAAGAAGGGCACCCGCTCGGCCGGGGTGGCCCGCCAGTACTCGGGCACCGCGGGCCGAGTCGAGAACTGCCAGATCGGGGTGTTCTTGACCTATGCCACTGCGGCGGGTCGAACGCTGATCGACCGAGAGTTGTACCTGCCCAAAGCCTGGACCGACGACCGTGACCGGTGCGGCAGGCCGGGATCCCCGCCGAGCGCGAGTTCGCGACCAAACCCGAGCTGGCGATCGCGATGCTCGAACGCGCCGTCGCCGCCGGTGTGCCGGCACGATGGGTCACCGGAGATGCGTATACGGGCAGGTGCACCGGCTCCGTGCCCGTTGCGAGGAACTCGGATTGTCCTACGTGCTGGCTACTTCGGTGAACCAACACGTCATCACCGTCGACGGCGCCGAGCTCCGTGCCGACGAGGCGATCGCGGCGTTGCCTGCCCAGGCGTGGCGGACCCGCTCGGCCGGTGACGGCGCGAAAGGCGAGCGACTCTACGACTGGGCGCGCACACCGGTGCGCGGGGTTGAACTGGCCGACGACTGGCTCCTGCCCGTCGCAGTCGCACCGATCCGGAGGACCTGGCGTACTACCTGTGCCACTGCCCGGCGCGCACCTACCTTGACCGAATTGGTCACCGTCGCGGAACACGTTGGGCGATAGAGGAAACCTTCCAGACCGCGAAGGGCCAGACGGGCCTCGACCACTACCAGGTTCGGCAGTACGCGGGCTGGTACCGGCACATCACCCTCTCGATGCTCGCGCACACCTTCCTCACCGTCACTCCGGTCAAAAAGGGGGCCCGAGAACCCGGCGACGACAGCGAGTTGATCGCACTGAGCGTCCCGGAGATCCGACGGCTGCTCTGCCTTCTGATCTGGACGTATCTACCCGACCCCCGCCACGTCCTCGCACGCTCCCACTGGCGCCGCCGCCATCAACACCGGGCCCGACAATGCCACTACCGAGCCCGAGGACACCTGTCCTAAACGCGACTGTAGTACTACCGGGGCTGCGCCCCAGCCCGACGAGTCGTGTGGTGGCGGCTGCGCTCCGGGGGCCCCGGCCGGTCGGGGTGATGACCCTGGTCGACGACGTCGATCGGGTGTATGAACCGTCGTAGCGGTTGGTTGGCCTGCCGGCCGCCCGATCGTCCGGAGCTCATCATGACCATACCGCGCAGCGTCGCCGACGTGCTCACCACGCACACGCTCTTCGACGTCGAGTGCATCGACCGGATGTACCTCAACGTCTACGTTCCCGGCCTGCAGTACGCTCCCGGCCTGGTCGCCTACGTGCATCGGCAGCTGGGATTGCCGGTCGCCTCCACCGCACCGCTGGCCAGGATCACCGACCGCTTCGCTGCGGCGGTGCACCGCTTCGCCGACACCGGGCACATCCCGTGGGTGGACTTCGCGAAGGGCCAGCGCAAGGACGACGTGATGCACGAGTACCTCGAGCAGTTCACCGCACCCGAGGGGGTGGTGTTCATTGGCCGGGCGCAGGGAGGACACCACTGTTCCGCACGGAGAAACGACGCGACGCCGACGGCAAGAGTTATCCGTGGATCGTCAAGTCCACCGGCGTGGTCAACCATTACTACTTCTACTGCGTCGACGCCGACTTCGGCCCGTTCTTCCTCAAGTTCTGCTCGTACTTCCCTACAACGCCAAACTCTGTATCAACGGCCACCACTGGGCCCAGCGTCAGGCCGCGAGGGCCGGGCTCGGGTTCACCGCGCTCGACAACGCCTTCGCCGCCGTCGATGACCCCGACGCGTTGCAGGCGATCTGCGATCGGCTGACCGGTCCACGGATCGACGCCCTCCTCCGGAAATGGCTGGCGATTCTGCCGGATCCGTTCACCGACGCCGATCGGGACGCCGGCTACCGCTACGACCTGTCGGTGTTGCAGGCGGAGTTCTCCCTGACCCAGATGCTCGACGCCCGGTTTCCGGTCGGGTCTTCTTCGAACAGGTCATCCGCGACAATCTCGATCTCGGCCGCCCCGACCAGGTCACGTTGGTCTTCGACCGGCGGTTGATGCGCCGCGGCCCCCGTGCCACCCCCGGGCGATTCCGCACCCGGGTGATCACCGAGGGCGTCACCCCCAGCCTGCACGTCGATTACAAACACACACCATCAAGCAGTACCACAAGAGGGACGCGCCCTGCGCACCGAAACCACCATCAACGACACCCGCGATTTCCACCTCGGGAAACGACTGACACATCTGCCCGCCCTGCGGGAGATCGGCTTCCACGCCAACCGCCGCCTACTGCGCGTCCAACGACTCAGCCACGACCCGATCATCGCGCCGACGCCCGCCGCCATCACCGCCCCCGTCATCACCACCACCGCACCCGTGTCCCGGGACTACGGTTCGCCGATCAGCGCAGCCACGCCCTGCTCTCCGCACTGCTGGTCTTCCGGCTGCACCCGAACGGCTTCACCAACAAGGACCTGCGCACCCTCACCGGCGAGCTGCGTGGACTCGACCCGGACGAAGTGTCCGCCGGGCAGATGACCTACGACCTGCGCCGGCTGAAAACCCGCAGCCTCATCGTCCGGATCGAGGGCACCCACCGGTATCAGGTCACCGACCTCGACTCGACACCGCGAAGTTCCTCACCTGTATCCACGATCGGGTCCTGCGCACCGGCCTGGCCGAACTCGCCGCTCCGACAACCACTCCCGGCCGCCTGCGATCAGCTGCCACCGCCTACCGCACCGCCGTCGATACCCTCACCGCCACAGCGCAACTCGCAGCCTGAAATATCAAGCAGTCGAACGTGACCCACACACCACAAACTTGACCCCAAAACCCGGCTACGCCGCTTCTAGCTACCTAGCTACCTAGTCGCTGTCATGTCCCGACAACATGTTATGCCACAATCTCATACCACAAGGGTGGATCCGGGCGACGACTGCGGGGCGTCCTCCGATTCCGGTCGGTTGATGGCCCGCAGTAGGAAGATCATATTCGCGATAAACTGAAGGCCGAAGGCAATGGCCGAACCCAGAAGCCGAAGATCCACTCCAAGCGAACGGTCCTGACCGGAAGAACGGCACGATCACAACCGGGGTGAACATTATCGGTGCCCAGATATTCACGTACCCCAGCCAACGAGGGAACAGCGGCTGTTGCCGCTTGTCGCTGAAGATGGCGTAAGCGAACGCGAAGTTCTGCACCATGAACGGGGTAAACGGCATAATCAGGAAGATCCAGCTCATGTCGTTGAGCATCATGGTCAACTCGGGCGAACGTTCCGGCCGGAACGCGGTGACAATGAACAGCAGTCCGGGCACCAGGAAGGTCAGCACCCGAACGCGCCACCTGCCAGCTGGGTGTACACGACGGTGGAATGCATGCCGGGGATCCGACGCATCTGCCCGGAAAAACGGCCGTGAATGACGCATAGAACATCGAGGCCGTCATGACCAGAACGGCGCCCATACGGATAGTGTTTCGCATTCTCCCGGTAATGGGCGGCCACTTCGGCCTGCGACCACGACGTCGGCATCGGCGGCAGAAATCCCGCGATGAAAAGCCGGTGAACATAAACAGGATGCAGGCCGGGCCGCTCAGGCGCATACCTTCTGGATAGCAGTGTGGTTCGTCGCCACTATCACATCGGCGTCATTGTGTTTGAACATCATTTCTCCTAACTCATCGAAAAGACTTGGTACACAGCGTGATCAAGCCCACAGATACATGCCGACGACCGCCGTGCAGACAATCAGGCAGTAGCCGTCGAACAGACCGCGCAACGGCAGCGGGGCATCCCGCAGCTCCATGAAATACATGCCGATGAATCGGACCTTGATAAAGGCGACGAGCAGAATCGCGACGCCGATCAGTTCTCGGTAGGCGTCGGCACCGTGCGCGCTCTCGAAACCCAGCCACCACGACAGCACGGTCGCGGACACCAGTACCAACCACACGGCCGTTGCCGTGGTTCGTGCCAGCGCAGTCAATGTCGGAATCATCGCTACCTCACTAGATACAGCAATGGGAACAGAACGATCCACAGCAGATCGACCATGTGCCAGAAGCAGGCGCCACCTTCGAAGAAGGCGAATCGATGCTCGGTGATCTCGGGTTTACGTGCGAACACGTACAGCGTCACGAGTACTACCAATCCCACGATGAGGTGGAACCAGTGCAACCCGGTCAGCACGAAATAGAACATGAAGAAGTCATTGGTGGCCGGGGTGATCCCGTGACTCACTTTTTCGGCGTACTCCAAGACCTTCAACGCCGAGAAGAGTATTCCGCAAAAGATGGCACCGGCGATCAGGTGAGGCGCCAGCGGCATCCGTTTCCGCACCGCCCGGACAGCGAGCACAACCAGCAGTGAGCTCACCAGCAGCACCACCGTGTTGGCCGCACCGTAGTTCTGATTCAGTGCGACTTGCGACTGATCGAAAATCTCCGGCTTCTTCGCTCGGTAATAGAAGAAGGTGGCGAAGAGGACGGCGAAAATGACCATATCGCCGAATATGAAAACCCAGATGCCCACCTCACCTGGTACTTGGGGAACGGCACGAGGATGTTGCCGAGAATTTCTCGTTACTGTCGACATGTTGCTTCCTCGAGGGTCAGGGGTGTCTATTGTGTCCGCAGCCGTCTCGGAGGCGGCGTTCTTGGCGCGTCGGTACAGCAGCACGGTCCTAGATATGAATTGAATCACTATTAAGTATCCTGGCAGTCGACCGATTAGGTGTCAAGCGTCACTTTTTGTCATCTGTCGTCTCCGAGGTCATACCTCGTCTACCGCGGTGCGTCAGGTGCGTCTCCGCGGAAAGCTGCCGGGCGTCGTGTGCGGCGCTAGGCCGTTGAGGTAACCCGTGCGGCTGTTGGCCCACCTGCACACCGCGAAACCTGGAGGCACCCCAACAGCCCGCAGGGAACGCCCACCCATGCCCCCGAGCGGTGGCCCGTTGGTCCGGGCCGCACCCTGCTCGCCAAGGCCGGCGTCCTGATCCCCGTGTCGGATCTGTTCGGTGTCACCGGCCGCCAGAGGCTGGCCCGGGTGCCGCTCGGGGACGCGTACGCGCAGCGGGTGGTCTCGCTGCTCGAGCTGATCGACACTGGAGCCGTTGCACCACAACCACATAGCGAAACCGAATCACGTCGTTGGTCCTCGACGCGGTCTCGGGCCCAGACCAGCCTGCACCGGGCCGGGCCACCGTCAAGACCATTCGTCCTCGCTCACGCTGCGGGCGCTCTGTCTTGACCCCGGCCCTCACCCGGCACTGCCCGCATAGAGGCCGAAACCCGTAAAACTCGACCCTTGACAAGCCCGACACCTACAGGGATGACGACTTACGGTGATCGGAGGCCTATTAGCGGTCCGCCGACGCCACCAGGTTCGGCGACACCGCCCCCGGATCATTCGAGAGACAGGGGCAAGAAGTCATACCGAACATGGCGACCGAAGTCCCGCGGAACGAGACCACGAAGACGGCAACGGGGTGAATCCCGGCTTCCATCGCGTTGTCGGTGACCGGGCAGGACACCGGGTTCAGAAGGGTCCGAGGTTGCATTGCCAGATCGCCGCGATGATGTACAGAACCACGGCCAATGGGCAGTAGGGCATCGCCACCTCAGGCGCCGAAGATTCGGGGAGTCGGTGCCCGTGACACCGGGATTACCGCAACGGCGGGCTGTACGCGGCGTGGTCAGTGCTTTCCGGTCCAGGTGCGGGCCTGTCGGTGGGGTTCGGGTCGGTGTGGATGCGGTGTGCTCGGGCGTTTTCGTGGTCGACGATCGCGTTCTGTCACTGCAGGTCCGAGCATGCGCCGGAGGGTGCGCAGGGATCGGGAAACCCGAGCCGGGCGCCGATCTGCGCCCAGGAACCGCCCTGGGTGAGGGCGGCGGTGATCGCCTGGGCGAGGAGTTCCTCGGCTATCTCTCCGGGCGTGGCGAGAGTGCCGCGGTCGTCGTCTCGGTGCTGCTGCTGCGGCCGGTCCTTTCGGTAGGTGTGGACTGGCTGATCCGTCCGGGGATTGTCGCGAACCGCGGGCCGGTGCAGCGGCGATGTTCGCCGGCAGCGAAAGGGGGAGCGGAGGGACCGGTCCGCTGTGAGTCGACGGCGCTGACAGGCCAGTCGGTCTGAGAGAGCATCTGAAACTCGGTGATCGTCGGCGTGTGACGGATGGGAAACAAGTGAACTCCTGGAAGGTCAGTGAGTGCTTACGTCCCCGCCCTGCCAGGAGCTCACTTGCCATCATCGCTCATCGAGCTGTGCCCGTCATGCCCCACCCCGGATCACTCCAGGACACCGGTGCGCGGTGTACCCCTCATCGTCCATCGCCGATGTACAGTGGGTGCTCCGCGAACCCCTGCTCCCGCCTCCCGGCAACACCGGAGGCGGCGGTGGTCGACCCGAAAAGCACTGCCGCCGTCTGGTGCTCGACGCCATCTTCGACGTCGTGCGGGGCGGCATCGCGTGGCGGCAGCTGCCGGCGGAGTTCCCGCCCGCCACCACGGTGTACGCGATCTTCGCCCGGTGAGTCCGGGCGGGGGTGTGGCAACGGATCCACGACGCACTGCGCGATCGCGCCCGTGTGCGGGGCGGCCGCGATCCGCAGCCGTCGGCGGCGATCATCGACTCCCAATCGGTGCAGGGCGCCGACACCGTGCCCGGGTCGAGTCGTGGATACGATGCGAGGAAGAAAACGAACGGGCGCAAACGGCACATCGCTGTGGACTCGAACGGGCTGTTGCTGGCGGTTGTGGTGACGATGGCCGGTATTCAGGACCGGGACGGCGCGTTCCGGCTCCTGGCTGCGCTGCGCGCCCCCTGCTCGACGATCAGTTTGGTGTGGGCCGACGGCGGCTACGCCGGCAGGCTGATCGAGTGGTGTTCTGTCGCTGACTGTTCAGGTCGTCAAACGCGCCGACGACGCCAAGGGATTCAAGGTTCTTCCCCTCAGGTGGGTGGTCGAGAGAACGTTCGCGGGGATCTGTAAACACCGCCGCTGCGTCCGCAACTACGAGAAGCGGCCCGACATCACGAAGCTATAGTCTACATCGCCATGATCGCGACCACGTCACGCCGACTCTCTCGGATGGCCTGACCCGAACCGGAGCTTTCAGATGCACTCTGAGGAGTGCATCGACTCTGGCGTCACCGTCGGTTCCCGGATGGAGTTCGGCAAGGTCACCAGCTTCAGCAGCAACCACAGCACCGCCGATAACTTCGCTGGCCACCCGCCGTATATGGCACGGGGCCGATCTGTCGCATCGAGCTCCCGTTCCACATGGGATGGACTCCTCACGGGCACTGGATGGACTTTCGCAGTGTTCCGTCACCGCACATGCTCTCCGTCGAGCTGGAGAGCTGAACTCCCAGCTTCGCTGGCGACGAGGCGGACGGCCACATCGAAGACCTGCGAGCCGACGCCCGAGGGAGCGGAGGGCGCGGCCACCCAGCGCCTGCTAACGGAACACGTGGTGGTCGGTGGAGGCGGGTAGCTGGAAACCGGGGATCTCGTGGGCCGTCATCGGCCCGTGAGGTCCCCGGCTTGTCATCGGGGGCTCAGTCGACCTCGTTATCGACCTCTTTGAGGAATCCTCCGTTGAGCATGCGCTTGGCGTTCTGGACCAAGGTGTCGACAGACTCTCCGCGTGGCTGCCACCATTCGGTGGACCAATTGAGCGAACCGAGGATGAGCATGCGTGCGAGCCGCTCGTCGACGCCCGGCCGAAGTTGCCCGGCCGTTCGCACGTCCCGGAACAGCTTCCTCCACAGCACCGCGTATTTCTGCTGCTCGGCGAGTTGCCGATCGCGCAGCTCGATGGGCATCTGGGCGGCATTGCGAATCGCGGCCATTGTGTAGTCGGACTCGGTCAGAATGAAGCGTAGGTGCTGCTCCAGTGCGATGTTCAGGCGTTCCGCGGGTGACACGCTGCTCGCAGCTTTGAGGGCCTTGCGCACATGGTCGTGCAAGTGTGCCATTCCCTGCCAGATGACCTCTTCGATCAGGTCCTCGCGCGATTCGAAGTAGTAGTAAATTGCCGGTGCTTGACACTCGGCGCGGTCGGCGATATCGCTCAGGCGAGTTCCGGAGAAACCTTTGCGGCACAAAATGTGCGCCGTGGCATCCAAGATCCGGGCTCGGGTCTTGGCGGACTTGGTAGTCGCTAAGGGAGCGCTGCTGGCATTGTTCGTCGCTAGGCGTGGCACAAACCCGATTCTAACTGCCCTTCTACGGTCGTGCCTGCGACACCCTGGTTTTGTTGACGATCCCGGTCACATGCACCTATTATTTAGTCTGAATTAGATACTTCCGGGAATGTTGGTCCTCGTTCAGCTGGCCCGTAGCGCGCCGTGAAGTCGTGATGACGCGCGATGTGTTTCGTGTGCCGAACGATCCTCGAGTTTGGAGTGAGAAGAGAAGATGGTGGAATCGATGAGCTGGACGGTTGTCGGCGGGGCGTCGGGTGGTTTGGGTCGGGCCATCGCTCGTAGCCTGGCGGAGGATGGCCATGACGTCGTCGTGGCGTATCGAGGCAATCGTGCGGGGGCCGACGAGACGGCGGAGCTCGTCCGTTCGAGTGGTCGAAAGGCCATGATTGAGCAGGTTGATCTTGCGATTCCCGACGAGGCTCGGGCCTTTGCGAGCCGAGTCGCGGATGCCGGCGCCGTGCGAGGTGTCGTCTACGCGGCGGGCCCGGTGATTCCGATGTCGTTCATCGCCAAGACTGAGCTCGAGACCTTCTCACGCGTGATCGACAACGACCTCAAGAGCTGCTTCAACTTGGTGCAGCCTTTCCTGCCGATGCTCCGTGCTTCGTCGGGTGCAGTAACCGCCATCGTCACACCGGTGATCGAGCGGTACAGCAAGATGGACCTGATGTCGTCGGCCCCCAAGGCGGGGGTTCAGGCATTGATCAGGGGCATCGCCGGCGAAGAGGGGCGATTCGGTGTTCGCGCGAATGCTGTCGGCGCCGGCGTCATCGAGGGGGAGGGCATGTTCGACAAGTTGGTGAAATCGGGGGTCTTCACGGAACAGGGCCTGGCCTTGGCGAAGTCGGAGACGACCCTTGGTCGGTTCGGGGACGTGACTGACGTGGCCGAGGCAGTCCGATTCCTCATGTCAGATCGTGCCGGCTGGATTACCGGCCAGACTCTCAACGTCGATGGAGGGTACGGAGTCTGATCGCGATTCGCGTCGTGAGCATCCTCTGGTGCGCGATGCGTTCGAGTGTCACCGGTAAATCCCCGGCCGCGTCACACGGGACTCGGGTGGCTCGCGGTCGGGGGTGCGAAGACATGGCCCTCTTTTCGGGCAACACCGCGCCGACCCAAAGTGAGCGGCCAAGGTCCTCCGACGGCGACCGTGCGGGCATCGCTGGTCCTGATCGGGCGCGTCGAAGATGTGGTTCAGATCATCGACCACGCGGTATTGATCGCGTGGGGGGTTCGAACGAATGCTTCTGTTCGCCCAAAGTTTAATGTACAGTAAAATATCTCGGGAGCTTCCCCGGTCCGCCGGAGCCCCCGCGCGAGGAAAGGCTGCCTATGTCGGAGGAACTGCACGTGTCGGTGGATGAGCACGTCGCCGTGCTTACGGTCGATCGTCCGCTCGCCAATAACTCACTCGGAGGGTCTCTGCTGAGGGAACTCTTGGACGTCTCCGCCGAGCTCGAACGTGACGACAGCGTTCGCGTCATCGTCACGACCGCGAACGTCTCGGACGGCGCGACGGCGTGGAGCCCCGGCGTCGACTTTGCCCAGCTGGACGGCAAGCTCGGTCCCGGCGCGGACGCGGATGTCATGTTTTACGGCGGAGTGATGCAGGGTGATCACGCCTCGCTCGGGGTCTCGGCTCAAGCTCGACGTTTCGACCCGTTGGGGCCGGGCCGATGGATTCTTCAGATGCTTAACAACTTTCAGAAGCCCACCATCGCGGCCATCAATGGAGCCGTGGCTGGCGGAGGCATCGGATGGGCTGGCCTGCACACTTACCGCATTGCGGGCGAGTCGGTGAAGTTCAAAGCTGCGTTCGGCACACTTGGATTCGGCCCCGACATGGGAGCCAGTTATTTCGTCACCAAGCTGATGGGACAATCGGCGGCGACGGACTTCTTGCTGCGGGACCAGCCGATGTCGGCGGAAGATGCGCACCGTGCAGGCTTCGTCAACCAGGTGGTCCCTGACGGCCAGGTGCTGGAGCACGCGCTGAAGGTTGCCAAGGATCTAGCGCAGCTGCCACCACTCGGGTTGCGGGCGACGGTCCGTGCCTTGCGAGGTGCTGAGACGAATACCCTGGCCGAGCAGCTTGACCTGGAGTGGGACAACCAGCGCATTACCTTTGCCACCGAGGACGCTGCCGCGGCCTTCGAGGCATTCAAAACACGCACGAAGGGGACGTACGTCGGCCGTTGACCGGAGGTGATCCGGTCTTCATCCACGATTCGAAGGAACACCATGCAGGGCATTGAAGACATGGACGCCATCGTCGTACGATCGATCCGCGAGCGGCGCGCCGAGCCGTCCCGCGACGAAGTGCCGACGGCGCCGAGCATGCGCATCCCCAAGTTCAGCGCTGCTGCAGGCGCCGGCATACGGGATGCGGGATGCGGAACTCTCCGGTATTTGTTTGACCCGTCGAGGCCTCAACCGGGTAGATTCCAGGAGTCCTCGCGTGAATGAGGGATTCGTAAAGTCGCCATCTGAAAGGGTCGGCCGAGGGGCAGGGGACGGCGAGGACCTGGAGGGAATCGGCCCGGTACCAACGATCGCCTGGGGACCCTTGCTCGGTCAAGCGACAACTGTGGCAGAGCAGGACGTCCCGGGCGATCTCGTCGATAGACGACGCGCGGTCCGTGATCTCGGTCGGGCGCTCCGCGCCCTCGGGACCGACTCGGTCATGTCGGAGGTACCTACCAAGATCCTCTGCCAGGCGAGGCTTCTGGTCGCCGAGGCCACCTCGATCCTAGGCGCGACGAGCCGGCAGGCCGGTGTGCCCTCCTCGGTTGACGACCCGTACAACGGCGTACGAATGTTCTCACCAATGACCGGGGAGGGGAGTCCATTCGTTGCTCCGTTATCGTTCGAGACTGTCGACGGCGTGGCCAGCGCCACCTGTACGTTCGGTGAGGCATTCGAAGGCCCGCCGCACCACGTACATGGCGGGATCTCGGCAATGCTGATGGATCACGCGCTGGGGCACGTCGTGGCAGACTCAGGCAAACCGGGCCTGACCCGGAAGCTCGTCGTCCAATACTTGCGCCCCGTCCCCTCCGGGGTGGAGCTGCTCGTGCGCGGGCGAGTGGTCGCCAGCGGGGACGGCGATGTCTTCGCTCAGGCGTGGATAGCCGCCGCTGCTGAGCCGGGGACGCGACTGGTGACGGCGGACGGGCACTTCCGCCTGCTGCGCCCGGAGCAGGCGGCGAAGCTTATGAAGCAGTTCGCCTGACTGGAATCGACTGGCTTCTGCTTCTTGCGAGCAGAATGACCGGGACCTCCGCAGGATGCCCGCACAACTGGCCTTCGGCGTCGAAAGCATTACCGGACATCCGGTGGCACGCCTCGCCGTGCCACCGGTCCTCGGGGCCACGAGACGATCTCGAAGATTGCAGACGTCGTCTCGCTCAGGGAAAGCCAGGCCTGGCTCTAGCGACTGCTCGAAGAGTCTGCGCCGAACCGGCCAATCCGGTGGCGGTCGGCACGGGTTGCCTCGATCGCCTCCGTGAGGCCGGTGCGCCCCTCACTGCGGGGATCCACACGTCTCCGGACGCCGGCGTCCTGCACGAAGGTCAACATAGCTACGAATGCACGGTGTGGCCGACATCGCGATCGGAAACCGGCTGAGTCGCCTCGTGCTGCGGGATGTGGCGCTTCCTGCGTCTGACCACCGACTGCGACCCGGGCGTACCTTCGCCGAGCAGATAGACGGTGTGATGTGCACGGCGCACCCCCAGATGCTGAAGGGAAGCCTCGAAAGAATTTGGCTGGCGGTTGCCGGCCGCTCCGGAACCCAGCGACAGAACTGTCGGGACACAGCACCCAGCTACGACTTGTCCGTGCGCTTCCAGACCCGGCATCGGGCGGTGAAGGTCCTCGGAGTCGACGACTTCGCCCTTCGACGACGGCACCGGTCCGGGATCGTCCTGATCGACATGGCCACCGCCCTCCCCGGCGACGTCCTCACCGACAGGAAGGTCGATTACCTTCGCCGACTGGCCGACCGCGTGCCCGGGCACGACCGTGGTGCCGTGTTGGCGCCGGCGCTTGCGTCGAAGGGGCGCGCACGGGGGCGCCCGACGCGATCGAGGTCGCCGAAAACTGACAGCTGTGGCATAACCTGGCCGAAGCCGCGCGGAAAACATTGCCGCTCAAAGCGTTTGTCTCCGACTCAGGGCTGCAGACGATCCCGAACGGCACACCGAACTCACCGCCGCGGAGGACTTCCGGCGGACCGCCGAACAAGCGTTGACCGCGCGCCGCGAGCAATCCGTCCTCGTCGCCTCCACCCAGCGCCGCTATGAAAGCGGTTTCCGCGCTCGAGGCCCAGGGCAAGTGGATCAAACCGATCCAACGGGGCTCGGGCGCGCTGAGGAGAACCGTGCGTCGGCCGTTTGGCAGCGTCGCCAACTGCTGGCCGCCCCGCAGGCCGGTCGGCACTCGGGTTGGACGAGTCCACCGTACATCTGCACGGGCGAAAATCCCGAACGTTCGGCGCGTCGCCTCGCGGATCCTGCACCGACCTGAGGGCATCACCGACGACGAGCAGCAAGTCCTCGCCAACTGCCAGCACCTTGAGACCACCGCCGCGTTCGTACCTCGTTCGCCCGAGATGCTGACCAGCACACGGCGACCGTGTCAACCTTGGAAGGCGGCCGTCTCCTCGAACGATCTGCCGAACCTGCATCGATTCGTCCGGGGGATCGGACGCGACCGAGCCGCGGTCCTCAACGGGCTGACCACCTGCCCGACAACTCCGGCGCTGTCGAGGGAAACGTAAATCGAATCAAAACGCGCGAGCGGCAGAGGGATGGACGCGCCGGATTCGACCTCCCACACATGCGAATACACCTCAGCCACTGACATACTCAGGAACCATCACGGAGAATGAGCCAGAGCCATTCGAACCTGACACACGCACGCGGCCGCAGTCGCGCCTTGGAGTTTCCCGGGAGCGGTTGCAGCGACCAAGCCGTGGCCACATTGCTGTGACCGTCCATGACATCGAGGTGAAACGCCACCCGTGACTGTCAGAGTCTGAGTTCATCGATGGCGCTCACGACCGCAGTCGTGGACGTTGCGCCATTGTCGGCTGCAGCACCGGACTCGGTCCCTCATCCTAGCCTTCGGCAACCCGGCTTGTTGTGTCAAAAAATCAGAGCAGCAATGACTTACGCAAAATTCTCGACTGTCACGGCTGCCCCCCGATCGTGCGTGTACATCAATGCCGCCGGCCGACCGTGTGTAACTCGGGGAGCTCTCACCACCCTCGCCCGACGCAGCTAGTTTCACGTCCGGTCGGCGGCCGCGTTGACCTCCTACACCGGTCCCGGAGAGGGGCTTCATCGGCGTCCTCCGCTCCCGGCTCTCCCGGCCCGGCAATCGGCAACTTGTACCGAGCCCTGCACACCACGGTCATCACCTCGTACTGTCGGACACGGTCGGTCGTGGTTACACGTGCTACCGCGCTGTGGGCACGAGTCGCCAGGACACGTTGCGCTGCTTGAAGACGGTTCCACCCTCTGCGGTGGCGGGCCGGGAGGACCCTCGGGGACGACTCCGAATCTATTATCCTGCCCGGCCCGCGGACACCCCACGCGTCGGTACGTCGGACCAGTCACGTCTTCCTCGTTTGAGGAAGACTGTGCGCATCACGCGTCCTCGAGCTCCACAGGCGAGGCAGCGCGTTCGAGAACTTCGACGGTTCCAGAATTGCCGTTAACGCGAATACGGTCGCCCGTCTTGATGGTGCGGCTTCCGCTCCGGGTGTTCACGACGCACGGCACCCGAAGCTCGCGGGCCACGACCGCTGCATGGCTAAGTGCTCCGCCGATGTCCACGACAAGGGCGGACGAGATGAACATCACCGAGGACCAACTCGGGTCGGTCGTCGGAGTCACTAGAACCTCGCCAGGTTGAACCGCGGCGAAATCAGGCTCGTAAAGGACACGCGCGATTCCCTCGACGACTCCTGCGCTAACACCGATGCCTTCAAGAGTCATCGCTCCCTCGGCGGTCAGACCGTCATCGGCGCCGACCGGCGTCGCCTCCGGCATGCCCTTCCACTCGCTCGGGATCGACAGCGCTGCGTAAGCATCCCGTCGCTCGCGCCGTTTCCGCACAAGCGACTTAACGTCGCTAGGTGTGTTTTCGACTTCTGCCGCGGTCAAGTAAAAGATGTCGTCGGTGTGCTCCAGAGTGCCCGCTTCAACGAGCAGTGCGCCAAGGCGCCGCGCGGATGCCCGGGTTCCATCGAGACCTTGCACCAACGACCGCTTTGCCGCACCGCGCAGCGGAATCCGTGTCGCTGCGAGTTTCAGCAGGAACCGAACGGCTGGTCTTTGCCATCTCGGCGTCGCAGCAAGCAGCTGTCGCGCCGCCATACCGGCCGCGATGTGGTGATCCGCCTCGCGAAGGCGAGGATCCTCATCGTCGTCTTGGAGGGCATAGGTCTCGATCAGTGTGCGCAGCGGCTCGGGATTCTCACGCCACACAACACTCGATATTTCGCCCTCCGACGGACCGTGCATTCCATGCCGCGCGACGACCTCGTCAAAGCGGAGCTCGTTGCGTGACGCCTTCCAGACGTCGGTGACGAGTCCCGAGACCTCAGCCCCACCGGAGCCGCTCAATGCCGAGATATCCACTCCAGCACGCTTGGTCAGTCGTTCAAGAATGTCGTACACCGGAACGATGCCTGCAAGGGAGCCGACGACCTGGGTCTCCAGGGCTCGGTCGAAGTGCCGTGTGGCGACGCGGAAGTTTTCGGTCGCCTCGGCTACCGTCAACGCTTTGGACACGCGCTGAAGATGCGGTGCGTACCAGGCGTCGACCGCTTTGACGGTCTCCCGGATCTCCTTGGTAACGGTCATGAATGTCCAGGGGAATCTGCCGGCGATAATGGGCCATCGACGACGTGTGGGATTCGCCTGCCAACCGTCGGGAACACGACCAAGGATGGATATGACGATGTCCTCGCTTGAAGTTCCAGGCATACGGTCGCCCATTGTGCCCATGTATTCGACCTGGATGGTGGGGCGGCCATAGAACACACGGAAGTAGTGGCGGTCGGCGTCATCAGTGAATTCCGACTCTGCCCGAGACAGAACTCCGATTCGGAATGCGGCCTTCAATGCGGCCTTCTCGAGCGTCCGGTGCCACAGCGTCCAGTTCAGGGGAGTTAGAACCCCGGGCATCGCCTCGCCGAGGTTAGACGTGGTCCAATGAAGGTTCGGAGTGCTCGACGAGTGCAGCGGATCCCATCGTTGGGGTGTGGTGAGGTCCGAGTCGTTACCGGATTGGGACTGCTTAACCGGGGGGACGGGTTGCGATGCCCAGACGGTTTCCGGCCTCGCCTGCAGGAGCTGCACCTGTGAGGACGGTCCGGACCCGGCAATTGCCCACTCGACGTCCATCGGGGCGCCGAAGGCCGTCTCGATCTCTCGTCCGAGTTCGGCGATCCTGCACACTTCCTCGTTGCTGAGGGACCAGTCCGCACGCTCGCCGGGCGAGACTTCTACCTTGCGAACCTGCTGACTCGCCTCATCGAAGCGGTACGCAATCTGCTTATCCCCGATGACGCGCTTGCGCAACCCAAGAGTTTTCTTGTCGACCCAGAAGGAGTCCGGCGTGACCTCCCCGGCTACGACGGCTTCGCCGAGCCCGTAGTTCGATTCGATGTACAGCGCGTCGCGGTCACCGTTGGCCGGATCGAGGGTCATCATGACTCCTGCCGCACGAGCTTGTACCATCTCCTGAACGACCACCGCCATGGCTACATCCTCAGGCGGAACTCCCAAGCGGGCCCGATAGGCGATGACACGCGGGCTGAAGAGGCTTGCCCAGCACCGTACGATATGGGTAATAACCTGGTCTGCCCCCTGCACCCAGAGATAGGTGTCCTGCTGTCCAGCGAAAGAGGCGTCTGCACGATCCTCGGCGATCGCGCTGGACCGCACGGCGACGGGAGTCGGGGACAAGCCCAGCCCGCGGTATGCATCTTCGATAGTCGTGCGAAGCTCATCACTGATGAGCGCTTCCGTGAAGAGCGCGGAAATCACCTCAGACACGGCTGTGAGATCGCCCTCGGGGTCGGCTCCGCGAAGAGCGCTCTCGATGTGCTCGTTGATGCCCGCAGCCTTCACCGCCGCCCGGTACGCGTCGGTTGTAACGACGAAACCCGGAGGTACGGTCATGCCCGACCGCATAAGCGCTCCGAGTCCCAGCGCCTTGCCCCCGACCTCCGATGCGACATCCTCTCCGCACTTCTCGAGCGGCATCACTGCGATGACGTCCATGAACCTCTGCCTTCTGTCTGAGTTAACGATTGAAAATGTCGTCGCGCGGTGACGTAAATTCACCTTCGCCGCAGTCGGGTGTCGGGCGCTACCGGAACGGCATGTCACCGCGGTGTCTTGGTGCGCTAATCACCCTGGGGTCCGCCAACTCCTCGCGATGCGGAAGGTCGGATCTGCTCATACTGCTCAGCGAAAGCATAACCCAGAGGATGCGGCCAATCCAGGGTTTTTTCTATCTGACTTTAAATTGTTGCGGATCGGCCTGACGAATGGTCGTACGGTAGGTGCGAACGATTTTCGCTTACGAGCGATCCCGATGCGCTTCAATATATTTCGCCGTCTCAGGCTCGGTCATGCTTGTTGCAGTTGCGCTACCCGCGGGAGCTTCTATGAAGTTGGGTGCCGCGGACAATGAGGTGCCGGGGCACCTCCGGGCCCACGAACGCAGACCGCCCGGCCAGGCCGGTCCAGTCGGGGCCGGCCTGGGAGAAAATCGTCGACCGTCGAGTCTCGTGCCGGCTTAGGTATGTGTCAGTTGGAGTGCAAGCGCTCCAGAAGGGCCGCCTCGGTGCGTCCGGAACCAGCGGACGGCCGTCAGTTCGGCTGCGACTACGTGGACGTCCACCTGGAGGGCCTTCTTGCCCCGTTCGCCAGCACTGGGCCGGCCCCCGCTGTGCGGGAAAGCCCGGATATTGCCTGGTGGGGTTTGCGGAGGCCTCAGCATTGACACTCGAAAGTGAGGTAGCTAACATAACGGTATTACAGACAACGTAGTTTGTCTCGTCGTTCCACCTGGAGCCGCGTACGCGCTGTCCCAGGAGGATGCAAGAAGGAGCAATGGTTTGGCGCACGTTGTCACCCAACCCTGCTGCAATGACGCAGCATGTGTGTCGGTCTGTCCCGTCAACTGCATCCATCCGGCGCCGCATGAGCCGGGTTATGGCACTGCGGAGATGCTGTATATCGATCCGGTCTCCTGTATCGATTGCGGCGCATGTGTCGAGGTATGCCCTGTGAGCGCGATCGTGGCCGATATCGATTTGACGGATGAGACGGCTCCGTACGAGGAGATCAACGCTGCGTTCTATTCGAACAGGACTTCCGAGGACGCGAATGTTGTTCGGGCACAGACAAAGAAAGTAGATTCGGACGAAAAGCTCCGCCCACTGAAGGTGGCTATCGTAGGTTCCGGCCCGGCGGCATGCTATACCGCAGAAGAGCTTCTCTTGCGCCGCGATCTCGCGGTCGAGGTGAACATGTTCGAACAGTTGCCCACTCCGTGGGGCCTGGTCCGTTACGGCGTCGCTCCCGATCATCAAGGGACGAAGGCGGTCGCCGGGCTGTTTCAGCGCACCGCAGGTCGCAGGGGTATGGAGATGTTTCTCAATGTCACTGTTGGAAAACATGTTACGCATGAGGAATTGCTGGAGTCGCACGATGCGGTGGTCTATGCGATCGGTGCTTCCGGGAGCCGACGGCTTGATATTCCCGGCGAGGAGCTACCTGGTAGCCACAGTGCAACCGAGTTCGTCGCGTGGTACAACGGACATCCCGATTTCGCCGACAGTGTGTTTGACCTGTCCGCCGACCGCGCTGTTGTGATCGGGAACGGCAATGTCGCTCTGGACGTCGCCCGTCTCCTTGTCAGCGAACCCCAAGCTCTCGCTAAGACGGATATGGCTACCCATGCCGTAGATAGGCTCGCTGGGAGCAATATCAAGGAAGTAGTCGTCATGGGACGGCGAGGACCGGCGCAGGCGGCATACACGACTCCGGAACTTTTAGCATTGAGTCAATCGTCGAGCTTTGATGTTCACGTAGACATGGACGAGTCCGAGCTGGATGCATACTCGCGCGCCGCTACCGAGGGGAATGACCCCATCGCGACGGTCAAGTTGGGGATTCTGAGGAAGCTCGCGTCCTCCGCCCCCAGTCCCGGCAAGAAGCGAATCGTCCTACGCTATCTCGCGTCCCCCTTGGAGGTATTGGGAGATGACCACGTAGAGGGATTGAGAATCGCACACAACGAATTGGTGTCCACACAGGATGGACGTTCGCAGGTGCGGCCTACGGGGGTCGAGGAGGACATCGAGTGCGGGCTCGTTCTGCGCTCGATTGGGTACCGAGGAGTTCCAACAGGACCGCTTCCCATTGAACCGGTCAGTGGCACGATTGCAAACCACGGCGGCCGTGTCACCTCGGAAAGCGGAGCCTGTCTGACAGGAGTCTACGTCGCGGGATGGATAAAGCGCGGCCCAACGGGCGTGATCGGCACCAACAAGAAGTGCGCAAAGGACACCGTCGAGAAGATCATCGAGGATCACCGCGCGGGGCGCCTCAAGGCACCTGTTCGTGCGCAGGAAAACTTGCGACAACTGATATCTGAGCGACAACCGGACTACCTGAACTTCGCCGGCGCGAAATCCATTGACGCGCACGAGCGAAGTCTGGGGAGGGAACGAGGAGCTCCGCGAATCAAGCTCATCGATTTGAATGAGATGCTGCGCGTTGCGGAAAGGCCAAATGTGTGAATCAACGTGATGCACAGAAGCCCGGTGTTCGTGACGGATTCAGCAGACTCTGTCAGTTCCCGGAAAAACTATAAGGAGGGCGAAGTAGTGAAGAGTGTGAACGAAATCGTCGAATCGATCGACTTGTACGATCCGGAACAGCGTCCGCATATGTTGGACGCGCTGCGTGCGGCTCGTGAAGGTGGGTGCCCCTTCCCGCGCGCCGCGGGCGACGGCGAATACTACGTCGCAACGCGATATGAAGACGTCAAGGCGATTGCTGAGCGACCCGACAAGTTCAGCAGTTGCGAACCTGCACTCAGGGGTCTCCCTGTCAGTTTGGCACCACTGGATCTGGACCCACCGATCCACCGCGACTTTCGGAAATTCCTCAACAAGTATTTCTCCCGCAACTACCTTCTGAAGTACGAGGACCAGATCCGTCAGGTCGGCCAAGACCTCGTCGCTAAAGTTGCGCGCAAGCTCGAGGAGCACGGCGAGTTCGAGTTCGTGCACGACTTCGCTATCCCGTTCACCGCCGGAGCGCTTGGTCGCGTGGTCTTTGCAACCGAGGACGCGGACCTCACCAAGCGCGCGGTCAGCGCCGTTGAGCGTGCCGCGACCGAAGGCACACCCGAAGCGTTCTTTGAAATCGCTCTGATCGCAGGTGAGCTTCTTGAAGAGGTCGAGAAGAATCCCGAATCGCGCGATGACGTACTCGGTGCGCTGGTCACTGCCACGGTGGAAGATGGTCGCTTGTTGACAGACGACGAACGCCTGGGCGTGGTAACAGCCCTGTTGGCCGGCGGACTCGACACCACTCGTAGCGCAATGTCGAATATCGCCTACCACCTCGCAACAAACCCTGAGGTCGAAGGCCGATTGCGTAACCCTGACTGGTGGAAGGTCGATCTCGACGAATTCCTGCGATTCGAACCCACGGTCTCCTTCATGGCTCGCACCGTCACCGAGGACACCACGATCGGGGATTGCGAGTTCAAAAAGGGCGACCGCATTGCGGTGAACTACATGTCGGCCAATCGCGACGTCGAACATTTCGACAATCCAGATGAATTGGACTTCGAGCGTATGGGCACTCCGCATGTGGCGTTCGGTGTGGGGGTTCATCGTTGCCTGGGCTCACATTTTGCGAGAATTCAGCTGGCGATCGCCTACGAGGAGCTGCTGAGCAAATTTGAAAACTTCCGGCTGACGATTCCGAAAGAAGAAACGCCACGTCAGGTTGGTATCAGTTACAACTCGGTCGAAAGCGTGCCGATTACCTGCTCTACGCGAAATGTTGTGAACGACGGTATCCAGGAGACAGTGTGACGATTCAGGCCAGTTCAACGGCTACCGCACCAGTGCAGTGCGGCGACGAACTACCGTTTGACGTGGACCGAGGTTCTGTTGTCGGTCCTGTCGAGCAACTCCGTGGGTGGGCGGCCGCCGATCCATCGGCGCCCTTCGTCAAATTCGGTGGGGAATGGATCACGGTCGGCGAACTCGACGGGAAGACCGACCGAGTTGCTGCAGGTTTGCTGAAACTCGGGCTTGTTAAGGGGGACCGGCTCGCCATCATGCTCCCCACAGCGGTCGAGTACGTCGAGCTCATTTTCGCGTGCGCCAAGCTCGGTATCGTCTTCGTGCCGATCAACGTCTTCCTGAAGGGCGAGTTCCTGAGGCACCAGTTGTCGACGAGCGGCGCGAGGGCGGTTGTCGGCGATGCAGCAGCAATGTCTCTACTGGGTGGCCAAGACTTTGCGACGACCTCGGTGCAATTCCTGGTAGGAGTAGACGGGAATGCCCCGGACCTTGATTCTCCGCCCATGTATGTCTCATACGCGTCGCTCGCCGAGCACGGTTCCGAACTTCCGGAAGTCAGCGTTCGACCTGACGACTTGATGAGTCTGATGTTCACCTCCGGGACGACCGGACTGTCGAAGGCCTGCAAGCTCTCGCACGCCTACTACTTCCAGGTCGCACGCATGTACATTGCCGCGAAATGGGTGGCAGCGGGGGACAAGATCGTCACGGCCCTGCCGCTCTATCACGCCGGCGGTCAGATCGCGGTCCTGATGTCGGCGCTATTTTCTCGGTCGTCGGTCAGCTTTCTCGCCCAATTCCACGCCAGCACCTTCATGCGTCAGGTCCACGAGGAAGGGGCGACCACATCGTGGGGTGTCGCGGCGATGGCGGCAGCCGTTCTGGCCCAACCCGAATCGTCGGACCCTCCCATGCGCGGCCAATTACGTCTGGCGGTATGGATTCCGCTGGACATCCCGCGCCAAGAAGAATTCGAGAGACGCTTCGGTACACGTGTCGTGTCTGACGGGTACGGACAAACCGAAGCCACCGCGATCTGCCTGAACCCGGTGAGTGAGGAACGGCTCCCAGGAACCGTGGGTCGTGCAGCCAGCCTTATCGAAGTTCGCATCGTCGATGATCTCGACAATGAGGTGCCCGATGGCGAAACAGGGGAATTCGCGGTGCGACCCCTGGCACCGGGTGCCATCTTCTCCGGGTATTGGGAGAACGACAGCGCAACCGTTTCGACGATCACCAACCTGTGGTATCACACAGGCGACTACGGCCGTAAAACTCCGGAGGGGGCATTCGCATTCGTAGATCGGAAGAAGGATGCGATGAGGCGACGTGGCGAGAATGTGTCGTCAATCGAGCTGGAAGTTGCCATCCGGCAGCACCCTCTGGTTGATGAAGTCGCTGTACACGCCGTGGCCTCGCCGATGACGGAAGACGACATCAAGGCGTGCATCGTCGCACGAGGGGAGCGCCCCGAGCCCGGCGAACTGTTGAAGTACTTCGAAACGCATCTACCGTACTTCTGCATCCCCAGGTTCATCGAGTTCTTTGATGAGCTGCCCGTTAACGGTGTTGGACGTGTTCTCAAACATCAACTTCGCGAGAGGGCATTGGGAGCCGGCACGATCGACCTGACCGGTGACAGGTATTCCCTGTCCAGGGAGAAGCGTCGCTAGGTGGAAGTGCTGTAGATCGGCCCACCAGCAATCTTGGTTTTGTCTCTTTAGAATAAACGACTCTGGGAGTTTTCATGGAAATGACAATCGGCGGTCAAGGTGTCTCAGGAGGTGACTATTTCGATGTAGTCAATCCCGCAACCGGCGACGTGTACGCGCAGGCGCCAGTCTGTACCGCAGCTCAGTTGGACCGGGCGATGGACGCTGCGTCGAAGGCTCAACTCGAATGGCGCAAAGACGAGGACTTCCGCCGGGAAAGGCTGCAGGAGTTGTCTGCTGCGGTCATGGATGCCGCGCCGGAACTGGCCGAGATCCTCGCGAACGAAAATGGAAAGACGCTCGATCTGGGCGGCGTGGAAGCGATGTCGGGTGCTGCCTGGCTCGACTACTACGCCAATGTAGAGCGGCCACGAGAAGTGATCCGTGACGATGACGGTGCCCATACGGAGATTGTGCGGCGCCCCCTCGGGGTGGTCGCGGGAATCACTCCGTGGAACGTTCCCGTCGCGATGGCCTTCTTCAAGCTCGCGCCGGCGCTGCGGGCCGGTAACACGATGGTGCTGAAGCCATCACCCTTCACTCCCATCTCGACATTGCGCATCGGCGAGATCGCAAGTGAGATTTTGCCACCCGGCGTCTTCAATGTCGTTACCGGAGGGGACGAACTCGGTGCTTGGATGACTGAGCATCCTGTACCGAGGAAGATCTCGTTTACAGGATCGGTGGCGACGGGAAAGCACGTTTATCGCTCCGCTGCAGCGGATCTCAAGCGCGTCACTCTAGAACTCGGCGGAAACGACGCAGCGATCGTGTTGGACGACGCTGATCCGGCGGAGATCGCAGAAGCTCTCTTCTGGGGCGCGTTCTGGAACAACGGCCAGGGGTGCATCCTCATTAAGAGGCTGTACGTGCCACGTTCAATCTATGACGGTGTGGTCGAGGCGCTCTCCGAGATAGCTAAACAGATTGTCGTTGGTGATCCGCTCGATGAGGAAACGCAGCTTGGGGCATTGGCGAATCGGCCTCAGTTCGAACGAGTCAGCGGGTTGGTGGAAGACGCTCTCAAGAGCGGTGCAAAGGCGACCGCAGGGGGAAGGCCGGTTGGCGGACCTGGAGTCTTCTATGAGCCGACCATCTTGGCCGGTGCGGTCGACGGCATGCGAATCGTCGACGAAGAGCAATTTGGACCCGCCTTGCCCGTCATACCGTACGACGATGTGAACGATGTGATCGCAAGGGTGAACGCAGGGCAGTACGGGCTCGGCGGGTCCATCTGGTCTCCGGATATCGACCGTGCCACGGCCCTGGCAAGCCAACTCGACGTCGGAACTGCGTGGGTTAACTCGCATGCGGTACTTGCGACAAACGCGCCCTTCGGCGGCGTCAAGTGGAGCGGTATCGGCGTCGAACACGGTCCCTGGGGGCTCAACGACTTGTCGAGCATCCAGGTGCTCCATTGCAACAAAGGCAAGACCGCACCGGGTGCGCTCTGAATCACCTACCTGGGACGAACACGTTCAGCAACGACATCTATGTGAAAGGAAAATGCAATGCCATTGTTCACATCTACTGAGGAAGCCGCGGCTACTCTCGGTAAGTTCATCGAGAATGTCGCCGTCGACCCCGAACTGAAAGCCAAATGGGTTTCATCGAATGTAGCGTTCCGCATGAACTACACGGACCCCGAGTTGGTCATCGTCCTTGACGCATCCCAGGATCCGCCGGTCGTGCGGCAAGGCGACGCTGCAAAGGCATCTGACGTCGAGATCGAGCTGTTCATGGACACTGACACCGGCCATAAGTTCTGGCTTGGTGATCTCAATGTTCCGATGGCACTCGCACGGAGGAAGATCAAAGTGAAGGGACCGGTGGGCAAGCTCCTCCAGTTGCTGCCGGCCATGCAGCCTGCCTTCATCAAGTACAACGAGTACCTTGCTGCACAGGGATTCGACCGGAAGTAGTCGTCAGGCCGGCGGGACAGGTCTCACATTGCTGGTGGCAACGAACAGCACTATCGGCCACCAGCGCCGTGGAGCGAGTTCAGGCGTCGTTCGGCGCAGGTGGGTTCAGTGCCGCGACCTGAGCACCGCGGGACTTGAGGTCAGCGCCCCTTTGCGCATGGTGACCTATCGACACCACCCACTGTTGGAACCCTTAGACGAAGGCTGGGATCGGGCCCGAAAAAGATCCGGTCTTGATGCGTCGGTCCGGCTCTGGATGATCGAAGCAAGTATGAAGATGCGTTACAAATGTATGAGTGTCCGATGATTGCAAGGAGTATCCATGTCCTCTCAACTAAGTGCTGGCGCGGACACCGTGTGGGGTCCGCTGGCGCAGCCCATCACAGCTCCCGCTGACCTCCCCGAAGGATCTCCCCCGTGGCGCGACAATGCGTGGCTTCCTTTTTGGGACGACGAGAACGGGATATACGGCACCGTCCACGTCTCGACCTCGCCGAACGCCGGCGCGCGCCAGGCGCGGTTCAGTCTGCAAACACCGAACGGAACGATCGAGCTCATTGAACCTCTGGACCCGGGGAGCTTTGAGAGTAAATCCATCCGGCTGGATCTTGACACCGGTTTCACCATCTCTACCCCGGAAGTGACGGCAGAACTTCGGTTCATGCCTCAGTTCGCGCGGGCCGACTTCGTCGGCGACGCCTCGCCAAAGGCGTTCGGCGGCTACGCCGAGACGGGAGCTCTCAAGCACTACCAGCAGGCGGCCTCGGTCGTTGGCTCGGTCAACCTCCGAGGACAGGAATCCGCGGTTGACGGATCCGGATTCCGCGATCGAACCTGGGGATTTCGTGACGAGACGATCGGGATGTCCGAGTACTTCGGGTTCATGTGGAAATTCGAAACCTTTGCCTTGAGTGTGATGAGGTTGTACGGCAGTGACGGCTCTGATCACGCAACGGGATTCCTGCTCGGCGATACCGCGACGCCGGTGGCCGGCGTCAGTTCGTTCACACGCGACGGCAGCGGACTGTTCGTCGAGGCAGAGATCGAGCTGGACTCCGGCGATCGGCTCACCGTGGCCTCGGTAGGCCGGCCAGCCGGACAGTGGGTTCCGATGGGGCCTCCGCGGACGGGCGCAGTGATGAGCGCCTACGACGAATTCCACACGTTCAGGACCGCGTCGGGGGAGGCCGGTGGCGGAATCGTCGAGCAGGGGTATGTCCGGCGGGGCGTCTGACCGGTCCGGACGAATTCGACTGCCGTCACTGCACATGGCACCGGCACTCGATTCGCCGAGCAGCGGCATATCAGCTTGCGGTACGGGTACGCCCGCGTCGCACTCAGCTCGCCGATGTGACGCCGAGGGGCTAGCGGGATGGACTCGTCGACCGTCGCCCAGCATGGTGATGGCGACACAGTCCCCGTCGATGCGACCGGCGTGTGGCAGGGTGAGGGCAAAGCGGCACGAGGCGGATCTCGGCACGGGACTGGGCCGAGTCCGAGGCCAGGGCAGGTCCCGGCATCACTCGGTGATGGCACTTATCGACGAGGGCATCACGTCAGCCTCGTAGCGTCCCTAGCCGAAACGTCGTAAAAGTAGGGTGGCACTCAACTCGGCGAGCGTAGATGGCGGGGTTCGTCGCCGGGGTGTGAGAGTGGGGCGGCGTGGTGTCGTGCCTCTTCCCGGCGGCGAACACCGCGGCGATTCCCCGAGCGTGCTCGAAGATGAATCGACTAAAGCGTACTGTTCTCGTGAATCTTCCGTTGAGTGTGAATAGTCGATGTAGGCACGCGGTTCGTTCTTGTAGGTTTGCTCGCTCATGAAATCCACTGCATGAAGGATTGTCAACTGTCCGGCGTATGGATTTCGCCGATTTCAGTCCCGCAGTAGCTCGTGTAGGTGAAGTCCAACTGGGAACTGGCCCCTATTGCGGTTGAGTACGACATGGCGGTGATGCGGTGAAAATATTGCAGCGTGTCGGACGGTGTTCACCAGACGGCTACTAGAGGCAGTTGGGCTGCTTGGTCACCTCGCCGACCACACTCGTCCCATCCTCGATGCCTTCGATACTGTCCCGGCGACGGTTGATGAAGCTGGTTGTCAAATAGTGGATGTTTCGGACGAAACCGAATTCGTCTGGCGGGAAGAAAGGTCCGGGTGGCACATCGGTGGCTCGACCCGTTGTCCACACCCCGAATGCGGTCGTAAGGCATTGGCTTCCAGCGTCGTTCATGCCGCTAATGAGCGTGCGTCCACCACCATGATTCATGAAGGTGGAACTTCCGGGCACCGCATGACGTGGGCACCGCTATGGCGTTGACACTCTGCAGTGAGGTAGCTAACATTAACGACATTACACACAACGTACTTTGTCTCGACGTCTGAGTTTGGTTTTTCTATGTCGTGGCTCTGCAGAACGCAAGTAGGCGTGTCGGTTTGAGGCAGGTAGCAACCCGTCTCTGCGCGCGGATTTAGCTGCGCATTCGAGAGCTGACATTCAACGCCACATGCGGACTCCCGAAGCGCTGCCCCGCGAGGGCTGGTAGCTCTCAGAAGTGATTCATTCAGTCGTACAGAATGCTGCAACTTGAGTATCGGATGGAAAAGGAGACAGGCTGATGGGAAGAGTTTCGGAAAAGGTAGCCTTTATCACGGGTGCAGCCCATGGCCAGGGCCGGTCACATGCACTGCGATTGGCGGAGGAAGGCGCCGACATCGTTGTAACCGATGCGTGTGCCCCTATTCATTCCTTGGTGGACTACAAGGCCGCGACACGGGAAGATCTGGAGGAGACCAGGGCGCTTGTCGAAAAGACTGGCCAGAAGTGTGTCAGCGCCGTCGCTGACGTTCGTGATAGGGCTGCGCTGACGGGTGCCGTCGAGGTCGGTATCGAAGCGTTCGGCCGGATCGACATCGTATGTGCCAACGCTGGCATTATGACGGTGCACGAGCACAGTTGGGATATCCCGGAGGACGCTGTCGATGCTGTACTAGATACCAATTTGAAGGGTGTCTGGAACACAGTCGTTGCAACAGCTCCATACATGGTCGAGTCCAAGCGCGGAGGATCGATCATCCTTACGTCTTCAACGGCCGGCCTTCGCGGGCATACGCCCTACGCGCATTATGCGGCAAGCAAACATGGCGTGGTGGGCCTGATGAAGGCCTTCGCCAACGAACTCTCGCGGTACAAGATCCGTGTGAATACTGTTCACCCAACTGGCGTCCTTACCGAAGGTATGGGAACGTTCAGTGATCGAACGATGGCGATTATTGGTAGCAGTGTGACTGGGCTAGCGGGGGCCACCAACATCCTGCCTGACCTCGATGCGGATCCTGATGCAGAATACGCGCCTGTGCCGCTATTGCTGCCGATTGAGATTAGTAATGCGGTGCTATGGCTCGCGAGCGATGAAGCTCGCTATGTCACTGGTGTTGCACTCGCGGTTGACGCTGGAAACACCGTAAAGCCTTGAGCTGTCACGCAGTGCACATAAGGCTGCAATTCAGGTGCGCCTTCCGTGTAAACGGAAGTCACCCTGATCCAATAGATTGGAAAGGAGTGAGAAATGCGAGTTGAGATTGACACGACCAAATGTCAGGGCCATGGCCGCTGTTATCTATTAGCTCCCGAAGTATTCGATATGGATGAAGAAGGCATGGGAATTGTGACCGACCTTCGGCCAGCGGTCGAGTACCTTGATAGCGCGCGGAGCGCGGCCGAAAATTGTCCCGAGACTGCAATTTCGATGAGGGAATGAACATCGACATCGCGGCATCACAATTACCTACACGGCCGGATGCCCCGCATCCGACCCCGAAACTATGAAAAGGTGACCCCTCTCGTAATCTGCGGCCCGCACAGTGGACATCCTGCACGTTGTGGGCATGCTCGCAGAACTGCGGTGGCGGATCGCCCATTAGCAGGCGCACTGCGGCGAGCAACATTGACTCGTCGAGAAGTCGGACCCCGCAGCACGATCCCCTGCGGGTCGGTCCGGTTGAGCTTTGATTGCCCCGCCGACGATGTGAGCCTCGACAAATGCCGCGGGCAATCGAGATTCGCCGACATGTGTGACAATGCGGTGCTTGCGCGAGAAGGAAGAGAGATTGTATTGCGCGTAGTCGCGATCCGCGCCAGGATTCTCGTAATCCATTGCTGAACAATGCTTCCGCTTATGGCAGGCGTTGAACTAAAGACCGATAGTCGTGAGTGCACGACTATCGTACCGATCGAGTGGCGCGACGGCGTTTCACGACGTGGGGAAGACGACCCCGATCGAGGATCCGCCGATCCTGTTGGAGGACGATCTCCGCTCGCAGAGGTAGCGCGCTAAAACCGCGGTGCTCCAGATCTATGAGCACACGGGCTGCATGTTCCTCGGGGTGATGCGACTAAGAGCGTGTCTCATGTGGGGAGCTTCTTGAAGCAGGTGAGTGCGGCGGCGAGGTGAAGGAAGCCGGCGAAGTGTTCGCCGTGGCGCTCGTAGCGGATGGTCATGCGCCGGTAGCCGGTGAGCCAGGCGATGGTGCGTTCGATCTTCCATCGGTACCGGCCTAGGCGATCGTTTCGCTCGATGCCGCGGCGGGCGATCCGCGGGACGATGCCTCGTTCGCGCAGCCACCGTCGGTGAATGTCGTAGTCGTAGCCCTTGTCGGCGCGAAGCTTTCCCGGCTTGCGTCGGCGCGGTCCGCGCCGAGACTTCACGCCCGGAATCGCTGCCACCAATGGTTGCAGCATCGTGCTGTCATGGGTGTTCGCCCCGGTCACGCCCACGACCAGTGGGATTCCATTCGTTTCGGACAGGACGTGGATCTTCGATCCCTTCTTACCGCGGTCGACCGGGCTGGGACCCGTCAGTGAGCCCCCCTTTTCGCCCGCACGCTTGCCGCGTCCAGGATCGCTGCCGTCCAGTCGAGTTCGCCCGCGCTACCGAGTCGATCGAGCACCTCGCGATGGAGTTTCTCGAACACCCCATCCCGCACCCAGGCACTGAACCGTCGATGCGCGGTCGGCACGGTTACCCCGAACGAGGGCGGCAGGTGCCGCCACGCACATCCGCTGGTGAGCACGTACACGATCGCGGTGAACACCGCCCGGTCATCGGCCGGCGCACTGCCACCTCCCTGCGGCCGGGCGACAAAAGGAGGAATCAACGGTTCGACTATCTCCCACAACGCATCCGGAACCAACCTCAGTGACAACTCATCTACCACGCGTCACATCATGTCCCACAGGTCACTTCATCCACATGAGACACGCTCTAAGGCCAGCTCGGGTGACGATGAATTGGCATCGGATTGCCGTCGAAGGGCGGTGTTCACTACGTGAGCGTAGTGCCAGGGCCTGTGAGACGGGCAGTGCGAGGGTGCATCCCGCCCTCCGGGGGTCATGTCAACCAGCGCCGAGGCGGTCCTTCGTGTTGTCGTTGAGACGACAAACGAATGTTGTATACTTGAAGCGTGGTGATCGTGCAATACGTGTACGTCCAGCCGTCGCGAACCGCTAGTGATTTATTGGCCACGCTGAATAGTTTGATAACCGAGTGGAAGCTCAAGGTGACATGGCGCGCAGGAAAGCAGGGAACGTCCTCAGCAAAGATGGCGAGGAAGCCCGCTCGCAGATTCTCCATGCTGCGCAGAAGGTGATCTTGCGCTTCGGTTTGGCGAAGACGACGATGGAGGATATAGCGACGGAGGCTGGAGTTTCACGTCCGACGGTATACCGGTACTTCCAGGATCGTACTGAATTGACCTCAGTGCTGATCGATTGGCGCGCTCGAGAAGTGCTGGAGGCTAGCAGGGAACTTCTTCAAAGGGAGGGATCCTTTGAGGATAATTTCATTGCGGGTCTGATTCATACCGTCGCCTTGGCGCGCGAAGATCCGATCGTGGCTATGGTTCTGGCCCCGGCAAATCAGCGAGGAGAGTCGTGGTCGGAAACTCTTGAGTTGGCTGCCGAGTTGACGGCCGACCTTTGGGAGCCTTTTCTGAAAGAGGCGAGGACCCGGGGTGAAATGAGAAGTGACCTTAACTCGTCGGAAGTCTACACTTGGCTCGCCCTTGTGCAGTTTGCACTGTTCAACAGCATGGAATCCATGGAACCCAGCGATCCTGCCCTTGCGCGGATGTTGAAAACGTTCGTCCTTCCAGCCCTCGTAGCGCCGACCGATGGCGTCACGGTTCGCAGGGGTCGCCCCTTGTCTAAAAACCTGAAGCGCCAGTAAAAAGTCGCCATGGCGCAGTGATTCGGAGGGCTCGGGTTGCTCAACACAGGAAGGTGCGCGTTGGCGATTGGGCGCTCAGCAGTTTTCGCGGATCGGAGCGTGCTGGTGTGACCGAGGTGGTTTGTGTTGGATAGAGTGACGCGTGGTGGATGGCCATATTGCGGGGCGCCTGCACACAATCACCTTCCTTGCATCTGAAGATCACCCGTGCCTCCCGTTTGCAGGACTGTGCCTTTGCAATCCGCCGCAGGTGCAGGCTTCGCGATGTGAAAGGGGACGGCCGCTACGTCTACCGCCTGTGGCCGCGTCAACAGGCAGTCCAATTCTTTCAGCAAGCAAAGGGAATCTCGTCGTTTCGGCTCACCCATCCCGGACACCACATCGGTGGCTCCAGGCTTAGTAGCTGTCCCACCGAATGAGCCATCGTCGGTGACTCGGCGCCATGTTGCTCGCCCTTGGCCTGATCGGGCTTACCCGCGACATCGTTGGGGATGCATGATTGAGGGGTGAAAGAAGCCCGTGCCTTTGCAACGTATTGTGTCGGATGAATCGATGTAGCCGATGACCGGTGTCGATCCATTCGCGACGCAACGCGACGTGTCCGGTTCGGTCACGGCGGAGTTGGCGGCGGCCGGATTCGAGGATGCCCAGGAGATCGGCCGCGGCGGTTTCGGCGTCGTGTACCGGTGCACGCAGGCTGCGCTCGACCGCACCGTGGCGGTCAAGGTCCTCACCGCAGACCTCGACGAGGAGAATCGGGCACGGTTCCTGCGTGAGCAGCGTGCGGCCGGCCGGCTGACCGGTCACCCCAATATCGTCAATGTTTTCCACGCCGGTGTCACCGGCAACGGTCGGCCCTTCATCGTGATGCCGTACCACGCCGGGGGGTCGCTCGACGAGCGGATCCGGCGTCACGGGCCGCTCCCGCTGGACGAAGCGTTGCGACTCGGGGTGAAGATGGCCGGCGCCCTCGAAACTGCCCACCGCCTCGGGATCCTGCACCGCGACGTCAAGCCCGGGAACATCCTGTTCACCGACTACGGCGAGCCTGCGCTGACGGATTTCGGCATCGCCCACATCGCCGGTGGGTTCGAAACCACGGCCGGCGTCGTCACGGGTTCGCCGGCGTTCACCGCCCCCGAGGTGGTCGCCGGTGAGCCTCCGAGTCCGGCCGCCGATGTGTACGGCCTCGGCGCCACCCTGTTCGCTGCTTTCACCGGTCATGCGGCGTTCGAACGGCGAAGCGGTGAGCAATTGGTGGCACAGTTCCTGAGGATCACGTCCGAGCCGGTTCCCAACCCGCGCGAACACGGCATTTCCGAGGGGGTCAGCGCTGTCATCGAACGTGCCATGTCCGCCGAGGCCGGCGCCCGCCCCTCCGCCGTGGAACTGGGTCGGCAACTCCGCGAGTCCCAACTGCATCACGGCTTCCCGGTCGACGAGATGGCGATGCACACCGAACCGGCCGCGGTGCAATGCGGAGCGTCAGTCCGGCCGTCGTGGTCACCGGCGGATTCGGGCCGAACGGGTGGACTTCCGCTGGAGCTGACCAGTTTCGTCGACCGCCGCACGGAACTGGCCGAGGCGACGAACCTGTTGTCGACGTCGCGGCTGGTGACGTTGACCGGAATCGGCGGGGTGGGAAAGACCCGACTTGCTCTACGCGCAGCCGCCAAGGCGCAACGAAACTTCTCGGACGGTGTGACGTTGGTGGAACTGGGTGAGCTGCGCGACGATACGCTGCTGGCGGGCCTGGTCGTGGCCGCGCTGGGGTTGCGTCACCAGTCTGCGCGACCCCCGCACGAGGTGCTCGTCGAGTTCCTTGCCCCGCGTGACGTGTTGCTCGTGCTGGACAACTGCGAGCAGGTGGTGGCCGCGGCCGCGAAACTCGCCGAAATCCTGCTCCGCGCGTGCCCTCGGCTGCGAATTCTCGCGACGAGTCGCGAACCGCTCGGAATCGGCGGGGAAACCGCGCTTCTGATTCCCCCGCTGCCCGTCCCTGATCCCGATCACCTGCCGAAAGGACTGCCCCGCAACGATGCGGTCACCCTCTTCGCGGAACGCGGCGCCGCCGTAGTCCCCGGATTCGAGCTCACCGACGAGAACAAGGTCACCATCGCCCGAATCTGTCAGCGGCTGGACGGGCTGCCGCTACCGATCGAACTGGCGGCGGCCCGGCTTCGCGCGATGACACCCGATCAGATCCTGCAGCGTCTCACCGATCGTTACCTACTCCTCACTCGCGGCAGCAGGGACGCGCCCTCGCGGCAGCAGACGTTGCGGATGTGCATCGACTGGAGTTACGACCTGTGCACCCCTGCGGAACAACGGATGTGGGCGCAGCTCTCGGTGTTCGCGGGCAGTTTCGATCTCGAGGCCGCGGAACAGGTCTGCGATGGTGACGACGCAGACGACCTCCTCGACACCGTGACGTTCCTCGTCGACAAGTCGATCCTGACGAGAGAAGAGTCGGGCTCCGCGGTGCGGTTCCGAATGCTCGAGACCGTGCGCGCCTACGGACGGGAAAAGGCGCAGGAGAACGGCGACTACATCGCGCTTCGCCGTCGGCACCGCGACTGGTGTGAGCGGCTGGCGGTCGAGGCGGAAACCGAATGGATCAGCTCCCGGCAGCTCGCGTTGATCTCCAGACTGACTCGGGAACAACCGAATATCCGCGAGGCGCTGGATTTCTGCGTGTCCGACAATCCCGCAACGGGACTGCGGATCGCTGCCGCACTATGCCCGTTCTGGCTTTCCCAGGGGTCGCTCAACGAGGGGCGTCGGTGGCTCGGTCGCCTTCTGTCCCGCAAGGTTGGTACCCTCACTGTCGAACGAGCCAAAGCGACATTTGCATATAGCCTGATGAGCGGACTGCAGGGTGACCTTCAGGGGTCGGCGGACCTGGTGGAAGCTTGTCGTACGCTCGTCGGCCAGTCGAATAACCCCTTGATTCGCGCACACATCGACCACGCCACTGGATATCTCGCACTGTTCGGAGGAAAACTGTCCGATGGACGCTTGCATCTTGAAAGTGCGGTCAGCGTGTACATCGCACGGGACGACCTCTTGTTTCAGGTCCTCGCTCTCGACGGCCTCGGCATCACGTGCGAACTGCAGAACGACACCGAGCGGGCCATCGAATGCTACGAGCACGTGCTCACGATTACGGAGGCGCGAGGCGAATCCGTGCATCGGGCCCATACATTGTGGGCGCTAGCGGTTGCGGTGTGGCGAAAAGGCGATCGCACGCGAGCTACTCGCCTACTCGTGCAGGCACTGAAGACAGGCAGGAAAGTCAACGACCGAATGAAGGCCAGCATGTGCATGCAAGCACTGGCGTGGATCGCAGCTGAGGAAGGGAACCCCAGACGCGCGGTCATGTTGGCTGGAGCCGCCGAGCAACTCAGTCGCTCAGTAGGGAGTTCGACGGTGTTGTTGCCGGACATGCTCGTGTACCAGGACGAGTTCGAACGTAAGACTCGACAGGCGATGACTAAGCAGGCCTTCGCCGCGGCACACCGGGAGGGCAGTATGCTCGGTTTCGAGGCTGCGGTCGCCTATGCCCTGGGCGAGCAGATTCCAGAACTCCCTGCTTCAGCAGCTAGTCCATCGGCCACGCCGACCAAGCGTGAGCGTGAGGTCGCCGCTCTGATCGCCGAAGGACTGACCAACAAGGAGATCGCAGCGCGGTTGGTGATCTCGCCCCGCACCGCACAGGGGCACGTCGAACATCTCCTGACGAAGCTGGGGTTCAACTCACGCGCGCAGATCGCGGCATGGGTAGTGGAATCTGCGAAATCGAGCGATGCCGCACCGCAGCAACCTCCGCCGGAAAGTCGATAACACGGTTTTACGGATATTGGAAGCATCCCTGGCCCACTGTGACCGTTTAGACCACTTCGGGAACGGGCCGAGTCGTTTCTGACGAGGTGGCGGAGGTTAAGCTTTATGCGGGGCGTCGCCGTTCGTGACCAAACACACCGGCTGCCCTGTGCTTACTTCCGTGGGTTCTCGAAAGTGAACTCTTCGAGGAAGTCGGGAAGGGGGAGTTCGGGTTTTGCGTCGGCGGGAATGGCCGCGGGGTGGACGAACACATATGCCGACCGGCATTGAGGGCGAGCATCAGTGGTTCGAAGCGGGGATCGCCAAGGTAGGCGCCTTCGTAGGCCGAGAGTAGGCCCACCCAGTCGTGGTGGAGGGTGTCGAGCGCGTACTCGAGTTCCCGGATGACGGCGGTGGTATCGCGCATCGGCAGTACGGCCAGGCCACCGAATCGGGTGGGATGCCGCTTGAACAGATCGGCGGTGTAGGTGTTGCAGTAGCGCGACATCTCGGCTGCTTCTGTTCCGGTGAGGAATTCGAATCCTGGGTCCGACACCGAGAGGGCTTGCGCCTGGATGCCGTAGCGGTCCATGAAGTCGATATGGACCATGAGTGCCCTCATTGGTCGAGCTGTTCGCCACTGAACGATCTCGCGGGCCTCTGCCTTCGGCCGTGGGCGACACGATGTTCGGAGGCTCAGTCCGTTTGTAGGTAGTTCGCGACGAACCGTACGCGGTCGCTGCGGCACGACCGGTGGATGTACACAGTCGGGCTGCCGTCCTCGTCGAGATTGAGGCCCTCGCGTAGCAGTACCGGTGCGCCCGGAGGGATTTCGAGTATCTCCGCCACGCGCGGTGACGCAGCCGCCGCGGCGAACGATCTCCAGGCGGCCTTCAGTCGCACGTCGTAGACGTCGCGCCACACCGTGTACAGCGGGACGCCGTCCTGCAGGTGCCGGTCGATGCCGGCGAACCGGCGATCGTCCATCCACACCGAGTTCGCGAACCAGGGTTCGCCGTCGACCGCGAGCACGGTGTCGATGCGGCGTAGCCGGCGGCCTGGCAGATACTCCTCGGCCTGGGGTGCAGTGCCACCGAGCACGATCGCACTGCGCACGGGCGTCTCGCTCAATGTGCGGCCGACTGATGTGAAGGCGGCGCCGAGTCCGTCGGGACCGCCGATGTAGCTGGCGGCGAGTTCGATGGGGAAGTGCTGGGGTAGCGGAGCCACGAAGGTGCCCGACCCCTGCCGCGCCACCAGTCGGCCCGCGCGGGTCAGCTCGCCGATCGCTTGGCGGACCGTGAGCCGGTTGACCCGGAGTTCGGAGGCGAGGTCGGTCTCGGGTGGCAGCCGGTCTCCCGGTTCCAGCATGCCGCTGTCGAGTCGCTGCAGGAGGACGTCCTGCACCTGTCGGTAGAGCGGCACCCGGGCTACGGACGTTTTGCTTGGCATGCGGCAAGTCTAGAGGACATTCGAGGATGCCTGCGCTTCGACCAAATCGCATATGACCTGTTCAAGACCCATTCACTTGCCGGACATCCGTGAGCGTGGTTTACGCTACTTGTCTAGATGAATATTCGGGCATCACTTCGAACACTTCTCGGAAAGGCCCCGCCCGTGAGCATCCACCCGACCCTGCGCCGCACCCTGGCCGCCGCCGCCTGTGCGGTCACGCTGTGCGGCGCCGCCGCCTGCGGCGACTCCTCCGCCCAGGACGGCGCACCCGATGTACTGAAGGTGGGGCTGCCGCCCGCGGAGGCCAACGCGGACCTGCAGGCGAAGTTCGCACCGATCACCTCGCTGATCGCGGACGGGACGGGCAAGTCGGTGGAAGTGAAGCCGACGAGCGATTACCTGTCGATCGTGGAGGCCATGCGGTCGGGCCTCATCGACGTCGCCGCGTTCAGCCCCTTCCCCACCCCGCTCGCCGAGGCTGTCGCCGGTGTCGAGCCGCTCGTGGTGGCCAAGGGCGCCGCCTACAGTTCGGTGTTCGTGTGCCGCACCGGCACCGGCATCGATTCGATCGACGACCTCCGCGGCCGCAAGATCGCGTTCGTCGACGCCGGCTCCACCAGCGGCAACTACATTCCCAAGCTCCTGCTGAAGCGGGCGGGCATCGACCCCGACACCGACATCGAGGGCAGCTACGCGGGCGGCCACGACACCGCCGAACTCGCGGTGAAGCAGGGCTCGGTCGATTGCGCCGCGGACGCCCGCTCCTCGTACCAGACGATGGTCGACAAGGGCGTCATCGACGGCACCGCGCAGAGGATCGTCGCCGAGTCCGACCCCATCCCGGTCTCCTTGGTGATCATCGCGCGCAAGGATCTCGACCCCGCGATCGAGCAGGGGATCGTCGACGCGTTCGTGGGCGGCGACAACACAGCGGCGCTCGGGGTGGTCGGCGCGACCAGCTTCGAGACGGCACAGGACAGCGATTTCGCGATCTTCCGCGACGCGGCAACCGAACTCGGTGTGAATCTCGAGGAGCTGTCGCGGAAATGACGACCACACGACACGGTGTGCCGCGGGTGGAAGCCGACGCGGTGAGCTACCGGTATCCGGACGGCACCACGGCCCTGCACGAGGTGTCGGTGCGGGTGGCGCCCGGCGAGATCGTCGCGGTGCTCGGTCGCAGCGGCGCCGGGAAGTCGACGCTCATGCGCTGCCTCGCCGGTCTCGCGGCACCGACATCGGGGCGGGTGCTGCACGACGGAGTCGACCGCGGCGGGCTGCGTGGCCGCGCCAAGCGTCGTGCCCACGCGCGAGTCGGGTTGGTGTTCCAGGAGTTCCAGCTCGTAGAACGTGCGACGGTGCTGTCCAACACGCTCATCGGGCGTCTCGCCTGTCAGCCGCTGCTGCCGAGCCTCGTGCACTTCGTGCGGCGCGCCGACCGGGAGATCGCCGTCGAGGCCGTCCGCCGCCTCGGACTCGAGGACCAGCTCCGCAAGCGGGCCGACGCATTGTCGGGTGGTCAGCGTCAGCGCGTGGCCATCGCCCGCGCGCTCGCGCAGCAGCCCGACATGCTGCTCGCCGACGAACCGGTCGCGAACCTCGATCCGGTTCTCGCCCGCGGCGTCGTCGACGACATCGTGCGACTCGCGCGTGTCGAGGGACTCACCGCGGTACTGAATCTGCACGACGTCGACTTGGCGCGAGATGTCGCAGACCAGCTGGTTGGTTTGCGTGCCGGACGCCTCGTCTTCGACTGCCCCACTGCATCCGTCACGACCGCCGATCTCGATCTGCTCTACGCCGAACCCGACCGTGCGCTCATGGGGGTGCGGTGATGTCCCTCGATACCGAACGCGTTCCGTCGACGCCAATGTCGACGTCTGACCTCGCCGCGCTGCGTCGGCCGTCCTGGCAGACCGGTGCCGGCGTCCTCGTTGCCGCCGTGGTGATCCTCTGGTCGGCGCAGGCCACCGAGTTCTCCGCCGCTGCCCTGCTCGACGGGATCCCGCACATCACCGATTTCGTCGGCCGCATGTTCCCGCCCGACCTGTCCATCCTCCCGACCGCGGTCACCCTGATGGGCGAGACCCTCGCGATCGCGGTCATCGGCACCACCATCGGTGTCCTCCTCGCACTGCCGTGGGCGCTGCTCGGCGCGCGTTCGGTCTTCGGTCAGGCCGGGCTCCACCACGCCGCGCGAACGTCGATCAACATCACCCGGGCCATCCCCGAACTGATGTGGGCGCTGCTGTTCGTCTCCGCTGTGGGCCTCGGTCCGCTCGCGGGCACCCTCGCCATCGTCATCGGATCGGCGGCGGGCATGGCCCGGCTGTTCGCCGACATCTTCGAGACGATGGACATGCGGGCATGGGAGGCGGCCGCCGCGGCCGGTGCCACCCGCTCCCAGCGCATCAGCTGGGTGCTGCTGCCGCAGTCCGTGCCGACCATCGCCAGCTACACCCTGCTCGTGCTCGACGGGAACGTGCGCGCCGCGTCGCTGCTCGGCATCGTCGGCGCCGGTGGCATCGGCATGGAACTCACCCAGCAACTCCGGCTCTTCGAGTACGGAAACGTCCTCACGATCGTCCTGGTCGTGCTCGTGGTCGTGGTGACCCTCGACCGCGCCGCCTCCTATCTCAGGAAGAAGCTCATATGACGGTGACCGACATCGATGTTCTCCCCAATCTCCGCGATCTGGGGGGCCTGTCCGCCTCCGACGGGCGCCGGACACGTCCCGGAGTGCTGTACCGCAGCGCGCTGCCCGCGCCCGGTGACACACGCCCCACCGTCGTCGCCGAATGGCCGGTCCGGACCGTCGTCGATCTCCGCAGCCCCCGTGAGTTCGCCACCCGTGCACACCCGTTGCAGTCCGACGGCACCGCGGTGCATCTGATCTCCCTGCTCACCGACACCGAAGTCACCGCGCCCAGCCAGGGTGCCCGGCTCGCCGACATCTACCAGGGAATCCTGATCAACGCGGGGAAGCAACTCGCGGACGTCCTGCGGGTCGCGGCCACCGCTCCCGGACCGGTGCTGCTTCACTGTGCCGCGGGCAAGGACCGCACCGGAATCGCCGTGGCCCTCTTGCTGCGCATCGCAGGCGTCGAACCCGGCGACATCATCGCCGACTACGTCTTGACTAACGAACACATGCCGGCCGTCCTGGCGCGGATCACCCGCTTCGCTCCCGAACTCGGCCGGGCGCATCCCCACGACCGCGACCTCCGCGGCGCCGTACCCGACGCCATCGAAGGGGTCCTGTCGCACTGGGATACGCACCCCGGTGGGGTGCACACCTGGGTGCGCTCGCAGGGTGCCACCGACGAAACTATCCGGCTCTGGTCCGCGCGTTTCACCGAATGACAGGGCGACAGGTTCAACGCCGGTGATCTGGTCGCGGCGTCGTTTCCCATATTCAGGGATCAGCCGTCCCCGGGCAAGGCCGCACCGCCCTCTTCGAGACGTTGTCCGCGGCCGTTGTATGGGCGAGAGGATTGCGTGCTGAACGACGGTGCCCGCATAGACCGCCGCCCACTTGTCGCGGTCAGGGTCTGTCGTCACTAGCGGTACTCGGGGCTCGATGTCCCAGGTTTCGGACCACCCAACACCGATCGTGAGATCGAACCGAATCTCCTTGGGAAGTACCGACCGGACTGGTTGATTGAGGTTGTCAGTCAGGCCGTCAGGACGGTGTAAGCCCATCGTTGGGGGCGAGAGCGGTAGTCAGCGCGGTCATCTGTGACTGGAGGTAGACCCGTGCGATGCCTGTCTTCTTTTCGACCAGATCGAAGCCGTGGTAGGCGCTGAGGTTGCCCCTCGGGAGTGGACACCGGATTTCATGCGGCGATTGACAGCGTAGACGACGCGATCAGTCGTTGTTCGAACTCCACCGGGGTGAGGTATCCGAGGGCGGAGTGACGGCGACGTCGATTGAAGTACGAGAGCCACTCGAACAGCTCCAGCCGTGCCTGCGACTTCGACCGGGAACACCGCTGTGGCGGGTGCACTGGACGCCATCGGCATATCCTCCGAATGCGTTTGGGCCGCACAACATTGCGCCTTGGGTCGATGCACGCACCCTCGATACCCGCGCGACTGTCATTCCGGCGCAGGGGCGTTTCGAGCCGGTCCACGACCGGGCGGTGTGCCCGGGTGGGGCCGCGCTGGGCGGTTACCTGTATCTCGGATTGTCGGTGGGTGCGGTGGTCGCCGAAGGGATTCTGCGTGGCCAGGACATTCCACCGGACTTGATCATCCGAAAGCGACTCTTGACCGGCAAGTCCTTGGCGCAGCTGGTGCTGGACGACGACGTCGACATCGCAGTCCTGGACGGGCAGCGGAACCTGATCCGACTCGGTCAGGAGGCCTCCCTGACGGCGTGCACCTGGCGGGACTACGGGCAGACTCGTCGGACCGCGACCGATATTCTGACCAACACTCCCGCGGCGCAGGGGCTTCGCTACGAGTGCCGACACGGACGAAACGAACTCGCGCTGATGCTGATCGACGGCCGAACGGCACCGGCGCTGACGGTGGTGCGCTCGGCGCCACTCGACGTTGACGGGTGGGCTCGGGATGCGGTGACTGCCTCGCTCCTTGATGACTTCGATCTGACGTTGGGGTAGTCGGCGGGAGATCCCGGCGAGGGCGGCGCGGGCGATCCTCGACACCCAGTCCGAGGCGTAGGCGCCGAACGCCCTCCTGGAGGCTGTACGCCCGGATCGGGACCAGGTCGACGAATCGGAGCCGCTGACCCCGGGGGTGGCCCGCCTGGGACCTGGAAACCGCCCTCCGCGGCCTGCGGGAAGTGGGCTGGACGAAGGCAGCGAAGTTGATCGCCCGCACACGCCCCGGCTGTATCCGATTTGGGACTCGGTGGTCAGTGGGGTCCTGGGCACCGCCCGGGCGCATGTGAACCCGGCCCGGGAGGCCCTCCGCGCCGACGACGCAGCGCTGCACCGCCGGTTGCTGTCGATCCGGAAGGAGGCCGGCCTCCCCGACGAGATCTCCGCACTGCGGGTGTTCGATGTGATCGCCTGGATGGACGGGGAAGAACCGCGGCCTGGGAGAGCCTTCTGACCAGGAAAGGTGACACGTCCCGGCGCTGTCTTCGGCAGGTGCACGAGGATGATGCACATGCGGATGAAGTTTCACGAGCAGCTGGACGAGCTGACGGACCGTCTGGCGTCGATGTGCCGGCTGGCCGGGGAGGCGGTCCAGGCGGCGACCGAGGCCCTGGCGCTGGCGGAGCTGCCCCTGGCGGAGCGGGTGTTCGACCTGAACGATCAGATCGAGGAGTTGCGCGGTCCGTGCGAGGACTTGGCGATGGCGCTGTTGGCGTTGCAGGGCCCGGTGGCGCGTGATCTCCGTCAGGTGGTCACCGGTGTGCACCTGTTGGCGGATCTGAGCCGGATGGGCGGGCTGGTGCAGCATGTGGCCGAAAGTGTCCGCCGCCGTCATCCCGAGCGCGTCGCCTCCGGTGTGGCGGAGGAGTTGCTCTCCGAGATGGGGCGGGTGGCGGCCGAGTTGGCCGGCCTCGCCGAGCGGGTTCTGCGCACGCATGGTCCCGAACTGGCCGCCGAGATCGGTAGACGCGACGACGTCCTCGACGACCTGCATCGACGGTTGCTCATCCTGATCGAGGATCCGGCCTGGCCCGGCACCATCCCGGCCGCGGTCGATGTGACCTTGCTCGGCCGCTTCTACGAGCGCTTCGGTGACCATGCCGTCGTGGTCGGGCGCCGGGTGATTTTCCTCGTCACCGGGGAACAGATGACCCCGTAGGTCGTCGCCGTCACGGGCCGCATCGCCGCGGCCGATCCGAGGGTGGACTTCGCCCTGCGGTTGGTGTGCGCGTTCCTGCGGTTGGTGCCGATGGCGGCGTTGGTGGTGTGGTTCTTGATGGCGATGGCGCTGTTCTTGGCGCTGTTCTTCACCTCCGATTGAACCTGCTATTCGGGTTGTTCGGTGTCGAGGGCGGCGGTGATGAGGTCGTGGACCGGAGGTTTCGAGGTTCTGGCCGGCTGTGCGGGCGGCGGCGTGGGCGCGGGTGTATTCGTCGTCGCTGAGCTGAATGTGGTGCGGTGGGGTCTGGTGTGGGCCTGTGGGCGAGTTCGCGTCTGGGGTGCTCGCGCATCTCGCTGATGCACCGTGGGTGTTCGTGCCGGCCGAGGCCCGGTCGCAAGCATCCGCTCCCCGGATCCTGTTGGGGGTAGGTCAGGTTCGGCGCCGCTCGGCTGGCGTGGGTGGCGTGTTTGGTGTTTCGGCAGGAACATTATGCGGCACAATGTATGTCGGTGGCGGTGTGCTTGGGTGTGGGGGTGGGGGTTCGTGTCAGGGGGCGAGGGTGTGTCCGCTTCCGGTGGTTTTGGCTTCATACATGGCGGCGTCGGCGCGTCGGATCAACGTCTCCCGGGTGTCTTCCGGTCCGGCGAGGGCGATGCCGACGCTGGCGGTGTACCGCAGTTCGCGTCCGGGCGAGTCGGGTCCGATGTGCAGTTCGGTGATGCGGGTGGCAAGGGCGATGGCCTGGTCGGCGGAGGTGGTGTCGGGGCAGACGATGAGGAATTCGTCGCCGCCGATCCGGGCCACGGTATCGATTGCGCGCACGACCGACTGGAGCTGTTCGGCCAACCGGATGAGGGCGTCGTCGCCGACGGCGTGGCCGAGTCGGTCGTTGAGGGTCTTGAACTGGTCGAGGTCGATCAGCAACGCGGCCACCGTGCGCCCGCTTCCGCGTGCGGTGTCCAGGGCGGCGTCGATCTGCTGGTGCGCCAGGGCACGGTTCGGTAGCCCGGTCAGCGGATCGTGCAGGCTCAGATGCCGCAGCGCCTCCTCTGCCTCGATGCGCCGGATCGCCGCCGCCAGCACCGCGGTCACCGAGCGCAGGAACATCACCTCCCGGTCGGAGTAGTCGCGGGGGCGGGCACTGTGTGCGGTGAGCACTCCCCACACCGTCTCGGCGCCGATGGGAACGCAGACCCCGCTCCGTAGCCCCCGGGAATTCATGGCTTCGGTGGAGAACCGGTGCTCGCCGTACCGGTCGGGGCAGATGATGATCTGATCGGTGGCGGCCGCGTATCCGGGCTGCGAATCGGTACCGGGGGCGAAGGTGTCCGGGACGGGTGGCTGACCGCGGTAGGCGAGCACCCGCAACGCACCGCCCGGCTCCTCGGCCCGGGCCACCGAGGCGCAGTTGACCCCGACCAACGCGGCGGCGGCGTCCGCCGCGGCCACGAGGACGTGGTCGAGGTCGCCGTCGACGGCGAGCTGACTCAGGTCGGCGAGGGCGCGTTGTTCGCGGACCCGGTACGCGGCCGCCTCCAATGCGGTGTGCAGGCGCTGTTCGTGCTCCTGGGCGGTGCGCAGGTCCTGGGCGATGCAGGCGATCACCGCCGGGCGCTGGTCCTCGGTGTGCTCGATCACGTAGGTGGACAGGGTCACCGGGATCGGTTCACCGGTGAGGAAGTGCCGAAACTCCGACCGGCCCTCCCACCGGCCCTGTTCGAGCAGGGCTGATTCCATCTCGGGGGCCTGGATGAATCCGACGTCGGTGAAGAACTCCGGCGCCCAGCGGGCGGCGACGGCCGCCTCGTCGGTCAATCCCATCAGCTGCATCCCGGCGGGGTTGAGGTAGCGCAGGCGTCCGGTGTCGTAGTCGGCGAGTGCGACCATGTTCTGGGCATGCTCGATCACCGACAGCAACATGCGGGCTTCCGCTGTGTCCGGTCTCATCGGTGCCGTCCCTTCCCGGGCGTCGATCAGGGGCGCCGCCACAGGTGTCGACCAGCTCGGGTCGAGCCTTCGCATTGCTTGTGATAATTCGAGTGAACACCGACAGATCCGATCAGTCGATGGCCGATGCGTCCACAATCCCGGGTCCCTCATCGTCCCATGGCCGGCGTTGGTGGCGTGGTTCTTCATCGGGATGAAGCGGTTCTTCACCCCCGGACTGAACCTGCCGGGTGTGTTCGGCCCTTGCAGCGCCTGAATCTGCTGTCCATCCACGGTTCGCCGCTATTCGAAGGTTCGAAAGGTGTTCCGAGTAATTCGGACGGGAAGTGGTTCGGTCATGGGTACGCAGGCGTTGGATCAGCACACGTATCTCCCGCAGACGGTGGAGTGTGCGGGGTTGGCGGCGGTGGTCGGCTTCCTCGACGCGCACGAGCGGCGCCGCGGTGACCGGGTCGAGCCGCGGTATCTGCTGGTCGGTGCCGGTGAGCATGATCAGGTGGAGTTGCCGGCGGAGGTGCATGCGGCGCTCAAACAGGTGGTGGCCGCGCTGGGGTCCGGTCGTGCGGTGACGGTGGCGCCTCGGGCGACGATGTCGACGACGCAGCAGGCCGCGGATCTGCTGGGGGTGAGCCGGCCGACGGTGCGCCGGTTGATCGATGTGGGGGAGTTTGCCGGCGGAGAAGGTCGGCAACCGGCATCGGCTGTTGGCAACCGGCATCGGCTGTTGCTGCGGGATGTGCTCGAGTAGCAGCAGCAGCAGCAGCGGCCGGCCCGCCAGTACGAGGCGCTTGCGCAGACGGGGGTGCAGATCGACGACGAGGACGATCCGGCGGTGGGGGCGGAGTAGTTGAGCACAGAAGCGGTCGCGGAGCGACGGCGCGCCCGCGGCGTGGGCTGACAGCGTCGGCGGGTGGTCGATAGACTGCCCGGACTGTCCTCTGGCCGAGCTTGCAGCGGGATTTCCTGCTGTCGATGGCGGTCGAGGGTTTGTATCGTCCGTTGTGGGCGGAGGTGATTCTCGACGAGCCCCGAGTTCCATGAGGCCGCCAAGCTCGAACGGCGCGAGCACTTTCCGGCGGAGGCCCAAACGGCTGGTGCGCGGCTGGTCGGGACGATGCGCGAGTACTTCGGGTGATGCGATGGTGACCGGTTGGGAGCCGCTCGAGGGCACATTCTCGCTGCCCGATCCCGACGATGAGCACGTCGTTGCGGCCGCCGTCGTCGGCGGGACCGGGGTGATCGTCACGCTGAACCGGAAAGACTTTCCACGAGACCGAGTTCCCGGGCACATCCAGGTGATCTCGCCGGACAGAGTTCGCGGCCGACACGGGGTCGGTGTCCCCGGCAGCCGCGGCGCGGGCGGTGGAGATGTTCGCGACACGGCTCCGACAAGATCGCTGGATCAGCGCCGGTACACCTTTTGGATGTTCACGGGTCACCGGTCGGCGCAACGGACATCGAGCGCCGTGACTTTACATTTGGGTTGCGTCTCACGGTTCTGGGAGCGGTGCGGTCCAGGTCAGTTGGGTTCCGCCGGTGGTGGGGGTGGTGATGGTGCAGGTGCCGCCGGCCTGTTGGGCGCGGGCGGTGAGGTTGTGGAGGCCGCTGCGGGCGGCTGTGTCGGGCAGGCCGATTCCGTCGTCGGTGACGGAGATGGTGAGGTCGTCGTCGACGGAGACGGTGACGTCGACGTGGTGGGCGTGGGCGTGGTGGACGACGTTGCTCAGTGCTTCCCGCAGCACCGCTTCGGCGTGGTCGGCGAGTGGTCCGGTGACCACGTTCAGCGGCCCGGTCATCCGCACGGTGGTGCGCAGTCCGCTCTCACCGGTTTGTTCGGTGATGATCGCGGTCAATGCCGGGCGCAGCGCGAACCCGTCGTTCTCTCCATTTTGCAAGTCGAAGATGGCGGTGCGGACGTCGGTGATGATGTCTTGGACGTCGTCGATCATCTCCGACAATCGTTGCCGGGCCTCGGGGACGCGGCTGCGGGCCTGGGCGCTTTGCAGGTGCAGTCCGTGCGCGAACAGCCGTTGGATGACGTGGTCGTGCAGATCCCGGGCGATCCGGTCCCGTTCGGCGATCAGGGACAGAGCGGTGAGTTGGCGTTGATCGTCGGCCAGTTTCAGCGCGAGGGCGGCCTGGTCGGCGAAGGCGGCGGCCAGCGGCAGTTGGCGGTCGTCGAACGGTGCCCGGCCGCGATTGCGGACGAGGGCGAGGACCCCGGTCACCGCGTCCGCGGACACCCGCAGCGGCAGCAGCAGAGCCGGACCATGCGGGCCGGTATCGCTGATGCCCGGCACCTGGATCAGGTTCCCGGTGCGGTAGACCCTCCCTGTAGCGGTGTCGTCGACGCCGATCCGCATACCGGGCACGCTCGGATCGGTTCCGGCGTACGCGGTGACCGTGAGGTCGGTGACGTCGGCGGCCTCTTGCTCGAGGTCATCGGGTCGGGCGATCAGGACGTGGTCGGCGCCGGCCAGGTGGCGGGCCCGGAGGGCGATCAGGTCGAGCACCTCGCTGGGGTCGATGGCGGCGAGCAGTTCACCGCGGATCTCGCTGGCCGCTTGCTGCCACTGCTGGCGTTGTCGTGCTTGTTCGAAGAGGCGGGCGTTGTCGATGGCGATCCCGGCGGCCGCGGCGAGGGCTTCGATGAGGATTTCGTCGTCCTCGGTGAAAGGCTGGCCTGCGGCTTTGTCGGTGAGATACAGGTTGCCGTAGACCTGCTCGCGGATGCGGACCGGCACACCGAGGAAGGTGCGCATCGGCGGGTGATGTGCGGGGAACCCCACGGATGCGGCGTGCCCGGCGATGTTGCCCAGGCGGATCGATGCGGGGCGGTCGATGAGTAGGCCGAGAAGGCCGTGCCCGGTCGGCAACTCCCCGATCAGGAGCCGGGTGTCTTCGTCGATGCCCGAGTAGACGAAATCCTGCAACCCGTCTCCGCTGTCGTTGAGCACACCGAGGGCCCCGTAGCGGCAGTCGACCAGACGTATGGCCGCGTCGACGATCCGCCGCAGTGTCGCTGCCAGGTCGAGGCCGGAGGAGATGGTGAGTATCGCCTCGAGCAGTCCGTCGAACTGCTCCCGGGAGGCGGTCATTTGCTCGATGCGCTCCTGCATCTCGGCCAGCATCTGCTGGAGCCGCAGCTGCGAGAGAGTGTCGAGCAGCAGTGATTCGTCGTCTCCTGGCATCGTCACCAAGCTTTCTGCCCCGCTTCGCGGATGCGCGCCCCGCCGTGCGGGCGGGGCGGCGTAGCCGACGGCGGTGCGTGCACCCCGGGGATAGCCCCTTGTCGTCGAGGTCAAACCCGGTCACGCGTGGGCGGGGCGCCAGGGGTGACTCCGACGACCGGGGCAACGACTTAGGACTCTAACCACGAGAGGAACACACGTTCATGCTGAGAAGGTAGACGCATGCACCCGACCGTCGCGCCTGGAAGGGAGCACAGCGTGATGCGTACATCCGGCCGTGACGGCACTCTGACCCTCACTGAATGGGCGGATTCAATCGGTCGTCGCAACACCTGGCTGTTGCAGTGAGCGTAGCTGCTCGGCGAAGACCTCGGCCGGGGTTCGCCATTCGTGGATCTTGCGGGGCCGGTTGTTGATCGCCAGGGCGACGGCTTCGAGGTCCTCGGCGGACCACCTGGAGAGGTCGGTGCCTTTCGGGAAGTACTGGCGCAGCAGGCCGTTCGTGTTCTCGTTCGTCGGTCGTTGCCAGGGCGAGTGCGGGTCGGCGAAGAACACTTTCGTGCCGGTATCGAGGGCGAACTGGGCATGACCGGAGAGTTCCTTCCCGCGGTCCCAGGTGAGGGTCTTGCGGAGCTGCTCGGGAAGGGTGGTCATCGATGTCGTCAGCGCGGCGTTCATCGCGACGGCGCCGTAGCCACCGAGGGAAGGACCGTTCTTCACGGGTGGCTTCTCGCCCCAGCCCTCCAGCCGAGGCAGGTGCACGAGGATCGTCGATCGGCTGCTGCGCTCGACGAGCGTGCCGATTGCGGACCGGCCGGTTCCGATGATCAGGTCCCCCTCCCAGTGCCCCGGGACGGCGCGATCGGCGGCTTCGGCGGGGCGTTCGCTGATCACGACGTCCTCGGTGACATGCCCTTGCGGTTTGTTCTGCGACCGCGCTCGGGGAACCCGCAGCGCCCGCCCGGTGCGCAGGCACGCGACCAGCTCCCGTTTGAGCGCGCCGCGGCCCTCGATGAACAACGATTGGTAGATCGCCTCATGGCTGATGCGCATGGACTCATCATCGGGGAAGTCGATCCTGAGCCGGTGCGAGATCTGTTCCGGGCTCCACGCCGTCGCCCATGGCCTGTCCTGCCGATGCGGCTTGTTCAGTCCCTTCCACGCGGGCGTCTCAGGCCCACGGACGATCGTGCCGTCGGGTCGGCGGACGCTGCCGGAGAGCCGCTCCTGCACGTACTTACGCAACTCGTCGTTGCCCACGAGCTTCGCCGTCTTCGGGCGCTTCGCGGCCTGTTGCGCTTTCCACTGCGCCACCAGTGCCCGGTAGACCGGCTTGCCGCCCCGGGTCGCTGCGTTGCGGCGCAGTTCGCGTGAGATCGTTCCCGGGTCACGTCCAATCCTGCGGGCGATTTCGCGCACGCCAACATCCTGGGCGCGCAGCAGCGCGATCTCCTCACGCTCGGCGAACGACAGGTAGCGGCCCGTGGGCTCGTCCAGGCTGATCGGCGGCATGCCGCCAGCGTGGCGGAACCAACGGCATCCGACCGGCCATGACACGCCGACGGCCTCCGCGGCCTCGACCGTCGTCACTCCCGATGCGATCCGCCGCCAGAAGTCCCGCTGCACCGCGCGAGAGGGCTCCGGCCGGCCCGGTGAACGCATCGGAGGTCGCAATGCCCTGTCCGCCGCCCACTGCCGCCTGGCACCCACCGGCGCCGCAGGCATCATCTGCTTGTTGCCCCATCCCATCGCAAACCTCCGTGATCGAGGTGTTGCATCGACCGGTTGAGCCCGCCATGTGTCCACGCGTTGCGGTCGGTGCCCACGGGTCGTCTGCTCTACACCGAGGACGCCCTACCTGCGGTGCGGTTGGTGACCTTCGCCGCCCCCCGCGCCGAGATCGTCATCGCGACCGAGAACGAGTCCTGGTTCGCCCGCTTCGATCGGACGTTCGTGGCGTTCGAGGCCGGCCACGTCGAGTCGGGAACCCGCGACGGATGGAGTGTGGTCGTGCTCGGTCACGCCCGCACTGCCACGGGCTCGGAGTATCTGTCCGGGTTCGACCACACGGGCCCCTCCCCGTGGATGATCCAGCCCTCGGATTGCTACCTCGTCCTCGACATCGAGTACGTCACCGGCCGCCGCCTGACCCTGCCCCGGCTGGCAGGCGACCACCGATAAGGGCTCGCACTGCGTGGTGACCGTGGTCGGGCATGGCCTCGGTAGCGGCGCGATCACCACCGATTTCTCCGGCACTGACACCCGCACCTTCGCGGCGCGCCGCCTGACGGAAGAATCCACGTTCACACACCCGAATCCGTTCTCGGCGAGAATGTGTCGACGTCACCGTTGAGGCACGCGACTCTCCGTCTCGGCGCACGCTCAGCCCATCGCATCGGACAGGGCGGACGGGGCGGCACGTGCCACCGTCGTCGTGTGGGTGACGATGCTTGCGCTCGGGGCGGTCACCGCGAGCTCAATGCGAGGCCGAAGGTCACCCGTTCGTCCTTGGCGGCTGGTCTCCGCGTCGCCGGCCTGCCGTCGACGCACGCCCGGTGGAACGTGGCCGGGAAGGTGCTTTCTCTGTCGCTTCTGCCGATGACCTTGTGCTCTACGCCGCGCGCCCTGAGTGCGGAAGACTCGGATTGCGTAAGGATGGCCGAGGAGGCACGGGATGAATGTCCATCAGTCATCCGCATCACGCTGGTGGAGACTGACTCCGTGGAGCCGAAATCCCCTCATGCGGGCCAGGGACCGTTTCGATGTCGTCGTCGCGGCCGTCGTGATCAGCTTCGTGCTGATCATGGTCCCGTTCGCGGCGGCGTTCGGAACGGTGACCAACACCCGCCTGAACGATCAGTCTCGCGCCGACCTGCAGAGCGGACATGCACAATCTGCTGTTCTCATCGACGATCCGCACCAAGTGCTCGTGGGGGGCGCGGCCGGTGACGCCCCGGACACCGAAGACCATGCGACGGCTCAGTGGACTGCGCCCGATGGCACCCTCCAGTCCACCGACGTGGAAACCCGACCCGGCGCCCGCCGCGGCGACACCGTCTCGGTGTGGATCGGTCCTGACGGCCACGTGGTCGACGAGCCCCGATCGGGCCCGGAGAACGCGGCGATCGCCGTCGGCGCCGCGCTGTCGGTGTGGGCCACCGCCGCGGTGGGTTCCTTCCTGCTGCTCTGCGGGGTCCGGTGGGTGAATACGCGAAGCCGGATGCGCCAGTGGGATCGAGAATGGAACGATGTCGGCCGCACACCGGGATGGCCGGTCAGCTGACGATCCCCGCCTGGCGGGGCCACTGGATCGGATCGTCATCGGCGGGACCACGAGGCTGCAGACGGGGCAAGATCATCTAATTCGCTTGCACCGCAACACTGTTGCGGTGCGCGCAGCCGGACCTCTGCATGTCAGATAGGCGACGGCTTCTCGTCGGTGCCAGCCGAGCCGGGGTCGTCCCCATCGGCGAACATCGCCTGGATCCGTTGCAGGATCTCCGGCGTGCTCATTGCTCGGCGGGTGGGAATGCAGTGATGCGGTGCGCTCACCGAAGAAGCCTGCAGGCGTGTCATGTGGGTACTCTCAGTCGCACAGATGTGGCCGAGCGGTGGCCAAGGCGCGGGCACCGATCCCGGTCACCATCAGTGTTCCTACCCACGCGACGGTCCGGCTAGGGGACAAAGTCCTTTCCACCGATCCCACCGATCCCGCCGAAAAACCCGCGGTGGGGCCGGCACGTCGATGGTGGCGGGGTCGGCGGCGGTCGAATTCCAGACCCCCGACTGATGAAGCTGTACGGTCGGATGTGCGGTCGGGCCCTCGCCTTCGCCCACGCCCGCGGGGGCGACCGGATCGCCATCGCCGCCTACCTCGGGGACGGCACCGATTTCGACGATGTGATGGCGGAGTTCGCCGACACGTACGCCGACCAGAACGCCCGAGACCATGCAGCACTGCTCGAGGCCATCACCGCGGGTCGCATCACGGCCGACACCGGGCTCTGAGTCGTACCCGACAGGCGTTCCAACATCATCGGTGATGGGGGGACTACGAAACAGACCGTGGGTAGAGGGGAGCGTGGGTAGAGGGGAGTTAGTCCCTCAGTTCCCCTCTGGCCCTTCGTCGGAGGCCGGTGCTGCGGGCTCCGGGATGCGCCTCATGCGGAACGAATTGAACAGCCCGATGAGACCGGCGAGGATGGGGATGAGCAGGGCGATTTGAAGGGCGAGCGGTCGTGCGTCGGTGTTGATGCGGATGATCTCGTCCTGAATTTCCGGGGGCTGGTCGACGAGCAACTGTTCGAGCTGGGTGTTGCTCATGACTTCGGCGTCGTCCTCGAGCACCTGCGCCACCTGTTGCTGCTCGGCGGGCGGGAGCACGGTGCTCGACTCCGCCATCGAGGTGAAGGTGAAGGACAGCGTTGCCAGCATGATGGCGCCGGCGAACGCCAGCCCGAACGAGAGCCCGAACGATCCCGCCGCGGAATTGACGCTGGCGGCCTCGCTGATCCGCTCCTCCTCGATCGGTGCCAGCGTGTAGTTGTTGAGTTGAGACACCAGCAACCCCAACCCGGATCCGGCGATCACCAACGGGATCACCAGGCCCCAGCCGAACTCGGCGCGCGGCACGATCGGGATCAGCGCCGCGATCCCGATCGTCAGAAGCACGAATCCCCACCGGATGATGCTGCTCGGGCGCCGGTCGCCCGCCTTCTTGCCCGCGAGCACCGCCACTGCGAACATGCTGAGCGAGAGGGGTGCGAGGGACAAGCCAGCCTGCATCGCGTTGTACTCGAGCACCATCTGCAGGTAGATCGGTAGCGCGATCATCGTGCCACCCAGGGCGATCTGCTGGAGCATCTGCCCGGAGATGCCCAGTCGGAAGATCTTGGAGCGGAACAGGTCCGGGTCCAGCAGTGCCGGCTTTCCTTGACGTTTGCGCCGCACGAGCCAGTACGCCAGCACGGCCATCGCAATCGCACCGATCACCAGGAGCGCACCAACGGATTCGCCGCCCTCCTGCCACACCAGGATTCCGAGCACGATCCCGCCCATGCCCAGAACGGAGAGGGCCGCGCCCACCAGGTCGATGACGCGGGGTCCGGTGTAGGGCACGTCGCGGACCAGTTTGATGCCGGACAGCACGACCGCGATGATGACGACTTCGAGCACGAACCCGACGCGCCACGAGAGATAGGTGGTGATGAAACCGCCGAGCAGCGGTCCGACGGCGGCGGCGATCGCGGCCGCCGCCCCGACCAGGGCGTAGACCTTCTTCTGAGCGGCGCCTTCGAAGTTGCCGTGGATGAGGGACTGCATCGCGGGCAACAGGAGTGACGCGCCGATTCCACCGAGTATTGCCCAGAAGATGATGATCGCGGTCAGGCTCTGTGCGAGTGCCATCGCGGACGCACCGATGGCGTAGCCGAGCAGGCCCAGCACGTACGCCCGTTTGCGCCCGATGAGATCGCCGACCTTGCCACCGATGAGGATGAACGCGGCGGATACCAGCGCCTCGAGTGCGATCGCGGCCTGGACGCCGCTGACGGTCGTGTCGAGGTCGCGAACCACCGACGAGATCGACACGTTCATCAGTGATGTGTCGACGACGAGCACGAACATCGCCATCGCCAGCAGCAGTCCGAGCAGGCGTTGCGGGCCCGCTGCCTTCTCGGAGGGATCGCTGGTCGTCGGTCCTTCGGTCATCACAGACCCACCGCCGCGGCTGTCATGACGTCGAGCCGGACGGGCGTGTGAGCGCGAGACCGTGTCGGCCTGCCGATCGGTCGCCCGCGCAGACCTGCGGACACGAGGTGGGTCGGTAATCGACGGCGAGCCACCCAAGACGTCACGGCCACCTCCTGCGCGCACACCGCCCTGGTCAGGTCATCGGGCCCGGGACGGGAATGGGGTGGGGGTAGACGCGAGCGCGACGTCGATCCCGCAACACTGAGTGTCTCATGTGTGGGGCGACCTATCTAGAATTCAAGCCCCGGGCCGGGCATGAGCCAAGCGTCGTTCCATACCCGACGCGCTCGGATGATTTCAGAAGCCACAGAGCCGTTCCGAGGACTGATCGTCGCAACGTCGAGCCGAGACGGGCCGGCATCGTTGTTGGTTTCTCCTCGGTTCGGACCGGCCGCCTGCGCCGCGGCGGTGACGGGGAGTACACACTTCGCCGAGGTCAGGAGTCGTCGTGCCCAAGCTGGAGATCCAGCGCAAGTCCGAGCTCTCCCGGAAAGAGGTGTCCGACCGGCTCATCGCGCTCGGGCAGGCCCTCGCGAGCGGCTCCGAGGTGGAACTGGGCTCGGGCGGCGACTCGATCGAAATCGTCGTCGCCGACCGGGTCCGGTGGGAGCTCGAGATTGAGGTCGACGGCGACGAGACCGAGATCGAAATCAGTTGGACGGCCGACGCGGAACTGGAATCGGAGAGTCCGCCTCCGGTCAAGAGTCCCGGCCAAGACCACCGCGCGTCGTGGGCGGCCGCGCACGGCCACCGCCAAGTGATCTGTGCGCGGCGCCGCTGAGTCGGTACCCGGTGGGATCGTTACCCGGCGGGTGGCAGCGCGGCGGGTACGGCGGACGGCGAGACCGATTCGGTGATGTGCCGGCGGGCTGCTTTCTCGACGAGGAGAGGCACGAAGTCACGTACTCGCCCGTTCACGAAGCGCTTGTGCATGTTCCGCACGGTGTTTTCGATGTCCGCCGGTGGGATCGAGGGGTAACGCGTGATCAGGCGGGCGATGACCTGTTCGATCTGCAGCATTTCGTCATCTCCGCGCATTCATTCATCGTCTGCCCCGGAACGGAGAAGGGGCAACACCCGAAATGGCAACGACACGTAGTGTGGTCACCGGTTGATATCGGTGCCGCGCGAAGTCATGTCGGTGCGATCGGTTCGAAGGGCCGGACTTCGTCGTCGCCGGGCCGGACCACCCCGGCCGATGATTCCGGAACTTCGTTCCACGCGCCTTCGAGGTCGCGGAGGGGTTCGGAGACCACGAAACGGGTCTCCCCGCCCAGCCGGTGCAGGACCTCGACCTCCGGGTGCAGTGCGCGCAGCTTCGCGATCTCGGTGGAGAAGAACAGTGACCTCGACTGCCGCTCGCTCGAATAGCGGAAGATCCACAGCGATTCGCCGTCGGTGGTCGCGACGGTCATCTGCACCGGATCCTCGACCCCGTGCGTGTGGCCGACGTCTTCGACGAAGCCGACCGCCCGGGCAACGGCATCGAAGGGATCGTCGACGAGACCGAACGTCAGGGCGAGGAAGAACAAGGTTTCCGAATCCGTGGACCCCTCGATGTCGAGGAACAGGGCCGGGTCGACGGCCATCACCAACTCGCGCCTGATCTCGTGGAAACCGCGCAGTGCGCCGTTGTGCATCCACAACCACTGTCCGTGCCGGAAGGGGTGACAGTTGCTGCGCTGCACCGGTGTCCCGGTCGAGGCCCGCACGTGGGCGAGCAGCATGGGTGTTCGCACCTGACCGGCGATCTCCCGGAGATTGCTGTCGTTCCAGGCCGGTTCGATGCTCTTGTACACCGCCGGTTCGGTGCCCTCGCCGTACCAGCCGACACCGAAGCCGTCACCATTGGTGGTCGTCGCCCCGAGACGTGAGTGCAGACTCTGGTCGATCAGCGAATGTTTAGGGCGGAACAACAGGTCCTCCGCGAGGATCGGCTCCCCCGAGTACGCCATCCACCGGCACATACCTCAATTCAAGCAGAGCCGACCCTGTCTGCGACAGCCCTGACGGGCACAGACCCCGCCCCCTTCGTGAAGGGCGCGCACGGACACCCGAAGGCGATGGTGGCACAGGATCAGCACGCGAAACAGTTTTCGCACCTCGATGGGGTCGACGCCGGATCGAGGGGCGGTCGGCGAGCCTGCGGCTGGCGCTGAGCGTGTCAGCTGAGCGCCTTTGCCTTGAGGGCGTCGAACTCGGCCTGGGTGATGGTGCCCGCGTCGAGCAATGCTTTTGCGTCGGCGATCTGTTCGGCAGCCGACTTCCCGGCCACCTCCCTGATGTAGTGGTCGGTCGCCTGCTTCGCCGCGCTCTGCGCCTCGAGTTGCCGTTCCGCCATGCCGGGGCCCCGGGCGATGAGGTAGACGAACACACTGAGGTACGGCAGCACGACCAGGAAGATGATCCACAGCGTCTTGCCGAGACCGGACATGCCGCGGTCGCGGAACAAGTCACCGAGGACGTGAAACAGGATCATCAGGTAGGCGACGAACGCGAACACCATCAGCGTGTACCAGATCAGTTCCCACAATGAATCCAACATGGTGTGACTCCTTCGAGTGCGGCAGCCCCGCATGTGAGCTGCCTGGGTGCGGAACGGTTCTCAGATGTGCCCGCTCACCAGGCAAGCATCCACCTCCCGGGGCCTGTCGTCGCTGGTTTCTGCGCAACTCACTCTCGCGGGCGCATCCCGTGCGATCACCGCAGTCGAGGCGAGTGCGGCCCCGTCGCCGACCAGGATGTCGTCGAGGTGATCCGGG